>NZ_CP166781.1:5742500-6457253 GCF_059695655.1 Pseudomonas sp. LBUM1672 | reverse complement strand
GGATATCCCCTAAGTTGAAAGCCGGTGAGGCAAAAACAAGCGGCCATTGTAGCGGCCAGACGTCCACTTATCCACATGCAGGTTGCGCACAGGCCATGAATTATCAACGCGTTAACCGTCAAAAAGACGACCAATGGTATGTGCATAAGCTCTGTGGATAACCGCCCATGAGGGCACTGGACAAGTGGGGGCGAAACTCGGTGGATAACCTGCCTGTGGATAACTGGCCATTCCACACACAGCTTATCCGACAGCGCAGCACAGGCTGCCCCCTGTTTTCCACTGTAGTTGTCATTCTCTGTACAGTGCGGAATAGAAGGGCTTAACGCAGTTATCCACAGAGGATCGCCTCTCTAGCTTTTATAAGCTTTACAGAAAAGCTTTAAATAACTTCCTTCTTTATTTCTATATCTAGCGAAGGAGGCGGACGAGAAAAACGGCTGGAGATCTATTTATAAGGAAACGCTGGTTGGAAATTGACCTAGAGGCTTGCTTTCTCTAGAATCCCCGGTCTCTTAAAACGGGGGCCATTCCGGCCCGTTGTGGACGAACCAGGTAACACGACAATGAAACGTACTTTCCAACCAAGCACTATCAAACGCGCTCGTACCCACGGTTTCCGTGCTCGCATGGCTACCAAGAACGGTCGTGCCGTCCTGTCGCGTCGTCGCGCCAAAGGTCGTGCGCGTCTGGCAGTTTGATAATCCGGCACTGGAGGTGAGTCAGGACTTCAGTCGGGAAAAGCGTCTGCTTACCCCCCGGCATTTCAAGGCAGTCTTTGACTCCCCTACCGGCAAGGTTCCGGGGAAAAATCTCCTGCTCCTTGCGCGCAACAACGATCTCGATCACCCCCGTCTCGGGCTGGTTATCGGGAAAAAGAGCGTAAAGCTCTCCGTCGAGCGCAATCGCCTCAAACGTCTGATGCGCGAATCGTTTCGCCTGAACCAGGATTCACTGGTCGGTTGGGACATTGTTATCGTCGCGCGCAAAGGTTTGGGTGACGTAGAAAACCCCGAATTGATTCAGCATTTCGGCAAACTCTGGAAGCGTCTGGCACGTAGCAAGCCGGTACCAGCAGTCAAAACCGAAACTGTAGGGGTAGACAGTCCCGATGCGTAAACTGGCACTCGTTCCGATCCAGTTCTATCGCTATGCCATTAGTCCCCTGATGGCCAGTCACTGTCGTTTCTACCCCAGTTGTTCCTGCTACGCGTATGAAGCCATAGAAAATCATGGCCTTCTGCGCGGTGGCTGGCTGACCTTTCGTCGTTTAGGTCGCTGTCATCCGTGGAATCCCGGTGGTTATGACCCGGTTCCACCTATCCCTACCTCCCGTTCTTCTTCGATGGCCGAGTAATCATGGATATCAAACGCACGATCCTGATCGTCGCCCTGGCAATCGTGTCCTACGTTATGGTTCTTAAATGGAACCAGGACTATGGCCAGGCTGCCCTGCCGACTCAGAATGTTGCTTCCAGTACTACCGCACCGGGCCTACCGGACACGGCGACTGGCAATAATGCTTCTGTCAGTGACGACATTCCACGCGCCGCAAGTGATACCAGTGCAACTGCACCTACTGAAACACCAGTAGCTGTCAGCAAGGATCTCATCCAGATCAAAACGGATGTGCTCAACCTGGCTATCGATCCACAGGGTGGTGATGTTGCCCAGCTGACGTTGCCGCTGTATCCACGTCGCCAGGACCATCCGGAAATTCCATTCCAGTTGTTCGATAACGGCAACGAGCGGACTTATCTGGCCCAGAGCGGTTTGATCGGCACCAACGGCCCGGACGCAAGTCCAGCCGGTCGTCCGGTTTACACCTCGGAGAAGAAGATTTATCAACTGGCTGACGGTCAGGACCAATTGGTCGTGGACCTGAAGTTCAGCAAAGACGGCGTCAACTACATCAAACGTTTCACGGTGAAACGTGGCCTGTATGACGTAACCGTTTCCTATCTGATCGACAACCAGAGCGCACAGCCCTGGTCTGGTGCGATGTTCGCGCAACTGAAGCGTGACGCCAGCGGCGATCCTTCCTCAACCACCGCCACCGGCACCGCCACTTACCTGGGCGCTGCCCTGTGGACAAGTAACGAGCCGTACAAGAAAGTGTCCATGAAGGACATGGACAAGGCGCAGTTGAAGGAAACTGTCAGTGGTGGTTGGGTTGCCTGGTTGCAACACTACTTCGTCACCGCATGGATTCCGGCCAAGGGCGAAAACAACGTCGTCCAGACCCGTAAAGACAGCAAAGGCAACTACATCATCGGTTATACCGGCCCGGCAATGAGCGTTGCGCCAGGTGCAAAAGCCGAAACCAGCGCTGTTCTCTACGCTGGTCCGAAAAGCCAGGCCGTGCTGAAAGAGTTGTCCCCAGGTCTGGAACTGACCGTCGACTACGGCATTCTGTGGTTCATTGCCCAGCCAATCTTCTGGCTGCTGGGACACATCCACGCCATCGTCGGTAACTGGGGCTGGTCGATCATCTTCCTGACCATGCTGATCAAAGGGATTTTCTTCCCGCTGTCGGCTGCCAGCTACAAATCCATGGCGCGCATGCGTGCAGTGGCACCGAAACTGGCCGCGCTGAAAGAGCAACATGGCGATGACCGGCAGAAAATGTCGCAAGCCATGATGGAGCTGTACAAGAAAGAGAAGATCAATCCGCTGGGAGGTTGCTTGCCAATCCTCGTACAGATGCCGGTTTTCCTTTCTCTGTACTGGGTTCTGCTGGAAAGCGTTGAAATGCGCCAAGCGCCATTCATGCTGTGGATTACTGACCTGTCGATCAAGGATCCGTTCTTCATTCTGCCGATCATCATGGGTGCAACCATGTTCATCCAGCAGCAGTTGAACCCGACACCTCCGGATCCGATGCAGGCGAAGGTCATGAAGCTGATGCCAATCATCTTCACCTTCTTCTTCCTGTGGTTCCCGGCTGGTCTGGTGCTGTACTGGGTAGTGAACAACTGCCTGTCCATCGCCCAACAGTGGTACATCACTCGTAAAGTCGAAGCGGCTACTAAAGCAGCTGCCTGATTTACACTGTGGATAACCACTCAAAACGCCCCCTAGTGGGGCGTTTTGCTATCTGTCACTTTTGTCTGGATACCGGTTTATGAGCGTTCCTCGGGAAACCATCGCAGCTGTCGCCACCGCTCAAGGTCGCGGCGGAGTGGGCATCGTCCGTATTTCCGGGCCGTTGGCGAGCATTGCCGCCAAGGCGATCAGCGGTCGCGAACTGAAACCCCGATTTGCCCACTACGGCCCCTTCCTCAATGAAAACGAAGAGGTGCTGGACGAAGGCATCGCCTTGTATTTCCCGGGACCCAACTCTTTTACCGGCGAAGACGTGCTTGAACTGCAGGGGCACGGCGGGCCGATCGTTCTGGACATGTTGCTCAAACGTTGCCTGGAACTGGGCTGCCGTCTGGCCCGGCCGGGAGAATTCAGTGAGCGTGCCTTCCTCAATGACAAACTCGACCTCGCCCAGGCGGAAGCCATCGCCGACCTGATCGAGGCCAGTTCTGCACAGGCCGCGCGCAACGCGTTGCGTTCGTTGCAGGGCGCCTTCTCCCAGCGTGTGCATAACCTCACCGAGCAGCTGATTGGCCTGCGCATCTACGTCGAAGCGGCCATCGATTTCCCGGAGGAAGAAATCGACTTCCTGGCTGACGGCCACGTACTGACGATGCTCGATAAGGTGCGCGACGAATTATCCACAGTGCTTCGTGAAGCCGGACAAGGTGCCTTGTTACGCGATGGGATGACCGTGGTCATTGCCGGCCGGCCGAATGCCGGTAAGTCCAGCCTGCTGAATGCGTTGGCCGGGCGAGAAGCCGCGATCGTGACCGAGATTGCCGGCACCACCCGGGATATTCTTCGCGAACATATCCACATCGATGGCATGCCGTTGCACGTGGTCGACACGGCAGGTTTGCGAGATACCGATGACCAGGTGGAAAAAATCGGTGTCGAGCGGGCGTTGAAAGCCATCGGCGAGGCAGATCGCGTGCTGTTAGTGGTCGATGCGACTGCTCCTGAGGCACTTGATCCGTTTGCGTTATGGCCGGAATTCCTGGAAATACGCCCGGATCCGGCAAAGGTCACGCTGATCCGTAACAAGGCTGACCTGACGGGAGAAGCGATTGCCCTGGAAGTCAGTGACGATGGCCACGTCACCATAAGCCTCAGTGCGAAATCCGCCGGCATGGGACTGGAGCTGCTACGCGAACATCTAAAGGCGTGCATGGGCTACGAGCAGACCTCGGAAAGCAGCTTCAGTGCTCGCAGGCGTCACCTTGAGGCACTACGACATGCCAGCGCATCCCTTGAACATGGCCGTGCACAGCTGACCTTGGCGGGCGCCGGTGAGCTGCTAGCCGAAGATTTACGCCAGGCTCAGCACTCTTTGGGTGAAATCACCGGTGCATTCAGCTCCGATGACCTGCTGGGGCGCATTTTTTCCAGCTTCTGCATCGGTAAATAGTCCTTCCGTTGTCCACAGACAGGCCATTCGCGCCTGTCTGTTCCTTCCCTTTTCTCAGATCGTCCTCCAGTGCTGAGCAGATTCTTTCTGCTTGAGCGGATTTTCCGTGTGCGGAATTTGCTGGATCAGCACTTTTCTGTGGATTAAGCCCTGTGAGTAACTGCCACTAAGGGCAGTTGATAACAGGGCCTTAAAACTGAAGATAACCGCCCCTGTGGATAACCACCCCTTTCATCCACAGGCTTAAACCGGTTATCCAAGGGCCTCCTTGGCACATGATCACAGGGTTTTGAATCGCTGTACATATTGAATATAAAGGCCTGTAGAGATCTATCCACAGAAATGTGCCTCAGTAGAAATAAACATAAAAACAAAGATTTAATAAATTTCTCTCTTTTTAATTTCTATAACCCCGACTTCTCCACAGCTGGTTAATTTTTGTGCAAAGGGTTCTTTAGGAAGGGCGAAGTCCCTATACTTGCCGACCAGGTATAGAAACCTGAGCTCAAACTATTCCTGATTACCTGACTGAAGCAGGCACGAGGTGCGTGGTGGATTTCCCTTCCCGTTTTGAAGTGATCGTCATCGGCGGCGGTCATGCCGGTACCGAGGCAGCACTGGCCTCAGCACGCATGGGTGCTAAAACCCTGTTGCTGACGCATAACGTGGAAACCCTCGGTGCCATGAGTTGCAACCCTGCCATTGGCGGGATCGGCAAAAGCCATCTGGTAAAAGAAATCGATGCCCTCGGCGGCGCGATGGCCATGGCTACCGACAAAGGTGGTATCCAGTTTCGCGTATTGAACAGCCGCAAAGGCCCGGCCGTGCGTGCAACTCGCGCTCAGGCAGACCGGGTTCTGTACAAGGCCGCTGTCCGCGAAGCATTGGAAAACCAGCCGAACCTGTGGATATTTCAACAAGCTGCTGATGATTTGATCGTCGAGCAGGAGCAAGTGCGTGGTGTTGTCACCCAAATGGGCCTGCGTTTCCTCGCGGATTCCGTGGTGTTGACCACTGGCACCTTCCTCGGTGGACTTATCCACATCGGCATGCAGAATTATTCCGGTGGCCGCGCCGGTGATCCGCCATCGATCGCCCTGGCTCACCGTCTGCGTGAATTGCCATTGCGGGTTGGTCGTCTGAAAACCGGTACACCACCGCGAATCGACGGCCGTTCCGTGGATTTCTCGGTCATGACCGAGCAAGCAGGCGATACACCGATCCCGGTGATGTCGTTCATGGGGTCCAAAGAGCAGCATCCGAAACAGGTGAGCTGCTGGATTACCCACACCAACACCCGCACTCACGAAATCATCGCCGCGAACCTTGATCGTTCGCCGATGTATTCCGATGCAGGACAGATCGAAGGTATCGGTCCGCGTTATTGCCCGTCGATCGAAGACAAGATCCACCGCTTTGCCGACAAGGAAAGCCACCAGGTCTTCATCGAGCCGGAAGGTTTGACGACGCACGAGTTGTACCCGAACGGGATATCCACATCGTTGCCGTTCGACGTGCAATTGCAGATCGTGCAATCGATCCGCGGCATGGAAAACGCGCACATTGTTCGTCCTGGCTACGCCATCGAGTACGACTACTTCGACCCCCGTGACCTGAAGTACAACCTCGAAACCAAAGTCATCGGCGGTCTGTTTTTCGCCGGGCAAATCAACGGCACCACCGGTTACGAAGAAGCGGGTGCCCAGGGGTTGCTGGCCGGGGCCAACGCCGCGCTGCGGGCACAGGGCAAAGATGCCTGGTGCCCGCGTCGCGATGAGGCGTACATCGGGGTGTTGGTCGACGACTTGATTACCCTCGGTACTCAAGAGCCGTACCGGATGTTCACATCCCGTGCCGAATACCGCCTGATCCTGCGCGAAGACAACGCCGACCTGCGCCTGACCGAAAAAGGGCGCGAGTTGGGTCTGGTCGATGACGCACGTTGGGCGGCGTTCTGCAAGAAACGCGAAAGCATCGATCTCGAAGAGCAACGTCTGAAAAGTACCTGGGTCCGCCCGGGTACCGAGCAGGGCGATGCGATTTCCGAGAAGTTCGGTACGCCGCTTACCCACGAATACAATTTGCTCAACCTGCTGAGCCGTCCGGAAATCGACTACGCTGGTCTGATCGCCGTGACCGGTGGGGGCGCAGAAGATCCACAGGTCGCCGAGCAGGTCGAAATCAAGACCAAATACGCCGGCTACATTGATCGTCAGCAGGATGAAATCGCTCGTTTGCGGGCCAGCGAAGATACAAAACTGCCTGTGGATATCGATTACACGAACATTTCCGGTCTCTCCAAGGAGATCCAGAGCAAGCTCGGTGCGACCCGTCCAGAGACTTTGGGTCAGGCATCACGTATCCCGGGCGTCACGCCGGCAGCGATTTCGCTGTTGATGATTCATTTGAAAAAACGCGGCGCGGGCCGTCAGTTGGAGCAAAGCGCTTGAGTTCGTTGGTCACCTCGCAACATGCCGAAGAGTTATCCACAGGTGCCCGCCAGCTCGGTGTCACACTGACAGAAGCCCAGCACGTGCAATTGCTGGGCTATCTGGCCCTGTTGATCAAATGGAACAAGGCTTACAACCTGACCGCCGTGCGCGATCCGGATGAAATGGTTTCCCGTCACCTGCTCGATAGTTTGAGCGTGATGTCGTTCGTCGAGAACGGTCGCTGGCTGGACGTTGGCAGCGGCGGCGGCATGCCGGGTATTCCGTTGGCTATCCTGTTTCCTGAGTCGCAAGTGACCTGCCTGGACAGCAACGGCAAGAAAACCCGCTTCCTGACCCAGGTCAAACTCGAACTAAAACTGGATAACCTGCAAGTTATCCACAGCCGTGTCGAAGCGTTCCAGCCTGCCCAGCCGTTCAACGGGATCATTTCCCGGGCATTCAGCAGCATGGAAAACTTCAGTAACTGGACTCGCCACCTTGGCGATGCCGATACGCGCTGGCTGGCAATGAAGGGCGTTCATCCGGCCGATGAGCTGGTAGCATTGCCGGCAGACTTCCACCTCGATAGCGAACACGCCCTGGCCGTACCTGGTTGCCAAGGCCAACGCCATCTGCTGATACTGCGCCGCACGGCATGATTGGGAACACAAGCAAGAATGGCTAAGGTATTCGCGATAGCGAACCAGAAAGGTGGTGTGGGTAAAACCACCACCTGCATCAACCTCGCAGCTTCCCTGGTTGCTACCAAGCGCCGGGTGCTGTTGATCGATCTCGATCCACAGGGCAACGCCACCATGGGTAGCGGTGTGGATAAACACGGGTTGGAAAACTCGGTCTACGACCTGCTGATCGGCGAGTGTGACCTGGCCCAGGCCATGCACTACTCCGAGCATGGCGGTTACCAGTTGTTGCCGGCCAACCGTGACCTCACGGCGGCTGAAGTGGTTCTGCTGGAAATGCAGATGAAGGAAAGCCGTCTGCGCAGTGCGCTGGCGCCGATCCGTGAAAACTACGATTACATTTTGATCGACTGCCCGCCGTCGCTGTCGATGCTCACATTGAACGCATTGGTCGCGGCTGACGGGGTGATTATCCCCATGCAGTGCGAGTACTTTGCGCTCGAAGGTTTGAGCGACCTTGTGGATAACATCAAGCGCATCGCTGAATTGCTCAACCCGAACCTGAAAGTCGAAGGCCTGTTGCGGACCATGTATGACCCGCGCCTGAGCCTGATGAACGACGTGTCGGCGCAGCTCAAGGAACACTTCGGCGAGCAACTGTACGACACCGTTATCCCGCGCAACATCCGTCTGGCTGAAGCACCCAGTTACGGTATGCCGGCACTGGCTTACGACAAAGCATCGCGTGGCGCTATCGCCTACCTGGCGTTAGCCGGCGAGCTGGTTCGTCGTCAACGCAAAAACTCACGCACCGCCGCCGCTCAGGCAACTTAAGGAATCCCCATGGCCGTCAAGAAACGAGGTCTCGGACGTGGACTGGATGCACTGCTGAGTGGTCCGACTGTCAGCTCGCTGGAAGAACAAGCGGTGCAGGCCGATCAGCGTGAGCTGCAGCACCTGCCCCTGGACCTGATCCAGCGCGGCAAGTACCAGCCGCGTCGGGACATGGATCCTCAGGCGCTGGAAGAGCTGGCGCAGTCGATCAAGGCCCAGGGCGTGATGCAGCCGATCGTGGTTCGTCCGATTGGCAGCGGTCGCTTCGAAATCATCGCCGGTGAACGTCGCTGGCGCGCCAGCCAGCAGGCTGGCCAGGAAACCATTCCGGCGATGGTTCGCGATGTGCCGGATGAAACCGCGATCGCCATGGCGCTGATCGAGAACATCCAGCGTGAAGACCTCAATCCGATCGAAGAAGCCGTGGCCCTGCAGCGTTTGCAGCAGGAATTCCAGCTGACTCAGCAACAAGTGGCCGAAGCCGTGGGCAAATCCCGCGTGACTGTGGCCAACCTGCTACGCTTGATCGCGTTGCCGGAAGTTATCAAAACCATGCTGTCGCACGGTGACCTGGAAATGGGTCATGCCCGTGCTTTGCTCGGTTTGCCGGAGAATCAACAGGTTGAAGGGGCGCGACATGTTGTCGCACGGGGGCTGACGGTGCGCCAAACTGAGGCACTGGTTCGCCAGTGGTTGAGTGGCAAACAGGAGCCTGCCGAACCAGTCAAACCGGACCCTGATATCGCCCGACTCGAGCAGCGCCTGGCCGAACGCCTAGGCTCTGCGGTGCAGATCCGCCACGGAAAGAAGGGGAAAGGGCAGTTGGTTATTGGTTACAACTCCCTTGATGAGCTTCAGGGTGTGCTCGCACACATTCGCTGAAACATTTCCTCATGTAGCGTGCAGTCGGAAATCACTACCTGACAGTTGAATAGGGGCAGAACCGCCCCTATACTCTGCGCGCATTTTGTCGGCACAAATTATGCCAAGTTATTGAATTCTGGCAGCCGACCATTGGGGAGTAATTGTGATGGAAAGCCGCACGCCAAACCGCTTGCCGTTCCATCGCCTGGCAGTTTTTCCGGTGTTAATGGCTCAGTTTGTAGTTTTGCTGATCGCCGCTTTGGCGCTCTGGCAATGGCACGGAGTCGTTGCCGGGTACTCGGGACTCTGCGGAGGCCTGATAGCCTTGCTGCCCAATGTTTATTTCGCTCACAGGGCCTTTCGGTTTTCCGGCGCCCGAGCAGCCCAAGCCATCGTCCGGTCTTTTTATGCCGGTGAGGCGGGCAAACTGATTTTGACGGCAGTGCTCTTTGCATTGACGTTCGCAGGTGTGAAGCCATTGGCGCCGCTAGCTGTATTCGGCGTCTTCGTGTTGACCCAACTGGTCAGCTGGTTCGCGCCCCTGCTGATGAGAACAAGACTTTCGAGACCTTAGGGCGTTTGAGGCAACCATGGCAGAGACAACCGCTTCGGGCTATATCCAGCACCACTTGCAGAACCTGACCTTCGGTCAGCACCCAACTGGCGGGTGGGGTTTTGCCCACACCGCAGCAGAAGCCAAGGAAATGGGCTTCTGGGCTTTCCACGTCGATACCCTCGGCTGGTCGGTCGCGTTGGGTCTGATCTTCGTTCTTCTTTTCCGCATGGCGGCTAAGAAGGCGACTTCCGGTCAGCCTGGTGCTTTGCAGAACTTCGTTGAAGTATTGGTCGAATTCGTCGATGGCAGCGTGAAAGACAGCTTCCATGGCCGTAGCCCGGTGATCGCACCGTTGGCACTGACCATCTTCGTCTGGGTCTTCCTGATGAACGCCGTCGACCTTATCCCGGTCGACTGGATTCCTCAGCTGGCCATCCTGATCACTGGCGATGCGCACATTCCTTTCCGTGCCGTTTCGACCACTGACCCGAACGCTACCCTGGGCATGGCCCTGTCGGTGTTCGCGTTGATCATTTTCTACAGCATCAAGGTCAAGGGCATCGGCGGCTTCATCGGCGAGCTGACTCTGCACCCGTTCGGCAGCAAGAACATCTTCGTTCAAGCCCTGCTGATTCCGGTGAACTTCCTGCTGGAGTTCGTGACACTGATCGCCAAGCCTATCTCGCTGGCACTGCGTCTGTTCGGCAACATGTACGCCGGCGAACTGGTCTTCATTCTGATTGCTGTGATGTTCGGCAGCGGTCTGCTCTGGCTTAGCGGCCTGGGCGTAGTTCTGCAGTGGGCGTGGGCTGTGTTCCACATCCTTATCATCACCCTGCAGGCGTTTATCTTCATGATGTTGACCATCGTTTACCTGTCGATGGCGCACGAAGAGAACCATTAAGACCAGTCTCGACTAGTCTGATGTCCCACCCGGTCAAACGGGTGGGTGCCCGAACAGGGCTATGAAACGATTTGTTTTACCGCTTTAAAATCTAAAAAACCTAAACCATACGACGTAAAAGTCGGGAGGAAAGATGGAAACTGTAGTTGGTCTAACCGCTATCGCTGTTGCACTGTTGATCGGCCTGGGCGCACTGGGTACCGCAATTGGTTTCGGCCTGTTGGGCGGCAAGTTCCTGGAAGGCGCAGCGCGTCAGCCAGAAATGGTTCCAATGCTGCAAGTTAAAATGTTCATCGTTGCCGGTCTGCTCGACGCCGTAACCATGATCGGTGTTGGTATCGCTCTGTTCTTCACTTTCGCGAACCCATTCGTTGGTCAACTCGCTGGCTAATTACTCGAACCTTCGAGTAATTGGTGTGATGTGCAACGAACGAGCGAGGTGTTGGCGTGAACATTAATGCAACCCTGATTGGCCAGTCCGTTGCGTTCTTCATTTTTGTACTGTTTTGCATGAAGTTCGTGTGGCCTCCGGTCATCGCGGCTTTGCACGAACGTCAGAAGAAGATCGCGGATGGACTGGACGCTGCCGCCCGAGCAGCTCGCGACCTGGAGCTGGCCCAAGATAAAGCGGGTCAGCAACTGCGCGAAGCAAAAGCTCAGGCAGCCGAAATCATTGAGCAAGCCAAGAAACGCGGTAACCAGATCGTTGAAGAGGCTGTTGAAAAAGCCCGTATCGACGCTGACCGTGTGAAGGTTCAGGCTCAGGCCGAGATCGAGCAGGAACTGAACAGTGTCAAAGACGCGCTGCGTGCCCAACTGGGTAACCTGGCAGTCTCTGGCGCCGAGAAGATCCTGGGTTCCACAATCGATCAAAACGCGCACGCGGAGCTGGTAAACAAACTGGCTGCTGAAATTTAAGCGAGGGCGATCATGGCAGAATTGACCACGTTGGCCCGACCTTACGCTAAGGCAGCCTTCGAGCACGCCCAGGCCCACCAGCAACTGGCCTCTTGGTCAGCCATGCTCGGCCTGGCTGCAGCAGTGTCGCAAGATGACACCATGCAGCGCGTGCTCAAGGCCCCGCGACTGACGAGCGCAGACAAGGCCGCCACGTTTATTGACGTGTGCGGCGACAAGTTTGATGCCAAGGCACAGAACTTCATTCACGTCGTTGCCGAAAACGACCGTCTCCCGCTTCTGCCGGAGATCGCCGCTCTGTTTGACCTGTACAAGGCTGAACAAGAGAAATCGGTAGACGTTGAAGTCACCAGTGCTTTTGCATTGAACCAAGAACAGCAAGACAAACTCGCCAAGGTTCTCAGTGCACGACTCAACCGGGAAGTGCGCCTGCAAGTCGAGGAAGACAAATCCCTTATTGGGGGCATTGTCATCCGCGCCGGCGACCTGGTTATCGATGGCTCGGTTCGCGGCAAACTCGCGAGCCTTGCCGAAGCATTGAAATCTTGAGTTTGAAGGGGCAGCAGAGCAATGCAGCAACTCAATCCTTCCGAAATAAGTGAAATTATCAAGGGCCGCATCGACAAGCTCGATGTGACCTCCCAAGCCCGTAACGAAGGCACTGTCGTCAGCGTATCTGACGGTATCGTGCGGATTCACGGTCTGGCCGACGTCATGTACGGCGAGATGATCGAGTTTCCGGGCGGCGTCTTCGGTATGGCTCTCAACCTGGAGCAAGACTCCGTAGGCGCCGTTGTATTGGGCTCCTACCAGTCTCTGGCTGAAGGCATGAGCGCCAAGTGCACCGGCCGCATCCTCGAAGTTCCGGTTGGTAAGGAACTGCTGGGTCGCGTAGTCGACGCACTGGGTAACCCAGTTGACGGCAAAGGTCCGCTGAACAACACCGAGACCGATGCGGTCGAGAAAGTTGCTCCAGGCGTGATCTGGCGTAAGTCGGTAGACCAGCCTGTACAAACTGGCTACAAGGCTGTCGATGCCATGATCCCTGTCGGCCGTGGCCAGCGTGAGCTGATCATCGGTGACCGTCAGATCGGTAAAACCGCTCTGGCGATCGACGCGATCATCAACCAGAAAGACAGCGGCATTTTCTGCGTCTACGTGGCAATCGGTCAGAAACAATCGACCATCGCCAACGTGGTTCGCAAGCTGGAAGAAAACGGCGCACTGGCTAACACCATCGTCGTGGCGGCGAGCGCTTCGGAATCTGCAGCACTGCAATTCCTGGCACCGTACTCCGGTTGCACCATGGGTGAATTCTTCCGCGACCGCGGTGAAGACGCGCTGATCGTTTATGACGATCTGTCCAAGCAAGCAGTGGCTTACCGCCAGATTTCCCTGCTGCTGCGCCGTCCACCAGGCCGTGAAGCTTACCCAGGCGACGTGTTCTATCTCCACTCCCGTCTGCTGGAGCGCGCATCCCGCGTTTCGGAAGAATACGTAGAGAAGTTCACCAACGGCGCAGTGACCGGCAAAACCGGTTCCCTGACCGCACTGCCGATCATCGAAACCCAGGCTGGCGACGTTTCCGCGTTCGTTCCGACCAACGTGATTTCCATCACCGACGGTCAGATCTTCCTGGAATCGGCCATGTTCAACTCCGGGATCCGTCCTGCTGTGAACGCCGGTGTTTCGGTATCCCGTGTGGGTGGTGCCGCTCAGACCAAGATCATCAAGAAGCTCTCCGGTGGTATCCGTACCGCTCTGGCTCAGTACCGTGAACTGGCGGCATTCGCCCAGTTCGCTTCTGACCTGGACGAAGCGACCCGTAAGCAACTTGAGCATGGTCAGCGCGTTACCGAGCTGATGAAGCAGAAGCAATACGCACCAATGTCGATCGCTGACATGGCGCTGTCGCTGTATGCCGCTGAGCGTGGGTTCCTGACTGACGTCGAAATCGCCAAGATCGGCAGCTTTGAACAAGCGCTGATTGCTTTCTTCAACCGCGATCACGCCGATTTGATGGCGAAGATCAACGTGAAGGGTGACTTCAATGACGAAATCGACGCTGGCATGAAAGCCGGTATCGAGAAGTTCAAGGCCACCCAAACCTGGTAAGCCGCAGCGGGAGCCGCAAGGCTCCCGCTTGCTAACCTGATAGGTGTTACATGGCAGGCGCAAAAGAGATTCGCAGTAAGATTGCGAGCATCAAAAGCACGCAAAAGATTACCAGCGCCATGGAAAAAGTGGCGGTCAGTAAAATGCGCAAGGCACAAATGCGCATGGCTGCTAGCCGTCCTTATGCGGAGCGCATCCGCCAGGTTATTGGCCATCTGGCCAACGCCAACCCGGAATATCGCCACCCGTTCATGCTCGACCGTGAAGTAAAGCGCGTCGGTTATGTCGTGGTGAGCAGTGACCGTGGTCTGTGTGGTGGCTTGAACACCAACCTGTTCAAGGCTTTGGTCAAGGACATGGCGGTAAACCGCGAAAACGGCGTCGAGATCGATCTGTGTGTTGTTGGTAGCAAGGGTGCGGCTTTCTTCCGCAACTTCGGCGGTAACGTCGTAGCCGCTATCAGCCACCTGGGTGAAGAGCCGTCGATCAATGACCTGATCGGCAGCGTCAAGGTGATGCTGGATGCCTACCTGGACGGCCGTATTGACCGCCTGTCCGTGGTGTCCAACAAGTTCGTCAACACCATGACGCAAACGCCTACCGTGGAGCAATTGATTCCACTGGTGGCAACCCCGGATCAGGAACTCAAGCACCACTGGGATTATCTGTACGAACCGGACGCCAAAGAGCTGCTTGACGGCTTGATGGTCCGTTACGTGGAGTCGCAGGTCTACCAGGCGGTGGTCGAGAACAACGCGGCTGAACAAGCTGCGCGGATGATCGCGATGAAGAACGCTACCGACAACGCCGGTGATTTGATCAGCGATTTGCAGCTGGTCTACAACAAGGCGCGTCAGGCTGCGATCACCCAAGAGATCTCGGAAATCGTCGGCGGCGCTGCCGCGGTTTAACGGTTCAAATATTCAGAGGATCCAGCTATGAGTAGCGGACGTATCGTTCAAATCATCGGCGCCGTTATCGACGTGGAATTTCCACGCGACAGCGTACCGAGCATCTACAACGCGCTGAAAGTAGTGAGCGCGGCTGAAACCACCCTCGAAGTTCAGCAACAGCTGGGCGACGGCGTGGTTCGTACCATTGCGATGGGTTCCACCGAAGGCTTGAAGCGCGGTCTGGAAGTCACCGACTCCGGCGCAGCCATCTCCGTACCGGTCGGTAAAGCGACTCTGGGCCGGATCATGGACGTACTGGGCAACCCGATCGACGAAGCTGGCCCGATCGACACCGAAGAGCGCTGGGGCATTCACCGTCCTGCGCCAACCTTCGCTGAACAAGCGGGCGGCAACGACCTGCTGGAAACCGGCATCAAGGTTATCGACCTGGTTTGCCCGTTCGCCAAGGGTGGTAAAGTCGGTCTGTTCGGTGGTGCCGGTGTAGGCAAAACCGTAAACATGATGGAACTGATCCGTAACATCGCCATCGAGCACAGCGGTTATTCCGTGTTCGCCGGTGTGGGTGAGCGTACTCGTGAGGGTAACGACTTCTACCACGAGATGAAGGATTCCAACGTTCTGGACAAAGTGGCACTGGTTTACGGTCAAATGAACGAGCCGCCGGGTAACCGTCTGCGCGTAGCACTGACCGGCCTGACCATGGCCGAGAAGTTCCGTGACGAAGGTAACGACGTTCTGCTGTTCGTCGACAACATCTATCGTTACACCCTGGCCGGTACTGAAGTATCCGCACTGCTGGGCCGTATGCCTTCCGCAGTAGGTTACCAGCCGACCCTGGCCGAAGAGATGGGTACTCTGCAAGAGCGTATCACTTCGACCAAGAACGGTTCGATCACCTCGATCCAAGCGGTATACGTACCTGCGGATGACTTGACTGACCCGTCGCCAGCGACCACCTTCGCCCACTTGGACGCCACCGTCGTTCTGTCCCGTGACATCGCTTCCCTGGGTATCTACCCGGCGGTCGATCCACTCGACTCGACTTCGCGCCAGCTGGATCCGAACGTAATCGGTCAGGACCACTACGACACCGCTCGCGGCGTACAGTATGTTCTGCAACGTTACAAAGAACTGAAGGACATCATTGCGATCCTGGGTATGGACGAGCTGTCGGAAGCCGACAAGCAGTTGGTAAACCGTGCTCGTAAGATCCAGCGTTTCTTGTCGCAGCCGTTCTTCGTGGCTGAAGTCTTCACCGGTGCATCGGGTAAATACGTTTCCCTGAAAGACACCATTGCTGGCTTCAAAGGCATCCTCAACGGTGACTACGACCACCTGCCAGAACAAGCGTTCTACATGGTCGGCGGCATCGAAGAAGCGATCGAGAAAGCCAAGAAACTGTAATCCCGGCGCCCGGCAACGGGCGCTAATTTAGGTTGAGGCAATCAGATGGCTATGACAGTCCATTGCGATATCGTCAGCGCGGAAGGGGAAATCTTTTCCGGTCTGGTCGAGATGGTGATTGCGCACGGTGCACTGGGTGATCTTGGTATCGCCCTGGGTCACGCGCCGTTGATCACTAATCTCAAGCCGGGCCCGATCCGCCTGGTCAAGCAGGGCGGGGAAGAGGAGGTGTATTACATCTCCGGTGGTTTCCTCGAGGTTCAGCCGAACATGGTCAAGGTTCTTGCCGACACCGTGCAACGTGCTGCCGACCTGGACGAAGCCTCCGCTCAGGAAGCCGTTAAGGCTGCCGAGAAGGCCTTGCATGAGCGGGGCGCGGAATTCGATTACGGTTCTGCTGCCGCACGTCTGGCCGAGGCTGCAGCTCAGCTGCGCACCGTCCAGCAGATCCGCAAGAAGTTTGGCCACTAATAGGCCATTGCTTGTTGCGCGATTGATTAAAAAGGGTAGCCTCGGCTACCCTTTTTTCTTTTCCGATATTCATAACCTGGTCGCAGCCGCTGACCACCCAGGATTGGTAGCCAGTCATGTCTCTTGAAATCGTTATCCTCGCTGCCGGCCAAGGCACTCGCATGCGTTCGGCGTTGCCGAAAGTGCTGCATCCGATTGCCGGCAACTCGATGCTTGGTCATGTTATCCACAGCGCCCGGCAACTTGATCCACAGCGCATCCACGTCGTGATCGGTCATGGCGCCGAAGCGGTGCGCGAGCGTCTGGCGGCGGACGATCTGAATTTCGTGCTGCAGGACAAGCAGCTGGGTACCGGTCACGCGGTGGCTCAGGCCGTGCCGTTCATCGAGTCCGACACCGTACTGATCCTGTACGGTGACGTGCCGTTGATTGAAGTCGAAACCCTGCAACGTCTGCTCAAGAAAGTCGCCCCGCAGCAACTGGGCCTGCTCACCGTCGAGCTGGATGACCCGACCGGTTACGGCCGCATCGTCCGCGATGCCGCCGGCAAGGTCACGGCCATCGTCGAGCAGAAAGACGCCAACGAAGCCGAGCGTGCGATCACCGAAGGCAACACCGGCATTCTGGCGCTGCCTTTCGCGCAATTGGGTGGCTGGATGAGCCGCCTCTCCAACAACAATGCCCAGGGCGAGTATTACCTGACCGACGTGATTGCAATGGCGGTCAGCGATGGTCTGGTGGTGGCTACCGAGCAACCCCATGACGCCATGGAAGTGCAGGGCGCCAATGATCGCAAGCAACTCTCCGAGCTCGAGCGCCATTATCAGCTGCGCGCCGGTCGTCGTCTGATGGCGCAAGGCGTGACCCTGCGCGACCCGGCGCGTTTCGATGTGCGCGGTGAAGTCACCGTCGGCCGCGACGTGCTGATCGACATCAACGTGATCCTCGAAGGCAAGGTCGTCATTGAAGATGATGTGGTGATCGGTCCCAACTGCGTGATCAAGGACAGCACCCTGCGCAAAGGCGTGGTGATCAAGGCCAACAGCCATATCGAAGGCGCGATCCTGGGCGAAGGCAGCGATGCCGGCCCGTTCGCTCGCCTGCGTCCAGGTACGGTGCTGGAAGCTCGCGCGCATGTGGGTAACTTTGTAGAGCTGAAGAACGCTCATCTGGGTGAAGGCGCCAAGGCCGGTCACTTGACCTATCTGGGCGATGCCGAGATCGGCGCGCGCACCAACATTGGCGCGGGCACCATCACCTGCAACTACGACGGCGCCAATAAGTGGAAAACCGTGCTGGGTGAAGATGTGTTCATCGGTTCCAACAACTCGTTGGTGGCGCCTGTGGATATCTCTTCCGGTGCGACGACGGCGGCCGGTTCGACGATTACCCAGAATGTGGATAACGCGCAGTTGGCGGTGGGTCGCGCGCGCCAGAAGAATATCGATGGCTGGAAACGGCCGGTGAAGATCAAGAAGAGCTGAGTTATCCACATAGCGTTTTCAGGTTTTAGTTATACACAGCCTGATTGATCGTCATCGCGGGCAAGCCCGCTCCCACAAGGATTTCGCAAGACCTTGTGGGAGCGGGCTTGCCCGCGATGCGTTTATCCACAGATATTTTTTCTTACACCCGCTTGACGAAGTTTCGCTGATAGGTTTTTATTGCTTCCGTTATCTTTCGAATCGAAACTTACTAGATCATGTCGAAACGCAATACACCCCAACGTCGTCACAACATCCTCGCCTTGGTCAATGAGCAGGGCGAAGTCAGTGTGGATGAGCTGGCCAAGCGCTTCGAAACTTCAGAAGTTACGGTTCGCAAGGATTTGGCCGCACTAGAAAGTAATGGTTTGTTGCTGCGCCGCTATGGCGGAGCGATCACCATGCCTCAGGAGCTGGTCGCCGACATCGGCCAACCGGTCTCCAAATACAAGCAGGCCATTGCCCGTGCCGCCGTTAGGCGGATTCGCGAGCATGCACGAATCATCATCGACAGCGGCAGCACCACCGCCGCCATGATCCCGGAACTCGGTCAACAGCCCGGGCTGGTGGTGATGACCAATTCCCTGCATGTGGCCAACGCCTTGAGCGAACTCGAACACGAGCCGGTGCTGTTGATGACCGGCGGCACCTGGGACCCGCATTCCGAGTCCTTTCAGGGGCAGGTCGCCGAGCAAGTACTACGCTCTTACGACTTCGACCAGTTGTTTATCGGTGCCGATGGCATCGACCTGGTTCGCGGTACCACCACCTTCAACGAATTGCTGGGTCTGAGCCGGGTTATGGCTGACGTCGCCCGTGAAGTGATCGTGATGGTGGAGGCCGACAAGATCGGCCGCAAGATTCCCAACCTGGAACTGCCCTGGAGCAGCGTCCATACCCTTATTACCGATGATCGCCTGCCAGTTGAAGCACGGGATCAGATTCAGGCCCGCGGTATCAATTTGATTATCGCGGCTGTCAGTCAGGAGAAATAGCATGTGTGGAATTGTCGGAGCAGTCGCAGAACGTAACATCACCGCCATCCTGCTCGAAGGTCTGAAACGCCTGGAATACCGTGGCTACGACAGCGCCGGTGTGGCGGTTTTCACCAACGACGGGATCCTTGATCGCGTCCGTCGTCCGGGCAAGGTCAATGAGCTGGATCAAGCTCTGGCCGAGGCGCCGCTGATCGGTCGTCTGGGCATCGCCCATACCCGTTGGGCAACCCATGGCGCCCCTTGCGAACGCAACGCCCATCCACATCTCTCCGGGCAGAACCTGGCCGTTGTGCACAACGGCATCATCGAGAACTACGAGGCCCTGCGCGAACAGTTGAAGGCCCAGGGCTACGTGTTCACCTCGGACACTGACACTGAAGTCATCGCTCACCTGCTGGCGCATAAACTCAAGGATCTGCACGACCTGACCGTGGCCTTGAAGGCGACCGTCAAAGAACTGCACGGTGCTTATGGTCTGGCAGTTATCAGCGCCGACCAGCCGGATCGTCTGGTCGCCGCCCGCAGTGGCAGCCCGCTGGTGATTGGCCTGGGCCTGGGGGAAAACTTCCTCGCTTCCGACCAATTGGCCTTGCGTCAGGTCACCGACCGTTTCATGTACATGGAAGAAGGCGATATCGCCGAGATTCGCCGCGACAGCGTTCAAATCTGGGACGTTGATGGCAAACTCGTCGAGCGCGAAGCCGTGCAGTACGGCGACAACGCCGAATCCGCCGAGAAGGGCGAGTACCGCCACTTCATGCTCAAGGAAATCCACGAGCAGCCTACGGTCGTGCAGCGCACGCTGGAGGGACGCCTGAGCCAACAACAGGTTCTGGTGCAAGCCTTCGGCCCGGAAGCCCCGGAGTTGTTCGCCAAGGTTCGCAACGTACAGATCGTCGCCTGCGGCACCAGCTACCACGCCGGTATGGTTGCCCGTTACTGGCTGGAAGAACTGGCCGGTATCCCGTGCCAGGTCGAAGTCGCCAGTGAATTCCGCTACCGCAAAGTCGTGGTGCAGCCAGACACGCTGTTCGTGACCATTTCCCAGTCCGGCGAAACCGCCGACACCTTGGCCGCCTTGCGCAACGCCAAGGAGTTGGGCTTCCTCGCCAGCCTGGCGATCTGCAACGTCGGCATCAGCTCGCTGGTGCGTGAGTCCGACCTGACCCTGCTGACCCAGGCCGGTCGCGAAATCGGCGTGGCCTCGACCAAAGCCTTCACCACCCAATTGGTCGGCCTGCTGTTGCTGACTCTGTCCCTGGGTCAGGTTCGCGGCACTTTGGCCAAAGGCGTCGAAGCCACCCTGGTTGAAGAACTGCGCCGCCTGCCAACACGTCTGGGCGAAGCCCTGGCCATGGACAGCACCGTGGAGAAAATCGCCGAACTGTTCGCCGAGAAGAACCACACCCTGTTCCTCGGTCGTGGCGCGCAATTCCCGGTAGCGATGGAAGGGGCCCTGAAACTCAAGGAAATCTCCTACATCCACGCTGAAGCCTACCCGGCGGGCGAACTGAAGCACGGCCCGTTGGCGCTAGTGGATAACGACATGCCCGTGGTCACCGTGGCACCGAACAACGAACTGCTGGAGAAGCTGAAGTCCAACCTCCAGGAAGTCCGCGCCCGTGGCGGCCAATTAATCGTCTTCGCAGACGAAAAGGCCGGCATGACCAACGGCGAGGGTACCCACGTTGTCCACATGCCGCACATCCACGACATCCTGTCGCCAATCCTCTACACCATCCCGCTGCAGTTGCTCTCGTACTACGTGGCGGTGTTGAAAGGCACGGACGTTGACCAGCCACGGAACCTGGCGAAGTCGGTGACGGTGGAATAAGTTATCCACAGCTGACTGAACACTGCTTTCAGGCAATAAAGTCTGTCCAGCGATAATAAAAACTGTCTCACGATCGGGAGGTCGCTCACAGGCGACCCTCCCTTAGTCTCCGCGACCAACCTCAAACGCCCCATGAACTTACTCGTAGCATTATTCAAACGGGTGATTGTTTGCGCGACTTGGCGAGAGACCAGTCTGTTCCAGAGTCGGTCCGTCAGGGGGCCAAGCACCTTCAGCACTTCATGCTGAACGAGATGGTTCTCGAGCTGCCGCATTGGATGCTACACCGGTGTTGGTCATTTCTTTTGCGACAAATCGGCCATTCCTTTCAAAAACTCAATCGGCAACGGAAATACAATGGTCGAGCTCTTGTCCCCAGCGATTGCACCCAGTGTCTGCATATAGCGCAGTTGCATGGCACCAGGCTGGCGCCCAAGCATCTCGGCGGCCTGCATGAGCTTCTCCGAAGCCTGCAATTCACCTTCGGCGTGTATCACCTTGGCCCGCCGTTCACGCTCAGCCTCGGCTTGCTTGGCGATGAGGAGCAAGGCGAGCAGCGCGCCAAAACCCAATTCGACGAACATGGATCAACCTCCTCGCGGTGGCGTTTCATCCGGTGCAATGACGTCCAGCTTCACGCCCGTGCGTGCCACCACCCGGACCTGTTGGCCCAGGTGCAGAGGCGAGCGGCTCTGAACTTGCCATTTTTCGCCCTGCAGTTGCACCCAGCCGCTCATCGGCAGACCCGGCAGCAGCCCCGTCACCGTGGCCAGGCTGCCAACCAAGCCCGCATCGCCGCTGACCAGGGCACGGCGTCGGGCCTTGAGCGCCATGCCGACCAGAGTCATTAGTAACAGGGCGCTGATCAGTGCCATGCCGATGATCAGCGCCAACGGAATGCCGAAGCCCGGTACATCGGTGTCCATCAAAATCACTGCGCCGATTACAAAAGCAACCACCCCACCGAAGCCGATTACACCGAAACTCGGTAGAAACGCCTCGGCGATCATGAAGGCGAGCCCTAGCAGAATCAGTCCGACCCCGGCGTAATTCACGGGCAACAGTTGCAGGGCATACAACCCCAGCAACAGGCAGATACCACCGAGTACTCCACCGACACCTGACCCTGGGTTCATGAATTCGAATATCAACCCATAGACCCCGAACATGATCAGCAGCAATGCCACGCTGGGGTTGGTGATCACCGCCAGCAGTTGTGTGCGCCAATCAGGCGCATGATCGATGAGTGCAGCCCCGGTGGTACTCAGCTTCAACGTCTGACCGGCGACATTCAGGCTCTTACCGTCCAGTTGCTTGAGCAGGTCCGCCACGTCATTGGCCACATAATCGACCACCTTGAGTTTGAGCGCTTCGTCGGCCGACAGGCTGAGCGATTCACGTACCGCTTGTTCGGCCCAGTCGGCGTTACGTCCGCGCAGTTGCGCTAGGCCGCGGATGTAAGCCGCTGCATCGTTGATCTGTTTGCGAGCCAGGGTATCCAGCGGCTCGGGCGGTGAGTTTTTGTCGGTGGCAGGTGCCGCTGGTGGGCGCGGTGGATCTGGCGCGGTCCCGGGCAGGCCGCCGATCTGCACCGGCGTAGCGGCGCCCAGATTGGTGCCCGGGGTCATGGCGGCAACGTGGCTGGCATATAGGATATAGGTGCCGGCGCTGGCCGCACGTGCGCCACTGGGGGCGACGAAACTGGCCACTGGCAGAGGGCTGGCCAGAATCGCCTTGATGATCAAGCGCATCGAAGTGTCCAGCCCGCCGGGGGTGTCGAGCTTGATGACCACCAACTGTGCGCCCTCGGTCTCCGCACGCGTCAGGCCCCGCACGACGTAGTCGGCATTGGCCGGGCCGATGGCATCGTTGACCGTCAGGACCACGATGCTGCCCGCAGCCGTCACTGACCCCATCGGCAACCCGACCAGTATCATCAGCAGGAGCAGGCGGCACCACCAGCGACTGTTCATGGGACCCTCCTGATTGCGGGTTCGGCAGCCTGCAACCTTCACTTAAAGCGTAGTTGAGTCAGTCAAGGGCGATGCAGGCGCGGCGGTTAATGCAGGGCAAGTGCCGAAACTGTTCGCCAAGATCTCGCGTCACCGTATTGGCGCTCTTGATCCTTATGATCCAGAGCGCGAAACCGCGATACAGCTACTCCTGACGATGCTGAGTCGTGTATCGACCGATAGGATATTAGCTAGATGTCGGATCTATATATGTTGGTGCAGGTGCTGGTGCGGTTTTGACCCAAGCTGCTGACTTCAGCTGCCCCTTTGGCGGCCTGTGAAGACACGCATAAGACCATCGATTACCAAGTATTCGGGTAGGTCATTGATTTCCGGTAGCCTGGGTCAAAACCGCCTCAGCGCCAACATCTCTGATTCATCATTGTTCTCCCGTAACCCGTGTTTTGCTCTTCGTCAAAGTCAGGCTCAACAGTACCGAAATCAATATGACGCCGCCGACTGTGGTCAGCGACCATTGGATCGGCATGTGCCACCACGGCGCGACCAGCATTTTGCCGCCGATGAACACCAGTACGATGGCCAGGCCATATTTGAGCAAGTGGAAGCGGTTGGCCATGTCGGCAAGCAGAAAATACAGTGCGCGCAGGCCCATGATGGCGAAGATGTTGGAGGTGAACACGATGAAGGGGTCGGTGGTGACGGCGAAGATAGCCGGGATGCTATCGACCGCGAACACCAAATCGCTGGCCTCGATCAGTACCAGCACCAGGAACATCGGCGTCGCCCAGAGCAGGCCGTTCTGGCGCACGAAGAAGCGCTCGCCATGAAAGCCGTCGGTGATGCGAAGATGGCTACGCATCCAGCGCAGCAAAGGGTTCTTTTCGAGGTCTGGCTGCTGGTTGGCGAAGATCAGCATCTTGATGCCGGTGATGACGAGGAAAGCACCAAAGACATAGAGTAGCCAGGCAAACTCCTGCACCAGCCAGACACCGGCGAAAATCATACCGGCGCGCATGATGATGGCGCCCAGCACGCCATAAAGCAGGACGCGGCGCTGCAACTCTGGCGGCACGGCGAAGTAGCCGAATATCATCACGAAAACGAACATGTTGTCGATCGACAGCGACTGCTCGATCAGGTAGCCCGTCAGGAATTCGAGCGTTGTACGTTGGGCCACTTCGGCGCCGAACATGCTGCGCAGATACCACCAGAGCAGGACGGCGAAGATCAACGCCAAACTGGTCCAGGCGATGACCCAGGCCAGCGCTTCGCGAACCGAAACACGATGCGCCTTGCGTCCGCCGAAGACGAACAGATCGAGCGCCAGCATGGCAAGGACGAACACGATGAAGGCGGCCCACATCCAGGATTGGCCGACGCTGATGGCGGTCATTTACTGTCTCCGCATGAAGCAGCAATAGGCTGGAGGAGTCATGCTAACGAGCCTGTTACATCAACAAAAATCGTTTATTCGTTGCGAATAGTTCGTTTTTTACGAAGTATTGATTCAGGTACTCAACTACCGGCAATTGCATTGGTTTTGCTCCGTGGTCACGGCGGGTGGCATGGCGCGCGGCTCCAGCAGTCCCGCCTCCTGCTCGATCGTGATGAAAAGGTCTGCTACACCCTTCGAAAGGCTTGGCAACTGCTAAGCCGGTGATGCAGGCGTATATTGATAGTGTCGATCCAGATAGTTGAGGCGATAAAAGATCGCCAATGGTGGGACAAGCGAGAGTGCTGGGGGGCGCTAGCGGATAACCCGGAACGTTTGGAGGTGTCACATGAGGCAGTATCAACGACTCTTTCTGATCGCAGGTCCAACCATGCGTCACTCGCCGGCGATGGAGCGGGCAATCGCACTTGCCGATGCCACAGGCGCAGCGCTGCATATTGCGGTGTTCATCGAAGACTTCGACCTTATGCGATTAATGAGCAACAGTGCACAACTTCGTGAGAGTTGCCGGCAGGAGAACCTGCAGTGGTTGGCGGATGAGGCCGAACTTATGCGCAGGAAGGGTATCAATGTGACCACCGAAGTTGCATTGACCCGTGACCCACTGCAGGAGATCCTCGGGCATGTAGCTGAAATGCAGCCGGACCTGATTATCAAGGACGTACATCATGAATCAGCGCTCAAACGCGTATTCGTCACGCCTTTGGATTGGCAATTATTGCGCGAATGTCCGACCCCCATACATCTGGTCAGCGAAGTCAGGTGTCCTCTTCCTCGGGTGATTGTGGCGGCGGTTGATCCATCGCATCCAGAGGGTCAGATCAGCGGAATCAACGACAGCGTCATTCAGGCGGCGAACGAATTGGCGACGCAATGTGATGCTGAATTGCACATGCTGTATGCCTATGAACTGACACACACACATTTCTCTGATGCAGGTGCTGGCGCCGTGACGATGCCCGGCTTCAGCAACGATGTGCGCCGATCACTTGAAAAGTGCTTCGTTGCCTTGGCTGGACGCTACGGCGTGCCACCTGAGCGACAACACTTCATTGCAGGGCCGCCAACCAAAGCGATGGCCGACTTTGCGACTCATACTCGAGCGGATGTCTTCGTAATGGGAAATACCCATCACAAAGGGGTGGACAAGCTGATTGGCAGTACCACGGAGCATGTTCTGTATCAGGTGCCCTGCAGCGTTTTGGCCATCAAGGGAGAAGCGGATCACTGAACGAAAAAACCGCCAATATCGCAGCCGGCTGTTGGTGCTGATGTGGTTTTGACCCAAGCTGCTGACTTCAGCTGACCCTTAGGCGGTCTACGCATGACCATCACCGAGGACGAGTCCGGAACGTTGTTCAAGCTATTGGAGGACGAAGAAATTTCCGTGTTTTTTATTAAGACTCCCGATCGAAATGGGCGTCGTCGGCAAAAAGGCCAACTGACCTATATACCCTCTTATTCTGAAGCGATGAGCATGAGCTAAGTAGATGCCCTTGTTGTGGTGCGTTGATCGATGATGAGATTTTAATCGGTATAGATGGCTCTTAAAACCGCTACCCCTTATCGCAATCGTCTCAAACATTAATTGTAATAAGTTGTTTCCAGAGGCAACACCTTATTACGTACAAGATTTCTAACTACATTCAGTCATCACCCTCCAAATTCCAGTTTTCTGCCTAGACTTGCTCTTGTCCGCCGTGCACATGCTTTCGGAGCATGGAACTGTACGAAAAATCAAAACAAGAGGAATCCCCCCAATGTTCAAGCCTATGTGGAAAGCAGTCGCCTGCGCCCTTGCTCTTGGCACCATGAGTACGGCCATGGCTGCAGACCCGGTAATTATAAAATTTTCCCACGTCGTCGCTGAGCAGACTCCCAAAGGCCAGGGCGCCCTGTTGTTCAAGAAACTGGTGGAAGAACGCTTGCCCGGCAAGGTCAAAGTCGAGGTCTACCCCAACTCCTCGTTGTTTGGCGATGGCAAAGAGATGGAGGCCTTACTGCTCGGGGACGTACAGATGATTGCTCCGTCGCTGGCCAAGTTCGAGCACTACACCAAGACCGTTCAACTGTTCGACCTGCCTTTCCTGTTTGATGACATCACCGCTGTTGACCGCTTCCAGCTGAGCCCGCAGGGCCAGGGACTGCTCAAGTCCATGGAAGACAAAAACATCACAGGACTGGCCTATTGGCACAACGGGATGAAACAACTGTCCGCGAACAAAGCGCTACGAGTACCGGGTGATGCCCGTGGCCTGAAGTTCCGGGTGCAGGCTTCTGCAGTGCTTGAGGAGCAGTTCAAGGTCATACGCGCCAATCCGCGCAAGATGAGCTTCGCCGAGGTGTATCAGGGCTTGCAGACCGGTGTCGTCAACGGCGCGGAGAATCCTTACTCGAACATCTACAGCCAGAAAATGCATGAAGTGCAGAAGTACATCACCGAATCCAACCACGGTGTACTGGACTACATGCTAATCACCAACACCAAGTTCTGGAGCGGTTTATCGCCGGAGCTTCGTGGCGAACTGGAAAAGATCCTCGTCGAAGTCACCGCCCATGTGAACAAAGAGGCCGAGCAACTCAATCAGAACGCCAAGCAGAGCATCATTGCGGCAAAAACTACCGAGATCATCACCCTGATGCCTGAGCAACGCGACCAATGGCGTGTCGCGATGAAGCCCGTGTGGAAGAAGTTCGAAGGCGATATCGGCGCCGAGCTGATCACTGCTGCTGAAGCTGCCAACCAGGCCCAATGATCGGTGGAGGACAGGTGTTGCCGTCCTGGCAGCACCTGCCTGTCATCCGCTAGAGGAGATGCCATCCATGAATGCTTTTCGGCGCATCTGGGAACACTTCGAGGAAGGCTTCATCGTCTTTCTTCTGGCCGCCATGACGTTGGTAACATTTGTCTACGTTGTCCTCAACAATCTCTACACCCTGTTCTACAGTCTCGCCGAGAGCTGGGAAGGCGCTAGCGAATCGCTGTTCGTCATCGGCGACGGGGTCATGGGAATGGCCCAGGCGATGACCTGGAGCACCTCACTGACCAAGGCCTTGTTTGGCTGGCTGATATTTTTCGGGCTGTCGTACGGCGTCCGCACGGCAGGCCATATCGGCGTCGACGCGCTGGTCAGGCTGGCCAGCAAACCGATGCAACGGTTCATTGGCGTCATCGCGTGTCTTTTCTGCCTGACTTATGCCGGACTGCTCAGCATTGCCAGTTTCGGGTGGATCCAGACCCTGATGATTGCGCGCATAGGTGCCGAAGACCTGGGCCAGTACGGGATCATGCAATGGCACATCGGGTTGATCGTCCCCGTAGGGTTCGCCTTGGTCTTCATCCGTTTCGCTGAAATTCTCGTGCGCATCCTGCAAAACAGGCAGACCGGCCTGGGCCTGGCCGATGAAGCCGCCGATGCGATGAAACTGACTGAACACGAGGATGACAAGTCATGACCATTGCCTTCCTGTTTATATCGCTGTTCGTGCTGATGTTTATCGGTGTTCCCATTGCCATCTCCCTGGGGTTGGCGGGCTCACTGACCATCGTTTTTTTCAGCCCGGACTCCGTGCGCTCACTGGCGATCAAACTGTTCGAGACGTCGGAGCACTACACGCTGCTGGCCATCCCGTTCTTTCTGCTCGCGGGGGCCTTCATGACCACCGGTGGCGTCGCTCGGCGGCTGATTGACTTTGCCAATGCCTGTGTCGGCCATATCCGTGGTGGTCTGGCCATCGCTGCCGTGTTGGCGTGCATGTTGTTCGCGGCCCTTTCCGGATCGAGCCCGGCCACTGTCGCTGCGGTGGGTTCAATTGCCATTGCCGGCATGGTCCGCTCCGGTTATCCGCAGGCCTTCGGTGCGGGGATCGTCTGTAACGCGGGGACGTTGGGCATCCTGATCCCACCTTCGATCGTGATGGTGGTCTACGCCGCTGCGACAGAAACCTCTGTCGGCAAACTGTTTATGGCTGGCGTGTTACCTGGCCTGCTGCTGGGGCTGGCGTTGATGGTGGCGATCTACATCGTCGCCGTGAAGAAAAACCTGCCCGCCATGCCGCGCGCGACGTTCCGTGAATGGCTTGGCACGGCACGCGAGGCGATCTGGGGTCTACTGCTGATGTTCATCATCTTGGGAGGTATCTACTCCGGGATGTTTACCCCCACCGAAGCTGCAGCGGTGGCGGCCGTGTACTCGGCCTTCATCGCCTTGTTCGTCTACAAAGACCTGACGTTTCGCGATACGCCAAAAGTCCTGCTGGACTCGGCCAAGCTGAGCATCATGCTGATGTTCATTATTGCCAACGCCATGCTCTTCGCCCATGTGCTGACGACCGAGCAGCTACCGCAACAGATCACCGCGTGGGTGATTGAAGCGGGCCTGACGCCGGTGATGTTCCTGCTGGTGGTGAACATTGTGCTGTTGATTGCAGGGGCCTTTATGGAACCCTCGGCCATCATCCTGATCCTGGCACCGATCCTCTTCCCCATCGCCATGAAGCTGGGTATCGATCCGATTCACCTGGGCATCATTATGGTGGTGAATCTGGAGATCGGCTTGATCACGCCGCCCGTGGGTCTGAACCTGTTCGTGACCTCTGCTGTGACGGGCATGACACTGCCGGCAACCATCAGAGCCGCCATGCCCTGGCTAATGATTCTGTTCCTGTTCCTGATCCTGATTACCTACGTGCCTTGGATTTCCCTGGTTTTGCCAAACTGGCTGGGCATGAGTTGATGCTTGCCTGTCCGGGTACTGGACGTTCGTATCCGGACAGGGCTTTCACGTTTGGGCTTCTGGCCACTTATGAGTCCGTCCAGCAACTCCATAGCTCCACGGAGGACGGGTTGCTGACAGGTGGTCCCAGCCACTCGCTCATCTCATGACATTGCTGATCAAAGCATAACTGGTAGTCACCTGCTTGCGGGGTACGTCCCAGACTCAGAGGCTGCAAGGGCGGCAGGTGGCGTTGATAGTGCCAACTGCCTTTTTCCAATCTGGCCTCCGGGGGAATCTCCATACCTGCGCCATTCCCCTTGACCCTGGCCTCCATAAGAACGAGTCCTTGTTCCGAGGCGCGGTAGTCTTCTTCCCAACGAATTTTTTCAATTGTGTGATTCCAAGCCAGTGTAAAGCTTGAGATTGGGAGTTGAGCCCAGGCGACGCCGGCCAAACCCAGGCACAAGCCAATCATGCTATGGCCGGTCCGACACGACGAGACCGCCAGACATGCTGAAGTATTATCAACACACCCAGCACGAAACCGATTTCGTCAGTCAACGGCAGCGCAACGACCAACAAAGCACCTGCGGCGAAACTCAATAAACGCTCCCAAATCGGCATCTTCTGTTGCAGATAGCCTGTGGACGCCATTCCCCAGAGGCCAACGGCCAACACCGTCTTCACCAACATATAGGCCGTCATCCACAAATTGTCGCCTTGCATCATGAGCGCAGGGTTGTAGACCGCCATGAAAGGAATGACGAAGCCTGCCAGTGCAATACGAACCGCCCACAGACTGATCTTGAATCCTGTTTCCTTGGCGATGGGTGCTGCGGCAAAGCATGCCAAAGCGACCGGTGGAGTAAGGTCTGCAAGAATTCCGAAATAGAAAACAAACATGTGCGACACGATCAGCGGCACACCCAATTCCAGCAAGGCGGGTGCTGCAATCGAACTGGTGATGATGTAGTTGGGAATCGTCGGGATACCCATACCCAACACCAGGCAGGTAACCATCGTCAGTATGAGTGACAACAACAAGTTATCCCTGCCGATGGCCAGTATGTAACCGGCGAAGGTCGAGGCTATGCCCGTCAATGACACTACACCGATGATGATTCCCACTAGCGCGCAAGCAATCCCGACCGGCACAGCATGACGAGCACCTTCGACCAAGGCATGCAGGCAAATACTCAGGGTTTCTCGGCCTCCCTGAATGAACCAGCAGATGACCACCAACGTGGCGATCACCGCAAAGATCACGCTGATACCCAACTGGAAAAAACCGACGCAGAGGACACCAAGAGCGATCCAGAACGCACACCGCAACGCGAAACTGGACACCCGAAGAATGATTGCCGAACCGAGAATAACGATGGCTGTTAGCGCCAGCCCCACCATTCCGGAGAATAGCGGGGTACGTCCGGAAAACAGCAGGTAGACCAGGACAAAAAGCGGAATCAGCAAATACCAGCTTTCCTTTACCGCACCCCATGCGCTGGGACATTGGTCTTTGGGTAGCCCTTTAAGGTCGGAGCGTTTTGCCTCAAGGTGAACCATCCAGAATACCGAACCGAAATACAGGATGGCTGGAATTAACGCAGCTTTGGCGATCTCTACGAACGGTACGTTAATTGTTTCCGCCATAATGAAGGCCACAGCTCCCATCACAGGTGGCATCAGTTGGCTGCCCATGCTCGAAGTCGCCTCTACGCCGCCAGCAAATGCTGCCTTGTAGCCGAAGCGCTTCATCAATGGAATTGTGAACTGTCCTGTCGTGACAACGTTTGCAATGCCTGAACCTGTAATCGTCCCCATCAAAGCCGATGACGCTACCGATACTTTTGCCGGCCCCCCGAGTTTGTGGCCAAACAGTCCCATCGCGAAATCTGTGAACAATTTGATCATGCCGGCCTGTTCGAGAAAGGACCCGAACAAAATGAACAGGAAAATATAGGTAGCGGAAACGTAGGTGGGTGTCCCGTAGAGACCTTCGGTGCCGAAGGAAAACTGGTTGACGATTTGATCGAATCCGTAGCCTCGATGTGCCAAGTCGCCTGGCAGGTATTCACCCAATAAACCGTATGCCAAAAACAGTCCACAGATGACGGGCAATGCGATACCCATCACCCGACGAGCCGCCTCAAACACCAATGCGATCAATACCAGCCCAACGACCATGTCTGCAGATGTCAGGTCACCCGAACGCTGGATCAAATCCGCCTCGAAGAACCATTGATACAAGGCAGTGGTAATCCCAGCGAGACTCAATATCCAGGCCAACGGCTGCCAAGGACGTGCTCTGCCATACGCCGGGTAACTTAAAAACACCACCCACAGCAGGAAACCAACGTGCACCGCGCGCAGCACCTGGCTGGAAACAGGCGCAAACGCAGCGGTGATAATCTGGAAAACTGAAAACAACAACGCCACATAGAACAGCGTCTTAGGCCAGTCGCGTGGATTGGCGGCTATGCCATGATGATCTTCGCTCATTGGGTACCTGCCTCAAAACTACATAGAAGGGTACGAACCGCTCTATCGCTCTAGCGACCATCCCCGTGGCGCATTTTTGGATTACAGCGCTCCAGCTTCCTTGTAGTAGCGCTCGGCGCCGGGGTGAAGTGGAATGGGCAGATTCTTGGCAGCGTTTTGCAACTTGATGTCCTTGGCGGCTGAGTGAGAATTACCTAAACGAGTGAGGTTTTCGAACATCAGCTTGGTCATCTGGTAGGCAACGTCATCCGAGACATCCTCGCGCGTCACCAAAATATTAGTGATTGCCACCGTAGGCACTGACTCAGGCTGTCCGTCATAGGTATTGGCTGGAATTTGTGCAGGCTGATACGCGGCATTGCCGATTTTCGAAACCACATCGGGAGGGATGGAGACGTAGTTCAATGGCATGGTTGAGGAAAGGTCGCGGATAGCCGCCATTCCTAACCCCGAGGACTGAAGCGTGGCATCTAACTGACGGTTTTTGATCAGCTCGACCGACTCCGCAAAGGGTAGGTATTGGACTTTGCTCATGTCTTCGTACGTCAATCCCGCAGCTTTGAAGATCGCACGCGCGTTCAGCTCGGTACCGGACTTGGGGGCGCCGACGGAGATGGTTTTCCCTTTCAGATCCGCCAAGGTTTTGATGCCGGACTCTTTGTTCGCAACAATTTGAATGTAATTCGGATAGGCTCCGGCAATTGCTCGCAACTTTGTCAGCGGGGCCTTAAATCCGGCATCTTCCACTCCGTTTTTTGCATCAGCCACAGAGTCCCCAAGCGCCAGAGCGAGCTCCCCACGACCAGCTTGTAAAAGGTTGAGATTTTCCACCGAGGCTTTGGTCGCTTGGACAGAAGTCTTCACCCCCGGTATCCCATCGCTGTATATCTGTGACAGCCCAACCCCAATGGGGTAATAAACCCCGCTAGTACCACCTGTAAGGATGTTTATGAACACCGGTGCGGCGTTAGCTGCGCACGAGACTGTCAACGCAGTGGTGGCCGCAAAGAGGCTAAAGCGTTTGTTTACTCGCATGGAAAACTCTCCGTCTTGTTATGGCTTTATGCAGAGTCTTTCTACTGTAGTCGAAACCAACGCCTTGAGTGGGAAGCTGAGTTAGCCTAATAATTTTGGGCTTCTCAATCGGTCGCTGCGATGACGCCTAATCGGGATTCTCACCCCCGAAAAAAATGCCAGTCTGTAGTGGTCTAATGAAACCGGACACCCATTTAGGCGAGAATGCTCGCCAGATCGAGGTGTCAGATGACCAAACAACGCCGTTCCTTTTCCGCTGAGTTCAAACGCGAGGCTGCCGACCTCGTGCTCAAGCAAAACTACAGCTACATCGAAGCCAGCCGTTCACTCGGCGTCGGCGAGTCGGCCCTGCGCCGTTGGGTTGACCAGGTTCAGAAGGAACGCCAAGGCGTTACTCCGCAGAGCAAAGCGCTGACATCAGAGCAGCAGAAAATCCAGGAGCTGGAAGCCCGGATCGCCCGCCTTGAACGGGAGAAATCGATACTAAAAAAGGCTACCGCGCTCTTGATGTCGGAAGATCACGAGCGTACGCGCTGATCAATCAGCTGAGCGTCCACGAGCCGGTTGATTGGCTGTGCCAAGTGTTTGAAATCAACCGCTCAAGTTACTACGCCCACCGCCTCAAGCGTCGAACGCCTGATGTCGAACGGCTTCGGCTACGCAGCCGGGTGAGCGAGTTGTTTTCGCAAAGTCGCAGTGCTGCCGGCAGCCGTAGCATTCTCTCGTTGATGCGTGACGATGGTGAGCAACTCGGTCGGTTCAAAGTACGCAGCTTGATGCGTGAGCTTGACCTCGTGAGCAAACAGCCAGGGTCTCATGCTTATAAACGGGCGACGGTTGAGCGGTTGGATATCCCGAACATCTTGAATCGGGAGTTCGATGTCCCGGCACCCAACCAAGTGTGGTGCGGCGACATCACCTACATTTGGGCTCAGGGGAAATGGCATTATCTGGCTGTCGTGATGGATCTTTGCGCGCGCCGGGTGGTGGGCTGGGCGTTGTCGGAAAAGCCGGACGCCGAGCTGGCTATCAAGGCGCTGGATATGGCCTACGAACAACGAGGAAGGCCTCGGGGCCTGCTGTTTCACTCTGATCAAGGGTCGCAGTATGCGAGTCGTTTATTTCGCCAGCGACTGTGGCGTTATCGAATGCGTCAGAGCATGAGTCGTCGGGGAAATTGCTGGGACAACGCGCCGATGGAGCGCGTGTTCCGCAGCTTGAAAACAGAATGGATACCGACCACGGGCTACAGGACTGCTCAAGAAGCCCAACGCGATATCAGTGATTTCTTGATGCATCGGTACAACTGGATTCGGCCCCATCAATTCAACGATGGACTGGCGCCAGCTCGGGCCGAAGAAAAACTTAACGTCGTGTCCGGGATTAGTTGACCACTACAAGTCAGCTTGGCTGACTGGCATTACCCTCACAGGGCCCTTTGTACTTACAAATGATGTTATTGAGTGTGCCACGACTCAACAACATCTGCACCTAACTCGGTTTTCCATTCTTTCAATTGGCGATGGAGGTTTTGGGCAGCCAGTCTCAAACTCACAATAGGTAGGCTAATACCTCCAAAAGACTGGCGTAATAAGTACCAGCACGGTCAGGATTTCCAACCGCCCCAGTAACATGCCAATGGTCAGTAACCATTTTGCTGCATCAGGTAGTGATGAGAAGTTACCGGCAGGCCCGATAATCGTGCCCAGGCCTGGCCCAACGTTACACACAGCAGTAGCAGCGCCACTTAAAGCCGTCGTCCAATCCAGTCCGATTAAAGCGAGCCCTAGGGCGATTACCGCAATGGTGATGGTGAAGAAAAATGAGAAGGTTAAAAGTGAGCGCAAGATCTCCTCGTCAATGGGGTGACCGTTGTACTTCTTCTGAATCACGGCTCGAGGATGGATCAACTGCTTCAAACTACTCACGAGTAGGGCGGCAGCAACTTGGAAGCGAAAGATTTTCAGTCCGCCAGCCGTCGAGCCTGAGCATCCGCCGACAAACGTCAGATAGAAGAACAACAGAACGGCAAAACTACCCCATAGTGTGTAATCGCCAACTGCAACTCCTGTGGTCGTGACGACGGAGGTCACGTTGACCGCCACAATACGAAATGCATCCCACCAAACGTAGTCGCTGTGAAAGCATAGCCATGTACCCACAGCCAGCCAGGTGACAATCAGGAATCCAAGAAATCCGCGTACCTGGTGATCCTTCAGTAGCGCACGCCTATGGCCGCGCAAAGTTGCGACGTACAAGGTAAAAGGCAGGCTGCCCAGAATCATGATGACCACCGCTACCCAGTGAATCGCTGGCTGCGTCCAATGCCCAAGCGAGGCGTCTGAAGTGGAGAATCCGCCAGTAGAGATCAACGACATTGCGTGGTTGACCGCTTCAAACGGCGTCATCCCAGCGATCCAGAGTGCCAGAGCTCCGGCACCGGTGAGTCCCAGATAGAGCAAAAGGATGTACTTGGCTGCCACATGGGAGCGAGGAGTCACTTTCTCCGACCAGTCTGAGGACTCTGTCTGGAAAAGACGCATGCCACCCACTCGCAACAGTGGAAGGATCGCCACAGCCATGCCGATGAAGCCGATACCACCCAGCCAGTGCAGCATCGAGCGCCAGATCAACAATCCCGGTGAAGCGCTATCCAAACCACTCAGGACAGTTGAGCCGGTGGTCGTGATGCCGGACATCGTTTCGAAGAAAGCGTCGGTGTAACTGATGTGACTGATGAACACCATTGGCAACGCTGCGAAGGTACACACCACCACCCAACTGCCAGTCGTCAACAGGTACATATCCCTCGGACGGAGCTGGCCAGTATCAGGGCGCCCACGCACGATCAAAAGAAGGCCGCTGATGAAGGTAATCAAACTCGACCAGAGAAAAGCCGACAGATCGTCGTTACGCTCATAGGCCACCAGCGTAATCATGGGAATAGCCATGCTTACGGCCAGCGTGATCAAAAAAATGCCTATGATGAAGCCGATGAGCCGCAATGCTGCGAGGGACATAGAAAGTAGCCTGCCAAATTAGCGCCGCGCAGTATCGAATGCTCAACCTCCACGCCCCGTAAATTTTGCGTAAAATTTCTACGGGCAATCAGTCAAACAAGGATCGGTTGTTAAGTGGCTGACGCAGGTTCTTAAACCACAGTATTTCTAGGCTTCGAGAAATACTGTGGTCATATCAGGAGAGATTATTTGGCTACGGCAGCACTCGTTAGGACGCTGCTGCGGCGAAGGACTATAACGCCGCCCAACGCTGCCAGAATCGATCCGATCAATACACCGACTTTGACTTCATCAATCAAAAGAGCTGATCCGGCGAACGCCAGATTGCCAATGAATAGGCTCATAGTGAAACCAATGCCGCACAACAGTGCTACGCCATAGAGTTGAACCCAGGTACTCCCTTCCGGCAGCTTGGCCAGGCCCATACGAATCGCCATAGCAGCCAATAGGAAAATACCGACCTGCTTGCCCACCAACAGCCCCAGAGCGACACCCAGTGGAACCGGATCGACCAGGTTCTCCATCGAAATACCGGCCAATGAAACACCCGCGTTGGCGAAACCAAAAATCGGCACCACAGCGAAAGCTACCCACATGTGCAGCTTCTCTTCCAGGAAAAGCAGCGGAGATCGGGCTTCCTCTTCTGGCTTGCCCATGGGGATGCACAGCGCCACAGCGACACCGGCCAGCGTGGCATGGACACCCGATTGCAGCACGAAGAACCACAGCACACCACCGACCAGGAGATACGGGAACAATCGCCTTACGCCCAATCGATTCATTGCGATCAGAATGACCAGAGTCGCAAGCGAGGCCAGCAACATCGGCATGGAAAGGCCCGACGTATAGAAAAAGGCGATGATCACCACCGCGCCCAGATCGTCAATGATCGCCAAGGCAGCAAGGAACACCTTCAGCGAAGTCGGGACTCGCTTACCCAGCAACGACAAAACACCTAAGGCGAATGCGATGTCAGTAGCGGCCGGGATCGCCCACCCCCCCAAGGTCTCAGGATTACCCCAGTTGATTGCGATGTAGATCAGCGCAGGAACAACCATGCCGCCCAAAGCACCAAATCCAGGTAAGGCTCGCTGCCCCCAAGTGGAAAGCCCACCAGCCAGCACCTCTCGTTTGATTTCTAGACCGACCATCAGAAAGAAGATCGCCATCAGACCATCATTCACCCAATGCTCTACAGACATGCCCATCCAAACGCTGTGCAACGCTGCAAAGTAACTCTGGGATAGAGGCGAGTTAGCAACAATCAGAGCGGCCAGAGCTGCACCCATCAACACGAGACCGCCAGCGGATTCCGACGACAGGAAGCGAGCCAGAATCGCGGCTGCTCTAGGGGTTTCGGCTTTAGCTTGATGCTTGGTCATCAACGTCCTTGGGATCACTTAAAAGGTAATAGATTAACATCTGGCCTACACGAATGGCGGCGTTAAACAGCCTGAAACAGTTAATGTTCAAGGCCATAACCGGGCATTAATGCTGTTCATTCATTACTCTGGAATGGGGGTTTTAGACCAGAACCTATTGGCATGCGAAACAATATACATGCGCCCATCGGCTCCATACCCCCACTACCTGATCGACCCTCAGTTTTTGGAAAACTCTACCGGTGGTGGTTTCGCCCAGCCTTGGCTAGCCGCCACTCTGTTTCTTGGACTGGTGATTTGGCTGATCACGCAGTATCTGGGGCGCTCCACTGCCGCTCCGGGCTTGCCACGAAGCGCGTGGGGAGCACCGCTACTGCTATTGATCGCCCATTGGGGCGCTCAGCACCTGTGCCCCTCAGAGGAAGACCAGTGGCGCTTGTTCAACCTCCCGCATCAGTTGATGGCCGCGAGCGTTGGCGATGTTCAGGCAAGCGCAGAAGAGTGGTTGGAAGGTGATGTTGTCGATGTCCCACCGCAAATGGCGGGGCTCACTCAACTCGATTTGGACGGACAGAAATTGCTCGCGGCACCGGGGCGTGCGCGCAATGTGTTGATCATCGCGCGGGAAGGTATTCCCGGCGCTTACGTCGGCGTCAACCGCCAAGCGGTAGAAACTAGAGACATCCTTTACGTTTTAAACCGGAGACATTCTTTACAGGTGTGAAATATGGTCAGGAGGTGCCTGACCATGCCCTGGAATCGAGAGTCCCCAATGGATCAACGGATCAAACTTATAGGCGACTGGCTGCAAGGCATCTTGACCGAGTGTGACTTTCAACAGCGCTGTCGGTATTACGCCAGCGCCGGCTTCATTGCCGAGCGTGCAACCTTGACGGGGCAGTATGGGGGCCAGCGTGCCCGCCAAATCGTAGCCAGAGCGACGGCACTGGATCATTCGCTGCTCCGGACACCGTTGAACCAGCAGTACCAGTTCGGCAGTCCCGCCATCATCCCGCTTCAGGCGCAGATCAAGGATGACTGGGCCGATAACCTTATCGGTGCTCAGTACCTGGAAATGCCCAAGGGCTCACATACTCGCGTGCGTCTGACCGTGCGCTCGGTAGATCCACAACAGAACGCCTACATACTGCTCAAGGCCAAGGAGCTGGAACAGGATGTCCAACTGGGCCTGCCAGCCGAAATGGTCGTCACTGCAGACCAGCCACTGGAGATGGACTTCAGTTTTGACAATCCGCAGTCGCGTAAGGCGTTTTCGTTCCACTTGTTGGGCTATGGATTGGGTGCCGTTGAGGTGAGCGACTTCAGCGTGATTACCGAGTTGCCAGAAGCACTAGAAGTGCTGGATGAGAATCCGGTCGACAGCGGTGCTCAATCAAGCTAGGTACCCCGTATGGTTGCACTCTGACGTCGAGTGCAACCAATAGGCGGACTGTAACGTAATGATTTATCAACGTATTGCAGTAACGGTATTCAAAAGGCTCACAGATCAAACTTACTAAACAATAATATCAGGGGGCTGACACCCTTAATCACCAGAAACTTAGATCGAAGAATAGCTTACTCAGCAAAATATCTTGTCACACTACCGACTGCCAACAATTTGATTTAAGTCAATAATCATCGAGCGATTGGTTGCATGTATCTTTTAGTTCGTATCAGCTAGATGACATAGAGAATGTAAGAACGACGAACGATTTTTCAGCATTCTGATATAGCCACGCTCGCTCATGACCACCTCAGCCCGATTCAGTTGAGCTGTGCGCACAGGAGATAATTATTGATGAATCAGGTGGTCGATGCAGCAGTTGAGCAAACACCAATCCCTCCGCATTCCGTGGCCTGGCACTCCCTGCCTGCAGAGCAGGTGACGAACCTGCTTGAGGTCAATGAGCATGTTGGGCTGGAGGCCGCCGAAGTTCAAGCCAGGCTTGCCCGCACTGGTTTCAACAGGCTACCAGAAGCAGCACGTCGACCTGCGTGGCTCAGATTCCTGCTGCAATTTCACAACATTCTGATTTATGTACTTCTAGGATCCGCTGCGATTACCGCGATGCTGCAGCATCTGTGGGACACGGTGGTGATTCTTGCAGTGGTTATTGCAAACGCAATCATTGGATATGTCCAAGAAGGCAAAGCGGAAAAAGCCATGGACGCTATCCGGCAGATGCTGGCACCGCACGCCGCAGTAGTTCGTGCAGGCGAACGCTTGAGTGTTGTAGGCGAGGAGCTAGTACCGGGCGATATTGTCTTGCTGGAGGCCGGAGACAAAGTACCTGCTGATTTACGACTGCTGCACGCGAACAGACTACAAATTCAAGAAGCAATTCTCACCGGTGAATCCGTACCAGTAGAAAAACATACCGAACCAGTGGGTCTTGAAGCCGCCCTGGGTGATCGTACTTGCATGGCGTTCAGCGGCACGCTCGTGACTTGCGGACAAGCAACTGGGGTTGTAGTTGCTACCGCAGCAGCAGCTGAAATCGGACGCATCAGTACGCTGCTTGCAGGAGTAGAAACGCTGACCACTCCGCTGGTGCAGCAAATGAACGTATTTGCGCGCTGGCTGACGATCTTGATCTTGTTAGTCGGCGGCCTTTTGCTCGTGTTCGGCCATTATGTCGGGCACTACGAGTTCACCGATATCTTCATGGTCGTGGTCGGGATGTCAGTCGCGGCGATACCTGAAGGGCTACCCGCCGTCCTTACTATCACTCTGGCTGTCGGAGTTCGGGCAATGGCTCGCCGCAACGCCATCGTGCGTCGCCTGCCTGCCATCGAAACGCTAGGCTCGGTATCCGTCATCTGCACTGACAAGACCGGCACACTCACCCGCAACGAAATGATGGTGGCATCGGTCGTCACGAACGATCTCGTCTTCAAGGTCGATGGCGCAGGTTATCAGCCTGCGGGAAGCATCAGTCTTGCAGATCAGCTAGTCGATATATCGACTTATCCTGCGTTGGCAGAACTGGGGCGAGCAGCCGGCCTGTGCAACGATGCTGTGCTGCGCCTGCATGAAGACTTATGGAAGGTAGAGGGAGATCCGATGGAGGGTGCCTTGCTGGCATTTTCCGGAAAGACCGGAGTAGATAGCGATGAAGATCATCGGGCCTGGCCCCGCACCGATGCCATTCCGTTTGACGCGAAACACCGCTTTATGGCGACCCTGCATCACAACCATGATCGGAAGGCCTCTATTTATGTGAAAGGTGCGCCAGAGCAAATATTGGCCATGAGCACGCAGCAACTCGTAAACGCTGGCGGGACTGAGACGCTAAACGCGGACTACTGGCACGGACAGGCAAACACGATTGCTGCCAAAGGGCAGCGTGTATTGGCTTTTGCAGTTAGATCAGTTCAGCCCGAGCACACCGTGTTGGAGTTTGGGGACGTGCAAGGGACATTAACCTTGCTGGGTATGGTCGGGCTGATTGACCCGCCTAGACCCGAGACCATAAAGGCAGTTCAACAATGCCAAGCGGCGGGCATTGTCGTAAAAATGATTACTGGCGATCATGGCGGCACCGCCGCCGCCATCGGTTACCAGATTGGCCTGCAAAATCCCGACAAGGTGCTGACTGGTGTAGACCTGGACGCCATGAACGATGCCGCCCTCAAGGAGGCGGTAAAGGACGTCAATATCTTTGCTCGTACCAGCCCCGAACATAAGCTCAGGCTGGTAATGCTGCTGCAATCGAATGGCATGGCTGTGGCCATGACCGGCGATGGTGTTAACGATGCACCAGCGCTAAAGCGTGCCGATGCCGGTATCGCCATGGGTGGAAAAGGCAGTGAGGCCGCCAAGGAAGCCGCAGACCTGGTGCTGGCCGATGACAACTTCGCGTCCATCGTGGCTGCAGTGCGCGAAGGGCGGACAGTCTACGACAACATCAAGAAAGTGCTGAGCTGGACGCTGCCTACAAACGCGGGCGAGACCATGACCATCATCGTGGCCCTGCTACTCGGCCTTACACTGCCGGTGACGCCGATACAGATTCTGTGGATCAATCTGATAACCGCAGTGACGCTCGGCATCGCACTAGCGTTTGAGCCCACCGAAGAAAACACCATGCTTAGACCGCCCCGTTCGCGCAAAGAGCCGCTGATAAGCGGTGCTTTAGTCTGGCATATGGTGCTTGTTTCTATTCTGTTTCTCTGCGGCGTTTACGGTATTTTTTCGTATGCGCTCGACCGAGGCTACTCGGTGGAGTTGGCCCGAACCATCGCGGTGAACACGTTAGTCGTGATGGAAATATTCCATTTGTTCTTCATTCGTAATCTCTACAGCACATCGCTTACCTGGAAGGGCATTCGTGGCACCAAGGTCGTGTGGATGACCGTCGCAGTGGTTACCATCGCTCAGTTCGCCATCACGTATGCGCCACCGCTGCAAAAGGTGTTTGCCACAGAAGCGATACCCTTCCTTGATGGCCTACTGATCATCGGGGTTGGTGTTGCGCTCTTTGCGATCATCGAGATTGAAAAACAAATTCGAATCCGCTTGTCCGAGTAGAACTGATTGCAAGCTGGCCATACCCTATCGACAAGCATCTTCATGCCACTGAAAGAGGGTTTAGAAAATGCATAAAATACTTGTAGCGGTCGATGGTTCCGAGCATTCGGGGCGCGCGGTTAGTTACCTTATTGGGCTGATCCAAGATGGCGGATTACTGGGCGGGAGTGTTGAGGTACATCTGGTGAATGTGCAGCCACTTTTACCCACTCGAATCGCACACGACATGAGCGAGGATGAGATTGATCGTTACTACGGTGATAAAAGTGCTGAAGACTCACAAAAGGCTGTGACGCTTCTGACACAAGAAGGCATTGCATTCACATTCCATACGTTACAAGGCGATGCTGCCAGCAGAATCGTGGCGAGCTCGCAATCCCTAGGATGTGACAGCATCATCCTAGGTTCCCATGGTAACGGTTTTCTGGCGGGGATCTTTCTGGGTTCTGTCGCGGCTAAGGTGATTCAGCTCTCAGAAGTACCAATCACCTTAGTCAAATAAGCGATCGCGAATTGCTTGATAGCACGGCCCCGTAAATGGATTATCGAAGACGAGGTGTTCTGGAAAGGATTTGATTGAGCCTTGCCCGTAGCCGACCATGGAACACTGCTCCTATCGGGGGGGAGTGATGTTTTTTGAATCAAATCTCGACGAAGACTTGATATCGATTAGCCTAGAATTGCTACCAAGAAGCCCGTCGGTGAATCCAACGGGATTGCTTAGGGCCTCTGTGAATTATCGCGTTGTCTGCGTTATGGGCGGAGTCGCGTCGGGCGCCCGAAAGGGTGGCCGGTACTAGTTGCCGGTACCCCAGCCTTCGCGGCTTTGCCCACCATCCACTCGCCTCTAGAGAGAGTTGGTTGGTTTATGATGAATTAGTCAGGCCCGGAAGACTATTTCGGGACATAAGCCCCCCTGCGAATCTCCCCCCACGCTTCATCAGCCTTGGATGTTTGATATCTCGATGATTCCGAAGGCAACGGGCATGCGGTGCCGGGGCTGGATGCCGCCACCTTGCTCTACGCTTTGCGCCAGGCCGGCTGGCAAGGGGCCGAGCAGGCAATCAGATCCAGCACCTCCGGCGACACGTCGAGCAACTTCGTTAACGGCAAAACACCACCTGGCTGCGTGCCAGGTTAATACGTTTGCCCTCGTATTTACTGACCTGCTAGTGTCAAAATGTTTTGTTCAGCGCCAACACTAAAAATCGCAGCCTATGGTTGCGATTTTTTTTATCCGAATGAAGGACATTGCCCCATGGACAGATTCCAGGAAATGCAGGTCTTCGTCGCCGTCGCCCAGGACCAAGGCTTCTCTGCGGCGGCGCGGCGTTTGGGGATGTCGGCAGCTAGCGTCACCCGGGCGGTGGCTGCGTTGGAGAAGCGCATCGGCACGCAGTTGCTGACGCGGACCACTCGCAGCGTGCATTTGAGTGAGGCGGGGCAGCGTTTTCTGGAAGATTGTCGGAGGATTCTCGCCGAGGTGCAGGAAGCCGAGGATTCGGCCGCCGGCAGTCACGCACAACCTCGTGGGCAACTGACGATTACAGCACCGGTATTGTTCGGTGAGTTATTCGTCACGCCGCTCACGGTCGGTTACCTCAATCAGTTTCCTGAAGTCACCATCAACGCGCTGCTCGTCGACCGGGTGGTGAGCATGGTCGAGGAGGGCATCGATGTGGCGGTGCGCATCGGTGAATTGCCTGACAGCAACCAGCATGCGATTCGTGTGGGCGAGGTGCGGCGGGTTATTTGCGCCTCTCCGGAGTTTCTGGCGAAGCGCGGCAAGCCTCTGCACCCCAATGATTTAAACGGGGCGCCGATTATCGCCACCTCGTCCATTGGCCAACTGAGAACCTGGCCGTTCCTTGAGGCGGGGGAGCCATTGAGTGCCCGCCCGGAGCCGAGGCTTGTGGTCACGGCCAATCAGGCAGCCATTACCGCCGCGAGCCTGGGGCTGGGCCTGACCCGAGTCCTGTCGTATCAAGTGGCGAGCAAGATCACCGCCGGTGAGCTGGAAATCGTGCTGGCTGACTTCGAACTGCCGCCGTTGCCCATTCATGTGGTCTATCAGGGTGGACGCAAGGCGCCGGTGCGGGTCCGCAGCTTTGTCGACTTCGCGGTGAAAGAGCTGCGTGAGCACCCGGCCTTGCACGGCTGATGGGTTATTGCGCTGGCTGAAATAATGGATTGCGTTTGCTGGTTATTCTGTTGTTTTGGTTGAGAGGGGAAGATAGCTCCTATCGGCGCTGATCTTCCCTGGAACGGCGCCACTACCCAGCGGAGTCGACCATGCAAGCCATCAAACTCTACAACTTCCCGCGTTCCGGCCATGCTCACCGTGTGGAGCTGATGCTGTCCCTGCTGCAACTGCCGACCGAGCTGATCTTCGTCGATCTGGCCAAAGGCGCGCACAAGCAGCCGGATTACCTGGCACTCAATCCATTGGGTCAGGTGCCGGCGATTGATGATCAAGGCGTGGTGCTGGCCGATTCCAACGCGATTCTGGTTTACCTGGCGCAGAAATACGGCGACGGGCGTTGGTTGCCAACCGATCCGGTCGGTGCGGCCAGGGTCCAGCGCTGGTTGTCGATCGCCGCCGGGCCGATTGCCTTTGGCCCAGCTAGAGCAAGGTTGATCACTGTGTTTGGTGCGTCTTACAACGCCGAAGAAGTGATCGCTTACTCCCACACCTGGCTCAAAGCGATCGATCAGGAATTGGCCGCCACGCAATACCTTGTCGGCAATGAGCCGACCATCGCCGATGTCTCGGCCTACAGCTACATCGCCCATGCGCCGGAAGGCAACGTGTCGCTGGACGACTACGCCAATATCCGCGCCTGGCTGGCTCGCATCGAAGCCCTGCCAGGGTTTGTCGGCATGCCGCGCACCGTCGTCGGTTTGCAAAAAACTGCCTGATGTTAACGGCCCGACTCTGTCGGGCCGTTCTGGTTGCGCGATGAGCGCAGGGGAGAAGCCGTTATGGACCGTTCACCTTGGCACGCAGGCGAGAAACAGTTGCAGGCTCACGTGGGTGTGGCCGAGCGAATGGACACATTAGGTCGTAGGGTGATTCGCGGCGAGATGCCGGATCAGCACCGCCAGTTCTATCAGCAATTGCCGTTCATGCTGTACGGCGCGGTGGATGCCGACGGCAACCCTTGGGCCAGCATTCTCGAAGGGGCACCGGGGTTTGCTCATTCCCCGGCACCTGCGTTGTTGCAGTTCGCCAGCCTGCCTGGCAGCGACGACCCTGCGCAGTTGCAAGAAGGTGCGGCGATCGGTCTGCTCGGTATCGAGCTGCACACCCGACGCCGCAACCGTATGAACGGCCGAGTCGGCGCTGTCACCGAGGATGGTTTCGCGGTCACGGTGGAGCAATCCTTCGGCAATTGCCCGCAATACATCCAGTTGCGCCAGTTTCGTTCGGTGCCCTTGGCGGATCCGGCGACCCGTGTCGCGCAACACCTCAATGCGCTGGATGACGCGGCCCAAGCCATGATCGCCGGCGCCGATACCTTCTTTGTCGCCAGTTATGTCGACGTCGAAGGCCAACGCTCGGTGGACGTTTCTCATCGAGGCGGACAGGCCGGTTTCGTACAGGTGGAAGGCAATCGCCTGACCATCCCGGACTTTGCCGGCAACCTGTTCTTCAACACCTTGGGCAACCTGCTGATTAATCCTCGGGCCGGTTTGCTGTTCATCGATTTCAATACGGGCGACCTGCTGCACCTCAGCGGCCGCGCGCAAGTCATCCTCGAAGGCGAGCAAGTCGAAGCCTTTCAAGGCGCCGAGCGGCTGTGGACGTTCGACGTGGAGCGCGTGGTGCGGAGGCCTGCGGCGTTGGCGTTGCGCTGGCGCTTTGACGGCGTGTCGCCCACCAGTTTGCTGACCGGTACCTGGGCGCAGGCAAACGCACGCCTGCAAGCCAAGGCCTTGGGCGATCTCTGGCGGCCGCTGCGGGTGGCGCGCATCGAACAGGAGAGCCACAACATCCGTTCGATCTATCTGGAGCCTGCCGATGACGCCGGGTTGCCGGTGTTTCAGTCCGGGCAGCATTTGCCTTTGCGATTCAACATTGGGGGCGATGTGCATATCCGCACGTACAGCCTGTCGAGCGCGCCGTCCGATGACTTTTTCCGCATCAGTGTGAAGCGTGAAGGCCTTGTGTCGTCGTACCTGCATGAGCAGATCCGGGTCGGCGATGTGCTGGAAGCCCGCGCACCTCAGGGGCATTTCACCGTGACGGCCAATGAGCGGCGGCCGCTGGTGCTGTTGGCCGCTGGCGTCGGAGTCACGCCGCTGCTGTCGATGGTACGTGAGGTGGTTTATCAAGGTCTGCGCACGCGGGGCATCCGCCCGACCTGGTTTTTCCAGAGTTCGCGAACCTTGGCCGATCAGCCGTTTCGTCCCGAGCTGGACCGCTTGCTTGATGGCCTCGGTGGCGCGGTGCGCGTTCTGCGGCTGCTCAGCCAACCGGAGCCGGATGCCCGCGAAGGTGAAGATTTCGACCTGACCGGGCGGATTGACGGCGACTTGCTCAAGACGATCCTTGAAGTGGAAGACTTCGACCAGGTGGACTTTGTCCTCTGCGGTCCGGGCAGTTTTACCCAAGGGCTGTACGACACCCTGCGGGGCCTGGACATTCGCGACTCCAGGATTCACGCCGAAACCTTTGGGCCTTCGACGTTGCGTCGCACGCCGGACCCGGACGCCGTGGTCATCGAGCAACCGCCGGCCGCCACGGTTTCGGTGCCTGTCGTGTTCCAGCGCTCGGCCAAAGAGGCGCGCTGGCAGCCGGAGGGCGGGAGTTTGCTGGAGCTGGCGGAAAGCCGTGGATTGCGTCCGGAATTCAGCTGTCGCGGTGGTTCCTGTGGCACGTGCAAGACTCGTCTGATCAGCGGCGCAGTGAATTATCCACAGCCCCCGGCGGAAGTGCCCGATGCGGGAGAGGTGCTGATTTGTTGCGCGGTGCCGGCGCAAGGGTCGCAGCCGTTGGTGCTGGATCTGTAACGAATCCGCAAAGCGCAGGAGATCCCCTGTGGGAGCGAGCCTGCTCGCGATGGCGGTGTGTCAGCCAACTTCAATGTTGAATGTTAAACAGCCTTCGCGAGCAAGCCCGTTCCCACATTGGGGCCGATGTTGGCCTGAAAAATACTGCGAACGTCCTACAAACTTGAGCGTTCCTGGAGATGATTCGGACACGTTCTAGCGGTTGTCGTGTCGGAAGTCGGGGGGGATAGGCTTTGGAGGTCGCTGCACGTCAGCGACCGGGCGTCGCAGTCCGTTCAGTTCATTTGGTGCATAATCGCCGGCCCCGCTTGATGGCGGCTGTGCGCGGGATACCTTCGGGTATGCCGAGTTTCCGAATGGCTCGGTCTGCGACCCCGCGTACAGCTGCCTCCTTCACATCGCGTCGCAGCGATCAGTGGCAGCCACCCTCTCATTCGGAGTGTCACCATGATTAAAGAAACACCAAATCCCCCGGAAACCGACGACGTTTCCCCCTACGAATCCATCGACTCCAAAAAACTCAACGACGCCGCCGAGCGCGCGTTGGATCACTACCTCAACCCGTCCGCGCTCAAATCCCCCGTGGCCCGCCAGCCAAGCACGATGTTCATGATCGCGCCGGATATCAAAGATGAAGACCTGTTGGCCCACACCTGTGAGTCGTTGGCTCAGGCCAGCGTGATGGCGAGTGATTTTGCGGGGTATCTGGAAGGGCCGCATCGGCATACGGCGATGGCGATTCAGCAGATTGTGATGCTGGCGGAACTGGCGGTGAACCGGATGCTGGATAACGTTGCCGTACCGAAATCTGCACCACACCGCTGAACCACTGTGGGAGCGAGCCTGCTCGCGATGGCGGCCTGACAGTCACATTGATGTCGACCGATACACCACTATCGCGAGCAGGCTCACTCCCACAGAAAAGCAGTCAGGCGTAGGACAGGGATTTTTCTTCCAGCAGTTCTTCATACAGCTCGGTCCACTTGCGGCCCATTTCATCAGCGGTGAATAACTGCCGATACCGCGCCTCAGCCTTCACGCCCATTTCCGCTGCACGCGTCGGGTTTTCCCACAGCGTGCGCATCGCTTCACGGAACGCCTGTGGATTACTCGGCGGCACCACCAGCCCGGTTTCGTTGTGGATGTTGATGTAGCTGGTGCCGGTGCCGATTTCGCTGGAGATCATCGGCTTGCCGTACATCGCGCCTTCGAGCAGCGAGATGCCGAACGCTTCCGAGCGCAGGTGTGACGGAAACACCACCGCGTAACTCAACTCCAGCAAGGCCACCTTGTCCTCGTCACCCAAACGCCCCAGGAAGTGCAAATTTTGCAATCCCAAGGCCTTGGCCTGGGCATGCAGTTCGACTTCCAGCGGTCCGGCCCCAACGATCACCACCGGATAATTCAGCCCTTGCATCGCGTCCAGCAGAATATGCAGCCCCTTGTAGTAGCGCATGACGCCGACGAACAGGAAGAAGCGGTCGCCCACCTGTTTGCGCCAGCGTTCGGTACGTTCCGCTTCAGGCTGTGGATAACCTGACTTGTCCAGCCCGTAGGTGATGACGCGGGTTTTATCGCGGTACTCCTGAAGCACATCGCTGGTATGAAAATAGTTGGGGGAGGCTGCGACGATTCGGTCGGCGCTGTCCAGGAAACGACGCATCAATGGACGGTAGAGCTTGAGCAAATGGCGCTGGCGAATGATGTCCGAGTGGTAGCTCACCACGCAGGGCTTTTTAGTGGCGCTGAAAAAATGCACCAGGTCCATGAAGGGCCAGGGAAAGTGGTAATTGACCACGTCCGCCTCAGCCGCCAGCTCACGAAACTGTTTGAAGACGCTGTAGGAAAAACCGGTGGAGGCCATCTGAAAATCCATCCGGGCCTGATGAACCTGGTGCTGACGGATCTGTATCGCGCCAGGTGCCGGGTTGTTGCTCAACGTCAGTACCGTGCTGTCGACCGAGTGGCGCGCGCCGCTCTCGCAGAGTTGAAAAATGACCTGTTCGATGCCACCCATCGAATCCGGCAGATAGGTCTTATAGAAGTGCAGTACGCGCATATCAGTCTCCCATAGCCTGGCGGTAAGCGCGGGCCGTGGCCTTCGCGCAACGCGCCCAGGAAAAAAGCTTCGCTTGTTGCAAACCGGCTTCGCGACAGACCTGCCAATGCAGCGGGTCGTCGATGAGTCGGCTCATGGCATCGCGCAATTGGTCCGGATCGTCCGGTGCTATGTAGTTGCCGGCGGCGCCCGCGACTTCCGGCATGGCCGAATGCCGGGTCAGGATCACCGGCGTGCCGCTGGCCATGGCTTCCAGGACGGGCAGGCCGAACCCTTCGTACAACGAGGGAAAGACCAAGGCCCGGGCGCCGGCCAGCAGTTGTGCCAGCGCTTCATCGGGCAGATAGCCCAGCAGGCACACATCGCCGGTGGCCAGGGCGGCGCGCAATTCGTCACTGAACTGTTCGCCCTGCCAACCGGCCATGCCGGCGATCAGCAGTGGAAAACGCTGGCGCACGGCTTCCGGTAGTCGGGCGTGGGCACGCAGGGCCAGCGTCAGGTTCTTGCGCGGCTCAAGGGTGCCGACGCACAGAAAGTATTCCCGCGCCTCAACGCCGTGGGCCTTGAGCACCGCGTCGATGGCTTCAGGTTCCCGTGGATGGAAACGTGCGGCCACGCCCAGCGGCGCGACGACAAAACGCTCGGCCGGCAGTGCGAAATACGCTTGGGCTTCGTCGGCAATGTACTGCGAGTCGGTGAGAATCAGACTCGCCCGCTGCACGCCGTCGGCCAGTCGCCGCTCGATTTCCCGCAGGCGCGAGGGGGGTTGCGTCTCGGGGTAGTGCAGGTGCGTCAGGTCATGCAGGGTGATGACCGTCGGGCCGTCGAACGACAGCGGCCACAGGCTCGGTTCGTGATAGAGGTCGATGGTCTTCGAGCGCCCTTGATCGAAGCGTTTCTGCTCCAGCCAGCGCCGGGCCTGATAAGCCCCCGGAATCTGTCGCAGCAACGGCGTCAGTCGCGAGTAGCCGGGCATGGCGGCTTCCGGCAAATCCGAACTCCAGCCCCAACCGTGGAACAGCGTCAGTTCGACATCGGGCTCATCAGCCAGGGCGTTCGCCAGTTCGGCGACGTAATGGCCGATGCCGGTGCGCGGGGCTTGCAGGATCCGGGCGTTAAGGGCAATTCGCATGTTGCCTCTCTTGCACGACCGGCGCTTCTGCCAGATTGCGCACGGTGCGTTCGGCCAGTTGCGCACTGGCTTCACGCCAGCCGATCCACTGCCAGTCCGCCACACTGCGAACCGCCGGGAATTGCCCCGAGCGTTCGAAACCGGTGACCAGGTCTGCCAGGCTTTGCGGTTCGGCCAAATCAAAGTACGCCATGAACTCGCCACCGATTTCGCGGAAGATCGGAATGTCGCTGCCCATGGCCGGCAAACCGCGTTGCATCGCTTCGACCAGGGGCAGGCCGAAGCCTTCGACCCAGGACGGAAACACCAGCGCGCTGGCGTGGGAATAGGCGTGTTCGAGGCTGGTGTCGCTCAGGTCGTTGAACATGAACAGGCGTTGGTTCAGTTGCGGGTGATTGCGCACGCGGGCGAGCAGGGCGTCGCACTTCCAGCCGATACGCCCGGCGATGCACAACCGGGCGTGCGAACCCGAGGCCCAGGCGCGTTCGAAAGCGTCGAGCAGGTAATCGTGGTTCTTACGCGGCTCGATGGTGCTGACCATCAAAAAAACCGGTTCCGGCGTTTCGAATACGCGCGTCAGTCGTGGCTCGACGGCAGCGGTGGCTTCGCTCAGGTCCAGCTCGGAACCGAGGTGAAAATAGTCGAACCACAGCGCATCGGCTTTGGCCGGGCCCAGCCGGTGCTGCAGTTCTTCTCGTACCTGATCGCGCACCGTGGCCGAAATCGCCACGTAGCCGTCAGCGGTTTGGGTGATCCAGTTGAACCACTCGTTGAAAATCTGCACCAGCCGCGTGTCGTAGAACTGTGGGTGAGTCAGCGGGATGAGGTCGTAGATCACCGAAACGATGCCCACGCCTTCACGCTTGAGCTGTTCGGCAAACGGGAAGAAATCGCTGTGCCAGGAAGAGTCCAGCAACACCAGTTGATCGCCCGGCTGATGCTGCAGCGGCGAGCACCGTTTGGGCAGTTGATACTGATTGATGGCCTCGATCAGCCGTATCGGCAGGCTGAAGCAGGTAATGGCTGTGAGGCGGTAGGCCACGTGCAGCAGGCGCTTGATCACTCGCGAGTTGCTGCGTTTGTGCAAGCGTTGATGCAGTTGCCAGAAACGATGAGCAAGGCGTCCCAATCGTCCGCCGAAGGTCATCAAACCATCGAAAAACGGGATGTTCAACGCGCCGAGTTTCAGCACCCGATAGAGTTTGCCTTTGAGCATCACCACCGGAATGCACTCGACACCCTCGACACTGTCCGGCAGCTGATTGATGACGTTACGCACCACCCGCTGAATGCCCGAATTGACCTTGGGGTGCTGGAACACGTGGGTGCATTCCACCAGGAGACGGGTCATGGCGTGCGCTCCGAAACAGTCGACCCGGAGCGGGTAATGGTGGTTTTCGCCGCCAGCCACGAGCAGCCCACGAAGTCTTCATGCCGGTTGTTGATCACGTGGAACACCAACCCGTAATCGCGCCATTCGTAGTTGCGGTCCAGATGCGAGTCCAGCCGCGACAGACTCAGGGACACGGAATAATTGCCCTTGCCCAGGCCCATGACGAAGGCAAAACGGTACGTGTAGCGCTCTCCTGCGTGCAGATCGGTCAGGGCCTTGTCCTGGCGATGGGTGTTGATGCCATACATCATCTGACCCAGGCGGTCCTTGAGGATGAAGCCCAGCACCAATCGCTCGATGTCCTGACGGACTTCGACCTGGACTTCCAGCACCACGGCCTGGCCGACCTCGGCGGCGTCGATGGAACGTTCATTCTCGTCCAGCAACCGCACACTGAGGATGCCCGCTTCACCGGTGCCGGAAATCGTTTGCACTTCCCCGTCCGCGAGCATTTCCTGACGCACGATCTGGCCTTCACGTTCGGCCATCATGGCGTTGTAATAGTCCAGGACCGCTTCGGGTTTGCCGTGCATGGCCATGCGGCCGTCCTTGAGCAGGATGGCAGAATCGCAAATCGCCTGGATGGCCGAGCGGTCGTGGGACACGATCAGCAGGGTGGTGCCGGCCTTGCGGAAGCTGCGGATGCGTTCGAAGCTCTTGTGCTGGAAGTAGGCATCGCCCACGGACAGCGCTTCGTCGACGATCAGGATGTCCGGACGTCGAGCGGTGGCCACGCTGAACGCCAGGCGCATCTGCATGCCGCTGGAGTAGGTCCGCACCGGATGGTCGATGGCTTCGCCGATCTCCGCGAAATGTTCGATCTCGGGCATCAGCGCTTCAATGTCATCGACCTGCATGCCCAGCAATTGCCCGGCCATGATTGCATTCTGTCGACCGGTAAAGTCCGGGTGAAACCCCATGCCCAGTTCCAGCAGCGCCGCCACCCGGCCTTCGAGTACGATCTTGCCGCACGTCGGTTGGGTGGTGCCGGTGATCATCTTCAACAAGGTGCTTTTGCCCGCACCGTTGACCCCGACGATGCCCACCGCTTCACCGGGGGCGATCTCGAATTCGACGTCTTGCAGCACCCAGTGCTCGTGGTGACGCTTGGGCGAGAACGGGATCAGCCACTCGGCCAGTCGGCTCCAGCGGTTCGGGTATTGCTTGTAGGCCTTGCCCAGGCCGGTGACGCGAATATGCCCCATCAGAGTTCATCCACCATTTCGCCGACGCGCTGGCGAAACAGACGCAGCCCGATCAGACAGAACACCACGCCGGTGACAAAAATCGGCAGCAGCGAACTCCAGACCGGCCATTGCCCATAGAGAAACATGTTTTGATAGCTGACGATCAGGTTGGTCAGTGGGTTGAGTTGCAGCAGGCGCTGAACCCAGTCCGGCAGGATGCTCATCGGGTACACAATGGGCGTCAGCCAGAACCAGAATTGCAGGCAGATGCCGAAGAGTTGCCCGACATCACGGAAGAAGACATTCAACACGCCGAGTATCATTCCCAGCCCGGCGCAGAACATCATTTGCAACGCCATTAGCGGTATCAACGCCAGCAACGCCATGCCCGGCCAACGTCCCGTGAACAGCAGAAAACCCAGGAACAGGCCGATGATGATCGCGAAGTTGATGCCGGCGTTGATCAAGACAATCACCGGCAGGCAGATCCGCGGGAAGCTGATTTTCTTCAACAGGTTGGCGTTTTCCAGAAACATGTTCTGGCTGCGCAGGGTGATTTCCGCAAACAGTCCCCAGGCGAGCAAGCCGCCGCACAGGTACACGCTGTAGGCCATGCTGTCATCCACACCCGGCAGGCGGGCGCGCATGATGTGAGAAAAAATCACGGTGTAGACGATGATCATCGACAGGGGATTGAGCACCGGCCATAGGGCACCAAACAGCGAATTGCGGTAACGCGCCTGAAACTCTCGCTGGACGCTACCGAGGATGAACCCTCGATGGCTGCACAGTGAGCGGTATAGGGAAAGCAGCATTCAAACCGTCCTGCCATATTGGTCTTCGAAGCGAACGATATCGTCCTCTCCCAGGTATTCGCCGCTTTGCACTTCAATGATCACCAGGTCGATCACGCCCGGGTTTTCCAGGCGATGCTTGTGGCCGGCGGCAATGAAAGTCGATTCGTTCTTGGCCACCAGGTGAGTGCCGGTGCCATTGTTGGTGACCTTGGCCATGCCTTCGACGACCACCCAGTGTTCATTGCGGTGATGGTGCATTTGCAGCGACAGCTTGGCGCCGGGTTTGACCACGATGCGCTTGATCTTGAAGCGCGGGCCTTCCTCGAGCACGGTGTAGGTGCCCCAAGGGCGGCTGACCGTGCGGTGCAGGCGATAGGCCTCGTGCTTTTTGTCCTTGAGCTGCTTGGCCACCCGGCGCACATCCTGGGCGCGATCGGCATGGGCCACCAGCACCGCGTCGGCGGTGTCGATGATGATCAAGTTATCCACACCCACTGCCGCCACCAGCCGGTCTTCGCTCTGGACAAAGTTGTTGTGGCTGTCGACGAACACCGCGTCCCCGCTGGCGCGATTGTTTTGCCTATCCGCCGGTACCAGCGCGGCCACTGCGCCCCAGGAACCGATGTCGCTCCAGTCGAAACCGGCGGGCACCACGACCACTTTGTCGGAGCGTTCCATCAAGGCGTAGTCGATGGAAATGTCAGTGATCTCGGCGAACAGCGCCGGGGACAATTCCTGTTGCAGGCACCCGGCGGTTTCCACGGGGGCGCTTTGCGCCATGCAGGTTTGCGTCTGCTCCAGCAGCTCGGGCGCGTGGACCTGCAGTTCGGCCAGTACGGTCGCGACCGAGAAGCAGAACATTCCCGAGTTCCACAGAAACTTGCCGCTTTCCAGGTACTGGGTGGCGGTTTGCAGATCCGGTTTTTCGACGAAGCGCTGCACCTTCGCGGCGCCTTTTCCGTCCAGCGCCGCGCCGGTCTCGATGTAACCGAAACCGGTTTCCGGGGCGGTCGGCACCACGCCGAACGTCACCAGGAAACCATCTTTGGCCAGTGCCATGGCGTGTTCGACCGCGGACTTCAAGGCATCTTCATTGAGGATCAAATGGTCGGCGGGCATCACCACCATGATCGCTTCATCGCCGTGCAGGGCTTGCAGCGACAGGGCCGCGGCAGCGATGGCCGGGGCCGTATTGCGGCCCGTCGGCTCCAGCAGAAAGTGCCCGCGATGGCGATTTAGCTGCGCCTCCTGATAGTGATCCTTGCTCTGGAAGTAATAGTCGCGGTTGGTCACCGTGACGATATCGCCCCAGCCATCGAGCAACCCGGCCGCCCGCCGATAGGTCTTGCCCAGCAGCGACTGGCCGTCGGGCAGGGTCATGAACGGCTTGGGATGGCCCTCGCGGGACACCGGCCACAAGCGAGTACCGGCACCGCCGGAGAGAATCACAGGAATCAGCATGGCCTACTCCTTGGCGACGCGTTTCATGTCCGCATCCATCATCATGCGGATCAAGGTATCCAGATCGGTTTTTGGCTTCCAGCCCAGTACGCGCTGGGCTTTGGCCGGGTTGCCGAGCAGCACTTCGACCTCGGCCGGGCGGAAGAACGCCGGGTCGATCTTGACGAAGTCGCGGTAGTTGAGCCCCACGTGGTCGAAGGCGATGCGGCACATCTCGCGTACGGTGGTGGTGACGCCGGTGGCGACCACGAAGTCGTCAGGCTTGTCCTGTTGCAGCATCAGCCACATGGCTTCGACGTAATCGCCGGCAAACCCCCAGTCGCGTTTGGCGTCGATGTTGCCCAGGCTCAGTTCCTGCTGTTTTCCCTGCTTGATGCGGGCGGCGGCGTCGGTCACTTTGCGGGTCACGAACTCGATGCCGCGTAGCGGTGATTCGTGGTTGAACAGGATCCCGCTGCTGGCGTGCAGGTTGAAGCTTTCGCGGTAGTTCACGGTGATCCAGTGGCCGTACAGCTTGGCCACGCCGTAAGGGCTGCGCGGGTAGAACGGCGTGTTCTCGTCCTGCTGCGCGGCCTGGATCAGGCCAAACATTTCGCTGGTCGACGCTTGGTAAAAACGCGTGTGCGGGCTGAACTGGCGGATCGCTTCGAGCAGATGAGTCACGCCCAGCCCGTCGACGATGCCGGTGGTGACCGGTTGATCCCAGGAGGCCGCGACGAAGCTTTGCGCCGCCAGGTTATAGATTTCGTCCGGGGCGGACTTGATCACCGCACGCTGCACCGAGCACGCATCGGCCATGTCGCCGTCCAGGTAAACGATGTCGCCCTCGACCCCCATCTCACGCAGACGCCAGCGCGCATCGCTGCTGCGCCGTGCCACCAGGCCGTGAACTTTATAACCCTTGTCGAGCAGCAGTTTGGCCAGATAGGCGCCGTCCTGACCGGTGATCCCTGTGATCAATGCACTTTTTGTCATTCTTCTTTTACTCGCTTCTCCCAGTCGGACAGGATCGCCCGCAGGGATTGTTGTGTTGTGATTTCAGGCGTCCATCCTGTGGTCTGGGCGAGCTTGGCATGGCTGCCACAAACGCGACGCTGATCCGCGCGGCGAAGACGCGCCGGATCCTGAATCAATTGCATGTCGACCTGGGCGAGGTCCCCCAACTGTTCGATCAAACTGCGGATGCTCTGCTCGCGCCCCGAGCAAATGTTGTAGACCTGCCCCGGCGTGCCCTTTTCCAGCAGCGCCAGATAGGCCGACACGACATCGCCGACATCAAGGAAATCGCGAGTGACATCAATGTCACCGACTTCCAGTTGCGGGGCTTGCAGGCCTTGTTTGATACGGTTGATCTGCCGCGCGGCGCTGGCGATGACAAAGCTGTCTTTCTGACCGGTGCCGATGTGGTTGAACGGGCGGGCGACCAGTACCGGCCAGCCTTCGCTCAGGCCCCATTGCAGGCTGAGGAACTCGGCCGACAGTTTGCTCACGGCATAGGGGTTGCGCGGGCAGGGTGGCTGGAGCTCGGTAATCGGCAGGTCTGATTCCATCACCTGGCCGTAGATGTCGCCGGAGCTGACGTACAGAAAGGTCCCGTTGAAGCCGCGGGCCTTGAGTGCCTGAAGCAGGTTCAGGGTGCCGAGCAGGTTGATATTCAGCGTGCGTACCGGATCGCGGAAGGCTTCGGGAACGAAGGTCTGGCCAGCCAGGTGAATGACCGCGTCGGGCATCTCGGGCCAGAGGCCGTCGAGGGTGCCGGGCTCAGCGAGATCGTAACGGGCGGCGACAGGCAGAAGCTCCCATTCCGAGGCACCGGCCTGCAGGCGAGATTGGATGTGTTGTCCTACGAATCCACTGAGACCCGTAACGAACAGACGCTTTTTCAAACAGCAGCCCCTTGGTCATGCATTTCGTCCATTCCCCACAGGCTCTATGGAGATGTCTGACAGACCGGGTGGATTCCTTGGTCGAAAGACAGGCGAAACGTTTGTTGTAGTTGTTTGGTAGCCAATCTGTGCCAATTACGCGGCAATTTCAACAGGTCCCACCGTGACCGGTCAGTTCTCGTTAGCGTAGCCCGATTTATTCTCGCCGGGCGGTTCACGAATCCTCAGCGGATGTGTTTAGAATGCCCCTCGTCACGATTACCCAGGGTTCGGCCGGGTGGTATTCACACCCCGCGAAACTGACCATTAAAACAAGAACGTAGACGGGCAAGAAGACGATGGACGACGACCGGCAAACTCCGGGTCGATCCGTGGCTTTGCCGTCATAGAGTGAGGCTGCCGGGATGGCGGTTTCATCGTGGGATGCCATGAATTTCATTCTTTACTCGGACGTCAACGACAGCTCCATCAGCCAGAGCCTCGGCCGTCCCGAATACAGTTATTACTTCGTGCTCAAGGCGTATCGCCCGGTGCTCGAAAGCCTCGGGCGGGTGCATGTGGTGTCCTCCACCGCCGAGGTCGATCCTCTTTATCGACAACTGTTGGCTGCCGGCGAAGACAGCCTGTTCCTGTCCTTTACGCCGCCGCAGAAAACCCCGAACGACCTTGAGTGCCCGACGATCTGCGTGGTGGCCTGGGAGTTCGACTCCATTCCCGATGAGCAGTGGGACAACGACCCGCGCCAGGACTGGACGCAAATGCTCGCGCGCCAGGGTCGGGTCATTACGCTTTCCAGTCACACGGCCCGGGCGATTCGGCGAGCCATGGGTGAAGACTTCCCCGTGCTGGTTTTGCCCACGCCACTGTGGGAGAACTTCGCGACGATTCGCAGCAACCACACCAGCGTCCCGGTCAATGCCGGTTCGACTCTGGAGATCAAGGGCTGCATTTTCGACACCCGTACCCTCGGGCTCAGCGCTGACGCACTGATCCCGGTCGTGCCCACGGCCGAAGAAATCGCCGCGCGAGAGGCTGAAGCGGAAGCCGCGAAGCCACCGCCGCTGACCTTGAAACGCCGCTTCGTCATTGCTCGCCATTACCTGCACCTGTGGCGCCGGGACATGGGCAAAACACTGCCCATCCCGGTGCATCGCACGCACTTTCTGAGCCAGTGGTATTGGGAAGGCGTTCGTGACTTGCTGTCGGACGCCGCTCATGAACGGCTTGCCGGGTTTTTGCCGGCCATCGCTGGCCCGCAGACGATGGCCGTGCATGAGCCTGAACCGCGTCAATGGCCGGACACCACTGGCCAGGTCGAGACTCACGTCGACGGCGTGGTGTACGTCACGGTGTTCAACCCCCGGGACGGTCGCAAGAACTGGCATCAATTGATCACCGCCTTCTGCTGGGCCTTCCGCGAAACGGAGGACGCCACGCTGGTGCTGAAGATTACCCAAAGCGACCTGTCGTCCTATTACGACGAACTGATGACCTTGCTCGCGCAACTTTCGCCGTTCGCCTGTCGGGTGGTGGTGATGCACGGCTACCTGGACGATCCGCAATATGCCCGGCTGTACGAAGCGGCCAGTTATTACGTTAACGCCTCGCGCTGCGAGGGTTTGTGCCTGCCGCTGATGGAGTTCATGGCCAGCGGCAAACCGGTGATTGCCCCGAACCACACCGCCATGGAGGATTACATCGATGAGCGTGTGGCGTTTGTGGTCAAGTCCAGCGAAGAGCTGACCATCTGGCCCCAGGACACCCGGATCATCTACCGGACCCTGCGTTATCGACCGGACTGGGGGTCGCTGAAAATCGCCTACGAAAACAGCTATCGGATGGCCAAGGAGCAACCGCAGGCGTACCAGCGCATGTCTGCCGACGCGGTCGAGCGTATGCGCGACTACTGCGCCTTCGCCCCGGTGCAGAAGCGCCTGGCGGATTTTTTCGGGCTGACGCCGCAGGTTTTGCCGGCAGCGGCTGTGACGGATAACGCCTCATGCTGATCATCATTCATTCGGAAACCAACCAGCACACCATTGCCCAGAACCTTGGCCGTTCGGAGTACAGCTATTACTTCGTGCTCAAGGAGTACCGGCCGGTGCTGGAACGCCTGGGGCGCGTGGTAGAAGTCAGGGATCCGCAGACCGAAGTCGATGCCTTGTACCTCGACGCGCTGTCCCGTGGTGAAGACTGCGTGTTCCTGTCGTTCTCGCCGCCGCATTGCACGCCGGTGCACTTCGCCTGTCCGACCTTGCCGGTGTTTGCGTGGGAATTCAGCACCATTCCCAACGAACCCTTTGCCGGTGAGCCGCGCAATGACTGGCGCACGGTTTTGCGCGCTTCAGGCGCGGCGATTACCCATTCCGGCTACACCGTGAACGCCGTGCACGAGGCGATGGGCGCCGACTATCCGATCGTCGCGGTGCCGGCGCCGGTGTGGGACCGATTCTCGGCGCGTGGCGCCCAGTTGCAGCGTCAACCACTGGCCAGCCAGGTGCGACTGAAGATCAAAGGCCTGGTGGCAGACAGCCGCACGCTCGACTTGCGGGCCTTTGGGCCGGCGCCTTTACGCGAAGGTGAAGGTATCGATTTCGAGGCGCCGCCCCGTGAACACGAGTTGGTGCTCGACGGCGTGATCTACACCTCAGTGTTCAACCCGGGTGACGGGCGCAAGAATTGGGAAGACATGCTCAGTGCCTTCTGCGTGACGTTCCGCGAGGTCGATGACGCGACGCTGGTGCTCAAACTGACCCACCACGACGCCGAAGCGGCGCTGACCGACATCCTTCACCATTTGTACAAAAACCAGTCTTACCGCTGCCGCATCGTGCTGATTTACGGCTACCTCGCGGATGCGGACTACGAGCAGCTGGTGCAGGCAACCAGCTACGTGGTCAACACCTCCTACGGCGAAGGCCAGTGCTTGCCGTTGATGGAGTTCATGTCCTGCGGCAAACCGGCCGTGGCGCCACGGACCACGGCGATGATCGATTACCTGGATGCCGACAATGCGTTCCTGATCGACTCCACCGACGAGCTGACGGCCTGGCCTCACGACCCGCGCAGGGCGTTCCGGACCCTGCGGTACGTGACGAACTGGGCGTCGTTGTGCCGCGCTTATCGGGCCAGCTATGACGTCGCCAAAAACGATGCCGGGCGTTACGCGCAGATGTCCGCGCATTCGGTGGCCAGCCTGGAAAAATTCTGCAGCCAGGCCACTGCCGAGCAACGGCTGAAAGTCTTCTTCGCGCAGCTCCTTGAAACCTGCGTCGCCGTGGATACCCCCGAAGCATGACCCGCGCAGCGTTGCATCGGGTATATAGCGGAGCAGCGTCCAGGAGGACGACATGAGTAACGACAGACGGATCATGGACATCGAATTGTTGCGCGGCATTGCAGTGCTCGGCGTGTTGTTCCATCACCTGCAAGACAGCCTGTTTGCGGCCCCGGTGCCGCTGTTGCAAGCCATCACCGCGTGGGGGCAGCCGTGGTGGGGCGTGGATCTGTTTTTCGCTATCTCCGGGTTTGTCATCGCACGCAGCCTGATCCCAGCGTTGCAGGGTTGCAGCACACGCCAGGAATACTGGCAGCAGACGCGCAACTTCTGGCTGCGCCGAGCCTTTCGATTGTTGCCGTCGGCGTGGTTGTGGCTGGCGCTGATGTTGCTGGCGTGTATTTTCCTCAATCGCTCCGGGGCGTTCGGCACGCTGCACGCCAACCTGCAAGCGACCCTGGCCGGGGTCGCGCAGTACGCCAACTTCCGCTTCGCCGACAGCTTCTATAACTATGAGTACGGCACCAGTTTCGTGTACTGGAGCCTGTCGCTGGAGGAACAGTTTTATTTGCTGTTTCCGCTGCTGATTCTGCTTTGTCGCAAGCACCTGGTCTGGGCCTTGCTGGCGCTGGTCGCGGTGCAGTTGTTCACGTTGCGCACGCCGATCCTGATGGTGGTTCGCACCGATGCGCTGGCACTCGGTATCTTGCTGGCGATGTGGAGTGCACAACCTTCGTATCTGCGCTGGGAGCCGACGTTTTTACGCCGTCCATGGGCCGGTCTGACGGCGTTGATCGCGCTGTCGCTGGTGCTCAGTTTCATGGCGACGGATCGCTTCACGTTTACCAACTACCGCATCGGCACGATTGCCGTGTTGTGCGCGGTGCTGGTGTGGATTGCTTCCTACAATCGCGATTACCTCCTGCCACGGGGCGCGTTCAAGAACCTGATGACGTGGGTCGGCAGTCGCTCCTACGGGATCTACCTGATCCACATTCCGGCTTATCTGCTGGTACGCGAATTCACCTTCCGCTTGCAGGGTGCCGGTCTGCCCAATCCCGGCGGCCATCCGATCCTGACACTGATGATTGCTGGCGGGTTGATCGCCTTGTTGAGCGAACTCAACTTCCGCTTTATCGAAATGCCCATGCGCAACCGCGGCGCCTCGCTGGTCAAACGCCTGGGCACGTCCCGAACAGCCGCCCAAACCTCTGGAGCCACCTCATGCTGAGCCTTTTGAAGAAACTCACGGCGGGTACGCCCGCTCCCGTGGCGCCTGTGGTGGACAAGGTCGAGAAGGTCGAGAAGGTCGATCCATACATGCTCGGCCTGCACGACGCGATGCTCAGCGGCTGGTTCAATCAGCAAACCGGCGAGCTGTTCACCGGGTTCCCGGTGACCGCCGAGGACACGCTGCTGGACGTCGGCTGCGGTGATGGCGGCAACGTGCATTTCTGCGGCATGCGCGGGGCGAAGATCATCATCGCCGACATCGACGCGGCCAAGGTCGAAGCCACCCGTCAGCGCCTGGGCGACACGCCGGCGCGCGAGGTCGAATGCCACGTCACCGACTGCAATCCTCTGCCGATCGTCGATGCGACGGCCACCCGCGTGGTGTCCACCGAAGTCATTGAACACGTGGACGATCCGGCGCAGTTTCTCGCCGAACTGGTCCGTGTCGGCAAACCGGGCGCGCTGTACTTGCTCAGCGTCCCGCACCCAAGCTCCGAAGACCTGCAAAAAGACATCGCGGCGCCCGAGTATTTTCAGAAGCCCAACCACATTCGCATCATCAGCGAAGAGCAGTTCAAGGCGATGGTCAGTGACGCGGGCCTGGAAGTGCTCAGCCACAGCCAGTACGGGTTTTACTGGTCGATGTGGATGCTGTTGTTCTGGGAAGCCAAGGTCGATTTCAGCAATCCCGACCACCCGCTGCTCAACCACTGGGCCGACACATGGCAGGCCATCCTGGCATCGCCCCGGGGGACTCAGATCAAGCAAGCGCTGGACGCGGTCGTGGCGAAAAGTCAGGTGATCATTGCCCGCAAGCCATTGGTGTAGGCACTCTCTGTAGCAGCTGCCTTGTGGCGAGGGGATTTATCCCCGTTCGGCTGCGAAGCAGCCGTCAATCCTGCAAACTCTGTGCGTCTGAAGGAATGCAGGGGGCTGCTTCGCAGCCCAACGGGGATAAATCCCCTCGCCACAGCGCGCTGCTCGGTAGCTGCTACAGAGAAAGGGGATTCATGTATTTTTTTGTTCGACTGGCGGCAGTGCTGGCCGCGGTAATGCTACTCAACAGTTGCGAGCAACAAGACGCGCCACCGCTCGATCAGCAACTCTACGTCTGGCAACGGCAATGGACGTCAGCCCACGACGCCGCCTTGCAAGACAGTCGCGCGGACTTCTCGACCTTGCGGGTGCTGGCCTTGCAGGCATTTCCCCAGGCGGGCTGGAGCCGGGCGCGGATCGATCCGGCGTTGCTCAAGCGTGATGGCCGGCCGCTTATTGCGGTGATCCGCCTCGATGGCCAACTCACGGCGCTGGATCAGGACGACGTCACGGCGCAGATCCAGCAAGTGCTCAGCGAGTGGCAAGGGCAGGGGCTGACGCTCTCCGGCGTCGAAATCGACCACGACGCCGGTAGCGCCCGGCTACCGGCTTACCGCGAATTTCTCACGCACTTGCGCGCGGTTTTACCTGCCGCTTTGCCGTTAAGCATCACCGCATTGCCTGCCTGGCTCGACAGCCCTGAATTGCCGACACTCTTGGCGACTGTCGACAGCAGCGTCTTGCAGGTGCATGCGGTGAGCGATCCGCGTCGTGGTTTGTTTGATCCGGACCAATCCAGGCAATGGGCCAACGCCTGGAGCCGCATCACCTCAAAACCCTTTTACCTCGCGCTGCCCGCCTATGGCGTGGCTCTGTTGCCGGGGGCCAGTGGTGCGCCGGTCATTGAAAGCGAAGTGCCCATCGAGCGGACCGGCAAACGTAGGGAATTGCTAGCGGACCCCTTGCAGCTGAGCACACTCGCCACCGAGCTACGCGCCGATCCACCGGAGCATCTGGCCGGCCTGATCTGGTTTCGTCTGCCGCTGGCGGGTGATCGTCGGGCCTGGAGCCTGAACACGCTGAGGGCCGTAGCTCGCGGAGATTCCCTCGACAGTCGCTTGAGTTTGAAACTCATCGCGCAAGACGACCTCTATGACATCAGCGTCAGCAATCAAGGCAACCTCGACAACGCCTGGCCCGAACGCGTAACGCTGGCGGTTCGCGGTTGCGATGGTGCCGATGCGCTGGCCGGTTATACATTGCAACAAAGCCCGGATCTGCTTACCTTCACCCGCCTGCGCGACGGCCGGATACCGGCCGGCGAGCAGCGCGCCATCGGTTGGGCACGCTGCGCACACATTGATCAAGGAGGTTCGAATGTTCACCCGTAACTGGCCCCGCCATTTGCTTTGCCTGAGCCTCAGCCTGCCGCTGGGTTCGGCGATGGCCTGCGGGCCGGACTTCCCGATGCGCTTGCTGGACAACCGCGCCCAATCGCTGGCGGAGCTGCCGGAAGGCAACTTCCAGTTCGAGATCAACCGCCTCGGGCACATGATCGCTGGGCTCAAGAACGTTGCGGCGTCCCCTTACAGCATGGAGGCGACTGACTACGCCGAGCAGCGGGACAAGGCCGAGCAGGCCGGTTTGACGGAGCAGCAGCAAGCCTTGGTCAAACAACTGCGCGCGCTGATCGATGCCCATCAAGTCGAAACCGACGGCGCGAGCCTGCCGGCCGAGCTTCGGTTCTATCTGGCGGGCGCGGCGGCGTTCAACGCCGGTGATCACGCGCTGGCCGCCGAATACTTCCAGAACGTGCTGGCGCTGCCGGCGGATCAACGCGCATTGCGCAGCACCTGGGCCGCTTATTCGCTGGGTCGTGCGCTGTTTGCCATGAGCGCCGAAGCGGACGCAGCGCCCGACCTGTTGGCGCAGGCGCAAACAGCTTTCGAGCAGGCCCTTCAGCTGAGTATCGAGGGTTTCAGCGACCCGCAGGAACTGGGTGTCGCCAGCCTCGGCGAACAAGCCCGCGTGGCGCGCACCGCCGGCGACTGGAACCGCGCCATCAACCTGTACGCCACGCAAAATCGTCACGGTTCGGCGGTGGGTTACACCTCGCTGAAGCTGTTGATGGCGGATCTGCTGGCGATGCCTGAGGATCAGTTGACCGAGTTGCTCAAGGGCAAACCGGTGCAGCAACTGGTGACCGCGTCGTTGATCAGTCGCCTGGGCTGGTCATTTGGTGATCAACCACCGAACGAACTGAAATTGATCAAACTCCTGCAAAGCAGCACGCGCGGCAGTCTGGACAACGCTGATCGGTTGGCGGCGATGAATTATCAGCAGGGCGATTACACCAGCGCCAAGGCGTTCCTTGAACACGCCGGGGACGGCGGTCTGGCGTGGTGGCTGCGGGCGAAACTGGCGCTGCGCGACGGCGACAAAAACGCAGCCGCCGCGGCGTATGCCAAGGCTGCCCAGGCTTTCCCGCAGAACGAGTCGTGGGGCGAGCGACGTACGCCCGACTACGATTTCGAAAGCCTGCAGCCCAAGTGCCGGGTCGAGGGTGAAAGCGCGATCCTGGCGCTGCAACGCGGCGATTACCTGCAAGCGTTCGATCAGCTTTATCGCAGCCAAAGCATCTATTGGTTCGACGCCGCGACCGTTGCCGAACGCGTATTGACGGTCGATGAACTCAAGCATTACGTCGACACCCAGGTGCCGGCGCCGCCAGCGCTCAGCCAGCAGGATCGTGACAACTACGTGCCGTTGCCGGTGGCGGCGCAACTGCGCAATCTGCTCGGGCGTCGCTTGCTGCGTGAAGAGCGCTACGACGAGGCGCTGGTCTACTTCGATAACCCGGATCTACAGAAAAAAGCCCGTTTGTATGCGCAACAGCGGCAGCTCGCCGATGCGGCGTGGTGGCCGACCAAGCGTGCGTCTGCGCTGTTCAACGCAGCCTGGACGGCACGCGAGTGGGGCATGGACATTCTCGGTTATGAAATGGCCCCGGACTACGCCACGTTTGGCGGCAATTACAGCCTGGAGACGGCTGAGCTGAAGGTTGGCCCATTGGTGGCCGAGGGTGAAGTCCAGCGCCAGCAAGCCAGTGCCGCGAAGCCCGACGAACGCTACCACTATCGATTCGTCGCAACGGCCTTGGCCAACCGCGCCGCCGATAACCTGCCTCACACCAGCCAGGCCTTTGCGGCGGTGTTGTGTTCAGCGGCGGGCTGGAACAGCAGCCTTGAAGACCAAAGCGCGCTGTACCAGCGCTATGTCAAGGAAGGGCCCTACGTGGAGTGGGCGGTGGATTTCGGCCACCAGTGCCCGTATCCCGACTTCGAAAATGCCAGCAAACGTTATGTCACCCAGGTGACTGACGCCACGCGTTCGGTGCTGCGGCCGTACAAGTGGCCGTTGCAGATCGGTGGTGTTATCGCGGTGACTGCGGCGGCGCTGTTGTTGCTCAACCGCCGTCGCCGTCGTAAGGCGCAGTAAGGTTCAGGCCTGTTGAACAAAGGTCAGCCGCAGGGCGAAGCCGATCAACAGACTGCCAAACAACCACTGTTGCAGGCGCTGGGCCGAGGGACTGCGTTGCAGCCAGCGGCCCAGTGCGGCGCCGGTCAAGGCGTAGGCGCTGTCGAACAGCAAACCGACGCCGACCAGCAGCACGCCCAATACCGCAAACTGCGCGAGCACGGGTCCTGCGTGAGGGTTGATGAACTGCGGCAACAGCACCGAGCAGAACAGCAGCGCCTTGGGGTTGAGCAGGTTGGTCAGCAAACCGCGCTGGATCGATGCGCGCCAGGACGATTTTTCACCTGTTGTGGCTGCGCCATTCAGGTTCGGCAACATCGTGGTTCGCAGGCACTGAATGCCGATCCACAGCAGGTACGCGGCCCCCGCCAGACGCACCACGTCGAAGGTCCACGGCGCAGCCTTGAACAGCGCCGCCAGCCCCAGCGCAGCCAACGCCACGTGGCAGCCGCGAGCAATGCCCAGACCCACCGCCGTCGCCAACGCCGCGCCTTTGCCCTGACGGGCACCGGTTTGCAGCAGCAGAATCATGTCCGGGCCAGGCAACAGATACACCACCGCCAATGCCATGAAAAACAGCCAGAGTCCTTCCACTTTGCACCCCATTCGTTGTCGATTTGGTAGCGCCAGTCTAGGGCGCAAGGGTGGGGCAGGTGCTTGCGTAGTCAGCTTCTAATGGATCGATAATTGGCATAACCTGCCACTTCGTGACGATCAAACCATCAGGATCTGCCAAACCATGAAACTGGACGCCTACGACCGCAAAATTCTCGCAGCCCTGCAACGGGACGGGCGCCTGAGCAATGTGCAACTGGCCGACGAGATCGGTTTGTCCGCGTCGCCGTGTTTGCGCCGGGTGCGGATGCTGGAGGAGGCGGGCGTGATTCGCGGCTATCAGGCCAATCTTGATCGTGATGAGGTGGGGCTTGGATTGACGGTGTTTGTCGGGGTCAAGGTTGAGCGCCACAACGATGAACAGGCCGACGCCTTTCGCTTGGCCGTGACGGCACTGCCCGAGGTGATTTCGGCGTTTCTGGTGTCAGGGGAATCGGACTTTCTGCTGCAAGTGGTGGTGCCGGATTTGCGCGGGTATGACCGCTTTCTCACGGAGCGATTGCTGAAATTGCCGGGTGTGAGTGATATCCGCAGCAACTTTGCGATTCACACGGTGAAGACGCCGGGGGCGTTGCCGTTGGGGCATTTGCCGCTTTAGACCGAGTCGACCCCTTCGCGAGCAAGCCCGCTCCCACAGGGGATTTGTGGCGTTCACAAAACCAGTGTGGGAGCGGGCTTGCCCGCGAAGGCGGCCAGGCTGGCTTACATCTGCGTCGCCATCCCCTCCACATTCATCGCCGCCTGACGCAACGCCTCGGACCGTGTCGGATGCGGGTGGCAAGTCAACGCAATGTCCTCAGCCGAAGCGCTGAACTCCATGGCCACGCAATACTCACCAATCATTTCACTGACACTCGGTCCTACAAGGTGCACGCCGAGAATCTCGTCGGTGCGTTCATCGGCCAGCACTTTGGCGAAGCCTTCGGTCTCGTGGTTGATCTTCGCCCGGCTGTTGGCGGTGAAAGGGAATTTACCGACCTTGTACGCGCGGCCTTCAGCCTTGAGCTGCTCTTCCGTCTTGCCGACGCTGGCCAACTCAGGCTTGGTGTAAATGACGTTGGGGATCAGGTCGTAGTTGACCTCTCCCGCCTTGCCGACGATCTGCTCGATGCAGGCCATGGCTTCATCTTCGGCCTTGTGGGCGAGCATCGGCCCGGACGTGACATCGCCGATCACCCACACGCCCGCAGCTTCGGTGCGGTGTCCCTTGTTGGCGAGCATGCCGCGCTTGTCGGTGGTGAGGCCGACGTTTTCCAACCCCAGGCCTTGGGTAAAAGGACGGCGACCGATGGACACCAACACGTAATCGGCTTCGAGCAGCTCGGCGGTGCCGCCCGCCGCCGGCTCCACGCTGAGCTGAACGCCGTTTGCCGAGGTGGTGGCGCTGGTCACTTTCGAGCTCAACTTGAAGCTGATGCCCTGTTTGCTTAATGAACGCTGCAGGGTTTTGCCTGCTTCTGCGTCCACACCGGGGCAGATGCGGTCGAGAAATTCGACCACCGTCACTTGAGCGCCCAGGCGTCGCCACACCGAGCCCAGTTCCAGGCCGATCACGCCGGCACCGATCACCACCAAGTGCTTCGGCACTTTAGCCAGTGACAGCGCGCCGGTGGAGTCGAGGATGCGCTTGTTATCGATCTCGACGCCGGGCAGGGGAGTGGGCTCGGAGCCGGTGGCAATGATGATGTCCTTGGCGCTCAGTTCGGTCTTGGCGCCCTGGCTGTCGGTCACCGTCACTTTGCCCGGCCCGTCGATGTGGCCCCAGCCTTTGATCCAGTCGACTTTGTTTTTGCGAAACAGAAACTCGATGCCCTTGGTCAGCCCGGTCACGCTTTCATCTTTCTGCTTCATCATCTGGGCGAGGTTAAGGGTGGGTTTGACCTCGATCCCCAGGTTGGCGAATTCCGTGCCCATGGCCGCGTCGTAGAGTTCCGAGGCATGCAAGAGCGCCTTGGACGGCATGCAACCGACGTTGAGGCAGGTGCCCCCGAGCGTCGCCCGGCCTTCCACGCACGCCGCTTTCAGGCCCAACTGACCTGCGCGGATCGCTGCGTTGTAACCGCCCGGGCCACCGCCCAGTATCACGACGTCATAAGTGCTCATGGATGTACTCCTGGACTGAAAGGGAATGGGCTGGATAACCGTAGTCTTTGATTAAAATTACGGACGTAATATGTGCGTTTGTGACTATTTCGGTCAAGGCTTCAGCAAGGCGACAGGTTGGGCATCTTTAGATAGAGCGAATTAGTACAAAAATTTCACCACTTTCGTTATATCGTAACGAATTGCGATACAGCTAATGATAAGCACTGGGGTGGTATGCAAGTCGATCTCGAAGTCGATGGAACGCAGGTAGCCGGGCTGCCGCGCTTTCAGCAGGCGGTCTTTCAAGGGCGGCGATTACGTCAGTTCGCGATCGGCCTGAGCGCCTTGGCGGCGGTCGGTCTGTTGTTGGCGTTTTTCGTCGGGTTGTTTGCGCCGCTGTCGCTGTGGGCGCCGTTGCTGGTAAGTCAAAGTGCCGGTTTGCTGGTGCTGATTGCGGGACTGCAATCGGCGTGGTGGGTGACTCAGTGGCGCGCACAAGCGATGAGCCCGACGCTGCCGGTAGTGGTAACGGAAGAAACCGTTGCTCCTGAAGGCTGGTATGAACGGCTGCTGGAGCGACTCAGTCAGCGCTGGGTGCGCATGCTCGGGCAGATCGGCGCACCAACCCTCTGGCTCGCCGGTTGGGCGCTGTTGACGATCTTCAGCATCAGTCAGTTCTGGAACCTCGCGCTGCCGCCCGCTGCATTGGGTTTATCGGCGAGTGTTGGCGCCGCGCTGTCGTTGTTGCTGGCCTTCGGTTTGCTGGTGCTTGAGCGTCAGCTCGCCCAGGAAAACATCGCCCAATGGCCGGAAGCGGGGCCGTTGGCGCAACTGAGCCGGGTGGCGATCATTTGCCTGGTACTCAGCGCGTTGTGTTTGTTGTTCGGTAGCGAAACCTCGGTCTGGCCGGTACGCCTCGCCGTATTGATCGGCTTGCTGCCAGGACTGGTCGCATTCGAGTTGCTGCTGCGCGCCGTGCTGTCGCTGTTCAGTCCTCGCCGTGAACAACTTGAACCGACATTGCTGGCGCGTAGTTTTGTCGCCGACATGCTGCGCTGGCCACCACAACCGTTGCTGGCGTTGCAGCACGAATTGCATAACCGCTTCGGTATCGACCTGCGGCAGATCTGGGCCTTCACCTACATGCGTCGGGCGTTTTTGCCGGTGATGACGGTGGTGGCGATTGTCGGATGGTCGCTCACCGGCGTTCACGAAATACCGCTGCAAGGGCGGGGCATCTACGAACGTTTCGGCAAACCGGTGGAAGTGTTCGGTCCAGGTTTGCACGCTGGTCTGCCGTGGCCATTGGGTCGGGTGCTGAATGTTGAAAACGGCGTGGTTCATGAGTTGGCAACGAGCGTTGGCGAAACGTCGGCGCCAGTCGTCCTGGAGCCGGCGGAAGGCCCGGCGCCGGCGATAGCCAATCGCTTGTGGGACGCCAGTCATGTGAACGATAAATCCCAGGTCATCGCCAGCAGCCGTGCCGACAAGCAGAGCTTTCAAATCGTCAACATGGACGTGCGTTTTGTCTATCGCATCGGTCTGACCGATCAAGCGGCGCTGGCCGCGACGTACAACAGCGCCGATGTACCGACGTTGATTCGCAGCACCGCCAGCCGGATTCTGGTTCACGACTTTGCCTCGCGAACCCTCGATGGTTTGCTCGGCGAAGACAGGGTAGGGCTGGCCGAAGAGATCGGTCGCGCCGTGCAATCTGATCTGCAGAAACTTGACAGCGGCGTGGAAATTCTCGCGACGGTGGTGGAGGCGATCCATCCGCCGGCCGGTGCGGCCAATGCTTATCACGGTGTTCAAGCAGCGCAGATTGGTGCCCAGGCGTTGATCTCCCGTGAACGCGGCGCGGCAGCCGAGGCGACCAATCAGGCGCAATTGCAGGCCAGCATCGCTCGCGATCAAGCGACTGCCAGTGCGCGTGAAATCAATTCCACCGCCCAGGCGGCTGATCTGAAATTCACGGCCGAGCAAAAGGCTTATGCCAGCGCCGGCCAGGCGTTCGTGTTGGAGCAGTATCTCAGCCAACTGACCCAAGGCCTGGCCAACGCCAAATTGCTGGTGCTCGATCATCGTCTCGGCGGCAGCGGCAATGCACCGACCATCGACTTACGAACCTTCACGCTGCCGGCCGATCCTGCGTCGCCGCGCACCAGCGCTCAGCCAGGAGCTGCCCATTGAGCCAGTCGCACACTCACGATCATGACGACCACGCCGGCCACGATCACGGCCATGGCGGACATCACCACGGTCACCACCATCACGGTGATCCACAGGAAGCCGGTCCATTCCCGTGGCGGCGCATGGGCTGGGCCGCGTTGCTCGTAGCATTCGCCATCGCGGCAGCGAGTCTGGTGCAGGTTCGCTCGGGAGAAGCCACGGTGATCACTCGCTTCGGCAATCCGTCGCGGGTGTTGCTGGAGCCGGGCCTTGGCTGGCGCTGGCCGGCCCCGTTTGAAGCGGCGATTCCTGTCGACTTGCGGCTGCGCACCACCTCCAGCGGCTTGCAGGATGTGGGCACGCGCGACGGTTTGCGCATCATTGTTCAAGCGTACGTGGCGTGGCAGGTGCAGGGTGATCCAGACAACGTGCAGCGCTTTATGCGCGCCGTGCAGAATCAGCCGGACGAAGCGGCGCGGCAGATTCGTACGTTTGTCGGTTCTGCGCTGGAAACCACCGCGAGCAGTTTTGATCTGGCCAACCTGGTGAACACCGACGCCAATCAAGTGCACATTGCCGATTTCGAAGCGCAGCTGCGTAAACAGATCGACCAACAGTTGCTGACCACGTATGGCGTCCGGGTGCTGCAAGTGGGCATCGAGCGTTTGACTCTGCCGTCGGTAACGCTAACCGCCACCGTCGATCGCATGCGTGCCGAGCGTGAAACAATTGCCACTGAACGCACCGCCATCGGCAAACGAGAGGCCGCGCAAATCCGGTCGGCTGCCGAGCGTGATGCGCGCATCGTGCAAGCCGATGCAACGGTCAAAGCGGCTGATATTGAAGCCCAATCACGGGTCGAAGCGGCGCAGATTTATGGTCGTGCCTACGCCGGTTCGCCGCAGCTTTACAACTTGCTGCGCTCCCTTGACACCTTGGGCACGATCGTCACCCCAGGCACCAAACTGATTTTGCGCACCGATGCCGCGCCTTTCCGGGTGTTGGTTGACGGTCCGCCGACCCTCGATAACAAGTCCGGGGCGCAGCCATGAATTTAGTTCCACGTGGAACACTTGAGTTAAGTAGCCCCTGGATTCAGGCCGGGCGGTTGGCTTTTCTGGCTCTATACGGCGTGACAATTCTCGCCGCGCTAGCTTGGGCATTCTCCAATGTGCGGCAGATCGATCCACAGAATCGCGCTGTGGTCCTGCACTTCGGCGCGCTGGATCGCATCCAGAATGCCGGGTTGCTGTTGGCGTGGCCGCGTCCCTTCGAGCAAGTGATTTTGTTGCCGGCAGCCGATCGGGTGATCGAGCGTCGGGTAGAAAATCTGCTTCGCAGCGATGCTGCATTGCAGGCCGACCGACTAGCGTCTTTCGCGACTCCGCTGAGCGATGCGCTTGCTGGCTCGGGCTATTTGCTGACCGGTGACGCGGGCGTGGTTCAACTGGATGTGCGGGTTTTCTACAAGGTCACCGAACCTTATGCCTTCGTGCTTCAAGGTGAACATGTGCTGCCGGCACTCGATCGACTGGTCACTCGCAGTGCCGTTGCACTCTCCGCCGCACGCGACCTCGACACCATTCTGGTGGCACGACCGGAGCTGATCGGCTCCGACAATCAGGCGGCCGAACGCCGCGAACGCCTGCGCGGTGATTTGGTGCAGGGCATCAATCAACGACTGGCCGAGCTGACCGCGACAGGGCAGGGACTGGGTATCGAAGCGACGCGAGTCGACGTGCAATCAAGTCTGCCCGGCCCAGCAGTGAATGCGTTCAATGCGGTGCTGACCGCCAGCCAGCAAGCGGATAAAGCCGTCGCCAATGCGCGCACCGAGGCCGAGAAGTTGACCCAGACCGCCAATGAACAAGGCGATCGAACACTGCAAGTCGCCCACGCCCAGGCGAGCGAACGACTGGCCAAAGCCTCGGCCGATACGGCCACGGTGTTGAGCCTGGCCAAGGCGCAACAGCAGGGCACCGACCCGCAAATGTTGCTGCGTATCTACCGCGAGCGAATGCCGAAGATTCTCGGCCAGGCCGGCTCGGTGACGACGGTCAACCCGAAAGACGATACCCGCCTGATCATTCAGGGAGCCGCACAATGACCGCCGAAACTGCCGCCGCACCGAGCCTGTTGTCCTCGGCTGAACAACGCAGCGCTGCACGCCAATTGACCCTGGCCATGCTCGCCCTTGGCTTGCTCAGCCTCGGTTTGGTCTGGCGCTGGCTGTCGCCGGAACAGATCGGCGTCAGTCAATTGCTGTTGGGTTTTGCTTCCTTACTGGTGGCTGTGCCGGTGATGCGATCGGCGTGGTACAGCTTGCGTTATCCGAGCCTGCACGGAATCACCGATCAGTTGATCGCCCTCGCCATGCTCGGCGCCTGGGCCACGGGTGATCTGCTGACCGCCGCGTTGTTGCCGATCATCATGATCTTCGGCCACGTACTGGAAGAGCGCAGTGTGATCGGTTCCCAGGAAGCGATTCGTGCGCTCGGCAAACTGACCCGCAGTCACGCACGCAAGGTTCAGGGGGACGGTGCCATCGTCGAGGTCGACAACGGCACACTTAAATCCGGCGACATTGTCGAGGTGCGGGCCGGTGACCGGGTGCCGGCCGATGGTCGGGTGTTGTCCGGTCAGGCGAGCCTCGACACGGCATCGATCACCGGTGAGTCGGTGCCGGTCGAGGCGGGCGTCGGCATGCAGGTTTTTGGCGGGGCGATCAACCTCGACGGTCTGCTGCGCCTCGAAGTGACGCGCACGGGCAGCGAATCGACCCTCGGTAAAGTCATCGCCCTCATGCAAAGCGCGGAGCGTTCGAAGCCGCCGATCACCCGTTTGCTCGAACGTTACGCCGGCAGCTACATGGTGTTGGTGTTGCTATTGGCCGCGGTGACCTGGTTTGTCACCAACGATGCCCAGGCGATGCTCGCGGTGTTGGTGGCGGCGTGTCCTTGCGCGTTGGTTTTGTCGGCACCGGCCACGGCAATTGCCGGCGTGGCGGTGGCGGCGCGGCACGGGATTCTGATCCGTAGTTCGGCGTTTCTGGAAGAGTTGGCGGACCTGACGTCGCTGGTGGTCGACAAAACGGGAACCCTGACCTTTGGCACCTTGCGCTTGCAGTCCATCGACAGCCCGTTGGCGGACCGCAGTCACGTGCTGAAACTCGCCGCCAGCCTCGGCTCGGCCAGCAGTCATCCGGTCAGCCGTGCGCTCGCCGGGTTGGTCACTCAGGAACATTTTCTGCTGCTCTCGGACATCCACGAGCGCCAAGGTCTGGGCGTCGTCGCGATGACGGAGCAAGGCGAGGCGGCGCTCGGTCGCCCGGAGTTGTTCGCGCAACTGGGCATCGCCACTTCAGTCGTTCCCGAACACGATGGCCCGATTGCCGGGCTGGCACTCAACGGTGAATTCCTTGCCTGGCTGTTGCTGGCCGACAGCGTCAAACCTGAGGCGCGATTTGCCTTGAGCGAATTACGTGAACTGGGGTTGGGCCGTCAGTTGCTGCTCACCGGTGACCGGCACAGCGTGGCGCACACGCTGGCGCGCGATGTCGGCATCAGCGACGTTGAAGCGCAGGCCTTGCCCGAGGACAAACTTAATCGCGTGCTGGCGGAGATCGGCAACGGTTTCCGGCCGATGGTGGTGGGGGATGGCATCAACGATTCATTGGCACTCAAGGCCGGCGTCGTGGGTGTGGCCATGGGCGCGGGTGGTGCGGACATCGCGCTGGCGTCGGCGGACATCGTGCTGATCGGCAGCGACCTGCGTCGCCTCGGCACCTGTGTGCGGTTGAGTCGCCAATGTCGGCAGACCTTGCAGGTCAACGTGATCATCGGGCTGGGCTGGACCCTGGCGATTGTTGCCTTCGCCGCGTTCGGCTGGCTCGGTGCAGCGGGGGCAATGATCGCAGCGTTGCTGCATAACCTCAGCACGTTGCTGGTACTCGGTAACGCTGGACGGTTGCTGCGCTTTCAGGAGCCATTGCTCAAGTTGAAGGACGAGCTTTAAGGGGCGCGAAACTCTTTTTTACTCCCTCTGTAACGCCGTTGGGGGCACTGCGCTCTAGTGCTGTGTCGGGACTGGACAAGCCGTCCAGCCGACACCACTGACGATTACCGAGGATATAAAAATGAACTTCAAAAACGCCACCGCCGGTGCTGCTCTCGCCTTCGCTGCTGCCACCCTGTTTGCCGGTGTCGCCACTCAGGCCCAAGCCGCGGACACTGCTCAGGTTCATTGCTACGGCGTGACTTCTTGCAAAGGCATGAACGATTGCAAGACTGCTGAAAATGCCTGCAAGGGCCAGGGTGTTTGCAAAGGTCACGGCTTCAAGGCAATGACTCAGACCGAGTGTGTGAAAGCAGGTGGCAAGGTCGGCGAGTAATCGACTACTGCATGCCGCCGCAGTGGTTTGCGCCACTGCGGCCACTTTGCGAGGAGTCCGCAAAATGTCTGCATCCCTTCCTTGCCTGGGCTACGGCCTGGGTTTGCGCAGTGCTTACTACCAACAGATTCTCGAGCAGTCGCCCCCCGTTGACTGGTTCGAAGTCGTCTCCGAAAACTTCATGGTTCAGGGCGGCAAAGCCTTGTACTACCTCGACGCCATTGCCGAGCGTTATCCGGTGGTGATGCATGGCGTGTCGTTGTCCATCGGCGGGCCTCACGCCCTCGATCCAGACTATCTGAATCAACTCAAATTATTGGCTGAGCGAGTGAGACCCGCGTGGATCTCCGATCACCTGTGCTGGAGCCGCGGCAACGCTCATCAGCTTCATGATCTGTTGCCGTTGCCTTACACCGAGGAAAGCCTTCATTACGTGGCGGGCCGAGTGCGACAGGTTCAGGACGTTTTGCAGCGGCCGTTGGTGCTGGAGAATGTCTCCAGTTATGTGCGTAGCGCTGGCGACGATTTCAGCGAGTGGGAGTTTCTTGAAGCCCTCAGCCGACTGAGCGACTGCGAGCTGTTGCTGGACGTGAACAATGTCTATGTGAGTTCGCGCAATCACGGCTTCGATCCGTGGACGTTCATCCAAGGTTTGCCGGCGAACAAGATTCGCCAACTGCACCTGGCAGGGCACAGCGATTACGGACATTACGTGATCGACACCCATGATCAGCCCGTGAGTGATTCGGTCTGGACGCTCTATCAAAAAACCCTCGAACACCTCGGCCCGGTCGCCACGCTTCTGGAACGCGATGATCACCTCCCGCCTTTTGCAGAACTGCTGACTGAATTGCAAAAGGTCCGGGAGCTAGGCGATAGCGTGCTGGCCCGGAGACTGAAATGCGTCTGAACGATTGGCAACTGGCCTTTGAGGATTACCTGTCAGGGGAGCGGGCAATAGCCGATCCCAAGCTGGGAGCAAGCCTGATCGGCGGCCCGACACTCGATGTAAATACTGGCTTGGCGATCTATCACAACGCCTATCAGGCGCGGCTTCAGGAAGTGTTGCGTGGGGACTATCCGGCCATCTGGCATTGGTTGGGCGACGATGAATTCGCACAGCTCGCCGCGGCTTACATTCGCCAGTCACCCTCAACGCATTTCAGTTTGAGGTGGCTCGGTAAAGGTTTTGAAATGTTCATCCGTCAGCACCTGGTACCTGAACAGAGTGCTGCACTTGCCGAGTTAGCCGCGCTTGAGTGGGCTTTCACCCTGGCGTTTGACGCACCTGATTCCCGACCGCTGACGATGCAGGACATGGCCACTTTGCCACAGCAAGACTGGCCGATGTTGCGAGTCTGTCCCGGTACCACCGTGCAGTGGTTGGAATGTGCTTTCAACAGCGTCGCACTGTGGCGAGCAGTGAAGGATGAAACCGCGTTTCCAGGGAGCACAGCATTGGAGGCGCACCAGGTTGTCGCCATCTGGCGCAGCGAATTGGTTTGTCACTACCGGAGTCTCGAATCTGCCGAGGCAACCGCTCTAAAAGGTATGTTTCAGCACGGCTGGAGTTTTGCTGAACTGTGTTCCGAATTAGCAGTCATCTATGGTGAGGGTGCACCACTTCAAGCTGTTACATGGCTGAAACAGTGGATTCATGACGGTTGGTTACAGCGCCGCGAATCATAGAAAACGGCTATTAAATCGATAGCCAGCTATTTTTCCAGGATGGTCTAACCTCACATCAGACGTCTGAAACAAGGGGGGATTTTCCATGCTCGCGCAACTTCCACCGGCCTTACAGAATCTGCAGTTACCGCTACGCCTGCGACTCTGGGACGGCCATGAATTCAACCTGGGGCCGGCGCCCAGCGTCACTATTGTGGTCAAGGACCCACAAATGGTTACCCAGTTCACCCACCCAAGCCTGGACGCGCTCGGAGCGGCGTTTGTCGAAGGCAAGCTTGAACTCGAAGGCTCCATCAGCGACGTGATCCGCGTCTGTGATGAATGGAGCCAGGCGTTGTTGAGCGAGGACGACGACAGTCAGCCTGTGCGCACCGTCCACGACAAGGAAACCGACGCGAAGGCGATTTCCTACCACTACGACCTTTCCAACGCGTTTTACCAGCTATGGCTCGACAGCGACATGGCGTATTCCTGCGCCTATTTCGAGACCGGCAGTGAAACGCTGGAGCAAGCCCAGCAAGCCAAATTCCGCCACCTGTGCCGCAAGCTGCGGCTGCAACCCGGCGAATACCTGCTGGATGTCGGTTGCGGTTGGGGAGGGCTGGCCCGCTTTGCGGCCCGTGAGTTCGGCGCCAAAGTGTTCGGGATTACTCTGAGTAAAGAGCAACTGGCCCTGGCCCGTGAAAGAGTCACCGCCGAAGGCCTGGACGATTTGGTTGAACTGCAATTGCTCGACTACCGCGATTTGCCTCAGGACGGGCGCTTCGACAAAGTGGTCAGCGTCGGCATGTTCGAACACGTCGGCCACGCCAACCTGGCCGAGTATTGCAAGACCTTGTTCGGCGCAGTGAAAGAGGGCGGTCTGGTGATGAACCACGGGATCACCGCCAAGCACACTGATGGCCGACCCGTGGGACGCGGTGCCGGGGAGTTCATCGAGAAGTATGTGTTCCCCAACGGCGAGTTACCGCACCTGTCGATGATCTCCGCCGAGATCAGCGAAGCGGGGCTGGAGATCGTCGACGTCGAGAGTCTGCGACTGCACTACGCGCGCACCCTGGACCATTGGAGCGAACGCCTGGAGGACAATCTGGAAGCGGCTTCAAAACTGGTTCCGGAACAGGCGCTGCGGATCTGGCGGTTGTACCTGGCGGGATGCGCCTATGCGTTCGCCAGAGGCTGGATCAACCTGCACCAGATCCTCGCGGTGAAAGCCCACGCCGATGGCAGCCATGAACTGCCTTGGACGCGAGACGACATCTACCTTTAGAGAATCGGCGAAATAAGCCGGGCGATCCGCATGCCGACCTGTTGCAGGCGGCGGGTCTCCCGGCTTTCTTCTTTGGCGATCTCGTGGGCCTGGGCGAAGTCATCGTTGAGCATCTGTTCCACCTCGGCGGCGAACGCGCTGTCGACGGTCAGCAGCATCACTTCAAAATTCAGCCGGAACGAACGGTTGTCTAGGTTGGCGCTGCCAATCGCGCTGATTTCGCTGTCGATCAACACCACTTTCTGATGCAGGAAACCCGGCTGGTAACGAAACACTCGCACGCCTGCGCGTACCGCTTCGAAGGCGTAGAGACTTGAGGCCGCGTAGACGATTCGGTGGTCCGGTCGTGATGGCAGCAGCAGCCGCACATCCACGCCGCGCAGCACCGCCAGTCTCAACGCCGCGAACACCGCTTCGTCGGGAATGAAGTAAGGGCTGGTGATCCACACCCGTTCTGTCGCCGCATGGATGGCTTCGACGAAGAACAACGAACAGGTTTCGTAGGAATCGGCCGGGCCACTGGCGAGCAATTGGCAGAGCACACCGTCGTCCGGGTACACGTCCGGCAGGATCAGCGGTGGTAACGACCGCGCCGCCCAGAACCAGTCTTCGGCAAACGATTCCTGCATGCAGGCCACCACCGGCCCGCGCACGCGGACGTGGGTGTCACGCCAGGGTGCCAACGGTGGTTTCTCGCCCATGTATTCGTCGCCGACGTTATGCCCGCCGACAAAGCCCAGAATGCCGTCGACCACGACGATCTTGCGGTGATTGCGGAAGTTGACCTGGAAGCGGTTGAGCCAGCCGCTGCGGGTGGCGAAGGCTTTGACCTCGACGCCGCCATCACGCAACGGTTGCACGTAACTATGGGGCAGGGAATGGCTGCCGATGCGGTCGTACAGCAAGTGGATTGCCACGCCTTCGGCGGCTTTCTTCAACAGCAGGGTTTGCAGGCGCTGGCCGAGGCGGTCGTCGTGGATGATGAAGAATTGAATCAGCACCGCTTCCTTTGCGTTGTCGATGGCTTCGAAAATCGCGTCGAAGGTGGCTTGGCCGTTGATCAGCAAACGCACTTCGTTGTTCGCCAGGCACGGCATGCGCCCCAGTTTCGGCATCGCTCTCAGGGAGGCGTATGCACTGGAAGCACGAGCGGTCAGCGCTTCTTCTACCCAGGGCCGCCAGTTGAGCTCGGAGATGGCCTTGCGCATCTCCTCGTTGGCCTGGCGCCGCGCCTGGATGTAGCCATCGAAGGTGCTGCGGCCGAAGACCAGGTACGGGATAAGCGTGAGGTAAGGCATGAAGATCAACGACAGGGCCCAGGCGATGGATCCCTGGGCGGTCCGGACGGTGAGTACGGCGTGGATGGCTGCTATCAGGCCCAGCGTATGAAGCAGTGCAATCATGTAGCCGAAAATGTGCGGTCCAAAGTAATCCATGGGGCAGCCTTGCTCCTGAAGATTCAATGCTTAACAGACCATGTTCCGTGCAGAATGTCGCTATTTAATTGGCCCATGAACCGAAGCCATTGGCTGACGTCTAACGGCCACTACTGATCAGGAGTTACTCGATGAACGTTCGTCTGCTGGGTTTGGCCGTGGCTTTTGGTTTGGCACTTCCTGTGGCCGCTCAGGCGCAGATGCTGCAGCCAGGTTTGTGGGAATTGACCACGAGCAACATGAAGGTCGATGACCAGAACCTGCCGGATTTGCAGTTGATCCTCGGTCAGTTGCAAGGCCAGATGACCCCGCAACAACGTGCGCAGCTGGAGAAGCAGGGCATCACCATGGGCGGAAAAGGCATTCGGGCGTGTCTGACGCCGGAGCAAGTGAAGTCAGACAATATTCCGCTGACGGATCCGCAATCGGGCTGCAAACAGGAAATCACTGAGCGCAGCGGTAATCAGTGGAAATTCCGCTTCAGCTGTCCGAAAGCGCAGGGGGCGGGTGTCGCCACTTTCCTCAGTGATCGTGAGTTCACCACCAAGGTCAACGGCACGTTCAATGCGACCGGCCTTCAGCAGAAGGGTAGCCTTGATACCCGTGCGGTTTGGTTGGGCCAGGATTGCGGGACCGTTAAGCCTAGGGCTTAAAAGCATCGCGAGCAGGCTCGCTCCTACAGGGTCGGTGTGAATCCTGTGGGAGCGAGCCTGCTCGCGATGGCGTCAGTTCAGACCCTCGCAATGCCTATTGACCTCAACCAGTCACACACTGCCTCCACAGCCATCCTGCCGAAATCTTCCCCGGTGCGGCTGCGCACACTGACAAACCCGCCTGCTTTTTCTTTCTCGCCGATCACCACCAGATAGGGCACTTGCTGACTGTGCTCGCGGATCTTGTGGCGGACTTTCTCATTGCGCAGATCCGCACGAGCGCGCACGCCGCTTCGGCGCAAGGCCTCGGTCACGGACTGTGCGTAATCCGCTTGACGCTCGTCCATGCTGACGATGATTACGTGCGGCGGCGATCGCCAGTCTTCCAGTTCCTGTTGGCAGCTCCAGCAAGTGCCATAGATCCGCTGCGGCGCGGTGCCGCTGATGTGATCGAGCGCGAATGCTTGCAACACTCGGGTGGCGGGAACGTGCGGGCCCGATGACACACATTCGAAATCCCCGAGGAGGTAGGGCAATGACCTCTGCGTGGGTGCCGATCCGGATACCGGCTTGCGGCGCCGGATCGAATGGTTGGTGGCCGCCAGGGTCCTCATGCGCGCTTCTATGGCGGCAAGGTCGACCAGATTTAACAGACGCTCGAACGCAAACTCATAAAAGAAGCCATCACCCAGCGCCGATCCAGTCTGCAATTGCGCTTTTGGATAGAGCTGCTTGATGGCCACCGCCAGCATCAAGGCGCAGGAGCGTCGCAAGATCTCCAGCCCATCGGGCTCTTGAGGCGTAACGATGCTGACCCGGGCATCGGCCTCGATCATGAATTCACAGTCCACCAGAACACCGTCCACCCGGCCGGCCACGGCCGCTTTTGCCAGCCCGGCACCGATGCTCGCGGCAAACTCATACACCGACAACGGTTGGTCGTATTCACGCAATGAACCATCGCTCAGGGTGATGTGAATCATGTCGGTGCTCTCGAGTGCAATAAACGCGCGTTAGCGCATAAACCGTAGGGGTAAACCCTGGCAGTTGTCATTAAGACGTTGGTCGTGCCAGGCGATTTGCCCCGAGACGATCGTGGTGCTGACGCTGTGGCGAAACCGCTGGCGGGCGAAAGGTGTCCAGCCGCATTGCGACAAGATTGGCTGCCTGGAAACGGCTACGCCTTCCGGCTCTGGTTTGATCAGAACAAGGTCGGCCCAATAGCCTTCGCGCAGATAACCGCGGTCGGGAATGGCAAACAGATCAGCCACGCGGTGACTGGTCTTGGCCACGAGGGTAGTTATCGGCAGAACTTCGTCCAACACCAGTTCCATTAACGCCGGCAGGGCATGTTGCACCAACGGCAGACCGGAGGGTGCCTGGGTATAGGGCCGTTGTTTTTCCGTCCACGTATGCGGCGCGTGGTCGCTACCGATGACGTCCAGTCGATTGCTTAACAGGGCATGACGCAAGGCATCACGATCAGCCTGGCTTTTGATCGCCGGATTGCACTTGATCAGGTTGCCGAGGGTCGGGTAGTCGCGATCATCGAACAACAAATGATGCAGGCAAACTTCGGCGGTAATGCGTTTCTGTGCCAGCGGCTTGTCTTCGAACAGAGCGAGTTCGCGGGCTGTGGTCAGGTGCAAAACGTGCAGTCTCGTGCCATGACGTTTAGCGAGGTCCACGGCCATTGAGGAGGAGCGAAAACAGGCTTCGGTGTCGCGAATCAGTGGATGGACGGCGGCGGGAATGTATTCTCCAAAACGCTCAAGCACCGTCGCGGCATTGGCCTCGATGCTGGGCGTGTGTTCACAATGCGCCAGCAGAAGGGTCGGCACCTCGGCGAATAAACGTTCGAGCGTCTGCGGATCGTCCACCAGCATGTTGCCGGTCGAGGCGCCCATGAATACTTTTACGCCAGCCACTTCGCAGGGATTGAGCGCCGCGACGGTGTCGAGATTGTTGTTGCTCACGCCGAAGTGAAAGCCATAGTTGGCGACAGAATTGATCGCCGCTCGACGTTTTTTGTCGGCGAGTGCCGCGAGGGTCAGGGTGGCCGGGTTGGTGTTGGGCATGTCCATGAAACTGGTGATACCGCCCGCCACGGCCGCCCGCGATTCCGTGTAAACGCTGCCCTTATCCGGCGATCCGGGATCGCGAAAATGCACCTGATCGTCGATCATGCCCGGCAGTAGCCACTGCCCTTTCGCGTCGATTTCGATGTGGGCATTTTCCCCGTCGATGCTGCTGGCAATCTTCACGATCCGGCCGTTGCTCACCAGAAGGTCACCCTCGAACTCCCGACCTTCATTCACCAATCTGGCATTGCGAATCAGCACGCTGCTCATGGTCAAAACTCGTTCTGCAGGGCTTTGTAGCCGCGCACCAGATCGACGTTGGTGCGCGCCACGTCTTCAGAAAACTCCGAGGCACTGACGCTCACCGGCGGGAACTGCGAGAGGTCGGTGTGGGGCCCGATGCGAGTGGTGGAGGGCACGTAGAAATCCTCAGGCAAGTCACGACCGTCGACCACGGAATTGTGCCGCACCACGCTGCCATCGCCGACCGCGCAGTTGAACAACACGCTGTTGAACCCGATGAACACCCGGTCGCCAACGGTGCACGGGCCATGAACGATGGAGCGATGAGCGATCGAACTGAACTCGCCAATGGTCACCGCCGCGCCGGACTTGGAGTGAATCACCACGCCATCCTGGATGTTCGAATTGGCACCGATGGTGATCGGTTCCATTTCGCCTGACGCATCCACTTCGTCGGCCCGAATGACGGCGTATGGACCGACGAACACGTTTTCGCCGATCACCACTTTGCCGCAGATGATTGCAGTTTTATCCACATACGCGGACTCCGCAATCAGTGGCAAATCGCCTGAGGGGTTCTTGCGAATCATGGCTTGCTCAAGGCGTCGTAGAGGGTGTTGAGGTTGTATTCAAACAGGCCGGCAAAGGTACTCGCCGGACCGCTTGCGGCGAGCGCGTCGGAGTACAACGTGCCACCGATGTGCGCGCCGCTTTCGTCGGCAATCTGTTTGAGCAGGCGAGCATCCTTGATGTTTTCCATGAACACCGCTTTAACCTTGGCCTGGCGAATCTGAGTGATCAGCGCTGCGACTTCTGCGGCCGAAGGTTCGCGTTCCGTGGACAGGCCTTGCGGCGCCATGAAGTCGATGCCGTAGGCCTGGCCCAGATAACCGAAGGCGTCATGCGAAGTGACGATCTTGCGGTTGCCTGGTGGCAACGAACCAAGCTTGGCCTTGGCTTTGGCGAGCAGCGCGTAGATCTGTTTCAGGTAGGCCTGGCTGTTGCGTTCGTAGTCGGCTTTGTTCGCCGGATCGGCGGCGATCAGCGCTTTGGTGATGTTGCTGATGTACAACTCGGTGTTGGCCAGGTTGTGCCAGGCGTGAGGGTCGGGAACGGTCTCGCCGTCTTCATCCAGGGAGCGTGGGATGACGCCGTGGCTCGCGCTGATGACCGGGGCTTTGGTCTCGGTGCTGGTCACCAGACGGTCCAGCCAGGGTTCGAATCCCAGACCGTTTTTGATGATGAGTCGGGCCTTGAGCAAGGCTTTGGCATCGTCCGGAGTCGGCTCGTAGGTGTGGGCATCGGCGTCGGGACCGACCATGTTAGTGATGTGGATATGTTCGCCGCCGACCTGATGAGTCATGTCGGCGAGGATGCTGAAGCTGGTGACCACCTGAAGTTTCTCCGCAGCGGACAGCGACATCGACATCGACAGCATCAGACTGAACAGCACGAGTAAAGCGCGCATCGGAAAGCACCTCATTGGGATGTGAACAAAGGCGGGCGGCGCAGCAAACCGTGCACCGGCCCGAACACCACAGACAGCACATACAAACCGCCAGCCACCAGCACGATCGCCGGGCCGCTGGGCAGCGAGTAGTAGAACGACAGCAACAAACCGAGCCACACAGAGAGGCAGCCGAGCAGGGCGGCGATTGCGATCAACACTGGCAAACGGCGACTCCAGAAGCGCGATGCGGCGGCGGGCAACATCATCAACCCAACCACCATCAACGCGCCGATGGCCTGGAAACCGATCACCAGGTTCAGCACCACCAGGGTCAGAAATACGCCGTGTGCCAAGGGACCGAGGCGGCTGACGGTTTGCAGGAAAAGCGGGTCGAGGGTGTCCAGCAGTAACGGTTTGTAGATCAGCGCCATGGCGATCAGGCTGACACCGGAGACCCACAACATGCCTGTCAATGTCGGCCCATCGACCGCCAGTGCCGAGCCGAATAACAGGTGAAGCAGGTCCAGGCGTTTGCCGGCGATGCCGAGGATCAGCACGCCGCTGGCGAGGGAAATCGGGTAGATCGCGGCGAGGCTCGCATCTTCGCGCAACCCCGTCCGGCGGGTGATCCAGGCGGCGAGTCCGGCCATGCTCAAGCCTGCGCCGAGGCCACCGAAGGTCAATGCCGGCAAACTCAATCCGGCGAACCAGAAGCCGAGCGCGGCACCCGGCAGGATGCCGTGAGCCACTGCGTCGCCGATCAGGCTCATGCGTCTCAGGATCAGAAACACGCCCAGCGGAGCCGTGCTGCAGGCCAGGACCAATCCACCCAAGAGTGCCCGGCGCATGAATACAAACTCGTGGAACGGTTGCCAAAGCTGAGCGGCAGCGAGCATCAAGCCACCTGTGTTTGCGGTTGTTGACGGATCAGTTCGGTACTGGGTCCAAGTACGCAGCCGCTGCTTTTGATCAGCAAGCTTTGAGGCATGTGTTGGCGAACCGCGGCCAGGTCATGGCACACGACCAGCAGGGTTCGACCTTCGGCGTGCCAGGCGTGGATGTGCTTCCAGAGTAGCGACTGGCCCAACTCATCGAGTGCGGCGTGGGGTTCGTCGAGCAACAGCAACGGCGTGTCGGCGAGGCTCAATCGGGCGAGCAGGGCGCGCTGTAATTCGCCACCGGAAAGGGCCATCAACGGGCGCTGTTCCAAACCGCTCAGGCACCAGTTTTCCAGCACGGCTTTGAGGCGTTGGCGGCGTAGCGCTGGTGATTGTTGGTTGCCCCAAAAACCGGCTGCCACCAACTCTTGGAGGCTGATGGGGAATTGCCGGTCCAAGTGTTGCTGCTGGGGCAGGAAAGAAAGCGAACCCTTGCGTGGAACATCGAGGATGATTTTTCCAGCCAGTGGCTTTTGCAGTCCGGCGATTACTTTTAGCAGGCTGCTTTTACCGGAGCCATTGGCACCGATCACGGCCGTCAGACTTCCTCTGGGTAAGGCAAAATCCACAGGTGGCGTCAGCGGTTGACCAGGTGCTCCCCAGCGCAATGCTTGGCAGCGGATCATGGCGCTTCCCAGTTCCATCGGCTTTCGGCGACGGCATCGTGGGCGTGAAGGCTTTCGGCGTGGATGACGCGTATGTGGAAGGCGTTGATGCCGGGGGAGCGTTTCAGGGCCAGATTCAAGCGGCGCGCAGCATCTTCACAGAACATCAGGTTCTGACCATTGGCCAGAGCGAAAGCTTGTTCATCGGCGCGCTTCACCGCGGTTTGCACGGCGGTCCCGAGAGCTGCTTCTGCATCGTTGATGAGTGCGATCAGCGGCAGGTCATCCAGATAATCGTCCAAGCGCAGCCGTAAATGTGCATTGCTGCGTTGGCTGTGAGGCGTCGCCACGATGCCTTTTGTGGAACCTAGCCAAGCCAATACATCGGCGTGTTGCAATGATTGGTTGGCGAAGTCGTCGACGAACTGTTGCTGAATCAATTGTCGGGAAAGTGCAGCTGAACACGGACACGTTGAGGAATATGGAACATCGATTTTTAGTTCCACGTGGAACATCGCGTTTTTCAAACGCGCTTCGATGCTCACCGGATACGTTTTCCAGCCGGCCAACGGGCTGATCAGCGCCGGTCTTTTGAGCAGTAAATCCGCATCAATTTTTAAGTAGGCGGTGTTGGATAGTCCTTCATGACTGTCGAGGAAACGTTGCAAGACTCGCCGCAAAAGCGCGGGTGTCAGGTTTTCACGTTCAAGCATTTCCAGCGCCAAATACAGCCGGGACATATGAATGCCGCGTGCTTCTCCATCATCAAGGCTCACGCCGGCGTCCGCCTTTGCGCTTAGCCGTTGGCCATCGAACAAAACAGGAAGGGCGATGCCGCACATGCCCACCCAGTCGAGTGGCAGGGCTTGGCGTGAAGCCTGCGCGGCGATATCCGGCAGAGTCAGCGCATTCATGAACAGGTCCATCGTAGGAGTCGGTTTCTAATGTTATGTTATTACATCAGAATCGACTACGCCTTTTTCACGAGCGGCTCTCAAAATGCACAGACGTCACTTGCTCAACTGGATACTGGCCAGCGCGGCCTTCGCTTTACCCTTTGGTGTTTCGGCCGCGCAGATTCGCAATGCGCGGCTTTGGCGTTCCGATGACAAGCTGCGTTTGGTATTCGATCTGAGCGGGCCGGTACAGTACAAAACCTTTTCACTCAGCGCGCCCGAGCGGCTGATCATCGATCTGCGGGGTGCCAGCCTCAGTGGTGATTTCAGCCAGTTGGCGCTTGGCAATACGGTCATCCGTTCGATCCGCTCCGGGCATTTTGGTCAGGGCGATACGCGGATCGTCCTCGACCTCAGCGCCCCGGTGCAGCTCAACAGCTTTCTCCTGCCGCCGCAGGATGGCCAAGGCGATCGGCTGGTGCTCGATCTGAAGTCGGCAACGTCGTTACCCATTGCCATAGCGCCTGAGGCGAGCGTCGACAAGGCTCACCCCAAACGCGACATCATCGTGGTGGTCGACCCGGGCCACGGCGGCAAAGACCCCGGTGCGGTGGGTGCCAAAGGGGAGCGCGAGAAAGACGTCGTTCTGTCGATCGCCCAGCTGTTGGCCAAGCGGTTGAAGCGCGAGAAGGGCTTCGACGTGAAGCTGGTGCGCAACGACGATTTCTTCGTTCCGCTGCGCAAGCGGGTCGAGATCGCCCGCAAGCACAACGCCGATATGTTCATCTCGGTGCATGCGGATGCAGCGCCGCGTCTCACCGCTTCAGGCGCCTCGGTGTATTGCTTGTCGGAAGGAGGCGCCACCTCGGCCACGGCGCGTTTCATGGCTCAGCGGGAGAACGGCGCGGACTTGCTGGGCGCTACGAGTCTGCTCAATCTCAAGGACAAGGACCCGATGCTCGCCGGGGTGATTCTCGACATGTCGATGAACGCCACCCTCGCCGCGAGCTTGCAGTTGGGCAGCACGGTTCTCGGCAGTCTGGCGGGCATCACCACGCTGCATCAGAAGCGCGTGGAACAAGCAGGATTTGCGGTGCTGAAGTCCCCGGACGTGCCATCGATCCTGGTGGAAACCGGCTTCATTTCCAACGCCCGCGACAGCCAGCGACTGGTGACTCCACGCCATCAGCAGGCTGTAGCTGACGGATTGTTTGAAGGGTTGCAGCATTATTTTCAGAAGAATCCGCCGCTCAACAGTTACATCGCCTGGCAACAGCAGCAGAAAAAAGCGCAGGCCTAGCAGCCCGCTATCCGGCTGCAGGTGAACTTGGCGCTGCTGCCGCCGGAGCTGGAAAAGCGATTGATCGTGGTCCAGCCAACCCGCCGGTTGTAGCCGACCCAAGCTTCGCCATCAGAGGCGATACCGGTAAAGAACGTGAGCTGTCCGTAACGGCTGTTGGTCTGCGCCCAATAGCGGTTGCCCACCCTTTCGAAGCCGCGCAAATAGAGCGTGCTGCCGACGGTGTTGACGCTGTAAGCATTGCCATCGGCATCCACGCAAGCGAGCAGATTGGCGCTTCGAGTGCATGTGGCCAGGCTCGGCACTTGCGTCCAGGCGTTTCCGGCGAACAACAGCGGGAGGCTTATCAGCGCTGATTTCAAGGCAATACGCATGGGAATTCTCACGGGGTGGACGGGTTTCAGCATCGTGCCCTTTGCTGTTATGGGCAAGAGCGGGCTGGCTTGATTGCATTGTTATACTATAACATTGAAATCAACCCGACACTGCGATCGGGTATCTCTGTGAGGAATTCCTGATGCCCAATCGTCTCCCCGTGACCGTTCTGTCGGGCTTTCTCGGCGCCGGTAAAAGTACGCTGCTCAACTACGTGTTGCGTAACCGCGAGAACCTGCGAGTCGCCGTAATCGTCAACGATATGAGCGAGATCAACATCGATGGCAGCGAAGTCCAGCGCGATGTCAGCCTGAACCGTGCCGAAGAAAAACTCGTGGAGATGAGCAACGGCTGCATTTGCTGCACCCTGCGCGAAGATCTGCTCGAAGAAGTCAGCAAACTCGCGAGGGATGGGCGATTCGATTACCTGTTGATCGAATCCACCGGCATCTCCGAGCCATTGCCCGTGGCCGAAACCTTCACCTTCCGTGATGAGCAAGGGCAGAGCCTGGCCGACATCGCACGACTCGACACCATGGTCACGGTGGTCGACGGCATGAACTTCCTGCTCGACTATCAGGCCGCCGAAAGCCTCGCTTCGCGCGGTGAAACATTGGGCGAAGAGGACGAGCGCTCGATCACCGATTTGTTGATCGAGCAGATCGAATTCGCCGACGTGATCCTCATCAGCAAGATCGATTTGATCAGCAGCCGCGAGCGCCTGGAGCTGATCGCGATCCTTGAGCGCCTCAACGCTCAGGCAGAAATCATCCCGATGGTCATGGGTGAGATTCCTCTGAAAAAAATCCTCAACACCGGTCGTTTCGACTTTGAAAAAGCTGCTCAAGCGCCGGGCTGGTTGCAGGAGTTGCGTGGCGAACACGTGCCGGAAACCGAGGAATACGGCATCGCCTCGACGGCCTACCGAGCCCGCCGACCGTTTCATCCGCAGCGCTTTTTCAGCTTCATCGATCGGCCGTGGGTAAACGGCAAGCTGCTGCGTTCCAAAGGTTTTTTCTGGCTCGCCAGCAAGCACATGGACGCCGGTAGCTGGTCCCAGGCGGGTGGCTTGATGCGCCATGGTTTCGCCGGACGCTGGTGGCGTTTCGTGCCGAAAACCCAGTGGCCGCAGGACGAAGAAAGCACGGCCGGGATCATGGAAAACTGGACCGCCGCCACCGGCGATTGCCGCCAGGAACTGGTGTTCATCGGCCAGAACATCGACTTCGCGCAGCTCACCGCCGAACTCGACGCATGCCTGCTGAACGATGATGAAATGGCCTTGGGTGTGGAAGGCTGGCGATTGCTGGCCGATCCGTTCGGCCCGTGGCACGAAGAGGTGGCCGCCTGATGTTGGCGCCGAATCTGAAACCGCAGACGATCGTTCATCAGGTTCAAGGTGAAACGCCGCAGACACTGACGCGAATTCTTGATGACGGCGTAAACCTCGCCGTTTGGCAGCGCCAGCTCCCGGCGCACATCGGTGATTTCGGGCGCTTGCTGCTGTCCCTGAACGAACCGCTGGCTGAGTCGCGGGTCCTGGAATTGTCCAGCGATGACGCCGAACCCGATCTGCAGGGATTGGCCTCAGGATTCAACGATCTGGAAGGGTATGCCGGTTTCAATGCCGACGTGTCATGGCTGGTCAGCGCGTTCGCCTGTCTGCTGGGCGCCAAGCGCATAGGCTTGCGCGTGCGAGTCCTGGACAAGGCCATGTGCCCGCGCTTTCACGTCGATCATGTGCCGGTGCGGTTGATCACCACGTATTCCGGTATCGGCAGTCAGTGGCTGAAAGAAGGGGTGATGGATCGCCGGCACTTGGGCAATCCTGCGGCCGAACCCACAGAGGATTCGCTGATCGAGCAAATCACCAGCGGCGAAGTGGCACTGCTCAAAGGCGAGAAATGGCACGGCAACGAAGGTTTCGGCCTGATTCACCGTTCGCCGCAACCCGCGCCGGGCGAACGCCGTTTGATTCTGACCCTGGATTGGCTGGCTTAAGGCTTGAGCCAGTTGCCCTGGCTCTGGCCTTCGCAAAACGGCTTCAGATACGCCGCATCGGTGGCCACGCCGTAATAGTGAATATCCTGCCGGTAAGGCATATTGGCGACTTGGGCGTTGCTGCATACGCCGAACGCACCGGTGGGGCATTGGTCGACGTATTGCACCTCGACTTTCTGCCCGGGAAGATTCGGTTGGCAGAATCCATCGGCGAAGAGCTTTTGCGGGATGTTGCGGTTCTGCTGGCAGACTTTCACGTCAAGTCGCTCAGCCGTGCTATGTACCACGCAAGCCTGAGCCAGCGCCTCGCCGGAAAACAGCGCCAAGAACAACGACAATCCCATCAACCGCATTCATTACCTCCTCAGAAAACATCGACCATGTTGCAGAACATTCCCACTCACGTCATTGCCGGCCCGTTGGGTGCCGGCAAGACCAGCCTGATCAAGCACCTGCTGATACAGCGACCGATCGGTGAGCGCTGGGCGGTGCTGATCAACGAGTTCGGGCAGATCGGCCTCGATGCCGCGCTGCTGACCCAGGACGCCGATGGTATCGTACTGGGTGAAGTGGCCGGGGGCTGTTTGTGTTGCGTGAACGGTGCACCGTTTCAGATTGGCCTCGGGCGGTTGCTGCGCAAGGCGCGGCCGGATCGACTGTTCATCGAACCTTCCGGATTGGGCCACCCGGCGCAGTTGCTCAGGCAATTGAGTGAGGCGCCGTGGCGAGGCGTACTGGCGGTACAGCCTTGTGTACTGGTTCTGGATGCCCAAGCGCTCGCCGCTGGCAAACCATTGCCCGAGGCGCAACTGGAGGCGTTGAGCAGTGCCGGTTTGTTGGTGCTGAACAAAGCGGAGGGTCTCGATTTCAATGATCGTCAGCGAATCGCCGCGCAACTGCCTTCTCGTCCTTTGTACTGGACGCAGCAAGCGCTCTTGCCGTTGAGCAAGCTACCGGGGCTTGGCGCTCAGGCGATGGTGGGTGTGGATAACTTCGTCGTGCCCAAGGGTTTGGCGCAAATGCCGGCCATCTGGACCGATCCTGCGCTGCCGATTTGCTTGAGCCAGGCGCAGGAGGGCGGCTGGAGCGTCGGCTGGCGTTGGCATCCGACGCAGACCTTCGATGCGGCGCGCGTTGGCCAGTGGCTTGAAAGCATTGCCTGGCGGCGGGCGAAGCTGGTTATCCACAGCCTGGATGGCTGGGTGTCGGCGAATGCGCTGGATAACTCGCCATTGGAATGGCAGCCCAGCGAATGGCGCCAGGATTCGCGGATCGAGCTGATTTTCGGTGAGGCGCAGGATGTTGATTCACTGCAAAGAGCGTTGGCCGACTGTCGGTCGGGTTAAGGACGCCACTTGGTGTGTTCCTGCCGCCACTGGCTCAGCTCGATCACTTCAGCGCGAGGCTTCACCACGTCGACCACCGCAGGGGTGTCGTCGAACGGCATAGGGTAGGGCGCCAGTTCGATCTGCGCGCTATGGGCGCCGAACTGGGTGATGGTGCCGTTGTGGCGGGTTTCGCCGGTCACGGTGAACTCGAAGTTATACACACGAGCCAGGCGCCGCCGGTCGTTGGCGTCTTTGATGAACGCGATCTTTTTCAGCGCCACGTTACCGTCCAGCAACTCGATCCCGAGCTTTGTGCAATGCAACTTGACCCGTTCCAGCGCGCGCTCGCGCAAGCCGTGGTTGTGCCACAGCCATGCGCCGCCAGTGGCGAGCAGCATCAGCACGAAGATATTTCCGAGGGTCAGCATCAGCAGGTTGCTCCAACAAGATAGTGCCAGCTTAACTGCGTCGCTGGTCTGTCGTACAGGCTGTGTTTCGTCGCATACTGCGCGGCTCGAATTTCAATCGTTTTACGGAACTCACCGCATGAAACGTACGCCCCATCTGCTCGCCATCCAGTCCCACGTGGTGTTCGGCCACGCTGGCAACAGCGCCGCGGTTTTTCCGATGCAGCGGGTCGGGGTGAATGTCTGGCCGCTCAACACCGTGCAGTTCTCCAACCACACGCAATACGGCCAGTGGACCGGTGAAGTGCTGGCACCGCACCAGATCCCCGATCTGGTTGAAGGGATCGCGGCGATTGGCGAGCTGGGCAACTGCGATGCGGTGCTGTCCGGTTACCTCGGCAGTGCGGCCCAGGGCCGGGCGATCCTGACCGGCGTGGCGCGGATCAAGTCGATGAACCCCAAGGCGTTGTATTTGTGCGACCCGGTGATGGGCCATCCGGAGAAGGGCTGCAGCGTGCCGGCCGAAGTCAGCGATTTCCTGCTGGAAGAGGCGGCTTCGGTGGCGGACTTCATGTGCCCGAACCAGTTGGAGCTGGACAGCTTTTCGGGGCGCAAGCCGCAGTCGCTGTTCGATTGCCTGGCGATGGCGCGCGCACTGTTGGCGCGCGGGCCGAAGGCGGTGTTGGTCAAGCATCTGGACTATCCCGGCAAGCCGGCGGATGGCTTCGAGATGCTGCTGGTGACGGCTGAAGGCAGTTGGCACCTGCGTCGTCCGCTGCTGGCGTTTCCGCGTCAGCCGGTGGGCGTTGGCGACCTGACGTCGGGGCTGTTTCTGGCGCGCGTGCTGTTGGGTGACAGCCTGGTGGCAGCCTTTGAGTTCACGGCGGCGGCGGTGCATGAAGTGCTGCTGGAAACCCAGGCGTGTGCCAGCTATGAGCTGGAACTGGTGCGGGCTCAGGACCGGATTGCGCATCCGCGAGTGAAGTTCGAAGCGACTGCGATCAGTCTTTGATCCGCGTTGAGACCGTTCGCGAGCAAGTCGGATCGCCGCACCGCCGCTCCGACTTGCTCGCGAAGACTATCTAAAGCACGCCATCAAACAGCCGGAATGGCTCAGGCATCGCCCTTGATTTCCTGATACCGCTTTTCCAGTTCCTGCCGAATCTGCCGACGTTGTTGAGCCTGGATAAACCGGCGCTTGTCTTCGCTGTTCTGCGGTTGCAGCGGTGGGACGGCAGCCGGTTTGCGGTCGTCATCCACCGCCACCATGGTGAAGAAGCAGCTGTTGGTGTGGCGCACCGAGCGCTCGCGGATGTTCTCGGTCACCACCTTGATGCCCACCTCCATGGAGGTGTTCCCGGTGTAGTTGACCGACGCCAGGAAAGTCACCAACTCGCCGACGTGGATCGGCTCGCGGAAAATCACCTGGTCCACCGACAAAGTCACCACATAGCGGCCGGCGTAACGGCTGGCGCAGGCGTAGGCCACTTCATCGAGGTATTTGAGCAGGGTGCCGCCGTGAACATTGCCAGAGAAGTTGGCCATGTCGGGGGTCATCAATACCGTCATCGACAGCTGGGCGTTTCCGGGTTCCATAGCGTTCTCACGGGTCAAGGCAGAATGGCGGAAGGGCGGCACCTCTGCGGGTGCCTGGTCGGTTTTTTTCAAACCACAGTTATCGGGACGCCGGGCGGGTGGTCGCCGTCACGCCGGATCGATCTGTTTCCATATATTGCACCGTCTTTCTGGCGGAAGTCGCGGTGTTAACCTCCGAACGTCCACCTCAAGGAGCCCCACACCATGCATGCCATCAGTTTTATTCAGGATCTGGCAGTGATCATGTTGGTCGCAGGTGTGGTGACCGTGCTGTTCCATCGCTTCAAACAGCCGGTGGTGCTGGGTTATATCGTCGCCGGCTTCATCATCGGCCCGCACACGCCGCCGTTCGGCCTGATCCACGACGAAGAAACCATCAAGACCCTCGCTGAACTCGGGGTGATTTTCCTGATGTTCTGCCTGGGCCTCGAGTTCAGTCTGCGCAAACTGTTCAAGGTCGGTGCCACGGCGTTCATCGCGGCGTTTCTGGAAATCGTGCTGATGATCTGGATCGGCTACGAAATCGGACAATGGTTTGACTGGAACACCATGGATTCCTTGTTCCTCGGCGCGATCCTGGCGATTTCCTCGACCACCATCATCGTCAAGGCGCTCAACGACCTGAAGATGAAGAACGAGCGCTTCGCCCAGTTGATCTTCGGCGTGTTGATCGTCGAGGACATTCTCGGCATCGGCATCATTGCCTTGCTGTCGAGCATCGCGGTGAGCGGCACGGTCAGTTCCGGCGAAGTGTTTTCCACGGTGGGCAAACTCTCGCTGTTCATGATCGTTGCGCTGGTCATCGGCATCTTGCTGGTGCCGCGACTACTGGCCTACGTGGCGAAGTTCGAGAGCAACGAAATGCTGCTGATCACCGTGCTGGGCCTCTGTTTCGGCTTCTGCCTGCTGGTGGTCAAGCTCGAATACAGCATGGTCCTGGGCGCATTCCTGATTGGGGCGATCATGGCCGAGTCGCGGCAATTGCTGAAGATCGAGCGCTTGATCGAGCCGGTTCGCGACCTGTTCAGTGCAATCTTCTTCGTGGCCATCGGCTTGATGCTCGATCCGATGATCCTGCTGCAATACGCCTGGCCGATCGCGGTGATTACCGTGGCCGTCGTGCTCGGCAAAATGCTTTCGTGCGGTCTCGGGGCCTTTATCGCCGGCAATGACGGACGTACCTCACTGCGCGTGGGGATGGGGCTTTCGCAGATTGGCGAATTTTCCTTCATCATCGCCGCGCTGGGCATGACGCTGCAGGTCACCAGCAACTTCCTCTACCCGGTCGCCGTGGCGGTCTCGGTGATTACCACGTTGCTGACGCCGTATCTGATCCGCGCGGCTGATCCGCTGTCGATCAAGCTGGCCGCCGTGATGCCGCAGCGGCTGGCTCGAGTGTTGGGGATGTACGGCGAATGGCTGCGCAGCATCCAGCCTCAGGGCGAGGGCGCGTTGCTGGCGTCGATGATCCGGCGGATTCTGTTGCAGGTGGGGGTCAATCTGGCGCTGGTGATTGCGATCTTCTTTTCCGGCGCGTACTTCGCCGAACGCATGTCCGTTTACCTGCAAGACTGGATCAGTGACCCGAGCTGGCAGAAAGCGTTGATCTGGGGTGGGGCGTTGCTGTTGTCGCTGCCGTTCCTGATCGCCGCCTATCGCAAGCTCAAGGCGCTGTCGATGCTGTTGGCGGAGATGGGCGTGAAGCCGGAGATGGCGGGGCGCCACACGCAGCGAGTGCGCCGGGTGATCGCCGAAGTGATCCCGATCCTCTCGCTGCTGGTGATTTTCCTGCTGCTGGCAGCCTTGTCGGCCAGTATCTTGCCGACCAACAAGTTGCTGGTACTGATCGTCGTGGTCGCCGCCGCGGTAGCGGCCGTGCTCTGGCGCTGGTTCATCCGCGTGCACACGCGGATGCAGGTGGCCTTGCTCGAAACGCTGGACAACCACAAGGAGCCGTCCGGGCATTGACCACGCGGCGCGTCAGGCGGCTCAGCTTTCCAGCCAGACGTCCCGCGCCCAGTGCCACACCGATTCCCAGGTTTCTTCGGCAATCAGCTCTTCTTCGGCCTGCCACAGCACCACGGTACCGTCTTCTTCGACGAGGTAGTAATCGTCACCGTCCTGGCAGATCGGGATCATGCTGCGGTCGACGCCAGCGTCCCAGGCGTTGGCCGCAACGTCTGGCAGGTAAGTGTGGGATTGCGGGTCGGTGACGGTCACCGGCTCCAGGCTGCCGTAGACGACGTCGCTGACGGTCAGCAAAAACTCTCTGAAGACAAAGGGAATGTCGATGAACAGTTGTTCTTCGATTTCCACGATCTGGTCTTCGTCAGGCAACTCCAAGGGGACCGGTACCGGTTCGTTGGCTTCACGCAGTTGTTCGATGATTTCTTCCACGTCCGGGATCCTCTTGCTGATGGCGCGGTTTAGTTGGGGCGGTTTATACAGTAGCTCGCTATAGATGCAACCGTGAAATAGAAAAACCCCGGCGAGGCCGGGGTTTTCATTTCAGCATGCGTAACGCGGAGGGATCAGCCGTTCTGGCGGATACCGGCCACCAGCCAAGGCTGGTTTTCGCCCTGCGGACGTTCCATGTTCCAGCTTTCGCTGAACACTTCGCCCTGGTCGAAACGCGAAGTCTTCGACACGCCGGTGAAGGTCAGGGTGGCGATGGTCTTGTCCGCGCGATCATCCACGCCGTCCAGTTGAACATTGAGGTTATCAATGTAGGTGGACTGGAAACCTTCGCCGAGGTCAGCACGTTCGCGCTTGAGGAACTCCAGCAGTTGCGGGGTCACGAACTCGGAGATCTTGTCCATTTCGTTGGCGTCCCAGTGTTGTTGCAGGGACTGGAAGTGGTTGCGGGCCGCTTCAATGAAGTTCTGTTCATTGAACCAGGCTGGCGCGTTGATTACCGGACGAGCGGCAGCAGGTGCGGCCGAGCCGCCGAAGATCGAACCCATGCCGGCTGGCTTCTGCTCGAACACTTCACGCTGCATCGGCGCACCGGCTGGAGCCAAATGCTCCTGCTGCTTGCGACGACGAGCGGCGATGAAGCGGAAGACCAGGAAGGCAATGACAGCCATGATCAGGATGTCGAAGATCTGCATGCCCTGGAAGCCGCCGCCCATGAACATGGAGGCTAGCAGGCCACCGGCAGCGATACCGGCCAGAGGGCCGAGCCAGCGCGAAGCACCGCCGGCCTTGGCGGCAGCGCCAGCGGCACCGGCCGCGCCCGCAGTGGCGGCAGCACCGCCAGCGGCAGAAGAAGGAGCCATTTGGCTGGTCTGGTGAGTCGGCGCAGCGCCGGAGCTCTTGCCGCCACCAAAGCGCTTGGCGTTGGCGTCGAGGCTCATCGTCAGGCCGATGCACAACGCCATGGCGATGCTAAGAAAACGTTTCATAAAGGGAATTCCCATTTGTGGATGGCACGCGCGCCATGTTGCACAGCTGAAGTGATACTGGCTAGCGGCAGAGTGTTTCGGGCTTTTGCCTGACAGGTTGCGTTCAGCTTCAGTCAGCGCAATAGGGCCTGTTAACTTTGGTCTGTAGGACGAGGAGATAAGTTCTGTAGGAAGGTTATCCGGTCGGATGAACCTTGTGGGAGTGAGCCTGCTCGCGAAGAACGATAGCGCGGTGTTTCTGACAAACCACGTTGCTCCCTTCGCGAGCAAGCCCGCTCCCACAGTGAATCACTGGCGGGCTTTAGATTGCTTCGAGCTTGGCGTAGCCAAGCATCAGCCACTTGCTACCTTCGCTGAAGTTCACTTGCACTCGGGCCTGGGCACCGGCGCCTTCGAAGTTGAGGATCACGCCGTCGCCAAACACCGAATGCCGCACGGCCTGACCGAGGCTGAACCCGGTGTCCGGAATCTCGCTGCCGCCAAACAGGCTGCTGGAGCTCTGTTGCTGACCACCACCGAACGGGCGGCTGACGCTGTTGGACAGGCGCACTTCCTGGATCAGGCCTTTCGGCACTTCCCGTACGAAACGCGACACCTTGTTGTAGGTCTCGCTGCCGTACAGGCGTCGGGTTTCCGCGTAGGTCATCACCAGGTTCTGCATCGCCCGGGTGATGCCGACGTACGCCAGACGGCGCTCCTCTTCGAGACGCCCCGGCTCTTCCAGGCTCATCTTGTGCGGGAACAAACCTTCTTCCATGCCCACGAGGAACACGTAAGGGAATTCCAGGCCTTTGGCACTGTGCAAGGTCATCAGCTGAATGCTGTCTTCATGCTCGTCGGCCTGAGTGTCACCGGCCTCCAGTGACGCATGACCAAGAAATGCCGCCAATGGCGTCAGGTCTTCGTCTTCTTCAGCGTTTTCAAAGTTGCGCGCGGCGCTGACCAGTTCCTCAAGGTTTTCTACACGGGCCTGGCCTTTCTCGCCTTTTTCCGCTTCGTGGTAGGCAATCAGCCCCGACTGCTCGATAACCGTCTGGGTCATCAGGTGCAGCGGCATTTCCATGCACTTGGCGGCGAGGTTCTCGATCAGCTCGATAAACGCCCCGAGCGCGCCGGCCGCGCGGCCGGTCAGACCTTTATTGGCAACCAGCAAGCGCATCGCTTCCCACATCGACACATCGCTGTGGCGCGCATGGTCGCGAATCGCTTCAACGGTTTTCTCGCCGATGCCACGGGCCGGAACGTTGATCACCCGCTCCAGCGCCGCATCGTTGCCACGGCCTTCCAGCAAACGCAGGTAGGCCATGGCGTTCTTGATTTCTGCGCGTTCGAAGAAGCGCTGACCGCCATAGATACGATACGGAATGCGCTCGCGCAGCAAGGCTTCTTCCAAAACTCGGGATTGGGCGTTGGAGCGGTACAAAATCGCGATATCGCTGCGGGCCAAGCCGGTTTTCAGCGCACTTTCGATGGTTTCCACCACGTAGCGTGCTTCGTCGTGTTCGTTGAACGCTGCGTACAGATTGATCGCTTCGCCTTCGCCGCCATCGGTCCACAGCTCTTTACCCATGCGCCCGGTGTTGTTGGCGATCAGGGCATTGGCAGCCTTGAGGATGCCGGCGGTGGAGCGGTAGTTCTGCTCAAGACGAATGGTCTCGGCATCCGGGAAGTCGTCGGAATACTGATAAATGTTCTCGATTTTCGCGCCGCGCCAGCCGTAGATCGACTGGTCGTCGTCGCCGACCACCATCAGGCTGTCGCCGCCCTTGGCCAGCAGGCGCAACCAGGCGTACTGCACGGCGTTGGTGTCCTGGAACTCGTCCACCAGAATGTGCCGGAAGCGCTTCTGGTAATGGGCCAGCAGGCCCGGATGATCGCGCCACAGGTCGAGGGCACGCAGCAGTAACTCGGAGAAGTCGATAACGCCGGCGCGCAGGCAAGCGGCCTCGTAGGCCTCATAAATGCTGCGCATGGTCGCCAGGAACAGGTCGCCGCTGGCTTGAATGTGTTGCGGGCGCAGGCCTTCGTCTTTCTGCCCGTTGATAAACCACTGGGCCTGACGGGCCGGCCAGCGTTGCTCGTCCAGACCCAGCTCGCGGATCACCCGCTTGACCAGCCGTTGCTGATCGTCGCTGTCGAGAATCTGGAAGGTCTGGCTCAGGCCGGCTTCCTGCCAATGCGCCCGCAGCAAGCGGTGCGCCAGGCCGTGGAAGGTGCCGACCCACATACCGGCCGGGTTGATACCCATCAGCTGCTCGATGCGATGACGCATCTCGGCAGCGGCCTTATTGGTAAAGGTCACCGACAGGATCGAGTGGGGCGAGGCGTTCTCGACCTGGATCAACCAGGCGATACGGTGCACCAGCACTCGGGTTTTACCGGAACCAGCACCGGCCAGGACCAACTGACGACCCACGCGGGCAGCTACGGCCTGGCGTTGGGCATCGTTGAGGGAGTTCAGCAGAAGGGAGAGATCATCGCGCATCGGGGCATTCTAGGGTGCGCCGTCACACCGGGCAAACCGAGCTTTGCATTAGCCGATGAAAGAAGCACGAATGACGACCGGTCAGTCACTGGCTGCAAGCGTTGGCGGGGCTCGCTCGAAGGGTTTTCAGCGGACGGCGGGGGCCTGAAATTTTGTCGATTTTATGATCCGGGGCAGTGTGGTAAGGGCATTGGCTTGTGTATGCTCCGTTCACGTTTCGGGCTCATGCTCATCATTATAAGAACAAGAACATTGCCTATGACCCTCAGCTCCGACCTGTCGGGCCCTTCTGTGGAGCCTCGGGTTATCCGTAAACAGTACGCCATGGAAATGGCGGTCGAGCGCACGCGCCTGCTTTACCAGGGCTCGCTGCTGCCTACGCTGTTCATGCTGATCAACGGACTGGTCTGCGCCGCATTGCTCTGGAGCCCGCAGCGCTACTTCATCGTCAGCATCTGGCTGATCTGGCTTTTATCGCTGGTGGCCTTGCGGGTGATTCAAGTCGCAGCCTTCGATTCGGCCATCCCCAACCGCCAGGCCCATCCGGTCTGGCGTCGCATGTTCCTGTTGGGGTCTGCCATGACGGGCCTGACCCTGGCCGGTGCCGGTATTGCCTTGGTCCCCGCTGACAATTTCATGCAACAAGCCTGGGTGTTCGGCCTGATCGGTGCCGCCGCCTTGTCGGCCAGCGTCGCGTATGCGGTCAGTCTTCCGGCATTCCTCTCCTTTACCTTGCCCTGTCTGTTGCCGGCCATCTCCTATCTATTCTGGGGCGGCGATCAACAAGGCCAGGGTTGGGGCTGGTTCGGGCTGATTCTGTTGGGGGCGCTGAGCGTGGTGGCCTGGCAAGTCAATCGGCTGATCGACAGCGGTTTGCTGCGGCGCTTTCAGAACCAGGCCCTGATCGAACACTTGCAGCAGGCGCAGACTTGCAGCGACCAACTCAATCACGAATTGGCCAAAGAGATCGATCACCGCCGCTGCGCCGAAGAAAAATTGCGTGAAGCCCAGGTCGAGCTTGAAAACCGTGTTGCCCAACGCAGCCTGGAGCTGGACGCGGCCAACCAGGCCCTGAGCAAGAGCGAAGCGCGGCTGGCGCTGGCGTTAAAGGCCAGTGAGCTCGGGCTGTGGGACTGGAACCTGCAAACCGACGAAGTCCATCACACCCAGCTTCAGGAGTTGTTCGGCCTGGAGCCGGAGTTCGTGACCGCGATGCTCAGCCACCTCAAGCCGCGCCTTCACCCCGAAGACTTGCCGTCGCTGCGCCGTGCCCTGGTCGAGCATTTGAAGGGTCGCAGCGAGGATTACCAGATCGAATACCGCGTGCGGCATGGTGACGGCCATTGGGTCTGGATCGAGGACCGTGGGCGGGCGGTCGAGCGCAGCGAAAATGGCCGGGTGATCCGCATGGTCGGCACCCGCCGCGACATCAGCGCGAGCAAGGGCCAGGAAGAACAGCGCCAGTTGGCGGCGACGGTGTTTGAAGCGGCGAGCGAAGGCATCGTGATTTTCGACCCGAATTACGCGCTGATCGCGGTCAATCAGGCGTTCAGCCGCGTCACTGGCTACGACATTGAAGACATGCTCGGGCGCAACGTTGTCGAGTTGCCGTGCAGTCGCGATGCGCGCCGGCACTATGGTGCGATTCATCATGCGCTGGAACAGCACGGCACCTGGCAGGGCGAACTGGTGGAAACCCGCAAGAACGGCGAGCTCTATCCGCAGTGGCTGCAACTGAACGCTGTTCGGGATGCTCGGGGGAATGTAAGCCATATTGTCGGCTTCTTCGCCGATTTGTCCGCTCGACGGGAATCCGAAGAGCGCATGCGCTACCTGACCCATTACGACGAACTCACCGGTCTGGCCAACCGATCGCTGTTCCGCGAACGGCTGCGCGAAGCGCATCAGCGGGTGCGTCAGGGCGGGCGCCGCAGCCTGGCGCTGCTGCATATCAACCTGGATCGTTTCAAGCTGCTCAACGACAGCCTTGGCCATGAAGTCGCCGATCAGTTGCTGCAGAAGATGGCCCGGCGGCTGGTCAACGCACTGCCCGAGGCCGACACCATTGCGCGGCTTTCCGGTGACGAATTCGCGGTGATCTTTGATGCCTACGGCAACCTGTCGAGCCTGGCCCGCGTGGCGACCCGATTGTCGACCAAACTACGGCTGCCTATCACCGTCGATGGCCATGAACTGGTGGTTAGCGCCTCGATGGGCATCAGCATGCTGCCGGACACCGCCCGGGAAATTTCCGCGCTGGTCAGCCAGTCGAACATTGCCATGCAGCACGCCAAGCATTTGGGCGGCAACAACTTCCAGTTCTACACCGAGAGCTTGCAGGCCAGCACTCTTGAACGATTGCAGCTTGAAAACCAGCTGCGCAAAGCCATCGACGAAAAGCAGCTGCAAGTCTATTACCAACCCAAACTTTGCCTTGAGACTGGCCGTCTGAACGCAGCCGAAGCCTTGGTGCGGTGGGATCATCCGACCATGGGTCGCGTGCCGCCGGGGGACTTTATCGGTCTGGCCGAGGAAACCGGGCTGATCGGTCCTATCGGCGAGTTCGTGTTGCGCCAAGCCTGTTGGCAGGCCTGCGAATGGCAGCGGCAAGGGCTTGAGCCGATTCGCGTGTCGGTCAATTTGTCGGTGCATCAATTGCGTCAGGGCAAGTTGGTCAGCCTGGTGCGGCAGGTGCTGGAAGAAACCGGCCTGGCGCCGCACTACCTGGAGCTCGAACTCACTGAAAGCCAGTTGCTGGACAGCGTCGAGCACATCATCGCGACGTTTCAGCAGTTGCGGGATATTGGCGTAAAACTGGCGATCGATGATTTCGGCACAGGCTATTCGTCCCTGAGCTATCTCAAGCGCATTCCCGTGGATTACGTGAAGATCGATCAGGCGTTTATCCGCGGCCTGGGGCAGGGCAGCGAGGACGCGGCGATCACCCGGGCGATCATCGCCATGGCGCATGGATTGTCGCTGAAAGTGGTGGCTGAAGGTGTTGAGCGGGAAGAACAACTGGAATTCTTGAAAGCCGAGCGCTGCGATGAAGTGCAAGGTTATCTGGTCAGTCGCCCGGTCGAAGCCGATGACCTGGCTGCGCTTTTACGTGAGGACGCAAAACCCTTGTAAGTGCTACATGGAGCGCATGTGGCGTGGAATGGGGACATCGAGTTACGCATTGAGCAGGCAAAAAGCCAATTCATGTAGTATAACTACAAGCTTGCTACATATCCGGCACCTGCCAATAACAAAGAGTCCAGCCCTTTGAATCTGCTGCAACACATCGCCCAGTCACGCCACCTCTTACGCAAGTCGGAGCTCAAGGTCGCCGACCACGTGCTGCTTGATCCGGCGGCGGTGATGCACAGCTCCATGGCCGACCTGGCCCATAGCGTGGGCATCAGTGAGCCGACCATTGTGCGCTTCTGCCGCGCCATTGGTTGTTCCGGTTTCCAGGACTTGAAGCTGAAACTGGCGCAGAGCCTGGCGGCAGGCGCGAGCTTTGGCCAGTTTGCGATCCATGAAGACGATTCGGTCGCCGACTACAGCCTGAAAATCTTCGACACTACCCTGCACACCTTGATGGAGGTTCGCGAGAAGCTTGATCCGGTGGAGTTGCAACGGGCGGTGTCGCTGATGTCTCAGGCCCAGCGCGTCGAGTTCTACGGCTTTGGTGCCTCGGGCGCGGTGGCGGCGGATGCCCAGCACAAGTTCTTCCGTTTGCTGCTGACTGCGGCGGCCTATTCCGACCCGCACATGCAGGCGATGTCGGCAGTTACTTTGAAACCGACCGATGTGGCGATCTGTATTTCCCAGTCCGGGCGTTCCAAGGATTTGTTGATCACGGCGAACCTGGTGCGTGAAAGCGGCGCCTCGTTGATCACGTTGTGCCCGAGCCAGACGCCGTTGGCCGAACTGTCGACCGTCAACCTGGCGATCGATGTGCACGAAGACACTGAAATCTACACCCCGCTGACGTCGCGTATCGCTCACCTGGTGGTGATCGACGTGTTGGCGATGGGCGTGGCCATGGCGCGCGGGCCAAGCCTGGTCAACCACCTCAAGAGCGTCAAACGCAGCCTGCGCAGCTTGCGGTTGTCGCCAAAATCAGTGAAAGCGCTGGACGATTGATAGTGGCTGGAATTGTGGCGAGGGAGCTTGCTCCCGCTGGGCTGCGCAGCGGCCCCCAAACCATTCACAGCAATTTTTGACCAACCGCATCAAGCTCATTTACGACTGCTGCGCAGCCGAGCGGGAGCAAGCCCCCTCGCCACAGATTCGCGGTCAGTCTGCGAGTTTCATCGTTCTGTAACCCGCCCGCCGCCAAACCGTCATCCCGCGCGCCTATCTTGAAACTCCCGTAATCGCCTTGGGAGACTCGAAATGGCCCAGCCCTACGAAGAACGCAACAGCGCCGTCAAAACCCGCCGTCAGCAAGAAGATCAGCGCCGCATGGAATTTCGCCGCGCCATCGAAGATCGCTGCGAACGCCGTCAGCTGCTGGCCGAGATCGGTGATTTTCCTGAGCTTGAGCTCAACTACTGGCAGGCAGCTCCCGCAACTTCCCGTCGAAACGCTCAACCAGCGCGCTGATCTGCACCCGTTCGCTGCGGATAAACGCAAGGAATGCGTGGGCCACCGGCGACAGCCGTTTGGCTTTGGCCTGCACCAGGCACCAGCTGCGAAACAGCGGCAGTTCCTCGACCGGTAACTCGATCAATCCGCCGGTCGCCAACTCAAGGTTCAGGGCGTGGCGCGTCAACAGCGCGACGCCCAGGCCCGCCAGGACACATTCACGCTGGGCTTCGGCCGATGAGACCTCTTGGGTCTGGTTGAAGTGCACGCGTTTTTCCTTGAAATACTCTTCGCACGCCAATCGCGTTCCGGAACCGGGTTCGCGCAGCAACAGGGTGTAAGGCTCGAGGTCTTGCAGGCGCAACGGCCCCATGTGGCACAGCGGATGATCCGGCGGCGCCACGGCCACGATCGGATTGTTGAGGAACGGCAGAAACTCCAGCCCCATGTCCTGCGGCACCATGGACATGATCACCAGGTCGTCGCGGTTATCAGACAGTCGACGGATCACCTGCCCCCGGTTGACCACCGTCAGTTGCAGATTCACTTCCGGGTGCTGGCGCTTGAACGCGGCAAACAGGTGCGGCACGAAATACTTGGCGCTGGATTCGACCGCCAGTTTCAGCTGGCCCTGCAACGATCCCTGCATGTCCGAAAGCTGCATGTCGAGGTTTTCCAGGCGCCCGAAAATATCCCGACTGGCACGCTGTAGAGCTTCGGCGGCTTCCGTCATGTAGAGTTTTTTGCCGACGTAATCGAACAAAGGCTGACCAATCAGCTCCTCAAGTTGACGAATCTGCAGGCTCACGGCAGGTTGTGTGAGCGACATTTCGTCGGCTGCGCGGCTGTAGGATCGCAAATCACAGACCTCATTGAAGATCTGCAATTGACGCAATGTCATACGCATCAATGACTTACGCATTATCTAGAAGCTCCCGCCCCAGGCTGATGAATCAACTATAAGTCTTTACTTATGGCTAACCCAATTATTAATCATTTTTGTTAATCCCTTGTGGGGGCTAGTGTGGGGCTGCGACTAAATCGAAACATTTGGTCACGCGTCGACCTGGTCTAGCGGGTCGTGGGTACCACCGGCTCAAGGGAACCTCCAAGTGATAAAAAAGATCCTGATCGCCAACCGTGGTGAGATTGCCGTACGAATCGTGCGTGCCTGCGCCGAGATGGGCATTCGCTCGGTCGCGATCTATTCCGACGCCGACCGCCATGCCTTGCATGTGAAGCGTGCGGACGAGGCCCACAGCATCGGTGCCGAGCCACTGGCCGGTTACCTGAATGCGCGCAAGCTGGTGAATCTGGCCGTGGAAACCGGTTGTGATGCGTTGCATCCCGGCTACGGTTTCCTCTCGGAAAACGCCGAGCTGGCAGATATCTGCGCTGAACGCGGCATCAAATTCATTGGTCCATCGGCTGAAGTCATTCGCCGCATGGGCGACAAGACCGAAGCGCGCCGCAGCATGATCAAGGCGGGCGTCCCGGTCACTCCAGGCACCGAAGGCAACGTCGCGGACATCGCGGAAGCCTTGGTCGAAGGCGACCGTATCGGTTACCCGGTGATGCTCAAGGCGACTTCCGGTGGTGGTGGTCGTGGTATCCGTCGCTGCGACAGCCGCGAAGAACTCGAACAAGCCTTCCCGCGGGTAATCTCCGAAGCCACCAAGGCCTTCGGTTCGGCGGAAGTGTTCCTCGAAAAATGCATCGTCAATCCGAAACACATCGAAGCGCAGATCCTCGGTGACAGTTTTGGCAATGTGGTGCACCTGTTCGAGCGTGACTGTTCGATCCAGCGCCGCAATCAGAAGCTCATCGAAATCGCGCCAAGCCCGCAACTTACCCCGGAACAGCGCGCCTACATCGGTGACCTGTCGGTGCGCGCGGCCAAGGCCGTGGGCTACGAGAACGCCGGCACCGTGGAGTTCCTGCTCGCCGAGGGCGAGGTGTACTTCATGGAGATGAACACCCGGGTGCAGGTGGAACACACCATCACCGAAGAAATCACCGGCATCGACATTGTGCGTGAGCAGATCCGCATCGCGTCCGGCCTGCCGCTTTCGGTGAAACAGGAAGACATCCAGCACCGTGGTTTCGCGTTGCAATTCCGCATCAACGCCGAAGACCCGAAAAACAACTTCCTGCCTAGCTTCGGCAAGATCACTCGTTACTACGCGCCCGGAGGCCCCGGCGTGCGCACCGACACGGCGATCTATACCGGCTACACCATTCCGCCGTTCTACGACTCCATGTGCCTGAAACTGGTGGTCTGGGCACTGACCTGGGAAGAGGCGATGGACCGTGGCTTGCGCGCCCTCGACGACATGCGTCTGCAAGGGGTCAAGACCACCGCCGCGTACTACCAGGAAATCCTGCGTAACCCGGAATTCCGTAGCGGCCAGTTCAACACCAGCTTCGTTGAAAGCCACCCTGAACTGACCAACTACTCGATCAAGCGCAAACCCGAAGAGCTGGCCCTGGCCATCGCCGCCGCCATCGCCGCCCACGCAGGCCTGTGAGGAATAGAACAATGAGCAAGAAAATCCACGTTACTGACACGATCCTGCGCGACGCCCACCAATCGCTGCTCGCGACCCGCATGCGCACCGAAGACATGCTGCCGATCTGCGACAAGCTCGACAAAGTCGGCTACTGGTCGCTGGAATGCTGGGGCGGCGCAACCTTCGACGCCTGCGTGCGTTTTCTGAAAGAAGACCCGTGGGAGCGTCTGCGCCAACTGCGCGCCGCATTGCCTAACACACGCCTGCAAATGCTGCTGCGTGGCCAGAATCTGCTGGGCTACCGCCACTACAGCGACGACGTGGTCAGAGCGTTCGTCGCCAAGGCTGCGGTCAACGGCATCGACGTGTTCCGCATCTTCGATGCCATGAACGACGTGCGTAACCTGCGAGTGGCCATTGAAGCGGTGAAAGCTGCTGGCAAACACGCCCAGGGCACCATCGCCTACACCACCAGCCCGGTGCACACCATCGACGCGTTCGTGGCCCAGGCCAAACAAATGGAAGCCATGGGTTGCGACTCGGTGGCGATCAAGGACATGGCCGGCCTGCTGACCCCGTACGCCACCGGCGAACTGGTCAAGGCGTTGAAATCCGAGCAGTCGCTACCGGTCTTCATCCACTCCCATGACACTGCCGGCCTGGCCACGATGTGCCAACTCAAGGCCATCGAAAACGGTGCCGATCACATCGACACCGCGATCTCCAGCTTCGCCTCGGGCACCAGCCACCCAGGTACCGAGTCGATGGTTGCCGCCCTTAAAGGCAGCGAGTTCGACACCGGCCTGAACCTGGAACTGCTGCAAGAGATCGGCCTGTACTTCTACGCCGTGCGCAAAAAATATCACCAGTTCGAAAGCGAGTTCACCGCCGTCGACACCCGCGTGCAAGTCAACCAGGTACCGGGCGGGATGATTTCCAACCTGGCTAACCAGTTGAAAGAGCAGGGCGCCCTGAACCGCATGGCGGAAGTGCTGGCCGAAATCCCGCGGGTTCGTGAAGACCTCGGCTTCCCGCCGCTGGTGACCCCGACCTCGCAAATCGTCGGTACCCAGGCGTTTTTCAACGTGCTGGCCGGCGAGCGCTACAAGACCATCACCAACGAAGTGAAGCTTTACCTGCAAGGCGGCTACGGCAAGGCGCCGGGTATCGTGAACGAAAAACTGCGTCGCCAGGCGATCGGTAGCGAAGAAGTGATCGACGTGCGCCCGGCTGATCTGCTCAAGCCGGAAATGACCAAACTGCGTGCCGAAATCGGCGCAGTGGCCAAGTCTGAAGAAGACGTACTGACCTACGCCATGTTCCCGGACATCGGCCGCAAGTTCCTCGAAGAACGTGCTGCCGGCACCCTGACTCCAGAAGTGCTGCTGCCGATCCCTGAGGCCGGCGGTGTGACCTCAGCCGGTGGCGAAGGCGTGCCGACTGAGTTCGTCATCGACGTCCACGGCGAAACCTACCGCGTCGACATCACCGGTGTCGGCGTCAAGGCGGAAGGCAAGCGTCACTTCTACCTGTCCATCGACGGCATGCCGGAAGAAGTGGTGTTCGAACCACTCAACGAATTCGTCAGCGGCGGCAGCAGCAAGCGCAAGCAAGCTAGCGCTCCAGGCCACGTCAGCACCACCATGCCGGGCAACATCGTCGACGTGCTGGTCAAGGAAGGCGACACCGTGAAAGCGGGGCAAGCCGTGCTGATCACCGAAGCGATGAAGATGGAAACCGAAGTCCAGGCAGCCATCGCCGGCAAAGTCACCGCCATCCATGTGGCCAAGGGCGACCGGGTGAACCCGGGCGAAATCCTGATCGAGATCGAAGGCTGAGTTAACTGCCTCGATACAACGCTTTAAACCTCGGGGGGGCATGTGCTCCCCTTTTTTTTGTCCGGAGTTTCGCGTTGGCAAATGTGGGAGCGAGCCTGCTCGCTCCCACAGGGACTGCGTTGAGTCAGTTGTTGATCAGAACGTCATCCGCCAGTGACCTGTTACGCCATGATTGCGGCTGTCAGTGCCGATCTCGCCGATAAGGCCAACACCCAGCGAATGTTTCGCTGACAAGCCCAAGTCCAGCCCTGCATTAACCAGCAAGCTGTCACGGTCCAGCGGCGCACCGGATACGGTGAAGTTTTTTCCGCCCCTTACCAGTCGTTGGCGGGTATCGCTGTAGACGTCTCCATACGTGTGTTTCCAGCCGGCACTGAACCGCGGCGTCAGTTGCATGCCGTTATCCAGCGTGTTGACCTTCGCCAGACGCAGACCGAGTGTGCTGTTCATATTGTTCTGGGTCTGGCCGTGGACTTTAAGTGCGGCCGCGCCACCTTTTTCGGTGTAACCGTCGCGCTGATAGCGTTGATAGCCAACGCTGGCAAACGGTTCGATGCTGACATTGGCCCGACCGAGGTTGTAACCCACTTCCGCGAAGGCCTGCTGGGTGCTGGCGTCGTAACGGCCTTCGGGACGGTCACTGAAACCGTTGAAGGCAACCCGCCGTTTTGTGCTGCCGTCGTGATTGCTGTAGGTCGCGCCGAGGCGCAGCGACATGGGGCCGCTCTGGCGCAGCGCATAGGCGCCCAAGTGCCAACTGTCGAGATCGCCGTCGAGCTCGCGGCTGTCCAGGCGGGTCTCGGACTTGCCGCCCATCACACCGATACGCCATTCCTCATCAACGCGCCAATCCGCCCCCAGCACGAGACCTTTGGTCGACGTTTGCAGCGCATCGTGGTCGCGATCCAGCGTTCCGCCGTGCCCCAAGGCTTGCAGCCAGACCCTGCCGTTTTCTTCGTTGCCGACGGCCAGGCTTAGTGCGTTGGATCGGTTGCCGGGTTTGTTGTAGCCGCTGGCGCTGTCCAATTGGCGCATGGCTGAGAGCAGGGTGGCGCTGACCGGGCTGTCACTGTTCAGGGTGGCTTTGGCGAGGTTGGCGGTGTTGCCGCCAGCAAGCTGTTCAATTGCATGGGCGGCGATCACTTTGTTACTGCCGAGCAGGGCGTTGACAGCGGCGTTTGCGGGGGTAGTTGGTTTTGGTGTTGTGGCGACGGGATTGGTCGTTGTTGATGGCGCTGATGAGGCGGTACCAGGCGCATCGGTGGGGGATGGAGCAGAGGCTGTCGAGGGAGTTTCGGCGGGAGCGGTCTGCGTGGAGGCGGTGGCGGAAGAGTTGGTGCTTGCCGGTGGAGTCAGGGTTTCAGCGACAGCCAATGGATTTTCAGATGAGGTCTGCTCTTGCGGTATATCCTTCGGTTCTTCGATGCTTTGAGCGAACTCCTTTCCGTTATCGCTGATCGCAGCACTCTCGAGGGGCACATCGTTACGTGTGAAGATCAGATCGACTTTGTTTTCTGCGTATTCGAGCTTGGGCGTTAAAAAGGCAAGGTTATTGAGTACCTTTCCAAATTCACCTTCGACTTTTTTGGCAATAAGGATGGTGTTTTCGCTGATCAACGGGTAGTCACCGGGTGTTGCAACGATGTTCAGCGTGGCGCCACCAAGGCTGGCGGTGCCACCGACCCATATCGCTTCACTTTTGCGACCGGCATCGACCTCGTAGGTCAGTTCGGCCGTTTTCGAAAGCGTTAAGTCACCTGATACTTTCGGGGCACCGTGCATTTTGTCTGCGGAGAATTTCCCGTTTACCTCTAGAGCACCGACCAAGCCATTGCCGGCCAATACGCCATTTTCATCAATAACAACGTCACCTCGAATATCCCCCGAATTTTTCAGGATGCCTCCTGATTGCACTGTCACGCCGCCGCCAATCTTGCCAGTGTTGATAAGCGCTCCCTGAGCCAACGCTCCTCCTTCGATATGCCCATCGTTTATCAGTGTTGCTTTGGGACGAACCAGGACACCAGTGTTGAAGTCACCGGAACCATTCAAGGTCCAGGTACTTCGTTTAAGCTCCAAACCTTCGAAGCGATTAGTCTTGCCTAGCGTGCCGCCGCTCGCGGTGTCGAGTTGCAGGAAGTTGATACCGCCACCACCGTCAACCATTCCGGTGAGACTTCCGCGACCCGATACAATGACCAGCTCATTTTTGTCACCGAATTTCGGATTAACACCATCCGCTGTCTTGTTGATCGGGATCTTGATGGTGTCGGGATCAATAATGAATGCTTCAAGAGCCGCCAGGAGCTGATCCGGAGTTTCGGCCGCAGGATCAATGGTCTCGGCAGAGATCTGTTGGGCAAGTGAGATTTCGGTACAACCCAACGCAAGCGCAATGGCTAGCGCCAGATATTGTGGGCGAAACGTGTGTTGAACGGGCATCTGGTTTGACCTCAATTAACTGGAGGTCAAACTCTAAAGAGCGCGATTCTATGCCGATGTCAGTCGGTTCCGGCTCGTTTGCGGGCGGTGTCAGATCGTTGTGTAGAAAATAGCTGTTCGCTTGATTGAGAGGACTTTTGGCCGCCCGAGCGAAAGACCTTTCTTACAACTATTCAAGACGCCGCCGACTAGTGCTACTCAAAAACTCATCTGCCACTGCCCAATCACCCCATGATTGCGGCTGTTGCTCCCCATCTCCCCGCTATAACCCACCCCCACCGAATGCCGCGCTGAAATACCCAGATCCAGCCCGGCTTCCAGCACCAGACTGTCACGATCCAGCGAACTGCCATCGACACTGAACGCCGTTCCTCCGACTACAAATGCCTGGCGCGTCGAGTTGCTGACATCGCCATAGGTGTGTTTCCAGCCAGCGGTCATGCGTGGCGTCAGGCTCATGCCGTTCTCCAGCGAACTCAGGTGTGCCAGACGCAGGCCGAAGGTGCTGCTGAAGTTGTCCTGTGTTTCTTCGTCCACCTGCAACGCTGCGGCTCCACCTTTTTCCTGGTAGCTGTCGCGGTGATAACGCTGGTAGCCGAGGCTGGCAAACGGTTCGGCGCTGAGGCGACCGCTGCCCATCGCGTACCCGAGTTCGGCGAAGGCCTGTTGGCTGTCGGCGTCGTAATCGCCTTTTGGTCGGTCGCTGAAACCGTTGAAGGCGACAGTACGTTTGCTTTCGCCTTGATGGCCGCTGTACGCGGCGCCGAGACGCAAAGCGAAGGGTCCGCTTTGGCGCAAGGCGTAAACGCCGGCGTGCCAACTCTCGACGTTGCCATCGACTCCCGTGGCGTCCAGATCCGTTTTCGAATAGCCGCCGAGAACACCCAGGCGCCATTGCGGATCGAGCGCCCAATCAGTCCCGAGCACGGTGCCCTTGGTGCGTTGTTCCAGACCGCTGTTGCCGTGTTTGCCATCGAGCTTGCCGTAGCCGCCGATGGCTTGCAGCCAGAGTCGGCCTTGGGCGTTCGGGTCGTTGAGGTTGCGGGCTTCGGACGGGACGCCGGTGGCGGCGAGCACCGGGGTGTCGCGCTGATCCAGGGCAACCAGCAATCCTGAACCGCCGCTCATTTGTTGCATCGCCGACAGCATGCTGCCGCCAATCTGGCTGCTGGCACCGAGGGTGGCGCTGGTCAGGTTGGCGTTGCTGGCGCCGGCGAGTTGCTCGATCGCATTGCCGGCCGTGGTGCTGGTGGTGTTGAGCAATGCGTTGTAGAGCGCGTTGTTTTTACTCATCGAGGCCAGGCTGTTGGCGGCGTTGCTGCCGTTACCCGTGACCGCGAATTCGTTGAACGCGACATCGTTGCGCGTGTAGGTCAGGTCGACCTGGGTCGGGGTGTACGCGAGGGTCGGCGTGAGGAACGCGTAGTCGCTGGTGACTTTGCCGAAGGTGCCGTTGATGCTCGCGGCTTGCAGCACGGTGTATTGGCTTTGCCACGGATAGGTGCCGCTACCGGGGTTCACCGCCAAGGTTGCGCCGTTCAGGTTGGCCACGCCGCCGACCTTGACCGGCGCGCTGCTGCCATCGGCGTTGACGCCATAGGCCAAAGTGGAACCGCTGCTCATGGTCAAATCATGGGTGATGGTCGCCGTGCCGAGTTGAGTGTTGGTCCGTAAAGTCCCGTTGACCAGCAAGTTGCCCACCGAACCACCGCCGGCATACACACCGCCAGCGTCGACGGTCAGGTTGCCGGCGATGCCCCCCTGGTTGATCAGCGTCGAGCCGTTGCGCACCGCGCCGCCATCGCTGAAATCACCGCTCCCGGTCAGCGTCCAGGCACCTTGCTTGACCTCCAGCCATTCGAAGTTGCGACTCGCGCCGAAGCTGCCGCCCGCAGCGTCGTCCATCACCACGCGGTCGTCACCGCTGCCGCCGTCGACTACACCGACGAAGCGACTGCCGTTGCGCAATGTCAGGCTGTCGTTGCCTCCCCCCAGATCCAGCGCCAGGCCGTTGCTGCCGCTGATCGTGCCGCCGTTGATCACGTTGTCGGCGAACTCACCGACAAACTTCACACCGAAACCGTCGAGGCCCTGAATGGTGCCGAAGTTTTCCAGTGCGGTCGCGGCAACGCCTGATCCGCCGCTGCCATCGTCCACCAGAATCGCGCTGTTGGCGCCGGCGATCAGCGCGCCGTTGGCGTTCAACACATAGCCGCCGCCCAACGCGATGCCTTCACTGCCGTTAGCGAAACCACCCTTGTCGACACCCCCGGCGCCGATACCTTGAATGGTGCCGTAGTTCTCTATGTGGGCGAGATTGTCGATGTCCACGCCATCGCCGTCGCCATTAGGTTGCAGGCCCGAATAGGACCCGGTAATCGTGCCGTGGTTGATCACGGTGCCGTCGCCATCGGAGCCGAAACCCGAGCCATTGCGACCGGTGATTTGGCCGTAGTTGGTCAGTGTCGCGCCGAGGTCGGTGGTAATACCGTGGCGGCCGCCGGAAATGCTGCCGTAGTTGGTCACCGTCACGCCGGTCGCGGTATCGATGTCGATACCGTCGAACTTGTCGTCGGCGCTTCGAGAGTCGCCGGTAGCGATCTCGCCATAGTTGGTGATCGTCGCGTTGGCGCCGGTCTTCATGCCATCGCTGGCGTCTCCGCGAATCAATCCGCCCGCGCGGTTGATGATCGTGGTTTTGACCCCGGCACTGCGCAACGCATCCAGGTCCAGCCCTTGCCCGGTGGTGGAACGGATGATGCCGCTGTTATCGATCAGCAGGCTGCCGCTGACGAAGTTGCTGTCGATGCGCAGGGCGTCATTGAAACCAAGGATCTGCCCGCCAACGCGGTTGTAAATGCTGTAGTTGCGCGCTTGGGTCAGGTCGCCGCTGCTGTCGATCGCCCGGCCGCCGGTCGAGATGATCTTGCCCGCGTTATCGATCACCACGCCGGTGCCGCTGGTGCTGTCTTTCAGGCTCACAGTCTTGCCCGCATTGGTGATGCTGCCCGGCGCCGAGATCGTCAGCGTGTCGGCACCGCCGAGGGTTTGTGCGGCGGTGGTCGCAGTGTCGATTTGCACATTTTTGAAGGGGGCGGCGTGGGCGCCGGTGCTGATCAATAACGCGATGCAGAATGCCAGGCGCTGGTGAGAGAAGGGCATGTGAGACGGCCTTTTTGTTATAAGCGGGCCGTCTTGTATAGCGGAGGGTTTTTACAGAATGATGTCCATCCGTCAGCCTTCAGCCTAACTCCGACTCAAATACGCCTTCCCATAATGCCGCTCCATCCTTGCCTGAATCAGCTCCAGCCCGATCGACATTACCCAGTAAATAATCGCCGCCGTCGTCAGCATCTCGATATACCGATAGCTCGACCGCCCGTACGACTGCGCCAGAAACATCACTTCCCAAACCCCCATCACCGAGATCAGTGACGAGTCTTTGAGCATCGAGATGAATTGGTTGGTGGTCGGCGGGATGATGGTGCGCATGGCCTGGGGCAGGGTGACGCGCCAGAAGATCACTGTTTCGCGCATGCCCAGTGCCAGGGAGGCTTCGCGTTGTCCATGGGCGACGCCGAGGATGCCGGCGCGGAAGATTTCGCTGAGGTACGCGCCGTAGTTCAACGACAGGGCGATGATGCCGGCGGTGACTGCGCCGGGGACGATGCCCAGTTGCGGCAGGCCGAGGTAGATCAGCAGGATCTGGATCAGCAGCGGTGTGCCGCGAAAGAACGAGGCGTAGAAACTGGCGATGCCGAAGGCCACGGCGCTTTTCGACAGGCGCGCCAGGGCGGTGATGAAACCCAGCAGCGACGACGTCACGATTGAGGCCAGGCACAGAAACAGCGTCAGCGCCGCGCCTTGCAGGAAGCCGTTCGGCGCCAGGTGCAGGCCGATCAGGTTGGGCAGTTTGTCGAGGATGATCGAGAACTTCAGGTCGAAGCTCAGGAAGAAACTGGCGAACAATCCAAACATCGCCGCCCACGTCAGGTACAAGCGCGTGCGGAAACCGAAGAGGCGTTGCAGCCGCGACTCAGCCACCGGTTGTGGCGGTTGAGGAGGTGTCGGGAAAGAAGTCATTGGCTGATGTCGGCGCCGATCCATTTTTGCGAGAGTTTGCCCAGGGTGCCTTCCTGTTTCAGTTGCGCAAAGACCTCACGCACCTTGGCGTCCCACTGCGCGTCGCCTTTCTCGATGGCCACCGAGTTCGGCTCCGAGTACAGCGGCTCGCCGGCCAGCTTGAAGCGTTTGTCTTCGGTGAGGCGCGGTTGCGCGGTGACGAGGTTGGTGAGGATTGCATCCAGCCGCACGCCAGCGCCGAGGCCCAGGTCCTGGAACGCCACGTTATCGGTGTCATACGGCGCGATCTGCACATCCTCGAACGGGTACTGCAACTGGGTGTCTTCAGCACCTTCGATCACCAGGTTTTTGTTCAGGTAACTTTCGTAGCTGGACGCACTGGTGAGGCCGACTTTCTTGCCGCTCAGGTCCTTGGCGCTGTGAATGCGATCATCCTTGGCATTGACCACGATCACCGCTGGTGAGGCGTAATACTCGACCGGGAAATCGAAGACTTCAGCCCGTGCCTTGCTCGGCGTCATCGAGCAGACGCAGATGTCGTAGCGGCCACTCCAGCGTCCGGCGGCGATGACGTCCCAGGACGGCGTTTCCAGGCGCAGTTTGACGCCCAGTTTGTCCGCCACGGCTTTGGCTACATCGACGTCAAATCCGTCGAGCTGGTTCTGATCGTTGAGGAAAGAGAACGGTGGATAGCTTTCCATCAACACGCCCACCAGTTCTTTCTTCTGCTCGATGCGGTCTAGCGTGGCTCCGCCAAAGGCTTGGGTGGAGGCAGCCAGAATCGTCAGGCCCAGGGCCAGGAGTGGTTGAAATTTCACAGTCGATCCCTGAAAAAAAGTGGTTGTTATTAACCGAATGGTGCGTATTAAATAGTTATAAGCACGACTCTGATAGTGAGTTATTTTCATAAGCATATGAGTGAAAAGCATATGAGCGCAGGAAGCACGGTAATTCTGGATGGCGGCATGGGTCGTGAGCTGCAGCGCGCAGGAGCGCCGTTCAGACAGCCCGAATGGTCGGCGCTGGCTTTGAGCGAAGCGCCGCGGGCGGTAGAGGCGGTGCACGCGGCTTATATCGACAGTGGCGCCAACGTGATCACCAGCAACAGTTATGCGGTGGTGCCGTTTCACATCGGCGAAGAGCGTTTTGCAGCAGAAGGGCAGGCCCTCGCGGCGCTGGCCGGTGAGCTGGCGCGCCGGGCAGTAGAAGCTTCGGGCAAGGCTGTGCGTGTGGCCGGTTCGTTGCCACCGCTGTTCGGCTCCTATCGTCCTGACCTGTTTGATGCTGCTCGGGTGACAGAATTGCTGACGCCGTTGGTCAACGGGCTGGCGCCTCATGTCGACCTGTGGCTAGCCGAAACACAAAGCTCCATCGTCGAGGCGCGAGCAATCCACGCCGGCCTGCCCAAGGACGGAAAACCGTTCTGGCTGTCATTTACCTTGAAGGATGAAGACACGGACGAAGTGCCGCGTTTGCGTTCGGGTGAGCCTGTCGCTGAGGCCGCAGCGGTGGCTGCCGAGCTGGGTGTCGAGGCGTTGCTGTTCAACTGCAGTCAGCCAGAAGTGATCGGCGCTGCGATTGATGCGGCGCGGGAAACCTTCCAGCGTTTGGGGGTGAAGATCCACATCGGTGCGTACGCCAATGCCTTCCCGCCACAACCGAAAGAGGCCACGGCCAACGACGGTCTGGATCCGTTGCGTGAAGACCTCGATCCGCCGGGGTATCTCCAATGGGCGGCTGACTGGAAAGCGCGCGGCGCCAGTCATTTGGGCGGATGCTGCGGGATTGGGCCGGAGCATATTGCGGTGCTTGCCCAAAAGTTAGCGTGATGCCCATCGCGAGCAGGCTCGCTCCCACAGGATCTTCGGTTGGCCACAATGCCGTGGTCGTCGCAGGTCAAGTGTGGGAGCGGGCTTGCTCGCGAAGACGTCAGTACAGTCGACAAATTACCCGCGGCACTCAGCCAGTGTTTTCACCTGCCCGGAATCCGTCTGGTTTTCATCGGATAGCCACCGCTCAAAACCTGCGCCAATCGCCGGCCATTCTGAATCCAGAATCGAATACCACGCGGTGTCCCGGTTCTGTCCCTTGACCACCATGTGCTGTCGGAACACGCCTTCAAAACTGAACCCCAACCGCTCCGCCGCGTACTTGGAACGGGCGTTGCCGTTGTTGCACTTCCACTCCAGACGCCGGTAGCCCAACGCAAACGACTCTCTGGCCAGCAAGTAAACCGCCTCGGTACTTTTCGGCGAACGCTGCATCGGCGCACCGAAAGTGACGTGGCCGATTTCGATGCGACCTTGCGCCGGGACAATCGACATCAGACTCAGGATGCCCTGCACCTCACCGCTGGCACGGTCGATCACGCTGAAGAAATACGGGTCGCTGTTGGTCGCATGATTGTTCAACCAATCGTTGAAAGCGCTGCGTTCCGGAAAAGGACCGTAAGGCAAATAGTCCCAGAGTTTCGGGTCCGCTCCCGGGCCTTGCAGGGCTTTCCACAAACCCTCGGCGTGACGTGCCGGGTCGAGTTTTTCCAGGCGGATGAAACGCCCTTCAATGATTTTAACCGACGGCGCCGGGACGCCTTTCCAGTCTGCGAGTGAAGTCGACATGCTGTTCTCCTTGAACCTTAAAGGGCTTTGCGAAACTGGATGAAACCAGGGCGTTCGGCGATGCGCTCGTAAAGCTGGATCGCGGTGGCGTTGGTTTCGTGGGTCAGCCAGTGGACTTTGCAGCAACCGTCCGCCTGGGCGGTGGCGTAGACGAATTCGATGAGCTTGCGGCCGATGCCGGTGCCGCGGGTTTCCGGCGTTACCAGCAAGTCTTGAAGGTAGCAGGAGTTTTCGATGCTCCAGTTCGAGCGATGGTAGATGAAGTTCACCATGCCCACCGCGTTGCCATCGACCCACGCCAGCGCCGAATGAGTCGGTTCATTGCGGTCGAGCATGCGCTGCCAGGTGCTGTCAGTGACTGCATCTGGCAATTCGGTGTTGTAGAAGCGCAGGTAGGCTTGCCACAGCGGCAACCAGGCGGCGTGATCGTCCGCGCTGACCTGGCGAATTTCAATCTGACTCATGTTCATTCCTTAACGCATCAAGTGGGCGAGGGCCTGGTCGTGCACATCAGGGCTGGCGGCGAGCCCCTCGCGCACACCGGCGATGTCTGCGGTGCTGCGGTTCTGGCTGAGCTTGCGCTTGCCTTCCAGACGGTGGATCGGCAGGGCGAATCCGACGATGGCCTTGAGCATGCCGTCGATGTAATCAGCGGGTGCGTCTGCCACTTTCCATGGCTGAGCGCGGCCGGCTTCATGGCGATCGGTCAGCGCGCTGACCAGATTAAGCAGACGATCAGCGTCGGTGAACACTTCGGCCGTGCCGTATGCATGTACGGCGACGTAGTTCCAGGTCGGTACGACTTTGCCGTGCTCGGCTTTGCTCGGGTAAAACCCCGGGCTGACGTAGGCATCGGCGCCGGCAAAAATCACCAGCGCTTCGGCGCCATCCTGCAGTTCCTTCCACTGAGGATTACCCCGGGCGAAGTGGCCGTAGAGGGTGCCATTCGCGCCCTGTTCAGGATTGAATAGCAGCGGCAGATGACTGGCTTGCAGGCCTTGCTCGCCGTGGGTGACCACCATGGCGAGACGGGTGTCGAGTATCTGCTGCTGCAGTTCAGACAAATCTTTGATGGCAAAGCCGCTGGGGTTGTACATGGAAATATTCCTTGGCGAATGCGTCCATCCTAGGCAGGCTATTGGTCTGTTGTAAGAGCCATTAATGACCAATTTCATAGGTCCATTGTCATGAGCGAAGCGCCGCTTTCCTTGTCATTCAACCCCGCCGGTATCGAACTTGATCGTCGTCAGGGCTTGAGTCGCCAGCTCTATCAGGCATTGCGCCTGCGGGTGCTCGACGGACGCCTGGCCAGTGGCACGCGATTACCGGCCAGCCGGGATCTGGCGGCGGCGCTGGCGATTTCCAGAAACAGCGTGGTGCGAGCCTACGATCAACTCTATGCCGAGGGGTTTATCGAGGGGCGAGTCGGTGACGGGACTTACGTTGCGCAACTGCCTCAAACCGTGGCAACGGCAAAAAAATTATCCACAAAAGTATCCACAGGGTTGTCAACAGGGTTACCCACAGCCTTATCCACAAATTGGCTTGATTTGCCTGTGGTTTCATCCAGTAAAGTTATCCACAGCGGTGCGTTGGGTCGGGTCGAGAGCAACCATTTGCCGACCCCGCCGAGTGGTCCGCCCAAGGCCTTTCGGGTCGGCGTGCCGGCATTCGATCTGTTTCCTTTCGAGGTGTGGGCCAAGCTGAATGCGGCTTTCTGGCGCAAACCGGATTTGCAGCAGCTCTGTTACGGCGATCCGGCGGGCGACGAGCGTTTGCGCGGCATGATTGCCGCGTATTTGCGCAGTTCGAGAGGAATGCAGTGTTCGGCTGAGCAAATAGTGATCACCAGTGGCGCGCAGCAGGGGATTAGCCTTTGTGCACAGCTGCTGGTGGAGCCGGGCGATGGGGTGGCGATTGAGAATCCGGGGTATCGGGCGGCAGGTCATGCGTTCGCCGTGGCCGGTGCGAAACTGCATGGCGTGGCGGTGGACAGCGAGGGCATTAACTGCAACGAATTGAATGGCCTCAGCGATTGTCGGTTGGCGTATGTCACACCGTCGCATCAATACCCGACCGGCGTGGTAATGAGCCTGGCGCGTCGCCTCGAGTTGCTGGCGTGGGCTGAACGCACCCAAGGCTGGATCGTCGAGGACGACTACGACGGCGAATACCGCTACAGCGGCGCGCCGCTGGCTCCGTTGGCGGCCCTCGATCGGCAGGGGCGAGTTTTGTATGTCGGGACGTTTGGCAAAGTCGCCTTCCCGGCGCTAAGGCTGGGTTATCTGGTGCTGCCGCCCGGTTTGGTTCAGGCCTTCTCGCAACGGCGAGCGGTGGACGTACGGCATTCTGAGGTGAGCACTCAAGCGGTCATGGCCGAGTTCATGGCCGCCGGGCATTTCCAGCGACACATCCGCCGCATGCGCCGTGCGGCCCTGAGCCGACGCAATACCTTATTGGCTGGTTGGCCGCAGAACATCCCCGGCATCGGTAGCTTGCCGAGTGTCGCGGCAGGGCTGCACCTGACGGTGGCGGTCGACTCGCAGGCCCGTGAGCGCGAGTTGGTGGAGCAAGCGGCCAGCGTCGATGTCGAGATCAATGCGCTGAGCAGTTACTGGTTGCCGGATTCGACACTACCAGCGGACCAGCGCGCCGGGCTGGTCCTGGGTTTCGCGGCGGTGCCCGAGGCTGCGATCCGTGCCGCACTCGGGCGTCTGGAAAAGGTCTGGCGTTAAGCGCATTGCACGTCAGTTCCTGGCCTGAGGTTCCAGCTCCAGAAACAGTTTGCGCAGGTCATCGTTTTCGAAAGCTCACGTTCTGGAGACCATGGGTTTTACCTTTGGCAAAAACAGCGCTTTGGCCAGTTGAGAGCTGATTTCGCTGCGATTGATCGCGATCAATTCGTTGTTGGTATGGGCTGTTTGCCAATCAAATGCACCACCCAGTGTTCGTTGCGCGACAGTTTTCAGATGGGCAGCGGTATACCCTCCGACTGCTGCGTCGGGCTTGGGGTAATGAAAGTGGGCGTACCAAAGCACATTCCCGGTGGCAGAGTCACGAATTTCATACTCGTCGAAATAGTCCTTCCTGCGCTTTGTCTGTTTTCGACCGGCGTTCTTGACGATATTCACCAAGCCTCTTTCGTGCAGCCAATCAACGCGAGGCGCAGTGGGGAGTTGTCGCTTGATCATGTCGATCCGGGTCGCACGGCCCTTTTCGTAGAAGCGGGTCGCCTCTTCGTTGAGGATCTTGGCGATGTTGGCGCCCGAACCCGGCCCGCTGTCGGTGAGGTTTTTATCGGTCAGGGCCCTTTCGATGGCATCGGCGGCGGCTTCCAACTGGCGGGCCTGTTGATGAAACATGTCTTCGATTTCCACCGGGATACGCCCTGCCCGTTGTGCAATTGCCTCGGTGCGGCGGGTAAATGCCCCTGATCGATCCAGCAGTGACTGACCCGCCTGAATGCTGGCAGCCAAATCCGGGCGTGGGGTTGTCGGCACTTTTGTCGCGAGCGGCACATGTTCGAGCCACACACCGGGGGTTTTTTCGTGAAAGGTCGCGATGACTTTGTGGGTGAGCGGCGAAGTGACGTCGATCAGGTCGGTGTCATCCGCGGCTGCGCGGTCGCGGAGCTTGCCGACCACCGTGCCCTTGAAGCGAGTTTTGATCAGGCGTCTGGTGGACGGAGCAGGGCGGGAAGGCCCCGGAGTCGGCTCCAGCAATCGGCGCTCATGCAACAGGCCCACCAGATGATTCATGCTCTGTTCCTTGAACGTTTCGATTCGCTGGCGCATGAGATTGAGTGGCGGCTGCAGCAGCTGTTGCGGATATTCTTCGGGCAGATCGAGAATCCGTAGGTCCAGGGTCGCGAACTGTTCCACCAGATCATTGAAACCGTCGATCCGTTCGAGCAGTGGTAGCGCACTGTCTTCGGCAGCAAGGTCCAGCGAGGACTGGATGGTGAGGCCGGCATCTTCGACTATCTGTTGCATGGCCTGGCGAGCCAGCGGGGTGGCGACAGTACCGCTGTCGCTGAGGCATAGCTCCTGAGCCAGGCTGATCTGGAACAGTTTCAAGTCGTGCAGACTGAACGACGGTAGCAGGGCCCTGTATTCCCGCGCCGCTTCTGCCCCTTCTTTGCCCAGTCGCAGCAGTTCTTCGATGCGCGCATGGGCGAACTCGATCTTGTCGATAACCCCCTGGGTCATGTCGCTGGTGAGTTGATGTGTCTGGCGGGGCGACTGGGCGCCCGCGGTTGTCTCGTTGTCCAGAAGGGCGAGGGACTGGCGCATACGCTCACCGAACTCACGGTTTTGCCGCTCGAACCATTTCTGCGTCAGTGACAGTTGATAATCCAGGCAGCTGACCATTACCGGGCGGTAGTTGGAGATGGTCTCGAGGGCGTTGTAAGTCTTGAGCTGCTCGATATAGGCGCCATATTCCGTCAGCTGTGAATTCAATACGTCGATCAAGGGCTGGCGATTGGCGTCGGCCGTTTTTTCCACGGCATCGAGCTCTTTTTTCAAGCCCGGCTTACGGACATCGAATGCGGTCAGTTGCCGTTTCAAGTCGTCCTTGTGCTGTTGGTTTTTGCGTTCGATTTCCCTTCGATTCCTGCCGCCGCCGCGCAGTCTCAGGCGCGTGTCGATGAACCATTCACCCTTCGCCGAATGGATCAAGAGAGGGCCTGTTGTGGCGGGCGTTTGCCGTGAGTCGATGATCTGCACATCATCGTTGTCGTCCAGCATGACTTCGAACCAGCGCTGACCGACCTTGGCATACCATTTCTGATTCAGTGGGCTCAGGAATCGGTGACGGCCGGTTTCGGTCGAGGACTCTTTCAACGCCGCAGGTTTTTCAATCGCCAGCCCGTCCAGCAGGGTGGCCAATGAATCCGGCATCAGCACGCCGTGGATATGCACGGATGTTTCATGGTTGGCGGGTAAATAATCGGCGGCGAGATCGGGTAGTTGCGTCACGGTAATCTTTGGCGCCGGCAGCGGCGTTACAGCGGGTGTCGGGCTCTTTTCCACAGCGCGCACCGCGGGTTTGTTGCGAGTAGCCGCGCGATGGGCAAGCACCATGCCCAGGGACAGAAACAGATCCGTCAGTGCGGCCCATGCCTGATCGTTGTCATCCGCTTGCCCGGCTTCATTGGCCTGGTGCAAGTCGTCCATGATTTGCCATATCCAGGCAGCCGTTGCGCCCGTGCGCCCGAAAAAGGGAAGTGCCACATTGAACAGCATCCATGCGCCCTGTTTGAGCGTGGCCCAGCGACGTTCAGCATTGGAGACCGCTTGGCGGTCGGCCAGGGTGACCAGCGCATTGGCGTTGTCGGTGAACAGTGTCTGCGCAGACGGTTCGACGACAGGCGTCGCACTCAAGCTAAGCGCGCCCATCATGCCCAGTGCCGAGGTGGGGTCGGTCAACCATTGCGACAGCGTCCAGGCAGAAGGCAATTGACCAGGAAACACATATTGCGAGTAGTTGAAGTGCACGTCTTCCGGCAGCCAGGCCAGCACTGACTGGCGCAGCGCCTTGTTGTGCTTGATCGCATATAACAGGTTCGCCTCGCCGCCATATTGAACCAGCGGAAGATCCAGCAGCGGCCGATACAGGAGGCAGGGTCCTTTATCAGTCAGTCGCGGTCCGATCACAAACATGTTGGTCACAACGTCGGCCTTGCTGTCGGTACGTCCCCCGGGAATGAATGCCAGCGGACGAATGACGATTTCCAGCCCGTCGACGTATCGATCTGCCGCCTTTTCCTGCATGGCCGCGACTGCATAACGGTAGCCCTGTTCGTCGATGCCAGCCTCGCCACGAACCTTGAGTTGGAGTGCCTGAAGCGGCAGTTGTATGCGCAGGTGGCGGGTGTAGAGGTTCTGTCGACGCAGGCTTTCCGTGGGTGCGGCGAGGAGTTTGCTTTTGATCAGGCTGGGGTAGGTTTGCCCGATATTCACTGTGGTGACCAGGTCTTCCAGGTAGGACGGTGTCATCCACGCGGGCGCCGCTTCACCGCTTTTGTATTGCACCGTCTTGTTGCCTGGTGGCGAGTCAATCAGGTTTTGCAGTGCCAACTCCACCAGCGTCAGCGTGAGGGTCCGGGTTTTGCCGGGTACGATGATCGCGCCGAGGACGACGAGACTGGTGATAGTGACTTCGATGTCCTTCAATTTCAGCTTTGTCGCGGCCGTCTGATTCTCGATCTTGTTGTCCTTGATCATCTGATCGGTCAGCGCTTGCAAGGCAAAGTCAGGAAGAGAGGGGATGCCCTCATCGAAGGATTTGCCGGCGTCCTGTTCCCGTAGCAGCGCGAGGTCCATCAAGTGTCGGCTGTAGCGGGTCAGGTCTGTGGGTGACGCATTGGTCAGCCAGTCTGGCAACAGACCCTGGATCTGGCTGAAACGTGAAGAGGGCTGTTCGTGATAGTCCGTGAAATGTTTTGCTGCGGCGCTCACCTGCGGGGCAAGGGATGGCGTCAGTGCAGCAACAGCGCCACCGAGTAAACCGATGGCATCGACCTCGAGCGCAATCAGTGCACAGGCCTGATGATCAAAAAAATCTCCGGTGGGTTCGTACAGGCGCCATTTCAGCGTGCGATCACCTTTCGAGGCAGCAATGCGCCCGGCCAGCGTTTCGCCCAATGACGCCAGTGAGTCGTAGTGCCTGAAGCCTTCTGCGATCGAATGGGTCACGACGATTGTGCGTTCACCGTGGGTGCCCATCACCACCGAGGTGTCCAGCAGTCTCAAGTGATGGGTGGTCTGATTGTCGAGACAGTCGACGTCAATCAGGCAGGCCTTGATTGCGTATTTGTCATGAGGTTGCCGTTCGGTCTGTTGTGGGTAACCGTAGACGGCGAGGGCAATGGCCCGCTGGTCTTCGTCCCAGCCGGCCTTTTCGTCGACGTTCCAGATGTTGCGCAGCGCACCGGAGAGTTGATGCCAGCGAGGTGTCGAGGCCGCTGTGGGCTGGTTCCAGTAATCGAGTTGCTGTTCCTGATAGGCCACGAACAGCAGCCTGGCCAGTTTGTTGAGCTGGCACCCAAGGGTATCGATCTTTACCGGCAGATGAATGGCCGAGTCGACAGCCGATGGCAGGGTCAGAAAATGTTCCCCGTCGATGTAGGTCACCGTCGTTCCGGATAAACCGAGCCGCACCAGCACGTCAGTGAGGGACTCGATCCGGTTGCTGCCCGGCCTGGCCTGTTCGCCGGCGAGTGTCCAGACGGGCGTCACCACCACAGCCAGGTTCGGGTCGATGTGCAGGTGTGGATACGCGGTGTCGAGGGCGGAGCGCAATGAGGCTGAAGCGACTTCCCTGATCGAAGGGCCGGTCACCAGTTGGGTCAGTATGTCTTCAGAGATGTTGGAGGGAGTCTCGGGCATGGCCGTTTCCTGTTGCCGGTGAAGCGCCGATGGGGCAGCGCTGTGTTCGGTCAAGGTAGAGGGCCGTCGAGGGCTGAAGGTGGTAGATATGTATCGCAGGCAAAAAAAGACCCGCCATCGCGCGGGTCTTTGATTTGGCGGGTGATCAGGTCCCTGACTTGATCTTGGTCCAGGCTCGCGTGCGCGCACGTTCAGCATCGCGCGGCAACGGTTGCAGGGTGTACAGCGTGCCCATCGCCGCTTCGGTCGGGTACAGGTTCGGGTTGTTGCGGATCGCCGGGTCGACCATTTCCGTGGCGTCCTTGTTCGGGTTCGGATAGCCAACGAAGTCGCTGACCGGCGCGATCACTTGCGGTTGCAGCAGGTAGTTGATGAAGGTGTAGGCGTCTTCCGGGTTCTTCGCACCTTTGGGAATGGCGAGCATGTCGAACCAGATCGGCGCGCCTTCTTTCGGCAGGCGCATGTCGACGATCACACCGTTCTTGGCTTCCTTGGCGCGGTTGGCGGCCTGGGAGAAGCTGCCGGAATAACCGACCGCGACGCAGATGTCACCGTTGGCGATGTCAGCCATGTATTTGGAGGAGTGGAAGTAGGTGATGTACGGCCGGATTTTCATCAACAGCGCTTCAGCCTTTTCGTAGTCCGCCGGCTTCTTGCTGTTGGGGTCCAGGCCGAGGTGTTGCAGGGCCAGCGGCAGGATCTCCGACGGCGAGTCGAGCAGGGCGACGCCGCACTGCTTGAGCTTGCTGATGTTCTCTTCCTTGAAGATCAGGTCCCAGCTGTCCACCGGTGCATTGTCGCCCAGGGCGGCTTTGACCTTGTCCGGGTTGAAGCCGATCAGGATGGTCCCGTACATGTACGGCACGGCGAATTTGTTACCCGGATCGTTGCCTTCCAGCAGCTTCATCAGCTTCGGATCGAGGTGGTTCCAGTTCGGCAGTTTGCTGCGGTCCAGCGGCTGGAACACGCCGGCTTCGATCTGCTTGGCGAGGAACACGTTGGACGGCACCACCACGTCGTAGCCGGAGTTGCCGGTCAGCAGCTTGGCTTCGAGTGCTTCATTGGTGTCGAAGATGTCGTAGACCAGTTTGGTCTGGGTGTTCTGTGCCTTGAAGTCTTCCAGCGCCTTGGGGGTGATGTAGTCGAACCAGTTGTAGACGCGCAACGTTCGCTCTTCAGCGTGGGCGGCGCCACCGAGCACCGTGGCGCACAGCACCGGTGCAATAAAACGCTTGAGTCTGTTCATTGTTCTAATTCCTCATTGGGCGCTTTCAAAACCTTCGAGAACGTTCACGGCATTGATGCCGATTTCTTCGACCGCGTAACCGCCTTCCATCACGAACAGCGTCGGTTTGCCGAGCTTCGCGATGCGCTCGCCCATGGCCAGGTAATCCGGGCTGTCGAGCTTGAATTGAGAGATCGGATCGTCCTTGAACGTGTCGACGCCCAGGGACACGACAACGATGTCCGCGCCGTATTGCTCGATCTCTTTGCAGGCTTGTTCCAGCGCTGCACTCCAGCTGTCCCAGCCGCTGCCGGCCGGCAAAGGGTAGTTGAAGTTGAAGCCTTCGCCGGCCCCTTCGCCGAGTTCGTCTTCATAGCCGAGGAAGAACGGAAACTCGGCTTCCGGATGGCCGTGAATCGAGGTGAACAGCACGTCGCTGCGTTCGTAGAAAATCGATTGGGTGCCGTTGCCGTGGTGGTAGTCGACGTCGAGGATCGCGACCTTTTTGTGGCCCTGATCGAGGAAGGCCTGAGCGGCAATGGCGGCGTTGTTGAGGTAGCAATAACCGCCCATCAAGTCGCTGGCGGCATGGTGTCCCGGTGGACGGCACAGCGCGAAAGCACTGCGGGCGCCGCGCTGGATCGCAGCTTGTGCGGTGAGGGCCACTTGCGCTGCGCTGTACGCCGCTTGCCAGGTGCCGGCGGTGATCGGTGCGCCGCCGTCGAAGCTGTAATAGCCGAGCTGGCCGTGCAGGCTGGTGGGGATAATCCGACGCAGGGTGCGGGCCGGCCAGGTGTAGGGCAGCAAGTCGCCGTCGGTGTTGAATTCGGTCCAGCGTGCCCAGGCGCCTTTGAAGAAGTCGAGGTAGGCGCGGCTGTGGATGCGCGCGATCGGGTCCAGGCCAAAATCCTGCGGCGCTTCGACCGGGCCGAGGTTCTGCGTTTGCACCCGTTGCAGCACATGGTCGGCACGTGAGGGCATTTCGAAGCAGGGCATCAATTGCCCGTCCATCAATTCACAACGGCCGTGGTGCAGGTGGTGATCGTCCGAGTAGATCGTCAGCATTTCTTGTTCTCCGCAGGCTGATTCGGTTGAACACAGTCTTGTGGGACGCGGCGTTTGAGAGAACGGCAGGAAAGGCCAAAAGGGGATTTATGTGGCCAAAAGATTTGACCGAAATTCGCCCCTTATTGGCGCGGGCGCGCCCCGGGTCAGAGCATGGAATGCAGATCTTGTGGCGAGGGGATTTATCCCCGTCGGGCTGCGTAGCGGCTCCGGCATTCCAAGGTTAAACCGTGTCTACGACTGCTTCGCAGCCGAACGGGGATAAATCCCCTCGCCACAGGGCTCTCTCTCACAAGGGTTATCGGTGTGGTCGGAACTGGCTTGGCGCCACGCCGCTCCAGCGCACGAACGCATGGCGAAAACTCGCGGTTTCGCTAAAGCCCAGCGCCTCGGCGATCCGGTAGATCGGCAGCTGATCCTCACAAAGCATCTGCTTGGCCTGATCGAAGCGCAGTTCGTCGAGCAATTCCTGATAGCTGCACCCCAGATCCTTGAGGTGGCGACGTAAGGTGCGCGCCGAACAATTCATCTGTAACGCCAAACCTTCCAGCCCCGGCGCCGCATTCAGTTGCGCGCGGAGCAACTGCCGAATCCGCCCCAGCCACGCCTGACGTCCGGTGAATTCGGTGTTCTGCTTGCGGCAGCGTTCGACCATCGCCTGATGAGTTATCACATCGGCGAGCGGCAAGGGTTGGTCGAGCCAACGCTTGTCAAAGGCGAAGGCGTTGTCCCGCGCCTCAAAGTGCAGCGGGCAATTGAAGTGTTCGGCGTAGGTCGCCTGATAGTCCGGTGCCGCATGTTCCAGGCGAGCTGCAAGTAAGGGCAGCGGATGCCCGAGCAGGTCATCGCAAATGACTTTCAACGACACCAGACAGAACTCGGCGTTGAACACCGCCAGCGCCGGGTTCTCTCGATAATCGGCAGCCACGAACCACACACGCTCGCCATCGTCTTCCAGGCTCAACTCGAAAAGTGTTCCCAACAGCGCCGGATAACGCATCGCCAGGCGCAAAGCGTCACCGAAGGTGGCACTGGTGAGCAGCGCATAACCGAGCATGCCGTAGGACGAAACGTGCATCCGCCGCCCAAGCTCCAGGCCGATATCACGCTTGAGTGCGACGGCGTTGGCGCAGACCTGCATCTCCTGGTTGGTGGTGATGCGCGTGTCCGCCCGGCTCAGATCCGCCGCACTGATGCCGCTTCCCGCCAGCAGCGCTTCGCTGGACAAGCCTTCGGCCTTGAAGGTGTTGAGCACCAGGGAGACGGCGTTGAGGGTGGTGAGGTGGGAGTGGAGCATGGGATGTTCCAGCCTTGGGATGCTGGAACGGCAGCAAGTTATGTGCCCAGTGAGTGACGACCATTACCTGTGGCGAGGGAGCTTGCTCCCGCTCGGGCGCGCAGCGGCCGCAATCCGGCTGACGCAACATTCCTGAACATATTCCGTCGTCGATTTCAGGAGTGCTTCGCACTCCAGCGGGAGCAAGCTCCCTCGCCACAGGGTTTGTGTCCGGCCTCAAGGTCAGCTGAGTTCACCGCAAAGGTCGAGCTCGACCAGGCGCCGCACTTCGGCGGTGTCCAGCCCGGCACCCAGCAACCCATGCAACTTGCCGAACGCCGCTTCACGGGTCATGCCGCCGCCCGAAAGCACGCCAACGCCGCGCAACCGGCTACCGGCCTCGTAGACATCCAGCTCAACGCCACCTTCATGGCATTGGGTGACGGCGACAACAACCACACCTTTGTCCCGCGCCCGCTCCAGAGCGGCCAGAAACTCAGGGTTGTCACTCGGCCCGGTGCCGCTGCCGTAGCACTCCAGCACCAGGCCTTGGATGCCGCTGTTCAGCACGCCATCCAGTTGCTCGGCGCCGATGCCTGGAAACAACGGCAACACCGCGACTTTCGCCAACTGCTTGCGCTGGTTGTAGTTCAATTGAGCCGGCAGCGAAGTGGCTTTCACACCACCGCCCTGACGCTCCAGCCGCTTGAACGGGTGCCGACCAAAACTGCGGACTTTCGCGCAACGGGTCGGGTCGAGCCGTTCGCCGTGGAAGTACAGATGAACGCCCGGAGCCTGGCCGTGGCCCAGAGCAACCAGTGCACCACTGAGGTTTTCCCAGGCATCGCTGTCGGTCACGCCCGCCGGCAGCATCGAGCCGGTGAACACCACGCGGGCATTCAGCCCGAGCAATTGAAAACTCATCGCGGCGGCGCTGTAGGCGAGGGTATCGGTGCCATGCAGGATCAATACGCTGTCGCAGCCCTGGACATCAACGGCGTCGACCACCGCTTCACGCAGTTGCTGCCAGTACGCCGGGCTCATGTTGGCACTGTCGATCAGCGGCGACATCTCGCGAAAGCGCCACTGCGGCACCACGAGTTCAGGCTGACTGTGCAGGTATTCGCGCATCCGCGCTTCGAAACCGGACGCCGGAGCCAGGCCATTGGCGCTGGCCTGCATACCGATGGTGCCACCGGTGTAGAGCACCATGACGTGCTGGGCGGCAGGAAAGGAATTGGGAACCATGGGGAAGCCTCCGCAAGAGATGACATGTGGGAGCGAGCCTGCTCGCGATGGCGGTATGTTAGACACTAATGTGTCAACTGACAGTCCGTCATCGCCAGCAGGCTGGCTCCCACAGGTTTGTGCACCCTTCGTTTAACGATCAGCGTTGCGCTGCGGGTACGCCTTGCGGCTCGGCTTCAGCCTTTGGAGCAGCCGCTGGCGGATTGGCTGGCCAGGCTTTCAGGTCCAGATCCAGATCCGGGAACTTGCTCGAGTCGAACACTGGCGTCTTGATCCCGGCAGCACGCTGGTCATCGTAGTCACGCAGGATGCGCATGCCGACTTTGAACAGCAGGAACAGTGCGATCAGGTTCACGAACGCGAGCAAGGTCATGGTGATGTCGGCGAAGGCGAACACCGTGCCGAGGTTTTCGATCGCACCCCAGAAGATCAACGCCAGTACCAGCGCGCGATAGCCGATCAGCGCCTTGCGGTTTTCACCGATCATGAAGCGCAGGTTGCTCTCGCCCAAGTAGTAGTTGTAGAGGATCGAGGTAAACACGAACAACGACAGGGCTACGGAAATGAAACTGCGGCCCCAGTCACCAACCACGGCGGCCAGCGAGTTCTGGGTCAGAGCAATGCCGTCGCCTTCGAAGCCCGGGGTGTAGAAGCCCGACAGCAGGATCAGCAACGCGGTGCAGGTGCAGATCACGAAGGTGTCGAGGAACACGCTGAACGCCTGGACCACGCCTTGTGCCACCGGGTGCTCGACCGAGGCGACTGCGGCCACGTTCGGCGCACTGCCCAGGCCCGCTTCGTTGGCGAACACGCCACGCTTCACGCCCATGACGATGGCGCTGCCGATCAGGCCGCCGAAGGCTTGATCCAGACCGAAGGCGCTTTTGACGATGGTCATCAGCATCGCTGGAACGTGGTCGAATTGCAGCACGATCACGTAGATGGTCACGCCGATGTACACCAGGGTTTTCACTGGCACCAGCAGGTCAGCGACCTTGGCGATGCGCTTGATCCCGCCGATGAACACCAGGCCCAGCAACACCGCCAGTGCCAGGCCCGTGTAGGTGGTGTCAAGGCCGAAGGCGTTGTTCAGCGAGTGAGTCACGGCGTGGGCTTGCAGGCCGTTGAAGGCGAAGCCGAAGGTCACCAGCAGCAGGAACGCCATGACCATACCCAGCCAGCGCTTCTGCAGGCCGTGCTGGATGTAGTAGGACGGGCCGCCACGGTAGGTGCCGTCGGCATCCGTACGTTTGTAGAGCTGACCAAGGGAACATTCGAAGAAGCTGCTGGACATGCCGACCAGTGCGGTCACCCACATCCAGAACACTGCACCCGGGCCACCCAGGGTCACGGCGATACCGACACCGGCGATGTTACCCGCGCCGACACGGCCGGCAAGGCTGAGCATCAGGGCCTGGAACGAACTGAGTTGCCCGGCGCTGCTTTTCAGGCTGTCGCGGAACACCGCGAACATGTGGAAGAAGTGGCGCAATTGAACGAAACGCGAGCGGATCGTGAAGTAGCTACCGAGCCCGACAATGAGCACGATCAGTACTTTCCCTGAGAGGAAGTCGTTAATGACTTCGAGCATGGATTATTCCTCGCTGTTTTTTGTTTAGGCAAATGCTGGGCAGGTAGAAACATCGCGTTACACCGGAGTGCACATGGCACAACAGTGAGGCGTGTGTTCGTCCCGGGCCCATATCGCAGGTTTGTTATTAGTTCGGGTTTCGCATGGGTTTGGGCCTCGTTACCGACGACCGCTCACGCGAAGAGGGGCGGCACTATACCTAGGAGAGTGCCGTCCGTCTGCACGGTTGTGGTGCAAGCGACGAAACGAAGCCTTGAAACACCTGACCCTTTGGAGGTCCGGTTCTTGTGGGAGCGGGCTTGCCCGCGATGCAGTCACCGCGGTTTTTCAGGTACGCCGCGTTATCGTTCATCGCGGGCAAGCCCGCTCCCACAGGTTCTGCGTGTTGCTCAAAGAGTTAAAAAAAAGGGCTTGGGGAATAAATCCCCAAGCCCTCAAAAGGTGAGAGGTGTCTAGTCCCTCGACCTGGTGAGCGTGGCCCTTGGTGCTCTTCGTTAAAGGAGCAAGAGCCGATGTTGCGTCTGGTTATGCCTTCAAAGGCACCAGACGCGGAGCAATCATGTTTTCCGGGCGCAGGATGTCGGCGAGCATTTCATCGTCGAGCAAGCCTTCTTCGCGCACCAGTTCCAGCACGCCGCGGCCGCTTTCCAGCGCGATACGGGCGATGCGGGTAGCGTTTTCATAGCCGATATACGGGTTCAGCGCGGTGACCAGGCCGATCGAGTGCTCGACCAGTTCACGGCAGCGCTCTTCGTTGGCGGTGATGCCGACGATGCAGTGCTCGCGCAGCATGTCCATGGCGCGTTGCAGCAGGCGGATCGAGTCGAAGATCTTGAACGCGATCAGCGGCTCCATCACGTTCAGTTGCAACTGGCCGCCTTCAGCCGCGATGGTCAGGGCCAAGTCGTTGCCGATGATCTGGAACGCCACCTGGTTAACCGCTTCCGGGATGACCGGGTTGACCTTGCCTGGCATGATCGAGCTGCCTGGCTGACGCGCCGGCAGGTTGATTTCGTTGATGCCGGTGCGTGGGCCGCTGGACAGCAGGCGCAGGTCGTTGCAGATCTTCGACAGCTTCACCGCGGTACGCTTGAGCATGCCGGAGAACAGAACGAAGGCGCCCATGTCGGAGGTGGCTTCGATCAGGTCGGCCGCCGGAACCAGCGGTTGACCGCTGATCAGGGCCAGACGCTCAACGGCCAGGTGCTGGTAGCGCGGGTCGGCGTTGATGCCGGTGCCGATCGCGGTGCCGCCCAGGTTCACTTCGGTCAGCAGCTCAGGCGCCAGGGTCTTCAGACGCGCCAGGTCTTCGCTAAGGGTGGTGGCGAAAGCGCGGAATTCCTGGCCCAGGGTCATCGGCACGGCGTCTTGCAGCTGGGTACGACCCATCTTCAGGACGTGGCTGAATTCAACACCCTTGGCAGCAAACGACTGGATCAGGCTGTCGAGGCTGGCCAGCAGCGCGTCGTGACCCAGCAGCAGACCCAGACGGATCGCGGTCGGGTAGGCGTCGTTGGTCGACTGCGCCATGTTCACGTCGTTGTTCGGGTGCAGGTATTGGTATTCGCCCTTCTGGTGACCCATGGCCTCCAGCGCGATGTTGGCGATGACTTCGTTGGCATTCATGTTGGTCGAAGTGCCAGCGCCGCCTTGAATCATGTCCACCACGAACTCTTCGTGGAAATCGCCGCGGATCAGACGTGCACAGGCTTCGCTGATGGCAGCGTGCTTGGCTTCGCTCAGGTGACCCAACTCGCGGTTGGCGTCAGCGGCGGCCTGTTTGACCATCGCCAGACCGACAACCAGCTTCGGGTAATGCGAAATCGGAACGCCGGAGAGACGGAAGTTGTTCACCGCTCGCAGGGTCTGGATGCCGTAATACGCTTGAGCAGGTACTTCGAGTACGCCAAGCAGGTCTTTTTCTGTGCGGAAAGATGCAGCGGAGGACATGATAGAAATCATCTCGATAAGGACCCGGTCTGTGCCGGAACGCTGCAAATGCTAGGCTTGTGGAGAATTTTCGGCCAATGCTGTTAAACACTAGCCTATGCACATTCGGCATAATGCCCATGTGACGCCGCGTGTGCGGCGAGCGTGTGACCTAATTTGGTGCGTGTCTGGGAGGACGTGATGAATCTGGAAAGTAAATGGCTCGAGGACTTCAGCGCCCTGGCCGCGACACGTAGCTTCTCCCAGGCTGCGGAACGACGCTTCGTGACTCAGCCGGCTTTCAGCCGCCGGATCCGCAGCCTTGAAGCCGCGCTGGGGCTGACGCTGGTCAATCGCTCACGCACGCCTGTCGAACTGACGGCGGCGGGGCAGTTGTTTCTGGTGACCGCGCGGACCGTGGTCGAACAGCTCGGCGAAGTACTGCGCCACCTTCATCATCTGGAAGGCGGGCAGGGTGAAGTGATGCAAGTGGCGGCCGCTCACTCCCTGGCATTGGGCTTTTTTCCGCGCTGGATCGCGCAATTGCGTAATGAAGGTTTGAACATCGCCACGCGGTTGGTGGCGACTAACGTCGGCGATGCAGTGCATGCGCTGCGAGAAGGCGGTTGCGACTTGATGCTCGCGTTCTATGACCCGGACGCAGCCTTGCAGATGGACCCGGAAATCTTCCCGTCGCTGCACCTCGGCGACACCGAAATGCTCCCTGTCTGCGCAGCGGATGCCGATGGCAAGCCGTTGTTTGATCTGGAGGGCGAGGGCAGTGTGCCGCTGCTGGCCTATAGCGCGGGTGCGTTTCTCGGGCGTTCGGTGAACATGCTGCTGCGTCAGCGTGCGCTGCGCTTCACCACCATCTATGAGACCGCCATGGCCGACAGCTTGAAAAGCATGGCGCTGGAGGGGTTGGGGATTGCGTGGGTGCCGCAATTGAGTGTGCGCGCCGAGCTGGCGCGCGGTGAGCTGGTGGTGTGCGGCGGCCCGCAATGGCATGTGCCGCTGGAGATTCGTCTGTATCGCTGCGCGCTGGTGCGCAAGGCGAATGTGCGGTTGTTGTGGCGCAAGCTGGAAGGCGGCGCGGCCCAAGGCACAACCGGTTCCTGAGACCCCTGACGATCAAATGTGGGAGCGGGCTTGCTCGCGAATGCGGTGGGTCAGACAACATTGATATCGACTGACCCACCGCTTTCGCCAGCAAGCCCGCTCCCACGAGGGATTGGGGGTGTAATTGACTGACCTTCAAGTCAATAAAACCGGCACTTTGCGCCGTATGACGGATGGTCGTTTCAGGGGCTGTTTATCTGCTTCATTAAGGTATACTGCGCGGCCTTCGGCCGGTTCGCCCGGCCATAATTCGTACAATCAAGCCACGCATTTTGCGTGGCTTGTTGTTTTTTGACGCGCCTGCGGGCGCCCAGAGAGAAGAGGCACGACGATGAGTGCACTGGTTGGCGTGATCATGGGCTCCAAGTCCGATTGGTCCACCCTTAGCCACACCGCCGATATGCTGGAAAAGCTCGGCATCCCTTACGAGGTGAAAGTGGTCTCCGCCCACCGCACCCCGGACCTGCTGTTCCAGTACGCCGAAGAGGCCGAGGCGCGTGGCATCGAGGTGATCATCGCCGGTGCCGGTGGCGCGGCCCACTTGCCTGGCATGTGTGCGGCCAAGACCCACCTGCCGGTGCTGGGCGTTCCGGTGCAGTCGTCGATGCTTTCGGGCGTCGATTCGCTGCTCTCGATCGTGCAGATGCCTGCGGGCATCCCGGTTGCCACCCTGGCCATCGGCAAGGCCGGCGCGATCAACGCTGCCCTGCTGTCGGCGAGTATCCTCGGCGCCAAGCACCCGCAATTCCACGCGGTGCTGAAAAAATTCCGTGCTGAGCAGACAGACAGCGTCCTGGAAAATCCAGACCCACGCATCGCCTGAGGTTGTTGACGATGAAGATCGGTGTAATCGGTGGCGGCCAGTTGGGTCGCATGTTGGCGTTGGCGGGCACCCCGCTGGGCATGAACTTCGCTTTCCTGGACCCGGCGCCGGATGCTTGCGCAGCTGCGTTGGGCGAACACCTGCGGGCCGATTACGGCGATCAGGACCACCTGCGCCAGCTGGCCGATGAAGTCGATCTGGTGACTTTCGAGTTCGAAAGCGTCCCGGCCGAAACCGTGGCGTTCCTGTCGCAATTCGTCCCGGTCTACCCGAGCGCCGAAGCCCTGCGCATTGCCCGTGATCGCTGGTTCGAGAAGAGCATGTTCAAGGACCTGGGAATTCCCACCCCGGCGTTCGCCGATATTCAATCGCAAGCCGATCTGGACGCCGCTGTCGCTTCCATCGGTCTGCCGGCCGTGTTGAAAACCCGCACCCTGGGTTACGACGGCAAGGGCCAGAAAGTCCTGCGCAAACCGGAAGATGTGGTCGGCACCTTCGCCGAACTGGGCAGCGTGGCCTGCCTGCTGGAAGGCTTCGTGCCGTTTACCGGTGAAGTCTCGCTGATCGCCGTGCGTGCTCGCGATGGTGAAACCAGGTTCTACCCACTGGTTCACAACACCCACGACAGCGGCATCCTCAAGCTGTCCGTGGCCAGCACCAACCACCCGCTGCAGGCTTTGGCCGAAGACTACTCCAGCCGCGTGCTCAAGCAGTTGAATTACGTCGGCGTGATGGCGTTCGAGTTCTTCGAAGTCGACGGTGGCCTCAAGGCCAACGAAATCGCCCCGCGCGTGCACAACTCCGGGCACTGGACCACCGAAGGCGCCGAGTGCAGCCAGTTCGAAAACCACTTGCGAGCCGTTGCCGGTCTGCCGCTGGGTTCGACGGCCAAGGTCGGCGAGAGCGCAATGCTCAACTTCATCGGTAAAGTGCCGGACACCGAGAAAGTCCTGGCCATCGCCGATTGCCATCTGCACCACTATGGCAAGGCGTTCAAGGTCGGCCGCAAGGTCGGTCACGCCAACCTGCGTTGTGCAAACCGCGAAACACTGGCCGCGCAGATCCTCAAGGTCGAAGCGCTCATCGCCGAATAAACAGTTTCATGTGGCAGCGGCGGAACCATTCAAGGTCCGCCGTTCTCTCATGGCAGGATGCGAAAGTCTGACTAGGCTTTCGCATAGCCACTTACTCAGAGGGAAATGTCATGGGAATTATCGGAACCATCTTTATCGGCTTGATCGTCGGCCTGCTGGCCCGGTTCCTGAAACCGGGCGATGACAGCATGGGCTGGATCATGACTATCCTGCTCGGTATCGGCGGTTCGCTGGCGGCCACTTATGGCGGCCAGGCTCTGGGCATCTATCACGCGGGCGAAGGTGCAGGCTTCATCGGTGCGCTGGTCGGCGCGGTGGTGTTGCTGGTGATCTACGGTTTGATCAGAAAGAACTGATTCAAGCGACGAAGTCCTCTCCGCGCCGCAGGCGGGGAGGGCTAGAATGCTCGGCGTTACACCGTCCTTTCCTTACCGAGCACCTCCATGCGCCGTCTTTTTTTGACTCTCCTCCTTTTGGGCAGCGGTTTGGCCCATGCCGGCGAACTGCCGGAAACCGACTGGCTCGAGCTGATGCCCAAGTCTGATCAGAAAGCCCTCGAGGCCATGCCCGAAATCGACCATAGCTCCCCCGAAGGCGATGGTACCTTTACCGAAAAAGGTGGCATGAAGCAGAGCAAAGGCTTGCCGGCGGTGATGTATTCGACCAAAACCGTGCCGTCGATGAACGACAAGAACATCCGCATCGGGGGTTATCCGGTGCCGCTGGAGTCCGACGCCAAGGGGCGCAGTACGCTGTTCTTCCTCGTGCCGTATCCGGGCGCCTGCATCCACGTGCCGCCACCGCCGCCTAACCAGTTGGTGCTGGTGCGTTACCCGAAAGGTTTGAAGCTGGATGATATCTACACGCCGCTGTGGGTGACGGGCACGTTGAAGATCGAGAAGGTCAACAATGATCTGGCTGATGCTGCGTATGCGCTGGATGCGGCGAAGGTGCGGGTGGTGCAGGAGTCCGATCTCTAACAGCCACTCGAAATAACTGTGGGAGCCAGCCTGCTGGCGATAGCGGTGTGTCAGATACTTTCAAGTTGACTGACACGACGCCATCGCCAGCAGGCTGGCTCCCACATTTCGTATTGCGGTAGGGCTTAGAGCGGTTTTGCGCCGACGCTGACACCCAAGGTATGGCTCGCACCCGGCGCCAAAGTCACCACATCATCCATCACATTCGCCGTCTCGATGCACAGCATCTTCTGCCAGCCATCGTCGGCCATGTCGCTGAACGCGGCCGCGCGTTCTATCCACGGATTCCAGATCACTGCCGAGCGCGAGCCACAGCTGGTCAGCTCGATACGCCGTTCCCAAGTCGGGTCGATAATGCTCAGCTTCGCCGGGGTATTGAGGTAGATGCGGTCGGTTTCGCCAGTGAAACGCAAATCGCCGCTCTGAGTGACGGTTTTCCAGTCCTCCAGCGTCTCGATGTAGCTCAAGCCATCCAGCCCCTCAACGTGCACATTGCGCACATCACTGACCGCGAAGTAACTGTGCAGCGCCTGGCTGATGGTGACTTTATCCGTGCCCTGGTTGTGGCTGGTCAGACTGATGTGCAGTTGATCATCCAGACGAATGCTCAGTTTGAGATCCACCTGATGCGGCCAGCCCGGAAAGCCGCCTTCGGGGTAGGGCAGGAGAAACTCAACCTTAAGGCTTTCACCCTCGGCTTCGATACCACCCAGTTCCCAATCCATCGCCCGGACAAAACCGTGGGCGGTCGGCGGTTCGTTGCTGACGCGCATCGCCTGGACGCTCTGCGGGTTGCGCGGGAAATTGCCGAACCACGGCCAGCACACCGGCACGCCGGCGCGGATGCTTTTGCCGGTCTTGAACACGGCCTCGTCGTTCAGCCAGATCACCGGCGGTTGGCCGGCCACTTGATAACTGAGGATGTGCGCGCCTTGCTGGGCGACCAGCAATTCGGCCTGACCGTGGCGGATGCGCCAGCAGTTCAGTTCATCCAGTTTCACGGCTTCAACGTTGGGCGTGCTCATGGTGCAACTCTCGATCAGGAACAATGACTGCAATGGACCGCAGAAAGGCCGCAGTGTTTAACGCGCGCGTGGCGGAACCGAGCGGGTACGGCCGCTGCCATCGATCGCGACAAACACAAACACGGCTTCAGTCACTTTACGCCACTCGCTGGACAGCGGATCGTCACTCCAGACTTCGACCATCATCTGAATCGAGCTGCGGCCGATTTCCAGTGCCTGGGTATAGAAAGAGAGCTGAGCGCCCACCGCTACCGGAACCAGGAACGCCATGCGATCGATCGCAACGGTGGCCACGCGTCCGCCAGCGACTTTGCTGGCCATTGCGGTGCCGGCCAAATCCATCTGTGCCACCAGCCAGCCGCCGAAAATATCGCCGAAGCCGTTGGTTTCACGCGGAAGCGCGGTGATTTGCAGGGCCAGGTCGCCTTGCGGGATTGGATCTTCTTGTTCGAGCTCTATCATGCCGGGGGTGCCTCTGACCCGTGACTCATCGTAGGTGTAGCGGGTGAATAGCCGTCTCAAGGAAAAACGATTCAGCCCGAACATACTACGTTCGTCACGTTTTTCGTAAGGCGCCTAAAGGGAAACTCTGCGAAAGCGACTGAACCACGCAATGACCTTGCCTGACAGCCAGCGCGTTTTCGCACAGCAACCCCTTACAAATGCCGCAATGCAGCGAGTATATCGATCGGTAGACTCCGAGACGACCGTCCGGTTCTCATTTTGACCGTCAAATACGCACCTCTATGTGCTTTTTCGAACAATTTGCTATCGTGCCGGACCTGCCCAAGCCTCAGCCAGCGTTGTTGGGGTTGCAGATCCGACTATAAGAGAAGCCCTTGCCATGACCACAGCGCCCTCTAGCATCGCGCAGCCGACCCAGCCCGCACGCCCGTTGACCCGTAGCGACTACAAGACGTTATCGCTGTCTGCCTTGGGCGGTGCGCTGGAGTTCTACGACTTCATCATCTTCGTGTTCTTCGCCACGGTGGTGGGCAAACTGTTCTTCCCGGCGGACATGCCCGAGTGGCTGCGCCTGATGCAGACGTTCGGCATCTTCGCCGCCGGCTACCTCGCTCGTCCGTTGGGCGGCATTGTCATGGCGCACTTCGGCGATCTGTTGGGTCGCAAGAAGATGTTCACCCTGAGCATCTTCATGATGGCGGTACCGACCCTGATCATGGGCCTGCTGCCGACCTATGCGCAGATCGGCATGTGGGCGCCGATCCTGTTGCTGTTGATGCGGGTGATTCAAGGCGCGGCGATTGGCGGTGAAGTGCCGGGCGCGTGGGTATTCGTTTCCGAACACGTGCCTGCGCGTCATATCGGTTATGCCTGCGGCACCCTGACGAGCGGTCTGACGGCTGGCATCCTCTTGGGTTCATTGGTCGCCACCGCGATCAACAGCTTTTACACCCCGGCTGAAGTGTCCGATTACGCCTGGCGGATCCCGTTCCTGTTGGGCGGCGTGTTCGGTTTGTTCTCGGTCTACTTGCGCCGCTGGTTGCACGAGACCCCGGTGTTCGCCGAGCTGCAATTGCGCAAGGCTCTGGCCGAAGAAGTGCCGCTGCGCGCGGTGCTGCGTGACCATCGCGGTGCGATTCTGATTTCCATGCTGCTGACCTGGCTGCTGTCCGCCGCCATCGTGGTGTTGATCCTGATGACGCCAACCGTGTTGCAGACGGTGTACCACTTCTCGCCCACCACGGCGCTGCAAGCCAATAGCCTGGCAATCGTGTTCCTGAGCTTTGGCTGCATCATTGCCGGCGCACTGTCTGACCGGTTCGGCGCAGGGCGGGTCTTCGTGTTCGGCTGTGCGGCGCTGTTGCTCAGTTCCTGGACCTTCTATCACAGCCTGGCCGCGCATCCCGACTGGCTGTTCCCGCTGTATGCCCTGACTGGCCTTCTGGTCGGCACCATCGGCGCCGTGCCCTACGTGATGGTCAAAGCTTTCCCGCCCGTGGTGCGCTTCAGTGGTCTGTCGTTTTCTTACAACGTCGCCTACGCCATCTTTGGCGGCCTGACGCCGATGATCGTCAGCCTCTTGCTCAAGGAAAGTCCGATGGGGCCGTCGTATTACGTGGCGATTCTTTGCGGTGTCGGGATTCTGGTGGGTGCTTATCTTTGGAAGAAGGGGCGCTGATCCCGAAATTGTGTGTAGCTGAACCGGCCCCAATCGCCAGCAGGCTAGCTCCCACATTGAAATGCATTCCAATGTGGGAGCTAGCCTGCTGGCGATTGGGGCGCATGAATCATCCTGTAAAAACCCGAATGCTGGCCTTTCATCCAATTGTCATATTTCAGCCATAGAGTGTTCACACGGCCTGCTGATACTTGGCCCCGACTTAACACACCCTATCTGCTAGGAGTAAGGCATGAAACTGAAGCGTTTGATGGCGGCAATGACTTTTGTCGCTGCTGGCGTTGCGACTGCCAACGCGGTTGCCGCTGTTGACCCTGCTATCCCGAGCTACACCAAGACCACTGGTGTGTCGGGCAACCTGTCCAGCGTCGGCTCCGATACCTTAGCCAACCTCATGACCCTGTGGGCTGAGAACTACAAAAAAGAATACCCGAACGTCAACATCCAGATTCAGGCCGCCGGTTCCTCGACCGCGCCACCTGCGCTGACTGAAGGCACCGCTAACCTGGGCCCGATGAGCCGCAAGATGAAGGACAACGAGCTGCAAGCCTTCGAAACCAAATACGGCTACAAGCCAACCGCTATCCCGGTTGCCGTGGATGCCCTGGCAGTGTTCGTGCACAAGGACAACCCGATCCAGCATATGACCATGGAACAGGTCGACGCGATCTTCTCGTCCACTCGTCTGTGCGGCGCCAAAGCCGACGTGAAAACCTGGGGCGACCTGGGTGTGACCGGCGACCTGGCCAACAAGCCGGTTCAACTGTTCGGTCGTAACTCGGTATCCGGCACCTACGGCTACTTCAAAGAAGAAGCCCTGTGCAAAGGCGACTACAAGCCAAATGTCAACGAACAACCAGGTTCGGCTTCGGTCGTGCAGTCGATCAGCTCTTCGCTGAACGGTGTTGGTTACTCGGGTATCGGCTACAAAACCGCTAGCGTGAAAACGGTGGCCCTGGCCAAGAAAGGCAGCACCGAGTTCATCGAAGACAGCGAAGAAAACGCCCTGAACGGCAAGTACCCGCTGTCGCGTTTCCTCTACGTTTACGTCAACAAAGCCCCGAACAAGCCTCTGGCCCCGCTGGAAGCCGAGTTCGTGAAACTGATTCTGTCCAAACAGGGTCAGGAAGTTGTAGTGAAAGACGGTTACATCCCACTGCCGGCCAAGGTTGCTGCCAAAGCACTGGCTGACCTGGGTCTGCAGGAAGGCGGCGCTGAAGTCGCAAAAAAGTAAAACCCTGAGCCCGGGGTAATCCCCGGGTTCAATGTGGGATCGGGCTTGTGGTGAGGGGGTAAATCCCCTCGCCACAGCCCGCTCCCACATACCCCCAAATTTCCGGTCCACTGCCAGTTCCCGCTGCCGGTGGATTTGTTGCGTCACTGCATTGTCATCTTTCTGTCATACAGGATCGCTAGGGTGTGCGCATGAATGATCTGGCCAATTCCACCATGACTACTAATCCCCCCAAGCGAATTGATTTCAATACGCCTGAGCTGCAACGCAAGCGCCGCATCCGCGCGCTCAAGGATCGCCTGACCCGCTGGTACGTTCTCGTGGGCGGCCTCGCCGTTCTCGGCGCGATCACGCTGATCTTTTTCTTCCTCGCCTACGTCGTCGCGCCGCTGTTCCAGGGTGCCGACTTGACCGCCAAGGACGCCATCACGCCTGCCTGGATGCAAGACGCCGGCAAGCCGCTGATGATCTCCCTGGAAGAGCAGAACCAGGTCGCCATGCGGGTTTCCGACAAGGGCCAGGCGTTGTTCTTCGACATCGACAGTGGCGCCGAACTCAAGCGCGTCGATCTGCCGATTCCGGCCGGCACTACCGTCACCTCCATCGGTGAAGACCAGCCCGGTCACCCATTGGTGGCGGTCGGCTTGTCCAACGGTCAGGCGCTGGTGTTCCGTCATACGTATAAAGTCAGCTACCCGGATGGCAAGAAAACCATCTCGCCAGCGGTCGAATACCCGTACGGCGAAACCCCGATTGCGCTGAACGAAGCGGGCGGTGCGCTGGAACACGTCAGCCTCAACGCCACCGACACCACTCTGATGCTGGTCGGCTCCACCGGTTCGCAACTCAATGTGCTCTCGCTGACCAGCGAAGAAAACATGATGACCGGCGAAGTGACCAACGAGCAGAAGCGTATCGATCTGCCGCAGATGACCGAACCGGTGAAGAACATCTTCGTCGACCCGCGTCAGCAATGGCTGTACGTGATCAACGGGCGCGCCCAGGCCGACGTGTTCAGCCTGCGCGACAAGAGCCTCAACGGTCGCTACAAACTGCTTGAAAACGGCGATGCCGAAATCACTGCCAGTACTCAATTGGTGGGCGGCATCTCGCTGATCCTCGGCGACTCCAAAGGTGGCCTGGCCCAGTGGTTCATGGCCCGTGACCCGGATGGCGAGTTGCGCCTGAAACAGATCCGCACCTTCCAGATGGGCACCACGCCGATCGTTGAAATCTCCGCCGAAGAACGTCGCAAAGGCTTCATCGCCCTCGACGCCTCCGGCAAGCTCGGCGTGTTCCACAGCACTGCCCACCGCACCTTGCTGGTGGATCAGGTGGTCGAAGGCCAAGGCATCTTCGGCCTGTCGCCACGGGCCAACCGCGTGATCGTCGAAGCGGGCGGCAAGATTCAACCGTTGCTGCTCGACAACCCGCACCCGGAAGTGTCGTGGAGCGCGCTGTGGAGCAAGGTCTGGTACGAGAACTACGACGAGCCTAAATACGTCTGGCAATCGACCGCCGCCAACACTGACTTCGAACCCAAGCTGAGTCTGTCGCCACTGACCTTCGGCACCTTGAAAGCCGCGTTCTACGCCATGCTGCTGGCCGCGCCTCTGGCCGTCGCTGCGGCGATCTACACCGCGTATTTCATGGCTCCGGGCATGCGCCGCAAGGTCAAGCCGGTGATCGAGTTGATGGAAGCGATGCCGACGGTGATCCTCGGTTTCTTCGCCGGCCTGTTCCTCGCACCTTATGTCGAAGGGCATTTGCCGGGCATTTTCAGCCTGCTGATGCTGCTGCCGATCGGCATTCTGGTGGCGGGTTTCGTCTTCAGTCGCCTGCCTGAGTCTATCCGTCTGAAAGTGCCGGACGGCTGGGAAAGCGCGATCCTGATTCCGGTGATCCTGTTTGTGGGCTGGCTCTCGCTGTACATGAGCCCTTACATGGAAACCTGGTTCTTCGGCGGCGACATGCGCATGTGGATCTCCCACGACCTGGGCATCACCTACGACCAGCGCAACGCTCTGGTGGTCGGTCTGGCCATGGGCTTCGCGGTGATCCCGAACATCTACTCCATCGCCGAAGACGCCGTGTTCAGTGTGCCTCGCGGCCTGACCCTCGGTTCCCTGGCCCTCGGCGCTACGCCGTGGCAGACCATGACCCGCGTGGTGATCCTCACCGCCAGCCCGGGCATCTTCTCGGCACTGATGATCGGCATGGGCCGTGCGGTCGGTGAAACGATGATCGTGCTGATGGCCACCGGTAACACCCCGGTCATGGAAATGAACCTGTTCGAAGGTCTGCGAACGCTGGCCGCCAACGTCGCGGTGGAAATGCCCGAATCGGAAGTCGGCGGCAGCCACTACCGCGTGCTGTTCCTCTCGGCGCTGGTGCTGTTGCTGTTCACCTTCGTCATGAACACCCTCGCAGAACTGATTCGTCAGCGTCTGCGCAAGAAATACTCGTCGCTTTAAGAAAGGTAGAAGTCTGTGAAACAGAACTCCCTGAATGGATGGTTCAAGAGCGGCGCCCCAGGCGTCTGGATCAGCGGTGGCGCGGTGTCCATCGCGGTCATCATGACCATTGGCTTGCTGGCGGTGATTGCCGTGCGCGGTCTGGGCCACTTCTGGCCGGCAGACCTGGTGCACGCCAGTTACGACGTGCCGGGCCAGGCCAACCACCTCGTCATCGGCGAAGTGGTGCAGAAAGAAGAAGTGCCGCGCGAGCGCCTGAAAAGCGCTGGCCTGCCGGTGCCCGATCAGGGTCCGGAGTTCATGACCCGCGAGCTGATCAAGGTCGGCAACCGTGACTTGAACGGTAACGACTTCACCTGGATCGTCGGCGAGTGGCTGACTAACCAGAAGACCCCGCCAGAACTCATGGCCATCGAGCGTCGCGAGTGGGGCAACTTCTACGGCTACCTGGTCAACGTCAAACAGGAAGGCAAGGTCATCGCGGAAGGCGAAGCCGCATGGCCGGAATTGCAGGAGCGTGTCGCGCGCGTGAACCAGCTCGCGGCGCAGCTCAAGACCCTGGAAAAGGTCGACATCGGCGCGATCAACGCCGGTCTCGAACGCGTGCGTCTGCACGGTCGCAAACTGGAACTGGCGGGCAAGCTCGATGCCACCGCGCAAGCGGACATGGAATCCGAGCGCGCCGAGCTGAACGCGCGGTATCAGGACATTGAGGCGCGCCTGAACGACCTGCACGCCCAGTTCAACCGCGACAGCCTGACGGCCCGCGATGCGAACGGCAAAGAGATCGTGATCGACATCGGCAAAGTGGTTCGCGCCTATCAGCCGAACGCCATGGGCACCTTTACCAAGATCGGCTTCTACTTCAGCAAGGTCTGGGAATTCCTCAGCGATGATCCGCGTGAGGCGAACACCGAAGGCGGGATCTTCCCGGCGATTTTCGGCACCGTGATGATGACCCTGATCATGGCGATGATCGTGACGCCATTCGGCGTACTGGCGGCAGTTTACCTGCGTGAATACGCCAAGCAGAACGCACTGACCCGGATTATCCGTATCGCGGTGAACAACCTGGCGGGCGTTCCGGCCATCGTTTACGGCGTGTTCGGTCTGGGCTTCTTCGTTTATGTACTCGGTGGCTCGGTTGACCGCTTGTTCTTCCCTGAAGCATTGCCGGCACCGACCTTCGGTACGCCGGGCCTGCTCTGGGCGTCCCTGACCCTGGCGCTGCTGGCAGTGCCGGTGGTGATCGTGGCCACCGAAGAAGGCCTGGCGCGGATTCCTCGCACCGTGCGTGAAGGCTCGTTGGCCCTCGGCGCGACCAAGGCTGAAACCTTGTGGAAGATCGTGCTGCCGATGGCCAGCCCGGCGATGATGACCGGGATGATCCTCGCCGTGGCGCGCGCCGCCGGTGAAGTGGCGCCGCTGATGCTGGTGGGTGTGGTGAAACTGGCGCCGTCGCTGCCACTGGATGGCAACTACCCGTACCTTCACCTGGACCAGAAGATCATGCACTTGGGTTTCCACATCTATGACGTCGGCTTCCAGAGCCCGAACGTCGAAGCCGCACGACCGCTGGTGTACGCCACGGCGCTGCTGCTGGTGCTGGTGATCGCCACGTTGAACTTGTCGGCGGTCTACATCCGGAACCACCTGCGCGAGAAATACAAAGCGCTGGATAGCTGATTTCTTATGTGGGAGCCAGCCTGCTGGCGATGGCATCACCGCGGTTTACAGACTGACCGCGTTGCCTGAATCGCCAGCAGGCTGGCTCCCACAAAAACCGAACCGAATTTGTTAGCACAGGGAGCCTCCCATGCAGCACGAAGCACATACCCACGGCATCAACATGTCTGCCCTGGGCCGCGACAAACAGAGCCTGAGCCTTGAACAGGAAACCGTGGCCATCGAAGTGCCGGGCCTGAACCTGTTCTACGGCGACAAACAAGCGCTGTACGACGTCAGCCTGAACATCCCGAAACAGCGCGTGACCGCCTTCATCGGTCCGTCCGGCTGCGGCAAGTCCACGCTACTGCGTACCTTCAACCGCATGAACGACCTGGTCGACGGCTGCCGCGTAGAAGGTGAAATCAACCTGTACGGCCACAACATCTACCGCAAGGGCGAAGACGTGGCCGAGCTGCGTCGTCGCGTCGGCATGGTGTTCCAGAAGCCGAACCCGTTCCCGAAAACCATTTACGAGAACGTGGTTTACGGCCTGCGCATCCAGGGCATCAACAAGAAGCGCGTCCTCGACGAAGCGGTCGAGTGGGCGTTGAAAGGCGCGGCGCTGTGGGACGAAGTCAAAGACCGTCTGCACGAGTCGGCACTCGGCCTGTCCGGTGGTCAGCAGCAACGTCTGGTGATCGCCCGCACCATCGCCGTAGAGCCGGAAGTGCTGCTGCTCGACGAACCGTGCTCGGCACTCGACCCGATCTCGACGTTGAAAGTAGAAGAACTGATCTACGAATTGAAATCGAAATTCACCATCGTCATCGTGACCCACAACATGCAACAGGCCGCGCGGGTTTCCGATTACACGGCGTTCATGTACATGGGCAAACTGGTGGAATTCGGTGACACCGATACCCTGTTCACCAATCCGGCCAAGAAGCAGACCGAGGACTACATCACCGGTCGATACGGCTAGGACGCTGTAGTTGCTCACTGAACTGACGCTGCGGTCCACCGCACCTTACCGGACGCTCCAAGGACGCCAACATGATTAGTAAAGAAGGCCTTACCCATCACATCTCCGCGCAGTTCAACGCTGAGCTGGAGGAAGTTCGCAGCCACCTCCTGGCCATGGGCGGTCTGGTGGAAAAGCAGGTCAATGACGCGGTGACCGCGCTGATCGAGGCCGACTCCGGCCTGGCCCAGCAGGTTCGCGAGATCGACGACCAGATCAACCAGATGGAACGCAACATCGACGAAGAATGCCTGCGCATTCTGGCCCGCCGTCAGCCGGCCGCATCCGACTTGCGTCTGATCATCAGCATTTCCAAGTCGGTGATCGACCTGGAGCGCATCGGAGACGAAGCAACCAAGATCGCCCGCCGCGCCATTCAGCTGTGCGAAGAAGGCGAGGCGCCGCGCGGTTACGTCGAGGTTCGCCACATCGGTGACCAGGTGCGCAACATGGTCCGCGATGCGCTGGACGCCTTTGCCCGTTTCGACGCCGACCTGGCGTTGTCGGTGGCTCAGTACGACAAGATCATCGACCGCGAATACAAGACCGCGCTGCGTGAGCTGGCGACCTACATGATGGAAGACCCGCGCTCTATCTCGCGGGTCTTGAGCATTATCTGGGTGCTGCGTTCGCTTGAGCGGATCGGCGACCACGCGCGCAATATCTCGGAACTGGTGATTTACCTGGTGCGCGGCACGGACGTGCGTCACCTGGGCCTCAAGCGCATGAAAGAAGAAGTTGAAGGCACAAGTGGCGAAACCGCTAATGTTCCGGGCAAAGCTGACGATAAGTAAGACTGCCCAAGAAAAACGCCCGGTCCTTTGGCCGGGCGTTTTTTTGTGTGGTTTTCGACTTCAACAGCAGCACCCGCGAACGAAAAGTCCCGGCGTGACTGAAGGTTTTTGGCAATGTGCCATCAGCAAAACGGTATGCTTGCCGGGATTTTTTCGAGGGGTGGTGGATGAGCAAGATCAGTGTGTTGGTGGTGGACGATGCGGCGTTCATTCGTGACCTGGTAAAGAAGTGCCTGCGTAACTACTTCCCGGGTATCCGGACCGAAGATGCCATTAACGGCAAAAAGGCCCAGGCCATGCTGGCCAAGGAAGCGTTCGACCTGGTGCTATGCGACTGGGAGATGCCGGAAATGTCCGGCCTGGAACTGCTGACCTGGTGCCGCGAGCAGGACAACCTCAAGACTATGCCTTTCGTGATGGTGACCAGCCGTGGCGACAAGGAGAACGTGGTCCAGGCGATTCAGGCCGGCGTTTCCGGCTACGTCAGCAAGCCCTTCACCAACGAACAACTGCTGACCAAGGTCAAGCAGGCGCTGAACAAGGTCGGCAAGCTCGACGCCTTGATGAGCGGTGCGCCGACCAAAATGAACTCGGCTTTCGGCAACGACTCCCTGAGCGCATTGACCGGTGGCAAGGCTGCCGTGGTAGCGGCTCCGACACCGGCGGCGGCACCGTCGCGCGGTTTGCTCAACAGCCCGCCGGTCAAGGCGCCGGTCCCTGCTTCCGCACCGTCCAGCGGTCGGGGTCAAGGCCAGCTGCGTTTGCCTAGCGGCATTCAGCAATGCGTGATCAAAGCCTTGAGCATCAAGGAAGCGCTGCTGGTGGTGAAGCGCACCGACACACTGCCGCAAGTCCTCGACAGCGCGGTGCTTGACCTGGAGCAGGGTGAGAACGCTGAAGTCGCCCGCCTCAATGGCTACTTGCACGCCATCGTCGCGTTTGAACCGAAACCCGACAGCGACTGGCTGCAACTGACCTTCCGCTTTGTGGATCAGGATGCGCAGAAGCTCGACTACATCTCCCGCCTGATTGCTCGTGGTACGGCGCAGAAGCACTTCGTTCCAGGCGCGTAATCTTCGTCGCCTGACAGTCCGTCATCGCTAGCAGGCTAGCTCCCACATTGGAATGCGTTCCCCTGTGGGAGCTAGCCCTGCTAGCGATGGGGCCCTCAAATTCACCGCACATCCCCTTCGCTGCCCATTTTGAAACATCTGCCGACTACCCGGGTCCATTGCAGCTGCTAGGCTCCTCCCCAGGCCTTACTCGACAGACTCTTGCCCATGCTCGCGCGCTTGCTGTTTTTCTGTGGTCTCTTCATGGCCGCCACCTCGGCGGTGGCCATGACGATCTACAAGTCCAAAGACGCTAATGGCGTGGTCTCCTACAGCGACCGCCCCAGCAAAGGCTCCCAGGTGTTCGTTTTTCGAGATCGCATGGTCGAGCACCTTGAGCGCCAGGTGTACCTCGATATCAAAAAGCAGAAGGGCGTGGACAGGGTGTTCGTGCGCAACGACCTGTACGCACCGGTCGAGATCGAGCTGAGTTTTACCGGGCTGCAGAATGTCAGCGGCGCGCCGAGCCGGCCGATCCGCCGGGTGATGCCGGCGCGCAGCAACATCCGTCTGGCGCTGCTCACGGCGACGAAGGCCGGAAGGCCGCTGGCGTATACCCCAAGGTTCGAATATTCCCTGGGCGACCCTTCAGGGGCCGCCATGGCCTATCGGTATCCGTTGCCCTGGCGTGGTGGGCCGTTTCGCTTGAGTCAGGGCAACAACGGCCAGTACAGCCATTTCGGCGCGAAGAACCGCTACGCCATGGACATCGCCATGCCCGAAGGCACGCCGATCATTGCCGCGCGTGGCGGGGTGGTGGTGAAAACCGAGAATGCCCAGACCGGGCGCGGCACTGATCCGTCGGGCAATTTCGTGCGGGTGCTGCACGATGACGGCACCATGGGCGTGTACCTTCACCTCAAGCAAGGTTCGGTGGGCGTTCGCGAAGGGCAACGGGTCGCGGTGGGGAGTGCGCTGGCACTGTCGGGCAATACCGGCAACAGCAGCGGGCCGCATTTGCACTTCGTGGTGCAGCGCAATACGGGGTTGGGGCTGGTGTCGATTCCGTACCAGTTCAATCAACCGGTCGGCAGCCTGCCGAACTTTGCGCTCGGCAAGCAGTGATGTGTTGTCTGGTCTGACGCCTTCGCGGGCAAGCCTCGCTCCTACGGGATGAGTCATTCCTGTAGGAGCGAGGCTTGCCCGCGAAAGGGGCGACACCGGCCTGAATCAATCCAGCATCAACACCTTGGCCAAAATAATCTTCGGCCCTTTCATCTTCTTGATGATGATCCGCAAGCCTTCGACTTCCAGCACTTCTTCCTCTTCCGGCACCCGTTTCAGGGTTTCGTAGATCAGCCCGGCGAGGGTTTCGGCTTCGATGTGGTCCAGGTCGATGCCCAGCAGGCGTTCGACCTTGAACAGCGGTGTATCGCCCCGTACCAGCAGCTTGCCCGGCTGGTAGGCGAGGATGCCGCGCTCGGCCTTGCGGTGTTCGTCCTGAATGTCGCCGACCAGCACCTCAAGCACGTCTTCCATGGTCAGGTAGCCGATGATGTTGCCATCGGCTTCTTCCACCAGGGCGAAGTGCGAACCACCCTTGCGGAACTGCTCCAGCAGCTGCGACAACGGCATGTGCCGCGACACGCGCTCCAGCGGCCGGGTCAGTTCGGCGAGGTTGAACGACTCGGGAATGTGGTCCAGGGCCGCCAGTTCGAGCAGCAGGTCCTTGATGTGCAGCAGGCCGACGAATTCCTGAGTATCGCTGTCGTACACCGGATAACGGCTGAATTTGTGGCGACGGAACATCGCCAGGATTTCCTTGAGCGGCGCGTTGAACTCCAGCGTCACCAAGTCTTCCCGGGAGTTGGCCCAGTCGACCACTTCCAGCTCGCCCATTTCCACGGCGGAAGCCAACACACGCATGCCTTGGTCGCTCGGGTCCTGGCCACGGCTGGAGTGCAGGATCAGTTTAAGTTCTTCACGGCTGTAATGGTGCTCGTGATGGGGGCCGGGTTCACCCTGGCCGGCGATCCGCAGGATCGTGTTGGCGCTGGCGTTGAGCAGGTAGATCGCCGGGTACATGGCCCAGTAGAACAGGTACAGCGGCACCGCGGTCCACAGCGACAGCAACTCGGGTTTGCGAATGGCCCAGGATTTCGGGGCCAGCTCACCGACGACGATGTGCAGGTACGAAATGATAAAGAACGCGGTGAAGAACGACACGCCTTTGACCACTTCGGCGGACTCGACGCCAACGGCGCTCAGCACCGGTTCGAGGATGTGCGCGAACGCCGGTTCACCGACCCAGCCAAGGCCCAGGGAGGCAAGGGTGATACCCAATTGGCACGCCGAGAGGTACGCATCGAGCTGACTGTGAACGGTGCGCAGGATGTGTCCGCGCCAGCCGTTTTTTTCAGCGATGGCCTCGACCCGGGTCGAGCGCAATTTGACCATGGCGAATTCCGCCGCAACGAAAAAGCCGTTGAGCAAAACCAGGATCAGAGCAAAAAGAATCATGCCGAAATCGGCGAAGAGTGTCGCGAGGGTCAAGCCAGGGGATGGGTCCATGATGGAGTTTTGCGGGTTCCGTGTATTCAAAAAAGGGGGAAATGCGGTGCCTGAAGGGCAGGCACAAGTCAGCCAATGTAGCGGCTGACCGGGCGATTGCCTAGTGGCGAGTGCTGGCCGGTATCAGTCGGCGGTGCTGATGACCCGCGATTTGGTGACTTGGGCAGGCGCGAAATGGCAGGTAAACGTGCTGCCATGCCCCGGCACACTGCTGATTTCCATCCGTGCACGATGGCGTAACAGTACGTGTTTGACGATCGCCAAGCCCAGCCCGGTGCCGCCGGTGTTGGAGTTGCGGCTGGAGTCGACGCGGTAGAAACGTTCGGTCAGGCGCGGCAGGTGTTTGCTGTCGATGCCGATTCCGGAGTCTTGCACGCTCAGGTGTGCACCTTGCTCATCACCCCACCAGCGAATGCGGATATTGCCTTCGGCCGGGGTGTATTTCACCGCGTTGAACACCAGATTGGAAAACGCGCTGCGCAACTCGGCTTCGCTGCCCTTGAGCAGAATCGTCGGGTCGGCTTCCAGGGTAATGCGCTGGTTTTTCTGGCCGGACAGCTGCTGGGCATCGCTGGTGATCGATTGCAGCAGGCCGTCGATGGCCACGGGCTGGTTGTCCGACGGGTAATCGGTGGCTTCCAGTTTGGCCAGCAACAGCAAGTCATTGAGCAAGGTCTGCATGCGCCCGCCTTGCTGCTGCATTTGCTGCAGGGCACGGGTCCAACGCGGGTTCACTTCCTCGACATTGTCGAGCAGGGTTTCCAGGTAGCCGCAGATCACCGTCAGCGGTGTGCGCAATTCGTGGGACACGTTGGCAATGAAGTCTTTGCGCATCTGTTCCAACTGATGGATGCGCGTCACGTCGCGCACCAGCATCAGGTGTTCGTTATTGCCGTAGCGAGTGATGTACAGCTGAATGCGCAGGCGATCGTTGATCGGTGACGGGATTTCCAGCGGTTCGGCGTAGCTGTCCTGCTCGAAATATTCCTTGAAGCGCGGATGGCGTACCAGGTTGGTGACCGGCTGACCGCTGTCTTGCGGCGTCTTGAGGCCGAGCAGGGTTTCGGCGGCGCGGTTCCACCATTCCAGGTTGCCCTCGCTGTCGAGCATGATGACGGCGTCTTTCAGCGCGGCGGTGGATTCCTGGACTCGATCGATAACCGCTTGCAGGCGTCCGCGTACGCGTTGGTCACGACGTTGCAGGTGGTAGATGCTGTCGAACACTTCGCCCCACAAACCATAGCCGTCGGGCGGTGCTTCATCGGGTTTGTGCAGCCGCAGCCATTCGTGCAGACGCAGCAGTTGCTTGAGGGTCCAGGCCAGGTAAAGGCCCAGGCCCGCGGCGAGGCTCCAGCCGTAGTAGCCGGTAATCAGGCCGATCACCAAACAGCCGGTCACCAGCAACAACATGTGGCGAATCAGGGTGCCATGCCAGTTTTGGTTCAATTGAACACGCGTCCTTGTCAGCTTGTCGGGCGGGAAAGGTCTTGGTCAGGCTTTGGTCGAAAAGCGGTAACCGGTGCCGCGCACGGTTTGTACCAGATTCTCGTAGGCATCACCGAGGGCTTTGCGCAGACGACGGATGTGCACGTCGACGGTACGTTCTTCGACATACACATTGCCGCCCCAGACCTGATCCAGCAACTGGCCACGGGTGTAGGCGCGTTCCTGGTGAGTCATGAAAAACTGCAGCAGACGGTATTCGGTCGGGCCCATTTCGGCGGGTTTGCCGTCGATGGTCACGCGGTGGCTGATCGGGTCGAGCAGCAGGCCGCCGACTTCGATCGGCGCCTCGCCATCGGTAGGGCCGGCACGGCGCAGTACGGCTTTGAGGCGCGCCACCAGCTCACGGGGGGAAAACGGCTTGGTGATGTAATCGTCAGCGCCGACTTCCAGGCCCTGGATCTTGTTGTCCTCTTCGCCCTTGGCGGTGAGCATGATGATCGGGATGTCCCCGGTCAGCTCATCGCGCTTGAGGCGACGGGCCAGCTCGATGCCGGATGTGCCGGGCAGCATCCAGTCGAGCAGGATCAGGTCCGGCTTGCGGTCGACGATGATGGCATGGGCCTGCTGGGAGTTTTCCGCCTCCAGGCAGTCATAGCCGGCCATTTCCAACGCAACGGCGATCATTTCGCGAATGGGCGCTTCGTCGTCGACGATCAGAATGCTCCTGCCAACCATGCGTTAATCCTCTTGTCATTTAACTGTCTTGCGCCGCATTAGATAACGGAATTATTGCAGTCGTGTGACAGTATTTTAGCCGCCCTGCGATTGTCGTGATCCTGAACTAAGCTCTAAGTCCGAATCCTGACAACCACAAAAGGAAGGTTTCCATGAATCACATTGCTCAATCCTGGAAGGCTCTGCTGGTTACCGTTGCGCTGACGCTGCCGACAATGGCCTTCGCTGAAGACCCTGGCATGGTTAAAGACGGCATGTTGGTCGACCACAAAGGCATGACGTTGTACACCTTCGACAACGACACGGGCGGCAAGTCGGCGTGCACCGGCAAGTGCGCAGAGAACTGGCCGCCATTGATGGCCAAGGCGACTGACAAGGATGAAGGCAAGTGGACCATCATCAAGCGTGACGACGGCACGATGCAGTGGGCCTTCGACGGCAAGCCGCTGTACTACTTCGTTCAAGACAAGAAGCCAGGAGACATGACGGGCGACAAGAAGATGGACAAGTGGCACATCCTCCAGGGGCCGAAGATGTAACGAACTCAGTGTCCGCAGCCTCGCTCCCTGTAGGAGCGAGGCTTGCCCGCGAAGGCGTCATCCGCCTCAGCGCAATCCGTAATCCAGCACAATCCCCACAAAAATCGCCAACCCGGCCCAGTGGTTGTGCAAAAACGCCTTGAAGCAGCGCATCCGGTCCTTGCCGCGGGTGTACCAGAACTCCCACGCAAAACAGCCCGCCGCCGCCAGTAGCCCGAGGTGAAACCAGCCACCGAGCTCGAATTTCGACCCGGCCAGCAACAGGCAGCCCAGCGCCAAACCCTGCAAGGTCAGGATGATCGCCCGGTCCGCATCCCCAAACAGAATCGCTGTAGATTTCACCCCGATCTTCAAGTCGTCGTCGCGGTCGGTCATCGCGTAATAAGTGTCGTAGCCCACGGTCCACAGCAGGTTGGCAATCCACAGCAGCCACGCGGCGGCCGGCAGTTCACCGGTTTCGGCGGTGAACGCCATCGGCATGCCCCAGGAGAACGCTGCGCCCAGCACTACTTGCGGGTAATAGGTGTAGCGCTTCATGAACGGGTAGCTGAAGGCCAGCGCCAAACCACCCAGCGATAACCAGACCGTCTTCGCATTGGTGCATAGCACCAGCAAAAAGCTCACGCCCATCAGCACCGCGAAGAACACCAGGGCTTCTTTCGAGCTGATCTTGCCGCTCACCAGCGGCCGCTGCTCGGTGCGTTTCACGTGGCCATCGACCTTGCGATCGGCCCAATCGTTGATCACACAACCACCGGCGCGGGTCAGTACCACGCCGAGCACGAAAATCACGATATTGGCCAACGAAGGCGAACCTTCACCGGCAATCCAGAGTGCCCACAACGTTGGCCACAGCAGCAAATAAATGCCGATCGGCTTGTCCATGCGGGTCAGTTGAATGAAATCCCAGGCCCGAGGGTTCACGCGGTTCAGGGACTTGAGCAGGCTCTGGTACATCAGCAGTTCTCCGGGTGGGCGCGGGTGGCGAGCCACAAGGTCGGCAAGAAGATCTCGGCCACCAGCACGCTCAAGGTGCCACGGTCGAACCGCGAGCGCCGGCCCCACAGTTCAGGGGCCCGGGACTCCAGCGGCAGCCATTCCTGAGGATAGTGACAAACCTCGATGGCGCGACGCTGGAACGCGTGATCGCAAAACAGCAGTTCGCCCAGCGATCGGCTGCCCAGTTCGTCCATATGCAATCCATCGCCCTGCAACGCACTACGCGCCGCCACGCTGCGGGCAAACACCCAGGCTTCACCGTGACCGCGCAGATACACCTCGCGCACCCAGCCTTCACTGCCTTCTTCCAGCTCCAGCGCGGCACATTCGTCGGCGCGCAGCGGTTGCCAGCCTTCAAACAGCGGCGCGACGCTGAAGCCGTCATTCGACAAGCGGATCAGGCGTCGGGTCAGGGAGCCTTCGTCGAACAGCCATTCGAGGGTAGACGTGTCGGGGAGGGGCGTCAGTTGGCTTTGAGGGAGCCACAGCGGGGTTGCGGAGGAGGATTTTGAGTGCGGCACAGTGAGTCATTATTGGCAGCAAATGAGGCGGCGAGCTTACCATGTCAGCCAGTGATTTTGATTGATCCGGGCCGCCGTTACGCCGAACACGCTTGCATCTACCGGGCCCGATCAGTACAAAACGCCCCTGAGCCGGACGGCATCGCTCAACCTGGCGACCGTTCGTGCCGGCAACAAGCCTGAATCCTGAGGAAATACCTGAATGAAAAAGTGGCAATGTGTGGTCTGCGGCCTGATCTATAACGAAGCCGACGGCTGGCCGGACGACGGCATTGCGCCGGGCACGCTGTGGCAAGACGTACCGGAAGACTGGCTGTGCCCGGACTGCGGCGTCGGCAAGATGGATTTCGAAATGATCGAAATCAACTAAGACTTTTAGAGGAGTAAGGAATGAACGCACCTGTCGTGATCGTCGGCACCGGCCTGGCTGGCTACAACCTGGCCCGGGAGTTTCGCAAGCTCGATGGCGAAACCCCGCTGCTGTTGATTACTGCCGATGATGGACGCTCCTACTCCAAGCCGATGCTCTCCACCGGTTTCGGCAAGAACAAAGACGCCGACGGCCTGAGCATGGCCGAGCCGGGTGCCATGGCCGAGCAATTGAAGGCCGAAGTGCGTACCCACACGCGCATCAGCGGCATCGATCCGGGCCACAAACGCCTGTGGATCGGCGAGGAATCGGTGATCTATCGCGACCTGATCCTGGCCTGGGGCGCGGAAACCGTGCGGGTGCCGATCGAAGGCGACGGGGCGGATGCGGTTTTCCCGATTAACGACCTGGAAGATTACGCACGCTTTCGTGCCGCCGCGGCGGGCAAACGCCGGGTGTTGTTGCTCGGTGCCGGCCTGATCGGCTGTGAATTCGCCAACGACTTGATCCTCGGCGGCTACGAGGTGCAACTGGTTGCACCGTGCGAGCAAGTCATGCCGACCCTGCTGCACCCGGCGGCAGCCGCTGCGGTTCAGGCCGGGCTGGAAAGCCTGGGCGCGCGTTTCCACCTTGGGCCGGTGCTCAACCGCTTGCAGCGCGTTGCGGACGGTCTGGAAGCGCATCTGTCCGATGGTCAGGTGATTCCTTGTGACGTGGTGGTCTCGGCCATTGGCCTGCGCCCTCGTATCGATCTGGCGGCTGCCGCCGGAGTGCAGGTCAATCGCGGCGTGGTGGTCGACCGTCACCTGAAAACCTCTCACGCCAATATCTACGCGCTGGGCGACTGCGCCGAGGTCGATGGGCTGAATCTGTTGTACGTCATGCCCCTCATGAGCTGTGCGAGAGCGCTGGCGCAAACCCTCGCCGGCAACCCCACTGCCGTGAGTTACGGCCCAATGCCGATTACCGTGAAAACCCCGGTCTGCCCGTTGGTGGTTTCGCCGCCACCCCGCGGCGCCGAGGGTGTCTGGACCGTCGAAGGGCAGGGCGCGGACATCAAAGCATTGTGTCGCGATGCCAGCGGAAAACTGCTCGGTTATGCCCTGACAGGCGCGGCGGTGATGGAAAAACTGGCCCTCAACAAAGAGCTTCCGGCGCTGCTGGCGTAAATACCGGTCGTTCTGTCGGAATCACCCCGCTTTTGCCCCTACAAAGGTCGCGCCGAGACTGGCGCGGCTCTTCTGTGCGTGCCATTCTCACTCCCGTCTGCCGCAGAGTAGAGCACCTGCGGCGCTTTGGGCGCTGCTCCACAGAGAGCAGCACGGACATAACAACAAAAAACCGTCAAAGGGGCTTCACTAATATGCGTAAACCAGAACTCGCCGCTGCAATTGCTGAAAAAGCAGACCTCACCAAAGAGCAGGCCAACCGCGTTCTCAACGCCGTTCTCGAAGAAATCACCGGCGCTCTGCACCGCAAAGACAGCGTCACGCTGGTGGGCTTCGGTACCTTCCTGCAACGCCACCGCGGTGCCCGCACCGGCAAAAACCCGCAAACCGGTGAGCCCGTCAAAATCAAGGCCAGCAACACCGTTGCGTTCAAGCCGGGCAAATCGTTGAAAGACAGCGTTAATCCATAATTGCGGCGAACTCCCTGAAATACGGAGAGAACCGTATTGAAAAATGGGCACACCGATTGAATCGGGTGCCCATTTTTTATGGATTGCGGATCAACTGGCTCGGGGGTGTTTTCTGGCGAGAATCGCCGCCATTTCCGGCTCATCGAGGTCATCCAGCGCCCGTTCTACCAACAAATGCACGCCATCGGCCATGCGGCTGAGCGCCAAGGCTATGGAGCGTTGTGGGCCGTTCACATCGTCGGCGAGTTCGGCGGCGATGGCGCTGATGGACCGTGAGTCTTCCGAAGCGTTGGCAAGCAGCGCATCAGTATTGATGTCCGGGCAGACGCTGAAGAGTTGGCCGTTGCGTTTCGGTGGTTTCTGTTCGGCTGGCGGGAAGTGATGGTCGAGGGCGCGCTCGGCGGCGTCGTTGAGTTTTTTTGAATCAGGGCTTTCGTAAGGAGATACCGGATCGGTGTCCGGCGGATTTGGAGTTACCTTGAACATGATCTCAATTCCATAAGTGATGCTGACACCACTTCGCCGACTAAACAAAGGGGTGGCGGCTGTACGCAGGTTAGTCGGACCGGGGAATTGAAGAAGCCGGCGCACCCGAAGGTGCCCTGCGCACAGCCACCATCAAATACAGGAAGGAGATACCTGTCTGACGGAAGCTTGTGCAATTTCAATTACCAGCGGGCGACTAAACCCGTCCACTGACGATCAGTGACAGGAATCAAGTTACCGGCCGGCCAAAAGGCGCACAAGCCGGCGGATTCTGGCGTAGCCGTAGGCAACGGCGCAAGGTGTTGTAGCTTGCAGGACGTAACCTTGAGGCGTTTTAAACAGGCGGTGTCGATCGGTGTTTAAGTCGCAGAGAAGCAACACCTGAACATCCTGAAAATCTTCACCAGACCGAGAATGTTAACGACGGCGAAAGCACTCTTTGCCGTTGCCAAAATCTACCGCGAGGCAATCAGGCTCGATGGAGAGACGCAGGTCCTTAAACAGAAGGGACAACTCACCATTGGCGGGCACGGCGTAATCCTTCCAATCCACACGCATCCATCTCATATCAGGCAGCGTATCAAGCCACTCGATTTCATCCTTTGAGCCTTGAGTGTGCAAGCCGATCTTCTCCAAGGTTCTCGTGGGGGAGTAGGGCAGGGATAATCTCTCTTGCTTCGAATCCGCCCACACCTGTTGCTCGGTAGAACCATCGTCAAACCTCCAGTACACATCGACAGGCGATATGGCTGGCGTGCTGATTGGATCGAAGTGATAAACCGTGATGAGGTAATTCTTCAGAATACGACCTTGTTCGTCATCGTTCAGATCACGTTGAATTTCGGCCAGCACCTTTTCTTTACGCGGGCTGAACGCGATTGGCTGGCTCTTCTCTTTTTTCCAGCCGATACCAAACCAGCGGCTATCCGGCGAAACGTCGAACCATTGAATTGGGCCGGAATTGCGGGATGTCCCGAAGCCTATTCTTGTTAGTGTTCTTTGTGGGTCGTAAGGCAGCCAAAGGTCTGTTGTTTCATTTGACTCCAATAACTGCTGGCTCCCGGCGCCTTCGGAAAACTCGAAATAAAGGTACACGGGGTCGATGGCTGGGGGTTTTGGGTGCCGGTCGTACTGCATCTGCAAAATGTAGTGAGTCTGGGCGTAGTTAGCCGTGTCGTTATCGATCTCGTCGTAATTGCCGTGCTGGATTCGATAACTCTCCTCCAATTCAGCCAGGTTTCTTGTTCTGGGCATTTCGAAAACTAGCTTTTTAGCTACGTGAGGGTCGGCTTCACTTGTGAGCTTCAGCTTATTGCTCTCGATACTCCACGTTCCCTTCGCAGCACCGTTGGCACTCCCGTACGCAGCGGCTGCTGCAAAAGATCCGTCCTTTTTAAGAACCAGCCTGGCGGCCATTTCCATGGCGCCGTACAAGTAATAATCCCCCTCTAGTGGGCGGGGCTCTGCGGCGTTAGCAACAGGCAGCCACAAAAGCGCTACGAAAAATGATGTTCTTAAATCCATTTGATTTCCTCTCCTTACCAGCTTCCGAATGGAATGCCGAATTTGTCGATGTAGGCTTTTGACTCTTCTGAAAGCGGGCGGTGTTTCCCGTTGGATGTGCCCCTATAGGGGCCTTTGGGACTGATCGTTCCTTGGACTCGGGTGACTTCGGTCGATTTAAGACAAGGACCACCCAACCACACCTTGGCAATTCCTCCGGGCGCCAGGCCAATAGTCAAAAACTTTCGGTAATCGGTTTTCCATTTGCCTACCGCACCGCAATAAGCTTTTTCACCCTTGAGCATCGTGTCCCGCGCAGATTCGGGGATCTCGATGTAGGCCCTGTAGGTCTGCGGTTCTGCCATGGACTGCCAACGCACATAGACCAAACGAGGCAGGTTAGCCCCGGTGACATTCCGACCTTTTCCTCCAGGATTTTCTCGCCATCCCGCTGGTTTGCCTCTGAACTCGGATGGTACCCCTTTACTCATGGCGCGTGGATATCCCATAGCCGGGATACCGCTGCCCGCGTGAAGGAATACGCGCTCATTGACATCAACGACGTGGGCCGTTTCGATCCAGACTTCCATATAGTCCGGCGAAAAAAAATCAAGGCTCCACGCGTCATAAGGTAGTGATCTGCTCACGACAGATGCACATCCTCCCAACAACACAAACAGCAGCGTAAAGCCGGATTTAAGCAAGGGTGAGCACCTATGCATCGGGATGCACCACGCGCTTATGGTTTTCGGCAGGCCGATTAATAAACACGATGTTCAGATCGCTGTTGTTCCAGCCTTTGGCAGCATTCCAGTTGGCAGACAGATGGATGTAACGGCGGCAGAGCAACTCCTCTTCGTCGAGGCTCAGGCTCGTGCGGCGAGTGGCGCCTAACGCGTAAGCCATCAGTTTTTCGGCAATCGATTTCAGCTCTGTCGGTAATGCGTACGTTTGATCCTCTTCGTCAATAACCTTGAACGGGACGTCGTGCCTGGCCCCCAACTCGCGCATGATTCGAAGGTAAACCAACGCCAGATCGTTGCGTACAGTTCGCTGGCTGCGCACTGCTGCATACACATTTTTCGACTTGGATCTGTCGCCTTTTGCGTTGTTGATTACCTCCACGTCCCAGGTCTGCACCTCCAGTGCAAGCCCATACAGGTTAAGTTGATCCTGAAGGCGACCTAGCTCTTGCTCAGCCCAACGATAGGCGGGTGACGCTGTGGAAGGCACGTAAAGTTCCATGTCGCGGCTGCAGCGCGGCTTGCTAAGCAGAACTCGTTCAATGAAGTTGGGTACATACCCCCCACCCAAGTCGGAGTGGACGCCGGGCAGCTCGATATCCGCAGCTCCAGCACTGTTGAGTGAGAAGTTATGGCGTCGCTCGTCCCGCGCCACCAGATGCACAACTTTTTTTGCGATATCTGGCGCAAGGTACAAATTGACGCCGGGGTTGTTGGCATCGTGGACGCTAAAGTCACCGTCGGCCACGCTGGCTACTGCGGCAGCGGTGTCGAAGATGCCGATAAAGTTGATGGAGACATCGGTGTTGGTGCACCAGGAAAAGTCCTCGGTAAACAACGTCGCATTGGCGGGTAATAGCGCTGCCAATGGACTCTTCTCTCCTTTCTGTACTTCATTGGCAAAATGACGTGCAGCTGCGGCACCGCGACTGAAACCGAAGATATCGAACTCGACACGTTCAACCTTTCGATCAGGATTAGATTGCTCGAACCGCTCAACCCTTTCGAGAATACTCGCTGGACTCTGAGCAACTCGTGCTGATACACCGTGCGCACCGACGCCGGTTGCTAGTGAAAAAGGTGAATCCCCTTTACCGCTGCTAGTACCGATGCCATCCAGATAAACCGGGATGTACCCTATGGTTTCGTCATCAGCCAACAACCGGTCACTGTCATTGATGTACAGCTCATACAGCTTCGCCACATTACTCGTGTCATTCCCATAGCTATCATCCGGCGTGTTCCCCAAACCGTCATACCCATAGGCCTTACAAAACCGCTGAATATCCTCTGCCTCCTCCAGCAGATTTACATCCCGCGCATAACATTCAGCCGCCATCTCACTGTTGGACCGGTTATTCCCGGTCCCATCGAAGAACACCCCGATCCGCAAAGTAATCCCTTCCTCTTCGACTTCCTCCTCTTCTTCTTCCAGCTCATCCGATTCGTTCTCTTCCAACGGAGGTGGCTCAGGCACAACAGGCGCCAACAACCCCGCCACTGTCCCCGGCAACAACGCATGCGCTGCCATCCCTGCCACCGGTGAACCACCCACCTCAATCGCGCTACTGCTGAAAACCCCGTCAGCATCAATCACGATATGGTGACCGCCTGCCTTCAAGGTAATGCTGGCGCCCCCGTCCAGCACCAAACTGGCCCCGGCCTTGATATGAACGTGCTCACCTGCCTCAACCACGATTGCGTCACCAACACGGGTGTGGCTGCTCCCTGCAATCTGCAAATAGTCATTGGCTTTGAGCTGAACCTTTCGATCCGCCGTAACCGTGCGATGTTCTTCAGCCCCGAGCACCGCGATGCTATTGCCCTTGATGGTTTCACGGCGTTCATTGCCCACGTCCAGATGGCTGTCGTTCTCGACCTTCTGCGCCATATCTCTTTGTGCGCGCAGGTAGATCAACTCCTGCCCGGCGCGGTCCTCAATCGACAGTTCGTTGTAACCGCCTGTGCTGGGGGAACTGTGGCTGCGCAGTACGGTTCTGGTTTTGTTCTCGGGCAAGGGGTAGGGCGGCGGCGTGACCTTGTTGATGAGGCAACCGGTTATCAATGGATTATCGGGATTGCCTTCGAGGTAGGTGACGAGGACTTCCATGCCGATACGCGGAATGATCACCGCACCAAAGTTGTCCCCGGTCCAGCTTGAGGCTACCCGCAGCCAGCAACTGCTGTTTTCACTGTTGCGCTCAGCGCGGTCCCAATGAAATTCGACTTTGACGCGGCCATATTCATCGCAGTAGATCTCTTCGCCGGCAGGCCCGGTGACGCGGGCGGTCTGGCAGACGAGCGGGGTTCGTTGTGCCGGCATCGGTGGTCGAAAAAACACATCCCATGGAATCGCACTGAAACTGTTGCGGTAGCCCTGGGTAAATCCGTCCTTGGATTCGGTAGTGGTGACTGACTCTTCGAGCACCTGAGGCTGCTTTCCAGAGTGGGTGACACTGAGCAGCAGCCATAGATCGTTGTACGTATCGCGTGGGTGATCCGTCAGACTGAAAAAGTGCCCGCAGCGCAGACTGGGCTGATCGCTTTCGCCCTCGGCCAATTGGTAATCGGCACGGTGTCGTTCAAGCGCCTGCCGGGCGAGTTGCTGGCCGAGTTTTTCACTCTCGAAGAATAGTGGGTAACGATAGTCTTCAAGCTCCGGGCTGAACTCAGCAGTGAAGCGACTTTCCAGTAAAAGGCTCGGGCGCTCCAGGTCGTAGTGTCGCCGGGTAACCCTGCTGGGGCGGGTGCTGAAACCCATGGATAACTGGCTGACGACGGGATGCTCCGCCACCATTCCGGAGTCTTGCTGATAGGAAGTTTCGCCCAGTGTGGGGAAGAAAGTCTGGTCGTCAGTGAACACCAGCACATGGCCTTCCCGATAATGCTGGTGATGCCAGGAAATGCCGTCCTCTGCGCACAACCTCTGGACGAATTCAAAATCATTTTCGCGGTATTGCGTGCAGTATTCGCGCTCGGGACTCGTTTTGACGTGGAAGGTAAACGCATCGGCCTGGATGCCATGTCCCTTGAGTACCCTTTCGATGATTTGCGGCGCTGTCTGGCGCTGGAAAATCCGTTGATCATGGCTGAACTGCAAGAAGTGCAGGGCCGGTACCAGGTTTATGCGATAGCGGGTCAGGCGCTTACCGACATCGCCTGTGGACACCGCCGCGATATGGCCATGAATGCCTTCGCCTTTGAGGCCGAATTGGAGAAATGCAGGTTGGTTGAGCAGACTCTCCAGATCGAAGTTGGGGTATTCGCTGACCAGATCGACGTGAATCGAGTACAAGGCGCTGATGGTTTCAGTGCCTTCGAAGGCCAGTACTTTGAAGTCGTTGTGAACCGTCGGGATCACAAGGGTGAAGTGAGCGGCATTAGCCGGTGCGAACATGCGCTTATCCTTTTGCTTCGTAGTCGCTCGTCCTTGAGCGCAGAGAAGTGATCGCGGCGTGCAGCCGTGACTTGGCCTGAGCGCGCGATGATGTTCTGCACGCTAACAAGGCAAGGCAAAGCTGTATGTAAGATCGGGCTTGAAACTCGGTGAGATATTTCTGGATGTCAGAATGTTGCGTCAGTGTCAGCGAAGGTCATGCAACCACAAGGCGTATTGCCGAAGTTGAGCATTTATTCAAAATAAAAGTGCCATCAGATTGATGGCACTTTTTTACATCTCAATTGTCGGAATCTGTTTTTAAAATTTCGGAAACATTTCGGAGGTTTCCTACATTAATGCTTGAAAATTATTGGCATGCTGCGCACCTGTCGCTGGGGGTGAGGCTCATTATCCCTGTCGAATTTTACGGGGGGCTCTAGGTCGATGGTTTCAGGGTGATCAGGTGAAGAGGTGATTATTAATGCGACATCAGGGAATCCCCTTACACATATAGGGATATCTCCTACACGTAATAAACAACACTTCGTCTTGTTGTTTAATCAGATGCTTGCTAGTGGCCATCATTGTGATTACGATGCGCCCACTTGAAAGAGCACGAACTCAATTGGATGAGACTCATCGCAGCTCTTTGATACTGTCCCGCGTCGCTGCAACTGCAATTGGCGTTCGACCGTAATCCTAATTAAAGGCCATGGATGTCCTACTCAAGCAAACTTTCCGCTCATTACCTCGAACTCGCAAAAGCCTCTGTTTCCAAAGAGAATTTCGCGGGCGAGGACGTTCGCTTCTCAAGCGAATATGAGGCACTGGAAAGCGAGCTGGCGAAAGCCTCGTCCATGCACGAAAGCGGTCAGATCGACTGGCTGAAAATCCGTGAAAACAGCGAAAACCTGCTGCGTACCCAGTCCAAGGATTTGCGGGTCGGCGCCTGGCTGACGTGGGCCTTGTACCAGCGCGAGTCGTTCCAGGGCCTGCTGGCCGGCCTCGGATTGCTGCACCACTTGTGCGAAAACCACTGGGCCGACGTTCACCCGAGCAAGGCCCGCACCCGCTCCGCTGCGATCAGTTGGCTGGTGCCGCGTCTCGAGCAGGTGCTGACCGAAAACGTCGCGATAAAAGAGCAGTTGCCGATGTTCCGGCGGCTGGTCGAACACCTTGAAGGCCTCGACGCCGCTTGCACCGAGCACTTGGGCGACGATGCGCCGCTGCTGCTGCCGATCTCCCGCCGCCTGAAAAACATGGTGCAACGCGCCGCCGACAACCAGCCGGAACCCGGCGTGGTGGGCGCCGCGGTGGCGCAGGTCAAACAGGCCGCCACGCAGCTGTTCACCCCCGGCGCGCCGATCGACAACGAGAAAGAAGCTCACAAGGCTCTGCGCGCCCAGCAGGAAAGTGCTCGTCCGTTGTGTGCCTGGTGGCTCAAGCAGAAAGCCACCGACCTGCGCGCCCTGCGCCTCAATCGCACGCTGCTGTGGCTGCCCATCGACGCGGTGCCTGAGCGCAACGCCGAGCAAATCACCGTGCTGCGCGGCTTGCCCGCCGATAAGCTCAAGGCTTATCAGGACCGCTACGATCAAGCCAAATACGCCGACCTGCTGGTGGAACTGGAGGCGAGCCTGGCGAAGGCGCCGTTCTGGTTCGATGGCCAGCGAATGGTCTGGGAATGCCTCCAGGGCCTGAACGCCGAGATGGCAATGCGCGAAGTGGAAATCCACTTCGCGCTTTTGATTCAGCGCCTGCCCGGCATCGTCGAATTGCGTTTCCACGACGGCGCGCCGTTCGCCGATCCGGCCACCCGCGCCTGGATCAGCGCCAACGTCATGCCGCACCTGCAAAGCGCCAGTGCGCCGCGCAAGGTCGAAGTCGCCGACACCCAGCCGGCCTGGGAAGTGGCCCTCGAAGAAGTCCTGCCGATCCTGCGCAAGGACGGCCTCAAGGCCGCCGTGCAGATCCTCAAGCAGGGCCTGCAAAGCGCCCACGGCGGACGCGTCCGGTTCTTCTGGCAGTTCGCCCTCGCGCGGCTGTGCTTCATGGCCAAGAAATACGAATTGGCCAAGACGCAACTCGAAACACTCGACCAAACATTACAGGACTCAGGCCTGAACGCCTGGGAGCCCGATCTTGCGCTGGAAGTGCTGCATTTACTGCATAGCTGCTGCGAGTTGTTGCCGCAGAACCATGCCGTACGTGAACGCAAGGAAGAGATTTATCGCAGGCTGTGCCACCTCGATCTCGAAGTGGTACTCGAATAGGCCCCAGGGCCACAACCGCAAGGAGAAAAGCCATGGCCAAAGAAGGCTCGGTAGCCCCCAAGGAACGCATCAACGTCACCTTCAAACCTGCCACCGGTGGTGCACAGGAAGAGATCGAACTGCCGTTGAAACTACTGGCAATCGGTGACTACACCCACCGCAAGGACGAACGCAAAGTCGAAGATCGCAAGCCGATCAGCATCGACAAGATGACGTTTGACGAAGTGCTGGCCAAGCAAGAGCTGAGCCTGACACTGAGCGTGCCGAACCGTCTTCAGGAAGAAGGTGACACTGAAGAACTGGCCGTGAAACTGCGCGTCAACTCGATGAAGGACTTCAACCCGGCCTCGCTGGTCGAGCAAGTGCCTGAGCTGAAAAAACTGATGGAACTGCGCGACGCGCTGGTGGCCCTCAAAGGCCCGCTGGGTAACGCGCCTGCGTTCCGCAAAGCCATCGAAGGCGTTCTCGCCGACGACGAATCCCGCGGTCGCGTACTGGGTGAGCTGGGCTTGAACGCCGCCGCCCAGGACGCCTGAGTCTCTATCAGCCAAGGAAGCCAACACAATGAGCACTAGCGCAGCACAGCAAAAGAGCAAAGAGAGCGGCGAATACAGCATTCTCGACAGCATCATCGCCGAAACCCGCCTGACGCCGGACGACGAAGCCTACGACATCGCCAAGCGCGGTGTGTCGGCTTTCATCGAAGAGCTGCTCAAGCCGCAGAACAACGGTGAGCCGGTCAAGAAAGCCATGGTTGACCGCATGATCGCCGAGATCGATGCCAAGCTCAGCCGCCAGATGGACGAAATCCTGCACCACCCTGACTTCCAGTCCCTGGAATCGTCGTGGCGTGGCCTGCAGTTGCTGGTCGATCGCACCAACTTCCGCGAAAACATCAAGATTGAAATCCTCAACGTCTCCAAAGAAGACCTGCTGGACGATTTCGACGATTCGCCGGAAGTGATGCAATCGGGTCTGTACAAGCACATCTACACCGCTGAATACGGTCAGTTCGGTGGTCAGCCTGTGGGCGCGATCATCGCCAACTACTTCATGTCCCCAAGCTCGCCGGACGTGAAACTGATGCAGTACGTGTCCAGCGTTGCCTGCATGTCGCACGCACCGTTCATTGCTGCCGCCGGCCCGAAATTCTTCGGTCTGGAAAGCTTCACCGGTCTGCCGGACCTGAAGGATTTGAAAGATCACTTCGAAGGCCCGCAATTCGCCAAATGGCAGAGCTTCCGCCAGTCGGAAGACTCCCGTTACGTTGGCCTGACCGTGCCGCGTTTCCTGCTGCGTAACCCGTACGACCCGGAAGAAAACCCGGTCAAATCGTTCGTGTACAAAGAAACCGTCGCCAACAGCCACGAGCACTACCTGTGGGGCAACACCGCCTACGCGTTCGGCACCAAGCTGACCGACAGCTTCGCCAAGTTCCGCTGGTGCCCGAACATCATCGGCCCGCAGAGCGGTGGCGCGGTTGAAGACCTGCCGTTGCACCACTTCGAAAGCATGGGCGAAATCGAAACCAAGATTCCTACGGAAGTTCTGGTTAGCGACCGTCGTGAATACGAACTGGCCGAAGAAGGTTTCATCTCCCTGACCATGCGCAAAGGCTCCGACAACGCGGCGTTCTTCTCCGCGAGCTCGGTGCAGAAGCCGAAGTTCTTCGGCATCAGCGCAGAAGGCAAGGCCGCAGAGCTGAACTACAAGCTCGGCACTCAACTGCCGTACATGATGATCGTCAACCGCCTGGCTCACTACTTGAAAGTGCTGCAGCGCGAGCAACTCGGTTCGTGGAAAGAACGTACCGACCTCGAGCTGGAACTCAACAAGTGGATCCGCCAGTACGTGGCCGACCAGGAAAACCCGAGCGCCGAAGTGCGTGGCCGTCGTCCACTGCGTGCAGCCCAGATCATCGTCAGCGATGTCGAAGGCGAGCCTGGCTGGTACCGCGTCAGCCTGAACGTGCGTCCGCACTTCAAGTACATGGGTGCCGATTTCACCCTGTCGCTGGTTGGCAAGCTGGACAAAGAGTAAGAGGAGCCTGAGTCATGACTGGATACGGCAGCCTTTTCGAACGCCTGGGTGGCGACGCGGACAAACGCGTCGGCTGGAGCCGCGAGGTCTCCGCCATGGCGTCCGTGGCTGCCCATCTGGCCAAGATGCTCAGCACCCGTGCGGGCAGCGTGCAAACGCTGTCCGATTACGGGCTACCCGATCTCAATGACATGCGTCTGAGCCTGCACGACTCCCTGAGTCAGGCCCGTCTGGCCATCGAAAATTTCATCGAAGCCTACGAGCCACGCCTGAGCAATGTGCGTGTCATCTCCCTGCCGCGTGATCACGATCAGCTTCGCCTGTCCTTCAGCATCGAAGGCCTGCTGGAAGTTGATGGTTTCAAGCGCCAGGTCAGTTTCGCCGCGCGCCTGGATGGCAGCGGTCAAGTCAAGGTCAACTAAGGAGATTCGTATGTCCGGCAAACCCGCAGCCCGCGTATCCGACCCCACCGCTTGCCCGCTCCCCGGCCACGGCACCAACCCGATCGCCGCCGGTTCCGGCGACGTCTTCTTCGACGGCCTCGCGGCCGCCCGCCAAGGCGATGCCTCGGCGTGTGGTGGTGCGATGTCGGGCGGGTTGGCGACGACGGTTTTGATTAATGGCAAACCGGCAGCGACGGTGGATTCCGTCGGGACTCATGGCAACAAGGTTACGGCGGGTTCCGGGACGGTGATTATCGGGAATTCGCATTCGCCGGTGCCGTTTGTGGCGCCGTTGCCTTTGATTTTTCCTGGATTTGATGAGCAGTTTGCTTTGACAGATGAAGCTGGTATGCCCATTGCCAATCGTAGATATCTGCTCGTTCGCCAAGACGGTACGCAGGAAGAGGGTGTTACTAATGAAAAAGGTTTCACTCACCGACTAGCTCGTCACGAAAGTGCAGAGCAAGTTGAAATCTATGTTGCAAAAGGAGATTGATAGATGGGCGCCGATGTCATCAATACTTCAAGTGGTGCTTTTACAAAAGTCGCTGCGATGCAAAGTACACCGACTAAGGATCTGACGCCTAAACCGATTGTTGTTGAACAAGGGCTGACAGTATTTTTGGGCGGCGCCGGGATGATTGGTGCTTATAACGCAGATATGGTGGCTGCGTTCAAAGAGGCTGGAATTTTAAATGCCGTTTATGGGAACTACTCATCTCTAATAACTGGATGGGATAAGCATGTGCCCGATCTGGTCGACATGCTTAGTGATGCTGCGTCTGTGGTGCTCTACAACCAAGACGAAAGTGATCCAGTCGTATTTGAGTATGGCGAAATTCAGAAGTGCAAATATGGCGGCGAATACATAGAGAAAAAGTATATCTATGGTTTGATCACTATCAAAAGCAATAGCGTAGTGGAATGTACCCCGACAAGCGATATGTTGGCGATCAAGATAGGGCGGGATATTTCAAAAATCAAAACAACGGAGTTTCCGTTGAGCGCATTGGAAATCACCAAGCCAATTCCAAAGATCGGGCAATTCAATATAGTGGGTTACTCTTGGGGCAGCGTAGTCGCGGCCCGTACTGCTATGCACTATGCTCGTTCGGGCACCAAAATAGACCACCTTGTCCTCATTGGTGCTCCGATCAATAAAAGTTTGAAAGAAGCTGTTAGTAATCATCCAAACATCGGTAGCGCAATAATTATCGACTTGAAGGATAAGGGCGACCCTATCTATGCGGGCATGACTGATAAGGAACTTGTCGACTCGGCTCTTGAACTTGGTAGGCAGATGCCAACGGCGGAAGGGCACTTTTACTATTCCGGCGACAGTGCAGAAGGAAAAGCAAGGCGTCGAGAGCTCGCCAAGCTTCTCTATTCAAAGGGGCTGCGCTAGATGCTTCGTTATTTTTATTTTTTTGTGGCTGCGGTATTGCTGCTGATGTCGTGCACTGACCCGAAAACCCAATGGTCAATAGACGGATTTGATGTTTATGGGAGCTTGTTTGTTTTTTGTATGGCTCTTTATATTCCGATGATGGCGCTCTCTTTTTATTATTTTGTAAAAGCGTTAACAAGATTTTTTAAATATAAAAACTCTCGCGATGGGTTTTTGTTATTGGCGTCCACTGTTGTGGGTGTTGTTGCTCTTTACAGTTTTAATCACTGGGTGTTCAGTGAAATTTACTAACGATTCGGCGCAGGGCATTCGGAAAAGTGAAGGCTGCCCTCATCAAAATTTTTTCAGGGCAGCACTCTGGTCTCCGCTCTTGGTGATGTTGACTTTGACACTGGTTGAGCAGGGCAACGAATACGCGGCGGTTCTGGACTGGCAACAAATGCTGTTGATCTACGTTCTCTCATTCGGAATCCCGGCCTACATCGCCTTTGCTCTGTGGGCAACGCGAGTAATGAACGGAAAAACCGAACAGCAAATTTTGAAAAGTGTGTGGCGCGCACCGCTGACGTTCATCCCTTTTTACGCCGTCCCTTGGTTAATTTTTGGATTGGCCCATGTGTTTTTGGGGAGTTTTTCCGGGTTTCCGATGATGTTGGGCTGGCTGGCTTTTTTACCGTACCTGCTCATCGCCGGCTACGTAGTTGCCGGTCTGACGGTTGCGCTCTACAGGACAGTTTTTTCATGAGATCCACCACCAGGAAGGTACCCCGTGTCCTTTAACCACTACTACCAAAGCGAACTCACCGCACTTCGCCAGTTAGGTCGTCGATTCGCCGAGCGTAGCCCGGCATTGGCGCCTTTCCTTGGCCAGGCCGGGCGGGATCCAGACGTGGAGCGGTTGCTTGAGGGCTTCGCTTTCCTGACCGGGCGCCTGCGCCAGAAGCTCGATGACGAACTGCCCGAGCTCAGCCATTCCCTGATGCACCTGCTGTGGCCCAACTACATGCGGCCGCTGCCGGCGTTCAGCATTTTGCAGTTCGATCCGTTGAAGCGTTCGGGGCCTGCGTTGATGGTCGAGCGCGACACGCCAGTCGAGAGTGTGCCAATCGACGACGTGCGTTGCCGTTTCCGCACGTGCTACCCGACCGAAGTCTTGCCGCTGGATCTGGCTGCGCTGAATTACTCGGTGAAGGGCGACGGTTCGTTGTTGAGCCTGCGCCTGGAGATGAGCGCTGACGGTCATCTTGGCGAACTGGAACTGAGCCGTTTGCGTCTGCACTTCGCCGGTGAGCGCTACATCAGCCAGATGCTCTACCTGAGCCTGTTGCGCAATCTGGAAGGCATCGAACTGATCCCGCTGGATGGCGCCGGCAAACCCATCAACGGCGTCAACGGCACGCCGATGGCGTTCAAGATGCCCGGCGACCGTGTGCAACCGGTAGGTTTTGCCGAAGAAGAAGCGTTGATCCCCTATCCGCTGAACACCTTCCGTGGCTATCGCTACTTGCAGGAATATTTCGCCTTCCAGGACAAGTTCCTGTTCGTCGACGTCAACGGTCTGGACATGCTCAAGGCATTGCCGGAAGACACGCTCAAGCAAATGCGCGGCCTCGAATTGCGCTTCGACATTCGCAAGAGCGGCATCATGCGCATGCGTCCGACGCTGGACAATGTGAAGCTCTACTGCACGCCGATTGTGAATCTGTTCAAGCACGACGCCTTGCCGATCCGCCTAGATGGCAAGCAAGACGAATACCTGCTGCTGCCCGCCGAATTCGATCTGCAAAACTGCGGCGTGTTTTCGGTGGAAACCGTGACGGGATGGAAGCCCGGCGGCCTCGGTTATCAGGAATACGTGCCGTTCGAGTCCTTCGAGCACGACCCGAGTTTCGACGTGCCCAACAGCCGTCCGCATTACAGCATCCGCCAGCGTTCGTCGCTGTTGCACGACGGCCTCGACACGTACCTGAGCTTCGGCATCCGCCACACCGAAGCCCATGAAACCCTGTCGATCGAGCTGATGTGCACCAACCAGAACCTGCCCAAAAAGCTCAAGCTCGGCGACATCAGCCAAGCCTGCGAAGACACGCCGGAGTTCCTGAGTTTCCGCAACATCACCCCGGCCACGCCCAGTTATGCGCCGCCGCTGAACCGCGACTTCCTCTGGAAGCTGATCAGCAATATGTCGCTCAACTACCTGTCGCTGGCCGACGTCAATGCGTTGAAGGTGATTCTGGAAACCTACGACCTGCCGCGCTACTACGACCAACACGCTGAGAAAGTCAGCAAACGCCTGCTGGGCGGGCTCAAGTCGATCAAACACCAACACGTCGACCGGTTGCACCGAGGGTTGCCGGTTCGCGGGTTGCGCACCGAGCTGACCATCGACCCGGAAGGGTATATCGGCGAAGGCGACCTGTTCGTTTTCGCCTCGGTTCTTAACGAGTTTTTCGCGCTTTACGCCAGTCTCAATTCGTACCACGAGCTGCGGGTAAAAAGCACACAGGGAGAGGTGTACCAATGGACACCACGTATGGGCCTTCAGCCGCTTCTTTAAGCGGACTGACCCGAGGAATACGCGAGTACTCGCTGTTTCAGGCCGTGCTGCTGGTGGTTGACCGGCTGCGCGAGGCCCACCCGCACCTGAGCCAGGACGATCTGTACGACCAGCTCGAATTCCAGGCCAACCCGAGCCTGGGTTTCCCGGGCAGTGACGTCGATCGCGTGGAGTTTTTCCACGAGCACGGGCAGATGCGCGCGCGCCTGCGTTTCAACCTGATCGGCCTGGTCGGCTCCGGTTCGCCGCTGCCGGCGTTCTACGGTGAACAAGCCCTGGGCGACAGCGAAGACGGCAACCCGACCCGCAACTTCCTCGACCTGTTCCACCATCGCCTGCAACGGTTGATGTTGCCGATCTGGCGCAAGTACCGCTACCGCGCCAGTTTCGAGAGCGGCGCCCTCGACCCGTTCTCGGCGCAGCTGTTTGCCTTGATTGGCCTCGGCGGCGAAGAGATCCGCAAGGCCCAGGAACTGAACTGGAAACGCCTGCTTCCATACCTCGGTCTGCTCAGCTTGCGGGCGCACTCGGCCGCGTTGATCGAAGCGGTGCTGCGGTACTACTTCAAACACGCCGAACTGACCATCGAGCAGTGCATCGAGCGCCGCGTGGAAATTCTCGACGAGCAACGCAATCGTCTGGGCCGCGCCAACAGCCTGCTCGGCGAAGACCTGGTGCTGGGCGAACACGTGCGCGACCGCAGCGGAAAATTCCGCATTCACATCCGCGAACTCGACTGGCAACGCTTCCACGAATTCCTGCCGATCGGTTTCGGCTACCAGCCGCTGTGCGCGCTGGTGCGGTTCACCCTGCGTGACCCGCTCGATTACGACATTCGCCTGGTGTTGCGCCAGGAAGAAATCCGCGAACTGCGCATCGGTGAGCAAAACGCCTGTCGCCTGGGATGGACCAGTTGGCTGGGCCGCGAAAAAGCGGACGGCGTGGTGACCCTGGGCAGCAAAATTCATTAAGGACAGATGACCAATGATCAACGTAGACCTGCAACAACTTATCCAGGCGCTGGACGCCGAAACCCGTCGTGATCTGGAAAGTTCTGCCGAGCGTTGCGTCGCCCGTGGCGGCAGCAAAATCCTCGTCGAAGACTTGCTGCTCGGCCTGCTGGAGCGCCCTCAAGGCTTGCTCGCACGCGCGCTGCAAGACGCCGAAGTGGATGCCGGCGAACTGAGCGCCGCGTTGCAATCGCGGGTCGAGCACAGCGCCTCGCGCAACCCGGTGTTCGCCCCGGAACTGGTGCAGTGGCTGCAAGATGCGTTGCTGGTGGCCAACCTTGAACTGGGCCAGAGTCAGGTCGAGCAAGCCGCGTTGATCCTCGCGCTGCTGCGCAACCCGATGCGCTACGCCGGTAGTCGCTACCAGTCGTTGCTGGCCAAGCTGAACATCGAGCGCCTGAAAGAATTCGCCCTGTCGCAGAAAGAGCAACCGGCTACCGGCAAACCGGCTGTACCGGGTGAATCGCTGCTGGAGCGCTTCACGCATAACCTCACTCAACAAGCCCGCGACGGCAAACTCGACCCGGTGCTGTGCCGCGATGGCGCGATCCGCCAGATGGTCGACATCCTCGCCCGTCGCCGCAAGAACAACCCGATCGTGGTCGGTGAAGCCGGCGTCGGTAAGACTGCGATCGTCGAAGGCCTGGCCTCGCGCATCGCCGCCGGTGAAGTGCCGCAAGTGCTCAAAGGCGTGGAGCTGCTGTCGCTGGACATGGGCTTGCTGCAAGCCGGCGCCAGCGTCAAAGGTGAATTCGAACGTCGCCTCAAAGGCGTGATCGACGAAGTCAAAGCCTCGCCGAAACCGATCATCCTGTTCATCGACGAAGCGCACACGCTGATCGGCGCGGGCGGCAATGCCGGCGGTTCCGATGCGGCCAACCTGCTCAAGCCAGCCCTGGCTCGAGGTGAATTGCGCACCATCGCCGCCACCACGTGGGCGGAGTACAAAAAATACTTCGAAAAAGACCCGGCCCTGGCCCGTCGTTTCCAGCCGGTGCAACTGCACGAACCGACCGTCAGCGAAGCGGTGACCATCCTCCGTGGCCTGGCTCAGGTCTACGAGAAGAGCCACGGCATCTACCTGCGCGATGACGCGGTGGTTGCGGCGGCCGAGTTGTCCGCTCGCTACCTCGCGGGCCGTCAGCTGCCGGACAAAGCCGTCGACGTGCTCGACACCGCGTGCGCTCGCGTTCGCATCAGCCTCGCCGCCGCTCCGGAAAGCCTTGAGCGCCTGCGTGGCGAACTGGCTGAAGGCGGCCGTCAGCGTCAAGCGCTGCGCCGTGATGCTGAAGCAGGCTTGCTGATCGATCACGAAGCGCTGGACGCGTTGGAAGATCGCCTGGCGACCGCCGAAGAGGAAATGGTCGCGCTGGAAACCCTGTGGACCGAACAAAAAGAACTGGCCGAACGCCTGCTGGATCTGCGTCAGCAACTGGCCAAGGCGCGCGAAGCCGCTGCCGTCGAGCCCATCGTCACGGTTGAAGAAGACGCCGAAGGCACCGTGATCGAAACGCTGCCGGTGGACGAAGCGCACAGCGTCGAAACCCTGGAAGCCGCACTCAACGAAACGCACAAAGCCCTGACTGAGCTTCAGGTCAAAGAGCGTCTGGTGAGCTTCGAAGTGTGCCCGCGTCTGGTCGCCGAAGTGATCAGCGCCTGGACCGGCGTGCCATTGGCGCAACTGGCCCGTGAGCACAATGCCAAGGTCGCCAGCTTTGCCACCGACCTGCGCACGCGCATTCGTGGTCAGGAGCAAGCCGTTCACGCCCTGGACCGCTCGATGCGCGCCACCGCTGCCGGCCTGAACAAACCTGACGCGCCGGTAGGCGTGTTCCTGCTGGTCGGCCCGAGCGGCGTCGGCAAGACCGAAACCGCGCTGGCTCTCGCGGATTTGCTGTACGGCGGTGACCGTTTCATCACCACCATCAACATGTCCGAGTTCCAGGAGAAGCACACCGTCTCGCGCCTGATCGGTGCGCCACCGGGTTACGTCGGTTATGGCGAAGGCGGCATGCTCACCGAAGCCGTGCGTCAAAAGCCGTACTCCGTTGTGCTGCTCGATGAAGTCGAGAAGGCCGACCCTGACGTCCTCAATCTGTTCTATCAAATCTTCGACAAAGGCGTGGCCAACGATGGCGAAGGACGCGAGATCGACTTCCGCAACACGTTGATCCTGATGACCTCGAACCTGGGCAGCGACCGCATCAGCGAACTCTGCGAAAACGGCGCACGCCCATCGGCCGAAGTCCTCGAAGAAACCATACGCCCGGTGCTCAGCAAGCACTTCAAACCAGCGCTGCTGGCGCGGATGCGTGTGGTGCCTTACTACCCGGTGGGCGGCCCGGTGCTGCGCGAGCTGATCGAGATCAAACTCGGTCGCTTGGGCGAACGCTTGAATCGTCGTCAGCTGGATTTCACCTACTCACAAGACCTCGTCGATCACTTGGCCGAACGCTGCACCCAAAGCGACAGCGGCGCGCGCCTGATCGACCACTTGCTCGACCTGCACGTGCTGCCGCTGGTGGCCGACCGCTTGCTCGACGCGATGGCCACCGGTGAAAGCCTCAAGCGAGTCCACGCGACGCTCGATGGCGGCGCCAGCGTGACGTGCGAGTTCGCCTGAGGTGGGTGTGATGTTCACTCAAGTGCCGCAACCGCTGGTCTATGCCGAAGCCTTGCTGGCGCAGTTCGCCAGCCTGTCGCGCGCGGCGGACGGTGCTGCGCTGCTGGGTGACTTCGTACGCGGGTTGGCCGAGCTCAGCGGTTGCGAGCTGACTCAGTTGTACCTGCTGGACGCCACTCACACCTGCCTGGGGATGAACGCCGAGTGCCTCAACGGCATCCTGCAACCCCGTGAAGCGGAGAGCCTGCCGGCGGATTACAACGGTGAACAACTGCTGCAATTCGCCCTGTGCCAGAACCGCGTGGTGAGCCTCAGCGAACTGAGCGGCAGCCTGCACGAAACCAGTTTCCTGCCGCCGCAGGCCACGCCTTGGCAGTCGCTGTTGTGCGTGCCGCTGGTCAATCAGCAGAAAGCCGTCGAAGGCTTGCTGCTGTGCGCCAGTCGCCGGCACATCGACCTGCAAGGCTTCGCCGATTCCCTCGGGCAACTGGGTTCGTTCGTGCTGGGTCAACTGCATTTGCTTCAGCGTTTGCGTCAGCCGAGCGGTGACGTACGACCGATGAAGGTCAGTGTCCCGAGCGCCAGCGGTTACGGCTTGATCGGCAAGAGCAAGGCCATGCGCCAGACCTACTCGCTGATCAGCAAAGTCCTGCACAGCCCGTACACCGTGCTGCTGCGCGGCGAAACCGGCACCGGCAAGGAAGTGGTCGCACGGGCGATTCACGACTGTGGCCCGCGCCGTTCCCAGGCGTTCATCGTGCAGAACTGCGCGGCGTTCCCCGAGAACCTGCTGGAAAGCGAGCTGTTCGGCTACCGCAAAGGCGCGTTCACCGGTGCCGATCGCGACCGTGCCGGGCTGTTCGATGCGGCCAATGGCGGCACCTTGCTGCTCGATGAAATTGGCGACATGCCGTTGTCCCTGCAAGCCAAGCTGCTGCGCGTGTTGCAGGAAGGCGAGATCCGTCCGCTGGGGTCCAACGACACTCATAAGATCGACGTGCGCATCATCGCCGCGACGCACCGGGATTTGTCGGTGCTGGTCAGCGAAGGCAAATTCCGCGAGGACTTGTACTACCGCCTCGCGCAATTCCCGATCGAGCTGCCAGCCCTGCGTCAACGCGAAGGCGACATCCTCGACCTGGCCCGGCACTTCGCCGACAAGGCGTGCTCGTTCTTGCAGCGCGATGCGGTGCGTTGGTCCGATGCAGCGCTGGATCACCTGTCCGGTTATGCCTTCCCCGGCAACGTGCGCGAACTCAAAGGCCTGGTCGAGCGCGCAGTCCTGCTGTGCGAGGGCGGCGAGTTGCTGGCCGAGCACTTCTCCCTGCGCATGGAAGCCATGCCGGAAGACAACAGCCTGAACCTGCGCGAACGCCTGGAGCAGGTCGAGCGCAGTCTGCTGCTCGATTGCCTGCGCAAAAACGACGGTAACCAGACCCTCGCCGCCCGCGAACTCGGCCTGCCACGCCGCACGCTTCTGTACCGCCTCGGCCGTTTGAATATCAACCTGGGTGATTTCGATGGTTGATCTCAATTTCTACAACCCGACCACTCAGGTTGGAATGCCCCCTGTGGCCAGCGCATTCCCTGTGGCGAGGGGATTTATCCCCGTTCGGCTGCGCAGCAGTCGCAATCCGGCCAACTCGGTTTGCCTGAATAAACGGGGTAGCCGGTTTTGGGGGCGCTTCGCGACCCAGCGGGGACAAGTCCCCTCGCCACAAAGGCAAGCCTCACCACAGGTGTTCGGCTCAAAGTCCCTGACTAGAGCCTTGAAACCTACCTCATCCGCTTCTAACAGCGCCGCCCAACCGGGTCGGCGCTTTGTGCTTTGTCTACCCATGGAGACCCTCTGATGCCTGTTCGTCACTGGCAAGCCGTCCTGCTAACCCTCGTCGTTTTATGCGGCCTCGGCGGCTGTAACGGCAATTACAAATTCAACGACAACACCTATCGCCCATTGGGTGATCCGCAGGCGGTCAATCGCGGCAAGTGACCGCAAGGAGTATCACCATGGAACTGGTTTTCGAAATGCTGAACACCAAGCAGTTCGTGCCCACGGATTTGTGCCAGAAGACCTTCAAGCAGGCCGGTGGCGTGATCGGGCGTGGCGAGGACTGTGACTGGATCATCCCTGACCGCAAGCGTCACCTGTCCAACCATCACGCGGTGATCAGCTACCGCGAAGGCACGTTTTTCCTGACCGATACCAGCAGCAACGGTATCCAGGACAGCGAAAGCGGCGCGCGCCTGCGCAAGGGCGAAGCGATGCGCATCGAGCACGGCAGCGTGTACGTGCTGGGTGATTTCGAGATTCGTGCGCGACTGGTGCGCGACCCGGCGACTTTCGACGTGGAAGTCGGCCGCCCGCAAGCGGCGGGCAGCATCATCCCGGACGATGCGTTCCTCGACCTCGACCCGTTGAACGCCCTCGATCAGCAAGAGCGCGTGTACTCGGAAATCGACGAACTGATCTCGCCAAACAACGCTCCACAGGACACCCGTCAGCGCGCCGACTACGCCCGCATCGACATGGAAAGCCTGATGGTTCCGGAGCTGATCAACGCCCCGGCAGAACCCGAGCCAGCCCCGGCACCGAAAGCCGTCGAGCGTCAGAGCGAAGGTTTCTGGGAGCACTTCGGCGCGGCACTGGGCGTGGACCTCAAAGGCCTCGACCACGACGCCCGCGAAGCCCTGGCGCTGAACGCCGCACGCCTGCTCAAGCAGAGCGTCGGCGGTTTGCAGCAGAGCCTGCGCACCCGCAGTGAGCTGAAAAACGAACTGCGCCTGGCCCAGACCATCGTTCAAGGCACGAATAAAAACCCGCTGAAATTCGCCGTCGATGCCGGTGAAGCGCTGGGCATTTTGTTGCAGCCGAACAAGCCGGGCCAGTTGCCGGCCGAGCAGGCGATCTCCCGTTCGTTCCGTGATTTGCAGGCGCATCAGGTGGCCTTGCTGACCGCCAGCCGCGCCGCCGTTCGCGGCACGCTGGAACACTTCTCGCCTGAGCAATTGACCCTGCGTTTCGAGCGCGACAACAAGCCGATCATGGCCACGTCCGGCAGCCGCTGGAGAGCGTACGGCCGTTATCACCAGGCCCTGCGCCAAGACGATGACTGGAGCGAACGCCTGCTGGCCCGCGACTTTGCCCAGGCTTACGAAGAACAGATCCGCCTGATTTCCACCCTTCACACCGACCACCAAGGATGATGCGCATGTCTCGCTGCTCGACCGCTTTTTTCAAGACGCTGACGGCGTTCGCGGCCCTGGTGCTGCTGGCCGGCTGCTCGTCGCTGTCGCCGTATTCCCACGTCACCAAGCTCAACCTGAAGCTCACCGCCAGCGATCAGTTGAACCCGGACCTCAACGGTCGTCCGTCGCCGATCGTCGTGCGTCTGTTCGAGCTCAAGCACCCGGTGACCTTCGAGAATGCCGACTTCTTCAGCCTGTACGAGCGCGCCAAGGAATCCCTGGCCCCGGACCTGGTGGCCAGCGAAGAACTCGAGCTGCGCCCGGGTGAAACCGTCGAACTCAAGCTCAGCGTGGAGGAGGGCAGCCGCTACGTCGGCATCCTCGCCGCCTACCGCGATCTGCCGGAAACCAAATGGCGCTACACGGTGCAAGTCACTCCGGTGGAAGTCACCGACGCAGACTTGACCCTTGATCAGGCCGGTATTCGCAACAGCAACGAAACGCTCGCCAAGGCGGATGACTGAACATGAATTCCCATAAAGTCATTTGGCAGGAAGGCATGCTGCTGCGTCCGCAGCACTTCCAGCATAACGACCGTTATTACGACCACCAGATGAAGACCCGCACCCAGTTGCTGGGCAGCTATACCTGGGGCTTCCTGAACCTGGACATCGACTTGCAGTTCCTCAATATGGGCAAACTGGTGATCAGCCAGGCCTCGGGGATTTTGCCGGATGGCAGCCTGTTCGAACTCGGTGGCAACACCGAACCGTTGGCGCTGGACGTGCCACCGAACACCGGCAACACGCCGATCTACCTGGCGCTGCCGCTGGTCACCGGCAACCACATCGAGGCCCGTCGCCCGGAGCAATCCGACGTGCTGGCGCGCTACACCGCGTATGAAGCGGAAGTGGCGGACTCCAACGCCGGCGATGATTCCGCCAGCCAGGTCAGCTGCGGTCGCCCGGACTTCAAACTGTTGCTCGGCGAGCAGCAGAGCGACCAGGCTTACGTGAAGCTGAAGATCTGCGACGTGCTGGACACCACGCCCGATGGCGTGATCAGTCTCGATCCGGATTTCGTGCCGACCTACATTCAGGCGCATGCCTCCAGCTACCTGCTGTCGTGCCTGAAAGAAGTCATCAGCATGCTCGGCCACCGTGGCGACACCATCGCCGAGCGAATCCGTTCCAACGGCAAGGTCGGTGGCGCGGAAGTCGGCGACTTCATGATGCTGCAACTGATCAACCGCACCGAACTGCTGCTGCGTCACTACCTCGGCCTGGAACAGGTTCACCCGGAAGAGTTGTACCGCACGCTGCTGACCATGCTCGGCGACTTGGCGACGTTTTCAAGCGACAGCAAACGCCCGCGCCTGGACAGCCGTTACCAGCACAGCGACCAGGGTGCGAGCTTCCGCAAACTGATGGAAGCGATTCGTCAGGTGCTGTCGATGGTGCTCGAACAGCACGCCATCGAACTGGTTCTGCAAGCGCGTCAGTACGGCATCATCGTCTCGCCGTTGCACGACCACAAACTGCTGGGCTCGGCCTCGTTCGTGCTCGCCGCCAGTGCCAACTGCGACTCCGAAGAACTGCGCCACCGCTTGCCGGCGCACCTCAAGGTCGGCCCGGTGGAGCGCATCCGCCAACTGGTCAACCTGCATCTGCCCGGCATCAAGGTCAAACCGTTGCCGGTGGCACCACGGCAGATCGCGTTCCACTCCAACAAAACCTATTTCATTCTCGAACTCAGTTCCGAAGACCTGGCACAACTCGAGCGCTCCGGCGGCTTCGCGTTCCACGTGTCCGGCGAATTCGCCGAGCTTGAACTGAAATTCTGGGCCATCAGGAACTGACTGACATGATCAAGGACATGGAACACAACCAGGACGACAAAACCGTCCTGCTCGACCGTCAGGGCCACGGCCCTGCTTCGAGCCCGCTAACCGATTTCGCCGCACCGCCGCGTTTCGAACAGCTCGAAGAACGGATGATCTACGCCGCGCGTTTGCGCCCGGCGGAATCCTTCAACATCAGCCTCAATTCGCTGGTGGCCGCCGCGTCCGATCTGTTGTCGGAAGTGGTGCGCCTCAAGCACAGCGACACCCGCGAAGACATGTACGCGCTCAACGAGCGACTGACCGCCGGGCTGAAACTGTTTGAAGTGCGCGCGCTGCACAACGGCGCCGAAAGCAGCCAGGTGATGGCCGCGCGTTACGTGCTCTGCACCGTGGTCGACGAAGCCGTTGTGACCACACCGTGGGGCAACGAAAGCGAATGGTCGCAGATGAGCCTGCTCAGCAGCTTCCACAACGAAACCTTCGGCGGCGAGAAGTTCTTCCAGCTGCTGGATCGCTTGTCGAAAAACCCGGTCAAGCACCTGCCGATGCTGGAGCTGATGTACCTGTGCCTGTCCCTCGGTTTCGAAGGCAAGTACCGCGTGCAAGCGCGCGGCATGCTCGAACTCGAAGGCATCCGCGACGCGTTGTATCGCCAGATTCGTCAGTTGCGCGGCGACGTGCCACGTGAGCTTTCGCCGCACTGGGAAGGCTTGAACGATCAGCGCCGCAGCCTGGTGCGCATCGTGCCGGCGTGGATGGTGGTGCTGTTCACCGTGGTCTGCCTGGTGGTGATGTATTCGGGTTTTGCCTGGGTCTTGGGCGAGCAACGCGAAACCGTTCTGCAACCTTTTCAGCAGCTAGATCCGGCCGCGGTCCAGCCGCAGTCGCAGCCGTAAACAGGGACGTGTGATGAAAAAGTTTTTCAAGAAAGTCGGCGCATTCTTGCGCAAGACCTGGGTCTGGACCTTGCTGGTGGTGCTGTTTCTGGCGCTGCTGGTGTGGTTCGTCGGGCCGCTGCTGGCGGTGGATGACTACAAGTTCTGGGAAGGTTCGACCTCCCGTCTGCTGACCATCAGTGTGCTGTTCCTGATCTGGGGCCTGACCATGGTCTTCGTCAGCTGGCGCGCGGGCGTACGCAAGAAAGCCATTGAAGACACGGAAGACGGCCAGGATCGTATTCGCCGTGAAGAGCTGATCGACGAAGAGCAGAAAGAGCTTCGTGTGCGCTTCAAGGATGCGTTGAAAACCCTGAAGACCTCGAGCCTGTATCGCGGTCGCAGCGAACGCTGGCGCAGTGATTTGCCGTGGTACTTGCTGATCGGCCCGCAGGGCAGCGGCAAGACCAGCCTGCTGGACTTCTCGGGCCTTGAGTTTCCGATCAACAAGATCGACCGCAAACTGACCCGGGACACCCTCGGCACCCGTCATTGCGACTGGTATTTCGCCGACCACGGTGTGCTGATCGACACCGCCGGGCGTTACCTGACCCAGCCGGATGCCGAAGTCGATGGCAGCGCCTGGAGCACCTTGCTCGACCTGCTGCGCAAGCGTCGCCGCAACCGCCCGTTGAACGGCGTGCTGGTGACCATCCCGGTTGAACTGCTGCTGGGCAACACCGAGCAAGACCTCGACACCCTGGCTCGCCAGGTGCGTGCGCGTCTGCAAGACGTGCATCAGAAACTGCACGTTGATGTGCCGGTGTATCTGGTGCTGAGCAAGGCGGACAAGCTGCTCGGTTTCGACGAGTTCTTCGATCAGCTGACCCGCGAAGAAAGCGATCAGGTGCTCGGCACCAGTTTCCGCAAGGAGCAGAGCGGCACCGACGTCGCCGTCCTGCGCGCCGAGTTCGAAGAGCTGCTGCGTCGCCTGAACAGCCAGGTGATCATGCGCATGCACCAGGAGCGCGACACCCAGCGCCGTGGCCGCATTCTCGACTTCCCGCATCAACTGGGGCAGATCGGCGAGCGCCTGTGCCTGTTCGTCGACATGGCGTTCACCGGCAACCGCTACCAGCGTGTCAGCCAGTTGCGCGGTTTCTACCTGACCAGCGCTCCGCACCTGACCCAAGAGATGGACCAGACCACCGCCGGCATCGGCGCCAGTCTGGGCATGAGCGCCGGCATGCTGCCGACCTTGCGCAGTGGCCGTTCGCGGTTCATTCACCATTTACTCAGTCGGGTGATTTTCCCCGAGGCCGATCTTGCCGGTCTGGACAAGCGCGAACGCAGCCGCATCCATTGGGGCCAACGTGCGCTGTACGTGGGCGCACTGGCGGCACTGGCGCTGTTCGGCATGCTCTGGGCAGGCGGTTTCTCCGCCAACTACGAGCGTCTGGAAAACCTGCGCAACCTGGCCACCAACTGGACTCAAGAGCGCTCGGCCCTGACCGCACGCGATGATTCCATGGCGGTGCTCAAACCGCTCGATAGCAGTTACGCGGCGACCCAGGTCTTCCCGAAAAAAGGTGATGTGTCGTACCACGAACGTGGCGGCCTGTTCCAAGGTGAAGAGGTCAACCCGGTGGTCAAGGATGCCTACGAGCGTGAGCTTGAAGCGCAACTGATGCCGAAGGTCGCGACCCTGCTGGAAGGGCAGATCCGCGCCAACATGAAGGACCGCGAGCGCCTGCTCAACAGCCTGCGCGCGTACCTGATGTTGAACATGAAGGATCGTCGCGACGGGCCGTGGCTCAAGGATTGGGTCGCCACCGAGTGGTCCCAGCGCTACGCCGGCAACACCGCGGTGCAGAACGGTTTGAACACGCACTTCGAGCGTTTGCTCAAGCAGCCGTTTATCTACCCGCTGAACGATCAACTGGTGGCGCAAGCGCGTCAGGTGCTGCGCAGCGAATCGCTGGCCAACGTGGTTTACCGGATGCTGCGCGAGCAGGCCCGCAACCTGCCGGAATACCGTTTGAGCCAACACATGGGGCCGCAGGCTTCACTGTTTGTCGGCACCGATTACGTGATCCCGGGCTTCTACACCCAACAGGGTTATCAGCAGTATTTCTCGGTCCAGGGCAGTGCGCTGGTCACCGACATCCTGCGTGACAACTGGGTGCTGGGCGAAGGCACGGGCATCAGCGGCATGGACTTGCGTCGTCTGATGGTCGAATTGGAGCAACTGTACTTCCGCGACTACGCCAACTTCTGGAGTGAGGCGGTCGGCCAGGTTGCCCTGCCACCGATCAACGATGCGGGCGAGGGCGCCGAGCAACTGGCGGGCTTGACTTCTGCTAACTCCCCGGTACTGCAACTGCTGGTGGAAGTGCGCGAGAACACCCGTTTCCCGGCAGACGCCGAACCGGTTGATCAAGCGGCTGATGCCGCTGGCGCACTGGCCGATCAGAAAGGCAAGTTGGGCAAAATCGGCAAACTGGCGTCTGCCGCAGCGGATCAGGCTGCGGAAATGGCGGCGATGAAAAACCTGCCGGACACCGCGAAGAAATCACTGCAACGTCGCTTCGAACCGCTGCACCGTTTGCTGGATGACAACAACGGCCCGGCCGCTGATCTGACCCCGGCACTCGCGGCGCTCAACGACCTGCAACTGCAACTGGCGAGCCTGGCGCGTGCCAGTTCCCCGGATCAGGCCGCGTTCGAAATGGCCAAGACCCGCATGAGCGGCCAGCGTGATGCGCTGAGCGCCCTGCGCAATGCCTCCAACCGTCTGCCGCGTCCGGTCAGCGTGTGGTTCAACGTGCTGGCCGAAGACACCTGGCGTCTGGTGCTGAACGATTCCTACCAGTACCTGAACCAGCGTTATCAGAGCGAGCTGTACAGCTTCTACGGCAAGGCGATCAACAAGCGTTATCCGTTCAGCGCCCACAGCACCAGCGACGTCGCGATCAGCGATTTCCGCGAGTTCTTCAAGGCGCAGGGCATCAACGATCGCTTCTTCGAGACCTACATGCGTCCGTTCGTCAGTGGCGACCCAGGCAACTACCGCCTGCGCACCATCGACGGTCACAGCATGCCGATCTCCAAGGTCTACCTCGACCAGATGGCCGCGGCCCAAGTGATCCGCCAGAGCTTCTTCTCGGTCAACCCGGCCGAGCCGCAAGTGCAGTTCAAACTGGAGCCGTACACCCTCGACCCGGCCGTCAGCCGTTCCGAGTTCAAGTTTGGCGACAAGACCATCGAATACCGTCACGGCCCGATCGTGCCGGTGTCGTTCAAATGGCCGACCGACGCTGAAGACGGTCGCACCAGCCTGGTCCTCGACAAAATGGCCGGCCGCCCGATCGGTATCGAAAAGAACACCGGCCCATGGTCGCTGTTCCGTCTGTTCGACCTGATGCAGACCGAGTACCTGAACGGTCGCGACGTGATGGTGCTCAAGGCTGACGTGGGCGGCCTGCGCGCCAATTACCTGCTCAGCAGCCAGCGCACGCCGAATCCGTTCGACATGGGCGTGCTGCGCACCTTCCGTATGCCGGTGCAGCTCTGATGCTGGTTGCCAGTCCCTGGCGCAGCGCTGCGCGTACCGACGCCGGCAAGGTTCGGGCGCGTAACGAAGATGCTTTTCTCGACTGTCCACAGCAGGGGCTGTGGGTGGTCGCGGACGGCATGGGCGGTCATCAGGGGGGCGACATCGCCAGCCAGTTGATCGTCGCCAGCCTGGCGGAATTGCCGGTGCAGGATGACTTCGACGAACGACTCAAAGGCATTCGCCAGTGCCTGCACTGGTTGAATCGCCGCCTGGGTCAGGAGTTGACCGTCACCGCCGGGCGCCACGACAGCATCATGGGCAGCACCGTGGTGGCGCTGCTGGTGGAAGGCAATCGCGCGGCCTGCATTTGGGCCGGCGACAGCCGTTGCTATATGTGGCGTGGCCAGCGTTTGTATCAGCTGTCCAAGGACCATTCGCTGCAACAGCAACTGATCGACGAGCAAAACATGAGCGTCGAAGACGCCCGTGCGCATCCATCGGCCCATGCCCTGACCCGTGCGGTCGGTGCGGCTGATGTGTTGACGCTGGACGTGCTCGAACTCGAGGTTTACCCCGGCGATACGTTTCTGTTGTGCAGCGACGGTTTGTACCAAGGGCTCAGCAGCGATGCCTTGGGCAATGCCCTGAGCCTGACCGCGCCGCACGTTGCGCTGGAGCGTCTGTTCGATGGCGCCCTGCGTGGCTCGGCCCGGGACAACCTGACTGCCGTGGTGATCCGACAATGACCCAACTCATGCCGCCGCTCGACGACCTGCTGGTGACCGACGAGGAAGCCAATAACCTGACTTACTTTGCGTTTGCCAAGTCGCATAAGGCTGAGCCCGCGCTGGCGCCAACCAAGGCCAGCGTCGGCGAAATGCCCGACGTGCTCGCAGGCCGTTACCGCATCGAGCGTCTGCTCGGTGCTGGCGGCATGGGTGCGGTTTACCGCGCACGGGACTTGCTGAGCGAACAGTTCGGCGATCCCGACCCTTACATCGCGCTGAAAATCCTCAGCGAAGAATTTGCCGAATCGCCGGACGCCAGTGCCTTGCTCTACAGCGAGTTCGCCCTGACCCGACGATTGCGCCACGACAACGTGCTGCGCTTCCACACCTTTGAAGTCGACACCGACTGCCAGCGCGCCTTCATCACCATGGAGCTCATGCGTGGGCTGACCCTGGATAAATTACTCTGCGAGCGCCCCTTGGGCCTGCCGTGGAAAGAACTGCGCGACATCGCGCTGCCGCTGCTCGACGCGCTGGCCTATGCCCACGCTCGCGGCGTGCTGCACGGTGACATGAAGCCGAGCAACGTGATGCTCAGCGAAGAAGGCGTGCGCCTGTTCGACTTCGGCCTCGGCCAGGCCGAAGAAGGCATCCTGCCCGGCTTGCCACACCTGAGCCGCGATCGCTTCAACGCCTGGACCCCCGGCTACGCCGCCCCCGAACTGCTTGAAGGCCAACCGCTGTCGGCCAGTGCAGATGTCTACGGCGTGGCCTGCGTGCTCTACGAATTGGCGGGCGGCAAACACCCGTTCCGCCGCTTGCCCTCGACCGAAGCCCGCGACGGCCACCTCGAACGCGAGCTGCACGCTCCACGGAATCTACCGAAACACTGCTGGCCAGCCCTGCGAACGGCGCTGGCTTTCGATGCGGCCAAGCGCACCATCACCGCCGCCCAATTGCGTGACGCCCTGGGCGCCACTTCGTCTTTGCTGCAACGCCTGCGACTGCGGGCGTAACGGATGACTACCGAACAGGGAGCAAGCAATGTTCAACTCCGCTAACGAAACCCACTTCAGCCTGACCGTCGAAGACTACGTCGGCGACCTGCAAGTGCTGTCGTTCACCGGCACCGAAGGCATCAGCCAGCCGTATCGCTTCGACCTCGAACTGGTCAGCGAAAACCCCGATCTGGACCTGGAAAAACTCCTGCACAAACAGGCGTTCCTGGCGTTCGATCCGCAGGGCTCCGGCATCCATGGCCAGATCTACCGCGTCGCCCAAGGCGATGCCGGCAAGCGCCTGACCCGCTACAAAGTCTCCCTGGTGCCACAACTGCAATACCTGCATCACCGCACCAACCAGCGCATCTACCAGCAGATGTCCGCGCCGAAAATCATCGCGCTGATCCTCGACGAGCACGGCATCAAGGGCAACGCCTACCGCTTCCAGCTCAGCCAGCCCTGCCCGGACCGCGACTACTGCGTGCAGTACGACGAAACCGACCTGCACTTCGTCCAGCGCCTGTGCGAAGAGGAAGGGATTCACTACCACTTCCAGCACAGCGAGAAAGGTCATCTGCTGGTGTTCGGCGACGACCAGACCGTGTTCCCCAAACTCGGCCAGCCAACGGCCTACGTGCAAGGCAGCGGCATGGTCGCCGACGAACCGGTGATCAAAGGCTTCAAACTGCGCCTCGAAACCCGCACCGGCCGCGTCACCCGCCGCGACTACGATTTCGAAAAGCCGCGCCTGCAACTTGAAGCCGCGTACAAACCCGACGGCGAAAGCACCGAACCGGATCTGGAAGACTACGACTACCCCGGCCGCTTCCTCGACCGCGCGCGCGGCAAATTCCTCAGCCAACGCGCCCTCGAACGCCACCGCGCCGACTACCAGCAAGCCGAAGGCAAAAGCGATCAGACCACCCTGGTCAGCGGCCACTTCCTGGAAATGTCCGACCACCCACGCACCGAGTGGAACGACCTCTGGCTGCTCACCGAAATCGTCCACGAAGGCAAACAACCGCAAGTCCTCGAAGAGTCCGTGACCAGCGACACCACCGACAACAAAGACGACTTCCACCAGGGCTACCGCAACCGCTTCCTCGCCACCCCGTGGGACGTGTTCTACCGCCCCGCGCTGGAACATCCGAAGCCGCGCGTCCTCGGCAGCCAGACCGCCATGGTCACCGGGCCCAAAGGCGAAGAAATTCACTGCGATCAGTACGGCCGCATCAAAGTGCAATTCCACTGGGACCGCGAAGGACAGGCCGACGACAAAACCAGCTGCTGGATGCGCGTGTCTTCGAGTTGGGCCGGGGATCGGTATGGCGCCATCGTCATTCCGCGTATCGGCATGGAAGTGCTCGTTACGTTCCTTGAGGGTGATCCCGATCAGCCGTTGGTGACTGGGTGCCTGTATCACAAGGAAAACCAGGTTCCCTACGAACTGCCGGCGAACAAGACTCGCACCGTGTTCAAAACCCTCAGCTCCCCGGGGGGCGGTGGGTTCAATGAACTGCGCATTGAAGACAAGAAAGGGGCGGAGCAGATCTTTATTCATGCCCAGCGGGATTGGGATGAAAACATCGAGCATGATCAGAAGATTCGTGTGGGCAATGAGCGGCATGACACGGTGGTCAAGAACACCTACACCGAACTCAAGGCCGAAGAGCATCGCACCACGATTGCTGATCGCAAGACCGAAGCGCGGATGGATGATCACCTGACGATTGGGCAGAACCAGCATGTGAAGCTCGGGACTGCGCAGCTGACGAGTGTCGGGAAAGAGATTCATCTGAAGGCTGGGGCGAAGATTGTTATTGAAGCTGGCAGCGAACTCACCATTTTGGGGGGAGGGAGCTTTATCAAGCTGGATGCAGGTGGTGTGACGGTTGTTGGGCCGGTGGTGAAGATCAATGCCGGCGGTTCCGCGGGCAACGGCACGGGGATTGGCATCAAGCCACCGGTGCTGCCGGGAGCAGCGGATAAAGACAAGGCGGGGAGTTTGATGGATCAGGCGTTGGCCAATCCATTGACGGAAACGCCTCCCGGACAGCTACGCCTGCGCATTGCGCCTTTGCCGAACATGCCGGGTTATGCCGACGAGCCCTATCAGCTCTACGCGGATGGCGCGCCGATCAGCAAAGGCTTCAGTGATGAGCAGGGCAACGTGGTGTTCCAGCATATTCCCGGTACCCGCAACTATGTCGTGGAAACCGTCAACGGCCATCGTTTCAGCATGGACATGAGTGAAGAATCTACCGACCAGACGCGCCACCGTACTGAACAGATGGGGCGCGAAGGCTATCGTGATTTTCCTGAGGGAGCTGCGTCGCTTGAAGCTGCGAACATCAGCGACGTATTCCGCCAACTGTGGGCAGATCAAAGCGAGCCGAAGGCGTAAAAGGAGTTACTTGAATGACCTACCTCGATCAAAAATTATCGCTTTCGGTTGCAGAAAGCAGCGCGACCCTGAGTGCCGACTGGTTCGCGCACAAAAACAATCCGCTGAGCCCGCCACGCCCGGCGGGCAATATCGTCACCCCGCTGGTGTGTGGCGAAGAAGCGTTCGGCAAAGTGTATGAGTGCATACAGAAGGCCAAGCGCAGCATCGATCTCATCAGCTGGGGGTTTGACCCCGGCCTGCGCCTCAACCGTGGCTCGGCCGACAGCCTCAGCTTGGGCGAATTGCTCAAGAAAAAGGCTGATCAGGGCGTGGAAGTGCGCGTGCTGATCTGGAACAACCGACTGGCTCAGCTCGGGGAAAACTCGGTCATCGGTGAAGGCTGGAACGGTTCTGGCGGAGCCTCGATGGGCTCGGGCATGACCCAGAGCCAACCTGCGGACACCAGCGGGCGAGACGCCAAACGCCAGAAGCTCCTGCAAAAGCAGCAGGAAGAGCAGGCAAAGCTGGCCAAGCTTTCACCCAACGACGAAAGTGGCAGACGCGCTTCGCGTGACAGGTTGATCAAGATCCAGATTGACCTGGACGCGCTGGACAGTGGCTACTCCAAGGGCAGCGATTCGGGCGGAACAGTGCAGGACCCGAATGAGCAGATCAAAACGCGTGACTGGCACCGCTGGGTGCACAGCAGTGAGGCACGCAATATCGAATTTCGCACGCGGGATTTCAACTGGGCGGGCGAACTGACCTACGACGACGAAAACGGCTTGCGGGTCCATTACGGGCGTCTTGCCATTCTGTGGCGGTTGATGAAAAACGAGTCCCCGGATGTGCCTTTTATCCAGATGCTCGCACTCGGTCTGTTTCCCAGCCATCACCAGAAAACCCTGGTGATCGACTACATGGACCCGCAAACGGCCGAAGGCTTCGTCATGGGGCACAACCTTCAACGCAACTACTGGGACACCACCGAGCATGCCTTCGACGACCAGAACGGTAAGCGCGACCAAGGCTTCGGCCCCTGGCAGGACCTCTCCCTGCATGTGCGTGGCCCGGTGCTGTTCGACCTCAACCACAACTTTTGCAATGCCTGGGACAAGGGCACCAACTGGATAAAACGTGCCTTCAGCGGTTCCTTGATCGACCAGCGAAAAGTGGTCAAGCCATTGAGCCTCATCTGCAATGGTGGCGAGCCTGCGCAAATCTGCCGAACCCAGCCAGAAGAAGGGCCGGAAACCACCATTCTCGAAGTGTATGAAAAGGCACTGGGCAACGTGCACCAGTACGCCTACATAGAGAACCAGTATTTCCGCTACAAACCCTTGGCCGAACGCCTGAAAAAAACCGCGGCCGACTACACCGCCGCGGGCAAGCTTCAAGACCTGTACCTGTTTGTGGTGACCAACAACCCGGAAAGCGGTCACTTCTCAAGCACCACTCACGAGACGCTGGATACCCTCGGGCAGGGAGAGCTGATGCCCTTGGCTCACCGCGATCTCAAATACGACCAGCGCCAACTCGCCCTCCGTGAACGTGAATTGACGGCCCAACCCAGCTCGCCTCAGCGCGATCAGCAACTGGCCGCCGTGAAAGCGCAAATGGCCAAGGAGAACATCGACTCCAGCCGCGCCGACGACCTGATCGAAACGGACCCCAACAAACACTACAACCAGGCTGCGGCGAGAGAACTGGAACCTGAACTGATCCCACCGAAGGGGCTCAAAATCATCGTCGCCACCTTGGTCAGCTGCAAGGACAGTGGCGCTCCGGTGGCCGCGAAAACCAGTGCAGAGCGGCAAACGGATAAGGCCATCGAAGAGCACCTAGGCCCTGAACAAGGCACGGCGCAGTACAAGTCGATTTATGTGCACAGCAAATTGCTGCTGGTTGATGATCTGTTTTTCACCTTGGGTTCGGCGAATATCAACTTACGCAGCTTGCAGACTGACTCTGAATTGAACATTGCCATGCCTAGTCCGAAAACGACGCGGACGTGGCGGGAGCGGTTGTGGGCGATGCATTCGGGGACGGGGATAAGCACAGAGAAAGCGACAGTCGTAGAGAACATAAGTGCAGATTACAAAATATGGGAACGGGTTATAAATAAAAATTGGGAATTTCAAAAGAAAAAAATGCCCCTGATTGGGAATTTAGTTAGATTTTGGGATGTGGTGACACCTTATGCAAAAGCAGTTGATTAATTTATTGCTTCCTCTGTTTTTATGTTTTTTTGGAGTAACAGTTATGGCGGGCGAGTTTAAATGTGTTCACGAGCAGGACACTGCTCCACCTCTAAATCAACAAGCTGATAGTTTGTTTAAGCAGGCTCGTGTTATTAGTAAGGAGCGACAGCCTGATTGGACAAAAGTAGCCGATCTTTACCAGCAGGCTGTTGAGAAGGATCACTGGAAAGCTATGCATAATCTTGCTGAGCTGTACTTGCGTGGTGATGGCGTAGCGAAAGATACCAACAAGGCTATCGACCTTTATATGCGTATGGTCAAGTTGCAGGTTCCACTTGGTTATTATGATATGAGTGTGGTGAGTCAACGTGGAGTTGGTGTGGTGCAGTCGGACAAGGATGCCATGCTCTTCCTAATCAAAGCGGCTGATCTAGGGAGTCCTGAAGCACAAACAAGAATCGGTTACATATATATATATGATAAAAACAAAGATGCTATCGGCCTAGGCTATATAAAGTGCGCCGCTAAACAAGGGTATGCAGATGCTAATTACAAGCTGGGGACATACTATCAAGGGATAGATAAAAACTATCCGGTTGCCATGCATTATTATCAGCAAGCGGCTGCCCTCGGGGAGGATAAGGGAGCTATGGAAATTAAGGACGTTTTTCAAGAAGGGCTGAACGGCTATCCGAAGAATGCCAAATTAGCGAAAGTATATGACGATGTATCTAGTCGCTTCTACCGTGATCCTGATCTGCGTTTGCCTAACTTGGCGAAAGACTATCCACTCCCTCCGCATCCTATTCAGGGCTATCACGGCGACAAAGATATCAACTGGAAACCAACTGGGCGTGAAGACGATTATTAAAGCATTGCTGGCTGCAGGCTTATTAAGTGCCAGTGGACCTGTTGTGGCTGACGAATTTAAGTGTGTCCATGAACAAGATACTGCTCCGTCTTTGAATCCTCAGGCGGAGCAGTGGTTTCAACAGGGACGCTCTATCGGTAAAGAGCGCCCTGCAAACTGGGCGGAAGTCGCCAAGCTCTATCAGCAAGCGGTAGCAAAAAATCATTGGAAGGCCATGCACAATCTCGCCGAGCTATATTTACGCGGTGATGGGGTACTGAAAGATACCAATAAGGCTATCGATCTTTACATGCGGATGGTTAATTTGAAAGTGCCTCTTGGCTATTACGATATGAGCGTAATGACGCAGAGTGGGGTTGGCGTTGTTCAATCCGCTAAAGATGCTATGTTGTTTCTTGTTAAGGCTGCCGGCTTGGGTAGTCCACAGGCTCAAACCAGGATTGGCTATATATATATCTATGACAAGAGAAAAGATGCTATAGGACTTGGGTATTTAAAGTGTGCCGAAAAGCAAGGCTATGCGGATGCAGCTTACAAGCTGGGGTCGTATTATGAAGTTGTGGATGAAAATTATCCTGTTTCTATGCACTACTACCAGCGTGCTGCTGCTCTAGGAGAGCCAAAAGGGGTAACGGAAATCAGAAATGTTTTTGAACAAGGGCTGAACGGTTATCCGAAGAATGCCAAATTAGCGAAAGTCTATGATGATATATCGAGTAGATTCTATCGTGATTCTTACCTGCGTTTACCTAATTTGGCAAAAGACTACCCACTCCCACCGCATCCTATTCAGGGCTATCACGGTGATAAAAATATCAACTGGAAACCTATTGGGCGTAATGACGATTATTAAAGCGTTGCTGGCTGCGGGCCTATTAAGTGTCAGTGGATTTGTTGTGGCAGGCGAATTCAGGTGTCTTCATGAGCAAGACGTTGCACCGCCCTTGAATCAACAGGCGGAGCTATGGTTTCAACAGGGGCGGTCTATCAGTAAAGAGCGCCTACCGAAATGGACGGAAGTCGCTAGGCTCTATCAACAAGCGGCAGAGAAAAACCATTGGAAGGCCATGCACAATCTTGCCGAGCTCTATCTGCGCGGCGATGGGGTTGACAAGGATACAAATAAGGCTATCGACCTATATATGGAGATGGTGAAGTTACAAGTGCCCTTGGGCTATTACGATATGAGTGTGATGACCCAACGTGGTGTTGGAGTAGTGCAGTCCGAAAAAGACGCCATACTTTTTTTGCTTAAGGCCGGAGACATGGGGAGCCCAATAGCGCAGATTAGGCTTGGAAATAAATACATTTACAACCTGAAAAGATATCAGCTGGGAGTGTCTTATTTGCGCTGCGCAGCGCTTCAGAACAACGCAGAGGCAAATTATGAATTGGGTAACTACTATGAGTTGTTGGATAGGAATTACCCCGTGGCAATGCATTACTATCAACGCGCTGCTTCCTTGGGGGAACGTAAAGGTGCTATGGAAATCGTAAGTATCTTACGGGAAGGCAAGTTTTCTTATGGAAAGGATGAGAGGCTAGCTAAGGCGTACTACGAAGTGTCGAGCCAATTATCAAATAACCCAGAACTTCGTCTTCCCAATCTAGCCAAAGATATTCCTCTTCCACCAAATTTGGTTCAGGGTTATCACGGCGACAAAGATATCAACTGGAAACCTACGGGGCGTGATGACGATTATTAATGCGTTGCTGATCGCGGGTTTATTAAGTACCAGTGGGCTTGTTGAGGCTGACGAATTCAAGTGTGTCCATGAACAGAATACTGCTCCCCCTTTGAATCAACAGGCGGAACAATGGTTTCAACAGGGACGCTCTATGAGTAAAGAGCGCCCCGCAAACTGGGCGGAAGTCGCACGGCTTTATCAGCAAGCGGCAGAAAAAAATCACTGGAAGGCTATGCACAATCTTGCCGAGCTTTATTTGCTTGGCGACGGGGTTGCCAAGGATACAAATAAAGCTATCGACCTATATATGGAGATGGTGAAATTACAGGTGCCATTGGGTTATTACGATATGAGTGTGATGACTCGGCGTGGTGTCGGAGTGGTGCAGTCTGATAAAGACGCTATGCTTTTTTTGATAAAAGCAGCAGATCTTGGAAGCCCGCATGCGCAAACACGGATTGGGTATATCTATATATACGATAAAAACAAAGACGCTTTGGGGCTTAGGTACCTTAAGTGCGCAGATGAACAAGATTATTCAGATGCGACTTACAAGATAGCTTCATATAATAGCAATATTGATGCTAATTACCCTGTTGCCATGCACTATTATCAGCGTGCGGTAGCGTTAGGCGTGCGTAAAGCTGCGTTAGTTATTGATAGTACTTTTGAGGAAGGCAATTTCGGCTACGCAAAAAATGAGAAATTGGCGAAAGCTTATAGCAATATTTCTAGTCATCTATTCAAAAACCCAGATCTGCGGTTTCCTGATTTAGCGAAAGATTATCCGCTGCCGCCACACCCTGTTCAGGGCTACCATGGCGATAAAGACATCAACTGGAAACCCACGGGACGTGATGACGACTACTAATCCTGCGACGAAATGAGAGACTCTGCGTCAGAGAAAAGCATCCCGCTCAAACTCGCGGTGCACAGGTTTTCGACTCAAGCATGTCCATGAAGGACTCGACGAATGAAGGAGCACTGTAATGCGTAAAACCTTGGGGATTTTGGCGGCTGTGTTGTTAGCCCTTTCGATATTCAGTGCAGTGCTGGGGCTCGGGGGGATCGCTGCCGGAGCGACCGGCAGCGGAAGCGTATCTAGTGGCCTTGATGTTGCCTTCACCGTGGCGTGCGTGTTGTTTGTCTTGAGTCTGTTAAGCGGAGTAGTCGCTGTTTTCTGCCCGAAAGACAGTCGTCCGTAGAGCGGGGAAGGGATGGGTTTTTTAGGCTGAACCCTTCCCCCTGTTTGCTACTTCGCGTTGGTCCGATGCTCCGCCGGATTCGGCGAATCAATATGATCCAGCGCTCGCTCCACCAACAACCGAACCCCATCCGCCAATCTGCTTAGCGCCAAGGCTAAGGAGCGTCGTGCACCGTCCACGTCGTCGGCCAGGTTGGCGGCGATGGCGCTGATGGATAGCAGGTCTTCCGAGGCGTTGGCCAGGAGGGCTTCGGTGTCGATGTCGGGGGAGACGGCGAAGAGGTTGCCTTTGCGAGGTTTGGGTTTATCAGCGGGTGGTGGGGCGAAATGGTGGTCGAGGGCGCGTTCGGCGGCTTCGTGGAGTTTCTTCGAATCGAGGGATTCGTAGGGGGAGGTGGCTTCGTTTGCTGGTGGATTCGGTATTGGCTTGATCATTAGTAATTTCCGATATGTGTTTTAGATGTAGCTGTCTCCTCTTCGCTTGCATTCGAATAAGGGTGGCAGCCGTGCGCAGGTGTGCAAGACCGGGCATATCGGACCCCGGCAGACCCCAAAGGGACCTCCCACGCACAGCCGCCATGAAGCATTTACATCGAGCAGAAAGACGCTTGATGTTCGGTTTGGCGACCGTGCGGCGATATGTACCGGACTTGCACGTCCGTGTCACCGATTTTGCGGTAACGAACAAAGACTATCGATGAAGCCAAATGCTGCCTAGTTCACGAACAGCACCACGTGTTGAAGGAAATATCCGATGGAGTCGAGCGTAGAAAGCTCAAAATTTCCACGCTTTTAAACACCCTCGTTTCGTCAATGACTTGGTAGTCATCAGCGTCAAAAGCTCCGGCATCTTCTTCTACCGCTGCGCAACAGTTCAGTTCGTCCCGTTTTGTCGGACATGACGAAAATGTATTTGATTATTGGCGACTCGGTGTTGCAGGAACGGCTTCAGGCTGTGCGGCTGCAAATCATGTTTAAAACCCCCAAAGGAAAGGAGATTCGGGACTGGGTTCAATGCAACGATGCCGATGGTCGTTAGTTGATTTTCCATTCGAAATTTCAGAGGTGAAACGGGCACCGTGATTAATCACTAAATTCCCCGTTTTCCTTTAGACTTGCGCCCCTCAAGGAAGACCTCAGGACACGGAATGCCAGTCCCCCTTTTTATCCTTCGCAAAGCCCTGGTTGTTTGGCTATACGCCGCCGCCCTGGTGCATTTGCTCGTCAGCGTCACACTGACCTGGGCCGGCCATTCCGGCTTGCTCGACGGCTACCTGCAAACCATCGAACAAGCCTTCTGGGCCACCGAAGCTGTACCCACCGCCGCCCGCGCCCAACAAGTTTGGTGGTTAGCCTTGTTCGGCGCCACGCTGCAAAGCTATTCCCTCTACATGCTCGCCCTCGTGCACCTCGGCCATCGACTCAAAACCTCAATGGCTTGGGGCTGGTTGATCGCCGGCATCGTGCTCTGGGCGCCGCAAGACATGTTGATTTCCCTCCAGGCGCAGGTCTGGTCGCACCTGTGGTTCGACAGCTTCGCGCTGTTCACTCTGCTGCCGCCGCTGTTCTGGCTCTATCGCCACGACCGCCGCACTTCCACCTCAACACACACACTGAGTGACGCTGACCATGCTTGATTTTTCCCTTCTGGATTGGGCAATTGCTCTGCTGATCGCCCAGGCATGTCTGGGTGCACTCGACACCCTGTATCACCACGAACTAACCGTCGCACTGCCTTATCGTCACAGTGCGCGGCTGGAGTTGTCGATCCACGCGTTACGTTCGTGTTTCTATGGGATTCTGTTTCTGGGCATGGCGCATTTTGCGTTTCAGGGCGCGTGGGCGATTGTCATTGCGCTACTGTTTGCCCTGGAGATTTGCCTGACGCTGTGGGACTTTGTGGTCGAGGATCGGAGCCGCAAGCTGCCGGCCATCGAACGCATCATGCACACCGTTCTGGCGGTCAACGGCGGGGCTTTTTTTGCGTTGTACGGCGTGCAACTGGCGCAGTGGGCGAGTTTGCCTACCGGCCTGACAGCGATTGATTTCGGCTGGCGCGGTTGGTTGCTGACGCTGTTCGCCATCGGAGTTACTGCCTCGGGTATTCGTGATGGGTTGGCAGCGCTGCGCATGCAACGAGAAGGCAAACCGTCGAACCCGTTTGCGGGTGGCGCCTATAAGCGTGTGCTGGTGACCGGTGGCACTGGGTTTATCGGCGAAGTGCTGGTTAATCAACTGCTCGACGCCGGCCACACGGTCTGCGTGTTGGCTCGTGATCCGCTGAAGGCCGCCTACCTGTTTGATGGTCGCGCTCGCTGCCTGCGTTCGCTGGGCAAGCTCGGCTACAACGAAACTTTCGACGTGGTGATCAACCTCGCAGGCGCGCCAGTGGCCGGGCCGCGCTGGAGTGCCAGTCGCCAGGCGCAACTGATCGCCAGTCGGGTCAATACCACCGAGGCGCTGATGACCTGGTTGAAGAACGCCCGGCATAAACCAGCCTTGTGGATTCAGGCCTCGGCCATCGGTTTTTACGGGGTGCGCGATGCCAGCGAAAGCCTCGATGAAGGCGCCTCCAAGGGCGACGGCTTCATGGCAGAGTTGTGCGCCAAATGGGAAGCCGCCGCGCAACCGGCCACCGAGTTGGGCGTGCGTCAGGTGGTGCTGCGTTTGGGCGTGGTGTTTGGCCCGGGCGGCGCGTTGTTGCCGTTGCTGATTCCGTTTCGTCTGGGGTTCGGCGGGCGCATGGGCGATGGTCAGCAGATCATGAGTTGGGTACACCGCGACGATGTGATTCAGGTGATCGCCCGTGCCTTCGATGACAGCAGTTTGAGCGGTACTTACAACCTGGTGGCGCCGGATGCGGTGAGTCAGGCGGTGTTCGCCGAGAGCGTCGGTAAAGCCCTGAAGCGCCCGGTGTGGTTCCACATTCCGGCGGCGCCGGTGCGTGCGTTGGCCGGCGAGATGGCGCAGTTGTTTTTCGATGGCCAACGAGTGGTGCCGAGCCGCCTGACCGAGGCGGGCTACACGTTCCGTTACCCGACCCTCGACGTTGCCCTGCGCGATCTGGCCTGAGGAGTGTCCATGAGCAAGCCTGTGATGTACTTGCTGGCCGGCAATGGTAGCGCCGCCGATTGGTGGGATGACGCGCTGCCGCACTTTCAGCGTTATCAGGTGGTGCCGCTGGAATTGCCGGGCTTTGGCAACAATCCACAGGCACCCTGCGAAGACCTCGCGGCGTACGCTCAAGCGTTGCTCGCGATGACGGTGAAAGGCCGCACGATCATGGCGGTCGGGGTCAATGCGCTGCTGGTGTTGCATGCGCTGCAACGTCAGCCAGGGCACTTTTGCCGTAGCGTGTTGCTGGCGCCGGTCGGGGCATTTTTGTGGCAACGACGGCTGCCGGCGCTGATGTCGCCGCTGCCGATTCGCAAGACCATTCACTGGTTGCTGGCGAACAAGCCAGCGCTGTTCAAACACAAGTTTTCCAACCAGACCTGGACGCCCGCGCAGTACCAGCGCATGGGCGCGGGGTATGCGCGATGCCGCGCTTTTGTGCCCCATTGGGACTTGGTGCGGGCCGACACCGCGTTGCCGCTGCTGGAGTGGATCACCGATCCGGTCGAGCTGGTCTGGGGCGATCATGACAACGTGCTGGGTATCGCACAGGCTGCCGCATGGTCGGCGATTCTGGCTCGCGCTGATCTGACTATCAGCCTGAAAACCGGTTGGGGTCATTACCCGTGGATCGACTCGCCGGCCGAATTCGCTGCGTGGCTGGAGTCGGGCGAGCACGGATTCGTCGCGCACACCAAGGGCGGCCGTTTGCGTCTGGCCGAGTTGGCCGGGCAAGCGGTGCCGCCGGCGCTGTCACTCAATGATTGTCACGATGAACGTCTGCCGGCGTTTCTCGCCAGCCAACCGGACGCCACGTGGGCGGTGCGTTCCTCCAGTTATGGCGAGGATCAAGCCGATGCGGCGAACGCCGGGCTGAGCACCACATTTCTGCGGGAACCGACACCCAACGTGCCCGCGCGCATTGCCGAGCTGAGCGCGGCGGGTGTGGAAGAAGTGGTGGTGCAGCGCTTCATCACACCGCAGTTGTCCGGGATCGCTTTTGTGCGACATCTGTCGGTGGAACTTGAATGGGTCGAAGGTCATCTGGAGTCGTTGGCCGATGGTCAGGTGAGCCCCGGGCGCGCGATCATTTCCCGCCTCGGCGCCTCCTGGAGCAGCGACAAGTTCGAGCCTTCACACGGTTTGACCGCTGACCAGCTATGGCGCTTTCTACAAAACGTTCTGCGGGTTTTTCATTACGTGCCCGGCGACGTCGAATGGGCCTGGGACGGTACGCAACTGTGGCTGTTGCAATACCGGCCGATCAGCGACTACGGCTGGCGTCGTCACCTGACGGCCGCCAACATCGCCGAAATCCTGCCGCCACAACCAAGCGTTTTCGTGGAGTACGCGCAACGACGTGCGGCGGCGAGTATTCCGGCGATCATGGCGCGTTGGGATTCACGGGTGCTGCAGGACAACGAGCCGTTCACCGCTGTGTTTGGCGGCGCTTCTTACATCAACAATGATCTGTTTCTCGCCCGACTGGCCGACTGGGGAATCTCTGCCAACAGCTACGCCGGTGAAGTCGGCGGCGCGACCCCGCATCTGCCTTGGCGACCGCTGCGTCTAATCCGTTCGCTGGCACTGTTCCTGCGCATGCAACGCATCGCGCGCGGTCATTTGCTGACGTTGGAAAAGCGTTTGCGCCGCTTCGACGAAGAACTGTCCGAGCTGATCGCCCAAGGTGCCGACGGCCAACAACTGGCCGACTGGTTCACCCGGTTTTATGTGTTCGTGGTGCAAGGCAACTTGTGTATCGCTACCTCACTGGCCAGCAGCGGCGGCGACCAGCTGGGCCGGCCTCCGACCGTCTATGACGATCTTGAACACAGCCCGCATCGTCTGCCCTGGGAAACCGATCCGGCCACGCCACGCCCGGCACCGACCGACCTGCCGTTGCAAGCCTTTGCGCAATGGTCCGGGTTCATCCGTGTGGCCCATTCGACCGGCCTGCCGGGCCTGCGCGGTTACTACCTGCAAGTGCGCGAGTGGTATCGCGACAACCTGATGCGAATTTTCTTTCGCCTGCACCACGCCATGCCGATGGCCGACCGAGCGCGTTGGTTTACACCGCATCCAGACATCCGCAATCGCGACGGCAGCTTTTGGCAGGACGGCCGCGAAGGCACTGAGCAAGCGACGGGTTTCATGATTTATCCGGGGCAGGTGCAAGGCATTCTGGGCGACGACATTTTGCTCGAAGACACCCTGGACCCCGGTCGCCACGCGCACTACCAGGCCGCGCGGGCGGTGATTGCGCGCATGGGCGGGCGCTTGTCCCATGGTTCAACCTTGTTGCGTGAACTGCGCAAACCTTCGGCGGTGCTGCCTCAGGTGGATGTGGCATGGGTGGGGTGTGAGGTGTTGTATCGGGATGGTGAACTGACGTTGGTGAAGTAGTTTTTGATGAAAAGGAATTCTTGTGTGGCGGGTTTGAAGTTTGGGTGTCTGGCGTTGTTGGCGCTAGTGATGTCGTCGGCTGCGTTCGCGGTAGAGCCGGGGGCTGCGCAGTGTCCAAGCACCCAGTTTGCGGAGTTCATCACCGCGTTCACGACGAATGCGGACACTCAGCCAGCCTTTGTCGCTTCGCCGGTGATGGAGTTGTCGGTTGTCTCCACCGGGTCGAAACCCCGGGTAGTGCAATGGCAGGTGCCGACACTGGCGCCGCGATCATTGGCCGAACTGTCTGCGGACTACATCGCCAAATCCGGGCTGAGCCTGGAGGTTCAGTTGCCCAACTATGTATTCGTCCGCGACCGCAAAGGTGAAGTGCTGAAGGTCTTCACGTTCAAGTTCGGCGACTGCTGGAAACTGGTGCGGGTCGAAGACTGGTCACTGGAAAAGGTGCTGTCCGCGCAACAAGGGGAGCTGCGCGCTGCGCCGGGTGCTCGCGCCCTTAAGAGAGGCGCACTGTATGACGCGCTGACGAACGAGTCGGGTTATCCGGCCGATGTGCAATTGTATGTTTCGTCCCTGGACAGTTACCTGGACGGTGCCGCCCAGGGTAACGACCAGGCTGCCTATGCTGCCGCGTCAGTCAGCCTCTCGGGACAGGCGCCGCGCCTGGACAACAGCAAAATCCTCGAGCTTTTGAGCCAGGGTTCCCGAACGCTCGCGCAGGCCAGTCATGCGCTTGCCGGGTTTTATTGCGACGAAGGCGAGTATGGCGACCCTCGCCCTTGCGGCGACCCTGCAAAATCCCTGGCAGCGCTGAAAAGGTCTGCCGCGCAAGGTGCGCCCTATGCGCTCAGCAACCTTGGCAGTGCCTTTCAACGTGGCACGCTGGGCATTCAGGATTCGCAACGAGCACTGGCCTGTTACCTGGCGGCGGCCAACATGGGGCTGGAAGATTCGCGCGCCACCGCAGAGCAATTGAGCGCTCAAGGCATACAGGTTGACCCGGCCAAGCCATGCCTGATGCCGGAACCTGCCGAGCACGCCCAGGCGTTGGCCTGCCCCTCGAAGGATTTCGAAGCGTTTTTCGCCGACTACCGGGAAAGCCTGGCCATTCAACAGGCATTCACCCGTGTCCCGATGAAAAAGCTGATTATGGTGGATGCCGAGCCTGAACCAAAGCAGGTCAGCACGTTGCTGGATCGCAGTGAACTGGTATTCCCGCTGATCCCCGAGGCGAAGACGCGCGAGACGCAAGGGCTGACGCTACAGATCACGGACAAGAGCGGCACATCGGCGACGGTGAAACTGCAAAAGCCGGATACGGGTTATCAAGTCCTGTACCGGTTCAGTTTTGATGGGTGTTGGGGACTGGATGAAGTGCAGGATTTCTCGATTTGAATGGCGGGTTATTTCAAGGGATTTGAAGTGAAAAGATTGCTGCTGTTGGTGATTGGCGTGCTGCCGTTGACGGCAAACTGCGAGGTTGTGTCGGAGAATCTGTGTTTTGAAATGGGTGACGGGAGCCCGGTGAAATTCGAGCTTCGAACCTACTACGACACTACGAACAAGTGGCAGGGTGGCTTTGTTAAATACGCGTCATCCGGTGTGCCGATTCCTCTGGTTTTAACCGACAGCCAATCTGAAGAAGTGAGCCCGGATAGGCCATGGGGGCTCACAAGAACATGGTCTGAAGTGCTTGAGGGAAAGGTGACGGGTACATACGAAATGGCGAGCCAGGGTGGGATGATCGTTTCGATGAGCTACACGAATAAGTCGAGTGGCAAGGAATACGTTTTTTTTATTCAGCCACCGAAGTCTCTTTGGAGAAAGGCTGCCAATGGGAATAATCGGTTTGCTCAGGAGTTACAACATGAAAGGACTGTCGATTTTATTGGGCTGCATCCTGGCCGGTGCAGCCTCATTATCTTTCGCCGCCGATCCATCCTTCACGGAGTTCACTGTCACCGAAGTGTTTGCCGGTCCAAACCACGCCCTGGCGCCCCAGGAAAACAGCAACCAATGGATGGATGAAGCGCGAGTACAAGCCCTCGCCGGCAAGGTCAATTTCGCCGGGCACTACGTTCTGCACAGGGTGGGCTGTGGTGGCAGCACGATATGTGTCGAGGTGCTGGACGCGCAGACGGGCGAGGTCACGACGGGTCTGCCCAATGCCTACGACGGCAACTTGCTGACGCTGTCTTACCAGCCCGACAGCAACTTGATCATCGTCTCCGGCATCACCGCCAATACCGAAGAAGACATGAAGGGTAAACGGCTGAAGAACCGCGACCGAACTCGCTACTACGAGTTTGTGAACAACGAATTCCGGCTGCTGAAAATCACCGATTCATAAGCGATTTGGCAAAGGGAGTTGTCTTTGAAAAAGTTAGTGATGCTGATGTTGTTGGCCTTCTCCGCATTCGCTCACAGTGAAGCGGAAGCGGAAGCGGAAGCGGAAGCGGAAGCGGAAGCGGAAGCGGAAGCGGAAATTTCCTGTTTTCGATCCCAGGAAGGCAAGGACATAAAGTTGGAGTTCAGGATCTACAGTGATCAGGCCGCCAAGTGGAGCGGGGCGGGGGTCAAGTATGGGACGTCCAAAGAGTCGATCCCGCTGGTATTCAAAAGTAACGAGCAAGAAGCAATGTCCGACGGCCGACCTTTTCAATCCACCACTACCACCACGTGGGTTGAGGTCGTTGACGGCGCAGTCACGGGCGAATATGTCATGGTCCGTCAAGGGGCGCTGATTTACGGCATGGCGTACACCAATGCCAAAAGCAAGAAACACTATGGGTTTGAGCATCACCCGCAGATTGAGTCTACTCCCGAGAAGGGGTGTCAGTGGTGAAGCTGTATACCTTGAAGATTTCAATGTTCCTGATGGCGCTATTGAGTTTTGGCGCTGGCGCCGCGGAGTTTGTTTTTCCACACGCAACGATCTGTGAGCCTTACGGCAAGACGCCCGGCAGTTGTTCCGTTGCCTTGAATGCAGACGGCTATATTTTAGATGCCAGCTCAGGAAAGCGACTGTTCGACGACACGGAATATACCGGCGCGATGTTTACCAACGCGCTGTATCGATCCGGAAGGCAGTACATCCTGGACAGTGAGAATTACTCTTCGGCTAAATCGCGCCGTTGGGTGGTTTTCAGCTATGACGGTAAAGAAATCGTCCTGAACCATATCTATATTTTTTCCTTGGATATCTCTACACAGATTGGCCCGTACTGGCATGGCTATGACTGCCGTCCGGCCAATGCGAAGTTGGTTGCTGGCGCGGGGCAGGGGCTTCTGGATTCCGCCATCAACACCCTTTGCAAGGACGTTGACGCCAGCGTGGTAACGGTTGCGGATCAACCCCCTGCATCTTCGGCCGCCGGTTCGTTGGCGGTCAGTGTCCCGGTGTACAGCGACGGGCAACGCAATGGCGCGGCAACTTATGTGTTCGAGGGGACTGACGAGCCCGAGTTTCTGAAGATGGCGTGTGATTCCGGCTGCGCGCTTCCCTTGAAAGAAACAGTTTCGCTGAGTACGGGAGAGGTCGCGCAGCCGAGTTCTAGCGCCCATCAGCCAACGGTGATCAAACAGCAACAGGCCAGTTTATTGGGTGATGCATCCCGTCAAAACGTGTCTGTGCTGTCCGGTGATGCTGGGGCAGACTTCCGCCGCCTGCAGATCACGCCTGAACACGGCACCGGTGACGACATCCTGCTGGATACCTCCAAGGCATTGCCGCTGATCAAGAGCCAATACTCGTCGGCCATGAGCGATATCTTCAGCGTCAACATAATCAAAAACCCGGCTGGCGTGCTGAAGGTCATCGATATGCAAGGCGAGTCCGTGTCGGTCAAGCGGTCTTCTGCCGAAGCCGGAAACGCCCTTGTGCTGGTCAGCAGCGAAGAAGATAACGCCGTTTATAACTTCAACCTGGTGTTTCGCTACAACAAAAGCTCCAGGCAGTTCGAGCTGAAAAATGTATTACAGGTCGTCAACAACGAGTCCTGTGATCACTCGGTTGTCAGTGTCGAAGAAGTACCCAAAAGTCTGATCGGTGAAATGTCTTTGGCGTTTTTCGATGGACGCAAAGTGTTTGAGCAGTTGTCTGACTTGCGCATTAAAGCTGCCAGCGATTACAAAAAATTGATGATGACTGACGTCGTGGAACAGCTCGACAAGGCGTTGGCGCTGCATCGAAAAGGGCAGACCGAGGCCGTTTCGACGGTGATGGCGAATTTCCTGATGGATGGAGGCAGCGGTCACTGTTATCCGGACAGCTACATCGCGCAAAAGTATGACTTCGCCCAATCGCCGGGCTGGTCCAACGACCTGGGGTTTCTATTCGGTGAAACCGGCTATTACGCAGAGTCCACTGAGCTGTTGAACGCGGTAATTGCCAGAAACCCCACCCGAACCGTGGCCTATCTGAACCTCGCAGACAGTTACTGGGGCCTGAACAATAAAGCGCTGGCGGCGCAGGCTTACAAGCGGTACGCCTCGTTGATGACCGACGCGGGCAAGGTATCGAAGATTCCCGCGCGAGTGGCTGAGCGTAGCAATGGAGTGGTGGAGTGAGCGAACGCAAGAAGCTGTTTTTGATTTTCGCGGGCGTGGTCCTGGCTGCGGCCATGGCCCCGGTTTTCGCCCAGCCCAACTGCAATCTCGACAGTTTGGAAACGCCTGATTTGCTGGCTGCACATCAGCAATGGCCGGCTGAGCGAATTGATGTATTTGCAGACGGGGATGACCAACGATGGTTTCTACAACGCGATGCAGGCGATGGTGGGCAAAGACAACGCCGTGACGCTGGAGGCAGCGGCGGAACGGTTGGGAGGCGAGGCGTTGGTTGACCCGATTTGGCAGCATTACGTGGATGGCCACTGTGAAATGGCCTTCGGTCTGTTTCGAGAAGATCTGGAGTTCTGTGGGCAGCGCATGCGTTTTCAGTTGCCCATCAATCGTTGATCGTGGGCTAAATAGGCGTTGCTTCGTCAGTTGAAAAGCGTGACTTGGCAGTCATTGACGCCAAAAACCGCATCATCTTCTGCAAACACAAGCCAATAGTGTCGTTATCGTCTGAAGCCGCTACACTGCGCCGGCCGTTCACTTTTCTCTTGAGGCTGTGCGCATGAAATTTCGTTTTCTTCTGTGGATGCTGGGTTTGTTGATGGGTAAGGCCAGTCGGACTAATCCTGCGTTTCAGCAGCAGTTGGGTGACAAGGAATTGGTGTTCCAGCTACAGACCCTGGACGGGAAAGTGGCGCGGCATTTCTTTGTGAAGGATCAGCGCATTACCAGCAAGTCGGGCGTGTATGCCGAGCCGGCGTTTGCGATTGCCTTTAAAGACGCGGCGTATGGCTTTGCCACGATGCAGGCGAAGAACAAGCAATTGGCGTTCATGACGGGGATTCAGGACAAGTCGATTCAGATCAAGGGCAACCCGGCGCTGGTGATCTGGTTTCAGGGGCTGACCAAGTATTTGAAGCCGCGCAAGGCCAAAGCTAAGGCAAAGGCTTGAGTCGAGTGACTGACTTTGTGGCGAGGGAGCTTGCTCCTGCTGGGCTGCGAAGCGGCCCTAAAGCCTGAGACCTCGGTGGTATCTGACACACCGCGTTGGCTGGGTTGCGACTGCTGCGCAGTCGAGCGGGAGCAAGCTCCCTCGCCACAGAGGTGTGGTGATTCAGAGATACCGAGTTGGATTCATCGCGAGCAGGCTCGCTCCCACAAGGGGTTGTGGTGATTCTGGTGGATTGGCGGGGGATTCTTCGCGGGCAAGCCCGCTCCCACAGGGATTGCGTGAATCCTGTGGGAGTGGGCTTGCCCGTGGTGCTTTAGGCCTGGCTGAATTGCGAAGCCAGTTCGCGCAGCAGCACTTCAGCTTCGAGGACCTTGCTGACCACGTCGTTGGCTTTGTCGCGGGTCAGGCCGACGCGTTCGAGCAAGGCGTCGGGGATGTCTTCGTCGGGCCCGGAGCCAATCCCGCGACTACGCAGCAGTCGCACAGCCAGGCACACAAGGTTCGGGTATTCAGCGTAGGCACCGTCGTAGCTCGGGTCGTGCTGGAAACGCAGCGCGGTGGCGAGTTCGTCGGGCATGTCCCAGTAGCGCATCAGCCAGGAGCCGATCTGTTCACGGCTGATGCCCAGCAAGTGTTGCTCGACATAGCTGTGGCACAGGTGCGGGTTGACTTCGAGGTGGCGGCAGATCAGCGAGAAGTGCGGCGGGAAGACGTGGGCCAGCAGCAGGTAACCGAAGTTGTGCAGCAGGCCGGCGAGGTAGGTCAGGCCGGCTTCCGGGCGCTGGGCGCGGGGCATGGCGCGGGTCAGGCCTTCGATGACGGCGGCGGTGTAGATCGATTGCTGCCAGTACGGCGTGGTGTGTTGCGGGTGGTCTTTGGGCAGGCTCAGGGTTTTGCCCAGGGCCAGGCCCAGTGCGAGGTTGATCACCAGGTCGAAACCCAGCACGCGCACGATCGCGTCTTCCACTGAACGAATTTTGCCCGGCGAGGCGTAGTACGGCGACGCGGCCCAACTGACGACTTGGGCGGCCAGCGCCGGGTCGGTTTCGACCACGCCGGTGATGTCGTCGATGGTGGCGTTAGGGTCGACGCGCAACTTGATGATTTTCTGCGCGGTCTCGGCCAGCGGCGGAATCTCGATGGTCTCTTCCAGACGTTGCTGGATGCGTCGCGCGGTGAACGCCTGGACGGCCTGGGTGATTTCCTGGCGGTCATCGTCGGGGCGGTCGAGGTTCGGGCGGATGCTGGTCAGGTTCTCGCCGAAGTTGGCGGCGCTGGCCTTGGTCAGCATGCTCTTGAAATCTTCGCTGGTGATTTCCAGCAGCAGGCCCGGCTCGCCCGAGTTGATCAGCAACTTCGGTTCGCGCAGCAGGCTTTCTTCGTACAGGCACGGCGAACTGGTCAGCGCCGGCAGGCCGGGCAGTAGGCTCAGGTTGTGCTTGCCGAGCATTTTCACCAGGCGTTCGGTGGGCACGGCGGTGAGGCGGCGGCCGGTCAGTTCGGCGAGGCGATTGAGGTCCAGCAACTGGCTTTGCGGGAACAGCACCATCAAGGCGCCGACCGCGTCGTCCACCAGCACCGCCTGCACTTTGCGCGAGGCGTTGAGGCCGTGGTGATCGAGCACTTCTTCATAGGCAATGCCCAATTTGCCCAGCAGCAGCCGAATAACAGACGGAGCGTGCAGGGTGTCGGGGGCGAGGGCAGCTTCTGTCATGGTCTGTATCCGTATTCAAACAATTGCAGGAGTATAACCAGCTTGTTTAAAAGCATCGTCTACAAACTGCGACGGTGCTCACACTTGGCCGTATTGCTGCCCATGGCGCAGCCAGCGGTCTAGCAATGGGCTGACGTGGTCCGGCCAGCGCTCAAGCAAAGCCTGGGCGGCGTCGCGCACGGCGGGTAACAAATCGGCATCACGCATCAGGTCGGCAACCTTGAATTGCAGCAGGCCGGTCTGGCGGGTGCCGAGCATTTCGCCGGGGCCGCGCAGTTCGAGGTCTTTTTCGGCGATGACAAAACCGTCGTTGGTTTCACGCATGATGCCAAGGCGCTGACGGCCGATCTGTGACAACGGCGGATGGTAAAGCAGCACGCAATGGCTGGCGGCGCTGCCTCGACCGACACGGCCGCGCAATTGGTGCAGTTGCGCGAGGCCGAGGCGCTCGGGGTTTTCGATGATCATCAGGCTGGCGTTCGGGACGTCGACGCCGACTTCGATCACGGTGGTGGCGACCAGCAGTTGCAGGTTGCCCGCTTTGAATTCGGCCATCACGGCGGCTTTCTCAGCGGGCTTCATGCGACCGTGGATCAAGCCGACCTTCAACTCGCCGAGGGCTGCGGTGAGGTCTTCGTAAGTGGTTTCGGCGGCCTGACAGGTCAGCTCTTCCGATTCTTCAATCAGCGTGCATACCCAATAGGCCTGACGCCCTTCGGCACAGGCGCCGCGTACGCGCTCGATGACTTCCACGCGCCGTGTATCGGTGACCAATACAGTGTTGACCGGGGTTCGGCCGGGCGGCAGTTCGTCGAGGATCGAGGTGTCGAGGTCGGCGTAAGCGCTCATGGCCAGTGTCCGCGGAATCGGTGTGGCGGTCATGATCAGCTGATGCGGACACATTCGCCCGCCAACACCTTTCTGCCGCAATGCCAAACGCTGCTGCACGCCGAAGCGGTGCTGTTCGTCGATGATCGCCAGCGCGAGGTTCTTGAACTGCACTTCGTCCTGGAACAGCGCGTGCGTGCCGACCACCATCGGTGCGCCGTTGGCGATCTGTTCCAGCGCGGCCACACGGTTCTTGCCCTTGAGCTTGCCGGCCAGCCACGCGACTTCGATGCCCAGCGGTTCAAGCCAGCGCTTGAAAGTGATGAAGTGCTGTTCGGCGAGGATTTCGGTGGGCGCCATCAGCGCGACCTGGTAGCCGGCCTCCAACGCCTGAAGCGCGGCGAGGGCGGCGACCACGGTTTTACCCGCGCCGACGTCGCCCTGAATCAGCCGAAGCATCGGTTCGTGCTGGGCGAGGTCGTAGGCGATTTCGTTGCCGACCCGCTGCTGGGCGCCGGTCGGCGTGAAGCCGAGATTGGCCAGGTATTTAGCCGGCAACTTGGTGGCTTTCGGCATGGCGGGTGCGCGCAGGGAACGCATGCTTTCGCGCAGGCGTTGCTGGGACAGCTGATGGGTCAGCAGTTCTTCGAAGGCCAGACGGTGCTGCGCCCAGTGATGACCGAGGGCGAGTTCGTCGACGTCGGCATCGGCGGGCGGGTGGTGCAGGTAGCGGATCGCATCGGCCAGCGGCGCGAGTTGATAGTCCCGGGCCAGTTCGGTCGGCAGCCAGTCGGGCAGGCTGGTCGGGCCGAGCATCGTCAGGGTTTGCATGCACAACTGGCGCAAGCGCTGTTGGGTCAGGCCTTCGGTGAGCGGGTAGACCGGGGTCAGGGTTTCATCCACTGGCGGCGGCTCGTCACCGGTAATTGCGCGGTATTCCGGGTGGTAGATTTCCAGTCCCGAGGCACCGGGCCGCGCTTCGCCATAGCAGCGAATCCGCGTGCCGCGTTTGAGGCCTTCTTTCTGGGCGTTGCTGAAGTGATAGAAGCGCAGACTGAGCCCGCCGGTGCCGTCTTGCAGACGCACGACGAGGCTGCGACGGCGACCCATGACCACGTCGGCGCCGCTGACGGTGCCTTCGATCACGGCGTCTTGCCCCGGTCGCAAATGGCCGATCGGGACCACGCGAGTGCGGTCCTGATAGCGCAGCGGCAGGTGGAACAGCACGTCCTGGAGATTCTCCAGGCCGACCTTGGCCAATTTCTCGGCCATGGCCTCGCCGACACCTTTGAGTGCCGTTACCGACACTTGCGACAACTCGGTCATGACAGCGACTTAAGCCGCAGCCACCGGCGCGGGCGGCTTGGCCACCGAGCACAGGCGAATGGAGTCAGCGAGGATTTCAATCGCTTTCGGCCGCGGGAAGCTCGCACGCCACGCAATAGCCACGGTGCGGAACGGCACCGGCGGCGACAGCGGACGCACTTCGATCACGCCGGGGGCGTAGTGATGGCTGTCGACTGCCGACAGCGGCAGGATCGAAATGCCGAGGCCGGACGCGACCATGTGGCGGATGGTTTCCAGGGAGCTGGATTCCACCGTGGTGTGCTTGGCGCCGTCGTTGCCTTTGGCCAGGGTCGGGCAGGCTTCCAGCACTTGATCGCGGAAGCAGTGGCCTTCGCCGAGCAGCAGCAGGCTCTTGTCGTTGAGCAGGCTGGCGTCGATGGATTCTTTTTGCGTCCACGGGTGCTGGGCTGGCATCAGGACATAGAACGGCTCGTCGTAGAGCTGCAGGGTCAGGACGTCGGCTTCGTTGAACGGCAGGGCGATGATGATCGCGTCGAGCTCGCCGTTGCGCAGTTTGTCGCGCAGCACGTGGGTGAAGTTTTCTTCGATGTACAACGGCATCTGCGGGGCGACCCGGTGCAGTTGTGGAATCAGGTGCGGAAACAGATACGGGCCGACCGTGTAAATCGCGCCGACTTTCAACGGAGCGGTCAGCTGGTTTTTGCCGGCCTGGGCCAGTTCGCGAATGCCTTGGGCCTGTTCCAGGACTTTCTGTGCCTGGGCAACGATGCCTTCACCGACCGGGGTCAGGCGCACGGCACTCTTGCTGCGCTCGAAAATCAGCACACCGAGTTCGTCTTCAAGCTTTTTCACGCCCACCGACAGGGTCGGTTGGCTGACATGGCAACGCTCGGCCGCGTGGCCGAAATGCTGCTCTTGGGCGAGGGTAACGATGTAGCGTAATTCTGTGAGAGTCATAGCAAGCGTCCATGAAGTTGCGAGCCAAGCATACCGGCTGCAATCGATAGACGCACGTTATCAGAGTGCATGCGTTGAGTGACACTGGGTAATGCCGGTTTGCCGCTGGTGGATATGCAAAAGGCACCTTTCGGTGCCTCTGTGGCTTTGCACATTACCCAGTGGGTCGGTGTTGCGTTTAGCGGCGGCGTTTTTCCAGGGAGTAGAGGAACGGCGCCGTGATTTCGATGGTGCCATTGGTCAACATGTCGGCCGGCGGCTTGGGCAGCGGTTGGGCGAGGCGGATCATTTCCAGGGTGGCCCGGTCCAGATCGGCAACGCCTGAACGGCCCACCAGTTCGTACGACAACACATTACCTTCGCCATCAACGATGAAGCGCAGACGGTTGGTGCCTTGCTTGCCCCGATTCTGTGCGCTCGCCGGGTACTTTTTGTACTTGCCCAAGTGCGCAAGCAAAGTGCCTTCCCAACTGGCTTTGGCCGCCTGTTGCGCGGGCGATGGACCCGGGGCCGGTTGCGCGGACTTCTCCGTCGGCGCCTGGGTCGGTTGCGCGTCGCTAGGCTTCTCCTCGGAGGGCTTCTCCTTCGGCGGCTCCGGCTTTTTCTCCACAGGCTTGGGCGGTTGCGGCTTCGGTTTGGGCTTGGGTTTAACCGGCTTCGGCGCAACGATCTCGGCCTTCGGCACTTCGGCCAGTTTCGGGATCGGCAGTTCTTCCACCGGGGCCGGTGGCTGTGGCGGCGTTATTACCTTCGGCGGTGCCGGTGGTGGCGGGGCCGGAACCGGCGCCAACTCGACCATCATCGCCTGCGGTGGCAGCTCGATGGGTGGGCGCGCAGTCCAGTTCACCGCCAGCGCAATGGCCAGCGCATGAACGCCCAGCACCACGGCCAGGCTCCCGCTGTAACGCGTCAGCTTATGGCGCGTCGTGATCATTTCTTGACTGCCGTCTCGAGCCCGACCAGACCTACCTTCAGGTAACCGGCGGAGCGCAGGTTGTCCATCACGCTCATCAGGTCGCCGTAATCCACGCCTTTATCGGCCTGGAAGAAGATCGTCGTGTCTTTCTTGCCTTGAGTCCTGGCGTCGAGGGTGGCGCCGAGTGCTTCGGCCTTCACTTCTTCTTCGCCGAGGTACAGGCGCTGGTCAGCCTTGACGCTGAGGAACACCGGTTTCTCCGGCCGCGGGGCCGGCTTGGCGCTGGAGGCGGGCAGGTCGACCTTGATGTCCACGGTGGCCAACGGAGCAGCCACCATGAAGATGATCAACAGCACCAGCATCACGTCGATGAACGGCGTGACGTTGATTTCGTGGTTCTCGGCCAGATCGTCGTCTGCGCCTTCTTTCAAATGCAAGCCCATGGCTGATTACCCTACTTTGACCACGTGGGGTTGCGTGGAGCGCTCGGTGGTCGGCAGGTGATCGAGGTCACGGCTGACCAGCAGCAGGACTTCAGCCGAGGCATCGGACACTTGCGCCTTGTAGCCAGCGATGGAGCGAGCGAAGACGTTGTAGATCACCACGGCCGGAATCGCCGCAACCAGACCCAGCGCGGTGGCCAGCAGGGCTTCTGCGATGCCCGGCGCTACGACGGCGAGGTTGGTGGTCTGGGTTTTGGCGATGCCGATGAAGCTGTTCATGATGCCCCACACGGTGCCGAACAAACCTACGAACGGCGCGGTGGAGCCGATGGTGGCGAGGACGCCGGTGCCGCTGCTCATGTTGCGACCGCAAGCTGCAACCAAGCGCTCGAGACGGAAGGCAACACGTTCCTTGATGCCTTCTTTCTCGCGGCTGTTGACCGACAAGCGCATCTCTTCCAGGGCGTCATGCACCAGCAAATTGGCGAGGGTGCCTTGCTTGGTCGCTGACGCGCTGGCTTCTTTAAGGGTGGTGGCTTTTTTCAGATGGACGATTTCGCTGCGCAGACGACGCTTGGCGCCCATCAGCTCAAAGCCCTTGGCGATCCAGATGGTCCAGGTGATGATCGAGGCGATGGCCAGGCCGATCATCACGATTTTCACGATAATGTCGGCGTTCTGGTACATGCCCCACGGCGACAGGTCGTGGGCCATGCCCAGAGTGTTGTCGGCTTCGAGGACTTCAGGAACGTCGTCGGCGTCTACTGCCTGGGCCGGGTCGGTTGCGGCTGGCGCTACGGCGGGGGCGGCATGATCAGCCGGGGCTGGAGCAGCGGCGGCGGCCGGAGTCGCCGGAGTGGCGGGTGCTTGTGCGTCAGCGAAAGCGGCGGTCGGTGCCAGCATCAGGCTGAGCAGCAGGGCAGCCACTGCGCTCCAGGCGCGAGGTCGTTTGGTTGGCGAAGCGGGGAATTGATTGCGTGTCATGCTGGCCGGACCTGAGAGAAAAATAGGGTGAATGTTCTTCCAGGCCTCGTAAGGCCGAGAACAAAAGTGGCGTGCATTATTGCAAGTAATTCTTGTTAACAAAAGTAATAGAGTATCTTTTTTTCCTGCATTGCTAGCCGCTCGTCCATTGCCGGCGCTAGTCTGTGGCTTTCCAATAGGAGTTTTTTGATGTCCGCGCCTTCTGTTTTGATCGCCGGCTGCGGTGATGTCGGCTGTCGCCTGGCCACGCAATTGCTGGCCGCCGGGTGGGAAGTTCATGGCCTGAGACGTGACGTTTCACGTCTGCCTGACGGGGTCATTGGCGTTGCCGGCGACTTGTTCAATAAGGACTGTCCTGAGACGTGGCCCATCGGTGCGGTGGATTACCTCGTGTATTGCGCGGCCGCTACCGATCACGATGAAGCCGGTTACCGTGCTGCCTATGTCGAAGGCTTGCAGCATGTACTGGAATGGCTGAACGACTACGGCCAGGTGCCCAACCGCCTGCTGTTCGTTTCCAGCAGCAGTGTGTATGGCCAGCAGGAGGGCGAGTGGGTCGATGAGACTTCGCCGACCATTGCATCAGGCTATTCGGGTCGATTGATGCTGGAGGCCGAGCAAGTGGCACTCCAGAGCGGCATCCCGGCAAGCATCGTGCGCTTGACCGGCATTTACGGCCCCGGCCGCGAATGGCTGCTGACCCAGGTGCGTCGTGGCTATCGAGTGGCCGTTGACCCGCCGCTGTATGGCAACCGCATCCACGCCGATGACGCGGCGGGGTTGATGGCGTTTCTGCTTGAAGCGGATCGACGCGGGGTGGCGTTGGATGACGTCTACATCGGAGTGGACGACGCGCCCGCGCCGCTGGCCGAAGTGGTGGGCTGGTTGCGTGAGTATCTGGGCGTGACCGAGTGGGCTGACGACGCGAGCGTGCGGCGCACAGGCAGCAAGCAATGCAGCAATGCACGGGCGAAGGCCCTGGGCTGGACGCCAAAGTACCCAAGCTATCGAGAAGGCTACGCCGCCATTCTCGAAGGCCGCTGCTGACTTCCCATCACCACAAACCAAATGTGGGAGCGAGCCTGCTCGCGATGGCGGCATAACATTCAACATCATCGTTGGCTGTTATGGCCTCATCGCGAGCAGGCTCGCTCCCACATTGGTTTTGCGTTGGCTTCAGGGCCGGGTTACTGCTTTTCCAGCAACCACTTGCGCTCGCCCGGCGTGAACTGAGGCATCTCGTCTGCCTGAGCCGTGTTCACCGCCTGCACAATCTCCAGTTCCTTGCCCTTGCGCGCAAAGATCCAGGTATTGCCCTGGCCGTTCACTTGCAGCCACATATTGTCATTGCCGCCGCTCATCGACGCGCAATCGCCCGCCAGGCACAGGGCATATCGATCGGCACCCGGCAGGCCGGCAACCTGGCCATCGGCCTGGAATTGCACGGTATTGCCTTCGCCCGGACCGTTGACGATTTTCCAGCTGCCGCCCATGTAGGCGGTGTACAGCGCGCGTTCGAAGCTGGCGCCCATCGGTGCACCGTCCGGCACGGGGATCAGCGCACGATCAAAAACCTGTTCCGGTTCGTTGTCGGAGGCGGCCTGGGCCAATTGCTTGCCGTCACGCTTCAGCTCACTGGCGGAGCTGCCATAAAAGTCGACTTTCCAGGCGCCGGACTCTTCGCCCAGCAGCTTGCCGTCCACGTTTTCAAAACCGTTGGTGTAGCGGGCCTGGCCGGCCTTGGTGTTGACGTCCCATTCCAGGTTCGGGCCATAAGCCTGAAGCGCTTCGCGCAGGGGGCCGCCTTTGGATGCAGCGTCAATCGCCACCTGATTGATCCAGGTGCCGCTGATATCACGATCGGCAGGGTTGCTGGCACAACCGCCCAAGAGTAGGGCGACCAGCGAAAAAGCTAGCGCTTGGCGCATGGTGGAATCCTTTCAAGACGAAATCGGCGCAACCCTTGGGGTTGCGCCGGATTTATTACTCGATGACCAGAATGGCATCCATTTCAACCTGCGAGCCCTTTGGCAGGGCAGCTACGCCGATGGCGGCGCGGGCAGGGTATGGCTGGTCAAAGTACTTGCCCATGATCTCGTTGACCTTGGCAAAGTGGCTCAGGTCGGTGAGGAAGATGTTCAGTTTGACGATGTCCTTGAACGAACCGCCAGCCGCTTCAGCCACGGCTTTGAGATTCTCGAACACCTGGACGGTCTGGGCTTCGAAGCCTTCAACCAGTTCCATGGTTTTTGGGTCCAGAGGAATCTGACCCGACATGTAGACAGTGTTGCCAGCCTTGATCGCCTGGGAGTAAGTACCGATAGCGGCCGGGGCCTTGTCGCTGGTGATAACAGTCTTGGTCATGAATGACTCCTTGTAATAGTGGGCTCAGGCGCGCATGCGGGTGATGCGAATCACCCCGGTCAGTGCGCGCAGTTTCTTGATCACGCGGGCCAGGTGCACACGGTCGTGCACGCTGACCACCAGTTGGACCACGCTGATGCGACCATCGCGTTCGTCCATGCTGATTTTCTCGATATTGCCGTCGGCCGCGTTGACGCTGCTGGCCAGCAGGGCGATCAGGCCGCGCTGGTGTTCCAGTTCGACGCGCAGCTCGACGTTGAATTCGCCGGTGACATCCTTGGCCCACGAGAGCTGGATGCATTTTTCCGGGTTGTGGCGGATTTCGCTGATGTTGCGGCAGTTGTCCAGGTGCACGACCATGCCTTTGCCCGCAGACAGGTGACCGACAATCGGGTCGCCCGGGATCGGCGTGCAGCACTTGGCGTAGCTGAGGACCAGGCCTTCGGTGCCGCGAATCGCCAGCGGGCCTTCCGGGCTTGGCAACTGTTCGCCTTCGCCGAGCAGGCGGCGGGCGACCACGTAGGCCATGCGATTGCCCAGGCCGATGTCTTCAAGCAAGTCTTCGATCAGTTCGAGGCGATATTCGGTCAGCATCGCCTTGACGCGCTCGGCCGGGACTTTCTCCAGGGTGCTGTCGAAACCGTTGAGCACTTTATTCAGCAGGCGCTCGCCAAGGCTGATGGATTCGGAGCGGCGTTGCAGTTTCAGCGCGTGGCGGATGTGGGTCCGCGCCTTGCCGGTGACCACGAAGTTCAGCCACGCCGGATTTGGCCGCGCGCCCGGGGCGCTGACGATCTCGACCGTGGAGCCGCTTTGCAGCGGTTCGGACAGCGGTGCGAGACGACGATTGATCCGACAGGCAATGCAGCTGTTGCCCACATCGGTGTGCACCGCGTAAGCGAAGTCAACTGCCGTGGAGCCTTTGGGCAGCTCCATGATCCGGCCTTTGGGCGTGAACACGTAGACCTCGTCCGGGAACAGGTCGATCTTCACGCTCTCGATGAACTCCAGCGAGTTGCCGGCCCGTTGCTGCATCTCCAGCACGCCTTTGACCCACTGGCGGGCGCGGGCATGCGTGCCTTTCGGCTGCTCGTCGCCGCTGGACTTGTACAACCAATGCGCGGCGATGCCGTTGTTGGCCATTTCTTCCATTTCACGGGTGCGGATCTGGATCTCGATCGGAACACCGTGCATGCCGAACAGCGTGGTGTGCAGCGACTGGTAGCCGTTGGCCTTGGGGATCGCGATGTAATCCTTGAAGCGCCCCGGCAACGGTTTGTACAAATTATGCACAGCACCCAGCACGCGGTAGCAGGTGTCGACCTTGTCGACGATGATCCGGAACGCGTAGACGTCCATGATCTCGTTGAAGGCCCGACGCTTGCCGCGCATTTTCTTGTAGATGCCGTAGAGGTGTTTCTGGCGACCGCTGACCTCGCCCTGGATGCCATCGATGGCCAGGCAGTGACTGAGGGATTCCTCGATCTTGTTGACGATTTCCTTGCGGTTGCCCCGGGCGCGTTTGACCGCCTGGTTAATCCGCGCGGAACGCATCGGGTGCATCGCCTTGAAGCCGAGGTCTTCGAATTCTATGCGGATGGCGTGCATGCCCAGCCGGTTGGCGATGGGTGCATAGATTTCCAGGGTTTCCTTGGCGATCCGCCGGCGCTTTTCACCGGACAGGACTTCCAGCGTGCGCATGTTGTGCAGGCGGTCGGCGAGCTTGACCAGGATCACACGAATGTCGCGCGCCATGGCCATGGCCATTTTCTGAAAGTTTTCGGCCTGGGCTTCGGCTTTGGTTTCGAAGTTCATCTGGGTCAGTTTGCTGACCCCGTCGACCAGTTCGGCCACGGTTTCGCCGAACTGCGCTTGCAGCGCTTCCTTGGCAATACCGGTGTCTTCGATCACGTCATGCAGCATTGCAGCCATCAAACTCTGATGGTCCATGTGCATGTCGGCAAGAATATTCGCCACGGCAAGAGGATGCGTGACATACGCCTCACCGCTGCGGCGGCGTTGGCCGTCGTGGGCTTGTTCGGCGTAGAAGTACGCTCGGCGGACCAGGTTGACCTGGTCCTTGCCGAGGTAGGTCGATAAGCGATCGGCGAGGGCGTCTATGCTCGGCATGATGACTCCTGCCGTTCGCTGTGACCCCGCGCCGTGCTACGTCGACCAGGCATAGGCTTAGACGGCCTCGTTGGACTCGTCCTCGAACGCTGCGAACAGCGGTTCGTCTTCGACGATTTCAGCATTGGCGATGAACTCGTAGCTCATCAGGCCTTCAGCGATTTCACGCAAGGCTACAACGGTAGGCTTGTCGTTTTCCCACTGAACCAGTGGCTCTTTGCCGCCGGTGGCCAGTTGACGGGCACGCTTGGTGGACAGCATGACCAGCTCAAAACGGTTTTCCACGTGGTTCAGGCAGTCTTCAACGGTTACGCGGGCCATGGTATTCCTCGGAGCGAATGCAATATGCGCGCTGCCCGGGTGGGCGAGCGGACTCAACAGTTTAAAAAATCACCAGCGATTAGGGAAGCGCTGATTTTTTGACCAAGCCCTTCAACGCGCTGCAAGTGCCAATGTAAAGCCCTTGCAGCGGTTTTGGGAAGGGCTGTTTAGCCAAGCAATTCAGCCAAAAGTTTTCCGTTACGCTGCTGCTGACGCTTCTGATGCAGCTGATTGGCACGGAAAATCGCCTGCAAATCCTTCAGCGCGTGGGCGAAATCGTCGTTGATGATCAAGTAATCGTAGTCAACGTAGTGGCTCATTTCGCTGACGGCTTCGCGCATCCGGCCTTCGATGACTTCGTCGCTGTCCTGGCCGCGATTGTTCAGGCGCTGGTGCAAGGCTTCCAACGACGGCGGCAGAATGAAGATCGAGCGCGCCTGAGGCATCAGCTTGCGCACTTGCTCGGCACCCTGCCAGTCGATTTCCAGAATCAGGTCGTGGCCTTCGTCCAGGGTCTGCTGCAGGTGGCTTTGCGAAGTGCCGTAGAGGTTGCCGAACACTTCGGCGCGCTCGAGGAAGTCCCCGTGCTCAATCATCTTCACGAACTCGCCGCGTTCGACGAAGTGATAGTTCACGCCGTTGACTTCACCGGGGCGCATGGCGCGGGTGGTGTGGGAGACCGAGACGCGGATCTCCTGGTCAGCGTCGGTCAGGGCCTTGACCAGGCTGCTCTTGCCCGCGCCCGAAGGGGCGGAAATGATGTACAGGGTGCCGGTGCTGTGGGTCATGTCAGGTTTGCCTTACTCAATATTCTGCACTTGTTCGCGCATCTGCTCGATCAACACTTTGAGGTTGACCGCCGCCTGGGTGCTGCGCGGGTCGAAGGCTTTGGAGCCCAGTGTATTGGCTTCGCGGTTGAGCTCCTGCATCAGGAAGTCCAGGCGCCGACCGGCAGCGCCGCCGGACTTGAGTACCCGGCGAACTTCGATGATGTGTGTGCTCAAGCGATCCAGTTCTTCGGCGACGTCGCTCTTTTGCGCGAGCATGACCATTTCCTGTTCCAGCCGCTGCGGGTCCATCTCGGCTTTCATGTCCGCAAAACGGTCGAGGACTTTCTGGCGCTGGGTGGCAAGCATCTGCGGAACCAGTTCGCGCAGGGTCACCACGTCTCCTTCAATGGAGGTCAGGCGATCGTTGATCAGCCGCGCCAGCTCCGTGCCTTCGCGCTCGCGGCCGGCCTTGAGTTCCCTCAAGCCCTCGTTGAACAAAGCCAGTGCTTCAGCATTCAGGGCTTGCGGGTCGGTGGCGTCGCCCACCAGCACGCCGGGCCAAGCCAGGACTTCCAGCGGGTTCAGCGCAGCCGGATTCTTGATCAGGCCGGCGATGGTCTCGGCGGCAGCGACCAATTGTGCGGCGCGCTCGCGGTCCACTTGCAGAGGTTTGTCGGTGTTTTCTTCGGTGAAGCGCAGGGTGCATTCGAGCTTGCCCCGGGAGATTCCCTGGCGCAGCGCTTCGCGGACCGCACCTTCGAGGTCGCGAAACGACTCTGGCAGGCGCAGGTGGGGTTCCAGGTAGCGGCTGTTGACCGAGCGCAATTCCCAGCTCAGGGTGCCTTGGGCGCCGGCTTTTTCAACGCGGGCGAAGGCGGTCATGCTGTGCACCATGGAGGTACCTCGCAATTCAGGTTTGCGTTACCAAAGGTTTCGCGAGACCCGATATCTGTGAATTAAAGCCGACAGGCAGCAAAGGCGCAGGATTGTAGCGCAGTGGGGCGGATGCGCCCAAACACACGGTGTGACAAAGGGCTGCAGGCCGTCGGTAAAGCGCTGTTCTACGCTCTACTCAGGGCCTTCAATCGTCGGGCGGATTTTTTAGAAGTGCCCAGTCTTGGCGCGCGGCTCTATAATGCTCGGCAGTTTTCCGTCCTCCGTACAGGTATTCCCTATGAAACGTCCAAGTGGTCGCGCTGCCGATCAGCTCCGCTCGATCCGCATTACCCGCAACTACACCAAACACGCCGAGGGATCTGTACTGGTCGAGTTCGGTGATACCAAAGTCATCTGCACCGTCAGCGTCGAAAACGGCGTGCCACGTTTCCTTAAAGGTCAGGGCCAAGGCTGGTTGACCGCCGAATACGGCATGCTGCCGCGCGCCACCGGCGAGCGTAACCAGCGTGAAGCGAGCCGTGGCAAACAAGGCGGCCGTACCCTGGAAATCCAGCGTCTGATCGGTCGTTCCCTGCGTGCTTCGCTGGACATGTCCAAGCTGGGCGACGTCACCCTTTATGTCGACTGCGACGTGATCCAGGCTGACGGCGGCACCCGCACCGCCTCCATCACCGGCGCCATGGTCGCATTGGTCGACGCGTTGAAAGTGATCAAGAAGCGCGGCGGCCTGAAAGGCGGCGACCCGCTCAAGCAAATGATCGCTGCTGTTTCCGTTGGCATGTACCAGGGCGAGCCTGTGCTCGACCTCGACTACCTGGAAGACTCGGCTGCCGAGACTGACCTGAACGTGGTAATGACCAGCACTGGCGGCTTCATCGAAGTCCAGGGCACTGCCGAAGGCGCACCATTCCAGCCGGAAGAGCTGAACGCTATGCTTGAACTGGCGAAGAAAGGCATGTCCGAGATCTTCGAACTGCAAAAGGCCGCACTGGCCGACTGATCGGATGTTCCACGCAAGGAGGACACCATGAGTGACGAGCAGCAGCTACTTCCCATCCCGAGCAAAGACGTTCGGCAGTGGGCGATGTTTTGTCACCTGTCCGCCTTGCTGGGGATCTGGATTCCATTCGGCACGTTGATCGGCCCGCTGATTCTCTGGCAGATGAAGCGCGAGATGGACCCGTTTGTCGATGCCCAGGGCAAGGAGGCGCTGAATTTTCAGATCACCGTCGCCATTGCCTCCGCCATCTGCTTCTTGCTGATGTTGGTGATCATCGGGTTCTTCCTGTTTGGTCTGGTGGCGATTGGCGCGTTGGTGCTGACGATCATAGGTGGCGTGAAAGCCAATGAAGGGGTGCCGTATCGGTATCCGTTCACCTGGCGGTTGATCAAGTAGCCACGACGCAAATATCTATGTGGGAGCGGGCTTGCTCGCGAAAGCGGTGGGTCAGTCAACTTCAATGTTGAATGTTAAGCCGCCTTCGCGAGCAAGCCCGCTCCCACAGTAGAAAATCAGCGCGCACAAAAAAGCCGACAGCGATGTCGGCTTTTTTGTGTCTGCGAAAAGACGCTTAGATGGTCAGCGTCCAGTCGTAGTCCACGATCAGCGGTGCGTGTTGCGAGAACCGTGGCTGGCGTGGCAGGCGTGCGCTGCGAACAAAGCGGCGCAGGCCAGGGGTCAGCAACTGATAGTCGAAACGCCAACCGAGGTTGAGCATTTCCGCCTGTTCGTTGTCCGGCCACCAGCTGTACTGGTCGCCTTCACGGCTGACTTCACGCAGGGCATCGACGTAACCCATGTTGCCCACAATCTCGTCCATCCAGGCACGTTCAGGTGCCAGGAAGCCCGGGGATTGCTGGCTGTCGCGCCAGTTCTTGATATCCAGCTTCTGTTGCGCCACGTACAGCGAGCCACAATAAATGTACTCGCGACGTTTGCGTCGCTGTTTATCCAGATAACGGGCGAAATCGTCCATTAGCTTGAACTTCTGGTTCAAGTCTTCATCGCCGTTCTGCCCCGAAGGGAGCAGCAAGGTCGCGATGCTGACCTTGTCGAAATCGGCTTGCAGGTAGCGCCCGTAGCGGTCGGCTGTCTCGAAGCCGAGACCGCTGATGACTGCCTTCGGTTGCAGCCGCGAATACAAAGCCACGCCACCTTGGGCAGGAACTTCGGCTTCGCAGGCATAAAGGAAGTAGCCATCCAGTTGGAAGGCTGGATCGTCCAGTTCAAAGGCGGAGGCGCGGGTGTCCTGCAGGCAGATGACGTCGGCATTCTGTGCTTGCAGCCAACTGAGCAAACCTCGCTCCACTGCAGCCTGAATACCATTGACGTTCACACTGATGATCCGCATAAATGGCCCCAAAAATCGCGTGCGTGTATGATACACGGCGTCAACCTAATTAGCTAAATCCGTGGTATTTGGGGTTTTTTTCATGCAAGCGTATCAGCGCGATTTCATTCGTTTTGCCATCGATCGCGGCGTTTTGCGCTTCGGCGAGTTCACCCTGAAGTCCGGGCGCACCAGTCCTTACTTCTTCAATGCCGGGCTGTTCAACTCGGGTTCGGCCCTTGCGCAGCTGGGGCGTTTCTACGCGGCAGCCATTGTCGAGAGCGGTATTTCGTTCGACGTACTGTTTGGCCCTGCGTACAAAGGCATCCCGTTAGCGGCGACCACTGCAGTGGCCCTGGCCGAACACCACGACCGTGATTTGCCATGGTGCTTCAACCGCAAGGAAGCCAAGGCCCACGGCGAAGGCGGTAGTCTCGTTGGCGCGCCGTTGACCGGCGAAGTGCTGATCATCGACGACGTGATCACCGCCGGCACCGCCATCCGTGAAGTGATGCAGATCATCGCTTCCCAGGACGGCGCCAAGGCCAAGGGCGTGCTGATTGCCCTGAACCGTCAGGAGCGTGGCAACGGCGAGTTGTCGGCGATCCAGGAAGTGGAGCGTGATTTCGGCATTCCGGTGATCAGCATCGTGTCGCTGAACCAGGTGCTGGAATTCCTGGCCGACGATCCGCAGCTCAAGCAGCATTTGCCAGCCGTTGAAGCCTACCGCGCCCAATTCGGCGTGTAACCGCAATCCCTTTGTGGGAGCGAGCTTTTGTGGCGAGGGAGCTTGCTCCCGCTTGAGTGCGCAGCACTCAAAAAATCGATGGGTCTGCTACGCAGCCCAGCGGGAGCAAGCTCCCTCGCCACAAAGGTGGATTGCCACAGGGATAGCAGGCAAAAAAAGACCCCGCTCAGCCAGGCTGAGCGGGGTCTTTTTGTATGCGCTATCGCTTAAGGACGCTTGCGATTGCTGATCAAAGTACCTACACCGGTATCGGTGAAGATCTCCAGCAGAATTGCATTCGGCACCCGGCCATCAATGATCAACGAGCTGCCGACGCCGCCCTGAACCGCTTCCAGTGCGCACCGGATCTTCGGCAGCATGCCACCGTAGATGGTGCCATCGGCGATCAGATCGTCGACTTGCTGGGTGGTCAGGCCGGTCAGGACCGTGCCCGACTTGTCCATCAGGCCGGCGATGTTGGTCAGCAACATCAGCTTTTCAGCTTTCAGCGCTTCGGCGACTTTACCGGCCACCAGGTCGGCGTTGATGTTGTACGACTCGCCGTTGGCACCGACACCAATTGGCGCGATCACCGGGATGAAGTCGCCTTTGACCAGCAGGTTCAGCAGGTCAGTGTTGATCCCGACCACTTCGCCCACCTGGCCGATGTCGATGATTTCCGGTTGGGTCATCTCTGGCGTCTGGCGTGTCACGGTGAGCTTTTTCGCACGGATCAGCTCGGCATCTTTACCGGTCAGGCCGATGGCGCTGCCGCCATGACGGTTGATCAGATTGACGATGTCCTTGTTGACCTGGCCACCGAGGACCATTTCCACCACGTCCATGGTCTGCGCGTCAGTCACGCGCATACCATCGATGAAGTGGCTCTCGATCGACAGACGCTTGAGCAGATCGCCGATTTGCGGGCCGCCGCCGTGAACCACCACCGGGTTGATGCCGACAGCTTTCATCAGCACGATGTCGCGGGCGAAGCCGGTTTTCAGCTCCTCGCTTTCCATCGCGTTGCCGCCGTATTTGATCACTAGCGTCTTGCCGACATAGCGGCGAATGTAAGGCAACGCTTCGGACAGGACCTTGGCGGTGTTGGCGGCGGCTTCGCGTTCGAGGGTCATTCAGGGCTCCGGCACTTCGATAAAAGGCGCTTCAATAAATCAAAACGGTAGTTGGAGATCAGGTGCAACACGCTTCAACTGGACTTTGAAAACGTCCTTGATGCGCTGCAATTCCGCCTCGTCGTCAGCCTCGAAGCGCAGCACCAGCACCGGTGTGGTGTTGGACGCGCGCACCAGGCCCCAGCCTTTGGCGTAGTCGACTCGCACGCCGTCGATGGTGGTCAGGTCGGCGCCTTCGCCCCACTTCGCGTCGTGCAATGCATCAATGATGCTGAATTTGCTCTCTTCGGTCACATGGATATTGATTTCCGGCGTAGAAATATCGTTCGGGAAGGTCGCAAACAGCTCTTCCGCGGTGGATTTTTCCTTGCTGAGGATCTCCAGCAGACGCGCGGCGCTGTAAATGCCGTCGTCAAAACCGAACCAGCGCTCCTTGAAGAAGATGTGCCCGCTCATTTCGCCGGCCAACAGGGCGCCGGTTTGTTTCATTTTCTTTTTGATCAACGAGTGACCGGTCTTCCACATTAGCGGACGACCGCCGTATTCCTTGATCAGTGGCGTCAGGCGGCGGGTGCATTTGACGTCGAAGATGATTTCCGCGTCAGCGTTGCGCGCCAGTACGTCGCGGGCAAACAGCATCAGCAAGCGGTCCGGGTAGACGATGCTGCCGGTGTTGGTCACCACGCCGACACGGTCGCCGTCGCCGTCGAAGGCCAGGCCGATGTCGGCGTTGGTTTCCTTGACCTTGGCGATCAGGTCGACGAGGTTTTCAGGCTTGCCCGGATCCGGGTGGTGGTTCGGGAAGTTGCCGTCGACCTCGCAAAACAGCGGGATGACTTCGCAGTTCAACGCTTCGATCAGTTGCGGAGCGATCACGCCGGCCGCGCCGTTGCCACAGTCGACCACGACTTTGAGGCGACGAGCCAGTTTGATGTCCTGGACGATTTCGGTGTTGTAGCGATCGAGGATCTCGACCTGGGTGATGCTGCCCTTGCCGCTGCTCAGGTTGTTGGTCTTGAGGCGGTCGTGCAGGGCCTGGATCTGTTCGTTGGCCAGGGTGTCGCCGGCGATCACGATCTTGAAGCCGTTGTAGTTCGACGGGTTGTGGCTGCCGGTCAGCATCACGCCGGATTTGCCGGCCAGGACGTTGGCGGCGTAGTACAGGGCCGGGGTTGGCACCAGGCCGACGTCGCTGACGTGGCAGCCGCTTTCGGCCAGGCCTTTGATCAATTGTTCAACGAGTTCCGGGCCGGAAAGACGGCCGTCGCGGCCAACGGAAACGTTCGGTTCGTCCTGGGCCAGGCTCTGGGCACCGATGGCGCGACCGAGCCAATAAGCGGTTTCAGCGTTCAAGAATTCCGGGACGGTGCCGCGAATGTCGTAGGCGCGGAAAATGCTGTCGGGGAACTTGGGTGCGACTTGGGCTGGGGTGCTCATTACTGGAAATGCTCCATCTCGAAGGTGGCTGGACCTGTCTGCGAAGAACTCGTCAGCAGGCGCAAACTGAAGGGTATGACGGCGTTTTCCACTGAGAGTTCGTGGTGTGTAAAGGCCATGCCACCTGCGTTTGCGGGGTAATGACCGGTCAATGCCTTGATTTTGGGGGCAAACCTTCCAGATGAACGTTGTGCGAATTGTGGCGAGGAGGCTTGCTTGCGCTTGGGTGCGCGGCACTCACAAAATCTTGGGGCCACTTCGCAGCCCAGCGGGAGCCAGCTCCCTCGCCACAGGGTTCTTTATCGGATCAATGGCTGCCGGAATGCCCGAAACCACCGGCGCCGCGTTCGGTTTCAACGAACTCTTCGACCATCTCGAAGTGCGCTTGAACCACTGGTACCAGCACCAGTTGAGCCAGACGCTCACCGACCACCATGTTGAAATCCGTCTGGCCGCGGTTCCAGCACGAAACCATCAGCGGACCCTGGTAATCCGAGTCGATCAAACCGACGAGATTGCCCAGCACGATGCCGTGCTTATGGCCCAGACCGGAGCGCGGCAGGATCAGCGCGGCCAGGCCCGGATCGCCAATGTAGACGGACAGACCGGTTGGGATCAGCACGGTTTCACCCGGTTTGATCACAATGTCTTTTTCCAGCATGGCGCGCAGGTCGAGGCCGGCGGAGCCTGGCGTGGCGTACTGCGGCAGCGGGAATTCGGTACCGATGCGGGGGTCGAGGATCTTGGCTTGCAAAGCGTGCATGTAAATTAAACCTGGTTCAGACGTTCGGCGATAAAAGTGATCAGCTGGCGAGCAATCTTGCTCTTGCTGGTCTGGGCGAAAAGTGTGGCGTGAAGCTCACGGTCGATCACGCTGCAGGCGTTTTCCTCGCTGTTGAAGCCAATACTCGGGTTGGCGACGTCGTTGGCGACGATCAGATCGAGGTTTTTGTCTTTCAACTTGCGGGCAGCGTAGTCGAGCAGGTGTTCGGTTTCGGCAGCGAAACCGACACTGAACGGACGGTCAGGGCGTGTGGCGATGGTGGCCAGGATGTCCGGGTTACGCACCATCTGTAGCAACAAGCCGTCGCCGTTCGTAGGGTCTTTCTTTAGTTTCTGTGGGGCGACGACTTCCGGACGGTAATCCGCGACCGCTGCCGAGGCGATAAACAGGTCGCAAGGGATTGCGGCTTCGCAGGCGGCGAGCATGTCGCGAGCGCTGACCACGTCGATGCGGGTGACGCGATCCGGGGTCGGCAGGTGCACCGGGCCGGTGATCAGCGTGACGCGGGCGCCGGCTTCCACCGCCGCTTCGGCCAGGGCAAAGCCCATTTTTCCGGAGCTGTGGTTGGTGATGTAGCGCACCGGGTCGATGTTTTCCTGGGTCGGGCCGGCGGTGATCAGCACGTGTTTGCCGGTCAATGCCTGGCGCTTGAAGCAGTCCGCTGCGCATTGGGCGAGTTCGACGGCTTCAAGCATGCGGCCCAGGCCGACGTCACCGCAGGCCTGGCTGCCGGAGGCCGGGCCAAAAGCTTTGATGTCGCGGCTTTCGAGGATTTGCAGGTTGGCCTGGGTCGCCGGGTCGCGCCACATGGCCTGGTTCATCGCCGGGGCAACGGCGACCACAGCGTCGGTGGCCAGCACCAGCGTGGTCAGCAAGTCGTCGGCAATGCCTTGGGCGAGGCGGGCGATCAGGTCCGCCGTAGCGGGGGCGATCAGCACCATGTCGGCCCACTTGGCCAGCTCGATATGGCCCATGGCAGCTTCAGCCGCCGGGTCCAGCAAGTCGAGATGAACCGGGTGGCCGGACAAGGCTTGCATGGTCAACGGGGTGATGAACTCGCTGCCGCCACGGGTCATGACCACGCGCACTTCGGCACCCTGGTCGATCAGGCGGCGAACCAGGTCGGCGCTCTTATAGGCAGCAATACCGCCGCCGACGCCCAGAACGATGCGTTTCCGATACAGCCGCTGCATAGGTCTGCCTTTCATTTCGTTGATGACTGCGTGGCGATACCCCCTCCCCAGGGATGAAATCGCCCGCAAAAAAGATGGGCTACGATATCACAGCGACCGCTATGGAACAGCGGCGCCCATATTCCAGGGAGGTGCTATGAGTATTCGTGATTGGCCGGCGGCCGAGCGGCCGCGGGAGAGGTTGCTTGAGTTGGGCTCGGGAAGCCTTTCGGACGCCGAGCTGCTGGCGATTTTTTTACGAACCGGCGTATCGGGTAAAAGCGCGGTAGATCTGGCGCGACACCTGTTGAATCAGTTTGGCAGTCTGCGCGCACTGCTCGAGGCCGATCAGGAAGCATTCAGCAGGCAATTGGGGCTCGGGCCCGCGAAATTTGCGCAGTTGCAAGCGGCACAGGAGATGGGCCGGCGGCATTTGGCTGAGCGTGCACGCCAGAAGTCGGCGCTGGAAAATCCACAGGCCGTTCGGGATTACCTGAAATCAATGTTGCGCCACGAACCCCACGAGGTGTTCGGCTGTCTTTTTCTCGACTCCAGGCATCAAGTACTGACCTTTGAAGTGCTGTTTCGCGGCTCCATCGACAGCACCAGTGTCTATCCGAGGCAAGTGGTCAAGCGCGCACTGGCCCATAACGCCGCAGCGTTGATCCTCTGCCATAACCATCCGTCGGGGAATACCAATCCCAGTCAAGCCGACCGAACGCTGACCAAGCGCCTGCAAGAGGCGTTGGATCTGATCGATGTGCGAGTGCTCGACCATTTCATCATCGGGGATGGCGATCCGTTGTCGATGGCTGAGTACGGGTGGATGTAGCGGAGCGAACACAAATCCCCTGTGGGAGCGGGCTTGCTCGCGAAGAGGGAGTGTCAGTCACCATCATTGCTGCCTGATACACCGTCTTCGCGAGCAAGCCCGCTCCCACAGGGTTTTGTGGTGTGGCTGTTATTTGAGATTGACCTTGGAGTAGTCCTGGCGACCAAACGGGCTGACTGAGTAACCCTCAACGCCTTTACGCGTCAGCGCGAAGGCAGTCGGGTGAGCCAGCGGCAGCCACAACGCTTGCTGCTGAATCTGCGCCTGGGCCTGTTCATAGAGCTTGGTGCGCACACCTTGCTCGCCAGTGGTCTTGCCGGCGCTGATCAGCTTGTCCAGCTCCTGGTTGCAGTAACGGGCGAAGTTGGTGCCGGACTTGACCGCGGCGCAGGAAAACTGCGGCGTGAGGAAGTTGTCCGGGTCACCGTTGTCGCCGGCCCAGCCCATGAACAGCAAATCGTGCTCACCGGCCTTGGCGCGGCGAATCAGTTCGCCCCATTCAATCACCCGAATCTCGGCCTGAATGCCGATTTCCGCGAGGTCCGATTGCAGCATTTGCGCGCTGAGGCTCGGGTTCGGGTTGAGCAGGCTACCGGAAGGTCGGGTCCAGATAGTGGTCTGGAAGCCATCCTTGAGTCCGGCCTTGGCCATCAAGGCCCTGGCCTTCTCGACGTCATGCGGATAACCCGGCAAGCCTTTGGCGTAGCTCCAGGTGTTCGGCGGGTACGGGCCGTTGGCTGCCTCGGCGGTGTCTTCGAACACGGCTTTGACGTAGTTGGCTTTGTCGAACGCGAGGTTGATGGCCTGGCGCACTTCAGGTTTGTCCAGCGGTGGATGCTGGCTGTTGATGCCGACGAACGCGGTCATGAAGGCGTCAGTCTTTTCGACTTTCAGGGTCGGTTCTTTCAGCGCGGCCTGTACGTCCAGTGGTTTTGGCGACAGGGCGATCTGGCACTCGTTGCGACGCAATTTCTGCAATCGCACGTTGGCATCCGGCGTGATGGCGAAAATCAGCGGGTCAACCGATGGTTTGCCACGGAAGTAGTCCGGGTTGGCCTTGTAGCGAATCGACGCGTCTTTCTGGAAGCGGGTGAACACGAAAGGGCCGCTGCCGATTGGTTGACTGTTGAGCTTCTCGGGCGTGCCGGCCTTCAGCAGTTTGTCGGCGTATTCGGCGGAATAGATCGAGGCGAAGCCCATGCTCAGGGTCGCGAGGAAGGTCGAGTCCGGGTGATCGAGGGTAAAGCGCACGGTCAGCGGGTCCAGTGCGTCGATTTTCTTGATCAGCGCCGGCAACTGCATCGACTGGGCGTGCGGGAAACCGCTCTGGGCGACTTTGTGCCACGGGTTCGCCGGGTCGAGCATACGGTCGAAGCTGAACTTCACATCTTCGGCGGTCAGCTCGCGGGTCGGGCTGAAGTACTCGGTGCGGTGGAATTTCACCTGTGGGTGAAGCTTGAACACATACGTCAGGCCGTCGGGCGTCACTTCCCAGCTGTCCGCGAGGCTGGCGACCACTTTGCCGCTGGCCGTGTCGAAGTCCACCAGGCGATTCATCAGCACGTCGGCCGAGGCGTTGGTGGTGGTCAGCGAGTTGTATTGCACCACGTCGAACCCTTCCGGGCTGGCCTCGGTGCAGACGCTCAGGGCGGCGGCATGGGCCAGCGGGCTCAGCAGGAGTGGGGCGAGCAACAGCGGTAGGGCAGCGAGGCGCATGGTCGGATTCCTTTACAGATCGAAGGCCCATCTGCAAGTGCAGTCTGGAAAAGGCTTACCCTAGTGGGCTCTTTTGCAAATGACTATCCCCTTTTTCATTTTAAGGGGACTATGTGCGCTTGATTTCGGTGATGCGGGCCGAGGAAAACCCGGAATCGGTCGATTGGCCGATTCTCTGCGACGAGCGGTCTTAATCGACGACAGCCTTTATCCAAGGCGCCCGGCGCCGGAAAAATGGGGAATTTATCAAGTCCGCGCACACGGAATGTTGTTGCTCTTCAGTCTTTCTGGTATAAAGCAGCGCTCTTTTCTAGGGGCCCGGTTCCTTCACTGTAGGTGTAGCCGGTAAGACCTCTAAAGAAACGCGGCGCCTGGCGCCAAATGACTGAGAGATTAAGCGGCCAACCCATGCCGGGTTGGGCATGTGGTTTTAGAGGGCTGAGGCATGTCGAGAGTATGTCAAGTTACCGGTAAGGGTCCGGTGACTGGGAATAACATTTCCCACGCAAACAACAAAACCCGTCGTCGTTTCCTGCCGAACCTGCAGCATCACCGCTTCTGGGTTGAAGAAGAGAAACGTTTCGTGCGTCTGCGCGTATCTGCCAAAGGCATGCGTATCATCGACAAGCGTGGCATCACTGTCGTGCTGGCCGAAATCCGCAAAGCCGGCAAGATCTAAGGGAGCTAATCATGCGTGAATTGATTCGTTTGATTTCGAGCGCCGGTACTGGTCACTTCTACACTACCGACAAGAACAAGCGTACTACTCCGGACAAAATCGAGATCAAGAAATTTGATCCGGTTGTTCGCAAGCACGTGATCTACAAAGAAGGCAAAATCAAGTAATTGATTTTTCCTCCTTACGAAAAAGGCCCGTATCGCGAGATACGGGCCTTTTTTGTTGCCTGCGGGTTATGTGTTGCCTGTTAGTGCCCTTCGCGGGCAAGCCTCGCTCCTACAGAACAGACGCCATTCACCGTAGGAGCGAGGCTTGCCCGCGAAGAGGCCGGCCCGGCTAACACAAATCCTCAAGCCTTCTGTTCAAACGCCACATAGATCTTGCGGCACGTTTCCAGCACCTCCCAAGTGCCGCGGAAACCCGCCGGGATCACGAAGCGATCGCCTGCGCGCAGGGTCTTGCCGTTGCCTTCGTTGTCGCGCAGCACGGAAACGCCCTGAATGATTTCGCAGTACTCATGCTCGGTGAAGTTCACATGCCACTGGCCAACAGCACCTTCCCACACGCCTGCATTCAACTGGCCGCAAGGGCTGTTGTAGTGGTTGTAGACCACTTGCTCGGGATCGCCCTTCAGGATTTTTGCCTGGTCCGGCTTATAGCGCTCGGGCTCGGTAGTGGCGAGGCTGAAGTCGACGACATCCTGGATATTCATTGTTGTAAGTCCCCGTGATTGCGGCGCGATGGCTGGAAAGACCCAAAGTCTATGTTTATTAAAATGAACATCGCAAGGCCGTTTGCCGGCCTTATGTCAAATATATTGAAACTTCACCTGCCGCTGGTTTAGGGTGGCGGTTGCCTTGGGCCGAAAAATCAGGCTGGCTGGGCAGAATTCCTGACAGCGCCCGCGAAGACCGCGGGGCGCTCGTATTCAATAAGAGGAGGACACTCGAATGACCACCCTGACTCGTGCCGATTGGGAACAACGGGCTCGCGATCTGAAGATCGAAGGCCGCGCCTACATCAATGGTGAATACACCGATGCTGTCTCCGCCGAGACCTTCGAGTGCATCAGCCCGGTCGATGGCCGTCTGCTGGGCAAGATCGCCAGCTGTGATGCCGCCGACGCCCAGCGCGCTGTTGAAAACGCCCGCGCCACGTTCAATTCCGGTGGTTGGTCGCGCCTGGCGCCGACCAAACGCAAAGCCACCATGATCCGTTTCGCCGGCCTGCTCAAGCAGCACGCCGAAGAGCTGGCCCTGCTTGAAACCCTGGACATGGGCAAGCCGATCAGCGATTCCCTGTACATCGACGTTCCCGGCGCAGCGCAAGCCCTGAGCTGGAGCGGCGAAGCCATCGACAAGATCTACGACGAAGTCGCGGCCACCCCGCACGATCAGCTGGGTCTGGTGACCCGTGAGCCGGTTGGCGTCGTCGGCGCCATCGTGCCGTGGAACTTCCCGTTGATGATGGCCTGCTGGAAACTCGGCCCGGCGCTGTCCACCGGTAACTCGGTTATCCTCAAGCCGTCAGAAAAATCCCCGCTGACCGCCATCCGCATCGCTGCGCTGGCCGTTGAAGCCGGTATCCCGAAAGGCGTGCTCAACGTGCTGCCGGGCTACGGTCACACCGTCGGCAAGGCCCTGGCCCTGCACAACGACGTGGACACCCTGGTGTTCACCGGTTCGACCAAGATCGCCAAGCAATTGCTGATCTACTCGGGCGAATCGAACATGAAGCGCGTCTGGCTTGAAGCCGGCGGCAAGAGCCCGAACATCGTGTTCGCCGATGCCCCGGACCTGCAAGCCGCAGCCGAAGCGGCGGCCGGTGCCATCGCCTTCAACCAGGGCGAAGTCTGCACCGCCGGTTCGCGTCTGCTGGTCGAGCGTTCGATCAAGGACACCTTCCTGCCGCTGGTGATCGAAGCGTTGAAAACCTGGAAGCCGGGCAACCCGCTGGACCCGGCGACCAACGTCGGCGCGCTGGTGGATACCCAGCAGATGAACACCGTGCTGTCCTACATCGAATCCGGCCATAGCGATGGCGCCAAACTGGTGGCTGGCGGCAAGCGTACGCTGCAGGAATCCGGTGGCACCTACGTTGAGCCAACGATTTTCGACGGCGTGACCAACGCGATGAAAATCGCTCAGGAAGAGATCTTTGGCCCAGTGCTGTCGGTCATCACTTTCGACACCGCCGAAGAGGCCGTTGCGATTGCCAACGACACGCCTTACGGCCTGGCCGCAGCGGTGTGGACCAAGGACATCTCCAAGGCGCACCTGACTGCCAAGGCGCTGCGTGCCGGTAGCGTTTGGGTCAATCAATACGATGGCGGCGACATGACCGCACCGTTTGGTGGCTTCAAGCAATCCGGCAACGGCCGCGACAAGTCGCTGCATGCGTTCGACAAGTACACCGAGCTGAAGGCGACCTGGATCAAGTTGTAATCTGTAGCGGGCCCCGAATCCGGGGCCCGACACAGCGAAGATCCCCTGTGGGAGCGAGCTTGCTCGCGATAGCGGTCTGACAGTCGACGTCAATGTTGAATGTGAAACTGCTATCGCGAGCAAGCTCGCTCCCACAGTGTTTTGTGCTGTACATAAAAATATCCACAGGAGCGTGGAACATGCGTTGGGCGACTTATTTCGCCGTGTTGGCGTCTGTCTTGAGTGTCGGCCTGGCCCTGGGTGTCAGCATGCCGCTGGTGTCGTTTCGCCTGGAAGGCTGGGGTTACGGTTCGTTTGCCATCGGTGTGATGGCCGCCATGCCGGCGATTGGCGTATTGCTGGGGGCGAAGATCTCCAGCCATCTGGCCTCGCGCCTTGGCACGGCCAATCTGATGCGTCTGTGCCTGTGGGCCGGGGCGGTGTCCATCGGCTTGCTGGCGCTGTTGCCGAGTTACCCGATCTGGCTGCTGTTGCGCCTGATGATCGGGGTGATCCTGACCCTGGTCTTCATCCTCGGCGAAAGCTGGATCAACCAGTTGGTGGTCGAACAATGGCGCGGGCGATTGGTGGCGCTGTACGGCAGCAGTTATGCGCTGAGTCAGCTCGCCGGGCCGTTGCTGCTGGGGGTTCTGGGCACCGAACACGATTACGGCTTCTGGGTCGGCGTCGGCTTGCTGACGGCGGCGCCGTTCCTGTTGCTGGGCCGCAGCGGCGCACCGACCAGTGAAGCCTGCAGCGTGACCTTCAGCGACTTGTGGGGCTTCTGTCGGGGGTTGCCGGCGATTGCCTGGGCGGTGTCGTTGTTCGCGGCGTTTGAAGCGATGATCCTGACCTTGTTGCCGGTGTATTGCCTGCGTCAGGGCTTCAGCACAGACATCGCGCTGGCAATGGTTAGCACCGTGGTGGTGGGGGATGCCTTGCTGCAGCTGCCGATTGGCGCGCTGGCGGATCGTTTGTCGCGTCGCACGCTGTTCACCGGTTGTGCGGTGGTGTTGCTGGTCTCGAGCCTGGCGATTCCGTTGCTCATCGACACGTTGCTGATCTGGCCGTTGTGGGTGCTGTTCGGCGCCAGCGCCGGGGGATTGTTCACCTTGTCGCTGATCCTGATCGGCGAACGCTATCGCGACGATGCGCTGGTGCGGGCCAACGCGCACATTGCGCAGCTGTGGGGCATCGGTTGTCTGATCGGGCCGTTGGCCGCCGGTGCTGGCAGCCAGTGGATCAGCGGGCATGCGTTGCCGTTGCTGATGGCGGCGGGGGCGTTTGGGTTGGTGATTTTGCTGATGCGTCAAGGCGCGTTTGGCACGGTGGCCGAGCCTGCCTAAACCCAAACTGCCAACCAATCACATACCCCTGTGGGAGCGAGCAAGCCCGCTCCCACAGGGGTGTTCATCGTCGGTCAGAGCATCCGCTCCAGCCCGACCGCCGTGCTGAACCAGGAATTGAAGCGGCGCCACAAGCTTCCTGGTTCCTTGGTCAGCGTGTGCATTTTGCCGTTGTCTTCGGTCTGCCAGACGATCCGGTCATTTTCCAGTTGCACCTGATAACTCAAGGTCGGCGCCATACCTTCCATGGCCGCTTTGCGCACATGCGCGGCAAGTTCGGGGCTGTCCACCAGCACCCCGACTTCGGTGTTCCACAGCACCGAGCGCGGGTCGAAGTTGAACGAGCCGATGAAGGATTTCTGCTGGTCGAAGATCATCGCCTTGCTGTGCAAACTGGAATCAGAACCCCGGAAGGACTTGCTGTAAAAAATATGCGGCCCGCTGCCGCCACCTTCGCCGGGCTGGCGGCGCAGTTCGTACAGCTTCACACCATGTTCCAGCAGCGCCCGGCGATAAGGCGCATAACCGCCGTGCACGGCCGGCACATCCGTGGCTTCCAGCGAGTTGGTCAACAAGTGCACCGACACCCCGGCGTCGGCCCGGCCGGTGAGGTACACCAGCCCCGGCTGACCCGGTACGAAGTAAGCCGAGATCATGATCAATTCTTTGCTGACGCCCGTCAGTTCAGGCGCCAGTTGCGTGGTCAGCAGCAAGTGCGGGTCAGGCTCGCCGTCCGACAAGACCTTGCTCGGTGCATCCCACAACGCCTGGTTCCAGGCCCAGATCAACTCCCGGCGCCAGATGTCCATGCGTGGCTTGGTGGTGTAAGTCATCAACTGCTGATACAGCGCATGATTCTGCTTGCGGGTCTCTTCCAACGATTCTTCCAGACGCGTGCGGGTATTTTGCAGGTCCTTTTGCGTCGGTCTGCTCGACAGGAATTCGTCGATCGGTTTGCTCAGCGCGCTGTTCCAGTACTGATCGAAGCTATGGCCAAGCTGCTCGGCCACCGGCCCGACGCCGAGCATGTCGATGTCGGTGAAATTCAGGTTGGGCTCGGCATCGAAGTATTCGTCGCCGAGGTTGCGACCGCCGACGATGGCCGCGCTGTTGTCTGCCAGCCACAGCTTGTTGTGCATGCGTCGGTGTTGCAACGACAGGTTAAACAAGCGGCCCATGGTGCGCGTCACGCCCGTGGCGCGGCCCAGGTGCAGCGGGTTGAACAGGCGGATCTGGATCTGCGGGTGCGCAGCGAGGGTCGCGATGATCCAGTCCAGACCGTCGCTGGTGGTGTCATCGAGCAGGATTCTCACGCGCACGCCGCGGTCGGCGGCCTTGAGCAATTCATCCACCAGCATCCGCGTGCTGATGCCGTCATGCACGATGTAGTACTGCAAGTCGAGGCTGCTTTGGGCGTTGCGGATCAGCTCGGCGCGGGCCATGAAGGCTTCGCTGCTATTGGACAGCAAACGAAAGCCGGACCGGCCCTCATGGGGTGCGGCCTGAGCCTGGATTGAACGACCGAATGCCGAATCGCTGGCGGGTAAGGCCTGGCTCGGTTCGCGCTGAACATCGAAGCTGGCGCAACCGCCCAGGAACGAGGCGAGTAGCAGAAGAGCGAGCAGGGGCTGTCTGACTCTCACGTGGGATCGTTCCGATTGGCGGCAAATGTCGGCATATGGACGCTGGATTCCTGAGAAAGGTCAGTCAGTGATGTAATCCGTTTCCGCCAGCAGTTTGATCGCCGCGGCGCCGACCTTGCGCACAGCCTCTTCGATCTGCGGTGTTGGCTTGGCAGCGTAGTTCATCCGCAAGCAATTGCGGTATTTGCCCGAGGCGGAAAAGATGCTGCCGACGGCAATCTGTACGCCCTGATCGTGCAGGGCACGATTCAGTTTCAGGGTGTCGAAGCCGTCCGGCAGTTCAACCCACAACATGAAGCTGCCTTGCGGGCGACTGGCGCGGGTGCCGGCGGGGAAATAGCGCGTGACCCAGTCGATCATCAGGTCGCGATTGCGTTGGTATTGCGTGCGCATCCGCCGCAAATGCGGTTCGAAATGCCCGGCTTTGAGAAACTCGGCAATCGCAATCTGCGGTTGTGGTGCCGTGGAGCCGGTGCTGATGTATTTCATGTGCAGCACCCGCTCCAGATACCGGCCGGGTGCAACCCAACCAATACGCAAGCCAGGCGCCAGGGTCTTGGAAAACGAACTGCACAGCAGGACACGGCCGTCTTCGTCGAAGGATTTGATCGTGCGCGGGCGCGGGTAGCTGTAGGAAAGCTCGCCATACACATCGTCTTCGACAATCGCCACGTCGAATCGCTGTGCAAGCGTCAACAACGCGCGTTTACGCGATTCCGGCATGATGTAGCCCAGCGGGTTGTTGCAGTTGGGCGTCAACTGTATGGCCTTGATTGGCCACTGCTCCAGGGCCAGTTCAAGGGCATCGAGGCTAATCCCGGTGATTGGGTCGGTAGGGATTTCCAGGGCTTTCATGCCCAGCCCCTTGAGGGTCTGCATGGCGCCGTGAAAGCTCGGTGAGTCCACCGCCACGATATCCCCCGGCTCGCAGATGGCGCGAATGCTGGTGGACAGCGCTTCGTGGCAACCGGTGGTCACCACCAGGTCGTGGGCCGTTAACTGGCATCCGGAATCGAGCATCAGGCGGGCGATCTGTTCGCGCAGTTCGAGGGTGCCGTAGATGTTGTCGTAATACAGACCGGGCATGTCCTGCCGACGGCTGATTCGCGCGAGGTTGCGCAGCAGCGGTTTCATGGTCGGCGTGGTGATGTCCGGCATGCCGCGGCCCAGTTGCACGACGTCTTTGCGCGGGACCGCGCGAATCAATTCCAGTACCTGATCCCACTGCGAAATATCCACCGGGCGCTGGGCCGGGCGGCCGATGGCCGGCAGCTCCGGCAGTTCGCGACCCACCGGTACGAAGTAGCCGGATTTGGGTTTCGGGGTTGCCAGCCCACTGTCTTCCAGCACTCGATACGCTTGCTGCACCGTGCTCAGGCTGACCCCGTGCTCGACACTCAACGCCCGCACCGACGGCAGCCGGTCACCGGGGCGATAGAAGCCCTGTTCAATACGTGTGCCGAGCAATTCGGCGAGGTTGACGTAAAGGGTCATGGCGCAGTCTCGGTGTGGGTGATTCGGTTAACCAATACAGATCGAGTGAAAATATACGATTCAGACGCTAAATCGGTAAATCTGTATGGAGTTAATACAGACTTGTTGAATCTGTAATGCTTTTCGCCGTCCGCGCATCATGAAAGCTCTGGCTACCCAAGTAAACAGGAGTAATCAAAATGAACGGCTTGAGTGATGTGCGGCTGACGATTCACAGTCAGGAACTGGCGGCAGGGCAAATAAACGGTGCACGCGAGGCGGTCATGCGCAACGCGCCGTCCGGCCTGAGTCGCTGGGGCCTGTTCTGGCATCGTCTGCACACGCGCAAGGCGTTGCTGACGCTCACGCCGGAGCAACTGAGGGATGTCGGTTTGAGTCGGGAGCAGGCGCGGGAGGAGGGGCTCAAGCCATTCTGGCGGATCTGAGTTTTGCGGTGTTCTTGCGGCTGTCTTCGCGGGCAAGCCCGCTCCCACAAGGGTTGGTGTTGTTCACAAAATTTGCGTTCACCACCTAACCCTGTGGGAGCGGGCTTGCCCGCGAAGGCGTCGGTACAGGCACTGAAATCCTTCAGACCCACTCTTTAAGCCGATGCCACAACATCCCCAACGCCAGCAACGGCGAACGCAAATGCTTGCCGCCCGGGAAGGTGATATGCGGCACCTTGGCAAACAGATCAAACCCTCCTCCCTGCTGACCACTAATAGCCTCAGCCAACAACTTGCCCGCCAAATGCGTGGCATTCACCCCATGGCCCGAGTAAGCCTGGGCGTAATACACATTCGGCTGGCCCTTGAGCCGGCCAATCTGTGGCAGGCGGTTGGCGCCGATGCCGATCATCCCGCCCCATTGATAGTCGATCTTGACCCCGCCCAGTTGCGGGAAGACTTCCAGCATCTTCGGCCGCATGTACGCACCGATGTCCTTCGGATCGCGGCCTGAATAATGGCAAGCACCGCCAAACAGCAAACGTCGATCCGCCGAGAGCCGGTAGTAATCCAGCGCCACCCGTTGATCGCAGACCGCCATGTTCTGCGGCAGTAGTGAATGCGCCAGTTCTTCACTCAAGGGCTCGGTGGCAATGATGTAGCTGCCGGCGGGCAGCACTTTGCCGCTGAGTTCGGGGTTGAGTTCGTTGAGGTAGGCGTTGCAGCCCAGCACCAGCGTCTTGGCGCGAACCGAGCCTTGGGCGGTATGGACGGTGACTTCGGGGCCGTAGTCGATTCGGGTCACTGCCGATTGTTCGAACAGCTTCGCGCCCAGCTGCTGCGCGGCGGCTGCTTCGCCCAAGGCCAGATTAAGCGGGTGAAGATGGCCCGAACCCATGTCGATCAGGCCGCCGACGTAGCGGTCCGAACCCACCACCGTGTGCATTTCATTGGCTTGCAGCAGCCGGGTTTCGTAGCGGTAGCCGAGGCCGCGCAGATCTTCGGCGTCTTCGGCAAAGCCTTCGAGGTCGCGGGGCTTGTTTGCCAGGTCGCAGTAACCCCAGGTCAGGTCGCAAGGGATCTGAAAACGCTCGACGCGCTGACGGACGATTTCCACGGCTTCCAGGCCCATGAGTTTCATCTGGCGCACGCCGTCGGTGCCGACCGCATTGGCGAACTGATCGAGGCCGTGGCCGACGCCGCGAATCAACTGCCCGCCATTGCGTCCGCTGGCGCCCCAGCCGATCTTGCGCGCTTCCAGCAGCACCACGCTGAAGCCACGTTCTGCCAGTTCGAGCGCCGAGTTCAGCCCGGAAAACCCGCCGCCGACCACGCACACGTCCGCCACCAGGTCGCCTTGCAACACCGGATGATCAGGCTGCGACAGGCTGCTGGCGGCGTAGTAAGAGGCGGTGTGCTGGGCACGGGCATTCATGTGAGCGTCCCTGATTCATGTGTCTGGAAAATGTGACGGAGCATAAGCCGGACCTTCCGGCAGCGGCAACATTGGTCGGTTGATGCTGTCTGGATCGCGGCTTTTGCGTCAGACTCCCGGTCTATTCCGCTTTTGGTTACCGCTTCGATGAGCTGCAACAGTCAGAAAATCCGCACGCTGCGCCAGCAGATCCCCTCGTTCGAGTGCGTGCCCGGCTGCCATGACTGCTGTGGGCCGGTGACCACCTCGCCGGAAGAAATGTCCCGCCTGCCGCGCAAGACCCGCGCCGAGCAGGACGCGGCGATGGATGAACTCAACTGTGTGCACTTGGGGCCCAACGGCTGCACGGTGTATGACGAGCGGCCGCTGATCTGTCGCCTGTTTGGCACCACCAAGACCTTGCCGTGCCCGAACGGTCGGGGGCCGGTGGAGCTGATTCATCCGCGGGTGGAGAAGCAGATTCATGAGTACATGGCTTCTACTCGGCAGGTCCTCGTCTGAGGGAAGACCGAGTCGCCTGTAATCGCTAGCAGGCTAGCTCCCACTGAATCTATGTCCGCCGAAGATCAACTGTGGGAGCTAGCCTGCTAGCGATGGGGTCTGAACAGACACCACAAAGCCTCAATCCGGAATTGGCAGGCACAAACTCTCCTTCACCTCTTCCATCACGATATAGCTCTTGGATTCGCGCACATGCGGCAGCTTGAGCAAAATGTCGCCCAGCAATTTGCGGTACGACGCCATCTCGGAAATCCGCGCCTTCACCAGGTAGTCAAAATCCCCTGACACCAAATGGCACTCCAGCACGTGGGGCAGTTTCAGCACCGCACGTCGGAACTCTTCGAAAGTATCGCCGGATTTGTAGTCGAGACTGATCTCGACGAACACCAGGAGACTACCCTTGAGGTGCTGCGGATTGAGGCGGGCGTTGTAGCCCATGATGATCCCTTCGCGCTCCAGCCGTCGGACCCGCTCGGTACACGGCGTGGTCGAGAGCCCGACCTTTTCCCCAAGCTCGGTGAAAGAGATGCGCCCGTCCGCTTGCAGGATCCGCAGGATGTTGCGGTCAATCTTGTCCAGCTCACGTTTGGTTTGAGTGTTGGTACGCATAGGGGATGCGCCTCCGTGAAAAGGGTTTTTGCCGAGAATTCTCGCCAAATATAGGCAGTTATATAGTGAAAAGCACTGCCTAATCTTTTTTACACTGCGCACATCAATGCTCTACAACTACGAACGTCAGCGGCAAGCCGCGATGAGGGATATGAAAATGCGCGTTATGGTCTTGGGTAGCGGCGTCATCGGTACCACCAGTGCTTATTATCTGGCGCGTGCCGGGTTCGAAGTGGTGGTGGTTGACCGTCAGCCAGCCGCTGCCATGGAGACCAGTTTCGCCAACGCCGGGCAGGTATCGCCGGGTTATGCCTCGCCGTGGGCCGCGCCGGGCGTGCCGCTGAAAGCCATCAAGTGGCTGTTGCAGCGCCACGCACCGCTGGCGATCAAGGCCACCGCCGACATCGACCAATACCTGTGGATGGCGCAGATGCTGCGCAACTGCACCGCCAGCCGTTACGCGGTGAACAAGGAACGCATGGTCCGTCTGTCCGAGTACAGCCGTGACTGCCTCGACGAATTGCGCGCCGAAACCGGTATTGCTTACGAAGGCCGCAGCCTCGGTACTACGCAACTGTTCCGCACCCAGGCTCAACTGGATGGCGCCGCGAAAGACATTTCCGTACTGAAAGAGTCCGGCGTACCGTTCGAACTGCTCGACCGCGCCGGCATTGCCCGCGTTGAGCCGGCCCTGGCCAACGTCACCGATATCCTCGCCGGTGCCTTGCGCCTGCCGAACGACCAGACCGGCGACTGCCAGATGTTCACCGTTCGACTGGCTGAAATGGCTGTGAAGCTGGGCGTGGAATTCCGCTTCGGTCAAGACATTCAGAAACTCGACTTCGCCGGTGATCGCATCAACGGTGTGTGGATCGACGGCAAGCTGGAAACCGCTGACCGCTACGTCCTGGCACTCGGCAGCTACTCGCCGCAACTGCTCAAGCCGCTGGGCATCAAGGCCCCGGTGTATCCGCTCAAGGGTTACTCCCTGACCGTGCCGATCACCAACCCGGCGATGGCCCCGACGTCGACCATTCTCGACGAGACCTACAAGGTCGCGATCACCCGTTTCGACAACCGCATCCGCGTCGGCGGCATGGCTGAGATAGCCGGTTTTGACCTGTCGCTGAACCCGCGTCGGCGCGAAACCCTGGAGATGATCGTCAACGACCTTTATCCTCAGGGCGGCGATCTGGCCCAGGCGAGTTTCTGGACCGGCCTGCGTCCGACCACCCCGGACGGCACGCCGATCGTTGGCGCCACGCCGTTCAAGAACCTGTTCCTGAACACCGGTCACGGCACACTCGGCTGGACCATGGCCTGCGGCTCCGGTCGTTTGCTGGCTGACCTGATGGCGAAGAAAACGCCGCAGATCAGCGCCGAAGGCCTCGATATTTCTCGCTATGGAAACAAAACCCAGGAGTCCGCAAAACATGTCAATCCAGCGCCAGCTCACCAATGAGCGCATGAGCCAGATCGTTGTCCACAGCGGCACCGTCTATCTGGCAGGGCAAGTCGGCGACGACATGAGTGCCGGGATTGAACAGCAGACCCGTGAAACCCTGGCCAACATCGAGCGTTTGCTCGATCTTGCCGGCACCGACAAGAGCCGTTTGCTGTCGGTGACGATTTACCTGAAAGACATCGACGCGCATTTCGAAGGCATGAACGCGGTGTGGGACAAGTGGCTGCCAAAAGGCGTCGCCCCGGCCCGCGCAACCGTTGAGTCAAAGCTGTGCGAACCGGAAATCCTGGTTGAGCTGTCAGTTGTCGCCGCTCTGCCATAAGCCTGTCAGAAAGATCCCTCTCCCGGTGCTGTTGGCGGTTCACGCCGTCAGCCTGCGCCGGTTTTTATTCCCATGACCGCCTAGAAGCCTGCCGCCATGCGTCCAGCCCGTGCCCTGATCGACCTTCAAGCCCTGCGTCATAACTACCAGATCGCCCGTGAAGTCACGGGGGCCAAGGCCCTCGCCGTGATCAAGGCCGATGCCTATGGCCATGGCGCGGTGCGTTGCGCCCAGGCGCTGGAAGCCGAGGCGGACGGGTTTGCCGTCGCCTGTATCGAAGAGGCTTTGGAACTGCGGGCCGCCGGTATTCGTGCGCCGGTGTTGTTGCTGGAAGGTTTTTTCGAAGCTGATGAGCTGGCGCTGATTGTCGAGCATGATTTCTGGTGCGTGGTGCATTCGTTGTGGCAGCTCGAAGCCATCGAGAACGCCGCGTTGAGCAAGCCGCTCACGGTCTGGCTCAAGCTCGATTCGGGCATGCACCGGGTTGGCTTGCATCCAAAGGATTATCAGGCGGCCTATCAACGGCTGCTGGCCAGCGGCAAAGTCTCGAAGATTGTCTTGATGAGCCACTTCGCCCGGGCCGATGAGCTGCACGAGCAGACCAGCGCCGAGCAAGTTGCGGTGTTTGAAGCGGCGCGCAAAGGTTTGTCGGCCGAGATCAGCCTGCGCAATTCGCCAGCGGTACTCGGTTGGCCGCAGATTCCGAGCGACTGGGTGCGCCCGGGCATCATGCTCTACGGTGCCACGCCGTTTGAAGAAGCCAACGCCGTGGCTTCCCGTCTGCAACCGGTGATGACCCTGGAATCGAAAGTGATTTGCGTGCGTGAACTGCCGGCCGGCGAGCCGATTGGCTACGGCGCCAAATTCATCACGCCCAAGCCGATGCGCGTGGGCGTGGTGGCCATGGGTTATGCCGATGGTTACCCGCGTCAGGCACCGACCGGCACGCCGGTGATGGTCGCCGGGCAGCGTAGCCAGTTGATCGGCCGCGTGTCGATGGACATGCTCTGCATTGATCTGACCGATGTGCAGCAGGCCGGCCTGGGCTCGACCGTCGAGTTGTGGGGCAAGAACATCCTCGCCAGCGAGGTGGCGGCCGCCGCAGACACGATTCCCTATCAGATCTTCTGCAACCTGCGCCGGGTGCCAAAGCTCTATTCCGAGGGTTAGCGGTCAGCGCTCCGTACCGAAAGGCGCCGGGCCGAACAGGATTCAGGCCAAAGTGTTGTAAATACTGAACGCTGTCGCCATGATAACGCTCAATATTCCAACAACCTGAATCCCTGGAGGCTCCAGCATTGGACGTCGGTGAACGACTGCAATCCATCCGTAAGCTCAAAGGTCTTTCCCAGCGTGAGCTCGCCAAGCGCGCGGGCGTCACCAACAGCACGATTTCCATGATCGAGAAGAACAGCGTCAGTCCCTCGATCAGCTCGCTGAGGAAGGTACTGGGCGGGATTCCCATGTCCATGGTTGAGTTCTTTTCCGAAGAAATCCTGCAGGAAAAACCGACGCAGATCGTCTACAAAGCCAACGAGCTGATCGATATTTCCGATGGCGCAGTGACCATGAAACTGGTCGGCCGGGCGCACCCGAGCCGGGCTATCGCGTTCCTCAATGAAATCTACCCGCCTGGCGCCGACACCGGTGACGAGATGCTCACCCATGAGGGCGAGGAAACCGGCATTTTGGTGGAAGGGCGACTGGAACTGGTGGTCGGGCTCGAAACTTTTGTGCTCGAAGCCGGCGACAGCTACTACTTTGAAAGTACCAAGCCACACCGTTTCCGTAATCCGTTCGATGCGCCGGCGCGACTAATCAGCGCAGCCACGCCCGCGAATTTCTAAGAGAAGAGGCGTCCTGCCAGCACGGCAAAGGCACCCGAAGCGTTTTTCCGTCGCGTAACAAGACCCCTTCGACTTTGGGGTTGTTTCAGTGCGGCGGGCTTACCGTTATACTTGCGCCCGCCTGCGAACCGTGGCCGTGGGCGTGACTAGCCACCATTGAGGGTGAACGCGTGAATCTAATTATGAAAATGCTGGCTGCACCAGCAACCGTATTGGCCCTATGGGCTGTCAGCGCTCAAGCTGCGACCAACGACGATATTGCCAAACGCCTTGAGCCAGTCGGCCAGGTCTGCGTGACGGGTCAAGAGTGCAAGGGGATGGAAGTCGCTGCTTCGGCGGGTGGCGGTGATGCCAAGACCCCTGACTCTGTGATTGCGAAACATTGCAACGCTTGCCACGGTACCGGCCTGTTGGGCGCACCGAAAGTCGGTGATGCCGCTGCTTGGGGCGAGCGTTCCAAGAAGGAGGGGGGTGTTGATGGTCTGCTCGCCAAGGCGATCTCCGGCATCAACGCCATGCCACCGAAAGGCACCTGTGCCGATTGCACAGACGCCGATCTCAAAGGCGCCATCGAGAAGATGTCCGGCTTGAAATAAGCGTTCATCTACAGCGAAAAAGCCGCTTACGAGCGGCTTTTTTGTGCCTGCGATTTTGCCTTGGGGACTATTCTTTGCAGTAAAGGCCCGGCAAGCTCGGTCCAACCCCAATTCAAGGAATGTAAGGGAGGATCAGATGGTGCAGCTGTGTTCTATCGAGCAAGCGGTCGATGACGTATTGGCGCGGTTGCCGGCGCATATTCACATGGGCTTACCCCTTGGCCTGGGCAAACCCAACCACTTCGTCAACGCGTTGTTCCAGCGCATCGCGCAATTGCCCGAACGGCAGCTGACGATCTACACCGCCCTGTGCCTGGGCCGTCCTGCCTTGGGCGATGGTTTGCAAAAGCGCTTTCTCGAACCCTTTATCGAGCGGGTTTTTGGCGATTATCCGGAGCTGGACTTCCTTGCCGACCTGCATAAAGACAGCCTGCCGGCGAACATTCATATCCAGCAATTTTTCATGCAGCCCGGCAGCCTGCTCCACAGCGCGTCGGCCCAGCAGGATTACGTGAGCAGCAACTACAGCCACGCCGCGCGGGACATTAACGCCGCCGGTTTGAACCTGGTTGCACAGCTGGTGGCCAGCCATTCCGAGCACCCGGATCGCCTGAGCCTGAGCTGCAACCCGGACATCACCCTCGACCTGTTTCCGATGATCGCCAAGCGCCGGGAGGCGGGGGAGACGATCCTGTTGGTGGGCCAAGTCCACAACGACTTGCCCTACATGCCCGGTGACGCCGAAATCGGCATCGACGCGTTCGACCTGCTGATCGACGAGAAGGACAACACCACGTTGTTCTCCACGCCCAACATGCCAGTAGGTTTTCAGGATCATTTCATCGGCTTGCACGCCAGCACGCTGGTGCGCGACGGCGGCACCTTGCAGATCGGCATTGGTGCCATGGGCGATGCCTTGACCGCAGCGTTGCTGGCGCGCCAGGCCGACAATGCCGGTTACAAGGCGTTGCTGACGGAGATCAACCTCAGCCAGTGGGCGCAGTTGATCGACCGCGAGGGCGGCACCGACCCCTTTGCCAAAGGCCTTTACGGTTGCAGCGAGATGTTCGTCAACGGTCTGCTGGTGCTGGCCGACGCCGGGATCATTCGGCGAAAGGTCTACCCGGACGTACCGACCCAGCAACACGCGAATGCCGGCACCCTCGACGAAGCCGCGCAAACCGACGGCATCAGCGTGCATGGCGGGTTTTTCCTCGGGCCGCGCAGTTTCTACGAGCGCCTGCGCGAGCTGCCGCAAAGCAAGCGGCTCGAATTCAACATGACCCGCATCAGCTATATCAACGAGCTCTACGGTCAGGAAGAACTCAAACGCTTGCAGCGCCTGGATGCGCGCTTCATCAACACCGTGATCACCATGACCCTGCTCGGTGCCGGCGTGGCCGATCAGTTGGAGAACGGGCGTGTACTCAGCGGTGTCGGCGGGCAATACAACTTCGTCGCCCAGGGCCATGCGCTGGAGGGCGCGCGGTCGGTGCTGCTGCTGCGCAGTTGGCGTGAGGCGGGCGGTGAGGTCAGTTCGAACATCGTCTGGGAATACGGCCACTGCACGATCCCGCGGCATTTGCGGGACATTGTAGTCACCGAATACGGCATCGCCGATCTGCGCGGCAAGACCGACGCGGCGGTGATCGAGGCGTTGTTGAACATCAGCGACTCACGGTTCCAGTCGGGCCTGATCGAGCAGGCGCAAAATGTTGGCAAGTTGCCGAAGGGTTTCCGTATCGATCCGCGTTTTGCCGACAACACCCCGGAGCGCTTGCAGGCGATTCAGGCGCGGCATGCGAAGTTGTTTCCGGAGTATCCGCTGGGGTGTGATTTCACGGCTGAAGAGCGGGACTTGTTGCGGGCGCTGAACTGGTTGAAGAGCAAGTTCAAGCTGACGGAGATTCTCGAGTTGGGCAAGGCTGCGCTGGATGCGCCTGAGGCTTCGGAATTTCCCGAGCATCTGGAGCGGATGCAGCTGACCAACCCGGAAGGGCTGAAAGAGGATTTGTTTCAGCGGTTGTTGCTCACCGGCCTCAAAGCCACCGCGCAATAACGCCCACCACAAAACAACTGTGGGAGCCAGCCTGCTGGCGATGGCTGTCTGTCAGTCATGAATATGTTGACTGACATGACGCCATCGCCAGCAGGCTGGCTCCCACAGGGGAAATGCGGTGCTGCGGGTTATTCGATGAAGGTGACAACGCCATCCTTCAGCGACTGCACCCGAGCCAACGATTCAACGCGATAACCCTGGGCATCCAGTTCCGCACGGCCGCCCTGGAACGACTTCTCGATCACGATCCCCAAACCAGCGACGGTGGCGCCGGCCTGTTTGATGATCGAGATCAGCGCTTGCGATGCCTTACCGTTGGCCAGGAAGTCATCGATGATCAGCACGCGGTCGCTGCTGGTCAGGTGACGCGGGGAGATCGCCACGGTGCTTTCGGTCTGTTTGGTGAACGAGTAAACGGTCGCCGACAGCAGGTTTTCAGTCAGGGTCAGGGACTGATGCTTGCGCGCGAAGATCACCGGTACGCCGAGGTTCAGGCCGGTCATGATCGCCGGAGCGATGCCCGAGGCTTCGATCGTAACGATTTTGGTGATGCCCGAGTCCTTGAACAACGCAGCGAATTCATCGCCGATCAGCTTCATCAGGGCCGGGTCGATCTGGTGGTTCAAAAAGGCGTCGACCTTCAGGACCTGATCGGAAAGCACGATGCCTTGTTCGCGAATTTTCTGGTGCAGTGCTTCCATGAAGCGTTCCTCTACTGGCGCCGTACGCGCCTAGCTTGTCAAAAATGCTTGGGAAAAAAATATTCGGTTAAAAAGTGCTCAATTCTAGCGCTTTAACATCGCCCGTATATCAGCCAATGCGGTATTGCCGCGAACGGCTTTGACTTCAACAGGGGTGTCGTCATTGCCTTCCCACGCCAGATCGTCCGGCGGCAGCTCATCAAGGAAGCGGCTCGGCGCGCAATCGATGATCTCGCCGTATTGCTTGCGCTTGGCGGCGAAGGTGAAGGCCAGGGTCTGACGTGCGCGGGTAATCCCGACGTAGGCCAGGCGGCGTTCTTCTTCGATGGTGTCGGCTTCGATGCTGGAGCGGTGCGGGAGGATTTCCTCTTCCATGCCCATGATGAACACGTAGGGAAATTCCAGACCCTTGGAGGCGTGCAAGGTCATCATCTGCACGCCTTCGGCGCCATCTTCCTCTTCCTGCTGACGTTCCAGCATGTCACGCAGGACCAGTTTGCCGATGGCGTCCTCCACGGTCATCTCGCCTTCTTCGTCCTTCTCCAGCGTGTTCTTCAACGCCTCGATCAGGAACCACACGTTGCCCATGCGGTAGTCGGCGGCCTTGTCACTGGAGCTGTTGGTGCGGAGCCAGTTCTCGTAGTCGATGTCCATGACCATGCTGCGCAGCGCCGAGATCGGGTCTTCGCCGGCGCACTGCTCGCGAACCTTGTCCATGAAGCGCTTGAAGCGCGACAGGCGATCGGTGAAGCGCGCGTCCAGGTGCTCGCCCAGGCCGATTTCGTCGGTGGCGGCGTACATCGAGATTTTGCGCCCGGTAGCGTAGTTGCCCAGCTTCTCCAGGGTGGTCGAACCGATTTCCCGGCGTGGCACGTTGATCACCCGCAGGAAGGCGTTGTCGTCATCCGGGTTCACGATCAGGCGGAAGTAGGCCATCAGGTCTTTCACTTCCTGACGTCCGAAGAAACTGTTGCCGCCGGACAAACGATACGGAATCTGGTGGTGCTGCAGCTTCAGCTCGATCAGCTTGGCCTGGTAGTTACCGCGATACAGGATCGCGAAATCGCTGTACGGCCGGTCCGTGCGCAAGTGCAGGGTCAGCAGTTCCACGGCCACGCGCTCGGCTTCGGCGTCTTCGTTGCGGCAACGGATCACGCGGATTTCGTCGCCGTGGCCCATCTCACTCCACAGCTGCTTCTCGAATTCGTGCGGGTTGTTCGAGATCAGCACGTTGGCGCAGCGCAGGATGCGGCTGGTGGAGCGGTAGTTTTGCTCGAGCATCACCACTTTCAGCGACGGGTAATCGTCCTTGAGCAGCATCAGGTTTTCCGGACGGGCGCCACGCCAGGCGTAGATCGACTGGTCATCGTCGCCCACCACGGTGAACTGGTTGCGCGTGCCGATCAGCAACTTCACCAGCAAATACTGGCTGGCGTTGGTGTCCTGGTATTCGTCCACCAGCAGGTAGCGGACTTTGTTCTGCCATTTTTCGAGGATGTCGGCGTGTTCCTGGAACAGCTTCACCGGCAGCAGGATCAGGTCGTCGAAGTCCACCGCGTTGAACGCCTTGAGCGTGCGCTGATAGTGGGTGTAGACGATGGCGGCGGTCTGTTCCTTGGGGTTGCGCGCGTTTTCCAGGGCTTCGGGCGGCAGGATCAGGTCGTTTTTCCACGAGCCGATCATGTTCTTGATCTCGTCGACGCCGTCGTCGCCCGAGTATTCCTTCTGCATGATGTCGGTCATCAAGGCTTTGACGTCGGTTTCGTCAAAGATCGAGAAGCCCGGCTTGTAGCCCAGGCGAACATGTTCCTTGCGGATGATGTTCAAGCCCAGGTTGTGGAACGTGCACACCGTCAGGCCACGGCCTTCGCCGCCCTTGAGCAGGGTGCCGACTCGTTCCTTCATCTCGCGCGCGGCCTTGTTGGTAAAGGTCATGGCGACGATGTACTGGGCACGGATGCCGCAGTTCTGGATCAGGTGCGCAATTTTGCGGGTGATCACACTGGTCTTGCCGGAGCCTGCGCCGGCGAGCACCAAAAGAGGGCCGCCGACGTAGCTCACGGCTTCTTGCTGCCGGGGATTGAGTCGGGACATACAGGATCAGGGAGTCGTTTATGAAATGGGCCGGCATTTTAACAGGCTCAGCGAATTGTGCTGCTCTCTCCGACTTGTGACGCAACACGCTATCTCTATTTGCCGGTTTTGATACTTTCAAGCAGGATGCGCGGTGTATTTGCGGCTAATGTTCGTATTCCAGACACAAAGCCACGTTTGATAACTGATGTCATTTGGTCATTTGGTCATTGGTTGATGGCGCGGCATAATGCCTGCCGCCTACATCTTTGCAGAGTCTAGGGAGCTAGCTTGTCTACGCCTGTCGAACCCTTGCGTTTGCTGCTACTGGCTGAAGAGCCGGCGTGGACAGCGTTGTTGCGCGAGTGTCTGGCTCCGATGGGGAGCTCGGCCGTGCTCATCAGCGCGCCGAGCTGGGAGTCGGTCAGCAGTCTGTTCGATGACAACCGCAATGCGGTGTTGTTGACGATTCCTGCGCTTCAGCCGCTTCCTGGCCGTTGCAGCTTGCCGACGGTGTTATTGCTGGAGCACGAGCCACTGGCGCCGCCCGATGGCGTAAGCGACTGGCTGGTGCGCGATCATCTCGATCCCGGCATGTTGCGCCGCTGCCTGCGCCATGTGCGCGAACGCGGCTTGCTGGAAAACACCCTGCAGCGCCTGGCCGAGCAGGACCCGCTGACCGGCATCGCCAATCGCCAGGGTTTCCAGACCTTGCTCGCCGCGCGCCTGGCGGAAAACGACGGCCGCGGCCTGGCCCTCGGTCACCTTGATCTCGACAACTTCCGACACGCCAACGATGCCCTCGGCCACCAGGCCGGCGACCGCTTGATCCTGCAAGTGGTCGCGCGCCTGAAAAGCCAGCTTGAGGCCGGCGATCAGCTGGCGCGGCTGGGCAGCGACGAATTCGCCCTGCTGATCGACACCCGCCGCGCGCCTCAACGCGCCGAATGGATGGCCGAACGCATCACTGAAGCCCTGGCCGAGCCTTACTGGGTCGACGGCGAAAGCCTGTTGATCGGTTCCAGCCTCGGTATCGCCCACGCCCGGGCCCAGGCCGGCGCCGACCCGCTGATGTGGCACGCACACATCGCCATGCAGCAGGCCAAGAGCACTCAGGGCTGCACCTTTCATATCTTCAACGAACGCATCAACCGCAATGCCCGCAGCATGGCCGACCTCGAAAGCGAGCTGCGCCGGGCCTTGCGCCGTGACGAGCTGGAGTTGCATTACCAGCCACGCCTGAACCTGGAGGACGGCCAGATCGTCGGCCTCGAAGCCCTGGTGCGCTGGCGACATGCCGAGCGCGGTTTGCTGGCGCCCAGCGAGTTCGTGCCGCTGGCCGAGCAAAGCGGTCTGATTGTGCCGCTCGGTTACTGGGTGATTTCCCGGGCCCTGCGGGACATGCAGGCGCTGCGCGAGCGCGGTTTGCCGGCGCTGCACATGGCGATCAACCTGTCGTTCCGGCAATTTCAGGACAGCCAATTGCTGTCGACCCTGAGCCGGCTGATCGCCGAACGCGGCGTCGAGGCGCAATGGCTGGAGTTCGAACTGACCGAAACCGCCGTCATGCGCCGCAGCGACCTGGTGAAGCAGACCATGGATGCCCTCGGGCGCCTGGGCGTGCGCTTCTCACTGGATGACTTCGGCACCGGGTTCTCGTCCTTCGTGCACCTCAACAGCCTGCCGATTGCCTTGCTGAAGGTCGACAAGAGCTTTGTCGGCGGCATGGAAGAGCGCGAAGAGAACCGCAAACTGGTCCACGCGATGATCAACCTGGCGCACAATCTCAATCTTGAAGTGGTGGCAGAAGGTGTGGAAACGGCGGAGCAATTGGATTTGTTGCGCGGGTTTGGCTGCGATCAGGTGCAGGGGTATCTGATCAGCAAGCCGCTGCCGTTGGCGGAGTTGATTGAGTATCTGACGTTCGGCAGCAGCCAGCAGCCCGCCCTGGAAGTGGTGAGCTAACCACAGCCCCTGTAGGAGCGAGGCTTGCCCGCGAAGGCGGCGTGTCAGTCGACATTGTTGGTAACTGATGCGCCGCCTTCGCGGGCAAGCCTCGCTCCTACAGGGATATCACTCTGTCTGGGCGACGTCGAAACGCTGCGACGCCGGCTCCCGCCGAATCATCCGCTTCATCTTCCATTCAAACGCCAGCGTCAAGCTCACCGCCGCGCACGCCAATCCCAGTGCCAACCCCCACCAGACGCCTGTCGGCCCCCCGTTCAAGTTGAACGCCATCCACCACGCCGCTGGCGCACCGATCAGCCAATAGCAACCCAGCCCGACCAGGAACGTGGTCTTGGCGTCCTTGAGCCCGCGAATGCAGCCCATGGCGATGGTTTGCGTGCCGTCGAACAGCTCGAACCACGCCGCCACCGCCAGCAAGCTTACAGCCAGGTTGATAACGTCCCGGAATGCCGGGTCGTTATGGTCGAGGAACAAACCGATCAACTGATTCGGCAGGAACCAGAAGACCATCGCAAAGCCCAGCATCGCCGCCGCGCCGAAGGCGATCCCGACCCGTCCGGCCAGCCGCGCATCCAGCAACTGCCCGGCGCCGTAATGCTGGCCGATGCGCATGGTGATCGCGTAGGAAATGCCCGCCGGGATCATGAACGCCACTGAAACAATCTGCAGGGCGATCTGGTGCGCCGCCAGTTGCGTACTGCCCATGGTGCCCATGCACAGTGCGGCGAACGCAAACAAGCCGACTTCCACCGCGTAGGTGCCGCCGATGGGCAGCCCGAGGCGCCACAGTTCCTTCAGATACTGACGGTTCGGCCGCGACAGACCCTGGCGCAACGGATAAGCGTCGTAGGCCGGATGCCGACGGATGTGCAGCGCCAGCGCCACGGCCATCAGGTTGGCGACAATCGCCGTGACCAGCCCGATGCCCACCAGGCCCATTTTCGGCAGCCCGAACATCCCGGTGATCAACGCATAGTTGAGCAGGAAGTTGGCCACGGTGCCGCCGAGGCTGATGACCATGACTGGCGTCGCCCGGCCGATGGCGCTGGTGAAACCGCGCAGGGCCATGAAGCTCAGGTAGCCGGGCAGGGCGAACGGCAGGATCAGCAGAAACTGCCCGGCCGCCTGGACGTTGGTTTCGGTCTGGCCAAACAGCAGTAGCACCGGTTTGAGGTTCCACAGCAGCAGGCCGGCCACCAGCGCCATTAACCACGCCAGCCACAATCCGGCCTGGGTCAGTCGCGCGGCGCCGACGATATCGCCTGCGCCCTGACGGATCGCCACCAGGGTGCCGACCGCCGCGATCACGCCGATGCAGAAGATCGACACGAACGAATACGTCGCCGCGCCCAGGCCACCACCGGCCAGCGCCTCCGGACTCAGGCGCGCCATCATCAAGGTGTCGGTGAGGACCATCAGCATGTGCGCCAACTGCGAGGCAATCAACGGCCCCGCCAGCCGCAGGATGGCCCAGAGTTCGGTACGTGCTGGATGCTGCATGGTCATCACGCCTCGATTTCAGTGTAAACAGAAGAGAGCCGATTCTCGGCGCTCTGCGGGCTTTTCACAAAGGGATAAAAAGGATGGGTAGCATGAGTCAAACTCATGCTGACAAGTTTCTGCTAACGTGGCGTGACCGCGCTATAGGAGCTTTGCGAATGTCCCGTCGTCTTCCTCCCTTGTATGCCCTGCGCGCATTCGAAGCGGCGGCGCGGCATAGCTCGTTTACCCGCGCCGCTGAAGAATTGTCGATCACCCAGAGCGCGGTCAGTCGACACATTCGTACGCTCGAAGAGCATTTTGCCTGCCGACTGTTCCACCGCAGCGGGCGCAACCTGCAACTGACCGAGTCAGCGCGGCTGATCCTGCCCGGCATTCGTGAAGGTTTTACCGCGCTCGAACGCGCCTGCAATACCTTGCGCGCCGAAGACGACATCCTGCGCATGAAAGCCCCGTCGACGTTGACCATGCGCTGGCTGTTGGCGCGCCTCAGCCGCTTCCGGCACTTGCAACCGGGCAACGAAGTGCAATTGACCAGCGCCTGGATGGACATCGATACCGTGGACTTCAACCACGAACCCTTCGACTGCGCCGTCATCCTCAGCAACGGCCATTTCCCGCCGGATTGGGAAGCGACGCTGTTGTTTCCAGAGGAGCTGATTCCAGTGGGCGCGCCAAATCTGCTGAAGGATCAGCCGTGGGATGTGGCGCGTCTGGCGAGCACCGAACTGCTGCACCCGACGCCGGACCGCCGTGACTGGCGAACATGGCTGGCGCGCATGGGGCTGGCCGATCAGGTATCGCTCAAGGGTGGCCAGGTGTTCGACACGCTGGAGCTGGGCATGATTGCCGCTGCCCGGGGCTACGGCGTGTCCATGGGCGATTTGCTGATGGTGGCGGAGGATGTCGCTCAGGGTCGCCTGAGTTTGCCGTGGCCGACGGCTGTCGCCAGCGGAGAGAATTATTACCTCGTCTGGCCGAAAACCCGCCCGGGAGGTGAACGTTTGCGCCGCCTCAGCGATTTCCTTCAAGGCGAGGTCCGGACCATGGATTTACCGGATGTCGAGCGCTTGAGCTGAATCGTTAGAGCCTCTGCAATAGAGGCCTTGCGCCATATCCCCGCTAATTACTCAAGTATTCAGGTTTGCCGCCGAAAATCTGCAGGTGGAACCTTCGTGCAGGTTCGTCGCAATTCCCATTTGAATTTTTGCCGAGTGCGCATCGTGATCAGGATGATCCGGTCACTCGGCCAGGAGCTGTCATGTCTCAACCTCGTGCCCGGATCGCCTCACAGCTTGGTCTTGCGCTTGCCGTGATACTGGCGATTGTCATCACTGGCAGTACCGTGTTCGCCCTGCGTTCGCTGGACTCCGCCAACCTCGCCACCCGCGAAGAACACCTGGCCAGTGAAGCCCGGTTGCTGGCCGATCAGTTGAGTACCTTTCACGGCACGTTGCGTGAAAGCACCCAACGTCTGGCCGGCCTGTTCGAGAAGCGCTTCAGCGCAGGCCTGAGCGTGCATCCGGACGAGCCGGTGGCCGTGGCCGGCACCCAGACCCCGGGCCTGCACCTGGGCAGCGAAGTGTTGAACAACAACTTCAAGGAAGTGGACGAGTTCAAGCAAATGACCGCGGGCGTTGCGACGGTGTTTGTGCGCAGCGGTGAAGACTTCGTCCGGGTCAGTACTTCCCTGACCAAGCAGGATGGCAACCGTGCCATCGGCACCTTGCTGGATCACGCTCACCCGGCCTATGCGCGCTTGATGGCGGGGCAGAGTTATGTCGGCCGCGCCTTGCTGTTCGATCGCTCCTACATGACGCAGTACACGCCTGTACGCGACAGCAGCGGCAAGGTGATTGCCGTGCTGTTCGTAGGATTCGATTACACCGACGCGCAGAACGCGCAGTTCGAGAATCTCAAACGCTTCCGCATCGGCCAGACCGGCTCGCTGGCGCTGCTCGATGAGCAACGTAAATGGCTGGTGCCGATCGCCGGCGTGCAAGCGCTGGATCAAGCGGTCCCGGCCATCGTCGATCTGGCGAAAAACCCAGGCAAGGGTGACTTCTGGAGCGACAAGTCCGAAGACTTCTACAGCGTGGCCGTGCCGTTCGAAGGTGGCCCGTGGTCGGTGGTGGCGAGCATGCCCAAAGCCGAAATCAACGCCGTGACCTGGAGTGTCGGCATTCAGTTGGCAATCGGCAGCCTGCTGGCGATGCTGATTGCGGTCGGCTCGGCAGTCTGGCTGTTGCGCAGCAAACTTGCGCCGCTGGGTGATCTGGTGCGTCAGGCAGAAGCCTTGGGCGCCGGTGATTTGAGCGTGCGCCTGAGCGTATCGAGCAATGACGAAATCGGTCAGCTGGCTCGTGCCTTCAACCAGATGAGCCAGGCTTTGTCGACCATGGTCGAGCACATCCGCAAGGCCTCGGGCGAGGTCAACAGCCGCGCCCAGGCGTTGTCTGGTCTGTCCGGTGGTGCCTATGAAGGGATGGAGCAGCAGTCGGGCGAAATCACCAGCATGGCCGGTGCCGTGGAAGAGTTCAGCGCGACCTCCCTGAACATTGCCGACAACATGGGCAACACCCAGCGTCTGGCCCAGGAAAACGCACAGCAAACGCAGATCGGTCGTACGTCGATGGACGAAGCGTCCTCGTCTCTGGAACAAATCGCTGGTGCGCTGAACAGCACCGCGACAGTAATCAACACCCTCGGTCAGCGCTCCCAGGAAATCGGCGGCATCGTCGGGGTGATTACCTCGATCGCCGAACAAACCAACCTGCTGGCGCTGAACGCGGCCATCGAAGCGGCCCGTGCCGGTGAGCAGGGTCGTGGTTTTGCGGTGGTGGCCGACGAGGTGCGTAACCTGGCTTCGCGTACGCGTCAGGCTACTGATGAAATTTCCGGGATGATTCAAAGCATCCAGCAAGAAACCGGCAACGCCATCAGCACGATGGAGCAGGGCAATGTGCTGATGCAGGAAGGCTTGTCACGCAACGCCAACGTGGCCTCGGCCCTGGCGCGGATCGATGAGCAGAGCCGCTCGGCCGGGCAGCAATTCGCGGCGATCACAACCGCGACTCAGGAGCAGAGCAGCACCGCGACCTTGCTCAGCAGCAACCTGCAGAGCATTGCCCTGGCGAACAGTGAGCAGCGCGAAGTGGTGTCGAACCTGGCCGTGACTGCCAAAGAACTGGAGAAGCTGGCGGCGGACTTGCGCCAAGAGGTTGACCGGTTTCGGTGAGTCGTCGCTGAAATAGCTTTCGCGGGCAAGCCCGCTCCCACAGGATTTGTGTCGTTCACAAGAAACTGGAACGACATATAACCTGTGGGAGCGGGCTTGCCCGCGATTGGGGTCACCTCAATGTTCAGATCAGACGATCAATCGCACTTGGCATTGCTAGACACTTCCTTGCTCGCCAGTTTCAACTGTTTGCCCAGCTCCGCCGCATTGGTGCTGCTGTAAACCCGACCTCCGGTGTTTTCCGCGATGCAGCGTGACGGGCCACCGGCGCCGATTTTGACCACGTTGACCCGCAGGCGCGGTTGGTCCCTGGCGATTTGGCGGGAGACCGCGCACACGTCTTTCTGGCAACCGTCCTCACCGTCGACAAACATCACGATCACGGCATCGTTATTGCGCCCGTCCACGGTGCTTGCCGCGTGGGCCAGGCTGTCGGCCAGCGGTGTGCCGTCGTTGGGCACCAGTCCTCGAATCCCGTTGATCAGCCGCTGGCGGTCGCCAAACTTGAATACGCCCTGGTCCGGTGTGCTTTCGCAGCCGGCGAAGGTGATGAGGCGCGTGTCGATTTTCGGGTCCAGCCCGTTGATCATGCCGGCCAGCGAATCCTTGGCGACGTCCATGCGGCTGGGCTTGGCGAAAATCTGCGTGGTGCGGTTCACATCCAGGTATTTGTTGAGCTCATTGCCGAAGAACCAGTCCTCGTCAGCTTTGACGGACTTGATGTTCAAATCCATCGAGCCCGAGGTGTCGAGCACCACGACGAATTGCGGGATCTCCGCGTTTGGCGCTTTTTTGCGGCAGGCGAAGTTGTCCAACGTCGGCGCCGGTGGCGGTGGCGGTGGCGGTGCGGCCACAACCGGTTTTGGCGGTGGGACTGGCTTGGGTTCCGGTACCGGTACCGGTTCTGGAACGGGTTCCGGTTCGGGTTCTGGAACCGGCTCGGGTTCCACGACAGGCTCGGGAACAGGCTCGACCGGTTTCTCGACCGGTGTCACCACGGGCGCTACAGGCGGGACCACAACGACGGGTTCGCGGTGCATAAACCACCAATAAGCCCAGAGCGCCAGAAGCAGCAACAGCAGCGCCAGCAAGGCCGCCGCGATCCACCAGCCACGGCGCGACGGCGGTACGACCGGCGCCACCGGAACCACCGGCGGCACGATCGGTTTCGGCGGACGCTGGTTCCAGCGCACCACCAGTGGCTCGCCGTTGAGGCTGTAGAGTTTGTCCAGCTCGGGGGTGCCGAGCAGGCTGCGCAGGTCATCCGCTACCGTGGGCTGTCCGCGTTTTTGCAGTTCGTCCGCCAGTTGTCCCAGGGACGTCTGACGCACTTCATAGGTTTCCAGCAAACGTCGTTGCGCGTCCTCGTTGAGGTCGGCATAGGGTGTGGGTTGGCCACCCAGTTCGGTCCACCATTCCAGCACGTCGCCGCTGCCCATCCGCGGGATGGCGAAGAGGCTGGCGACGGTCGGCGGAAAGTGTTTCTGGATGAGGGCGACTTTGGCTTGCAGCGCACTCATCCCCTCCGGTGTGGCTTGCGCATCCCTGATAACCCGCTGCATGACGACGATTCCTGAAAAGGGTGCGGGCCTCCATCGGGAGGCCTGCGGGGTGAAAAGTTACTCTTCGTAACCGAGGCTGAATTGCAGCTGATTCACTTTCTTCTGCAAGGCCTTCAGTTGTTCCTGCTTGGCGGCCAGCGTCGCTGGAGACGCCTTGGTCGCGGGCGCCGTTTGCGAAGCCTTGAGCTGCTGCTCAAGCCCGGCAATCTGCTTCTGTATCTGGCCTTTATTGCCATGCCGAGCCTTGAGCGAAGACAGCAACTGACCCAGCGACTGGTTCAGCGCCGCCTGGGATTTCTGCTGGCTGGCCAGGTCGGTCTTGGTGCTGAGCTGCTGGGCCTGAATGTTCTCGTACACCTGGCGGAACATCGCGTTTTCCTGACGGGACGCGGTCAGGGCCAGTTCCTTCTGCTTGACCTGATCGCTGTAACCACCAGAGTAGTCGCAGTTCATCTTGGTCAGCATGCTGCTGTCGCGATTGGTCGCATCGCATTCCCCGGGCTTGGTCGCGCAACCGCTCAAGGCCAGGACGGCGGTGAGGACCGCCAGCTGTCGTAGAGTCATGTGCTTAGCCCAGGGTGATCGCGGAACGCTGGTTGTACAGACCGTCGACTTCCTTTTGCAGGGCGGCGACTTTCTGGTTCATTTTCATAATGCTCACGTCCACCTGCTTGATCTCGGCACCGGCGCCTTGTGCACGCTCGGCATCCGCCACTTTGGTGTATTCGGTGACCTTGTTGCGCATGTTGCCGAGGTCTTTACGCAGGCGTGCGATGTTCTGGTCAATCTCGGCGATCTGCGCCTGGGCCTTGGTCTTGTCGACTTTCTTGTTGGCGATGTCCTTTTTGATCTGGGCGATTTGCGCCTGATCATCATTGATCACTTGCTGAGCGGTTGCGGTACGGGCGATCACGTTCTGGGTGTCTTGCTCGACGTCGCTGTTCATCTTCGCCAGGCGGGTGGTGGTGTCGGAGTATTCGCTGCGACGCTGATCCAGGTAGTAGTTCGCGCCCATGGCCACGCCACACGCGGTAATACCGGCGGCAATAGCGCAGACCGCTTTGTTGCTGCTGTTGGACAGTGCGCAACTGAGGATGCCGACGCCGGCGCCGACCGCACAGGCCTGGTAACCGGATTTGCTGAAGAACTCTGCGTCATTGCTTTGGGTCAGGCGCGGGTCGGCACCCTCGCTGCCACCGAGCATCGAGCTGCCGGTGTTGGCGCAACCGGTCAGCAACAGGCTGCCAGTGAGGACGAAAGCAATCTGAAGCTTGAAGCGAGTCCAAAGGCTGCGCGACATGGTGAAACTCCTTGGTGACGGTGTTGGCGTGTTGTTATTGAGAGAGTTATTGAGTGACGGTTTTGCAGCTGGTCAGCCAGGCGTCAGTGTCGATCTTCTGCTTTTGCAGGAAGGTCTTCTGATTGGCCCAGTGGGTGCGCAAATAGGGTTTGAGTTCTTGCAGCTGTTTGTTGCGGGTGATGATTTCTTCCATCACCGGCACCTGTGCTTCCAGCAGCGGCTGGCCGTACAAGGTCGCCGATTCCACCAGGCTGCTGGCGTAGTAACGGCTGAGTTTGTGCAAGCGATCCTTCTGCTCGTCGAGCTTGCCTTTGCGCATGTCGCAGCTGGCGTCTTTGTCCGCGGATTCGCAGTTGAGCTTGTAGTTCTTTTGCAGGAAGTCCACGTACTGGCCGTCGTCGAGCATCTTGGTGCACAGGAACGCACCGAGGTTAAGGCTGGCGCGGATCGCCTGGTCGCGGGTTTCTTCCTGCTGCTGGTTGCTGGCGCGCAATTGGTTTTCCAACGCCTGAAGCTTTTCCTTGAGCGCCTTGTCTTCCACGCCCGAGGCCAGGGTGTTTAGCGACTGAACGGTGCCTTTGTCGGCCGACTCGGTTTCCTTGCTGCCAGTGCCGAGTTTCTTCCAGCTGCTTTCAATGCTGGCGACACGTTCGCGCGACGTCAGGGTCGGCGACACCAGGACCAGTCGCATACCGGTGGTTTTGTTTTTCACCTGGCCTTCGGCGTTGTAGTACGGCTCTTCCTTGCGCAACCCGGTGCGCAGGTCGGCCTGAGCGGTCAGGTAATTGCCGCCACGCACCACGTAGCCACCGGCCTGACCGTGCTGGCGGTCGAGTTTGTTCAGGCGGAACGGCTCGAACATCATCTCGTCGACGTTGCCGAGCATGTCGTGCAAGCCCAGCGGATTGGGTTTTTGCAGGCCGGACAATTGCAGTTTGCCGTTGGACGATTGCGCCCCGGCGAACCATTCGTAAGCGTTGATGCCCTCGGCCATCGGGTAGCGCGTGTCACGGAACTCCGCCGCGCCGACTTCCAGGCCACCGCGCGCCGCGAACTCCCACTCGACTTCTGTCGGCAGGCGCAGGAAGCCCAGCGCGCCGTCTTCTTTCGGCAGCTTGGCCGCTGCGTTTTTGCGCAGCCACAGGTTGTACTTGTCGGCCGCTTCAACGGCTTGCACCCAGCTTACCGACACTTGCGGCAGGCGCATTTTGGTGGCGGCGGTGGGGCAGGTTTCGTCGGTCAGTGCAGCGTACTGCAGCTGACTCATCTCGTACTTGGCCATCAGGTAGTAGCGGGATTTGTCGTTCTTCGCGCCGGTGAAACTGCCTGCGATGAAGGTCGGTCGAGTCTGTTCCACATAGCCGTATTCCGCGCCGTCCTGACCGATGTTGATCGGGTAGTCGTCAAGCGGCCCGGCGACCGGAATGAACACCTTGCGAAACACCATCGAACCTTCGCACGGCATTGGCAGCACGACGTCGCTGGCCTCGGGCATCGGGTTGTAATACTTCTCTTCCCAGCCCGCCGCCGAGGCGTCGAGCAGATAGCCGAGGCTCAGGGGCAACAGCAAGCCCAAACGTTTATAGCTCACGCAGACTCTCCGCAGGTTGGATGTTGATCGCTCGCACGGCGCCGATCACGGCCACCAGTGCAGCGACCAGAAAGGTCAGGAGCAGGGCGGCGAGGCCGTGCCAGAGTGTGATGTGGCAAACGAAGGTGCCGGTGGCCTGGCTACTGCCGAGCAGGTAGTCGAACAAATGACTGCCGACGGCATAAAAAACCAATCCGCCGAGGTAACCGGCGAGGCTCAGCACCAGCGCTTGCAGGACCACGAAACCGCCGACTGCCGTGCGTTTGAAACCCAGCAAACGCAGGACCGCGAGGCTTTTGCGCTTGCGGTCGATGTTGGCCAGGAACGCGCCGACCATCGACGCCACACAACCGATCAACGCCGCCAGGGCAATCACCCCGAAGATCAGCCCCAGCACATGGTTGATGGCTTTGACGTTGTCGATGTCGGCCAGTCGGCTTGAGGTTTCGATGTGTTGTTCGTTGAGCCAGCGTTCCAGCGGTGCGACCTGATCGATGTCGCGGGCGTAGAGGCGGGCGCGGGCGTACAGCGGTTGCAGATCGCCCAGAGGCTTGCCGGTTCCGATGCCGAATGCGCTGACCTGATAGCCATCGCGAAAGCGCTCCAGGTCCAGCAGCAACGGTGGGGCGACAAACCCGGCCGCGCGACCGAACCGCGCACCGTCGAGCACTTCCAGCACCGTCAACGTCATCTCACCGCGTTCATTCACACCTTCCAGGCGACGCAACACGCGCATTTGCACACGGTCGCCGACCTTGGCCTGCAAACGTTGCGCGGCGCGGGCGCTGAGGATCACTTGGTTGCCGGTGGGATTGAGTTGCGGCAGGTTCAGTTGCGGGTCGCCGGGTTCGGTGGCGATGATTTCCGCGCCTTCGACAAACCGTTGCATGCCGATCAGCAAGTCCGCCTGGGTGTTGAGCGAGCGGGTCTGGCCCAAGGCAAAGCCGGTTTCGGGCCGTTGGCGCACACGTTCTATCCAGGCGCTGTCGTAATTGCCGTTGCTGAGCATCTTCACTTCAAGGTTGCGCGGGTCACGCAGCAGTTCGTCCTGCAACTGGCTCACCACCCCGTGCTTGAGGCCGAACAGCAGCAACAGCGGCGCGATCACCGCCACCAACGAGGCGGCGATGCACAACGACACCTTGCGGTCGTGCCAGAGGTCTTGCAGGGCCAGCGAGCCCAGCAGGCGCAGTCGGTCAGTCCATCGGTTCAAACAGTGTCTCTCCCTGACGGCTGATAGCGCCGAGTCGCGGCAAGCCGAAATCCTTCAGCAAGGCCCAGTCATGGGAGACCACCAGGGCACTCAGGCCCATGCTCGACACCAGACTCAGCAGCAATTCGAACAAACGCCGGGCGCTGTGCGGATCGAGTGCGGCGGTGGGCTCGTCGGCCAACAGCAGCAGCGGTTCATGGGCAATCGCCCTCACGCAGGCAACGCGCTGGCGTTCACCGATCGACAGCGCCTGCGGTTGTTTATCCAGCAATCCTTGCAGGCGCAACACCTCGACTGCGTGATCAACGTGCGCGCTCTTGACCGGCATACCGAGCAAGCGGCGGGGCAGGCTGATGTTGTCGCGCACGCTCAGGAACGGCAGCAAGCCGCCGCTTTGCAAAATGAACCCCAAGTGCCGCGAACGCACCGCCGCCAAAGCCGGTTGGTCATCGGTAGCCAGCAATTGCGCGATGTCCTGATCCTGCGCCGCGCCCAGCCGAAAGCGCTCGAGCTCCACCGGCGCCAGCAACAGGCCGATGGCTTCGAGCAACGTGCTTTTGCCACTGCCGCTCTCACCGGTGATGGCGAGGATTTCCCCGGCACCGACTTGCAAGCGCGGCAGGCGCACATGGTGGGCCAGCGCGCCGTCACCACGGCGCACCAGCAGGTTCTTGATATCGAGCATCGGCGTCTCGTTAAGGCATCATTTCCAGTGGCACGGGGTAGACGTTGTCCCGTGCATCGCTGTCCTTGGCTAACGCCACCCAGCGGTCGACGTCAGCGTTGTAGCGCTGGTAGTGCCGCAGTTTGGTATTGAGCGTGCGGATAAATTTCTCCTGCGCCAGGCCATCCCAGCTCTTCCAGGTTTCTTCGTCCAGGTTCAGCACTTCGCTCTGATACGGCAGGTCTTCGAGGTACTCGCCGAGCACGCCCATGTCCGCCAGTTTGGCGTTGCCGTTCTGTTTGAGCTGGTTCGGATCGGCGCCCATGGTTGCGGCGACCGAGCGCAGACGCTCGAACATTTCCGTCGGCGAGATCAGGCCTTCGTTGGCCGCGTCGAGAATCTTCTTCATCACGTCGCTCAAGTCACTGAGCTGGGACTTGGTCAGCAGCACCCGCACGTCGGTGGTCGGGATGTTCTGCTTGATCAGGTCACGGTCGGTGATCCACGCCTTGAACACCGGCGGTGCCTTGCTGTTGGTCTTCTCGCCCAGATAGGCGAGCTGCATCGCATGGCCGATCAGTGCCGCGTCTTCGAGCATTTTCTTCTCGCCCGGGTCCTGCTTGGCGTTCACCGCGCTGCCGATGGCGTCTTCGCCCATGTAGGCGGCTTTCACCTGTGTCGTGATCGCGGCAGCCAGTGCGTCAACCTTGCGTCCGAACTCCTGAATGTCGCCCGCGTTCACCGGGTAATACAGCGAAGTGTTGGTGCCCGGGTAGGTCGACAGGTTCTGGTACTGCGCTTCGGCCTTGGCGTGGTCCTTGGCCCCGGCTGGGGTTTTCAAGTGCAGGGTGTAAATCGCCACGCCCGGGTTAGCGGCTTCCATACGCACCTGCGCGGCGCTCAAGCCGGTCTTCGACAGTTTGTCGTCGCCTTCGATGGCGCCCGCGTCGGTGATCAGCACCACGTAGCGCGCGCCGAACTGGCTCCAGTCGACCTTGTCGATGCTGTCCATGACGCCGGCAAACGCATCTTCGTCGAAACTGCTGCTGGAGACTTTGGCTTGTTTGAGGTCGGCGATCTTGGCGAAAAAGTCGGCGCTGTCTTTTACCTTTGTAGGGTCGGCGTACATCTTGGTGGTGTATTCCAGCCCCGGCACCGCTTGGGTGTTGGAGCGGAAAGCGACCATGCCGAACTTGACCTGCTTGCCGAGGTTCTGCGCTTCGATCCGCTGATAAACCTTACGGATCGCCTCGCGGGTGCGGTCGATGTACGGGTCCATCGAGATGGTCGAGTCGATGACAAACACCACCGCTGCGCTGAATTCCTTCAACTGGCTGGCTGCCTTGTCCTCGGCTTCCTTGCCGCCGGCCGCGCCGCTCGCAGCACCGCCCTTGGCGTTCTTGTCATCCGGTTTACTGACCGATGCGACGTTGAGCAGCCGCGTGCGGAAACCGCCCTCGGTCATGACCTCTTCGCCGCTGAGGACCGGCAACAGGTAGAACTGCTTTTGCAGGTCGACGAAATATTCAGGTTCTTCGGCCAGCACGCCGGGGGCTTGCTTGCCCTTTTTCAGCGTGGCCCGCAGTGGGGCGACTTTGCTCACCGGGTCCGGCGCATCGAGGATGCCTTCGACGGTGGCGCGTTCCTTGAAGAACAGCAGCCGGTCGCGGTTGGCCGGATTGGTGAAGGCCAGCGTCAGCTGCATTTTCCAGTCGGTGGTGCAGCTGGCGGGCAGCCAGCCAATGGTTTTGCCGTAACTGTCGGGGCCGACTTTCAGCCATTCGGCGTTGGCCGCTTGCGCGCGTTCGTACACATAAAAACGGCTGAACACCGGTTGCTCATCGCCGGCGGCGCCGCCCGCTGTCGGGCTGATCTTGCAGCCCGGGGTGGTCAGCACGCGCTGGAACAGGGTTTTCTTACCGGCCTGGATCAGCGGTTTGTCATCGGCCTGGGACAACGGGCTGATGCACAGCGCCAACAGCGCGGCGCCGCTCAGCAGGAAACGACTCAGGGACGAACGCATCACTTCTGCAACTCCTCGAAACGCTGCTTGGCTTCGGCGTTGTTCGGGTCCTGGGTCAGGATCGTTTCATACCAGTAGGCGGCGGTGGCGTTGTCCGCGGCCGGGAAGCACTCGCTGGCCTTCAGGTATTTGGGGTCGTATTCGCGGGCATAGGCGTTGGCAATCAAGGAGTCACCGGCCTGGGCACGGTTGGCGTACAGACGCTGGGCGACGCCGCAGTGCTTGCCGGCCTTGGCTTCGTTGATGATCTCCAGCAATTTGGCGCTGTCGGGCGCGGCCTTGATGCAGGTCTGGACGAAAGTCAGCTCGGGCAGACTGTTCATGCTGTCGAGGGTGCAGGCTTGCGCATCGGCACCGGCCGGTGCGGCGGCAGCGATGGCCGGGGCGGGCGCCGGAGTGCGTTTGTAGAACCAGAATCCGGCCGCTGCGGCCACCAGCAACAGCACGACGAGCGCGAGGCCGATGAGGCCTTTGTTGCTTTTCTTCACCGGGGGCGGAGGTGGGGTGTAGGCGGGTTCGTTGGGCACCGACTCCAGTTCGATTTCTGGCTCGGCGGTGGGCAGGACCAATTCCGGCAGCTCCGGAATTTCGGGTTCTGGCGCACGGGGCGCGGTCAGGTCCGCACCACCATAAGTCGAGCGTGTTTGACCGCCCGCAGTAGACGGCAACAGGCCCACACCGGGGCGGACTACCCCTTTATCGCTATGATCGAGGCTTTGCTCACGCAGTTCGATCTGGAATTGCGAGTTGGCGCCGCCTTCGAGCAGCGGGTCGACCACTTCCGGGCCGACCTGGGCTTCAAGGGCTTCACCACTGGCCGCAACGCTGAAGCGCGAGACCTTGAACCAGAACGGGTTGTTGCTCCAGGCCTTCTGATCCTGGAGGTAGAAACCGTCCTGGTTGCGCTGAATGGAGAACTCCAGCCGTTCTTCGCCACCCTGCCATTTCTTCACAGTGAGGCACGCCTGGCCAGGCACGTTGGGTTCTAAGGCGAGCAGGTCGACACGAATTGGCATTGCTTATCTCGCTGTGAAGGCTGTGAGCACATGGCCCAGCCGTTCATTCTGTTCAGGGGTGATTTCGCGACCGGCACCATGGCCGGCGTTGTCCTGCGTGATGTAGGCCAGACCCGAAAGCCAGTCGCCCAGATAGCGCTGCGCCTGGTTCGCCGGTTGCGGCGGCAGTACCGGCACTTGTCCCGGACCGATGTCGGTGTAGAACGAGAACAACGGCGCCTTGGCACCGGCGCGGCTGTTCGGGCGCTCGTTGACCGGTTTCTGCAGGTAGCCGAACCAGGACACGAAATCGCGCAGCACCCGTTGCACTTCCAGCACCTGGCGCTCGACCAGTTGATCGCGTCGCGCGCCGCTTTGCGCACGCTTGAGCACCGCACGGCTCAGTTGGCCGGGCAGGTCCTGGCGGTAACCGGCGGTGATCAGTTCGTCGACCACGGCTTCGATCAACGCCTTTTCCAACCCCAACAGGTTGAGTAGGCTCTGCCGGGTGGTCAGCTCGCGCAGGTGCGCAATCCAGGCCTTGAACGCGGCTTTGGCAAAGCGGTGTTCGTTGCTTTGCAGTTCCGGCGCCGGGGTGTTGGTTTTACTGCTGACCGGTGCTTCGTGGCTCAGGTCGTCGCCGAAATCGAAGTCGAAACCGGCGTCATTGCCGTACAGGCTCTGGCTCGGTGTCGGCGCGGCAGGCTCATCGCTGGCGGCAGGCGCGTCATCGGTTTCGTACACACCGCTGAGGTACAGGTCGCGCACCGATTCGCTCGGCATGTCGAGCTCATCAATGAACTCGCCGAGCACGGCCGGGCGACGGCCCAGGCCGGTCAGAATCATCTGCGCCTGGGCTTTCTTGGCGGCTGCGGCACCGTCACCGTCGGCGTGATACCAGGTGCTCAAGCCGTGAGTGGTCAAGCCTTCGAGGCATTCGCTCAACTGTTCGCGGATGCGCTGCAGTTTGAATTCGATCTTGGCCACACCCTTGAAACTGCCGCTGAAGTGGCTGATGCCACCGTCATCGTTGCGCAGCATTTCTTTCCAGGCGTTGGCGGGATTGTTGATGTGTTTGCACACCAGTTCGTTGCCGGCAAAGCTTGCGCCCAGGGCGTCGACGCGCTCCTGATAGCTCGCGTTGAGGCCGGTTTCGGCGCCGCTGGCGTCTTGTACGATGAACGCCGCATCCATACGCGGCTTGCGCACCAGGAAGGTGTTCTGGAACGGCGTGCCGGCCCAGTCGTTCATCCAGCTCAGGCTGCCGAAGCGCTCGAGCATGGTCAGCTTGACCATGCCGTTCCAGCTCTCGTCGTACTGATCAGGCGTCAGGCTCAGGGAGTTGGTGATGCGCAGGTCGAGCATGGTCAACGCCCAGATCAGGCCGGTGTCGCGCTTGCTGCGAGCGGCTGTGTCGGCGCCCTGGGTTTTTTCGATCCAGCGCGTGAGCACCGGGCCCACATCGTTGACGTCGCTCTGTTTGGTCGAGCCGGTGCAGACCACCAGTGCGTTCATTTCCTGGTTGTCGGTGTAGCGTTCGAACAGGTAAGCAACCTTGCCGCGCAGGATCAACTGCGAGACGGAGTTGTCCTTGGTGGCGGATTCCGGGTCGCTGGAGTTGGCGATCTCGTGCAGTTTTTTTCGTCCGCGATAACCGGGGAAGTCCAGCAAGTCGACCTGGTTGACGATGTCGTCCGCCGGGGCTTCGATCAGGCCAAAGGTCATCTCGGCCGTCAGTGCCGCCAGTTGCGCGACCGGGATGCCCTGACTGTTTTGCAGGCGTCCTTCGACCCGGGGCCGCACGTCGATCGGCAAGTCCCGCGGGCTGCCGAAGCGCTCGAGGATGTCGACGTTCATGATGCTGTCGCGCTGGCTGTAGGTGTCGTTTTCGAAACTCACCAAGGCCTTTAATGGCGCGAACACGGTCTCGGGCAAGCCGAGCTTGTGCAGCGCGCCGGCCAGTTGCTGGTACACACGCGTCAGCTCGCTCTGCTCACCCCAAAGGATCGAAAACAGCTCGGCACGTTCCTGGAAATTCAGGCGCGGCGCCAGTTGCAACGCTGTCGGCCAATACAGGTGCTCAAGCTTCTTCACCGAGTTGCGGAAGTTGTCCCGCAGGTAATCCCACAGAGACACCAGATCATCGGCGCTGACGCCCGGTTGCAGTGGCCCGGTTTCGCGGCCTTCGAATGGTTTCAGCACGCGCTGGATGCGCTCTTCGTCGATCTCGTAGGAGATCCGCTCAAGGTCGAAGTCCTTGAACCAGGAGTTGGCGAGAATCTTCGCCAGCTCGATTTCCTTGAACAGCGTCAGCTCGACCGGGAACTGCGGATCCTGGCTCGGCGTGGCGCGGCGGCTGAAGCGCGTCACCAGGCCGGTGGCTTCCTTGCCGCCACCCACCGGGTTGATGTGCTTGATGAAGTCCAGGCGCTGGCCACCGAAATCGGTCTCCAGTTTGCCGTTCTGACCGGCCGCGAGGGCCGAAATCAGATAGGACTTACCAGCCTGAGACAGGCCGAAAAAGCCAATGGTCATCGGCGTGCAGGCCACGCGACCCAGGCTGTGGGCCAGGTTGCGGGCGCGGTGCAGGCGGATGTTCAGGCTGTCGGCTTCGCTGTCCAGGCGTGGCGCGTTGCCGCGCGTCTGGCCAATCCATTCCAGCGCCTGACCGGCACCTTCATAAACAGCGGCCCAACTGGCTGAAAGCTGAGTTTGTTCGGGGGTCAGGTCATTCATTTGCGTTTCACACTTCCACTGTCGAGCCAGTACTTGGTCTCGCTCAGGCCGGCGTCGAGCATGGTGTTGAGTTCCAGCTCGAGGTCGCTGCGCGGGTTGAAGTTGACGTTGTTACTGTTGGATTCGATGTCGCGTACCGAGAGGCGGTCGCTGACCAGATCCTGCTTGCGCGTGTATTTGTCGGCCGCTTTGACTTCGAAGCGCACCTTGAGCAGCGGCGCACTGCCGTTTTCCCCAATCGCGCGGGAGAACTTCTCCCGACCGGCCTTGGTAAACCGCAGGGTGTACAGCGGCGAAGCGGCCCAGCGATCGGCCGCCAACTGGCGGAAACCGAGGCGCAGATCTCCGCGCATTTCCAGTTGCGGCGTGTCGGCATCATCGCCTGTGCCGATTTCCGGCAGCTTGATTTTGTAGTCTTCGGACTGGATGTCGCGGTACAGCACGTCGGCATCCTTGATCACGTTGTTCAGGTCGATGACGCCGATGTGCTTGACCGTCGAATACGGCTTGAGCGCCGAAGAGCGGAAGTAGAAGTTCGGTACGCTGTGGTTGGCGCACAACAGGCACAGCATGGCGCCCACCGAAGCGGTACTTTTCGGGTCGTCGATGCGGCCGTTCTTGTGGAACGGATACCAGCCGCCGGTGCGGTAGTTTTGCAGCGCCAGAATGCGGCCCGGTGGCAGCGGCAGCACTTTGCGAATGAACGCCTGGATGCCCGGCAGGCGCGAAGGGCGGCCAGTCAGCAGCAGAACATCGCACGGATAGTGCGCGACCACTTCACAGAGCGCGCCGAGGATCTTGGTGATGTTGATTTGATCGTTGAGGAACGCGGCGTGGAGCTTTTGCAGGTCGAAGCCGATCAGCGCTTCGTACAGGTCGAAACCGCTGTGGCCACCGACATCGCGGCGCACGGCGGCATTGACGTAGTCGAGTACGGTCTGGCTGATCGCGTTGTCGCCCAGCAACTGGCGGTAGCTTTGCGGGGTGACTTCCTGCGGGACTTGCGGGTCGTAATGCTCGTAGGCCTTGAGCAACGCCAGGCCCAGCGGTGCGAATACCTGCAGGTTCAATTGCTGGCGCAGGATCATGTCCTGGGCACTGACCGATTCATCGCCGCACAGCCGTGACATCAGCGAATCCGGGGCTTTGACGCCGGCGTTCTGCAAGGCTTTCTCGAAGCTCGGCAGGACGAAGTCCTGAATCACGTCCAGCAGGATGTCGTCGCCGGCCACTTTGAAGCCATCGCGAAACCGCTGCTCGGGCACGATGTGCACGTTGCTGCCGCTGCCGGTGTTGCCGGCGCGGTCGAGGCGATAGTCAGTGATCACCAGGTCCGTGGTGCCGCCGCCGATGTCGATGGTCGCCAGGGTAATGCGTTCACGGTCTGCTTTGTCCGGCCGGGCGATGGTGTCGAAAAACTCTTCCGGGTGACCGGCGAAGTTCTCGTTGACCTCGGTGTACAGGTACACCAACTGGCCGCAGGAGGCTTCGTCCCATTCCACGCGAATGCTCGGGATCGGCGTGCGCGGGCTGACGGCCTGATCCTGATGCGGATCTTCCTCGCCGGCGTGCCAGCCGAGGCTTTTCCACACCAGGCCGATGGCTTGCTGCATGCGTTCGTTGAGAATGCTGCGCTCGGCCTGGGGCATGCCCGGCGGCACGGTCAGGGTGATGCTGTTGAGCTGACGCGGCACGCGGGTGTGCCCCTGGCGCGAACGCTGGGCCGGGCTGTTGATCTGCGACAGCGCCTGGGCCAGCACCTCGGCGAGCATGAAGGTCATCAGTGAGCTGCGCGAGTAACGCGGCATGAACACCGGCAGGCGATCATCTTCTTCGAGGCTGTAAAGTGCCTCGCCGGTTTCGTTGATCAGGTGCGAGAACGGCGCGGCGGTGGCGTACGGCTCGCTGTCGGTCTTGATGTAGGAGCAGTTGAAGCGCCAGCCGTGGCCGTAGGCGTTTTCGTCCCACAGGTATCGTTTCGGGCTGGACAGGCCAGTCGAGCCTTCGGTGCCACGACGGCGGCTGGCCAAACGGCTTGCCTCATTGCCGACCCGGGCGATCGTCGCCCACTGGAACGCATCGTGGCGGCCGCTTTTGACCGAGCAATGATCCTTGCCGAAATACGCCTGGGCGAATTCGACGCGGCTTTCGAATGGCAGGTTGTAGGTGTGTTCAGGGGTGATCAGGTCGCGCAATTCCAGCACGTAATTCTGCTTCAGCCCGGAGCCGGCTTGACCGTGGTTTTCGATCAGGATGCCGCAGGTGCGCGAGTTACCGACGTCCAGCACCAGGTCCACCGGAATCGGCTTGACCAGGCCATTGCTGTCGTTGGCGACCACTTTCAATTCAGGGATTTCCACCTTCGGCCTGGCGGTCGACTGCGCGGCCGCCGACGGGGTGCTCAACAGACTCAGCAAGTTCAGGTAGTGCGCCAGGTGATGGTTGGCGCGGATGTCGATGTCGAGCTCTTCGCGCGAACGATGGGCGTTGCCCTCGTTGAATACTTCGAGCAGCCATTCGTTGACCCACGGCTGGGCCAGGAACCAGCGGGTTTCGCTGGCCTTGGTCGCCAGTTTGAAGGACACGCCGGAGCTGATGTCTTCTTCGTTCGGCGCCAGGTAGGCAGTGCCGTCACGCTTGGGCATGACGCGGCTGTCGAACGCCATCGTCAGGCGATGAGTATTGCCGTCGATGTCCGGCGTCGCGAGTTTCACCAGGCGCATGCGCGACCAGTTGGTCGGGCCTTCGTCGAAACGGTGCGGCGGCATGAAACGGAAAAACGGCGTCGGCAGCCAGACGCCGTCCAGCAGATCAAGGCTGCTTTTCATGTCGACGCTGAACGCCGGTTTGGCCTTCTCGACCTTTTCCGGTTCGGGCTCGTAGAAGTAGAAGTCTTTCTCTTCGTTGTACATCAGCCGGCAGATCAGCCCGCTGATCATTGGCGCGAACTCGCCTGCCGGTTCCTTACGAGGATCCAGGCGCAGGGCGAAATCCATGAACTGGATACCGGTGTCACTGACGAGCGTGACGGTGTCTTCGAATTGGGTGACTTCAGGCAACATGTCGGGTTATTCCAGTCTTATTCGCCCATTTGCCGCATGGACATGGGGAATTGATCTTTTCCGTAACCGCCGGTGCAGTCCGCGACCGTGGTCGCCCCTTTGCGGCAGTTGACCTTGGGCATGTCGTAAGTGCTGCCATCGCCGCACACGGCCTGGCCCTGGCTGTCGATGGCGAGGCTGCCGCCCTTCATGGTGGCGGTAACCGGGCCGCTGCATTTCGAGCCGTCGGCCTGGTGCACGGTGACTTCACCTTTACCGTCCTTCAACTGGTATTCCAGACGCAGCGGCTTGCCGGTCCGGCGATCCTGGATGCCGGCGCCGGCGCGGTACTGGCCGTCGAGGAACTTGGCGGCACCGTCGGCGGCGTCAGGTGGAATGCTCAGGGGCGGGCCCGGTTTTGCGGTTGCGGCTGCGGCGGCGGATTTTTGCGCGTCGGGCGGTGTGACGGCAGACGGAGCCTCGGTTTTGGCTTCGGGTGGCGCAGTTGGCGCAGTTGGTGATTCGGCGGCCGGGTCTTGGGTGACGTCGGCGTTTGCGGCATCCGCTTCGTTACCGGCCACGGCTGGAGCTTCCACCCCCTGAGTGCCGGTCACGGCTGCGCCAGTGGTGGAGCCTGCGACGGTGCCGGTCACCGGAACGCCATTCAGCGTTGTCACATTGCCGGTCAGTTGCGGCTCTTCCAGCTGGTTTTCCACTGGCACGATGCCCTCAGGCAGCAAGTCCACCGCCACCAATGGAATCGGCACGCAACCGCGCAAGCCGAGCAACAGCCACAACAGCAGCAACAGGAACGGCAGCAGCAACAGCCACCACCAGCGACGCCACCACGGACGAGCCACCACTGGCACGACGGGCGCTACAACCGGTTCTTCGACCACGGGTGGCAGCGTGAATACGGGCGGAACCTGATAAAGGCAGTGCAGGGGATCGCGATTGCCGGTACCGGCGTGCTCGAAACCCCAGAAGGTCAGCACCGGTTTGCCTTGCACCAGGTAGACGAAGTTTTCGTCAGGGAAATGAATGACGCGCTTTAGCAGCTTGCCGAACACGGCTTTGTCGCCTTGCTGCTGTTCGCCCGAATCCGTGCCCAGGAAACGCTGGCTCAATTCATCGAGCGCAGTCTTCAGGGCTTCAAGTTGGCGACGGGCCGGTGCGCGTTCTTCTTCGGTCGCGCTGCTCCACGGGATTACATCGCCGTCGAGACCGCTGTACCAATCGATCTGGTTGCCGAGTTCGTCGCTTTGAGGAATGGCCAGGTGATCGACCATGTCGGGGTTCTTGCGGCGAATGGCTTCGCGCAACTGCAGGGCAGCCCGGTAGACCGGTTGACCTGTTTCGCCCAGGGCTGTGAATGACCCGCTCTTACCGCTGCGTAATAGTGCCCCGCGCATCCAAACTCCATATGATCCGTTGCGCAAATTACAGGCAAAAGTGCCTGTTCTTGCTCCTGCAATTAGCTGGCGACCTTAATGTCATAATGATGTCGCCGTCAATCAGCCGATAGGCCAAAACCGTATGAGATTAGCGTAACAAAGCGGGCGTTGCTTGGGTCGTTGTGTATTTGCGAGGAACGGCGGGGACGCCTGGATTTTTTAATCTTGCTGAAACGTTTCATCAGCGCTATAAAAAAGCACAACTCCAAGAAAGGCTTCCCTCATGACCCCGCTCAAACTCGCCATCGCCCTCGGCGCGCTGACCACTGCCTCCCATGCCATGGCCTGGGATTACGTGCTGCTCGACACCGACAAGGCCGCCCAGAACTGGCAGATCACCAGCCAGCAACTCGGCGTGAAAACCGACAAACCTTTCTCCGTGACCCTGCGCACCTTGCACGGTGGCCGGCAGGAGGGCGTCAGCATCGTCGACATCGATAACGGCACAATGAAACTCTCGGTGGTGCCGACTCGCGGGATGAACGTCTTGCAGGCATCGGTCGGCGATGTGCGCATGGGTTGGGATTCGCCGGTCAAGGACGTGGTCAATCCGTCCTTCATCGAACTCAACGGCCGCGGTGGCCTGGGTTGGCTCGAAGGCTTCAACGAACTGGTCGCCCGCTGCGGCTACGAATGGGTCGGCCACCCCGGCATGGATAACGGCGAACTCCTGACCCTGCACGGCCGCGCCGCCAACATCCCGGCCAGCAAAGTCACCCTGCACATCGACGAAAAACCGCCTTACGCCATCAGCCTGCGCGGCGAGCTGAAAGAGCAGGCGTTCAAGAAAGTCGATTTCTCGGTGGTGACCGAGTTGGTCACTGAACCCGGCAGCGTAGCGTTCGCCCTGAACGACACATTGACCAACAACGGCGACTATCCGAAGGAATACCAGGCGCTTTACCACAGCAACTTCAGCACGCCATTCCTGGAGCAGGGCGCGCGGTTTGTGGCGCCGGTTAAACAGGTGTCGCCGTTCAACGAAAAGGCCAAAGGGGATTTGCCGGATTGGCAGACTTACCGCGCGCCGACCAAGGACTACGACGAGACGGTTTACAACGTCGTGCCTTATGGCGATGCCAAGGGCGACACGTTGACCGTGCTGCACAATAAGGCTGGGAGCCTTGGGGTGTCGGTTGGTTTTAATACCCAGCAGTTGCCGGTGTTTTCGTTGTGGAAGAACACGGATACGCAAGGGCAGGGGTATGTGACCGGGTTGGAGCCGGGGACGAGTTTTTCCTACAACCGACGGTATCAGCGGCCGATTGGATTGGTGCCGATGATTGGGGTGAAAGAGCAGAGGCAGTTTCAGATCCATTACAGTTTGCTGGCGGATAAAGGGGCTGTGGATAAAGCGATGCAGCGGGTGAATGAGATTCAGGGTGGGCGGGCGACTGAGGTGCGACAAACGCCGTTGGTTGATCTCACTAAAGAGTGATTCTTGTCAGTTTGTGCTTGGCCGATACTGTAATGCCTCCGCCAGATGTTCGCGGGTGATGCCATCGATCTGTTCAAGGTCTGCCAGCGTGCGGGCAACCTTGAGCAGGCGGTGGGCCGACCGGAGTGACAAGGTCAAACGCTCGCAAGCAGTTTCCAGCCACGCCTCGTCGGTTGTGGATAACTTGCAGTGGCGGCGCAGTCCCGGCAAATCAAGGAATGCGTTGGCGCAGCCCTGGCGTTTGTTTTGACGCTCCCGGGCGTCGGCGACCAGCACCGCAGCAGTGGCTGTGTCATCACCGGGTTTGAGCGCAGGGTTCAACGCCGTGGCTTCCCGAGCGACGGTCAGGTGCAGGTCGATCCGATCCAGTAGAGGCCCCGACAATTTGTTGCGATAACGCTGGACCATGTCCGGTGTACAACTGCATTTGCCGCTGGGTTCGCCAAGATATCCACAGGGACACGGGTTCATTGCGGCCACCAATTGAAAGCGCGCCGGAAACCTCACGCGATCCTTGGCGCGGGAAATCACGATGTGGCCGGACTCCAGCGGCTCCCTTAAAACCTCCAACACCTTGCGGTCGAATTCCGGGAGTTCATCGAGGAATAGAACGCCATGATGGGCTAGGGTGATTTCGCCGGGTTGTGGCTTCGAACCGCCGCCCACTAACGCCGGGCCGGAGGCCGAGTGATGGGGCTGGCGGAACGGTCGTTGCGGCCAGTGGCTCAAGGGCACGCAACTGGTGACGGATTGAATGGCTGCGACTTCCAGCGCCTCGTTTTCGGCGAGCGGTGGAAGCAAACCCGGCAAACGACTCGCCAACAATGTTTTCCCAGTCCCCGGCGGTCCGCTGAACAGCAGGTTATGAGCCCCAGCCGCCGCAATCAGCAATGCGCGCTTGGCCGAGATTTGCCCCTGCACCTCATTCAAGTCCGGATAGGGTTTACTTGCATAGAGCAACCCGTTGGAAACGTAGGGTTCAACCGGTGTATGTCCATTGAAGTGCGCAACGGCTTCCAGCAGGTGGTCCACGGCAAACACCTTCAACCCGGACGCCAGGCACGCTTCCTCGGCGTTCGCCCGCGGCACCATCAACGAGCGTCCGGCCTTGCGTGCAGCCAGCGCAGCCGGCAACACGCCTCTCACAGCACGTACCGCGCCTGACAACGCCAACTCTCCCAGGCATTCAATGTCATCCAGCGTCAACGTCGGAACCTGCACGCTGGCGGACAGAATCCCCAAGGCAATCGCCAGATCAAACCGTCCGCCATCCTTAGGTAAGTCCGCAGGCGCGAGATTCAGCGTGATGCGCCGTGCAGGAAATTGCAGGCCGGAATTGATGATCGCGCTGCGCACCCGGTCCTTGCTTTCCTTTACTGCCGCTTCGGGCAAGCCGACCATCGTCAATGACGGCAGACCGTTGGCCAGATGGACTTCTACGGTAACGGCGGGCGCATCCACGCCAATCTGGGCGCGGCTGTGGACGATGGAGAGGGACATGGTCGTTCCTTGAGCTTTTACGGGAACCGCTTCCTGCGGTTTTTGAAGGGTAGTCGGGGTGTTGTTCTTCGGCGTTACGAATGAGGCGACAAACTTTCGCTGGATGTTGCGAGTGTCTTTCTGGTGATGAAGCGTAAGCGAGTGTGGAGTGCCGACGTAATCGGTCTCGGGATGATGTTTTTGTAGGACCTTGCCTAGAACAATGACGGACGCCGGTGAAAGTGTGTGAGCGCTCTTGTCTGTCTGGCAGGGCTGCTTATGATCACTAATTGATCGCTGACTTCGGAGAGGAATATGAACAGTAATGGAATGCGGCCGGTTCATCCTGGCGAAATACTTCAGGACGAATTTCTTGAACCGTTCGGCATTTCAGAGTCGGCTTTCGCCCGTTCGTTGAACGAACCGTTAAAAGTGGTCAACGAAATCGTTATGCGGCAGCGTTGTGTCAGTGCTGATCTAGCGGGGAAGCTATCTGGCTACCTGAACACCACGCCCGAGTTATGGCTGAACCTGCAATCGACTTACGATCTGCGTAAAGCCGAAATCGGACGTGGTAGCGATTTAAGTACTTAAAGCGATTGCAGCACCTGTGAAGCGCGCTTCCACCACGACGTATTGACCGCTCGCTGTGGCCGATCACCATCCGCCAGCATCTGCGGAACATCCTGCAACCGAATCCACGGCTGGTTATTCCAGTGCAGCAAACTCAGTGACATCTCCGGCCAGTTCAACAGGCTCAGGACCGGGCGTTCGCTTGTTGCCGGTTGTTGGGCATCTCTGAGGGCTGGCACTACGTCGTGGGTCAGCCATTCGCGCAGTCCTCGGTATTCGGGGCAGTAGTGGTAGACCAGCAGGGCGTAGACGCCGGATTCGCTGATTAGCAGGGTGTCTTCGAGGGTGCCGTGGATGACGACTCGCGCGGATTGATGTTGATCGGGATCGAGTTTGCGGACGGCGCGTTCGTCGAGGAACAGGCGAAGCAGACGGCCCAGGTCTCGGGCGCTGAACCAAGGCTGGTTTTCGATCAAGAGTGCGTGGAGGTGGAGTTTGTGGCGGGTGAAGACGTGAGGGATTAGATAAGCGTTATCGCAACTCATTAATACAGCTCCTTTTGCTAAAGAGGCTGCCGTCAATCGTCGCCAAACAATTGGGTGGCAGCTGTACGCGGGTTGGCGAACCGGAGCAAAAGGAACCCGGCAGACCAGAAGGTCTCCCACGCACAGCCGCCATGACTCGAGAGATGGTCGTCGTACGCCTTAAGCTTCCAGGTCGCCAAACCCAGTGCTGAATATTCAGCTGAGAATGAGCTTAGGAACCTGGGCTTCGCGGCGCTATCGGACGGCGGTGGTGATCTTTGTAGGACGTTGCCGAGACGGTGGCGGGGCGGAAGATCAAAAGATCGCAGCCTGCGGCAGCTCCTACAGGGGTGTGGTCTGTCCAGTGTGGGAGGGCTGGTAGACCGAGGCGACTCTAATCGCGAGCAGGCTCGCTCCCACAGGGGACTGCATTGTCAGCTGGGTTATTCGGTGGGCGGGTTGAGCTTCGTTTCCAGCTCGGCAACCTTCGCTTCGAGGCTTTCCAGCCGCGCCCGAGTCCGTGCCAGCACAACCATCTGGCTATCAAACTCTTCACGACTCACCAGGTCCAGCTTGCTGAAGCCGCTCTGCAACAGCGCCTTGAACTGGCTTTCGATTTCGCTTTTCGGCAACGGGGTTTCGCCGCTGAAGAGGCGGGAGGCGGTGCCGGTCAGGGCGTCGAGGAAGTCTTTGGGTGCGAGCATGGGAAATGTCCTGTCAACAATGGCGGGCAGTGTATCACGCAGTGTCTATAGTCAATTCCGACAGCAGGCATGCACGCTTTTCGCGCATGTGGATGGACGGTCGCGCACTGTTGTTGTGCGTATCTGTCGGGCTGATTGTGTGAAGCGGCTGTCCGCAGCGGCCAAGGGATTGAATTCAGTGGGTTTTGGCGAGATGGCAAGCTTTCTGCTTAGTCAGTAGTAACCCATGCACTGATGCAGTCGCTGTGACGAATGCAGTGCGCCAAGCGGAACGGGGAGTTGTTTCGTGAGGAGCGGTTAGCTGGCGTCGGACGGGCAGGTAAGGTCGACGATGCGTTACAAAGCCAGGCACTGCGCTTAGACTTGAGACGGGTTTGTTTTCCTGGGGCAAGTCCACCAATTCGGGAGAGAGTTTTCATGAAGCTAGTCACTGCCATCATCAAGCCGTTCAAACTGGACGACGTGCGCGAGTCGCTGTCCGAGATCGGCGTGCAGGGCATTACCGTTACTGAAGTCAAAGGCTTCGGTCGGCAGAAGGGTCACACCGAGCTGTATCGCGGCGCGGAGTACGTGGTCGATTTTCTGCCCAAGGTGAAGATCGATGTCGCCATTGACGACAAGGATCTGGACCGGGTTATCGAGGCGATAACCAAGGCCGCCAACACCGGCAAGATCGGTGACGGCAAGATCTTCGTGGTCAATCTGGAACAGGCGATTCGCATCCGTACCGGCGAAACCGATACCGACGCGATTTAAACGCCGCCACAAACCCAACGCCCCAGGAGAAAACAATATGACTCTGCGTAAATTCGCAGGGCTAGGAGCCCTGTTGTCCCTCGTAATGCCCAGCCTGGCTATGGCGGCAGACGAAGTGGCGGCCCCAGTCCTCAACTCCGGCGATACCGCCTGGATGATGACCTCGACAGCCCTCGTGCTGTTCATGACCATTCCCGGCCTCGCGCTGTTCTACGGCGGCATGGTTCGCTCCAAAAATATTCTTTCCGTGATGATGCAGTGCTTCGCCATTACCGGCCTGATCAGCATTCTGTGGGTCATTTATGGCTACAGCATCGCGTTCGACACCACCGGCATGGAGCAGGGCGTCGTCAACTTCAACTCGTTCTTCGGTGGCATGGGCAAGGCATTCCTCGCCGGTGTCACGCCGTCGAGCCTGACCGGTCCTGCGGCGCTGTTCCCTGAGGCGGTGTTCATCACCTTCCAGATGACCTTCGCCATCATCACCCCTGCGCTGATCGTCGGTGCCTTCGCCGAGCGGATGAAGTTCTCCGCCATGCTGATCTTCATGGGCGTGTGGTTCACTCTGGTTTACGCACCGATTGCGCACATGGTCTGGTCCGGCAACGGCGGCCTGATGTGGGACTGGGGCGTGCTCGACTTCGCCGGCGGCACCGTGGTGCATATCAACGCTGGTGTGGCTGGTCTGGTTGCATGCATCGTGCTCGGCAAGCGCAAAGGCTTCCCGACCACGCCGATGGCGCCGCACAACCTCGGTTACACCCTGATGGGCGCCGCGATGCTGTGGGTGGGTTGGTTCGGTTTCAACGCCGGTTCCGCCGCTGCGGCCAACGGCACCGCCGGTATGGCGATGCTGGTGACCCAGATCGCAACCGCCGCCGCTGCACTGGGCTGGATGTTCGCCGAGTGGATCACCCACGGCAAACCAAGTGCACTGGGTATCGCTTCGGGTGTTGTGGCCGGTCTGGTCGCCATCACCCCAGCCGCTGGCACCGTGGGCCCGATGGGCGCGCTGGTCATCGGTCTGGCAGCAGGCGTGGTGTGCTTCTTCTGCGCCACCACCCTGAAACGCAAACTTGGCTATGACGATTCCCTGGACGCCTTCGGTGTGCACGGTATCGGCGGTATCCTCGGCGCGATCCTGACCGGTGTGTTCGCCGCACCGTCCCTGGGTGGCTTCGGCACCGTCACCGACATCGCCGCTCAAGTCTGGATTCAGTGCAAGGGCGTGGGCTTCACGGTGATCTACACCGCGATCGTCACCTACGTCATTCTCAAGGTACTGGACGCTGTCATGGGTCTGCGTATCACGGAAGAAGAAGAGGCCGTCGGTATCGACCTGGCACTCCACAACGAACGCGGCTACAACTTGTAAGCACGCGCATAAAAAACTTGCCCGGCTTGCCGGGCATTTTTTTGTCTGGAGTTTGTCAGTGAAGGGACTGCTGAAAGGTTTTTTCGTACACGTTTAGTGGCGTTTACGACGGGCGTTTTTCTGCGGCCAATGGCTTACATGATTGAAGGAATATTAGGGCCTTTGTTTTTTCCCAGAGCGCGCTAGAATGCGCCCCGAACGTGCGGAGAACTGTATGTGGCAACAGACTCTGATTACCCTGCGGGCACGGCCCCGGGGCTTTCATCTGGTAACGGACGAGTTACTCGCCGGCCTGCCTGAACTCAAGGCGTGTCGGGTCGGTCTGTTGCACTTGTGGCTGCAGCATACCTCGGCGTCGTTGACCATCAACGAGAACGCCGATCGGGCGGTACGTCGCGACTTCGAACGATTTTTCAATCGTCTGATCCCACAAGGAACAGACGGCTATGAGCATAACGACGAAGGCCTGGACGACCTCCCGGCGCACTTCAAGGCCAGCGTGCTTGGCTGTCAGCTCAGTTTGCCGATTTCGGCAGGCCGACTGGCGCTGGGGACCTGGCAAGGCGTTTATCTGGGCGAGCACCGTGATTTTGGCGGTGCCCGTAAAGTCCTCGCCACCGTGCACGGTGAAGAGGCATGAACCGCTGGTCACCAGCGGTTATTGAATTTTTCCGGCAGCTGTCGACAGACGGTGAAGCTGGGCTATAACTAATCTGCTTTTCGCAAGTCATGAGGTAGAACATGAGCGACGATGATCTGGAAAACGACGACCTCGAAGTAGGCGACGACGACGAAACCGAAGAAGGTCTGGAAGCAGCGGCCGAAGACGTCGCTGAAGACGACGGCGGTGAAACGCCCGTTCCGACCGCCAAAGGCAAAGCCAAGGCTGCGGTGTCGGTTGACGAGCTGCCGAGCGTCGAAGCCAAGAACAAGGAACGCGACGCCCTGGCCAAGGCCATGGAAGAGTTTCTGGCACGGGGCGGCAAGGTGCAGGAAGTGGAGGCCAATGTGGTCGCCGATCCTCCCAAGAAGCCTGATAACAAGTACGGCAGCCGGCCTATCTAAAGCGTCTGCCCTTGCTTGCTGAAAAGCCCGCCGTCGCTGCGGGCTTTTTCATGCCTGAAACAAAATTCTTCGGTTTGGCACTATCCCCTGTGGGAGCGGGTGTGTGTAATCTCAGGATCAGTGTTGGGAATTCCAGAGGGCCAACAACGCCGGCAGCTCGGTCAGGCTGCGGATCTCCGCATCCGGCGCCTTCTCGGCTTCCCAGGCCTTGCCCGTCGGGTTAAACCAGATCGCCCGCAACCCAGCCTGCTGCGCCCCGGCAATGTCATCCCCTGGATGATCGCCGATATGCACCGCCGTCTCCGCCATCGCCCCACCACGTTGCAGCGCCTCATGAAACAGTCGTGCATCGGGCTTGGCGATGCCGATGTCTTCGGCGCACAACGCAAACTTGAAGTAATCCGCCAGCCCCAGCCGGCGTACATCGGCGTTGCCATTGGTGACCACGCCCAAGGCGTAATGCTTGGCCAGTGTCTCCAGCGTCGGTTCGACTTCAGGGAACACCTCGATCTGATGCCGTGCATGCAGAAACACTTCAAAACCCTTGTCAGCCAGGTCCGAAGCCTGACCGTGGTCGTAACCGGACTCTTCCAGCGCGTGGAACAACACCCGGCGGCGCAGTGCGCTGATGCGGTGTTTGAGGCTCGGTTCGCTGGTCAGGATCCGCTCACGAATGGCCCACAGATGCTCTACCGGCACCGCGCCCAGATTCGGTGCGTGTTCGATCAGCCATTCACGCAGTATGGCTTCGGCGCTGACGATCACCGGGGCGGTGTCCCACAGGGTGTCGTCTAGGTCGAAGGTGATCAATTGGATGGTCATGAATCATCGCCCTTAATGCGTTTGGCCCGTGGATGGGCGCTGTCGTAGACCGTGGCCAGGTGCTGGAAGTCCAGGTGGGTGTAGATCTGGGTGGTCTTGATGTCCGAGTGGCCGAGCAATTCCTGGACGGCGCGCAGGTCCTGTGAGGATTCCAGCAGATGGCTGGCAAAGGAGTGTCGCAGCATGTGCGGGTGCAGGTTCTGCCCAAGCTCACGTTCGCCAGCGGCTTTGACCCGCACCTGAATCGCCCGGGGGCCAAGGCGTCGACCTTGCTGGCTGACAAACACCGCGTCGTCCGCCGGGTTGGTCATCGCCCGCAACGGCAGCCACAGTTCCAAGGCTTCGCGGGCCTTTTTGCCCACCGGCAGCAATCGAGTCTTGCTGCCCTTGCCAAGCACCTGAACCATGCCGTCGGCCAGGTCCAGTTGATCGAGATTGAGCCCGGTCAGCTCCGACAGCCGCAAACCCGAGGAGTAGAACAGCTCCAGAATCGCCTGATCCCGACGCGCCAGGAAATCATCCTCCACCGCGCCTTCCAGCAGCTGCAGCGCGCGGTCGGTATCGAGGGTTTTCGGCAGGCGTCGTTCGCCCTTGGGCGGTGCCAGGCCGTTGGCCGGGTCGTGATCGCACAGGCCTTCGCGGTTCAGATAATGATAGAGGCCACGGACTGCCGACAGCAGGCGTGCCAGGCTGCGGGACGATTGACCCTGTGAATGCAGGCGCGCGATCAGGCTGCGCAAACGCTGGATATCCAGCGCGGCCCAGCTGCTGATGTTCTGTTTGACGCACCAGCCCAGCACTTTGTCGAGGTCGCGGCGGTAGGCGTATAGCGTGTGGGGCGACACCTGTCGCTCACTGCGCAGGTGTTCGCAGTAAGCGTCCAGTTGCCGTTCCATGGTCAGCGTACCGAGCGCAGGGAGCTGTTGACCCGAGGCAGAACGCGGCCCATGACTTCGGCGATGTAGCTCAGGAACAGCGTGCCAACCGAGCTTTTGTAGTGCTGCGGATCGCGGCTGGCGATGGCCAGGACGCCGTGGATGCCTTGATAGCTGATGGCGACGACGGCGGTGGAGCCGATCTGCTTGCGCTGTTCTTCGCCGAACAGGAAGTCCAGCTCGTGTTCACGCAGGCTGCCGCTGACGCTTTTGTCTTCCGAGAGCAGGCCGCCGATGGCCGTTTGCGCGTCGGCATGGGTGACCCAGCGACCGACCGGCATGGGGTTGTCGCCCAGCAGGATCAGGCTGACAAAAGGCACCTGGAAGTCCTGGCGCAGACTGTCTTCGACGGTGATCACCACGTCTTCCAGGCTGTTGGCATCCATCAGCGCGAGAATCAGGCGGCGGGTCTTGTCGAAGAGGCGGTCGTTGTCGCGGGCCACGTCCATCAAGTGCGAGAGGCGATGACGCAACTCGATGTTGCGGTCGCGCAGGATTTTCATCTGGCGCTCGACCAGCGAAACGGTATCGCCACGCTGGTGCGGAATGCGCAAGGCCGGGAGCAATTCTTCGTGCTCGACGAAGAAATCCGGATGAGCCTCCAGGTACGCGGCAATCGCCGCCGCCTCAAGGCTTTCGGAAGGGGATTCGTCGGGCTGTGGGGCGGGAACCTGGGGCTTATCTTTCATGGATTCGACTCTCTCAAAGACGCACTTGTCCTTCATAAACGCGTACTGCCGGGCCGGTCATCATGACCGGTTGGCCAGGGCCTGCCCATTCAATGGACAGACGCCCGCCGGGCAGGTCGATCAATAGCGGCGAATCCATCCACCCCTGGCTGATCGCGGCCACTGCAGCAGCGCACGCGCCGGTGCCGCAGGCCTGGGTTTCCCCGGCGCCACGTTCCCAGACGCGCAACTGCGCACGGTTGCGGTCGATGACCTGGAGAAAACCGACATTGACCCGCGCCGGGAAGCGCGGGTGATGTTCGATTTTCGGCCCCAGTTCATGCACCGGTGCTTTGTTGATGTCGCTGACCCGCAGCACGGCATGGGGGTTGCCCATGGACACGGCGGCCAGTTCAACCGTCGCACCCTCGACATCGAGCTTATAGCTAGAGGCCTGTTCTGGCGCCTCGAATGGAATCTCGGCCGGCACAAGGCGCGGTGCGCCCATGTTGACACCGATCTGGCCGTCGCTGCGGATATCCAGTTCGATGATGCCGCTTTTGGTCTCGACGCGGATCTGCCGCTTGGCGGTCAGGCGCTTGTCGAGCACGAAGCGGGCGAAACAGCGCGCACCGTTGCCGCACTGTTCCACTTCGGAGCCGTCGGAGTTGAAGATCCGGTAACGGAAATCCACGTCCGGGTTGCTCGGCGCTTCGACGATCAGCAACTGGTCGAAACCGATGCCGGTGTGCCGATCGCCCCATTGCTTGGCGTGCTTGGGCAGGATATGCGCGTGCTGGCTGACCAGGTCGAGGACCATGAAGTCATTGCCCAGGCCGTGCATCTTGGTAAAACGCAGCAGCATGGGATTACTCCGGCAGCAGGCTTTCGCCAGCAAACAACTCGGCTACCGTCTCACGGCGACGCACTTCAAATGCCTGATCACCGTCCACCAACACTTCAGCGGCGCGGCCGCGGGTGTTGTAGTTGGAACTCATGACAAACCCATAGGCGCCGGCCGAATGCACAGCCAGCAGGTCGCCTTCTTCCAGGGCCAGTTCACGATCCTTGGCCAGGAAGTCGCCGGTTTCGCAGATCGGGCCGACGATGTCATAGGCGCGAGCCGCGGTAGTGCGCGGGCGCACGGCGGTGACGTCCATCCAGGCCTGGTACAGCGCCGGGCGGATCAAGTCGTTCATGGCCGCATCGACGATGGCGAAGTCTTTGTGTTCGGTGTGCTTGAGGTACTCGACCTGGGTCAGCAGCACGCCAGCGTTGGCGACGATGAAGCGGCCCGGCTCGAACACCAGCGCCAGGTCACGACCGTCGAGACGCTCGCGCACGGCTTTGATGTAGTCGGCCGCCAATGGTGGCTCTTCATCGCGATAACGCACGCCCAAACCCCCACCGAGATCGATGTGGCGCAGGTAAATGCCGCAATCGCCGAGACGGTCGACCAGGCCCAGCAGGCGGTCGAGGGCATCGATGAACGGAGGCAGGGTGGTCAGTTGCGAACCGATGTGGCAATCGACGCCGACCACTTCCAGGTTCGGCAGCTGCGCGGCGCGGATGTACACGTCCTCGGCGTCGGCAATGGCGATGCCGAACTTGTTCTCTTTGAGACCGGTGGAAATGTACGGGTGCGTGCCGGCATCGACGTCCGGGTTCACACGCAGCGAGATCGGTGCGCGAACGCCCAGTTCGGCGGCGACCACTTGCAGGCGTTCCAGCTCGTCGGTGGATTCGACGTTGAAGCAATGGACACCGACTTCCAGGGCACGACGCATGTCATCACGGGTCTTGCCGACACCGGAGAACACAATCTTGTCGGGGCTGCCGCCAGCGGCCAGTACGCGCTCCAGCTCGCCACTGGAAACGATGTCAAAACCGGCACCCAAACGCGCCAGGACGTTCAGCACACCCAGGTTGGAGTTGGCCTTGACCGCGAAGCACACCAGGTGCGGCATGCCGGCCAGCGCATCGGCGAAAGCCAGGTACTGGGCTTCGATGTGGGCGCGCGAGTAGACGTAAGTCGGTGTGCCAAAGCGCTCGGCGATGGCGGACAGGGCAACCCCTTCCGCGAACAGCTCACCGTCACGGTAGTTAAAAGCGTCCATGGCGTTCCCTTATTGGTAGACGTCGTGCTTGTGTGCTTTGGACGGCTGCTTTTGCGAGGACTGGGCCTGCTCGGCAGGATCCTGGGAATCGTCAGGCAGGTACAACGGGCCTTTTTGACCACAAGCCGACACAAGACAGGCAACCGCGAGGAGCGCGGCAAGGGAAGAGATCAGGCGCTTCATGGCGAAATCCTTGAAAATGCGTTAATTGCGCCGGAGTATACCGGCCACCCGGCAGCTTGCCTATGCGACGGGGCTCCCGTCCGGCGGGGCTGCGCCCGATGCCAGTAGGTTATGCACAATCCCTGTGGGAGCGAGCCTGTGGTGAGGGGATTTATCCCCGTTCGGCTGCGAAGCAGTCGCAAAACCGGTGAATGCGGTTTTTCTGATACACATCGTAGTCTCAAAATCAGGGCCGCTTCGCGACCCAACGGGGATAAATCCCCTCACCACAGACTCGCTCCCACAGGTTTAGCGCTTAACATATCGATAGCGGTACCTGATCGTTATCCTTTGCAATCACCGGGGCTCGCCCGTATCTTGCGGCGCTTGAGCGTGAACAGACACTTTTTGAGGTTGCCGCAATGAGTTTGACCGAAGCCCGTTTCCACGATCTGGTCGATGCCACCCAGCAGACGCTGGAGGATATTTTTGACGAGTGTGACCTGGATATCGATCTGGAGAGCTCGGCCGGTGTGCTCACCGTCAAGTTCGAAAACGGCAGCCAGTTGATCTTCAGCCGTCAGGAGCCACTGCGGCAGTTGTGGCTGGCGGCCGTGTCCGGCGGGTTCCACTTCGATTACGACGAAGAGAGCAAGCGCTGGATGTGTGACAAGAGCGACGAACAACTCGGCGAGATGCTCGAGCGCATCGTCAAGCAGCAAGCTGACGCCGAGCTCGACTTCGAAGGTCTGTGAGATCGTGACGCAACCTGCGCCCGTTCGTCCGCCCAAGCCGCTCTACAGCAATGTCAGCCCGGCGGTGCCTTCGCCGTGCAGCGGTGTGTGCCGGCTGGACGAGCAGAAAGTCTGCCTCGGGTGTTTTCGCCATGTCGAAGACATCCGCGAGTGGCGCTCGGCGGATGATGATCGTCGCCGTGTGATCTGCGCCCAGGCAGTCCAGCGCAAAGCCTTGGCATAAGAGCTTTTGTGGCGAGGGAGCTTGCTCCCGCTGGGCTGCGAAGCGGCCCCAAAAAGCTTACGACTGCTGCGCAGCCGAACGGGAGCAAGCTCCCTCGCCACAGGCAAGCCTCTCTCAAAAATGTCAGCGCAGGTGCGTGGTCGCCCCTGACTTGTATATTTATTGAGCTGTGATAGTGTCCAGAAACGCCTCAACCCATCGAGGCTCGTGAAAACCCCGCCTTTTTCTGGCGGGGTTTTGCTTTTTTTGTGCAGAAGAAAGGAGTCTGCCTCAATCATGACCGCACCTTCCATCACCCTTACTCGTCTGGACGTGCAACGTCTGGAGCGCCTGATCGACAGCCTGGATGACACGCTGCCGGGCGTTATCGCGCTGCAAACCGAACTGGATCGCGCCGATACCCTGGTCGGTCACGATGAAGTGCCCGCCGATGTCGTCACCATGAATTCCCGTGTGCATTGCCGCGAAGAAGGCAGTGGCAAGGACTATCACCTGACCCTGGTCTACCCCAAGGATGCCAACGCCGACGAAGGCAAGATTTCCATCCTGGCGCCGGTCGGCAGTGCGTTGCTGGGCCTCAAGGTGGGTCAACACATCGACTGGCCAGCACCGGGCGGTAAAACCCTCAAACTGACCCTGCTGGAAGTCGAATCCCAGCCGGCCGAAGGCGGTCATTTTCCGGAATAAACCACTTAGACCTGCTCGAGCGCCTCATTCAACGCGCGCTCCAGGTCGGCCTTGTAGCGCAAGTACAAATTGCTTGAACTCTGACCATCACCGAGCAGGCCCGACAAGTCCAGGTCGGTGATGTAGCAGCGATAGCGCTCGGTTTCCCGGCGCTGCTCGACGATTTCCCGGGCGACCACGCTGAACAACTGGTCGCCATGTTCCAGCTCTGAAAATTCCCGCTGATTGCAATACAACGTGACCTGCACCTGCCCCGGCGCGGCTTTGCCGATGATCGCCTGCACGTCGTAGAACGGTTTGTTGACCGGGGTTTGCGGCGCTGGCCGGGCCTCGACCCGACGCGCCCGGCCGGGGCCTGACGGCAACAGCTGGTAATACAATGTGTCGAGGTTCAGAGGCTGGGCGGTGTTCATCGGCAGCAAGGCGTCGCGTCGGTACTGGATTGATTGCAGGAACCGTTGCAGTGGCACCAGCAGGCTTTGCTCATCGTGATAGGGCAGACGCTGTTGCCACAGGGCATTGAACTCATCCAGCACGTACAGATCCGCCTGCTGATCGGTGATTCGGTAGAACACCTGGATGCATTCAGGCTGGCCCATGGGCAGGAGCAGCGCCAGGTCGTGGTCTTCCAGTGCCATCGGGTCCAGGTGCAGCGGGCTGTAGCTCGCCAGTTCTTCACCCAGGTAATCGAACAGCGCTGGCAACGTGGCGAGGGCGACGTGATTGACGTGGCCGGGCACCAGTTCCAGTACGTGATAATGCTGCTGGACCTGCACCAGATAACGATGATTGAGCTTGCTCAGCAGCAAGTTCTGCGCAGTATCGAGGACCTCTTCGACCCGTCGGGCGATAAATTGCGCCCGGTTGTGGCAGAAACAGCGAACCCGCAGTTTGGGCTGTTGGGGCCCGCTCGGCAGGTTGTTGAGATAGTCGCGCAGGCAGTCGAGCAGGGCGTGCGGGCCGTCGTAGCGGTTGACCAACACTTCGTTCCAGCTATTGAGCGTGACCTGGTCCAGGGTCAGTACCAGGTTTTCCCGCACCCCGGCGTAGCTCAGGGAATCGGTGCGTTCGGTGGTCATCAGGATATTCAGGTCGCGATGGTGCTTGAGCGGATCGACGCCGACGTTCACCAGAATCAGCACTTCACTTGGCACGCTGGCGCGCAGCAGCGGCTCTTCGGCGACGGTTGTCAACGGCAGGGCGATGCTTTGTTGCAGGCTGCCAAGCAGGTTGAACAGTTCAAATTCGCTCAAGTCGCTGGTGCCGGGGTGCAGGGCGAGGCGCGTGCTGCTGTCGATCACGCCGTTGCGGTGGCACCAGGTCAGCAGCTCCAGCAATTGGCGGCTGCGCTTGATCGGCGCGAAATGTTCCCATTCATGGGCGGTCAGGCTGCCGTTGTACAAGCCCCACTGGGTTTGTCCGGGTTCTTTTTTGTTCGGCGCCTGCACCAGGGTCAGGGTGTCTTCGGCCAGATCCGGAGCGATGCCGGGGTTGATGAACTCGACTTTGTCCGCTTTACGCTCAAAGGCTGCATACAGCCGCCGACCCAGCACGTTGAGGTCGCGTTTGTTGATCAGGCTAACGGTTTGCTCGTCGCGGGCGAACTGGGTCAGGAAGCGGTAGCTGTAATTCAGTTCGTTGACCAAGGCTCGGCGTTCAGTGCTGACCTGGCGGACTTTCCATTGACTGCGGCTGTCGAGCAGCGCCAGTTGCCGCGGATCCCAGTTCCATTCGTGAGCCAGCCGCTCAAGCAGTGAGCGCTGCCAGCTCTGGGTGCGACTGCTGCCGGTGAGCTTGCGGTTGACCTTCAGATACAGCGCGCGGCGTACCAGCTCAAGGCGCTCCGGCTCGCCACGCGCCGTGAGGTATTCCTCAATGCGTCGGTAGACCACGATGTAAGGGTCGAGCTCGTCGAGGTCCAGTTGATTGGCGAACACCGCTTGCTTGAAGCGCAGGCTCAGGCAATGAACCTTCGGGTGTTCGCTGGCGTAAACCTCGATCAGCAGCAGTTTGAGCACGGACTTGTAGGGCGACTCGATGCCCTTGAACAACTGCCAGAGCCCGGCGCCGATGAATTCCCCTGGGGGGATATAGGCCAGATGCCCCAAGTCCAACGACTCGTCTGCCCGAATGAAACGCTTGGACAGAAGCGTGTGGGTGTATCGATCGTAAGCAGATTCTTCATAGACCGGCACCAGCCACCAGATCGGCGTGCGACCGGCTAGCCAGATCGCGGTGCGGTAAAACTCATCCAGCAGCAGATAGTGCTGGGTCGTGCCGCAGTCTTCCGAACTCAATTGCGTATCGCGCTCGCCGAGGACGAAGCGGGCCGGGTCGATCAGAAAGAAATGCGCCTCGGCGCCCTGGCTCGCGGCCCAGATTTCAAGCAGCTGGCATTTCTTGCGCAGCTCGGCCAGTTCGTTTTCGCTCAAGTCCTGGGCATGACAGACCCACACGTCCATGTCGCTCTGATCGGCCTGGGCCAGGGTGCCCAGGCTGCCCATCAGGAACAGACCGTGAATCGGTCGCGGCGGATTGCTGCCGTGGCGCGGCTTGTAGGAGAACGATCGGGTCAGTCGTTGGGCTTCAGCGAGGGCGTTGGCGTCAGGCTCGAAATTCGACAGCCCGGCCGGCGTGCTACCTGACACATAGCCTGGCAACAATGGATGATTCACGTGGAAAAACAGCGGCAGCAGTGTCAGCACGGTTTGCTGTCGGGTCGACAGCCCTTCCACGGCACGGGCCATGCGGCCTTCGTTGAGTTTCAGAAAACGTGCGCGCAGCTGACTGAGAACCTTGCGGTCGATTCCCTCGTCCAGATCGGGGCGAATTTCATGGGTGCGGGTCATGTCAGCTCAAACCGGCTCGCGAGGCACGGACGTAGGGTCTGCGGATGAGGGGCAGTTTAGCGCCTCGGGCCCGGGACTTTTAAGCTGATTTTGTTTTTTGACGTCAGATTTCTACCGTGCGGTGGCCGCAGCTCACAAAGTGTGCCCGCGGAAATCCCGTAGCAGGGGTTTCCGTGGGCGATGCGCTAATACTCAGGCTGTTTCCTGGACGCTCAGAATCGTCAGAACGGTTTGTACATTTTGCGCAGCGTCACGACCCAGACTGGTCAGATAACCGCCATCTGGCTGGTCGATCAGTTCTTTTTCGTACAGGCGTTGAGCGGCAGCAATGGCTTTCGGGGCAGCGGTCTGATGAATTTTCAAACCTTCCTGGGAACTGTCCAGGTTGAAGAGTGCGAGGATTTCCAGTTCGGCAACCAACTCAGGGGTAAGCGACATAAGGACTCCAGACTTTCTAGGAATTGGACGACAGCGCCCCTAAGGTGAGCCCACTCGTGCGGCATGTCCAGTGCCTGCATCAGGGTTTTTTCACCACGGGATGCGTTCCCCGGCGGGTGGTGCGGCAGCGGGGTGGACTCAGTGTAGTCAGGGTGTGGGGGAAGACGGGATTGATGGGTGACAAATTGTGTGGGTGGAGATTACCTGTGGCGAGGGGATTTATCCCCGTTCGGCTGCGCAGCAGTCGCAAACCCTATGAGCGCGGTTTAATTGAATCACCGTGAACATGGATTTCAGGGCCGCTTCGCGACCCAACGGGGATAAATCCCCTCACCACAAAAGCCCGCGCCACATGAAATGGGGTTATTTCTTTTCCGGTGGCAGCTCGGGCAGCGCACGCAACGCTGTTTCGTACCATTCGGTGTTGAACGCGCGGTCTTCTTCGAGGATCGCGTCGATTTCTACCGCCAACACGTGGGCCATCAGGTTGAGGATTTCTTCACGCTCGTAACCCACCAGGGTCAGCTTGTTGAAGGTGGCCTTGGCCGCTGGCGGGTTGTCGCTTTCGATCTGGTTTTCGATGGCTTCGATCAGGGTGGTTTCGGTGAATTCTTCTTCGTCGATCTCGATATCAGTTGGCTCGCTCATGGCAGGCTCCTCAAGTTTAAGGCGGCCAGTTTACCTGCATTCAGCGCTGTGATGCTGCTGGCAGGAATCGCTCCGGCGTTCTATAAACAGGCACTGCCAACCCCGCACGGCCTGGAGGCTATGTGATGCTCAAGCTTTATGGATTTTCCGTCAGTAACTACTACAACATGGTCAAGCTGGCGCTGCTGGAGAAGGGCGTACCGTTTGAAGAAGTGCCGTTTTACGCGGGCACAAGCCCGGAGGCGCTGGCCATCAGCCCGCGCGGCAAGGTTCCGGTCTTGCGTACCGAGCAAGGTTTCATCAACGAAACTGCCGTGATCCTCGAATACATCGAGCAAAGCCAGAAAGGCACGCCGCTATTGCCGAGCGATCCGTTTGAACGGGCGCAAGTGCTGGCGCTGGCCAAGGAAATCGAGCTGTACATCGAGTTGCCGGCGCGCGCGTGCTACGCCGAGGCATTTTTCGGCATGCAGGTGCCGGAGGCGATCAAGGACAAGACCAAGGCTGAACTGTTGCTGGGGTTTGCGTCCTTGGGCAGGCACGGCAAGTTCGCCCCTTATGTGGCGGGGGACAGTCTGAGCATTGCGGATTTGTATTTCCTGTACAGCGTGCCGCTGGCTTGTGCGGTGGCGCAGAAGCTGTTTGATCTGGATTTGCTGGCCGAGATGCCGGCGGCCAAAGCGCTGTTGAAGCGTCTGGAGCAGAACCCGAACGTGCAGCGGATTGCGGCGGACAAGGACGCGGCGATGCCGGCGTTTATGGCGATGGTCGCGTCCAAGAAGTAGGTTTTGTAGCGGTTGTAAGATCGCATTCGCGAGCAAGCCCGCTCCCACATCAGATCGGCGGTGAACACACATTTTGTGAACCCCAAAGACCCAATGTGGGAGCGGGCTTGCTCGCGAAGCTTTTGACTCAGCGGCTGGCGAGCAATGCCTGACCGCGCGCCACAGCCTTCTTGACCTGCGCCGGCGCAGTCCCGCCGATATGGTCACGGGCGTTCACCGAGCCTTCCAGGGTCAGCACGGCAAACACGTCCTGTTCGATCTGGTCGCTGAACTTGCGCAGCTCCTCCAGGCTCATTTCCGCCAGGTCCTTGCCGCTTTCCACGCCATACTTCACGGCATGGCCGACGATTTCGTGGCAGTCACGGAATGGCAGGCCACGGCGTACCAGGTAGTCAGCCAGGTCGGTCGCGGTGGAGAAACCCCGCAGCGCCGCTTCGCGCATCATCGCGTGCTTGGGCTTGATCGCCGGGATCATGTCAGCGAAGGCCCGCAGCGAGTCGCACAAGGTGTCGGCGGCGTCGAACAGCGGTTCCTTGTCTTCCTGATTGTCCTTGTTGTAGGCCAATGGCTGGCCTTTCATCAAGGTCAGCAGGCCCATCAGCGCGCCGAACACGCGACCGGTCTTGCCGCGAACCAACTCGGGCACGTCCGGGTTTTTCTTTTGCGGCATGATCGAGCTGCCGGTGCAGAAGCGGTCTGGCAGATCGATGAACTGGAACTGAGCGCTGGTCCACAGCACCAGCTCTTCAGAGAAGCGCGACAAGTGCATCATCGCGATGCTCGCGGCCGAGCAGAACTCGATGGCGAAGTCGCGATCGGACACGTTGTCCAGCGAGTTACCGCCCACCGCGTCGAAGCCCAGCAGCTGGGCTGTGTATTCGCGATCGATCGGGTAGGTGGTGCCCGCCAGCGCGGCGCTGCCCAGCGGCATGCGGTTGGTGCGCTTGCGGCAGTCGACCAGACGCTCGTAGTCGCGGCTGAGCATTTCGAACCAGGCCAGCATGTGGTGCCCGAAGGTCACCGGCTGCGCGGTTTGCAGGTGGGTGAAGCCCGGCATGATGCTGCCGGCTTCACGCTCGGCCTGCTCCAGCAAGCCTTTTTGCAAACGGGTGATTTCGCTCAGGATCAGGTCGATCTCGTCACGCAGCCACAGGCGGATGTCGGTGGCGACCTGGTCGTTACGGCTGCGGCCGGTGTGGAGCTTTTTACCGGTCACGCCGATGCGGTCGGTCAGACGCGCCTCAATGTTCATGTGCACGTCTTCGAGGTCGATGCGCCAGTCGAACTGGCCGGCCTCGATTTCACCCTGGATGGTCTTCAGGCCATCGGTGATGCTGTCGCGCTCGGCGTCGGTCAGCACGCCGACCTTGGCCAGCATGGTGGCGTGGGCGATCGAGCCCATGATGTCGTGGCGATACAGGCGCTGGTCGAAAGTGACGGAGGCGGTGAAGCGGGCGACGAAGGCGTCGACGGGTTCACTGAAGCGGCCGCCCCAGGACTGATTGGTCTTGTCAGTGCTCATGAATTCGCTCGTGTCGGCTGAAGAAATAATGACGGTGGAAGCTGTCGCGGATAATAACAGGGTTGCCAACCCTGTCGCTGACGCTGGTCGACAGGTTTTTTTTTCGGAGCGCGGTCCATACTCAGGGCATGCCTTGTGGGAAATTGCGCAACGATATTTTTCGATTGAGCAATATCGTCCCTGCAACCGTCTACAGTTGGACAGTAGGATCAGCGCACTTCTCGGCGCTGCGGCTGACTATAAGAAGAGGGGGTGTTCATATTGTGTATCGGCAAACCCTACGGCGATACCTCGCTTACGCGGGCCAGAGCCTCCAATCATTTGGCAGATGAAAATTTAGCCGCCGGTCTCGCGGCACTTTTTGGCCCTCGCGCTAGTCTTAGCGTGGATCGCGGTGACGGACGTCACTTCACCTGTCTACGCTATCCTTGTGCGAGACTCACGCAGGAATCCAGCGCAATATGAATGTCCTGATCGTTGATGACGAACCCCTAGCCCGCGAGCGCCTGAGCCGAATGGTTGGCGAACTCGAGGGATACAATGTCCTGGAGCCCAGCGCCACGAACGGCGAAGAGGCGTTAGCGTTGATCGACAGCCACAAGCCGGATATCGTGTTGCTCGATATCGGCATGCCAGGCCTTGATGGCCTGCAAGTGGCTGCCCGGTTGTGCGAACGCGAAACCCCGCCCGCCGTGGTGTTTTGCACCGGGCCCGATGAATTTGCCGTGGAAGCCCTGCAGGCCAGCGCCGTGGGCTATCTGGTGAAGCCTGTGCGAACTGAACATTTACATGATGCATTGAAGAAAGCCGAGCGGCCCAATCGCGTCCAGCTCGCCGCCCTGACCCGTCCCGCCGCCGAAAGCGGTAGCGGCCCACGCAGCCACATCAGTGCCCGAACACGTAAAGGCATTGAGCTGATCCCGCTGGGTCAGGTGGTCTACTTCATTGCCGACCACAAATACGTGACCTTGCGCCATGAAGGCGGCGAAGTGCTGCTGGATGAACCGCTCAAGGCCCTGGAAGATGAATTTGGCGACCGTTTCGTGCGTATCCACCGCAACGCTCTGGTCGCTCGCGAACGCATCGAACGCTTGCAACGCACGCCGCTGGGGCATTTTCAGCTGTTCCTCAAAGGCCTCAATGGCGATGCCCTGATCGTGAGCCGTCGCCACGTGGCCGGTGTGCGCAAAATGATGCAACAGCTTTAACTCGCTGATCACAGGCGAATTTCACACCCGTTTGCTGGACGTCCGAGGCCAGGGAGGCCACGCAGTGCCTGATACAAGTCAAAGTGGATTTGGCTGAGCTGTTATTATCCGCCGTATCTATTCAGTACGGATTGATCCATGTCCTCTCGCGAAATCCGCATCGCCACCCGCAAAAGTGCTCTCGCCCTGTGGCAGGCCGAATACGTCAAGACCCGTCTGGAACAGGCCCATCCGGGTCTGCTCGTGACGCTGGTGCCCATGGTCAGTCGTGGCGACAAGCTGCTCGACTCGCCCCTGTCGAAAATCGGTGGCAAGGGCCTGTTCGTCAAGGAACTTGAAACCGCGCTGCTGGAAAACGAAGCCGACATCGCCGTGCACTCGATGAAAGACGTGCCGATGGATTTCCCCGAAGGCCTCGGTCTGTTTTGCATCTGCGAGCGCGAAGACCCGCGCGATGCGTTCGTTTCCAATACTTACACCAGTCTTGATGAGTTGCCGCAAGGCAGTATCGTCGGCACGTCCAGCCTGCGCCGTCAGGCTCAGTTGCTGACCCGTCGCCCGGACCTGGAAATCCGCTTCCTGCGCGGCAACGTCAACACGCGCCTGGCCAAGCTTGATGCCGGCGAATACGACGCCATCATCCTCGCGGCCGCCGGCCTGATTCGTTTGGGTTTCGAAGATCGCATCACCTCGGCAATCAGTGTCGACGACAGCCTGCCGGCCGGTGGCCAGGGCGCGGTCGGCATCGAATGCCGCAGCGTTGACAGCGAAATTCACGCGTTGCTGGCGCCGTTGCATCACCAGGACACCGCCACTCGCGTGACCGCCGAACGTTCCCTCAATAAACACCTGAATGGCGGCTGCCAAGTGCCGATCGCCTGCTACGCCGTGCTTGAAGGCGAGCAGATCTGGTTGCGCGGTCTGGTAGGCGATCCGAGCGGCGGCCTGCTGCTCAGCGCCGAGGCCCGCGCGCCACGGGGCGATGCAGAAGCCTTGGGCGTGCAAGTGGCTGAAGACCTGCTGAGCCAGGGCGCCGACGACATTCTCAAGGCGGTCTATGGCGAGGCAGGTCACGAGTGACAGGCTGGCGCCTGCTGCTGACACGCCCTGCGGATGAGTCGGCGGCGTTGAGCGGCGTTTTGTCGCAAGCGGGGATTTTCAGCAGCAGCTTGCCGCTTCTGGAGATCGAGCCGATTCCAGTTTCTGACACAATGTGCGAGGTGATTCAGGGACTGGATCGTTACTGTGCGGTGATCGTGGTCAGTAAACCGGCCGCCAGAATCGGCGTTGACCTGCTCAATCAGTATTGGCCACAGTCACCGTCACCACGCTGGTTCAGTGTGGGTGCGGCGACTGCACAGATCCTCGCGGATAACGGTCTGAACGTGAGTTTTCCCGCCGAGGGTGATGACAGCGAAGCCTTGCTTGAACTTCCTTCGTTGCGCGAGGCGGTTACCCGATCCGATCCGCGGGTGCTGATCCTGCGCGGGGAGGGCGGGCGCGAGTTGCTGGCTGAGCGTTTGCGTGAGCTTGGTGCTAGTGTCGAGTATCTGGAGTTATACCGTCGCGGCCTGCCTCATTACTCGTCGACGGTGCTGCCTGACCGGATCGAAGCGGAACGCTTGAACGGGCTGGTGGTCAGCAGTGGACAGGGTTTTGAGCACCTGCGCCAATTGGCGGGCGATGCCTGGCCTGCTCTTGCGCAGTTGCCGTTGTTTGTTCCAAGCCCCAGGGTCGCCGAGCTGGCACGTGCCGCCGGGGCCCAAACAGTTGTGGATTGTCGTGGCGCCAGTGCCGCGGCTTTGCTGACGGCGTTACGGGAGCATCCCGAACCCGTTCTCTAATGCAAAGGATGGATACGTGAGCGAAACAGCCTTGCCAAAAGAAGACGTGCTGCCGGCGCTTGAAGCGCCAGTTGAAACTCCGCCCGCTGCTGAAGTGCAGCGCAGAGGTAACGGGCTGGCAATCGTCGCGCTGCTGCTGGGCGCCGCCGGTGTTGCCGTAGGCGGTTGGGGTGTCTGGCAGGTGCGTCACCTGCAAGCCAACAACCAGCAGCAGTTGAGTCAGGTCCAGGCGTTGAATGATCAGGCGCAAAGTCTGAAGCTTAACGAGCAGCGCCTGAGCGCACGCCTTGAACAGATGCCTGCGGCAGAAGAACTGGACGCTCGCAGCCGTTTGGTGACGCAGTTGCAAGGCGATCAGCAACGCTTGAATCAGCGTCTGGAAACCGTCCTCGGCGCAAGCCGCAAGGACTGGCGCCTGGCCGAAGCCGAGCACTTGTTGCGCCTGGCCAGCCTACGCCTTTCTGCGTTGCAGGACATCAGCAGCGCCCAGGCCCTGGTGCAGGGTGCCGATGAGATTCTGCGCGAACAGAACGATCCAGGCTCTTTTGCCGCTCGCGAGCAAGTAGCCAAAACCCTGGTGGCGCTGCGCAGCACTGAACAGCCGGATCGCACCGGGTTGTTCCTGCGACTGGGCGCCTTGCGCGATCAGGTCATCAACCTCACCGAGCTGGCCCCCGAGTACAAGGATCGCGGCGAATCGCTGTTGGGCCTGACGGCCGACGGTGACGGCGCCAGCCGTTGGGCGCAGTGGTGGGACCAGATTTCGCGCTACATCCGCATCGACTTCAACGCCGACAAGAATGTTCGTCCATTGCTGGCCGGGCAGAGTTTGAGCCAAGTGCGTCTGGCCCTGAGCCTCGCTTTGGAGCAAGCGCAATGGGCTGCGCTCAATGGTCAGGCCGCGGTCTACACCCAGGCGCTGGCGGAGGCGCGGGATGTCCTGACGGGCAACTTCAACCCGGACAACCCTCAGAGCAAGGTCATGCTTGAGCAGGTGGGCGAGTTGAGCAAGCAGCCGGTGACGGTGGTCACGCCGGACCTGACCGGCACACTGAGTGCGGTTCAGGGGTATCTGGAGCGGCGTAACGTCAACGCCGAAGACTCGATCAAGCCGATGGCAAAACCGGCCGCGAACACTGTGCAGGAGGCCACGCCATGAAACGCCTCTATGTGATCGTGTTTCTGGTCATCGCAGCGGCCGCCGCACTGGGCCTGGCGATTGCCGAGCATTCCGGTTACGTGCTGATCGCCTACAAGACCTTCCGTTATGAAGCGAGCCTGTGGGCCACCCTGGCGTTGGTCGCGGTGCTCTGGCTGGTGTTCTGGGGCATCAAGGCGCTGGTCGAGCTGGTGATGACGTCCAGCGGCGTGGTCAACCCGTGGTCGCGACGCAATCGCAGTCGGCGGGTGCAAGTGGCGATCGAGCATGGTCAGTTGGACCTGGCGGAAGGTCGCTGGGCCAGTGCACAACGTCATCTGCATCGCGCTGCCGAAGCCGAACGCCAGCCGCTGCTCTACTACCTCGGTGCTGCGCGCGCCGCGAATGAACAAGGTCACTACGAGGAATGCGACAACTTGCTGGAGCGCGCCCTCGAGCGCCAGCCCCAGGCCGAGTTGGCGATTGCCTTGAGTCACGCCCAGTTGCAGAACGACCGCGGCGACACGGAAGGCGCCCTGGTGACGCTGCAAGCCATGCACGAGCGCCATCCTCATAACGTCCAGACCTTACGCCAGTTACAGCGTCTGCATCAGCAGCGCGGCGACTGGTCGGCCGTGATTCGCCTGCTGCCGGAGCTGCGCAAGGATAAAGTCTTGCCGCCCGCCGAGCTGGCCGATCTGGAACGCCGGGCGTGGGGTGAAAACCTTTCCCTGGCGGCGCATCAGGAGGCGGATGGCACGGTGGGGCTGCAATCGCTCAATCGCGCCTGGCAGCAACTCACCTCGGCTCAGCGCCAGGAGCCTCAGTTGGTGTTGGCCTACGCCGAGCAGTTGCGGCAACTGGGTGCACAGGTCGAAGCGGAAGAAGTGCTGCGCACGGCGCTCAAGCGCAAGTACGACAGTCATCTGGCACGTCTCTACGGATTGGTGCGCGGTAGTGATCCGGCTCGTCAGCTGCAAACGGCCGAGGGTTGGCTCAAGGATCATCCTGCTGACCCAAGTCTTTTGCTGACACTGGGCCGTCTGTGCCTGCAAAGCAGTCTGTGGGGCAAGGCGCGGGACTATCTGGAAAGCAGTTTGCGGGTGCAGCGCAACCCGGAAGCCTGTGCAGAATTGGCTCGGTTGCTCGCGCAGCTTGGCGACACAGAGCGTAGCAATCAGTTGTTCCAGGAAGGTCTGGGCCTGCTGGACGAGCGTCTGCTGGCGGCACCACTCCCAGCGCCCGTTTACGCCTGACGCGTTCCCCCTGTAGCAGCCTGCTGCTACAGGGGCGGGAGTCGTTATTGGGCGCGATCCGGCCGCTCGAATTTCATTGAATGTTTAGCTTTGTAGTCCCTGATCGGCTTTGTCCTACATCGGACTACATCAAGTCCTCTCGATGCTGTCGGGAATTCCCTACACTTCTGGTGAAGTGTCCGTGCCGGCCTGCCTTGAAAGGCTGGCGCGCTTTCCTCTACCGTAACCGCCTGTCTCTACTGTTACGGATAAGCCATGTTTTTGGCCTGCTCACGCTCCTTGTTTTTCATGGCTTTTATTGCAGGTGCTCTGGCCTTGGGCGTTTCCTATTACCTGGAATATGCAATCGGCCTCAAGCCATGCGGGTTATGCCTTTTGCAGCGAGCCTGCCTGGCGTTGTTTACCGGAGTCTGCCTGATGGCTTCGGTGCATGGCCCTGGCCGCTTCGGGACTTTTCTTTATTGGCTGCTCGGTCTGTCATGCAGTCTCGCGGGTATGGTCACGGCGTGGCGGCAGGTCTTGCTGCAAAGCGACCCGGCGCATCAGCTATCGACTTGCTTAACCCAGCCGGAGGCTTTGTACGAGAACCTGCCTTGGTTATGCCGGGTGACCCGGATGTTCAAAGGGGACGAAGACTGCGCCGAAATTTCCTGGACGCTGTTCGACCTGAGCCTTCCGGAATGGAGTCTGTTGCTTTTCGTGGCGTTGACGATTCTGGGGGTTTATCAGCTGCTGCGCGTTGTCTGGCTGGCCTGCGAACGACCGCTCAGCGGCGTGTCGTCGCACCGGGGGCTGACGGGTGATTAAACACTTGTATGAACTTTATCTCCTGCGTACCTTGAAGCCATTGTCGCGCGGGCATAATCTGGCCCGCACGTGTCATTGGAATTATGTTGCTCGATGACGCTCTGCCTGGCCGATTCTTGATTTTCAAGTTTGCGACAGGTGTAGGGCAGCATGACCCACAAGGGAAGAGAGATCACCATGCTCGAAAGTTGTCAGAATGCTCAGGAACGTTGGGGTGGAGTGCATCTGCTGATCGATCGCTGGTTGCAGGAGCGCGAAGAGCTGATTCGGACCTATGATGTTCTCGGTGCCAAGCCAGAGGCTTTGAGCGAAAACCGAAAACCTTTGCAGGAATTCTGCGGCGTGCTGGTCGATTACGTGTCTGCCGGGCACTTCGAGATCTACGAACAGCTGACCGGCGAAGCCAAGGCGTTTGGTGACAAACGCGGGCTGGAACTGGCCGAGACGATTTACCCGCGCATCGACGTCATCACCGAGAAGCTGCTGGCGTTCAACGACCTGTGTGATGCAGGCAAGTGTGTCGCGGAGAAATTCAAGGAGCTGGGCGGGCTGTTGCACGAGCGCTTCGAACTGGAAGATTGCCTGATCGAAGTGCTGCACACGGCGCACAAGGAAGAGGATTCGGTTCAGGCCTGAATCTCTCCTGCAAGACTAAAAAACGGTGCGCTCTGCGCGCCGTTTTTCGTTCTCGGTTCTCAGCTTGTGGCACCACGCAATTCGACTTCGAACACCAGCGGTGTGAACGGGGCAATCAGATCGCCGGCACCGTCCGCGCCATAGGCTTGAGACGATGGAATCACCAGGCGCCATTTCGCACCGACCGGCATGTTTTGCAATGCGCTGCGCCAGCCGCTGATTACGCTATCCAGACTGAACCACTGCGGCTTGCTGTTCTGATCGAACACGGTGCCGTCGGGAAGGCGTCCGACATATAAAACTTCGACCTTGCCACTAGGGCCAGCCTTGGCCCCCGTTCCCGGCGCCAACTCGGTCAGCAAAATCCCATCTGCCAATTCACGAACACCCGGTTTGGCTTTTTCCTCGGTGAGGAAACGCTGCTCTTTTTCCAGCGCGACTTCACTTTGCGCGAGGGCGGGTTGCTCGGCGACCTGGGTTTCGTGCTCGGCCAGAATCTGTTCGATCTGCTCGTCTTTCAGGGCCAGTGGCTTGCCTTGATAGGCTTGTTGCAAACCTTCGAGCAATGCCTGGAGTTGCAGGTCCGGCACCTCTTGGCGCAAGCGCTCACCCAGGCTTGCACCCAGGCTGTAAGCAAGATCGTGAGCCTCATTTGGGGTGGTTTTTTCGGCGGCCTGAGCCACGGAAAAAAACACACACAACGATAAAAAAAAGTAGCGCGACATGGGCACACTCCGATCTGAGATGCGGTGGATTATGCCAGTGTGGATGCGCTCGAAGGTGAACTGGTTTTGCGCCAGCGCAGAAGAATTTCAATCTGTTGCAACGCAGCGCTTTCGATACTGTCAACATGCCCTAGCGGCGGTGTCAGCAGAGGTCTAGTATGAGCCGCACCCACGTCAGCCAGGAGGTAAACCATGTCGGCCACCAAGAAGCCTGTAAATACCCCGTTGCACTTACTCCAACAACTCTCGGGCAGCCTGCTCGAGCATTTGGAAAACGCTTGTTCACAAGCCTTGGCTGATGCTGAAAAACTGCTCGCCAAACTGGAAAAACAGCGCGGGAAAGCGCAGGAAAAATTGCACAAATCCCGTACCAAATTGCAGGATGCTGCCGCAGCCGGTAAAGCCAAGGCACAAACCAAAGCAAAAGGTGCAGTGAAAGAACTTGAGGACTTGCTCGATGCCCTCAAGGATCGTCAATCCGAAACGCGCGGCTACATTCTGCAACTCAAGCGCGACGCTCAAGAAAGCCTGAAACTGGCCCAGGGTGTCGGTCGTGTACAAGAGGCTGTCGGCAAGGCGTTGTCCCTGCGTTCGGCCAAGCCTGCTGCGGCCCCTGCCAAGAAAGCCGCCGCTAAACCGGCTGCTGCAAAAGCACCGGCCAAGCCTGCTGCCAAGGCTCCAGTGAAAGCTGCCGCAAAACCTGCGACGAAAAAACCGGTTGCTGCCAGCGCTGCAAAACCGGCGGCTAAAACGACGGCTGCCAAGCCTGCCGCCAAGCCAGTGGCTGCAAGAACAGCTGCCGCTAAACCTGCTGCAAAAACCGCTGCTGCGAAACCAGCCGTGGCGAAAACCGCAGCGGCAAAACCAGCTGCAAAATCGGCAGTAAAACCAGCCGCTAAAACGGCCGCTGCAAAACCTGCTGCCAAGCCGGCAGCAAAACCTGCTGTTGCTAAAACTACTGCAGGCAAGCCAGCTGCAAAACCGGCTGCTAAACCAGCTGCAAAAGCTGCGGCGAAACCAGCTCCTAAACCTGCTGCCAAAACAGCTGCCGCGAAACCCGCTGCCGCCGCCAAACCTGCTGCAGCGAAACCAGCAGCCAAACCTGCCGCTGCCAAACCAGCTGCCGCGAAGCCAGCTGCAAAACCTGCTGCCAAGCCCGCCGTGAAAAAACCGGCCGCTACTGCCAAGCCAGCGACTGCACCCGTTGCCAAACCAGCGACTCCAACGCCGTCGCCAGCTGCATCGGCTTCGCCTGCTCCAGCAGCCTCCACCTCGACCCCATCGTCTGCGCCAACGCCAGCCGCACCGTCGAGCACCACCCCAACCAGCGCTTCCTAAGTGCCGGTTGCCGCGACGCGCAGCTGATGCAGCGCGCCGCGGTCCAGGTGGACGGCGCCCGCCGTCACACCTTCCAGCCAGGCCGTTAGATCGGTCACCTCATACTGCGGCCAACTCTGTGCCGACCGCTCCAGCCGCCACAACAGATGCCGCTCGGCTTCCAGTTCCAGTGTCTTCACTTGTTCGCGCAACGTATTCAGCTCGGCGTCCTTCGTCGCGACGGCTTTCCATTGCATGCGCAATGCTCGCAGTGGTCGCACGACATCGGCATCCCAGGGCTCGGCCACGTCGCGAAGCAGCTGCAATCGTTGCTCGTTGCAGGCGACGCCTCGGTCTCCCAGCCATAACCCACAGAGCAGCAGGCACACATTCACGCCTGCCGACTGCAATTGCAGGCACGCATCTTCAACGCCGGGACGCGCGTAGGTGGTAAGGGAAAAGCTCCACAGGTCAGAGGACATAGTGCTACTCGCGCCAGTTGCGAGCGAAGCTGGTAGACTCCGCCGCCATTATGATTCGACTTCAGAACCTGACTTTACAGCGTGGCCCTCAACGTCTGCTAGAAGACGCTGAGCTGACCCTGCACGCCGGCCACAAAGCCGGCCTCATCGGTGCCAACGGCGCCGGCAAATCGAGCCTGTTCGCCTTGATCCGGGGCGAACTGCACCCGGACTCGGGTGACTGCTTCCTGCCGGCCGACTGGCGCATCGCCCACATGCGCCAGGAAATCGAGACCCTGGAACGCCTGGCGGTCGACTACGTGCTCGATGGTGACCTGCGCCTGCGTGAGGTGCAACGCGACCTCGCCGCGGCTGAAGCCTCCCATGACGGCGCGGCTCAGGCCCGCCTGCACTCGGAACTCGACAGCGCCGACGGGTACACCGCCGACGCTCGTGCCCGCAAGCTCCTGGCCGGCCTTGGGTTCACCAACGAGCAGATGGATCGTCCGGTAGGAGATTTCTCTGGTGGCTGGAGGATGCGTCTGAACCTGGCGCAGGCTTTGATGTGCCCCTCGGACCTGTTACTGCTCGACGAACCGACCAACCACTTGGACCTCGACGCCATCATCTGGCTCGAAGATTGGCTGAAAAGCTATCCGGGCACCTTGCTGCTGATTTCCCACGACCGGGACTTCCTCGACGCCGTGGTCGATCACGTCGCCCACGTTGACCAGCGCAAGATCACTCTGTACCGCGGTGGTTATAGCGCCTTCGAACGCGCCCGTGCCGAACGCCTGGCCCAGCAACAGCAGGCCTACGAGAAGCAGCAGGCGCAACGTGCGCACATGGAAAGCTACATCGCCCGTTTCAAGGCCCAGGCCACCAAGGCCCGTCAGGCCCAGAGCCGGATCAAGGCGCTGGAGCGGATGGAGGAACTGTCCGCCGCCCACGTCGATTCGCCGTTCGACTTCGTCTTCCGCGAATCGCAGAAAATCTCCAGCCCGTTGATTGATCTGTCGGATGCTCGCCTGGGTTATGGCGACAAAGCCGTGCTGGAGAAGGTCAAGCTGCAACTGACCCCCGGCGCACGGATCGGTTTGCTCGGCCCGAACGGCGCCGGTAAATCGACCCTGATCAAAAACCTCGCCGGTGAACTGTCGCCGCTGGCCGGTCGCCTGACCCGTGGCGAGAACACGGTCGTGGGCTACTTCGCCCAGCATCAGCTGGACTCTCTCGATTCCAAGGCCAGCCCGTTGCTGCATTTGCAGCGCCTGGCACCGACCGAGCGCGAGCAGACCCTGCGTGATTTCCTTGGCGGTTTCGACTTCCGTGGCGCGCGCATCGATGAGCCGGTGCTGAATTTCTCCGGTGGCGAAAAGGCCCGCCTGGCCCTGGCATTGATTGCCTGGGACCGGCCGAACCTGTTGTTGCTCGACGAACCGACCAACCACCTGGACCTGGAAATGCGCCTCGCGCTGACCATGGCCCTGCAGGAATTCAGTGGCGCAGTGCTGGTGGTCTCCCACGATCGTCATTTGCTCAAAAGCACCACCGACAATTTCTATCTGGTGGCGGACGGCAAGGTCGAGGAGTTCGACGGCGACCTCGAAGACTATGCTCGTTGGCTGGTCGACTACCGTCAGCGCAACGCCCCGGTCAGCAACACCCCGGTCAACCCGGACAAGACCGACAAGAAGGCCCAGCGCCAGGCTGCTGCTGCGTTGCGTCAGCAACTGGCACCGCACAAGCGTGAGGCTGACAAGCTCGAAGCCGAGTTGGGCAAGCTGCACGAGAAACTGGCGAAGATTGATACCAGCCTCGGCGACAGCGACATCTACGAACCGGCGCGCAAGAACGATTTGCGTGATCTGCTGGCTGAACAGGCCAAGCTGAAGGTGCGTGAAGCCGAACTCGAAGAAGCCTGGATGGAAGCCCTGGAACTGCTCGAAAGCATGCAGGCGGAGCTGGAGGCGCTGTCCTGATGGAAGCTTTCAAGCTGCCGGCGGGGTGGGGCGAGCCGATCTGGTTCGCCGCGCAAATCCTGCTGATTCTGTTGGCGGGTTATTTTGCTCAGCGTTTCGTCGCCAAATGCCTGACTCGCCTGGGTGAGCGCTACCCGTTTCCACCGCAGCTTTTGATGCCGCTGCGCGGCGGTTTGCGCTGGCTGATCATGGGCAGTGCGCTGATTTTCGTGCTGGAACGCCTCGGCGTCTCGGCCACTGTGCTTTGGACCGCGTTGTCCGGGTTTGTGGCGGTGGCGGTGGCGTTCTTCGCCATGTGGAGCGTGCTCTCCAACCTGCTCTGCGCGATCCTGATCTTCACCGTCGGCCCGTTCCGCATCGGTGACGTCGTCGAACTGGTGGACACCACCGACAAGCCCGGCGTCAAAGGTCGGGTGGTGGCGATCAATCTGCTTTACACCACGCTGATTGAAGCGGAAGAACTAGGGACGGGTAGCGCCATGGTGCAAGTGCCCAACAGCCTGTTCTTCCAGCGCTCGGTTCGACGCTGGCGCGGCACGGATGTGTTTCCGTTGAGCGGGATCGAAAAGTAAGCCTTCTGTTGCCTGACCGTCCGCCTTCGCGAGCAAGCCCGCTCCCACAGTTGACCGCGTTTTTGTTTAGAGACTCGGTTTAATGTGGTAGCGGGCTTGCTCGCGAAGGGGCCCTAAAGTCATAAAACGCTGGTCGGCAGTCGCTCTGTCCGACAAAAAATCGGTAGTCATCCGCCCAAAGCCGCATTAGCTTAGATGTCTGTCACGAGTCTGAGTCGAGGTGTGCAATGGAGCTTCAAACATGGCTGGCGTTTTTTGCCGCCTGCTGGGTAATCAGCCTGTCTCCCGGTGCCGGCGCCATTGCGTCGATGTCCAGTGGTCTGCAATACGGTTTCTTGCGCGGTTACTGGAACGCCCTGGGCCTGCAATTGGGCCTGGCATTGCAGATCGCGATTGTTGGCGCCGGCGTGGGCGCGATTCTCACGGCATCGGCCACGGCTTTCTACGCGATCAAGTGGTTCGGCGTGGCGTATCTGGTTTATCTCGCAATCAAGCAATGGCGCGCACTGCCCAGCGACATGAGCGATGACGCGGCCGTGCGTCAGATTGGCAAGCCGCTGGCGTTGGTGTTCCGTGGATTCCTGGTCAACATCAGCAATCCCAAGGCGCTGGTGTTCATGCTGGCGGTGTTGCCGCAGTTTATTGATCCACACGCGCCGCTGCTGGCCCAATACTTGATCATTGGCGTGACCATGGTCTGTGTCGACCTGATCGTCATGGCCGGCTACACCGGGTTGGCGTCGAAGGTGCTGCGCCTGTTGCGCACGCCCAAGCAGCAAAAACGCATGAACCGCACGTTTGCCGGGCTGTTCATTGGTGCGGCTGCGTTTATGGCGACCCTGCGCAAAGTCGCGGTGTAAACCTCTCAAGGGAGACCCGATCCATTGTGGCGAGCGAGCTTGCTCGCGCTGGGTTGCGCAGCGGCCCCAATAGTGCGAGCGCTGCGCACTCGAGCAAAAGGAGCAAGCTCCCTCGCCACAGGGTGATCGGCTTCAGGCTTAGCGCAGGATGACCGGCGCAGTATCCGGCGGCAGGTCGTTGCGCGGCTGCGGTTGTCCTGACGGCACATAACTGCCATCCCCCAGCTGTTCGCTCAACTGACGCGCCACATCTTCGCCCAACGACCTCGACACGTCCCGCACCACCCGTGGCCGGTTCAGCGAGACGTGGATATCCCGATCATTCACCAGTTTGGTGTCCTGGGCTTCGCCCATGGCCGTGAACGCCGAGGTGATCTCGTAGGTCCTGGTGTTGATCAGGCTGAAATCCGCCACCAGGGTCAGTGCCAGCACCGCCGAATAGCTGTCGGTATTGGCCAGCTCATTCATGTCCTGGGTGAAGTCGATGTCCGACAGCGTGCCGAACAGCACGTAGTCGGCGCCTTTGAAGTGGCCAGCCTTGATGCGTTTGATCACGTCGTACACATCGCTTTTGGCGCTGGCGGTGTAGGGCGTGCCCTGGATCAGCTGGAACATGCCGGTCTTGAGCATCTGACCTTTGATGTCACCACTGAAGCGGCGGATTTCGGTCTGCTCCAGGTAGCTGTTCTGCGTGGTGTACTCGTCATAACTGGACGAGCCACTGGCGCCGTAATAATCCTGTTGATGATTGTCCCGGGCCGCGATCACGTGGACGTATTGATCCACGCTGGCCTCGTAGGCAAGGTCGGTGACAGCGATTTTCGGGGCCGCCTGTACGCCAACGGCGCAGGCCAGGGCCATGATGCCAATCCATGCACGCATTGCTTAGCGCTCCGTAGTCTTGCGGATTTCTTTCTCGTCCATCCACTCGGCCAGCCCGCTTTCGACATCGACCAACTGCAGGCTGAATTTGTAGAAGACGTCTTTGTAATCGTTGCTGCGCTTGACGATGGAACTGATCGAGCCTTCCAGGCGATAGCGCGCGGCGATCATGTTGCCGGTCTTGGCCGCCGTGCTCTTTTTGTACAGACCGCTCTGGTTTTGCAATTTCAGATGGTCGACCTGACTCTGCAGGTCCGTGTTGTCGCTGGCAAAGCGCGCGGTGCCGGAACGCATCAGCTGGGTTTTGATCGACGTGGTGATCTCCCGGGTATCGATGTATTCGCTGGTCTTGTTCATCACGTCGTACACCTGAACCACCGGGCGGCCTTTCAGGACGCCGGACTGGGCGAGGGAGCGGGTCATGCTTTCCGCGATCATTTGCAGGTCGGTCGAGCCGAATTCGTTGGTGATCAATTCCACGGCTTTCGGGTCGCCATAGCTGATATTGCCGCTGCCCAATACCGGCGAGCGGTTTTCGGCGCAGCCACCGATCAGCAGCGCGGCCAGGGCAAGGAACGAAACGCGTACAAACATGGGCAAAGTCTCAGGTGGGCGGTTCACGGTGTATTGATCTCCAGGCGGAAATCCACGGCTTGGGGCACGGGGGCGATGGCCGGCAGAAAACTCGTTTGCTCGGCATACAGAGTCAGGCTTTTCCAGGTGTCGGCTTCGGCCACCGGAAAACCTTCTGCCCCCAGCCAAAGATAGCGGTAATAGAGCGTTCGGTTACGGGTATCCGTGTTGCTCAGCTGCGTGTTGACGGTCAGGAAACCGTTTTCCCTGGCCATGCGCATCGGGCCGATGGCCACGTTCTTGATCGGTCCGGTGGCCATGACTTTGCTCGCGGCACTGCCCGGTTCCGGCGGCGGTGGCGGGGTGGCGCAACCGGCCAACAGGGCCAGTGCGACAACGGCGAAGCATTTCAATCCCATGAAAATCTCCGTTCAGGGTTGGGCAGGGCTGATGGCAGCCTGCGGTGCGGGAAGGGTGTCGAGCTGCAGGGCGACATCGGCGGCGAACCGGCGGTCACCCACGGCGCGCAGGCTGAAGGCCTGGTGGGTCTGATCCACCTTGAACCTGACCGGTGCTGCGTCCGGTGCGTTGGGCAGCGTCAGTTGGTGCTGGCCTTTCTTGAGCCGCAGGCGGGCAATCAGCGTCTTGTCCGGCAACGTACGCCAGCCGCGGGTATCGGCGTCTTCGCGTTGCGTCTGCTGCAGGAGCGTTTCCTCAAGTTTCTCGGGTCTGTGCTTTTTCAGATAGGCCAGATACTCGACATTGGACCGGGCGCGATGGAGCGTGCGCTGGATGATGCCCGGCATGTCATCACGCAAGGTGCGCCGCGACATATCGCCAAAGCTGTTGAGCAACGTCAGTTTCTGTTTTTTGCCGTCCACCATGACGAAGTCCACCGGTGGCGTGGAGGTGTCGGGGACGAGGATCGGGAACGACATGTTGGTGATGTAGGTTTCACCTTCGACATCCACCGAAATCGGCACGCGCACCGAACTGCGCGCCGGCGCCAGGCCGGTTTGCACGATCAGCAGAACGTCGACCTCGCCAGCCTTCAGCGGGGATTTGGCCAGGTTGCGCAAGGCTTGTTCGAGCAGCGGCGTATTGGGGCGCAGTTCGATGGCCTGGCGATAGCCCGGTGCGGCGAGGTCTTTCTCGTTCAACGATTCATAAATGAATCCGGCGAGGTAATGGCTGAACGCACTCTGGTAGCTGTTCTTTAGCGCGATCACTTCGGGGGCGTCGAGGGTCGCTACCGGGTAGCCCTGAAGGTCCTGGAATTTCATCGCGGCCCCTTGTTCCTTCGCCTGGTTTTCCAGTTCCAGGTATTGCTTGTCACGCTTGTCGGCAATGGTGGCTTCGCGCTCGTGGGTTTTCTTGATCATGACGCGCGCCAGTTCCGTTTCGGAGCCGGAGAGCAGCATCAGGGCCATTTGCGTGGTCAGGGCAACTCTCTCGAAATCATAGCCATCGTATAACCGTACCTTGTCGTTGGCGCTGTAACTGTTGAACTCGGTGAATTTTTTGAAGGGGACGAACAGGGGCGAATTGTCCCACCCTTCGATCAACCGGTCGGCGTAGTCCCAATGTTGATAGCTGTCGGTGAGATTGCCGGTGAGGCGCAGCAATTCGCCTTTTTCGAAGTGGTAAAGCAAGTCGCCCGGGGGAATGGGATTGTTGTGGTCGAGTACGGCAACTGCACCGTCGAGCTGCCCGGCCTTGAAATACTCGAGTGTTTCGCCCAGCTCGGCGTTGTAGTCACGCATCGTGGGACAGCCGCTCAGTAGCAAACAGGCACTGAGTACAAAAATGAAGCGCAGGCGGGTGGCCATTTGCTGTGTGTCTTCCTTGAAAATAAGCCGCCATGAGGCGGCAATTTATAGACTTGGATGATGGCACTTTGTTCCTGTACTCCAGCGGCCGTCGCAGACAAAGCTTGAGTGAATCTCACTGGAAGTGAACAATGTGTTACTTCGTATTTCCAATTGAGATTCATTCATGACTGCCCCGTCCCGTTTCCTGGCCTGGCTGGTGTTGCCGCTATTTGCCTTGTGCAGTTTCAATCTGCTGGCTTCCACCGTGGAAGGCGCGCCGCAAGCCCTGCATTTGCTCGATTACATCGGTGCGGATTACCCGCAGACGGTGCAAGCGGGCAAGGTCGTCGACGAGTCCGAATACCGCGAGCAACTGGAATTCATCAAGGTCTTGCAAGGCTTGATCGCCGCGATGCCGGCCAAACCTGAAAAGGCCGGGCTGGAGCAGGGCGTCAGCACGTTGCGCAATGCAATCGATGCCCGTCAGGACGGCGCGGATGTGGCCCGTCAGGCTCGACAACTCGGTGCGAAACTGGCCGTGACTTATGAAGTCAGTCAGGCGCCGATCATTACCCCGGACCCGACCCGTGGTGCGCCGTTGTACGCCCAGCATTGCTCGGTCTGCCATGGCGAAACGGGAGCTGGCGACGGCCCGGCGGGTGTCGGTCTGACGCCGCCGCCGGCCAATCTGCGTGATATGGCGCGCGTGGATCACCTGAGCCTCTACGCGATCTACAGCACCTTGGGCCTGGGTGTCGAAGGCACGGACATGCCGGCCTTCGCCGATCAGCTGGACGATCGTCAGCGTTGGGACCTGGCGACTTACATCGCCAGCTTCAGTGCCGACCCGGCCGCAGCCACATCCGAAAAAACCTACAACATCGCCGATCTCGCTCGTCAGACGCCGGCCGAAGTGCAGGCCGCCGACGGACCGCAAGCCGCCGCGACGTTCCGTGCGCAACGTGCACAGCCGCCGCAGGTCAAGCGTGGCCCGGCGCAGTTGCTTGACTACACCGCTGCCACCCTGGACAAAAGCCTCTTGGCCTACCGTGCCGGCGATCACGATCAAGCCTATGACTTGTCGGTAGCGGCCTATCTGGAAGGCTTCGAACTGGTCGAGAGCTCGCTGGACAACGTCGACGCCAACGTGCGCAAGGACACCGAAAAATCCCTGATGGCTTACCGGCAGTCGTTGCAGGATGGTTTGCCGGTGGCCCAGGCTCAGGAGCGTCTGGACGCGGCCAAGGCCAAGCTGAAGGAGTCCGCCGGGTTGTTGGGCAGCGACGGCTTGAGCTGGTCCTTGAGCTACATCTCCGGTTTGCTGATTCTGTTGCGCGAAGGCCTGGAAGCGATTCTGGTGCTGGCGGCGATCCTGGCGTTCCTGCGCAACACCGGCCAGCAGTCGGCGGTGCGTAGCGTCAACGTCGGTTGGGGGCTGGCGCTGTTGGCCGGTCTGGCAACCTGGGCGTTGGCTGCGTACGTGATTGATGTCAGCGGTTCGCAACGTGAATTGCTGGAAGGCGCGACGGCGTTGTTCGCCGCCGTGATGGTGCTTTGGCTCGGCGTGTGGATGCACGACCGTCGCCATGCGGCGGCGTGGCAGGATTACATCAAGAGCAGCCTGGTGGGCGGCGGGGGACGCTTCGGCTTTGCGACGCTGGCGTTTTTCTCGGTGTATCGCGAGCTGTTTGAAGTGATTCTGTTCTACGAGACCCTATGGCTGCAGGCAGGTCCTGCGGGGCATAACGCGGTGTTGGCCGGTGGTGCGACGGCGCTGGTGCTGCTGATCGGGCTGGCGTGGGTGATCCTGCGCGGCTCACAGAAACTGCCGCTGTCGTTGTTCTTCAGCATCAACGCCGGTCTGCTGTGCGCGTTGTCGGTGGTGTTCGCCGGGCATGGTGTGAAGGCGTTGCAGGAAGCCGGGATCTTCGGCACACGGCCGGTGCCGTTCTTTGACTTCGACTGGCTGGGGATTCACGCGGATGCGTATTCGCTGAGTGCTCAGGCGGTGGCGATCATTGCGATCATTGTGTTGTATGGCCGTAGCTGGATGGCGGAGAAGCGGCGGGTGCAGGTTTCTTAAAAGGCATTCGCTTCGCTCATAATCGCGAGCAGGCTCGCTCCCACAGGATTGCGTATAACCTGTGGGAGCGAGCTGGCTCGCGATTTTTTTTGGAAGAGGTCAAAACAATGCGTGTCTGGATCGATGCCGACGCTTGCCCACGGGCGGCCAAGGATCTGGTGGTTAAGTTCGCCCTCAAGCGCCAGTTCGAAGTGGTGCTGGTGGCGGGGCAACCGCAGATCAAACCGGGCCTGGCCCTGGTGAAGCTGATCGTGGTGCCGAGTGGCCCGGATGCAGCGGACGATTACCTGGTGGAGCACGCGGTGCCGGGTGAACTGGTGATTTGCAGCGATGTGCCGCTGGCCGACCGGCTGGTGAAAAAGGGCGTTGCCGCGCTGGATCCACGGGGCAAGGAGTTCGATGCGCAGAATATGGGCGATCGGCTGGCGGTGCGTAACCTGTTCACCGATCTGCGTGAACAGGGCCAGATGAGCGGCGGGCCGGCGCCGTTTGGTGAGCGCGAGAAGCAAGCGTTCGCCAATGCGCTGGACCGGATACTCACGCGGCTGACCCGCAAGGCCTGAGCCTTACCCAAATCAAGTGTGGGAGCGGGCTTGCTCGCGAATGCGGTGTATCAGTCGACATCAATGCTGAATGACACACCGCATTCGCGAGCAAACCCGCTCCCACATTAGTTCGTGTTACACATCATTTTCGTGGGTCAGTTCGAGCACGCGGTCGACCAGTTTGTTGATACCCGATGCGGCCTCACTGATGCTCTGCGCCAGCATGTAAGCCGGGGTGCATACCAGTTTGCGCGCCTTGTCTTCGACGATGTCGCTCACCGCGCATTCCTGGTGGGTGGCGCCCATCTTGTTCATGGCGGCAGCGGTATCGGCGTCGTTGCCGATGGTGCAGGTCACGCCCGGGCCATAGATTTTCGCCGCCAGCGCTGGCGAAATGCAGATCAACCCCACCGGTTTGCCCGCTTCGGCAAACGCTTCGGTCAGCGCCAGTACGTCCGGTTGAACGGTGCAGCCAGCGCCTTCGATAGCGAAGTTCGACAAGTTCTTGGCCGCGCCGAAACCACCGGGCACGATCAGCGCGTCGAAGTCTTCGACGCTAGCCTCACGAATATCCTTGATGTCGCCCCGGGCGATCCGCGCCGATTCCACCAGCACATTACGCGACTCGGGCATTTCGTCGCCGGTCAGGTGATTGATCACATGCAATTGCGAGATATTGGGGGCAAAGCACTGCACCTCGGCGCCGCGCTGGTCCAGGCGCAGCAAGGTAATCACACTTTCGTGGATCTCGGCGCCGTCGTACACGCCACAGCCGGAAAGGATCACTGCAATTTTTTTGCTCATGGGTTTTTCTCCAGATTCATGGCGTTAAATGTCCACTAATTTGTCACTCGTTGCCATAGGGTTAATTCGCGGCTACACCTAGCATCTGTCCTCAAGATTCCGATCAGGGCGCGTCAATGGACTTCATTCTGTATGCGGTGCCGTTTTTCTTTGTGCTGATTGCCGTCGAGCTGCTGGCGGACCGTTGGCGCGGGGTGAGCAATTATCGGGTGGCGGACGCGATCAACAGCATCAGCACCGGGGTGTTGTCGACCACCACCGGGCTGTTGACCAAAGGCGTCGGCCTGGTCACCTACGCCTTTGCCCTCAAGCACCTGGCGCTGTTCGAACTGTCGGCCGACAGCGTCTGGGTCTGGGTGTTTGCCTTCGTCCTCTATGACTTCTGCTACTACTGGCTGCACCGCATGGGCCACGAGCGCAACATCCTCTGGGCCGCGCATTCGGTGCACCACCAGAGCGAGGACTACAACCTCTCCACGGCCCTGCGTCAGACCAGTACCGGCTTCCTGTTGAGCTGGATTTTCTACCTGCCGATGGCGGTGCTCGGCGTGCCGCTGCTGGTGTTCATCAGCGTCGCCGCGCTGAACCTGCTGTATCAATTCTGGGTGCATACCCGGCACATTCCCAAGCTCGGCTGGTTCGAGTGGTTCTTCGTCACACCGTCCAATCATCGGGCTCACCATGCACAGAACGCTCTCTACATGGATCGCAACTACGGCGGGGTGTTCATTATTTGGGACCGTCTATTCGGCTCGTTCCAGGAAGAAGACGACAACGAACCGGTGATTTTCGGTGTGACCACGCCGCTGGCGAGCTGGAATCCGTTGTGGGCGAACGTGCAGTTTTACGCGCAGCTCTGGGATGACGCGCGGCGGGCGGAAAGCAAATGGGACAAGCTGCGGATCTGGTTCATGCGCACCGGGTGGCGGCCGGCGGATGTGGCGGCCAAGTACCCGATGAACAAGCCGGACCTGAGCCAGTTCCGCAAATTCGAGGTGCCGCTGGACGGGCGTCAGCAGCTGTATGTGGCGCTGCAGTTCTGCGTCTACATTGCGCTGGGCAGCTATTTGATGAACCTTGAGCCGCGTTTGCCGACCGCCGCGTTGGTGTTGGGCTGGGGCGCGGTGGCATTGGGCTTGTTTACGCTGGGCATGGCCCTGGAGAATCGCCCGCAGGCATTGAAGCTGGAACTGTTGCGGCTGGCATCGAATGTGCCGCTGGTGTGGCTGGCGCCGGTGGTCGGGCTGTGGCCGGCCAGCGCGGTGGGCTGGATCGGCCTGCTCAGCTACAGCCTGCTCAGCGGCATCGGTCTCTACTGTTGCAGGGACCGTTTCACTCGATTGGCGTCTTAGTCTCGGCAGCCTTGGCCAGCTCGGCTTGCTCGTCGGCGTAGATCTTCTTCGCCAGGCGAGCATTCTTGAAGCGCCGACGCAGCCACAGACCCAGGCCCAGTACCAGCAGGGCGCCGAGCACCCATAGCTCGTACTTCTTGACGCTGCCCAGCATGCCCTCGAGCACCGCGCCGAAGTGATACGCCGCAGCGGCCAGTGCAGCCGCCCAGATCGCCGCACCAATCCCGTTCAGCAGCAAATAACGTCCCGGCGGATAGCCCGACAGGCCGATCGCCACCGGCATGACCGTGCGCAATCCATAGACAAAACGGAAACTCAGCACCCAGATGTCCGGGTGTTTGCGGATATGTTCCAGCGCCCGGTCACCCATCATTTGCCAGCGTGGTTTGCGCGCGAGCAATTTGCGGCCGTGCTTGCGCCCGAGGAAATACCACAGCTGATCGCCGGCATAACTGCCGCAGAACGCCACGATCGTGACGATCTTGATGTCCATGTATCCGCGGAACGCGAGGAAGCCTGCGAGCACCAGAATGGTTTCGCCTTCGAAGAACGTGCCGAGAAAAAGGGCGAAGTAGCCGAATTCCTGAAGAAATTGTTGGAGCATTGTCTGGATGCTGGCGAAATGAACGCGCAGCCTACGCCTTCGTGCACATTCATGAAAGTGTCCAAATGTGTCTCGACGTGAACAATTCCTACAAGGACAATGGAATGCGGCTACGTGACGCAGGGATGCACATAACTGTCATACGTTGGTCATAATGGCCGCTTATAACTGTCACGCTCGCCCCCAGCGCGGGCTCAGGAGTCTGCCGTGAGCTTTACCCCCGCCAACCGTTTGTTTCCTGCAACCCGCCTGCGTCGCAATCGCCGTGATGATTTTTCGCGTCGACTGGTCCGTGAAAACGTTCTGACCGTCGATGACCTGATCCTGCCGGTGTTCGTGCTGGACGGTGAAAACCGTCGCGAAGCGGTGGCGTCGATGCCGGGCGTGGAGCGCCTGACCATCGATCTGTTGCTTGAAGAAGCGGCCAAGTGGGTCGAGTTGGGGATTCCCGCGCTGGCGCTGTTCCCGGTGACGCCACCGGAGCTCAAGTCCCTGGACGCCGCCGAAGCCTGGAACCCTAACGGCATTGCCCAGCGCGCCACCCGCGCACTGCGCGCGCAGTTCCCGGAACTGGGGGTGATCACCGACGTGGCGCTCGACCCGTTTACCACCCACGGTCAGGATGGCATCCTCGATGAAGAAGGCTACGTGCAGAACGACATTACTGTCGACGCACTGGTCAAGCAGGCCCTGTCCCACGCCGAGGCCGGCGCTCAGGTGGTGGCCCCGTCGGACATGATGGACGGTCGCATCCAGGCGATCCGCGAAGCGCTCGAACTGGCCGATCACGTCAACGTGCGGATCATGGCCTACTCGGCCAAGTACGCGAGCGCCTATTACGGCCCGTTCCGCGACGCGGTGGGCTCGGCGCTGAACCTGGGCAAGGCCAACAAGGCCTCCTACCAGATGGACCCGGCCAACAGCAACGAAGCCCTGCACGAAGTGGCGGCGGACTTGTCAGAAGGCGCGGACATGGTCATGGTCAAGCCGGGCATGCCGTATCTGGACATCCTTTACCGGGTCAAAGAAGAATTTAAAGTGCCGACCTTTGTGTATCAGGTCAGCGGTGAATACGCCATGCACATGGCGGCCATCCAGAATGGCTGGTTGAGTGAAGGGGTGATCCTTGAATCCCTGACCGCTTTTAAACGTGCAGGTGCTGATGGCATCCTGACTTACTTTGCCGTGCGTGCCGCTCAATTGTTACGAGAGCAGAAATAGCCCTCCCAGGAACATTCCATGAATACCGAAGGACTCACTGAAGTTGCCGTAAAAGAAGCTCAACCGGTGGTCGAGCAAATCGCCGAGACCCCGCCGGAGCTGGAGCCCGCTCCGCCCGCGGCGGTCGCCGAACCCGTGACCGCGGCGCCGGCGATTGCCATTCCCGGCCTGGATGACAGCAGCCTGTATATCCATCGCGAGCTATCGCAACTGCAGTTCAACATCCGCGTGCTGGAACAGGCGCTGGACGAGTCCTATCCATTGCTGGAGCGGCTGAAGTTTCTGCTGATCTTCTCCAGCAACCTGGACGAGTTCTTCGAGATTCGCGTGGCCGGCCTGAAAAAGCAGATCACCTTCGCCCGTGAACAGGCCGGCGCCGATGGCCTGCAACCGCACCAGGCCCTGGCACGCATCAGCGAACTGGTACACGGTCACGTCGACCGCCAGTACGCGATCCTCAACGACATTCTGTTACCGGAGCTGGAAAAACATCAGGTCCGCTTCATCCGTCGGCGTCACTGGACCACCAAGATCAAGACCTGGGTGCGCCGCTATTTCCGCGACGAGATCGCGCCGATCATCACCCCGATCGGCCTCGACCCGACGCACCCGTTCCCGTTGCTGGTGAACAAGAGCCTGAACTTCATCGTCGAACTCGAAGGCATCGACGCCTTCGGTCGCGATTCCGGTCTGGCGATTATCCCGGCGCCACGCCTTTTGCCGCGCGTCATCAAGTTGCCGGAAGAAGTGGGCGGCGCGGGCGACAACTATGTGTTCCTGTCGTCGATGATCCATGCGCACGCCGATGACCTGTTCCAGGGCATGAAGGTCAAGGGCTGCTACCAGTTCCGCCTGACCCGGAACGCCGACCTCGCGGTCGATACCGAAGACGTGGAAGACCTGGCCCGCGCGTTGCGCGGCGAGTTGTTCTCCCGTCGCTACGGTGACGCGGTGCGTCTGGAAGTCGCCGACACGTGCCCGAAACACCTGTCCGACTACTTGCTCAAGCAGTTCAACCTGCACGAGACCGAGCTGTATCAGGTCAACGGCCCGGTCAACCTGACTCGCCTGTTCAGCATTACCGGCCTGGACAGTCAGCGCGCCCTGCAGTACATGCCGTTCACCCCGCAGATCCCGAAACTGCTGCAGAACAGCGAGAACATCTTCAGCGTGATCAGCAAGCAGGACATCCTGCTGCTGCACCCGTTCGAGTCGTTTACCCCGGTCGTCGACCTGCTGCGCCAGGCCGCGAAGGACCCGCATGTATTGGCGGTCCGCCAGACGTTGTACCGCTCCGGCGCCAACTCGGAAATCGTCGATGCGCTGGTCGATGCCGCGCGTAACGGCAAAGAGGTCACCGCGGTGATCGAGTTGCGCGCGCGGTTCGATGAAGAGTCCAACCTGCAACTGGCCAGCCGTCTGCAAGCGGCCGGTGCGGTGGTGATTTACGGCGTAGTCGGCTTCAAGACCCACGCCAAGATGATGCTGATTCTGCGTCGCGAGGCCGGCGAGATCGTGCGTTATGCGCATTTGGGCACGGGCAACTACCACGCGGCCAACGCCCGCCTGTACACCGACTACAGCTTGCTGACCTCGGACGACGCCTTGTGCGAAGACGTCGGCAAGCTGTTCAGCCAGCTGATCGGCATGGGTAAAACCCTGCGCATGAAGAAGCTGCTGCACGCGCCGTTCACGTTGAAGAAGGGCATGCTCGACATGATTGCCCGCGAAACCCAGTTCGCCCTCGACGGCAAGCCGGCGCACATCATCGCCAAATTCAACTCGCTGACCGATCCGAAGATCATCCGCGCGCTGTACAAGGCCAGCCAGTCTGGCGTGCGCATCGATCTGGTGGTGCGCGGTATGTGCTGCCTGCGGCCGGGCATCGCCGGGGTCTCGCACAATATCCACGTGCGCTCGATCATCGGCCGTTTCCTGGAACACACCCGGGTCTTCTACTTCCTCAATGGCGGCGAAGAGCAGATGTTCCTCTCCAGCGCCGACTGGATGGAGCGCAACCTCGACAAGCGCGTCGAGACTTGCTTCCCGGTGGAAGGCAAGAAGCTGATCATGCGGGTCAAGAAAGAGCTGGAACTGTATCTCACCGATAACACTCACAGCTGGAGCCTGCAGGCGGACGGTCGCTACATCCGCAATACGCCAACCGGCAACCAGAACCCGCGCAGTGCGCAGGCGACCTTGTTGGAGCGGTTGGGCAGTCCGATCCTGACTGTTCGATAACGCACAAGTCGGGTAATTAAAAATGGCGATCCCTGCGGATCGCCATTTTTGTTTTGGCTACATATCTGTGGCGAGGGAGCTCTGTGGCGAGGGGATTTATCCCCGTTGGGCTGCAAAGCAGCCCCAAAAACTGGCATCGAGGTGTATCAGGCAGATCGTATGCACTGATTTACGACTGCTTCGCAGCCGAACGGGGATAAATCCCCTCACCACAGAAACCCCTCACCACAAAGTTGGGTTTAGCGCACGTTCAGCGTGAAGCTGACCCGGGTCAGCCATTCCGCCTCAAGGGCGAAGTCGGCCTGGGTCAGTTGGTTTTCATCCAGCCAGTTTTCCGGGAACAACACATCGAGGCTGTCGCGCCTGGCGTGCAAGACGACCTGCGGCATTTCCTGGGTGCCGCGGATGTGATGGAACAGAATCGCAAAGCGCAGCAGCACGCACAGGCGAATCAGCTTGATGCCGTCATCGCCAAAATCGGCAAACCGGTCCTTGGGAATATTGCGCCGGTGACCGCGCACCAGTAGTGCGAGCATCAGTTGGTCTTCGCGGGAGAACCCGGCCAGGTCCGAGTGCTCGATCAGGTAGGATCCGTGCTTGTGATACTGATAGTGAGCAATGTCCAGGCCCACTTCATGGACCTTGGCGGCCCAGCCGAGCAGTTCGCGCCAGACGCCGTCGTCCAGGTCCCAATCCTTGGCCACTTGATCAAAGGCATGCAGGGCTTTACGTTCGACCCGCGCCGCTTGTTCCAGATCGACGTGATAACGCTCCATCAGCGAGCTGAGCGTGCGTTCACGGACGTCTTCATGGTGATGACGGCCCAGCAGGTCATAGAGCACACCTTCGCGCAGGGCGCCTTCACAGTGGTCCATGCGTTGCAGTTCGAGGGCGTCGAAGATCGCTTCGAGAATCGCCAGGCCGGCAGGAAAGATTGCGCGGCGGTCAGGCTTGATGCCTTCGAAGTCGATTTTCTCGACATCGCCCAGCTTCATCAGTTTGCGCTTGAGCCAGGCCAGGCCTTCGGCATTCACTTCGCCTGTGCCATGACCGCCGGCCTTCAGCGCCAGGCCGATGGCGCGGATGGTGCCCGAGGAGCCGATGGCTTCATCCCAGGTCAGGCGGTGCAGGGCGTGTTCGATGCTCATGATCTCCAGCCGCGCTGCGGTGTACGCCTGGGCGTAGCGGGCCGGGGTGATCTTGCCGTCCTTGAAGTAGCGCTGGGTGTAGCTGACGCAGCCCATTTGCAGGCTTTCGCGCAGCAGCGGTTCGAAGCGCTGGCCGATGATGAATTCGGTACTGCCGCCGCCGATGTCGGCCACCAAGCGTTTGCCCGGGGTGTCGGCGAGGGTGTGGGACACGCCGAGGTAGATCAGGCGCGCTTCTTCACGGCCGGAGATGACTTCCACCGGGTGACCGAGGATTTCTTCGGCGCGACGGATGAATTCATTGCGGTTGCGGGCTTCACGCAGGGCGTTGGTGCCGACGATCCGTACGGCGCCGGATGGCATACCGTTGATCAGTTGGGCAAAACGCTTCAGGCAATCGAGCCCGCGCTGCATGGATTCTTCGTTGAGCTGGCGCTCATCGTCGATGCCGGCGGCCAGCTGCACCTTCTCCCCGAGACGTTCGAGAATACGGATTTCGCCGTTCTGGGCCTTGGCCACGACCATGTGAAAGCTGTTGGAGCCCAGGTCGATTGCGGCGATCAAGGACAGATTCTTGGCTTGGGATTGCGGCATGGTCATGGGGTCTCGGTCGATAACCTCGACATCGTGCCACGATCAAACGCTGCCGCCAACGCGCAGCGTTCAAAGCCTTGATCCAGCGCAGTTCCAGACACTGACCGCTGCGCGGTCAATCGCTAGCAGGCTAGCTCCCACATTGGAACGCGTACCCCTGTGGGAGCTAGCCTGCTAGCGATGAGGGCATTTAAGACGCTGAGGTTCTTTCAGGCTGTCGCTTCTACCGTCCCGATGAAATTCGCCAACTCCGCCGTCTGCGGATTCGCAAACAAAATCTTCGGATCCCCCACCTCATGCACCTTGCCCTGGTGCATGAACACCAACTTATCCCCAACCTCCCGGGCAAAGCGCATTTCATGGGTGACCATGATCAGCGTCATCCCTTCTTTGGCCAGCTGCCGAACCACGCTCAGCACCTCATTGACCAGTTCCGGGTCCAGCGCCGAGGTGATCTCGTCGCACAACAAGACTTTGGGTGACATCGCCAACGCCCGGGCAATCGCCACCCGCTGCTGCTGTCCGCCCGACAGCCGATCCGGAAAGGCATCAAACTTTTCGCCCAGCCCGACCCGTTCCAGCATCTCCCGCGCCAGTTCGACCGCTTTGGCCTTCGGCACTTTCTGCACCACCTGCGGTGCGAGCATCACGTTTTCACCCACGGTCAGGTGCGGGAACAGGTTGAACTGCTGAAACACCATCCCGACTTTCTGCCGCAGGCTGCGCAAGTCGGCGCGGGCGGCGTCGAGGTATTCGCCGTCGACTTCAATTACGCCGTCGTTGATCGATTCCAGGCCATTGAGGGTGCGCAGCAAGGTGGATTTGCCTGAACCGCTGCGGCCGATGATCGCCACTACCTGGCCTTCCTCGACGCTCAGGTCGATGCCTTTGAGCACATGGTGGTCGCCGTAATATTTATGCAGGGCGGAAATTCTAAGCAGAGGCATGCAGTCTCCTTTCCAGGTAGCGCGCACTGAGGGACAAGGGGTAGCAGAGCAGGAAGTAACCGAGGGCCACGAGGCCATAGACCATGAAGGGTTCGAAGGTCGCGTTGGCGAGCATGCCGCCGGTCTTGGTCAGTTCGGTGAAGCCGATGATCGAGGTCACGGCGGTGCCTTTGACCACTTGCACCGAGAAGCCCACGGTCGGCGCCACGGCGATGCGCAGCGCTTGCGGCAGGATCACGTAACGCAGTTGCTCCAGCGGATTGAGCGCCAGGCTCGACGAGGCTTCCCACTGGCCGTTGGGAATTGAATCGACGCAGCCGCGCCAGATCTCCGCCAGATAGGCGCTGGTGAACAGCGTCAGGGCCAGTGCCGCGGCCATCCACGGCGAAATCTCCACGCCGGCCAGCGCCACGCCGAAAAACACCAGAAACAGCTGCATCAACAGCGGCGTACCCTGGAACAACTCGATGTAGGTGCGGGCAATGTTGCGCGGCAGGGGCTTTTTCGAGATGCGCATGACCATGATCAGCAAGCCGATCAGTCCGCCGCCGATAAACGCCACCATCGACAACGCCAGGGTCCATTGCAGGCCGGTGAGCAGGTTGCGTACGACGTCCCAGAAGGTGAAATCGCTCATTGGCTGCTCCTCGAAATGTAGCGACGGCCGATCCAGTTCAACAACTGGCGGATCAGCAGCGCCATGCACAGGTACAGCAGCGTGGTCAGGGCATAGGTTTCAAAGGCGCGGAAGTTGCGCGATTGAATGAAGTTGGCGGCAAAGCTCAATTCCTCAGTGGCGATCTGTGAACAGACCGCCGAGCCGAGCATGACGATGATGATCTGGCTGCTCAGCGCTGGCCAAACCTTGCCCAGCGCTGGCAGCAAGATCACGTGGCGGAACGCTTCGAATCGGCTCATCGCCAACGCAGCAGCGGCTTCCAGCTGTCCCCGGGGGATCGCCTGGATGCCGGCGCGGATGATCTCGGTCGAATAGGCGCCGAGGTTGATCACCATCGCCAGCACCGCCGCCTGCCATTCGGAAATCTGTACGCCCAGTGATGGCAAACCGAAGAAGATGAAAAACAGCTGCACCAGGAACGGCGTGTTGCGGATCAACTCGACGTAAACCGCGAAGATCGCCGAGAACGGGCGAATGTTCCACGCCCGCACCAGCGCCCCGACAATGCCCAGGCCCACCCCGAGCACCGCACCGATGGCGGTCAGCTCAAGGGTGAACAACGCGCCGCGCAGCAGCAGGTCAGTGTTTTGCACAACCGGCAGGAAGTCGAACTGATAGGCCATATCAAGTCTCCCGGGCGACGATCAGAGATCGGCCGGCAGCGGCTCTTTGAGCCAGGTCTGTGAGTTCTTTTCCAGCGCGCCGTCGGTCTTGGCGGTGGCGAGGATCTGATTGACCTTGCCCAGCAGCGCCGGCTCGTTCTTGTTCACGCCGACATAGACGGGCGAGTCCTTGAGCTTCACTTTCAGCGCAGGCACGCGTTTTGGATTTTTCTCACTGATGGCCACCATCACCACGTTGCCACTGGCGATCAGGTCGACTTGCCCGGCGAGGTACGCGGCGATGGTCGAGTTGTTGTCTTCGAAGCGCTTGATCGTCACGCCCTCTGGAGCGACTTTGGTCAGCTCGATGTCTTCGATGGCGCCCCGGGTGACGCTGACGGTTTTGCCCTTGAGGTCGTCCAGGCCTTTGATGTCAGCATCAGGCGGGCCGAACACGGCGAGGTAGAACGGCGCATAGGCGCTGGAGAAGTCGATGACTTTCTCGCGCTCGGGGTTCTTGCCCAGGCTGGAGATCACCAGGTCGACCTTGCCGGTGGTCAGGAACGGGATGCGGTTGGTGCTGTTGACCGGCGTTAGCTCAAGCTTGACCTTGAGTTGGTCGGCCAGCAGTTTGGCGGTGTCGATATCGAGGCCGCGAGGTTTCATGTCCGGGCCGACCGAACCGAACGGTGGAAAGTCCTGAGGCACGGCCACTTTGAGGACGCCGCGTTTGACCACATCCTCCAGGCCGTCGGCGTGAGCGGGCGCCTGGCTCAGCATCAGGCTGGCAAACAGGGCAGTGAGAAGGGCGCTGTAACGCAGGGTCATGGCGAATCTCCGGATCGGCGAGGAATGAATGCTGCGGATCGACAGAGCACGGGCCATGCCAAGAAGCGGTTTTGGGTGGCGCAGGCCACGGTTTTGCTGGACTCGTTCGGTCTTACTGGTCTGAACAGTGGCGGGGCGTTTCGCACCCTCATGGCGCACCCGTGAAAGGTGCCGAACCCCCATGGGGCACGACTTGCCGAGGGCAGCGAATAGCTTTACAACTAGCCGCTCATTGTCCTGGTTCATCTGAAAAACCATGAATTCGATTTCCCGAGCCGTACCTGAAGTGGCGCTGCAAGCCATCCGAAAACTGATCGCCGAGCAGGGTTTCGCGCCGGGCGATGCCTTGCCTTCGCAACGGGATCTGGCGGTGCAACTGGGGGTCAGTCGGGCATCGCTGCGTGAGGCGCTGTCGTCGTTGAGTGCGCTGGGCGTGATCAGTATCCAGCCGGGCAAGGGCGTGTTCGTGCAGTCGCCGGTCGATTTGCCGCGGGGCGATGGGGCGCTGAGCTGGCCATTCGCGGCCCAGGCATCGCCGTTGGATATTTTCCAGTTGCGCTATGCCCTGGAAGGTTTTGCCGCCGGTTTGGCTGCGGTGACCCTGAGCACGCACGAGCTCGATACGCTGGAAGACAACGTGGCCGCCATGCGCAATGAATTGAAGGCCGGCGACTTCGAAGCGGCGGCGCGACTGGATTTCGATTTTCACCGACGCATCCTGCTGGCCAGCGGCAATCAGGCGATGCTGAGCATCCTCACCGCCAGCGCCGACATCTTTCTGGAGAGCCAGAAGCTACCGTTCATCCGGGCCGAACGCGCCATGGAAACCTGGCAGGAACACCGCAAAATCCTCCGCGCGCTGGCCCGGCGCTCGTCCGGTGCGGCGCAGAAAGCCATGCAGGAGCATGTACGCAATGCCGCCTTGCGCACCGGAATTGCCTTCGTCGCTCCCGCCACTCCGTGACTTGAGCTATACCCAAAGTCATGCGGCACCATAGCGAGACTCAATCAACTGCACCTTCCTGAACGGGGGAAGGGCGGCTATGATGGGCCACGTTTTTTTATTGCTTACAACCCGGAGACATCCATGAGCAGCGATCTTATCAAGCACGTCACCGACGCTAACTTCGAAGAAGAAGTACTGAAGGCTGCTGGCCCTGTGCTTGTTGACTACTGGGCTGAGTGGTGCGGCCCTTGCAAAATGATCGCCCCGGTTTTGGACGAGATCGCTGGCACCTACGCTGGCAAGTTGACCGTTGCCAAGCTGAACATCGACGAGAACCAGGAAACCCCGGCCAAGCATGGCGTGCGTGGTATCCCGACTCTGATGCTGTTCAAGAACGGCAACGTTGAAGCGACCAAGGTCGGCGCACTGTCGAAGTCGCAACTGGCTGCCTTCCTCGACGCCAACATCTAAGCGTTGTTATAAAGCGTCATGAAAAGGCCCCGCATAATGCGGGGCCTTTTCGTTATTGAGGGCTAGACGCTCCGAAACTCAGGTGGTACATTCGGCCCCGCACTGGTTTCTCCACTGCCCCCTGCTAGCCGTCGCCGACGCACTCCTTTTCGAATAAGTACGCGATCCTGTCGCCTTCTCTGCGGCGCGGCCTCATTAAGCCAAAAGCTTAATTTCCCCCCCTCCATAAATGATTACGTCATTCCTATATGAATCTGACTGAACTCAAGCAAAAGCCGATTACCGAACTGCTCGAATTGGCCGAACAGATGGGCATAGAAAATATGGCCCGTTCGCGCAAGCAGGACGTGATTTTCTCCCTGCTCAAAAAGCACGCTAAAAGCGGCGAGGAAATCTCCGGTGATGGCGTGCTGGAGATTCTCCAGGACGGCTTCGGCTTCCTGCGCTCCGCTGACGCTTCCTATCTCGCCGGTCCGGACGACATTTACGTCTCGCCGAGCCAGATCCGTCGCTTCAACTTGCGCACCGGTGACACCATCGTTGGCAAGATCCGCCCTCCGAAGGAAGGCGAGCGTTATTTCGCGCTGCTCAAGGTCGACACGATCAACTACGATCGTCCCGAGAACGCGAAAAACAAGATTCTCTTCGAGAACTTGACCCCGCTGTTCCCGACTGTGCGCATGAAGATGGAAGCCGGCAACGGTTCCACCGAAGACTTGACCGGTCGTGTCATCGACCTGTGCGCCCCGATCGGCAAAGGCCAGCGCGGTCTGATCGTTGCACCGCCGAAAGCCGGTAAAACGATCATGCTGCAGAACATCGCAGCCAACATCGCGCGTAACAATCCTGAAGTTCATCTGATCGTATTGCTGATCGACGAACGTCCGGAAGAAGTAACCGAAATGCAGCGCACCGTGCGCGGCGAAGTGGTTGCCTCGACGTTCGACGAGCCGCCAACCCGCCACGTGCAGGTTGCCGAAATGGTGATCGAGAAGGCCAAGCGCCTGGTCGAGCACAAGAAAGACGTGGTGATCCTGCTCGACTCCATCACCCGACTGGCTCGCGCCTACAACACCGTGATCCCGAGCTCCGGCAAAGTGCTCACCGGTGGTGTCGATGCCCACGCCCTGGAGAAACCGAAACGTTTCTTCGGCGCCGCGCGGAACATCGAGGAAGGCGGTTCGCTGACCATCATCGCCACCGCGCTGGTTGAAACCGGCTCGAAGATGGACGAAGTGATCTACGAAGAATTCAAAGGCACCGGCAACATGGAACTGCCTCTGGACCGTCGTATCGCTGAAAAACGCGTCTTCCCGGCCATCAACATCAACCGTTCCGGCACCCGCCGCGAAGAGTTGCTGACGGCCGACGACGAGTTGCAGCGTATGTGGATCCTGCGCAAGCTGCTGCACCCGATGGACGAAATCGCTGCCATCGAGTTCCTGGTCGACAAGCTGAAAACGACCAAGACCAACGACGAGTTCTTCTTGTCGATGAAGCGTAAGTAAGGCGGTTTTACATCCGCTAAAAATGGCGTCCTTCGGGGCGCCATTTTTTTTGCGCGAAAAATGGGAGGTTTGTGATTAACTTCGGTCAGTTAGAAAACTAAAAACGATCGTAAAAACAATCAACTGACTGGCCTTACTGTTTATGAGCACGCTTGCTTATCGAAGGGACATCGACGGCTTACGCGCAATCGCCGTGATTGCTGTGGTGCTGTTCCACTTTGGTGTTCCAGGGTTTACCGGCGGATTCGTCGGCGTGGACATCTTCTTTGTCATATCCGGCTACCTGATCACCTCGATCATCTGGAACCAGCGTCAGGCCGGGCGTTTCAGCTTTGTCGATTTCTGGGCCCGACGTGCCCGACGAATCCTCCCTGCGTTGTTTGCGATGATCATTGCCGTGCTGGCGGTGGGCTGGTTCCTGCTGGCGCCCAAGGACTATGAAGAGCTGGGGCGCTCGGTGCGTTACCAGGTGATGTTTGTTTCCAACATCCTGTTCATGCGTCAGGACGGCTATTTTGATGTCGCTTCCGACCTCAAACCGTTGCTGCATACCTGGTCACTGGCGGTTGAAGAGCAGTTCTATATCGTCTTCCCGCTGTTGCTGACGCTGTTGTCGAGCCGTCTCAAGCATTGGCGACTGGCGCTGTTCGCGGTGTTGCTGGTGTCGTTCGGGCTCAGTGTCTGGGCCGTTGCGCATCATCCCGAGAAAGCGTTTTTCCTGTTGCCGATGCGTGCGTGGGAGCTGTTGGCTGGCGCGATGCTGGCTGTTGCGCCCAGAAGCCAATGGCGCCTGACTACCGCTGGCGCTCAAGTGGTCAGCCTGGTCGGGTTCGGGATGATTCTACTGGCGGTCGTGGGTTACGACAGAAGCACGCCATTTCCCGGTGCCGCAGCGTTGCTGCCGACCCTGGGTGTGGTTGCGCTGATCTGGGCCAACGGCCACCGGCAGACTCTGGTCGGTGGATTGCTGGCCAGTCGTGTGCTGGTCGGCCTCGGGCTGATTTCCTATTCCTGGTACTTGTGGCACTGGCCGGTGTTTGTCTTTGCCAGCTATGCCAGTGTCGATGAGCCCGGCCCGTTTGATATTGCCGGCCTGATTCTGCTCACCCTGGTGCTGGGTTACTTGTCGTGGAAATTCGTCGAGACGCCGTTCCGCGAGCGGCGGCTGTTGGCGGGGCGTCGGCAGGTGCTGGTGGCGGCCGGTTTCGGCATTCTGGTGTTGGGCCTGGCCGGCCAATCGCTGCGCTGGACCGATGGCTTGCCGTCGCGCCTGTCCGATCAAGCGTTGCAGTACGCCGAGGCGAAGGAATGGCGACCGGAACTGATGCGCTGCCTGGCCGACGACAAGACCCCTGACGACGAACTTTTCTGTCATTACGGGGCGCCAGCACTGTCGTCACGGGTGCTGGTCTGGGGCGACAGCCACGCCACCGCCCTGATTCCGGTGTTCGATGAGGGGGCGCAAAAACATGGCATCAACGTGATTCTCACCAGCTCCGCGGGCTGCATCCCGGTGGAAGGGCTTGAGCATGATCAGCGCTGCGCTCGTTTCAATCGTCGGGTCGAGCAGGCCTTGAAACCACAAACGGTGGGCGACGTGGTGCTGGTCGCGCGCTGGAGCCTGTATCTCTATGGCGATGCGAAGGGCGACCTCGGGCATGCTCTGAAAGATTCCCAAGGTCGTTACGACCGGACCCATGCCGAGCAGCGACTCGCCGAAGGATTACAGGCGACCGTCCGGCAATTGCGCAATGGCGGGCACCGCGTCTGGCTGATCAAGGAGGCGCCGCTGCAACCCTTCAGTCCGCCGTACCGCCTCAGCCGCCTGGCCATGTTGCACCGTCCGACCGATGACGTCGGGTTGGCAGTGGCCGAGCACTTCAAGCGTCAGGCGTTCATCAGCCAACTGTTTGCGCAAGTGGCGGCGGCCAACCCCGGCGTAACCGTGGTCGATCCGGCGCCGTTGTTGTGTGATCAAGCGGGTCTGTGCCGCGCCGAGCTCGACGGCCATTCGCTGTATACCGACGACAATCACCTGTCAGAGGTCGGTGCGCGCTTCATCGCGCCGGTGCTTGATCCGCTGTTCAACCGCTTGCAAGCCCGGACGACACTGGGCAATGGCAACGCAAATGCGGCCAAGTAATCAGCGATAAGCTGCCAGCGGACGGCAGAGCAGGTAGGATGTACGCCTATTTTAGGGGTGCCATCGTCAATGAAATTCAAGGATCTTCGGGATTTCGTGCAGCAGCTTGAGCAGCGCGGAGAGTTGAAACGCATCCAGATCCCCGTCTCTCCAGTGCTGGAGATGACCGAGGTCTGTGATCGCACGCTGCGGGCAAAAGGCCCGGCGCTGTTGTTCGAGAACCCGACCGGCTACGACATTCCAGTGCTCGGCAACCTGTTCGGCACCCCCGAGCGGGTGGCCATGGGCATGGGCGCCGAGGCGGTCAGCGAACTGCGCGAGATCGGCAAGCTGCTGGCCTTCCTCAAAGAGCCTGAGCCGCCGAAGGGCTTGAAAGACGCCTGGTCCAAGCTGCCGATCTTCCGCAAGATCATTGCGATGGCGCCGAAAGTCGTCAAGGATGCGGTGTGCCAGGAAGTGGTCATCGAAGGCGACGACGTCGACCTGGCGATGCTGCCGGTGCAGACCTGCTGGCCGGGCGATGTCGGCCCGCTGATCACTTGGGGCCTGACCGTCACAAAAGGTCCGAACAAGGACCGCCAGAACCTCGGCATCTACCGTCAGCAGGTCATTGGCCGCAACAAAGTCATCATGCGCTGGCTGAGCCACCGTGGCGGCGCACTGGATTATCGCGAGTGGTGCGAGAAGCATCCCGGCCAGCCGTTCCCGGTCTCCGTGGCGCTGGGCGCTGATCCGGCGACCATCCTCGGCGCCGTGACGCCGGTACCGGACAGCCTGTCCGAATACGCTTTCGCCGGTCTGCTGCGCGGCAACCGCACCGAGTTGGTGAAATGCCGCGGCAATGACCTGCAAGTTCCAGCCACTGCGGAAATCATCCTTGAAGGCGTGATCCATCCGGGCGAAATGGCCGACGAAGGCCCGTACGGCGACCACACCGGTTACTACAACGAAGTCGACAGCTTCCCGGTGTTCACCGTCGAGCGCATCACCCACCGGATCAAACCGATCTACCACAGCACCTACACCGGCCGTCCGCCGGATGAGCCGGCGATTCTGGGCGTGGCGCTGAACGAAGTGTTCGTGCCGATCCTGCAGAAGCAGTTCCCGGAAATCACCGACTTCTACCTGCCGCCGGAAGGTTGCTCGTACCGCATGGCCATCGTGACCATGAAGAAGTCGTATCCGGGACACGCCAAGCGGGTAATGCTCGGTGTCTGGTCGTTTTTGCGACAGTTCATGTACACCAAGTTCGTTATCGTCACAGACGACGATATCAACGCCCGGGACTGGAACGACGTGATCTGGGCCATTACCACGCGCATGGACCCCAAGCGCGACACGGTGATGATCGACAACACGCCGATCGACTACCTCGACTTCGCCTCGCCGGTCTCCGGCCTGGGCTCGAAGATGGGGCTCGATGCCACGCACAAATGGCCGGGCGAAACCACTCGCGAGTGGGGCCGGGTGATCGTCAAGGACGACGCCGTGACCCAGCGGATCGATGCCATCTGGAATCAGTTAGGAATAGATTGATGCGTGTAACCTTGCAGCCCTCCGGAGCAGTGCTACAGATTCTGCCCGGCGAGCGGATTCTCGATGGCGCGCGGCGCCTGGGCTATGAATGCCCGCAAAGCTGCCGCAACGGTAACTGCCACGTGTGCGCGGCGTTGCTGGTGGAAGGGCGGGTCGAACAGGCCGGCGATGTGCGTGACCATGGCGAGTTCTACACTTGCATAGCAGAGCCGCTGGAAGACTGCATCGTGCTGTGGGATGGCGTGCTCGCGCTGGGAGAATTGCCGGTGCGCAGCTTGTCGTGTCAGGTCATTGAGTGCAGGGACGTGGGTGGCGATACCTTTCGCGTGCATCTGCGAGCGCCGGCGGGCAAGCCGCCGCGTTATCACGCTGGCCAGTATTTGATGATCGAGCGTGAGAACGGCGAGAAATCCGCCTTCTCCCTGGCCTCGGCCCCGCATGGCGGGCGAGACCTGGAAATCCATGTACTGGCGCGCGAAAGCAGTGCGCAAAACCTGATCGAACAACTGCAGCGCAATCCGATGGTGCGGATCGAGATGCCGTTCGGCGATACCCATCTGGCGGAATTGCCGGACGGTCCGCTGGTGCTGATCGCCGCAGGCACCGGCATGGGCCAGATCCACAGCCTGATCGAACATTGCCGGGCCGCGGGGTTTAAACATCCGGTGCATCTGTATTGGGGTGTGCGTCGTCCCGAAGACTTTTACGAAATCGAACATTGGGACGAATGGCTGAAACTCCCGAACCTGTTTCTGCATAAAGTCGTCAGCGATCAATGCGGCTGGCAGGGGCGTTGCGGGATGCTGCATGAGGCGGTGTGTGAGGATTTCCCTGATCTGAAATCCTTGCACGTGTATGCCAGCGGCTCACCGGCCATGGTCTACGGCACACTGGATGCGTTGGTTGAAGCGGGGATGGATGCTCATCAGATGCGCGCGGATGTGTTTGCGTACGCGCCACGGTCTTAAGCGTTATAACTTCCCATATAGCCGATCGGTATTTATGGATTTATATAAATGCCGGTAGGTTATATCTCAGCGAGGCAATTATTTAAAAATTGTGCCATGGCACTTAAATTGCCTTAAAACATATGTGCCTTATTGTTACAGCGGTGCGTTCTATTAAGTAATTCTTCACTCGCGGGGAGCTGAACGCTATTCGCCATGAGCGCCATTGAATCTTCATTTTTGAATCTGGCTTACCCTCCGCGGCTCGATCTGGGGCCGCAGCTTACGCACGAACAATTGCTCAGCTCGATGCAGTCGACCATGGCGCGTCACAAGGGCGGGCCGGTCTGGCTGTTCGCTTATGGTTCGCTGATCTGGCGCCCTGAGTGCGCGGCGGTGGAGCGAGTGCGCGGCCGAGTGCATGGCTACCATCGTGGCTTGTACCTGTGGTCCCACGAACATCGCGGTACGCCGGAAGTCCCCGGTCTGGTCTTTGGTCTGGATCGCGGCGGTTCTTGCAGCGGCTTCGCTTATCGTTTGCCCGAAGAACAACTGGAAGCCTCGCTTTATGCGCTTTGGCAGCGCGAAATGCCGTTCCCGTCCTATCGCCCACACTGGCTCAACTGCCGTCTCGAAGACGGAAGCCAGGTTCAGGCATTGGGATTTGTCTTGGAGCGGCACTTGCCCAGCTACGCCGGCAACTTGCCGGATCATGTGCTGAGCCACGTGTTCGAAAACGCTTGCGGGCGTTACGGCACCACTCGCGATTATGTCGAGCAGACCGCCAACGCCCTGCGCAGCCACGCCATGCCAGACCGGAATCTGGAGGCGCGGCTCAAGCGCTGTAAATCAAAAGCCGATCAGGCGATCGCTTCGCGGCTCTGACTGGCGACTTGCTTGTGCCACAGCGTCGGTGCAAGGAAGGCCATCGCCAACAGGCACGCGCCGATCAGTAGGACAAAACCGCCGTCCCAGCCAAAGTGGTCCACGGTGTAGCCCATCGCTGCACTGGCTGCGACCGAGCCACCCAGATACCCGAACAGACCCGTGAAACCCGCTGCCGTACCGGCGGCTTTTTTCGGTGCCAGTTCCAGCGCTTGCAGGCCGATCAGCATCACCGGACCGTAGATCAGGAAGCCAATCGAGATCAGCGCGATCATGTCGACAGTCGGGTTGCCGGCCGGGTTGAGCCAATAGACCAGCGTCGCCACGGTCACCAACGCCATGAACACCATGCCGGTCAGGCCGCGGTTGCCACGGAAGATCTTGTCCGACATCCAGCCGCACAACAGTGTCCCGGGAATACCTGCCCACTCGTAGAGGAAATACGCCCACGACGTTTTGTCCACGCTGAAGCCTTTGGCTTCTTTGAGGTAGGTCGGTGCCCAGTCCAGCACGCCGTAGCGCAGCAGGTAGACAAAGACATTGGCCATTGCGATGTACCAGAGCATTTTGTTGCGCAGCACGTATTTGACGAAGATTTCCTTGGCGCTGAATTCTTCTTCGTGACTGGCGTCATAGCCTTCCGGGTAGTCGTTTTTGTACTTCTCGATCGGCGGCAGGCCAACCGATTGCGGTGTGTCGCGCATGGTGACGAAGGCAAACACCGCCACCGCCATGGCAACGGCCGCCGGCACATAGAACGCCGCGTGCCAGTCATTGAACAAGCCCATGCCCAGCAGGAACAGCGGGCCGATCAGGCCACCGCCGACGTTATGTGCGACGTTCCACAGGGACACTACGCCGCCGCGTTCCTTTTGCGACCACCAGTGAACCATGGTCCGCCCACTTGGCGGCCAACCCATGCCCTGGGCCCAGCCGTTGATAAACAGCAGGATGAACATGATGGTCACGCTGGACGTCGCCCAAGGCGCAAATCCGAAAATGAACATCACGCCAGCCGAGACCAGCAGGCCGAATGGCAGGAAGAAGCGCGGGTTGGAGCGGTCGGAAACAATGCCCATCAGGAACTTGGACAAACCGTAGGCGATGGCAATCGCCGACAACGCCAGACCCAGCTCGCCACGGGTATAGCCCTCTTCGATCAGGTAGGGCATGGCCAGGGAGAAGTTTTTGCGCAGCAGGTAATAACCCGCATACCCAATGAAAATCCCGGCGAAGATCTGCCAGCGGAGGCGTTTATAGGTGTCGTCTGTTTTTTCTTCAGGCAATGGAGCCTGATGTGCGGCAGGACGAAAGAAAGCAAACATTCAAGAGCTCCAGATTTCTTGTTTTGACTGCGGATGCGAATGTTACAGTTTCGTTACCGAAAATAGCACCGGTTCGCATCGACCAAACAGCGGAAATGTGGGGGATCGCGTGTTCCTTTATGAACATGTCGCACAGGTATAAGTGAAGGGCGTTGTGGGAAACGTCCCGAGTGGTCATTGATGAGGCATTTCGGTCCGGGGTAGGACGGGGCTTTGGGAAATGTCCTGCGACTGAACAGGAAGTCGCGGCGTTCTGTTTCTGATCACCGAGTCTTAACCTTTGTGCTGGTGCCTGGATTGGCATTTCAGTGGTGAAGGGGAGGGGTTATGCGGTGGTTGGTGTTTTTGCTTTTGTTGGTTGGGTCAGTGGGTGTTTGGGCTGGGGAGGTGTTTTTGCTCCCTGAAAACAATCCGAAGCCTATTTACCCTAGAGAACTATTCCGAGCCGGTGTGACGGGTGAGGTCAGGGTCAGATTCACGGTGTATGCCGACGGCTCGGTCAACAAAATTAGCATTTTACAAAGCGACCATCCCGATCTGGCAGAGGCGACCAGGAAGGCAATCACGCAATGGCGCTTCAAGCCGTGGGCAGTCGAAGGGGACTTGCCTGCTGAGCAGGAAGTGACGGCCCCAATGGTTTTCAGACTGGATCTTGATACGCCCATTCACGCTAACCAATGGCTCCAGCGGTTGAGATGCCGTGATGTTAATGAGGCGATGGGCGACATTCCGGAATACGCATGGGTTGATGCGGCCTTGTTTGGTTACACGCGGGCCTATCTGTCGAATGTGATTTATACGGAACAGTTGGAAAAAGAGCAGCGCCTGGCATTGATTGCCAAGTTGAACAAGCGCGTGCCGAAAATCGTTCGGGAGTGCCGGAACAGCCCGGTTCGCAAATACATGAGCTTGCTGCCGGAAGATATCCGGAAGTTGCTTTAGCCTCCGACAATAAAAAAGCGGCCTGGATAATCCAGACCGCTTTTTTTCAGGCTCAGCGAACCTGAACCACCACTTTCCCGACCGCCTTGCGCTGGCCAAGATCATTGATCGCCTGCGCCGCATTGCTCAGCGGATACACCTGCGACACCAGTGGTTTCAACTTGCCCTCGGCAAACCAGCCAAACAATTGCTGGAAGTTTGCCGCGTTGTCCTGCGGCTGGCGTTGGGCAAACGAACCCCAGAACACGCCGACCACCGCCGCACCCTTGAGCAGCGCCAGGTTCACCGGCAGTTCCGGAATGCGGCCGCTGGCGAATCCGACGACCAGTAGCCGGCCGTTCCAGGCGATTGCACGGATGGCCTGGTCGAACAGGTCACCACCGACCGGATCGTAGATCACGTCGGCACCCTGGCCGTCGGTCAGGCGTTTGATCTCGTCCTTGAGGCTGGTTTCGCTGTAGTTGATCAATTCATCGGCGCCGGCAGCCTTGGCCACGGCGAGTTTTTCGGCGCTGCTGGCGGCGGCGATCACGCGGGCGCCCATGGCTTTGCCGATTTCCACGGCGGCCAGGCCGACACCGCCGGAAGCACCGAGCACCAGCAGGGTTTCACCCGGTTGCAGGTTGCCCCGTTGCTTGAGCGCATGCATCGATGTGCCGTAGGTCATGCTGAACGCGGCGGCGGTGTTGAAGTCCATCGATGGCGGGATCGGCAGCACGTTGTAGCCCGGCACCGCGACTTGTTCGGCAAAGCTGCCCCAGCCGGTCAGGGCCATGACCCGGTCACCGACCTTGAGGTGGCTGACCTTTTCGCCCACCGCACTGACCACTCCGGCCGCTTCGCCACCCGGGGAAAACGGGAAGGGCGGCTTGAACTGGTATTTGCCCTCGATGATCAGCGTGTCCGGGAAATTCACCCCGGCGGCATGCACGTCCAGCAGGATTTCATTCTTCTTCGCGACAGGACTGGCGACGTCTTCCAGCACCAGCGATTCGGCGGGGCCGAAGGCTTTGCACAGCACGGCTTTCATCAGGGCTATTCCTTTGGGAGTGATGGCCGATAAGTGTAGGTGTGTGAGTCGATGGGTCAACGAGCATGCCCGACCCTGATAGCCAGCCATAAGCTTGTGCTTGAGCGGCGGGTCGTTATGCTAGGCCGCAAACCGGATAAGGAGCGAATTGTGAAAGCGTGGATCATGTTGTTGCTGGCCCTGTCTCTGCCCGTGGCAGCGATGGCCGAAGAAGCCAAAGAAGGTGAAGCTCCGAAGGTCAATTACATCACCCTGAGCCCGCCGTTCGTGGGCAACTACGGGCTGGACGGTACGCCGAAGCTCAAGGTCTACAAGGCCGATGTGGCCTTGCGCGTGACCGGTGACGAGGCGACAAAAGCGGTGAAGGCCAACGAGCCGTTGATCCGCAATCAGCTGGTGGCGTTGTTTGCGCAGCAGACGACCGAAGCGATGAGCAACGTTGAAGCCAAGGAAAAGCTGCGTCAGGAAGCTTTGAAGCAGACTCAGCAAGTGATGAATGACGAAACCGGCAAGCCGGTGGTTGAGGATTTGCTGTTCAACAACCTCATCATTCAGTAAGTCTAACGCTGCCCGGGCCAGCCTCTTCGCGAGCAAGCCCGCTCCCACAGGACCTGCGCAGAATCCTGTGGGCGCCGGCTTGCCCGCGATTCAGGACGCCAGGCTTTTGCGAAACCGCATCAGCGCAACGGAAAAAAACAGCAGGCCAATGGCGCTCAACGCCAGCAAGTCCGGCCACACCACACGGATACCCGCATCGCGAAACAGTATCGCCGCACTGAGGCTGACGAAGTGCGTCGAGGGCGAGCCTTGCATCACCCATTGCAGCCATTGCGGCATGCTGTCGAGCGGCGTACTGCCCCCGGAGAGCAGCAACATCGGGATGATCACCGGAATTGCCAGCAGGCCGAATTGCGGTGTCGAGCGGGCGAGGGTCGCGAGGAATATCCCCAGCGCTGTGCTGGCGAACAGATAAATGGCCGTCACCAGCAAGAACAGGGTCATGGAGCCGGCCAGAGGCACGCCGAGTGCACCTTTGACGATCACCTCCAGCGAGACCCAGGTGCATAACACCACCACCAGCATGTTGCTCCAGATTTTCGCCAGCATGATTTCAAGCGCCGTCAGGGGCAGCACCAGCAAATGGTCGAGGGTGCCGTGTTCGCGTTCACGCAGCAGCGCTGTGCCGGTCAGGATGATGGCGAGGATGGTGATGTTGTTGACGATTTGAATCACTGCCAGGAACCAGCCACCCTCCAGGTTGGTATTGAACAGCGCTCTCGTGGTCAGCAGCACGGGGGCTTTGCTCGCCGCATCGCCCTGGCCGCTATAGGTCAGCAATTCGCGCTGGAAAATCCGTCCGATGTACCCCGCGCCCATGAACGCTTGGCTCATGGCGGTGGCGTCGACGTTGACCTGCACGGCTGGCTGGCGGCCAGCCAACAGATCCGCCTGGAAATTGGCCGGGACATTGATGACGAACGTGAATCGCCCGCTGTCGAGCACTTCGTCCAGTTGTTCGTAGGGCAGCGCCACCGGAGGCTGGAATTCCGGCGGTTGCAGGGCTTGCGCCAATTGTCGTGACAGGTGGCTGTGATCTTCATCGACGATGGCCACGCTGGCGTTGTGCACGCCGATCACCGAGCCCGCAGCCGGCATGTAGATCGCGACGGTGAAGGCATAGAACAGGAACAGCAGCAACACGCTGTCGTGTCGCAGGCTGGTGAGTTCCTTGAGGCCAAGACGCAGGATGTGCGCAAGCTTGTGCATCAGGCCTCCTGCTTTTTCAGCATGGCCAGGCTAAGGCCGGTGAAACCCAGAAAAAACCCGAACAGTGCCAGGCATTGCGGCCACAGCTGCCGGATATCCAGTGCCTTGGTAAATGTGCCAACGGCGATATCGAGGAAATAGCCCGCTGGAAACAGCATCCCCATGACAGCAGCCGCGCCATCAAGGGACGACCGCGGCACGATCAAGCCGGAAAACTGAATGGTCGGCAAACTGGTAATGATCATGGTGCCGAGAATGGCGGCGATCTGGGTTCGGGTGAACGCCGAAATCAACAGGCCCATGCTAGTGGTTGCCAGCACGTAGAGCAGTCCGCCGAAGGCCAGGGTCAGGGCGCTGCCTTTGAATGGCACGCCGAACAGCCAGCGGTTCATGGCGGTCAGGACGGCGAGGTTGATTAGGCTGATGGCCAGATACGGCGCTTGTTTACCTAACAGGAACTCCAGTCGTGTGAGCGGTGTGGCGTAGAAGTTGGTGATCGAACCCAGCTCTTTCTCCCGCACGATGCCCAGCGCTGTCAGCATGGCCGGGATGAACGCCAGGATCAGTGCCATCACTCCAGGGCCGATGGCGTTGACGCTGACGACATCCTGGTTGTAACGGAAGCGGGTTTCCAGTTTGGCTGCCGTTTGCCGGTTCAGTGCGGGGCTGGACTGCTCGGCCAATTGCACCAGGTTGGCCTGGTGTACCGCTTCCACGTAATTGCGGCTGGTTTCGGCGCGAAACGGCATGCCGCCGTCGAACCAGGCTGCCACCGCGGGTTGGCGACCAGCGAACAGATCTCGGCCAAATCCCGACGGGATCTCCAGGGCCAGTTTGATTTCCGAGCGCTGTAATCGTCGATGCAATTGCGCCGCGTCGCTGATGGGCGGTTGTTCGTCGAAATAACGGGAGCTGCGGAAAGCCTCCAGGTACGCCCGGCTTTGTGGGGTCTGGTCCTGGTCGTAAACCGCGAAGGCGAGTTTTTCCACGTCCAGGGAAATGCCGTAGCCGAAGATGACCATCATGAACATTGCCCCGAGCAGGGCAAAGGCCATGCGCACCTTATCGCGCAGCAACTCCTTGCCTTCACGACTCGCCAACGCCCGTAACCGTCCAAAGCTGAAGCGGCTATCTTGCATCGGTGTGGCTGGTACGGGCGTCGTGTCGACGGGCGTTGGCGGCGTCGACGTTGCGATCGGGCCTTGGGCCTGTTCCAGGCAAGTGACGAACGCCGCCTCCAGTGTCTGGCCATTGAACTGCTGTTGCAGGGCTGCCGGGGTGTCGCAGGCCAGGACTTTGCCAGCGTGCATCAGCGAGATGCGGTCGCAGCGCTGGGCTTCATTCATGAAGTGCGTGGACAGGAAAATCGTCACGCCCTGTTCGCGAGACAGTTCGATCAGCAACCGCCAGAAATCATCCCGGGCAGCCGGATCGACGCCGGACGTCGGCTCATCGAGGATCAGCACTTCCGGGCGATGCAGCACCGCCACCGCCAGGGATAACCGTTGGCGCAGGCCAAGGGGCAGTGCTCCAGACGGTTGATGAGCGACGCTGCCAAGATTGAAGCGCTGGATCAGCTCGTCGATGCGTTGCGCGCTCTCGGCCTTGGGCAAATCGAACAGCCGCGCGTGCAAATCCAGATTCTGCCGCACGCTGAGTTCGCCATAGAGCGAGAAGCTCTGGGACATGAAGCCGACGCGCTTGCGGGTGGCCAGATCCTTGGCATTCACCGGATTGCCCAGCAGCGTGGCGCTGCCTTCGCTGGCCGGGATCAGCCCGGTGAGCACTTTCATGGTGGTGGTTTTGCCGCAGCCATTGGAGCCCAGAAACCCGAAGATCTCGCCGCGGCCGATGGCGAAGCTGACCTTGTCCACCGCCGTGAAGTCGCCGAAGCGCAGGGTCAGGTCGTGGGCCTGGATGGCGATGTCGGCGGTGGCGTTGGTTCGGGCAGGGATCACCAGCGGCTGGTTGTCACGGCCGGTGTCGCCCTGAAAGTGGGTAAAGGCGTCATCGAGCTTGCCGCTGGGAGTCACCGCCCCGAGGTCTCGGCTCAGGCCGGCGGCGATCAGTTTGCCGCCATCGAGCATCAGGCAGTGTTCGAATTGCTCGGCCTCTTCCATGTACGCGGTGGCGACCAGCAGCGTCAGTTGCGGGCGCTGGCGCCGAACGTCATCAATCAACTCCCAGAAACGCCGCCGGGACAAGGGATCGACCCCGGTGGTCGGCTCGTCGAGGATTAGCAGGTCGGGCTCATGAATAAGCGCACAGCACAGGCCGAGCTTCTGTTTCATTCCGCCCGACAACTTGCCCGCCGGGCGCTCGGCGAACCGCAGCAGGTCGGTGGCCAGCAACAGACTTTGCATGCGCTGATCACATTCGGTTCCGGACAGCCCGAACAAGGTGGCGAAGAAGTGAATGTTCTCGCTGATCGACAGTTCGGGATACAGGTTGCCGCCCAGGCCTTGAGGCATGAACGCGATTCGCGAATAGAGGCTGTTTCGGTGCCGTCGGTCCTGGATCGAGCCACTGAGCACGTCCAGTTGGCCGTCTTGTAACGTCTTCACGCCAGCGATCAAACCCAACAGACTGGATTTTCCGGCGCCATCCGGACCGATCAAGCCGCATCGGGTACCGGCGGGCAGGCTGAACGTGATGTCGGTTAGCACTTGCTGTTGGCCGTAACGGTGCTGAAGGCCGGCGGCACGCAGCGCCAGGGCGGTCATTGAAGATTGGCCGGCCAGGCAATGGGCGCCGTGCGCACGTAACCGTTACCGGGCATCCCCGGTTTGGCTTGGGGCACGCTGCTGGGTTGGGTCAGGCGTAGCTTGACCCGAAACACCAGTTTCTGACGTTCGTCGCGAGTCTCGACTTCTTTGGGTGTGAACTGCGATTTGGCCGCCACGAAGCTGATTTTCGCCGGCAACGGCTGACCGGGCAGGGCGTCCAGCAGGATCCGCGCTTCATCACCGACCGCCAGGCGTCCGACGACGGATGCAGCGAGATAGAGGTTCATGTACTGGTCATTCGGATCGATCAGCAGCAATACCCGCCCACCGGCGCCGAGGACTTCACCGGGTTCGGCCATACGCAGCTGAATCACCCCGTCAATGGGCGCCCGCAGGCTGCTGTCGTCAATTTCGCTGGTCAGCTGAGCGACTTGTGCCTGTGCCGCGCCAATGGCTGCGCCGACAGCGGACACCTGAGCGCGGGCTGCGGTGACGGCCGCGTTGCCGGTGTCGAAGCGCGATTGCTGTTGGTCGATGATCTGGCCGCTGGCGAAACCGCGTTTGAACAATTCCTGGGAGCGGTTGAGCTCTTGCTGCGCAAGCCGTTGCTCGCTCTGGCGCAGTTGCACATTAGCCTGGGCGGCATTGAGGTTCTCCCGGGCGCGTATCACTTCGGCTTCAGCCTGCCTGCGCTGGGCTTCGAGGGTCCGGGTGTCCATGCGTGCCAGCAGTTGGCCCTTGGTCACCTTGTCGCCTTCATCGACCAGGACTTCGGCCAGCCGGCCGGGTGTTTTGCTGGCGATCTGTACTTCAGTGGCTTCAAGCCGACCATTACCGACATACAACCCTTCGGGCAGTCGGTTAAGCGTCGACTTCCAATAACCAAACCCCCCGGCAGCCAGCAGCAAAGCTCCCAGCAAAAAGGCAAAGAAAAGTGAAGAGCGGCTGTGCATCGACATATCGGCATCCTGCGTATGTAGCGTCGTAGTCTGACAGGCAAGCGGTGGGGCGACTTGATATCTGTCAACTGGGTGCCACGCCTGATCGATCCAGATCAGAGCGGCGGGCAGTGCAGCGTTTTTCAGCGCAGGCCCAACACCGCTGCCCATTGCTCGGCGGTGACGGGCATCACCGAAAGCCGCGAACCTTTCTGCACCAACGGCATCTGCGCCAACGCCGTCTGCTGCTTCAAGTAATCCAGCTTTAACACTTTGGCAAACGTCTCGACATGCGCCACATCAATCGCGCTCCAGGCGTTTTTCTCTGCCGTGGCCTTGGGATCGTAGTAATGACTTTCCGGCTCCAGCGCCGTCGGGTCCGGATACGCCGCTTCAACAATCTTTCCGATCCCGGCAATCCCGGGCTCGGGGCAGCTGGAGTGATAGAAGAAAAACTCGTCGCCCACTGCCATCGCCCGCAAAAAGTTACGCGCCTGATAGTTGCGAACCCCGTCCCAGCGCGCTTTTCCAAGCTTCGCAAGATCTTTGATCGAGAGTTCATCGGGCTCGGATTTCATCAGCCAATAGGCCATGGTTTTTGCTCCTTGCGAGGTGAGTGGGCAAGTTGTCGGGCAATTTTATGACAAACCGACAGTCGGTTGACGCCAGCGTTTGCGTGTCAGTTCACGTTGTCGCAAAATGCCGGCCTTCTAAGCTTGACGCTGCTGCACGGCCTACACCTACAACGGAAACCGCTGCTGTCATCGTGTTGATGTGCCTTTGGGGGGCAATCGATGAAACGCAAACCGGATTTACTATGGATTTTGGTTATTTTGTTCGGCCTCGGCGTCGTGACCACTGGCTATGCCCAAAGCCTGTGGAATAACAAGACCGACGCACCGATCGAAATCGCGCAGCAACAACAATCGTCGGCCTTCAAGCGCTGAGACTGTCTTTCGGACGCCGCTGATCCTGGCGTCTAACCTGCGAAATACCACGCCTTGTCGGTTACCGTTCCTTGCAACGGCACATCCCAGCTCGCCTGAGCCAATCGTTCTACCTTCTGACATTCATGGGCCAGCCCCAGCAGTGTCGGCTTGCGCCAGTTTTTCCTGCGCGCCAGATAGGCGAGGCTTCGATCGTAGAAACCGCCGCCCATTCCCAGGCGTCCGCCGACGTCGTCAAATCCCACCAACGGCAATAGGACCAGGTCCAGCGCCCAGACTTTGCGCTGACGGGCGAGGTTGTGCCGGGGTTCGAGAATGCGAAAGCGGTTGGGCTTCAGCTTTTCACCGGGACGAATCCGCTGGAACACCATTTTGGTTCGCGGCCAGGCACTGAGCACCGGTAGATAAGTCGCCTTGCCCCGACGCTGCGCAGCGCGCAGCAGCAAGCGCGGGTCGATTTCACCGTCGGTGGGCAGATACAGGGAGATGTGTTTTGCCCGGCGAAACAGCGGCTGCTGGGCTAATTGCTTGTACAGCCCGCGAGCAGCCTGGCGCTGTTGACTGGGTGTCAGTGCGCGGCGGGCCTTGCGCAGCATGCGTCGAAGTTGCGGGCGGGGCAGCAGCGCAGGTTCGGTCATGGATTCAGGCTTCGACAGGACGGATACATAAAGCGTACCCGTAAAAAAGCCGATGCCGGTATTTAAACCGGCATCGGACTGGAATCAGGCTCCCCGGATGAACCGCTGCTGACTTAGCCCTTGAACCCGAAAGTTCAAGGTGGAAGATGCAGTAGGCTTTAAGGCTTTCCGTCTAGCGGACATGCACACCAGCCCAACGTGCAGCCTCCAGGGTAGTGCGAATCGGCTCAGGGACGTGGTCAACTGGCAAGCACCCCAGGGAGTGTTGCGAGTATACCCCAAGCGGTTTCGTGTTTCAGCCCTTGGTGACGTCCGGATCGGTGGCGAGCACCAGATCGACGCGATCCAGCAGGTCGCGAACCTGCTCTCGCGTCGAGCCGCTGGCCTGCACATCCGGGCGCTCTTCCTTGTGCAAAAGATCGTGGGTGATGTTCAGCGCGGCCATCACGGCGATGCGGTCGGCACCGATGACTTTGCCGCTGCTGCGGATTTCGCGCATCTTGCCGTCCAGGTAACGGGCGGCGCTCACCAGGTTGCTGCGCTCTTCCTGGGGGCAGATGATCGAATATTCTTTATCGAGGATCTGCACGGTAACGCTATTGCTTGAACTCATGAGTCTTGCTCCAGGGCCTTGAGGCGCGAAATCATTGATTCGACCTTACGCCGGGCGATTTCGTTCTTTTCAATGAGGTGAGCGCGTTCCTCGCGCCAGGTTTTTTCCTGAGCTAATAGGAGTCCGTTTTGACTCTTAAGTTGCTCGACCCGATCAATTAGCAGTTCGAGTCTGGCCATCAGCGCTTGCAGGTCGGTGTCTTCCATTGTGTCCACTGAATAGTCTGATGGGGGTAACGGGCGGACAGCCTTTAATAGTCTTGGCGAGTCTGTCGATGTAGGATACAAGGCCTTCATTCTAGACATAGCGCCGTCTGGCGCCTAGCTGCCCATGCCCATTCAGAATTCCCCGTACCAAGCCTTCGCCACACTGCTGACTTCCAACGGTCATAACGTCTCGCCTGCCGAACTGCATGGCCTGCTGCTCGGCCGCAGCTGCGCCGGTGCGGGCTTCAATGCAGAAGAGTGGTTGATCGATGCCGCCGAGCTGCTCGAAACCGAGCCCCAGGACAGTGTCCGCAATGCCTTGATCGGCTTGCAGGAGATGGTCAAGGGCGAGCTCACCGGCGACGACGTGACGGTCGTTCTGCTGCTGCCGACCGATGACGAACCGCTGGCTGAGCGTGCCGCGGCACTGGGCCAATGGTGCCAGGGCTTCCTCAGCGGTTTCGGCCTGAACTGCCGTGACAGCAGCATGCTGAGTACTGAAGCCACTGAAGTGTTGCAGGATCTGGCCGCCATTTCCCAAGTGCAAGACGCCCTGGAAGAGTCCGAAGACGGCGAAAGCGACTACATGGAAGTGATGGAATACCTGCGCGTTGCGCCGCTGCTGCTGTTCTCGGAAACCAAAAAAGCCGATGTGCCGCCAGCCGCCAAGCCGTCGTTGCATTAATCGTTTGCCAGGGAAAGCCATCTGCCCATGATTCATATCCCGAAATCGGAATACAGCCGTCGCCGCAAGGCCTTGATGGCGCAGATGGAACCCAACAGTATCGCGATCCTGCCCGCCGCCGCAGTGGCCATTCGCAACCGTGACGTCGAGCACGTTTACCGCCAGGACAGCGATTTCCAGTACCTGAGCGGCTTCCCCGAGCCGCAGGCTGTCATCGTGCTGATGCCCGGTCGCGAACATGGCGAATACATTCTGTTCTGCCGTGAACGCAATGCCGAACGCGAGTTGTGGGACGGCCTGCGCGCTGGTCAGGAAGGCGCGATCCGCGACTTCGGCGCCGACGATGCGTTTCCCATCACCGACATCGACGACATCCTGCCGGGCCTGATCGAAGGTCGGGACCGGGTGTATTCGGCCATGGGCAGCAACCCGGAATTCGACCGGCACCTGATGGAGTGGATCAACGTGATCCGCTCTAAAGCGCACCTCGGCGCCCAGCCGCCGAACGAATACGTTGCCCTGGATCATCTGCTGCACGACATGCGCCTGTATAAATCGGCGGCAGAAGTGAAGGTGATGCGCGAAGCCGCACGGATTTCCGCCCAGGCGCACATCCGCGCGATGCAGGCCAGCCGGGCCGGGTTGCATGAGTTCAGTCTCGAAGCCGAACTTGATTACGAGTTCCGCAAGGGCGGAGCAAAGATGCCGGCCTACGGTTCGATCGTCGCCGCCGGACGCAACAGCTGCATCCTGCATTACCAGCAGAATGACGCGGTGCTCAAGGACGGCGACCTGGTGTTGATCGATGCCGGTTGCGAGATCGACTGCTACGCCAGCGACATCACCCGCACCTGGCCGGTCAACGGCAAGTATTCAGCGGAGCAGAAAGCGATTTACGAGTTGGTGCTGGCGTCGCAAGAAGCTGCATTCGCCGAAATCGCCCCGAACAAACACTGGAATCAGGCGCACGAAGCCACGGTCCGGGTGATTACCGCCGGTTTGGTGAAGTTGGGCCTGTTGCAGGGCGACGTTGACGAGTTGATCGCCAGCGAAGCCTATAAAGCGTTTTACATGCACCGCGCCGGCCACTGGCTGGGCATGGATGTGCATGATGTCGGCGAGTACAAGGTCGGCGGCGAATGGCGGGTGCTGGAAGTCGGCATGGCGCTGACCGTGGAGCCGGGTATCTACATTTCCCCGGACAACCAGAACGTAGCGAAGAAATGGCGCGGCATAGGCGTGCGCATCGAGGACGACGTGGTGGTCACCAAAAACGGTTGTGAAATTCTGACCCAGGGCGTGCCGAAAACGGTCGCCGAGATCGAGGCCTTGATGGCTGCCGCGCGGACACAAGCCGCATGAGTCGAGTCAATCTGGCAATCATCGGTGGCGGTCTGGTCGGTGCCAGCCTGGCGTTGGCGTTGCAGGCCGGGGCCAAGGCCCGCGGCTGGAAGATCGTGCTGATTGAACCCTTTGCCCCCGGCCACACCTATCAACCGAGTTACGACGCCCGTTCTTCGGCGTTGTCCTACGGGGCCAAACAGATTTATCAACGGTTGGGCGTGTGGCAGGAAATCTCCCGCCGCGCCGAGCCGATCAAGCAGATTCATGTCTCCGACCGTGGACGTTTCTCCACCGCGCGATTGTCAGCGATGGAAGAAGGCGTTCCGGCGCTGGGTTATGTGGTGGAAAACGCCTGGCTTGGCCAATGCCTCTGGCAAGGTCTGGACAAGGACGTTGTCACTTGGCGCTGCCCGGCGGAAGTCACGCGCATGGAGCCGCTGACCGATGGCTATCGCCTGACCCTCAACGACGAAACCACCCTGGAATGCGACCTTGCGGTGCTCGCCGATGGCGGCCGATCCGGCCTGCGCGAGCAATTGGGAATCGGCATCAAAAAGCGTCCGTATAACCAAAGCGCCTTGATTGCCAACATCACTCCGAGCGAAGCGCACAACGGCATGGCCTTCGAGCGCTTCACCGATGACGGCCCGATGGCGTTGTTGCCGCTGCCGGAAAACCGTTGCGCCTTGGTCTGGACCCGATTGGGGATGGACGCGCAACGACTGGCGGCGCTGGATGAGCGCAGCTTCCTCAGCGAGTTGCAGGGCGTGTTCGGTTATCGCCTTGGCACCTTGAAACAGGTGGGCGCGCGGCATCTTTACCCGTTGACGCTGATCGAAGCCGAAGAGCAAGTGCGCCCGCATCTGGCAATCCTCGGCAACGCCGCCCACAGCCTGCACCCGATCGCCGGTCAGGGTTTCAACCTGTCGTTGCGTGATGCACAGGCTCTGGCCGATGCACTGCTGGCGAGTGAGACCTCGCCCGGCGATTTCGCGACATTGCAGGCTTACCGCGAACGTCAGCGCATGGATCAGAACCTGACCGTGGGCTTCTCCGATCAGGTGACCCGTTTGTTTGGCAGCACCCAGCCACTGGTTTCGCTGGGCCGCAACATCGGCCTGCTCGGCCTCGATCTGCTGCCGCCGGCCAAGCGCTGGTTCGCCCGGCAGGCCATGGGATTGGGTACGCGTCCTGATGCTTAAGTGGCTGGTTGGCACGTTCGGCAAAGCGCGGTTGATGCGTTGGTTCATGTCGTTCTATCCGCCGTACTTCGGCGCCGGGGTTCGGGTGCGGCACATCAGCGATGACTTCCGGGACATCCAGGTGTCCATGGGCCTGAGCTGGTACAACCGCAATTACGTCGGCACCCAGTTTGGCGGCAGCCTGTATTCGATGGTCGACCCCTTCTACATGCTGATGCTGATGGAAAACCTCGGACGTCAATACATCGTCTGGGACAAAGCTGCTGACATCGATTTCATCGCGCCGGGCAAAGGCCCGGTGTTCGCCCGTTTCACGATCGACGAGACCTTGCTCGACGAGATCCGCCGGCAGACGGCGAATGGCGAAAAATACCTGCCGCAATTGCAGGTCGATATTCATGACGGCGCCGGCGCCCTGGTGGCGCGGGTGCAGAAAACCCTTTACGTGCGGCTCAAGCCGCAAGCGAGACAGGCTTAAAGCATGGAAATGCGCGCAGATCTGCTGATTGTCGGGGCCGGAATGGTCGGCAGCGCCCTAGCGCTGGCGTTGCAGGACAGCGGGCTGGAAGTTTTGCTGCTGGACGGCAGCCCGATGAGCGTCAAGCCCTTCGATGGCCAGGCGCCGTTCGAACCGCGGGTGAGCGCCTTGTCCGCCGCTAGCAAGCGAATTCTTGAACGCCTCGGCGTGTGGGACGGCATCGCCAATCGGCGCAGCAGCCCTTACACCGAAATGCAGGTCTGGGACGGCAGCGGCACCGGGCAGATCCATTTCTCGGCCGCCAGCGTGCATGCCGATGTGCTGGGGCATATCGTCGAGAACCGCGTGGTTCAGGATGCTTTGCTCGATCGTCTGCACGACTGCGACCTCGGAATGCTGGCCAATGCGCGCCTGGAGCAGATGCGCCGCTCCGGCGATGACTGGCTGCTGACCCTGGCCGATGGCCGCACCTTGCGCGCGCCGCTGGTGATTGCGGCGGATGGTGCCAACTCGGCGGTACGGCGCCTGACCGGCGTGGCTACGCGTGAGTGGGATTATCTGCACCACGCGATCGTCACCAGCGTGCGCAGCGCCAAACCGCATCAAATGACCGCTTGGCAGCGCTTCACCGACAATGGTCCGCTGGCGTTCTTGCCGTTGGAACGGGACGGCCAGCAGGATTGGTGTTCGATCGTCTGGTCGACCACGCCCAGTGAAGCCGAACGGCTGATGGCGCTGGACGACGCGGGTTTTTGTCTCGAATTGGAGCGCGCCTTTGAAGGCCGGCTCGGCACAGTGCTCAGCGCCGATCCTCGTGTGTGTGTGCCACTGCGTCAGCGGCATGCCAAGCGTTATGTAGCAGAAGGCCTGGCGCTGATCGGCGATGCGGCGCACACCATTCACCCGCTGGCCGGGCAGGGCGTGAACCTGGGTTTCCTCGATGCTGCCGTGCTGGCCGAAGTGCTGCTGCAAGCGGCGGGGCGCGGTGAGCGGTTGGCGGATGTGAAGGTGCTCAGTCGTTATGAGCGTCGGCGCATGCCGCACAATCTGGCGTTGATGGCGGCGATGGAAGGTTTCGAGCGTTTGTTCCAGGCCGATCCGTTGCCGGTTCGCTGGTTGCGTAATGCCGGGTTGAAGATGGTCGACCAGATGCCCGAGGCCAAGGCGTTGTTCGTGCGCGAAGCGCTGGGGCTGATCGGGGATTTGCCGGCGCTGGCCAAGGCCTGAAGTGGACAGAGTCCTGTGGTGAGGGGATAAATCCTCTCGCCACAGGTCAGCCACTCTGGCTATGCAACATCTGGTAACTCCTCCGCAAACTGTTCGATTGAGAAGCTAAATGTGAGTCCTTATCATTTGCTCTCACTTTTCCAATCGAGAGACCGCTCCCATGTTGGCACCGAAGCGTCTACTGACCGCACTCGCCCTGACCCTGATCGGCAGCACTGCTGCACAGGCCGCCGACGAAGTGGTGGTCTACTCCTCGCGTATCGACGAGCTGATCAAGCCGGTGTTCGATGCCTACACCGCGAAAACCGGTGTGCAGGTGAAGTTCATCACCGACAAGGAAGCGCCGTTGATGCAGCGGATCAAGGCCGAGGGCGAGAACGCCACCGCCGACCTGCTGCTGACCGTCGATGCCGGCAACCTCTGGCAGGCCGAGCAGATGGGCATCCTGCAACCGTTCACCTCCAAGGTGATCGACGCCAACATTCCGCTGCAGTACCGCGCGTCCTCCCATGCCTGGACCGGCCTGAGCCTGCGGGCGCGAACCATTGCCTACTCCACCGATCGGGTAAAACCCGGTGAGCTGACCACCTACGAGGCACTGGCTGACAAACAGTGGGAAGGTCGCCTGTGCCTGCGCACGGCGAAGAAGGTCTACAACCAGTCCCTGACCGCCACCATGATCGAAGTGCACGGTGCCGACAAAACCGAGAAGATCCTCAAAGGCTGGGTCAACAACCTGTCCACCGACGTGTTCTCCGACGACATCGCCGTGCTCGAGGCGATCAACGCCGGTCAGTGCGACGTCGGCATCGTTAACACGTACTACTACGGCCGTCTGCACAAGCAGAAGCCGGACCTGCCGGTAAAACTGTTCTGGCCCAACCAGGGTGATCGCGGCGTTCACGTGAACCTGTCGGGCATCGGCTTGACCAAGCATGCACCGCACCCGGAAGCGGCCAAGGCCCTGGTTGAATGGATGACCACCCCTGAAGCGCAGAAGATCTTCGCCGACGTGAACCAGGAATTCCCGGCCAACCCTGCGGTTCAGCCATCTGCTGAAGTAGCGAGCTGGGGCAAGTTTGTGGCCGACACACTGCCGGTGGAAATTGCCGGCAAGCGTCAGGCTGAAGCGATTCGGATGATGGATCGGGCGGGCTGGAACTGACCTCACCGTTATTGTGGCGTGCGGCTACCTGTGGCGAGGGAGCCTGCTCCCGCTGGGCTGCGAAGCGGCCCCGTTGGCGTCTATAGGTCAGGATCGAGATGATCTGATAACCTCCTGCGGCTGCTTCGCACCCGGGAGCAAGCTCCCTCGCCACAAAATGGAGCCGGCTTCAAGTTAGAGTCGGACGAATATTTTCTAGAGAATTCCCTTGGCTCACCCCGCCCAACGCCGCTGGTATCCCCTGGTCTTCGCCATCGCCGCGCTGGTCCTGCTGCCCCTGAGCGTGCTGTTTTTCTCCTGGCAAACCATCGATCAGCAAATCTGGTCCCACCTCTGGGACACCCAGATGCCGCGCTTGCTGGGCAATACGCTGACGTTGGTGCTCGGCGTCGGAATCGGTGTCACGCTCCTGGGCGTCAGCCTCGCCTGGCTGACCAGCCTCTGCGAATTCCCCGGCCGGCGCTGGCTGGACTGGGCGCTGATGCTGCCTTTTGCGATTCCGGCTTATGTGCTGGCCTTCGTCTTCGTCGGCCTGCTGGATTTCGCCGGCCCGGTGCAAACCTTGCTGCGGGAATGGTTCGGTACCGGGCTGCGATTGCCGCGCGTACGCTCCACCGGCGGCGTCATCCTCGTTCTGGTGCTGGTGTTCTACCCCTACGTTTACCTGCTGGCGCGCACTGCATTCCTGGCCCAGGGCAAAGGCCTGATGGAAGCGGCACGCGTGCTCGGGCAATCGCCGTGGCAGGCGTTCTGGCGCGTGGCCCTGCCGATGGCGCGGCCGGCGATTGGTGCCGGCGTGGCGTTGGCGTTGATGGAAACCCTGGCGGACTTCGGTGCGGTGTCGGTGTTCAACTTCGACACGTTCACCACGGCCATCTACAAAACCTGGTACGGATTCTTCAGCCTCTCCACCGCCGCGCAACTGGCCAGCCTGTTGCTGCTGGTGGTGATGATTGTGTTGTACGGCGAACGTCGTGCGCGCGGGGCCAGCCGCATGAGCAATGAGCGACCCCGGGTCAAGGCGCTGTACCACCTGCGGGGTTTCAAGGCGTTGGCGGCCATGAGTTGGTGTGGCCTGGTGTTCGCCTGTGCGTTCGTCATTCCAATGCTGCAACTGGTGGTGTGGTTCTGGCAGCGTGGACGTTTCGATCTGGATGAGCGTTACGCCGGGCTGATTGTCCACACCCTGTACCTGGGCGGCATGGCAGCGTTGATTACCGTCGGCGTTGCGCTGGTGCTGGCATTTGCCCGAAGACTGGCGCCGACCCGGGCGATCCGTTCCGGTGTCAGCCTGGCCAATCTCGGCTACGCCCTGCCGGGATCGGTGTTGGCGGTGTCGATCATGCTGGCGTTCAGTTACCTGGACCGCGAACTGGTCATCCCGTTGTCAGGCTGGCTCGGCGGGGCCGGCAAGCCATTGCTGCTGGGCAGTCTGTCGGCGCTACTGCTGGCCTATCTGGTGCGTTTCATCGCGGTGGCTTATGGGCCGCTGGACAGCAGCCTGGCGCGAATACGGCCTTCTTTGCCCGAAGCGGCACGTAGCCTTGGCGTCAGTGGGCCACGACTGTTTTTCAAAGTGTATCTGCCGTTATTGCTGCCCGGCACATTGAGCGCCGCGTTGCTGGTGTTCGTCGATGTGCTCAAGGAAATGCCCGCGACCCTGCTGATGCGCCCGTTTGGCTGGGACACGCTGGCCGTACGGATCTTTGAAATGACCAGCGAAGGCGAGTGGGCGAGGGCTTCGTTGCCGGCCCTGACTCTCGTTTTGGTCGGGCTGTTACCGGTCATCGGATTGATTCGACGTTCGGCGCATCGAAACGCCTAGGTGTCAGTCCTACACCTTGAGGCTACAATGCGCGGCATTCGGTGCGGTCCGTCCTACGGACTCGGTAGCTGATATCGGCTGAAAGCCTTCTATTTCAAGGCTTTCGCCCGTTAAGCACTTGCCCGCACCTTCGCCACGCCCGGAAGGAGAAACCCATGGGACAGCGTACGCCTCTGTATGACCTTCATCTCGCCCTCGGCGCGAAGATGGTCGATTTTGGCGGTTGGGATATGCCTCTGCATTACGGCTCGCAGGTCGAGGAACACCATCAGGTGCGCCGCGATTGCGGGGTTTTCGATGTATCCCACATGACCGTGATCGATGTCGCCGGCCCTCAGGCCAAGGCCTGGCTCCAGCATTTGCTGGCCAATGACGTCGAGCGCCTGCACAGCCCCGGCCGTGCCTTGTACAGCACCATGCTCAACGAGCGCGGCGGCATCGTCGACGACATGATCGTCTACCGTCTCGAGGACGGTTATCGGCTGGTGGTCAACGCCTCCACCCGCAATCAGGACCTCGCCTGGATGCAGGCCCACATCGATGGTTTCGACGTGCAGCTCAACGAGCGCTCCGAACTGGCGATGCTGGCGATTCAAGGCCCCCATGCCCGGCACAAGATCTCCGAACTGGTCACCCAGTCCCGCGGCAACCTGATCCAGATGCTCAAGCCCTTCGAAGGCCAGCCTGATGGCGACTGGTTCATCGCGCGCACCGGCTATACCGGTGAAGACGGTCTGGAGATCGTGCTGCCGGCCAATCAGGCTCCAGGGTTTTTCAACGATCTGGTGGGCGCGGGCATTTCTCCTATCGGTCTGGGCGCCCGGGATACCTTGCGTGTCGAAGCCGGCATGAACCTGTACGGCCAGGACATTCATCAGGACGTTTCACCACTGGCCTCGAACATGGCCTGGAGCATTGCCTGGGAACCGGCCACTCGCCAGTTCATCGGTCGCAGCGCCCTGGAAGCCGAGCGGGCGGGTGGTGTGCAGCACAAACTGGTCGGTCTGGTCCTTGAGGAACGTGGGGTTTTGCGCGCTCATCAAGTGGTCCGTATCGCCAATGTTGGCGAAGGAGAGATCACCAGTGGTAGTTTCTCTCCTACGCTTAGCAAGTCGATAGCACTGGCGCGCGTGCCGATGGCAACTGCCGACCGCGCAGAAGTGGAAATCCGTGGCAAGTGGTACCCGGTCCGAGTGGTCAAACCGACCTTCGTACGCCATGGCAAAACCTTGATCTAACCTTTTTGGCGGGCAACGACCGCTGACAATTCTCTTGAGGACACAGAACATGAGCGATATCCCTGCCGACCTGCGTTTTGCCGAAAGTCACGAATGGGCCCGCCTGGAAGCTGATGGCTCCGTCACCGTGGGCATCAGCGATCACGCTCAGGAAGCCTTGGGCGATGTGGTGTTCGTTGAGCTGACCGAAGTCGGAAAAGTCTTCGCTGCCGGTGATCAATCCGGTGTCGTTGAGTCGGTTAAAGCCGCCTCCGACATTTACTCCCCGGTATCCGGTGAAGTGATTGCGATCAACGAAGAACTGAGCGCTAACCCGGAACTGCTCAACTCCCAACCGTACAGTGCCTGGATCTTCAAACTGAAGCCTAGCGACAAGGCTGAGCTGGACAAGCTGCTCGATGCAGCTGGTTACAAGGCCGCCATCGGCGAGTAAGCCTTGAGCGTCATCCCAAAGCCCCGATCCGTCGGGGCTTTTTTTCGCCTGACGGATTTTCCCTGTGGGAGCGGGCTTGCTCGCGAAGGCGGTCTTTCAGCTGACATCTACATCGACTGACACAGCCCTTCGCGAGCAAGCCCGCTCCCACAAGGTCCGCCGTTTGTACTGGCTGCTATGCTGGTTTGACCGTGTTGCATCGACGTTGAGCGCCAGTCAAGAGAGAGCCCGTCATGTCCCAATTGCCGTCCTTGAGCCAGTTACGCGACCCCAATGCTTTTCTTCGCCGCCACCTCGGCCCCGATGCCGCCGAGCAACAGGCGATGCTCGACAGCCTCGGCCTCGGCAGTCGGGTCGAGCTGATCGAGCAAACGGTGCCGCCGGGAATCCGTCTGAATCGGGCGCTCGATTTACCGCCCGCCCTCGACGAAGAAGCCGCGCTGGCCAAGCTGCGTGGGTACGCCGAGCAGAACCAGGTCTGGACCAGCCTGATCGGCATGGGCTACCACGGCACCCTCACGCCCACCGTGATTCTGCGCAACGTGCTGGAAAATCCCGGTTGGTACACCGCCTACACGCCTTATCAGCCTGAGATTGCCCAAGGCCGGCTCGAAGCGCTGCTGAATTTCCAGCAATTGACCATCGACTTGACAGGTCTCGAGCTGGCGAACGCGTCGTTGCTCGATGAAGCCACCGCGGCGGCGGAAGCCATGGCGCTGGCCAAGCGGGTCGCCAAGTCCAAAAGCAATCTGTTCTTCGTCGATGAGAACTGCCATCCACAAACCATCTCCGTGGTGCAAACCCGCGCCGAAGGCTTCGGTTTCGAGCTGATCATCGATGCTGTGGATAACTTGAAGCAGTACGAGGTGTTTGGCGCGCTGCTGCAATATCCGGACACCCATGGCGAGATCCGCGATCTGCGGCCATTGATCGATCACTTGCATGCCCAGCAGGCGCTGGCCTGTGTGGCGACGGATCTGCTGAGCCTGCTGTTACTGACCCCGCCGGGTGAGCTGGGCGCCGACGTGGTGTTCGGCTCGTCCCAGCGTTTCGGTGTACCGATGGGGTACGGCGGACCACACGCGGCATTTTTTGCCAGCCGCGAAGAGTACAAGCGAGCGATTCCCGGGCGGATAATCGGCGTCTCGAAAGATGCTCGCGGCAATACCGCGTTGCGCATGGCCCTGCAAACTCGCGAGCAACATATTCGGCGGGAGAAGGCCAATTCGAACATCTGCACCGCTCAGGTATTGCTGGCCAACATCGCCAGTTTCTACGCGGTTTACCACGGCCCGGAAGGGTTGAAGCAAATTGCCCAGCGCGTCCACCGGCTGACCTGCATCCTTGCTGCCGGTCTGGAGCGTCACGGCATCACCCGCCTCAACACCCACTTTTTCGACACGCTGACGCTGGAGGTCGGTGGCACTCAGACGGCAATCATCGAAAGTGCCCAGGCCGCACAGATCAATTTGCGCATTCTCGGGCGCGGGCAGCTGGGGCTGAGCCTTGACGAAACCTCAGACGAAACCACGGTGGCGAAACTGTTCGATGTGTTCCTCGGTTCCGATCATGGGCTGAACGTCGACGAACTGGACGGTGAATCCCTTGCATCCGGCATTCCCGCAGGATTGCTGCGCACCTCGCCTTATCTGCGCCATCCCGTATTCAGCGCCCATCACAGCGAAACCGAGATGCTGCGCTACCTCAAGCAACTGGAAAACAAAGACCTGGCGCTCAACCAGTCGATGATTCCGCTGGGCTCCTGCACCATGAAACTCAATGCCACCAGCGAGATGATCCCCATCACCTGGCCGCAATTCGCCAACCTGCACCCGTTTGTGCCGAAAGAGCAGGCGGTGGGTTATTCGCTGATGATCGAGGAACTGGAGCGCTGGCTCTGCGCGATCACCGGTTTCGACGCGATCTGCATGCAACCCAACTCCGGCGCCCAAGGCGAGTACGCCGGGCTGCTGGCGATCCGCAAATACCACGAGAGCCGTCATGAAGGGGCACGAGACATCTGCCTGATCCCGTCCTCCGCCCACGGCACCAACCCGGCGTCGGCGCAGATGGCCGGGATGCGCGTGGTGATCGTCGAGTGCGACGAGGCGGGCAACGTCGATCTGGATGACCTCAAAGGCAAGGCTGCGGACGCGGGCGACAAACTTGCCTGCCTGATGGCGACGTATCCGTCGACTCACGGCGTGTATGAAGAAGGCATCAGCGAAATCTGCGAAGTTATCCACAGCCACGGCGGCCAGGTGTACATGGATGGCGCCAACCTCAACGCCCAGGTGGGATTGACGCGGCCGGCGGACATTGGCGCCGACGTGTCCCACATGAACCTGCACAAGACTTTCTGCATTCCCCACGGCGGCGGTGGGCCGGGCATGGGCCCGATTGGTGTGCGCGCGCACCTGGCGCCGTTCGTCGCCAATCACCCGGTGGTGCCGATTGAAGGGCCGCTGCCGCAGAACGGCGCGGTCAGCGCCGCGCCTTGGGGCAGTGCGAGCATTTTGCCGATCAGCTGGATGTACATCGCCATGATGGGGCCGCAGTTAGCGGATGCCAGCGAGGTGGCGATCCTTGCCGCAAATTACCTGGCGCAGCATTTGTCCGGGGCGTTCCCCGTGCTCTACACCGGGCGCAACGAGCGTGTGGCGCACGAATGCATCCTGGATTTGCGACCACTGAAGGCGCTGACCGGGATCAGCGAAGAGGACGTGGCCAAGCGCCTGATGGATTACGGTTTCCATGCGCCGACCATGTCATTCCCGGTGCCGGGGACGCTGATGGTCGAGCCGACCGAAAGTGAGTCAAAGGCCGAGCTGGACCGGTTTATCGGCGCGATGCTGAGCATTCGTGCGGAAATCACCGAGGTACAGAAAGGTAACTGGCCAGCCGAGGACAATCCGCTGAAGCGAGCGCCGCATACCCTGGCCGATATCACCGGCATTTGGGAGCGGCCTTACAGCATCGAGCAAGCGGTGACGCCGGATGCGCACACCAAGGCGCATAAATACTGGCCGGTGGTGAATCGGGTGGATAACGTCTATGGCGACCGCAATTTGTTCTGCGCGTGCGTACCGGTCGATGATTACCGCTGATCTCCCGCACTACGCAAATCCAATGTGGGAGCGAGCCTGCTCGCGATAACGGTGTAACAGTCGCTGAAGATGTCGACTGATCCACCGTTATCGCGAGCAGGCTCGCTTGTATGTTTAGACTTGAAGGGGTGGGTGGGACTACAGACTCGATTCTGACTCTGACCAGTACAGACTGTGGGAGACTTCTCGTCCCGCCCCTTCTACCCAAAGCGCCGATAAGGAATTCATCGGTAAACCGACGATAGAGACAAGCCAGCGCAACGGTAGACCCCAACAAGCACTTAAACCCTAGCTCCGAGGATTCGTCATGACAATCCTTACTTCGCAGACGGTTGTTGGTATCGATATCGCCAAGGCCCAAATTGCTGTCTATCGCACCGACCTGCAAATCATTCAAGACATCAAGAACGATCGAACCGCCCTCAAGCGTTGGCTTAAAACCCTGCCTGCCCAAAGTGCTATCGCCGTTGAAGCCACCAACATCTACCACTTGGACACGGTAGAGCTGGCCCATGAGATGGGTCATCAGGTCTACGTGGTGGATGCTTATCGCGTGAGTCATTACCGCCGTGGCGTTGGCCAACGAGCCAAGAACGATCCCTGCGATGCGCGTTTGCTGGCGCGTTACCTGGAGAATGAACAAAGCAAACTGCGGGTCTGGAGCCCGCCACCCAAGGCCTACAGCTCGCTGAAAAGCCTGCTTCACAGACGTGCAACGCTGATCCAGAACCATGCTGGGCTGATGTTGAGTTGGGCCAATGAACCCTTGTTGAAGAAAGTGCAGGTCGCTCAGCAGAAGGCGTTCAAGCAAGCGGATCAGGCGATTCAGAAACTGCTGCGCAAGGTCAGCAAAGAGGCGGGAATTGAGGCGAATATTGATCGCTGCAAAGCCATCGAAGGCGTTGGGGAACTGACCGCAACCGGGTTGGCGACGACCTTTATGCGGGGCGATTTTGCGAACAGCGATGCGTTCATCGCATTCCTGGGAATGGACTTGGCAGTCGAAGACTCCGGCAAGAAGAATGGGCGGCGGTACCTGACCAAAAAAGGAGATCCGGAGGTTCGTCGTTTGGCGTACAACGCCGCAATGGCGGCGTGTCGCTCGCCTAAATGGAAGCCGTTTTACGAGGCATACCTGGCTAGAGGCTTCTCGAAAACCCAGGCCTTGGTTGCCTTGGCCCGAAAGCTCTGTCGAGTGGCATTTGCCCTGATGAAAAATCAGAGCGAATACCTGTCAGCCTGAGAATTCAGGGTTGCCGGGCAACATAGAATCTCCCACAGGGTTTTGTATTGGGCAAAAAAATGCCGCTCGTTAGAGCGGCATTTTTGTTTAGGTAAAGCTTATTCCGAAGCCACGGCATTCTTCGCCAGGATCGCGTTCGCCAGTTCCATGTCCGTCGCCTGCAGACCCGGGTTGTCGGCGCGGACTTTCTGCATCGCGGCTTCCAGATAAGGACCGCGGATGCCGCCGTCACTGGCAACGAAGCTGCCGGCGTCATCCTGCGCGGCAACAATCAGCTTGTGATCCTTGAAGGTCAGGTAGGTCGAACCGGTGGTAGCACCGGACGAAATGACGTTACGCCAAAAGCTATCGGCCATCGCCGAACCGACTGGAAGGGACAACAAGGCGATGGTAGCGACAGCAAGTTTGAGACGCATAATGGGTGACTCCACTGGTTAACTACGGAGTTGGATCGCCATTTCCCCAATCCAGTTCCGTGATGGCCGCGCCTACTTTTGTTCGCTCTGCGGGGTCACCCGCAATACTTCCTCGATGGTCGTCAAGCCGGCCGCCACTTTCTGCGCCCCCGACAAACGCAAACTGCGCATGCCTTCCTTGAACGCCTGACGCCGCACCGCCAGCAAATCAGTGTCGGGATTGATCAGCGCTTTTACGCCATCGGTCAGCTGCATGATTTCGTAGACCCCGGCGCGGCCGCGATAGCCGGTGTCGCGACACTCCAGACAGCCGATGGCGCGTTGGGCGTTGGTCGGCAGCGGCGCTTGCCAGGGTTTGGTCAGGGTTTGCCAGTCTTCTTCACTCAACGTCAGCGGTGCCTTGCAGTGCGGGCACAAGGTACGGACCAGGCGTTGGGCCATGACGCCGAGCACTGTGGCCTTGATCAGGTAATGCGGCACGCCGAGTTCCAGCAGGCGGCTGATGGCGCTGGGCGCATCGTTGGTGTGCAAGGTCGAGAGTACCAAGTGACCGGTGAGCGCGGCCTGAATGGCCATTTCCGCGGTTTCGAGGTCGCGGATCTCGCCGATCATGATGATGTCTGGATCCTGCCGCATCAGCGCGCGCACGCCAGCGGCGAAGGTCAGGTCGATGTTGTGCTGGACCTGCATCTGGTTGAACGCCGGTTCGACCATCTCGATCGGGTCTTCGATGGTGCAGAGGTTGACCTCCGGTGTCGCCAGTTTCTTTAGCGTGGTGTACAGCGTGGTTGTTTTGCCCGACCCCGTGGGCCCGGTCACCAGAATGATGCCGTTGGGCTGGCGGGTCATGTCCTGCCAGCGGCGCAGGTCTTCGGCGGAGAAGCCCAACTGATCGAAGTCCTTGAGCAGCACTTCCGGGTCGAAGATCCGCATGACCATTTTTTCGCCGAACGCCGTCGGCAAGGTCGACAGCCGCAGCTCGACTTCGCCGCCGTCCGGGGTCTTGGTCTTTACCCGGCCATCCTGGGGTTTGCGCTTTTCCGCGACGTTCATCCGCCCGAGGCTTTTCAGGCGGCTGACGATCGCCATCGTCACCTGCGGCGGGAATTGATAGACGTTGTGCAGCACGCCATCGATGCGAAAGCGCACCGTGCCCTGTTCGCGCCGGGGTTCGATGTGGATATCACTGGCTCGCTGCTGGAAGGCGTACTGGAACAACCAGTCGACGATGTTGACGATGTGCGCGTCGTTGGCATCTGGCTCCTGATCGCTGGCGCCGAGGTTGAGCAGTTGCTCGAAGTTGCCCAGGGAGCTGGTTTGCTGATCGGCGTTGGTCGCCCCGCTGACCGATTTGGCCAGGCGGAAAAACTCGACGCTGAAGCGCTGGATGTCCACCGGGTTGGCGACGACGCGTTTGATTGGCAGCTTCAACACGTGAGTCAGGTCAGCTTCCCAGCCGTTGACATAAGGCTGGGCGCTGGCCACGGTCACCGCGTCGCGGTCGATGGACACCGCCAGGATCTTGTGGCGCTGGGCGAAGGCGTAGGACATCAGCGGCGTGATGGCCGCGACGTTGATCTTCAGCGGATCGATGCGCAAGTAAGGCTGGCCGGCCTGCTGCGACAGCCACAGGGTCAGGCTTTCCAGATCCAGATGTTTGCCAGGACGACTAAGGTCGTCGAGGTGCTGGCTGGCGATGAATTCCAGGGGATGCATCTGGCCATTGGCGGCATGCCGGCGGCGGGCATTGAGCGCGTGTTCGGCCGAGTCCTGGCTGATAAAGCCCTGGGCGACCAGTTCACGCAGCAAATCATTGAGATCCAGCCAGCGGTCCTGAATGGCAAGTTGAACGGACATGCGGGCTCCTCATGAACAACAGTTCGCAAAGGATAGTCGCGGACCCACCGACCGTTGGGCCACTACCCGACGAAGCCGTGTCGAGGTTTGTCAGCCTGCCGCCTGAGCCGGCTCATTCCACGCCGAATCAGCGGCTTGCAGCTCTACAAAACACACGCTGATCAGGTTACGTAATTTTTCTGCAATCACTTCGGCCCGATGCCAGCTCAGCCCGTCCATGACGATGTCGATCGACATCAGATCGTCCATCCGCTGCGCGCAGACCTGCTGCGGCGTCAGACACTGCAAGGCGAACAGGTTGAGCACCCGGCACAGCAGGTCTGGCTCGGCTTCGGCCAGCAGTTGGTAATGAACGCGGCAGTGCGCGTTGCCGGCGTTCCAGACATCGGCGCGGGTGGGCGAGGTGTTCACGGCTTCCAGGTGCGGCATGGTCGGTCTCCAAATCAATGGAGAAATTTTTACATTCGCTGCCAGGCATTTCTTATCTATGATTGGGCTTATTGGCTGTTTTTCGAATTGTTTGATTCGGCTAGCTATCAATCACGGGTTTATTTATGCAAAACGAGCTGGATGGCTACGACCGCAAGATTCTCGCGTTGCTGCAGGAAGACGCTTCGCTCTCCAGCGCGCAGATCGCCGAGCAGGTGGGGCTCTCCCAGTCGCCGTGCTGGCGGCGGATTCAACGGATGAAGGAGGAGGGGATCATTCGCGGGCAGGTGACGTTGCTCGACCGGAAGAAAATCGGCCTTAACACGCAGATCTTTGCCGAGATCAAACTCAATGCGCACGGGCGCTCGAACTTCACCGAGTTCACCGAGGCGATACGCGGCTTTCCCGAAGTGCTGGAGTGTTATGTGCTGATGGGGTCGGTGGATTTCTTGCTGCGGATTGTCACGGCGGACATCGAGGCGTATGAGCGGTTTTTCTTTGAGAAGCTGTCGATGGTGCCGGGGATTCAGGAAGTGAACTCGATTGTGGCGTTGTCGGAGATCAAGTCCACCACCAGTTTGCCGGTCTGAAGTTTTGCGGTGAATGTGCTGGCCTCATCGCTAGCAGGCTAGCTCCCACAGGGGAACGCATTCCAACTGTGGGAGCCAGCCTGCTGGCGATGGCGGTCTTACATGCGCAGCAACATTTTCCAGGCACGATTCTGATAAACCGCAATCGCCTGCTGCTTGCGCGCATCCAGCGATTCATCGGTGATCGGCTCGTTAGCCAATTGCGCCAGTTGCTTCAGCTCACCGTACAGGCGATCCATTTCCGGGATGTCCAACACATTGCGAGCGTGATGCAGCCAGGCCTGGATGCGCTCGATACGCGGCAGTTGCTCGGCCAAATCTTCCGGCTGTTGCTGATAACGCTGCAATTGCAGCGACGTCGCTTCTTCACCGAGCAAGCGCGGCAACCAGCTACCCAACTGCGCAGCGCCCTGGCGATTGCCACGGACGTTGCGATCAGCCGCCCAGGTGCGGGCCAGCAACCAACGTGAAGTGTTCAGCGAGAACAGGCCCCAGCGCGGGTCTTCCAGTTCTTCGAGGAACTGCTCCGGCGCAGCTTTGCGCACGTCTTCGTCGTCGATACCTGCCTGAACCAGCGGGCGCCAGTCTTCGAGCAAGGCATCCAGAGCAACGCGTAGATCATGAGTCGACTGACGCGGTGCGGCCTGGCCCAGGCTGCTGAGCAAGGCGCGCAACTCAGCGAGGTTCTCGACCCAGTCCTGCAACAGGCGCCAGTGGCCGTTGAAGCGATACTGTTCGGCCAGACGCTGGCTGCTGCTCAGCAAGTGCCAGCTCAGCGCGGCGAATGCATCATCCAGCGGCGTTTCAGCGGTGATTTGCGGCGCAGGCAGGCTCAATGAGTAACTGTTGGCGTCGTACAAGCGATAACCACGCTCGGCCTTGCTGATGTCACACGGCATCAGGGCCAGGGTCGCAGCCAGTTCGGCGGCCAGTTCCAGCAGGGCAGCCGGCTCGCCTTCGCGCAGTTCCAGTTCCAGCTCACAGATTTCTTCTTTCTGCTTGCCGACCACCACGTGGCCCAGGTCCAGCGCGGCTTCGATGACCACTTTGGTCTTGCCACGGCCCCAGGCGATTTCAGCGCGTTCGCGAACGAAATCGGTGGTGAAGATCGGTTTCAGGGTTTTCTTGTCCAGCTCGGCCAATTCTTCTGGCCAGCATTCGCCGTCGAGTTTTTTCACGTCGAGCTTGGCTTTGGGCAGGTTCCAGTCGTATTCGTTACGCTCGGACAGGCCGGCGACGCTCTGGCCGCGGGTCTTGAGGGTTTGAATCACTTCTTCGCCATCCTTGCGCAAGCGCAGGGCAACCTTGGCGCGGGCCAGGTCGCGCTCAGGCGTGTCGAAGTACTGGTTCATCAACTCACGGCGTTCCCAGCCACTTTTGTTGCGTTTTTTCAGGAGCGGGTGCTCGCGCAGGGCAGCGAGGGTTTCGCGGCTGACGCGGAGTTTGATTTCGGTTTCTTTCTGCATGGCCGGAAAATCCAGGATCGGGAGCGCAGCCGGGGGAAATGTGTGGCTGCCAAGGCCGTGCAGTGTACAGGACTGACCGACACTGCGCGCCGCGGCGGTTTATTCCTGTCGCCAGATGGTTCTATGATGGTCTTCAATTCGCGAGTGGGAGTCAGCGATGACTTTGCCGTCCATGAAAGATCAGTTCGCTGCGCTGATTGCCGCGCCGTCGGTCAGCTGTACCCAGCCCAGCCTTGATCAATCCAATCGTCCGGTCATCGACTTGCTGGCGACGTGGCTCGGTGACTTGGGTTTTGCCTGTGACATCCAGCAGGTCAGCCCCGGCAAATTCAACTTGCTCGCCAGTTTCGGTTCCGGCCCCGGTGGCCTGGTGCTTGCCGGGCATAGCGATACGGTGCCGTTCGATGGCGCGTTGTGGCAGACCGATCCGCTGAAGCTGACCGAAGTCGATGGCCGTTGGGTGGGCCTGGGCAGTTGCGACATGAAAGGCTTTTTTGCTCTGGCTATCGAAGCGGTGATTCCGCTGCTCGATCAACCGTTCAAACAGCCGCTGCTGATCCTCGCCACCTGCGATGAAGAAAGCTCGATGTCCGGTGCTCGCGCCCTGGCTGAGGCCGGCCGTCCGCTGGGGCGTGCGGCGGTAATAGGCGAGCCGACCGGGCTGAAGCCGATCCGCATGCACAAAGGCATCATGATGGAACGCATCGACATCCTCGGTCAGAGCGGTCATTCCTCGGACCCGCGCCTGGGCCACAGCGCCCTCGAAGCCATGCACGATGCCATCGGCGAACTACGTGGCCTGCGCCTGTTGTGGCAGCGTGAATTCCGTAATCCACAGTTTGGTGTGCCGACGCCGACCATGAATTTCGGCTGCATCCATGGCGGCGACAACCCCAACCGAATCTGTGGCCAATGCTCGCTGGAGTTCGACTTGCGGCCATTGCCGGGCATGGACCCTGCAGCGCTGCGTTCGGCCATTCTGCAGAGGCTCAACCCGATTGCCGAACGCCATCAGGTGAAGATCAGCTACGCGCCGCTGTTCCCTGAAGTGCCGCCGTTCGAGCAAGACGAAGACGCGGAATTGGTCCGGGTGGCTGAAAAGCTGACCGGCCATCTCGCCGAAGCAGTGGCGTTCGGCACCGAAGCGCCTTATCTTCAGCGTCTTGGCTGCGAAACACTGGTGCTGGGCCCGGGCGACATCGCCTGTGCGCACCAACCGGGGGAATACCTCGAAATGTCACGTTTGCAGCCTACCGTGCATCTATTACGACAATTGATTGAACATTACTGCCTGACACCGGCCAAATCGCCCATGCCAGTCGGTTGAACGAACTTCATGTGGGAGCGGGCTTGCTCGCGAAAGCAGTGTGTCAGGTACATCAATTGCGACTGACACTCCGCTTTCGCGAGCAAGCCCGCTCCCACAGGTTCTATGTCTTGACTGACTAAACGGTTTAAATTGCCAGTGTCCCAACCCGTATTCATGAGGAGAGCTCGCGTGTCGCCAAGCCTGTTCCGACGATAACCATCAGCCCGCTGTGCGTTTTCAGTTTCGCCCATTATTTGGCTGCTATTTATTACAGGCCCAGGTTCATGCCCGAATACGTTAATTGGCTTCGTCACGCTTCGCCTTACATCAATGCCCACCGCGACTGCACCTTCGTCGTCATGCTGCCCGGCGACGGCGTGGAGCATCCGAATTTCGGCAATATCGTCCACGACCTGGTGCTGTTGCACAGCCTCGGCGTGCGGCTGGTGCTGGTTCATGGTTCCCGCCCACAAATCGAAACCCGCCTCGCCGCGCGTGGCCTGACCCCGCATTACCACCACGGGATGCGCATCACCGATGCCGCGACCCTGGAATGTGTGATCGATGCGGTCGGCCAACTGCGCATCGCCATTGAAGCGCGGCTGTCGATGGACATGGCCTCGTCGCCGATGCAGGGCTCGCGCCTGCGGGTAGCCGGCGGCAACCTGGTGACGGCGCGGCCGATCGGCGTGCTGGAAGGCGTCGACTATCACCACACCGGCGAAGTACGCCGGGTCGACCGCAAGGGCATCAATCGCCTGTTGGACGAGCGCTCCATCGTGCTGCTGTCGCCATTGGGTTACTCGCCGACCGGTGAGATCTTCAATCTCGCCTGCGAAGACGTCGCCACGCGCGCGGCCATTGACCTGGGCGCGGACAAACTGCTGCTGTTTGGCGCGGACCTGGGCCTGATCGATGAAAACGGTCGGCTGGTTCGCGAGCTGCGTCCGCAACAAGTACCGGCGCATTTGCAGCGACTGGGCAGCAACTATCAGGCGGAGTTGCTGGATGCGGCGGCTGAAGCGTGCCGGGGCGGCGTGGCGCGCAGCCATATCGTCAGTTACGCCGAAGACGGCGCGCTGCTGACCGAACTGTTCACCCGCGACGGTGGCGGTACGCTGGTGGCCCAGGAGCAATTCGAGATTGTGCGCGAAGCGGCCATCGAAGACGTCGGTGGTTTGCTGGACCTGATCAGCCCGCTGGAAGAGCAGGGGATTCTGGTGCGTCGTTCCCGCGAGGTGCTGGAGCGTGAGATCGAGCAGTTCAGCGTGGTGGAACGCGAAGGCATGATCATCGCCTGTGCGGCGCTGTATCAGATTGCCGATTCGGACGCTGGCGAGCTGGCCTGTCTGGCGGTGAACCCGGAATACCGCCATGGCGGTCGCGGTGATGAGTTGCTGGAACGCATCGAGACCCGCGCCCGGGCTCAGGGCCTGAAAACCTTGTTCGTGCTGACGACCCGGACCGCTCACTGGTTCCGTGAGCGTGGGTTTGTGCCGAGCAGCGTGGAGCGCCTGCCGTCGGCCCGGGCGTCGTTGTACAACTATCAGCGTAATTCGAAGATCTTCGAAAAAGCCCTGTAAGTGAGGGCTGTTGTGGCGAGGGGATTTATCCCCGTTGGGCTGCGAAGCGGCCCCAAAAGATGGGACTGCTGCGCAGCCCAACGGGGATAAATCCCCTCGCCACAGTATTTTGCGTTTATTTCTGTACGAACTTCGCGCTGACATACGCCGAATAATCCGGCAGCACCGTCTCGACCTTCCCTTGCTCCTTCAAGAACTTCGCCGTCTCGCCAATCGCCTTGGCCGTGCCGCCGTCCAGCAGCGCGGTGGTCTGTTGGGCCTTGGCATCCGGGAACGCAGAACCGGCCAGCAATTCGGGCACGTCGGCAATGGCACCGGTCAATTTTGCGATTTTCTGCACCGGCACCGAGTCAGCCGTCCAGCTGTCTTTATGCGCCGCATAGTCGGCGAACGAGTCACAACGTCCGGATGCTTCTCTGCGTAATCCTTACGCGCCACCCACACCTCGAACGCCGGCGCGCCCCACTGACCCACTTGTGCGGCGTCGGTCAGCGTCTTGCCGGTCTTGCCGGTCTTGCGAATCTCCCCCAGTGCCGGCGATCAGACAAACGCGCCATCAATGTCGCCACGCTTCCACGCCGCTGTTGAAACGACACCAGTCGATTTTCTCGCCTATGGTCTTTTCGTAAACCCCATCGGCTTGGGGGATTTGCTGGGATCGATGCCGGTTTGATAGCCGACCGTGAGGTTCGCCGCTTGCGCGCTGAGCGAACATAAAACCGATACACAAACTGTAACAATTGGTCTGGATAGTGCGCGTTTGGTCGTCATGGCATCGCCTTTCGGTAGGGGATTATTTCCGAATTGCGTCAAAGCTAATCGATCTAAAAAAAGGCAAACAAATACCTTTTAGGAATTAGTTTGTGAGTCGACCGCTCTGGCCCGGGACGACGAATGGCAGTGAGCTAAATTCCTAAAAGGTATGAAAAAAGAATAAACCAATTCTTTTTGGGTTTATGACGAACTCATGACCCCGCAAGGACCAAAACACCGGGGATTAGACCATGGTCGTAGACACACATAGTTACGATTGACTTGTGGGTCACGGTCTGGCGCTAATCGCGCATCTTAGGATCCGGGGCGTTCGACCCAGGGCCAGGAACACAAGAATTAGAAACGAGAGGAGCTAAACAATGAACAAGTCCACCTTGGCCCTGGCCGTGGCCGTAGGGGTTTTGGCGCAGCAGGCAGGCGCCGCCGGTTTCATCGAAGACAGCAAGGCTTCCGTCAGTTCCCGAACCATGTATTACAACGCGGACACCCGCGAAGGGACTGCAAACGATCAGCGAGAAACTGCTGAAGGTCTCAAGTTCGATTTCCTGTCCGGTTTCACCCAAGGCACTGTGGGCTTTGGTTTTGACGCCCAGGCACTCGTCGGCATCCATCTGGATGGTGGCCGTGGTCATCACCCGGACAACAACACATTCTTCCCAAGCGATTCCGATGGTTCCGCATCAGACCCATGGAGCCGCGTAGCGGGCAACGTCAAGGCCCGCTTCTCGAAGACCGAGGCTCACCTGGGTGGCGCTCTGCAACCGAACATGCCGATTCTGGTCGCGAACGACAGCCGTCTGCTGCCCCAGACCTTTGAAGGTGGCACCATTACCTCGAAGGAAATCGACAACGTGACCTTCAACGTCGGCCAACTCGAGCACGCCGAGGGTCGCGCTTCGTCAAACACTACCGGTCTGGCAGTGGCGGGCGGTACCGAGGAAAGCAACAAATTCCAGTACGCCGGTGCTGACTGGAAGGTCACCAAAGACCTGACCCTGCAGTACTACCACGCGAACCTGGAAGACTACTACAAGCAGAACTTCTTCGGCCTGGTGCACGTCTTCCCGATCAGCGCCAACCAGTCCTTCAAGACTGACCTGCGCTATTTCGACAGCAGCTCCGACGGCAAGAACGGCGACGCAGGCTATCGATTCAATAACAACGGTGGTTACGCCAAGAACCCGGGCGAGGTCGATAACAAGACCTGGAGCGCCATGTTCACCTATACCCTGGGTGCCAACGCCTTCCTGCTCGGCCATCAGCGTGTCAGCGATGACGGTGGCTTCGTCTATCTGAACCAGGGCAACGTGGTCGACAGCAACGGTCGCAACGAAGGCGCAGGGGGCACGAGCTTCTACCTGTTCACCGACGCCATGGTTAACGGCTTCGTCCGTGCCGGTGAGAACACCACCTTCGGTCAGTACACCTACGACTTCGCCTCTCTTGGTGTTCCTGGCCTGAAAGCCTCGGCCGCCTACCTGCGCGGCGATAACATCAAAGCTACCAACGGCGTGGGTAAAGACCAGACCGAGTGGGAACGCGACCTGCGTGTGGATTACGTGATCCAGACGGGCGCGCTAAAAGGCTTCGGCACGACGTTGCGTCACGGTACCTACCGTGGCGATACCAACATCTCTGCTCAAGATCAGACCCGTCTGATCTTCAACTACACCTACCAGTTCCTGTAAGCCAGAAACCCAAAAAACCTCGCCTGCTGGCGAGGTTTTTTTTGCGCGTTTTTTGATATTCCAATCAGAGCTTAGATAGTAATTTATTATTCTTTTTGGTTTTTAATCCGGAGGCCTAAAGTGGCTCGCTTACTCGCCGATACCCTGTGTCCCGGCGCGAGTAGTAGCACGAAGCTATATAGCGAAATGGCATGAAAAATAATGAAATAAATATTTTTCGGTTTTACCATGCGCGCCCCAAATCACAGCGGGTAGCCGACGACCGTAGACGTGCATGGTTACGTTCACATGCGGCCTGGCGCTAACCGCGCATTTCAGGATCCAGGGCAAACGACCCAGGACCAGAAACATAAGAAATTAGAAATTAGAAACGATAGGAGCGAAACAAATGAACAAGTCCACCTTGGCCCTGGCTGTGGCCGTAGGGGTTTTGGCGCAGCAGGCAAGCGCCGCCGGTTTCATCGAAGACAGCAAGGCCACTCTGGGTCTGCGTAACTTCTACATCAACACCGATAACCGTGATGGTCCGGGCGCGAACAAGAACGAAGAATGGGGCCAAGGCTTCGATCTGCGCTTCATCTCCGGTTACACCCAAGGCACCGTCGGCTTCGGTATCGATGCCATCGGCCTGCTGGGCGTGCGCCTGGATTCGGGCGGTGGCACTAACGGTGCGAGCAACAACTCGTATGGCGGCACTGTTTTCCCAAGCAAGTCCAACGGCGAAGCGGTTGATAACTTCTCCAGCCTGGGCCTGACTGCAAAAGCCAAAATCTCCCAGACCGAACTGAAACTGGGCACGTTGCAGCCAAAAAACCCGGTGATCGTGACCAACGACGGTCGTCTGTTGCCACAAACCTGGCAGGGTGGCCAGATCACTTCTGGCGAGATCAAGGACCTGACTCTGGTCGGCGGCCAGATCGAATCCGTGAAAGGGCGTAACTCCAGCAACAACGAACAGCTGAGCATCGGCGGTGCCAACTCACGTACCGTGAGTGGCCGCGACAGCAACAAGTTCATCTACGCCGGTGGTGATTACAAAATCACCAAAGACCTGACCGCGCAGTACTACTACGGCAACCTGGAAGACTTCTACAAGCAACACTTCCTGGGTCTGGTGCACAACTGGGCAATCGGTCCGGGCGTGTTGAAGTCCGACTTGCGCTACTTCAACAGCTCTGATGACGGTGCCAACGGGCACGACCCGCTGTACTACAGCTCCGGCAACTACAGCAGCACTTCCAGTGGTAAAGGCAAGGTCGACAACAACCTGTACAGCGGCCTGTTCCTGTACACCGTTGCCGGTCACACCTTCGGTGGCGGCTATCAGGTCAGCAACGGCAGCAGCGACTTCCCTTGGTTGAACCAGGGCGACGGCTCGTCGAACTACACCATCACCGACATGCAGATCCAGAAGTTCGGCCGTGCCGGCGAACGTACCTGGCAAGCTCGCTACTCGTTCGACTTCGCCAAAGTCGGCGTGCCTGGCTTGACCGCCGGTATGGTTTATCTGCGTGGCGACGATATCGACACCAACCGCACCTCTACTGCTGCAGCCGGTAACAACAGCACCGAGTGGGAACGCGACCTGACTGTCGGTTACGTCGTACCGGAAGGCCCGTTGAAAAACGTTGGCTTCATGTGGAAGAACGCTACCTGGCGCACCAACATCCCGGGCGTTCGCTCCCAGGATGAAAACCGCCTGATCCTCAGCTACTCGATCCCGCTGTTGTAATAGCGCTCGCGTAACTGATGTAAAAAAGCCCCGCCCGGCATCTCGCCGGGCGGGGCTTTTGCGTTTTCAAGGCGAGGTCACCCCCGTAATCCCGCCTCAAAAACGCCCCTCTTTGCAGCAACTCAAGGCCTTCTCGAACCTTGTCGGCGATGTTCGTCCTGATGCTCATACAGGTCCAGTGAACAGATATTTAATATTCGTTTATGATCTAAACAAATCGATATTTATTCCTTTTAATCCATAAGGAACACAGGCACAGTTGAGCTCAACACGCACTCATCAGGAGCAGCACCATGAGCCTCAGACTGGGCGATATCGCCCCCGACTTCGAACAGGATTCCAGCGCCGGCACCCTCCGTTTCCACGAATGGCTGGGCGATAGCTGGGGCGTGTTGTTTTCCCATCCGGCGGACTTCACGCCGGTGTGCACCACTGAATTGGGCTTCACGGCAAAGCTCAAGGATGAATTCGCCAGTCGCGGTGTGAAAGCCATCGCCCTGTCCGTGGACCCGGTGGACTCGCACCACAAATGGATCGAGGACATCAATGAAACCCAGAACGCGGTCGTCAATTTCCCGATCCTGGCCGACGCGGACCGCAAGGTCTCAGACCTCTACGACCTGATCCACCCGAACGCCAATGACACCCTGACCGTGCGCTCGCTGTTCGTGATCGACCCGAACAAAAAGGTGCGGCTGACCATCACCTACCCGGCGAGTACCGGGCGCAATTTCCACGAGATCCTGCGGGTGATCGACTCGCTGCAACTCACCGACAACTACAAAGTGGCCACCCCGGCCAACTGGCAGGACGGTGATGAGGTGGTGATCGTGCCGTCGCTCAAGGACGAAGACGAAATCAAGAAGCGCTTTCCCAAGGGTTATCGCGCAGTGAAGCCGTACCTGCGCCTGACGCCACAACCCAACCGATAACTGGACAAACTATCGAGCGTCCCTGAGGCATTACCACGCGGAACGTGGGAACGATCACCATAAAGCAGGGGATTTCAGGCCGTTTTTACGGCCTGTTTTTTTGTCTGGAAAAAGGCTTTTCGCATAGACCTTAAATGAATAACCAAATGAATAAATATGATTTATGGATATAACAATCACCTGCTAAGGTCACCTCCATCAACGCGAGATCGCAAACCGCGAATCGCCAACACCGTTCAAGGAATCATCTGAATGCTGGTCGTCTCACTCGGTGGCAGTCCCAGCCAACGCTCCCGTTCCGGGGTGCTGCTGGAGCGCTCCCAACGCTGGTTGCAAGCGCAAGGCGTGGAAGTGGTGAGTTACCAGGTGCGGGACTTCCCGGCCGAAGACTTGCTGCATGCCCGCTTCAACAGCCCGAAGGTGATCGACCTGCTGCAACAGATTGAAAATGCCGACGGCCTGCTGATCGCCACCCCGGTGTACAAGGCATCGTTCTCCGGCGCGCTGAAAACCGTGCTGGACCTGCTGCCCGAGCGCGCGTTGGACCACAAGGTGGTTTTGCCCATGGCCACCGGCGGCAGCATCGCCCACATGCTGGCGGTGGATTACGCGCTCAAGCCGGTGTTGTCGACGCTGAAAGCCCAAGAGATGTTGCACGGAATTTTCGCGGTAGACAGCCAGATCGCTTACGCCGAAGGCAGCGCCCAGGCGCAGCTGGCGCCAGAGCTGGAACAACGACTGAATGAATCGCTGGAACTGTTTTTCAGCGCCATGGCCCGACGGCCCAAGCCGCTCGATCCGAACCTGTTGAACGAACGTTTGTTGAGCGCTCGCTGGAGCATTTAAGCCTTACCCGCATTTGCTTCACTCCACCTTACTCAGCCGCCAACGGCCAAGCAGGTGCAGCCAAAACCCAACTGCAAAAAGGAGAGCGCCATGCGCACTGTCATTTTGCGTCGTGGTCTGGTCGCTCTGTTTGCAGCGGCTGTCACCTTCGGCGCCATTACTCAAGCTCAAGCGCTTTCTTCCCATGAAGGCGTCCTGCGAATCGGTTATCAGAAGTACGGCACCCTGGTGCTGCTCAAAGCCAAAGGCACGTTGGAAAAACGCCTCGCCGCCCAAGGCGTGGACGTGCAATGGACTGAATTCCCCGGCGGCCCGCAGTTGCTTGAAGGCCTGAACGTCGGCTCCATCGACTTCGGCGTCACCGGTGAAACCCCGCCGGTATTTGCTCAAGCCGCTGGCGCCGATTTGCTCTACGTCGCCTACGAACCGCCAGCGCCCCACAGCGAAGCGATCCTGGTGCCGAAGGACTCGCCGATCAAAACGGTGCAGGGCCTCAAGGGCAAGAAAGTCGTCCTGAACAAAGGCTCCAACGTTCACTACTTGCTGGTGCGTGCACTGGAAGACGCCGGCCTCAAATACACCGACATCCAGACCGTATTCCTGCCGCCGGCCGATGCCCGCGCCGCGTTCGAACGGGGCAGCGTCGATGCCTGGGTCATCTGGGACCCGTACCAGGCTGCCGCCGAACAGCAACTGCAAGCGCGCACCCTGCGCGATGGCCAGGGCATCGTCGACAACCACCAGTTCTACCTTGCGACCAAGCCTTACGCACAGAAAAATCCTGAGGTGATCAAGACCCTCGTGGAAGAAGTGCGCGCCGTCGGCGAGTGGTCCAAGGCCAATCCCGAAGACGTGACCAAACAGGTTTCGCCACTGCTCGGCTTGCCGGCGGACATCACCCTGATCTCGATGAAACGCCAGGGTTACGGCGCGTTGTTCCTCACGCCTGAAGTGGTCGCCGCCCAACAGAAAATCGCCGACAGCTTCTACCAGCTCAAGCTGATTCCAAAGCAGTTGAGCATCAAAGACGTGATCTGGACGCCACCGGCCGCCGTTGCCGAGAAAATTGAACAAGTGCGCGCGAAAGCGGCGAAGCTCGATCGCACCGTGCGCTTCGGTATTCGCTTGCACGTGATCGTCCGCGAAACCAATGCCGAAGCCTGGCAAGCGGCGGATCGGCTGATCTCCCATCTGGACGACGAAACCATCGCCCGTGCCCAGGCCTCTCTGGCGCGCTTCGATTCGGTCGGCCAGCAACGCATGGCCGCGCTGCATGGCGGCAGCCGCGACAACCTGGAAGTCAGCCCCAACCTGTGGGCCGGTGTCGACCTGGTGCGGCGTGGCGGTGCCGGTACGGCGCTGGTGGGCGATGGCCCGACCGTGGCTGCGCGCGTGAAGGAATACACGGACCTGGGCATCGATACTTTCATCTTCGCCGGTTATCCAAACCTGGAAGAGTCGTACCGCGTTGCGCAATTGCTGTTCCCGCACCTCGACATCGAACGTCCGCAATTGCCCCAAGGCGCCAACTACGTCAGCCCGTTTGGCGAGATGGTCGCCAACGACATTCTTCCCAAAGCCGCGTCCCGGAGCTGAGGCGCGCCATGAAGAGAATTATCCACAACCTCGCGCCCTGGGCGTTGCCGGTGTTGCTGCTGGCGGTGTGGCAGTTGTCGGTGTCGGCGGGCTGGTTGTCGACACGGATTCTGCCGGCGCCGATCGCGGTCATTGAGGCCGGCGTGAGCCTGGTGCGCAGCGGTGAAATCTGGACGCACCTGGCAATCAGCGGCTGGCGTGCCGCGCTGGGCTTCACCATCGGTGGCAGCGTCGGCCTGGCCTTGGGCTTCATCACCGGCCTGTCGAAATGGGGCGAACGCTTGCTCGACAGTTCGGTGCAGATGATCCGCAACGTGCCGCATCTGGCGCTGATTCCGCTGGTGATCCTGTGGTTCGGCATCGATGAGTCGGCGAAGATTTTCCTGGTGGCGCTGGGCACGCTGTTCCCGATTTACCTCAACACCTATCACGGCATCCGCAGCGTCGATCCGGCGTTGGTGGAAATGTCGCGCAGCTATGGCTTGTCCGGTTTCAGCCTGTTTCGTCAGGTGATTCTGCCGGGTGCGCTGCCTTCGATTCTGGTCGGCGTGCGTTTCGCATTGGGCTTCATGTGGCTGACGCTGATCGTCGCGGAAACCATTTCCGCCAGCTCCGGCATTGGCTACCTGGCGATGAATGCCCGGGAGTTTTTGCAGACGGACGTGGTGGTGCTGGCGATCCTGATGTACGCCGTGCTCGGCAAACTCGCCGACCTCGCGGCCCGTGGACTTGAACGTGTGTGGCTGCGCTGGCATCCGGCGTATCAGGTTGCCAAAGGAGGTGCCGCATGACCGCTCAACAACCTCCACGCCTGCTGCGCGGAATTCCGTTGGTGGTGCGCAAGCTGCAAAAGACCTTTGGTTCGCGGCAGGTGTTGCGTGAGATCGACCTGCACATTCCGGCGGGTCAGTTTGTCGCCGTGGTCGGTCGCAGTGGCTGTGGCAAAAGTACCTTGCTGCGACTGCTCGCCGGCCTCGACAAACCCACTGGCGGTGAATTGCTCGCTGGCTCTGCGCCGCTGAGCGATGCCCGGGAAGACACTCGATTGATGTTCCAGGAAGCGCGTCTGCTGCCGTGGAAAAAGGTCATCGATAACGTCGGTCTCGGGCTCAAGGGCAACTGGCGGCCGCAAGCGCTGGAAGCCTTGGAATCGGTCGGCCTGGCGGATCGCGCCAATGAGTGGCCCGCCGCATTGTCCGGTGGCCAGAAGCAACGGGTGGCCCTGGCCCGCGCGCTGATCCATCAACCGCGCTTGCTGTTGCTCGACGAACCCCTGGGCGCGCTGGATGCCCTGACCCGAATTGAAATGCAGCAACTGATCGAACGCCTCTGGCAGAAGCACGGTTTCACCGTGTTGCTGGTGACGCATGACGTCAGTGAAGCGGTGGCGATTGCCGATCGGGTGATCCTGATCGAAGAGGGCGAAGTCGGCCTCGACCTGCATGTTGAGTTGCCACGCCCTCGGGTCCGCGGCTCCCATCGGCTGGCGGCGCTGGAAACCGAAGTACTCAATCGCGTGCTCGCACTGCCCGGCCAACCGCCGGAACCGGAACCTGTTTCACCCTTGCCTACGCAGTTGCGCTGGGCTCAATAACTCAAGTTTTATCCAACGACAGGAATCAACATCATGACTATCAAGGCCATCAACGTTCGTAACCAGTTCAAAGGCTCGATCAAGGAAATCGTATTGGGCGACGTGCTGTCGGAAATCGATGTTCAGACCGCTTCCGGCATCGTCACTTCGGTGATCACCACCCGTTCAGTGAAAGAGCTGGAACTGGTGGTCGGCAGCGAAGTGATTGCGTTTGTGAAATCCACCGAAGTGTCGATCGCCAAGTTGTAAGGGCGTGGACTGCGAGCAACCCCGGAGGACGTGAGCCCTTCGGGGGTTTTCGTGCATGTCTTGAACTCAGCGGTGTTGCCATCGCGGGCAAGCCCGCTCCCACAAGGATCTCCAGCGAACGCAGATTTTGTGAGCGACAAATAAACCTGTGGGAGCGGGCTTGCCCGCGAAGAGGCCAGTAAGGTCAACAAAGATCTCAGGCTGGGATACTGCGCTTGGGCAAATACGGCGGCAGATAAAGCCCCAGATACGCATCAAACACCCGCATCCCTTCCTCCGCCATGCGCGGGGTGATCTGCCCATGCTGCTGCACCGAGCGCGCATACACCCGATCTCCAAGCTCCATCGCCAGCGCGAACACATCGACATCGCTCGGCAACTTCGGCAGTTCGAAGTGGTGATCGAATAGCTTGTGCATCAGGTCGCCAAGCTCGATGTCGTGCTGGCGGTCGGCCTGGGTGACTTCGGTCAGCCCGTGCTGGGCCAGGATCAACTGGCGGGCGGCAGCATCCTCGCCGTAGATGTCGAGCATGCGCTGCTCCACGATTCGCGACAGGTCGCGCCAGCCGCTGAGGGCGTTGTGGTCGATGGGTGCTTGCAGGCAGGCGCGGAACGCAGCGTGGACGTCGGCCGTCAGGGCTTCGAGCAGCGCCGGGACGCTGGCAAAGAAGTGGTAGACGGAGGAGGGCGGGATCTCCGCGCGCTCGGCGACGCTGTAGATCGACAGACTGGCCACGCCTTCGGCCGCCAGCAGCGTGCGGGCGGCATCGAGTATCGAATCGATCCGGGCCTGGCTGCGGGCGCGGGGTTTGCGAACGGTGGCGGTGCGCGTCATTGGAGTCCTCCTGCGGGGCAGGGGGCATTGTACGAGCAGGCATCTATGTTGTCTGCCCGGCCGCCATCGCTAGCAGGCTAGCTCCCACAGAGATTTTCGGTGTACACAGAATTTATGTTCACTGGAGATCAACTGTGGGAGCTAGCCTGCTAGCGATCCGCCGAAGGCGGCCATAAAAAAACGCCGCATGCCTTATCAGCCTGCGGCGTTTGTTTTTACTGCAACCGCTTAAACGGTATGCAGGTACCAGTTGTACTCAAGGTCGGAGATGGAGTGTTCAAACTCCTCCAGCTCGCTTTCCTTACAAGCCACAAAGATATCGATGTATTTCGGATCGATGTACTTGGCCATGACTTCGCTGTCGTCCAGCTCGCGCAGTGCATCGCGCAGGTTGTTCGGCAGGCTCTGCTCGTTCTGCTCGTAGGAGTTGCCTTCCACGGGCGCGCCCGGCTCGATCTTGTTGGTCAGGCCGTGGTGCACGCCTGCCAGAACCGAAGCCATCAACAGATACGGGTTGGCGTCGGCGCCGGCCACACGGTGTTCGATGCGCACGGCATCGGCGGCACCGGTCGGCACGCGGATCGCTACGGTACGGTTGTCCAGGCCCCAGCACGGCGAGTTCGGCACGTAGAACTGTGCGCCGAAACGACGGTAGGAGTTGACGTTCGGGCAGAGGAAAGCCATCTGCGCCGGTAGGGTCTCGAGCACACCGCCGATCGCGTGACGCAGTGCGGCGTTCTGCTCGGGATCCTCGCTGGCAAAAATGTTTTTGCCTTCTTTATCAAGAATCGAAATGTGCACGTGCAGACCATTACCCGCCTGGCCTGGATAAGGCTTGGCCATGAAGGTGGTGTCCATCTCATGGTCGTAGGCGATGTTCTTGATCAGGCGCTTGAGCAGGACCGCGTAGTCGCAGGCCTTGATCGGGTCGGCCACGTGGTGCAGGTTCACTTCGAACTGCGCCGGGGCACTTTCCTTGACGATTGCATCGGCAGGGATGCCTTGCTCCTTCGCACCTTCCAGAATGTCCTGGAGGCAGTCGACGTATTCGTCGAGGTCGTCGATCAGGTAAACCTGGGTCGAATGCGGGCGTTTGCCGGATACCGGCGAGCGTGGCGGTTGCGGACGACCGTTCACGTTCTCCTGGTCGATCAGGTAGAACTCCAGTTCGAACGCGGCACAGATGGTCAGGCCCATCTCGTCGAACTTGCGAACTACATTGGCCAGCACTTCTCGCGGGTCGGCAAAGAACGGCTGGCCTTCGAGTTCGTGCATGGTCATCAACAGTTGCGCGGTAGGGCGCTTCTGCCAGGGCTCATTGCACAGGGTGTCAGGGATTGGATAGCAGATTCGGTCAGCATCGCCGATGTCCAGGCCCAGGCCGGTGCTTTCCACCGTCGAGCCATTGATATCCAGAGCAAATAGAGAGGCCGGCAGGTTGATGCCTTTCTCGTAAACCTTGTGGAGGCTGGTGCGTTCAATGCGCTTGCCGCGCACCACACCATTCATATCCGCAATCAGAAGGTCAACGTACAGAACCTCAGGATGTTCCTTAAGGAACGCGTTCGCTTCGTTAAGCTGAACGGCACGCGGGGGTACCGACATGATGCAACACCTTTGTTGTTAAAAATATCAATCATTGATCTCTTCGGGTTTCAGTCAACCCGAACGGCATGCCGAAGTCAAGCGAGGCCTTTTTTGCCCTAAAAAAGCGCCCGTAGGGCTTTTTTGAGGCAGTTTGGGGCGTTTTTATGCCTTTGAGCGCTTTAGCGCCCGCGAGCTTGAGCGGGCCGTGTTGTATTTTTTACGGGGGTGTTGTGTAAAAAAATGAACAAGGCTAAGCTCGATTCAAACCCATAACAGCAATAATACCGGGGTGCTTCATGTCTCGCCTGCCGTTAATCGGCGTCGCCATCTGCTCAAGGCAGATCGGTCTGCATGCTTATCACATCAGTGGCGATCGTTGCGTTCACGCCAAGGCAAGCGTTGCCAAAGGCGTGATGTCGACTCTTCCTTCCCCGGTGAATCTGCTGTCCCCGTCCGATATTCTGGACGGTCTGCACGACATTCTCTTTACTGGCTCTCTTTCCAATATAGAACCGTTTCGCCCTGGCAGCCCGACCAACGCGTCGGCTTCTGCCCATGATTCTGCACGTTCCACTACGCTCTCGCTGACCCGCGCCATTACCCGAGTGGGTAGTTGCGCGCGACCACTGCAGTGGCAATCTGTATCACGCGACGCCCATGCGTCAAACAACGCCTGACTTATAAGAGTCAGGAAACTCAGCCTAAGAGGCATTTATGAGTAACAACCTCGACCAGCTCACCGATTGGTTGAAAGACCACAAGATCACAGAAGTCGAATGCATGATCGCCGACTTGACCGGGATCACCCGGGGCAAGATTTCGCCGACCAACAAGTTCATTGCTGAAAAAGGCATGCGCCTGCCCGAGAGCGTTCTGTTACAGACCGTGACCGGCGACTATGTCGAAGACGACATCTATTACGAACTGCTCGACCCGGCCGACATCGACATGATCTGCCGGCCCGACCAGAACGCGGTGTATGTGGTGCCGTGGTCCATCGAGCCGACCGCTCAGGTGATCCACGACACCTACGACAAGCAAGGCAACCCGATCGAGCTGTCGCCGCGCAATGTGCTCAAGAAAGTGTTGAAACTCTATGCCGACAAGGGCTGGCAGCCAATCGTGGCGCCGGAAATGGAGTTTTACCTGACCAAGCGCAGCGACGACCCGGACTACCCGTTGCAACCGCCGATTGGCCGTTCCGGGCGCCCGGAAACCGGCCGTCAGTCGTTCTCCATTGAAGCGGCCAACGAATTCGACCCGCTGTTCGAAGACGTCTACGACTGGTGCGAACTGCAGGACCTGGACCTCGACACGTTGATCCACGAGGACGGCACCGCGCAGATGGAAATCAACTTCCGTCATGGCGATGCCCTGTCCCTGGCCGACCAGATCCTGATCTTCAAACGCACCATGCGCGAAGCCGCGCTCAAGCACGACGTGGCCGCCACCTTCATGGCCAAGCCCATGACCGGCGAGCCGGGCAGCGCGATGCACTTGCACCAGAGCATCATCGACATCGAAACCGGCAAGAACGTCTTCTCCAATGAAGACGGGACCATGAGCCAACTGTTCCTGCACCACATCGGTGGTTTGCAGAAGCTGATTCCCGAGTTGTTGCCGCTGTTCGCGCCGAACGTCAACTCGTTCCGCCGCTTCCTGCCGGACACCTCGGCGCCGGTTAACGTGGAGTGGGGCGAAGAGAACCGTACCGTGGGCCTGCGGGTTCCGGATGCCGGGCCGCAAAACCGTCGGGTGGAAAACCGCCTGCCGGGCGCTGACGCCAACCCGTACCTGGCCATCGCCGCTAGCCTGCTCTGCGGTTACATCGGCATGGTCGAAGGCTTGAACCCGAGTGCGCCGGTGGTGGGGCGCGGCTATGAACGCCGCAACCTGCGCCTGCCACTGACCATCGAAGACGCGCTGGAACGCATGGAAAACAGCGCGACCATCGAGAAGTACCTGGGCAAGAAATTCATCACTGGCTACGTCGCGGTCAAGCGGGCCGAGCATGAAAACTTCAAGCGCGTGATCAGTTCGTGGGAGCGGGAATTCCTGCTCTTCGCCGTCTGATGCGCCGGGCGCCGTTGCACTTGGCGGCGCCCTTCACTGAAATCTTAGGAGAATTCGCATGACCAGCAACAATCCGCAAACCCGTGAATGGCAAACCCTGAGCAACGATCACCACCTGGCCCCGTTCAGCGATTTCAAGCAGCTGAAAGAGAAAGGCCCGCGGATCATCACCAGCGCCAAGGGCGTTTATCTCTGGGACAGCGAAGGCAACAAGATCCTCGACGGCATGGCCGGCCTGTGGTGCGTCGCGATCGGCTACGGTCGTGATGAGCTGGCGGATGCCGCCAGCAAACAGATGCGCGAACTGCCTTACTACAACCTGTTCTTCCAGACCGCTCACCCGCCGGTACTCGAACTGGCCAAGGCCATTGCCGACATCGCACCGGAAGGCATGAACCATGTGTTCTTTACCGGTTCCGGTTCCGAAGGCAACGACACCATGCTGCGGATGGTCCGCCACTATTGGGCGATCAAGGGTCAGCCGAAGAAGAAGGTCATCATCAGCCGCAAGAACGGCTATCACGGTTCCACCGTGGCCGGCGCGAGCCTGGGTGGCATGACCTACATGCACGAACAAGGCGACTTGCCGATCCCGGGCATCGTCCACATCGCCCAGCCTTACTGGTTCAGTGAAGGCGGCGACATGACACCGGAAGAGTTCGGTGTGTGGGCGGCCAATCAGCTGGAAGAGAAAATTCTGGAAATCGGCGTGGACAACGTCGGTGCCTTTATTGCCGAGCCGATCCAGGGCGCCGGCGGCGTGATCATCCCGCCAGACACCTACTGGCCGCGCATCAAGGAAATCCTCGCCAAGTACGACATCCTGTTCGTGGCAGACGAAGTGATCTGTGGTTTCGGCCGCACCGGCGAGTGGTTCGGTACCGATTTCTACGGCCTCAAACCCGACATGATGACCATCGCCAAAGGCCTGACGTCCGGCTACATCCCGATGGGTGGCCTGATCGTGCGTGACGAAGTGGTCGCGGTACTCAACGAAGGTGGCGATTTCAACCACGGCTTCACTTATTCCGGTCACCCGGTGGCCGCGGCGGTTGCGCTGGAAAACATCCGCATCCTGCGCGAAGAAAAAATTATCGAGCGCGTCCATGCCGAAACGGCACCGTATTTGCAGAAACGCTTGCGGGAACTGAACGATCACCCGTTGGTGGGGGAAGTGCGTGGGGTCGGTCTGTTGGGGGCCATCGAACTGGTTCAGGACAAGGCCACTCGCAAGCGTTACGAAGGCAAGGGCGTCGGCATGATCTGCCGCACGTTCTGCTTCGACAACGGCCTGATCATGCGTGCCGTGGGGGACACCATGATCATTGCTCCGCCACTGGTGATTACCAAGGCTGAAATCGATGAGCTGGTAACCAAGGCACGCAAGTGCCTGGACCTGACCCTGAGTGCGTTGCAGGGCTAAGTGCTAGGCTCTGGGCGGGAGTCATGAAACTTTCGCTCAGAGCGGTTCCAAAGGGTGGCCTTTCCTTGAAAGACCGCCTCGGATCTTGCCAGACTAGCCGCGGTTCCAGTTGTCCGGGTTCGGCCACTGAACAAAGTGGTTCAAAAAAGAAAAATTTGGAGCATTACGCATGAAGGCATTAGGAAAAAAGCTTGCTGGCAAGACACTTCTCGCCATGTCCCTGATGGGCATAATGGCGAGTGCGGTCCAGGCGGACGACAAGGTGTTGCACGTCTATAACTGGTCCGACTACATCGCTCCGGACACCATCAAGAAGTTCGAAACCGAGTCCGGCATCAAAGTCGTCTACGACGTATTCGACAGTAACGAAACCCTGGAAGCCAAGTTGCTGGCAGGCAAGTCCGGCTACGACATCGTCGTGCCGTCGAACAACTTCCTGGCCAAGCAGATCAAGGCCGGCGTTTACCAGAAGCTGGACAAGTCCAAGCTGCCTAACTGGAAAAACCTGAACACTGACCTGCTCAAGGCGGTGTCGGTGAGCGACCCGGGTAACGAACATGCTTTCCCGTACATGTGGGGTTCGATCGGTATCGGCTTCAACGCCGAGAAGGTCAAGGCTGCACTGGGTGCCGATGCGCCAACCAATTCCTGGGACCTGCTGTTCAAACCTGAAAACGCTGCGAAGTTGAAGTCGTGCGGTATCAGTTTCCTCGATTCGCCAACCGAGATGATTCCGGTGGCGTTGCACTACCTGGGCTATCCAACCGACAGCCAGGACAAAAAACAACTGGCCGAAGCCGAAGCACTGTTCCTGAAGATTCGTCCTTCGGTGGGTTACTTCCACTCGTCCAAGTACATCTCCGACCTGGCCAACGGCAACATCTGCGTGGCCGTGGGTTACTCGGGTGACATCTACCAGGCCAAGTCCCGCGCGGCTGAAGCCGGTGACAAGGTGAAAGTCAGTTACAACATTCCGAAAGAAGGTGCCGGCAGCTTCTACGACATGGTCGCCATCCCTAAAGATGCCGAAAACGTCGAAGGCGCCTACAAGTTCATGACCTTCCTGCAGAAGCCGGAAATCATGGCTGAAATCACCAACGCTGTACGCTTCCCGAACGGTAACGCGGCCGCCACGGCATTGGTTGATAAAGAAATCACCGCCGACCCGGGCATCTACCCGCCGGCTGACGTGCTGGCCAAGCTGTACGCGATTGCCGACTTGCCGGCCGCGACCCAGCGGATCATGACCCGCAGCTGGACCAAGATTAAATCGGGTAAATAAGTAAAACCCTGTAGCAGCTGCCGAAGGCTGCGTTGAGGTCCGAAGGACCTCCGCTTTTTCAACAGCACAACTGCTCCGCAGTTGAACGCAGCCTGCGGCAGCTGCTACAGATCTTCATAAAGTTTGCTGGAACGGTTTTTCGAGGGTAAGTTGCGCGCCGGTTTTGTTGCTGGGCAGCCATGCCTGTCATGTAACGCGGGGCAACTTGGGCCCAACTAATTTTAGAGGACCTCCACTTGCCTATTTTTTCTTTGTTGCGCAATGCATTGCTCGCCGGAGCCGGGCTGACACTCGCTGTCAGTGTCCAGGCCGCCGGCACTGTGCATATTTATAACTGGTCGGACTACATCGGTGCGACCACCCTGGCCGACTTCCAGAAAGAGACCGGCATCAAACCGGTCTACGACGTCTTCGATTCCAACGAAACCCTGGAAGGCAAGTTGCTGGCCGGGCGTACCGGTTATGACGTGGTCGTGCCGTCCAACCACTTCCTCGGCAAGCAGATCAAGGCGGGCGCTTTCCAGAAGCTCGACAAGAAGCTGCTGACTAACTATTCCAACCTCGATCCAGTATTGCTCAAGCGTCTTGAGCAAAACGATCCGGGTAACCAGTACGCCGTACCGTACCTGTGGGGCACCAACGGCATCGGTTACAACGTCGACAAGATCAAGGCTGTGCTGGGCGTCGACAAGATCGATTCCTGGAGCGCGGTGTTCGAACCGGAGAACATCAAGAAGCTGCACAGTTGCGGCGTGGCGTTCCTCGATTCCGCCGATGAAATGATGCCCACCGTCCTCAACTACATGGGCCTCAACGCTAACAGTACCAACCCCGAAGATTACAAAAAGGCCGAAGCCAAGTTGCTGGCGGTGCGGCCTTACGTGACGTACTTCCACTCCTCCAAATACATCGCGGACCTCGCCAACGGCGACATCTGCATCGCCATCGGTTTCTCCGGTGACATGTTCCAGGCCAAGGCCCGCGCGGAAGAAGCCGGCAAGGGCATGAACATCGCCTACTCGATTCCGAAAGAGGGCGGCGCGCTCTGGTTCGACATGCTGGCGATTCCCAAGGATGCGGCCAACGTCAAAGAGGCCCACGCCTTCATCAACTATTTGTTGAAACCCGAGGTGATCGCACAAGTCAGTGATTCTGTTGGCTATGCGAACCCCAACCCTGGCTCGGACAAGTTGATGGAACAGTCCATCCGCACCGACGAGTCGGTTTATCCACCGCAAGCCGTCCTCGACAAGACCTACGTGTCCGTCGAATTACCACCAAACATTCAACGTTTGATGACCCGCAGCTGGACCAAGGTCAAGTCGGGTAAATAGCGACAAGGCTCAAACTATCCAAGTTCGCCCACCTCGGGCGTACTGCACTCTTTTTTTCTGGGAGTTTCGTAAATGGCAGTTGCCTCCGGCGCCTATAAGAAAGCCCTCGAGGGCGACCAGACACCTAAACAGGTGTTGGTCAAAATCGACCGGGTCACGAAGAAGTTCGACGAGACGATTGCCGTGGACGATGTGTCCCTGGAAATCAAGAAAGGCGAGATTTTCGCCTTGCTCGGCGGTTCGGGATCGGGCAAATCCACGTTGCTGCGCATGCTCGCAGGCTTCGAACGGCCCACGGAGGGGCGCATTTTCCTCGATGGCGTAGACATCACCGACATGCCGCCATACGAGCGGCCGATCAACATGATGTTCCAGTCCTACGCGTTGTTCCCGCACATGACCGTGGCGCAGAACATCGCGTTCGGCCTCAAGCAGGACAAAATCCCCGCAGCTGAAGTCGATGCCCGTGTCGCGGACATGCTCAAGCTGGTTCAGATGACGCAATACGCCAAGCGCAAACCGCATCAGTTGTCCGGTGGTCAGCGTCAGCGTGTGGCCTTGGCGCGCTCGCTGGCCAAGCGGCCGAAGCTGTTGCTGCTCGACGAACCGATGGGTGCGCTGGACAAGAAGCTGCGTTCGCAAATGCAGCTGGAGCTGGTCGAGATCATCGAGCGCGTCGGCGTAACCTGCGTCATGGTGACCCACGATCAGGAAGAGGCCATGACCATGGCCGAGCGCATCGCGATCATGCACCTGGGCTGGATCGCCCAGATCGGCAGCCCGATCGACATCTACGAAACCCCGACCAGCCGCCTGGTCTGTGAATTTATCGGCAACGTCAACATCTTCGACGGTGAAGTGATCGACGACGCCGAAGGCTACGCGACCATCACCTGCAAGGACCTGGACCGCCAGATCTACGTCGGCCACGGCATCAGCACCTCGGTGCAGGACAAATCCGTGACCTACGCGATCCGTCCGGAAAAACTGCTGGTGACGCCGACCATGCCGACCTGCGAATACAACTGGTCCAGCGGCAAGGTCCACGACATCGCCTACCTCGGCGGGCACTCGGTGTTCTACGTCGAACTGCCGAGCGGCAAGATCGTCCAGTCGTTCGTCGCCAACGCCGAGCGCCGCGGCCAGCGCCCAACCTGGGGTGACCAGGTTTATGTGTGGTGGGAAGACGACAGCGGCGTGGTACTTCGCTCATGAACATGCGCAAATTCAAACGCCGCCTCAATCGAATAATTCCCGGTGGCCGCCAACTGGTCATCGGGGTTCCGTTCATTTGGCTGTTCCTGTTCTTCATGTTGCCGTTCTTCATCGTCCTGAAGATCAGCTTCGCCGAAGCCGACGTCGCCATCCCGCCGTACACCGAGATCTACAGCTTCATCGACCAGAAGCTCCAGGTGCTGTTGAACCTGGGCAACTACGCGATGCTGGCCGGCGACGAGTTGTACATCGCCGCCTACCTTGGCTCGCTGAAGATGGCGCTGATCAGCACCGTCCTCTGTCTGCTGATCGGCTACCCGATGGCCTACGCCATTGCCAGTGCCCGTAAAGAGATGCAAACGGTGCTGGTGCTGCTGATCATGATGCCGACCTGGACCGCGATCCTGATCCGCGTGTATGCGTGGATGGGCATCCTCAGCAACAACGGTCTGCTCAACGGTTTCCTGATGACCATGGGCTGGATCGACGAGCCGCTGCAGATCCTCAATACCAACCTGGCGGTGTACATCGGCGTGGTTTATTCCTACCTGCCGTTCATGATCCTGCCGCTCTACGCCAACCTGGTGAAGCACGACAACAGCCTGCTGGAAGCCGCCTCGGACCTGGGTTCGAGCACGTTCAACAGCTTCTGGAAGATCACCATCCCTCTGTCCAAGAATGGCATCGTCGCCGGCTGCATGCTGGTGTTCATCCCGGTGGTGGGTGAGTTCGTGATCCCGGAACTGCTCGGCGGTCCGGAAACCCTGATGATCGGTAAGGTGCTCTGGCAAGAGTTCTTCAACAACCGTGACTGGCCGGTGGCCTCTGCGCTGGCGGTGGTCATGCTGCTGATCCTGATTGTGCCAATCATCTTGTTCAACCGTAGTCAGGCCAAAGAAATGGAGGGTAAAGAATGAAGCGCTTCCGTTTCTCGAGTTTCATGCTGATCGCGGGCTTGCTGTTCATCTACGCGCCGATGCTGATCCTGGTGATCTACTCGTTCAACGCCTCGAAACTGGTAACGGTGTGGGGTGGCTGGTCGATCAAGTGGTACGTCGGTTTGATGGACAACACGCAACTGATGGGCTCGGTGGTGCGCTCGCTGGAAATCGCCTGCTACACGGCGGTGGCGGCGGTGGCACTGGGTACGTTGGCGGCGTTCGTCCTGACCCGTATCACCCACTTCAAGGGTCGCACGCTGTTCGGTGGCCTGGTCACCGCGCCGCTGGTGATGCCCGAAGTGATCACCGGTCTGTCGCTGTTGCTGCTGTTCGTGGCGATGGCGCAGATGATCGGTTGGCCACAGGAGCGCGGCATCGTCACCATCTGGATCGCCCACACGACGTTCTGTGCGGCGTATGTGGCGGTGGTGGTCTCGGCGCGCTTGCGTGAGCTGGACCTGTCCATCGAAGAGGCGGCCATGGACCTGGGCGCGCGGCCGTGGAAGGTGTTCTTCCTGATCACCATCCCGATGATCGCGCCCTCGCTGGGTGCCGGCGGCATGATGTCGTTCGCCCTGTCGCTGGATGACCTGGTGTTGGCGAGCTTCGTATCGGGCCCGGGTTCCACGACCCTGCCGATGGAAGTGTTCTCGGCGGTGCGTCTGGGGGTTAAACCCGAGATCAACGCCGTGGCCAGCCTGATTCTGCTGGCGGTTTCGTTGATGACCTTCCTGGTCTGGTTCTTCAGCCGCCGTGCCGAAGAAGCGCGCAAGCGTGCGATCCAGCAGGCGATCGAAGAAAGCGCTGCCGACTCCTGGAAACAGCCGGACGTGCGTCGCGCCCAGCAGGCGCCAGAAGCGGCGTAAAGCGTTGGCCACAATTATGTGGCCAACCCCGATCCAAATGTGGGAGCGGGCTTGCTCGCGAAAGCGGTGTATCAGTCGACATCACTATCGACTGACACGGCCTCTTCGCGAGCAAGCCCGCTCCCACAGTCGTTTTAGGAAACCCAAGGGGATTTGCGGATGATCTCGACGAAGTTCATCGGCTTGAACCCTGGCTCGCTGTCCACCAGCACATCTGCGTTCACCGTGCCGAACGTGGTGTCCGGTTTGTGTTTGAAGCCATTGGCGAACGCGCACAGGATGCATTCCTTGAACCCTTCGCCCCGTGGATGCGCATGCACCACCGCTTCGCGCTGCACGGTGGGGAATGCCGCGTAGTCGATACCCAGCACATCCATTTCCACACCGGCCGTGACCAGCGCCACGTTAGGCTGCAGGTGTTGCGGCACGCCCGGCGTGGTGTGCAGGGCGATCGACAGCCACACCTGCTCGATATCGCCATCCGACAAGCCATAAGGTTTGAGGAACGCTTTGGCGGCATTCGCGCTATCGACTTCGAAACGCTCGTCGTCGGTGCGATGACCTTCCACCAGGCCCAGGTCATGGAACATGGCGCCGACGTAGAGCATTTCCGGATCGTAGGCCAACTGCTTGCGTTCACCGCTCAGGGCGCCGAACAGAAACACCCGGCGCGAGTGGTGGTAAAGCAAGTCGGACTCGGCGTCACGGATGTATTCAGTGGTGGCCCGGGCCAACGCGCTGTCAGGGATTTTGATACCGGCAATGATGCTGCTCATGGTGCTTTCCTCGTGGGGAACGCCGTGGCGGCGCTGATGGAACAAGTCTGTTCCCGCCTCCAAAACCGGACAATCGATCCATGGCTGCGATCCCGGCCAATGAGCATGCATATCGCGCCAACCTCGCTTGTTGCGCCCGGATTGGCTAAGTTTGACGCAGGTAACCCGGGTTGTACGCATGCCCTGTAGCAGCTGCCGAGCCTGCGAGGCTGCGTTCGGCTGCGAAGCAGTCGTGAAATCAGGCAACTCGGTCATCCAGGTGAACCGAGTACACAGGGTTTACGACTGCTTCGCAGCCGAACGCAGCCTCGCAGGCTCGACAGCTGCTACAGGTCGTGTGATGGCTCACAATTGAGACGATTGCTGCCATGAGTAAAACCGTTGCCATCGTGGTGTTCGCCGGCGTCCAGTCGCTGGACGTCACTGGTCCCATGGATGTGTTTTCCGAAGCCAATCGGTTCCTCGAACCGCAAGACCATTACCGTTTGGAGGTCATCGGTGTCGAACGCGGGATGATGGCGTGCTCCAACGGTTTGTCACTCAATGCCCATCGGCATTTCAGTGAATCGCTGGAGGGCTATGACTTGCTGCTGGTGGCCGGCGGGCCGCCGTTGCCGTTCCTGGATTTTGGCGCGGCCTTCGATGCCTGGTTGCGTGGTGCCTGTGCGCGCTCGCAGCGGTTTGGCTCGATCTGTAACGGCGCGTTCATGCTCGCCCGGGCCGGGTTACTGGAAGGGCGCACGGTGACTACTCACTGGGGCGATGCCGCGGCGCTGGCCGTGTTGTGCCCGTCGACCCAGGTTGAAGCCGATCGCCTCTACGTTCAGGACGGAGAGCTCTTCACCTCGGCCGGTGTCACGGCGGGAATCGATCTGTCGTTGTACCTGCTGGCCCAGGACCACGGGCCGGAAGTGGCATTGAGCGTGGCCAAGCGGCTGGTGGTGTTCACCCAGCGCTCGGGCGGGCAATCGCAGTTCAGTCCATTCCTCACGCCCCACGCCGAACCGACGTCGGCGGTGGCGCTAGCGCAGCTTTACGTTCTGGCCAACCTGACCGGCGACTTGACCATTGCCGACTTGGCGAACGCGGCCAACATGAGCGCGCGCAACTTTTCCCGGGTGTTCGCCAAGGAAGCGAAAATCACCCCGGCGGAATTCGTCGAGCGGGCGAGGGTGGATGCGGCGCGGGTGCTGCTTGAAAGCACTCATTCGCCGCTCAAGACCGTGGCGTATCAGTGCGGGTTTCGCGATGCCCAGCATATGCGCACGGTGTTCAATCGCCGGCTGGGGGTGACGCCGCAGCAGTTCAGGCAGAACTTTGCGGCGATGGTTTGAGCCATGAATATGCGGTGTTCTTGCGGGCCTCATCGCTAGCAGGCTAGCTCCCACAATGGATCCGCGTGCACAGGACCACTGTGGGAGCTAGCCTGCTAGCGATGAGGCCAGTCCAGCCAATACAAATCTACTGAGCGTTGCGCACTGGCAAAAACTTCAACGTACTGCGCGTATTGGCCGTGACTTCTTCGTCATTGAAATGCGCCTCGTAGTAAATCCCTTCGACATACGCCTCAGCCTGATCGTCGTAGTGACTGTCGAACGGCACGCCACTCTGGCCGACCGGGTTGATGGTCAGGCTGTGGGCCGGGTCGGCAAAGTCCACCAGACGCCGTGTCGACGGGCCATACGTCACCGGCCACGGCGCCGGGCCGATCTTGGCCGAGAGGTTGTTCGGCACTTCATGGGTGCCGGGCGCCGCGAACGGGCCGACGTTGAAGATTCGGTCCAGCGGCTTCTGCATGCCCAATGGATGACCATGGGTCAGGGTGTGCGCCTTGCCCCACTGCCATTGCGCGAAGTCAGTGCCAAGGGTGGTCTTGAGATGAGCGAGGCTCGCTTGCCACGCCACCTTCACCGTGTCGGCGCGGGTTTCCTTGCCGAGGGTGTGGCGGTTGTCCCACCACGGCGAGTCAGCGGTCGCGGCCAGGCGTGGCAGCGCGGCGTCGATCACACGGGTCGAGAGCAGGGTTTCAAAAAAGTCATTGCCCAGCTCATCGTGCATTGTCGCGTCGGCCAGGTTGAACAGGAACTGGTTGAACAGCGTGGCGCTGGTGGAATCCAGCGGGTAATCGCCTTTCCATTGCGCCAGTTGCTCGACCAGTTTCAGCTCGGCGGGATCGCTCACCACTTCACGCAGTACCGGCAACAGCGGCGCCAACAGACGCGGGCCGTAGGCGGTGGTGGTGCCCAGTTGCAGCTTCTGGTTGGCCTCGTTGTCCCACTTCACATTCTTGTCGCTGAGCTGGCGATTGAGTTGCTGGCCGCGATCGGCGAGGTTGTAGTAACCGGGAATCTCCATGCCGGTCGGCGAGACAGGCTGGAAGTTGGCCGAGACGATGTAGCCGCGCGCCGGGTTCTCTTCCTGCGGGTTGGCGCTGAACGGGTAGAAGCCTTCCTTGTCCGCCTGATTGGTGCTGCCGTCGAGGATGAAACCGGGCTTCACCCCGTTCGCACGTTTGGGCAACAGCGCCGAGGCCCACCAGCCGATGTCGCCCTTGGCGTTGGCGTAGACGATATTCAAGCCCGGCGCCTGAACCTTGGCCGCTGCGGCGCGGGCCTTGGCCAGGGTGTCGGCGCGATTGAGCTGATAGAAACCGTCGAGGATCGGGTTCGGCGTTTCAAGGAACGCCCACCACATGGCCACCGGTGTCTTGCCGGCGGCGGTGCCGAGAGCATCGTTGATGATCGGGCCGTGGGGCGACTGACGCAGGGTCAACGTGACCGGCGCCTGGCCCTTCACCGCGATCTGTTGCTCGGTGTTGACCATGTCCACCCATTTGCCGCGATACCAGACCTGGTTCGGGTTGTCCGGGTTGACCTTCTCGGCGATCAGGTCGAGGTCGTCGTTCTGGAACATCGTCAGGCTCCAGCCGAAATCCAGGTTGTGGCCGAGAAAGGCAAACGGCACCAGCGCTTGATGGTGGCCGTAGAGCTCGAAGCCTGGCGCCGACAGTTGCGCCTCGTACCACACCGACGGCACCGAGAAACGAATGTGCGGGTCACCGGCCAGAAGCGGTTTGGCGCTTTTGCTGCGGTTACCGGAAATCACCCAGGCATTGCTGCCTTCGAATTGCGGCAGGCCGTTGTCGGCCAGGGCTTGTTCGCTGAGGCGGGCGAGAGCGTTCAGGTCTTTCCAGTCACCGGCGGCGAGGGCGGGGCCGGGTGTGGAGCGCGATTTGGCCAACACGCCTTTGGGCTGCCAGTCGAGTTCGAAGATGTTCAGGTACTCGGCACCCAGTTGATCGCGCACAAACGTCAGCAATGGTTCGGTGCGAAATGCGGCGGCGAAACTGTAAGCCATGTAACCGGCGACGCTGATGCTGTCTTCGGCGGTGAAAGGACGCTTGCGGATGCCCAGCACGTCGAACTCCATGGGCGCCGCGTGAGTGTCCTGATATTGATTGATGCCATCCAGATAGGCTTCCAGCGCCTTCCACGCCGGTGACTGACGATCCAGCGCGGCCACGTAACTCTCGGCGCGTTCGCGGATGCGCAAGCCGCGAAACAGTTTGTCGGTGTCGACCAGTTTCGGCCCGAGGATTTCCGCCAGCTCACCCCGAGCGAGGCGGCGCATGGCTTCCATCTGGAACAAGCGGTCCTGGGCCTGCACGTAGCCGAGGGTGCGGTAGAGGTCGGTTTCGTTTTCGGCGCGGATATGCGGCACCCCGCGCTCGTCGTAACGCACGGTCACCGAACCCTGAAGATGCTGCAACTCCACCTGGCCCTGACGCGTCGGCTGCTTGATGTACACGTACCCGCCGACCCCGATGACGAGCGTGACGATCAGCAATACAAGTACGGTCAGGACGCGTTTCATGGTGACTCCTTGTTCTTCGGGATTGCCGCCCGTGCGGGCTGCAAACATGTAGCACAGACCTCCTGTGCCGGGCATCGCGGTCCTGGAAAAGTCAGGATTGCCTTACTTCACGCCCTCCGGCCAAGGGCAATAGCAACCGACCGCCAGCGTATGGGTGGCGCCCACCGCGCGGCCTTCACTCAATGCTTGCAGGATGGGCTCGATGAAGCTGTTGTTCGAATTGCAGGTCAGGCCTTCGCTGTACGGGCCGAAATAGGCCAGTTTGCCGCTGCGGTCCCAGATCGCCACCGCCGGGCTGGCGGGGATCTGTTCGGAACCCGGGAGCACGGTGATGGTTTTCAGGCTGCTCAAGGTGTTGGGCAACTGTCCGTGGCTGCCAGGTTTTTGTACCGAGTAAAACTCCACACCCTGCGGTACGTAGTGCTCGACCAGTTCGGTCAGGTGTTGTTGATTGCCGACATTGCACGGACAGGCCGGGTCCCAGAAATGCACCAGGCGAATGGCGCCGGGGCCGGCGAGATCGTCGGGCAGGCGCAGTGGGTCGCCGGAAAATACCGCAGTGTGCGAGCTGAAAGCGCGCAGGTAGCGACCCTGAAACCAGTCATAGGCCGCCCACAAGACGCCGGCGCACACGAGGGCGAGCAGGCTGGCAAGCAGTGTGGTGCGGTAGGCCGGACGCATGGGTTTCAATCCTCGAAGGTCGGCTAGCTTGCCATGCTTGCCGCGACAGATGAATATCGCAGGCCCATAAAGTCTGTTTAGCGCTCTGGAATAGTTCATGCCTGCCACTTTCGACCCCGATCATTTGCGTGCCAGCCTGCGGCCACTGGCCGAGTGGCAGCCGCTTTCCGTGGAAGCGCTGGCCTATCAGCGGTTCTACGGTCTGGATTTTCCGGGGCGAACGCAGCGCAGCGGGCTGGGGCGTTTCGAGGTCGATGGCTATGAAGTGGTCAGCCAGGTCTGGTGGCCCGAGCGGGCGAAGGCGACGTTGTTTCTGTTCCACGGCTTCTACGACCACACCGGGCTCTACCGGCATGTCATCGAGTGGGCGCTGGATCAGGGCTTCGCGGTGATTGCCTGCGACTTGCCGGGGCATGGTCTGTCCAGTGGCGAGCGGGCGAGCATCAAGGATTTCGCCGAGTATCAGCACACGCTGGAAGGGTTGTTTGCCGAGGCGCAGTCGCTGGACCTTCCGCAGCCCTGGCACCTGTGTGGGCAGAGCACCGGCGGCGCGATTGTGATCGATCATGTGCTCAACCAGGGCGTGAACAGTCCGGCCCAGGGTCAGGTGATTCTGTTTTCACCGCTGGTTCGACCGCGCGCCTGGGGCTGGTCACAGCTCAGTTATTACTTGCTCAAACCTTTCGTGAAAGCCATCGCCCGGCGCTTCAGCGAGAACTCCAACGACCCGGACTTCTTGCCGTTCCTGCAAGCCGATCCGTTGCAGCCGCTGCGACTGCCAACGGCGTGGGTTGGGGCGTTGGCGCGGTGGATCAAGCGCATCGAGGCAGCGCCGAACAGCCCACGGCGACCGCTGATTGTGCAGGGGCAGGCGGACATGACGGTGGATTGGGAGCATAACCTTGAGGTGTTGAAGGCCAAGTTTGATCGGCCGCAGGTGTTGATGTTGCCGGAGGCGCGGCATCATTTGGCGAATGAGACTTTGGCGATGCGGGAGGAGTATTTCGGGTTTTTGAGCAAGCGAATTAAAGGCCGGAATCTTTAGCGATCTTCAGGGCCTCATCGCGGGCAAGCCCGCTCCCACAGGTTTTTGTGTTGAACACAAATTTGTGTTTTACACCCAGCCATTGTGGGAGCGAGCTTGCCAGCGATAGCGGTGTATCAGGCGCTTAAGATTACTGGCTGAGATTCGCCGGATCCTGTCCCACCGCCAACCCCGCCCGAATCGCCGCCAACGCCGCCTGGTAATACGCCTTGCCCTCGGTGGACTCGGCAAACGTGGCGAACTCTTCCAGTTCTTCATCCGACAAGTCGCGATAGACATACAGCAGCGTGTTGTTCAGATCGGCCCCGATCTGATCCATCAATCGCTGGCGCTGACCATTCAACATCCCCTGAGCCTGACCACCACCGAGCAACCCTGGGATCATCGAACTCAGGCTGTCTGCCGCGACACCGGCAATCGCCAGGCTGACTTCTGCGCCAGCCTCGCGAGCTGGCAGGGCTTGGGCCAGGTGGCCGATGATCAGCATGCGGCTGTCGCTGGCTTGAATTTTCGGCAGACCCTTGGCGTTTTTCGCCAGCTGATCGCGACGGGTCGCCAGCAGTTCGGCGGCGACGATTTTCTTGCCTAGGGGCGATTGAAAAAAGGTCAGTGCGGGCTTCGGATCGGCGAGGCTTTTGCGCAGTTGCGCTTCGGCGCGCTGGTCCACGGCCTGGGGGGCGAAGCGTTGATTGCTGTTGTTGACCAAGGCTTGGAACACCGCCGGTGGCAGGCTGTTCTGGTAGCGCTGTTGGGCGGCTGAGAGGGCGTCGTTAAAATGCGCGCGCTGATCTGGCCAACCGGCGACCTTGTACAACTGGTCGTGGCCGTCTGCCCAAGCGGGCAACACACAGAGCATCAGCAGTGAAAAAAGCAAACGGCGCATAGGGACTCCTGTCAGCAGGCGACTATTCTCCGTGCGGCTTTCGTACTTGTCGAGAATTCGTATCAGTAATCCGACAAATCCTCCGCCGCGCGGCTCTGTCGGATTTGCAGGCACAGGAATACTATGCGCGCCATGCAAATATCCTCTGATCACCCGCTGCTGTTACGTATCGTCGACGACCTGGCCGAGCGCGGCTGGTCGCAGCAGAATATTTTCCTGCCTCTGGGTCTGACCCGGGAACTGGCGGCTGAGTGCCATAAACGTGCAGCCGAGGGTGAACTGGCCCCGGCGGCCGTGGGACGCGGGCCGACGTCGGAGATTCGCGAGGGCATTCGCGGCGACCACATCCAGTGGCTCGAACCCGGTCAGGCGGTGGCGTGCGACAGTTACTTGGGTTTGATGGACAGTCTGCGCGAGGCGATGAATCGCGGGCTCTTCCTGGGCCTGGAAGATTTCGAAAGCCATTTCGCGCTGTACCCGCCCGGGGCGTTTTACCTCAAGCATGTCGATCGTTTTCGTGATGATGACCGGCGCATGGTCTCGGCAGTGATCTACCTCAACGACGCCTGGCTACCCGAGCACGGCGGTCAGTTGCGCATGTACCTGAAGGGCGGCGTCGAACACGATGTGGTGCCCACCGGCGGATGCCTGGTGGTGTTCCTGTCGGGCGAGGTGCCCCACGAAGTCCTGCCCGCGACCCGGGATCGCCTGTCATTGACGGGTTGGTTCCGCCGTCGTGGTAACGAGCCGTTCTGATCATGCAGAAAATTCTGGTAAGCCGCTGCCTGCTGGGCCACCGCGTGCGGTACGACGGCGGGGCGAGCGGGCCGTTCGATCAGCTGCAGCAGTGGCTTGATGAGGGGCGGGTGGTGCCGCTGTGCCCAGAGGTTGCCGGTGGTTTGCCTACACCCAGGGCCGCGGCGGAAATTCCGGGCGGGCAGGGCGGTGAAGTGCTGGATGGCCACGCCTCTGTGATCAACACCGAGGGAGAGGACGTGAGTGCCGAGTTTCTTTCGGGGGCCTATCAGGCGTTGGAACTGGTGCAAAAGCACGGCATCCGGATTGCGGTGCTCAAGGCTAATAGCCCGTCTTGCGGGAATTTGTTGACCTATGACGGGACGTTCAGTGGAGTGAAGGTGAGTGGCGAGGGAGTGACTGCGGCGTTGCTCAGGCGTCACGGCGTTCAGGTTTTCAGCGAACTGGAGATGGTTGAGGTGGCGGTGGCTTTGGGGGCTTTGGGCTGATCCAGAATCCATCCCCTCACCCTAACCCTCTCCCCAAGGGGCGAGGGGGCTGACCGAGGTGTCAGACGCTATTCATCGACCTGAAAGATCGAGTCGATTATGGATTCAACACAAAGACTTTCAGGTCGCAAAATTTCTACAGATCCCCACGATCAGTCCCCTCGCCCCCTTGGGGAGAGGGTTAGGGTGAGGGGCTGGATCTAGAGAGCGACAAAAATCTCAAGGTTTGGGCGCCACACTCGCATCCGCCCCAAACCATTTCTGCTCCAGTGCCCCAAGTCGCCCATCCGCCTTGATCCGCTTCAAAGCAGCTTCCAGGCTCGCTTGAAATGCCGGATTGCCTTTCTGAAACGGAATCGCCAGGTCCACAGCCGGGGCGGCTTTCGGCTTTTCTTCCGTCAGCGATTGCACCAGCAGGATCGAACGTGGCTCTTCTTCCTTCTGCGCGATCAATTGCGCATTGGTGTGAATGTAAGGCTCGGTGAAGTCGAAACGATCTTTCAGTTCCGGGGTCATTGCTATGTGGTTGATGGCGATGTCGTATTTACCGGTTTCAACACCGGGCAACAGATCATTGGAATCAGTGACGACAAAGTCGGCCCGCACATCCAGCTCATTGGCCAGCAGTTGGCCCAATTCGACTTCGAAACCGGTGAGTTTGCCGTCGTCCTTGAAATTGAAGGGCGGTGTATTAGCCTCAAGAGCAATTCGCAATTCGCCGCGGTCGAATACATCGTCAATCAGTTCGGCATGAGCCAAAGGGCTCAAAAGGGGTAGCAGGCAGATCAGGCCAGGCAAAAAACGCATGGTCACTCCTTTGAATTCATTATTGCGATGCGCTGGTTCAGGCTCGCTTTGCTATGGTTGTCGAGATCCTTCGACAACGAATGGCCGTGAAGTTGTCTCGGCCACGCGGATTTTACGGAAAAACTGGAGAAGAGAATGAAAACGTTTATGTCACGTGCTGCGTTGACTGGCCTGCTGATGGGCGTTTCGGTGCTGGCCAGTGCGGCTACACCGGCACCCAAGGGTGCTGAAGTGTCCATTGTTTCTCCTGAAGATGGTGGGACTGTCCCGCAAACTTTCAAAGTCAAATTCGCTGTTGAGAACGTTGCGTTGGCGCCAGCGGGCGATACCACCAAGAATACTGGTCACCACCATTTGCTGATTGATGCCAAGGATGTCGTGGCTGCAGGGGCAGTCATCCCGGCAGATGCCAATCACGTTCATTTCGGCAAGGCGCAAACCGAAACCGAGCTGACGCTGACACCTGGCAAGCACACCTTGCAGTTGGAGTTGGGCGACATGAACCATATGGCCTTCGATCCACCGATCGTCTCCGAGAAGATCACCGTCAACGTTAAGTAACGTTAGTAGCGCCCATGAAAAAGGAGCCCAGAAGGGCTCCTTTTTTTTGTCGCTCACGTCACTGTCAGAACAACACGCGGCAACGAATGGTGCCGTTGATGTGCTGCAGCTTCTCTTGGGCAATTTCCGAGTAATCGGCGTCGACGTCGATCACCACGTAGCCGACTTTCTCGTTGGTCTGCAGGAACTGACCGGAGATGTTGATGCCGTTTTCGGCGAAGACCTTGTTGATCTCGCTCATCACACCCGGGATGTTCTCGTGGATGTGCAGCAGGCGGTGCTTGCCAGGGTGAGCCGGCAGGGCCACTTCCGGGAAGTTCACGGACGATACCGACGTACCGTTGTCGCTGTACTTGACCAGTTTCTCTGCCACTTCCAGGCCGATGTTGGCTTGCGCTTCAGCGGTGGAACCGCCGATGTGCGGGGTCAGGATCACGTTGTCCAGGCCACGCAGCGGGCTTTCGAACTCTTCGTCGTTGGAGCGAGGCTCCACCGGGAACACGTCGATGGCCGCGCCGATCAGGTGCTTGTCCTTGATCGCGTCCGCCAGAGCGTCCAGTTCGACCACGGTGCCGCGAGCCGCGTTGATCAGGATGCCGCCCTTCTTGATGGCGCGGATTTCCTTCTCGCCGATCATCCACTGGGTCGCCGCGGTTTCCGGAACGTGCAGGGTGACGATGTCGGACATGCCCAGCAGATCGTGCAGGTTGCCGACCTGAGTGGCGTTGCCCAGTGGCAGCTTGGTCACGGTGTCGTAGAAGTACACCTGCATGCCCAGGCCTTCCGCCAGGACCGACAATTGCGTACCGATCGAGCCGTAACCGACGATGCCCAGCTTCTTGCCGCGGATCTCGAAGGAGTTGGCCGCGCTCTTGATCCAGCCGCCACGGTGGCAGGAAGCGTTTTTCTCAGGAATGCCGCGCAGCAACAGGATCGCTTCGGCCAGCACCAACTCGGCAACGGAGCGAGTGTTGGAGTACGGTGCGTTGAACACCGCGATGCCGCGTTCGCGAGCCGCGTTCAGGTCGACCTGGTTGGTGCCGATGCAGAAACAGCCGACAGCCACCAGTTTCTTCGCGTGATCGAAGATCTCTTCGGTCAGTTGAGTGCGGGAGCGAATGCCGATGAAGTGCGCATCAGCGATCTTTTCCTTCAGCTGGGCTTCCGGCAGAGAACCTGTGAGGTACTCAATGCTGGTGTAGCCCGCCGACTTGAGAACGTCGACAGCCGATTGGTGGACGCCTTCGAGAAGAAGGAACTTGATCTTGCTCTTATCGAGAGAAGTCTTGCTCATCTGCGTAAACCTGTATCCCGGAGAAAAATGGCAGGAAGCCAGCAGACGCTGACCCGGACGGCAAGAATGCCGTCGCCGCAGAAGGCCGTTGGGCACTATGCTGCGGGGTCGGTATGCTAGCATACGCACCCCGCTAAACACTCATTCCTGCGACGTGAAGCGTTCTCAGGATGACCATGAATTGTTCGAGAGTTCTGTCGATGACCAATCCTGCCCTGATTGATGAGCTGAAGACCCTGGTTGAGCCTGGCAAGGTGCTGACCGACGCCGACTCCCTGAATGCTTACGGCAAGGATTGGACCAAGCATTTCGCCCCAGCCCCGACCGCCATCGTGTTCCCCAAGACCACCGAGCAGGTCCAGGCCATTGTCCGTTGGGCCAATGAGCACAAAGTGGCGCTGGTACCGTCTGGCGGTCGCACCGGCCTTTCCGCCGCTGCGGTGGCAGCGAATGGCGAAGTGGTTGTGTCGTTCGACTACATGAACCAGATTCTCGAGGTGAACCTCACCGACCGCACGGCTGTGTGCCAGCCAGGCGTGGTGACCGAGCATTTGCAGAACGTCGCCGAAGAAAAAGGCCTGTACTACCCGGTGGACTTCGCATCGGCAGGTTCGAGCCAGATTGGCGGCAATATCGGCACCAATGCCGGCGGGATCAAGGTGATTCGCTACGGCATGACCCGCAACTGGGTGGCCGGCATGAAAGTCGTCACCGGCAAGGGCGATCTGCTGGAGCTGAACCGCGACCTGATCAAGAACGCCACCGGCTACGACCTGCGTCAGCTGTTCATCGGCGCTGAAGGCACACTCGGTTTTGTCGTCGAAGCGACCATGCGCCTCGACCGTGCCCCGAAAAACCTCACCGCGATGGTCCTCGGCACTGCCGATTTCGACTCGATCATGCCGGTGTTGCATGCGTTCCAGAGCAAACTCGACCTGACCGCTTTCGAATTCTTCTCCGACAAAGCCCTGGCCAAGGTCATGGCCCGCGGCGACGTGCCGGCGGCGTTTGAAACCGATTGCCCGTTCTATGCGCTGCTGGAATTCGAAGCGACCACTGAAGAAGTGGCCAACCACGCCCTGGAAACCTTCGAGCACTGCGTCGAGCAGGGCTGGGTGCTGGACGGCGTGATGAGCCAGAGCGAAACCCAGTTGCAAAACCTGTGGAAGCTGCGCGAGTACATCTCCGAAACCATTTCCCACTGGACGCCGTACAAGAACGACATTTCGGTCACCGTGTCGAAAGTCCCTGCGTTCCTGAAGGAAATCGACGCGATCGTCGGCGAACACTACCCGGACTTCGAAATCGTCTGGTTCGGCCACATCGGCGACGGCAACCTGCACTTGAACATCCTCAAGCCGGAAAACCTGAGCAAGGACGAGTTCTTCGCCAAGTGCGCGACCGTCAACAAGTGGGTGTTCGAGACCGTCGAGAAGTACAACGGCTCGATTTCCGCCGAACACGGCGTGGGCATGACGAAGCGTGATTACTTGACCTACAGCCGCTCGCCGGTTGAGATCGAGTACATGAAAGCGGTCAAAGCGGTGTTCGACCCGAATGGCATCATGAACCCGGGCAAGATCTTCGCTGTTTGACTTTCGAACTTAAGCGCTACGAAACAGGAGTCGGAAATGAGCTATCAGCACCAGTATGTCGACGGTACGCGTATTCATTTCCCGCTGGGGAAAGTGGTGTGCATCGGCCGTAACTACGCCGAACACGCGAAGGAACTGGACAACCCGGTGCCAACAGAGCCGCTGCTGTTCATCAAGCCGGGCAGTTGCGTGGTGCCGCTGGAAGGCGGTTTCAGCATTCCGACCGAGCGTGGCTCGGTGCATTACGAAGCGGAAATCGCGGTGTTGATCGGCAAGCCTCTGTCGACCAAGCCAAGCCGTGAAGAAGTGCTGGATGCGATCTCCGGTTTCGCCCCGGCCCTGGACCTGACGCTGCGCGACAAGCAGGCCGAGCTGAAATCCAAGGGCCTGCCGTGGGAAATCGCCAAGTCCTTCGACGGTGCGGCGGTGATTGCTCCGTTCGTGTCCGGCAGCACCTTTGCCGACCTGACCGACATCGGCATTCGCCTGACCATCAATGGCGAAGTGCGCCAGGACGGCAACAGCAGCGCAATGCTCAATCCGATCGTGCCAATGATCCAGCACATGGCCGGCTGCTTCTCGCTGCAGGCCGGTGACGTGATCCTGACCGGCACGCCGGTGGGTGTTGGTCCGCTGAATGTCGGTGATGAACTGGTAATCGAATTGCCGGGCGCCAGCAGCTTCACCAGCAGCGTCCGCTAACCGAAACACCGCGAAACCCTGTGGGAGCGAGCTTGCTCGCGATAGCGGCTTGTCATTCGACATCTCAGTTGACTGACACGGCCTCATCGCGAGCAAGCTCGCTCCCACATTGGTTTTTGGTTGTCTCAAGTTCTGTGTCTGCACATGGCAATCCCGCCATTTCCCGTTTTTTTCACATCTTGTCTGGATAATTCCGCGGATTCTGGCGTCTGAGCCGGTCCCAATTGTGCTATTACCCGTAGCCTGAATTTCTGGAACGCATCCTGAATGGCCTCTCGACCGCTGCCCACTGTCAAAACTGCCCGCCGCTCGCGCTTCGTCATGCGTTGGTATTCCTGGCTTTTGCTGGTGGCCGCCGCCGCTTATGGCCTCGCCTTTGCGATGCATTGGGATGATCGCGGTGTGCTCTGGCTGCGTGAGCGCTTTGAAAGCCCGGCCGAGCGTCAGGAAAGTATCTGGCTGCCGGATTACCGCGCGGTGATCGACGCCAAGCTGCTGCCGGGCATGGAGAAGGACGAAGCGTCGGACCTGGCCTATGACCCGCAAACCAAAACCCTGTTTTCGGTCATGGGCAAGAACCCGTTCCTCGTTGAGCTGAGCTTGCAGGGCGACGTCCTGCGCAAGATGCCGCTGGTGGGCTGGAGCAACCCGGAAGGCCTGACCGTGATGGGCAACGGCATGCTGGCCATCGTCGATGAGCGTGAACACATGCTCTCCATCGTCAAGGTCGATGCCGACACTCGCGAACTGAAAATCGCCAACTTCCCGAAATACGACCTCGGCCCTTCGAAGGACCAGAACAAGGCCTTCGAAGCCATCGTCTATGACTTGCGTAATCAGCAAATCCTCCTGGGTGAGGAGCGTCCGCCGGCGCTGTTCAGCTGGAAAAGCGACGGCAGCCAGGCCCTCAAGGGCGACAAGCAGAAACTCGCCAATGACGAACTGGACATCCGCAACCTGTCGGGACTGGCCATCGACCCGCGCACAGGCCACACCCTGGTGCTGTCCGCCGATTCACACTTGTTGCTGGAGCTGGACGAGAAGGGTGAGCAGGTCAGCTTCATGACCTTGCTGGGCGGCTTCAACGGCTTGAAGAAGACCATTCCCCGTGCCGAAGGCGTGACCATGGACGATGCGGGCACGCTGTACATGGTGAGTGAGCCGAACCTGTTCTACCGTTTCGAAAAGCAGAAATAGACGCCGCGAATCCAGCAGTTGTGGTCAAAGGCAACTGGCCATTAAGCTTGAATTCATACAGGCGTGATATTTCATCCGCCTGTTTCTGTTTCCGAGCTCGACTTAATGCGCCGACTTGCCCGTCCCAAACCCCTTATTTTGATCCTGACAGTGATTGCCTTGGTCGTGCTGGTTGCGATCGGCCAATACATGCGTCTGTTCGAGCGCGCCTGGTTCAACCTGCACACCCTCTGGCAACCGCTGAGCAGCGAGTCCATCGGTCTGGATCAATATCGGGTGGAAATCGAAGCCCGGGTCATCGATGGGCTGAACGACGACGTGTCGGCGCTGACCTTCGATCCGGTGCGCAAAAGCCTGTTCACCGTCACCAACAAAAACGCCGAGCTGATCGAGCTGTCGCTGGACGGTCGGATCATTCGACGCATTTCACTGGTGGGCTTCGGTGATCCGGAGGCGGTGGAGTTCATCAGCGCCGACACTTACGTGATCACCGATGAGCGCGAGCAACGGCTGATCAAGATTCATCTGGAAAAGGACACCACATTCCTCGACGCGGCAGACGCCGAGCAGATGACTCTTGGTGTGCACATGAGCGGCAACAAGGGTTTCGAAGGCCTGGCTTACGACTCGGTGGGCAAGCGCTTGTTTGTCGCCAAGGAACGCGACCCGATGCTGATCTACGAAGTGCAGGGCTTCCCGCATTACAACCCGGAGAAATCCTACGCGGTGCACGTGGTCAACAACCCCAAGCGCGATGCCGGGATGTTCGTGCGAGACCTGTCGAGCCTGCAATACGACGAGCGCAGCGGCCATTTGCTGGCGCTGTCCGACGAGTCGCGACTGATTCTGGAACTGGATGTGGACGGGCGACCGCTGAGCACCATGTCACTGAGCAAGGGGCGTCAGGGTTTGCAGAAGACAGTGCCGCAGGCGGAAGGCATCGCGATGGATGACGATGGCACGATGTACCTCGTCAGCGAACCCAACCTGTTCTACGTCTTCAAGAAACCACCGCAGCCCTGACCAACACTGCAAAACCAATGTGGGAGCGAGCTTGCTCGCGAACGCGGTGTGTCAGTCGACATTTCTATCAACTGACACACCGCATTCGCGAGCAAGCCCGCTCCCACAGGTTTATCGGCGTGCCAGATTTACTGGGCGCGCAGGGTTTTCACACCTTCGCTGGTGCCCAGCAGCAGCAAATCCGCCGGACGCGCCGCGAACAGACCATTGGTGACCACGCCAACGATCGCGTTGATCTGCGTCTCCAGCTCCACCGGGTTGGTGATCTGCATGTTGAACACGTCGAGGATGATGTTGCCGTTGTCGGTCAGCACGCCTTCACGGTAAACCGGGTCGCCACCGAGCTTCACCAGCTCGCGAGCCACGTGGCTGCGGGCCATCGGAATCACTTCGACCGGCAGCGGGAACGCGCCAAGTACCGGCACCAGTTTGCTGCCATCGGCGATGCAGATGAAGGTCTTGGCCACGGCCGCGACAATCTTCTCGCGGGTCAGGGCTGCGCCGCCGCCCTTGATCAGGTTCAGGTGCGCGTCGCTTTCATCGGCGCCGTCGACGTAGAACTCCAGGTCGCTGACGGTGTTCAGCTCATACACCGGAATGCCGTGGCCCTTGAGGCGGGCAGCGGTGGCTTCGGAACTGGCGACCGCGCCATCGAACGCGCCTTTGTGCTTGGCCAGGGCGTCGATGAAGCAGTTGGCGGTGGAGCCGGTGCCGACCCCGACGATGCTCTTGTCGTCGAGTTTCGGGAGGATGAAGTCGACGGCGGCCTGAGCCACTGCCTGTTTGAGTTGATCCTGGGTCATGCGGGCTCCGAGGTGCCGAAGGAGGGAACGAAAGGCCGGCATTATAGGCTTCGGGGCAGGGAAGGTCATTGCCCGATTGGCGGGCCACGACCGTTACTTTTGTGGCGAGGGGATTTATCCCCGTTGGAGTGCGAAGCGCTCCTCCCTGCATTCCCCCAGACACACCCCGTTCTCAGGTTTCACGACGGCTGCGCCGCCGAACGGGGATAAATCCCCTCGCCACAGGGATCGCGGGTAACCTTAAAACCACCTGTTTAGTGTGGTCGTCCGCCCGAAAGCCGGGTTAGACTCCTTGGCCCTGCCCAACCCGCTCAGTGATGCTTTCCGATGCTCGAACAGTACGTCAAAAAGATCCTCACCTCGCGCGTTTATGACGTTGCCGTAGAAACCCCATTGCAGACGGCCCGCCAGCTCTCCGAGCGGCTGGGCAACTCCATTTGGCTCAAGCGCGAAGACTTGCAGCCGGTGTTCTCGTTCAAGATTCGCGGTGCCTATAACAAGCTGACCCAACTGAGCGATGAAGAGCGCGCTCGCGGTGTGGTCACCGCTTCGGCGGGTAACCACGCGCAGGGCCTGGCCCTGGCGGCGAAAGTGTTAGGCGTGAAAGCCACCATCGTCATGCCCAAGACCACCCCGGAAATCAAGGTCGAAGGCGTGCGTTCCCGCGGCGGCAAAGTGGTGCTGCACGGGGATTCGTTCCCGGAAGCCCTGGCCTACTCGCTGAAACTGGTCGACGAAAAAGGCTACGTCTACATCCACCCGTACGACGATCCCCACACCATTGCCGGGCAGGGCACGGTGGCCATGGAGATTCTGCGCCAGCACCCGGGGCGTCTGGATGCGATTTTCGTTCCGGTGGGCGGTGGCGGATTGATCGCCGGGATCGCGGCGTACGTGAAGTACCTACGGCCTGAAATCAAGATCATCGGCGTCGAGCCGGACGATTCCAACTGCCTGCAAGCGGCTATGGCGGCCGGCGAGCGTGTGGTACTGCCGACCGTGGGCCTCTTTGCCGATGGCGTCGCCGTGGCGCAGATCGGTCAGCACACCTTCGATATCTGCAAAGACTACGTCGATGAAGTGATCACCGTCAGCACCGACGAGATCTGCGCGGCGATCAAGGATATCTACGACGATACCCGCTCGATCACCGAACCTGCCGGCGCCCTGGGCGTGGCCGGGATCAAAAAGTACGTCGAGCAACGCGGCGTCACCGGACACACCTTCGTGGCTATCGACTCCGGCGCCAACGTCAACTTCGACCGCCTGCGCCACGTCGCCGAGCGCGCCGAGCTGGGCGAGGGTCGCGAGGCGATCATCGCTGTGACCATCCCCGAGAAACCGGGCAGCTTCAAGGCGTTCTGCGAAGCCATCGGCAAGCGCCAGATCACCGAATTCAACTACCGCTACAACACTGGCAGCGAAGCGCACATCTTCGTTGGCGTGCAGACGCATCCGGAAACCGACCCGCGCAGCGCGCTGATCGCCAGCCTCGGCGAGCAGGGTTTCCCGGTGCTGGACCTGACCGACAACGAACTGGCCAAGTTGCACATCCGCCACATGGTGGGCGGTCGTGCGGCCCACGTGGTCGATGAAGTGATCCTGCGCTTCGAATTCCCGGAGCGTCCGGGCGCGCTGTTCAACTTCCTCAACAAGCTCGGCGGGCGCTGGAACATCTCGATGTTCCACTATCGCAACCATGGCGCGGCCGATGGCCGTGTGGTCGCGGGCCTGCAAGTGCCTCACGATGAACGTCACCTGGTTCCTGCGGCGCTGGAAGAAATCGGCTACCCGTACTGGGATGAAAGTGATAACCCGGCCTATCAGCTGTTTCTCGGCTGAGCGGCTACGCTGGTGGGCAGACCTTAAGGACATCGAACAATGGAAACGTTAACCGCCCTGAAAATGGCGCACACCGCGGCGACGGCAATATTGTTGGGCTGTGCGCTGGGTCTGGGGATATGGGTTTGGCAAACGCGGCGTAATGGCGATGCGACTGCTGCGGCACGCACGCTGCAGCGGCCGCGAGTGTTTGTCTGGCTGCTGATGGGCCTGGCGTTGCTGAGCATGCCGTTCACCGGGTGGTGGATGGTGCATCTGGTGGGCTGGCCGTTGGGGCAGACCTGGCTGCTGGCTTCCAGTGTGCTCTACACCGTGGCGGCGTTGGGCTGGTTCTGGTTGCTGGTGCGACTGAACAAGTTGCGCAAGGCGCCGGCGGGGAACGGCAAGTTCACCTTTGCCCTCGCACTGTTCAGCTTTGTTTGTTTCATCGCGATTGCGGGTTTGATGGGCGCCAAGCCGGTTTAAGGCTACAGACCGAGTCGGCCCCTTCGCGAGCAAGCCCGCTCCCACATTGATCTCGGCTGTACACAAATCCTGTGTCCACTGAAGATCAATTGTGGGAGCGGGCTTGCTCGCGAAGGCGATATCAGCCGCGCAACGAAATCACCGGCCAACCCCGCTTCTCAGCCTCGGCCCGCAAATTAGGATCCGGATCGACAGCGATCGGATTCGCCACTTGCTCCAGCAACGGCAGGTCATTCATCGAATCGCTGTAGAAATAGCTGTCTTCCAGATTGTGGCCGGTCTCTTCCAGCCAGCGAATCAACCGGGTCACCTTGCCTTCACGGAAGCATGGGACATCGGTGCTACGCCCGCTGTAACGGCCGTCGATCATTTCGCATTCGGTGGCGATCAGGGTCTCAACGCCTAAGCGTGCTGCAATCGGCCCGGTAACGAAGCGGTTGGTCGCGGTGATGATCACCAATTTGTCGCCAGCGTCACGGTGCTTGGCCAACAATTCAATAGCCTTGGGCAGCACAATCGGCTCGATGCAATCGCGCATGTAATCCAGGTGCCATTGATCCAGCGTGGCCATCTCGGTGCGGCCGAGGACTTCCAGGCAGAAGTTCAGGTAGGCATCGTTATCCAGCTTGCCGGCCAGGTAATCCTGATAGAACTCGTCGTTGCGTGCCTTGTAGGCGACGGCGTCGAGGAAACCGCGCTCGCACAGGTAATCGCCCCAGGCGTGGTCGCTGTCACCGCCCAAAAGCGTGTTGTCCAAGTCGAATAAAGCCAGCCGCATTGCAGTTACTCGCTGAAAAGTCTGTAGAAAGGCGTCCAGAATACGGACTTTTCACAAGAGTGCACATAAGGTAGGTCGGCTCGTTGCTGCCTTCACAACCTTTGTGGAACAATGCGGCGACATGCGTTTGCGAGGTTGTTGCCGTGATCGACCCCGATGGTTTCCGCCCCAATGTCGGGATCATTCTCACGAATGATGCCGGACAGGTGCTATGGGCTCGCCGTATCAATCAAGATGCCTGGCAGTTTCCACAGGGCGGGATCAACCCCCAGGAGACGCCGGAAGACGCCTTGTATCGCGAGTTGAACGAAGAAGTGGGTCTTGAGCGCGAAGATGTTGAAATTCTCGCCTGCACCCGGGGCTGGTTGCGCTATCGTTTGCCGCAACGTCTGGTCAGGACGCACAGCCAACCGCTGTGCATCGGCCAGAAACAGAAATGGTTTCTCCTGCGCCTGATCTCCAACGAGCAGCGGGTGCGGATGGATTTGACCGGTAAACCGGAGTTCGATGGCTGGCGCTGGGTCAGTTATTGGTATCCGTTGGGCCAGGTGGTGACATTCAAGCGCGAGGTGTATCGACGCGCTCTCAAAGAGCTTGCCCCGCGCCTTTTAACGCGCGACTGACGACGGAGTTCGACCCCGAGCCATGCTCAATACGCTGCGCAAGATCGTCCAGGAAGTTAACTCCGCCAAGGATCTCAAGGCGGCGTTGGGGATTATTGTGTTGCGCGTCAAAGAGGCCATGGGCAGCCAGGTCTGCTCGGTCTACCTGCTTGACCCTGAGTCCAACCGCTTTGTGCTGATGGCGACCGAGGGCTTGAACAAGCGCTCGATCGGCAAAGTCAGCATGGCGCCCAACGAAGGTCTGGTTGGCCTGGTCGGCACGCGCGAAGAACCCCTGAACCTCGAAAACGCCGCGGATCACCCGCGCTATCGTTACTTCGCCGAAACCGGCGAGGAGCGCTACGCCTCCTTCCTCGGGGCGCCGATCATTCACCACCGCCGCGTCGTCGGCGTGTTGGTCATCCAGCAAAAAGAACGCCGCCAGTTCGATGAAGGTGAAGAAGCCTTCCTCGTGACCATGAGCGCGCAGCTTGCCGGTGTTATCGCCCACGCCGAAGCCACCGGTTCGATCCGTGGCCTGGGCCGTCAGGGCAAAGGCATCCAGGAAGCCAAGTTCGTCGGCGTACCGGGTTCGCCGGGTGCGGCGGTCGGGACCGCGGTGGTCATGCTGCCGCCGGCCGATCTGGACGTGGTGCCCGACAAGACCATCACCGATATCGAAGCCGAACTCGGGCTGTTCAAGACCGCCATCGAAGGCGTGCGCGCCGACATGCGTGCGTTGTCCGCCAAGTTAGCCTCGCAGCTGCGCCCTGAAGAGCGGGCCTTGTTCGACGTCTACCTGATGATGCTCGCCGATGAAGCGCTGGGCAACGAAGTGACCACGGTGATCAAGACCGGTCAGTGGGCCCAGGGCGCGTTGCGCCAGGTGGTCACCGAGCACGTCAACCGCTTCGAATTGATGGACGACGCCTACCTGCGTGAGCGCGCCTCGGACGTCAAGGACCTCGGTCGCCGCTTGCTCGCCTACTTGCAGGAAGAGCGTCAGCAGAACCTGATCTACCCGGAAAAAACCATTCTGGTCAGCGAAGAACTGACGCCGGCGATGCTCGGCGAGGTGCCGGAAGGCACGCTGGTCGGCCTGGTCTCGGTCCTCGGTTCAGGCAACTCCCACGTCGCGATTCTCGCCCGGGCGATGGGCATCCCGACGGTGATGGGCCTGGTCGACCTGCCTTATGCCAAGGTCGACGGCATTGAATTGATCGTCGATGGCAATCGCGGCGAGGTCTACACCAACCCCAGCGACGTGCTGCGCAAGCAGTTCGCCGAAGTGGTGGAGGAAGAGAAACAACTGGCGCTCGGTCTCGACTCCCTGCGCGACTTGCCGTGCGTGACCCTCGATGGCCATCGCATGCCGCTGTGGGTCAACACCGGCCTGCTGGCGGACGTGGCGCGAGCGCAGAAGCGTGGCGCCGAAGGCGTCGGTCTGTACCGCACCGAAGTGCCGTTCATGATCAACCAGAGGTTCCCGAGCGAAAAGGAGCAGCTGGCGATCTATCGCGAGCAACTCGCCGCGTTCCACCCGCAACCGGTGACCATGCGCAGCCTGGACATCGGCGGTGACAAGTCGCTGTCGTACTTCCCGATCAAGGAAGACAACCCGTTCCTCGGCTGGCGCGGCATTCGCGTCACCCTCGACCACCCGGAAATCTTCCTGGTGCAGACCCGCGCGATGCTCAAGGCCAGCGAAGGCCTGAACAACCTGCGGATTCTGCTGCCGATGATCTCCGGCACCCATGAACTCGAAGAAGCCTTGCACCTGATTCACCGGGCCTGGGGCGAAGTCCGCGACGAAGGCTGCGATGTGCCCATGCCGCCGATCGGCGTGATGATCGAGATTCCGGCGGCGGTTTATCAGACCAAGGAGCTGGCGCGGCAAGTGGACTTTCTGTCGGTCGGCTCCAACGACCTGACCCAGTACCTGCTGGCAGTGGATCGAAACAACCCGCGGGTTGCCGACCTCTACGACTACCTGCATCCGGCGGTGCTGCAAGCCCTGCAGAGCGTGGTGCGTGACGCGCATGCCGAAGGCAAGCCCGTGAGCATCTGCGGCGAGATGGCCGGTGACCCGGCGGCGGCGGTGCTGTTGATGGCGATGGGCTTCGACAGCCTGTCGATGAACGCCACCAACCTGCCGAAAGTGAAGTGGATGCTGCGTCAGGTCAACCTGAGCAAGGCCAAGGAATTGCTGGCCGAGCTGATGACCATCGACAATCCGCAAGTTATCCACAGCTCGCTGCAATTGGCGCTGAAGAACCTTGGGTTGGCGAAGATGGTCAATCCGGCTGCGGTCAAGGCTCTCTAAACCTACGGCGCCTCTAAAATCGACCCCTCACCCCAGCCCTCTCCCCAGAGGGGAGAGGGGGAAAGGGGGCCGATCTTCATGCTGTTCTAATATGAGTTCGACTCGATATCTCAGGTCGATGTAGCTCGAAAGAACACCTCGGTCAGTCCCCTCTACCCCTTGGGGAGAGGGTTAGGGTGAGGGGTGGTTCTAACTGACACCTCACAATCTAAACCCGCACCTCAACCTCCCCCAAATGCCCCCCATATGGCCCGAAACTCCGTTCGACCATATGCCGCGTCCCGTCCGCCTGAACAATCAACGCCGTACTCGCCCGCGTCCCATACGTGGGACTGGCAATAAACACACTCGACAACAACGTCTCGGTCGCCAACCCCACCCCGGTATCCGGCAGCTCGGCAAACGGTGCGGTCTGCGGATCATTCAGCAACGCCAGTAATGCCTCTGGCTGCGGATCTTCCAACACTCCCTCCAACGCCGCCCGTGCCTTGAGCAGTTTTGGCCACGGTGTATCCAGTCCGGCATTCGACAACCCATAAACCCCGTGTGGCAGCATCACCGCCTCAGACTCGCGCGCATTGAAGTGCCACAGTTCGTTGGCATTACCGATCAGCAGATTAAACCCGGCATATTCCAGCGAGCGTCCGACAATGTCGTTCAAGTAATCATCAATCGGCATGTTGCCCAAGAGGAAACCCGCCACCAGCTCACCCCGGGATTTTCGCGAAGGAGGCTGGTGCGGATCGCGAATATTGGTCAGCGCAGCAAAGCGCCCGTTGGCCCCGATACCGAGCCAGGTGCCGCCGGCTTCCAGGTCGCGACCGGCGTAAACGTGCGGTGCGTGCGGCCATTGCGCCAGAGGCTGGCTGGGCCGGGCATAGAACTCGTCGCGGTTGGCCGCCACGATCAGCGGCTGGGTGTGGCCCGGTCGCCAGGCAAAAACAATCAGGCACATAAGGTGGTCCTTGTGTGTTTTTTGCCCACTCTACGCAGTCGTCGCTTGTCGATCCATCGCCTTGCATAGTGGAGCCGTGCCCCCTGCATCCGTTACTATGCGGGTGCTTTTTTTGAGAAGCGTATAAGGACGGCCATGGAATTTCTGCTCTATCTGGCGCTGGGCGCCTGTGCAGGCGTGCTGGCCGGGCTGTTCGGGGTTGGCGGCGGGATCATCATCGTCCCGGTGCTGGTGTTCAGTTTCACCTTGCAGGGCTTCGACGCTTCGATCCTGACCCACCTGGCGGTCGGCACGTCCCTGGCGACGATCATCTTTACGTCGGTCAATGCGGTCCGCGAACATCACCGTCGCGGCGCCGTGCGTTGGCCGATATTCGTGTGGATGACCGTGGGCATTCTGATGGGCGCCGGTTTCGGGGCGCTGACGGCCGAAGCGATTTCCGGCCCGAACCTGCAAAAGATCATCGGTGTGTTTGCGCTGATCATCGCCGCGCAACTGGCGCTGGACGTCAAACCCAAGGCCAGTCGAACGGTGCCCGGCAGACTCGGTCTCACCGTGGCCGGCAGTGTGATTGGCTGGGCCTCGGCGATTTTCGGCATTGGCGGCGGCTCGTTGACCGTGCCGTTCCTGACCTGGCGCAGCGTGCCGATGCAGCAAGCCGTGGCGACTTCGTCGGCGTGCGGTCTGCCCATCGCCTTGGCCAGTGCATTAAGTTTCATGATTCTGGGCTGGCACGATCCGCTGCTGCCGGCCCATAGTCTCGGTTTTATTTATTTGCCGGCGCTGCTGGGGATTGCCCTGACCAGCATGGTGTTCGCCCGTCTCGGCGCGCGACTGGCCCACAGGCTGTCGCCGAAGTTGCTGAAAAGGTTGTTTGCCGCTTTGCTGTTCTGCGTAGGCCTGAGCTTCCTTCTCTAGCCCGAAATGCTGGCTTAATCCTGAGGTGACAGCGTCGCCCGGGAATTCTGGTTCAACTCTAACAAGGAGTCGCAATGCTGCCTTACCCGCAGATCGACCCGGTGGCCCTGGCCATCGGTCCGCTGAAAATCCACTGGTACGGTCTGATGTACCTGATCGGCATCGGCGGTGCGTGGCTGCTGGCATCGCGCCGGCTCAACCGTTTCGACCCGAACTGGACCAAGGAGAAACTCTCCGACATGGTCTTCTGGATGTCGATGGGCGTTATCGTCGGCGGTCGCCTGGGTTATGTGCTGTTCTACGATCTGCACGCTTACCTGGCCAACCCGACGCTGATTTTCGAGGTCTGGAAGGGCGGCATGTCGTTCCACGGCGGCTTCATCGGCGTGATGCTGGCAGCGTTGTGGTTCGGCAAGAAGAACAACAAGTCGTTCTTCCAGCTGATGGACTTCGTCGCGCCGATGGTGCCGATCGGCCTGGGCGCCGGGCGCATCGGCAACTTCATCAACGCCGAGTTGTGGGGCAAGGCGACCGACGTGCCGTGGGCGATGATCTTCCCGCCGTTCAGCGATCCGGCGCAGCTGCCGCGCCACCCGTCGCAGCTGTATCAGTTCGCCCTCGAAGGCGTGGCGCTGTTCGCCATCCTCTGGTTGTTCTCGCGCAAGCCGCGGCCGACCATGGCGGTGTCCGGGATGTTCGCGCTGTTCTACGGCATCTTCCGTTTCATCGTCGAATTCGTCCGTGTACCGGACGCGCAACTGGGCTATCTGGCCTGGAACTGGCTGACCATGGGCCAGGTACTGTGCGTACCGATGATCGTCGGCGGGCTGTTCCTGATCTGGCTGGCGTATCACCGCGCCCCGGCGACTCCGGCTGCAGCCGTATAAATTCGAATCCCGGGGTGACGACCCCCGGGTTCAAGGACACAGGTAATTCATGAAGCAATATCTCGAACTGGTCGCCCACGTCATCAAGAACGGCACCAAACAGGCCAACCGCACCGGCGTGAATACCATCAGTTTCCCTGGCGCGATGCTGCGTTATGACCTGAAGGAAGGTTTCCCGGCGATCACCACGCGCAAGATGGCCTTCAAATCGGCCATCGGCGAGATGTGTGGTTTTCTGCGCGGGGTGAACAACGCCGCCGAATTCCGTGCGCTGGGCTGCAAGGTCTGGGATCAGAACGCTAACGAAAATGCGCAGTGGCTGGCCAATCCGTTCCGTCAGGGCGAAGACGACCTCGGCGAGATATACGGCGTGCAATGGCGCAAATGGCCGGCGTACAAACAGATCCCGGTCAGCAACCAGGCTGCCATCGAGCAGACCCTGAGCCAAGGCTATCGTCAGATTGCCGAAGGCGAAGAGGACGGTCAGGCTTACGTGGTGCTGTACAAGGCGATCGACCAGATCCGCCAGTGCGTCGACACCATCATCAAAGACCCGGGCAGCCGCCGCATCCTGTTCCATGGCTGGAACGTTGCGCAGCTCGATGAAATGGCCTTGCCGCCGTGCCATCTGCTGTACCAGTTCCACCCGAATGTCGAGACCAAAGAGATTTCTTTGACCCTCTACATCCGCTCCAACGACCTGGGCCTGGGCACGCCGTTCAACCTCACCGAAGGCGCTGCGTTGCTGAGCCTGATCGGTCGCCTGACCGGCTACACGCCACGCTGGTTCACCTATTTCATCGGTGATGCCCACGTCTACGAAAACCACCTGGACATGCTCAATGAACAGCTCAAGCGCGAGCCGTTCCCGATGCCGAAGCTGGTGATCAGTGATCGAGTGCCGGAGTTTGCCAAGACCGGTGAGTATCAGCCGGAGTGGCTGGAGTTAATCGAGCCGAGCGATTTTTCGCTTGAGGGTTATGAGCATCACCCACCGATGACCGCGCCGATGGCGGTCTGATGTAGCACGCAATACCCCGTGGGAGCTAGCCTGCTAGCGATAGCGACGGCACATCCAGTAATGATGTGACTGAAAAACCGCTATCGCTAGCAGGCTAGCTCCCACCTTGGGTTCTGTGTTGGGCTCAATGGCCGTGGCTTCGGCCGACATGAGAATGCTCCACCTCCGTCGTCACAACCCCGCCACTCACTTCCAGCCTTTGCAAAATCCCGCACTGATCAATATCCGGCCCCTCACCACAGCGTTGGCGCAGGTCGAGCAGTTGTGTCTGCAACGCAATCAACCCATCGATCCGCGCCTTCACGTGATGGATATGCTCGTCGATCAACGCATTCACGCTTTCACATTGATCCTGCGGACTGTCGCGCAGGGCCAGCAGGCTGCGGATCTCTTCGAGGGTCATGTCGAGGGTGCGGCAGTTGCGGATGAAGGTCAGGCGTTCGGCGTGGGCCTGGGTGTAGACGCGGTAGTTGCCGTCGCTGCGGGCCGGTTCCGGCAGCAGGTTTTCACGCTCGTAGTAGCGGATGGTTTCGACGGCGCAGTCATTGAGTTTCGCCAGTTCTCCGATCTTCATGACGACAATCTCCAAATAGGTGCTTGACCCTATAGTGGCTACAGGGTCTTTACTTGGCAACAGGCACCTTCATGGACGCAACCAATGAGCGATTCCCTTCACACCCACAAACCCGAGGCTGGTCACGATCACGATCACGATCACGATCACGATCACGATCACAGCCACAAGCTGCAGCCTGTGCAGAAGCATAAGCATGGCGGGCATGGAGACTCTTGCTGTTCCTCAAAAGTGGCAGCGCCTTCGCTGATCAAGTTGAGCGACAAGCCGACTGACGGCGCACGGTTGAGCAGTTTTCGCATCGACGCGATGGATTGCCCGACGGAGCAGACGCTGATCCAGAACAAACTGGGCAAGCTCGCGGGTGTGCAGCAACTGGAATTCAACCTGATCAATCGGGTCCTGGGCGTGACCCATGACCTGCCGAGCACTGCGCCGATTATCGAGGCGATCAAGTCGCTGGGCATGGTGGCCGAACCGATGGAGCAGGGCAGCGAAGCGCCAGCACCGATCCCCGAGAAAAAACACTGGTGGCCCCTGGCGATGTCCGGCGTGGGTGCGCTGGCTGCAGAAGTGATCCACTTCACCGACGCCGCACCGATTTGGGTGGTGGCCATCATCGCACTGATTTCGATCCTCAGTGGCGGCCTCACCACTTACAAGAAAGGCTGGATCGCACTCAAGAACCTCAATCTGAACATCAATGCGCTGATGAGCATCGCTGTGACCGGTGCGATCCTGATTGGACAATGGCCGGAAGCGGCGATGGTGATGTTTCTATTCACCGTGGCCGAATTGATCGAAGCCAAATCCCTGGACCGGGCGCGCAACGCCATTGGCGGCCTGATGCAGATGACCCCGGAACAGGCGACGGTGCAGCAAGCCGACGGCAGTTGGGTCGAGCAAGACGTCAAGACCATCGAACTCGGTGTGCGCGTGCGGGTGCGTCCCGGCGAGCGGATTGGCCTGGACGGTGAAGTGGTGTCGGGCAGTTCGACCATCGATCAGGCGCCGATCACCGGCGAAAGCCTGCCGATCGAGAAGACCGTGGGCGATAAAGTCTTCGCCGGCACCATCAACCAGGCGGGCTCGCTGGAATACACCGTGACCGCTGCGGCCAATAACTCGACCCTGGCGCGGATCATCCACGCCGTGGAGCAGGCCCAGGGCGCGAGAGCACCGACCCAGCGCTTCGTCGATCAGTTCTCGAAAATCTATACCCCTGCGGTATTCCTGCTGGCCCTCGCCGTCGCCGTGATTCCGCCGCTGTTCATGGGCGCCGTCTGGTTCGACTGGATCTACCGGGCGCTGGTGTTGCTGGTCGTCGCTTGCCCCTGCGCGTTGGTGATTTCCACCCCGGTGACCATCGTCAGCGGCCTCGCGGCCGCGGCGCGCAAAGGCATCCTGGTGAAGGGCGGTGTTTACCTGGAGGGCGGTTACAAGCTCGATTACCTGGCGCTGGACAAGACCGGCACCATCACCCACGGCAAACCGGTGCAGACCGATTATTTGTCGCTTGATCCCACCGCTGACGGTACCGCCCCGGCGATTGCGGCAGCCCTGGCCGGCCGCTCGGATCACCCGGTGTCGTTGGCCATCGCCAATGCGGCTGTGGATAAACAATCTGTGTCGCTCGTTGTGGATAACTTCGAAGCGTTGGCCGGTCGCGGTGTTCGCGGTGAGATCAATGGTCAGGTCTACCACCTGGGCAACCATCGCCTGGTGGAAGATCTTGGCCTGTGTTCGCCAGCGCTGGAAGAGAAGCTGTTCGCGCTGGAAAAACAAGGCAAGTCCGTGGTGTTGTTGCTCGACACGTCCGGCCCGCTGGCGCTGTTTGCCGTGGCCGATACGGTGAAAGAATCCAGCCGCGAAGCGATCCAGCAACTGCACGACCTGGGCATCAAAACCCTGATGCTGACCGGCGACAACGTCCACACGGCTCAGGCGATTGCTGCACAAGTCGGCATCGACGAGGCCAAGGGCGATCTGCTGCCGACCGACAAGCTGCAAGCCATCGAGGCGCTTTATGCACAGGGTCATCGCGTCGGCATGGTCGGCGACGGCATCAACGATGCGCCGGCGCTGGCCCGGGCCGAGATCGGTTTCGCCATGGCGGCGGCCGGCACCGATACCGCTATCGAGACCGCCGATGTCGCCCTGATGGACGACGATCTGCGCAAGATCCCTGCGTTCATTCGTCTGTCGCGGCAGACGTCGAGTATCCTCAAACAGAACATCGCCCTCGCGTTGGTCATCAAGGCGATCTTTCTTGGGGTAACCTTCGCCGGGATCGCCACCATGTGGATGGCGGTGTTTGCCGACATGGGCGTGAGCCTGTTGGTGGTGTTCAACGGTTTGCGCCTGCTGCGCAAATAAGCGATGAGGAACGGGTGTGCTGAGTGCCGAGCTGAAGGCGTTTTACATGGTGGCCCGACTGGGCAGCATCACCTTGGCGGCAAAAAAGCTCGGCCTGAGCCAGCCTACGGTGACCACGCAGATCCGTAATCTGGAAAGCCAGTACTCGGTGGAGCTGTTCTACCGTGGCGGCCGCCGCCTCAGCGTCAGCGATGAAGGCGCGCGGTTGCTGCCGATGGTCAAGGCGCTGTTGCAGCAGGAAGCCGACATCGAGTTTTTCCTGCGCAACAGCGGTCAGGTCCAGGGCACGCTGCGCATCGCCGCCACCGCGCCGTATTACATCCTCGACCTGGTGAAGACCTTTCGCGAGCGCTTGCCGCAGGTGGAAGTGTCGGTGGAGATCGGTAACTCCCAGCAAGTGCTCGAAGCGCTGGAGGATTACAGGGTGGATGTCGCGGCGTCGTCGCAGTTGCTCGACGATGCGCGGCTGATTCGCCGGGTGCTCGGCAGCGATCCGCTGGTGCTGGCGGTGCATCGCAATCATCCGCTGGCGGTGCATGATCACGTGACGTTGAGTGCGCTGGCCGGGCATACGTTGCTGATGCGCGAGTCGGGTTCTACGACTCGGCGATTGACCGAAGAGTTACTGGCCAGCGCCGGGGTGAGTTTCGGGCCGTTGCTGGAGATTGGCAGCCGTGAATCGATTCGCGAGGCGGTGCTGCGTAACATCGGCATCAGCATCATTGCCCGGCAGGAAGTGCCGCATGACCCGCAACTGCGGGTGCTGACGATTGAGAATGCACCGCAGATTCCGGAGTATTTGTACTGCCTGAAGGAACGCAAAGGCGCGCGGTTGCCGGCGGCGTTTCTGGGGTTGGCGCAGGAAATGGCGCCGGCATAGACCCCCGTGGCGAGGGGATTTATCCCCGTTCGGCTGCGCAGCAGTCGCAGATTTTAGGGCCGCTTCGCTGCCCAACGGGGATAAATCCCCTCGCCACGGGTTACTCACTGCTCTTTCAATCAACCCAAATCCCCGAATACCACTATCAGCCGTTTTTGCCTCACTGCCACATGACCGACGCATTACAAACCTAGGATGGCTCTCATCTGCTTGATGAGGTCCGTCCATGAACCACTCGATCACAACTGCCCTGACCAACCCCGGCGCGCCGATGAAAGTGCGCGGCGTGCAGAAACGCTTTGGTGCCTTCACCGCGCTGGACAATGTTTCCCTCGACGTCGCCGCCGGTGAGCTGGTGTGTCTGCTGGGCCCGTCGGGCTGTGGCAAAACCACCTTGCTGCGCTGCATCGCCGGTCTGGAGAAACAGGACAGCGGCGAGTTGTACCTCGGCGATCGCGACGTTTCCCACTTGGCACCCCAGGCGCGGGACTACGGCATTCTCTTCCAGTCCTACGCGCTGTTCCCCAATCTCACCGTCGAAGCGAACATTGCCTACGGCCTCGCTGGCAGTGGTCGCGATGAAGTGCGAAAACGCGTGGGTCAGATGCTGGAACTGGTCGGCCTGACCGGCAGCGAGAAAAAATACCCCGGCCAATTGTCTGGCGGCCAACAGCAGCGTGTGGCACTGGCTCGGGCATTGGCGCCAGCGCCGTCCTTGTTGTTGCTCGACGAACCCATGTCGGCCCTCGACGCCCGGGTTCGCGAGCATCTGTGCACCGAACTGCGCCAATTGCAGCGCAACCTCGGCGTCACCACCCTGATGGTCACGCACAATCAGGACGAGGCCATGCTGATGGCCGACCGCATCGCCGTGATGAACAACGGCAAGGTCGAGCAGTACGCCACGCCGCAGGAAATCTACGACCGCCCGGCCACACCGTTTGTGGCGGAGTTTGTCGGCCAGGGCAACTGGCTGCCATTCAGCCGCAGCAGCGACAGCCACGCCCAGGTCGGCGGAATGAGCATGCGCCTGGTGGATGGCAGCGCCAAAACCACGTCGGGCCGTCTGTTCTGCCGCCCGGAGGCGATCAACGTCAACCCGCCGGTACACGAAGAAAACCTGTTTCCGGCCAAGGTTCGCGAAATCACCTTCCTCGGCAACCGCTGCCGCATGAGCTTCGAACTCGATCAACTGCCCGGCCACGCCTTGCTGGCGGAACTGGCACCGGAAGCCATGCCGCGTCTTGGCGCGCAGCAGATCATGGTCGCCTTGCCGCCACGCAGCCTGCAGGTGTTTGCCTGATGAGCGCGAACATCGCGCTGCCGATACCGCACAAGCAGGTTCGGCAGACCTCCCGTGCCGAGATCGGCGACCGGGTGTTCGTGGTCGGTGGCAAAGTCCTTTTATTGGTGTTGCTTGGCATCGCGGTGTTGATGCCGTTGCTGGCGATCTTCTGGCGCGGTTTCAGCTCGGAAGCGGGGCAGGGTGGCGGCCTGGTCGCGGCTCGTGAACTGGTGACCAGTGCGAACTTCCACTGGTTGCTGGGCAACAGTTTGAAAGTGTCCCTCAGCGTCGCGGCGATTGTCGTACCGCTGGCCTACCTGTTTGCCTACGCGCTGCAACGCACGTTGATTCCCGGCAAAGGCATCTGGCGCGGGATGTCGCTGCTGCCCTTGATGGCGCCGTCGATGTTGCCGGGGATTGCGCTGGTTTATCTGTTCGGCAACCAGGGCATGCTGCGCGGTTTGCTCTCGGACAATATCTACGGCTTCTGGGGCATCGTTCTGGGCGAGGTCATCTACACCTTCCCACACGCCTTGATGATTCTTCTGTCGGCGCTTTCCCTGGCGGATGCGCGACTGTTCGATGCCGCCTCCAGTATGGGCGCCAGTCCGGCAAGGGCCTTTCGCAGCATTACTTGGCCGGCAACGCGTCAGGCCGTGTTCGCGGCGTTTTGTCTGGTGTTCACCCTGACCATCACTGACTTCGGCGTGCCCGTGGTGGTCGGTGGCGATTATCAAGTGCTGGCGCTGGAGGCCTACAAAGCGGTGGTCGGCCAGCAGCAATTCGGTCGCGGCGCTTTGATCGGTATGGTTCTGTTACTGCCGGCACTATTCAGTTTCGGGGTCGATGCCTGGTTGCGTCGACGTCACGGCGATTCCATGAGCGGCCGGGCTCAGGTGTTTCAACCGGCACCGTCGAAGCTGCGGGACGGTTGCTACCTGGTCATCGTGCTGCTGATCTGCGCGGTGTTGCTGCTGGTGTTCGGCATGGCGGTGTTCTCCTCACTGGTGAAATTCTGGCCGTACAACCTGTCGCTGTCGCTCAACCACTACCAGTTCAACGACACCGCGGGCGGTGGTTGGCTGGCCTACGGCAACAGCGTGAAGATGGCCTTGGGCACGGCGTTGATCGGCAGCGTGCTGATTTTCACCGGCGCCTACCTGATGGAAAAAACCAAGGGCCAGCGCGGACTGAACCTGACCCTGCGCATGCTCAGTTTCGTACCGATGGCGGTGCCAGGTCTGGTGCTGGGCCTGGGTTACGTTTTTTTCTTCAACCTCAGCGGCAACCCGCTGCATGTGCTCTACGGGACCATGACCCTGCTGGTGGTCTGCACCATTGCTCACTATTTGACCACCGCGCAAATGACCGCGACCACGGCGCTGCGCCAGCTCGACGCCGAGTTCGAAGCCGCCGCACTGTCGCTCAAGGCGCCGCTGTATCGGCACTACCTGCGGGTCACCGTGCCCATCTGCCTGCCGGCGCTGCTGGACATCGTGCGCTACCTGTTCGTCTCGGCCATGACCACCGTCTCGGCGGCGATCTTCCTCTACAGCCCCGACACCATCCTCGCGGCGGTGGCGGTGCTGAACATGGACGATGCCGGCAACGTCGGCGGCGCGGCGGCGATGTCGACCCTGATTCTCTTTACCTCGGCGGGCGTGTCCCTGCTGCTGGCCTGGGCTTCGCGCGGGTTGCTGCGCCGCTCTCAGGCCTGGCGGCAGACCGCGCCTGGCAATTGATTCCCCATCCCGCAAACCTCAACTCAAAACAGGAAAAGATCATGTTCAAGCCCCTGGCCCTGGCCGCTGCTGTCCTCACCGCTTTCAGCCTGAACGCCTTCGCGGCGCCAACCGAGTTGACGGTGTACACCGCCCTCGAAGCCGAGCAACTGAAGACCTACAAAGAAGCCTTCGAAAAAGCCAACCCGGACATCGAGATTAAGTGGGTGCGCGATTCCACCGGGATCATCACCGCCAAACTGCTGGCCGAAAAAGCCCGTCCACAGGCTGACGCAGTCTGGGGCCTAGCGGCCTCGAGCCTGGCGATTCTCGATCAGCAAGGCATGCTGCAAAGCTATGCGCCGAAAGACCTGGGCAAGATCGGCGGCAACTACCGCGACGCGGCCAACCCGCCCGCCTGGGTCGGCATGGACGTCTGGGCCGCGACCATTTGCTTCAACACGGTCGAAGCCGAAAAGCAGGGTTTGACCAAACCGGTGAGCTGGCAGGACCTGACCAAGCCTGAGTACAAAGGCAAAATCGTGATGCCCAACCCGGCCTCGTCCGGCACCGGCTTCCTCGACGTCAGCGCCTGGCTGCAGACCTTCGGCGAGAAGCAGGGCTGGCAGTACATGGACGACCTGCACCAGAACATCGGCCAGTACGTTCACTCCGGTTCCAAGCCTTGCAAACTGGCGGCGGCGGGAGAGTTTCCGATCGGCATTTCCTTCGAATACCCGGCTGTTCAGTTGAAGCGCCAGGGCGCACCGCTGGACATCATCCTGCCGAAGGAAGGCCTGGGCTGGGAGATCGAAGCGACCGCTGTGATCAAGGGCACACCGCATGAAGACGCCGCGAAGAAACTGGCTGACTTCTCGGCCAGCCCGGCGGCGATGGAGCTTTATAAGGAAAACTTCGCGGTGCTCGCGCAGCCGGGGATCGCCAAGCCGCAGACCGAATTGCCGGCGGATTATGAGCAACGTCTGATCAAGAACGACTTTGCCTGGGCGTCGAAGCATCGCGACGAGATCCTGACCGAGTGGCGCAAGCGGTATGACGGCAAGTCCGAGAAAGTGGCTGCCAAGTAAGATCTCTATCGGCTGACAGGGCCCCATCGCTGGCAAGCCAGCTCCCACAGGGATTCAGGGTGAACACAGGTTTTGTGAACACCAGAGACCCTGTGGGAGCTGGCTTGCCAGCGATGGCGGCTTTGAATTCAGGACAAATCCACATGACACAACACAACGACATGCTGATCGTAGGCGCCGGCATTCTCGGCCTGTCCCACGCCTACGCCGCCGCCAGGCGCGGTCTCAAAGTCGCGGTTTTCGAACGTAGCGAAACCCCCTTGGGCGCCTCGGTCCGCAATTTCGGCCAAGCCCTCGTCACCGGCCAACCCCCGGGCCCGATGCTCGAACTGGCCAGGGCCAGCCGCGACATCTGGGGCCAATGGGCACAACGGGCCGGCTTGCAACTCAAGCGCAACGGCTCGTACCTGTTCGCCCGCACCGAAGCCGAAGAACACCTGCTCGAAGCTTTCTGCACCGGCCGCGCCGTGGAACACGGTTACCGCGTCGACCTGCTGCGCGGTGCTGCTTTACGCGATCTCTACGGTGGCCAGTTCCGCCATCACCGCGCCGCGTTGCACGGCCTGGACGATCAACAACTGTATTCCCGCGAAGCGATTGCGGCGTTGATCGACTACCTGCGCCGCGAACTCGGCGTCGAGTTTCACTTCTCCACCCTGGTGCGCGACATCGAACCGGGTCGCCTGCACAGCACCGCCGGCACCTTCAGCGCCGAGCAGATCATCGTCTGCTCCGGCCACGACTATCAGACCTTGCTGGCCGAGCCGATCGCCGCGCTCAACCCGCAAATCTGCCGCCTGCAAATGCTCCGCGCCCGACCGCAGATCAACCTCAATCTGCAACACGCATTGCTCACCGGGTTAAGTTGCGTGCACTACGGCGCCTTCGCCGATCTGCCGGAAGCGGCGGCGGTGCAGGCGCAAATCCTGCGCGAGGAACTGCACCTGCATGAAAACGGCATCCACCTGCTGATCAGCCCGACGCCTTATGGTGAATTGATCATCGGCGACTCCCACCATTACGGCCGCGATCCATCGCCGTTCAATGCCGAGCAAGTGGATAACTGGATGATCGAACTCGCTGAACAAACCCTCGGCTGCAAGGTGCAAGTGGTCGAACGCTGGCAGGGTGTCTATGGTTCACGAGGGCCGGCGCCGTTCTCGTTCCTGCGGCCGATGCCCGGTGTGAGCGTGGCGCTGATGCACACCGGCGTCGGCATGAGCGTCGGGCCGGCGATGGCCGAACGCAATGTCGCTCAATTGTTGGGGGAAGGCTGATGGTGCGTCATGAACGAGTAATCGCTGAGGTGTTCGGTTTGTACGAGCGCTTTGGCGACAGCGATTACATCGGCGAGCCGGTGTCGCAGATCGAACACATGTCCCAGGCGGCCGAACTGGCCATGGCCGAAGGCTTTGATGATGAAGTGGTGTTGGCCGCGTTCTTCCACGACATCGGGCATATCTGCGGCGAGAGCGCCGAGAACATGGGCGGCTTCGGCGTGGTCAGCCACGAGCGTCTGGGCGCCGATTACTTGCGTCGTGCAGGTTTCAGCGAGCGCCTGGCGCGGCTGGTGGAATACCACGTTCAGGCCAAGCGTTATCTGACGCTCAAAGAGCCCGGGTACTACGAACGATTGAGCGAAGCCAGCCGCCGGACCCTGGAATATCAAGGCGGGGTGATGACGGCTGCCGAGGCTGAAGCCTTCGAACAGGACCCATTGTGCAAAGTCAGTTTGCGCATGCGGCAGTGGGATGAGTTGGCCAAGGAGCAGTGGGTGCCGGTGATGGATCTCGAGGTGTTGAAGCGCAAGGCAGTGAACCTCTTGTCCGGCGAGTCGCGTTGAGTTGTCTCACAGGTAATAGCGAAACGGCGGATCGATTACCTTGCGGCAACAGCTCAGTCTGGGCTTTTCGCAAGGAAGTGCACGGATGCGTTATTTGGAAGTGATTGCACAGGATCGAAGCGGGGCAGGGGCGGCGGATACGGTTCGTTTCCGGTTTCATGAAGAGGAGCAAATGCCGCGTGAGGCGACAGAGACTGACCGGCAGCGCCTCAAGGCTTTGGGTAACACCTATTTGAAGTGTGCCTGGTTCAACAGCGGTGAAGGCGAGGCGCGTCACTTGCGCATCTTCTCGCAGAATCCATCCGCAGACAGCACGCCTGAAACGGTGCGCCTGCATTTTCATGAAGGGCCAGTGATTGCCTATAAAGCCGCCGTCCGTGATCTGGATAACGACGGGGTGTTCGAGCTGATATTGGCTTCGGATGTGGACAATGACGGGCGGGCGGATCGCACGGATCGCAACCGGGTCAGGGCGCTGGTGCGGGAGTTCTTGAAGATCAGCGCATGACCGCGAAACCGAGTCGCAGCCATCGCTAGCAGGCTAGCTCCCACAGGGGAACGCATTCCAACTGTGGGAGCGAGCCTGCTCGCGATGAGGTCAGCCCAGGCACCACAATCACCAGGGTTTATAGCTGCTGCGCCAACGCCTCTATCTGCTCCTGCCGCTCCGCCTGACTCAACTTCGCCTGCGGATTCAGTGACGACCACTGCGGATGCGCCCGGGCCTTGTTCAGGGCTTCGGGCAGTTTGCCTTCGCGCCAGGTCTTGTCCTGCGGCGTGGCCACCTGGATGCTGTCCATCGCCGCATGCCCGCGCACGTTCAACGCTTGCAGCAACTGCCGCTGACGCAGGGCCAACAGCCGCAACACGCTGTCGTCGACCGTCAATTCTCGCTGGCCCTTGATCTTGCCCATCAGCCGGCTGCCATAACTGCGCGCGGTTTGCAGGGCGCCGCCAGCAATCGCACCGGCCAGCGCCGCTGCGCCAAGGGTCAGGCCGCCCACCAGCAAGTCGACCCCGGCACCGGCGGCCGCACCGGCAGCGATACCGCCACCGACTCGAACACCCAATTGCTTGAGGGTTTCCGGGTTGAACAAATCATCGCCCCAACGGCCATCGAGCAGCGGCAGATCACTGGCCGCCGCGTCCTGTGGGCGGAAGGCATAAAGCTTGAGCAAGCCTTCAACGCAACGCTGCTCCCGTTGGCGAACGGCTTTGCGCAGCTCGTTGATGGCCTGCTGTTCCTGTTCCGCATCGCTGACCACACTGCGCCGGCACGCGGCGCAATCGATCAGCAACTCGGCAATCAACCGCGCCGCACTTTGCTGACGGGCCAGGCGTTGAGCCTGTTGATCGGCGATCAGGCGCTCCAGTTGTTCGCGGGAGTTTTCCAGCAACAGGGCGAGGCTTTCATAGAGGCGACGCTCGCCATCCTCGGGCGGTGCAACGCTGTCGAAACGCACCAGGGCATGCAGGCCCAAGCGTGCCAGGGCTTCACGCCAATCCGGCTCGCGATGGTTGGCGCTACTGACGAAATTCAGTACCGGCAGCAGTGGTTTGCCGCAACTGGCCAGCACTTCCAGTTCGTCGCGGTACTTGGCCAGAACCGGCTCCCGGGCATCGATCACATACAGGCCGGCGTCCGAGGCGAGCAATTGCCGCAGCACTTTGGCTTCCTGTTCAAAGCGCTGGCGGGCTTCGCTGCCTTCGAGGAATCGGGCCAGCCGTGCCGGGCCGTCGAGGCGTTCGCCGGGACGTTCCAGGCGTTCGAGATAGTCGAGCAGGGCGATGGCGTCTTCAAGGCCAGGCGTGTCGTAGAGATCGAGCAACGGCTCGCCGTCCACCGACAACCGCGCGCCTTCGACGTGGCGGGTGGTGCTGGGGCGATGGGACACTTCGCCGAAACCGACATCCCGGGTGAGGGTGCGCAGCAACGAGGTTTTGCCGACGTTGGTGTGGCCGACCACGGCCAGCTTCAAGGGCGCTTTCCAGGCATTAGTCATGGCCGGTCTCCAGCCAGTTCACAGGCACGCAATCGGCGAACGGCAGGTCCAGCTGTTGCAGCGCCACGTGCCAGTCGCCGAGGCGTTCGGCATCCAGTGCTTCGCCGGGCGGCGCTTGCAGCAGCCAGACCCGAGTGGCGGCGGCATTGCGCGCCAGTTCGGCGATCAGGGCCAGGCTGCCACGGTCCGGTGAGCGACGCGGATCGCAGGCAATCGCCAGGCGTGCCGGAGGGAAACGACTCAACTGTTCGAGCAGTTTGTTGCGCGATTCGCGACTGTCGAGGATGCCGGCGTTGTTCACGGTTTTCGGCAGTTGCGGCGGCCACGGGCGTTGATCGTCCAGCTCGATGGCCACCAGCAACGCGCCGTCGCTTTGCTGCTCACTGACGCCGCTTTCGACACGATGCAGTTGCGCAGGCGCGGCATCGCTGATGCCGAGGCGTTCGCTGGTGGGCATCAGGCGTTCGCGCAGTTGGGCATAACCGGGCAGGTTCAAATCCAGGCGCAACGCGGCTTGGCCGGAGGTCCAGCGCCAGCGGCAGAACAGCGCCAGCAGCAGACGCGGCAACACGCCGTAGACCAGCAACACGCCGACCAGCCATGCGGCCCAGGCCTGACGGGCGCTTTCGATGTTCAGCGCAGCATCGCCACTGGCGCGGATCATCTCCACGCTCGGTACGCTGAAACCGAGCAACGCCGGCAGCGCGCCGAGAGCCTGGGTCATGGCGACGAAGGTGTCGCCGCGCAGAATGGTGGTTTCCCAGACAAAGCCGTAGCGCCGGGTCGCCATCAACGTCAGCAAGATTGCCAGGGCGCTGAGCATCGCCAGCAACCACAAGCCGTTGACCAGCGCGCCGATCGCCCAGCGATTGAGTTTGCGTCGCTGCAATAACAGCAGCAGGGCCGGCGCCAGTTGCGCGGCTTTGGCATCGCGAGCGAGTTTTTCGCTGAGCCACAGCCACAAGCGTCCGAGGCTGGCGCCGTGTTCACCGGCAAACACCAGGCCCAATGCCCAGCTCAACAGCAGAATCAGATTGAGCCCCAGCAGACTGCCCAGGGCCCAGAACACATTCACCGGTGTCTGGCCGTCACCCAGCGCGGCGAATGCCAGGCCCGCGCCACTGACGATGGCCAGCACTGCCATGACGATCAGCGCCAGTCGCGCGCCTTGCAGCCAATGTTTGAGGGCGTCGGCCAAGCCGTCGCGTTCGGCCAGCCACCCCGCCCGACGCTGAATCCGCGTCGGCAGGTCTCCGCCGGCGCTGCGGGCCAGTCGGTTGGCTTCCAGATCATCCAGGGGGCCGGCGTGTTCTTCACGCAGGCGCACCGTCTCGGTCAGCCAGAGGTTTTGCAGTGGAGTCAGTTCAGTCACGCAGCATCCCGTCGCTCAATTGAGCTGTGAGCATAACCGCTGTGGCGCTTATCGGGGTACGGGAGGCTCTGGTATCCTCGCCGGCATGACTAAATCACTCCCCCTCAGCCTGATCGCAGCCCTCGGTGAAAACCGTGTGATCGGCGTCGACAACAGCATGCCCTGGCACTTGCCGGGGGACTTCAAATACTTCAAGGCCACCACCCTCGGCAAGCCGATCATCATGGGTCGCAAGACCTGGGATTCCCTCGGTCGTCCCCTGCCGGGCCGGTTGAACATCGTGGTCAGCCGTCAGGCGGACCTGGTGCTGGAAGGCGCGGAAGTTTATCCGTCGCTGGAGGCGGCCGTGGTTCGCGCGCAGGAATGGGCGAACGAGCAGGGCGTCGATGAGGTGATGTTGATTGGCGGGGCGCAGTTATATGCGCAGGGGTTGGCGCAGGCGGATCGGCTGTATTTGACGCGCGTGGCGTTGAGCCCGGAAGGGGACGCGTGGTTTCCGGAGTTTGATTTGACGCAGTGGACATTGGTGTCCAACACCCCGAATCCGGCCGAAGGCGACAAACCAGCGTACAACTTTGAAGTTTGGGAAAAGGCCTGAAAGCATCGCCAGCAGGCTGGCTCCCACAGTGGGTTTGAGGTGAAACACAGATTGTGTGAACACCCCAAATCCCTGTGGGAGCCAGCCTGCTGGCGATGAGGCCAGATCAGACGCTGAAGAATTTAAGCGTGCGCCAACTCCGCATGCTCATCCGCCCCCAGCAGCTCTTTATCCGTCTGCTGCATCATCTGGCTGGTAATCGCCCCCGCCGTAATCGAACCACTCACGTTCAACGCCGTGCGGCCCATATCGATCAGCGGCTCAACCGAAATCAGCAACGCCACCAATGACACCGGCAAGCCCATCGCCGGCAGCACGATCAGCGCAGCAAACGTCGCGCCACCGCCCACGCCCGCCACACCGGCCGAACTCAAGGTCACAATCGCCACCAGCGTCGCGATCCACAGCGGGTCCAGCGGGTTGATGCCGACAGTCGGCGCCACCATCACCGCCAACATCGCCGGGTACAGACCGGCACAGCCGTTCTGGCCAATGGTCGCGCCGAACGACGCGGCGAAACTGGCGATGGACTGCGGGATACCCAGGCGGCTGGTCTGCGCTTCGATGCTCAGCGGAATCGTCGCCGCGCTCGAACGGCTGGTGAACGCAAACGTCAGCACCGGCCAGATCTTGCGAAAGAACCGCAGCGGGTTGATCCCGGCCGCCGACACCAGCAGGCCATGGACCACAAACATCAGGCCCAGGCCGATGTAGGAAACCACCACAAAACTGCCGAGCTTGATGATGTCTTGCAGGTTGGAACCGGCGACCACTTTGGTCATCAGCGCCAGGACGCCGTACGGGGTCAGCTTCATCACCAGGCGCACCAGGCGCATCACCCAGGCTTGCAATGTGTCGATGGCGTTGATCACTTTCTGACCTTTCTCGACATCGTCCTTGAGCAGTTGCAGCGCCGCGACACCGAGGAACGCCGCGAAGATCACTACGCTGATGATCGAGGTTGGCTTGGCGCGAGCGAGGTCGGCGAACGGGTTTTGCGGAATGAACGACAGCAGCAGCTGCGGCACATTCAGGTCGGCAACCTTGCCCGCGTAGTCGTTCTGAATGGTTTGCAGACGGGCCATTTCCTGCGTGCCGGCCACCAGGCCTTCGGCGGTCAGACCGAAGAGGTTGGTCAGGCCGATACCGATCAGCGCCGCGATGGCAGTGGTGAACAGCAGCGTGCCGATGGTCAGGAAGCTGATCTTGCCCAGCGACGAGGCGTTGTGCAGACGGGCCACGGCGCTGAGGATCGAGGCGAACACCAGCGGGATGACGATCATTTGCAGCAACTGCACGTAACCGTTGCCCACCAGATCGAACCAGCCGATCGAGGCTTTCAGCACCGGGTTGCCGGCACCGTAAATCGTGTGCAGCGCCACACCGAACACCACGCCCAACACCAATGCGAGCAGGACTTTTTTAGCTAAGCTCCACGCCGTATGACGGGTTTGCGCCAAGCCAAAGAGCAGGGCGAGGAATACCAGCAGATTGAGGATCAGCGGCAGATTCATGTGAACTCCGAGAGAGACTTGTGCCAGCCACCTTCCGGGGCAGCTGCGAACCGGCAAGCCTAACAGCTTGAAAACTAATGAATTAATATCAAAAAAGTCTGTTAACTGTCGTTTTTGGAATAAGAGGATGTCGTTGTCGGGGATGCAGCTGACGCGGAAGGGACGCGGGCGGTCGTAGGCAGACGGGGACTGTCACACTAATTTGATAGCGTCGATATCTTTGAATCAGGGAGAAATGAAGATGAAGTTCGCACCAAAATTTCTGGTTGCCGCACTCTGTCTTGGCCTCGCCGGCCAGGTACTCGCCACGGATCTAAAGCATTGGCCCGCCGATCAGGCCAAGGCGCTGGACGCGATGATTGCGGCCAACGCCAACAAAGGTAACTACGCGGTGTTCGACATGGACAACACCAGTTACCGTTACGACCTCGAAGAGTCGTTGCTGCCGTACATGGAAAACAAGGGCCTGATCACCCGCGACAAACTCGATCCCTCCCTGAAACTGATCCCGTTCAAGGACACCGCCGACCACAAGGAAAGCCTGTTCAGCTACTACTACCGCCTCTGCGAACTCGACGACATGGTGTGCTATCCATGGGTCGCGCAAGTGTTCTCCGGTTTCACCCTCCAGGAACTCAAAGGCTACGTCGATGAGCTGATGGCTTCGGGCAAACCAGTGCCGGCTACTTATTACGAAGGCGATGTGGTGAAGAACCTCGACGTCAACCCGCCGAAAATCTTCACCGGTCAGAAAGAGCTCTACAACAAGCTGATGGAGAACGGCATCGAGGTCTACGTGATGACCGCCGCCTCCGAAGAGCTGGTGCGCATGGTCGCTTCCGATCCGAAGTACGGCTACAACGTCAAACCGCAAAACGTCATTGGCGTGAGCCTGCTGCTCAAGGACCCCAAGTCCGGCGAACTGACCACAGCGCGCAAGCAAATCACCGCGGGCAAGTATGACGAGAAGGCCAACCTCGGCCTCGAACTGACCCCGTACCTGTGGACCCCTGCAACCTGGATGGCGGGTAAACAAGCGGCGATCCTGACCTATATCGATGAATGGAAAAAACCGGTGCTGGTGGGCGGCGACACTCCGACCAGCGACGGTTTCATGCTGTTCCACAGCGTCGACGTGGCCAAGGGCGGCATCCACTTGTGGGTCAACCGCAAGGACAAATACATGACCCAGATTAACGGCATGATGGCCAAGCACGCCGCGGCTCAGGCCAAGGAAGGGTTACCCGTGACGGCGGACAAGAACTGGGTGATCGTCAAGCCTGAAGAAATTCAGTAAGACCGAGGTGCTTCAATCGCGGGCAAGCCCGCTCCCACAAGGTTTCGGGTGAATCACAGATTGTGTGAACACCCAAGATCCCTGTGGGAGCGGGCTTGCCCGCGATGGGTCCGTCACATCCGACATTGATGTCGACTGGCCCACCGCCTTCGCGAGCAAGCCCGCTCCCACATTTAATCGAGTTCAGTCCAAAAAAATGCCCCGCACTTGGCGGGGCATTTTTTTTGTTTGACGGTTAAGTTTTACAGCCCGTCGAGCATCGCCTTGTTACGCACGGCACCCTTGTCGGCGCTGGTTGCCAGCAGAGCGTAGGCCTTCAGCGCAGTGGTCACTTTACGTGGACGTTTTTCCACAGGCTTCCAGCCTTTCTGATCCTGCTCGGCGCGGCGCCCAGCCATTTCTTCGTCGCTGATCAACAGGTTGATCGAGCGGTTCGGAATGTCGATCAGCACTTTGTCGCCGTCCTGCACCAGACCAATCGCGCCGCCTGCAGCGGCTTCTGGCGAAGCGTGGCCGATGGACAGGCCCGAGGTGCCGCCGGAGAAGCGACCGTCGGTGAGCAGGGCGCAGGCTTTGCCCAAGCCTTTGGATTTCAGGTACGACGTCGGGTAGAGCATTTCCTGCATGCCCGGGCCGCCTTTCGGGCCTTCGTAACGGATGATCACGATGTCGCCGGCTTTTACTTCGTCAGCGAGGATGCCGCGTACGGCGCTGTCCTGGCTTTCGAAGATTTTCGCATTGCCTTCGAACACGTGGATCGACTCGTCGACGCCTGCGGTTTTCACCACGCAACCATCCAGCGCGATGTTGCCGTAGAGAACGGCCAGGCCGCCTTCTTTCGAGTAGGCGTGTTCGACGCTGCGGATGCAGCCGTTTTCACGGTCGTCGTCCAGGGTTTCCCAGCGGGTCGACTGGCTGAACGCGGTCTGCGTCGGGATGCCCGCAGGGCCGGCCTTGAAGAAGTGATGCACGGCTTCGTCGTCGGTCTGGGTGATGTCCCACTTGGCAATGCCTTCGGCCAGGGTTTTGCTGTGCACGGTCGGCAGGTCGGTGTGCAGCAGACCACCACGGGCCAGGGAGCCGAGGATGCTGAAGATCCCGCCGGCACGGTGCACGTCTTCCATGTGGTACTTCTGGATGTTCGGCGCGACTTTGCACAGTTGCGGCACGTGGCGGGAGAGACGGTCGATGTCGCGCAGGTCGAAATCGATCTCGGCTTCCTGGGCGGCGGCCAGCAAATGCAGGATGGTGTTGGTGGAGCCGCCCATGGCGATGTCCAGGGTCATGGCGTTTTCGAACGCCTTGAAGTTGGCAATGTTGCGCGGCAATACCGATTCGTCGTTCTCGCCGTAGTAACGTTTGCACAACTCGACGATGGTGCGACCGGCCTGCAGGAACAGCTGTTCGCGGTCGCTGTGGGTGGCCAGGGTCGAACCGTTGCCCGGCAACGCCAGGCCCAGGGCTTCGACCAGGCAGTTCATCGAGTTGGCGGTGAACATGCCGGAGCACGAACCACAGGTCGGGCAGGCGCTGCGCTCGTACTCAGCGACTTTCTCGTCAGAAGCGCTGGAGTCGGCGGCGATGACCATGGCGTCGACGAGGTCGAGACCGTGGCTGGCCAGTTTGGTCTTGCCGGCTTCCATCGGGCCGCCGGAAACGAAGATCACCGGGATGTTCAGGCGCAGAGACGCCATCAGCATGCCGGGGGTGATCTTGTCGCAGTTGGAAATGCAGACGATGGCGTCGGCGCAGTGGGCGTTGACCATGTACTCGACGGAGTCAGCGATGATCTCGCGGCTCGGCAGCGAATAGAGCATGCCGTCGTGACCCATGGCGATGCCGTCATCCACGGCGATGGTGTTGAATTCTTTCGCTACACCGCCGGCGCGTTCGATTTCGCGGGCGACCAGCTGGCCGAGGTCCTTGAGGTGGACGTGGCCCGGTACGAATTGGGTGAACGAGTTGGCAATGGCGATGATCGGCTTTTTGAAGTCGTCATCTTTCATCCCCGTGGCGCGCCACAGTGCGCGGGCGCCGGCCATGTTGCGGCCATGGGTGGATGTTTTCGAGCGGTAATCAGGCATGAAGCACTCCGGGCGGCTAATCAGGTATCAAAAGGGAAGTGAGCTTCTATTGACGTCTGGAACACCCAGAAATGGCCGTGTGTCCGGAAGTTGCCGATAACTTTGCGGGATCGCCGCGCGCTTCAGCTTGAGCTCATAAACCCGCCGGGGGATGACTGGCGATGAATGTCGCGATTCTACACGGCTGGCGTCAGGAGGGAATGCCGGGAAGCGTTGATCCGGCGCTGACACAACGTGCGGGATGACGACTGGCAGGTTTCAGCCCGGGTTCAGCGCCAGATGCCGTCGTGTAATCAATACATTCAAGCCGAGACCCGTGGCACTCAAAGTCAGGAAGCACAGGGCCAGCGCTGTGGTCAAATCTTCGGAGGCGAGGTTGATCACCACGCTGATCACGCCGCCGGACATGAAAATCAACACGCCGCCGACCGATGTAGAGGTTCCGGCATTCTGTGGGTAGAGACTCATGGCTTTGGAGTTGGCGATGGGTCTGGCAATGGTGGTGCCTGCCGTACAAATCAGCATGGGTATCAGCACCACCGCCGCAGTGAGCCCGAACTGTTCCGCCAACCACAGCATGACCAGCCCGGACAAAGCGATCAGTCCCAGGCCAATGACTATCTGCGTGTTGGCCTGCAGCCGCCGATGCAGGGCGCTGGCGACAATCCCTCCAAACACATAGGCCACGCCATACAGCAGCAACGCCCAGGCAAACTCGTAAGGTGAAAGCGCCAGCCGCTCCATGAAAATGATCGGTGAAGTGACGATGAACGAGAAATGGCAGGCGAAGGCCAAGGCTGAAATCAACCAGTAACCCATGAAACGAACATCCGAGCACACCCGCCAATAGGCACTGAAAATTCGTTCAGGTGTCGGGTTGTGCAGGTGCGAGTTTTCCCTGAGCAGGAAAAAGGCTTTAAGCCAGACAATGACAGCCAGGGTGATAAACACATAAAAGCTGCCCTGCCAGCCCAACTGCAATTGCAACCACGTCCCCAGCAGCGGCGAAATCGAAATGAACACCCCGCCGCCGGTCACCATCCAGATTCTGATTCGCTCCTGTTCCTTGCCAACGAACAGATCCTGAACCAGTGCCTGTGACAGGACGAACGATCCGCAACCCACTGCCTGGATCACCCGAAAGAACAGAAACCAGCTGTACTCGCGGGACGCCACGCACCCCGCCGCACCGATCACCGCGATTGCGATACCGGCCAGTAGCAGCTTCTTGCGCCCCCACAAGTCGGACAGCGGTCCGACCAGCACCACGGACAACGCCAGGCCAATGGCGAACAGGCTGACGGACAGGGCGATATCGGACGGCGAGGTCCGAAAGTAGTCGGAAAGATCGGGAAAGGACGGAAGCACCACATCCAGGGGGAAAACGCCAAGCAGTGTCATGGTCATCAACAGAATGACCATGACACGAAGTTGTGCGACACGGGCTACACGGTTTCTGTCATTCATCGAGAAGCCCTGCCCTGTAGAAAAGTTGCCGATTGGCAGGCAGATCGAAGAAGCCCGCTTTTTTCATGGCGTCCAGCGTGGCACTTGCACCCGATCGGGCGCGCAGGCGCTGTGCTTGCGGGCCGGTCAGATCACAAAGGATTTGCGCGACAGACGTTTCGCTCAGGCTGGCGCTGCACAGGCTTTCGCCAAGCCAGCGTTCATCGACTTCAAAGAAAACCAGCAGGATTTCCAGGAGCAGCCTGGCAGTGAACGTGCGTTGGCCGCAGCTCAGTTGCAACCACAGATAATGGAATACTTCGCAAAAGTAGCGACTGTGCCGTGCCTCGTCGGCAAGGTGGTCCCGAAGCATTTCCTGAACGCTACTGACCAATGTGTCGCGGCAAACGTCGAGCAGTTCCTTGGCAATAATCGTTTCCGAGACGAAGCCGACGAGAAACCACGCCAGTGCCTTGTGCTTGACCGGTGTGCGGTCGATCAGGGCGTTCAGCCGGGCAATCCGCTGGGGCATGACCGGGCGATCAGTCATGCCGTAAATGTCGGCAATCTGCTCGGCGAGGGTGTTGGAGAACAGCGCGTGATAAGCCTCGTCGGTGTAAAGCTGCAGTGCGGCGGTTTTCATCCGAGGGGGGATGGAAATGCCCAGTTCGTTGTGGACGATGGTTTCCACGGATCGGTTGACGATGCGGTGTTCGAGCAGGGTGGTGTAGTCGAGGAAGTACACCAGATGATTGGCGGTCAGGCGATGAACAATCGAACTGCCGGCCGCTTTGACCGCCGGGTGTTTCAGGTAAGGCAAAAAGGATGGCGGAAACCAGTGGCGGGTTTCCAGTTGCCGTCCCAGGTCCGAGGGCAGTTGATAGGCGTGGTCGCTGATGCGCACCGAGGCCCGGGTATTCCAGTCTCCAAGCGTGAAACGATTGGCCCATGAGGCGGGGTAGGACGCAGGGTCGTTGAGGGGCTCGGTCATTGTTCCTGCTCCCGATCGCTCAGCAGCGCTTTCAACTCCTTGCACATCACTTGCCCGTCGCTCTGGCCGCAGCCGACAAAAAACAGTGGTTGCTCTGCACTGTCTTCAAGTCCCAACAGCGCTTCGACCCGATCATCGGTCAAGGCGCCGGTCAGCCAGGTGTTCAACCCCAGCGAAGTGGCCGCCAGTTGAAAGGTCTGAGAAATGTGGCCGGCTTCGACGTAGGCCATTCGGTAGGCCCGTGAGTGCTCGTACTTCCACCACAGCTTGTCGAATCGACTGGTAATGAACAGGCCTGCGGGCAGGTTATTGATGAAGTGTTGCCCGCACATCAATTGCCCCAAAGGCTCTGCGGGCAGCGGATTGACGAAACTCAGTGCGTGCCCGGCGGGGTGGTAGGCGTAGAGGCCGGGTTGCAGGTCGCTGACGTTTTGCGCCAGGAGAAAGCCTTCGCAGGCATTCAGTCCGCCACCGGACGGGCTGCTTCGTCGTGCGCCGAGACCTTCGACGATGCTTTCGTCGATGTCGTTTTCGCGCTCATGCAGATAGCCGAGGGACAGGTACAGCAATGTACTCACTGCTTCGAGGGAAACCGCTTCACCGGTAAACGTGCGGCAGGTTTTGCGATTGACCAAGGCATTTGCCAGGGAGCCTTCCGGCAGGCAGGAAGGTTTTGGCAGGGCAATCAACTCACCTCCCAGGCGTTCCGAGCGCCTGGCTTTCGGCGAGGGTGTGCTCAGCACGTCGGTGCAATGATCAAGGTATTGTTTTGACCACTCATTAATATTTTGCGGGATGTGTTCGCAAGGGATGTTCTTGGTGCCGATATGAAATATTTTCGAGAGTTCGTCCCAGCCCCATTCAATACTGTCTGTTGTTACTGTTGTCAGTATTCCGGCGTTCAGTAGTTGGGTGTCGATTGTATTACGTTCGTTGAACTTTTCCGGGTTGTCGACAAGTTCTGCCAGGCGGGTGGAATATTTGAGGTTCAGTTCAAACTGCTTGTGATTCTTGTAATCCCAAACTATTTGGCCGGGCGTACGAGGAAGTATGAATAAGTGAGGGCTGATCTGCATGATGGGCGTTTCGCTCTGGGCAAGGCCATGGAAAACGCTGGGTAGCCGGCACTCCCCAGCGTCTCATTTACTTAGCGGGTTTTAGGGGCAACCAGAAAAGCCAGGTTGGCGATGCTGTTAACTTCCAGAGTAATTGCTTTCATTTGGAACTCCTTGTAATTGAAAGTGAGTGTCACTTCGTTGTGACACGCTTAATGATAGAGCGTTATGAGCGCTTATCAAGGCGATATTGGGTAGGAAACTTCCAGTAATTTTGTCGGAATGATCAAGGTTGTGAACAAGTTTTGTCAGTCGTATTCTTTAAAGTTAAAGACGCAGAGAAACGTCCTGCAAGTTTGTAGGATCGAAAGTGTAGGAAGTTTGAGGGTGGGTCAGTAACAGATAATAAAACGGGGAGCCGGCTGGCTCCCCGTCAAACCGGTGTCATCAGCTGTTTGGCAGCAACCGGCAGGTGATGCTCTTGATGTAGCGGGTTTCGGCAATGGCCGGGTGAACCGGGTGATCCGGGCCCTGACCGCCGCGCTCGAGCATCTGGATGTTGCGGTCCAGATGACGAGCGCTGGTCAGCAGAATGTTCTGCAGATCGTCTTCCGGCAGGTGCATCGAGCACGATGCACTGACCAGGATGCCGTCCTTGCTGAGCAGGCGCATGGCTTGCTCGTTCAGGCGGCGGTAGGCGCCTTCACCGTTCTTCATGTCTTTCTTGCGTTTAATGAAGGCGGGCGGGTCGGCAACGATCACGTCAAAGCGTTCTTCGCTGGCTTTCAGCTCTTTTAGGGCTTCGAACACGTCGCCTTCGATGCAGGTCATTTTCTCGGCGAAACCGTTCAGCGCGGCGTTGCGCTCGACGCCATCGAGGGCGAAGGCCGAGGCATCGACGCAGAACACTTCACTGGCACCGAACGCGGCCGCTTGCACACCCCAGCCGCCGATGTAGCTGTACAGATCCAGCACGCGTTTGCCTTTGGCATAAGGGGCCAGGCGCGCGCGGTTCATGCGGTGGTCGTAGAACCAGCCGGTTTTCTGACCCTGGATGACCGGGGCTTCGAATTTCACGCCGTTCTCTTCCAGCGCGACCCATTCCGGCACCAGGCCGAACACGGTTTCGACATAACGGTTGAGGCCTTCGGCGTCACGGGCGGCGGAATCATTCTTGAACAGAATGCCGCTTGGCTTGAGCACTTGGGTCAGTGCGGCGATCACGTCTTCTTTATGGGCTTCCATGGTCGCCGACGCGATCTGCACCACAAGGATGTCGCCGAAACGATCGACCACCAGACCTGGCAGCAGGTCGGAGTCGCCGTAGACCAGGCGATAGAACGGCTTGTCGAACAGCCGATCGCGCAGGGACAGCGCAACGTTCAGGCGATGGACCAGCAGCGACTTGTCCAGCGGCAACTTGATGTCGCGCGACAGCAGGCGGGCGCAAATCAAGTTGTTCGGGCTCATGGCCACGATGCCCAGCGTCTTGCCGCCGGCGGCTTCGAGGATCGCCTGGTCGCCGGCTTGAAAACCGTGCAAAGGGGTCGCCGCTACATCGATTTCGTTGCTGTAGACCCACAAGTGGCCGTTTCGCAGGCGACGGTCGGCGTTGGCTTTGAGGCGCAGGCTAGGCAGGGACATGACGTCGCTCCGGAAAAAAGAGCGGGAGTATAGCGTGTTGAGAGTTGTGGCGGGCTGGGTGGGCGATGAAACGCTGATGACGCCTTCGCGAGCAAGCCCGCTCCCACAGGGTTAGCGCATGACCTGGAGCGAGCCTGCTCGCGAAGGCGATTTTGAATGCAGCGCCAACGATGAAACTTTCGCCAATGTGTCGGCCAGTGTGTCGGATCCAACTTTATAAAGGTTAGAATCGCCCCCTGGCCCAGAGTGTGTACTTATGTCCCAAGAGCTGACTTCCGAACAGATTCAACAGTCCCTGCAAGGCATCAGCGTGCCTGCCCAGCCGCAAATCATGGTGGATTTGCAGATGGAGCAGTACATGCCCGACCCGGACCTGGAAGTGATCGCGAAGCTGATCTCCCAGGACCCGGGGCTCTCTGGCGCCTTGCTGAAGATCGTCAACTCGCCGTATTACGGCTTGAGTAACAAGATCGCCTCGATCCAGCGCGCGGTGAACCTGCTGGGCAGCCGTTCGATCATCAACCTGATCAACGCGCAGTCGATCAAGGGCGAGATGAATGACGACACCATCGTCACCCTGAACCGGTTCTGGGATACCGCTCAGGACGTGGCGATGACCTGCCTGACCCTGGCCAAGCGCATCGGCGCCCAGGCCGGCGATGAAGCCTACGCGCTGGGGCTGTTCCACGACTGCGGCGTGCCGCTGATGTTGCAGCGTTTCCCCAATTACATGATCGTCCTGGAAGAGGCCTACGCCAACGCCAGCGCCGAATGCCGGGTGGTCGACACCGAGAACCGGGTGTTCAACACCAACCACGCGGTGGTCGGTTATTACACGGCCAAGTCTTGGCGCCTGCCGGAGCATGTGACCGCCGCGATCGCCAATCACCACAACGCCCTGGCGATCTTCAGCGATGAGTCTTCGCGCAATGCCCAGCTCAAGAACCTGCTGGCGATCCTGAAAATGGCCGAGCACATTTGTGCGTCTTACCGGGTGCTGGGTAATCAGACCGAAGACCACGAATGGAACTGCATCGGGCATCTGGTGCTCGATTATGTCGGCCTTTCGGACTACGACTTCGAGACCCTCAAGCAAACGATTCGCGACCTCGGCGCTCACCGCTGAGCATCGACTGCTTCATTTATTCGAGAGCCCTGATTCGAGAACACCATGCCTGAACTGCCGGAAGTCGAAACCACCCGCCGCGGGATTGCGCCGCACCTGGAAGGCCAGCGCGTCAGCCGGGTAATCGTGCGTGACCGCCGCTTGCGCTGGCCGATTCCTGAAGACCTCGATGTGCGCCTGTCCGGTCAGCGCATCGTGCTGGTGGAGCGGCGGGCCAAGTACCTGTTGATCAATGCCGAAGTCGGCACGCTGATCAGCCATTTGGGCATGTCGGGCAATCTGCGACTGGTAGAAGTCGGTATGCCGGCGGCCAAGCATGAGCACGTGGACATCGAACTCGAGTCCGGGCTGGCCCTGCGTTATACCGACCCGCGTCGGTTCGGCGCGATGCTTTGGAGCCTCGATCCGCTCAACCATGAACTGCTGATTCGCCTGGGGCCGGAGCCGTTGACCGACCTGTTTGATGGCGATCGCTTGTTCCAGCAGTCTCGCGGACGATCCATGGCGGTCAAGCCGTTCATCATGGATAACGCGGTGGTGGTCGGCGTCGGCAATATTTATGCGACCGAAGCGCTGTTCGCCGCCGGCATCGACCCGCGTCGCGAAGCCAGGAGCATTTCCCGGGCGCGCTATTTGAAGCTGGCGATCGAGATCAAACGCATTCTGGCCGCCGCCATCGAGCGTGGTGGTACTACGCTGCGGGACTTTATCGGCGGCGACGGTCAGCCAGGGTATTTCCAGCAGGAATTGTTCGTCTACGGCCGGGGCAGTCAGCCCTGCAAAGTCTGTGGCACTGAACTGCGCGAAGTGAAACTGGGGCAGCGCGCGAGCGTCTTTTGCCCACGCTGCCAGAGCTGATACGTCCGACGGTCTATAGTCAGTGTTCTCACTGCCTAGCCGAAGGACCGTGCCATGAATTCGTTTCGAACCCTTGTTGTTGCGCTGCTGCTGAGCGTCGGTGCGCCCGCGCTGGCGGCAAGTAGCGGCAGCGGTGACCCGCGCTATACCATCCAGAATCCCCCGGCCTACGCCATGCTCGGCGACTTATTGATCGCCCGACCCTTGCTGGTCGTGGCGACGGTGATCGGTGCCGGGGCGTTTGTGGTGTCGTTGCCGTTTACCGCGCTGGGTGGCGGAGTTGGCGATGCGGGGCAGGCGTTGGTGGTTGATCCGGCGAGGGCTGCGTTTGTAAGGTGCCTGGGGTGTATCGGGGAGGGGTTTGAGCAGCGGGAGTGAATCAGTTACATCTTCGGTATACCTGATGGCCTCATCGCGAGCAGGCTCGCTCCCACATTTGATTTGTGTTGTGAATCAAATGATGTGAACACCACAAGTCCACTGTGGGAGCGAGCCTGCTCGCGATGAGGCCGGCACAGGCGCTACAAAAAAGCCTGCCTCAAGCCTTCCCGGTAATAACCCGATACTTGGCCATCAACTGCTCTTCAGTCTCCGGATGTGCTTCATCCAGTGGAATGCAATCCACCGGGCACACTTGCTGGCACTGAGGCTCGTCGTAGTGGCCGACACACTGCGTGCACAGGTTCGGGTCGATCACGTAGATCTCTTCGCCTTGGGAAATGGCGGCGTTCGGGCACTCGGGTTCGCAGACGTCGCAGTTGATGCAATCGTCGGTGATGATCAGGGACATGCTAACTCCAGCCGGGGCGCAAGGCCCGGGCGCAATAAACCAATGCGCGCAATTGTGCCGCATTGGCGCCCACAGTGCACGCGGGCGCCGCTTGAGCGGTCGTTACTTCTTGAAGCGTTCGGTGAGGGCATCCGCCACCGCAGGGTGGACGAACTTGGTGATATCGCCGCCCAACGCTGCGATTTCACGGACCAGCGTCGAGGAAATGAACGAATAACGCTCGGACGGGGTAAGAAACAGACTTTCCACATCCGGCGCCAGTTGGCGGTTCATGTTGGCCAGCTGGAATTCGTATTCGAAGTCCGACACCGCGCGCAAGCCACGCAGGAACACGTTGGCGTTCTTCTCTTTGGCAAAGTGCGCCAGCAACGTCGAGAAGCCGACGACTTCAACGTTCGGCAGATGTTTAGTGACCTCGCGGGCCAGCGCCACTCGTTGTTCCAGGGGAAACAACGGGTTTTTCTTCGGGCTGGCAGCGACGGCGATGATCACATGATCGAACAGGCGCGCGGCGCGTTCGACCAAGTCGCCATGGCCCTTGGTAATAGGGTCGAAGGTACCTGGGTACAACACTCGGTTCATCGCGTCGTCCTGGCGGGAGTCCGTTGGGGAGTCGGATGGTATCGCAGCCTTCCCGGTCGGCCAAGTCGCCTGTTGGGTAAGAAAGCACTATAGACGATTGGAATATTCTCGGTTTTCATGGGTTTTTCAAACGTTCGGCGAGGGAAGTCGCCAGTTGCGCCGTCAGCCCGTAGACCGACAATTGCGGGTTTGCGCCAATGCTGGTGGGGAACAGCGAGCCGTCGTGGATCGACAGATTGCTGATCTGGTGGTGCCGGCCGAGGCTGTCGGTCACGGCGTTTTTCGGGTCCTCGCCCATGGCGCAACCGCCCATCACATGAGCGCTGCCCAGGCGGGTGCGATACAACTCAAGGCTCAAACCGTCGATCAACGTGCGCGCTTCCGCCAGGGTTTTCACGTAGCGCGCGTCGGCGTGCATCGGCATCACCGCGTTGGCGCCACCGGCGAACTGGATCTCGGCCATGCTGTGGAAAGCCCGGCGCAAGCCGTCCCAGGCATAGGGTGAAACCTGATAGTCGAGCACCGGCGTGTTGTCGCCGCGTAATTCGACGTTGCCGCCGGGACTGTCCGGATGAAAACCATCGCGTAACAGCGCCAGCATCGCGTGGGTGTGGGGCAGGTTTTCCATGTGCGCGGCGTTTTCCTTGCCGAAACCACCGAGCAAAGTGGCGGCCAGCGCCGGGTGCAGCGGCGGGACTTCGAGTTTGTAGGACATCTTGCCGGTGGTGCCGTCCTGCCATTGGAAATGGTCGGAATAGATCGACTGCGGCGCACCGTAGAACGGATTGATCACCTCGTCGAACAGCCCGGCAGACATGTTCACCAAATGCAGGAACGTGCGTTTGCCCAACCGTTTGTGCGGATCGGGCGCTTCCGAGCGCAGGAGCAGCGCCGGGCTGTTGATCCCGCCGCCCGCCAGCACGTAATGCCGCGCCTTGACCGTAATCGTACGTCCGGTAGGCGCGACGCAACGGTCGTCCATCGCCATGCATTGCAGGCCCGTGACCTGGCCGTCCTTGATCGAGAGCTTTTCGGCGCGGGCCAGATAGAGCAGCTCGCCGCCTTTTTCCAGGGTCGCGGGAATGGTCGTGACCATCATCGATTGCTTGGCGTTGGTCGGGCAGCCCATGCCGCAATAGCCAAGGTTCCAGCAACCGCGCACGTTGCGCGGGATCACATGCCAGGCGTATCCGAGTTGTTCGCAGCCTTTGCGGATCACGTCGTTGTTGGCGTTGGGCGGAACCATCCACGGCGCAACGCCCAGGCGTTGTTCCATTTTCTCGAACCACGGCGCCATCTCGGCCGGGCTGTGGCCTTTGACGTCATGCTCCTTGGCCCAATGCTCAAGCGTCGGGTCGGGGGTGCGAAAGCTTGATGTCCAGTTGATCAACGTCGTGCCGCCTACCGCGCGGCCCTGGAGGATGGTGATCGCGCCGTCCTTGCTCATGCGGCCGATGCCTTCCTGATAGAGGTTGGTGTAAGCCTGGTCTTCGAGCATCTTGAAGTCGCTGCTGGTCTTGAGCGGGCCTTCTTCGATCAGCAGAACCTTGTAGCCCGCGGCGCTGAGGATTTCCGCGGTGGTGCCGCCGCCCGCGCCGCTGCCGATGATCGCCACGTCCGCTTCGAGAGTCAGGTCCTGGGTCAGTTGCGAGCCGTTGTAGGTTTTCCAGCCACGGGCCATGCCTTCGCGGAACGGGTCGGGTACGGGCATCTTCGGGTTCTCTTGTTGTTATGGGTTTGGATGCGGTGGTGAGGCGGCTGACGTCTTCGCGAGCAAGCCCGCTCCCACAGGTTCCGAGTCGTTCACAAAAAGGTGGTCCACCTCAAATCCTGTGGGAGCGTGGCTTGCCCGCGAAGGGGGCGCCTCGGTCTCAAACTGTAGGCGGTCCGGGATACCCGCAATGCACCCACGATTCCGCGCGGCTGTACCACGCCATCATCACCAGTTGCAGCAATGAGCTATGCCCCATGCGCAACAGGCTCAACGAACTGTTTTCCCAGCGATCGAGAAAGTGCCGGATCTCATCGGCGCTGGCGTTTTCCCAACTGCCCCAGATCCCGGTCAGTGGTCCGCGGGTCACTGCCATCCCCAGCACGTCGAACAATTGCTGAGTGAGCTTGAGCATTTCCGGCGACAGGTGATTCAGACCGTTATCCAGGCAGTGCAGGGTTTCATCGACGGCCTTCGGCATCTTCTCGGCAGCCACGGCGCCCTCGATCATCACCGGGATCAGCGCCCGCAGAAACAGCAGGTCACCGCTGCGCAAAATCGCGAAACCACTGGCCGGGATGCTCGATGAGCAGCCGCTGAGGCTCGCACCCACTCCGGCGGTGGCCAGGAAAGCACTCGCGCCGAGGCTGAATTTAAGCAGGCCGCGCCGTGACAGCGCGGGTGTATCGGACAGGCTTGGGCTCATTATTGTTATTACCCGGCGGCGTGATCGTTAGCGGATAAACAGTTTCTGGATCAGTTTCTGAATGGCTTTTCCGTACGGGGGGTAAATCAGTTTCGCCGCGTTGAAACGTTGCTTGATCAGCACGCCTTTAGCCTTGCTGAAGGTCAGGAAGCCTTCGTGGCCGTGGTAGTGGCCCATGCCCGAGGCGCCGATGCCGCCGAACGGCATATCGTCCTGCGCCACGTGCAGCAAGGTGTCGTTGAGGCAAACGCCGCCGGAATGGGTTTCGTGGAGGACGCGGTTTTGTTCGCGCTTGTCGTAGCCGAAGTAATACAGCGCCAGCGGACGAGGTCGCTGATTGATGTAGGCAAACGCCTCATCAAGCGTCTTGTACGGCACGATCGGCAGCAGCGGGCCAAAGATTTCGTCCTGCATCACGGTCATGTCGTCGCTGACGTTGAGCAGCAGGCTATGGCTCATGCGCCGTCCCTGGCCCTGATCGAACAACGGAATCAGCAGCGCGCCTTTGCTGGTGGCGTCGCTGACGTAGTCGTTGAGCCGCGCCAGTTGCCGGTCATTGATGATGGCGGTGTAGTCCGGGTTGTCGGCCAGTGTCGGATAGAACCCGCGAACCGCGTGCCGATAGGCTTCGACGAAAGCGCCCACGCGATCTTCCGGCACCAGCACGTAGTCCGGGGCCACGCAGGTTTGTCCGGCATTGAGGGTCTTGCCGAAAGCGATGCGTTCGGCGGCGTCCTTGAGCGGCACGTCAAGGGACACGATGGCCGGGGATTTGCCACCCAGCTCAAGCGTCACCGGCGTCAGGTTTTCAGCCGCCGCGCGCATCACGTATTTGCCGATACTGGTGGCTCCGGTGAACAGCAGGTGATCGAAACGCAGTCGGGAGAACGCGACACCGATATCCGCCTCGCCCAGCACCACGCAGACCAGGTCTTGCGGGAAGATCCGGCCCAGCAACTCCTTGAGCAGCAGGCCGGTGGCGGGGGTCGATTCACTGAGTTTGAGCATCACCCGATTGCCCGCCGATAACGCGCCCACCAACGGCCCGATGGCCAGGTACAGCGGGTAGTTCCAGGGCACGATCACGCCGACCACGCCCAGCGGTTGGTAAACCACTTTGGCCGACGCCGGCTGAAACGCGATGCCGACCTTGCGCCGCGAAGCTTTCATCCAGCCTTTGAGGTGCTGACTGGCGTAATGGATGCCGTGCAGGCTGGGCATCAGTTCGGCGAGCAGGGTTTCATCGGCGCTGCGGTGGCTGAAGTCCTGGCTGATGGCATCGATCAAGGCCTGGCGTTCATTGCTCAGCAGATCCCGCAGGGCTTTGAGCCATTGCTGGCGCTGGGCGGCCGGCGGCATCGGGTTGGCTGCATACGCCGTACGCTGCGCATCGAACAGGGCCTGGAGCTCGTCCAGAGGCTGTTGCAGGTTCTGCAGGTAAGCGATGTCGGCGGTCATGATCGGCTCCGGTTTTTGTTGTAATGAGGCACTTTTTAGAGTCTATGCTCTAGAAAGTCAAATGACATCCTGAGTACAGCATGGTTTTATCCACTCGCCGATAGGTCGTAAGATGCCCGCCAACGCACTCTGAATTAAAGCTCAAGCCATGGCCCCTCGGATCAAAACCAGCGAGCGCATCGTGCAGAACAGCCTGGAGCTGTTTAATCAACAGGGCGAGCGCAGCATCAGCACCAACCACATTGCTGCCCACATGGAGATTTCTCCGGGCAACCTGTACTACCACTTCCCCAACAAGCAGGCGATTATCGCCGTGCTGTTCAGTGAGTACGAAAGCCTGGTGGACAGCTTCCTGCGCCCGCCCCAGGGCCGCGCGTCCACGGTGGAAGACAAGCGCTTCTACCTTCAGGAGCTGCTGGCGGCGATGTGGCGCTACCGGTTTTTGCATCGAGATCTTGAGCATTTGCTCGACAGCGATCCAGAACTGGCCGCCCGTTATCGGCGTTTCTCCCAGCGCTGCCTGATCCATGGCACCCACATCTACGCCGCCTTCGTCGACGCCGGCATCCTGCAAATGGACAAGGTCCAGATCGAATCCCTGACGCTCAATGCCTGGATTATCCTGACATCCTGGGTGCGTTTTCTGTGCACCACGCGGGAAAACTCCAATCACCTGAGCGAGCAGGCGATTAAACGTGGGGTGTATCAGGTGCTGGTGCTTGAGGCCGGTTTCGTCACGGACCAGTCACGCGACGCGGTCAACGCGTTGTATGAAGAGTTTTACGTGCCACTGGCCCAGGCCCTGGAAGAAGTGCAGTAGGATCTAAGACCGACTTAATCACAGGAGCCCGTTATGCCCATTGCGCAACTGATCAGCCCGCAAGCGTTGGACCTGAAAAAGGAGCAGCCTGGGCTGGTGATTCTGGATTGTCGTTTTGCCCTCGAAGACCCGGACTACGGCCAGCGCAGCTATGCCGAAGGGCATATCGCCGGTTCGAGCTTCGCCGATCTTGAGCGTGATTTGAGCGGGACCGTGGTCAAGGGGGTGACCGGGCGCCATCCGCTGCCTGAACCTGAAGACTTGATCGAACGCCTGCAAGCCTGGGGTATCAACGCCGACAGTAAAGTGGTTTTGTACGATGACGGCCCCGGTGCCTACGCGGCGCGGGCCTGGTGGTTGCTGGCCTGGCTGGGCAAGCGTGACGGCGTGTTCATCCTCGATGGCGGGCTCAAGGCCTGGCACGCGGCGGGTTTGCCGCTGAGTCTGGATGCTTGTGATATCGAGCGTGGCACCTTCAACGGGACGCCGGACAATGCGCTGATCGTGAGTGCTGAAGAGCTTCAACAACGTCTCGGCCAACCCGCGCTGACCTTGCTCGATGCCCGGGCATTGCCGCGTTTCAAGGGCGAAGTCGAGTCGATCGACCCGGTTGCCGGGCACATCCCCGGCGCGCAATGTGCGGCGTTCACCGAGAACCTGGGTAGCGACGGGCGTTTCTTGCCGGCTGAGCAACTCAAGCAGCGCTTTGCCGCGAAACTCGGCGATCGTGCGCCGGCTGATCTGGTGGCGTACTGCGGATCCGGCGTCACGGCTTGCCATAACCTGTTCGCACTGTGCCTGGCGGGTTATCCGTTGGGTTCGTTGTACGCCGGGTCGTGGAGCGAGTGGATCAACGATCCTCAACACGGCGTTGCCATCGGCGAATAAACGCTGATCCCCTGTGGGATCACCGTCGTTTTCAAGATTTATGTAATTGCCGGGCACTGCGATACGCCCCCGGCCCCACCCCGTAAACCTGCTTGAACTGCCGACTCAGATGACTCTGGTCGGCAAATCCCAGCTGCGTCGCAACCTCCAGCGGCAAACACCCATTCTGTAATAACACCCGCGCCCGAGCGATGCGTTGCTGCATCAGCCAGGTGTGCGGTGGCATGCCCGTGGAGCGGCGGAACACCCGGGCGAAGTGGAACGGTGACAGGTTGACCGCTGCCGCCAGTTCTTCCAGCGAAGGTGGCGCGGCTAATTGCGCTTGCAGCAGGTCCTTGGCCAGCGTCACTGCCCGGTGTTCCTTGCCGGGTTTGCCGGCAACCGGCACGGCCGCATGGCGTTGCAGCAACAACAGCATCATCTCGCGCCAGACCGTTTGCTGTTGCAGGGCCGTGGACGGACTTTCCAGCAAACGATGCAATTGGCAGAAACCCTTCACCAGATCCGGATCGCGATACAGCGTCGCGCCAAACCCCGGCAGGTTGGTGGTCGGCAACTCCAGTTCGTCCAGCAGCGAGAGAATCTGCCCGCTGTCCGGGTAAAACGCCCGGTACAACCAGCCATCCTCCGTGCCTTTGTGGCCGGTGTGCAGTTCATCGGGGTTGATCAACACCAGCGTGCCGCTGCCGGCCAGGTGTTCGGCGCCGCGATAGCGATAACGCTGGGCGCCGGCCATGATCATGCCGATCACATAACCGTCATGCACATGGGGCGCGAAGCGATGTTCGATGTAGCGTGCGGACAATAACTCGACGCCGGCTAACGGCGCCGTTTGCCAGAAACGGATCGACTCGCCCTGATCGGCGTCCATGGCTTACCCGCGACCCACGGTGCTCAGCCACTGCGGAATCCGCCGTTCCAGGTAATAACCCGGTTGCCGGAACGAGCCATCGACAAAACCGACATGCCCGCCTTTGGCTTGCAGCTCGAATTGAGTGGAGGCGGACAATTCCGACGCTTGCGGCAGACTATGGGGGAACACAAAAGGATCGTCGGCCGCCTGGATGATCAGGGTTGGCGTGCGAATCTCTCCAAGGAAGTACCGGCTCGAAGCGCGGCGATAGTAATCCTCGGCATCGACAAAACCATTGAGCGGCGCCGTGACCCGGCCATCGAAGTCCCAGAACGTGCGCATGTTCTCGAGCGAGCCCAGCGCCGCCAATGCCGCCAGTCCATCCTCGCGCCCGTCATGCTGGAACTGGCGCTGCTTGTTCTTGATGTAGGCGACCATCTCGCGCATGAAATGCGCCTGATACACCTTGGAAAAACCCTGGCCGATGCGATCGGCGCAATGATCGAGACGAAAGGGCACCGACACCGCCACCGCACCTGACACGCCACTGTCACTGCCGGTTTCGCCCAAATGCTTGAGCAAGACATTGCCGCCCAGGGAATAGCCGACCGCATAGAGCGGGGCGAGAGGGCGCTTGGCCCGCAGGTGTTTGATGGCTTCGGCCAAGTCTTCACTGGCACCGGAATGGTAGCTGCGTGCCAACAGATTCGGCTCGCCCGAACAGCCACGCCAGTTCAATGCGACGCTGGCCCAACCCTGGGCACCGAGCGCTTTCTGCACCCCGGCCACGTAAGGCGAATTTGAAGAACCGGTCAGCCCGTGCAGCACCAGCACAAGCGGCGCATCGACGGTGTGTGGGCCGTGCCAGTCCAAGTCGAGAAAGTCGCCATCCTCAAGCCACAAGCGCTCGCGCTCGCGTTCGATGTGCGTGGTTTTGCGCCACAGCGGTCCCCACAAGGTTTGCAGGTGCGGGTTGCCGAGGCCGAAGGCGGGGGTGAAGCGTTCTGACGGAAAGGACACGATTGCTCTCGATGCAGCGGTGCGCAACCGGTGCGCACCTTTTTCAGGCCGGTCGATTAACCGGCGATCTCTGCCATACGTTGCCACAATGCGTAATACACCCGCCCGGATTTCTGCTCCCGGTGCAGGCGCCAGTTGCCCGGCAAGCCAAGGCTCGACGGCGCGTTTTCGCTTTCAGTGTAGATCCAGGCTTCATTGGCCAGCCACTGACGCTCTTCAAGCAGCGTGCACACGGTCGGCAACAGATCCTGGTTGAACGGCGGGTCGAGGAACACCAAGTCGTAAGCGGTCGCGGTCTGGGTTTCCAGATAGCGCAGCGCATCGGCGGTCTGGATCTGGCCGGTGGTGCAGCGCAGTGTTCCCAGGTGTTCCTTGATGCTGGCGACCGCGATGTTGCTGGCGTCCAGCGCCTGACCCATCGCGGCGCCACGGGACAGGGCCTCGAGGAACAACGCGCCGCTGCCGGCGAACGGGTCAAACACTTTGGCTCCGGCCACGTACGGCGCGAGCCAGTTGAACAGGGTTTCACGCACCCGGTCCGGGGTCGGGCGCAGACCCGGGGCGTCCGGGAAGCTGAGCTTGCGGCTGCCCCATTCGCCACCGATGATGCGCAGTTGGTTCACGCCGTTGTGTACGTTGTGAACGGGTTTTTTAGGACGAGTGGCCATTAATGCTCCGGAACCCCGAGCGGCTGCTCGGCAGGTTTATCAGTTGGGGCCGGTAACGGCTTTTGCGGCACGGTCGGGCCAGCGCTGACGATGACCATTTTGTCCGTGCTCAGGTGTTTGTTCAGTGCAACTTTGACTTGTTCGACGGTCAGGCTCTGCGACTCACGCATGAAGTCATCGAGATAACTCAGCGGCAGGTTGTAGAAACCCATCGCGCCCAGTTGCCCAACGATATCGGCGTTGCTGGCGGTGGACAACGGGAAGCTGCCGGCCAGTTCACGCTTGGCATCGTCGAGTTCTTTCTCGGTCGGGCCGGTTTTAAGGTAGTCGGCGAGGACGTCCTGCACCAGTTTCAGCGTGCCTTCGCTCATCTCGGCGCGGGTTTGCAAGTTGATCATGAACGGGCCGCGCGCCTGCATCGGGGTGAAGCCCGAATACACGCCGTATGCCAGGCCACGCTTCTCGCGCACTTCGCTCATCAAGCGAGTGCCAAAACCACCACCGCCGAGGATCTGGTTGCCCAGGGAGAGCGCAGCGTAGTCCGGATCGTCACGGTCGATGCCCAGTTGCGAGAGCATCAGGTTGGTTTGCTTGGACGGGAACTCGATATGCCCGATGCTGGCTTTCGGTTCTTCAGGCTGCGGGATTTTCGGTAAAGCCGGGCCTTTTGGCAGCGCGCTGGAGACTTGCGCGGCAATCGCTTCGGCTTCAGCGCGGGACAAGTCACCCACCAGCGCAATCACCACATTGCCACCTGCGTAAGCTTTCTCGTGGAACGCCTTGAGTTGCGCCGCAGTAATCGCCGGAACGGTTTTCGCCGTGCCGTCGCTGGAGTGTGCATAGGGGTGATCGCCGTACAAGCGGTTCATCAGCTCCAGGCTCGCCAGTTTGCCGGGGTTCTGCTTCTGGTATTCGAAACCGGCGAGCATCTGATTCTTGATGCGCGCAAAGGAGTCGGCAGGGAAGGTCGGCTTGCCGACGACTTCAGAGAACAGCTTCAGCGCAGGTTCGCGCTTGTCCGCGGCGCTGAGGCTGCGCAGGGAAGCCAGTGCCATGTCCTTGAACGCGCCGTTGCCAAAGTCTGCGCCCAGGCCTTCGAAGCCCTGAGCGATGGCGCCGACATCTTTACCGGCCACCCCTTCGTTGAGCATCGCGTTGGTCAGCATCGCGAGACCGGGCGCGTTGCCGTCCTGGCTACTGCCGGCGGCGAAGATCAGGCGCAGGTCGAACATCGGCAGCTCGCGGGCTTCGACGAACATCACCTTGGCGCCTTCGGCGGTGTTCCAGGTCTGGACGTCGAGCGAACGGTGGCTCGGTGCCTTGCCGTCGAGTTCGGTCAGCGATTGCAGCTTCTGGCTGGACTTGGCCTTGTCGAGCGCTTCGCTGGCCTTGGTGTCATCGCTTTTCGACAGATAAAACGCAGCGGAGCCGATCAGCACGGCTGCGATCAGGCCGATCAGGGCCAGACGGGGTTTTTTACGCTCACTCATGAGTCGTCTCCAGTGGCAGTACATGGGCGACGCTGAGACGTTCGCGGGTGAAATACAGCTTGGCGGCTTTCTGGATATCTTCCGGTGTCACGCTTTCGAGGTCGGCGAGTTCGGTGTCCATGAGCTTCCAGGACAGGCCGACGGTTTCCAGTTGGCCGATGGAGGTGGCCTGGCTGGTGATCGAGTCACGCTCGTAGACCAGGCCAGCGATGACCTGGGCGCGGACGCGTTCCAGTTCTTCGGCGGACGGCGCGGTGGTTTTCAGCTGTTCGAGCAGCTTCCACAGGCCCGCTTCGGTCTGGGCCATGGTTTTCTTTTTCTGGATGTTCGGCGTGGCCGACAGGGTGAACAGGCTGTCGCCGCGGGTGTAGGCGTCGTAACTCGACGAACCGCCAGACACCAGCTCTTCGCCGCGTTCCAGTTGCGTCGGGATGCGTCCGCTGTAGCCACCGTCGAGCAGGGCCGAGATCAGGCGCAAGGCGTTGACCGAGCGTTTGTCTTCAGCGGTGGCGATGCTCGGCACGTTGAAGCCCAGCATCAGGCTCGGCAGTTGGGTCTGCACGTGCAGAGTGATCTGGCGTTCGCCGGGCTCGGCCAGTTCCACAGGGATTTTCGCCGGTGGCACGTCGCGTTTGGCAATCGGACCGAAATAACGCTGGGCCAGGGTTTTGACCTCGTCCGGGGTCACGTCGCCGACCACCACCAGCGTGGCGTTGTTCGGCACGTACCAGGATTGGTACCAGTGGCGCAGCTCTTCGACTTTCATGCGGTCCAGGTCAGCCATCCAGCCGATGGTCGGCGTGTGGTAACCGCTGGCCGGGTAAGCCATGGCCTTGAAGCGCTCGTAGGCTTTGGACATCGGCTTGTCGTCGGTGCGCAGGCGACGTTCTTCCTTGATGACTTCGATCTCACGGGCGAACTCGTCGGCCGGCAGACGCAGGCTGGCCATGCGGTCGGCTTCCAGCTCGAAGGCCACGCCGAGGCGGTCGCGGGCCAGCACTTGGTAATAAGCAGTGAAGTCATCGCTGGTGAACGCATTTTCTTCGGCGCCGAGGTCGCGCAGGATCAGCGAAGCTTCACCCGGGCCGACTTTCTCGCTGCCCTTGAACATCATGTGCTCCAGGGCGTGGGACAAACCGGTCTGGCCCGGCGTCTCGTAACTTGAGCCGACCTTGTACCAGACTTGGGAAACCACCACTGGCGCGCGATGGTCTTCGCGCACAACGACCTTCAGGCCGTTATCCAGAGTGAATTCGTGGGTGGGTTGTGGATCGGCAGCCAGGGCCGAGAGGGGCAGACAAACTGTGCTGAGCAGCAGGCCTGCAGCGCGGCGGGCTAAAGCATTCATTCGTTTTTAAACCTTTGGGACTGCCCGCTAGGTCTTAGCGTCGGCGGGCGAGAGGGTGCTAGGATACTGGTCCGTTTTACTGGCGGCCACGCCTATCAGGCCTTTGATCGGCCGGAAGGTTGTATGGGTTACCTGCGGAAGCTTTGAGTTTGTCAGCTAAACTCTGCGTTTTCGCCGACGATGCCGTTCCAGTCCTTCGTATTAGTCAACCTTTGAGGTGCAGTTTGCACCTCGACAAAATGTTGCGCGTGAACAAGCTGGGTCAATCGCAGTCTGTTCTGCATCGAATATTTATTTGCCGGGGCGCCCTTAGGCGCGTCGCTACCGTGAGATAGCCGTCCTCCATGTTTGGTTCCAACGACGACAAGAAGACCCCAGCTGCGGCTGGCGAGAAGAAAAGCCTGTTCGGATGGCTGCGCAAAAAGCCGCAGGAACCCGTCGTCGAACAGCCACAACCACTGCCTGAGCCCACACCAGCGCCGGTAATAGAAGAAGAGCCGGCGCCGGTTGTCCTGCCGATTGCCGAGCCAGTGCTGCAACCGCTGGCTGAGATTGAACCCGAAGTGATTGCCGAGCAGCCGCTGGCACCCGCTCCAGAGCCGTGGTTGACGTTGCCGGTGGCGGAAGAGCCGGTGGCCTTGGTCGAAGATGCACTGGCGCCGCATGTGACGCCGCCGATTCCTGCCCCGACGGCCTTTGCGCCAGAGCCTGTTCAGGCGCCGGTTATCGAGCCTGTCGTTGCGCCAGTTGTCGTGGCCGAACCTGAGCCGGTAGCTCCAGAACCGGTGATTCCTGCGTTCGTCGCTCCTGTGGTTGAAGCGCCTGCGCCTGCCCCCGTGATTGCCCCGGTAGTCGCCGCGCCCGCCGTTCCCGTCGAAGTCCCGGCCGAGCCGCCGCGCACCGAAGAAACCAAAGCCGGTTTCTTCGCTCGCCTCAAGCAAGGCCTGTCCAAGACCAGCGCCAGCATCGGCGAAGGCATGGCCAGCCTGTTCCTCGGCAAGAAAATCATCGATGACGAGTTGCTCGAAGACATCGAAACCCGTCTGCTGACCGCCGACGTTGGCGTCGAGGCGACCTCGGTGATCATTCAGCGCCTGACCCAGAAGGTCGCGCGCAAAGAGCTGGCCGACGCCGACGCGCTGTACAAATCCCTGCAGGCTGAACTCGCCGCAATGCTCAAGCCTGTCGAGCAGCCGCTGAAAATCATCTCCCAGAACAAGCCTTTCGTGATTCTGGTGGTCGGCGTCAACGGTGCCGGCAAGACCACCACCATCGGCAAACTGGCGAAGAAACTGCAACTCGAAGGCAAGAAAGTCATGCTCGCGGCCGGTGACACCTTCCGCGCCGCCGCTGTCGAGCAATTGCAGGTGTGGGGCGAGCGCAACAAGATCCCGGTCATCGCCCAGCACACCGGCGCCGACTCGGCTTCGGTTATCTTCGATGCCGTGCAAGCCGCCAAGGCCCGTGGCATTGACGTGCTGATCGCCGACACCGCCGGTCGCCTGCACACCAAAGACAACCTGATGGAAGAGTTGAAGAAGGTTCGCCGTGTCATCAGCAAACTCGACGCCGACGCGCCGCACGAGGTGCTGCTGGTGCTCGACGCCGGTACTGGCCAAAACGCCATCAGCCAGGCCAAGCAATTCAACCAGACCGTCGAACTGACCGGTCTGGCGTTGACCAAGCTCGACGGCACCGCCAAGGGCGGGGTGATTTTCGCCCTGGCCAAGCAGTTTGGTTTGCCGATTCGCTACATCGGCGTCGGTGAAGGCATCGACGACTTGCGTACTTTTGAAGCAGAACCCTTTGTCCAGGCACTGTTTGCCGAGCGGGAGCGTTCATGATTCGTTTCGAACAGGTCGGTAAACGCTACCCGAACGGTCACGTCGGCTTGCATGAGCTGAGTTTTCGAGTCCGTCGGGGGGAGTTTTTGTTTGTGACCGGCCATTCCGGCGCCGGTAAAAGCACCTTGTTGCGGCTACTGCTGGCGATGGAGCGTCCGACCACCGGCAAATTGCTGCTGGCCGGCCAGGACCTCGCCACCATCAGCAACGCGCAGATTCCTTACTTGCGCCGGCAGATCGGGGTGGTGTTCCAGAATCACCAGTTGCTGTTCGATCGCACGGTGTTCAACAACGTTGCGCTGCCCCTACAGATCCTCGGTCTGTCGAAGGCCGAGATCGTCAAGCGCGTCGATTCGGCACTTGAGCGCGTGGCGCTGTCGGATAAAACCGATCTGTACCCCGGCGACCTGTCCACCGGTCAGCAACAGCGCGTCGGCATCGCTCGCGCCATCGTCCATCGTCCGGCCTTGCTGCTGGCGGACGAACCGACCGGTAACCTCGACCCGCGCCTGGCGGCCGAGATCATGGGCGTGTTCGAAGACATCAACCGTCTGGGCACCAGCGTGCTGATCGCCAGTCACGACCTCGCGCTGATTGCCCGCATGCGTCATCGCATGCTGACCCTGCAACGCGGCCGATTGATCGGCGACGGGGAGGCGGGCGTATGAGTGCGACACGCAGCCCCAAGGTTTCCGAGCGTGTGGCGCCGAAAGCCGCCGATCCGCAACCGCAGAAGAAAAAACGCGACGATGACGACGGCCCGGATTTCGCCACGCTGTTCCGCGCCTGGGTTGAAAGTCATCGCGCAAGTTTGCTGGACAGCCTGCGTCGATTGGGCAAGCAGCCGATCGGCAGCTTTTTCACCTGCATGGTGATGGCGGTTGCCCTGAGTTTGCCAATGGGCTTGTCACTTTTGCTAAGTAACGTCGAGCGTCTGGGCGGCTCCTGGCAGCGAGCGGCGCAGATTTCCCTGTACCTGCAACTCGAGGCCAGCCCTGCTGAAGGCGAATCGTTGCGTGAGCAGATCAAAGGCATGCCTGGTGTGGCAGATGCGGAATATGTCGGTCGTGATCAGGCGCTGGAAGAGTTCCAGCAACAGTCCGGCCTGGGCGAGGCGCTCAAGGAATTGCCGGAAAACCCGCTGCCTGGCGTGGTTCTGGTAACGCCGAACGAGGTCGACAAGCCCACGCTTGAAGCATTACGACAAAAACTTTCCGAGTTGCCGAAGGTACAACAGGCGCAACTTGATCTAGTCTGGGTCGAGCGTCTGGCAGCGATCCTCAAGCTGGGTGACCGTTTTGTCTTCGGTCTGACCGTGCTTCTGGTTTCTGCATTACTTTTGGTGATAGGCAATACCATTCGTCTTCATATTGAAAACCGCCGCACAGAGATAGAAGTGATTAAACTCGTCGGCGGCACGGACAGCTATGTGCGCAGGCCCTTTCTTTATATGGGTGCGCTTTATGGCTTCGGTGCGGGGATTCTTTCATGGGGCGTATTGGCGTTTGGCCTTGATTGGCTGAACGACGCGGTCGTCGGGCTGGCCGGTTTGTACGGCAGTGATTTCGCATTGGCCGGAGTGCCAGTGGCCGATGGTCTGTCTCTCTTGCTTGGCGCGGTGCTGTTGGGGTATATCGGTGCATGGATTGCAGTCGCACGCCACCTGAGGGAGCTTGCGCCTAAGTAGTATCATTTTGCTCGTATTGACCTTTCAGCGTTTATGGGAACTTGTCTTTCGGTTTCCGGTCAATTTTCGCAGTGCTGAACTGCACGAGTTATGTAAGTCGGAGGTTTTTTCGTATGACCAATTCTTTGCAACCTGCATATGCTCTGGTCCCGGGTGCGAACCTGGAGGCCTATGTGCACACCGTGAACAGCATTCCATTGCTGACGCCGGAGCAGGAGCGTGAACTGGCCGAGAGTCTCTATTATGAGCAGGATTTGGGGGCGGCTCGGCAGATGGTGCTCGCCCACCTGCGTTTTGTCGTACATATCGCCCGTAGCTATTCCGGCTACGGCCTGGCTCAGGCTGACCTGATCCAGGAAGGCAACGTCGGCCTGATGAAGGCCGTTAAGCGCTTCAACCCGGAAATGGGTGTGCGTCTGGTTTCGTTCGCGGTGCACTGGATCAAGGCGGAAATTCACGAGTTCATCCTGCGCAACTGGCGCATTGTGAAAGTCGCGACCACCAAGGCCCAGCGCAAGCTGTTCTTCAACCTGCGCAGCCAGAAGAAACGCCTGGCGTGGCTGAACAACGAGGAAGTCCACCGTGTGGCGGAAAGCCTCGGCGTAGAGCCGCGGGAAGTGCGCGAGATGGAAAGTCGCCTGACCGGCCATGACATGGCCTTCGACCCGGCCGCGGAAGCGGACGACGACAGTGCTTTCCAGTCGCCGGCCAACTATCTGGAAGACCACCGGTACGACCCGGCCCGTCAACTGGAAGATGCCGATTGGAGCGACAACTCCAACCACAACCTGCACGAAGCGCTGGAAGTGCTGGACGACCGCAGTCGTGACATCCTCTACCAGCGCTGGCTGGCAGAAGAAAAAGCGACGCTGCACGACCTGGCGCAGAAGTACAACGTGTCGGCCGAGCGTATTCGTCAGCTCGAGAAGAGCGCGATGAACAAGCTCAAGTTGTCGATCGCCGCTTAACGCAGCGAACAGGCAATAAAAAACGCCCCGATCATTGATCGGGGCGTTTTTTTTGTGCCCATTTATCCGGCTGGCGCCGGCCCCTGTGGGAGCGAGCCTGCTCGCGATGGCGTCAGGTCAGTCGGTACAGATGTTGAATAATCTACCGCTATCGCGAGCAGGCTCGCTCCCACAGGGGATTTGCAGTGTTATTGGGACCAAGGCGCCCGGCGCGAATCATTGATGCCAACCAGATAGCTATCGCCCCCCAACTGACTCATCTGCTGACGAATCCACCCAGCCCTGCGCGCAACATAGTTGGTTGGATGACTTGCACTCCAAACCCGCGGGTTAGGCAGTACTGCCGCCAGCAAGCTCGCCTGCTGCCGGGAAAGAGACTTGGCACCAACGCCAAAGTGATGCCGGGCCGCCGCTTCCGCGCCAAACACCCCGTCATCCCACTCGACGCTGTTCAGGTACACCTCAAGTATCCGCTGCTTGGGCCAGAGCACTTCGATCAGCCCGGTGAACCACGCCTCCAGGCCTTTACGCAGCCAGCTGCGGCCGGACCACAAAAACAGATTCTTCGAGACCTGCTGGCTCAGGGTGCTGGCACCGCGAATCGAACCGCCGAGCTCGTTATGGGCCAAGGCTTTCTGGATCGCCCCAAAGTCAAAACCCCAATGCTCCGGGAATTTCTGATCCTCGCCCGCGATCACTGCGACTTTCAGGTCGTCAGAGATTTCATCCCAGGGTTTCCAGGTGCGTTGCAGGTCGATGGGCTCGCCGTCGAACCAGGATTCGACCTTGCGCTCGACCATCAACGCCGTTCCCGGAGGTGGGACTACCCGAAAAATCAGCACCAGCAATACGCTGCCGCCCGCGAACCAGAGCAGGGCCTTAGTGAATCGTCGCAAAAATATACGCAGCATAGAGATGGCTTGGCCGAACCCGTTGAGCGGGCCATTATACAGACCCTGTTGATCGAGTCTGACTGGAGTTCTTCATGCTGCGTGGCTTTATGATGCTGGCCGCTTTCTTCGGCTTCACTGGCGTTGCCCTTGGCGCGTTCGCCGCCCACGGCCTGAAAAACCGTCTGACGCCTGAATACCTGGCAATTTTCCACACCGGCGTCACCTACCAATTGGTGCACACCCTGGCCCTGCTGGGCGTGGCATTTCTGGCCACGCAGATTCCTGGGCGCTTGATGACGTGGGCTGGCGTCTCGTTTGCCATCGGCATCCTGTTGTTCTCCGGCAGTCTGTACCTGCTGACACTGACCGGCATCAGCAAGCTCGGGATCGTCACACCCTTCGGCGGCCTGGCATTCCTGGTTGGCTGGTTCTGCCTGGGGCTTGCCGCCTGGCGGTTGAGCTGACCGGGCGGTCCATTTCATGACGAATGGCTTGGGTCGCCAAGACTGATCGGGCTAGAATGCCAGCCCCTAAAAATGATGGCGGCTTCCGGCATGCGCATTCAGTTGAACGGCGAATCCCTTGAACTGCCCGACGGTGAAACCGTTGCGGCCCTGCTGACCCGTCTGGAACTGACCGGACGCCGGGTGGCGGTCGAGCTCAATCTGGATATCGTCCCGCGCAGCCAGCATGCGGAAACCACGCTGAACGACGGCGACAGCGTCGAAGTCGTCCACGCCATCGGCGGTGGCTAGTCGCCCGGCCCGCAAGAGCACAGAATTCTGCAAGAACCTCACCCCTACAGAGGATTTCCCATGAGCATCGTTCGTAGCGACAAGCCCTTCGTCCTGGCCGGTCGTACTTACCAGTCGCGTTTGCTGGTAGGCACCGGCAAGTACCGCGACATGGAAGAAACCCGCCTGGCCATCGAAGCCTCGGGTGCCGAGATCGTGACCTTCGCCGTTCGCCGCACCAACCTCGGCCAGAACCCGGGCGAACCGAACCTGCTCGAAGTCCTGTCGCCGGATCGCTACACCTTCCTGCCGAACACCGCCGGTTGCTTCGACGCGACCGAGGCTGTGCGCACCTGCCGCCTGGCCCGTGAGCTGCTCGGTGGCCACAACCTGGTGAAGCTGGAAGTGCTGGCGGACCAGAAAACCCTGTTCCCCAACGTGATCGAAACCCTCAAGGCCGCCGAAGTGCTGGTCAAGGAAGGCTTCGACGTGATGGTCTACACCAGCGATGACCCGATCATTGCCCGTCAACTGGCGGAAATTGGTGTTATTGCAGTGATGCCGCTGGCCGGTCTGATCGGCACGGGCCTGGGGATCTGCAACCCGTACAACCTGCAGATCATCCTCGAAGAAGCCAAGATTCCCGTATTGGTGGATGCCGGTGTCGGTACGGCTTCCGACGCCACCATCGCCATGGAGCTGGGTTGCGAAGCGGTGCTGATGAACTCGGCCATCGCCCACGCCCAGCAGCCGATCATGATGGCTGAAGCCATGAAACACGCGATCGTCGCGGGCCGCCTGGCCTACCTCGCCGGCCGCATGCCGAAAAAACTCTATGCCAGCGCCTCCTCGCCGCTGGATGGTCTGATCAAGTAAGAGCCATTGATGACTGAATCAAACGACACGCCAATCCAGACGGAAGAAGGCGACGAGCGCCAACATCGCCGCATCAAGAGTTTTGTGATGCGCGCCGGGCGCATGACCGAAGGCCAGCAACGTGGTCTGGACCAGGGCACGCCGCTGTTCGTGCTGCCATTGGCCGACGCGCCGGTGGACTTCGACCAGGTATTCGGTCGCTCGGCACCGCGTTCGCTGGAAATCGGTTTCGGCATGGGCCATTCGCTGCTGGAAATGGCCGCAGCCTCGCCGGAACAGGATTTCATTGGCGTGGAAGTGCACCGTCCGGGTGTGGGCGCGCTGCTCAATGGCGTGCTGACTCAGGGCCTGACCAACCTGCGGGTCTACGATTGCGACGCGATCGAAGTGCTCAACCGTTGCATCGCCGACAACAGCCTCGATCGCCTGATGCTGTTTTTCCCGGACCCATGGCACAAGAGCCGTCACCACAAGCGCCGTATCGTTCAGGCGTCCTTCGCTGAACTGGTGCGCAGCAAGTTGAAGGTCGGCGGCATCCTGCACATGGCCACCGACTGGGAGCCGTATGCCGAGTACATGCTGGAAGTGATGAACGTCGCGCCGGGTTATCGCAACCTGGCCGAAGACGGCAAATGCGTCCCGCGCCCGACCGAACGCCCGATCACCAAGTTCGAACGCCGCGGCGAACGTCTTGGGCATGGCGTGTGGGACCTGAAGTTCGAAAAACAGTCCTAAACGGTAATACAAAAACCTGTGGGAGCGGGCTTGCCCGCGATAACGGTCTGACAGTCAATATAGATGTTGAATGTTATGGCCTCATCGCGGGCAAGCCCGCTCCCACAGTTTTTGTGGTGTGTTCGAAAGTCAGCGGCGGTCGGCGACTACGCCGATCAGCACCAGCACCACCAACAACACCGGCGCCAGGCTGTAGTTGTTAAACTGGCTCAGGCCTTTGATGATCCATGGCGTGGCGTAGATCAGCGCCACGCCGCTCCCGATCATGCACACCAGAGCGAGCAACGGCACGCGCAACGCGCCGGCGATGCTGCCCAGGCGTTGGTCGACCCAGCCTTTGATATCGGCGCCAAACAGCACTAGCAGGCAGCCCACCAATGCCAGAGAAATCTCTGACAGGTTGCTGCGGCTCCAGCGAGAGACGGTGGCGAGCAGGTCGAGTATCAAATCCATTCGTTTTCCCCTAAGGCTGAAATCAGCTCAGAAATGTTTGCAGCAAGTCATTGAGAAACAGCTGTCCGCGATCGGTCGCCGCCAGACGTGACGGTTCGACCTGCAACAGGCCGCTTTGTTCGGCTTCCCGGCGGCCTTCGGCGAGGCTTTCCAGGCTCAGCCCGGTGCGTTCCGGGTACAGCCGCGACTCGACGCCCTCAGTCAGGCGCAACGCATTCATCAAAAACTCGAACGGCAGCTCTTCGTTGGTCAGCGCTTTCTCGCCAGCCTTGAAGCTTTTCGCCGGGTTCAGGTAATCCTTCGGCAGGCGCGTCTTCCAGGTGCGCAGGATGCGCCCGTCCGGATGGCTGAGCTTGCCGTGGGCGCCGGCGCCGATGCCGATGAAGTCGCCGAAGCTCCAGTAATTAAGGTTATGCCGCGCCGGGCGACCGGGTTGCGCATAGGCCGAGACCTCGTATTGCGCGTAACCGTGTTCGGCGAGCAGCGCCTGGCCGGCTTCCTGAATGTCCCACAACGTGTCGTCTTCCGGCAGCGTCGGTGGCTGGTTCCAGAACACCGTGTTCGGCTCCAGCGTCAGCTGATACCAGGAAAGATGGGTCGGTTTCAGGGCGATGGCCTGGCGCAGGTCGCTCAACGCATCGTCCAGCGACTGATCCGGCAAGCCGTGCATCAAGTCCAGGTTGAAATTATCGAACCCGGCCTGACGCGCCATGCCGGCGGCTCGAACCGCTTCGTCGCCGTTGTGAATTCGCCCCAACGCCTTGAGTTTCTCTTCCTGGAAACTCTGAATGCCGATCGACAGGCGATTGATGCCCAGCGCGCGGTAGGCGACGAATTTCTCTTGCTCGAAGGTGCCCGGATTGGCTTCCAGGGTGATTTCGATGTCGCTGGCAAACGGGATGCGCTGCTCGACGCCTTTGAGCAAACGGCCCAAGGCTTCGGCGCTGAACAGGCTCGGCGTGCCGCCGCCGAAGAAGATCGAGCTCAGTTCACGGCCGTAAACCGCATGCAGGTCCTGATCGAGGTCGGCCAGCAACGCGTCGACGTACTCCTGCTCCGGCAGCACCGGGCTGGCGGTGTGGGAGTTGAAGTCGCAATAAGGGCATTTGCGCACACACCACGGGATGTGGATGTACAGCGCCAAGGGCGGCAGCACGGGGAGCGCGGTCCGAGGCGATGAGGCGGCACCGCCGAAGATCAGCGGTGATGCGGATGATTCAAGGGTCATAACAGGCCTAGACGCTGGCGCAGCAGATCCATTGCACGGGCGCGGTGGCTGATGAGGTTTTTCTCGCTCGGGCTCAGCTCGGCGCTGGAGCAATCGCGCGACGGCACCCAGAACAGCGGGTCGTAGCCAAACCCGTGTTCACCGCTGGCGGCGTGCAGGATGCGTCCGTGCCACAGGCCTTCGCAGAGGATCGGCAACGGATCGTCGGCGTGACGCACCAGCGCCAGCACGCAGACGAACTGCGCGCCGCGCTCGGCTTCCGGCACGTCTTTCATGGCGTCGAGCAGTTTGGCGTTGTTCGCCGCATCGCCTTGGCCATCGGCGTAACGGGCCGAGTAGATGCCCGGCGCACCGCCAAGGAAATCCACTGCCAGCCCGGAATCGTCGGCCAGCGCCGGCAGACCGGAGATGCGCGCGGCATTGCGGGCCTTGAGGATGGCGTTTTCGACGAACGACAGGCCGGTTTCTTCAGGCTCGACGCTGCTGAACTCGCCGATCGAGCGCAGTTGCACCGACGCACCGAGCATGGCCTGGAGTTCCTTGAGTTTGCCGGCGTTGTGGCTGGCCAGTACGAGTTGCGTGAAGTTGATCATTCGCCGGGGAAAAGCTCTTGGTTGAAATTGATGGTGTTGGTTTTGTCGCCGCTCTGCACCTTGATCTCAAAGGTGCGGACTTCCTGCTGATCGACCGGGAACTGAGCGATGTAGTAGATCGCGCCTTGTTCGGTGATCTGTTTGAATTTCAGCGGCACGCTTTGGCTGGTCAGGTCTTTGACCGTACCACTGACTTGAGCTATCAGCGGCTTGCCGTCCTTGATCACCGAAACGTTGATCACGCCTTGATTCTTGCTGCGGGTGAGCTCAGCGGCTTTAGCGATATCGGGTGTCAGGAAGGTGGAGTTGAAGGTGTTGTAATGCACCGTCACATCGCCAAACTTTTCCTGACGATCACCTTTGATGACGTCGGCGGCCATCGCGGTGACGCTCAGGCAGGCAGTAAGTACAAACAGCGCTAGACGACCCATGATCGTTCTCCTTGGAATGTCGTGGTCAGACCGCAATCTTGTGATCCTGCAGCCCTGGGCTGCTGACGCGGTAAATACCGATTTCACCTAATAGATTAGGCCATAGCTTACTGGCCCACCCGTGGCGGTGCTGTTGATCCACGGCAAGCCGATCAATGACCTTCGCTTCACGTTCGCGACAAAGTGCTTCAAAGTCTTCGAAGGTGCAGAAGTGGATGTTCGGCGTGTTGTACCAGGTGTACGGCAGGAACTCGGACACCGGCATCCGGCCCTTGCTCGCCAGATACCAGCGGCAACGCCAGTGACCGAAATTCGGAAAGGTGATGATGCACTGGCGGCCGACCCGCAGCATTTCGTCGAGGATTCTGTCCGGGTAGTGCACGGCTTGCAGCGCCTGGGTCATGACCACGACGTCGAAGCTGTTACTGGCAAAGTTACCCAGGCCCTTGTCCAGGTCCTGCTCGATGACGTTGATGCCCTTGGCCACGCACTCAGCGATGTTGTCCGGGTCGTTTTCCAGGCCATAGCCGGTGACTTGCTTGTTATCGCGCAGCCAGGTCAGCAATTCGCCATCGCCGCAACCGAGGTCGAGCACGCGGCTGCCGGCGGGGATCCATTCCTGGATGATTTCCAGATCAGCTCTCATGGCTTTCTCACAACGTAATGCGGTTCATGTAATTGCTGAAGGCCTGCAAGTAGCGCGGGATCGGAATCAGGAAGGCGTCGTGGCCTTGCGGAGCATCGATCTCGAGGTAACAGACGTCTTTCTTCGCCGCCATCAGCGCGTCCACCAGTTCCCGCGAGCGGGCAGGGGAGAAGCGCCAGTCGGTGGTGAACGACATCACGCAGAACTTGGCCTGGGCATGGGCGAAGGTCTTCGCCAGGTCATCGTCGAAGTTAGCTGCCGGGTCGAAGTAGTCCAGCGCCTTGGTCATCAGCAGGTACGTGTTGGCATCGAAACGCCCGGAGAACTCTTCGCCCTGATAACGCAGGTAGCTTTCAACCTGGAACTCGACACTGTGGAAGTCGTAGTTGAGCTTTTCGCTCTTCAGGCCACGGCCGAATTTCTCACCCATGGAGTCATCCGACAGGTACGTGATGTGCCCGACCATCCGCGCCAGCATCAAGCCGCGCTTGGGAATCACGCCCGCCTCCTGGAACGAACCGCCGTGGAATTCGGGGTCGGTGAGGATCGCCTGGCGCGCCACTTCGTTGAAGGCGATGTTCTGCGCCGACAGCTTGGGGGCCGAGGCGATGGCCAGGCAATGACGAATGCGATCAGGGTAAGTGATGCTCCACTGCATCGCCTGCATGCCGCCGAGACTGCCGCCAATCACGGCGGCCCATTGGCGGATGCCGAGCAGGTCGGCCAGGCGCGCCTGGCTGTGCACCCAGTCTTCCACGGTCAGCACCGGGAAGTCGGCGCCGAACGGCTTGCCGGTCTCCGGGTTGACGCTGCTCGGGCCAGTGGAGCCGTTGCAGCCGCCGAGGTTGTTCAGGCTGACCACGAAGAACTTGTTGGTGTCGATCGGCTTGCCGGGGCCGATGCAGCTGTCCCACCAACCGGGTTTGCGATCGTCAGGGCTGTGGAAGCCGGCAGCGTGGTGGTGACCGGAAAGGGCGTGGCAGATCAGCACGGCGTTGCTCGCCGTGGCGTTCAGCGTGCCGTAGGTTTCGTAAATGAGGTCATAAGCTGGAAGCGAACGGCCGCAGGCCAAGGCCAGGGGTTCACTGAAGTGCGCCACTTGCGGCGTCACCAGACCAACAGAATCGGCGGGAAAGGCAGTTGGCATCGACCCTGCTCTCGTTGAAATGAGGCGTAAGTCTAAAGACCGCTGGGGTTAGCGGCAAGCAAAGGGCGGGCCTGATTTCATTCGGTTAGACCGAGGTGCGGCATTCGCGAGCAAGCCCGCTCCCACAGGGGAACGCGTTCCAATGTGGGAGCGGGCTTGCTCGCGAAGAACGATGACGCGGTTAACCTGCCGGACGCAGCAGATCGGGCAAATCCGGCAGCTTCTTCGGCGAACAGATCCGCACCCGTTTCTGCCGGTTCAACTCCCCGCTGATCAAACTGACCTGACTCTTGGACACGCCAAACGCCTTGGCCAGGAACGCCATGAGATACGCATTGGCCTTGCCTTCAACCGGTGGTGCCGTCAGGCGGATCTTCAGCCGATCGCCGTGCAGCCCGCAGAAATCATCGCTGCGGGCTGCCGGTTGCAGGTGACACTCCAGAATCAGGTCGTCACCGTCCCAGCGAAAGTAGCTCATCAGATCAGGCCGAGCAGCCCCATCGGCATGAGAGCGAAGTTCGCAAGGCGCGGGATCAGCCAGCTTTGCAGCAACTGGATCACGATGAACGCGAAGATCGGCGAGATATCGAGGCCGCCCAGGTTCGGAATGATCCGACGGAACGGGGCGAGTACCGGTTCAGTAATCTGCGCGACCAGCTCTGCACCCGGATTGTGGCTGCCCGGGGCGACCCAGGACAGAATCACACTGATGATCATCGCCCAGAAAATAATATTCAAAAACAGCGAGAAGAGCGCGATCAGCGCCCACGGCACCAGGAACAGCCAGTCGACCATGAAGCCTTTGAGCAGCAGGATCACCGCAATCAGCAGCATCTGAATGATCAGCGCCAATACCAATGACGACATGTCCAGCCCGAACATGCTCGGGATGACCCGGCGCAGCGGCTTGAGCAGCGGTTGAGTGGCTTTCACGATGAACTGGCAGAGCGGGTTGTAGAAATTCGCCCGAACCAGTTGCAGGATGAAGCGCATCAGTACGATCAGCAGGTACAGGCTGCCCAGGGTTTTGATGATGAAAATGGCAGCGTCATTGAGTCCAAGCATCATTGATTCCTTTGTAAGAGCTGATTAACGGCCAAGTTGCTCAGCCATCTCGGCCGAGCGGTGCGCAGCGGCGCCGAGTGCTTTTTCGACCAGCGCTTCGAAGCCGCCGGCCTGGAACGATTTGATTGCTGCTTCCGTGGTGCCCGCAGGCGAGGTCACGCGACGACGCAATTCAGCCGCGTCGACATCGCTGGCAACCGCCATGTGTGCGGCGCCCAATGCGGTTTGCACCGTCAGTTGGGCGGCGATGTCCGCTGGCAGGCCGAGCTTCACGCCGGCAGCGGTCATGGCTTCGATCAGCAGGAAGAAGTACGCCGGGCCCGAGCCGGAGACGGCGGTGACCGCGTCCAGTTGCTGCTCTTCGTTCAGCCACAGGGCAATGCCGACGGCCGACAACAGTTCTTCAGCTTGCTGGCGTTGTTCAGCATTCACTTCGGCCGTGGCAAACAAACCGCTTACGCCCTGACGCAACAGCGCCGGGGTGTTGGGCATGCAGCGCACGATCGGCTGGGCTCCAAGCCAGTTGTTCATGCTGGCGCAGGTGATGCCGGCCGCAATCGAAACCACCAGTTGATTCGGTTTCAGGCTTGGGCGAATCGCTTCGCACACGGCTTTCATCGCCTGGGGTTTGACCGCCAGCACGACCACGCCCGCGTCTTGAATGGCATCGGTGTTGTCGGCGAAAACTTCAACGCCGTGTTCGGCCTGCACCTTGGCGCGGGTTTCAGCGCCCGGATCGCTGGCGCGGATCTGTGCGGCGTCCAGGCCTTTGGCGCGCAGGCCGCCGATCAGGCTGGCAGCCATGTTTCCGGCACCGATAAAGGCAATACGGGTCTTGCTCATGTCAGGTCCTTATAAAGAGAGGCGTCATCCATTGTTCATGGTTGACCGTAGTCGCGAGCGCCAAACAGGGCCGTTCCGATGCGGACCCAAGTGGCGCCCTGGGCGATGGCCGACTCGAGGTCGTGGCTCATGCCCATGGAAAGTGTGTCGAGCGGCAGGTTCAGGCTGGCTTGCAGGCTTTGCACGGCAGCAAAAGCGGCATCCTGGGCGGCGCGATCTTCAGTCGGCTCAGGGATCGCCATCAACCCGCGCAACGTGATGCGCGGCAATTCGCTGATGGCCTTGGCCAGGGCCGGCAGGTCGGCCGGGGTGCAGCCGGATTTGCTGGCTTCACCGCTGACGTTGACCTGGATGCAAATGTTCAAGGGAGGCAGATCGGCCGGACGTTGCTCGGACAGACGTTGTGCGATTTTCAAGCGATCCACGGAATGCACCCAGGCGAAGTGCTCGGCGATAGCGCGAGTCTTGTTCGATTGAATGGGGCCGATGAAGTGCCAGATCAAGGGCAGGTCGGCCAATTCGAGCTGTTTGCCCAGGGCTTCCTGCAAGTAATTTTCGCCAAAATCGCTCACGCCTGCGGCATACGCTTCGCGCACGGCCTCGGCAGGCTTGGTCTTGCTCACTGCCAGCAGTTGAACACTGTACTCGTCGCGGTGGGCGGCAAGGGCGGCGGCGCGGATGCGCGAACTAACCTGAAGAATGTTGTCTGCTATCGTGGACATCAAGAGGCGCCGGCGGTTTGAAGGTTGGCGGCATTCTACTGGAATTGAGGAGCGCTATGGATATCACTGAGCTGCTGGCCTTCAGCGCTAAACAGGGCGCATCCGACCTGCACCTGTCTGCCGGACTGCCACCGATGATTCGCGTTGACGGCGATGTGCGGCGCATCAACCTGCCGGCCCTGGACCACAAACAGGTGCACGAGCTGATCTACGACATCATGAACGACACCCAGCGGGTGGACTTCGAGAAACACCTGGAAACTGATTTTTCCTTTGAAGTGCCCGGTGTGGCGCGTTTCCGGGTCAATGCCTTCAACCAGAACCGGGGGGCGGGCGCGGTGTTCCGGACCATCCCGTCGAAGGTCCTGAGCATGGACGACCTCGGCATGGGCGACGTGTTTCGCAAAATCACCGAGGCCCCGCGCGGCCTGGTGCTGGTGACCGGCCCCACCGGTTCCGGCAAGTCCACCACCCTGGCGGCGATGATCGATTACCTGAACAACCATCGCCATCACCACATCCTCACCATCGAAGACCCGATCGAGTTCGTCCACGAATCGCGCAAATGCCTGATCAATCAGCGCGAAGTCCATCGCGACACCCGCAGCTTCGCCACGGCCCTGCGCTCGGCGCTGCGGGAAGACCCGGACGTGATTCTGGTGGGGGAGATGCGTGATCTGGAGACCATTCGCCTGGCGCTGACCGCCGCCGAGACTGGCCATTTGGTATTCGGCACGCTGCACACCACGTCGGCGGCCAAGACCATCGACCGGGTGGTGGACGTGTTTCCGGGGGACGAGAAGTCGATGGTGCGTTCGATGCTGTCCGAGTCGTTACTGGCGGTGGTGTCGCAGACCTTGATCAAGAAGATCGGTGGCGGGCGGATTGCGGCGCACGAAATCATGCTCGGCACGTCGGCAATCCGTAACCTGATCCGCGAAGACAAGGTGGCGCAGATGTACTCGTCGATTCAGACCGGGGGCAATCTGGGGATGCAGACGCTGGATATGTGCTTGAAGGACTTGGTGACCAAGGGCTTGATCAGCCGGGAGCATGCGCGGGAGAAGGCGCGGTCGCCAGATAATTTCTGAGGGTTGAAAACGCGGACCTGTGGCGAGGGAGCTTGCTCCCGCTGGGCTGCGAAGCAGACCTAAAAACGGGGAGCGCTGCGCACTCCAGCGGGAGCAAGCTCCCTCGCCACAAAAGCCGTGAAGGTGTCAGCAGATTAGCGCTGAACTACCTGAAGGGTGTTCTTCTCTTTCGGCAGAACCCGCTTGGCAACCACGTAGTGGCTTTCCCAGTACGGTTTCTTCAGGGTGTCGATGGTCACCGACTTGCCACGACGCGGTGCGTGGATGAAGCGGTCGTTGCCCAGGTAGATGGCAACGTGATTGACCCGACGGCTCTTGATGTTGAAGAAAATCAGGTCGCCCGGCTTCAGATCCTTGCGATCGACTTTCTCGCCATGACCGCTGGCCATGGCATTCGATGTGCGCGGCAGGTCGAACGTGGCGTCGTTGAACGCGTATTTCACCAGGCCGCTGCAATCGAACCCTTTACTTGGGCTGCTGCCGCCCCAACGGTAAGGTGTACCGAGGACGTTGACGGCGCGACTCAGCACGTTGCTGCTTTCCTTGGTCGCCATCGGCGGAACAAGGCTGCTTTTGCTGACCAGCTGTGGAGCACGTTTTTCGGATTTCTTGTTTTTGCTCGAAGGAGCAGAAACATGGGATTTTTGGGTGTAACCATTAACGTTTGGAAGACGTTGCTCACGATTGGTGGCGTGGGCGGCCAGTGGCATCAAAAGGCAAATGGTTAGCCATGTCTTGAAAAATGGACGCATTAGGCAAGGCTCATATAAGTTAGCGCGCAACTTTATAACAGAGTTTTTTGCCCTTCCGAGGCCGTTGGTCGATTCAAGTTGTGGTCAACGGAACCAAATAAGCGGCAAATGGACGCAATTGTCGGACAGAACTCAGGTGGTATAAGGCTTTGACGGAACCCACGTTAACATTTGCCATACGTCGGCAACCTGTAAAAAAGTCACAAAGAATTCAAGAATATTTATCTATCGTGTGAATCGAGGTCCTTCATGAACACCTATCAACAGGCCGGCCCGCAGCACGACACGCACAGCAAAGTGATCGGTTACCTGCTGTGGATTTTTGGTTTTACCGGGGCTCACCGCTTCTATTACGGCAAGCCGGTGACCGGGACGATCTGGTTTTTCACTTTGGGTTTGCTGGGCATTGGCTGGCTGATCGACGTCTTCCTGATCCCGGCGATGGACCGTGAAGCGGACCTGCGTTTTACCCCCGGGCCTATCGAGTACAACGTGGCGTGGATTCTGCTGACGTTTCTCGGGGTATTCGGCGTACACCGGATGTATCAGGGGAAGTGGATCAGCGGATTGCTGTACCTAGTGACGGGCGGGTTGTTCTTTCTGGGGGTTTTGTATGACTTCTGGACGCTGAATGACCAGGTTTCCGTGCGCAACGCTCAGAATCGCGGCACTTTCCAGTAAGCCATCGCTAGCAGGCTAGCTCCCACAGGGGATTTGTGTTGTTCACAGATCCTGTGTGGGAGCTAGCCCTGCTAGCGATTGGGACAACTCAGTGTTAAGCCTGGTGACTAATGCGCCCATCCACCAGGGTGTAGCGCACGACGCCCGGAAGGGTATGCCCAATAAACGGGCAGTTCTCGCCCTTGGACAACCAGGTCTCACCGGCCACGGTCGAAGCCGCCGGATCAAACAGCACGATATCGGCCGGTCCGCCCACGGCTAACTTACCCGCCGGCAGGCGCAACGCCTCGGCAGGCCCGGTGCTCAAGCGCGCCAACAACGTCGGCAGATCCAGCAACCCATCCTCCACCAGCGTCATCGCCAGCGGCAGCAGCAGTTCAACACTGCTGATACCCGGCTCGGTCGCGCCAAACGGTGCCAGTTTGGCGTCGCGTTCGTGCGGCTGGTGATGGCTGGAGATGGCCGAAACCACGCCTGACTTCACTGCGGCACGCAAGCCATCGCGGTCGGCGCGGGTGCGCAGCGGCGGCTGGACGTGGTAGAGGCTGCTGAAGTCGATCAGCGCTTCGTCGGTCAGGATCAGCTGATACAGCGCCACATCGGCGGTCACCGGCAAGCCACGAGCCTGAGCCTGAGCGATCAGGGCCACGCCGCGCGCGCTGGTGAGCTGGCTGAAGTGTGCACGCACGCCGCTTTGCTCAACCAGCAGCAGATCCCGGGCCAACGCCACGGTTTCAGCGGTTTCCGGAATGCCCGGCAAGCCGAGGAAACTGGCAGTCGGGCCTTCGTGGGCCAAACCACCTTCAGCCAGGTCATGGTCCTGCGAATTGAAAATTACCGTCAGGTCGAAGGTCGCCGCGTATTCCAGCGCCCGGCACAGCGTGCGGGTATTGCGGAAGCTCTCCAGGCCGTTGCCGAACGCCACGCAACCGGCATCGCGCAAGGCGACCAGTTCCGCCAGCTGTTCGCCGTCCAGGCCTTTGCTCAGGGCGCCGATCGGGAAAACCTTGGTGTTGCCGGCCTCGCGGGCGCGGTCGAGGATCAGTTCGGCCACGGCCGAGGTGTCCAGCACCGGCTTGGTTTTCGGCGGGCAGCACAGGCTGGTGACGCCGCCGGCAGCCGCTGCGCGGGTTTCGCTGACGATCGAGCCTTTGCGGCTGTAACCCGGCTCGCGCAGGGCGACGTTCAGGTCAACCAGGCCAGGGGCGGCCACCAGGCCTTTGGCGTCGAGGGTGTCGACGGGCACAAAACCGGCTGGCGCGGTGCCCAAAGCGACGATCTTGCAGGCTTCAATATGAATGTCGGTCACTTTATCCAGGCCAGTGGCTGGATCGATGACGCGGGCGCCGAGAATGCTGAGCTTCACTGGGCGTTCTCCTGCTCGAATTGGCGCTGGGCAGTCTGCCCGCTCATGGCCATGGACAACACGGCCATACGAATCGCGATGCCGTAGGTCACCTGGTTGAGGATCACCGAGTGCGGACCGTCGGCCACCGCCGACTCAATCTCCACCCCACGGTTGATCGGCCCCGGGTGCATGACGATGCAATCCGGCTTGGCCCCGGCCAGGCGCGCGGTGGTCAGGCCGAACAGGCGGTAGAACTCACCTTCGCTCGGTAGCAGGCCGCCAGTCATGCGTTCACGTTGCAGGCGCAGCATGATCACCACGTCGACATCTTTCAGGCCTTCGGTCATGTCGGTGTAGACCTTCACGCCGTATTGCTCGATGCCGATCGGTAGCAGGGTTTTGGGTGCGATGACGCGGATGTCCGGGCAGCCGAGGGTTTTCAGCGCGAGCATGTTCGAGCGCGCGACCCGCGAGTGCAGGATGTCGCCGACGATGGCCACCGAGAGGTTTTCGAAACCGCCCTTGTGCCGACGGATCGTCAGCATGTCGAGCATGCCTTGGGTCGGGTGCGCGTGACGGCCGTCGCCACCGTTGATGATCGCCACTTGCGGGCAGACATGTTCGGCGATGAAGTGTGCCGCGCCGGAATCACCGTGGCGCACGACGAACATGTCGGCGGCCATGGCCTCCAGGTTGCGCAGGGTGTCGAGCAGGGTTTCGCCCTTGCTCGCCGACGATGTCGACACGTTCAACGTGATCACGTCGGCCGACAGACGCTGGGCCGCCAGTTCGAAGGTGGTGCGGGTGCGGGTGGAGTTCTCGAAGAACACGTTGCACACGGTCTTGCCGCGCAGCAACGGGACTTTCTTCACCGCCCGGGCGCCGACTTCGAGGAACGAGTCGGCGGTGTCGAGGATTTCCGTCAGCAACTCGCGGCGCAAACCGTCGAGCGAGAGGAAGTGTCGCAGCTGGCCCTGATCATTGAGCTGCAGCGGGCGCTTGGTTTCTAGAGGCGTCATCGCGAGGGGGACTCTCAATAGGGCGAATTAAAGGGCGAGGTCTTGCAGTTCGAGCTTGAGCTCCGGGCCGGACAGCTTCACGCGCTCGTGAGCGGCCAGTTCCAGCGTCGCGCCGACCACGTTCGGGCGGATCGGCAGCTCACCGGCATCCAGATCCAGCAGGCACACCAGTGTCACGCTGGCCGGGCGGCCGTAGTCGAACAGCTCGTTCATGGCGGCGCGGATGGTCCGACCGCTCATCAGCACGTCGTCGATCAGCACCAGATGCTGGCCTTCGATTTCGAACGGCAGGGCGGACGGGCGCACTTGCGGGTGCAGGCCGTTCTGGCTGAAATCGTCGCGGTAGAAGGACACGTCCAGGGTGCCGAGGGGCGAATCGCTGCCCAGTTCTTCGAGCAACGCCTGGGCGACCCAGACGCCGCCGGTACGAATACCGATGTAGCGCGGTTCGCTGATGCCACGGTGTTCCAGGTGTGCCTTGAGACGGATCGCCATCTGGCTGATCAGTTCGGCGGGATTGGGCAGGCTCATGGTTGCTCCTTCTTGGGCCCGAGCCCTGCCTTTGAGTAAGGCTGCGGGGTTTGGCTCGGGTTGTAGCTAAGAGAGACGCTGTGACGGCTCTTCAGGATTCGAACAGTGCGGTGTTTTCGTCGAGCCAGCCTTGCAGCAGCAGGGCGGCGGCGATGGCGTCGACCGGGTTGTCGCGATAGCTGCCCTTTTGTCCGCCACGATCACGCCGTTCACCCTTGGCTTCGAAGGTGGTCAGGCGTTCGTCGTGGGTATAGAAGGGCAGGTTGTAGCGGCCATTGAGGCGACGGGCGAATTTCTCTGCGCGCAGGCACATGTCGCTTGGCGTGCCGTCCATGTTCAGCGGCAGGCCGACGACTACAGCGTCGGGTTTCCACTCTTTAATGAGGGCTTCGACCTGATTCCAGTCGGGAATACCGTTTTGTGCCTTCAAGGTACACAGCTCGCGGGCCTGGCCGGTAATTACCTGGCCGACCGCAACGCCGATCTGTTTGGTGCCGTAGTCAAAACCCAGAATCAGTCGCAGGGCCATCAGGCGTGGCCCGCCTGGCTGGTCAGCAGGCTGAGATTGACCCCGAGGTGCTTGGCCGCCGCTTCCAGGCGCAGTTCGCTGCTGGTGTTGAACAGGATATCGGCGTCGAACGGGCAGGTGAGCCAGGCGTTCTGCGCCAGTTCGGCTTCGAGCTGCCCGGCTTCCCAGCCGGCATAACCGAGGGCGATCACACTTTTGGCCGGGCCGACGCCGTCAGCGATGGCGAACAGCACATCCTGGGAGGTGGACAAGGAAAGCTCGCCTTCCAGATCAACGGTTGCCTGGAAGGTTTTGCCCGAGGGGTGCAGGACAAAGCCGCGATCGGTTTGCACCGGGCCGCCGATAAAGATCGGCACATGCTGGCAGAGCACGGGCGGTTCGATGTCGGGGCGCAATTGCTCGAGGATATCGGCCAGATTCAGGTCTTGCGGGCGGTTGACCACCAGCCCCATGGCACCATTGGCCGTGTGCTCGACGATGTAGGTCAAGGTGTGCGCAAAGTTCGGGTCGGCCATGTGAGGCATGGCGATCAGGAAGTGATGCTTGAGGTAGCTGGGGCTGACGTTCTTCATGAGCGCTAGTGTGGCGTTGGAGGGGCGAACTGACAAGCTGGGGATGCACAGGAATTGCCTGGGCGGGTGTTCTTTTGATCCGGGTTTTGCTTGAGGGCCTCTTCGCGGGCAAGCCTCGCTCCTACAGGTCATGTGCCATTGTCGCGAAACATACAAAACCTGTAGGAGCGAGGCTTGCCCGCGAAGGCGTCGGCTCAATCACCACAAATCAATCGATCAATTACTGGAGAGTCTGTCGCCGCGGGCGAATTTCCAGGTGCGGATGATTTCCAGCCGGTCAATGTCCGACAAATCCCCGGTAAACGGTGAAAACGGTGCCGCCAGTCGCACAATGCGCTGCGCCGCCTGGTCCAGCAGCGGTTGCCCGGAGGATTCCAGCACCAATACTTCATACAGCGAGCCATCGCGGTTGATCGAGACCATCAGGCGCAAATTGCCGTAGATCTGCTTGCGTCGCGCTTCGTCGGGGTAATTCAGGTTGCCGATGCGCTCGACCTTCTTGCGCCACTCGTCCTTATACCAGGCGCCTTTGTCGCGCATGGTGGAAGCAGCGCTCAGGCGGTGGATGCGCGGGCGCTTGGCGTACAGCTGTTGTTCGTTGGCCAGTTCCGCTTCCAGGCTGGCGATGTCGCTGGACAGCTGTTCAGTGTCGAACGTCGGTGCCGCCACGGCAGGTTTGGTGAGTGGCTTGACCTCTTCGTTCTTGGCCGGGGCTTTTTTCGGCTTCGGCGCAACGGTGGTCACGGCAGCCTTGGGCGCGGCTTCCGGCACTGGCGGCTTGGCGGCCGGCGGTGGCGTGACTTTCTGCACCTTGTTGTCCTGGAAGGGCGCGACCTCGGTGGTCTTGGGAATCGCCTTTTTATCCAGGGTGCCGCTGCCTTCCTGATTTTCCTGGGCGAGAAAGTCAGCCTTCGTCGGCTTCTTTTCGCTCTTGAAGGTGGCGAGGGTGATTTCCAGGGTTTTGCTGATTTGCTTGGGTTCGACCATCGTGAACCCGACGCCCAACAGCAAGGCCAGGTGAATCAACGCCGCGAGAAACAGGGTAAATCCGAGGCGATCGGCCGGGCGCACGCCACGATGGGCGAGTTCAGCGGGTAGATCGGACGGGAGCGTCATGACAAAAAAACCAACATCGCGTTTTTCACAGGCCGCGGATGATAACGCAATGTTGGTCGTTTCTTGGCTGTTCTATATCAACGAGCCTTTAGCTTCTGATCGATGGCATCCATCAGCATCCCACCGATGTCGGTGCCGAACGCATTATCAATCTCGCGAATGCAGGTCGGGCTGGTGACGTTGATTTCCGTCAGATGCTCGCCGATCACGTCCAGGCCTACGAACAGCAAGCCTTTCTCACGCAGGGTCGGGCCGACCTGGGCGGCGATCCAGCGATCCTTGTCGGTTAGCGGACGGGCTTCGCCACGACCACCGGCCGCAAGGTTGCCACGGGTTTCACCGGCAGCCGGGATCCGCGCCAGGCAGTAATCCACCGGCTCGCCGTCGATCATCAGGATGCGTTTGTCGCCATCGACGATCGCCGGCAGGTAACCCTGGATCATGATCTGCTGCTTGCCGTGCAAGGTCAGGGTTTCGAGAATCACCGACAGGTTCGGGTGGCCGGCGGTGTGACGGAAGATCGACGAACCGCCCATGCCGTCCAGCGGCTTGAGGATCACGTCGCCGTGGTGATCGGCGAATTCACGCAGCACGTCCGGGCGACGGCTGACGATGGTCGGCGGCGTGCACTGCGGGAAGAGGGTGGCGAACAGCTTTTCGTTGCAGTCGCGCAGACTCTGCGGTTTGTTGACCACCAGCACGCCAGCGCGCTCGGCTTGTTCCAGCAGATACGTGGAGTAGACGAACTCCATGTCGAACGGCGGATCCTTGCGCATCAGGATCACGTCCAGATCGCTCAGCAGCGCGTCGGTCTCGGCTTCCAGTTCAAACCATTTTTCCGGGTTGGCAAACACTTTCAGCGGACGCATCCGCGCCCGGGCTTCGCCTTCGGCCTGGTACAAATCGCTCTGTTCCATATAGAACAGTTCCCAGCCGCGCTTCTGTGCGGCCAGCAGCATGGCCAGCGAGCTATCCTTTTTATAGGAAATGCTGGCAATAGGATCCATGACAATCCCGACGCGAACGCTCATGGGTTTTTCCTCGAATTTGGGTGGTCCGGATGGACACGAAAAAGTGGCGTCAGATTGGCGCTCAGTGTGTTCCCGGTCAAGGAAAAACCACCGCGCCAGTCCCCCGATAGATTGCATTTGGAGACTGTGCTAAAAAGGCTGCCATATCGTTCTGGCCCTTAAACATCAAGGGTTTCGAGCCTCCGGTTATCGGAAATGGACAATTTGATTCGCAAAGGCGACGGCAGAGCATTTATGGAACAGCATTCCAGCGCCTTGAAGGTCATGGTGATCGACGATTCGAAGACGATTCGCCGCACCGCCGAAACGCTGTTGAAGAACGTGGGGTGTGAAGTCATCACGGCCATCGACGGTTTCGATGCCCTGGCCAAGATTGCCGACAATCACCCCGGCATCATTTTTGTCGACATCATGATGCCGCGCCTGGATGGCTATCAGACCTGCGCGTTGATCAAGAACCACAGTGCGTTCAAGTCCACGCCAGTGATTATGCTGTCGTCCAAGGACGGGCTGTTCGACAAGGCCAAGGGGCGCATCGTCGGCTCCGACCAGTTTTTGACCAAGCCTTTCAGCAAGGAAGAACTGCTGAACGCGATCCAGGCCCATGTACCGGGTTTCGCCGCCGTTTTGCCGCAGTAGGACACGCACAGTGACGCTCGGCCAGCGGGCCCGGCGTCGACAAGAATGGGGAAGACCATGGCACGTATTCTGATCGTCGATGACTCGCCGACCGAAATGTACAAACTGACCGGCATGCTGGAAAAGCACGGTCATGAAGTGTTGAAAGCCGAAAACGGCGCCGACGGCGTGGCCCTGGCCCGCCAGGAAAAACCTGACGCGGTATTGATGGACATCGTCATGCCCGGCCTCAACGGTTTCCAGGCGACCCGCCAGTTGACCAAAGACCCGGACACCGGCCACATCCCGGTGATCATCATCACCACCAAGGATCAGGAAACCGACAAAGTCTGGGGCACACGCCAGGGCGCCAAGGACTACCTGACCAAACCGGTCGATGAAGACACCCTGATCAAAACCCTGAACAACGTGCTGGCCGGTTGATCGTGCGGCCATGACCGAGTCGCTGACGGCTTTCGAACTGCTGCTGCAGATCGACCAGCGCTGTCGTCTGCTGGCGGCGGATCTGCCGTCCCAGCCGACCCGGCAGGATCGCTGGAGCGGTATCGGTTTTCGCCTGGGCGAGCACTGGTACGTCGCGCCCATGGGCGAAGTCAGCGAGGTCCTGCACGAACCGCGTTTCACCCAATTGCCGGGCGTCAAACCCTGGGTCAAGGGCGTGGCCAACCTGCGGGGGCGATTGCTGCCGATCATGGATTTGTGCAGTTTCTTCGGCCATGAGCAGTCGACCCTGCGTAAACAGCGGCGGGTGTTGGTGGTGGAGCACGGCGAAGTGTTTGCCGGGTTGATGGTCGATGAAGTCTTCGGTTTGCAGCACTTTGCTCAGGACAGCCTGGAGCCGGTGGCGATGGCCGATCTGCACGGGCCGATCGCAGCGTTCGTCCAAGGCCGGTTTCAGCGTGAGCAGACGTGGCAAATATTCAGCCCGTTTACGCTGGCGCAGTCGCAAAGCTTCATGCATGTAGCGCTGTAAACGAAATGACCAGATCCAATGTGGGAGCGAGCCTGCTCGCGATTGAACGATAACGCGGTGATCCTGATGCAATGCGGCGCCTGAATCGCGAGCAGGCTCGCTCCCACAGGGGTCTTGGCTAGGTTTACAGGTGTGGGTTAACAGGCGAGGACCGATGATAAAAACAAAAACAGGCAAGCCAGAAGGATCGCGCAGCCGCTCGCAGATCATCGTGCTGTTCATCGCGCTGATCATCTTCATCATGCTGCTGTTCGCCAACTTCGCTTACCTCAACACACAAGCCACGTACGACAAACAGTACATCGGCCACGCCGGCGAGCTGCGCGTGCTGTCCCAGCGCATCGCCAAGAACGCCACCGAAGCCGCGGCCGGTAAAGCGGCGGCGTTCAAGCTGCTGAGCGATGCGCGCAACGACTTCGCCCAGCGCTGGGGTTACCTGAAGAAGGGCGACCCGGCCACAGGCCTGCCGCCGGCACCGTCTGCCGTGCGCCCGGAAATGCGCGCCGTGCAGCTGGATTGGGAACGCCTGCTGAAAAACACCGATGCGATCCTCTCCAGCGAGCAGACCGTGCTGTCGCTGCATCAGGTCGCCGCCACCCTGGCCGAAACCGTGCCGCAGTTGCAGGTCGAATACGAAAAAGTTGTCGAGATCCTCTTGCAGCGCGGCGCACCGGCCGCTCAGGTGGCCATGGCCCAGCGTCAGTCGCTGCTGGCCGAACGCATCCTGGGCGCGGTGAACACCGTGCTGTCCGGCGATGAAAACTCGCAACAGGCCGCCGACGCGTTTGGTCGTGACGCCGCGCGGTTCGGTCAGGTGCTCAACGGCATGCTCCAGGGCAATACTTCGCTGCGAGTCAGCCAGGTCGAAGACCGCGACGCGCGCGCACGCTTGACCGAAATTTCCGAGCTGTTCGAATTCGTCTCCGGCTCGGTGGATGAAATCCTCGAAACCTCGCCGGAGCTGTTCAAGGTTCGCGAATCGGCGACCAACATTTTCAGCCTGTCACAGACCCTGCTCGACGAAGCCTCGCTCCTGGCCACCGGTTTTGAAAACCTCGCTGGCGGACGCGACACCGACACCATCGGTGGCTACGTGCTGGGCCTGCTGGCGCTGATGTCGATCATCCTCATAGGCCTGGTGATGGTGCGCGAAACCAATCGTCAGCTGCGTGAAACCGCCGAGAAGAATGAGCGCAACCAGAACGCGATCATGCGCCTGCTTGACGAGATCGAAGACCTCGCTGACGGCGACCTCACCGTGACCGCCTCGGTGACTGAAGACTTCACCGGGACCATCGCCGACTCGATCAACTATTCCGTCGATCAACTGCGCGACCTGGTGGCGACCATCAACCTCACCGCCGGCCAGGTTGCCGCCGCCGTGCAGGAAACCCAGGCCACCGCCATGCACCTGGCCCAGGCTTCGGAACATCAGGCGCAACAGATCAGCGAAGCCTCCACCGCGATCAACGACATGGCGCAGTCTATCGACCAGGTCTCGGCCAACGCTGCCGAATCCTCGGCGGTAGCGGAACGTTCGGTGGAAATCGCCAACAAGGGCAACGAGGTGGTGCACAACACCATCCACGGCATGGACAACATTCGCGAGCAGATTCAGGACACCGCCAAGCGCATCAAGCGCCTGGGCGAGTCTTCTCAGGAAATTGGCGACATTGTCAGCCTGATCGATGACATTGCCGATCAGACCAACATCCTCGCGCTCAACGCGGCGATTCAGGCTTCGATGGCCGGTGACGCCGGGCGCGGTTTTGCGGTGGTGGCTGACGAAGTGCAACGCCTGGCCGAGCGTTCGTCCGCCGCCACCCGGCAGATCGAAACCCTGGTGCGGGCGATCCAGACCGACACCAACGAAGCCGTGATTTCCATGGAACAAACCACCACCGAAGTGGTGCGCGGCGCGCGTCTGGCGCAGGATGCCGGGGTGGCCCTGGAAGAAATCGAAGGCGTATCGAAGACCCTGGCGGCGCTGATCCAGAGTATTTCCAATGCCGCGCAGCAACAGACGTCTTCGGCCGGTCAGATTTCCCTGACGATGAACGTGATCCAGCAGATCACCACGCAGACGTCATCGGGCTCGACCGCCACTGCCGAGAGCATTGGCAACCTGGCGAAAATGGCCAGCCAGCTGCGGCGCTCGGTGTCCGGGTTCACCTTGCCGGCAGCCAAGGCGCAAGCTGTGGATAAAGTGTGAAACGCCCGCAGGCGTTCGGTTTTTTTGAGTAGAGCAGTGATTTGGAGTGGTTATGGGTGATCGGCACGACTATGTGGCCCTCGAATGGGTCAAAGGCGAGATTGCCGAAACGCTGAAAGTGGCTCATCAAGCGATCGAAACCCTGCTTGATGACCCCCAGGCGACGCACGCCCTGAGCGATTGCCTGGCGTGCATCCATCAGGTCCACGGCAGTTTGCAGATGGTCGAATTCTACGGCGCGGCCCTGCTCGCCGAAGAAATGGAACACCTGGCCACCGCCTTGCAACAGAACCGCGTCAGCCATCGCGACGAGGCGCTTCACCTGTTGCTGCAAGCCCTCGGGCAACTGCCGATTTACCTCGACCGGGTGCAAGGTGCACGCCGTGACCTACCCTTGGTGGTGCTGCCGCTGATCAACGACTTGCGCAGTGCCCGGGGCGAAACCCTGCTGTCGGAAACCAGCCTGTTCAGTCCGCAACTGCCCGACCTGCCGGCGCTGGACGAAGCGTCGCTGGCACTGCTTGAACCGGCGGATTTACCCAATGTGCTGCGCAAGTTGCGGCAGATGCTGCAAATGGCGTTGGTCGGATTGCTGCGCGAGCAGGATGACGACAATAACCTCGTTTACCTGACCAAGGTTTTTTCACGCCTTGAAGGGTTGTGCGGCAACGCACCCCTGAGCCCGTTGTGGCAAGTCGCCTCGGCGCTGGTCGAAGGCATGCGCGGGGGCTCGATCGCCAACAGCCCGGCGCTGCGCAGCCTGTTCAAGGACGCCGACAAAGAACTCAAGCGCCTGCTCGAACAAGGCATACGCGGCATCAATCAGCCGGCACCGCCAGAGTTGCTCAAGAGTTTGCTGTTCTACATTGCCAAGGCCGAACATCCCACCGGGCAGATGCTGACCATGAAAGATCGTTACTCACTGGACGACGCGCTGCCTGACAGCGCAATGGTGGACGAAGAACGCGCCCGCCTGGCCGGTCCCGACCGTGACGCCATGCGCTCGGTGCTGGCCGCGCTCTGTGAAGAGCTGGTGCGGGTCAAGGAACGCCTCGACCTGTTTGTGCGCAGCGACCGCCAGCACACCTCGGACCTCGAAACCCTGCTGGCGCCGCTGCGGCAAATCGCCGACACCCTGGCGGTGCTGGGTTTCGGCCAGCCGCGCAAAGTCATCATCGATCAACTGGCGGTGGTGCTGAGCCTCGCTCAGGGCCAGCGCGAACCCAACGACGCCATCCTCATGGACGTCGCCGGGGCCTTGCTCTACGTCGAAGCGACACTGGCCGGCATGGTCGGCACCGTGGAGCCGGAGAGCCAGGAAGAAAGCCACCTGCCGACCACCGATCTGACGCAGATCCACCAGATCGTGATCAAGGAAGCGCGCATCTGCCTGCAACAGGCCAAGGACATGATCGTCGACTACATCGACGCCGACTGGGATCGCCAGCATTTGCAGGCATTACCGGCCTTGCTGACCCAGGTGCGCGGCGCGCTGTCGATGATCCCGTTGAGCCGTGCGGCGAGCCTGATCGAAGCCTGCAACCACTTCATTCGCGAACATCTGCTGCTCGATCCGGGCCAGCCCGGCTGGCAGGAACTGGACAACCTGGCCGACGTCATCACCAGCATCGAGTATTACCTGGAGCGTCTGAGCGACGACCCCGAGGCACCTGGCGAACAACTGCTCGACGTGGCGGAAAAAAGCCTCGCATCCCTCGGGTTTTTCCCCAGCGAACAGCAAGTGCCGATGCTCGAGGATGTGCTCAGCCCGAGTGAAGTCCAAGTGATGCAGGACCTGCAGGCACTTGAGGATCCGGATACCGTCCAGTCGCTGGCCGACGTCTTGGCCAGCCCGGTGTCTTCGGTCAATCCGCCGGCCCTGACTACACCGGGCAGCCTGTTGCCACCGCCCGCCGGCGAAGAACCGGTGGACGATGAGCTGCGGGAAGTCTTCCTCGAAGAAACCGATGAAGTCCTGGAAATCCTCCGGGAATACTTGCCGCGCTGGACGGCCAATCCGGACGATAAAGCCGCGTTGAGTGAATTGCGCCGGGCGTTCCACACCTTGAAAGGCAGTGGTCGGATGGTCCGTGCGCTGGTGCTGGGCGAGCTGGCGTGGGCCGTGGAAAACCTGCTCAACCGCGTGCTGGAGCACAGCGTTGCGCCGGGGGCGGCGGTGCAACAATTGCTCCGCGATGCACTGGACCTGCTACCGGATCTGGTGGCTGAATTTGCCGCCAATGCCCAGCGCCAATGCAATCAGGTCGATCAACTGGCCGCGCGCGCCCATGCCCTCGCCAAGGGAGATTTACCGGCCAGCGATGAAGACACCCAAGACGTCGCGGCCCTCGATCCGCTGTTGCTGGAGATCTTCCGCAAAGAAGCCGAGACCCATCTCGCCAGCCTCAACCGCTTCCTCGACCAAGCCGCCGAGCATGTGCCGTTGCAGGCCAGTGACGAGTTGCAGCGCGCATTGCACACCTTGAAGGGCAGCGCCTCGATGGCCGGCGTATTGCCGATCGCCGAGCTGGCGACGCCGCTGGATCAACTCGCCCGCGAATACAAGGCGCACCTGATCGCCCTCGACCTCGACGAAGTCGAACTGCTGCTGGAAGCCGAAGGTCTGTTCCGTCTCGGGCTGCGGCAACTCAAAGATGATCCGCTGGCCGAGATACCGGATGCTGATTCACTTATCGAGCGCACCAAAACGCTGCTCGCCGAGCGTCTGGATGCGCTGTTGAAAGCGCCGAACACCGCGCTGCGAATCAAGCGTGATCCGCAGCTGATCAACAACTTCCTGGCCCAGGGCATGGACATCCTGCTCGACGCCGAAAGCCTGTTGCAGCGCTGGCAGCAGCACCCCGGCGAGCGTCAGGAACTCAGCGCGTTGCTGGATGAATTGACTACTTTGGGTGAAGGCGCGCACCTCGCCGATCTGCACCCGGTGGACGAACTCTGCGAAGCGTTGCTCGACCTGTACGGTGCGGTGGAAGAGAGCAGCCTGGCGGTCAGCGACCGCTTTTTCCACGAGGCGCAAAGCGCCCACGAAGCGCTGATCAACATGCTCGACGAACTGGCTGCCGGTCAGGAAGTCAGCCCACAACCGGAGCGCATCCGGGCGTTGCGTGGCTTGCTCGATGAAAGCCTGGATCCGTCGTCCATGGGCCTGATCCGCAGCGACGGCAGCCGCACCCTGAGCATCCGCGAACTGGGCAGCGCCACCGCCGAACTGGAACAGACCGCGACTCAGGTCGAACTCGATGACGAGATCGTTTCGATCTTCCTCGAAGAGGCAGTGGATATTCTCGAGAGCGCCGGCCAGGCCTTACAGCGCTGGCTGAGCGACCCGGACAACGCCGCGCCGTTGTCATCCTTGCAGCGCGATTTACACACCCTCAAGGGCGGCGCGCGGATGGCCGAGGTCGAACCGGTCGGCGACCTCGCCCATGAACTGGAGAGTCTTTACGAAGGTCTGGTGGATCGCCGTTACAGCCACAGCGAAACCCTGGCGCAGCTGCTGCAACAAAGCCATGACCGCCTCGCGGTGCTGCTTGAACAGTTGCAGAACCAGCACACCCTGGGCGCCCCGAACGAACTGATCGAAGCGATTCGCGAGTTCCGCCACGGCAACACCCACACTGCCGAAGCGGCAGAACCCGCGCCGGCCAATGACTCGCCGGGCCATGACCCCGAGCTGCTGGAGATCTTCCTTGAGGAAGGTTTCGACATCATCGAAAACTCCGGCGCGGCCCTCGTACGCTGGCAAGCCGAGCCGTCGAACCGTCAGGAAGTGGAAACCCTGTTGCGCGACCTGCACACCCTCAAGGGCGGCGCGCGAATGGTGGAAATTGCGCCTATTGGCGACCTCGCCCATGAGCTGGAATTCCTCTACGAAGGCCTCTCCGCTGGCGTGCTGCAACCGACCCCGGCGCTGTTCGCGCTGCTACAAAGCAGTCACGACCGACTGGCGCAAATGCTCGATGCCACCCGCGCCGGTCAGCCGTTGCCGTCGGCCGATCGGTTGATCGACGCGATCAAGAATTTCAGTCATCCATCCGTTCCCGATACGCCGCTGGTGGTGCCCGCCACGCCGAAACCCGAGACCCCGGCGCCGCAAGTCGAAGCGGGCGCCGACATGGTCAAGGTCTCGGCTGAACTGCTCGACGATCTGGTCAACCTCGCCGGCGAAACATCGATCTTCCGTGGCCGTATCGAGCAACAGGTCAACGATGCGCAGGTGGCCCTGAGCGAGATGGAAACCACCATCGAGCGCATGCGCGACCAGTTGCGCCGGCTCGATACCGAAACCCAGGGACGGATACTCAGTCGTCAGCAAGTCGACGCCGAACGCCTGGGCTACGAAGAATTCGATCCGCTGGAAATGGACCGTCACTCGCAGTTGCAGCAACTGTCGCGGGCGCTGTTCGAATCCGCCTCCGACCTGCTCGACCTCAAGGAAACCCTCGACCGACGCAATCAGGACGCGGAAAACCTGCTGCAACAGCAGGGCCGCATCAACACCGAATTGCAGGAAGGCCTGATGCGTACGCGCATGGTCCCGTTCGAGCGCATGTTGCCGCGTTTGAAGCGCATCGTCCGTCAGGTTTCCGGTGAGCTGGGCAAGGACGTCGAATTTATCGTCGGCAACGCCGAAGGCGAGATGGATCGCAGCGTGCTTGAGCGCATGGCGGCACCGCTGGAGCACATGCTGCGCAATGCCGTGGACCACGGCCTGGAATCGGCCGAGGTGCGTATCGCGGCGGGCAAACCGGCTCAAGGGCGGATCACCCTCGACCTGTCCCGCGAGGGCGGCGACATCATTTTCGACATCCGCGATGACGGCGCAGGCGTGCCGCTGGAGGCGGTGCGACGCAAGGCGATCAAGCGTGGCTTGCTGGCCCCGGACGCCGATATCAGCGACCGCGACGTGCTGCAATTCATCCTGCAACCGGGGTTCTCCACCGCCGAGAAAATCACCCAGATTTCCGGGCGTGGCGTGGGCATGGACGTGGTTCACGAAGAGGTTCGGCAACTCGGCGGTACCATGGTCATTGACTCGACACCGGGGCAGGGCGTGCATTTCCGGATTCGCCTGCCGTTCACCGTGTCGGTCAACCGTGCGTTGATGGTGCAGTGCCTGGAAGATCAATACGCGATCCCGCTGAACACCATCGATGGCATCGTTCGCGTGTTGCCCAATGAACTCGAAGGGCATTACCGGCTTGATCCGCCGACTTACGAATACGCCGGGCAGCGTTATGAACTGTGTTATCTGGGCGAGCTGCTGAAAACCAGCACTCGTCCGAAACTGTTGGGCCAGAGCCTGCCGCTGCCGGTGTTGCTGGTGCAATGCAACGAGCGGCACATCGCCGTGCAGGTTGACTCCATGGCCGGCACGCGCGAGATCGTGGTCAAAAGCCTCGGCCCGCAGTTTGCGGCGGTGCAGGGGCTGTCCGGGGCGACGATTCTGGGCGATGGCCGGGTGGTGCTGATTCTCGATTTGCTCGCGCCGATCCGCGCCATGCAGGCCCAGGCGCCGCAACGGACGCAGACTCAGGACCCGGAAATCGAGCCGCATAAGCCGCTGTTGGTGCTGGTGGTCGACGATTCGGTGACCGTGCGCAAGGTCACCAGCCGCCTGCTCGAACGCCACGGCATGAACGTGCTGACCGCCAAGGACGGGGTCGACGCCATGCTGCTGCTCGAAGATCACCTGCCGGACGTGATGCTGCTCGACATCGAAATGCCGCGCATGGACGGCTTCGAAGTGGCGACCCAAGTGCGCAGCGATGAACGTCTGCAGCACTTGCCGATCATCATGATCACCTCCCGCACCGGCCAGAAACACCGCGACCGCGCCATGGCCATCGGCGTCAACGACTACCTCGGCAAGCCGTACCAGGAATCGGTGCTGCTCGACAGCATCGCGTTGTGGAGCAAAACCCATGCTTGAGCACCGTACCTCCAATCTCACCGGCCTGCTGTTGCCCCTGGCCGACCGCAACCTGATCCTGCCCAATGTGGCAGTGGCGGAGTTGATTGACTATCAACCGGGGGCGTTCGATCTTGACACGCCGCCGTGGTACCTGGGGTTGGTGACGTGGCGGGACCGGCAGATTCCGTTGCTCAGTTTCGAGTCGGCGTGCGGCCAGAAAATCGTCATCGGCGAGCGGGCGCGGATCGTGATTCTCAATGCACTGGGTGGACGGCCGGAGTTGAAGTTCATTGCGTTGCTGGTGCAGGGGATTCCGCGGTCGTACAAGCTCGACAGTCAGTTGAGTTACGTGGATGTGCCGTTGTGTCCGCTGGAGCAGGCGGCGGTGCAGGTGGGGGAGCAAGTGGCGAAGGTGCCGGACTTGCTGGCGCTGGAGGAGTTGTTGGTGAGTGCCGGGCTAGTCTGACCCGTATCCTGTGGCGAGGGAGCTTGCTCCCGCTGGGTTGCGAAGCAGCCCCAAAATCTCCGGCGAACCGATTATTTAGCGACTGCTGCGCAGCCGAACGGGAGCAAGCTCCCTCGCCACAGGGGGTGTGCACTAGACTTTGGCGCGCATCTGCATCTGCAACGCCTCGTTATGATCCAGCGCCCGCTCCACCAACAACTGCACCCCATCGGCCATTCGACTGAGCGCCAAGGCTACCGACCGGCGCGAACCTTCAACATCGTCCGCCAGATCGGCCGCAATGGCGCTGATCGACAGCAAGTCTTCGGAGGCGTTGGCCAAAAGGGCTTCGGTGTCGATGTCGGGGGAGACGGTGAAGAGAGGGTGTTTGCGGCGTTTGGCCGGTTTTTCGTGAGCGGGAGGGAAGTAATGGGCGAAGGCGCGGTCGGCGGCTTCCTTGAGTTTTTCGGCTTCGAGGACTGCCTCGGGATCGGTGTCGGTTTCCGGGGGATTGGGAGTGGCTTTGAACATTGTGAATCTCCGTCAGGGGTTGAGGCTGACCCATTCGGTTTCCACGCGAATAGGTGGCAGCTGTACGCGGCTGGAAACCCGGGGTAACGGAGAAACCCGGCAGACGGTTAAGTCTCCCGCGCACAGCCGCCATAACGGAGTGCACACAATAAAGGTGCGCAAGCATACGTTATGAAGGACGCTTTTGCGCCCCGTCACTTATGGGGTTTCCAGCCCCTATCGCTGATTTGGCAGCGACTCACAAACGATAAAGCTCAGCGCAAAACCCCACCAGTCAGCGGCTTCCGGCATTGCTGTAGGTGGCGACGTCACGCCGTGTAGCCTCCCACCCTTGCAGCGGACAAACTTTTAAACACAAACCTCCAATCGACCGGCAAAAGTTGAAGATTCCCAAAAAGGGACCTATCATTCCCTTTTTGGGACTCATCGGTTGCCACTGTGAAAAACCTTTCCCTCAGCGAAGCCCTGTTCACCACCACTCAGCAAAAAGTGCTGGGCTTGTTGTTCGGCAAACCCGACCGAAGTTTTTACGCCAACGAGATCGCCCGCTGGGCTCAAGTGGGTAAAGGCAGCCTCATGCGCGAGCTGGATCGGTTGCAACAGGCAGGCGTGTTGACCCTGAGCCGCCAGGGCAACCAGACCCACTATCAAGCCAATCCGCAGTGCCCGATCTATGCCGAGCTGTTGGGCATCGCCCGCAAAACGTTTGGCATTGCCGAGCCTCTGCGTCAGGCGCTTCAACCCTTTGCTGAACAGATCACCTGGGCATTTGTGTACGGTTCAATCGCCAAGGATTCGGCAAACGCATCCAGTGACATTGATCTCATGCTGATCGGCGAAGGCCTGCACTACAGTGAAGTGATGGAACGGCTTATGCCTCTGGAGGAGCAATTAGGCCGCGTCCTCAATCCGACGCTCTACACCCCCGACGACTGGGCCGCAAAACTGACGGCTGAAAACAGCTTCGTCGTGCGGGTAGCGCAGCAGGACAAGATCAACCTGATGGGGGAAAACCCTTTGGAGTCCAAGGATGGGCAGCAACGAGAATCTGGAGAACCTGTTACGTAGCGGTGGACTGAAAGCCGAGCCGCCGGATCGCAAGGAATGTGAAGGGCTGATGCGTTCGGCTGTGGATCGATTGAAAGATGCGCAAACATGCTCGCTGTCCTTCGCAAGTCGATTCGACCTGGCTTACAACGCTGCCCACGCGCTTGCACTGACAGCTCTTCGCTTGTGTGGCTACCGTTCGGACAAGCGATATCTGGTGTTCCAGTGTCTGGTTCATACCGCAGATATCGGCAAAGTACAGGTTCGGTTGTTCGCCCTGTGCCATGAGCGACGAAACCTGGCGGAGTACGAAGGTTACATGGATGAAGATCCGGCGTTGTTGGCGCAGCTGTTGGAAAGTGCTGAGCAGCTTTTGATTCGGGTGCAGGAGCAGATGATCGGGCTGTAGTGCTTCGGCATTGAAAACTACGGTGATTGTTCCGGCCCCATCGCGAGCAGGCTCGCTCCCACAGGGGTTTTGTATGCGCCGCAGATTCAATGTGGGAGCGAGCCTGCTCGCGATGGCGTCCGCCCGGCCAACCATTACTCCAAGCGTAACGATCCGACTCTGTGCTTGATTGATGCCCCCCACCCAACACTCCTAAGGTGACTCCCACGACAGCGAACCCGTGGAGTGGTCATGACAACAACAATATCCCCCGACTCGCGATGGACGCGGCGGCGCAGCGAAAAGCAGCGGCGTCTCGAGCTTGTGCGCGGTCTGGCCGACGGTGTGGTGCTGCCCACCGACAACATCGTCGCAGCGCTGGAGGCCTTGATCCTGCCCGGCGACCGTGTGGTGCTGGAGGGCAATAACCAGAAGCAGGCGGATTTCCTCTCCCGCTCCTTGGCCAAGGCCGATCCCGCCAAGCTGCATGACTTGCACATGATCATGCCCAGCGTCGGACGCTCCGAGCACCTGGACCTGTTCGAACGCGGCATCGCCCGCAAGCTCGACTTCTCTTTTGCCGGCACCCAGAGCTTGCGCATCAGCCAGTTGCTGGAAGATGGCCTGCTGGAAATCGGCGCGATCCATACCTACATCGAGCTCTATGCGCGGCTGGTGGTGGACCTGATTCCCAACGTCGTGCTCTCGGCCGGTTTCATGGCCGACCGCGCCGGCAACATCTACACCGGCCCGAGCACCGAAGACACCCCCGCATTGATCGAACCGGCCGCCTTCAGCGACGGCATCGTCATCGTCCAGGTCAATCAACTGGTGGACGATGTCAGCGACCTGCCGCGCGTCGACATCCCCGCGTCCTGGGTCGATTTCGTGGTGGTGGCCGACAAGCCGTTCTACATCGAACCGCTGTTCACCCGCGACCCACGGCACATCAAGCCTGTGCACGTGTTGATGGCGATGATGGCGATTCGTGGGATCTACGAGAAACACAACGTCCAGTCGCTGAACCACGGCATCGGTTTCAACACCGCCGCCATCGAACTGATCCTGCCGACGTACGGCGAATCCCTGGGCCTTAAAGGCAAGATCTGCCGCAACTGGACGCTCAATCCGCACCCGACGCTGATCCCTGCGATCGAAAGTGGCTGGGTCGAAAGCGTGCATTGCTTCGGCACTGAACTGGGGATGGAAAACTACATCGCCGCGCGCCCCGACGTGTTCTTCACCGGGCGCGACGGATCTCTACGTTCCAACCGAATGTTCTGCCAACTGGCCGGGCAATACGCGGTGGACCTGTTCATCGGCGCCACCCTGCAAGTCGATGGCGACGGCCATTCCTCTACCGTAACGCGTGGTCGTTTGGCCGGTTTCGGCGGCGCGCCGAACATGGGCCACGACCCGCGCGGTCGCCGTCACAGCACGCCGGCCTGGCTCGACATGCGTCATGAGGATGCGCCCGAAGCCTTGCTCGAACGCGGTAAAAAACTCGTGGTGCAAATGGTCGAGACCTTCCAGGAAGGCGGCAAACCGACCTTCGTCGAAACCCTCGATGCAATAGAAGTGGCGAAGAAAAGCGGCATGCCGCTGGCGCCGATCATGGTCTACGGCGACGACGTCACCCACCTGCTGACCGAAGAAGGTATCGCCTATCTGTACAAGGCCCGCTCGCTGGAAGAACGTCAGGCGATGATCGCCGCCGTCGCCGGAGTGACCGCCATCGGCCTGCGCCACAACCCCAAAGACACCGCACGCATGCGCCGCGAAGGCCTGATCGCCTTGCCCGAAGACCTCGGCATTCGCCGCACCGACGCCACCCGCGAATTGCTCGCCGCCAAAAGCGTGGCGGATCTGGTCGAGTGGTCCGGTGGCCTCTACAACCCGCCCGCCAAGTTCAGGAGCTGGTAATGCACGCATTCAACCTGCAACCGAAAACGCTTTCCCTGGCTGAACGGCTGGCGGACGTGGCCGTGGACGCGCTGATCGACGAAGCGGACCTGTCGCCGAAACCGGCATTGGTCGACCGTCGTGGCAATGGCGCCCATACCGATTTGCACCTCGGGCTGATGCACGCCTCGGCGCTGTCCCTGTGGCCTGCGTTCAAGGAAATGGCGGAAGCGGCCATTGAGCTTGGCGAAGTCGGCGTGCCGCTGCGCGAAGCCGTCGGGCGCATTGGTCGGGAAGGGGAGGAAGCGATGCTCGCCACCACCGGCGGCGTGAACACTCATCGCGGGGCGATCTGGGCCTTGGGTCTGTTGGTCACGGCCTGCGCGCTTGAACCTGAATCCAGTGCCGCAGGTTCGATTGCTGTGCGCGCAGCACGCCTCGCGCTACTTGATGACCGTTACGCGCCACGTCCACTCAGCCATGGCGCTCAAGTCGCCCAACGCTATGGCGTGCGCGGTGCCCGTGAGGAAGCTCAACTGGGCTTTCCGTCGGTGCAGCAACGGGCACTGCCGCAACTCAAACGCAGCCGTGCCGTTGGCCATGGTGAGCAGAACGCCCGGCTCGATGCCTTGCTGGCGATCATGACGGGTCTGGCCGACACCTGCGTGCTCTACCGCGCTGGCGAACACGGTCTGCAGACCATGCAACTCGGTGCCCAGGCCGTACTCGACGCCGGTGGCAGCGCCAGCCTCGCCGGTCGCCGCCGTTTGCACGAGCTGGACGAACAATTAATCGCATTGAATGCGTCGCCCGGTGGTGCCGCGGATTTGCTCGCCGCCTGCCTGTTTATCGACCGCATCGAGTCCGGAGCTTTCTGATGGAAACCTTATCCTTTGAATTCCCCGCCGGGCAGCCGCCACGGGGCCGTACGCTGGTGGGCTGTGTCGGTTCGGGCGATCTGGAAGTGCTGATCGAACCGGGTCAGGCGGGCACGCTGACGATTAAGGTGCAGACCTCGGTCAATGGCGCGCAACAACGCTGGCAGCACCTGTTTGCACGGATGTTCGACGGCCAGACTCCGCCAGCGATGGCCATCGATATCCATGATTTCGGCGCGACACCCGGCGTGGTGCGTTTGCGTCTGGAACAAGGCTTTGAGGAGATCGGTCATGACTGACAGTAAAGAACTCCTACACAAGCACAGCTTCGTCGAACTCGGCGCCCGGCAACGGGCGAAAGCCTTGCTCGACCCTGGCACCTTCCGCGAAATGCTAGACCCGTTTCAACGCGTCATGTCGCCGTGGCTATTGCGCCAGAGCGTGGTGCCGCAATCCGATGACGGCGTGGTGATCGCCAAGGGCAGCATCGGTGGATTACCGGTGGTCATCGCCGCCATCGAAGGCGCGTTTCAGGGCGGCAGCCTCGGCGAAGTCGGTGGGGCGAAAATGGCCGGTGCGCTGGAACTGGCCGCCGAAGATAACCGCAATGGCATCCCGACTCGCGCGGTGTTGTTGCTGGAAACCGGCGGCGTGCGTTTGCAGGAAGCCAACCTCGGGCTGGCAGCGATTGCCGATATCCATGCGGCGATTGTCGATCTGCGCCAGTACCAGCCAGTTGTTGGTGTTGTCGCCGGCAGCGTGGGCTGCTTTGGCGGAATGTCGATTGCCGCCGGGTTGTGCAGCTACTTGCTGGTGACTCAGGAAGCGCGGCTTGGCCTAAACGGTCCGCAAGTGATCGAACAGGAGGCGGGGCTTGAGGAATACGACTCCCGCGACCGTCCTTTCATCTGGAGCCTGACCGGGGGCGAGCAGCGTTTCGCCAGTGGTTTGGCGGACCGTTATGTCGCCGATGATGTGACGCAGATTCAGCAGCAGGTCGGCGAATTGCTCAAGCAAGGTTTGCCGGAACAACAACGCAGTCGTCAGGCCGATCTGTTCCTGCAACGGCTGGCCCGTCTGGACGCCGAGCCGCAAATCGAGCCGTCAGTGGTTCGCGATCTGTATCAAGGAGAGCGCTCATGAGCACCTATTCCCTGAGGGGCTTGAACTGGTTCAACGCCTTGAGCGCTGGCGCGAAACCGGTCGAAGGTTTGCCCGCTTCATTGAAGGTCGCCGACGGTGTGTTGGGTGATCAGCCTGTTCGCTTTATCGCCGTGGTGGCTGATCCCGACAACCGTTTCGTCCGCGCCCGCAATGGCGAGGTCGGTCTGCTGGAAGGCTGGGGTCTGGCCAAGGCTGTGGATGAAGTCATCTCGACCGATCTGGATAAACCGCACAAGCGTGCCTTGATCGCCATCGTCGATGTACCGAGCCAGGCCTACGGCCGGCGCGAAGAAGCGCTCGGCATTCATCAGGCCCTCGCCGGTGCGGCGGACAGCTATGCCCGCGCCCGGTTGGCTGGCCATGCGGTGATCGGTTTGCTGGTGGGCAAGGCGATGTCCGGGGCGTTTCTGGCGCACGGGTATCAGGCCAATCGCTTGATTGCCCTGCGTGATCCGGGCGTGATGGTGCATGCGATGGGCAAGGCGTCGGCGGCGCGGGTGACGTTGCGCAGCGTCGAGGAGCTTGAAGCGTTGGCTGCCAGCGTGCCACCGATGGCGTATGACATCGACAGCTACGCGAGCCTTGGATTGCTGTGGGAAACCTTGTCGGTCGAGCAGATTGAACAACCAACCGCAGCCGACTTGGCGCGAGTGACTGAATGTCTGGATCAGGCAATCGGCGATGTTGCCGCGACGGGGCGAGACCTGAGCGGTCGATTGGGTGCGAGCAACCGCGCTGCATCGAGCAAGGTTCGCGAACTGCTGAGAGCGCAGTGGTGAATACCTTTCTGGCCCACGACCTGCTCTGGGGCATGACTCTAGAAAAGCTGCCGATGGACGCGCCTGCGTGGGTGATCGAGTCGATCCGCGCAGGTCAGCCGGTGGTGGTTCGGCGTGCGCTGAGTGCGCCGGATCACATCGCGGTCGGGGTGCGTGGGCGGTTGCGTGAGCAGCGCTTTGCAGCGGTGATGTCGATCGATTCGATTTCGCGTCGGGTACGGCCGGAAGCGCTTTGTCATGTTTCTATCGACCGGGATGTATTGGCGTTGCGTGCCCTCGATCAACTGCGGCCGATGCTCGATGGTTGCGGTTGGGTGTGGGGTGTCAGCGGCAGTGCCGGGTTTGAACTGGCCAGTGGTGTTCAAGCGTTGCATGAGCGCAGTGATCTCGACTTGATCCTGCGCACACCGCAACCAATGGATCGACTGAAAGCGCAGGCGCTGCTGAAGATTCTGGACACGGCTGCGTGCCAGGTAGACATGCAGTTGCAAACACCGTTCGGCGCCGTCGCCCTGCGCGAATGGGCCGGTCCTGCCCGTCGGGTTTTGCTGAAAAACGCCCGTGAGGCCTGCCTGGTCATTGATCCGTGGGAGCAAGCAGCGTGAGCAGTTTGCTGGTGTTCCCAGGGCAAGGCGCGCAGCAGCCGGGCATGCTCCATCGTTTGCCTCGCGAAACGGTGATCGAGGCGAGTGAAGTGCTTGGCGAAGACACTTTGCTGCTGGATTCGGCCGAGGCGTTGACGTCGACACGGGCCGTTCAGCTGTGCCTGTTGATTGCCGGCGTTGCGGCTTCACGCCAGTTATCAATGGCGCCGGATTACGTGGCGGGATTGTCCATCGGTGCCTACCCGGCAGCGGTGGTGGCGGGCGCCCTGAGCTTCAGCGATGCGCTGCATCTGGTCAGCCTGCGTGGCGAGTTGATGCAGCAAGCTTATCCACAGGGCTACGGCATGACCGCGATCATCGGCCTGGAGCTGTCGACCGTGGAAGGGTTGCTGGCGCAGGTTCACAGCATCGATACGCCGGTTTATCTGGCCAACATCAATGCTGATAATCAGGTGGTCATCGCCGGCAGCGATGCTGCTATGAAGTCCGTTGCCGAATTGGCGAAAGGTCGCGGTGCCGGATTGGCCAAACGCCTGGTCGTCAGCGTGCCTTCCCATTGCCCGCTGCTGGAAGCTCCGGCGAAAACCCTGGCCGAAGCCTTCGCCAACGTGCAACTGAAAACACCGACATTGGGCTACCTGAGCGGCAGCCGCGCCCGGCCGATCATCAACATCGAAGCTTTGCGCAACGACCTGGCTTTCAACATGTGCCGCGTGGTGGATTGGCGCGGCACCGTGCAAAGCGCTTACGAGCGTGGCGTGCGTCTACAGATCGAACTGCCGCCTGGTGCGGTGCTGACCGGGCTGGCGCGCCGGGTGTTCGAGCAGGGCACCGTGATTGCCTTCGACGGTGCTCGCCTCGACACCTTGCAGGCGCTGTTGCGTGAGGAGGGAAGCCGCCAACCCTAGACCACCGACTCAAGCCTTCGAACAACAAAAACAACATTCGACGATGCACTTTGAGGACAACAACAATGATTATTTACGGTGTGGCGCTGTTGGCGATCTGTACGCTGGCAGGGGTGATCATGGGCGATGCGCTTGGCGTGTTATTGGGCGTCAAATCCAACGTGGGCGGAGTCGGGATCGCGATGATCCTGTTGATCTGCGCGCGGTTGTGGATGCACAGGCACGGCGGCATGACCAAGGATTGCGAGATGGGCGTCGGCTTCTGGGGCGCCATGTACATTCCGGTGGTGGTCGCAATGGCCGCACAACAGAACGTCGTGACGGCGCTGCACGGTGGCCCGGTGGCGGTGCTGGCGGCGATTGGTTCGGTGGTGATCTGCGGTTGCACGATTGCGCTGATCAGCCGCACTCACAAAGGCGAACCCTTGCCCGATGAGCCCGAGGAAATTACCCCGGTCGGCACGCCAGTAGGAGGTCGTTGATATGTGGGATCTCATCGAGAAAGGCCTGGAACATAACGGCTTGGTCACGGCGTTCGCATTTGTCGGCGTAATCATGTGGGTGTCGGTGGTGTTGTCCAAGCGGCTGACGTTCGGGCGGATTCACGGCTCGGCGATTGCCATTGTCATCGGGCTTGTATTGGCCTGGGTCGGCGGCACCATGACCGGCGGACAAAAAGGCCTGGCGGACCTGACGCTGTTCTCCGGCATTGGTTTGATGGGCGGCGCGATGCTGCGAGACTTTGCGATCGTCGCAACGGCGTTCGAAGTGCAGGCCACCGAAGCGAAAAAGGCTGGTTTGATCGGCGTGATTGCGCTGCTGCTGGGCACGATTCTGCCGTTTATTGTCGGGGCGAGCATGGCCTGGGTATTCGGTTATCGCGATGCGATCAGCATGACCACCATTGGTGCGGGCGCAGTGACGTACATCGTCGGGCCGGTGACCGGAGCGGCGATTGGTGCGAGTTCTGACGTGGTGGCGTTGTCGATTGCCACCGGGTTGATCAAGGCGATTTTCGTGATGGTCGGCACGCCGATGGCTGCGCGCTGGATGGGGCTGGATAACCCGCGTTCGGCGATGGTGTTTGGCGGGTTGGCCGGCACTGTGAGCGGTGTGACGGCCGGGCTGGCGGCGACGGATCGGCGGTTGGTGCCTTATGGCGCGTTGACCGCGACGTTCCATACCGGGCTTGGGTGCTTGCTTGGGCCTTCGTTGTTGTACTTCATTGTTCGCGGGATTGTTGGCTGACTTCAGATTCTGAGTTGCCTGGACTGACGCCATCGCTAGCAGGCTAGCTCCCACAGGGGGAATAGGGTTTGCACTTCCACTGTGGGAGCCAGCCTGCTGGCGATTGGGGCCGACTCGGTCTCAGGCCTGACGATTGGCATACATCCGACACTCCGCCAGCAACGCCAGCAGATTCGGATCACGCTCCTTGGCCTTCAAAAACACCACGCCGATGTGCTGCTGCAACCGATACTTTTCCTGCAACGGGATCAGCTTCACCCGGTTCTCATACACCGCCGCAATCCGCCCCGGCAGCAACGCATAACCCACCCCTGAACTGACCATGCTCAGCAGGGTGAAGATGTCGTTGACCTGCATCGCCACCTTCGGCTCGAACCCTGCCTGCTTGAACACCCGGTTGCCGTCCTGGTGTGTGGCAAACCCCTGGGTCAGGGTGATGAAGGTTTCGTCGCGCACTTCGGCCAGGTCAACTTCCGCCCGTTGGGCAAATTTCGAATCCGCCGGTGTGGCCAGGAAGATGTCATCGGAAAACAGCGGTATCTGCTCGCAGTCCGGGTCGTTGACGCTGTCGTCCAGGGACACCAGGATCGCGTCGACTTCCATGTTCTTGAGCTTGTACAGCAGGTCGAAATTCGAGCCGAGGATCAGGTCGATGTTGAGCTCGCTGCGGCGGATCTTCAGGCCCATGATCAGCTGCGGCACGGTCTTCACCGTCAGCGAATACAACGAGCCAAGCTTGAAGCGTTCAGCCGAAAACCCCGCCGCTTCGCGGGTCAGGCGCACGGTTTCGACCACGTCCTGAATCAGCTTCTGCGCCCGCTCTTCCAGCACATAAGCGCTTTCCAGCGGTGTCAGGTTGCGGCCTTCGTGCTTGAACAACGGGCAGCGCAAAGCGCTTTCCAGGGAGTGAATGGCACGGTGCACGCTGACGTTGCTGGTCTGCAACTCGGCGGCGGCCCGGGCCAGGTTGCCGGTGCGCATGAAGGCGAGGAACACCTCGAGTTTTTTCAGGGTCAACTCTTCGTCGATCAGCATGGCGTGGACTCTTGGTCGAATGGCTCGATTGTGCACGTATGAGGGGAATTGTGATCTGAAACATTGCGCTTTTAATCTCAAGGCCTGAGCCTTGCGCAAGGTTGTAGCGAATTTTGAGGGAAGCAATACATGTATCACGGGGAAAGATTGAACGCCTGGACGCATCTGGTCGGGGCGGTGGCGGCGACGGTCGGGGTGGTGTGGATGCTGGTGATTGCCAGCATGGACGGCAGCCCATGGAAGATCGTCAGCGTGGCGATTTACGGGTTTACCTTGATGGTGCTTTACAGCGCGTCGACCGTTTACCACAGCGTGCGCGGGCGTAAGAAAACGATCATGCAGAAGGTCGATCACTTTTCGATCTACCTGCTGATTGCCGGCAGCTACACGCCGTTCTGCCTGGTGACCCTGCGCGGGCCGTGGGGCTGGACGTTGTTCGGGATTGTCTGGGGGCTGGCGCTGATCGGCATCCTGCAAGAGATCAAGCCGCGGTCGGAAGCGCGGGTTTTGTCGATCGTGATTTACGCGGTGATGGGTTGGATTGTGCTGGTGGCGGTCAAGCCATTGCTCGCGGCGCTAGGCAGTACCGGTTTTGCCTGGCTGGCGTCGGGCGGGGTGTTGTACACCGTGGGGATTGTCTTTTTTGCGCTGGATCATCGGCTGCGGCATGCGCACGGGATCTGGCATTTGTTCGTGATCGCGGGGAGTGTGCTGCACTTTGTCGCGATTTTGTTTTATGTCTTGTAGACCGCACTGCAGCTATTTGCAAAACCTGTGGGAGCGGGCTTGCTCGCGAAAGCGTCAGGTCAGTCGACATCATCGCTGACTGATCCACCGCATTCGCGAGCAAGCCCGCTCCCACAGGGGGACAGGTGATCCAGTTGCGCCTGCGCCCGTCGGCTGAACACCTGCAACAAGTCGCTCAAGGTGTGGGGCGGCGGTTCGTCGGCGCGGGTGACTGCATACAAGGTGATCGGTAACGCGGGCGCCAGCGGTCGAATCGCCGTGGTGGCGGGGGATGCGCCGAGCGCGGTAAACGGATCGATCACCGCCAGCCCGGCGCCGGATTCAACCATCGCCCGCGCCAGTGAATAGGTTTGCACCGCGATGCGCACCCGCGGCGGTGGATCGACCGCCTCAAGGTAGCTGTCGAGCCTGGCCGCCAGTGGGTCAGCGCTGGACAGGCCAATCAGCGGCGCACCGGCCAGTTCGATCAACGGCAACGGTTGGCTCAAGGCGTCATCGTTCCAATAGCCCAACGGCGCCAGCGCCACCAAAACCCCGCAGGCCAAGACCTGTGCCTTCAGGCCCGGGTGATCTGGCGGTTGCAAGGTCAGCGCGACATCCACTTCACGCATCAGCAAGTTCTGCATCAGCTCACGGCTGTGGGCACTGGACAGTTCGCAGACGATGTCCGGGTAGCGTTGCGTCCACTCGTTGATGGCCGGTGGCAGCAGCGACAGGGCCAGCGCCGGGATCGCGCCGATCCGAACGCTGTGACCCGGCTCGCGACGCAGGCTCTGGGCCAGACGTCGCACGCCTTGCAGGCTTTCGGTGACCTTGTCGACTTCGCGCTCAAGCTCCAGCGCTTCGGGCGTGGCCTGCAATTTCCCGCGCACCCGCAGGAATAACGGGAAGCCCAGTTGCTGTTCGGCGTGTTGCAGCACTTTGCTCACCGCCGGCTGCGACACGTGCAGCAACTGGGCAGCGCCACTGACCGAGCCGGTCTGGCGAATGGCCTGGAAAATCTCGATGTGTCGCAGTCGCATGGCAGTCCATAACCTTTGTTTATGGGTCAGGCATCTTTATGCATTGTTCAAGGTCTGTCACCTGGTCCTAACCTGAAGCCTGTTTCAACAACGGTTAAGGACAGACATGGCTCAGCTGGTTTGCATCATCGGTGGTGGCGTCATTGGCCTGACGACGGCTTACGCACTGGTGCGCGAGGGCGTCGACGTGACGCTGGTCGAGGCCCGGGATTCGCTGGGCAGCGAGACCAGTTTCGCCAACGGCGGCCAGTTGTCCTACCGTTACGTCGCGCCTCTGGCCGATGCCGGCGTTCCGTTGCAGGCACTTGGCTGGATGTTGCGCGGTGACTCGCCGCTGAAGCTGCGTCCGCGCCTGGACCCGGCGCAATGGCGCTGGATGGCGTCCTTCCTGGCGGCCTGCCGTCGTTCGGTGAATCAGCGCAATGGCGCGCACCTGTTGCGTCTGGCGCTTTTGAGCCAGTCCACGCTGCAAGGCTGGCGCGACGAAGACCATTTCGACGGTTTCGACTGGCGGCGTAACGGCAAACTGGTGACGTTTCGTGAAGCGGCAAGTTTCGAACATGCTCGCCAGGGTTTGGCCGATCCGCAACAGCAACAAGTGTTGTCCCGGGCTGAGTGTGCACAGTTGGAGCCTGCACTCGCCGAGGCGCCGTTTGTGGGCGCGATTTATACCCCTGACGAAGAAGTCGCCGATTGCCATGCTTTCTGTCAGCAACTGCTGGCTCGGCTCAAGGCCTCGGGGCGTTGCGAGTTTTTGCTCGGCCACAAGGTCACCGGCATTCGCCACGCAGCCGGCGCGGTGCAGGCCATAGAAATGGGGTCGCAGGTGCTGCCGGTCGAGCAACTGGTGATTGCCGCCGGACATCGCAGTCCGGCGCTGGCGCTGCCGGGCATGAACTTGCCGCTGTACCCGCTCAAGGGTTACAGCCTGACCTTGCCTATCGGCGCCGAACATCGTGCGCCGGACCTGAGCATCACCGATTACAACCGCAAGATTGTTTACGCCCGCATTGGTGAACAACTGCGCGTGGCGGCGATGGTCGACATCGTCGGCTTCGACCCGGCGCTCGACCCCAGACGGCTGGCGCTGATCAAGCGCCAGGCGCAGGAAACCTTGCCCAAGGCCGGCGATTACGACGCCGCCATCGAGTGGGCCGGCATGCGCCCGGCCACCCCCAGCGGCGTGCCGTTGATTGGCGCCACGGCGTACCGCAATCTTTGGCTCAACCTCGGCCATGGTGCCCTGGGTTTTACCCTGGCGTGTGGCAGCGCCCGGTTGCTCAGCGAGTTGATCGCCCGGCGCGCACCTTCAATTGAAATGCACGGCCTCGCACCCCGCGTCGCCTGACTTGAAAAGGAAAAACCGATGAGCATCAACCGTATCAACAGCAACAGCCGACTCTCTGGCGCGCTGACCTTTGGCGATCTGGTGTTTCTCTCGGGACAGGTGCCGGGTGACAGCCCCGACGTCACCGGCCAAACCGCCGAGGTGCTGGCGAAGATCGATGCGTTGCTGGCCGAGGCTGGCAGCGACAAGGATCATCTGCTTAACGCGACCATTTACCTGAATGACATTGGCCGCGATTTCACCGCCATGAACGAGGTCTGGACGCAGTGGCTGTCACCGGGCAATGCGCCGACCCGCACCACGTTACAGGCGCAACTGGCTCGTCCAGAGGTGCTGGTGGAAATCACCGTAATCGCCGCCCGCCGCTAATCGCTTGACCCACAACGGAGAATAACAATGCAAAAAATCACGTTGATCGGCTGCACCCTCGGCCTGCTGCTCGCCAGCCAGGTCCAGGCAAACGAAGCGCCGCTGACCGGCACGCTGAACAAGGTCGCCAATGCCAAGAGCATCACGCTGGGCTATCGCGATGCCTCGGTGCCGTTCTCCTACGTGGGTGATCACACGGGGCAGCCGATGGGCTATTCGGTAGACCTGGCGAGCAAGATTGTCGAGCGCATCAAGCAAAAGCTTGAACTGCCGGATTTGCAGGTGAAGTACAACCTGGTGACCTCGCAAACGCGCATTCCGCTGGTGCAGAACGGCACGGTCGACCTTGAGTGCGGCTCCACCGGCGTGACCGCAGAGCGTATGCAGCAAGTGGCGTTTTCCTACGGGTTCATCTACGTGAAGGGGCAGTTGCTCACGGCGAAGGACAGCGGCATCAAGAGTTTCGCCGACTTGCGCGGCAAGAACGTCGTGACCACCGCCGGCACAACGAATGAACGGTTTCTGAAGAGCTACAACGTCGATCACAAGATCGACATGTTCGTGATCAGCGCCAAGGACCATGGCGAAGCGTTCCAGATGCTGCAGTCGGGTCGGGCGGCGGCGTTCTATATGGACGACGCGTTGCTCTACGGTGAGCGCGCCAAGGCCCGCGATCCGCATAAGTGGGTGGTGGTGGGCGAGGAGCAGTCGCGAGAAATCTACAGCTGCATGGTGCGCAAGGATGATCCGCAGTTCCTGGCACTGGTCAACGCCACGCTGGCCGACCTGTACAGCTCAGGGGAAATCAACAGCATCTACAACCGCTGGTTTCAGCAACCGATACCGCCCAAAGGCTTGAACCTGGAATTCCCGATGACCAGCGAGTTGAAGGCAATCATCGCCAAGCCGGTGAGTGATCCGGTGCAGTAGTTTCTGAACGATCAGATGCTGTTTTATGTCTTGTAGACCCGTGGCGAGGGGATTTATCCCCGTTGGACTGCGTAGCGGTCCCAAAAATGGGACTGCTGCGCAGTCCAACGGGGATAAATCCCCTCGCCACAGGGCCCTAGAAGTCGCCCCACAGTTGTTGCGCTACCGCCAATGCAACGACGGGCGCGGTTTCGGTGCGCAATACGCGAGGGCCGAGGCGGGCGGCGTGAAAACCGTCAGCCTTGGCCTGCTCGACTTCAGCATCGGACAACCCGCCTTCCGGGCCAATCAAAAACGCCAAGGTTGCCGGTTTCGCATGACTCACCAACGGCTCAGCCACCGGATGCAGCACCAACTTCAACTCAGCCTCGGTCTGCTTCAACCAGTCCGCCAACAACAGCGGTGGATGAATCACCGGCACCCGTGAACGCCCGCATTGCTCGCACGCGCTGATTGCCACTTGGCGCCAGTGCATCAGGCGTTTGTCGGCGCGCTCATCCTTCAGCCGGACTTCACATCGGTCGCTGAAGATCGGCGTGATTTCAGTGACGCCCAACTCGGTGGCTTTCTGAATCGCCCAATCCATGCGCTCGCCACGGGACAAGCCCTGGCCGAGATGGATCTGCAACGGCGACTCGACCTGCCCGGCGAAGCTTTCATCGATCTGCACGACAACGCGCTTCTTGCCGACCTCCACCAGCGTGGCGCGAAACTCATGGCCCGAGCCGTCGAACAGTTGCAGCGCATCACCCTCGGCCATGCGCAGCACGCGGCTGATGTAATGGGCCTGGGCCTCGGGCAACTCGTGTTCGCCGGTGCTCAAGGGGGCGTCGATAAAGAAGCGGGACAGTCTCATGCTGGGTCTCGAAAAATTGGATCGGAGTTGCTTTTGTGGCTGCTGACTATTTGTGACGAGGGGATTTATCCCCGTTGGACTGCGCAGCAGTCCCATTTTTGGGGCCGCTTCGCAGCCCAACGGGGATAAATCCCCTCACCACAATAAATCCCCTCACAACAGGGGAACTGCATGGGTCTTTAGCCCGGATCGCGGAAGCCGGGGTGGAAGTCTTTCGGTACCGACACGCTGACGCTGTCACGGGTCGCGATGTCGATGCCTTCGCTGGCCACTTCCGCCAGGAAATCGATTTGCTCCGGCGTAATCACGTACGGCGGCAGGAAATACACCACGCTGCCCAACGGTCGAAGTAAAGCACCGCGCTCCAGCGCATGCTGGAACACCTTCAAGCCGCGACGTTCCTGCCACGGATAGGCTTCTTTCGTCGCCTTGTCCTTGACCATCTCGATGGCCAGCACCATGCCCGTCTGACGCACTTCCGAAACGTTCGGGTGATCGACCAGGTGCGCGGTGGCGGAGGCCATGCGCTGCGCCAGGGCCTTGTTGTTCTCGATGACGTTGTCTTCTTCGAAGATATCCAGCGTCGCCAACGCCGCCGCGCACGCCAGCGGGTTGCCGGTGTAGCTGTGGGAATGCAGGAAGGCGCGCAGGGTCGGGTAGTCGTCGTAGAACGCGCTGTAGACGTCTTCGGTGGTGACGCACGCCGCCAGCGGCAGGTAACCGCCAGTCAGGGCCTTGGACAGGCAGAGGAAGTCCGGGCGGATGCCGGCCTGCTCACAGGCAAACATGGTCCCGGTGCGGCCGAAGCCGACGGCGATTTCGTCGTGAATCAGATGCACGCCGTAGCGGTCGCAGGCTTCGCGTAGCAATTTGAGGTACACCGGGTGGTACATGCGCATGCCGCCGGCGCCCTGGATCAGCGGTTCGACAATCACGGCAGCGACGGTGTCGTGATTCTCGGCCAGCGTCTGTTCCATGGCGGCGAACATGTTGCGCGAGTGTTCTTCCCAGCTCATGCCTTCCGGGCGCAGGTAGCAATCGGGGCTCGGCACCTTGATGGTGTCCAGCAGCAACGCCTTGTAGGTTTCGGTAAACAACGGCACGTCGCCCACCGACATCGCCGCCATGGTTTCGCCGTGGTAGCTGTTGGTCAGGGTGACGAAGCGCTTCTTGTTCGGCTGGCCGCGGTTGAGCCAGTAGTGAAAGCTCATCTTCAGTGCGACTTCGATGCATGACGAACCGTTATCGGCGTAGAAGCACCGGGTCAGGCCTTCCGGCGTCATCTTCACCAGACGCTCGGACAACTCGATCACCGGTTGATGGCTGAACCCGGCGAGAATCACGTGCTCCAGCTGATCGACCTGATCCTTGATGCGCTGGTTGATGCGCGGGTTGGCGTGGCCAAACACGTTGACCCACCAGGAGCTGACGGCGTCGAGGTAGCGTTTGCCTTCGAAGTCTTCCAGCCACACGCCTTCACCGCGCTTGATCGGGATCAGCGGCAGCTGTTCGTGGTCTTTCATCTGGGTGCAGGGATGCCACAACACCGCGAGATCGCGTTGCATCCACTGGTTATTCAGGCCCATGTTCAGTCTCCTCGAGGCGGCTCGCTGGTTTCGCGGGCAAACAATCGCGCAAGCCTATGCAATGCATCGCACGGGGACAACCCATTGTGTCGATTGAGCTACTTTGTATAGGTCGATAGACGTCGCTGGCGGCCTTTTGATGGCTAACGTATTCTTCGCGGTTCTTTGAGTCGTCTGACTCGTGAAACCGCTATTTTCTCGTGTATTTCCGGAGTTCGCTGAATGTCTGCTGGTTGGCTGCGCGCCTGTGCGCTGGTGATGTTGGGGCTGTTCAGCGTGTCTGCGCTGGCCAAGGATAAAACGGCGATCGTGATCGGCGGCGGGCTCTCGGGCCTGACGGCGGCTTACGAACTGCAGAACAAAGGCTGGCAGGTGACCCTGCTGGAAGCCAAGCCGAGCCTGGGCGGTCGCTCCGGCATGGCCACCAGCGAGTGGATCGGCAACGACAAGACCCAACCGGTGCTGAACAAATACGTCTCGACCTTCAAGCTGAGCACCACGCCAGCCCCTGAATTCGTGCGTGTCCCGAGCTACCTGATCGATGGCGTGTATTACACCGCTGCCGATCTGGCCACCAAGGAGCCGGCCACCGCCGAAGCGCTCAAGCGCTACGAAAAGACCGTGGATGATCTGGCGCGTTCGATCGAGGATCCGCAGAACCCGGCGGCCAACAGTACGCTGCACGCTCTGGATCAGATCAACGTCTCCAACTGGCTTGACCGTCTGACCTTGCCAGCCACGGCACGTCAGTTGGTGAACCAGCAGATTCGTACCCGTTACGACGAACCTTCGCGCCTGTCGCTGCTGTATTTCGCACAGCAAAGCCGTGTTTACCGTGGCGTCTCCGACCGTGACCTGCGCGCTTCGCGTCTGCTCGGCGGTAGCCCGGTGCTGGCCCAGGCTTTCGTCAAACAGCTGAAAACCATCAAGACCAGTTCCCCGGTGTCGTCCATCAACCAGGACAAGGACGGCGTGACCGTCAAAGTCGGCAGCGTCGGCTATCAGGCTGACTACGTGGTGGTGGCCGTGCCTTTGCGCGCCCTCAACAAGATCCAGATGACCCCGGCGCTGGATGCCCAGCACCTGGGCGCCATCAAAGGCACTAACTACGGCTGGCGTGACCAGATCATGCTGAAGTTCAAGACGCCGGTATGGGAAAGCAAGGCGCGCATGTCCGGCGAGATCTACAGCAACACCGGTCTGGGCATGTTGTGGGTCGAGCCGGCGCTGAAGGGCGGCGCCAATGTGGTGATCAACCTGTCCGGCGACAACGCGCGTGTCATGCAGGCGTTCGGCGACAAGCAGATGGTCGATCAGGTGCTGATCCGTCTGCACGCGTTTTATCCACAGGCGCGCGGTTCGTTCACCGGTTATGAAATCCGCCGCTACAGCACCGACCCGTCGATGGGCGGCGCTTACCTGGCCTTCGGCCCGGGCCAGATCAGCAAGTACTGGCGCTTGTGGGAACGTCCGCTGCAGCGCGTAGCGTTCGCTGGCGAGCACACCGACACCTTGTACCCGGGCACACTGGAAGGCGCATTGCGCACCGGTCAGCGCGCGGCCAGTCAGGTTGAAGACCTGGCGGCGGGCAAATCGTTTGAGCCTGCGAAGGTTGTGCCGGCAGCGACCGCTGTAGCGGCGGGTGCGGTGGCGGCGAAGAAAGGTAACTTCTTCACCAACCTGTTCGGTGGTTCGGATGACAAGCCGGCACCGGTCAAGGCGCCAGAGCCAGTGGCTCCAGTCGCTCCGACACCGGCTCCAGCGCCGACTCCAGCACCTGCACCGGTTGAAGCGCCTAAGCCAGTGGTTCCAGCGAAAGCCGAGCCGGCCAAGAAAGCCCCGGTGAAAAAGCCTGCTGCCAAGACCGAAGCCAAAAAGGCTCCGGCCAAAGCCCCGGCGAAGAAGGCTGAAACCGCGAAGAAACCAGCGGCAAAAACTTCTACAACCCCGGCAACGGAAACCAAAGCCCAGTAAGCTTTTGGCACTCAAAGAAACGCGGTAGAAATGCCGCGTTTTTTTATGCCTGAAGGAAACCAATCACAAGAATCGAATAAATCCTGTGGCGCAGGTGTTCCTTGGTTGCCTTCATTTTTTCTCACACATTGGTCTTTAATCTTTCCTTAACTGATCTATTTCAGACTCTTGATCGTATTTCTCGATATTTCAAAGCAAAATTTTCCGCTTTAATTCGATAGATAAGTCGATAGTCTTGGTCGCAGTTCTCACAGGATTTGGGCAATGCAGCTACGTAACTCTTCTTCCCGCTACGGTTGGGTCAGCATCTTCATGCATTGGGGCGTGGCGCTGGCGGTCGTTGGTTTGTTTGCGTTGGGCTTGTGGATGGTCGGTCTCGACTACTACAGCACCTGGCGCAAAGACGCGCCGGAATTGCACAAGAGCATTGGCCTGGTGTTGTTGGCCGTTATGGTCCTTCGGGTGTTGTGGCGCGTTGTCAGCCCGCCACCGCCGACACTGGAAACGTATAGCCGCATGACGCGTCTTGGCGCCAAGTTCGGTCATTCGTTCCTGTACCTCAGTCTGTTTGCTGTGATGATTGCCGGATACCTGATTTCCACCGCAGACGGTGTCGGGATTTCGGTGTTTGGCCTGTTTGAAGTTCCTGCACTGGTTTCCGGACTACCGGACCAGGCAGACACCGCCGGTGTGATTCATCTGTATCTGGCGTGGGCGCTGGTAATTTTTTCCGGTCTCCATGCGTTGGCAGCATTGAAGCACCACTTTATCGATCGTGATGCGACCCTCACTCGAATGCTGGGTCGCAAAGCCTGAAGTTCAACCTCGACTCCAAAGGAATAGAAAGCATGTTGAAAAAAACACTCGCTGCTCTGGCAATCGGTTCTGCTCTGCTGTCCGCCAACGCGATGGCGGCTGACTACGTCGTCGACAAGGAAGGCCAGCACGCCTTCGTTGACTTCAAGATCAGCCACTTGGGCTACAGCTTTATCACCGGTACCTTCAAGGACATCGATGGCACGTTCAGCTTTGACGCTGCCAAGCCTGAAGACAGCAAGATCGAGTTCAACGTGAACACCGCCAGCGTGTTCACCAACCATGCCGAGCGCGACAAGCACATCGCCAGCAAAGACTTCCTGAACGGCTCCAAAGCCAAGTTCGTCTCCACCAGCGTCAAATCCACCGGTAAAAACGCCGCTGGCAAAGACACTGCTGACGTGACCGGCGACCTGACCATCCTTGGCGTGACCAAGCCAGTTGTGGTCAAGGCTACCTTCCTGGGCGAAGGCAAGGATCCATGGGGCGGCTACCGTGCCGGCTTCGAAGGTACTACCAGCATCAAGCGTTCCGATTTCGGCAAGCAGAAAGACCTGGGCCCAGCGTCCGACGCGGTCGAGCTGTACGTTTCGTTTGAAGGTGTGAAAGCGAAGTAATTTTCGCGCTGACACAAAAACGCCCCCGGCCTTATGGTCGGGGGCGTTTTTTATTGCCTGGCACAATTGGAAAGGGACACCACAGATCCCCTGTGGGGGCGGGCTTGCTCGCGAATGCGGTGTGTCATTCAACATTGATGTCGACTGACACGGCCTCTTCGCGAGCAAGCCCGCTCCCACAAGGGGTTCTTTAGTGAGTTGAGGATTTGTGCTCACCCTCAGAAAACAAAAATGCCCCGGATCTCGCGATCCGGGGCATTTTCGTTGCAGTGCTAATTCAGCGGTTGCGGGTCAGCAACGCTGGCTTCTCACCACGCGGACGGCCTGGCAGTTGATCAAGTTGCTCTGGAGTCGGGAAACGATCGGTTTTCGACTCCTTGTGAATGATCTTCGGAGCCGGGCCGCGCGGGTTTTGCACGGCAGGTTCGGAACGTGGCTGTTCGTCACGGGCCGGACGGCGGTTGCGCGACTCTTCGCGACGGGCCTGGCCGTCACGTGGAGCGCCGTTGCGTGGGCCACTGCGCTTGGCCGGTGGCGTGCCGGTGGTGGCGCCGTCGCTGCTGCGCGGACCGCTTTGGCGACCCTGAGGCTTGCCGCCAGTGCGTGGAGCACCAGCGCCCGCTGCCGTGCCTTGTGCCGGAGCACCCGGACGGCGGCCACGGCCCTGAGCCGGTTTGGCTTGAGGCACGTAGTCGACGCGGTTACCGAAGTTATCGATGTCGTCGTCCAGGAACTCGTCCGGAGCACGGTCTGCAGCAGCAGCGCGTGGCGCTGGACGCTGTTGCTCGCGAGCCGGGGTGCCTTCGCGTGGCTTGTGTTCACGGGCTGGGCGATCGCCACGGCCAGTGGCAGGCGCTTTTTCTTTACCGCCCTTGTCCTTGCCTTTGTCTTTACGACCGCCGCCACCACCGGTGCCGTTCGGACCGTCGCCGCGCGGGCCACGTGGGTTGCGCGGGTTACGCACATCCGGACGCTCGCGGACTTCCGGTTTCTCGGCTTCTACAGCGCTGGAATCGAAGCCCATCAGGTTGCCGTCGGCAATCTTCTGCTTGGTCATGCGCTCGATGCTTTTCAGCAGCTTTTCTTCGTCCGGAGCGACCAGCGAGATCGCCTCGCCCGAACGACCGGCACGGCCGGTACGGCCGATACGGTGAACGTAATCTTCGTCGACGTTCGGCAGTTCGAAGTTGACCACGTGTGGCAACTGGTCGATGTCGAGGCCGCGAGCGGCGATGTCGGTGGCGACGAGGATGCGCACTTCACCGGCCTTGAAGTCGGCCAGGGCTTTGGTGCGGGCGTTCTGGCTCTTGTTACCGTGGATCGCGACGGCGCTGAGGCCGTGTTTGTCCAGGTACTCGGCCAGACGGTTGGCGCCGTGCTTGGTGCGGGTGAACACCAGGACCTGTTCCCAGGCGCCAGCGGTGATCAGGTGCGCCAGCAGCGAACGCTTGTGGTTGGCTGGCAGGCGGAAGACGCGTTGCTCGATGCGCTCGACCGTGGTGTTCGGCGGCGTGACTTCGATGCGTTCCGGGTTGTGCAGCAGTTTGCCGGCGAGGTCGGTGATGTCTTTGGAGAAGGTCGCCGAGAACAGCAGGTTCTGGCGTTTGCTCGGCAGACGAGCCAGGACTTTCTTCACGTCATGGACAAAGCCCATGTCGAGCATACGGTCGGCTTCGTCCAGCACGAGGATTTCCACGTGGGACAGATCGACGCTGCCTTGACCGGCGAGGTCGAGCAGACGGCCGGGGCAGGCCACCAGCACGTCAACACCGCGCGACATGGCCTGAACCTGCGGGTTCATGCCGACGCCGCCGAAGATGCAGGCGCTGACGAACTTCAGGTCACGGGCATAGACCTTGAAACTCTCGTGGACTTGAGCCGCGAGTTCGCGGGTAGGGGTCAGGACCAGTACGCGCGGTTGGCGCGGGCCGTGACGCTGGGATTTGTCCGGGTGACCGTTGGGGAACAACCGCTCCAGAATCGGAAGGGCGAAGCCGCCGGTTTTACCAGTACCTGTCTGTGCCGCGACCATCAGGTCGCGACCTTGCAACACGGCGGGGATAGCCCGCTGTTGCACCGGAGTAGGCTCGGTATAGCCCGCTGCCTCGATGGCGCGGACTAAAGCCTCGGAGAGACCGAGGGAAGCAAAGGACATGAGTAATCCTGTTTTAGTTAGGGCTTGGCCCAATGGGAGTCTTGCCTGGCGCGAATGGCGTTTAAGAGGAACGCAATCCCGTCCGGTCCTGCTGGGCCTTGAAAGCTCGTCTGGAGCGCTCGCGCGGGCTGGAAAGCTGCGCTGTAGCGGATCGAGATGCCTTGAACAAGTCCGAGCGTCCGGGCGTGAGCCTGGCGGGAACGCCGGAGTATAACAGAGCAATCACTGCGCGCCGCTTTCCTGCTGCTCAACGGTTTTTACGGTGGCGGTGGTGGTGGCGGTGGGTTGCCCTCCGGTGCCGGGCCCCGCGCCATAACGGGCGCTCAGCTCAGCGTAGGCGGGCTCGCGCTTGAAGCGCTTGAGCTCGGCACCGAAACGCTGCACCAGTAAATCCATGCCCGCATTACGGCGTACCGCCAAAAACTGGCTCTGATGGCTGATGACTGTCGGGTTTTCAGTGATCTTGTCGCGGATGCCCAATTCGTCGAGCAAATGCTGGCCGACCCGGCGATCGGTGATCAACAGGTCGATCCGCCCGCGTACCAGTTTGCCGAAATTGGCTTCGTGGGTCGGCGCCGGCTCCCGGGTGAACAGGGTCGAATCGCTGAAATCCTTGCTGTAGAGGTAGCCTGGCGAAGTGCCGACGGTCAGGCCTTTCAGATCGTCCAGGGTGCGGAAGGGATGGGGGCGTTCGTTGGCGTAGAACATCACGAACTCGACATCTGACAGCGGTTCGCTGGGGTAGAGCAACGTGGCGTCGCGTTCATCACTGTGAAAAATATCCAGCGCGCCATCCGCCTGACCCGTTTCAAGCATTGACAGGCAGCGTTTCCACGGCAGGAATTGCCAGTCCACTTCGATCCCCAGGCGTTTGAACACGATCGCCGTGGTTTCGTAATCCAGGCCCAGGGATTTGCCGTTTTCCTCATAGACATAAGGCGCCCACGGCTCGGTGACAATGCGCAGCTTCTCGCCCCGGGCGGCAAAGCTCAGGCAAGAGAAAAGAAACACGGTGAGTAACTGTGCGATCAGGGGCATGGCTTGAGATTACGACGAGAAATCATAAAGAGCCAGAAACCGGATCCAGAAGCTCTGGTTCGGGCGTTAAACGCAAAAGATCGCAGCATCGTTTCACTCGACAGCTCCTACAGAGTACGTATTCCCTTGTAGGAGCTGTCGAGTGAAACGAGGCTGCGATCTCTTGATCTTGCTTTTAACGAGGCAGCTTCAGGTTGTTCCACACCGCCAGGCTCGCTTCAGCCTGGTTCAGTGTGTAGAAGTGCAGCCCCGGCGCGCCACCTTGCAGCAGGCGATCGCACATTTCGGTGATGACTTGCTCACCAAAGCCTTGAATGCTCTGGGTGTCGTCGCCGTAGGCTTCCAGCTGCTTGCGGATCCAGCGCGGGATTTCCGCACCGCAAGCGTCGGAGAAGCGCGCGAGCTTGCTGTAGTTGGTGATCGGCATGATCCCCGGCACGATCGGGATGTTCACGCCCATCGCCCGCACACGCTCGACGAAGTAGAAGTAGCTGTCGGCGTTGAAGAAGTACTGGGTGATCGCACTGTCGGCGCCAGCGTTGGCCTTGCGCACGAAGTTGTTCAGATCGTCTTCGAAATTGCGCGCTTGCGGATGCATCTCCGGATAAGCAGCGACTTCGATGTGGAAATGATCGCCGGTTTCTTCACGAATGAATTGAACCAGGTCGTTGGCGTGGCGCAATTCGCCGCTGGCCATGCCCATGCCCGAAGGCAGGTCACCGCGCAGGGCAACGATACGCTTGATGCCGGCTGCCTTGTATTGAGTCAGCAGGCCGCGCAGGTCGTCCTTGCTGTCGCCAACGCAGGACAAATGCGGTGCAGCCGGGACTTTGACTTCGCTTTCGAGCTGCAACACGGTATTGAGCGTGCGATCACGGGTCGAACCGCCAGCGCCGTAGGTGCAGGAAAAGAAATCGGGGTTGTACGTGGCCAGCTGACGGGCAGTGGCGAGTAGCTTTTCATGCCCAGCGTCGGTCTTCGTAGGGAAGAACTCGAAGCTGTAGCGACGGTCTTGGGACATGGGAATACCCTTGAAAACGCGTAAGCCAGAGGCTTGCATATCCCGTGTGGGAGCAGGTTTGTGTGGAGAGGGAGCTTGCTCCCGCTGGGTCGCGCAGCGACCTCAAAGCTTTGCGACTGCTTCGCAGTCGAGCGGGAGCAAGCTCCCTCGCCACACAAGCCCGCTCCCACAAGGGAGAGCAGGCTGCAGGTCGATCAGTAGCGGTAAGCGTGCGGCTTGAACGGGCCTTCGACGGTCACGCCGATGTAGTCGGCCTGGGTCTTGGTCAGTTGAGTCACAACGCCGCCGAAACCGCGGACCATTTCCAGGGCCACTTCTTCGTCGAGTTTCTTCGGCAGTACTTCAACGGTCAGGCGCTCGGCTTTCTGGGCTGGCGACAGGTCGGCGTACTTCTGGCCGAACAGGAAGATCTGCGCCAGAACCTGGTTGGCGAACGAACCGTCCATGATGCGGCTTGGGTGACCGGTGGCGTTACCCAGGTTAACCAGACGGCCTTCGGCCAGCAGGATCAGGTAGTCGTCGTTCTGGGCATCGAATGCGCCAGGACCGGTACGGTGGATCTTGTGAACCTGTGGCTTCACTTCTTCCCATGCCCAGTTCTTGCGCATGAAAGCAGTGTCGATTTCGTTGTCGAAGTGGCCGATGTTGCAGACAACAGCGCGCTTCTTCAGGGCTTTGAGCATGTTTGCGTCGCAAACATTGACGTTGCCGGTGGTGGTCACGATCAGGTCGATCTTGCCCAGCAGGGCTTTGTCGATGCTGGCTTCGGTGCCGTTGTTGATACCGTCGATGAACGGCGAAACCAGCTCGTAGCCGTCCATGCAGGCTTGCATGGCGCAGATCGGGTCGACTTCGGAAACCTTAACGATCATGCCTTCCTGACGCAGGGACTGAGCGGAGCCCTTGCCCACGTCACCGTAACCGATGACCAGCGCTTGCTTGCCGGACAACAGGTGGTCGGTACCGCGCTTGATCGCATCGTTCAGGCTGTGACGGCAGCCGTACTTGTTGTCGTTCTTGCTCTTGGTCACCGAGTCGTTGACGTTGATGGCCGGGATTTTCAGCTCGCCCTTGGCCAGCATGTCCAGCAGGCGGTGAACGCCAGTGGTGGTTTCTTCGGTGACGCCGTGGACGCGGTCCAGGATCGCCGGGTATTTCTTGTGCAGCAGCTCGGTCAGGTCGCCGCCGTCGTCGAGGATCATGTTGGCATCCCAAGGCGCGCCATCTTTGAGGATGGTTTGCTCCAGGCACCACTCGTACTCTTCTTCGGTTTCGCCTTTCCAGGCATAAACCGCGATACCGGCAGCAGCGATAGCAGCAGCGGCCTGGTCTTGAGTCGAGAAAATGTTGCAGGACGACCAACGCACTTCGGCACCCAGGGCAACCAGGGTTTCGATCAGCACGGCAGTCTGAATGGTCATGTGGATGCAGCCGAGGATTTTTGCGCCTTTGAGCGGCTGCTCACCGGCGTACTTGCGGCGCAGACCCATCAGGGCAGGCATTTCGGATTCGGCGATGATGGTTTCGCGACGGCCCCAGGCAGCCAGGGACATGTCAGCCACTTTGTAATCGTTAAAATCTGCAGGCGTGATAACAGCGCTCATGATGAGCCTCCATTCGTAATGTATGCGAATGGGCGCCGTTGTGCGTTTAGTGTCCGGCCAATCATGGCCAGTCAACGCCCCATCCGAGCCTGACAGGTCGAACCTGCTGCAGCGCCCCTCGGACAGGTGGCGGGAAAACGGTAGCAAGTGAACGTTACCGTTTTGAAACGGTGGCGATTATAGCGGGCTATTCTTATCTTCCAAAGCGTTTCTGTTGATGAATGTCCGAACGGTAATCGAGGCCATAGTCGATGCCCAATAGAGCTCTAGGCCGGGCTCTGCCATGATGCCCCCCATCATTCGGCAAGACGCTCAGGAGTGAATATGAATTTCCACACCCGCAAATGGGTAAAACCCGAAGACCTCAACCCCAACGGCACGCTGTTCGGCGGCAGCCTGTTGCGCTGGCTCGACGAAGAGGCGGCGATCTACGCCATCGTCCAGCTGGGCAATCAGCGTGTGGTCACCAAGTACATTTCCGAGATCAACTTCGTCAGCGCCTCGCGCCAGGGCGACATCATCGAACTGGGCATCACCGCCACCGAGTTCGGTCGCACCTCGATCACCCTGAAGTGCGAAGTGCGCAACAAGATCACTCGCAAAAGCATCCTGACGGTGGACAAGATTGTCTTCGTCAATCTGGGTGAAGACGGTTTGCCTGCGCCACACGGCCAGACCGAGATCAAGTACGTCAAAGACCAGTTCAAGGATGATATTGCCAGCGAGTGATATCGGCGGCGCACCCTTCGCGAGCAAGCCCGCTCCCACATTTAATCTCAGTCGTTCACCGGAATTGCGTTCGCTGAAGATCCTCTGTGGGAGCGGGCTTGCTCGCGAAGGCGGGCTACGGTTCAACGATGATTCAGCGGACCAGTGAACAGCTCCGAACCCCGCGTGTCGTACCTACATGACACACCACCGGTTCCGGAGCTTTATGGACGCCAAGAAAGAAGGCAAAACCCCAAACCTGTCGCCGGAAGAACAGCACGACGTCGACAAGAACCAGCCACCGCGCGCCGCGGTGCTGCACGAAATCATCCGCACCCAGGGCGATCAGGAACTCGAGCGCAGTGTCGCCGCTTTGTGGTGGTCGGCCCTGGCCGCTGGCCTGACCATGGGCCTGTCGCTGATGGCCATGGGTCTGCTCAATTCCCGACTGCCGGACGGTGAAGGCTTCAAGGTCATCGCCAGCTTCGGTTACTGCGCAGGCTTTCTCGCGGTGATCCTGGCCCGTCAGCAACTGTTCACCGAGAACACCCTGACGGCCGTGCTGCCGATCATGACCAAACCCACACTGAACAATTTCGGCCGGCTGCTACGCCTGTGGTCGGTGGTGCTGGTAGGCAACCTCTGCGGCACGTTGCTGGTGGCCTACGTGATGTTGCATCTGCCGATTTTCGACAGCAAGACCGATCTGGCTTTTCTCGATATCGGCCGCAAGATCATGGAGAACGACGCCAGCCAGATGTTCGCCAAAGGCATCGTTTCGGGCTGGATGATTGCCACCATGGTCTGGATGATCCCGTCCATGGAGAGCGCCAAGATGTGGATCATCATCCTCATCACCTACCTGATGGCGCTCGGGGATTTCACCCACATCGTGGTGGGGTCGGCCGAAGTCTCGTACCTGGTGTTTGCCGGCGAGTTGCCGTGGAAGGATTTCTGGCTGGTGTTCGCCGGGCCGACGCTGGCGGGGAATATCATCGGCGGCAGCTTTATCTTCGCGCTGATCAGCCATGCGCAGATCCGCAGTGAGAGCGGACCGCCGAAGAAGACGGCGGATCAGGGCCAGGCGCCCGATCCGCAGAAGAGCAAAAAATAATCAGTGATGCTCGGCCTGTGCCGCTGGCGCAGGCTCGTCCCGAGTCACGTGCTTGACCAGTTTGCCGATGCTCAGACCCTGCAACAGGATCGACGACAGCACCACGATGTAGGTGATGCTCAACAGCAAGTCACGCTCCGGGCCCAGCGGCAGGGCCAAGGCCAGCGCGACCGAAACACCACCGCGCAGACCACCCCAAGTCAGAATCCGGATCGTCCCGCGCGGGACTGTGCGCCAGCGCCGCAACAGCACGATGGCCGGTGCGACCGTCAGCAGGCGCGAGAGCAGAATTGCCAACGCCAGCAAACTCGCGGCCAGCACGTGCAGCCAGTTGAACGGCAGCAGCAACAGTTCCATGCCGATCAGGGCGAACAGCAGGGCGTTGAGCATGTCGTCGAGCAGTTCCCAGAAACCGTCCAGGTACTTGCGGGTCATGTCGTTCATCGCCAGGTTGCGGCCCAGGTTGCCGATGATCAGGCCGGCGACGACCATCGCGATCGGCGCGGATACATGCAGCTCCGACGCCATGGCCGAGCCGCCGATCACCAGCGCCAGGGTCAGCATGACCTCGATCTGATGCTGTTCGATGCTCTTGATCATCAGGTACACCAGATAACCGATCAGCCCGCCAAACAGCACGCCACCAATCGCTTCGTGTGCAAACAGCATCGCCGTGGCGCCGACGGTCGGGGTTTCACCGAGTTGTGCGATGCCCAGCAGCACGGTGAAGACCACGACGGCCGTGCCGTCGTTGAACAGCGACTCGCCGACGATGGTGGTTTTCAGAGGCTTGGACGCATTGGCGGTTCGCAGCACGCCGAGGACCGCAATCGGGTCGGTGGGGGAAATCAGCGCGCCGAACAGCAGGCAATAGAGGAAGCTCACGTGCCAGCCGAACAGGGAAAAAATGTAATAGGCGAGGCTGCCGATCACCGCTGTTGCAATCAATACGCCGACAGTCGCCAGCAGTCCGATGGGCCAGCGATAACTGCGCAGGTCATTCAGGTTGACGTGCAAGGCGCCAGCGAACAGCAGGAAGGACAGCATCCAGTTCATCAGCAGATCGCCGAAATCGATCTGGCCGATCAACTGCTGGATACGTTCTTCAAGGCCGGGGTAGCCGAGAAAGCTCAGACCTTGCAGCAGCAGGGAAAACATCAGCGCCGTGACCATGACTCCGATGGTCGGAGGCAAGCCGATGAAGCGGAAATTTACGTAGGTGAGGAGGGTGGTGAGGCAGATAAAGGCAGCGACAAGCTCGAGCATCCGGGGTCCTTGGATGGGGGGTGAGAAATGGGGTTTCAGTCAGTTGCAGCGAGTCTGTTTCTTCGCGAGCAAGCCCGCTCCCACAGTGGATCTCCAGTGAACACAGATTCTGTATACGACCGAAATCCATGTGGGAGCGGGCTTGCTCGCGAATGCATTTGCATGAGCGAAGCGATTATTCAGCCGGACACATTGACCGCAGTCGCACCGCGACGTTGCAGATAGATGTAGAACAACGCAGTCAGCACCGTCAGGCCACTGACCAGCGCGCCGGTCCACGGCAGGTCCGCCAGATCCGCACCGCTGGCAACTACCAGCCCGCCAATCCACGCACCGGCCGCGTTGCCGAGATTGAAGGCGCTCTGGTTCAGCGTCGAACCGAGGTTCGGTGCTTCATGCGCCTGATCGATGATCAGCAGTTGCAGGATCGGGCACAGGGCAAACGCGAAAATCCCCCACAGCACCAGCGTGATCGCCGCCGGAATCACCGAATGACTGGTCTGGCTGAACGCAGCCAATACCACCGCGACGGCCAGCGCCATGCCCACCAATGAAGGCAACAAACGGCTGTCCGCCAGACGTCCGCCGAGCATGCTGCCCGCCGTCAGGCCGACGCCAAACAACAGCAGCATGATCGTCACGCCGTGGGGGCTGACACCGGTGATGTCCTGGAGGATCGGCGCGATGTAGGTGAACACGCTGAACAGGCTGGTCGACGCCAGCACGCTCATGCCCAACGCTAACAGCACATTGATCTTGCCCAGCACTTTGAACTCGCTGGCGAGGTTGGCCTTGTCCATCGCGATGTCCTTCGGTAGCCAGAGCCACTGCGCTAACGCGGCAATCACACCGATCACCGAGACCGCCCAGAACGTCGAGCGCCAGCCGGCGTATTGCCCGAGCGCGGTGCCCAATGGCACGCCGAGCACGTTGGCCAGCGTCAGGCCGGTGAACATCATGGCAATCGCCTGCGCCCGTTTGTTCGGTGCGACCAGCCCGGCCGCGACCACCGAGCCGATACCGAAGAACGCACCGTGGCACAGCGCGGTGACCACGCGCGCGGCCATCAGCGTGGCGTAGTTCGGCGCCAGTGCGCACAGCACGTTGCCGAGGATGAACATCAGCGTCATGCCCAGCAGTGTGGCTTTGCGCGGCATGTTGGCGGCACCGATCGCGAGGATCGGCGCCCCGAACACCACGCCCAGGGCGTAGCCGGTGATCAGCAGGCCAGCGTGGGGAATGCTCACGGCGAGGTCGCGGGCGACGTCGGGCAGCAAGCCCATGATGACGAATTCAGTGGTGCCGATGCCGAACGCGGCAACAGCGAGGGCAAGCAAGGCGAGTGGCATGCGCAAGGTCTCTGTCGGTAGTCTTGACGCTTTGATCAGGCATACGCATGCCGATGACCGTTCTCGAAGAGAGCGGGCAGGGGCAGAAATTATTGGAATTAGTCTGTGCGCAACTGAGTGCGGCGTGGTCGCTTGCAGTATAAACAGCTGCTGACATATGGCGAATCAATTATCCACGCGCTTCTTGCAGGAGGCGCGGCGGTTAACAAAAGGAGTGTGCCGTGCTTGCGACGGCTCTGGTGTTGGTGGCGGCGCTGTTGCACGCGGCGTGGAATACCCTGATCAAGTTCAGCGCCGAACGGCTGCTGGTGGTGGCCTGCATGGACAGCGTCGCGATGTTGTTTGTCGCCCTGATGCTGCCGTTCGTGGCGCTGCCGCCGATTGAAATCTGGCCATGGATCCTGGCATCGGCGGCGTTCGAACTGCTCTATCGCTACCTGCTGATCCAGGCCTATCGGGTCGGCGACCTCGGGTTGGTCTATCCGTTGATGCGTGGGCTGTCGCCGCTGGTGGTGCTGGCGTTGACGCTGATCTTCGCCGGGGAAGTGCTGACGAACCAGCAGATCTTCGGAATCCTGCTGATCCCGTTCGGCATGCTATGCCTGCTCTGGCAGGGCGGCGGCGGGGCGCGTCTGCCGTGGTCGATGTTGCCGGTGGTGGCGCTGATCGGCCTGTGCATCGGCTGCTACACCTTCATCGATGGCCAGGCGCTGCGGCGCTGGTCGCACCCTCTGGATTATCTGGTCTGGGTCACGCTGCTCAGCGCCTGGCCGTTCCCGTTGCTGGCGTTGGTGCGCAAGCGCCCGGCGTTCATGCTGTTCTGGCGAGAACAGTGGCGATTGGGTCTGGCGGTCGGGTTCTGCGTGTTGTTCAGCTACGCTCTGGTGCTGTGGGCGATGCAACTGGGATCGATTGCCGAAGCGGCAGCGTTGCGCGAGATCAGCGTGATCCTGGTCGTGCTGTTCGGCATGCGGTACCTGAAAGAACCTTTCGGCAGGCCAAGGCTCTTAGCCTGTGGGCTGGTACTGATCGGCATGTTGGTGATGAAGTTTTGACCGGGCCCCGAATTTCTAAAACTGAAGAAAGGACTGCTTTATGACGGTTGCTCTGTGGTGCGTTTTGATCGCGATCTTCCTGCCTTATATCTGCACGGGCATTGCCAAGGTCAGTGGCAGGTTTGGGCTGCAAGACAACCATGACCCCCGGGACTTTCTTGATTCGCTGAATGGTTTGGGTAGACGCGCGTATGCGGCGCAACTGAACAGTTTTGAAGTGACCCCGGCGTTCGCGGCGGCGGTGATTGTGGCGCATCTGGTGGGCACGGCGCAGCTGGTGACGGTCAACGTGCTGGCGGTGCTGTTTATCACCAGTCGGCTGCTGTACATCATTTGCTACCTGGCGGACTGGGCGATTTTGCGGTCGCTGGTGTGGTTTGTGGGGATGGGGTTGATTGTCAGTTTCTTTGTGGTGTCGGTCTGAAAATTCTTCGGTGATTGTGCTGGCCCCTTCGCGAGCAAGCCCGCTCCCACATTTGATCTTCAGTGCACATTTGATTGGTGCGCGACCTGTATTAAATGTGGGAGCGGGCTTGCTCGCGAAGGCTATGCATCAGCCACCGTAGAACTTAAGGATTCGCCTTCACCGCATCAGCCACCTGCGGCACTTGCGGCAACGCCGCGCCTTTAGGCCACAGCATCCAGATCTGCCCCTGCTGTTTCATGTCCCCGGCCAATTGCCCGGCGGCCTCGCCGGTGCCCCAGAACAGATCCGCACGCACTTCGCCGGCAATTGCGCCGCCGGTGTCTTGCGCTGCCACGGGCCGTACCAGTGCGGTGCCGTCCGGTTTGGTGGTGGACAGCCACAACAGACTGCCCAGCGGTATCACCTTGCGGTCCACTGCCGCGCTGTAACCGGCGGTCAGCGGAACGTTCAGCGAGCCGCGAGGCCCTTCGTTGCTGTCCGGGTTGCGGGTGAAGAACACATAACTCGGGTTGCTGCCCAGCAATTCCGGAATGCGCGACGGATTGGCCTTGGCCCATGTGCTGATGGCGCCCATGGTCACGTCTTCTTTCTTCAGCTCGCCTTGCTCCACCAGCCAGCGCCCGATTGGTCGGTACGGATGGCCGTTCTGGTCAGCGTAAGCGATGCGCAACTGACGACCGTCGTCGAGCTGGATGCGACCCGAACCCTGGATTTGCAGGAATTGCAGGTTCATCGGGTCGGTCAGCCAGGCAACCACTGGCGCCTTCACCCCATTGGTCTCAATCGTTGCCGCATCGTCGTAAGGCTTCAGTACGCGACCCTCGAGGCGTCCGCGCAGGCGTTTGCCTTTGAGTTCGGGGTAAATGCTGTCCAGGGAGACGATGATCATGTCCTCGGGCACGCCGTACACCGGGATGTTTGCCACGTCGGTCTGGGTCAGGCTGCCGGGGTAGACCGGTTCGTAATAGCCGGTGATCAAACCGTTGGGGTTGTCATTGGCGGCGCGCAGGCCGTAGACGTCGAGGTTCTGCTTGAGAAAGCCGCGGATGTCGTTGGCGGTTTGCGGCACATTAGCTGAAGCCGCACAGGTCGCACCCCAGACCGGGTCGGCCTTGAGTCGGGTGCAGGCGCTGCGCCACGAGCCGAAACCGGCGACGAGGTCGTTGTCGGACACGGCCGGCAGCGCTTCCCAAGTGGCACTGGAGTAGGTCGCCAGCGCGTGGGTTTTAGGCGTGCTTTTATCGCCGCCGGTGCAGCCAGCAAGCACGGCCACCATTGGAAGAGTCCACACGAGGTGGTGACGCAATGCCTTGAAACGGCTGTTCATGGAGTAATTCCTTTGCCGGTTGCCTGAGTGCTCCATGCGCTCAAACAACCCGTATTGATAATAGGGCTATTGGTCTTTGCCGATGACACGAGGATACTGGCCGCCGTTTCCCGTGACCTGAAGCCACCATGACTCTTAAAAGACTTTCTGTTGTATTGCTGGCCTGCCTGACGTTGTCTGCTTGCGGTGGTGTCGACCCGAGTTCGCCACTGGGCCAACGCAAGGCGATCTTCAAACAGATGCTCAAGACCGGCGAAGACTTGGGCGGCATGTTGCGTGGTCGTATTCCCTTCGACGGTCCGAAATTCGAGGCAGGCGCCGTGAAGCTCGACACGTTGTCCCGTGAGCCGTGGAAACATTTCCCGCAGGTGCGCGAAGAAGATCACACCAGCGCCAAGGACAATGTGTGGCAGCAGCAGACACGCTTCCAGGAAATGGCCCGCACCCTTGAAGCCGCCACCGGTGAATTGGTGATTGCCAGCAAGGTTCAACCTTACAAGGCCAGTAACCTGGGGCCGGCGGTACAGAAAGTCGAAGATGCCTGCAGTGCCTGCCATAAAGAATTTCGGGATCATTGATTCTCGGGTGTGATCTGGGGAGACCTGCTGCGCAACTGTGGCGAGGGAGCTTGCTCCCGCTGGGCGGCGAAGCCGTCGTAAACCAGGAAAATGCGGTCTGCCTGGATAAGCGCGTTTAGGGCCGCTTCGCAGCCCAGCGGGAGCAAGCTCCCTCGCCACAGGCAAGCCGCACGATTCTGTGATGGCTTATTTATCCAGCTCATCGAGTGCGTCCTGCAATTCCTTGCGAGACTCGGCGAGTTTGTCTTTGCGTTTGTTGATCTTCTCCGGGTCGCCTTTCTTCATGGCTTTGTCCAGGTCGGCCTGACGCTTGCTGACTTCATGCTTGGCGTCGAGCACCTTGTTTTCCCGTTCCTTCTTCAGCGAGGCGTCGGTGCAATGGGCGGTGACTTCGCTCAGGGCCGTTTCGAGGCCGGCCTGCTGTTCGGCGTTGCCGTGGGATTTGGCCAGTTCGATCTGAGTGATGATCCCCTGTTTCTTCGCGGCACAGCCGGTCAGTTCCGGGGCTTCTTCGGCGGCCATCAGGGGAGCGGCCATCACGCTGCAAAGGGTCAGCAAGGCGAGCGGTGAAAGAAATTTCATAAAAGCTCCATGTGCAAAGACAATCGGGTCGATGTGGCGATGGGCGTTTGAGCCCGTCGCCACCTTTGGGTTCCCGGGCTGCCAGGTGTCTCGGCGTTTAAAAGCCGTCAATCCCGGCCATGCGTAATGTTTGACTCAGTGCCAGGACGTGCGGGTCGCGAAAAAAGGCGTTCAATTGCGCCGCGCGTCCCGGGCCGATACCGGCTTCTGCCTGCCATTGTTCGGTATTTCGATTCGCCAGTTCCTGCCATGAATCGGCAAGCCGTGCCTGGCCGGTGGGCGGCAACCCCAAGGCTTTGAGCCAGCGAGCAAACGGACGTTGCCGGGCGCTGTTGAAACTGTTTAAAAGGCGAGCCGCGCTGCGTTTGCCGAAGCCATCAATGTTAGCAAGCTCTTGAGCATCGAGGGTCAACCAATCCAGCAGGCTGTTGAGGCGGCCTGTTTCGAAAAGTTTCTCCCAGGTGCCAGGGCCGAGATGAGGCAGAGCCAGTCCCTGTTTGCTGCTGAGCCAGGTCAGGCGCGCGAGAAATTGGCTCTCGCAGCCTGATGTCGGTTGCCAGCAACTCAATTGATGAAAGTCTGCTGCCGATGGCACGTTCAATTCAGTGCGTTCGGTACTGCGCAGCACGACGCCATCGAGCCTTGGAATGGTCAGGCCCGCCAGGCTGATGGACACCTGATCCCCGGGGCGGATATCCAGCGCCTCCCAGCGTTGCAGGGAGCTGACGCTCACCCGCTTGATCTGTCGGTCATCGAGCTTCACTGGTGTGAGGTCCAGCACCGGTGTAATCCGCCCCGTGCGGCCAATTTTAAAATGGACTTTGCGCACTTCGGCCAGTGCCTGGGCGAAGGGGTATTTCCAGGCAACGCTCCAGAATGACGGCCGCGCCTGCCAGCGTTCGGCGGGTGGACGCTGACTCTGCCGCAAAACGACGCCATCACTGGCGAAGGGCAGGGGCGTGCGGTACCAGTGATCGCGCCATCGTTGCGCGTCGGCGAATCCCTTGATCGGCTGACTGTAAGGCGCCGTGCTCGGAAAACCCATTTCACCGAGCGCCGCCACGCGGGCCGGCAGGCTTGCCGGACCTTGTGGCCAGTCCCAGACAAACAACCCGATACCACCGGCCTGTTCGGCGTTCAGCTCCTTGCGAACCATCAACCCGGCCACCGTGGAGCGGGCGTTGAGGCTGCCTGCCTTGGCTTGCACATGGTCGGTCAGGCGCCAATAGAGTTCGCCTTGCACCAGCACATTCAAGGGGTGCGGCAGTTGCCGGGGGATGGCTTCAATCAGTCGGGCCGATGCGGTCCAGTTCTGACCGTTCAAGCCGTCACCCCGACTGATCGCTTGATGCAGCGAGCCGTTGCGATAGATCAACGTCACGGCCACGCCGTCGACCTTGGGCTGTATCCAGAGGTCATCGCGCTTGCGTAGCCAATGCTCGACCGCCGGCCCATCTCGCAGTTTTTCCAGGCCCGTGTGGGCGATGGGGTGGGCAATCTTGCCGCCCGCCGTGCGCAAGGGGTCGGGCGCCAGGCTCAAGTCAAAACACTCACGCCATTCGCTCAATCGGGCGCGGGACTGGTCATAGATCTCGTCGGCGACCAGTGAGCGTCCGTTGCGGTGATAGTGGTCGTCCCAGAAATCGATTTGTTGTTGCAGGGCGGTAATTTCGTCCAGGGCGCGGGCGGGTGACCAGTCGGGGCAGTCGTTGGCCGTTGAGTGCAGGCAAAACAAGGTCAGCAACAAAGCGGAAAACAGGCGCAGAAGCATCGTGAGCGTCCTTGCTCAGGGGGAATGCTTTCAAGGTTAGTCAGCTTTCGGGCGTCGGCAGCAGCGATGTTTTTCGGTGTGTTTCGATATAAAGATCAAAAGATCGCAGCCTCGTTTCACTCGACAGCTCCTACAGATATTTTTGTAACCGATGTCGAGTGAAACGAGGCTGCGTTCTATCGAATTGCGCGCAATAAAAAGCCCCGCACGGCGAACCGTGCGGGGCTTTTGGTACCGCCGGGAAAGTCTTACAGGCCGGCTGCAGTACGCAGGTCGTCGGCGCGGTCGGTCTTTTCCCAGGTGAACGTGGTGAAGGTGTCTTCGCCCACAGTCTTGGTTGTCGGGGTGCGACCGAAGTGGCCGTACGCAGCGGTTTCCTGGTACATCGGGTGCAGCAGGTCGAGCATGGTGGTGATCGCGTATGGACGCAGGTCGAAAATTTCGCGAACCAGTTTGACGATCTTGTCGTCGCTGATCTTGCCGGTGCCGAAAGTGTTCAACGAGATCGACGTAGGCTGTGCAACACCGATCGCGTAGGAAACCTGGATCTCGCAACGTTCGGCCAGGCCGGCGGCAACGATGTTCTTGGCCACGTAACGACCGGCGTAGGCCGCCGAACGGTCAACCTTCGATGGATCCTTACCGGAGAACGCGCCGCCGCCGTGACGGGCCATGCCGCCGTAGCTGTCGACGATGATCTTGCGACCAGTCAGGCCGCAGTCGCCCACCGGGCCACCGATGATGAACTGGCCAGTCGGGTTGATGTGGAACTGGGTGTCTTTGGTCAGCAGTTCGGCAGGCAGCACGTGCTTGACGATCAGCTCCATCACGCCTTCGCGCAGGTCTTTGTACGACACTTCCGGGTTGTGCTGGGTCGACAGAACAACGGCGTCGATACCGACAACCTTGCCGCCTTCGTAACGGCAAGTCACTTGCGACTTGGCGTCCGGGCGCAGCCAAGGCAGCAGGCCGGATTTACGGGCTTCGGCCTGGCGTTGCACCAGCTGGTGCGAGAAGGTGATCGGTGCTGGCATCAGCACATCGGTTTCGTTGCTGGCGTAGCCGAACATCAGGCCCTGGTCGCCGGCGCCCTGATCTTCAGGCTTGGCACGGTCGACACCCTGGTTGATGTCAGGGGACTGCTTGCCGATGATGTTCATCACGCCGCAAGTGGCACCGTCGAAGCCGACATCGGAGCTGTTGTAGCCGATGTCCAGAATGACGTTACGCACGATTTCTTCCAGGTCGACCCAGGCCGACGTGGTGACTTCACCTGCAATGATTGCCACGCCGGTCTTGACCAGCGTCTCGCACGCCACACGGGCGAACTTGTCTTCAGCAATGATGGCGTCCAGCACCGCATCGGAAATCTGGTCGGCGATTTTGTCCGGATGCCCTTCGGACACGGACTCGGAGGTGAAGAGGGAGTATTCGCTCATCTCGATTTTTTCCTGAATTTACCGATGGTGAGTGTCGCCAGCCGGTCGCTGAAAATGGCGGACCTGGATCTGGAAACCATTACGTAAGCCTACATAGAGGCTTTCCCCGGGAACGAGTCCCGCAGCGGTGGCCCAACGGGCCAAATCGTCCTGTTCAAACCCCAACCACAGATCACCGCAGGCCTCCCTGGCCCAACTCTGGTTGTGGCTACATAACTCTGTCACGAGCAGGCTACCGCCCGGTTGCAGCAAATCGGCCATGTGCTTGAGCGCTTCGGCCGGCGCGGCGAAATGGTGCAGCACCATGTTCAGTACAACGCAATCGGCCTGAAGGCTGACGCCATTCAATGCATCGGCCAGTTGCAGGCTGACGTTAGCCAGCGTTTCACGTTCGCAGACCTGACGCGCCAGTTCGAGCATCGCCGGGCTGTTGTCCAGCGCCGTGACCTGGGTGAAGCGGCGCGCCAGTTCCGGCAGGAATTCACCGTCGCCGGGGCCGACTTCGATGGCCGTCGCGCCGTCACTGAAACTCAGCTTGTCGAGCAATGCCACCACGCTTTCGCGGTACTGCGGCAGGCCGGCGATCAGGTCTTGCTGGGCGCGAAACTTCTCCGCTACCCGGGAGAAAAAGTCCTGGCTGGCCGCCGCTCGTTGCCCATGGACCTGAGCAATCCGCGACTGCACATCGTCCGGCAGGGTCAGGTTGTCCACTTCTTCGAGCAAGGCGGCGTGCAGCTTGCCGCCCAGCAGGTCGGTGTGGGGCAGGGCGCGACGGTAGAAAATCGCGTTGCCTTCACGGCGGGTCGCCACCAGGTCGGCCTGGGCCAAGACCTTGAGGTGGTGACTCATGCCGGATTGACCAATCCCGAAAATCTGCGCCAGTTCCAGTACGCCAAACGAATCGTTGGCCAGTGCGCGCAATACATTCAGCCGCAGAGGATCGCCGCCGGCCTTGCACAGGGCCGCCAGCTCATCGCAATCGTCATGTCGAATGGAAGGCACGCGTAAATTCATAAGGCCAGCAGTCTAGTGACGGGTAGAAATCATCGCAAGGGCAATATCAAAAAGTTTTGATATTGGTCGATAGATGGCACTTACAGACGTTAGGTTCAGTCAACAAACGAACTGCAGAAAGGTTTCATCAGTCGAAACCGCTGTTAACCATTGGAAAAACGCCTTCAGATGACTATCTGTCATTGCCCCGAGGCGGGTCGGTGAGGGAAAATGCTCGCCTTTTTTCCGTTTCGTTTTATTCACTCTCGATACAGAACCCGCAGGAGAACAGCGATGCCCAGCCGTCGTGAGCGTGCCAACGCCATTCGTGCCCTCAGCATGGATGCCGTGCAAAAAGCCAACAGCGGCCATCCCGGTGCCCCGATGGGTATGGCGGATATCGCCGAAGTACTTTGGCGTGACTACCTGAAGCACAACCCGAGCAATCCATCGTTCGCCGACCGTGACCGCTTCGTGCTGTCCAACGGTCACGGCTCGATGTTGATCTACTCGCTGCTGCACCTGACCGGCTACGACCTGTCGATCGATGACCTGAAAAACTTCCGCCAGCTGCACAGCCGCACCCCGGGTCACCCGGAATTCGGCTACACCCCGGGCGTTGAAACCACCACCGGTCCGCTGGGCCAAGGCCTGGCCAACGCCGTAGGTTTCGCCCTGGCTGAAAAAGTCCTGGCGGCGCAGTTCAACCGTCCTGGCCACAACGTTGTCGACCACCACACCTACGTGTTCCTGGGTGATGGCTGCATGATGGAAGGCATTTCCCACGAAGTCGGCTCCCTGGCCGGTACTTTGGGTCTGGGCAAGCTGATCGCTTTCTACGATGACAACGGCATCTCCATCGACGGCGAAGTCGAAGGCTGGTTCACCGATGACACCCCTAAGCGTTTCGAAGCCTACAACTGGCAAGTGATCCGCAACGTCGACGGTCACGACCCGGAAGAGATCAAGACCGCGATCGAGACTGCACGCAAAAGCGAGCAGCCGACCCTGATCTGCTGCAAGACCACCATCGGTTTCGGTTCGCCGAACAAGCAAGGTAAAGAAGACTGCCACGGCGCTCCATTGGGTGACGCGGAAATCGCGCTGACCCGTGCTGCGCTGAAATGGAACCACGGTCCGTTCGAAATCCCGGCTGACATCTATGCCGAGTGGGACGCCAAGGAAGCCGGTCGTGCAGCCGAAGCCGAGTGGGATCAGCGTTTCGCTGCCTACTCTGCTGCTTTCCCTGAGCTGGCCAACGAACTGGTCCGTCGTCTGGGCGGCGACCTGCCGGAAGACTTCGCCGAAAAAGCCTCGGCTTATATCGCTGAAGTCGCGGCCAAGGGCGAAACCATCGCCAGCCGTAAAGCCAGCCAGAACGCATTGAATGCCTACGGCCCGCTGTTGCCTGAACTGCTGGGCGGCTCCGCTGACCTGGCCGGTTCCAACCTGACCCTGTGGAAAGGTTGCAAAGGTGTTACAGCTGAAGACGCCAGCGGCAACTACATGTACTACGGCGTTCGCGAATTCGGCATGAGCGCAATCATGAATGGCGTGGCCTTGCACGGCGGCCTGGTGCCTTACGGCGCGACCTTCCTGATGTTCATGGAATACGCTCGCAACGCGGTACGCATGGCTTCGCTGATGAAGAAACGCGTGGTGTTCGTCTACACCCACGACTCCATCGGTCTGGGCGAAGACGGCCCGACTCACCAGCCGATCGAGCAACTGACCAGCCTGCGCAGCACGCCGAACCTCGACACCTGGCGTCCAGCCGATGCCGTTGAATCGGCCGTTTGCTGGAAAGCAGCCATCGAGCGCAAGGACGGCCCTTCGGCGCTGATCTTCTCGCGTCAGAACCTGCAGCATCAGGAACGCAGCGCACTGCAAATCGCTGACATCGCCCGTGGCGGTTACGTGTTGAAGGACTGCGCAGGCGAGCCTGAGCTGATCCTGATCTCTACCGGTTCGGAAGTCGGTCTGGCGGTTCAGGCTTACGACAAGCTGACCGAGCAAGGTCGCAAGGTGCGTGTTGTTTCGATGCCGTGCACCAGCGTGTTCGATGCTCAGGACGCCGGTTACAAGCAAGCGGTTCTGCCATTGCAGGTTAGCGCCCGTATTGCCATCGAAGCCGCGCACGCGGACTACTGGTACAAGTACGTGGGCCTGGAAGGTCGCGTGATCGGCATGACCACCTACGGCGAGTCGGCGCCTGCGCCAGCCTTGTTCGAAGAGTTCGGCTTCACCCTGGAAAACATCCTGGGTCAGGCTGAAGAGCTGCTGGAAGACTGATCCAGAAGTTGCGGCGTCTGGACTGCCGCTTTCGCGAGCAAGCCCGCTCCCACATGGAAATGCATTCTCCTGTGAGAGCGGGCTTGCTCGCGAAGGCGTCGGCCCTGCCAACACTGCAATGACAGATTCACCACGGTAATCGAGAACCCCATGCCTCAACCGCGTCCTTACAAAGTTGCACTCAACGGCTACGGCCGGATTGGTCGTTGCGTCTTGCGTGCGTTGTTTGAGCGAGGCGAAAAGGCCGGGTTTGAAATTGTCGCGATCAACGATCTGGCGGACATGGCCAGCATCGAATACCTGACACGCTTCGACTCCACTCACGGGCGTTTTCCCGGCGAAGTGAAGGTCGACGGCGATTGTCTGCATATTAATGGCGACTGCGTGAAGGTCCTGCGCAGTGCCACCCCTGAAGGCATCGATTGGGCGTCCTTGGGCGTCGATCTGGTGCTGGAGTGCTCCGGCGCTTACCACACGCGTGCCGATGGCCAGCGGTTCCTCGACGCTGGCGCACCGCGTGTGCTGTTTTCCCAGCCGATGGCCAGCGAGGCGGATGTCGACGCGACCATCGTCTACGGCGTGAACCAGGATTGCCTGACCGGTGATGAGCTGCTGGTGTCCAACGCGTCCTGCACCACCAACTGCGGCGTGCCGCTGTTGCGCCTGCTGGATCAGGCCATTGGTCTGGAATACGTGTCGATCACCACCATCCACTCGGCCATGAACGATCAGCCGGTGATCGACGCCTATCATCACGAAGACCTGCGCCGCACGCGTTCGGCGTTCCAGTCGGTGATTCCTGTGTCCACCGGTCTGGCGCGTGGCATCGAACGCCTGCTGCCGGAACTTGCCGGGCGAATTCAGGCCAAAGCCGTGCGAGTGCCGACGGTTAACGTGTCTTGCCTCGACATTACGATGCAGACCGTCAGCGACACCGACGCCACCGAGGTCAACCGGATTCTGCGCGAGGCCGCGACCAGCGGCCCGCTCAAAGGGCTTCTGGCCTACACCGAGTTGCCTCACGCCAGTTGTGATTTCAACCATGACCCACATTCGGCCATCGTCGATGCCAGTCAGACCCGAGTTTCCGGCCCACGGCTGGTGAACATCCTGGCCTGGTTCGACAACGAATGGGGTTTTGCCAACCGAATGCTGGACGTTGCGGAACACTATCTGCAAACAGCAGCCTCTCCAAAACAGTAGGAAATGCGACCCATGACCGTGTTGAAGATGACCGACCTCGATCTGCAAGGTAAGCGCGTACTGATCCGCGAAGACCTCAACGTCCCAGTCAAGGACGGTGTAGTCACCAGCGATGCGCGAATCCTGGCTTCGCTGCCGACCATCAAGCTGGCCCTGGAAAAAGGCGCGGCCGTGATGGTCTGCTCGCACCTTGGCCGTCCGACCGAAGGCGAGTTCTCGGCCGAGAACAGCCTCAAGCCTGTCGCTGATTACCTGAGCAAGGCCCTGGGCCGCGAAGTGCCGCTGGTCGCCGATTACCTGGGCGGCGTCGACGTCAAAGCCGGCGACATCGTGCTGTTCGAAAACGTGCGCTTCAACAAAGGCGAGAAAAAGAACGCTGACGAACTGGCCCAGCAATACGCCGCCCTGTGCGACGTGTTCGTGATGGACGCCTTCGGCACCGCTCACCGCGCCGAGGGTTCGACCCACGGCGTGGCCAAGTTCGCCAAGGTCGCCGCTGCTGGCCCGCTGCTGGCCGCCGAACTGGACGCACTGGGCAAAGCCCTTGGCGCCCCGGCCCAGCCGATGGCTGCGATCGTTGCCGGCTCCAAGGTCTCGACCAAGCTCGACGTACTGAACAGCCTGAGCCAGATTTGCAACCAACTGATCGTCGGCGGCGGCATTGCCAACACCTTCCTGGCCGCAGCCGGTCACCCGGTCGGCAAGTCCCTGTACGAACCGGACCTGCTGGACACCGCGCGCGAAATCGCCGCCAAAGTCAGCGTGCCACTGCCGGTCGACGTTGTGGTTGCCAAGGAATTCGCTGAAAGCGCGACCGCTACCGTCAAGCTGATCGCCGACGTAGCCGCCGACGACATGATCCTGGACATCGGCCCGCAGACCGCGGCGAACTTCGCCGAGCTGCTGAAGTCGTCCAAGACCATCCTGTGGAACGGTCCTGTTGGCGTGTTCGAATTCGACCAGTTCGGTAACGGCACCAAAGTGCTGGCCCAGGCCATCGCGGAAAGCTCGGCGTTCTCGATCGCTGGTGGCGGCGACACCCTGGCGGCCATCGATAAATATGGCGTGGCCGATCAGATCTCCTACATTTCTACCGGTGGCGGCGCGTTCCTCGAATTCGTGGAAGGCAAGGTGTTGCCAGCCGTTGAAGTCCTGGAAAGCCGTGCCAAGGCCTGAGGTCGTTCATTTGACCACGCAAAGGAGTGTTCTCATGGTCAAACCGTTAGCGCTGTTGATCGCTGCGGGTATGCTGGTGGCTTGCGGGAGTAACCCGAAAGCCAAGCCGGACCCTGCGCCGCAATCGGTGGAAAAAGGCTGCTACCAGGCCGACTGGCAGGCGGAAACCAATCCGGTGATCAACAAGCGCTCCGGACCTGATGGCCTGGAGAAATACGAGACCCAGACTCCGGCCAAGGAACATGGTTGCCCTTGACGGGTCTGACACATTACTCAGGGCTGGCGGCGTGCGCCGTCAGTCGAGGAACATGGATGAAAGGTTTTATCGCCGTTATGGCGTTGGCACTGCTGGCAGGTTGCTCGAATTTCAACCTGTTCAAGCCTGCCGAATCGACGGACAACTGGACCACCTGGACCTGCGACAGCCAGGCCAAAGTGCTCTGGCGCTACACCGACGACAGCCGCAAGGAAGTCGACGTGCGCCTCGGCGGGGCCGATCAGGTCTACCGCTTGAAGCTTGAGCCGGGCGCTGAAGGTTCGCTGTACAGCAACGACATGCTGGCGTTTCACGTAAAAGGTGAGGAAGGCCTGGTTTACTGGGTCGCCACCAATGATTTGATTGGCCGCGGTTGTAAAGCGCAGTAATTGAAGGCTTGTGCGAAACCTGTAGGAGCGAAGCTTGCTCGCGAAGACGTCATCACATTCAACACATGTGTTGCCAGTAAAACCGCTTTCGCGAGCAAGCTTCGCTCCTACGGGAACTCGATGGCTTATAGAGATTTTGGCAAGACCGAATTCGCAGCCCGGGCCAACCCCCGATCTGCAATAACTTGAATAGCCGCCGCCGCTCCGGCAGGCTGGCACGATTAACGACCCAAACCGGGAGAGACACACATAATGGCACTTATCAGCATGCGCCAGATGCTGGACCACGCAGCCGAGTTCGGCTACGGCGTTCCAGCCTTCAACGTCAACAACCTTGAGCAGATGCGCGCCATCATGGAAGCCGCTGACAAGACTGACTCCCCGGTGATCGTCCAGGCCTCGGCCGGTGCTCGCAAATACGCCGGCGCACCGTTCCTGCGTCACCTGATCCTGGCGGCAATCGAAGAATTCCCGCACATCCCGGTGTGCATGCACCAGGACCACGGCACCAGCCCTGACGTCTGCCAGCGTTCCATCCAACTGGGCTTCAGCTCGGTAATGATGGACGGTTCCCTGGGCGAAGACGGCAAGACCCCGACCGACTACGACTACAACGTGCGCGTCACCCAACAAACCGTGGCCATGGCTCACGCCTGCGGCGTTTCGGTAGAAGGCGAGCTGGGCTGCCTGGGTTCGCTGGAAACCGGCATGGCCGGTGAAGAAGACGGCATCGGCGCCGAAGGCGTTCTGGATCACAGCCAAATGCTGACCGACCCGGAAGAAGCCGCTGACTTCGTCAAACGCACCCAAGTCGACGCCCTGGCCATCGCCATCGGCACCAGCCACGGCGCGTACAAGTTCACCAAGCCGCCTACCGGCGACGTGCTGGCCATCGACCGCATCAAGGAAATCCACAAACGCATCCCGAACACCCACCTGGTGATGCATGGTTCGTCTTCGGTGCCACAAGACTGGCTGGCGATCATCAACCAGTACGGCGGCGACATCAAAGAAACCTACGGCGTACCGGTTGAAGAAATCGTCGAAGGCATCAAGCACGGCGTGCGTAAGGTCAATATCGATACTGACCTGCGTCTGGCTTCTACTGGTGCGATGCGTCGGTTGATGGCGACTAACCCGAGCGAGTTTGATCCGCGTAAGTTCTTCGGCGCGACTGTGACGGCGATGCGTGATGTTTGTATTGCTCGTTATGAAGCGTTTGGTACGGCGGGTAATGCTTCGAAGATCAAACCGATCTCGTTGGAAGGGATGTATCAGCGGTATTTGAAGGGTGAGTTGAACGCTAAGGTTAATTAAATCTTTAGCGTTTGAGTTGATGGAAAAACCCGCCGAGAGGCGGGTTTTTAATGGAGGTTAAAAACAATTACAGATATTTAGCAGGATCAATAGAGCGCTCTTGATTTTGGTTTTTTTAACTCCATTCATCGTCCAGTTCTTTCTGAGTTTTTGGTCGTGCATCGTCACTTTCTTCTGCAAGCCTACGCTCTGTATTGTAGATTTCTTTATTTATAGCATTTTGTTTGTTTTGGTAGTTTTCTTTGTTTGAACCGTAAGTTTTGGACGCGGTTTCATATGTTACGCGTAGCGCCTCCTCTTCTTGTGGTGTTTTGGCGTAACTGTTCATTAGATATTGGACTCGCTTGTTCTCTACCTCGTGTCCTTCTGCTTCGAGTAACGGTTGTGTAGTGGCTATTAAATTTGCCAAGTCTTGTTTGAGTCGTTTGAGTCGTTTGAGCTCTGGGCTGTTGGATTTAAGATCTTCGTATTTCATAAGAGAGTCCTTTCGCTGTGTAGGATGTAACAGAGGAAAAGAGCAGAGGGGGTAGATTTTTTACCCCTGTTCTTTTTTGTGTTTCGTAGATAAGGCTAGTTGTATCAGATGGCGCCCGTCACCTGTAATAAATGACAGTTTCTCATACCTTTTTGTTATAGGGGTGGTGGTTTTTTAAATAATAAGTAGAAAAGGGGACAGATTTATTATTGTCCTTCTTTTCTGTTTTACTTGTTGCGTTTATGAGGCTAGATGGAAAGGCTGTTTAAAGCACCTGTAAAACCTGACAGTTTTTTATAACTTTTTGTTATGTTTTTGCTAAAAGGAGGACTAGAAAAATGAGCGAAAAGGGGACGGATTTATTTAATCGTCCCCTTTAGTGCCTCTTTTCGATTTGCTTTGCAGGCCGGCCTCGCGTGCGATGCGATATTCGCGTTCCAGTGATTCTTTCTATCTCATCTGTGAATCGAGGGTTGCCCGTCAATTGTCCGCGCTGAAGGGCGCCTCTGATCAATTGCAATTCCGAGGAAGGAATCGTCTGTTCCATAAAAGAGGTGTAACGGGCAAGGCGCTCGGTATGGGTTCTGCCGAACTCGGTGAAGCAAAGATCTTCATCCAGCCAATGATTTTCAGCCGTTTCATTGAGACGCAGGTGCAGGCTCGACCAAGGGTAATCCTGTGCATGCTCAACCATTTGCGCCCTCACCGGATTTAGCTCGATGTATCGAATGCAAGCCAGCAAATAGGTGTCAGTTTGAACCACGCTGGATTTGTAGCGACTTTCCCACAAGGTACCGGAGCGTCCCTCCAGCTTGTTGCGATAGCGCGTCATTCGCCTGCCAGGCCTTTCATCAATTGTCCGAGGCTCGCAGCGGAGTTTCCTGGTGCGAGTAGTAGGTGGACATGATTGGTCATCAAGCAGAAGGCATAAACTTTAACGTCGTAAAGCGCTTTGAGCTCTCGCAGATCTTCGAGGTAACGCTGGTAGTCTCCCGGTTCGGCGAACACAACCTGCTTGTTGTGACCTCGTTGCACGACATGATGCGGATAATTGGGTAACACAACACGTCCCATTCTGGGCATATAGCCTCCTACGTCCTTGTAGTGATGGGTGAAGCATAGCAGCAGGCAATCGATTAAATAATAAATCTGTCCCCTTTGTTCTGCTCAAGTGGTTAGCTGCTAAGTAAGTGCCATTCAAATCTGTCCCCTTTGTTGTACCTTTGTTGTAATGTCTTTTCAGTATTTTTATAAGAAACGATATATTAATCGCCAAAGCGTATAAAAAACTGTCATTTCCTACAGGTGCTGGCAAGTTTGTATCGCTCTATTCTCTAGCGTGTAACAAGAAAAAAGACAAAGGGGCGTTAAACCATATCTGCCCCCTTGTTCCCCTAAAATATGTAATGGAGTACGCAATCATGAGTACAAAGGACTTAAAGAAAGACGGTAAAAAGCCGGCCCCTTACACCATTCCTCCTGAAAAGAATTTTGGTGATGTAGAAAACGGCAAAAAGCCTGCCCCCATGACGATTCCTAAAGAATCTAAATAGTCTGAAAAAAACCCGCGATAAAGCGGGTTTTTTTATTCCCCTGAAAAACTGCTATTCAACTTTAGCCTGATCAAATCCGCGCTGCTCAATTACTCCAAACACATCGGCGATGTCTTGAATCATGATCCGCGCAATATTGGTAACGGTGTTGATATCGTTCTCCGCATAGTCCGGCAGGCTGGAACAAGCAATGAGGTTCAGGTATTTGAGAACTGCATTGAGGCGTTCGCTGACGCAGTTGTGGAGTTCGCGTAGCGGGGCGTCGCTGTCGATGAGCAGGACGGGGTAGTTGGTGGCGAATTGGGACATTGGAGTGAAGCGGCGGGGCGGATTGTTCATTGTCATAAGTAAAGCTCCTCGAATCTAAAGGAAGAGCTACTGCCGTTCGCTGCGAAACGAATTGGGTGGTAGCTGTGTGCGGGTTCGCAGACCGAGGATACGAGGAACCCGGCAGACCCGAAGGTCTCCCACACACAGCCACCATAAAAAAGGAGGACGAGTGCTGAGGCGCCCGTCTTTTCGAGGCGCTAGGTTACTACACGTATCGTTAGGGCTGCGAAACCCTATCGCCAACGGTGTCAGCGACAGGCCAACTCTAGGCAGCAACTCTGGCATCCGCAACTGCCCTGTAGGACGCCTGTCTGGCCTTTTATCTAGGTGGCGTGGTTTTGGTTTACGGCGTCACCGCAATAAAACAGGGCGCTGTGGGGAGTCATCAGAAATTGATGGCAGGATTTTGAGATGCTTCGCCGTCCAGCGGGAGCAAGCTCCTTCGCCACGGTCAGAGGCGTCCTACGAGTTTTTCAGATACTTAGATGATTGGTTTGTAGCAGCTGTCGAGCCTGCGAGGCTGCGTTCGGCTGCGCAGCAGTCGTGAAACCGATCACCGTGTTTTTCAGGAATACGGTGATCGGTGTGTTGCGACCGCTGCGCGGTCGGACGCAGCCTCGCGTTGCTCGGCAGCTGCTACAGGAACTGCGGCGTTCTTCAGAGGGATGGGGCGCGGAGCGTCCCGGGATGCGTTACCACGCGGACGGTTCGACGCCTCGACGTGGAAACGATCGGGGGGTTGGTTTACTTATCGTGATCAATATCCAGCTTGCTGAACGTCACTTTCCCGCCTTCGCTGGTGTACCCGGTGTGGTCTTGCACATAGACCCCGGCCTTGAAATACAGCGGCTTATCGCGCCATGTCGCGCTAATGTCGGTGTCCCACTGATAACCCGCCGCACTGATACCCAGTGCACCGCCCGGGCTCAGGTGGATGAGGTAGGAAAACTCCCGGTCAAGCTTCACCCCGGTGGCGATGGTGATGACCCGACCTTCGTCGTCATCCGGGCGCATGCGTACCTTGGCGACGATGTTGCCCGACTGTGTGCTGGTCTTGTACTGATACTCGAGCTTCACCATGGGTTTCTGGCTTTCATAGGCGTGGATCTGGCCGATGACGATTTTGCCTGTGCTCGGTACCTGGTTGACCGCGAGGGTGGCGCGCAGGGAGTTGTCGGCGTCCGGGTAGAGCCAGTTTTTCAGGGTGCCGTTGCTGTAGGTTTCGCGAAGTTCGGTGCGGGGGTATTTTGCATTTTCAGTTTTGGAGCCGGTGACCGGTGACCAGAAAAACAGGGTGCCGGTGTCGGAGTGGAAGTATTGATCCTTGAAGCCGTTCACCAGTTTTGGCGTGTCGACAGTGTACGGCGGATTGCCGACAGGAACGCTGAGGTTCCAGGTTGCGAGATCGATCATAGACAAAAGCTTCCACGAATTTTTTACTGCACGCGCGTGCCAGAAGCTCTGGCACGCGCCTTGGGGGCAGTCCTTATAAGCGCAGAAGTTCAATTTGTTAATGCGTAAATGACAAACGGATGGCGTCAAAATCCTGTTAAAAGGCCATCTTTCCCGGTTTCAGGGGGCTGTAGAAGCGACCGTTAGTCGGCAAATGTACGTGATGGTTAAATGATGGCGCATTGGCTGCTTCTGCTTTTGCGGATCCCGGTCTAGAGTGAAGGCTCAGTATTTGTCCGGTTTTCACGAGAAACCGGCCTGACGCCCCGAACAAGAGAAGCAGCATGGAATGCGCGCCCCCCACGCCAGCTGAAGGCAACTCGATCCTTTTAATCGTCGATGACTACCCTGAAAATCTGATCAGCATGCGCGCGTTGCTCCAGCGCCAGGATTGGCAGGTCATTACCGCGGCTTCCGGTTTTGAGGCCCTCAGTCTTTTACTCGAACACGATGTCGACCTGGTGCTGCTGGATGTGCAGATGCCGGGCATGGACGGTTTTGAAGTGGCGCGCCTGATGCGCGGCAGCCAGCGAACCCGTCTTACGCCGATTATTTTCCTGACCGCCAACGAACAGTCCCAGGACGCCGTGATCAAGGGCTATGCCAGTGGCGCGGTGGATTACCTGTTCAAGCCGTTCGACCCGCAAATTCTCAAGCCAAAAGTCCAGGCGTTGCTCGAGCATCAGCGCAATCGCCGTGCGTTGCAGCGCCTGAGCCACGATCTGGAGGTCGCGCGCGCGTTTAATGCCTCGGTGCTGGACAATGCCGCCGAAGGCATCCTGGTGGTCGGTGAGGACGGTCTGATCCGCTTTGCCAACCCGGCAATGTCGCGCTTGCTCAATGCAACGGTGAAGGACCTGCAAGACCGGGAGTTTCTGGATTTCCTGCAAAAACCGCATATCCCGGTCTGGGCGGATTCTGATCTTTACACCGGTTACAAACGTGGCGAAACACTGCGCCTGCACGACGCGCTGCTGCGAACGGCACCCGGCCAGCAAGTGCCGGTGGCGCTGTCTTGCGCGCCTTTGCCCAGCGAGCAGCATGCGATGGTGGTGACGGTGCTGGACATGTCGGTGGTGCGCCATCTGCATCAGCAATTGGAATTCCAGGCGGTGACGGATCCGCTGACCGGGCTGCTCAACCGTCGCGGTTTTTACCAGACGGTTGAAAATCTGCTGCTGCGCGGCGAACGGTCCGATAGTGCTTGGGTGCTGTTGTACCTGGACCTCGACGGCTTCAAACGCGTCAACGATTCCCTCGGTCACGATGCCGGCGACCGAGTGCTGCGCTGGGTGTCAGAGCAATTGAAAGCCTGTCTGCGGCCCTTCGACATTCTGGCGCGCATGGGCGGCGACGAGTTCACGGCGCTGCTGGATCTGGAGTTCCCGGAACAAGCGGCGAAGATTGCCGAGAAGCTCATCGAGCGGGTGTCGATCTGTCAGCAGATTGATGGCCTGGATATCGCGTTGGGCGCCAGCATCGGCATCGCCACTTACCCGGATTGCGGTTCAAATCTTGATGGCTTGCTGCGTGCATCGGACATCGCCATGTACGAAGCGAAACGTGCCGGCCGCCAGCAATACCGTTTCTACGACCACGACATGAATGGCCGGGCACGCTCGCGATTGATGCTCGAAGAAAGCGTGCGCGCCGCCATTGAGAACCGTGATTTCAACCTTGTGTATCAGCCGCAGGTGGCCATTGGCAGCGGGCAGATTCGTGGCTTTGAAGCGTTGCTGCGCTGGCAACACCCGAGTGTCGGCGATGTACCGCCGGGGCTGTTTTTGCCATTGCTGGAAGAGGCGCGGCTGATCAGTCGTCTGGGCAGCTGGATTTATCATCGCGGGGCTGGCCAGCGCAAAGCCTGGGAAACCTTGTTCGCCGAGGATCTGGTGTTGGGCGTCAGCTTGAGCAGCACTCAGTTCGGCATGCCCAATCTGGTCACTGAATTGCGCCAGGTGCTGGAGCGTCACGGTTTGCAGCCCCGTCATCTGGAAGTCGAAGTGACGGAAGAAGCGTTGATGCAAAACCCCGAAGAAACCCGCAAGACGTTGCGCCTGCTACGCAATCTCGGGGTGCGGGTGGCGCTGGATGATTTCGGTTCCGGGCCGTGCTCACTGGCGCATCTGCGCGACCTGGAGCTGGACACACTCAAGCTTGATCGGCATCTGATCGCTCGATTGCCGGCGTCCGAACGGGATGCGGCGCTGGTACGCAATGTGATCGATCTGTGCAAGCAATACGGCATGCTGGTGATTGCCGAAGGGGTGGAAACCATTGCGCAATATGAGTGGCTGCAAGCCAATGGTTGCCAGTACGTGCAAGGTTTTCTGGTGGGGCGGCCGATGATGGCCGAAGACGCTGGCGACTTTGTGGAGCCGTTTGACTGGAGCGCGCTGACCGGCTGAATTCGCTACACTGGCGACCTTTTCCGTGATTGTGTTGCCGCCCCTGATGACCGCGTTGAAATACCTCCAGGCCTATCCCGCTGCTTTGCAAGACCAGGTGCGCCAGTTGATCGTCGAAGATCGGCTGGGCGACTACCTGAGCCAGCGCTACCCGGAAAAACACGCAGTGCAGAGTGACAAGGCGCTGTACACCTACGCGCTGGATCTCAAACAGGAATACCTGCGCAATGCGCCGGCCATCGACAAGGTGCTATTCGACAACCGCCTCGACCTGACCCACCGCGCCCTCGGTTTGCACACGACGATCTCGCGGGTGCAGGGCGGCAAGCTCAAGTCCAAGAAAGAAATCCGCGTGGCCTCGTTGTTCAAGGAAGCGCCCTCCGAGTTTCTGAAAATGATCGTTGTGCATGAGCTGGCGCACTTTAAGGAATCGGATCACAACAAGGCGTTCTACAAGCTCTGCGAACACATGTTGCCGGGGTATCACCAGGTGGAGTTTGATCTGCGGGTGTACCTGACGTGGCGGGATATGCAGTAAAGGGAGTGACTGGATGGATGTAAGCAAAACCAAAAGCAGCTTCTATCGCCGGTTGTACGTGGCGTACCTGATCGATAGCGGGTTGGCGAGCAGTGTCCCGGCGCTGACCGAAGTGACCGGCATGCCCCGGCGCACGGCGCAGGATACGATTGCGGCGTTGGCGGACCTGGACATCATTTGCGAGTTCGAGCAGGAAGAGGGGGCGCGCAATCATGCGGGACGCTATCGGATTCGCGAGTGGGGGGCGATTGATCGGGGGTGGATCGAGCGCAATTTGCGGCAGATTAAAGCGGTGTTGGAGTACCCGTAAGATTTGCAGTGTTGGAGATGACGCCATCGCGAGCAGGCTCGCTCCCACATTTGACCGCGGTCCCCTGTGGGAGCGAGCCTGCTCGCGATAGGGCCATTAAGGACGACGCATCCCGATATGCGGAATGTCATCCTCCAGAAACTCCTCGCCCGATACCACAAACCCGTATCGCCCGTAATACCCCTGCAAATGCGATTGCGCCGAGAGATAGATCGGCACTTCAGGCCAGCGCTTTTCGGCTTGCCTCAGCGCCTGGGCCATCAACTCATGCCCAAGCCCGGTGCCACGGGCGCCAGGTGCAATGATCACCCGCCCGATCACCACGTCGCCGCCCTGGGTTTCTGGGTCGAGCAAGCGTAGATAGGCCACCAGCCGATCCCCGTCCCACGCCATCAAATGGCAGGTGTCACCTTCCAGATCCTGGCCATCGACATCCTGGTAAGCGCATTTCTGTTCGACGACGAATACTTCCGCGCGCAACTGGAGAATGGCGTACAGCTGCTCCTTCCCCAGATCGCTGTGGTGTTTGCAGACCCAATCGATTGTCATCTTCACTTTCCTTGAGCAACGTCGTTCCGATACTAAGCGTCCCGGTGATAGATGTCTTTATGGCGGAGAAATCTGTGACAAAGGCCAAAATGCCACCATTCATTTCGCGCGGGGTTGTCTTCTTTGTGTAATCTGCGATGAAGCGCTGTGCAGTGGCTCCAATGAGCTAATGTTGAGTACCTGGCTGGTCGGTACATGAGTCTTGGAGTTTTGGCTGAAAAACACGCCGGGCAACGCGCCCGCTAAGGATTTCTGGCATGCCGCGATTGCATCAAGCTTGTGCTTTGATCGTGCTGCTGTTGCTGACACAGAGCGCGGCAGCAGAAAAGCTGCGTCTGGTCGCGGACGCCTGGCCGCCGTTTACCGACGCCACGCTGGTCAATGGCGGCCTGGCCACGGACATTGTCAGCACCGCGCTGGCCCGGGCCGGTTACGCCAGTGATTTCGAACAAGTGCCTTGGGCGCGAGCGTTGCTCGGGGTGGGCGAGGGCCGGTACGACGTGCTGGTCAACGCCTGGTACACCGATGAACGCACCAAACTGGGCCAGTTCTCCGGCGAATACCTGATCAACCGCGTGCGCTTTCTCAAGCGCAAGGACGCGCCCATCGAGTTCAACAACCTGCAGCAACTGCACACCTATCCGATTGCGGTGGTGCGCGGGTATGCCTATTCATCGGAATTCGACGAAGACGTGTCGCTGCAGAAAGTCCCTGTGCATAACTTCGCCATGGCCGTGCGCATGGTCGCGGCGGATAGGGTCAAGTTGACGCTTGAAGATGAATACGTCGCCCGTTATTACCTGGCTCGGGAATCATCCAAGGTGCGCAATTCAGTGGAGTTCCTGCCCAAACCGCTGAGCGAGAACAGCCTGCACATATTGGTCAGCCTGAAGAATCCGCAGCATGAACAGATCGTCGCCAGTTTCGACCGTGAGATTGCGGAGATGAAGGCTGATGGGAGTTATGAGCGGTTGATGAAGCAGCATGGGATGTAGAGCCAAAGATTTGTGGTGCGGCTGATGGCCCCTTCGCGAGCAAGCCCGCTCCCACAAGGGAACGCATTCCAAATGTGGGAGCGGGCTTGCCCGCGAAGAGGCCCGCCCAGTCACCACAGATCTCAGGCTTCGCTGGTGTCCTTGATCAGATGCGCCGCCAACGTGCGCAACGGCCCCAACTGCCGGCAAATCAACGCCAGTTGCGTCTGCACCAGCCGCTGCCCTTCATCGATCTCATCCGGCATTTGCTCAAGCGTATTGGCCAGCGCCTCTTCCGCATCGCTCTGAATCGCAATCGGCTGTTTGCTCGCCAGCCCTTGGGCGATCTCGTCGATGCTGGCCGCCAGGCTCACGCCCGCGCCGTCGATCAATTGTTCGCGCACATCCGCCGGCAACTGGGTTTCACGGTGCGCACCCAAGCCCGACAAGTAGCTGAGCAAGGTGTGCGACAACACCAGGAAACGAAACCCGACATCCGCTTCCTTACGGAAATGCCCCGGTTCCATGAGCATGTTGGCCAGCGTCGTCGACAGTGCCGCGTCAGCGTTGTGCGCGTTGCGTCGGGCCAGGCGATAGGCCAGGTCGTCGCTTTTGCCGGCGGCGTATTGCTGCATGATCTGGCGCAGGTAAATGCTGTTGCAGGTCAGAGTGTTGGCCAGCACTTTGTTCAGGCGTCGGCCCTGCCAGTCCGGCAGGAACAGGAACACCGCCAGCCCGGCGATCAGGCTGCCGAGCAAGGTATCGAACAGCCGCGGGAGGAACAGTCCGTAGCCGTCGCCCACCTGGTTGAAGCAGAACAGCACCATTAGGGTGATCGCGGCCGTGGCCAGGGTGTAGCGGGTGGTGCGGTTGATAAAGAACACCACCCCGGCAGCAATCGCGAAGCACGACTGGACCAGCGGATTGGGGAACAGGTCGAACAACGCCCACGCCACCGTCAGACCAATTGCGGTGCCAATGATCCGCTGGCCGAGTTTGCGCCGAGTGGCGCCGTAGTTCGGCTGGCAGACGAAGAGCGTGGTGAGGATGATCCAGTAACCCTGCGACGGGTGAATCAAATGCACCATGCCGTAACCGATGCTCAGCGCCAGGGGCAGGCGCAGTGCATGACGGAACAGCAGCGAGGTCGGCGTCAGCTGCGTGCGCAAGCGAATCCACACATCCTTGAGGTTGCGCGGCGAGCGGTCGAGCAGGCTGCTGTCGGTGGCGTCGGCGAGGGCGTCGGGGTTGCTGGCGTCACTGAGCAAGCGGTCGAGAGTGCCGAGGTTGGCGGCCAAGGCCCGCAATGAACGCAGCAGACCGCGCCAGGCCGGATTGCTCTGGATGCGCAGGTGCTCGATGGAAGCGTGCAGGTCGCTTAACGCTTCGGCGAAGCTGGCGTCGTAGATGAATGGCTGGCGCATCTGGATCGATTCCGCCAGCGCCCGGCAGGCTTTGCCTTGCTGGCGCAGCAGGCGCTGACAGCGGAACAGCACGTCGCTGTGGAAGAACGCCTCGGCCAGCGCGTTGTAAGGGTAGTGCGAAGAGCTGGCGCGCTCGTGGATGTCCTGGGCGAGGAAATACAGCTTGAGGTAGCGGCTGACCTTCGAGCCCGGCCGACCATTGCCGACCCGGTGCAGGATGATTTCCTTGGCCGCATTGAGTGCTGCCACCACCCGGCCGTTTTGCTGGGCCAGCTCCAGTCGGCGCGCTTCTACATCCATCTGCCGAATCGGCTCGAACAGCGACGCTTTGAGTTTCAGGTAATAACCCAACTCACGGAACAACCGCGCCAGGCTCTGCTGCACCGGCTGGTTGGAAAACATCGCCTGCCACAGCACCGAGAGCAAGCCGTACCAGGCCGCACCGGCCACCAGCAGCACCGGTTCGTGCCAGAAATCGGTGACCGCGCCGCCACGCTGGTCGACGCCGATCATGGTGTAAACCGACAGAATCAACGTCGCCGAGGCAATCGCGCCATAGCGCTCGCCGAGGGCGCCGAGCATGGTCAGGCAGAATGCGGCGAGGGCGAAGGCGATGATGAAAAAGATGGGATAAGGGAACAGTAGCTCGACCGATAACGCGGCGACCAGAAAACACACCAGCGTCACGGCCAGCGCGTTGAGGCGGCCCTGCCAACTGTCGTCGGTCTCGGCCAGGGCGCTGGCGATGATCCCCAGGAACAACGGGATCAACAGCCCCATTTCATCCTGATACCAACAGACGGCCATGCTGCCGGTCAGGGCGATGAATACCCGCACGCTGTAGCTGAATTTATCCAGCGCCCAGAGACGGCGCAGAGACTGACGAAATGAGGTCGATGACATGAAGTGCGAAGGCCTTCCGAGGCAATGCCGCTAAATTGAGCCAGTAATGACGCCGACGCAATGGCGCCGATCACATCTGACAGCAAAATCTGTTCCTTCCTGGTGGAGGTGTCAGGTCTGAATTGACCCTGTGGCGAGGGGATTTATCCCCGTCGGGCTGCGAAGCGGCCCCAAATCGGCAAACGCGTTACGTCAGGTAGACCTTGCTTGCAGATTTACGACTGCTTCGCAGCCGAACGGGGATAAATCCCCTCGCCACAAAAGCCCAATACCATATTGATGCGGGTCAGACAAATTGCGCGGCGGCGTAACCCGAGGCCCAGGCCCACTGGAAGTTGAAGCCGCCCAGGTGGCCGGTGACATCGAGCACTTCGCCAATGAAGTACAGGCCCGGGCTTTTCAACGACTCCATGGTCTTGGACGACACTTCATGAGTATCGACGCCACCCAAGGTCACTTCGGCAGTGCGATAGCCTTCAGTGCCGGCCGGCACCACTTTCCAGCTCGCCAGTTTTTCGGCGATGTCGGCGATTTCCGCGTGGGTGTACTGCTTCATCGGCTTGGAAACGAACCAGTTGTCCGCCAGCAGGTTGGCCATCTTCTTGGTGAAGATTTCACCGAGCAGGGTTTTCAACTCGCTGTTCGGGCGTTCTGCTTGCTGTTGTTGCAGCCAGGTCGGCACGTCGTGGTCGGGCATCAGGTTGATCTCAACCGTATCGCCGGATTCCCAGAACGAGGAAATTTGCAAAATCGCCGGACCGCTGAGGCCGCGGTGGGTGAACAGGATGTTCTCGCGAAAGCTCTGATCGTTGCAGCTCACCAGGCAATCCACCGAGGTGCCGGACAGCTCGGTGCACAGTTCCTTGAGCTGATCGGTGATGGTGAACGGCACCAGGCCGGCGCGGGTTGGCAGCAAGTCGTGGCCGAATTGCTTGGCCACTTGATAACCGAAACCGGTGGCGCCCAGGGTCGGAATCGACAGACCTCCGGTGGCGATCACCAAGGATTCACAGGTGATCTGGCCCAGCGTGGTGTCCAGCAAGTAACCGCTTTCGAGCTTCTCGATGGTCTGGATCGACGTGTCCAGGTGCAGGCTCACACCGACCTGATCGCACTCATTGAGCAGCATTTCGAGGATGTCGCTGGATTTGTTATCGCAGAACAACTGGCCGAGTTTCTTCTCGTGGTACGGCACGCCATGCTTGGCGACCATGCCGATGAAATCCCACTGGGTGTAGCGCGCCAGTGCGGATTTGCAGAAGTGTTCGTTCTGCGAGAGAAAATTGCCAGGTTCGGTGTACATGTTGGTGAAATTGCAGCGGCCACCGCCCGACATCAGGATTTTCTTGCCGGCCTTGTTCGCATGGTCGAGCAACATCACCTTGCGCCCACGCCCGGCGGCGGTCAGTGCGCACATCAACCCTGCGGCGCCAGCGCCAATGATCACGACTTCGGTAGAGCGCAAAACGATGTCCTCACACAAATCTCAGGGTTTACCCCGATCCCTGTAGGAGCGAGGCTTGCCCGCGAAGAACGATAACGCGGTGAATCAGATACACCGAGTGTTCGTTCTTCGCGGGCAAGCCTCGCTCCTACAGGGGGGGCGCGGCGTTCTTAGAGGATGCGAACGCGCAGCGAACGGCCTTTGATCTTGCCGTCGTTCAGGCGCTGCAAGGCTTGCTTGGCGATCCCGCGTTCCACGGCCACATAGGCCTGGAAGTCGAAAATCGCGATCTTGCCGACCTGAGCGCCCGGAATACCGGCATCGCCCGTCAGTGCGCCAAGAATGTCGCCCGGACGAACCTTGTCTTTACGGCCAGCGCCAATGACCAGCGTGCTCATCACCGGCAGCAGCGGTGCGCCGCCCTGGGATTTGAGGTTGTCCAGCTGATCCCAGCTCAACGGCGACTTCTGCAATTGCTCGATGGCTTGGGCGCGGTGCGCTTCGGACGGCGCGACCAGGCTGATCGCGATGCCTTTCTCGCCAGCGCGACCGGTACGGCCGACACGGTGAATGTGGATTTCCGAGTCACGGGCCAGTTCGACGTTGATCACCATGTCCAGCGCATCGATGTCCAGGCCGCGAGCGGCGACGTCGGTAGCGACGAGTACCGAAGTGCTGCGGTTGGCGAACATGGCGAGCACCTGGTCACGGTCACGCTGCTCCAGATCGCCGTGCAGGCCGACGGCGGAGATGCCTTTGGAGGTCAGATGATCAACGGTTTCCTGAACCTGCTGCTTGGTAAAGCAGAAGGCGACACAGGACGCCGGACGATGATGCGCGAGGACTTTGACCACGGCGTCCATGCGCTCTTCCGGGGAAATCTCGTAGAAACGCTGTTCGATCTGCGTGTCGTCGTGGAACGCTTCGGCTTTCACGATCTGCGGGTTACGCATGAACTTCGCCGCCAATTGCTTGATGCCCGTCGGGTAGGTGGCGGAGAACAGCAGGGTCTGACGACGTTCAGGGCTCTGGGCGATGATTTCTTCGATGGAATCGTAGAAGCCCATGTCGAGCATGCGGTCGGCTTCATCGAGGATCAGGGTATTGAGGCCATGGAGAATCAACGAGCCCTTGCGCAGGTGCTGCTGAATGCGGCCCGGGGTGCCGACGATGATGTGCGCGCCGTGCTCCAGCGAGCCGATCTGCGGGCCGAAAGCCACGCCGCCGCACAGGGTCAGGACCTTGATGTTGTCTTCGGCGCGGGCCAGGCGACGGATTTCCTTGGCAACCTGGTCGGCCAGTTCGCGCGTCGGGCAAATGACCAGCGCCTGGCAACCGAAGAAGCGCGGATTGATCGGGTTCAACAGGCCGACACCGAAGGCGGCAGTCTTGCCGCTACCGGTCTTGGCTTGGGCGATCAGGTCCATCCCCTTGAGGATCACCGGCAAGCTTTGCGCCTGGATCGGCGTCATCTCGGCATAACCCAAAGAGTCGAGGTTAGCCAGCATGGCGGCGGACAGCGGCAAAGTATTAAAAGCGGTGGCGATGGTGGTCACGGGACTGGCCTGCAAAACAAAATGTCGCGCAGTGTATCAGTCCCCGGTCACTTACCTCGAATGTTCTGGACGAACGCAAACCTTGTGGCGAGGGGATTTATCCCCGTTGGGGTGCGTAGCGCCCCTTTGATCTGCCTCCTCGGTGGGTCAGACTGACTGCATCAACCTTCTCAGGATTGCTGCGCAATCCAACGGGGATAAATCCCCTCGCCACAGATAAATCATTCACCACGAGTATCCGGTTCAGTGTTCGATGTGCTCTTCCGGACGTTTGACGCGCCGTCCGTCTTCCTTTGAGAGCTGTGAGAAGATCGTCGCGGCCAGCATCGCCATGATCCCGACCGTTACAAAGGTCAGCTGGAACGCACCCAGCACCGTGTCCACACCGTCGTTGCCGATCTCCGCGGTGAAGCCGCCGAGCAAGGCGCCGGCGCAGGCAACACCGAGGCTCAGGGATAATTGCGCGACCACCGACAGCAGGCTGTTGCCGCTGCTGGCGCTGGCGTCGTCGAGGTCGATCAGGGTTACGGTGTTCATGGCGGTGAACTGCAAGGAGTTGATCGCCCCCAGAATCGACAGCATCACCAATAGCAGCCAGTACGGCGTCTGCTCGCTGACCAGGCCCATGCTCGCCAGCATCAGCCCCAGCGCCAGGGTGTTGCCGGTGAGCACAATGCGATAGCCCAGACGCTCGATCAGCGGCCGCGCCACCGACTTGGCGACCATCGCCGCAGCGGCCAGCGGCAACATGCTCATCCCGGCCTGGGACGGCGAATAACCCAGCGCCACTTGCAGCAGCAACGGCACAAGGAACGGCAGGGCGCCGCTGCCCAGGCGGGCGAACAGATTGCCGAGGATGCCCACGGCAAACGTCCGGGTCTTGAACAGCGACGGCGCGAACAGCGGATTATCGATGTGCCCGGCTCGCAGCCAATACGCCGCCAGACACGCCATGCCGCCGAACAGCAGCAACATCACGCGCAGGTGCGGCAGGTGCAGTTCGCCGAGGCCTTCCATGGCGATGGTGATCAGCACCATCGCCGCGCCAAACAGCAAGAAACCGAGGCTGTCGAAGCGGGTGCGTTCGCTGCCACGCAGGTCGGGGATGAACCTCCACACCGCGTAGCAACCGACAGCGCCCACCGGCAGGTTGATCAGGAAGATCCAGTGCCAGGTCAGGTATTCGACCATCCAGCCGCCCATGGTCGGACCGATCAACGGGCCGAGCAGGCCGGGGATGGTGATGAACCCCATGATCCGCACCAGTTCCGAGCGCGGATAGGCGCGCAGCACCACCAATCGCCCGACCGGCAGCATCAGTGCACCGCCCAGGCCCTGGATCACCCGGGCGCCGATCAGCATGCTCAGGGTGCTCGACAACGCACAGAGCAATGAGCCGAGACTGAACAGCAGGATCGCGCCGAAGAAGATTTTCTTGGTGCCGAAGCGGTCGGCGATCCAGCCCGAGGCGGGGATTAGCAGTGCGACGGTGAGCATGTAGGCAATGATCACGCCCTGCATGCGCAGCGGATCTTCGGCCAGGTCGCGGGCCATGGCGGGCAGGGCGGTGTTGAGGATGGTCCCGTCGAGGGATTGCATGAAGAAAGCAATGGCGACGACCCACGGCACCCAGCGGGCGGTGACAGCGTCGAGAGGCGGGCGGTTGGGCATGGGACCTCTTGTGAGTCGAAGTTACTGCAAAGTCATGGCGGGACTGACTCTGTGGTGAGGGGATTTATCCCCGTTCGGCTGCGCAGCAGTCGTAAATCCGGCTGATGCGGTCTGTCTGTCAAACCGCGTTTACCAATTTGGGGCCGCTGCGCAGCCCAACGGGGATAAATCCCCTCGCCACAGGATCCCCTGTGTACAGGGGATTTGTGTTTACAGAGTTAAGGTCAATCGGCTGACAAGCGCGCCCGGCAACAACGCCGAGGCCGTGGCCCGCTGGCTGTAGGTGCTGGCCGACAACATAAGCTCACGTTCTTCGGTCAACGCTTCCAGCTGCGAACCGAGCAAGCTGTAGGCACTGTCATCAAAGCGCATGGTGCTCACCGGCGCCTGAATCTCGCCGTTCTCGACCCAGAACGTCGCAAACCGCGTCATGCCGGTCAGGCGTGCCGCCGGTTGATCCGAGTAGTTCAGGTACCAGAGGTTGCTGATGTACAAACCGGTGCCCAGTTGCTTGAGAATCTCTGCGTCAGGCAACGTGCCGGCTGCCATGTTCACCGCACTCGGCATTTCACCACCGCTGGCGCCGTTGGCGGTCAGGCCGTACTCGGCGGCGCTGCGTGAACTGACCATCTGCGCGCCGGCCTTGCCTTCGACGATCAAGCCGAGATCGCTGCGCGGATAACCTTCGCCGGAGAACGCCGGGCTCAAGGAACCGCTGACCTTTTCATCGACCGACACCAGCGCGCTGAACGAGCTGTCGCCCGCATAAAGCTTCTGCAATGGGCTGTGTTTGCTGGCAATCGACTGCGCCGAGAAACCGCCCCAGCCCAGCATGTCCATGATTTCCCCCAGGGCGGCCGGCGCCAGATAGGCGCGGTACTGACCCGGCGCCAGGGTGCGTTGCGGTTTGCCCAGGAATTCCAACTGCTCGTGCGCCTGCGCAAAGCGTCTGGCAAATCCTTCGCTGCTCCAGTCGTGCCCGGCGTAGCTGGCTTTCACCGCTTGGCCATTGTCATGGAACAGGCTGAAATCGAAGTTGAAGCTGTTGGCCTGATGCCAGCCAAACGAGCCTGAAGAACTGGCGAAGCCACGACTGATCGGCCCGGCGGCATAGAATCCCACGAGATCCAGACCTGCGGCCGCCTGAGTGATTTCGGCTACCACTTGCTCGGTGTCCGGCAGCGGATGCGCCTGCACGTTCTTGCTCTGCCAGCCGTTGTGGTTGAGCATCAAATACGGATCCTGCGGCAGCAGCGGCAAGGTTTCGCGCAACTGTTGCAGACCTTCGGCCAGCCGTTGAAGGTCAACTTCAGCATCACCGGAAAGGGTAATGTTCAGGTCGGCATGCCGACCGTCGTTGATCAGTTTGAAACCGACGCTCGCTTGCTGCACCTGACCAGCCTGGCGCACCTTGCCGTGATTGAAGCGCACGAAGGCCGAGGACTCGGCGGCGTAGCTGAGGGTGAATTGCTCCGGCTCGCGAATCGCATCGCGCAGCCAATTGACCAAGGCTTTGAACGACTCGGCCTGAGTGTTTGACGTACTCATCAGGCGTCTCCCCCAAATACATCTACGTTGCTGAACACGCAGGCCGGCGAGGCATGGCCGACGCGAATCACCTGATTCGGTTCGCCCTTGCCGCAGTTTGGCGTGCCCAGGACCTTGAAGGTGCTGGCGTCGCCGACGGCGCTGAGGCTTTTCCAGAAGTGCGCGGAAATCGCCCGGTAATTCGGGTTCTTCACCACGCCTTTGAGCTCGCCGTTTTCGATCAACTGCGCCCATTCGCAACCGAACTGGAACTTGTTGCGCGCATCGTCGATGGACCACGAGCGGTTGGTCGACATCATGATGCCGTGTTCGATATTGCCGATCAGTTGTTCCAGCGGTTGATCGCCGGGCTCGATGTTCAGGTTGGCCATGCGGTCGATCGGTGGACGGTTCCAGCCACAGGCGCGGCTGTTGGCAACGCCGTCCATGCCGGCACGGAATTGCGACAGCGCACCGCCCAATGGACGCAGCAACAGGCCTTCTTTGATCAGGAATTGCTTGCTCGCGGCCGTGCCGTCGTCGTCATGGCCGTAGCTGGCGAGTTGCTCGGGAATATCGGGATCGAAGGTTACGTTCAGCAGTTTCGAGCCGTATTGCAGATGACCGAAGTCTTCTGCCTTGACGAAACTGGTGCCGGCGTAATTGCGTTCATCGCCGAGGATGCGATCCAGCTCCAGCGGGTGACCTATGGATTCGTGGATCTGCAGCATCATCTGGTCGGGCATTAACAGCAAATCGCGCGGGCCTTGCGGAGTATTGGGCGCCAGCAGCAATTGCAGCGCCTGATCGGCGACTTTCGGCCCCGCTCCGACCAGGCCGCAGCGGCTGATGACGTCGGCACTGCCTTGCTGGCCGAAGTTCTCGCGGCCCAGGCTGCGGGTCTGGCTGTCGCTGCCGTCGTAGGCGGTGACATCGAGGCCCGGGTACACAAAACGTTGGGCCTGACGCAGTTCCGCGCCGGCGCTGTTGAGGTAGATCTGCTCGACATGGGTGATACCGATGCTCACTTGCCAGTTCACCAGACGCTCGTCCTTGGGCACGGACGCGGATTCGGCGCCGAGCAGTTGGTAGCAATCGCTCAGGGACGGGAAGGGCTGGTCGAGGTTCGGCGAAAAGTAGTCGGCGCGGTCGCTGGAGACGGCTTGCTCGCGCAGGTCGAGCAGGGCGTGGGGCTTGAGTCGGCGGGCTTGTTGCTCGGCGCGCTCAAGAGCCGCTTGCAGGCCTTGTTGCGACAGGTCGTTGGTCGCGGCGTAGGCTTCGACGCCGTTGACGCGCACGGTCAGCATCGCGCCTTCGTCACGGCTCAGGCTTGGAGGTTCGGCGACATTCTTGCGCACCGACAGGTACTGGCCGGACTCGCGCACATAACGCAGCGAAAAGAATTCAGCGCCCGTGCGCAAGGCAGCGAAGCGCTGCTTGAGCTGGGGGTGGAAATCGAACATTCGGGAACCTCCTTGGTCTGGAGTGGCGGTGCAGCGGTGTTGCGAAGGGGGGTGAAACGTTTGCGTGGCGCTAGATTAGGCCTGGGCGGGGGGTAGGATCAAGGGTGGTGCGATGTAGGAAGGGATAACCGGGAGATGTGGGGCGTTTGGTCAGGCCCCATCGCGAGCAGGCTCGCTCCCACAGTTGATCTTGGGTGTTCACAGAATCTGTGTTCACAGAAGATCCCTTGTGGGAGCGAGCCTGCTCGCGATTGGCCGTGACGCGGTGTAACGGTCTTACTGGGCAGTCAGGCTCACATCCCGCAACGGCTTGCCACGCACCGGCGCATCGCCGGCAACGAAGTAATCAGCCTTGCTGCGCGGCAACGGCTGGCGACCACGGATCTTGTCGGCGATTTTCTCGGCGATCATGATCGTTGGTGCGTTCAGGTTGCCGGTGGTGATGATCGGCATGATCGAGGCATCGACCACGCGCAGGGCTTGCAGGCCGTGTACACGACCTTCGCCATCGACCACGGCCATGTCGTCGGTGCCCATCTTGCAGGAGCAAGACGGGTGGAACGCGGTTTCGGCGTGTTCGCGGATGAACTTGTCGAGCTGCTCATCGGTTTGCACGTTGATGCCCGGGCTGATTTCGCGGCCACGGAAAGCGTCCAGTGCAGGCTGTTGCATGATTTCACGGGTCAGGCGGATGCCGTCGCGGAATTCCTGCCAGTCCTGCTCGGTGGCCATGTAGTTGAACAGGATGCTTGGGTACTCGCGCGGATCCTTGGACTTGGCCTGGATGCGACCGCGGCTCGGCGAACGCATGGAACCCATGTGCGCCTGGAAACCGTGCTCTTTCACGCCGTTGCTGCCGTTGTAGTTAATGGCAACTGGCAGGAAGTGGTACTGAATGTTCGGCCAATCGAATTCTTCGCGGGTACGGATGAAACCGCCGGCTTCGAACTGGTTGCTGGCGCCGATGCCGGTGCCGTTGAACAGCCATTCGGCACCGATGGCCGGCTGGTTGTACCAGAGCAGCGACGGGTACAGCGAGACCGGTTGGGTGCAGGCGTATTGCAGGTACAGCTCGAGGTGATCCTGCAGGTTTTCGCCGACGCCTGGCAGGTCATGGACCACCGGGATGTCGAGCTTGTTCAGCAGTTCGGCCGGGCCGACGCCGGAGCGTTGCAGAATCTGCGGCGAAGCGATGGCGCCGGAGCACAGCAGTACTTCTTTGCGGGCACGGGCTTCAACGCGCTCTTCAGCGGCGCCGATCAGGTAACGCACGCCAACGGCACGCTTGCCTTCGAACAGAATCTTGTCGGTCAGCGCGTGGGTGACGATGGTCAGGGTCGAGCGCTTCTTGGCCGTGTCCAGGTAACCGCGAGCGGTGCTGGCGCGACGGCCGTTCGGCGTCACGGTGCGGTCCATCGGGCCGAAGCCTTCTTGCTGGTAACCGTTCAAGTCTTCGGTGCGTGGATAACCGGCTTGCACGCCTGCTTCAACCATCGCGTGGAACAACGGGTTGTTGCCGGCCTTCGGCGTGGTCACGCTGACCGGACCGTCGCCACCGTGGTAGTCGTTCGGGCCGATGTCGCGGGTTTCGGCCTTGCGGAAATACGGCAGGCAGTTCAGGTAGTCCCAGTCTTCCAGACCTGGAAGCTTGGCCCAGTTGTCGTAGTCCATCGCGTTGCCGCGGATGTAGCACATGCCGTTGATCAGCGAAGAACCGCCCAGACCCTTGCCGCGACCGCATTCCATCCGGCGACCGTCCATGTGTGGCTCTGGATCGGTTTCGTAGGCCCAGTTGTAGCGACGGCCTTGCAGAGGGAACGCCAGGGCGGCCGGCATTTGCGTGCGGAAGTCCAGACGGTAGTCCGGGCCGCCTGCTTCGAGCAGCAGGACGGTGACGCCTTCGTCTTCAGTCAGACGGGTCGCCAGGGTGTTACCGGCCGAGCCGGCACCGATGATGATGTAATCGAATTCTTGGGACATTGAATGCACCCTCTTTGAAGTTGGTCAGGTCGCAGATCGCCTTGACGCCGCGCAACCTGTGGTGAGGGGATTTATCCCCGTCCGGCTGCGCAGCAGTCGTAAACTCAGCGACTGGTTCTATCTGAAGAGTCGCGGTGTCTGGATAGGGGCCGCTGCGCGGCCCAACGGGGATAAATCCCCTCGCCACAATGGCGTTCGCTCCAGACTTCGCGCAGATCAGAAAACCGAGGCGTAATCGCCCAGTTCGACCTGTACCGATTTGATGCGTGTGAAGTTGTTCAGCGAGCTGATGCCGTTCTCACGGCCCACGCCCGACTGCTTGTAGCCGCCGACCGGCATCTTGGCGTCGGACTCGCCCCAGGCGTTGATCCAGCAGATACCGGCTTCCAGTTGATGAATCACGCGGTGAGCGCGGTTCAGGTCCTTGGTGACGATACCGGCGGCCAGGCCGAAGTCGGTGTCGTTGGCACGACGGATCACTTCTTCTTCGGTGTCGTAAGTCAGGATCGCCATCACCGGGCCGAAGATTTCTTCGCGAACGATGGTCATCTCGTCGGTGCAGTCAGTGAACACGGTCGGTGCCACGAACGCGCCTTTGGCGAATTCGCCTTCGGTCAGACGACCGCCGCCGCACAGCACGCGAGCGCCTTCTTCCTTACCTTTGGCGATGTAACCCAGCACGCTTTCCATGTGGGCGAAGCTGACCAGCGGGCCGAAGTTGGTGTTCTCGTCTTCCGGGTTGCCGATGCGGATGCGCGCAACGCGCTCAGCGATCTTGGCTTCGAAAGCGGCTTTCAGGTGAGTCGGTACGAACACGCGAGTGCCGTTGGTGCAGACCTGGCCGGAGCTATAGAAGTTGGCCATCATCGCGGTGTCGGCGGCGCGATCGAGGTCGGCGTCGTCGAAGATGATCAGCGGGGATTTGCCGCCCAGTTCCATGGTCACGTCTTTCAGCGACGAAGCGGAAGCGCTGGCCATGACCTTCTTGCCGGTGTCGGTACCGCCGGTGAAGGAGATTTTTTCGATGCGCGGGTGCTCGGTCAACCAGGTGCCGACTTCACGGCCGCTGCCGGTCAGGACGTTGAACACGCCGGCTGGCAGGCCTGCTTCGGTGTAGATCTCGGCCAGTTTCAGCGTGGTCAGGGAAGTGACTTCGCTTGGCTTGAAGATCATCGCGTTACCGGCTGCCAAGGCAGGAGCGGATTTCCACAGGGCGATCTGAATCGGGTAGTTCCACGCGCCGATACCGGCCACGACGCCCAGCGGCTCGCGACGGGTGTAGACGAACGACGTGGTACGCAGCGGGATTTGCTCGCCTTCGATGGCGGGCACCAGGCCTGCGTAGTATTCCAGCACGTCAGCACCGGTGACGATGTCGACATACTTGGTTTCGGAGAACGACTTGCCGGTGTCCAGGGTTTCCAGGGCTGCCAGTTCATCGTTGCGCTCGCGCAGGATGTCCACGGCACGACGCAGGATGCGCGAACGCTCCATGGCGGTCATCGCGGCCCAGATTTTCTGGCCCTTTTCGGCGCTGACCACAGCGCGTTCGACGTCTTCTTTGGTCGCACGCTGTACTTTTGCGAGGACTTCTCCGTTAGCCGGGTTGATGGCTTCGAAAGTGGCGTCGCTGCTGGCGTCGCTGTAGCCGCCATCGATGTAGAGTTTTTGCAGTTCGAAACGGGCCATAAAGTCCTCGCAAGTGCATAAGTGGTTGGCGTTGACCACTGCGGTGAAGCCATATAGGTGTGGCAACACCGATCAGTAGCAGTTCAGGGGTTGAGCGGTTATGTGTGCTCTAACTCACCTGCTTGGCCAGTTGGAAATCCATGTATTCGTAAGCGATCTGGTGCGCTTGCTCAGTGTCGAAAGCATCTCCCGACAGGGCTCCGCGCAACCACAAACCGTCGATGAGGGCTGCCAGGCCTCGTGCTGCGCTGCGTGCATCATCTAGCGGCAGTACACGGCGGAACTGGCAGCACAGGTTGGAATACAGGCGGTGATCGTTGATCCGCTGCAACCTGTGCAAAGACGGGTGGTGCATGCTGGTGGCCCAGAAGGCCAGCCAGGTTTTCATTGCCGGGCCATTGACCTGGCTGGCGTCGAAGTTGCCTTCGATGATCACCTGGAGGTGCGCCCGCGGGCTGCTGTCCTCCAGCGCCTGACGGCGCGCGGTGACGTTCTCGCTGAGGACACTCATCAGATACTGCGCCGTGGCAGCAATCAGGCCGTTCTTGTCCTGAAAATAGTGACTGATGATGCCATTCGAGACACCGGCCAAACGGGCGATCAGCGCAATGCTGGCGTCCCCCATTCCGACCTGATCGACCGCCTGCAATGTGGCTTCGATCAACTGCTGGCGGCGGATGGGTTGCATACCGACCTTGGGCATCTTGCACATCTCCTTAGGCCTTCCGGTGGACGTCAAACGTCTATCGGATTGAAGGCCAGTCTATTTTGTTTTGATTGAACGTTCAATCAACAAAGAATAAGATCTGCGACAAATCGTCGCTGCCTACAGGTTTTTCCTACGTGTAGTGGGCGGAAAAACGACATCCGAAAACGCTCGAAACCCACGCGCGCTGGCGCTCCCGGGCTTCGGGCTTTTTTCGGGGTCTCTTTATATCACCCGTCGGTCGGCTGCCAACTAACCGATTAGTCGGGTAACGCGTTGCCTTGTGTTCTTCTCTCGCACTGCCTGGAGCATCTGTGCCATGAGTTCTGCCTCTCTTATAAAGACCCCACCCCAGAAGGTGACGGTCAACGGTTGGGTGTTCTACACCTCTACCGCGTTGATTCTGTTGTTGACCGCCATTCTGATCATCGCCCCGCAAGAGGCCGGCAGATTGCTCGGTATCGCCCAGGCCTGGTTGTCCCGCAGCTTCGGCTGGTACTACATGGTAGTGATCGCTGCCTATCTGGTATTCGTCGTCGGCCTGGCGTTTTCGTCCTACGGCAAACTCAAGCTGGGCAGCAAGGACGACACCCCGGACTTCAGCTACGGCGCCTGGGCGGGGATGCTGTTCTCGTCGGGTATCGGCATTTCGCTGCTGTACTTCGGTGCTTCCGAGCCGCTGGACCACTACTTCAATCCGCCGGAAGGCGTGGCCGGCAGCAACATGGCCGCCCGTCAGGCTGTACAGCTGACGTTCCTGCATTGGGGCCTGCATGGCTGGGCGATCTACGCCTTGGTCGGCCTGGCGGTGGCGTATTTTGCCTACCGTCATAACCAGCCGTTGGCGTTGCGTTCGGCGCTGTATCCGCTGGTGGGCGAGCGCTGGGTCAAAGGCGCGGCCGGTCACGCGGTGGACGGTTTCGGCATGTTCGTGACCCTGCTGGGTCTGGTGACGAACCTGGGGATTGGTTCGCTGCAAGTGTCGTCGGGGCTTGAAAACCTGTTCGGCATGGAACACAACAACACCAACCTGCTGATCGTGATCATTGTGATGAGCACCGTGGCGACCATCGCCGCCGTGTCCGGCGTGGAAAACGGCATTCGTCGTCTGTCCAACCTGAACATCGTGCTGTTCAGCGGCCTGCTGATTTTCGTGCTGCTGTTCGGCCCGACGTTGCACCTGCTCAACGGCTTCGTGCAGAACATCGGTGACTACCTCAACGGTATCGTACTGAAAACCTTCGACCTCTATGTGTACGAAGGCAGTGGCGAGAAGAGCGAGCGCTGGATGGGCCTGTGGACCTTGTTCTACTGGGCCTGGTGGATTTCCTGGGCCCCATTCGTCGGCATGTTTATCGCGCGTATTTCCCGTGGTCGCACGGTGCGCGAACTGGTGGCCGGCGTGCTGCTGATCCCGCTGGGTTTCACTCTGGCGTGGCTGTCGATCTTCGGTAACTCGGCCCTGGACCTGGTGATGAACCATGGGGCGGTGGAGCTCGGGAAGACGGCGCTGGAACAGCCGTCGATGGCGATTTATCAGCTGCTTGAGCATTACCCGGCGTCGAAGATTGTTATCGGCGTGTCGATTTTCGTCGGTTTCGTGCTGTTCCTGACCCCGGCGGATTCTGGCGCGGTGATGATGGCCAACCTTTCCTGCAAGGGCGGCAATGTTGACGAAGACGCCCCGCACTGGCTGCGGATCTTTTGGTCGGCGGTGATTACGCTGGTGACCATCGGCCTGCTGTTCGCCGGTAACTTCGAAGCCATGCAAACCATGGTGGTGCTGGCCGGTCTGCCGTTCTCGGTGGTGCTGGTGTTCTTCATGTTCGGCTTGCACAAGGCCATGCGCCAGGACGTGCAGATCGAACAGGAGCAAGCGGAACTCGCAGCGCGCGGTCGTCGTGGTTTCAGCGAGCGTCTGACGCAGCTGGATCTGCAACCGAACCAGTCGATCGTTCAGCGCTTCATGGACAAGCAAGTCAGCCCGGCGCTGGAAGAGGCGGCGGTGCAATTGCGCGGTCAAGGCCTGGAAGTGCAAACGTTGCTGGGTAAATCCAAGCGTTGCATGGGTGTGCGCATCGAGATGGAAGAGGGCAACCCTTTTGTCTACGAAGTGAGCCTGGACGGCTACCTGGCGGCGGCGAGTGACACGGTCTCGGCGGAGAGTGCTGACGAACCGCGTGCGCGCTACTACCGCGCCGAGGTTTACCTGCACAACGGCAGCCAGGATTACGACTTGATGGGCTTCACTCAGGATCAGATCACCCGTGACGTGCTCGATCAGTTTGAAAGCCATCGGCAGCTCCTTGGCCGGGTTTATAGCTAAGTAATCAAGGACGCGGTGTTTCGCTCTGAAGCACCGCGTCGGCTTCATCGCCAGCAGGCTGGCTCCCACAAGAGAATGCATTTCAATGTGGGAGCCAGCCTGCTGGCGATGGGGGTTGCAACTGCAACACTGCATCACCCGATATCCCATAAACAAAAACGCCGCGATCCTCTCGCGGCGTTTTTGTGTCTGCTGCCTTACCCCAGGTTCTTGCCGAGCAGCGCGTGGTACAGCTCGCTGTCGCCCAGAATCCCCACAACCTTGTTGTTGTCGTGCAGGACCAGCTTATTGCCCGTCTGATAACGAATCTGCAGCGCATCGCGCATGCCGATGTTGGAGTCCACCAGCGTTGGTCGACGACCCAGGCCTTCAACCGCTTGCCCTGGAATCCAGTTCTGCAGGTCCAGGCTCGCCCCGTTCTGGCGGGCGCCCTTGATGGTGTTGCCTTCGGCCAGGTCCAGCCACGAATCGCCGCCCGGATCGAGACACACCGAACCGTTGATGCGTTTGCAGTTGTCCAGGGTGCGCATCAGGCTGCGACCGCAAAGAACGTTCAGCGGATTAGTGTGCGCGACGAAGGTCCGCACGTAGTCGTCTGCCGGGTTCAGCACGATTTCTTCAGGCTTGCTGTACTGCACGATCCGGCCGTCTTTCATGATCGCGATACGGCTGCCGAGCTTCAGGGCTTCATCGAGGTCGTGGCTTACGAACACGATGGTTTTGTTCAACTTGCTTTGCAGTTCCAGCAGTTCGTCTTGCAGGCCTTGGCGGATCAGCGGGTCGAGTGCCGAGAACGGTTCGTCCATCAGCAGAATGTCGGCGTCCATCGCCAGTGCACGGGCCAGGCCCACACGTTGCTGCATACCGCCGGAGAGTTCGTCAGGCTTCTTGTTGCGCCACTGGGTCAGGCCCACCAGCTCAAGCTTGTCGTCCACCAGCTTGCGCCGTTCCTTTTCCGGGCGACCCTGCATTTCCAGACCGAAACTGATGTTCTCGCGCACCGTCAGCCAAGGCATCAGGGCGAATTTCTGGAACACCATCGCAATGCGCTTGGTGCGCATCATTTTCAGCTCTGCCGGGGTGCAGGACGCGATATCGATCTGCCTGCCTTCGTGCTCGACGAACAGCTTGCCGCGGCTGACGGTGTTGAGGCCGTTGATGCAGCGCAGCAGGCTGGATTTGCCGGAGCCGGACAAACCCATCAATACGCAGATTTCACCTTTTTCGACGTCCAGGCTGGCTTTTTCAACGCCCACAATCTGCCCGGTCTTTTTCAGGATCTGGTCGCGGGTCATGCCCTGGTCGAGAAGCTTGAGCGCCTCGCGCGGGTCTTTGGAAAAGATTACGTCGACGTCTTCGAAGCGAATAATGCTCATGCGTCACCCCCTACTTTAGCGTCGGGTTGTTTGCAGATACGGTCGAGCATGATCGCCAGCAATACGATCGCCAGGCCGGCTTCGAAGCCCAGGGCGATATCAGCAGTGTTCAGTGCGTTGACCACGGGTTTGCCCAGGCCGTCGGCGCCCACCAGTGCCGCGATCACCACCATCGACAGCGACAGCATGATGCACTGGGTGATACCGGCCGCGATGCTTGGCATGGCGTAGGGCAGTTCGATGCGTGCGAGCAGTTGACGGCGCGAGCAGCCGAAGGCTTTGCCGGCGTCCATCAATTCTGCGGGAACATCGCGGATACCCAGGTAGGTCAGGCGGATAGGCGCGGCAATCGCGAACACTACCGTGGAGATCAGGCCCGGGACCACACCCAGACCGAAGAGGGTCAGGGTAGGAATGAGGTACACGAAGGTCGGCACGGTCTGCATCAGATCGAGCACCGGACGCATCAGTGTGTAGAACATCGGTTTGTGCGCGGCGACGATGCCCAACGGCACGCCGATGACCACGCAGACCAGGGTCGCGAAGAGCACCTGGGCGAGGGTTTCCATGGTTTCCTGCCAGTACCCCAGGTTGAGGATCAGCAGGAAGGAAGCGATGACGAAAACGGTCAGCCCCCACTTTCGTTGAATGAAGTGTGCCAGTAGCGCGATGAGGCCGATCAATGCCAGCGGGTTGAACCAGGTCAGCGCGAAAGTCACGCCGTGGATCATCGTTTCCAGTGACACGGCGATGGCGTCGAAGGTGTTGGCGCCGTGTTGCGTCAACCATTCAACGAAGCCTGCGATGTACTGGCCTAGAGGTATTTTCTGATCAATCAGCATGGTAGTGAACGTCCGCATGCAAGGAAATAAACAGCCCGGGCGAGCGAACCCGCCCGGCGTAAGCGGTGCTTCTTAATTCAAGGCTGCGCGAGCTTGGCTTTCACGGCCTCCAGGCCTGGTTTACCGTCAATGGTGGTCACGCCAGCGAGCCAGGTATCGAGCACCTGTGGATTCTTTTTCAGCCAGGCCTTGGCGGCCGCGTCAGGCTTCATTTTGTCGTCCAGGACGTTGCCCATCAGCGTGCTTTCCATGTCGAGGGTGAACACCAGGTTTTTCAGCAACTGTCCGACGTTGCTGCATTCCTGCGCGTAGCCCTTGCGGGTGTTGGTGAAGATGGTCGCCTGACCGAAGTTCGGGCCGAAAAAGTCGTCGCCGCCTGTCAGGTACTTCATCTTGAAACGAGTGTTCATCGGGTGCGGTTCCCAGCCCAGGAACACCACGGCGGTGTTGCGGCGCTGGGCGCGATCGACTTGCGAGAGCATGCCTGCCTCGCTGGACTCGACCACCTTGAAGCCGGCGTCTTTCAGGCCGAAGGCGTTCTTGTCGATCATGCTCTGGATCAGGCGGTTGCCGTCGTTGCCTGGTTCGATGCCGTAGATTTTGCCGTCGAGTTCTTTCTTGAACTTGGCGATGTCGGCGAAATCTTTCAGACCCTTGTTATACAACTCTTCGGGCACGGCGAGTGTGTATTTTGCGTTTTCGAGGTTGGCGCGCAGGGTCTCCACGGTGCCGGCATCGCGGTAGGCCTTGATGTCGTTTTCCATGGTCGGCATCCAGTTACCCAGGAACACATCCATGTTCTTGCCGTCGGCCAGGGACTTGTAGGTCACCGGGACGGAAATCATCGTGGTTTTGGTTTTGTAGCCCAGGGCATCGAGAACGACGCTGGTGGTGGCGGTGGTGACAGTAATGTCAGTCCAGCCGACATCGGAGAAGTTTACGGTGCTGCATTGAGCGGGTTCTGCAGCTTGAGCCAGTAACGGCAGACTCAGCATGGCGGCCAACAACAACGACGGGGAACCTTTCATGGATGGACTCCTTGGTGTTTTTTTTGGCAGTGTTCCGACTGGACCACCGCACTTATAGGTTGCGGTTGGATGGCGTTTTGGAGACAGCTCTACCACGGCGCCTTGCAATCGAGTCGATACGATCATGTACCAGTGAAAATCTGACGCCTACAGGGTGCGTCGTAACCAGTACAGGGATGGTCGCATCCAGTGTCGGTGACGTCGTTTACAGCTTTTTTCAGCCCCCTTTACCCCACTGATCCGCAAAAAAACGGCGAAAACGCAGCGTAAAACGCCCGCGGCGTTGCTGAGCATGAGTGCGTCGGTGTGAGACGTCGAACGACACGGCAAAAGCCTGATGATGCGGCCATCCCGGCGGATTGCAGCTTGAGCGTAGCAGCTCCGTCACTGGGCGCTTTTGCGCCTGGAGTTGGCACATCCAGGAGTTCGGCAGTAATGGCTATCAGTGTTTTCGACTTGTTCAAAATCGGCATCGGCCCTTCCAGTTCGCACACCGTTGGACCCATGCGGGCCGCCGCGCTGTTCGTGCAAGGTTTGCGTGAGCAGGGTCTTTTGGAACAAGTGCGGCGCGTCGAAGTTCAGCTTTATGGGTCGCTGTCGGCCACCGGCATTGGTCACGGCAGCGACAACGCGGTGATCATGGGCCTGATGGGCGAGTGGCCGGACGCGATTGATCCGTCGCAAATCGGCATCCGTATCGCCACCCTGCGCGAGACCCACACACTGTTGCTCGATGGTCGCCTGTCGGTGCCGTTTATCTGGGCCCGGGACATGCGCCTGATCGACGAAAACCTGCCTTTCCACCCCAACGCCATGACCCTGGTTGCCGAAGGCGATCACGGTGAACTGCATCGCGACACCTACTATTCCATCGGCGGCGGTTTTGTCGTGGACGAAGCGCAGGCTTCCAGCGGTGTGGTCGATCTGGATCGCACCGTATTGCCGTACGATTTCTCCAGCGCTGTCGAACTGCTCAGCCTCTGTAAGCAGCACAACCTGCGCGTCGCCGAATTGATGATGGCCAACGAGAAAGTCTGGCGCAGCGAGGATGAAATCCGCAGTGGCCTGATGAAGCTCTGGCGCGCCATGCAGGATTGCGTCGATCAAGGCCTGAAACACGAAGGCATCTTGCCCGGCGGACTGAATGTGCGCCGTCGCGCGGCCAAGTTGCATCGCAGCCTGCAAGAGCTGGGTAAACCCAACGTCATCGGCTCGACCTTGAGCGCCATGGAATGGGTCAACCTGTTCGCTCTGGCGGTCAACGAAGAGAACGCTGCGGGCGGGCGCATGGTGACGGCGCCGACCAATGGCGCGGCGGGGATCATCCCGGCGGTGTTGCACTACTTCATGAAATTCAGTGAAGCGGTGACGGACGCCAACGTGGTCGACTATTTCCTCAGTGCTGCAGCGGTGGGGATTCTGTGCAAGAAGAATGCTTCGATTTCCGGTGCGGAAGTCGGTTGTCAGGGCGAGGTTGGTTCGGCCTGCGCAATGGCGGCGGCTGGCTTGGCGGAGATCCTTGGCGCCACGCCGGAGCAACTGTGCAACGCGGCGGAAATCGGTCTGGAACACAACCTGGGCCTGACCTGCGATCCGGTGGGCGGGCTGGTTCAAGTGCCGTGCATCGAGCGCAATGCGATTGCCGCGGTGAAAGCCATCAACGCGGCGCAGATGGCGTTGCGCGGGGATGGTCAGCACTTTATCTCGCTGGATCGGGTGATCCGCACCATGCGCGATACCGGCGCTGACATGCATGACAAATATAAAGAGACATCGCGGGGTGGTTTGGCGGTAAGCGCAGTCGAGTGCTGAGACCGAGTTGACCTTGTGGCGAGGGGCTTTTGTGGCGAGGGGATTTATCCCCGTTGGGTCGCGAAGCGGCCCCAGAATCTTTACGACTGCTGCGCAGCCGAACGGGGATAAATCCCCTCGCCACAGAAAGGTCATTTGCCAGAGAAGACCAGTCAAAACTGCGCGCTAAGTGAACACCGGAATCAAAACGCGCCACCTTTTAGAGCGTCGCTTACAGATAAGCCACTTGTCCAAGATCCGGGATCCAGATTGGCCATTACCGCCTGTCACCTGTGCTTGCGGTGACACTCTCCATCAGGTCGCCGTAGCCCTGTTCCCACAAGTGCTACCGATTTGCTCAAGCCCAACGGGGCAGAGCGCCTCCCTCCGTTAATGGCACTTATAACCCCTACTCGCGGCACGGCTTATATAGACACGCCGCGACGTCGTTTTCAGGAGTTATTGAATGACCATTCAACTTTAGGCATGGCAATTGCTCTGTCATTACAAAGCCCGTCTCCCACGCGAGAACGATGGCAATAACAAGAGCCTCCGCCTGAGGCCATCACCCGCTTTGTGTGAGGAGATACCGCGATGACGACGTTCAACTCCGGGGCTCAACCCCAGAACCGTGCGCCTCAATCCATCGGCTTTTTGCTGCTGGACAATTTCACGCTTATTTCTCTGGCCTCCGCAGTGGAACCCCTGCGCATGGCCAACCAATTGTCCGGTCGCGAGCTGTATCGCTGGACCACGCTCACCGTCGACGGCGGTCAGGTCTGGGCCAGTGATGGTCTGCAGATCACTCCCGATTGCTCCATGCACAAAGCGCCCCCTCTGGACACCATCATTGTCTGCGGCGGCATCGGCATTCAGCGCACCGTTACCCGTGAACACGTCTCGTGGCTGCAAAGCCAGGCGCGTCAGTCCCGCCGTCTCGGCGCGGTCTGCACCGGCAGTTGGGCCCTGGCCTGCGCCGGCCTGCTGGACGGTTTTGATTGCAGCGTGCACTGGGAATGCCTGGCTTCGATGCAGGAAGCGTTTCCGCGCGTGGCCATGAGTACACGCCTGTTCACCCTCGACCGTAACCGTTTCACCAGCTCTGGCGGCACCGCGCCGCTGGACATGATGCTGCACCTGATCAGTCGCGATCACGGCCGTGAACTGTCCGCCGCGATTTCGGAGATGTTCGTCTACGAGCGTATCCGCAACGAACAGGATCACCAGCGCGTGCCGCTCAAGCACATGCTTGGCACCAACCAGCCGAAGTTGCAGGAAATCGTTGCGCTGATGGAAGCCAACCTGGAAGAGCCGATCGACCTCGACGAATTGGCGGTGTATGTCGCCGTATCGCGTCGCCAGCTCGAGCGGCTGTTCCAGAAATACCTGCACTGCTCGCCGTCACGTTACTACCTGAAACTGCGCCTGATCCGTGCCCGGCAGTTGCTCAAGCAAACGCCGATGTCGATCATCGAAGTGGCGTCGGTGTGCGGCTTCGTGTCCACGCCGCACTTCTCCAAGTGCTACCGCGAATACTTCGGCATTCCGCCGCGTGACGAGCGCGTAGGCTCCAACACCACACAACAGGTGGCGATGATGCCGCTGCCGCAGGCGTTGGTGCTGTCGCCGCTGTCCGGGCCGTTGTCGGCGCTGAGTCAGGCGCGCAATGAGTCGACGTTTGCCAGCGTAAGGCTCTAAACCGGGCTGGCTATTGTGGCGAGGGGGCTTGCCCCCGTTGGGTTGCGCAGCGACCCCAGGATTTTACGACTGCTGCGCAGCCGAACGGGGCGATGCGGCGATCCGACAAGCCCCCTCGTCACAGGTCAGGCGCTACGGCTTTGTTGATACTCCGCCAGTGCCGGCAGCAACTGCTTGTCGATGGCCTGGCGCACGGCCGGCAGGATGGTCGCGCTGCTGGTGTACATCTGCTTGACCATGGTCCGCAGTTCCGTTGCCCGTTCGTTGTTCAAACCTCGTACCGCGCACTCGCAGGCCTGCTCGGCGTTAGCGCCAGGGGGCACGGCAAATCCCAATGCCTTGAGCTGGCCCAACAGGTCTTCCTGGTCTATCAAATCGGCGTACATCATGACGCAATCCTTCTTCAGGGAACGGTGTCGTGGCTCGATTCTCGTAGGGGCAGGGGGTGGCGGCAAGGACGATTTGTCGCAATGGCCGCAATACCTATGAACAGGTCGTTTTCGGCTAACTTGTGAATCAAGGGAGTGGGCACACTGGACTCAGCTGGTAACACGAAGGTTTGGTCACCCTCGCGCAACGGCTCCTCAACAGTACCCTCCTCAGCTCCGATCCTGTCACGGCTTGATCGGGGTTTTTTTTGCCTGTGAATCAGAGGGTTTGTGTCGCCTGTGCAGACGCCATCGCGAGCAGGCTCGCTCCCACATTTAACCGCATTCCTCAGTGAGAACCCGGTCAACTGTGGGAGCGAGCCTGCTCGCGATGAACGATGACGCGGTCTAGCGTTGTAACACCAATATTCGCGACAACAACTCGTCACGATCGACATAGCATCCCTGGAAATGCCGGGCGCCGCTGGCGGGGTCGAAGGCGTTGCGGGCGTGAAGAGTGCGGCGGTTGTCGAAGCACCACAACTCGCCGGGATTGAGCCGCGTCATCACCCGAAAGCGCGCTTCACGGGTCATCGCAATAAACCGCCGATACGCCCGGTATAGCTTGGGCATGTCCTCAATCGAGGCATCAAATGGCCCACGCAGAAAGTTTGCCATGCGGATCTCCGAAACCTGCCCCAACGCATCGAGGGCGATGATCGGTGCCAGGCAGCGGTAGTCGCTGTGACGGTCCTTGTTGCGAAACTCCACGGGGATTTCACACAGGGCCTTGAACGACTCGGGATCTTCCTCGCGCAGTGCGTGGGCGATGGCAAATCCGTCGACGAAAATACTCTCGCCACCGTCCGCGTCATTGACCAGGCAATGCAGAAATTGCAGCCCCGGTTGCAACTCCCGGGTCGGCAAATCGCTGTGCAGCGGCAGGTTGAAAGCGGTGTAGGCATTGCTGTCGGCGTCGGCCTTGGATTGCACGTTGAACAGCACGCCGAAATTGCTCTCGCGGATGAAGGAAATCCGCTGGGCAATCAGCTTCAGCGAGCCGGTTTCGGTGGGCACGCCACGCACTTGCGTCAGGCCGATATCGCGCACCGCCAGCAGCCATTGCAGCAGGGCGTCGTTGTCGTTCATCAGCGCCTGGTAGTCGAACACCGGCAGCTGCAAGTCGCTTTTCCACAGCCTGGATGTTGGCTTGCCAGCCCGGCGCTCGGCGCGGGACTCGTCGTCATAGGCGTGAGCCCGCAGCCAGCCCGGGTCGAAGCGGCTGAGGTGGCCGTCGTGCCATTCGACGCTGAGGCAACCTTCGGCATCGAGGTGTGCCGCTGTCGGCGTCAGGTCCTCTGCGACGTCGACGATTTCCAGCACTTGCTCGCGGGTCACGGTGTAGACGCATTGCGCGCACGGGCAGTTGTCGCGAAGCCATTGATGATGAAACGGGCTGACCCGGCCGTCAGCCCACTGCACTTGAATTCGGTCCGCCAAGGTATGCACGGCGGTCAACGCGCTGATCAACGGGTAGGTACGGAAGTCGGCAAAAGCGGCGGTGTTCAATGGCGATCTCCTTGTTATTTTTTAGGGGGTAACGCGATCACTCGGCCAATGTAGGCGGGGGTAGGCAGGTCGGCTTGCTCGGCGACGATGGCTTGCAGCTTGCTCAAAGTGTCTTCACTGAACGGTGTGGAGCGAGGGCCGGCGAGGTCGACGTGCAGGAGCATTTGCTCGTTGCCCGCCAGTTCCTTGTCATCGCCGACCAGATGCAGGCTGTGATAGAGGTGCAGGCGTTTGCTGTCGTGGCCGATGATTTGGGTGCGCACTTCGACGTCGGCGTCGACCTTCACCTCGTGCAGGTAATTGAGGTGCAGTTCGAGGGTGAACAGCGAATTGCCGCTGGCTTCGCGGTTGTTGCTGTCCATACCCAGGCGATCCATCAGCGCGTCGGTGGCGTAGCTGAAAATCAGCAGGTAGAAGGCATCGCGCAGGTGGCCGTTGTAGTCGACCCAGTCGGGGATGATTTTGGTTTGGTAGGTGGTTAGAGCGGGCATGAATGAACTCCACAGATAGTCGCTGGCATACGCATTTGTGGCGAGGGAGCTTGCTCCCGCTGGACTGCGAAGCAGTCCCAAAACCTCAAAACGCGGTCTAACAGAGAGATCGCATTCGCTGGTTTACGACCGCTGCGCGGCCGAGCGGGAGCAGGCTCCCTCGCCACAGGGGACTGCGGTTACTCGCTGAAGGCCATCCCATGCTTCTCTTTGGTGGTCTTCACCGCTTCGAGCACCGCCAGCAAGCAATCATCACGATAGCGCTCCAGCGCGGAAATGCTGTGTTTGCCCAGTTGTTCACTGGTCCCGTCCACCACATCATCGATCAGCTTGTCGGTCAGCTCCGGCGCTGGCAGGTAAGTCCACGGTAACTGCAACGCCGGACCGAACTGCGCCATGAAGTGGCGCATCCCCGCATCGCCACCCGCCAGGGTGTAGGTCAGGAATGTGCCCATGAACGACCAGCGCAACCCCGCGCCAAAACGGATCGCATCGTCGATCTCGCCAGTGGTTGCCACACCGTCGTTGACCAGGTGCAGCGCCTCACGCCACAGCGCTTCGAGCAAGCGGTCAGCGATAAACCCTGGCACTTCCTTGCGCACATGCAGCGGACGCATGCCCAGGGATTCATACACTTTCATTGCCGCTTGAATCGCCTCAGGCGCCGTGTTTTTGCCGCCGACCACTTCCACCAATGGCAACAGGTAAACCGGGTTGAACGGGTGCCCGACCACGCAGCGCTCCGGGTGGGTCGAACTCTCATAAAACTCACTCGGCAACAGCCCCGACGTACTGGAACCGATCAAGGCGTTGGGCTTGGCAGCGGCGCTGATTTTGCTGTGCAGCTCCAGTTTCAGATCGAGGCGTTCAGGGGCGCTTTCCTGAATAAAGTCTGCGTCTCGAACGCACTCTTCAATGGTCGCGACGAAGCGCAACCGATCCTGCGAGGCACCCGGCGCGAGGCCTTGTTTCTCCAGCGCACCCCAGGCATTGGCGACGCGTTTGCGCAGCGCGGCTTCGGCACCGGGCGCCGGGTCCCAGGCGACAACGTCGAGGCCGTGGGCGAGGGCGCGGGACACCCAACCGCTGCCGATGACACCGCTGCCTAACGCTGCGAAGGTTTTGATATCAGTGATAAAACTCATGGCGACTTCCTAAAAGATTCGGTGATCCCTGTGGGAGCGGGGTTTTGTGGTGAGGGGATTTATCCCCGTTGGGTCGCGAAGCGGCCCCAAAACCTGCAACCGCGGTGTGTCAGCCACACCGCATGCAATGTTCTGCGACTGCTTCGCAGTCGAACGGGGATAAATCCCCTCGCCACACCCGCTCCCACGGGTGAAATGTGTGGTGTGGGGTCAGCCGCGCTTGGTCAGGCCCATTTTTGCCCGGCCTTCCGCCGGGGTCAGAACGCGGGCGCCGAGGCGGCTGAGGATTTCCGAGGCGCGTTCGACCAGTTGGCCGTTGGTCGCCAGCACACCCTTGTCCAGCCAGATGTTGTCTTCCAGACCGACCCGCACGTTGCCGCCGAGCAGCACTGCTTGCGCCGCCATCGGCATTTGCATGCGACCAATCCCGAACCCGGCCCACACAGCGTTCGCCGGCAGGTTGTCGACCATGGCTTTCATGGTGGTGGTGTCGGCCGGGGCGCCCCACGGGATCCCCAGGCAGAGCTGGAACAGCGGGTCGTCGAGCAGGCCTTCCTTGATCAACTGCTTGGCGAACCACAAGTGACCGGTGTCGAAGATTTCCAGTTCGGCCTTCACGCCCAGCTCTTGAATGCGTTTGGCGCCAGCGCGCAGCTGGGCTGGAGTGGACACGTAAATAGTGTCGCCGTCGCCGAAGTTCAGGGTGCCGCAATCGAGGGTGCAGATTTCCGGCAGCAGCTCTTCAACGTGGGCCAGACGGGTAAGCGGGCCGACCAGATCTGTGTTCGGGCCGAACTCCATCGGATTCTCGCCCGCGCCGATTTCCAGGTCACCGCCCATGCCGGCGGTGAGGTTGACGATGATGTCGACGTCGGCTTCGCGGATGCGCTCCATCACTTCGCGGTACAGCGCCACATCACGGCTGAACTTGCCGGTTTCCGGGTTGCGAACGTGGCAGTGAACGACGGTGGCGCCAGCCTTGGCGGCTTCCACGGCGGCAGCGGCGATTTGTTTCGGGGTGACCGGCACGTGTGGGCTCTTGCTGGTCGTGTCGCCAGCACCGGTGAGTGCGCAGGTGATGATGACGTCGTGGTTCATGAGGCGGGTTCCTTACAGGCGTGATGATTCCGTTCGCAGCCCCGCAGGGCTGCGATGCGGTGGTTCAATCGGGGTTTATTTGCTGGTCAGTTTCAAATTCTCAGCGGCCGGTTTGCCATCGAAGGTGGTCACTCCTTCGAGCCAGCGTTGCTTGTCTTGCGGGTGATCTTTCAGCCATTGCTTGGCCGATTCGAAAGCGTCTTTGTGATCGAGCAGCGGTTGCATCATCCGGCTCTCGTCTTCGGCGGTGTAGGTCAGGTTGCTCAGCAATTTGCCGATGTTCGGGCATTGTTCGGCGTATTTCGGCGCGGTGACGGTCCAGACCGTGGCCATGCCTTCGTTCGGACCGAGAGCGTCTTCGCTGCCGGTGAGGTAAGTCATCTGCACGTTGACGTTCATCGGGTGCGGTGCCCAGCCGAAGAACACCACGGCTTCTTTGCGGCGCACGGCGCGATCCACCGCCGCGAGCATGCCGGCCTCGCTGGACTCGACCAGCTGGAACTTGCCGAGGCCAAACTGGTTCTTGGCGATCATCGCCTTGATCTGGGTGTTGGCGCCCGAGCCTGGCTCGATGCCGTAAATCTTGCCGCCCAGTTCTTTTTCGAACTTGGCGATGTCGGCGAAGGTTTTCAGGCCCTTGTCGGCGAGATACGTCGGTACGGCGAGGGTGGCGCGGGCGTCTTTCAGGCTTGGCGCTTCAAGCACCTTGACCTGATTGGCGTCGACGAAAGGCGTGATGGTCTGAGTCATCAACGGGTTCCAGTAGCCCAGGAACAGGTCCAGGCGCTGGTCGCGGATCCCGGCGAAGATGATTTGCTGGGACGCGCTGGTTTGTTTGGTGTTGTAGCCGAGGCCATCGAGCAGGACTTGGGTCATGGCACTGGTGGCTATCACGTCGGTCCAGTTCACGACGCCCATGCGTACGTTCTGGCATGAAGCAGGTTCGGCCGCCATGACGCTGGCGCTCAGGAAAGCGGTACCGCTGAGTGCAAGAACACAGCTGCTGATCAGTCGTTTCATCTCAGGTTTCCTCGGCAGTTCGTTATTGTGGGTCCGGGCGTCTTCGTGCGCCGGTGATGACCAAGTTACGCACCAATGCCCCCGTTAAAACGCACTACGGCGACCAGCTCTTGCACTGCAGCGACCTGACCTCTTGAATGCCACTCGCAAGTGGCGTATCAACGTCCACACGCTACCCGTCAACCGAGTGCGCTCCATGTCCCAGGATTTCTACTTCATGTTGATGCCGGGTTTTTCGGCCATCGGGTTTATCTCAGCGATCGAGCCGTTGCGGGTCGCCAATCGCTTTCGTGGCGAGTTGTATCGCTGGCACGTGCTGAGCGCTGACGGCGGGGCCGTTCTGGCCAGTAATGGCATGTCGGTCAACGCCGACGCAGCGCTGGAACCGCTGAAGAAAGGTGCAACCCTGTTGGTGGTCGCCGGTTTCGAACCGCTGAAATTCGCCACGCCCGCGCTGGAGCACTGGCTGCGCCGGCTGGACAACGAAGGCGTGACCCTCGGCGCCATCGACACCGGCAGCTTCGTCCTCGCCGAAGCCGGCCTGCTCGAGGGTCATCGCCTGACCCTGCACTGGGAAGCCATCGACGCGTTCAAGGAGTCTTATCCACAGCTCAGCGTCACCCAGGAGCTGTTCGAGATCGACCGCCGACGTATCACCTCGGCCGGCGGCACCGCGTCCATCGACCTGATGCTCGACCTCATCGCCCAGTCCCACGGCCCGGAACTGGCGATTCAGGTCAGCGAACAATTTGTGCTCGGCCGCATCCGCCCGCGCAAAGACCACCAGCGCATGGAAGTCGCCACGCGGTATGGCATCAGCAACAAGAAACTGGTTCACGTCATTGGTGAGATGGAACAGCACAGCGAGCCGCCGTTGAGTACGCTGGAACTGGCGGAATCGATCAAGGTGACACGGCGGCAGCTGGAGCGATTGTTTCGGTTGCACCTGAACGACACGCCGAGCAATTTCTACCTGAGATTACGGTTGGAGAAGGCGCGGCAGTTGCTGCGGCAGACGGACATGAGTGTGCTGGAAGTGAGCATTGCGTGCGGGTTTGAATCACCGTCGTATTTCACCCGCAGTTATCGGGCAAGGTTTGAACGGTGTCCGCGGGAGGATCGTAGAGGAACGGCAGCGCAAGCCTAGGCTTCGGCACGCGTGCGGCTCCTCAATAATCCTGAGGCGTGCGGGATAGGCATTTTTTCTAATGCACCACCCGAGGACGTAACGACTGACTCGGTTTCTGTGCCATCAACATTGGAGGCGGCGGTGGCGGCGCAAACGCCGTCGGTTCGGAGCGCGTTTTGCTGGCAAACACGTTGGGGTCCTGGTCATGACTGTCTTCCCCCAACTCACCCGACAAGTAGTCATAAATGGCATTCCCCCACTTAGGTGGCAGCACGCTGACTTGATGCGTCCGGGTGAGGACTCCTCCGCTGCTTTCCGTCACGAATTTATATTTCTGCAGATCTTTTTGATCGACATAACTCAGTCGGTCATTCGAGTCATCATCAACAAGCGGAGTGTTTTGGCTGGACCGTGACATGAAGGTCATGTTGTAGATGCCGCGATTCAGACCGCTACTCAAGGCGAAACCAACCGCGTCTTTTTGATCAAGACCTACACGTTGAGCCAGCTGCGTATGACTTGGGTTCTCGCCACCGCCCTGATGTGCAATTGGCGGGTTAGGTACTTTGCCCAGGCGGGTGTGGGTGACGAAGGATTCGGTTCGGGTTCGATTGGTGGGCGGCAGGCTACGAGCGTTTGACTCCAGTGGGGAAAAGTAAATATCTCCTGTGTAGACATTGGCGATCGCCGTAAATGCTGTTCCAGGACCGGCGTTTTTGAACGTTTCGCGGCTCATGTTATCGAGCTTGAACTGTTTGGGCAGGCTGATCTGATGCACGATTGTTCCCGTTAACATTGCCCCTTTGCCTTTGGATAATTGAATAGTCTCGATTTGCTCGGGGGTCATATCGCTCGGCAACTTGATATCGTCCGGTCCATCGCCATTGATGACCGATTGCGCCCCTGTGAAGTCTTTGTAGGTAACGGGGTTGTTCCTACAAAACCGGAAGTGGTTCAGACCGTCGACTGACCCCGCAGGGTCAGGATTAATCCAGCGAAACAGCCAAGGGGCGTAGTACCGATACCCGTAGTAGACCAACCCGCTGGTATCCCGTGTTTTACCACTGTAGTGAATACTTTTGTGCCTGGACTCGACGTCACTGCGGGCAGCCCACCACGCCGTACCGCCAAACGCGTAATAGCCTTCTTGCGTCAGCAAGCCTGCATCTTCGTCCACCTCAAGAGTGCAGGAACCTTGATGGTCAACCAGGTTGTAGCGAATCTGATTGTTAGCCATGCCTTCCGGCGGGTCAGTGAGCCAGTGCAGCGACTGTACCCGGCTGTGGCTCGCTTCGATATTGACGACATGACGGGTTTCTCCGTCAGGGTCGTAATGAATATCCAGCCCCGGCAAAAAACGAACTTCGGCTGTTCGCATCAAGGCGCTGGTCTTGGTATGTATGACTTTGCGTAATCGTTGGCCGTCGCTGTCATACCAATAGGATTCAGTGTCGTTCTGTTCTTGTCGACGGGCGACTTGAATGACTTCAGTCAGTCTATTACGGGCGTCCCATCGCATTTTTTCCGCCCCTGGCGACAACATCAGCAGGTTGCCATTACTGTCGAAGCTGCCCGTGAAATCAGGTTCACCCACGTCAGGTTTTTTCAGGCTGCGATTGCTTGCGGGGTCAATGGCCATTTCGACGGTGTAGGGGTGACTTCCTGCATGGCAAAGGGTTTTCAGGTTTCCCGCCGGGTCGTAGGTAAATGTCTGCTTGTAGTTGCCCATTCGAGTGGGATCGATAGTCGGTTTATGCAATTCGGGAAGGGCCGGACCCTGAGCATTGGGTACGGATTCGCGACCTGTGGCTTCGATCAGTTGATAGAGGGTGTCGTATTTGAACGTGCTGACAGCCGCGGTCCGCTGGTTTCGGAAGTAACGCGTCGGTTGTGCCAGGTCCTGGATTTCGCAGATATTGCCGACTCGGTCGTAGCGATAGAAACAATTTTGAAAGTCGTGATCCGGACCCGCGACAGTGTATTGAATCAATCGGTCGGATTCGGGTTCATACAGGCGAGTCGTCTGTACGCCGTTACCTGTCGTCTCCTTTTCTACCTTGCCTGTTGCGCTGTAAGTGATGTGGCTAAGCAATGTTTTGACGGGTAGATTCGGGCGTTTTAGCTGAACCTTTTGAAGTTGTCCTGCGACGTCGTAGAGCCTTATCTGCTGATTGTTTCGCGCATCGGTCTGATTCAGTACGGCACCCAGAGCGTTGTATTTCTTGCGAGTGATGTTTGATTCAATTTCGAGCCTTGTGGTGTTTTCATCCGGGTTGGATGACCAGTCTGGTGTCTGCAAGTCGCTCGAGAACCGTCTGGTTTCGCTCAGTCTCCGACCCTGTATGTCGAACTCCGCAATCTCAAGATGTCCTGCTGAATCAAATTGGCTTATCAGTTGACCGCATTGATTGTGTCGAGCATGTTCGGGGCGACTATCGGCATAGATCAGTCGCTCGGTCACAGAGGGCGCTTCATTTTGGAGGTGTTCCGTCACTTCAGTTCGGCGCAGCAGTCCGTCGTACTTGATCTGTTGCTGACTATGACGACCATCCCACGCGCGCAGGAGTTGATGGGCGGGGCCCAGAAGCAGCAAGCGCCAGCCGCAATCAACGCTTCTTGTGAGTATTGGTTGGGCTGACAACGTGAAAATGGTCGAGAGGTTCGGCCCCCTCCCGTTTTCCAGAAGCCTGGAATCCCATTGTGAATTCAAGCGTCCGTGTGCATTGAACTCCTGGCGAGAGATGCGTGCCTGAGCGAGACCGGAATCACGACGCTCATAAGCCACGGTCCTGATGGTCAGGCCGCGCGGATCGTTCCCCCAGAGCAGGGGGGTATTGTGATGAATGTTGGCCGTCGAATCGTTCATCATTGGTCTGGAGCATCTGACTAGAATCCAGACCTATGCTTACGTCATTCGAAGTTCCCGTCTACTGTCAGAAATTACAGGTGGACACCGCTGTCTACCGGCTTTTCATCAACATTGAACAGGCGGCTTTGAAGGCTTCATGCTGATACTTGTTCAGCGTCTCCGGCAGCGCAAAGTCAAACTTCTTGTTCTGCGCATTAATCGTCTGCGGCGACAGCAACGTCACCTCGCAACTCTCCAGCAACTGAAAAACGCCCTCGATCTTGAACGTGGTCGGCCCACCGGCAAATTCACCTTTCTTGCTTCGCTTCTTGATCGTGATCCGGTCGATGGAATTCTCACGCACAAACGACGCCACCTGAGCGGCAAAGACTTTGACGTTGGCGGCTTCGTCGTCATCGTCGAGGGCGATTTTCTTGGTGGCCAGGGCGACGTGGCTCAGCGTCTGACCGTCCAGCGAGGCCACGGCGATGATCGCTTCGCTGCCTTTGATTTCGATGCCGCAGATTTTCATTTCGATCCCTTTCACAAATGGTGGTGTGCAGCCTACAGCTCAAGTTGATTGGCCGTGATGCCAAACGCCGCGGCAATTTTCTCGCGGGTGGCCTTGCGAGGCTTCGCGACCGTCTCTTGCTGGGCAAAAGCAGGTTGAGAAATGCCCATGCGTTTGGCCACTTCGTCCTGGGTAAGGTTCAGATGTTCACGCCAGGCACGTATCGGAGTCGCGCCGTCGACAATACGGCTGACCACTTCATGGGGAATCAGATCGGGCTCAATCTTCTGCGCCACATATTGCGCGTAGGGAATGACTACAAACGCAGGATTCCCCTCTGCGTCGTTGATGATTTGAACGTCAGTAGGTGCGTTCATCGCGTTTTTTGACCTCTTGAATACTGACCACTTTGATTGCGCCATCCCAGTCGAACATGACTCGATAGTTACCCACTCGAAGTCGATAGGCGTAGTCATGGCCGACCAGTGCTTTGACATTGCTTATATCAGGCATGTCAGTTAGCACCGTGACGGCATCACGAACCTGGATCTGGTGAGCGGAATGCAATTTCAGAAGCTGCTTAACGGCCTTTCGAGTCCAGTGAATGCTGTTCATGGGAGAATATAAGTCTTTTATAAGATTTTCCAATCTTTACTTATAACTCTCAGTCGGCCAATTAACGAAGCGTGTCGGGATGTTGCCCGGGCTACAGGGTCTGCTGCGAGGTGCTGGGAGTGCTGTCGGCTAAGTCGGCGATGTTTGTAGGAAACAGCATTTCTGAGGATCGAAAGCCGGAGACGGTGCCAGCGTCCGACGGAAATTCAGGATCACTCCTGCCCAATCGACTCCAAAAACTCCGACCGCTCATCACTCATCCGCGCCACGCAATCATTCTGCGCAATAGTGAACGCCTTGCTACCGCTGGTCGCCGGAAACGCTTCTACCGCGCAATCCGCATCCCGGGTCTTCAGCCATTGCTGCTGCGCAGCCTTGAGCTTGGCGGTGATGTCGGTCAGTTGCGCCGGGTTCTTGCCGTAGGCCGTCTGCATGCGCTCGTTCAGGCTTTGGTAGTTGTCTTTGAGCAGGTCTTCGGCGGTGGTTCTGCTGTAGGCGGAGCACTCCAGGGTCTGGACGTCGTTTTCGACCTTGTCGCAGGGGTTGTCGTCAGCCTCTTCAGCCGCGTGTACGCCGGTCGCTATCAGTGCCAAAGCCAGGAAGATCGTTCTCATTGCGACGCAGCCCCTATTTTTTCAGTGCCAATTCAGTAATGCAGCGAATTCTGGCCCAAGCAGCGGCCCTTGAACAGGTGGGCGATTGCGTCCATCAACGACCCTTTGTCGCGGATTGACGCTTTCGGCAAACCCCCTGTCGTTTTTGCACCCGGCTGCCCCGGTCCTCAGGCATATGCTGGCCCCAAAGCGCCGGCACACGATTCGGCGCATGAATCGCTAATAGGGGACAGCCTGATGAGCCCAGCCGAATTGCACGCCGACAGCATCGTTATCGACGGGCTGATTATTGCCAAGTGGAACCGTGAGCTGTTCGAAGACATGCGCAAGGGCGGCCTGACCGCAGCCAACTGCACCGTGTCGGTGTGGGAGGGCTTCCAGGCCACCGTCAACAACATCGCCGCCAGCCAGAAACTGATCCGCGAGAACAGCGACCTGGTGATTCCGGTGCGCACCACCGCCGATATCCGCAAGGCCAAGGAGCAGGGCAAGACCGGCATCCTCTTCGGCTTCCAGAATGCCCACGCGTTTGAAGACCAGATTGGCTACGTCGAGGTGTTCAAACAGCTCGGCGTCGGTATCGTGCAGATGTGCTACAACACCCAGAACCTGGTCGGTACCGGCTGCTACGAGCGTGATGGCGGCCTGTCGGGTTTCGGTCGCGAGATCGTTGCCGAGATGAACCGCGTCGGCGTCATGTGCGACCTGTCCCACGTCGGCTCGAAAACCTCCGAAGAAGTCATTCTCGAATCGAAAAAACCGGTGTGCTACTCCCACTGCCTGCCGTCGGGTCTGAAAATCCACCCGCGCAACAAGTCCGATGAAGAGCTGAAGTTCATCGCCGATCACGGCGGTTTCGTCGGTGTGACCATGTTTGCGCCGTTCCTGGCCAAGGGCATCGATTCGACCATCGACGACTACGCCGAAGCTATCGAATACACCATGAATATTGTCGGCGAAGACGCCATCGGCATCGGCACCGACTTCACCCAGGGCCATGGCCAGGACTTCTTCGAATACCTGACCCATGACAAGGGCTACGCACGCCGCCTGACCAGCTTCGGCAAGATCATCAACCCGCTGGGCATCCGCACCGTCGGCGAGTTCCCGAACCTGACCGAAACCCTGCTCAAGCGCGGCCATTCCGAGCGCGTGGTCCGCAAGATCATGGGCGAGAACTGGGTGAACGTCTTGAAAGACGTTTGGGGCGAATAAGCCGCCGCACCTGACGAATCCTTTCCCCCGGCCATCCGCGCCGGGGGCAACACCCAAATTTTTCTGGAGTTAAGTTTCCATGGCCAAGATCGCCCCGCAATTGCCAATCGAAGTCGACAGCGAAACCGGTGTCTGGACCTCCGACGCCCTGCCAATGCTGTACGTACCGCGTCACTTCTTCGTCAACAACCACATGGGCATTGAGGAAGTGCTGGGCGCCGAAGCCTACGCCGAGATCCTCTACAAGGCTGGCTACAAATCCGCCTGGCACTGGTGCGAAAAAGAAGCTGAATGCCACGGCCTGGAAGGCGTTGCGGTTTTTGAGCATTACATGAAGCGCCTGTCGCAGCGCGGCTGGGGCCTGTTCAAGATCCAGGACATCGACCTCGACAAAGGCACCGCCAGCGTCAAGCTCGAACACTCGGCGTTCGTCTACGTGTACGGCAAGGTCGGGCGCAAGGTCGATTACATGTTCACCGGCTGGTTTGCCGGTGCCATGGACCAGATTCTGCAAGCCCGCGGCAGCAAGATCCGCACCGTTGCCGAACAGGTTTACGGTGGCTCCGAAGAAGGCCACGACGACGGCCTGTTCACCGTCAAGCCGTTGTAAGTCGAGGAACCCGCCATGGCTTTCGAAGCAATGTTCCAGCCGATCCAGATCGGCAAACTGACCATCCGCAACCGCGTGCTCAGCACCGCGCACGCCGAGGTCTACGCGACCGACGGCGGCATGACCACCGACCGGTACGTCAAGTATTACGAAGAGAAAGCCAAGGGCGGGATCGGCCTGGCGATTTGCGGCGGTTCCTCCAGCGTGGCCATCGACAGCCCGCAAGGCTGGTGGAAGTCGGTCAACCTGGCCGACGACCGGATCATTCCGCACTTCCAGAACCTGGCCGATGCCATGCACAAGCATGGCGCCAAGATCATGATCCAGATTACCCACATGGGCCGTCGTTCCCGTTGGGACGGCGAGCATTGGCCAACCCTGCTGTCGCCGTCGGGCATCCGTGAACCGGTGCACCGTGCGACCTGCAAAACCATCGAGCCGGAAGAAATCTGGCGGGTGATCGGCAACTACGCCAGCGCTGCTGCACGGGCCAAGGCCGGCGGCCTGGACGGCGTTGAATTGTCCGCAGTGCACCAGCACATGATCGACCAGTTCTGGAGCCCACGGGTCAACAAACGTACCGACGAATGGGGCGGCAGCTTCGAGAACCGCATGCGTTTCGGCCTGGAAGTGATCAAGGCTGTACGGGCTGAAGTCGGCCCGGATTTCTGCGTCGGCATCCGTCTGTGCGGTGATGAATTCCACCCGGACGGCTTGTCCCACGAGGACATGAAGCAGATCGCCAAGTACTACGACGACACCGGCATGATCGACTTCATCGGTGTGGTGGGTTCGGGTTGCGACACTCACAACACCCTGGCCAACGTTATCCCGAACATGAGTTATCCACCGGAGCCATTCCTGCATTTGGCGGCCGGTATCAAGGAAGTGGTGAAGGCTCCTGTCCTGCACGCGCAGAACATCAAGGACCCGAACCAGGCAACCCGCATTCTGGAAGGCGGCTACGTGGACATGGTCGGCATGACCCGCGCCCACATCGCCGATCCGCATTTGATCGCCAAGATCAAAATGGGCCAGGTTGACCAGATCAAACAATGCGTCGGCGCCAACTACTGCATCGACCGTCAGTATCAAGGCCTGGACGTGTTGTGCATCCAGAACGCCGCGACGTCCCGTGAATACATGGGCGTGCCGCACATCATCGAGAAATCGACCGGTGTGAAGCGCAAGGTTGTGGTGGTCGGTGCCGGTCCTGCCGGGATGGAAGCTGCGCGTGTGTCAGCTGAACGTGGCCACGACGTGACCCTGTTCGAGAAGAAAGAATTCATCGGCGGGCAGATCACTACCGCGTCGAAAGCCCCGCAACGTGACCAGATCGCCGGTATTACCCGTTGGTTCCAGCTGGAACTGGCGCGTTTGAAAGTTGACCTGCGCCTGGGCGTGGCAGCCGATGCGGCAACCATTCTCGACCTGCGTCCGGACGTGGTGGTACTCGCCGTCGGCGGCCATCCATTCCTGGAGCAGAACGAGCATTGGGGCGCGGCTGAAGGCCTGGTCGTCAGCAGTTGGGACATCCTCGACGGCAAGGTTGCACCGGGCAAGAACGTGCTGGTCTACGACACCATTTGCGAGTTCACCGGGATGTCGACCGCCGACTTCCTCGCCGACAAAGGCAGCCAGGTCGAGATCGTCACTGACGACATCAAGCCGGGCGTAGCGATTGGCGGCACCTCGTTCCCGACTTACTACCGCAGCATGTACCCCAAAGAAGTAATCATGACCGGGGACATGATGCTGGAGAAGGTCTACCGCGAAGGCGACAAGCTGGTGGCGGTGCTGGAAAACGAATATACCGGCGCCAAAGAGGAGCGGGTGGTGGACCAGGTCGTCGTCGAAAACGGCGTGCGTCCGGACGAAGAAATCTACTACGCCATGAAGGAAGGCTCGCGCAACAAAGGCCAGATGGACATCGAAGCCCTGTTCGCGATCAAGCCGCAACCTTCGCTGAGCCAGGCGGGCGACGGCTACTTGCTGTTCCGCATCGGCGACTGCGTGGCACAGCGCAACACCCACGCGGCGATCTATGACGCGCTGCGGTTGTGCAAAGACTTCTAACGGCTTGCACATGACCCTGTGGGAGCGGGCTTGCCCGCGATAGCGGTGGGTCAGTCAATGCAGATGTGACTGACAAAATGCAATCGCGGGCAAGCCCGCTCCCACAGGAACCGAGTCAGGCATCTCGACCTGCAAGACCCCGAGGTCTTTGGGAGCTCCACCATGTTGAACACCCTTCTTCCAATCCTGTTGTTCGCTGCCCTGGGCCTCGCTGTCCTCGGCGCGTTGCGGCGGGTGGCTATGTGGCGCCGAGGCCGGGCTTCGAAAGTCGACCTGATCGGCGGCCTGTTCGCCATGCCCAAGCGCTACATGGTCGACTTGCACCATGTCGTGGCACGGGACAAATACATCGCCAACACCCACGTGGCCACGGCCGGTGGCGCGGTGGCGTCCATCGTGCTGGCGATTCTGGTTCACGGTTTTGGCCTGCATAACCGCATCCTCGGCTACGCGCTGTTGTTGATGACGGTGGTGATGTTCGTCGGTGCGATCTTTGTGTATCTGCGTCGTCGCAACCCACCGGCGCGCCTGTCCAAAGGGCCGTGGATGCGCCTGCCGAAAAGCCTGTTGGCGTTCTCGGCGAGTTTCTTCCTGTTGACCCTGCCAGTCGCTGGCATCCTTCCGGAAAACTTCGGTGGTTGGGTAGTAGCAGCGATCCTCGGCGTCGGTGTGCTGTGGGGCGTTAGCGAACTTTTCTTCGGCATGACCTGGGGCGGGCCGATGAAGCACGCCTTCGCCGGTGCCCTGCACCTGGCCTGGCACCGTCGCGCCGAACGCTTTGGCGGTGGTCGTTCCACCGGTTTGAAACCGCTGGACCTGAACGATCCGAACGCACCGCTGGGGGTGGAAAAACCCAAGGATTTCACCTGGAACCAACTGCTCGGCTTCGACGCCTGTGTGCAGTGCGGTAAATGCGAAGCCGCGTGCCCGGCATTCGCCGCCGGCCAGCCGCTGAACCCGAAAAAACTGATTCAGGACATGGTCGTCGGCCTGGCCGGTGGCACAGACGCCAAGTTCGCCGGTAGTCCGTATCCGGGCAAAGCCATCGGTGAACACGCCGGCAATCCGCATCAACCGATCGTTAACGGTCTGGTAGACGCCGAAACGCTGTGGTCCTGCACCACTTGCCGTGCCTGCGTCGAGGAGTGCCCGATGATGATTGAGCACGTCGATGCCATCGTCGACATGCGCCGCCATCTGACCCTGGAAAAAGGCGCGACCCCGAACAAGGGCGCCGAAGTCCTGGAAAACCTGATTGCCACCGATAACCCGGGCGGTTTCGCCCCGGGCGGGCGGATGAACTGGGCGGCGGACTTGAACCTCAATCTGATGAGCGAGAAGAAATCCGTCGACGTGCTGTTCTGGGTCGGCGACGGTGCCTTCGACATGCGCAACCAGCGCACCTTGCGCGCCTTCGTCAAAGTGCTGAAAGCGGCCAAGGTCGACTTCGCGGTCCTCGGTCTTGAAGAGCGTGACAGCGGTGACGTGGCCCGACGCCTGGGCGACGAAGCCACCTTCCAGTTGTTGGCCAAGCGCAATATCCAGACCCTGGCCAAGTACAGCTTCAACCGCATCGTCACCTGCGACCCGCACAGTTTCCACGTGCTGAAAAACGAGTACGGAGCCTTCGACGGCAACTACCTCGTGCAGCACCACAGCACCTACATGGCGGAAATCATCGGTGCTGGCGCCCTCAATCTCGGCCAGCACAAAGGCAGCAGCGTGACTTATCACGATCCGTGCTACCTCGGCCGCTACAACGGCGAATACGAGGCGCCGCGTGAAGTGCTGCGCGCCCTCGGGATTGAAGTCAAAGAAATGGAGCGTTCCGGTTTCCGTTCGCGCTGCTGCGGCGGCGGTGGCGGTGCGCCGATCACCGACATTCCGGGCAAGCAACGGATCCCCGACATGCGCATGGAAGACATCCGCGAAACCGGCGCCGAACTGGTGGCCGTGGGTTGTCCACAGTGCACCGCGATGCTTGAAGGCGTGGTCGAACCGCGTCCGCTGATCAAGGACATCGCCGAACTGGTGGCCGACGCGTTGCTCGAAGATGCCGCGCCAAGCAAGCCGACCACACCGGCCCAACGTGAACCTGCGGAGGCCCACTGATGAGCGACATTATCCGCCGCGACCCCCGCGCCGAATGGATTGCCCGCAACCGCCTGCACCCGCTGCACGCGGCCATGCAACCGGCTCAACACAGCTGGATGGGCCCCAACGGCGTCATCCGCAAGAACCTGCACGGCATTGGTTTTATCGGCCCCAACGGCATCAAACGGATTGACCGCAGCGGCGCTCAACAGGGCGGGGCGACCAAACGTTCGGCCGCCGTTGAAGTGCAATTGCCGCTGCATCAAGTGCCTGCACCTGCGTTTTACATCAGCGTGGTGCCAGATATGGTCGGTGGCCGCCTGAGCAGCCACGACCGCGATTTGCTCGGCTTGGCCCATCAACTGGCCGGCAAGGACGGCGCGGTATTGGCCGTGGTCTTCGGCGAACACAAGGAAAACGCTTTCGCCACTGCTGGCGTCGATCGCTTGCTAGTGTTGGAAGGCGACGAATTCAGCGGTTATGCACCGGAACAAAGGGTCCAGGGCCTGCGGGCTGTGGATAACCAGTTCAGCCCGCGTCATTGGCTACTGCCGGACAGCCGCAGCGGCGGTGGTGAATTGGGTCGACGCTTTGCCGCTGCACTGGGCGAACGCCCTGCCACACGGGTCTGGCAGGTCAAGGATCAGGAATGCATCGGCCGCGCCGGCGCTGGGTTACAAGACCTTGCACGCCCGGTCGCACGCCTGATTCTGGCCGCCGTCGAATGCGCCGAACCCGTCAGCGAAACCCGTCACGAAGCGTTGCCAGTGGAGTTATCCACAGCCGTCGCACGCAGCTTGTCGCGTATCGAAGATTTGGGCGCAGTGGCAGTGGACCCGGCGGCGATTCCGATGGCCGAAGCCGAGTTCATCTTCTCTGGCGGCAACGGGGTCAAGGACTGGGGACTTTTCCACAAGACCGCCGAAGCGCTGGGCGCCACCGAAGGTGCGTCCCGAGTGGCGGTGGACGATGGCTTCATGGCCCGCGACCGTCAGGTCGGTGCGTCCGGCACCTGGGTTACCGCACGGGTTTACGTGGCGGTGGGGATTTCCGGGGCGATCCAGCACCTGCAAGGCATAGGTGCCTGCGACAAGGTGGTGGCGATCAACCTCGATCCGGGGTGCGACATGATCAAACGGGCCGACCTGTCGGTGATCGGCGAGAGCGCCGAGATTCTTCAAGCCTTGATTGCGGCGGTAGAGGCTTACCGCAACGAAGCCAAGCGCGATGCGGCTTAAGGAAAGGAAAGGGTTATGAGCACGAAAATCATCAGCCTGGTGTCCATCGGCGCCCACCCGACCTCCGGCCGGCCACGTCGCGCGGAGCAGGATGCGCGGGCGGTGGAACTGGGTCTGCAACTGGCTGGGGATAACTTGCAAGTGCTGCATGCCGGTGATGTCGCGGAACCGGCGCTGCGCGCTTATCTGGGCATGGGCCTGGAACAACTGCATGTGCTCGAACAGCCGGAAGGCGCCGATGCATTGCCGGCCTTGACCGCGTATTTGCGTGACGCCGGGGCTCAGGTCGTGCTGACCGGTAGCCAGGCGGAAACCGGTGAAGGCTCGGGCATGTTGCCGTTCCTGCTGGCGGAAAATCTGGGCTGGCCGCTGGTAGTCGGGCTGGCTCAAGTTGAATCCATCGATGGTAATTCAGCACTGGTGCTGCAAGCCTTGCCGCGCGGTCAGCGCCGTCGCCTGAAAGTACGGCTGCCGTTTCTGGCGACTGTGGATAACGCCGCGCCGAAGCCTCGGCAGAGCGCTTACGGCCCGGCGCGGCGCGGGGTGTTGCAGGCGGACGAGGTTGAAGTCATCGACGATGAACTACTGGCCGTCGCCACCCTGCAACCGGCCAAACCACGGCCCAAACGCTTGAAGGTGATCAAGGCCAAGAGCGGCGCCGACCGGATGAAAGCCGCGACGGCCAAGGCCAGTGGTGGCGGTGGGCAAGTGCTCAAGGGCGTGACGGCGCAGGCCGGTGCCGAAGCCATTCTCAAGTTGCTGATCGAAGAAGGCGTGGTTCGCTAACCGAAAATCAGCACATAACCAATGTAGGAGCGAGCCTGCTCGCGAAAGCGGTGGGTCAGTCAACATCCCTGCGGCTGAACGACCGCTTTCGCGAGCAGGCTCGCTCCTACAGGGGGCGGTGTTCCACAGGGGCCGGTGTCACCGACATTTATGGGGAAACAATGACCGTTGAATTCCGTTCGGCAGTGCGCGCCGATGCGCGAGAGATTGCGCGTCTGTTTCAAATCACCTCGGAGGGGGCTGCCGATTACATCTGGAGCCAACTGGCCCAGCCCGGTCAGGATCTGCTGGAGGTCGGCGCCACTCGTTACGCCCGTGACGACGTGGATTTCTCTTGGCAGAACTGCCTGATTGCCGAGGCCGATGGCAACGTCATCGGCATGCTGCACAGCTACGTGATGCGCCACGATCCGCTGGCAGAGCCGACCACCGATCCGGTCCTGGCGCCTTACGCGAAGATGGAAATCCCCGACACGCTCTACATTTCCAGCCTCGCGCTGCATGAAGGCTGGCGCAACCTGGGCCTGGGCAAGCAATTCCTCGCCTATGCCTACGACCGTGCCAACCAGCTCGGGCTCAATGGCTTGAGCCTGATCGACTACGCCGCCAACACCGGCGCTCGCCGGTTTTACGAGCGCCACGGCTTCCGTATCGTCGACACCTGCCAGATCACCCCCCATCCGATGATTCGGGTGACGGGGGAGGCCTACCTGATGTATCGGCCCTAGTGAGCTACATTTCTCTATGAGCGGCCCGATCCGGCAGCAGCGCTAATTCATACAACGCGTTTTCAACAATGGGTTGAACATGAACGCGGTCAGTCGACGTGAGACATGTCTGATCTGTGCCGTGATGGTGTTGTTGGCGGTGTCCACGCTTTCAACGGCGGAGACCAGCAAAGAGCCTGATTTTTACCAATGGCTGGCGTCGGAACCGGGACGAAAAGCCTCTCTGGCGCAGATGAAGCAGCAGTGCGACAAGGTGCTGGCTGCTGATGAGAACCTCAATTGCTCCGTGACCGTTCTGGCCCGAATCTTCGAGGACAAAGCCGCCAATCAGCTTCCCGATTACTACCTGGCAATCAAGCGTCGTCATGCCCGGGCCATCGCCAACGACCCTGAACTCAAGGGGTTGTTTTCCATGTTCGGCAACAAGTCGATCGCGACCTTGCGCACGGTCGGCGATTTTTCCGTGGAAAGAACCCAGCGCCGCGAAGTCCTCGCGATTTACCCTTACCCCACTGACGATTACGTGTCTGACGAAGTGCTGCCCTATATCGATGTCACAGCGGCCAATGGCTTCACGTCACGCTTCATCCTGGACACCGGAGCCCCTCAAACCCGCGTCAACGCCGACACCGCGAAGCTGATGGGGATCACGTTGTTAACCGACTCCCACTACGGCTACAGCACGTTTTACGGTGAGCGCGACCTGTCGGCCAAACTTGGGATCCTCAAGTCGTTGAAGATCGGCGCAAGCGAGTTCAGGAATGTGCTGGTGTTTGTCAGTGACCGGGACAACCTGCTGGGTCTGGACCTGATCGGCAAGTTGGGACGCCTGAAAGTCACGAAGAAAACCCTGGAGCTCAACGCCCGACCTCCCACCGGATGTGATTCACCGATCACCTATACGCGCATGGACATCAATCAACGATTAACCATTGCCGCACGGCTGGATCGTCGGGCGACCCTGGGGATTATCGACACCGGCAATGTGGATTACCTGACGTCCGCCGCGCCGGGCAGCTCTCCCGTTCACGTCGCCGCGAGGCCCAACTACCAAACCTTTCAGGGCGAGTTGAATCTGTCGGGTCATACCGCGCCGGTCACTTATAAACACTACCCGAGCTTCACGATCCCGCCGTCGTTACTGGCGGGGCGCTACGTGCCTTCGATTTTGTTCGGGTGGCGGGCATTCGATGACTATGAGCTCAATCTGGACATCGACGCTGGCTTGTCGTGTTTCAACAGGCGCTGAACGGTTTTACCCACAATCCCTGTTAGCGCTTCTGTGGATAACGTGTTCGCCCTTCGCTGCACCCCATACAAAACAAGCCCTGCAAGCCTTCGTACAAAAAACAACCAGGCTAACTTGCGGTTTTTCCACGCTTTTTCCAGAGGATAACTTTGTACGCCCGCCAATACTTGCCCCCAATCTCTGTTAGCGTATCTGTGGATAAGATGTTCGCTGTCCTCTACAGGCTATATAAACCGGGCTTATTCGGCAGGTGATTAAAAAACGATCAAATCAACGGTTTTGGGTTGTAAACCACTTGCAAACCCTGAAATTTCGCGGTTTTCAAGGGTTTTCCACAGATCCGGTAAAGTTGCCCCCAAAGTCTGTTGGCGCTTCTGTGGATAAGGTGTTCGCCATCCGCTGCAAGCCACGTATAACGTGCCTTACAAGCTATAGATCAAAAAACAACCAATCGCTGTTCAAAACCCTGCTTCTGGATAAGTCACGGTTTTTATTCACTTTATGAAGAGAAAGATTTGAGCAAATCCACACTTGTCCCCATTTGCTGTGGGCGAAGGTGTGGATAACTTGTTTGCGAACCTCTACAGCCCCATGCCAGTGGCAGCTCTAAAGCGATTGGTCGAAATTTGAACAATAAAAAAACCGCGAAACATGTTCGCGGTTTTTTGTCTCAGCGGATCGGTCAGCCTTGAACCGGAACGCCTTTGAGGTAAGGCGCAGGCTCGGCCCCGAGGTTGTTCAGCAGACGCTCGCTGTACCAGTCCACAAAGTTCACCACGCCAAACTCATAGGTCTTCGAGTAAGGCCCTGGCTGGTACGCCGTGGAGTTGATCCCGCGCTGGTTCTCTTCAGCCAGACGACGGTCCTGGTCGTTGGTCGCATCCCAGACCTGACGCATGCGATCCACGTCGTAGTCCACACCTTCAACCGCATCCTTGTGCACGATCCACTTGGTGGTGACCATGGTTTCCTGAGCGCTGATCGGCCACACCGTGAACACGATGATGTGGTCGCCCATGCAGTGGTTCCACGAGTGCGGCAGGTGCAGGATGCGCATCGAGCCCAGGTCCGGGTTCTTGATGCGGCCCATGAGTTTGGCGCAGCCCTGTTTGCCGTCCAGGGTCATCGACACGGTGCCCTTGAGCAGCGGCATGCGCACGATGCGGTTACGCAGGCCGAAGCTGGCGTGGGCGTAAGGAATCTTCTCGGCTTCCCAGGCAGCGGCGGAGGCGGCGACGTGGTCCTTGAAGGCCTGGTCGGCACGCGGGTCGGTAACGTCATCCCATTCCAGCAGGGTTTTCAGCAGCTCCGGGTGCGACGCGTTGCAGTGGTAGCACTCGCGGTTGTTTTCCAGCACCAGTTTCCAGTTGGCCTTTTCCATCAAGGTGGTGGTAATCGCCACCTTGGTGTTCTCCATGTCGTACGGTTCCATGTAATGGTTCAGCGTCGACAGGAAGTCATCAATGGCTGGCGGATTTTCCGACAGGCTGATGAAGATGTAGCCGCCGGCCGTCTTCACGTTCACCGGCTTGAGGCCGTACTGCTTCATGTCGAAGTCGGCGCCCATCTCGGTGCCGGCGAACAACAGGCGACCGTCCAGTTCATACGTCCACTGGTGGTAATGGCAGACCAGCTTGGCGACCTTGCCTTTTTCACTGGTGCACAGCCGCGAACCGCGGTGACGGCAGACGTTGTGGAACGCATGGATCACGCCTTCGGCGCCGCGAATCACGATGATCGGGTTCTTGCCGACTTGCAGGGTCAGGTAGTTGCCCTTGGTCGGGATTTCGCAGGCCATGCCGGCGATCAACCACTCTTTCTGGAAGATCTCCTGCATATCGATATCAAACAGCCGCTCGTCAGAGTAAAACGGCTGCGGCAGCGAGAAAGTGCGCTCGCGCTCTTGCAGCATCTGCGCGGTGGCCTTGCGTGCGGGTTCCAGCGGATCGCCCAGGCTGATTTTTGCGGTGACGTCCATCGATTTGATCCTCAAGGCCATTCTGTGTGGCCGGCGAAAGTGGCTAATCAGGTTTGCTACGCAAGGTGTAAAGATTGTGTCTTGGTATGGAGCGAGTGTGGGGCCGGCGCTGGGCAGAACCTTATCCATGGGCGACATGGCCCAATCTGTTCCCGACGCGCAACCCCCGGTAGATGCGGGCTGGTCGCGATAAGTATGTGAATGTCGCAGATAGGTAAATGGGTGTTCTGCGCTATACGCAGAATCGCCAACATAAGGCCGACCATCGGCGGTGGAGAACAGCATGTCCAACAGCTTCCTGAATCCGGTAACCACCCAGACCTGGGCCAACGGTCGACACATCGTCCGTTGCGTCAAAGTCATCCAGGAAACCTGGGATGTGCGCACCTTCTGCTTTATGGCTGACCAGCCGATTCTGTTCTTCTTCAAGCCGGGGCAATTCGTCACCCTGGAGCTGGAAATCGAAGGCGTGCCGATCATGCGCTCCTACACCATTTCCAGCTCGCCGTCGGTGCCGTACAGCTTTTCGGTGACGATCAAGCGCGTGCCGGGCGGCAAGGTCTCGAACTGGCTGCACGACACCTTGCACGAAGGCCAGGAGCTGGCGGTGCACGGGCCGGTCGGGCTGTTCAACGCCATGGACTTCACTGCGCCGAAGGTTTTGTACCTCAGCGGCGGCGTCGGCATCACGCCGGTCATGTCCATGGCGCGCTGGTTCTACGACACCAACGGCAACGTCGACATGGTGTTTATCCACAGCGCCCGTTCGCCCAAAGACATCATTTACCACCGCGAACTGGAACACATGGCGTCGCGGATCGATAACTTCAGCCTGCACCTGATCTGCGAGAAGCATGGTCTGGGCGAACCGTGGGCCGGTTATCGTGGTTACCTGAACCACAAGATGCTCGAACTGATGTCCCCGGACTTCATGGAGCGCGAAGTGTTCTGCTGCGGCCCGACGCCGTACATGAACGCGGTCAAGCGCATGCTCGAAGCAGTCGGCTTCGACATGTCGCGTTATCACGAGGAATCGTTCGGTGCCACGCCGCCGGAAGCCCGTGCGGATGCGGTGGAACAGGCCGAAATTGCTGCGGACGCGCCGGAAGTCGATCTGGCGGACCTGCATCAAGTCGAATTTATCTCGTCCGGCAAGAGCATTCGCGTGGCCCCGGGTGAAACCGTGCATGCGGCGGCGGCCAAGCTCGGCCTGCTGATCCCGAAGGCCTGCGGGATGGGCATCTGCGGAACGTGCAAGGTGCTGAAGCTGGGGGGCGAGGTCGAAATGGACCACAACGGCGGGATTACCGAGGAAGACGAAGCCGAGGGCTACATCCTGTCGTGCTGCAGCGTGCCGAAGGGTGATGTGCGGATCGAGTTTTGATTTGAGGCTGGAAGGTTAATTAACTTCAAGATCCACCCCCTCACCCCAGCCCTCTCCCCAGTGGGGAGAGGGGAAAGGGAGTAGATCTGCGTTGGTTTCAGAGCCTGAGTTCGACTCCGATATTTCAGGTCGATGTAGCTCCAAGAACGCCTCGGTCAGTCCCCTCGCCCCTTTGGGGAGAGGGTTAGGGTTAGGGGCGGATTTAACTGACACCCTAAATCACTCAACCAACAAACAGGTCCGGCATCAGCGGCTCGGTGGTGTCAGGCGCAAACCGATACCTTTCAAAATCCGTCACCCCGTTCTCACCCAGAATTTCCTCATCAATCAGCAACCGCCCGGTGATGCTGCGACCGCTGCTGTCCAGAATGACATGGGCTGCATCCGCCATGATCGCGGGCGTGCGCGCATGTTTGAACGACTCCCGTGAACCCAGCTGAAACTCGATCGCCGCCGTGGCGATCATGGTCTGCGGCCACAGCGAGTTGACGCTGATGCCGTAACTGGCAAATTCCTCGCTCATGCCCACCGTCAGCATGCTCATGCCGTATTTGGTCACGGTGTAGGGGCTGTACTGGGCGAACCATTTGCTCGCCAGATTCAGCGGCGGCGACAGGTTGAGGATGTGGCCGCTGGATTTTTTCAGATAGGGCAAAGCAGCCTGGCTGCACAGGAGAACGGCGCGGGTGTTGATCTGGTGCATCAGGTCGAAGCGTTTGAGCTCGATGTGTTGGACGCCAGTCAACTTGATCGCGCCGGCGTTGTTGATCAGTGCATCGATAGCGCCGAAATGCTCGTTGGCCTGGGCCAGTGCGTCACGCACCGCGACCTCATCGCGCACGTCCACCTGCAAAGCCAACGCCTTGCCGCCCGCCGCTTCAACTTCCTGCGCCACGCTGAAAATCGTCCCCGGCAATTTGGGGTGAGGCGCGGCACTTTTCGCGGCAATCACAATATTGGCCCCGTCCCGCGCGGCCCGCAGCGCGATCTCACGACCAATCCCGCGACTGGCGCCGGTGATGAACAGGGTTTTGCCTTGTAAGGACATGCGTACGCTCCTGGTTATTGTTGTCTGAGCGGAGGGCTCGACAAACAATGTAGACGATGGAGCTGCGCGGGCGGGGGGAGCGGAGGAGCGCCCTTGTGGCGAGGGGATTTATCCCCGTTGGGCTGCGAAGCGGCCCCAAATACTGAGAACGCGGTCTGTCTGGCAGACCGCATTGGCTGGTTTTACGACGGCTGCGCCGCCGAACGGGGATAAATCCCCTCACCACAGGGGATCGGGTTATCAGGCCGACATGACTTCGCGGATATCCGCTGCCAATTCCCGGACGCGTTCTTCTTCGGTGTCCCACGAGCACATGAAGCGTGCGCCGCCGTTGCCGATGAAGGTGTAGAAGCGCCAGCCCTTGGCCGTCAGCGCGGCGATGGCCGGTTCCGAGAGTTGCAGGAACACGCCGTTGGCCTGCACCGGGAACATCAGTTCCACGCCGGGGATGTCGCTGACCAGTTCCGCCAGCAGTTGCGCGCAATGGTTGGCGTGTTTGGCGTATTTGAGCCAGGCGTCGTTTTCCAGGATCCCGACCCACGGTGCCGACAGGAAACGCATCTTCGAGGCCAGTTGCCCGGCCTGTTTGCAGCGGTAGTCGAAGTCTTCGGCCAGTTTGTGGTTGAAGAACAGGATCGCCTCGCCCACCGCCATGCCGTTTTTCGTGCCGCCGAAGCACAGTACGTCGACGCCGGCTTTCCAGGTCAGGTCCGCTGGCGAGCAACCGAGGAATGCGCAGGCGTTGGAGAAGCGCGCGCCGTCCATGTGCAGGTTCAGGCCCAGCTCTTTGCAGGTGGCGCTGATGGCGCGGATTTCTTCAGGGGTGTAGACGCTGCCAACTTCGGTGGCCTGGGTCAGGGTCACGACGCGGGGTTTCGGGTAGTGGATGTCCTGGCGCTTGAGGGCGACTTCGCGGATCGATTCCGGGGTCAGCTTGCCGTTTTCTGTGCGGGCAATCAGCAGCTTGGAACCGTTGGAGAAAAATTCCGGCGCGCCGCACTCGTCGGTTTCGACGTGGGCGGTTTCCGAGCAGATCACGCTGTGGTAACTCTGGCACAGCGACGACAGGGCCAGCGAGTTGGCCGCGGTGCCGTTGAAGGCGAAGAACACTTCGCAGTCGGTTTCGAACAGTTTGCGGAAATCATCGGACGCGCGAGCGGTCCATTCATCGTCGCCGTAAGCGCGTTGGTGGCCGTGGTTGGCCTGTTCCATGGCAGCCCAGGCTTCAGGGCAGATACCGGAATAGTTGTCGCTGGCGAATTGTTGGCTCTTATCGGTCATGGCCCTGCTTTCCGTGGTCGAGACGCTTATGGTGAAGCGTCTCGTGGTCAATGATGGTGCGCACTTTACCGAAGATCATCCGGGGAGCACACGGGATGCGTCTGACAGAACAATACAAAGACGACGGGCAATTATGCACATGACGCAAAGGGATGGGGCACTGGATCTGCTCAAGTGGCTGGCGCTATTGAGCATGGTGCTCGATCACCTGCGATATATCGGTTATTCCGTCGATCTGCTGTATGTGCCGGGACGGATGGCGTTTCCGTGGTTTTGTCTGGCGATGGCGGCCAACCTGACGCGGAGCCGCACAGTGACAACCGGCGGCCAGTGGCGATATCTGGGTTGGTTGCTGCTGCTCAGCGCCATCAGTGAAATTCCGTATCGGCTGTTCATACCTGATCCCGACACGTTGAACGTGATGCCTACGTTGGCGCTGGGGTTGTTGGTGGCGCGTGGCTGGCAGGGCAGGACGCTGCAATCGCGATTGCTCGCGGTTGGCGCCCTGGTGCTGGCGGCGCTTTTTCCGCAGTGGCTGATGTTCGGTTTTTTCGGCGTGCTGCTGCCGCTGGCGATGCTGCTGGTGATCAGGCGGCCCTGGTATTTCAGCCTGTTGCCGGGGCTGGTGTGCCTGGCGGCCAATCAATGGGAGGTGCTGTTTTACTCCGCGCGTTTCGGTAATGGTGCCGCGATCCTTGGCATCGCTGCTTGTCTGATTGCGCCATTGCTGGGGCTGGTCTTGTTGCGACATGCCAAACATCTCAAGCCGCCGCCAATGCGACGTTGGGCGTATGCCTTATATCCGCTGCATTTTTTGCTTCTGTTACTCGTCCGCAATATCGCCGCATAACCCTGTGGGAGCGGGCTTGCCCGCGATGACGGCGTCACATCCAGCATTGATGTCGGCTGACCCACCGCCATCGCGGGCAAGCCCGCTCCCACAAGGATCTATGTTGATCTTGCGATCGAGTCAGATGCGTCCATTTCAGCCCATGTCGTAAACGCACCTTTGCGTGGCGTCCGTAGGCATTTGGCCTGTCTGCGCCGGTCATACCATCGCATCAAAGGGCACTGTCGAAACACCGGTGCCTTACCGAGACGAATGGCGCATAGATGCCGCTGGGAGAGACGCGATGTTCAGCAAGCAAGACCAGATCCAGGGTTACGACGATGCACTGCTGGCGGCGATGAATGCCGAGGAGCAACGCCAGGAAGATCACATCGAGCTGATCGCGTCAGAGAACTACACCAGCAAACGCGTCATGGAAGCGCAAGGCAGTGGCCTGACCAACAAATACGCCGAAGGTTATCCGGGCAAGCGCTACTACGGTGGCTGCGAGCACGTCGACAAGGTTGAAGCCCTGGCCATCGAACGCGCCAAGCAACTGTTCGGCGCCGATTACGCCAACGTCCAGCCGCACTCCGGTTCCTCGGCCAACAGCGCCGTTTATCTGGCACTAATCCAGGCGGGCGACACCATCCTGGGCATGAGCCTGGCCCACGGTGGTCACCTGACCCACGGCGCCAAAGTGTCGTCCTCAGGCAAGCTGTACAACGCCGTGCAGTACGGCATCGACACCAAGACCGGGCTGATCGACTACGACGAAGTCGAGCGCCTGGCCGTCGAATGCAAGCCGAAGATGATCGTTGCCGGCTTCTCGGCTTACTCCAAGACCCTCGACTTCCCGCGTTTCCGTCAGATCGCCGACAAGGTCGGTGCGCTGCTGTTCGTCGACATGGCCCACGTCGCCGGTCTGGTCGCTGCCGGCCTGTACCCGAACCCGCTGCCGTACGCCGATGTGGTCACCACCACTACCCACAAGACCCTGCGCGGTCCACGTGGCGGCCTGATCCTGTGCAAGGCCAACGAAGAAATCGAGAAGAAGCTCAACGCGGCTGTGTTCCCGGGTGCCCAGGGCGGCCCGCTGATGCACGTGATCGCGGGTAAAGCGGTGTGCTTCAAGGAAGCGTTGGAACCTGGTTTCAAGGCCTATCAGCAACAAGTGATCGACAACGCCCAGGCCATGGCCGGCGTGTTTATCAAACGCGGCTACGATGTAGTGTCCGGCGGCACCGATAACCACCTGTTCCTGGTCAGCCTGATCCGTCAGGGCCTCACCGGCAAAGAGGCGGACGCAGCACTCGGTCGCGCCCACATCACTGTGAACAAGAACGCTGTCCCGAACGATCCACAGTCGCCGTTCGTCACCTCCGGCCTGCGCATCGGCACCCCGGCGGTGACCACGCGCGGCTTCAAGGTGACCCAGTGCGTCACGCTGGCCGGCTGGATCTGCGACATCCTCGACAACCTCGGCGACGCCGATGTGGAAGCGAATGTTGCCCAGCAAGTGTCGGCCCTGTGCGCGGACTTCCCGGTTTATCGCTGAGCGCGGTTTTGGAGTAAATGACTATGCAACGCTACTCAGGCTTCGGCCTCTTCAAACACTCCCTCAGCCATCACGAAAACTGGCAGAAGATGTGGCGCACGCCGACCCCTAAAAAGGTCTATGACGTGGTCATCGTCGGCGGTGGCGGGCATGGTCTGGCGACCGCTTACTACCTGGCCAAGGAACACGGCATCACCAACGTGGCCGTGGTCGAAAAAGGCTGGCTGGGCGGCGGTAACACCGCGCGCAACACCACCATCGTTCGCTCCAACTACCTGTGGGACGAGTCGGCGCACCTGTACGAACACGCGATGAAATTGTGGGAAGGCCTGTCCCAGGACCTGAACTACAACGTGATGTTCTCCCAGCGTGGCGTTTACAACCTGTGCCACACCCTGCAAGACATTCGTGATTCCGAGCGTCGGGTCAGCGCCAACCGCCTCAACGGCGTGGACGGCGAACTGCTCGATGCCAAGCAAGTGGCCGACGAGATCCCGTACCTCGACTGCTCCAAGAACACGCGCTACCCGGTGATGGGCGCAACCGTCCAGCGTCGCGGCGGCGTGGCCCGTCACGATGCCGTGGCGTGGGGCTTTGCCCGTGCCGCTGACGCCTTGGGCGTGGACTTGATTCAACAGACCGAAGTGATCGGCTTCCGCAAGGAAAACGGTGTGTGCATCGGTGTTGAAACCAACAAGGGCTTCATCGGCGCCAAGCGCGTCGGTGTGGTGACCGCCGGTAACTCCGGGCACATGGCCAAGCTCGCCGGTTTCCGTCTGCCGATCGAATCGCACCCGCTGCAAGCGCTGGTGTCCGAGCCGATCAAGCCGATTATCGACAGCGTGATCATGTCCAACGCCGTACACGGTTACATCAGCCAGTCCGACAAGGGCGACCTGGTGATCGGCGCCGGTATCGACGGCTACAACGGCTACGGCCAGCGTGGTTCGTACCCGGTGATCGAGCACACCATCCAGGCCATCGTCGAGATGTTCCCGGTGCTGTCGCGCGTACGCATGAACCGTCAGTGGGGCGGCATCGTCGACACCACGCCGGATGCATGCCCGATCATTTCGAAAACCCCGGTCCCGAACATGTTCTTCAACTGCGGTTGGGGCACCGGCGGCTTCAAGGCAACACCTGGCTCGGGCAACGTGTTTGCCGCAAGCCTGGCCAAGGGTGAAATGCACCCATTGGCCGCACCTTTCTCCATCGACCGTTTCCACAACGGTGCGTTGATCGATGAACACGGCGCTGCTGCGGTTGCCCACTAACAGGAGAAATCCCTATGTTGCATATCTTCTGTCCTCACTGCGGCGAACTGCGCTCCGAAGAGGAATTCCACGCATCCGGCCAGGCGCACATCCCGCGCCCACTGGATCCGACCACCTGCACCGACGAGGAGTGGGGCGACTACATGTTCTTCCGCGATAACCCTCGCGGTCTGCACCACGAGCTGTGGGATCACGTCGCCGGTTGCCGTCAGTATTTCAACGCCACCCGCGACACCGTGACCTACGAGATTCTCGAGACCTACAAGATCGGCGCCAAGCCGCAGTTCACCGACAAGACCGATAGCCCGAAAGCGGCCACGACGGCTCTGGGAGAGAAGGTATGAGCCAGATCAATCGCCTGTCCAACGGTGGACGGATCGACCGCAACAAAGTGTTGAGCTTCACCTTCAACGGCCAGGTCTACAAAGGCTTTGAAGGCGATTCGCTGGCCGCTGCCCTGTTGGCCAACGGTGTCGACATCATCGGTCGCAGCTTCAAGTATTCGCGTCCGCGCGGCATCTTCGCTGCCGGCGCCGAAGAGCCCAACGCCGTGCTGCAGATCGGCGCGACCGAAGCTACGCAGATCCCGAACGTACGTGCCACGCAACAAGCGCTGTACCAAGGTCTGGTCGCCACCAGCACCAACGGCTGGCCGAGCGTGAACAACGACATGATGGGGATTCTCGGCAAGGTCGGCGGCAAGCTGATGCCGCCGGGCTTCTACTACAAAACCTTCATGTACCCGCAATCGTTCTGGATGACTTACGAGAAGTACATTCGTAAGGCCGCAGGTTTAGGCCGCTCGCCGACCGAAAACGATCCGGACACCTACGACTACATGAACCAGCACTGCGACGTGCTGATCGTCGGCGGTGGCCCTGCTGGCCTGGCCGCTGCTTTGGCGGCTGCGCGCAGCGGTGCTCGCGTAATCCTGGCCGATGAGCAGGAAGAGTTCGGCGGCAGCCTGCTCGACTCCCGCGAAAGCCTCGACGGCAAACCAGCGGCCGAGTGGGTCGCCAGCGTCATCGCCGAGCTGAAAGACACCCCGGACGTGCTGCTGTTGCCGCGCGCCACGGTCAACGGTTACCACGACCATAACTTCCTGACCATTCATGAGCGCCTGACCGATCACCTCGGCGACCGCGCCCCGATTGGCCAGGTGCGTCAGCGCATCCACCGGGTTCGCGCCAAACGTGTGGTGCTGGCGACTGGTGCTTGCGAGCGTCCATTGGTTTACGGCAACAACGACGTGCCGGGCAACATGCTCGCCGGCGCTGTGTCGACTTACGTGCGCCGTTACGGCGTGGCACCGGGCAAAAAACTGGTGCTGTCGACCAACAACGATCACGCCTACCGCGTAGCGCTGGATTGGCTCGACGCCAGCCTGCAAGTCGTGGCTATCGCCGACGCCCGCAGCAATCCGCGTGGAGCGCTGGTTGAAGAAGCACGCGCCAAAGGCATTCGCATCCTGACCGGCAGCGCCGTGATCGAGGCCCGTGGCAGCAAACACGTGACCGCCGCTCGCGTCGCCGCGATCGATGTCAAAGCACACGCCGTGACCAGTCCTGGCGAGTGGCTCGATTGCGATTTGATCGCCAGCTCCGGCGGTTACAGCCCGGTGGTTCACTTGGCTTCGCACTTGGGCGGCAAGCCGACCTGGCGTGAAGACATCCTCGGATTCGTACCGGGCGAAGCACCGCAGAAACGCGTGTGCGTCGGTGGCATCAACGGCGTCTATGGCCTCGGTGATTCGTTGGCCGATGGTTTTGAAGGCGGCGCTCGCGCAGCCAGCGAAACCGGTTTCAGCGTGGTCGAAGGCACGTTGCCGAAAGCCCTGAGCCGTCTCGAAGAGCCCACCCTGGCGCTGTTCCAAGTGCCGCATGAAAAAGGCACCGCGCGCGGGCCCAAGCAATTCGTCGACCTGCAAAACGACGTCACTTCCGCCGCCATTGAACTGGCGACCCGCGAAGGCTTCGAGTCGGTCGAGCACGTCAAACGCTACACCGCACTGGGCTTCGGTACCGACCAGGGCAAACTCGGCAACGTCAACGGCCTGGCCATCGCCGCCCGTTCGCTGAACGTGACCATCCCGCAGATGGGCACCACCATGTTCCGCCCGAACTACACGCCGGTGACCTTCGGCGCCGTGGCCGGTCGTCACTGTGGGCACATCTTCGAACCTGTGCGTCACACCGCGCTGCATCACTGGCACGTGAAGAACGGCGCCGAGTTTGAAGACGTCGGTCAGTGGAAGCGTCCTTGGTACTTCCCGAAAAACGGTGAAGACATTCACGCTGCCGTAAAACGCGAATGCAAAGCCGTGCGCGACAGCGTCGGCCTGCTGGACGCTTCGACCCTGGGCAAGATCGACATCCAGGGCCCGGACACCCGCGAGTTCCTCAACCGCATCTACACCAACGCCTGGACCAAGCTCGATGTGGGCAAGGCGCGTTACGGCCTGATGTGTAAAGAAGACGGCATGGTGTTCGACGACGGCGTGACTGCATGCCTGGCCGACAACCATTTCGTGATGACCACCACCACCGGCGGCGCTGCACGCGTGCTGCAATGGCTGGAAATCTACCATCAGACCGAATGGCCAGACCTGAAGGTGTACTTCACGTCCGTGACGGATCACTGGGCAACCATGACCCTGTCCGGGCCGAACAGCCGCAAGCTGCTCAGCGAAGTGACCGACGCCGATCTGAGCAACGAAGCCTTCCCGTTCATGACCTGGAAAGAAGCGCTGGTCGGCGGTGTGCCGGCGCGGATTTTCCGGATTTCGTTTACCGGTGAGCTGTCGTACGAAGTCAACGTGCAAGCCGACTATGCGATGGGCGTTCTCGAGAAAATCGTCGAGGCCGGCAAGCAGTACAACCTGACCCCGTATGGCACTGAAACCATGCACATTCTGCGGGCCGAGAAAGGCTTCATCATCGTCGGTCAGGACACCGACGGCTCGATGACCCCGGACGACCTGAACATGGGCTGGTGTGTCGGTCGCACCAAACCGTTTTCGTGGATCGGCCAGCGTGGCATGAACCGCGAAGACTGCGTGCGTGACCAGCGCAAACAGCTGGTGGGCCTGAAGCCGATCGATCCGACCAAATGGCTGCCGGAAGGGGCACAACTGGTGTTCAACACCAAGCAGACGATTCCGATGACGATGGTCGGTCACGTCACTTCCAGCTACCTGCACAACTCCCTGGGCTATTCGTTTGCCATGGGCGTGGTGAAGGGCGGTTTGAAGCGCATCGGTGAGCGGGTGTTCGCACCGCTGGCGGATGGCAGCGTGATCGAGGCGGAAATTGTGTCTTCGGTGTTCTTCGATCCGAAAGGCGATCGCCAGAACGTGTAACACCACAGTACCTGTGGGAGCGTGGCTTGCCCGCGATGAACGATAACGCGGTGCTTCAGGCAGAACGCGTCGCTCCCATCGCGGGCAAGCCCGCTCCCACAGGGCACACGAATTCAGGAAAGGTGCTTTATGACCGCAGCCAATGTGTACCAACAACGCCCAACCACCGGGGCCAAGGCCGAGTCGTCGCTGCATCATGCCGACCTCGCCAGCCTGGTGGGCAAGGGCCGCAAAAGCGCCGGCGTGATCGTGCGTGAGAAAAAACTCCTCGGTCACCTGACCATTCGTGGCGATGGCCATGATGCTGCCTTCGCCGCTGGCGTGCACAAGGCCCTCGGCATCGAGCTGCCAGGTGCGCTGACCGTCGTGGTCAAAGGCGAAACCAGCCTGCAATGGATGGGGCCGGATGAATGGCTGCTGATCGTGCCGACCGGTGAAGAATTCGCCGCCGAGCAAAAACTGCGTGAAGCGCTGGGCGATCTGCATATTGCGATCACCAACGTCAGCGGCGGCCAGCAGATCCTCGAACTGAGCGGCCCGAATGTGCGCCAGGTGCTGATGAAATCCACCAGCTACGACGTGCACCCCAACAGCTTCCCGGTGGGCAAGGCAGTCGGCACCGTGTTCGCCAAGTCGCAACTGGTGATCCGCCACACCGCCGAAGACACCTGGGAACTGCTGATCCGTCGCAGCTTCTCGGATTACTGGTGGTTGTGGTTGCAGGATGCTGCTGCCGAATACGGCCTTAGCGTTCAGGCGTAATGATCGTTTGTGGCTAGGGGCTTTTGTGGTGAGGGGCTTTATCCCCGTTGGGCTGCGAAGCGGCCCCAAAGTCCATCAGTTAAACCGTATCGATTGGTTTTACGACTGCTTCGCAGCCGAACGGGGATAAATCCCCTCGCCACAGGATCCTGCACAGCCTTGAAGTTGTGCAGGTATTTTCGAACAGGAGTCACCGCACTATGAGCCGCGCCCCAGACACATGGATTCTGACCGCCGACTGCCCAAGCGTTCTCGGCACCGTGGACGCGGTGACCCGCTTTCTGTTCGAGCAGGGCTGCTACGTCACCGAGCACCATTCCTTCGATGACCGGCTTTCGGGCCGTTTCTTCATTCGCGTGGAATTCCGCCAGCCTGACGGCTTCGACGAACAAGCCTTCCGCGCAGGTTTGGCGGAACGTGGTCAAGCCTTCGGCATGGTCTTCGAGCTGACCGAGCCGAACTACCGGCCAAAAGTGGTGATCATGGTTTCCAAGGCCGATCACTGCCTCAACGATTTGCTCTACCGCCAGCGCATCGGCCAGTTGTCGATGGACGTGGCCGCCGTGGTTTCCAACCACCCGGACCTCAAGCCGTTGGCCGACTGGCACCAGATTCCGTATTACCACTTCCCGCTGGACCCGAACGACAAGCCGTCGCAGGAGCGTCAGGTCTGGCAGGTGATCGAAGAGTCCGGCGCCGAACTGGTGATCCTTGCCCGTTACATGCAAGTCCTGTCGCCGGAGCTGTGCCGCAAACTCGACGGCAAGGCGATCAACATCCATCACTCCCTGCTGCCGGGTTTCAAGGGCGCCAAGCCTTATCACCAGGCCTACAACAAGGGCGTGAAACTGGTCGGCGCGACGGCGCACTACATCAACAACGACCTGGACGAAGGCCCGATCATTGCCCAGGGCGTGGAGGCCGTGGATCACAGTCATTACCCGGAAGATTTGATCGCCAAAGGGCGGGATATCGAAGGGCTGACCTTGGCCCGGGCCGTTGGTTATCACATCGAGCGAAGAGTGTTTCTCAACGCGAACAGAACCGTCGTTCTTTAGATCGCCATCGCTGGCAGGCCAGCTCCCACAGGGGATTTGTGTCTGCCCACAGATCTCGGTCACACCAAAGATCAACTGTGGGAGCTAGCCTGCTAGCGATGAGGCCATTACAAGCAACACATAAACAGCATCTGTACCCGAGCAATCAACGCGCCGCCGCTCCATGGCGACGCGACCGCTACATAAAAACAACAGCGAGGTGAAAGCATGTCTGGCAATCGTGGTGTGGTGTATCTCGGCGCTGGCAAGGTCGAAGTACAGAATATCGAATATCCGAAAATGCAGGACCCGCGTGGCAGGAAGATTAATCACGCTGTCATCCTGCGCGTAGTTTCCACCAACATCTGTGGTTCCGATCAGCACATGGTGCGCGGTCGTACCACCGCTCAAACCGGCCTGGTGCTGGGCCACGAAATCACCGGTGAAGTGATCGAGAAGGGCAGCGACGTCGAGAACCTGCAGATCGGCGACCTGGTGTCCGTACCGTTCAACGTCGCTTGCGGGCGCTGCCGTTCCTGCAAAGAGATGCACACCGGTGTCTGCCTCAGCGTTAACCCGGCGCGTCCGGGCGGCGCCTACGGTTATGTCGACATGGGCGACTGGACCGGCGGCCAGGCTGAATACGCGATGGTGCCGTACGCTGACTTCAACCTGCTGAAACTGCCTGATCGCGATCGCGCGATGGAAAAAATCCGCGACCTGACCTGCCTCTCCGACATCCTGCCCACCGGTTACCACGGAGCAGTCACTGCCGGCGTTGGCCCGGGCAGCACCGTATACATCGCCGGTGCCGGTCCTGTCGGTCTGGCCGCGGCCGCTTCCGCTCGCCTGTTGGGCGCTGCGGTAGTGATCATCGGCGACGTCAACACTGTCCGCCTGGCACACGCCAAGGCGCAGGGTTTCGAAATCGCCGACCTGTCCCTTGACACCCCGCTGCATGAACAAATCGCTGCACTGCTGGGCGAACCAGAAGTGGATTGCGCCGTCGACGCCGTAGGCTTCGAAGCGCGCGGCCACGGCCATGACGGCGTGAAACACGAGGCCCCGGCCACCGTGCTCAACTCGCTGATGGGCGTTGTGCGGGTTGCCGGCAAAATCGGTATCCCGGGCCTGTACGTGACCGAAGATCCAGGTGCAGTAGATGCCGCCGCAAAAATGGGCAGCCTGAGCATCCGCTTCGGCCTGGGCTGGGCAAAATCCCACAGCTTCCACACCGGCCAGACGCCAGTGATGAAGTACAACCGCCAGCTGATGCAGGCGATCATGTGGGACCGCATCAACATCGCCGAAGTGGTGGGCGTTCAGGTGATCAGCCTGGATCAGGCACCACAAGGCTATGGCGAGTTCGATGCGGGCGTGCCGAAGAAGTTTGTGATTGATCCGCACAAACTGTTCAGCGCGGCGTAAGCCTTCACGCAATGCAAAACGGCGACCCGAGGGTCGCCGTTTTTGTTGATGTTTTACATCAACCCTGTGGCGGGGGAGCTTGCTCCCGTTGAGCTGCGAAGCGGCTCGAAACGCTGTGATTTCTATCTGTAAGACACAACGTGTCTGACAGTTTCGCGACAGCTTAGCCGCCAAACGGGAGCAAGCTCCCTCTCCACAGGTGTGTGAACGGGGTAAAAATGCGGCAGCAAGGAACATTGCCCAGCAAACCCCTGTCAAACCGGCAGTTTTCCCGCTCACACACGGGCGGTTTTCATGGCGCAAGAGGATGTCTGGATGAAGATTTCACGCGGTTTTGCACTGGCTTCGCTGATGACCCTCGCGGCCAGTCCGGTCTTCGCCGGTTTCAGCCTGGAAGATGTGACCAAAGCGGCCGCGAGCATGCAGGGCGGTAACGCCGCCACTGCCGCCGCGCCGACGCAGGAAACCGCCGGGTTGCTGGGCGCGCTGACTTCGCAGTTGAACGTCAAACCCGAGCAAGCCGTCGGCGGCACCGCGGCGATGTTGGGGCTGGCCAAGAATCAGTTGAGCTCGACCGACTATTCGGAATTGGCGAAAAGCGTACCGGGTATCGACAAGCTGTCCGGCGGCGGTGAGCTTGGCGCCCTCGCTGGATTGCTCGGATCGTCCGGTAAATCGGCCGGTCTGGAAAACGCCTTGGGCAGCGTGAAAAACACCAATGACCTGAACAACGCTTTCAGCGCGTTGGGCATGGACAGCGGCATGATCGGTCAGTTTGCCCCGGTGCTTTTACAATTCCTGGGTCAGCAGGGCGTCGGCGGTTCGCTGCTGGAAAGCCTGGGCGGGATCTGGGGCGCCGGCACCGGTAGTTGATTCAGCGGCGTTCGGCGCGCAAGGCGTCGATGCGTTGATCCTTTTCGATCCAGAGCTGGTTGACCCAGTTCTGGATCGTTTCGCGAAACACCGGGTCGTTCTCGTAATCGCCTTGCCACAGGGCCGGGTCGAGTTCGCGGGTCTTGATGTCGATGATGACCCTCGGCACGTTGCCGCTGATCAAGTCCCAAAACCCCGGAATCTGCTGCTGCGGATACACCACCGTCACATCGAGAACGGCGTCCAGCTGTTCGCCCATCGCCGCCAATACGAACGCCACGCCGCCGGCCTTGGGCTTGAGCAGGTGGGTGAACGGTGATTGCTGCTGAGCGCTTTTCGCCGTGGTGTATCGAGTGCCTTCCAGGTAATTGACCACGGTGACCGGCTGACGCTTGTACAACTCGCACGCCGCTTTGGTGATTTCCAGATCCTTGCCGGCCAGTTCCGGGTGCTTCGCCAGGAATGCCTTGGTGTAGCGCTTCATGAACGGGTAATCCAGCGCCCACCACGCCAGGCCCAGGAACGGCACCCAGATCAGTTCTTTCTTGAGGAAGAACTTGAAGAATGGCGTGCGGCGATTCAGCGTCTGGATCAGCGCCGGGATATCGACCCAGGATTGATGGTTGCTGATCACCAGGTACGAGGTGTCGCGGCGCAGGTCATCGCCACCGCGGATGTCCCATTGGGTGGGGATGCACAGGTGGAAAATCAGCTTGTCGATTTCAGCCCAGGTCTCGGCGATCCACATGACGGCCCATGAGGCGTAGTCGCGAAACCGCCCGGGCAGGATCAGTTTGAGCAGGGCAAACACCATCAGCGGCCCGAACAGGACCAGGGTGTTGAGCAACAGCAGCAGGGTAACGAAACAGCCGGTGAGCAGGCGGCGCATAAGTAACTCTTGAAAGCCTTTGGGCGCGCCATGATAAGCAGCTTCGGGCGACAGACCAAATCGGCGGTGACGAATGTTTCACCTTTACATCGTTATGCTTGCAGCCTGATGAGATCCCTGTGGCGAGGGAGCTTGCTCCCGTTCGGCGGCGAAGCCGCCGTAAATCCATTCAACTCGGTGTTCCTGACAAGTCAATTCACATAGCTTTGGGGCCGCTTCGCAGCCCAGCGGGAGCAAGCTCCCTCGCCACAAAGGTATGTGCTCGTCCAACTATCGTTGTTGTTTGCGGTCTAGAATTCGGCCATTGCGCCCCCATTCCCAAAGGATGCCCACTACGTGAAATCCCTCCTTGCACTGCTTTCCCTCGTGGCCCTGCCGGTCCTGGCCGCTGAGCCGACGCTGTACGGGCGTTACGAATACATTGCGCTGCCGGAAATCGGCGGCGAAGTCCTTAAAGCCAAAATGGACACCGGCGCCCTGACGGCGTCGCTGTCGGCCAAGGACATCGAAACCTTCACCCGCGACGGCGACGAGTGGGTACGTTTCCGCCTCGCCACCAAAGACGCGAGCAATAAGGTCTACGAGCACAAGGTCGCGCGGATCAGCAAGATCAAGACCCGCTCCGAAGAAGACGATGATGACAAGGAAGCCATCGAGCCAACCAAGCGTCCGGTGGTCGATCTGGAGCTGTGCCTGGGCAACGTCAAGCGCACCGTCGAGGTCAACCTCACCGACCGCAGCAGCTTCAACTACCCGTTGCTGATCGGTGCCAAGGCCTTGCGTGAATTCGGCGCAGCGGTAAACCCGGCGCGACGTTTCACCGCCGACAAACCCGACTGCTGATTGACGGAATGTGAGGCTTGGGGCACCGTTCGCCCACTTAACTGCCGGGCTCGGACGCCATGCCTCATATCCTGATTGTTGAAGACGAAGCGGCGATTGCCGATACCCTGATATTCGCGTTGCAGGGCGAGGGGTTCACCACGACCTGGTTGAGCCTCGGCGTGGCGGCGCTGGAGCATCAGCGCCAGACGCCGGCCGACCTGATCATTCTCGACATTGGCCTGCCGGACATCAGCGGTTTTGAAACCTGCAAGCAACTGCGGCGTTTCAGCGAAGTGCCGGTGATCTTCCTCAGTGCCCGTGATGCGGAAATCGATCGCGTGGTGGGCCTGGAAATCGGCGCTGACGACTATGTGGTCAAGCCGTTCAGCCCCCGGGAAGTCGCCGCGCGGGTCCGGGCGATTCTCAAGCGTATGGCGCCGCGCCCGGTGGCCGAGGTTTCGTCGACGCTGTTTCGGATCGACAGCGAACGCGTGCAGATCAGCTATCGCAATCAGCCATTGATCCTCACGCGGCACGAATTCCGTCTGCTGCGATGCTTGGTGGAACAACCCGAACGGGTCTTCAGTCGCGAGCAGTTGCTCGATGCGCTGGGGGTCGCCGCCGATGCCGGTTACGAGCGCAGCATCGACAGCCACATCAAAAGCGTGCGCACCAAGTTGCGACTGGTGAAGGCTGACGCCGAACCGATCCAGACCCATCGCGGCCTCGGCTACAGCTACAGCCCGGGGCACAGCTGATGCCGTTGGGGATCCGGATCTTCCTGGTCTACGTGCTGTTTATCGGCCTGACCGGTTATTTCGTGCTCAACACGGTGATGGAAGAAATCCGCCCCGGGGTGCGTCAATCCACCGAAGAAACGTTGGTGGATACAGCAAACCTGATGGCCGAGATCCTGCGCGACGACTTCAAGGCCGGCACCCTCAATCAGAACCGCTGGCCCGAACTGCTCAAGGCCTATGGCGAACGGCAGCCTAAGGCAAGCATCTGGGGTTTGCCGAAGAACCAGGTCAACCACCGCATCTACGTCACCAACGCCAAAGGCACCGTCGTGCTGGATTCCAGCGGCGTAGCGGTGGGCCAGGATTATTCGCGCTGGAACGACGTCTACCTGACGTTGCGCGGTGAATACGGTGCGCGTTCCACTCGCAGCGATCCCAATGATGCGAACTCCTCGGTGATGCACGTCGGCGCGCCGATTCGTGACAACGGCCGGATCATCGGTGTGGTCACCGTGGCCAAGCCCAACAGCTCGTTGCAGCCTTATGTGGATCGCACCGAGCGTCGATTACTCGCCTATGGCGCCGGGTTGATCGGCTTGGGCCTGCTGTTCGGCGCGCTGTTGTCGTGGTGGTTGAGTGCGGCGTTACGGCGGATGACAGTCTATGCGCAGGCCGTCAGCGAAGGGCGGCGCGTCGAGGTGCCGCATTATCGCGGCGGTGAGCTGGAGCAACTGGCGACGGCGGTGGAACAGATGCGAACGCAGCTGGAAGGCAAAGCCTACGTCGAGCGTTATGTGCACACGTTGACCCATGAATTGAAGAGCCCGTTGGCGGCGATTCGCGGTGCTGCGGAGTTACTGCAAGGGGAAATGCCGTTGGCTCAGCAGCAGCGTTTCGTCAGCAATATCGACAGCGAAAGTGTGCGCATGCAGCAGTTGATTGAACGGTTGCTGAATCTGGCCCAGGTTGAGCAGCGCCAAGGGCTGGAAGAGCGGGTGGCGGTGCCATTGGCGGGGCTGGTGGATGAGTTGCTCAATGCACAGGCCGCGCGAATCGAAGGCAAGAAGTTGCGTGTGGAACAGCGGATTGCGCCGGACATGAAACTGCATGGTGAACCTTTTCTGTTGCGTCAGGCGTTGGGGAACCTGCTGGAGAATGCGTTGGATTTCACTCCCTCTCAAGGCGTGCTGCGGTTCAGCGCCGAGAAGGTCAGTGAGCAAATCGAGTTCAGGCTGTTCAACCAGGCTGAGGCGATTCCTGACTATGCGTTACCGCGTTTGAGTGAGCGCTTCTATTCCTTGCCGCGACCGGACAGTGGGCGCAAGAGCACCGGGTTGGGGCTTAACTTTGTGGAAGAAGTGGTCAAGTTGCATGGCGGGACATTGAGCATCGGCAATATTGACGGCGGTGTTGAAGTCAAATTGTGTATGCCTGCTTAGAATCACCCCTCACCCTAACCCTCTCCCAGGGGGCGAGGGGACTAACCGATGTGTTATGTAGAAAATTGGCGACTTGAGATATCGAGTGGGACTCATCATTTGAAAGACTTGAAGATCGGCTCCCTTTCCCCCTCTCCCCTCTGGGGAGAGGGTTGGGGTGAGGGGTGGATCTTCCGCTGAAACACTCTCCACAAAGTCTCCACATTCCCCCCACAAAACCCCCACACACCCCTCCCAGACTCTCCCCATCCAAACAGGGAGAGTCCCATGAACCGCAGCCTGACCATAAAACTCGGGGCCATTGCCCTTCTGATTCTGTTATTGCTCATTCCGTTGCTGATGATTAACGGCGTCATCCAGGATCGTCAGCAATTGCGTGATGGTGTGCTTGAAGATATCGCCCGCAGTTCCAGCTACAGCCAGCAGTTAAGCGGGCCGCTGATGGTGGTGCCGTATCGCAAAGTGGTGCGCACCTGGAAACTCAACGAGAAAACCAACCAGCGCTACCAGGAAGTGGGTGAAGAACGCGGTCGTCTGTATTTCCTCCCGGAACGTTTCGAGCTCGACGGCCAGGTGCAGACCGAATTGCGCTCCCGAGGTATTTACGAGGCGCGGTTGTTCCACGCCGACAACCGCATCAGCGGGCATTTCTCGGTCCCGGCGCAACTGGGCATCAAAGAAGACTTCGCCGATTACCAGTTCGACCAGCCGTTTCTGGCCGTCGGCATCAGCGACATTCGCGGCATCGAAAACGCCCTGAAACTCGAACTCAATGACCAGCGCCTGGACTTTGTTCCAGGCACTCAGGTGGGCTGGTTAGGCGAAGGTGTCCACGTGACGTTGCCGGCGCTGGATGCGAAGCAAGCCACGGAGTTGACCTTCGGTTTCGACCTGCGGCTGCAAGGCACCGGTCAGTTGCAGATCCTTCCAGTGGGCAAGACCAGCAAAGTGTCGCTGAGCGCCAACTGGCCGCACCCAAGCTTCATAGGCAATTACCTGCCGGCCCAGCGTGAAGTCACCGATCAAGGCTTTACCGCCAACTGGCAGACCTCGTTTTTCTCCACCAATCTGCAGGAAGCGCTAAGCAGCTGCGTGTCTGGCGGTGGTTGCGAGGCATACAACGGCCGCAGCTTCGGCGTGAGCTTCATCGATCCGGTGGACCAGTACCTGAAGAGCGATCGGGCGATCAAATATGCACTGCTGTTCATCGTGCTGACCTTCGCCGGATTCTTCCTCTTCGAAGTGCTGAAAAGCCTGGCGGTGCACCCGGTGCAATACGCATTGGTGGGCGTGGCGCTGGCGTTCTTTTACCTGTTGCTGCTGTCGCTGTCGGAGCACATCGGTTTTGCCCTGGCTTATCTGTTGTCGGCGGGTGGCTGCGTGTTGTTGATCGGCTTTTATGTCTGCCATGTGCTGCGCAGCGTGCGTCACGGCTTGAGCTTTTCGGCGGGGTTGGCGGCGCTGTATGGCTTGCTCTACGGCTTGTTGAGTGCCGAGGATTACGCGCTGTTGATGGGCTCGCTGTTGCTGTTCGGCTTGCTCGGCGTGTTCATGGTGCTGACCCGCAAGCTGGATTGGTACGGAATCGGGCCGAAGCCGGCCAAGCCGCTGGCGTTTGATATTGGAGCGGTGGAATGAGCCGGTCGCTGGGGTTGCGTGAGGATCAGCGGGAAGGGGAGGTGTTGGCGACGCTGATTGCGGTGTTGTTTCCTGTTGATCCGGTGTGGTGCATTCGCGAGCAAGCCCACTCCCACACGGGATCTTCAGTGGACACAAAATACGTATGCATCACAGATCAACATGTGGGAGCGGGCTTGCTCGCGAAGAGGTCGGTACAGCCAGCGAAGATCTAAACCCTAGGCATCGTCGCCACCATCGAAGGCCGCTGACTCACCTCGAAATACCAGGCCGCCAATTGTGGATTCGCCTCGCGCCATCCCAGATCCGGATGCCGCAAGTCGAGGTAACCCAACGCACACGCCACGCTGATCGCCGCCACATCAAAATGGCTGGTCAGCTCGGCAATCGCATCCTTCTCCAACAGCGCCAATGCGCGACGAATCTTGTCGCGCTGGCCATCGAGCCATTCGTCCCAATGCTTCTCGGGGGCTCGCAGGACCATTTCATACCGAACCATCACCGAAGCGTCCATGATCCCGTCGGCCAGGGAGGCCAGGGTCAAACGGCGCCAGCGGGCCGAGCCTTCGCGGGGGATCAGCGGATTGCCGACGTGTTGATGGTCGAGGTAATCGAGGATCACCCGGCTGTCATGGATGACGTTGCCGTCGGCCAGGCGCAGGGCCGGGATCTTGCCCAGCGGGTTGTCTTCGTTGAGCGCCTGATCCGGGCTAACCGGTGTGAGCACGCAGTCTTGCAACGCCACGCGGTCGGTCTGACCGGTTTCGTGCAACAGCACCATGACTTTGCGAACGAAGGGCGATAACGAATTGTGGAACAGGGTCATGCTGGGGGCGGACATGGCAGCGTCTCGGAGTTGGGCAGTGCTGGGCAGCATAGCGCGTTCAAGAGATTGCTCAAGATCGTGGGGGCGAGCCTGCTCGCGAAGAGGTCGTTTACATTCAGCACCCCTGTTGAATGTCAGGCCGCTATCGCGAGCAGGCTCGCTTCCACAAAGATCAGCGGCGTTGCAGCAGGCCGCGCAGGGCAAGCACAGCGGGGACGCCCAAGCCAAGCCAGCTCAAGGCATCCCAAACGCCATCGCCCAGCAGCGCGGCGAACAGCCCCGCGGCGCTGAGCAGCGCAATTACGGTGGGCGTGGCGAAGACCTTCCAGAAGTTCGACTGTCGTGGCCTCATGCTTGAGCCTCCGCCTGTTCGAGCACCGGTTTTTTCGCCGCCCTGCGCCGCACCACCCACAGATAAACCCCACTGCCCAGCACGACGATGGTCAGCACATCCAGGGTCGCCCAGAGGATTTTCATCGGCATGCCGCCGTAATCACCAAAGTGCAGCGGTTGCGACATGCCCATGGCGTCCATGTACCACGGTCGTTCGGCCACCGCCGTAACTTGCAGGGTACTGGCGTCGATCAACACCGGGGTCAGCAGGTGCGACGTCAGGTGGGTGCTGCCTTTCATGAACACAGCGTAATGGTGTTCGCTGGAAAACCGTGTGCCGGGGAAGGCGATGAAATCGGGTTGCATGCCTGGCGCGACTTCCTTGGCGATGTCGAGCAAACGAGTCGCTGGCGCCAATTGCGTCAGCGGTGGCGCATCGCGATACGGCGCGATCATCGTGCTCAAGGCGTCGTTACGCCACGCGGCGATCAGCAGGTCGGCGCAGGCACTGATCACGCCGGTGACACCGACCACCAGCGCCCAGGTCAGGGTAACCACCCCGATCAAGTTGTGCAGGTCGAGCCAGCGCAGGCGAGTGGATTTGTCCTGACGCACGGTGGCGAATTTCAAGCGGCGCATGAACGGCAGGTACAGCACTGTCCCGGAAACAATTGCCACGACAAACATCAGTCCCATGAACGCCAGCAGCAACTTGCCCGGCAGACCGGCGAACATGTCCACGTGCAGACGCAGCATCACCATCATGAAACCGCCATTGGCCGACGGCATCTCCAGCGCTTCACCGGTGCGGGCGTCGAGCATGAAGGTGTGCGACGAATTGGGTTCGGTGCCGGCGGTGGCGGCCATGATGGCGATCGCGGCGTTGGGTTCTTCCTCGTCGAAGCCGAAATACTGCATGACTTCACCGGGGCGATGTTTTTCCGCCGCCTGCACCAACTGCTGCAAATTCAGTTGCGGGGTGTCCGCCGGCATGTGCTTCAACTCGGCGGCATCGCCCAGCAGATGGTCGATCTCGTGGTGAAAGATCAACGGCAAGCCGGTCAGCGCCAGCATCAGCAGGAACACGGTGCAGATCAGGCTGGTCCAGGTGTGGACGCATGACCAGCGGCGAATCGTTTTACTTTTCATTTGTTGGCCTTCAGAAATACCAAAGCCGTCCTCGAGGGACGGCTTGGTCTTGGAGCGTTCAGCTCAGGCAATTACCACTTGTAAGTTGCACTGGCGACGACGCTGCGCTGGTCGCCGTAGTAGCAGTAGAAACTGTCACAGGTGGAGATGTAGTCCTTGTCCAGCAGGTTGGTGGCGTTCAGTGCCAGCGACGCGCCTTTCAGGCTGTTGTCCAGACGGCCGAGGTCGTAATGGACCGCCGCGTCGAACACGGTGTAGGCATCGGCCTTGCCCAGCCAGGTGTTGCCCTGATCGCCGTAGGTATTGCCGGTGTAGCGAGCGCCGGCACCAATGCCGAAGCCGTCCAGCACGCCGGCGTGCCAGGTGTAATCGGCCCACAGCGAAGCCTGTTGGTTAGGCATCAATTGCAGACGGTTGCCCTTGTTGTCGCCTTTTTGCACTTCGGACTTGGCCAGGGTGTAGGCGGCGATGATTTTCAGGTTTTCGGTGACGTCGGACACCGCTTCCAGCTCCAGGCCCTTCACTTTCACTTCGCCGGTCTGGCTGGTGATCGGTGTGGCGCCGACGGTGGTGGTAACCGAGACGTTTTTCTGGGTCAGGTCATACACCGCCGCGCTGAGCAGGGTGTTGCTGCCCGGTGGCTGGTACTTGATGCCCAGTTCCCACTGCTTGCCTTCGGTCGGCTTGAACGATTCGGTGGCCGAGGCTGATGCGCCAGTGGTCGGCTGGAAGGATTCGGCGTACGACAGGTACGGCACAAAGCCCGAGTCAAACACATAGCTGATCGCCGCGTTGCCGCTGAAGGCCTTGTCGCGCTCGGTGTTGGTGGCGTCGCCCTTGTTGAAGAACTCGGTGCTGGTGTGGACCCAATCCTCACGTCCGCCGACGGTCAGGCGCCATTGGTCGAGGGCCATTTGATCCTGCACGTACAGGCCGGTCTGGTAGGTCTTCTGGTTGTAGTCGTAGAACGCGGTGGAGCGCGGCGGACGAACGATTGGCTGGCCATAGATCGGGTTGTTGACGTTGGTGGTCAGCCCGTCGCCGAAAATCGAGGTGTAGTTGGTGTTGCTGCGCTGGTGGTCGAGACCCAGCAGCAGGGTGTGACGGACATCGCCGGTGGCGAAGTCGGCCTGGAAATTGTTGTCCACGGCGAACTGGCTGATGTCTTCATCGACGATGGTGCTGGTGCGCCCGACGTTGCCGTCGTTATCCACCTGGGTGAACGGGTAAGAGCCGACGGTGAGCCCCTGGAACGACAGATCGGATTTGGTGTAACGCAGGTTCTGATTGAACTGCCAGACATCGTTCAAGCGATGTTCGAACGCATAACCCAGCGCGTAATAGGTGCGGTCGTAGTATTCCCAGTCCGGATCGCCGAGGTTCTTGTGATGGGAAACCTTGCCGAACGGCATGTCGATCTTGGTGCCCTGCACCGGCAGGAACTGGCTGGTAATGCCGGTATCGTCGCGGGTGAATTGCGTGAGCAGGGTGAACCTGGTGTCTTCGTCGATGTTCCAGGTCAGGCTTGGCGCGATGTTGTAGCGCTTGTTGTCGACGTGGTCGATCTGCGTGCCGCTGTCGCGCACCACGCCGCTCAGGCTGTAGAGGAACTGACCTTCATCATCGATCTTGCCGGTGCTGGCGAAGTTGATCTGGCGCTGGTTGTCGCTGCCGTATTGCAGCTGGATCTCGTGGCTGTCTTCAGCGGTTGGACGGCGGCTGACCATGTCGAGCAGGCCGCCCGGCGGGGTCTGGCCGTAAACCGACGACGCCGGGCCGCGCAGCAGGGCGAGGCGATCGAGGTTCCAGGTTTCCTGTTTCGGGTTGGCGTAGACGCCTTTTGGCAGCGGCAGGCCGTCAAGGAACTGGGTCGGTTCGAAACCGCGTACCCGCAGCCAGTCGGCGCGGGTGTCGCTGCCGTAGCTGCTGGCGACGATACCGGGCATGTAGCGCACGGCGTCGTCGAGGTTCTGCACATTGCGATCTTCCATTTGCTGGCGGGTCGCGACCGAAATCGAGCGCGGCGCTTCGACCAGCGCGGTATCGGTCTTGGTGCCGGCGGCGGTGCGCGTGGCCACGTAGCCTTCGACCGGGCCCCAGGCGCTTTCAGTATTTTCGACGCCGATGACGGCGGTTTCCGGCAGGGCCAGCGTGCCCTCGGGAATGGCGACCAGGCTGTAGGTGCCGGCGCTGCTTTGTTCCAATTGCAGACCGGTGCCGCGCAGGGCTTCACGCAGGGCGGTAGCGGCGTCGAACTGGCCCTTGACCGGCGCGGAAGTCTTTCCCGCGGCCAGCGATGGATTCAACGACAGCGCGAGGCCCGCCTGGCTGGCGATCTGGTTCAGGGTGCTGGCCAGCGGCGCGGCCGGCAGGTTGTAGGCGTGAACGCTGGACGCCTGTTCGGCGGCAATCAGCTGACTGCTGGCCAGCGGGGCGCAAAGGGCAATGGCAACTGCCAGCAAGCTGGGGCGCAACAAGGTGTCTAGCGAGCGGGACATACAGCGGCTCCTGAATGGAAATATTTCTCAATTGCCTAGGTGCCGAACGAGAATCCAAAAGTGATAGGGCTGGATGAAAATAATTTCGATTCATCAATTGCGGTGAGGCTGATGACCCCATCGCGGGCAAGCCACGCTCCCACAGGTTTTGTGTCGAGCAAGAAATCTGTGAATGACACCAAAACCTGTGGGGGCGGGCTTGCCCGCGAAGGCGGCCTAGCAGGCGCAACACCTCTCAGGGCTTGGCTTCAGCCTTCGCCACCGTCACCCACCACGGCGTGTGCTGTTCAATCTGCACGGGCAGGGTCGGCAGCAGCGCACTCAAGGCCTTGTCGGTGTCGTGCAGAGGGAAGCTGCCGGTGATCCGCAAGTCAGCAACCTCCGGCGCAACGCCCAAATGCCCGCGTCGATAGCGATCGAGTTCGTGCACCAGGTCTTCCAGTCGTGCGTTGTCCACCACCAGCATGCCGCGGGTCCAGGCATCGGCGCCGAGGTTCAGCGCGACGATTGGGCCCAGGCCATTGCTGCGCATCAGCACTTGCTGGCCTTCACGCAGGATCTGCTCCTCAGGACTCGATTCCGGATGGGCCGCCACTGCGGACTGCAACACGCTCAGCCGCGTGCCGTCGTCCTCGCGTTTGACCAGGAACCGCGTGCCCAGCGCGCGCAGGCTGCCTTCGCGGGTTTCGACGATAAACGGCCGGGCATCGCCGTGACCGGTTTCGACGAGAATCTCGCCTTCCTGAAGGATGATCAGCCGCTGCTTCTCATCGAAGCGCACATCCACGGCGCTGTGGGTGTTGAGGTTGATCAGCGTGCCGTCGGTCAGGCGCAGGGTGCGCTGCTCGCCGGTGGCGGTGCGCTGGTCGGCCAGCCAATAGTCGATGGGCAGATAACGATCACCGGCGAACAGCGCCAGTCCGATCACTGCGATGATGCTGGCCAGGCCACTGCCGAGCTTACGTACCCGCCGGCGAATGCTTTCGCGCGATTGCAGTAACGCCGTGCGAGCCGGGCCGCTGGCGACGCTGAAACGCTGGTCGAGCATGCCCAACTGGCGCCACGCCCGAGCGTGTTCCTCGTGGGCGGCGTGCCATTTGGCGAACTCTTCTCGCTCCACCGGATTGCCGGAATCCAGGGACAATTGCCAGGCAATCGCGGCATCCAGCACGTGGGCTGATACCGGTTTGGAACTGGCCGGGCTCATATTGGCTCACCGTACAGCGCGATGTAGCACTGACGAATGCCTTGTGCCAGGTACTGACGAACCCGGGGCACCGACACGCCCAGACGCTCGGCGATTTCCGCGTGTCCGAGGCCGTCGAGACGGCTATAGAGAAACGCCGCCCGGGCCTTGCTTGAAAGCTTGCCGAGCAGGCGGTCGATGTTTTTCAGGTCTTCGAGGATCAGCTGCTGTTCTTCCACCGACGGTTGTTCGCCTTCGGGGATCAGCATCAATTCGGTGAGGTAGGCCTGTTCCAGCGCTGCGCGACGGAAATAGTCGAACAGCAAGCCCTTGGCGATCGCCACCAGAAACGCCCGCGGTTCGCGAGGCTCCTTCAGTTCATCGCGGCCCAGCAAGCGCACGAAGGTGTCCTGGCTCAGGTCTTCAGCCCGTTGCGGACAGGCCACATTGCGTCGTAACCAAGCCAATAGCCAACCGCGATGGTCGCGATACAACGCACCAACGAGCTCACTTTGGGGGCTTTGGACTGACGACACGCAGCATCACCGATTGGGAAGTGTTAACTAACGAGAATTGTTCGCGATTGTGGCAGAGGCGGGGGAGGTAAGCAATTGGCCACTGGTCAGGTGAGTTTCCAGGGCATTGTGCAAAGTAACCTGTGGCGAGGGAGCTTGCTCCCGCTGGGGCGCGAAGCGGCCGCTTGCATTTATCCAGGCAGACCCGTATCGCTGATTGACGACTGCTGCGCAGCCGAGCGGGAGCAAGCTCCCTCGCCACAGAAGATTTGCTTGTCTTAAAAGGATGGCACCCGCTGCCGGCGTTTCCATTGGCTCACTCGCTGCTGCAAATTCAGCGGGCTATGAATCTGTTGCTGCCGCGCCCGGCTGAACAAAATCAACGCCAGTTCCGCCGTGGCCAACGCATCCGCGCTGGCGTTATGCCGTTCGAAGACTTCCAGCTTGAACCAGTCGATCCACTCATCCAGCCCGGCATCGCGAATGTGCGCCTGCGGACACAGCAGCGGGGCGATGTCCGCCACATCCAGAAACGGATGCTGCAATTTGTAGCCCAAATGGTCCTTCAACGAACGCCCAAGCATGTGTTGATCAAACGGCGCATGAAACGCCAGCACCGGACTGTCACCGACGAATTCCATGAAGTCGAGCAGCGCCAGTCCCGGATCGCTACCGGCGGCAATCTCACTCGGCCCCAGGCCATGAATCAATACGCTGGGCCCCAGCTTCATATCGGCGCATTGCAGCGTGCGTTCGAATTGCTGGCTGAAATCGATTGCGCCGTCCTCGATCACCACCGCGCCGATCGACAACACCCGATCCTTGTTCAAGTTCAGGCCAGTGGTTTCCAGATCGAGCACCACCCAACGCTGCTCGCGCAGGCTGCACTCGCTCAGCTCTGCCGCCGAGGGCAAGCGTTGCAGGCGCTGCTGGAGTTCGCCGGTCAGGCTTGGGCCTGCCGGGCGAAGCCACGAAAACAGGCTCATAGCTGATACCGCAGGGCCAGGCTGCTTTGCAGGCGTTGAGCCTGGCGCAGGGATTCACGAAGGATCCGTCGGTCCAGGTGATTGAGGCTTTCCGGATCGACCCGGTTGGAGTAAGGCAAGTTCTCCCGGGTCTGTAGCTGATGTTGCTGCATGCGGGTTTGCTGGATGAAGTGATACGCCTCTTCATACGCAGCACCGTCCAGCCGTTCAATGACCTCTTTGGCCACCAATTCGCGAAAGCGCTCCAGGGTGTTGTTGGACTCGATGCCATGGGCCAGGGCCAGCAATCGAGCGCCGTCGACGAAAGGCGTCAGGCCCTGAACCTTGAGATCCAGCGTGGCTTTCTCGCCATTCTTGCGCGCCAGCACGAACTCCCGGAAACGTCCTACGGGCGGACGGTTGCGCAAGGCGTTCTCGGCCATCATCCGCTGGAACAGCCGATTGTCGTTCACCTGATCGAGAATGCCCTGACGCAGCTGATCGCAGCCCTGCTCGTCGCCCCAGACCACGCGCAGGTCAAAATAAATGCTCGAACCCAGCAGATTCTCTGGCGTCGCCTCGCGAATAAACGCCGCAAAGCGTCGCGCCCATTCGGCCCGGGACAAACACAGTTCGGGGTTGCCGGCCATGATGTTGCCCTTGCACAGCGTGAAGCCGCAGAGCGCCAGGCTCTGGTTGATGTGCTGGGCAATCGGCAGCAATTGACCGCGGATTTCGGCGGCATGGGCCGCGTCCCGGGCTTCGAACAGAATGCCGTTGTCCTGATCGGTGTGCAGCGTCTGTTCGCGGCGACCTTCGCTACCGAAACACAGCCAGCTGAACGGAATGCCTGGGTCTCCTTTCTCGGCGAGGGTCAGTTCGATCACCCGGCACACCGTGTGATCGTTGAGCAGGGTGATGATGTGGGTGATCTGGGTCGAGGAGGCACCGTGCGCCAGCATGCGTTCGACCAATTGGCCGATCTCGCCGCGAATCGCCACCAGGTTTTCCAGTTTCTGGGCGCTGCGAATGGTCCGCGCCAGGTGCACCAGGTCGACCCGTTGCAGTGAAAACAGATCCCGCTCGGACACCACGCCACACAGACGATGGTCTTTCACCAGGCAGACGTGGGCGATGTGGCGCTCGGTCATGGCGATCGCCGCATCGAAAGCGCTGTGGTCCGGCGACAGGAAAAACGGCGCCCGGGTCATGTGCTGTTCGATGGCTTCATTGAAGTCGTCAGTGCCGTCGGCCACCACATGGCGCAGGTCGCGTAGGGTGAAAATGCCCAGCGGAGCTTTGTGCTCGTCGACGATCACGATGCTGCCGACCTGCTGCTCATGCATCAGGGTCACGGCTTCACGCAATGGCGTGGCGGGGCTGCAGGTCACCGGATGACGCATGGCCAATTCGCCCAGCCGCGTGTTTAGTGAATATTGAGTGCCGAGGGTTTCCACGGCTTTTTGCTGGACTTGCTGATTGACCTGATCCAGCAGGCTGCTGACACCGCGTAGGGCAAAGTCACGAAACGTGGTGGAAAGTGCGAACAGCTTGATGAACGCCAGCTTGTTCAGCTGTAGGCAGAAGGTGTCTTCGGCCGCCAGGTGTTCGGTACGGGTTGCGCGCTCACCCAGTAGCGCGGCGAGGGGGAAACACTCGCCGGTGGTGATTTCAAAGGTGGTTTCGGTGCCGCCCTTGGCCGTATGCGGGCGTTCACCCACGACCCGACCTTGCTTGACGATATAGAAATGCTCAACCGGCCCATCGGCAGGTTTGATGATGCTCTCGCCCGGGGCGTAGAAACGCATCTGGCATTGTTCGACCAGGTACGCCAGGTGCGCGTGTTCCATTTGATTGAACGGCGGGAATCGCTGAAGGAATTGCAAAGTGCCCTGGATGTTCTGCAACACCGCGGTTTTCCCTGCCTGGGTGAAGGCGTCCGCTTTACTCATAACCATGACCGCAGTCTTTTTGAATTGTTGTTGTCGGATGACTCAGCCATGGTCGGCCTCTATGCGCAGGGTGCCCATTGGACGTAAGTCTAGGTCGGGCGTTGCAGGCGTCGGAAGTTAGGAAATGTCTGACGCAAATGCAGGAAAAACCTCCTACATTGGCTATAGGAAAAGTTTCCGACGAAGTGCACATTGTAGGTCTGCTTAGCGATGTCTGACGGAAGTGCTAGGGGATTGAATTGAAAACGTAGAGAAAGCCATGTCCGACCACGATATTTTGAGTGACGCCGAGCGCGAGGCGCTGAGTGCCGTCATGCTTGAACCTGACTTGCCGCCGCAGCGGGTGCTGATCGTCGATGACGATAAAGATGCGCGGGAGTTGTTGTCGGAGATTCTTGCGTTGGACGGTATTCGTTGCATGACTGCCGCCAGTGGCGAAACCGCACTCAAAATGGTGATCGAGAAACCAACGATTGGCCTGGTGATTACCGATTTGCGAATGGGCCACATCGATGGCCTGGACCTGATCCGCCAGGTGCGCGAGTCGGTCAGGGCAGCAATGCCGTTCATCATCGTTTCCGGTGATGCCGATGTGCAAGACGCGATTGCCGCAATGCATCTGAGCGTGGTCGACTTCCTGCTCAAACCTGTCGATACCGGCAAGCTGTTAGAGCTGGTCAAACACGAGCTGGGAATAATGGATGAGCACACACCGATTTAAAACAAAAAGGCCCTGATCTTTCGATCAGGGCCTTTTTTTGTCCGGCGTCAGCGTTCAGTTACAGGCCATTGGCAGCCTTGAACTCGCGACGACGACGGTGCAGGACCGGCTCGGTGTAGCCATTCGGCTGCTTCGTGCCTTCAACCACCAGTTCGACCGCCGCCTGGAAGGCGATGTTGCTGTCGAAGTTGGGTGCCAAAGGACGGTACAGCGCGTCGTTGGCGTTCTGACGGTCAACCACCGGCGCCATGCGCTTGAGGCTTTCCATGACCTGATCTTGCGTGACGATGCCATGACGCAGCCAGTTGGCGATGTGCTGGCTGGAAATACGTAGCGTCGCACGGTCTTCCATCAGGCCGATGTCATTGATGTCCGGCACCTTCGAGCAACCCACGCCCTGATCGATCCAGCGCACCACGTAACCGAGAATGCCCTGGGCGTTGTTGTCCAGTTCGTTCTTGATCTGTTCCGCGGTCCAGCTCGGGTTCACGGCCAGCGGGATGCTCAGGATGTCGTCCACCGAAGCGCGTGCACGTTTGGCCAGTTCGGCCTGACGGGCGAACACGTCGACCTTGTGGTAATGCAGCGCGTGCAGCGCGGCGGCGGTCGGCGATGGAACCCAGGCGGTGTTGGCGCCGGCCAGCGGGTGAGCGATTTTCTGTTCGAGCATCGCGGCCATCAGGTCGGGCATCGCCCACATGCCTTTACCGATCTGGGCGCGACCTTGCAGGCCGGTGCTCAAACCGATATCGACGTTCCAGTTCTCGTAGGCGCCGATCCACTTCTCGGCCTTCATGTCGGCCTTGCGCACCATCGGGCCGGCTTCCATGGAGGTGTGGATTTCGTCGCCGGTGCGGTCGAGGAAACCAGTGTTGATGAACACTACGCGCTCGCTGGCGGCCTTGATGCAGGCCTTGAGGTTGACCGTGGTCCGGCGCTCCTCGTCCATGATCCCGACTTTCAGCGTGTTGCGCGGCAGACCGAGGACTTCTTCGATGCGACCGAACAGCTCGTTGGTGAACGCGGCTTCTTCCGGGCCGTGCATTTTCGGTTTCACAATGTAGACCGAACCGGTGCGGCTGTTCTTGCGCGAGCTGTTGCCATTTAGGCTGTGGATCGCCGCCAGGCTGGTGATCAGGCCGTCAAGAATGCCTTCCGGCACTTCGTTGCCATCTTTGTCGAGGATTGCATCGATGGTCATCAGGTGACCGACGTTACGCACGAACAACAGCGAACGACCGTGCAGGCTCAATTCTTTACCGTCGACACCGGTGTAGGTGCGATCGGCGTTCATGGTGCGGGTAAAAGTCTGACCGCCCTTGGAGACTTCTTCTGACAGGTCGCCCTTCATCAGGCCGAGCCAGTTGCGGTAGATCACCACTTTGTCATCGGCATCGACAGCGGCGACGGAGTCTTCGCAGTCCATGATGGTGGTCAACGCGGCTTCCATCAGGATGTCTTTGATGCCGGCAGCGTCGGTCTGGCCGACCGGGGTGCTGGCGTCCACCTGGATTTCGAAATGCAGGCCATTGTTTTTCAGCAGGATCGCGGTCGGTGCAGCCGCATCGCCGTGGAAGCCGATCAACTGAGCGTCGTTACGCAGGCCGGAGTTGCTGCCGCCTTTGAGGGCGACCACCAGTTTGCCGTCAACGATCTTGTAGCCGGTGGAATCGACGTGAGTGCCGGCCGCCAAGGGCGCGGCTTCGTCGAGGAAGGCGCGGGCGAAGGCAATGACCTTGTCGCCGCGAACCTTGTTGTAGCCTTTGCCTTTTTCCGCGCCGTCGGCTTCGCTGATGGCGTCGGTGCCGTAGAGCGCGTCGTACAACGAACCCCAGCGGGCGTTCGAGGCATTGAGCGCGAAACGGGCATTCATTACCGGCACCACGAGCTGTGGACCGGCCATGCGGGCGATTTCGTCATCGACGTTTTGCGTCGTTGCCTGGAAATCAGCCGCTTCTGGCAGCAGATAACCGATGTCTTGCAAGAAGGCTTTATAGGCCACAGCGTCGTGTGATTGACCGGCACGGGATTGGTGCCAGCCATCGATACGAGCCTGGAAATCATCGCGTTTGGCGAGTAGGGCTTTGTTCTTCGGCGCCAGGTCATGAATGACCTTGTCGGCACCGGCCCAGAACTTATCGGCGGTGAGGCCGGTACCGGGAATGGCTTCGTTGTTCACGAAGTCGAACAGGACTTTGGCGACCTGCAGGCCCCCGACTTGAACGTGTTCAGTCATTGCTTGCCTCACTCTGCTCAGCTATTTCGCTTTTCAGCTCTTCAAATTAACAATGAAGCCTCTGGCTATTTAAACCACAAACCCCTTCCACCAGTACATGCCATTTCGGGCGGCTGGGATGGAACCGATCAACGGCGTTGAGGCCTTGCTGATAGGGCTTTCAGGGCTGCGACTGTGCCGGTGGCAGACATCGATCCAACGTTATGTAGTGCGCGCTGCGGCATACTACATGATGAATTGCGCTTGTGAAAATTAGACTAATTACGTCGTTCTGCGACCCCATGACGCATTGCGGTCACGTCGGGGATGGGGATGTTCTCAAAAAAGTATTAGATTGTTCCAGTTAAATATATGAAGTTGTACACGATTTGTTTTTTTTAGCGGTATAGGCGGCGCTTGCCTTCGCGAGCAAGCCCGCTCCCACAGGTCCTGCGCAATCCTTGTGGGAGCGGGCTTGCTCGCGAAGGCGTCAGGCGATTCAGCGCAGGACCAGCGCAGAAACGGCCCTTGCCTATACTTGCTTTTCTATAACAAAAGTCATGACTAGAGGGCTGCGCCATGGACCACCTCGTACTCACTGTTTTCGCTCCGGACAAGCCAGGGCAGGTCGAGCGCATTGCCCAATGCATTGCCGAGCATGGCGGCAACTGGCTGGAGAGCCGCATGTCGCGTATGGCCGGGCAGTTTGCCGGGATTCTCCGGGTGGGTGTGCCGGCCGAAGCCTACGATGAGCTGGTCGATGCTCTGAAGGCGTTGTCCGCCCACGGTATTCGCGTGCTGATCGCCGAAAGCGGCATCGAGCAATCCTGCACCTGGAAGCCTATTGCCATGGAATTGGTGGGTAATGACCGCCCCGGGATTGTCCGCGACATTACCCGCTTGCTGAGTGAACAAGGGGTGAACCTGGAGCGACTGGTGACCGAAGTGCGTCCGGCGCCGATGAGCAGCGAGCCGCTGTTTCACGCCGAAGCCATTCTGGCGGTGCCGCTCACCTTGTCTCTGGATGTATTGCAGTCACGGCTGGAAACCTTGGCCGACGATCTGATGGTGGAGTTGGTGCTGCGCAGCGAACCCTGACAGGGTTATCCAAGTTATACGTGCACCTGCCTGTGGATAACCTGTAGAGACAGCCCGCCAGCCCACGCCGGCCGGGCTTCTTCAGGATCTGATCAAAAAACCAGCAGTTTCAACAAGTTGCGCACAAACGGCGGGGATCACGCTGTGGATAACCTTGGGAAGGATCAATACAGGCCACGAAGGGCGTGGCCTGTAGAGGTTTGTATGTTTTTTGATCAGCTGCGGCGGCGCATACTGATCACCGCATCGACGCTGTAAATCGCCAAGCCAGCCCAGATAAAGATAAACGCGACCAGCGTGCTGGAAGACAAGTGCTCGCCAAACAGCAACACGGCTTGCAACAGCACCAGCGTCGGCGCCAGGTACTGGAGAAATCCCAGTGTGGTGTAGGGCAAATGCCGTGCGGCGGCGTTGAAACACACTAGCGGCACCAACGTCACCGGCCCAGCCGCCACCAGCCACCAGGCTTCGGAGGTGGTCCAGAACTCGGGCTGAGCACTCATGGCCGTCTGATTGAACAGCAGCCAGGCAATGGCAATCGGCACCAGCATCCAGGTTTCCACAACAAGACCGGGCAGCGCTTTGACCGGTGCTTGCTTGCGGATCAGGCCGTAGAAACCGAACGTCAACGCCAGCACCAGCGACACCCACGGCAGACTGCCGACCTGCCACACCTGTTGCGCCACGCCGACCGCCGCCAGTCCCACGGCGATCCACTGCATGCGCCGCAGCCGTTCGCCGAGGATCAACATCCCCAGCAGCACGTTGACCAGAGGGTTGATGTAGTAACCGAGGCTGGCCTCGAGCATGCGCCCGTTATTCACCGACCAGACGTAAGTCAACCAGTTGGCCGCAATCAGCGTGCCGCTCAGGGCCAGAATCGCCAGTCGTTTCGGGTTGTCACGCAACTCACGCCACCAGCCCGGATGCTTCCACACCATCAGCAGCAAGGCGCCGAACAGCGCTGACCACAGCACGCGGTGGATGATGATCTCCACGGAGGGCACGTTGGCGATGGCTTTGAAGTAGATCGGGAACAGGCCCCAAATGATGTAGGCACTCAGACCCAGGATGTACCCGCGGCGCGGGTTGGCAGCTTGCATGCAGAATCCTTGCTTAGGCAGCTAACAAAGAGGGGGATTGTAAGGAGATTTGCAGGAATGGTCGCGGACCAATGTGGGAGCGGGCTTGCTCGCGAAGGCGTCAGTACAGGCGACATCATCGGTGAATGCCAGTCCGTCTTCGCGAGCAAGCCCGCTCCCACTGGGAATTTGTAGTTGTTAGAAGAGTTTCAGCGGTTCTTCGTTCAGCGCAGCCAATTGCTCACGCAACGCCAACACCTGATCTCCCCAATACCGTTCACTGCCAAACCACGGAAAACTGTGGGGGAATGCCGGGTCGTCCCAGCGGCGGGCGAGCCAGGCGCTGTAGTGCATCAGGCGCAAGGCGCGCAGCGGTTCGATCAGCGCCAGTTCGCGCGGGTCGAAGTCGTGGAATTCGTTGTAACCGTCCATCAATTCCGACAACTGACCGAGACATTCCTGGCGATCACCGGCCAGCATCATCCAGATGTCCTGGACCGCCGGGCCCATGCGACAGTCGTCGAGGTCGACGATGTGGAACATCTCGTCGCGACACATCATGTTGCCGGGGTGGCAATCGCCGTGCATGCGGATGTTCTGGTGTGGCGTCGCCTTGTAGACCTCTTCCACGCGCTTGAGCAGGTCGCGGGCCACGGACTCGTAGGCTGGCAGCAGGCTTTTGGGCACGAAGTTGCCTTCGAGCAATGTGGTCAGCGAATCGTGACCGAAGTTCTTTACACCCAGTGCTTCACGGTGTTCAAACGGCTTGGTCGCACCGACGGCGTGCAGCCTGCCGAGCAGTTGGCCCAGGCGATACAGCTGATCGAGATTGCCCGGCTCCGGCGCACGGCCGCCACGGCGGGGGAACAGGGTGAAACGGAACCCGGCATGTTCGTGCAGGCTGGCGCCGTTGTGAATCATCGGCGCGACCACCGGTACGTCGCATTCGGCGAGTTCGAAGGTGAACTGGTGCTCTTCGAGAATCGCTTCGTTGGTCCAGCGTTGTGGGCGATAGAACTTGGCGATCAGCGGCTCGGAGTCTTCGATGCCGACTTGGTAGACGCGGTTCTCGTAGCTGTTGAGCGCCAGAATGCGCGCGTCGCTGAGAAAGCCGATGCTTTCGACGGCATCGAGCACGAGGTCTGGGGTGAGGGTTGCAAACGGGTGGGCCATGCTGACTCCTGCGCGCAGCAGGCTGCCGCGTCCGGCCAAGCATGGTAGCGCAGACGGGCCGTCTTTAGTGTTAAGGCTTGAGATGAGTGGTGTTGCCATCGCTAGCAGGCTAGCTCCCACAGGGGATTTGCGGTGTGTCGCAGATCCAGTGTGTGCGAGCCTGCTCGCGATGGGGCCCTGTCAGGCGCCGACGATCCCGCCATCCTCGCGGGAAATCGCCATCACCGATGACCGCGGCTTGCCATTCGGCAGATGCTCAGGGAACGTCGATCCCCCGTTCTCCCCCGGATGCTGAATCCCGACAAACAGCGTCTTCTGATCCGGTGAAAAGCTGATCCCCGTCACCTCGCAACCCACCGGCCCGACCATGAACCGACGAATCTCCCCGGTCACCGGATCGGCGCAGAGCATCTGGTTGTTACCCATACCGGCAAAATCCCCGGCATTGCTCGAATCGCCATCCGTGAGAATCCACAACCGTCCGGCCTTGTCGAAGCCCAAACCATCCGGGCTGTTGAACATGTTCTGTGGCGTGATGTTCGACGAACCGCCCTTCGGCGTGCCAGCGTGGACGCCCGGGTTGCCGGCGACCACAAACAGGTCCCAGGCAAAGCTTTTCGAGCCGTGATCGTCGCGGTCGGTGCGCCAGCGCAGGATCTGCCCGTAGATGTTCTTCTCGCGCGGGTTCGGTCCGCCCACGGGCTGGCCGTCTTCGCCGCGTTTGGCGTTGTTGGTCAGCGTGCAGTAAACCTGGCCATCTTTCGGGCTGACGACGATCCATTCCGGACGGTCCATGCGTGTGGCTTTCACCACGCTGGCCGCGAGGCGCGCGTTAATCAAGACTTCGGCCTGATCGGCAAAACCACTGCTGGCGTCGATGCCGTTTTTACCGTGGGTCAGTTCGATCCATTCGCCCTGGCCTTTGGGGTGATCGGCGTTGCTGTCGCCCGCATCGAAACGCGCCACGTACAACGTGCCGTGGTCCAGCAGGTCGCGGTTGGCCTTGGGGTTTTTGTGGTTGATCTTGTCGCGGCTGACGAATTTGTAGATGAACTCGCCGCGCTCATCGTCGCCCATGTACACCACGGCGTGGCCGTCATTGGTTTCGGCCAGGGCGGCGTTTTCATGTTTGAAGCGGCCCAGGGCGGTGCGCTTGACCGGTGTCGATTGCGGATCGAACGGGTCGATTTCCACGACCCAGCCGTGGCGGTTGAGCTCGTTCGGATTTTTCGCCAAATCGAAGCGCTCATCGTGTTGATGCCAGTTGATCTCTTTGCTGGCAGCCACTGCGCCGTAGCGTTTTTGTGCGGCATCGAACTTCTGCTCGGCATTGCTGCTGCCGAAACAATCGGTGAAGTTTTCTTCACAGGTCAGATAGGTGCCCCACGGCGTCTTACCGTTAGCGCAGTTCTGGAAAGTGCCGAGGACATGCTTGCCCTGTGGGTCGGCGCTGGTTTTCACCAAGGCATGACCGGCGGCCGGGCCGCTCAGGTTGATCGGCGCGTTGCCGTGGATGCGGCGGTTGTAGCGCGAGCCCTGGACGAATTGCCATTGGCCGTTCTTGCGCTGCACTTCGATCACCGACACGCCTTCGCAGGCCAGTGCCTTGTGCACCTCTTGCGCCGATTGCGGCATGCCGCCGTGCGGGTAGAGGTAGCGGTAGTTGGTGTATTCGTTGTTGATCGCCATCAGCGCCCGGTCTTTCTCGCCAGGAAACTCGAACAGGCTCATGCCGTCGTTGTTGTCGCCGAACTGGACTTCCTGCTGCTCGGCGGTGCCGTTGCCACTCGGGTCGAACGCTGGACCGTTTTTCTGTAAAGGCTGGCCCCAACTGATCAACACCGAGGACTTGTAACCCGGCGGCAAGGTAATAGCGTCGCTGGTGGCGGCGGGAATGCTGTCAAAACCCAACAGTTTGCTGGAGCCTGCACTGACACTCGCGGCCAGCACGCTGCGGCTCAGAAGGTTGCCGCCGAGGAACATGGCCGCACCGCAGAGGGCACCGGCGCTGATGAAGCCACGGCGGCTGAGACCGACCATTTTCTCGAGGTCGGTGGACTGGTTTTCTTCTAATAGGCTCACATCAGGCTCCCTGTTGGTTTTTGCAGCCACCTTAAAGAGCGTCGATGAAGCTTTTGTTTCAGAGTGGAGTGCCGAGCAAAACATTGGACGGCGCGAACTGCACCCGCACCGGTTTGTCTGCGGCAAGACCTAGCGTTCGCAAGTGCAGCGGCTCGGCCAGTGCGCAGAGGGTCTGGCCGTTGGGAAGGCCGATTCGCACTTCGCTGGGGCCGTCTTTGGCATCGAGAATGGTTTCGATCATGCCCGTGAGGCAATTGTTGCCGGGTGTTGTTTGTTGATCGATGCCCAGCAACTCCAGCCAACCGGCCTTGATCAGGGCCACGACTTCGGTGCCGGTCTCCAGCTCCATGCGCAGGGTGCTGTCGTGAGTGATCTGCGCATCGAGGGTCAAGCCTTCGGCCAGTTCAAGACGGACTCGATCGTTGTGCCCCTGGCTGCGGATCGCCACGATCTTTCCGTGCAATTGATTGCGCGCGCTGGTTCTGAGCATCAGCCGACCGAGCAGGTCCAGGTCGCTGGCATCTTCCGCGGCTTCCAGCACCTGGGCCTGCAACGCTTGCAGCTTTTGATACAGGCGCAGCACGCGCTCACCTTCGCTGGAGAGCTTGGCGCCACCGCCGCCCTTGCCGCCGACGCTGCGTTCCACCAGCGGTTTTTGCGCGAGGTTGTTCAGCTCATCGATGGCATCCCAGGCCGCCTTGTAGCTCAGCCCCGCGCTTTTCGCGGCGCGGGTGATCGAGCCCTGTTCGGCGATGTGCTGCAGCAACGCGATGCGCTGCGGGCGACGGGCAATGTGCTGAGACAACAAGGTGGGCAAGGACATGGAGAGAGGCTTTGGGTTGTGGCGATGGGGAGGACGTTGGCGGCTTGGACTGCTGGAGTCAAGTCAGACCACAAACCCTGTGGGAGCGGGCTTGCTCGCGAAGGCGTCAGTTCAGTCGACATCGATGTTGAATGCCAAGCCGCCTTCGCGAGCAAGCCCGCTCCCACAGGTTTTGCGCCCCTGGGTTAAACCGCATCGCCGGGTTTGGGCGTGCGGGCCAGGCAGTAGACGTCGACCCGTGCCGCGCCAGCGTCCATCAACAGGCGGGCCAGGGCCTGTGCGGTGGCGCCGGTGGTCAGCACGTCGTCCACGATCGCCAGGTGCCGGCCCTTGATGGATGCTTCGGGCACCAGCGCAAAAGCATTGCGCAGGTTCTTCTTGCGCGCATCGGCATTCAGGTCTTGTTGCGCGCTGGTGTCCTGAATCCTCAGCAGCAGTTTTTCATCGCAAGGGATGTTGAGGCTGTCACCGAGCCAGCGGGCGAGCATCGCGGCCTGGTTGAAACCCCGTTGACGCAGGCGTTTAGCAGCAAGCGGAACAGGGACCAGAGCGTCGGGCCGATCAAGGTCCTCATCGAAGCGATGTTGCAGGTATTGCGCGAGAAGTTCGCCGAGCAGGCGGCCAAACGGCCACTTGGCGCTGTGCTTGAAGCGCGTGATCAACGTGTCCACCGGAAAACTGTAAGTCCAGGGCGCAGCGACCCGCTCGAAAGCCGGCGGCCGTTTTAAACATGGGCCACACGTCAGGCCCGCCGCAGGCAATGGCAGGGCGCAGGTCTGGCAGTGATCCCCCAGCCAGGGCAGGTCCGTTTCGCAGGCCATGCAGATGGGCCTGACTTCTTCGGTGGCCTCGCTGCAGAGTAAGCAGTGTTGATCATTATTTAACCAGATGTAAACCGGTCCTACGTATGGTGGTTGACAGCGCATCGCTCTTCCTTAAATATGCCGAACATCCGTGTCGCGTCTGTGGGTATTCCATCCCCCGACCGCTTGCCAAGCATAAAACAAAGGAAACGCCCATGAGCGCCAGCACCTCTGCAACCCTGCGTCATGACTGGTCTTTGGCCGAAGTCAAAGCACTCTTCGTACAGCCATTCAACGACCTGTTGTTCCAGGCGCAGACGGTGCACCGCGCGCATTTCGACGCCAATCGCGTCCAGGTTTCCACCCTGCTCTCGATCAAAACCGGCGCCTGCCCGGAAGATTGCAAATATTGTCCACAGTCCGGTCACTACAACACCGGCCTGGAAAAAGAAAAACTGATGGAAGTGCAGAAGGTCCTCGAAGAGGCCGCTCGCGCCAAGGCCATCGGTTCGACCCGTTTCTGCATGGGCGCTGCCTGGAAACACCCATCGGCCAAAGACATGCCGTACGTGTTGGAAATGGTCAAAGGCGTGAAAGCCATGGGCCTGGAAACCTGCATGACCCTAGGGCGACTGGATCAGGACCAGACCGTCGCTCTGGCTGACGCCGGCCTCGACTACTACAACCACAACCTCGATACCTCGCCTGAGTTCTACGGCAGCATCATCACCACCCGCACTTACAGCGAGCGCCTGCAAACGCTGGCCTACGTGCGTGAGTCCGGGATGAAGATATGCTCCGGCGGCATTCTCGGCATGGGCGAGTCTCTCGATGATCGCGCCAATCTGCTGATCCAGTTAGCCAACCTCCCGGAGCATCCGGAGTCAGTGCCGATCAACATGCTGGTGAAAGTCGCCGGCACGCCGCTGGAAAATGCCGAAGACATCGACCCATTCGACTTCATCCGCATGCTCGCCGTCGCGCGCATCCTGATGCCGCAATCCCACGTGCGCCTGTCCGCCGGCCGCGAAGCGATGAACGAGCAGATGCAGGCTTTGGCGTTCTTCGCCGGTGCCAACTCGATTTTCTACGGCGACAAACTGCTCACCACCGCCAACCCGCAGGCCGACAAGGACATGCAACTGTTCTCGCGCCTGGGGATCCTGCCGGAAGCGCGCGAAGAGCACGCGGACGAGGTGCATCAGGCGGCGATCGAACAAGCGCTGGTGGAGCAGAAGAGCAGCGAGCAGTTCTATAACGCCGCCGTCTGACCCCGACACAAATCCAATGTGGGAGCGGGCTTGCTCGCGAAGGCGGAGTTTCAGTCACCATCAATGTTGGATGTGACGGCCCCTTCGCGAGCAAGCCCGCTCCCACACTGGGACTGGGTGAAAACCCATACTGATCCTCGAGGCCTGCATGTCTTTCGATCTCGCCGCACGCCTTGCTGCCCGTCGTGCCGAAAACCTTTATCGCCAGCGCCCGCTGCTCGAAAGCCCTCAAGGCCCGGAAGTGGTGGTCGACGGTCAGCCGTTGCTGGCGTTCTGCAACAACGACTATCTGGGCCTCTCCAATCACCCGCAAGTGATCGAAGCCTGGCGCGCCGGTGCGGCCCGTTGGGGCGTCGGTGGCGGGGCGTCGCACCTGGTCATCGGCCACAGCACGCCACACCATGAGCTGGAGGAAGCGTTGGCGGATCTGACGGGTCGCCCGCGTGCGCTGCTGTTCACCACCGGTTACATGGCCAACCTTGGCGCGGTCACCGCGTTGATCGGGCAGGGCGATACGGTTCTGGAAGACCGACTCAATCACGCATCGTTGCTGGATGCTGGATTGTTGTCCGGCGCGCGTTTCAATCGTTATCTGCACAACGACGCGGCGAGTCTGGCCAAGCGTCTGGAGAAGGCGACCGGCAATACGCTGGTGGTCACCGACGGCGTGTTCAGCATGGACGGCGATATCGCGGACTTGCCGGCGCTGGCCCGTGAAGCCAAGGCCAAAGGCGCGTGGCTGATGGTCGATGACGCCCATGGCTTCGGTCCGCTGGGCGCCAACGGCGGCGGGATCGTCGAGCATTTCGGTCTGAGCCAGGAAGACGTGCCGGTATTGGTCGGCACCCTTGGCAAAGCGTTCGGCACCGCGGGTGCCTTTGTGGCCGGCAGCGAAGAGCTGATCGAAAGCCTGATCCAGTTTGCCCGCCCCTACATCTACACCACCAGCCAACCGCCGGCCCTGGCCTGTGCGACGCTCAAAAGCCTCGAGCTGCTGCGCACTGAACATTGGCGTCGCGAGCATCTGAAAGTCTTGATCCGCCAGTTCCGTCATGGCGCCGAGCAGATCGGCCTTGAGTTGATGGACAGCTTCACGCCGATCCAGCCGATCATGATCGGCGATGCCGGGCGTGCGATGCGACTGTCGCAGATGCTGCGCGAGCGCGGGCTGATGGTCACGGCGATTCGACCGCCCACCGTGCCTGCCGGCAGCGCCCGTCTGCGCGTGACCCTGACCGCCGCCCACAGCGAGGCGCAGGTGCAGCTATTGTTGAATGGACTGGCCGATTGTTTCCAACAACTTGGACCGGAGCCAAACCATGCGTGATCGACTGATTCTGCTGCCAGGTTGGGGCCTCGGAATTTCACCGCTGGAACCGTTGGCAGCCGCGTTGCAGGGGCTGGATGAGCATCTGCGGGTCGAGATCGAGCCGTTGCCGGAACTGGAATCGAGCGAGCTTGAAGAGTGGCTCGATGAGCTGGATTCGACGATCCCGCAAGACGCCTGGCTCGGTGGCTGGTCCCTCGGCGGCATGCTTGCGTCTGAGCTGGCGGCGCGTCGGGGTGATCGTTGCTGCGGCTTGCTGACCTTGGCGAGCAATCCTTCTTTTGTCGCCCATGAGCAGTGGCCGAGTGCGATGCCTGGCGAAACCTTCGATGCGTTTCTCGCCGGTTGCAAAGCCGACCCGCGGATGACGTTGAAGCGCTTTTCACTCCTTTGCGCCCAAGGCTCGGAAGATCCTCGCGGGCTGTCGCGGTTGTTGCTCGGTGGGGCGCCGCATACCTCAGAAGCGGTGCTGATGAGCGGACTGGAAGTGCTCGCCCAACTGGATACCCGTCAAGCGTTGCAGGCATTTCGCGGTCCACAACTGCATTTGTTCGCCGGCCTCGACGGTCTGGTTCCGGCGGAAGCGGCGGGTGATTTGTTGGCCTTGCTTCCGGACGTCGAAATCGGTCTGATTGAACAGGCCAGCCATGCATTTCTTCTGGAAGATCCCCACGGTGTGGCGGGGGCGATCCAGGCCTTTTTGCACGAGTCCGGTGATGACTGATTTATCCCTTCCCAATCTGCCCGGCGGCTTGCCCGACAAGCGCCAGGTAGCGGCCTCCTTTTCCCGCGCGGCGGCGAGCTACGACAGCGTGGCTGAACTGCAGCGCGATGTCGGCAGCCAGTTGTTGAGCCGTTTGCCGGATGATTTTGTACCGGGTGTCTGGCTGGATCTGGGATGCGGCACCGGGCATTTCAGCCGGGCATTGGGCGAGCGCTTTCCTGCCGGTCACGGACTGGCAATGGACATCGCCGAAGGCATGCTCAACCACGCCCGGCCACTGGGCGGCGCCACGCATTTCATCGCCGGTGATGCCGAGCACTTGCCGCTGCAGGATTCGACCTGTGATCTGATCTTCTCGAGCCTGGCGGTGCAGTGGTGTGCGGATTTCGAATCGGTGCTCAGTGAGGCGTATCGGGCCCTGAAACCGGGTGGGATTTTCGCGTTTGCTAGTCTTTGCGTAGGAACGTTGTTTGAGTTGCGTGACAGCTGGCGGCAGGTGGATGGCATGGTGCACGTCAATCGCTTCCGCGAGTTGGGGGTTTATCAACATGTGTGCGCGTCCAGTGGGTTGAAGGTCGTCGGCCTGCAAACCCGTGCGCATGTGTTGCATTACCCGGATGTGCGCAGCCTGACGCATGAACTCAAGGCACTGGGCGCGCACAACTTGAACCCTGGTCGGCCGGGTGGTTTGACCGGTCGCGCGCGGATCCTCGGCTTGATCGAGGCTTATGAGCAGTTTCGTCAGGCCGAAGGATTGCCAGCGACTTATCAGGTGGTCTACGCCGTGTTGGAGAAACCCGTATGAGCGCAGCCTATTTCATCACCGGCACGGACACTGATGTCGGCAAGACCACCATTGCAGCAGGCTTGTTGCATGCTGCGCGGTCGGCAGGCATGAGCACGGCGGCGGGCAAGCCGGTCGCCTCCGGCTGTGATGTGACGCCCAAGGGGTTGCGTAATTCCGATGCGCTGGCGCTGTTGGCCGAGTGCTCGTTGCCTTTGACTTATGCACAGATCAATCCGGTGGCGTTCGAACCGCCGATCGCTCCGCACCTGGCTGCACGGGAGGCGGGCGTGGCGCTGACGGTGCAATCATTGTTGACGCCGATGCTCGACATTCTCGACATGCAGGCGGATTTCACCTTGATCGAAGGCGCCGGCGGCTGGCGCGTGCCGCTGGCGGATCAGGACAATCTGTCGGATCTGGCGATGGCGCTGGGCCTACCGGTGATCCTGGTGGTCGGCGTGCGCCTGGGTTGCATCAATCATGCACTGCTGACAGCCGAGGCGATTGCTCAGGACGGTTTGCAGCTGGCGGGATGGGTGGCCAATATCATCGATCCGAAAACCTCGCGTCTGGAAGAGAACCTCGCGACCCTCGCCGAGCGTATTCCCGCGCCTTGTCTTGGACGAGTGCCAAAACTCAAATCAGTCACGGCAGAAGCGGTGGCGGAACATCTGCAACTGGATCTGCTGGATTGAGATTTTGCCTATGACAAGGCACTGTGCCATTAGTGTTTTTGTCGGGCCTTTTGCCATCGGGTCTGTTTCAATGGCCGCCATTGATCCTTTGTAGGACGAGTTCCCCTATGGAAATCTCAGGAAACACCGCTTTTTATGCCGGTCTGAGCACTATTCAGACAGGGCAGAACCGTGTCGATCAGGCTTCCAGCCAGATCGCCAGCAGCACCATCGAGCGCTCGGTGATCAGCCAGTCTTCCGAGGTCCAGATCGATCGCCTGCGTTCGGTAGACCGCAGTCAGCAATCTGACCTGGCCAGCAACATGGTCGAGATGGCCCAGGGCAAGTTTCAGGTTGAGGCGGGTGCCAAAGTCGCCAAGGCTTCCGATGAAGTGCTTGGCACGTTGATCGATACTTTCGCTTGATCCCTCGCTGAATCCGCATCACTAAAACGCCGCGATTATTCGCGGCATTTTTGTGCGTAAGTCCTTCTCCCTCAACTAATCTTTCCTGCAAGGCCTGTTGCGTTGTCAACGGCGGCAGCGCGGCCGCGTGTCCGGCATTTGCGTGGCGTGATGACGAACGGCAAAAGATCGGCGCTTGACAAGATTTGGTCGTAAACGTATGTTTCAAACAACTGTTTGACCGTCACAACAAATCAACACGGTCGTTCATTCCCGGTTACATCAGCAGAGGTTTATCGCTATGCCTGACTACAAGGCCCCCTTGCGTGATATTCGCTTCGTTCGTGACGAACTGCTCGGCTACGAAGCGCACTATCAGAGCCTTCCGGCTTGTGCAGACGCAACTCCTGACATGGTTAGCGCCATTCTCGAAGAAGGCGCCAAGTTTTGTGAGCAGGTACTGGCTCCGCTGAACCGCGTGGGTGACACCGAAGGCTGCACCTGGAGCGAGTCCGGCGTTAAAACCCCGACCGGCTTCAAAGAAGCCTACAAGCAATTCGTTGAAGGCGGCTGGCCAAGCCTGGCCCACGACGTAGAGCACGGCGGCCAAGGCCTGCCGGAGTCTCTGGGTCTGGCGGTCAGCGAAATGGTTGGCGAAGCCAACTGGTCGTGGGGCATGTACCCAGGCCTGTCGCACGGCGCGATGAACACCATTTCCGAGCACGGTACGCCTGAGCAGCAAGAGGCTTACCTGACTAAACTGGTGTCCGGCGAATGGACCGGCACCATGTGCCTGACCGAACCGCACTGCGGCACCGACCTGGGCATGCTGCGCACCAAGGCCGAGCCTCAGGCCGACGGTTCCTACAAAGTTTCCGGCACCAAGATCTTCATCTCGGCCGGCGAACACGACATGGCCGACAACATCGTCCACATCGTGCTGGCACGTCTGCCGGATGCACCGGCTGGCACCAAAGGCATTTCGCTGTTCATCGTGCCGAAGTTCATGCCGAACGCTGACGGCTCGATCGGCGCGCGCAACGCTGTGACCTGTGGTTCCCTGGAACACAAAATGGGCATCCACGGTAACGCCACCTGCGTGATGAACTTCGATTCGGCCACCGGTTACCTGATCGGCCCGGCGAACAAAGGCCTGAACTGCATGTTCACCTTCATGAACACCGCACGTCTGGGTACCGCGCTGCAAGGTCTGGCCCACGCCGAGATCGGCTTCCAGGGCGGCCTGAAATACGCTCGCGATCGCCTGCAAATGCGTTCGCTGACTGGCCCGAAAGCGCCGGAAAAAGCCGCTGACCCGATCATCGTTCACCCTGACGTGCGTCGCATGCTGTTGACCATGAAAGCGTTCGCCGAAGGCAACCGCGCAATGGTTTACTTCACCGCCAAGCAAGTCGACATCGTCAAATACGGCGTAGACGAAGAAGAGAAGAAGAAAGCCGACGCACTGCTGGCCTTCATGACTCCAATCGCCAAAGCCTTCATGACTGAAGTCGGCTTCGAATCCGCCAACCACGGCGTGCAAATCTACGGCGGCCACGGCTTCATCGCCGAGTGGGGCATGGAGCAGAACGTTCGCGACAGCCGCATTTCGATGCTGTACGAAGGCACCACCGGTATCCAGGCGCTCGACCTGCTGGGCCGTAAAGTGCTGATGACTCAAGGCGAAGCCCTGAAAGGCTTCACCAAGATCGTCCACAAGTTCTGCCAGACCAACGAAGGCAACGAAGCGGTCAAAGAGTTCGTCGAGCCATTGGCTGCGCTGAACAAAGAGTGGGGTGAGCTGACCATGAAGGTCGGTATGGCCGCCATGAAAGATCGCGAAGAAGTCGGCGCGGCCTCGGTGGACTACCTGATGTACTCCGGTTACGCCTGCCTGGCCTACTTCTGGGCTGACATGGCGCGTCTGGCTGCCGAGAAGCTGGCTGCCGGCACTTCCGAAGAGGCGTTCTACACCGCCAAGCTGCAGACTGCGCGCTTCTACTTCCAGCGCATCCTGCCGCGTACCCGCACTCACGTTGCAACCATGCTGTCGGGTGCCAACAACTTGATGGACATGAAAGAAGAGGACTTCGCGCTGGGCTACTAAGCCTTAACGCTGTTCTTCACAAAGCCGCTATCCCTTCGGGGGTAGCGGCTTTTTTGTTCTTGGGAAAAGTAAAAGCAGTCGCCCGCGATTGTTGATGGGATCGAGGCACTGCCCACCCGGTCTACGGCCACTGACACACACGCTAAAAAAACCCGACAATTGACTCAGTAAGTCGACATGTCTGCCGTTACAGTAGGTGGGCACAATGCCATCTATTGTCATGACGGTCGGAGCTTTACCCTTGCCGCGTTCTTCCGCTGTACGTCTCAGCCATTTCCTACCGTCGATACTGCTTTTACTTGCGGGGCTTGCGGCCGCTTACATCAAGGATCTCAACGTCTTCTTCACTTCGCTGTTCAACGTGCTGCCAACCCTGGTGCTGTTGCTCGGCGGTGCGTACTGCGCGGTTTACCGAAGGCAGCGTGAGCTGTTTCTGATGGTCACGGTGTACATCGCCTACTTCCTGCTCGATACCCAGACCGACTATTACCGCGACCACGGCAAGGTTCGTGATGACGCAGCAGTGATTTTCCATCTGTGTTGCCTGTTGCTGCCGCTGTTGTTCGGCGTGTTCGCAGCCTGGCAGGAACGCACTCATCTGTTTCAGGACATGGTGGCGCGTTTCGCAGTGTTGCTGGCCGTCGGCAGTGTCGCGCTCGGGCTGGAGCAAAGTTATCCCCAGGCCTTGCTGATGTGGCTTTCGGAAATCCGCTGGCCAGCGCTGCACGGCGCCTGGATGAGCCTGATTCAGCTGTCCTATCCCGTATTCATCGCCTCGTTCCTGCTGCTGAGCTGGCAATACTGGCGTAACCCGAGACCCTTGCACGCCGCGCAGCTGGTGGGTTTGCTCGGGTTGTTCTGGGCGCTGCCGAAAACCTTCATCCTGCCGTTCACCCTGAACATCATGTGCAGCCAGGTGATGTTGATGATTGCCGCAGCGGTCGCTCACGAGGCGTATCAAATGGCCTTCCGCGACGAACTCACCGGCCTGCCGGGTCGTCGCGCCTTGAACGAGCGGATGCAGCGGTTGGGGCGCAATTACGTGCTGGCCATGAGCGACGTCGATCACTTCAAGAAATTCAACGACACCCACGGTCACGATGTCGGCGACCAAGTGCTGCGACTGGTCGCCAGCAAACTGTCGAAAATCGGCGGAGGCGGTAGGGCGTATCGCTACGGCGGTGAGGAATTTGCCCTGGTGTTCGCGGGCAAGACCCTCGAAGAGTGCATGCCGCACCTGGAAGTCATCCGCGAGTCCATCGCCACTTACAACATTCAACTGCGCAACCAAGACGCCCGCCCGCAGGACGACCAACAGGGGCGTCAGCGTCGCGCGGGCTCCGGCGCTTCAAGTGTGTCGGTCACCGTCAGCATCGGTGTCGCCGAACGCGTGGAGCAACGAACCCCCGAAAAAGTGCTCAAGTCCGCTGACGAAGCGCTTTACAGCGCCAAGGGCGCCGGGCGGAATTGTGTGGTGGCCTTCGGTCAGACTCGCCGTGGCGCGGTGCGCATGGACGCCGCTGCGGGTTGAGTGATGATGGCGCATTCAGCGTCTGGACTGTGATTGTGAGGCAAGGTGGGCGGCAGTAGGTTTGAGGGATCTGCTGACGGAGAAATGACCATGCCCGAATACAAAGCTCCCCTGCGCGACATGCGCTTTCTGATCGACCACGTCTTCGACTTCCACACCAACTACGCCGCGCTGGGTGCCACCGACGCCAGCCCGGACATGGTCAATGCGATCCTCGAAGAAGGTGCGAAGTTCTGTGAGAACGTTCTGGCGCCGCTGAATCGCAGCGGCGACGAAGAAGGCTGCCATTTCGACAATGGCGTGGTGACAACGCCTACAGGTTTCAAGCAGGCTTTCGCACAATACGTGGAAGGCGGCTGGCATGGTCTGGCGGCTGATCCGGCGTATGGCGGCCAGGGTTTGCCAAGCTCCCTGGGCCTGGTCATTAGTGAAATGGTTGGCTCCAGCAATACCTCCTGGGGCATGTACCCCGGCCTGACCCACGGTGCAATGTCGGCCATCCATGCCCACGGCACCGACGAGCAGAAAAACACCTACCTGAGCAAACTGACGGCCGGCCAATGGACCGGCACCATGTGCCTGACCGAGGCCCATTGCGGTACTGACCTGGGCATCATCAAAACCCGCGCCGTCCCTTCCGCCGACGGCAGCTATGCGGTTTCCGGCAGCAAGATCTTTATCTCGGCCGGCGAACACGACATGAGCGACAACATCATTCATCTGGTGTTGGCGAAACTGCCGGACGCTCCGGCAGGCACCAAGGGCATTTCCCTGTTCATCGTTCCCAAATTCCTACCCAATGCCGAGGGTGAAGCCGGCGAGCGCAACGGCGTTTCCTGCGGCTCGATCGAACACAAAATGGGCATCAAGGCCTCGGCCACCTGCGTGCTGAACTTCGACGAGGCCAAGGGCTTCCTGATCGGCGAGCCGAACAAGGGCTTGAACTGCATGTTCACCATGATGAACCACGCGCGGCTCGGCACCGGCATGCAGGGTCTGTGTCTGGGTGAGGCGAGCTTTCAGGGTGCTATCAAGTACGCCAACGATCGCCTGCAAATGCGCTCGCTCACCGGTCCCAAAGCACCGGAAAAAGCCGCCGATCCGATCATCGTTCATCCCGACGTGCGCCGGATGTTGCTGACCATGAAAGCCTTCAACGAAGGCAACCGCGCCCTGACCTATTTCACCGCGCAGTTGCTGGACGCGGCGCATCTGAGCCCGGATGAAACGGCGCGCCAGGACGCCGAAGACCTGTTGGCATTCCTCACACCGATCTGCAAAGCCTTCATGACCGATACCGGGCTGGAAGTGACCAACCACGGTATGCAAGTGTTTGGCGGCCACGGGTTCATCCGTGAATGGGGTATGGAGCAGCTGGTTCGTGACTGCCGGATCGCGCCGATCTACGAAGGCACTAACGGCATTCAGGCGCTGGATCTGCTCGGGCGCAAAGTGCTGGGCAGCCAGGGCAAACTCCTGCGTGGCTTCACCAAAATCGTCCATAAGTTCTGTGCGGCGAATGCCGAGCATCCACAACTGGCCAGCTATGTGGCGCAACTCAATGGCCTGAATCAGCAATGGGGCGAGTTGACCACCCAGGTCGGCATGGCCGCGATGAAGAATCCGGACGAAGTCGGTGCTGCGTCGGTGGATTACCTGATGTATAGCGGTTACATCATCCTCGGCTATTTGTGGCTGCGCATGGCGCTGGTGGCTCAGGCACAACTTGACGCGGGCATCGGCGATGTCGACTACTGCCGGGGCAAACTGGCAACCAGCGAGTTTTACTTCAAGCGTTTGCTGCCCCGCACCGCCGCTCATCGGGCGGCCATCGAAGCGGGCAGCGATTGCCTGATGAAGCTGCCGGCGGAGTTGTTTGCGCTTTAGTCTTTGTAAAACCAGACACAAAGAAGCCCGCCTCGTTTGCGGGCTTTTTCATGACTGAATGGTCAGTGACTAAACATTACAAAACGGTCACTGGCTGACCCTATGTGTCGCAAAAGTTGTTGGGTTACACTCGGACCCAACGAAAACACCATTCCCACGAATCACCTGTTTAGATCTTGCGAGGTTTGCCATGGCTGACTACAAAGCGCCCCTGCGCGATATGCGCTTCGTCCTCAATGAAGTCTTCGAGGTCGCCAAACTCTGGGCCGAGCTGCCGGCGCTGGCCGAGACCGTCGATGCGGAAACCGTCGAAGCCATTCTCGAAGAAGCCGGCAAGGTCACCAGCAAAAGCATTGCCCCGCTGAGCCGTGCGGCGGACGAAGAAGGTTGCCATTGGGCGGACGGTGCCGTCACCACGCCGGCCGGTTTCCCACAGGCTTATCAGACTTACGCCGAAGGCGGCTGGGTCGGTGTCGGTGGCGATCCGACCTACGGCGGCATGGGCATGCCCAAGGCCGTTTCGGCGCAAGTCGAAGAAATGGTCAACTCCGCCAGCCTGTCCTTCGGTCTGTACCCGATGCTGACTGCCGGTGCCTGCCTGTCGATCAACGCCCACGCCAGCGAAGAGCTGAAAGCCGCGTACCTGCCGAACATGTACGCCGGGGTCTGGGCCGGTTCCATGTGCCTGACCGAGCCGCACGCCGGTACCGACCTTGGGATCATCCGCACCAAGGCCGAGCCTCAGGCCGACGGTTCCTACAAAGTCAGCGGCACCAAGATTTTCATCACCGGTGGCGAACACGACCTGACCGAAAACATCATCCACCTGGTGCTGGCCAAACTGCCGGACGCACCGGCGGGGCCGAAAGGCATCTCGCTGTTCCTTGTGCCGAAGTTCATGGTCAATGCCGATGGCAGCCTGGGCGCGCGCAACCCGGCGAACTGCGGTTCGATCGAACACAAGATGGGCATCCAGGCCTCCGCGACCTGCGTGATGAACTTCGACGAAGCCGTGGGTTACCTGGTCGGCGAGCCGAACAAAGGCCTGGCGGCGATGTTCACCATGATGAACTACGAGCGTCTGGGCGTCGGTATCCAGGGCCTGGCCACCGGCGAGCGCTCGTACCAGAACGCCGTCGAATACGCCCGCGACCGTCTGCAAAGCCGTTCGCCGACCGGCGCGCAGAACAAGGACAAGGTCGCTGACCCGATCATCGTCCACCCAGACGTGCGTCGCATGCTGCTGACCATGAAAGCCTCAAACGAAGGCGGTCGTGCCTTCTCCACTTACGTGGCCATGCAACTGGACACCGCCAAGTTCAGCGAAGACGCGACCACCCGCAAACGTGCGGAAGATCTGGTCGCTTTGCTGACCCCGGTGGCCAAGGCGTTCCTCACCGACCTCGGTCTGGAGACCACCGTTCACGGCCAGCAAGTGTTCGGCGGCCACGGTTACATCCGTGAGTGGGGCCAGGAGCAACTGGTTCGTGATGTGCGCATCACCCAGATCTACGAAGGCACCAACGGTATTCAGGCGCTGGACCTGGTAGGACGCAAGATCGTCGGCACCGGCGGAGCGTTCTACAACCTGTTTGCGGACGAAATCCGTCACTTCACCGCCACTGCCAGCGCTGACTTGGCAGAGTTCACCAAGCCTCTCAACGATGCCGTGACCACACTCGATGAACTGACCTCGTGGTTGCTGGACCGGGCAAAAAACAACCCGAACGAAATCGGCGCGGCGTCGGTCGAGTACTTGCAAACTTTCGGTTACGTGGCGTACGCCTACATGTGGGCGCTCATGGCCAAGGCAGCCCTGGGCAAAGAAGCGCAGGACGATTTCTACGCGAGCAAGTTGGGCACGGCGCGGTTCTATTTCGCCCGTCTGTTGCCGCGTATTCATTCGTTGAGCGCGTCGGTGAAGGCGGGGAGCGAGTCGCTGTTTCTGCTGGACGCTGCACAGTTCTGACCCGATAGCGTCATGTAAGCATTCTCTTACATGACGTGCTGCTGTTCTCCCATAGGCGAAGATTGGATCCAGAGCTAATCTACTTCACATGGACGTCGCGCAGGAAGCGCAAAGCAACAACACGGACACGTAGGATTCTGCCAGGACGGCGGAGTGAAATGGATGTCAGGGAAACAGTCTGCAAAGCCCCGCTTCGGCGGGGTTTTCTTTTGCCTCGAGAAAAGTATTCAGCTCAGCCCGTGGGGCGCAGTCGGGCTGTTCAAGTGGTCGTCCGGCCGGTTCATCACTTCCTCCAACAGCGTGCGTAACAAGGCCAGCGAGGCTTGTTGCCGCTGCACATCCCGACACACCAATCCGACTTTTAGTGGCACTCGCGGTTCGGTCAGCGGTTTCCACAGCAGTTCGTTATTGCCGAGCGCCTTTTGCGAGCGCCCGGGCAGGACGGTGGCCAGGCGGGTGTGGGGCAGACTGTCGAGAATCCCCGCCATGTTGTTCAGTTCTGCCTGCACCTGCGGGCGTCGTCCCAGATTGGCCAGTTGTGTCTGCCAGATCTGCCGTATCTGGAACTCTTCTCCCAGCAACAGCATGGGTAACTCGGCGGCCTGGCTCATCGAGACTTTCTTGAATTCGCGCAGGGGGTGGTCCGCCGGGATGACCAGGGTCAGTTCATCTTCGTACAGCATGACGCCATGTAAACCCGGCTGACGGGGTGGCAGGTAGCTGATGCCGATGTCGAGCGAACCATTGAGCAGCCGCCGTTCGATTTCCAGCCCCGTCAGCTCATAGATCTGCACCACCAGATGCGGCTGCGCCTTGCGCACGCGTTCGAGCATCTGCGGCACCAGGCTGGTGTGAACCGTCTGCAACACGCCGATAGCCAGAGTGCGTAACGCCTGGCCCTTGAAGTTGCCCAAGGCTTCGCGCGCCCGTTGCAGCCCATCAAGCAATGGCACGGCATGGTTGTACAAAGTGTGGGCGGCGAGGGTAGGCAGCAGGCGCTTGCTGCTGCGTTCGAACAGGCTCACATCGAGGTTCTGTTCGAGCTGGCGGATCTGTTGCGACAGTGCCGGTTGGGAGATTGACAGTCGCTCGGCCGCCCGGCCCACGTGGCCTTCCTCGTAGACCGCGACGAAATAACGCAGTTGCTTGAAATCCATAAGGTGCGCTTATCGAAAATGCTGGGAAATCGAAATGGCTCAACGCCGTGCCTGAGCCTAGTCTAACCGTATTCACAAGGCTTACAGGGCCGGAACGCACGATGAATACCGTTTACGTCGATGGTGTTTACATAGGTAAGGCAAAAAACCTCAAGCGAGGTTTGAACCAATGAATTTATTTAGCTTGCGTCGCAATCCCCCGAGTCTCGATGACTTGGTCGTGGACACTTTCCAGTCTTCCAGACGCGACACCCTTTCCAGCGAGTGCCTGATGCCCAGTGTCGAGCGGCCGAAACAGATTTTCGTCCGCGGCCAAGGCTCATGGTTGTGGGACAGCGATGACCGCGCTTATCTGGATTTCTCGCAAGGTGGCGGCGCCAATAGCCTCGGCCACAGCCCTTCGGTGCTGGTCAACGCGATCTCGGAACAGGCTCAGTTACTGATCAATCCGGGTTTTGCCCTGCACAACCGCGGCATGCTCAACCTTGCCGAGCGGCTCTGCGCTAGCACCGGCAGTGATCAGGCGTACCTGCTTAACAGTGGCAGGGAAGCCTGTGATGCAGCGATTCACCTGGCACGTAAATGGGGGCAGCGGCATCGCGGCGGGGCCTCACGGATCATTGTTGCGAGTAACGGCTGCCATGGCCGTAGTCTCGGGACAATTTCCGTGTCGGACTTCCACCACGTTCCCTTCAATGATCTTGCGGCGATGCACGCGGCGGTCGATGCTCGGACCGTGGCAATCCTGCTCGAACCGATCCAGAACGAAGCCGGGGTGATTCCGGCCACCGAGAATTACCTCAAGGGCGTCGAACGGCTGTGCCGAGACCTGGGCATTCTGTTGATCCTCGACGAAGTGCAAACCGGCATCGGTCGCTGCGGCACCTTGCTAGCTGAACAGTCCTTTGGCGTTCGAGCCGATATCGTCGTCCTCGGCAAAGGGCTTGGCGGCGGTGTGCCACTGGCCGCGATGTTGGCGCGAGGTAACGCCTGCTGTTTCGAGGTGGGCGAACTGAGCGGAACTCACCATGGCAATGCGCTGATGACGGCGGCCGGTCTTGCCGTGTTCAACACGATCCGGGACAAGGGTTTTCTCGATCATGTGGGCGAAACCGGTCAGCACCTGCGCGAAGGACTGAGTCGGTTATCCCATCGCTACGGTCACGGTGAACTGCGCGGGCAAGGGCTGCTCTGGGGGCTGACTCTGTCCGATGATTCGGCTGATGCCGTAGTCAAGTCAGCGTTGTACGAAGGCTTGTTGCTCGACGCCCCGCAACCCGATTGCCTGCGCTTCACCCCGGCCCTCACCGTCAGCAACGCCAACATTGACGAAATGCTCCTGCGTCTGTCCCGCGCCTTTTCTCGCGTACGCACCGCACAACTGCAGTGCCGCAAGGGGATTGCGGTCTGATCAGACTCTTCCTGCACGAATTCCAGAACCGTCTCGCGGTAATAACGCATCGCCCCACGTTTGATTCTTTTCGCGTGGGGCGTTTTTTTGCCTGCGATTCGTTCGGTTCCGGTATTCGGCCAGGTTCCTACTGAACCCTGACGAATGGCGCAGGTCGATTAGCTGTAGGGCTTTCACGAGCCCACTTCAAATCAGGAGCTGCCCCATGGATTTCATTCGCATCATCATTGCCATTCTGTTGCCACCACTGGGTGTGTTTCTGCAAGTCGGTTTCGCCGGCGCGTTCTGGCTGAATATTCTGCTGACGTTGTGCGGTTACATTCCGGGGATCGTGCATGCGGTGTACATCATCGCCAAGCGTTAAGTTCTGCAGCGTTTGACAGATAGCATCGCGAGCAGGCTCCCTCCCACAGGGGATTTGCGTCGTTTACAAATCCAATGTGGGAGCGAGCCTGCTCGCGATAGAGGCGCCGCAATTTCCGCGCGGCTCGCAGAAACTCAGTCCGCCAACTCCATCACCCGCCGATAAAACAACCATTCCTGCTCCAGTGCATGGGCCTGGTTCCCCGCCTTGCGAAAGCCATGACGTTCGTCCGCGTAGTAATGCGCGTCAACCAGAATACCGTTGTCCTGTAGCGCCGTGACCATGTCACGGGTCTGTTGCGGCACCACGACGGCGTCCAGTTCCCCCTGAAAGAAAATCACCGGAACACTGATGTTGCTCGCATGCAGCAGCGGCGTGCGTGCGGCGTAGCGTTCGGCATCCTCTACCGGATCGCCGATCAGCCAATCCAGATAATCGCCTTCGAACTTATGGGTTGCACGGCTCAGTGCAACGGGATCGCTGACACCGTAAAGGCTGGCACCCGCGCGGAAAACATTGTTAAAGGCCAACGCACAAAGGGTGGTGTAACCGCCGGCACTGCCACCGCGGATAAATGCCTTGTCGCCGTCGATCATTCCTCGTTCGGCAAGATGAGCGACGACTGCGCAGGCATCTTCAACGTCCACGTCGCCCCAACTCAAATGCAAGGCCTGGCGATACGCCCGGCCATAACCACTGCTGCCGCGGTAGTTGAGATCGGCTACGGCGAAACCGCGTTGCGCCCAATACTGAATACGGGGATCAAGCATCGGATAGCAGGCCGAGGTCGGGCCGCCGTGGATGAACACCACCAGCGGTGGTTTCGCTTCGCCGGTCATCGCCGGATAGAAGAAACCGTGGGCCTCGCCCGAACCGCTCGGGTAGCGCAAGGTTTGCGGGACGCTGATGTGCTCGGCGGGCAGCGGTGCAATCCCGCCAGCCAATACCTTGACCTGTCGGGTATCGCGGTCGATGGCAACGACCGCCGACGAACTCACCGGCGATGCCGCGATGCAGTAGATGAATTGCTCATCCAGTGCGAGGTGACGAAAGCGGCTGTAATCACCGGTGAAGTCTTCCACGGTGTCACCACAAAGCGCCAATTTGCCAAACCCGCCTTCGGTCCAACTGGCCAGGTAACGGCGTTCGCCCAGTGGCAACCAGGTGCTGCCACCCAGCTGCCAAGGCGCCGGGCCATGATCGGCAGCGGCACTCGGCAACGGGCTCAGTCCCTCTGAGGATTCCACCCAAGGCTGCCAGTAGCCGGCGCGATCTGTCAGGCAAAACAGACGGCCGCCGCTGTCGAAATGAGGTTGTTGCAGCGACTCCTGAACACCTTCGCCCGCCACACAACGCGGTTGAGCAAAGCGCCCATCGTCCCTGCGTTCGGCAACCATCAGCCGAGTCGCGGTCCATGGCTGATCCGGGCGGCTCCATTCGATCCACGCCAATCGCTGCGCGCCAGGACTCAATGTCGGCGCAGCATAGAAGTCGGCACCCTCAGCCAGCAGATGACGTTGGCCGTCAGCCACGTCGATCGCGACCAGACGATGCCGGTCACGATTCTCTTCAACCGCGAGCACCTGGCCATTGGCAAACTGCAGATCGCCGTAACGGCATTCACCCGAGGTCAGCACCTCAGGCGTCTCGCCCGCCAGCGATTGTCGATAAAGTTGTTGATCCGCCTCGTTGACGAAAACAATCCCGTCATCGGTCAGACAAAACGCGCCACCGCCGTATTCGTACACCCGACTGCGCACGCTGAAACCCGTTGGCGTCAGGCAATGGGCCTGGCCGTTACGCCAATGCCAGATCCTGCAGGCGGCATCTTCGGGGCGGTATTCGTTCCAGAACAGGCCATGTTTGCCGACCAGCAACTCGGCGAAGTCGATACCGGCCGCGACGGCCCGGGAGGCGCTGAAGGGTTCAGCTTTTGGCGATGAGGCGTGAATTTCGTTCATTGCGAAAGGCCAGTTGTTCGATGGTCTGGGTCGCGTGCTCGGCTTCTTCGCGGGCCTTGAGAATCACGCCGTGATGTTCCGACTTGCTGCACACCGGGTCGGCATTGCTCGCGTCACCCGTGAGCATGAAGGCCTGGCAGCGGCAGCCGCCGAAGTCTTTTTCTTTCTCGTCGCAGGAGCGGCACGGCTCGGGCATCCAGTCGTAACCGCGAAAGCGGTTGAAGCCGAACGAGTCGTACCAGATGTGCTGCATGCTGTGGTCGCGCACATTGGGAAATTGCACCGGCATCTGTCGGGCACCGTGACAGGGTAGTGCGGTTCCGTCCGGCGTGACTGTCAGAAAGATGCTGCCCCAGCCGTTCATGCAGGCTTTCGGGCGTTCTTCGTAGTAGTCCGGCGTGACGAAAATCAGCTTGCACGGATGCCCTTCGGCTTCCAGCCTGGCGCGGTATTCGTTGGTGATGCGTTCGGCGCGGACCAGTTGTTCCCTGGTCGGCAGCAGGCCGACCCGATTGAGCTGCGCCCAACCGTAAAACTGGCACGTCGCGAGTTCTACGAAGTCGGCCTCAAGGGCGATGCACAGCTCGATGATCCGGTCGATCTTGTCGATGTTGTGCCGATGGGTCACGAAGTTCAGCACCATCGGATAACCGTGGGCCTTCACCGCGCGGGCCATTTCCAGCTTCTGCGCGAAGGCTTTTTTCGAACCGGCCAGCAAGTTATTCACTTGCTCGTCGCTGGCCTGGAAACTGATCTGGATGTGGTCCAGACCGGCCTTCTTGAAGTCGCTGATTTTCTGTTCGGTCAGGCCGATGCCGGAGGTGATCAGGTTGGTGTAGAAACCCAGCTTGCGCGCCTCGGCGATCAACTCGGCGAGGTCTTGACGCACCAGCGGCTCACCGCCGGAGAAGCCCAGTTGCGCTGCACCCATCTCCCGCGCTTCGCGGAACACTTTGATCCACTGTTCGGTGCTCAGTTCTTTGCCTTGCTCGGCAAAATCCAGCGGATTGGAGCAGTACGGGCATTGCAGCGGGCAGCGATAAGTCAGCTCGGCCAGCAGCCATAAAGGCAGGCCGATGTCGGGTTTGGGCGGTAACTTGTCCGACACGGAATCAGACAAGTTCGATCCAGTGCTGAGCACGGGCAACCTCCATGAACTGCTCGATGTCCTCAGCGAGCTCGGGTACGCCGGGGAACTGCGCGTCCAGTTCGGCAATGATCGCCGCGACGTCACGTTCGCCATCGATCAAACCACCGATCAAAGCGGCGCTTTCATTGAGTTTGATCATGCCTTCGGGGTAGAGCAGCACGTGGCCTTTCTGCGCCGGTTCGTACTGGTAGCGATAGCCCTGACGCCAGTTCGGGATTTTGCTGCGATCGAAACTCATAAGGTGATTCCTTTATGCCAGACCCGCTGGTCGGTCACGCTGTGATACGGCGGGCGGTTCAATTCGTAGGCCATGCTCATGGCATCGAGCATGCTCCAAAGGATGTCCAGTTTGAACTGGAGAATTTCCAGCATGCGCTCCTGGCCTTCCCGCGTCGTGTAGTGCTGCAAGGTGATGGCCAGACCATGCTCGACATCCCGGCGCGCCTGGCCGAGGCGTGTGCGGAAATACTCGTAACCAGTCGGGTCGATCCACGGGTAATGCTGCGGCCAGCTGTCCAGGCGCGATTGGTGGATCTGCGGCGCGAACAACTCGGTCAGCGAGCTGCTGGCGGCTTCCTGCCAACTGGCTCGGCGGGCGAAGTTGACGTAGGCGTCCACGGCGAAACGCACGCCGGGCAATACCAGTTCCTGCGAGCGCAGCTGATCCGGGTCGAGGCCGACGGCCTGGCCCAGACGCAGCCAGGCTTCGATGCCGCCGTCTTCGCCGGGGGCGCCGTCATGGTCCAGCAAGCGCTGAATCCACTCGCGACGGATCTCGCGGTCCGGACAGTTGGCGAGGATGGCGGCGTCCTTCAGGGGGATGTTCACCTGATAGTAGAAGCGGTTGGCGACCCAACCCTGGATCTGCTCGCGGGTCGCCCGACCTTCATACATCGCCACATGATAGGGGTGATAGATGTGGTAATAGGCGCCCTTGGCGCGCAGGGCCGCTTCGAATTCGGCGGGGGACATGGGGGTGTCAGTCATTGCGGTTCTCCGGGAACAACCGGTGGTTTCTGTTGTGTCTGGTCCGGCCTCATCGCCAGCAGGCTGGCTCCCACAGTTGATCGCATTCCCCTGTGGGAGCCAGCCTGCTGGCGATAGACCGCGCAGCGGTCTCGATGCCCTACAACACAATACTCATGCCGTCATAGGCCACTTCAACCTTGCGCCGAACCAGCTCGGCCCGCTCCGGCGAATCCTCATCAAGAATCGGGTTGGTGTTGTTGATGTGGATAAGCACCTTGCGCTGCTTGGGTAACTGCTCCAGCACTTCAATCATGCCGCCGGGGCCGTTTTGCGCCAGATGACCCATTTCCCGTCCGGTGCGGGTGCCGACGCCACGGCGCTGCATTTCGTCGTCATCCCACATCGTGCCGTCCACCAGCAGGCAATCGCTACCGGCCATGATTTCCAGCAGCGGCGCATCGACCTTGCCCAGGCCCGGCGCATAGAACAGCTTGCCGCCGGTGTTCAGGTCTTCGACGATCAGGCCGATGTTGTCGCCCGGGTGCGGGTCGAAGCGGTGCGGCGAGTAGGGCGGCGCGGCGCTGCGCAGGGGCAGCGGGGTGAAGCGCAGGCTCGGGCAGGCCGGGATGGTGAAGCTGCGGTCGAGTTCGATACGGTTCCAGTCCAGCCCGCCATTCCAGTGCTTGAGCATGTTGAACAGCGGGAAACCGGTGCTCAGGTCTTCGTGGACCATGTCGGTGCACCAGACCTGATGCGGGCAACCTTCGCGCAGGCTGAGCAGGCCGGTGGTGTGGTCGATCTGGCTGTCCATCAGGATGATCGCGCTGATGCCGGTATCGCGCAGGGCGCGGCCCGGTTGCATCGGGGAGAAGCTTTGGAGTTGGGCACGGATGTCCGGCGAAGCGTTACACAGGATCCAGTTCACGCCGTCATCGGAAATGGCGATGGACGACTGGGTACGCGCCTTGGCGTTCAGGCTGCCGTTGCGAAAACCGGCGCAGTTCACGCAGTTGCAGTTCCACTGGGGGAAACCGCCGCCGGCGGCGGAACCTAGAATCTGGACAAACATGGACGCTCCATCATTTCAACGCTGAAAATAAAAACGCCCCGGTAAACCGAGGCGTTGCACATCATGACAACGGCAGACCTTAGCGGCTTGCGAAGTACATGGTGACTTCAAAGCCGATACGCAGGTCGGTGTAAGCGGGTTTGGACCAGGACATGGAAGCGCTCCTTCAGGTGATAGGACAGTTGAGATCTATACATATAGTCCACCTCCAGCCGGAGATGTTCAGATAGTTAGGTGGCTATGTTACTCAAAATTACAGAGCGATTGGCCGCGAATCTTTGAGAAAGCTAATTGCAGCGTCGGTAATGATCATTTTGTCACTTGCCAAGGCGCCTTTGCGCAAGCACTGCTGGCCAGGCAGCGCCAGCCACCTTCGGCTTGATTCAGTCGTTGGGCGGCGGCTTTCAACGTTTTGCGATCGATCATCAGGATCGCTTCGGGCAGACGCTCCAGATAATCCGACGAGTGGCCGGCCAGTTTGCCCTGCCAGAGCAATTCGGCTGCCTGTGCGTGGGGCAGTGCGGTGGCGTGGAATTGATCGGCCAGAGCCTGGCGCTGAACGATGAAAGTCGCTTCATCAATGCCTTCAATCATCGTGGGCATTTCGCTCAAGAAGCGTTCCATGTGTTCCAGCAGATCCTGAGGCGCAACACTCGGTGATTGAACGCCGAACAGCAGCCCGGTCTGCCCATGAATCTGACGCAGGCCGCTGAACACAGCGTAACCCAATTGCAGCTCAACCCGCAGACGCTGATAGAACGGCATCTGGCACAGGTGCGCGAGCAATCGCCACGCAGTTTCGTCGGCGATGTCCGGCGTGGCCGTCGGACAAAACAGCAACAACGCGTGTTCGCTGGAGCCTGTGTCGATCACACTCCACAGATGCCGAGAGTTTATTGACGCGGGCGGCGACGGCTGATCGTCCGCAACACCGGGCACACGGCTCAGTGCCAGGCCCATCGCCGCTTGAGTCTGTGCCGGCAAGCCGGTGGCCTGGCCTTGCCAGCGCGCACTTGCCCACAACTGTTGCACGTCATTACTTTCAGCGGTGCGTTCAAGGCACTGCTCGGGCAGCGCCTTCAGCAGCTGTCTGATCGGCATCAACGGCACGCGTATCGATTCTTCCTGTGGGAAACCGGCGTCGGGTTTTGTCAGCTCTTTCAGCGCATGTTCGAGGACGGTCGGCATCGGCTCTTGTAGACCGGTCATCTTCAACAGCCATTCGTTGCCTGCGGCACTGAAGGAAAAGTCGACACCCGCCTGACAGGCGTCTTCGCGCAGTGGCTGCAAACGATTTTCCAGGCTCGACTGAAGGCGCGGGTGAGGTTTGGCCAATAGCCGCCAGCGCAGATAAATCGCACCTTCATCGGTGTTATCCGGCAACGCCTGACTGAACTGCATAGGAGAGTTTTCGCGACGGCTGCGCGAGCGATCCTGGGCGAACGTCCGCAGGCCACGGTGTTTGCTGGCCTGGCCGCGAATCAGCCCGGCATTGGCCACAGCGACTTCAGCCCGTAAGAACGGATTAGGCGTCGGCAATTGCCATTCACCGCTGAAGTTATCCACAGCGCCGATTTTTTTCAGGATGTCGTTGAGCGCTATGACGCCTTGTTCGGATAAACCGGGTTCAAACTGCTCGCTGTCCAGTCGCGCCCGTTGCAGGGCGCCGCTGACTTGTTGCTGGCGGTCGAGCAGGGCGGCGTATTCTTTGCGCAACTCGGTCCAGTTCTGATGAGAAGCAAAAAAGCCCAGCCAATCCACGAGCCGCTCGCTGATCGCGCTTCCCGGTTTATCGGTGTTGAATTCAATGTGCAGCAACGCTTGCCCGGCGAACTGATACAGCGGCGCGGCTTTCAGGTTGTCCGCCAGCCCTTGTTCGCGCAATTCAGCCAACAGACCGCCAGGTTTCGACGCGTTCAGCCAATGGCACAGGAATGCTAATGCTTCGCGGGATGAGTCTGGCAACGCTTCGAACGCGAACAGTAGATCGAGCCGACGTTCGCGAGCCTGTTGATAACTTGTGTCGGAAGAATCCATCAGCGCTGCAGGTGCTTCTTGCTGGACCTTTTCCCCTACGGCGATAGGGTCGCCAAAGCGCTGAGCCATTGCCCTCAACTCATCGAGACTTTGCGGGCCCGTCAGGCTCAACGTCATCTGCCCGGTCCGATAAAACCGCTGATAGAAATCCTGCAACGCTTGCTGAAACTCCGGCTGCGGCACCGGCAGGCTGTACCGGTTGCCTGCATGAAATGCCCGAAGCGGGTGAGCTGCTGACAGCCCATCGAACAGCGCGAACTGCTGCTGAGCCGTGGCATCCCGGGACCATGCGACAAATTCAGCGTGCAGCACTTCCCGTTCCCGCCGCTGATCGTCCGGATTCATACGCGGATGAGCGAGCATGTCTGACAGACGCTCCAGCCCACCGCTAAACGCCTGAGGCGGCAGTTCGAAAAAGAAGTCGGTCGTGCGTTCGCTGGTGCGCGCATTCACCTGGCCGCCGTGACCTTGCACGTAGGCCATCAGCCCTTGCCCTGCGGGAAAGCGCTCCGTCCCCAGAAACAACAAGTGCTCGAGAAAATGCGCAAGGCCGGGCCATGCCAGCGGCACGTCATGACTGCCCGCGAAAACCCGCAACGCAGCAGCGCAGCGCTTCAAATCGGGAGCATGACGCAGCGTCACCCGCAGGCCGTTGGCCAGGGTTTCAGTGTGGGGGCGAGGGTGATTCAGCGCAGGCATGAGCACTTCCAGAACAGAGAAGCGCTAATGCTAGCGGATTACGGTGGATCAGCGCTTGTTAAGGTCGCCGTAAAGCTCAGGGCGGCGATCAATCAAGTAACGATTGGCAGCGCGGGAATCGACCATCAACTGACGATCCAGCTCACCGACAATCAGCGCTTCATCCAGGCCCGCCTGGGCGATACGGCTGCCATCCGGCGCGGCGATGCTGCTCTGGCCGCAGTAATTGATCTCGCCTTCCTGCCCGCAGTAGTTGGCGTAGGCCACATAGCACTGGTTTTCGAAGGCGCGGGAACGAACGGTGACATCGGCGACGAAGTCGAAGGGAATCATGTTCGCCGTCGGCACCAGGATCAGCTCGGCGCCGGCCAAGGCCAGGCGTCGGGCGTTTTCCGGGAACTCAAGGTCGTAGCAGATCAGGAAACCGAGCTTCCAGCCATTGAGTTCCACCAACGGGAAATCATCCTGCCCGGCGCTGAACATCGAGTGATCGAGGTCGCCGAACAGGTGAGTCTTGCGGTAGTTGCACAGGCGCTCGCCGTTGGCGTCGATCAACTGCACGGCGTTGTAGATCTGCCCGTCCTCGGTGCGCTCGGGATAGCCGTACAAAATGGCGATCCCGGCGGTCTTGGCAATGCGCGCGATCTGCTGCGCCGATTCACCGTTGTGCACCTCCGCCAGCACGCTGACCGCATCGATGCCGATGTTGTAGCCGGTCAGGAACATCTCCGGCAGCACCAGCAAGTCGGCGCCCTTGGCCTCCAGCGCCAGTTGATGCAGGCGTTGCAGGTTGCCTGCGACATCCAGGGGCAGCGGTGGACATTGGTAAAGGGCTACGCGCATTTAGGATTCCTCTTACTCGGGCAGGGCGATCGGACCGATCTCGTTGAACACATCACCTGGACCCGGGTTCTCGGCGTGAGTTTCACCGCCGAAGTGTTTCATGATGCCCCACACCGCGTTGAGCGAGGTCTGTACTGCGCCTTCTACCCATGCCGGCGTCCACGAAACGTCGTCGCCGGCGATGAAAATCCCGCGTTGTTCGGCCGGCATGTCGTCCTGCATGAAGTGCGCGTACATGCGTTGGTTGTAGCGATAATGGCCGGGCAGTGCGCCTTTGAACGCGCCGAGGAAATGCGGATCGGCTTCCCACGACACGGTGATCGGATCGCCGATGATGCGCGCGGCGATGTCGACTTTCGGGTAGATCTTTTTCAATGAATCCAGCGCCAGTTTCACGCGCTTTTCCACCGGGTGCGGAAGCATTTTCAGCGCGTCGCTCATCCACGAGTACGACAGACAAATCACCCCTGGCTTGTCGTCGCCGTTATCGAAGAGGTAGGTGCCGCGGGTCAGGCGATCGGTGAGGGTCATGCTCATCAGGTCGCGGCCGGTTTCCGGATCCTTGTCCTTCCAGAACGGGCGGTCGACCATCACGAAAGTTTTCGACGACTGCATGTAGCGGGTGCGGTCGAGGGCCATCCACATCTTTTGCGAAAACAGGGTTTCGTCGCATTCGATCTGGGTGGTCAGCAGCCAGCTCTGGCAGGTGGTCAGCACCGCGGCGTATTCGCGGGTGTCGCCGTTGTTATCGGTGACCGCAAAACGGCCGTCCGGGGCGTGAGCGATTTTTTTAACCCCGGAGCGTGGCGCGCCTCTGTGCAGCGACTTGAGGCTGGTGCCTTCGGGCCAGTGCACGCAACGTTCCGGCACATGACGCCAGATGCCTTGCGGCACTTGTTCGACGCCGCCGACGACCAGATGTTGATGATCGTCGCAGTTGGTCATCACGACGCGGAAGATTTCCAGCATCGAGTTCGGGAAGTCTGAGTCCCAGCCGCCAGTGCCGAAACCGACCTGGCCGAACACTTCGCGGTGATGGAAGGAGAGCTTGGCGAAAGCTTCGGAGGTGGCGACAAAGTCATAGAACGTGCGGTCATCCCACAACGGAACCAGGGTGTTCCACAGCTCTTTGAGGCGTGGCACATCGCGGTCGCGGATCGCTTGCTGGATATCGGAAAACTGCGAGCCGGCCTCCAGCGCATCCGCCCACGCGTCAGCCACTTCCTGGAACAGTGCAGGAAGGTCGGCCAGCTTTTGTGCGTAGTGGGTTTTGCCTTCCAGGTCGATCACGGTGCTGCCAGAGGCGGGCGTCAGCGGATTGGGGAAGGGTTTGGTCTCGAGACCGAGCTTGTCGACATAGTGGTAAAACGCCGTGGACGACACCGGAAAGCGCATGCCGCCCAGTTCGGCGACGATGCCATCGGTCCCGTTGAACGCTTGGGAACGCAGACGACCGCCCATCTTCGAGGCTTCGTAGACGACGGGCTTGAGGCCCAGTTTCATCAGTTCATAGGCGGCCACCAGGCCGGCGATGCCCGCGCCGACAATCGCCACTTCAGCGCCATGATTGTGTGCTGGAATGCTGCCCAAGCCGGCCGGGTGTTCGATCCAGTCGTCAAAGCCGAAAGGAAAGTCCGGGCCGAAAATGGTGACTGGTTTTTTACCGTCTGCAGGATGGCGATTGTTCTTGTTCATGACTGACCTTACTGGCGACCCGACGCGGAATGCGCATCTGAGTATAGGAAAAGATGGCAGCCATTCTAGAGAGCGTAGAACACGTTAATAAGACGCAATGTGTCGTCGTTTTGCCAATTACTCGATCACTATGACGATCAATCGCTACACACTGACCAGTGTGGGAGCGGGCTTGCTCGCGAATGCGGTGGGCCAGACAGCAGAGATGTCGACTGACACTCCCTTTTCGCGAGCAAGCCCGCTCCCACCCTGGACCGCGTTTAAACCGGCTGCCCCCGATCAATCTTGCTGCTCAAGATGATCGACGTCGTGGTCTTCTCCACCCCATCGACACTGCCAATCTGATCCAGCAACTGATCCAGTTGCTCCGGCGATTCAGTGCGCAACCACGCGACATAATCAAATTCGCCACTCACCGCACACAACTGCTGCACCTGGGCCATGGCGCTGAGCCGACGCAGCACTTCCTTGCCCGAGCGCGGTTGCACCGTGATCCCGACGTACGCCTGCAATCCACCATCCACCACCCGTTGGCCCAAACGCACTCCGTAACCGGTGATGACTTTTGCCTTTTCCAGCCGCGCCAGACGTGAAGTCACCGTGGTCCGTGCGATGCCCAATTGTCGAGCGAGCATGGCCACGCTTTCACGGGCATTGATCTGCAAGGCTGCGATCAGTTGGCGGTCGATTTCGTCAAGAACGGGTGGGCGGGTGTCAGGCAAGGGTCGTCTCCGGCAACACAAATCAGTGAGTCGGCATGTTACAGCACGGCTGGCACGGCGGATGTCTGAGAACGTCAGACGGCGCGCGGAAGACAGGATGGACACCAGCTGTCAGTCATAGTCGAATGAGAAATCGAGGGATGCGAGGTGATCAAAATGACAAAGAATATGCCTCCCGCTGTCCGGGATCACGCAGTGCAGATTGCCAATCACGAAATGGGTCACTACGTCGTTGCCCGAGTCTTGGGGTTTGAAACGGGTGATGTGAGCCTGACAGTGACCATGGACTTGAGGCATCAAGCGGGCGCTTCCATTACCTTGGCGCGTTCAATTACGACGATTGAGGCAATGAAGGAGCATCTGCAAGCCCGAATGATGGTCCTCTTTGCGGGCGCCATGGCGCAGTCATTGGCTTCAAAGCGTTCGCCCGGCAAACGCGTCGATAAGCCGAAAGCGGCCGCCATCCTGAGGGGAGAACTTGGGGCAGAACAGGACTACGCAAAAATCAGGGAGTTACGGCACTTGCTGCGTAACATCACCTACCCCGATACGGATCCGGCTTCGCCTGATCGCGTAACCGCCGAGCTGAAAGAGATTACGGATCGCCTGTGGTTACGGACTCAAACAATCGTTGAGCAGCTGGCCGATACGATTATTGGGTTGGGCGAGGCGTTGGTGGATGGCATGGGTATCGTCGAGCAATGGGGCAGGGCGGCGGATACGTATGAGGGCGTGTTGACGAGGGAGGGGCTTGAGCGGATGGGGTTGGTGCAGGCGATTCCAGAGGTGAGTGCCAGTGCTGGCAGCTGAGTGATGCCGATCCATTCAGGAAATAACAACAATGCGGGCGCGCATTGCACGCCCGATCACGATTTGGAAGCCCCGAATAATCGGGGCGTCTTTCAAGGGAAAAGCCGCGCTATTACTCGGACTCCGTCGCTGTCCGTGGAGGCCTTGGTGTCAGAACTTTAACCACATCATCAATCACCGCCTTACCCATCGCCGTCAGATAGTGCGCGGCCCAGGCGTGGCGGTCGGTGTCTCTTGCGTAGGCTGCGTCCTCGGCAAATGATTTGGCGAGGAGCAGCAGATCGGAGGCTTGTGACAATGCATCAACGATGGGGACGCCGGCGCGGACGTTAAACAACGCCTGATCCGAGCAGTAGATGAGTGGGGTGAAACCGATGGTTTTCAGGTCTGACGGTGCAGACGAATTGGTTTTGCTCATTGTTTCGCTCCTTAAAACGAGGAGCTGCCGCATTCGTTACCACACGAATGGGTGGCAGCTGTACGCAGGGTGGTAAACCGGGAGAGCAAAGAAACCGGCAGACCCGAAGGTCTCCCACGCACAGCCGCCATAACTCAGGATTACAGGTGTAAAAACACATGAAACCGTGATGGGAGCACTGCTGCACTTTGTCTAGCCGGGTTACCACACCCGATCACTGCATTTGCAGCGACGTCCGGAGAGTATCCCGTCGAAGAGAACGCCAACAAGGCGGCAAAGTGCCCAAACGCACCCATTACGCAATTCTCGGAGTTTGCCTACAACCTTGGCAGACGTCATCCGATAACCCGACGTCAGCGCAAAATATAACCTAGACGGCAGACAGGAAAAAACGCATGTCCCGCCGCGGAGCAGCGCACAGGACGCGACCCGAGCCCCGACAGGATGACTGATGCTACAAAATGACCGCAAAAATCTGGAGCTCGATAAGCTTCAAGTCGAAATCCGGAGATTCATTGCTGAAACCCGCAAGTTTATGGCCGAAGAAAGCAAGCTTAGGCAGGAGGCTTTTTGGTATCCGTTCGCAGTAGGCGCCGGTCTAGTGACCGCCGTTGTCGCCGCCGTCGGATGGTGGTCCAAGCTTTAAAATCCCTAACACACGGAAGCGACCAATGATCGGAGGTGCTTGAGTTTTACCGCTTAGCAGCCCACCTTATCTAACAAGGGTTAGCGCATTAGGCGTGACCCGTGATCCCAGCAGGAAGACGCAGTATGTCCACACCTCCTACGATTCAAGCCAGCATTGAACAGTTACACCGTGACGTGGCCGCCTTGGCCGAAGACATGCGTAGCCCATCCCCCATCGCGACCCGAGCAATCCTACTGCCGTTTGGACTCGGTGCCGCGCTGGCGCTCGTGACTATTGTTGCTGTTGCCTTGGTGGTTCGGCTGGTCTGATCTCTTAGGCCAAACGTTAGTCGCAGAAAAAAAGCCGCGCATCAGCGCGGCTTTCTTGTTTGGTGGGCCCACACGGATTTGAACCGTGGACCAAAGGATTATGAGTCCTCTGCTCTAACCAACTGAGCTATAGGCCCTCAGTAGGCCGCGGATTATAGCGATGGTTTCTCGGCTGTGCTATCCGAAAAATCCGATACGGCTATACGAAGAAACGTCGCGGCGAATTCATCGGGGGGAAGGGGCAGGCTGACGATGTAGCCCTGGATCTGTTCGCAGCCTTCTTCGGCCAGGAATTGTTGCTGCGCCAGGGTCTCGACGCCCTCCGCAATGATGGTGAATTGCATGCTGCGCCCCAAGGCGATAATTGCGCGAACAATCGCCACATCGTGCGGATCGTCAGGCAGGCCGCGGACGAAGGACTGGTCGATCTTGAGGATGTCCAGCGGCAGGCGCTTGAGGTAGCTCAGGGACGAGTAGCCCGTACCGAAGTCGTCTATCGCCAATTGCACGCCCAGGTGTTTGAGTTGGTGCAACACGGCCAGCGCTTCTTCGGCCTGGCTCATGATGAAGTTTTCGGTAATTTCCAGTTGCAGAAAACCGGGTGCCAGGCCGTTGTCCTTGAGCAGTTGTTCGATCCGCCCGAGCAGATTCGGCTGGCGCAGTTGAGCGCCGGCGAGGTTGACCGACAGCGGGCCGAGGCACTCATAGACCTGGTTCCACTCAAACATTTGTCGGCAGGCGGTCTCCAGTACCCAGTCGCCGATTTGCAGGATCATGCCGTTTTCTTCGGCCAAGGGAATGAAGTGTTCCGGCGGTACCGCACCGAAGGTCGGGTGATGCCAGCGAATGAGCGCTTCGGCGCCGACCAGTCGATGGTCGGCGAGGCTGATTTTCGGTTGGTAGTAGAGATAGAGCTCGTTGCGCTCGATGGCGCGCCGCAGTTCATGTTCCAGCGCCACGCGCTCGCTGGCCTGGGCGGTAAGGTCGCGGGTGTAGCTTTCCACCCGATTGCGGCCCTTGGCTTTGGAGCGATACATCGCGGCATCGGCGTTCTTGACCAGCGTGGCAACGTCGCAGCCGTCCTTGGGATACAGGCTGGTGCCAATGCTGGCGCTGATGAAGAACTCGTGCTCGCCGGCCTGGAACGGTGCGGCGAAGCAATTGAGCAGTTTGGTGGCGATGTTGTCGGCATCGCTGGACTGCTGCAGGCCGGGCAGCAGGATGATGAATTCGTCGCCACCCAGGCGCGCAACGGTATCGATATCGCGCAGCTGCTCTTTGAGGCGCACGGCGATGCCTTTGAGCAGCAAGTCACCGACCGGGTGGCCAAGGCTGTCGTTGATGTGTTTGAAGCGGTCCAGGTCGAGGAACAACACTGCGCCCTGACCGCCGTTTTCCTGTTGGGTATTGAGTGCGGTCAGCAGTCGACTCTCGAACAGCGTGCGATTTGGCAGGCCCGTCAGTGGGTCGTGGTGCGCCTGGTAGTCGAGTTTGGCCTGCGCGTGCTTGAGGCTGGAAATGTCGGCGAACACCGCCACGAAGTGGGTGACAAATTTATCCCGGTTGCGCACGGCGCTGATGGTCAGCCAGCTCGGATAGAGCTCGCCATTCTTGCGTCGGTTGGAAATCTCGCCTTGCCAGTGACCTTCGTCTGTCAGTTGATGCCACATCGCCGCATAGAAGGCGCTGTCGTGGAGGCCCGAGGCGAGCAGGCGAGGGGTGTGGCCCAGTGCTTCGCTCTCGCTGTAGCCGGTGATCTCGGTAAACGCACGGTTGACCGCGCTGATGTGTTGTTGGGTGTCGGTGATCAATACACCTTCGGCGGTGCTCTCGAACACCGTGGCGGCCTGTTGCAGTTTTTCCTGCATCAAATGCCGCTCGGTGATGTCCCGGGCAATGGTCAACATGCAGTCTTCGTCGCCGATGGGCAGCGGACGGCTGGACACCTCGCAGAGACGGATCTGCCCGTCACTGCGGCGGATATGGCAACTGAAGTCGCGAACGAAGCCATCCCGGTGCAGCAAATCGAGCATCTGTTTGCGCTCGTTGAGATTGACCCATATCCCCAGCTCCAGGGCTGAACGATCCACCGACATCGCGCTATTGAAGCCTGTGATGCGACTGAAACCCTCGTTGACCTCCAGCAGCAACCCGTCGCTCTGCCGCGACAGCAACAGGCCATCCGGGGAGGCGTGGAAGGCCTTGGCGAACTTTTCTTCAGAGGTTTGCAGTTGTTGCTGGGTTTCCTTGAGCTGACTGATATCGCGCACGACGACGACCAAGGCAGGGGTCGTATCGAGATCGAAGGGTTCGGCGGAAATCAGGCCGGTAAACACCTGGCCATTGTTGCGGCGAAAGGGCATCTCCAGGTTGCGGATGCTGCCGGCCTGAAGGCGCTGCAGCAAACCCGGACCGACGCCGGGAATGCCCCAGATGTTCAGGTCCGTAGCGGTCTGGCCAATAACGTCTTCGGCCCTGAGACCAATTTGTTCCTCGAACGCTTTGTTGACTTCCAGCAGGCAGCCGTCGGAAAGCCGCGCAATCACCAGGATGTCCGGGCATTGCTGAAACACGGAGGCGAATTTTTGCTCGGACAGGCTCAGCGCCTCTTCCGTGCGCTTGGCGTCGCTGATGTCGATCATCAGTCCGCGCATCACCGGCTCATGCCCGTGCTCGATCAGACTGACGATATCGCGCACCCACAGGCAGCGGCCGTCGGCGGTGATGACCCGGTAATCGACGCTGTAATCGCGGCCGGCCAGCACTTCGTGATCGCAGAAGGTCTGGGCCCGGGTCAGGTCCGCAGGGTGGATGATGTTGCGCCAGAAGCCCGGAATCAGCCAGTGGGAAAGGGGATAGCCAAGGAGTTCTTCGGCATGCGGTGACACATAGCTGTAGGTGAAATCGCTGATTCGCGCTTCCCAGGCTATCGCGGAAAGGCTCTCCACCAGCCCGCGGTAATGATATTCGCTGCTGCGTAGCTCTTGTTCCAGATCGACTCGCCGGGCAATTTCCGAACTCAAGCGGCGGTTGATCCGGATGACCACTGCCAGCATGATCATCAGAAACAGCAGCCCTGGCAGACCGTAAACCAGCAGATCCGACCAAAAAGTTCGATGATCCAGGACGTTACCGATCCAGTGCTCCTGAATGGCGCTGATTTCACTTGAGCTCATATCCGCCAGAACTTTGTCCAGGATACCGACCAGCATTTTGTTGTTTGGGGGCACGGCCATCGCCAATTGATAGCGGTAGGGCGTTTCACCGCTGACATACAGGCCGTCGAGCTTGAGCTGGCGCAGGCTCCAGACGCTGGAGGCGAGATCGCCCACGACCGCGTCCACTTCATCGGTGGCCAGCGCTTGCAAGGCCGAACTGACATTGGGCATCGCTACCAGATTCAGGTCGGGATGGTGCGTGCGCAGCAGTTCGTGGGGCGCATAGTTTTCCACCACCGCGATCTTCAGCCCGTAGAGGTCTTCGAGCTTGCGCGGCTGGGGGCCGCCGACATGGGCGAGGATGACAATCGGAAAGTCCAGATAGGGGCGAGTGAATGACAGGTACGACTGGCGTTCAGGGGTCGACATGATGCCCGGCAGGACGTCCAGCTTACCTTGCTTGGCCTGCTGCAGGACTTCGGTCCAACTGATCGGTTCGATGGGCGTCAGTTTGACGGCCAGCCGCTGACGGATCACGTTGATGTAGTCCGCCGCCAGGCCCTGATAGCGGCCTTGGTCGTCACGAAATTCAAACGGCGGCCAAGACGCGTCGACACCCAGGCGCAAGTCCGGGTGAGCCGCCAGCCAGCTACGTTCTTCGTCGGTCAGAGTCAGCGCGCCAGCCGTTGCGGTCCAGGTCATCAGCGACAGCAAAAAAAGCACGGTCGGCAGTCTGGGCATAACGGTCTCGTTATGGCTCGGGGAATGTTTCGAGTGTAGACGGGCAATTCGGCGGGGGGGAGGTACGGGGGATTTTATCTGTAGAAAGCAAAACCCCCGGCCTGGGCCGGGGGTTCTGTGATCACTCGTCGAGGAAGGAGCGCAAATGCTCGCTTCTCGTCGGGTGGCGCAGCTTGCGCAGCGCCTTGGCTTCGATCTGACGAATCCGTTCACGGGTCACGTCGAACTGCTTACCAACCTCCTCGAGGGTGTGGTCGGTATTCATGTCGATACCGAAGCGCATGCGCAGAACCTTGGCTTCACGGGCAGTGAGGCCGGACAGAACTTCGCGAGTCGCTTCTTTAAGGCTCTCAACAGTGGCAACATCGATTGGCGACTGCATAGTCGAGTCTTCAATGAAGTCACCCAGATGGGAGTCTTCGTCATCACCGATCGGGGTTTCCATGGAGATCGGCTCTTTAGCGATCTTCAATACCTTGCGGATCTTGTCCTCAGGCATTTCCATGCGTTCGCCCAGCTCTTCCGGGGTCGGTTCGCGACCCATTTCCTGCAACATCTGCCGGGAAATACGGTTGAGCTTGTTGATCGTCTCGATCATGTGCACCGGAATACGGATGGTGCGTGCCTGGTCGGCGATCGAGCGAGTGATCGCCTGACGGATCCACCAGGTGGCATAAGTCGAGAATTTGTAGCCGCGGCGGTATTCGAACTTGTCTACCGCTTTCATCAGACCGATGTTGCCTTCCTGGATCAGATCGAGGAATTGCAAGCCACGGTTGGTGTACTTCTTGGCGATGGAGATCACCAGACGCAAGTTCGCTTCAACCATCTCTTTCTTCGCGCGGCGGGCCTTGGCCTCACCGATCGACATGCGACGGTTGATGTCCTTGATCTCGGCGATCGTCAAACCGGTTTCGGTTTCCAGCGCGGTCAGCTTCTGCTGGCAACGAATGATGTCCGGTTGCAGGCGACCAATGGCTTCAGCGTATTTGCTTTTGCCTTTGGCCAGTGCATCGGTCCAGCTTTCGTCAACTTCGTTGCCCGGGAACTGGCGCAGGAAGTCGGCACGCGGCATGCGGGCATCACGAACGCAAAGTTGCATGATCGCGCGCTCTTGCTGACGCAGACGATCCAGGGCACTGCGAACACGCTCGACCAGGCCTTCGAATTGCTTCGGAACCAGTTTGATCGGCATGAACAGCTCAGCCAGCAGCACCAGCTCGGCAATTGCCAGCTTGTTGCCACGACCGTGCTTTTTCAGCGCCTTGCGGGTGACTTCCATCTGATCGGAGACAGCGCCAAAGCGCTGAGCTGCAATGACCGGATCCGGACCGCTTTCGGCTTCTTCTTCGTCATCAGTTGCCGCTTCGGCGTCATCGTCGTCGGTATCGTCGTCCGCTTTCACGGCTTTCGGATCGACAGGCGGCGGCACTTCTGCTGCAGGCGGCGCAATGCCGTCGTCCGGGTCGATATAACCGCTCAGGACGTCAGACAGGCGGCCACCTTCGGTGGTGACGCGAGTGTACTCGGAGAGAATGTGGTCAACCGTGCCAGGGAAGTGCGCAATTGCGCCCATCACTTCACGGATACCCTCTTCAATACGCTTGGCGATTTCAATTTCGCCTTCACGTGTGAGGAGCTCTACCGTACCCATTTCACGCATATACATGCGCACTGGGTCGGTGGTGCGACCAATGTCGGTCTCGACCGCTGCCAACGCTGCTGCTGCCTCTTCGGCCGCGGCTTCGTCGGTATCGGCGTCGGCCAGCATAAGGGAATCCTTATCTGGCGCAACCTCGAATACGTTGATCCCCATGTCATTGATCATGCGGATGATGTCTTCCACCTGTTCCGGATCTGAAATATCCTCCGGCAGGTGGTCGTTGACCTCCGCGTAAGTCAGGTAACCCTGCTCACGACCAAGTGTGATCAACTCTTTGATACGAGACTGCTGTTGCGCTTTTCCGGACATAACACCCTATCCACTGAAGGTCTTGGCGGGCAAAAAACAAGCCGAGGATTATACCTGAGCTATGACCTCACGCGCCAGTTGAGGTCGGGGTTGATACAGCCATATTGCGTTTTAATAGGTCGCGCATCTGATTTGCGATCTGATTTGCTTCCTCCGCGGTCAGTCCTGGCTGCCTTGCTTTTCTGATTAGTGCTTCCAGGCTATCGGTGTGTTGAGAGGCTGATAACCTAGTAATGGTGTCTAAAAACTGTTGTTCAAGGTTGTCACCCGCAATCAGCCACTCCTTTTCCGCCAAAGCCTTGAGCAAGCGACCCTGTTCGGTCCCGTGCCACCGGGCCATTAACTGAATTGAGTTTAGCTTAGGATTTTTTTGCACGGCCTCGATCAGAGCTACCAGCAGCTGAGCGTAGGTATTGCTCTCATTGGCGAAATGGTTGGCGGTTTCTACCTTGCCAGCCAGATCCGGGTGATGGATGAGTGTGCGCAGTGCAATCAGGGTCGGGGCTTCCACCGCAATCGGTGTGCGTGGAGCGCTCGGTTGATCGCGATCACCACCACGCTTGCCATTCTTGTCCCAGGGCTTCTTGTCCCACTTCTTGCCGCCTGCACCGGGTTTCTTCGGCGTCCACTCCTGCTGCGGCACGTACATCTCTTGTGCCTGCGGCTGATGGTAGTCGCTGTAATCCGGCATGGCGTCGTAATCGATGCCTGGGTCGTACGCCGGCGGCGCATCCTGTGGAGCGCTCTGCACCAACTGGCTCACGGCTTCACCGCTCAGGCCGGTAATTTCGGTCAGGCGTTGACGCATCAGGATGCGTAGATTCGCGCCCGGTACCTTGTCGATCAGCGGCGCGGCGAGGGTGGCCATGTGGGCCTTGCCTTCGAGCGAGCGCGGGTCCGATTCCTCGGTCAGTTGCTGAAAGAAATAATCCGCCAATGGCTGGGCATGCTGGTTGATTCGCGCGCGAAACGCGTCAGTGCCCTCTGAGCGTACCAGCGTATCCGGGTCCTCGCCCTCAGGCAGGAACAGAAAGCGTGCGCGCCGCCCGTCTTGCAAGCAAGGCAGGGTAGCTTCCAGCGCACGCCATGCGGCGTTGCGGCCGGCCTGGTCGCCGTCGAAGCAAAACAGTACGTTGGGCACGACGCGAAACAGCCGCTTCATATGCTCTTCGCTGGTGGCGGTACCCAGGGTTGCGACAGCATTGCGCAAGCCTTGTTGGGCGAGGGCGATGACGTCCATGTAGCCTTCGACGACGATGATTTCGTCGAGGTTGCGGTTATTCTTGCGTGCTTCATAAAGGCCGTAGAGTTCCTGGCCCTTATGGAATACCGGGGTTTCCGGTGAGTTCAGGTATTTCGGCTTGTCATCGCCCAATACCCGGCCACCGAAAGCGATGATGCGCCCTCGACTGTCGCGGATCGGGAACATTACGCGATCGCGAAAGCGGTCATAGCGCTTGCCGGTTTCGGCGTTCTCGATCAGCAGGCCGGCGTCGACCATGGCTTTCTGTTGCAGGGTGTCGCTGCTGAGGTGCTTGAACAGGTTGTCCCAGCCGGGCGGGGCGAAACCGAGGCCGAAGTCCCGGGCGATTTCGCCGGTCAGCCCGCGACCTTTCAAATAATCCACAGCGGCTTTGCGCGATGGATGACTTTTCAGGGCCTGGCGGTAAAAATCGGCGGCCGCAGTCAGCAGCGGGTACAGCGGCGAATCGGTCGGTTGCCGCGGTTTGTGCGGCCGACCGCTTTCTTCGCGGGGGATTTCCATGCCGGCGGCTTTGGCCAGTTCTTCAACAGCCTGGACGAAGTCCAGGTTGTCGTGGTCCATCATGAAGCCGAGGGCGTTGCCGCCAGCGCCGCAGCCGAAGCAGTAATAGAACTGTTTATCAGGGCTGACGCTGAAAGACGGGGTTTTCTCTTTATGAAAAGGGCAGCAGGCGGTGTAGTTCTTGCCGGCCTTTTTCATTTGCAGGCGCGAGCTGACCACATCGACGATGTCGGTGCGGTTCAGAAGGTCGTCAATGAAGCTCTGGGGAATTAGCCCGGCCATGGCGTTCTCGTCATCTGCGCTTGAATGGACCCAAAACGATGAGCTGCCGAACGCGGGTCGTTGTTTGAGGCACGCAAAATGTGCGGCTCGACCGGTGTCGTCTGCGTAATCGCTGTCGGGAAGTGTATCTGCCGAAAATCCACTGACGTTAGTACCAATCAGTATTCGACTATTTGAAAGTGTTGCGCTGAAATCCGCTGCGGCCAGTCGAGGGCCTCGGATAGCTCATAAGCGGGCACGCAAGAAGGTGCCTTGGGCTGATCGTCGTGAGAGGAATCAGTGGGTGTGCTCGTCAGTAGCCTTGGAAGGCTCGTCAGAAAAGACGTGCACCGCTGGCAAAAGAGCCAGGTCTGACGCTGTGAAGCAGGTTTGTCTCGGTCGCGTCTGCGGCTTTGACGGTGAAGCATCAAGCGTTTTCCGCAAATGCCATAAGCCCGGCTGAGGGCCGGGCTTGGCAGAAGCTTGCTACGAATGTCTGTGTATTAGTACAGACGAACGGCGCGGCGCTGTTCGCGCTGAACTTTCTTCGCGTGACGCTTAACAGCGGCTGCTGCTTTGCGCTTACGCTCAGAAGTAGGCTTCTCGTAGAATTCGCGGCTACGAACTTCAGCCAGTACACCGGCTTTTTCGCAGGAGCGCTTGAAACGACGCAGAGCTACGTCGAAGGGTTCGTTCTCTTTTACTTTGACGGCTGGCATCCAGAGCTACCTTCATTCATTACCGGGGTCAACATCCTCGCGGCAAAAGAGCACTTGAAGACGTCGGTTTTTAAGGGTTGCGGATGTTAACTCCTCATCGACCGGAATGCAAAGCCTCTGATCGAAAACCGCTAGTCGGGGCATCCCATGGCGACTATTATGCGCGCCTTCGAATTCAGCCTAAACAAGGCGCAAACCCATGCTAGTACTGGGATTAGAAACCTCCTGCGACGAAACCGGTGTCGCATTATATGACAGTGAACGCGGCCTGCTGGCCGACGCGCTGTTCAGTCAGATCGACCTGCACCGCGCCTATGGCGGTGTGGTGCCGGAGCTGGCCTCGCGCGACCACGTCAAACGCATGCTGCCCTTGATTCGTCAGGTGTTGGCCGAAGCTGACTGTGTGCCGACCGAGATCGATGCCATCGCTTATACCGCGGGTCCCGGCCTGGTCGGTGCCTTGCTGGTGGGCGCCTCCTGCGCGCAGGCGCTGGCGTTTGCCTGGGGTATTCCGGCGCTCGGTGTGCACCACATGGAAGGCCACTTGCTGGCGCCAATGCTGGAGCCGCAACCGCCGCAATTCCCGTTCGTCGCTTTGTTGGTGTCGGGCGGTCATACGCAGCTCGTTCAGGTCGACGGAATCGGCCATTACACGCTGTTGGGCGAGACCCTCGACGATGCCGCCGGTGAAGCGTTCGACAAGACCGCGAAGATGATGGGCCTCAATTATCCAGGCGGTCCGGAAATCGCCAAACTGGCTGAGCGGGGCGTTTCAGGACGTTTCACCTTTCCGCGTCCGATGTGCGACCGCCCGGGCTTGGCCTTCAGCTTTAGCGGCTTGAAAACCTTCGCCCTGAACACCTGGCAACAGAGCGTCAGCGCCGGGGACGACAGCGAGCAAGCCCGTTGCGACATCTCGCTGGCGTTCCAGCAGGCCGTGGTGGAGACTTTGACCATCAAGTGCAAGCGCGCCCTGAAACAGGCGGGCATGAAGCGTCTGGTGATCGCTGGAGGCGTCAGCGCCAACAAGGCACTGCGCACTTCACTGGAAAAAATGCTCGGCGACATGAAAGGCGATGTGTTTTATGCCCGCCCGGAGTTCTGCACCGACAATGGCGCGATGATCGCGTTTGCCGGTTGCCAGCGCTTGCAGGCTGGTCAGCACGAAAGCCTGGCGATCAGCGTGCAGGCGCGCTGGCCGATGGAGCAGCTGTCGGCGCTGTAATGAGCGGTGCTCATGTCCGGTATTTAAAAATGCCGTTCGCGCCCGGCAAACAGGTCGCGTAGATTGCCGCGATGACGCCAGACGATCAGCCCCGTGAGTGCGCTCATGGGCAGCAGTGCCGCCGGTTCTTGCCAGGCCAGCAGTGGCAGGGTCAACGGCGTGGCGATCAACGCGGCGAGTGAGCTGGTGCGGGTCAGGTAGAACGTCAGCAGCCAGGCGCAGACCGCCAGCAGTGCTGCAGGCGGATACAGGCCCAGCAGCATGCCGGCCGCGGTGGCGACGCCCTTGCCGCCGCGAAAGCGGAAGTACAGCGGGAACAGGTGACCGATGACGGCACAAACGCCGATCCAGGCCTGTTCTTGTAGGGAAAGACCCGCAAAGCCGGCGATTAATACTGGCAGCAGGCCTTTGCAGAGGTCGCCGATCAACGTCAGGATGGCGAGTTTTTTGCCGGCCAGACGCAACATGTTGGTGGCGCCGGCATTGCCCGAGCCACTCATTCGCGGATCGGGGTTACCGGTCAGGCGGCTGAGCAAAATGGCGAAGGACAGAGAGCCGAGCAGGTAGGCGAGGGTCGCCAATAACCAAAACATGCTAACTATTCCGGGCGAGGACGCCCTGATTCTAACGGCGCATTGCGCCCTTGTCGTGCAGCGGAGAAAAGTGCTTGGACAGAGTGTTTATCGAGGGCCTGGAAGTCGACACCGTGATTGGTGCCTACGACTGGGAGCGAGGCATCCGACAGTGCCTGAGACTTGATCTGAGCTTCGCCTGGGACAATCGTCCGGCCGCTGCAGGGGACGACCTGACCCTGGCGCTCGACTACGCGAGCGTTTCGTCGCGCACTCAGGCGTTTGCCGAGCAGGCGCAGTTCCAGCTGGTCGAGACTTTTGCCGAGCGTCTGGTCGAAGTGTTGATGAGCGAATTCAACATCACCTGGATGCGCCTCAAGCTGACCAAGCCTGGCGCGGTCCCGGCGGCCACCGGTGGTGTGGGCGTGGAGATCGAGCGCGGATGTCGCTGACTCAGGTGTATCTCGGGCTCGGTAGCAATATCGAGCGCGAAACCCATTTGCATGCCGGGCTCGAAGCCCTGGCGGGTTTTCTCGTGGATATCCGTTGCTCGGCGGTGTTCGAAAGCCAGCCAGTGGGGATCAAGAGCGGGCCGTTCTTTAATTTCGTGGTCTCGGCGTACACCAATTTGCCGCTGATGGAGCTGGACCGTCGATTGAAATTCATCGAGGCGGACAATGGCCGTTATGCGCCTGACCGCAAGGGGCTGCCGCTGGATATCGATGTGCTTTTGTTTGGCGATCTGGTGGGCAATTTCGATGGGTTGATCCTGCCGCGGGCAGAGATTCTGAAAAACGCCTTTGTACTGTGGCCGTTGTCGCTGATTGCGCCGGATCGTGCGCATCCGGGCGTAGGCAAAAGCTTTGCGACCTTGTGGGGTGAAGCGCAGATCGATCAGGTGTTGGCGCCAGTGGCGTTCGAGTGGCGCGGTGAGCAGCTGACGCCTTCGAATTTGCTGTGATCTGACTGACGCAATCGCGGGCAAGCCCGCTCCCACAGGGATTTACACTGAAACTGTGGGAGCGGGCTTGCTCGCGAAGCTTTTCAGGCAGACGCTGCCTCTTTGTAGGCCTTGAGCGCTTTTAGCCGCTCACGCTTGATCGCCTCGCCCAGCTCCGGCCCCTTGAATCCCTTCTCCAGCAACGGCTGAACTGCCACGCTCCGGGCTGCAGTCGCCGCGCCGCGCAAATAATCCGCTTGTGGATAACTTCTCTGCTCCAGCCCTTTGCGCCCGCGCGCATCCATCTCGCACGCTGCAATGAACTCTTCAAACCGCTGCGGACGACGGTACACGTCAAAACTCTGCAACAACTCCAGCAGAGTCGAGGCCTTCAGCTCCAGGGCGCGGTGGCCGTGGGTGTGATACTGGCCCACCAGCAATGCCAATTCCTGGCAATCCTTCGGTGCCTTGAACCGTTCGTTGACCGCTTTGATCAGCTTCAGGCCCGTGTGTTCGTGGGCGATGTGGCGCGGCCATTCTTCCTGGGGCGTCAATCCTTTGCCCAGATCATGCAGCAAGCACGCCCAACGCACAGTCAGCGGTTGTTTGTGCAGAGCCGCTTGCTCGAGCACGCTCAGGGTGTGCACGCCCGTGTCGATCTCAGGGTGATGGGCTTCCGGTTGTGGCACGCCGAACAGGGCGTCGACTTCCGGCATCAATACCTTGAGCGCGCCACATTCGCGCAGCACTTCGATGAATATCTGTGGCTGATCTTCCATCAGTGCGCGGGAAATTTCCTTCCAGCTGCGTTCGGCAGTCAGCGCCTCCAGTTCACCTGACTCACTGAGTTGCCGCATAAGGTCCATTGTTTCAGGCGCGACGGTGAAACCCAGCCCGGCGTATCGAGCTGCGAAGCGGGCAACGCGCAGGACACGGAGTGGATCTTCGGCGAAAGCGGGGGAAACGTGGCGAAGCACGCGAGCTTCAAGGTCGCGTTGGCCGTGGTACGGGTCCGTCAGGTTCTGCTTGTCGTCCTCGGCCATGGCGTTGATCGTCAGGTCGCGACGGATCAAGTCTTCTTCGAGGGTGACCTCGGGGCTGGCATGGAAGGTGAAACCGCCGTAACCGCGTCCGCTTTTGCGTTCGGTACGGGCGAGGGCGTATTCCTCACCGCTCTTGGGGTGAAGAAATACCGGGAAATCAGCGCCTACCGGGCGAAAACCCTTGGCGAGCATTTCTTCGGTATTGGCACCGACCACGACCCAGTCGATATCGGTGACCGGCTTGCCCAGCAGGCGATCGCGTACCGCGCCGCCGACTTTATAAATCCGCATAAAAAACCTCCGTTAGCTCGACAGAATAACCTTTGCGTCGAACTTCCGGAGGCAGAAACAGAATCAAAGATGAATGACAGCCAGGTCCAGCCGGCCGTAATCCCCCTCGCTGTGTTCGCTTCTGGGCGGAACATGGTGAACTTTCATGACCTGGTCGCCTTGCAGCGTTTCCAGATGAATGTCGAAGCCCCACAGTCGGTGCAGATGCTTGAGCACTTCTTCGGTGGACTCGCCCAACGGTTTGCGGTCGTGCTGCTGGTGACGCAAGGTCAGGGAGCGGTCGCCGCGTCGGTCGATGCTGTAGATCTGAATGTTGGGCTCGCGATTTCCCAGGTTGTACTGCGCGGCCAGGGTTTCGCGAATGATGCGGTAGCCCCCTTCGTCGTGAATCGCCGGGACCAGCAGATCGTCCTTTTGATCGTCATCGAGAATGCTGAACAACTTAAGGTCGCGTATCACCTGGGGTGACAAGTACTGCAGGATGAAGCTCTCATCTTTGAAGCTGCTCATGGCGAACTTGATGCTCGACAGCCAGTCGGTGCCGGCAATCTCAGGGAACCAGCGGTAGTCCTCTTCGGTCGGGTGTTCACACATGCGGCGGATGTCCCGGTACATGGCAAAACCCAGGGTGTAGGGGTTGATGCCGTTGTAGTAGGGGCTGTCGAAGCCGGGTTGGTAGACCACACTGGTGTGGGAGGTCAGAAACTCCATCATGAAGCCATCGGTGACGAGGCCTTCGTCATACAGGTCGTTCATCAGTGTGTAGTGCCAGAACGTGGCCCAGCCTTCGTTCATCACCTGGGTCTGGCGTTGCGGATAGAAATACTGGGCGATCTTGCGCACGATCCGCACGATTTCCCGCTGCCAGGGCTCAAGCAGCGGCGCGTGTTTTTCGATGAAGTACAGGATGTTTTCCTGAGGTTCGGCGGGGAAGCGAGCGTTGTCCTTGTCGCTGTACTTGTCCGCGCCTTTTGGAATGGTCCGCCACAGATCGTTGATCTGCTTCTGCAGATGCTCTTCCCGATCCTTCTGACGACGGCGTTCTTCTTCAGCCGAAATCGGATACGGACGTTTGTAACGATCGACCCCGTAGTTCATCAGCGCGTGGCAGGAATCCAGCAAGTCCTCCACCGCGTCGATGCCATGGCGTTCTTCGCACTGCATGATGTATTGCTTGGCAAAAACCAGGTAATCGATGATCGAACTGGCGTCGGTCCAGGTGCGGAACAGGTAATTGCCCTTGAAGAAGCTGTTGTGGCCGTAGCACGCGTGAGCGACCACCAGGGCCTGCATGCAGATGGTGTTTTCTTCCATCAGGTAGGCGATGCACGGGTCCGAGTTGATCACGATCTCGTAGGCCAGTCCCATCTGCCCACGGCTGTAGGATTTCTCGGTGCTGAGGAAGTGTTTACCGTAGGACCAATGGTGATAACCCAGCGGCATGCCGACGGAGGCATAGGCGTCCATCATCTGCTCAGCGGTGATCACTTCGATCTGGTTGGGGTAGGTATCCAGGGCATAACGAGCCGCCAGGCGACTGATTTCCTTGTCGTACGCCTGGATCAGCTCGAACGTCCATTCGGAGCCGGTGGAAATGGGTTGGCGCTTCTGCTCTTTGGCGGTCATGTCACTAACCTGCGCTGGAAGAGTTCACGGAAGACCGGATAGATATCTCCGGCCGAGACCAGTTGCTGTTGGGCAAAAGTGTCAGAAAAGGCTTCGGCAATGCGTTCGTACTCGAACCACAGAGCCTGGTGTTCGCGCGGGGTAATCTCAACGTAAGTGTAGTACTGCACGAATGGCATGATCTGGTTGATCAGAATGTCGCGGCAGATCGGCGAATCGTCGTTCCAGTTGTCACCATCGGAGGCCTGGGCCGCGTAGATGTTCCACTCATTGCTCGGATAACGCTCGGCCATGATCTCCTGCATGAGTTTCAAGGCGCTGGAGACGATAGTGCCGCCGGTTTCCCGGGAGTAGAAGAACTCTTCCTCATCCACTTCGCGAGCGCTGGTGTGGTGGCGGATGAATACGACGTCGATCTTGTCGTAGTTACGCTTGAGAAACAGGTACAGCAGGATGAAGAAGCGCTTGGCGATGTCCTTGGTCGCCTGGGTCATGGAGCCAGACACGTCCATCAGGCAGAACATCACCGCTTTGGAGCTTGGGTTCGGCTGCTTGATGAGCAGGTTGTACTTGAGGTCAAAGGTGTCCAGAAAGGGTACGCGATGGATGCGCGCACTGAGTTTCTCGATTTCTGCTTCGATCTCCTGAATATCGCCGAAGTTGTCCGGTTCATCTCGCTTGAGTCGCAGCAGTTCCTCTTTGGCTTCGCGCAATTTTGCCCGGCTGCTGCCAGACAGGGCTATTCGCCGGGCATGGGCCGAGCGCAGGGTCCGGATGATGTTGATCCGCGACGGGTTACCTTCGTTGCTGATACCCGCGCGTACGGTCTTGAAGGTGTCGGTGCCGGTGAGGTTGCGCTTCACCAGGTTTGGCAGTTCGAGGTCCTCGAACATGAATTCGAGAAATTCCTCCTGGGTGATCTGGAAGACAAATTCGTCCATCCCTTCGCCCGAGTTGCCAGCCTTGCCCGGGCCCCGGCCGCCACCACCGCCTGGTGGACGGGCGATGTGTTCGCCGCTGGTGAATTCCTTGTTGCCGGGGTGCACGACCGTCTGCTTGCCACCGCGTCCGTGGTGAAGCACCGGCTCATCGATGTCGCGGCCGGGGATACTGATCTGTTCGCCGTGCTCCATATCGGTAATGGAACGCCGACTGACCGCCTCTTCGACAGCCTTCTTGATGTGATCACGGTAACGCCGCAGAAACCGCTGACGGTTTACCGTGCTCTTGTTCTTGCCATTGAGACGTCGGTCGATCACATAGCTCATGACTGCTCCTTAGAAGCTGTCCTGAAAGGGGCGAGCGGTTATGCAGCATCGACGGTGCCAAGGGATGTTCACGCTCCCCCAAGCGCTTTTGGACGCTGACTGAACCTCGCTACCGACTTTCGAACACCTTCCAGAGGTCTGTGTAACAGAAAATGCGTACACAGGCCTCTGGCTGACGACAACCGGTCTGACCGGCAGCGGGTTACTGTGATTTTCTGACCCGCAGGTACCACTCGGACAGCAGTCGTACCTGTTTGTCGGTGTAGCCCCGCTCGACCATCCGTGTGACGAAGTCGTTGTGTTTCTGCTGGTCCTCTTTGCTGGCCTTGGCGTTGAAGCTGATGACCGGCAGGAGGTCCTCGGTGTTGGAGAACATTTTCTTCTCAATGACCACCCGCAGTTTTTCGTAGCTGAGCCAGGTCGGGTTCTTGCCATTGTTGTTGGCCCGGGCGCGCAATACGAAGTTGACGATTTCGTTGCGGAAATCCTTCGGATTGCTGATACCGGCCGGTTTTTCGATTTTCTCCAGTTCTTCGTTCAGCGCGACGCGGTTGAGGATCTCGCCGGTTTCCGGATCGCGGTATTCCTGGTCCTGGATCCAGAAGTCGGCGTACAGCACGTAACGATCGAAGATGTTCTGGCCGTACTCGCTGTAAGACTCGAGATAGGCGGTCTGGATCTCCTTGCCGATGAATTCGATATAACGCGGCGCCAGGTACTCCTTGAGGAAGCGCAGATAGCGTTCGCGGGTCTCGGCCTGGAACTGTTCCTGTTCAATCTGTTGTTCCAGCACATAGAGCAAGTGCACCGGGTTGGCGGCGATTTCGTGCGGATCAAAGTTGAAGACCTTGGACAGGATCTTGAACGCGAACCGGGTCGACAGACCGTTCATGCCCTCGTCGACACCGGCGTTATCACGGTATTCCTGGATCGACTTGGCTTTTGGATCCGTGTCCTTGAGATTCTCGCCGTCATACACACGCATCTTGGAGTAGATGTTGGAGTTTTCCGGCTCCTTGAGACGCGAGAGCACGGTGAACTGGGCGAGCATTTTCAGGGTGTCGGGCGCGCAATGGGCCTTGGCCAGGGAGCTGTTGAACAGAAGCTTGTCGTAGATCTTCACTTCGTCGCTGACCCGTAGGCAGTACGGCACTTTGACGATGTAAATCCGGTCGATGAAGGCTTCGTTGTTCTTGTTGTTACGGAAGGTGTGCCATTCCGATTCGTTGGAGTGGGCGAGCAGGATCCCGGTAAACGGAATCGCCCCGAGGCCTTCAGTACTGTTGTAGTTGCCTTCCTGAGTGGCGGTCAGCAATGGGTGCAGCACCTTGATCGGTGCCTTGAACATTTCGACGAATTCCATCAGGCCTTGGTTGGCCCGGCACAGTGCGCCCGAATAGCTGTAGGCGTCGGCGTCGTTTTGCGGGAATTCTTCCAGTTTGCGAATATCGACCTTGCCCACCAGTGCGGAGATGTCCTGGTTGTTTTCATCGCCCGGTTCGGTTTTGGCCACCGCGATCTGGTTGAGGATCGACGGATAGAGTTTCACTACGCGGAACTGGCTGATGTCGCCGCCGAATTCGGCCAGGCGTTTGGTGGCCCATGGCGACATGATGGTATTGAGGTAGCGCCGTGGAATACCGAAGTCTTCCTCGAGGATCGCGCCATCTTCAGTGGCGTTGAACAGACCCAGAGGCGACTCGAATACCGGCGAGCCCTTGATGGCGTAGAAGGGCACTTTCTCGATCAGTTGTTTGAGCTTCTCGGCCAGGGACGATTTACCGCCACCGACGGGGCCGAGCAGATAGAGGATTTGTTTCTTCTCTTCCAGGCCCTGAGCGGCGTGGCGGAAATACGACACGATCTGGTCTATGCATTCTTCCATCCCGTGGAAGTCTTCAAAGGCCGGATAGCGGCGGATCACCTTGTTGGAGAAGATTCGCGACAGTCTCGAGTTGGTCGAGGTGTCGAGCAGCTCCGGTTCTCCGATGGCCAGCAATAGACGCTCGGCGGCGGAGGCATAGGCGCTGCGGTCCTGTTTGCACAGCTCAAGATACTCTTGCAGCGAGAGTTCTTCCTGGCGTGTGGACTCGAAGCGTTGTTGGAAGTGGCTAAAGATACTCATGACGTCACCTCGCTCGATACGTGGAGCCGACGCCGGATCATTCAGTCGATGCTGGCAGCAACCGGATATGCAGTTGCTGTTTACCCCCCAGAACTCTTTCAGGGCTGACTACCCCGAAAGCTACTCCCGATGACCCGCGCGCCGGTGTACCGGCTCTCCCCTGTTTTGGATGGCCTGCGCTTAAGGATAGTTGCTTATTCGGGAGGTAAAGGCGAGATACGTAATTAGTTGTGGCAGACCGTTCGTCTGCCACCGCGCGAGCCCGCGGGGGCCGGGGCTTGCACGTTACAAAAAAATTATTCGGACGTGCCTTGCGCCGTTTCCGCCGGGTAAGTCGTACGCCACAGCTCAAAACCGCCGTCCATGCTGTACACGTCTGAAAAGCCCTGGCTGATCAGGTACGCGGCCGCGCCTTGGCTGGAATTGCCGTGGTAGCAGACCACTACGGTCGGTGCATCCAGATCGGCAGCCTGAATAAAGGCATGCAGTGAATGATTGTCCAGATGCTTCGAGCCGCTGATGTGCAGCGCGGCAAAAGTTGCAGGGTCGCGGACATCGACCACCACTGCGCCTTGTTCGCGCAGGGCTTGTGCCTGTTCTGGGGGGATGCGTTTGAATTCGCTCATGGCGGGCTCCGGTGGCTCGGCTGAAAGCGCAGTCTAGCGCTGGGCGCTGGCTGGCGTTTGTTCGCAAGTGAGTGGGGCGACTGGTGGCGCGGCAGCATGGCCATGCTCGTCGCATTTGCAGGACAGGCGTTCCCCGCTGTCGACATTCATCATCGTCAGGGCACCGCCCCAGACGCAACCCGTGTCGAGGGCAGAGATGCCCGGCTCGTTGCACTGGCCTTCAAGCGCGGCCCAGTGCCCGAAAATGATTTTCATGCCCTTGGTCTTGCGTTCCTTGTGCTGGAACCAGGGTTTGTAGCCGGGTGGCGCAGTGCCCAGGCCTTCCTTGCTCTTGAGGTCCAGCTTGCCTTCGGCCGTGCAGAAACGCATGCGGGTGAAATAGTTGGTGATCACCCGAAGACGCGTGACGCCTTGGAGGTCGCTGTCCCATTTCGCCGGATCGTTGCCGTACATGCCGTCGAGGTAGGGTGGCAGCAAATTGTCGTCGCGCAGCGCCGTCTCGACTTCGGCGGCGCACTTCAGTGCTTTGCGCAGCGACCATTGCGGCGGAATGCCGGCATGCACCAGCGCAACGTTACGTTGCTCGTCGTAGTGCATGAGTTTTTGCTGGCGCAGCCATTCCAGTAGCTCGGCGCAATCGGGGGCTTCGATAATCTCGCGAAGGGTATCGGTTTTCTTCAGCCGTTCGATGTTCTTCCCGGCCGCCAGCAAGTGCAGGTCATGGTTGCCGAGCACGCACACCAGCGATTCGCGGATGCTGTAGAGAAAGCGCAAGGTTTCCAGCGACTGCGGGCCACGGTTGACCAGATCACCCACCAGCCACAGACGATCCTTTGCCGGGTCGAACGCGACTTTTTTGAGCAGGCATTGAAGGGCTTCAAGACAGCCTTGAAGGTCGCCGACGGCGTACGTCGCCATCAGTGCAGGGCTCCGGGCACCGCCAGGCGGAATGGCGCGATGATGGCGTCAAAGTGTTTGCCGTCATCGGCGACCATTTCGTAAGTACCCTGCATCGTGCCGACCTTGGAAGTCATGACGGTGCCGCTGCTGTAGGTATGGCTCTTGCCTGGTTCGATCAACGGTTGCTGGCCGACAACGCCCGCACCGCGAACCTCTTCGACATGCCCGTCGCCATCGGTGATGACCCAGTGCCGTGACAGCAGCTTGGCCGGTAACTCGCCGTTGTTCTGCACGGTGATGGTGTAGGCGAAGGCAAAGCGGTCGTGCTCGGGTTGCGATTGTTCTGCCAGATAGCGGGTGACGACGCTGACGTCGACCTGATAACGAGGATCGGACATGCAAGAGGCCTTAAAAACGAAGCGGGACGCGGGGCGTAGCTGATTGAACTCAGTCTAGGCCAAGTATCGGGTAGTAAACCAGACATGGGCGCTGGTGTCCTACCCGATGACGTTCGTCGCCTGTCAGTCGGCGGCGGGGGATGGCGGGACTTGTTCGCTGAGCTTGTCGGCCAGGCGCACGAAGGCGGCAAGGTCGAGCTGCTCTGGGCGAAGGCTGCCGTCAACGCCGGCTGCGGTGATTTCGTCGTTGCTCAGCAGCAACTTGAGGGTGTTGCGCAGGGTCTTGCGACGCTGGTTGAAGGCTTCGCGCACCACACGTTCCAGCAGCTTGTGATCCTTGGCCGGGTGCGGCAGCACCGCGTGAGGCACCAGGCGCACGATGGCCGAATCGACTTTCGGTGGCGGGTTGAAAGCGCCCGGGCCAACGTTGAACAGATGTTCGACCCGGCAGTGATACTGAACCATGATCGACAGGCGACCCCAGTCACCGCCACCAGGACCTGCCGCCATGCGCTCGACCACTTCTTTTTGCAGCATGAAGTGCATGTCGCGAATCAGGCTGGCGTTATGCAGCAAGTGAAAAATCAGCGGCGTCGAGATGTTGTACGGCAGGTTGCCGACGACACGAAGGCTGCCCGGTGCTGCATTCAGGCTATTGAAGTCGAACTTCAGCGCGTCGCCCTGATGCAGGTTGAAGTTGCTCTTGCCGGCGAACTGCTGGTTGAGGATCGGGATCAGGTCCTTGTCCAGTTCCACCACGTCCAGCTGCGCGCCGCTGCCCAGCAGGCCTTGGGTCAACGCACCCTGGCCTGGGCCGATTTCCAGCAGGCGGTCTTCAGGCTTGGCGTGGATGGAGCGCAGGATGCGGTCGATAACGCCGGCATCGTGCAGGAAGTTCTGGCCGAAACGCTTGCGCGCCCGGTGTTGGTAATGCTCGGTCATATACGGGTCTCGGCCATCTGGTAGGCGGTTTCCAGGGCGACTTGCAGGCTGCCGGTGTCGATGTTGCCGCTGCCGGCCAGATCCAGGGCGGTGCCGTGGTCGACTGACGTGCGGATGATCGGCAAGCCCAGGGTCACGTTGACTGCCGCGCCGAAGCCTTTGTATTTCAGCACAGGCAGGCCCTGGTCGTGGTACATCGCCAGCACCGCGTCGCAGTGCTCCAGATATTTGGGGGTAAACAGAGTGTCGGCGGGCAGGGGGCCGCGAAGGTCCATGCCCTCGCCGCGCAGGCGCTCTAATGTAGGTTCGATGATGTCGATTTCTTCATGGCCCAGGTGACCGCCTTCACCGGCGTGCGGGTTTAACCCGCAAACCAGGATGCGTGGCCGGGCGATGCCGAATTTTTGTTGCAGGTCTGTGTGCAGAATCCGTGTGACCCGTTCCAGACGCTCCGGCGTGATTGCATCGGCAATCTCGCGAAGGGGCAGGTGAGTGGTCACCAGTGCCACGCGCAAGCCGCGGGTGGCAAGCATCATCACCACTTGTGCGGTGTGGGTCAGGTCAGCGAGAAATTCGGTGTGCCCGGAGAAGGCAATCCCGGATTCATTGATCACGCCCTTGTGCACAGGGGCAGTGATCATGCCGGCGAAGTGCCCGTCGAGGCAGCCTTGGCCCGCACGGGTCAGGGTTTCCAGAACGAAAGCCGCGTTGGCCTTGTCCAGTTGCCCGGCGCTGACCGGTGCATTGAGCGGGGTGTCCCAGACATACAGGCTGTTGGCGGGTGCCGGTACATCCGGCCAGCTGTCCGGCGTTACCGGCAGCAAATCGACAACCACACCCAGCTGCGCGGCCCGCTCAAGGAGCAGGTCGCGGCTGGTAATGGCAATCAGAGGGTGTGGCTGGGCTTGCGAGGCGAGCAGCAGGCACAGATCGGGACCTATGCCGGCCGGTTCGCCGGGTGTCAGCGCGAAACGCTTGGGTTTCACTGCGCTGCCTGGTCTGCACCAGGGAGTTTGATCTCTACGTACGCTTCGTCACGAATCTGACGCAGCCAGGTTTGCAGCTCTTCGTCGTATTTGCGGTTACGCAGTACGGTCATCGCTTGCTGCTCACGGGCCTGGTTAGTGCTGTCGGTGGCGCGACGGCCAAGGACTTCCAGAACGTGCCAGCCGTATTGGGTCTGGAACGGCTTGGACAGCTGACCTTGCGGGGTCTTGGCCATCACTTCGCGGAACTCAGGTACCAATGCATTCGGATCGATCCAGTTCAGGTCGCCACCGTTGAGGGCGGAACCCGGATCTTCCGAGAAGCTTTTCGCCAGTTCGCCGAAATCTTCGCCCGCTTCGATCCGGGTGTAGAGCGACTCAGCCAAGGCCTTGGTCTTTGCTTCGTCACGGATCGGGCTTGGCTTGACCAGGATATGACGCACATGCACTTCGTCACGCGTCTGGGTCTCACCGCCACGCTTGTCGAGGATCTTCAGGATGATGAAGCCCCCCGGCGTACGCATCGGCTGGGTAATGTCGCCAACGGTCATGGTGCTCAGCATGCGATCAAATGGAGGTGGCAATTGAGCGGCTTTACGCCAGCCCATGTCGCCGCCTTCCAGTGCGGTTTCGCTGGCGGATTTGGCGATTGCCAACTGACCGAAGTCAGCGCCTTGCTTGAGTTGCTGGTAGACCGCGTCCGCTTGCTTGGCAGCATTCTGAATCGCATCGGAATTGGCGCTTTCCGGTGTAGGAATCAGGATGTTGGCCAGGCGGAACTCTTCGGACAACTGCATTTTGCCAAGGTCGGAAGCCAGGAAGTTCTTCACTTCCTGCTCGGAAACCTGGATGCGTTCGGCCACACGACGCTGGCGCACGCGGCTGATGATCATTTCGCGGCGAATCTGCTCCCGGGCGTCCTCGTAAGAGAGGCCGTCGCGAGTCAGGGCGGCGCGGAACTGATCAATCGACATGTTATTGCGCTGGGCAATGGTGCCGACAGCCTGGTTCAGTTCTTCATCGGTAATGCGGATGCCGGATCGCTCGCCGATCTGCAATTGCAGGTTTTCGACGATCAGGCGCTCAAGTACTTGCTGATCCAGCACGCCGGCCGGCGGCACCGCTGAACCGCGTTTGGCGATGGTTTGCTGAACTTCATGAACGCGCTGGTCCAGTTGGCTCTGCATGACCACGTCGTTGTCGACGATGGCCACCACTTTATCGATGGACTGTACCGCGGCGTTAGCCGCGGTACCCAGGAACAGCGCGCCCAGCACTAGCGGGCGCAGACAATCAGAAAGCTTGGTCTTCACGTTCACGATAACCTTGGATGCCTTTGTCGAGGAAGCTCTCTACTTTGGCGCCGGTGAGGCCGCCGAGACCTTTCAGAACGATTTGTAGGAAGACGCCGTGGTCGCCTTTTTCGTTTTCCGGGGCGTTCTGACTGAATTCGTCATACGAAACCCAGTAACGATTGATCAGGCGCAGTTTCCAGCAACAGTTGTCGTACTCGAAACCACCGAAGGCTTCCAGGGTACGGTTGCGGTTGTAGTCATACTGCCAGCGACTGATGACGTTCCATTGCGGCACGACCGGCCAGATCACCGAGAAGTCGTGCTGTTGGATTTTGTAGTAGTCCTTCACGTAGCCAGGTTGGCCCGGGGTGCCGTAGTCACCGCCGCCCACCGACCATTTACCGGTGTTCTGGTCGTAACGAACCTGGTCATTGCGATAGCGGTAACCGGCGTTGATGACCTTGTTCGGATTGTCTTCAGGCTGGTAGTGGAACATCGCGCTGCCCGAGCGAGGGCTGCGGCTGTCCGGGTCCCAGTTGTAATCGGCGGTGGTGCGCCAATCGCGGTTCCAGCGATATTCGTATTCCAATGCATACGGCGAAACATTGGCGTGTGCATCGTCGCGTGTTTTTGCATCGATACCTGGCAACTGGACTTCGCGGTCCTTGAAGTACAAAGCCTGGCCGACACTGATGCGCTGACGCTCAAAACCGTTGTCTTCGATCCAGCGGTTGGTCACACCCAACGACAGCTTGTTTTCGTCGCCGACACGGTCGGCACCCGAGAAACGGTTGTCACGGAACAGCGACGCATAGTTGAAGGTGTATTCGGCAGTGTCGAACACAGGGATATCTTCCTGGTTTTCCTCAGGTACGTAGAGGTAGAACAGGCGCGGTTCCAGGGTTTGACGATAGTTCTTGCCAAACCATGTGGTGTTGCGATCGAAGTACAGGCCGCTGTCGATGCTGGCGATTGGTACGCCACGGCTCTGGTTGGTGCCGAAGGTACCGTTGAGGCGGTCACCTTCCGCTCCCTGATTGGCAATGTTAGTTTTACCCTTGCCGTCCAGATCCAGTTGGTACTGCGTGTACTGGTACTTCAAGGATGGCTTCAGGAAACCATAGCTGGCATTCATCGGATAGCTGACAACCGGGGCGACGTTCAGGCGATCACCGTTTGCGCGGGCTAACCCGAAAACGTTTGTGTCCAAGCGTGGAGACTCATTGCCATCTTCATCTGTGAAGGTGCCGTCTTTCAGGTCGCGATCAAATCGTACGATTTCAGTGTTGTAACTGAAATCCAGTCCGCCCGGGTGATACGGCAGAGCGCCATCGAAGGTGATCTGCGGCAAACGGTTGTAAGGCGTAATGTTCGACACCGTCGCCAACTGATAGGCCTGGGCATTGAGTCGAGCCGTGTAGCTATCTCCACGGTACGTAACGGAGCCCTGCTGGTTAACGTAGTCAGCGCTTTTCACACCAATCTGGTCAGTCTGCAGATCCTGGAAGTAATACGGATCGCTGATCTTGGTGTAATCGACCTGTGTGAGAACACGCGAATCCAGACCACCCTTGTGCTGCCAGTTATACATGTAGCGGTTTTTCTGGTAGTCGGTCTGCTTGCTGCGATCGGTGTCTTCGTCGTTGAGGTACGCGGCACCGAACTGACCTTCGCTGGACGGGGTCAGGTAGCGGAATTCGCCTTCCATCAGCAAGCCATGCTTGCTCATGTAACGCGGGTACAACGTGGCATCGTAGTTCGGCGCCAGGTTGAAGTAATACGGTGTGACCAGCATGAAGCCGGTATCGCTGCCCGTGCCGATAGTCGGCGGCAGGAAGCCGGACTGGCGACGGTCATCGATCGGGAAATAGATGTACGGCGTGTACAGGACTGGAATGTCCTTGACCCGCAGAGTCACGTTGGTTGCGGTACCGAAACCGGTCGCCGGGTTCAAGGTGATGTTGTTGCCCTTGAGCTGCCAGGCGTTGCTGTTCGGTTCGCACGTGGTGTACGTACCGTCCTTGAGGCGGATGATCGCGTTTTCGGCACGTTTGGCGTACAGCGCGTTACCGCGGATACGCGACTTGTGCATCACGTATTCGGCGTTATCGACCTTGGCTTCACCGGTATCGAGCTGCACGTCGGCGTGGTCGCCCACGATCAGCGCGCCGTTGTCGCGAATGCGCACGTTACCGCTCAGTTCACCACGGCTCTCGGCCTGGTAAAGGTTCGCTTCGTCGGCTTCGACCTGCATGCTGCCCTGGCGCATGACGACGTCGCCGGCCAGGGTCGCGACTTGCTCTTCCTGCTTATAGCGGGAGGCCTTCGCGCCGATAAAGGTCGGGGCATCACTTTTATCCGTCTTGTCATTCATGCCAGGACGAATCGGTTCGATATAGGAACCAGAGCAGTAAGGACCGGTCTCTGCCAGTTGCGCCGCCGTGAGGTTCTCGCGCGGAACCCAGTCGAGGTGACTGTAGTCTGCACTACGCGACTTCAGGCCGCGGCCTTTGGACTCGGTAACCAGCACAGGCTTGGCGCCGGTGTCTTCGCTGGTGCCACTCTCGGTTGCAGCTTCGCCAGTGGCGGAAACTGCGCTGCCGTCATGGACGGGACGCGGTGGCAATGCCGCCGCTGGCGCTTTTGGCGCACAGTCCCAGGCACCCGAAGCAGAGACTGAGCAGTCATACTGTTCCGCGGCGACCACGAATGAGGTGGCTAGGGGTTGCAGGGCCAGCAGACTGCCGGTAACCAACAACGGAAATTTTTTACGAAACGCGGGGGATTTCAATGCCATCTTATTAGTCCGGGCTTCCTGCGTGCCATCTGCCCGCGGTGTGGGCCGCACGCCTCTCGATGGTCTGAAAAAGATGCTGGATAATAAAGCATGACCCGCTTGACGGCTAGCGCCGTCGGAGACCCTTGCAATGCCTGACCAAGATGTACGTTTGCAACACCTGAAAGTTTGGCTCGATGAGCAGTTGGCAACCCTCTTTGCAGAACAGGGATGGGGCGTCGTACCCCCGGCCACATTGATCGCGGCCAGCAGCGACGCGAGTTTTCGACGCTATTTCCGCTGGGAAGGCGAGGGCAGAAGTTTCGTCGTAATGGACGCGCCACCGCCCCAGGAAAACTGCAAACCCTTCGTGGATATCGCTTTTTTGCTGGCGAAATCCGGAATAAATGTGCCGAAAATTTATGCCGAAGACCTCGAGCGCGGTTTTCTTTTGCTCAATGACCTGGGCAACAAGACTTACCTCGACGTGATCGACAGCGAAAATGCCGACGATTTGTTCAAGGATGCCCTGCAAGCACTGCTGGCTTTTCAGCAATTGCCGATGGTCGCGCCGTTGCCAAGTTATGACGTGGCATTACTGCGCCGCGAACTGGAACTGTTCCCCGAGTGGTACGTGAAACGTGAGCTGGGCATCGAATTCGACTCGGCGCAGCAAATGCTCTGGCAGAACGTGACCGAGCTGCTGATCGACAGCGCCCTGGCCCAACCCAAAGTGCTGGTGCACCGCGACTACATGCCACGCAACCTGATGCTCAGCGAGCCGAACCCTGGCGTGCTGGATTTCCAGGATGCGGTCTATGGCCCTGTGACCTATGACGTGACCTGCCTGTTCAAGGACGCCTTCCTCAGTTGGCCCGAGGAACGTGTGCGTATCTGGCTGGAAGATTACTGGCAGCAAGCAGGCGCGCTCGGTATTCCCGTGCAACCCGACTTTGAAGATTTCCTGCGGGCCAGCGACTTGATGGGCGTGCAGCGCCACCTGAAAGTGATCGGCATCTTCGCCCGCATCTGCCACCGCGACGGCAAACCGCGCTATCTGGCCGATGTGCCGCGCTTCTTTGCCTATATAGACGCGGTGATCGCCCGCCGTCCTGAACTGGCTGAGCTGGATGTGTTGCTGCTGAGTCTGCGTGCTGGAGCCTCTGAATGAAGGCAATGATTCTGGCCGCGGGAAAAGGCGAGCGCATGCGCCCGCTGACGCTGACCACACCCAAGCCGCTGGTTCGTGCCGGCGGCGTTCCTCTGATCGAGTACCACTTGAAAGCCCTGGCGATCGCCGGGTTTACCGAGATCGTCATCAATCACGCCTGGCTCGGTCAGCAGATCGAAAGTTACCTGGGTGACGGTTCGCAATACGGCTTGCGTATCCAGTACTCGCCGGAAGGTGAGCCACTGGAAACCGGCGGCGGCATCTTCCGCGCATTGCCCTTGCTGGGCGATGACGCGTTCCTGGTGGTCAACGGTGACATCTGGACCGACTACGACTTCAGTGTGCTGCATCAACCTATCGCCGGGTTGGCGCACCTGGTGCTGGCGGACAACCCGCCCCATCACCCGACCGGCGATTTCACGCTGGTCGACGGGCAAGTGCGTGACGGTCAGCCAGACACCGACACCTTGACCTACAGCGGCATTGCCGTGTTGCATCCGCAATTGTTCGACGGTTGCTCGGCCGGCGCCTTCAAACTGGCACCGCTGCTGCGCAAAGCCATGGCTGATGGACAGGTCACCGGTGAACGCCTGAACGGACACTGGGTGGATGTCGGCACGCACGAACGCCTGGCTGAAGTTGAAACCCTGATAGAAGCGAGACGCTGACATGCTGTGGCCAGGGACTCTGATTGGAGCCGGAGCGGGCTTTGCCATAGCCAGCATTCCGGGGGCCATGCTCGGCGCTTTGTTGGGACAGGCGCTGGATCGGCGTTTGCACCTGCAGAGCTGGGGGCATTTGCGGGAAAAGCTCGGCGGTCGTCCGATGCTGCGCAACGATGAACTGTTGTTCGTGTTGCTGGGACGACTGGCCAAGAGCGATGGACGAGTGGTTGAAGGCCACATCCAGCAGGCCCGCCAGGAAATGCGCTCGCTGGAGATGACCGAGTCGGCGCAGCGTCGTGCCATTGCCGCGTTCAATCGTGGCAAGTCGGGCAATGACCGCTTGCGCGGATATCTACGGCGCTTGAGTGCCCAGCCTCATGCTGCCGAAGGCGTGTTGCGCGCCTGTTGGCGGATGGTCTGGGCCGATGGGCGAGCGGGGAACAATGAGCGCGAACTGCTGGCCCAGTGGGGCAAGTGGCTGGGCTGGACGCCGCAACAAGTACTGGCGCTGGCGGCCGACTACGATCAGCACAAGCGACCGCAGGTCAGCAGCACCCTGACGTATCAGGATGCCTTGCGGCTGTTGGGGGTGTCGGCGACCAGCGAGCCGGCGCAGATCAAGCGTGCCTATCGACGCCTGCTCAGTCGCCATCACCCGGACAAGATTGCCGGCAGCGGTGCGACGGCGTTGCAGGTGCGTGAGGCGACTGACAAGACTCGCGAACTGCATACGGCTTATACGTTGATTCGTGAGCGGCGGGATTTTCGGTAGCAGACACTCAAGCGTTGACTGTGAGGCCGCCATCGCGAGCAGGCTCACTCCCACATTAGATTTCCAGTGAACACAAAATTTGTGTTCGACCGAGATCAACTGTGGGAGCGAGCTTGCTCGCGATGGGGGCGACGCGGTCTGTCAGTCCGCCGCCTTCTGCGGATTCAACAAACCACGCACCCGCCGCACGAGTTGCTCTTGCTCGGCCTTTGCATCACCGGGCAGCGCCTTGAGCGACACCTGGCTGAACGCCGAAGTCTTCAAGCGCTTGCTGGCCTGCATCCGTGCCAGCGCTGCGTTGCGATCCAGCGGCTTGTCCATATAGAAGATGTCCGCCGTCGGCAGCTTCAGTGTCGGCGTCAGTTCAACCAGCTCGGGCTTCGCCGCGGCAGGTGTCTGTGCCGCGACCATCACAAATTTCTCCACTTGCGACGGCTGCTTTTCGCTCAGATAACGCGCGGCCCAATAAGCACCGGTGCCATGGCCCAATACCACGATGCTGCGAGCGCTTTGCTGTTCGGCATAGGCAATAGCCGCATCAATGCGAGCAAAGATGCGCTCGGCATTGGCTTTGGCTTGCTCCTCGGTGGTTTCGGCGATGGCCTTGTCGGCAACTTCCGCTTCACCACCGGCCGCTTGCTCGATGGGAGCTGCCGTGGTCGAGTCCTTGCTACCGGTTTCGGGCGCCTTGAGCGTTGGTGGCATTTCCATGACGCGTGGTGCGATGGCATCGCTTTGCACGTCCGGCAAGGTGATACTCAGGCTGCTCCACTTGGCGTCGGGCAATTTGTTGCGCAACGGGCCGATTGCTTGCGGCCAGTCAACGGTTTCGCCAGCGCCCGGGATGATAATCACCGCACCTTTGGGCTCGGCGGTATTGGCCGGTTTCCACAACGCAAGAAAGGTGTCGGCGCCGGCTTGCAGTTGTTGCTGTTCCTGCGCAGGGATTTGTCGCTCGAGTGCTTTCGCTTCTTCCTGACTACGCTCAAGCAGTGGCTGGCGTTCGACCGGTTTTTCTTCTGCGGGTTTTTCCGCGGCAGCAGGCGCAGGGTCGGCCGCCTCGACGGAAAAGGCGCAAGGCAGGATCAGCGACAGGCACAATGCTGGCAATGCCAGGCGGTAGACAGGGGGCATCGGATATTCCAGGCCAGAAGTTATTCCGGCAGCCTAATGGGTTGGTCAGTATTTGTCAGTGTGTGAGACTTCGATGATGCGTTTTCGCTGCCTGTGGGTTATCGGCTGTTTGTGGTTTCCCTTGATGAGTTGGGCGGCTTCCGCGCCACCGGCGCACGTCGCGGCCTTGTCGCCCCAGCAACAACAGTGGTTGGCCGCGCACGGCGAGTTGCGCGTGGGGCTGGTGTTGCAGGCGCCTTACGCGCAATACGATCGCCGCTTGCAGCGCTTGTCCGGGGTCAACGTCGAGTTGATGAAATGGCTGGCCAAGGCCCTCAAGGTCGAACTGAGCTGGCGTAATTTCCCCGACCTCGCGCAACTGGAAGCCGCCGCGCGCGAGGGTGAAATCGACATTGCCCCCGGGCTGACTCAAACCCCCGCCGGCCTGCGGTTCTGGCAGTTCTCTGACCCCTACATGCGAGTGCCGCAACTGGTGGTCAGCGATCAGAAAAGCGCTGGTGTGGTGGAGCTGGAGAAACTCGACAGCCAGACCCGCGTCGCCGTGCGCATGCCCAGCGCGACGGCCGATTACCTTCGCGGCAACTATCCCCATCTGAACCTGCAAGGCGTACCGATCGAGCGCCAGGCGTTGCAGCTGTTGCTGAGCCAGCAGGCTGGTTACGCCGTGGTCGATGAAGCGCAGTTGGGACGTTTATCCGTGGAGCCTGAGTTCTCCGGACTGGTCGTGGTGGGCGATATCGGTCTGCCGCAATTGCTGCGAGTCGCCACGCGACGGGACCAGGCGGAACTGGCCGGCATCGTCGAAAGCGCGCTGCGGGCGATCCCGGCCAAAGACCTTGAACAACTGCACAACCAATGGCTGCAACCCAAGTACCCGCGTCTGACCGAATCCCGGGGATTCTGGCAAAACCTCTGCCTGCTGATGGCGGTATTGATGCTGAGCAGCATGGCCATCGTGTTCTGGCAGCGCCGCCAGCAGCACAGTCTGGAGCAGCGTCTATTGGCGGCGCGCGAGGACATTGCCCTGCGCGAGGCCAGTGAAGAGGCGTTGCGCCTGACGCAGTTCTCCATCGATCAAAGCACCGTCGGCATCCTCTGGGTCAACTGGGACAGTCACGTGCGCTATGCCAACCGCGCCGCTGAAACCATGCTCGGCTATCCGTCCGGTGCAATCATTGATCGGCCATTGATCGACTTCGAGCCGGGCTTGCACATGGACCGCTGGTTAAACCTGTGGAAGCGCGCCCGGGCCAGCGAAGAGGGGCCGCAAAGTTTCGAAACCAACTGTGTTCGAGCCGATGGCAGCATCCTGCCGACCGATGTCTCGTTGAGCTTCATGCGCTTTCGCGGTGGTGAATACCTGGTGGTCTACCTCAACGACGTCACCGAACGTCGTCGCGCCCTCGCGGCGTTGCAGGAAAGCGAAGCGCGGTTGCAGGGGATTGCCGCCAACGTTCCGGGATTGGTCTTTCGCCTGGAACGGGCGCCGGTGACGGGGCAAATCGACTTTGCCTACATCAGTGAAGGCAGTGAGAGTCTGGTGGGCTACTCGCCGGCGACCCTGGCCCATCGCGACAAAGGCCTGCGCAGCCTGGTGCATCCGGACGACAAGGCCAGCTATCACCAGACTCAGGACCATGCGCTGGACACCGACAGCGACTGGTCATGGCAGGGGCGGATTCTCACGCGTTCGGGCGAGCAACGCTGGGCCGAGATCAAGGCCATCACCCGTCGGCTCGAAGACGGCGCGTATGTCTGGGACGGGATTGTCTGGGACATCAGCGAGAGCAAGCGCATCGAACTGGAACTGGCCAGCTCCCGCGAGCAACTGCGTGAGTTATCCGCTCACCTGGAGAGCGTGCGGGAAGAGGAAAAAGCCCGCATTGCCCGGGAAGTTCACGACGAGTTGGGTCAGATGTTGACCGTGCTCAAGCTGGAAACCTCCATGTGCGAATTGGCCTATGCCCAACTCGACCCGGGGCTGAATGAGCGCTTGAACAGCATGAAACGCTTGATTGCGCAGCTGTTCCAGCTGGTGCGCGATGTGGCGACGGCGTTGCGGCCACCGATTCTCGATGCCGGGATCGCGTCCGCCATCGAGTGGCAAGCCCGGCGATTCGAGGCGCGCACGCAGATTCCGTGTCTGGTGCAGGTGCCGGAGAATCTGCCGGTGCTCAGTGACGCCAAGGCCATTGGGCTGTTCCGGATTCTTCAGGAAGCGCTGACCAATGTCATGCGCCATGCCCAGGCGCATACTGTTGAACTGACGTTGACGCTGGAAGGCGACGAGTTGTGTCTGACCGTCAGCGATGATGGCGTAGGATTTGTTCCTGCCACCGGCAGGGCGACGTCCTTCGGGGTGGTCGGCATGCGTGAGCGGGTGTTGATCATGGGCGGGCGGTTGTCGCTGGAGAGTGAGCCGGGGGAGGGCACGACGTTGAGTGTGCGAGTGCCCGTGAATGAGGCCTGAAGTATTTGTGGTGTCTGTACTGACGCTTCGCGAGCAGGCTCGCCCCTACAGGGATAGTGTGAACAACGCAAAACCCTGTGGGAGCGTGGCTTGCCCGCGAATGATCTTGGCTCTGAAACAAGAAAAATGGAGAAGACTGTGATCCGTGTACTGGTAGCCGAAGACCACACCATCGTCCGTGAAGGCATCAAGCAGTTGATTGGCCTGGCCAAGGACTTGCTGGTGGTGGGGGAGGCGAGCAATGGCGAGCAGTTGCTCGAGACCCTGCGGCATGTTCCCTGCGAAGTGGTATTGCTGGACATCTCCATGCCGGGCGTCAATGGCCTGGAAGCGATCCCGCGGATTCGTGCGCTGAACAATCCTCCGGCCATTCTGGTGCTGTCGATGCACGACGAAGCGCAAATGGCGGCGCGGGCGCTGAAGGTCGGCGCTGCGGGTTACGCGACCAAGGACAGCGATCCCGCACTGCTGCTGACGGCGATCCGCAAAGTCGCGGCGGGCGGTCGTTACATCGACCCGGACCTGGCCGATCGCATGGTTTTCGAAGTCGGCCTGACCGATTCGCGGCCGTTGCATTCGTTGCTGTCGGAGCGTGAGTTCTCGGTGTTCGAACGCCTGGCCCAGGGCGCCAACGTCAACGACATCGCGCAGCAACTGGCCCTGAGCAGCAAAACCATCAGCACCCACAAGGCGCGGCTGATGCAGAAACTCAACATCACCTCCCTGGCGGAACTGGTGAAATATGCGATGGAGCACAAGCTTCTCTAAAGCCCACCACCGTCCCAATGTGGGAGCGAGCCTGCTCGCGATAGCGGCGTGTCAGTCGGCATAGCTTTGCCTGATTCACCGCTATCGCGAGCAGGCTCGCTCCCACAGGGATCTCGTCGTCATATCCGTTTGCGACACCCTGAAAAGCTACTTTTGCCAGTTCTTGCGGCTTGTAGCTTCAGGCTAGCCACCGCCCCTATCCATCCCCGCCATCCGTGTAGGGCAATCCCTACCCCCAACCTTCCATCCCGCTGAGGCGATTCTCTCCTGCGCCCCGATTTGCGCGCTCCCAACCGTCCACTAGGCTTACTCCACAGCAGTCATCAACAAAAAAGGTGTGGGTATGAGCCAGGTCGATTCAAACGCAGGGGCCAGTGACATTCTGGTCAGCTTTCGTGGAGTGCAAAAAAGCTACGACGGCGAGAACCTGATCGTCAAAGACCTCAACCTGGAAATTCGCAAAGGCGAGTTCCTCACCTTGCTCGGGCCGTCCGGCTCCGGCAAGACCACCAGCCTGATGATGCTCGCCGGTTTCGAAACGCCGACTGCCGGCGAAATCCTACTGGCCGGGCGCTCCATCAACAACGTGCCGCCGCACAAGCGCGACATTGGCATGGTGTTCCAGAACTACGCGTTGTTTCCGCACATGACCGTCGCCGAGAACCTGGCGTTTCCGCTGACCGTGCGCGGTTTGAACAAGAGCGACGTCAGTGACAAGGTCAAAAAAGTCCTGAGCATGGTTCAGCTCGACGCCTTCGCCCAGCGCTACCCGGCGCAACTGTCCGGCGGCCAGCAACAGCGTGTGGCCCTGGCCCGCGCCTTGGTGTTCGAACCGCAACTGGTGCTGATGGACGAACCCCTCGGCGCATTGGACAAACAACTGCGCGAACACATGCAGATGGAAATCAAACACCTGCACCAGCGCCTCGGCGTGACCGTGGTCTACGTGACTCACGACCAGGGCGAAGCCCTGACCATGTCCGACCGTGTGGCGGTGTTCCATCAGGGCGAGATCCAGCAGATCGCTGCGCCGCGCACCCTCTATGAAGAGCCGAAAAACACCTTCGTCGCCAATTTCATCGGCGAGAACAACCGTCTCAACGGCCGCTTGCACAGCCAGACCGGCGATCGTTGCATCGTCGAACTCGGTCGCGGTGAAAAGGTTGAAGCCCTGGCGGTCAATGTCGGCAAGACCGGCGAACCGGTCACGCTGTCGATTCGTCCGGAACGCGTAAGCCTCAACGGCTCCAGCGAATCCTGCGTCAACCGCTTCTCAGGGCGGGTGGCGGAATTCATCTATCTGGGCGACCACGTCCGGGTTCGCCTGGAAGTCTGCGGCAAGACCGACTTCTTCGTGAAACAACCGATTGCCGAGCTCGATCCCGCGCTCGCCGTCGGCGATGTGGTACCGCTTGGCTGGCAGGTCGAACACGTTCGCGCGCTCGACCCACTTCTAGAGGCGCATTGATCGCCCCGGCTACACCAACACCAACCCTGCACGTGGAGAGAACAATAAATGTTGAGATCCCTGAAATTCACCGCTTTGGTCATGGGCATGATCGGTGCGGCACACGCGATGGCGGCGGGCCCGGATTTGACCGTGGTGTCCTTTGGCGGGGCGAACAAGGCCGCGCAGGCCAAAGCGTTCTATGCACCGTGGGAAGCGGCTGGCAACGGCAAGATCGTGGCAGGCGAATACAACGGTGAGATGGCCAAGGTCAAAGCCATGGTCGACACCAAGAGCGTGTCCTGGGACCTGGTGGAAGTTGAATCGCCAGAACTGTCTCGCGGTTGCGACGAAGACATGTTCGAGCAACTTGACCCTGCGCTGTTCGGCAAATCCGAAGATTACGTCAAGGGCGCGATTCAGCCTTGTGGCGTAGGTTTCTTCGTGTGGTCGACCGTGTTGGCCTACAACGCCGACAAACTGGTCTCCGCACCGACCAGCTGGGTAGATTTCTGGGACACCAAGAAATTCCCGGGCAAGCGCGGCCTGCGTAAAGGCGCCAAGTACACCCTGGAATTCGCACTGATGGCCGACGGCGTTGCGCCGAAAGACGTCTATAAAGTGCTGGCCGGCAAAGATGGCCAGGATCGCGCATTCAAGAAACTCGATGAGCTCAAGCCAAGCATTCAGTGGTGGGAAGCCGGCGCACAACCGCCGCAATACCTCGCGTCCGGTGACGTGGTCATGAGCTCGGCCTACAACGGCCGGATCGCCGCCGTGCAGAAAGAAAGCAACCTGAAAGTCGTGTGGAACGGCGGTATCTACGACTTCGACGCATGGGCGATTCCGAAAGGTCTGGACGCCAAGCGCGCCGAAGCGGCGAAGAAGTTCATCGCGTTCTCGGTGGCTCCGCAGCAGCAGAAGACTTACTCGGAAAACATTGCTTACGGCCCAGCCAACATTCAGGCCGTCCCGTTGTTGTCCAAGGATGTCCTGAAAGACATGCCGACCACCCCGGAAAACATCGCCAACCAGGTGCAGATCGACGTCAGCTTCTGGGCTGACAACGGCGAGCAACTGGAACAGCGCTTCAATTCCTGGGCTGCGAAGTAACCAGAGGGCTCGCCCTCTTGTGAGGGCGAGCTTTTGTGGCGAGGGAGCTTGCTCCCGCTTGAGTGCGCAGCACTCACAAAATTGGAAGTTGTCAGCAGAATTTTGGGGCCGCTTCGCAGCCCAGCGCGAGCAAGCTCGCTCGCCACAAAAGCTCGTTCCCACTTCAACGATTGATCAAAGATTTCCGGAGTACGCCATGGCCACCGCCATTCCCCTGAACGCGGGCACTGACCCCACCTTGAAGCAGCGGCTCAAGCACGCCGAGCGGATCAACCGCTGGAAGGCCCAGGCATTGATCGCGCCGTTGGTGCTGTTTCTGTTGCTGGTGTTCCTGGTGCCGATCGTGGCGCTGCTCTACAAAAGCGTTGGTAACCCGGAAGTGGTCGGCGGCATGCCGCGCACCGTGGCGGCCATCGCCAGTTGGGACGGCCGCGGCCTGCCCGCTGAACCGGTTTACAAGGCGGCCAGCGAAGACCTCGCTGAAGCGCGCAAAAATCAGACCCTGGGCGACCTGTCCAAGCGCTTGAACATGGAGTTGGCCGGCTACCGCAGCCTGCTGACCAAAACCGCCCGCGCCTTGCCGTTCGCCACCGAACCGGCCTCTTATAAAGAAGCGCTGGAGGGCCTCGACGAGCGTTGGGGTGACCCGGCCTATTGGCAAGCGGTGCGCCGCAACACCAGCAGTATTACGCCGTACTACCTGCTGGCGTCCGTCGATCATCGCATCGACGACCTCGGCGAAATCGCCCCGGCCACTCCTGACCAGGCGATCTACCTCGACATCTTCGCCCGCACGTTCTGGATGGGCCTGATCATCACCGTGATCTGCCTGGTGCTGGCTTATCCGTTGGCCTACCTGCTGGCGAACCTGCCATCACGCCAAAGCAACCTGCTGATGATTCTGGTGCTGCTTCCGTTCTGGACCTCGATCCTGGTGCGGGTTGCCGCGTGGATCGTGTTGCTGCAATCGGGCGGGCTGATCAACAGCGGCCTGATGGCGATGGGCATCATCGATAAGCCGCTGGAGCTGGTGTTCAACCGTACCGGGGTTTACATCTCGATGGTGCACATCCTGCTGCCGTTCATGATCCTGCCGATCTACAGCGTGATGAAAGGCATCTCCCCGACCTACATGCGTGCCGCGATCTCCCTCGGCTGCCACCCGTTCGCCAGTTTCTGGCGGGTTTATTTCCCGCAGACTTATGCCGGTGTCGGCGCCGGTTGCCTGTTGGTGTTCATCCTCGCGATCGGCTACTACATCACCCCGGCGTTGCTGGGCAGCCCGAACGATCAGATGGTCAGTTACTTCGTCGCCTTCTACACCAACACCAGCATCAACTGGGGCATGGCGACCGCACTCGGTGGGCTGCTGCTGTTGGCGACCGTGGTGCTTTATCTGATTTACAGCTGGCTGGTGGGCGCCAGTCGCCTGCGCCTGAGCTAAGGGGAGAATGAAATGCTGAGTCCTTATATGTCGCCCATCGAACGGGCGTGGTTTTACAGCTTGCGGATTCTCTGCGGCCTGATTCTGTTGTTCCTGATTCTGCCAGTGCTGGTGATCATTCCGCTGTCGTTCAACTCGGGCAGTTTCCTGGTGTATCCGCTGCAAGGCTTCTCGCTGCACTGGTATCAGGACTTCTTCGCCTCGGCGGAATGGATGCGGGCATTGAAGAACAGCATCATCGTTGCCCCGGCGGCGACGGTACTGGCAATGATCTTCGGGACGCTGGCGGCGATCGGCCTGACGCGGGGCGATTTCCCGGGCAAGGCGCTGGTGATGGCGCTGGTGATTTCGCCGATGGTAGTGCCGGTGGTGATCATCGGTGTGGCGAGCTACCTGTTCTTTGCGCCGCTGGGCCTGGGTAACAGCTTCTTCTCGCTGATCGTGGTGCATGCGGTGTTGGGTGTGCCGTTTGTGATCATTACTGTGTCGGCGACCTTGCAGGGGTTCAACCATAACCTGGTGCGTGCCGCTGCCAGTCTGGGTGCTTCGCCGCTGACGGCGTTCCGCCGGGTGACGCTGCCGCTGATTGCGCCGGGTGTGATCTCCGGCGCGCTGTTTGCTTTCGCGACGTCGTTCGATGAAGTGGTGGTGACGCTGTTCCTCGCCGGCCCGGAACAAGCGACCTTGCCTCGGCAGATGTTCAGCGGTATCCGCGAAAACCTCAGCCCGACGATTGCTGCTGCGGCGACCCTGCTGATTGCCTTCTCGGTGATCCTGTTGCTGACCCTGGAATGGCTGCGCGGCCGCAGCGAAAAACTGCGTACCGCCCAGGTCTAAGCCCAAACACCATCCCCTGTGGGAGCGAGCCTGCTCGCGATGACGGACTGACATTCAATTATTGATGTCGACTGATACTCCGCTATCGCGAGCAGGCTCGCTCCCGCAGGGATTCAGGGTGTTTTCGGGATGTTGGGTCATTCATGGCCTGAATAGCAGACAAACCCCAATCCCCAGCTACTATTGTGCCCAGCTCCCCTATTTATAAGAGGCTGCGCACGATGAGTCTTTCCTCTTTCAAAATCGCTCACAAACTGATCACCGGCGCAGGTGCCATCGAGCAACTGGCCGCCGAACTCACCCGCCTGGATGTCGACAACCCGCTGATCGTCACCGACGCTGCCCTGGTCAAGTCCGGCACGGTCGAGCTGGCGCTCGCGCAGTTGGGCGATCGATCCTACGAGATTTTCGACCGTGTGCTGCCAGACCCGGAAATCGCCATCGTCGAGGACTGCATGCGGGTATACCGCGAGGGCGGGCATGACGGTCTGATCGGACTCGGCGGCGGCAGCGCCATCGACATCGCCAAAAGCGTCGCGGCCTACGCCGGTTATCACGGTGCGCTGGAGGATTTGTTCGGCGTCGATCAGGTGCCACGCAAAGGCCCACCGCTGATTGCCATCCCGACGACGGCCGGCACCGGCTCGGAGGTGACCAACGTCGCCATCCTCTCTGACAAGGTCGCGCAACTGAAGAAGGGCATTGTCAGCGACTATCTATTGCCGGACGTGGCGTTGGTCAGTCCGCAAATGACTCTGACCTGCCCGCGCAGTGTCACCGCCGCCAGTGGCGTTGATGCGCTGGTGCATGCCATCGAATCCTACTTGTCGATCAACGCATCGCCGATCACCGATGCCCTGGCCATTGGCGCCATCAAGCTGATCGCCAAAGCGCTGCCCAAGGCTTACGCCAACCCATCCAACCTGCAAGCCCGCGAAGACATGGCCACCGCCAGCCTGATGGCCGGCATGGCCTTCGGTAATGCCGGAGTCGGCGCGGTGCATGCGCTGGCGTATCCGCTGGGCGGGCGTTTCAACATTGCCCATGGCGTCAGCAACGCCTTGCTGCTGCCGTATGTCATGACCTGGAACAAGATGGCCTGCGTGGAGCGCATGCAGGATATTGCCGAGGCCATGGGGGTGAAGACCGCTCACCTGAGCGCCAATGAAGCGGCGGACAAAGCCGTGGAGGCGATGACCGAGTTGTGCGCCGCGGTAGAAATTCCGCCAGGCCTGCGCAGTTTCGGTGTTCCCGAGGACGCGATCCCGGCCATGGCCGTGGAAGCCGCGGGGATCGAGCGCTTGATGCGCAACAATCCACGCAAGTTGAGCGCCATCGATATCGAGAAGATCTACCGAGCGGCGTACTAGAGCCTGCGCTCACTTTAATGATTGATGGCAGGCCCAATCATCGCGGTCACAGTGCGCGCGTCAAAGCATGAGGTATACAATGCGCGCCATCGTGATTCTGCTCAAAAAAGGTGCGTCATGCAGCCCTTCGTCATTGCTCCGTCGATTCTCTCCGCCGACTTCGCCCGCCTGGGTGAAGAAGTGGACAACGTCCTGGCCGCCGGCGCCGACTTCGTGCACTTCGATGTCATGGACAACCACTATGTGCCGAACCTGACCATCGGCCCGATGGTGTGCGCCGCGCTGCGCAAGTACGGCGTGACCGCGCCGATCGACGCTCACCTGATGGTCAGCCCGGTAGACCGCATCGTCGGTGACTTCATCGAGGCTGGTGCGACCTACATCACGTTCCACCCGGAAGCCTCGCAGCACGTCGATCGTTCCCTGCAACTGATCCGCGAAGGCGGCTGCAAGTCGGGCCTGGTGTTTAACCCGGCAACGCCGCTGGACGTGCTCAAGTACGTGATGGACAAGGTCGACATGATCTTGCTGATGAGCGTCAACCCGGGTTTCGGCGGGCAGAAGTTCATCCCCGGCACCCTCGACAAGCTGCGTGAAGCGCGCGCGCTGATCGATGCCTCCGGCCGTGACATCCGCCTGGAAATCGACGGCGGCGTCAACGTGAACAACATTCGTGAAATCGCAGCGGCTGGCGCCGACACCTTCGTCGCCGGTTCGGCGATCTTCAATGCACCGAACTACCAAGAGGTGATTGAAAAGATGCGTTCCGAACTGGCGTTGGCTCGTCCATGAGTGGCTTTGAGCAGCTGTTCCCGGGGCGTCTGCCGCGGCTGGTGATGTTCGATCTGGATGGCACGCTGATCGATTCGGTCCCCGACCTCGCCCTGGCTGTGGATAACATGCTGCTCAAACTCGGGCGTCAACCGGCCGGCCTCGAGTCGGTGCGCGAGTGGGTCGGCAACGGCGCACCGGTGCTGGTTCGCCGTGCGCTGGCCGGTGGCATCGACCATTCGACGGTCGACGACGGTGAAGCCGAGGGCGCACTGGCGATTTTCATGGAGGCTTATAGCGAGAGCCATGACTTGACCGTGGTCTATCCAGGCGTGCGTGACACCCTCAAATGGCTGCACAAGCAGGGTGTCGAGATGGCACTGATCACCAACAAGCCGGAGCGCTTCGTCGCGCCGCTGCTGGATCAGATGAAAATCGGCCGTTACTTCAAGTGGATTATCGGCGGCGACACCCTGCCGCAGAAAAAGCCTGATCCGGCCGCGCTGTTTTTCGTGATGAAAATGGCCAATATTCCGGCCTCGCAATCGCTGTTTGTCGGCGATTCGCGCAGCGACGTGCTGGCGGCGAAAGCGGCGGGGGTCAAGTGCGTGGCCCTCAGCTATGGCTACAACCATGGCCGGCCTATTTCGGAAGAGTCGCCGACGCTGGTGATCGACGATCTGCGCAAGCTAATTCCCGGTTGCCTGGATCCAGCCGCTGAGATAACGTTGCCCGACGTAGCTCAACCCCCTTCTGGAAACGCCATCGTGGTGGTCACTCGCAAACTCTGGATGAAAGTCATCAAGGCCCTGGCCCGCTGGCGTTGGCGCGCCTGACTTGATTCTGGCCGGCTTTCCGGCGCGTTTGCATACCTGACTGTTAGCACCTCAAGCCACGAGGCTACCCCATGATCCGCGAAGAATTCCTGCGTTTGGCCGCTGCCGGCTATAACCGTATCCCGTTGGCCTGCGAAACCCTGGCCGACTTCGATACCCCGCTGTCGATCTACCTGAAACTGGCCGACGAGCCGAACTCCTACCTGCTGGAATCGGTGCAAGGCGGGGAGAAGTGGGGCCGTTATTCGATCATCGGCCTGCCGTGCCGCACCGTGCTGCGGGTTCACGATCATCAGGTGAGCGTGACCCACGACGGCGTCGAGATCGAAAGCCACGAGGTCGAAGATCCTCTGGCCTTTGTCGAAACCTTCAAAGCCCGCTACAACGTGCCGACCATCCCTGGCCTGCCGCGCTTCAATGGCGGTCTGGTGGGTTATTTCGGTTACGACTGCGTGCGCTATGTGGAGAAGCGTCTGGGCAAGTGCCCGAACCCGGATCCGCTGGGCGTGCCGGACATTCTGCTGATGGTCTCCGACGCCGTGGTGGTGTTCGACAACCTCGCCGGCAAGATGCACGCGATTGTGCTGGCTGACCCCTCAAAGGAAGATGCCTTCGAGCAAGGTCAGGCCCGTCTGGAAGAGCTGCTGGAAAAACTCCGTCAGCCGATCACCCCGCGCCGTGGCCTGGATTTCAGCAAGCAACAGTCGGCTGATCCGGTATTCCGCTCGAGCTTCACCCAGGATGATTACGAAAAAGCCGTCGACACTATCAAGGAATACATCCTGGCCGGTGACTGCATGCAGGTCGTGCCGTCCCAGCGCATGTCGATCGACTTCAAGGCGGCGCCGATCGATCTGTACCGGGCGCTGCGTTGCTTCAATCCGACGCCTTACATGTACTTCTTCAACTTCGGCGACTTCCACGTCGTCGGCAGTTCGCCGGAAGTGCTGGTGCGGGTCGAAGACAACCTGATCACCGTGCGCCCGATTGCCGGCACTCGCCCACGCGGGGCCAACGAAGAGGCGGACCTGGCGCTGGAAAAAGACCTGCTGTCGGACGACAAGGAAATCGCTGAGCACTTGATGCTGATTGACCTGGGCCGTAACGACACCGGTCGGGTGTCGGAGATCGGTTCGGTGAAACTCACCGAGAAAATGGTCATCGAGCGTTATTCCAACGTGATGCACATCGTGTCCAACGTTACCGGCCAATTGAAGGCTGGACTGACGGCGATGGACGCACTGCGGGCGATTCTGCCAGCGGGTACGTTGTCGGGCGCACCGAAGATTCGCGCGATGGAAATCATCGACGAACTGGAGCCGGTCAAGCGTGGCGTCTACGGCGGGGCAGTGGGCTACTTTGCCTGGAACGGCAACATGGACACCGCGATTGCGATCCGCACCGCAGTGATCAAGAACGGTGAACTGCACGTGCAGGCCGGTGGCGGCATCGTCGCCGACTCGGTGCCGGCGCTGGAATGGGAAGAAACCCTGAACAAACGCCGTGCGATGTTCCGCGCCGTGGCCCTGGCCGAGCAAACCCCGGACGCCTGAGTTCACACAAAACCTGGAGCGAGCCTTTGTGGCGAGGGAGCTTGCTCCCGTTGGCCTGCGAAGCAGGCCCAATCGACGACTGCTTCGCAGTCGAGCGCGAGCAAGCTCGCTCGCCACAATAAGTGTTCAGCATAAAAAAAACGCGGCACCTGTGAGGGCGCCGCGTTTTTTTTGCCTGATGTTTAGAAGTCCAGCGCAACGCCTACGTTAATGCCTTGCTGGGTAAAGTCGTCATCCTTGCGAATGTCATAACTCGCCCGCAATGCCAGATCCTTGGTGAGGTTGTGGCTCACGCCTAGGTTCAAGCGGTTCAGGTGGGATTGCGGTGTGTAGCCAGCCAGGGAGTAACTGTTGTTCGGCAGGCTGTTGAGGTTCATCGTCACATCCTGGGTATCGTCGTTGTACTCGCGCTCGTGAGCCAGTTCGCCGAACACCTGGGTCTGCGAAGTGATCTGGTACTTGCCCTGGATGCCGAGACCAAGACGCCGGGAGATGCGCGACTGATCATCGAAGGTCAACGCGGTGGAGTCGGCACCGTCTTCCGAATAACCGTCGACTTCGACTTTGGCGAAATCAGCACTCACGAACGGCGACAGGTGCCACGGGCTGCTGGCCTCTGGCGCGATGTCATACCCCAGGCGGCCACTGATAGCGACCAGGTAACCGTCGGTGTCGCCTTTCTCTGCGCGTTCGTTGACCCCCAACTGGAATTTGCGTTTGAGGCTGTCGTAGTCCAGATGCCCGGCGGTCACTGCCGCGTCACCCCACCAACGGTTTTGCTGGTACTGGGCGAATGCCGTACCCATGTAGGTGTTGAGCTTGTAATCCGAGTCGTGATCGCCTGCTTCGAGCTTCTGATTGTAGAAGCCCGTCGCCAAACCTACACGCCATGCGTCATTGAGCCGGTAGCTGCCGCCGATATTCAGGTTGGCGCCGTTGCCGTCAGCACTGGCGCCACTGCGCTGGCTATCGAAATCCTGGTGTTGGCCGCCGCCGGCGACAATCGCCCGCCATTGACCCACGCCTTGCCAGTTTTCCCAATCAGCCAGCCACTGGTTGCGCAACTCATCCTGATGAGAACGCAAAGTCCCTTGGGCCATTTGTGGCAACAGGGTAGCTTCCCATGGCGCGGCCAGCAGCGAGTAGGCGTAATCGGCAATCAGGCGTTGCCCGGCTTCGGTCGGGTGCACCGAGTCGTTGTAGATAAGTTTGGTTGGGTCCGGCGTCGCACTGTTGATGCCGTAACGGGCGTTTTCCGTACAGCTGCTGCCGCTGAAGCAGGTGGCGCTTAGGTTCTGATCGGTGGCCAGGCCGAACTGCCCCGGGTTGGCAAACGTCTCCTTAAGGAGAACCGGGATGTTCAGCGGAATGACGTTGGCATTGACGTTCTGCAGCTGGCTCACCAGTTCAGTGTTGAACTGGGTGCTGAGTTGGGAGGTGAACGCTTGCAGTGGTGTGCCGTTGAAGGCCGGGGTGAAGCCGATGTCTGGCAGCAACCAGACCATGATGTAGCGGGCACCGGCCTGTTGAAGGGTTTGCACGCTGCTGACCAGGCGATCGGCGGCGGCGCTGGCCTGAGGCAGGCTGGTCACGCGACCTTGCAGGAAGTCGTTACCACCGCCCGACAGGTAATACAGCGCGTTCGGGTCGGCGCGGAAATTGTTCGACGGCAGATAGCCTGCGCGGGTGCGATCGCCCGTGGCGGAGGTGCTGGTGATCGAATCGAGAATCTGGTCGGTGCGATAACCGCCGACGGCCCAGTTGTTGCCATCGGGCTGGCCATTGTTGGCGCGTACCGCCGAGGAAGATGAGGCGGTCTGATCCGCCGAGAAGCCTAGTTTTCCGCCAAGAATCTGTGTGGAGTTGAGCGAGCGGACTTCGCCGCTGCCATCCAGGTAAACCGGCCCCGTCCGGTTGGTAAAGCGCTGGGTCGAACCGGCAGGCCCGCCCGTGTCGGCAAAGGTCCCGGCATCGTTGAGACTGTCACCGAAGACGACGAAATTGGAGTAAGGATTAGGCGCGGCGATCGCCTGGGCGCAGGCCATGGCGAGCAAGCATCCTGCGAGCGGTACAAACAACGTCTGTTTGATCATGAGCAAGTCCGTTTATTTATTGTTGTAGTGAACGAAACGACAGTACCAAAAACTTCCGGCCTTTTGCCATCGGTCGCGAACCGTTCAATTGTTTCGCGGCCAGTCACGCCGGCTATATTGCACGCTCTGCCCAGCTAAGTTACTGTGCCGAGACGTATGAATGAGACCTTCCCCGTGTTGATCATCAGCAAACTTCTGGATCAAGTCATCAAGGCACACGCCCGCTGGCGTTGGCGCGCCTGAATTCTTTTGCCGGCCCCGCCGGACCTGTACCGATTTGCCTTCTTCACCCGTATGACATACCGCTTTGCCGGCGCACCCGGCGACTGACAAAGCGCAGGACGTTGCGGGTAATCATTCGAAGGCTGTACTTAAAGTCAGTGAATTCAAGAGGTTCCAACCGCCATGTTGCTGATGATCGATAACTACGACTCTTTTACCTACAACGTTGTGCAATACCTCGGTGAGCTCGGCTCCCAGGTCAAAGTCGTGCGCAACGATGAGCTCACCGTTGCCGAAATCGAAGCGCTCAACCCTGAGCGTATCGTCGTGTCCCCCGGCCCTTGCACCCCGACCGAAGCCGGAGTCTCGATCGATGTGATCAAGCATTTCGCCGGCAAACTGCCCATTCTTGGTGTCTGCCTCGGTCACCAATCCATCGGTCAGGCCTTTGGCGGTGATGTGGTCCGCGCCCGGCAGGTCATGCACGGTAAGACTAGCCCGGTATTCCACGAGGACAAGGGCGTATTCGAAGGCCTGAATCGTCCGCTGACGGTGACGCGTTATCACTCGCTGATCGTCAAGCGCGAAACCCTGCCCGATTGCCTGGAGCTGACCGCCTGGACCCAGCTCGAAGACGGCTCGGTCGACGAAATCATGGGCCTGCGCCACAAGACATTGAACATCGAGGGTGTGCAGTTCCACCCCGAGTCTATTCTCACCGAGCAGGGCCACGAGCTGTTCGCTAACTTCCTCAAACAAACCGGCGGCACGCGCTAAGGACTTTTCATGAATATCAAGACAGCCCTGAGCCGTATCGTCGATCACCTCGACCTCAGCACCGATGAGATGCGCGATGTCATGCGCGAGATCATGACCGGGCAATGCACGGATGCGCAGATCGGCGCGTTCATGATGGCCATGCGCATGAAAAGTGAAAGCATCGACGAGATCGTCGGCGCGGTGTCGGTCATGCGCGAGCTGGCGGACAAGGTCGAACTCAAGACCCTCGACGGCGTCGTCGACGTGGTCGGCACCGGTGGTGACGGTGCAAACATCTTTAACGTATCGACCGCTTCCTCTTTCGTGGTGGCAGCGGCCGGATGCACCGTGGCCAAGCACGGTAACCGTGCGGTGTCGGGCAAAAGCGGCAGCGCTGACTTGCTGGAGGCGGCCGGGATCTACCTGAACCTGACTCCGGTCCAGGTGGCACGCTGCATCGACAATGTCGGCATCGGTTTCATGTTTGCCCAGACCCATCACAGTGCAATGAAGTACGCCGCCGGCCCGCGCAAGGATCTTGGCCTGCGTACCCTGTTCAACATGCTCGGCCCGCTTACGAATCCGGCCGGCGTGAAACACCAGGTGGTGGGCGTGTTCAGCCAGGCGTTGTGCCGGCCATTGGCCGAAGTCTTGCAACGTCTGGGCAGCAAGCACGTGTTGGTGGTGCATTCGAAGGATGGCCTGGATGAGTTCAGTCTGGCGGCGCCAACCTATGTGGCAGAACTGAAGAATGACCAGATCACTGAATATTGGGTCGAGCCGGAAGACCTGGGCATGAAGAGCCAAAGCCTGCACGGCCTGGCGGTGGAAAGCCCGGCGGCGTCCCTTGAGCTGATTCGCGATGCCCTGGGCAAGCGCAAGACCGAAAGCGGCCAGAAAGCCGCCGAGATGATCGTGCTCAATGCCGGTGCGGCGCTGTACGCCGCCGACCTGGCAACCAGTTTGAAAGAAGGCGTTGCCCTGGCGCACGATGCGCTGCACACAGGCCTCGCTCGGGAAAAACTTGAGGAGTTGGGTGCATTTACCGCGGTATTCAAAGTGGAGAATGAGGGATGAGTGTACCGACGGTTCTGGAAAACATTCTGGCCCGCAAAGTCCAGGAAGTTGCCGAGCGTAGCGCCCGTGTGAGTCTGGCGGAGCTGGAAAGCCTGGCCAAGGCGGCCGATGCACCCCGTGGTTTTGCCAAGGCACTGATTGCTCAGGCCAAGCTGAAACAGCCGGCCGTCATTGCCGAAATCAAGAAAGCCTCGCCGAGCAAAGGCGTGATCCGCGAGCACTTCGTTCCTGCCGACATCGCCAAAAGCTACGAGAAGGGCGGCGCGACGTGCTTGTCGGTGCTGACCGATATCGATTACTTCCAGGGCGCCGATGCATATCTGCAGCAGGCGCGGGCGGCCTGCAACCTGCCGGTGATCCGCAAGGATTTCATGATCGATCCGTACCAGATCGTCGAAGCCCGCGCGTTGGGCGCTGACTGCGTGCTGTTGATCGTCTCCGCCTTGGATGACCTGAAGATGGCCGAACTGGCGGCCGTGGCCAAAAGCGTCGGCCTCGACGTGCTGGTGGAAGTCCACGATGGCGACGAGCTGGAGCGGGCCTTGAAAACCCTCGATACACCGCTGGTTGGCGTGAACAACCGCAACCTGCACACCTTCGACGTCAGCCTCGAAACCACGCTCGACCTGTTGCCACGCATCCCGCGTGATCGCCTGGTGATTACGGAAAGCGGCATTCTCAACCGGGCCGATGTGGAGCTGATGGAAATCAGTGACGTGTACGCGTTTCTGGTGGGCGAGGCGTTTATGCGCGCCGAAAGCCCGGGCACCGAGTTGCAGCGCCTGTTCTTTCCTGAGCGCGGCGGTCCGGTCAGCGGTTCTACGCTCGACTGAGTGCAGTCAGGCAAACCGCTGCGCGCCCTTCGCGAGCAAGCCCGCTCCCACATTGGATCTGTGTACACAATTCTAATGTGGGAGCGGGCTTGCTCGCGAAGAGGCCCTCAAATTTCCCAAAGACTTTACGCCTAGTGGAGTAGCCCATGACTCAGCCGACCCATCTGACCGTCGAAGCCGGCCTGCAAGCCGAGCAAGACCTGCTGGCCCATGTCTGCACCGGCGATTCAGACTTCGGCTTATTGTTCTGGCAACCCAGCGACCGCGCATTGGTCATGCCCCGACGTCTGAACCGCCTGCCAGGTTTCGAAGCCGCCTGTGAAGTGTCAGCCGCCGCCGGTTGGCCAGTGCTGCTGCGTGAAACCGGCGGAGAGCCTGTGCCGCAATCGGCTTCCACTATCAATATCGCGCTGGTCTACGCACCCCCTCGCAGCGAAGGTGACCAGAACCGCATCGAAACCGCTTATCGCCGTCTCTGCGACCCGATCTGTCAGTTACTCGATGAGCTGGGCGGCGTATCTTCCTTGGGCGAAGTCGACGGTGCGTTCTGCGATGGCCGTTTCAACGTCAACCTCGACGGCCGTAAGATGGTCGGCACCGCTCAGCGCTGGCGCCAGAGTAAGGGTGGAGCGCGTCCAGTTGGATTGGTGCACGGTGCGTTGTTGCTGGATAACGAGCGTGAATCGATGGTCGCTGCGGTCAATCGCTTCAACGAAGCGTGCGGTCTTGAGCAGCGGGTGCGCGCCGAAAGCCACATTGCCCTGCATGAGAAGTTTGCCGCGCCCGATGCGCTCGGGCGGCTTGATGCGCTTTATCGCCAGCTGCTGGCGGACATGCTCGCCGCTTGAGTTTTCAAGCTTAGCGCGTACCGAAGACCACCATGGTCTTGCCTTTGACGTCCACCAGGTTGCGTTCTTCCAGATCCTTGAGCACGCGACCGACCATCTCCCGTGAACAACCGACAATCCGCCCGATTTCCTGACGGGTGACTTTGATCTGCATGCCGTCCGGGTGGGTCATGGCGTCCGGCTGTTTGCACAGTTCCAGCAGGCAACGGGCGACGCGGCCGGTGACGTCAAAGAAGGCCAAATCGCCGACCTTGCGCGTGGTATTACGCAGACGTTGTGCGATTTGTCCGCTGAGCACGTAAAGAATGTCTGGATCCTGCTGGGATAGTTCGCGGAATTTTGCGTAGCTGATTTCCGCCACTTCACACTCGATCTTCGCGCGTACCCAGGCGCTGCGTTCCTGCTCGAGCCCCGCTTGTTCAAACAGGCCCAACTCGCCGAAAAAGTCCCCGGAGTTCAGGTAGGCGATGATCATTTCGCGGCCGTCGTCATCCTCGATCAGGATCGTGACGGAACCCTTGATGATGAAGAACAGCGTTTCCGAGCGATCACCGGCGCAAATGATGTTGCTCTTGGCCGCATAACGACGGCGCTGGCAATGCATCAACAGCTTGTCGAGGTTCTTGATTTTGGGGGTTGGGGCAATAGCAACCATGGTTGTATCCCGAAAAGACTTCACGGTGTGTTTGATTTTTTATGAGTCGATGACGACGGATGCCAGCAAAGCTGGCTATGCGCCAGCGAATTGGCGCCAGCTTAACAGACACTTCTCGCAATATTCGAGAAATTACCTACGGTTCGGATGGTTATGCCCTACGAATGCAGGGCGCTGTAGATCAGGGGCCCTGTGCTAAGCTGGCGACCCTTTTTTAAGCAGTGGAGTCTGGCGATGAAGGCACGCATCCAATGGGCTGGCGAAGCCATGTTCCTCGGTGAATCCGGCAGCGGTCACGTCGTGGTCATGGACGGTCCGCCCGATGCAGGCGGTCGTAACCTGGGTGTCCGGCCGATGGAAATGCTCCTGCTGGGTGTTGGCGGTTGCAGCAATTTCGACGTGGTCAGCATCCTCAAAAAGTCCCGTCAGGCCGTCGAAAGCTGTGAAGCCTTCCTCGAAGCCGAGCGTGCGACCGAAGATCCGAAAGTCTTCACCAAGATCCACATGCACTTCGTGGTCAAGGGCCGCGGGCTGAAAGAAGCCCAGGTCAAACGCGCTATCGAACTGTCAGCGGAGAAGTATTGCTCGGCGTCGATCATGCTCGGCGCGGCTGGCGTGGCGATTACCCACGACTACGAGATCATCGAACTCGGTTGAATCGACATTCAACTATCATAAAAGCAGTGCAGACTCTGGCGATCCCAAGCTGACGTCTGCATAATGCGCCACTTTTTTCAGGGTAGTGGCCCGTCTTCGACGGCTGCAAACCCGAACAGACAACCAAAATCGCCATCGCGAAGAGGTGTTAACCGTCCTACGCAGCTGCGTTGTTCGCATCTGACGGGCATGCTTGATCACGCGGCCCGGGCCGCAATACATAGAGAGTTTTTAACGGTGAAAAGCAAACTCAAGCTCCACGGGTTCAATAACCTGACAAAGACCTTGAGCTTCAACATCTATGACATCTGCTACGCGGAAACCCCGCAAGACCAACAGGCTTACGTCGAGTACATCAATAAAGAGTACAACGCGAAACGCCTGACGCAGATCCTCACAGAAGTTGTCGATATCATTGGTGCCAACATCCTGAACATTGCCAGTCAGGACTATGAACCCCAGGGCGCCAGCGTCACGATTCTGATCTCTGAAGAGCCGGTAACCCCGACCGACAGCCAGATCGAAGAGTCGCCGGGCCCGTTGCCCGAGATTATCCTGGCTCACCTCGACAAGAGCCACATCACGGTGCACACCTACCCGGAAATCCATCCGGACGATGGCATTGCGACCTTCCGTGTGGACATTGACGTGTCGACCTGTGGCGTCATTTCACCGCTCAAGGCGCTCAACTTCCTGATTCACCAGTTCGATTCGGACATCGTGACCGTGGATTATCGCGTGCGCGGTTTCACCCGTGACGTGGAAGGCAACAAGCACTTCATCGATCACGAGATCAACTCGATTCAGAACTACCTCTCCGACGACACCCGCGACGCGTACCAGATGACCGACGTGAACGTGTACCAGGAAAACCTGTTCCACACCAAGATGCTGTTGAAGAACTTCGAACTGGACAACTACTTGTTTGGCGACGCCACCAACAGCCTGTCCTCCGAGCAGCGAGCTCAGGTGACCGACCGTGTGAAACACGAAATGCTGGAAATCTTCTACGCGCGCAACATGCCTAACTAAGATTTTCGAGCACAAAAAAAGGCGACTCCCTCACGGCAGTCGCCTTTTTCATGTCTGTCGCAAAATCCCCTGTAGGAGCGAGCCTGCTCGCGAAGAGACCTTGTCAGGCAATGCATCTATCAGATCCGATAAGTACTCTTGGTCATCACTTTTGCCAACAAACTCATCCCGAATTTCACCGGCGCCGGAAAACGAAAACCTCCGGCATCCAGCGCACTCTCGGCATGATGTTCTTCATCAATCCGCATCTGCTCAAGAATCGCCCGGGACTTTTCATCTTCTTCCGGCAATTGCTCAAGGTGCTCGTTCAAGTGTTTGCACACCTGATGCTCGGTCGCGGCAACGAAACCCAGGCTGACCTTATCGCTGATCAATCCAGCCACCGCGCCAATTCCGAACGACATGCCGTAGAACAGCGGGTTGAGAATGCTGGTGTGGCTGCCCAGCTGTTTGATGCGTTGCTCGCACCAAACCAGGTGATCGATTTCTTCTTCGGCAGCATGTTCCATGGCGGCGCGTACATGCGGCAGCTTCGCAGTCAGGGCCTGACCCTGATACAGCGCCTGGGCGCAGACTTCACCGGTATGGTTGATGCGCATCAAACCGGCAACGTGGCGGGTGTCTTCGTCACTCATTTGCGCATCCGGCTGCACGATGGCGGGCGACGGACGGTACGGCTGGCCACTGAAGGGCAGCAAGGTACGCATCGCGGCATCGGCTTGCAGCAGAAGGCGGTCAATCGGCGAGTAGTGACGCTGGGTAGTCATGCTGACCTCCGGGAAGAATCTCGGCGGCCAGTTTAACCCAATCGGCCGGGGAAGGTTTGCGCTGGGTCATTGTGAAGCAGTTGCTGAGCTACGAGCCTTTGTGGAATCGGCGGTGCGGCGATCCGACTTGCTCGCGAAGGCAGTGTGTCATGCAACGTTGATGTCGACTGACATATCGCTTTCGCGAGCAAGCCCGCTCCCACAAGGTTTGCTGCAATCAGCCCGGCGGCCAGTGCATCTGGCGCTGACCCAACACATGCATATGAATGTGATAGACCGTCTGTCCACCCAGTTCATTGCAGTTCATGACCACACGGAAACCTTCCTCGCAGCCGAGTTCCAGGGCCAGGCGTTGGGCGGTGAACAGGATATGTCCGGCCAATGCCTTGTCGTCCTCGGTGAGGTCGTTGAGGGTGCGCACCGCTTTTTTCGGGATGACCAGAAAATGCACCGGTGCCTGTGGGGCGATGTCGTGGAAGGCCAGTACCTGGTCGTCCTCGTAAATGATTTTTGCCGGGATTTCCCGGTTGATGATCTTGGTGAACAGAGTATCCACAGCTGTTTTCTCCGTTGTTGGGGCTGGCCTGAGTGTACTCATGGGTTATCCCCGAGCCCAGCCTTTTACCTTGAGGCCTGGTCAGCGCGGACAGTAGGCCTTGTTGACCATGCCCGCGATTGTCCGGTTCAGCCAGCGAGAGCCGAGCCGCGGCAGGAAGGCACGCCAGCGGTTCCCCCGACCCGGAATAATGATTGCCCGATTTTTCTCCAGGGCTCGCACGGTATACAGCGCAACCTCTTCTGGACTCATCAGCAGGTTGCTGTCGGCCAGTTTGCCGGTGTTCAACTGCGCAGTGCGGAAGAAGCCGGTACGTGTCGGGCCGGGGCAAAGCACCGAGACCTTGACTGCGCACTTCTTCAGCTCGACGCGCAGCCCTTCGGAAAAGTGCAGCACATAGGCTTTGCTGGCGTAATAGGTGCTCATCCACGGGCCGGGATGAAATGCCGCCATTGAAGCGACGTTCAGAATCTGCCCGCCACCCTGCAAGGCCATGCTGTTACCGATGGCATGGCACAAGCGGGTGAGGGCCAGGATGTTCACTTCGATCAGGTCCTGCTCGGTCATCCAGTCTTGGGCCAGAAATGGCCCGCAGGTGCCGATGCCCGCGCAGTTGACCAGCAAATCGATTTGCCGGTCACCTTCTTCCAGTTCCAGCAGGAACCCGGACAGCCGTAGTGGTTCACCGAGGTCACAGGCGCGGAACAGCACTTCCACGCCAAACCGTTGGGTCAATTCGATTGCAATACTTTCCAGCTGATCACGCTGTCGGGCCACCAGTATCAGGCTGCGGCCACGGCGGGCCAGCGCTTCGGCCATCGCCAGGCCGATGCCGCTGGAAGCGCCGGTGATCAGAGCGTAACGGGTCATGCAGTTCTCCATCGCAACAGCTCCGCGCCGGCGACGCGGGTGTCACGGGCGGGGAGCGCTGTTCATTCTTTCGCAGAGTCTACAGGGGCCGGGGCTTATTCGGCTTCTTCCTCTGCGGAATCCGCTGCTTGCTCCGCCTCTTGCGCCGGCTCGACTTCAATTTCTTCGGTAATCACTGAGCTGCTGTCGTAGCTGGTTTCGGCCGCGGTTTCATATTCTTCCTGAATAGCCGTCAAGCCTCCGGCCAGTGCGCCAATAAAGACGATGGCAATCAACACGACCCACAGCGAAGACAGCACTTTGACCGCGGTGGTGTTAGGTGGAGGCGGCGCGCCGTATTGATTGGCGATGTTGGTGCCCGGGGCGATCATGATCACGAACGGGAAGAAGCTGCCCACGAACGGGACCAGGTTCAGCAGCCAGAGCCAGCCGGACCAGCCGATGTCATGCAGGCGCTGAACGCTGATCTGAATGCTCACGACCGCCATGGCAATGAACAGGATGAACGCCACCAGGCCACCGAGAATCAGGCCTGCGGTTGAATCGGCGCTGATGATGGCGAAGGCAAAAATGGCCAGTACCGAACCGACGGCCAGCGTGACCAGCGTCAGGGCCATCGTCCAGGCAAGATAGCGCAAACGACCGATGCGGCCTTCAACGCTGAATGGCTTGAGTGTGGCGTATTCTGGCAGGGCTTCACCGACGGTAGCCCGAGGCGGGGCGTAAGGGGATGCCGGGTCGGCGAATCCGGATGGGCTGCTGACGGGCCGGTGTTCGTGAGCATCGGCCAGGTTCAGCTCTATGGACGGCTCGCTTTCGATGCGAGCATCGATGCCGGTTTTCGTCAGCGCCTGAAGGTAGGTTTGCGCGTCGGTGTGCGACAGGTCTTTCTTGAGCGTAACCGTCTTGCCAGTGAACAGCCGTTCGACCGCAGCGACTTCACTTTTGTATAGCTCGGCCAGCTTCTGTTTAGCGGTGGTGGCGTCAACGCCTGGCAGCAGAGCGCCGTCGAACACGATCTTGAAACGGTTGTCGCTCATTGCGAGGCATCCTTGTCGCGAGTTTTTGAATGAGGAAATGTTACAGGCGTGGAGTGTAAGGCCAGCCGGGGCGGGCTGGCCAAACTTTCATCTCAGCGCGGCCAGCGTTTAGGCAGCTGTGCCGCCAGTTCCAGTGCCTTGCGATATTCCGCGTCCAGTCGAGCGACCAGTTGATCGACGCTTGGCAAATCATCGATTTCCCCGACACCCTGGCCTGCAGACCACACGGTTTTCCAGGCTTTGGCTTCATCGCTGATCGGCTTGAGTTTGGAGCCGAAGTCGACCTCGCCCTTGCCTTGCAACGCGGCCATGTCGAAACCGGCGGCCTCCAGGCTTTGACGCATGAAGCTTGCCGGTACGCCTGACACCGCTGGCGTATGGACGATGTCCGCGGCTCTGGCAGTCAGCAACATCTCTTTGTAAGCGTCAGGCGCATGACTTTCCGTCGTGCCGATAAATCGCGTACCGAAGTAGGCCAGATCCGCACCGAGCAATTGCGCGGCAAGAATTTCGTGACCATGGTTAAGGCAGCCTGCCAGCAGCAGGGTTTTGTCGAAGAACTGGCGAATCTCGGCAATCAGCGAGAACGGGCTCCAGGTCCCGGCATGTCCACCGGCGCCTGCTGCCACGGCGATCAAACCGTCCACACCGGCCTCGGCGGCTTTTTCGGCATGGCGACGGGTCGTCACGTCATGAAACACCAGGCCGCCATAGCTGTGAACGGCATCGACTACTTCTTTCACAGCGCCGAGGCTGGTGATCACGATCGGCACTTTATGCTCGATGCAGATCGCAAGGTCTGCTTGCAGTCGTGGGTTGGTGTTGTGGACGATCAGGTTCACGGCGTAAGGCGCAGGATTCTCCAGTGTCGCCAACCCTGCCTCGATCTCTTCCAGCCAGGCCTTGAAGCCGCTGCTCTCGCGCTGGTTCAGTGCGGGAAAACTGCCGACCACGCCGTTACGGCAGCAGGCGAGCACCAATTGCGGATTGGAAATCAGAAACATCGGCGCAGCCACTACGGGCAGGCGCAAACGTTGTTCGAGCAAAGCGGGCAGCGACATTGGAAGTACCCCGGTGAGTTGTGCTTATTAGAACGGCCGAACAACGACCAGAATTACGATAGCCAGCAATATCAGAACCGGCACTTCATTGAACCAGCGATAAAAGACATGGCTGCGGGTGTTTTCGCCACGGGCAAAACGTTTCACCTGCGCGCCGCACATATGGTGGTAGCCGATCAGGATCACCACCAGCGTCAGCTTGGCGTGAATCCAGGCGCCCTGGCTGAAGATGCTTGGGTTAAGCCAGATCAGCGCGATACCGAAAATCAGCGTGGCGATCATCGCCGGGCCCATGATGCCGCGGTACAGCTTGCGCTCCATGAGGCTGAAGCGTTCCTTGCTGACGGTATCCTCGCTTTGGGCGTGATAAACGAACAGGCGCGGCAGGTAAAACAGGCCGGCAAACCAGCAGACCATGCTGATGATATGAAGCGCTTTGAGCCACAGATAAAGCATTTTTAGTTATTCCCAGGTTCACGGTAGCCCGAATAGTAGAGGCTTGACTGTCCGCACGTCACCTAAGCGGTTGTCGCAGGGCCGCGCGGCCCCTATTATCGACGGCTTTCCAGTGGGTTCGTTGAGGGCAGGTATATGGTCAAGGTCGGTATCGTCGGCGGCACGGGTTACACCGGTGTCGAACTGCTGCGTCTGTTGGCACAGCATCCGCAAGCTGAAGTGGTCGTGATCACTTCCCGATCCGAGGCCGGTCTGGCCGTGGCTGACATGTACCCGAACCTGCGAGGCCACTACGACGGCCTGGCGTTCAGCGTTCCGGACATCAAGACACTGGGCGCCTGTGATGTGGTGTTCTTCGCCACGCCGCACGGTGTTGCCCATGCGCTGGCTGGCGAATTGCTGGCGGCCGGGACCAAGGTCATCGACCTGTCGGCGGACTTCCGCCTGCAAGACTCGGTTGAATGGGCCAAGTGGTACGGCCAGCCGCACGGTGCGCCGGAGCTGCTGGAGGAAGCGGTCTACGGTCTGCCGGAAGTCAATCGCGAGCAGATCAAGGATGCTCGCCTGATCGCCGTGCCGGGTTGCTATCCAACGGCTACGCAATTGGGTTTCCTGCCATTGCTCGAAGCCGGGCTGGCCGATACCACGCGTTTGATCGCTGACTGCAAATCCGGTGTCAGCGGTGCGGGCCGTGGTGCTTCGGTCGGTTCGCTGTACTCCGAGACGTCGGAAAGCATGAAAGCCTATTCCGTCAAAGGTCACCGTCACTTGCCGGAAATCCGCCAGGGTCTGCGTCGCGCAGCGGGCAAGGACGTCGGTCTGACCTTCGTTCCGCACCTGACGCCAATGATTCGCGGCATTCATTCGACACTGTATGCGACTGTCGTGGATCGCTCGGTGGATCTGCAGGCGTTGTTTGAAAAGCGCTACGCCAACGAACCGTTCGTCGATGTGATGCCGGCCGGCAGCCATCCGGAAACCCGCAGCGTGCGCGGCGCCAACGTCTGCCGTATCGCGGTGCATCGTCCGCAGGACGGTGATCTGGTGGTGGTTTTGTCGGTGATCGATAACCTGGTCAAAGGTGCGTCGGGTCAGGCGGTGCAGAACCTGAACATTCTGTTCGGGCTGGATGAGCGCTTGGGCCTGTCCCACGCCGGCATGCTGCCGTAAGGTTTTATCCCGCTCAGTAAAAAGGCCCGTCTGACGGGCCTTTTTGCATTTAGAACCGGCAATCGGGTTTATTGATATACCGTAACAATAGTTGACCAATTTTCTAGGAGAAGCGGATAATGCGCGTCATCACGCATTATGGCGGCGTAACGCCGGGAGATAGTCAGCATGAGCGTCGAATCCTTCACCCCCACCGCTTTGCAATTCACCCACGGTGCCGCGCACAAGGTGAAGAGCCTGGTCGATGAAGAGGGGAATGATCGCTTGAAGCTGCGCGTATTCGTTACGGGCGGCGGTTGTTCAGGTTTTCAGTACGGCTTTACCTTCGATGAAGAAGTGGCCGATGACGACACCATCGTCGAGCGCGAAGGTGTGAGTCTGGTGGTCGACCCAATGAGTTTCCAGTACTTGGCAGGTGCCGAGGTGGATTATCAGGAAGGTCTGGAAGGTTCGCGTTTCGTAATCAAGAATCCGAATGCCAGCACCACGTGTGGTTGCGGCTCTTCGTTCTCGATCTGATCGCCCTTCACCGCATCATCAAGCGCCGCATGGCTTCAGGGCTTTGCGGCGTTTTGCTGTGTGGCGTTTATGCCGGGTAGATGGCGCCGAGTACGCGCAGGCCGCGGGCGCCGGTGACGCTTGGGCGATTGGCGGCGACGCCTTCCAGGCAGCAATGGGCCAGCCAGGCGAAGGCCATGGCTTCAACCCAGTCCGGGTCCACGCCGTAGGCGGCGGTGCTGCTGACTGTCGCGTTGGGTAGCAGGCTGGCCAGGCGCTTCATCAGTGTGGCGTTATGGGCGCCGCCACCGCAGACCAACAGTTCCTGAGTATTCGATTGAGCGTGCTGCAGCGATTCGACGATGGTCAGTGCGGTCAGCTCAAGCAGGGTTGCTTGCACGTCTTCAGCGGCGAAGGTCGGGAGCTTCGAGAGATGTTGTGTCAGCCATGGCAGGTTGAACACTTCGCGACCGGTGCTTTTCGGGCCTTTGGTCACGAAGAACGGATCACTCAGCAATTCATACAGCAGAACCGGTTCAACCTTGCCACTGGCCGCCCATTGGCCGTCGCGATCAAAGTTGTCGCCGCGTTGCTGATGAATCCACGCATCCAGTAGAACGTTGCCTGGGCCGCAGTCAAAGCCGGCGACAGGCTTGCCGGGTTCGATCAGGCTGAGGTTGCTGAATCCGCCAACGTTCAGCACCGCACGATTACCGGCACGTTCATCAAACAACGCTTCGTGAAAGGCTGGAACCAGCGGTGCACCTTGTCCGCCGGCGGCCACGTCACGGCTGCGGAAGTCGCTGACCACGGTGATGCCGGTCAGCTCGGTCAATAGGGCAGGGTTTCCTATCTGTACGGTGAAGCCGCGCGCCGGTTCATGGCGAATGGTCTGGCCGTGGCTGCCAATCGCTCGAATGTCTTCGGGTTTCAGGTTGTGTTGTTGGAGGAGGGTGTTAATGCCCTGAGCGGCCAGTTTCACCCAGTTCTGTTGAGCGATGGCGGAGCGGGCAATCTCGTCCGGGCCGCTGGCGCACAAGCCAAGCAGCTCGGTGCGCAGGGAATCAGGCATGGGAGTGTAGTGCGTGGCGATCAAGTTGATCGCCGGGGTCAGCTCGATCAGCGCAATGTCCAAGCCATCTAGGCTGGTCCCGGACATCACACCTATATAGAGCGTCATGATTTAGCGCTTCGAAGCCAGCATAGTGGACTTCTCTTGATCCATGCGGGCCATCAACGGCTGACTCTGCGCAAGGAAGCGTGCGCGTTCCCCTTTGGAGATTGGATCGGCCATCGCAACTTTCTGGCCCAGTGGGTCGACGTGCACGCCATTGACCTGGAACTCATAGTGCAAGTGCGGGCCGGTGGAGAGCCCGGTTGTGCCGATATATCCGATCACCTGGCCTTGCTTGACGCTGCCGCCAGTCTTGATGCCTTTGGCGAAGCCTTGCATGTGGCCGTACAGCGTGCGGTAGGTGTTCCCATGCTGGATAATCACGGTATTGCCGTAGCCACCACGGCGACCGGCCAGCAATACTTTGCCGTCACCGGCTGCTTTGATCGGGGTACCGCGTGGTGCTGCGTAATCGACACCTTTGTGGGCGCGGATTTTGTTCAGGATCGGGTGTTTGCGGCCCATGGAGAATTTCGAGCTGATGCGGGCGAAGTCTACCGGCGTGCGGATAAACGCCTTGCGCATGCTATTGCCGTCAGCGGTGTAGTAGCTGCTGTTGCCTTGTTTGTTGGTGTAACGCACGGCGGTGTAGGTTTTGCCGCGGTTGGTGAAACGTGCGGAAAGGATCGGGCCGTTGCCGACAGCCTTGCCGTTGACGACTTTCTGCTCGTAGATCACATCAAACTCGTCGCCCTGGCGAATATCCTGGGCGAAGTCGACGTCATAGCCAAACACGCTGGCCATGTCCATGGTCAGGCTGTGGGAAAGGCCGGCGCGCGCGCCAGACTGCGACAGCGAGCTGTTGATCACGCCATGAACGTAGGCGGAGCGCACGGTAGGCTTGGCGGTAATGCGGTTGAACGTATAACCCTTATCATTCTTGGTCAGAGTGATGCTTTCGAGGTCACTGACCTTGCTGTGCAGATTGGTCAGTTGGCCGTCGGGGGCGAGTTCGAATTCGAGTTTCTGGCCGTGTTTGAGCTGGCTGAATTGCTTGGCCTGTTTATCGCTGGCCAGTACTTCATGCACTGAAGTGGCGGGGAGGCCGACTTTCTCAAACAGCGTGGACAGCGTATCGCCTTTGGAAACGATCACTTCCCTGTGGTTTGGCGCCTTCTTTTCTTCGACGACAGGCGTCGGTGCAGGCTCGGCCTGGGCGGTTTCCTGAGGTTCTTCGGCGCTGTTTTCGATCTGCGCGAAAGGCGAGGCTGCCGGCTCATTTGTGGCTTGGACGGCTTCAGCAGCGTCTTGATCTTGTGTCAGTTGTTCAGCAGGACTTTCCAGTTCAAGACTCAGCGTTGTCTTTTTGGCTTCTACATCACTGGAAGGGAATACCAGAAGCGCCAGGCTCAGAAGAGCGGCGATACCGCTTGCTGCGAGCAGGTGGGTCTTCGGGTAAAGCGGTGGCGCTTTAGACGATTCTTTGGTCATAGGTAATTTTTGACTTTGAAAAAGATGAATTGGAAAAGATGAATGACATGATGAAGATGAAATAACTGTATAAAATATAACCAAATCATCTCTGAAGCAAGTCCGCGGTCACTCTGTCAGCGGATTGGCGTCATCGCGCCGGCCAAACTTTGTATTTGACGCGTGATCTTGTATGGTTGGTCCCCTTTGAATTCGAGCCTTGCGGGTCTGTTATGAAGTCGGTTGAAGAGCAGCTAGCGCTGATTAAACGTGGTGCGGAAGAACTGTTGGTCGAGTCCGAGCTGATCGAAAAGCTCAAGCGTGGCCAACCGCTACGTATTAAGGCAGGCTTCGATCCGACTGCGCCGGATTTGCACTTGGGTCATACCGTGCTTATTAATAAGCTGCGCCAGTTCCAGGAGCTGGGGCATCAGGTGATCTTCCTTATAGGTGACTTCACCGGGATGATCGGTGATCCAAGCGGCAAGAGCGCGACGCGTCCTCCGCTCACCCGTGAGCAGGTTCTCGAGAATGCCGAGACCTACAAGACTCAAGTCTTCAAGATTCTTGATCCAGCCAAGACGGAAGTAGCGTTCAACTCCACCTGGATGGATCAGATGGGGCCAGCAGACTTCATTCGTCTGACTTCGCAATACACAGTGGCTCGCATGCTTGAGCGCGACGACTTCGACAAGCGCTACACCACCAATCAGCCAATCGCCATTCACGAGTTCCTTTATCCGTTGGTTCAAGGGTATGACTCGGTCGCTTTGCGCGCGGATGTCGAGTTGGGCGGTACCGACCAGAAGTTCAACCTACTGATGGGACGTGAGCTGCAGCGCAGTTATGGTCAAGAGGCTCAATGCATTCTGACCATGCCGCTGCTCGAAGGTCTGGATGGCGTGAAGAAGATGTCCAAGTCCTTGGGCAACTACGTCGGTATCCAGGAGGCGCCGGGTGTCATGTACGGCAAGCTGGTCTCGATTCCGGACGCGCTGATGTGGCGCTACTTCGAATTGCTCAGCTTCCGCTCCATGGATGAGATAAATGCATTCCGTGCGGATGTCGAGGCGGGCGCCAATCCGCGTGATATCAAAATCAAACTGGCTGAAGAGATCGTTGCGCGTTTTCATGGTGAAGAGGCTGCGGCCAATGCTCACCGTGCGGCGGGCAACCGTATGAAGGATGGCGAGCTACCGGACGATCTGCCAGAGATCGAACTGATCGCTGCTGAAGACATGCCGATTGCTGCTGTCCTTAATAAGGCAGGCCTGGTCAAGAACTCGGCTGTCGCGAGAGACCTGTTGGGTTCCGGTGGTGTGCGTATAGATGGCGAGGTTGTCGATCGCACCTTTATATATGTATTGGGCGCGACCCATGTTTGCCAGGCTGGAAAGAAGGCATTTGCGCGCATTACGCTCAAATCCGAATAAACCTGAAATCAGGGGTTGACGGCAGATTCTGGAAGTCTATAATTCGCCCCACTTCCGGCGCAGTCGAAACGGAAAACTCCTTGGTAAACAAAGAGTTACGCAGTTTTCGACAGTGAGTTGCTTCAGGTCATCGAAGCCCAGAAGGAGTTGATCAAGCGGGTTTGTGTGGCTTGATTGACGGTTCGATCTTCTCGGTCGAAAGCGGAGAAAAAGAGGTGTTGACAGCAGCGAGTAACGCTGTAGAATTCGCCTCCCGCTAACGAGAGATCGGAAGCGCAAGTGGTTGAAGTTGCAAAGGAAACTTTGAAAACTTCTGAAAATAACCGCTTGACAGCAACAGAGGCTGCTGTAGAATGCGCGCCTCGGTTGAGACGAAAGATCTTAACCAACCGCTCTTTAACAACTGAATCAAGCAATTCGTGTGGGTGCTTGTGGAGTCAGACTGATAGTCAACAAGATTATCAGCATCACAAGTTACTCCGCGAGAAATCAAAGATGTAACCAACGATTGCTGAGCCAAGTTTAGGGTTTCTTAAAAACCCAAAGATGTTTGAACTGAAGAGTTTGATCATGGCTCAGATTGAACGCTGGCGGCAGGCCTAACACATGCAAGTCGAGCGGCAGCACGGGTACTTGTACCTGGTGGCGAGCGGCGGACGGGTGAGTAATGCCTAGGAATCTGCCTGGTAGTGGGGGATAACGCTCGGAAACGGACGCTAATACCGCATACGTCCTACGGGAGAAAGCAGGGGACCTTCGGGCCTTGCGCTATCAGATGAGCCTAGGTCGGATTAGCTAGTTGGTGAGGTAATGGCTCACCAAGGCGACGATCCGTAACTGGTCTGAGAGGATGATCAGTCACACTGGAACTGAGACACGGTCCAGACTCCTACGGGAGGCAGCAGTGGGGAATATTGGACAATGGGCGAAAGCCTGATCCAGCCATGCCGCGTGTGTGAAGAAGGTCTTCGGATTGTAAAGCACTTTAAGTTGGGAGGAAGGGCATTTACCTAATACGTAAGTGTTTTGACGTTACCGACAGAATAAGCACCGGCTAACTCTGTGCCAGCAGCCGCGGTAATACAGAGGGTGCAAGCGTTAATCGGAATTACTGGGCGTAAAGCGCGCGTAGGTGGTTTGTTAAGTTGGATGTGAAATCCCCGGGCTCAACCTGGGAACTGCATTCAAAACTGACAAGCTAGAGTATGGTAGAGGGTGGTGGAATTTCCTGTGTAGCGGTGAAATGCGTAGATATAGGAAGGAACACCAGTGGCGAAGGCGACCACCTGGACTGATACTGACACTGAGGTGCGAAAGCG
>NZ_CP166781.1:3672500-5740000 GCF_059695655.1 Pseudomonas sp. LBUM1672 | reverse complement strand
CTTGCTGGAGGTATCAGAAGTGCGAATGCTGACATGAGTAACGACAATGGGTGTGAAAAACACCCACGCCGAAAGACCAAGGTTTCCTGCGCAACGTTAATCGACGCAGGGTTAGTCGGTCCCTAAGGCGAGGCTGAAAAGCGTAGTCGATGGAAAACAGGTTAATATTCCTGTACTTCTGGTTATTGCGATGGAGGGACGGAGAAGGCTAGGCCAGCTTGGCGTTGGTTGTCCAAGTTTAAGGTGGTAGGCTGGAATCTTAGGTAAATCCGGGATTCTAAGGCCGAGAGCTGATGACGAGTGTTCTTTTAGAACACGAAGTGGTTGATGCCATGCTTCCAAGAAAAGCTTCTAAGCTTCAGGTAACCAGGAACCGTACCCCAAACCGACACAGGTGGTTGGGTAGAGAATACCAAGGCGCTTGAGAGAACTCGGGTGAAGGAACTAGGCAAAATGGCACCGTAACTTCGGGAGAAGGTGCGCCGGTGAGGGTGAAGCATTTACTGCGTAAGCCCATGCCGGTCGAAGATACCAGGCCGCTGCGACTGTTTATTAAAAACACAGCACTCTGCAAACACGAAAGTGGACGTATAGGGTGTGACGCCTGCCCGGTGCCGGAAGGTTAATTGATGGGGTTAGCTAACGCGAAGCTCTTGATCGAAGCCCCGGTAAACGGCGGCCGTAACTATAACGGTCCTAAGGTAGCGAAATTCCTTGTCGGGTAAGTTCCGACCTGCACGAATGGCGTAACGATGGCGGCGCTGTCTCCACCCGAGACTCAGTGAAATTGAAATCGCTGTGAAGATGCAGTGTATCCGCGGCTAGACGGAAAGACCCCGTGAACCTTTACTATAGCTTTGCACTGGACTTTGAATTTGCTTGTGTAGGATAGGTGGGAGGCTTTGAAGCGTGGACGCCAGTTCGCGTGGAGCCAACCTTGAAATACCACCCTGGCAACTTTGAGGTTCTAACTCAGGTCCGTTATCCGGATCGAGGACAGTGTATGGTGGGTAGTTTGACTGGGGCGGTCTCCTCCTAAAGAGTAACGGAGGAGTACGAAGGTGCGCTCAGACCGGTCGGAAATCGGTCGTAGAGTATAAAGGCAAAAGCGCGCTTGACTGCGAGACAGACACGTCGAGCAGGTACGAAAGTAGGTCTTAGTGATCCGGTGGTTCTGTATGGAAGGGCCATCGCTCAACGGATAAAAGGTACTCCGGGGATAACAGGCTGATACCGCCCAAGAGTTCATATCGACGGCGGTGTTTGGCACCTCGATGTCGGCTCATCACATCCTGGGGCTGAAGCCGGTCCCAAGGGTATGGCTGTTCGCCATTTAAAGTGGTACGCGAGCTGGGTTTAGAACGTCGTGAGACAGTTCGGTCCCTATCTGCCGTGGACGTTTGAGATTTGAGAGGGGCTGCTCCTAGTACGAGAGGACCGGAGTGGACGAACCTCTGGTGTTCCGGTTGTCACGCCAGTGGCATTGCCGGGTAGCTATGTTCGGAATAGATAACCGCTGAAAGCATCTAAGCGGGAAACTAGCCTCAAGATGAGATCTCACTGGGACCTTGAGTCCCCTGAAGGGCCGTCGAAGACTACGACGTTGATAGGTTGGGTGTGTAAGCGCTGTGAGGCGTTGAGCTAACCAATACTAATTGCCCGTGAGGCTTGACCATATAACACCCAAGCAATTTGCTTGCTTCGAGCCCAAAGGCGAAAGAGCACCAGATTGCGGTGTGTGAAGACGAAACGAACCGAAAGTTCGAGATACTCACAAAACACCAAGCTGTCACATACCCATTCGCTGGAGCGTGAACCCGCAAGGGCCCACGACCTGGCTACCGAATTTCTTGACGACCATAGAGCATTGGAACCACCTGATCCCATCCCGAACTCAGCAGTGAAACGATGCATCGCCGATGGTAGTGTGGGGTTTCCCCATGTGAGAGTAGGTCATCGTCAAGATTAAATTCCGAAACCCCAATTGCGAAAGCAGTTGGGGTTTTGTTTTGTCCGCAGGAAATCTAGCCCTCGGGGTTTCTATGCAACGGCTCGGGGCATGGCTATCATGCGGGCCTCATTGTGAGGCGAGACTTGCATGCTGACGTTGTTAAAGCTTCTTAAGGATGGCAAGTTCCATTCGGGTCAGGCCCTGGGCATCGCCCTGGGTATCAGTCGTAGTGCGGTATGGAAACAGCTACAGCATTTGGAGGCTGAGCTCGGCTTGTCCATTCACAAGGTGCGCGGTCGTGGTTATCAATTGGCTGCGCCATTGACGCTGCTTGATCCTGTCGACATAAAAGAACAGGCGCCCTCGTGTGGCTGGCCTATTCTGCTCTTCCACTCAATTGACTCTACTAACGCTGAAGCTCTGCGCGCAATTGAGCGTGGCCAGGCCGCGCCCTTTTTGGTGCTTTCCGAGCGGCAGACTGCGGGGCGCGGCCGGCGTGGACGAAATTGGGCCAGTCCTTTCGCGGAAAACATCTATTACAGTCTCGTATTACGCATCGAAGGTGGTATGCGTCAGCTTGAAGGGCTGAGTCTTGTGGTTGGGCTTGCTGTTATGCAAGCCTTGAGAGATCTCGGCATTCCGGGCGCGGGGTTGAAGTGGCCAAACGATGTTTTGGTTGGCCAGAAAAAGATTGCCGGGATATTGCTCGAGTTGGTGGGTGATCCTGCTGATGTGTGTCATGTGGTGCTGGGTGTTGGAATTAATGTGAACATGCAGGCGACCGATGAGATTGATCAGCAGTGGACATCCATGCGGCTGGAGGCGGGCAGGATGTTTGATCGCAATCACCTCGTCGCGCATTTAGGATTGATGCTTCAGAAGTATCTGGCTCGCCATCAGATCGATGGTTTTTCCGCCATCCAGCGGGAATGGGAACAGAACCACCTTTGGCACGGGCGCGAAGTCACGCTGATTGCTGGAATTAGCCAGATAGATGGTGAGGTGTTGGGTGTCGACAGTCAGGGTGCCTTGCGCTTGAAGGTAAATGGTGTGGAAAAAGTATTTAGTGGTGGTGAGCTCAGCCTGAGGTTGCGTGATGATTCTTGAGCTCGACTGCGGAAACAGTTTCATAAAGTGGCGTGTTCTCCATGCGGATGCCAAACGGGTGTTTGGTGAGGGCGTGGTGGATTCGGATCTCGCATTGCTGGAAAGCCTGAACAGGCTTGAAGGGCTGGCCCTCAAACAGTGCCGGCTGGTCAGCGTCAGAACGACCGAAGAGACTGCGGCGTTGACATCTCTTCTGGCGAAAGCGTTCTCTGTGTCCGCGATATGCGCGGCGCCGGCGCGTGAAATGGCTGGTGTGCGAAATGGATACGAGGAGTTCGAGCGGTTGGGGCTTGATCGCTGGCTGGCGATGCTCGGTGGATTTAACCTGGCCGCAGGAGCATGCCTGGTGCTCGATTTTGGCACCGCTGTGACTGCTGACTTCATTGCGGGAGATGGAGAGCATCTTGGCGGGTTTATTTGCCCAGGCATGCCTTTGATGCGCAACCAGTTACGAACCCATACCCGCAAGATTCGCTATGGCGATATTGCTGCCGAGCGCGCGCTGGAAAGCCTTGCTCCTGGCCGCACAACGGTCGAGGCGGTTGAGCGAGGATGTTCGCTTATGTTGAGGGGCTTCGTCCTGACTCAGCTGGAAATGGCGCGTGGTTATTGGGGGGAAGATTTTGCTGTATTTCTCACCGGAGGTGATGCAGCGCTCGTCTCTGAAATCGTACCTGATGCCAGGCGGGTTCCAGACCTGGTGTTTGTAGGTCTGGCGATGGCATGTCCTTTGTCTTGAGGTTTTTATGCGTTGGTTGTTCCTTTTGCTGCTTGTGCTCAATGTCTTCTATTACATCTGGCATCAACAAGAGGCGCCGCTGCGTGCGAAAGATGTAACGCCTTTGAGTTTGTATCGAGGATCGCAGCAGGACATTCGCTTGTTGAGCGAGGCGACTGATACGGCTCGTGAGAAAGGGAAGTCGGCATCAGTGGGCAGTGGATGTCTCTATTTGGGTGGCTTCACTCGTCAAGAGACCGTGCAAGCTGCTGAGCGACGATTGAGCGGGATGGATATCAGGTTTCAATCCTTGCCGAAAGACTCTTCAGATTCGGTGGGTTACTGGGTCCGCATAGCGCCCGAAAGCCGGCGTTTAGTGGATGATCTTCAGCTGCTAAACCTTTCCAAAGATTTCAATGAGTTAAAACATAAAATAATGCCCTGCGAGGGGGTTGCGCCTGCGGAATAGTTTGCATAGAATGGCGCCCGCTTCGCAGTGAAGACCTTTAGCGGTCAACGGTGCAAGGCGGTGTCAACGCAGCTAACCTCAGGTTTTTAATGAGAAAATGCTTGACAGAAGGTCGGCATGATATAGAATGCCGGCTCGCTTAGGAGGGGTTCCCGAGCGGCCAAAGGGATCAGACTGTAAATCTGACGTCTACGACTTCGAAGGTTCGAATCCTTCCCCCTCCACCATTTTTAGCGAGAGCTGCAAGCTCCGCGGGTATAGTTTAGTGGTAGAACCTCAGCCTTCCAAGCTGATGATGCGGGTTCGATTCCCGCTACCCGCTCCAAGTTTGCAGGTCCTGCAAAGCGTTACGCTCTTGTAGCTCAGTTGGTAGAGCACACCCTTGGTAAGGGTGAGGTCAGCGGTTCAAATCCGCTCAAGAGCTCCATATAACAAGGCAGATATGAAAATATCTGCCTTTGTTTTAATGGTTGGTATTACTGCTTAATTTTTCTGCTGGGGATTGCTTCGATGGCTAAGGAAAAGTTCGAACGTAATAAGCCGCACGTCAACGTAGGCACCATTGGTCACGTCGACCATGGTAAAACTACCCTGACCGCTGCGCTGACCCGTGTCTGCTCCGAAGTGTTCGGTTCGGCAAAGGTTGATTTCGACAAGATCGATAGCGCCCCAGAAGAAAAAGCACGTGGTATCACCATTAACACTGCTCACGTTGAATACGATTCGGCCGTGCGTCACTACGCACATGTGGACTGCCCAGGTCATGCCGACTACGTAAAGAACATGATTACCGGTGCTGCTCAGATGGATGGTGCTATCCTGGTTTGCTCGGCCGCTGATGGTCCGATGCCGCAAACTCGTGAGCACATTCTGTTGTCCCGTCAGGTTGGCGTTCCGTACATCGTTGTCTTCCTGAACAAGGCTGACATGGTTGACGACGCTGAGCTGCTGGAGCTGGTTGAGATGGAAGTGCGCGATTTGCTGAGCACTTACGACTTCCCGGGTGACGACACTCCGATCATCATCGGTTCGGCGCTGATGGCGTTGAATGGTCAAGACGACAACGAGATGGGTACTACTGCCGTCAAGAAGTTGGTCGAGACTCTGGATACTTATATTCCGCAGCCTGAGCGTGCTATTGATAAGCCGTTCCTGATGCCGATCGAGGATGTGTTCTCGATCTCCGGTCGCGGCACTGTTGTGACTGGTCGTGTTGAGCGTGGCATTGTCCGCATTCAGGAAGAAGTTGAGATTGTTGGTCTGCGTGACACTGTCAAAACTACTTGCACTGGTGTTGAGATGTTCCGCAAGCTGCTCGACGAAGGTCGTGCTGGCGAGAACTGCGGCGTTCTGCTGCGCGGTACCAAGCGTGATGATGTTGAGCGTGGCCAGGTTCTGGTCAAGCCAGGCACCGTCAAGCCGCATACCAAGTTCACTGCTGAGGTTTACGTTCTGAGCAAGGAGGAGGGTGGGCGTCATACCCCGTTCTTCAAAGGTTACCGTCCACAGTTCTACTTCCGTACTACTGATGTGACTGGTAACTGCGAATTGCCAGAAGGCGTTGAAATGGTGATGCCAGGTGACAATATTCAGATGACTGTCACTCTGATCAAAACTATCGCGATGGAAGATGGCTTGCGTTTCGCTATCCGTGAAGGCGGTCGTACCGTCGGTGCTGGTGTCGTAGCCAAAGTTATCGAGTAAATTGTTGTAATGTCTTTTTCGGGCCGGCATAATGGTCGGCCTGATTTTGTTTTAGGTCAGTAGCTCAATTGGCAGAGCGACGGTCTCCAAAACCGTAGGTTGGGGGTTCGATTCCCTCCTGACCTGCCAGATTCACTTGGTGTGTCTGGCTTTCTTTTCACAGGATCTTCATAGATGACTCCTAAAGCTGAAGCTCAAGGCTCTCGCTTCGATCTGCTCAAGTGGCTAGTAGTAGTCGCTTTGGTGGTTGTTGGCGTTGTTGGCAATCAGTATTACTCTGCTTCGCCGATCCTGTACCGCGTACTTGCATTGCTCGTCATTGCTGCTGTAGCTGCCTTTGTAGGCCTGCAGACAGTCAAGGGCAAGTCTTTCTTTGTACTGGTTAAGGAAGCGCGCACTGAGATTCGTAAAGTCGTATGGCCAACTCGCCAAGAAACCACGCAGACCACGTTGATCGTTGTGGCTGTTGTTCTGGTTATGGCGTTGCTGTTGTGGGGGCTTGATTCCCTGCTCGGCTGGCTTGTTTCCTTGATTGTCGGCTAAGGGTGTCCCGTGGCTAAGCGTTGGTACGTTGTGCATGCTTACTCCGGTTACGAGAAGCATGTCATGCGCTCGTTAGTAGAGCGCGTAAAGCTGGCTGGCATGGAAGATGGCTTTGGCGAAATTCTGGTTCCCACTGAAGAAGTGGTTGAAATGCGTAATGGCCAGAAACGCAAAAGCGAGCGCAAGTTCTTCCCAGGTTATGTGCTGGTTCAGATGGACATGAACGAGGGTACTTGGCACTTGGTCAAGGATACTCCTCGGGTGATGGGTTTCATCGGCGGTACCGCTGATAAGCCTGCGCCGATCACAGATAAAGAGGCAGAAGCGATTCTGCGTCGCGTTGCTGATGGTAGCGACAAGCCGAAGCCGAAGACGTTGTTCGAGCCAGGTGAGTCGGTACGTGTCAATGACGGTCCGTTTGCCGATTTCACCGGTACGGTCGAAGAAGTTAACTACGAAAAGAGCCGGATCCAAGTGGCAGTGCTCATTTTCGGTCGCTCTACTCCGGTAGAGTTAGAGTTCAGCCAGGTCGAAAAGGTCTAGCTGAGCAAGCATCCCAACCCCGCAGCCCTAGGCTGTGGGGTTTTGTCGTCACTGGGATAAACGCGCAAGTAACCGGGGAGCCTTTCGAGGCGTTCGAACCCGTAATTGGAGTGCCTCATGGCCAAGAAGATTACCGCTTACATCAAGCTGCAAGTGAAGGCCGCTCAGGCTAACCCAAGCCCACCTGTTGGTCCTGCTTTGGGTCAGCACGGCGTGAACATCATGGAATTCTGCAAGGCTTTCAACGCCCGTACTCAGGGTATTGAGCCAGGTCTGCCGACTCCAGTGATCATCACTGTCTACAGCGACCGTAGCTTCACTTTCGAAACCAAATCCACCCCTGCTTCGGTTCTGCTGAAGAAGGCGGCCGGTCTGACTAGCGGTTCCGCTCGTCCGAACACCGTTAAGGTTGGCACCGTGACCCGTGCTCAGCTGGAAGAAATCGCGAAAACCAAAAACGCGGATCTGACTGCAGCTGATATGGACGCAGCCGTGCGTACTATCGCCGGTTCTGCTCGTAGCATGGGCCTTAACGTGGAGGGTGTGTAATGGCTAAGTTGACCAAGCGTCAAAAGGCTATCGCCGGCAAAATCGAAGCAGGCAAGTCCTACAGCTTTGTAGACGCTGCTGCTCTGCTGGCTGAGCTGTCGACTGTCAAGTTCAGCGAGTCGTTCGACGTTGCTGTGAACCTGGGTGTTGACCCGCGTAAATCTGACCAGGTTGTTCGTAGCGCTACTGTGCTGCCACACGGCACTGGCAAGACCGTTCGCGTAGCTGTGTTCACCCAGGGTCCAGCTGCTGAGGCCGCTCTGGCTGCCGGCGCTGACCGTGTAGGTATGGACGACCTGGCTGCCGAAATGAAAGGCGGCGACCTGAACTATGACGTCGTTATCGCATCCCCGGATGCCATGCGCGTTGTGGGTCAGTTGGGTCAGATCCTGGGCCCACGTGGCCTGATGCCTAACCCTAAAGTCGGCACCGTAACGCCAGACGTAGCCACCGCGGTTAAAAACGCCAAGGCTGGTCAGGTTCGTTATCGCACCGACAAAAACGGCATCATTCACACCTCCGTTGGCAAAGTCGGCTTTGATGCCGTCAAGCTGAAGGAAAACGTTGAAGCCCTGATCGCTGATCTGAAGCGTATCAAGCCAGCTTCCTCGAAAGGTATTTATGTCAAGCGCGTTACCCTGAGCACCACCATGGGTCCAGGTCTGGTCATCGACCAAGGCTCGCTCGACGCGTAAGACACAGATTGGCGCAAGTGATTGCGCCAATTGAAAGATTGGGGTCCCTGCCTGGCGGGGGCTATCCAAGACCGTAGGCGACGCAAGTCTTAAACCACAAGCCTACGCAGATGGTGCTCCCGGTTCCTTACCGAATCAGACACCAAAACGACATCTGGCCTCGGTTGGATGAAACGGTAACAAGCAGGAGTTTTTCCCGTGGCAATTAAACTTGAAGACAAGAAGGCCATCGTCGCTGAAGTCAACAAGGCTGCCCAAGTTGCTCTGTCCGCTGTCGTGGCTGATGCCCGTGGCGTAACAGTAGGCGCTATGACCGGACTCCGTAAAGAGGCTCGTGAAGCTGGCGTTTACGTACGTGTTGTACGTAACACCCTGCTCAAGCGCGCCGTTGCTGGCACTCAATATGACGTGCTCAACGACGTGTTCACTGGCCCGACCTTGATTGCATTCTCCAAAGAACATCCGGGTGCTGCTGCCCGTATCTTCAAAGAGTTCGCAAAAGGTCAGGATAAGTTCGAGATCAAGGCAGCTGCGTTCGAGGGCAAGTTCCTCGCGGCTAATCAGATCGACGTACTGGCAAGCCTGCCGACCCGTGACGAAGCAATTTCTCAGCTGATGAGCGTGATTCAAGGCGCAACCAGCAAATTGGCTCGTACTCTGGCGGCTCTTCGCGACCAGAAAGAAGCCGCTGCAGCCTAAGGCTGAGCGACACCTTTCAGCGTTTATTGTTTATTTCGATGGCCGCGTAGGCTGTCACCCCAATACAGGAATTTATAGTCATGTCTCTGACTAACGACCAAATCATCGAAGCAATCGGCGAAAAATCCGTTCTGGAAATCGTTGAGCTGATCAAGGCCATGGAAGAGAAGTTCGGCGTTTCTGCTGCCGCTGCTTCCGCTGGTCCAGCTGCTGTCGCTGCTGTTGTTGAAGAACAAACTGAATTCAACGTCATGCTGCTGGAAGCTGGCGAGAAGAAAGTTAACGTGATCAAGGCAGTACGTGAACTGACCGGTCTGGGCTTGAAAGAAGCTAAGGCTGTAGTTGACGGCGCTCCTGGCATGGTTCTGGAAGCTGTTTCGAAAGACGCAGCTGACAAAGCCAAAGCCACTCTGGAAGAAGCAGGCGCCAAAGTCGAGCTGAAGTAAGCATCGACTTTGCTCCTCCAGCCCGAGCGTTAAGCGAAAGGCTGATGGCTGGTGGCTCTTGCCACCGGCCTTTTTCCGTTATTGGCAGCCGACTGGGTCGGTGCTGGTAACGAGCTGTAACCACCCGATGCGGTGGCGCAAACCATGGGGTTTGCACGATTTTCTGGCTGCTCCCGTCGGGAGGGGCCAAACAAGCAGGTGACCAAGCTGGGGAACGCTGATGGCTTACTCATATACTGAGAAAAAACGTATCCGCAAGGACTTTAGCAAGTTGCCGGACGTCATGGATGTGCCGTACCTCCTGGCCATCCAGCTGGATTCGTATCGTGAATTCTTGCAAGCGGGAGCGACTAAAGATCAGTTCCGCGACGTGGGCCTGCATGCGGCCTTCAAATCCGTTTTCCCGATCATCAGCTACTCCGGCAATGCTGCGCTGGAGTACGTCGGTTATCGCCTGGGCGAACCGGCATTTGATGTCAAAGAATGCGTATTGCGCGGTGTAACTTACGCCGTACCTTTGCGGGTAAAAGTGCGCCTGATCATTTTCGACAAAGAATCGTCGAACAAAGCGATCAAGGACATTAAAGAGCAAGAAGTCTACATGGGTGAAATCCCCCTGATGACTGAGAACGGTACCTTCGTAATCAACGGTACCGAGCGTGTAATCGTTTCCCAGCTGCACCGTTCCCCGGGCGTGTTCTTCGACCACGACCGTGGCAAGACGCACAGCTCCGGTAAACTGCTGTACTCCGCGCGCATCATTCCTTACCGCGGTTCGTGGCTGGACTTCGAGTTCGACCCGAAAGACTGCGTGTTCGTGCGTATCGACCGTCGTCGCAAGCTGCCTGCATCGGTACTGCTGCGCGCGCTCGGCTATACCACTGAAGAAGTGCTCGACGCGTTCTACACCACCAACGTTTTCCACCTGAGCGGCGAAACCCTCAGTCTGGAACTGATTGCTTCGCGTCTGCGTGGTGAAATCGCTGTACTTGATATTCAGGACGAGAAGGGCAAGGTCATCGTTGAGGCAGGTCGCCGTATTACTGCGCGCCACATCAACCAGATCGAAAAAGCCGGTCTCAAGACCCTGGAAGTGCCTCTGGACTACGTCCTGGGTCGCACTACCGCCAAGGCCATCGTGCATCCGGCAACCGGCGAAATCCTGGCAGAGTGCAACACCGAGCTGAACACCGAGATCCTGGCGAAAGTCGCCAAGGCCCAGGTTGTTCGCATCGAAACTCTGTACACCAACGATATCGACTGCGGTCCGTTCGTCTCCGACACCCTGAAGATCGACTCCACCAGCAACCAATTGGAAGCGCTGGTCGAGATCTATCGCATGATGCGTCCAGGCGAGCCGCCAACCAAAGACGCTGCCGAGACTCTGTTCAACAACCTGTTCTTCAGCCCTGAGCGCTACGACCTGTCTGCGGTCGGCCGGATGAAGTTCAACCGTCGTATCGGTCGTACCGAAATCGAAGGTTCGGGCGTGTTGTGCAAAGAAGACATCGTCGCGGTTCTGAAGACTCTGGTCGACATCCGTAACGGTAAAGGCATCGTCGATGACATCGACCACCTGGGTAACCGTCGTGTTCGCTGCGTAGGCGAAATGGCCGAGAACCAGTTCCGCGTTGGCCTGGTACGTGTTGAGCGTGCGGTCAAAGAGCGTCTGTCGATGGCTGAAAGCGAAGGCCTGATGCCGCAAGACCTGATCAACGCCAAGCCAGTGGCTGCGGCGGTGAAAGAGTTCTTCGGTTCCAGCCAGCTTTCCCAGTTCATGGACCAGAACAACCCGCTGTCCGAGATCACCCACAAGCGTCGTGTGTCTGCACTCGGCCCTGGCGGTTTGACTCGTGAGCGTGCTGGCTTTGAAGTTCGTGACGTACACCCGACTCACTACGGTCGTGTATGCCCGATTGAAACGCCGGAAGGTCCGAACATCGGTCTGATCAACTCCCTGGCCGCTTATGCGCGCACCAACCAGTACGGCTTCCTCGAGAGCCCGTACCGTGTGGTGAAAGACGCTCTGGTCACCGACGAGATCGTGTTCCTGTCTGCCATCGAAGAAGCTGACCACGTGATCGCTCAGGCTTCGGCCACGATGAACGACAAGAAAGTCCTGATCGACGAGTTGGTAGCTGTTCGTCACTTGAACGAGTTCACCGTCAAGGCGCCGGAAGACGTCACCTTGATGGACGTATCGCCGAAGCAGGTAGTTTCGGTTGCAGCGTCGCTGATCCCGTTCCTCGAGCACGATGACGCCAACCGTGCGTTGATGGGTTCGAACATGCAGCGTCAAGCTGTACCAACCCTGCGCGCTGACAAGCCGCTGGTCGGTACTGGCATGGAGCGTAACGTAGCCCGTGACTCCGGCGTTTGCGTCGTGGCTCGTCGTGGCGGCGTGATCGATTCCGTCGACGCCAGCCGTATCGTGGTTCGTGTTGCTGATGACGAAGTTGAAACCGGCGAAGCTGGTGTCGACATCTACAACCTGACCAAGTACACCCGCTCCAACCAGAACACCTGCATCAACCAGCGTCCGCTGGTGCGTAAAGGTGATCGGGTTCAGCGTAGCGACATCATGGCCGACGGTCCGTCCACCGACATGGGTGAACTGGCTCTGGGTCAGAACATGCGCATCGCGTTCATGGCGTGGAACGGCTTCAACTTCGAAGACTCCATCTGCCTGTCCGAGCGTGTGGTTCAGGAAGACCGCTTCACCACGATCCACATTCAGGAACTGACCTGTGTGGCACGTGACACCAAGCTTGGACCAGAGGAAATCACTGCAGACATCCCGAACGTGGGTGAAGCTGCACTGAACAAGCTGGACGAAGCCGGTATCGTTTACGTAGGTGCTGAAGTTGGCGCAGGCGACATCCTGGTTGGTAAGGTCACTCCGAAAGGCGAGACCCAGCTGACTCCGGAAGAAAAACTGCTGCGTGCCATCTTCGGTGAAAAAGCCAGCGACGTTAAAGACACCTCCCTGCGCGTGCCTACCGGCACCAAGGGTACTGTCATCGACGTACAGGTCTTCACCCGCGACGGCGTCGAGCGTGATGCTCGTGCACTGTCGATCGAGAAGACTCAACTCGACGAGATCCGCAAGGACCTGAACGAAGAGTTCCGTATCGTTGAAGGCGCCACTTTCGAACGTCTGCGTTCCGCTCTGGTCGGCCACAAAGCCGAAGGCGGCGCCGGCCTGAAGAAAGGTCAGGACATCACCGACGAAGTTCTCGACGGTCTTGAGCATGGTCAGTGGTTCAAACTGCGCATGGCTGAAGATGCTCTGAACGAGCAGCTCGAGAAGGCTCAGGCCTACATCGTTGATCGCCGCCGTCTGCTGGACGACAAGTTCGAAGACAAGAAGCGCAAACTGCAGCAGGGCGATGACCTGGCTCCAGGCGTGCTGAAAATCGTCAAGGTTTACCTGGCAATCCGTCGCCGCATCCAGCCGGGCGACAAGATGGCCGGTCGTCACGGTAACAAAGGTGTGGTCTCCGTGATCATGCCGGTTGAAGACATGCCGCACGATGCCAATGGCACCCCGGTCGACGTCGTCCTCAACCCGTTGGGCGTACCTTCGCGTATGAACGTTGGTCAGATCCTTGAAACCCACCTGGGCCTCGCAGCCAAAGGTCTGGGCGAGAAGATCAACCGGATGATCGAAGAGCAGCGCAAAGTCGCCGAGCTTCGTAAATTCCTCGACGAGATCTACAACCAGATCGGCGGTCGTAACGAAGATCTGGATAGCTTCTCCGACCAGGAAATCCTGGATCTGGCGAAGAACCTGCGTGGCGGCGTTCCAATGGCCACTCCAGTGTTCGACGGTGCCAAGGAAAGCGAAATCAAGGCCATGCTGAAACTGGCAGACTTGCCAGAAAGCGGCCAGATGCAGCTGACCGACGGCCGTACCGGCAACAAGTTCGAGCGCCCGGTTACTGTTGGCTACATGTACATGCTGAAGCTGAACCACTTGGTAGACGACAAGATGCACGCTCGTTCTACCGGTTCGTACAGCCTGGTTACCCAGCAGCCGCTGGGTGGTAAGGCGCAGTTCGGTGGTCAGCGTTTCGGGGAGATGGAGGTCTGGGCACTGGAAGCATACGGTGCTGCTTACACTCTGCAAGAAATGCTCACAGTGAAGTCGGACGATGTGAACGGCCGTACCAAGATGTACAAAAACATCGTGGATGGCGATCACCGTATGGAGCCGGGCATGCCCGAGTCCTTCAACGTGTTGATCAAGGAAATTCGTTCCCTCGGCATCGATATCGATCTGGAAACCGAATAACACGTGACGCGAATCGAGAGCGGGGCAGGATTGCCCGCTCTCTGCTCCGCCAGGAGGAAAGGCCTTGAAAGACCTACTGAATTTGCTGAAAAACCAGGGTCAAGTCGAAGAGTTCGACGCCATCCGTATTGGATTGGCATCGCCTGAGATGATCCGTTCGTGGTCGTTCGGTGAAGTTAAAAAGCCGGAAACCATCAACTACCGTACGTTCAAACCTGAGCGTGACGGCCTGTTCTGCGCCAAGATCTTTGGCCCGGTAAAGGATTACGAGTGCCTGTGCGGTAAGTACAAGCGCTTGAAGCACCGTGGTGTGATCTGCGAGAAGTGCGGTGTTGAAGTCGCGCTGGCCAAAGTTCGTCGTGAGCGCATGGCGCACATCGAGCTGGCCTCGCCAGTTGCCCACATCTGGTTCCTGAAATCGCTGCCGTCGCGTATCGGCTTGCTGATGGACATGACCCTGCGTGATATCGAACGCGTTCTCTACTTCGAGAGCTATGTCGTTATCGATCCAGGCATGACCACCCTTGAAAAAGGTCAGCTGCTGAACGACGAGCAGTACTTCGAAGCGCTGGAAGAGTTCGGCGACGATTTCGATGCCCGTATGGGTGCCGAAGCTGTCCGTGAACTGCTGCACGCTATCGACCTGGAACACGAGATTGGCCGTCTGCGTGAAGAAATTCCGCAAACCAACTCCGAAACCAAAATCAAGAAGCTGTCCAAGCGTCTGAAGTTGATGGAAGCCTTCCAGGGTTCCGGCAACCTTCCAGAATGGATGGTGCTGACCGTTCTGCCGGTTCTGCCGCCAGATCTGCGTCCACTGGTCCCGCTGGATGGCGGTCGCTTCGCGACTTCCGACCTCAACGATCTGTATCGTCGAGTGATCAACCGTAACAACCGCTTGAAGCGTCTGCTCGATCTGTCCGCTCCGGACATCATCGTGCGCAACGAAAAGCGTATGTTGCAGGAAGCCGTCGACGCACTGCTCGACAACGGTCGTCGTGGCCGCGCTATCACCGGTTCCAACAAGCGTCCTCTGAAATCCCTGGCTGACATGATCAAGGGTAAGCAGGGTCGTTTCCGTCAGAACTTGCTCGGTAAGCGTGTTGACTACTCCGGTCGTTCGGTAATTACCGTAGGTCCGACCCTGCGTCTGCACCAGTGCGGTCTGCCGAAGAAAATGGCTCTCGAACTGTTCAAACCGTTCATTTTCGGCAAGCTGGAAATGCGTGGTCTCGCTACCACCATCAAAGCTGCCAAGAAGATGGTCGAGCGCGAACTGCCAGAGGTTTGGGACGTTCTCGCTGAAGTAATTCGCGAACACCCGGTTCTCCTCAACCGTGCACCGACCCTTCACCGTCTGGGTATCCAGGCGTTTGAACCGGTACTGATCGAAGGTAAGGCTATCCAGCTGCACCCTCTGGTCTGTGCCGCGTACAACGCCGACTTCGACGGCGACCAAATGGCCGTGCACGTACCGCTGACACTGGAAGCTCAGTTGGAAGCGCGTGCGTTGATGATGTCGACCAACAACATTCTGTCGCCAGCCAACGGTGAGCCAATCATCGTTCCGTCGCAGGACGTTGTATTGGGTCTGTACTACATGACTCGTGAAGCGATCAACGCCAAAGGCGAAGGTCGTGTGTTCGCGGATCTGCAGGAAGTTGACCGTGTGTTCCGTGCCGGCGAAGCCGCACTGCACGCCAAGGTTAAAGTGCGGATCAACGAAACCGTTAACGATCGTGACGGTGGCAGCGTCAAGAACACCCGTATCGTCGACACCACTGTCGGCCGTGCGCTGTTGTTCCAGGTTGTTCCACCTGGCCTGTCGTACGACGTCGTCAACCAGCCGATGAAGAAAAAGGCGATCTCCAAGCTGATCAACCAGTGCTACCGCGTGGTTGGTTTGAAAGAGACCGTGATCTTCGCTGACCAGTTGATGTACACCGGTTTTGCCTATTCGACCATTTCCGGCGTTTCCATCGGTGTTAACGACTTCGTTATCCCGGATGAAAAAGCCCGCATCATCGGTGCTGCTACCGACGAAGTGAAAGAGATCGAAAGTCAGTACGCCTCCGGCCTGGTAACCCAGGGCGAGAAGTACAACAAAGTGATCGACCTTTGGTCCAAGGCGAACGACGAAGTTTCCAAGGCGATGATGGCCAACCTCTCGAAAGAGAAAGTCATCGACCGTCATGGCGTCGAAGTCGACCAGGAATCGTTCAACTCGATGTACATGATGGCCGACTCGGGCGCACGGGGTTCTGCTGCACAGATCCGTCAGCTCGCCGGTATGCGTGGCCTGATGGCCAAGCCGGACGGTTCCATCATTGAAACGCCGATTACTGCGAACTTCCGTGAAGGTTTGAGCGTACTTCAGTACTTCATCTCCACTCACGGTGCTCGTAAAGGTTTGGCGGATACCGCGTTGAAAACTGCGAACTCCGGTTACCTGACTCGTCGTCTGGTAGACGTGGCGCAGGATCTGGTTGTGACCGAGATCGATTGCGGCACCGAACATGGCCTGGTAATGACTCCGCACATTGAAGGCGGTGACGTTGTTGAGCCGTTGGGTGAGCGCGTATTGGGTCGTGTCATTGCCCGTGACGTGTTCAAGCCAGGTACCGAAGAAATCATCGTTCCAGCCGGTACGTTGGTAGACGAGAAGTGGGTCGAGTTCATCGAGCTGAACAGCATCGACGAAGTGATCGTGCGTTCGCCGATCAGCTGCGAAACCCGCTACGGCATTTGCGCCAAGTGCTACGGCCGTGACTTGGCTCGTGGTCACCAGGTGAACATCGGTGAAGCGGTCGGCGTTATCGCTGCCCAGTCCATCGGTGAGCCGGGTACCCAGCTGACCATGCGTACGTTCCACATCGGTGGTGCGGCAAGCCGGACCTCCGCAGCCGACAGCGTTCAGGTGAAGAATGGCGGTACCGTCCGTCTGCATAACCTGAAGCACGTTGAGCGAGTGGATGGCTGCCTGGTTGCTGTGTCCCGTTCCGGTGAGCTGGCAATCGCTGATGACTTCGGTCGTGAGCGCGAGCGTTACAAGCTGCCGTACGGTGCTGTGATTTCGGTTAAAGAAGGTGACAAGGTCGACGCTGGCGCAATCGTGGCCAAGTGGGATCCGCACACTCACCCAATCGTTACCGAAATGAAAGGTACCGTGACCTACGTGGGCATGGAAGAAGGCATCACGATCAAGCGTCAGACTGACGAATTGACCGGTATGACCAACATTGAAGTACTCGACGCCAAAGACCGTCCAGCTGCCGGTAAAGATATCCGTCCTGCTGTGAAGATGGTTGATGACAACGGCAAGGATCTGTTGCTGCCAGGCACTGACGTTATCGCTCAGTACTTCCTGCCAGCCAACGCCTTGGTCGGTGTTGCGGATGGTGCGAAAATTGCGATCGGTGATGTTATCGCTCGTATTCCGCAAGAGACTTCGAAAACCCGTGACATCACCGGTGGTCTGCCGCGTGTTGCCGACTTGTTCGAAGCCCGTCGTCCGAAAGAAGCCTCGATTCTGGCTGAAGTCAGCGGCACCATCGCGTTCGGTAAAGAGACCAAAGGCAAGCGCCGTCTGGTTATTACCCCGAACGACGGTAGCGATCCGTACGAAGAGCTGATTCCGAAGTGGCGTCACCTGAACGTCTTCGAAGGCGAACAGGTAAACCGCGGCGAAGTTATCTCCGACGGCCCGAGCGATCCACACGACATCCTGCGTCTGTTGGGTGTGAGTGCGCTGGCCAAGTACATCGTGAACGAGATCCAGGACGTTTACCGTCTGCAAGGCGTGAAGATCAACGACAAGCACATCGAGACCATCCTGCGTCAGATGCTGCGTAAAGTTGAAATCGCTGAATCCGGCGATTCCAGTTTCATCAAGGGCGACCAGATGGAATTGACTCACGTTCTGGTAGAGAACGAGCGTCTGGCTGGCGACGAGAAATTCGTTTCCAAGTTCACTCGCGTGCTGTTGGGTATCACCAAGGCGTCGTTGTCCACCGAATCGTTCATCTCGGCGGCTTCCTTCCAGGAAACCACTCGCGTACTGACCGAAGCGGCGGTAACCGGCAAGCGCGATTACCTGCGCGGCCTGAAAGAAAACGTGGTCGTGGGTCGTCTGATCCCGGCGGGTACCGGTCTGGCTTATCACAGCGAGCGTAAGCGCCGCCGTGACGCTGACAAACCGTTGCGCGTAAGCGCCAGTGAAGTGGAAGCTGCACTGACCGAAGCGCTGAACTCGAGCGGTAACTGAGTTCTGCGGTAAATGAGCGTAAGGCCCTGGCCGTTCCGTTCATCGAATCGAGACAATTTGTCGAGGTTGGATGAGCGGGGAGGTCGGGGCCTTGCCTTGACTGGGGACAAGATCCTCTTTAGACTCTTGTACCCCTAAATTTGGCGGGAATTCGTTCCTGCCATTTTGCTTTTCTTGCAAGACAATAGCGTCGCAAGACAACAGTGGAGCTAGTAGATGGCAACTATCAACCAGCTGGTACGTCAGCCGCGTAAGCGTATCGTCGAGAAATCCGACGTACCTGCGCTGCAGAACTGCCCGCAACGTCGTGGCGTATGCACCCGTGTGTATACCACCACGCCGAAAAAACCTAACTCGGCACTGCGTAAAGTATGCCGTGTGCGTCTGACCAACGGTTTCGAGGTTTCCTCGTACATCGGCGGTGAAGGCCACAACCTGCAAGAGCACAGCGTCGTACTGATCCGTGGCGGCCGTGTAAAAGACTTGCCAGGTGTTCGTTACCACACCGTTCGCGGCTCTTTGGATACTTCCGGCGTTAAAGGTCGTAACCAGGGTCGTTCGAAGTACGGTACCAAGAAGCCTAAGTAGTAGTGGCTTTTTGTAAGAACTGATTTTCTATTTTTCTGAGTCGATAAGAGTAAGGTCGGAGGCGTCCCGAAAGGGCACCGATTCCGAGCGAACCTGAAGACCGTTTGAGGGCTTATCCATGCCAAGAAGACGCGTAGCAGCCAAGCGCGAAGTGCTTGACGATCCAAAATACGGCAGCCAGATTCTGGCCAAGTTCATGAACCACGTGATGGAAAGCGGCAAGAAAGCCGTTGCCGAGCGTATCGTTTATGGCGCGCTGGAAAAGGTTAAAGAACGCAAGAACAGCGACCCCCTGGAAATCTTCGAGAAAGCTCTCGACGCCATCGCTCCGCTGGTCGAAGTAAAGTCGCGCCGTGTAGGCGGTGCTACTTACCAGGTTCCGGTCGAAGTTCGTCCGTCCCGTCGTAACGCTCTGGCAATGCGCTGGTTGGTAGACTTCGCCCGTAAGCGTGGCGAGAAGTCTATGGCTCTGCGTTTGGCTGGCGAACTGTTGGACGCTGCTGAAGGCAAAGGTGCTGCAGTTAAGAAGCGTGAAGACGTGCACCGTATGGCTGAAGCCAACAAGGCTTTCTCGCACTACCGCTTCTAATTTTAGCGTCACTAATTTTGCGAGGGCTTTATGGCTCGTACTACACCGATTAATCGCTACCGTAACATTGGTATCGTTGCTCACGTGGATGCTGGTAAAACCACCACCACCGAGCGCGTCCTTTTTTACACTGGCAAAAGTCACAAAATGGGCGAGGTGCATGACGGCGCCGCGACCACAGACTGGATGGTGCAGGAGCAGGAGCGTGGTATTACCATTACTTCTGCTGCTATTACCGCCTTCTGGCAGGGTTCCGAGAAGCAGCACAAGGACCAATACCGCTTCAACGTCATCGACACCCCGGGTCACGTGGACTTCACTATTGAAGTTGAGCGTTCCCTGCGTGTTCTCGACGGCGCGGTCGTTGTGTTCTGCGGCACCTCGGGTGTTGAGCCTCAGTCGGAAACCGTATGGCGTCAAGCCAACAAGTACGGCGTTCCACGTCTTGTTTACGTAAACAAGATGGACCGTGCTGGTGCGAACTTCCTGCGCGTGATCGGTCAGATCAAACAGCGTCTGGGTCACACTCCGGTTCCAATCCAGTTGGCTATCGGTTCCGAAGACAACTTCCAGGGTCAGATCGACCTGATGTCCATGGAAGCTGTTTACTGGAACGATGCTGACAAAGGCATGGTCCCAGTTCGCAAGCCTATCCCTGCTGAACTGCAGGAACTGGCTGACGAGTGGCGCGGCAACATGGTTGAGGCTGCGGCCGAAGCCAGCGAAGAACTGATGAACAAGTACCTCGAAGGTGAAGAACTCACCAACGCGGAAATCAAGGCCGCTCTGCGTCAGCGTACTATCGCTGGTGAGATCGTTCTGGCTGTTTGCGGTTCTTCCTTCAAGAACAAGGGTGTTCCGCTGGTTCTCGACGCCGTTATCGATTACCTGCCTGCGCCTGTTGATATTCCTGCCATCAAGGGTACTGACCCGGATGACGAGACTATCGATCTGGAGCGTCATGCAGACGACAACGAACCGTTCTCCGCTCTGGCATTCAAAATTGCCACTGACCCATTCGTGGGTACCTTGACCTTTGTTCGAGTTTACTCGGGCGTGTTGGCCTCCGGCGACGGCGTGATCAACTCGGTTAAAGGCAAGAAAGAGCGCGTGGGCCGTATGGTGCAAATGCACGCAAACGCCCGTGAAGAAATCAAGGAAGTACGCGCTGGTGACATCGCGGCCTTGATCGGCATGAAGGACGTCACCACTGGTGAGACTTTGTGCAACGCTGACAAGCCAATCATCCTGGTTCGCATGGACTTCCCGGAGCCGGTTATTTCGGTTGCCGTAGAGCCTAAGACCAAGGACGACCAGGAAAAAATGGGTATCGCTCTGGGCAAGCTTGCTCAGGAAGATCCATCTTTCCGCGTCAAGACTGATGAAGAGACTGGTCAAACGATCATCTCCGGCATGGGCGAGTTGCACCTGGACATCCTGGTAGACCGGATGCGCCGTGAGTTCAACGTCGAAGCCAACATCGGTAAGCCTCAAGTTTCGTACCGTGAGCGCATCACGAAGAGCTGCGAAATTGAAGGCAAGTTCGTTCGTCAGTCCGGCGGTCGTGGCCAGTTCGGTCATTGCTGGATTCGTTTTGCTCCTGCTGACGAAGGTCAGGAAGGTCTGCAATTCCTGAACGAAGTAGTGGGTGGTGTGGTTCCTAAGGAATACATCCCGGCTATCCAGAAGGGTATCGAAGAGCAGATGAAGAACGGCGTTGTTGCCGGCTATCCGCTGATCGGCCTGAAGGCTACCGTGTTTGATGGTTCTTACCACGACGTCGACTCCAACGAGATGGCGTTTAAGGTGGCTGCTTCCATGGCAACCAAGCAACTGGCCCAGAAGGGCGGTGGTGAGTTGCTTGAGCCGATCATGGCGGTAGAGGTTGTTACACCTGAAGACTATATGGGTGACGTGATGGGCGACCTTAACCGTCGTCGCGGCATGATCCTGGGTATGGAAGACACGGTCTCCGGCAAAGTAATTCGTGCTGAAGTTCCGCTGGGCGAGATGTTCGGTTATGCAACTGACGTCCGTTCCATGTCCCAAGGTCGCGCAAGCTACTCTATGGAATTCAAAAAATACAATACGGCTCCGTCGCACATCGTCGAAACCGTTACCAAAAAACAAGGCTGATTCAGCCCCTTTAGGCTAGGAGTTAATTGTCGTGGCTAAAGAAAAATTTGACCGTACCCTCCCGCACGTCAACGTTGGCACCATCGGTCACGTCGACCACGGTAAAACCACGCTGACCGCTGCTCTGACTCGCGTCTGCTCCGAAGTTTTCGGTTCGGCCGTTGTTGCTTTCGACAAGATCGACAGCGCTCCGGAAGAAAAGGCTCGTGGTATCACCATCAACACCGCGCACGTTGAATACAACTCGCTGATCCGTCACTACGCTCACGTTGACTGCCCAGGTCACGCTGACTATGTGAAGAACATGATCACCGGTGCTGCTCAGATGGACGGCGCTATCCTGGTTTGCTCGGCCGCTGATGGTCCGATGCCACAAACCCGTGAACACATCCTGCTGTCCCGTCAGGTTGGCGTTCCGTACATCGTTGTCTTCCTGAACAAGGCTGACATGGTTGACGACGCTGAGCTGCTGGAACTGGTTGAGATGGAAGTGCGCGATCTGCTGAGCACTTACGACTTCCCAGGTGACGACACTCCGATCATCATCGGTTCGGCTCTGATGGCTCTGAACGGCCAAGACGACAACGAAATGGGCACCACTGCCGTTCGTAAACTGGTTGAGACTCTGGACAGCTACATTCCAGATCCAGTTCGTGTTATCGACAAGCCGTTCCTGATGCCAATCGAAGACGTATTCTCGATCTCCGGTCGCGGTACTGTTGTAACTGGCCGTATCGAGCGCGGTATCGTCAAGGTTCAGGATCCACTGGAAATCGTTGGTCTGCGTGACACTACCGTCACCACCTGCACCGGTGTTGAAATGTTCCGTAAGCTGCTCGACGAAGGTCGTGCTGGCGAGAACTGCGGCGTTCTGCTGCGTGGTACCAAGCGTGACGACGTTGAGCGTGGCCAGGTTCTGGTTAAGCCAGGTTCGGTTAAGCCGCACACCAAGTTCGAAGCTGAAGTCTACGTTCTGAGCAAAGAAGAAGGCGGTCGTCACACTCCGTTCTTCAAAGGCTACCGTCCACAGTTCTACTTCCGTACTACTGACGTGACTGGTAACTGCGAACTGCCGGAAGGCGTTGAAATGGTAATGCCAGGCGACAACATCAAAATGGTTGTCACCCTGATCAAGACCATCGCAATGGAAGACGGTCTGCGTTTCGCTATCCGTGAAGGCGGTCGTACCGTCGGCGCTGGCGTCGTAGCCAAAATCATCGAGTAAGCTCTTTTAGAGCAAGCTTTGATGAATTGAAAAAGCCCCCGCTCAGCGGGGGCTTTTTTATTGGGTTGACACCTATATGGGGCGTCTATAGAATTGCGCCTCCTTTTAACGGGCGTATTGCGCTCGGTGGGAATAGCAGCCGGAGTCTGAAATCCAATGCAAAATCAGCAAATCCGTATCAGGTTGAAGGCTTTTGACCATCGCCTGATCGACCAATCCACCCAGGAAATCGTGGAAACCGCGAAACGTACTGGTGCTCAAGTGCGTGGTCCAATTCCACTGCCTACCCGTAAAGAGCGGTTCACCGTTCTGGTCTCCCCGCACGTCAACAAAGACGCGCGTGACCAGTACGAGATCCGTACTCATAAGCGCGTTCTGGACATCGTCCAGCCAACGGATAAAACCGTTGATGCTCTTATGAAGCTTGATCTTGCGGCCGGTGTGGAAGTACAGATCAGCCTCGGCTAAGACTCGGTCTTAGTCGTGTAACGCTCTGAAATGGGCGGCCATAGCGGGTGAAAGCCCCGTACACTCATGAGGTTTACAACATGACTATTGGTGTAGTCGGTCGTAAATGCGGTATGACCCGTATTTTCACCGAAGAAGGTGTCTCCATTCCGGTCACGGTCATTGAGATCGAGCCGAATCGCGTCACCCAGTTCAAAACTGAAGAGACCGATGGCTATCGTGCAGTGCAAGTCACTGTAGGCGAGCGTCGTGCTTCGCGTGTTACAGCTGCTCAAGCTGGCCACTTCGCTAAAGCGAACGTTGCCGCTGGTCGTACCGTAATGGAATTCCGTCTTGAAGAAGGCGAGTACCAGGCCGGCGATCTGATCAACGCTGAAATCTTCGCCGCTGGTCAACTGGTTGATGTAACCGGTCAGTCCAAGGGTAAAGGCTTCCAGGGTACGATCAAGCGTTGGAACTTCCGCGGGCAAGATAATACCCACGGTAACTCCGTGTCCCACCGCGTTCCAGGCTCTATCGGCCAGTGCCAGACTCCTGGTCGTGTATTCAAGGGCAAAAAAATGTCCGGTCATATGGGCGCTGAGCGCGTGACCGTGCAGTCCCTCGAAGTAGTGCGCGTGGACGCTGAACGCAATCTGTTGTTGGTCAAGGGCGCTGTTCCTGGCGCTACTGGCGGCAACTTGGTTGTACGTCCAGCAGCCAAGGCTCGCGGTTAAGGGGAAGCTGACATGCAATTAAATGTAAATGACGCTCAAGCGATCGAAGTTTCCGAACTGACATTTGGCGGCGAATTCAACGAGACGCTGGTTCACCAAGCAGTCGTGGCCTACATGGCCGGCGGCCGTCAAGGTAGCAAGCAGCAAAAGACCCGTTCCGACGTTCGTGGTGGCGGTAAGCGCCCATGGCGTCAGAAAGGTACTGGCCGTGCTCGTGCCGGTACTATCCGTAGCCCAATCTGGCGTGGCGGCGGTACCACTTTCGCAGCTCGTCCTCAGGATCACACCCAGAAGCTGAACAAGAAGATGTATCGCGCAGCAATGCGTTCCATCCTTGCTGAGCTGGTGCGTACTGATCGTCTGGTTGTGGTTCAGGACTTCGCTGTTGATGCACCGAAGACCAAAGATCTGCTGAACAAACTGACCGGCATGGGCCTGACTGACGTCTTGATCGTGTCTGAAGTAGTTGATCAGAACCTGTACCTGGCTGCTCGTAACCTGCCACACGTTGATGTACGTGACGTGCAAGGTTCCGATCCAGTTAGTCTGATCGCATACGACAAGGTGTTGATCACCGTGTCGGCCGTGAAGAAATTCGAGGAGCTGCTGGGATGAACCAGGAACGCGTATTTAAAGTTCTGCTTGGCCCGCACGTTTCCGAGAAGGCTACGGTTCTGGCTGACAAGAAAGGCCAGTTCGTTTTCAAGGTTGCAACTGACGCAACCAAGCTGGAAATCAAGAAGGCCGTCGAAAGCCTGTTCAGCGTGAAAGTAGAGCGTGTTACTACCCTGAATGTTCTGGGTAAGAGCAAGCGCACTGCTCGCGGTCTGGGCAAGCGTAATGACTGGAAGAAGGCAGTTATCTCCCTTCAGCCAGGCCAAGATCTCGATTTCAGCAGCAGTGCTGAGTAAGGAAGGGGTGCATCATGGCAATCGTTAAATGCAAACCGACTTCCCCTGGCCGCCGTTTTGTGGTCAAGGTGGTCAACCAGGAGCTGCATAAAGGCGCTCCTCACGCACCGCTGCTCGAGAAAAAATCGAAGACTGGTGGTCGTAACAACAATGGTCGCATTACCACTCGTCACATCGGTGGTGGCCATAAGCAGCATTATCGTCTGGTCGATTTCCGTCGCAACGACAAAGATGGCATCTCTGCCACTGTCGAGCGTATTGAATACGATCCAAACCGTACTGCTCACATCGCTCTGCTGCTGTACGCAGATGGCGAGCGTCGCTACATCATCGCCCCTAAAGGCGTGAGTGCTGGCGACCAGCTGATCGCAGGTGCCTTGGCGCCGATCAAGCCGGGCAACGCTCTGCAACTGCGTAACATTCCAGTTGGTAGCACCGTACACGGCATCGAATTGAAGCCAGGTAAAGGCGCACAGATCGCTCGTTCCGCTGGTGCTTCGGCTCAGCTGATCGCTCGTGAAGGTGTCTACGTGACCCTGCGTCTGCGTTCTGGTGAGATGCGTAAAGTGCTGGCTGAATGCCGCGCGACCCTGGGTGAAGTCTCGAACTCCGAGCACAGCCTGCGTTCGCTGGGTAAAGCTGGTGCCAAACGCTGGCGTGGCGTTCGCCCAACCGTTCGTGGTGTTGCCATGAACCCGGTTGACCACCCACATGGTGGTGGTGAAGGTCGTACCTCTGGTGGTCGTCATCCGGTATCGCCATGGGGCTTCCCGACTAAGGGCGCGAAGACTCGTGGTAATAAGCGTACCGACAAAATGATCGTCCGTCGTCGCAAGTAAATAGAGGGATACGACAGTGCCACGTTCTCTGAAAAAAGGTCCTTTTATTGATCTTCACCTACTGAAGAAGATCGAAGTGGCGGCGGAAAAGAACGATCGCAAACCAGTTAAAACCTGGTCGCGTCGTTCGATGATCCTGCCACAAATGGTCGGTCTGACCATCGCAGTTCATAACGGTCGTCAACATGTTCCAGTTCTCGTGAACGAAGACATGGTCGGCCACAAACTAGGCGAGTTTGCCGGTACCCGCACATATCGTGGGCACGTGGCAGACAAGAAAGCCAAGCGTTAAGGGGTAAGGAACGATGGAAGTAGCCGCTAAGTTGTCGGGCGCTCGAATCTCCGCCCAGAAAGCCCGCTTGGTCGCCGACCAGATCCGCGGGAAGAAGGTGGGCGAAGCGCTCAACCTGTTGGCTTTCAGCAGTAAGAAAGCCGCCGAGATCATGAAGAAAGTGCTGGAGTCGGCCGTAGCCAACGCCGAGCATAACGAAGGCGCAGACGTTGATGACCTGAAAGTCAGCACCGTATTCGTCAACGAAGGGCGTTCGCTGAAGCGAATCATGCCACGTGCCAAAGGCCGTGCTGATCGCATCGTCAAGCGGTCTTGCCATATCACTGTCAAGGTTGCTGACAAGTAACGGAGTCGAAGAGATGGGTCAGAAAGTACATCCCATTGGCATTCGCCTGGGAATCGTCAAGGAACACACCTCCGTCTGGTACGCAGACGGTCGGACTTATGCGGACTATTTGTTCGCTGATCTGAAGGTGCGTGAGTATCTCCAAGACAAACTAAAAAGCGCGTCCGTAAGCCGTATCGATATCCATCGTCCGGCTCAAACTGCACGTATCACCATCCACACCGCTCGTCCAGGTATCGTTATCGGGAAGAAAGGTGAAGATGTTGAGAAACTGCGTCAGGACCTGACCAAACAAATGGGTGTGCCTGTGCACATCAATATCGAAGAAATCCGCAAGCCGGAACTCGACGGTATGTTGGTTGCGCAGAGCGTAGCTCAGCAGCTGGAGCGTCGCGTAATGTTCCGTCGCGCTATGAAGCGCGCTGTACAGAACGCCATGCGCATTGGTGCCAAAGGCATCAAAATCCAAGTGAGTGGTCGTCTCGGCGGTGCTGAAATCGCACGTACTGAATGGTATCGCGAAGGTCGTGTGCCACTGCACACCCTGCGTGCCGACATCGACTATGCCAACTACGAAGCTCACACCACTTACGGTGTGATCGGTGTAAAGGTTTGGATCTTCAAAGGCGAAGTAATTGGTGGTCGCCAAGAAGAACTGAAACCACAAGCACCAGCGCCTCGTAAAAAAGCTGCTAAGTAAGGGGTACGCCAAATGTTGCAACCAAAGCGTACGAAGTTCCGCAAGCAGATGACAGGCCACAACCGTGGTCTGGCTCAGCGCGGTAGCAAAGTCAGCTTCGGCGAGTTCGCGCTGAAGTCTGTAGCTCGTGGTCGTCTCACCGCTCGTCAGATCGAGTCAGCGCGTCGTGCTCTGACCCGTCACGTTAAACGTGGCGGCAAGATCTGGATCCGTGTATTCCCGGACAAGCCTATTTCCAAAAAGCCACTCGAAGTTCGGATGGGTAAAGGTAAGGGTAGTGTGGAGTACTGGGTTGCCCAGATTCAGCCAGGCAAAGTCCTGTATGAAATCGAGGGTGTTTCTGAAGAGCTGGCGCGTGAGGCTTTTGCCCTGGCTGCTGCAAAGCTGCCGCTCGCCACCGCCTTTGTTAAACGGACGGTGATGTGATGAAAGCGAATGAACTTCGTGAAAAATCCGCACAGCAGCTGAACGAGCAACTGCTCGGCTTGCTGCGCGACCAGTTCAATCTGCGTATGCAGAAAGCAACTGGCCAGTTGGGGCAGTCTCATCTGCTCTCGCAAGTTAAGCGTGACATCGCTCGCGTGAAGACTGTGCTCAACCAGCAGGCAGGTAAGTAATCATGGCTGAAGCCGAAAAAACTGTCCGTACGCTGACTGGCCGTGTTGTCAGCGACAAGATGGACAAAACCATCACCGTTCTGATCGAGCGTCGCGTTAAGCACCCGATCTACGGTAAATACGTTAAGCGTTCGACTAAGCTGCACGCGCACGACGAAACCAATCAGTGCCACATCGGCGACAAAGTCACTATTCGTGAAACTCGTCCTTTGGCCAAGACCAAGTCTTGGGCGCTGGTTGATGTTCTCGAACGCGCTGTGGAAGTCTAAGGACTAGGGGTCGGAGAAATTATATGATTCAGACTCAATCCATGCTCGATGTGGCCGATAACAGCGGCGCTCGCCGTGTTATGTGCATCAAGGTGCTGGGTGGCTCCCATCGTCGTTACGCTGGTATCGGTGACATCATCAAAGTTACCGTGAAGGAAGCAATTCCTCGCGGTAAAGTGAAAAAAGGCCAAGTGATGACTGCTGTTGTAGTCCGCACTCGTCACGGCGTACGTCGTGCTGATGGCTCCATTATCCGCTTTGATGGCAACGCTGCTGTTCTTCTGAACAACAAGCAAGAGCCGATCGGCACCCGTATCTTTGGGCCAGTGACCCGTGAACTTCGTACTGAGAAGTTCATGAAGATCGTCTCGCTCGCCCCAGAAGTGCTGTAAGGAGATCCGACATGCAAAAGATTCGTCGTGACGACGAGATCATCGTGATCGCCGGCAAAGACAAAGGTAAGCGCGGTAAGGTGCTTAAGGTTCTCGCTAATAACCGTCTGGTTATTGGTGGTCTGAACCTGGTTAAGCGTCATACCAAGCCTAACCCGATGTCGGGCGTACAAGGCGGTATCGTCGAAAAAGAAGCTCCACTGGACGCTTCTAACGTCGCCATTTTCAACGGCGAAACCAACAAGGCTGACCGCGTTGGTTTCAAAGTAGAAGACGGCAAGAAAATTCGTGTCTTCAAGTCGACCCAAAAAGCGGTTGATGCTTGAACACTGCTAGGTAGAAGACCATGGCACGACTAAAAGAGATTTACTGGAAGGAAATCGCACCGAAGCTTAAGGAAGAACTTAAGCTTTCGAACGTGATGGAAGTTCCACGCGTTACCAAAATCACCCTGAACATGGGTCTGGGCGAAGCGGTCGGTGACAAAAAAGTCATCGAGCACGCTGTTGCCGACCTGGAAAAGATCACCGGTCAGAAAGTCGTTGTGACTTACGCTCGGAAATCCATCGCTGGCTTTAAAGTCCGTGAAGGTTGGCCGATCGGCGTCAAAGTGACTCTGCGCCGTGAGCGTATGTACGAATTCCTGGATCGTCTGCTGTCGATCTCCCTGCCTCGGGTTCGCGACTTCCGCGGCCTGAATGCCAAGTCCTTCGATGGTCGTGGTAACTACAGCATGGGCGTTAAAGAGCAGATCATCTTCCCGGAAATCGACTACGACAAGATCGATGCTCTCCGCGGTCTGGACATTACCCTGACCACCACTGCCAAGAACGATGATGAAGGTCGCGCTTTGCTGCGTGCTTTCAAATTCCCGTTCCGCAACTGATTGGAGTAGGAAAATGGCCAAGATGAGCATGAAAAACCGCGAGCTGAAACGTCAGCTCACGGTTGCCAAGTACGCCAAAAAGCGTGCAGCACTGAAAGCTATCATCGTTGATCTGAACGCAAGTCCAGAAGCACGTTGGGAAGCCACAGTAGCTCTGCAGAAGCAGCCACGTGACGCAAGCGCCTCGCGCATGCGTAACCGCTGCCGCCTGACCGGTCGTCCACACGGCGTTTACCGCAAGTTCGGCCTCGGCCGTAACAAACTGCGTGAAGCTGCAATGCGTGGTGACGTACCTGGTCTGGTTAAAGCCAGCTGGTAAGCACTATCAAAGTCTCGGTGGTTGGAATCGTAAGATCCTGACCGCCGGTGACCTTGAACTTGAATCAAGCCCCTTTTGGGGCTTGATTCATTTGTGGGGTGTGTCTAGAATACCCGGCTCGCCTGAGCCCGTGCTTTTTTCGCATGGATGTCCTCGGCGACAAGTAGTAGCCGCAAGGCTAATTTTTTTGTATTAGGAGCGTCTAGCCCATGAGTATGCAGGACCCGTTAGCGGACATGCTAACTCGAATCCGTAATGCCCAGATGGCTGAAAAGTCCGTCGTAAGCATGCCATCTTCTACTTTGAAGGTAGCTGTTGCCAAAGTCCTGAAGGACGAAGGTTACATTGCGGGTTATCAGATCAGCAGCGAAATCAAACCACTGCTGTCCATCGAGCTGAAGTACTTCGAAGGCCGTCCGGTCATCGAGGAAGTGAAGCGCGTTAGCCGTCCAGGCCTGCGTCAGTACAAGTCCGTCGATGATCTGCCAAAAGTTCGTGGCGGTCTCGGTGTGTCTATCGTCTCCACCAACAAAGGTGTGATGACGGATCGTGCTGCGCGCGCTGCCGGTGTCGGCGGCGAAGTTCTTTGCACTGTGTTCTAAGGGGGGATAAGCATGTCACGCGTCGCTAAGAACCCCGTTAAGCTGCCAGCCGGTGTCGAAGTAAAATTCGCAGGCCAACAGCTTTCGGTGAAGGGTGCCAAGGGCACTCTCGAACTGAACATCCATTCGTCCGTTGAGATCGTTGAAGAAGCTGGTGAGCTGCGTTTCGCTGCTCGCAATGGCGATCAACAAACTCGCGCAATGGCTGGTACCACTCGTGCGTTGGTAAACAACATGGTCCAAGGCGTAAGCCAAGGCTTCGAGCGCAAGCTCCAGCTGGTCGGTGTTGGTTACAAAGCGCAAGCAAAAGGCACAGTGCTGAACCTGGCTCTTGGCTTCTCGCACCCAGTGGATTATGAACTGCCGGAAGGCATCACCGCTGAGACTCCTAGCCAGACCGATATCCTGATCAAGGGCATCGATAAGCAGCTGGTAGGTCAAGTGGCCGCCGAGATCCGCGACTTCCGTCCACCAGAGCCGTACAAAGGCAAAGGTGTGCGCTACGCGGACGAAGTCGTCCGTCGTAAAGAAGCCAAGAAGAAGTAGGGCATAGCAAATGACCGACAAAAAAGTTACTCGACTGCGTCGCGCTCGCAAAGCACGCCTGAAAATGCACGAACTCGAAGTCGTGCGTCTCTGCGTGTTCCGCTCGTCGCAGCACATCTACGCCCAGGTCATTTCGGCCGACGGCAACAAAGTCCTGGCATCTGCCTCGACTTTGGATAAAGAACTGCGTGATGGCGCCACTGGCAACATCGACGCGGCCACTAAGGTTGGCCAGCTGGTCGCTACGCGTGCTAAAGCCGCTGGCGTCTCGCAGGTGGCTTTCGACCGCTCTGGCTTCAAGTACCACGGCCGCGTCAAGGCGCTGGCTGATGCTGCTCGTGAAGCTGGGCTGGAGTTCTAAGTTATGTCAAATAACGACCAAAAGCGCGACGAAGGCTACATTGAGAAGCTGGTTCAAGTTAACCGCGTAGCCAAAACCGTAAAAGGCGGCCGTATCTTCACTTTCACCGCGTTGACCGTGGTTGGTGATGGTAAAGGGCGTGTTGGCTTCGGCCGTGGCAAGTCACGTGAAGTGCCTGCTGCGATCCAGAAGGCAATGGAAGCTGCTCGCCGCAACATGATCCAAGTTGATCTGAACGGCACCACTCTGCAGTACGCAATGAAGTCCGGTCACGGCGCTTCGAAGGTGTACATGCAGCCTGCATCTGAAGGTACCGGTATCATCGCTGGCGGCGCTATGCGTGCTGTCCTCGAAGTTGCTGGCGTTCAGAACGTTCTGGCCAAGTGCTACGGCTCGACTAACCCGGTAAACGTGGTTCACGCCACTTTCAAAGGTTTGAAAGCTATGCAGTCTCCTGAATCCATTGCCGCCAAGCGTGGCAAAAGCGTCAAGGAGATCTTCTGATCATGGCTACCGTTAAAGTTACGCTGATCAAAAGCATGACCGGCCGCATCCCTAACCACAAACTGTGCGTTAAGGGTCTGGGTCTGCGTCGCATCGGTCACACTGTAGAAGTACTTGATACTCCCGAGAATCGCGGGATGATCAACAAGGCTTACTACATGCTGCGTGTCGAGGGTTAATCGATGAAACTCAATGATCTGAGTCCAGCGCCGGGTTCCCGTCGCGAAAAGCATCGTCCGGGCCGTGGTATCGGTAGTGGTTTGGGCAAGACCGGTGGCCGTGGCCACAAAGGTCAGTCCTCCCGCTCCGGTGGCACCATTGCTCCAGGCTTTGAAGGCGGTCAACAGCCGCTGCATCGTCGCCTGCCGAAGTTCGGTTTCGTTTCCCTGAAAGCCATGGATCGCGCAGAAGTGCGTTTGTCCGAGCTGGCTAAAGTGGAAGGCGACATCGTCACTGTGCAGTCTCTGAAAGATGCCAACGTGATCAACGTCAACGTACAGCGTGTGAAAATCATGCTGTCCGGCGAAGTTACTCGCGCTGTTACCATCGGAAAGGGAATCGGCGCCACCAAAGGTGCGCGTGCGGCTATCGAAGCAGCTGGCGGCAAGTTCGAGGAATAAATGGCTAAGCAAGGTGCTCTCTCTGCGCTCGGCAAAGGCGGTATGTCTGAACTCTGGGCTCGTCTGCGTTTTCTGTTCTTGGCGATTATCGTCTACCGAATAGGCGCACACATCCCGGTTCCAGGTATCAACCCGGACCGACTCGCGGACCTGTTTCGACAGAATGAGGGGACCATTCTTAGCTTGTTCAACATGTTTTCCGGCGGTGCGCTGGAGCGGATGAGCATCTTTGCACTGGGGATCATGCCGTACATCTCGGCATCGATCATCATGCAACTGATGACAGCCGTCAGCCCGCAGCTGGAACAGTTGAAGAAGGAAGGTGAAGCTGGGCGTCGCAAGATTGCTCAGTACACCCGCTACGGCACTGTCGTCCTCGCTCTCGTTCAGGCAATTGGCATGTCCATTGGTCTGGCAGGGCAGGGCGTTGCGTTCACTGGTGACTTTGGCTTCCATTTCGTCGCAGTATCCACGTTTGTGGCTGGTGCGATGTTCATGATGTGGCTGGGTGAGCAGATTACTGAGCGTGGTGTTGGCAACGGTATCTCGATGTTGATTTTCGCAGGTATCGTCGCCGGTCTTCCGAGAGCGATCGGGCAGTCTTTCGAGTCTGCGCGTCAGGGTGATATAAACATTTTTGCCCTGGTTGCCATCGGTTTGCTGGCAGTAGCGATTATCGGTTTCGTGGTGTTCATTGAGCGTGGTCAGCGTCGTATTGCTGTTCATTACGCCAAGCGTCAGCAGGGCCGTAAGGTCTTTGCTGCGCAGACTAGCCACTTGCCGTTGAAGGTGAACATGGCCGGTGTTATTCCGGCCATTTTCGCGAGCAGCATTTTGCTGTTCCCGGCTTCGTTGGGTACCTGGTTTGGTCAGTCTGAAGGTATGGGCTGGCTGCAGGATATCTCGCAGTCGATCGCTCCTGGTCAGCCGTTGAATATTCTGCTGTTTAGTGCAGGGATTATTTTCTTCTGCTTCTTCTATACGGCGTTGATGTTCAATCCGAAAGACGTAGCGGAAAACCTGAAGAAGTCCGGTGCCTTTATTCCGGGCATCCGTCCAGGTGAGCAGTCTGCGCGCTACATTGATGGCGTTCTGACTCGTTTGACCCTGTTCGGTGCTCTATATATGACGGCCGTATGCCTGTTGCCCCAGTTCCTGGTGGTTGCAGCAAACGTTCCGTTCTACCTTGGCGGGACCTCGTTGCTGATCGTCGTCGTGGTTGTGATGGACTTCATGTCCCAAGTACAATCGCACCTCGTTTCGCACCAGTACGAATCCCTGATGAAGAAAGCCAACCTGAAGGGTTACGGCAGCGGCATGTTGCGCTGAGTACCCATAAGGTTCGAGGAGTTGGTGATGAAAGTTCGTGCATCGGTGAAAAAGCTGTGCCGTAACTGCAAGATTATTCGCCGCGAAGGTGTTGTTCGAGTAATTTGCAGCGCGGAACCGCGTCACAAACAGCGCCAAGGCTGACTGTGATTGTGCTTCAAGCCCGGTAGCTAGTGCGCTACCGGGTTGATTATTTGTTATTACAGCGATATTATCTCGCGCCCTATTTCTTGGCTTCCGGGGCGTAGGTAGCTGTCAATTGGAGTCCCACTGAATGGCCCGTATTGCAGGCGTTAACATTCCAGATAACAAGCATACTGTTATCTCGCTGACCTACATCTATGGTGTTGGTCGCACTACTGCGCAGAAGATCTGTGCAGTGACTGGGGTAAACCCAGCCGCAAAGATCAAGGATCTGAGCGACGAGCAGATTGAACAGCTGCGTGGCGAAGTGGCGAAGTTCACCACTGAAGGTGACCTGCGTCGCGAAATCAACATGAAAATCAAGCGTTTGATGGACCTCGGTTGCTATCGCGGTCTGCGTCATCGTCGTGGTCTTCCAGTGCGCGGTCAGCGTACCAAGACTAACGCGCGTACCCGTAAAGGTCCGCGTAAGCCGATCCGCAAGTAATCGCCCCAGCGAATCGACAGGAAATTAATCATGGCTAAACCTGCTGCTCGTCCTCGTAAAAAAGTTAAAAAGACAGTGGTTGATGGCATTGCCCACATCCATGCTTCTTTTAACAACACAATCGTGACCATCACCGACCGTCAAGGCAACGCTCTTTCCTGGGCTACCTCCGGTGGTTCGGGTTTCCGCGGTTCCCGCAAGTCCACCCCGTTTGCTGCTCAAGTAGCTGCTGAACGTGCTGGTCAAGCTGCGCTGGAATACGGTCTGAAAAACCTCGACGTTAACGTCAAAGGTCCAGGCCCAGGTCGTGAATCTGCAGTCCGCGCTTTGAACGGCTGTGGCTACAAGATCGCCAGCATCACCGACGTGACGCCAATCCCGCACAACGGGTGCCGTCCGCCGAAGAAGCGCCGCGTGTAATCCAGGAGATTGTAAAGAATGGCTCGTTACATTGGTCCAAAATGCAAACTCGCTCGTCGCGAAGGCACCGATCTCTTTCTGAAGAGCGGCGTGCGCGCGATCGAATCGAAGTGCAACATCGAAGCAGCACCTGGTATCCACGGCCAACGCCGCGGTCGCCAGTCCGATTACGGCACCCAACTGCGTGAAAAGCAGAAGGTCCGTCGTATCTACGGCGTTCTCGAGCGTCAATTCAGCGGCTACTACAAAGAAGCTGCTGGCAAGAAAGGTGCAACCGGTGAAAACCTGCTGCAACTGCTCGAATGCCGTCTGGACAACGTTGTATACCGTATGGGTTTTGGCTCTACTCGTGCCGAATCCCGTCAGCTGGTATCGCACAAATCCGTCAGCGTTAACGGTCAGACCGTAAACGTACCGTCCTACCAGGTTCGTGCTGGTGACGTGGTCGCGATTCGCGAGAAAGCAAAGAACCAACTTCGCATTGTCCAAGCTCTCGATCTGTGTGCCCAACGTGGCCGCGTAGAATGGGTAGAAGTAGACACTGAGAAGAAGTCGGGCGTTTTCAAGAACGTTCCTGCTCGCAGTGATCTGTCCGCCGACATCAACGAAAGCCTGATTGTCGAGCTCTACTCCAAGTAAGGGCTAGAAAATAGGTGCATCCATGCAGATTTCGGTAAATGAGTTCCTGACACCCCGCCATATTGATGTGCAGGTTGTCAGTCCAACCCGCGCCAAGATCACTCTCGAGCCTCTCGAGCGTGGTTTCGGCCACACCCTGGGCAACGCGCTGCGACGCATCCTGTTGTCCTCAATGCCCGGCTGTGCAGTAGTCGAGGCCGAGATTGACGGTGTGCTCCATGAGTACAGCGCCATCGAAGGCGTACAGGAAGACGTAATTGAAATCCTGTTGAACCTTAAAGGTCTGGCTATCAAGCTGCACGGTCGTGACGAAGTTACGCTGACCTTGTCGAAGAAGGGTTCGGGGGTGGTTACCGCTGCCGATATTCAGCTGGATCATGATGTCGAGATCGTTAACCCCGATCACGTAATCGCTAACCTGGCGTCTAACGGCGCCCTGAACATGAAGCTCACCGTAGCTCGTGGTCGTGGTTATGAACCGGCAGACTCGCGTCAGAGCGATGAAGACGAAAGCCGCAGCATCGGTCGCTTGCAGCTTGACTCTTCGTTCAGCCCGGTTCGCCGTATCGCATACGTGGTGGAAAACGCCCGTGTCGAGCAGCGTACTAACCTGGACAAGCTGGTTATTGATCTGGAAACCAACGGTACCTTGGATCCTGAAGAGGCTATTCGCCGCGCTGCAACCATTCTGCAACAGCAGTTGGCTGCGTTCGTCGACCTCAAAGGTGACAGTGAGCCAGTGGTTGTTGAGCAGGAAGACGAGATCGATCCGATCCTGCTTCGCCCGGTTGACGATCTGGAACTGACTGTACGTTCGGCTAACTGCCTTAAGGCGGAAAACATCTACTACATCGGTGACCTGATTCAGCGTACCGAAGTAGAGCTGTTGAAGACTCCGAACCTTGGCAAGAAATCCTTGACTGAAATCAAGGACGTTCTGGCCTCCCGCGGTCTGTCCCTCGGCATGCGCCTCGACAACTGGCCGCCTGCAAGTCTTAAGAAGGACGACAAGGCGACTGCCTGATCGTCGTAATCACCGAACGTTGTGTTTGGTAAGGAATGAACCATGCGTCATCGTAAAAGTGGTCGTCACCTGAGCCGCACTAGCTCGCACCGCAAGGCCATGTTTCAAAACATGGCAGTGTCGCTGTTCGAGCACGAGCTGATCAAAACTACACTGCCGAAAGCTAAAGAACTGCGTCGCGTTGCTGAGCCGCTGATCACTTTGGCCAAGACAGACAGCCTGGCTAACCGCCGTCTGGCTTTCGACCGTACTCGTTCGAAGGCTATCGTTGGTAAGCTCTTCAACGACCTGGGCAAGCGTTACGCTACCCGTGAGGGTGGCTACCTGCGCATCCTCAAGTGCGGTTTCCGCACTGGCGACAACGCGCCTATGGCGTACGTCGAGTTGGTTGACCGTCCTGCCGGTGGTGAAGCTGTATCCGCTGAGTAAGACGTCAGTCTGAAACGAAAAACCGGGCCTAGTGCCCGGTTTTTTGTGCCTGAAATAAACCTATGTCTGATTGTCCATGCCTGCACATTACTAATATTGTCAGCCTCCGAAAGGGGGAGTATTAGTAATTTTCTATTGATGATCGCGAGTTAATGAATTAGTCAGTGTAACGTTCGTGATCAATACTCCCTCTCAGCCGATAGCCGGCAGTTAAAGACTGACAGAGGAAGAGATCGCATGAGTCAAAGTAAGACGCTGACCACCGCCAGCGGCGCTCCTGTCGCCGACAACCAGAATTCCCGTTCCGCCGGCCCTCGTGGCCCGCTGCTGCTCGACGACTTCCACCTGATCGAGAAGCTTGCCCACTTCAACCGTGAAAACATCCCTGAGCGTCGTGTACACGCCAAAGGCTCGGGTGCTTACGGTACGTTTACCGTAACTCGCGACATCACCCAATACACCAGCGCCAAACTGTTTGAATCGGTCGGCAAGCAAACCCCGACGTTCCTGCGGTTTTCCACGGTAGGTGGCGAACGTGGTTCGGCGGATACTGAGCGCGACCCACGTGGCTTTGCCTTGAAGTTCTACACCGAAGAAGGTAACTGGGACATCGTCGGCAACAACACGCCCGTGTTCTTCATCCGTGATCCGCTGAAATTCCCCGACTTTATCCACACCCAAAAACGTCTGCCGCAAAGCAACCTGAAAAGCGCGCAGATGATGTGGGACTTCTGGTCGCACTCGCCTGAGGCGCTGCACCAGGTCACCATTCTGTTTTCCGACCGTGGCATTCCTGACGGCTATCGTCACATGCACGGCTTCGGCAGCCACACCTACAGCCTGATCAACGCCAATGGCGAGCGGCATTGGGTGAAGTGGCACTACAAGACCAAGCAAGGGATCAAGAACCTGGCGCCTGCAGATGCAGCACGCCTGGCCGGTACCGATCCGGATTACGCGCAGCGTGACCTGTTCGGAGCGATTGAGCGCGGTGACTTCCCGAAATGGCGCGTGTGCATCCAGATCATGACCGAGGCCCAGGCCGCAGCGCACTACGAAAATCCGTTCGACGTGACCAAAACCTGGTCGCAGAAAGAGTTTCCGCTGATTGAAGTGGGCGAACTGGAGCTCAACCGCAATCCGCAGAACTACTTCGCCGAAGTCGAGCAGGCGGCGTTCGGTCCGAGCAACATGGTCCCGGGTGTCGGTCTTTCGCCGGATCGCATGCTCCAGGGCCGCGTGTTCGCTTACGCCGACGCGCACCGCTACCGCATTGGCACCAACCATCAGCAACTGCCCGTGAACGCGCCTCGCAGTCCGGTGAATAGCTATCAGCGCGATGGTTCGATGGCGTTCGGCAGCAATGGCGGTGCGGCACCAAACTATGAGCCGAACAGCTATGTCGATTCGCCAAAACAAGCGCCGCGCTACGCTGAGCCGGCTTTGGCATTGAGCGGCGCCGCTGACCGTTACGATCATCGCGAAGACACCGACTACTACAGCCACGCCGGTGCACTTTTCCGACTCATGAATGACGAGCAGAAAACTCTGTTGGTCAGCAACATTGCCGGCGCGATGGCTGGTGTTTCCAGTGATGTGGTTGATCGCCAGTTGCAGCATTTCTACAAGGCTGACCCGGCGTATGGAGAAGCAATCGCAAAGGCACTCAACGTACAGCTTAACGAAGTCTAAACGAGAAGCAGAACCGCCCTCATTTGGGCGGTTTTTGCGTTATTTGAACTGCTTTTCTCAGAATATCTTCGCTTTTATCGCGCGAACGGAGTGACCAAACAGTCGCCTTGGTTCAAACTACAGACTTTCAAGCAGGGAGATGTAGGGCGATGCAAGGCCACCCAGATGTAATCGATTACCTCAACACGTTGCTCACCGGCGAACTGGCGGCGCGTGATCAATATTTCGTCCATTCGCGGATGTATGAGGACTGGGGTTTCACCAAGCTCTACGAACGAATCAACCACGAGATGGAAGAAGAAGCAGGGCACGCCGATGCCCTGATGCGCCGCATCCTGATGCTGGAAGGTACGCCGCGCATGCGTCCGGACGATCTGGATGTGGGTACCACGGTGCCTGACATGCTCGCCGCCGATCTGCGCCTGGAATACAAAGTCCGCGCCGCACTTTGCAAGGGCATCAAGCTCTGCGAGCAGCACAAGGACTATGTCAGCCGCGAGATGCTGCGTGTTCAATTGCATGACACCGAAGAAGACCACACCTACTGGCTTGAAAAGCAGATGGGTCTGATCAAGTTGATCGGTCTCGAGAACTACCTGCAGTCGCACGCCTGATTCCACCGGATACAAAAAAGCCCCTGTCACCGACAAAGTGACAGGGGCTTTTTCATGGCTGTGATTCAGGCCTTGTCGCGAGCCAGCAGCGGCTTGAGGTAGAAGCCGGTGTGAGACTGCTTCATCTCCGACACTTCTTCCGGGGTACCGACAGCAATGATCTGTCCGCCCTTGGAGCCGCCTTCCGGCCCCAGGTCCACCAGCCAGTCAGCCGTCTTGATCACATCCAGGTTGTGCTCGATGACTACCACTGTGTTGCCGTGGTCGCGCAGTCGATGCAGCACATCCAGCAGTTGCTGAATATCCGCGAAGTGCAGGCCGGTGGTCGGCTCATCGAGGATGTACAGGGTCTTGCCGGTATCGCGCTTGGACAGCTCGCGGGACAGTTTCACCCGCTGGGCTTCACCTCCCGACAGCGTCGTCGCCGATTGTCCCAGCTTGATGTAGGACAGGCCCACGTCCATCAACGTCTGAAGCTTGCGCGCCAGTGCCGGAACCGCATCAAAGAACACTCGCGCTTCCTCGATGGTCATCTCGAGGGTTTCGTGGATGCTCTTGCCCTTGTACTTGATCTCAAGGGTTTCGCGGTTGTAGCGCTTGCTCTTGCAGACGTCGCACGGGACATAGATGTCCGGCAGGAAGTGCATTTCCACCTTGATCAGGCCATCGCCCTGACACGCTTCGCAGCGTCCGCCCTTCACGTTGAAGGAGAAGCGGCCTGGGCCGTAACCACGGGAGCGAGATTCCGGCACGCCCGCGAACAATTCACGAATCGGCGTGAACAGCCCGGTGTAGGTCGCCGGGTTGGAGCGCGGCGTACGGCCGATCGGGCTCTGGTCGATGTCGACGACCTTATCCAGATGCTCCAGGCCCTTGATGCTGTCGTGAGCGGCAGCCTCAAGCGTCGTTGCGCCATTGAGTGCCGTGGCGCTCAAGGGAAACAGCGTGTTGTTGATGAGCGTCGACTTGCCCGAGCCGGACACACCGGTGACGCACGTCAACAGACCAATCGGAATGTCCAGGTCGACATTGCGCAAGTTGTTGCCGCGAGCGCCCTTGAGGGACAGCGACAACTTCTTGTTACGCGGTGTGCGTTTGGCTGGAACCGCAATCTTCACCCGGCCCGACAGATACTTGCCGGTCAACGAATCAGGGTGAGCCATGACCTCGGCCGGCGTACCTTCGGCGACAATATGCCCACCGTGGACACCCGCGCCCGGCCCAATGTCGACCACATAGTCCGCGAGGCGAATGGCATCTTCGTCGTGTTCGACCACGATCACTGTGTTGCCGATGTCACGCAGGTGCTTGAGCGTGCCGAGCAACCGATCGTTATCACGTTGATGCAGGCCGATCGACGGCTCATCGAGAATGTACAGAACCCCCACAAGGCCGGCGCCAATCTGACTGGCCAGACGAATCCGCTGAGCTTCACCGCCGGACAAGGTGTCGGCACTGCGGTCCAGTGAAAGATAGTCGAGACCCACGTTGACCAGGAACTGCAGGCGCTCGCGGATTTCCTTGAGGATCTTGTCGGCAATTTCTCCGCGGCGGCCGGTCAGCTTCAATCCGCCGAAATATTCACACGCATCGCCAATCGGCAGATTGGTCACCGCCGGCAGCGTCTTCTCGCCCACCCAGACGTGCCGCGCCTCACGACGCAGGCGCGTGCCGCGGCAATCCGGGCAATGCTGGGTGCTGAGGAACTTGGCCAGCTCTTCACGCACCGAAGCCGACTCGGTTTCGCGGTAGCGGCGTTCGAGGTTCGGCACGATGCCTTCGAACGGGTGCGAGCGTTTGACGATGTCGCCGCGGTCGTTCAGGTATTTGAAGTCGACGTTTTGCGAACCGCTGCCGTGCAGGATGAATTTCTGCTGATCGGCCGGCAGGTCGTTGAACGGCACTTCGAGGCTGAACTTGTAGTGTGAGGCCAGCGACCCGAGCATCTGGAAGTAATAGACGTTACGCCTGTCCCAGCCGCGAATCGCGCCCTCGGCCAGCGTCAGCTCGCCGTTCACCAGGCGCTTGATGTCGAAGAACTGCTTGACCCCCAGTCCATCGCACGTCGGGCAAGCGCCCGCCGGGTTGTTGAAGGAGAACAGCTTGGGTTCGAGTTCGCTAATGGCATGACCGCAGATCGGGCAGGCGAAGCGCGCGGAGAAGATGATCTCTTCGCCGGGCTCGTCGTCCATCGGCGCTACCAGCGCAATGCCGTCCGCCAGCTTCAGTGCGGTCTCGAACGACTCGGCCAGGCGCTGTTGCAGGTCGGCGCGAACCTTGAAGCGGTCAACCACGACATCGATCGAGTGCTTCTTCTGTTTATCCAGCTTCGGCAACTCGTCCAGCTCGCAGAGCCGGCCGTTGACCCGCGCCCGGACAAAACCCTGGGCACGCAGTTCTTCGAAGACCGACAGATGCTCGCCTTTACGCTCGCGAATCACCGGGGCCAACAGCATCAGCTTGCTGCCCTCCGGCTGGGCGAGGACGAGGTCGACCATCTGGCTGACGGTCTGCGCTTCCAGCGGAATGTCGTGATCCGGGCAGCGCGGAATACCCACGCGTGCGTAAAGCAGGCGCAGGTAGTCGTAGATTTCGGTGATGGTGCCGACCGTCGAGCGCGGGTTGTGCGAGGTCGACTTCTGTTCGATGGAAATGGCTGGCGACAAACCTTCGATGGTGTCGACGTCAGGCTTTTCCATCATCGACAAAAACTGCCGGGCATAGGCCGACAGCGATTCGACGTAGCGGCGCTGGCCTTCGGCGTACAGCGTGTCAAACGCCAGGGACGATTTGCCGGATCCGGACAGGCCGGTGATGACGATCAGTTTGTCCCGTGGCAGGGTCAGGTCGATGTTCTTCAGGTTGTGGGTTCGGGCCCCACGAATCAGGATCTTGTCCAAAGTGGCCTCGCTTGGCGGGCGTCGAAAACGTAGGAGTATACGGCCAAATACTGGATGGATGCACACTATCAAACGAGCGGATTTGTGTCTTACATGAAGAGTCTGTCAGCGGAGCGCGTCAAAGCGTCGCGATATACCCCGTCAATCGATGGGACTGGTAGAATCGCCGCCGGTTCACATGAGGTTTTTCCATGCACGATCCCCACAGCGAACGCATGAGTGGCAGTGAGACGCGCGCAGCAAGCGGTCTGGCCCTGGTGTTCGCCTTCCGTATGCTTGGCATGTTCATGGTGTTGCCGGTACTGGCGACCTATGGGATGGATCTGGCAGGGGCGACCCCGGCCCTCATCGGGCTGGCGATTGGCGCTTACGGCCTGACCCAGGCGATTTTCCAGATTCCTTTCGGCTTCATTTCCGACCGCATCGGCCGCCGTCCGGTTATTTACCTCGGGCTGATCATCTTCGCCCTCGGCAGCGTGCTGGCGGCCAATGCCGATTCGATCTGGGGCGTCATCGCCGGACGGATCCTGCAAGGCGCCGGGGCGATTTCCGCTGCGGTGATGGCGCTGCTGTCAGACCTGACCCGGGAACAGCATCGGACCAAAGCCATGGCCATGATCGGCATGACGATTGGTCTGTCGTTCGCTGTCGCCATGGTGGTAGGACCGTTGCTGACCCGCGCCTTCGGTCTGTCCGGGTTATTCTTCGCCACGGGTGGCATGGCGCTGTTCGGCATTGTGATTGTGATGTTCATGGTGCCGCGTTCCACCGGCCCGTTGCAGCACCGTGAATCCGGCGTCGCGCGTTCGGCGCTGATCCCGACGCTCAAGCATCCGGACCTGTTGCGCCTGGACCTGGGCATTTTTGTGTTGCACGCGATGTTGATGTCGAGCTTCGTTGCCTTGCCCCTGGCCCTGGTCGAAAAAGCCGGGTTGCCCAAAGAGCAGCACTGGTGGGTCTACCTGACCGCGCTGCTGATCTCCTTCTTCGCCATGATCCCGTTCATTATCTACGGCGAGAAGAAACGCAAAATGAAACGAGTTTTATTGGGCGCGGTGCTGACGCTGATGCTCACTGAGCTATTCTTCTGGCAGTTCGGCGATAGCCTGCGAGCTCTGGTGATCGGGACGGTGGTGTTCTTTACCGCGTTCAACTTGCTCGAAGCTTCGTTGCCATCGCTGATCAGCAAGGTTTCACCGGCAGGCGGCAAAGGCACGGCGATGGGGGTTTATTCCACCAGCCAATTCCTCGGTTCGGCGCTGGGCGGGATCCTCGGCGGTTGGCTTTTCCAGCATGGCGGTTTGTCGGTTGTATTCCTCGGATGCGCCGGCCTGGCTGCCCTCTGGCTGGCCTTTGCTGTTACCATGCGCGAACCACCTTATGTCACGAGCCTGCGCTTGCCGTTGTCGCCCGAGGCGATCCGGGAAGCGGGTCTGGTTGAGCGCCTGAAGGCCGTCGTAGGGGTAACAGATGCGGTAGTCGTTGCTGATGAAGCGGCGATTTACATCAAATTGGACACAGAACTATTGGATCGCACCACCCTTGAGCGCCTGGTGAACAACCCGGCCGAGGCAGCGTGCGTAGCCTAGGAGAACGTTATGGCCCGTGGGGTTAACAAAGTCATATTGGTCGGCACTTGCGGCCAGGATCCCGAAGTTCGCTACTTGCCTAACGGTAACGCCGTGACCAACCTGAGTCTGGCGACCAGCGAACAGTGGACCGACAAGCAAACCGGTCAGAAGGTCGAGAAGACCGAATGGCACCGTGTTTCGATGTTCGGCAAGGTGGCCGAGATCGCCGGTGAATACCTGCGTAAAGGTTCGCAGGTCTACATCGAAGGCAAGCTGCAGACCCGCGAGTGGGAAAAAGACGGTATCAAGCGTTACACCACTGAAATCGTGGTCGACATGCAAGGCACCATGCAACTGCTCGGCGGCCGTCCACAACAGGGCGACCAACAAGGCGGGGGCAATAACTATCAGCAGTCTGCCCCGGCTCCACGCCAGCAGGCGCCGCGTCCGCAGCAGTCGGCACCGCAACAGTCGCGTCAGGCTCCGGCTCCACAGCAGGCCGCTCCGCAGCCAGCACCGGATTTCGACAGCTTTGATGACGATATCCCGTTCTGAGAAGCAGCTACTCGATAAGTGACACCAAAAAAAGCGAAGCCATTAATCCGGCTTCGCTTTTTTGTGGGCACTGTTAAAGGGATAACGTCGTGACGTTGGCCCGCGCGGTGTGCAGTTTTTTGTAGCTCTCGATAAGGCGCAGGTGTCTGTCGAGCCCCTCCAGCTTCATGCTGGTCGGCGTCAAGCCATGGAAACGCACGCTGCCGTCCACCGAGCCGATCGCTGCATCCGTGCGCTCGTTGCCAAACATCCGACGGAAATTGGCCTCGTAGTCTTCCAGTTCCAGGTCTTCGTCCAGCTTCATCTCCAGCACCACATTGACAGCCTGGTAGAACAAGCCGCGCTCAACGGTGTTGTCGTTGTACTGCAGGAACATTTCCACGGCCTCTTTCGCCTCTTCATATTGCTGCAAGGCGAGATAGATCAGCAGCTTCAACTCCAGGATCGTCAGCTGACCCCAGGCCGTATTGTCGTCAAACTCGATGCCGATCAAGGAAGTGATGTCGGTGTAGTCGTCCAACTCGCTCTCCACCAGACGCTCAACCAGCGCTTGCAGTTCCTCTTCGTCCAGGCGATGCAGGTTCAGGATATCGGCGCGGAAGAACAGCGCTTTGTTGGTGTTATCCCAGATCAGATCGTCCGCAGGATAGATTTCCGAATAGTCCGGCACCAGGATGCGGCAGGCGGTTGCACCAATGTGCTCATACACCGCCATGTACGCTTCTTTGCCCATGCCCTCGAGAATGCCGAACAGCGTTGCGGCTTCGTCGGTGTTCGAGTTTTCGCCCTGGCCGGAGAAGTCCCACTCCACGAATTCGTAATCGGACTTGGAGCTGAAGAAGCGCCACGACACCACGCCGCTGGAGTCGATGAAGTGTTCGACGAAGTTATTCGGCTCGGTCACCGCATGACCTTCAAACGTCGGCTGGGGCAAATCGTTGAGGCCTTCGAAGCTGCGACCCTGGAGCAATTCGGTGAGGCTGCGTTCGAGCGCCACTTCCAGGCTCGGGTGCGCGCCGAACGAGGCGAACACACCGCCAGTACGCGGGTTCATCAACGTGACGCACATCACCGGAAATTCACCGCCCAGGGATGCGTCCTTCACCAATACGGGGAAACCCTGTTCTTCCAGCGCCTGAATACCGGCCAGGATACCGGGGTATTTTGCCAGCACATCGGCCGGCACATCGGGCAATGCAAATTCACCTTCGATGATTTCGCGTTTGACCGCGCGTTCGAAGATCTCCGACAGGCACTGCACCTGGGCTTCGGCCAGCGTGTTGCCGGCACTCATGCCGTTGCTCAGGAACAGGTTTTCGATCAGGTTGGACGGGAAATACACCACCTCGCCGTCGGACTGGCGCACGAACGGCAGCGAGCAGATGCCGCGCTCTTCATTGCCGGAGTTGGTGTCGATCAGGTGGGAGCCGCGCAGCTCGCCGTCGCGGTTGTAAATCTTCAGGCAGTACGCGTCGAGGATTTCCGTCGGCAGTTCATCTTTACGGCCAGGCTTGAACCAGCGTTCGTCCGGGTAATGCACAAACGCTGCGTTGGCGATGTCTTCGCCCCAGAACTGGTCGTTGTAGAAGAAGTTGCAGTTGAGTCGCTCGATAAACTCGCCCAACGCCGATGCCAGTGCGCTTTCCTTGGTCGAACCCTTGCCGTTGGTAAAGCACATCGGCGAGTGCGCATCGCGGATATGCAGCGACCACACATTGGGCACGATATTGCGCCACGAGGCGATTTCAATCTTCATGCCCAGGTCCGCCAGAATGGCCGACATATTGGCGATGGTTTGCTCCAGCGGCAGATCCTTGCCCGCGATGTAAGTGCTCGCCTCTGAACTGGACGCCGGCATCAGCAATGCCTGGGCATCGGCGTCGAGGTTGTCCACCTCTTCGATCACAAACTCCGGCCCGGCCTGCACCACTTTTTTCACGGTGCAACGGTCGATGGAGCGCAGGATGCCCTGGCGATCCTTGTCGGAGATGTCCGCCGGCAACTCGACCTGGATCTTGAAAATCTGGTTGTAACGGTTTTCCGGGTCAACAATGTTGTTCTGCGACAGCCGGATGTTATCCGTGGGGATATTGCGCGTGCTGCAGTACAACTTCACAAAGTACGCGGCGCACAACGCCGACGACGCCAGGAAGTAGTCGAACGGACCCGGTGCCGAGCCATCGCCCTTGTAGCGGATAGGTTGATCGGCCACCACCGTGAAGTCATCGAACTTGGCTTCAAGTCGAAGGTTGTCGAGAAAGTTGACCTTGATTTCCATGGGGGATTACCAGAATAACGGCTAGACGAATGGCCGCCATTATCCGGTATTTCAGCTGTAAGTCTTGCGAGCGTCTTGTGATATGTCCCCAACGGGCCTTTTTTAGCAGTCAGTCGAGGATCAGATGCGGCAAGAAGCGACTCGAATCCTTGGTGATCAGGCTGTTGTCCTCTCGCACACCGATCCCCGCCGCCTGATCGCCGATCACCCAGGAGCCAATCAGCGTGTAGCTGTCGCCAAAACGTGGCAGCGGCGCGAATTCCTGAAGGATAAACGGCGCATCGGTGTAGGGGCCGTCCTCTTTCACGATCAGACCGTCAGCGGTTTGCAGCTCGATGTTGGCGCCTTCCCGCGAGAAGAACGGCTTGCGCACCCAGCCCTTCGGCACTGCTTTGTTCGGGTCAGCATCCAGGTGCGCCGCGAGCAGGTTCGGGTGACCTTTGTTGAATTCCCACAACAGCGGCAGGATGCCTTTGTTGGAGATGATGGATTTCCACGCCGGCTCGAAAAACTGCGTATCACTCTGGGCAATCGCGGCACCAAAGGGCTCGTGGAAGATGAACTCCCAGGCGTGCAGCTTGAACAGGTGAGGAATCCAGCGTTCTTCGAGGTCGACGAAACGTCCGTCACTGGTCAGGCCGATGTCTTCGATATCGATGTGGCGTGATTCGATGCCGACCTTTTCCGCCACCAGCCGCAGGTAATCGGTGGTGCCCTTGTCTTCGACCGAGTCTTTCATCGAGGCGAAGTAGAAAGGCTGCTTGAGCTGCAATTGCGCGAAGGCCTGATGCAGTTTGGTGTCGATGCTGTTGAACTGGTCGGCATGCTTGGGCAGCACGCCGCGTTCGATGCATTGCTCCAGCCAGCCCCACTGAAACGCCGCCGCCTCATACAGGCTCGTCGGCGTGTCGTAGTTGAGTTCCAGCAACTTGGCGGGACCGGTGCCGTTGTAGGAGAAGTCCATGCGCCCGTACAGGTGCGGGTGACCTTCAAGCCATGAGGTGCGGACCATGTCGAAGAATGGTGCGGGAATGCTCAGGCGCTCCAGCAACTCCTCGCTCTGCACCACGCGGGCCACCAGATCCAGGCACATCTCATGAATCTCGGTGGTCGGGTCTTCGAGATCGTTCTCGATCTGCTTGAGCGTGAACTGGTAATACGCGCTCTCGTCCCAGTAAGGTTCGTTGTCGATGGTATGGAACATAAAGCCGAGACTCTCGGCCGTCTGCTTCCAGTCAGGACGTTCTGCGCATTGGATCTTCTTCATGGCCCGGTTTCCTTAACTGCTCGATCCGCCGCCGCCCCAGCCGCTGCGTGCGCTGGCCTTGCTGCCGAAGCCGCCACGGGAGGTGGACGAGGAAACGGAAACCGGCTTGCTGGTAGAAGAACGGACCGAGTCGGCGTAGTTGCTGCTGCCGTACCGCGCCTGATTGGACTTGGTGAACGTCGAGCCCTTGGCAATCCGCTGGCTGAGCGTCGAGTTCGAGTAGCTGCCGCGATCATCGCGATAGCGATACACCGGCTCGGAGTAGTAGCTGTTGCGGTTGCTGCTCAGCATGTTGCCGATCAGCAAGCCGGTCAGCAGGCTGCTGGTGGAGAAGCCCGAGCCACCCGTGTTCGCCGTTTCCGAGGCGGGTAATTGCGCCTTGGCGGCGTCCACCTGGGATTGCGTCACCTGGCCATCGGCGGTCAGTTCGAAACCGCCGAGCTTGGGGATGAACTTGCCGGCGGAATCCTGCTGGCACCAGTCGGCGACAAAGTCGGCATCGCAATCGGCCTGGCTGTCGTACACCGGCGCAATGCGGCGATGCTCGGCCATGGCCGTCATGTAGGCGTCCGAGCAGACGTCCACCGGAAGCTTTTCATCGGCGCACTGCTGAACGGACTGGAAGTTGTACTTCTTTTGCACCGCGTAGGTTTTTTCCGTCGGTCCGCAGCCGGATATCGCCATGGCGACCGACGCTGCCAGCGAAAGCTGAACGTACTTGCTTCGTTTCATCGGGATCTCCGGGCGCAATCAGTTCTGGGAAGGGGTCATGCACGCGGCGTTCAACATGCCGACGCTGATGGCCACGGCTGCGACGTAGATGCCGGCCGCGATTTCACCTTTCTTGATGCGTTCCGAGGTGCCTTTGAGCACCAGGCTGGTGACCAGAAACGCCAGCAGTTGCACGAGGGCCGCGATCACTGCCCAGACAACGAAGTCGAGGATGCTGATCGAGTACGCAATCACGTTGCTCGCCGGAATGGCGAAGCCGATGACGGCGCCGCCCAGGGCAATTGCAGCGGCTACGTTGCCCGAACGGATCAGTTCGAACTCCTTGTGCGGGGTGATGCGGGTGTAGATGAACTGGAACAGCGCGAACAATACCGCGGCGCCAAGGATGTACGAAACAAACCCGAACACGGCGGCCTTGTTCAGGGAGATGGAGAGTGCTTCTAGCATGGACTTCTTCCTTTTTTAAAACGTATTCAGGTCGGTTGTGTACAGCGAGATGCCTAGCGACGTACTCAAGCTGATGGTGCCTTCGGCGTCTTCCTCAACGGAAAACAGCAGGAACTCCCTGCGATCGGTCAGGCCGGTTTCGCGGGCGTACAGCATCGAACGGTGCTCGATGCCGTAGGACTCCTCCGGATTTTTCAGCTGTTCGCTCAACGCCACCAATTCTGTCTGGCCATTCTCGGTGCCCCATTCGCGGGTGTATTCGACGCCGTTATGGGTGTAGGTCGGCAGCCCGATCAGGCTTTGCGGACCGGCCAATCGGCGCAGCTCCGCTTCACTGCTGATGGTGATGTAACTGAGGTAGTTGAACAGGATCACCGACTCGACCTGCCCGGCAATTTCGCCGGTGGTGTGTACCTGCAGCCAGTAGTCTTCGTCGTTCATGTAATAGCGCGACAGCCAGGTCGACTGCCCGAGATCGACGGTGCCGTTGCTCCAGATCTGCTGGGAGCCCGGGATGGTGACCGTGGTGTTGCCGTCGAGCAACAATCTCAGGGAGGTGTCGAACATCACGCCCTTGCCCAATCCCAGGCCCAATGGGCCGGTGGCCGGTGGCGGGGTTTCGTTGGCGGTCCATTTCGACTCTGGCGTCGCGTTCGGGGCCTCAAGCCCCATCAACTGTTTAAACCATCCCATTGGAGATTTCCTTGAGGCGAGTGGAGGCGATGTAGAAGAGTTCGCCGCCCTCAACGCGGGTGGCGCCGGGCGGGTTGATCGACGGTTGTCGGGCGCCCTTGGCGCGATAGCCGATGAGCGTGGCGTTGTGATGTTCTTTCATCCGTGTGTACAGATCGCCAAACGTCGCTTCAAAGGCCTCGGGCAGTTTCATCAGGTATTGGGTGGCGCCTTGACCCACGCACAGCAGTTCATTGATGACCACTGACGAGCCCGGATCCTGAGACGCGCGCACCAACATCTCGATGGCCATGCTTGAAGTGCATTCCAGACTCGGCGCATAAGCGCTGGCGAGTGCGGCGACTTCACTGTCATTGAAGTGGGCGACCACATGCCCGACAGGCTTCAGTTGATTGACCGCCAGCACCGTGGCCAGGGTCAGGTCGTCTGAATGGGTTCGCACCAGAACGCGTTCGGCACCGGGAACGCCAGCGCGTAGTAGCAACGCAACCGAAGACAGACTTTCACCTTTGATGAAGCTGGCTTTGCCCGGCATCGGGTTTTCTTCAAGGGTGCAATCGCAAATGACGATCAGGTTGTCGTTCGAGGTTTCGTCCTGAAGCAACAATTCAATGACCCGCTCACTGGACGCGCCTTCCCAGCCGATGAGAACCGTATGGCCGACCTTGCCGGTGAAATCGCCTTTGCCCTTCATGCCTTTTCTCCATGCATCAATGACGCTGCTGGTGGTTTTGCCGATGGCTGCCGTCAGCAGCGCAATGCCCCCGAGCATGACCCAGGTGGCCACGAAAATCCGTCCCGCCGCTGTCTGTGGCGCGAGATCGCCATAGCCGACGGTGAGTGTGGTGGTCAGATAGAAGTAAGTAAACGTGGCGGGGGCGGTGAGGTGTTGTTCGCCCAGGAGCACCAGGCCCAGATACGCCGTGATCAGGTGCACGCCCAAGGCAATGACCAGACCTGCCCAGCCGAAACGGTGGAAGAGGGACGAGGCATACATGCGCAGTAAAAGGAAAATCGACATTTCGTCCCTGACTCCGTGGGTGCTTGTTCCTGGCGACGTCATCGCCTCGGCGTCTGAATGCGCAAGTGCGTTCAACCGGCGGCATTAAACCTGCTGCGCGGCGCGGAGAAAAGTACCTTGGCTGCAATAAATCCGGCGAGTGCACCAAACAGGTGACCTTCGAAGGAAACACCCTGGCGAGGCAGGAAGCCAAAAATCAGCCCGCCGTAGAGCAAGGCAACGACGCCGGCCGTTATCAGGTTGCCCCAGCTCCTGTGGAACCAGGCGCGGGACAAGAGGTACGCCCACAGTCCGAATACCCAGCCGCTGGCGCCGATGTGTATGCCTGCAAAGCCGAACAGCCAGACCAGTGCGCCGCCCAGCAGAATAATGATCGCGCTGACCGCAATGAACCGGTTGAGTCCTTCGATGATGACCAGGGTGCCCAGTATCAAAAAGGCAATCAGGTTCGCGCTCAGGTGCGCAAAGGAAGCGTGCAGGAAAGGCGAGGTGATGATGCCGAGCAGACCGTGCACGGTTCTCGGGATCAGGCCGAAGGCCATGAGGCTGTAGCCGGTCGCGACGTTGAACAGTTGCAACGCGACCATGAGGAGCGCCAGGCCTGCGATTGTCTTGAAACCCTTCAGGGCATCCATCCTTGACCTCGATTCACTGAAAACTGAAACGCAATCTATTGTGGGAGCGAGCCTGCTCGCGATGGGGGCGTGTCAGTCGACATCAATGTTGTCTGACAAACCGCAATCGCTAGCAGGCTAGCTCCCACAGGTTATGCGTTCGACCCGAGAGTCGATTACTCAGCCGATTTTTTCTTCAGGCGTTCCAGAATCGCATTGGCGCTGCCTTCGTTCGGCGTGATGCCGGCGTCGCGCAGTTTGCGTTCCAGGTCAGTACCGGTCGATGCATCGGCCAGTTGGTCCTGAGCTTCCAGTTCAGCCGCGCGTTGCTGCTGCTTGGCCTGCAGACGGTTCAATGTACCGACAGCGGTTTCCAGCTTGCCGTTGGCGCCGCCACTGGCGATCGAAGCACTGACCTGGGCTTTCTGTACGCTTTCGCGCGCCTTGGCCATGTCCACTTGCTGGCGCAGGCTTTTGATGCGGTTTTCAGCCTTGGTGATGTCTTTGCGCATGTTTTCAGCGTAACCGCCGAATTCAGTGGCCTGCTTTTGCTCGACGTCCAGCTCGTTGGTCAGGGTCGAAATGGCTTCGGCCACTTCCAGGGCGAGGTCTTCACGGTTGGCCTGGATCGCGGCCAGGGCCTTGGATTCCAGGTCCTTGATCTTGGCGTTGTACTCGCTGACGCGGTCAGCCGACAGTTTGTGCTTGGCCATGATGGTGACCAGTTCACGCTTGGCGTTGGCCAGGGCGCTGTCCGCATCGCGGATTTCCTGGTCGAGGATGCGCAGGGCCTGTTGGTCGACAATCGATTCGCCGACTTCGTTGGCACCGCCGCGCAGCGCGGTGAACAATTTGCTCCAGATGGACTGAGTCATTGGATATTTCCTGATACCGAATAATTAATTGAAGAAACGTTCGAAGGCTTCGCTGGCGCGCTGGACGTTATCGACCAGGGTTTTCACCTCGGTCACGATGTTCGTCAGGCTGGAGTCGGAGCTCAGGGCGCCGAACATGTTGTAGACAATCTGCCCGTTCGGCATGGACTCGATACCGATCGAGGACAGCGGGAACATCTCCCGGCTGCGCAGCACGGCGTCATTGAAGGCCGGCACGTCGTTGATAGACTCGATGTCGACCAGAACGGTATCGACGATGATCTGCTCGCCCACCACCGCGATGTAAATCGGCAAGCCACCGAAATCGTTCATTTCCAGCTTGATGCTGGATTCGGAGCCTTGAACGAGAGAAAGCGTGATGTCGTTCGAAACCACTTCGTCCAGGGCCTGAAGGGCGCTGAAGAGGCGATCAATGTTCCAGTTTGTACCTGCGCTCATGTAATTCTCCGACATGAATGAGCCAGCCAGAATCGGTTGGCGAAGCTGTTTCTCCATCTGCTTGAGCAGGCTTCGGTTTTCGGGAAGCACCCAAGTCTCGTGTTTCACATAACCGGCGGCACCCAGGCCCGCGCGCATCTGCTTCATGTAAAAGCTCGACGGTTTTTTCGCGGACGGTTTCGCGCGCTCTCCCTTGCGGCTTGCTGGATCGGTCTCGGGCCCGGTTGGGGGGCTCGATGGAGAGCTGCTTTTCATGGGGCTGACCTCGATGTGAAAAACTCACGCGTGGGAAACACTACAGGCAATTTTTGCCACTCTCAATAGCTCACGCGTGAGATTTTTTGCATTACTTTTTTCAGTCAGCAAAAAGGGCCCGCAGCGCTCAAGCGCGGCGGACCCTTTTCGGAAGTTGATCAATAAGTTAAGAGATCAGCGGCTGGCCGCCAGGAATTCGTCAGTGGAAATCACGTTCGCATAGGCAAAACCCAGGGCTGACATGAAGGCAGCGTGAACGTGGGCGGCAGGCACTGTGACGCCGTTGAATTCCAGGTCGCGTGAGGCACAGGCGTCGTGGACGACGGTGACGGTGTAGCCAAAATCGGCCGCGGCGCGGGTGATGCCATCGACGCACATGTGGCTCATGCTGCCGACGACCACCAGTTCCTTGATGGCTTGCTCGTCGAGGATCGATTTGAGTTCGGTTTCACGGAACGAGTTGACGAAGTGCTTGAGCACCACCGGCTCGTCGGCACGGTTCAGGACTTTGGGGTGCAGCTTCGCGCCTTCCGAACCCGGGGTGAAGAACGGGGCTTCGTCAGAGGTGAATTCGTGACGGATGTGCACCACCGAATCACCAGCATCACGAAAGGCTTTGAGCAAACGGACGGCGTTGTCGGCGGCAGCATCGGCACCGACCAGCGGCCACTTGCCTTGGGGGAAGTAGTCGTTTTGGATATCGACTACGATGAGTGCTTGCTTGGCCATGGCTGTTTCCTCGAAATGTGTGTGTTGGGTGTGGAACGAAGTATTGGCTCTGGCAGGCCGTCAGGGGATTGGCCGCACCGACAATAGAAGGGGGAAAACTGACAATGGATGCACAAAGGGCAATCGCCGAACTCGGCGTGCTGATTTATCCCGGCGCGCAGATGGCGGCGGTGCACGGGTTGACCGATCTGTTCGGCGTGGCCAACCGGATTGCCGCCGAGCATCAGTCTGCGCAGTTGCCGTTGCTGCGGGTCAGCCATTGGCAGGTTGATGGCGAGCAGCCGCCGGAGCGGATCTACGACAGTCATCCAGCGCCGGACCGCGCCTTGGTGGCGGTGTTGATTCCGCCGTCGATCGCAGGGTTTTCCGAAGGCCAGGCACCGCAGGCGTTGATCGACTGGATGCGTCAGCAACATGCGCAGGGCGCGACGCTCGGTGGCATCTGCGTGGGCTCGATTCTGTTGGCGGAAAGCGGTTTGCTCGACGGCCGCAGTGCCACCACCCACTGGACCTCGGCCAAAACGTTCGCCGAGCGTTATCCGGCGATCAAGCTCAAGGCCGATACGCCCATTGTCGACGACGGCGACTTGATCACCACCGCCGGGCTGATGGCCTGGTCCGAGCTGGGGCTGCGTTTGGTAGACCGTCTGCTCGGCCCGAGCATCGCCACCGGCACTGCGCGTTTTCTGGTGGTGGAGCACAGCGACAGCGCGAGTGAATGTGGCAGCAACTTTTCACCGATTCTCAGCCACGGCGACGCATCGATTCTCAAGGTTCAGCACTGGCTGCAAAGCACCGGGGCCACCGATGTGTCGTTGACAGCGATGGCCGAGCGGGCGGGGCTGGAAGAACGCACGTTCCTGCGCCGCTTCCGCGCAGCGACCGGCTTGAAACCCACCGAGTATTGCCAGCACCTGCGGGTCGGCAAGGCGCGGGAAATGCTCGAATTCACCAACGGCACCATCGACCACATCGCGTGGACCGTGGGCTATCAGGACCCGGGGGCGTTCCGGGCGACGTTCAAGAAAATTACCGGGCTGGCACCGAGTGATTACCGGTCACGGTTCGGCGTGACGCCCACTGCCGCAACCCGGTAGTTGTAACACCCCCAATTCCCTGTGGGAGCGAGCAGGCTCGCTCCCACAGGGAATCAGTTGAAGGCCAGGATCGTGCAAAATGCCGGAGTCGCCGATGGGCGTCGTGCAGAATCGAGCAGGCGTCGTGCCATTACGATTCCTGCAACCGACTGAATTCAAGGCCATTTCGATCCAGCCGCCCTTGGCTTGATCTCTGCACCCCTTCAACTACATTCATCAAAAGCCGATTGAAGGGGGACGCATGACCCCAACAAACCGCAAGAAACTGGTGGTCGCCCACTCGGTCCGCCCCGAGGCGCCCCAGCACGAAGTCGAAACCAATCGCGCACTCGCCCGTTGGCTGGCGCAAATCCTCGGGCTCAAGTTCGGTGGCAGCTACGATCCCGAACTTCATAACGGCCGCGATCTTTATCTCTTGCCGACCCAGACCCTGGTCGGCGTCGCTGCCGCCCGGGCATTGGGCGTCACGGGGCCGGAGGATATGTGGGGCGGCTACGTCGATCACGATTTCATCTGCACCAAAGCCATCAGTCACGGGTTGCGCAACAAAAATGCGCACGCCCCGGAAGGCTGGTCACCGTTGTTTTCCGAACGCGTACGCAGCGTGGTGCTCGATGGCCTCAGCGTGTTCTCGTTCGACGATGCGCGACCGGCGGCTGAGCATTTGCTCTACACCGGACCGATCCGCATCAAGCCGATTCATGCCTGCGCCGGACGAGGCCAGGAAGTGATCAAAAGCCTCGATCAGTTCGATGCGGTTCTGGCTCGTCCCGATGCCAAGGCGCTGTTCAACGAAGGCGTGGTGCTTGAGCAGGATCTCGACAAAGTGATCACCCACAGCGTCGGCCAGAGCTTTATCGGCGGCAGGGTGCTGAGTTATTGCGGCGATCAATACTTGACCGAAGACGGTCAGGGCGAGCAGGTTTATGGAGGTTCCAATCTGCTGGTGGTGCAGGGTTACTACGAAGACCTGCTGAAACTGGACCTGCCTGACGATGTGCGCCTGGCGATCCAGCAAGCGCAAGTGTTCGACAGTGCCGCAGACGAGGCCTACCCCGGTTTCTATGCCTCGCGCCGCAACTATGACATCGCCCAAGGCCTGGACAGCAATGGCCAACAGCGAAGCGGTGTGCTCGAACAGTCCTGGCGCATGGGCGGTGCCAGCAGTGCCGAAGTGGCGGCGTTGCAGAGCTTCGTCAACGACCCCGGAATGCGCGCGATTAGCGTGTCTTCGGTGGAAACCTACATCGATCAACCGCTGCCGGCGGACGCCATCGAGGTGTATCGCGGACCGGCGCAAAACAGTGACTTTCTTCTCAAGTACGTAACGGTCAAATCCTATGACGGCTAGAAGCGAAACCATTCAGATCGACATCGACGATGAACAAATGAGCGGGACATTTCTGAGCCCCAAATCGAAAGTCCCCGGCGTGTTGTTTGTGCACGGTTGGGGCGGCAGCCAGGAGCGGGATCTGGAACGGGCCAAAGGCATCGCCGGTCTGGGGTGCGTGTGCCTGACGTTCGACTTGCGCGGGCACACCGGCGGCACCGGTATTCCGCTCACTCGCGTCACCCGTGAAGACAACCTGCGCGATTTGCTGGCGGCGTACGACCGCTTGCTCGCCCATCCGGCGCTCGACACCTCCGCCATTGCGGTGGTCGGCACCAGCTATGGCGGTTATCTGGCCTCGATCCTGACTTCGTTGCGCCCGGTGCGCTGGCTGGCGCTGCGGGTGCCGGCGCTGTATCGCGACGATGAATGGCACACGCCCAAGCGTGAACTGGACAAGGCGGATTTGCGCGATTACCGCAACACGCTGGTACGCGCCGACAGCAATCGCGCCCTGCATGCGTGCTCGCAATTCACCGGGGATGTTCTGCTGGTGGAGTCCGAGACCGACGACTTCGTGCCTCACGCAACGATCATGAGCTACCGCGCCGCGTGCCAACAGACGCATTCGCTGACGCACCGGATCATCGACGGCGCCGATCACGCGTTGAGCGAACCGGTTTCGCAGCAGGCGTATACGTCGATTCTGGTGGACTGGATTACCGAGATGGTGGTTGGCGAGCGGTTGAGCATTATTCAGTCGAAATGAGTGGGGATCTTTCGGACGCCTTCGCGGGCAAGCCCGCTCCCACAGGGTCTCTGGTGAATACACTATCTGTAACACCGCAGAACCTTGTGGGAGCGGGCTTGCCCGCGATGGCGTCCTCGAAATCAACCTGACTCTTTGGGCTTTTTGGCAATCCGCAGCGACTTCGCCTTGGCCTCCACCACCAGATACATCACCAACGTAATCAGCAACGGCAAAATAAAATAGATCGCCCGATACGCCAGCAACCCCGCCACCAGGCTCCCCCGCGAAGCCTCATGCTGCAACAACGCCACAAATACCGCCTCCAACACCCCGAGCCCCGCAGGAATGTGGGTAATCACCCCGGCAATCGCACTGATCAGCAACACCCCGAGCACCAACGGATAATCCAGCTTGCTCGGCAGCAACGTGAAAATCACCGCTGCCATCAGCGACCAGTTCAGTGCCCCGAGGGCCAGTTGCAGCACCGCCATACGCAGCGACGGCAGATTGATTTCCACCCCGCGTATTGACCATTCCCGACGCCTGGAAAACTGACACGCCGCCAGATACCCCGCGCTCAGCAACAACAGCAACACGCCAACAGCTTGCAATGCACCGCTACTCAGCTTCCAGCCCGGAGGCATTCTGACCAGTCCGCTGCTGAACACCGCGCCCGCAATCACCATGTAGCCGAACCAGTTGGTCGCCAAGCTCAATCCGAGGATTTTCGCGATGTTGCTTTTGCTCACCCCGAGTCGTGAATACAAGCGATAACGCATGGCAATGCCGCCGACCCACGCGCTCAGGTTGAGGTTGAAGGCGTAGCTGATGACCCCCACGGGCAGGATCTGTTTCCAGGTCAGGTCCTGGCGGATGTAGGTGCGGCCGATCAGGTCGAAGCAGGCGTACACCAGAAAACTCACCAGCGTCAGACCGGACGCAATGATCAGCGTGCGCACCTTGAAATTGGCCAGGGTATGGAACACTTCATCCCATTCGATGCGCTGGGCAAGCATCGTCAACAGCACGATCAGCGCCAGGAAAAACAGCATCGTCAGCGGCTTTTTCCAGCGGCTCCAGCGTGTTTTCTTTTCCGGGGCAGGTGCTGTGCTGTCGTCATGAGGTGCCGAGTGAGCTTCAACGCGGTCCATGGTGGTCGCTCCCGGCTTGATGAGTAAAGGGTTTCAGACGAGGTTTATGCGCTGGCAGCCAACCGGCCCAGGCCGGGAAGTGGCGCAGGAAGTGAAACACCAGAAAGCCGACGGTCATGTGCCAGATCCGTCCGCGCGGTGACTTTTCCACGGACATGGCTTTGCAGTGGTTATTGCTCAGCACCTCAAGCCGTTCGAACAGGTCGTGATTGAAGGCACGGTCGCGGATCAACACATTGGCTTCCAGGTTCATGGACAGGCTCAACGGGTCGAGATTGCTTGAGCCAACGGTGCTCCAGTCCTCATCCACCAGCGCGACTTTGCCGTGTAGCGGGCGTTCGCAATATTCAAAGATCTGCACCCCGGACTTGAGCAGATAGTCGTAGGTCATGCGCGCGGCCAGTTTGGCCACCATCATGTCTGGTTGGCCTTGCAGAATCAGGCGCACGTCCACGCCACGGCGCGCGGCGTTGCGGATTTCACGCAGCAAGCGGTAACCCGGAAAGAAGTAGGCATTGGCGATCACGACGCGGCGCTGGGCACTGCGCAGCACCTGGCGGTAAACCTCTTCGATATCCGTCCGGTGGTCGCCGTTGTCGCGGTACACCAGGCGAACCTGGCCGTCGTGATCGCTGAAGGCCAGTTCCGAGCGCCGCTGCCGGCGGCGTTGCCACCAGTATTTGGCGCGGGCCGGGCGGCCACTTTGCAGCAGCGCGAAATGATGGATGTCAGCCACCGCCGGACCTTGCACTTCAACCGAATAATCCTGCTTGGCCTCGGGGCCGAAGTCGGCCAGATGGTCGGCGGAAAAGTTGATCCCGCCGATGAACGCAATCGTGCCGTCCACTACCACGATCTTGCGGTGCAGACGGCGGAACCAGTTGGTGCGGATGCCCAGATGCTTGGGCGCCGGATCGAATATTTGCAGGCGCACGCCGGCTTGGCTCAACGCCGCGAGATAGCCGTTGCTCAACTCGCCACAGCCAAACCCGTCGAGGCTGGCGGTGACCCGTACGCCGCGTTGGGCGGCTTCGATCAGCACTTGCTGCAGCTCATTGCCGACCTTGTCCTCGAACACAATGAAGGTTTCCAGGAGGATTTCGGTCTTGGCCTGGCGCATGGCCTCGAACACCCGCGGGAAATAGGCTTCGCCGTTTTCCAGCATTTCCACAAGGTTATTGCCCTGCCAGCCGTATTCGACGTCGACCACACCGGGTTCACGCACCGGCGGGTTAGTCGGCACGTGTTCAACGGTGGCCTTCTCCATCGGGGCGCTGCTCATAGCTCGATCTCCACCGATAGCGGTGCGTGGTCGGAAAGGTGTGACCAGGGCCGCGCCGCCAGCACTTGCGGACGGCTGGCCTTGAGGTTGCGCACATAGATGCGGTCCAGGCGTAGCGCGGGCAATCGCGCCGGAAAACTGCGTGCCGGTTTGCCGTGGTGTTCGGCGAACACTTCGCGCAGGCCGCAGGGCTTGAGCAGCGCATCGGCCCGCAGGCGCCAATCGTTGAAGTCGCCGGCGACGATCACCGGGGCGTCGTCCGGAAGGTCTTCAAGGCGTTGCGCCAGCAACTTGAGTTGTTCCGTTCTATGGGACTCACGCAACCCCAGATGCACGCAAATGGCGTGCAATTCCCGGCCATCGCCCGGCAGGCGCAACACGCAGTGCAGGATGCCGCGGTTCTCGTGGCCGCTGATCGAGACGTCGAAGTTGTCGTTGCGAATGATCTGGAATTTCGACAACAACGCATTGCCGTGATCACCCGCCGGGTACACCGCGTTGCGGCCATAGGCAAACTGCGGCCACAGGGTGTCGGCGAGGAATTCGTACTGCGGCATCGCTGGCCAGTTGCTGTAGCGCTGCGGATGATGCTCGTGGGTGCCGTGGACTTCCTGCAAAAACACCACGTCGGCGGACACGCTGCGCACCGCTTCGCGCAATTCCGGCAGGATGAAGCGCCGGTTGAGCGCAGTGAAACCCTTGTGGGTATTGACCGTCAGCACGGTGAAGCGGCGCACGGCGGTGATGATCGGTTGCTGTTCGTCGGTGGTGCCGACCGGTTCGGAAATGCTCATGGCAATACCCCTTCGGCAACAGGTTCTCCAGGGGCGGTAGCGAGGTCCTTGTCGAGATGGAAGTGCTCAAGCAAGCGCCGAGCATCGAAGGGCGCGCGGACCTTGATGTCGTTGTCGAAATAGCAGAAAACTTCCCGGGACTTGCGCGCTTTCGGTTTCTGCCGAGGTGCGATCAACTGTGGATCGGCGGGTTGCTGGCCGTGGTTCCAGGCGTCGATCCGCTCGCCCCAGCGTTCCAGCGCCTCGGGGGTGTAACCGCTGGCATAGAGTTCTTCGGTGCCGTGCAGGCGCAGGTAGACGAAATCACTGGTGACGTCTTCGCGGTACGGCCATTTTCCGGCGGTGTCGGCGATCACCAAGGCAACGTTGTAGCGTTTGAGCAGGCGCACGAACGCCGGGTCAATAAAGGTCTCGTTCCTGATTTCAACGGCATGGCGCAGCGGCTTTTTCTTGTACGCCTTCATGCTGGCGGGGCCGTGCAGGTGCGAATCGTGCTGGCGGGCGAGGGCGGCGGCCTGCTGGGTGTCGTGGGGCAATTGCTTGAGGAAGCTTTCGAACAGCTCGACGTCAAATTTGAAGTTGGGCGGGAACTGCCAGAGGATCGGACCGAGTTTTTCTTTGAGCTCGAGGATCCCGGAGGCAAAGAAATTCGCCAGCGGTTTATGAATGTCCCGCAGGCGTTTGATATGGGTGATGAACCGCGGGGCTTTGACGCTGAACACGAAGTCCGCCGGGGTTTCTGCGTACCACTGGGCGTAACGTTCAGGCCGTTGCAGGGCGTAAAAGGATCCATTGATTTCGATGCTGTTGACCGCCCGTGACGCAAATTGCAATTCGCGCTTCTGGGTCAGCCCCTTCGGGTAGAAACCACCCCGCCAGGGTGTGTAGCGCCAGCCTGAAATACCGATATGAATCGCCGCCATGTCGCCTCCCGTCTAATGGTCCTCGGTTGCCACTGTCTTTTGATGACCGTGGGATAACCGTGAAAGTTTCGACGGGGCTACGGACGGCAACCTCGATAAACACCGCATAACAAAATGTGGGAGCGGGCTTGCTCGCGAAGAGGGAGTGTCAGTCGACATTACTGCAGCTGACACACCGCTTTCGCGAGCAAGCCCGCTCCCACAGGGTTTAGTGGCTGACGGCGATGCGGGTTGAGCCCTCGGCATAGACCGGTCCGAGGCGATCAAGACGACCACTCCAAGCCGTCAGCGCCAATGCCACCAACACCACCAGCCCGCCAATCCAAGCCGTGTGGATCAGGCCCATGTGCGCAACGATCAAGCCACCACCCCACGCGCCGCCGGCGATGCCAAGGTTGAACGCGGCGATGTTCAGCCCCGAGGCCACATCCACAGCCTGCGGGGTGTGATGTTCGGCCTGGCGCACTACGTAAACCTGCAGCCCCGGCACGTTGCCGAACGCCACTGCGCCCCAGACCAGCACGGTGGCCAGCGCCAGCCATGGGTTGCCGGCGGTAAAAGTCAGCACGAACAGTACGGCAGCGAGCAGGGCGAAGATGATTTTCAGGGCGCTGATCGGGCCGCGTTTGTCCGCCAGTTTGCCGCCCCAGATGTTGCCGACGGCCACCGAGATGCCATAGACCAGCAACACCAGGCTGACGGTGCCGGCACTGAAGCCGGAAATGTCCTGAAGAATCGGCGCCAGGAAGGTGAAGGCGATGAACGAGCCGCCGTAGCCGACCGCAGTCATGGCGTACACCAGCAGCAGGCGTGGTTGCTTGAGCACCTGCAATTGCTGCAACAGCGAAGCGGGTTTGCTGTGGGCGATGTTTTTCGGCACATAAAGCAGACTGCCAATAAAGGCGATCACACCCAAGGCGGACACGGCGAGGAAGGTTTCACGCCAGCCGAAATGCTGACCGATGAAGGTTCCCAGCGGTACGCCGGTGACCAGCGCCACAGTCAGGCCGGTAAACATGATCGCAATCGCGCTGGCGGCTTTTTCCTTCGGCACCAGGCTGGTGGCGATGGTCGAGCCAATCGAGAAAAACACCCCGTGGGCCAGGCCGGTGACGATTCGCGCAATGATCAGAGACTCGTAGCTGGGGGCTTTCCACGCCAGCAGGTTGCCCAGGGTGAACAGCACCATCAGCGACAACAGCAACAATTTGCGCGGGACTTTGCCTGTCAGGGCGGTCAGCACCGGGGCGCCAATGGCAACACCCAGTGCGTAAAGACTGACCAGCAGGCCGGCGGACGGCAGGCTGACGCCGAGGTCGGCACCGATGGTGGGTAACAGGCCAACGATGACGAACTCGGTCGTCCCGATGGCGAAGGCGCTGAGGGTCAGCGCGAGCAAGGCAATGGGCATGACTGCAACTCCGGTGGGTTTGATTGATGGAGCGCAGTGTCGGGGTTTGGGTTGTGCGGAAAAATAGAGGGGTGGGCATTTGATATTTGCGTGCCGGTCAAATATCGCGCTGACAAATGAAACCCTGTGGCGAGGGAGCTTGCTCCCGCTCGGCTGCGCAGCAGCCGCAAAGCCTTACAGCGCGGTGTACCTGTGGAGCTCGGGTTTGCAGGTTTTTGGGGGCGCTTCGCACCCCAGCGGGAGCAAGCTCCCTCGCCACAGGGGGATGTGCTGGCTGTTATCTCGCGGTGAAAACCGAACTTGCCCGCCATTTCCCGATCAGTTCCTTACAGACCCTTCCCAAGGAGCTTCCCGTTTTGCTCAAGTTCAAGACCGCGATACTACTGGGGGCGTTGCTGTTTCTGGGCAGCAACGAGTTGGAAGCCGCCGCGCTGCCGGGTGTTCCCGCCGCTGCCGAGGAGCCCGCTGCGCCGGAGCCGTTGGTCCAGGGTGGTCTGCTCGGAGCGATCAGTTCCAGCATCGACGACGTTCAGGACAAGCTCGACCTCAACGAAGACCTGGTCGACGCCTGGCGCCTGCGGGCCGATCGGGCGGCGAACGAAGTGGACAAACTGGTCAATCGACCCTCGAGCCGTTCAGGTTGGAGCGTGATTGGGGACTTCCTGATGTTGTCCGGCGTCTGGCTCGGCACCTTTGCCTTGCTCACCGTACTCGGCGGGATCCTCGCCAAGCGTTTAAACCAGGGCCGCTTTCTGCGAACCCGCCAGCGCAGTCAGGATCTGCTCAATTATGTGCTGCCTTACACGCTCCCGGCGCTGATATGCCTGCCCTTGACCCTGTACGTCAGCCATTTCCTGCCCGCCTCGGTAGGCCGGGCGCTGGCGCTGTGTTTCGCCTATGCCACCAGCAGCGGTATTTTCTCGACCTCGATGCTGCTCTGCGTGATTGTCATGTTCAACACCGGCCACAAGCGCACGGCGGTGCAGATCATTCGCGATTTCTGCCCACGACCGCTGTTCCTGATCGGCTTTCTCGCCGCGCTCAGTGATGCGTTGACCAGCCCGCAAATCGCCCGGCAACTGGGCGGCAACATCACCAGCAGCGCTGCAGTGCTGACCGGGTTTTTCGTTTCGATCATTTTCGGATTTTTGGTGATTCGACTAAGGCGCCCGGTCGCGCATCTGATCCGTAACCGGCCACTGGCCCAGCGCCTCAAACAGCCGTCGCTTCAAGAATCCCTGCGGATCTTTTCCGGGCTCTGGTACTGGCCGATCCTGCTGATGGTGATGGTCTCGGCGATCAACCTGCTCGGCGTGGGCGATGACAATCAGAAAGCCCTGCGCTGTGCGTTGTTCACCACCATCCTGCTGATCGCCACGGTGTTCCTCAGCACGATTTTCCAGCACATGTTCAAGTCGCGTCAGGTCGCCGCGATCCAGCACAGCAGCGCCTACAAAGAGCGCTTTCTCAGTCTGCTGCATGCGTTGCTGCGCATCGTCATGGCCGTTGCCTTCATCGAAATCCTCGGTCGGATCTGGGGCGTGTCGCTTTTCGAATTCGCCGAGCAGAACTCGGTAGGGCGGGCGATCAGTGAGTCGTTGAGCAGCATGGGGCTGATCTTTCTGGTGACCTGGTTGCTGTGGGTGGTGCTCGATACGGCAATCCAGGAAGCGCTGAAACCACCGGTCAACAAACGCACGGCGCAACCGAGTACGCGAGTCAAAACCATCCTGCCGCTGTTGCGCAACGCGATCAAAATCATCCTGGTGGTGATCTGCGCGATCACCACCATGGCTAACCTGGGGATCAACGTCGCGCCGTTGCTGGCGGGTGCCGGGGTGGTCGGCCTGGCCATCGGTTTCGGTTCGCAGCAATTGGTGCAGGACGTCATCACCGGGTTGTTCATCATCATCGAAGACACCCTGTCGATTGGCGACTGGGTGGTGCTCGACTCCGGCCACGCCGGCACGGTCGAGGGCCTGACCATCCGCACTTTGCGCCTGCGCGACGGCAAGGGGTTTGTCCATTCGGTGCCGTTCGGGCAGATCAAGGCCGTGACCAACCAATCACGGCAATTCGCCTATGCGTTTTTCTCGGTGCAGTTCACCTATGACACCGATGTCGACAAAGCCATCGAGTTGATTCGCGAAGCGGGGGATTCGATCCGTGAGGACGCGTTTCTCAAGTACAACCTGCAAGGGCCGCTGGACGTGTTCGGGGTCGACAAAATGGACCTCAACGGCGTGGTGCTGACAGCGCAGTTCCGCACGGTGTCGGGCGGGCAATATGCGGTGAGCCGGGCGTTTAACCAGCGCTTGAAGAAGCTTGTGGATAACAGCCCGTGGGTGCATTTCGCGCAGACTTATCCACAGCAGGTTTTGATGCCGAAACATGCGATGGCAGATGATGGGCCGCTGGCCGAAAATTCGCCGGTGATGCTGCCGGATCAGCCTCGCACTCAATAGTTTGCGTTGTTACTACTGGCCTCATCGCGGGCAAGCCCGCTCCCACATGTTTTTCGGTGAATTCAGATCTTATTAACAACAGAGATCATTGTGGGAGCGGGCTTGCCCGCGATGAGGCCCGTCCAGACAACCTCAATGCCGGGTCAGTTTGTTGTGCAATTCAGCAGTCATTTGCTGATCCAGCTCCACCCAATAAACCTGCTTGCCGGCGATTTCGGCGGCAGCCGGAAGACCATCCCGATACACCAACCGATTACTCGCCAACGCCGGCACTTTTGCCCCGGGCAATAACGTCCCGGCAAGGTTCAGCGGATCAACCCCGCACACCGCAATCAGACTTCCGTCATGCGGCCGGCGCCGGACTTCGCGCAGCAATGGAATGGCCTCAGGCAACGCAAACTGCTCCCCGGCCAACCCACTGACAAACCGCCCACCGCGAATTTCCCCTCGCGCCTCCAGCCGATGGAATGTGCGCAGCAACTCGCGCCAGCTCGGCAACCAATCCGCTTCCCGTTCCAGCAAGCGCCAGAACACCACGCCGTAGCGCCGAAGCAAGGTCATGGCGATGTGTTCCAGGGTGTCGCTCGGCGTCGGCGCCGGGCGTTTGTTATCCACAACCGACGCGGCGGGACCGCGTCGTAGCAAAGCCCAGCGTCCGGCATCGTCCATCCCGCCGACAAACGCCCCGCGCCCGCGTCGGCTGCTGCGATTCTGGCGCTTGCTGGCCGGGGTGATCAGCGCTCGCAGTCCGGCGAAACTGTCGGCGTTCACCAGCCCGGCGCCGACCAGTTCCTGCAAGGCGATTTCCAGCTCAGTGCGCAGCAGATGTGCCTCATGAATCAACTCATCAAAAAACAGTGCGCCGTGCTGGCTAAGTGCTTCGTAGACTTTTTGCGTCTTGGGCGACAGTTCGCTGACCGGAGTTTGCTCGGTCAGGCTGCTCCACAACCCGACCTGGCTGCGCGGCAGTAACAGAATTGGCGTGCTGCGCAGCGCCGTGCTGGCGCTCTTGTTGCGTGCGGTCAGGCGCGTCCAGACCAGTTTGCCGCTGCGACACAGGTCGTCCAGCCAACTCGCCGAATAGCCTTTGATCCTCATCGGCAAGATGTCGCTGTCCCAAGCTGACGCGGCGGCGGGGTAGCCTTCGAACTGCGCGACGATGGCGGACAAGACCGCGCTGCCCTGGCCTTGAGTCGCGGCGGACAGGTGCTGCCAATCAAACAGAAAGCGCATGAAATCCTGCAACGATACGGGCTCGATTTCCCGCCGCAGACGCTTGACCGTGTAGCGATGAATCCGCGCCAGCAGATGCCGTTCGCACCATTCATCCTCAGTGGCGCCCGGAGTGAATTGACCGCGCAGCACATAACCTTCGCGCTCCAGTTGCGCCAGCGCTTGGGTGACTTCAATGGCCGGCAATCCCAACGGTTCGGCAATCGCTTTTAACGGCAGTGGACCAAACGCGCTGAGCCGCGCGCGAATCACTTCCAACACCGCTTCATCCGACTCCCAGACTTCATCGAAACCTGGCCGCGCCTCCAGCGGTGGCAGCAACGTTGCCTGTGGATAAATCGCCCGCAGACAGGTCAGGCGTTCCAACGCCAACCACAGCGATTGCCCGGCATTGAGTCGCAAGCGGCTGGCGCGGCCGCTTTCAGCGAGGGCGTTCAGCCAGTCCAGCCAATGCGCATTGGCCTTCGCCTCGGCATCGGAGATGCATGCCAGGCTCATCAAGGCCTCATGCATTTCATCGACGCTCGTGGGCGTTGGCCAGGCTTCGTCGCGTACCGCTTGAATCGCTTCGGCGTCCAGAGCACCGAGGTCGTCGGTGGACTGCGGATCGGTCCAGCGACGGTTGAGCACCGCTTGGGTGCGGCGTTCTTCCAGCGGTGCATCGTCGAGAAAGGTGTAGGGCCGGGCGCTGAGGATTTCCGCTGCCAGTGGCGAGGGCGCCGGCAAATCACGGCTGATCAGCCGGACATCGCCGCTTTCCATACGCCGCAACAACGCCAGCCAACCTTCGCTGTCCATGGCTTCGTGCAGGCAATCGTCGAGGGTTTGTTCCACCAGCGGATGCTCGGGCACGTCGCGTTCGCCGGCGAGGTTTTCCACGCAGGCGATCTGATCGGGAAATACGCTGGCGATCAGGTCTTCGCTTTTCATGCGCTGGATCTGCGGCGCGACTTTGCGCCCGCCCGTGTAACGCGGCAACGCCAGGGCAACCCCGGCGTTCCAGCGCCAGCGCACGCCAAACAGCGGCGCATCGAGTATTGCCTGGATCAGCAGGTGCTCGGCGGTGTTGCTGTGCACGTAGCGCCAGACGTCGTCGAGTTCGAAGCTGTGGCTGGTGGACAGCGACAGCACAATCGCGTCTTCGCTGGCGGCGGCCTGCAATTCGAAGTTGAACGTGCGGCAGAACCGCTTGCGCAAGGCCAGCCCCCAGGCGCGGTTGATGCGACTGCCGAACGGCGAGTGGATGATCAGTTGCGTGCCGCCGGACTCGTCGAAAAAACGCTCCATCAGCAAGGTGTCTTGTGACGGCAGCGCGCCCAATGTCAGGCGCGCCCGGGCCAGGTAATCCACCAGTTGTTCGGCGCTGGCGAGGTTCAGGCCGAGGGTGTCGGTCAGCCAGTCGATGGCCGGTTGCAAGTTGCCCGGTGTGGCGCCGAGCAGTTCGTCGAGCTGCGCTTGCAGGCGCGCCACGGCGAACGACAATTCTGCGCTGCGTCCCGGCGCTTCACCGAGCCAGAACGGAATGGTCGGCGGCTGGCCCTGGGCGTCTTCGACCCGGACCTTGCCGGTGTCGACGCGCAGGATTCGATACGACGTATTTCCCAGCTGGAAGATGTCTCCGGCGATACTTTCCACCGCAAAGTCTTCGTTGACGCTGCCAATGTTCAGCTCTTGAGGTTCGAGCAGCACGCTGTAATCGGCGTTGTCCGGAATCGTTCCGCCGCTGGTCACGGCCGTCAGTTTGCTGCCCCGGCGACCGCGCAACGTACGGGTCACGGCGTCGCGGTGCAGGTAGGCGCTGCGGATCCCCTGACGACCGTTGTAACCCTCGGCGAGCATGTGCAGCAGCGCCTGGTAATGTTTTTCGTCGAGTTCGGCGTAAGGCGAGGCTTTGCGGAACATCTCCAGCAACGCCTGCTCCTGCCATTCCTGGCAGCTGACTTCGGCGATGATTTGCTGCGCCAACACATCCAGCGGCGCCTTGGGAATCTGCAAAGTGTCGAGTTCGCCACGGCGCACGCAGTCGAGCAGGGCGGCGCATTCGATCAAATCATCGCGGGTGGTGGCGAACAAACGACCTTTGGGCGTGCCGCCGACCTGGTGCCCGGAGCGGCCGACCCGTTGCAGAAACCCGGCAATCGAGCGCGGCGAGGCGATCTGGCACACCAGGTCGACGTCGCCAATATCGATCCCCAGTTCCAGCGAGGCTGTGGCGATCAGCACTTGCAGGTCGCCGCGCTTGAGCCGTTGCTCCGCGTCGAGACGAAACTCCTTGGCCAGGCTGCCGTGGTGCGCGGCGACGGCCTCTTTGCCGAGGCGTTCGCTCAAATGCCGGCTCAGGCGCTCGGCCAGGCGCCGGGTGTTGACGAAAATCAGCGTGGTGCGGTGTTCGCGGGCGAGGGCGGCGAGCCTGTCGTAGACCAGTTCCCAGACATCGTTGGCCATCACGGCGGACAGCGGCACCGGCGGCACTTCGATGTCCAGATCCCGCGGGCGGGCGTGACCGATGTCGATGATTTCGCACGCTCGATCACGGCCAACAAGGAAGCGCGAGACCGCTTCAATGGGTTTTTGCGTGGCAGACAGGCCTATGCGCATCAGCGGGACCGCGCACAGCGCCTGCAAGCGTTCGAGGCTCAGGGCCAAATGGCTGCCGCGTTTGCTGGCGGCGATGGCGTGGATTTCGTCGACGATTACCGTGCGCGTGGTGCCGAGCATCTGCCGGCCGGAGTCGGAACCGAGCAGCACGTAAAGGGATTCCGGGGTGGTCACCAGAATATGCGGCGCTGTTCGGCGCATGGCCGAGCGGTCTTTTTGCGGCGTATCGCCGGTGCGCACGGCGGTGTTGATCTGCAATGGGGGCAGGCCCATGACGCGCAATTGCTCGGTGATGCCGGCCAGCGGGTTTTGCAGGTTGATCTGGATGTCGTTGGACAGGGCTTTGAGCGGTGAAACGTAGACCACCAGGGTTTCGTCGGGCAGCCCGCCTTCATTGTCCAGTCCGCGATGGACCAGGTCGTCGATGACCGCCAGGAAGGCCGTGAGGGTCTTGCCGGACCCGGTGGGCGCGGCGATCAGGGTTGAGCGGTGCTGGCGGATCAACGGCCACGCCCGGGCCTGGGCGGCGGTGACCGTCGGGAAGGTGTTGCTGAACCAGGCGCTGACGGCGGGGTGGAAGCCTGCCAGGGCCGCGTCCGTGGGGATGGGCAGATTCATGGGGTAATTTATGCGGGTGGGGATAGGAAGTTGCAAGTACCACTCAAGACTTGCGCCGATTTTGAGGGCCTCTTCGCGGGCAAGCCTCGCTCCTACAGATGATCGCGCTCCCTTGTAGGAGCGAGGCTTGCCCGCGAAGGGGCCGGAACAGGCACCACAAATCCCCGGGATCTACACTTTACGGATGACGGTTGCGCACTAAACCCGCAAAATGCAACGATTCCGGCAACTATCAACGACATCGCCCGTGGGCGCTGTCGATAAAGCCAATCTTCCAATCAGACTGGGCCTGCTGACTCTATGCGAATGCGCCTTATGTTACTGGGCGGCGGAAATGCCCTTGGGCAGGCGCTGATTCGCCTCGGTGCGGAGGAAGACATCGGCTTCCTCGCCCCCCGCCCACCGCAAGACGGCTGGGATGCCGCGAGCCTGACGCAACTGCTCGACGACACCCGCCCGGACGCGCTGATCAATCTCGCCTACTACTTCGACTGGTTCCAGGCGGAGACGGTCAGCGAGCAGCGTCTGGCCGGGCAGGAGCGGGCGATCGAGCGTCTGGCCGAACTGTGCCAGCATCACAACATCGTGCTGCTGCAACCGTCGAGCTATCGCGTGTTCGATGGCTCCCGGGCGACCGCCTACAGCGAAAAAGACGAACCGGTGCCGCTGGGCCTGCGCGGTCAGGCCTTGTGGCGGATCGAACAAAGCGTGCGCGCCACTTGCCCGCAACACGTGCTGCTGCGCTTCGGCTGGCTGCTCGATGACAGCCCCGACGGCACCCTCGGGCGTTTCCTCGGTCGCGCCGAACAACCTGAAGAATTGCTGATGGCCGATGACCGCCGGGGCAACCCGACACCGGTCGATGACGCGGCGCGGGTGATCATTTCGGTGCTCAAGCAACTCGATTGTGCAGCGCCGCTGTGGGGCACCTATCATTACGCCGGGCATGAGGCGACCACGCCGCTGGCGCTTGGGCAAGCGATCCTCACCGAAGCACGCGCACTGCATCCGCTCGCCATCGAAGCGCCGACCGCCCAGGCTCACGCCGCGCGCCCGGACGCCGCCGAAGAGCCGCAACACGCGGTGCTGGCCTGCAAGAAAATTCTGCACACGTTCGGGATCAAGCCTCGCGCCTGGCGTGCGGCACTCCCGGGCTTACTGGATAGGTTCTATCGCCATGGCTGACGGCCCTGTTTTAATCACCGGCGGCGCCGGTTTCATCGGCTCGCACCTGACCGATGCCTTGCTCGCCAAGGGTCATTCGGTGCGCATTCTCGATGACCTGTCCACCGGCAAACGCAGCAACCTGCCGCTGGACAACCCCAAGGTCGAACTCATCGTGGGTGACGTCGCCGATGCTGCATTGGTGGCTCAAGCAATGGTCGGTTGCAGCGCCGTGGCGCATCTGGCCGCGGTGGCTTCGGTGCAGGCATCGGTGGACGATCCGGTGAAGACTCACCGAAGCAATTTCATCGGCTCGCTGAATGTCTGCGAAGCCATGCGCCAGGCCGACGTCAAGCGAGTGCTGTACGCCTCCAGCGCGGCGGTCTATGGCAACAATGGCGAAGGCGAGTCGATCGATGAGGACACGCCCAAGGCACCGTTGACCCCGTATGCGTCGGACAAATTGGCCAGCGAGTACTACTTCGATTTCTACCGTCGCCAGCATGATCTGGAACCGGTGATTTTCCGCTTCTTCAACATCTTCGGCCCGCGTCAGGACCCGTCCTCGCCGTATTCCGGCGTGATCAGTATTTTCAGCGAACGCGCGCAGAAAGGCCTGCCGATCACCGTGTTTGGCGATGGCGAGCAGACGCGTGATTTTGTGTACGTCGAGGATTTGGTGGACTTTCTGGTGCAAGCCATCGAGCAACCGCAGGTCGAAGTGGGCGCGGTCAATGTCGGCTGGAATCAGGCGACTTCCCTCAAGCAAATGCTTGAAGCGCTGAAGGCGGTGGTCGGTCAATTGCCACCGGTGAGTTATGGCCCGGCGCGCTCTGGTGATATCCGTCATTCGCGAGCGAACAACCGGCGATTGCTGGAGCGCTTTACCTACCCTGAGCAGACACCGATGAGTGTCGGCTTGGCGCGGTTGTTGGGGCGCTGAGGTATTCGCAGCCATGAAAAAGGCGCCTTTCGGGGCGCCTTTTTTGTGGCCGGAAATGCTTCTTTGGCCGATGCAGGACCTGTGGCGAGGGAGCTTGCTCCCGCTCGACTGCGCAGCAGTCGTCATCAATCCCGGGTCTGCTTCGCAGCCCAACGGGAGCAAGCTCCCTCGCCACTAAAGCCATTCAAGTCCTTCTTAGAATTTGTAACCCAGGCCAACCATGTAGATGAACGGGTCGACATCCACATCGACCTTGGCCCGAGTGCCCGGAGCCACGGCGTTGTTTTCTACGGTCGCCGTAGTGTCGATGTCGATGTAGCGCACCTGGGCGTTGAGCATGATGTTGTCGGTGATCATGTAGTCAGCACCGACCTGAAACGCCATGCCCCAAGAGTTATCCGCCTTGAAATTGCTGAAGCCGTTGGCCTGTGCTGCGCTGCCGACGTGCTCGTCGTAGATCCAGGTGTAGTTGATGCCGGCGCCAACGTACGGCTGGAACGCGGACTTCCCGTCCAGCGGGTAGTACACAACGCTCAAGGTCGGCGGCAGGTGTTTCAGGGTGCCGAGTTTGCCGTTGGCCGCGCCCAGGGCGGTGCCTTTGATCTTCACGTCATGCTCGAATGGCGAGGCGGCCAGCAGCTCGATCCCCCAGTGGCTGTCGATCATGTAAGCGAAGTTCAGACCCAGCTGCGTGTCGCTGCCCATGGTGGCCTTGCCACCCAGGTCGGCGCCGGCCAGCGGGCCTTGATCGACCTTGACGCTGGAGCTGTCGGCTTTCGGGTTGATGGTGATTGCACCGGCACGAACGAGGATGTCGCCGGCGTCATGGGCGTAGGCGAGCGGGGCTGCGAGCGCGAGGGCGAACAGCGAAGCGCTGAGCAAGGACTTGTGCATGGAGGCTCCAAAGGACGTTAAAAATGATCGATGTCCAATGGTACGGAGGCGTCTGATACGGTCTTTTGATTCAGCTCAATGAAACAGTGATGGGGTGGTTTTTGTGGCGTTTGTGAATGCCTCATCGCTAGCAGGCTAGCTCCCACAGGGGTATGCATTCCAAATGTGGGAGCTAGCCTGCTAGCGATGACTATCGATCAAGCAACACATGACGGCCGGATTCACTCCGGCAGCTCATACACATAAATCTTGTCCGCCTCCATCTGATACCCCGTATCCGCCAGCTCACTGGTCGACGCTTTGACCTGCAACGCCCCCTCGATCCAGTACGGCTGATACAGCTCATCCAGCTTCACGCCCACTTCGCTTTTTACGTGCACGATCTGGTTCGACGGTGGTGGCGGCACGTGGATACAGGCGCCGAAATACGGCACCAGCAAAAACTCCGTGGTGCGTCCTTCCTCGCTCACTTCCAGCGGCACGATGTAGCCCGGCAAGCGAATGTTCTGACCGTCGAGGCCTTTCACCACCGGCGCATTGGGCATGTCCTGCTTGGCGGCGGGCGCCGATTCCAGTGCGCTGCTCATCTGCGACAGGTCATGCAGCGGTGTCATGTTCGGCACTTCCGGCATGGCGTCCGGCGGGATCATTTCCGACCAGGTCAGGTCTTTCGGCTCGGCCGCCCACAGTGGCAGGGCGACCAGCATCAACAGCGCAAGCAGGGCGCGGGGCATCATTAACGTCCTCATAGTCGGATCGACAGGCCATCGGCCAGGGATTGGCGATACGCGCGCCACGCCGGCACGCTGCCCATCAGCAACGCGGCGATCAGGATGCCACCGAGCAGCGTCCATTCATATTCACTGGGCCAGGCGAGTGGCAGGTACAAACCGTAATTGGCTTGCACATACCCCTGGGCCAGGGCGATGCCCACGTACAAAAGCCCCAGCCCGGCGATCACACCCGACAACGCCAAGGCAAACGCCTCCAGCACCAGCAACGTCGCGATGTGCCACGGCCGGGCGCCGACCGAGCGCAGAATCGCCATCTCGCGGCGTCGTTCGTTGAGGCTGGTGAGAATCGCCGTGAGCATGCCGATCAACCCGGTCAGCACCACAAACAGCGAAACCACGAACAAGGCTTTTTCCGCCGTGCTCATCAGACTCCACAGCTCTTGCAGCGCCACCCCGGGCAGGATCGCCAGCATCGGCTCGCCACGAAATTCGTTGATTTCGCGTTGCACGGCGAAGGTCGAAATCTTGCTGTTGAGGCCGAGCATGAACGCGGTGATCGCTTGCGGCGTCAGGTCCATGTTGCGCGCCTGATCGGCGCTGATCCGGCCTTTGCCCTGGGCCGGCACGCCGTTGTGCCAGTCGATGTGAATCGCTTCCATGCCGCCGAGGCTGATGTGCAGCGTGCGGTCCACCGGGGTGCCGGTGCGTTTGAGAATGCCGACCACGGTGAACGGTTTGTCGTCGTGTTTGACCAGGCTGATCACCGCCACGCCATGGGCCAGCACCAGTTTGTCGCCGAGCTTGTAGTGCAGCGCCTCCGCCACTTCGGCACCGAGCACCACTTCGAACGGATCGCTGGCGAAGGCGCGGCCATCGGCCAGTTCCAGGTGTTGCTGATGACCGTATTGATAGTGTTCGAAGTACGCCTCGGTGGTGCCCATCACCCGGTAACCGCGATGGGAATCGCCGAGCGACATCGGGATCGCCCACTTCACTTTCGGATTGTTGGCGAAGTGCTCGAAGCTGTCCCAACGGATGTTGTTGGTGGCGTTGCCGATGCGGAATACCGAGTACAGCAACAGGTTCACCGAACCGGAGCGTGCGCCGACGATCAGGTCGGTGCCGCTGATGGTGCTGGCGAAACTGGCCTTGGCTTCGGTGCGCACCCGTTCCACGGCCAACAGCAAGCAAACCGATAATGCGATGGCGAACGCGGTGAGAATCGCGGTGAAGCGGCGGTTAGCCAGGCTGGCCATCGCAAGACGAAACAAATACATCTCAGACCTCGAACGGGGTGGCGGCGCGATTGAGATCGGCCAGCGACAAGTGGCGATCGAACAGCGGCGCGAGGCTTTGGTCGTGGCTGACAAACAACAGGCTCGAGCCGGCTTCGCGGCATTCGGCGAACAGCAGGCGAATGAAGTTTTCGCGAGCGTCGTAATCCAGGGCCGAGGTCGGTTCGTCGGCGATCACCAGTTCCGGCTGACCGATCAATGCGCGCGCGGCGGCGACCCGTTGCTGCTGGCCGATGGACAGCGAGTCGGCGCGGCGGCTGAGGATACTTTCATCCTTCAAACCCAAATGCGCGAGCAGGGTGGCCGCGGCCTGGTCGACGCTACCGTGGCGTTGTTTCGCCCGTTCGGTGCGCAGCCTGGAGAAGTGGCAGGGCAGTTCGACGTTCTCGCGCACCGAGAGAAACGGCAGCAGGTTGAACTGTTGGAAGATGTAGCCGGTGTGATCCACGCGAAAGCGGTCACGCGCGCCGGCACCGAGTTCGGTCAGTTCCTGGCCCAGCAGGCGAATGCTGCCGCGATCGGGTTTCTGAACGCCGCCGAGCAGTCCGAGCAGGGTGGTTTTACCACTCCCGCTGGGACCTTTGAGGAACAGCGTTTCACCGGGTTCCAGGCGAAACGCCGGGATGTCCAGCAGCGGCGGGTGACCTGGCCAGCTGAAGCCCAGGTCGGACAGTTCGATGAGTGCTTGGGTCATGTGAAACCGGTCAGGTTGGTGTTGAACCCTGTAGGAGCGAGGCTTGCCCGCGAAGAGGCCATCACGTTCAACAGTGATGTCGACTGTAACGACGTCTTCGCGGGCAAGCCTCGCTCCTACAGTGGCGAGGTTAAATTCAGAATTTCAGGGCGGCCGCCTTGGCCGTCACTTCAACCCCTTGCTGGCCGCTCGGGCTGATCAGTTGTACCTGAATCTTCTGGGTAGCCGGGAAGGTATTGAAGATGTTCGCCAGGTCCAGGGTTTTCAGCGCGCCCGGGGCCGAGCAGGTGAATTGATAGTGCGCGTGGATTTCGCTGTGGTCGTGGTGATGTTCGTCTTTGGCATCTTCGTCATCAGCGTCTGGCTTGTCACCGAACAGCGGGCTTTCCAGTTCCTGGGTCGCCACTACACAACCGGCGGCTTTCGGCAGGTTGAACAGTGACAACGGTTTCTCAAGCTGTGCACGAGCGGCGGCGACTTTGGCCTTGTCGGCGTCAGTGGTGGCAACGTGTTCGAAGCCCACCAGGTTCATCGCCGGGCTTTCCAGTTCCAGCTCCAGGGTCTGACCGTCCAGCGCTGCATTCAGGCGAGCGACGCCATGTTCGTGGGCGCTGAGGCTGCCGTGTTCATGATCGTGGTCGTGATCATGTTCTTCAGCGGCGTGGGCGACGGCCAGCGGCAACAGGGCAAACGGCAGAGCGAGAAGCAGACGGCGCATGGCGGGTCTCCGAAAGTAAAATGAAGAGTTTGTTATGTAATCTTATAACGAAAGTGCGAGGAGTTTGACCGCCTGCTTGGCGTTGCGCAAGTCACATGGGAGCATGCAAGTCAGAAATGTGCAGGAGCAGACTTATGTTGCGTATACGCGGAAGCATCGGCGACTGGCCGGTGGATTTGACGTTGGAGATGGATGACGCCGACTGGGCTCGGTTCGGCGCGCAGTTGCAGGTGGTCACACCTGACACCAGTGCAGCCAGTGCTGCCCCGGCCAAGCCGATGAACCAGGATGATGCGCTGTGGCAGATCGCCAAAGACTTGCTGCGCAAGGCCGGGCAATTGAGCGGGCCGGATTTGCTGGAGCAGCTGGAAGGACTGACCGGCAGCGCGGCGTCGGGCAAGCGCCTGCTGGTGCGCCTGCGCCATTGCGCGGAGGTGAAAGTGTCGAGCGGCGGGGATACGCCGCTCTACAGCTGGATCGAGTAAACCGCAAAGATCGCAGCAGCTCTTACAGGGAAACAAGATCCCCTGTAGGAGCTGTCGAGTGAAACGAGGCTGCGATCTTTTGATCTTTCAATAAAGCGCAGCAAACAACTTGCGGCGGTAAGTGGTCACCAGCGGATGATCATTGCCCAGCAGTTCGAAGACCTGCAGCAAGGTCTTGTGCGGCAAGCCTTCGCTGTAACTGCGATTGCGGATGAACAGTTTCAGCAAGGCATCCAGCGCGGCGTCGTATTGCTGGCGGGCCAGTTGCTGGATCGCCAGTTGATACACCGCTTCATCGTCCTGCGGGTTTTTCGCCAGACGTGCTTTCAGGTCTGCGGCATCCGGCAAATCCTTGGCCTGACCCAGGAACTGGATCTGTGCCTTGGCGCCGGCCAGCGCGGCTTTGTGCTCGTCGCTTTTCACCGCGTCGAGCACGGTTTGGGCTTCGCCCAGTTCGCCACGTTCAGTCAGGCAACGGGCATAGAGGATCAAGGCGCCGGCGTTAGTGTTGTCTTCGCCCAGTAGCACTTTGAGCGCGGCCTCGGCGTCGGCGAAACGGCTGTCATCGAACAGCGCCTGGGCCTGTTCGAACGGATCGGCGGCTGCGGGTGGCGGCATTTGTACGTGAGGCTCAAGCATCGCCCGCACAGCCGATTCCGGTTGCGCACCGGCAAAACCGTCCACCGGCTGACCGTCCTTGAACAACACCACCGTCGGCAGGCTGCGAATGCCGAAACGGGCAACGATGTCTTGTTCGAGATCGCAGTTGACCTTGGCCAGCAACAACTCGCCCTGATAGCTTTCGGCGATGGTCTGCAGCATCGGCATCAGCACTTTGCAGGGCGCACACCATTCGGCCCAGAAATCCACCAGCACCGGTTTGTGGAAAGAGTTCTCGATCACCGACTGGTCGAAATCGGCGGTCGTGGCGTCGAAGATGTACGGCGTTTCCTGACTCATGGGGGATCTCTTGGAAGCGTGAATGGGGCAACTATACGGCTTGACGGGGGGCGGCCGGAAGCGGGGTGGCGGTTGAGAGGTATGTTGCCTGACCGGACGCCTTCGCGGGCAAGCCCGCTCCCACAGGGATCTTCTGTGAATGTAATCTTTGTGAACAACACAGAACACTGTGGGAGCGGGCTTGTTCGCGAAGCTTTCAGGCGCGCCGCGCGTGGTACAGGCTCACATGCCGAAACTCTTCAGGTTCGGCCAGATCCGGCAGGGTCATCGCTTCCAGCATTTCGATGCGTTGATAGAGCGGATGCCTGAAATCCCTCACCCGCGAATCCGCCACCAATGCCTCCTGGCCGCGGCTCAAAAACTGATCAAGCAATGGCAAGTTCGCCCGGTCATACAAAACGTCGGCCACCAGAATCAGATCAAACCGGTCCGCCTCGGCGAAAAAATCCGACGAGTAGCTCAGCTCCACTTCATTGAGTTCAGCATTCGCCCGGCACGCGGCAATCGCCAGCGGATCCAGGTCACAGGCCACCACTTCCAGCGCCCCGGCCTTGACTGCTGCAATTCCTGCCACCCCGGAACCGGCGCCAAAATCCAGCACCCGTTTGCCTTTGACCCATTCTGGAAACGCTGCCAGATAACGGGCCACCGCCAAACCGCTGGCCCAGCAGAAACTCCAGTACGGCGGCTCATGCAGAATCCGCCGGGTTTCTTCCGGGCTGAACGCGCGGTCCATGTTGTCGCCGTCGATCAACCAGAGTTTCAGCTCGGTGCCGGGTAACGGGACAGGCACCAGCTGCGCATCACCGAGCAATTCACCCAACGCCTGTTGCAGGTCGAGCGGTGCAGTCATGGCGCTTTGACGAATTGCAACTGACCCAAGGCCTGAGTCGTCGGCTGGGTAATGACTTGCGACGGCAGATGCAAAATCAGCTGACCGGACTGGCTGGCACGGCCGCGCAGTTCAACACGCACGCCCGCCGGGAACGATTCCGGGTTGAAGCGCAGGTGAAACGGCAGAATCTGATTGGTGCCGATCAGGCTGGAGCTGGCGAGCAATTGTTGCGGACGGTCCTGGGCATCGATCACCAGCAGCGCCAGCTCGACTTCGGCACCGGCCGGTATGCCTTGCAGGGTGCCGCTCAATTCACGCTGATACGCGGGCAACGGGCCGAGGTTGGCGGATTCCTTGGCTTTTTTCTGCGCCGCCTGCGGGGCGGGCCCTGGCGTTGGCGGCTGAGGCTTGGGCGCATCGCTGCTGCAGGCCACCAGCAGGCTGAAAACACTGAGCAATACGAGCGGTCTTAGGGACATTTGCGGCTCCAGCAAGGTGAAATCCATGGATCAAGCTCTATAGCCAGTCTGTATACCGCAAACCCTATGGCTTGTCTTGCCACGGGGATGCGCTACCATGGCCCTCCCTTTTTTTGTTGCCTGCCACCATGCACTGTCCCTTCTGCGGTGCCAACGACACCAAGGTCATCGACTCGCGTCTGGTCGCCGAGGGCGAACAGGTGCGCCGCCGGCGTGAATGCCTGGCCTGCGGCGAGCGTTTCACGACGTTCGAGACTGCCGAACTGGTGTTGCCGCGCCTGATCAAAACCGACGGTAGCCGTCAGCCCTTCGACGAAGAAAAACTTCGCGCCGGCATGCAGCGCGCGCTGGAGAAGCGCCCGGTGAGTGTCGAACGCCTCGAATCGTCGCTGGTGCACATCAAACACAAACTGCGCGCCACCGGTGAACGCGAGGTCAAATCCCTCGTGGTCGGTGAACTGGTGATGGCCGAGCTGCAAAAGCTCGACGAAGTCGCCTACATTCGTTTCGCCTCCGTGTATCGGCGCTTCCAGGATCTCAACGAGTTCCGCGAAGAGATCGATCGCCTGGCCCGTGAGCCGGTGAAAGAATGACCACCACCCCGGAACAAGCCATCCTCGACGCCCATTACATGGCCCGCGCCCTGGAATTGGCGCGCAAAGGCCACTACACGACCCACCCCAACCCTCGGGTCGGCTGTGTAATCGTGAAGGACGGGCAAATTGTCGGCGAAGGCTGGCATGTGCGCACCGGCGAACCCCATGCCGAAGTCCACGCCCTGCGCGCCGCTGGCGACAAGGCCCGAGGCGCCACCGCTTACGTGACCCTCGAACCGTGCAGCCACCATGGCCACACGCCGCCCTGTGCCGATGCGCTGGTGAATGCCGGCCTCGCACGGGTCGTCGCTGCGATGCAGGACCCGAATCCGTCGGTGGCCGGTCGCGGTATGCAACGCCTGGCCCAGGCTGGCATCGCTGTCGAAAGCGGCGTGCTCGAAGGCGAGGCGCGCAAGCTCAACGAAGGTTTCCTCAAGCGCATGGAACACGGCTTGCCGTTCGTGCGGGTGAAGCTGGCCATGAGCCTGGACGGTCGCACGGCGATGGAAAGCGGCGAGAGCCAATGGATCACTGGCCCAGCGGCGCGCTCAGCAGTACAACGCCTGCGCGCCCAGGCCAGCGTGGTGCTGACCGGCGCCGACACGGTGCTGGCGGACAACGCCCGATTGACCGTGCGGGCCGATGAACTGGGTCTGGACCCCGAGCAAACGGCCCTGGCCATGAGCCGTCCGCCGCTGCGCGTGCTGATCGACGGCCGTTTACGCGTGCCGCTGGACGCTCCGTTCTTCAAGGCTGGCCCGGCACTGGTCGCCACTTGCATGGCGATTGAAGAGCAATACGCCAACGGTCCGGAATGCCTGATCGTGGCCGGTGACGATGGGCTGGTCGACCTGCGCAAGTTGCTGGTCGAACTCGCTGCCCGTGGGGTCAATGAAGTGTTGGTCGAAGCGGGTCCGCGTCTGGCGGGGGCTTTTGCCCAGCAAGGTCTGGTGGATGAATTCCAGATTTTTATCGCCGGCAAGTTCCTCGGCTCCTCGGCTCGCCCATTACTGGACTGGCCGCTCGCGCAAATGAAAGACGCGCCCGAGCTCAAAATCACCGAAATTCGCGCGGTTGGCGATGACTGGCGAGTCATCGCCATTCCTGCGCCGGCGGCGAGCGTATAATTCCCGGCCTGCGCCACGCGACGGCTTTGTTCTCGAGGAGGACTCCATGTTTACCGGCATCATCGAATCCATCGGCAGTATTCGTGCATTGACCCCAAAAGGCGGAGATGTGCGGGTCCACGTAGAAACCGGCAAGCTCGACCTGAGCGACGTCAAACTGGGCGACAGCATCGCGGTGAACGGCGTCTGCCTGACTGCCGTTGAATTGCCGGGCAATGGCTTTGCCGCGGACGTCAGTCGCGAAACCCTCGACTGCACCGCCATGAATGACCTGAAAAGCGGCAGCCCGGTAAACCTGGAAAAAGCCCTGACCCCGACCACTCGCCTCGGCGGGCATCTGGTCAGCGGTCATGTCGATGGCGTAGGCGAAGTGGTTGCCCGTACCGAGAATGCCCGTGCCGTGGAATTCCGCATCCGTGCGCCGAAGGACCTGGCCAAGTACATCGCCCATAAAGGCTCGATCACCGTCGACGGCACCAGCCTGACCGTGAACGCGGTCGATGGCGCCGAGTTCATGCTGACAATCATTCCGCACACCCTGAGCGAAACCATCATGGCGTCGTACCAGCCTGGTCGCCGGGTGAACCTCGAAGTCGACTTGCTGGCACGTTATCTGGAGCGCCTGTTGTTGGGCGACAAGGCCGCAGAGCCAGCCTCCAGTAACATCACTGAAAGCTTTCTGGCCGCCAACGGCTACCTCAAATCCTGACTGAAGGGGGTGCCTTGTGGCGCTCAATAGCATCGAAGAACTGGTTGAAGACATCCGCCAAGGCAAGATGGTCATCCTCATGGATGACGAAGACCGCGAGAACGAAGGCGACCTGATCATGGCCGCCGAGTGCTGCAAGGCCGAACACATCAACTTCATGGCCAAGCACGCCCGTGGCCTGATCTGCATGCCGATGAGCCGCGAGCGCTGCGAGCTGCTCAAGCTGCCCTTGATGGCCCCGCGCAATGGTTCCGGCTTCGGCACCAAGTTTACCGTGTCCATCGAAGCGGCCGAAGGCGTGACCACCGGCATCTCCGCTGCCGACCGCGCGCGCACCGTGCAGGCGGCTGCGGCGAAAGACGCCAAGGCTGAAGACATCGTCAGCCCTGGCCACATCTTCCCGCTGATGGCTCAGGCCGGCGGCACCCTGGCGCGCGCTGGCCACACCGAAGCGGCCTGCGACCTGGCGCGCATGGCCGGTTTCGAGCCAAGCGGCGTGATCTGCGAAGTGATGAACGACGACGGCACCATGTCCCGTCGCACCGAACTCGAAGCCTTCGCGGCCGAACACAACATCAAGATTGGCACCATCGCCGACCTGATTCACTACCGGATGATCCACGAACGTACCGTTCAGCGGATTGCCGAGCAGCCTTTGGACAGCGAACTGGGCCAGTTCAACCTGGTGACCTATCGTGATTCCGTGGAAGGCGACGTGCACATGGCCCTGACCCTGGGCACCGTGTGTGCCGAAGAACCGACCCTGGTTCGCGTACACAACATGGACCCGCTGCGCGACCTGTTGATGGTCAAGCAACCGGGCCGCTGGAGCCTGCGCGCCGCCATGGCCGCAGTGGCCGAGGCGGGCAGCGGCGTGGTGCTGTTGCTCGGTCACCCGCTCGATGGCGACGTGTTGCTGGCGCACATCCGTGAAACTGCGGACCAGACGGCCGTGAAAAAACCGACCACTTACAGCATCGTTGGTGCCGGTTCGCAGATCCTCCGGGACCTGGGCGTACGCAAAATGCGCTTGATGTCGGCGCCAATGAAATTTAATGCGATATCCGGTTTCGATCTGGAAGTTGTAGAATACGTGCCCTCCGAATAATGACCGGTTGTTTCCAGTCCTTGATTCGCGGCTAACACATCACTGAGGGATGCGTAGAAAACGCGTCCCGGCTCTTTAAGAGATCTAACGAATGACCCTGAAGACCATCGAAGGTACCTTCATCGCCCCTAAAGGCCGCTACGCTTTGGTAGTGGGCCGTTTCAACAGCTTCGTCGTTGAAAGCCTGGTCAGCGGTGCAGTTGATGCCCTGGTTCGCCACGGCGTGAGCGAAAGCGACATCACCATCATCCGCGCGCCTGGCGCCTTCGAAATCCCGCTGGTTGCGCAGAAAGTCGCTCAGAAGGGCGAATACGCGGCAATCATCGCCCTGGGCGCGGTCATTCGTGGCGGTACTCCGCACTTCGAATACGTGGCGGGCGAATGCACCAAGGGCCTGGCCCAGGTGTCCATGGAGTTCGGCGTTCCGGTCGCTTTCGGCGTCCTGACCGTTGATTCCATCGAGCAAGCCATCGAACGTTCCGGCACCAAGGCCGGTAACAAAGGTGCCGAAGCTGCCCTGTCCGCTCTGGAAATGGTCAGCCTGCTGGCGCAGTTGGAGGCCAAGTGATTAGCGACGAAAGCGATCGTTTCAACCCGCGCGATCCAAAGCCTGCGGATGCTGGCAAGCCATCGAGAAGCGTCAAGCGTCGCGAAGCCCGTCAGCTCGCGACTCAAGCGCTGTACCAGTGGCACATGGCCAAGCAGTCGCTGAACGAGATCGAAGCGCAGTTTCGGGTCGATAACGATTTCAGCGATGTCGACGGCGCCTACTTCCGTGAAATCCTGCACGGGGTTCCAGCGCAGAAGGACAAGATCGACGCCGCTCTCAAGCCTTGCCTGGACCTGACCATCGAAGAGCTGGACCCGGTTGAACTGGCGGTATTGCGCCTGTCCACCTGGGAACTGCTTGAGCGTGTCGACGTCCCTTACCGCGTTGTGATCAACGAAGGTATCGAGCTGGCGAAAGTCTTCGGTTCCACCGACGGCCACAAATTCGTCAACGGTGTACTCGACAAGCTGGCCCCGCGTCTGCGTGAAGCTGAAGTGAAGGCGTTCAAGCGCTAATCGGCGCTTGCAATCGCTATGGGTGAGTTTGAGCTGATCCGCAATTTCTTCGCCGCCGCGCCTTGTGCGCAAGGCGGTGAAGGCGTTGCCCTCGGGATCGGCGATGACTGCGCCTTGCTCGCTGTTCCTCCCGGGGAACAGTTGGCGATTTCCACCGACACGCTGGTTGCCGGCGTGCATTTCGCAGATCCTTGCGACCCGTTTCTGCTCGGTCAGCGTTCGCTGGCTGTAGCCGTCAGCGATCTGGCCGCCATGGGCGCCACCCCAATTGCCTTTACCCTTGCCCTGACCTTGCCTACGGTGACTGCCGACTGGTTGGACGCCTACGCCCGTGGTTTGAATGCCATGGCGCAGAGCTGTGGCGTGGCGCTGGTGGGCGGCGATACCACGCGCGGGCCGCTGAGCCTGACGATGACCGTGTTTGGTCGTGTGCCGGCCGGCAAGGCGTTGACCCGCCGGGGGGCGCAGCCCGGCGATTTGCTCTGCGTGGGCGGTGAGTTGGGCAATGCGGCGGGTGCCTTGCCGCTGGTGTTGGGGCAGCGTACGGCTGAAACCGCCATCGCCGACCCATTGCTGGCCCATTACTGGTCACCGCAGCCGCAACTGGCGTTGGGTCAGGCGCTTCGTGGCAAAGCCACATCGGCGCTGGACATCTCCGACGGCCTGCTCGCGGACTGCGGGCATATCGCCCTGGCGTCGAATGTCGGCATTCAGGTTGAACGCGACCGCTTACCGCTGTCGAACGCTTTAGTCGCCTTTCTCGGCCAGTCGGGGGCTGAAGACGCGGCCCTGAGTGGCGGCGATGACTATGTACTGGCCTTCACCCTACCGTCCGTCGAGTTACCCGCGTTGCTGGCCGCCGGCTGGCCGATCCACATGGTCGGACGTGTGGTGGCAGGGCAGGGCGTTGTGCTGCTGGATGCCGCTGGGCAAGACATCACCCCGCAAACCCGGGGCTATCAACATTTTCGGGAGACACCGTGACAGATCATCCCAAACAGGTCCCGGCGGAATTCGTACCGCCTTCGGTCTGGCGCAATCCCTGGCATTTCCTGGCGTTCGGCTTCGGTTCGGGCACCTTGCCAAAAGCACCGGGCACTTGGGGGTCGTTAGTTGCGCTACCCTTCATCCCGTTGTGGCAGATGCTGCCCGACTGGGGTTACTGGCTGATGCTCGGCGTCACCATGCTGTTCGGCTTCTGGCTGTGCGGCAAGGTCGCCGACGATCTGCGGGTCCACGACCACGAAGGCATCGTCTGGGACGAAATGGTCGGGATGTGGATCACCCTGTGGCTGGTGCCAGAAGGTTGGTACTGGTTGCTCGCGGGGTTCTTGGTGTTCCGCTTCTTCGACATTCTCAAGCCCTGGCCGATTCACTGGATCGACCGGCATGTGCACGGTGGCGTCGGGATCATGCTCGATGACGTATTGGCAGGTGTGTTTGCGTGGTTGGCGATGCAGGGGCTGGTATGGATTTTCGCCTGACGGGCGAGACAGGGGACTAAGGATGGCTCGGCGCCGGTTGGCTGTGATGGTGTTCGCCATGTTTTGCTCGTTCGCCCAGGCGGAGGATGCCGCGACGACGCCCTCCGTGATCCATCTGGCCAGCGAGGAATGGGAAGACTATACCGCTGCTGACGGGCATGGCCTGGGGTGGGATGTGCTGCGGGAAGTGTTCGAACCGGCCGGGATCAAACTGGCTTTTCGTACCGAACCTTACACCCGCGCCGTGGGCCTGGCCCAGCGTGGTGAAGTGGATGCCTGTGTCGGTTCTTACCGTGACGAGGCCAGTGATGTGCTTTATCCACGCTGGAATTACGATACCGATCACATCTACGCCCTAGGCCTGGCCAGTAATCCGGCGCCGACCCCGGAAACCCTTGGCAACTATCGACTGGCCTGGGTCCGCGGTTACGAGTACCAGAAATACCTGCCCGGCGTGCAGCGCTATAACGAGGTCGTGCGGCGTACCGGCATTCTGTCGATGCTGACCCGTAACCGTGCCGACTTCTACATCGACGCACTGACCGAGGTCGACTACATCCTGAAGTGGGCCAAGGATCCGTCTCAGTTTCGGCGCACTCATATTGCGGAATTGCCGCTGTACCTGTGCTTCGCCGATACGCCCAAGGCTCGCGCATTGATGGCGCTGTTCGATCAGCGCATGGAACTGCTGGTGAAAAGCGGCCGATTGAAACCGATCTTCGAACGGTGGAAACAACCCTATCCGTTCAACCCGAACTGAACACGGTCAATGTGGGAGCGGGCTTGCTCGCGAAAACGGTAGTTCAGTCAACATTTCAGTCGACTGACAGCCCGCATTCGCGAGCAAGCCCGCTCCCACAGGGGTTGATGGTGGGCCTGAGATCTAACTTTTTGATCGTTATGCCCCATAATTCAGCCTAAGCGTCTGCAGGAACCTGCTGTTACAATGCCGCCTCTGCGAATCTCCAGTACTTATTGATCAGGAGCACACCGGTGCCTGTCGTTTTTGTCGCCGCTTCCAAGCTGCCAACGCCTTTTGCGCAATTCACCATGCACGGCTTTCTCGATGAAGAAAACGGGCGCGAGCACGTGGTGTTGAGCCTGGGTGAGTTCGCCGACGGTGCCCCGGTACTCGGCCGGTTGCACTCCGAATGCCTGACGGGTGATGCCTTGTTCAGCCAGCGTTGCGACTGCGGCTCGCAACTTGAAGCCGCCTTGCAGGCTATCGCTCGTGAAGGCCGTGGCGTGTTGCTTTACCTGCGCCAGGAAGGCCGTGGCATTGGCCTGCTGAACAAGATCCGCGCCTATGAGTTGCAGGATGGCGGTGCCGACACCGTTGAAGCCAACGAACGCCTGGGCTTTGCCGCCGACCAGCGTGACTACGCCATGTGCCTGCCGATGCTGGAACACCTGGGCGTGAAATCCCTGCGCCTGATGACCAACAACCCGCGCAAGGTCAAAGCCTTGACCGACATGGGCATTGTGGTCGCCGAGCGCGTGCCGCTGCACACCGGGCATAACCCGCACAACAAACTCTACCTGGCCACCAAGGCCAGCAAGCTCGACCACATGATGGGCAACGAGCATCAGGGCGAGGCAGACCGGGCGTGACGCGCGGTCAAGTAAGGCGGCGATTGTCCTTCAACTGGTGGCAATACATGGCCTTGGCCCTGTTGCCGCTGTTCGTGATCAATGGCGTGTTTGGCCAGGGCGAGGCGATCTTGCCGGTGCTGGCGATGCCTTTGTTCATTGCCGGTGTCGCCTCGATGTTTGTCAGTCTGAAGTTTTTCGGCGGCTACAAACATGCACTGATCGCCACCCAGAAAGCCCTCGACACCCCTGAAGAGCCCGCCGCCTGGATCACCCTGGCTGCCAAGCGTCGCACGGCGTTGCTGGTCGCGAGTCTGCCGGCGTGGATCGGTGCGCTGGCGGTGTTCGTCGGCCTCGAAGCAGTTCCGTTGGTGCTGCTGGCGCTGTCGACCACGGTGCTGTTCTACCTCTACCGTATCCCGCGTCAACTCGCCTGATGTTTCGCGTCTGGCTGGCGGTGATGCTGCTGGCCAGTAGCGGCATGGCCTCTGCTGTCGAGCGCGTTGTCAGCCTCGCGCCGTCTCTGTCTGAAATCGTTGTCGAACTGGGTTCCGCGGACCTTCTGGTCGGCGTGCTGGATGCCGGTGAACGTCCTGCCGAACTCAAAGGGCTTCCATCGGTTGGCCGTTATGGCCAGTTGGACATGGAACGGCTGCTCAGCCTCAAACCTGATTTGCTGCTGCTCTGGCCCGGCAGCGTTGGCCCGGGCCAGCGTGAGCAGCTCAAGCGACTGAACATTCCCACGTATGTCGCCGAACCTCACACCCTCGAACAACTGACCGCGCAGATCGAAGCGATTGCCACGCAACTCGGTCGGCCCGAGCGTGGCGTTTCATTGGCCGCGCAATTACGCCAGCGCCTGGATGGGCTGCGCCAGCGCTATCGCCGGGATGAACCGTTGCGGGTGTTTTATCAGGTATGGGATCGACCGCTGTACACCGTGGGTGGCGGGCAGATCATCAGTGATGCGCTGGAAGTGTGCGGGGTGCGGAATGTGTTTGCCGACCTGACATTGCCGGCACCGCAGGTCAGCGTGGAGGCGGTGTTGCAGCGTAATCCCGAGGTGATTCTGGCCAGTGACCAGGCGCAGCTGGAGGCGTGGAAAGCCTGGCCGCAAGTCGCTGCAGTGACTCGGGAGCAATTGCTGCTGGTGACCGATAAGGGCCTGGAGCGACCGAGTGGGCAGATGATCGAGGCGACGGCCAAACTGTGCCAAGTCATCGCGCCCAACCGCTGACCTGTGGCGAGGGAGCTTGCTCCCGCTGGGCTGCGAAGCGGCCCCAAATTTGTCTGAGGGTTACTTCAAATGAAGCCGCATCAGCCTGTTTTGCGACTGCTGCGCAGTCGAGCGGGAGCAAGCTCCCTCGCCACAGTGGCCGGTGTCAGCTTTAGAGCTCCGGCGTCCAGGTCACCCCGAACATCCACGCCCGACCTTCCTCGCGATACCCGTATTGACTGCCATCATGGCTGTACAACGCCCGGCTATAACCCTTGTCCAGCAGGTTATCGACCTTCAGCTCAAGCTTGATCTCACGATTCAATTCCCAGCTGCTGCGCAACCCCAGCAACGCATACCCGCCCAGCGGCTGCAGATTGTTCTCATCGTCATAGCTGCTGCTCACCGCCTGCCAACTGGCACCGAGACCGAGGCGGTCGAACTGTCGATCCAGATCCAGGCTCAAGGTCCGCCGCGCACGACGAGCCAGGGTGTGGCCGCTGTCGCGATCCCGTGGGTCGATGATCGCCACGCCGAGGTTGCTCTGCCAGCCGAACAGCTCCTGTTTCAGTGCCGCTTCGAACCCGTTGATACGCGCTGAAGCCACGTTCTGCGGCCGTGAGTGACTGCCGAAGATAATCGCGTCTTCAAGGTCCGTGCGATACAGCGAAGCTTCGAGGCGGCTGGTCTCGGTCAACTGACTGCGCCATTGCAGCTCGTAGCTTTTCGAGGTTTCAGGCTTCAGGTCCGGATTGCTGAAATCCGGGTAGTACAAGTCATTGAAGGTCGGTGCGCGAAAGCCCTCGCTGTAGGTCAACAGCACGTCGTTGTCCGGGTTCAGCGGCAAGGTGAAGGTGCCGCTCCAGCTATTCTGGCCACCGAACTGCTGGTTCTGGTCACGGCGCAAACCCAGCTCCGTGGAAAAATTGTCTGCCTGATAGCGATGCTGAATAAACGCCGCGCGGTTCCAGCGGCTGTCCTCGTCGAACGCTGTGCTGCTGTTGATCCGGTCTTCGTACCAGTCGCCGCCGAGAATCAAGCTGTTGCGCTCATTGAGCGTCAGGTCGTTCTGCCAATTCACCGAATCACGGTAGGTGTTGAACACGCTGCGCTCATCGCTGAGCGTGTCCAGTGTCTTCTCGCGGTTTTCACTGTGAGCGAATTCGACACGGGTTTTCCAGAGATCGTTAACCCGGGCATCGACATAACTGCTGATGCTGCTTACGGCAAAGTCGCTGTAAGGCTGCTGCTGGAGCGATTCGAAGGTCGTCGTGTCGAAGCGGCCAAATGGATTGTCGAACTCGCTTTTGCCGCGATTATCGAGAGCGTTGGCACCGATTTCGATGTCATCGGTGAGGGCATGGCTCAGGCTCAAACTCACCGATTTATTGCGATACTCATCGTGATCGCCATCACTGGGATACGACTCGTGGGTGCGATTAATTCCGGCTGTTTCATCGAGGCTGGCGCCAAGGTTGAAACGGGTTTTTTCATTGCCACCGGACAACCCCAGGCTTCGCTCCCACGTCTGGTTGCTGCCAAATCCAGCGTGCAGACGCGGTTGCAGGCCTTGTTCGACGCCACGCCGGGTGAAAATCTGGATAACGCCGCCAATTGCATCACTGCCATAAATCACCGAGCGGGAGCCGCGCAACACTTCCACGCGCTCGACCTGTTCGATGTTGATGTGTTGCAGGTTGCTGTCGCCGGAAGTCGAGTTGCCGATGCGTTGACCATCCACCAGCACCAGGCTCTGCGCCGACTTGGTCCCGCGAATGTAAATCCCCGGCAGACTGCCGCGCCCGCCGGTTTGCCCGACCTGCACACCCGGCACACGACTTAGCAAGTCCGTGACACTGCTCGGTTGCAGGCGGTCGATGTCTTCGCGGGTGAAGACGGTGTTGGCGGCGCTGCTGTCGTTGCGCGCTTCGACCTGACGGTTGGCGCTGATCAGCACTTCGGGGAGCTTCAGGGCTTGATCGCGTTCGAAGGTGTCAGCCAAGAGTTGGCCGGCCGGCAGCAGGGTCAGCGTCAGGGCGAGGGGGGAGAGTTTCATGGACAGTCCGGTGACGCTTTAAAGCGAACACATTTTTGAAGGTTGTTCAAAACCAATGTGGGAGCGGGCTTGCCCGCGATGACGGTGTGTCAGTCAATGAATAAGTTGACTGTCATTTCGCTATCGCGGGCAAGCCCGCTCCCACAGGGTTTTGCATGTGTCTGGTGTTTAGATGTTCAGTAGTTGCAGCCGCTGACGAACCGACGCTTCAATTCCCGCTTCATCCAACCCGCATTCAGCCAGCATCTGCGCAGGCTTCGCATGCTCGACGTAACTGTCCGGCAAGCCCAGATGCAGCATCGATTTGAGGATGTTTTCACGGGCAAGGAATTCGCTGACCGCGCCACCGGCACCGCCCATGATCGCGTTCTCTTCGATGGTCACCAGCAACTCGTGGCTGCCAGCGATTTCGCGAACAAGTTCTTCATCCAGCGGCTTGACGAAACGCATGTCGACCACGGTCGCATCCAGCTTCTCGGCGACTTTCAGCGCCTCGGCCAGTTGCACACCGAACACCAGCAGGGCGACTTTGTTGCCCTGGCGACGAACCACGCCTTTGCCGATTTCGATCGGTTGCAGGTCTTTCTCGATCGTTGCATTCGGGCCGCTACCGCGCGGGTAACGCACCGCCGCCGGGCCGTTGAACAAGTGACCGGTGGTGAGCATTTTGCGCAGTTCGTTTTCGTCGCTCGGGGTCATCACCAGCATGCCGGGGATGCAGCGCAGGAACGACAGGTCGAAGCTGCCCGCATGCGTCGGGCCGTCTTCGCCCACCAGCCCTGCGCGGTCGATGGCGAACAGCACGTCGAGGTTTTGCACCGCGACGTCATGAATCAGTTGGTCGTAACCGCGTTGCAGGAACGTCGAATAGATAGCCACCACCGGTTTCGCACCTTCGCAGGCCATGCCGGCGGCGAGGGTCACAGCATGCTGTTCGGCAATCGCCACATCGAAATAGCGCAGCGGGAAACGCTCGCTGAAGGCCACCAGATCGGAGCCTTCCTTCATCGCGGGAGTGATGCCCACCAAGCGCGGGTCAGACGCGGCCATGTCGCACAGCCATTCGCCGAACACGCCGGAATACTTCGGCCCGCCAGCTTTCTTCGGCGCGGCGGCCGGAGCGTCCAGCGGTTCGAGTTTGGTGATGGCGTGGTAACCGATCGGGTCGACTTCTGCGGGGGCGAAGCCTTTGCCTTTCTTGGTGACGACGTGCAGGAACTGCGGGCCTTTCAGATCGCGCATGTTGCGCAGGGTGGCGATCAGGGTCGGCAGGTCGTGGCCATCAATCGGGCCGATGTAGTTCCAGCCCAGCTCTTCGAACAGCGTGCCGGGAACCAGCATGCCTTTGGCGTATTCTTCAGTGCGACGGGCGATTTCCCAGGCGCCGGGCAGGCGCGACAGGACCTTTTTGCTGCCTTCACGCATGCTCGCGTAAGTGCGGCTGGAGAGGATCTTCGCCAGATAATTCGACAGCCCGCCAACGTTGCGCGAGATCGACATGTCGTTGTCGTTGAGGATCACCAGCATGTTGGCGTTCACTTCCGGCGCATGGTTCAGCGCCTCGAACGCCATGCCCGCGGTCAGAGCACCGTCGCCGATCACAGCAATGGCCTTGCGATCACTGTTCTGCAGACGGGCGGCAATGGCCATGCCCAGCGCTGCGCTGATCGAGGTGCTGGAGTGACCGACGCCAAAGGTGTCGTACTCGCTCTCGGAGCGACGCGGGAAAGCCGCAACGCCGTCCTTCTGGCGCAGGGTACCCATGCGCTCGCGACGGCCGGTGAGGATTTTGTGCGGATAGGCCTGATGACCCACGTCCCACACCAGCCGGTCGTCCGGGGTGTCGAAGACGTAATGCAACGCGATGGTCAGCTCGATGACGCCCAGGCCGGCACCGAAATGCCCGCCGGTCTGTCCGACCGTATAGAGCAATTCCAGGCGCAACTCATCGGCCAGGGTTTCCAGCTCGGCTTCGCCTAACCGGCGCAGGCCGTCCGGCGTGTTGGCACGGTCGAGCAGGGGCGTGGTCGGGCGCTTGCGGGGAATCTCATGAAACGTCGTGGGCATCAGGCGAATCGTTATAGGTATAAAAGATGCGGCAGTTTACCTGATGCATCGCCCCCTGCCCACGCGTTGCTCTTTTTTGGCGGATACGCTGTCAGCTGCGCCGTTCGACGATGTAGCGGGCCAGATCGCGCAACGGCTCGGCGGCCGCGTCAAACGGTCGCAGCGCATGCAGGGCTTGATCGCGCAATTCCAGGGCGTAAGCCTTGGCCGCGTCGAGGCCGAGCAGGGCCGGGTAGGTCGGCTTGTCGCGAGCGATGTCGGCGCCCTGACGTTTGCCGAGGGTTTCGGTATCGCTCTCGACGTCGAGAATGTCGTCCTGCACCTGGAAAGCGAGGCCGATGGCCTGTGCATAAGTCTGCAAGGACTTCAGTTCGTCCTTCTCGGCGCGGCCACTGGCCAGGGCGCCGAGTTTGACGCTGACCTCGATCAGCGCGCCGGTCTTGTGCCGGTGCATGGTTTCGAGGGCTTTTTGATCGAGTTTCAGACCGACCGAGCCGAGGTCGATGGCTTGGCCGCCGACCATGCCGGCCGGGCCGGCTGCCAATGCCAGGGCACTGACCATTTGCAGGCGAAGGTGATCGGAGGTGAGAGCAGCGTCAGAGTTGCTCAGGCGCGGATCAAGCAGGGCGCTGAACGCCAGGCTCTGCAAGCCGTCACCGGCCAGAATTGCGCAGGCTTCATCGAATTTCTTGTGCGTCGTCGGCTGGCCACGACGCAGATCGTCGTCGTCCATGGCCGGCAAATCGTCGTGCACCAAGGAATAAGCGTGAATCAGCTCAACGGCGCAGGCCGCACCGTTGGCTTGCTCGGCCTTGCCACCGAGCGCTTCGCACGCGGCGTAGGCCAGTAGCGGGCGAACCCGTTTGCCGCCATTCATCACGCTGTAGCGCATGGCTTCGTACAAGCGCGCGAGCTCAGGGCTCGGCGCGTTGAACAAGGTTTCCAGTGCGGCGTTGACGCGGGCCTGACTGGTCGCCGAATACGCTGCAATCATTCTGGCTGATCCGCGTCGAAGGGTTCCTCGGCCAACTCGCCATCACGCTCGAGCAGCACTTGAACCTTTTGCTCGGCCTGGGCCAGCGCCGCCTGGCAATCGCGTGTCAGACCGATGCCCTGCTCGAAAGCCGTCAGCGAGTCTTCCAGCGACAATTCGCCGTTCTCCAGACGCTCTACCAGCGTTTGCAGGTCAGCGAGGGATTGTTCGAAATCCAGTGCAGCTTTTTTGCGGGCCATGGCGGCTATTTCCGGTTGACGTTAAACCGGCGCGACACTAGCAGACATGGGGGTTATGGGCAAATGAGGGCGGGTTTTTGAGCCTTGATCCCAAGTTGAAAACACCCCTTGTGGCGAGGGAGCTTGCTCCCGCTGGGTCGCGCAGCGGCCCCAAGACCATTCACCCAGGTTTTTTCAAGAAGACCGCATTCAGCAATTTACGACTGCTGCGCAGCCGAGCGGGAGCAAGCTCCCTCGCCACAGGACAGGGTTGATCCTGATTAATCGGTGGAGGCATCGGGGTAGCTGATCTGGTATCGAGTATTGCGCCCGCCGCCTGGTAGACGCTTCAGGTAGCCTTTCTCCAACAGTTCGCTCAGATGACGAGTGGCAGTAGCTTTGGATACTTTCGCCACTGCCTGATACTGCGCCGCACTGATGCCATGCTCGAAACCGCGCTCCCCGCCATCAAGCAGGCGATTCAGCACTTTGGTCTGTTCCGCCGTTAAGGGGGACTGCCGATGCGTCTGCCAGAAACGCGCCTTGCCCAACACGGATTCGATCCGCGCCATAGCCTGGTGCAAGCTGCGCAGCAAGGTTTTCAGAAACCATTCCAACCAATCAGTAATATCCGTCGTCGCCTTCTGGCTGGCTTCCAGCACCCGATAATAGCCAGCGCGATCCTCAAGAATGCTCGCTGACATCGCATAGAAACGGATGGCCTGTGCCTCGCCCTGAGCCAGCGCCAGATCGGTGAGGGTGCGTGTCAGGCGGCCATTGCCATCGTCGAAGGGGTGCAAGGTGACGAACCAGAAGTGCGCGATGCCGGCCCGCAGCAATGGATCGAGCCCTTCCTGACTTCGGCTGGCTTCAAACCAGGCAAGGAACGTATCGAGTTGTTGCTCAAGGCCACGACGGGGAGGCGCTTCAAAGTGAATGGTCGGTCGGTCGAGCCGGCCTGAAACTACCTGCATCGGCTCATCGCCGCGTAACGCGCCGACATGCATCGCTCGAGCAGCAAGGTCAGTGTCCTGATCCGGAAACAGCCACTCATGCCATTCCAGCAATCGCTCCAGCGTCAGCGGTTTCGCAAAGTGCTGGGTGGCATCGAGCATCAACTCCGCCAGACCTTCGCTGCGCTGACTGACGTGATCGCCATCGACCTGTTCCAGACCCAGGCGCCGCGCCAGCGAAGAGCGGACCGAGCCAACATTGAGCTGTTCACCTTCGATAGCGGAAGACGTCACGATGTTTTGCAACAACGCATCCAGTTCGCTCTGCGCACTTAGCGAGCCACCCACGGAACTGGCCATGCCCATCAACCGGCCTTGCGCCTGCACGCACTCACGCAGCAGCGGTGTCAGGCGCTCGGCTTGCCAGTTGAAATTCGGCCATTCGGGCTGTTGCCAGATCCAGTGAGGTGCCATGAATTCAGGTGCTCCAAGGTCAATGAGCCGAATAATAGTCGTATTCGGCTCATTTCGTGAGCCGAATAACCTCTTTATTCGGCTCACGTCCAAAAAACACCGTGATTCCTACCGCAAATATAGATGTATCCGATTGTTAAAAAACCGCCAAATGGCTAACCTTCGCGCCTTCTACGACCCAATAGTCACGGGTCTTTCTGACGAAACGCAGTTTTTGGATCTGTAACGCGCCAAGGATCGGGTGCAAGGTTTCGTTATGCATGGCAGGAGGCGTCACATGCGTTCATTACTTCTAGTGCTGATGGGGTGGGTCTGCGCGACCGCTGCCTGGGCCGAGTCGACGGCTGAGCTGTCGGAACCGGTCGGCGGCTGGCGCTACAACGGCCTGCTCGATCGCAGCGAATACCCTCAAGTTGCCTATCCCACGCCGCCCATCGACCGGGGCGTGCAGCGTAATCGCACGATGATCCAGGGTCAGCTCAAGGCCATCGGCACTCAACGCGGGCCGCACACGCTGGCGGTCAACGGCAATCCCCTGAATCTGTACACCGACGACCAAGGGCGTTTCGCCCGGCCGTATGCGTTCGGTGCCGGCTCCAACAGCGTCGAAGTGCGCAGTGTCGAAGGCAAATCCCTCAAGCGCGTTCAATTTTATGAAGCGAACAACCTGCGCACGCCGGCGCGGATTCGCGTGGTGCTGGGATGGGACGATCCGAAAGCCGAACTCGATCTGCACATCGTGACCCCCGACGGCCAGCATGCGTTCTGGGCTCGCCCGGCGATGAGCAACGGCGGCGGCCTGGACCCGGACGGTGTCGATGGCCCTGGCCCGGAAATGTTCACCATGACCGCACCGATGCATGGCACCTATCTGGTTTACGTGAACTATTGGGGCAACTTCGGCAGCGGCGGCTATAACTTCGATGAGACCAGCAACCAGAACGAGGTGATCACCTCGCAGATCAACCTGGTGCTCAACGAAAACACCGTCGACGAAAAACGCGAGACCTTCATCGTGCCCCTGCGGGCCATCGGTGACCTGCTGCTGGTCAAGACTTTCAACTATTAAGCATCCCGCTCCACGGATGACATCGGGTTTTGTGAACATGAGTGATAACACTGTTTCTCCGGCCGCCGAAACGCCTGCTGCCAAAACTCCTCGCCGCTGGCCGGCGCTGCTGGTCGGGCTGGTCCTGGTGGCCGGCGTGGCGGGCGGTTTGGGCTGGTTCATGCACAAACCCAAGGCGCCAGCGGCAGAGTTGGCCAGTGACAAACTGGGCATGAGCCGCCCGGACGGCCTGCTCGAAACCCACTCCTTGAGCCAGTTGCCCAAGGACTTGCTGGCCGTGCCGTTCCTCAAGGAAACCCTGACCGAAGATTTCGTCTTCTATTACGAAGCGCATGCCGATCGCCTCGGTTTGATCGGCAGTCTGCGGCGGATCATTTACGAACATGACCTGAAATTGCAGGACAGCCTGATCGAGCAACTCTTCGATCAGCCGGCGGATGTGGCGTTGTGGCGCGGGGCGGATGGTCGTCTGAAAGACTTTTTGTTGGTGATGGATCGCGGTGGTCTGGCCAAGGTGCTGGAGCCGCTGGCCAAAGTGGCACTGGATGATACGCAGCTGACCCAGCTCGGTGAAATCAAGGTCGCCGGCGATGCGGTGCCGCTGTATCAACTGACCTACAACAACAGCAAAGCGTTGGTGTTCGCCTCCTATGGCGACAAGTTGGTGGTGCTGTCCAACCCTTCGAAGCTGTATGACACCGGCCACGGCCCGACTGACGAGCGCGGCATGGTGTCGACCCAAGCGCTGGAAGCACTGCTCGGCGGTCAGAAACTGTTCCCCGAAGCCTTCGGCCTGCCACCGCGCACGCCTGAAGTGAAACAACGCTTGTCGGTCAACGCCAGCGTTCTGGCCATGGGTTACCAGCGTTTCATCCCGAACTTCGCCGGCCTGCGCTTCGACATGGACGACAAGGGCTGGCACAGCTTCCTCGCCATGGACGAACTGGACAACCAACCGGACTTCGATTTCAAACCGATCTGGCAAGCCATGCCGATGGGCGCCAGTGCTTGCGTGGCCTTGCCGCTCGCCGCCGAACAACAGAAACCGCTGCTAGTGAAACTGGGCGCCGACGAAACCGTGGCCCAGTCCCTGACCGAACACATGGCCGGTGCGGCCGGACTCTGCTGGTACGCCGATTCGCGGCTGTACACGCCGTTGCTGGTGGCCAGCCTGAACGATGATGACAGCGCCAAACTCGACGGCGACCTGGGCACTCTGTTCGGCTCGATGGTCGGCGCCTACGAAGGCAACGTTGAAGAACACGCGTTCCCGGTGGTCGAGAAGCAGGAAGGCCAAAGCCATCAATGGCAGCGCCAGGTCAGCTCCAACTTCGGTCCTTATAAAGCCAAGGATGCCGAGAACCCGGACGCGATCACCGGCAAGGCGTTCATGAAGGTCAGTCTCGCGCGTCACGGTTCGACGTTGCTGTTCTCCCTCGACGACAAGCTCGTGGACAAGGCACTCGGCACCCTCGACAAACGCTTCCCGCCGATGGCCGACGTGGTGCCGAAAGACCTGCTGATGCCGGTCTACTTCGGCCCGGATGCCATGGCGCAACTGATGCAACAGGAAACCCTCGACAGCCTGCCGCAGGACATGGAGCCGGTGTTCTACAACGCCGCGCAAACCTACCTGATCCCGAAACTGCGCAAGCTCGGCGGTTACGGAAAATACGCCCTGACCTTGCCTGAAGGCAGTGAGCCTGACGGCCATTGGCAGTGGCTGCCGCTGGAATGGAAATCCCTGTGACCGCACTTATCCGAGGCCTCGGCCTGCTGGCGATGTTGCTGGGCAGTCGCGCATTTGCCACCGAAGCGGCAGCGCTGGATCCGCAGCAATCCCAGGTGTTCCGCGCCTGGTTCGTGCGCATCGCCCAGGAACAACTGACCCAAGGCCCGAGTCCGCGCTGGTATCAGCAGGACTGTGCGGGTCTGGTGCGTTTCGCCGCCAACGAAGCGCTGAAAGTCCATGACGACAAATGGCTGCGCAGCAATGGCCTGTCCAACCGTTACCTGCCGCCAGAGCTGCCACTGAGCGAAGCCCAACGCGGCCTCGCCCAGCAGTGGCAGCAGGGCGGCGGCAAGGTCGGGCCGTACGTCAACGCAATCAAACTGATCCAGTTCAACAGTCATCTGGTGGGCCGCGACGTATCGCAGGCCCGGCCTGGCGACCTGATGTTTTTCGATCAGGGCGACGACCAGCACCTGATGATCTGGATGGGCCGCTACATCGCTTATCACACCGGCACCACCACCCCCACAGACAACGGCATGCGTTCCGCGAGCCTGCAGCAACTCATGACATGGAAGGACACCCGATGGATACCCGACGCAGCCAACCCCAACTTCATCGGCGTCTATCGACTGAACTTTCTCTCCCAATGATCGGTGCCCGCATGTTGCGTTTTCTGCCTTTGCTGTTGCTCCTGGTGCTGCCGTTTTCAGCGGTCAACGCCGAAGACACCGTCGAGCCGAGCGGCTACACGCCGGTGGCCGGTGAAAGCTTTTTCCTGTTGGCCGACAGCAGTTTCGCCAGCGACGAGCAGGCGATGGTGCGCCTCGAAGCACCGGGTCGCGACTATCGCCGGTTCCGCATGGAGCCTTACGGCGGCGCCGACATTCGGGTGTATCGCATCGACAAACCGCTGGATTTCCTCAAGCGCCAGAAGAACCTGCACCGCGTGGTCAGCGACGGCCAGTTCAAGGGCGAAGGGCTGTCGAACACCCTCGCGTACCTGTGGGACAACTGGTACCGCAAATCCCGTCGGGTGATGCAGCGGGCGTTTTCCTACGAGTCGCGCAAACAAGTCACCGAGGAAGTGCCGGAGCTGAAGATGGGCAACGCGATTGCCGCGCCTACGCCTTACGACGCACAACCACAATTCGCATTGATCCCGGGTTTGCCGGTGGTCAGTCAGTTCCGTTATCCGCTGTGGCAAGCCAAGCCGATCCAGCCGCCTACCGGTGTGAACCTCGCTGGATCTTCCAGCGAATTCGTCAGCGTCGCACCGGGCAACGTGTACATCCCGCTGGGCAACCTGAAACCGGGTCTGTATCTGGTGGAAGCGCTGATCGGCAAGTACCGCGCGACCACCATGGTCTTTGTCTCCAACACTGTCGCCGTGAGCAAGATTGCCGGTGATGAATTGCTGGTCTGGGCCGCGCGCAAACACGAAGGCAGTTCGGTACCAAAAGTGAATGTGCTGTGGACCGATGGCTTGGGCGTGATGAGCAGCGGTGCCACCGATACCGATGGTTTGCTACGCCTCAAACACGTCAGCCCCGAGCGTTCGTTCGTGATCGGCGAGGACGAAGAGGGCGGGGTGTTTGTCTCCGAGAACTTCTACTACGACAGCGAAATCTACGACACCAAACTCTATGCCTTCACCGATCGGCCGCTGTATCGGCCGGGGGATTGGGTGTCGCTGAAAATCGTCGGCCGCGAGTTCAAGAATGCCCGGGACTCGGTGCAGCCGACCGCTGCCGACGTCAACGTCACCGTGCTCGATGCTACTGGCACGGCGCTGCAATCGCTCTCGCTGAAACTCGATTCCAAGTCCGGCACCCAGGGCCGCTTCCAGCTACCGGATAACGCGGTGGCGGGTGGTTATGAACTGCGTTTCAGCTACAAGGATCAGGCTTACAGCAGCGCATTTCGCGTCGCCGAATACATCAAGCCGCACTTCGAAATCTCGCTGAACCTGGCCAAGCAGGATTACCGCACCGGCGAACCGGTCAAGGGCAGCCTCGTGCTGCTGTACCCGGACGGCAAGCCGGTGGCGAACGCCAAATTGAGCCTGAGCCTGCGCGCCCAGCAATTGTCGATGGTGGATAACGAGCTGCAATACCTGGGGCAATTCCCGGTGGAATTGACCAGCACCGAACTCACCACCGACGCCAAGGGCAACGCGACCCTCGACCTGCCGGCCGCCGAGAAACCGAGTCGCTACATGCTCACCGTTTTCGCCAGCGATGGCGCGGCGTATCGGGTCAAGACCACCAAAGAAATCCTCATCGACCGTGGCGCCGCGAGTTTCCGCTTGAGCGCTCCGCAGCGCTTCAGTGCAGTGGGCGACAAAGTTGCGTTCAGCTACGCCAATGAAGGTGGCAGCGAGGAAAGCAAAGCGGTCACGCCGGGCAGCTACAGCTGGGTGCGTCTGGAAGACCAGAGCACCGGCGACGGCAAACTCACCGCAACCGATAAAGGCTTCACATTGGCCTTCGACCGTCCGGGCACCTACAACCTGACGTTGAAAGATGGCCATGGTCGAGTCGTCGGCGCCACTGGCCATTCGGTCACGGGCGATGGCGTGAAAGCGGTGCCCGGCACCGTGGAAATCGTCCTCGACAAACCCGAGTACAAGGCAGGCGATGAAGCCTTGGCGCTGATCACTTTCCCTGAGCCAGTGAGCGATGCCTTGCTGTCGCTGGAACGCGACAAGGTCGAGTCCACCGCGCTGCTGTCCAAGGGCGGCGACTGGCTGAAGATGGAAAAACTCAGCGACACCCAATACCGCGCGCGCATTCCGGTGAAGGACAATTTCGCGCCGAACCTGACGTTCTCGGTGCTGTACACCAAGGGCGGTCAGTACAGCTTCCAGAACGCCGGCATCAAGGTGATCGCGCCGCAAATCGACGTCGCCATTGCCACCGATAAAGAGTCGTACCAGCCGGGCGATACCGTGTCGGTCGACCTGACTACCCAGTTCGCCGGCAAGCCGATTCCGGCGCACCTGACCGTCAGCGTGGTCGATGAAATGGTCTACGCGTTGCAACCGGAAGTCGCGCCGACCATCGACCAGTTCTTCTACCACCCGCGCCGCAACAACGTGCGCACCAGTGCCAGTCTGTCGTTTATCAGCTACGACGTTGCGCTGCCGGGCAGCCCCGGGGCACCGGGCAAAGCCAACCGCAGCGAACGCGGCGTGAAAGTGCTGGAACGGCCGCGTCGCGAAGACGTCGACACCGCCGCGTGGGAACCTGAGTTGATCACCGACGCCAACGGCAAAATCCGCTTCACCTTCAAAATGCCGGACTCGCTGACCCGCTGGCGCATCACTGCGCGGGCCATCGCCGATGACGGTCAGGTCGGGCAGAAGAAGCAATTCGTGCGCTCGGAGAAACCGCTGTACCTGAAGTGGAGCGGCCCGACCAAGTTCCGCAATGGCGACAAACCGGATCTCGGTGTGTTCGCTTTCAGCCAGGCCGAAAAACCGGTCAAGGCTGAACTGGTCATCCATTACGGCGGCACCGAGCAGCGCGTGCCGGTAACGCTCAACAACGGCATCAACTACATCGCGCTGCCGGCGTTCGCGCTGGCCTCCGGCGAGTGGGCCGCCGAACTGGTGCAGGACGGTAAAACCGCCGATGCCCTGGCCGTGCGCCTGACTGCGACCGGCGAAGGTTGGCAGGTGACGCAAAGCCAGAGCCTGGACGTGGTCAGCGGTGACACGCCGCTGACGCTGCCGGCGGACGCGACGGATATTCGCCTGCGTCTGGATGACAGTCCGCAAGCGCTGTTCCGCTCGGCGCTCGATGATTTGCTGAGCTATCCGTATGGCGGCGTCGAACAAACGGCTAGCCGTTTGCTGCCGTTGAGCATTGCGTATCCGACCTTGTCGTCGAACCCGCAGATCCGCGATCGCTTGCGCCTGATCATGCAGAACAGCCGCCTGCGCCTGGTGCAAATGGCCGGGCCTTCCGCGAGCTTCACCTGGTGGGGCATGGACGGTGAGCCGGATGCGTTCCTCACTGCCTACGCCTATTACGCCGACTGGCACGCCAGCAAAGCGCTGGAACTGAGCCTGCCGCCGGAGCATTGGCAGCGGGTGCTGGAGGTGTATTCGAAGCAGGCGAAAAACACGCCGTTGTTGCAGCGGGCGCTGATTCTGTCGTTCGCCAAGCAGATGCAATTGCCGGTCAATACGTTGCTCAGCGGTTTGATGGATGACTTGGCCAACGCAGGCGAGGGCAATGCGGCGAACCTGATGGAGGATGGCGAGGACAGCCTTGTCATGAGCGATCCGGATTCCGCATTGGGTCTGGCGGCTGCTCGTGCGCTGACGGCATCGCTGGCGCGTCAGTCGAAGGTGGCTTTGCCCGACGCATTCAATCGTCAGCTGCCGGATGCACAGCAACGTCTGGCGGTCAGTTCTCAGCCCTTTGCCGAAGCCTTGAACCTGTCGCTGCAAACCTTCGATCAGGCTCGTGCGCAAGCGTTGTTGCAACGGTTGCTGCCACAGCAATCAACCCTGGAGCGCGCGTTGGCGCTGACCTGGTTGCAGCGCAGCATCGAGCAAGCGTCGCCGACGATTGCACTGGCTCCGGGTGAAGGCTGGAAAAAACAACACAGTGCTACCGGTGAGATGTATTGGACATGGCAGGGTGCTCCGTCTGTGCCGGCGGTGTTGTCGCTGACCGGAACGCAGGAACGTCCGTTGCGCGCCGCGCTGAGCTTCCAGACCAAACAACCGCCGGTTGAGCCGATGGCGGTGACCATGACCCGGCGCCTGTCTCGATTGGTGCCGGGTGACGAAGCGTTCCAATTCAAGCTTGAAGCGGTGGGCAACAAACCGTTGTCCAGTGACGGCCTGTATCTGGACGAAGTGATCATCACCAGCAAAGCCGCCAAGCCGTTGCGCTACGGCATGATTGAAGTGCCGCTGCCGCCGGGCGCCGATGTCGAGCGCACGACTTGGGGCATCAAGCTCATGGGCAAGGCCGGCACGGAACCGACTGCACTGGAGAAAGCGCGTTTCGAACCGGGCCAGATGGCGTATGCCATTCCGGTCGATGCCTTGAGCGGCGAACTGCGCCTGCGTCATCTGGTGCGCTTCTCGCAGAAAGGCCAGTTCGACCTGCCGCCGGTGCGCTTCACTCAGGTCTACGCGCCACAACATCAGGCCCAGGAACAGAAACCGGCTCTCGGTCAGGTCACGGTCAACTGACATGACCCGAGCGTTGGTCTTTTGGCTGCTGTGTTTGATTCCTGCGCTGGCGACAGCGCAGGACGAACCGCTGCGACTGGGCTTCAAGGGTGAATTGATTTCGCTGAACCGGACTCAGGTGATTTCCCGCGAGCCATTGCCTGCTGATGTGCAGGCACCGCTCGGCAGTTTGTGGAAATTGTTTGTGTACGGCTGGCTGGTGGATACCGGCGCCCGTGAGCCGGCGTATGAGTGTCGCGGGCAGTCGAAAGAGGAAGTTTATTGCTGCACGGCGGGTGGCAAGATCGAACGCGATCAGGCGTTGGTGAAATCGTGCGGTTTGTACTTTGATCCGGCGCGATTGGGTATTTCCAATGCTGGCTGGCGGGGATATTGGCAGGCTCGGCAGGCTCCGGAATGGTTGCTGGACTTGCCTTCGTTGCAGCCTTCTACGCGCGTGTCGGTGGCGGAATTGCTGAAGGTGCTGGCCGTGATGCCGGCTCAGGATCAGGCGCGGCGGGTGTTGCTCGATGTGGTGCTCAATGCGGCTGACGGCAATGTCGTCGGCGAACTCGGTGGCCGGTTGCGGGTGAAAACCTGGAGTTGGTTGGGCGATGAGGATCCTTCGTCGCGTCAGGGCGGGTTTGCCGGTTGGACGACGGACGGCACGCCGATCTGGGCGGGCGGGCGCGGGACCAGTCAGATGGTGCTTCGTCATTACGGGGCTGCGTTGGCTTCGGTGTTGTCGGTGGATTGGCCCGCGGACGCAGGACGATGTGTCGAGGTCGGGCTGTTTTCTCGTTATCCGATCGGGCGCGTTCTGGCCGGGGATCACGTTGTGGCTTCCGGGCCTTTGCAAGGCGATTACCGCGTCGAATTCGCCAACGGCAATCAACTCGATATCCACAGCGATGGCGAACTGTTTCTGTTGAAGGACAAGCTCGTCGCCCGGCTGGACCGTGAAGAGTACGTCGCCCGGGTCCTGCAACGTGAAGCCAAACCCGAACCTGCTGAAGCCGCTAAAGCACTGGCCATTGCGATAAGAACCTACCTGCTGCAAAACGCCACCCGCCACGGCGATTGCCTGAGCATCGACGACAGCAGCAGCCGCCAACGCGTCGCCCCACGCCCGGCCGCCGCCGAATCACGCCACATCGCCGCCTGGACCAGCGACCTGGTCCTCGCCGGCAGCACCGTCACCTATCACTCCGACCAACCCGGCCCGGACAAACTGTCCTGGCAGCACGCCGTCGAACAAGCCAACGCCGGCCAACGCTACGACGCCATCCTGCTGCACGCCTACCCGCGCGCCAGCCTCAGCCGCTGGGACAACCCCGTCGCCTCCTGCGAAGCACTGCCCGCCGCGCAAGACTGGCTGCAAAAGCAACGCCGCGGCTGGCGTCCGCGGTTGGAAAGCGAAGTCGGCTACAACGACGTCAGCACCTTCGCCGTCTGCCGCCTGGCCTTCGGCCGCCCCTATGTCGACCGCGAACGCCAGCGCATCTACGTGCGCGGCGTGCTGTCGCTGCAAGACCGCCTCGACCTGACCCACGAATACCTGCACCTGGCTTTCGAAGCACACCCCAACGGCCAGGATGAAACCTACATTGAAGGGCTCGCCCGCCACCTCTTGCTGGAATAGGCCATGAAACTCCGTTATCCACAGGTCTTCCTGTTCCTTTGTTCTTTTTGCGTATTGCCGACGGTTTTTGCGGCTGAGAGCGGCGTGAAACTTGATACGCCCGTTGGTGGTTGGCGCACTGGCGCGTCCGAAGGTGAAGGTGAAAGCTTTCGTCAGATTGTTAACTACCCGGCTTCGTCGGTGAACACCCCGGTGGGCCAGGCCAATACTGCGCGTATCACCGGACAGATCAACGCCACGCCCAAGTCAGGTGAACCGGGACGGTTGATCATCAACGGCGTCAGCATGCCGCTGAAGATTGATCCGGCTGGACGCTTTGATCGACCGTTCTCGTTTCCCAATGGCAGCAACAGCGTTGAAGTTCGCAGCCCCGATGGTCAGCAGCGGCATCGGACGCAGTTTCTCAATGCCAGTGGTGGCGCCACGCCGGCCAAGTTGCGGGTGTTGCTGGCGTGGGACAGCGATGGGACGGATCTGGATCTGCACCTCATCACGCCCGATGGTGCGCACATCTGGTATGGCGATCGGGTTGTGCCTAATGGTGCGGCGCTGGATGTTGACGTGACGACGGGGTATGGGCCGGAGATCTTCGCCATGCCAGCGCCGATCAAAGGCCAATATCTCGTTTACGTGAACTACTTCGGGGGCGGGTATCGGAGTGATGAGGAAGGCCAGGGGGAGGCGGTTCAGCCGCTGACCACGGCGCAGGTGACGGTGATTACGGAGGAAGGGACGCCGAACGAGAAGATGGAGACTTTTCTGGTGCCGATGCGGGCGGTGGGAGAGTTGACGTTGGTTAAGGGGTTTAGTTATCCGTGAGGCTCTGAGACAGCGACCGCAGCATTTGCACGCGGTTGCGCTCCTAATCCTTCGCACCATACAGCTCCCCGTCTGCACCCACCTGCCAGTCTATTAATGGGGGTGACAGATCTGTTCAGTCATTGCGAGTCGTCCTCCATGGATGCGTCATCACTTGCTAGCTCGCGCTCGATCTGTTCAATGCTGGGCAGGCTGGTTTGCAGTTCTACCGGCAAGGATTCCACTAATTGGTATTCGGCAACACCGATGGGGCGGGCGTTATCACGCAGCGCGTATTCGGCCACAATCTTATTCTTGCTCTTGCTCTTGCTCTTGCTCTTGCTCTTGCATAGCAGAAGGCCGATGGTCGGGCCGTCCTGCGGGTACTTGAGTTGGGCATCGACTGCGGTGAGGTAAAAACTCAGCTGACCCAAATGCTCGGGCTTGAACTTCCCAGACTTCAGTTCGATTACCACATAGCAACGTAGCTTGAGGTGATAAAACAGCAGGTCGATGAAGAACTCGTCACCGCCTACATCCAGCAACACTTGCTTGCCGACGAAGGCAAATCCTGCACCCAGCTCCAGTAAGAACTCGGTGACATGCTTCACCAGAGCGTTTTCGATCTCGCGTTCCTGGGCATGAACAGTCAGGCCGAGAAAGTCGAAACGGTACGGGTCTTTCAGTGATTCGCGGGCCAGGTCGGACTGTGGCTTGGGCAGGTGATTATCAAAGTTACTGACTGCATTGCCACTTCGCTCCAGCAGACGGGTCTCTATCTGCATTACCAAGATGTTACGCGACCAGTTGTGTTCGATGGCCTGGGCGGCATACCAGCAGCGAGTTTCCGGGCTGGGCAATTTGTCCAGCAACGCTAACTGGTGATACCAAGGCAATTGTGCAAGCACCTCTTGCACAAATTTTGCGTCCGGCCACGCTTGGGCAAAGGCGCGCATGTACTTGAGGTTGCGTGGGGAAAACCCTTTCATATCCGGAAAAGCCGCAAGCAAATCCTGAGCTAGGCGGTCGATCACCTTGGTTCCCCAACCCTGTTGTGCTTGCCGGGACAAAATATCTTGACCGATCTGCCAGTAGAGCAGCACCAGTTCGCGGTTCACCGCCAGAGTGGCGCGCTGCTGGGCGTTATGGATGCGGCTTTTGAGGTCGGCCAGCCAATCTCCATAGCCTTCGGGCGGAATGCTCAGGCTAGCGGGGGTGTCGCTCATGCTTTTTTCCCTTGTGGCTTTTTCGGCGCGGCCTTCGCCGCGTTTGCCGTCATCTTGGTGCAGAGGCTAATAGAAAGCTGAGGCGATAAAAAAGCGCCGAGTGAATGGGAGCACTCTGCACCGAATCAAGCGGTGGGCTGCTAAAACCATTACTGATCTGGCAGTGACGGTCGAAGATTAGTCAGCGCATTTAGCAGACGCAAGCAGGTAGGACCTTCAAGGATGTTTCCTTCAAAAGAAAGCGAAGATGCTTACTTTTAGGCCTCTGTCGCCTATTGAAAGAAGAGTGTCAGCACTGCTGACACTAGATCAGAAGCTTTTCGACAGGCATTAAAAAGCCGGCTTGTGGCCGGCTTCTCGGGGACTGGCTTGGTTCATTTTTGGTAAACCTCGCCAGCCTTCAAAACGTACACCCGGATCTTGCGTCCGGCTGTGGGACTCGGCGAGAAAATCATCTGCCTTGTCGGTGCGATCAGAGCCGCGGGGCGGGGTGATGCGCAAATGTGGGGCGCAGCATACTGATTTTTTTGCCGGATTCCCAGTGTGGTGTGCGTCTTAGAGCTATCGGGGCTTGGGATCGAGTGATCCGTCTGGATATCCAGGGTGAATGTTCCATCGCTTTCGCGGGCAAGCCCGCTCCCACAGGGATTGAGTGATGCCTGTGGGAGTGGGCTTACCTGTAAAAATGCCTGGGTGCTACAAAAACGGCACCGCCGGCCGCCGTTTGTTCAGCGTCGACCACCAGAACACCCACCCCAGCACCCTGATGTTCTGCTTATCAATCTGCTCGGCATTGAAGATCTCATCCGGGTGTTCGGCCTGGTTGTAGCTGCGCAACCGCAGGGCATTGCCCGGCATCCGGTGCAGGTATTTGATGCGCAGCATGCCGTCGTGCTCGATGGCATAGATTTCCCCGTCAATCACCTTGGTCAGTCCGCGGTCGATGGCGAGTGTGGAGCCGTCCTCAATCCGTGCTCCCATGCCGTTGCCGATCATCTGGACGCAGAAGACATCCGTGTATTTGATTTCCAGGGAGTCGAGGTGGCTTTTGGGCAGGCGGATGAATTGGCCGGGGTCTTCGACGACGTGAGTGTTGAAGGAGCCCGGGGCGATGGGTATTTCCTTGTAGAGGGGCAGTTCGACATCGGTGGGTTCGACCACCGTGTAGATGCCGCGAATGGCCTGGGCGTCGAAGGTGTTGCCGGACTCGTCGAGCAGGCGCAAGTGTTTGGAGTCTTGGGAACCCTCGCCGGTTTTCAGCCAGTCGCTGTTTACCGAGAGTAGTCTGGAGACTTCTTCCATGCGGTAGGCGGGCACACCGCGGGTGTACCAGTTGTGGATATTTTGCGGCTCCGTATCGAAGAAAGCGGCAAATCCTGTCGTCGTTATTTTCGCTTTTTCGAGGAGCGCTTTAAACCGTGGGCCGCTAGTGTTCTTTTTCATAAACACGAGTCTACGGGCGCCGGGGCGGGCTTTGAATAAACGAACCGTTCAAATTTCGAGGGAAATTTACGACCGGATGTAAGACGTATTTGGAACAAATTAAACAAGAAAAAACGTAGCGTTCTGGAAGTAAACGCGCCGTTTAAAAAGCCCTTAATGGACGCCCACAAAAAACCCCGGATCAACCGGGGTTTTCTTCAAGTCGTCACAGGCGCGAGGCCAATGGCGCCTTAGCCTTTATAGGCAGCAACCGACTTCATGATCTCGGTGCGAGCGGCTTCTGCGTCGCCCCAACCTTCAATCTTCACCCATTTGCCTTTTTCGAGGTCTTTGTAGTTCTCGAAGAAGTGCTTGATCTGTTCCAGCAGCAGTGGAGGCAGATCGGTGTATTCCTTCACGTCGACGTACAGCTGGGACAGCTTGTCGTGTGGGACTGCGATGACTTTGGCATCGCCGCCGCCGTCGTCGGTCATGTGCAGGATGCCGACCGGACGTGCGCGGATCACCGAGCCTGGTGCAACCGGGTAAGGGGTCACGACCAGCACGTCGAGGGGGTCACCGTCGTCAGCCAGGGTGTTCGGGATGAAACCGTAGTTGGCCGGGTAGAACATCGGGGTGGCCATGAAACGGTCAACGAACAGGCAATCGCTGTCTTTGTCGATTTCGTACTTGATCGGCGCGTGGTTGGCCGGAATCTCGATCGCGACGTAGATGTCGTTCGGCAGGTCTTTGCCAGCCGGAATCTTGCTGTAGCTCATTGGGCGGTGCCCCCGTTAGTTGACCAAAAACACTTGGCCGGATTGACCAAAAAGTGGCGGCGATTATAGGCATATTCCGCCGTTGATGCTACGTACCAAGGGTCGTAGAGACCTTAGTCGTGTGCCTGATAGACCGGGTTCTCGGCCAGAAGTTGCCGCAGCCTGGCCAGTGGGTCCTGGCGGTAAAACAGCTTCAGCTGCTCATAGACCTGAGGATACGCCTCGTGCAGCAAATCCGGGGCGCTGAAGAAGTATTCGCTGGTGACCGCGAAGAATTCGGCGGGGTTTTCTGCCGCGTAGGGGTCGATAGCCGTTTCGGCGTCCGGATTACGGTCAAGGTGCTTATTCAGGTCGTCGTAGGCGTGCTGCATGACCTTGGCCCATTCGCTGACCCGCATGTCGGGGTGCAGCGGCGGCAAGCCGTTGGCGTCGCCGTTGAGCATGTCGAGTTTGTGCGCGAGTTCGTGGATCACCAGGTTGTAGCCTTCCCAGCCGCCGCTGGCCATTACGCCCGGCCAGGCGAGGATGATCGGGCCTTGCTGCCAGGCTTCGCCGCTGTGCTCGCCGTCCCACTCGTGTTCGACGCCGCTGGCATCACGATGGCGTTGAGGGCTGAGGAAGTCATCGGGGTAGAGGACGATTTCATGGAAACCCTGATACCAGTTCAGGTCGCCCAGGTGCAGCAGCGGCAATTGCGCTTGAGCAGCGAGCAGCAGGCGCTGCTCCTGATGGAGTTCGACGCCGGGCAGGGCGGTCAGGTGTTTATCTTCCAGGAACAGCACGCAGGCTTCGCGCAGCCATTGATCTTCGGCGGAGCTGAGGCCATCGAGAAAACTCAAGTGATGGCGCACCCGTTGCCACAGATCGTCGGCAATCGGGTGTCTGGCCAGGATACGCCGGCGACGCCAGGCGCTCAGGGACCACATCGCGAGTCAGCGCGATTGGGTTTTGGACGCGGCGTTGCCGAAGCGACTGCGGACCACGCCGATGATCATTGGCACCAGCGACAGCAGGATGATGGCCACCACCAGCAGCGAAAGGTTTTTCTTGATGAACGGTACGTTGCCGAAGAAGTAACCCAGGGTCACCAGGCCGCCGACCCACAGAATGGTGCCGAGGACGCTGAAGGCAAAAAAACGCGGGTAAGGCATTTTGGCGACGCCGGCGACGAACGGTGCAAAGGTGCGGATGATCGGCAGGAAGCGCGCCAGAGTCACAGTCTTGCCACCATGCTTGTCATAGAAGTCATGGGTTTGCTGCAGGTAGTCGCGACGGAAGATTTTCGAGTTCGGATTGCTGAACAAACGTTCGCCCGCGGTTCGGCCGATGACGTAGTTGGTGCTGTCACCGAGGATCGCCGCCAGCATCAACAGGCCTCCCAGTAATACCGGGTCCATGCCGCCGCCAGCCGCTACGGCGCCAGCGATGAACAACAGGGAATCGCCCGGCAGGAAGGGCATTACCACCAGGCCGGTTTCGCAGAAGATCACCAGAAACAGGATGGCGTAGATCCATGGCCCGTAGTTGTTCACCAGCAAGTCGAGGTAAACATCGAGATGCAGGATAAGGTCGATCGGGTTGAAATCCATGGAGGGGCACCTGTGGTGACGGCCGGACTCTGCGGGCCTGTGCGGATGACTTCGCGAAAGCCTACAGAGGAGTGTAGTTTTTCTTACAAGCCGAAAAGGCCGGCATTATACGGGCTGAGTGGTGAAACGCGCGTCGAGATTGTAGCGGGGGATGTCTATGGCGCGGCCGGAAGACTGGTGACAATAAATAACCCTTCTGTGATGAGGGCGAACGATCCCTCATCACAGAAGCCGGCAGGCATCAGAGCTCGTCGCTGATCGGCAACACGTAGTTCTTGAACTCGGTGTCTTCCTTGAACCCGATGGATTCGTAGGTTTTCTGCGCCACTTCGTTATTGCTGCTGGTGGAAACGCGCATGCGCACGGCATTGGTTTCCTTGGCCATTTTCTTCGCGGTGCGGATCAGGTTGTCGGCCACCAATTGGCGGCGGGCGTCTTCGGCGACGTAGATGTCGTTGAGGATCCACACGCGTTTGAGCGAAAGGGACGAAAAGCTCGGGTACAACTGACAGAACCCCATCAGTTTGTCGTCGCCATCGGCCAGCGCCAGGTAAATCACCGATTCCTTGCGTCGCAGGCGTTTCTCAAGGAACGCCCGGGACGAGTCCGGATACGCCAGGGAACCATAAAACTCGCGATATTTGACGAACAACGGGGTCAGCAGGTCCAGGTGTTCGAGGGTCGCTTGAATAATCCGCATCGATAGGTCTCGTCTTCAAGTGGCTGTCTTCACGTGCTCTGACGGCGAACGGTTCTTTCACTCGGGCAGCCGTGCATCGATCCTGCCTGAAACCGGAACAGAAACGCAATGCGGAAACGGTTCAGGCATTCGGCGGGCTCAGTAGGAAATTACCTTTCATGTCTGCACCTGCGTCCGACTCCAGCGTCTGAACCTGGGCTTCGTCCTTCAGATTGACTCCCGACAGCTGCCGGCGGCAAGCCTCACGCATCAGGTACAGCAAACGGTGTGCCGCCATGCCGTAGCTCAAGCCCTCGAGCCGGACATTGGAGATGCAATTGCGGTAGGCGTCCGTCAGCCCGACCTTTGGATTGTAGGTGAAATATAACCCCAGGCTGTCCGGCGAACTGAGGCCGGGGCGTTCACCGATCAGGATCACCACCATTTTTGCGCCGAGCAATTCGCCAATCTCGTCGGCCACGGCGACCCGGCCTTGCTCCACCAGCACCACCGGCGAAGCGGACCAGCCTTCAGCCTCGATCTGCTCTTGCATCCGCGCCAGAAACGGCAAGGTATGGCGATGAACGGCCAGCGCCGACAAGCCATCGGCGACCACGATCACGAGGTCCACACCGCCCGGTTTGGCCAGCGCGTACTCGCGCAGGGTCTGCGCCGACTCATCACTCAACTTTCGCCCCAGATCGGGCCGCTGCAGGTAAGTGTCCCGGTTCGTGGCGGCACTGTGCAGCAGCAAACTCTCACGCCCGGCCTTGGCCAGTTGTGAGCTGAGTCCGGCGTGATCGAACGGCAAGTGCACCGCGTCCCGGGCTTGAGCGTGGGCGAACTGGAAATCCAGTTGCGCACGGGTCGGCATGCTGGTGCCGGTGCGACCCAGGGCAATCCGCGCCGGGGTCAGGCGACGCAGTTCCAATAGCGGATTCTCTGGATCAACAGGTGGTTTATCCATTTCAACACTCATCCCAGTTGCGCCATTGCTTGGCGGAAGGCCGGCGGCAGCTTGTCGCCGAAGTGAATCTTGCCGTCCGCTTGCGTCAGGATGCCCATTTTTGCCAGCCACTGTTCGTACTCCGGCGCCGGTTTCAGGCCCAGGGTCTGGCGGGCGTAAAGGGCGTCGTGGAACGAGGTGGTCTGGTAGTTGAGCATGATGTCGTCGGAGCCCGGGATGCCCATGATGAAGTTGATCCCGGCCACGCCCAGCAGGGTCAGCAGGGTGTCCATGTCGTCCTGATCGGCTTCGGCGTGGTTGGTGTAGCAGATGTCGCAACCCATCGGCACGCCCAACAGCTTGCCGCAGAAGTGGTCTTCGAGACCGGCGCGGATGATCTGTTTGCCGTTGTAGAGGTATTCCGGGCCGATAAATCCTACGACGGTGTTGACCAAAAACGGTTTGAAATGGCGCGCCACGGCGTAGGCGCGGGTTTCGCAGGTCTGTTGATCGATGCCGTGGTGGGCGTTGGCCGACAGGGCACTGCCCTGGCCGGTCTCGAAATACATCAGGTTCTGGCCCAGAGTGCCGCGATTCAGACTCAGGCCGGCGTCATAACCTTCCTGCAGGACATTCAGGTTGATGCCGAAACTGGCGTTCGCCGCTTCAGTGCCGGCGATCGACTGGAACACCAGATCCAGCGGAACACCGCGATTGATCGCCTCGATGGAGGTCGTGACGTGGGTCAGCACGCAGGCCTGGGTCGGAATTTCGTAGCGCTGGATGATCGCGTCGAGCATTTCCAGCATGGCGCAGATCGACGCGATGCTGTCGGTGGCCGGGTTGATGCCGATCATCGCGTCGCCGTTGCCGTACAACAGGCCGTCGAGAATGCTCGCCGCAATGCCGGCCGGTTCGTCGGTGGGGTGATTGGGTTGCAGGCGCGTGGACAGTCGCCCACGCAAACCCATGGTGCCGCGGAATTTCGTGACCACGCGGATCTTTTGCGACACCAGTACCAGATCCTGCACGCGCATGATCTTCGACACGGCGGCAACCATCTCCGGGGTCAGGCCGGGAGCGAGGGCGCGCAGGCTCTGTTCGTCGGCCTCATCGCTGAGCAGCCAGTCGCGGAACCCGCCGACGGTGAGATGGCTGACGGCGGCGAAGGCTTGTTTGTCGTGAGTGTCGATGATCAGTCGGGTGACTTCATCGGCTTCGTAAGGAATCAGTACTTCCTGCAGGAAATGGCTCAGGGGGATGTCAGCCAGGGCCATTTGTGCGGCCACACGCTCGCCGTCGTTGAGGGCGGCGACGCCGGCCAGAAAGTCCCCGGAGCGCGCCGGACTGGCCTTGGCCATGACGTCCTTGAGGCTCGCGAAGCGGTAGGTCTGGGCGCCGACGGTGTGAGCAAAACTTGCCATACAGATTCTCCGTGACGGCGCAGACAGGACCTGCGCCGTGATTTCTGGCCGTTAGTGCAGGGCTTTTTCAGCGTTCTGAATGGCCGCGAACTCTTCTTCGGGCGTGCCTGCTACCAAGTGATGCCGACTGTAGAAAGCAAAGTAAGCAATTAACACTCCATAGATGATCGCAGCACCAATCACCACGCGTGGGTCTACCAGAAAACCCGCTACTACGGCGATGCAAGCCAGCACCAACGCTACACCCGAGGTGAAGATACCGCCCGGCGTGCGATAGGGCCGATCCATTTTGGGGCGTCGAATGCGCAGTGTGATGTGCGCCGCCATCATCAGGACGTAGGAAATGGTCGCGCCGAACACTGCTACCAGAATCAGCAGGTCGCCTTGACCTGTCAGCGACAAGCCGAATCCGATGATGCCGGGAATAATAAGAGCCAGAACGGGAGCCTTGCTCTTGTTGGTTTCTGACAGTTTGCGCGGCAGGTAGCCGGCGCGGGACAACGCGAAGATCTGCCGCGAGTAGGCGTAGATGATCGAGAAGAAACTGGCAATCAATCCGGCCAGGCCTACCAAATTGACGAAGTGGCCCATCCAGGTCGAGCCGCCATAGGCCTTGCTCAATGCTTCGACTAACGGATTACCCGAGGTCAGCAGTGCATTGGCGCCCGCACCGCCCGGGCCGATGACCAGAATCAGCAGGGCAAAGCTCACCAGCACCAGCATGGCGCCGATCAATCCGCGGGGCAGGTCGCGTTTCGGGTTTTTGGTTTCTTCTGCTGCCAATGGCACGCCCTCGACAGCGAGGAAGAACCAGATCGCGTAAGGAATTGCCGCCCACACGCCGACGTAGCCGAAGGGCAGGAAGCTGCTGGCGCCCTTGGCGTCAGTCACCGGGATGTCGAGCAGATTGGCGACGTTGAAGTGCGGCACCATCGCCACCAGAAACACGCCCAGTGCCAGGGCGGCGACGGCGGTGATGACGAACATCAGTTTCAGCGCTTCGCCGACCCCGAAAATGTGAATGGCGATAAAGATGATGTAGAACGCCAGGTAAATCATCCAGCCACCGATACCGAACAGTGACTCGCAATAGGCGCCGATAAACACCGCGATCGCCGCCGGGGCGATGGCGTATTCGATCAGGATTGCGGTCCCGGTCAGAAACCCGCCCCACGGCCCGAATGCGCTACGGGCAAAACCGTAGCCGCCACCCGCGGTAGGAATCATGGAAGACAGCTCCGCCAAGGAGAAACACATGCACAGGTACATGGTCGCCATCAGCAACGTGGCGAGAAACATGCCGCCCCAGCCACCCTGGGCCAGGCCGAAGTTCCAACCCGCGTAATCGCCGGAGATGACGTAGGCCACGCCAAGACCCACCAGCAGGACCCAGCCTGCTGCACCTTTTTTCAGTTCCCGTTGCTGGAAATAGTCGGAGCCAACTTTTTCAAAGTCGACCGAGGAGGTAGCCGGCTGCACGCTGGCTTGATCGCTAGGCATAGGGGTTCACCTGTTCTTATTGTTTTTGACCGGCGTGATTGCCGGGTTGGCGCGAAGGCCCGATGTGCAAGCAAGCTCACTCCCACAAGGAGAGTGGCTTGCCTGCGACAGACGGTTTAGAAGAAGCCCAACGGATTGATGTCGTAGCTCACCAGCAGGTTTTTGGTCTGCTGATAGTGGTCGAGCATCATTTTGTGGGTTTCACGACCGACGCCGGACTTTTTGTAACCGCCGAACGCGGCATGCGCCGGGTACAGGTGGTAGCAGTTGGTCCACACACGACCGGCCTTGATGGCGCGGCCCATGCGGTAGGCGCGGTTGATGTCACGGGTCCAGAGGCCGGCACCCAGGCCGAACTCGGTGTCGTTGGCGATGGCCAGGGCTTCGGCTTCGTCCTTGAACGTGGTGATGCTCACCACCGGGCCAAAGATTTCTTCCTGGAACACACGCATTTTATTGGTGCCCTTGAGCAGGGTTGGCTGGATGTAATACCCGGTCGCCAGGTTGCCCTCGAGTTTTTCCACCTTGCCGCCGGTCAACAGCTCGGCGCCTTCGCCCTTGGCGATTTCCAGGTACGAAAGGATTTTGTCGAATTGCTGCTCGGACGCCTGGGCGCCGACCATGGTGTCGGTGTCCAGCGGGTCGCCACGCTTGATCGACAGGACTTTCTTCATTACCACTTTCATGAAGTCGTCGTAGATCGACTCTTGCACCAATGCACGGGATGGGCAGGTGCAGACTTCGCCCTGATTGAAGAACGCCAGCACCAGGCCTTCGGCGGCTTTTTCGATGAAGGTCTCTTCAGCTTGCATGATGTCGGCGAAGAAGATGTTTGGCGACTTGCCACCCAGCTCCACGGTGGACGGAATGATGTTTTCAGCGGCGCATTTCATGATGTGCGAGCCGACCGGGGTCGAGCCGGTGAAGGCGATCTTGGCGATGCGTTTGCTGGTGGCCAACGCTTCGCCGGCTTCTTTGCCGAAACCTTGCACGACGTTGAGCACGCCTGGCGGCAGCAGGTCGCCGATCAGTTCCATCAGCACGGTGATGCCCAGTGGCGTCTGCTCGGCCGGCTTGAGCACCACGCAATTACCGGCAGCCAAGGCCGGGGCGAGTTTCCACGCCGCCATCAGAATCGGGAAGTTCCACGGGATGATCTGCCCGACCACGCCCAGCGGTTCGTGGATGTGATAAGCCACGGTGTTGCCATCGATCTCGGCGGCGCTGCCTTCCTGAGCGCGGATGCAACCGGCGAAGTAACGGAAATGGTCAGCGGCCAGCGGAATGTCAGCGTTGAGGGTTTCACGCACGGCTTTGCCGTTGTCCCAGGATTCGGTGATTGCCAGGACTTCGAGGTTCTGTTCGATGCGGTCGGCGATTTTCAGCAGCACCAGCGAGCGCGCCTGGGCGGACGTGGCGCCCCAGGCATCGGCCGCAGCGTGGGCAGCGTCCAGGGCCTTTTCGATGTCTTCGGCCGTGGACCGCGGGAATTCAGCAATCGGTTGGCCATTCACTGGCGAGGTATTGGTGAAGTACTGACCTTTGACAGGCGCGACGAACTCGCCGCCGATGTAGTTACCGTATTTGCTCTTGAACGAAACGATAGCGCCTTCAGTACCGGGGTGAGCGTAACGCATGGTGATTTCTCCTTGGCTTTTGTGCTTATAAGGGAGAGCGCATGTGCGCCTGCTATAAGCGTAGAGCAAAGGTCGGGCCACTGCCCTGCAGGTCAGGCAAATCAAGGCCTTGCGTGGTTTTTGTCGGACAGGCGGACCGAGCCTGTGACGCTTTCGGTACAGCCCCTGTGACACTTTGTACCGCTTGTGGCACAAGCTGTGACTGGCGAGTCTGGCCAGCATTGCAATGCGCCGATGGCTGGAGGATGCTGGGCCACAAATCAATGCACCGGTATTTCTCTGTGGCGAGGGAGCCTGCTCCCGCTGGGTTGCGAAGCAGCCCCAAAATGTCTGCCGATTATGGTTTTTGGCGAGCGCTTCGCACTCGAACGGGAGCAAGCTCCCTCGCCACAGGATGTGTGTCAGCCCTTCGTGGGGTTCAGCACAGCTCTCGGGGAGAATAATAAGAAATGCACGACAACCATTTGAGTCGCCATGCCCAGCAAGTCTTGACCGTCACTCAGGGCAAGTCCCACCTGCACGGTCCCGGCAGCGATCCGTCCATTGCCCGTTCCTGGCTGCGCTGTCTTGAGGACTATCACCTCGACCCGGCCCTGACCATGGCGCCGACGGTGCTGGAACATGGGCGGGTGCTCGAAAGCCGCGAACGCTTGCAGCAAGTGCTGCACATTGCCGGCAACGAAATGACCAGCCTGCATCAGCAACTCTCCGGCGCCGGGCATGCCGTACTGCTGACCGACGCCCGCGGGGTGATCCTCAACTGTGTCACCGCGCCCGCCGAACGGAAAATCTTCGAACGCGCAGGCCTGTGGCTCGGCGCCGACTGGAGCGAAGCCTGCGAAGGCACCAACGGTATCGGCACCTGCCTGGTGGAGCGCCAGTCGCTGACCATTCACCAGGATGAACACTTTCGCGGCCGCCACACGGGCCTGACGTGCTCGGCGAGCCCGGTGTTCGACCCTCACGGCGAGCTGCTGGCGGTGCTTGACGTGTCCTCGGCGCGTCACGAGGTTTCACGACAAAGCCAATTCCACACCATGGCTCTGGTCAATCTGTCGGCGAAGATGATCGAGAGCTGCTATTTCCTGCGCTACTTCGACAATCAATGGCTGCTGCGCTTTCACTTGCAGGCTGAATCCGTCGGGCTGTTCAGCGAAGGGTTGCTGGCATTCGACGGAGAAGGGCGCATCAGTGCGGTCAACCAGAGTGCGTTGAACTTGCTGGGGCATATTCGCGGTGGATTGTTGGGCAAGCCGGTCGAGGCGTTTTTCGATTGCTCGCTGGACGACTTGCTCGGCCGCGCCAGTGTCAACGCCAGCGCCAGTTGGCCATTGCGCACCCGCGATGGGCGGAGCCTGTTTGCCCTGTTGCGTGGGCAGCCGCGCAGCATTCCGGTACCCGTGGTGCCAAGCCCGGCGATTGCCGAGCGTCCGCGTCTGTCGGGCATTTGCCTGGGCGATGCCGCGTTGCAGGAAGATTTCCGCAAGTCCTTGAGGGTCTTCGAGCGAGACGTGCCGCTGTTGATCAATGGCGAAACCGGTTCCGGCAAAGAGGCCTTTGCCAAAGCCGTGCATCAGGCCAGCCAGCGATCGGAAAAAGCCTTCGTCGCCCTCAACTGCGCGGCGATCCCTGAAAGCCTGATCGAGAGCGAGCTGTTCGGTTATCGCGGCGGCAGCTTCACCGGCGCGCGCAAGGAAGGCATGCGCGGCAAGTTGCAGCAGGCGGACGGCGGCACGCTGTTCCTCGATGAAATCGGCGACATGCCGTTGGCGTTGCAGACCCGACTACTAAGAGTGCTGGAAGATCGTCAGGTGGTGCCGATTGGCGGCGAACCGGAGGCGGTCAATGTGCGGATCATCAGCGCCACTCACCGTAATTTGCTGGACCGGGTGCAGGACGGTAGCTTCCGCGAGGACCTGTATTACCGGCTCAATGGGCTGGAGGTTGCGTTGCCGGCGTTGCGTGAGCGCAGTGACAAATCGCAGCTGCTTGATTTCCTGCTGGCCGAAGAAGCGGGCGGGGAAACCGTACTGATCGATGAGCCGGCCCGGCAAGCTTTGCTGGGCTTCGTCTGGCCGGGGAACGTGCGGCAGTTGCGCAATGTGCTGCGCACCTTGGCGGCGTTGTGTGACGACGGGCGGATCGGGTTGGAGGATTTGCCGGCGATGATTCGTCAGGTTCGACCGGTGCAGGTTGTGGCCATTGAAGAAACTTCCGAACATCCGCTGGATGATGCTGAGCGGCTGGCGTTACTCAATGCGCTGGAGCAGACGCGCTGGCACATGACGCATACCGCCGAACAGCTTGGCGTCAGCCGTAACACCCTCTATCGGAAGCTGCGCAAACACGGAATCGCCCGCTAGAGGCTTTTGTGGCCAGGGAGCTTGCTCCCGCTGGGCTGCGAAGCGGCCCAAAAATCTGCAACTACGGTGTATCAGGTACATCGCGAACTCAGGTTTTACGACTGCTGCGCAGCCGGACGGGAGCAAGTTCCCTCGCCACAGAGACCGGGGCCCCATCAGCTAAAGAGTGCGATTTTCTCCTCCCTACGCTAACCTGCGGCCATGTTTTACGAGGTCGACTATGCACATTCATATTCTTGGTATCTGCGGCACTTTCATGGGTTCGATGGCAGTTCTGGCCAAAGAGCTGGGCCATCACGTGACGGGCTCCGATGCCAACGTCTATCCGCCGATGAGCACTCAGCTTGAAGCGCAGGGCATTGAGTTGACCCAAGGCTACGACCCCGCCCAACTCGATCCGGCACCGGATCTGGTGGTGGTCGGCAACGCCATGTCCCGCGGCAACCCGGCCGTGGAATACGTGCTCAACAAAGGCCTGCCTTACGTCTCCGGCCCGCAATGGCTGGCTGACCACGTGCTGCAAGGTCGCTGGGTCCTGGCTGTCGCCGGCACCCATGGCAAAACCACCACCAGCAGCATGCTCGCCTGGGTCCTGGAGCACGCGGGCATGAGCCCGGGTTTCCTGATCGGCGGCGTGCCGCAAAACTTCTCGGTGTCAGCGCGTCTGGGCGGTACGCCGTTCTTCGTCATCGAAGCGGACGAGTACGACAGCGCGTTCTTCGACAAGCGCTCCAAGTTCGTTCACTACCGTCCGCGCACGGCGATCCTGAACAACCTGGAATACGATCACGCAGACATTTTCCCGGATTTGCCCGCCATCGAGCGGCAGTTCCACCATTTGGTGCGCACCATCCCGAGCGAAGGCCTGGTGATCCACCCGACCACCGAGCCGGCGTTGCAGCGGGTCATCGAGATGGGCTGCTGGACCCCGGTGCAAACCACCGGTGCCGGCGGTCAGTGGCAGGTCAAACTGCTCAGCGAAGACGGTTCGAAGTTCGAAGTGATGTTCGAAGGCGTGGCCCAAGGCGTCGTCGACTGGGACATGACCGGCCAGCACAACGTCGCTAACGCCCTGGCCACATTGGCGGCCGCTCGCCATGTCGGCGTGGTGCCTGCCATGGGCATCGCCGCGTTGAGCGCGTTCAAAAGCGTGAAGCGCCGGATGGAAAAAGTCGCCGAGGTTCGCGGCATCACCATCTACGACGACTTCGCTCACCACCCGACGGCGATTGCGACGACCCTCGACGGCTTGCGCAAACGCATCGGCGATGCGCCGTTGATTGCGATCATCGAGCCGCGTTCCAATTCCATGAAGCTCGGCGCTCACCGTGACGGTTTGCCGGAAAGCGTGGTCGATGCCGATCAAGTGATCTGGTACGCCCCTGCCAACCTCGGCTGGGACTTGGGCGCGACCGCCGCATTGTGCACGGTGCCATCGATTGTCAGCGACTCCCTGGAAGGTATCATCGAGCGCGTGAAGAGCCAGGCCCAGCCCGGCACCCACGTGGTGATCATGAGCAACGGCGGCTTCGGCGGCCTGCACGGCAAACTCGCCGAGGCGCTGCAATGAACAACGGCCCGGAACGCATCACCCTCGCGATGACCGGCGCTTCGGGCGCCCAGTACGGTTTGCGTCTGCTCGACTGCCTGATCCGCGAAGACCGCGAAGTGCACTTCCTGATCTCCAAGGCGGCGCAACTGGTGATGGCGACCGAAACTGACGTCACGCTGCCGGCCAAGCCGCAGTCGATGCAGGCCTTCCTCACTGAATACACCGGCGCGGCGGCCGGGCAGATCAAGGTGTACGGCAAGGAAGACTGGATGTCGCCGGTGGCCTCGGGCTCCGGTGCGCCGGCGGCGATGGTGGTGGTGCCTTGCTCTACCGGGACCTTGTCGGCCATCGCGACCGGTGCCTGCAACAACCTGATCGAGCGGGCTGCCGATGTGACGTTGAAGGAGCGTCGCCAGTTGATTCTGGTGCCGCGCGAGGCGCCGTATTCGAGCATTCATCTGGAGCACATGCTCAAGTTGTCGAACATGGGCGTGACGATTTTGCCGGCTTCGCCGGGCTTCTATCACCAGCCACAGACCATCGATGACCTGATCGATTTTGTGGTGGCACGGATTCTCAACCTGTTGAACATCCCGCAAGACATGCTGCCGCGCTGGGGCGAACATCATTTGAGCAGCGATGAATAAGCTGCTGATTATGCTGCTGGCGCTGCAACTGACGGGCTGCGCCACGGCGCGCACGCTGGACGCCGCCAAGCCGGGAGCGCCAGTGGTGTACGCGGGGACGCGTCTTGATTTGTACGCCATGAACGGTGGGTGCTGCGCCATGGACCGGTTTGGCGCCGAAGCGCCGAGCTACCCTGGTGTCGATCTGCCGGCCAGCGCGTTGCTCGACACGCTGTTATTGCCGTTGTCATTGCTGACGGTGATCGGGGTGAGTTTTCAGGCGACGGGTGGGTTGTAGGAGACCCTGTGGAGAGGGGGCTTGCCCCCGTTGGGTCGCGAAGCGGCCCCAAAACAGGGACTGCTGCGCAGTCCAACGGGAGCAAGCTCCCTCGCCACAGGTCCTGCGGACTATTTGCCTAACTTGCGCAACTCGTCCGACTCGACAATCCGCACCCCATCCTGTTCTTCCAGCGCCAGCCGCCACATCGCCCGCGCCAATTGGCAGGCTTCGATGCCGCGGTATTTGCCAGGGATCAAGCGCGACAACGGCCCGACGAATTGCTCAGCCGTGCGCGGTTCGAGTCGCTCGCCCAACAACACCGAAGGTCGGCAAATGGTCAGCTGCGGCCAGTCCTGCGCGCGCAATGCATATTCCATCTCGCCTTTGACCCGGTTGTAGAAAACCGAGGATCTGCGATCGGCCCCCAAGGCACTGATGACGATCAGGTGTCGTGCTCCCATCTCCCGCGCACGTTTGGCGAACGCCACCACCATGTCCAGGTCCACCGCACGAAAGGCTTGTTCGGAGCCGGCCTGTTTGATCGTGGTGCCGAGGCAGCAGTAGGCGATGTCGACACGACCGTTCAGTTGCGGCAGAAACACCGCCGGGTCACCGACCGGGTTTTCCAGATGGGGATGCTCGGCCAGTGGCCGGCGTGAGGGGGCCAATACCCTTGAAATCGTTGGCTCATTGAGCAGGCGATCAAGCAAATGTTCACCGGTCAACCCGGTAGCTCCGGCAAGCAATACATGCTGAGGCGTCAAGTACATAGTGTTTCCCCCTTGATACTGTTCAGCTTAGTTGCTCTTTGCATCCTTGTTGCTGATAGAGACACTTTGTAGTGCTTTTCGTGCCTGCTGCTTGCGTAACAGCTGCCAGTGCGAGAGAACGGTTTTCGGCGCCCAGATCTGCGGTTCAGAGGCTTCGAAGCCGTCAGCCAGCTCACGCTCCGCCACCGTGGCCTTGGCCAGCTTGAAGGCCTGCTCCAGGTCATCGGTCTGGTTTAGTGCCTGGGCAAAAAGCGCATCGCCGAAGTAGGTGAAATTGGCTTCTTCCGAGCAACCGAAGGACACCCGGTCAGCGCGTGAGGCGGTCATGATCAGCGTGCGTTCATCCTTGAGCGCGGGGATGAAACCGCCGGAGTAGCAGGATGAAATCACGATGATCTTGTCGCGATTTCTCAGCGGCGCGAGGACGGCGGCGAGTTCATCGGCCGGCAGATCGGCCAACTCCATGCGCGGCTGGTCGAGCACCAGTTCATGTTCGCTGCTGCCGTGGCTGGTCAGGTAGATGAAAATCAAGTCTTCCGGGCCACTGCGCTCGGCGAGGGTCAGCGCAGCGCGGCGCAGGTTTTCCCGGGTGGCCATCGGCCGGTCGACGAGGTGATCGCGATGGTTCACCAGGCGGATCTGGCCGAAGGCGCCGAAGCGGCTGGTCAGCATGTTGCTGACGTAATCGGACTCACGCAGGAACACGCTCTGCTTACCGTCACCGCCGACGGTCAACGTGTACAGCTCAACCGCTGGCGTCGAGGCCGGCACGTTGGTCAGTGCATCGTCGAGCAAGCGGCCCTGGGCCAACAAACCGAGCTCCAGGCTATCGGGCAACAATTTGCCATCGGCATCGCGGACCCGCTGACCATTGATCCACGTGCCGCTTTGCACCGTGCCGTCCGTCAGCACCAGCGTGCCGCGCCCCGAATAGGCGTCTGCGTCGAACTGGCCGATGTAGAAGCTGCCGTCGGGCAGGTTCAATCGGCCTTGGCCACTGAAGCGCCAGTCGCTGAACTGGCCGACGTAATGACTGGCATCGGCACCAATCAACTCACCCTTGCCGTTCAGCGAGCCTTCCTTGAACTGGCCCAGCCAGACATCGCCGTCGGCGTTCTCGTAGCGGCCCTTGCCGTGCAGTTGATTGTTCTTGAAGCCACCGACGTAGATGTCGCCATCGGCGCTGTTGAAGGTCCCGTTGCCTTCCAGCTGACCGTCCTTGAAGTGCCCGGTGAACTGATTGCCGCTGGCGTCGCCGCGCTGGCCTTCACCGTTGGGTTTGCCGTGGGCGAACTGGCCCTGGTAAGAGCTGCCGTCGTCGAGTTCGAGACGACCGAGCCCTGAATATTGATCGGCCTTGAATTCACCGCGATAGGTCATCGCGTTTTCTTTGAGCGTGCCCTCGCCATCACGACGGCCGAGTTTGAATCCGCCGGTGTAGCTGCTGCCGTTGGTGGTCAGTGTGCCTTGGCCGTCGAACAAGCCTTGATTGAATTGGCCGCGATAGACCTCGCCGTTGCTGCCATGCCATTCGCCCTGGCCATGCCATTGGCCTTTGTCGAACTCGCCGGCGTACCAGCTGCCATTGGGGTAGTCGATGCGGCCCTGGCCTTGCAGCAAGCCGTTGACCAGATCACCGCGATAGCGCCCGCCGTCCGGCAAGCGGGCATCGGGGGGCAGCAGCGATTCGCCATCGCCGCAAGCGGTGAGCAACAAGGTCAAGGCGAGGAGGGCAAGTGAGCGCATAGCGGGATCCGGGCAATTATGCGACGGAGTATGCCGCAGCTATGTGTCGCATTTATAGAGACACGGCAGAGACACGGCGCGAAACAGCGTGAGCTGTTTCGCAATCAGGCCTGTGTCAGACGAAACAGAGGGACAGCGGCTCGGCGATATACGCCGGTTTGTCCGATCCTTCGATTTCAAGCGTGGCGGTGGCTTTGAGCAGCCATTGACCGGGTTTCTTCTCGATGACTTCGTTCATGTCGACCTTGAGTCGAACCCTGGAGTTGACCTTCACTGGCTGGATGAAACGCACGCTGTCCAGACCATAGTTGACCACCATCTTCGCCCCTTGAGGGAGGATCAGGATGTCTTCCATCAGTTTCGGGATCAGCGACAGCGACAGGAATCCGTGTGCAATGGTGCTGCCAAATGGCGTTTGCGCGGCTTTGACCGGGTCGACGTGGATGAACTGATAATCACCTGTGGCTTCTGCGAACAGGTTGATGCGCTCCTGATCGATGGTGAGCCATTCGGAACGTCCGAGTTCCTTGCCGACATAATCTTTGAGCTCTGCAACGGGAACATAGGGCATTGAGACTCTCCTTGGGTTTCATCGGATTTATAGTTTTTCGAGTGGGGGGATTTGGCCTCCCTGTGAACCACTTTAGATCAACATGGCAAATTGCTCCGGTCAACCGACCATGCTTTTGGCGAATGCCGATCCATAGCGTTGACGTGCTTATAATGCCCGGCCCCTGTTTGGTGGGGAGTGCGTGCGGGAGATGCTGGATGTTGTTACGTGGCCTGACCTGGCTGGTGCTGTTCCAATTGCTGGGCACAGCCATCAACCATTTGTTTTTACCGGTACTGCCCGGGCCGATTGTCGGCCTGCTGCTGTTGCTGGTGTACCTGATTTCACGCGGGCAGGTCGGCGAGCCGCTGAACCTGGCGGCCAGCAGCCTGCTGCGTTATTTGCCGTTGCTGCTGGTGCCGCCGGCCGTGGGCGTGATGGTTTACGCCAAGGACATCGCCGCGGATTTCTGGGCCATCGTCGGCGCACTGGTGTTGTCGCTGGTGTTGTCCATGGCGTTTGCCGGGGTGCTGATGCAGCGCATGGTCAAGCCTCATGCCCACCGCGGAGATCGCCCATGATCCTCGACTGGCACGGCGCGCTGGATTCGGTGATCCATCATCCGTTGTTCGGCATCGGCATTACGTTGGGCGCTTATCAGCTGGTGCTGGCGGCCTTCGAGAAAACCCGCTGGATCTTTCTGCAACCGGTGCTGGTCTCCATGCTGTTGGTGATCGGCGTGCTGACGGTGTGTGGCATCACCTTTATCGAATACCGCAAGAGCACCGAGATCCTCAGCATCCTGCTCGGGCCTGCGACCGTTGCACTGGCGGTGCCGCTGTACCTCAATCTGCGACGGATTCGGCAGTTGTTCTGGCCGATATTTACTACGCTGGTGATAGGCGGCGTGGTTGCCACGGGCATGGGCGTGTTGCTGGGCTGGTGGTTTGGCGCCGAGCACATGATCCTGATGACCATGGCGCCGAAGTCGGTGACGTCGCCGATTGCCATGTTGGTCGCCGAGCAGATCGGTGGTGTCGCGGCGCTGGCGGCGGTGTTCGTGTTGATCACCGGCGTGATCGGTGCGATCTTCGGGCCGAGTCTGCTGACCCGGCTGGGTGTGCACAGCCCTGAAGCCCGGGGCATGGCGCTGGGCATGACCGCCCACGCGGTCGGCACCTCGGTGGCCTTGCAGGAAAGTGAAGAATGCGGCGCCTTCGCGGCGCTGGCGATGAGTCTGATGGGCGTAGCCACGGCGGTGTTCCTGCCGTTGGCGGTGTCGATAGTGGTGTAAGGAAATGTCTATGAGCTTGCCGCTTTTCCCGTTGAACACGGTGCTGTTCCCTGGTTGCATCCTCGACTTGCAGATCTTCGAGGCGCGCTACCTGGACATGATCGGCCGCTGCATGAAGCAGGGCGGCGGCTTCGGCGTGGTGTGCATTCTCGACGGCGAAGAAGTCGGCATCGCTCCGGCCGGCTATGCGCTGGTGGGGTGTGAGGCGCTGATCACCGATTTCAAGCAACAGGACAACGGCCTGCTGGGCATTCGCGTGCAGGGCGGGCGGCGCTTTCATGTCTTGCGCACCGAGGTGCAGCGCGATCAGTTGACCGTCGCTGACGTCGAGTGGCTGGAGGACGAGCCTGAGCAGCCGCTGCAGGACGAGGACGCCGACCTGGTCGCACTCCTCAAGGCATTGGCCGAACACCCGATGGTCGAGGCGCTGAACATGGGCACCGAAGCGACCGGGCAACAGTCGCTGGCCAATCAACTGGCGTATCTGCTGCCGTTCGCTGAAGTGGACAAGATCGACCTGCTGCAACTCGATGATCCCCAACAGCGACTGGATGCGATTCAGGCGCTGCTGGATGAGTTGCAGGGTGAGTTGTTTGCCTGATTTCGGGGTATTGATTGCAGGGTAAGTCGAACGCCGCGTTAGCTTTGATTTTCCGACAGTGAAGGCCAGACGATATCGTTGGCAAACCACTCCTTGTCGCCACTGAGCAAAAGGACCGGTTTGCCAGCCGCTGCAACCTCAGCAATCAGAAGGTCATACTCATCTGTGTTGCTGGCGCCGGAGTGTGTTCGTTCTTCTACTCTTCGGGCGTAGGAGTCATCGGCGTCATCGGCGTGATCCCGGAGATCTTTGACGCGCACCGCTTTTTGGTGGGCGGAATCAAAAACCCAGATCCGATCGGCGCTGATGCCTCGTCTCGAGACTGAAAGCAGTGCTTCCAGATCATCCTCGGGGAACCAGTTCGGGCCGTTTGCTGCGCGGTTGAACGCATGGTTTTCTTCGCCCAGTACGATTTCCATGTTTCGGCTGTCGATGGCATAAACAAACTGAATTTTCTGGTTGTGCCTGGTCGTTTCGTAGTTGCGCTCCAGGTCGAGTTGCAGCGAACTGTCCGACTCTGATCCGCTGCTGGCGGTCTGAGAGGTCGTGGAGGCATCGGAGTCGTCGCTGGCGTCATCGGGTTGCTTGCCCGGGTATTTATTGGTTTGACTGTTGTAAAGCAGATATTCCGGGTCCGGCTCGTCCCCGCCATACATTTTTGCCGCCTTCAAACTCACTGTGACGCTCATGGCTTTTTGGGTGGTTGCATAGGGTTTATGGTTGTAGCGGGGCAGCATCCAGCCATCATTTGCCAGTTCAAACGGTGTGCGTTCATCCCCCCTGAATACAGCCGGGATATCGGTCCGGTACAGGCAGTTGTTTCTGTTTCGCAAGTAGCCAGCCTTTAGCAGAAAGCTATCGAGAAACTCTTTGGTCAAACTGAGATGAAGGTCATACAGGCCAGTAGTTGCGGTTCCGTTCCTCAGGTGAATCAGGTTTGGCTCTATCTCGCTGTACAGCAGGTCGTGTCGATGAGGATTACCGGTATCCCTGCTCACCTGCTTATGCTGTTCAGCCCATTCGGGAATCTTGAGATTTTCCACCATGTTCCTGTGCAGGCGTGTTTGCTGTCCCGGGGATAAATTGTAAGACCTTAGAAGTGTTTCAAGCTCGTTGGCTGTTTTGTCTGGATAGAGCGACTGAAGTGGACCATCGATCAACTCAGCCCGTGGGTTCTGACCCCATTGCGTATTGCCCGGGCGGGGGCTTGCAGGCGCATCCTCAATGCTCCGTGGCGCACCTGGAGACTGGACTCTTGGATGTTTGTCGGGGAGGGTTGTTTCAAGCACTGACTCATCGGGCCGGGAACGTTTCAGAGTGACTGTTTCTCTCGCCCGAGGCCGCTGACTCCAGGTGGCTTCCCCGTCGTTTTTGTAAAGCGCAGGTCCTTGCCGCTGCTTTTTGTAAAGGTCTGTCGCTCGATAAGCCCCGGTGGCGTCATCGAATTCCACATAGACGGTTCCTTCGTTTTTAACGTCCACAAATTTGCGTGCGACGATTGTCCGAAACCCGAGTTCGTCGGGCAGCGGCATAGTTCGCAGCATGGCGGGGCGCAATAGATAGGGTGTCAGACTCGAGTCTGCCAAGGGTTGTAACGGTTGTCTTACGGAGATTTCCGTAATGTCCAGTTTCGCAGGCACGCGACCCCCTCTATCGAAGGTTATTGCAACGGTGGCGCCCGTCCCGTGTTCAGGCCTCGCCGGACTTGGCGATTGTCCATGATGAAAAACGGAGCTGCCTGGCATTGCCGGTGGTGGAACCAGGGCGTCTCTGTCGGGCCGTATTGGCGGCGGATTGACGTTGATTGTTGAGATGTCTACTGCAGGAAGCTTCGTAGGGGGTTTTACAGGCATGGTAGAGGTGCTCAAATCCGTTTAAGCAAAGAAAGTTTATGGGGCTTATGTAGCAAATGACTTACGACCTGGGTTCTATGGTCGGCCAAACAATATCGTCGGAAGAGATCGCCTGGTTTTCCGGAAATGTGATCCCCCAGCCTTTGTCGACGACTTGATCAACCAACTGATCATAACGATCCCGGTTAAAGGTACCGATCCAGGTTTCATGTTCTATGGCGTCAGCGTTGTTACCTGCCTGCTCGTAAACCTCATTGACGGGGGCGGCACGAGTCAGATCTGAATTGACTAACCATACCCGGTCGGAACTCAATCCCCTTTTCGATATTGAGATAACGCCTTCCAGCGCGTCGGGCTGGAAGCTGCTCGAGCCATCATCATTGAGATAGAGGTTTTCTCGCCCCGGCACCACCTCAATACCACGGGTGTCGATCATGTAGATAAAACCAACATGTTGCCTGTATCTGATGGGCTCATAGTCTCGCGACTTATCAAGCGTAAATGAGCTGTCGGAATCCGAATTCGACGACTCGTTACGGTAGTCCTCGTCAGAATCATCATCAAATCTGCCTTTTGGATACTTTCGCACTCCAGGAAATAGATTGGCCTGTGCGTTGTATCGCAACTTGTCGTTTTTCGCGTGCCCACCCAGGTTGCTTGCATAATCCTTCGCATCTGACAGGAGAAAAGTAGCGCTTTGCGCTCGTTGTGTGACCGTTTGAGGATGCCCTTCGCGCGCGATCATTCGCCGATCCCTTGCCAGTTCGAACGGCGTTCGATCATCCCCCCTGAACATGGCGGGAATATCGGTACGGTATAAAAGACCGTGTTGGTTGCGCTGATAACCGATCGACGCGGAAAAATGGTCGAGAAACTCGCTGGAGCAATATAAGTCGTGTGGAGAATAATCGTCTTGCGGCTGACGTCTTAGTTGGGGGATGACCAGAGCAACCTCGGCAGCAATGAGGTCGAATCTTTGAGAGTTGTCCGCTTGTGAAGATAAGTGCTTATGAGTTTCCGCCCACGCAGGAAAAGTGCGAGTTTCGTTCATGTCTCGAAGCAAACGTGTAAGTTGGCCGCTGGTTAAGTTGTACGATTCAAGTAACTCGTAGCGTTCGCTGCTCGTCTTGCTCGGGTATAGCCATTTCAATGGCCCATCGATTAACAGCCTTCCAGCATCGACAGAGTCGACGGTATCAGGTGTGTTCGACTGAGCGGTCAAGTCAGTCTCTGTTTTTTTTGCACTGGGTTGGGAGGCGAGTGATTCCTGCTCCAGAGAGTCTGAGCGACTCCTGCTGTGTCCGGGTTGCGCCTCGACAATTGGATGTTGATGTCGGGCAGATTGATCAGGACTGCCTTCGGTGATCGCTTCTTTTTGACGCCAGGTCAGTGCTCCCTCATTTTTGTACAGGGCGGGGCCGGAAGGGAGCTTCCGGTAGAGATCAGTCGCACGGTAGGTTCCGGTGACGATGTCGAATTCCACATACGCGGTTCCCTTATTTTCGATATCAACAAACTTGCGCCCTTTCATCCACCGGAACCCCTGGCCATCGGGTGGTTGCATGCCGCTTAGCAGGGCGGGTCGCAGCAAGTAAGTCTCCAGGCCGTACTGGACCGCCAGTTCACCGGGGCCCGACCCTGGCGTATCCGAGATCTCCACCCCCGACTCGGGCACCGATACGCCTTCGACACTGGTTGCTCCGCTGATCTGTCTTTCATCTGGCAGGAATGGCTGCCGACCTTGAGGATGAAAATCATGCGGGTCGACGATGTTTGAATGTTGCCTCGTGAGCGTTTCGTTTCCGGGCAATCGGGGTGGTTCCAGCGCGTCAGGTGATAAGTTGACTCCGTCCGGTTTTAATCGATGTGGCGGTTTTGGACGCATGTTGGCGCTCCTCAATGTTTAATAATTGGGGTGACTGAATAAATGTGGAATGAAGGGTTGAGGCGGGCGAGGTTATTTCACAATCTCCAGGTTTTCGATTTTGAAGCTACGTGACCAGTCCGTGTCGATAGTCCAGTTGTCAATTTCTGTGTCGTAATAAATGTTTCCTTGCGTGGTGTCGTTCGTTCGAAGGTTTTCAATGCTTATCAGTTCGGCGACAAGGCCGTCATTTTGTTTGTGTTTAATGATGTCCAATGCGATGGCGGCAATGCTTGGGTAACTATTCGCATTGATGGCGTGCAAGACGGCAACTTCGAACAAAGGGTCGATGCGATAGCGGCTTCCTGATGAAACAATAACGTTGATCGTTTCCAGCGGTATGTCAGACACTTCGGTATTTGGCAGTTGAATATGGACACTTCCAATTTTCAGGAAATAGTTTTTGATGTTTATCCCTTGCAGAGTGATGTTCTCTGCCAGACGAAGCGTGTAAATGTTCCAGGTCGAGGCGCTGGAGGTTTTGGCCGCGGCACCGGGAGTCGACAGCCGAAGGGATGTATTGCCGGTCGGGTAGATGTCATAGGATGAGGCTTGCCCTTCCAGCGAATAAACGGAGCTGTGTGACGCTGAATCGAAATCGACACGCTGCGGAGCCGCTTTCAAAAGACGTCTATCGCAAGTCGGTTTAGCGAATACGTATTTTCCGGGTTTTTCACGCAATGAGGCGGCGCTGTCGATGACTCTGTACCCAGGGTATTTGCTGTCATCAAGGTAGGCGTTTTTAGGGAAGTCCAACCAGTAGGATTTACCGTTACGCATTACCAGGGTGAACGGGTGGACGGTCTTCCAGCCCGAGGACATGATGCCGGCGCCCCTATCGGTTTTTTTTCCGGGATCCTCTTCCACACTGCCGTGAATCAGTAGGGAGCTACCGCTCTTGAACGAAATCTGGAAATGGGTGTTTGAATAATTCAGGTAGTTAAAGCTGTTTCGAGGTGTGGAGGTCACTGTGTAAATGGCGTCGATCGCTGTGATTTCGTCACTGTCAAAGTCTATGTATAAAACACTGGGCGTAAGGCTTTCTGGCTTGTCGACAAAAAAGACGGTTCTATAAGTCTCGCGGGCCACAAAGTAGGACGAAAGGCTGGGGTTAGGCACTCGCTGAACACGGCTGTTGACAATGAAGGGCGGTGTTTTTGGTGTTCCCATCACCACCACAATGACGTTGACGCTCTGCTCGGTCAGGCCGTTTATCAGGGCGGGCAGATCGGCCTTTAGTTGGTACCCGTCCTCAGTGACAAATAAAAGCATGGGGTTTCGCAACGAGCGTTTATCCGTCTGCGTTTCATACACGTCATTAATGACCAGTTGCCTTTCCGGCTGGAAAGACTCCGCGTTTTGCAGGGATGAAATGACCAATGCGTTATCGCGGATGCGCCAGTCCTGCACGAACTCAAGCGTTACACCAAGGTGAATGACGCTAAGATCTTCGCCATCTTCTGCAATGGATACCGAATGCGTCATGCCATTGAGGTAGTAGGTATCCGCACCGCTACCCCCATTGACGCTGCAGTCGTTGCCTCGGACGACGATCTGATCATTTCCCGCGCCAGCATTGATGCGGTCGTGGCCGTTCGCAATGATGTAGTCAGCCTCGTCGGAACCCGTCACAAGGTTATGCGCACCGGCCAGGGTTTCGACCTTTTCGATGGAGTGGATGTTTGAGTGCAGGACTGGAGCGGTGGCGTTATCCGGTGAACGTAACCCGAGCTTTCCACTCATCAGATTGATGTCGTACCCAACATACATCGTGTCATCCGGCCCATGGCGAACCGGAACATGCTTACCCTGAAGCGATAACGTGTCTGTGCCGGCTCCGCCTCGTAATGTATTGACCTGTCCGGTTGAAGGCGCTTTCTTGAGGCTTTGAGCGGCGGACTGGAAAAGGAAAGAATCGTTCTTGTCGCCTCCGTTCAGCGTTTTAGTTCCGGAGGAATAGTTGAAGTAGTTCGGTTTGCTGCGAACGCCAATGATGCTGTCGTTGCCGCCGCCCAGTTGCCAGAGGACCCCTTTGGAAGGACCTGTTTCACCGACAAGGGCATTGGGAATACCTGTCGGAAGACCGTCTGTGGCGTCGTAGACGTCATCGGTCTCTTTGATCACGGGGACGTTGACCGTTACAAAGGAGGGTTCGCCGCTGGCTTCATCCCATTGAAACTTATGGTGTCGGGTGGGTTGTAACTGCACTTCAAATCGCCCGTTCACCACCGCTTCGACACTGTCCTTCAGTTCATTTTTGAGCCAGCCGGTGCCGGTGCTATCGAGCGCCTTGGCATAATCGCTGTAGGTTTTGGCGACGGCAAAACGGTCCAGGACCTCTTGGTCCTGATTCTGACCGGTAAAGGCAAACCAACCTGCCCGCCAGCGTTCATGCATGCTCAGCTCGATGTAATCGTCGATGTCGTCAACAGTCCGTGCGGCACCATAAATTCTGGCGCCGACAATCAATATTGCGGCGGCAGCGATACCCACAGGGCCGGCGGCTTTGAAGCCGAGTAGCGCGGCGCACCCAAGTATTGTGGAAAGACCTGCACTGGTCAGGCTGAGGGCGGCATTGAAGTAATGGTCTTGCGCTTCTTTTCCCTTGGCGTCGGCGGCATCGTTGAACGATTTGATCGCTGTGTAGAGATCGAAGGGCAGCGTCAGGACACTGGCCATCAGGCCGGCACCTTTGCTCAGTACTTGTCCAACGGTTGTTCTGCCGAAATGTTCAAACGTTTTTGCTCCGCTGCGAATCATGGCCTCGCCAGTCTTCGCCAGACCGCGTTCGATAATCAGCGAGCCGATCTCTGCTGTGCCTCCCCCGACATTGATCGCCGCTTCGTCCCAATGGCCTTTCTTGATCGCTTCAGCTGTGCCGATAATCGCGCTGTAGAGACCGTATGCCTGAAGTCCGGCGCCCATGGAGCTCATGCCATAACTCTTGGTCCTGTCAATCCAGGCAGGCAATTGATCGGGCAAGGGGTTTTTGTGGATGTCGAGGCGCTGGGTTGATTTCAACAGGTTGCCGATTTTCTCAGCGGGCACCGTCGAGGCATCTGACTCTTTTAACAAGGGAGGAGCGGTGGTTGAGCGTTGTGTGGCGATTTCAAAAAGCAGAGTGACGGGGATATGGCTCTGGTGTGCTTCCACGGCTTTGATACGTTGTTCGACCTTGGCAGGATCAAACTCCAGTGAATCGATGAATACCTGATCAGGCATTGCGAAGTAAGTGTTGGTGCTGGTGATAAATTCACCATTGATCATGGCGCCCATTGTATGAAGTTCTACGCGACTGACCGAAAACTCCCCGAAGTGCAGAAAACCAAATAATGCGTCGAGATCTTGAAGGCTGGGTTTTAGTGCGGAGGATTTGTTTTCTGAAGTTTGCTTGATAGGGTGGGATTCAACGAGTGGTGTAACGGAGGGGGACGGTAAAATATCTGTGATATTTATAGCGTTGTTTCTATTTGTCAGCGTGGCGGGTAGGGGCATGAGTTTTTATCTTTCATAGGTTATTTATAATTGATGAGTGCTCCGTGAGTGGTAGTGAATATTGCATGACGTTATGTCTATTTCGATGGTATTTGTTTTTCTGGATGTTTGTTGTTTTTGACAGATGTGGGGAGCTGTTTAAGAAATAACTGATAACGATTGATGGACTAGTAAATGGCAGTGAGCGCGACAAGGTCTAGGAGGTTAAACGCTGGTCACGTCCAATAAAACCCGAGCATTGCGCCCGGGTTTTTTGTAGCTGCACTTAGTAGGCGTACCGCAACATCGCATGCGGCAAATGCCTCAACGCAAAGAAACCGAACAGCGCCACCAGCGCCGGCAACACCAGCCACCAGATCTTGGGCGGCATGGCGTTGAGCGGCGTCTGACGTTGGCTCAGCCACAAACTCGCCGCACAGACGCAAGCCGCCAGCATCGCGCCGGCCAGTACATCCGTCGGCCAATGCGCGCCCAGATACACCCGCGACAAGGCAATCGCCAGCGCCGGCAGGCAGCCCAGCAGCAACCAGGTCAGGCGCATGCGCGGCGGTTGGCCGCGACCGGCCAGCACGGCGAGGGTCAGGAACAAGGCGAAGGCGCCCGACGCGTGGCCGCTGGGCATGCTGTAGCTGGTCAGCGGATCGCTCAATACTTCCGGGCGCACACGGGCGAAAAATTGTTTGGTGAACGTGTTGCCGAGCGCGGTGAAGAGCAGGGTGCCGCCGGCGAAAATCGCCTGGCGCCACTGCCGGGTGAGCAGCAGCAAGCCAGTCAGCAGGGCGCTGAACACCAGCATGTTGCGGAATTCGCCGATCAGCGTGAAGGTGACGGCCACTTCATCGAGCATCGGGCTGCGGTGTTCCTGCACCAGGGTCATCACGCCTTGATCGAGCGCGGTCAGGTGCGGGTAGCCGATAAACAGCCCCGCCAGAATCAACAAGCCGAGGCTCGCTATATAGGCGGTGGCGTGGCGATGGCGGCGCAGGCTGCTGGTCACGCTCAAGCCGATCATTAGCGCAATGCTGCCGGCGACGATCCCTGCTTCAGGCCAGAAACCTTCGGGTAATGGCAAGCGAATCGCCGCGCCCGTGGCCCATCCGGGCAGCAGGTACGCAACGCTCCAGCCTGCGGCGGCCAACAAGCTGACAGCGGCGAAGCGCGGGAACGGCATGTCGAACATCCCGGCGACCATCGGCAGCATCGGCCGTAGCGGGCCGATAAAGCGGCCGACCAGCAGGCTTGCGATGCCGTAGCGCTGGAAATACGCCTCGGCGCCGGCGATCCATTCCGGATGGTGGCGCAGCCCAGGCAGACGCCGGATGTTCTGGTGGAAATGTCGACCGATGAAGTACGAAACGATATCGCCCAGCACGCCGGCGACGAACCCCAGCAACAGCGTTTCGCTCAAGGACAACGCGCCGCTGCCGGCCAGCACCGCCACGGCGAACAGCAACACCGTGCCGGGCACGATCAGCCCGGCAATTGCCAGGCATTCCACGAATGCCACGATGAACACCGCAGCGGCCAGCCATTGCGGGTTAGCCGCCAGCCAACCGGTCACGCTATCGAGCCATGGGCCCATAAAAACAACTCCCTCTGATGTTCATTGGTCCCATGGGACGAACGCAATCTTCAAAACACTACAACCCATGTGGGAGGCATTATTCAGGACAGCAAAAAATAATCGCGACCTTCGACCTGCCCCCTTCGCATCGGGTTCCGCGTGCAATACGGCGCGTAAGCCGCGTCGACGAAGCGGTACATCAAATGCTCATCACGCCCATGGGGGATGCCCAGTCTGGTGGTTTGAATGATGTGAACAGGCGCCGGGCCGACGTCTTCGACCAGCAACACTTCATGGTCAAAACGCTTGGCATCCCAGGCCGGCACCTTCAAACCCAGCGACTTGCAAAGCAACGTCTGCCCGGCGCAAAGCTTTTGCGACGGGCGAGGGCGGCCTTGGGCGTCGGGGTTGTTCAGCAGCATCTGCGCCAGGCTCGCCGGCCCGCTCAACTCGTCGACCCATGGATAGGCAGATTTGATCAGTACCGCGTTGCCCGGCCCCTGGGCGCTGAAGTTCAGGGAATCACCACCGCGGGCGTAATACATATAGATGTGCCCGCCATCCAGAAACAAAGCCTTACGCTTTTCTGTGTAGCCGAGGGACGCGTGGCTGCCTTTTTCTTCGCAGTAATAGGCCTCGGTCTCGATAATCCGGGCGCTGAGCCACAGGTCACCGACTCGATGACGGATGACTTTGCCGAGTAAATCCCGGGCCAGGGTTTGCGCATCGCGGTCGAAAAACTCGTCCGGGAGCCCCGTGGGCAGGCCTGCAGCGGACGCTCGAACAGTCAGGTTGGACATGATGAACGATGTTTATCAAGGCTGATTGAGTCGTGATGATAACAATTTGCAGCTTAATCCCGGCTGAACGTCGGCTAATTGCCCTCCATTTCGACCATCCGCCCGTCACCGCTGTTAGTCCCGGGACGCGACAGCTATAATCTGCCGCTTTACTCTTTACCAAGACCTTAGCAAAGACCACCACAGACAATGACTGAGTCCGTTCTTGACTACATGACCCGCCTGGGTCGCGCCGCCCGCGAGGCTTCTCGCGTCATTGGCCGTGCCAGCACTGCGCAGAAAAACCGCGCGTTGCAGGCGGCTGCCAATGCGCTGGACGCTGCACGCGCCGAGCTGACGGCGGCCAATGAGCTGGATTTGGCTGCAGGTCGTGCCAATGGTCTCGAACCAGCATTGCTTGAGCGTCTGGCGCTGACCCCGGAACGCATCGACGGCATGATCGTCGGCTTGCGTCAGGTCGCGGCGCTGCCGGACCCGGTCGGCGCGATTCGCGACATGAGCTTCCGGCCATCGGGCATTCAGGTCGGCAAGATGCGCGTGCCGTTGGGCGTGATCGGGATCATCTACGAATCCCGGCCGAACGTGACCATCGATGCCGCGAGCCTTTGCCTGAAATCCGGCAATGCAACCATCCTGCGTGGCGGTTCCGAGGCGATAAATTCCAATCGCGCCATCGCTGCCTGCATTCAACGTGGCCTGGCCGAGGCAGAATTGCCCGCTGCCGTAGTGCAAGTAGTCGAAACCACCGACCGTGCCGCCGTTGGCGCGCTGATCACCATGCCCGAATACGTCGACGTCATCGTGCCCCGTGGCGGCCGTGGCTTGATCGAACGCGTCAGCCGCGATGCCCGCGTGCCGGTGATCAAACACCTGGACGGTATCTGCCACGTCTACGTCAGCGCCCACGCCGATCTGCCGAAAGCCCAGCGCATCGCCTTCAATGCCAAGACTTACCGTTATGGCATCTGTGGCGCGATGGAAACGCTGCTGGTGGATCAAGCCGTCGCCAAGGATTTCCTGCCGTCGATGGCCGCACAGTTCCGCGAAAAAGGCGTCGAGCTGCGCGGTTGCGAGCGCACCCGGGCGATCATCGAGGCTGTCTTGGCCACTGACGAAGACTGGAACACCGAATACCTGGCGCCGATTCTCTCGATCCGCGTCGTTGACGGGCTGGACCAGGCGATCGAGCACATCAATCAGTACGGCTCGCATCACACCGACTCGATCGTCAGTGAAAACCTCGCCGACACCCGGCGTTTTGTGGCGGAAGTCGATTCGTCGTCGGTAATGATCAACACGCCGACCTGCTTCGCCGATGGCTTTGAATACGGATTGGGTGCCGAGATTGGCATTTCTACTGATAAGCTGCACGCCCGCGGCCCGGTGGGCCTCGAAGGTCTGACCTGCGAGAAGTACATCGTAGTCGGTGATGGCCAGTTGCGCGGCCAGGCGTCGGTCTGACTTGGGCGACCTCAAAAAGGCAGCCCCGCAAACCGCCAGCGAGCCTGCGCCTCGACGCATTGGCGTACTGGGCGGGACTTTCGACCCGGTGCACATCGGCCATTTGCGCGGTGCGCTGGAAGTTGCCGAATCGCTGGCGCTCGACGAGTTACGCCTGACACCCAGTGCCCGGCCGCCACATCGCGGTACGCCGCAGGTGGCGGCGAAGGACCGTCTGGCGATGGTCGAGTGCGCGGTGGCCGGTGTGGCGCCGTTGGTGGTGGACGCCCGCGAATTGCAGCGGGACAAACCGTCCTACACCATCGACACCCTGGAACTGATGCGCGCCGAATTGGCCGCCTCTGACCAGGTTTTTCTACTTTTGGGCTGGGACGCATTTTGCGGCCTGCCCACTTGGCACCGCTGGGAAGAGTTGCTCCAGCATTGCCACATCCTGGTGCTGCAACGCCCGGATGCCGACAGCGAACCGCCGGATGCCTTGCGCAATCTGTTGGCGGCACGCTCGGTGAGCGACCCGCTGGCCCTCAAAGGGCCGAGCGGACAGATTGCATTCGTCTGGCAGACGCCGCTCGCGGTATCCGCCACCCAGATCCGTCAACTGCTGGCCAGCGGTAAGTCGGTACGTTTCCTGGTGCCCGACGCGGTCCTGGCCTACATCGATGCGCACGGACTCTACCGTGCGTCGAACTGAAAAAGGGAGCGCTTCAAAACACGTGAACGCGTGTACCGAAGCGCCCGAACATACGAGCAAAACGAGTTTTATATGACGAACAAAGACGTAACTAAAGTAAAGCGCAAAGGCACGTTCAAGAGCGCCCCGCTGCCTGAGCCGGTTCTCACCACCGAGCCCCTGAAGGGTGATGAGCTGGTCAAGGTTGCCGTAGCAGCCCTGGAAGACGTAAAGGGCCAGGACATCCAGGTCATCGACGTTCGTGAAAAGCAGAGCATTACTGACTACATGATCATCGCCACCGGTACCTCCAACCGCCAGATCGGCGCGATGCTGGACAAGGTCCGCGAAGCCGTCAAAGCCCTGGGCGTCAAGCCACTGGGTGAAGAAGGCAAGGGCGACAGCGACTGGGTGCTGCTGGATATGGATGACGTCATCGTGCACATGATGACGGCTTCGGCTCGTCAGTTTTACGACCTCGAGCGTCTGTGGTCCGGTGCGGAACAGAGCCGTGCTCTGAACGCGGCTCACCACAGCCCGGAAAACACCCATGAGCACTTCGTCAAGCTCAACAAAGACCAGCAATAAGGGACCGCTGTGCGACTGCGACTGATCGCCGTCGGTTCACGCATGCCCAAGTGGGTGGAAGAAGGCTGGCATGAATATGCCAAGCGTCTTCCGTCCGAACTGGCGCTGGAACTGGTGGAAATACCGCTCAATACCCGTGGCAAGAACGCCGACGTGGCGCGCTTCATCCGTCAGGAAGGCGAAGCCATGCTGGCCAAGGTCGGGCCGAATGAGCGTGTTGTCACTCTCGAAGTCCACGGCAAGCCCTGGAGCACCGAGCAGTTGGCGGTCGAACTCGATCGCTGGCGGCTTGACTCGCGCACGGTAAATTTCATGGTCGGTGGCCCCGAAGGGCTGGCGCCGGAAGTGTGTGCGCGGGCCGATCAGCGCTGGTCGTTGTCGCCGTTGACGTTGCCGCACCCGCTGGTGCGGATTCTGATCGGCGAACAGCTGTATCGTGCCTGGACAGTCTTGTCCGGCCACCCTTACCACAAGTAGTTCTGCCCTCATGCCCCAGCCGATCCGCATCAAGGACCACGAAAAAGACGCCCGTCTGGTGCGTGGCCGCGTCGTGTTCGGGGCAATTGCGGTGGTGTTGCTGATCTGCGTGCTGATCGCGCGGCTGTATTTCCTGCAGGTGATCCAGTACGAGTACCACTCGACCCTGTCGGAAAACAACCGCGTCCATGTGCAGCCGATTCCGCCGACCCGCGGGCTGATCTTCGACCGCAATGGCGTGGTGGTGGCCGATAACCGGCCCAGCTTCAGCCTGAGCATGACCCGCGAACGGTCCGGCGACTGGCAGCAAGTGCTCGACGTGATCGTCGAAGTGCTGGAACTGACACCCGAAGACCGGGTGATCTTCGAGAAGCGCATGCGTCAGGGGCGCCGGCCGTTCGAGCCGGTGCCGATCCTGTTCGAGCTGACCGAAGAGCAGATCGCCCGCATCGCGGTGAATCAGTTCCGTCTGCCGGGGGTGGAAGTGGTCGCGCAGCTGGTACGTCACTACCCGCAGGGCCCGCACTTTGCGCACTCGGTGGGCTACATGGGGCGGATCAACGAGAAAGAGCTGAAGTCGCTCGATCCGGTCAATTACAGCGGCACCCACCACATCGGTAAAACCGGGATCGAGCGTTTCTACGAGCCCGAGCTGCACGGTCAGGTGGGTTATGAAGAAGTCGAAACCAACGCTCGGGGCCGCGTATTGCGTGTGCTCAAGCGTACCGATCCGATTCCCGGCAAGGACATCGTCCTGAGCCTGGACATCAAATTGCAGGAAGCCGCCGAAGCGGCGCTCGGTGGTCGCCGTGGCGCTGTGGTAGCGCTCGATCCGAAAACCGGCGAAGTGCTGGCAATGGTCAGTGCGCCGAGTTTCGATCCGAACCTGTTCGTCACCGGCATCGGCTTCAAAGCCTATGCCGAGCTGCGCGACTCCATCGACCGGCCACTGTTCAACCGCGTGCTGCGCGGCCTCTACCCGCCGGGCTCGACCATCAAGCCGGCGGTGGCGATTGCCGGGCTGGATGCTGGTGTCGTGACTGCGTCGAGTCGGGTCTACGATCCTGGCTATTACCAGTTGCCCAATTACGACCACAAATACCGTAACTGGAACCGTACCGGTGACGGCTACGTGGACCTGGACACGGCGATCATGCGGTCCAACGATACCTACTTCTACGACCTGGCCCACAAATTGGGAATCGATCGCTTGTCGGCGTACATGAGCAAGTTCGGCATCGGCCAGAAGGTCTCGCTGGACATGTTCGAAGAGTCACCGGGGCTGATGCCGACACGGGAATGGAAGCGTGCAACCCGACGTCAGGCCTGGTACCCGGGAGAGACACTGATTCTTGGGATTGGGCAGGGCTACATGCAGTCCACGCCGTTACAGCTGGCCCAGGCCACCGCGCTGGTCGCCAACAAAGGTGTCTGGAACCGTCCGCACCTGGCCAAGACCGTCGAAGGCGAGAAGCCGAAGGACGAAAACCCGATACCGGACATCGTCCTGCGCGACCCGTCCGACTGGACCAAGGTCAATCATGGCATGCAGCAGGTGATGCACGGTGCCCGGGGTACGGCGCGCAAAGCGGCGATCGGTGCGCAATACCGCATCGCGGGTAAAAGTGGTACCGCCCAGGTGGTGGCGATCAAGCAGGGCGAGAAGTACGACCGCTCCAAGGTTCAGGAACGCCACCGCGACCACGCCTTGTTCGTCGGTTTCGCGCCGGCCGACAACCCGCAAATCGTGGTGTCGGTGATGGTCGAGAATGGCGAGTCCGGTTCCGGCGTCGCCGCGCCCGTGGTGCGTCAGATCATGGACGCCTGGCTTCTGGACCAGGACGGCCGGTTGAAGGCCGAATACGCCAGCCCTATCAGTGCGGAGGCTACGGCCCGTGAAGAGTAATTTCGATCGCATCCTCTCCAGTGAGGATGTGATGCGTCGCCGTGCGACGCTGTTGCAACGCATGCACATCGACGGCCCGTTGCTGATCCTGCTGCTGACCCTCGCCGCCGGCAGCCTGTTCGTGCTGTATTCGGCCAGTGGCAAGAGCTGGGATCTGCTGGCCAAGCAAGCCACTTCATTCGGCATCGGTCTGGTGTCGATGATCGTCATCGCCCAGTTCGAGCCGCGGTTCATGGCGCGCTGGGTGCCGGTCGGTTATGTGATCGGCGTGCTGTTGCTGGTGGTGGTAGACGTCATGGGCCACAACGCCATGGGTGCCACGCGCTGGATCAACATTCCGGGGGTGATCCGCTTCCAGCCTTCGGAATTCATGAAGATCCTGATGCCGGCGACCATCGCCTGGTACTTGTCCAAACGTACTTTGCCGCCTCAGCTCAAGCACGTCGGAGTCAGCCTGTTCCTGATCGGCTTGCCCTTCATCCTGATCGTGCGGCAGCCGGACCTCGGCACCTCGCTGCTGATTCTTGCGGGTGGCGCTTTCGTCTTGTTCATGGGTGGCTTGCGCTGGCGCTGGATCATGAGCGTGCTGGCCGCTGCCGTGCCGGTGGCGGTGGCGATGTGGTTCTTCATCATGCACGACTACCAGAAGCAGCGAATCCTGACGTTCCTTGACCCGGAGAGCGATCCGCTCGGTACGGGCTGGAACATCATTCAGTCGAAAGCCGCCATCGGTTCCGGCGGCGTGTTCGGCAAAGGCTGGCTGCTCGGCACCCAGTCGCACCTGGATTTCCTGCCGGAAAGCCACACCGACTTCATTATTGCGGTCATGGGCGAAGAGTTCGGCCTGGTGGGCATCTGCGCACTGCTGCTGATCTACCTTTTATTGATCGGTCGTGGGCTGGTGATAACCGCCCAGGCCCAGACATTGTTCGGCAAATTGCTTGCGGGCAGCCTGACCATGACGTTTTTTGTTTACGTTTTCGTCAACATCGGTATGGTCAGTGGCCTGTTGCCGGTCGTGGGGGTGCCGTTGCCGTTCATTAGCTACGGAGGAACTTCGCTGGTAACGCTGCTGTCAGCGTTTGGGGTTTTGATGTCGATCCATACCCATCGTAAGTGGATCGCGCAGGTTTGAATAAGGTGAAGATGTCAATGCAAGTAATGCGTGGCTGGGCGACTCGATACGCGCCGTGGGTCGGCCTGGTAAGCATCCTTGGCACAACGCAGGACGCGTTGGCCGGCGATTACGAAGGCTCACCCCAGGTGGCCGAATTCGTCGGTGAAATGACCCGCGACTACGGTTTTGCCGGTGAACAGCTGATGGGCGTGTTCCGCGAAGCCGAGCGCAAGCAGTCGATTCTGGACGCGATCTCGAAGCCTGCCGAACGGGTCAAGCAATGGAACGAATACCGCCCGATGTTCATCACCGACGCGCGGATCGCCCGGGGTGTGGACTTCTGGCGTCAGCACGAGGCGGTACTGGCCCGTGCCGAGCAGGAATATGGTGTGCCGGCGCAGGTGATTGTCTCGATCATCGGCGTTGAGACATTTTTCGGCCGCAATACCGGCAATTTCCGGGTGATCGACGCCTTGTCCACCCTGGGTTTCGACTATCCTCCCCGTGCCGAATTCTTCCGCAAGGAATTGCGTGAGTTCCTGTTGCTGGCCCGTGAAGAGCAGGTCGATCCGCTGACCCTCAAAGGCTCCTACGCCGGCGCAATGGGTTTGCCGCAGTTCATGCCGAGCAGTTTTCGCGCCTATGCGGTGGACTTCGATGGTGACGGCCACATCAATATCTGGACCAACCCGGACGATGCCATTGGCAGCGTCGCCAGTTATTTCAAGCGTCACGGCTGGGTCGCCGGCGAACCGGTGGTCAGCCGCGCCGATGTGCGTGGCGAGCAAGTGGATGAAGGTTTGACGACGGGCATCGAGCCGACTAAAACGGTCGGGGAGTTGCGGGCGCTGGGGTGGTCAAGTCATGATGCGCTGCGCGATGATATGCCGGTCACGGCTTTCCGCCTGGAAGGTGACAACGGCCCTGAATACTGGATGGGCCTGAAGAATTTTTACGCAATCACGCGTTATAACCGCAGCGTGATGTACGCCATGGCGGTACATCAACTGTCTGAACAGCTGGTCCAAGCACGGGGCGTCAAGTAATGCGGGCATTGCCTATGAATAAACCCCTGAAGCTGATGGCATTCGCCGCGTTGGCGGTGCTGGTCGCCAGTTGCTCGACCAGCCGCGCGCCGGCTCAGAAATCTTCATCCACCGCCGTGCGTTCGACGCCGGGGCTGGACATCAACCGTGCGCACAAAGATGGCGCACCGTGGTGGGATGTCGACGTATCGCGCATCCCGGATGCCACGCCGACCCTGCACTCGGGTCCTTACAAAGCCAACCCGTACACCGTGCTGGGCAAGACGTACTTCCCGCTGCAAGAATCCAAGACCTATGTCGCCTCGGGCACGGCGTCCTGGTACGGGACCAAATTCCACGGCCAGAACACCGCCAATGGCGAGGTGTATGACCTCTACGGCATGAGTGCCGCTCACAAGACTTTGCCACTGCCAAGTTACGTTCGGGTGACCAACCTGGACAACCACAAGAGTGTGATCCTGCGGGTCAACGATCGTGGGCCGTTCTATTCGGACCGCATCATCGACTTGTCATACGCCGCCGCGAAAAAACTCGGTTACGCCGAAACCGGCACTGCGCGGGTCAAGGTCGAAGGCATCGATCCGCAACAGTGGTGGGCACAAAAGGGCCGTCCGGCGCCTTTGATGCTCAACGAGCCGCAAGTAGCGCAAAATGCCGCGCCGACGATTACCGCTTCGGCAGGCACCGTCGAGCAATGGACGCCACCGCCGCAGCAACACGCGGCGGCCGTAGTGCCCGTGCAGATTGATGCAAAAAAAAACGCTTCTGTACCAGCCTCTGGCCAGTATCTGCAGGTGGGCGCGTTCGCCAACCCGGACGCTGCAGAGCTCCTGAGATCGAAGCTCAGCGGGATGGTGAGCGCTCCGGTGTTCATCAGCTCGATCGTGCGTAATCAACAGACGCTGCATCGGGTGCGCCTGGGGCCGATCGGCTCGCCGGGTGAAATCCAGCAAGTGCAGAACAGCGTGCGCTTGGCCAATCTCGGTTCGCCGAGCGTGGTCACCGCCGAATAATACGTAGTACTTGATTGACGGTTCACTTGCGGTTTGGGGGGTGGACCTGGTTGTTGGCTCTTGAAGAACAAAAGCCCGGCAAGGGTTCTGAGTGAGCAACTGAACACGCGATGGCCCGTTAGAAGGTCATCTGATTAGTTTTGCCTTCGGGCAGTTTCCATTAGCGATTTCGAGAGACGGATGAACATCACCACCTTTGCCAAACGCCTGTGCCTGCTAGTCCCGCTGCTCCTCTCGCCTGCCGCGTTCGCGGTCGAGATGATGCCGTCGCCACCACAACTGGCTGCTAAATCCTACGTGCTCATGGATGCCAGCAGCGGCAACGTGCTGGTCGAGAACAACGGTGACCAGCGTTTGCCGCCGGCCAGCCTGACCAAGCTGATGACCGCGTACATCGCGACCCTGGAAATCCGTCGTGGCCAGATCGGTGAAAACGATCCGGTGACTGTCAGCGAAAACGCCTGGCGTACCGGCGGTTCGCGGATGTTCATCAAGGTTGGCTCGCAGGTTACTGTCAGCGACCTGCTGCACGGCATCATCATTCAGTCGGGTAACGACGCCAGTGTTGCGCTCTCCGAGCACATCGCCGGCAGCGAAGACGCATTCGCCGACATGATGAACAAAACCGTGGCCGACCTGGGCATGACCAACAGCCACTTCATGAACCCGACCGGTCTGCCGAACCCTGAGCACTACTCGTCGGCTCACGACATGGCCGTGCTGGCTCGCGCGATCATCCACGAAGACCCGGCTCACTATGCGATCTACTCGCAGAAAGAGTTCTTCTGGAACGGCATCAAGCAGCCTAACCGCAACCTGCTGCTGTGGCGCGACAAGACCGTCGATGGTCTGAAAACCGGCCACACCGACGAAGCCGGCTACTGCATGGTGTCTTCGGCCGTACGTGATGGCATGCGCCTGATCGCCGTGGTGTTTGGCACCAACAGCGAAGTGGCCCGTGCTTCCGAAACCCAGAAGCTGCTGACCTACGGTTTCCGCTTCTTCGAAACCCAGACCTTCTATCAGAAAGGCGCCGAGCTGGCTCAGGCTCCTGTCTGGAAAGGCAGCACCAATCAAGTCAAGGCCGGCCTGGCTCAAGACCTGACCATGACCCTGCCAAAAGGCCAGCTGAAAAAGCTCGCCGCGAGCATGACCATGAATCCGCAACTGGTTGCGCCAATCGCCAAGGGCGACGTGATCGGTAAAGTCGAAGTGAAACTGGACGACAAGGTGGTGCACAGCGCTGACCTGATCGCCCTGGACGCTGTCGAGGAGGGTGGTATCTTCCGCCGCATGTGGGATAGCATCCGTCTATTCTTCTACGGCTTGTTCAACTGAATTAGTGTGGACTTGCATGGCCCCGTTCCAATCCGGAGCGGGGCCATGTCCGTTGCCACGGCTTACGAGGCCGTTACGCCATGACAGATACCGAAGTAAAGGCGCCAAAGATCGAATTCCCCTGCGCGGATTACCCAATTAAGGTGATCGGCGATACCGGCGTGGGTTTCAAGGACAAGATCATCGCGATCCTTGAGAAACACGCGACCGTTGACCACAAGACCCTGGCCGAGCGCCAGAGCACCAACGGCAAGTACACGACCATCCAGTTGCACATCATCGCCACCGGCCAAGAACAGCTGTATGACATCAACAGCGAGTTGCGGGCTACCGGTTTCGTGCACATGGTGCTGTGATGTCCGGCACGCTGGGCTTTCGCGAGCTCGGTCAGATGGCTTACGAGCCGGTCTGGCATGCCATGCAGCGGTTTACCAACGAACGCGGCAGCGATGCCGCGGACGAGATCTGGCTGGTCGAACACCCGCCGGTGTTCACGCAAGGCCAGGCCGGCAAGGCCGAGCACTTGCTGCTGCCGGGGGATATCCCGGTGGTGCAGGTTGATCGCGGTGGTCAGGTGACTTACCACGGCCCTGGCCAGCTGGTGGCCTACCTGTTGCTCGATGTGCGCAAACTGGGTTTCGGCGTGCGTGACCTTGTCACCCGCATGGAGCACTGCCTGATCGAGTTGCTGGCCAGCTACGGCGTGACCGCAGCGGCCAAGCCTGATGCGCCGGGTGTCTACGTCAACGGGGCGAAAATCGCGTCCCTGGGTTTGCGGATCCGCCACGGTTGCTCCTTTCATGGCCTGGCCCTGAACGTTGACATGAACCTGGAACCGTTTCGACGGATTAATCCCTGCGGCTACGCCGGGCTGGCGATGACCCAGCTGAGCGATCACGCAGGATCGATTGAATTTGCCGAGGTAAGTGCCCGGCTGCGCGCGCAGCTCGTCAAACACCTCGACTATGCTGAGCAGACGACCCTAACGGGCGGAATCGACTGATATGACTACTGATGCAGTGCAAACCATGATCCCGACGCTGGATGTTACCGAGCGTCCGGCCCCGCGTGCCAAGGTTGAAGCCGGCGTCAAGCTGCGCGGCGCCGAGAAGGTTGCACGCATCCCGGTGAAGATCATCCCGACCACCGAACTGCCGAAGAAACCCGACTGGATCCGCGTGCGCATCCCGGTTTCCCCGGAAGTCGACCGCATCAAGGCCCTGCTGCGCAAACACAAGCTGCACAGCGTGTGCGAAGAGGCGTCCTGCCCGAACCTGGGCGAGTGCTTCTCCGGCGGCACCGCGACCTTCATGATCATGGGCGACATCTGCACCCGTCGTTGCCCATTCTGCGACGTGGGCCACGGTCGTCCGAAGCCACTGGACGTCAACGAACCGGAAAGCCTGGCCATCGCCATCGCCGACCTGAAACTCAAGTACGTGGTGATCACCTCGGTAGATCGCGACGACCTGCGTGACGGCGGTGCCCAGCACTTTGCCGACTGCATCCGCGAGATCCGCAAGCTGTCGCCGAACGTGCAGCTCGAAACCCTGGTCCCGGACTACCGTGGCCGTATGGACGTGGCGCTGGAAATCACCGCCGCCGAGCCGCCGGATGTGTTCAACCACAACCTGGAAACCGTGCCACGCCTGTATAAGGCTGCGCGTCCGGGTTCGGACTACCAGTGGTCGCTGACCCTGCTGCAACGCTTCAAGCAGATGATGCCGCACATTCCGACCAAGTCCGGCCTGATGCTGGGGCTGGGCGAAACCGACGAAGAAGTCATCGAAGTCATGAAGCGCATGCGCGAACACGACATCGACATGCTGACCCTGGGCCAGTACCTGCAACCGTCCCGCAGTCACTTGCCGGTTCAGCGTTTCGTGCACCCGGACGTATTCGCCTGGTTCGCCGAGGAAGGTTACAAGATGGGCTTCAAGAACGTCGCTTCCGGCCCGCTGGTACGTTCCTCGTATCACGCCGACGAGCAGGCGAAGCTGGTTAAAGCTGAACTGATCTCGTCCTTGTAACAAAGCGCCCGCAAGGTTTTTCAAACCTTGCGGGCGTTTTTGTTGGCCGTGCCTACGGCCGCTACCGTCTTTTCCTGCAACCTGCGGGGCGATTGATCCTCTTCTGTTTGTCCCCGTTCCTGACTACTGTGTGCTGAAGCTTTTCGCGCAGGGAGATTCATGGATGACCGTTCGACCCACTCACACGCTGTTTCCTCACTCACCCGTTCCGGCCTTGCCTTCGCAAGGGCTGATCGGCGTCATTGCGCCCGCCGGTCCTGCCGGGCTGGACACTGACAAAGCCGTTGCCTGGATGCGCGCTCGCGGTTATGCGCTGCGGGTGTTTCCTGGGGTGTACGAGCAGGATGGCTACCTGGCCGGCAGCGACGATGTGCGGCTCAATGACTTGCACGCGGCGTTCGCCGACACCGAAGTCGACGCGATCATTTGCCTGCGTGGTGGTTACGGTACGCCGCGCCTGCTCGATCGAATCGATTTCGAGTTGCTGCAAAACAACGCCAAGCCGTTTATCGGCTACAGCGACATCACTGCGCTGCACGTGGCAATCAGCCGTTACGCCGGTTTCGTGACCTTTCACGGTCCGCTGCTCAATGCCGATTTGCTGGGCGAGAAGCAAAAGCCGACCGAGTCTTCGTTTTTCAACATGCTCAGAGGGCAGGTGAAGGCGGGCAGTGTGATTTTGCACCCTGTGGCTTTCCCGCTGACCACAATTGAGCCTGGCATTGCTCACGGGCGTTTGCTGGGGGGCAATCTGTCGATGATAGCCGCGACCATGGGCACGCCTTACGAGATGGACGCTGAGGGCGTGATTCTGCTGATCGAGGACATCAACGAGCCGCTGTATCGCATCGACCGCTTGCTGACTCATCTGCGCCTGGCTGGCACGCTGGGCAAGTTGCGCGGAGTTCTGGTGGGCGATGTGGCGGGGGTTGATGGGGTGGCGCTGGAGCGATTGCTCAAGCAGACATTCGAGTCGTTGCGGATTCCGGTGCTGGCCGGGTGGCGCAGCGGGCATTGCGATCCGAACCTGACGTTACCGATGGGCGCGTTGGTTCGATTGGATGCAGGGAAGAAGGAATTGGTGTTGGAGCAGGATGTGGTGGTCAAACGGTAGTCATTCGTCGCCTGTCAGTCTTCGCGGGCAAGCCTCGCTCCTACAGGATGGTGTGATCCCGTAGGCGCTAGGCTTGCCCGCGAAGCTTTTAACGGTTACGCAGGCCTTCAAGCAGCTTGTGCGTCGGATACCCGTCCGCCGGCCAGCCAAACGACTGCTGGGCACTGCGGATCGCTTTGCGGGTATTGGCGCCGATAATCCCGTCGGCAGTGCCCGCATCGTAGTTCTGCGCGCTCAGCAGGCTTTGCAGTTCGATCCGCTCGGTGCGGCTCAACGGCAAATCATCTTTTGGCCAGGTGCCGTTGATCAGGCCACCCCCATTGAAGCGCTCGGACAACAGGCTCACCGCCAATGCGTAAGACGACGAGTTGTTGTACTTGAGGATCGCGCGGAAGTTGTCGAGCACCAGGAACGCCGGGCCGCGATAACCGGCTGGCAGCAGCAGGGCGGCGGACAGGTGTTCGGAGCCTGCCGGAACCTGGGCACCATTGGGCAGCGAGATACCTAACTGTTGCCATTCAGCGACGCTCTTGCGAATCGTGCCGTCAGCCAGAACATAATTGAAGCTACCCGGCAGTTGCACTTCAAAGCCCCATGGTTGGCCTCTTTGCCAGCCAGAGCTTTGCAGATAGTGCGCTGTCGAGGCCAGTGCATCGGCGGGGCTGTTCCAGATGTCGCGGCGACCATCGCCATCGAAGTCCACGGCGTGGGTGTTGTAGGTGGTCGGGATAAACTGGGTCTGGCCCATGGCTCCGGCCCAGGAACCGAGCATTTTCTCCGGCTCGATATCACCTTGTTGCAGGATTTGAAGGGCGGCAATCAGTTGCGCATGAGCAAAGCCTGGACGCCGGCCTTCGTAGGCCAGGGTCGCCAGGGAGTTGATCACTGACTTGTTGCCCTGGAACTGACCGAAATTACTCTCCATGCCCCACACCGACACCAATGCCTGGCGGTCGACGCCGTAGCGCTGTTCGATGCTTTGCAGGATGTCAGCGTATTGGTTGACCAGCGCCTGACCTTTACGTACCCGCAGCGGCGACAGGGCGCCGTCGAGGTATTCCCACACCGGACGGGAAAATTCGGGCTGGCTGCGATCGGCGCGGATCACGCTGTTGTCGAGGCTGACATTGGCGAACGCGCGGTCGAACAGATCGGCGCGAATGCCGGCGGCCAGCGCATCTTTGCGAAAGCCCGCCTGCCATTCGGCGAAGGTCTGGGTGGGTTGGATGTCGAGGTTTTCACCGGTCGGCACCACGGGCGGAATGACCGCAGGGGCTGTCGCGACGGGAAGGGTTTGAAGCGGCTGGGCGTCAGCGGCGGTCGGTTTTTCCGCGCAGGCGACAAGCAAAATGAGGCTGGAGGCAGCGATCAGTTGGCGCAGGGGCCAACGACGGGAAATACAAAGGGGCATGCACAGGTCCAGGGAATACGAATCAGGTGCAGACCTTAACATGTTGAGCGATGGCTTGCCTTTCAGGCCGCCAGAAAGTAAGAAGCCTCCCAGCTATTAGACTGGAAGGCTTCGCGGCGGTAGCTGCCTTTGCCCTTTCCGGCTCGTTCCTGACGGCTGCGGAACAGTGGCTGGGCGATGATGGATTTGGCCTTGTTGGGGCCATTTTTGGATGGCTTTTTGCTCATGATCGGATCTCTCGGATGAGTGGGTTTTGCGGGGGAAATAATCTGCTGAAGTTGGAGGGCTGTCTAGTCCCCGTATTGCGTAGGCAATGATATCTGTGGCGAGGGAGCTTGCTCCCGTTGGACTGCGCAGCGGTCCCCTGCTTTCAGGGATAAGCGGGGTCGCTTCGCAACCCAGCGGGAGCAAGCTCCCTCGCCACAAAAAACCTTACTCCGCAGGCAACGTCAGCCGTTGGCCCGCCATCAGCAACGACAACCGACTGAGACTCATCCATGGCGAACCCGCCGCCTGACCCTTGATCTGCGCATCAATACGCTGCGCTTCCAGCAACAACTGCGCCCAGCGTTGCGCCGGATAGCGTTGCAGGGCTTTGCTCATCAGCGGTTTGCGCTTGTCCCAGACCGGCGGTCGGGCCTGGCTGAAAGCTTTGTCCAGCGGCACGCCCTGGCTGTATTGCAGCGAAAGGTTGGCCAGCAGACGCAGCTCCCGGGCCAGCGCCCAGAGAATCACCGGGGGTTCGACGCCTTCCCCGCGCAGCCCTTCGAGGATGCGCAGGGCATGGGCGGCTTCGCCGTTGAGAATCGCGTCGGTCAGGCCAAAGACATCGAAGCGCGCACTGTCGGCCACCGCCGCTTGCACGGTTTCGACGGTGATCTGGCCACCTTCGGCCATCAGCTTGAGTTTTTCGATTTCCTGGGCGGCGGCCAACAGGTTGCCTTCGACCCGCGCGGCAATCAGTTCCACGGCGTCCTGGCTGGCGGAAAGCCCGGCCTGGGACAACCGTTGACGAATCCAGCTCGGCAACTGGTTGGCATCCACCGGCCAGATCTGCACGAACTGCGTCTGCTGTCCTTCGACCAGCGCCTTGCCCCACTTGGTTTTCTGCGCACTGCCATCCAGCTTGGGCAGGCTGATCAGCAGCACCGTGTCTTCGGCTGGGCGCGAGCAGTATTCGATGAACGCAGCGGCGCCCTTGTCACCGGGTTTGCCGGACGGCAGACGCAGCTCCAGCAGGCGCTTTTCGGCGAACAGCGACATGCTCGCGCCGGCTTGCAGCAACGTCCCCCAGTCAAAGCTGGCGTCGGCGGCGAAGACCTGGCGTTCGTCAAAACCCTGTTGGCGAGCGGCGGCACGAATGGCGTCGGCGGCTTCCTGACACAGCAGCGGGTCATCGCCACTGATGATGTAGATAGGCGCGAGGGTGCCTTGCAGGTGCTTGGCGAGTTGGGCGGGGGCGAGTTTCATAAGAAAGGGCGAACGGGGCGCCTGGGCGCCCCGTAAGTCTTATTGCTGCGGGATTTCGATGGGTGACTGACGCGGGGTTTCCGCTTCAGCTTTCTGCGCCGCTTCCAGTGCCTGGGCTTCGGCTTTTGCCTTGGCGTCGGCGGTCTGTTGCAGTTGCTCCAACTGAGTCGGAGAGAGCTGTGACAGGCGCAGCATCATGCGTTGAACCAACTCGCGACGGGTTTCTGTGCGAGCCGTATTGGCTTCCTGGTCGGAACCCACCAGGTTGTTGCCATCGTGGATGAAGATCTTCTGCACTTCGAGCTTGTCGCTCAGCAGCGGCAGGCCTTGCGCACCCCGGATGTCGTAGCTCAACACGGTGCTCACCTGATATTCGCCAGTACGGCCGGCACCGGCGTAGCTGAGGATGCGCTGGCTTTCCTGCTCATCCGTTAACACAAGCTTGTACGGCGCTCCGGTGTAAACCTTGACGCCGCTGCTTTGCAGCACTTGACGCAATTGCGTCACGGTTTCGCCGTAGGCGTTGCGGGCGCTCAGATCGAGCTCCTTGATCGCCAGTTCATTGGTGCCGGTGCCGCGCAGCTGGAAACCGCAGGCGCTCAACAGGACCGCAAGGCCCATCACCAGCAAATTGCGTTTGATCATCTTGTTGCTCCCCTTGAAACCATGTGGGCCGACCGTGCGGCCCGAAAGGTTTTACTCGGCGCCAGGCTCACCTGGCGCCTGATCCAATTTTAGCTGGCGACGATATTGACCAGTTTCCCGGGCACTACGATCACTTTACGAATAGTCAGGCCGTCGACAAAGCGCAGCACGTTCTCGTTGACCCGGGCAGCGGCTTCGACTTCTTCGCGAGTCGCGGTGGCCGGCATTTCGATCTGGCCGCGCAGCTTGCCGTTGACCTGGATGACCAGCGTCAGGCTGTCCTGCACCAGCGCGGTTTCGTCCACCACCGGCCAACCGGCGTCGATCACCGGGCCAGCGTGACCCAGTTGATGCCACAGCTCGTGGCTGATGTGCGGGGTGATCGGAGCCAGCAGCAACGTCACGGCTTCCAGACCTTCGTGAACCAGTGCGCGATCCTGTTCGGTGCCTTGCGCGGCTTTTTCCAGCACGTTCATCAGCGTCATCACCTGGGCGATGGCGGTGTTGAATTTGTGGTTCTGGCCGACGTCGTGGCTGGCCTGCTTGATGGCCAGGTGGATCGAACGGCGAATGGCTTTCTGCTCGTCGTTCAGGCTGGCGACGTCCAGTTTACCCGGCAAGCCCTGAGTGACGTGCGCTTGAGCCAGGCGCCAGACGCGTTTGAGGAAGCGGTGCGAGCCCTCGACGCCGGAGTCGGACCATTCCGCGCTCATGTCAGGTGGCGAGGCGAACATCATGAACAGACGGCAGGTGTCTGCGCCGAACTGGTCGATCATCGACTGTGGGTCGACGCCGTTGTTCTTCGACTTGGCCATCTTCTCGGTGCCGCCGATTTCCACCGGCAGGCCGTCTGCGATCAGCTTGGCGCTGATGACCTTGGCCTTGCTGTCGCGTTCGAGTTCGACGTCCGCCGGGTTGAACCAGGTGTAAGCACCATTGGCTTCGCGACGATAGTAAGTCTCGGCGATCACCATGCCCTGGGTCAGCAGGTTCTTGAACGGCTCGTTGGAGCTCACCAGGCCTTCGTCGCGCATCAACTTGTGGAAGAAGCGCGCGTACAGCAGGTGAAGAATCGCGTGTTCGATACCGCCGATGTATTGATCCACCGGCAACCAGTGGTCAGCCGCCGATTTTTCTACCAGGCCGCCTTCATAGTGTGGCGAGGCGTAACGGGCGTAGTACCACGACGACTCGACGAAGGTGTCCATGGTGTCGGTTTCACGCTTGGCCGGTGCGCCGCATTTCGGGCAAGCGCACTCGTAGAACTCAGGCATGCGCGCCAATGGCGAACCGGCGCCATCCGGCACCACGTCTTCCGGCAGTACGACAGGCAGTTGATCTTCCGGGACCGGCACATCACCGCAGGTGGTGCAGTGGATGATCGGGATCGGGCAGCCCCAATAGCGCTGGCGGCTGATGCCCCAGTCGCGCAGGCGGAACTGGGTGCGCGAGGCGCCGAGGTTTTTCTTGATCAGCGCGACTTCAATGGCGTCGAACGCGCCTGCGAAGTCGAGGCCGTCGAATTCACCGGAGTTGATCAGCGTGCCGTGCTCGCCGTAAGCGTCCTGCCATGGAGCCGGGTTGGTATCACCGGAACTGGTGCGTACCACGGACTTGATTGGCAGGTCGTACTTGGTGGCGAACTCGAAATCACGTTCGTCGTGAGCCGGTACAGCCATCACCGCGCCATCGCCGTAATGCATCAGCACGTAGTTGGCGACCCATACCGGGAGTTTCTCACCGGTCAGCGGGTGCTCGACGAACAGCGAGGTCGGCAGGCCTTTTTTCTCTTGGGTGGCGACGTCGGCTTCGGCAACGCTGCCGCCTTTGCATTCAGCGATGAACGCTTGCAGCTCAGGGTTGTTCTGCGCGGCCAGGGTGGCCAGTGGGTGTTCGGCGGCCACGGCGACGTAGGTCGCGCCCATCAGGGTGTCTGGACGGGTGGTGAAGACTTTCAGCGCACCGGCTTCGCCGATGGAGTCGACGTTGTACGGGAACTGCACTTCCATGCCGCGGGATTTGCCGATCCAGTTGCGCTGCATGGTCTTGACCTGTTCAGGCCAGCCAGTCAGTTCGTCGAGGCTCTCCAGCAGCTCATCCGCGTAGGCGGTGATCTTGAAGTAGTACATCGGGATTTCGCGCTTTTCGATCAGCGCGCCGGAACGCCAGCCGCGGCCGTCGATTACTTGTTCGTTGGCCAGGACGGTCTGGTCGACCGGGTCCCAGTTCACGGTGCCGCTTTTCTTGTAGATCACGCCTTTTTCGAACAGGCGAGTGAACAGCCATTGTTCCCAGCGGTAGTAATCAGGCTTGCAGGTGGTCACTTCGCGGGACCAGTCCACCGCCAGGCCCAGGCTGCGCAGCTGGGTTTTCATGTAGGCGATGTTTTCGTAGGTCCACTTGGCGGGCGCTACGTTGTTCTTCATCGCGGCGTTTTCCGCCGGCATGCCGAAGGCGTCCCAACCCATGGGTTGCAGGACGTTCTTGCCTTGCATGCGCTGGTAGCGGGAGATCACGTCGCCGATGGTGTAGTTGCGCACGTGCCCCATGTGTAGCTTGCCGCTGGGGTAAGGGAACATCGACAGGCAGTAGAACGTCTCCTTGCCTGGCTGTTCACTGACTTCAAAGGACTTTTGCTCGTCCCAGAACGACTGGGCGGCGGCTTCGATTTCACGGGGCTGATATTGTTCGTGCATGGCTACTTTTGAACTGAATAGGGGTGGCCTAATCCTCTTCAATGCAACGCTGGACGGTGACGACGCCAAATCGGCGTTTCGGTGCCCACGCGAGCTGGAAGTGGAGTTACAGGAAGCGCCGTAGCATACATGACCGCACTCTACCGAGGGAAACCCTGATTACTGCCGCGCGTCTTGTGAAAACCGCCGCGAGGGCCGTTGGTCGCGGCATCCAGCCGGTTTGTTCATGGAAGCTAAGCTCTAAATGGGGAGCGAGTCTTATCTTCAATGAGGTGAGGGATGGTTGAGTCACAGAAAAAAGTCACGAAACCGCAGCTGTATGAAAGACTGATCGATCGTCTGGGGATGGCCCTGGACGCAGCTAAAACCGCGGACCGGCTACGCGATGAGCGTCCCCTGGAGCTGGAACTGCGTGGGTTGAGCCCCGCAGAGTTTGCACTGGTCAAAGCCTATCTGGACCGCAGTGAACGTGAGACGCACGGATGCTTGTCTGCAGCAGTGAAGCAACTCGACGCACCACGTTCGGCCAAGATCATCTGGCTCAAGGACAAGGCACCTGGCAGGGACGCGGAAAAGGTCCGGTCTCTGCAGTTCAAATAACGACTGCAAGCCATGTCCCATGGCTTTTTAAAGCATAGTCCTTCCGCACTTGTTGTCGCATTGCGTCAACCCACTTAGGCTTCGGGCATCTTTTGGAGATGCTCGATGCCTTTTCGCTATTTCGTGAAACAACTTCTATTGCCTCCCGGCATTCTTTTGCTGTTGCTGATACTTGCGTGGTGGTTGCGCCGCTCTAGGCCGAGGCTTGCGGCGGTTTGCTTTACCTTGGGTTTCGGCGGCTTCCTGTTAATGAGTTTGCCGGTGGTGGTGCAGTGGGGCGCCAAGGCGCTGGAAAGTGAGCCGCCACTGGCACGGGAGGAATGGGCCACCCTGAACCAGCGCGCGGATGCGATTGTGCTGCTGGGTTCCGGGCGTGAGCGTGGCGATATTGCCTGGGGGGTTGATCAGCCGACAGGTATAGGTCTGGAGCGCGAACGGTATGCGGCGCGGCTGGCCAAGGCATCCGGGTTGCCCATTCTCACCAGCGGCGGCCTGCATTACGGTACACCGCCCACCGAAGCGAAGTTGATGGCGGATTCGTTGCTCGATGATTTCGGCGTGACCGTGCGCTGGCAGGAAGGGCGCAGCCGCACGACGTGGGAGAACGCGCAGTTCAGCGCCGAGGTGTTGTTGCCGCAGGGCATCAAGCGGGTAGTGGTGGTCACACAGGCCTGGCACATGCCGCGATCGGTCTGGAGTTTTGAACAGGCAGGGTTTGAAGTGGTGCCAGCGCCGGTGGGTTTTTTAGGCGTGGACAATGCCCGGCCGCTGGGCGGCTGGATGCCGGAATTCAAATCGATCTGGCAGAGCGGGCAGTTGTTGAATGAGGCAGTGGGGCAGATCGGGTATTCGCTGTTTTACCGACAGAAATAATCGATACCTGTGGCGAGGGGATTTAGCGAAACGTCGCACCGCCCCGTTGGACTGCGCAGCAGGCCCATTTTTCAGGGCTGCTCCGCATCCCAACGGGGATAAATCCCCTCGCCACAAAAGCTCGTCAGTCTCAGACGGTCTTGGCCATCCGGCTCGCCACCAGTGCCCAGCCAAACAACAACACACAAACGATGATCAACGGCCACGAACGCCATTCCAGGTAAGGCGTCAGGTTGTGCATCGGCACGACTTCGCCGTACAGGATGCCGCGTTCAAACTGTGGGATTTGCACCGTGATCTGCCCGAACGGGTTGATCAGGCCGGTCACGCCGTTGTTGGTGGCGCGGATCATCCAGCGGCCGGCCTCGAGCGCGCGCATCTGCGCCATCTGCAGATGTTGCAGCGGACCGATGGAGGTGCCGAACCAGGTGTCGTTGCTGATGGTCAGCAGCAAATCACTGCGAGCTGCCAGACTGGCGGCGAATTCCGGGTAGACCACTTCGTAGCAGATGAATGGCGCGATCTGATAACCCTTGGCTTGCAGCATGGGCTGGTCTGCCGGGCCACGGGCAAAGTCAGACATCGGCAGGTCGAAAAACGCGATCAGCCCGCGCAGCACGTCCTGCAACGGAACGTATTCGCCAAAAGGCACCAGCTTTTGCTTGAGGTAGGTGCCATCGCCTTCACCAAGCACGGTAATGCCGTTGAAAAAGCGTTTCTCATGGCGGACTTCCTGGCGGATCGGGACGCCGGTAATCAGCGCAGATTTACGCTCTGAGGCGAAATTCCCCATCATGTTCAGGTAGCCCTCGGCGGACTCTTTGAGCACCGGGACGGCCGTTTCCGGCCAGATCAGCAAGTCGACTGGCTTGGAGCTGAGGCTCATGTCGCGGTACAACGCCAGCTGCGCGTTGAGCTGCGCCGGGTCCCACTTCATGCTTTGTTCGATATTGCCCTGAATGGCCGCGACGCTCAGCGCCGGGCCCGCCGGGCTGGTCCAGGCGTGTTCCTTCAAGGCCATGCCGGCCACCCAAGGGCCGACCAGCAGCAACACGCCTGCGGCGATGAAGCCTTTGCGGCCCGTGCGCACCAGACGTATTGAGTTGTAGATCAGCGCAGCCGTCAGGGCCAGGGTGAAGGAAATCAGCCACATCCCGCCGACGGGGGCGAGCCCGGCCAGCGGGCCGTCGAGCTGGCTGTAACCGGAGTAGAGCCACGGGAAACCGGTGAGAAACCAGCCGCGAAACGCTTCCTGGCCGACCCACAGCGCTGCAAACGCCAAGGCATCCGCCAGCGGTGCTTCGTTACGACGCAGCCAGCGCGCCCAGATCCAGGCGGGCAGGGCGAAGAACCAGGCAATCGCCGCCGTGAAGATCAGCATCAGGAAACCGGCCAGCAACACCGAAGCGCCGCCGAAGTGGTGGATGCTGTAATAGATCCAGCTGGTGCCGGCGCCAAACAGGCCGAAACCGAAACACCAGCCACGGCCCAAGGCCTGACGAGGACTCAGTTCGCGCAAGCCGGCATAAAAGAAGCCGACCGCCAGCAATGCCAACGGCCAGATATCGAACGGCGCCAGGGCCAGGGTGGTGAGTGCACCGGCCGCCACGGCCAGCAGGTTACCGGGCCAGCCGGGGCGGGTCATACGATGCATTTCAATCCTTAGAATTACCGGGCAATAGGCGTCAGGCGAAGCAAGTGAATCCGACGGCTGTCGGCGTTCAGGATGCGGAAGCGATAAGGACCGATTTCAGTGATTTCGTTGCGTTTTGGCAAGTGCCCGAACGCGCTCATCACCAGGCCGCCAACGGTGTCGAACTCGTCGTTGGAGAATTCGCTGTCGAAGAACTCGTTGAAGTTCTCGATCGGCGTGAGGGCCTTGATCAGGAAGTCACCGCTTGGAAGCGGCTTGATGTAGCTGTCTTCCTCGACGTCGTGCTCGTCTTCGATGTCGCCGACGATCTGTTCCAGCACGTCTTCGATGGTCACCAAGCCCGCCACACCGCCGTATTCGTCAATGACGATGGCCATGTGGTTGTGATTGGCGCGGAACTCACGCAGCAGCACGTTCAGACGCTTGGACTCGGGCACGAAGGTGGCCGGACGCAGCAGATCCTTGATGTTGAAGCTGTCGCCATTCTCCTTGAGGATCAATGGCAGCAAGTCCTTGGCCAGCAACACGCCCATCACGTCATCGTGGCTTTCGCCGATGACAGGGTAACGGGAGTGAGCCGAGTCGACCACGGCAGGCAGGAACTCGCGAGGTGTCTGGGTCGCCTTGATGCTGATCATCTGCGAGCGCGGGACCATGATGTCCCGTACTTGCAGGTCAGCGACCTGAATGGCGCCTTCGACGATGGCCAGCGCTTCGCTGTCCAGCAGTTTGTTTTGGTGTGCGTCGCGCAGCAGCTCCAGCAGCTCCTGGCGGTTCTTCGGCTCGTGGGCAAAAGCCTGGGTGAGCTTACCCAGCCAAGACTTTTGCCCGTTGCTCGATCGATCTTCGCTCATAGCGATTACTCTGAATCCTTTGTTGTCACGGGAGGGGTTGTGTCTGTTTCGTCGTCTTCATAAGGGTCGGGATAGCCCAACTCGGCAAGCAACGTTCGTTCCAGTGCTTCCATTTCTTTGGCTTCGTCGTCATCTATATGGTCGTAACCCAACAGATGCAAGCTGCCGTGAATCACCAGATGCGCCCAATGGGCCTTTAGTTCCTTGCCTTGCTCGGCGGCTTCGCGTTCGACCACGGCCACGCAAATCACCAGATCGCCCAGCAGTGGGATATCCAGAAACTCGTCAGGCACATCGGCAGGAAACGACAGGACGTTGGTGGCGTAATCCTTCTGCCGCCAGGTGTGGTTCAGCTCGCGGGCCTCTTCTTCATCGACCAAACGGATGGTCATTTCAGAGTCGGCGGTGCGCTGGCGCAGGGCCAGTTCGCACCATTGGCGGAACTCGGCTTCGCTCGGGGCAGACGCTTGGGTAGCCAGTTGCAGATCAAGCTCAAGCATCGCGGCGACTGTCCTTTGGCGTTTCGTCTACCACGCGATTCTCGAAGCGCTCGTAGGCTTCGACGATGCGTTGCACCAGCGGATGGCGCACAACGTCCTTGGGCATGAAATGGGTGAAACTGATGCCCGGAACGTCTTTGAGCACTTCGATCACATGGTGCAGCCCGGACTTGGTGCCTTTCGGCAGGTCGACCTGGGTGATGTCACCGGTGATGACGGCTGTGGAGCCGAAGCCGATCCGGGTCAGGAACATCTTCATCTGTTCGACGGTGGTGTTCTGGCTTTCGTCGAGGATGATGAAACTGTTGTTCAGCGTGCGACCGCGCATGTAGGCCAGTGGAGCCACTTCGATGACCTGGCGCTCGATCAGCTTGGCCACGTGTTCAAAACCGAGCATCTCGTAGAGAGCGTCGTAGAGCGGGCGCAGGTACGGGTCGATCTTCTGCGACAGGTCGCCGGGCAGGAAGCCGAGCTTTTCGCCCGCTTCAACCGCCGGGCGCACCAGCAGGATGCGACGGATCTGCTCGCGTTCGAGCGCGTCGACCGCGCAGGCAACGGCCAGATAGGTCTTGCCGGTACCGGCCGGGCCAATGCCGAAATTGATGTCGTTGCCGAGAATTTCCTTCACGTAGCGCAGCTGATTCAAGCCACGAGGGCGAATCATGCCTTTTTTGGTGCGCAGGGCCACGGAGGGTTCGGACGGGGAAACGTTGTCCAGTTCTTCGACGGCCGATTCCTGCAGGAACAGGTGAACCATGTCCGGCGACAGCTCGGTACCCTTGGTTTCCCGGTACAGGCGGCGCAGGAGGTTTTCCGCGGAGGTGGTGTGCTTGGGGTCGCCGATCAGCTCGAACTGGTTTCCGCGGTTGCGGATCTCGATGGTCAGGCGCTGTTCGATCAAGCGCAGATGCTCGTCGAACTGCCCGCACAGATTGGCGAAGCGGCGGGCCTCAAAGGGCTCGAGAATAAAACGATGTGGTTCTATGGGTGCGTTCAAGGTCGTATTTAGCCGCCCTGGGGCAATTAAGATGAAATCAAGGATAACGCCAGTGGGCTGGGTGCGAAAGCTCTTAAATAATCCAGCGCCAAACACCGTCCCCCTGTGGGAGCGGGCTTGCTCGCGAATGCGGTCTGTCAGTCACATAGATGTTGGATGTGCCGACGCTTTCGCGAGCAAGCCCGCTCCCACAGGGGAGATATGGGTTACTGGACCAGCGAGCCCCGCAGCGAGTGCGGCTGTGCGGCATCGATGTGCACATCGGCGAACTGGCCGATCAAGGTCGGATTGTCGCAGCGGAAGTTGACGATACGGTTATTCTCGGTCCGACCTTGCAGCTCGCCGGGGTCTTTTTTCGAATAATCGGTGACCAGAATCCGCTGGATCGACCCGACCATTTGTCGGCTGATCTCGAAACCCTGCTGGTTCAAGCGATGTTGCAGCGCGTTCAGGCGTTCCTTTTTCAACTCTTCCGGCGTTTCGTCGGCCAGATCGGCGGCCGGAGTGCCCGGACGCTGGCTGTAGACGAAGGAGTAGGAGAAGTCGAAACCGACGTCTTCGATCAGCTTCATGGTCTGTTCAAAGTCTTTCTCGGTCTCGCCCGGGAAGCCAACGATGAAGTCCGAGCTGATGCAGATCCCCGGCACGGCGGCGCGCAATTTGCGCAGTTTGGATTTGTACTCCAACGCGGTGTGGTTGCGTTTCATCGCCGAGAGAATGCGGTCTGAACCCGATTGCACCGGCAAGTGCAGGTGTTTCACCAGTTCCGGCACGTCGGCGTGGGCCTGGATCAGGCTGTCCGAGAATTCCAGCGGATGTGAGGTGGTGTAGCGGATCCGGTCGATGCCATCGACGGCGGCTACCACGCGGATCAGTTCGGCGAGATCCGCCAGGCGACCATCGTGAGTGGTCCCGCGATAACCGTTGACGTTCTGACCCAGCAGCGTCACTTCCCGCACACCGTTTTCGGCCAGGTGCATGATTTCGGCAATCACGTCATCAAACGGTCGGCTGACTTCTTCGCCACGGGTGTAAGGCACCACGCAGAACGTGCAGTACTTGCTGCAGCCTTCCATGACCGACACGTAGGCACTTGGACCGTCGATACGCGGCTCGGGCAAATGGTCGAATTTTTCGATTTCCGGGAACGAGACGTCGACTTGCGGCAGCTTGGTGGCGCGCGCGGCGTCGATCATTTCCGGCAGGCGGTGCAGGGTTTGCGGGCCGAAGACCACGTCCACGTACGGGGCGCGATCGCGGATGGCCGCGCCTTCCTGGCTGGCCACGCAACCGCCGACGGCGATTACCATGTCCGGGTTGGCCAGTTTCAGTTCGCGCCAGCGGCCGAGTTGGGAGTACACCCGGTCCTGGGCGCGTTCGCGGATCGAGCAGGTGTTGAGCAGGATCACGTCGGCATCTTCAGCGCGAGCGGTGACTTCCAGGGCCTGATGTTCACCCAGCAGATCGACCATGCGCGAGCTGTCGTACTCGTTCATCTGGCAACCGTGGGTTTCGATGTAAAGCTTCTTGGCCATGGATACAGTCATCACGTGATTCAAAGAACCGCGCATTATAGGGAACATGTCCCCAGGTTCCTACCGCTGTGCGTCCGGCGGCTATGCTATAGTTCGCGCCCTCATTTTTATCCCCCAATGTGTTGCCCGCCCACCATGACCAAACGTGAAGCCCCAATCTACAAGGTGATTTTCCTCAACCAGGGCCAGGTGTACGAAATGTATGCCAAGCAGATCTATCAAAGTGATCTGTGGGGCTTCCTGGAAGTGGAAGAGTTCGTCTTTGGCGAGCGTACGCAAGTGGTCGTCGATCCGAGCGAAGAGAAGCTCAAGGCTCAGTTCGAGGGCGTGGTGCGCAGTTTCGTGCCGATGCATTCGATTGTGCGCATCGACGAAGTGGAACGCCTCGGCACACCGAAAATCAGCGAAGCCCGCGGCGCGGTCGGCAATGTCATGCCGTTTCCGATGCCGATGCCTGAGAAGTAAGCAGGAAAGCTTTTGAAATGAACTGGGTTGTTTGTGGCGAGGGAGCTTGCTCCCGCTGGGGCGCGAAGCGGCCCTAAACTCTGCAAACACCGTTTTTCTGATTCACCGCATTGTTTGACGTTACGACTGCTGCGCAGCCGAGCGGGAGCAAGCTCCCTCGCCACAGGGGCCTGCGTCAATCAGGGCAGTGGCGAAAACGGCGTACGCCCATCGGCGCTCTGCAATTCCATCAGGTATTTACGGAATATTTGCCCCAGCACCTGGGTAGCGACTTCCAGATCTTCGCGCGGCATCTTCTCGGCGACTTCATCCGCCGTATCCAGCGCATCTTCAGCGCCGTTGACCGCGGCCATTTTCAGCACGATATACGCCTGAACGTTATTGGCCGGCACGCCTTCGCCGTGAAAGAACATGGTGCCAAGTTTGAATTGCGCCTGGGCGTGGCCTTGCAGCGAGGCCTTTTCGAAGTAGCCCAGGGCTATTTTGAGGTCGCGCGGGGTGTTTTTGCCGTCGTAGTAGAACTCACCCAACTCGTATTGCGCTTGCGCATCCCCTTCATCCGACGCTTTCTGGCAGGCGGCGAGCGCTTGCGTCAGGTCTTGCGGCTGAGTATTGAGGGTGCAGCGACCCATCGCTGGGATTAACAACGAGTTGCCGCCTGCTTGTGCGAGCGCGAGCAGGGGCTGAAGGAGCAACAGGCAGCCCAGTGCAAGGGCGCGGCCGGTGCGGTTCATGGGAATCGACTTACCTCTGAAGGGCGCGCGGACCCATCGAGGGGATCCAATAAGCGCGCATTATGAAATAAGCAGGGCCAACCTTACAAAGTCTTTACTCGTTTTTCTGCTGCGCGGGGAATATATCGCCCCATTTACGGGGGATTATTAGCAGAACCGTAGGAATAAGGGTGTAAATCCAGGTGAAAGCTGACGCTGGCAATCGCCAGTGTCAGCGGGCACAGCGTTATTTCAATGCGGCGAATGCACGCTCGGCGGCATCCAGCGTCAATTTCAACTCGGTTTCGCCATGAGCGATCGAGGTGAAGCCGGCTTCGAAAGCACTTGGCGCCAGGTACACGCCGCCTTCGAGCATCAAGTGGAAGAAGCGACCGAACAGCTTGGCGTCGCTGGCCATCACGTCGTCGAAAGTCACGATGTCATCGGCACCACTGAAGTACAGACCAAACATACCGCCGGCCTGAGTAGTGACGAACGGAATGCCCGCGGCATCGGCGCGCTGTTGCAGGCCATCGAGCAAGCGGCTGGTGTAGTCGCTCAGTTCGTCATGGAAGCCAGGACGGCTGATCAGGCGCAACGTCGTCAGGCCCGCCGCCATCGCCAGCGGGTTACCCGACAGCGTGCCAGCCTGATACACCGGGCCTAGTGGCGCGATGCGCGACATGATTTCGCGCTTGCCGCCGAAGCAGCCGACCGGCATGCCACCACCGATGATCTTGCCGAAGGTGCTCAGGTCCGGCGTCACGCCGAAGTGCGCTTGTGCACCGCCGAGGGCAACACGAAAACCTGTCATCACTTCGTCGAAAATCAGCACCACGCCGTGCTTGTCGCACAGGGTCCGCAGGCCTTCGAGGAAACCTGGCGCCGGCGGAACGCAGTTCATGTTGCCGGCCACCGGCTCGACGATGATGCAGGCCACGTCCTGGCCGACGTCAGCGAGCATGGCTTCGACTGCGTCGATGTCATTGAACGGCAGAGTCAGGGTGTGCTTGGCGAAATCCGCCGGCACACCGGCCGAGCTTGGTACGCCTTGGGTCAGGGCGCCGGAACCGGCCTTGACCAGCAGGCTGTCGGAGTGACCGTGGTAGCAGCCTTCGAACTTGATGATGTTGTCGCGACCGGTGAAACCACGGGCCAGACGGATGGCACTCATGGTCGCTTCGGTGCCGGAGCTGACCATGCGCACCATTTCCATCGACGGCACGATCGAGCAGACCAGGTCGGCCATCTCGGTTTCCATCGCGGTCGGGGCGCCGTAGGACAAGCCGTGCTCCAGTTGTTTGCGCACCGCGTCCAGCACGTCCGGGTGGCTGTGGCCAAGAATCATCGGGCCCCACGAGCCAACGTAGTCAACATAACGCTTGTCGTCTTCGTCAGTGACGTAGGCGCCTTCGGCGTGTTTGAAGAACAACGGTGTGCCGCCCACGCTTTTGAACGCGCGAACAGGCGAGTTCACGCCACCGGGAATGTGTTTCTGGGCGTTGGCAAACAGGGTTTCGGAACGAGACATGATCGGGCTCTCAAATCAGATTTTCAGTAATTCGTTAAAGGCACGGGCGCGGCGGGTCACTTCAGCCGTGCTGTCGGCGCCAAACAGGCCATGCACCACCGCCAGCAAGTCGACCCCATGGGCCGCCAGCGGCGCGGCGTTGTCCAAGGTGATGCCGCCAATCGCGCAGATCGGCAGGTGCAGTTTGCTGCGGGCCTGGTCGAGCAGTTCAAGACTGCAGGTCGGGGCGCCGGGTTTGGTGTTGGAATTGAAGAAGCGACCGAAGGCGACGTAACTGGCGCCTTCCTTGGCCGCTTGCTCGGCGCGTTCGAGTTGCGCGTGGCAGGTTGAACCGATGATCGCCTGACGGCCGAGTAACGCGCGTGCCGGTGTCAGCGGACCATCGGTCTGACCCAGGTGTAAGCCGACGTTCAAGCGAGCGGCCAGTTCGGCGTCGTCGTTGATGATCAAATGAGTCTTGTAGCGATCACACAGATCGCGCAGGGCTTCGGCCTCACGTAAACGTCGGGCGTCGTCGCTGCTTTTGTCGCGGTATTGCAGCAGGGTGACGCCGCCTTCCAGCGCCGCTTCCACGTACGAGAGAAATTTACCGGCCAGCAACTGGCTGTCGGTAATGGCGTACAGGCCACGTAGTTTCATCGGACAAGCCTCACCGCAGTGCGAATAGAAAGTTACGAACAGAAATCCAGCGGCAGGCGACGCGGCACGAACTGGCCTTTGCCCAACTGCTCGGCATCACGCAGGGTACGCCAAGTGTAGTCAAGCGCGGTCTGCACGGCGCTGGCGAGGTTTTCACCCTGGGCCAGTCGACCGGCCAGGGCGCTGGCCAAGGTGCAGCCGGAACCGTGATAGCTGCCGGGCAGGCGCTGGCAGGTATAGGTTTCGCGCAGGCCTTCGCGGCTGTACAGGCGATTGTGGATTTCGTGTTCGTCGCCATGACCGCCGGTGATCAGCAGGTGTTTGACGAACGGCAGGAGTTTTTCAGCGCACTCGTCCGCGGTGCCTTCGGGCAGTTCGGCGAGGATGCGGGCTTCGGGAAGGTTGGGGGTAGCGATGATGGACAGGGGCAGCAGGCGTTCGCGCATGGCGTAGCCAACTTCATCCTTGCCCAGGCGTCCGCCGCCGCCGGCACGCAGCACCGGGTCGCAGACCACCGGCAAATGCGGGTGCGCCGAGAGCAGTTCGACGACGGTGTCGACCATCTCCAGGGAACCGAGCATGCCCAGCTTCACGGCAGCGACTTCGGAGTCGTTGAGCACGGCATTGGCCTGGGCCAGCACCCACTCGCGGTCGAGCACGCGAAAGTCAGTGACGTTGACCGTGTCTTGCACGGTCAGGGCGGTGACGGCCGGGGCCGCATGACAACCCTGGGCGAGCAGGGCTTCGATATCTGCCTGCAAGCCGGCGCCACCACTTGGGTCGTGGCCGGAGAGACAGAGGACAACGGGGCGAGAGCTGTAGATATTCATGGTGCGCGAGCTTACCACCAGTCGACCAACGAGTCATGGGAGTGACTTGTAGCAGCTGGCGAAGCCTGCGTTCGGCTGCGAAGCTGTCGTAAAACCTGAGCGCGCGGTCTGAATGATGCATCGCATCGTCTGAATTCACGACTGCTTCGCAGCCGAACGCAGGCTTCGCCAGCTGCTACAGGAATGTGTAAAGCGGCCGATGCCTTGTCACGCGCTGACAGCATAAACAGATCTGCCTCAATCATGCCGCTGGAACGCCCGTACTAGAGCCTTCGCAGGAAAAATTTCAATGGTGCTCAATGGCCATCAACGGCTATGCTAGAGTGGATCCAAACCAATAACAGGTAATACCGGTTTTACGTCTACTCAAAGGGAATGAGGGGCTTCCTGAGATAACCGGACAGGCCACGCTGGGGCTTAAATGCGCTATTTGCTGATGTTACTGTTGTGCTTGCCCCTAATGGCGAGCGCCGTCGAGTTCGATGAATTCACCCAGAGCCTTCCCCTGGGCCGAGCCCTGCAGGTGTACGAAGACGCGGGCGGTCAGGCGACCATCGCCGATGTTCGTGCGCAAGCCGCGGCCGGAAACTTCAAGCTCCACGATAAAGCCACTCTCAACGCCGGTTACTCGCGTTCGGTGTTCTGGCTGAAAATCGATCTGCATTACCGCCCGACCAATCCGGCGGCGCAACGGACCTGGCTGCTGGAACTGGCCTATCCGCCCCTCGATCACCTCGATCTCTACTTGCCCGATGCGGGCGGTGACTATCGATTGGCCCGGCAAACCGGCGATGCGTTGCCGTTTGCCACGCGCGAGATCCGCCAGAACAACTACCTGTTCGATCTGAATTTCACCCCTGACCAGGCGCAAACCGTGTACCTGCGCCTGCAGAGCGAAGGGTCGATCCAGGCGCCGGTCACCTTGTGGTCGAGCACCGCTTACCTCGAAGAACAACCGGTCCGCCTGTATGTGCTGGGGCTGATCTATGGCGTGTTGTTGGGAATGCTGGTCTACAACCTGTTCATTTACCTCAGCGTGCGCGACACCAGTTACCTCTATTACATCTTTTACATCGCTTCATTCGGCCTGTATCAGCTGTCGGTGAACGGCGCGGCCGTGGAGTATTTCTGGCCGGACAACCCCTGGTGGGCCAACGCCGCGACGCCGTTCTTCATCGGGTGCGCAGGCCTGTTCGGCAGCCAGTTCGCTCGCAGTTTCTTGCAGACGGCCAGCCACGGTCGCTGGCTCGACCGTTTACTGTTGGCCCTGGTGGCGTTCAGTGCAGTGGTGATCGGGTTGTCGTTGATGGCCAGTTACGCGCTGGCCTTGCGTCTGGCGACAGCCTTGGCGCTGGTCTTCACCGTGGTGATCTTCATCGCCGGGCTGTGCGCCTGGTTGCGTGGCCTGCGGGTGGCGCGGTATTTCATCATTGCCTGGTCGGCTTTCCTGCTCGGCGGCATCGTCAACACCATGATGGTCTTGGGTTACCTGCCCAACGTGTTCCTGACCATGTATTCCAGCCAGATCGGTTCGGCCATCGAAGTGGCGTTGCTGTCCCTGGCCCTGGCCGACCGCATCAACGCCATGCGCGAGCAGCAGGCGCAGACGCTGTTCGATGCCGGTCAGAAGCTCGAAGTGCTGAACCAGCAACTGGCCCACAGCAACAAGCTCAAGGACGAATTCCTCGCCACCCTGACCCACGAGTTGCGCACGCCCATGAACGGTGTGATCGGTTCGCTCGAGTTGATGCAGACCGTCGAGATGGACCCGGAACTGGAGCAATACCAGCAAACCGCCGCCGGTTCTGCGCGGGACATGATGCGCATGGTCAACGGCATCCTGACCCTGACGGAATTGCAAGCCGGCAAGCTCAAGGTCAGCTCGGCAACGTTCAGTCTGCGCGGCGTCGTCGAGACCTTGCGCGCGCAGTTCGAAGGCAATGCTGCAAGCAAGTCGCTGGACTTCAAAGTGGAAGTGACGCCAGGCCTGCCGGATCGCTTGAACGGTGACAGTGCCAAGCTGGCGCAATGCCTGGAATGCCTGCTGGACAACGCCATCAAATTCACCCGGGTCGGCGGGCTGGCCCTGCGCGTCACGGGCAAACCGGTGGAGAACGGTCGGGTGTCGGTGTCGTTTGCGGTGATCGACACCGGCATCGGCTTCACCGATCTGGGCGAGGCGACGATGTATCAGCGCTTCTTCCAGCTCGACGGTTCAATGACCCGCGAATACGGCGGCCTGGGCGTTGGCCTGGCGATCTGTCGCCAACTGGTCGAATTGCTCGGCGGACGCCTGACCCATCGGTCCGAGCCCGGCAGCGGCAGCCGCTTCCAATTGGATGTCGAGTTCGAACTGCCCGTGGTTGAGCGGCCGGCCGTGCCCTTGATGACCCGCGAGTTTCCTCGTCTTCGATTGCCACAGGACTGCACGGTGCTACTGGTGGATGACAACAGCATCAATCAATTGGTGATGCGCGGCATGTTGCTCAAGCTCGGATTCCGGGTGCGCGCCACCGACGGTGGCGCTGCCGCGCTCGATCTCTTGCAGCGAGAAACCTTTGACGCGGTGCTGCTCGATTGTCAGTTGCCGACGCAGGGTGGCACCTCCCTGTGCTGCCAGATCCGCGCCTTGCCGGGCTGCGTCGACTTGCCAGTGTTCGTGATTGCCGTGAGCGCCGATCGGGAGCGCTGTCCGACTGGCGCCTTGATCGACTACCTGAGCAAACCGGTGAAATTCGAGGATTTGCAAGCTGCGCTGTATCGGCGGGTGCTCTGTTCGGGGCAGGGCGAAAGCGCCGACATTTAGGCAGGTATGACACTTTGTTCGGTCAAGGGGCGGTGCTTAACTGAAGTCCTTGGCTGACCAAAGGAGCCCCGTCATGAACCTGCATCAGTTCGCCGAAACCCACGAAGTCACCAACCAGCCACCGTCGCTGGACGGCACCAACCTCTATCGCATCGACCTGCCTTTGCAGGAGTGGTCGCGGCGTTTCGGGGCCGGTTGGGCCGAGTCGCGGATCGACGCGTATGGCGCACTGGCCGGCGGGCCGCTGATGGAAGCAGGGTTTCTGGCCAATCAGAACAAACCGGTGTTCGTCAGCCATGACCGCTACGGCCATCGCATCGATCTGGTGGAATTTCACCCGGCGTATCACGAGTTGATGCGCACGGCGGTCGAGCACGGTTTGACCTCGTTGCCCTGGGCGCATCCGCAGCCCGGCGCGCATGTGGCTCGCGCGTCCATGACCTACCTGCACAGCCAGGCCGAAGCAGGTAGCGGTTGCCCGCTGACCATGACCTTCGCCAGCGTTCCGGCGATGCGCCTGCAACCGGATCTGGCCAAACAATGGCTGCCGAAAATCCTCTCCACTGAATACGACCCGCGTAATGTCGGTATGGCGCACAAGGCTGGCGTTACCATCGGCATGGCGATGACCGAGAAACAGGGCGGCACCGACGTGCGGGCGAACACCACCAAGGCGTACCCGGTTGGCGCCAGTGGTCCGGGCCAGGCCTATGAGTTGGTGGGTCACAAGTGGTTCTGTTCCGCGCCGATGTGCGATGCGTTCTTGACGTTGGCGCAGACTGACAAGGGTTTGACCTGTTTCCTGCTGCCGCGCCATCGCCCGGACGACACGCGCAACCAGTTCTATATCCAGCGCCTGAAAAACAAACTCGGCAACTGCTCCAATGCGTCCAGCGAAGTGGAATTTCGCGGTGCGCTGGCGTGGATGGTCGGCGAAGAAGGGCGCGGGGTTCCGACCATCATTGAAATGGTCGCGATGACTCGTTTCGATTGCATGGTCGGCTCCAGCTCGCTGATGCGTCAGGCGCTGACCCAGGCCAGCCATCACTGCGCTCACCGCAGGGTCGGCGGCAAGTTGCTCAGTGAGCAGCCATTGATGCAGAACGTTTTGGCCGATCTGGCGCTGGAAAGCGAAGCGGCCCTGGCCTTGAGCCTGCGCATGGGCAAGGCGCTGGATCATCTGGATGACAGCCATGAAGCCAAATTCGCCCGACTGGTGACGGCGGTGGGCAAGTACTGGATCTGCAAGCGCGCGCCGGCAATGATCAATGAAGCCGCCGAATGCATGGGCGGTGCGGGCTATGTCGAGGAAAGCATCCTGCCGCGTCTGTACCGTGAGGCGCCGGTCAATTCGACGTGGGAAGGTTCCGGCAATGTGCAATGCCTGGACGTGCTGCGAGCGTTGTCGAAGGAGCCGGGTGTGCTTGATGTGTTGTTCAGCGAGTTGGGTGATGGTCATGGCGATAAACGCCTGGCCGCGCACATCACTCAGTTGCAGACGGCGTTCAAGGACACCAGCGACATTCAGTACCGCGCGCGACAGCTCACCGAAGACATCGCGTTGGGGCTACAGGCCAAGCTGCTGCTGGAGGCCGGCAACTCGGCGGTCAGCGATGCGTTCATCGCCAGCCGACTTGGTTCCGCCGGTCGGGTGTATGGCGCGTTGCCGCGTGGGCTGGAGGTGGAAGCGATCGTCGCCCGCTCGACCCCGCTCCTATAAACAACACGGGCGCCCTGTGGGAGCGAGCCTGCTCGCGATGGCTGAGTAACATCCGACATTGAAGTCGACTGTCACACCGCTATCGCGAGCAGGCTCACTCCCACATTGGATCTACTGTGGACTTGGCATTTGTGTAACAACCGCTGTTCCCGTGAAGCGATGATGCAGGCAAGATGAAGCTCTGCAAGTCAGAACACAGGATGCTGATCGTGACCGAAGCTTTTATTGTCGTTCAAACCGCCGAGCAAGCCGTGGACCGGCTTGCGCTCTTGCACAATCGTGCAACCACCGCGCTGAACCAGGCGCTCAAGCGTTATCTCAAGGACCGAGTTGAACCGGACGCTGAACAGCGTGCGATGTTTCGTTATCCCGAACTGCGTCTGACCTACCACTGCCAAGGCGAAGTCCCACAGACCACGCGCGCCTATGCCAAGGTTCAGTTGCCCGGAACCTACAGCGTCACCGTCACCCATCCGGCGGCTTTTCGTAAATACCTGTTGGAACAACTCGTGCCGTTGATGCACGACTTCACCGTGACCGTGGAAGTCGGCATCAGCCAGCAAAACATTCCTTATCCGTACGTGGTCGAGCAGGGCGATGAACTGGCCGGCTCCGGTGTCACCGCTGCCGTGCTGGCGCGGGTGTTCCCGAGTACCGACCTGTCGGCCGCGACCGACGGCATTGCCGATGGTTTGTATGATTGGGAAAACACCGATCCTCTGCCACTGGCCCTGTTTGATGCCGCGCGGGTCGATTTCTCCCTGCGGCGTCTGGTGCACTACACCGGCAGCGACTGGCGTCATGTGCAGCCGTGGATTCTGTTGACCAACTACCACCGTTACGTCGATCAGTTCATCGTCCATGGCCTGGAACAGTTGCGCAGCGATCCGCGTTTCGTGCGCATGGTGTTGCCGGGCAACGTGATCATCGAAAAGAGCATGGACCACGGCGAAGCCTCGGCGATTGCCGCCGGTGTGGTGTGGCACCGCTATCAGATGCCGGCCTATCACCTGATCGCCAGCGATGGCCATGGCGTGACCCTGGTGAACATCGGTGTCGGCCCGTCCAACGCCAAGAACATCACCGACCACTTGGCGGTGCTGCGTCCGCATTGCTGGCTGATGATCGGCCACTGCGGCGGCTTGCGTCAGTCGCAGACCATTGGCGACTACGTGCTGGCCCACGCCTACATGCGTCGCGACGGGATTCTCGACCGCGTCGTGCCGCCCAACATTCCGATCCCGGCCCTGGCCGAAGTGCAGATGGCCTTGCAGCAAGCGGCCGCGAACATCACCGGCGAGAAGGGCGATGAGCTGAAGAAACGCCTGCGCACCGGGACCGTGCTGACTTACGACGACCGTAACTGGGAATTGCGCTGGGCCCAGGAGCGTCCGCTGATCAACTTGTCCCGCGCCGTGGCGGTGGACATGGAAAGCGGCACCATCGCCGCCCAAGGCTATCGCCTGCGGGTGCCCTATGGCACGTTGCTCTGTGTGTCGGACAAACCGCTGCACAGCGAAATCAAGCTGCCGGGTTCGGCCAACGCCTTCTATGAGCGCGCGGTCAGCCAGCACTTGAAGATCGGCATCGAGGCGGTGGATCTGTTGCGCACCGAACTCAACTCGTTGCACTCGCGCAAACTGCGTAGCTTCGACGAGCCGCCGTTCCGCTGATTGCGAGATGGCCATTTAGCGGTCAGGGCACTAGCATTAGCAGCCCTGACCGTTAGATGTTGTTTTCCCCATGTCCCGTCCACCGCATCCTCCTTCCCGTCGTCCAGGCGCGAAGTCAGCTCCTTCAGCCCCGCGCCGTGTCGCCAAAGCGCCGCCGGCCGAGCCGAAGCTGATTCTGTTCAATAAACCGTTCGATGTGCTGACGCAGTTCAGCGACGAAGGAGGGCGGGCGACGCTCAAGGACTACATCGAGATTCCGGGGATCTACCCGGCAGGACGGTTGGACCGCGACAGCGAAGGTTTGCTGCTGCTGACCAACGATGGCCAGCTTCAGGCGCGCATCGCCGACCCGAAACACAAATTGGCCAAGACGTATTGGGTGCAAGTGGAGGGCGAGCCGAGCGTCGAGCAGCTGCAGCGTTTGCGTGACGGTGTCGAACTGAATGACGGCATGACCTTGCCCGCCGAGGCGCGGCAACTGGATGAGCCTGAGCTGTGGCCACGCAATCCGCCGGTGCGTTTTCGCAAAAGTGTGCCGACGAGCTGGCTTGAGTTGGTCATTCGCGAGGGGCGTAACCGTCAGGTACGGCGCATGACGGCGGCGGTCGGCTTGCCGACGTTGCGTCTGGTGCGGGTCAGAATCGGCGACTGGACGATCGAAGGGCTCGACCAGGGCCAGTGGAAGGAAGTGCCGGCGCGCTTATAACGCGCCGGATTCGATCAGGCCGATCACCACGCTTTTGATCACGAACGCGGCCACGCCCAGACCCAGTACGGAGAACAGGATGACCGAGCCAAAGCGTCCGGCCTTGGATTTCTTCGCCAGATCCCAGACGATGAAACCCATGAAAATGATCAGGATGCTGACCAGTCCAGTCATCATCCACTCTTCGAATACGGCAGGATCCATTGAGTTTCTCCAGCGCGGGCGGGGCTAAAAGGCGCTGGAGTATACGGCATGGGGCAGGGGTGGAGGATTGACCTGCGGCAGTGTGTCGCAGCTATTCGTCGCCTGTGCCGTCCCCTTCGCGGGCAAGCCTCGCTCCTACGGATTTGTGTGGATCACGAGCTACCACAATCCTGTAGGAGCGAGGCTTGCCCGCGAAGGCGTACTTAGCTGCGCAGATGGGTTAAAGGTAACTCGGTACTATTGAGCACCTGGTTCAACACAAAACTCGACCGCACGCTGGTCACCCCTTCAATCCGGGTCAAATGCCCCAGCAGCAGTTTCTGGTAATGATCCATATCAGGCACGACAACCTTGAGCTGATAATCCGCATCCATCCCCGTCACCAAGCTGCATTCCAGCACCTGCGGCAACGTTCGAATCGCGGCTTCAAAGTTCTCGAAACGCTCCGGCGTATGGCGGTCCATGCCGATCAGCACGTAAGCCGTGAGGCTCAAGCCGAGCATCTTGCGGTCCAGCAGCGCCACCTGGCGGGTGATGTAGCCGTCGTCTTCCAGTTGCTTGACCCGGCGCGAGCAAGGCGAAGGCGACAGGCCGATGCGTTCGGCCAGCTCCTGGTTGGAGATGCGCGCATCACGCTGCAATTCCGCCAAAATGCTCAAGTCGTATCGGTCGAGTTTGCTCATCAATCAGGCCTTTGTCATAACTATTGCGGAAGATTATCTATCCAGGGTTAAAAATTGCGCAAGTGATGTTTAATTGAGCAATCTTCGCAATCCTCTGCCGGCGCCCGCGGCCTATTCTTATCACCAGAATCACTGCTCGGACAAACAGTCCACAGCTGCTCGCCGAATCAGGCCAGCGGCGGCCGCCACCCCCACAGGGGATGTGCCGGCCCCCGAGCTACACACTGTCCAGAAGACGGCGTGAGGTGAGCCGACGTCATAAGCGTCGAGCACGGACGAAGTTATCTAAGGGAGGCCGACGGGTCTCCCTTTTCTTTTGCCTGGAATTTGAGAACTGCCCTCAATAAATAAGTTGCGCGACTGATAACCTGTTGCAGAACCGCCCTGTCCTTTCCCAGTCTTACGTACAGGCCCTAACCCGCAGTGAGGAAAAGCATGAAGTCGCGCATCTGGCGTTTGGCCGGTGTTGGTTTGCTGTGTATGAGTGTCACTGCGCAATCGCTGGCCGATGATCAGCAAAACCGTGGCCCCGATGGCGGGCAACGTGGTTCGGACGGCCATCAGGGCAACAATCAGGGGCACGGCGGTAACAATCAACCGCGCCCGCAGAACAACGACATCATTCGGGGCGACAACAGCCGCCAGTTCGAGCACAACGGCCAGAATCAGAACAACGGCCAGTGGCAGAACCGTCAGCAGCCCAACTACAACAATCCTGTTCGCTCACCGCCGCCACCGCCGCAGCTACCGGCCAATGACCTGCCGATCCAGGGTCGGCCCGACAGCGTGCGCCAGACCCAGGAGCCGCAGCGTGGTTATTATCAGGACGTTCCACGGCGCAACGATTACAACCAGCACTGGCAGAACAACGGTCCGCGTCCCGATGATCGCCGCTGGGTCGGTCGCCCGGACGGGCACGGTAATGGCTGGGGGCCCGGCCCGCAGTATCGCCCGGGTCATGTGATTGACCGTTTTCCGGACCGTGACTACCGCGTGCCTTATGGCGGTCGGGATTATTTCTATTCCGGCGGCTACTGGTATCGCCCGCAAGGCCCGCGTTATGTGGTGGTTCAACCTCCGCGCGGGATTCGGGTCAGCTACTTGCCTGACTACGCGCGTGAGGTGTGGATCGGCGGGGCGCTGCTGTTCCTGGCGGCGGGCTCGTATTACGCCTATCAGGAAAACACTCAGGACTACGTGGTGGTCGAGCCGCCGGTGCAAATGCAGCCGCAGCCGGTCAGCAACAGTTACGACGTAGAAGCCTATCCGGCCAACGGCCAGTCGCCGGAGCAGGTCAATCAGGACGGTTATGAGTGCTATCAATACGCGGTCCAGCAGAGCGGCTTTAATCCGCGGACGGCCACCTACCAGCCTGATCCGTCGGTGGTGCAAGCCTACCGCCAGGCTCAAGGCAATTGCCTGAGCAGTCGCGGCTATCAGGTTTCCTTCTGAGTCCTGGCTTCCAGCACCACTTCCTGCGGGTCGGCGTGCACCAGCACTTCGGCTCGCGGGTAGGCTGCGTGAATTGCATCGGCGGCCTGATCGCTGATGCCGTGAGCGACTGACAGGGTCAAGTCCCCCGGCAACTCCAGATGCAACTGCACGAACCACTGATTGCCGGAAATCCGCGTGCGCAGGTCATGCGCGCCCAACACCCCCGGTACGCCACAGGCCAGCTCAAGCATGTGCTGGCTGACATCCGGCGGCAGCTCCTCATCCATCAGCACCGTAAAACTTTCCCGGGCGATCTGAATCGCGCTCCAGAAAATATACGCAGCGATTCCCAGGCCGAACCAGGGGTCGACCTGATGCCAGCCAAACCCGGCCAACATCAGCGCCAGCAGAATGCTGCCATTGAGCAACATGTCCGAGCGGTAGTGCAGTGAGTCGGCGCGCACCGCATTCGAGCCGGTGGCCTTGACCACCCGATGTTGCAACATCAGCAACGCCAAGGTGAGCGCCAGGGAAAACACAATCACCCCGATGCTGATCCACGGCGCGCCCACCGGTTCCGGATGTTTCAGCCGCTCGATCGCCTGCAAAGAAATCAGCACCGCACTGCCGCCAATGAACAACGCCTGAGCCATGCCCGCCAGCGACTCGGCCTTGCCATGCCCGTAACGGTGATCGTCATCGGCCGGGCGCAAGGCGTAATGTACCGCCAGCAAGTTGAGCAAGGACGTGACGCCGTCGAGCGTCGAATCGGTCAACCCGGCGAGCATGCTCACCGAACCGCTCAACCACCAGGCGATGGCTTTGGCGACGATCAGCGTACACGCCACGGCCACCGAGGCACGGGTCGCCAGCCGCAGCAGGCGGGCGTGTTCGGAGCTGGAGATCATAGGTGCGGCTATTCCTTTAAATGCACGAGTTACGCGGCAGGTTGCAGGCCGAACATGGCCAGTTGCTGGGGGCTGCCCTTGTGTTGGATCAGACGCGGGTCGTCCAGCGGAAAGCTGCGGCCCAGCTCGGTTTCGAGAATGGTCTGCAACTTGTGGTTATCGACCTTGCCGTCGGCACCGATCGCTTCCTTGAGTTTTTCAGGAGCCACCTGGGCCGTGTGGCCAGGCTCGAAATAGATCGCGCCAGTGGCGAAGTCCACGGCAAACGCGATCAGGCCGGGGATGATGTAGAACAGCAGCCCCACGGCATCCAGCGCGGCGATGGCCGGGTCGATCTTGCCGTCAATCTGCCCACGGCGATCGGGGTAGAAAATCGATCCGCAAGCGGTCACCTGGGTGAGCAGGGTGGCGACCAAAACACCGCCAATCAGGCGAAAGGGAACACGCATGGGAAATCTCCTGGATCATCTGGTAAACGAAGGGGCGTCTATATGAATTAGGACCGTGATAAACCCCGGACAGTTCGCCGTTATACTCGGCCCTCTGTTTGGGAGCCAGCATGATTTCTTTGCCGATTGATGAAGTTTTACCCGCGCTGCGTGAAGCGTTGGCGACACGCCACGAAGCCGTGCTCGAAACGCGCTGAACTTAGATGATAGTAACACGATTATTGAACAGTAACAGTCAGGCTGTTACTGTGCTGAAAACGTGTTGTGAGGCGCCAAAGTGAAAACCAGCAGGCAAGAGATTCAAGACTACTTCGAATCGATTTTCGGGATTAAACCCGAGATTAAGCGCTGGGGGAAAACCAAGGGTTTACCCTTCTATCTCGTGGACGAATACACCTTCGACATCGTGACGCTCTACGACCGGCAATGCCTCGTATTGCTGGCTCACGAGCCTTTCGAAAACGTTGCGACGATCCGCAAGCACATCGAAGTTCTGCAAAAAATGGTGGATCATCCGATCCTCTATGCGACCGGCGCACTCAAATCATATGAAAGAAAACGCCTCATCGAGTCTGGGGTGCAGTTTGTAGTACCCGGCAATCAACTCTTCGCTCCACAGCTTGGAATTGATCTGCGAGAGTTTTATCGCAGCAGGCAAGTCGATAAACAAGTCATGGGACCGGCGAGCCAGGCTTTGCTTATCGCGGCCATCACTCAAGGGTGGGGCAAGGACTTTGCCTTTCGAGGCGCAGACCTGATGGGAGGGGAGGCGTACTCGAAAATGACAATGTCCAGGGCGATGAAAGAATTTCAATCGTTCGGATTGATAGAGCCTGCCTCGAATGACAAACCCCCTCGCTGGCGCTTTGTTGCGGCGCCGGAGGTCATCTGGAAAAAGGCCCTTCCAGCGTTGCAAAACCCGGTGAAACGGGTGACGTACGCTGATTGGGCCCCTTTGGTGCAGAGATCGGCTGGTCTGTCTGCGCTCAGTAAAACGTCGATGCTCGGGGAGCCCCCGATACCGATCATCGCGTTTTCCAAAGAAGAGTGGGACCTGGAGGGCAGGAGGGCTGGCCGCAAGGAAGTTGGTCGATTCGATGATCCCGCGTTTGAGGTCGAAATCTGGAGTTACTCTCCGGATCACATTTTTGGCAAAACCTGTGTTCCAGTGTCGGGAGAAAGTGTGGACCCCCTGTCTCTCTACCTCAGCTTAAGGGATGACGTTGATGACAGAGTCCAGATCAGCCTTGATGAAATGATGGAGAAGATCGAATGGTAAAAGGACTGGATACCTTTCGGGGAGCCTTCGCCGGCTATGCGGATCGTTATGTACTCATCGGTGGCGTTGCAGCCAGCCTGACACTTGAAGACGCGGGCATCACGTTCCGGGCCACCTGTTCCTGTAGACGGTGAAGTTTCCGATCTGTCTGCGATTCTGCTCGATGAGGCTTACTACACGTTCATAGTCGAAGGTCGCAACGACACTGCAGACCTTTCCTATATCGGCGTCGATCGACTGATCCCGCTGAAAGCACAGGCATGGACCAACCTCAGTCGCCCTGAGTGCACAGAGCCAAATGCTGGCCGCAAGAGCAGTAAACACCTGAAGGACATCGTTGTGCTGTCCCGCCTTCTTTCTGCGGATTCGGCGTTTGATCTGCCCGAAAGCATCGCAGAGGATTTGCGGCAGTTTCTGGACGTCATGCCCTCACTGGATGTGGACATGAAAGCCATCGGACTTCGCGCAGTGACTATGGCTGAAGTCGCTGAGCGTGTACGGACAGCCTTCAAAATCTAGATTCTGATCGTCCGGTTGCAGTGGTCTGGAAGCTTCGCCGTTATACTTCCCGGCTTGTCTGGGAGCCAGCATGATTTCTCTGCCGATTGATGAAGTTTTACCCGCGCTGCGTGAAGCCTTGGCGACACGCCATGAAGCCGTGCTCGAAGCACCGCCCGGTGCCGGTAAGACCACCCGTGTTCCGCTGGCCTTGCTCAACGAGCCGTGGCTGGCCGGGCAGACCATTCTGATGCTTGAGCCGCGCCGGTTGGCCGCGCGGGCGGCGGCGGAGCGCCTGGCCAGTGAGCTGGGCGAGAAGGTCGGTGAAACCGTCGGTTACCGCATTCGCCTCGACAGCAAAGTCGGCCCCAGGACCCGTATCGAAGTGGTCACTGAAGGCATTCTCACCCGACGCTTGCAGGATGACCCGGCACTCGAAGGCGTTGGCCTGCTGATCTTCGATGAATTCCACGAGCGCAGTCTCGACGCGGATCTGGCACTGGCCCTGAGCCTGAATGGCCGGGAACTGTTTCGCGACGACCAGCCGCTGAAAATCCTTTTGATGTCTGCAACCCTGGAGGGCGAACGCCTGGCCGGGTTGCTCGATGATGCGCCGATTTTGCGCAGTGAAGGCCGCATGTACCCGGTGGCGATGCGCTGGGGCCGGCCGTTCCAGCCCGGCGAATTCATCGAGCCGCGTCTGGTGCAGACGATTCTTGAAGCCTTGAATGACGAGACCGGCAGCGTGCTGGTGTTCCTGCCGGGGCAGGCGGAAATCCGTCGTGTGCATCAGCAATTGGCTGATGCTCTGGGTGAGAGCACACAGGTGTTGCTCTGCCCGTTGCACGGTGAACTGGACCTCGCCGCTCAACGCGCCGCGATCGATCCGGCCCCGGCGGGCAAGCGCAAAGTGGTGCTGGCCACCAACATCGCCGAAACCAGCCTGACCATCGACGGCGTGCGCGTGGTGATCGATGCCGGGTTGGCGCGGGTGCCGCGTTTCGATCCCGGCAGCGGCATGACCCGCCTCGACACCCAGCGTATTTCCAAGGCCAGCGCCACCCAACGCGCCGGCCGGGCCGGGCGCCTGGAACCGGGCGTGTGTTATCGCTTGTGGTCGCAGGATCAGCACGAGCAACTGGCGGCCTATGCCAGCGCGGAAATTCTCTCGGCGGACCTCGCCGGCCTGGCTTTGCAACTCGGTCGCTGGGGCGTGACCCCGACGCAATTGGTGTGGCTCGACGTGCCGCCTGCTGCCGCTTATGCACAGGCGCAGGATCTGCTTGATCGCCTGGGTGCCTTGGACGGCGAAGCACTCACTCGTCACGGTCAGGCCATGGCCGAACTGCCGGCCCATCCGCGCATCGCCCATTTGTTGTTGCGTGGGCAGGCGCTTGGTTTGGCCGACATGGCTTGCGATGTCGCGGCACTACTCGGCGAGCGGGACATCTTGCGTGGCGCCGGAGCGGATCTGCACAGCCGATTGGTGCTGTTGTCCGGCGAAGAGCGTGCTGCTCGCGGTGCTCAGGGCGGCGTGCAACGCGCCCGGCAACTGGCGCGGCAGTATCGCGGTTACCTGCGCGGCAAAGCGTCGGAGCCGGTCAGCGATCCGGATCATCCGCGCTGGCTCGGAGCGCTGCTCGCGTTGGCCTATCCCGACCGCGTCGCCCAACAACGTCGGGCCGGTGGCGCGGAATATCGCTTGGCGAACGGCCGTGCGGCGTTGTTCGCTGAAGCGGACAGTTTGATGAAGCAAGCGTGGCTGGTGATCGCCGATCTGGGCAGTCGCCAGGGCCAGCGTGAGGAGCGGATTTATCTGGCGGCGGATTTTGATCCGGTGTTGTTCGATTCGGTGCTGGCCGAGCAAGTGCGCGTGGTCGATCAACTGGATTGGGACGAGCGTGAAGGCGTGTTACGCGCCGAGCGTCAGCGCAAGGTCGGTGAGTTGATCCTCAGCCGTGAACCACTGACGGGTCTCGACGAAACTGCTCGCAGCCAGGCGCTGGTCAATCTGGTGCGCCGCAAGGGGTTGGAGCTGTTGCCGTGGACCCCGGAGCTGCGTCAGTGGCAGGCGCGGGTGGCGTTGTTGCGCCAGCTGGACCTTGGCAGCAAGAGCGAGAGTGAGTGGCCGGATGTCAGCGACGCCACGCTGCTGAAAAACCTTGAGCACTGGTTGATGCCGTATCTGGGCAAGGTCTCGCGCCTCAGTCATTTCGCCAACCTGGACCTGTCGAGCATCGTCCACAACCTGCTGCCATGGCCGCTGCCGCAACGCCTGGATGAGCAGGCACCGCATCATCTGAGCGTGCCGTCGGGTTCGTCGATTCGTCTGGATTACAGCGAGCAGCCGCCGATTCTGGCGGTGCGTTTACAGGAGCTGTTCGGCCTGTCCGACACCCCGCGTATTGCCGGTGGCCGGCAAGTGGTGAAGCTGCACCTGCTGTCCCCGGCACGGCGGCCGGTGCAGGTGACGCAGGATCTGGCGAACTTCTGGCGCAGCACGTATGCGGAGGTGAAGAAGGATTTGAAGGGGCGGTATCCGAAGCATTATTGGCCGGATGATCCGTTGGTGGCCGAAGCCACCGCGCGGATCAAACCCCGCAAGTAACTCCAGGGGCTGAACACAAACCCTGTGTGAGGGAGCTTGCCTGTGGTGAGGGGGCTTGCCCCCGTTCGGCTGCGCAGCAGTCGTAAACCATTGCATGCGGTGTAACTGACACACTTCGGTTGCAGATCTTGGGGTGGCTTCGCCACCCAACGGGGGCAAGCCCCCTCGCCACAGGATTCCACCAGGCTCAGGTTCCGGCTTTGGCAGTCAGCTGCTCCCGGCAGTAATCCGCAAACAACTGCGCCGGTTTGGTCAGTTGCCCGCGTTTGAGCCACGCCGCCACCAATCCTGAGCCGGTGACGTCTTCGACAATGTCCACGCACACCACCTTCTTCCCGTCGTAGGTGCACTCCGAATGCGGCCGCGTCACCAGGATCGAGAAGCCAAACCCTTGTCCAACCATCCCCCGGACCATCTCGATCGACGGTGAGCTGAAGGCAATGTTCGGTGACAGGTTCAGTTCTTCGAACAGGCTGACGAAGTAGGTCCGGCTCGGTTGCACGTCCAGCAGAATCATTGGCTCCAGGCACAGATCGCGCAGCGACACTTGCTTGAGCTGGGCGAAGCGGTGGTCCGCCGGCAGCAACGCGTAAGGTCGTTGCGCCGGCATCAGCGGTTCGGTCTGAATCGTGGCGTCGAGTTCGTGTTCATAGAGGATCGCCAGGTCGAAAGTGCCCGAGGTCAGGCCTTGCACCAGCTCTTGCTGCTCGCCGTCGCGAATGCGGATTTTTACTCCGGGATACAGCGCCGAGAACCCGGCAATCAACTGCGGCAGGTACAGCGGCGCGACCGTTTCGAAGCAGCCGATATCGATTTGCCCGGCCACCACGTCGTTGTCGGCCAGGGCGTTCTGTTCGAACTCCTTGGCCATGCGCAGCAGTTCCTGGGCCTTGCGATAGAAGCGTGCACCGCTCGGTGTCAGGGAAACGCCCTGGGCGTGGTGACGGATCAGCAGTTGCACGCCGAAGCTGTCTTCCAGGCCTTTGATCGCCGTGGAGATCGCCGGCTGGGCGATGTACAGCTTGCGCGAAGCCTCGGCGACGCTGCCGCATTCGACGGTGGTGATGAAGTATTTCAATTGACGCAGGTTGTAGGCAGCCACGGCAAACCTCGGGGTGGATGGACTCGACATCCAGGCAATTTTTGCGCCGACTGCGTCCGTTCTGACGACGGTGTTGTTGTGTTTGAACAATAACCACATCCCGCACAACCGGGGAGATTGGCTGCCCAGTTTTTTCATGGTCTGCGAAGACATTTTTACTATTTTTACTGGACTCGGGCCTGGGCCACCATCCAGACACAAGAAAAGCCCATGGAGCATCTGATCGTGTTCGAGCTTGCATACTGGCAAAACAAGGCCGCTGCGCTGCGGTTTCCCGATCTGGCCGTGATCGACGGCAAACCCCGTTCGGCACAGTCGGGGCAGACCTTTGCGGCGATCAACCCCGCCACTGGCCAGCGCTTGGCTAACGTGACCGCTTGCGGTGATGAAGAGGTGGACGCGGCGGTACGCAATGCGCGGCGAGTGTTCGAGGCCGGCAGTTGGTCGGCGCGTTCACCTAGCGAGCGCAAGCAAGTGTTGCTGCGCCTGGCGGATCTGATCATGACCCACCGCGAAGAGCTGGCGCTGCTCGACTCGCTGAACATGGGCAAACCGGTGATGGACGCCTACAACATCGACGTGCCGGGTGCCGCCGGGGTGTTTCGCTGGTACGCCGAAAGCCTCGACAAACTCTACGACCAGATCGCCCCCAGTGCGCAGAACGTGCTGGCGACCATCACCCGCGAAGCGCTGGGCGTGGTCGCCGCCGTGGTGCCGTGGAACTTCCCGCTGGACATGGCCGCGTGGAAACTCGCACCCGCGCTGGCGGCGGGCAATTCCGTGATCCTCAAACCCGCCGAGCAGTCACCGTTCTCCGCGTTGCGTCTGGCCGAGCTGGCGCTGGAAGCCGGTCTGCCGCCCGGCGTGCTGAACGTGCTGCCGGGCCTCGGCGAGCAGACCGGCAAAGCCCTCGGTTTGCACCCGGACGTCGATTGCCTGGTGTTCACCGGCTCCACCGAAGTCGGCAAATACTTCATGCAGTATTCCGCGCAGTCGAACCTCAAACAGGTATGGCTGGAGTGCGGCGGCAAGAGCGCCAATCTGGTGTTCGCCGATTGCCAGGACCTGGACTTGGCTGCCGAGAAAGCCGCGTTCGGGATCTTCTTCAATCAGGGCGAAGTGTGTTCGGCCAACTCGCGGTTGCTGGTGCAACGTTCGATTCATGATGAGTTCGTCGAGCGGCTCAAAGTGCAGGCCGAACGCTGGCAACCGGGTGATCCACTGGACCCGTCGAGCAGCGCCGGGGCGATTGTCGACAGCCGCCAGACCGCGCGCATCATGAAGTTCATCCAGCAGGCCGAACGCCTCGGCGCGACCAAGGTGTGCGGCGGTCGACAGTCGATTTTCAACGGTTCCGACAACTTCATTCAACCGACGATTTTCACCGGCGTGAGCCCGGACATGCCGCTGTTTCGTGAGGAAGTGTTCGGCCCGGTGCTGGCGGTCACGGCGTTCGATGACGAGGCCCACGCCTTGCAACTGGCCAACGACAGCGTCTACGGCTTGGCGGCTTCGCTGTGGACCGACGACCTCAACCGCGCCCATCGCGTGGCGCGACAATTGCGAGCGGGCACGGTGTCGGTCAACAGCGTCGATGCACTGGACGTGACCGTGCCTTTCGGTGGCGGCAAACAGTCCGGTTTCGGTCGCGACCTGTCGCTGCACTCATTCGATAAATACACCCAGTTGAAGACCACCTGGTTTCAGCTGCGCGCATAACTGCCGCTCATAACAAAACGGAGAACTGGCGATGACCACACCACGTGAAACCCGCGACTACCAGGCCGCCGATGCTGCGCACCACATCCACGCATTCGTCGATCAAAAAGCGCTCAATGACGAAGGGCCGCGAGTGATGGTCCGCGGCGAGCGCCTGCACCTGTGGGACAACGATGGGCGGCGTTACCTCGACGGCATGTCCGGGTTGTGGTGCACCAACCTCGGTTACGGGCGCAAGGACCTGGCGGCTGCGGCGACCCGGCAGCTTGAGCAATTGCCGTACTACAACATGTTTTTCCACACCACCCACCCGCAGGTGATCGAGCTCTCAGAGCTGCTGTTCAGCCTGTTGCCGGGGCACTACAGCCACGCGATCTACACCAACTCCGGCTCCGAAGCCAACGAGGTGTTGATCCGTACTGTGCGGCGTTATTGGACGATCCTCGGCAAGCCCGAGAAGAAAATCATGATCGGTCGCTGGAACGGTTACCACGGCTCGACGCTGGCGGCGACGGCGCTCGGTGGCATGAAGTTCATGCACGAAATGGGCGGCATGCTCCCCGACATCGAACACATCGATGAACCGTACTTTTTCGCCCACGAGGGCAACCTGACGCCGGTCGAATTCGGCCTGCGGGCGGCGCAGCAACTGGAAGCGAAGATTCTCGAACTGGGCGCGGACAAGGTCGCCGGGTTTATCGCCGAACCGTTCCAGGGCGCGGGCGGGATGATCTTTCCACCCGAAAGTTACTGGCCGGAGATCCAGCGGATCTGCCGTAAGTACGATGTGCTGTTGTGCGCGGATGAAGTGATCGGTGGCTTCGGTCGTACCGGCGAATGGTTTGCCCACGAACACTTCGGTTTCGAGCCGGACACGCTGTCGATCGCCAAGGGTTTGACCTCCGGTTACATCCCCATGGGCGGGCTGATCCTGTCGAAGAAAATGGCTCAGGTGCTGGTGGAGCAGGGCGGGGTATTTGCCCACGGCCTGACCTATTCCGGGCACCCGGTGGCCGCGGCGGTGGCCATTGCCAACCTCACGGCGTTGCGTGATGAAGGCGTGGTGACGCGGGTCAAGGATGACATCGGTCCGTACCTGCAACAGTGCCTGCGCGAGGTGTTCGGCAATCACCCGTTGGTGGGCGATGTTCAGGGTGTGGGCATGGTCGCGGCGTTGCAATTGGCCGAGGACAAAAGCAGCCGCAAGCGCTTTGCCAATGAGAACGACATAGCCTGGCGTTGCCGCACGATTGGTTTTGAAGAGGGCGTGATTATTCGCTCGACGTTGGGGCGGATGATCATGGCGCCGGCGTTGATTGCCAGTCGTGAGGAAATCGATGAGCTGGTCGGCAAGACCCTGAAAGCGGTTGATCGTACGGCTCAGGAATACGGCCGGCTTTGATCTTGTAGAGTTCTTGCTGGCCTCTTCGCGGGCAAGCCTCGCTCCTACAGGTTATGTGTCGTGCCCAATTCCGGGGCCGACATAAACCCTGTAGGAGCGAGGCTTGCCCGCGAAAGCTATGGCCGATTCAACACACATTTCATGTTTTGCACCCACCCCGTGCACCCCCGCCAACCCCGCCCTTTTACGGCGCACGCTACCCAGTTTTTTCATCACTCTCAACGACATATTTCCTGATTTTCCTATTCCCGCCCCTGGTCCAACATCGACCTCGCCAGTCAGCCGAATGCTGCCCATCAAGAGGTCCACCAGAGACCGCAGGTGACAGCTAACCCGAGGCCGCTGGCCGTACTGCCCATGACAAAACTAAATCAACAGCTTTGGGAGTGCTCCATGATCAAGTCCTTGCTTAACCGCGTCGCTCATCCACTGGCGGTCACCGCCATCGCCGCCACGGTCGCCACCAGCGCCCAGGCCGGCACCCTGTCCATCGGCCACACCACGTGGGTCGGCTACGGCACCCTCTATCTCGCTCGGGACCTTGGCTACTTCAAGGAAGGCGGTTTGACCGTCGAATTGCCCGTCGTCGAAGAAGCCTCGATGTACATGGCCGCGCAAGCGTCTGGCGAGTTGTCGGGCTCGGCGTCGACCATCGACGAAGTGCTCAAGTACCGTCCGCAATTCTGTTTCAAAGCCGTAGCGGCACTGGATGACAGCCATGGTGGCGACGGTGTTCTGGTGGGCAAGGACATCAAGAGTCTGCAAGAGCTGAAAGGCAAAGCGGTGGCGGTGAACGAAGGCTCGACCTCGCAGTTCTGGCTGTCGTACTTGCTGAAAAAACACGGCATGAGCATGAGCGACATCACCGTGCAGAACATGACGGCTGACGATGCCGCCACCGCGTTCATCGCCGGTCGTGTGCCGGCCGCCGTGACCTGGGAGCCGCACCTGTCGATGGTCCGCAACAAGCAACAAGGCAAGGTGCTGATCGACAGCAGCAGCACGCCGGGAGTGATTGTCGACGTGGTCGCGCTCAACTGCACGGTCATCGAGAAGCAGCCGGAAGACGTCAAGGCGTTGGTCGCCGGACTCTACAAAGCCGTGCAGTACACCAAGGACCATCCGGAAGAAGCCTACAAAATCATGGCCAAAGGCGTCGGCGGTTACCTCGCCGATCCGAAGGAGCTGGCCGCCGCCGCGAAAGGCGTGCGTTTCTACGATCAGGCCATGAGCGAGAAACTCCTCGGTTCACCGGGCAAGCCGGGCGACAGCGAACCGCTGATCAAACTGGCCAACGAGACCGCCAGCGAATTGCAGGGCAAACCCTACAACGTCAGCAATGACGACCTGATCGACAACCGCTTCGTCAGCCCGCAGTAGGAGGTCCGCATGTTCAAGCGCAATTCATGGTTGAGCCGCTGCATCACGCCCAAGACCGGGTTGCCGGTGCAGGTAATCTGGGGCGCGAGCGGGCTGGCCTGGGTGTTGTTGATCGGCCTGTGGGCCGGGTTGTCTTACGGCGGCGTGGTGCCGGGCATGTTCCTGCCGACACCGGGTGCGGTGGCCGAGGCCGCCGTGCGCCTGAGCCGCGACGGCACCCTCGGCCTGCATGTGTGGGCCAGTCTCGAAGTGGTGATGGTCGGTTTCATTGTCTCGTCGCTGGTGGCCGTGCCGTTGGGGTTGCTGATGGGCAGCTTCCGTATCGTCCAGGCGTTCCTTGAGCCGATGGTCAATTTCATCCGCTACCTGCCGGTGACCTCGTTCGTGCCGCTGTTCATTTTGTGGATCGGCATCGGTCTGGAACAGCGGGTGTCGGTGATCATCTTCGGCGTGTTTTTCCAGCAACTGGTGATGATTGCGGACGTGTCCAAGGGCATCTCCAAGGACCTGATCAACGCGTCCTACACCTTGGGTTCGACCCGCCGCGATGCGGTGCTGCACGTGATCGCCCCGGCGTCGTTGCCGGGTGTGCTCGATACCTTGCGCGTAACCATGGGCTGGGCGTGGACCTATCTGGTGGTCGCCGAGCTGGTCGCCGCGTCCAGTGGCCTGGGTTACCTGAGCCTGAAAGCCATGCGCGGTTTTCAAGTGGATGTGATTTTCCTGGCCATCGCGATCATCGGCCTGCTGGGCCTGGTCACCGATCAGCTGTTCCGTTTCCTACGTCTGAGGATTGCCGCATGGGCTCAGTAAGCGCCGTCAACCCGCGTTTCGTCACACCTACGGCCGCCCCGGTGCAGGCCGCGCCACGGCTGCAAGTGGACAAGGTCAGCCTGCGTTATCAGAAACCTGACGGCGGCATGTTCACCGCGCTGGAGCAGGTATCGTTCGAAGTGCCGGATCAACAATTCGCCGTGCTGGTCGGGCCGTCGGGCTGCGGCAAGTCGAGTTTGCTGTACCTCACGGCGGGTCTGAATGAGCCGACCGAAGGCGAAATCTACGTCGGCGGCCAGCAAGTACAAGGCCCCGGCGCAGATCGCGGCATGGTGTTCCAGAGCTATACGCTGTTCCCGTGGCTGACCGTGCGGCAGAACGTCGAGTTCGGCCTCAAGCGGCGCGGCATGGCGGCGGCTCAGCGCAAGGAGATCGTCGATTACTACGTCAATGAAGTGGGCCTGACCGGGTTCGCCGACAACTACGCCAAGCAGTTGTCCGGCGGCATGATGCAGCGCGTCGCCATCGCTCGGGCGCTGGCCAACGACCCGCAGATCCTGCTGATGGATGAGCCGTTCGGCGCGCTCGACAGCCAGACGCGCCTGCAAATGCAGCAGCTGTTGTTACGGGTCTGGGGCAACAGCAAGAAGACCGTGTTGTTCGTGACTCACGATATCGACGAGGCGATTTTGCTGGGGGATCGGGTCTACGTGATGGGCGCCAGGCCTGGGCGGATCAAGCAGATTCTGGACGTGCCGATCGAACGCCCACGGACCTTGGACATGGTCATGGAACGTTCGTTTATCGAGATGAAGCGCAGGATTTTCGGGTTGCTGCATGATGAACTGGAGGAACATTGAGTTCACCGCAATTCCTGTGGGAGCGGGCTTGCCCGCGATGAGGCCATCACATCCAACATCTTTGTTGACTGACAGTCCGCTATCGCGGGCAAGCCCGCTCCCACAGGTTTTGCGTTTAACCGAAGTTAGGGCGCTGCCGGGAGGAGGAACCTTGCAATCACCGGCAAATGATCGGAAATCCGCAACGTATCGTCCTGCCTCACTATGGCCTCGACCCGTTTGATCCGCGGGCTGTAGAAAAGGTAATCAACCGTCCGGTCCGGGCCGTTCAAGCCTGGATCGTTCGGGTAGTGGGTCAGCCACCGTGCCCGATCAACACCGCTCGCTTCGTTGTTGGTCGGGATCATCGGGTATTTGTCCCACAGCACATGCAGCGCGCTGTCGGCGGAGTAGGGCGTGCGTTGTTCTTCGGGCAGGCGTCGATACTGGCCCAGGGGCAACAGGTTGAAGTCGCCGCCGATCAGCCACGGGGTGCCCCGGCTTTCAAACTTGTCGAGCACCTTGGTTACGGCGGTTACCTGGGCTTGCAGGGTTTCATCAGGCTGGATGACGCGGTCCAGATGGGTATTGAGCACCGCGATCTGCCCGCCGTCGTTCAACCGCAGGTAAGTCACCAGCAAGGCGTTTTTCGGTTTGAACTGGCGGCTGATGATGTTGGCCGGCGCGACCGGCAATTGCAGGCGCTCGGCGTGTTCGATCTGGAAACGGCTGAGGGTTGCCAGTTGCCGGCCGACGCTGCCGAAGATGTGCGGCTGTGGCACGAAGTCGGCCTTCCAATCGAAGGCGTGAGCGCTGCACGGATAAAGGTCGGCGACCCGTTCCTGAAGCAGTTTGAACTGGTTCTGGTAATCGGTGGCCTTGGCGTTGTCATCCAGTTCCTGCAACAGCACCACATCCGGTTGCTCGTCGCGAATCACCCGTGCCACTTCGTCGAGGCTGAAGGCCATGTCTTCGGCGGTGGGGCTTTCGTCGTCGCCTTGCGCCAGGTCATTCCAGAACACGTAGCGTTTACCCGCCAGGTACTGGACGTTCCAGGTCATCACTTTCAGCGCTTGGCCGGGTACCAGCGTGGGCACCTGAGTGCTGCAGCTGACCGGTAACGCTTCCTTGGCTTCGGGACGCCAGGTCAGGTTGTAGATGAGTAAGGCAATCAGGCCTGCCGCGATCAGCAGGCCCAGCAGGGTGTAGCGCAGTAGACGGGTCATGGCTCGGCTTATAGCGTTACAAAAGATGAGCCCGAGCATAACCGAGCGTCGGGCTTAAGCCCATGGGTCAGAGCGGTCGATCAATTTTCTCGGGCGCATCGGCAATCAGCATGAACAACCGGAACAACACCACGCTGGTGAACAGTTGCAAGAAGCTGTGCGCGCTGTCGATCAGCAGCGAAATCACCGGGTTCTGCGGCTCCGGGTAAATCGCGAGGGTTGCGCCCCTGAGCACCCACAACGGGCCCATCACACACAGGATGCACACCAGGATGCGCAGGAAATGGCCGCGGGTCAGGCGCAAGCTTTCCTTCATCGCCGCCAACGGGGCCAGGCCGCGCAGCACCAGCAAGTATTCGCCAAACGCCAGGGTCACCATCAGCCAGATGCCCGGCAGGAAATACAGCGACAGGCCGATCAGGATCAGCAAGGTGTTGAGGGCGGTGAGCAGGGCGAAGCGCGGCCACAGGTAGGCCGACCTCGACAGCAGCTCGCGGGTGCTTGGCGATTCGCCACGGCTGCGAGCATCGAGAAACAGGATCAGTGCGGCGGTGTACAGCGGATAGACCAGCAAGCCGACCATCACGCTGATACCGGGAAAGCTGTCCGGCTCGGTGGAGCGATCGACCACTTGTTGCAGCAGCGCTTCGAAGATCACCAGCGGCAGGCACAACCGCACAATCTGGCCCAGATTGCGCTTGAAGAAATACAGAGAGTCACGCAGTACATCGAACGAATTCATCAGTCGGTATCGCAGGTTGAAAGCAGTGGCCCACTTTAACCGATGAAGCCCTTTGGGGCGCAAACGTAAACGTTCGGTAAAGGTCATTGAAACATCCTGTATCAGCCCCATTACTGGAGAGCACCTTATCCACAGTGGACGAGGGCAACGATTTTCCCGGCAATCTACGAGGTCGCCATGAACAGCGAAGAACAAACCCTGATCGATGGACTGTTTTCCCGGCTGCAACAGGCCGAAACGGACTCAGCCCCGCGCGACGCCCAGGCCGAGGCGCGGATCAAGGAACACCTGACTCGCCAACCGGCGGCAGGTTATTTCATGACCCAGGCGATCCTGGTTCAAGAGGCCGCCCTCAAAAGCCTCGACGCACAGAACAAGCAACTCGCTCAGCAGGTGCAGCAATTGCAGGCTGAACTGCAATCAGCCAAGGCTCAGCCGTCGGCACCTGCCAGCGGTGGTTTCCTGTCGAGTATATTCGGCGGCTCCCGTGATCCGCAGCCCGCACCTACCCAAAGCGCGCCGTCCTCCAATGGTGGATGGCGTGAGCCGGGGCGGCCGTCGTTCAATTCGCAGCCGCCACAGCAACAGAACTTCGGTGCCGCACCGCCGCAGCAGAATTACGCGCCGCAGCAGCAAGCCCCCGGGATTGGCAGTGGTTTCCTTGGCGGCGCCCTGAAAACCGCGGCTGGCGTGGCCGGTGGCGTGATGCTGGCGCAAGGCATCAGCAGCCTGTTCCACAGTAATCAGCAACCTCAGGAGATCGTCGAAGTCATCAAGGAAGAGCCGGCTCAGGTCAACGATCAGAGCGGTGACAACGGCTCGGGCGACGATCAGCGTGTGGCTGACAACTCCAGTGATCAGGGCGGCTTTACCGACGCCGACTACAGCGATGACAGCTCGTCGTTCTTTGGCGGCGACGACGATTCCTTCGTCTGATTCAACGTTACAGGTGTAACACTGAACCCGTGGCGAGGGAGCTTGCTCCCGCCGGGCTGCGCAGCAGTCCTTCTTTGGGGCCGCTGCGCAACCCAGCGGGAGCACGCTCCCTCGCCACAGGTTGCCATTCGTCCGAGGCTCCAAGATGCTTCGGGCCGATTATTCGCGGAACAATCCTTCAGGCTGGCATACTGGGCCACTTTTCGGGCCTGGTGCCTGACCCAGCCTGCGCGCAACTGCGCCAAAGAGGATGCACGGTGAAAAAAATCGCAGTGTTCGCCGATGTCCAGAACCTCTATTACACCGTGCGTCAGGCCTATGGTTGCCACTTCAACTACGCCGCGTTGTGGGCTGATATCAGCAAACAGGGCGAAATCGTAGAGGCCTATGCCTACGCGATCGATCGCGGCGACAGCAAGCAGCAGCAATTCCAGCAGATCCTGCGCAACCTCGGCTTCGTCGTGAAGCTCAAGCCCTACATCCAGCGCAGCGACGGCTCAGCCAAGGGCGACTGGGACGTGGGCATCACCCTCGACATCATGGACGCCGCCGATCACGTCGACGAAGTGGTGCTGGCCTCCGGCGACGGTGACTTCGACATGCTGCTGGAGCGCATCATCACCAAGCACGGCGTGCAAGCCGTGGCCTACGGCGTGCCGGGCCTGACGGCCAACTCGCTGATCCGCGCCGCCAGCCGCTACGTGCCGATCGAAGGCGCGTTGTTGCTCAAGAATTGATTTTTACGGAGTTGAAACAGGTTTGGAACGCATAGCAGTCATCGACTTTGAAACCACCGGGATCTCCCCGAGCAGCAGCTGCCGGGCCACGGAAATTGCCGTGGTGATCCTTGAACAGGGGCGCATCGTCGAGCGTTACCAGAGCCTGATGAACGCCGGCGTGCGCGTGCCAGCCTTCATCGAACAACTCACCGGCATCAGCAACGCCATGCTGCGCACCGCACCATCGGCCGAGCAGGTGATGAACGAGGTCAACGAATTCGTCGGCATCACGCCGCTGCTGGCGCACAACGCCGCGTTCGACCAGAAGTTCTGGGACTTCGAACTCAGCCGCATCAAGCGCACCCGCTTGCAGAACTTCGCCTGCTCGCTGCTCCTCGCCCGCCGCCTGATGCCCGCCGCGCCGAACCACAAACTCGGCACCCTCACCACCTTCGCCAGCCTGCCCAACACCGGCAAGGCTCACCGGGCCATGGCCGATGCCGAAATGGCGGCCAACCTGACGGGGCATCTGCTTCAGGAACTGCAGCAGAAGCATGGGTTGCGCGAGTTGTCGCATGATTTGCTGGTCAGCCTGCAGAAAGTGCCGGCGGCGAAGATCAACGAACACCTCAAGCGGCATCGCGGGTTCTGAAAACACCGCAAATCCCCTGTGGGAGATTCTATGTTGCCCGGCAACCCTGAATTCTCAGGCTGACAGGTATTCGCTCTGATTTTTCATCAGGGCAAATGCCACTCGACAGAGCTTTCGGGCCAAGGCAACCAAGGCCTGGGTTTTCGAGAAGCCTCTAGCCAGGTATGCCTCGTAAAACGGCTTCCATTTAGGCGAGCGACACGCCGCCATTGCGGCGTTGTACGCCAAACGACGAACCTCCGGATCTCCTTTTTTGGTCAGGTACCGCTGCCCATTCTTCTTGCCGGAGTCTTCGACTGCCAAGTCCATTCCCAGGAATGCGATGAACGCATCGCTGTTCGCAAAATCGCCCCGCATAAAGGTCGTCGCCAACCCGGTTGCGGTCAGTTCCCCAACGCCTTCGATGGCTTTGCAGCGATCAATATTCGCCTCAATTCCCGCCTCTTTGCTGACCTTGCGCAGCAGTTTCTGAATCGCCTGATCCGCTTGCTTGAACGCCTTCTGCTGAGCGACCTGCACTTTCTTCAACAAGGGTTCATTGGCCCAACTCAACATCAGCCCAGCATGGTTCTGGATCAGCGTTGCACGTCTGTGAAGCAGGCTTTTCAGCGAGCTGTAGGCCTTGGGTGGCGGGCTCCAGACCCGCAGTTTGCTTTGTTCATTCTCCAGGTAACGCGCCAGCAAACGCGCATCGCAGGGATCGTTCTTGGCTCGTTGGCCAACGCCACGGCGGTAATGACTCACGCGATAAGCATCCACCACGTAGACCTGATGACCCATCTCATGGGCCAGCTCTACCGTGTCCAAGTGGTAGATGTTGGTGGCTTCAACGGCGATAGCACTTTGGGCAGGCAGGGTTTTAAGCCAACGCTTGAGGGCGGTTCGATCGTTCTTGATGTCTTGAATGATTTGCAGGTCGGTGCGATAGACAGCAATTTGGGCCTTGGCGATATCGATACCAACAACCGTCTGCGAAGTAAGGATTGTCATGACGAATCCTCGGAGCTAGGGTTTAAGTGCTTGTTGGGGTCTACCGTTGCGCTGGCTTGTCTCTATCGTCGGTTTACCGATGAATTCCTTATCGGCGCTTTGGGTAGAAGGGGCGGGACGAGAAGTCTCCCACAGTCTGTACTGGTCAGAGTCAGAATCGAGTCTGTAGTCCCACCCACCCCTTCAAGTCTAAACATACAAGCGAGCCTGCTCGCGATAACGGAGTGTCAGTCGACATAACTGTTGAAGATGAACCGCTATCGCGAGCAGGCTCGCTCCCACAGGTCGGTGTTCGATCTCAATCCTTGTGTTTAACCACGCCTCAAAATCGACGATTGCTCCTACCAAATATTAGGAATTTGTCCGTCTTGCCCCGTACCTGTCGCATCGATAACCTCTGGGACGTCGCTGCCAATTCAGCGACCGGGACTGCAAGCCCGCCGATAGTTTGGTAGACGCCTAACGGCACACCTATAATCGCGTCGCTTTATTTGCGACCATCGATTTATGGTAGCTGTGTGCGGGAGACCTTCGGGTCTGCCGGGGTTGTCTACTGACTCGGTCTTGCAGACCCGCACATAGTTGCCACCCATCATCTGCAAGTGATGCTGGCGGCTCCAACTTTCAGTAGGAAATTCGCCATGATTAAAGTTACCCCCAATCCCCCCGAAGACTCTGCGCAATCAGCTACGAGCGCAGCTCACTTCACCCCCAAAACATTCATCCGCCATCACATCCAGCTGCGAGCACTTTTGCTGCACGCAGAGCCCTGGTTTTGCGCCCGCGATATCGGTCGATTGATGGGTGTGGACATAAATGGAAGGCAAGTGCTCAAGCTTGATGCGGATCAGAAGCAACTGATGTGTCTGTCCGGAAATGATGACCTCGAAGAGACCTTGATGCTGAGTGAATCGGGCGTATACGCGATGTTGGTGTACCACTACTGCCCGGAAAACCGCCATTTACGACGTTGGCTGACCCACGACGTGGTGCCGATGTTGCGGGAGGAAGTCGGGTCCATTTCGAATCAAGCGCCGCATATGCGGGCGATGGAATGGGCGGGCGGAACGCTGCGACTGCTGCATTGGCGCAAGGAACCTTGGGTGCGTCTACGGGATATGCCGGGTTTGTTGCCTGCAAGTTACAGCGGCGTCTGACAGATCGCTTCGCGGGCAAGCCCGCTCCCACAGGGATTAGGTAACATCTGTGGGAACGGGTTTTTGGTCAGGCTCGCCGGGCTATGGCCGATGCCGAACTGGCGGCCAACTGACGGCACATTTGGCCTCAAGCGCCATCGCGGGTTCTGAAAACACTGCAAATCCCTTGTGGGAGTGAGCCTGCTCGCGATAGCGATTAATCATTCAGCATCGATGTCGACTGGTACTCCGCTATCGCGAGCAGGCTCACTCCCACAGGGGATTTGCGGTGTTTCAGGCTTTGCCATTCCCTTCCAGCTGCCCCAACGGCACGCGCTTCTCGATGGCGCTCGACAGCACAATCGAGGTCTTGCTGAACCCGAACTTGGCAATCCGGTTGATCAACTCTTCCAGCTCCGGCATCGAGCCCACCGCCGCTTGCATGATCACGCACGGATCACCTGTCACCCGATGGCATTCCGTCAATTGTGGGATTTTGATCAGGTCGTCGTAGGCCTTCTGGTTGCCGTGCTGGTTCAAACGCAGTTCGATCACGCACTGGATCGGCAACCCCAGCTTGGCCATGTCGACTTTCGCCTGGTAACCGGTAATCACCCCGCTGGCTTCGAGCTTGGCCACGCGCTCGGCCACGGCCGGGGCGGACAGGTTGACCTTGCGCGCCAGGTCGGCGTAGGACGCACGACCGTTTTCCAGCAGGGCGCTGAGGAGCATGCGGTCGTATTTATCCATGGTCGTATTCCTGAAAAATGGCTGACTTTCGAAAACACGGTTTATAGCGCCGATCTCCGTGATTTGAAAAGTGTACTGGCGCTATAAACAGGTTTTGTAACTTATTTTACGCCGCTGGCCTTTCTAGAATAGCTGTTCACATTTTCCTGTCGTCGAGCTGCCCATGCGCCGTTTCCCGTTACCGTTGATCGCCGCTTTCTTCGCCCTGTACGTAATCTGGGGCTCGACCTATCTGGTGATTCGCATCGGTGTGGAGTACTGGCCGCCGTTGCTGCTCGCCGGTATCCGTTTCGTGATCGCCGGGACGCTGATGTACGCCTTCCTGCGCTGGCGCGGGGCACCGGCACCGACCTGGGCGCAGTGGAAAGCCACCGGGATCATCGGGATTTTGCTGCTCGCTTGCGGTAACGGCGGGGTCAGCGTGGCCGAGCACATGGGTGTGGCGTCCGGCGTGGCGGCATTGGCGGTGGCGACGGTGCCGCTGTTTACCTTACTTTGCGGCTATTTCTGGGGCGCGCGAAATACCCGTCTCGAATGGGCCGGGATTGTGCTCGGGCTGATCGGCATTGCCATGCTCAACCTCGGGTCCAACCTGCAATCGAGCCCGTTGGGTGCGCTGTTGTTGGTGTTCGCGGCGGCTTCCTGGGCCTTTGGTTCAGTGTGGAGCAAACACTTGCCGCTGCCTCAGGGCGCCATGGCCAGTGCCGTGGAAATGCTCGTGGGTGGCGTGGTGTTGCTGATCGGCAGTGCGCTGAGCGGCGAGCATCTGCAAGCCATGCCGCCAATCGAAGGCTGGGCAGCCTTGGCCTATTTGACCTTCTTCGGTTCGATCATCGCCTTCAACGCCTACATGTACCTCTTGAAAAACGTACGTCCGGCAGCGGCGACCAGTTATGCCTATGTCAACCCGGCGGTCGCGGTGTTGCTGGGGATTGTGTTTGTCGGCGAGACCATCGGCATCGAAGAAGGGTTGGCGATGATGGTGATCATTAGTGCGGTGGTGTTGATCGGTCTGCCGCAGTGGCGCCGGGCTCCGCAAAGACCGGCTGCCGTGGTGCAGACAGAATCGAGTGTGAATTAGGGTAAACTGCGCGCCATTGCACACTCGTTATGCACAACTGCGCTGAATTTTCCTACGGTAATCCCATGACTTTCGCCACCCTTGGCCTGATCGAACCCTTGCTGCGCTCTCTCGAGACGCTCGGCTACCAGACCCCGACGCCGGTTCAGGCGCAAGCCATTCCGGCGGTGCTGGCCGGTCGCGACCTGATGGCCGCCGCCCAGACCGGCACCGGCAAGACCGCCGGTTTCGCGCTGCCGCTCCTGCAATTGCTGGCCATGGAAGGGCCGAAAGTCACCGCCAACTCGGTCCGCGCGCTGATCCTGGTGCCGACCCGCGAACTGGCCGAACAGGTTCACGAAGCCGTGCGTCAGTACGCCGAGAACCTGCCGCTGAGCACTTATGCGGTGTACGGCGGTGTCAGCATCAACCCGCAAATGATGAAGCTGCGCAAAGGTGTCGATCTGTTGGTGGCGACGCCGGGTCGTTTGCTCGACCTATTCCGTCAGAACGCCCTCAAGTTCAACCAGCTGCAAACCCTGGTACTGGACGAAGCCGATCGCATGCTCGACCTGGGATTTTCCGAGGAGCTGGGGAACATTTACAAGGCGCTGCCGAAGAAACGTCAGACGCTGTTGTTCTCCGCGACCTTCTCCGACGCGATCCGCACCCTCGCCGGGCAAATGCTCAACGATCCGCTGAGCATCGAAGTCAGCCCGCGCAACGTCGCCGCCAACACCGTTAAACAGTGGGTGGTGACGGTGGACAAGAAGCGCAAGCCGGAGCTGTTCATTCACTTGCTGCGCAAGGGCAAGTGGAAGCAGGTGCTGGTGTTCGCCAAGACCCGCAATGGCGTGGACGCGCTGGTGGAAAAACTTCAGGGCCTGGGCATCAACGCCGACGGCATCCACGGCGACAAACCGCAGGCGACTCGTCAGCGTGCGCTGGACCGGTTCAAGGCCAGTGAAGTGCAGATTCTTGTGGCCACTGACGTTGCCGCCCGTGGTCTGGATATCGAAGACCTGCCGTTGGTGGTCAACTTCGACTTGCCGATCGTGGCGGAGGACTACATTCACCGTATCGGTCGTACCGGCCGTGCGGGCGCTACCGGGCAGGCCATTTCGCTGGTCTGTGCCGATGAAGTGAATCTGCTGTCGGCCATCGAGACGTTGACCCGTCAGACATTGCCGCGGCAGATGGAACATGATTTCGAACCTGAACACCGGGTGCCGGATACCGATGCCAGCGGTCAGGTGGTGAAGAAGCCGAAAAAACCGAAGAAGCCGAAGACCTCCGGTGGCGGTAAACGCAATCTGGGCAAGTGGGTGGAGAGCGGGGATGCTTCGACGCCGGAGCCTTCGATCAAGCCTGTGCGCAAGGTGCCGGTGTTTAACACTGGGCCGCGCAAGAAGAAGCCATAAAATGTGCGGCGTTAATTAAGCCGCTATCGCGAGCAGGCTCGCTCCCACACTGGATCTGTGTCGTCCACAAATCCCCTGTGGGAGCGAGCCTGCTCGCGATGGGTGCGCCTCGGTCTTCAGCCCTTGCGGTTGAGCCACTCCACCATCCCCAACCCCGCCGCGCGCCCACTGGCGAAACACGCGGTCAGCAGATAGCCGCCGGTCGGCGCTTCCCAATCGAGCATTTCCCCCGCGCAAAATACGCCAGGCAATTGCTTGAGCATCAGCCGTTCATCCATCGACTCGAACATCACGCCACCGGCGCTGCTGATGGCTTCATCCAGTGGACGGGTTTTGACCAGCGTCAGGGGCAGTGCCTTGATCGCTCTGGCCAGCAATGCCGGATCAGCAAAGCTTTCGGCCGGTGTGAGTTCGCGCAACAGCGCCGCTTTCACCCCATCAATCCCGAGCTGACTGTGCAAGTGTTTGGACATGGAACGGGAGCCACGCGGTTTGCTCAGCGCAGCCTGAACTTTATCCACAGGCCGGCCCGGCAACAGGTCGAGGTGAATGGTCGCCGAGCCGTGCGCGTTGATAGCTTCACGGATCGGTGCCGAGAGGGCGTAGATCAAACTGCCTTCAATCCCGGTCGCGGTGATCACGCATTCGCCCAAGCGAGGCACGTCGTCATTGAGGCCGATGGCGATGTTTTTCAGCGGCGCACCGGCGAATTTGCTGACCATCAGGTCGCTCCAGGCCTGCACCTCGAAACCGCAATTACTCGGTTGCAGCGGCATCAATCCTACGCCGCGCTGTTCCAGTGGCAGCATCCAGGCACCGTCCGAACCGAGGCGTGACCAGCTGCCGCCGCCGAGGGCCAGCAAGGTGGCGTCGGACTTGATGGTTTTTTCGCCCTCGGGGCTGTCGATGCGCAATCCACCGGTGTCATCCCAGCCGAGCCAGCGGTGGCGGGTGTGGATAACAACGCCGGCGTCTCGCAGGCGTTTGAGCCAGGCGCGCAACAGGGGCGCGGCTTTCATGTCGGTCGGAAACACCCGGCCGGAGCTGCCGACAAAGGTTTCGATGCCCAGGTCATGAATCCATTGGCACAACGCATCCGCGCCAAATGAGCGAAGCAGCGGGGCAATTTGCGGGGCGCGTTCGGCGTAGCGCGAGAGAAACCCCGGGTAGGCTTCAGAGTGGGTGATGTTCATGCCGCCGACACCGGCCAGCAGGAATTTTCGCCCCACCGAAGGCATGCCGTCGTACAGGTCGACTTTGATCCCGGCCTGGCTCAACACTTCGGCCGCCATCAGGCCGGCGGGGCCGCCGCCGATGATGGCGACGTGGGAAGGGGAGGAGGTCGAGGGCTGGGTCATGGAATGCGCTGCGGTATGGCGGAATAAGCCGCGCATTCTACCAGTACAGATCCCTGTGGGAGCGGGCTTGCCCGCGAAAGCGGACTGTCAGTCAATAAAGATGTTGGAAGTGCCGGCCTCATCGCGGGCAAGCCCGCTCCCACAGGGGCATTGGTGGGCTCAAAATAGGTGGTTAAAAAACAACCACCGAGTTGCAGGCTAAGTACCGCATGGCCTGCAGACCCTTTCACTCAGGTTATCCACAGACAGTTCCACAGGCATTGTGGGTAAAGACTCACACCTCAATGACAACCTGATGACTGCCAGACCCGTTGCGCGCTGTGATGGAGGATGCCGTGGCGGCGCGCCAAAGCCTTGCGGTCCTTGCTGTAGCCGCCGCCAATCACCCCGACCACCGGAATATCCCGCCCCAGGCAATGGCGCATCACGCTTTCATCGCGAGCGGCTACGCCTTCGTCTGTCAGCTTCAGGTAACCGAGTGCGTCGTCCTTATGCACATCGACCCCGGCGTCGTACAACACCAGGTCCGGTTGGTAGAGCGGCAGCAAATAATTCAGCGCGTCGTCCACCACTTTCAGGTAATCGGCATCGCCCATGCCTTTGGGCAGCGGGATGTCCCAGTCGCTTTCGGCCTTGCGTGCAGGAAAATTCTTTTCGCAGTGCAGGGAAACGGTCACCGCGTCCGGGGTGTTGTGCAGAATCCGTGCAGTCCCGTCGCCCTGGTGCACGTCGCAATCGAAGATCAGCACCCGATTCACACGGCCGCTTTCCAACAGAAAATGGCTGATCACCGCCAGGTCATTGAAGATGCAGAAACCCGCCGGATAGTCGTAATGCGCGTGATGGGTGCCGCCGGCCAGATGACAGGCCAGCCCGTGTTCCAGCGCCTGTTCCGCCGCCAGCAACGAACCGCCGACTGCGCGCACGGTGCGCCGGGCCAGCGCTTCGCTCCAGGGCAGGCCGAGGCGCCGCTGGTCTTCGCGGGACAACTCGCCGCTCATGTAGCGTTCGATATAGGCAGCGTCATGGGCGAGGGCGAGAATCTCCGGGGGGCAGAGTTCCGGGCGCAGCAGGTCAACGTCCCGGGTCAGGCCGCTGTCCACCAGGTGATCGCGCAGCAGGCGAAACTTGTCCATGGGGAAGCGGTGATCGGCCGGGAATTCAGGGCTGTAGTCTTCGTGGTAGATCAGCGGCAGCGGCATAACGAATTCAGGTAGGAATGAGTGAAGGATCCTACCAGCGTTGTAGACTTGCGGCATGGAAAGGGGAAGAGACGATGGAGCCGATACTGGAACTCGAGAGCGCGCGACTGGTGTTGCGACAGTGGCGCGATGAGGATTTGCCGGAGTTTGCGGCGATGTGTGCCGATCCACAGGTCATGCGTTATTTTCCGGCGCCGTTGAGTCGCCTGGAAAGTGCTTCGCTGATCGGACGGATTCGCGGGCATTTTGCCGAGCATGGCTTTGGCCTCTGGGCGCTGGAGCGCAAGGACACCGGGGCATTCATCGGTTTCACCGGCCTCGGTGTGGTCGGTTTCGACGCGCCGTTCACCCCGGCGACCGAAATCGGCTGGCGCCTGGCGCGCGAGCATTGGGGTCTGGGTTATGCCAGTGAAGCGGCGTGGACCGCTCTGCGCTGCGGCTTTGATCGGTTGGCGCTGCAAGAAGTCGTGTCGTTTACCGCCAAAGACAACCTGCCTTCGGAAAAAGTCATGCAGGCCATCGGCATGCACCATGATTCAGCCGATGATTTCGAACACCCCAAGCTCGCGGCCGATCATCCCCTGCGTCACCATGTGCTGTACCGCATCACCCGTGAACAATGGCTGCAAACCTTGCATGGATAAGCAGGCACGGACGTTTACAATGGCCCCCATGGGCCTTGGCCATAAACTGAATCGACCGCCGCAGCCAAGACTGCGCGGCATGCTTTGTGTGAGGAGAGTCTGAATGAGCCAAGTGTTGGATGATCTGGTCGACTTGCTGACCCTGGAACCGATCGAAGAAAACCTGTTCCGTGGCCGCAGTCAGGACCTGGGTTTTCGCCAGTTGTTCGGCGGTCAGGTGATCGGTCAGTCCTTGTCGGCGGCCAGTCAGACGGTCGAAGAGACGCGCCATGTGCATTCGATGCACGGTTATTTTCTGCGTCCGGGCGATTCCGCATTGCCCGTGGTGTATCAGGTTGACCGGGTGCGTGATGGCGGCAGTTTCAGCACGCGCCGGGTGACGGCGATTCAGAAGGGCAACCCGATCTTCACCTGCAGTGCCTCGTTCCAGTACGACGAAAAAGGCTTCGAGCACCAGGCCGAAATGCCGACCGTGGTCGGCCCGGAAAACCTGCCCTCGGAACTGGAACTCACCCAACAGCGCGCGCACCTGATTCCCGAGCACATGCGCGAAAAATTTCTGTGCCCCAAACCGATCGAATTCCGACCGATCACCGAGAAAGATCCCTACAACCCGCAACCTTCCGATCCGGTCAAGTACGTCTGGTTTCGCGCCGACGGTGCCTTGGCGGACTCTCCGGCGCTGCACAAATACCTGCTGGCCTACGCCTCGGACTTCGGTCTGCTGACCACCTCGATGCAGCCCCATGGCAAATCGGTCTGGCAGAAAGACATGCAAGTCGCCAGCCTCGACCACTCGCTGTGGTTCCACGCGGACCTGCGCGCCGATGACTGGTTGCTGTACGCGATGGACAGCCCATGGGCCGGCAACTCTCGCGGCTTCACCCGTGGCAGCGTGTTCAACCGTGCCGGGCAACTGGTGGCGTCGGTGACGCAGGAAGGCTTGATCCGTCACCGCAAGGATTGGGCATGAGCCTGGCTGAGGTGCGGCACTGGGTGTTCGACATGGACGGCACCCTGACGGTGGCCGTGCATGACTTCGCGGCGATCCGCGTGGCCTTGGCAATCCCGGCCGAAGACGACATCCTGACCCACCTCGCCGCGCTGCCGGCCGATGAAGCGGCCGCCAAACATGCCTGGTTGCTGGAGCACGAACGCGATTTGGCGTTGGGCTCGAAAGCGGCGCCGGGTGCGGTGGAGCTGGTGCGTGAGTTGGCCGGGCGCGGTTATCGCCTGGGCATCCTGACGCGCAATGCCCGAGAACTGGCGCACGTGACACTGGAGGCGATCGGCTTGGCCGACTGCTTTGCGGTGGAGGATGTGCTGGGGCGTGATGAAGCGCCGCCTAAACCACATCCCGGTGGTTTGCTGAAACTGGCCGAGGCCTGGAAGGTGCCGGCGAGCGAGATGGTGATGGTCGGTGATTACCGCTTTGATCTGGATTGCGGTCGGGCGGCAGGGGCGCGCACGGTGTTGGTGAATTTGCCAGATAACCCTTGGCCTGAATTGACGGATTGGCATGCGGCGGATTGTGGGGTGTTGCGGGAAATGCTCTCGGCTTGAGGGCCCCTTCGCGGGCAAGCCCGCTCCCACAGGATTGTGTGTCGACAGGATAATTCAGGTACGACACATACCTGTGGGAGCGGGCTTGCCCGCGATGGCGTCAGGCCAGACACCACAAGCTCACTGACCAAACAACACCTTCTGCCCCTCCGGCGACGTCAACATCTCATCCCCGTTATGCCCGACCCCAGGCACTTCAACCAGCCGCTGATTAACCCCTTTCGGATTTCGACGCAGCACGTAATTGAAAAAATTCCGCCCGCGAACCAGACGATAAGCACCTTGCGCTTCAGCCTCACAACTTTTGTCCAGCGCCGGATGCTGCGGGTCGGTGTCTTGTTGCCCAAGCAGGTAAGTCACGTCCCGTTTGACGTAATTGCCTTCAATTTGCGGTGCCGTTTGCCCACTGGCATAAACGGGTAGATCCGTCAGCCCGTACTTCCAGCGATTGAAACCGGGACATGCCGCATGGTTGAACGCCACCGGCCGCTGCTCGTTGAAGTATGCATAGGACGAAGGATTGGCGACGACGTAGCGAAGCTTCACGCCGGCGGCCGTCAGGGCCGGTTGCTCACGCGCCAGCAGCGCATAGCGCTGGACCACCTGACCGCCACCGGAGTGCCCGGCGATGATGATTTGCTTCACATCCGGAAATTGCCGGCGGTCGCCGACCCTCTCGATGATTTGATCGAGGGCCGCGAAGGAACTCAGCGCAAAAGGAGCGGTGGATAAACCTCCGGCCATCCAGTCATTGCCCTGCCAGCGCAATACCGTGTCAGCCACCGGATGCAGCGCGATGTCGGTTTCGTTGAGAAATTGCGGGGCAATCACCAGGGTGCTTGCACTTTGCCCGGCCAGTTCCGCCGCGTGCTCGGCGCTCTGGCGATAGGTTTCAGCGTTGCGCAGCCGACCATGGATGATGATCAGCACGCGTTCGATTTTCGCCGGCGCCGGGCCGAGGCTCACCGCCATCTCGCCTTCTTTCAACAACAATCGCCCGGGGCTGAGTTCCTTGACGCCATGCTCCGCAGCCTGGGTGCTTGCGCACGTGAACAACACAATCAACAGCCAACTTTTCATTTACAGGTTTTTCGCCGCAAAGGTATCGCACTGGCCCACCTGGCCTTGCGCAAATCCGGTTTTGAACCAGCGCACCCTTTGCGCTGATGTGCCATGGGTAAACGAGTCGGGTACCACGCGGCCCTGACCCTGATGCTGCAAACGGTCATCGCCGATGGCGTTGGCCGCATTCAAGGCTTCTTCGATGTCACCCGGTTCCAGCCAGTTCAGACGCTGCTGCGCGTTGTTGGCCCAGACACCGGCCAGGCAATCGGCCTGCAACTCCTGGCGCACCAACAAGCCGCCATCACCTTCCATCTGCCGGCCTTGCTGACGGGCCGCCTGAATTTTCGCGGAAACGCCGAGCAACGTCTGAACGTGGTGTCCGACTTCGTGAGCGATCACGTAGGCCTGAGCGAAGTCACCGGCCGCTGAAAAGCGTTGCGACATTTCCTGGAAGAAAGCCATGTCCAGGTAGACCTTCTGGTCGGCCGGGCAATAGAACGGCCCGGTCGCCGATGTCGCCAGGCCGCATGCCGAATTCACCCGGTTGCTGAACAGCACCAGCGTCGGGTTTTTATACTGCCGACCGGCCTGCTGGAAAATCTGGCCCCAGGTATCTTCGGTATCGCCGAGAATCGAGCGCACGAATTCGGCGCCTTCATCATTGGCCGGCGGCGCCTTGCGGCTCTGGTTGGTAGCCGGGGCCGATTGTTCGGTCATTTGCCCGGTCAGTTCGCCGAGGATTTGCATCGGATCCTGGCCGGTGAGCCAGCCGATTCCCACAATCAGGACGATCGCGGTCAGGCTCAGGCCTTTGCCGCCACCGAAACGCATCCCGCCGCCACCGCCGCCGACACTATCACCACGGGCGTCGACCACGTTGTCGCTGCGTCGGCCTTTTTTCCATAGCATGTGGGAATCCTCTGATTGTCCGTGGTGATGAGTGTTGCTGGAGTGTCGGGGCGGCGCCAGTCCGGCTGTCCGGCTTTTTCGCACTGGCCGTTATTCTTGCAGACTGTAGGAACATGGATCACCCATCGAATTCCGTCAGGGGGCGGGTTTTTATCGAGCAGGCGAGTCGCTGCGTCTATGGAACAGCGGGTTCCAGATTTCGCATTACACGGTTCATCTTCTAGAATCAGGCAAATTGTAGGTGGAACCTCCCATGGCCGGCAGTCAGATCGAACGTGTCTTCAACGTGCTCGAAAGTCTCACCAGTGATCCTCGCGGTCTGCCGATGCAGCTACTAGCGGAGCAGCTCGACATCCCTAAAAGCGCCACTCACCGTCTGCTCGCCGAGCTGATTCGGCTGGGGTATGTGCGGCAGAATCCGGAAAACTTGCGGTATCACTTGTCCACCAAACTGGTGGCGATGGGGTTTCGTTACCTGTCGGGCAGCGGCGCCGATATCGTCCAGCCCGTGCTGGATCGCCTGGCCCAGGAAACCGGGGAGCTGGTGCGTCTTGGGGTGATTGAAGGTGAGCGGCAGGTCTGGATCGCCAAGTCTCAGGGCGCCCGTTCCGGCCTGCGTTATGACCCGGAAATGGGCCGCGATGCGCCGTTGTTCTATACCGCGTCGGGCCATGCGTGGCTGGCGTGCATGAGCGATGCCGAGGCGTTGTCACTGGTGGAACGCCAGGGCGGCGAGCGGCCAAAAGACCTCGGGCCGAATGCGCCGCGTTCCAACATTGAATTGCTCGAACGCCTGCGTCTGGCGCGGGAGCAGGGCTACGCCTGGGTCGAGGAAAGCTCGGCGGTGGGCACCTCGGCGATTGCGGCGGTGGTGCGGCACCCGAGCGAGGGGCGAGTGATCGGCGTGCTGAGTATCGCCGGGCCGAGTGCACGGATGCCGGGGGCGCGGTTGCATGAGTTGGCGCCGCTGCTGGTGAGGTATACCGAGGAATTGGCGGCGGCGAGTCTGGCGTCGGAGTTGTTCAGTTAACCTCGGTGCGCCGCCAGCCTATTGTGGGAGCGGGCTTGCTCGCGAAAGCGGTGGGTCAGTCAACTTGGATTTGTCTGGCATACCGCTTTCGCGAGCAAGCCCGCTCCCACAGTGAATTTTTGTGGGTCGCAAAACCGTGCGATGTTCGAACACTTTCGGCCTATGCTTGTGTTGGAATCTGGAACCAGGTTCTAAATTATTGGAACTCGCCGTCCGCGACACGTTTCACTTCGCAAGGGATCCCCATGACAGCCAGCACTCCGCTCTCCGGCGTAAACCAGCCCTTCAAAGGGATCCTGCTGATTGTCGTTGCGACTTTCCTGTTTTCCAGCCATGACGCTTTTTCGAAATACCTCTCGGGCTTCTATCCGATCGTGATGGTGGTCTGGGCCCGCTATGTGGTGCACACGCTATTGATGGCCGGGATTTTTCTGCCGCAGTCCGGGCTGCGCGTCCTACGGACCAAACGGCCGATGCTGCAGTTGGTGCGGGCGTTGTGCCTGTTGGGCACCAGTCTGTTTTTTACCACCGGGCTGCAGTACATCCCGTTGGCGGAAGCCACGGCGGTCAACTTTCTTGCGCCGGTTCTGGTGACTGCGCTGTCGGTACCGCTGCTGGGTGAACGTGTCACCCGCGGCCAATGGATCGCGGTGATTTGCGGATTTGTCGGCGTGTTGATCATCGTCCATCCCGGTGGCGATCTGTTCACGCCGGCGGTGTTGCTGCCGCTCTGTTCGGCGCTGTTTTTCTGCTTCTATCAACTGCTCACCCGCAAGCTCAGCAACATCGACAGCCCGACCACCAGCAACTTCTTCGCCGGCCTGTGCAACACCCTGGTGATGAGCGCGCTGGTGCCGTTCTTCTGGCAAGTGCCGACCCTTGGGCATGGCTTCATGATGGTGGCGCTGGGGACCTGCGGGATGACCGCGCATCTGTTTCTGACCCAGGCCTTCCGCCACGCCGCGCCCGCGTTGTTGGCGCCGTTCGGTTATTGCCAGATCGTCTTTGCCGGTTTATTGGGCTGGCTGCTGTTCTCCCACACACCGACCCTGACCACGGTGATCGGGATCGCGGTGATTTGCTGCAGCGGGTTGGCGGCGGCGTGGCAGCAGAGTCGTCGGTAAAACGGTGAACGAGCGGTGGGAGCGGGCCTTTGTGGCGAGGGGACTTGTCCCCGTTGGGTCGCGAAGCGGCCCCAATTTCTGAATTCAAGTTGTATCTGATACACCGAGAATTCAGATTTTGGGACTGCTGCGCAGTCCAACGGGGACAAGTCCCCTCGCCACAAAGACTCGCTCCCACAGGGGAATTGCGTCGGAGTTTTACTCGGTGACGGTAGGAATCTTGCGCGGCGCCATGAAGTACATCCAGATCAGGGCAATGAAGTACATCGCCGGAATCAGGGTGAACAGCACGGTGTAGTTGTTGTTGGTGACGGTCAGGATGTGGCCGACCAACTGGGTCATGAACATCCCGCCGATGGCGGCGCACATGCCGCCGAAGCCGAACACCGTACTCATCATGTGTTTAGGCGTGTAGTCCATCACCAGGCTCCAGATATTCGCGGTCCAGGCCTGGTGCGCGCCGATGGCCAGGGAAATGGCGAACACCGCGACCCACAGACTGCTCGAACCCGCCGCCATGATCACGCCGACGATGCAGCAGGCGAACAGGAACATGGACAACAGTCGCGCCTTGATCGGGTTCATGCCGCGGCCGATCATGAACGAAGAGAGGATCCCGCCGCCAACGCTGCCGAAGTCGGCGGTCAGGTAGATGATGATCAGCGGGATGCCCATCTGGGTTACGTTGATCCCAAGGTTGTATTGCTGATTGAGAAACGGCGGCAGCCAGTACAGGTAGAACCAGAACACCGGCGCGGTCATGGAGTAGGCGAGGGCGAAGGCCCAAGTGCCACGCATGCGCAGGATTTTCGAGAACGGGACGCGGGCCTGTTCCGGCTCGACTTCTTTTTGGATGTAGTCCAGTTCCGATTGATTGACGCTCGGATGATCTTCCGGGTTGAAGTACTTCAAACCCCAGAACAGCAACCAGATCCCGCCCAGTGACGCCATGCACAGGAACGCGGCTTGCCAGCCCCACACGTGCAGGATCAGCGGCAGCAGCATCGGTGTGAACATCGCGCCGACGTTGGTGCCGGCGTTGAAGATGCCGGTGGCCACGGCGCGTTCGCCGGCCGGGAACCACAAACGTGTGGTTTTCACGCAGGCCGGGTAGTTGGCGGCTTCGGTCAATCCGAGAATGAACCGGCAAACCATGAAGCCCACCGCCGAAGTGGCCAGGCCGTGGGCGCCGGTCGCCAGGCTCCAGAGCAACACCGCGCAGAAGAACACGCGTTTCACGCCGACCCGGTCGATCAGCCGGCCTTGCAGCACGAAACCGATGGCGTAGCCGACCTGAAACCAGAAGTTGATGTTGGCGTAGTCCATCGCCGTCCAGCTCATTTCCTTGGCGAGGATGGGCTGCATGACGCCCAGTGCGGCGCGGTCGATGTAGTTGAGCGTGGTGGCGAAAAACACCAGCGCCAGCATGCCCCAACGGGTTTTGCCGACCGCCATGGCGCCGCGAATCTTGTCGCCGATACCGCCACTGGCAGAAGGCATGGAGGAACGCTCCACGGGAGAGCTTTGAGAAGGAGTCATGTAGGCCACCGATTATTTTTATGTGGTGTTCTGGTTCTTTGGTCACCGAGACCGATGTGTGTGACCGGGCTCAATGTGTCGTCGATGTTGGGCAGTGGACGAAAAATCGTCAATTCGCCAAAGGGCATTGTGTTCGATAATCGCACGCAAAACTAACCGGGTAGTACACTTTGAATTGCTCATTAAACAACCCCGTCCAATAATTCGCTCACTCTTTTAAAAGCGGCGCAAATTCCCTGTAGCCGAAGCCTCCACCGGGAGCCGAAATATGCAGCGTTCCATTGCCACCGTTTCCTTGAGCGGTACCCTGCCGGAAAAACTCGAAGCCATTGCCGCCGCCGGTTTCGACGGGGTGGAGATTTTCGAAAACGACCTTCTCTACTACGACGGCAGCCCGCGGGAAATTAAACAGATGTGCGCCGATCTCGGGATCGCGATCACGCTGTTCCAGCCGTTCCGCGACTTCGAAGGCTGCCGCCGCGACCGTTTGTCTCGCAATCTGGAACGGGCCGAGCGCAAGTTCGACCTGATGCAGGAGCTGGGCACCGACCTGGTGCTGGTGTGCAGCAACGCGTCCGCCGACTCCGTCGGTGATGAACACATCCTCATCGATGACCTGCGCCTGTTGGCCGAACACGCTGGCGCACGCGGATTGCGGATCGGCTACGAAGCATTGGCCTGGGGCCGGCATGTGAACACTTGGCAACAGGTGTGGAACATCGTCCGTCAAGCCGATCACCCAAGCCTCGGTGTGCTGCTGGACAGCTTTCACACGCTGTCGCTCAAGGGTGATCCGAGTGCGATCGCCGAGATTCCCGGTGACAAGATCTTCTTCGTGCAGATGGCCGACGCGCCGATCCTGGCGATGGACGTGCTGGAATGGAGTCGGCATTTCCGCTGCTTCCCGGGCCAGGGCGAATTCGATTTGCCGGGCTTCCTGGCACCGATCATCAAGAGTGGTTACACCGGGCCGCTGTCGCTGGAAATCTTCAATGATGGTTTCCGCGCCGCACCGCCTCGGGCCAATGCCGCCGACGGTTTGCGCTCGTTGCTGTATCTGGAGGAGAAGACCCGTCAGCGTCTGGCGCAGGAAGCGGCACCGTCGACCCATCCCGACATTCTGTTCGAGACGCCCAAAGCCAGCGGATACAACGGCATCGAGTTTCTCGAATTTGCAGTGGACGAAAGCCTTGGCGCCAAGCTCACCCATTGGCTGGAGCGCCTGGGTTTCGTCAAGGCCGGGCAACATCGCTCCAAGAGCGTGAGCCTGCTGCGCCAGGGCGATATCAACCTGGTCCTCAATTGCGAGCCTTACTCGTTTGCCCACAGCTTTTTCGAAGCCCACGGCCCTTCGCTGTGCGCCACCGCCGTGCGGGTCAAGGACAGCGCGAGTGCGCTGGCTCGAGCCGTGGCCTATAAAGGTCAACCGTATCGCGGATTGGTCGGCCCCAATGAACTTGAGCTGGCCGCCGTGCGCGCTCCGGACGGCAGCCTGATCTATCTGGTGGATCAGGAAGCTGATGTCTACGGCACCGACTTCAATCTGCAACCAGCCACGGTGACCGGTGGCGGCCTCAAGCGCATCGACCACATGGCGATGGCGCTGCCGGCCGACAGCCTCGACAGTTGGGTGCTGTTCTACAAGAGCCTGCTGGATTTCGAAGCCGACGACGAAGTGGTGCTGCCCGATCCGTACGGTCTGGTGAAGAGCCGGGCGTTGCGCAGTCGCGACAGTTCGATTCGCTTGCCGCTGAACATTTCCGAGAACCGCAACACCGCGATCTCACACGCGCTGTCGAGTTATCGCGGCTCCGGTGTGCATCACATTGCGTTTGATTGCGATGACATCTTTGCCGAAGTCAGTCGTGCGAAAGAGGCGGGCGTGCCGCTGCTGGATATCCCGCTCAATTACTACGACGACCTTGCTGCACGATTCGACTTCGATGACGAATTCCTCAGCGAACTGGCGTATTTCAACGTTCTTTATGACCGTGATGCCCAGGGCGGTGAGCTGTTCCACGTTTATACCGAGCCGTTTGAAGGGCGGTTCTTCTTCGAAATCATCCAGCGCAAAAATGGCTACGCCGGTTACGGCGCGGCTAACGTGGCGGTGCGCCTGGCGGCCATGGCCAAATCCCGAAGCGGTGCCGTACGTCAGGCAAAGTTGTAGGAAAATCGTAAACACGGCGACAAACCGTCGCCGCGCGGCTTCCTTCACTGTGCGGCGCGGCCCATAATCGCCAGCCTGTGCAGTGATGGCCGTGAGCCCGCAATGACGATAACTTCAGAACTCTCCGCAGCGCCCGCCGAACCCATTGCCGAGCCGCGCAAGAGTCGCAAGAACAACCCGGAAAAGACCCGCGAGAACATTCTTCAAGAGGCGATTGTCGAGTTCGTCCAGCAAGGGCTTTCCGGTGCTCGCGTCGACGCGATCGCCGAGCGCATCCACACCTCCAAACGCATGATCTATTACTACTTCGGCAGTAAGGAGCAGCTCTACGTCGAGGTGCTGGAGAAACTCTACGGCGATATCCGCAATACGGAAAACCACCTGCACCTGGCCGAACTGGCCCCGGTGGAGGCGATCCGGCGGTTGGTGGAGTTCACCTTCGATCACCATGATCGCAATGTCGATTTCGTGCGCATCGTCAGCATCGAGAACATTCACAACGCTGAATACGTGAAGCGCTCCGACGCGATCAAGGCGATGAACAACACCATCCTTGACTCACTGGGCGTGATTTTGCGTCGCGGGGCCGAAGAGGGCGTGTTCCGTTCAGGGCTTGAGCCCCTGGATGTGCATTTGCTGATCAGCTCATTCTGTTTTTATCGCGTGTCGAACCGCCACACCTTCGGTGAGATCTTTCAGATCGACTTGCCGGACGAAAGCATCAAGCAGCGGCATCGGGAGATGATCTGCGAGTCGGTTTTGCGGTATTTGCAGGCCTGACATTTAAAAGATCGCAGCCTCGTTTCACTCGACAGCTCCTACAGGCTGTGTAGGAGCTGTCGAGTGAAACGAGGCTGCGATCTTTCGCTTTTTAGCCATTCATGCTTTGAAAATGCGCCAACATCCGCTGCGCATCCGGCACCACGCCACTGAACAATTCAAACGCCTTCACCGCCTGAAACACCGCCATGTTGCCGCCATCCAGCGTACGACAACCCAAGGCGCGGGCGTTGCGTAGCAACTCGGTTTCCAGCGGAAAATAAACAATCTCCGCCACCCACAATTCAGCCCGAAGCAACTCCACCGGCACCGGCATGCCCGGCAGTTTTTTCATGCCCATGGGCGTGGTGTTCACTAACCCATTCGCCTGGCCCAACGTGCTCGGCAAATCATGCCCCGCCACGGCCCGACCAGCGCCGAAGTGTTGATTGAGGTTGTCCGCCAAGGCTTGAGCGCGGCTGATCTCCACATCAAAAATACTCAGCAGCTGTACGCCTTCGCTCAGCAGCGCGTGGGCCACCGCCGCACCTGCGCCGCCAGCGCCCATCTGGACCACACGCTCGCGGGCAACGTCCTTCAATCCACGGCGAAAACCCTCGGCAAATCCCAAACAATCGGTGTTGTGGCCGATGCGTTTACCGTCCTTCAGCACCACCGTATTCACCGCCCCGATGCCGCGAGCTTCCGGCGACAATTCGTCGAGCAGCGGGATGATCGCTTGCTTGCACGGGAAGGTGATGTTCAAACCGGTGAAGTTCATTCGCTCGGCGGCCATCAGCAGGTCGGGCAGGGCGCTGCTATCGAGTTTCAGCTGATCGAGGTCGATCAAGCGATAGAGATAACGCAAACCCAGGGCATGACCTTCATGCTCGTGCAGCGCCGGGGTACGGGAAGCCTGGATGCCGGCGCCGATCAGCCCGGCCAATACCGCGTTGTTCTGAGTCACGGCGTTCACCCCTTCAAACGTTGGCTGAAATAATCCAGCGCCAGGCGATAACCGTGGCTGCCGAAACCGGCCATCACCGCAGTGGCAATGGCTGAAACGAAGGAGTGATGCCGGAAGGGCTCGCGGGCGTGGACGTTGGACAAGTGGACTTCGACCACCGGCAATTCGCTGGCGATCAAGGCATCGCGGATCGCTACTGACGTGTGTGTCCAGGCCGCCGGGTTGATCACGATCCCGGCGCAACGGCCGCGGGCTGTGTGAATCCAGTCGAGCAATTCGCCTTCGTGATTGGTCTGGCGAAACTCCACGGCCAGGCCGAACTCTTCGGCGGCGCGTCCGCACAGCGCCGAAATGTCGGCCAGGGTTTCGTGGCCGTACGTTGCCGGTTCGCGAGTGCCGAGCAGGTTCAGATTCGGGCCGTTGAGCACCAGAACGATAGGGGACATCGAAGTCTCTCCACTTATTATTTTTGGAATGGGCTGGGGTATTCAGCCTGTGGAGATAAATTGTACTAGCTGGTTAGTTCGGTCAATTGAAGAGCGCTTTCATTCAGGTTTTGTGTGCGGTGATCGGACAGTCTCAATGTTTTAACGCGGCAAATGTTCAACCAGAAAATCGATGAATGCCCGCAGTCTCAGCGGCATATGGCGACTCTGTGGATAGAGCAGGGTAAACGGCCGGGAGCGTCCGCCATAAGGTTTGAGCACTTCGACCAACGAACCATTGGCCAGCTCGTTTTCGACGATGAAGCGGTAGGTTTGAAACAGCCCCGCCCCGTTTTTGGCCAAGGTCACGCCACCGAGCACATCGTCAGAACAACTGAAGCTGCCCTCGGCAAGAATCTCCTGCGGTGCGCCGTTGTCGTTGAACAGCCAGGCAATGCGCCGGCCGCTGCTGGGCAGTTCGTATTGAATGCATTCGTGCTGCGCAAGATCGTCCAGGCTTTGCGGGACACCTGCGCGCTTCAGGTACTCGGGACTGGCAATCATCACCAGCTCGGCGTCCTCAAGGTGCCGGGCAATGAGACCGGAATCCGGAATCGCCCGCACGCGGATCGCCATGTCATAGCCTTCGCCGACGAAATCGATGTTGCGATTGCTGATGTGCGACTCGACTTTTACATCTGGAAACCGCGCCCGGAATGCCGGCAACAACGGCAAGATCCGGTGGTGCGCATACGTCGTGGGAATACTGATACGCAGTGTGCCGGACGGTTGCTGCTGCTGGCCCATGACCTCGCGCTGAGCCTCCACCAGCTGAGCCAGCGCCTGACGGCACTCCTCGTAATAGCGCCGGCCACTGTCGGTCAGCTTGACGCTGCGGGTGGTGCGCGCAAACAGCCGCACGCCGAGGCGTTCTTCCATGCGCGACACCGAACGGCTCACGGCGGCCGGTGTTACGCCGGCCACCAACGCGGCCGCTGTAAAGCTGCCGGCCTCGGCCGCGAGGCAAAACAGTTCGATGCTGCCCAGCTGAAGATCGTCGAATACTCGCTGCATGATTGATGACACCACGGATCAAATGAGGGACTGCGCCACTGTAGATGAAATCGACGAAGCGGTGCTTTACTTGACCGGCGTCTCAATTGATTACCGGACAGGAGCAGCATCATGCCTTTCGTCAGCGTACGCATCACCCGTGACGGCGTCACCCGGGAGCAGAAAGCCCAGGTCATCGCCGAAATTACCGACACCCTGAAACGCGTCCTCGGCAAGCCGCCGGAGCTGACCCACATCGTGATCGAGGAAGTCGATACTGATAACTGGGGGTACGCGGGCATCACCACCACCGAGTATCGAAAAAACCAGCCGGGATGATTGTGTGCCAAGCCAGGAAAGCCGTTCTCGTGACGGCTTTTTTGTGGGCACGAGGAAAGGATTGCTTACTATTTTGCGCAGTTATCCACCGGCTCAAGGCGAGGCTTGGCGCTAGTCTCAGAGGCATAAAGGCAATTTGGCGCAGAGCCAATTGTCGGATTTTTCAGGGAGTGTCGAGTCTGTGGACTCATTAACCTAACGGATGGGTTAGCATGCGATTATTCAGCTACAAAGGATTTTCAATGGTGATCATGCTGCGCGATGAACACTGTCCGCCGCACGCGCATGTAGACGCCGGAAGCTGGAGTGCACGCTTCAAATTCTGCTTTTGGCACAACAGTGTCGAGCTGTGGGATGTGGTTCCTCATTCAAACCGGCCACCTGTGGCAGTGCTGGAAGGGTTGCGGCACGCACTTGGACAGCCCGCCCACCTGCGACGCGCCCGGGCCATCTGGTGGGACAAGCTGCAAACGGTCTGTCTCGATCATCAGAAATGGGACTGGCAGACCAGCGAAGTCGTGGTGGTAAAAAGGATTGCGAGTACGACCTGGATGATTGGCTCGGCTTGCTATGAACCCGAGACGAACAAGACCCTGCTGGCGCTGATCGGTGTTCCGGAGGGGGTGGAGATCCAACTATGAAAACGATACAGGCAGGAATGCTGGCCGATCGGCCCGTCACCGAGGCCGTGCTGGATGAAGCCATCCAGCGCGGGCAAGTGCGCCAAAAAAGCGGATTGCAGGCGATTTCGGTGAGGTTTATGGAACCTTGTCTGGCGGTCAGCTTTACTGATGGCAGTGGCGTGCTGCTGCCTGTGCAGCACTACCCGGAATTTGATGATTTCGACATCGAGGATTTCGTAGATCTGAAAGTCGGCTTTTCCGGAACCGCCCTGTGCCATGTTGGCAAGGATCTGCACGTGTCCATCGCCGGGATGATTTCGGCGAGCAAGCCTTTGATGGACATGGCAGCCTCGGTCATCGCCTCGCGCAATGGTCGCCAAAGCAGCTCCGCCAAAGCCGAGGCTGCGCGGGCTAATGGCCGTAAAGGCGGGCGTCCGCGCAAGGCAGAGGTCACCGAATGAGCACCCACAAAAAAGCCGTCGTACAGACGGCTGTTTTGTAGGGGAGGGCTGCAATTAACGACGCGTCAGCAACACCCCGGATTCCATGTGATGTGTCCACGGAAACTGGTCGAACATCGCGCACTGGGTGATGCGATGGGTGTCGTGCAACTGGGCGATGTTGGCTGCCAGGGTTTCCGGGTTGCAGGAGATGTAGAGGATGTTGGCGAAGCGCCGGGTCAGCTCGCAGGTGTCCGGGTCCATGCCGGCGCGAGGCGGGTCGACGAAGACGCTACCGAACTCGTAGCTCTTCAGGTCGATGCCGTGCAGGCGACGGAACGGACGGACTTCGTTCAAGGCTTCGGTCAGCTCTTCCGCGGATAAACGCACCAGGGTGACGTTATCCACAGCGTTTTCGCTGAGGTTGCTCAGTGCGGCGTTGACCGAAGTCTTGCTGATTTCGGTGGCGAGCACTTTGCCTACGCGGGTCGCCAGCGGCAGGGTGAAGTTGCCATTGCCGCAATACAGCTCCAGCAAATCGTCCGGGCGATCGCCGAGGGCGTCGTAAGCCCAGTTGAGCATCTTCTGATTCACGGTGCCGTTGGGCTGGGTGAAGGCACCTTCAGGCTGGCGATAGCTGAACGTGCGGCCACCGACGTCCAGTTTCTCGACCACGTAATCCTGGCCAATCACTTCGCGTTTGCCTTTCGAGCGACCGATAACACTGACGTTCAGGTCGGCGGCCAGTTTTGTCGCCGCCGCGTGCCAGTGTTCGTCCAGCGGGCGGTGATAGCAGAGCGTGATCATCGCATCGCCGGCCAGGGTGGTGAGGAACTCCACCTGAAACAGCTTGTGGCTCAGCGCCGCACTGGCCTTCCACGCCGCCTTGAGCTGCGGCATTAATTCATTGATGCGCAGGCTGGCGATCGGGAACTCTTCGATCAGGATCGGCGTGCGTTTGTCTTCCTGGGAAAACATCGCGTAATGCCGATCGCCGCCTTCGCGCCACAGGCGGAACTCGGCACGCAGGCGGAAATTTTTCAGCGGCGAGTCAAACACCGCAGGTTCCGGTGCATCGAACGGGGCCAGCAGGTCGCGCAGGCGCGTGACCTTTTCTTCGAGCTGGACGGCGTAAGCCTGGGAATCAAAAGTCATGCGTTGAACCAACCCAACTTGATCACGAACAGAATCGAAAGAATCACCAGCGCCGGGTTCAGCTCACGGCCGCGGCCGGACAGCAACTTGATCGCGGTCCAGGAGATGAAACCGAAGGCGATGCCGTTGGCGATGGAATACGTGAATGGCATGGCCAGCGTAGTGACCACGACCGGTGCGGCAACGGTGATGTCGTCCCAGTCTATTTCGGCCAGGCCGGATGTCATCAACACCGCGACGAACAGCAGCGCCGGGGCGGTGGCGAATGCCGGAACGCTGGCGGCCAATGGCGAGAAGAACAGCGCCAGCAGGAACAGAATCGCCACCACGACGGCGGTCAGGCCGGTGCGGCCACCGGCACTCACGCCGGCGGCGGATTCGATGTAGCTGGTGGTGGTCGATGTACCGAGCAATGAACCGGCCATGGCCGCGGTACTGTCGGCGATCAGGGCGCGGCCCATTTTCGGCATGTGGCCGTCCTTGCCCATCAGGCCGGCACGCTTGGCGACGCCGATCAGTGTGCCGGAGTTGTCGAACAGGTCGACGAACAGGAAAGCGAAAATCACGCTGACCAGACCGATGTCCAGCGCGCCCTTGATGTCCAGTTGCAGGAAGGTCGGGGCCAGGGACGGTGGCATCGACATCACGCCGCCAAACGGCGTGAAGCCCAATGCGATGGACGCGATAGTCACGACCAGAATACCGATCAGCACCGCGCCGCGTATGGCCAGCGCTTCGAGGGCAACGATCAGGGCAAAGCCGAGGGTCGCGAGGATCGGGGCGGGTTGTTTCAGGTCGCCGAGGCCAACCATGGTCGCCGGGTTGCTGACCACGATGCCGGCGTTATGCAGGGCGATCAGCGCCAGGAACAGGCCGATACCGGCGGCAATCGCCGAGCGCAGCGGTAGCGGGATGCTATTGATGATCCATTCGCGGATGCGGAAGATCGACAGCAGGAAAAACAGCACCGCCGAGATGAACACCGCCCCCAGCGCCACTTGCCAGGTGTGGCCCATGTGCAGGACCACGGTGTAGGTGAAGAAGGCGTTCAGGCCCATGCCCGGCGCAAGCGCGATCGGGTAGTTGGCGATCAGGCCCATGGTCGTCGAGCCGATGGCGGCTGCCAGACAGGTCGCGACAAACACCGCGCCCTTGTCCATGCCGGTCTCGCCGAGGATGCTCGGGTTGACGAACAGAATGTAGGCCATGGCCAAGAAGGTCGTGACGCCCGCCAGAATCTCGGTCCGCACGTTGGTGTTGTGTGCCTTGAGTTGAAACAGCCTTTCCAGCATGTCTGCTCCCCGTGGCGCGCCCGGCGCCGTGAATGTATCGACCTCAACAGCAAAGCACAGACCGTTGAAGGCGCCTGGTAATTTTCTGCGGGTCGGAAAAAGCCGCGCATCATACCAGCAGCGTGGGGCTGTGGCTGCTTATGGCTGCGATCGTCGCCGATGTTTTGCGCTAAAGCGAAGTGCGCCATACTGCGCGCTGGTTCTGGGGGGCGATATGTATTGCATTAAAAAGTGTGGGGTTGCGGTGATTGGCGTCGCGATGGCGTTGTGGCTCGGGGCGCAAACGGCCTCGGCGGCGATGGCGTCTGCGTTGACTCAGGTGAAAGTGATCAAGGTCGAATCGCAGGGCTGTGGTCTTGAAAATATTGTCGAGAAACAGGAGCAGACGAGCTGCGACCACAGTGGTCCGAGCATCAAGGTCTACGTTCTGGAGATTGGCTACGGTAGCCTTAGTCCGCACGTTGCGCTGGATGGTTTTGAAGTGGACGGCAACCGGACGTCGGTGTGTGCCTATCAAACCGGCAACCTGAAGGAGTGCGCGCCCGGAGAAAAAACCGTCGGCAATCTGTATATCTTCAATCTTGCAGGCAAGCAGGACGGCATCTTTACCTTCAGCAACACCTCCATCAACGCGCCCCGCAACACGATGTCGACACAGCTTTACATCAAGTAACGGCAGCGCTCGAACAAGGGCCAGGAAAGCTGACTACGCTTTAAAGATCATTCTGTGGACCGCGCCCATGACCTTTAGAGCTTTGATTACCCTCGCCGAGGGCATCGACGACCTGCAAACCGTCACCCTGATCGATGTACTGCGCCGCGCCAAGGTTGAAGTGGTGGTGGCAAGCATTGAGGGGCGACGCATGATCACTTGTGCTCGCGGTACCCGCCTGACCGCCGATGCGATGCTGGTGGATTTGCTGGCTCAGCCGTTCGACCTTCTCGTATTGCCTGGAGGAGAGGTGGGTTCACAGCACCTCGCCGCGCATCAGCCCCTGCAACAGTTGATCAAGGACCAGGCCGCCGCCGGGCGTCTGTTCGCCGGCATCGGTGAATCCCCCGCGCTGGCCTTGCAAGCCTTCGGCGTCTTGCGACAGCGGCGCATGACCTGCCTGCCATCGGCCAGCCATCAACTGTCGGGTTGTAATTTTATTGACCAGCCCGTCGTGGTCGACGGCAACTGCATCACCGCGCAGGGATCGGGTGCGGCCCTGCAGTTTGCCCTGACGCTGGTGGAGCAACTCTGCGGTAAAGCCACGCGAGCTGCCGTGGCGGGGGAGTTGGTTGTTTAGAAGGACTCAGACCTTCACTTCTTCCACCGGTACATGCATGCGGTCGCGGTTGGCCAGGGTCGGGAACAGTTTGATCCACGCCCCGGTCACCACCAATGTGCCAATACCGCCCATGACCACCGCCGGCACGGTGCCGAACCAATGGGCGGTGAGGCCGGATTCAAACTCGCCCAGCTGGTTCGACGCGCCGATAAACAGACCGTTGACGGCGCTGACCCTGCCGCGCATTTCGTCCGGGGTTTCCAATTGCACGAAGGAGGCGCGGATCACCATGCTGATCATGTCCGCCGCGCCCAACACCACCAGCACGGCCAGGGAAAACCAGAACGAAGTCGAGAGGCCAAACGCGATGGTCGCGACGCCGAACACACCGACGGCGGTGAACATCACCCGCCCGACTTTGCGCTCCACGGCAAATCGCGCCAGGTACAGCGACATCAACAGCGCACCGACTGCCGGGGCGGAACGCAACAGGCCCAAGCCCCATGGGCCGGTCAACAGGATGTCCTTGGCGAACACCGGCAGCAACGCTGTCGCACCGCCGAGCAATACCGCGAACAGATCCAGGGAGATCGCCCCGAGAATGTCCGAGCGGCTGCGAATGAAGCGGATGCCCGCGAGCAACGAGTCCAGGGTCGCTTTGCCCTTGTTCAGCGGCGTTTGTCGGGCGGGCAGATTGAGCATCAACAGGCAGGCAATGATGTAGAGGATCACCGTCGGGCCATACACCCAGACACTACCGAAGGCATAGAGCAAACCGCCCAGGGCCGGGGCGACGATGGTGGCCGATTGCTGGGCCGACTGCGCGGCGGCGACTGCGCGGGGAAACAGCGCGCTGGGCACGATGCTCGGTAGCAAGGCTTGGGTGGTCGGCATCTCGAAAGAGCGCGCAGCACCCAGCAGGAACGCGAGGATGAAGATCATTTCCCGGGTGACATGGTCGGTCGCGCTGCCAATGGCCAGTGAAAGAGCGATCAACGCCTGCAGGGACTGACAGATCGCCGCAACCTTGCGCCGGTCATAGCGGTCCGCGACATGTCCGGTATGCAGCATGAACAGCACCCGCGGGGCAAATTCCACCAGCCCCACCAAGCCCAGGTCCAGCACATTGCCGGTCAGTTGATACAGATTCCAGCCGATAGCCACGGTGAGCATCTGAAAACCACTGGCGGTAAACACCCGAGCCAGCCAGAACGCGATAAAAGGGCGGTGATGACGTAGCAGCAAGGGCGCGTGGCTGGGCATCTGAGGGCAGTTCTTGAGCGAGGGGAGGGTCGAGATTATCACCAACCTGTAACCAGAAGTTGCAGGATGGTTAAATTTAGATAGCTAGATACCGATCTCCAAAAACACAGAAATCCCCTGTGGGAGCGGGCTTGCTCGCGAAGGCGTCGACACATTCACCATAAAGGTGCCAGACAGATCGCTTTCGCGAGCAAGCCCGCTCCCACAGGGAATGTGTTTCAGTTCATGAGCACAGAGATGAGGCAACCTGTCACGCGTCAAAAGACCACACCGTCCATCGTCAAAAATCGGACTACTCTTTCAACCATTGCTTGATCCAGATCAAGACCCTTGTGGAAATGATCCGGCGGCCAGATGGCCAGACTCCCTACGTTGTGATGCTTGTAAAAAAAGAACGAATGCTAATTCGCCACACTCCATATCCGTGGGGGCAGTGGGTGCAGGCCGCAAGCCTTCAGCCGGTATTACCTGACAGAGGAAGACTTATGTTCGGTTTGGAGGCGCTTGATCTCGCCCGAATTCAGTTCGCGTTCACCATCTCGTTCCACATCCTGTTCCCGGCCATCACCATTGGCCTGGCGAGTTACCTGGCGGTGCTCGAAGGTCTGTGGCTGAAGACGAACAACGACACTTACCGCGATCTGTACCATTTCTGGTCGAAGATCTTTGCCGTCAACTTTGGCATGGGCGTGGTGTCCGGGTTGGTCATGGCGTATCAGTTCGGCACCAACTGGAGTCGCTTCTCGGATTTCGCCGGTTCCGTGACCGGGCCGTTGCTGACGTACGAGGTACTGACAGCGTTCTTCCTTGAGGCCGGTTTCCTTGGCGTCATGCTGTTCGGCTGGAACAAGGTCGGGCGCAACCTGCACTTCTTCGCCACGGTTATGGTCGCCATCGGCACGCTGATCTCGACCTTCTGGATTCTTGCTTCAAACAGCTGGATGCAGACCCCGCAAGGTTTCGAAATCATCAATGGCCAGGTCATTCCCACCGACTGGTTCGCCGTGATCTTCAACCCGTCATTCCCCTACCGCCTGATGCACATGGCCACGGCTGCGTTCGTCGCCACCGCTTTCTTTGTCGGCTCTTCGGCGGCCTGGCACTTGCTGCGCGGCAAGGACAATCCGGCGATCCGCACCATGCTCTCGATGGCGATGTGGATGGCCTTGATCGTGGCGCCGATCCAGGCCGTCATCGGTGACTTCCACGGGCTCAACACACTCAAGCACCAGCCGGCAAAAATCGCCGCGATCGAAGGTCACTGGGAAAATCATGGCGATGAGCCAACCCCGCTGATCTTGTTCGGCTGGCCAGACATGAAAGAAGAACGGACCAAATTCGCGGTGGAAATTCCGTACCTTGGCAGCCTGATCCTCACGCACTCCCTGGACAAGCAAGTGCCGGCGCTCAAGGACTTCCCGCCTGAAGACCGGCCGAATTCGACTATCGTGTTCTGGTCGTTCCGGATCATGGTGGGGCTGGGCATGCTGATGATCTTCACCGGACTGTGGAGCCTGTGGCTGCGCAAAGGCGACAAGCTGTACACCTCGCGACCGTTCCTCTACCTGGCGTTGTGGATGGGCCCGTCCGGCCTGATCGCGATCCTCGCCGGTTGGTTCACCACTGAAATCGGCCGTCAGCCGTGGGTGGTCTACGGCCTGATGCGCACGGCAGATGCGTCCTCCAATCACAGCTTCCTGCAGATGAGCATCACGCTGATCCTGTTCGTGGTGGTGTATTTCGCGCTGTTCGGTGCCGGTCTGGGCTACATGATGCGCCTGGTGCGCAAAGGGCCGAAGATCGACGAAGGCAAGGAAACGCCCGAAGGTGGTCCAGGCAAGAAACGCACGCCGGCTCGTCCGCTGTCCGCCGCCGACGATGACGCCGACGCTGATAGCAGCCCCAGCCTGACCAAGGAGATTTGAGTCATGGGTATTGATCTTCCGCTGATCTGGGCCGTGATCATCATCTTCGGCATCATGATGTACGTGGTCATGGATGGCTTCGACCTGGGGATCGGGATTCTCTTCCCGTTCATCCCGGGCAAGACCGACCGTGACGTAATGATGAACACCGTCGCCCCGGTCTGGGACGGCAACGAAACCTGGCTGGTATTGGGCGGCGCGGCGTTGTTCGGCGCGTTTCCGCTGGCCTATTCGGTGGTGCTCTCGGCGCTGTACCTGCCGCTGATTTTCATGCTGATCGGGCTGATTTTTCGTGGCGTGGCGTTCGAGTTTCGCTTCAAGGCCAAGGACGACAAGCGTCACCTGTGGGACAAGGCGTTTATCGGTGGTTCGATTGCTGCAACCTTCTTTCAGGGGGTGGCGCTGGGTGCATTCATCGATGGGCTGCCAGTGGTCAATCGCCAGTTCGCCGGTGGTTCACTGGACTGGCTGACACCGTTCACCCTGTTCTGCGGCCTCGCGTTGGTGGTGGCTTATGCGTTGCTGGGTTGCACCTGGCTGATTATGAAGACCGAAGGCAAGTTGCAGGAGCAGATGCACGATCTGGCACGGCCATTGGCATTCGTGGTGTTGGCGGTGATCGGTATCGTCAGTATCTGGACCCCGCTGACTCACGCTGAAATCGCCGCTCGCTGGTTCACGCTGCCGAATCTTTTCTGGTTCCTGCCGGTGCCGATTCTGGTGTTGGTGACCATGTACGGTCTGATTCGCGCGGTGGCCCGCAATGCGAATTACACGCCGTTCCTGCTGACCCTTGTGCTGATCTTCCTTGGCTACAGCGGTCTGGGCATCAGCCTGTGGCCCAACATCGTGCCGCCGTCGATCTCGATCTGGGAAGCCGCTGCACCGCCGCAAAGCCAAGGCTTCATGCTGGTCGGTACGCTGTTCATCATCCCGTTCATCTTGGGTTATACCTTCTGGAGCTACTACGTGTTCCGCGGCAAGGTGACCCACGAAGACGGTTATCACTAGCGCACACGACAACGGCGCAGGGCCGATTCCTGCGCCGTTTCAGAGGAGGTCACGATGATGGCTGGCAAACATTCCCTTGAGGAAATCAAGGAAGCAGAGAAGAAACCGCTTTGGCAGCGCCTGGGTTGGTTGGCCTTGATCTGGGTCGCAAGCGTGGGGGCCTTGTTTATCGTGGCCAGCCTGATGCGCATGTTCATGAACGCCGCAGGTCTGTCCACGCACTGAGACACTCGACATTCCCATCCCGTTGCCTTGCGGCACGGATTCAAACCCTCCTGTCACGGAGGGTTTTTTTTACGTGCGATTATTTGCGGGCTTTGAGAATGACGAATTTCGGTGTAGCCGCTACTTGTTCAACACCGCGGAACAGCCGTGCGAGCTTGCTGTGGTAACCCAGGTGACGGTTGCCGACGATGTACAGCGCACCGCCAACCACCAGGGCTTCGCGCGCCTGCTGGAACATCCGCCAAGCGAGAAAGTCGCCAACGACCTGTTGCTGGTGAAACGGCGGATTGCACAGCACCACGTCCAGCGATTGCGGCTCTTGCCCAGCCAGGCCGTCGTCCGCACGCACGATCACCTCACGGTCACCCAGCGCAGCGCGCCAGTTTTCGCTGGCCGATTGCACCGCCATGAACGACTCGTCCACCAGCGTGTACCGGGCCTCAGGGTTTTGCAGAGCGCTGGCGATTGCCAGTACGCCATTTCCACAACCAAGGTCGGCGACTCGCGCTGTGCCGAGGTTGTTGGGCAAATGTGGGAGAAAGGCTCGTGTACCGATGTCCAGCCCCTCGCGGCAGAACACATTGGCGTGGTTCAGCAGCTCGATCGCCGGTGTGTCGAGTTGATAGCGTGAAGGGTAGGGGGACACGGCCGGGGATTTGGCTTCAGGTGTTGCAATCAGCAGCCGGGCTTTCTTCACTGCCAATGAGGCTTGTACCGGGCCGATGTAGCGCTCCAGCAGATCACCCGCCGCGCGAGGCAGATGCTTGACCATGGCTGCTGCAATCACCTGGGCGCCCGGGGCCAAGTGGTTTTGCAGGCGAATCAGTTGCTCTTCCAGCAAGGCCAGGGTTTTCGGCACGCGGATCAACACACGGTCGAACGGGCCTGTAAATTTTTCGTTGGCCGGTACGATGGGTACGGTGTCGAAGGCCTGGCCGTTGCGGATCAGGTTTTTTTCCAGACCCTGAAAAGCCAGGAACGAGTCGCCGCTGCTGGTCACGAATACTTTTCCTGCCAGGCTCGCGGCCAATGCGCCGAAGCTATCGTTGAGCACCAGCACTCGGGTGTCCGCGGCCGGTTGCTGCTCGGACAGATGATTGAGCAGGTATTCGTCTGCTGCATCGAAAGCTTGCAGCGGTTCGTTCTGTTGTTCTGGCTGACGGATCAGATCGAGTTGGGCGAAGGGCGTTTCGAGCAGGGGCATGAGGCTGGGGGCTCTGGGTAGTCAACAGGTGTGGTGTCCCGCTGCCTGAAGCGTTGTAGCGGGCGGGGCCGTCCGAGTGGACTACGACGTGATGTTTCACTCGTCATCACTCTGGAGGAGCCGCAAATGGTACGTTTTTTTCTTTCGGAATACTCGCGGGTTTTTCCCCTTCGTTTATTCGGACGTACTGCTCAGATCATGCAGGCCCTGGCTGCCGCGATGACCGCCGCGATCTTGTTGTTGACGCCCAGTTTCTGAATCGCATTGTGTATGTGGAAATTTACGGTGCGTTCAGAGAGGTACAGGATCCTGGATATTTCGTATGCCGTCTTTCCGTCGGCTGACAGCTTCAATATCTCGAGTTCGCGTGTCGACAAAACAGGGCACGAATGGGGTATGCGCGAAGGCAGATTTTGAGCGACAAGTCCATGCAGTTGTTGGCTGATAAACATCGCATAGCCCAGGTTTTCATATAGCTCATAGGGCGTGATGGGGCTGTCGCTTCTGGCCAGGCTCAACATGCTGCAGAGCCCTTTGTCGTCGTGAAACGATTGTGACCAGCCATGCTGCAAACCCAGTTTTTTTTGTGCTTGCCACAGTCCTGGTGCTTTCGAGTAGATCTTCTCTTCCCATAGAATTGGCAGCGTTGAACGTTTGCAATGAGCCAGTATCGGATCTTCATCGCTGAAATGACTTTGTGCATATTTCACGTTCCACTCGCTTGGGTAATTGTTGAGATTTACCCTCTCGAAGTGCGGTCCTCGCGAATGTGAGGTTATTGAAAAGGCACAGAATTTAAAGCCAAGATCTTGAACGAGATTAAGTGACATCCCGTATGCAGACTCAACATTCCGTGCGTTCGATATCTGCCTTAATTGTGAATCCTTCCACATTTCCATCGGTTGAACTCCATGTGGGTTTCTCAGGGGGTGCACATTGGATCCGAAATCCAGCACGCTCCGAGTGTAGGACCATTCCTACACATACGCTGCAATTTTTTTGCTCTTGAAAAGTCCGGAAAATACATAACTGGTTCTTAGCCCGCAAAGGCGAAGTTATATGGGGTTCATCCTTCAACCATTACAATTTAGTTATGTAGTTACTGGTTAGTAGTCATTTTAAAATGCGGAGAGTGCAGGCGAAATAATGGCCTTTTATCTAAAGCCACTACAAATCACCGGTGTTTCCAGCGCTCGCTTTGCGGGACACTGGGTCATCTGTTGAATGGAGCACCTCATGACTGCCAGTGCAGAAAAATTCACTCGCCAGACCCTGACTGATGTTCAGCCATTGACCCCCAACCTATTCACGTTGCGGGCCACCAGAGACCCTGGCTTTCGTTTTCGGGCGGGGCAATTCGCCCGGCTGGGCGTGACGAAAGCCGACGGCAGCACCGTGTGGCGCGCCTATTCAATGGTCTCTTCGCCCTATGACGAATTCCTTGAGTTCTTTTCCATCGTTGTACCCGGCGGAGAATTCACCAGTGAACTGAGTCGGCTGGAGGTCGGCGATACGCTGCTGGTCGATCGCCAGGCCTTTGGTTACCTGACGCTGGATCGTTTCGTCGATGGCCGTGATCTCTGGTTGTTATCCACAGGCACGGGCGTGGCGCCGTTTTTGTCGATCCTGCAGGACTTCGAGGTGTGGGAGAAATTCGAGCGGATCATCCTCGTCTACAGCGTACGTGAGGCCCGCGAGCTGGCTTATCAGGAGCTGATCGCAGGGCTGACGCAACGCGACTATCTGGCGGAATACGCGCACAAGTTGCAGTTCATTGCGACCGTCACGCGTGAACAGCACCCCGGCGCCCTGAACGGGCGAATCACCACGCTGATCGAAAATGGCGAACTGGAGCGTGTGGCAGGCGTAGAGCTTACGCCCGAGCACTCGCGGGTCATGCTCTGCGGCAATCCACAGATGATCGATGACACACGCAAGCTGCTCAAACAGCGCGACATGCACCTGAGCCTCAGTCGACGACCCGGCCAGGTGGCGGTGGAAAACTTCTGGTAAAAAAAGCGGCGCCCTGCAGGCGCCGTTTTTCTGCATGCAACCAGCCTTCAGGGCTGATTGTTCTGGGCTTTGAGCAGGTCACGGATCTCGCTCAACAGCTCTTCTTCCTTGGTTGGAACCGGCGGCAAGGTTGGCGCGACGGCCTCTTCGCGTTTCAGACGGTTGATGGCTTTGACGCCCATGAAGATCGCAAAAGCGACGATGATGAAGTCGATTAGGCTCTGGATGAACTTGCCGTAAGCCAGCACCACCGCCGGGATATCGCCGTTGGCTGCCTTGAGGGTAACGGCCAGGTCACTGAAGTCCACCCCACCGATCAACAGGCCGATTGGCGGCATTACCACGTCGCCGACAAACGATGAAACGATCTTGCCGAATGCAGCGCCAATGATGATACCGACGGCCATGTCGACCACATTACCTTTGACCGCGAAGGCCTTGAACTCACTTATCACGCCCATAGGTTATTTCCTTGTTACAGATGAGGTTGGTGAACGCAGTGTAAATCAGCAAATCCGCTCATGCTCGAAACGCCTTCTTACAATGCCCGTGTTTATCGACACATTTGCAGGCATTTAGTTTTCAAAGTGCCACCAATCGCGCGGGAACTACGCGCTAACAAGCTGATTGGCCACACAATTTTCTGAATCATCGCATTGCGTTCTTTCTATTTATGTTCTGCGGCCAGGGCCTCTAGCCTCTGGGTAGCGCACTTGGAGTGCGCCTTGAAAACAGAGGAACCTGATATGACTTCGACCATTGGCCTCGGGGCTTTTCCCCATCGGCGTACCCTTGGCGTGTTAACCGCCAGCCTGCTGTCCTTCTCCGTCCACGCTGCGACCCTGACCCGCGATAACGGTGCTGCCGTCGGCGACAACCAGAATTCGCAAACCGCCGGTGCCAACGGCCCGGTGCTGCTTCAGGACGTGCAGTTGATCCAGAAACTCCAACGCTTTGACCGCGAACGAATTCCCGAGCGCGTCGTGCATGCCCGCGGCACCGGAGCCCACGGCACCTTCACGGTAACGGACGACCTGAGTGACCTGACCAAAGCCAAGGTGTTCTCTGGCGGTCAAAGCACCCCGGTGTTTGTGCGTTTCTCGGCGGTCGTCCATGGCAACCATTCGCCAGAAACCCTGCGTGATCCCCGTGGCTTTGCTACCAAGTTCTACACGGCGGACGGCAACTGGGACCTGGTCGGCAACAATTTCCCGACCTTTTTCATTCGTGATGCCATCAAATTCCCGGACATGGTCCACGCCTTCAAGCCGGACCCGCGTACCAATCTGGACGATGATGCCCGCCGCTTCGATTTCTTCTCTCATGTGCCAGAGGCCACTCGCACCCTGACGGAGTTATATTCCAATGCCGGTACACCGGCCAGTTATCGGGAAATGGACGGTAACGGTGTTCACGCTTACAAGTTGGTTAATGCCAAGGGTGAAGTTCATTACGTGAAGTTTCACTGGAAAAGTCTGCAGGGTATTAATAATCTCGATCCAAAAGCAGTGACCAACGTTCAAGGGCAAGACTACAGTCATATGACTAATGATTTGGTGTCTCATATTAACAAGGGTAAGTTTCCGAAATGGGACTTGTACGTCCAGGTATTAAATCCTCAAGATTTGTACAAGTTTGATTTCGATCCATTGGACGCCACCAAAATCTGGCCCGGAGTTCCTGAGCGAAAAGTTGGACAAATGGTGTTGAACCGTAACCCGGCAAATGTCTTCCAGGAAACGGAACAAGTTGCCATGGCACCGGCCAATCTTGTTCCAGGTATCGAGCCTTCCGAAGATCGCTTATTACAGGGGCGGGTGTTCTCTTATGCCGATACTCAACTGTATCGCCTGGGCGCCAATGCACTGCAATTGCCGATCAATGCACCCAAGATCGCCGTGAACAACGGTAACCAGGATGGCGCGATGAACATCGGCCACAGCAGCAGCGGTGTGAATTATCAGCCGAGCCGTTTGCTGCCGCGTGACGAGCCGCAAACCGCGCGTTACAGCCAGTCGGTCCTGTCGGGCAGCACGCAGCAAGCGAAAATCCAGCGAGAGCAGAACTTCAAGCAGGCCGGGGATCTGTACCGCTCGTTCAGCAAGAAAGAACGCAAGGACTTGATCGAGAGCTTCGGCGGCTCACTGGCCACCACCGATGACGAGAGCAAGCACATCATCCTGTCCTTCCTTTATAAGGCCGACCCGGAATACGGGAGCGGCGTGACCAAGGTGGCCAAGGGGGATCTGAGCCGGGTCAAGGCACTGGCGGCCAAGCTGGCCGACTGATCGCGTTTGCCTGAGAAGCGGGGCCTCTTGAGGAGGTCCCGTCAGACCAAGGAGCTTGCCATGCGTTTTTGTCTATCGCTGTTTCTGGCGTGCGTGTCGTTCAGCGTCTTCGCAGGGCCGGCCGAAGATCCCGCCGCGCTGAAGGTTCAACTGCAGGATTACTACTTTGATGCCGCCCGCCGTGGCGATGTACCGATGCTCGAGACCTTCATCGAGGCCGGGTACTCCCTCGATACTCGCGACAGCAAGGGTTACACCGCGCTGATACTTGCCGCCTATCACGGCCAGACTGGCGCCGTGGAACGTTTGCTCGCTGCCGGGGCCGATGCCTGCGCGCAGGATCAGCGCGGCAACACCGCCCTGATGGGCGCCATCTTCAAGGGCGAAATCCAGATCGCCAAAACCCTGTTGGCCGCCCATTGCAGCCCCGACCAGCGTAACGGCGCTGGCCAGACGGCCGCGATGTACGCGGGACTGTTCAAGCGAGTCGAATTGCTGGATGAGCTCAAGGCCAAGGGTGCCGACCTGAATGCCGAAGATCCGTTGGGCAACAGCGCCGCACGTCTGGCCAACGGTGAAATCCGCACAGCGGCGCCGCGCTGATCCGCGTCAGCTGAGCTATCATCGCGGTTTTTGCCGGGAGTTCAGATGGCCAAGGCCAAGCGCATGTACGGCTGCACCGAGTGCGGCTCAACCTTCCCCAAGTGGGCCGGCCAGTGCGGCGAGTGCGGGGCCTGGAACACGCTGACCGAAACCATGGTCGAGAGCGGCGGCGCCGCAGCACCGAGCGGTCGAACCGGCTGGACCGGCCAACAGGCACAGATCAAGACCCTGGCCGAAGTCAGCGTCGAAGAGATTCCGCGCTTCTCCACCGCCTCCAGTGAGCTTGATCGGGTGTTGGGCGGCGGGTTGGTGGATGGTTCGGTGGTGCTGATCGGCGGTGATCCGGGCATCGGCAAGTCGACCATTCTCCTGCAAACCTTGTGCAACCTCGCCAAAGTCATGCCGGCGCTGTACGTCACCGGAGAAGAATCCCAGCAGCAAGTGGCCATGCGCGCCCGCCGTCTCGGTTTGCCTCAGGACCAGCTGCGGGTGATGACTGAAACCTGCATCGAAACCATCATTGCCACCGCTCGGGTCGAAAAACCCAAGGTCATGGTGATCGACTCGATCCAGACGATCTTCACCGAACAGCTGCAATCGGCACCGGGCGGCGTGTCGCAGGTCCGGGAAAGTGCGGCGTTGCTGGTGCGTTATGCCAAGCAGAGCGGCACCGCGATTTTCCTCGTCGGCCACGTGACAAAAGAAGGCGCCTTGGCCGGACCGCGCGTGCTGGAGCACATGGTCGATACGGTGCTGTATTTCGAAGGCGAATCCGATGGGCGCTTGCGATTGTTGCGTGCGGTGAAAAACCGTTTCGGTGCCGTCAACGAACTGGGCGTGTTCGGCATGACCGACAAGGGCCTGAAGGAAGTCTCCAACCCGTCAGCGATTTTTCTCACCCGTGCCCAGGAAGAAGTCCCGGGCAGTGTGGTCATGGCGACGTGGGAAGGGACGCGGCCGATGCTGGTGGAAGTCCAGGCGCTGGTGGATGACAGCCATCTGGCGAACCCGCGCCGGGTCACGCTGGGGCTGGATCAGAATCGCCTGGCGATGTTGCTGGCGGTGCTGCACCGTCACGGCGGGATTCCGACTCACGACCAGGACGTGTTCCTCAACGTGGTCGGCGGGGTGAAGGTGCTGGAAACGGCCTCCGACCTGGCGTTGATGGCGGCGGTCATGTCCAGTTTGCGCAACCGCCCGCTGCCGCATGATTTGCTGGTGTTTGGCGAGGTTGGGCTGTCGGGCGAAGTACGCCCGGTGCCGAGTGGCCAGGAACGCCTGAAGGAAGCGGCCAAGCACGGCTTCAAACGCGCCATCGTGCCCAAGGGCAATGCGCCCAAGGAAGCGCCGCCGGGGTTGCAGATTATTGCCGTGACCCGCCTGGAACAGGCCCTCGACGCATTGTTCGAATAATTTCCAGGTAGAACACAGCCCCCTGTGCGAGCCTGCTTGGCGATAGCGGACTATCAGTCAACATCATCGTTGAATGCTAAACCGCTATCGCGAGCAGGCTCGCTCCCACATTGGATCAGTGTTGGGCTTCAGATTTCGATCAAAGCGCCCAATTCGCGCTCCAGTTCCTTGGGATCGCCCAGATTGAATTCGATCAACCGCCGCAGGCGTTCAATCGATTCCAGGCTGATGTGCTTGCATTCAAACCCAAGCTGGCCATGGTCATCGTGGGTCAACATCACATCCATCTTGATCTCGACGTCCTCGGTCAGATGAATATCGACCAGGAAATGCCAGTCTGGATTACCCAGCCACGGCTCGGGCTTCTCGATCAGCAGCCCCTTGAGTGACAGGTCAATCAGCTTCACCGGCCAGATGAATTCCCCCTGGCTCAATTCGGTTTTGGCATCGAACGCAATTCGTTTGAAGCGGCGGCGATCGGCAGGGTGTTCGCTCATGACGCAATCCTCTGAATGTCCGCTGACTATAGACCCGCCTTATTAAAGCTTGCCAGCAAAGTGAAGGCTCTCGACCTATGTCGGGTATGGCCTTTGCCGTCAGGCGAGCTAAACTCGGGGTGGCTGTCTTTCTTGTCCACTCTGGCTGGAATCATAAAATGAAAAATAATAATAGCCTGCTACGCCATCTACCCTGGCTGCTGCTGGCAATCGTAGGGGCGTGCGCCCTTGGTGTCGTGGCATTGCGCCGAGGTGAGGCGATCAACGCCTTGTGGATTGTGGTCGCGGCCGTGGCCATTTATCTGGTTGCCTACCGCTACTACAGTCTGTTCATTGCCAACAATGTGATGCAACTCGACCCGCGACGGGCCACTCCCGCCGTGCTCAACAATGACGGTCTGGACTACGTCCCTACCAACAAACACATCCTCTTCGGTCACCACTTCGCCGCCATCGCGGGCGCAGGTCCGCTGGTCGGTCCGGTGTTGGCCGCACAGATGGGTTATCTGCCCGGTACGCTGTGGCTGATTGCCGGTGTGGTGCTGGCCGGTGCGGTTCAGGACTTCATGGTCCTGTTCATGTCCACCCGCCGCAACGGCCGTTCCCTGGGCGACATGGTCCGTGAAGAAATGGGCCGTATCCCCGGGACCATTGCGCTGTTCGGCTGCTTCCTGATCATGATCATCATCCTCGCGGTGCTGGCGCTGATCGTCGTGAAAGCCCTGGCCGAAAGCCCATGGGGGATTTTCACGGTAATGGCGACCATCCCGATCGCGATGTTCATGGGCATTTACATGCGCTACATCCGTCCGGGTCGCATTGGTGAAATCTCCGTGGTCGGCGTGTTGCTGCTGCTCGGTTCGATCTGGCTGGGCGGGCAGATTGCCGCTGATCCGGTCTGGGCCAAAGCCTTTACCTTTAGTGGCGTGCAGATTACCTGGATGCTGGTCGGTTACGGTTTCGTGGCCGCCTCGCTGCCGGTCTGGCTTATTCTGGCGCCGCGTGACTACCTGTCGACCTTCCTGAAAATCGGCACCATCGTGGCGCTGGCGATCGGCATTCTGGTCACTATGCCCGAGCTGAAAATGCCGGCATTGACCCAGTTCGTCGACGGCACCGGCCCTGTGTGGAAGGGCGGTCTGTTCCCGTTCCTGTTCATCACCATTGCTTGTGGCGCGGTCTCCGGTTTCCATGCGCTGATCTCCTCCGGCACCACGCCAAAACTGCTGGATAACGAAGTCAACGCCCGTTACATCGGTTACGGCGCCATGCTGATGGAATCCTTCGTGGCCATCATGGCGATGGTCGCTGCTTCGGTGATCGAGCCAGGCGTGTACTTCGCCATGAACAGCCCGGCGGCAGTCGTCGGTGGTGATGTGGTGGCCGTGGCTCAAACCGTCAGCAGTTGGGGCTTTGCAATTACCCCCGAAGCGCTGCAAGCAGTGGCCAAGGACATCGGTGAAACCACTATCCTGGCCCGTGCCGGCGGTGCGCCGACCCTGGCGGTCGGTATTGCGCAGATCCTGCACAGTGTCCTGCCGGGTGAAAACACCATGGCGTTCTGGTACCACTTCGCGATCCTGTTCGAAGCGCTGTTCATCCTGACCGCCGTCGACGCCGGCACCCGTGCCGGACGTTTCATGCTCCAGGACTTGCTCGGCTCCTTCGTGCCGGCGCTGAAACGCACCGAATCCTGGACCGCCAACCTGATCGCAACTGCCGGTTGTGTGGCGATGTGGGGCTGGTTGCTGTACCAGGGCGTGATTGATCCACTGGGCGGCATCAACACCTTGTGGCCATTGTTCGGTATCTCCAACCAGATGCTGGCCGGTATCGCACTGATGCTCGGCACCGTCGTGCTGATCAAAATGAAACGCCAACGCTATGTCTGGGTAACCATGCTGCCAGCGGTCTGGCTTCTGGTCTGCACCACCACCGCGGGCTTCATCAAGCTGTTCGACGCCAACCCGGCGATCGGCTTCCTGTCGCTGGCGAAAAAATACAGCGATGCGCTGGCCAACGGTCAGATCCTCGCCCCGGCCAAGGACATCACTCAAATGCAGCACGTGATTTTCAACGCTTATACCAACGCAACGCTCACCGCGCTGTTCCTGTTCGTGGTCTTCAGCATCCTGTTCTATGCGCTCAAGGTCGGTATTTCCGCCTGGGGCAGCAAAGAGCGTACGGATAAAGAAGCACCGTTCCAGGTGCTGCCGGATGCGTAATCGAGGAATGCACGATGTTCAATGACCTGAGTCGCCTCGGTAAATACCTCGGTCAGGCCGCGCGCCTGATGGTCGGCATGCCCGACTACGACAACTACGTCGAGCATATGCAAACCAAACACCCGGACAAACCGGTGATGACTTACGAGATGTTCTTCAGGGAACGTCAGGAAGCGCGTTACGGTGGCAAGGGTGGGCCGAAGTGCTGTTGACCCGGTTGTCGGGTTAACAGCAATCCCTGTGGGAGCTAGCCTGCTAGCGATGGCGGCTGAACATTCAACATCACTGTTGATTGACAGTCCGCTATCGCTAGCAGGCTAGCTCCCACATTTGTTTTTGTGTTGCTTTCTAATTTTGTGAAACAGGAGACTCCCGTTGTCCTCTCCCATCCCAGTCACGATCCTCAGCGGCTTCCTCGGTGCCGGCAAAACCACGCTGCTGCGCCACCTGCTCAAAGCCGAACACGGCCTGAAAATCGCCGTGATCGAGAACGAATTCAGCGACGCCGGTATTGACACCCAGCTGTTGGGCGACGAACCCGTGCAAGTGATGACGCTGTCCAACGGCTGCGTCTGCTGCACCATCCACACCGACCTGACCAAAGCCCTGTACCTGTTGCTCGAACGCCTGGACAGCGGCGAAATCGCCTTTGATCGCCTAGTGATCGAATGCACCGGCCTGGCCGATCCTGCACCGGTCGCACAAACCTTTTTTATCGATGAAGAGCTGCGCGAGCGCTACATTCTCGACGGCATCATCACCCTGGTGGACGCGGCGCATGCCGACACTCACCTGACCCAGACCATCGCCCAGGCACAGATCGGTTTTGCCGACCGCTTGCTGATCAGCAAGCGCGATCTGGTGGACGAAGCGACGTTTACCGCGCTGAGCGAGCGCCTGACCCGCATCAACCGTCGCGCGCCGATTCGCGTGGTCGAACACGGCAAGATCGACCTGGCCGAACTGCTCGACGTACGCGGTTTCAACCTGAATGCCGACCTCGGCGGTATCAGCCTGCGCCCGGTGGGCAAGGCGCCGTCCGTCGACCGGATTTCCAGCCTGGTGCTGCGCACGGACAAGCCGCTGGATATCGACAAGCTCAGCGAGTTCATGAACGAACTGCTGGAAGACCATGGCAAGCAGTTGCTGCGCTACAAAGGTGTGTTGAATATGGTTGGTGAACCGCGGCGGATGGTGTTTCAAGGGGTCCTGAAGTTGTACGGTTTCGACTGGGACACCGAATGGGCGGACGGCGAGGCGCGGGAAAGCGTGATTGTGTTTATTGCCGATGATTTGCCGGAAGAGAAGATTCGGGAAGGGTTTGCGCGGGTGGCTGCGGACTAAAATAAAAGATTTTCAGTGAATCTTATGCCGTCATCGCGAGCAGGCTCGCTCCCACAGGGGAATGCATTCCAAATGTGGGAGCGAGCCTGCTCGCGATAGCGATCTAACCGGCAACACGATTCAGGCTGGATCTTGATCCTGAGTTCAGCAGTGTTTCCTCAAGGTGGTCCAGATGCTGGCTTAGCAGCGTTTCGGCCATGACTGAATCGCCACGCTCCACTGCTTCCAGAACTCCTTGATGTAACTGCCACCCGCAATCACCCTCTACCTGCGCATCAAACTGCGCAATCGCCAACGAAGTCAGCGGCACCAGACTGCCGAGAAAATGCGCCAACGGGGCATTCCCTGCCATTTGCGCCAACTGCAAATGAAACTCCCCCGACAACCGAATCGCCGGGCCACGCGCCGTACAGCTGCGTTCGCTATCAATCAGGGCACACAGGCGATTCAAGTCTTGCGCACGGGGTTGCCGGCAAGCCAGTCGCACCAACGTCATCTCGGTCAGCCGCCGGGCATGCAACGTCTGGCGGGTCTGCTCGACATCAAGCGTGGCAACGCGAGGCCGGTGGTTCGGGCGAAGGACGATGATCTGCTGATGGGACAGGTGCGTCAGCACGCCACGAATATCACTGCGTCGAGCGCTGAACATCTGCGCCAGGCTTTCTTCAGTAAAGCGGCTGGACGCAGTGAGGCGCTGTTCGAGAATGGCGTCGAAGAGCCGCGAGTAGAGATCGTCCGCCCGCGCTGGAAAGGGCAGGGCAGTGAGTGTCTGCGGTGAAGCGAAGCTGTTCATGGCCTGTCTCCAGTTCGAAGAAGTTTTAGCTGCCGAGGTTGTCGTCCGGAATATTCAGTTCGATGCCCATCCGCTGGCCTTCCCTAAGGATGTGCCGACGCATCTCGGCGCTGGCCTGGGCGCTGTTTTTGCTGCGGATCGCCCGCACCACGGCTTCGTTCTCTTCGAGACGTTCTGCCAGATGCTCCGGCGAATTGCGCAGCACCTCGGCGCTTTGCTTGAGGGCGTTGCTGGTTTGCTGCACCACGCTCTGGAAGATCGGGTTCGAGGTCAGGGTGAACAGCTCCTCGTGGAACGCGATATAGGCGTTGACCCCGGCCTCGCTGTCGTTGGCCTCCAGCGCTTCGCGCATGTCCATCAGGGTCAGGCGCAACTGCCCGACTTCCTTGCTGCTGATCGATTGCGCGACCAGGCCGACGATGAACGGCTCAAGCGTGTAGCGCAGTTGCAGCACATCTTCCAGGCTCGCGCCGGCCACCGCGCTGTCGTGGCTTTGGCTGTCGCTGAGGTGGGCGTCCAGCACCACCACGCCTTTGCCAGGCATCGAGCGCACCAGGCCAAGGGTTTCCAGCACGATCACTGCTTCGCGCAGGCTCGGGCGGCTGATGCCCAGTTGTTCGGCCAGTTCCCGTTGCCCCGGCAACATTTCGCCGGAGCGCCACTGACCACGGGCCAACGCGGCCCGGAGTTTTTCTACGACTGAGTTCACAACGGTCGACGAGGTAATCACTGTTCGCTCCATGAGCATCCAAAACGGTTGAAGACCGTGCCCGCCCGCAGGCAGGCACGGCGTTTATTCAGAATTCCTGCTGATGCGCCGGGGCCACTGGTTTTCTCGGCTGGAAGGTATAACCCACCTGGCCGGAAAGCACTTTGTTCGCCCGTTGAATATCGATGTCCTTCTCCCAGCGGGCGATGGCCACGGTAGCGACGCAGTTGCCGATCAGGTTGGTCAGCGCCCGGCCGATGCCCATGAACCAGTCCACGGCCAGCACCAATACCAGGCCGACCACCGGAATCGCCGGGATTGCGGTGAGTGTCGCCGCCAGAATCACCAGCGCCGAGCCGGGAATCCCGTGGGCCCCTTTTGAGGTAATCAACGACACCAGCAGAATCGTCAGCAGGTCGGTCATGGCCAGCGGCGTGCCGGTGGCGTTGGCGATGAAGACGATGGCGAGGGTCAGGTAGATCGAGAAGCCGTCGAGGTTGAACGAATAACCCGTAGGAATCACCAACCCGACCGTCGAACTGCCGATGCCCAGATGCTCAAGCTTGCGCATGATTTGTGGCAGCACGGCGTCGGAAGAAGCGGTGCCCATGACGATCAGCAGTTCTTCGCGCAGGTACTTGAGCAACGGCCACATCTTCAGGCCCGAAAGGCGCATCACCAGGCCGAGAATCAAGGTTACGAACGCCACACAGGTCAGGTAAAACAGGCCAACCAGGCTGCCCAGGTGCTGCAGCGAATCCAGGCCATATTTGCTGGTGGTGAAAGCAATGGCGCCGAACACGCCGATCGGCGCCAGACGCACGATCATGCCCATGATGCGGAAGATCACGTGGCTGAGCTCGTTGATCAAACGCGAAATGCCGGAAGCCGCTTCGCCCACCAGGTTCAGCGCACTGCCGAACAGCACTGAAAACAGCAGCACTTGCAGGATGTTGTTCTCCGCGAAGGCGCCGATGACCGAGGTCGGGATCAGGTTCATCAGGAACTGCGAGGTGGTTTGCATGTGCTGACCGCGCTGGGCGATATCGCCCATGTCGGCGGCGGAGAGCTGTTCCAGATGAATGTTCGCGCCGCTGCCGATGCCGGTGGTGAAAGCGAACACCAGACCAATCACCAGGGCGATGGTGGTGAGGATTTCGAAGTAGATCACCGATTTCAGGCCGATGCGTCCGACCTTCTTCAGGTCGCCGGCACCGCTGATGCCGCTGACCACCACGCAAAACACGATCAGACCGATGAGCATCTTGATCAGTTTGATGAAGCCATCGCCGAGCGGTTTGAGCTGGGCGGAGTATTCAGGAAGGGTCAGCCCGCAGACGATGCCGAGCACCAGTCCGAGAACCACTTGGAGGAAGATTGAACGCGAGCACCATCTGAGCATGGGAGGAATCCTGGTCGGTGTCCTGGCTGCCGTGCGCTTGGGTGGCCGCATCAGATTCAGGACTTAATTATTGTGGTCTTACCGGTATGTCCAGTTCAGGCGCAGTCTAGGCGCTGTTTTTGGGTGATCGCAAGCGGAAATTATGGAATTGGCATGACCGGTCTTACCAGTTGAGCGCAATAGCCCGACCTTGAGCCTTTTCGCCTTTTGAAAAAAATGCGGACGAAAAAAAACCGGCCATCACGTGGCCGGTTTTTCAGTGCTGCGGTTCAGCGGTGCAATTAAGCGCCGTACACCGGCAGCTTCTTGCAGATGGCCTTGACCTTTTCACGAACGGCGTCGATCACCGCTTCGTTGTTCAGGTCAGCCAGGATGTCGCAGATCCAGCCGGCCAGCTCTTTGCACTCTGCTTCCTTGAAGCCACGAGTGGTCACAGCCGGAGTGCCGAAGCGCAGGCCGGAAGTGACGAACGGGGAGCGTGGATCGTTTGGTACGGAGTTCTTGTTCACGGTGATGAACGCTTTGCCCAGAGCGGCATCGGCGTCTTTACCGGAGATTTCCTGCTTGATCAGCGACAGCAGGAACAGGTGGTTTTCAGTTCCGCCGGACACCACGTCAAAACCGCGCTCGATGAAGACGCTGGCCATGGCCTGGGCGTTTTTCACCACTTGTTGCTGGTAGGTCTTGAACTCAGGCTGCAGCGCTTCCTTGAAGCAGATCGCTTTGGCGGCGATCACGTGCTCCAGCGGGCCACCCTGGGCGCCCGGGAATACGGCGGAGTTCAGCTTCTTCTCGATGTCGGCGTTGGCGCGAGCCAGGATCAAACCGCCACGTGGACCGCGCAGGGTCTTGTGCGTGGTGGTGGTCACGACGTCAGCGAAAGGAACCGGGTTCGGGTAGACGCCAGCGGCGACCAGACCGGCTACGTGAGCCATGTCGACGAACAGGTAAGCGCCAACCTTGTCAGCGATTTCGCGGAAGCGCGGGAAGTCCAGAATCTGCGAGTAGGCAGAGAAACCGGCCACGATCATTTTCGGCTTGTGCTCAACAGCCAGGCGCTCGACTTCGTCGTAGTCGATCAGGCCATTGGCGTCGATGCCGTACTGAACGGCGTTGTACAGCTTGCCGGAGGAGGAAACGCTGGCACCGTGGGTCAGGTGACCACCGTGGGCCAGGCTCATGCCCAGGATGGTGTCGCCCGCTTGCAGCAGAGCCAGGTAAACGGCGCTGTTGGCTTGGGAACCGGCGTGCGGCTGAACGTTGGCGTAATCAGCGCCGAACAGCTCTTTTGCACGGTCGATGGCCAGTTGCTCAACCACGTCGACGAACTCGCAACCACCGTAGTAGCGCTTGCCCGGGTAGCCTTCGGCGTACTTGTTGGTCAGTACCGAGCCTTGAGCTTCCATCACCGCTGGGCTGGTGTAGTTTTCCGAAGCGATCAGCTCGATGTGTTCTTCCTGGCGCTGAGCTTCTTGCTCCATGGCGGCAAAAAGATCGGCGTCGTACTTGGCAATAGTCAAATCACGGCTGAACATGGCGGTCCTCAAGGATCGGGGCAGAAAAGGGGGGCATTCTAACCCAATGGGTTTTAGATGGCATATGAAAGGACATCATGTCGCAGACAAGTGGGCTTCATGACGGGATCAGCGGTGATCATGCGCCCCAATCGCCAGCAGGCTGGCTCCCACAGTAATCGCGATAGCCTGCAAATTCCCTGACCGACATAAATTCTTGTGGGAGCCAGCCTGCTGGCGATGGCCTCTCCACAAAATTTCAGTCGAACATAAACAGCGCATCATTGCTGAACTGCGCCTCGAACCGGCTCGCCGGCATCGGCCGCCCGAACAGATACCCCTGAACCTCATCGCAACCATGCTCACGCAGGAAATCGAGCTGCTCATGGGTTTCCACACCTTCGGCGATCACCGCCAGATTCAGGCTATGAGCCATGGCGATAATCGCGCGGGCAATCTGCGCATCCTGTTCACCCGACGGCAGGCCATCAACGAAGGTGCGGTCGATTTTCAACACGTCGATCGGGAATTGCTTGAGGTAGTTGAGCGATGAATAACCGGTGCCGAAGTCATCGACCGCAATGCTCAGGCCGAGGTTTTTCAGCCCGGCGAGGATCTGCATCGCTTCGCTGACTTCGCGCATCAGGATACTTTCGGTCAGTTCCAGCTCCAGGCACGCCGGCGGCAGGCCGGTTTCCTTGAGAATGGTGGCGATCCGCGTCCCCAGCTGACCGTCGGAGAACTGCCGGGCCGAGATATTCACCGACACCTTCGGCACCCGCACCTTGGCCTGGTGCCAGGTCTTGAGCTGGCGGCAGGCTTCGCTGATCACCCAGTCGCCGACATCCACCACCAGCCCGAGCTCTTCGAGCACCGGAATGAAATCCCCCGGCGGCACCAGGCCACGACGTGGATGGCGCCAGCGCAGCAGCGCTTCGGCGCCGGTCAGGCGTTTGCCGTCGCCGCTGAACTGCGGCTGGTAGTACAGAACGAATTCGTCTTGTTCCAGGGCATGGCGCAAGTCGCTTTCCAGTTCCAGGCGTTCCAGGGCGCTGGCATTCATGTCCGCCTGATAGAACTGGAAGTTGTTCTTGCCGCGTTCTTTGGCGTGGTACATCGCGGTGTCGGCGTTCTTCATCAACTGACTGAGTTCGTTGCCATCCTGCGGACTCAGGGCGATACCGATACTGGCGGTGACGAAGAACTCGCGGCCTTCCAGCACGAACGGTTTCACCAGGCTGGCGAGGATCTGCTCGGCCACATGAATCGCCCGGTTCAAGGCGATTTCACGGTTGACCCGCGGTTGCAGGAGCAAGGTGAATTCATCGCCGCCCATGCGCGCCACGGTGTCGTCGTCATCGACGCAACCGAGCAGACGCGTGGCCATTTCCTTGAGCATGCGGTCGCCGGCGGCGTGGCCGAGGGAATCGTTGATCGGCTTGAAACGGTCGAGGTCGAGGAACATCAGCACCACCCAGGACTTCTGCCGCTCGGCCGATTGCAGCGCGGTGTGCAGACGGTCCTGGAACAGCGTGCGGTTGGGCAGGTGGGTCAGGGCGTCGTAGTAGGCGAGGCGGTGAATCCGCTGCTCGCTGGCCTTGCGCTCACTGATGTCGCTGAAGAAGCACACGTAACTGGCCAGGTCACCTTCATCGTCGAGCACCGCCGTGATGCCGACCCAGGCCGGGTAATGTTCACCATTGCGCCGCTTGAGCCAGACTTCGCCTTCCCAGGTGCTGTTCTGATGCAGTTGCTTGAGCACATAACGCAGGTGGGCTTCCTGCTGTTCGTCGACGGTCAGCATGTTTGGCAACTGATCGAGCACCTGCTCCACCGCGTAACCGCTGACGCGACTGAACGCTTCGTTGGCCTGGACGATGTAGCCCGCCGGGTCGGTAATCAAGATCGCCGAGGTTGAGTGCTCGAATACCGTGGCCGCCATGCGCAGGTCTTTCTCCGCCCGGCGTTGCTGGCTGATGTCGCGACCGACGCCCAGCACACCTTCGAAGGCGCCGTGTTCGTCCCAGACCAGCACCAACCGCAGCTCGATCGGAATCTTGCGCCCGTCGGCCCGCAGGCAATCGAACAGGAACAGCTGGGTCTGCACCTGACTGCGCAGCAGTGCCAGTTGCTCGGGTTTATCCAGCGCTTTGCTGACCCGGTCCATCAGGCTGTAAATGCCGGTCAGTTGTTGCGGGTTGGCGATGGTCGACTGCCAGCCGTTCTGGAAGATCCACTCGGCGTCGTAGCCCAGTACCGCATGCACCGACGGGCTGACGTAGTTGAGCTTCATTTTGCTGTCGGTGGAGAAAATCACGTCGCTGATGCTTTCGGCGAGCATCCGGTAACGTTGCTCGCTGTCACGCAGGGATTCGCTGGCTTCGATCTGATCGGTGATGTCCTTGGCCACGCCGATGATCCGCGTGACTTGATCGTGTTTGTCCCGCGCCAGTGCCTGTTCGCGAATGTCGAAACGCCGCCACTTGCCATCGCGATGACGGAAGCGCAGCTGGCATTGCAGCAATTGGGTGTAACCCGCGCGGCGCTGAGTCTGGCGCGAGCGGTGGTAGTAATCGGCATCTTCGGGGTGCAGGAGGATTTCCCAGAAGTACTCGCCCATCTGGTGCAGTTCGGTTCGGTTGTAACCGAGGGTCTGGCCCAAGTGGTGGTTGCTGAAAATCATCCGCTGGCTGATCACGTCCTGCACGTACAGGTGATCCGGCACGGTGCGCACCACATCGGACCAGAAGCCTTCACGTTCCAGCAGCGACAGCTCGATGAGTTTGCGGCTGGTGATGTCGGTGATGCTCAGGATCACCGCTTTATAGTCGGCGTGATCTTCCGGCAGGCGCAGCACCAGCCACAGGTGCTGGTCACGGCCATTGGCATCCTGGAGTTTGATTTCCAGCTCAAGCTGTCGCTGCTGGTTGAGCACCGTTTCGAGCACTTGATGGCCGATGGCGGTGCCATCCAGCGGGCAGCCGTTAATCAACAGTTTCCAGGCCTGCTCGCAGGAGTTGACGTTCAGCAGTTGCAGTGCGACCTGGTTGACCTCGGTGATGCGCAGTTCCTGGAGCAGTTGCTGGCGTTGCTCCGGTACGTCGAGCCAGGCTTTGAGTTGCTCGCTGTTGTGCAGGTGGGCCTTGTCGAAAAAGGTCTTGAGCCCCGAGACATCAAGTACGCACAGAGCAACGCCAGTGCCTTCGAAAATATCGTGATAGCGCCGGCGACCTTCGTGCAGCTGGCTTTGACGGCGGCGAATGTTCAGCAGCGCGATGAACGGCAGCAGGGAGAAGGCCAGACCCAACAGGCATTTGCCGATGAACGCCGGCAACAGGTGTTCAAGCACTTGCTGGCGATCGAACAGCCCGCGCATTTGCCAGTCGCTGCTGCTCAGGGGAACGGTCAGCACGCTGTTGGCCAGATCGTCCGGGGTCACTGCGCCGGGGTTGACTGAAGGCACCCCTTCATCACGGCTGACAATCTGATGATTGACCCGGTTTTCCACCAGCCACAACGGGCGGATGCCGGCTTCGTTTTGTTTGGTCAGTGACGAGAAAAAGGTCGGTGTCAGGCGCAGGACCCAGTAACCGCGAGTGCTGCCGCTGGCCTGATGCAGCAGCAGGTGCACCACTGAGCCGTCGTCGGCATTGCTGAAATAGTGGGCCTGGGCGCGGCTGCGCCGGACCAGATCGCTCAGATAATCGGCGTCCTGGCTATCGGCGGCGCTGTCGCCAAGGACTTTGCCGGACGGGCTGAGCAACGCCAGGCTGCGCAGTTCAGGCAGCGATTGCTGCAGCTTGCGCAGCAACGCCTGCTGTTCGTCGGCACTTTGCGGTTGTTCGACGATCGGTAGCAGGTTCAGCGCGATCTGGGCGTTGAGCGCCATGTTCAGGCTGACTTGCGCGGCCAGGTCGGCGGTGTAGTCGATGGTGTATTGGCGCTGATGTTTCTGGGTTTCGCGAAGCTGATCCAGCAACTGCCAGAACAGCAGTGCGAGCAGCAACAGCACGAGCGTTGCCAGCGCACCCTTCAAGGATCCGCGCAGGGGCGAGCCGGTCGCAGGATGGGGTGCGCTCACGGACGAAGGCGGAGAGACATTAGACAAACTGTAATCCTGCGGTTTGGCTGGACTGGCGCGACGTGCACTATAAGCCGGACGCCCGAAGGGCGGCTAGCATGCCTTGAGTTGTGGCTAAGTGCCAGCCCCTCCCGGCTGGACTGCCATCTGTCATTAAGGTAGCTTTGCCGGTTACGTGGGGGCGTTCCAGCTCCTAGAATCAGACTTTTTCAGCGCGCACGCAGGGTCTTTACCAAGCGGACGACGCGCACAGTCTGGCCGGGCTTCGCCTGCGCTCCAATCATTCATCTGTCACTGACCCAAGGTTCTCCATGGCTCAATACGTCTTCACCATGCATCGGCTGGGCAAAGTTGTTCCGCCGAAGCGGGAAATCCTGAAAAACATTTCTCTGTCCTTCTTCCCCGGCGCCAAAATCGGCGTGCTCGGTCTCAACGGTTCGGGTAAGTCCACGCTGTTGAAAATCATGGCGGGCGTCGACACCGAGTTCGAGGGCGAAGCTCGTCCGATGCCGGAGCTGAACATCGGCTACCTGCCACAGGAACCGATCCTGGACCCGACCAAGACCGTGCGTGAAGTGGTCGAGGAAGCGGTCAGCGTGATCAAGAACGCCCAGGCGCGCCTGGACGAGGTCTACGCCGCTTACGCCGATGAAGATGCCGACTTCGACAAACTGGCCGCCGAACAGGCCAAGCTCGAAGCCATCCTGCAAGCCAGCGACGGCCACAACCTGGATCGCCAACTGGAAGTCGCCGCCGATGCGCTGCGCCTGCCAGCCTGGGATGCCAAGGTCGAATTCCTGTCCGGTGGTGAAAAGCGTCGTGTGGCCCTGTGCCGCCTGCTGCTGTCCGCCCCCGACATGCTGCTGCTCGACGAACCCACCAACCACCTGGACGCCGATTCCGTCGCCTGGCTGGAGCACTTCCTGCACGATTTCCCGGGCACCGTGGTCGCGATCACGCACGACCGTTACTTCCTGGACAACGTTGCCGGCTGGATCCTCGAGCTCGACCGCGGCGCCGGTATCCCGTACGAGGGCAACTATTCGGGTTGGCTCGAAGCCAAGTCCGACCGTCTGGCTGCCGAATCCAAGCAGCAGTCGGCCCACGAAAAAGCCATGAAGGAAGAACTGGAGTGGGTGCGCAAAGGCGCCAAGGCTCGCCAGTCCAAATCCAAGGCTCGTCTGCAACGCTTTGAAGAAATGCAATCGCAGGAATTCCAGAAGCGCAGCGAAACCAACGAGATCTACATCCCGGCCGGTCCGCGCCTGGGTGACAAGGTCATCGAGTTCAAGAACGTTTCCAAGGGCTATGGCGATCGCGTGTTGATCGACAACCTGTCGTTCTCCATGCCCAAAGGCGCCATCGTAGGCGTGATCGGTGGTAACGGCGCCGGTAAATCGACCCTGTTCCGCATGCTGATGGGCAAGGAACAACCGGATTCGGGCAGCATCGAAGTCGGCGAAACCGTGCAACTGGCGTGTGTCGATCAGAGCCGCGACGACCTGGACGGCAGCAAGACTGTGTTCCAGCAAATCTCCGACGGTTCCGATCAGATCCGCATCGGCAACTACGAGATCCCTTCGCGCACCTACGTCGGTCGCTTCAACTTCAAGGGCGGCGACCAGCAGAAGTTCGTCAAGGATCTGTCCGGAGGTGAGCGCGGTCGCTTGCACCTGGCCCTGACCCTGAAAGAGGGCGGCAACGTCTTGCTGCTCGACGAACCGTCCAACGACCTCGACGTTGAAACCCTGCGTTCCCTGGAAGAAGCCCTGCTGGACTTCCCGGGCGCCGCCATTGTGATCTCTCACGATCGGTGGTTCCTTGACCGCGTCGCGACCCACATCCTGGCGTACGAAGACGACTCGCAAGCCGTGTTCTTCGAAGGCAACTACACCGAGTACGAAGCCGATCGCAAGAAGCGCCTCGGCGAAGCTGCATCCCAGCCGCATCGTGTACGGCACAAGAAACTGGCCTGATATCGGGTGGTTTGCATGAAAAACGGAGCCTTCGGGGCTCCGTTTTTTATGGGCTTAAGTTACACCGTGGTGCGGCCATCGCCAGCAGGCTGGCTCCCACAGGGGGTATGAGAGCGACACAAATCCACTGTGGGAGCTAGCCTGCTAGCGATGGCGGCCTGAAGATCACCCGATTTCTATGCCCAGAACCTCAATCACCAAATCCCCCACCGGCCGCTTCCACACCACTTCATCCCCAACCTGCGCGCCCAGCAACGCCCGCCCCAGTGGCGAGCCCCAGTTGATCAGCCCGCTCGCAGCCTCCGCCTGATCCTCACCCACCAACTGCACACGCTGTTCGTTGCCGTGCTCATCGGCAAAGGTCACCCACGCGCCGATCTGCACTTTGTCGGTCGAAGAGGCCGGTACAACCAGCTGAGCGCTTTGCAGGCGTTGATTGAAGTACCGCCAGTCACGCTCAAGGTCGGCCTGGCGCTGTTTGTCCGCCAGTTCACCCTTCGCATTCTGTTCATTGATCAGGTTTTGCACCTCGGCGACTTTCACCTGAAGCTGCGCAAGCCCGGCGGGCGTGACGTAATTGGGCTGCGCGCTGACCTGCCGTTCGACTGGCTGATCGGCTTGCGCGGCGACGTTATCTTCATTGACGAAGGCGCGACTCATGGTTTTCTCCCGTTATAGGGTTTGGGCCATGGTTGCAGGCTATTAGTTTCGACGGATGTCTGTCAGCGACTCATTGCGAGCGATAGGCACGGGCGGCGTCCTGGTCCTTCTGTTGCCGCCAGGCCTTGTCCCGGTCATCCCAATGGTGGCTGCGATAGTCTTCGCGATCCTCGCTTTCGCGCATGGCCTGACACTGGCGAAAGCCGTCGCTCCAGCCTTCGGCGTATTGCTTGTCTTTGAGGTAACGCGGCACGTTCTTGCGAAATTCCCCGGTGATTGCCCCGGCGGCTTGCCGGCCACTGCTGCAACCGTCATCGAAACCATCGGCGAACGCCGGTGGGTAACCCTTGGCGATCAAATCCTCGTGGGTGGTCTGGCAACCCGCGATCAACATCAACATCCCCAACACACCTGCGCAACGCCACATCTCGGACTCCCGGGCCGTTAGACGGCCAATGGGTGAAGTCTACGAGTGAAATTGTCAGGCGATCGTGAAAGGCGTGTGATCAATCTGTTGACCACCACAAATCCCCTGTGGGAGATTCTATGTTGCCCGGCAACCCTGAATTCTCAGGCTGACAGGTATTCGCTCTGATTTTTCATCAGGGCAAATGCCACTCGACAGAGCTTTCGGGCCAAGGCAACCAAGGCCTGGGTTTTCGAGAAGCCTCTAGCCAGGTATGCCTCGTAAAACGGCTTCCATTTAGGCGAGCGACACGCCGCCATTGCGGCGTTGTACGCCAAACGACGAACCTCCGGATCTCCTTTTTTGGTCAGGTACCGCTGCCCATTCTTCTTGCCGGAGTCTTCGACTGCCAAGTCCATTCCCAGGAATGCGATGAACGCATCGCTGTTCGCAAAATCGCCCCGCATAAAGGTCGTCGCCAACCCGGTTGCGGTCAGTTCCCCAACGCCTTCGATGGCTTTGCAGCGATCAATATTCGCCTCAATTCCCGCCTCTTTGCTGACCTTGCGCAGCAGTTTCTGAATCGCCTGATCCGCTTGCTTGAACGCCTTCTGCTGAGCGACCTGCACTTTCTTCAACAAGGGTTCATTGGCCCAACTCAACATCAGCCCAGCATGGTTCTGGATCAGCGTTGCACGTCTGTGAAGCAGGCTTTTCAGCGAGCTGTAGGCCTTGGGTGGCGGGCTCCAGACCCGCAGTTTGCTTTGTTCATTCTCCAGGTAACGCGCCAGCAAACGCGCATCGCAGGGATCGTTCTTGGCTCGTTGACCAACGCCACGGCGGTAATGACTCACGCGATAAGCATCCACCACGTAGACCTGATGACCCATCTCATGGGCCAGCTCTACCGTGTCCAAGTGGTAGATGTTGGTGGCTTCAACGGCGATAGCGCTTTGGGCAGGCAGGGTTTTAAGCCAACGCTTGAGGGCGGTTCGATCGTTCTTGATGTCTTGAATGATTTGCAGGTCGGTGCGATAGACAGCAATTTGGGCCTTGGCGATATCGATACCAACAACCGTCTGCGAAGTAAGGATTGTCATGACGAATCCTCGGAGCTAGGGTTTAAGTGCTTGTTGGGGTCTACCGTTGCGCTGGCTTGTCTCTATCGTCGGTTTACCGATGAATTCCTTATCGGCGCTTTTGGGTAGAAGGGGCGGGACGAGAAGTCTCCCACAGTCTGTACTGGTCAGAGTCAGAATCGAGTCTGTAGTCCCACCCACCCCTTCAAGTCTAAACATACAAGCGAGCCTGCTCGCGATGGCGGTGTGTCAGTCAGCAATGATGTCGACTGATACACCGCCATCGCGAGCAGGCTCGCTCCCACATTGGTTTTGCAGTGGATTCGGGTCAGTAGTGATACCACTTCACCTCAAGCATCACTTCGTTCTCCGGTGAGGCGAGGTGGCTGAATTCGCGCTGGGCGCTCAGGCGCAGGCCCAGGTTGCGCGACAATTCCCACTGCTGGTTCAGACTCACGCTGCGGCGCACTTCGCCATTGGTGAAGAAATCGCCCTTGGCTTCCAGGCTGAAGTTACCCAGCGGGTTTTTCCACAGCAGGCCGCTATTGAAGCCTGCGGCTGGCGCGATAAAGCCTGCGAAGTCGTTGTTGTGCTCGACGCGCACGGTGCCCAGTGCAAAGCCGAGCATGTCTTCGCCCAGTTGCCAGGTACCGCCGCCGCCGCCGTTGACGTGGCTGACCAACGTTTCATCGTCATGCTTGCCCGGCACGCGCTCCAGACCGCCGGTGACTTGCCACGAGAGCGGCTGCAACAGCTCATTGCGCGGCGTCAGCGAGCGGATGGTCGCCAGGTCCAATTGCTGGAACTGCCACTCATTGCCTTCGTACTGACGCAGTTTCATCTGCAGGATTTCGATCTGCGCACCCAGCGGGAAGCTCTCGGCGTTATCGTTGAGATCGTGATAAGCCATGCGCAGGCCATATTCGCCGAAGGCCTTGTCGCCCCGAGTGCCGATTCCGGCTTGCCAGGTGCGGGATTCGTGGCCGTCCTCGGGCAGGCCGGGCCGTGGGATGTCCAGCTCCGGCGCCGGGTTCTGGTTGATCGCCCGCAGCAATTCGAAACTGCGCTGCGCCCGCTCTGGATCACGCTCCTGACCGTTGGCGCGGTAACGCTCAAGTCGATAAGCCGCATCGATGATCAGCGCCTGGCGGTCGCGGGGTTGGGCCTTGAAGGCTGGCGTTTGCAATTGCTTCTGGTCAGCGCTGACTTTCAGCACCCACTCCTGTTCTTCATCAGTCAACGGTTCCGCGCGGCTCAGCAGTTCCCGTTCACGAGACGGACGATACTGAATGGACTCCACCAGCCCGGCTTCTTTCACCGCTTTGACGGTGTCGGTGGGAATCGCGGTCAGCGGGAACTGCTCGGTCAGGCGCAGGCTCGGCCGCGCCACTTGCAGCAGTTCGAGCAAGCGATAGGAGCAGTTTTCGTCGAAGAAGAAATAGTCGAACTGGATCTGCTTCAGTTCCCAGACGTGCTCGACCATGCGCTCGGTTTCTGCCTGGGTAAGGTTCAGCCGGTATTCCCACAGGTCCCGGTTCTCGAGGCTGCGGTATTCGGAGAGTTTTTCCTGATACGGCACCAGCGCGAACAGCCCCGGATAGCCGCCCATCAAGCCTTTCCAGGCGTAGAGGATGCTGTTGTCCGAGCCTTCGATGTAGGCGCCGAAGTTGATCGCGTAACTGAGCAGTGCCGTGTGATCGCTCTGAACGTCAGCCTGGTCGATGCGCAACAAGGTATGGCCGAACATCGATGAGGGGCTGTTCAGGTACGCCGCCGGGAAAATCATCACCGCGCTGTGGGGCGAAACATCCTTGAACCATTGTTTGAATTCGCTGCAATCCAACGTTGGCAAATCAGTCAGATTGAGTTGCGACTTCAGCCAGCGGGTGCGGGCCGGATAGACGCATTGCGCATGTGTTTCGCCCGCACTGGCCGGGGCGTATATCGCCTGCACGGTGGCTGCCAGTTCACGGTCGGGGTGTTCGTTACCGTCGGGTGCGAGAAAGAATTTCTTGTCGCTGACATAGCTGCGCCAGCCACCCAGCTTGGCGGTTTCGTAGTGGCCCAGGGAAATCCAGAAGGGGTCGTTGGCCAGTTGCTGCAAACGTTGATTGTCGATAGGTGGCGCGGCGGACAGCGGGGCGCAGACACAGAGCGCCAGCCAGGCAAGGCGTTTGAGCATAGTGGGCAACTTAAGTCGAAAGAAACAAAGACCAAAAAGGGCCAGGTCCAAAAAATAAAACCCGCTCCCCGAAAGGAGCGGGCGAGTCGAGCTTAAGCTTGAGTCGCGTACTTGGCCAGACGTGGATCGTTCTTCAGAACGGCCAGGGTGTTGGTATGCACGTCGTCAGCGGTCACGTCAGCCTTGCTGAAGATCTGCTGGAAGTGCTGGTGAGTCACAGCGGCGAAATGCGCACGGTCTTCCGGCGCCACGCCCAGTACCACAGCGTAGGTAGTCAGCGCTTCGCCGTTACCTTTGGCCATGTCTTCGGACAGCTCGTTCATCATGCCATTCATGGCAAACCAGGATTTGCCGCCATACGTCAGCGACGCATTAGTCGAGCAACCGTTGGTACCAGAAGTCATACCGAACGTTGCGTTACCGGAAGTGCCGTTGGTGGTGGATGCCAGGAAGTGAGCCGGGGTGCCACGCTGACCTTCGAACAGCATGTTGCCCCAACCGCAATCCGGGCCGCCTGGCGCTTGCGCCATGGCGTTGATGGATACAGCGGTGAAGAGAGTACCGAGAAGAATCCGTTTCATAGCTTTGTTCTCTTTATGTGCATACCAATGGACAAGGGGTCTGGCCCAATCCGGCGCCAGTGGGCCAGTTATTAATCCAGCCGCGCAGTTTGGAGTTTAGGCACGTTCCCGGGGTTCCGTGATTTTTTGCGAAACATTCGTTGAAATCGTTGATTTGCGCCCGGCCGGACTGGAGATGACGGTTTGACTATGCTTTGGCTGGAGGTGCGCCTTGCAAGTGAGGTATGGGCAGCGCCAGAATGCCGCTATCTGCCCCGCCTGATGTAAGGAAGCCCGATGCCTGATCCTGTTGCTGCCAGCTTGCGTCTAGCGCCTGAAGCGCTGACCCGTCCGTTTTCCGCTGAACAGTTCAGCTTCTCTACCACCAATGATCTGGAGCCCTTCCGCGGTGTGCTTGGCCAGGAACGTGCTGTCGAAGCCTTGCAGTTCGGCGTGGCCATGCCACGCCCCGGTTACAACGTATTCGTCATGGGTGAGCCCGGCACCGGCCGGTTTTCGTTCGTCAAACGCTACCTGAAAGCCGAAGGCAAACGCCTGCAGACCCCGGCAGACTGGGTCTACGTCAATAATTTCGATGAACCTCGCGAACCTCGCGCGCTGGAATTGCCGTCGGGCACCGCCGGCGCCTTCATCGGTGACATCAACGGTTTGATCGACAACCTGCTGGCAACCTTTCCGGCTGTCTTCGAGCATCCGTCCTACCAGCAGAAAAAAAGCGCCATCGACCGCGCCTTCAACCAGCGCTACGACAAGGCGCTGGACGTGATCGAGCGCCTGGCGCTGGAGAAGGAAGTCGCGCTGTACCGCGACGCCAGCAACATCGCGTTCACGCCGATGAGCGAAGGCAAAGCCCTGGACGAAGCGGAATTCGCCCAGTTGCCGGAAGCCGATCGTGAGCGTTTCCACGACGATATTTCCGGTCTGGAGGAGCGACTGAACGAAGAGCTCGCCAGCCTGCCGCAATGGAAGCGCGAGTCGAGCAATCAACTGCGCCACCTCAACGAAGAAACCATCACCCTGGCCTTGCAGCCGTTGCTGTCGCCGTTGTCGGAGAAATACGCCGAGAACGCGGCCGTGTGTGGTTACCTGCAAGCCATGCAGGTCTATCTGCTCAAGACGGTGGTCGAGCAACTGGTGGACGACAGCAAGACCGACGCAATCGCCCGCAAGCTGCTGGAAGAACAATACGCTCCGAGCCTGGTGGTCGGTCATTCGTCCAGTGGCGGTGCGCCGGTGGTCTTCGAGCCGCACCCGACTTACGAAAACCTGTTTGGCCGCATTGAATACAGCACCGATCAGGGCGCGCTCTACACCACGTATCGGCAGCTGCGGCCGGGTGCGCTGCACCGGGCCAACGGCGGTTTCCTGATCCTTGAAGCGGAAAAAATGCTCAGCGAGCCGTTCGTGTGGGATGCGCTCAAGCGCGCCCTGCAATCGCGCAAACTGAAAATGGAATCGCCGCTGGGTGAACTGGGCCGTCTGGCCACGGTGACCCTGACGCCGCAACATATTCCGTTGCAGGTCAAAGTCGTCATCATCGGTGCGCGTCAGCTGTATTACACGCTGCAAGATCTCGATCCGGACTTCCAGGAGATGTTCCGCGTCCTGGTGGACTTCGACGAAGACATCCCGATGGTCGACGAGAGCCTGGAGCAGTTCGCCCAATTGCTCAAAACCCGTACCTCGGAAGAAGGCATGGCACCGCTGACCGCCGATGCCGTGGCGCGACTGGCGACGTACAGCGCGCGCCTGGCCGAACACCAGGGGCGTTTGTCGGCGCGTATCGGTGATCTGTTCCAGCTGGTCAGCGAGGCGGATTTCATCCGTCACCTGGCGGGTGACGAGATGACCGATGCCGGGCATATCGAACGGGCGCTCAAGGCCAAGGCCACGCGTACCGGGCGGGTCTCGGCGCGGATCCTCGATGACATGCTGGCCGGGATCATCCTGATCGACACGGACGGCGCCGCCGTCGGTAAGTGCAACGGACTGACTGTGCTGGAAGTCGGCGACTCGGCGTTCGGTGTGCCGGCGCGGATTTCCGCCACGGTCTACCCGGGCGGCAGCGGCATCGTCGACATTGAGCGTGAGGTCAACCTCGGGCAGCCAATTCACTCCAAGGGCGTGATGATCCTCACCGGGTATCTGGGCAGCCGTTACGCTCAAGAATTCCCGCTGGCGATTTCCGCGAGTATCGCGCTGGAGCAGTCCTACGGTTATGTCGATGGCGACAGTGCGTCGCTGGGCGAGGCGTGTACGCTGATCTCGGCGCTGTCGAAGACGCCGCTCAAGCAGTGCTTCGCGATTACCGGCTCGATCAACCAGTTCGGTGAAGTGCAGGCGGTGGGCGGGGTCAACGAGAAGATCGAAGGTTTCTTCCGGCTCTGCGAGGCCCGCGGGTTGACCGGTGAGCAGGGGGCGATCATTCCGCAGGCCAACGTGGCCACGCTGATGCTCGACGAGAAGGTGTTGTCGGCGGTGCGTGCGGGGCAGTTCCATGTCTACGCCGTCCGCCAGGCTGACGAGGCGTTGAGCCTGTTGGTCGGTGAACCGGCCGGCGCGCCGGATGCCGATGGCCAGTTCCCTGAAGGAAGCGTCAACGCGCGGGTGGTGGAACGCTTGCGGGTGATCGCGGAAATGATCAGCGAAGAAGACCTCAAGGAAGCCGAGAAGGAAGCGGCGCTGGAAGCATTGGTCGAAGCAAAACCAGCCTGACGCCAACCTGAGGTCACCCTCAACCCACTGTGGGAGCGAGCCTGCTCGCGATAGCGGTGTATCAGTCACATCATTGTTGACTGATACTCCCTCATCGCGAGCAGGCTCGCTTGTATGTTTAGACTTGAAGGGGTGGGTGGGACTACAGACTCGATTCTGACTCTGACCAGTACAGACTGTGGGAGACTTCTCGTCCCGCCCCTTCTACCCAAAGCGCCGATAAGGAATTCATCGGTAAACCGACGATAGAGACAAGCCAGCGCAACGGTAGACCCCAACAAGCACTTAAACCCTAGCTCCGAGGATTCGTCATGACAATCCTTACTTCGCAGACGGTTGTTGGTATCGATATCGCCAAGGCCCAAATTGCTGTCTATCGCACCGACCTGCAAATCATTCAAGACATCAAGAACGATCGAACCGCCCTCAAGCGTTGGCTTAAAACCCTGCCTGCCCAAAGCGCTATCGCCGTTGAAGCCACCAACATCTACCACTTGGACACGGTAGAGCTGGCCCATGAGATGGGTCATCAGGTCTACGTGGTGGATGCTTATCGCGTGAGTCATTACCGCCGTGGCGTTGGTCAACGAGCCAAGAACGATCCCTGCGATGCGCGTTTGCTGGCGCGTTACCTGGAGAATGAACAAAGCAAACTGCGGGTCTGGAGCCCGCCACCCAAGGCCTACAGCTCGCTGAAAAGCCTGCTTCACAGACGTGCAACGCTGATCCAGAACCATGCTGGGCTGATGTTGAGTTGGGCCAATGAACCCTTGTTGAAGAAAGTGCAGGTCGCTCAGCAGAAGGCGTTCAAGCAAGCGGATCAGGCGATTCAGAAACTGCTGCGCAAGGTCAGCAAAGAGGCGGGAATTGAGGCGAATATTGATCGCTGCAAAGCCATCGAAGGCGTTGGGGAACTGACCGCAACCGGGTTGGCGACGACCTTATGCGGGGCGATTTTGCGAACAGCGATGCGTTCATCGCATTCCTGGGAATGGACTTGGCAGTCGAAGACTCCGGCAAGAAGAATGGGCAGCGGTACCTGACCAAAAAAGGAGATCCGGAGGTTCGTCGTTTGGCGTACAACGCCGCAATGGCGGCGTGTCGCTCGCCTAAATGGAAGCCGTTTTACGAGGCATACCTGGCTAGAGGCTTCTCGAAAACCCAGGCCTTGGTTGCCTTGGCCCGAAAGCTCTGTCGAGTGGCATTTGCCCTGATGAAAAATCAGAGCGAATACCTGTCAGCCTGAGAATTCAGGGTTGCCGGGCAACATAGAATCTCCCACATTTGTTTGTGTGAAGCACAAAAAAGTGCCATCACTCTGGCGTCAATATTCACACAATGACCATTCGGCGCCTTCTGGTTCTACCTGACGTGCTAGTCAGACTTTTCTTCTATTCTCAGCTCAAGGATATCGACAGTAATCACTGGATCGAGACAGCCTTCTCGTGGGGGCTGAATACCGGATCTACCGAGGGTCGCCGCCATGTCGCGCAACCTCTGCCTCACCCGTCAATGTTTGGGCCTTGTGACCCGTATCGAGTGTGCCATCCGCCCGTTGGCGGGGGATACGGGCATGTGGACATTGCTTTTTGCCGCCGGAATGGCCGGTGAACAACCTTCCGCCATCAAGGCACAGGGCCCGTTCCATGGCCCTTTCGTGGCTGAATCCATCCTCGACACGATTGTTGAAAGCCTGACGCTGCATGGCTACGAGCTGGCCGATGACCCACAAATCTGGTGCCTGCACTTGCAAGCCCAGTTGCGGGAAATCAACGGCGGTCGTTGCCGCAACCTCGGTGGCTGAGTTCGGCTCGAGCACTGAACCCGGCTATTGATCAAGGTGGGATAGATCAGCCTTGGCCAGTTTGACCTCGAAACCATACTGGACCGTGGTGAGGTCGGTTCGCTGATAGCTTTCCAGGCGCGTTGGCTGGCCGTAGAAGTAATGCACGGCAAACAACGCCGGGCCTTCTGCGCTCGCGTCGTGTGTGACGGAAAGAATTTCCTTCAGATAGTTTCCGGAGTCGTCCTTGGCGAAAAATCGCCAGTCCTGGGCAGGAAACAGCTTCAAATCAACCACCAGCGCATTGCCTTTGAGTTCCAGGCCTTTGGGTAGCGCAGGGGCGTCGAACGTTTGTTTGGCCACTGTCGCCAGGAACAGCGGCATGGAGCCCACTGCATAGGCCGGTGTTTCCGGAAACAGGTTCAGGTCATAGGTGATGGCGCCACTTAGCGGGTCGACCTCATAAGCCTCTTGTGGCAGCTCGATCGGCTCATCGCGTTTGCCGCTGCCATCCTCCGTAAAGAAAGTGACCGGGCTATTGCCAGCGCTGAACGATGTACCGAGCAGCTCATCATTGAAGCTTTTGGGGTGATCGAACTCGATGCGTGCGGCGCTGGGGTCCTCCACCGATTGGCTGACGATGATGCGTTTCTTCAGTTGTTCCTCGCTCAATGTCGCGCCCTTGAGCCAGTTCGGGGCCTGATCGTCATACACCACCACCGGCAAGGTCAGTGGCTGGATGGTTTTTTCCGTGGTGTGCGATTCGAAGCGACGCACCGGCAGGTTCAAATCCTTACGGGTCACCGTGGCGGCGGAGAAGTCCAGCACACTGACCTCAACGGTTTCGACCGGTCCGTTGAAATACACTTTGCTGTAATGATTCTTCTGTTGCGCCTCGAAAGTGCGCTGTTCTTCATTGATCTGTTGTTCGAACGTCTCGCTCCAGGCCTTCTGCTGCTGAATTTTCGCCAGTTGTTTTTGATAGAAGGCAATTTGCGCGGCGGTTTCATTGATCGAACCCGAGCGCGAGAGGAATTGCCCGGTGATGTCCTTGGCCTGGACGATCAGTGGGTTCAACGGTGTTTCGCTGACTTCCGGGGCCAGTGGCGCGCTGTTGTTGAATTCGATTTCGGCGTAGTTGTTGCCCAGTTTCAGCAAGGTGACGCTGAGGTTTTCGTTGGTGCGGGTCTGGCCGACATCTTTTTTGCTCAGGTCGAAGGTGTAGAGCCTGCGCGGGGCGATGACCTCGACCTTGCCTTGCAGGCTTACCGGCTGGGGCTGGTGCTTGTTGTCCACGTCCAGGCCGTCGATGAACGGATAGGTCACCGTCAGATCATCCGGGTTAGTCACGTTGGAACTCGACGGACTCAGCTGAATGCCCGGATCGGTTTCCGACCATTCCGGCTGGAACGCGATGACACGCTTGTTGCTCAGGGTCACCGATTGCCATTCCAGGCCATGGGGAAAGAGAAACGCGGCCGGAATGTTGAAATTGAAGGGGAACACCGGTTGCAGATCGGTCAGGTAGTCGGAGCTGGAATCCTTGTGCAGCACGAACAGACCGTTGATGTAGGTATCGACCAGGGCCTGAGGCGTGGGGTAGTGCTTGAGCACGGCGAGGGCGTCTTCGCCGTATTCGGTTTCCACGGGTTTGCTGTCGAGCTTGAGTTGCGCGCGCTCAAGCAACAGCAGCGAACCACCGAGTTCGGCAGCGGCATCCTTGAGCTTCGGATCCTCAATCGCATCCAGAGACTTCTCGAACTGCGCGGTCTTTTCCTCGAGGCTGGTCTGGCGCTTCTCGTCGCTGGGTGAGCAGCCGCTCAGCAGCAGCGCCAGGCAAAAACCGGCACTCGTTATTGGCAATCGCAGATCCATTTCCAGTCTTCCTGTCCGATGTCGCTGAGCTGTCAATAGTCTGGACACTAGCAGAAAAACTTTGTGACACACGCGCAGGTTGCGGATTTCCCGACGGTTTCTGGCTGTAACGGGGGACTGTTATACTCGCGGCCATTTCCAGCCCACGTGTGAGATTCAATGGAACGCTTTATCGAAAATGCAATGTACGCCTCCCGCTGGCTGCTGGCGCCGATCTACTTCGGTCTGTCCCTCGGGCTACTGGCGCTGGCGCTGAAATTCTTCCAGGAAGTTTTCCACGTCATCCCTAACGTATTCTCGATGGCCGAGTCGGACCTGATTCTGGTGCTGCTGTCGCTGATCGACATGGCGCTGGTGGGCGGTTTGCTGGTGATGGTGATGATTTCCGGTTACGAGAACTTCGTTTCCCAACTGGACATCGACGACGACAAGGAAAAGCTCAACTGGCTGGGCACCATGGATTCGTCTTCGCTGAAGATGAAAGTGGCGGCCTCGATCGTGGCGATCTCGTCGATCCACCTGCTGCGGATCTTCATGGACGCCAAGAACGTCGATCCCGAGCATTTGAAGTGGTACGTGATCATTCACATGACCTTCGTTATTTCGGCGTTTGCCATGGGCTACCTGGACAAACTCACCAAGCACTGATTCACACGGCCCTTGTAGGAGCGAGGCTTGCCCGCGAAGGGGTCGTGTCAGTCGATATAGATGTTGCCTGTCACACCGCCTTCGCGGGCAAGCCTCGCTCCTACAGTCAGACGCAAACAGACGGGCGGTGGCGTTCGTGGCTTGTGCTTTGAGGCATCAAGGCATATGCCTGTAAGTGTCTTTGCTCGACACTGTAAGAGGTGCCTTCATGAACTTCGTTGAGTTGCGTGCGTATGCCATCGCCGGGAAAATCGATGAGCTGAATCTGATCTCTATGGAAGGCGGAATCTACCTGCTGGAAGCGCGCATGCATGGTGCGGCGTATCCCTTGAGTGATGCCCACGACCAGATGGTTCACCTACGCTCGGTCGAGCATGCGCGTCAAATGCTGCATGCCTTTCCCTCCTTGTCATTCAACCTTGTCCACACGTCCGTTCATGATGAGATGTGCGGGATGAGTTCCGGTGCAGAGGAAAGCCTGAAAGTACCGATTGCCTTCCGTTCTGCCTGGCACCACTGACAGCGCTCATCAACGCAACGGCATCTGTGCTAGTCTGCTGGCCCTTTTGGTTCCGGGCGCTCCGGGACGCGCTGTGCACGCACGGCAAGTTCCAGGGCCGTCCGCACAGCGGAGCAGTGTCATGTCCGAAGTAAATCTGTCCACCGACGAAACCCGCGTCAGCTACGGTATTGGCCGTCAGCTGGGCGATCAACTGCGCGACAACCCGCCACCGGGCGTTAGCCTGGACGCGATCCTGGCAGGTCTGACCGACGCTTTCGCCGGTAAGGAAAGCCGTGTGGGTCAGGAAGAAATGTCCGCGAGCTTCAAGGTCATTCGCGAAATCATGCAAGCTGAAGCAGCTGCCAAAGCTGAAGCGGCTGCTGGCGAAGGCCTGGCTTTCCTGGCTGAAAACGCCAAGCGTAATGGCATCACCACCCTGGCTTCCGGCCTGCAATTCGAAGTGCTGACTCAAGGTGAAGGCGCCAAGCCCACCCGTGAAGATCAAGTGCGCACCCACTACCACGGCACCCTGATCGACGGCACTGTGTTCGACAGCTCCTATGATCGTGGTCAGCCTGCAGAATTCCCGGTTGGCGGTGTGATCGCTGGCTGGACCGAAGCCCTGCAACTGATGAATGCCGGCAGCAAATGGCGTCTGTACGTGCCGAGCGAACTGGCTTACGGCGCTCAAGGCGTTGGCAGCATTCCGCCGCACAGCGTACTGGTATTCGACGTCGAACTGCTCGACGTTCTGTAATACCTGGCCCGATATCACGTCGGGCTAATGTGGGAGCTAGCCTGCTGGCGATAGGAGCGACCGGGTTTCTTCAAGACCGCGTTGATACCATCGCCAGCAGGCTAGCTCCCACAGTTTTTACGGCGCTATTCATACTTCAAGCTTGTTATGCAACTCACTGGTCGGGCGCAACGCCCGGGCATAGCAGAACAGAAACAGATTGCGCACCAGTTCCTTGAGCACCACCGGCTCGCTGGAACTCAAGCCATTGACGTCCAGGTCTCCCTGATCCTGCAGCTCGTTCAAGGCTTCTTCTTCAAGCACTGCACAGACTTCCCCTGTTTCCCGATGCAGGATCCTGAGGTATGGGTGTGGGCGGTCCAGCCAGGCATCGATCAAATAAGTCATGGGTCTCATCTCCATTGATGTGTTTCAATGAGAATAATTCTTATTCATCAAATAGCAAGGACCTATTGGCGATTTGTGATTTTTCCCGGGTAAAGATTGCGTAAGGTCAAAGCGGCTGGCGTTTGGCTATTGCGAAGAAATGCTGGGGAGAAACGGAGAGGGTGAAGCGCCATCCCACGCAGGGCGCGGGATGGAAGACAGCAGATTCAGACTTTTCTGACGAACTCGGATTTGAGCTTCATCGGGCCGATGCCGTCGATCTTGCAGTCGATGTCGTGATCGCCATCGCACAGGCGGATGTTCTTGACCTTGGTACCGACCTTGACCACCAGCGACGTGCCTTTGACCTTGAGGTCCTTGATCACGGTGATGGTGTCGCCGTCCTGCAGGACGTTGCCGACCGAATCCTTTTTCACGGTGTCATCGGACGCCGCTTCGGCTTCGCCGCCGGCGGACCACTCGTGGGCGCACTCGGGGCAGATCAGCTGTGCGCCGTCTTCATAGGTGTATTCGGAATTGCATTTTGGGCAGGGTGGCAACGTGCTCACTAAAGCTCCTTGGATTCAGGACCGCTAAAAAGCGCACATTATATAGGGTTTTAGCGTGAGGAGGCGCACGGAATGCATAACCTGTGGGAGCGACCTGTGGCGAGGGGGCTTGCCCTCGTTGGGTCGCGAAGCGGCCCCAAAAGCTCTACGACTGCTTCGCAGCCGAGCGGGAGCAAGCTCCCTCGCCACAAAGGCTCGCTCCCACAGGGATGGTCGTCGTCAGTGCGTGCGGGCTACCGCGAACTCACTCAATTCAACCAATGCATCGCGATACTCGCTGGCTGGCAGCGCATCGAGGCATTTGATCGCACGGGCCACGTAATCACGGGCCAGATTTGCGGTGTAATCCAGCGAGCCAGACGCTTCTACCGCTTCGCGAATGCTTTCCAGGTCTTCGATGCCGCCTTTCTGAATCGCCTTGCGCACCAGGGCAGCCTGTTCCGGCGTACCTTCACGCATGGTGTAGATCAGCGGTAGGGTTGGCTTGCCTTCGGCCAGATCGTCACCGACGTTCTTGCCCAGGGTTTCTGCGTCGCCCTTGTAGTCCAGCAGGTCGTCGACCAGTTGAAAAGCCACACCCAGATGATCGCCAAAGGTACGCAGCGCTTCGCTCTGTTCCGGTGTGGCACCGGCCAGGGCTGCCGCACTGTGGGTCGACGCTTCGAAGAGCATCGCGGTCTTGCCGCGGATGACTTCCATGTAGGTTTCTTCGGTGGTGCTGGCGTCACGGACCTTGGACAGCTGCAACACTTCGCCTTCGGCGATGATGCGCGTGGCTTGCGAAAGGATCTTCATCACCGGCATGGAGCCCAGTTCGACCATCATTTCAAAGGAACGCGAGTACAGGAAGTCGCCCACCAGCACGCTTGGCGCATTGCCCCACATGGCGTTGGCGGTCGAGCGGCCACGGCGCATGCCGGACATGTCGACCACATCGTCGTGCAGCAGGGTGGCGGTGTGCAGGAACTCAATGGTTGCGGCCAGCAGGCGCAGGTCATCGCCTTCGCGACCCAGGGCCTTGCCACACAGCAGCACTAATAGAGGACGCAGGCGTTTACCGCCAGCCGAGGTAATGTAATCGCCGATTTTCGATACCAGCGGCACTCGGGAAGTCAGCTGCTTCTTGATGATGCCGTCGACGGCGCTAAAATCGTCCGCCACCGCGCGGTAGAAAGCTTGGGGTTGCATCAGCGACAGTTGCTCCAGAAGGGTTGCGCGGCATGCTAGGACCCACGTCGGCGGGTGTCAAGGCACGATGGACGGCCTCTTGCATCACCCCGGCAGCTTGCGTACAATCGCGCACCCTGAACTTCCTGGGCAGCACCTGCCTTACGCAATTGCAAACAGGCCTTCCAGCCTTATGCAGCCATGCCAGCCAATACCTCTTCTTATAAAGAGCTGGGTGAGCAGGATTATCGGAGAAATACCATGTCGTACGCAGTAATTGTTACTGGTGGCAAGCAATACAAGGTCGCCCCAGGTGAATACCTGAAGATCGAAAAACTGGAAATCGCTACCGGCGAATCCGTTACTTTTGATCGCGTTCTGTTGGTCGCCAATGGCGATGACGTGAACATCGGCGCTCCAGTTGTTGCTGGCGCTACCGTTGTGGCTGAAGTGATCTCCCAAGGTCGTCACGATAAAGTCCGCATCATCAAGTTCCGTCGTCGTAAGCACCACATGAAGCGTATGGGCCACCGCCAGTGGTACACCGAGATCAAAATCACCGGTATTCAGGCTTAATTTCAGCCTAATTCCTCACTAGGAGAATTGACTCATGGCACACAAAAAAGCTGGTGGTAGTACCCGTAACGGTCGCGACTCAGAAGCCAAACGCCTTGGCGTGAAGATGTATGGCGGCCAGGTTATCATTCCGGGCAACATCATCGTGCGTCAGCGCGGCACCCAATTCCACGCCGGTTACGGTGTTGGCATGGGTAAAGATCACACTCTGTTCGCTAAAATCGACGGCGTGATCAAGTTCGAAGTAAAAGGCGCTTTCAACCGCCGTTACGTGAGCATTGTCCCGAAGACTGAAGTCGTCGCGGCATAATTACGTAGATGCTGGAAAAGCCCTGTCTCGCGACGGGGCTTTTTCGTTTGTGGGGTGAGTCTCTTGCAAAGCTGTTTGTGATGGGCTCCAGCGCTGGATTTGCGGTCGTTGATTGAGGTCGCTGCGCTCATTTTTGCAAGAGTCTTATGTCTGGATTTTTTCGGCTCGTCCGTATGACGAGAGGCGTTTTGTTATGAAGTTTGTTGATGAAGTATCGATTCGAGTAAAGGCCGGTGACGGCGGCAACGGTTGCATGAGCTTCCGTCGCGAGAAATTTATTGAAAACGGCGGCCCGAACGGCGGTGACGGTGGTGATGGCGGCTCGGTCTACATGATCGCCGACGAAAACCTCAACACACTGGTGGACTACCGTTACACCCGGCACTTCGATGCCGAGCGCGGTTCCAACGGCGGCAGCACCGACTGCACCGGCAAGAAAGGTGAAGAGCTGGTCCTGCGTGTTCCGGTCGGCACCACCGTCATCGACTCCGCCACTCAGGAAGTGATCGGTGACCTGACCAAGGCTGGCCAGAAACTGCTGGTGGCTCATGGCGGCTGGCACGGTCTGGGCAACACCCGTTTCAAATCCAGTACCAATCGTGCTCCGCGTCAGACCACTCCGGGCAAACCGGGTGAGGCGCGTGATCTCAAGCTGGAAATGAAAGTGTTGGCTGACGTCGGTCTGCTGGGCTTGCCGAACGCCGGTAAAAGTACCTTCATCCGCTCGGTCTCGGCCGCCAAGCCGAAAGTCGCCGACTACCCGTTCACCACGCTGGTGCCGAACCTGGGTGTGGTCAGCGTCGATCGCTGGAAGAGCTTCGTGGTCGCGGACATTCCGGGTCTGATCGAAGGCGCTTCCGATGGCGCGGGCCTGGGGATTCGCTTCCTCAAGCACTTGTCGCGTACCCGTCTGCTGCTGCACCTCGTGGACATGGCGCCGCTGGATGACGCCAGCGCTCCGGATGCTGCTGAAGTGATCGTCAGCGAGCTGACCAAGTTCAGCCCGTCCCTGGCTGAGCGTGATCGTTGGCTGGTGCTGAACAAGTGCGACCAGATCCTTGAAGAAGAGCACGATGCTCGCGTCAAGGAGATCGTTGATCGCCTGGAATGGACTGGTCCGGTCTACGTGATCTCCGCCATCTCCAAGCTGGGCACCGAGCGTCTGTGCCACGACATCATGCGTTATATGGAAGATCGCGCTGACCGTCTGGCGAACGACCCTGTCTACAAAGAAGAGCTGGCCGAGCTCGATCAGCGCATCGAAGACGAAGCTCGTGCTCAGCTGCAGGCGCTGGATGACCAGCGTGCCCTGCGTCGCAGCGGCGTGAAGTCGGTCCACGATATCGGCGACGATGATTGGGACGAAGAAGATGTGGATGACGAAGACGGTCCGGAAATCATTTACGTGCGTGACTGATTCGTTGCAGTAAACTTAAGCGCCGCTCAATCGAGCGGCGTTTTAGTATCTGGAAATCGATAGTTAGTCACGAATAACCACGAATAACGTTACGGGCAGTGCCAGGTCGCGCTGTCCTCAAGCTAAGGTTGAAGATGATGCGGAGCAAGGTGGCAGGTGCGCAGCGTTGGGTCGTGAAGATCGGCAGCGCTTTGCTGACGGCGGACGGCAAAGGCCTGGATCGCGCGGCAATGGGTGTCTGGGTCGAGCAGATGGTGGCGTTGCACGAAGCCGGCGTCGAACTGGTGCTGGTGTCCTCTGGGGCAGTAGCGGCGGGGATGAGCCGTCTTGGTTGGAGTGTACGACCCAGTGCAATGCATGAGCTCCAGGCTGCCGCTGCTATCGGTCAGATGGGGCTGGTGCAGGCCTGGGAATCGAGCTTTGCCGAGCATGGTCGGCATACCGCACAGATTCTCCTGACGCACGATGACTTGTCGGACCGCAAGCGCTACTTGAACGCCCGCAGCACCCTGCGTGCGCTGGTCGAGCTGAAAGTGATTCCGGTGATCAACGAAAACGACACCGTGGTCACCGACGAGATCCGCTTCGGCGACAACGACACCCTGGCGGCGCTGGTGGCCAACCTGGTCGAAGCAGACTTGCTGGTAATCCTTACCGACCGCGACGGCATGTTCGACGCTGATCCGCGCAACAACCCTGATGCGAACCTGATTTACGAAGCTCGCGCCGATGATCCGGCATTGGACGCCGTCGCTGGCGGTACCGGTGGTGCATTGGGTCGTGGCGGCATGCAGACCAAATTGCGCGCTGCGCGCCTGGCGGCGCGTTCCGGTGCGCACACCATCATCGTCGGCGGGCGCATTGAGCGCGTGCTGGATCGTCTGAAGGCGGGCGAGCGCATTGGCACCCTGTTGTCGCCTGAGCGCGGCATGCTGGCGGCGCGCAAGCAATGGTTAGCCGGTCACTTGCAAACCCGTGGCACTCTGGTGCTGGATGCGGGGGCGGTGACGGCGCTGTCCCAAGGCAACAAAAGTCTGCTGCCGGTTGGTGTCAAGCTGGTCCAGGGCAGTTTTCGTCGCGGTGAAATGGTGGTGTGCGTGGCCCCGGACGGTCGTGAGATCGCCCGCGGCCTGGCCAACTACAGCGCGCTGGAAGCACAAAAAATCATCGGTCAGTCGTCTGAGGCGATTGTCGGTCTGTTGGGTTACATGGCTGAGCCAGAACTGGTTCACCGCGATAACCTGATTCTGGTCTGAAGGAATATTTGAATGCGTGTGGCAAAAGGATTGTTGGGTCTGCTGTTGGCAATGCCGCTGCTGGCCTCGGCCGAGGAGATTGGTCAGGTGTCGACGGTGTTCAAATTCGTCGGCCCGAACGACCGTATCGTCGTCGAAGCATTTGATGATCCGAAGGTCGAGGGCGTGACGTGTTACCTGTCGCGGGCCAAGACGGGCGGCGTGAAGGGTGGTTTGGGCTTGGCTGAAGATCGCGCCGAGGCATCTATTGCTTGCCGCCAGGTCGGTCCGATCAACTTCAAGGGTGAACTGAAGGATGGTGACGAGGTGTTCAAGGAGCGCACGTCGCTGGTGTTCAAGACCATGCAAGTGGTGCGCTTCCTCGACAAGAAGCGTAATACGCTGGTGTACCTGGTCTACAGTGATCGCTTGATCGAGGGCAGTCCGCAAAATGCGGTAACGGCGATCCCGATTTTGCCGTGGACGCACGCTCAATAAACTAACAGAGATCCAAAATGTGGGAGCGGGATTGCTCGCGAAGAGGGAGTGTCAGTCGGCATGGATGCCGACTGGTACACCGCATTCGCGAGCAAGCCCGCTCCCACATTTTTTTGCGCAGCGTTTACCAAATCGCAGGCAATAAAAAACCGACCCTGAGGTCGGTTTTTCAACAAGCTTATCGCTTATGCGGCAACAGCAAGGTTCAGAGCCTTGACGTGACCGTTCAGGCGGCTCTTATGACGAGCTGCCTTGTTCTTGTGGATGATGCCTTTATCGGCCATACGGTCGATAACTGGCACAGCCAGAACGTAAGCTGCTTGAGCTTTTTCAGCGTCTTTTGCGTCGATGGCCTTAACTACATTCTTGATGTAGGTACGAACCATGGAACGCAGGCTGGCGTTGTGGCTGCGACGCTTCTCAGCCTGTTTTGCACGTTTTTTGGCGGAAGGTGTGTTGGCCACCGTCGAGCTCCTCGAAAGACTTTTTAGGAAATAGCAAACAAAATAGGCCGCGAATCATGCCGATGAGTTGATGTCTTGTCAAGGGCGGTTGAGACGTTCCGCTAAGTGGTAGGTATAAAGAGGCGGGATATTTATTTCCGGCGCTTGACCTGTAAACTCGCGAGCTTTGGCTCTGTGCTGCTGCGGCGCGGAGTATCGCATAAGTAGGCGCTTTGTTCGCCTGCTGTTTATCGACAGGCACAAACTCTTTCAATGAATCTGCTCAAATCGTTGGCCGCCGTCAGCTCTATCACGATGCTTTCCCGGATTCTGGGGTTCGTTCGTGACACCCTCATCGCACGCACATTTGGTGCCGGGATGGCGACTGACGCCTTCTTTATCGCCTTCAAACTGCCCAATCTGCTGCGGCGAATCTTCGCCGAAGGGGCTTTTTCCCAGGCATTCGTGCCGATCCTGGCTGAATATAAGAGCCAGAAAGGCGAGGAGGCGACGCGAACCTTCATTGCTTACGTCTCCGGCCTGCTGACGCTGGTGCTGGCCCTGGTCACCGCGCTGGGCATACTCGCCGCGCCGTGGGTCATCTGGGCCACCGCACCGGGTTTCACCGATACCCCGGAAAAATTCGAGCTGACCTCAAATCTGTTGCGGGTGACCTTCCCTTATATATTGCTGATCTCCCTGTCCTCATTGGCCGGTGCGATCCTCAATACGTACAACCGCTTCTCGGTGCCGGCCTTCGTGCCGACCCTGCTCAACGTCAGCATGATCGTCTTTTCAGTGTTCCTGACGCCGTACTTCGATCCTCCCGTCATGGCCCTGGGCTGGGCGGTGCTGGTGGGTGGTCTGGCGCAGTTGCTCTATCAACTGCCGCACCTGAAAAAGATCGGCATGCTCGTGCTGCCACGCCTGAATCTGCGCGACAGCGGCGTCTGGCGAGTAATGAAACAGATGCTGCCGGCAATTCTCGGTGTGTCCGTGAGCCAGATTTCTTTGATCATCAACACCATTTTTGCTTCGTTTCTGGTCGCCGGCTCCGTGTCGTGGATGTATTACGCAGACCGTTTGATGGAGTTGCCATCCGGCGTGCTGGGCGTGGCGTTGGGTACGATTCTGCTGCCAACCCTGGCCAAGACCTATGCCAGCAAGGATCGCCAGGAATACTCGCGCATCCTCGACTGGGGCCTGCGCCTGTGCTTCGTGCTGGTGCTACCGTGTTCGCTGGCACTGGGGATTCTGGCCGAACCGCTGACGGTTTCGCTTTTCCAGTACGGGCAATTCAGTGCGTTTGATGCTTCCATGACCCAGCGGGCGTTGATCGCTTACTCCGTCGGTTTACTCGGGATTATCGTGATCAAAGTGCTGGCGCCGGGCTTTTATGCGCAACAAAACATCCGCACCCCGGTAAAAATCGCGATTTTCACGCTGGTCGTTACCCAGTTGTTCAACCTGGTGCTGATCGGTCCGCTGGCTCACGCCGGTCTGGCCCTGGCCATCAGCATCGGTGCCTGCATCAATGCCGGGCTATTGTTCTATCAGCTGCGCAAGCAACAGATGTATCAGCCGCAACCGGGCTGGGCCAAGTTCGGCGCCAAGCTTGTGATTGCGGTGTTGGTGATGTCTGCTGTGCTGCTGGCCGGGATGCACTTCATGCCGGCCTGGGATCAGGGGCATATGCTGGAGCGGTTCCTGCGCCTGGGCGCGTTGGTCGCTGCCGGCGTGGTCAGTTATTTCGGCATGCTGCTGTTGATGGGCTTTCGTTTGCGCGACTTCAATCGCAAGGCGCTGAGCTGAGGCTTTGGCCTCGATAAACACGGGCGAACCGGCGGTTTTGTCGGCTCGATTACTTTGGGTTACGGTGTTGCCTGTCGTCGGCCGCCGGGTGTGGTTATAATCGACCACTTTATGAGCAAGAAGCGCGTTATGCAGCTGGTTCGAGGCCTCCACAACCTGCGCCCCCAGCATCGGGGCTGTGTCGCCACTATTGGCAACTTTGACGGTGTTCACCGTGGCCACCAGGCTATCCTGGCGAGGCTGCGTGAGCGCGCTATCGAGTTGGGCGTGCCCAGCTGCGTGGTGATTTTCGAGCCGCAGCCGAGAGAATTCTTCGCCCCGGACACGGCCCCGGCCCGTCTGGCCCGGCTGCGGGACAAACTGCAGCTGCTGACCGACGAAGGTGTCGACCGGGTCCTGTGCCTGGCCTTCAATCATCGTCTGAGCAAGCTCAGCGCCAGTGAGTTCGTTGACACCATTTTGGTCGACGGCCTCGGCGTCCAGCACCTGGAGGTCGGTGACGACTTCCGGTTCGGCTGTGACCGGGTAGGGGATTTCGATTTCCTGCAGCAGGCCGGCATCGTCCAGGGTTTTACCGTCGAAGCGGCGCAAACCGTCGAGCTGGACGGCATTCGTGTCAGCAGCACCCAGGTCCGTAATGCCTTGGCCGCTGCCGACTTTGCCTTGGCCGAGCGGCTGCTCGGGCGTCCGTTCCAGATCACCGGGCGGGTCCTGCACGGTCAGAAGCTGGCGCGCCAACTGGGTACGCCAACTGCCAACATTCAACTCAAGCGTCGTCGCGTGCCGCTGACCGGGGTTTACCTGGTCAACGTCGACATCGACGGCAAGACCTGGCCAGGTGTCGCCAACATTGGCGTGCGGCCAACGGTCCAAGGGGATGGCAAAGCCCACCTCGAAGTACACCTTTTAGATTTTGCCGGCGATCTGTATGACCGGCGTTTGACGGTGGTTTTCCACCACAAGCTGCGTGAAGAGCAGCGTTTCGCCTCTCTGGAGGCGCTTAAGACGGCGATCAATGCGGATGTTGCCGCCGCCCGTGCCCTGTCGCACCTAGCGCCAATCGCTAATGAAGAGCCTTAAATGACCGACTATAAAGCCACGCTAAACCTTCCGGACACCGCCTTCCCAATGAAGGCCGGCCTGCCTCAGCGCGAACCGCAGATCCTGCATCGCTGGGACAGCATTGGCCTGTACGGTAAGTTGCGCGAGATTGGCAAGGATCGTCCGAAGTTTGTCCTGCACGACGGTCCTCCGTATGCCAACGGCACGATTCACATCGGTCATGCGTTGAACAAGATTCTCAAGGACATGATCATCCGCTCGAAAACCCTGTCGGGTTTCGACGCGCCTTATGTTCCGGGCTGGGACTGCCACGGCCTGCCGATCGAGCATAAAGTCGAAGTGACCCACGGCAAAAACCTGGGCGCGGACAAGACCCGCGAACTGTGCCGTGCCTATGCCACCGAGCAGATCGAAGGGCAGAAATCCGAATTCATCCGTCTGGGCGTGCTGGGCGACTTCGCCAACCCGTACAAGACCATGGATTTCAAGAACGAAGCTGGTGAAATCCGCGCTTTGGCCGAAATCGTCAAGGGCGGTTTCGTGTTCAAGGGCCTGAAGCCTGTGAACTGGTGCTTTGACTGCGGTTCGGCCCTGGCTGAAGCGGAAGTCGAGTACGAGAACAAAAAGTCATCGACTATCGACGTGGCTTTCCCGATTGCCGACGAAGCCAAACTGGCTGCCGCTTTCGGTCTGGCGTCGCTGGCCAAACCTGCCTCGATCGTGATTTGGACCACCACCCCGTGGACCATCCCGGCCAACCAGGCGCTGAACGTTCACCCGGAATTCAACTACGCCCTGGTCGACGTCGGCGACAAACTGCTGGTGCTGGCTGAAGAACTGGTCGAGTCGTGCCTGGCCCGTTACAGCCTGGAAGGCTCGGTCATCGCGACCACCACCGGTAAAGAACTGGAACTGATCAACTTCCGTCACCCGTTCTACGATCGTCTGTCGCCGGTTTACCTGGCCGACTACGTTGAACTGGGCGCTGGCACCGGCGTGGTTCACTCCGCTCCGGCGTACGGCGTGGACGACTTCGTGACCTGCAAGAAATACGGCATGGTCAACGACGACATTCTCAACCCGGTACAGAGCAACGGCGTTTACGTGACATCGCTGGAGTTCTTCGGCGGCCAGTTCATCTGGAAAGCCAACCCGGCCATCGTCGACAAGCTGACCGAAGTCGGCGCGCTGCTGCACACCACCATCATCGAACACAGCTACATGCACTGCTGGCGTCACAAGACCCCGCTGATCTACCGCGCCACTGCGCAGTGGTTCATCGGCATGGACAAAGAGCCTGTCAGCGGCGACACCCTGCGCAAGCGCGCGCTCAAAGCCATCGAAGAGACTCAGTTCGTTCCGGCCTGGGGCCAGGCGCGCCTGCACTCGATGATCGCCAACCGGCCGGATTGGTGCATCTCCCGTCAGCGCAACTGGGGTGTACCTATCCCGTTCTTCCTCAACAAGGAAAGCGGTGAGCTGCACCCACGTACCGCCGAGCTGATGGAAGAAGTCGCCAAGCGCGTCGAAGTCGAAGGCATCGAAGCCTGGTTCAAGATGGACGCCGCCGAGTTGCTCGGTGACGAAGCGCCACAATACGACAAAATCAGCGACACCCTGGACGTCTGGTTCGATTCGGGCACCACGCACTGGCACGTCCTGCGCGGTTCGCACCCGATGGGCCACGAGACCGGCCCGCGTGCCGACCTGTACCTGGAAGGTTCGGACCAACACCGCGGCTGGTTCCACTCTTCCTTGCTGACCGGTTGCGCCATCGACAACCACGCGCCGTATCGCGAACTGCTGACCCACGGCTTTACCGTCGACGAGTCCGGTCGCAAGATGTCCAAGTCCCTGGGCAACGTGATCGCGCCGCAAAAGGTCAACGACACTCTGGGCGCAGACATCATGCGCCTGTGGGTGGCTTCCACCGATTACTCGGGTGAAATGGCGGTTTCCGAGCAGATCCTGCAACGCAGTGCGGACGCCTACCGGCGGATCCGTAACACTGCGCGCTTCCTGCTTTCCAACCTGACCGGTTTCAACCCGGCCACCGACATCCTGCCGGCCGAAGAAATGCTTGCGCTGGACCGTTGGGCCGTGGACCGCACCTTGCTGCTGCAACGCGAGTTGCAAGAGCACTACGGTGAATACCGCTTCTGGAACGTCTACTCCAAGATCCACAACTTCTGCGTGCAGGAGCTGGGCGGTTTCTACCTCGACATCATCAAGGACCGTCAGTACACCACTGGCGCCAACAGCAAGGCCCGCCGTTCGGCGCAAACCGCGCTGTACCACATCTCCGAAGCGCTGGTGCGCTGGATCGCGCCGATCCTTGCCTTCACCGCCGACGAACTGTGGGAATACTTGCCGGGCGAGCGTAACGAATCGGTGATGCTCAACACCTGGTACGAAGGCCTGACCGAATTGCCGGACAACGTCGAACTGGGCCGCGCCTACTGGGAGCGGATCATGGCGGTGAAGGTCGCGGTCAACAAGGAAATGGAAATCCAGCGTGCGGCCAAGGCCGTCGGTGGCAACCTGCAAGCCGAAGTGACGCTGTTCGCCGAAGACGCTCTGAGCGCCGACCTGGCCCAGCTGAGCAACGAACTGCGCTTCGTGCTGATCACTTCGACCGCGAGTGTGGCGCCTTTTGTTCAGGCACCTGCGGACGCGGTAGTCACCGAAGTCAGCGGCCTGAAGCTGAAAATCGTCAAGTCGGCCTTCGCCAAGTGCGCCCGTTGCTGGCACTGCCGTGAAGACGTCGGCGTGAACCCGGAGCATCCGGAAATCTGCGGTCGTTGCGTCGACAACATCAGCGGCGCTGGCGAGGTTCGTCATTATGCCTAATGCCGTTGGCCGTTTCGGACGGCTGAGCTGGCTCTGGTTGAGTTTGCTGGTCCTGGTCATCGACCAGGCCAGCAAGTTCTACTTCGAAAACAAGCTCGAAATGTTCCAGCAGATCGTGATCATTCCCGATCTGTTCAGTTGGACCCTGGCCTACAACACCGGCGCGGCCTTCAGCTTCTTGGCTGACAGCTCCGGCTGGCAGCGCTGGTTGTTTGCCCTGATCGCCATTGGGGTGAGTGCGGTGCTGGTGGTCTGGCTCAAGCGTCTGGGGCGCAACGAAACCTGGCTGGCCGTCGCTTTGGCGCTGGTACTGGGCGGGGCGCTGGGCAATCTGTATGACCGCATTGCCTTGGGCCATGTGATCGATTTCATTCTGGTGCATTGGCAGAACCGCTGGTACTTCCCGGCGTTCAACTTCGCCGACAGTGCAATTACCGTCGGTGCCGTGATGCTTGCGCTGGATATGTTCAAAAGCAAGAAAACCGGAGAAACCGTTCATGACTGAACAGGTATTGGCTGAGCAACGCATCCGCCAGAACACGGAAGTCACCTTGCACTTTGCACTGCGCCTGGAGAACGGCGACACCGTCGACAGCACTTTCGACAAAGCCCCGGCGACCTTCAAGGTCGGCGATGGCAACCTGTTACCGGGTTTCGAAGCGGCGCTGTTCGGCTTCAAGGCGGGCGATAAGCGCACGCTGACGATTCAACCGGAAAACGCGTTTGGCCAGCCAAACCCGCAAAACGTGCAGATCATCCCGCGTTCGCAGTTCAAGGACATGGACCTGTCGCCGGGTTTGCTGGTGATCTTCAACGATGCGGCCAATACTGAGCTGCCGGGTGTTGTGAAAGAATTCGATGACGAGCAAGTGACCATCGACTTCAATCACCCGCTGGCCGGCAAGACATTGACCTTTGACGTCGAGATCATCAGCGTCAAATCGCTGTAACTGACCGAATGCGGTCTAATTGTGGGAGCGGGCTTGCTCGCGAAAGCGGTGTATCAGCCAACATTTTTGTTGAATGTGAAGCAGCCTTCGCGAGCAAGCCCGCTCCCACATTAAGATTTTCACTGTTTTCGAACCCGGTGTTCGTATGACAGGTGGCACTACTATTTCTTGCGCGCAAGACACGAGGCACAGCATGCAAATCAAACTCGCCAACCCCCGTGGCTTCTGCGCCGGCGTGGACCGGGCGATCGAAATCGTCAACCGCGCCCTGGAAGTCTTCGGGCCGCCGATCTATGTGCGCCACGAAGTGGTCCACAACAAATTCGTCGTCGAAGACCTGCGTGCTCGCGGGGCGATCTTCGTCGAGGAACTGGATCAGGTGCCGGACGACGTCATCGTGATCTTCAGTGCCCACGGCGTTTCCCAGGCTGTGCGTACCGAAGCCGCCGGCCGAGGCCTGAAAGTGTTCGACGCGACTTGCCCGCTGGTCACCAAGGTGCACATCGAAGTCGCGCGCTATAGCCGTGACGGCCGTGAATGCATCCTCATCGGCCACGCCGGTCACCCGGAAGTCGAAGGCACCATGGGCCAGTACGATGGCAGCAATGGTGGCGCGATCTATCTGGTTGAAGACGAGAAAGACGTTGCCTCGTTGCAGGTGGTCAACCCCGACAAACTGGCGTTCGTGACCCAGACCACCCTGTCCATGGACGACACCAGCCGCGTGATCGACGCCCTGCGTGCACGCTTCCCGGCGATTGGTGGCCCGCGCAAGGACGACATCTGCTACGCCACGCAAAACCGTCAGGACGCCGTCAAGCAACTGGCCGACGAATGTGATGTGGTACTGGTGGTCGGCAGCCCGAACAGCTCCAACTCCAACCGCTTGCGTGAACTCGCCGAACGCATGGCCACCCCGGCTTACCTGATCGACGGCGCCGAAGACCTGCAAAAGAGCTGGTTCGACGGTGTCGAGCGTATCGGTATCACCGCTGGCGCCTCTGCTCCGGAAGTGCTGGTGCGTGGCGTGATCCAGCAGTTGCAGGCCTGGGGCGCTACCGGGGCCGATGAATTGGCTGGTCGCGAGGAGAACATCACGTTCTCCATGCCTAAAGAGTTGCGCGTGCGCTCCCTGCTTTAACTTTTTTCCCTCCCGGACACAGCGCCTGCTCAGCCTTATCGCTGCGCAGGCTGACGCGACCGGTCGCGGCCAGCACCACCTGGCGCTGGCTGACCGGTTCGCGGGCTGCGCAAATGTGCAGCGTCCCCGCTTGAAAGGCCCGGCCAGGCATTTGTGGTTCGCCAATACGGCTGAAACGCACGAATCGCTTGACCGGCCAATTACCGACAATCGGCACCCGAGCGCCACTTACGCGCTCAATCAGCATCGGATTGCTGCTGTCCTCCGGCCCTTTGCCGCTGATATCCAGAATGATTCGCCAGCCCTGGCCCCAGTCGTCGTTGATGCCATGGATGACGGTGGTCTGATTACGCGCGAGTGCTTCGCTTCGGGCACTGCGAATACCACTGGCAAGAGACTTCGCCGCCTCCTCGCGATGATTCGATTCTGTAAGCGCCGCGAACGCCGGACTGACCAACAGCAGAACAATCCCGGCAATTGTCAGTCCCATGAGCAGTTCGATCAGGCTGAAGCCTCGCTGATGCATATCATCTCCCTCCGTGGAGTGCTGCGGCCCGCGCAATCCGTGCGCGAGTAATGGCAAATCAACCGTACGCCATCCGGTCGAATGTTCTAGCGTGTAGAAGCAGGTATAGCCGACGGCAACGGAGGGCACCGATGGATCATCGTACAAAAGGTTTCACGCTGATCGAGCTGTTGGTCTCGCTCGCGGTTTTTTTGATCCTGATCACCCTGGCCGTGCCCGCGTTTACCCGGTCGGTGCAAGGCACCAAGGCCGACACCGAAATTGGCGACCTGCAACGCGGACTCAATTTCGCCCGGCTTGAGGCCATCGACCGGGGCGTCGCTACTCGGATTCGTCCGACCGCGGGTGGCAGCGTCTGGACCGGTGAGTTGGCGGTCTATGACAGTACGAACACGCCGGCCAATGTATTGCGGGTTGTTCCAGCGATGAGCAGCGGCGCGGCTCTGACGCTACCCTTGGGAGTGACCGCCATTGATTTCAACAATCTGGGCGGTTTGGCGGCGCCGCCCACACCCGTGGTGATCAGCTATGTATTGGGGGCGCAAAGCAGGACGCTGAGTGTGTGTTTGAACGGACGAATTCTATTGGGTGGAAATTGCGGATGAGGGAACGGAGCAAACATGCACAGGAGGGCATGACGCTGATCGAAGTGCTGGTCGCGTTGGTGATTCTGACCGTGGGGCTGCTGGGCGCGGCGGCGATTCAGCTCAATGCGCTGAAATACACCGACAGTTCGCGGATGACCAGCCAGGCGAGTTTTATCGCCTACGACATGATGGACCGTATCCGCGCCAACTCCGGCGCCGACTATACCGTGACGCCACCAACGTCAGGCAACCTGAGCGTTGCCCGGGATCAGGACCTTTACGATTTCACCACCAACATCGTCAATTTCGGCGGCGCGACAGCCACCGGCGCCGTTACGCTGAGCCAGCGGGTCTACACCATCACCATCACCTGGGACGACTCGCGCGCCGCCAATACCGCCAATTCACGTCGCAGCTTCGTTTTGACCAGTCGTGCCGCTGTCGACCCGGTGGCAACGCCATGAATCGGTCCAGCAGAGGTTTCGGGCTGATCGAGTTGTTGATCGCCCTCGCGTTAAGCCTGATTGTGGTGCTGGGCGTGGTGCAGGTTTTCATCGCCGCCAAGAACACCTACGTCAGCCAGAACACCTCCGCCGCCATGCAGGAAGATGCGCGGTTTGTGTTGAGCAAGATGATTCAGGAACTCCGCATGGTCGGCATGTTTGGCTGCCTGGGGACGATCACTGACTCAAGTACTGCCGGCGACTTCAGCGCTGGCCAGATAACGCCCATCAGTTGGGACAACGCCAACCTCAAGTTGACGCTGGTGACCGCTGATATCGGAAGCAGTGGCGGGGTGCCCGCCTGGACGGTGATCTCCGACTGTCGGAACACGGCGACGGCCTACACGGGTGCGCGGGTAGCGGCCTCGGGGTTTCTGGCGTTTCCGATCCGGCGCCTGATCTACAGCTTCAGCAATAACAAAATCATGATGGGCTCCGGTACCGGCACGCCGGCCCAGTTTGTGCTGATCGACAACGTCAGTGCCTTCAGCGTGAGCTTCGGCCTCGCCAATTCTGCCACTGACGTAGCCGCCTCCAGCTACAGCCCTAACCCGTCCGACCCCGCGCGGATTCGCAGCGTCCGCCTGAGCCTGACCCTCACCGACCCGAACAACCGGGTGCGCAATCAAACCTTCAACGTGGTTGCCGCCTTGCGCAACAGGTTGCCATGAGGAAGGCCTCCATGACTTTTCACGCCCAGCGGGGTATGGCGCTGCTGGTCAGCCTGGTGTTTCTGTTGTTGCTGACGCTGATCGGCCTTTCATCGATGCAGAACGCTACCCTGCAGGAAAAAATGGCCGGCAGTGTGAGCTTGCGCAATCAGTCGTTCCAGGGTGCTGAAGCGGCGTTACGCGTGGGCGAAAGCGCGGTCCAGCTGGACAGCTATTCATTGCCGGTCTGCAGCCAGTGCGCACCGCCGTCGGACGCGTCGACGGTCACTGTCGCCGGCCCCGGTTCCACCCCCGGCGTGACCTGGATCGCCTCGGGCAAGGGCTTTTACGCGGTGCAGAATATCGGCACCACGGTTAACGCCGTGAATGTGCCGAGCAACACCTCGGCGACGCTTTACCGGGTGACCGCCGTCGGCATCGCGGGCAACTCGCGCAGCGTCGTGGAGAGTATTTATGCGAAGTACTGAGAGGCGCGGCCGGGTGTGGCAGCTGATCTGCGGCGTGTTGCTGGGGCTTTACCTGTCCGCACCGGCGTACGCCTTCACACCGTCGGACTCACCGCTGTTGAGCGCGGCAGCGGTCGCTCCGAATGTCATGCTGCTGATTGATGACTCGGGGAGTATGAACAACATCATATGGGCGCCTGGTTTCGATCCAACGGTCAACCGTGCGCAGATTGCGATTTGCAATTCCAACGGGTCATGTTTGAACGGCCAGAATCTGGACATGAGCAATGCCAATATCCCCTTGTCGAGCCTCAACCGTGGCAATTGCCCGAACAGCGGCAACTGGTACGGTTTTTATCGCGGTTTTTTGGGGTTGTCATCGATCTGCTTGAAACTGCCCGACCCGGTGGGCAATGAAAACACTCGCTATACGGCTGACTATCTGTCCTATCTGGTGACCCTGGCCAACGGTTCGAGCAAGGATTTCACCACGGGAGCCAGTGCGATTCCCAACGAATACCGGATTAGCGTGGCACAGGATGTGTCTACAAACCTGGTCTCCAGCAATCGCTCGCTACGTATTGGTCTGGCGACGTTCAATCCCCCCACGACCAGCAACTCCGGGGGCGGCGGCTTCATCGCCCGATCAATCAGTGATCTCTCTGCGGTGAGCGGCAGTGTCACCCAATCTCAGGCTGACACCAACTACAACAACCTGATCGCTGCCATCAACGGGTTGAGCGCCGTGGCCAATACGCCGCTGGCGGAAACCTACTATGAAATAACCCGCTATTTTCGGGGGCTGGCGCCGTTCTACAACTCGACACCGGCGACTTATACCAGCCCGATTCAGTATCGCTGTCAGAAAAATTATGGTGTGGTGATCACCGATGGGTTACCGACTTACGACCGGACTTTTCCGACTGCCGATCCATTGGGTGGAGCTCGCCTACCCAACTGGGATGGTGTAAACAACGATGGTGACAACCTGAGTGGTGACGGAGAGGGCGACACCCTTTACCTGGACGACGTTGCCAAGTTTGCCTTCGACATCGACATGCGTTCCACCGGCACCGACGCGGCAGGTAAAAGCTGGAACGCGGTGGACTTCCCGAAACAGAACATCAACACCTACACCGTGGGCTTTACCGCCGCGAATCAGATGTTGTCGGACGCGGCAAGCTACGGACAGGGCAAGTACTATCAGGCGACCGACAGCGCCGGGCTCAACAGTGCATTGTCCTCGGCCCTGAGCGACATCACCTCGAAGGCCGGCTCCGGTGGCAGCGGTGTCACCAGCGGCACTACCCTGGCCAGCAATTCAAGTTACTTCCAGACCAGTTATGACCCTAAAGACTGGCGCGGCACGATCAAATCCTTCGGCTTCACCACGGCCGGTACGGTCAACACCGCGGCAGCGTTGTGGACCACCGACACCACCATCGTTCCCGGTGCCACCGCACCGACTTACCAGTCCTGGAACACCCTGACCAACACGGCGGTCAGCTTGGCGTATACCAGTTTCTCCCCGACGCAGCAGACCTCCCTCAGCCAAGGCCTGCCTACGGGCATCACCGGCAGCGATCTGGTGGAATGGAGCAAGGGCACCAACAAAGCCGGGCTCAAGGTGCGTAGCGTGCTGCTCGGCGACATCATCAATTCGCCGCTTGTACTGGCATCACCCACGGACAAAACCGCCTCCGATCTGGTGGGCGACACCACCTACAGCACCTACCTGACCACCAAAGCCGCCAGCATGAATACCAGCCTGGTGGTGAACGCCAACGACGGGTTCGTGAATGTCATCAACTCGGCCAATGGCACCCGGCGTTATGCCTACATGCCTTCCAGCGTGTTGCCATCGCTGCGCTACATCGCCGACCCGACCTACATCAACGGTGTGAGCCACAAGTTTCTGGTCGACGGTCAGCTCGGGGTGTTCGATGCCCAGTTCGGCAGCGCCTGGAAAACCCTGGCCATTGGCGGGACCGGGGCCGGCGGCAGAACTTTCTATGCATTGCAGCTGTTCGATGCGTCTGCGGGCAACGTGTTCAAGGCATTGTGGGAGTTCAGCGCACCGGCCACGGCCAACACCGCGAACGTTTTCAATGATCTGGGTTATGCCTACGCACGACCGGAAGTGGCACGCTTGGCCGACGGTCGCTGGGCTGCGTTCATTTCCAACGGTTATGGCAGCAACTCCGGGGTGGCGGCGTTGTACGTGGTGGATGTTCGTGACGGTTCGTTGATCAAGAAAATCGTGGTCGACAGCACCGACACCACCAACGGCCTATCGTCGGTGAAGCTCAGGGTCAACTCGCAGAATGTGGTGCAGGCCGCCTATGGTGGCGACCTGAAAGGGCGGTTATGGAAGTTTGATTTGAGCGCTACCGCCCCCAATAGCTGGGGCGTGGCGTTTGCCGGCAAGCCGTTGTTTACCACGGCGGGTGGCGCCACCCAGCCGATTACCGTGCAGCCGTTGCTGGCGGACAACTCACTGGGCGGCAAGGAAGTATTCTTCGGCACCGGAAAATTCAACGAGACTGCCGACAAGACCAACAAGGATTTGCAGGCGTTCTACGCCGTGTGGGATGCAGAAGGCGGCGCGGGTCAGATCACTGTGTCCAGTTTGCAGGCGCAAGCGGTGACCGGTGTGTTCTCTGGCAGCACCGGGCAATTCATCACCACCAGCCAGAACGACGTGACCTATCCGGGAGAGAAGGGCTGGTACTTGCCGCTGGTGTACAACAGCGTGCTGACGGGGGAACGGGTGATCAATCAGGCCAATCTGGTGCTGGGGCGGATCGTCTTTACCACGGCGAGTGTGGACACCACCGACCCATGCGCCAGCTTCGGTACGGGCAAACTGGTCGAACTGGATGCGTTCAGCGGTAAGATGCTCAACTACGCGGTGCTCGATACTAATAACGACGGGACAGTCGACACCAAGGACACGGTGTCCAGCGGCGTGATTTTCACCGGCGGCATCCCGACGCTGAACGCCATCGTCAACGGTGCGACCCGCAAGATCGTGAACGATTCCAGTGGCGGCATCAGCACCCTGGTGGAAAAATCCGGCGGCGGCAGCCGTCGCATCATGTGGCGACAAATACAGTAAGTGAGAGTTTAGGAATGCGCAGATCCAACCGAGGTTTCACCCTGATCGAAATCATGATCGTGATTGCGATCATCGGGATCGTCATAACCATTGCCGCCCCAAACCTCACGGAGTACGTGAAAAAGGGCCGCCGCACTGAAGTGGCCGGGCTGCTTTCCGAGCAGGCGCAAATCCTTGAGCGGTTCTACTCGAAAAACAATGTCTACACCGCTGCCACCGGATTGAGCGCCGGCAACGACTTCTACACCATCACCCCGACCCTGACCGATCAAACCTTTTTGCTGACGGCAACGCGCAAGACCGGCGCTGCAATGGCGACCGACAAGTGTGGGGATTTCACCCTCACCAATACCGGCGTCAGAAGCATGGTCAATGCGACATCCGGGCTCGTCACCAAAGATTGCTGGGGTCGCTGAGTTTCTTTTTCGGGCGCCTTTTTGCGTCCTCTGTCTATTTATCGGTTGGATCAGAACATGAGCAGGCAACAGCAAGTGGTGATTGTCGGCGGCGGCGTGATTGGGTTGCTGACGGCGTTCAATCTCGCGTCCGAAGTGCAAAGTATCGTGTTGCTGGATCGTTCGAACGTCGGTCAGGAATCGTCGTGGGCCGGTGGCGGAATTGTTTCGCCGCTCTATCCGTGGCGCTACAGCCCGGCAGTCACCGCGCTGGCGCATTGGTCTCAGGATTTTTATCCACAGCTCGGTGAGCGACTGTTCGCCGCGACCGGGGTTGATCCTGAAGTGCACACCACCGGCCTGTACTGGCTGGATCTGGATGACGAGGCCGAGGCGCTGGCCTGGGCCGAGCGGGAAAACCGTCCGCTGCGGGCTGTGGATATCTCGGCGGCACATGATGCTGTACCGGTGTTGGGCGCCGGTTTTTCCCGGGCGATCTACATGGCCGATGTGGCCAACGTGCGTAATCCGCGGCTGGTGAAGTCCCTCAAGGCTGCTTTGCTGGCGCTGCCGAACGTGACGATTCGTGAGCAGTGCGAAGTCAGCGGGTTTGTTCGTGAAGGCGATCGGGTCGTCGGTGTGCAGACCTCGACGGGCCCTGTTCTCGGTGATCAGGTGGTCCTGACGGCGGGTGCCTGGAGTGGTGACTTGCTCAAGAGTCTGGGTCTTGAATTGCCGGTCGAGCCAGTGAAAGGTCAGATGATTTTGTACAAGTGCGCGGCGGAGTTCTTGCCGAGCATGGTCCTGGCCAAGGGGCGTTACGCGATTCCCCGGCGCGACGGACACATTCTGATTGGCAGCACGCTGGAACATGAAGGCTATGACAAGACGCCAACCGATTCGGCGATGGAGAGTCTGAAAGCGTCGGCGGTGGAGCTGATTCCTGCGCTGGCGGATGCCGAAGTGGTGGGGCATTGGGCTGGATTGCGGCCGGGGTCGCCGGAGGGCATTCCCTACATTGGCCGAGTGCCGGGCTTCGACGGACTCTGGCTCAATTGCGGGCATTACCGTAACGGGCTGGTGCTGGCGCCAGCGTCGTGTCAGTTGTTTGTGGATGTGATGTTGGGGAGGGCGCCGATTATTGATCCGGCGCCGTATGCGCCGACCGGGCGGATCTAGCCGAAGGATCTTCGGTGACGGTCAGATAGCCTGCTCGCGATGGGGCCCTCAATCCAGGCCGAGTTTCTTGAGCCTGTAGCGCATCGACCGGAATGAAAGATTCAACCGCTGAGCCGCCGCCGTGCGGTTCCAGCGCGTTTCCTCCAATGCCTGCAGGATCAGTTTGCGTTCGACATTTTCCAGATAGTCTTCCAGGTTGTCGATCTGCGTCAGGTCCGCCACGACGTTCTCTGCGGTGCAGTTGCCTTCGGCCAGTCGCAGGTCGCTGGCTTCGATCTGTTTGTTCTCGCACAGGGTGTAAGCCCGCTCCAGCACGTTCTCCAGCTCCCGCACGTTGCCTGGGAAGCGGTAACTTTTCAGCGCGTCGAGAGCGAGTGGGTGGAGCTTCGCGGCGGGTTGGCCGCTGCCGGCCGCCAGACGCTTGAGCACATGACTGGCCAGCGGTTCGATGTCGTCGCGGCGCTCGCGCAATGGGGGAACGCGGAGTTCGATCACGTTCAACCGATAGTACAAATCCTGGCGAAAGCGTTCGGCGCTGACTTCAGCGTCGAGGTCTTTGTGGGTGGCGCACAGGATACGCACGTCGACCACCACTTCTTGCTGCCCGCCGACGCTGCGAATGGCCTTCTCCTGAATGGCCCGGAGCAGCTTGACCTGCATCGCCAAGGGCAAGTCAGCCACTTCGTCGAGAAACAAAGTGCCGCCATGGGCCGCCTGAAACAGCCCGGGTTTATCTTCGATGGCGCCACTGAAACTGCCTTTGCGATGACCGAAGAATTCGCTTTCCATCAACTCCGACGGAATCGCCCCGCAGTTGACCGGGACGAATGGTTGAGCAGACCGCGGGCCTTGTTCGTGAATCAGTCGGGCGACCAATTCCTTGCCGCTGCCGGATTCGCCGCTGATGTACACCGGCGCCTGGCTGCGGGCGAGTTTGTCGATTTGTTTGCGCAGGTTGCGCATGGGCAGTGAATCGCCCAGCAACCGGCGATCGATGGCGTTACTGGCGCTGCCCGCGGCCGTCAAACGCAGGGCGCTGGTGACCAGTTCGCGCAGGCGTGTCAGGTCGACCGGCTTGGTCAGGAAGTCGAAGGCGCCTGCCTTGAGTGCATTGATCGCCGTTTCGAGGCTGCCGTAGGCGGTGATCATCGCCACCGGCACTTGTGGGTAACGCTGCTGGATGTACTGCACCAGCTCAAGACCCGTGCCGTCGGGAAGGCGCATGTCGGTCAGGCACAGGTCGAATGTCTCCCGTGTCAACAAGGCCTGGGCTTCGCCAAGGTTGCGGGCACTGTAGGTATCGAGTTTCATCCGTCCCAGGGTGATTTCCAGGAGTTCGCGGATATCCGGTTCGTCGTCGACGATCAGGACTTTTGGCCGTGGGCTCGTGTTCAACTTTGTTTCCGTCCGTGAGCAAAAGTGATGCGAAAGCAGCCGCCGCCTTGGCGTGGATTGAAGTCTAGGCGGGCCTGGTTGCTTTCGCACAGCTCACGGGACAGATAAAGCCCCAGGCCAGTGCCCTGGCTACTGGTGGTGAAGAAGGGTTCGAACAAATGCGTCTGTTGGTCCGGCGCCACACCGGGACCGTTGTCCCGGACCTCGAGTGTCGGCAACTGGCTGTCGGGTTCGACAAACAATTCGAGCCAGACTTGCGCCAGGTCGTGATTCAGCGCGCTATGGCGCCAGGCATTGCGCAACAGGTTGTCGAGAATCTGGGTCAACTGATTCGGGTCCATCAGGGTTTTGAAGTCGCCCGATCCGATGTGCAGGTGAATCAATTGACGATCAGTTGCCCCTTCACGGGTTTCGGCGACGAAGTGCTCCAGCCACGGCTTCAGATCGAGCCTTTGTGGCACGGTTTGCTGGCGGCGGGACAGTTGCAGGACGTTTTCGATAACCCGATTCATTCGCTGAGAGTGGTCTTGGATAATCTGCGTCAGACGCCGATCTGCGCCCTTCAGTTCCTCGGATTCCTGTAATAGCTGCGCGGCATGACTAATGGCGCCCAGTGGATTGCGGATTTCATGGGCGATACCGGCAGTCAGACGACCGAGTGCGGCGAGTTTCAGTTGCTGCGCTTGTTGAGCGATCTGGGCAAGGTCCTCGAGAAACACCAGAGTCTGATGATTCGGGCTTTGGTCCAGGGCAATGAAGCTGGGTTGCAGTTCCAGGCCACTGCTGGCGATTTTCAGGCTTTGCGGGCGCAGCGTTGGGTTGTTGAACCATAGTTGCAGGCGTTCGACCAAGGCTGGTGAGTAATCGTCGATCAACTGGCCGTCGAGGTTTTTCTGCCCCAGCAAGCTCAAGGCGCTGTGATTGGCCAGTTGGACCCGCCGCTGGTCGTCGAGCACCAGAATGCCCGTGCGCATGCGGTGCAGGATCAACGCGTTGAGCGCTTCCAGGCCCACCACTTCACTGGCGCGCTGCCGGGCGAGGTGTTCGCTGACCTCCAGTCGACTGATCAGGCCCTGCACCAGCAATGCAGCGGCAAAACACAGCGCGCCGAGGGTGCCGGCTTGCAGGTACTCGCTGGGACTGACGGGGTGGCTGAAGCTCAGGAGGAGGCTGAAACCGACGATGCCCAGAGCAGCAACCGCCGCGATCAACAGGCCGATACGCCCGCGCAGCAGGGTGTTGCTGATGGCCACGGAGACGATGAGCAAGTTACCGATGGCGCTGGCCACTCCGCCGGCGGCATAGAACAGGCCGCACAGCAGCAGGACATCGACCAGGGCAAGGCTGAAAAGCTGGGCCGGCCGTCGGGTGTTCTCCCAAAAGACCACCAGCAGGATGTTCAGCACCAGGTATAACCAGCTGCCACTGCGCAGCAGGTCGTCCTCGGCGAAAGCCAGCAACTGGTTGTCCATGTTGCTGGAGATCAACAGCACCAGAGTGATGCCGACGCTTAAACGGTAGAGATGATAAAGGCGCAGCAGTCGCTGAGCCTGTTTGCCGCCGGGACTGGACGTCTCAGCGATCACTTGAGCCCGGGCCTTGCTCGAGGTGAGCCTGGCTGCAATACCACTGTTGTTGAAGGCTCAGCGCGCGGTCGCGGGGCAGGTGAACGCCGCAATGCGCGCAGCGGACCATGGGCGCGGCATCCCGCTCGGCGGGGGACTTGGGCGCGGAAGTCGAAGCCTTGAACTTGCGCCAGAACCATACCGCAGCGGCAATCAAGGCAATCCAGAACAGTAAACGAAGCATGGTGAGCAGCTTTATTGGCTAATGAACAGGCAGTTTAGCCAAGGACCTGACCCGCGCACAGCGCAATAAAAAAGGGAGACTCAAGAGCCTCCCTTTTTTGCACAACCTGATGTGTCAGTCGAACACGCCGAAGGTCATGTAGCTGAACCACGAGCGGTCTTCGTTGTTGGCTTCGGACTCGTGTTCCTCTTCTTCGATCACGTCGCCATCTGCGTCTTTAGGCTTGAGATCGTTCGGAATCGCGTCCTTGGCATCCTGGAACTGCTTCTGCACGTCCTGGTTGGCGCGGGTTTCGCCCGGCGGCAGCGGCGGACGGGATTCGATCAGGCCCAGGGTGGCCTTGCTCAACCACGAACGGTTGTCGGCTTCGTCGACCGAAGGCTTGAACTGACCGTCCACCAGGCTTGGGTGGTTCGGGTAGTTGAGCTTCAGGGTTTCGAGGCTGGTGGCTGCCAGATCGTCCAGGTGCAGACGCTGATAGGCTTCAGTCATCACCGCCAGGCCGTCGCCGACCGATGGGGTTTCCTGGAAGTTTTCCACCACGTAACGACCACGGTTCGCGGCGGCGACATAGGCCTGACGGGTCAGGTAGTAGTCGGCGACGTGAATTTCGTAGGAGGCCAGCAGGTTGCGCAGGTAGATCATGCGCTGCTTGGCATCCGGCGAGTAGCGGCTGTTCGGGAAGCGGCTGGTCAGCTGGGCGAACTCGTTGTACGAGTCGCGGGCAGCACCCGGGTCACGCTTGGTCATGTCCAGCGGCAGGAAGCGCGCCAGCAGGCCGACGTCCTGGTCGAAGGAGGTCAAGCCTTTGAGGTAATACGCGTAATCCACGTTCGGATGCTGTGGGTGCAAACGAATGAAACGCTCCGCGGCAGACTTGGCAGCCTCAGGCTCGGCGTTCTTGTAGTTGGCGTAGATCAACTCGAGTTGAGCCTGATCGGCGTAGCGCCCGAACGGATAACGCGACTCCAGCGCCTTCAGCTTGGCTGTGGCGGCGGTGTAGCTATTGTTGTCCAGGTCGGTCTGAGCCTGCTGGTACAGCTCGACTTCGCTAAGGTTTTCGTCTACGACTTCCTTCGATGAGCAAGCAGCGGTCAATGCGAGGATGGCGATCAGCAGCAGGTGTTTCACTTGCATGGCGGCTTGCGTCCCTATGACGGCCGCTGTCTTGGGCGGGGCCGTCCTGTTATGATGAGCGCCCCGTTGAATAGCCTCGGGGCAAAAGACGCCGTATTTAACCACAAGCGCGCAGCCGAAACCAAAGGCTGTGCCGACGCCTAGTCTGAGCATGTCCGATAAAATTGAACTTCGCGCAGAGGTGCCGTCCGAATTGGGCGGCCAACGCCTCGATCAAGTCGCCGCACAATTATTCGCTGAGCACTCGCGCTCGCGCCTTTCCGCCTGGATCAAAGACGGCCGCCTGACTGTGGATGGGGCGGTTATCCGCCCGCGAGACATCGTTCATGGTGGCGCCATTCTTGAGCTGACTGCCGAGCAGGAAGCTCAGGGTGAATGGATCGCTCAAGACATCGAGCTGGACATCGTCTATGAAGACGACGACATCCTGGTGATCAACAAACCTGCGGGCCTGGTGGTGCATCCTGCCGCCGGTCACGCCGATGGCACCCTGCTCAACGCCTTGCTGCACCACGTGCCGGACATTATCAATGTGCCCCGCGCCGGTATCGTGCATCGCCTCGACAAGGACACCACCGGTCTGATGGTGGTGGCCAAGACCATTCAGGCGCAGACACAGCTTGTCACGCAATTGCAGAGCCGCAGCGTAAGCCGGATCTACGAATGCATCGTGATCGGTGTGGTCACTGCCGGCGGCAAGATCAACGCGCCGATCGGTCGTCACGGCCAGCAACGCCAGCGCATGGCCGTGATGGAAGGTGGCAAGCAAGCCGTCAGCCATTACCGCGTACTCGAGCGTTTCCGCTCTCACACGCACGTGCGGGTGAAGCTGGAAACCGGTCGTACGCACCAGATTCGTGTGCACATGGCCCACATCAACTACCCGTTGGTCGGAGACCCTGCCTACGGCGGTCGTTTCCGCATTCCGCCGGCAGCCAGTGTGACCATGGTCGAATCGTTGAAGGCGTTCCCGCGTCAGGCCCTGCATGCGCGGTTCCTGGAGCTGGATCACCCGACCACCGGTAAACGCATGAGCTGGGAATCGCCACTGCCGGACGACTTCGTCTGGTTGCTGACCCTGCTCAAGCAAGACCGTGAGGCGTTCATCGGATGAGTGACTGGCTGATTCCCGACTGGCCTGCGCCTGCCGGGGTGAAAGCCTGTGTGACCACCCGTGCGGGCGGCGTCAGTCTGGCGCCGTTCGACAGCCTCAACCTCGGCGATCACGTCGACGACAGCCCCGAAGCAGTTGCCGAAAACCGCCGTCGCCTCACCGATCATTTCTCTATTCAACCGGCCTGGTTAAAGCAGGTTCACGGCATCGCCGTGGCCCACGCGGAACCAGGCATCACGGCCACCGCCGACGCCAGCTGGACTTCCACACCCGGAATCGCCTGCGCCGCGATGACCGCCGATTGCCTGCCCGCATTGTTTTGCGACCGCGCGGGCACTCGCGTTGCGGCGGCCCATGCCGGTTGGCGCGGGTTGGCGGCGGGTGTGCTCGAAGCAACGCTCGACAGTTTGGCCGCACCTCCGGAAGACGTGCTGGTCTGGCTTGGCCCGGCCATTGGCCCGCAAGCCTTCGAAGTCGGCCCCGAAGTGCGCGAGACTTTCGTCCAGCAACAGCCCGAAGCGGCCAAAGCCTTTGTGCCGAGCCAAAATGCTGGCAAATTCATGGCTGACATCTACGAGCTGGCGCGTTTGCGTCTGGCTGTGCGCGGTGTCACCGCTGTTTATGGTGGCGGTTTCTGCACCGTTTCCGATCCTCGCTTCTTTTCTTACCGCCGCAGTCCTCGCACCGGTCGGTTTGCCTCCCTTGTCTGGCTCGAAGACTAAGCTTTCCTGATCTACATCAACTGTTCGACGCTTGAAACTCCCAGAATCGACCGCATCTATAACGGTATCTGGCAGGTTTCTTCATTCAGGATGTTTTATAGGTCCGGCCTGCTCAAAAGGAAGGTGACCCATGCGTATAGATCGTTTAACCAGCAAATTGCAGTTAGCTCTATCCGACGCCCAATCGCTGGCCGTCGGCCTTGACCATCCCGGTATCGAGCCGGCGCACTTGATGCAGGCGATGCTTGAGCAGCAGGGCGGTTCGATCAAACCCCTGTTGATGCAGGTCGGTTTTGACGTCAACAGCCTGCGTAAAGAGCTGACCAAAGAGCTCGATCAGCTCCCGAAAATCCAGAACCCGACCGGCGACGTGAACATGTCGCAGGATCTGGCGCGCCTGCTCAATCAGGCCGATCGCCTGGCTCAGCAGAAGGGCGACCAGTTCATCTCCAGTGAGTTGGTGTTGCTCGCGGCGATGGATGAGAACAGCAAACTCGGCAAGTTGCTGCTCGGCCAGGGCGTCAGCAAAAAAGCCCTGGAAAACGCAATCAACAACCTGCGCGGCGGTGAGGCGGTCAATGACGCCAACCACGAAGAGTCGCGCCAAGCGCTGGACAAGTACACCGTCGACCTGACCAAGCGTGCCGAAGAAGGCAAGCTCGACCCGGTGATCGGCCGTGACGACGAAATTCGCCGGACCATCCAGGTGCTGCAACGCCGCACCAAGAACAACCCGGTGCTGATCGGTGAGCCCGGCGTGGGTAAAACCGCCATCGCCGAAGGCCTGGCCCAGCGCATCATCAACGGTGAAGTGCCGGACGGTCTCAAGGGCAAGCGCTTGCTGTCTTTGGACATGGGTTCGCTGATTGCCGGTGCCAAGTACCGCGGCGAGTTCGAAGAGCGCCTCAAATCCTTGCTCAATGAACTGTCGAAGCAGGAAGGGCAGATCATTCTGTTCATCGACGAACTGCACACCATGGTCGGCGCCGGCAAGGGCGAAGGCTCGATGGATGCGGGCAACATGCTCAAGCCTGCGTTGGCGCGCGGCGAGTTGCATTGTGTCGGCGCGACCACGCTCAATGAGTACCGCCAATATATAGAGAAGGATGCGGCCCTCGAACGGCGCTTCCAGAAAGTTTTGGTGGACGAGCCGAGCGAAGAAGACACCATCGCGATTCTGCGTGGCCTCAAAGAGCGTTACGAGGTCCACCACAAAGTGGCGATCACTGACGGCGCTATCATCGCCGCGGCCAAGCTCAGTCATCGCTACATTACAGACCGTCAGTTGCCGGACAAGGCCATCGACCTGATCGACGAAGCGGCCAGCCGCATCCGCATGGAGATCGACTCCAAGCCGGAAGTGCTCGATCGTCTGGAGCGCCGTCTGATACAGCTGAAGGTGGAATCACAGGCGCTGAAGAAAGAAAGCGACGACGCGGCGAAGAAACGTCTGGAGAAACTCCAGGAGGAAATCGTTCGCCACGAACGTGAGTACTCGGACCTCGAAGAAATCTGGAACTCGGAAAAAGCCGAGGTTCAGGGTTCTGCACAGATCCAGCAGAAAATTGAACAGTCCCGTCAGGAACTGGAAGCCGCGCGCCGTAAAGGCGACCTGAACCGCATGGCCGAGCTGCAATACGGGGTGATCCCAGACCTGGAGCGCAGCCTGCAAATGGTCGATCAGCACGGTAAAAGCGAGAACCAGTTACTGCGCAGCAAGGTGACTGAGGAAGAGATCGCCGAAGTCGTCTCGAAGTGGACCGGCATTCCAGTGTCGAAAATGCTCGAAGGCGAGCGCGACAAGCTGATGAAGATGGAAAGCCTGTTGCACCAGCGCGTGATCGGCCAGGACGAAGCGGTGATCGCCGTTTCCAACGCGGTGCGGCGTTCCCGGGCCGGGTTGTCCGACCCGAATCGCCCGAGTGGTTCTTTCATGTTCCTCGGCCCGACCGGTGTCGGTAAAACCGAGCTGTGCAAGGCGCTGGCCGAGTTCCTCTTTGATACCGAAGAGGCGATGGTGCGGATCGACATGTCCGAGTTCATGGAGAAACATTCCGTGGCCCGACTGATTGGTGCGCCACCAGGCTACGTGGGCTATGAAGAGGGCGGTTACCTGACCGAGGCGGTGCGTCGCAAGCCTTACTCGGTGATCCTCCTTGACGAGGTCGAGAAGGCCCACCCGGATGTGTTCAACATCTTGCTGCAAGTGCTGGAAGATGGGCGCCTGACCGACAGCCATGGCCGCACGGTGGATTTCAAGAACACCGTGATCGTCATGACCTCCAACCTGGGCTCGGTGCAGATCCAGGAACTGGTCGGTGATCGCGAGGCGCAACGTGCGGCAGTGATGGATGCGATTTCCACACACTTCCGTCCGGAGTTCATTAACCGGGTCGACGAAGTCGTGATCTTCGAGCCATTGGCGCGGGATCAGATCGCGGGCATTACCGAGATCCAGTTGGGTCGTCTGCGCAGTCGTCTGACTGAGCGCGAGCTGAAACTGGAGCTGAGTCCAGAGGCCATGGACAAGCTGATCGCGGTGGGATACGACCCGGTGTACGGCGCGCGGCCGCTCAAACGAGCGATTCAGCGCTGGATCGAGAACCCGCTGGCACAGCTGATTCTGTCCGGTCGATTCATGCCTGGCGACACGGCTGTCGGCAAGGTGGAGAACGACGAGATCGTATTTGCCTGACCCGTCACGGCGGTGAAATAAACAAGGCCTCGCATCGCGAGGCCTTTTTTTCGTCAGGTTGTTGAACTGAAAGGAAAAGGCTTGTAAAGTGCGCCCCGCAGTAAGTCGCCCGTAAGGGTTTCTGCTCCCCAAGCAGGAATCTGAAATAAGTTGCAAATCATTAACTTGAATGCAATTTAAGGGGTTGACAGAGGTGCTTAAGATTGTAGAATAGCGCGCCTCAGACACACGAACGCAGCGATGCGAACGGGTCGAAGAGAGTGCAACAAAGCGTCAAACGTTGTAATTGAAATATGTAGTTCCGTGATAGCTCAGTCGGTAGAGCAAATGACTGTTAATCATTGGGTCCCAGGTTCGAGTCCTGGTCACGGAGCCAATTTCAAACCGGGGTATAGCGCAGTCCGGTAGCGCGCCTGCTTTGGGAGCAGGATGTCAGGAGTTCGAATCCCCTTACCCCGACCATTTTTGGGTCGTTAGCTCAGTTGGTAGAGCAGTTGGCTTTTAACCAATTGGTCGTAGGTTCGAATCCCACACGACCCACCATTTTTGAAACCAGTTAACGCTGGGATCAGATCTTAAGATCAGACGCCAAAAGCTCTGTTCGCAGAAGGCGCCTTTAAAAGGTGCCTTTTTTTTACCGGGGTATAGCGCAGTCCGGTAGCGCGCCTGCTTTGGGAGCAGGATGTCAGGAGTTCGAATCCCCTTACCCCGACCATATTAAAAATCCTCGTATCGAAAGATACGGGGATTTTTTTTGTCTTCATAAAAACACACTTCAGTCATCGTACAACTTGCCGATAACGAGGCGACGGGGTACTGACGAAACAACGCCCCTTATCCAAGCCACTACAAGAATAGGGCGTTCGTTATGTTGCTTCGTCAGTTGAATATCGCACCTCGGGCTGCCTTGGGGTTTGCTCTGATTGCTGTGTTGGTCGCCTTGCTCGGGGTTTTCGCACTGGGGCAAATGTCGAGCATTCGCGACAGCGAGGTGGCCGTGGAGAAACAATGGCTGCCGAGTATCCGCGGCGGTGATGAGATCCGCGAGATCATGCTGCGCATCCGCACCATTTCCCTGCGCATGGCCCTCGATCAGGACCCGAAGAACATTGCTGTGTATCGCGGCCAGATGGACACCCGCGACAAAGAGCTGAGCGAGAAGATTGCCGCCTACGACCAGTTGGTCAACACCGTCGAAGGCAAGGCCTTGTATGACCAGTTCAAAACCACCTTCGCGGCGTATCGTGCCGGCATTGCCCAATCGTTCTCACTGGCGGAGCAGGGACGCCGTGACGAACTGACCAAGCTGCTGCTGGTGGACATGAAAACCGTGGTCGATGGCTCCGGTAAACAGCTCAATGACCTGGCCGATCTGTTCGCCAAACAAGTCGCCGCCGAAAGCCAGAAATCCGAAGCGCATTACGAAACATCGCGAATGATCGTCAGCCTGTTCATCGCCCTCGCAGCCTTGGCCACCGTTGGCCTGGCCATGCTGCTGACCCGCAGCATCGTCAAACCGCTGGGCGAAGCTTTGCACGCCGCAGAAAACGTCGCCCGAGGCGACCTGACTCGCCCCATCGAAACCCATGGCAACGACGAAGTCAGCCGCTTGCTCAAGGCCCTTGCGACCATGCAACAGAATCTGCGGGAAACCCTGCAAGGTATTAGCGGTTCGGCGGCGCAATTGGCCACGGCGGCTGATGAGTTGAACGCGGTCACCCTCGACGGCACGCAGAACCTGCAACAACAGAACAACGAAATTGAACAAGCGGCCACCGCCGTGACAGAAATGACCACGGCAGTGGAGGAGGTTGCCCGCAATGCCGTGTCGACCTCCGACGCCACGCGCCAATCCAGTGAGTCCGCGCACGTTGGCCAGGAGCGCGTCAGCGAAACCGTCACGGCCATCAGTGCACTCGCCAGCGATGTGCAGATCACCGGCGGTTTGGTGCAATCCCTGGCCAACCAGTCGAAGGACATCGGCAAGGTGCTGGATGTGATTCGGGCGATCGCCGAGCAAACCAATCTGCTGGCGCTCAACGCGGCCATTGAAGCCGCGCGGGCCGGGGAAAGCGGTCGAGGGTTTGCGGTGGTGGCCGACGAAGTGCGTGCGCTGGCCTATCGCACGCAGCAATCGACCCAGGAAATCGAGCAAATGGTCCAGGGCATGCGCAGTGGCTCAACCCAGGCGCTGGATTCCATGCAAGCCAGCTCGACCCGAGCAGCCAGCACTTTGGCTTTGGCCGAGCGTGCGGGCGAGGCGTTGCAGACCATCACGGCGTCGGTCCATCAAATTCACGAACGTAACCTGGTGATCGCCAGCGCGGCTGAAGAACAGGCGCAAGTGGCGCGGGAAGTCGATCGCAACCTGGTGAACATTCGCGACCTGTCGGTTCGTTCCGCTGCCGGTGCGGATCAGACCAGCGCTTCGAGCCATGAGCTTTCACAATTGGCCAATTCCTTGCGGACCATGGTCCAGCGCTTCCAGGTGTAAATCCACCAGACGAAAAAAAACCGCGCTTCCCGAAGGAAAAGCGCGGTTTTGTTCTTGAAGGCTTAGGCGCCGTCTTGGTCTTTCAGGTGCTCGAACAGGCCTTTTGGCATTTTCTTGCCATTGGCTTCGAAGTTGGCTTTCACGTTGTCGTAAGCCTCTTGCTCGTCGATGAAGCCGTCATGGTTGGTGTCGATCTTGTCGAAGTTGGACTTCGGCGCGACTTTCTGGAATTCGGCGCGGGAGACTTTGCCGTCGCCATCCGTATCGGTCTTCGCCATCGACGCATCGCCACACTTGCCTTCGCCACACTTGCCTTCAGGGGTTTTCACCACTTGTTCAGCCGAGGCCAGCAGGTAGCCCTGGGTCAACGGCTGCGCAGCGAATACGGAACCGGACAACATCATGCCGCCGGCCAGCACAGCGCCGAGCAGACCAATAGTGTTTTTGGTAGTACGGGACATTTCAATACTCCTGGGTTGCACGACACAACCGTTCGATAAAGGACGCCACGTGAGTGCGGCGATAACCGTAGCGGGCGAGTTGCCTTGCTCGGATGTGGCCATTTAAAGGGCAGGGTGTATCGCTACTGTGTCGCGCAAGGGGGAGTTTGTAAGCGAAGGGGAGAATTCGTGGCGGGAGATACAGTGAGACACAGATCTCCAAAAACAATGCAGACCAAATGTGGGAGCGGGCTTGCTCGCGAAAGCGGTGGGTCAGACAACTTATAGGTCGACTGACGCTCCCTCTTCGCGAGCAAGCCCGCTCCCACAGTGGTTGGGATTAGTGCAGCTTCAACCGCGGCTCAGTCCCGCGTCCGATCTTGCTGCCCAACATCAACATCGCCGTACGAAACGCGCCATACAGCGCCATCTGGTGCATGCGATACAGCGACACGTAAAACATCCGCGCCAGCCAGCCCTCGAGCATCACGCTACCGGTCAGGTTGCCCATCAAGTTACCCACAGCCGAAAAACGCGACAGCGAGATCAGCGAGCCGTAGTCGGTGTATTTGTATTCCGGCAACGCCTTGCCCTCGATCCGCAGTTTCAGCGATTTGGCCAGTAACGAAGCCTGCTGATGCGCGGCCTGGGCGCGTGGCGGTACGTTGCGGTCAGTGCCCGGTTGCGGGCATGCCGCGCAGTCACCGAAGGCGAAGATGTTCTCGTCGCGGGTGGTTTGCAGGGTCGGCAGCACTTGCAGCTGGTTGATGCGGTTGGTTTCCAGACCGTCGATGTCCTTGAGGAAACCCGGTGCACGAATGCCGGCGGCCCAGACTTTCAGGCTGGCGTTGATCACTTTGCCGTCGGCGGTGATCAAGCTGTCGGCAGTCACTTCGCTGACCGCGGCATTGGTCATCACATTGACCCCGAGTTTCTCCAGGGTTTTATGCACAGGCCCGCCGATGCGTTCCGGCAGGGCTGGCAGTACCCGTGGGCCGGCTTCGATCAGGGTGATGTGCATGTTTTCCGGTTTGATCCGGTCCAGGCCGTAAGCCGCCAACTCATGCGCGGCGTTGTGCAGCTCTGCGGCCAGCTCAACCCCGGTGGCACCGGCGCCGACGATGGCGACGCTGATCTGCTCGACCTTGTCGGTTTGTCCGGCATGGGCGCGCAGGTAGTGATTGAGCAATTGCTGATGGAAACGCTCGGCCTGTTTGCGGGTGTCGAGGAACAGGCAATGCTGCGCCGCGCCTTGAGTGCCGAAATCGTTGGTGGTACTGCCGACAGCAATCACCAGCGAGTCGTAAGCCACTTCACGCGCTGGCACCAGTTCCAGGCCGGCTTCGTCGTAAGTGGCGGCCAGCTGGATTTTCTTCTGCGCGCGATCAAGCCCGCTCATGCGCCCCAGCTGGAACTCGAAGTGGTTCCATTTCGCCTGGGCAACATAGTTGAGTTCGTCTTCGGAAGAGTTCAGTGACCCGGCCGCCACTTCGTGCAACAACGGCTTCCAGATGTGGGTCAGGTTCGCGTCGACCAGCATCACACTGGCCGTGCCACGTTTGCCCAGAGTCTTACCCAGACGGGTAGCCAACTCCAGACCGCCGGCGCCGCCGCCAACGATGACAATACGATGAGTCATGGGGATATCTCGCAAGGCTAAAAGAAATCGGTGCAGTCAACCGAGCGAGCGCGATGCAGCTCATAGCGTCAGGTAACTGATAAATCGGCTCAACAGGCCTAATCCAATGGTCACTGCCAACACCACCACCAGGAGCATCCACGGCCGGAAGGGCCGGCGCTCGACTCGGTGCTGGGACAGTTGCAGGTACTCTTCGACATGCTTCTGGTCGTCGGGGTTCAGGCGGCTGGTCATATTGGGCCTCGTCAGGTAGACGTTGCTGAATGTGTAGAAGCTACAGAGTGACTCAACGAACGTTGAACGGAGCATAGCCGCTGGCTGGAACAGGCTCGACGCTCACCGTATCGTCCAGGCGAATAATTCCACCTTGTAACACCCGGGCCGTGATTCCGCCATGTCCGCGCACCGCCTGAAACGTCCCGGAGCCGAGGTTGTTTTGCAGGCGTGCGCACGGCTGGCACCAACCGGTGGTTTCGAAAATCGCCTGGCCGATGCGGAAGCGCCGACCCTTGAGGCTGAACAGGTTGATACCGCTGATAACGAGGTTGCGCCGCAAATCATTAGGCAATACCGGTTTATCGTGCGGGCGGCCCATCAGCGAACTGATCACCGCCAGGTGCTCCCACTGAATCAACGTCACCTGCCGCGCGTTACGTACACCGGGGCGGGCTCGATCGCCGGTCAAACCGGCTTCAAGTCGCGCCTCTACGGCATCCAGTTCGATCATCGGCACATGGGGTTCCGGGCGCACGCCGATCCAGCGCACGCGGCCGGTTTGCGGGACTTCGGCGATTAATTCCTGCATCGGGCTCACAGGCTGATCCCGACGTCGAAGACGATGCTGCGACCCAGGTTGCTACGCAGGAAATCCGGGGCGTCCGGGTGGGCAAACAGCACACGGGCGAACGTCGGACCGACCAGCGACAGCGAACGCCAGCCTTGACGCAGGTATTCGGTGGGCGGCGGGAAATGGCTGTTGAGGTCCAGCACTTCGCGCTTGAGGCTGGCGAACGCGATGATGTCCAGTTCCCCCAGGTCCATGCCGCGTTCTTTGTAGTTGTGCGCTTTTTTACGCAAGGTCGGCGCCAGTCTCAGCAAAAACTCATTGGCCGGGATGCGCCGGGGCTTGGCCTCGCGACGCACCAGCTGGCTCAGGGAAAACGCGCTGCGCCGGCGTTGCAGCTCATCGCGCCATTCGTCATTGAGGCGTCGGCCTTCGTCGAGCACGAAGAACACCTCGAAACTGGCGTCACGAAACAGCACGTCCGGCGGCTCCCCGGCCGGGGCGAACTCGTCGGCGCGGTAGGGAATGTTCAGGCCTTGCAGCAGGCGCTGGCAGACCCAACGCTCACGCTCCCATTTGCGGGCATTGGACAGGAACGCGTTGGCTTGCTCGGCCGCTATGGTCAGCAGGCGTAAATAATCTGAGTCATCCATAGGCCCAAGCTTAGCGTTCATTTGCGACAAGCAGAAAGCGTGAAACGGTAAACAGTAGGACAGGAGGCTTGGAACGGGCGGTGTAGACTGATGGCCATTGCGCCTAGGCGCTCGAACGAGGAATAGAACGTGAAATATTGGCCCGTGTTGTTGCTCAGTCTTCTGCCTCTTTGGGCGCAGGCGTTGCAGGTGGGTGAGCGGCTGTCGCCGTGGACCTTGCTTGATCAGTTCGATCAGGCCTATACGCTCGATAACCAGACGCAGACGCTGCTGGTAGCGCGCAGCATGGACGCCGCCAAACTGGTCGACGCCGCTCTGCAGGGCCAGCCCAAGGGCTACCTGGAGGCTCGGCACGCCATATTTGTCGCGGACATCCAGCGCATGCCTCGATTGATCGCGAAAATGTTCGCGGTGCCGGCCATGCGCGATTACTCCTATCGGGTGATGCTTGACCGTGATGGTCGTGTGGCGCCGCGCTACCCCGGGTCCGTGGATAAAGTGTTGTGGCTGCAGCTCAGGAACGGTCAATTGGTGGGGCAGTCCGAATATGCCACGGCGGCGCAATTGCGTGAGGCGCTGGAGAAGGCCCTGCCTTGATTGACACAGGGCTCCCGCGACCGCAAAGGCTGACATCCGGGTCATCCACAGGGCTGCGCTTGGCGTAGGCAGTCCATCGGAGAGGTTCCGATCTGCCGGATTTACCACCTGAAATCCCCGCAACACTCCTCATCCCCGCCCGGTTCAGGGCAACGCACAAAACGGATAGCGATCTGCGCAAAGCGGATATTGCCCCGTGCCTGGCACCTTTACCCTCGGCTGTACGGACGTTCGCCGCGTTACCGACGCTCTTAAAAAAACAACAACAAGAGATCAATGCCATGCGCAAGATTGACGTACATGAGGTTATCGACAACGCACGATTCAACCGCTTTCACTGGATGGTGCTGTTCTGGTGTGCCCTGATCATCATTTTCGACGGTTACGATCTGGTGATCTACGGCGTGGTGTTGCCGATGCTGATGAAAGAGTGGGGGCTCAGTCCCCTGCAAGCGGGCGCACTGGGCAGTTACGCACTGTTCGGCATGATGTTCGGTGCGCTGTTTTTCGGTCCGCTGTCGGACAAGATCGGCCGCAAGAAAGCCATCACGATCTGCGTGATGCTGTTCAGCGGGTTTACCGTGCTCAACGGTTTTGCCCGCAATCCCACCGAATTTGGCCTCTGCCGATTCATTGCCGGGCTCGGCATCGGCGGGGTGATGCCCAACGTCGTGGCGTTGATGAACGAATACGCGCCGAAGAAAATCCGCAGCACGCTGGTGGCGATCATGTTCAGCGGCTACTCGGTGGGCGGCATGCTCTCGGCGGGGCTCGGCATCGTGCTGATCCCGAGTTTTGGCTGGCAATCGGTGTTTTACGTGGCAGTGCTGCCGTTGCTGTTGTTGCCGCTGATCATGTACTTCCTGCCCGAGTCGGTGGGTTTCATGCTGCGTCAGGGGCGCAATGCAGAGGCTCGCAACATCCTGCAGCGGATTGACCCGGCTTACGTCGCGCAAACCGGCGATCAGCTGCACATGAGCGAAGTGAAGGGCACCGGCACGCCGGTGTTGCAACTGTTTCGCGAAGGTCGCGCGCTGCGCACGCTGATGTTGTGGCTGGCGTTTTTCTGCTGCCTGCTGATGGTCTACGCCTTGAGTTCCTGGCTGCCGAAACTGATGGCCAATGCCGGTTACAGCCTGGGCTCGAGTCTGTCATTCCTGCTGGTGCTCAACTTCGGCGCCATTTTCGGCGCGGTTGGCGGCGGTGTGTTGGGGGACAAACTCAACCTGCCACGGGTGTTGGCGGTGTTCTTCGCCGTGGCCGCCGTGTCAATCACCTTGCTGGGTTTCAACAGCCCGATGCCGCTGTTGTACCTCCTGATCGCGATTGCCGGCGCCACAACGATTGGCTCGCAAATCCTTTTGTATGCCTGTGCTGCGCAGTTCTACTCCATGACCATTCGTTCCACCGGTCTGGGCTGGGCCTCGGGTATCGGGCGCAACGGTGCCATTGTCGGGCCGCTGCTGGGCGGTGCGTTGCTCGGGATCAGCCTGCCGCTGCAACTGAACTTCATGGCCTTTGCCTTGCCCGGGGCAGTGGCCGCGATTGCCATGACCGTGTTCGCCATCAGCAGTCGGCGCAGCGCTAAACAAGCGCTGTCGGGCTTGCGCCACGGTTCGATCGACGGGTCTGTTGGCGACGTTTCATGAGAGCGTTAGTCCGGGATTTTTCCCTGTCTGCGGCAGTCGCCGGATTTATCGCCACGGTGATTTCCTACGCAGGCCCGCTGGTGATCATCTTCCAGGCCGCCGAGACCGCGCACCTCTCGCGAGAGGTGTTGTCGTCCTGGGTCTGGGCGATTTCCATCGGCAGCGCCGTGCTCGGTATCGGCTTGAGCCTGCGTTACCGCGTCCCGGTGATCATCGCGTGGTCGGCGCCGGGCTCGGCGTTGCTGGTGGCGCTGTTGCCGGGGATCTCCATGCCCGAGGCGGTGGGGGCCTACCTGGTCAGCAGTCTGATTATTTTCCTGGTCGGGGTGTCGGGGGCGTTTGACCGGATCATCAGCAAACTGCCCGCGGCGATTGCGGCAGCGATGCTGGCGGGGATTCTGTTCAGCTTCGGCACCGGTTTGTTCGTGTCGCTGCAGGGCAAGCCGTTGCTGGTACTGGCGATGTTCGCCACGTACCTGATCTGCAAGCGGCTGATGCCGCGTTATGCGGTGGTGATGGTGCTGCTGGTGGGCTGCTCGATGGCTTTTCTTTCCGGTGATTTGCACCGCGAAGCCTTGGTGATCGGTTTGGCCACGCCGGTGTGGATCACGCCCGTGTTCAGCCTGAGCGCGACGCTGAATATCGCCTTGCCGCTGGTGATGGTGGCGTTGACCGGCCAGTTCGTCCCCGGCATGGCGGTGCTGCGTGCCAGCGGCTATCAAACGCCGGCCAGCCCGATCATCGCCAGCAGTGCGTTGGGCACCGCGCTGCTGGCGCCATTCGGTTGTCACGGGCTGAATCTGGCGGCGATTACCGCGGCCATTTGTACCGGGCGCGAGGCCCATGAAGATCCCGGCAAACGCTATGTGGCCGGGGTTGTCGGCGGGCTGTGTTACCTGGTGCTGGGGATCTTCGGCGCCACCCTGGTTTCTCTGTTTTCGGCCTTTCCCAAGGAACTGATCGCAGCCCTGGCCGGGCTGGCGCTGTTCGCCGCGATTGCCGGGGCATTGGCCGGCGCCATGGCCGTGCCGAGCGATCGCGAAGCCGCATTGGTGACCTTTCTGACCACCGCGTCGGGTATGTCGTTGCTGGGTTTGTCCGCCGCTTTTTTGGGGCTGATTTTCGGCATGGTCACGCACTTGTTGTTAAACGCCCGTCGTCCCGTTCCTCGCCGCGAATGCGCTACGGCTGAAGCACTTCAACCTGTCGATCAATAAAAATAAGAGAAATAACGATGAAACAGATTTTTCCAACAACCGGTTCGGTGTTGTCCATGGCGGTCGTCTCGGGTTTCTCCTCCGGTGCGATGGCGGCCGAGGGTGGCTTCATCGAAGACACTACGGCCACCTTGCAAGCGCGCAATTACTACTTCAGCCGGGACTTCTCCGACATCGTCGGGGCCAACCAGCAATCGAAGGCCGAAGAGTGGGCGCAGGGCTTCATCCTCAACGTCAAATCCGGTTATACCCAAGGCCCCGTCGGTTTTGGTGTGGATGTCATTGGCCTGCTCGGCCTCAAGCTCGACAGCAGCCCGGACCGGGTCAATACCGGTTTGCTGCCGGTAAAGGATGACGGGCGCGCGGCGAATGATTACAGCCGACTGGAAGGCGCGTTGAAGGTGCGTTTCTCCAAAACCGAATTGAAGGTGGGCGAACTGCAACCGAACCTGCCGGTGCTGGCCTTCAGCGATATCCGTTTGCTGCCGCCCAGCTATCAGGGCGCGAGCATCAGCTCGAACGAGATCAATGGCCTGACGGTGCAAGGGGGACACTTGAACTCGACCAGCCTGCGTAACGAGGCTGGCGACGAAAAGATGCAAGCCATGCTCGGTCATGTGCCGCAGCGTCAGGTCAGCAGCGACGGCTTCAACTTTGCCGGCGCCGATTACGCCTTCAACGATAAACGCAGCTCGGTCAGCGCGTGGTTCGGGCAACTGGAAGATATCTACAACCAGCGTTTCCTCGGCTTCAAGCACAGCGAGCCGTTGGGCAACTGGATCTTGGGTGCCAACCTTGGTTACTACGATTCGCGCGAAGACGGCAAAAAATTGCTCGGCAACATCGACAACCAGGCGTTCTTCTCCTTGCTGTCGGCCAAGCGCGGTGGGCACACGTTTTATCTCGGCTATCAGGGCATGTTCGGCGACAGCGCGTTCCCGCGGGTGTTTGCCAACATCTCACCGCTGGGCAACGAGGTGCCAACCTATGAATTCGCCTACACCGACGAGCGATCCTGGCAAGCGCGCTACGACTACGATTTTGCCGCGCTTGGCGTGCCTGGGCTGACCAGCACCGTGCGCTACATCAGCGGGGGCAATGTCGATACCGGGCAAGGGTTCGAGGGCAAGGACCGCGAGCGCGATCTCGATCTCGGCTATGTGTTGCAGAGCGGCAGCCTCAAAGGCCTCGGGATTCGCGTGCGCAACGTGATGGCGCGTTCCAACTACCGCAGCGATATCGACGAGAACCGTTTGATCCTCAGCTATACGTGGACGTTGCTATGAGGCGCTAGTTACAGGTTGCTCGTGCAGTTGCCCATGACTTGATAGGTCACTTGATGCGTCTGTCCCTTGTGATCGATGTAGACCATGGTGGCTGGCACGACGTCGCAGGCCGTTGCGGTGTCTGTTACTGACACCACTTCGGCGATGTCCAGCGACTGTGATGGGGGGGCGGCCGGCTCGTTGCTGGCAGCCATGGCGGAGGTTGCGATCAGGGTCAGAAACAGGCTGGTCAGGGTTTTCATTGTTGTGGGCTCGGGGTTGATTCTGATGTTTGAAGTTTAGTCTTTGGCAGTGAGTGATAAAGGGGGCTGGGTTTGATTCAGCGTTGCAGGGAACGTAACAATCGCTGTTTTTGGTTGAGGTCATATCCGTTTCTGCGGTAACGGCAGCTATTGGTTCCGCCCTTACGGCGGTTCACTTTGGAAAAGCCCCAAAGTAACCAAAGGGCTCTTGCCCCTGACGTTCGGTGCCTCGCCCAGGCTCGGCATGCCCTCGCTCCGGTCCTGCTCCGTGGGCCCGCCGCCGTCGGCCATCCATGGCCGGGGGCGGCTAACCCGGCATCCTTGCCGGGTTGCCCACTGCGCAGAACCTCCACTCGGCCTCTCGATATAGGCGTGTACCGCAAGAGCAAAAGCGAGGCGGCCTACGGGCCGACCTGATCTCAAGTGCACGTGTTCCCCCTGTGGGAGCGGGCTTGCCCGCGAAGGGGCCGTGTCAGTCGACATCATGGCGGATGCCAGTCCGCTTTCGCGAGCAGGCTCGCTTGTATGTTTAGACTTGAAGGGGGGGCGGGACTACAGACTCGATTTTGCTTTTGATCTTGATCTGCCCCGTCGGAAGGCCGGAACCAATAGCAGCCGTTACCGCAGGAACGGATACGCCCCCAATCATGGAGCCCCCTCCCGAAATCGAAGCGCACTCAAAGCCCGGTGTAGACTGAGGGCCTGTTCTCTTTTGGCAAGACAAAGGAGTGTGCCCAGACATGATCGGCGCCGAGTTACTGTCACCTGAAACCCTCGCAGCAGGGTGGTTGATCTATATACCGGTGCTGGTCTGGGCCGTTGCGCGAGCGCCGTGGGTCGAGCTGTTCAGCGACAGGCGCCGCCAGCATCTGCTGTTCGGCACGGTGTTCGCGCTGTTCATGCTGTGGCTGGTGCGTCGCGATTTCGATACCGGCGTGTCCTACCACTTCATCGGCATGACCGCGGTGACGCTGTTGCTCGACTGGCCACTGGCGATTGTCGGCGGGTTGGTCGCGCAAGCGGGGTTAGTGCTGCTCGGGCGCCAGGATCTGCTGGCGATGGGGGTCAATGGTGCGCTGTTTATTCTGCTGCCTGTGCTGGTCACCGAATGCTGCGCGATCCTGGTGGAGCGAGCGCAGCCGCGTAATCCCTTCGTGTATATCTTTGTTTCCGGGTTCTCGGCTGCAGCGCTTTCGGCGTTGTTGTGCCTGGTGCTGGCGCTGACGTTGCTGTGGTATGACGAGCGTTTCGCCATGCCTTATTGGCTCGAGGATTTTGTCGGTTACCTGTGGCTGATCATTTTTCCGGAGGCGTTCATCAACGGCATGGTGGTCAGCGCACTAGTGGTGTTCTGCCCCGAGTGGCTGGAGACCTTCAACCGCACACGTTACCTTTCGGCGCCCTGGAAAGACGACGATCCCAAGTCTTGATCCACATCAAATCCAACCATCGCTGACGCTTCCATGCTCCGCAAAACCTTCAGGAGCATCGAAATGAGTGTCTACGAATGGGCAAGGCAGGAGTTGCGTCAGAGTCTGGATGGCGCGCAGGAAGTGGGGTTTGATCCGGGATTGAGCCTGCGCGCCTTGCTCAGTGCAGTGGTGCAACAGAGCAAGGCGGTGCGCAGCGCCGAAGACCTGGCCGATGAGTTGCGTTTTCTCGCGGAAAACCTCGATGACAGCCAGGATTACGGTTTTATGCGGCCTTGAAGATCAGTGACGCGGCTCGAAGTCTTCGCTGAACATCTCGTCTTCGGCATCCGGGCTGACCGGAATCTTGTGTTCTTCCGACGCCCAGGCGCCCAGGTCGATCAGTTTGCAACGGTCCGAACAGAACGGTCGGAACGTGCTCTCGGCGCTCCATTCAACGGGGGCGCCACAGGTTGGGCAATTGACGATTGGGGTCTGGCTCATGACTGGCCTCCACGCAAAGTAAGGTAAAAGTGATGCAGGCGTTCGACCTCGCTGTGCAGCCAGGCGAGGTCGCGGTCGTTGACCACCACATCGTCGGCGTGGCTCACGCGGTCCTGGCGGCTGGATTGCGCCTTGAGGATCGCCTGGACCTGTTGCTCGCTGGTCTGGTCACGCTGCAAGGTGCGTTCGATCTGTAGCTGTTCCGGGGCATCGATCACCAGGACCCGTTGGGTCATGGCGTACTGCCCGGACTCGATCAGCAACGGCGAAACCAGAATCGCGTAAGGCGATTGTGCCTTGGCCAGGTGATCGGCGATTTCCTTGGCGATCAGCGGATGCAGCAACGCTTCGAGCCAGCGGCGTTCCTCCGGCACTTCAAAGATCAGCTTGCGCAACGCAGCGCGATCCAGTTGCCCGTCGGCTTGCAACACGCCGGGGCCAAAGTGTTCAGCGATTTGCGCCAATGCCGGGCGACCCGGTTCCACCACCCAGCGCGCCGCATGATCGGCGTCCACAACGTGTACACCGAGGTCGATAAAGTGCTGGGCAGCCGCGCTTTTGCCGCTGCCGATGCCGCCGGTCAGGCCGAGAATCCAGGGTTTTTCCACAGGGGTATTCATTTCAAACCGACAAACTGCCAATAGAAGCCGGTTATTTGACCACCCCAGAGCAAGGCAATCCAGCCGGCAATCGCCAGAAAGGGTCCGAAGGGGATCGGTGTCGAGGTTTTTGCGTGGCGCAGGCGCAGTAAAATCACGCCGATGATGGCCCCCACAAGGGATGAAAGGAGAAGGGTCAGGGGCAATATCTGCCAGCCGCCCCAAGCGCCGATCATGGCCAGCAGCTTGAAATCGCCGTGACCGATGCCGTCCTTGCCGGTGAGCAGCTTGAACAGCCAGAACACCGTCCACAACGTCATATAACCGGCCACCGCGCCCCACAACGCCTCATGCAATGACACGAACAACCCGAAGCTGTTGACGATCAACCCCAGCCACAGCAGCGGCAACACCAGTACATCCGGCAGCAGTTGGTGCTCGGCGTCGATCAGGCTCATGGCCAGCAAGCCCCAGGTCAGCACCAGCACCATGCAGGCCTGCCAGCCGAAGCCGAAATGCCAGGCAATAAACGCCGAGAGCAGACCACAGGCCAGTTCAGTCAGCGGATAACGCTTGCTGATCGCCGTGGCGCAGTTCGAGCATCGCCCCCGTAGAAACAGATAGCTGAGCAGCGGAATGTTTTCCCAGGCGCGGATTTGATGGTCGCAATGCGGGCAGTGGGAATGAGGCAGCATCAGGTTATAGGCCGGGCCCGGCGCCTCGGGCGGCACGCCCAACACGTCATGGGCTTGCAGCCGCCATTCGCGGTGGAGCATTTTCGGCAGGCGCCAGACCACCACGTTGAGGAAGCTGCCAACCAGCAGGCCGACCGCCAGGGCGATGCCTACGAACACCAGCGGATAGAGGATCAGGATGTCGTTCAAGGGCATGTCAGATCGCTGAGCCGAGTTGGAAAATGGGCAGGTACATCGCAACCACCAGGCCACCGACAATAACACCCAGCACCACCATGATGAACGGCTCCATCAGGCTGGTGAGGTTATCGACCATATTGTCCACTTCATCCTCGTAGAAGCTCGCGACCTTATCGAGCATGTCGTCCAGTGCACCGGATTCTTCGCCAATGGCGGTCAACTGGATCGCCATGCTGGGAAAGATGCCCGAGGTGCGCATGGAAAAATTCAGCTGCATGCCGGTCGACACGTCCTGCTTGATGCGCAGCACGGCACGTTTGAATACGATGTTGCCGGTCGCGCCAGCCACTGACTCCAGGGCTTCGACCAACGGCACGCCAGCGGCGAACGTGGTCGACAGGGTGCGGGCGTAACGGGCCACGGCAGACTTGTACATCAAGGTGCCGATAAGCGGCAGCTTTAGTAGCCAGGTGTCCATCCGGTCCCGAAAGCCCTGGGAGGTTTTAAAGGCTTGGCGCACACCGAAGATGGCGGCGACCAACACGACCAGCATCATCCACCACCACGCCTGCATGAACTCCGACAGGCCTATGACCATTACGGTGAAGGCCGGCAACTCCGCGCCAAAGCCCTTGAACACCGACTCGAACTGCGGCACCACCTTGACCAGCAGAATCCCGGTGACAATGATCGCCACGAAGACCACGGCCAGCGGGTAGGTCATGGCTTTCTTGATCTTCGCTTTCAGGCTTTCGCTCTTTTCCTTGTAGGTCGCTACCCGTTCCAGCAGGGTGTCCAGCGCGCCGGCCTGTTCACCGGCATCAACGAGGTTGCAGTACAACTCATCGAAATACTGCGGCTTTTTACGCAGGGACGCGGCGAAGCTGTTACCCGCCGCGACTTCCTGTTTCACCTCGTCCACCAGTTTGCGCATGGCCGGGTTGTCGAAGCCTTCGCCGATGATGTCGAACGACTGCAGCAGTGGCACGCCGGCTTTCATCATGGTCGCCATCTGCCGGGTAAACAGGGCAATTTCCTGAGCCTTGATACGTTTGCCGAAGCTGAAAATCGAGGCGGATTTCTTGCGCACCCTGCCGGGGTTGATTCCCTGCTTGCGCAGCTGAGCCTTGATCAACGCTGGGTTGAGTCCGCTCAACTCGCCGGTCATTTTGGAGCCTTTGCGGTCCGTACCTTCCCAGGCGTAGACACTGATTTTTGCTGCTTTGACCGCCATGTTCAGTCCTTGGTGACCCGGTTGATTTCTTCAAGGCTGGTGATGCCTTGCATGGCCTTGCTCAATCCCGAAGTGCGCAAGTCGTTGAAACCGTCCTTGCGCATCTGGATGTCGATTTCCAGTGAATTGCCTTCGGCCATGATCAGCCGTTGCAGGTCCGGTGTGTTCTTCACCACTTCATAAATCCCCACTCGCCCTTTGTAACCGCGGTTGCACTGATCGCAGCCGACCGGCTCATAGATCGTGAACAAGCCGATGCGTTCCTCGGGGAAGCCTTCCTTGAGCAACGCCTCGCGGGGAATCTCGATGGGTTTCTTGCAATGGCTGCACAGTTTGCGCGCCAGCCGCTGGGCGATGATCAGGGTCACCGAGGTGGCAATGTTGAAGCCCTTAATGCCCATGTTGTGCAAGCGGGTCAGGGTTTCCGCGGCGCTGTTGGTGTGCAGGGTGGAAAGCACCATGTGCCCGGTCTGGGCGGCCTTGATGGCGATCTCGGCGGTTTCGAGGTCGCGGATTTCACCGACCATGATCACGTCCGGGTCCTGACGCAGAAACGAGCGCAGCGCCTGGGCGAAATCCAGCCCTTGCTTGGGATTGACGTTGACCTGATTGATGCCTTCCATGTTGATCTCCACCGGGTCTTCGGCGGTAGAGATGTTGATGTCCACGGTGTTGAGGATGTTCAGCCCGGTGTAGAGCGACACGGTCTTGCCCGAACCGGTCGGCCCGGTGACCAGGATCATGCCCTGTGGCTGCTTCAGCGCAGCCATGTACAAGGCTTTCTGTTCCGGCTCGTAGCCGAGGGCGTCGATGCCCATTTGCGCGCTGGACGGGTCGAGGATCCGGATCACCACTTTCTCGCCCCACAGGGTCGGCAGGGTGTTGACCCGGAAGTCGATGGATTTGGTCTTGGACAGGCGCATCTTGATCCGTCCGTCCTGGGGTTTGCGCCGCTCGGAGATGTCGAGGCTGGCCATGACTTTCAGTCGCGCCGCAATGCGGTTGGCCAGTTGGCTCGGCGGCTTGGCGACTTCGCGCAGCATGCCGTCGGTGCGCATCCGCACCCGGTAGGTTTTTTCGTAAGGCTCGAAATGCAGGTCGGACGAACCGCTCTTGATCGCATCGAGCAACATCTTGTGGACGAAGCGCACCACCGGCGCGTCATCGGCATCCTGGCCTGCGATGGAGTCCTTTTTATTGTCATCGACCGACTCGATATCCAGCCCGTCAAGGTCAACATCAGCCATGTCTTCCAGACCGGTGGCTTGGCTGTCGAAGAATTTATCGATGGCATCGCCGAGTTTATCGTCCTCCACCAGAATGGCTTCGGTGTTCAGTCCTGTGCTGAACTGGATGTCATTGATGGCTTGATGATTGGTCGGGTCGGAAACCCCCACGAACAGCTTGTTGCCACGACGCCAGAGGGGCAGGGCGTGGTGCTGACGGATCAGCTTCTCGCTGACCAGCCCTCGGGGTTGGGTTTCTTTATCCAGGCAATTGAGGTCGAGCAGCGGCATGCCGAAATGCTCCGAGGCAATCTCGGCGACCTGTCGGCTCTTCACCAGTCTGTTCTGCACCAGATAACTGACCAGGGAGATTTTGTTGCGTTGAGCTTGCTGATACGCCTGTTGCGCGCTTTGGTCAGTGAGCAGTTCGGCCAGAACCAATTGCTTGGCCAGACCGCTAAGGGCGATGTCATTCATTGGGATACCGGACGCAGACAGTTCATGACTTATAGCCTAGTCAATGAGCTGAGCCAAACCAGCGGCCGTCAGGTGACAAATAGTGTCAGATAGTGCGGATCCTGGGGGTAGGAAAGCTCCATACCTTGGTTTTGTGCCCCGAAAACAGGGAGTGCAGCGCTTGGCACGGGCTGTGCTGAAGCTTATTCAGATCATGAGATTTCGACTCATGCATGGAGCCTGTCTATGAATACTCAAAAAGGTTTTACCCTGATCGAACTGCTGATCGTGGTGGCGATCATCGGGATTCTGGCGACGTTTGCGTTGCCGATGTACTCCAAGTATCAAGCGAAGGCCAAAGTCACGGCGGGCCTGGCAGAAATTTCCGCGTTGAAAGTGCCCTTTGAAGAACTCATGAATAACGGGACCAGCCCGGCGAATGTGGCGGCAATTGGTGGGACTAGCCCAACTTCTAACTGCACGCTGACAGCGTCCGGTACCGCCGCTGATGGTGCCGGGACCATTGTTTGTACGATCGTTAACGCGCCTGCGCCGGTATTAGGCAAGACGGTCACGCTGACGCGCTCGACCACTGGTTGGGTTTGCTCCAGTAATGCTCAGCAGGACTTCTTGCCTAAAGGCTGCACCGGTTCCGCGACATAACGCTCAGCAATTCTTTTGAAAGCCAAAGCCCCGCCCTGAAAAGCGGGGCTTTTTGCTGGAACGGCACCCGAGAATTCGAAAAACAAGAAAACCCCGACAATTCATGGCCTTAGGCCCACGTCAAAACCCGCAACTTGCATGTAGAGAATCTCGAAGTCATGCATTTTGCATGATTTCGAAAATCAGGTGATTTTATAAGCTGTTGTTTTAAAAGGATTTATTGGCTGTCTCAAAGTTGGCACAGCGTTCGCAATATACCCAGTAACCCTGCTGACAAGACACGCAGCAGACTTTCTAGAAAAACAGGAGTTACTCGTATGAAGAAGTTCGCTATCGCTGCCGCTGCTGCTACCGCGCTGACCCTGACCATGGCCAACGCTGCATTCGCTCAAACCCAAGCGACCCAGGCGCCAATGGTCCTGGCCGCCGGTGAAGTGACCCAAGCCAAAGAAGCTACCTCCGACACCTGGATCACCACCAAAGTCAAAGCAGACCTGGTAACCGAAAAAGGCATTCCTGGTACCGACATCAAAGTCGAAACCAACAAAGGTGTTGTGTCTCTGTCGTCCACCGTTGCGGTGACTGACGCTCAGAAAGCCACCGCCGTGGCTATCGCCAAGAAAATCAAAGGCGTCCAGGCGGTCTCCGCTGACGGCCTGAAAGCCGAGTAAGGCAAGACTTCTCGCCTGGACTGGGAGAAGGCGCGGCAGGCGGGCCGAGTAATACGCCAGCCGCATCTGGAGAGTTCATGCGACGGCCACAAGGATGTGGTCATTACAGGCCTCCGACATTCGTGTCGGGGGCCTGTTCTATTGTGGGCGCCGCAAAAACCACTGTGGGAGCGGGCTTGCTGGCGAAATCGGTGTGTCAGCCAACATCAATGCTGAATGACGCACCGCTTTCGCGAGCAAGCCCGCTCCCACATTTGTATGTGCCCACTTTGGATGGTGGGTTCAGTTCCCGCGTTTGCTGGTGATCTGTCTCAGCCGATTGCCTTCAAACCGCAGGTACTGATACATCCCGCCATTGGGCCCGTAGGTCCATTCCTCGACCTGAAACTCTTCCCGTCGGTTGGCGCTGCGCTTGTAGCCCAGCAGATCGCGGCTGACCGGTTCACCGCATTTCTGCAGCACTTCGCTGGACCGGTCACCGACGCTGACCAATTGACTGCCGCAGCGCAAGGTATCGGCCGCCGAGGCCTGGCTGGCCGCCAGTGCCAGGGTCAGGCTCATCAGCACTCGTCTGATCATCACTCGGCATCCAGGTGCATTGGCGTCACCACCCGACCGTCACTTTCTGCCTCGCCCAGTTGGGCGTCGATGAAGTAGACGCGGTCATCGGCCATCTGCGTCTTGTCCACCAGGTAATCCTTGATGCTGCTGGCGCGCTCCTGACCGAGCTGGCGCAATAGCACATCGCTGGAGCTCCAGAACTTGATCACGTCTGCGCGCATTTTTGCGGTGCGTTCTTCCTTGCCCAGGTCCTTCCATTCTGCGGGTGGCTGGGTCTTCAGGCGGGTGCGGTAGATCCCTTCCAGCAGCGGACCTTTCTCGCTGTCCGGCACCTGCACCAAGGAAGCCTGGGCCGGAACCTTGTCACCGCGCCGCTGGAGCATTTTGTAGTAGTTGTACTGGTATTCGCGTTCAAGCCGTTGTTCGGCAATCAGTGGGCCGTCGCTGCTGGCGGCGGCCGTGCCTTCGATTTCCAGGCGCAGGGCAGGACGTTCCTTGAGGGCTTGGGACAGTTTGACCAACGAAGCCTCGGCGTCCTTGCTCAGATCGCTTGAACCCGGTGCAAACGAGACAGTGCCCAGATCTTCCGAACCACCGCCACTGACCAGCCCGCCAATCATTTTGAACGGGGCGGCAGCGGCTTTGACGATCAGGTTGCGCAGGGTCTGCCAGACGATCGGCATGACGCTGAATTGCGGGTTGTTCAAGTCGCCGGTCACCGGCAGCTCGATGGAAATCTTGCCATCGACGTCCTTGAGCAAGGCGATCGCCAGTTTCAGCGGCAGGCTGACAGCGTCCGGACTGTCGACTTTTTCACCCAGTTGCAGTTGCTCGACCACTACTTTGTTCTCGGCCTTGAGCTGGCCCTTGACGATGATGTAATGCAGGTCGAGATTGAGTCGGCCCTTGCGGATGCGGTAACCGGCGAACTTGCCGGAGTAGGGCGTCAGCGTGGTCAGTTCCACGCGTTTGAAACTGGTGGCGATGTCGAGGCTGGCCATCGGGTCGAACGGGTTGACCGACCCCTTGATGGTCACGGGCGCATAGCGGTCGACCTTGCCTTTGATATCGACGGTGGCCGGTTTTGCCTGACGGCTGTCGATGGTGCCGATCTGCCCGTTGAGCTGTTGCACGGCCGTGGCGAAGTTCGGCGTCAGGCTGAAGTCGGCGAAGTTCGCCGAACCGTCATTGATCGCAATGCCGCCAATGTGGATGCCCAGCGGTTTGTCCTTGCTGGCGGGTTTGGCAGCGGCGGTCTTGGCAACCCCGGTGTCGGCCGGTTGCGGGATCAGCAGGTCATCCACGTTGGTGGTGCGGTCATCGTTGATCATGAAGCGCACGTAAGGCTGGAACAGGTTGACCTTGTCGATCGTCAGGCTGTCGCCGTGTTGATAATTCAGTCCTTCGAGCACCAGTTGCTGCCACTTGAGGAAGTCGCGAGTCTTGAGGGTGTCGAGGGTATGCAGTTGATCGACCTGTGCTTTGCCGGTGACGCTGAACGCCAATGGCTCGGTGCTTTTCAGGTCGACCGCCAGATCACTGCCGAGCATGCCACTGCGCAGTTCCAGGCGAATGAACGGGTTGATGTAGGACTGGGCGACACGCAGATCGATGTCCTTGGTCTGCACGTTCAATTTGGCGCTGACCGGTGCAAGATTGACCACTCCGTCGGCCATGAGCTTGCCCTGTTTACCCACGCCGGTGTCGAGCTTGAGGTTAAAAGGCGAGCCGTTGAGGCTGTCGAAATTCTGCAGGTCCAGGTTCAGGGGGCCGACATCCAGCGCCACGACGGGTTGTGCCTTGCGATCGGCCAGATGCACCTGGTAATTGCGCAGTTGCACGTCTTTGAGCAGCACTTGCCACGGTTTGCTGGGTGGCGCGGGTTCAGGTTTCGGTGAATCAGCGGCGGCTGGAGTGCTGGTTGGTTCGGCGTTGGCTTTGACCGTCGCCTTGGAAGGCTGACTGGCGAACAGTTTCTGCCAGTCGAGTTGGCCATCCGCTTCCAGGGCGGCCCAGGTTTCCAGTTTATTGCTACGGATCTTGCCGACCACCACTTGCTGTTTGGCCAGATCCACGGTGGTTTCGCTGATGTCCAGACGCTCGAGTTTCGCCAGCGGTCGACCGTCCGGAGCCTTGATGGCGAAGGGCGCGACGCTGACGGCGACGTTACTCAGCAGCAGTTCGGTTTCCTTGGACAAGTTGAGCTTGTAGTCGGTACTCAGGTTGACGACGCCGTCTTCCAGCACCAGCGGCAATGCGTCACGCACATAGGGCCAAAAGGCTTTCATCTTGCCGTCGGTGATCTTCAACTTACCTTCGGAGGCAATCGGGATCAGGCTGAAGTTACCGGTCCAGTCGAGCTGTCCACCGGCCGGGCCGACGGCCACCAGGGTCATGTCGGCACTGTCTTCGGGCAGGGTGCTGAGGTTCTTCAGCTCGAAGTCGAGTTTGTCGTAGAGAAACTCGATGGGTTCGCTGGGGCGCAAATCCTGAAAGTGCACATTGCCGCCAGCCAGTTTGATCCGCTCGATGCGCAACGGAAACGGCTTGGCGTCCGGGTCGGCGGGAGTTGGCTCACTGGCGGGGATCTTGAACAGGCCCAACAGATTGAGTTTGCCGTCCTTGCCGAAGAGGATTTCGGTCTTGGGTTTGTCCAGTTCGATATCGGACAGGTGCAGCGCTTTGGTCCACAGGCTGTCGATCTGCAAGTTGGCATACAGGCGTTCAAAGCCGACCTGTTCTTTGCCCGGCTCGCCGATGACCAAGCCCCAAAGGGTCACTTCCAGGCTGAAAGGGTTGAGTTCGATGCGGGAAATCGTGGCGGGCATCGTGGCGTAGTTGGCCAATTGTTGGTTGGCAACCCGCAACGCGATGCCCGGCAAAATCAGAAACCCCAGCAGGCTATAAAGGGCCAGAGCAGTCAACAATGCGCCAATAGCGCGAATCAATCCTTTGGGCATGTGCGGCTTCATCTGTCTGAATCGGAGTGCGTTGGAGTATGGCACGCGAATCCGGTTCCGAAGTGATCCTGCTTTATAGGATTAATCTGATTTTGCGGTGAAATTTCAGAGTTGCAGAATCAGTGTTTTCAGCGGCGGCTGTTGATCCATCGACGGGAAATCCGCGCCAGGTTTCATCACTGTCCACTCGCGGACGGGCCGGCCGGCCTTCTCGGCGCAACGCAAAACCTGTTCGCGCCAATCGTCCATGCTGACCTTTGCCAGGTTGTTGCAGCAGATCAGCACGCCGTTGTCGGCGGTGGTCAGCAGCGCGGGTTTGAGCAGGCTCTGGTAGTCGCGCAGCAGATCGACCGTGCCAAACGCGCTCTTGGCCCAGGCCGGTGGATCGAGCAGCACCAGGTCGTACTGACGTTGCTCAAGACGTTGGTAACTCGGCAGTTTCTGCCCGCGCCGTTGGCTGATCGGCAGGCCCGCCAGTTGGCGGATGGCCGGGAAGTAATCGGACTGGATGAATTCCATGGCCGGCAACTGCGGATTGAGCAGACCGTTCTCACGGCCGACCGCCAGATTGCCCTCGGCAAAATCCAGGTTACACACCTCGCTCGCCCCACCGGCCGCAGCGCTCAGGCCGACACCACAGGTGTAGGCGAACAGGTTGAGCACGCTTTTGTTTTTGCTGTGCTCCTTGACCCAACCGCGGGTGTTGCGCAGGTCAAGGAACAGCAGCGGATCCTGGCCGGCATGGCGCCCGCGAACCCGGTAGTTCAGACCCCATTCGTGGCCGATCAAGTCTTGCAGGGCGGCCTCGTCGGCGCGGTAGACGGTGTCTTCGCGGTCGATGCGCGAGTTGCCCCGGGAGCGGTCGTTGTAGACCAGCAGCGTTTCGAGGCCCAGGTGTTGATTGATGATCTCGTGCAGTTGCAGCAGCGCCTCACGCTCCAGTGCCTGGTGGAAGCTTTGCACCAGCAGTTGCGGGCCGTAGCGGTCGATGGTCAGGCCGCCGGCGCCTTCCTGGCTGCCGTGAAACAGGCGATAGCAATCGGTGCCTTGCTGATGCAGCTCGGCGAGCAGGTCCTGGCGATGATCGAGGGCGGCGCGCAGCGCCTGATTCAAGGAAGACATGCTGGGCGCCTTGCAGGAGGGAATTTGGCGCGGGAGTTTAACAGCATTGGCGTGAAGTCGAGGTGTTGCCATCGCGAGCAGGCTCGCTCCCACAGAGCTAATTGTTGGCTGAGCGTTTTGCGTTTCGCACAAAGCCAATGTGGGAGCGAGCCTGCTCGCGATGCTGTCAGGTGCGTTACTGGTTCAGACGTTTGTCGATCAGCCCCTGCACCACGCTTGGATCGGCCAGTGTTGAGGTGTCCCCCAGACTGTCCAGTTCGTTGCACGCGATCTTGCGCAGGATGCGCCGCATGATCTTGCCCGAACGGGTTTTCGGCAAGGCCGGGGCCCATTGGATCAAGTCCGGTTTGGCGAAACTGCCAATCTCCTTGCTGACGTGAGCCAGCAGTTCCTTCTTCAGTTCGTCATTGGCCTCGGTGCTGTTCATGGGCGTGACGAAGGCATAGATGCCCTGGCCCTTGAGGTCGTGGGGATAACCGACCACGGCGGCCTCGGCAATGCTGTCGTGCAGCACCAGGGCGCTTTCCACTTCGGCGGTGCCGATGCGGTGCCCGGAGACGTTGATCACGTCGTCGATGCGCCCGGTGATCCAGTAATCGCCATCCTCATCGCGCCGAGCGCCATCGCCGGTGAAGTAGTAGCCGGGGTAGGGTTTGAAGTAAGTGTCGACCATGCGTTGCGGGTCGCCATAGACGCTGCGGATCTGCGCCGGCCAGCTGGATTTGATCGCCAGCACGCCGCTGCCGGCACCTTTGATTTCCTTGCCCGTTTCATCCAGCAGCACCGGTTGCACGCCGAACATCGGTTGGGTGGCGCAGCCGGGCTTGATCCGTTGCGCGCTGACCAGCGGGCTGAGCATGATGCCGCCGGTTTCGGTCTGCCACCAGGTGTCGACGATCGGACAACGCTGCTCGCCGACGACGTTGAAGTACCAATCCCACGCTTCCGGGTTGATCGGCTCACCGACGCTGCCGAGTAATCTGAGGCTCTGGCGCGAAGTTTCCTTCAGCGGTTCCGGGCCTTCGCGCATCAGCGAACGCAGCGCGGTCGGGGCGGTGTAGAAAATGTTGACGTGGTGTTTGTCGATCACCTGCCAGAACCGCGAACTGCTCGGGTAGCTCGGCACGCCTTCGAAGATCAGCGTGGTCGCGCCGTTGGCCAGCGGGCCGTACACGATGTAACTGTGACCGGTGACCCAGCCGACGTCGGCGGTGCACCAGAAGACTTCGCCCTCGCGGTAATCGAGCACGTACTTGAAGGTCATTGCCGCTTGCAGCAGATAGCCGCCGGTGGTGTGCAGCACGCCCTTGGGTTTGCCGGTGCTGCCGGAGGTGTAGAGGATGAACAGCGGGTCTTCGGCGTCCATGGGTTCTGGCGGGCAATCGTCGGTGACGTCGCGCAGCGCCTGGTGATACCAGAGATCGCGACCTTCAACCCAGTTCACTTGGCCCTGGGTGCGCTCGACGACGATGACGGTGCTGACGTTCGGGCAACTTTGCAGCGCCTCGTCGACCTTCTGCTTGAGCGGCACGAATTTGCCGCCGCGCACGCCTTCGTCGGCGGTGATCACCGTGCGGCAGTCGGCGTCGAGAATCCGGTCGCGTACCGAGTCTGGAGAGAAGCCACCGAACACCACTGAATGCACCGCGCCAATCCGCGTGCAGGCAAGCATGGCGTAGGCCGCTTCGGGAATCATCGGCATGTAGATGCACACACGATCACCCTTTTTCACGCCACGGCTTTTGAGCACGTTGGCCAGGCGACAGACGTTGTGATGGAGTTTTTTGTAGGTGATCTGCGCGGATTCGGCGGGGTCGTCGCCTTCCCAGAGGATGGCGATCTGATCGCCGCGTTTTTCCAGATGACGGTCGATGCAGTTGTAACTGACGTTCAATTTGCCACCGGCAAACCAGCTGGCCTCACCGGTTTTCAGGTTATAGCGCTGGACGGTGTCCCATGGCGTGCTCCAGTCGAGAAAGCGGCTCGCCTGCTCGGCCCAGAAGGTGCTGGGGTGTTCGATGGATTGGCGGTAGAGGCGGTGGTAGTCATCTTGACTCAGGTTTGCAGCCCGGCGGACGGCATCGGCTTTGGGGAATGTGCTGATATCGAACATGACGGTTCCTTATTCTTGTTTTGCGACAAGTAATAAAGATGCGCCGAGTGACCGAAGGGTTCAAGCCGTGCGCTTAAACAACTGTGGGAGCGAGCCTGCTCGCGATGGCGGCTTAACATTCAACACAGATGTCGATTGTTAGACCGCTATCGCGAGCAGGCTCGCTCCCACAGAGGTTACCGTGTGGCGTCAGATCAACCGCGGTGACGACCGCGGAAATAGTTGATCAGGCCTTGGGTGGAAGCATCGTCAGCCGGGGTTTCTTCGCTGCCGACCAGACGGTTGTAGACGCCCTTGCCCAGCTCTTTACCCAACTCCACGCCCCACTGGTCGAAGGCATTGATGCCCCAGACCACGCTTTGCACGAAGACTTTGTGTTCGTACATCGCCACCAGCGCGCCGAGACGACGGGGGCTGATGCGCTCGACCACAATGGTGTTGCTCGGACGGTTGCCCGGGATCACCTTGTGCGGTGCGATTTTATGCACCTCTTCTTCGCTTATGCCCTTGTCGCGCAGTTCGGCTTCGGCTTCCGGCAGGGTCTTGCCGAGCATCAGTGCCTGGCTTTGCGACAAGCAGTTGGCGTACAGCCACTGGTGGTGGTCGGACACCGGGTTGAAGCTGACAATCGGCACGATGAAGTCGGCCGGAATCAGTTGGGTGCCCTGGTGCAGCAACTGGTGATACGCGTGCTGACCGTTGCAACCCACGCCGCCCCAGATGACCGGGCCGGTGTCGGTGGACACTGGCGTGCCGTCCTGGCGTACGCTCTTGCCGTTGGACTCCATGTCCAGCTGTTGCAAGTGCTTGGTGATGTTGCGCAGGTAGTGGTCGTACGGCAGGATCGCGTGGCTTTGCGCGCCCCAGAAGTTGCCGTACCAGACGCCGAGCAAGGCCAGCAGCACCGGCATGTTCTGGTCGAATGGCGCGCTCTGGAAGTGCTGGTCCATGGTGTAGGCACCGGACAGCAGTTCCTTGAAGTTCGACATGCCGATGGCCAGTGCGATTGGCAAGCCAATAGCCGACCACAGCGAGTAACGGCCGCCGACCCAGTCCCACATCGGGAAGATGTTTTCTTCGCGGATACCGAATGCCACCGCCGCCGCGTTGTTGCTGGAGACGGCGATGAAGTGACGATACAGCTCGGCTTCCGAACCGCCCTGAGCCAGGTACCAGGCGCGAGCGGCTTGCGCGTTCTTCAGGGTTTCGAGGGTATTGAAGGATTTCGACGAAACGATGAACAGCGTGGTCTCGGCGCGCAGCTTCATGGTCAGTTCGTGGAATTCACTGCCGTCGATGTTTGCCAGGTAATGGCAGCGCACGCCTTTCTGGGCGTAGGACAGCAGCGCTTCAGAGACCAGCTCAGGGCCGAGGAACGAGCCACCGATGCCGATATTCACCACGTCAGTGATCGGCTTCTCGGTATAACCGCGCCACAGACCGTCGTGGATGCGGCCGACGAGGTCGGTGATCTGATTCAGCACCTTGTGCACTTCAGGCATCACGTTGACGCCGTTCACCGACAGTTTGTCGCCGACCGGGCGGCGCAGGGCGGTGTGCAGGGCCGGACGACCTTCCGAGGAGTTGACGATTTCCCCGTCGAACAGCGACTTGATCGCGCCCTTGAGGTCGACTTCATTGGCCAGGCCCACCAGCAGATTGCGGGTCTCGGCGTTGATCAGGTTCTTCGAGTAATCGAGAAACAGGCCGCAGCTGCTGAGGGTGAATTGAGTAAAGCGCTGCGGATCGGCATTGAAGGCCTCGCGCATGCTGAAATCCTGCATGGCTTGGCGGTGGTCATTCAACGCTTGCCAGGCGGGCAGAGCGGTAACGTCATGAGGAGTGCGGTAGTACGCCATCGCTGCGGGTTTCCTTTTTACTTGAACGGCTTTTTTGAACACTGAAAATCCCGGAGCGCCGTGGGCAGGCGTCCGGTCAACTGCGTCGACACGATTTCAATGACACAGGGCGAATACAGTAAACCTCGCGCTGCGATCTGTCTTGACTTTGTCTAACACGTTCCCGGTACTTTTTTATACACAAAGCAGGGAACGTTTCGACAAGCGGGAGGGGCGGCGGTTCGATCAGGCGACCTGAACCGGAATGGCATTGCTGGTGTGGCTCAGTTCATTGCCCGGCGCCATGTAGAGCATGCGCGGCTTGAAGTTGAGCAGCTCGGCTTCGCTGTAATGCGCGTAGGCGCAGATGATCACCCGGTCACCGACCTTGGCCTTGTGCGCGGCGGCGCCGTTGACCGAGATCATGCGCGAGCCTTCTTCACCACGAATCGCATAGGTGGTGAAGCGTTCGCCGTTGTCGACGTTATAAATCTGGATCTGTTCGTATTCACGGATACCGGACAAGTCCAGCCATTCGCCGTCGATGGCGCAAGAACCTTCGTAATCGAGTACGGCGTGAGTGACTTCGGCGCGATGCAGCTTGGCTTTGAGCATGATGGCGTGCATGAGGGGTTTCCCAGGTCGGAATCGAACGGCGGGCAGTTTGCCCGAAGGCTTCAGAGGCAGCAATACGATGTGAAAACTTACGCAGATCCCTGTGGGAGCGGGCTTGCCCGCGATGGCGGCTTTCCACTCAACATAGATGTTGAAGTGATGGCCTCATCGCGAGCAGGCTCGCTTCTACAGGGGTTTTGTGGTGTTCAGGCGGGGGCGTCGAGGTTCAGGTGCAGGTTGTCGATCAACCGCGTGGTACCGAGGAATGCCGCGACGAGAATCACCAGGTCCCGATCCTCCGGGGTCGCCGGGCGCAAGGTTTGCGCGTGACGAATCTCCAGGTAATCAGGGCGCAATCCCGCCGCTTCGAGCTGCTTGATCTGTGCGTCGATCAGCGCCGGGAAATCCCGGTCGCCCTGTTTGATCGCCTCGGCAATCTGGCTCAGGCCGCGATATACCGCCGGCGCAACGGCCCGTTGCTCTTCGCTGAGGAAACCATTGCGCGACGACAGCGCCAAGCCATCGGGCGCACGTACGGTCGGTTCGCCAATGATCTGGACCGGCATATTCAGGTCGTGGACCAGGGATTTGATCACCGCCAGTTGCTGGAAATCTTTCTGGCCGAAGATCGCCAGGTCCGGCTGGACCATGTTGAACAGCTTGCTGACCACCGTCGCCACCCCTTCGAAATGCCCGGGACGGCTGGCGCCGCACAGGCCTTCGGAGAGTTGCGGGACGCTGACGCGGGTCTGGCCGGCCATGCCGTCGGGGTACATCTCTTCGACGGTTGGCGCGAACAGCAGGTGGCAACCGGCCTGGAGCAGTTTCTCTTGGTCGGCGGCCAGGGTCCGCGGGTACTTGTCGAGGTCTTCGCCGGCGCCGAATTGCAGCGGGTTGACGAAAATGCTCGCGACCACGAAATCCACCCGTTGGGTCGCTTTGGTAATCAGCGCGATATGACCGCTGTGCAGGTTGCCCATGGTCGGCACGAAGCCGATGCGCTTGCCTTCGCTGCGGGCACGGGCGACGGCGGCCCGAAGTTCGCGTACGGTTTTTACGGTGTTCATGCAGAGAATCCGTGTTCGATCCCAGGGAAAGTGGCTGCCTTGACTTCAGAAACGTAGGCGCTCAACGCAGCGTGAATACTGGTCTGGCCGTTCATGAAGTTTTTTACGAATTTAGGCACACGGCCGGTAATCGACAGGCCCAGCATGTCGTGCAGGACCAGGACCTGGCCATCGGTGCCACTGCCGGCGCCGATGCCGATCACCGGAATGCCTACCGCCTGGGTGATTTCCTGGGCCAGTTCGCTCGGTACGCACTCCAGCAGCAACATGGCTGCACCGGCCTGCTCCAGGGCGATGGCGTCGGCGCGCATTTGCCGTGCCTGGTTCTCGCTGCGGCCCTGGACTTTATAACCGCCCAGGATGTTCACCGATTGCGGCGTCAGGCCCATGTGTGCGCACACCGGGATGCCGCGTTCGGCCAGCAGACGGATCGAGTCGGCGAGCCACAAGGCCCCTTCAACCTTGACCATGTGCGCACCGGCCTGCATCAACAGGGCGCTGTTGCTCATGGCTTGTTCGGTGGTGGCGTAGGCCATGAACGGCAGGTCGGCGAGGATCAGCGCATCGGCGTTACCGCGTTTGACGGCTGCCACGTGGTAAGCCATTTCCGCGGTGGTCACCGGCAAGGTGCTGTCGTGACCCTGCAGAACCATGCCGAGGGAGTCGCCCACCAGCAGCACTTCGACGCCAGCCTGATTGCAGGCGTGGGCGAAGGTCGCGTCATAGCAGGTCAGCATGGTGATCTTTTCACCTTTTTGCTTGAGACCTTGCAGAGTGGTCAGGGTAATGGCTGGCATGAAAAGTTCCTCATTCAGGCGCTGTGGAAACTACTGCGAGTAACGCGCGTGATTCTTCGTTAAATACAGGCGCACGGTCTGTTGTCGTGCTTTTAAGGCCTGGATTGCGCCCTTCAATGCCGTGTTGGCGGCAGCGGGACGCCTATAGTCGTGAGGAGAACTCGGGAAGTCAATTGCATGTGTTACCGCATTGTTACGCGGTCGGTGTTACCGGGGTAACTGATGCGTTTCAGCAGGTTTGCGGTCGATCTTGAGCCTTGTACAAAACACTGTGGGAGCGGGCTTGCCCGCGATAGCGACTTTACATTCAACATCAATGCTGACTGGTAGTCCGCCATCGCGGGCAAGCCCGCTCCCACAGGGATAGGTGTCAATTTGGGGAGAGGCGTTCCAGGCCGACGAACGGGCAATCGGCGAGTAGTGCCTTCAGGCTGCGGCCATCGGCCAGATGCAGCTCCGTCGGCGCGAGTTCGGCCAGCGGATACAGTACGAAAGCCCGTTCCTGCATGTGATAGTGCGGCACCTTGAGGCGTGGTTCGTCGATCAGCCGATCGCCAAACAGCACGATGTCGAGGTCCAGCGTGCGCGGCCCCCAACGCTCAAGACGCTCGCGTCCCTGTCCGTTCTCGATGGCTTGCAGCGCATCAAGCAGGTCCAGCGGCGCGAGCGTGCTGTCGAGGGCGGCGACCGCGTTTGTGTAACGCGGTTGGCCGGGCAGGAGCGAGTCGCTTTGATAAAACCCGGACACACCGATCAGTTCGGTCTGCGGCAACTGCGCCAGCGCCTCGACGGCGCTGCGCAATTGTTCGGCGGGGTCAGCCAGATTGCTGCCCATGCCGATGTAGATGCGTTCCATGGATTACTCGCCCGTGGCACTCGGTGCGCCGGCCGCGCGTTTGCGCTTGGCGCCACCGCTGCGACGACGTTTGCGTGGAGCGCCGGTGCCTTCATCCTTGCCGCTGAGGTCGCGGATCATGTCCCGACGCTCACTGTCGTTGGCGTCCTGATAGTCAGTCCACCATTCGCCCAGGCCATCGGTCTGCTCGCCAGCGCTTTCGCGCAGCAGCAAGAAGTCGTAACCGGCGCGGAACCGCGGGTTATCCAGCAACAGGTCGGCCCGCTTGCCGCTGCGGCGCGGAAGACGTTCCTGCATGTCCCAGATTTCGCGGATCGGCATGGTGAAGCGTTTCGGGATCGCGATCCGCTGGCACTGTTCGGCAATCAGCTCATGAGCCGCTTCCTGCATCGCCGGAATCGGCGGCATCCCACGTTCTTGCAGGCGCAGTACGCGGGCCGGCAGGGCAGGCCACAACAGGGCTGCAAACAGGAACGCCGGGGTCACCGGTTTGTTCTGCTTGATGCGCAGGTCGGTATTGATCAACGCTTCGCTGATCAAGGTGTGGGTGTACGTCGGGTTGTATTCCAGCGCCTCGGCACTGGCCGGGAACAGCGGATCGAACAGCTGCAGGTCGACCAGCATCTCGAAGGTGTCCGCGGCATGGCCAGAGAGGAACAGCTTGAGCACTTCTTCGAACAGACGGGCTGACGGGATCTCGCGCAACATCGGCGCCAAGTCGCGGATCGGCTGGGCGCTGTGTTTTTCGATGCCGAAATTAAGCTTGGCGGCGAAACGCACGGCCCGCAGCATCCGTACCGGGTCTTCCTGGTAGCGTTGCTTCGGGTCGCCGATCAGACGGATCAGGTGATTGCGAATGTCGTGTACGCCATTGGCGTAATCGAGAATGCGCTCGCTGACCGGATCGTAATACAGGGCGTTGATGGTGAAGTCGCGGCGTTGCGCGTCTTCTTCCAGCGTGCCGTAGACGTTGTCGCGCAGGATACGCCCGCTCTCGTTACGGGAAGACTGGTTGCTGTCTTCTTCGTCGTCGTTTTGCGGGTGATTGGCGCGGAAGGTCGCGACTTCGATGATTTCGCGGCCAAAGTGGATATGCACCAGTTTGAAGCGGCGACCGATGATCCGCGCATTGCGGAATTCGGCTCGCACCTGTTCAGGGGTGGCGCTGGTGGCGACGTCGAAATCTTTTGGCGTGATGCCAAGCAGCATGTCACGCACACAGCCGCCAACCAGGTAAGCCTGGTAACCGGCGTTCTGCAGGCGTTCGACGATGTTCACCGCGTAACGGCTGAACTGACCCTTTTGCAGCGAATGTTGGCCGCTGTTGAGCACTTCAGGCGTACTGCGAATGTGTTGCGTATGACGCTTGGGAGAACGGAATGACTGGAACAACTTCTTCAGCATGGGATGCACTGTTTGAAGGAATGTTCGGCCATAACGAAGAATGACCGCATGATGGGCGGGGATTCTAGCATTTAGTCGGGGGATGGTGTAGGAAGCTGCGCAAGCACTTGAAGGGCATGTCTGGAAGGCGAGTTTGTGTAGCGAACCGTGTAGCAGCTGTCGAGCCGCGCACTGTGGTGAGGGGATTTATCCCCGTTCGGCTGCGAAGCAGTCGTGAATTTAGATAACTGGATGCGTCAGGCAGACGATGTGTTCAGGTTTTACGACTGCTGCGCAGCCGAACGGGGATAAATCCCCTCGCCACAGGGCAGCTGCTACAAGAGCTCAAACGCCAGAAACTACAAGGGGAGCCGAAGCTCCCCAAGAAAGTAGTTGCATGCTCTATTTTTATTTTTGATTCGGGCTTTTTGTTTTTATTAAGTGCCCTCGCCATGAAGCTTTTCCTTCATGACCCTCCCAATCGGGAGCCAAGAGCAAACGGATTGCTTTGGTCGCTGTGTTGCAGTGATCTTGCGATCCAACCAGTTCAGGCACTGTCTTAGGACAGTTTTTTATTATTCTCGGCCTGGTCGTGGGGCAAGCCCCAAATACAACGCCTCTCCAAAAGAATCAGTTAGCTGCGCCTCTCGCCGTCTTGTTTTTATTGTGCGTGAGTCGATTCGTCTTATTTTTATTGTCTTGTGCATTGCTTGTTATTGTTCTTGTACTAAACATATAGCAGGGTGCGTGCCAACTTTTGCGAGACCCAGTAAAACAAGGGGTTAGGCGGGTTGATGGGGTTTTTCGAGGTCCAAAAAAACCGGGGCTTCGTTACCGTAAGCCCCGGCTTCTGTTACGTGAAAAGACTGGGGTAACAGTTTTTTCACAAAGTCACGTGTTACCCGCACACCTGACAGGTGACGTTCAGCTCTCGCTGGCCACCCCGGTCTTGCGCCGCGGAATGCCCAGGCGCTGACGACGTTCCCACAGGCATTTGCGACTCACCCCGAGTTTGCGGGCCAGTTCGGTTTCCGTCATGTGGTCCTGATGCTCAAGCACGAAGTGCTGGAAGTAGTCTTCCAGCGACAGGTCTTCGGTCGGCTCATGATTGTTGTTGCTGGCGCCGTTGCCCTGTTGCGGGGGCAGGCCGATGAAATCGTCGTCTTCCAGATCGCTCAGTTCGATGTCGATTCCCAGCAGCTCGGCGGAAATCTCCGGGCTCTCACACAGGATGACGGCGCGCTCGACGGCGTTTTCCAGTTCACGAACGTTACCCGGCCAGGAATAATGACGAATCGCCTGCTCGGCATCCGCGGCGAATTTCAGGTCGGTGCGGTTGACCCGCGCGCTCTGTCGCGCCAGGAAGGCATTGGCGATCTCGTTGACGTCGGCACCGCGCTCGCGCAAGGCAGGCAGTTTCAGGGCGATCACGTGGAGGCGGTAGTACAAGTCTTCACGGAACTGGCCGATCTTCGCCAGGCTCTTGAGGTCGCGGTGAGTCGCGGCGATCAAACGCACATCGACCTTTTGCGACTGGACTGAGCCGACCCGGCGAATTTCACCTTCCTGCAACACGCGCAGCAGGCGAGCCTGGGCTTCCAGTGGCAGTTCGCCGATTTCGTCGAGGAACAAGGTGCCGCCATCAGCCGCTTCCACCAGACCGGCACGCCCGGCGCTGGCGCCAGTGAACGCGCCTTTTTCGTGGCCGAACAGTTCGGACTCGATCAGGCTTTCCGGAATGGCTGCGCAGTTCACCGAAATCATCGGCGCCTTGGCGCGTCGGGACAGGTTGTGCAGGGCGCGGGCCACCAGTTCTTTACCGGTACCGGATTCGCCCTGGATCAGGACATTGGAATCGGTCGGCGCGACTTTGCGGATCTTGCTGTACAGGTCCTGCATCGGCGGGCAAGAACCGATGATGCCGATTTCGCCATTGCTGTTATCGACACCCGGTTTCGCCGCACCATTGCCGGCTTTGCCGGTGACGGGTTCGCCGCTGGCTGGCAGCGACTGGCGGTCACGCAGGATTCGGGCGACGGCCTGGAGCATTTCGTCGTGGTCGAAAGGTTTGGCGATGTAATCCACCGCACCCATCTTCATCGAATCTACGGCCGAACGCAGGCTGGCGTAGCTGGTCATGATCAGCACCGGAGTGCCCTGGCCAAGTTTGATCAACTCGGTGCCCGGGGCGCCCGGCAGACGCAAGTCGCTGACGATCAGGTCGAACGTGGGAATGGTGAAGCGTTCTTGTGCTTCCTGCACTGAACCGGCTTCGCTGACCTGGTACTGGTTACGTTCCAGCAGGCGGCGCAAGGCGGAGCGGATAATTGTTTCGTCTTCGACGATCAAAATGTGCGGCATTGATTCGATACTCTCGACGGTCTCAGTTCACAGCGGACGTCGCTTCGACATGACGCGGCAAAGTCACCCGGATACGGGTGCCGCGTTGGCTTTGTACATCAGCCGGGCTGTCGATGGTGATTTGTCCATAATGCTCTTCAACGATGGAATAGACCAGTGCAAGGCCCAGACCGGTGCCTTCGCCAGGATCCTTGGTGGTGAAGAAAGGTTCGAACAATCTGTCCATGATGTTCTTCGGAATACCGCTGCCTTCGTCTTCCACGATCAGATCGACCGTGTGTTCGCCGGCTTCGCTTTTGACCCGTACCGCACTGCCGGGAGGCGAGGCGTCACGGGCGTTTGAGAGCAGGTTGATCAAGACCTGGGCGAGGCGCTGCGGATCGCCTTCGACCCAGTGATCGGGGTCGCACAGATTATAGAACTGCACTTCGAAATTGCGTCGGTTCAGGGCCAGCAGACCGATCGCATCCTGGGCCACTTCGGCCAGACAGACGGGCTCGTCGCTGTGCTGATGGCTGCCGGCGTGGGCGAAGCTCATCAGCGACTGAACGATGCGTGACACGCGCTTGGTCTGCTCGAGGATCTGCCCGCTGATTTCCTTCAGCTCGCCATCGTCTTCACGCTCTTCGCGCAGGTTCTGCGCCAGGCACGCGATGCCGGTGATCGGGTTGCCGATTTCATGGGCCACACCCGCAGCGAGGCGGCCGATGCTGGCCAGGCGCTCGGAGTGCACCAGTTTGTCTTCGAGCATCTGGGTTTCGGTCAGGTCTTCCACCAGCAATACCAGGCCACTGTTACCCGGCGCGAGCGGTTCATCGATCGCCGCTTTGTGCAGGTTCAGCCAGCGGGTCTGGCCATCAAGCGCCAGGTGCTGCTTGTGCAAATGCTCGTCCGGCAGATTGATGAAGCCTTGCAGCAGTTCTTTCCACGGATCGGCGATGGTGCTCAGGCGTGAACCGACCACACGCTGCGCGGCAATCCCGGTCAGCTCCTCCATGGCTTTGTTCCACATGAGGATTTCCTGATCCTTGGCCAGCGAGCACACGCCCATCGGCAATTCCTGCAAGGTCTGGCGGTGATAGCGGCGCAGGGCATCGAGTTCGGCGGCAAGGCCGGTGAGGCGCGAGTGATAGTCCTCAAGGCGGCTTTCGATGAAATGGATGTCTTCGGTGACATAGTTTTCGCCGCCGGCCTTGTACGGCAGGAAGGTTTCGACCATGTCTTGCGCCACACTCGGGCCCATCAGGCCGGACAGGTTGGCTTCGATACGGTCACGCAAACGGCGCAAGGCGTACGGACGGCGCTCGTCGAACGGCAGATAAAGATCGCGCAGTGCCTGTTCGACTTCTTTTTGTGCGGCTTTCGCGCCCAATGGTTTGGCCAGTTGCGTAGCGAATTCCTGAGGCGAGGCAGCGTGCAGCTCGCGGCGTTGCGGCCGGCGCACGTTGTCCACGGCGCAGGCTTCGGCAGCGCTGGCCTCTTCGGGGCTGGCGTTGGTGAACAGCGAGATCAAGGTGAACATCAGCACGTTGGCGGCCAGGGATGCGATTGCGGCCATGTGCCAACTGGTGTCGTCCAGCACGTAGATCATGTTCAGCAGCGGAATGTAAAAGCCCTGCAGATTGCCGACCAGCGGCAACAGCATGGTCACCAGCCACACCAGAATCCCCGCCAGCAAACCGGCGATGAATCCACGACGGTTGGCGGTCGGCCAATACAGCACCGACAACACGCCCGGCAGGAATTGCAGCGTTGCGACAAACGCGACGATGCCGAGGTTGGCCAGGTCCTGTTCGGCGCCCAGCAACAGGTAGAAGCCGTAACCGGCCATGATGATCGCAACGATCAGTGCGCGGCGGGTCCACTTCAGCCAGCGATAGATGTTGCCTTCGGCCGGTGGTTGATAGAGCGGCAGCACCAAGTGGTTCAGCGCCATCCCGGACAGCGCCAGGGTGGTGACGATGATCAGCCCGCTGGCGGCCGACAATCCACCGATATAGGCGAGTAATGCCAGGGCTTTGCTGTTGGCGGCGATGCCGATGCCCAGCGTGAAATATTCCGGATTGGTCGTGGCGCCAAGTTTCAGGCCGGCCCAGAGGATCAGCGGCACCGCCAGGCTCATCAGCAGCAGGAACAGCGGCAAACCCCAACTTGCGCTGACCAGCGAGCGCGGGTTGAGGTTTTCGGTAAAGGTCATGTGGTACATGTGCGGCATCACGATCGCCGAAGCGAAGAACACCAACAGCAGCGTGCGCCATGGGCCTTCCTGCAACGGCGTGTGCAAAGCGGCGAGGGCGGTCTGGTTTTGCAGCAGCCACAGCTCCAGCTGTTGCGGGCCATCGAATACCCCATAAAGGGCATAGAGGCCGACGCCGCCGATGGCGATCAGCTTGATCACCGACTCGAAAGCAATCGCGAACACCAGGCCTTCATGCTTCTCGCGGGTGGCGATGTGGCGCGAGCCGAAGAAGATCGTGAACAGGGTAATCAGTGCGCAGAAACTCAGGGCCACGCGGTGTTGCACCGGCTCGCGCGTGAGGATGCCGATGGAGTCGGCGACCGCCTGAATCTGCAGCGCCAGCAACGGCAGCACGCCGATCAGCATGAAAATCGTCGTCAGTGCCCCGGCCCAGGTGCTGCGGAAACGGAAGGCGAACAGGTCGGCGAGGGACGACAGTTGATAGGTGCGGGTGATTTTCAGGATCGGGTACAGCAACACCGGTGCCAGCAAAAATGCCCCGGAAACCCCCAGGTAGCTGGACAGAAAGCCATAGCCATACTGATAGGCCAGGCCCACCGTGCCGTAAAACGCCCAGGCGCTGGCATACACGCCCAGCGACAGGGTGTACGTCAGCGGGTGGCGAATGATCGCCCGGGGGATCATGCCCCGTTCGCTGATCCAGGCCACGCCGAACAGCACCGCCAGGTAGGCGGCGCTGATCAGGATCATCTGGGTCAGGCTAAAGCTCATCGGCATCTTTTTGGCTCTGCAGGATGAAGGTCACGACGATCAGAATCAGCCAGAGCAGATAAGGGCGATACCAGGCGCCAGTGGCGTCGATCCACCAATCCATGATGGCCGGGGAGAACAGATAAATCCCCACTACCAGGAGCAGGACCAAGCGATAGATGTACATCCCGGCCTCTCTTTTTTAGGCGTGTGCCCGAAAACGTGCGGCGATGGTAACGGATGGGCGCGCCACTGCAAGTGTGATCACTGTAGTTGCGCTTCGGGCAGGGTGAGTGTGCGCGGGATTAATGAGGCATCCCAGTGGGCGATGCCCCAATCCAGCACTTCCCGTGGTGACGCATAGGCCAGTTCCTTGCCCGGGTTTTGCCCGAGTGCGCGTAACGCACGCAGTAACAACGGTGTGGCCTGATCGGCGGTCAATGGCGGCGAGCGGTAGGATTTGCCGAGCTTGTTGCCATCGGGCTGGGTAATCAGCGGGATGTGCAGATAGCGCGGTTGCCGCAAGCCAAGCAGTTCTTGCAGGTAGAGCTGGCGCGGTGTGGAGTCCAGCAGGTCAGCGCCCCGGACGATATCGGTGATGCCTTGCCAGGCATCGTCCAGCACCACGGCCAGTTGATAGGCGTAGAGCCCGTCGCGGCGGCGGATCACAAAATCGCCGACTTCCCGGCCCAGATGCTGGCGAAACTCGCCTTGCACGCGGTCGATGAAGTGGTAGTCGAGCTCGGGTACACGCAGTCGAATCGCGGCGTCTTCAGTGCCGTGGCCGGCATTTCGGCACAGGCCCGGGTAGATGCCGTGATACGGCTCCAATTGCTTGCGCGAGCAGGTGCAGGCGTAAGCGAGGCCTTGATTGAACAGGCGATTGAGTACTTCAGCGTAAGCCTCGTGCCGATCGCTCTGGCGGACCATTTCGCCGTCCCATTCGAAACCGTAGCTTTCCAGGGCTTTAAGAATCGCCGCTTGAGCGCCGGGTTCCTCCCGTGGCGGATCGAGGTCTTCCATGCGCATCAGCCAGCGGCCACCCACCGCGCGCGCGTCAAGGTACGAAGCCAGCGCTGCGACCAGCGAACCGAAATGCAGATGTCCACTGGGCGTGGGGGCGAAGCGCCCGATGTAGGTGGTGGCGGTCATAAAGGCGATCTATGTTGTCCGGCGTACGCAAGTCGCTGTGGGAGCGAGCCTTTGTGGTGAGGGGATTTAGCGAAACGTCGCACCGCCCCGTTCGGCTGCGGAGCAGTCGCAAACCCGGTGGATGCGTTTTTTCTGACGCCTCTCGATTGCAGCGTTTGGGGCCGCTACGCGACCCAACGGGGATAAATCCCCTCGCCACAAAGGCTCCCTCCCTCAGGTTTTTTTGCTGGGGCGAATTTCAGAAACAAAAACGGAGCGTTCGCACGCTCCGTTGTTCGTTCAAGGCGACATTACTTGCCGACTTGCTTTTCCTTGATTTCCGCCAGGGTCTTGCAGTCAACGCACATGTCGGCGGTAGGACGGGCTTCCAGTCGCTTGACGCCGATCTCGACGCCGCAGGACTCGCACCAGCCATATTCTTCGTCTTCGATCAGCTGCAGCGTCTTGTCGATCTTCTTGATCAACTTGCGCTCGCGGTCGCGGGCTCGCAGTTCAAGGCTGAACTCTTCTTCCTGGCTGGCACGGTCTGCCGGGTCCGGGAAGTTGGCCGCTTCGTCTTTCATGTGATCAACCGTACGGTCGACTTCCTGCATCAAGTCCTGTTTCCACTTATTCAGGATCTTGGTGAAGTGAGCGCGCATGGGTTTGCCCATGTACTCCTCGCCCTTTACTTCTTTGTAGGGTTCGAAGCCGCTGATCGACGTATTTTGCTGCTTTGCTTGGGTGGGCATGAAATGGACCGCCTCTACTCTTGTAATCCATTGCGCAGGATTGCTCCATCACCGACACCTGCCGGCCCTGCGGCTGCAAGCGGGCGAACTTACCAGATCAAATCGGGGCGCGCTACTCCCGGATGTCGAGGTAGTGGCCCCAAGGGCTTGCAAATGATTGCAAAGCCTTGTCTGGCGGCGTTGGAGGCCTGATCAATTATTGATTTTAGTCAAACCTGGGGTACACGCTTGAGTCGTTTGTGGCCAGGGATATATCGGCTCTGACCGCTTTAGGTTCTCGCTCGTTCCGGCGCTTGGGTAGAATCGATTCTTTTCTCCGTTGTAAGGAAGGCTAATGGCTCAGTCCTACAGTGCCCGCAGTCGCGCGATCGAACCTTTCCACGTCATGGCGCTGCTGGCGCGGGCCAATGAACTGCAGGCTGCGGGTCACGATGTGATCCACCTGGAAATCGGCGAACCGGACTTCACCACCGCCGAACCGATCATCCAGGCCGGCCAGGCCGCACTGACGGCGGGGAAGACCCGTTACACCGCTGCGCGCGGCATCCCCGAGTTGCGTGAAGCGATCTCGAATTTCTATCAACAGCGTTACAGTTTGAGCATTGATCCGCAGCGAATCCTCATCACGCCTGGCGGTTCGGGCGCGCTGTTGCTGGCCAGCGCCTTGCTGGTCGACCCTGGCAAACACTGGCTGCTGGCGGACCCGGGTTACCCGTGCAACCGGCACTTCCTGCGCTTGGTCGAAGGCGCTGCGCAATTGGTGCCGGTCGGCCCGGATGTGCGTTATCAGCTCACGCCGGACTTGGTGGCGCGCCATTGGGATCAAGACAGCGTCGGCGCCTTGGTGGCCTCGCCCGCCAACCCGACCGGAACCATCCTGACCCGCGACGAGCTGGCCGGCTTGTCGGCGGCGATCAAGGCGCGCCACGGTCATCTGGTGGTGGACGAGATCTACCATGGCCTGACTTACGGCACCGATGCCGCCAGTGTGCTGGAAGTCGATGACAGCGCCTTCGTCTTGAATAGTTTTTCCAAGTATTTCGGCATGACTGGTTGGCGGTTGGGATGGCTGGTCGCGCCTGAAGCGGCGGTCGGCGAGCTGGAAAAACTCGCGCAAAACCTCTACATCAGCGCCCCGAGCATGGCCCAGCATGCCGCATTGGCCTGCTTTGAACCGGCCACGATCAGTATCCTGGAGGAGCGTCGCGCCGAATTCGGTCGTCGTCGGGATTTCCTGTTGCCGGCCCTGCGGGAGCTGGGCTTCGGCATCGCCGTCGAACCGGAAGGCGCGTTCTACTTGTACGCCGATATCAGCAAGTTCGGCGGCGATGCCTTCGCGTTCTGCCGACACTTTCTCGAAACCGAGCACGTGGCAATTACCCCGGGGCTAGACTTCGGGCGCTATCAGGCCGGGCATCACGTGCGTTTTGCGTACACCCAGAGCCTGCCGCGCCTGGAAGAAGCGGTCGAACGGATTGCGCGTGGATTGCGGAGCTGGCAAGGCTGATGCGTTTTTCTCCTCCCCTCGAAGAAGGTCGCCTGATCCGACGTTACAAGCGTTTTCTCGCCGATATCGAAACCGTTGGCGGCGAGTTGCTGACCATTCACTGCCCTAACACCGGTTCGATGCTCAATTGCCAGGTGGAGGGCGGGAAGGTCTGGTTCAGTCGCTCCAACGACCCGAAACGCAAGTTGCCTGGCACTTGGGAAATCGGTGAAACCCCACAGGGCCGGCAGTTTTGCGTAAACACTGGACGTGCTAACGGGCTAATCGAAGAAGCGTTGCGGGCGGGTGTGATTACCGAACTGAACGGCTTTACCGGGTTGAAACGCGAAGTGGCCTACGGGCAGGAAAGCAGCCGCATCGATTTTCGTCTCGATTACCCGAGCGGGCCGGCGTACGTGGAAGTCAAAAGCGTGACCCTGGGCTTCGACGGATCATCGGTGGCGGCGTTTCCCGACGCGGTGACGCAACGGGGAGCCAAGCATTTGCGGGAGCTGGCGCATCTGGCTCGGGACGGGATTCGTGCGGTGCAGTTGTATTGCGTCAACCTGACCGGCATTGAAGCAGTGCGTCCGGCAGACGAGATCGATTCGGCCTACGCGGCGGCATTGCGCGAGGCGGTGGCGTGCGGAGTCGAGGTGCTGGCCTATGGCGTGAGATTGACCCACGAAGAAATGGTGGTCGATCGGCGTCTTGAGGTGCTGCTGAACGGCTAAAGGCTGATCCAGATCCCTTGTTCGTCTTCGCGGCTGGCAACGGTGGTCAGGGATTGCCCGGCGCACGGGCCGGCGACGCATTCGCCGTCCTCGATCAGGAACAGTGCGCCGTGGGTGGCGCACTGGATCAGGCTGTTGCTGGGGTCGAGAAACTGATCGGGTTTCCATTCCAGCCCGACGCCCCGGTGCGGGCAGCGATTGACGTAGACATACACCTGGCCGCCCCGGCGCACGGCAAAAAGTTTCTGACCGTCGACGTCGAATCCGCGACTGCTGTTGTCAGCCAATTCGGCACCTGTGCATAGCCACTTCATGTCTATCCTCAAATCCTGCTGCTCGTGACCGGATATGTCCGAGCTTGACGTTCAAATGCAAACAATTATCAAATGGCCGCTTCGCCCATCGGGTGCAGGTGCCGGATGCCGAGGATACTTGGCCTGTCATCTCGATGCCTGGGAAAACTTAAAAGGAAGCCGTTTATGCGCCTGAGTACCCGCGTTGCTGCGCTGTGTGTCGGACTCTTCGTCAGCCACCACGCCGCAGCGGCCGAGTTGCCACAGCGTTGGGTCAGTGCCGGTGGCGCTCTGTCGGAGTGGGTGAGCGCGCTGGGCGGCGAGTCGAAACTGGTCGGCGTCGATACCACCAGTCAGCATCCGGCCTCGTTGAAGGCGCTGCCGAGCATCGGTTATCAGCGGCAACTGTCGGCGGAGGGCATCTTGAGCTTACGCCCACAGATTCTGATTGGCACCGAGGAAATGGGGCCGCCGCCGGTGCTTTCGCAGGTTCGTAGCGCGGGCGTGCAGGTTGAGCTGTTCTCGGCCCAGCCCGATCTGCCGACGTTGCAGGGCAACCTGGCGCATCTGGGCAAGTTGCTCGGGGCTGAAGATAAGGCTGCGCAGTTGCTCCAGTCCTATCAGCAGCAACTTGAGCTGCAGAAGGTCCGGGTCACTCGCGCGCAGTTGAAGGAAAAATCGCCGGGCGTGCTGATGCTGCTCGGCCATGCGGGCGGCAAACCGCTCATCGCCGGCAAGGACACCGCTGCCGATTGGTTGATCCAGCAGGCGGGCGGGCACAATCTGGCCACGCACACCGGCTACAAACCCTTTTCTGTTGAATCGCTGGTCAGTCTTGACCCGGACGTCTTGGTGTTTGCGGACCGAGCGCTGACCGGCGATGCCGCGCGTGCGGCGTTGTTCAAGGAAAACCCGATTCTGTCCGCGACCCGCGCGGCCAGGGACGGGCGCGTCATGGAGCTTGATCCGACCTTGTTGGTGGGTGGATTGGGACCGCGTTTGCCCGATGCGTTGAAAACGCTGTCTGAAGGTTTCTACCCCGGTAAAGCCACCCAATGACCATTCTGGTTAAACCCCGTGCCTTGTTCATTGGCTTGAGCCTGCTGTGTTTGCTGGCGATCTGGTTGTCGTTGGCGCTGGGGCCGGTGAGCCTGCCGTTATTCGATACCTTGCGTGCGGCGTTGCGCATGATCGGCGTGCCCATTGCACCCGATGGACTGGAACAGGCCGAGCTGATCCTCGGGCAAATCCGCCTGCCTCGAACCTTGTTGGGCCTGGCGGTGGGTGGCGTGCTGGCATTGTCCGGCGTGGCGATGCAGGGATTGTTTCGTAACCCTCTGGCTGATCCGGGGTTGGTCGGGGTGTCGAGTGGTGCAGCGTTGGGCGCCGCTATCGCGATTGTCGGCGGTTCGGTGTTTGGCGGACTGCCTGAATCGTTCGGACCTTATCTGTTGTCGGTATGCGCATTTCTCGGCGGGCTGGGCGTGACGGCGCTGGTCTATCGGCTAGGGCGGCGTAACGGGCAGACGAACGTGGCAACCATGCTTCTGGCCGGCATTGCATTGACTGCGCTGGCGGGTTCAGCGGTCGGCTTGTTCACCTATCTGGCCGACGACGCGACCTTGCGCACACTGACGTTCTGGAACCTGGGCAGCCTCAACGGCGCCAGCTATTCGCGCCTTTGGCCGTTACTGTTGGTGAGCGCCGGTGTGGCACTCTGGTTGCCGCGTCGGGCCAAGGCCTTGAACGCGTTGTTGCTCGGCGAATCGGAGGCCGGTCACTTGGGCATTGACGTCGAAGGGCTCAAGCGCGAACTGGTATTTTGCACTGCGCTGGGCGTTGGCGCGGCCGTGGCGGCGGCGGGGATGATCGGGTTTGTCGGCCTGGTGGTGCCGCATCTGGTGCGCCTGTTGGCCGGCCCTGATCATCGAGTGTTGTTGCCGGCCTCGGTGCTGGCGGGTGCCAGTCTTCTTCTATTTGCCGATCTGGTGGCGCGGTTAGCGCTGGCGCCGGCGGAGTTGCCGATCGGGATCGTTACGGCCTTCATCGGTGCGCCGTTCTTCCTGTATTTACTGCTCAGAGGGCGAGCCTGATGTTGCGAACCCAGAGCCTGCAAATCCGTCGAGGCACCAAGATCGTTCTGACGGACATCACACTTGAACTCAATCCGGGCGAAGTCCTTGGCGTGCTGGGCCCCAACGGTGCCGGCAAAAGCACCTTGCTCGGCGCCTTGTGTGGCGAGTTGAAGGCTGACCACGGCAGTGTCTGGCTCGATGATCGCGAGTTGAGGCATTGGACCGGCGCGCAGCGAGCCCAGCGGCTGGCGGTATTGCCGCAGGTGTCGACGTTGGACTTCGCCTTTCGTGTCGAAGAAGTAGTCGGCATGGGCCGTTTGCCGCACCAGAGCGGACGAGTGCGGGATGACGAGATCGTCGCCGCCGCCTTGCACGCTGCCGATGCGGGACACCTGAGTGGTCGAAGTTATCTGGCGCTGTCTGGCGGCGAGCGTCAGCGGGTGCATCTGGCGCGGGTGCTGGCGCAGCTCTGGCCGGGCGAAGCGGGGCAGACGCTGTTGCTCGATGAGCCGACCTCGATGCTCGATCCGCTGCACCAGCACACCACCCTGCAAGCGGTGCGTGAATTCGCCGATCACGGCGCGGCGGTGCTGGTGATCCTGCATGATCTGAACCTGGCGGCGCGCTATTGTGATCGCCTGTTGCTACTCGAAGGTGGGCGACCGGTGGCGCTTGATACGCCGGAGCAGGTCTTGCGTCCGGAACCCCTCAAGGCCGTGTTCGGGCTGGAGGTTTTGGTGCAGCAGCACCCGGAACGTGGGCATCCGCTGATCATCGCCCGTTGAAAATGACATTGAGGTGAGTATGCGAGGGATTTTGCTACTGGCGGTATTGTTGTTGAGTGCCTGCCAGCACGTCTCGGTGCCGCCTCCGGTTGTCGGTGAGATTCAGGACCTGCGCAGCGGCCAGATCCTGACGCCCCATGAGTTGGTTGAACGACTTGCCGAGTCGTCACGGCTGATCGTCGGCGAGCAGCATGACAACCCTGATCACCATCAACTTCAATTGTGGTTGTTGCAGTCGCTGGGTGAGCGTCGACCCCAAGGCAGTCTGCTGCTGGAAATGCTTACGCCGGATCAACAACCGCGCATCGATGAAGTGCGCCGTGCCTCGACGCTACCTGCAGATCTGTCCGGCGCGCTCAACTGGCAGTCGGGCTGGGACTGGAATCTTTACGGGCCGATCGTGCGCTTTGTCCTGACTCAACCCTACCCGCTGTTGGCGGCCAACCTGGACAATCATGAAGTCCGTACTGTTTATGGCAAACCGCCGACAGTAAGCGGTTCGCGTTCCAACGCCTCGTCAGTCAAGGATGAGTTGCTGGCGCAGATCAATGACTCCCATTGCGGCCTGCTGCCAACATCGCAGATGCCCGCGATGCTGGCGGTCCAGCAGCAACGTGATCGGCGGATGGCCGAGCGCTTGCTGTCGGCTCCGATGCCTTCGCTGCTGTTGGCTGGCGCCTACCACGCGCGCAAGGATGTTGGCGTGCCGATCCACGTGCTTGATCTTGGAGAGCCTGAAGCCCCCACGGTTCTGATGCTGGCGGAGCAGGGTGGCGAGGTCACGCCGGCCATGGCTGATTTCGTCTGGTACACACCCGCCACACCGGCGCAGGATTACTGCGCACAAATGCGTAAGCAGTTCGGGAAGTAAACGGGCGACTTTTCCACAGGCAAAAAAAGACCCGGCAAGAGCCGGGTCAAATAACCGTGATTAGCCTGATGAGGAGATATCTGAGAGTCCGAACCAAGGGCTTTTCAAATATCGACCAGTCTCGCGACCAGTTGTGATAATCATAGCGATTCTCATTACCAAGTCAACCGCTGTTTTTTTGATTTCTTTGCAGTCCTCTGTTTTCTTGCTCAAGAGCCCCATGATCATTGTGCCCAGAGCACTAAATCCTGAAGTGAATCTGCCTGTTCAGTTCTTGTGGCGGGACGAGATGGCTTCCAGTTGTTTGTTCAGGGCTTCTTTGCGATCGGCTGGAATGTCGTTCCAGTGCACGTCCATCAGCGCGCCTTCGATCGCATACAACAACACCTTGGACGCCCGGAACCCGCGCGTACGCACGGCCCGATAAGCATCCACCGCTCCCAGGCGGCGCAAGTCCGACGCGCTGTGGATGCCCACGGCATGCAGCCACTGTGCCGACGTCTTGCCAAGATTCTTCAGGTGTTGCAGTTCATCATTCATCAAGCCTCCTTGCGACGGCCGAACGGTGCGTGGGCGAGCCTCTCAGGAGTGTAGCCATCAGTAGGAAAAGCGTGATTGTTTGGTCGGTTTCGACGCAAAAGCTTCTAAGAAGCGCAGCTCAAAGAGCTGCGTGAACGTCTGAGGGAGAGGTAGGGAAGTGCGGAGGAATCAACTTCCGGACAGAAAAACCGGCGTCCAGCGCAAAGCGGGGGCGCTGGACTTGTCCGGTAGAACGTCGTTTTTAGCGGGTGCGGTAACGCAGGCGTGTCCCGAAATTCATCGACATCAAAATCTCGTCAGCACTCAGTTCCGGCGGAAAGTAGGCGCCGGAGATCTGTGCGTGAGCCAGGCTCGCGCCTTCCAGGCATGAGTTGCGGAAGTCGATGCCGCGCAAATCGGCGGAGCGGAAATAGGCATCGGTGAAGTCGACGCCATCGGCGTTCAGCTCACGCAGGTCCAGGCCACGGAAATCGCCGCCGACCATGTCGACCGAGGCATGACTGGCGCGTTCGGCATTGAAGCCTGTGATGTCGTCTTTGTGCAGCAAGGCATAAAGCGGGGTGTCGAGAAGTTTCGGCTGGCTCATGTCGCATCACCTGATGGTTTTATGACGCCAGTATAGTGCCACTATTTGACAGCCGTGAAGCCGGCAAAGGCTCCACGGCTGAAATAGTTTTTTACAGGCCTGGCATACGCTGGCGGATCTGCGCAACGACGGTATCGAGCGTCCCGCTTTCATTGGTCTGGACGCGTTTGCTGCACAGAATCTCTGCTGGTGTCAGGGGCTCACGGCTCGCTTGCTGGGCGGTAATAACGGCGAGGTTGGCGTCGGACGGATCCTTCTTGTCTGCCTGACGCAAGGCCAGCCAGCTCTCGATGACCGCTTGTGGCGCATTGCAATCGAGGATCAGAAACGGTGCACCGGTAGCCTCGGCGATTTTCGCTGCGCCGTCTCGCTGGTCGCGCTTGAGGTACGTCGCATCGATGACCACCGGGAAACCAGCGCGCAGGATGACCGCGGCAATCTCATGCAGGCGGCTGTAAGTGGCGGCACTGGCATCGGCACTATAAATGCCGGCCTGCGGGTCATTCGGGACGGTTTGCTCGCCGAACAGGCGCTTGCGTTCAACATCGGAACGCAGGCGAATGGCGCCCAACGCTTCCACCAGACGCATGGCCACGTGGCTCTTGCCGACAGCGGATACGCCGTGGGTAATGGCCATGAAGCGCGACGGGATGGTGCTGTAGCTTTCCGCCAGGTTGGCGTAGTTGCGGTACTGGCGCAGGGTGGTGGCGCGTTGCACCGGGTCGGCCTCGGCCGGCATGCTGAACAGGCTGACCTTGGCGCGAACCAGAGCGCGGTAGGCTTTATAGAAGTTCAGCAGCTCAAGGCCCTGATAGTCGCCGGTCAGTTCCAGGTACTGGCTGATGAAGCGACGTGCCAGGCTTTTCAGGCCACGGTCTTCCAGGTCCATGGCCAGGAAACCGGTGTCGGCATACACGTCGGTGAAGCGGAACGGTTCGTTGAACTCGATGCAGTCGAAGATCACGACCTTGCCGTCGATGACGGTGGCGTTGCCCAGGTGGATATCGCCGTGGCATTCGCGGATGAAGCCTTCTGCCTTGCGCTGGGCAAACAGCGGCTTGAGGCGTTCGAAGCTGCTTTCGGCCCAGGCTTGCAGGGCATCAAGTTGCAGCAGGTCGGCCTTGTCGCTGAGGAACGGGCGGATCTGTTCGAAGTTCTGGCGTACCGGCGCCATCACGCTGTCCGGGGTGCCGGCTTCGTGTTCGCCAGGCACTTTCGGTGCGGTGAGGTGGAATTGGGCGATCTGCGCGGCCATCTCGTCGATGTGCGCGGTGGTCAATTCGCCGTTGGCTTGCAAGGTGCTGAGCAACTGGCTCTGTGGGAACTGACGCATCTTCAGCGCGAAATCGACCACCGGACCGTCGCCGCCCAGTTGCGGTGCTTCTGCGCTGCCGGTGATCGGCAACACTTCCAGATACAAATCGTTGGTCAGGCGTTGGTTGAGGCGCAGCTCTTCGCCGCAGAAATGCTCGCGCGCATCGAGGCTGGTGAAGTCGAGGAAGCCGAAATTCACGGGCTTCTTCACTTTATAGGCAAAGGGACCTGTGAGGATGACCCAGGAAATATGGGTCTCGATGACCTGGAATCCGTCTACCGGATGCGGGTAGAGGGCCGGGTTTTGCAGGGCGGCGATCAGGGACTGGCTCACAGGCGATCCTTCAAAGACTGGGGAAAATTCACGGCCGCCATTATGGCTGCAAGTCCGCCTGACGCAAACCTCGGAGGGCTCCTGTTGAGTATGAATAAAGTGCGTATAATCCGCCGCCATGACTCGTACTCGATCCCCCCGTACCCCAAAAAAACCACCTTCCAAGGGCTTGAGCCCTTGGCTGGGCTGGGCCCTTAAACTCAGTCTGGTCGGCCTCGTGGTGCTCGCCGGGGTCGCGGTGTACCTCGACGCCGTGGTCCAGGAGAAGTTCTCCGGCAAGCGCTGGACCATCCCGGCCAAGGTGTATGCGCGCCCGCTCGAGCTGTTCACCGGCCAGAAGCTGAGCAAGGAAGACTTCCTGACCGAGCTCGACGCCTTGGGCTATCGCCGTGAAGCGGTGAGCAACGGCCCCGGCGCAGCGGCGGTCAACGGCAACACCGTCGACTTGAATACCCGTGGCTTCCAGTTCTATGAAGGTTTGGAGAGCGCTCAGCCGGTGCGCGTGCGGTTCTCCGGCGACTATGTAGCCGAACTTTCGGCGACCAACGGTTCGAAGCTTTCGGTCGTGCGGCTGGAGCCACTGCTGATTGGCGGGATCTACCCGAAAAACCTCGAAGATCGCATTCTGATCAAGATTGATCAGGTTCCGCCGTATCTGCTGGAAACCTTGGTGGCGGTGGAAGACCGGGATTTCTATAGCCACTGGGGCGTGTCGCCCAAGTCGATTGCCCGCGCCGTGTGGGTCAACACCTCCGGCGGCAAGATGACCCAGGGCGGCAGTACGCTGACCCAACAGTTGGTAAAGAATTTCTACCTGACCAGCGAACGCAGCCTGACCCGAAAACTCACCGAAGCCATGATGGCGATGCTGCTTGAGCTGCATTACGACAAACGGGAAATTCTTGAGGCGTACCTCAATGAAGTGTTCGTCGGTCAGGATGGCCAGCGCGCGGTGCACGGTTTCGGCCTGGCCAGCCAGTTCTTCTTCGGGCAGCCATTGTCCGAGCTGAAACTGCATCAAGTCGCAATGCTGGTGGGGATGGTCAAGGGGCCGTCTTATTACAATCCGCGTCGCAACCCGGAACGGGCGATGGAGCGACGCAATCTGGTGCTCGATGTGCTTGAGCAGCAAGGCGTGGCCACCGCCGAGCAGGTCGCCGCCGCGAAGAAAATGCCGCTGGGCGTGACGACGCGCGGCAAGCTGGCGGACAGTTCTTTCCCGGGCTTCCTCGACCTGGTTAAACGCCAGTTGCGCGAAGACTACCGCGACGAAGACTTGACCGAAGAAGGCCTGCGGATCTTCACCAGTTTCGATCCGATTCTGCAGATGAAAGCCGAAGCTTCGGTCAACGACACCTTTAAACGCCTGTCCGGGCGCAAGGGGGCCGATGAGGTTGAAGCGGCGATGGTCGTGACCAACCCGGAAACCGGTGAAGTCCAGGCCATGATCGGTAGTCGTCAGGCGAGTTTTGCCGGTTTCAACCGGGCGCTTGATGCGGTGCGACCGATCGGCTCGCTGATCAAGCCTGCGGTTTATCTGACAGCCCTTGAGAAACCGAGCCAGTACACGCTGACCAGTTGGTTGTCGGACGAATCCTTTTCGGTCAAAGGCGCGGACGGTCAGGTCTGGAAACCCCAGAACTATGATCGCCGTTCCCACGGTACGGTGTTCCTGTACCAGGGACTGGCCCATTCCTACAACCTGTCGACGGCGCGTCTCGGGTTGGCGGTGGGCGTGCCGAATGTCCTGAAGACACTGGCACGCCTGGGCGTCAGTCGCGAGTTCCCGGCGTTCCCTTCGATGCTGCTGGGGGCTGGTGGCCTGACGCCGATCGAAGTGGCGACCATGTACCAGACGCTGGCCAACGGTGGCTTCAATACACCGATGCGCGGGATTCGTAGCGTACTCACCGCCGAAGGCGAGCCGCTCAAGCGTTATCCGTTCCAGATCGAGCAACGTTTCGACCCGGCCTCCATTTACTTGATCCAGAGCGCCATGCAGCGGGTCATGCGTGAAGGGACCGGCAGTTCGGTTTATAACGTGCTGCCGAAAACCCTGACGCTGGCGGGTAAAACCGGTACCAGTAACGACTCGCGAGACAGCTGGTTCGCCGGTTTCAGCCAGGATTTGCTGGCGGTGGTGTGGCTGGGGCGCGATGACAACGGCAAGACGCCGTTCACCGGTGCCACCGGTGCATTGCAGGTCTGGACCAGTTTCATGCGCAAGGCCGATCCGCTGCCGTTGGACATGCCGCAGCCGGATAATGTTGTTCAAGCTTGGGTGGATTCGCGGACCGGGCAAGGTTCCGAAGGCAGCTGCCCAGGCGCTGTGCAGATGCCGTATATTCGCGGCAGCGAACCGCATCCCGGTGCTGCGTGCGGTGGCGAAAGCCCTGCATCCGGCGAAACGGTGATGGATTGGGTCAAGGGCTGGATGAATTAAGCAAAGAGGGTTTCAAGTGAACAAGTGGTTGATTCCAGCGGTTACCGCCGTGGCTTTGCTCAGCGGTTGCTCCTCCGTACAGCGCGGTTCGATCCCGGTTGTGGATTCCGGCAGCGCTGTCTCCAACAGTGAGCGAGTGTCGGCAAATGGCGGTTTCCGTCAGACGACCTCAAAACGCCCTGTGCAAGCTCAGACTCAGGCGATTCCGCAAGGTGACACCGGTGTCGTCGTGATGGTCCCGGGTGGCGGCGCAGTGGCATCGGCCCCGATCAGCACCGGGCCGATTACGCCGGGTCCGATTACCCCAGGCCCGATCGATACCTCGCCGGTGCAGTCGGCACCGGTCAATCAGGGCAGCTACAGCATGCCGTCGACGCCGAGCGGGATTCCTTCGGCGAGCTCCGGGGGCTTGTCTGCCGACGAGCAACTGGACGGTCCGGTACTCGCGTTGTTGACCACGGCTCAGCAGCAACAGGCCGGCGGCGACCTCAATGGTGCGTCCTCCAGTCTCGAGCGCGCCCAGCGTGTTGCGCCGCGTGAGCCGCAAGTGCTTTATCGACTGGCTCAGGTGCGCATGGCCCAAGGCGATGCACCCCAGGCTGAACAATTCGCCCGTCGTGGCCTGACGTTCGCAAGTGGTCGTCCGGCGCTTCAGGCCAGCCTGTGGGAATTGATCGCCCAGGCGCGTGAGAAACAGGGTGATTCCTCAGGTGCTGCACTGGCCCGTCAGAAGGCCAAGGTTTCGTCGTGATGGACGCACGTTTTCCGAAAATTGCCGAGCAACTGCTGTTGATCGAGCGTGAGTTGCGGGTTCAGGGCTGGTGGGACGAGGTTTCGCCCTCCGCTGAGGCATTATCCAGCGTCGAGCCGTTTTCGGTGGATACGCTGGATTTCGAGCAGTGGTTGCAATGGATCTTCTTGCCGCGGATGAAGATCATCCTCGAACAGGATCTGCCGCTGCCCAACGCATCAGGGATTCAGGAGATGGCCGAAATGGTCTTCGCCGCCCGTAATGTCCAGGGCAAAGATCGCTATTTGCAGGTCTTGCTCAAAGAGTTCGACCTGCTCATCACCGCCTCTCGCTGAAACGGAAACTGCCAGGTTCTACTGGCAGTTATCCGCAATCTGTTTCTGTGCTTCGGTCGTGCGCTCCTGACGTTGCTCATCGGTCAGACGGCGCCTCTCACCGTCGACATCCTCCCGCAATCGCGGATTGTTCTGCAGTTGGGCCAGGTTCGTTCGCGCCTGCTCGCAGAATATCTTTAGCTGGGCTTGCTGCTCTGCGACCTGCTTTTTCACTGTGTTGTCGATGGCCTGTTGATCGCCAATCGCGGTGCTGCGCTTTGGCGCGGCGGGTTTGCCGGCAGGCGGGGAGGGCGTCAGCACCGTGGTCGCCTCCTGGCCTTGCGGCGGTTGCGCGTCGAAGTGGGTTACACCTTGAGCGTCGACCCATTTATAGATCTGACCGGCCATACACAAAGGGCTGATCAGCAGACTGACCATCAAGAACGTTCGCATGCCATTTCCTTGCCAGAGTTGCGCAATTGAAGCTAACACAGTTGCGGTTTAGCGGTTTTTTCTTGCTTTCTCATGTGCTTACTTCAATAAAGCACATAGACGGCTTGACTTGCAGGGGACGAAACAGAAGAATCCAAAGTCCGCTGTAGAGGGACTGCCAGAAGCAGGCCCACTCAGCAGATCATGAGGCGCACATCCGCGCCGACCTGTTACACCCGCAACGCGTTACCTCGCGCTGGGTGGGAAAGCCCCGCAACACTTGGGACGATCCCAATACTTGCTCAGTCAGTGCTGACGTAGTCGGCGACCACCGTCGCTCATGCTCTGCTGAGAAGTAAACCTATTAAGACCCGTCCTCTTTGATGTGGGCGGTATTCTGGCGTTTTAGAGGTGAACAACGTGGAGCTTTTATCTGGCGGTGAGATGCTCGTCCGCTTTTTGCGTGACGAAGGCGTTAAATATATCTATGGGTACCCGGGTGGTGCCGCATTGCATATCTATGACGCGCTGTTCAAAGAACCAGCCGTTCAACACATTCTCGTTCGTCATGAGCAGGCTGCCACTCACATGGCTGACGGCTATGCGCGCGCTACCGGCAAGGCCGGCGTCGTACTGGTGACCTCCGGTCCCGGCGCGACCAACGTCATTACCGGTATTGCTACTGCGTACATGGACTCGATCCCGATGGTGATCCTGACCGCCCAGGTGCCTAGCACCATGGTCGGTACCGATGCCTTCCAGGAAACCGACATGATCGGTATCTCCCGGCCGATCGTGAAACACAGTTTCATGATCAAGCATGCTTCGGAAATCCCGGAGATCATGAAAAAGGCGTTCTACCTCGCGCAATCCGGTCGTCCTGGTCCTGTCGTTGTCGACATCCCGAAAGACATGACCAACCCGGCCGAGAAGTTCGAATACATCTTCCCGAAAAAAGCCAAGCTGCGTTCCTACAGCCCGGCGGTTCGTGGTCACTCGGGCCAGATCCGCAAAGCGGTGGAAATGCTGTTGGCGGCCAAGCGGCCGATCATCTATGCCGGCGGCGGCGTCATTCTGGGCAACGGCTCCGCGCCGTTGACCGAATTGGCGCAACTGCTGAACGTGCCGGTCACCAATACCTTGATGGGCCTCGGCGCCTATCCGGGCAGCGACCGTCAGTTCCTCGGCATGCTTGGTATGCACGGCAGCTACACCGCCAACCTGGCGATGCACCATGCGGACGTGATCATGGCCGTGGGCGCACGTTTCGATGACCGTGTTATCAACGGTGCATCGAAGTTCTGCCCAAGCGCCAAGATCATCCACATCGATATCGACCCGGCTTCGATCTCCAAGACCATCAAGGCCGACGTTCCTATCGTCGGCCCGGTGGAAAGCGTCTTGACCGAAATGGTCGCTACCTTCAAGGAAATCGGCGAGACCCCGAACAAGGACTCGGTTGCTGCCTGGTGGAAGCAGGTTGAAGAGTGGCGCGGTGATCGCGACATGTTCCCTTACAACAAAGGGGACGGCAGCATCATCAAGCCGCAGACCGTTATCGAAACCCTGCACGAAGTGACCAAGGGCGACGCCTACATTGCGTCCGACGTGGGTCAGCACCAGATGTTCGCGGCGCAGTACTACCGCTTCAACAAGCCTAATCGCTGGATCAACTCCGGCGGCCTGGGCACGATGGGCTTCGGTTTCCCGGCAGCAATGGGCGTGAAACTGAGCTTCCCGGAAGCGGACGTGGCTTGCGTGACTGGTGAAGGCAGCATCCAGATGAACATCCAGGAGCTGTCCACTTGCCTGCAGCATGACCTGCCGGTGAAGATCATCCTGCTCAACAACGGCGTGCTCGGCATGGTCCGTCAGTGGCAGGACATGAGCTACGGCGCGCGTCACTCGCACTCCTACATGGAATCGTTGCCGGACTTCGTCAAGTTGGCCGAAGCCTACGGTCACGTGGGGATGCGCATCACGGACTTGAAGGATTTGAAGCCGATGATGGAGCAAGCGTTCGCGATGAAGGATCGTCTGGTGTTCATCGACATCAAGGTCGACGCCGGTGAGCACGTCTATCCGATGCAGATCAAAGACGGCTCCATGCGCGATATGTGGCTGAGCAAGACGGAGCGTACTTAATCATGCGACATATTATTTCCCTGCTTCTGGAAAACGAACCCGGTGCTCTGTCTCGTGTAGTCGGCCTGTTCTCGCAGCGCAACTACAACATCGAAAGCCTGACCGTGGCCCCTACCGAAGACCCGACCTTGTCGCGTCTGACGCTGACCACTGTCGGCCACGATGAAATCATCGAGCAGATCACCAAGAACCTGAACAAGCTGATCGAAGTGGTCAAACTGGTCGACCTGTCGGAGAGTGCTCACATCGAGCGCGAACTGATGTTGGTCAAGGTCAAGGCCACCGGCGCCCAGCGCGCCGAGATCAAGCGCACCACCGATATTTACCGTGGGCAGATCGTCGATGTCAGCGCTAGCGTGTATACCGTTCAATTGACCGGTACCAGCGACAAGCTCGACAGCTTCATTCAGTCCATTGGCACCGCCTCGATCCTGGAAACCGTCCGTAGCGGCGTGACCGGCATCGCTCGCGGCGACAAAGTACTCAGCATCTAAACCAAATTAGCGAATGGCCTGAACGGCCTGGATATATAGGGGAATTTCATGAAAGTTTATTACGAAAAAGACTGCGACCTGTCGATCATCCAGGGCAAGAAAGTTGCCATCATTGGTTACGGTTCCCAAGGCCACGCTCAAGCGTGCAACCTGAAAGACTCCGGCGTTGACGTGACTGTCGGTCTGCGCAAAGGTTCGGCCACTGTTGCCAAAGCCGAAGCCCACGGCCTGAAAGTGACCGACGTTGCTTCCGCTGTTGCTGCGGCCGACCTGGTCATGATCCTGACCCCGGACGAGTTCCAGTCTGCCCTGTACAAGAACGAAATCGAGCCGAACATCAAGAAAGGCGCCACCCTGGCCTTCTCCCACGGCTTCGCGATCCACTACAACCAGGTTGTTCCGCGCGCTGACCTCGACGTGATCATGATCGCGCCGAAAGCACCGGGCCACACCGTGCGTTCCGAGTTCGTCAAAGGCGGCGGTATCCCTGACCTGATCGCTATCTACCAGGATGCTTCGGGCAACGCCAAAAACGTTGCACTGTCCTACGCCGCAGGCGTGGGTGGCGGTCGTACCGGCATCATCGAAACCACCTTCAAGGACGAGACCGAAACCGACCTGTTCGGCGAACAAGCCGTTCTGTGCGGCGGTACCGTTGAACTGGTCAAAGCCGGTTTCGAAACCCTGGTTGAAGCTGGCTACGCGCCGGAAATGGCTTACTTCGAATGCCTGCACGAACTGAAGCTGATCGTTGACCTCATGTACGAAGGCGGCATCGCCAACATGAACTACTCGATCTCCAACAACGCTGAGTACGGCGAGTACGTGACCGGTCCGGAAGTGATCAACGCCGAATCCCGTCAGGCCATGCGCAACGCCCTGAAACGTATTCAGGACGGCGAATACGCCAAGATGTTCATCAGCGAAGGCGCGACCGGCTATCCTTCGATGACCGCCAAGCGTCGTAACAACGCCGCTCACGGTATCGAAATCATCGGCGAGCAACTGCGCTCCATGATGCCGTGGATCGGTGCCAACAAGATCGTCGACAAAGCTAAAAACTAAGTCGCGCACTTGTACGAAAAACGCGGCTTAGGCCGCGTTTTTTCGTTTGGGTGGCCGGTTCTGGTATAAAGCTGCATCGTTTGCGGCCGAACCGTCGTCCCAGACACCTGTCGAAACTTTCCACCCCGTTGCAAGGTAATGTCCATGAGCGAACGTCCCGAAGAGCCAAACAAGGCTTCTGACGCCGAAAGCCTGCTGCCCATCGATGAGCACATCGAGGAAGGGCACGACGCTGAAGGTCGTAAAGTCCGGCATCGTGGTATCTATCTTCTGCCGAATCTGTTCACCACTGCGAACCTGTTCGCAGGGTTTTATTCCATCATAAGTTCGATGAGCGCCCAGAGCGCCTTGAGTGCCGGTGATTCGGTTGGCGCGAGCAAGTATTTCGCGTTTGCCGCTATCGCGATTTTCGTCGCCATGGTGCTCGACGGCCTCGATGGTCGAGTCGCCCGTATGACTAATACCCAGAGTGCCTTCGGCGCCGAGTACGACTCGCTGTCGGACATGGTCGCCTTTGGTGTCGCGCCGGCATTGCTGGCGTTTGGCTGGGCCTTGGGCGACATGGGCAAGGTCGGCTGGATGGTTGCCTTCATCTATGTTGCTGGCGCGGCATTGCGTCTGGCCCGCTTCAATACGCAAGTCGGCACTGCGGACAAACGCTACTTCATCGGTCTGGCCAGCCCGGCTGCCGCGGGTGTGGTCGCGGGGATTGTCTGGGCGTTCAGCGATTACGGCATTCAGGGGTCCAAGATGTCCTTCCTGGTTGCGCTGATGGTGGCCGCCGCCGGCATGCTGATGGTCAGCAACATCAAGTACAACAGCTTCAAGGAGCTGGACTTGAAGGGACGAGTGCCTTTTGTCGCGATCCTGGCGGTGGTGCTGGTGTTTGCCGTGGTCTTCAGTGATCCACCGCGCATTCTGCTGCTGGTTTTCCTCGCTTACGCGGCGTCCGGTCCGGTGCAATACCTGTTGCATCTTCGTCGGCACAAAAAAGCCGAGTGATGTAATTTCCCTCATACTCCGCAGTCTATTGGTGCATCTGTCCTCCAATGCTGCGGAGTTGCCATGCTGATCAAAGTCCCCAAAGCGTCTGACTGCCACGAGTCGGACGTCACGCCTGAATCCTTCTATCTTTCTCGACGCAATCTATTGGGTGCTGCCGTAGCCGGTCTGGCTGTGAGCAGTCTGCCGCGTTGGGCCAGTGCTGACGAAGCCGCTCGTTACGCCGATGTCGAGCCTGGCAAGGCACCTTCCTGGTTTGCCGAAAAGCTTCCTTCTACCAAGTGGGGGGCGGTCAACGTCAAGGATGAGGCGATCACGCCATTCAAGGATGCGACCCACTACAACAACTTCTATGAGTTCGGCACTGATAAAGGCGACCCTGCTGCCAATGCCGGTTCGTTGAAGACTGAACCTTGGACCGTGGTAGTAGACGGGGAGGTGGGTAAGCCGGGGCGGTATGCGCTGGAAGACTTCATGAAGCCTTATCAATTGGAGGAGCGGATTTATCGTCTTCGCTGTGTTGAGGCCTGGTCGATGGTCATTCCGTGGATCGGTTTTCCTCTCTCGGCTTTGCTGAAGGAGGTCGAACCTACGTCCAAGGCGAAGTTCATCCGTTTCGAAACGCTGCAAGATCCCAAGAGCATGCCAGGTCAGCGCTCCGGCTTTGCCTTGATCGAGTGGCCCTATGTAGAGGGGCTGCGGTTGGATGAGGCGATGAATCCGCTGGCGATTCTTGCGGTGGGCATGTATGGGCGCGAATTGCCGAATCAGAACGGGGCGCCGCTACGGTTGGTGGTGCCTTGGAAGTACGGCTTCAAGAGCATCAAATCCATCGTGCGGATCAGTCTGGTCAGTGAACAGCCGAAAACCACCTGGCAGAGCATTGCCGCGGATGAGTACGGCTTTTATGCGAACGTGAACCCTACGGTCGATCACCCGCGCTGGACCCAGGCGCGGGAGCGGCGGTTGCCGAGCGGTCTGTTCAAGCCCAATGTTCGGGATACGCAGATGTTCAACGGCTACTCGGATGAAGTCGCTTCTCTCTATACAGGGCTCGATCTGCGGAAGAACTACTGATGCGTTATCTGTTTTGGCGAGTGGGCGTCTTTATAGCGGCTGCGATCTGGCCGCTGCTTTGGTTGTATCAGGCTTGGCAGGATGTGCTGGGCCCCGACCCGGGCAAGGTGCTGGTTGACCGTCTCGGGTTGGGGACGCTTGTCCTGCTATTGATAACCTTAAGCATGACGCCTCTGCAGAAACTTACCGGTTGGGCGGGATGGATCGCTGTACGCCGGCAACTGGGGCTGTGGTGTTTCGCTTATGTGGTTCTGCATTTGAGCGGCTATACAGCGTTCATTCTTGGATTTGACTGGTCGCAGCTGGGTGTCGAGTTGCGCAAGCGGCCGTACATCATTGTCGGGACGTTGGGATTTCTTGGTTTGTTGGCATTGGCGGTGACCTCCAATCGTTATAGTCAGCGACGCTTGGGTGTGCGTTGGAAGAAGTTGCATCGGCTGGCTTATGTGATTCTCGGGCTCGGCTTGCTGCATATGCTTTGGATCGTTCGAGCGGATTTGAAGGAATGGTCTGTCTATGCCTCTATAGGCGCGCTGCTGTTAGTGCTGCGCATTCCCCCGATTGCTCGCCGAATCCCGCGCTTAATAGCTAAAAAGGTACCTTCTGCAAGAAAAGCGTAAATAGGTGTTGACGGCAGATTCTGGAAGTCTATAATTCGCCCCACTTCCGGCGCAGTCGAAACGGAAAACTCCTTGGTAAACAAAGAGTTACGCAGTTTTCGACAGCGGGTTGCTTCAGGTCATCGAAGCCCCGAAGGAGTTGATCAAGCGGGTTTGTGTGGCTTGATTGACGGTTCGATCTTCTCGGTCGAAAGCGGAGAAAAAGAGGTGTTGACAGCAGCGAGTAACGCTGTAGAATTCGCCTCCCGCTAACGAGAGATCGGAAGCGCAAGTGGTTGAAGTTGCAAAGGAAGCTTTGAAACTTCTGAAAATAACCGCTTGACAGCAACAGAGGCTGCTGTAGAATGCGCGCCTCGGTTGAGACGAAAGATCTTAACCAACCGCTCTTTAACAACTGAATCAAGCAATTCGTGTGGGTGCTTGTGGAGTCAGACTGATAGTCAACAAGATTATCGGCATCACAAGTTACTCCGCGAGAAATCAAAGATGTAACCAACGATTGCTGAGCCAAGTTTAGGGTTTCTTAAAAACCCAAAGATGTTTGAACTGAAGAGTTTGATCATGGCTCAGATTGAACGCTGGCGGCAGGCCTAACACATGCAAGTCGAGCGGCAGCACGGGTACTTGTACCTGGTGGCGAGCGGCGGACGGGTGAGTAATGCCTAGGAATCTGCCTGGTAGTGGGGGATAACGCTCGGAAACGGACGCTAATACCGCATACGTCCTACGGGAGAAAGCAGGGGACCTTCGGGCCTTGCGCTATCAGATGAGCCTAGGTCGGATTAGCTAGTTGGTGAGGTAATGGCTCACCAAGGCGACGATCCGTAACTGGTCTGAGAGGATGATCAGTCACACTGGAACTGAGACACGGTCCAGACTCCTACGGGAGGCAGCAGTGGGGAATATTGGACAATGGGCGAAAGCCTGATCCAGCCATGCCGCGTGTGTGAAGAAGGTCTTCGGATTGTAAAGCACTTTAAGTTGGGAGGAAGGGCATTTACCTAATACGTAAGTGTTTTGACGTTACCGACAGAATAAGCACCGGCTAACTCTGTGCCAGCAGCCGCGGTAATACAGAGGGTGCAAGCGTTAATCGGAATTACTGGGCGTAAAGCGCGCGTAGGTGGTTTGTTAAGTTGGATGTGAAATCCCCGGGCTCAACCTGGGAACTGCATTCAAAACTGACAAGCTAGAGTATGGTAGAGGGTGGTGGAATTTCCTGTGTAGCGGTGAAATGCGTAGATATAGGAAGGAACACCAGTGGCGAAGGCGACCACCTGGACTGATACTGACACTGAGGTGCGAAAGCGTGGGGAGCAAACAGGATTAGATACCCTGGTAGTCCACGCCGTAAACGATGTCAACTAGCCGTTGGGAGCCTTGAGCTCTTAGTGGCGCAGCTAACGCATTAAGTTGACCGCCTGGGGAGTACGGCCGCAAGGTTAAAACTCAAATGAATTGACGGGGGCCCGCACAAGCGGTGGAGCATGTGGTTTAATTCGAAGCAACGCGAAGAACCTTACCAGGCCTTGACATCCAATGAACTTTCCAGAGATGGATTGGTGCCTTCGGGAACATTGAGACAGGTGCTGCATGGCTGTCGTCAGCTCGTGTCGTGAGATGTTGGGTTAAGTCCCGTAACGAGCGCAACCCTTGTCCTTAGTTACCAGCACGTAATGGTGGGCACTCTAAGGAGACTGCCGGTGACAAACCGGAGGAAGGTGGGGATGACGTCAAGTCATCATGGCCCTTACGGCCTGGGCTACACACGTGCTACAATGGTCGGTACAGAGGGTTGCCAAGCCGCGAGGTGGAGCTAATCCCAGAAAACCGATCGTAGTCCGGATCGCAGTCTGCAACTCGACTGCGTGAAGTCGGAATCGCTAGTAATCGCGAATCAGAATGTCGCGGTGAATACGTTCCCGGGCCTTGTACACACCGCCCGTCACACCATGGGAGTGGGTTGCACCAGAAGTAGCTAGTCTAACCTTCGGGAGGACGGTTACCACGGTGTGATTCATGACTGGGGTGAAGTCGTAACAAGGTAGCCGTAGGGGAACCTGCGGCTGGATCACCTCCTTAATCGACGACATCAGCTGCTCCATAAGTTCCCACACGAATTGCTTGATTCATTGAAGAAGACGATAAGAAGCAGCCCGAAATTGGGTCTGTAGCTCAGTTGGTTAGAGCGCACCCCTGATAAGGGTGAGGTCGGCAGTTCGAATCTGCCCAGACCCACCAATTTTGTGTGGGAACCTGTAGAAATACGGGGCCATAGCTCAGCTGGGAGAGCGCCTGCCTTGCACGCAGGAGGTCAACGGTTCGATCCCGTTTGGCTCCACCACTACTGCTTCTGTTTGTTGAAAGCTTAGAAATGAGCATTCCATTGTGATGATGGTGAATGTTGATTTCTAGTCTTTGGCTAGATCGTTCTTTAAAAATTTGGGTATGTGATAGAAAGATAGACTGAACGTTACTTTCACTGGTAGCGGATCAGGCTAAGGTAAAATTTGTGAGTTGCTCTTAATTGAGTATTATCGAATTTTCGGCGAATGTCGTCTTCACAGTATAACCAGATTGCTTGGGGTTATATGGTCAAGTGAAGAAGCGCATACGGTGGATGCCTTGGCAGTCAGAGGCGATGAAAGACGTGGTAGCCTGCGAAAAGCTTCGGGGAGTCGGCAAACAGACTTTGATCCGGAGATGTCTGAATGGGGGAACCCAGCCATCATAAGATGGTTATCTTAAGCTGAATACATAGGCTTAAGAGGCGAACCAGGGGAACTGAAACATCTAAGTACCCTGAGGAAAAGAAATCAACCGAGATTCCCTTAGTAGTGGCGAGCGAACGGGGACTAGCCCTTAAGTGGCTTTGAGATTAGCGGAACGCTCTGGAAAGTGCGGCCATAGTGGGTGATAGCCCTGTACGCGAAAATCTCTTGGTCATGAAATCGAGTAGGACGGAGCACGAGAAACTTTGTCTGAATATGGGGGGACCATCCTCCAAGGCTAAATACTACTGACTGACCGATAGTGAACTAGTACCGTGAGGGAAAGGCGAAAAGAACCCCGGAGAGGGGAGTGAAATAGATCCTGAAACCGTATGCGTACAAGCAGTGGGAGCCCACTTTGTTGGGTGACTGCGTACCTTTTGTATAATGGGTCAGCGACTTATTTTCAGTGGCGAGCTTAACCGAATAGGGGAGGCGTAGCGAAAGCGAGTCTTAATAGGGCGTCTAGTCGCTGGGAATAGACCCGAAACCGGGCGATCTATCCATGGGCAGGTTGAAGGTTGGGTAACACTAACTGGAGGACCGAACCGACTACCGTTGAAAAGTTAGCGGATGACCTGTGGATCGGAGTGAAAGGCTAATCAAGCTCGGAGATAGCTGGTTCTCCTCGAAAGCTATTTAGGTAGCGCCTCATGTATCACTGTAGGGGGTAGAGCACTGTTTCGGCTAGGGGGTCATCCCGACTTACCAAACCGATGCAAACTCCGAATACCTACAAGTGCCGAGCATGGGAGACACACGGCGGGTGCTAACGTCCGTCGTGAAAAGGGAAACAACCCAGACCGTCAGCTAAGGTCCCAAAGTTATGGTTAAGTGGGAAACGATGTGGGAAGGCTTAGACAGCTAGGAGGTTGGCTTAGAAGCAGCCACCCTTTAAAGAAAGCGTAATAGCTCACTAGTCGAGTCGGCCTGCGCGGAAGATGTAACGGGGCTCAAACCATACACCGAAGCTACGGGTATCACTTAGGTGATGCGGTAGAGGAGCGTTCTGTAAGCCTGTGAAGGTGAGTTGAGAAGCTTGCTGGAGGTATCAGAAGTGCGAATGCTGACATGAGTAACGACAATGGGTGTGAAAAACACCCACGCCGAAAGACCAAGGTTTCCTGCGCAACGTTAATCGACGCAGGGTTAGTCGGTCCCTAAGGCGAGGCTGAAAAGCGTAGTCGATGGAAAACAGGTTAATATTCCTGTACTTCTGGTTATTGCGATGGAGGGACGGAGAAGGCTAGGCCAGCTTGGCGTTGGTTGTCCAAGTTTAAGGTGGTAGGCTGGAATCTTAGGTAAATCCGGGATTCTAAGGCCGAGAGCTGATGACGAGTGTTCTTTTAGAACACGAAGTGGTTGATGCCATGCTTCCAAGAAAAGCTTCTAAGCTTCAGGTAACCAGGAACCGTACCCCAAACCGACACAGGTGGTTGGGTAGAGAATACCAAGGCGCTTGAGAGAACTCGGGTGAAGGAACTAGGCAAAATGGCACCGTAACTTCGGGAGAAGGTGCGCCGGTGAGGGTGAAGCATTTACTGCGTAAGCCCATGCCGGTCGAAGATACCAGGCCGCTGCGACTGTTTATTAAAAACACAGCACTCTGCAAACACGAAAGTGGACGTATAGGGTGTGACGCCTGCCCGGTGCCGGAAGGTTAATTGATGGGGTTAGCTAACGCGAAGCTCTTGATCGAAGCCCCGGTAAACGGCGGCCGTAACTATAACGGTCCTAAGGTAGCGAAATTCCTTGTCGGGTAAGTTCCGACCTGCACGAATGGCGTAACGATGGCGGCGCTGTCTCCACCCGAGACTCAGTGAAATTGAAATCGCTGTGAAGATGCAGTGTATCCGCGGCTAGACGGAAAGACCCCGTGAACCTTTACTATAGCTTTGCACTGGACTTTGAATTTGCTTGTGTAGGATAGGTGGGAGGCTTTGAAGCGTGGACGCCAGTTCGCGTGGAGCCAACCTTGAAATACCACCCTGGCAACTTTGAGGTTCTAACTCAGGTCCGTTATCCGGATCGAGGACAGTGTATGGTGGGTAGTTTGACTGGGGCGGTCTCCTCCTAAAGAGTAACGGAGGAGTACGAAGGTGCGCTCAGACCGGTCGGAAATCGGTCGTAGAGTATAAAGGCAAAAGCGCGCTTGACTGCGAGACAGACACGTCGAGCAGGTACGAAAGTAGGTCTTAGTGATCCGGTGGTTCTGTATGGAAGGGCCATCGCTCAACGGATAAAAGGTACTCCGGGGATAACAGGCTGATACCGCCCAAGAGTTCATATCGACGGCGGTGTTTGGCACCTCGATGTCGGCTCATCACATCCTGGGGCTGAAGCCGGTCCCAAGGGTATGGCTGTTCGCCATTTAAAGTGGTACGCGAGCTGGGTTTAGAACGTCGTGAGACAGTTCGGTCCCTATCTGCCGTGGACGTTTGAGATTTGAGAGGGGCTGCTCCTAGTACGAGAGGACCGGAGTGGACGAACCTCTGGTGTTCCGGTTGTCACGCCAGTGGCATTGCCGGGTAGCTATGTTCGGAATAGATAACCGCTGAAAGCATCTAAGCGGGAAACTAGCCTCAAGATGAGATCTCACTGGGACCTTGAGTCCCCTGAAGGGCCGTCGAAGACTACGACGTTGATAGGTTGGGTGTGTAAGCGCTGTGAGGCGTTGAGCTAACCAATACTAATTGCCCGTGAGGCTTGACCATATAACACCCAAGCAATTTGCTTGCTTCGAGCCCAAAGGCGAAAGAGCACCAGATTGCGGTGTGTGAAGACGAAACGAACCGAAAGTTCGAGATACTCACAAAACACCAAGCTGTCACATACCCATTCGCTGGAGCGTGAACCCGTAAGGGCCCATGACCTGGCTACCGAATTTCTTGACGACCATAGAGCATTGGAACCACCTGATCCCATCCCGAACTCAGCAGTGAAACGATGCATCGCCGATGGTAGTGTGGGGTTTCCCCATGTGAGAGTAGGTCATCGTCAAGATTAAATTCCGAAACCCCTATCTGCGTATGCAGGTAGGGGTTTTGTTTTGCCCGCAGGAAAGTACTGCTTCGGTACAACACAAATTTGCACAGTTATTTTCGAGCCATGACACTAGAATAGGCCCAACTTTTTCGGAGGCCAGAGCCTTTATGCCAGATCCGGTTGACGCCCCTGGGCTGTCAGAATTACCGCTGGACGACTTGGTGGCGTGCCATGAGTGTGACTTGCTCATGCGCAAGCCCCAACTCGCCCATGGCGAGAAAGCCTTATGCCCACGCTGTGGTTACGAGCTCTACGCCCATCGCCATAACGTGGTGCAGCGCAGTCTCGCGTTGGTCATCGCCGCTTTGCTGTTGTACATCCCGGCGAACTTTTTACCCATCATGCAGCTCAATCTACTCGGGCAATCGTCGCAAGACACCGTCTGGACCGGCGTTGTCGGCTTGTTCGACACCGGCATGCAAGGCGTCTCGGTGATTGTGTTCCTGTGCAGCATGGGAATTCCGCTGCTCAAGCTGCTCTGCCAATTGGCCGTGCTGTTGACCATCCGCTTTGATATCGGACGCAGCTACGGCTTGTTGCTCTACCGCATTTACCACCATCTACGGGACTGGGGGATGCTCGAGGTTTACCTCATGGGCGTACTGGTAGCGATCGTCAAGCTGGCAGATATGGCAGCCATTACCGTAGGCCTTGGTTTGGCGTGTTTCATCAGTTTGTTGTTGGTCCAGGTCTGGTTGGAGGTTGTGATGTCACCTCATCAGATCTGGCAGGCTTTGTCAGGAGAGGATGCCCATGCGGGCGATTGATGCAGGCATTCTGATTTGCACCGAATGCCATGAATTGAACAAGCAGGAAGCCGACACCGACGAGCAGACCTGCACCCGTTGCGGTGCGCTGGTGCACGCCCGTCGTCCGAACAGTCTGGTGCGTACCTGGGCGCTGCTGATAACCGGCGCGATTCTCTATATCCCGGCCAATGTGCTGCCGATCATGACCGTCAGCTCATTGGGGCAGGGCGATCCGAGTACGATCATGTCCGGTGTCATCCAGCTGGTTCAGCACGGCATGATTCCCATCGCCGCCGTAGTTTTTATCGCCAGTATTCTGGTACCAACGTTCAAACTGGTAGGCATCGCGCTGCTGCTGTTTTCAGTGCAACGTCGCCAGCCACTCTCGGCACGCCAGCGAATCTGGATGTACCGCTTTATCGAGTTCATCGGCCGCTGGTCGATGCTGGACATCTTTGTGATCGCCATCCTGGTGGCGGTCGTGAATTTCGGACGGCTCGCCAGCGTCGAAGCCAATCTTGGCGCCATCGCTTTCGCCAGTGTGGTGATTCTGACGATGCTTGCCGCAGTTACTTTCGATCCCCGACTGATTTGGGATAACACGGAGTCGGACGACGACCATGACTGATTTGCCTACAGCTAAAACCCGACCGGCCTCGAACTGGTCTGCCATCTGGGTGTTGCCCCTGATCGCCTTGATCATCGGCGGCTGGCTCGGCTGGCGTGCCTACAGCGAAACCGGCATCGAGATTCAGGTGCGTTTCGAAAGCGGTGAAGGCATTCAGGCCAACAAGACTGAAGTCGTCTACAAAGGCATGTCAGTCGGCAAGGTGAAAACCCTCAAGCTCGATGATGAAGGCAGCTCCAAAGGGGTGATCGCCACCGTCGAGATGAACAAGGACGTGGAGCAATACCTCAAGACCAGCACCCGTTTCTGGCTGGTCAAACCCAGCGTGACCCTGGCCGGTATCACCGGGCTGGAAACGCTGGTGTCCGGTAACTACGTGGCCATCAGTCCCGGCGAGGGCGAGCCGACCCGCAAGTTCAAAGCCCTGGCCGAAGAGCCCCCTCTGTCGGACTCCCAGCCCGGTCTGCACCTCACCATCAAGGCTGATCGTCTCGGTTCACTGAACCGTGGCAGCCCGGTGTTCTACAAGCAGATCAAAGTTGGCCAGGTCAAAAGCTACTTGCTGTCGGAAGACCAAAGCACTGTCGAACTCAAAGTCTTCATTGAGCCCACCTACGCCAATCTGGTGCGCAAACACACGCGTTTCTGGAACGCCAGCGGCATCAGCATCGACGCCAACCTGTCGGGTGTGAAAGTGCGCAGCGAATCGCTCGCCAGCATCGTCGCAGGCGGTATGGCGTTCGCCACGCCGGAGAACCGCAAGGACAGCCCGCCCACCGATCCGAGCCTGCCATTCCGTCTCTACGAGGATTTCGATGCCGCCGCTGCCGGTATTCGGGTAAAGGTCAAATTGAGCGATTTCGAAGGCCTGCAGGCCGGCCGTACACCGGTCATGTACAAAGGCATCCAGGTCGGCAACCTGAAAGCGCTGAAGGTCGATGCGGACCTGAATGCCGCCACTGCCGAATTGACCCTTGACCCACTGGCCGAGGATTATCTGGTCGAAGGCACTCAGTTCTGGGTAGTCAAACCGTCGATTTCCCTTGCCGGTATCACCGGTCTGGAGGCCTTGGTCAAAGGTAACTACATCGCTGTGCGACCGGGCGACAAAGGGGCTGCGCCGCAACGTGAGTTCGTTGCCAGGCCCAAGGCGCCGCCGCTGGACCTGCGTTCGCCCGGCCTGCACCTGGTGTTGTTCACCGAGAATCTGGGGTCGCTGGAAGTCGGCAGTCCGATTCTCTACAAGCAGGTCAAGGTCGGTTCGGTGCAGAGCTATCAGTTCTCCAAGAAGAAGAAGCAACTGGTGATCGGTGTCCACATCGAGAAGGAGTACGAAGGCCTGGTCAACGCGTCGACCCGCTTCTGGAACGCCAGCGGCATCACGCTCACAGGCGGATTGACTGGCGGAATCCAGGTCAAAAGCGAGTCGCTGCAAAGCCTGATGGCCGGCGGTATCGCTTTCGAAACCCCAGAAGCCAAGGCGCCGTTGCAGAAGCGCATTCCACGTTTTCGCCTGTTCGCCAACCATGAGGAGGCCAATCAGAAAGGCACCGTGGTCACCATCAAGGTTGATCGCGCCGATGGTTTGCACAGCGGCACCCCCGTGAGATTCAAAGGCCTGGACGTTGGCAAGATTGAAGACGTCGACCTCAGTGATGACCTGCAATCGGTGATGCTCACCGCACGAATCACCGAAGTGCCGGAGCGCATTGCCCGGGTCGGCAGCCAATTTTGGGTGGTCAAGCCTGAGCTGGGCCTGATCAAGACTTCTAACCTGGAAACATTGGTCACCGGCCAATACATTGAAGTACAGCCCGCGCCGAAGAACCTCGGCCCGCAGAAGAACTTCGTCGCCCTGGCCACTCCACCGGAATCGGCCAAACAGGAAGCCGGTTTGAGTCTGGTTCTGAGCGCCGCTCGCCGTGGGTCCTTGAAAACCGGTGTGCCGGTGACGTACCGCGAGGTCACCGTGGGCAAAGTGACGGGCTATGAGTTGGGCCAGACCGCTGATCGTGTCTTGGTACACATCCTGATCGAGCCGAAATACGCGCCATTGGTGCGCAGCGGCACGCGTTTCTGGAACACCAGCGGTTTCGGTTTCGACTACGGCTTGTTCAAAGGCGCGACGGTAAGGACTGAATCCCTTGAAACGTTGATTCAGGGCGGCATCGCCTTCGCAACGCCAGATGGTGATCGCATGGGTAGCCCAGCGCGGCCTGAGCAGACGTTCCCGTTGTTCGACAAGTTTGAAGATGAGTGGCTGACCTGGGCGCCGAAGATTTCACTCGGTAAATAGCGGGACGTTGATTGGGCGTCTGTGATGACGCCTTCGCGAGCAAGCCCGCTCCCACACTGAATTTGTGCACGGCGCAGAAACAATGTGGGAGCGGGCTTGCTCGCGAAGAGGCCCTGGAGTCCACTACAAGTCTCGCACCATAAAAAAGGCCGCAATCCATTGGATCGCGGCCTTTTTTATTGCCTTCGATTTAACGCCAAATCAGACCGCATCCAGCTCCGGCTCGTCCGCCTGTGCAACAACAGCAGCCTTCACCTCATCATGCCGGCGAATGTACTTCCAGTCCGCCTCATCGATGTAGATCCCGTTCGGCCCGCTGCCACCTTCCAGGTCAATCGCCACACTGGCGCAGACCTGCGGCTTCACACTCGCCAGGATCGGCACGAAGCCCAGCTGCAGGCTGGTTTCCAGCAACGCGGCCTGGTTCTTCTCGTCGATGTCCGCCGCCTCGTCGAGGTAGTACGGCAGGCGCACGCGACCGGCCTGGTCGCGGTCCATCAAGTGCAGCAACAAGTACATGTTGGTCAGCGCCTTGATGGTCATCGTGGTGCCGTTGGAGGCCGCGCCGTCGATGTCAGTGTGAATCACCGGTTGACCGTTGACCTTGGTGATCTCGAACGCCAGTTCGAACAAGTCCTTGAGGCCGAGCTGGTTGTGGTTCGCCGCCACCAGCCGTGCCAGGTATTCCTTGGCTTCTTCGTTCTTGTTGTCCTGATCGGCACTTTGGCTCAGGTCGAAGACGGAGAGGGTTTCGCCTTCTTCGTACTGGCCGGCACTGTGGATGATCTGGTCGATGTGCTTGAGCGCTTCCTTGTTCGGCGCGAGCACGATGCGGAAGCTCTGCAGGTTGGAGACCTGACGTTTGTTGATCTCACGGTTGAACAGCGCCAGTTGATGCTCGAGGCTGTCGTAGTCGCTGCGGATGTTGCGCAGGGTCCGGGCGATGTCGGTGACCGCCGCACGGCGGGCCTTGCCAAGAGTCAGGGCTTCGTCGGTACGGTGCGCATAGGCGTTGATCAGCAGTTGCAGGCGACGCTCCATATCGTCTTCGCTGTCGAACTTGGCCACGCCTTTGAGACGGACCTGAGCGTACAACGCCTCGATCTGACCGTCGCTGCGCTGCAAACCCTGCCAACTGTCCTGGTAGTCGTTGAGCAGGGGCAGCAGGTTGTCCATGGAATCATCGATAGGGTCCATGAACGGTGTGCCGAACGGCAGGTCTGCCGGCAACAGCTGGCGGCGGCGCAAGGCGTCGTCGAGGGTGCGTTGCTTGGCTTCCATGTCGCCGATCTGCCGGCCGACCAGTTGCAGCTTGGCCGACAGTTGCTGGACGCGTTCGGTGAAGGCATCGCTGGAACGCTTCAATTCGTCCTGCGCCGCTTCCATCTGCGCCAGTTGTTCGAGTTTGTCGCCTTCCTCGGCACTCAGGGTTTGCGCGCGACGGAAATCTTCCAGGGCTTTCTGCGCGTCCAGCACTTGCTGGTACAGCGCTTCGGTCTGGGTCTTGCTCGCGGCACGGTCGGCGGCCACGGCCGCCTGGGTTTTAAGCTGCTTGAGTTCTTTGTCCAGACGCTCTTTCTGATCGCGCAATGCCGCGCGGTCAGCCAAAGCTTGCAGGGCCGGCGGCTCAATGTGCGAGATGTCGATGGACAGTCCCGGCACTTCGAAGCGCTCGCCTTTGAAACCGTCGAGGATCAACTCCATGGACTTGACCCACTGACCGTCCTCGTCCAGCGTAATGCCGTGTTCGCCCAGCGGCAGGCTGAACAGTGCGCTGTTGAACAGGCGCATCAGACGCTCGACGTCCTGTTGCGAGAATTCCTCGCGCAGACGGGCGTAGCTGTTGTTGTCGGCGTGATCGAGTTGCTGCTTCACCGACTTCAGGCGTTTTTCCAGGTCCCGCAGACGTTCTTCCAGGTCTTCGGCAGAGAACTGCCGCGACTGCGCCAGTGCACCGGCCAGTTCGTCGTGCGCGTCCTTGGCCGCGAGCAGTTGCTGTTCCAGCACTTTGACGTCATCAACCAACGCGAAGCGATGCTTGAGCACCGACAGCTCGCCGAGCCAGCGCTGGATGCCGGTGATTTCCCGCTCCAGGCGCATCAGCTCCTGAGTGCCGCCGCGCTGATCGTTTTGCAGCGCGTCCTGCTCGTTGCGGTAGTGCTCGGCCTGAATCGTCAACTCTTCCTTGCGCGCACTGGCGTAATCCGACCAGGTGCCCAGCAACGAATCGAGCAGCGGCGAGATCCGGTGCAGCTTGCCGCGCAGGATATTGCGCTGGGTCACGCCTGCCGCAAGGGCTTCGACCAATGGGCCGGCAGTCACCAGCGAGTTGTAGTCCTGTTCCATGCGACGGACATCGCGGAACGCTTCTTCGCACGCGGCGATGTAATCGACGCTGCCGGAGCGCAGGCTGTGTTCAAACGCATCGAGGAACAGCTGCTTGAGCTTGGCCGCGGTGATTTCGCGCATGTGCAGCAAGTTGATGAACAGGGCGCGGAAGGTCTTCAGGCTCTGCTCGCTGGTGGAGCGCAGCGGGATCAGCGTCAGGTCCAGGGGGATCGAAGTGTGGCCGCCGACCAGCAAACGACGCAGTTCATCCGGTTTGAGTTCGTAGGCTTTCAGGCCTTCGCGCTCAAGGTTGGTGAACAATTCTTTCTGACGCAGGCAGGTGTCGTTCTTCTGGTAATGGGCCAGATCCAGTTTGCCGGCGTAGGCGAAGAACTGGTGACCGAAACCACCGCCCGGGCCGCGACCGACCACGCCGATCACGTGCGGGCCGTGGGGGAGGGACACTTCGACCAGGATGTAACTGGTGTCCGAAGCGAAGTAGAAACGGCGGGATTGTTCCAGGCTGTACTTGCCGAAACTCATGTCCGACATGCGCGCCAGAATCGGGAACTGCAAGGCGTTGATCGATGCGGATTTACCGAGGTTGTTCGCGCCGTAGACCGACAACGGTTCTTCCAGCGGGAACAAGCCGAGGCTGTAACCGGCGGTGTTCAAAAGGGCGAAGCGGCGAATGCCGTAGCGTTCCTTGCTCATGCGTCGGTCTCCTGTTCTTCGGCAATGGCGCGGGCCATGGCGTCTTCTTCGCTGTCTTCTTCGAAGTCACTGAGGTCCAGCGGGTCGTCGGTTTGCAGCAGTTTTTCGTCGCTATCGTCGTCGATCAATACTGGAACCGGCAACGGCAACACGCTGTGCAGGCTGGCCGCCAGATCGCGGTCCTGCTGAACCGACAGGCAGACATCAAGGAAGCGGTGCATCGGCGGTAGGAAACGGTAGACGCCGTTTTCTTCGCCGGCAAAACCGAGCTGAGTCATGCGGCGCATGATTTTTTCTTCGAGTTCTTCGACGGTCTGTACTTCGGCCTGGATAAACAGGTCGCGGTATTTTTCCAACAAGGACGGCAACTCATCACGGCCAAGGCTGCCACCGTCGAGCACGGCGACCGGGTCGCGGCCCTGATCGGCCAGGTGCTCGACGAGGATGAAAGTGAACAGCGCCAGACGTTGCGCGGTCTTGTTCACCGCCGCCGCAGCCAAGTCCGGAACGAAGTAGTAGAAGCCACGGGTGTCGCAGACCAACTCATAACCCAGCGCCCGGAACAGCGTGCGGTACTGGTCCTGGAAGTTCGACAGTTGCGCGTACAGTTCCGGATCGCGGCGGCTGACGTGATAGCCCTTGAACAGTTCGCGGAAGATCGGCGCGAGTTGGGACAGTTCGGATAGATCAAGATGCATGTGGGGTGCTCGCAGAATCCTCGGCGGCGGTGTCGCGGGCCGAGAGCAGGGCGAAGGAGCGCAGGCTGACCTGGTGCTCGTGAGTGTGGTAATCGCGGCGTTCCAGACGCTCGCGTTTAAAGCGTTTTTCCCGCGACAGACGCGAGAACCAGTAAAGCAATTCGTCGGTGGCACCGTCCGGTTCTTGCTCCAGCAACCAGGTCATCAGGTCCGGCATCGGCAGGGCGTCTTCGCAGCGTTCGAGCATTTCGCGAACGGTGCGTGGCGCGCGCGGGGCTTCGCCTTTCTGCGTCTTGTGAGCCTTGGGGAACCGCGCCGGTTTCGGCTCGAATCGGGCCAGGGCGTACACGTAGGCTTCGACTTGGCTGGCACTGCCAAGGAAGGTGCTTTGCGGCCGGGTGAACATCGGCATCGCGGCTTGTGGCACGGCATCGATGCCTTTGCGACGGATGGCCGACAAGGCCAGCGCCGCGCCACGGGTCACGGCGTTGTGACGGCGGGCTTCTTCGCGCAATGGCAGCAGCAGTTCGCGGGCATGACGCAGGGTCAGCTGGGCGCTGGTCTGCATTTCGAGGATGCGCGCGTGGGTGCGCAGCAGCATGTCGTCATCGACCAGGTGGCCGAGTCGCTGCTGCTCGGTGAGCATCTTCAGCAGGACGTTTTCGACTTTGCGCACGCCTTGCTCGAAGGCGCCGTCGGCGTTCACCAGCTGAATCATCGGCTCGACGTATTCGTCCCAGGTCGCCAGTACTTCAGCGTAACGCTGACGCAGCGGGATCTGCCGATCGCTGGTCTTGGCGCGTTCGGCGACGGCCACCAGGGCCTGTTCGTCGTTGGCCAGTTTCTTCAGAACATCGCGTACGCGCATGTCGAGCAGGCGCAATTGACGTGCAAGGTCGTGGCCGTCGCGGATGTCGAAGGCGTCCTGGATATAACCAGCCAGGCGTTCGAGGTGGCGCAAATAGGCTTCGATTTCCAGGCACAGGCCCAGACGGTGCTCTCGGCGCAGGTACGCGAGGAAGTCGTGGATCTGCGCGTTGAGCTCGAAACGGTTCGGGCTTTTCGCCACGGGAACCAGAATGTCGAGGCGGATCCACACGTCCAGCAGGCTGGTGATGTCCTGCGGCGTACTGTCGAGTTGCTGGGCGGCCAACTGTGAACGCAGTTCGTTGAGGCTCAAGGTGCCCTGGTCGAAGTGCTCGCACAGTGGCTCCAAAAGTGCCCAGTGTTCAGCGAGGGCGCGCAAGACGCGCTTGGGTTCGATCATCGGAATGGCCGGCTGGTTGGCGATTAAAAGCCGCGATTGTACTGCATCGGGACCGATGCGATTCACTCTCGGGACAGGCTGTAGCTGTTTCTAAGGGAAAGAGTATCGATCAAGCGTGGGCGATCTTGAGCGAAGGGCGGTAGAATCACCGCACTTTAGTTATCCACAAGTGGCCGACCTTTGCTAATCGAGTCCCGTCGCCGCGCCTATTTGACCGCCATGCAGGTGGTCAACTGGCTGCCGCGCACCGAATTGCCCTTTGCCGCGCCCTCGCGTCCCGAGTTGCTGGAGATCCCGGAGCCGCTGATCGTCGCGCCTGTGGTGCCGGTCTCTGCGCCAGCGCCTGCCGCCAACGCCGCCAACGCCGCCGCTGCGCCGGTGGTGACGCCGACGGAACGGGTCAAGATCGAAGTGCCGCGCCCCTCGTTGGCCAGCACGCGCACGAACGCCAAGGTCGAAGAAGAGGCCGCGCCGGTCGCGGTCAAAGCGCCGGTCGTGCCGCCACCGCGTTTTTCCCTGCAATTGCTGCGCGCCGGTCGTTGCCTGCTGTTGGTCGAGTTACCCACAGGCGAAACGTTCCAGACCCGCGACCCTGCTTATCTGCTGCTCAAGGACATGCTGCGTGCCGCCGGTCTGCCGGACAGCCCGCAGATCATCGGTGAGCCGGTACGCTGGCCGCTGCTGGTCCGGGGTACCATGGACCAGGGCCCGGAAGCCGCTCGGGATTTCGTGCAAGGTTTCCTCTCGGCCCGACTGGAAGACGCTCCGTGTGTCTGCGTGTGGCTGATCGGCTTGCCGGCCGTGCGTTTTGCCGGTGAGGCAAATGCCGAATCCTTCAACCGCGAACTCCAGGTCGAAGGCCTGGGCTCGGTCTGGGCTCTGCCGGGCCTGGAATTATTAATGGAAGAGCCACAGCGTAAGGCTGATGTCTGGCAAGCCATGCGTCGGCTGATGGCGCGCTGGAAAGAATCAAATGAGTGACGCTGTATCGTTCCGCCCGATGACCGAGGCCGACCTCGACGCTGTACTGAAAATCGAATACGCGGCCTACAGCCATCCCTGGACCCGCGGGATTTTTCTCGATGGGCTGGGTAAATATCAGATCTGGCTGATGTTCGAAGGCCAGCAGCAAGTCGGTCATGGCGTGGTGCAGATCATCCTTGATGAAGCGCACCTGCTGAACATCACCGTCAAGCCGGAGAATCAGGGCCGTGGCCTGGGTTTGACGCTGCTGGAGCATTTGATGTCCCGGGCGTATGACGCCAAGGCGCGAGAGTGTTTCCTGGAAGTGCGCGACAGCAACCGTGGGGCGTTCAAGTTGTATGAGCGGTATGGGTTTAACGAGATTGGTCGTCGTCGGGATTACTACCCGGCGGTGGGCGGGCGAGAAGATGCCGTGGTCATGGCCTGCACCCTCGTTGATTGAACCACAGCTATTGTGGCGAGGGAGCTTGCTCCCGCTAGGCCGCGAAGCGATCCTGAAATTTTACGACTGCTTCGCAGCCGAGCGGGAGCAAGCTCCCTCGCCACAGATCAACGATTACCATCCATCGGATCCCGCTTCGCCAGTTCCTCTTCATCCAGCCCATTGCCCCCGCCAATATCGTCTTCATCGACAATGCTCAAATCCCAATCCGCCTGATCGCCTTCACCGGCCTCATGGGCATCCCGCGCGCCGTCTTCACGGATCAACGTTTCCGGGCTCATGTCGTCGTCGGTAGACTCATGGTCATCAGTCGAGGCGCCGGTCATGCCGGCTTCACGCACGCGTTCGCGAGGCATCAGGCGCTCGCGTTCGTTTTCCGGTAACTCGTCGCCGATTTTCGCGCTGGGCTCTTCCTCGTCGAAGTCCAGCTCATGCATCGAACCCATGCGGTCTTCGTTATCATCGATGGGCTCGGGTTGCACCGCATCGTACGGACGTCGTGAATCAGTCATGGCAATTCCTCATACTGTGGGCCTTACTAGGGTGGACCCACTGAACTCCTGAGAATTCCACCGGCCATACTTGCATCAAGCGCGTGACCCCGACGGGCGGTTGTCTGTCAAACCAGCGCATCATTCTTGAGGCTTTACAGCATGAACGAATTACAAGATCTGATTGATAACAACGAACGCTGGGCCGAGGCGATCAAACAGGAAGATCCGGACTTCTTCTCCAAGCTGGCCCGCCAACAGACGCCGGAATACTTGTGGATTGGTTGTTCCGACGCCCGGGTGCCGGCGAACGAGATCGTCGGCATGCTGCCCGGCGACCTGTTCGTCCACCGCAACGTCGCCAATGTGGTGCTGCACACGGACCTCAACTGCCTGTCGGTGATTCAGTACGCGGTCGACGTGCTCAAGGTCAAACACATCCTCGTCACTGGCCACTATGGCTGCGGTGGTGTGCGCGCCTCGATGCAGGATCGTCAGTTGGGCCTGATCGACGGTTGGTTGCGCTCGATTCGTGACCTCTATTACGAAAAGCGCGAAGAACTGGCCGAGTTACCGACTGAAGAAGAGCGGGTTGACCGTCTCTGCGAGCTCAACGTGATCCAGCAAGTGGCCAACGTCGGCCACACCAGCATTGTGCAAAACGCCTGGCATCGCGGGCAGAACCTGTCGATCCACGGTTGCATCTATGGCATCAAGGATGGTCGCTGGAAAAGCCTGAACACGACCATCAGTGGCTTTGAGCAGTTGCCGCCGCAGTACCGTCTGCGTCCGGTCGAGACGCTGTAACGCCGTTCAGCAAAGACTGCGCCGACGCCAGTGGTGGTAATACAACTGGCCGTCGGCGTTTGGCGACTCATCGTAGCCGCAGATCCACTCTCGGCATTCGGGACGACCGCAACAGCAGGCGAATTGGCGCAGCAGCTTGTCTTCGGTTGTGGCGAAGTCCATGGTCAAGTGGTCGCCTTTGCGGATGTCCTTCAGCGCCCACAGCCACAGTTCGCTCATGTCGAAAAAGACGTTGGGTGCGCAGGAGTGTTCCAGCAGTCCGCTGAAATGTGGGTCGTAGACGTGAATGCCCGGCGCCAGCTGCCGGGTATGCTGATTGCGGTAAGGCAGCAGATGCCCCGACACGCGGCAGATTCGGCTGATCCGTGGGAAATCGCGCACGGCCGCAACGGCCACCGCCGATCCATTGGCGTTGTAGATAATCTCGAAATCCGCGCGAGAGGGAAATCCAAGGCTCAGCGGCAGCTCCGGGAATGGGTAGATTCCATCGGGAGGTTGCGCAACGGTCCCGGGCAGGGGTTTAGGTTTCATAACGATCCTTGTCGGCAGCGCGTTGCGATTTCAAAAACTGACGTCCTGTCAGCCCAGCAACACAGGGTGTCACCTCAAGATCTCGCAAATGAAACGAGGGGTCTACTGTCAGAACTGACAGGAGGAAAGTGCGCTTTTGCGCGTAAGCCTTCGCTCACGCGCAAAAGTGCAAGGGTGATTACAGCGCAGGTGCCGCAGTCACAGGTGGCGGGGCTTGTAACTGTTTGAGTTCGGACTGGATCGGCGTCGTCGCGCACTTGGCCACCGCTTGTTCAGGCGTCAGGTTACGGATCGAGGTGTAGAACAGCTCGCAGGTTTTTTCTTTCCGGGTCACTTGCCACGTCTGCGTGCAGCCTTTCAGCTGAACGGTCGGGTCAGTCCCGGGTTTGCTGCCCATGCCCGCCTGCCAGCAGGCGGCACTCAAGTCCTGGCCCATGACTTTCAGGCCCGCGGCGTCGGCCTTGGCCTGCGCATCGTCGCCGGTGTAGCTCTCCGGGTTGGCGGCGTACCAGATGTAGCTCGGGTGGTTGGAACCCAGCACCGGCACTTTCACCCCAGCGCTCGGGCTGATGGTGGCCAGGCCCAGCACATCAACGGTCGGCCCGTATTGCTGCTTGATCCAGTTACGCACCGGCGCGCCGAACGCGACCATCGGCAACGCGGCACCGCGGGCATTCTGACTGACTTCCTTGACCATGGTGGTCTGGTAGTCCTTGAAGTAGTCGTAGACCCCTTCCAGATCCTTGCCAGCACTGGAAGGTGCCGCAATCGGTGCGATATCGATGATGGTCTGGTAGCCCGGCGTCTGATCGGCGGGGATACCGTTGTCGGTCAGCAGCGTGGCCCAGCGATCGGTGGTGGCGGACCGCAGGTAATCCTGGGCCTGCGTCAGGGAGTAATCCGGCGGGAAATGCAGCAATTCGACACTTTTACGGTTTTCCAGGGCCATGCCCAACGGCAGGAACAAATACCAGCTGTAAGCCCACTTGCCATCAATGTTGAGCTTTTTGGCGCCGCTGTAGGCCAGATCACCGGCATTGAGCAGCGCGGACAACGGTTTGTCGTAACCCTTTGGCACGCCGCTGATGTCGGCGTAGAGCTGACCGTTATCGGTTTTGACCCGCACTTTCGCGGTGGTGTATCCGTCGCGCTGCACACTTTGGGTCAGGTAGTGCTCGACGGTCTGCTCAAGCGTCCAGTTGCGGAAACAGACGACGTTGCAGTTGTTGGGGTAGGCGAACAGCCGCGTGACGCGTTCGGTGCTACCCAGTTTCAGATCGACATTGGCGTGGGCGGCGGCGCTCAGGGTGAGGGCTGCGAGGGTAAGTCCTGTCAGTTTGAACATGCTCAGATCCTTTTCAGCGTGGGACCGCGTTGATCGCGGGCGATAGTTACTTAAGCAGATCGGCCGGCAATCGCTCACCTGAACATCAAATGAGTCAGGTGATACTCCGGGAAATACATCCGGCACACGAAGGTGACGCCGACCATCACCAGCAAAAACACCAACTGCAACGGACTGAAGTGCGCCCAATGCAGCGCGGTCAGCCATGGACGCCTCGCGGCCAGTTCAGGGTCAAGCTGACCGATACGGCGCTTGTGCAAGAGACCGATCAGCATAAAACCGACATAAGTCACCACCCCCGGCCAACCCAACAGAATCCCGAACAGCAACGTGAGGATGGCTTGGGGAATACCATGTCGGATTACCAGCCAGCGGGTATCCGGGTTCCAGTGGCGGGGGACCAGGCCTTCGGTCAGCCACAGGTCATGGACAATGACGTGCGAGATGATCGGCACCCACCAGCTCATGGCGAAACGGAGGAACCAGACCGGAACGCAGGCGAATATCAACGGGATGCTGATGCTGTAGCCCAGGGATTTGTGCTCGGTCGGGAAATAAAACAAGAACAGCGCCAGCGCGATGCCCGCCCAGACTTGCACCCAGGTCTCGTCGGCAATGGGACGCGGCAGGAAACGTCGCCAGTGAAAAACATCGGCGTGGGGCAATCGTAAGCGCAACTCCGGGTAACGCCACTTGAGGGTTTGCGCGAGGTCATGACAGGCCTGCCATTCATTTTGGCCAAAGCCATCGATCATTTTCTTCTGCTGCCCGGGCTTCATCGGGTTCATCAGCAAATGCGCGGCCTGAACGTCAGCGGCCCAGGTCCGGCTGTCTTGCGCCTTGGCCTGCAGGCTTGCGTAGAAGCTTTCCTGATTGCAGCGCTCGATCAGTGTCTGCCAGAGCGACGCCGGTTCAGGATGAATGCCCTTTTCATCGTCCCAGCCAAACACCTGGCCGACACGGTCGAACAGCGGCAGGCTCCATTTGGAGTCGTTGAACAGTTGCAGGAGGATTCGCTGCCACTCCTGACGTCGATCGAACACCTGCAGCCAGGGTTGTTCTGTGTAACTTTTGAGCTGCGTAAGGAATTCCCGCTCTTTGCCGCCTTCGAGTAATTCCTGCAACGACTGCCGATAATCCTGCAGAAGTCCGCTGGCCAGCGCGTCTCGCTGCCAATCGGTCATCTCGATGTTTTGCCAGGGCGCGAGCCAATCGAGGTGCTGGACCGCCCAGGCGGCAATCGAATTGCGCAAGCCCGGATGATCGAAGCACAACGCCAGCAGCAACCTCTCAAACGCCTGGGCGCAGTGCTGTTGTTGTGCTTGCGCCCAGCGCTCGGACAGGTTCTGCGCCGAGAGCCCGTCGAGTAACGCCCGTGCCGCCAACTCATCCGGCGCGACGTCCGGTTCGTGCAAGGTCTGGGGATCGGACAGTGCAAGATTCAGCGAGCGAAGAGGGGGTGGTCTTTCAATGCTCAGCGGACGCAGATCGAGCACATCGGACCACGCCTGGAGGTTGGCGTGATTCGGCTGTTCGACGACTTCGGCTGTTGCGACTTCAGGTTCTTCGGCGGCATATTCGGCTCGCCATTGCGCAACATCCAGCGCTCGCTCATAGGCTTCGCGCAAGCGCTGAAAGCCTTCCGGATCTTCGTCGGGCCGGAAGGTTTTCAGCAGTCGCGCATAACTTCGCTTGATGGTGCGCGCGTCGGCGTCTTCGGGCAGTTCCAGCACAGACCAGCAATCCATGTTGCCGCTCCTTACTGCCAGAGGCCGTTGTCCAGCGTGCCCAGTTGCCGGGTCAGTTCGCTACGCGCTTCACGGATCCGGCGTTCATCCTGTGAATCAAGCACGTGCTGAAACTGTTTGGCCCAATGACCGATCTGCTCACGCATCTGCCCCAGGCTTTCCTGATAGAGACGCTCAAGACGTGCCGTCAATACCGTGTTGACCTGCTGATCGCGCGGATGAATCTTCAACAGCGCCAGGCCCTCCAGGCGCTGCTGGATTTCCTCGGGTGTGAGCACGCCGGGATTGTTTTCGATGACCAGCGAATGCTTGTCGCCCGTCAGCGGGATGACCACCTGGGCTTCGAGCAAACCGTTGTTGTCGTAGGTGAAGCGCACGTCGAGGGCGACTTCGCCGGCCTTGCGTTTCGGTACCTTGATGTCCAACTCGCCCAGCGCAACATTGTCTTTGACCAGGCGGCTTTCGCCCTGAAAGATCTTCAGCAGCACGTGCTCCTGATTATCTTGCAGCGTGTACACCGTCTTGACCCGGCTCACCGGCACGATGCTGTTGCGTTCGATGATCGGCAGGTAGTGACCGCTTTCATATTGCTGGCCGATCTGGGTAGTCGTCTCGATGCCCAAGGTGTAGGAACAGACGTCCGTCAGCACCACTTCTTCCAGCGCTGCGGAGCGTGCTTTCAACGCCGCTTGAATCGCCGCACCGTGGGCCACGACTTCGTCCGGATCGAGAGTGATCGAAGGAAAACGCCCAAACAGGCCGGCCGCCAGTTTGCGAACCAGCGGCATGCGCGTCGTACCGCCCACCAGCAGGATTTCGTCGAGATCGCTGACGCGAATCCGCGCGTCTCTCAGGGCCCGCTCGATCGGTGTGCGCAGGCGTTCGAGTAACGGCGTGTAGAGCGTCGCCAATTGTTGTTGGGTGATGGTTTGCGTCCATTGCTGGCCATCGACCCGCAGGCTGAATTCGGCGCTGCTGTCCTGACCCAGGGCTTTGCGCACGCGCTCGGCCTCACGACGCAACGGCTGGATGATGCTGGTGCGGTCAGGAAAGTTATCGGTGTTGCGATGGTGTTCGAGGAAGTGCTCAAGCAGCACGCTGTCGAAATCTTCGCCACCGAGAAAGTTGTCGCCGGCGCTGGCGCGCACTTCCATGACCCCGTCGAAGAGCTCCAGGATCGACACGTCGAAGGTGCCGCCGCCGAGGTCGAAAACCAGGAACGAGGTTTCCTTGTCCCGTTGGTGCAACCCATACGCCAGCGCAGCCGCAGTCGGCTCGTTGATCAGTTTTTCAACTTTCAATCCAGCCAGTTCACCGGCAATGCGCGTGGCCTTGCGCTGGGCATCGCTGAAGTAGGCCGGCACGCTGATCACCGCTTCATGCACGGTTTCGCCGAAGGCCCGCTCGACGTCTTCCTTCAGGCTTTTGAGCACCAGCGCCGAAAGCTCCTCGGGACGGAATGACCGGTCTCCCAGACGCACTTGCGTGGCGCTGCCCATGTGCCGCTTGAACAGCGAAGTGGTCTGACGCGGGTGAGTGTGCAAACGCTCGCGGGCGGCCTGGCCGACCAATACGCGGCCCTGATCATCGAGACCGACCACGCTGGGAGTGAGGAACTGGCCCAAGGCATTGGGCACCAACTCGCTCGACTCCCCACGCCAGACGGCGACGAGGCTGTTGGTGGTCCCCAGGTCAATCCCTACGATCATTGCGATGAACTCCCTTTCCGGCCTGCAAAAAGTTGAAACAGATAATATTCGCGCAAGGATATTACCGGAGCAGCGGGGCGGTAAAGGAAAGTAGTGGCACTGAGCTATTATTTGCGACGGGGCGCAGTTGATCCTCAGGCATAGGACAACTGTTTTGAATACAACCGGGATTTTAATGTGGGAGCGGGCTTGCTCGCACCGCCGCTCCCACAGTAGTTTTGTGGAGATTATCAGGTCGGGATTAAGGCATCACCGGCGGCGTATACGTCAGCGTCGTCCCCAGCGCCCACAGCAAAAACAGCACCAGCGGCGTGTGCACCAGCAGTTGTACGAACGAAAAGCCGATCAAGTCCCGCGCCTTCAACCCGAGCACGCCCAGCAGCGGCAACATGTAGAACGGGTTGATCAGGTTCGGCAGGGCTTCCGCCGCGTTGTAGATCTGCACGGCCCAACCCAGGTGGTAGTTCAGGTCGGTGGCCACTTGCATGACGTACGGCGCTTCGATGATCCATTTGCCGCCGCCGGACGGGATGAAGAAACCCAGGATCGCCGAGTACACGCCCATCAGCAGCGCATAAGTGTCGTGGGACGCAATGCTGACGAAAAACGTTGAGATGTGGTGCGCCAGCGTCTGAGCGTCAGTGCCTTTGACCGTGGTCATCAGCGCGGCGATCGAGCCGTACAGTGGAAACTGGATCAGCACGCCGGTGGTGGTCGGCACGGCTCGCGCCACGGCATCGAGGAAACTGCGCGGACGCCAGTGCAACAGCGCGCCAAGCATGATGAACAGGAAGTTGTAAGTGTTCAGGCCCGAGATCGCGCTGATCGCAGGCTTGGTCGAAAACTCGTGGAACAACCATCCCGCCGCCAGCAGCACCAGCAAAATCGTCAGCAGTGGACTGTGCTCCAGCCATTCGCCGGGGCGGGTGCGCGGTTGCAGCGGCGGCAGGTTGAAGCTTGGGTCGATGCCGCAGGCTTCGGCGTCGCGGGCTGTTTTCGGCCCCGGCGCGGTGGCGTAGGCGATGATCAGCGAGATCACGATCAGGGCCAGCAACATGACGCCGGACTGCCAGAGAAAGATGGTCTGGGTGAAGGGAATGACGCCAGTGATCGACAGAATCGATGGCGGCAGGCTGGCCGGGTTGGCCTGCAATTGCGCGGCGGACGACGAAAGGCCCAAAGCCCACACGGCGCCGAGACCCAGATACGCGGCAGCACCGGCGGCGCGGTAATCCATTTTCAGGTCGGTGCGGCGAGCGAGGGCGCGCACCAGCAGACCGCCGAATACCAGCGACAAGCCCCAGTTCAGCAGTGACGCAACCATGGAAATCAGTGCGACCCAGGCCACGGCCGAACGACCGTTTTTCGGGATCCGCGCCAAGCGGTCGATGAGCTTCACCGCGGGCGGGGAGCTGGCGACCACATAACCGCCGATCACCACGAACGCCATTTGCATGGTGAACGGGATCAGGCTCCAGAAGCCGTCACCAAACGCCATTGCCGCATCGGTCGGTTTGGCGCCCATGAACAGAGTGGCCACTGTGACGATGATCACCGCCAGTGCGGCAAATACCCAGGAATCGGGGAACCAGCGTTCGGCAAAACTTGAACAGCGCAGGGCAAAGCGGGCGGAGCGGGTATCTTCGATATCAGCGGCCACGGGAGTACCTCGAATTTTTATGTTTATTGTGGTCTTTGGGGCGGCAAAGGCCCGTCTGGACAGGTGCCAACAGTAAATCAATCAGTCATATTTTGTGACGAAGATTAACCAGTCTGAGACTTTGGTCTAACGGGTTGTCCGTGGGCGCATTTGCGTAGACCATGGGCGCCTTGGTTTTTTGCCCGTGCCAGAGTTCTTTTCATGACTGCCAACACCGATTCGCGCCCGGCGCCCTTCAGCCGCTCGGACTACAAGACCCTTGGCCTGGCGGCCCTTGGCGGCGCGCTGGAAATCTACGACTTCATCATTTTCGTCTTTTTCGCGCTGACCCTCAGCCAGCTGTTTTTCCCGCCGGAAATGCCCGAGTGGTTGCGCTTGCTGCAAAGCTTCGGGATCTTCGTGACGGGTTATCTGGCGCGTCCATTGGGCGGCATTCTGATGGCGCACTTCGCCGACCGGATGGGGCGCAAGAAGGTCTTCAGCCTGAGCATCCTGATGATGGCGCTGCCGTGCCTGCTGATCGGGATCATGCCGACCTACGCCCAGATCGGCTATTTCGCACCACTTTTGCTGTTGGCCCTGCGGGTCTTGCAAGGCGCGGCCGTCGGCGGAGAAGTGCCGAGCGCCTGGGTGTTCGTCGCCGAACATGCGCCGGCCGGGCATCGCGGTTATGCCCTGGGTTTCCTGCAGGCCGGGCTGACCTTTGGCTACCTGATCGGCGCCTTGACGGCGACCTTTCTGGCGCAGGCGTTCACCCCGGCGGAAATCCTCGATTACGCCTGGCGCTACCCGTTCCTGCTGGGCGGCGTGTTTGGCGTGATTGGTGTCTGGCTGCGCCGCTGGCTCAGCGAAACCCCGGTGTTCATGGCCATGCAGGCGAAGCGCGATGCCGCTGTCGAACTGCCGTTGCGCACGGTCTTGCGCGAACATCGCCTGGCGATATTACCGGCGATGATCCTCACCTGCGTACTGACATCGGCGGTGGTGGTGTTCGTGGTCATCACCCCGACCATGATGCAGAAAACTTTCGGCATGACCGCCAGCCACACCTTCGCCTTGAGCGCGTTGGGCATTGTGTTCCTGAACATCGGCTGCGTACTCGCCGGGCTGCTCGTCGATCGCATCGGTGCCTGGCGCACGGTCATGCTTTACAGCCTGCTGCTGCCGCTGGGAATCGGCGTGCTTTATACGTGCCTGATCACCGGCGGCGACTGGATCGGCTTGGCGTACGCGATTGCCGGTCTCGGTTGCGGGGTCGTCGGCGCGGTGCCGTCAGTGATGGTCAGCCTGTTTCCGGCGCGGATTCGCGTCTCGGGGATTTCCTTCACCTACAACATTGCCTATGCGGCATGGGCAAGCATCACACCGCTGTTGCTGATCGGTCTGATGCCGTGGAGTCCGTGGATTTGCGTGATCTTCAGCGCGGTAATGGGCGCGGTGGGCGTGAGCAGCGCGGCGTATTTCGGCACACGCATGCCACGGGGTGAACACTGCCCGGCCGCCGGCACGGCATGAATGAAAAACCCGGCAGGCGTGTCCCAACTATTTTTGTAGGACAAACCTGAAACACTCTTCAGAAAATATCCGCAAGGCCGATGGTTAGGCTGCATGCCGCTTTCCATCCCTGTCCATCGGTGCTTTCCATGTTCAACAAACGCTTGAAGCAGGAGCTGTCGGCTCTTCGCGAAGAACTCTCCAGCCTTCAGCAAGTGAAGGAAAGTCTGGAAAGCGAGATGCTGGTCCTGACCCTCGATCCCGATGGGCGGATTCAATCGGTCAACCAGAACTTCCTCGGCGAGATGCTCTACAAGAGCAGCGACCTGATCGGCCGGCACATCGAAGACATCGTCCCTCCCCATGTGAAATCGGACGAATTCCACCACCGCTTCAAGTCTGCGCTGACCCGTGGCGAGCACTTCGCCGGCACCGTGCGTTTGTTGCGTGGCAATGGCCAGGAAGCCTGGCTGCGCTCGATCGCGCAGCCGGTGCGGTCCTCGGAAGGGCGCATCAAGCACTTCTCGATTTACTCCAGCGACCTGACCCGCACCATCGAGGCGTCCCGCGAGCATGAGAACCTGATCGGTGCGCTGGTGCGTTCGACGGCGGTCATCGAGTTCGATCTCAATGGCAACGTGCTGGCGGCCAACGAGCGCTTCCTCAGCGGCATGGGTTACAGCCTGGCGCAGATCAAAGGCAAACACCACCGTACTTTCTGCGAACCTGAGGAGTACAGCAGCGCTGAGTATCAGAACTTCTGGCGCCGTTTGAACGCTGGCGAGTTCGTGGCGGGCCGCTTCAAGCGTGTGGACAGCCACGGTCGTGTGGTCTGGCTGGAGGCGTCCTACAACCCGGTGGTCGATGCCAACAACACGCTGTACAAAGTGGTGAAGTTCGCCACGGTGATTACCGATCAGGTCAATCAGGAGCAGGCGGTCGCCGAAGCGGCCAACATCGCCTACAGCACCTCTCAGCAAACCGATCAAAGCGCCCAGCGCGGCACCGCCGTGGTGACTCAAGCCGTGGACGTGATGCGTGATCTCGCCCGGCACATGCAGACCGCCGGCGAAGGCATCGAAGCGCTGAACGAGCAATCGCTGGTCATTGGCACCATCGTCAAAACCATCAGCGGCATTGCCGAACAGACCAACCTGCTGGCGCTTAACGCGGCGATCGAAGCGGCGCGCGCCGGTGAGCAGGGCCGAGGTTTTGCCGTGGTCGCGGATGAAGTCCGGCAACTGGCTTCGCGCACCAGTCAGGCCACCGATGAAATCGTCGGCGTGGTGCGTCAGAACCAGGACATGGCGCGCAATGCCGTGGCCCTGATGACCGACGGCAAACTCCAGGCTGAACAAGGCCTGGCGCTGGCGGCGGAGGCGGGCACGGTGATCGTCGAGATCCAGGACGGCGCGCAGAAAGTGGTGAACGCGGTCGGGCAGTTCGCCAATCAACTGGCGACTTGATACCTGCGCTCCTTTTAGAAATCGCTACAATCGGCGTTTTCCACAGGAGCAGCCCTCATGAGCGTTTCCCATCGCCGTCCGGTTCCCTTGTCCAAGGCTTATCGCCTGCTCAATCACGGGCCGACCGTTCTGGTCAGCGCGGCGCATGACGGTCAGCGCAACATCATGGCCGCCGCGTGGGCGATGCCGCTAGATTTCGAGCCGCCGAAAATCGCCGTGGTGCTGGACAAGTCCACCTGGACCCGACAACTGCTGGAAGCGTCGGGAACCTTCGTGTTGAACGTTCCCTGCGCTGCACAGGCCGATATCGCCCAGACTGTGGGCTCGACGTCGGGACTGGAACTGACTCAAGGCCAGGGTCAGGACAAGTTTCAGGTCTATGGCCTGCAGACGTTCAGCGGTGAGCTGATCGATGCACCGATGCTTGAAGGTTGCGTCGCCTGGCTGGAATGCCGACTGCTGCCGGAGCCCAACAATCATCAGCAATACGATCTGTTCGTGGCCGAGGTGATTGCCGCCCAGGCCGATGAGCGCGTGTTCAGCGAAGGCCGTTGGCACTTCGAAGGGCACGACGCACTGCGCACCTTGCACCACGTGGCTGGCGGGCATTTCCTGACAATCGGTGACCCGGTGGACGGCAAGACCCTGCAGCCGTAAACCGGCTGCCTTTCACACCCAGACGTCGTTCTGCGCGGTGCGCTCGCCACCCTCGCTGCCCGTGTTCAACACACCCTTGGGCTCAATCAGCAGCAACTTCACTTCCTGTTCGGCGCTGGGTTTGTGCTCGACACCCTTTGGCACCACGTACATTTCGCCCGCGTTTATCAGAACGTGGCCATCGCGAAAGTCGATGCGCAACTGCCCTTCAAGCACGATGAAGGTCTCGTCGGTATCCAGGTGATCGTGCCAGATGAAATCCCCCAGCAATTTCACCACTTTGAACTGGTAGTCGTTCATTTCGGCGATGACCCGCGGGCTCCAGTGCGAGTCGATCCGGGCGATTTTTTCAGCGAAGTTCAGGCTTTGGTAGGCGTTCATGAAACGAGCTCTCGTGGTTGATCGTGAATCCACGATAGTCGGCACGACAGCGGGTTTCTTGCACGATTGTGCGTGGCTCAGCGCTGGTGCATTTTCATCCAGCGGGCGGGCGACAGGCCGTAGGTCTTGCTGAATTGCCGGGTCATGTGGCTCTGGTCGGTGAAGCCGGCGATCAGCGCGGCACTGACCAGCGACTGGCCCTGGATGAGCAGTGCGCGGACCAGGTCCAGGCGGCGCATCGTCAGGTATCGATAAGGGCTGGTGCCGAACAACAGGCGAAAATCCCTCGACAGACTCCAGCGATCCCGGCCGCTGTGTTGCGCCAGTTCCTCCAGTGTCACCGTGCGATCCAGGGCGCTGTGGATAAACTCCCGCGCGCGTTCTGCCGCCACGTAGTCGAAGCGCTGGCGTTTGTCTGGCGCGCCGGAGACGCTGCTCAAGGCGTGCGCCAGATCGAACAGCGCGTCCTGTTCTTCCAGCGGGTCGAGGGGACAATCCAGGCTTCGCAGCAGCACGTCGGTGGCGGCGAACAGGCGTGGGTCGGTCGACAATCCCGTCTTGATGAACGGCAGCGGCTGCCCGCCAAGTATCTGCTGGATCAGCGCCGGTTCGATGTACATCATTCGGTATTTGAAACCGGCCTCGGTGCCGGCCTCGCCATCGTGGACTTCGTCCGGGTGCAGCACCAACGTCCCGCCCGGCAGACTGTGGCGCCAGCCGCCGCGGTACTGAAAACTCTGCACGCCGGCCAGGGTGCGGCCGATTGCATAGGTGTCATGGCGGTGGAGGTCGTAGCCGTGGCCCGCAAAAAACGCCTCGAAACGCTTAACCCCGCCCACGTCGGGCGCGCGGTGGAACCAGTCGATGGGAGGCGTGTGCTTGGCCATGGTGTCGTTGTCTTGAACTCAATGCGAACACGGTAACCCAGGGACCGGCCACCTGTCTGCTGCCCGACAAAAGCCATTGGGCCGGTAGAAAACCGTGGGCAAATGTTGCAAGGTATCGAGCATTCTCTGAAGCCACGAAGGCGCCGATATTATGGAAATGACTCCTCTGAGCTACGCCGCACCGCTGTTGTCCCTGGCGCTTTTATGGACGGTGGCGGTAGTGACGCCGGGCCCCAATTTTTTCAATACCGCGCAATTGGCCGCCAGTTGCTCCCGCCGCCATGGCGTAGTGGCTGCGTTGGGCGTGGCGACGGGCACCGTACTCTGGGGACTGGCGGGAGGCCTTGGCATCAAGTCACTGTTCAGCGCGGCACCGACGTTGTACCTGAGCTTCAAGATTGCCGGTGGTTGTTACCTGATTTACCTGGGCCTGAAACAGTTCAAGCGCAAACCGGCGGTGATGCCGGGGGACAGTTCGTTGAACGGGGCAGGGTGCACGTTGCTGTCGGCTTATGGCCGGGGCTTTGTAGGCAATATGACCAATCCCAAAGCTGCGCTGTTCGTGGCGACGATTTTCGCCACTGCCATGCCTGCCTCCCCGCCACCGATGCTGCTGGCGCTGGCCGTGCTGACGATGGCGACATTGTCATTCGGTTGGTATTGCAGTGTGGCGCTGCTGTTCGCCAGCCGTCGGGTGGCGGGGGCCTATGATCGTTCACGTAAATGGCTGGATCGCTTCGCCGGCAGTTGTTACTTGCTGTTCGGCGCGCATCTGGTGGCCAATCGTTGAGGAGTTTTGAATGAGTAAACTGCGGGTAGGTGTGATTTTTGGTGGTCGTTCGGCAGAGCACGAAGTGTCGCTGCAGTCGGCGAAAAACATCGTCGATGCGCTGGATCGGTCGCGTTTCGAACCGGTGCTGATCGGTATCGACAAACAAGGTCATTGGCACCTCAACGATCCTTCGAATTTCCTGCTCAACCAGGAAAATCCGGCCCTGATCGCCCTCAACCAGTCCAACCGGGAACTGGCCGTGGTGCCGGGCAAGGCCAGCCAGCAATTGGTCGAAACCTCCGGCCAGGAACTGCTGGGCCATGTCGACGTGATCTTCCCGATCGTGCACGGCACGCTGGGTGAAGACGGTTGCCTGCAAGGCCTGCTGCGCATGGCGGATTTGCCGTTTGTCGGCTCCGACGTGCTTGGCTCGGCGGTGTGCATGGACAAGGACATCAGCAAGCGCCTGCTGCGTGACGCGGGGATTGCGGTCACACCGTTCGTGACATTGAACCGTGTCAGCGCCGCGCGCACCGGATTCGCCGAAGTCCAGGGCAAACTCGGACTGCCAATATTCGTGAAACCGGCGAACCAGGGCTCGTCCGTGGGCGTGAGCAAGGTCAGTGACGAAGCCGAATACACGGCGGCCGTGGAGCTGGCCCTGGGTTTCGATGAAAAAGTATTGATCGAATCCGCCGTCAGCGGCCGTGAGATAGAGTGCGCCGTACTCGGCAACGAAGACGCCATCGCCAGCGGTTGTGGCGAGATCGTGGTGCGCAGCGGCTTCTATTCCTACGACAGCAAATACATCGACGCTCAAGCGGCAGAGGTGGTGGTGCCGGCCAACATCAGCAGCGAAGCCAGTGAGCGCATCCGCGCCTTGGCCGTCGAAGCGTTTCAGGTGCTGGGCTGTTCCGGGCTGGCGCGGGTCGATGTGTTCCTGACCGACAGCGGCGAAGTGCTGATCAACGAAATCAACTCGTTGCCCGGCTTCACCCGAATCAGTATGTACCCCAAACTCTGGCAAGCCACCGGCATGACGTACAGCGAGCTGGTCAGCCGCTTGATCGATCTGGCGCTGGAGAAGCACAAGGCACGGCAAGCGCTGAAGATCACTCGCTGAGCGGCACGCGACTATTCAATCAAGGATTTATGGATGAGCGATAAAACGGTGAACCTGTTTTCCTACGGCACCTTGCAGGACAAAGTCGTGCAACTGGCCAACTTCGGGCGCGAACTGACTGGCCGTGCCGACGCGATGCTGGGTTACGAGCAGTCCTTGGTGGAAATCACCGACCCCGCGGTGTTGGCCACCAGTGGCAAGACGCATCACCCGATTCTTCGTCCGGGCAGCGACAGCAGCGCGCCGATTCCGGGGATGGTGTTCCAGATCACACCCGAGGAACTGGCGGCCGCTGACCGCTATGAAGTGTCGGATTACAAGCGTGTCAGTGTGGTCCTTCAATCCGGGATTGAAGCGTGGGTGTATGTGAGCGTGTAGGGGCCTGCGTGATATCCGATGAGCCGGGGAGGGGGGGGATTTTCAGCGTCGGCCAGTACGATTCGGCCGACGCTTGATCAAGCTTGTTTCACCGGTTTAATCAGGCTCTCCGCTGGTATTCCGAACAGATCATGTAGTTTCCATATCATCGGGAGCGTCAACGCACGCTTGCCATTAAGCACTTCGTAAACCCGGTTTGTCCGGCCAATGGCTGGCGCAAGGTCCGCTGCGGACAGACCTGATTGCTCCATGCGGAATTTTATCGCATCGATTGGATTGGGCAGATCAACCGGAAACTGCTTTGCTTCATAAGCTTCGATCAGTGTGATCATGATGTCGAAATAATCCCCTTCAGGGGTGCCAGGCTCTGGCTCATTGTCGAAAAGGGCGGATACATTCTTGAGGGCTGCGCGATAGTCCTCATCGGTGTGGATCGGATGAATGTTCATTGATTACTCCATCTCGACGGTATCGGCGTCGATTGCGTCGTACTGTTTGTGAGTGCCGACAAATTTTATGTAAACGGCGCCGAAGCGATAAGCGACCGCGACTACCAACCGAAAGCCATTACCCTTGATGTTGAACACGACTCTACGGCTCTTGAGAATGCTGGCGGTAGCAAAGTGCTCTTTTATGTCCGCAGGTGTTTTCCACTCAGCATTTCTTGCCTCGTCAATCCAGGCCTGGAAGGATTGTTCCGAGTCTGGGTACTTCCTCCAAAAACTTTTAAGCTGACTAATGGCGATAATTCTCATGGCGTGATCCTAGTCCCGTGATGGGACTGATGCAAGTCTGTGGAGGTGTGGCCGATGGGAGGAGCGGATTCGACTTTGTACTTAGGTGCTTCGGGTAGCCGATCTGATGCGAAAAATGATCTTTGAACTCTATCGAAGAAGCAGTGGTTTGCAGGTAGGAAAAGTCGGCGCTAGGTAGCCGATCAGGACTCATTACATACAAAAAAGGCTTACCTCCCGGTAAGCCTTTTCCTCCCTCTGTAGGACTCAATCCCCCAACGCCGCCCCTTCCCGTCGAGGATCGGCCCCGCCAGCCAGCGAAGCTTTCCCCTGTGCATCCTTCACCCGAACAATCGCCTGGGTGCCGCTGGTCATGTCGATCTCGTTCACGCTGTGCCCTTTGTCCTTCAACACCTGAATCAACCCGGCACTGAACTGACCCTCTTCCAGTTCCGTCGGGCCGTTGCGGCTGCCGAAGTTGGGCAGGCTGATGGCCGCTTGCGGGTCGAGGTTCCAGTCGAGCAGGCCGATGGTGGATTTGGCGACGTATTCGATGATTTGCGAACCGCCCGGCGAGCCGATGGTGGCGAGGAATTCACCGCTCTGGCGATCGAAGATCAGCGTCGGGGCCATGGACGAGCGGGGGCGTTTGCCGGGTTCGACGCGGTTGGCGACTTTCTGCCCGTTTTCTTCCGGGATGAACGAGAAGTCGGTCATCTGGTTGTTGAGCAGGAAGCCCTGCACCATCACGTGCGAACCGAACGCGGATTCAACGGTGGTGGTCATGGACACCGCGCCCCCTTCGTCATCGACCGCCACCACTTGCGAGGTGGAGATGCGCAGCGGCGAGCGATCCGGCGCGTAGGCGACCTTGATGCCCGGAGGAGTCCCTGGTTTGGCCGTGCCCATGCTGCGATCGCCAATCAGGGCGGCGCGGCTGGCCAGATAGGTCGGGTCCACCAAGCCTTTGACGGGGACAGGTACGAAGTCGGCGTCGGCCAGATACAGCGCGCGGTCGGCATAGGCCAGGCGCTCGGATTCGGAAATCAGGTGCACGGCTTCTGGCGTCGGCTCGGTGCCGGCGGATTTATCCGTCTTGAGCGGTTTCATTGAGGCCAAGGCGAAGCGCGGATCGCGAACTTCCAGCGCCTGGAGTGTGCCGAGGATCTGCGCCACGGCGATCCCGCCCGACGACGGCGGCGGCATGCCGCAAACCTGCCAGCGTTTATAGTCGGTGCACAGCGGCGCGCGCTCCTTGGCCGTGTAGCCTTGGAGGTCGTTCAGCGACAGGCTGCCGGGGTTGGCATGGCCCTGAACCTTGGCGACGATTTCTTGCGCAACCGGCCCTTTGTACAACGCATCCGGCCCTTCTTTGGCGATGCGTTTGTACACCGCGGCCAGCGCCGGGTTTTTCAGTTGAGTACCGGCCGCTTTCGGGCTGCCATCCGCATTCAGGAAATACGCCACCATGTCCGGCGAGCGGCGCATGGATGAGTCTGAAGCGATCAGCTGATGCAGGCGCGGTGAGATGGCGAAACCTTGCTCCGCGAGCCGGATGGCCGGTTCGAACAACTGCGCCCACGGCAGGCGACCGTGTTTCTGATGAGCCAACTCAAGCGCCCGTAATACGCCGGGCGTTCCCACCGAGCGGCCACCAATCTGTGCCTGGGTGAAGGCCATCGGTTTGCCGTCGGCCTGTAGGAAAAGCTTCTCTGTGGCGCCGGCCGGAGCGGTTTCGCGACCGTCGTACGTGCGCACGTTCTTGCCATCCCACAACACAATGAACGCACCGCCGCCGATACCCGAGGATTGCGGCTCCACCAGCGTCAGCACTGCTTGCATGGCAATCGCGGCATCAATCGCCGAGCCGCCCTGACGCAGTATTTCCCGGCCGGCTTCGGTTGCCAGAGGGTTGGCCGCTGCGGCCATGTGTTTCGAGGCGTATTGGGTTTTCAGGTCGGTGCGATAACCCGACGCAACTTCCGGCGCGATTGGCAACGTCGAAGTGGGCGGAGCGCTGCAGGCAGCGAGGGTCAGCGCGGTGGCGATCAGCGAAAGGGCTGACAGGCGATAGCGGCTCAAATGGAAGGCTGAGAACACGTGTGGGCACTCCGTCCGTGGGAAAAGATCATGGGACTTTATCGGCCGCCAGAGCGAGGTGCAAATCACGGACTACAGCACAGGCGCTTTTGTCCTTCATCAGTCGACAGATTTTCTGTAGGGTCGAGGGCAACAGACGGGTCAAAAGATCAACAAGAGGCAGCCATGCAGACCGAGTTTCCCACGCAGCCGAGTTATCGCACTCAACGTGAGCAATTCCTCGCGGCAGCGACCGCGGCCGGAGCGACGTTGACCGAGTATCCTCACCCACTCACAGGGCCATTCGGCGAGCCCTTGAGCACCGATGTGGCGGTGTTGGGCGATCCGGCCGCCAAGCGACTTCTGATCGCGTTGAGCGGCACCCATGGAGTGGAAGGTTTCTATGGATCGGGATGCCAGATCAAATGGATGCAGGAGTTGGGCAAGCGTTCACTGCCGGCCGATGTCGCGGTGGTGATGATCCACCTGATCAATCCCTGGGGCACCGCGTGGCTGCGTCGGGTCAACGAAGACAACATCGACCTGAACCGCAATCACCTGAACTTCGAACGTCCGCTGCCGGACAATCGGGCTTACGCAGCGCTGCATGAAATCTATGCCTTCACCGAGTTGCGAGGCCCCGAGCGTGGTCGCGCCGATGCCTTGCTCGACGAGCAGATTCAAAAGCACGGCTGGCCGGCGGTGATGTCGATTGTCGAGGGTGGCCAGCACAGTCATCCCGATGGTCTGTTTTATGGCGGGCTGGCGCCGAGCTGGTCGAACCGTACGCTGCACGAAATCCTGCATAAGCATGTTTCCCATGGCGAGGTCGCAATGTGTTTCGACTTGCACACCGGTGCTGGCGAATACGGTCATCCGATGTTGCTGACCATCACCGAGGGCGCTTATCCCGCGCTGCCCGATGCGCAGGCCATCTACGGTCCGTGGCTCTACACGTTGCTCACGAGCGCCGACACCTTGAGTGAGACCGGTGTGGCGGCCACCGCTACGGGCTACACCTCGCAGGCGCTGATCAATGCGCTGCCGCAGGTAAAACTGATGCCGTTCGTGATCGAGTGCGGGACGTATCCGGGGCCGGACGTTCATCGTCATTTGCGCGATGATCATTGGCTGCATCTGCACGGCAATCCGAGTGATGCGGTAGGGCGGGAGATCAAACTGAATCTGCTGGAGCAGTTCTATCCTGCCGACAGCGACTGGCAGGCGATGGTCTGGCTGAGGACCTGGCAAATTTGGGAGCGGGCGTTGTCGGCGTTGCCGACGATTCGTTCTTGATGTGCTGTTGAGAGGCGCTTTTCTCGAGGCATAAAAAAACGGCCTACCTTTCGGTAAGCCGTTTTTAGTACTTGGTGGCTACACAGGGACTTGAACCCCGGACCCCAGCATTATGAATGCTATGCTCTAACCAACTGAGCTATGTAGCCAAGTGGCGCGCATTATTCACCGGTAATGCAGATGCGTCAAGCGTAAATCTAAAATATTTCTCTACGCTTTCAACCGCTTATCCACCTGACCCGAAAATCCGGACCGGAGGAGGGCGTCAACTGAGCTGAAATCTCCCGGTATTGGCACTCAAGGCCTTGCTGCCCTGGCTCAAGGTGTCCGCCGCCAGGTTCACCGCCCGGGCGCCTTCGAGCAATCTCACCGCTGCCTGATCGACCTGCTGGATGTTGCCACTGACTTCATCGGCTGTGCTGGCTTGTTCCTCAACTGCCGTGGCGATCTGCGCCAGGGTGTCGGTCACGCCTTGTACCGCCAGGGCAATTTCCCCGAGGCGTTCGCCTAAACCGGTCACCGACTGGGCGTCACTTTGCGCCTGGTTACAGGCCGCTTCCATCAGGTTTACCGCTTCATTCACCGTGCTGCGCAGGCTGTCGACCGTGCCGGCGATCTGCGCGGTGGAGGATTGAGTGCGTTGCGAGAGGCTGCGCACTTCATCCGCGACCACTGCAAAGCCGCGACCTTGTTCGCCAGCGCGAGCCGCTTCGATGGCCGCATTGAGCGCCAACAGGTTGGTCTGTTCGGCGACGCCGCGAATGGTGTCGACCACCAATTGAATCTGTTGCCCTTGTTCGCTGACCCGGCCAAGTGCTGCCGCCGTCTCGTTCAAACGCTGGTTGAGCTGCTGAATGCTCGCCGTGGTGCGTTGGCTGTCGCGGCTGCTGTCGGCCGCAATGCGCTGGGTGTGTTGAGCGCTGCCGGAGGCCTGTTCACAACTCTGGGCGACCCCTTGAGAGGTGGCCGCCAATTGCGTGGCTGCAGCGGCGATCTGGCTGATCTGCAACTGCTGCGCTTCAACTTCGCCAAGGGCGCCGCTCGAGTGATGGTTGAGGGTGCGCACCGCATTGCTCACCTGCAAGGTTTCGTGATCGACCCCCAGCAAGCTGTTGCGCAGTTGCACCACCGCGACATTCAGCGCAGTGCTGATGGCCGCCAATTCATCGCGCCCCTGCACCGGCACTTGCAGGCTGAGGTTGCCGTCGCGCAACGCTTCGGCCAGCAGGGTGATGCCGCTGGCGCTGCGACGGATCGAGGTCTGCAAGCAGATGAACAGGTACAGCGCCGCCAGGAGCAGGCAGCCAAAGATTGTCGCCACTAGAATGAACTGGCTTATCGCCGATCCATGGTAGTAATCCAGGCGATGATCCAGCGACACCAGCGACTGCTGGCGCAGCGAGGCGAGGTCGGTGAGCAGGCTGTCGAGGCTGCGTTCGAACTCTTCCGGCTTGAGCTTGATGCTGCCGCCGAAGACTCCGTCATCGAGGACTTTCAGTTCGGCGTCCAGATGCTTGAGGCTGTCGTGGTATTGCCCGGCCCAGCTCTGCAAGGCGCTGGGCAGGCGTGCTTCCAGGAGGCTGGCGGTTTTCACCAACTGTTCCCGGGCATCGCCGATGCGGCTGCGCAAATCGCGCAGTTGCAGACGGCTTTGCAGGGTGAACTGCCCGGACACCACCGATGCCTGGCCGACACTGGCCAGGCGGCCAACCCGCTCAATCAGGTCCGGCGCATGTTGCGTCGAGATTTGCGTCAGCAGGTAGGTTTCCAGCCACGGCGCGAGCGTCAGGCGATTGTCCATGGCGATCTGCTCGCGCAAGGCTTGCAGCGCACTCAAGGCATTGGTGAAACGATCGTAGCCATCCGGCCACCAGCCGACGCTGCTCAGGTTTTTCGAGTCGAGGCCGTTGAGTGCGGTTTGCAGCGCCTGATAACGGGTCAGGGTTTCGCCCTCGGCGCCTTCGGTTTTAAGCGCATTACCGAGGTCTGTGGTGGCTTGGGCGACGGCGGGTTGAACCGCATCGAACGCGGCCATCGCGGCAAGGGTCGCAGGCGTTGGCTGGCGATTGGTTTCCGTCGCGCGCCAACGCGCCGCGCGGTCACGTTGGGCGGCGAGCAGGTTATCCAGCGCATCCAGGGCGAGCAGTTGACGAACGCCGGCACGTTCGCCGGAGATCAAATTAAGTTTGGCCCGATAGTCCTGACCGATCATCAACAGGCTGCCCGCCAGCGGCAGGATAAACAGCAGGAACAACAGCTGAAATTTGCGTGCGAAGCCAAAACGCCCCAGCAATCCAATCCCCGGTGATAAAAAAGCCTGCATGCCCCATGACTCCTCTGGACACCACGCACCAATGGCGTGCGTCGGGGTCGTTGCGACCGCGACTTGTGCCCCTTTAAAAGGCCTCGAAAGTTCACCCTTGTCAGCTCTGTAGGCCGACTCTGTGGCGAAACTTCCCATTCTCGGTCCCCTTTGTAAGGGGCCGCGTTGAAGCGGATTAACAAGGCAAGATTCAGACCATGGCGTTGCGCTATCACCTCCTCGGCGATGAAAGTCGAGGTCGTTAGCAGGCTAAGGGGATGGCGCTGCTGCACTGAAAAATGGCACATTGACGCACCTGCCCGTGTGCACCCATCTGCTGTACGGAAATTCTCATGGCTATTACGAACGCTCAGACCGGCGCGACGTCGGCACCCGCGACTCCACAAAGCAGCCCGCTGGTCATGCGCATCATCGGCGCGGTGGCGCTGGCGCATTTGATCAACGATTTGATCCAGTCGGTGCTGCCGTCGATTTATCCGATGCTCAAGGCCAACTATGGCCTGACGTTTACCCAGGTTGGATTGATTACCCTGACCTTTCAGCTGACCGCGTCATTGTTGCAGCCATGGGTCGGTTACCACACCGATCGTCATCCCAAACCCTGGCTGCTACCGGCGGGAACGGTCTGCACGCTGATCGGCATTTTGATGATGTCGGTGGTCGGCAGCTTCCCGATGATTCTGTTGGCGGCGGGGTTGATCGGCATCGGCTCGTCGACCTTTCACCCGGAAGCCTCTCGTGTGGCGCGACTGGCCTCGGGCGGGCGGTTCGGCTTGGCGCAATCGACCTTTCAGGTGGGCGGTAATGCCGGTTCCGCTTTTGGTCCATTGCTGGCGGCGGCGATCATCATTCCGTTCGGCCAGGGCCATGTGGCGTGGTTCGGATTGTTTGCCGTGTTTGCGCTGTTCGTGCTCTATCGGATCAGCCGCTGGTACGCCAATCACTTGAACCTGTTCAAGCTCAAGCAAGGTCAGGCCGCCACTCACGGGCTGTCGAAACGTCGGGTGATCAGTGCGCTGGTGGTGCTCGGGCTGCTGGTGTTCTCCAAGTATTTCTACATGGCGAGCTTCACCAGCTACTTCACCTTCTACCTGATCGAAAAGTTCGACCTGTCGGTGGCCAGTTCGCAGCTGCATCTGTTCCTGTTTCTGGGGGCCGTGGCGGCGGGGACCTTCTTCGGTGGACCCATCGGCGACAAAATTGGCCGTAAGGCGGTGATCTGGTTCTCGATCCTTGGTGTTGCGCCGTTCACCTTGATCCTGCCGCATGTTGATCTGTTCTGGACCAGCATTCTCAGCGTGGTGATTGGCTTCATCCTCGCGTCGGCGTTCTCGGCGATTGTGGTTTACGCCCAGGAACTGGTGCCGGGGAATGTCGGGATGATTGCCGGGGTGTTCTTTGGATTGATGTTCGGTTTTGGCGGGATTGGCGCGGCGTTGCTCGGGCATTTGGCCGACATTCACGGCATCGAATACGTCTACTACCTGTGTTCGTTCTTACCGTTGTTAGGCGTACTGGCGATCTTCCTGCCAAAAACCAATACGCCCTGACCAAACACAAATCCCCTGTGGGAGCGAGCCTGCTCGCGATTGCGGTCTCACATTCACCATGGATGTCGTTTGACACTCCGCCATCGCGAGCAGGCTCGCTCCCACATTGGTTTGGTGGTGTGGCGGATGATTATTTCAGGCACAAAAAAGCCGCGTATCAAACGCGGCTTTTTCTTGTGCGGCTGTTTCGTCTTGAAAACTTAGACGTTGAAACGGAAGTGCATCACGTCGCCGTCTTTAACGATGTAGTCCTTGCCTTCCAGACGCCATTTACCGGCTTCTTTGGTGCCGGCTTCGCCCTTGTACTGGATGAAGTCGTCGTAGGCGATGACTTCGGCGCGGATGAAGCCTTTTTCGAAGTCGGTGTGGATCACGCCAGCGGCTTGTGGTGCGGTGGCACCGACGCGGACGGTCCAGGCGCGGACCTCTTCGACACCGGCGGTGAAGTAGGTCTGCAAGTGCAGCATTTCGTAGCCGGCGCGGATCACGCGGTTCAGGCCAGGTTCTTCCAGGCCCAGGGCTTCGAGGAACATGTCTTTTTCTTCGCCGTCTTCAAGCTCGGCGATTTCGGCTTCGATCTTGTTGCAGACCGGAACCACCATGGCGCCTTCTTCTTCGGCGATGGCTTTGACGATGTCCAGCAGCGGGTTGTTCTCGAAACCGTCTTCAGCGACGTTGGCGATGTACATGACCGGCTTGGTGGTCAGCAGGTGGAAACCACGAATCACCGCTTTATCGTCGGCGCCCATGGTCTTCATCAGGGTGCGCGCTGGCTTGCCGAGGGTGAAGTGAGCGATCAGTTGCTCCAGCAGGCCTTTTTGGACCACGGCGTCCTTGTCGCCACCCTTGGCGTTACGCGCGACTTTCTGCAGTTGCTTCTCACAGCTGTCGAGGTCGGCGAAGATCAGTTCCAGGTCGATGATTTCGATGTCGCGTTTCGGGTCGACGCTGTTGGAGACGTGAATCACGTTCTCGTCTTCGAAGCAGCGGACCACGTGGGCGATGGCATCGGTCTCGCGGATGTTGGCGAGGAATTTGTTGCCCAGGCCTTCACCTTTCGAGGCGCCGGCGACCAGGCCCGCGATGTCGACGAACTCCATGGTGGTCGGCAGGATGCGCTTTGGATTGACGATGGCCGCCAGGGCTTCCAGACGCGAATCCGGCATCGGCACGATACCGGTGTTCGGCTCGATGGTGCAGAAGGGGAAGTTCTCGGCCGCGATCCCGGATTTGGTCAGGGCGTTGAACAGGGTGGACTTGCCGACGTTAGGCAGGCCGACGATGCCGCAATTGAATCCCATGGTGTTTCCCCTCGGATAAGAGTCAGGCCTTCTGGCTGTGCAGGTTTTTCATCGCGCGGTTCCATTCCCCGGCGAGGATATCCGGCAGCACGCCGAGGGCAAAGTCGATGCTGGCATCGAGTTTTTCCTGTTCGGCGCGTGGCGCACGACCCAGGACGAAATTTGAAACCATACTGGCAACGCCCGGGTGGCCAATGCCAAGCCGCAAGCGATGAAAGGTATTCTGATTGCCCAGTTGCGCAATGATGTCGCGCAACCCGTTGTGACCGCCGTGACCGCCGCCCTGTTTGAGTTTGGCAACGCCCGGTGGCAGGTCGAGTTCGTCATGCGCCACGAGGATTTCTTCAGGCTTGATGCGGAAGAAACCGGCGAGTGCCGCGACGGCCTGGCCGCTGCGGTTCATGTACGTGGTGGGAATCAGCAGACGAACATCCTGACCCTGGTGCGAATAGCGACCGGTCAGGCCGAAATATTTGCGATCCGCCACAAGGTTTACGCCCTGTGCGTTCGCGATGCGCTCAACAAAAAGGGCCCCTGCGTTATGCCGGGTCTGTTCGTATTCAGCGCCTGGATTTCCCAGGCCAACGATCAGTTTGATGGCAGTCACGATAGGGGCCCTTCCTTGGAGTGGTGGATAACATCGCCGCAATCAGTGTGTGCGGCGAAAGTGGACGACAAGTGCTCATTTACCATTATGTAAACTCCGCGTTCTCGCCCGCTTTCTCGCTACGCTCTAGTCCGCGATGTTTCCAGTCACTCCGGCAAACAGAGTGAAATTACTCTGCTTCGCCTTCTTCGGTAGCTTCTGGAGCAACACGTGGAGCGTGGACGTTGGCAACAGCCTTGTCATCGCCGTGTGCCAGAGCAACAAACTCAACGCCTTTAGGGGCTTTGAGGTCGGACAGGTGAATGATCGAACCGATTTCGGCGTTAGCCAGGTCGACTTCGATGAACTCAGGCAGGTCCTTCGGCAGGCAGGTCACTTCGATTTCCGAAACAACGTGCGAAACTTCGCCGCCTTTCTTGATCGGAGCTTCTTCACCAACAAAGTGTACAGGCACGATAGCGGTCAGTTTCTGGCCAGCTACAACGCGTACGAAGTCGGCGTGCAACACGTGGCCTTTGGCCGGGTGACGCTGCAGAGCTTTGATGATTACGTTTTGCTTGGTGCCGCCAACGTTCAGCTCGATGATGTGGCTGTAAGCCGCTTCGTTTTCGAGCAGTTTGGCAACTTCTTTAGCCAGCATGCTGATGGATTCAGGGGCTTTTTCGCCACCGTAAACTACAGCTGGAACCAGGCTTGCGAGACGACGCAGGCGGCGGCTCGCACCTTTCCCCAGGTCGGAACGCACTTCAGCATTCAGAGTAAAATCGTTCATGTTGTATCTCCAAAATAACCACATTCGCCCCAGCGGTTGCGACCAGCGCTAAAGGCGATATGGGCAAAAAAGCCCCGCCCCGACAGGAATGCCGGGGCGGGGCGCTTTTCGTCAACGAGACAGTCGAGAAGGGCAGGGCCCTTAACGGAACATCGCGCTGATCGATTCTTCATTGCTGATGCGGCGGACCGCCTCGGCAACTACCGGCGCGATATCCAGTTGACGGATACGCGAGCAGGCTTGAGCTGCAGCGGACAACGGGATGGTGTTAGTCACCACCAGTTCGTCCAGCATGGAATTTTCAATGTTTTCGATCGCCCGACCGGACAGCACAGGGTGTGTGCAGTAGGCGAAAACCTTGGCAGCGCCATGCTCTTTCAGGGCCTTGGCCGCGTGGCACAGAGTGCCGGCGGTATCGACCATGTCATCGACCAGAATACAGGTACGCCCTTCGACATCACCGATGATATGCATCACTTCAGAGTGATTGGCTTTCTCACGGCGTTTGTCGATGATCCCGAGATCAACGCCCAGGGATTTGGCAACAGCACGTGCACGCACGACGCCGCCAATGTCCGGGGACACGATCATCAGGTTTTCGAAGCGCTGATCTTCAATGTCATCCACCAATACCGGGGAGCCGTAGATGTTATCTACCGGAATATCGAAGAAACCCTGGATTTGGTCAGCATGCAGATCAACCGTGAGAACACGGTCGATGCCGACTACGGTAAGCATGTCAGCAACGACTTTCGCGCTGATAGCCACACGTGCGGAACGCGGACGGCGATCCTGACGGGCATAACCAAAGTAAGGAATAACAGCAGTGATACGAGTAGCCGAGGAGCGGCGGAAGGCATCAGCCATCACTACCAGTTCCATCAGGTTATCGTTGGTCGGAGCGCAAGTCGGCTGAATAATGAAGACATCTTTACCGCGGACGTTTTCATTGATCTCGGCAGTAATTTCGCCGTCGGAGAACTTACCGACAGAGATGTCACCGAGAGGGATATGCAGCTGACGTACAACACGCCGAGCCAGATCGGGGTTAGCGTTCCCCGTAAAGACCATCATCTTGGACACGCGCAGTACCTGAAGGCTGAGGGTAACCTGGATGAGTATAGGAAAATGGCAGGGGCGGCTGGATTCGAACCAACGCATGGCAGGATCAAAACCTGCTGCCTTACCGCTTGGCGACGCCCCTGTATCTGTTGCAACGATTACCCAGTAATCGATTCCTTTAGAGCAGATTTTGCAGCTTGCGATGCAACATCGAAACGTTGCTTCCTTTTGCTACAAACCCTGTAAGGGTCTCTGTAAGAAGGGCCGAGACTTTATCAGCTTCAGCTTTGCTTGGGAAGCCCCCAAACACACAACTTCCAGTTCCGGTGAGTTTTGCTTCGGTAAATTTACCTAACAAATTCAAAGCGTTACGTACATCTGGATAACGCCTTGCTACCACCGGTAAGCAGTCATTTCGACTGTTTCCCTTGGGAACGGGGCGCACTTTAATGGGAGAAGAGTTACGTGTCAACAACGGATCTGAAAAAATTTCTGCTGTACTTACAGAGACTTGCGGCACCAGCACGACATACCACGGTTCTTCGGGGTCTACAGGGGTGAGTTTTTCCCCTACGCCCTCGGCAAAAGCGGCGTGTCCACGCACGAAAACCGGGACGTCGGCGCCCAGCGTCAGGCCTAGCGCAGCCAGGCGATCCTCATCCCAACCCAGTTGCCAGAGATGATTGAGGCCCAGCAAAGTCGTCGCGGCATTTGAACTGCCGCCACCGATGCCACCGCCCATGGGCAGAATTTTTTCGATCCAGATGTCGATGCCGAGCGAACAACCGGATTGCTCCTGAAGTTTTTTCGCGGCTTTGACGATCAGATTGCTGTCGTGAGGAACACCGTCGAATTCGGTGTGCAACCGAATCACACCATCGTCGCGTACGGCGAAGGTGATTTCATCGCCGTAATCGAGAAACTGAAAAATCGTCTGCAATTCGTGATAACCGTCTTCACGGCGACCAAGGATGTGCAGCATCAGATTGAGTTTGGCCGGGGAGGGTAGCGTCAAGCGAGGAGCGGTCATGTTCACTGCCCCAGTTTGCGTGGTTGCCATTCCTTGATCACCAGCGTGATATCAAGGTCTGTGCCGTGCAGTTTGATCCGCTCGGGCAACCAATAACCGTTTTGCTCGGCATAACTCAGGTATTCGACCTGCCAGCCATCCTGTTCGAGATTGGCCAGGCGGCTGTCGGCATCCAGGGTCAGGCGACTTTTGCTGTCCGGCGCCGGGAGCCCGCGAACCCACCAGGCCAGGTTGGAAACGGGTAACTTCCAGCCGAGCTGTTCTTCGACCAACGCTTCCGGTGTCGTGGCGTCATAGCGGCCCTGATTGGCCACTTCAAGCGAGACTTTGCCAGGGTGACCCGTCAAGCGAGCCGCGCCGCGACCCAGTGGGCCGGAGAGGCGGATGTCGTAGTAGTCCTGTCGCTGTAGCCAGAACAGCGTACCGCTGCCCGAATCTTTGGGCGCGCGGATACCGATCTTGCCGTTGATCTGCCAACCATCAAGGCTGGTCAGCTGTTGTTTGTAATCGCGCCATTGGGCCGGGTTGCCTTGGCCCTGGACCGATTCGCGAGCGCCGAAGCCCGCGCAACCGGCGAGCAGGGCGATGAAGCTGAAAACAATAAGGTGGCGCAAAAACATAATCTTAAAGAGTCTCTGATCCGGTCAGGCGCTTGATGGTGCTGCGCAGGATGGGGCTGTCGGGTTGTTCCTTGAGGAACTTGCTCCAGATTTGCCTGGCTTCGCTTTGCTTGCCGTTAGCCCAGAGGACTTCGCCCAGGTGAGCGGCGACTTCCTGATCGGGAAAACGCTCCAGGGCCTGACGCAGGTAGCGCTCGGCTTCATCGAGGTTGCCCAGGCGGAAGTGCACCCAGCCGAGGCTGTCGAGGACCGCCGGGTCTTCCGGGTTGATCTGGTGCGCTTGTTCGATCAGGGCCTTGGCTTCGACGTAGCGCGTCGTACGGTCGGACAGGGTGTAGCCGAGGGCGTTCAACGCCATTGCATTGTCCGGGTCGCGCTTGATGATCAGGCGCAGGTCTTTTTCCATCTGCGCCAGGTCATTGCGTTTTTCCGCCTGCATCGCGCGGGTGTAAAGCAGGTTCAGATCGTCCGGGTACTTTTGCAGCGCGGTTTGCAGAACCTGCCAGGCCTTGTCGGGCTGCTTGTTGGCAGACAAGGTCTCGGCTTCGATCAGGTACAACTGGATCGCGTAATCGGGTTGCTCGTCGCGTTCGGTTGCCAGACGGCGCTGGGCTTCGGCGGTCTTGCCGTTGTTGATCAGAATGTCGGTCTGGCGCAGTTGCGCGGGCAGATAGTCATTGCCGGGGCCGACCTGAGCGTACTCGATCAGCGCGCCTTGTGGATCGTTGCGCTCTTCAGCGATGCGGCCGAGGTTCAGGTGCGCCGAATCGACGTGACTTTCCCGGGCGATCAAGTCTTCCAGGTAACCCTTGGCCTCGTCCCAGGCCTTGGCTTCCAGGCACACCAGCGCCAGGGAGTAACGCAGTTCGTCGTCTTCCGGGTATTGCTGAACCAGGCTGGAGAACTCGACTTTGGCGTCGTCCATGCGGTCCTGTTCAACCAGCATGCGTGCATAGGTCAGGCGCAGGCGTTTGTCGTCCGGGTATTTCTTGATGCTTTTTTGCAGCAGCGGCAAGGCTTCGTCGCCCCGGTTGAGCACTTGCAGCAGGCGCGCGCGCAGCAGAATCGGAGCAATTTCGCCTTCGTCCGGCGGATTGTCCTCCAGCAACGCCAGTGCGCCTTTGGCGTCACCGTCCTGTTGCAGCAGCAAGGCCTTGCCGAAAATCAACTGGCTGTTGTTTGGGTGGCGCTGCAATAAACGGTCAAAACTTTTCATCAGGCCGTTGCGCGTGTCCTGGTCGGTATCGGACGCGGACAGAGCCAGGAAGTCGAAATGCGTGTCGCCCTTGCCGAGCAGGACTTTCTCCATATAGACCATGGAGTCGTCATAGCGCCCGGCGCGCGCCAGTTGCACGGCAGCCGCTCGTTGCGCCTCAAGATCGTCCGGGGCGTTTTTCGCCCAGATCAAAGCGGTGTCCAGGGCAGCCTGATCGGCGCCCAGGTACTCGGCGATGCGGAAAGCCCGCTCGGAGATGCCCGGATCCTGGGTATTGATCGCCTGGGTCACGTAGTTGTCCAGGGCAATGTCGAAACGATTGCGCTGGCCAGCCAGTTCGGCGCTCAACAGGCTGAAGACGGTTTCTTCGCTGAATGAGCTGTAAACCTTGGGCTTTTCAGGGGCCGGAGTGCTGTCTTCGACCGGCGGCGTACCGTCCGACGAAACGGGTGCCAAGACCTGGCAGCCGCTGAGGAAGACAAAAGCGAGGAGCAACGCGGAAGATCTATTCATATAGAGAGAGGACGACTAACCTGCGGTCGGATCATCATGACACAAGCCTTCGGCCAAACATAACCGAGTCTCGATGGATGCCTTTATAGAGGCAGGTCATTGGGACAATAGTCAGCGGTAGTTGTTCTGGCTCTGTCGAAGTAGGACAATTGCCGGCTTCACGTCACCATCAGCGACCTTGAATGGCCTTCCTTGCACTCGGTATCAACCACAAGACTGCTTCAGTAGACGTCCGCGAGCGCGTGGCCTTTACCCCTGAGCAGCTGGTGGAGGCCTTGCAGCAGCTCTGCCGACTCACCGACAGCCGCGAAGCTGCGATCCTTTCCACCTGCAATCGCAGTGAACTGTATATAGAACAGGATCACCTTTCGGCTGACATCATCTTGCGCTGGCTGGCCGATTATCACCATTTGAGCCTCGAAGAGCTGCGCGCGAGCGCTTATGTGCACGAAGATGATGCGGCAGTTCGTCACATGATGCGGGTCGCTTCCGGGCTCGATTCGCTGGTGTTGGGCGAACCGCAGATTCTCGGCCAGATGAAATCGGCCTACGCCGTAGCGCGTGAGGCCGGCACCATCGGTCCGTTGCTCGGGCGCTTGTTTCAAGCGACGTTCAATGCCGCCAAGCAGGTGCGCACCGACACGGCCATCGGCGAGAACCCGGTGTCCGTGGCGTTTGCCGCGGTCAGCCTGGCGAAACAGATTTTCAGTGACTTGCAACGCAGCCAGGCTTTGCTGATTGGTGCCGGCGAGACCATCACCCTGGTCGCCCGTCATCTGCATGAACTGGGTGTGAAGCGTATCGTGGTCGCCAACCGGACCCTGGAACGCGCGAGCATCCTGGCCGAGCAGTTTGGCGCCCATGCCGTTTTGCTCTCGGACATCCCGGCCGAGCTGGTGCGCAGCGACATCGTGATCAGTTCCACTGCCAGCCAGTTGCCGATCCTGGGCAAAGGCGCCGTGGAAAGCGCCTTGAAACTGCGCAAGCACAAACCGATCTTCATGGTAGACATCGCCGTACCGCGCGATATCGAGCCAGAAGTCGGCGAGTTGGACGACGTTTACCTCTACAGCGTCGATGATCTCCACGAAGTGGTCGCCGAGAACCTCAAGAGCCGGCAGGGCGCAGCCCAGGCGGCCGAAGAGATGGTCTCGGTCGGTGCCGAAGATTTCATGGTCCGCTTGCGTGAGCTGGCGGCGGTGGATGTGCTCAAGGCCTATCGCCAACAAAGCGAGCGCATGCGCGACGAAGAATTGCAGAAGGCCCAGCGCATGCTGGCCAACGGCAGCAGCGCCGAAGACGTGCTGGTGCAATTGGCACGAGGCCTGACCAACAAACTCTTGCACGCCCCGAGCGTGCAGTTGAAAAAGCTCTCTGCCGAAGGCCGCCTCGATGCGCTGGCCATGGCCCAGGAACTCTTTGCCCTGAATGAGGGCTCATCGGATAGCTTTTCGGATAAGAAACCGCAATGAAAGCGTCACTGCTCAATAAGCTGGACATCCTCCAGGACCGTTTCGAGGAATTGACCGCCTTGCTTGGCGATGGCGAAGTCATTTCCGATCAGAACAAGTTCCGCACCTATTCCAAGGAATACGCGGAAGTCGAACCGATTGTCGCCACCTATAAACAGCTGCTCAAAGTGCAAGGCGACCTCGAAGGCGCCCAGGCACTGCTCAAGGACAGCGACCCGGACATGCGTGAAATGGCCGTGGAAGAAGTTCGCGAAGCCAAAGAGCAACTGATCGACATCGAAGCCAGCCTGCAGCGCATGCTGCTGCCCAAGGACCCGAATGACGGGCGCAACGTGTTTCTCGAAATCCGTGCCGGCACCGGCGGTGACGAGGCGGCGATTTTCTCCGGCGACCTGTTCCGCATGTATTCGCGTTACGCCGAGCGTCGCGGCTGGCGGGTGGAAATCCTCTCCGAGAACATCGGCGAGCACGGAGGCTATAAAGAAGTCATCGCCCGGGTTGAAGGCGAAAACGTCTACGGCAAACTGAAATTCGAATCTGGCGCGCACCGCGTGCAACGGGTTCCGGCCACAGAGTCCCAAGGGCGAATCCACACCTCGGCCTGCACCGTGGCCGTGTTGCCCGAGCCGGATGAGCAGGAAACGATCGAGATCAACCCGGCGGATCTGCGGGTCGATACCTATCGTTCCTCCGGTGCCGGCGGCCAGCACGTCAACAAGACCGACTCGGCGATCCGCATCACGCACTTGCCGTCCGGTATCGTCGTCGAGTGCCAGGAAGAACGTTCCCAGCACAAGAACCGCGCCCGGGCGATGTCCTGGCTGTCGGCCAAACTCAACGATCAGCAGACCAGCGCCGCCGCCAATGCGATCGCCAGCGAGCGTAAGTTGCTGGTCGGGTCGGGTGATCGCTCCGAGCGCATCCGCACCTACAACTTTGCTCAGGGCCGGGTGACCGATCACCGGGTCAACTTGACGCTGTATTCCCTCGACGAAATCCTCGCGGGTGGCGTCGAAGCGGTGATCGAACCGTTACTGGCCGAGTTCCAGGCCGATCAATTGGCAGCGATAGGTGAGTAAATGACGATCATTGCCAGTTTGTTGCGCGCCGCCGATTTGCCCGATTCGCCCACGGCGCGGCTGGATGCCGAATTGTTGCTGGCCGCGGCCTTGGGCAAGTCCCGCAGCTTTCTGCACACCTGGCCGGAACGCATCGTGCCGAGCGAAGCGGCGCTGAAATTTGCTGAATTCCTGCAACGTCGTCGTGGCGGTGAGCCAGTGGCCTACATTCTGGGGCAGCAAGGGTTCTGGAAGCTTGATCTGGAAGTCGCGCCGCACACGCTGATCCCGCGCCCGGATACCGAATTGCTGGTGGAAGCCGCGCTGGAATTATTGCCTGCGACACCGGCCAAGGTCCTGGATCTCGGCACCGGCAGCGGCGCCATTGCCTTGGCTCTGGCCAGCGAACGTCCGGCGTGGAAAGTGACCGCCGTGGATCGCGTGCTCGAAGCCGTGGCGCTGGCCGAGCGCAATCGTCAGCGCCTGCACCTGAACAACGCCATCGTGCTGAGCAGCCACTGGTTCAGCGCCCTGGAAGGTCAGCGTTTTCAATTGATCATCAGCAACCCGCCTTACATCGCTTCCGCCGATCCGCATCTGGTGGAAGGTGATGTGCGCTTTGAACCGGCCAGCGCCTTGGTCGCCGGTGTCGACGGGCTCGACGATTTGCGTCTGATCGTCGCCCAGGCGCCGGATTATCTGGAGGCGGGTGGCTGGCTGATGCTCGAACACGGTTACGATCAAGCCGTGGCCGTACGTGATTTGCTGCTGACCCGCGGCTTTGAAGAAGTCCACAGCCGCACCGATCTGGGCGGTCACGAACGTATCAGCCTGGGGCGCCTGCCGTGCTGAATGATCAGGAATTGTTGCGCTATAGCCGGCAGATTCTGTTGCAACACGTCGACATCGACGGCCAGCTGCGACTGAAAGAAAGCCGCGTATTGATCGTCGGCCTCGGCGGTCTTGGCTCACCGGTCGCGTTGTATCTGGCAGCAGCCGGTGTCGGTGAGTTGCATTTGGCGGACTTCGACACGGTCGACCTGACCAACCTGCAACGCCAGATTGTTCACGACACCGACAGCGTTGGCCTGAGCAAAGTCGATTCTGCGATCCGCCGTTTGAGCGCAATCAATCCCGAGATCCAATTGATCGCCCATCGCACCGCGCTGGACGAAGACTCCCTGGCCGCCGCCGTGGCTGCGGTGGACCTGGTGCTGGACTGCTCCGACAATTTCTCGACCCGCGAAGCGGTCAATGCGGCCTGCGTTGCCGCGGGCAAACCGCTGGTCAGCGGCGCGGCTATTCGTCTTGAAGGGCAATTGTCGGTGTTCGACCCGCGCCGCCCGGAAAGCCCGTGTTACCACTGTTTATACGGTCACGGCAGCGAAGCCGAGTTGACCTGCAGTGAAGCCGGCGTCGTCGGTCCACTGGTTGGGTTGGTGGGCAGTCTCCAGGCGCTGGAAGCCCTGAAATTGCTGGTGGGTTTCGGCGAACCACTGGTGGGGCGCCTGTTGTTGATCGATGCCTTGGGCTCGCGCTTCCGTGAACTACGGGTCAAGCGTGATCCGGGCTGCAGCGTCTGTGGTTCGAAACATGCGTGAAGCGCCGATCGGCGTGTTCGACTCCGGCGTCGGCGGGCTTTCGGTATTGGCCGAGATCCAGCGCTTGCTGCCCAACGAGTCTCTGCTGTACGTCGCCGATTGCGGCAACATTCCTTATGGCGAGAAAACCCCGGCATTCATCCAGCAGCGTTGCAGCGTGATGGCCGAATTCTTCCAGCAGCAGGGCGCGAAGGCCCTGGTGCTGGCGTGCAACACGGCGACCGTCGCTGGCGTTGCAGACTTGCGACGCGATTATCCCCAGTGGCCCATCGTCGGCATGGAGCCAGCGGTCAAACCGGCCGCTGCCGCGACCCGCAGCGGTGTGGTCGGTGTGCTCGCCACCACCGGCACGTTGCAGAGCGCCAAGTTCGCCGCCTTGCTCGATCGATTCGCCACGGACGTTCGAGTCATCACTCAGCCGTGCCCCGGCCTGGTGGAGCTGATTGAAAATGGCGATCTGCACAGTGAGGCATTGCGTCATTTGCTGGCCGGGTACGTCGGACCGCTGCTCGGCGCCGGGTGCGACACAATAATTCTGGGCTGCACGCATTATCCCTTCCTAAAGCCATTGCTTAAGCAGATGATCCCCGATGACATCAGCTTGATTGATACCGGCGCCGCTGTGGCGCGGCAACTTCAGCGATTGTTGGCCGAGCGTGAATTGCTCGCCGAAGGACCTGCACGTGCTGCGCAGTTCTGGACGAGTGCCGATCCGGAGCACTTCAGAAATATCTTGCCGATCCTGTGGAATACCGCCGGCGTTGTGCAAAGCTTCAAGGGGTAAACAAAAATCCTGGGGCAAACGAATAATTGGGGTGAACTTCTGATTAAACGTCGACTTCTATAGCGGTGAGCAACAAAAAAAACCTTACGAAATCGTTCGGAAAAGGATGTTTCTAATGAAGCGACTATTCTGCTTGGCCGCGATTGCGGCCGCACTGATGGGGAACAGTTTTACCGCACAGGCAGCAGGCGTGGAGTTCGCGGTCGGCCAGACCAGCGAGTCGTCCATGACCTATCGACTGGGCATGCAATTCGATTGGGACAAGAGCTGGTTGCAGAGTGATGTCGGTCGTTTGACCGGTTACTGGAGCGGCGCCTACACCTACTGGGACGGCGACGAGTCCTCCAGCAACCACAGCCTGTCGTTCTCGCCGGTGCTGGTTTACGAATTTTCCGGCCAGACCGTCAAGCCCTACGTGGAGTTGGGCGTTGGCGTCGCGGTGTTCGCCAATACTGAAGTCGAAAACAATCAACTCGGCAGTGCCTTTCAGTTCGAAGACCGGTTCGGCTTTGGCCTGCGCTTTGCGGGCGGGCATGAAGTCGGGATTCGTGCGACGCACTATTCCAATGCCGGGCTCAGTAGCCCGAACAACGGTGTAGAAAGCTACGCGCTGCACTACACGATGCCGTTGTAAGGCTGGACTCGGTCAAATGTGGGAGCGGGCTTGCTCGCGAAAGCGGACTGTCAGTCAACATCAATGTTGAATGTTAAACCGCTTTCGCGAGCAAGCCCGCTCTCACAATAGATCTTCAATGGCCTGACTTTCAGCGATACGCCGTGGTTATCCCTTGGCGCTCATCGATGCATTCCGGTGCGCCCATCTCGAATTCCCGGCAGATCAGCGGGCGTTTTTCGTAGATGGTGCACATCATGCTGTTGCGATCCAGCGCAGCGCACCAGCCGTCATCCAGGCGCAGCATGACTTCCCCGCCCCAATCATCGGTATCGATAAATCGTTCGGGCACGCCCGTGTCGGTGATCAGCATGACTTCGAGCTGGCAGCAGCAGGCTGCACAGGTCGAGCATGTGACGGCCGGCTCGGCGATTTGCGTGTGGGGAATGGTTTTCATGCCGCGCAGTGTAAGGCAGTGGGCCGATGCTGTGTGAAAGGCCTGACGGACGCTTAGCTGCGAGTGTCCGCCGCCAGCCGTTGCGCCATGAAATGCAGTGCGGGAAACAGCAAGGCCCAGAGCAGCCCGAGGCCCACCAGCGTGGGCACCTGACCATAGGGGAACTGCACGTCCGCCAGTTGCCCACCGGCGAAATAGGACACTGGTCCACCCACGGCGCCCAGCAGGCTGCCGAGCCACCAGGGGTTTGCGGTCCATTGCAGGCAGTGGCGCAAGGTCGTTGCCAGTAACGCCCACAACAGCATCAACCACAGCGGAATCAAGGGCGCGACATCGGCGAAGTCGAACACCCCCAACCAGCGCAATGTGCTGTCGACGGTGGTGCCCAACAACACAACGCTGAGGATCAGTCGGCCCTCATCAGCCCAGCGACTTATCCACAGCAGATGAATCACCAGCGCCGCCAGCGCCACTAACAACCACAGGCTGTTGCCGCCCAGCACACAGGCAAACCAGCCGAGCTGAAACAACGCGGCATTGGCCACCCGCTCAAGCATCGAAGCGGCCCAGCAGCGGCGCAGGCATCGCCGACGGTTTGGCCAGCAGCAATTGCGCGGTGCCGATGGTGCGTTCCAGAAATCCCCCTTCGCAGTAGCACAGATAGAATTCCCACAAGCGCAGGAAATAATCGTCGTAGCCCAACTCGATCAAACGGCCCTGGGCGCGGCGAAAATTCTCATGCCACACGCGCAGGGTCCGGGCGTAGTGCAGGCCGAAATCCTCCATGTGCAGCAAATTCATGTCGGTGTCGCGGCTGATGACTTCCAGCATCTTCTGCACACAGGGCAGGGCGCCGCCAGGGAAAATGTAACGCTGAATGAAATCGACACTGCCCTTGGCCTGTTCGTAGCGCTGTTCACGGATAGTGATCGCCTGCAACAGCATCAAGCCGTTGCTTTTGAGCAACTGCGCGCACTGCTTGAAATAGACCGGCAGGAAGCGATGGCCGACCGCTTCGATCATCTCGATCGACACCAGTTTGTCGTACTGCCCGGTGAGGTCGCGGTAATCCTTGAGCAGCAGCGTGACCTGTTCTTGCAGGCCGAGGGCTTCGATGCGTTGTGCAGTGAAGGCGTACTGCTCTTTTGAAAGCGTGGTGGTGGTGACCTTGCAGCCGTAATGCTGCGCTGCGTAAAGCGCCATGCTGCCCCAGCCGGTGCCGATTTCCAGCAAGTGATCGCTGGGCTTCAACGCGAGTTTCTGGCAGATCCGCTCCAGCTTGTTCAACTGCGCCTGTTCCAGGCTGTCTTCATCCGTCAGGAACTGCGCGGCGGAATACATCATGGTGGGATCGAGAAACTGTTCGAACAGGTCGTTGCCCAGGTCGTAGTGGGCGGCGATGTTTTTCTGCGAGCCTTTGCGCGTGTTGCGATTGAGCCAGTGCAGCCCTTGGACGAAGGGCCGGCCGAGTTTCGCCAGGCCGCCTTCCAGCGCATCCAGCACTTCAAGGTTGCTGACAAACACGCGAACCACCGCGGTCAGGTCCGGCGAACTCCAATAACCATGGATATACGCTTCGCCAGCGCCGATCGACCCGTTGCCCGCCACCAGTCCCCACGCCGCCGCGTCGAGGATATGGATCTCACCGATCAATGGACTGCCGGCGGTGCCGAAGACCAGCCGTTCACCGTTTTCGATGACCACCAGTTGCCCATGCTTGAGGTGCGTCAGTTGCCGCAGCACGCCACGGCGCAGCAACGACCCGGTCAGGCCGTTGGTGCTGAGCAGATTGATTTTGGCCGAGGCACTAGAGGATTTCATGACGGCGATCCTTGGGAGGCACCATGGCGGTCTGGAAGCTGCCATCGGCAGCCTGATGAGCAAAGATCGGTGCGCGTTTGAACAACAAGCGCAGAGCCTGCCAATAGATCGCCAGGCAGGTTTTCGCCGTCATCCATGGAAAGCGCCGCAAGTAACGGTGCAGGCTGGCGCGATCCAGTGCTTCGCGTTTGAGGTTGAGCGTGGCGTCGAACAATTTCAGTTCGCCCTGCCAGTCCGCCATGTGCACGCCGAGCTTTTTTGCGGCGGGGCTGAAACTCATGCGGTACTCCAGATCCGGCGGCAAAAACGGCGAGACGTGGAACGCCTTTGCCACAGCAAAATGTTGATGGAAGTCGCTCAGGTTCGTCGGGGTCTTGGCCGGCAATACATAGTGATAACGCTCGCGCCAAGGGGTGTTGGTGACTTCGCAAAGAATCGCCGCCAGTTGCCCGTCAGCCTCATGGCAGTAGAAAAAACTCACCGGGTTGAACGACAGGCCCCAACTGCGCGCCTGAGTCAGCAGGCAGACCGAGCCTTGCGGCGCATGGCCGATGGCTTGGCTGACCAGCTGGCGCACCGCCTCAATCAGGCGCGTGCCGTTGCCGGTATAGGCCTTGAGATAATCGCTCTCGCGAAACGAGAACGGTGCGAAGCGACTGCTGCCCGAGAGCGGCGACAAACCCAGCACGGCGTCCTGTTCGTCCAGGTCCAGGTACAGCAGACCGATCCGGTAACGGAAGGCGTGAGGCTTTGGGGCGAACCGCCGATGGGCGATCCAGCCGCTGTAGAGGGCGCTGTTCACAACACTTCGCCAAACGAGCGGGCAACGCGCAACGCGCTGACCACGCCGTCTTCATGGAAACCATTGGCCCAATAGGCGCCGCAATAGTAAGAATGCTGCGCACCGTCCAGTTCCTCCCAGCGGTTTTGCGCGGCGACGGCGGCCAGGCTGAATTGCGGATGGGCATAGGTGTATTTGCCGAGCACTTTGCTCGGGCTGATGCCCGCGCTCTGGTTGAGGCTGACGCAGAACGTCGTGTCGCTCTGGATGCCTTGCAGGATATTCATGTCATAGGTGACGGCGGCCTGCGTGTGGCCCGGGCCACCGAGGCGATAGTTCCAGCAGGCCCAGGCCAGTTTTCGTGTGGGCAGCATCCTTGTGTCGGTGTGCAGCACCACTTCGTTGTCGGCGTAGGGCAGGGCGCTGAGGATCGAGTGTTCGGCATCGCTCGGCTTGGCCAAGAGTTTCAGGGCTTGATCGCTGTGGCAGGCAAACACCACTTTGTCGAATCGCTCGCGGCCGGCGGCGCTGTGGATAACGACGCCATCCTCATCGCGCTCGACCCGGGTCACCGGGCAGTCGAGACGGATCTTCTCGTTAAAGGTCGCCGTCAATGGCCCGATGTAGGCACTTGAGCCGCCTTCGATCACCCGCCATTGCGGGCGATTGCTGACGGACAGCAGGCCATGATTCTTGAAAAACCTGACAAAAAACTGCAGCGGGAAACCGAGCATGTCGGCCATGGACATCGACCAGATCGCCGCACCCATCGGCACGATGTAATGGAGGATGAAGCGTTCGCCATAGCGGCCGTTTTTCAGATACTCGTCCAGCGTGGTGTCGGCGGCAATCCGACCCTCGGCGAGGTCGCGCTGCGCCTCTTTGTTGAAGCGCAGAATGTCGCGCAACATGCCCCAAAACCCTGGTGACAACAGGTTGCGGCGTTGAGCAAACAGGCTGTTGAGAGTGTTGCCGTTGTACTCAAGCCCGGTGTCCGGGTCCATCACCGAAAAGCTCATTTGCGTCGGTTTGAACGCGACGCCGATCTGGCCCAGCAGGCGAATGAAATTCGGGTAGGTCCAGTCGTTGAACACAATGAAACCGGTGTCCACGGCGTAGCGCTGATAATCGACGGTCACGTCCACGGTGTGGGTGTGACCGCCGATCCAGTCGCTGGCCTCGAACAGGGTGATCTCATGCCTGCGATTGAGCAGGTAGGCGCTGGTCAGCCCCGAGATCCCGCTGCCGATAATGGCGATGTTCACGGCACATCCTTGATCGGTGGACTGCTGCGCACCATGCGTTTGCCGATTGCCAGTTTCACGCATGCGGGCATTTTCGACAGGGGCCAGAGCGCAGCCATAAACAGTCCCGGGAAGGCGATTTCCAGTGGACGGTGCTTGAGCTTGGCGAAGATGTGCCGTGCGGCTTTGGCCACTGGCCAACTGAGCGGCATCGGGAAATCGTTTTTCGCCGTCAGCGGGGTCTCTACAAACCCCGGGCTGACCACCGTGACTTCGATGCCTTCCGGCGCAAGGTCAATGCGCAGGGATTCGAACAGGTAGCGCAGCCCGGCCTTCGACGCGCCATAGGCTTCGGCCCGAGGCAACGGCAAATAGGTTACTGAACTGGCGACGCCCACCAGATGCGGCGCAGTGCCCTTGCGTAACAGCGGCAAAGCGGCCTCGATGCAATAGGCGCTCGCGAGCAGATTGGTGCGCACCACGTGCTCGACGATCGACGCATCAAACTGCTGAACGTCGACGTATTCGCAGGTGCCGGCGTTGAGGATGACCGTGTCCAGAGAGCCCCATTCATGAGCGATTTGTTCGCCGATTTCGCGCACCGTCTGACTGTCGGTCAGATCGCCAGGCACCACCAGCACTTGCCCGGGATAACGCAGGGACAAGACTTTCAGTACCGCTATGGAGCGCGAACTCACGGCCAGGTGAGCGCCGGTTTTCAGAATTTCTTCGGCCAGCGAGGCGCCAATGCCACTGCTGGCGCCCGTCAGCCAGTATCGCCGTGGAGGTGTAAGGCTCATCCCATTCTCCTTTTCAGCCACGAAATCGCCCGACCCAATACGGGTAAGTGCTCATAAAGCAGTGCCCCGGCATCGAAATAATCCCGGTGGCGATAAACCTTGTCGCGCCAGAGCAGGTGCGAGCAGCCGTCAACGTGAATCAACTGGCCGCCGCTCAGGCGTGGATGGCGGTAACTCATGACCCAGCGCAGATACCCTTCGCCTTCACCGGTCTGATCGAAGCCGCGAAAATCGAAACGCAGTTCGGTGACGTTGGCGTAGAGCTCGGCGAAGTAGCTGCGCAACTGTCCGAGCCCTTGCACGTCGTGCAGCGGATCAGTGAAGTGCACATCGTCGGCATAGAGCTCACCGAGGCGTTGTAAATTGTCTTTGTCCAACTGCGCGAACTGTCGGGCAAAATGCTCCAGGAAATCACTCATGAGCGCCTCCGGCATGTTGTCGCGAGGGCAGGTTCTTGAATGCAGCCAGTGCACGTTCGCGGGATTTAATTAGATTGACGATTGGCGATGGATAATCCGCAACACCGAACAAGCCTTCGAGGTTCGCCGGGTTGTGCACTTCTTTCTTGTTCAGCCCGGCCAGTTCCGGCAACCAGTGCTTGATGAACACGCCTTCGGCGTCGAATTTCTCCGACTGACTCAGTGGATTGAAAATACGGAAATAAGGGGCCGAATCAGTGCCCGTGGACGCACTCCACTGCCAGCCACCGTTGTTCGCCGCCAGGTCACCGTCGATCAAGTGGCGCATGAAGAACCGCTCACCTTCGCGCCAGTCGATCAGCAGGTTCTTGGTCAGGAACATCGCCACCACCATGCGCAAGCGGTTGTGCATCCAGCCGGTCTCGAGCAATTGGCGCATGGCCGCGTCGATGATTGGCAGGCCGGTACGGGCTTGCTGCCAGGCCAGCAGTTCTTCCGGAGCGTCGCGCCAGGCCAGGGCTTCGGTTTCCGGGCGGAAGGCACGGTGACGCGAGACTCGTGGGTAACCCACCAGAATGTGTTTGTAGAACTCGCGCCACAGCAGCTCGTTGATCCAGGTGACCGCGCCCACCTTGCCGCTTTCGAACTCGCCTTGATTGCTTTGCAGGGCGGCGTGCAAGCACTGACGAGGGGAAATCACCCCGGCGGCGAGATAGGCCGAAAGCTGGCTGGTGCCGGGTTTGGCCGGGAAATCGCGCTCGTTCTTGTAGTGGTCGATTTGCGCGTCGGCGAAGGTGTCGAGGCGGCGGCGGGCTTCGGCTTCACCGGCTGGCCAGAGCTTGCGCAAGCTGTCGCTGGGCGTTTCGAACCCTTCAACGCTCGACGGGATCGTGTCGCTGCTGATGTCCAAGGGCGCCTGGGCCATGGGGGCGATTACCTGACCTGGCAGTGATCGGTGCAGGCGTTCGTAACAGACCTTGCGGAATTGGCTGAAGACCTGGAAGTAAGTGCCAGTCTTGGTCAGCACGGTGCCGGGTTTAAACAGCAACTGATCGAGGTAACTGAAGAAGTCGATGCCGTTGGTCTTCAACGTTTCGGCTACCGCCGCATCACGACGGCTTTCATGAACCCCGTATTCCTCGTTGACGTGCACCGCCTCAACGTTCAATTGCTGACACAGTTCGAGCAGAACCTTCGGCGCTTCATCCCAGCGAGGCGCCTGGCGGACCAGCAGCGCAATGTTCAATTCGCCCAGCGCGCGGCTCAGCTCACGCAGGTTGCGCAGCCAGAAATCCACTTTGCACGGTGCGTCATCGTGTTCCAGCCATTGCTGCGGGCTCAACAGGTACACCGCCACCGTCGGGCCGCGCGCTGCGGCAGCCGAGAGGGCGGTGTTGTCGTGTAGGCGCAAGTCGCTGCGCAGCCAGATCAATTGCATGGCGGTATCCATTAAATCAGCCCACGCTTGACCAGTTCCTGGTGAGCCGATAACGGGTCTTCGGCCAGGAACAAATCAGCGATCTCAGTCGTTTTTGCGGACAACTCGGCGTGGTGAATGCATACCGTTGGTCCGGCGATTATTTTTGGGCAACTGGCGCCGCTCAAAAGTTTCGGCAACTGCGAAAGATTCATGGCTTTGCTGGAATACAGCAGTACGCCGCGGGCTTGCAGGTGATCGACCGCCAGTGCGAGCTCGCCCACCGGCAGCGGCCAGTCGAAGACTTCCACCGGGCAATCGGCGCTGCTGATCAGCCACGCGGTCAGCCACAGATGAGGTTCCAGTGGCAGGTCTGACTGATTGATCAACAGCAGCGGGGCGGTGCGTAACTGACGATTGTTATGGTAGATGCGTGCGCCGAATTTGCTGCGCAGCCAGGAAAAGAAAAATACCCGCTCCATCTGCGCGCCGAACTGGCCTTGCCAGCGTTGCTCCAGTTCCGCCAGCAACGGCATCAGCAGTTGTTCGCACAAAGTGCGTGGCGGATACAGCGCCATGGCTTGATTGACGGTGTCATCAAGCGTGCGTTCGTTCAGTTGGGTTACCGCTTGCAGCAACGTCTGGCCCAGCACCTGCCAATCGTTTTCGATGGCTTCGGTAAAGGCTTGCGGCGTGTCGAGCAGTTGCTTGACCTGGCTGACGGCCACGCCGCGATTGAGCCAGGTGAGGATCGTCAAAATCCGTTGCACGTGTTCGGCAGAAAACAGGCGATGCCCCTTGGGCGTGCGCTGGGGCACGATCAACCCGTAACGTCGTTCCCAGGCGCGCAAGGTCACGGCGTTCACGCCGGTCTGGCGCGCCACTTCGCGAATCGGCAACCAGCCTTCGTCGAGGGCTTTCTTGAAGTCATCGCCAAGGTCTTCCCGGGCGCTGGTGTCGAGTGGGCTTTTCATTAGATTGCGTTTCGCAGGCTGAGGTTCTCCGGGTGCGGCTGAAGGTAAACCTGTTGCGCAATATACGGATCCGGGTGTTGGCGGAAGAAATGTTTGAGCAGCGTCAACGGCACCACCAGCGGCACGACGCCAAGCCGGTATTGGGCGATGACCTGCTGCATTTCCTGCTTGTCTTCAGGGCTGATGACCTGTTTGAGGTAACCACTGATGTGTTGCAGCACATTGGTGTGGGTGCGGCGCGTGGCGCATTTTTTCAATGCCGACATCAACTCGCTGAAATAGCGCGGGCCGATGTCCGCAGGATCGGTCTGACCCATGTTGCCCAGCAGGTTACCCAGGGTTTTGTATTGCACCGGGTTGTGGGCCATCAGCAGGTATTTGTAGCGCGAGTGGAAGTCCGTGAGGCCGCGCCGGGTCAGGCCTTCTTGCAGCAACTGCTGCCAGGCGCTGTAGGCGAACACGCGGGTAAGGAAGTTTTCGCGCAGCACCGGGTCGTTGAGACGGCCATCTTCTTCCACCGGCAAGTCCGGGTGCTGGGCACAGAAGGCCTGGGCGTAGATGCCGCGACCACCACCGTCCACCGGCGACCCGTTGGCGTGGTAGACCTTGACCCGATCGAGACCGCAGGAAGGCGATTTCTGCATGAAGATGTAGCCGCAGATGTCGTCCAGTTCCGCGGCCATTTTCTGACCGTACTCGGCGAGCGGACGGGTGACGTTGATCTCGGGGTGGACGGTGCCGACGGCTTCGGGACGTTCGGGATCGCCGATCAGGCGGATCGGTTCGCGAGGAATGCCCAGGCCAATGGCGACTTCCGGACACACCTGGACGAAATCGAAATAGTCAGTGAGGGTTCGGCTGCACAACCGTGATTCCTTGTGCCCGCCGTTAAAACGCACCTCGGCCCCCATCAAGCAGGCGCTGATGGCGATTTTCGGTTGGGTCGCTGGCTGTACGGACATCGGAGCACCTCGAATCCAGACTTGTACAGAGTGGGAGCTCTGTACAACTTTGTCTTCATCATAGATTCAAAGGTGTACAAGTCAAATTATTTGTATAAGTATTTTAGAGAGGGGTGCAATGCTCATGTGGGAGCGGGCTTGCTCGCGAATGCGGTGTATCAGAAGAGACATGGGAGGCTGGCACACCGCATTCGCGAGCAAGCCCGCTCCCACACTGGATCTACTTCCAGCCCAGGATCCAGCCGTCGCTATCTTTCAAAGTCTGCCATGCGAGACGCTCACTGCGCTGGGTCAGCACCGCCTGCAACTCAATGTCCAGCACCATACCTTCCTCATCGCGGAACAGCGCGGTCACCAGAAAATGTTTTTCGCGGTTTTGCGGGTGGGCTGCTGTCCATTTCGACAGCAGCAATTTACTCGGATTAATGCGATTCACTGCAAGTGCTCATGCAACCGCCGCGCAGCTTCCTGACCACTGAGCCAAGCGCCTTCTACACGCCCGGACAAGCACCAGTCGCCACACACATACAGGCCCAGATCGGCATCGGCCAGGGCGCCCCATTCGTGACTGCTGGCGGGACGCGCGTAGAGCCAGCGGTGCGCCAGGCTGAAGGTCGGAGCGGGCATGGCGCTGTGCAGCAGCTCGGCAAATGCGCCATGCAGTTGCTCGATCACCGCTTCCTTGGGCAGGTCGATATGTTGCCGGCTCCAGGCGCTGGTCGCATGCAGCACCCAGGTGTCGAGGGTGTTGTCGCGTCCGGGTTTGCTGCGGTTGCGCGCGAGCCAGTCGAGCGGGCTGTCCTGCACGAAGCAACCTTCCATGGGCGTATCCAGCGGTGTATCGAACGCCAGCGCTACGGCCCAGGTCGGCTCCATTTTTACCCCGGCGGCGGCCCCAGCGAGTTTCGGCGCGGAGGCCAGCAGTGCAGTGGCTTGAGGCGCCGGTGTGGCGATCACCACATGACTGAACGGACCATGGGTGAAGCCTTCGGCGTCTTGCAGATGCCAGTGTTCTTCACCGCGATACACCTCGGTGATCCGGCAGGCGAAATGCACTTCCAGATCGCCGAGCAGGCCGCGCGTGATGGCGCTCATGCGGGGCGTGCCGACCCAGCGCGTCTGTTCGTCCGGTGACAGATTGAGCTGGCCGCCGTGAAAGGTGTAGAGCTGCGGCGCCCATTCGGCGACCCATCCGTTGGATTGCCAACGCTGGACCTCGGTGACGAAGCGCCGGTCGCGGGCAGTGAAATACTGGGCACCCATGTCCAGAGCTCCCGCATCACTGCGCTTGCTCGACATGCGTCCGCCACTGCCGCGGCTTTTATCGAAAAGTTGAACGACATGCCCTGTATCTGTCAGGGCTTGCGCGGCTGAGAGCCCGGCGATGCCGGTGCCGATGATTGCGATAGGTACAGTCATAGGGGCCTCGTTTACCTTTCTGTACAGACTACGCCGTGGTTTAAACCTGTACAATATTGTTTTTCGGTATAACTTTTAGCGTTCTCGATCTGACAGCTTGGCCTATTGTTAAACACAGACACTGCCCGATATCAAAGATCCCTGCTTATAAAAATAGACTAGTGATCAGGGTAAAACGCCACGCGAGGAAGAAGTCATGCACATATTGCTGACCGGCGGTACTGGTTTGATAGGACGTCAACTCTGCCGACACTGGTTGAGCCAGGGACATCGCCTGACCGTCTTGAGCCGCACGCCCGAAAAAGTCGCAAAAATCTGCGGCGCCCAGGTTCGCGGCGTCGCGTTGTTCGAAGACCTCGGGCAAGAACCGGTAGACGCGATTATCAACCTGGCGGGCGCACCCATTGCCGACCGGCCATGGACGTCCCGGCGCAAAGCCTTGCTCTGGAGCAGTCGCATCACCCTGACCGAAACCTTGCTGGCCTGGCTCGAGACCCGCGAGCAGAAACCGCAGGTATTGATCTCGGGTTCCGCCATTGGCTGGTATGGCGACAGTGGTGAGCGGGAGTTGACGGAAGCCTCTCCGCCGTCCATCGATGATTTCGCCAGTCAGTTATGCATTGCCTGGGAAGAAACCGCTCAGCGCGCCGAGGCCTTGGGTATTCGAGTGGTGCTGATTCGAACCGGTTTGGTGTTGTCCGCCGAGGGCGGCTTTTTGTCGCGGCTGTTGCTGCCGTTCAAACTGGGACTGGGCGGGCCTCTGGGCAGTGGTCGGCAGTGGATGCCGTGGATTCATATCAACGATCAAATCGCCTTGATTGATTTTCTTCTGCATCGCAACGACGCCAGCGGTCCCTATAATGCCTGCGCGCCTAAACCGGTGCGCAACAGCGAGTTCGCCAAGACATTGGGCAGCGTGCTGCACCGCCCGGCGTTCATGCCGATGCCGGCCCTGGCCCTGAAAGTGTGCCTGGGCGAGTTGTCCCTGCTGTTGCTGGGTGGTCAGAAGGCCGTACCGGTGCGCTTGCTGGAAGCGGGTTTCACTTTCCAGTTCACTGATTTGCGCGCGGCCCTGGACGACCTGTCCAGCCGCCTTTGAAATAGGACGTTGAATGACCGATCACGCATTGCTTCTGGTTAACCTGGGTTCACCTGCCTCCACCTCGGTGGCGGATGTGCGCAGCTACCTCAATCAATTTCTGATGGACCCGTATGTGATCGACCTGCCATGGCCGGTGCGACGCTTGCTGGTGTCGCTGATCCTGATCAAGCGTCCAGAGCAATCGGCCCACGCCTACGCGTCAATCTGGTGGAAGGAGGGCTCACCGCTGGTGGTGCTCAGCCGTCGTCTGCAACAGGCAATGACTGCCCAATGGACCCACGGGCCGGTTGAGCTGGCAATGCGTTACGGCGAGCCGTCGATTGAGTCGAAACTGGTTGAGCTGGCGGCCCAGGGCCACAAAAGAATCACCCTCGCGCCGCTTTATCCACAGTTCGCCGACAGCACCGTGACCACCGTGATTGAGGAGGCCAAGAGGGTGGTACGCGAGAAGCAGCTCGATGTGCAGTTCTCGATTCTCCAGCCGTTCTACGATCAGCCGGAATACCTTGATGCGTTGGTGGCCAGCGCCAAGCCTTATTTGCAGCAGGATTACGATCACCTGCTGCTGAGTTTCCACGGTTTGCCGGAGCGGCATCTGACCAAGATAGACCCTACCGGTCACCATTGCTTCAAAGGCGATAATTGCTGCCTGAACGCTTCGCCAGAAGTATTGGCGACCTGTTACCGAGCCCAATGCCTGCGCACTGCCTCCGAGTTTGCTAAACGGCTGGACCTGCCGGACGGCACATGGTCGGTGTCGTTTCAGTCGCGCCTGGGCCGGGCGAAATGGATCGAACCCTACACTGAGGCGCGCCTGGATGAATTGGCGGGGATGGGCGTGAAGAAAGTCCTGGTCATGTGCCCGGCGTTCGTGGCCGATTGCATCGAGACGCTTGAGGAAATCGGTGATCGAGGCAAGGAATTGTTCCGCGAGGCGGGGGGAGAGGAGTTGGTGTTGGTGCCGTGCCTCAACGATGATCCGCAGTGGGCGCGGGCGTTGAGTGCCTTGTGTGAACGAGCGCCGTTGGCGTTGTAAAAACACGAACTGTGGCGAGGGAGCTTACTCCCGCTGGGTCGCGAAGCGGCCCCAAAACTCTCGCAGTCGACGAAGATTTTGTGAGTGCTGCGCACTCAAGCGGGACGGTGCGGCGATCCGACAAGCTCCCTCGCCACGGTGTCGCGTCAACCTTTAGAGCAACGGCTCATCCGCCTTCTTGTGCTTCCAGCTGTCATTGCCCGGCAGCAGCAGATTCAGCCCGATCGCCACCACCGCGCACAACGCGATGCCTTTGAGGCCGAAGTCGTCGGGGCCGGTGCCAGTGCCGACCAGCACACCGCCAATCCCGAACACCAGCGTCACCGACACAATCACCAGATTGCGCGCTTCACCCAGGTCGATCTTGTGGCGAATCAGCGTGTTCATCCCTACCGCGGCAATCGAGCCAAACAACAGGCACAGAATCCCGCCCATCACCGGCACCGGAATGCTTTGCAGCAACGCGCCGAACTTGCCGACGAACGCCAGGCTGATGGCAAAGATCGCCGCCCAGGTCATGATTTTCGGGTTGTAGTTCTTGGTCAGCATCACCGCGCCCGTCACTTCGGCGTAGGTGGTGTTGGGCGGGCCGCCGAACAGACCGGCCGCAGTGGTGGCAATGCCATCGCCGAGCAGGGTGCGGTGCAGGCCGGGCTTCTTCAGGTAGTCGCGACCGGTCACGCTGCCGACGGCAATCACCCCGCCGATATGCTCGATGGCCGGCGCCAGCGCTACCGGAACGATGAACAGAATCGCCTGCCAGTTGAACTCCGGCGCGGTGAATTGCGGAATCGCAAACCACGGTGCGGCGGCAATCTTCGCGGTATCAACGACGCCGAAATAGAACGCCATGGCAAACCCGACCAGCACGCCGGAAATGATTGGCACCAGGCGGAAGATGCCTTTACCGAACACCGCGACGATCAGGGTGGTGAGCAGCGCCGGCATCGAGATCAGCATGGCGGTCTGGTAATCAATCAGCTCGGTGCCGTCGCCAGCCTTGCCCATCGCCATGTTGGCGGCAATCGGCGCCATGGCCAGGCCGATGGAGATGATCACCGGACCAATCACCACCGGTGGCAGTAGACGGTCGATGAACCCAGTACCTTTGATCTTCACGGCAAGGCCGAGGAAGGTGTAGACGAAGCCCGCCGCCATCACGCCGCCCATGGTCGCCGCGAGGCCGAACTGGCCCTTGGCGAGAATGATCGGGGTGATGAAGGCAAAGCTCGACGCGAGGAACACCGGCACCTGACGCCCGGTGACGATCTGGAACAGGATCGTTCCCAGACCTGCGGTAAATAGCGCCACGTTCGGGTCGAGGCCGGTAATCAGCGGCATCAACACCAGGGCGCCGAAGGCCACGAACAGCATCTGTGCGCCAGACAGTACCGTGCGCCAGAGCGGATCGTTGAACTCTTGCTGCATGCTCAAGCGTCCTTCTGCTTGGTACCGAAGATCTTGTCACCGGCATCGCCCAGGCCTGGGATGATGTAACCGTGTTCGTTGAGTTTTTCGTCAATGGAGGCGGTGTAGATCATCACGTCCGGGTGCGCTTTGCCTACAGCGGCAATGCCTTCCGGCGCGGCAACCAGCACCATGGCGCGGATATCGCGGCAACCGGCCTTTTTCAGCAGGTCGATGGTCGCGACCATGGAGCTGCCGGTGGCGAGCATCGGGTCGATGATCATTGCCAGGCGCTCGTTGATTTCCGGCACCAGTTTTTCCAGGTAGGTGTGAGCCTGCAGGGTTTGTTCGTTGCGGGCCACGCCGACGGCGCTGACTTTGGCGCCCGGGATCAAGCTCAGCACGCCTTCGAGCATGCCGATACCGGCGCGCAGGATCGGCACCACGGTGATCTTCTTGCCGGCGATTTTCTCCACCGACACGGTGCCGCACCAGCCTTCGATGTCGTAGGTTTCCAGCGGCAGGTCTTTGGTGGCTTCATAGGTCAGCAACGCACCGACTTCCTGAGCGAGCTCACGGAAATTCTTCGTGCTGATGTCGGCGCGGCGCATAAGGCCGAGTTTGTGACGGATCAGCGGATGGCGGATCTCGAGGATGGGCATGGGAAAGGCTCCGGCGGCGGGCAAAAAAACCGGCCTAGATTAATCTATCCGAGGGTGTTGTCCTATAGACATAGAGTACGTTAGTCCACAAACGCTTGATCTGGCCGTGCGGGATGCGTACCTTTGCCCGCTTTTCCCGAATCCTGCCACCCCCTGGAGAGCGCCATGTCCGCTGATCTCGAGCATATCCGTCAAATCATGCGAGAGGCTGACTGCCTGTACACCGAAGCTGAAGTCGAGGCGGCCATCGCCCGCGTCGGTGCACACATCAACGAACAACTGGCTGACACTAACCCGGTGGTGTTCTGCGTGATGAACGGCGGTCTGATTTTCGCCGGCAAGCTGCTCACCCATCTGCAATTCCCGCTGGAAGCGTCCTACCTGCACGCCACCCGTTATCGCAACGAAACCAGCGGCGGCGACCTGTTCTGGAAAGCCAAGCCGGAAGTCTCGTTCATCGACCGTGACGTGCTGATCATCGACGACATCCTCGACGAAGGTCACACCCTGGGCGCGATCATCGACTTCTGCAAACACGCCGGCGCGCGCAAAGTGCACACCGCCGTGCTGATCGACAAGGACCACGACCGCAAGGCTCGCCCGGACCTGAAAGCCGATTTCGTCGGCCTGCCATGTATCGACCGTTACATCTTCGGTTACGGCATGGACTACAAAGGCTACTGGCGTAACGCCAACGGGATTTTTGCTGTTAAAGGAATGTAAGAACATGACCGTGCCCAGCTTTCTTGATCAAACCCTGTTCACCGAATTGGCCGAGAAAGCGGCGGCGAATCCTCGCGGGCGTCAGCATCACAACTTCCATCAGATGGAAGAGGCTTGCCATCGCATGGCGGTGGGCTTGCAGCCGAACACGTATATCCCGCCTCACCGACACTTGGGCGACAACAAGGCCGAAACCTTGTTGGTCCTCAAAGGGCAGCTCGGTTTGCTGATCTTTGATGAGTCTGGCGTGGTCGTGAAGAAGCAAGTCCTCGTCGCCGGTGGTGATTGTGTCGGCGTGGACCTGCCAACAGGTGTGTTCCATGGCTTGGTCGTGCTGGAAGCCGACAGCGTGATGTTCGAGTGCAAAGCCGGGCCTTATCGCCCGGTCGGTGAGGGTGAGCTTGCTCCGTGGGCGCCACGTGAAGGCGAGCCAGGTGTGGCCGAGTATCAGGCCTGGATGCGCGCGCAGTTTGATTGAGCCGTGCGCTCAATTTTCCCCGGCCAGCCAGCGTTCGCTTTTGCGACGAGCCTGTTCCAGGTTGTTCACGTAGGCCAACTGACGCTGTTCCCGATGGATGCCCGCGCGCCTGAGCTTCAGGCGCACCCTTGGAGCAGTCGCCACCAGAATCAGGCCGATGCCGTCCGTGCGGTAATCCCTCAGGATATTGTCGAAGGCCGCCAGCGCCGTCATGTCCAGCATCGGCACTGCGCTCATCTCGACGATCACCACTTTGACCTCCGGACTGAATTTGCGTAGCACTCCCAAGGCTTTTTCAGCAGCGCCGAAGAACAGGGGCCCGCGTATCGCATAGCAACGAACATGTTCCGGCATGTCCTGCAAGGCTTGATGGAAGGCGCGGGGTAGTTCAGCGGTATCGGTGAGATCGCTCATGCGTTTGATAAATAACCCGGCGGCCAGCAGCAGGCCGACGGCGACGGCCATCACCATGTCGAACAATACCGTCAGGCTCAGGCAGGTCAGCAAGACCAGCACATCGCTGCGAGGTGCGATGCGCAAGGTATGCAGCACGTGCCGGGCCTCGCTCATGTTCCACGCCACCATGATCAGCAATGCTGCCAGTGCAGCCATCGGCAAGTAGCTGAAAAGCGGTGCGAGGACGAGTATTGCCATCAGCACCACGGCGCTATGAATAATGGCGGCCAGTGGCGAAAAGGCTCCGCTGCGCACGTTGGTGGCACTTCGGGCAATGGCCGCCGTGGCGGTAATGCCGCCGAACAACGGTGCGATCAGGTTGCCCAGGCCCTGGCCCAGCAGTTCTGCGTTGGGATCGTGTTTGCTGCCGGTCATGCCATCCGCCACCACCGCACACAGCAAGGATTCGATGGCGCCGAGCATGGCGATGGCGAACGCCGGCGCCATTAATTGACGGATCAAGTCATACGACAGGTGCAGAGGTTGGCCGTCGGGACCGGGCAGATTCCACGGCCAATCAAAGCTTGGCAGGAACGGCGGAATGCCGGGATGGCTGACGCCCTCGACCATGTAGCTGAAACGCTCACCCAATGTCGCCACCGCCAGCCCACCGTGCTCCAGCGCCAACCCCAGGAACGCGCCGATGGTAAGCGCTACCAGATGCCCCGGAATCCTCGGCACCCACCGTGGCCAGACAATCAGAACGGCCAGGCAGGTGAGGCCGATGATCCCGTCCCCTAGCCGGGCGCTGGGTAACGCCAGAATCAAAACGCCCAGCTGTTCGATGTAGTGTTCTGCCTGGCCGGCGGTGTTCAGGCCCAGCAAATCCTTCAATTGCAGGGTGGCAATGACAATGCCGATCCCGGCGGTAAAGCCCAGGGTGACCGGGTACGGAATGTACTGAATCAACCGCCCGGCTCGAATCAGCCCCAGGGCAATGAGGATGACGCCGGCAAGCATGGTGCAAAGCAGCAGGCCGCCCAGGCCATATTGTTGGGTGATGGGCAGCAGAATGACTACGAACGCGGCGGTCGGCCCACTGACATTGAAACGCGAACCGCCTGTCAGGGCGATCAGGGGCGCAGCGATCAGTACCGTATACAAACCTTGCTGGGGCGGTACACCTACGGCAATCGCCAGTGCCATGGCCAACGGGATGGCGATAATCCCTACCGTTACCCCGGCACTGATGTCGCCGCGTAAGCGCCTGAGGGTGTAACCGGCGCGCCAGGTCTGACGCCAGGCCGCGAACAACGGGGGGACGGAGAACGTCATGAACACTCCCTAGAAGACGATGCACTGTTGAACGACGGCTGAAAGCTCGTCCAGCATCGCCAGCCTCGTACTGCGAAGTATTGACCTATATCGCCAATTCGCGCGGTTGATCCTCATGCTAGAGTGCTTGGCCTCGCCTTCGGAGCCCGTCATGAGCCTTTTGATCCGCAGCTGCGCCGCCCTGTTGCTGACCCTCAGCCTGCCACTGGCGGCCGCCCCGGCGCCGATGCACGCGCAGTTTCTGCCGCCGGACGACCTGACACTGCGTGATGCCGAGCCCGAACAACAGCAACTGTTGCAGGTCACCGAGTATTCGGTGGTGGTCGGCAGTCAGCGTCAGTCCAATCAACAGCCGATTCCTGTGACTTCCCCCTTGCTGATCCGCCTCAAGGGCAAGTCCTTGAACAAGGGCGCGACTATCAACCAGGTGCTGGTCAATTTCGACGGCGAAAGTAAAAGCCTGAAAAAGCCGATCTACGACGAAAAAAGCAAAACCCTGACGCTGTTTTACCCGATGGCGCAGTACCGGGTGGTGATCGATTTGTTGCGTAATGACACGGTGTATTGCCAGTTCCTCAGCTACGCCAACGGCCATGTCTGGGCAGATCTGCACACCGGGGCTGTTCGTCCGCGTTGAGCCTTTTGCCCGGGCAGGGGTAAACTGCCCGCCCCGTGAAATGTCTGCGAGCTGGAGTCGGCAATGCGTAAAGATAAGAAACAAGTGATTGGTGACGAGATCGGCGATGAGCAGATCAAGTTGTTTCTCGATTTCGAACCGGTCGACGCCACTTCGCCGTCCCTGCACAAACTGATCAAGGCCTACCGTGGCCTGCGCATCGATGACTTCGAGCGTTTTCTGACGTTCTTCGTCGAAGCTGGCCTGGACCTGGATGGCAAGGATGAGCACGGCAATGACTTCGTTGCCCTGATCAAGGACCAACGCAATGCCGCCGAATACATCGAGTTGATCACCAAGGCGCGCGGCTGATCCCGGATACACCGGAATCTGTGGCGAGGGGATTTATCCCCGTTCGGCTGCGCAGCAGTCGCAAATCTTTTGAATGCTGTTTGCCAGACACACCATGCAAGCAGTTTTTGGGGCCGCTTCGCAGCCCAACGGGGATAAATCCCCTCGCCACAGAATAAAGTCAGCCAGCAATATGATTTCAGGCCCATAAAAAAACGCCCCGCTCTCACTGAGAACGGGGCGTTTTTTATGCGGCCGAATCAAGCGTAGCTTTCGGTCTCGTTACTGGCTTCAACCAGTTCCAGTGCGACGTTGTTGTGCGCATTGATCTTGCGATACAGCGCAGCGTCGGTTTCCAGAACCTTTTCCCGGGCCGGGAAGATTTCCGCCAGTTTGGCAGCCCATTCACCGGACGCCTTGTTCGGGAAGCATTTTTCGATCAGCTCAAGCATGATCGAAACAGTCACCGAAGCGCCTGGGGAGGCGCCGAGCAGGGCGGCCAGGGAACCGTCCTTGGCCGCGACCAGTTCGGTACCGAACTGCAGAACGCCGCCCTTTTTCGGGTCTTTCTTGATGATCTGCACCCGTTGGCCGGCCACTTCCAGGCGCCAGTCTTCGGCTTTCGCTTCCGGGTAGAAACGACGCAGGGATTCCAGGCGCTGCTCCATCGACTGCATCACTTCGCTGACCAGGTACTTGGTCAGGTCCATGTTGTTTTTCGCCACGGCCAGCATCGGGCCGATATTGCCGGCGCGAACCGACATCGGCAGGTCCATGAAGGAACCGTGCTTGAGGAACTTGGTGGTGAAACCGGCATACGGTCCGAACAGCAGGGACTTCTTGCCATCGACTACGCGGGTGTCCAGGTGCGGCACCGACATCGGTGGCGAACCCACTGCAGCCTGGCTGTAGACCTTGGCCTGGTGATGCTTGACCACTTCCGGATTATCGCAACGCAGCCACTGGCCACTGATCGGGAAGCCGCCGAAGCCTTTGCTTTCTTCGATGCCCGAGGCCTGCAATAACGGCAGTGCCGCGCCGCCGGCGCCGAGGAAGACGAACTTGGCATCGACTTCACGGGTGTTACCGCTGTTGACGTCCTTGATGCTGACGGTCCAGCCGCTGCCGTTGCGCTTGAGGCCTGTCACGCGCTTGCAGTATTTGACCTGGGCATCGGGTGCGCTGGTCAGGTGCTTGAGCAGTTGATTGGTCAGGGCGCCGAAGTTGACGTCGGTGCCGTTCATCACGCGGGTGGCCGCGACGACTTCATCGGCTGGCCGGCCCGGCATCATCAATGGCATCCACTCGGACATGGTGGTCTTGTCTTCGGTGTATTCCATGTCCGAGAAGGCGTGGTGCTTGCTCAGGGTCTTGAAGCGTTCCTTGAGGAAGGAAACGCCTTCATTGCCCTGCACGAAGCTCAGGTGCGGCACCGGGCTGATGAACGTCTTGCACGAGCCGAACGTGCCTTTCTTGGTCAGGTAGGACCAGAACTGCTTCGACACCTCAAACTGAGTGTTGATGTGCACGGCTTTCTTGATGTCGACGCTACCGTCGGCGGCCTGCGGCGTGTAATTGAGCTCACACAGCCCGGCGTGACCGGTACCGGCGTTGTTCCACGGGTTCGAACTCTCCGCGGCACCGGAATCCATCAGCTCGACGACTTCCAGCTTGATCGCGGGGTCGAGTTCTTTGAGCAGTACGGCAAGGGTGGCACTCATGATGCCGGCCCCAACCAGTACTACGTCGACTGCTTCGTTATGCGCCATTTAACGCGTCTCCAAAATCTGCAGCACCAAATTGTCGGCATGGCGGCCAGGTGTTCAGGGGCGTGTTATTGATGCCCCAGGTAACCATGGCCAGTGTCGCCATGTCCGAATCTTCGCAATTTTTCGCAACTTCGACGGATGCATGCGGCCGGGCCTAAAGAGTTACATGAACTCATCTCGGCGCGCGGCTGGCAATTCGACTTATGGTCGAGACATCCGTTTGTGCAACCAAATCCGTAGCGGACAGGCTTCAGGCTCCGGTGTTCGAGGAGTACTCGGTCCTGTGTCGTTGGGCTGTTTCAGACGCTAATGGTGCATGTTCAGACGCAAAACTATTCATTTGCTCGCCACACTCTTGTGAAGTTGTGAAAACCCGTTTTTTTCACGCTCTTTTGAAGACGTGAACCTCAAAAAGGGCTGTCCCAGCCTGGCACTGTGCCCGGATGGATTGCCGCCATGGGGTACATGACAGGCAAAACGGGCAAACAGCTCAGTAACCGAGCGTAATGACAGCTCTGCAGATTCGCGAAAAGTGGGGTTTTTGCTCAAGGAACAGCAAGCGCGCCAGCTTCACTCGATCTGTGTGGGCGGCTCTCTGTGGGCGGTGCGGGGTGCCAATACCGAAGCATTGACGATGCTGCGAGGCCCGATCAGGAGACGTCCTTATAATCGGGGGGAGATTGTATCTAAGAAACGCGGGGAAATGGACGTGTTTAATGACTTTTATTAGGCGTCTGGTCAGGTGGTCAACAGATGTTGCACCCGTGCACGTGGCCGACGCTGGCTGACACGGGCGCTAGGCGGCAGCGGATGGTGCAGCCAGTTGAGGCGGATTTCTTCGATTTCGACCCAGCCATCGCCCATCGGCTGGAGGCTGCACTGCTTGAACGCCTGGCAGTGACCGTTGCGGTCGAGCAGGGCAAAGCTGCGGTGCAGCGGGCGTGGTGCGAACAGCGAGATGAGATAACGCATGGCGAAGTACCTTGTGGGTGACCTGTAGTGAAGGTTGCCAGCAAGCCGTGACGTGCAAGTGTATGGGCGATGACAGATCTGTGACAGGAACCGGTTTCCCACGGGTTTGTCAGACATTTCAGTATTCACTGTGAGGTGCTAGTTACCCGCAGTGGCCCACCGCTATACTGCGGGCCTGTTTGTGCCTGATTCTGGAGAGAAGAGCATGTTGCAACGCCTGTTGTTCGGTTTGATCACTGTGACCAGTTTGACCCTCGTCGGCTGCGCCCACAGCCCGCAACAACTGAACCCTGAACCCAAGCTGACGACTCAGCTGGCGCCGGTCGGCCGTGGTCAGCCGGTGGTGGTGCGTGTGGTGGACGGTCGTCCGTCGCCGACCCTGGGCACTCGTGGTGGCCTGTACCCTGAGACCAGCGCGATCACCGTGCAGGGCGCGCAGATCCTGCCGAAGTTGCAGGCTCAGGCCGAGGCGGCCGTGCGGTTGCTGGGCTTTACCCCGACGTCGAATGCGCTGAATGCTCCGCAGTTGACGGTGACGCTGGCCGAACTGAAGTATCAGTCGCCCAAAGAAGGCATGTACGTGACCGAGGCGACTATTGGCGCGACGTTCCGCTCTGATGTGCAGAACGCCAACCGTCGCTACAGCGGTCGTTACGGTGCGTCCCTGGATCAGCGTTTTGGTATGGCGCCGAATCAGGAAACCAACACCAAGCTGGTCAGTGATGTATTGAGCGATGCGTTGACGCGTCTGTTCAAGGACCCGACGATTGGTCAGATTCTCAGCGAATAACGTTCGCGAGATGCAAAAAAGCCCGGTGCCAGCAATGGCCCCGGGCTTTTTCATGGCTGCTGACTACTCAGGCATACATCGAACAATTGTGGGAGATTCTATGTTGCCCGGCAACCCTGAATTCTCAGGCTGACAGGTATTCGCTCTGATTTTTCATCAGGGCAAATGCCACTCGACAGAGCTTTCGGGCCAAGGCAACCAAGGCCTGGGTTTTCGAGAAGCCTCTAGCCAGGTATGCCTCGTAAAACGGCTTCCATTTAGGCGAGCGACACGCCGCCATTGCGGCGTTGTACGCCAAACGACGAACCTCCGGATCTCCTTTTTTGGTCAGGTACCGCTGCCCATTCTTCTTGCCGGAGTCTTCGACTGCCAAGTCCATTCCCAGGAATGCGATGAACGCATCGCTGTTCGCAAAATCGCCCCGCATAAAGGTCGTCGCCAACCCGGTTGCGGTCAGTTCCCCAACGCCTTCGATGGCTTTGCAGCGATCAATATTCGCCTCAATTCCCGCCTCTTTGCTGACCTTGCGCAGCAGTTTCTGAATCGCCTGATCCGCTTGCTTGAACGCCTTCTGCTGAGCGACCTGCACTTTCTTCAACAAGGGTTCATTGGCCCAACTCAACATCAGCCCAGCATGGTTCTGGATCAGCGTTGCACGTCTGTGAAGCAGGCTTTTCAGCGAGCTGTAGGCCTTGGGTGGCGGGCTCCAGACCCGCAGTTTGCTTTGTTCATTCTCCAGGTAACGCGCCAGCAAACGCGCATCGCAGGGATCGTTCTTGGCTCGTTGGCCAACGCCACGGCGGTAATGACTCACGCGATAAGCATCCACCACGTAGACCTGATGACCCATCTCATGGGCCAGCTCTACCGTGTCCAAGTGGTAGATGTTGGTGGCTTCAACGGCGATAGCACTTTGGGCAGGCAGGGTTTTAAGCCAACGCTTGAGGGCGGTTCGATCGTTCTTGATGTCTTGAATGATTTGCAGGTCGGTGCGATAGACAGCAATTTGGGCCTTGGCGATATCGATACCAACAACCGTCTGCGAAGTAAGGATTGTCATGACGAATCCTCGGAGCTAGGGTTTAAGTGCTTGTTGGGGTCTACCGTTGCGCTGGCTTGTCTCTATCGTCGGTTTACCGATGAATTCCTTATCGGCGCTTTGGGTAGAAGGGGCGGGACGAGAAGTCTCCCACAGTCTGTACTGGTCAGAGTCAGAATCGAGTCTGTAGTCCCACCCACCCCTTCAAGTCTAAACATACAAGCGAGCCTGCTCGCGATGACGGAGTGTCAGTCAACTTGATGTTGAACCTTAAATCCCCATCGCGAGCAGGCTCGCTCACACAAGGGATCATCGGTGATCAGGCAGCTTGCGAATAAAAATCCAGCACACTCACGCCCGTCAGCAAATCCGTCTCCGGCAAATCCGCATGTTGATGCCCACCCAACGCGCAATAAACCAGCCAGTGGCGGTCCTGAACGTTAAAGGCGAGGCTTCCTACTAGGGTTTGTTGTTCGTCGCTCTGGGCGATGAGGTAGAGGCGGTCCTGGTTTTCGGCGTGCAGCATGACGGTTTCCGTGTCGGTTTCGAGGGCCGCCAGACTGGCCTATACAGATGACGGCGCCGTGACACAGGGCAGCATTTGGTCAGATGCTTCGTTATTTGTCGGAAAGGCGGCGCAGGTGGGCGGGCTTTCGGTAGAATCCGCGCCGCGATCGTCGGTTCGGCGTTTGCCACACCTGTTCTGCCGAGGTCCGTGATGTCGTTGCATTTGATTTCGCTGTTCACCCACCATCCCGCCAAGTTGATCAACCTGCTTGCGCTGCTGTTGGCGTTCCCGGGCGGTTGGCTGCTGCATGCCACTCGCCGCCGTGAACAACGCGCCATGGCGAGCCTTGTCGCCCAGCGCCAGAGCCGCCCGAACGAAGAGCCCACCCTGGATTGGGCGACCTTGCGCATGAACCGGTTCTTCTACCGCTTCGGTTTCGCCTGCCTGGGGCTGGCGCTGCTGGTGTCGTGGATCAGCACCCGGTTCTGAATCTCTTGCGCAGACCCCTGTGGTGAGGGAGCTGCTGTGGTGAAGAGACTGCCGTGTTGAGGGGACTCTGTGGCGAGGGGATTTATCCCCGTTCGGCTGCGCAGCAGTCGTAAATCGGCGCCCACGGTCTGTCTGAAAACTGTGATTGCAGGTGTTGGGGCTGCTGCGCAGCCCAACGGGGATAAATCCCCTCGCCACAGGGCGCCGTTGTTGTATCCGGGCAATTACAGCGGTAAGCCAGCCTTGACCCGGTACTGATTCCGCACCGGTGTCGCATATTGCAGCACCAGATACGGACGATGCTCCTCGGGACAAGCCTCCAGGCGACGTTGCCATTCTTCCTGGGCCTTGGCCAGTTCGTCCGCCGCAAACACCTCGGCAGCCTTCGGCACCTGCAGTTGCGGATCGGCGTCTTTCCACTGCGCGTAAGCCAGGTAGTGCACCGGGAACAACCGGTAGCCGCCGAGGATCTGCCGGTCCATTTCGATCGCCAATTGCTTGGTATCGTCGAACAGTTCGGTGATCGGCGCAGCGAAGTTAACGTGCACCCGGCCCTTGTAGCCGGTGATGCCCTTGGCGATGCTGACGTCGTCTTCGCCCGGCACTTTGGTGTAGCTGCCGGTGGTGGCGCGGATGAACAGCTCGCGGGCCTTGGCCTGGTCGCACGGGTCGTATTCGTAGCTGATCGACACCGGACTCACGTTCAGCGAGCGGATGACTTCGCCGAACGGCTCGTCCTTGCGGCTCATGTGGAACATTTTCAGGATCGCCGACTCGGTGCGGTCGTCGCCGTCCTTGGCCCGGCCTTCGGCCTGGGCGATCCAGATGGAGGCGCAATCGTTGCGGATCGAGTGGTTGATGTAGGCCGACAGCAGCTGGTACGCCGCCATTTTCTCGCGACGCCCGGTGATCGAGCGGTGCACGATGAAGCTCTTGTTCAGGCGCATCAGATCGCTGACGAAAGGCTTTTGCAGCAAGTTGTCGCCGATCGCGATGCGCGGGGTCGGCAGGCCGGCGTGGTACACGGCGTAGTTGACGAAGGCCGGGTCCATCACGATGTCGCGGTGGTTGGCGATGAACAGGTAGGCGTTGCCGGACTTGAACTGCTCGACGCCGGTGTACGTTACACCGTCCGTGGCTCGCTCGATGGTGTGGTCGACATACATCTCGACTTTATCCTGCAGCGTGGCCACCGACGTGACGCCGGCGAACTCACGGCGCAGCCGATGAGCTATAAGAGGTTTGAGCGCCCAGCCGAAAGCACCGGCAAAGCGCGGGAAGCGGAAGTGGATGAGGATATCTAGAAACGCCTTGTCGCCGAGCAGTCGGTCCAGCACCGCTGGGACTTCGCTGTCGTCGTAAGGTCGGATGGCATCGAATTCGCCCATCATGCTCTCTTGTTAGAAACGGCTAGGGTAAGTAAAGGTTTTGATCGAAAACCAACGGGGCACGGTCTGAAAAGTTAGCCAGACAAAAATAGCCCTGCAAATAGACCGGCGATTATACGCACAAGTCACCTGGGAGACCGCGATGCTGGAAACTGCGCTGTATGAATGTCCGTATTGTGGTGAGGAGGTTGAGACGGCGGTGGACCTGTCCGGTGGCGATCAGACCTATATCGAGGACTGTCAGGTGTGCTGTCGGCCGATAACGTTTGTGTTGCAGGTGGAAGGAGAGGAATGGCATCTCGAAGTGTTCAGTGAAAACGAGTAAGGGGCGTCTATGCAGCGAATCTACGAGCCGGAAAACCTGATGGAAGGGGAGTTGCTGCAAGGCATGCTGGCCAGCGAGGGCATCGAGGCGCATCTGGCGGGCCGCGATTTGATCGGCGGGGCCGGTGAATTGCCGATTTATGGCCTGCTGGGCTTGTCGGTGGACAACGACCAGGCCGAATACGCCCGGGAGCTGATCACCGCGTACAATGCCGCGCTGCCACTGCCCGGTGATGAGCCGGACAGTTTTCCCGGCACGCTGGTCTGTTAGGCTGGCGTTCGTTTTATTGAGAGTCGTGTTGCCCCATGTGTGGACGTTATGCCCTGTTTCGCTGGAACCCCGCCTTCGCGGCCCTGCCTGGCTTCCCCGCCGATCAGCAGGCCCAGTGGAATATTTCCCCCAATGATTCGGTGCTGATGCTGCGTGCCGGTGTCGACGGCCAGCGTGAGTTGGCCCGAGCGCGTTGGGGTTTGACGCCGCCGTGGCTGACTGACCTTTCCCGCACCCCGGCCCATGCCCGGGCCGAAACCGTCGCTGAACAACCGATGTTTCGCCAGGCTTTGCGCGAGCGCCGTTGCCTCCTGCCGGCCAACGGTTTTTACGAATGGCGCGGCACCACCCGCAAGCGGCCGTATTGGCTGACGCCGGGGGAGGGCTCTACTTTATTTTTCGCGGCAATCTGGGAAGCGTATCCGGTGCAGGAGCAGGTGTGGCTGAGCACGGCCGTGATCACCCAACCAGCCGCGAGTCAGCGTCGGCCGTTGATTCTCGACGCGGCGGGGCAAGAGGCCTGGCTCAATCCCGAAACGCCATTGCATGCCTTGCAGGCGTTGCTCGCCAGTGAGCCCGCAGCGTTGCGCGAGCGGGTGTTGGCGAATCTGGTGAATGATCCGAAGTTGAATGGGCCGGAGTGTCTTACCCCCGGCTGATGGGGTGTCTCTGCTGGCCCCATCGCTAGCAGGCTAGCTCCCACATTGGATCTGTGCTGTACACAAATTGTGTGTTCACTGAAGATCAACTGTGGGAGCTAGCCTGCTAGCGATGGGGCCTTTGGATCAAACCTTGAACTGATTGATCAACCGCCGCTGCTGCTCAGCCAGTTTGGTCAGGTCCGCACTCGCCGCACTCGATTCATCCGCCCCGCCCGCCACTTCATTGGCCACTTGCCCGATGTTGATCACGTTACGGTTGATGTCATCGGCCACCGCGCTCTGCTCCTCGGCCGCACTGGCAATCTGCGTGTTCATGTCGTTGATGACCGACACCGCCTGAGTAATCGTCTCCAGCGCCTCGGCCGCTTTCGCCGCATGTTGCACGCTTTCGTCGGTGCGGTTCTGGCTGTCCTCCATGACCCGCACCACATCGCGGGTGCCTTGTTGCAGTTGCTGGATCATGGTCTGGATTTCTTCCGTGGCCTTCTGGGTTTTCTGCGCCAGGTTGCGCACTTCATCGGCCACCACCGCAAAACCACGGCCCTGTTCGCCCGCGCGGGCGGCTTCGATGGCCGCGTTCAAGGCCAGCAGATTGGTTTGTTCGGCGATCCCGCGAATGGCGGTCAGGATCGCGTTGATGTTCTCGCTGTCCTTGGCCAGGGTTTGCACCACGCCGACAGCCTTGCCGATTTCCACGGCCAACACGCCAATCGAGTTCGACGTATCACGAACAATCTGCATGCCCTGGGCCGCGGCCTGATCGGCATGGCTGGCGGCTTGCGCCGCCTGGGTCGCGTTGCGCGCCACGTCCTGGGCGGTGGCGGTCATTTCATGCACCGCCGTGGCCACTTGATCGATCTCGGCCATTTGTTTCTGCACACCGATGTTGGTGCGGATGGCGATGTCGGCGGTGTGTTCCGACGAATCGCTGACACTCTGCACCGAGGTCACGACCTGGGTGATCATTGCCTGCAACTTGGCCAGGAACGTGTTGAAGCCTTTGGCGATCGAGCCCAGTTCGTCGGCGCGGTCGCTGGTCAGGCGGCGCGTCAGGTCGCCTTCGCCTTTGGCGATATCGTCGAGCATCGCCACCATTTGCTTGAGTGGGCGGGCAATGCCATGGCCCACCAACCAGATCACCAGCAAGCCGATACCGGCGATCAACAAACCGACCATGGCCATGCCGAAGGTGTCGGATTTGCGTTGAACGTCCAGATCACCCTGCAGCTTTTGCAGGTCGGCCATCACTGCGTTCAACGGCAACTGCAGCATCAAGGTCCAGCGTGCATCGGTCTGGCCGATACCGAACGGCAAGTACAGCTCGATCCGACCCTGGGCCTTGTCGACGGTGTAAGTCACTTCGCCGCGCTTGAGGTTGGCCATGTTGGCGATCTGCTTGCTGTCGAGAATGTCGCTGACCTTCTCACCGAATTTGCTCGGGTCCTTGGTGTAGGCAACGATCCGGCCATTACCGCCGATCAGCGCCATTTCCCCTGCGCCGTTGTACAGTTTCTGATTCGCGCCCAGGAGCATTTCCTGGATGAAGTTCACCGACAAGTCAGCACCAACGATGCCCTGAAAGGTGCCGTTGAGCATGATCGGTTCAATAAAGGAGGCGAGCATGACGATTTTGTCGCCGACCTTGTAAGGCGCCGGATCGATCACGCAGGACTTTTTGGTTTCTTTCGAGCACAGGTAGTACTCGCTGGCGCGGACCCCGGTGGACAGGGTTTTCTGGTCGTCGACGTCCACCAGTTTGTCCAGGCCCAGGGTGCCGTCCTCGTTGCGGAACCACCACGGCAGGAAGCGCCCGTTGCTGGCATCGATGCCGACCACTTTGGTGTCGACATAGGCCGCGTCGTTGTGGTCGAGGGCGTCTTTTTCCCAGCCGATATAAGTGCCGAGAATTTTCGGGTTCCTGGCCACGTTTTCCTTGGTCAGGCTGATCAACTGTTCACGGCTCAGGCTCAGCTGCGGCTGACCATCGGCGCCCGGTGTGCCGATCAACGTGTTGACCCGCACCAGGCCGCCTGCGATCAGCAGCGGTGCTTCGAGCTCACGCTGGATCTGGCTGACCTGGGTTTGCGCCAGGGAGGTCAGGCGCTGCTCGATGACTTGCTCGAATTGCGCCTGGGTCCGGTCCTGGACCATGTCTTGCGTCCGGGCGCCGGAAAACAGTGCGTACAGCACCAGCGCGGCGACTACGCTAAGAACGATGGCGCCGGCGAGGGCGGCCACGGAAAACTGGATCGACTTGAATTTCATGGGTGCTCCGCACGCAAGAGGACGTCTGCGGTGGTGTATCGGCAGGCGCCCGGAGGGCCATGAGCGGGGTCGGGCGAAATGGCTGTTTTGGAGTGTTGGATGTCGCAAATGAATCATTGCGGGCCGTTGTCGGCCGTCGCCGGCGTCGGTATGTGAATTTTTTCCTACGGTCATGAGAGTTTTGACTGAAATAGACGTCTACTCATCTGCGTAACTGGCGTCGATACATTCCCGCCCAGGATACGCGCCATGTTTCCAGGGAGTTTTTGATGAACAAGACATTGGTTGTGTGTGCGCTGAGCGCAGGTTTGTTGCTTGCCGGTTGTCAGTCGGTCAACACCACCAGCGGCGGTGCCGTGGGTGTTGAGCGTAAGCAGTACATGTTCAGCATGTTGTCCACCGACGAAGTCAACCAGATGTACGCTCAGTCTTATCAAAAGACGGTCGGTGAGGCGAACACCAAAGGTGTGCTGGACAAGACCAGCAACGACGCCAGACGCGTGCAGGGGATCGCTGACCGGCTGATTGCCCAGGCGCCGGTTTTCCGTCCGGATTCGGCCCAGTGGAAATGGGAAGTCAACCTGATCAAGAGCGACGAGCTCAACGCCAACTGCGGGCCTGGCGGCAAGATCATTTTCTACACGGGGCTGATCGACAAACTGCAACTCACCGACGATGAAATCGCCGCGATCATGGGCCATGAAATCGCCCATGCCCTGCGCGAACATGGTCGTGAAGCGATGTCCAAGGCCTACGGCGTCGAGATGGCCAAGCAGGGTGCTGGCGCGTTGCTCGGTCTGGGTCAGGACAGCCTGGCCCTGGCGGACACCGTGGCGAAATACGGTATGACCTTGCCCAACAGCCGTGGCAATGAAAACGAGGCGGACCTGATCGGCCTCGAACTGGCGGCCCGCGCCGGTTACAACCCGAATGCCGCGATCACGTTGTGGAACAAGATGAGCAAAGCCTCGGAAGGCGCGCCACCGGAGTTCTTGAGCACGCACCCGGCTTCGACCAGTCGTATTGCTTCGTTGCAGGCAGCGATTCCCAAGGTGATGCCGTTGTACGAGAAAGCGCCGAAGTCCTGATAGCCAGGCGTTGATGCCACTGACGCTTTCGCGGGCAAGCCACGCTCCCACAGGTTTTGTGTCGTACACAAATTATGTAATCGACCAAAAACCTGTGGGAGCGTGGCTTGCCCGCGAAGAACTATAACGCGGTCTATCGACCTACCGCGTCAAACCCACCCGCTGCTCTGCATTGCCTTGTACACCGCCACAATCGCCAGGATAAGGAACGCCGCCGCCGCCAGGCGACGGATCAGGGTGAGCGGCAATTTGTCTGCCGCAAAGTTACCCGCCAACACCACCGGCACGTTGGCAATCAACATCCCGGCGGTGGTGCCGATGATCACCAGCCACAGGTCCGGGTATTGCGCGGCAAGCATCACTGTGGCGACCTGGGTTTTGTCGCCCATTTCCGCGAGGAAAAACGCAATCAGCGTGGTCAGGAACGGCCCGAACTTGCGGGCGGTGCTGGCTTCATCTTCGTCCATCTTGTCCGGCACCAGGGTCCACAGTGCGGTCGCGGCGAAGCTCGCCGCCAGGATCCAGTGCAACACCGCATCCGAGAAGAAACTGCCGAACCAGGCACCTACCGCACCGGCCGCCGCATGGTTGGCCAGGGTCGCGGCGACGATGCCGGCGATGATCGGCCAGGGTTTGCGAAAGCGGGCAGCGAGAATGAGCGCGAGCAGTTGCGTCTTGTCGCCGATTTCGGCCAAGGCAACGATTGCGGTGGGAACGAGCAAAGAGTCCAGCATCAGGGATTTTCCTAAGGGGCGGGTCGACACGGCTATGACACGTACAGCCTTCCCGCCCCGGGTAAGGTGTTCGTGTCATAGGTCTTGTCAAACCCTGCGATCCGTCTGATGCGGATGCTTGGGTCGCATACGCCATGGTCTGTTGACCAAGTATGTTGACGTATGCCGGACGAGCATGGCGCTCGTGGGAGACTACTCCCCTAGGACGGAGCGGATTCTGCCTAGGCGAAACCCGTTAGGCAAGCACTTATTTTTCAGCCTCGTTTGGCCCGATAAATTCTGAAACCTTGTCCCTCGGCCTTGATTGCACACACGCCTAAGTGCTCTTCGATCAGCGGTTGATACTTCAGGAAGCTGTTGGCGACCAAACGCAGTTCGCCGCCGTTTTTCAGATGTTTGGCTGCTTTTCGCAGCAAGTTCTCGGTGGCGAAGTAATCGGTATGAACGCCGACATGGAACGGCGGATTGCTCAGAATGGCACTTAAACCCATCGGCGCCGCGTCGATGCCGTCGCCCGTAATCACGTCCGCTTCCAGGCCATTGGCCGCCAGCGTCAAACGACTGCTGGCGGCAGCAAACGCGTCGACGTCGAGCAAGGTGACTTGATTGTGTGGATAACGACGTTTCACCGCAGCGCCCAACACACCCGCGCCGCAACCGAAGTCGAGCAGGTGGCCGCTTGGCAACTTGTCCAGATGCTCCAGCAGCAACGCGCTGCCCCGATCCAGCCGACCGTGGCTGAACACACCCGGCAGGCTGATGACTTTCAACGGACCTTCGGCCAGCGGCAATTCATAAGTCTGGGCCAGGCTTTCCAGCGACTTGGCTGCTGGCGCGTTGGCCACGGTGACCAGCCAGAGCTGGCAATGCCGCGCGCTGTCGAGCTTGCGTGGCTTGCCGAACGGGTTCAATTGCTTGGCCGCGCCTTCGATGCCGCTGCGTTTTTCACCCACCAGGTACAACTCGCGACCGGCCAGGCGCGAAGCGAGGGCGTTGAGGATGTAGTCGGTCAGGTCCTTGGACTTGGGCAAGAACACCACCGCCGTCTCGAACTCGCGCTCGGGTGCGTTCACGCCAAAATGGCTGCGCTCGGCAAAACGCGCGTCCAGCGCCGCTTGATCGCCGGCATGCCAGCACCAGCCGTGGGCGTCGGGCAGACGGCCCAGCAAATCGTCGGCGGGCAAACCGGCCAGCAGCACCGAACCCTGAAATAACTCGGCCTGACGAAGCAGTACTTCACTGCGCGGATCCATAACTGCTCCTGTGAAAAAAAGTGCCGCAGTCTATCAACTGACGACCCGCAGCGCTTTACCGCTGAAAAATCCCTGTGCGTTTTCGGTCAACTGACCGACGATCCGCTGCCGTGCCTCACGACTGCCCCAGGCGTTGTGCGGCGTGACGATCAGTCGCGGAATATCGTGGGCCAGCAAGGGGTTGCCGGCGGTCGGTGGTTCGACGCTCAGCACATCAGTCGCCGCACCGCCCAGATGACCGTTGCGCAGGGCATCGGCCAGCGCCTGTTCATCAATCAAGCCACCACGCGCGGTGTTGACCACGAAAGCGCCGGGTTTCATCGAGGCCAGTTCGCGGGCTCCGATGAAGTGGCGAGTGTGTTCGTTGAGCGGGCAATGCAGGGTGAGGGCATCGATTTGCGGCAGCAGTTCTTCCAGCGGCAAGCGATCCGGCCGGGCAGGGCGCCCCGGAATCTGCCCCAGCAACACGCGCATACCGAACGCTTCGGCCAGCCGCGCAACCGCGCCACCCAGTTCGCCATGGCCGAGCAGGCCGAGGGTTTTGCCTTCCAGTTCGACGATCGGGTAATCCAGCAGGCAGAACTGTTTCGCCTGTTGCCAGCGACCTTCGCCGACGGCCTTCTGATAATCGGCCAGGCGCGTGGCCAGGTTGAGCAGCAACATGATCGTGTGCTGCGCCACCGATGGCGTGCCGTAACCCTGGCAGTTGCAGACGGTGATGCCGTGGGCGCGAGCGGCCGCGAGGTCGACATTGTTGGTGCCGGTGGCGGTGATCAGAATCAGCTTCAGTTCGGGGCTGGCGGCAATGGCGGCGGCATCGATCAGGATCTTGTTGCTGATGGCCACGGTGGCGCCCTTGAGGCGTTCGATCACCTGGTCCGGCGTGGTCTGTGCGAACAGCTGCAAATCGTCAAAGCAGGCGCGCAACGGGCTGAGGTCCAGATCGCCCAGGTCCAGGGACGGGTGGTCGAGGAAAACGGCGCGGCGAGAGTTCGTCATCAACTGTACCTTTTGTGCGGTGAACTGAAGGCGTAATCTGCCGAGCCTACCAGATGAAACAAATGGTTACGCAGTGCCAGGCTGCACGCTGGACCTGTGGGAGCGGGCTTGCTCGCGAAGAGGGCGTGTCAGTCGACATCTTTATTACCTGACAGGCCGCCTTCGCGAGCAAGCCCGCTCCCACAGGGGCGCGTTGGCCTTATGAATTTCAATCAGACCGATCTGCCCCAAAGGAGCCCCCATGTACTGGACAGAGTTCTTGACCGTTGCCCTGATTCACTTGCTCGCCGTTGCCAGCCCCGGCCCGGATTTCGCCGTGGTGGTGCGTGAGAGCGTGACTCACGGTCGCCGCGCCGGGACCTGGACAGCGCTGGGGGTCGGCACAGCGATTTTCCTGCACGTCGGTTATTCGTTGCTCGGTATCGGCCTGATCGTGTCGCAGTCCATCGTGCTGTTCAACGCCTTGAAATGGGCGGCTGCCGCCTATTTGCTGTACATCGGCTACAAAGCCCTGCGCGCGCAGCCGGCCAAAGTAGTCGGTGACGATCTGCACAAAGAGGCCGGCGAGCGCACGCCTCGTGGTGCCTTCACCTCGGGTTTCGTGACTAATGGCCTGAACCCGAAAGCCACGCTGTTCTTCCTGTCGCTGTTCACCGTGGTGATCAACCCCCACACGCCGCTGGCGGTACAGGCTGGCTACGGGCTCTATCTCGCCGCGGCGACGGCCGTGTGGTTCTGCCTGGTGGCGCGGCTGTTCAGCCAGCAACGCGTGCGCGCCGGTTTCGCTCGCATGGGCCATTGGTTCGACCGGACCATGGGTGTGGTGCTGATCGCCATCGGCGTGAAACTCGCCTTCACCGAGATGCATTGATCGCGCAGAACGCTTTCCCGCAGATGCTGGCGCAAAGCTAGCATTTGTACGGCTCTGCAAATCATTCCTTTGGCTGATTTGGCCGGCGTATAAGGGTTCTAGAGTGGTTACCTCTAAAAGCCAACACCGTGCAGTCAGAAAAGGGATTCTTATGTTGCAGACTCGCGTTATCCCCCCAGCCGAAGGCGCTTACCAGTATCCGCTGCTGATCAAACGGCTGCTGATGTCCGGCGCTCGTTACGAGAAAACCCGCGAGATCATTTACCGCGACCAGTTGCGCTACAGCTACCCGACCCTGATCGAGCGGGTCGCGCGGCTGGCCAACGTGCTCACGGAAGCTGGCGTCAAGGCCGGCGATACCGTGGCGGTGATGGACTGGGATAGCCATCGGTATCTGGAATGCATGTTCGCCATCCCGATGATCGGCGCGGTGATTCACACCATCAACGTGCGCCTGTCACCGGAACAGATCCTCTACACCATGAACCACGCCGAGGACCGCTTCGTGCTGGTCAACAGCGAGTTCGTCGGGCTGTACCAGGCGATTGCCGGGCACCTGACCACGGTCGAGAAAACCCTGCTGCTGACCGATCTGCCGGAAAAAACCGCCGACCTGCCGAATCTGGTGGGCGAATACGAGCAGTTACTGGCGGCTGCGAGCACGCAGTACGACTTCCAGGATTTCGACGAGAACTCGGTCGCGACCACGTTCTACACCACGGGCACCACCGGCAACCCTAAAGGCGTGTACTTCACCCATCGGCAACTGGTGCTGCACACCATGGGTGTGTCGACCATCATGGGCGCGATCGACAGCGTGCGCCTGCTGGGCACCAACGACGTGTACATGCCGATTACGCCGATGTTCCACGTGCATGCCTGGGGCTTGCCGTATGTGGCGACCATGCTCGGGCTCAAGCAGGTTTACCCCGGTCGTTACGACCCGGAATACCTGGTGGAGCTGTGGCGCAAGGAGAAGGTCACCTTTTCCCATTGCGTGCCGACCATCCTGCAGATGGTCCTCAATTCCAAGGCGGCTCAAGCCACCGATTTCGGCGGCTGGAAAATCGTCATCGGCGGCAGTGCGCTGAACCGTGCGTTGTATGACGCGGCCAAGGCCAAGGGCATTCAATTGACCGCCGCTTACGGCATGTCGGAAACCGGGCCATTGGTGTCCTGTGCCCACCTCAACGATGAGTTGATGGCCGGCACCGAAGACGAACGCACCACGTATCGCATCAAGGCCGGCGTGCCGGGGCCTTTGGTGGAGGCGGCGATCGTCGACACCGACGGCAACTTCCTGCCTGCCGATGGCGAGACTCAGGGCGAACTGGTGCTGCGTGCGCCGTGGCTTACCGAGGGTTACTTCAACGAGCCGCAGAAGGGCGCCGAGCTCTGGGCCGGGGGCTGGCTGCACACCGGCGACGTGGCGACGCTGGACAGCATGGGCGTGATCGACATCCGCGACCGGATCAAAGACGTGATCAAGACCGGCGGCGAGTGGATCTCCTCACTGGACCTTGAAGACCTGATCAGTCGCCACGTGGCGGTACGCGAAGTAGCAGTGGTGGGCATCGCCGATCCACAGTGGGGCGAGCGCCCGTTTGCGCTGCTGGTGATCCGCGAAGGGCATGAGATAGGGGCTAAGGAGCTCAAAGAACACCTCAAGCCATTCGTGGAACTGGGCCACCTGAGCAAGTGGGCGATCCCGAGCCAGATCGCCCTTGTTACTGAAATTCCCAAGACCAGTGTTGGCAAGCTCGACAAGAAGCGCATCCGCCTCGACATCACTGAATGGCAGGCCAACAACAGCACCTTCCTCTCGACGCTCTAAGCGCCTTCTGGCGTGCCTGAAAAGGCACGCCAGCCCCACCAAGCAAGCGCTTGGCTTGTGAAATCCGAATTTTCAGCCATCCTTGCCGTGCCGACATGTGTCGGACTGGCGAAAGGACTGTTCCAGAGTGGCCGGCAGCTGCAAATCACACTTTAGAGGGATCAAGCTCTACTACCTGCTGGCTATAGTCCGCTCAAGGATTTTTAAGAACGGAGCGCACGCACAAAACGGGGCGATGCAATTTGGAATGACTTCGGGACACCTTTGCTCCCTGTCATCCACAACGTTTTTAGAAGTGCTAACTGCCATAACAATAATGCACATGGAGTAGCGTCGATGACATCAGTAAACACGTTCTGGCGCCGGGCGAAATTGCCCCTGGCGGTCAGTCTCGCCTCTTCGCTCGCCGGGCCTGCATTCGGCGTCAGTTTCAACGTTGGTGAAATCGAAGGTCAGTTCGATTCCTCCCTCTCGATCGGTGCGAGCTGGTCTACCGAGAGTGCCAACAAGAACCTCATCGGCGTGAACAACGGTGGTCGTGGCCTGTCCCAGACCTCCGATGACGGTCACTTGAACTTCGAGAGCGGGAAAACCTTCTCGAAGATCTTCAAGGGCATCCATGACCTTGAATTGAAATATGGCGACACCGGCGTTTTCGTCCGTGGCAAATACTGGTACGACTTTGAACTGAAGGACGAAAGCCGTCCGTTCAAGGACATCAGCGACAGCAACCGCAAGGAAGGCGCCAAGTCCTCTGGCGGTCAGATCCTCGACGCCTTCGTCTACCACAACTACTCCGTTGCCGATCAGCCGGGTTCCGTGCGTCTGGGCAAGCAGGTGGTGAGCTGGGGTGAAAGTACCTTCATCGGCGGCGGCATCAACTCGATCAACCCGATCGACGTGTCCGCGTTCCGTCGTCCGGGTGCCGAGATCAAGGAAGGCCTGATCCCGGTCAACATGTTCTATGTGTCCCAGAGCCTGACCGAAAACCTGTCGGCTGAAGCGTTCTATCAGCTGGAATGGGACCAGACCGTTGTCGATAACTGCGGCACGTTCTTCTCGCAGCCGGACATCGTTGCCGATGGTTGCGACAACAACTTGCGCGTGTTGAACAAGCGCTCGCAGATTCCAGCCGTTGCGTTGGGTCCATTGGCCGCCAACGGCGTCAATGTCAACGAGGAAGGTGTGCTGGTCCAGCGTGGCGGCGATCGTGATGCTCGCGACAGCGGCCAGTGGGGCGCGTCCCTCAAGTACATGTTCGAGCCACTGGACACCGAGTTCGGTGCCTACTTCATGAACTACCACAGCCGTGCGCCGATCTTCAGCGCCACGGGTGCGCCGCAGTCGGTCTATAACACCGCGGCGTCTCTGCCAGGTCCGTTCGCTGCACTCGCGCCGCTGCTGGTGGCAGGTAACTCGAAATACTTCATCGAGTACCCGGAAGACATTCGTCTCTACGGCCTGAGCTTCTCCACCACCCTGCCTACCGGTACGGCGTGGAGCGGTGAACTGAGCTACCGTCCGAACGCGCCGGTGCAACTCAACTCCACTGACATTCTGTTCGCCGGTGTACGTCCTCTGGGCGGCGCACTGGGTAACGCTTCGTTGCTCTCTGCCGGCCCGGGTCAAGACCTGCATGGCTATCGTCGCAAGGAAATCACCCAGTTCCAGACCACCCTGACGCACTTCTTTGACCAAGTCATGGGCGCGAGCCGTTTGACCCTGGTGGGCGAAGTGGGCGTGACTCACGTCGGCGGCCTGGAAAGCACATCCGACGTCCGTTATGGCCGCGATCCGGTCTACGGCCCGGGTGCCTTGCCAGCCACTGGCGCTGTCAACACTTGCGTGGCGCTCAACACCAGCACCATCAACGGCGCCGGCCCGGGCACTGCGACCAACAACCGCAGCCGCAACTGCAACAGCGACGGCTTCACCACGTCGACTTCGTGGGGCTACCGTGGTCGGGCCATCTGGGAATACAACGACGTGTTTGCCGGTGTGAACCTCAAGCCGAACGTGGCCTGGTCCCATGACGTAGACGGTTATTCGCCTGGCCCTGGCGGCAACTTCGAGGAAGGTCGCAAAGCGGTGAGCCTGGGCGTCGACGCCGAGTACCAGAACACCTACACCGCGAGCCTGGCCTACACCAACTTCTTTGATGGCAAGTACACCACCGTCGATGACCGCGACTTCGTTGCGCTCAGCTTCGGCGTGAACTTCTAAGCACTGTTTTTTCAGGACGAACACACATATGAAAATAACAAAGAGTCTGTTCCACGCCGGAGTTCTGGGGCTTTCGCTGCTAGCGACCAGCGTCATGGCAGCCGTGCCTGCCGCCGAAGCGGACAAACTGGGCAAGAGCCTGACGCCGATGGGCGCCGAGATGGCGGGCAACGCCGACGGCTCGATCCCGGCCTGGAAACCGATGGCGAAAAACGCCGGCACTGTCGACGGCAAAGGCTTCTTGTCTGACCCGTTCGCCAGTGAAAAACCGCTGTTCACCATCACGGCGCAGAACGTCGACCAGTACAAAGACAAACTCGCTCCGGGCCAGTACGCGATGTTCAAGCGCTACCCGGAAACCTTCAAGATGCCGGTTTACCCGTCCCATCGCGGCGCGACCGTGCCGGATGCCGTGTTTGCCTCGATCAAGAAAAACGCCACCAGCACCAATCTGGTGTCTGGCGGCAACGGTCTGGAGAACTTCGAAACGGCCGTGCCGTTCCCGATTCCGAAGACCGGCGTCGAAGTCATCTGGAACCACATCACCCGCTATCGCGGTGGCAGCGTGACCCGTCTGGTGACCCAGGCCACGCCGCAGCCGAATGGCTCGTACAGCCTGGTGTACTTCCAGGATCAGTTCGTGTTCCGCGACAAGATGAAGGATTACGATCCGGCGAACCCGGGCAACATCCTGTTCTACTTCAAGCAGAAAGTGACCGCGCCGGCACGTCTGGCCGGTGGTGTGCTGCTGGTGCACGAAACCCTCGACCAGGTTAAAGAGCCGCGTTCGGCGTGGGTCTACAACGCCGGTCAACGTCGTGTGCGTCGTGCGCCGCAAGTGTCCTATGACGGGCCGGGTACTGCGGCTGACGGCCTGCGGACCTCCGACAACCTGGACATGTACAACGGTGCGCCGGATCGTTACGACTGGAAACTCGAAGGCAAGAAAGAGATGTACATCGCCTCCGACAGCTACAAGCTCGACTCGCCACAACTCAAGTACGACGACATCATCAAGGCCGGTCACATCAACCAGGACCTGGCTCGCTACGAGCTGCGTCGCGTCTGGCATGTGGTTGCCACCCTGAAGGAAGGTCAGCGTCACATCTACGCCAAACGTGACTTCTACATCGATGAAGACACCTGGCAAGCCGCGGTGATCGACCACTACGACGGTCGTAATCAGCTGTGGCGTGTGGCGGAAGCTCACTCCCAGAACTACTACAACGTTCAAGTGCCTTGGTACACCCTGGAAACCTTGTACGACCTGCAATCGGGCCGTTACCTGGCACTGGGCATGAAGAACGAAGAGAAGTCGGCGTATGACTTCGGCTTCACCGCGACCACCAGCGATTTCACACCCGCTGCGCTGCGTCAGGACGGGGTTCGTTAACCTGCACTGAACAGAGGCCGCATCCTCGAAAAAACGCCCCGACTGGTTCGGGGCGTTTTTTTTTGAATTTCATAATGATCGTTGTAGCAGCTGTCGAGCTTGCGAGGCTGCGTTCGAGGACGAAGTCCTCGTAAATTCGGTGCACGCGGTTTGTCTGGCAGACCGCGTTGCATGGGTTTACGACTGCTTCGCAGCCGAACGCAGCCTCGCAGGCTCGACAGCTGCTACGAGGGCGGTGTGACTGTCGGGTTTGCTCGACACTTCTGCTTGTATTCTTTTTGTAGCCATTTGTAGCAATAACCTTCATTCCCTCTTCGTTTACCGATAGTCTGCGGACATCTGCAACGCCGCCACCCGCAATTCAAACAAGAGCCGGCCATGACTGATCTGTCCCCACTCCCGGGCCCTGCAAGCGTTGCCGTCGCGGCACTGGACGGGCGCTTTTTTCGGCCCCCGTTGCCTGACGGCCATGTGCTGCGGCCTCGTCTGTGCGAGCGCTTGAGTGCCGGCCTCGGTGGCAGGCTGTTGCTGGTCAGCGCACCTGCCGGGTTCGGCAAGAGTTCATTGGCGGTGGAGTTCTGCCAGGGGCTGCCGGCCCATTGGCAAAGTCTATGGCTGGGTCTGAGTCCTCGGGACAGTGATCCGGGACGTTTCCTAGAACGTTTGCTCGACGGTCTTCAGGACTACTTTCCGAAGCTCGGCAGCCAGGCGCTGGGCCTGCTGAAAATGCGCCAGCGCCATCAACCATTCGCCTTCGAAGAATGGCTCGACGGATTGCTGGATGAGTTGGCCATCCACCTTTCGCCGATGACGCCTTTGCTGCTGGTGCTGGATGACTATCATCTGGCCCAGGGTCCGGTGCTCGATCGCTGCCTACAGTTTTTCCTCAATCATTTACCCGATGGCCTGCTGGTCATGGTGACCAGTCGACAGCGTCCGGACTGGCACCTGGCGCGTTTGCGCCTGTCGCGGCAACTGCTCGAATTGCATGAGCAGGACCTCCGGCTGACCCACGATGAGGCCCTCACACTGCTCGATCGACACAGCAGTTCATTGCGAGGCGAGGCGCTGGAAAACCTGATCCAGCGCAGTGAAGGCTGGGTCGCCGGCTTGCGTTTCTGGTTGCTGGCGGCCTCCGAGGCAGGCACCGACGGTGCGTTGCCGCAGTCGTTGCATGGTGGGGAAGGGCTGATTCGCGACTACCTGCTTGAAGAAGTCATTGATTGTCTGCCCGCCGAAGTGCAGTCATTCCTTTACGACACCGCGCCTCAGGAGCGTTTTTGCAGCGAGCTCTGCGACGCGGTTCGCGAGGCCCATGACAGTGCCGAAATCCTGCGTTTCCTCCAGGCGCACCAAGTGTTCCTGGTACCGCTGGACGAGCACGGCCGCTGGTATCGCTATCACCACCTGTTTTCCGATCTGCTGCGTACCCGGCCCACCACCCAGTCGATCGTGCCGGCCGCCAGCCTGCACCTGCGCGCCTGTCGCTGGTTCAATGCACAAGGTTTGCTCGACGAGGCGGTGGAGCAAGCGTTACGCGCCGGGCACCTGGACGTTGCGGCGAACCTGGTGCAAAACCTCTCTGAAGAACAACTGCTCGCCGAACAGAACGTCGGCATGTTGCTGCGCTGGAAAATGGATTTGCCCGACAGCCTGCTGATCAGCACGCCGCGGCTGATCGTGCTCTACAGCTGGGCGTTGGGGCTGGCCTGTCAGCTGGACGCTGCCGAGGAGCTTGCGGCCCATTTGAGCCGCTTCCTGCCAGCCCCGTCGGCCACCGCGCAGAAGTCCATGCTGGCGCAATGGCTGGCCCTGAGCGGTATCATCGCCCGGGGGCGAGGCCATCGCGCGCTCACGCAACTTTACTGCACCGAAGCGCTGGAGAGCCTGCCGGCCAAGCGCTACGGGCAACGGCTGATGTGCCTTTCGACCTTGTCCAACCTGGCGATCGCCGACGGCGACCTGTGGCGTGCCCGCAGCTTGAACCGCGAATCGCTGGAATTGGCGCAACGGGTTGGCAACCCGCTGTTCGAAGCGCTGGCCCATTACGACCGCGCACGTGTGTTGCAGGCGCGTGGGGAAATCCTGCGTTCACTGCAAGAAGTCCGTCAGGGGCTGCAACGCCTGCAAGGGTTATCCCCGCAACGGCTTTACGCCGTGCGTGCACGGCTGACCTTGTACGAGGGCTTTTTGCTGGCCGTTCGCTTGCAACCACAAGCCGCGCGGGCACGTCTGCAAGCCGGGTTGAGTGAAGCCCGAGCCTGTCGCGATATCAGTGTGTTGATCGGTCACTGCGTGATCGCCCGGCTTGAGGGCAGCAGCGGCGAGTTCGCCAAAGCCTTCGCCGAACTTGCCGAAGCCGAACGCTTGATGCACATCTGGGACGTGCCGCCGATCTATTACTTGGCGATGATCACCTTGGTCAAATGCGAACTCTGGCTGGCCCAGGGGCGTACCGATCTGGCCGAAGCCTGGCTGGCACGACTGGGCCAGACCTACAACGGCGACCATGCGGCCGCGCCGCCGGAATTTCATCCACAGCTGCCACTGCACATCGAATTGCAGCAAGCCTTGCTGGAGGTGATTCAGGGGCAGCCGATGCTGGCCGAGGGGCGTTTGAACGCGCTGCTTGAGCATGGACAGAAATCGGGACGGCAAATGCTCAGCGTGATGGCGCTGACTCAGAAAATCCCCCTGTTGCTGGCGTGCGGCCGTGAACCCGAAGCCCGCAAGGCGCTGGTCCAGGCGCTGGAAGCGGCTGACGGGGGCGTCCTGCAACCGTTCGACGCGTTGCTGACCGAACATCCGGACTGGCTGCGTGGGCAACTGCAGCTCTGTGCCCCGACAGTGGTGTCGCAGAACCTGGCCGAAAAACTTCCGGTCATGGCCCCTCGCGCGGCATTGGAGGCATCCCCCGGGGCGGAACAGCTCAGCGCCCGTGAGCTGGCCGTCCTGCGCCTGATCGCCCAAGGTTGCTCCAACCAGGAAATCAGCGATCAACTGTTCATCTCGCTGCACACGGTCAAGACCCACGCCAGCCACATCAACAGCAAGCTTGGTGTTGAGCGGCGCACGCAGGCGGTGGCGCGGGCGAAAGAGTTGGGCGTGTTGGGGTAGCGCATTTTCAAGATCTACAGGGTCCACAAAAAGACTTGCTACGGTTTTGTGCCAAAATTGCCCATCCCTGTTTTCCGAGCATGCCCAGATGTCCCAGCAGCCCACCCTGATTCGCGAAACCTTCCCCGTCGGCCCTTTGCAGTGCAACTGCACCATCATCGGCGACCCGATCACCAAAAAAGCCATCGTGGTCGACCCGGGCGGCAATCATGAGTTGATCCTGGCGCGCCTCGATGCCCTGGGCTTGAAGGTGGTGAGCATCATCCACACCCATGCGCACCTGGATCACTTTCTGGCCTCCGGACAACTCAAGGAGAAAACCGGCGCAACCCTGCACCTGCATAAAGAAGATCAGTTCCTTTGGGACAATCTGGAGATGCAGTGCCAGATGTTCGGTGTGCCTTACACGCCGGTGCCGTCGCCCGATCTCTGGTTGGCCGACGATGAAGAGCTGGCCTGCGGGTGCGGCGTGGCGTTGCACACGCCGGGTCATACGCCGGGCTCCATGAGTTTTTGGTTTTCCGAGGCCAAGCTGCTGATTGCCGGTGACACGTTGTTTCGTCGCGGGGTAGGGCGCACGGATTTGTGGGGCGGCGATCAGGCGACCATCGTGCGGTCAATCAAGCAGCGGCTGTATACGCTCGACGAAGAGGCGACGGTGGTGACCGGCCATGGTCCGGACACGCGCCTGGGCGATGAAATGCGCGAGAACCCGTTTGTGCGGGCTTGAATGTAACCGATGGAATTTTCGCCGGGCAAAATGATCCAACACCCGCAAAGGTCCATTGCCTTTGTCCGTTGCACCCCAGAATGCAAAAAGTAGGAGCTCTTCATGTTCACCAAGCAGCGTTTGATTATTGTCGCTACGGCTGTGGCCTTGCTGTCTGGCTGCGCCTCGCCTAACCCTTATGACAATCAGGGCCAGGCTGACAGTGGCTCCACGGGCATGAGCAAAACCGCTAAATACGGTGGCCTCGGCGCTCTGGCTGGCGCCTTGGCTGGTGCCGCCATCGGTCACGATAACCGTGGCAAGGGCGCGCTGATCGGCGCCGCCGTCGTGGGTGCTTCCGCTGCGGGTTACGGCTACTACGCCGACCAGCAAGAGAAGAAGCTGCGGGCCAGCATGGCCAACACCGGTGTCGAGGTGCAGCGTCAGGGTGACCAGATCAAGTTGATCATGCCGGGCAACATCACGTTCGCTACCGATTCGGCGAATATCGCTTCCAGCTTCTATCAGCCGCTGAACAGTCTGGCTGGCTCGCTCAAAGAGTTCAGCCAGAACCAGATCGAAATCGTCGGTTATACCGACAGCACCGGCAGTCGCCAGCACAACATGGACCTGTCCCAGCGTCGTGCGCAGAGCGTGGCGACTTACCTGACCTCACAAGGCGTGAGCGGTGCGAACCTGTCGGCTCGCGGTGCCGGGCCGGATAACCCGATTGCCAGCAACGGCGATGTCAATGGCCGGGCGCAGAACCGCCGTGTCGAGGTCAACCTGAAGGCGATTCCGGGTCAGCAGTATGGTGGTCAGCAGCAGCCGGGTACGGTTCAGCAGTATCCGTAATTGTCTGATTGAACCCCAGGCGTAAAAAAGCCCGCCCGATTCTCAGCAGATCGGGCGGTTTTTTTTTGTCGCCAGTTCCGGCCCCTTCGCGAGCAAGCCCGCTCCCACAGTGTTCTGTGTCGATCACAACAATGTGGCAAAGCACAAATCCCCTGTGGGAGCGGGCTTGCTCGCGAAGGGGACAGAACAGGCGATGAAAACTTCAAAATTAAAAAAGCCCCCGGACAATTACTCATCCGGGGGCTTTTTCATGTCGCGCGAAACCTGATTACTTCTTCAGGCCGTAATGTTCATCGAGCATGCCCGGCGCGTTCGGGGCTTTCGGTGCGTAATCACGAGGCGGCTCCTGATTGCGCGGTGGCGTCAGGCGTTCCCGTGGAGCCTGTGCCGTGTCGGCGTGCAGGGCGGCCAGCAAGCGTTGACGAGTCTGCTCGTCCAGGGCCAGGCGGTTGGCACCCTCGGCGAGGTGATCCTGCACTTCCTGATAGCTGGCAGTCAGCTTCTTGACCAGGTTTGCAGTGCTGTTGAAGTGGGTGACCACCTCGTTCTGATAACTGTCGAAACGTTCCTGAATGTCATCCAGCTGACGTTGTGTGCTGCTCGGCGCGGCATTCGGCACCAGGCGAGCGATCAGGAAACCAATGGCGACACCCACAACCAGGGCAAGAGTCGGCAACAACCAAACTAAGAGCGAGTGTTCCACGAGTCCTTCCTCTATAAACGGCTTTGCTTTACGTTAACGGCTCGAACCTGCGCTGTATACCGCGATTCACTCGCAATAGATTGGCACAGACAATTTGCTAGACGAGTCGACCCGATTCGAGGTCACGGAGTTCCTTCCTTGCTTATGCGCGAAACCCCTGTAGTGATTGATGGCCCGGCGGGCCAACTGGAAGCCCTTTATCTTGATAATGAGCAGCCGCGCGGCCTGGCGCTGATCTGCCATCCGAACCCGGTGCAGGGTGGGACCATGCTCAATAAAGTGGTCTCGACCTTGCAGCGCACCGCGCGCGACGCCGGTTTGATCACGTTGCGTTTCAACTACCGTGGCGTCGGTGCCAGCGAAGGCACTCACGACATGGGCACCGGTGAGGTCGATGATGCTCAGGCCGCCGCCGAATGGTTGCGGACCAAACATCCTGACTTGCCGCTGACCCTGTTCGGTTTCTCCTTCGGTGGTTTTGTTGCAGCAAGTCTCGGCGGACGCCTGGAAGCCAAGGGCGAGCAGCTCAAGCATGTGTTCATGGTGGCGCCAGCCGTCATGCGCCTGGGCGATCAGGATCAGCTGCCGCAGCAGGGCGAATTGACCCTGATCCAGCCGGAAACCGATGAAGTGATCGATCCACAACTCGTCTACGAGTGGTCCGACAAGCTCGAACGTCCCCATGAGCTGCTGAAAGTGGCAGAATGCGGACACTTTTTTCATGGCAAGCTGACCGATCTCAAGGATCTGATCCTGCCGCGTCTCTCGAATTGATTGCAGTCTGACAAGCGATTACCCATGACGACTCGTACCCGTATCCTCACTGGCATCACCACCACCGGCACGCCGCACCTGGGCAACTACGCCGGTGCCATCCGCCCGGCGATCCTGGCCAGCCGTGACAGCAATGCCGATTCGTTCTACTTCCTGGCCGACTACCACGCCTTGATCAAATGCGATGACCCGCTGCGCATCCAGCGCTCGCGTCTGGAAATCGCCGCGACCTGGCTGGCCGGTGGCCTAGATGTGGACCGCGTGACGTTCTATCGCCAGTCCGACATCCCGGAAATTCCCGAGCTGACCTGGCTGCTGACCTGCGTCGCTGCCAAGGGCCTGCTCAACCGCGCCCACGCCTACAAGGCTTCGGTGGACAAGAACGTCGAGACCGGCGAAGACCCGGATGCCGGCATCACCATGGGCTTGTACAGCTACCCGGTACTGATGGCCGCGGATATCCTGATGTTCAACGCCCACAAGGTGCCGGTCGGTCGTGACCAGATCCAGCACGTGGAAATGGCCCGCGACATCGGCCAGCGCTTCAACCACTTGTTTGGCCAGGGCAAAGAATTTTTCACCATGCCCGAGGCGCTGATCGAAGAAAGCGTTGCTACGCTGCCGGGCCTCGACGGTCGCAAGATGTCGAAGAGCTACGACAACACCATTCCGTTGTTCAGCAGCGCCAAGGAAATGAAGGACGCGATCTCGCGGATCGTCACCGACTCCCGCGCGCCGGGCGAAGCCAAAGACCCGGACAACTCGCACCTGTTTACCCTGTTCCAGGCGTTTGCCACGCCGGCACAGGCCGACGAGTTCCGCAGCGAACTGTTGCAGGGCCTGGGTTGGGGCGAAGCGAAGAATCGTCTGTTCCAGTTGCTGGACAGCGAGCTGGGCGAGTCTCGCGAGCGTTATCACCAGTTGATCGAGCGCCCGGCAGACCTGGAAGACATCCTGCAAATCGGCGCCAAAAAGGCCCGTTCGGTGGCGACACCGTTCCTCCACGAACTGCGCGAAGCGGTCGGCTTGCGTTCTTTCGTCGCCCAGACTCAAGTCGCTGCGACAACCAAGAAGAAAGCCGCGAAAGCCGCGCGTTTTGTCAGCTTCCGCGAAGAAGACAGCAGTTTCCGCTTCCGTCTGCTGGCGGCCGATGGCGAGCAACTGCTGCTGTCGCGCAACTTCGCTGACGGCAAAACCGCAGGCCAGGTGACCAAGCAGCTGCAATCTGGCCTGCCGTTGGATGTGCGCAGTGAAGACCGCAGCTTCAGCGTCTGGCTGGAAGGCGAATGCGTTGGCGACAGCCCGACATTTGCTGACAACGCCGCTCGCGACGTCGCCATCGACGCCCTGCGGGTTGCGCTGACGCCGGTTCAGGAATAAATCAACGGCTCGACCCGACCAAGGGCCGATTGCCATTCCCACGGGCCGTCGCTACAGTGACGGCCCGTTTTTGTTGCCTTGCTAACGAATTATGACGCCCCTAGAACGATATCAAGCTGATCTGAAACGCCCGGAATTCTTCCATGACGCCGCGCAGGAAACTGCCGTGCGCCATTTGCAGCGCCTGTACGACGATCTGGTCGCTGCGTCGAACAACAAGCCGGGGCTGCTCGGCAAACTGTTTGGCAAGAAAGACCAGGCACCGGTCAAAGGTCTGTATTTCTGGGGCGGCGTGGGTCGCGGCAAGACTTACCTGGTCGACACCTTCTTCGAAGCGCTGCCGTTCAAGGAAAAGGTCCGTACTCACTTTCACCGCTTCATGAAGCGTGTGCACGAAGAGATGAAGACCCTCGGCGGCGAGAAAAACCCGCTGACCATCATCGCCAAGCGCTTCTCCGACGAAGCCCGGGTGATCTGTTTCGATGAATTCTTCGTGTCCGACATCACCGACGCGATGATCCTAGGCACGCTGATGGAAGAGCTGTTCAAAAACGGCGTGACCCTGGTCGCCACCTCGAACATCGTGCCGGACGGTCTGTACAAGGATGGCCTGCAACGTGCGCGCTTCTTGCCGGCCATTGCGCTGATCAAGCAGAACACCGACATCGTCAACGTCGACAGCGGCGTCGATTATCGTCTGCGTCACCTTGAGCAAGCCGAGCTGTTCCACTTCCCGCTGGACGAAGCCGCTCAGGAAAGCTTGCGCAAAAGCTTCCGCGCCCTGACACCGGAATGCACGGCCGCCATCGAGAATGACGTGCTGATGATCGAGAATCGTGAGATTCGTGCGGTGCGTACCTGTGATGACGTGGCCTGGTTCGACTTCCGCGAACTGTGCGACGGCCCGCGTAGCCAGAACGATTACATCGAACTGGGCAAGATCTTCCACGCCGTGCTGCTCAGCGGTGTCGAGCAAATGAGCGTCACCACCGACGACATCGCCCGACGTTTTATCAACATGGTCGACGAGTTCTACGACCGTAACGTCAAGCTGATCATCTCGGCTGAAGTCGAGCTCAAAGACCTCTACACCGGCGGTCGCTTGAACTTCGAGTTCCAGCGCACGCTTAGCCGCTTGCTGGAGATGCAGTCGCACGAATTCCTGTCCCGGGCGCACAAGCCGTAGGACATTTCGGAAAATAAAAAAGGGCCTGCATTGCAGGCCCTTTTTTTGTTTATGCAGCTTGCTGGAATTGCTGCCGATACTGGTTCGGCGACAATTCTGTGTGCTGGCGGAACAGCCGCGCAAAGAAGCTCGCATCGTCGTAACCGACTTCATAACTGATGGTCTTGATGCTCTTGCGGCTACCCGACAACAAGCCCTTGGCTGTCTCGATACGCAGGCGTTGCAGGTAATGCAGTGGCTTGTCACCGGTGGCGGTCTGGAAGCGGCGCATGAAGTTGCGGATGCTCATGCCGTGTTCGCGGGCGACGTCTTCGAAGCGGAATTTGTCGGCAAAGTGTTCTTCAAGCCAGTGCTGGATCTGCAGGATGATCACGTCCTGGTGCAACTTCTGCCCGCCGAAGCCGATGCGTCCTGGGGAATAGCTGCGTTGCACTTCGTAGAGAATGTCCCGCGCCACGGCTTGCGATACGTTGGCACCGCAGAAGCGTTCGATCAGGTAGATGTAGAGATCGCACGCCGAAGTAGTGCCGCCTGCGCAATACAGGTTGTCGGCATCGGTCAGGTGTTTGTCCTGATTGAGCTGAACCTGTGGAAAGCGTTCGGCGAAGGCATTGAAAAAGCGCCAGTACGTGGTTGCTTCCTTGCCATTGAGCAGCCCGGCCTCGGCCAGCCAGAACACTCCGGTCGCCTCACCGCACAGCACGGCGCCGCGAGCGTGTTGCTGACGCAGCCATGGCAGGACCTGAGGATAACGTTGGCAAAGGGTATCGAAATCGTCCCAGAAGGCCGGAAGGATGATGACGTCGGCATTTTCCAGACCGCCGTCCACCGGCATGATCACATCACTGAAGCTGTTCACCGGTTTGCCGTCGGGGCTGACCAGTCGCGTTTCGAACGCTGGAGTCAGGCCCTGCCCCAGTTGTTTGCCGTAGCGCAGGCTGGCCAGGTGGAAGAAATCCTTGGCTTGCATGAGGGTGGAAGCGAAAACCCGGTCGATAGCCAGGATGCTGACGCGCCGCAAGGGCGTGGAGACTTGGTTAGACATAATTCAACTTTATTCTTATAGGGGAAAGTGGTCACCAGACGGCTGGATCGTCTTATTTTTTGTCTGATGTGTCCAGTGTCCTGTATCGGATGCGGGGCTTAGTCTCTGAAGGTCAATTCCTTCTAACAATTAACGACAGGTGCCGCATGATCCCCAGAACCTTGTTCAGTTCCGAGCACGAATTGTTTCGCGACAGCGTGCGAACGTTCCTCGAAAAGGAGGCCGTGCCGTTCCATGGGCAATGGGAAAAACAAGGCTACATCGACCGTAAACTCTGGAATAAGGCAGGAGAGGCGGGGATGTTGTGCTCGCATCTGCCGGAAGAATACGGCGGGCTGGGGGCGGACTTTCTCTACAGCGCAGTGGTGATCGAAGAGGTCGGTCGCCTCGGCCTGACCGGCATCGGTTTTTCGCTGCATTCGGACATTGTCGCGCCGTACATCCTGCATTACGGCAGCGAAGCGCTGAAGCACAAATACCTGCCGAAACTGGTGTCCGGCGAGATGGTGACAGCGATTGCCATGACTGAGCCTGGTGCCGGTTCCGACCTGCAAGGGGTGAAGACCACCGCCGTGCTGGACGGCGAGGAGTACGTGATCAACGGCTCCAAGACCTTCATCACCAACGGCTATCTGGCTGATCTGGTGATCGTCGTGGCCAAGACCGATCCGAAGGCCGGCGCCAAGGGCACCAGTCTGTTTCTGGTCGAGGCCGACACCCCGGGTTTCGACAAGGGCAAGCGCCTGGAAAAAGTCGGCATGAAGGCTCAGGACACCTCGGAGCTGTTCTTCCAGGACGTGCGAGTACCCAAGGAAAACCTGTTAGGGCAGGCCGGCATGGGCTTCGCCTACTTGATGCAGGAATTGCCTCAGGAGCGTCTCACTGTGGCCATCGGTGGACTGGCTTCGGCCGAGGCCGCGTTGAAATGGACGCTGGATTACACCCGCGAGCGCAAGGCGTTCGGCAAGGCGATTGCCGATTTCCAGAACACGCGCTTCAAGCTGGCGGAGATGGCCACTGAAATTCAGATCGGCCGGGTTTTTGTTGACCGCTGTCTGGAGCTGCATCTGCAAGGCAAGCTGGATGTGCCGACGGCCGCGATGGCCAAGTACTGGGGCACGGACCTGCAATGCAAGGTGCTCGACGAATGCGTGCAACTGCATGGCGGCTACGGGTTCATGTGGGAATACCCGATCGCCCGGGCGTGGGCGGATGCGCGGGTGCAGCGGATTTATGCGGGGACCAATGAAATCATGAAGGAGATTATTGCGCGGTCGCTGTAATGCAGCGTTGATCGTTCCCACGCTCTGCGTGGGAACGATCGTCGTCGTAAGTTACGGTGCAGGATTCGGGTGATCCTTGTGAATCGCCTCAATCCCCTCCAGCACTTCATCGGAAAGTTTCAGCTCGAAACTGGCGATGTTGCTCTCCAGCTGCTCCATGGTCGTGGCGCCAATGATGTTGCTGGTCACGAACGGCTGCTGGGTAACAAATGCCAACGCCATCTGCGCCGGGTCCAGGCCGTGTTCACGGGCCAGCGCCACATAACGGCTGCATGCAGCTTCCGATTGCGGGTTGAAATAGCGGCTGAAGCGACTGTAGAGGCTCAGGCGACCTTTCGGCGGACGCGCGCCCCCTTCGTACTTGCCCGACAGGAAACCGAACGCCAGCGGCGAATAGGCAAGCAGGCCGCATTGTTCGCGGATGGCGATTTCCGCCAGACCGACCTCGAAGCTGCGGTTGAGCAGGTTGTACGGGTTCTGGATCGACACCGCACGCGGCCAGCCACGGGCTTCGGCCAGCGCCAGAAAACGCATGGTGCCCCACGGCGTTTCGTTGGACAGGCCGATGTGGCGGATCTTGCCGGCTTTGACCTGCTCGTCCAGCGCTTCGAGGGTGTCCTCGAGCGGCGTCAGGTTGGCTTCGATCTTGTGTTTGTAACCCAGCTGGCCGAAGAAGTTGGTGCTGCGTTCCGGCCAGTGCAACTGATAGAGATCGATGTAATCGGTTTGCAGGCGCTTGAGGCTGGCGTCTACGGCTTCAGTGATGTGCTGGCGGTTGTGTCGCAGGTTTTTGTCGCGGATGTAATCGATGGTGTTGCCGGGTCCGGCGATCTTGCTGGCGAGGATCCAGTCGGCGCGATCACCGCGGCTTTTGAAGTAATTGCCGATGTAACGCTCGGTGGTGGCGTAGGTTTCGGCCTTAGGCGGCACCGGGTACATCTCGGCGGTGTCGATGAAATTGATCCCGGCTTCCTTGGCCCGTTCGATCTGGGCGAAGGCTTCAGCTTCAGTGTTTTGCTCGCCCCAGGTCATGGTTCCGAGGCAGATGGCGCTCACGTTCAGATTGGTTCGGCCTAGCTGGCGATAGTCCATCGGGTGCTCCTTGGGCAAAACAATCATAAAAGCAGGTTGAAATATTTTTCGCAATCTGCATAATTGCGCACCTCTTTCTGCAGTGGAAGTGATGCGCCGCCGCCGAAGAATCTTGCCGTTGAACGGACGCGCCGACCCGAGCCCCCGAAAGCGTCTGTATCCGGCTGCCTTTGACTTGTCAAAGTACGCACTATTCAGTAAGATCCGCCGTCTAATTTACAGGGCGGCCCCTGAGGCTATAAAGAATGAAAACTTTTACTGCTAAACCGGAAACAGTACAGCGCGACTGGTTTGTCGTCGACGCTGCAGGTCAGACCCTGGGTCGTCTGGCCACCGAAATCGCGAGCCGTCTGCGTGGCAAGCATAAAGCTGAGTACACTCCTCACGTTGACACCGGCGATTACATCGTCGTTATCAATGCCGAGCAGATTCGTGTAACCGGTGCTAAAACCACCGACAAAATCTACTACTCCCACTCCGGTTTCCCGGGCGGCATCAAGTCGATCAACTTCGAAAAGCTGATCGCTAAAGCCCCTGAGCGCGTGATCGAGACTGCGGTCAAAGGCATGCTGCCTAAGAACCCGCTGGGTCGCGACATGTATCGTAAGCTGAAAGTCTATGCGGGCGCTGTACACCCTCATACTGCTCAGCAGCCCCAAGAACTGAAGTTTTAACGGAATAGTTCATTATGTCGGCGACTCAAAATTACGGCACTGGCCGTCGCAAGACCGCAACCGCACGCGTTTTCCTGCGTCCGGGTACTGGTAACATCTCCATCAACAACCGTTCGCTGGATAATTTCTTCGGCCGCGAAACTGCCCGCATGGTAGTTCGTCAGCCGCTGGAATTGACTGAGACTGTCGAGAAGTTCGACATCTACGTCACCGTGATCGGCGGTGGTGTAAGTGGTCAAGCTGGCGCAATCCGCCACGGTATCACTCGCGCACTGATGCAGTACGACGAAACCCTGCGTGGCGCTCTGCGCAAAGCTGGCTTCGTTACTCGCGATGCTCGTGAAGTTGAACGTAAGAAAGTTGGTCTGCGTAAAGCGCGTAAGCGTCCGCAGTACTCGAAGCGTTAATTCGCTTTCGCGTTCAAAAAGAACGCCCAGTTTCCTCGCGAAGCTGGGCGTTTTTTTATGGGCGCGATTTATCAAAGAATTGCGCTGTGACAACTTGCCACAGCCGCAGAGCCCCTATACTGCAAGGCTTGGCAGTGGAGCCCCTCGGTAATTACCTTGTCAGAATTGGGGCTTTTCATTACCATTCGGCAAAATTTTTATAAGTACACAGATTTACTTAGTAGACGCCTGATTTAACAGGCCACAAAGCTGATGGGAGAGGACTGAATGAGCAATGACGGCGTGAATGCAGGCCGGCGTCGCTTCTTGGTAGCAGCCACATCCGTGGTGGGTGCTGCAGGAGCGGTGGGGGCTGCGGTCCCGTTCGTGGGGTCATGGTTTCCCAGTGCCAAGGCGAAAGCCGCAGGTGCACCGGTGAAAGTGAATGTCAGCAAAATCGAGCCAGGCCAGCAGATGATTGCTGAGTGGCGCGGTCAGCCGGTGTTCATTGTCCGCCGTACCGAGGAAATCCTGGGGAATCTGAAAAAGATCGAGGGCCAGTTGTCTGACCCGACCTCCAAGAACTCGACACAACCGACCTATGTCGACCCGGAAACGCGTTCGATCAAGCCAGAAGTTCTGCTGCTGATCGGTATCTGCACGCACCTGGGTTGCTCGCCGACCTTCCGTCCAGAAGTGGCACCTGCGGATCTGGGCAAGGACTGGGTAGGTGGTTATTTCTGCCCTTGCCATGGTTCCCACTACGATCTGGCTGGCCGCGTCTACAAGTCGCAACCTGCGCCTTTGAACCTGCCAGTTCCCCCGCATTCCTATGAGACTGATGACATTATTGTCGTTGGCGTCGATACGGAGAAAGCGTGATGAGCAAGTTCATGGATTGGGTTGATGCGCGCTTTCCCGCGACCAAAATGTGGGAAGACCATCTCAGCAAGTACTACGCCCCGAAGAACTTCAACTTCTTCTATTTCTTTGGCTCCCTGGCACTGCTCGTTCTGGTCAACCAGATCGTAACCGGTGTCTGGCTGACCATGAGCTACACCCCGTCGGCGGAAGAAGCGTTTGCTTCCGTCGAATACATCATGCGCGACGTCGAGTACGGCTCGATCCTGCGTCTGCTGCACGCGGTCGGCGCTTCGATGTTCTTCATCGTGGTCTACCTGCACATGTTCCGTGGCTTGCTTTACGGTTCTTACCAGAAGCCGCGTGAGCTGGTATGGGTCTTCGGTATGCTGATCTACCTGGCGCTGATGGCTGAAGCCTTCATGGGTTACCTGCTGCCCTGGGGCCAGATGTCCTACTGGGGTGCCCAGGTGATCATCTCGCTGTTCGGTGCGATCCCGGTCATCGGTAACGACCTGACCCAGTGGATCCGTGGTGACTACCTGATTTCCGGTATTACCCTGAACCGCTTCTTCGCGTTGCATGTCGTGGCTTTGCCGATAGTGATTCTCGGCCTGGTGGTGCTGCACGTCCTGGCGTTGCACGAAGTCGGGTCGAACAACCCGGACGGCGTGGACATCAAGAAACACAAGGACGAAAACGGCGTACCGCTGGACGGTATTGCATTCCATCCGTACTACACCGTGAAAGATATCGTCGGCGTGGTGGTGTTCCTGTTCATCTTCTGCTCGATCGTGTTCTTCTTCCCGGAAATGGGCGGCTACTTCCTCGAGAAGCCGAACTTTGAAGTGGCGAACGCCTTCAAGACCCCAGAGCACATTGCTCCGGTCTGGTACTTCACACCGTTCTACGCGATTTTGCGAGCGGTGCCGGACAAGCTCCTTGGCGTTATTGCCATGGGTGCGGCCATTGCGGTGCTGTTCGTCCTGCCATGGCTGGACCGCAGTCCGGTCAAGTCGATGCGCTACAAAGGCTGGCTGAGCAAGATCTGGCTGGTGGTGTTCTGCGTATCGTTCGTGATTCTGGGTGTGCTGGGTGTTCTGGCTCCGACTCCAGGCCGTACATTGCTGTCGCAGGTCTGTACCTTCCTGTACTTCGCCTACTTCATTCTGATGCCGTTCTACACCAGGCTCGAGAAGACCAAACCGGTTCCGGAAAGGGTGACTGGCTGATGAAAAAGCTATTTGCTGTACTGATTCTTGCTGCCATGCCTGTGTTCTCGTTCGCGTCGACAGCCGGTGCTCCTGAATTGGAAAAGGTCGACATTGACGTTTCCGATCAGGCTGCCATGCAGGATGGCGCACGTACGTTCGCCAACTATTGTATGGGCTGCCACAGCGCCAAGTTCCAGCGCTACGAGCGTGTTGCCGATGACTTGGGCATTCCGCACGACCTGATGCTCTCGAAGCTGGTGTTCACCGGCGCCAAGATTGGCGACCACATGAGCATCGGCATGCAGCCGGCAGACGCCAAGACCTGGTTCGGTGCGGCACCGCCCGACCTGACCCTGGTCGCTCGCGTTCGTGGCACTGACTGGCTCTACGGTTACCTGCGTTCGTTCTATGAAGACCCGTCGCGTCCTTGGGGCGTGAACAACAAAGTCTTCCCGAACGTCGGGATGCCTAACGTTCTGGTCGGCCTGCAGGGTCGTCAGGTGGTAGGCTGCAAACAAATTCAAATCGTCGAAGACGGCAAGAAGCAATACGATCCGCTGACCGGTACGGCTCTGACTCATGAGGCGTGTGACCAGCTGACCGTGCTGCCGAAGACCGGCACGCTGAACGCAGAGCAGTTCGACGAGAAGGTCAAGAATCTGGTGACCTTCCTGGCCTATTCGGCCAACCCGGTGAAGCTGCAGCATCAGCGCATCGGTACCTATGTGTTGCTGTACCTGGCGTTCTTCTTCGTATTCGCTTACTTGCTCAAGCGTGAATACTGGAAAGACGTCCATTGATAAAGCTGTAAGCAATTGCTGTTAATCGCACGCGCCCAGGGGCGTCTCTGAAGGTGTAACGAGTCTGGTAAGCCAGACGTTACGGGAGGCGTCTTCTGGGCGCGTGCGTTTTTCCGCTTCCGATAATTTCAACAAGCGAGGAGGACCGCCATGGGCGTGACCAATCGGTTGGCCTGTTACTCCGACCCCGCCGACCACTATTCCCACCGAGTGCGCATCGTACTTGCAGAGAAGGGTGTCAGCGCAGAGATCATTTACGTGGAAGCTGGTCGCCAGCCGCCTAAACTGATTGAAGTGAACCCTTACGGAAGTCTGCCCACCCTGGTCGATCGTGACCTGGCGTTGTGGGAGTCGACCGTGGTGATGGAATATCTGGATGAGCGTTACCCGCACCCGCCCTTGCTGCCGGTTTATCCTGTGGCGCGTGCCAATAGCCGTCTGCTGATTCATCGTATTCAGCGTGACTGGTGTGGTCTGGTGGATCTGATCCTGGATTCGAAGACCAAGGAAGCCGCCCGCGTCGTGGCTCGTAAAGAGTTGCGTGAAAGCCTGACTGGCGTGTCGCCGTTGTTCGCCGACAAGCCGTTTTTCCTCAGTGAGGAACAAAGTCTGGTGGATTGCTGCCTATTGCCAATACTCTGGCGTTTGCCGATTTTGGGTATTGAACTGCCGCGGCCTGCCAAGCCGTTGCTTGATTACATGGAGCGCTCGTTTGCGCGTGAGGCTTTCCAGGCGAGTCTGTCTGGTGTCGAACGCGATATGCGCTAAGGCTTAAGGAGCCGCTATGAACTCCAGTCGACCTTATCTGGTCCGCGCGCTCTACGAGTGGATTGTGGACAACGATTGCACCCCGCACATGCTGGTCAATTCCGAGTATCCGTCGGTGCAGGTGCCTCAGGGTTTTGCCAGTGACGGACAGATTGTCCTGAACGTATCACCGGCTGCCGTGCGTCATCTGCACATGGACAACGAGGCGGTCAGCTTCGAAGGGCGCTTCGGTGGCGTACCGCACACCCTGTACGTGCCTATCGCATCGATCCTGGGTATCTACGCCCGGGAGAATGGCCAAGGCATGGTGTTTGATCTGGAATCGCCTATGGAAGACGAGGAAGAGATCGAGCCGGATGATGATATTCCGCCACCCGACAGCGAGCCGCCGCGTCCCAGCGGTCGACCCAGTTTGAAAGTGGTGAAGTAATAAAAAAGGCGATCCGGATGGATCGCCTTTTTTGTGCCTGCTCCCCCAAGGGGTCAGTCGATGTACTCAAACAACTTCACAATCTTCTGCACACCGGAAACGCTCTGCACCAGGTTGGTGGCCTGCGCCGCTTCCTGCTTGGTCAGCAGACCCAGCAGATAAACGATGCCGTTCTCGGTGACGACCTTGATGCGCGAACCCGGGATGTTCGGGTCGGTGAGCATCTGGGTCTTGATCTTGGACGTCAGCCAGGTGTCGTTCTGGCGGGCAAGGAAGCCTGATGGCGGCAGCACTTGCAGTTCGTTATGCACCTTCTTCACGCGCTGAACCGCAGCGGCAGCCTGTTCGGCCTTGGCCTTGAGGTCTGCGGTCGGTGTTTGCCCGGCGAGCAGTACGACACCGTTGAAGCTGGTGACGACGATGTGCGAATCGTTGTCCAGGGCCGGATCGGCCTTGGCGACGTTCACGCCGACTTTTGTGTCGATCAGGGAGTCGTCGATCTTGCTGCCGAAGGTACGCGTGCCGCGGTCATCTTCAATCGGCGCTTCACGGCTGGCTTTCACCACCGAGGTGCAGCCGCTGATGCCGAGGCACAGGGTCAAGGCCAGAAGGCCTAGGCGATTAGGGGTCATTCTTCACTCCCGAACAGTTGGCTGTCGATCAAATCGCAAAGGCAATGGATCGCCAGCAGGTGGACTTCCTGAATACGTGCGGTGACGTTGGCCGGTACGCGAATCTCGACGTCCTCGGGCAATAGCAGCGACGCCATGCCGCCGCCATCACGACCGGTCAATGCTACGACAATCATTTCGCGATCATGTGCGGCCTGGATCGCTTGAATTATGTTCGCCGAGTTGCCGCTGGTGGAAATTGCCAGCAATACGTCACCTGGCTGGCCGAGGGCGCGGATCTGTTTGGAGAAGATTTCGTTGTAGCTGTAATCGTTGGCGATCGAGGTGATCGTCGAGCTGTCGGTGGTCAGCGCAATGGCTGGCAGGCTCGGGCGTTCGCGCTCGAAGCGGTTGAGCAGCTCGGATGAGAAGTGCTGGGCGTCACCGGCGGAGCCGCCGTTGCCGCAGGAAAGCATTTTGCCCTCGTTGAGCAGGGCGTTGACCATCACCTGGCTGGCTTGCTCGATGTGCGGTGCAAGTACGTCCATCGCCATTTGCTTGGTGTCGATACTGGCCTGAAAAAGCTGGCGAATTCGGGATTGCATGTCCATCTGTGTGACCTTAATTAGCGCGGCTACTCGGCACATGAATGTGCAGCCCGCAAAGCAAAGAGCAAAAGTGTTGGGTAAAGGTGTCCGCTTCGGGTCGCACGTGATCAGCTGTCAAAGGCATTCTGCAACCAGTTCAACTGATCGAGGTTGCTGTCGATGGCAACCACGTCGAAGCGGCAGGGGGAATTGGCCCAACGCGACTCGCGCTGAAGAAAATACTGCGCGGCGAAAATCAGTTTCTGCCGTTTGCGCCCATCGATGCTGTCGAGCGCTCCACCCCACTGGGTGTTTTTTCTGTAGCGGACTTCAACGAATACTACTGTATCGCCATCAAGCATGACCAGATCAAGCTCGCCGCGTTTGCACAACCAGTTCTGCGCCAGCAGGCGCAGACCCTGTTGTTGAAGATGCTCGAGCGCGTGGCGCTCGGCATCTTTACCGCTTTGCTGGCGTGACCTGTCAGGCATCAGCGCGGGGTATCCGGCAGGCGTTGAACCTGGCCGCTGACGAACTGTGCCCACGGCAACTGGCGCACCACGCGCTGGTTCTGGGTCATGCCCAGGCTGCCCGACTGGCCTTCAATGCGACTGTCCGGCAGCGCCTTGAGTTGCCCCAGTCGCGGCGCCAGGCGATACGCATCCACGCCCATTGCGTACAGGCGGCCGAGGCTGCCGGCGGCTTGTGGCCATTGTGCGGTGACCTGTTTGCGCAGCGGATCATTGGCGTCCAGCAACCATGGGGTTTCGCAGAAGCGAATACCGTTCATGTCGTTGTACTGATTCACATCGCCGCTGGCACTGAATACGTGTGATGTGGCGTAAACCGGCACATCACCCGCGTACTGGAAGTTCAGGGTCGGTTTGATCTGCTGGGCCTGTTGCGGGGTCGCGGCCAGGAAGATGAACTCGATGTCCTGACGGCGCGAAGGCTGGGCCGCTACCTGCGAACCAACGGTGCTTTGCAAGCTTTTGGCGCGACCTTCGCTCTGACGCAGCTGGAACATGTCGGCAATCTGCTGGGCCAGTTGTACTGGTTGGTCAACGCGTTCGGTTGCAACGATGCTGCCACCGTTGGCTTGCCAGTCCTGGCTGAAGGCGCGCAACACGCGATCGCCCCATTCGCCTTTCGGCACCATGATCGCGGCGCGATGCAGGCCGTCGGCGCGGGCACGACGAGATACTTCACGGGCTTCGTCTTCAGCGGCCAGGCCAAACTGGAACAGCTGGGCCGGACCTTGTTCGCCTTCGCTGTAGTTCAGCGCCAGGGTCGTGATCGGCAGTTGCGGGCGAGCGCTGAGCTGTTTGACCAGCGGTTTTTCCAGCGGACCGACTACCAGTTGCACGCCGTCGGCCTGGGCCTTGCGGTAGAACTCGTCCATCGAGGTCAGTTTCGAGCTGTCATAGAACTCGATGGCTGGCGGCTTCTGCCCGGCTTGTTGAGCCTGGTAGTGAGCGGCCATGAAGCCCTCGCGCAGTGCTTTGCCGACCGAGGCCAGCGGGCCGTCTTGCGGCAGCAGCAGGGCGATCTTGCTCAACGGCTGGCTGGCCAGTTCCTTGAGCTTGGTCAGTGGCAGCGGCAACTGAATGGCGGCCGGGTGCTTGGGGTTCTGGGCGCGCCAGTTGTCGATCGCAGCTTGCTGCTGTTCCAGGGTGCCAGCGGTTTTCACCGCCAGTGCCAGGCCTATCCAGCCACCGAGGTCATCGTTGGTGGTGGGCTGCAGTTGATCGGTTGGCAGCGAGGCGATCAGGGTCCAGATTGCTTCGTGGTTTTTGCTGGCTGCTTCACCTTCAAGCATCGGCGCAATAAAGATGCGCTCCCGTGCGGCGGCCAGGGTCTGGCCGTCGGCCTCAAGGGCGCGGGCATGAACGGTGCCGGTGCGAACCTGTTGCTCGACCGGCAATTCGCTCAGGCGTTGCAGGCTCGGATGGCTCAGGGCAGTCAGCGCCGCCTTCGGCTGGTTGCGCGCCATGGCCAGTTCAGCCGCCAGGGTGCTGGCGAAGACTTGTTGGCCGGGCTTGAGTTGTTCCACCGGAACCTGTTGCAGGATTTGCGCGGACTGGCCGGCATTGCCCTGACGATAAGCCAGGTCGGCCGCGCTCAGGCGCAACAGCGCGGCTTTTTCCGGGTCCTTGCTTTGAGCAGCCTGTTCGAGCAGTTGCTCGATACTGGCGTCCGGGGTCCGTGGAAGTTCGCCAAGGCTGGAGGAGGGCGAGCTGGCGCAAGCCGCCAGCAAGGCAGCGAGGCAGAGGGCAGTGAACAGCCGCAGGCAAGCGATCATGTAGTGTTCCTGATACTCGATCAAATTAGCGTGGAATTGTACCCAAGCACTGGCCGGGGCGCGATGTTACTGGCGTGAATCGATCAATTTAGCTCGTACAAATGTTGCAGCGCTGCACAAACGCCTGAAAAACCCGAGGAGGGCGGGGCGATCGCAAGCGCCGCTACGCGCTACAATGTCGCCTTTTACCGATCATGAGGTGTGCGCTTTGACTGCTCCAGGTGCTTTGAATTCCGCTGCTGGCTCGCTTTATGTGGTGGCGACGCCCATCGGCAACCTGGACGACATCAGTGCGCGTGCGCTGAAAATCCTGCGCGACGTCGCGTTGATCGCCGCCGAAGACACTCGTCACTCCCAGCGCTTGATGCAGCATTTCGGCATTCCGACGCCGCTGGCAGCCTGTCATGAGCACAACGAGCGAGATGAAGGTAGCCGCTTTATCACGCGATTGCTGGCGGGCGACGATGTGGCGCTGATCTCCGATGCTGGCACGCCGCTGATTTCCGATCCGGGTTATCACCTGGTGCGTCAGGCCCGTGCTGCCGGGATCAATGTGGTGCCGGTCCCGGGGGCCTGTGCATTGATCGCAGCGTTGTCGGCGGCGGGCCTGCCGTCGGACCGCTTCATTTTCGAAGGTTTCCTGCCGGCCAAGGCTGTCGGTCGCCGTGCTCGCCTCGAGCTGGTCAAGGAAGAGCCGCGCACGCTGATTTTCTATGAAGCGCCACATCGCATCCTTGAATGCCTGCAAGACATGGAGCTGGTGTTCGGTCCCGAGCGTCCGGCGTTGCTGGCCCGTGAAATCACCAAAACGTTCGAAACCCTCAAAGGTTTGCCGCTGGCCGAGTTGCGCGAGTTCGTCGAGTCGGACAGCAACCAGCAGCGCGGTGAGTGCGTGGTGTTAGTGGCTGGCTGGTCGGTTCCTGAGACCGAGGACGCGGTCAGCAGCGAAGCCATGCGCATCCTCAATCTGTTGCTTGAAGAAATGCCGCTCAAGCGTGCGGCGGCATTGGCGGCGCAAATTACCGGTGAGCGCAAGAATGTGCTCTATCAGGTGGCGCTGGATAAACAGAAGGGCGAGTAAAAACCCGACGCGCAGGATCAGCTGAAGGCGTTTAGCGCTTGTTCTTCGGCCGCTCTGCCGTTAACCTTCGCGGCGGAGAGTCGATTGGACAGTCGCTGCCCTCTATGAAAATTAGGGGGGGGAGGAAAGTCCGGGCTCCATAGGGCGAAGTGCCAGGTAATGCCTGGGAGGCGTGAGCCTACGGAAAGTGCCACAGAAAATAACCGCCTAAGCGCTTCGGCGCCGGTAAGGGTGAAAAGGTGCGGTAAGAGCGCACCGCACGTCTGGCAACAGTTCGTGGCTAGGTAAACCCCACTTGGAGCAAGACCAAATAGGGTCCCAAGGCGTGGCCCGCGCTGGGACCGGGTAGGTTGCTAAAGATGTCCAGTGATGGCCATCGTAGACGAATGACTGTTCAAGACAGAACCCGGCTTACAGATCGACTCTCCACCTTTTTTCTCCCCCTGCTTTAATCATTGAGCAGGGTGCTGGTAGTAGCAATTTCCCTCCTTCCAGAATCGTTGCCAGAACACTTTCGTAATACCGAAAAAATCTTACTCTTAACAAATTACTTTAACTTTCGAACGCAGCCTTCTGTGCTGATTCAAGTTATTGAGCAAAATCACACGTCAGATTCTCGTTGCACCTCTGTTTACCCTCCTAAATCTCAGTTCTGTAAGGGTTTTCCTTTAAACCGCGCCTTGACGGTGCGGTGGCCGCATTCCTATAGTGTGCGCAAGTGGCGGAAAGTGGCATGAAGTGGGTTTTTTGAGCGTAAAACGCTAATATTTGGAGAAACGCTGACGTGTTTCGCGGAGCTAACGCTATCAGTCTCGATGCAAAGGGCCGTCTCGCCATGCCGAGCCGGTACCGTGACGAGCTCGTTTCGCGTAGTTCCGGTCAGTTGATCGTCACAATTGATGCCGTTGATCCGTGTTTGTGTGTTTACCCCCTCGATGAGTGGGAAATTATCGAAACCAAACTGCGCGCACTGCCTTCGCTTCGCGAAGAGAACCGCCGCCTGCAACGTTTACTGATTGGTAATGCCGTCGACCTCGAGCTCGATGGCAGTGGTCGTTTTCTGGTTCCGCCGCGTCTTCGTGAATATGCCAAGTTGGATAAGCGCGCGATGTTGGTAGGCCAACTGAACAAGTTCCAATTGTGGGACGAGGATGCCTGGGATGCGGTTTCTGCCGCTGACCTGGCTGCTATTCAACAACCGGGCGCCATGCCTGATGAACTGCGTGATTTGATCCTGTGACTATTGATAGCGGCTTTAACCACATCACCGTACTGCTCGACGAAGCCGTGGAGGCTCTCGCCGTACGTCCTGATGGCTGCTATCTGGACGGCACGTTCGGGCGCGGCGGGCACAGTCGGTTGATCCTCAGCCAGCTCGGCCCCGATGGTCGGATCCTCGGATTCGACAAAGATCCTCAAGCGATTGCCACCGGGCAAACGCTAGCGGCCGAAGACGGCCGCTTTGTCGTTGTGCAACGCAGCTTTGCCGAGCTCGGTTCGGAAGTGGCCGAACGCGGTCTGCACGGCGAGGTCAGCGGCGTTTTGCTCGACCTGGGCGTGTCTTCGCCGCAGCTCGACGACCCTGAGCGCGGCTTCAGTTTCCTCAATGATGGCCCGCTGGACATGCGCATGGATCCGTCCCGCGGAATCAGCGCTGCCGAATTCGTCAACACCGCACCGGTGGAAGAAATCGCCCGGGTATTCAAGGAATACGGCGAAGAGCGTTTCTCTGGCCGCATGGCCCGAGCCGTGGCCGAGCGCCGAGACATCAAGCCGTTCGAGCGCACAGCCGACCTGGCTGAAGTCTTGAAAGTCGCCAATCCGGCATGGGAAAAGGGCAAGAACCCTGCCACCCGTGCGTTCCAGGGCCTGCGTATTCACGTCAACAACGAACTGGGTGATCTGGAAGCCGGCCTCGAAGCTGCACTGGACTGCCTGGAAATCGGTGGCCGCCTGGTCGTCATCAGCTTCCACTCGCTGGAAGACCGCATCGTCAAACTGTTCATGCGCAAACTGGTAAAAGGCGAAGCCGACAACCTGCCGCGCAACCTGCCGGTCCGTCACGTCGCTTTCGAACCGATCATCAAAATTCATGGCAAAGCGCAGTCCGCCTCCGAGGCCGAACTCAAAGCCAACCCACGTTCGCGCAGCGCCGTCATGCGCGTCGCGGAGAAGCTGCGGTGAGCAAGCTTTTCGCCAAGCCTCTTCCCGGCGGAAGCTTCTTCATGCTGCTGCTGTTTGTTGGCGTGCTCGTGTCGGCCATCGGCGTGTCGTACAGCGCCCACTGGAACCGGCAGTTGCTGAACTCGCTGTACGCCGAGTTGAGTGTGCGCGACAAGGCGCAGGCGGAGTGGGGCCGGTTGATTCTCGAGCAGAGCACCTGGACTGCCCACAGCCGTATCGAAGTGCTGGCCACCGAGCAACTGAAGATGCGCATTCCCGGCGCCGCTGAAGTGCAGATGGTGGCGCCATGATGAAACTCGAGGGCGCACTGTTTCCATGGCGTTTCCGCCTGGTGCTGGGCTTGCTCGGCGTCATGGTTGCGGCTATATGCTGGCGGATCATCGATCTGCAAGTCGTCGACCGCGCCTTCCTTAAAAGCCAGGGCGATGCGCGCAGCGTTCGTCACATTCCGATTCCGGCTCACCGTGGTCTGATCACCGACCGTAACGGCGAGCCTTTGGCCGTGAGTACGCCGGTCACCACGCTGTGGGCGAACGCCAAGGAAATGCAGCTGGCCAAAGAGAAGTGGCCAGCACTGGCGGCGGCTCTGGGCCAAGACCCTAAAGCCCTGGCCGAGCGCCTCGAAGCCCAGGCCAACAAAGAATTCATCTACCTCGTGCGCGGGCTCACCCCCGAGCAGGGCCAATCTGTACTCGATCTGAAAGTGCCGGGTGTCTACGGCATCGAAGAATTCCGGCGCTTCTACCCGGCCGGTGAAGTCACCGCGCACATGGTCGGTTTTACCGACATCGATGACCACGGTCGTGAAGGGGTCGAACTGGCCTACGACGAATGGCTGGCCGGGGTCCCTGGCAAGCGGCAGGTCATCAAGGATCGGCGTGGCCGACTTATCAAGGATGTCCAGGTCACCAAAAACGCCAAGGCCGGCAAGCCCTTGGCGTTGTCCATTGACCTGCGTCTGCAATACCTGGCCAACCGCGAGTTGCGTAACGCGATCATTGAGAACGGCGCCAAGGCCGGCAGCCTGGTGATCATGGACGTGAAGACCGGCGAGATCCTCGCCATGGTCAACCAGCCGACCTACAACCCGAACAACCGTCGCAACCTGCAACCGGCGATGATGCGCAACCGCGCCATGATCGACGTGTTCGAGCCGGGTTCGACCATGAAAGCCATTTCCATGAGTGCCGCGATCGAAACCGGGCGCTGGAAACCGAGTGACACCGTCGAGGTGTACCCGGGCACTTTGCAGATTGGTAAATACACCATCAAGGACGTCTCCAAGTCCGAAGGCCCGGTGCTTGACCTGACCGGCATCCTGATCAATTCCAGTAACGTCGGCATGAGTAAGGTCGCGTTCGATATCGGCGGCGAAACCATCTTCCGCCTCGCGCAGAAAGTCGGCCTCGGCCAGGACACCGGCCTCGGCTTCCCGGGCGAGCGCGTCGGCAACTTGCCGAACTACCGCGAATGGCGCAAGGCTGAAACCGCCACGCTGTCTTATGGCTACGGTATTTCCGTGACCGCGATCCAGTTGGTCCACGCCTTCTCGGCCCTGGCCAACAACGGTCGACTCGCGCCGCTGACCCTGATCAAGACCGACAAGCCGGCGCAAACCACGCAAGTGCTGCCGGAAGCCGTCGCGAAAACCATGCAGACCATGCTGACCCAGGTGATCGAGGCCCCGCGCGGTGTGTTTCGTGCGCAGGTGCCGGCGTATCACGTGGCTGGCAAGTCGGGTACGGCGCGTAAGACGTCGGTCGGCACCAAAGGCTACGCCGAGAATTCCTACCGCTCGCTGTTCGCCGGTTTCGGCCCGATGAGCGATCCGCGTTACGCGATCGTGGTGGTGATCGATGAACCGACCAAGGCCGGTTACTTCGGTGGTCTGGTCTCGGCGCCGGTGTTCAGCAAGGTGATGTCCGGGACGTTGCGCCTGATGAACATCACCCCGGACAACCTGCCGCCGACGCAAACCGCTAACGCCACACCGGTCGTTCCACTGAAAGCCAATGGAGGGCGCGGCTGATGTCTCTTAGTCTGAATAAAATTTTCGCCCACGCTGGCCGCGATCTGTTGATCCGCGAACTGACCCTGGACAGCCGCAACGTGCGGGCTGGCGATCTGTTTCTTGCCGTCCCTGGCGGCAAGTTAGACGGGCGCGCGCACATCGCCGACGCCTTGCAGCGCGGTGCTGCTGCGGTGGCTTATGAAGTCGAAGGCGCTACCGTATTGCCGATCACCGACGTGCCGCTGATTCCGGTCAAAGGCCTGGCGGCGCAACTGTCGGACATCGCCGGTCGCTTTTATGGCGACCCGAGCCGGCACCTGAACCTGGTTGGCGTAACCGGCACCAATGGCAAAACCAGCGTCACGCAGTTGGTTGCGCAGGCCCTGGACTTGCTCGGACAGCATTGCGGCATCGTCGGCACCCTGGGCACCGGTTTCTACGGCGCGCTGGAAAGCGGCCTGCACACCACGCCGAACCCGATCGCCGTACAAGCGACCTTGGCTGACCTGAAAAAGGCCGGTGCCAAAGCCGTCGCCATGGAAGTGTCTTCCCACGGCCTGGATCAAGGTCGCGTGACGGCGTTGGCGTTCGACGTGGCAGTGATGACCAACCTGTCCCGCGATCACCTCGATTACCACGGCACCATGCAAGCCTACGGCGAAGCCAAGGCCAAGCTGTTTGCCTGGAACGATTTGAAGTGCCGGGTGATCAACCTCGACGACGAGTTCGGCCGCCAACTGGCTGCGGACAAACGTGAGTCGCGCCTGATCACCTATAGCCTGGAAGATGCCAGCGCCTACCTCTATTGCCGTGAAGCACAGTTCGACGACGAAGGCGTGCGCGCCACGCTGGTCACGCCCCAGGGCGAGCATCATTTGCGCAGCACCTTGCTCGGTCGCTTCAACCTGAGCAACGTGCTGGCCGCTGTCGGTGCCTTGCTCGGTCTGGACTACGCGCTGGACGAAATCCTCAAGGTCCTGCCGAAACTCGAAGGTCCGGCCGGTCGCATGCAGCGTCTCGGCGGCGGCACCCAGCCGCTGGTGGTGGTCGATTACGCCCACACGCCGGATGCGCTGGAAAAAGTCTTGATGGCTCTGCGTCCACACGCCAAAGGCCGTTTGCTGTGTCTGTTCGGTTGCGGCGGTGATCGCGATCGCGGCAAGCGTCCGCTGATGGCCGAAGTGGTCGAGCGTCTGGCCGACGGTGTGCTGGTCACCGATGACAACCCGCGCACCGAAGATCCTTCGCTGATTTTTGATGACATTCGCGCTGGTTTTACCGCTGTGGATAAAGTCACCTTTGTCGCCGGCCGTGGTCAGGCGATTGCCCAGTTGATCGCCAGCGCCTCGGCGGATGACGTGATTGTGCTGGCCGGTAAAGGTCACGAGGACTATCAGGAAATCAACGGCGAGCGTCACGCTTTCTCCGATCTGGTCGAGGCTGATCATGCCTTGACCGCGTGGGAGGTGGCTCATGCTTAAAGCCTTGAAACTGAGCGAACTGACCGGCGCACTGAATGCACGATTGATCGCGGGCGATGCCACATTCGATGGCGTCAGCATCGACAGCCGCGCGATCAAACCGGGTCAGTTGTTTATTGCCCTGACCGGCCCGCGTTTCGATGGTCATGACTATTTGAACGATGTCGCCAGCAAAGGCGCCGTGGCTGCACTGGTCGAGCGCGAAGTCGCCGACAGCGCGTTGCCGCAATTGCTGGTCAAGGATACCCGCCAGGCGTTGGGTCAACTGGGCGCTATGAACCGTGCCGCGTTCACTCAACCAGTGGCGGCGATCACCGGTTCCAGCGGTAAAACTACGGTCAAGGAGATGCTCGCGAGCATCCTGCGCACCCGCGGTCCGGTACTGGCGACCCGTGGCAACCTGAACAACGACCTCGGCGTGCCACTGACCCTGCTCGAACTCTCGCCGGAACATACCTCCGCCGTGATCGAGCTCGGTGCTTCGCGTCTCGGCGAAATTGCCTACACCGTGGGCATGACCAAGCCGCACGTGGCCGTGCTCAACAATGCCGGGACCGCTCACGTCGGCGAGTTCGGCGGGCCGGAAAAAATCGTTGAAGCCAAGGGCGAGATCATTGAAGGGCTGGATGCCGATGGCGTCGCCGTGCTCAATCTTGACGACAAAGCGTTCGGTATTTGGAAGGCTCGTGCGGGCGGTCGCAAAGTGCTGACTTTCGCCCTGAACAATCCAAGCGCCGACTTCTACGCCAGCGAGCTGGATCGCGATGCGCGTGGTTGCCCTGCCTTCAACCTGCACAGTCCTGAAGGTGTGGAACGCGTTCAACTGAACCTGCTCGGCACCCATAACGTCGCCAATGCCATGGCCGCCGCCGCTGCCGCGTATGCTCTGGGCGTGTCGCTGTTCGGCATCGCTACCGGTCTCGGCGCGGTGCAACCGGTCAAGGGTCGTACCGTCGCGCAACTGGCCACTAATGGCATACGCGTGATCGATGACACCTACAACGCGAACCCCACCTCCATGTGCGCTGCCGTTGATATACTCGCCGGCTTTTCCGGCCGCACCGTTCTGGTGCTCGGAGATATCGGCGAATTGGGCGATTGGGCGGAGCAGGGGCACCGCGATGTGGGCGAGTACGCCCGCGGCAAGGTTTCCGCGCTTTACGCTGTCGGGCCACTGATGGCTCACGCCGTGAACGCTTTCGGTCCCCAGGCCTTTCACTTCAGCACTCAGGCTGAGCTGATCAAGGCCTTGGGCGCCGAGCAAGACACCAACACCACCATTTTGATCAAGGGCTCGCGCAGCGCTGCGATGGAAAACATCGTCGCCGCTTTGTGCGGGTCCAGCCTGGAGAAACATTAATGCTGCTGCTGTTAGCGGAGTACCTGCAACAGTTCTACAAAGGCTTCGCGGTCTTTCAGTACCTGACCCTGCGCGGGATCCTCGGTGTGCTGACCGCGCTGGTTTTGTCGCTGTGCTACGGCCCGTGGATGATCCGCACGTTGCAGAACCGTCAGATCGGTCAATCCGTTCGCAATGACGGTCCACAATCGCACCTTTCAAAATCGGGCACCCCGACCATGGGCGGCGCACTGATTCTGTCGTCTATCGGTGTCAGTACCTTGCTTTGGGCTGACCTGAGCAACCGTTATGTCTGGACCGTTTTGCTGGTGACGTTGCTGTTCGGCGCTATCGGCTGGGTCGACGACTACCGCAAGGTGATCGAGAAAAACTCCAAAGGCCTGCCGAGCCGCTGGAAGTATTTCTGGCAGTCGGTGTTCGGCCTCGGCGCGGCGATCTTCCTTTATATGACCGCTGCGACGCCGGTGGAAACCACCCTGATCCTGCCGATGCTCAAGGACTACAGCATTCCGCTGGGCATAGGCTTTGTCGTCCTGACCTATTTCGTGATTGTCGGCTCGAGCAACGCGGTCAACCTGACCGATGGCCTCGACGGTCTGGCGATCATGCCGACGGTGATGGTCGGCGGCGGCCTGGGCATCTTCTGCTACCTGTCCGGTAACGTGAAATTCGCTGAGTACCTGCTGATTCCTTACGTGCCGGGTGCCGGTGAGTTGATCGTGTTCTGCGGTGCCTTGATCGGTGCGGGCCTCGGTTTCCTCTGGTTCAACACCTATCCGGCGCAAGTCTTCATGGGCGACGTCGGCGCACTGGCGCTGGGCGCAGCGCTTGGCACGATCGCGGTGATCGTCCGCCAGGAAATCGTCCTGTTCATCATGGGCGGCGTGTTCGTGATGGAAACCCTGTCTGTCGTTATCCAGGTTGCTTCTTTCAAGCTGACCGGTCGCCGCGTATTCCGCATGGCGCCGATTCACCACCACTTTGAACTCAAGGGCTGGCCTGAGCCACGCGTGATCGTCCGTTTCTGGATCATCACCGTGATTCTCGTACTGGTCGGCCTTGCCACCCTGAAGCTGAGGTAGAACGAGTGTCTCTGATCGCTTCTGACCACTTCCGCATCGTTGTCGGCCTCGGCAAGAGCGGCATGTCCCTGGTTCGCTTCCTGGCGAACCGGGGCACGTCGTTTGCTGTGGCTGATACGCGGGAAAATCCACCGGAACTGGCCACGCTCAAGCGTGACTATCCGCACGTGGAAGTGCGTTGTGGCGAGCTGGACGTCGAATTCCTGTGCCGTGCCGACGAGCTCTACGTGAGCCCCGGCCTGGCGCTGGCGACCCCGGCCCTGCAGGCTGCCGCCGCCCGTGGCGTGAAATTGTCCGGCGACATCGAGCTGTTCGCGCGTAACGCGAAGGCGCCGATTGTCGCCATCAGCGGTTCCAACGCGAAAAGCACCGTCACCACCCTGGTTGGCGAGATGGCAGTGGCGGCGGGCAAGCGTGTCGCTGTCGGTGGCAACCTCGGTACGCCGGCGCTGGATCTGCTCGACGACGACGTCGAGTTGTACGTGATGGAACTGTCGAGCTTCCAGCTCGAAACCACCGATCAACTCAACGCCGAAGTGGCGACCGTGCTTAATGTCAGCGAAGACCACATGGACCGCTACAGCGGTCTGCCGGCCTATCACCTGGCCAAGCACCGGATCTTCCGTGGCGCCAAACAGTTTGTGGTCAACCGTCAGGACGCCCTGAGCCGTCCGCTGATGGGCGAGGGCCAGCCATGCTGGACCTTCGGTTTGAGCAAACCCGATTTCAAGGCCTTTGGGATCCGCGAAGAAGACGGCGAGAAGTACCTGGCCTTCGAATTCCAGAACCTGATGCCGGTGCGCGAGTTGAAGATTCGTGGCGCCCACAACCAGTCCAACGCCCTGGCGGCATTGGCACTGGGGCACGCCGTCGGCCTGCCGTTCGACGCCATGCTCTCGAGCCTGCGCACCTTCGCTGGCCTCGAGCATCGCTGCCAATGGGTTCGTGACCTGGGTGGCGTGAGCTATTACAACGATTCCAAAGCCACCAACGTCGGCGCCGCACTGGCCGCCATCGAAGGGCTGGGCGCGGACATCGACGGCAAACTCGTGCTGATCGCCGGTGGCGATGGCAAGGGTGCCGAGTTCAAGGATTTGCGTGACCCGGTGGCGGTCAACTGCCGCGCCGTGGTGCTGATGGGCCGTGACAGTGACCTGATCGGTCAGGCCATCGGCGATGCCGTGCCGCTGATTCGCGTCAGTTCACTGGAGGAAGCGGTCGCACAGTGCCGCGCCGTCGCCGAGCCAGGCGACGCCGTGTTGTTGTCGCCTGCCTGCGCCAGTTTCGACATGTTCAAGAATTACGAAGACCGTGGCCATCAGTTCGTCCGCGCTGTGGAGGAACTGGCATGAGCCTGCTCAATATCATCAAGCCGTACCCGTCGCCGATCATCACCGGGCGCGGGATCGACCTCGACTTCCCGATGCTCGCCGGTTGCCTGGCCTTGATCGGTCTCGGGCTGGTGATGATTGCCTCGGCCTCGACCGAAGTGGCGGCCGTGCAGTCGGGCAGTGCCCTGTACTACATGATTCGCCACCTGATCTACATCGTGCTGGGCCTGGGCGCCTGCGTCATCACCATGATGATTCCGATCGCCACCTGGCAACGCCTGGGCTGGCTGATGCTGCTGGGTGCATTCGGTTTGCTGGTGATGGTGATCATCCCGGGGATCGGCCGCGAAGTGAACGGTTCGATGCGCTGGATCGGCTTCAGTTTCTTCAACGTTCAGCCGTCCGAGATCGCCAAGGTATTCGTGGTGATCTACCTCGCCGGTTATCTGGTACGTCGCCAGAAAGAAGTGCGCGAAAGCTGGATGGGCTTCTTCAAGCCGTTCATCGTTCTGCTGCCCATGGCCGGTCTGTTGCTGATGGAGCCGGATTTCGGTGCCACCGTTGTCATGATGGGCGCGGCAGCGGCGATGCTATTCCTCGGCGGGGTCGGGCTGTTCCGGTTTTCCTTAATGGTGGTCCTCGCGGTCGGGGCGGTGGTGCTGTTGATTCAAGTGCAGCCGTATCGAATGGCGCGTCTGACCAACTTTGCCGATCCGTGGGCCGACCAGTTCGGTGCCGGCTACCAGTTGTCGCAAGCATTGATCGCATTCGGTCGCGGCGAATGGCTGGGCGTTGGCCTGGGCAACAGCGTGCAGAAACAGTTCTACCTGCCGGAAGCCCACACCGACTTCGTGTTCTCGGTGCTGGCCGAAGAGCTGGGCGCCGTGGGTTCCTTGTGCACCGTAGCGCTGTTCGTCTTCGTCTGTGTGCGTGGCATGTACATCGGTTATTGGGCTGAGAAGGCCAAGCAGTTCTTCGCCGCCTACATTGCGTACGGCCTGTCGTTCCTGTGGATCGGCCAGTTCCTGATCAACATCGGGGTGAACGTCGGCCTGCTGCCGACCAAAGGCCTGACCCTGCCGTTCCTCAGTTATGGCGGCAGTTCGCTGGTGATTTGCGGTGCCTGTCTCGGCTTGTTGTTGCGCATCGAGTGGGAGAGTCGAACCCACCTGGGCAGCGAGGAGATGGAGTTCCATGAGAGCGACTTCGCCGAGGAGCCGACCCATGGGCGCTAACGTCTTGATCATGGCGGGCGGCACCGGTGGCCATGTGTTCCCGGCGCTGGCGTGCGCCCGCGAATTCCAGGCCCGCGGTTACACCGTGCACTGGCTCGGAACGCCACGCGGCATCGAGAACGACCTGGTGCCGATGGCCGGTATCGAGCTGCACCGGATCAATGCCACCGGTTTGCGCGGCAAGGGCAAGTTGTCCCTGCTCAAGGCTCCGTTCATGGTACTCAAGTCGGTCTGGCAGGCGCGGGCGATCATTCGTCAGCTGCAGCCGGTGTGTGTGGTCGGCTTCGGTGGTTATGTGACCGGTCCTGGTGGCGTTGCCGCCAAACTGGCCGGTGTGCCGGTGATCGTTCATGAGCAGAACGCCGTGGCCGGTACCGCCAATCGGTTGCTGGTGCCGTTGGCCGCCCGAGTCTGTGAAGCGTTCCCCGACACCTTTACCCTGTCGGACAGCCGTCGGACCACCGGTAACCCGGTGCGCACCGAGCTGTTCCTCGAAACACAGCGTCCTGCCCTGGCGGGACGCAAGGCGCGTTTGCTGATCCTGGGCGGAAGCCTGGGCGCAGAGCCGTTGAACAAGTTGCTGCCTGAAGCCCTGTCGCAAGTCGCCCCCGACCTGCGCCCGGAAGTGTTTCATCAGGCCGGCAAAAACCACGATGAAGTGACTGCAGAGCGCTATCGCGCGGCTGGCGTCGAGGCGCAAGTGCAGCCTTTCATCAAAGACATGGCCCAAGCCTATGGCTGGGCCGACCTGGTGGTGTGCCGCGCAGGCGCGTTGACCATCAGTGAACTGGCTGCCGCCGGTCTGCCCTCGATGCTGGTGCCGTTGCCCCACGCGATCGACGATCACCAGACCCGCAACGCCGATTATTTGGCCCGTGAAGGCGCTGCCTTCCTGATGCCGCAAAGAACGACTGGCGCAGCGGATCTTGCCGCGCGCCTGACAGAGGTCCTGATGCAACCACAACGACTCAACGACATGGCCACTGCGGCACGCCGCCTGGCCAAACCCGATGCAACCCGTAACGTGGTCGATACCTGTCTGGAGGTGGCCCATGGTTGAGAAACAGAAAGCCATGCCGCAACCGGAAATGCGCCGCATCCGTCGCATCCACTTCGTCGGCATCGGCGGCGTGGGCATGTGCGGCATCGCCGAAGTGTTGCTGAACCTGGGCTATGAAGTGTCCGGTTCCGACCTGAAAGCGTCGCCGGTGACCGAGCGTCTCGAGTCCTTTGGCGCGCATATTTTCATCGGCCACCGTGCCGAAAACGCCTCTGCCGCTGACGTGCTGGTGGTATCGAGCGCCGTGAACACCTCCAACCCGGAAGTCGCGTCTGCTCTGGAACGCCGTATCCCTGTGGTGCCGCGAGCCGAAATGCTCGCGGAACTGATGCGCTATCGCCACGGCATCGCCGTTGCCGGTACGCACGGCAAAACCACCACCACCAGCCTGATCGCTTCGGTGTTCGCGGCCGGTGGCCTGGACCCGACGTTCGTCATCGGTGGTCGTCTGAATGCTGCGGGCACCAATGCCCAGCTCGGCACCAGCCGCTACCTGATCGCCGAAGCCGACGAAAGCGATGCCAGTTTCCTGCACCTGCAGCCGCTGGTGGCCGTGGTCACCAACATCGACGCCGACCACATGGCGACCTACGACGGTGACTTCAACAAACTGAAGAAAACCTTCGTCGAGTTCCTCCACAACCTGCCGTTCTACGGTCTGGCGGTGGTGTGCCTGGACGATCCGGTGGTGCGTGAAATCCTGCCACTGGTGAAACGCCCGACGGTCACTTATGGCTTCGGCGATGACTGCGACGTACGCGCCATCAATGTGCGCCAGCAAGGCATGCAAACCTTCTTCACGGTGCTGCGCCCGGATCGCGAGCCGTTGGATGTCTCGGTGAACATGCCAGGCAACCACAACGTATTGAACGCCCTGGCGACCATCTGCATCGCCACCGACGAAGGCGTCAGCGATGAAGCCATCGTCCAGGGGCTGTCCGGCTTCCAGGGTGTCGGCCGACGCTTCCAGGTCTACGGCGAACTGCCGGTAGACGGCGGCAACGTGATGCTGGTCGACGACTACGGTCACCACCCGACCGAAGTCGCGGCCGTGATCCAGGCCGTACGCGGTGGCTGGCCGGAGCGCCGTCTGGTGATGGTGTACCAGCCGCACCGTTACAGCCGCACCCGTGACCTGTACGACGATTTCGTCAATGTACTGGCCGATGCCAACGTCTTGCTGCTGATGGAAGTCTACCCGGCCGGTGAAGAGCCGATCCCGGGCGCCGACAGCCGCAAGCTGTGCAACAGCATCCGTCAGCGCGGTCAACTCGACCCGATCTACATCGAGCGCGGTGTCGACCTCGCGCCGCTGGTCAAGCCACTGCTGCGTGCTGGCGACATCCTGCTGTGCCAGGGCGCCGGTGATATCGGTGGTCTCGCCCCGAAACTGTTGGCCAGTCCACTATTCGCGGGAGCTGTTGCCGCGCCGACTGCGGGGAAGTTGAAATGACTGCTGCATACGCCAACCTCGTCTCCACGATCGCGCCGAAAGACTTCGGCCGCGTCGCCGTGCTGTTCGGCGGCAAGAGTGCCGAGCGTGAAGTGTCCCTGAAGTCGGGCAACGCTGTACTCGACGCACTGCTGAGCGCCGGTGTGGATGCGTTCGGCCTCGATGTGGGCGATGACCTTCTGCAGCGTTTGCTGAACGAAAAAATCGACCGCGCTTTCGTCATCCTCCACGGTCGTGGCGGTGAAGACGGCAGCATGCAGGGCCTGCTCGAATGCCTGGGCATTCCGTATACCGGCAGTGGCATTCTGGCTTCGGCACTGGCCATGGACAAGCTGCGGACCAAACAGGTCTGGCACAGTCTGGGCATTCCGACGCCACGTCACGCGGTACTGAGCTGCGAGGCTGATTGTATTTCGGCAGCGACGGAACTGGGCTTCCCTTTGATCGTCAAACCGGCCCATGAAGGTTCAAGTATCGGGATGGCCAAAGTGACCTCCGCGTCGGAGTTGATCGATGCGTGGAAAGCGGCCAGTACCTACGATTCGCAAGTGTTGGTCGAGCAATGGATTCAAGGTCCTGAGTTCACCATCGCCACCCTGCGTGACCAGGTGTTGCCTCCAATTGCCCTGGGCACGACGCACAGCTTCTACGACTACGACGCCAAGTACGTGGCTTCCGATACCCAGTACCGGATCCCGTGTGGCCTGGACAGCAACAAAGAAAAAGAACTGATGGACCTCACGGCGAAAGCCTGTGAGGCGCTGGGTATCGCCGGTTGGGGCAGGGCAGACGTGATGCAGGACGCCGACGGGCAGTTCTGGTTCCTCGAAGTCAACACCGCACCGGGCATGACCGATCACAGCCTGGTGCCGATGGCAGCGCGTGCTGCCGGTTTGGATTTCCAGCAACTGGTTCTGGCGATTCTGGCCGCAAGTATTGAGCCACGAGGGTAAGACCATGCAAGGCGCACAGCTGAGACATCAGCCCCCTCCAGCACCCGGCCGCAAGCCGGTGCCTCGGGGTGCCAGCCGAATGGTGGCTAAAGAGCCGATGTCTGCGCGCCTGCCGAAAGCCAATTTTGGTTTTCTGAAAAGCCTGTTCTGGCCGGTGCTGTTGGTGGCGCTGGGGTTCGGCACTTACGAAGGCGCGCAGCGTTTGCTGCCGTACGCCGACCGGCCGATCAGCAAAATCGCGGTGCAGGGCGACTTGAGTTACATCAGCCAGCAAGCGGTGCAGCAGCGGATCGCCCCGTACGTGGCGTCGAGCTTCTTCACCATCGACCTTGCGAGCATGCGCACCGAGCTTGAAACGATGCCATGGATTGCCCACGCCGAAGTGCGCAGGGTGTGGCCGGATCAAGTGGTGATCCGCCTGGAAGAACAACTGCCGGTGGCACGTTGGGGCGATGAATCGCTGTTGAACAACCAGGGTCAGGCGTTCACCCCGCGTGAGCTGGCGAACTACGAACACTTGCCACAGCTGTTCGGCCCACAACGGGCTCAACAGCAGGTAATGCAGCAGTACCAGGTGCTGAGCCAGATGCTCAGGCCGTTGGGCTTCTCGATTGCACGCCTGGAATTGCGTGAACGAGGCAGCTGGTTCCTGACCACCGGAGCCGGCAGTGCGGGCCCGGGGATCGAACTGCTGCTGGGACGCGGCAAGCTGGTGGAAAAGATGCGCCGCTTCATTGCCATCTACGACAAGACGCTTAAAGAACAGATTACGAACATTGCGCGCATCGATCTGCGCTACGCCAACGGCCTCGCTGTTGGCTGGCGGGAACCTGTAGCGCCCACGACAGCCCAACCCGCTGTCGCGAAGAATTAAGAAGAGGCAGGACCCATGGCAAACGTGCAAAGCGGCAAAATGATCGTCGGTCTCGATATCGGCACCTCCAAGGTGGTGGCGCTGGTCGGCGAGGTCTCGGACGACGGCACGCTGGAAATCGTCGGGATCGGCACTCATCCGTCCCGTGGCCTGAAGAAAGGCGTGGTGGTGAACATCGAGTCCACCGTGCAATCGATCCAGCGCGCGATCGAAGAAGCGCAGCTGATGGCCGGTTGCCGGATCCACTCGGCGTTCGTCGGCGTGGCGGGCAATCACATCCGCAGCCTGAACTCCCACGGCATCGTGGCGATTCGTGATCGCGAAGTCAGCTCCGCCGACCTTGAGCGCGTCCTCGACGCTGCCCAGGCCGTGGCGATCCCGGCTGACCAGCGCGTGCTGCACACCTTGCCGCAGGATTACGTGATCGATAACCAGGAAGGCGTCCGTGAGCCGCTGGGCATGTCGGGCGTGCGTCTGGAAGCCAAGGTTCATGTGGTGACTTGCGCCGTCAACGCTGCACAAAACATTGAAAAATGCGTGCGCCGCTGCGGCCTGGAAATCGACGACATCATTCTCGAGCAACTGGCTTCGGCCTATTCGGTCCTGACCGACGACGAGAAAGAGCTGGGCGTGTGCCTGGTGGACATCGGCGGCGGCACCACCGACATCGCGATCTTCACCGAAGGCGCGATCCGTCACACCGCGGTGATCCCGATTGCGGGCGATCAGGTGACCAACGACATCGCCATGGCGTTGCGCACCCCGACCCAGTACGCCGAAGAAATCAAGATTCGCTACGCCTGCGCCCTGGCCAAACTGGCCGGTGCCGGTGAAACCATCAAGGTGCCAAGCGTTGGCGACCGCCCACCGCGCGAGCTGTCCCGCCAGGCCCTGGCCGAAGTGGTCGAGCCGCGTTACGACGAACTGTTCACGCTGATCCAGGCCGAATTGCGCCGCAGCGGCTACGAAGACCTTATCCCGGCCGGCATCGTGCTGACCGGCGGTACCTCGAAAATGGAAGGCGCGGTCGAACTGGCCGAAGAGATCTTCCACATGCCGGTCCGCCTGGGCGTGCCTCACGGCGTCAAGGGCCTGGACGATGTGGTGCGCAACCCGATTTATTCCACGGGCGTTGGCCTGTTGATGTACGGCCTGCAGAAGCAGTCCGACGGGATTTCATTCTCGGGCATCAGCAGCCGCGACAGCTACAGCAATGAAGAACCGAAAGTCGCCTTGCTCGATCGCTTCAAGAGCTGGGTACAAGGCAACTTCTGAAGATTTACCGCAGCACCGTTGTAGATACACGCAGTAGGCGAAAAAACTAGAGAACGTAAAGGAGAGGGAAAATGTTCGAACTCGTAGACAACATCCCCGCAAGCCCGGTAATCAAAGTTATCGGTGTTGGCGGAGGCGGCGGCAACGCTGTCAACCACATGGTCAAGAGCAACATTGAAGGCGTTGAATTCATCTGCGCCAACACTGATGCCCAGGCGCTGAAATCCATCGGCGCGCGGACCATCCTGCAACTCGGTACCGGTGTGACCAAAGGTCTGGGCGCCGGCGCCAACCCTGAAGTAGGTCGTCAGGCCGCTCTCGAAGATCGCGAGCGCATTGCCGAAGTCCTGCAGGGCACCAATATGGTGTTCATCACCACAGGCATGGGCGGTGGTACCGGTACCGGTGCTGCGCCAATCATTGCTGAAGTGGCCAAGGAAATGGGGATTCTCACCGTTGCGGTGGTGACTCGTCCGTTCCCGTTCGAAGGCCGCAAGCGCATGCAGATCGCCGACGAAGGTATCCGTCTGCTGTCTGAAAGCGTCGACTCGTTGATCACCATTCCCAACGAGAAACTGCTGACCATCCTTGGCAAGGACGCAAGCCTGCTGTCCGCGTTCGCCAAGGCTGACGATGTACTGGCCGGTGCCGTTCGCGGTATCTCCGACATCATCAAACGTCCGGGCATGATCAACGTCGACTTTGCCGACGTACGCACCGTGATGAGCGAAATGGGCATGGCGATGATGGGTACTGGCTGCGCCAGCGGTCCGAACCGTGCACGTGAGGCCACCGAAGCGGCCATTCGCAACCCATTGCTCGAAGACGTGAACCTGCAAGGTGCACGCGGCATCCTGGTGAACATCACCGCCGGTCCTGACCTGTCCCTGGGTGAGTACTCCGACGTGGGTAGCATCATCGAAGCCTTCGCTTCCGAGCACGCGATGGTCAAGGTCGGTACCGTTATCGATCCGGACATGCGCGATGAACTGCACGTGACTGTGGTTGCCACGGGTCTGGGCGCAAAAATCGAGAAGCCTGTGAAGGTCATCGACAACACCGTTCACACCTCGATGGCCTCCCAGCCGCAACAATCGGCGCCCGCTCGTCAGGAACAACCGGCGGTAAACTACCGTGATCTGGACCGTCCGACCGTCATGCGCAACCAGGCTCAGGCCGGTGCTGCGACTGCCGCGAAGATGAATCCGCAAGATGATCTGGATTACCTGGACATCCCGGCTTTCCTGCGTCGTCAGGCTGATTGATGGAATGTATCAGGGCTATGAAGGTGATTGGTGTTCAGCAAAGGTCTGGTCTGCTATTATCGCCAGCCTTTGTTGATACCAGTTCGCAATTTGCGCTGAAGCGGCCCAAGCCATGATTAAACAACGCACACTGAAAAATATTATCCGTGCTACAGGTGTAGGCCTGCACTCCGGGGAAAAGGTATACCTGACCCTCAAGCCCGCACCTATCGACACCGGCATTGTGTTTGTTCGTGCCGACCTCGATCCGGTCGTGCAGATTCCTGCCCGCGCGGAAAACGTTGGTGAAACCACGATGTCGACCACATTGGTCAGTGGCGACACCAAAGTGGATACGGTGGAGCACTTGCTCTCGGCCATGGCTGGCCTGGGCATCGATAACGCCTACGTCGAGCTCTCCGCGTCTGAAGTCCCGATCATGGATGGTAGCGCTGGACCCTTCGTATTTCTGATTCAGTCGGCGGGCCTGGAAGAACAGGACGCCGCCAAGAAGTTCATCCGGATCCTGCGGGAAGTGACAGTGGAAGACGGCGACAAGCGCGCCACTTTCGTCCCTTTCGAAGGTTTCAAAGTGAGCTTCGAGATCGATTTCGATCACCCGGTTTTCCGTGACCGCACACAAAGTGCAAGCGTGGATTTTTCCAGTACTTCGTTCGTAAAAGAAGTCAGCCGCGCCCGTACCTTTGGTTTCATGAGTGACATCGAGTACCTGCGCAAGCACAACCTCGCACTCGGCGGCAGCGTTGAAAACGCTATTGTGGTCGACGCGGATGGTGTACTGAACGAAGACGGCCTTCGCTATGAAGACGAATTCGTGAAGCACAAGATCCTCGATGCAATTGGTGACCTCTACCTGCTGGGCAATAGCCTGATTGGTGAGTTCAAGGGCTTCAAGTCCGGACATGCATTGAACAACCAGCTGCTGCGCAAGTTGATTGAGCAGACAGATGCTTGGGAAGTCGTGACTTTCGAAGACGCCAGCACAGCACCGATCTCTTACATGCGTCCCGTTGCGGCCGTGTAAGTAAAAAAACCTCTCTAGTTTTTAAAGGCTGCCTTCGGGTGGCCTTTTTTTATGCGCTGATTTTGCGGTGTCCGGGCTGGCCCCTTCGCGAGCAAGCCCGCTCCCACATTAAACCGCGTCCGTCTGGGCAACTCGGTCAATTGTGGGAGCGGGCTTGCTCGCGAAGGGGCCGCTCGCATCAGCACAATAACTTCAGACAGAAGCCACAACCCGATTCCGACCACCTTCCTTCGCCTGATACAGCGCCTTGTCCGCTGCGAACAGCAAACTCTCCAGGCTGATATCTGTCGCTGTCGTCCAAGTGCTGATCCCGATACTGACAGTCATCGGCGACTCGGCGCCCTCAACCATCGGCAACTGCTCAACCGCCTTGCGGATGTTTTCGGCAAGCTGCCGCGCACCCGCGCTATCGGTTTCCGCCAGGATCACCGAAAACTCCTCGCCGCCGTAACGGGCAGCCAGGTCCGCCGGTCGTCGGACGTTAGCGCTGATGACATTGGCCAACGAGCGCAGCGCTTCGTCGCCGGCCTGATGGCCATGGCGGTCGTTGAACGCCTTGAAGTGATCGGCATCGATCATCATCACCGACAACGGCATGCCGGAACGTTGGGCACGAAACCATTCGTGGCGCAGGGCCTGATCCAGTGTTCGGCGGTTGGCCAGGCCGGTCAACGCGTCGGTGGCGGCCAGTTGCGCCAACTCGTGTTCGGCGTGGTGTCGCCGACGCAGTTCCCGGCGAAGCAACCATGTCAGCCACAGCAGGCTCACGCACAAGGCCATGGTTGCAGAGCTGACCACCACCGCCGTGCGCTTCCAGGCCGCAAAGACTTCATTACTGGACAGCGCAACGACGACGATCAATGGCAAATTTCCGACCTTGGAGAAGGTATACAGGCGCTTGTCGCGGTATCGGTCGGACAGGCTCGTAAAGCTGCCGTTGCCTTCTTTGACGATGCGCTGGAAATTGGGGCGGTTGCTGAAATCCTTGCCGATCAGCTCTTCGGCCAGACGGGGTTGCTGGGCCAGGAGAATCCCGTTCTTGCTGATCAGATTGACCGTGCTGTCGCGGCCGATGCTTAAACTGTTGAACAACTGATCGAAGTAACTCAGCCGCATGGCGGCTTCGGCCACCCCCAGAAACTCACCCTGGGAGCCGCTCACCCGTCGACTGAAACTGATCCGCCAATCCTGTTCGGGCAATCTGGCTCTGAAGGGGGGGCTGATGAACATGCCCGGGTCCGGGTTGTTCACGTGAGACTGGAAGTATTCGCGGTCGGCGTAGTTGCCTTGCCTGGGCTCCACCGAAGCCGAGTCCGCGATCACGTCGCCCTTGTTGTCGAGCAACAAAATGTTGCCCTTGTACGGCGCGGCAGTGGCGCGGTCGAAATAGGCCATATGGCGAATGGCTGGAGAAACGCTCTTGAGGTCTTCTCGCCGGGAGGCGGCAATCAAACCCAGCAGGGAAATATCATAGAGTTCGACATTGCGCAGCACATCGGCGTCGATCAATTGCACGATGTTGTTGGCGGCGCGAGTGGCGGACAACTCGGCATTGGCGCGTTCACGGATCAGCAGGAAGGTCACAATGCTGAGTATCGCAATTACCAACAGCACACTGCCGAGAACCAGAAGTCGCTCAGATCGTGTCGAGCTGATCGGATCTTGAGATTTCACACTGCTCACACTCATGGTTCTGACTTCTGCAAATAAGGCGTTATGAAAGTTTTCTTACAAGAATCGGGCAGAGTCCCAGAAACCGGTCGCGTCCAGAGCGCTTGTATAAATGCCGGATAAAAAAAAGGCCAGCAAAACATGCTGGCCTTTTGCTTAATAAAGCTTAGAAGACATTCAGCGGGTAGTCGACGATCACCCGGTATTCATCGGTGTCTTGATCCAGCGCGCCGTAGCCATTGCCGCCACGGTTGGTAGCCCATTGCAGGCGTACCGCCAGATCCTTGGCCTTGCCGCCCTGGACCACGTACTTCAGATCGACGTCACGCTCCCAGTGCTTGGCATTTTTGCCGTCGGCGCTGTGCCACGAGGCGTAACCGTGGCTGTCCGGATCGACTTTGGTCAAGTCCAGTTTGCCCCGGGAGTACGACAGTGCCGAGGTCAGGCCGGGTAGGCCGAGGCCGGCAAAGTCGTAGGCGTACTTGAGTTTCCACGAGCGCTCGTTCGGGCCGTTGAAGTCCGAATACTGCTGGGAGTTGTCGAGGAACACGCTGTCGCCCTGGCTGATGTAGTCGAACGGCGTGTTGCCGTTGACCCGCTGATACGCCGCGGTAACGCTGTGAAAGCCCACGCCGACGGTGAAGTGCAGGCTGTAGGTGTTGTTGTCGATGTTACCCAGTAGCGCATCGCCGGTGTCTTGCGTGTGATAGAAGTGCAGGCCCGGGTTGAGGCTGACCAGGTCGTTCAGCGCGTAGGTGTAATCCAGGTCGTAGTAGTACTGGTTCCAGATGTCCTTGAGTTCGGACGCATAGAGGCTGCTGGTCAACCCCGGCAGACCGCTCCAGGCCACGCCGGCCCAGTTCAGGTGCTGACTGTCGTCGCCGTCCGCCAGGCTGCCGTAGGAGGTGCCGATGCGGGTATGACCGCTCTGGTTGTACGGCTTGGTGAAGCTCGCCTGGCCACCTTCGATCAGGAAGCCATCGAAGCTGTGGTTGGTCAGGCTGACGCCGCGAAAGGTCTGCGGCAGCATGCGGGTCTCGCCACCGGCAATCACCGGGTTGGCGAGGAACAGGTCGCCGGCCTTCAACTCGGTATCAAAGGCGCGCATTTTCAACGTTCCCCCTGCGGTCGAGAACGACCCCGGCGCTTTGCCGTTGCCATCGCCGATCGGCAGGATGCTTGAGCCATCCGTGCCGCCACCGCCGTCGAGTTTGAGCCCGAGCATGGCGTGGGCATCAACACCGAACCCGACGGTGCCCTGGGTGAAACCCGATTCAAAGATGCCCAGGAAACCCTGGCCCCATTCGATGTTGTCGTCCGTCTGCTGCAGACGGTTGCGGTTCATGTAGTAGTTACGGGCATTGAGGTTGAGGCTCGAACCTTGCACAAAACCTTCATGGCTGGATTCGTCGGCGGCGTGGGCGGCGGGGGGCATCGTTGCAGCGATTGCAATGAACAGCGGGGTGCAGCGGAGAGGGAAACGCACTTGCGGTAAAGCTCCTTGGGTCAACTAAGCACTTCGTATGCATGAAGTACAAAATGTTTCTTGTTAGTGAAGACGAACCGGACGGCGTTTAAACCACAACGAAAAAAAGCCGCTGATAGCAGCGGCTTTGAAGACAACTTTTCAAAGGGAAGAGCCGATGAAAAGTGTCGAGGGAAATGGAGCGAATACGTGGGATCAGCTGTCTTTCTCAACCCGTTGCTGGGTCGTAGAGGTGGACGTTTGAGGGGTTTGCGCAGCGTCCTGGGCCTTGGCTGTCATTTCGCTCTGATGCTCTTCATACGCCGCGGCGCGCGCTGCATTTTGCGCGACGAACGTTTGCGACTCTTCAGCCAGGGCGAACGGAGACAGGAACAAAGAGGACAAAACGAAAGCGCTGGCAATACCCATAGTGTTGGACATCTTTAAAACCTTCTTGCTTGGCAAGTGCTGTTTGGTGCGGCAACGATAAGGGGGATTGGACAGGGGAAAAAGAGCGGATTCATGAAAGGACTGTTGCGCTAAAAGCAACAGTGTTGAGCCGGAGTGTATGAAGTCCTGTGGCGAGGGGACTTGTCCCCGTTGGGCTGCGAAGCGGCCCCAAAAAATCTATGGTGTTACCGAAATCCTGCCAGCGCTGCGCACTGGAACGGGGACAAGTCCCCTCGCCACAAAAGCCCCTTCAATACAGGGAAAGGGTTTAGACCGGGAGGTGGATGCCGAAGGTATTCATGCCGTGATCACTGCGCACAAACACATCGCCGCCATGCATCAGCGCAATCGCCTTGACGATTGCCAGCCCTAACCCGTGGTTGTTGCCACTGTTACTGCGCGATGCATCCACCCGATAAAAGCGCTCGAACAAGCGCGGCAGATGCTCGCTGGCAATCGGCGACCCGGGGTTGGCTACGCCAATACTGACCTGATGATCCTCAACCTCTATCCGCACCTCGATCACTTGCCCAGGCCCGGTGTGCTGCACCGCATTGCTCAGCAAATTGATCAACGCCCGGCGCAGATGAGCAATTTCGATGCGTACCTGCGCATCCCCACTGACCTGCACCTGAACCTGCGCGTCCTCCAGAATGAAATCCAGATACTCCAGCGTCGTCGCCACTTCATCGGCCAGCGAGGTGGAGGTCAGTTTGGTCGCCTTGCTGCCCTGATCCGCGCTGGCAAGAAACAGCATGTCATTGATGATTGAGCGCAGCCGCTCCAGCTCTTCAAGGTTCGATTGCAGCACTTCGAAGTAGTGTTCCGCCGAGCGACCGCGGGTCAGCGCGACCTGGGTCTGACCGATCAGGTTGGTCAGGGGCGAGCGCAGTTCATGGGCGACGTCGGCGTTGAACGACTCAAGGCGCGAATAGGCCTGCTCGACCCGCTCCAGGGTCGAGTTGAACGAATTGACGAACTGATTCAGCTCCGGCGGCAAAGGCGATAAGCGCAAACGCCCGGAACGCAACGGCGGCGCGAGGCGCTGGGCTTCCTGGGACAACTTGATCAACGGCTTGAGACCAATGCGCGCCACCCAATAACCCAGCGCCGACGCCAGCAACACACCGACAATCGCCAGGCTAATCAGCGCGATCAGCAGATGATGCTGGGTCTGGAGAAACGTCTCGGTGTCGATGCCGATCATGAAGCGCAGCGGCGGACGTTGGTCCTTGGCCGGGAACTGGCTCACCAGCACTTTCAGCGGATAAGGCTGGTCCGGCAACGTCATGTCGCGCATCCCCAGCGGACCTTCGGCAAAGGCGCGGATCTGCGGCGTCAGGTTGCCGTATTCGTAGTGCGAATCGCCGCTGATGATCCAGAAACTGATGCGCTTGTCTTCTTCGCCGAGCAACTTGAGCTTGTTGTTGATCTTCACCCAATGCTCCGGCGTGCCATAACGCCCGACCGTGGATTCGAGCACGCTGTAGCGCGCATCCAGTTCCGCTTCTGGCAGCAAACCCAGGCCCTTATCGACCTGCTGGTACAAGGCCCAGCCGATCAACAGAAACACCAGAAGCGCCACCAGCGTGAACATGCCGCTGAGGCGCAGGGCAATCGAATTACTGGACACCGCGGCTCTCCAGCACATAACCCATGCCACGGATCGTGTGCAGCAGTTTTTCGTCGAACGGCCCATCGAGTTTGGCCCGCAGGCGTTTGATCGCGACTTCGACGACGTTGGCGTCGCTGTCGAAATTGATGTCCCAGACCATTTCGGCAATCGCCGTTTTCGAGAGGATTTCACCCTGCCGACGGGCCAGCACGCTGAGCAGCGAAAATTCCTTGGCGGTCAGGTCCAGGCGCGTGCCGGCACGGGTGGCCTTGCGGCTGATCAAATCTATCCACAGGTCGGCGATGCTCACTTGCACCGGTTCATGACCGCCACTGCGCCGGGTCAACGCTTGCAGTCGCGCGACCAGTTCAAGGAAGGAGAACGGTTTGCCGAGGTAATCGTCGGCACCGTCGCGCAGGCCTTTGATGCGGTCTTCGACACGCTCGCGGGCGGTGAGCATGATCACCGGGGTTTGCTTGCGCGCACGCAGCGCGCGCAGTACGCCGAAGCCATCGAGGCCCGGCAGCATGACGTCGAGGACGATCACCGCGTAGTCGCTTTCCAGCGCCAGGTGCAGGCCTTCGACGCCGTCACGCGCCAGGTCCACGGTGTAACCCTGTTCCGTCAGGCCGCGGTGCAGATAATCCGCGGTTTTTTCTTCGTCTTCGATAATCAGAACGCGCATGACCCCGCCTCAGTCTGTGGTTGCCAGCGCCGGCATCGGTGCGGGTTTGGGCTTATGGAAAAGCCGCTCCAGCCACAAGTATATGACCGGAGTGGTAAACAGCGTCAGCGCCTGGCTCACCAGCAAGCCGCCGACCACCGCGATGCCCAATGGCTGGCGCAGTTCGGCGCCAGCGCCGTAGCCGAACATCAGCGGCAGCGCGCCGAGCAGGGCGGCGAGGGTGGTCATGATGATTGGCCGGAATCGCGTGATACAGGCCTGGTAGATCGCCTCTTCCGGCGGCAATCCACCTTTGCGCTGAGCTTCCAGCGCGAAGTCGATCATCAAAATGCCGTTCTTCTTCACGATGCCGATCAGCAACACCAGCCCGATCAACGCCATGATCGAAAAGTCCTGCCCGCAAATCCACAGCATGATCACCGCGCCGAGGCCTGCCGACGGCAGGGTCGAGATGATGGTCAGCGGATGCACGAAGCTCTCGTAGAGCACGCCGAGAATGATGTACACCGCCACTAGCGCCGCCAGGATCAACCACGGCTGGCTGGCCAGGGAACTCTGGAACGCTTGCGCCGCGCCCTGGAAGTTACCGCTCATGGCCGCCGGCATGCCGATCTCGGCCTTGGCCTGGTTGAGCATGATCACCGCATCGCCCAACGCCACGCCGGGCGCGAGGTTGAACGAAAGGTTGGCGGCCGGGAACATGCCGTCATGGGCGATGGACAGCGGGCCGACCGTTGGCGCATCGAATTTGGCCAGCGCCGACAGTGGCACCATTTCTCCGCTCAGGGGCGAGCGCAGGTAGAAATAGTTGAGGCTTTCGGCCTTGCCGCGTTGCTTGGTGTCCAGTTCCAGAATCACGTTGTACTGGTTGATCTGGGTCTGGAACTCGTTGATTTGCCGCTGGCCAAACGCGTCGTACAGCGCTTCGTCGACGTCACTGGCAGTCAGGCCGAAACGCGCCGCGGCGCTGCGGTCGATGCTGATGTGGGTGATGCTGCCGCCCAGTTGCAGGTCGTTGGAAATGTCGCGGAACGCCGGGTTGGCGCGCAGTTTTTCCGTGAGGCGCTGGGTCCAGGTGCTGAGGGTCGCGCCGTCGTTGCTCTTGAGCACGTATTGGTACTGCGCGCGACTCGGGCCAGAGCTGAGGTTGATGTCCTGGCCTGCGCGCAGATATAGCACGATGCCCGGGACTTTCATCAGTTGCGGACGAATCCGGTCGATGAATTGGCTGGCCGAGACGTCGCGGTCGCCGCGCTTTTTCAGGGAGATCCAGAAGCGACCGTTGGCGATGGTCTGGTTACTGCCCGAGACGCCCACCGAGTGGGAAAACGCCTGGACCGCAGGATCCGCCGCGACGATTTCGGCCATCGCCAGGTGTTTTTTCACCATGTCGCCGTAGGAAATATCGGCGGCGGCTTCCGTGGTGCCGAGGACAAAACCGGTGTCCTGCACCGGGAAGAAGCCTTTGGGGATAAAGATGTAACCGGCGACCGCCAGTCCCAAAGACAGAAAGAAAACGCTGATCATCAGCTTTTGATGGGAGAGGGCGCGGCGCAGAAGTTTTTCATAGCCTGCCAGCAAGCGATCGCCAAATGTAGGTTTGCTGTGGGCGTGATGCACCGGCGCACGCATGAACAGCGCGGCAAGAGTTGGTGCCAACGTCAGCGAGACCACCACCGAAATCATGATGGTCGACGTGGCAGTCAGGGCGAATTCCTTGAACAGTCGCCCGACCACGCCACCCATAAACAGCAGCGGGATAAACGCCGCCACCAGCGAGAAACTGATCGAGACCACGGTAAAGCCAATCTCGCCGGCGCCCTTGATCGCCGCCTCGCGCATGCCGTCGCCGGCCTCGAGATGGCGGTGAATGTTCTCCACCACCACAATCGCATCGTCGACCACAAACCCCACGGCCACCACGATCGCCACCAGCGTCAGGTTGTTCAGGCTGAAGCCCATGATGTACATCAGGGCGAAACTGGCGGTCAGCGACACGCCGAGCACCGCGGATACGATCAGCGTTGCCGACCACTGACGCAGGAACAGCGCCATCACCGCCACCACCAGCATGATCGCGATCAGCAGGGTGACTTCCACTTCATGCAGCGAGGCGCGAATGGTCTGGGTGCGGTCGACCAGCACTTTGACCTGCACCGAAGCCGGCAGCATGGCTTCGAGGCCGGGCAGGGCGGCCTGGATGCGATCCACGGTTTCAACGATGTTGGCGCCCGGTTGCCGGGAAATCACCAGGTTCACCCCCGGCTTGTCACCGGCCCAGGCTTGCACGTAGGCATTTTCCGAACCGTCGACGACATTGGCGACATCCTTGAGGTGAACCGGGGCACCGTCCTTGTAGGAAATGATGAGCTGGCTGTATTCCTCGGGATGGAACAGCTGATCGTTGGTCGACAGCGTGGAAATGCTCGACTCACCGTACAACGCACCTTTGGCCAGGTTGAGGCTGGCCTGCTGGATCGCCAGGCGAATGTCCGCCAGCGTCAGGCCAATAGCCGCGATTTTGTCCGCCGAGGCTTGAACGCGGATCGCCGGACGTTGCTGGCCGGTGATGTTGATTTGGCCTACGCCGTCGATCTGACTGATCTGACGCGAGAGAAGGGTTTCCACCAGGTCGCTGAGTTCCGTGCCGGGCATTTGCGTCGAGTTGACGCTGAGGATCAGCACCGGGCTATCGGCCGGGTTGACCTTGCGCCACGTCGGCAGGTTCGGCATGTCCTTGGGCAGTTTACCGGCGGCGGTGTTGATCGCGGCCTGCACTTCCTGGGCGGCGGTGTCGATGCTTTTATCGAGGGTGAATTGCAGGGTCAGGTTGGTCGAGCCGAGGGCGCTGCTCGAGGTCATCTGGGTCACGCCGGGGATGGCGCTGAATTGCACTTCAAGCGGCGTGGCCACCGATGACGCCATGGTTTCGGGGCTGGCACCGGGCAGTTGCGCGGCGACCTGGATGGTCGGGAATTCGGCTTCCGGCAGCGGCGCGATGGGCAGGCGCGGGAAAGCGATAACGCCGAGCAATACCAGGGCAAAGGTCAGCAGGATCGTCGCCACCGGATGATCGATGCACCAGGCCGAGACCGAGCCGTGGCCCTTCATGGCTTGGGCTCCGATTGCACCACTTGCGGCGGCTCGGTCAGCACCTGCACGGTCGAGCCGGGTTTGAGCCGCGATTGGCCGTCGCTGACCAGCACATCGCCCGGTTTGACGCCTTTGATGATGTCCTGGCCGCTGCCTTGGTGGACCATTTGTACGGTGACAGTTTCGACCTTGTCGCCTTTGACCCGGTACACGAAATGTTGATCGAGGCCACGCTGTACGACGGTGGGCGGGACCACCAGCGCATCTTTATCCAGGGCTGTCTGAATTTTTACCGTCACCAGCAGGCCCGGCCAGAGTTTCTGCCCGGGGTTGTTGAATTCGGCCTTGGCGCGGATGGTCCCGGTGTTGGCGTTGATCTGGTTGTCGATCAGGGTCAGGTGGCCTTCGCCCAGCAGGTTGCCGGTTTCGCCGTCGGTGTCGGCGCCGATGTAAGCCTTCACTTGTGCACGCTCGGGGTCGCCGATCAGGCCTTGCAGGGTCGGCAGCATTTGTTGCGGCAGGGAGAACTCGACGGCGATCGGGTCGATCTGCGTCACGGTGAACAGGCCCTGGGTGTCGGTCATGCGCAGGAAGTTGCCTTCGTCCACCGTGCGAATACCGACGCGGCCGGTGACCGGGGAGCGAATCTGTGTGTAGGAGAGTTGCACTTGAGCGGCGTCGATTGACGCTTGATTGCCTTGGGCGGTGGCTTTGAGCTGGTTGACCAGGGCTTGTTGCTGGTCATAGGTCTGTTTGGATACGCCGTCGTCGACGCTCAGCAGTTTGTAGCGCTTGAGGTTGACCAGGGCGACTTGCAGTTGGGCCTGGCTTTCGCCCAATTGGGCCCGGGCCTGGTCGAGGCTGGCACGGATCGAGCGGTCGTCGATGGTGGCGAGCAGGTCGCCTTGTTTCACCCGTTGGCCTTCTTTGACCAGGATTTTGGTGAGGATGCCGTCGATTTGCGGACGAACTACCACGCTGTGCAGGGACAGGACCGAGCCGATGCCGCTGACATAGCGGGGGACGTCTTTTTCGGTGACGCTGACGACCCGAACCGGGATTGCCGTGGGCGCGGCGAGTTTGGCGGTGGCGGGTTTGGTGGCGTACCACGCGCCTCCTGCTGCCAGGGCAATCAGCAGACCTGCGATCAAGGCGGGTTTTTTCTGAATTCGCATGCGAGTGGGGCGCCGGGCTGGGTGGTCGGGAGTCGGGTCTGGTTTGTACCTTCCTTTATAAACCTGTTCGCCGGTCAGGAAGGTGACTGCTAACTGACGGCGCTGTCAGTTTGGGCTTGGCGGCCTGTGGGCCGACCATGTTGTGGTTGATCGGGTGCATATCCATTCCTGCGGTAACGGCCACTTAGGGTTTCGCCCTTACGGCGACTCACTTTTTTTACAAGCGCCTAAAAAAAGTAAGCAAAAAAACGCTCGCCCCAAGCGTCCGGCCCCTCGCTAAGGCTCGGCGTTCCTTCGCTCCGGTATCCATCCGGGGACACTGCCCTCCGGTCTGCTTCGCGACGACCTACATGCAGCGTGTTCGACTGCGTCGAACGGCGCTACGCGCCACTCCCCGGATGAACACCTCCACTCAGCCTCCCGAAGGGGCGGGTGGATCAAGATCAAAAGCTGCAGGCGAGCTAACGCTCGGCCTGATGAGTGGTGAGGAGCGACCGGTGTATGCCGAACCATTGTGGGCGAGCCTGCTCGCGATGGCGGCCTGCCAGCCGACCAGTCTCTTGCAGATGTACATCATCACTGTGGGAGCTGGCCTGCCAGCGATGGCGGCCTGACAGCCGACCAGTCTCTAGCCGATGTACACCAAACCCTGTGGGAGCTGGCTTGCCAGCGATGGCGGCCTGACAGCCGACCAATTTCTTGCAGATGTACACCAACCCCCTGTGGGAGCTGGCCTGCCAGCGATGGCGGACTGACAGTCAACCAATCTCTTCCCGTTGCCTCGATTGATCGTTCCCATGCTCCGCGTGGGAATGCCGCCCGGGACGCTCCGCGTTCCATTTTTGTGTGTTGAAAGATGTGTAAGAAACACAGTGTTTTCCCACGCATTTTTCAGGTTGCCGGGTAGGAAGCGTGTTCTCTAACCTGTGGCTGTCGCTGCAAATTCAGCGACCGGGCGTGAGATCCCCGGCAACTAGTATGCATCTAGCGCCAATGTCACCATAATTGGCGCCAGCTTATCCGCTGCCTGTAAATGCGTTATGGCGGCTGTGTGCGGGCAGACTTCGGTCTGGCCGGGTGCCTACTACCGGTGATCTCACACTGCACATAGCTGCCACCTCTTCGCCGCTTGAGATCCGGCGAATGGTGGCACCCATTTCAGTAGGAGTTTGCATGGATAAGTTAATCCCCGATCCACCCATCGACACCACCACTCCCCGCGAAGAGACCACCCAGGCCGAATCGCTGATCAAAGACCACGAAGCCATAAAACGCGCGCTCGATTACTACCTCGATCCCCCCGAGCGCTACAGCGCAAAACCGCGTCGCCCGAGCACGATGTTTGTGGTCGCCCCTGAGGTTGATTCTGAAAGTCTGTTGGCCCATGCCTGTGAGTCTTTGGCGTCGGCGAGTGTGATGAGCAGTGATTTTGCGATGAGTCTGGAGGGGCCGCAGCGGCATACGCTGATGGCGATTCAGCAGGTCATCATGCTGGCGGAGTTGGCGGTGAATCGGGTGCTGGATAGGGTTGAGCTTCCGGCTTAGATTGCGTTTGGTCTGGTAAACCGCGGTTTCGTTCTTCGCGAGTAAGCCCGCTCCCACAGGTACTGCGGTGTTCTTGTGGGAGCGGGCTTGCTCGCGAAGGCGGTGTGTCAGTGGACACAAAACCCGACGGACTCGCTTGCAGCGTGAAGCTTGCGGCTCTGGACACAGGTATACTGCCGCCTTTCGCGGCTCGCTGACCGGGCCCGACTTTTTGCATCACCCCGGAGCTTTCATGACTTCCCCGACACAACCGCCGGTTGCTGACGCTTTGAGCGACGACCAGGCAGACCTGCCAGACAGCGTCGACTCCAGCGCAGACAGCGAATCCAAAGCCGCGATCCCGGCGTTCAAATTCCCGTTCAAACCGGGGGATCTGGCCGCCGCGAAGAACGCCAGCCAGCCTTGGTACAAGAATGGCGCGAAGAATGGCCATACCAAGACGCCTGGGGCGGCGCCTCCTGGGACTCGTCGGTCGATGGGTAAGCGCTGAGTTTCTATTTCTGCGGTGCCTGATCCATCGCCATCGCGAGCAGGCTCGCTCCCACATTTGATCTCCTCAAGACACAGATTTTGTGTACGACGAGGATCCCCTGTGGGAGCGAGCCTGCTCGCGATGAGGCAATAACAGGCGATACATCTTCAGGATCAAGCCGCCCGCAACGATATAAACGCATAGTTCACCGGCGCTTCAGTCGCCACTTGCGCTCCAGCCGCCAGCACTTGTCCGGCGATATCGTCGCCCGACACATGGAACTGCCATTCACTGCCTGAGCCCGCCAGCGGCTGACCGGCAAGCTGATCAATAACCATGGCAAACGCATTCATATCCGGCAGATAAGCCGTAAACCCATCCCCCTTCAGCGCTGTAGTCCGAATCCCCAGCAACCCGCAAATCGCATCCTTGGTCTGAATGTCATCGCGATCCGCCTGACGTGAACGCTGGATCAATCCTGCCAGTTCCTGATCCACCAGCTCACCACCGATGATCAAGTCCGGGCCCTGTTCCCACGATTCGGGCGGGCATTCCTTCACTGCCGTGTTCAGCGCAATGTGCGGATTGATTTCCATTGGGTAGATGCGGCACACCAGCGGGCGGCGTTCGTAGATGCGGCAGAGGTTGTCTTCGTCAAGATTCCGGCAGGGGCCGACGTTGTAGGCGGCGAAGGTGATCGCCACGTACGCCTCGGACGTACCGCTTCGGACCACCACTGAACGGCGTTCGGCGTGTTCGCGTTGCTGCACGGGCAGGCCCAGGCCGTTGCCCAGGAAACCTTCCACCAACACGATCACCTGACCGCCGTCGGCCGCCCACATGCGGGCTTCGGCCAGGGTCAGGGGCACGTGGTGGTCGTTGCAGCATTTGCCGCAACCTACGCAGGAAAAAGTCGTATTCATTGAGCGGCAGGTCGCTTCCTAAGGCATGAAACGGCGCCAGAAAGACACCGCGAAAGCACGTTTCGAAGCAAGTTATGCGCCATTCACTGGGCTTTGGCGGTGGGGCGGATGGAGTCCCACTCGGTCACGTAGGCGGTTTTGGTCTTTTTGTTGTAGAGGCACAGCTCGGTGCCTTGCTGGCCTTTCATGTGTTTTTGCGGGTATTGGCCTTGCAGCAGGAGCGCGGTGTAGCCGACCCGGTCGTCGAATTGCGCGGCGTTACCGACGGGTTTGGCGTTTTTCAGGCCGCTCGCTTTGCTGCAGCTGGCGAGCACGGCTTTGTCGTAGGCAGCCCAGGCGTCAGGGCTGGAGGCGTGGGCCTGGGTGGCGAGGGCGGTAAGGCAGAGGAAGGTCAGGGTGGCGGTTTTCATGGGGCTGGCATCCTTGGGCGGTGAGTTGGCCGAGGGGGGAGTATGCCTGATGGTGTTGGGTTGAATGTGTCGGCCTCATCGCCAGCAGGCTGGCTCCCACAGGGGGTACGCGATTAAATGTGGGAGATTCTATGTTGCCCGGCAACCCTGAATTCTCAGGCTGACAGGTATTCGCTCTGATTTTTCATCAGGGCAAATGCCACTCGACAGAGCTTTCGGGCCAAGGCAACCAAGGCCTGGGTTTTCGAGAAGCCTCTAGCCAGGTATGCCTCGTAAAACGGCTTCCATTTAGGCGAGCGACACGCCGCCATTGCGGCGTTGTACGCCAAACGACGAACCTCCGGATCTCCTTTTTTGGTCAGGTACCGCTGCCCATTCTTCTTGCCGGAGTCTTCGACTGCCAAGTCCATTCCCAGGAATGCGATGAACGCATCGCTGTTCGCAAAATCGCCCCGCATAAAGGTCGTCGCCAACCCGGTTGCGGTCAGTTCCCCAACGCCTTCGATGGCTTTGCAGCGATCAATATTCGCCTCAATTCCCGCCTCTTTGCTGACCTTGCGCAGCAGTTTCTGAATCGCCTGATCCGCTTGCTTGAACGCCTTCTGCTGAGCGACCTGCACTTTCTTCAACAAGGGTTCATTGGCCCAACTCAACATCAGCCCAGCATGGTTCTGGATCAGCGTTGCACGTCTGTGAAGCAGGCTTTTCAGCGAGCTGTAGGCCTTGGGTGGCGGGCTCCAGACCCGCAGTTTGCTTTGTTCATTCTCCAGGTAACGCGCCAGCAAACGCGCATCGCAGGGATCGTTCTTGGCTCGTTGACCAACGCCACGGCGGTAATGACTCACGCGATAAGCATCCACCACGTAGACCTGATGACCCATCTCATGGGCCAGCTCTACCGTGTCCAAGTGGTAGATGTTGGTGGCTTCAACGGCGATAGCGCTTTGGGCAGGCAGGGTTTTAAGCCAACGCTTGAGGGCGGTTCGATCGTTCTTGATGTCTTGAATGATTTGCAGGTCGGTGCGATAGACAGCAATTTGGGCCTTGGCGATATCGATACCAACAACCGTCTGCGAAGTAAGGATTGTCATGACGAATCCTCGGAGCTAGGGTTTAAGTGCTTGTTGGGGTCTACCGTTGCGCTGGCTTGTCTCTATCGTCGGTTTACCGATGAATTCCTTATCGGCGCTTTGGGTAGAAGGGGCGGGACGAGAAGTCTCCCACAGTCTGTACTGGTCAGAGTCAGAATCGAGTCTGTAGTCCCACCCACCCCTTCAAGTCTAAACATACAAGCGAGCCTGCTCGCGATGGCGGTGTATCAGACGGGAACCTGCTCTCGGCGGACGACATACATCCCGGCACTTTCATACAGCCGTTGCGCCCGAAGGTTGTCTTCCAATACCTTCAAATCCACAAAGCCTTCCCGGCGATCCTGAAACACCTTGAAAGCATGCAGCAGCAACGCACGACCCAATCCGAGGCCCTGAGCCTGTGGATGCACCACCAAACTCTTGATGTACGCGCTGGTCCAGCACTGGCAAACACCGACGATGTTTCCGCCATCCAGAGCAATGAAACACAGGCTCGGATCGTATTCTGGATCGGTCTCAAATCGCTGTTGCCAGACATCCAGTGCCGGCACACGACCACCGCCCTCTCTATGCCCCTGTTCCATCAAGTGATGAACGGCGTCAGCCAGTTCGGGGCGGTATTCGACGAGGACTATTCCCTCGGGCCAGGTGATCGCGGGCACAACCTCAGCAAGGTTGCGCCGCATCAAAAAGCAAAATTGCTCGGCCAAGACTCAGTGACCTTGTTCGGCGACGGCCTTGGCCGCCTCGATCAGGCATCGGGTCAGTTCCGGTGAGGAGAACTTGGTCAGCACCGCGTTGGCTCCGGCCAGGCGCGCTTTCTCGCTGTTCATCGCACTGTCCAGCGACGTGTGCAGCAGCACATAAAGGTGCGAGAAGTCCGGCGTCTCGCGCAGGGTGCGGGTGAAGGCATAGCCGTCCATCTCCGACATTTCGATGTCTGAGACGATCAGGTTGATCTGCTGCGCCGTGCCTTGCAGGTCCAGCAGGCAGTCGATGGCTTCCTTGGCACTGCGGGCGGTGTGGCATTGCAGGCCGAGGTTGCGCAGGGTGTGCACCGATTGCTGCAGCGCGACCTGGCTGTCGTCGACCACCAGAATCCGCGCGTTGCCCAGCACTTCGGCGTCCTCCATGCTCAGTTCGGTCGGCGCCATTTCGATCTGCGCCGGGGCGATGCCGTGGATGACCTTTTCGATGTCCAGCACTTGCACCAGTGTGCCGTCGACCGACGTCACGCCGGTGATGTAGGAACGCACGCCGCCGGAGCCGAAGGGCGGCGGGCGGATGTCGGTGGTCAGGCAGTGGACGATCTTGCTCACGGCCTGAACGTGCAGGCCCTGCTTGGAACGGCTGACGTCGGTGACGATCAGGCAGCCACCGTTCGGGTCTTCCAACGGCCGCTCGCCGATGGCCCGGCTGAGGTCGATCACCGACAACGAGGCGCCGCGCAGGGTGGCGATGCCTTTGACGTGGGGATGCGACTCCGGCAGCTTGGTCAATGGCGGGCAGGGGATGATCTCGCTGACTTTCAGCAGGTTGATCGCCATCAGCTTGCCGCTGCGCAAGGTAAACAGCAGAAGCGAAAGTGAGTCTGCGCGGGCTTTGGTGGTGGACATAAAAACCTTCTGTGGAAAAAGGTGATCGGCGAATAAAAAGTCGCCAAAAGCTATTGATGCCGGGTTATCGACTTGTTGGGGGCAGGCTTTAGGCTAAATACCCATTGGCAGCCAAACGGTGATCCCCTGTGGCGAGGGAGCTTGCTCCCGCTCGGCTGCGCAGCAGTCGCAAAACCTGCGCCTGCGGATTGCCCGACAAAACGCGTCGTCTGATTTGGGAGCGCTTCGCACTCCAGCGGGAGCAAGCTCCCTCGCCACAGGGGGCGCTACTTCATCCCCAGCCGCTTGGCCATCCGCCCGAGATTCGCCCGGTCCAGGCCCAGCTCACGGGCCGCGCTCGCCCAGTTGTCGTGATGCCGTTCCAGGCAAGCGCTGATCAATTGTCGCTGATAATTTTCGGTGGCCTCACGCAAATCTCCCGCGACCAAAACAGCAGGGCTGGCCGCCGGTTGCTCGGTGGCGGCGATTTCGACGCTGCCAGTGGGCAAATCCAGATCCGCCGCACTCAAACTGAGAATCTTCGGCCGTTCCTTGCAGTTGCCCAACGCTTTCAACGCGCTGCGACCAATCAAATGCTCCAGCTCCCGCACATTCCCCGGCCAACCATACGCCAGCAGTGCCGCTTGCGCGTCGCTGTTCAGGCGCAGGCTACTAAGGCCCATCCGCGAGCGGTTCTGTTCCAGGAAATAACCGCTGAGCAGCAACACATCGCGCCCGCGATCACGCAGGGCCGGCACCAGCAGCGGGTAAACACTCAGGCGATGGTAGAAGTCAGCACGGTAGCGGCCGCTGCGCACTTCTTCGGCCAGGTCGCGGTTGGTCGCCGCGATCAGCCGCACGTCGACTTGATGCTCTTTATCCGACCCCAGGCGCTGCAACTGGCCGCTTTGCAGCACCCGCAACAACTTGGCCTGCACGGTCAGCGACAGTTCGCCGACTTCATCGAGAAATAGCGTTCCGCCATTGGCCAGTTCGAACTTGCCGCGTCGATCGTTCGTGGCGCCAGTGAACGCGCCGCGCACATGGCCGAACAATTCGCTTTCCACCAATGTGTCCGGCAGGGCGGCGCAGTTGAGGCTGATGATCGGTTTGTCGGCCCGAGGCGAGGCGGCGTGAATCGCCTGCGCCACCAATTCCTTGCCGACCCCGGTTTCGCCGGTGATCAGCACGGTCAGGTCGCTGCCGCCCACCAGGTTGATCTCTTCCACCAGGCGTTTATGGGCCTTGCTCTGGCCGATCATCTCGCGGTTCTGCTGGCCGCTGGCCTGACGGTAGACCTCGGCGCGCTGGTGCTCGTCTTCGGCGCGATTGGCCAGGCGTTCGATGCGTTCGGCGGCGTTGACGGTGGCCGCGGCGAGGCTGGCGAAGGCTTGCAGGGCGTCCAGTTCGATGGGTTCGAATTGTTCCGGGTCGAGGGCGTCGAGGGTCAGCAAGCCCCACGGGCGCTCGTCGATAAACAGCGGGCAGCCCATGCAGTCGTGGACTTCCAGATGCTCGTCGAGACCGTCGACCAAACCGTCGTAAGGGTCGGGCAAGTCGCTGTCGGCGGCGAACCGGGTCGGGCCGTGGCTGCTGAGCAACGCCTCGAAGCGTGGGTGTTCGCTGACTTTGAAACGCCGGCCCAAGGTGTCGGTGCTCAACCCATCGACGGCCAGCGGCACCAGCCATTCGCCATCCAGGCGCAGCAGGGCGGCGGCATCGCAGGGGAGCAGGGCGCGCATGGCTTCGAGCAGGCGTCGATAGCGCTCGCCTTCGGGCAGTTCGCGGGACAGGTCGGAGACCAGCGGCAGTAGGGCGGTGAGCAGAGATTTTGCAGTCATAGTGACTCCGTGTAGTCGGTATGACTATAAGGCAGTGTGTGTCGATATGACTATCTTGTTTATAAGATATTGATTTTAAACGTTTAAATTTCTGGCATGGAAAGTGATAAGTCTAGGGCAATCAGTTAGTAACCCAAGTAGCCCAGGAGTCACTTTATGCTTAGCGTTCAAGACCGAGCCATCGTCAAATCCACCGTGCCGCTGCTGGAAAGCGGTGGCGAAGCGCTGATCACTCACTTCTACCGCATGATGCTCTCCGAATACCCGGAAGTGCGTCCGCTGTTCAACCAGGCCCACCAGGCCAGCGGTGATCAGCCTCGCGCCTTGGCCAACGGCGTTTTGATGTACGCGCGTCACATCGACCAGCTCGATCAGTTGGGCGACTTGGTCGCCAAGATCATCAACAAGCACGTGGCCCTGCAAATCCTGCCCGAACACTACCCGATTGTCGGCAATTGCCTGCTGCGCGCCATTTCCGAAGTGCTGGGCGACGAAATCGCCACCCCTGAAGTGATGAGTGCCTGGGGCGCGGCCTACGGTCAATTGGCCGATATCCTGATCGGCGCCGAAACCAGCATCTACGATCAAAAGGAACAAGCCCCCGGCGGCTGGCGCGGGGCGCGTGAATTCATCGTCGCGGCCAAGGTCGAGGAAAGCGCGGAAATCACCTCGTTCTACTTCGAACCTGCGGACAAAGGCGCGATTCTGGCGGCTGAACCGGGCCAGTACATCGGCATGAAACTGATCCTCGATGGCGAAGAGATCCGCCGTAACTATTCGTTGTCGGCGCTGGCCAACAAAGGTCAATACCGCATCAGCGTCAAGCGTGAGACCGGTGGCCGCGCCTCTAACCACTTGCACGATCAACTGCATGTCGGCTCGAGCATTCAGCTGTTCCCGCCATCGGGCGAGTTCACCCTGACCGCCAGTGACAAACCGTTGGTGCTGATCAGCGGCGGCGTCGGTATCACCCCGACGCTGGCGATGCTGGAAGCGGCGCTGGCGACTGAGCGGCCGGTGCACTTTATCCACTGCGCGCGCAACGGCAGTGTTCACGCCTTCCGCGACTGGATCGATGGCTTGGCCGCGCGTCACCCGCAGCTCAAGCGCTTCTATTGCTACGCCGAAGATGACGGCGTGAGCCCGGCGGCGGACAAGGTCGGGTTGTTGAGCCGGGAGCAATTGGGTGAGTGGCTGCCCGAGCAGCGTGATGTGGATGCTTACTTCCTGGGGCCGAAAGGGTTTATGGCGGCGATCAAGCGTCACTTGAAAGCCTTGGGTGTGCCGGAGAAGCAGAGCCGTTACGAGTTCTTCGGGCCGGCTTCGGCGTTGGAATAAGCCTCTCTCCCTGATCGTTCCCAGGATAGACCGAGTCGCCTTCATCGCGAGCAGGCTCGCTCCCACACTTGACCGCGTTCTTTCAGGGGAATGCGATCGAATGTGGGAGCGAGCCTGCTCGCGATTGGCCCACCTCGGTCTTCATTCGTAAAAACCTTCGAAAGTTAATCCCTCCTTAACTGGTTTATCGTCTATTCCCCGATCACCACCGGAACGCGCCGGGCTCTCAAAGGTTGGAGCCTGCGTGTAGACTTCCGGGCAATCGATCTTTACAAGGGAAACGCGATGAGCGAGGAAACGATGCGGTTGGGACGTGAACGGCGCTATCTGGTGTTGCTGGGCATCATCTGCCTGGCGCTGATCGGTGGCGCGCTGTACATGCAAATTGTGCTGGGCGAGGCGCCGTGCCCGCTGTGCATCCTGCAACGTTATGCGCTGTTGCTGATTGCGCTGTTTGCCTTCATTGGCGCGGCCATGCGCACCCGTCGCAGCATCACGGTGTTCGAGACGCTGGTGGTCATCTGCGCCATCGCAGGCGTCGGGGTGGCCGGGCATCACGTCTACACCCAGTTCTACCCGGCAGTGAGTTGTGGCATCGATGTGCTGCAACCGATTGTCGATGGACTGCCGCTGGCGAAGATCTTCCCGCTGGGCTTCCAGGTCGATGGCTTCTGCTCCACGCCGTATCCGCCGATCCTCGGTTTGTCGCTGGCGCAGTGGGCGCTGGTGGCGTTCGTGCTGATCGTGGTGCTGGTGCCGCTGCTCACTTCGCGTAACCGCAAAGCGTTGCGCTGAGGTCATCCGCCACTCGCGCGGACGATCCGTTACTGAAACGAAAAACGCCCCGGTCCTTCATCAAGAGGACCGGGGCGTTTTGCATTTCAGGGTCGGCGTAAAAAGTTAGTGATGTGCGGCAGCGAAGGGTGCGACACGTGTGCGACATGTTGTCACAGCGAGGCTGTCGCAAGGCATTTCAAGGTGCCTGATTGGTGCATAGCCAGACAACGAAATTGGCCTGCTCAGGCGTCTGTCGATTTAAAGGCTATCACGCGCAAGCAGGCAGTTTTAACAGGGGCTGGCGAATCGCCAGAGCCCTTGTCTGATAGGGGCTAGGGCATCCTCGAAGCGTCTGCGCAAGCCCTGATAGCTGTCTGAACTGCGTGCGGTAGACCTACAAATTTTGGTGTTTTTGTTGAGAATGAATTTCGATAAGATGCCGCACTTTTGCAAAAACCGTTAATGATTGTTGCTGGAATGGATAAAAATTATTTCGGGATGAGACATGGTTTATGGATCGTTACGTATCTACAATCGCCCGCACTGAATTCCGGCACTGCTCACCTTGAGCAGGAAAACAGGGCGTCGAGGAGCTGAACGCTTCGTGCGACTCCCAGGTGTCGGAGCCTTCCAACTATCCGCACCAAATGGAATTGGTCTGTAACAAGGCCTTTGACCACGAATTCGAATAAGAACTTACCGCTAGCCCAGGATTTGTCGAACAGCGTCTGACGCGCGACGGGCAGCCCTTATTCAATCCAAGAAAAATGCCAACCCTTGGCAGGGTGAAGTGTTGGCGATCAAAACCCAACTGCATTGCGCAAGCTGCTTTAGAGGTCGTGAGATGAGTAAAAACAGGTACCCCAGACTACTAGGCTTATTGCCGCTGCTCGGCACGTTGTTGCTGTCAGGCTGCAACATGACCTTGCTCGATCCCAAGGGCCAGGTTGGCCTGGATGAGCGAAACCTGATCATCACCGCAACGCTGCTGATGCTTCTGGTCGTGGTACCGGTCATCGTCATGACCTTCCTGTTCGCCTGGAAATACCGCGCCTCCAACACCGACGCCGTCTACACGCCGAAGTGGTCGCACTCCACCAAGATCGAAATCGCAGTGTGGACGATCCCGGTACTGATCATCATTGCCCTGGGTTACATCACCTACAAGTCGACCCACGCGCTGGATCCTTACAAGCCGCTGGAGTCCGACGTCAAGCCAATCACCATTGAAGTGGTCGCGCTGGACTGGAAGTGGATGTTCATCTATCCGGAGCAAGGCATCGCCACCGTCAACAAGATCGTGTTCCCGGCGCACACGCCGATCAACTTCAAGGTGACTTCGGACTCCGTGATGAACTCGTTCTTCATCCCGGCCCTGGGCGGCCAGATCTACGCGATGGCCGGCATGCAGACCAAACTGCACCTGATCGCCAACCAGAACGCTGAAATGGACGGTATCTCCGCCAACTACAGCGGCGCTGGTTTCACCGGCATGAAATTCAAGGCTATCGCCACTTCCCAGGAAGATTTCGACGCCTGGGTAAGTGAAGTCAAAAAGGCACCTAAACAGCTTGAAGAAGCTGAATACGCAGCCCTTTCCAAGCCGAGCCAGAACAACCCAGTCGAGCTCTACTCCTCGGTCACTCCGAACCTGTTCCAGATCATCGTCGACAAGTACGAAGGCATGAAACCGGGTCCGAAGGTCAAGCACGAGAAGAAAGAGAAAGAAGTGGCCGCTACGCAAGGAATGGACATGAACTCGCATTCAGCTGCCGGGGCAGAGGAGTAAACGATGTTTGGTAAATTAAGTTGGGAAGCGGTCCCGTTCCACGAACCGATCGTGATGATTACCATCGCCATGATCGCGCTCGGCGGTCTGGCGCTGTTCGCTGCAATCACCTACTTCAAGAAGTGGACTTATTTGTGGACCGAGTGGCTGACCTCGGTCGACCACAAGAAAATCGGCGTGATGTACATCATCGTCGCCATGGTCATGCTGCTGCGCGGTTTTGCCGACGCCATCATGATGCGTACCCAGCTGGCCATGGCCACCGAGGGTTCGCCTGGCTACCTGCCACCTGAACACTATGACCAGATCTTCACCGCTCACGGTGTGATCATGATCATCTTCATGGCGATGCCATTCTTCACCGGCCTGATGAACCTTGCAGTGCCGCTGCAGATCGGCGCGCGTGACGTTGCCTATCCGTTCCTGAACTCCTTGAGCTTCTGGCTGCTGGTATCGGGCGTGGTGCTGATCAACCTGTCCCTGGGCGTCGGCGAATTCGCCAAGACCGGCTGGGTTGCCTATCCGCCGCTGTCGGGCCTGCAATACAGCCCTGGCGTGGGGATGGATTACTACATCTGGGCGCTACAGCTATCCGGGTTAGGTACGACGCTGACGGGGGTCAACTTCCTGGCCACCGTCCTGAAGATGCGTACCCCTGGCATGAAGCTGATGGACATGCCGATCTTCACTTGGACCTGCACCTGGGCCAACGTCCTGATCGTGGCTTCGTTCCCTATCCTGACCGCTACCCTGGCACTGCTGACGCTTGACCGTTACATGGATTTCCACATTTTCACCAATGAACTTGGTGGCAATCCGATGATGTACGTCAACCTGTTCTGGGCCTGGGGTCACCCTGAGGTTTACATCCTGATTCTGCCGGCGTTCGGGATCTTCTCCGAAGTCATCTCGACCTTCACCGGCAAGCGTCTGTTCGGCCACCACTCGATGGTCTACGCATCGGGCGCGATCTCGATCCTGGGCTTCATGGTCTGGCTGCACCACTTCTTCACCATGGGTTCGGGTGCCAGCGTCAACGCCTTCTTCGGTCTGGCGACGATGCTGATTTCGATCCCGACGGGTGTGAAGCTATTCAACTGGCTGTTCACCATTTACCAAGGCCGTCTGCGTTTCACCAGCCAGGTTCTGTGGACCCTGGGCTTCATGGTGACCTTCGCCATCGGCGGCATGACCGGCGTATTGCTGGCCATCCCGGGTGCTGACTTCGTCCTGCACAACAGCCTGTTCGTGATCGCTCACTTCCACAACGTGATCATCGGCGGTGCCGTGTTCGGTTACATCGCCGGCTTCGCTTTCTACTTCCCTAAAGCGTTCGGCTTCAAGCTGCACGAAGGTTGGGGCAAGGCAGCGTTCTGGTTCTGGATCTCGGGCTTCTTCGTCGCGTTCATGCCGCTCTATGCACTGGGCTTCATGGGCATGACCCGTCGTCTGAACGCCACCACCAACCCTGAGTGGGTGCCGTACCTGTACGTCGCCATGTTCGGTGCGGTGATGATCGCTGTGGGTATCGCTTGCCAGCTGATCCAGCTCTACGTGAGTGTGCGTGATCGCAACAAGCCGGAAAACATGTGCGAACACGGCGACCCGTGGAATGCCCACACGCTGGAATGGTCGACCTCGTCGCCACCACCGTTCTACAACTTCGCTGTGCTGCCAAAAGCCGAAACCATCGACCCGTTCACCGAAGCCAAGGAAAACGGTACCGCGTACCAGGCTCCGGCCAAGTACGAGCCGATCCACATGCCAAACAACACCGCGACCGGTGTGGTCATGGGCGCTCTGTTGACTGTGTTCGGTTTCGCGATGATCTGGCACATCTGGTGGCTGGCCATCGTTGGCCTGGTTGGCACCGTGGTCTACTTCGTGATCCACGCTGCACGTGATGACCAAGGCTACATGGTGCCGGTCGAGACAATCGAACGCATCGAAGCCGAGCAGCACAAGCGTCTGGTAGCGGCCGGGAAAATCCCAGCCACCGCCACCCGTGTTGAAACCTCGTTGGAACAGGCTTAAACCATGTCGAACTTAGTGACCAATGCTGGACACACCCATGTCGATGGACATGGGCACGATGACCATCACCACGACTCGGGCGAGATGACCGTATTCGGTTTCTGGCTCTACCTGATGACCGACTGCATCCTGTTTGCGTCGATCTTCGCGGTCTACGCGGTACTGGTTAACAACGTAGCGGGTGGCCCGTCGGGCCACGACATCTTCGAACTGCCATACGTACTGGGCGAAACCGCTCTGCTGCTGTTCAGTTCGATCACCTACGGCTTCGCCATGCTGGCGTTGTTCAAGGGCAAGAAGAATCAGGTCCTGGGCTGGTTGGGCATGACCTTCCTGCTGGGCGCCGGCTTTATCGCCATGGAGATCAACGAGTTCCACATCTTGATCGCCGAAGGTTACGGCCCTAGCCGCAGCGGCTTCCTGTCCGGGTTCTTCACCCTGGTCGGCACCCACGGTCTGCACGTGACCAGTGGTCTGATCTGGATGGCGATCATGATGTACCAGGTGCAGAAAAACGGCCTGACGGCGACCAACAAGACCCGTCTGAGCTGCCTGAGCCTGTTCTGGCACTTCCTGGACGTGGTGTGGATCTGCGTATTCACCGTTGTTTATCTGATGGGGACTATGTAAATGGCTAACGCTCATTCCCACGATAGCCACGACGCCGGCCACGGCAGCGTCAAGTCTTACGCTATCGGTTTCATTCTGTCGGTGATCCTGACCGTCATTCCATTCGGCCTGGTGATGTACCCATCGCTGCCGAAAGCCATGACCCTGTGGATCGTACTGGCCTTCGCAGTGATCCAGGTGCTGGTGCACCTGGTGTACTTCCTCCACCTGGACCGTTCGGCCGCGCAGCGTAACAACGTGATTGCGTTTGTTTTCGCCGCCATCGTGATCGTCCTGCTGGTTGGCCTGTCGCTGTGGATCATGTTCAGCATCCACACCAACATGATGGCGCACTGAGGTAAATCCGGATGTCCTTGAAGCACTTTATCCAAATCACCAAACCGGGGATCATTTTCGGTAACGTGCTTTCTGTGGCAGGCGGATTTTTCCTGGCCTCGAAAGGGCATGTCGATCTGGCCATTTTCCTGGCCGCAATGATCGGCACCTCCCTGGTAGTGGCTTCCGGTTGCGTGTTCAACAACTGCATCGACCGCGACATCGACCTGAAGATGGAACGCACCAAAAACCGGGCGCTGGTCCAGGGCTTGATCTCCCTGAAACTGGCCCTGGCTTTTGCGACCGTCCTGGGTGTTTTCGGCGTTGCACTGTTGTACAAAGTGGCCAACCCGTTGGCCGCGTTGTTCGCGGTGATCGGCTTTGTCATCTACGTCGGCTTCTACAGCCTGTACCTCAAGCGCAAGTCGGTTCACGGCACGCTGGTGGGCAGTCTGTCGGGCGCAATGCCGCCGGTGATTGGCTACGTGGCTGTGACCAACAGCTTCGACATGGCCGCTCTGACGCTGCTGGTGATGTTCAGCCTGTGGCAGATGCCGCATTCCTACGCCATCGCGATCTTCCGCTTCAACGATTACCTGGCCGCATCGATTCCGGTGCTGCCTGTGAAGCGCGGAATCCAGGTGGCCAAGAAGCACATCCTGCTCTACATCCTGGCGTTCCTCGTGGCGACCTTGATGCTGACATTCAGCGGCTACGCCGGCATGAGCTACCTCGCCGTCGCCGCAGCCATGGGCATGTACTGGTTGTACATGGCCTGGACCGGCTACAAGGCAGTGGATGACACGGTCTGGGCACGCAAGCTGTTCGTGTTCTCGATCTTCACCATTACCGCGTTGAGTGTGATGATGTCCCTGGACTTCAAAGTGCCGAGCGAGTTGTTGCTGACGTACGCGCCTTAAACGTCGGATGCTGTAAATAAAAGCCCCGCCCTTCGAGAGAAGGGTGGGGCTTTTTGTTGGAACAGCAAAAGATCGCAGCCTCGTTTCACTCGACAGCTCCTACATTGGAATGCGTACTCCCTGTAGGAGCTGTCGAGTGAAACGAGGCTGCGATCTTTTGATCTTGGACTAATGGCCTCAGCAAACCTCAGCGATCAAGCAGCCGGAAAAACCGCTCGCGCACCTGCGGGCTATCGCTGTGCGCCACGTTGAAACGCAGGAAGCTGCTGGCATCAGCGGCTTTGCTCAACAGAGTGCCAGGCGCCAGCACCAGATCGTTTTCAAGGCCTTTGCTGGCCAGCGTTTCGGCATGCAGTCCTTCGGGCAGTCGTGTCCAGATGAACAGCCCTTCACCCGGTATCGATGACACCGAGCATCCAGCCTCTGTCAGCCATTTCGTCACGCGACTGCTCGATTCATACAGGCGATCAACCGTGCGCCGGGTGTGTTTGGCGTAGCTGCCGTTACTGAGCATGGTGCAGGTGATCTGCTCCGCCAGTTCCGAGGTCACGCCGCCGCAGGCTATCTTCAAAGTGATCAGTCGTGCGGCCAATTGTGGCGATAGCGCGGTATAGCTGACCCGGCTGTTGGCGGTCAGGGTCTTGGAGAAACCGGAGACGTAACTGACATTGTCCAGACCGCTCGCGGCCAGGCGCGGGGTGCGTCTTTGCTGGATGTCGCCATACAAGTCATCTTCGAGGATGTGGACGCCGTAACGGTGGCTCAGCTCCAGCAAGCGATATACCTGGGCGGCGGAGAACGAGTGCCCGGTCGGGTTGTGCAGCGTGCTGTTGGTCATGTACAGCACGGGGCGATGGGCGATCAGCAATTGCTCGAAGGCTTCCAGATCCAGGCCGTCGCAATCGCGGGCGATGGTGATGACCTTGGCGCCGTGCAACGCCAGGTTGGTGTGCATGTTGAAATAACACGGATCGTCGAGCAGCACGGTGTCGCCGGGTTTTATCAACAGGCGCATCAGCAGGTCGATGGCCTGTACGGTGTTGGCGGTGGTGATGATCTGCGCCACTGGCACCTCGATGCCGACGGTCGACAGCTTGACCCGCAACGCCTCGCGCAGCGGGAGGTAACCACCGACCTCGCCATATTCGCCCATGCGCAGCGCGGTCGCGCGAAGGGTGCTGCGCACGGCTTTGAGCAGTTCGTCGGCGGGCAGCCACGAGGCTGGCAGAAATCCGCAGCCGGGACGCAGCGCACCGTTGTCCAGCAGCATTGCGCGGCGGACCCGGCTGAGCGTGTCTTGGGGTTGTAGATTTGGGGCCGCTGCGTGTTGGGGAGAGGGGCTCGGGCGATGGATGTAATGCCCCGAACCTTGGCGTGAGACCACCAGCCCCTTGGCCCGCAAGCGGTCGAGGGCGTCGACCACCGTGGATTTACCGACGTTCATCAACTCGGAGAGTTCGCGAATCGGCGGCAACTTGGCCCCGTTAGGCAGGCCTCCCTGGCTGATGGCCGCAGACAACTGATCGACGATCTGCTGCACCAGCGGCACTCCTGGCTGGAACTCGATGGCGGCGATGACGGCGCGCTGCATTTTACTGGTCTCCCTGGCAGTAAAGTTTGTTGGATCTTATACGAAGTTGCCCTGATCAAGACACGCATCTCTCTCTACCATCACCTGCGCGTATGCATGATTGATTAAGAGGGTTCGGTTAATGAGTAATCAAATGAGTCGCGACGAGCGCTTCCTCGCGATGGCGAAAGAACTCGGCTTTGATATCTACGACGAGAACTCTGCCGGCGGGCATTACGCGCCGCTGATCCGGCACGATGACGAACTGTATGTCAGCGGGCTGGTGCCGCGAATGAACGGCAAAATCCAGTACCCCGGCCGAGTGGGGCTGGAACTCAACCTGGCCGATGCCCAAGAGGCCGCGGGTATCAGCGCGATCCGTGGGCTTGCACTGATCCGTGAGGCCATCGGTTCACTGGATAACGTCAAGGCACTGTTGCGCATCACCGTCTACGTGAAATCCACGTTCGACTTTGTGGACCTCAGCGAGGTGGCCAACGGCGCGTCCGACGTCTTTACGCATGTGTTGGGTGAAGCCGGGAAGCACACACGAACGACCGTCGGTGTTTACCAGTTGCCGAAAAACGCGCCGATAGAAGTGGATATGATTGCGGCCTTGTATCCGACCGAGCGGTAAGTCTTTTGGGCATACCTGCTTTTGTGGCGAGGGAGCTTGCTCCCGCTTGAGTGCGTAGCACTCACAAGAATCGGCATTGTTGCCACATTTTTTTGGGGCCGCTACGCAGCCCAGCGGGAGCAAGCTCCCTCGCCACAGGTTGCTTACTGACTGAAAGCTTTCAGGTCGATCGTGTTACTGCGCGGCGATGCTGTAGCCGTCGAACGCGGTTTGCTGCTGAAGTGCGGTGATGATGTTTTTGCGGTTGACCGCTTGTTCGGCCCCGGTGTTGTCCAGGAACGTTTCGCTTTCAATCTGCGCATCCTCGCCTTCGCCGACGAAGGTGAAACCGAGGAACTCCAGCGCTTTGCGATCTACGTTCAGGCTCGCACGAGGCGTGCGTAGCGGCAGCGTGACGCTCGCGCCATCCTTGCTGATGGTAAACACTTCGAGGTCTTTCTTGGCGCGAGCCACTTTGCTCTTGCCGGTGCTTGGGTTGCTGATGGCCTGATGCGTCTGGTTCAGCACCTTCAAGGCCAGGCCATAGACGATTTCCTGAAACGCCGGGTCTTCCTTGAAACTGGACAGAATACGGCTGATCGGAAACTTGCTGCTCAGGTCTTCCAGCGCGGCAATGTCGGACGCTTCGGCGTCTTTCAGTTGTTTCAGCTCGCCCATCAATTCATAGGCTTTATCGTCGTCGAAGCTGTCGTGAGCCTGGCGAATCGCGGCGCGCAGCTCGCGGATCTGGTCGCTTTCCCGGGTCGATTGAAAAGCGTCCAGGACCATCTCGCTGATGGTCTTGGCCTGTGGCACATGCTGTGAAAGATTGATGGAGTTTTCGTATTCCGCTTTGGACGACAAGGTGACTACGGATTCAGCGGTATTGGAATCGGACATTGAAATTTCACTACTTCTTTTAACTTGGGTTTAGGCGAGAAAGCACGGGGCCTTTTCAGGCCGACTAATCTATTGGACCTGACCTGAGTTGTCACGGATGAACAGGCGGTTGGTCATCATTTTTGGCGGGGAAGCGTCATTCGCTGAAGCTCCAGCGCATTGGACGTCGCCGCGCCACTGGCGGTGTTGTCGAAGATGCACCAGGTGGGAACGCCGTCGGCTTGGGGTTGTAGCTTTTGAGCCAGGAGTTCAAGCCAAGGCGTTTCGTAGCTTGAGTAGTAGATTCGTGGTGATCCGTGCAACCGGTAGTAGCGGATGCCCGGCCAGGCTCCGGGCACATCTCCATCGGGCAATGGCGAAGGATCAACGGCCACTTGGCCGATTCGATGCTCAATCAGTAGCGCTTGCGCCTCAGGTGTTTGCCAGCTGACATGCCTCGGTTCAAATACCGCGAAGCCGCAGTAACGCGAACGAAATGTGGTGAAGAAGGTTTCGGCGGTTTTGATTTCGAAGGACAGGAAGGGCGGGATCTGGATTAGCAGGCAACCAAGCTTCTGACCCAGATGGCAGCATTGCTCGACAAAGTCATCGATCAACTTTTCACAATCCAGCAAGCGAGCTTCGTGAGTGATCTGCTTGGGGACTTTGACTGAAAACCTGAAACCCTGCGGCACACTCTCGGCCCATCGTGCATAGGTCGCCGGGCGGTGAGGCCGATAAAACGAACTGTTGATCTCCACACACGTTAGTCGTGCCGCGTACCGTTGCAGGTGTGTGCCTGCGACGGGAAATACTTCCCACTGTTCGCGGGGCAGGCTCCATCCGGCGCAGCCGATATACAGGGGCGTGGTGGCAGTCATCAGCGTTTTCTCGCCTCAGCATCAGGTTAAAAACTGTGACCGCTGAAACCTGGCTATCTCCCCATCGAATTCAGGTTCATCGAGCGAACAGCCCATTTTTCCGCCGTTTGCTCATCCACCGGCAAGGAGAAACGGAAAGTCGCACCCCGTCCCGGAACGTCGATCAACTGAATCTCGCGACCGTGCAATTGCAGGATCCGATGCACGATTCGCAGCCCCAGTCCGCCATCGCGCCGGGCACCGCCAATGTTGAACGGACGCAGGAACAAACCTTCGCGCAATTCGGGTGCGATGCCGGGACCGGTGTCACTGACGGTGACTTCGATAAAGGGCCCCTGAGGGCGCAGGCTCAGTTCGATTTCGCCTCCCTGAGGTGTGTCGCGCAGGGCATTGTCGAACAGGTTGGTCAATACGCGCTCGATCAGCCCCAAGTCAGCGCAGGCGGCCGAAACGTTGGGCGCGAAGGTGGCCTTGAGTTCGATCTGCCGTGATTCGGCGGTGAGTTCGAATTTCTGGAAGATGTCCTGCACCAGGTCGGTCAGGGAGAAACGCTCCAGCACCGGTTGCACGAAACCGTGTTCCAGTCGAACCAGTTCCAACAGCGATTGCGCCAGGCCACCCACCTTGCGGCTTTGATCCAGGGCGATGCCCAGGTAGCGACGGCGGTCGACGGGGGACAGCGTGGCGTCTTTGAGCGACAGGGTTTCCAGATACCCGTGCAGCGAAGCCAGCGGTGTGCGCAGGTCGTGGGAAATGTTCGCCACCAGTTCGCGACGCTCCTGATCCTGGCGAGTCAGCGAGCGCCACTGTTCGCTGAGGCGGGTTTGCATCTGGCGGAAGGCGGCGTCGAGTACGGCAATCTCATCATGACTGGACGTTTTTTCTACCGGGTCCGTGACGGGCGGGGAGGAGGGGACGCCGTCGATGTCGAACTGGCTGACTCGTTCGGTCAACCGACGCAGCGGTCGGGTGATCAGGGCAAATGCCGCGAGGCCAGCGATCAGGCACAACAACGCCACCAGACCGATGGACAGCAGCGCGGTATCGAGCGCGGCGCTGGTGGCGCCGCGTTCGGCGAAGCGGTCGTGTTCTTCGCTGAGCAACACCACATAGAGGTAACCCTCCTGTTTGCCGTTGACCTGCAACGGCGCGGCGCTGAACACTTTGCGTCCGTCGACGCTGCGCGGATCGTCGCCGAGAATCGGCAGCGCATCGCCTTTTAGCAACCGCTGGATCGGTGCCAGATCGACCCGGTCCCGGCGCATCCGGCCTTCGGGGGCAGCGCTGCCGACGACATGTCCCTCGGTGTTGAGCAGGTAGACCTCGACACTGGGATTGACCAGCATGAGTTTGCTGAACAGTTCGCGCACGGCGTTCGGCATCAGGCCATTGGTGTCCATCAGCACGGTGTCGCGGGCGATGTGTTGGGCGAGATCGCGCGACAGCCCTTGAACCACTTCCAGTTCGTGCATCTTGTTGGAGCGCACTTGCATCCAGGCCGAGGTGCTACAGCACACCAGCAACAGAACGGCGAACACCAGGGACAGGCGCTGTGTCAGGGTTAGCCTCATGGCTGCTCCTCCCTGACCGAGAATTTATAGCCGCGACCCCACACCGTCAGGATGCGCGCGGGTTGTGCCGGATCGGCTTCGATCTTGGCCCGCAGGCGGTTGATATGGGTGTTGACCGTGTGTTCGTAGCCTTCGTGGCTGTAGCCCCAGACCGCGTTCAGCAGGTCCATCCGCGAGAACACCTTGCCAGGCTGACGGACGAAGAAATACAGCAGGTCGAACTCGCGTGGAGTCAGGTCCAGGCGACGACCGTCGAGAGAGACGTCGCGGGTGATCGGGTCGATGGACAGGCCATTTGTGATCAGGCTGCCAGCGTCCATTTTCAGGTTGCGGGCCATGGCGTCGACTCGTCGCAGCAGGGCTTTGACCCGGGCGACCAGCTCAAGCATGGAGAAAGGCTTGGCCAGGTAATCGTCGGCACCGAGTTCCAGCCCCAGGATCCGATGAACTTCACTGGAGCGGGCGCTGGTGATGATGATCGGTGTGTAGCGGGCCATGGCCCGCGCCCGACGGCAGATTTCCAGGCCGTCGACACCGGGCAACATCAGGTCGAGGATCAATGCGTCCCAGCTTCCTTGCTGCAGCAGTCGCATGCCTTCATCACCGTCGGCGCAGTGCACCACCTCGAACTGCTCATCGCGCAGATGCAGGCAGATAAGGTCGGCGATGTGCAGGTCGTCCTCGACCACCAGGACACGTTTGGTCTGTTCCATAAAGCTCAATCCTTTGTAGCGCAATGGGCACATTGTGCGGGTTTTCCTCGGGTCGAGTTATCACGAATTGTTTAACTGTCCGTGAGGATTTGGCGATCAACCCAAGCCTAGGCTGTGCTCCCTATCAGGCATCTGGAATTTTGGAGAAGGCCATGTTTTCACGGCGACAGTTTCTTGTAGCGAGCGGCGGGCTGGGCGCTGCAGCCCTGGTGGTCGGTGTGTTGCCAAAATTTGCCGCCCGTACCGAGCTGATCAGCGACGCCAGTGCGTCGGAGGTGTTCGAGGTCACTCACACCGACAGCGAATGGCGCGCCCTGCTCAGCGCCGAACAGTACGAAATCCTGCGGGAAGAGGGCACCGAGCGGGCCTACAGCAGCCCGCTGAACAACGAGCATCGCGAGGGGATTTTTGCCTGTGCCGGTTGTGCCTTGCCGCTGTTTTCTTCCGACACCAAGTTTGATAGCCGCACCGGTTGGCCCAGTTTCTGGGCGCCGCTGGACAAGGCAGTGGCGACTCGTCAGGACCGATCCTTCGGCGTGCTGCGCGAAGAAGTCCATTGCCGGCGTTGCGGTGGGCATCTGGGCCATGTCTTCGACGATGGGCCCAAGCCCACCGGCCTGCGTTACTGCATGAATGGTCTGGCGATGACCTTCGAGCCCCAGGCGGCGTGACCCATGGGCACTTCCTTTCACTCATTTAATGCAGGTCGATGCTATGTGGCTTCTGGTTCTCGCTTATCTCGGTGGTGTGCTGACGATTGTCAGCCCGTGCATTCTGCCGGTATTGCCCTTTGTCTTCGCTCGCACCGGGCAGCCGTTTATGAAAAGTGGCTTGCCGCTGTTGGCGGGGATGGCGCTGACCTTCGCGCTCGTCGCCTCGTTGGCGGCGGTGGGCGGCGGTTGGGTGGTGCAAGTCAATCAGTACGGTCGCTGGCTCGCGTTGCTGTTCGTGGCACTGTTCGGGCTGACGCTGCTGCTGCCTCGACTGGCCGAGCGCCTGACACGTCCACTGGTGGCGGCCGGCAGCCGACTGTCGGAAGCGGCGGGCGCCGATGCTCGTCCGCGTCCCGGCGCTTCGTTCCTGATCGGCGTCGCCACGGGCCTGCTCTGGGCGCCGTGTGCCGGACCGATTCTCGGCCTGTTGCTGACCGGCGCAGCGCTGCAAGGGGCAAGCATCGCCACCACGTTGCTGTTGCTGGCCTACGCCGCGGGTGCCGCCACTTCCCTCGCCGTGGCGTTGTTGCTGGGCGGTAAAGTCTTTGCGGCGATGAAGCGCTCGATCGGCGCGGGTGAATGGCTGCGCCGAGGTTTGGGCGCGGCGATGCTGGCCGGCGTGGCGGCGATTGCCCTCGGGCTGGACACCGGGATTCTGGCGCGGATTTCGACAGCTTCCACCGGCGGCATCGAGCAGGCCTTGGTGAGTCGGTTAGCCGGTAAGTCACCGAGCAACAGCGGAGCGATGATGGCCGCTGGCGGGGCGATGAAAATGGCGGCGAAAGCGCCGGGCGCATTGCCGATTGAAGGCAACCTCCCGCCACTGGACGGCGCCGTGCAGTGGCTCAATTCACCTCCACTGACCGCACAGGCATTGAAGGGCAAGGTCGTGCTGGTGGATTTCTGGACTTACTCCTGCATCAACTGCCTGCGCACCTTGCCGTATGTCAAAGCCTGGGCCGAGAAATACCGCGATCAGGGCCTGGTGGTGATCGGTGTTCATGCGCCTGAGTTCGCCTTCGAGCGTGATGTGGGCAATGTCACCAAAGCCATGAAAGACCTGGGCATCACCTATCCGGTGGCGATCGATAACGACTACAAGATCTGGCGTGCATTCAACAACGAATACTGGCCAGCCCATTATTTTGCCGACGCGCAGGGGCGTATTCGTTATCACCACTTCGGTGAAGGCGATTATGCCGAGTCGGAACGGGTCATCCAGCAACTGCTGCGTGAAGCGGGCGCCACAAAGGTCGCCGACGGGCTGATCAAAGCCGACGCCACTGGGGTTCAGCTCGCCCCCGACATGAATGAGGTCCAGTCTCCGGAAACCTATGTCGGCTACCAGCGGGCGGAGCACTTCGTACCGGCAACCGGTCTGGTACCGGACAAGGCGTCGGCGTACACCACCCCACCGCAATTGGCACTCAACGATTGGGGGCTGGACGGTCAATGGAACGTCGGTTCTGAACGCGCGACCTCAACTGCGCCCGCCAGCCGCATCGTCTACCGCTTCCACGCTCGCGATTTGCACCTCGTACTGGGCCCCGGCGCAGACGGTAAACCGGTGCGCTTCAAAGTGCTGATCGACGGAAAAGCCCCCGGCGATGCCCACGGTACCGACGTGGCGCCCGATGGCAGCGGCAGTGTCACCGAGCAACGGTTATATCAATTGGTGCGCCAGAACGGCGGTGTGACGGACCGAACCTTCAGCATCGAGTTTCTCGATCCGGGTGTGTCGGCGTATGCCTTTACGTTCGGTTGATAGCCCTATCATTTGTTCAGGAGTCAGACTCATGAAGATCCCAGTTGTATGGCGCCGTACCTTGTTGGGTTTTGCAGCCGCTGGCGTCATCGGCCAATGCTCGGCGTTCTCTTTCGGTGCAGCGGAGGAGGCGGTCATCATCCCGCCGCCTGCCCTGGACGAAACCACTCAGGCCCACAGTGAAACCGCAGTCTTTGCTGGCGGTTGCTTCTGGGGCGTCCAAGGGGTGTTCCAGCACGTCAAAGGCGTGAAACAAGCCGTCTCCGGGTACGCCGGCGGTGAAGCGAACACCGCTCGGTATGAGCGCGTCAGCGACGGCGATACCGGTCATGCGGAATCGGTCGAGGTCACTTTCGATCCGTCGCAGGTCAGTTACGGCACCTTGCTGCAGATCTATTTCTCAGTGGCGCACAACCCCACCGAGTTGAACCGCCAAGGCCCCGACAGCGGCACGCAGTATCGGTCGGCAATCTTCCCGGCGAACACTGAACAGCAGCGCGTCGCCCAGGCCTACATTGCCCAGCTCGACGCCGCCCATTCGTTCAACAAACCCATTGTGACCAAGCTTGAAACCTACAACGGTTTTTACCCGGCGGAGGAGGAGCATCAGGACTTTCTGACCGAGCACCCGACGTATCCATACATCGTGATCAACGACCTGCCGAAAGTCGCGCAGCTGAAGCAGCTGTACCCGGATCGGTATCAGGAGAAACCGGTGCTGGTGAAGTCGGGAATGTGAAGGACGTTTTGGCTATCGACTGCGTGGGCGCTCCATCGCGATGCTCGACGGTTCAAAACCCAGGCGCGAGAAGAATGCCGAAGCGCCTTCGCGGCCAGCGCGCAGAACCCAGGTGATGTCGGTGTTCTCGCCCATGACATGCTCGACCAGCGCCCGACCAACGCCTTCACGTCGATGCTGCCCGGACACGACAACCATCGACAGATAACCGTTGGACAGGCCGTCGGTAATGCCACGGGCAAACCCGACGATGTGGGAGTCCTTCACGGCAAGCGCTGTGCGTTGGGAGTTGGCGATCAACAGTTCAAAATGTTCAGGTGAACCCAGACGATGAGCCCATCCGTTCTGCTCAAGAAAAAGCCGCACGGATTCCACTTCCAAGGGCAGTACATCGCGGACATGCAGGACGGCACTCACCCGGAAATCACATTCTTGCCCGCGACTTTTGACCGATACAGCGCCTGATCGGCCCTGGCCAGAAGACCGGTTTGTTGCTCTTCTTCAAAGCGCTGGACTACGCCAAAACTCATGGTCACCTGAAACTCTCCCACAGGCGGAAGGCTCGACAGGCCATGGCGGATGTTCTCGGCGAAGGATCTGGCGTCGGCCAGCGACGTATTGGGCAGGATCATGATGAACTCGTCGCCGCCCCAGCGCGCCAATAGGTCGCCGTAGCGCACGCAGCGTTTTACGCTCTTGACGACCTGCACCAACGCCGCATCTCCCAGGGCATGGCCGTAGTGATCGTTGATGTTCTTGAAGTCGTCGATGTCCATCGCAATCAGTGACAGTGGCTGCCGAAAGCGCTGGGCACGGTCGCATTCCTGGGGCAGGGTTTTTTCCAGACGATAGCGATTGGCGATCGATGTCAGCGCATCGGTTTCCGCCAGTTTGCGGTTTTCTTCCAATTGAATTTGCAGCTGCTGATTGACCCGCGACAACTCGCGGGTGCGTTCTTCGACGATGGCTTCAAGGGATTGATTGCGCCGTTCCATCTCCTCGAACAGACGTTTCTTGTCTTCGATACTGCGGTGCGCACCGACCATCCTCGCGACCGATCCGTCGGCGTTGCGTGCCAGCACGTAGCCGCGATCTTCGATCCAGATATAACTGCCGTCCTGCTTGCGGCAGCGATACTCAGCCTGGTAGCCCGGCACTCGTTGATTCAGGTAATCATCAAACACCGTCATCACCCGCGGATAGTCATCGGGGTGCATCACGTTTTCCCAGGTAAACACGGTGTTGTCCAGGGAGTGAGGCGCGTAGCCGAGCATTTCGTACCACCCGGGATTGCGGTAGACGAACCCGGTGTTGGCGTTCCAGTCCCATATGCCATCACTGACCAGTTCCAGAATGGTGTGCAACATGTCCTCGTTCAAATCCGACACATTGAATTTCAACGGCTCGATATTTGATGCCTCACCCATCACCGCTCTCCTTGCACTGATATCAAAGTGACCCGTCAGTCGGGGAGATTAGTGCATGGCGTAATGCTCCGGCTAGTGCTTGGCCCACAACTGCATGGCGAAGTCGACGAAGCGACGTAATTTCGGCAAGCGGTAGCGATCCTGGGCGTACACCAAGTGCATCGGCCGGCTCGGCAATTGATAGTTCTGCATCAACGCCACCAGTTTTCCGTTCAGCAAATCCTGCTCGACCAACGCATCGGGCAACATCACGATGCCCATCCCGGTTCGAGCGGCCTGATGAAGCCCCGCCGAACTGTTGATCAGCATCGGGCCTTTGACGGCCACCATGACTTCGCCTTCGGGTCCGCTCAGGCGCCACTGTTTTTCCACTGACTGCCAGTCATCGCCGACCGGGTAGGCAAAGGACAAGCAGTCGTGATGTTGCAGGTCTTCGGGTTTTTCCGGTGTGCCCCGGCGTGCCAGATAAGATTTCGAGGCGCACATGGTCAGCGTGTAGTCGATGAGCGGGCGGGCGATCAGGTTGGACGGTTCGATTGCGCCTAGGCGAAAAGCCACGTCGAGACCGTTCTCTAGAAGGTCGGGTCGCCCGTTGGTGAGCACCACATCCAGTTTGACTTGCGGGTAACGCAGGGCGAATTCGCTAAGCGCCGGCGCAAGCTTTTCAGTGCCGAAGGTCAACGGCGCCGTGATCCGCAAGGTCCCGCTCGGTGTGTCCTGACTTTGTTCGGCCAGCCGCTCGGAATCCTCCACCAACCCCAGCACCTCCAGACAGCGCTGGTAATAAGCGGAACCGAACTCCGTCAGTCGCTGGCGCCGTGTCGTCCGGTTCAACAAGCGCACGCCCAGACGTTGCTCCAGCGCGCGAAGGTGATTGCCGACCATGGTTGTCGACATTTCGCACTGCTGCGCGGCGGCGGTCATGCTGCCGGCTTCTACAACCCTGACGTAAACCGTCATTGCCTGGAATAAATCCATTATCAAGCTCAGCTTTAAGATGATTGAAGTGTTGCAGCGTTTATCCAGCTCAGGTGGCTAACCATACTGCAAAAACACCAACAATTGATGGAGCTTGATGTCATGACCGCCGCCTGCCTGATGACCACTTACCAACCCCTGGCCCTGAGTTTCAGCAAAGGCCTGGGCACTCGACTGTGGGATCAGGCGGGTCGTGAATATCTGGACGCGGTGGCCGGTGTGGCGGTGACCAATGTCGGCCACTCTCATCCCAAAATCGTGTCAGCAATCAGCGAGCAGGCCGGGTTGCTATTGCACACCTCCAATCTCTACAGCATCGACTGGCAGCAGCGGTTGGCGCAGAAACTGACAAAACTGTCCGGCATGGAGCGGGCGTTTTTCAACAACTCCGGTGCCGAAGCCAATGAAACCGCGCTGAAACTCGCACGGCTTTACGGCTGGCACAAAGGCGTCGAGCAGCCGCTGGTGGTGGTCATGGAGAACGCCTTTCATGGCCGGACGCTGGGCACGTTATCCGCCAGCGACGGCCCGGCCGTGCGCTTGGGATTCAATAAGTTGCCCGGCGATTTCGTCAAAGTGCCCTTCGGCGACCTCAACGCGCTGAAAAAGGTGCAGCAAGCCCACGGCCCGCGCATCGTGGCGATTCTGATGGAACCGATTCAGGGCGAAAGCGGCGTGCAGTTAGCGCCTCCCGGTTACCTGAAAGCCGTGCGCGAACGGTGCAACCGGCGCGGCTGGCTGATGATGCTCGACGAAATCCAGACTGGCATCGGTCGTACCGGCCAATGGTTCGCCTTTCAGCACGAAGGCATCGTTCCGGACGTCATGACCCTGGCCAAGGGCCTCGGCAACGGCATCCCCATCGGCGCTTGCCTGGCCCGGGGCAAAGCCGCCGAGCTGTTCACCCCCGGCAGCCATGGCAGCACCTTCGGCGGCAATCCGCTGGCGTGCCGGGTCGGCTGCACGGTGCTGGACATCGTCGAAGAACAAGGCCTGCTGGAAAACGCCAGGCTTCAGGGCGATCGCCTGCTGACCAGACTGCGTGCCGAACTGGCAGACGACCCGAACGTCCTGGCGATTCGTGGCCAAGGCCTGATGATAGGCATCGAACTCAAGCAACCGATCCGCGACCTGACCCTGATCGCCGCACGGGACCACGGCTTGCTGATCAACGTGACACGGGGCAAGACCATTCGCCTGCTGCCACCGCTGACGATTGATGAGCGGGAAGTGGAAATGATTGTCAGAGGGGTTTGTCGAGCGGTGAGCGCGGCCTGACATAAGGATCGTTCCCACGCAGAGCGTAGGAACGATCTTGCTCGGGGTAATGGTTGTTGCGACCTCAACAATCTGACAAACACACCCGCTCCCCCAAACTCTCCACCAACCGAACCAGATACCCATCCGGGTCCTGCACCAGAAACTCACGCTGCCCGACTTCCACCGCATCGGCGCGATACCAGACATCGGCACAGGGACGAAACAACGGCCATTCAACCTCCGCCAATCGTTTGAGTATCGGCTCGACGAGATCAACGGTGATCTGAAAGTTGATGCCCCGGCCAAACGGCTCTTCCAATGCCCCAGTCATCCACTGGCCTTCATCTGGAGCGTATTGCTCCAGCATGATTTGCACGCCGTTTTTATCGAGGTAGGCGAAACCCGCTTCCGGACGCTCGTAGGCGATCTCGAAACCGATTAACGAGGTCCAGAAATGCAGGCTTTTCTTGATGTCGGTGACCATCAGTTCGGGCACCAACTTGCTCCGTGCAAACATACCTATCCTTTTTTAAGCGCTGTGAGATGAGTCGGGAAGAGTGTTCACGAAAGCCGCGATTTCACTCCGATCCATGAGCCTGATTTTTGAACCGTTGAATCCTTCGAACAATTGCCGGTGTGCGGAAAACCCACTGGAGTCTTCGCGAACACGGTAACTGCCGGCCCATTCCAGCAACGCTATCAGCAACTCGTCGTTATCCTGTCGGTTTTCTCGTTGGCGAATGTTGGTGACGCAGCTTTCGTCGTCAACACACAGCCAGACAAGCGCAGTGGCGCGGTGGATAAGTTCGTTGACGATCCAGCCGTACACCCCTTCGATCACCCAGCGCGGTTCATCCGCCGCGACGCGCGCCATGGCGAGTGCTTCGGGGCGAGGGCGGGCGATGCTGCATTCATCCGACACCCAATGAACCTGGTCAAGATCGGTCCGTGGCGCATGCAGTTGCTCAGCCAGTCGTTTAGCCAGCCAACTTTTGCCAGCGCCGGAGTTGCCGATGATCAGGGTTCGGGTGAGGTCCATGGTGGCTCACATTTTCAGTCGTCGTTGTCGGGCGCAATCATCCGCGTCTTTGGCGCACCGTTTGAGTTGTGCTGATAGATTCCCTGCGGTTGTCCTTTCTCATTGAAGAACACTTGGCCGATCCCCGCCGAATTCCACAACCGTTCACCCGCTTCAGCATGTTCGGGGGTGTGCGGGATGATGCGCATGCGGCGGCGTTTGGTCAGCCAGTTGAGCGGCGAGCGCGGTGAGTAAAGCCAGCGGTTTAGGCGGTCGAACCACTCGAGCAGTGCGGGCGGGAATTCGTTCTTGATGCCGCTGCTGGTGATCTGCCAGATCCTCGGACCGGCCTTGCGGTGTCGGATCAGGACTTCGTAGACGAAGGAATAATGCACATCGCCCGACAGCACCACGTAGTTACCCGGTGTGCGCGAGTGTCGGAAAATGTTCAGGATCACCTGCGCCGCGCCGCGATGGGCCATCCAGTTTTCCGCGTCGACCAGCAGGGGATAACCGCACCAGCTGAAGACGCGTTGCACGGTTTCGATCAGTTTGACGCCGAAGATCGGCGCCGGCGAAACGATGATCGCCGACGGGTGATCGAGCAGTTCCTGTTGCAGTTCGCTGAGCGCTTCCCAGTCCAGCAGACCCGAGGGTTGCTTGAGGTTCATCTCGCTGCGCCAGCGTCGGGTGCGAGTGTCGATGACCACCAGCGCCGGGCTGGTCGGCAGCACGTAATGCCAGTGTTGAAAAACCAGCAGCTCATCGATCAGAGCGTCCTGAACGTCGCTGTCGAGATAGTGGTCTTGCCCGGTGGCACTCAATAAGCGGGCTTTTTCCAGCACACCGCCGAACGCATCCGGGTTGTTGCCCCAGCCCTGGCACAGCATGTAGGCGAGCAGCGCGTTGCCGATGATGCGCTTGGAGAACGGATGGCCGTAGGCCGTTTCCTCCCATTGCGCGGACAGATTCCAGTCATCGGTGATGTCATGGTCGTCGAAAATCATCAGGCACGGCAGATGCGCCATCGCACGCGCGACACCGCCCAGCCCTGCCTTGAAGTCATCGATACGGGTTTGCTCAAGGGCATAACGCTTTTGTCTTTCGGGCGTCAGCGCCGGGGGTTGTGGCGCGATCAGCGTCCAGGGTGTCGGCGACCAGACCAGCAGGTACATGGCCATGACTTCGGCGAACGTCACCAGATGGTTGTCGGCACTGCTGCTGGTGAAAATCGGCTTACGCGCCCCGCCGAAAAATCGTTCGCGCAGGGTTTTGTTGCTCTCAAGCGCCGGTAACAAATCCGCACGATGGTAGTAACTGGCGGGGTGCTCGTAGAGCTTGGCGCTGTCGCTGACCACCGCGCCTTCGAGGTGTTCTTCGAACAATCCCAGTTGCTCGATCAGGGCATGGATCGCTCGCAACGTCGGACCGGCAACGTCGTCGGCGTAGACCTGATCTCCGCTCATCATCAGCAGGGCCGGGCGCTCTGTCGCGACATGTTCTGTCGCCAGAAAACGATCGACGCACAGCAAGCCGTCGGCTGCCGGGTGGTGAGGTTTACGGCAGGAACCGTGCATTAACTGATCAATGCGCGAACGCAACACGAAATTCGGGCAACGGGCTTCGCCATACAGCAGATGAGGCGCCCAGTCGGCAATACCGGCCGCCGCGTCATCTATCAGCAGGTCATAGTCGATCAGCGTGTCGCAGGGCAGGGCGGTGGTCAGCGGCACATCGATCAGATGAACGAAGGCATGCTTGCCAATCGGGATGACCGTGCATTGCCCGGCGTCGAGGCGAATGTCGCCGACACCTTGCAGGCGCAAGGTCAGCGACAAGGCCCGGGTTCCCACCAGCCAGAGCACCAGGCGCGTGGGCTCCAGACGCCGCAACAGCGGGCCGGCAAGGACCGGTGGCAGAGAGCGATGGCTGTCGGGGAATGGCGAAGACATGGGCATGCAGGTTCAAGACTCTTGGTGCACAGAGCGCGCGATGATAGCGCAGCCAGCGGCCGGTATTATCTGATGGCCACTGGCTTGCAGCTGAATCTGTAACAAGCGGTGATTGTTTCGGCATCACTCACACCCGAAGGCTTGAGGGTTCATCAAGGCAGCGAAAGGCTGTCCCCTCTCATGACACTCGTTTCCCCATTGGCCACCAGCCAGCGAAACAGCTCGCTCAGCGACACGGTATGACTGCGCTCGATCCAGCGCACCACCGCCGGGCCGTAGTGTTCGGTGTAGCGGCTGAGCACCAGTTGGCGGCAGTCCGGTGACAGGCGCAGGGTGATTTCCCGGCAGTGCAGATTGACCGCGTCCTGCCGGGTCACGCGCTGTTGCAGCGTCAAATGATTGCTTTCAGAAACCATCGGCCGGTGCTCCTTCGCATTGAGGTTTAGTGGTTTGCGCTGAACCTTGTTTGCCATCCGCCACATAAGCAGCACGATGCTCGGCGACCACGTTGCGCAGCGCGCTGTAATAATCCGGCATTTTTTGCAGGCTGTCGGTCAGCGGTAACGCTTCTGCTCGACCATCGACGATGCCGCCGACCGTATTGATGGTGGACAGCGTATCCACGGTGTCGCTGTTGCTGCCGAACGGATCGACCACAAAACTCAGCACTCGCCCGGCCGCATCGCGGCTGTTCGAGGTGCCGAACAATGGCAGCTCGACGATCGGACCGCCGCCGATGCCCCACACGCCAAACGTCTGACCGAAGTCCGCGTCATGACGCGGGATGCCGGCCATGCCGGAGACATCGATCAAGCCCACCACACCCACCGTGGTGTTCAGCGCGAAACGCCCCAGGGTGTTGACCGAGCGCATCGGGTTGCCTTGCAACAGGTCGTTGATAAAGACCTTGGGCTCGCCAAAGTTCGCCACGAAGTTATGCACACCCGTCTGGAAAAAGTCCGGCAAGTAACGATAGCCACGAGCGACCGGCGCCAGGGCATAGTCATCGGCCACCCGATTGAAGGCGAAGACGCCGCGGTTGAAGGGCTCCACCGGGTCATACACCGAATAGCTGATTTCGGCGCAAGTCACGGTGGCGGCCGCAGGCGGTTGGCTGTTGCAACCTGCCAGCCCTGCGGCCAGCACGGCAATCGAAGTGTTGCGGGCCAGCCAGGGAGCACATTTGAAAGGCAACATGGACGCAAGTCTCGGGAGGAATTCGCCGAGATGCTGAGCCCCAAGCCTTGCGCAAAGATGTCCGGTTTATTGCGGCGCTGATGTTTTATTGCAGGATTGAAATATATGACGCGCTGCCGTGAATGGTTTTAGATGGCGGTTCCATTCGGCCCTTAAGTGACCTTCGGTGAACAGCCTTTTAATTGTGGACGACGACGTTGAAGTCCTCGATCTGCTGAAAAAATTCTTCGTACAACACGGTTACAGCGTCGAGGTCGCCACCGACGGCGCGTCGCTGTGGGCGGCCATCGAGCGACAGCCGCCGGACCTGATCATTCTTGACGTGATGTTGCCAGGTGACAGTGGATTGATCCTGTGCCAGCAACTGCGGATTCGCTACGCCATGCCGGTGATCATGCTGACCGCCATGGGCGAACTCAGCGACCGGGTCGTCGGCCTCGAACTCGGCGCCGATGATTACCTGACCAAACCCTTCGACGCCCGCGAACTGCTGGCCCGGGTGCGCGCCGTGCTGCGGCGCGTGGACGAGCGCCGTCCGGTCGTGCAGGAGCGCCCGCGGCCACTGATCGACTTCGCCGACTGGCACCTCGACGTCACCCGCCGTGAACTGCGTTCGCCGGACAACGTGATGATCCCGCTCTCGGCCGGTGAGTTCGACTTGCTGCTGGTCTTCGTCGAACACCCCCAGCGCATCCTCACCCGCGAGCAGTTGCTGGACCTGGCGCGCGGGCATTGCCATGACGCGTTTGATCGCAGCATCGATGTGCAAATCAGCCGCCTGCGCCGCAAACTCGAGTCCGACACCAAGCGCCCGGCAATGATTCGCACCGTGCGCAATGGCGGCTACCTGTTCACCCCCAGCGTGACGCGGCGATGAGCTTGCTGAAGCGGATTCGCCGGGACACGGTGGCGCGCTGGATCGCCTTGACCATCATTCTGGCGATGCTCATTTCTCTGGCGCTCAATGGACTGTTTATACAATTGGCCGGCGTGTGGGCACGTCCGCCGCTGACCGAAACCGGGCTGCTCGATAAAATGGCCGCCATCACCCGCATCATCCAGGCCGCCCCGGCGCCGCTGCGCAGTCAAATGGCGCAAGCCGTCAGCGATGATGGCTTCACCGTTAGCTGGCACCTTGATCGGTGTGAACTCGATCTGCCACCGGTGGAGGATCTGGACTCCGAAATCGGCTCGACCGTCCTACAGCCGCTGCTTAAATTCGCCGGTCGAATCCAGGTCTATGAGCCGTCTGACTGGACGGAAAACTCGGCGGACGCGCATTACGCGCTGCTGATCGAACTGCCGGACCACTCCTGGCTGATGTTCGCCGCACACTCGCGCAATTGGGGCCTCGACGACACGCCACGCTACCTGATCGTCATCCTGCTGGTGCTGATCTCCACCACCCTCGTCACACTGATTGCCACTCGCCGCCTCGCCACACCTTTGCAACACTTCACCGAAGGCGCTCGGCGATTCGGCGTGGACTTCCGCGCGCCACCCATCGAACCCCTCGGACCCCAGGAAATCCGCCAGGCGATCCTCGCCTTCAATGCCATGCAGGCGCAGTTGCAACACTTCATCCGCGACCGCACGCAAATGCTCGCCGCGATCTCCCACGACCTGCGCGCGCCCCTGACGCGGATGCGCTTGCGCGGGGAATTCATCGAAGACAGCGAGCAACAGCAACGGCTGTTTCGCGACGTGGATGAAATGCAGGCGATGATCAATTCGGCGCTGGAATTCTTCCGGGATGATGCGCGGCTAGAACCGGCGACCCAGTTTGATCTGGCTGAATTGCTGCAAACCTTGCTGGATGATTATCGCGATCAAGGTGTTGAGATGGCCTTCAGCGGGCCGTTGCGGCTGGTGTATTTCGGCAGGCCGTTGGGACTTAAGCGAGTGATGACCAATCTGCTGGATAACGCGATCAAGTACGGGAGTGAGCCGGCGATTGAGCTGATCCCTGATGCCGGGGAAGTGCGGATCAAAGTACTGGACCGTGGGCCGGGGATTCCGGAGGCCAGCCTTGAACAAGTGTTCGCGCCGTTCTTTCGCATGGAAGGATCGCGAAACAAAAGCACCGGCGGCGTGGGCTTGGGATTATCGGCGGCGCGGGCGATAGTGTTGGAGCACGGCGGGGAACTGAAACTGCGTAATCGGTCGAAGGGCGGGCTGGAAGCGTTGGTGGTGTTGCCGGTGCATCCGGTTTAGAGGTTCATTTGAAAACAGGGAATGACAGATGATTGATTTCAACAACAAAGGCTTCTTCAAACTCAAGCAGAACGACGAATACGCCGAACGCGTCACCGCGCTGCTACTGGATGGGGAGCAGGTCATCGACTCCTACAAATCCATGCGCGATGGCGTGGTGTTTACCAACAAGCGGATCATCGCCGTCAACGTCCAGGGCCTTACCGGCAGCAAGAAAGACTTCACCTCGTTGCCGTACAAAAACATCGTGGCGTATTCGGTGGAAACGTCCGGCACGTTTGACCTGGACTCCGAATTGGAGATTTATTTTTCGTCGTTGGGGAAGGTGAAGTTCGAGTTCACCGGGAAGACATCGATGGTGGAAATTTCGAAGCTGATTTCCAAGCATTTGCTCTGAACACACAACCCCTGTGGGAGCGAGCCTGCTCGCGATAGCGTCAGTTCAGTCAACATTGATGCTGAATGTACTGGCCTCATCGCGAGCAGGCTCGCTCCCACAGGTTTTTAGCTAGTCTCAAGATCGTGGGAGCCTAAGCCTCCCACCCCGCGCCACTGACCGCCGCCTGCGCCAACGGGTGCAAATCCTCCCCGTGATGTTCTGTCTGCCAGGCCAGCAATTCCTTGCGCATGCCCGGCGTCCAGTACATCTGCAGATGATTACGCACGCCGAGCACGGCCGCTTGCTCGTCCGGTTCGGTGGCGAAATACAGGGCGATCTGGTTGACCATCTTGATCAGGTTCTCCGTACTCATCGGCGCACCTCCGCTTTAGCGCCACGGGCATGCCGGCGTTCCTTGAGCAGACGGTCCTGTTCGTCGCTGAAGGCCTGATAGCGTTTTTGCCATTCGGAAGGGTGGTAGACGCGGCTGACTTCGACGGCGGTGACCTTGTACTCCGGACAGTTGGTGGCCCAGTCCGAGTTGTCGGTGGTGATGACGTTGGCCCCCGATTCCGGGAAGTGGAACGTGGTGTACACCACGCCCGGGGCGACCCGTTCGGTAACCCGCGCACGCAGTACGGTCTGGCCGGCGCGGCTGCCGATGCCGACCCAGTCACCTTCATTGATGCCGCGGCTCTCGGCGTCGGTCGGGTGGATTTCCAGACGGTCTTCGTCGTGCCAGGCGACGTTTTCGGTACGCCGCGTCTGAGCGCCCACGTTGTACTGACTGAGGATGCGCCCGGTGGTCAGCAGCAGCGGATAGCGATTGTTGACCTTCTCCTCGGTCGGCACGTAACCGGTGAGCATGAAGCGCCCCTTGCCGCGCACGAATTGCTCGATGTGCATGGTCGGCGTGCCGTCCGGTGCCGCGGCGTTGCATGGCCATTGCAGGCTGCCGTGGCTATCCAGTGCGGCGTAGCTGACGTTGGTGAAGGTCGGCGTCAGGCTGGCGATTTCATCCATGATTTGCGACGGATGCGTGTAGTTCATCGGGTAGCCCAAGGCGTTGGCCAGCGCCACCGTGCCTTCCCAGTCTGCCTTGCCGCCCAGCGGCTCCATGACCTTGCGCACCCGCGAGATACGCCGCTCGGCGTTGGTGAAAGTGCCGTCCTTTTCCAGGAACGAACTGCCCGGCAGGAACACGTGGGCGAACCGGGCGGTTTCGTTGAGGAAAATGTCCTGCACCACCACGCATTCCATGGCCGACAGGGCCGCGGTGACGTGCTGGGTATTCGGGTCGCTCTGGGCGATGTCTTCGCCCTGGCAATACAAACCCTTGAAGCTGCCAGCCAACGCAGACTCGAACATGTTAGGAATGCGCAGGCCCGGATCGGGTTGCAAGGTCACGTTCCACGCTTGTTCGAATTGCGCCCGTACCACCTCGTTGGAGATGTGCCGGTAACCGGGCAGCTCGTGTGGGAAGGAGCCCATGTCGCAGGAGCCCTGGACGTTGTTCTGTCCGCGCAACGGGTTCACACCGACGCCTTCGCGGCCGATGTTGCCGGTGGCCATGGCGAGGTTGGCGATGCCCATGACCGCGGTGCTGCCCTGGCTGTGTTCGGTGATGCCCAGGCCGTAATAGATCGCCGCATTGCCGGCGCCCGCGTACAGACGAGCGGCGGCGCGGATATCGGCAGCGTCTACGCCGCAAATATCACCAAGCACTTCCGGCGCATTTTCCGCACGGCTGACGAACTCACTCCAGCGAGCGAAATCGCTGCCCTCGCAACGTTCATCAATGAAGGCCTGGTCGAGCAGACCTTCGGTCACGATGACATGGGCCAACGCGTTGAGCATGGCGACGTTGGTGCCCGGACGCAGGGCCAGGTGCAGCTCAGCGCGGGCATGCACCGAGTCCACCAGATCAATGCGCCGAGGGTCGATGACGATCAGCCGTGCGCCTTCACGCAAGCGGCGTTTGAGCTGAGAGGCGAACACCGGGTGGGCGTCGCTGGGGTTGGCGCCCATCACCAGGATCACGTCGGCCTGCATCACCGAATCGAAACTCTGCGTACCGGCGGACTCGCCAAGGGTTTGTTTCAGGCCATAGCCGGTCGGCGAGTGGCAGACCCGCGCACAGGTGTCGACGTTGTTGTTGCCGAACGCGGCGCGCACCAGTTTTTGCACCAGATAGGTTTCTTCGTTGGTGCAACGGCTGGAGGTGATGCCGCCAATCGAGTCGCGACCGTACTTTTGCTGCAACCGGCGGAATTCGCTGGCGGCGTAGGTCACCGCTTCATCCCAGCTGACTTCCTGCCACGGGTCGTTGATGTGCTGGCGGATCATCGGCTTGGTGATGCGATCCGGGTGAGTGGCGTAGCCCCAGGCAAAGCGCCCCTTGACGCAAGAGTGGCCGTGGTTGGCCTGACCGTTCTTGTCCGGAACCATGCGCACCAGCTGGTCGCCTTTCATCTCGGCGCGGAACGAGCAACCCACGCCGCAATAAGCGCAAGTGGTGATCACGCTGCGCTCGGGCTGACCCAGTTCGACCACGCTTTTTTCCATCAGCGTCGCGGTCGGGCAGGCCTGCACACAGGCACCGCAGGACACGCATTCCGACTCGAGGAAGTTATCGCCACCGGCCGCCGCCACCCGCGATTCAAAACCGCGCCCGGTAATCGTCAGGGCAAACGTGCCCTGGGTTTCTTCGCAGGCGCGCACGCAGCGGTTGCAGACGATGCACTTGCTCGGGTCGTAGTCGAAATACGGGTTGGAGGTGTCCTTCACGTCGGCCAGATGGTTGTCGCCTTCATAGCCGTAACGCACTTCACGCAGGCCGACCTGACCGGCCACGGTTTGCAGTTCGCAGTTGCCGTTGGCCGAGCAGGTCAGGCAATCCAGCGGGTGATCGGAGATGTACAACTCCATGACGTTGCGGCGCAGGGTCGCGAGTTTCGGCGTCTGGGTGTGCACGGTCATGCCTTCGGTGACCGGCGTGGTGCAGGACGCCGGGTAACCGCGCATGCCGTCGATCTCCACCAGGCACATGCGGCAGGAGCCGAAGGCTTCCAGGCTGTCGGTGGCACACAGTTTCGGAATGGTGGTGCCCAACAGCGCGGCGGCGCGCATCACCGAAGTGCCTTCGGGCACGCTGATGCTGCGGCCGTCGATGTTCAGGGTGACCTGCACGTCGCTGTCGCGGGCCGGCGTTCCAAGATCGATATCGGTTTTCGGGTCGAAGAGGGTGATCATTGCTCGGCCTCCGAGGCTTGCAGACCGAAGTCAGCGGGGAAGTACTTGAGGGCGCTGACCACCGGAAAGGGGGCCATGCCGCCCAAGGCACACAGCGAACCGTATTGCATCGTGTCGCACAGGTCCTTGAGGATGATGACCTGCTCATTGCGACCGCTCTGGTCCGGCGCGGCCAACAGGCGGTCAATCACCTCAACGCCCCGGGTCGAGCCGATACGGCAGGGCGTGCATTTGCCGCAGGATTCCTCGGCGCAAAACTGCAAGGCGAAAAGCGCCATTTGCGCCATGTCCAGGCTGTCATCCGCCACCACCACACCACCGTGACCGAGCATCGCGCCCATGGCGGCGAAGGCTTCGTAATCCAGCGGCGTGTCGAATTGCGACGGCGGCACCCACGTGCCGAGCGGGCCGCCCACCTGCGCGGCCTTCAGCGGCCGGCCACTGGCGGTGCCGCCGCCGTAGTCTTCCACCAGTTCGCGCAAGGTCAGGCCAAACGCCCGTTCCACAAGGCCGCCGTGACGGATATTGCCTGCCAACTGGAAGGGCATGGTGCCCAGGGAGCGGCCCATGCCGTAATCGCGATAAAACTGCGCGCCCTTGGCGAGAATCAGCGGCACCGAGGCCAGGGTCAGCACGTTGTGCACCAGCGTCGGCAGGCCGAACAGCCCCTTCAGCGCCGGGATCGGCGGTTTGGCGCGCACGATCCCGCGCTTGCCTTCGAGCGAGTCCAACAGCGCGGTTTCCTCACCGCAGATATAAGCCCCGGCACCGACCCGCACTTCCATATCGAAAGCCTGGCCGCTGCCGCCGACATTGGCGCCGAGGTAACCGGCGGCCCGAGCCAGGTTCAGCGCCTGGCGCAGTGTGGCCACGGCGTCTGGATATTCCGAGCGCACGTAGATGTAGCCGTAAGTGGCACCGACAGTGATGCCGGCAATCGCCATGCCTTCGATCAGCAGGAACGGGTCGCCTTCCATCAACATGCGGTCGGCGAAAGTGCCGGAGTCGCCTTCGTCGGCGTTGCACACAATGTATTTCTGCGCCGCTTGGGTGGCGCGCACCGTGCGCCATTTGATCCCGGCGGGGAAAGCCGCGCCGCCACGGCCACGCAGGCCTGAATCGAACACCTCCGTCGCGGTTTGCTCACCGCCAACGGTCACGGCCCTCGTTAAACCCTCGAAACCGCCATGGGCCCGATAATCATCCAGCGACAGCGGCCGGGTAACACCGGCGCGGGCAAACAGCAGGCGTTGTTGAGTCTTCAGATACGGCAATTCTTCCACCAGCCCCAAGGCCAGTGGATGTGCGGACGGCTCGCCTTGCAGCGCTTCGAGCACGGACGGCACATCGGCGGCGGTCAGCGGGCCGAAGCCGATCCGGCCTTGCGGGCTGTCCACTTCCAACAGCGGTTCCAGCCAATACAGGCCGCGCGAACTGGTGCGCTGCAACTCCAGTGGCAGATTGCGTTCCCGGGCCTGAGTGATAAGGGCCACCGCCACCTCATCGGCACCCACGGCAAGGGCTAGCGAATCACTGGGCAAATAGAGCGACGGCATCATGCGTCCTCCCGACAAGCGTCGAGCAAAGCATCCAGACGCTCAGCGCTCAGCCGCGCATGCACCCGGCCATCCAGCTCCAGAGCGGGCGAGCAAGCACAGGCACCGAGGCAATACACCGGCCGCAAACTGATGCTGCCATCGGCGCTACTGCCGTGATCGTCCAGTTGCAGACGTTCGCGCAACTGCGCCGCAAGCTGCTCGGCACCGCGACTCTTGCACGACTCTGCGCGGCACAACCGCAGAATGTGTCGGGCCGGAGGCGCAGTACGGAAGTCATGGTAAAAGCTGATCACCCCACGAATCTCGGCCTGACTCTGGTTGAGCGCGTGGGCAATCTCGGGGACGGCCGCATCGGGGATGTAACCGATGCGTTCCTGAATATCATGAAGAATGGGCAACAGTGCGCCCGCAGAGCCCTTGTGGCGCTCCAGCAGGCTGTTGACCAAAGGCACGTGCAACGTCTCATCAGGCATTCAGCAATCCTCACGGTCACGGACAAACCAGAAGGTTGTCGGTCGTCCGAAAGTGTCGGCTGCGGCACTCACACCACGTCACGGAATCGTGGCAATTTCAGGCCGTTGGCCAGGGCACCCTTGGCGGGCATCTTGTTGTGCCCGGCACGGTCTTTGCCGCACCTCTATAAGGGCATAAAAGTCAGCTTGCCACGCTGCCTTTGATTCATCTGCACAAAAGCGACGTGTTCGGTTCTTTCTACGACCTTCTATTGAGTCTAGAAGAGTGCGGCCGGAGGCGTCGTCCCTGAATGGTCGGGGACTATGTGCAACGCTATCGCGAATCGTGCTTGAACCACCCCCGACCCGCTGCTGATGCACCAGTTTCCAGCGCTTGTGCCAAGCTGATGGAGTGTTAATACGCCTGCCGCTCAGGCAAATCTCAGGAAGCCCATGACATGAAGCCCACTCATGCATCGCACGTCCGTCGAGAATTCTTCAAAGCAATCGGGTTCTACTTGCGTGTTGTCTGGCCGATCTTTTCCGTACTGTTTTTTCTTATCGTGCTGTTCGGCCTCATCATCAGCTACCTGGAGGGGTGGGATCCTTTTGACGGCATCTATTTCGGCTTCGTGACCGGTTTGACCATTGGCTATGGAGAACTCGTGCCGAAACTTGGCGTCTCGCGGATTCTGGCGATTTTGTTGGGGTTCAACGGGGTGCTGATGACCGCGATATTTGCGGCGATCAGTGTTCGGGCGATTGAGATTGCAGTGCGGGCGGCGGGGCAGGACGAGCCGGGTAAGCCGATGGCGTGAAGTCATGCTTGGTTGCTACTGGAAGGGGAGCAGCCATCGACTCCTGCAAATCCATGCGCGACGACGTGGTGTTTACCAACAAACGCATCATCGCGGTCAACGTGCAGGACATCACCCGCAGGTCGAAAGCCCCGAAAGAACTCGGGGCTAACAATGCCAGTCAATTCACCGCAAACCCTGTAGGAGCAAAGCTTGCTCGCGAAAGCGCCAGACCATCCAACATTAATCCTGAATGCCCTACCATCATCCCAAGCAGTCCGCTCCCCCTGACTTCACACCTCACCGACCGACATCAGAACCATCCCGCCATTTCCCAGCCACTACCCTTCAGACTTCGCCCCCGCCCGCTTAGACGCCAGCTCATTGTCCCGATCCCGATTCAGCACCTTCACCGCATCATCCACCACCGCCTTACTCATCGCCGTCAGATAATGCGCGGCCCAGGCGTGGCGGTCGGTGTCTGTGGCGTAAGCAGCATCTTCGGTCAGCTTCTTGGCGAGAAACAGAAAGTCAGAAGCCATGGATAAGGCATCGCCGAGGGGAACGCCGCGAGTGACGTGGAAGAGTGGTTGATCCGCGCAGTAGATCGCGGGTGTAAGGCCGATGGTTTTGAGTTCGGGTTGTTCGGTCATTTGCCACCTCCGATGAAGGAGCGGCGGTGGGAGAGGGTGGACATTGAGGCGTTACGCAACCGGGAGTCGCGTTGAGGGAAAAGCCAAATTTTGTACGGATTGATGCTGCGCATTATCAGACTCCTTGATATGTGAAGCTGCCGCATTCGTTTCCACACGAATGGGTGACAGCTGTGCGCAGGGTGGAAAACCGGGAATCAAGGAAACCGGCACGCCCGAAGACGTCCCACGCACAGCCGCCATAACTCACGCCGCAGGCATAAAAAAAGCGCCGGCAGACGTGATGGGGGCGCTGTTGCGCCTTGAATTACACGGGTTTCCACACCCGGTCGCTGAATTGGCAGCGACGGTGGCAGAGTATCTTGCAGACCCCCTTTCCTGCAACCTTCGAGTCCTATCTGAAGCTCGGTCAATGAAAGTCGCCGGCGTTAGGCGATTCAGAAAGTTCCAATCGTTATTTTGAAGTCACCCGAAATTTCCCTCTGCTGCCTTCCAGCATCGCGTTGTGCCCAAAGACTTCCGACAACACGAGCCATTTGCATGGTGATTAAATTCGCACCTTGGGCTTGTAGGGTGTTTGTAGCCAAAAAAAATCAAGTGAATAGGAAGACTCGGTTTATCTTTTTTTGAAAAGTCAGAAAGCGTATCGATCCTCTGGTTACTGAAAATTTGAAAAGTATCCCGACTTTTTAAAGCCGGGATTCGTACGGCGTAACCACTTAACTAGCGCTGTTACTGCGCCAGTCATTTGGAATTAGAGCATTCCCGTCTCGGAATGAGGGTAGGAGATGGATGTTCTTTAATCCATCAAACATTGATATAGGTACGTGTTCGAACATAATCATCTGAAACTCGTTTTTGTATTCTATATTGATGTTTTCGATAAAGGTATTAAGCATTTCAAATGCAGTTCTAATCTTGGCTCTGTCGCTATGTATAAGGTTCTCGGGATCTACTTCTTCCTCTTCGCCCCAGTAGGGACGGCTGGGCTGGTCAACTATCAGGAAGCTAGGAACAAATTTAGATTTTTTGTTAAGAGCGACTTCGTGTAGGGATAGGAAGTGAATTAAATGCAAAAACATGTGGTTGGAACTGCTGCCAACATTTTCAATGAGTGTTGATTTTGGCTTTCTAAGCTGAACTTTTTTTTCTTTGTAGTTGAAGCTTGGATACCACGTTGCGTAGTTCTCCAGGGCGCTCTTCGCTTGTGTCATCAATTCTGCGGAAACTTCATCTATCAAGCTAATGGTCGCATTTCGCTCCGCCTCCACATCTTTTACATTGATGGCGTCATGCTCGGTTGTAAGTCGTGTTAAATCGGCTGCCTCCGGCTTTTCAGCGCGCTTGTCATCCATACGAGCATAGATGCTGAGTTTACCCCGAGCTTCGCCCAAAAATACCCACATATCTTGGAGTTCTTTAAAGGAGCGGGGCGTCTCAGGAAGGACTTGTAGTTCCTCCTCTAGCGCTTTTTTCTTGTCCTCTAGCTGCCTAACTGCACCGTTTACTTGGCTCTCAACTGGGCGCCTAGCCTTGATGGTCTCATAAATCGTACGAAGGTCGACTTGAAGACTGCTGATCAGCTCATCAAAAATATCTGATTTTACGATTTCGCTAGAGCGCTCCATGAGTACCTTTAGCGGTTTCAAGCTGTCCTGAGAGTTTTTTACCGTCGACTTGTAGCTCTTATACTCCTCATTGAATTGAGAGTATTTTCTGATTTGTCTGTTTATGGAAAAAAGCTGTGAGTTGATATCCGAGCGACGTTTTGTTGATGTGTCGTAGTTTGGTGTGATAGTGGGTTTGTCGAGCATGTTTCGTAGGTTGGATGCCGTAATATCTTTGTCAAGTTCGGGTGTCAATCCATACTCAGTCGCTTTTGCAGCTATGTCGCGAATCTCGCTACTGAAGGAGCTTTTGCTCTCTGTCAGCGAAAAATTTTTACGTTCGAGCTTAGCAATCTCTTTGCTCAGGGAATCTTTGCGCTCACGAGCGACAATATTCTCCAAATCATCGATTCCGAGTGCCAAGTCAAAGATTCTGGGTAGAGCTTCGCGATATCGATCGACTTCTTGCTTGTCAAAGAAGTTCTTACTGTTAAGAATGATGTCGTCGGAAATTGTATTGAAAAGAAAAAAGTAGCGGAATGAAATTCGGGAGCCGGATTTTATAACTCGGCCACCAAAGGGCATTCGAATTCTGTCATCAATTGAAAACTCCGCTTCGAGTATTCCTCGTAAGTCATCTTGTTTGATGTTGGGTGTTGGTGCTTCCGGAACTACGCCCATGGATGAGAAACAATAGTCAGATGACACGGTGTTTCCGACAGGGCTGCGTCGAGCAAGAAAGTAGCTCTTGTCATTAACGTAAAACTTGATTCCGTACCAGCCGACGTTATCGTTAATAACGTCGTGTGGGATGTCATGCTCGCTCGCTAGAAAACAGTAATCGAATATCTTGAGTATCGTTGATTTGCCGGTTTGACTTTCACCGGTTATGACATTTACTTTGTTGCGCTCAAAATCCAGTGAGCGAATTTCGTTGTTTCTAGACCACAGGATGATTGCATCAATGCCAAAATTCACAGTTGCACCCTAAAGTTTAAGTAAAGTTCTTCGTCGGGTTCGAGTAGAAGTTCGGAAATTTTTTCGGAAGCTAGGTCGATTTTTTTTGCTCTCTGCCCAAGATCCGAATCTATTACCAGTCGACGTTGGCGGACTAGCACTTCGCCCAGTTTGGCGTAGCCCAGGTGTGCTAGTAACTGAATAGAGTTAACCGATAATGGAAGACAACTTTCGAAGCGTTCATTGAAGTTGACGAATAGTTGCGGATGACCTGAGCTGAGGGCGGCAGATCCTCGCTCTAGGGTTCCTTTATTTGCCATATGATTAAGGGTAGGGCGGTGGACAATCATAGGAATGATCAGCAGCGCTTTAGGAATGGAGAGGCTGCCTAAATGATTTAGCACGGAAGCAATGGCTGTCACGCCTATGCCAACATTGTTATATCCATCCCAGAAGCCCTTGTTGGTCTTCGGTGGTGGTTGAATTACAAAGTTTTCCAATCGCGGTGCCATCCAATCAGTTGTTCGTCAGAAAGATGGTAGAGCTCTCCATTACTTAACTCAGTGTTAAGTTTGCTGTTGGCTATAGAAAACTCCACTTTACGAAGATCATAAAGTAACTCTTTCGCTTTATTGACCACGTCGTGGTCGAGGCAATCTTCGCACCAGTGATCAAATGCATTGCGCCACTTTGACTTCACGTCATCATGGAACGCAGAAATTTCGTCGGCTACAAGCTCTCCTGATTGGAGCCAGTCATCCAGGAAACGAGCAATTTTTAGTTTGTTTGTGGTGAATTCAAACGCTTTTTCAATATCTCCGACTTTCATAGCGTTTACGGCGAGAAGTTGTTTGACAAATGTTTGTGCAAAAATGTCATCGGGGAATGCCGGAAGAAATGGCCTGCCAAGCTGAAGCGGCTCTCTGGATGTAGAGAAAATAGTTCGATACCGGCTGTAGAATGAGTCGAAGTCTAATTCGACTTTTTGACCTTCTTTGATACGAATGTAGTTGTCGGTTCTGATATTTGAATCAAGTCTTTCAAAAACGATATCTACTTTGGAGTTTTCAACCATTTTTTCCCTAATGGCTGTCTTGATCAGAGTGTGAAGGTCGTCAAGGTCTAACTCAAGATGGACCTTGCGAAGAAACGCTGCAAGAACACTCTTGCTGAGCGCTAGAACTGCCCCTAAGTACTTTTTTATATCATCGTCTTTGGTTTTTTCATGTAATGAGTTTATGTGTGTGCGTAAGGCATCAAAATTAATTTTTGATGCTTTGTAGTCTTCTAGTTTTTTTAGAAATTCATTTCGACTGCTTTCTGATTTGTTTGTAATTAGGTGGAATTCAGTTTTCTTGACGAACTCGTTTTGCTTTGAAGTCTGATTCCGGTCAGCAGCTTTATCTGAAATGATTTTTGCCCAGTTATGCATCGTCTTCCAGAGATCGCTGTCTAACTCAGTGAGCGCAATAGGATTTCCGGCGGCACTAAGCTGTACAGTATGCTTCAGCTGAAACAGTATTTGTGTGTCATTATCGAGGTCGGTATGTACGTCATCTTTAACTTCGAGACCGACAGATTGACCAGATTTCAGATTTAATAGGCGATAAAGAAAATAATAGTACTGGTAGTGGAAGCCAATTTCGGTAGTGTCCGCACTGGTTTGTTCAGTAAAGCTCTTTGTATTGGCCACGATCTAATTCACTCGACCCATCCACTGTATGACTGACCGGGGGGGCGTGTGGTGCTTCCTACGATCCTCCCTAACCGACTAGTCTCATATAAGGCCATGCTCGCATGCTGGTGGCAAGCACATTGCTATCATTGGGTGATGATGGAGAAAAGGTGACTGGAGGAAAGGGAGCACATTTGTTACTCGTCAATACATGGCTGTTAGCGTTGGTGCGCCTTCGGACGAACCCGGTTTTTAGGCACTCCCCTCCATTCATTGAATGTCTTTCAAGTAGTCCTTAAGCGCGAGGAGCGGAGAATCAAGCTGCTCCATCGTTAGTGCAGCGCTGAAATTTGCTGCCAACCTATGCAATTCACGACCCAGGACTGTATCAACACCGCCAATCGCCTTCAGCGCCAAATCCAGGCATTCATCCACTTTCCTCTGGATCGCCTCAACATCCCCCCTACGCGCCAGCAACCCAAAAACCTCCCTCTCATAATCACTCATCAGCAAATCATCCCGAAGAATCGGACTCGAATCCTCCGTCTCATAAGCAAGCTTAAGGCTGAACAGGGCGACGGTTTCCAGCAGCAATTCCATGGGGGGAATCCTTGTGAAATGTTCCACCGGTGCGGGCGGTGTGGAAGAGAAGCAAGATCAAAAGATCGCAGCCTTCAGCAGCTCCTACAGCGACGGGGTAGCTTTTCTACAGACGAAAAAAAAGGCCTTGCAAAGCAAGACCTTTCTTAATTTTGGTGCCCCGAGGGAGACTCGAACTCCCACTCCTTTCGAAAACGGATTTTGAATCCGCCGCGTCTACCAATTCCGCCATCAGGGCTCAATGGCGGCGAAGTATAGAGATGAGATTACCGTCGGTCAATCAGGTACATAGAGAATTTTCACTATTTCGGCTAGACTTCCGGCCCCTGCTAGACGAACCCCATCATGCGCGTTGCTGACTTTACTTTCGAACTCCCTGATTCGCTGATTGCTCGCCACCCTTTGGCCGAGCGTCGCAACAGTCGCCTGTTGACCCTTGATGGGGTCAGCGGCGCCCTGGCGCACCGTCAATTCACTGATTTGCTCGAGCATTTGCGCCCGGGCGATTTGATGGTGTTCAACAATACCCGGGTGATTCCGGCGCGGCTGTTTGGCCAGAAGGCTTCCGGCGGCAAGCTGGAAATCCTGGTGGAGCGGGTGCTCGACAGTCATCGCGTGCTGGCCCATGTGCGCTCCAGCAAGTCGCCGAAGCCGGGTTCGAAGATCCTGATCGACGGCGGTGGCGAAGCCGAGATGCTGGCGCGTCATGATGCGTTGTTCGAGCTGGGGTTTGCCGAAGAGGTGTTGCCGCTGCTCGACCGCGTCGGGCACATGCCGCTGCCTCCTTATATAGACCGCCCGGATGAAGGCTCGGACCGCGAGCGCTATCAGACCGTGTACGCCCAGCGCCTGGGCGCGGTGGCGGCGCCGACGGCGGGGCTGCATTTCGATCAGCCGCTGATGGAGGCGATTGCCGCCAAGGGCGTCGAGACGGCGTTCGTGACCTTGCACGTGGGGGCGGGTACGTTTCAGCCGGTGCGGGTCGAGAAGATCGAAGATCACCACATGCATAGCGAATGGCTGGAAGTCGGCCAGGACGTGGTCGATGCCGTCGCGGCTTGCCGCGCTCGTGGTGGTCGGGTGATTGCCGTGGGGACCACCAGCGTGCGTTCCCTCGAAAGTGCCGCGCGCGATGGCGTGCTCAAGCCGTTCAGTGGCGACACAGACATCTTTATCTACCCGGGCCGGCCGTTTCATGTGGTCGATGCCCTGGTCACCAATTTTCATTTGCCCGAATCCACGCTGTTGATGCTGGTTTCGGCGTTCGCCGGTTATCCCGAAGCCATGGCCGCTTATAAAGCGGCTGTCGAGCATGAATACCGCTTTTTCAGCTACGGTGATGCGATGTTTATCACCCGTAACCCCGCACCACGTGGCCCTGAGGACAAAGAATGAGTCGCCAAAGTCGTATGTCGTTTGAGTTGCTTGCTACTGACGGCAAGGCTCGTCGCGGTCGTTTGACCTTTCCGCGCGGTACCGTCGAGACCCCGGCCTTCATGCCGGTGGGCACGTATGGCACCGTCAAGGGCATGTTGCCGCGGGATATCACCGCGACTGGCGCGGAAATCATTCTGGGTAACACCTTCCACTTGTGGCTGCGTCCTGGCACCGAAGTGATCAAGAAGCACGGCGACCTGCACGATTTCATGCAGTGGAAAGGCCCGATTCTGACCGACTCCGGCGGTTTCCAGGTGTTCAGCCTGGGCGCGATGCGCAAGATCAAGGAGGAGGGCGTGACCTTCGCCTCTCCTGTCGACGGCGCCAAAGTGTTCATGGGGCCGGAAGAGTCGATGCAGGTCCAGCGTGACCTGGGCTCCGACATCGTGATGATTTTCGACGAATGCACGCCGTACCCGGCCGACGAAGACGTCGCGCGGATTTCCATGGAGCTGTCGTTGCGTTGGGCCAAGCGTTCGAAAGAAGCCCATGGCGACAACACGGCGGCGCTGTTCGGCATCGTTCAGGGCGGCATGCACCAGGACCTGCGCATGCGCTCCCTGGAAGGCCTCGACAAGATCGGTTTCGATGGCCTGGCCATTGGCGGTCTGTCGGTGGGCGAGCCCAAGCACGAGATGATCAAGGTGCTGGATTACCTGCCAGGCCAGATGCCGGCTGACAAACCTCGTTACCTTATGGGCGTTGGCAAACCGGAAGATCTGGTTGAGGGTGTGCGCCGCGGTGTGGACATGTTCGATTGCGTGATGCCAACCCGTAATGCCCGCAATGGGCATCTGTTCATTGATACTGGCGTGCTGAAGATCCGAAACGCGTTCCATCGCCATGATGATTCGCCGCTCGATCCGACCTGCGATTGCTATACCTGCCAGAACTTCTCCCGCGCTTATCTGCATCACCTGGACAAGTGCGGCGAAATGCTGGGGAGCATGCTCAATACCATCCATAACTTGCGTCATTATCAAGTGCTTATGGCTGGTTTGCGCGAGGCTATTCAACAGGGTACATTGGCCGCCTTTGTCGATGCCTTCTACGCCAAACGCGGGTTACCTGTTCCGCCTTTGGACTGAGTTTTCTGACCCCAAGATTCAACATTTGCAACTGGAGTGCTAAATGAGCTTTTTTATCTCTAATGCCATGGCTGACGCTGCTGCACCTGCTGCTGCCGGCCCAATGGGTGGCGGTTTCGAGTGGATTTTCCTGGTCGGTTTCCTGGTCATCTTCTACCTGATGATCTGGCGTCCACAGGCCAAGCGCGCCAAAGAGCAGAAAACCCTGCTGGGCAGCCTGCAAAAAGGTGACGAAGTTGTGACCACCGGTGGTATCGCCGGCAAGATCACTAAAGTGGCTGACGATTTCGTGGTTCTGGAAGTTTCCGACACCGTCGAAATGAAGTTCCAGAAAGGCGCCATCGCCGCCACGCTGCCAAAAGGCACGCTCAAAGCGATCTAAGTTTCAACTTCTACTCAATCGACGGGGCGCGCAAGGCGCCCCGCGTCATAAGCGGGCGGCGTGATGCTGAACAAATACCCTCTGTGGAAATACATTCTGATCCTGGCGGTGCTGGCGGTCGGTCTGATTTATTCCGCTCCCAATTTATATCCTGATGACCCGGCCATTCAGGTCAGCGGCGCAAGCACTTCGCTGCAAGTCAATCAGGCTGATCTGGATCGTGTGAGCGCTGCGCTCAAGGAATCCGGGATCAACGTCAAGGCAGCCACGCTGGCGGCCAATGGCAAGGGTGGTCTGATTCGTCTGACCAAGGCTGAAGATCAGCTGCCGGCCAAAGACGTTGTGCGCAAGGCGTTGGGTGATGACTACGTCGTCGCGCTGAACCTGGCACAAACCACCCCGCAATGGCTGCGCAACCTCGCTGCGCACCCGATGAAGCTGGGTCTGGACTTGTCCGGTGGTGTGCACTTCCTGCTCGAAGTGGACATGGACAAAGCCCTCGACGCACGCTTGAAAGTGTACGAAGGCGATGTAAAGAGCCTGTTGCGTAAAGAGAAACTGCGCTATCGCAGCCTGCCGCAACTCAACGGCGCCATTCAGCTGGGTTTCAGTGATGAAGCTTCCCGCGAACAGGCCCGTGCGCTGATCCGCAAGAACTTCAACGATTTCGACATTGTTCCGGCCGACCTCAATGGTCAGGCGGTGCTGCGTCTGGCGATGACCCCGGCCAAGCTGGCGGAAATCCGCGAATACTCCATCAAGCAGAACTTGACCACGGTACGTAACCGCGTCAACGAGCTGGGTGTTGCCGAACCGATCGTTCAGCGTCAGGGCGCCAACCGCATCGTGGTTGAGCTGCCGGGCGTGCAGGACACCGCAGAAGCCAAGCGTATCCTCGGCAAGACGGCCAACCTTGAGTTCCGTCTGGCCGCTGAGCCGGGCGCTTCGAAAGCCACTTCCGAAAGCTTCGAGTTCCGTGAAGGCAATCGTCCGCCGGCACAGATCGAGCGTGGCCTGATCATCACCGGTGACCAGGTAACTGACGCCAAGGCTGGCTTCGGCGAGCACGGTACGCCAGAAGTGAACATCCGTCTGGATGGCCACGGTGGCGAGCTGATGAGTCGTGCGACGCGCAGCAACGTCGGTCGCAGCATGGCGGTGATCTTCATCGAGCAGCGTCCGGTCACCACGTACACCAAACAAATGGTGAACGGTGTCGAGAAAGACGTAGCGGTTCAAACGTTTAAAGAAGAGAAGAAGATCATCAGCCTGGCGACCATCCAGTCGCCGCTGGGTGCTCAATTCCGCATCACTGGCCTGAACGGTCAGGGCGAGTCGTCCGAACTGGCGCTGCTGTTGCGTGCCGGTGGTCTGGCTGCCCCGATGTACTTCGCTGAAGAACGTACCATTGGCCCGAGCCTGGGTGCCGACAACATCGTCAAAGGTGTCGATGCATCGCTGTGGGGCATGCTGTTTGTCTCGCTGTTCATCATCGCCATCTACCGCTTCTTCGGCATCATCGCCACCGTCGCACTGTCGGTGAACATGGTGTTGCTGTTGGCCTTGATGTCGCTGCTGGGGGCAACGCTGACCCTGCCGGGTATCGCCGGTATCGTATTGACCATGGGTATGGCGGTCGATGCCAACGTGCTGATCTTCTCGCGGATTCGTGAAGAGATCGCGGCGGGCATGACCGTACAACGGGCAATCAACGAAGGCTTCGGCCGGGCATTTACTGCGATTCTCGACGCCAACCTGACCACATTGCTGGTCGGCGGGATTCTCTTTGCGATGGGTACAGGCCCGGTCAAAGGTTTCGCAGTGACCATGTCCCTCGGGATCTTTACCTCGATGTTCACGGCCATCATGGTGACCCGCGCGATGGTCAACCTGATCTTCGGCGGTCGTGACTTCAAGAAGTTGTGGATTTAAGGGGCTGCCATGTTACGTACAATCAACTTCATGGGCGTTCGCAACGTTGCGTTCGGCGTCACATTGTTCCTTACGGTGCTGGCTTTGTTCAGCGTCGCCACCAAGGGCATGAACTGGGGCCTGGACTTCACCGGCGGTACGCTCATCGAGCTGACCTACGAGCGTCCGGCCGATGTCACCAAGGTGCGTGAGCAGCTGGCTACTTCGGGCTATCACGAGGCAATCGTGCAGAGCTTCGGTGCGACTACCGATTTGCTGGTGCGCATGCCGGGTGAGGACCCGCAGCTGGGCCATCAAGTGGCCGAAGCGCTGCTGAAAGTCGGCGGCGACAACCCGGCGATGGTCAAGCGCGTCGAGTTCGTCGGCCCGCAGGTCGGTGAAGAGCTGCGCGACCAGGGCGGCCTCGGCATGCTGATGGCGCTGGGCGGCATTCTGATCTACCTGGCTTTCCGCTTTCAGTGGAAGTTCGCGGTCGGTGCCATCGTTTCGCTGATCCACGACGTGATCGTGACCATCGGTATCCTGTCGTTCTTCCAGATCACCTTCGATCTGACGGTGCTGGCGGCGGTACTGGCGATCATTGGTTACTCGCTCAACGACACCATCGTGGTATTCGACCGGGTTCGTGAGAACTTCCGTGTACTGCGCAAGGCCAGCCTGATCGAGAACATCAACATCTCGACCACGCAAACCCTGCTGCGGACCATGGCGACGTCGATCTCCACCTTGCTGGCGATCGCTGCTTTGCTGTTCTTCGGTGGCGACAACCTGTTCGGCTTCTCCATCGCCCTGTTCATCGGTGTTCTGGCGGGTACTTACTCGTCGATCTACATCGCGAACGTGATGCTGATCTGGCTGAACCTGAGCAGCGAAGATCTGATTGCTCCTGTGGCCACTGACAAGGAAGTCGACGACCGTCCATAACGGCCATCGCTTTTCCAGCTGTCAGCCGAAAAAGGCGCGAGTTGAACTCGCGCCTTTTTTTATGCTCCAAGGCTGGGAGAAGCGCGGGCTTTGCCCGCATGTGATGGTCAGGAGGTTCATGTGAACAAGTCGTTGCTGGTTGGTGCGGTATTGGGTGCTGTCGGTGTAACTGCCGGGGGTGCTGTTGCCACCTACAGCCTGGTTAAAAGCGGCCCTGAGTATGCGCAAGTGCTAGCCGTTGAACCGGTCAAGACACAAATCAAGACGCCACGTGAAGTGTGCAAGGATGTAGCAGTGACCCGGCAAGCGCCGGTGAAAGACCAACACCAGATCGCCGGTACAGTGGTCGGTGCATTGGCAGGTGGTTTGCTGGGTAACCAGATCGGCGGCGGCACCGGCAAGAAGATTGCCACGGTCGCAGGCGCTGTCGGTGGTGGTTATGCGGGCAACAAGGTTCAGGAAGGCATGCAAGAGCGTGACACCTACACCACGACTCAGACTCGCTGTAACACCGTGAATGACATCAGCGACAAGGTTGTAGGCTACGACGTTCGTTATTCGCTGGACGGCAAGGAAGGCAAGGTGCGGATGGATCGTGATCCGGGCAACCAGATTCCGGTCGACAAGGAAGGCAAGCTGGTCCTGTCGCAGAATGAAGAGAACCGCTAAAAATAGTGGGGTTTCAGATTCAAAAAGAAGCATCCTGCGGGGTGCTTTTTTTGTGCCCGAAATTTATGCCTCACCACAAGTCCCCTGTGGGAGCGAGCCTGCTCGCGATAGCGGTGTGTCAGCCTCCATTAATGTTGAATGTGGCTCAGTCATCGCGAGCAGGCTCGCTCCCACAGGGATCGTCGGTGTTTTCGGGGACGAATCCCAGGCATAAAAAAAGCACCCCGAAGGGTGCTTTTTTGTGGGCGTTCGCTTAGCGCTTCAGCGAAGCCGGCAGGTGCGGCTGGATCGCCGTCAGCACTGCTTTGAAGCACTTGGTGTTGCCGGCGACGATGTGGCCTTTCTCAAGGAAATCGTGGCCGCCGGTGAAGTCGCTCACCAAACCGCCAGCTTCCTGGATCAGCAGGGCGCCTGCAGCCATGTCCCACTCGGACAGGCCCGACTCCCAGAACGCATCGAAACGGCCGGCAGCCACGTAGGCCAGGTCCAGGCTCGCCGAACCTGCGCGGCGGATACCGGCGGTCTGGCCTACCAGGGCGCGGAACATGCCCAGGTAGTTGTCGAGGTTGTCCATCTGGTCGTCACGGAACGGGAAGCCGGTACCCAGCAGGGCGCCGTCGAGGCTGGTGCGACCGCTGACGCGCAGGCGACGACCGTTCAGTTGAGCGCCGCGACCACGGCTGGCGGTGAATTCTTCCTGGCGAACCGGGTCCAGAACAACAGCGTGTTCCAGGCGACCGCGGTATTTGCAGGCGATGCTGACAGCGAAGTGAGGAATGCCGCGCAGGAAGTTGGTGGTGCCGTCCAGCGGATCGATGATCCACAGGTATTCTTCGCCTTCGATCCCGGTGCCGGCGTGCATGCCGGTTTCTTCACCCATGATCGAGTGATTCGGGTAGGCCTTGCGCAGTGCGTCGATGATTTTCTGTTCGGCGGCGCGATCCACCTCGGATACGTAATCCTTGGCGTCTTTTTCGTCGACCTTGATGGTATCCAGGCGCTCGATGGAGCGGAAGATCAATTCACTGGCGCTGCGGGCGGCGCGCAGCGCGATATTCAGCATGGGCTGCATGGATGTGTCACCTAAGGTTGTTAAAGAAAGCCGGGCATTCTATCAGAACTTTTCTACAGGTGAAGGTTGGTGTTCGCTTTCATAGCTTAACGGTAGGATGAACTGTAAGATTCTGCTCCCCATTTCTGTGTTCGAGAGCGCCTCCCTTGCTGCATAACATTCGTGTCGTCCTGGTCAATACCAGTCACCCCGGCAACATCGGCGGGGCTGCGCGTGCCATGAAGAACATGGGCCTGTCGCGGCTGGTGCTGGTCGAACCGCGGCTGTTCCCGCACCACGAGGCCGATGCTCGCGCTTCCGGCGCCGGGGACATCCTTGAAAACGCGCAAGTCGTCGCCACCTTGGAAGATGCCTTGGTCGGCTGCAATCTGGTGCTCGGTACCAGCGCCCGTGACCGGCGTATTCCCTGGCCGTTGCTTGATCCCCGCGAGTGCGGTGTGAAAGTGGTCGAGGAAGCCGCGTCGGGGGCCGAAATTGCCTTGGTCTTTGGTCGTGAAGATTCCGGCCTGACCAATGAAGAGCTACAGCGATGTCATTATCACGTGCACATCCCATCAGACCCTGAGTTCAGTTCGCTGAACCTTGGGGCAGCGGTGCAGGTGTTGAGCTATGAAGTGCGCATGTCCTGGCTCGCGGCCCAAGGCCAGCCGAGCAAGGTCGAGAAGGATGAAGTGGCGTCCACCAAAAGTGGTGAGCTGGCGACCATGGATGAGCTGGAGCGATTCTATGAGCACCTGGAGCAAACCCTGGTGGCCATCGAATTCCTCGATCCGGAAAAGCCGCGGCACTTGATGGCGCGCCTGCGCCGGTTGTACGGTCGAAGCTCGGTCAGCCGGGCGGAAATGAATATATTGCGTGGCATCCTCACGGAAACCCAGAAAGCGGCCCGTGGCGAGCTTCTAAAGCGGAAGGATTAAAAATGTTCGAGCGTTTGCGTGAAGATATCCAGAGTGTTTTCCATCGTGACCCGGCAGCGCGCAACGCCTTTGAAGTCCTGACTTGCTACCCGGGCATGCACGCCATTTGGATACATCGCCTGTCATCGGCCCTGTGGGGCATGGGCTGGAAGTGGCTGGCGCGTCTGGTGTCGAACTTCGGTCGCTGGTTGACCGGGATCGAGATCCATCCGGGCGCCAAGGTCGGTCGTCGCTTCTTTATTGACCATGGCATGGGTATTGTCATCGGTGAAACCGCTGAAATCGGCAATGACGTCACCCTTTATCAGGGTGTGACCCTGGGCGGCACCAGCTGGAACAAGGGCAAGCGTCACCCGACATTGGAAGATGGCGTGGTGGTAGGGGCGGGCGCCAAGGTGCTCGGCCCGTTTACGGTCGGCGCTGGGGCCAAGGTCGGTTCCAATGCGGTGGTGACCAAGGCTGTGCCGCCGGGTGCGACTGTGGTCGGGATTCCGGGGCGGATCATCGTCAAGTCCGACGAAGAGACAGACGCCAAACGCAAGGCCATGGCCGAGAAGATCGGTTTCGATGCCTACGGTGTTGGCGAAGACATGCCTGACCCGGTGGCGCGAGCCATCAATCAGTTGCTCGACCACTTGCAAGCGGTTGATGGGCGTCTGGAGGGGATGTGCGGGGCGTTGAAGGATCTGGGCAGTAATTACTGTGCGAAAGATCTGCCTGAGCTGCGCGAAGAGGACTTCGCCTGTGTGAAGGACAAGGATCAGAGTCAGGCCAGCTAAACCGCGCTGACCTCTTCGCGAGCAAGCCCGCCCCACAGGATGCTCATCGTCCTTGTGGGAGCGGGCTTGCTCGCGAAGAGCGATAACGCGCAATTACTGGCTGTACGCCGCCAGCCTTTGCTATGATGCGGCCGCTCTTTTGCGGGTAATCCTGACTAAAGTACTAGGTCTTATAGTTGACTTAAATACTCGGGAATTGCATACTCGCCCCATTCCGAACTCCGTGGTAATTGTCCATGCGACTGACTACAAAAGGCCGATACGCCGTAACCGCCATGCTTGACCTGGCGTTGCACGCGCAGCACGGGCCGGTGTCCCTGGCCGATATCTCCGAGCGCCAAGGCATCTCCCTGTCCTACCTCGAACAGCTCTTCGCCAAATTGCGCCGCAGCAATCTGGTTTCCAGCGTTCGTGGCCCGGGCGGTGGCTACCAACTGTCCCGCGACATGCAGGGCATCCAGGTCGCCCAGGTGATCGATGCGGTGAACGAATCGGTCGATGCGACCAAATGCCAGGGCCAGGGTGATTGCCATCAAGGCGACACCTGCCTGACCCACCACTTGTGGTGCGATCTGAGCCTGCAGATTCACGAATTTCTGAGCGGTATCAGCTTGGCTGACCTTGTAACTCGCCGTGAGGTGCAAGAAGTAGCCCAGCGTCAGGACCAGCGCCGTTGCAACAGCAAGGCGCCACGCCTGGACAAGATTGAAGCGTCCGCCGTCGAATGACAGCCACAGAGCCAAGCGGTACGCCAGCCAGCCTGATTTAGGAGATAGTCCATGAAATTGCCGATTTACCTTGATTACTCTGCAACCACCCCGGTTGATCCGCGTGTGGCGCAAAAGATGAGTGAATGCCTGCTGGTTGACGGAAACTTCGGTAACCCGGCGTCCCGTTCCCACGTGTTCGGCTGGAAAGCTGAAGAGTCCGTCGAAAACGCTCGCCGTCAGGTCGCTGACCTGGTCAACGCCGATCCGCGTGAAATCGTCTGGACCTCCGGTGCCACCGAGTCCGACAACCTGGCAATCAAGGGTGCGGCGCATTTCTACGCGACCAAAGGCAAACACCTGATCACCACCAAGATTGAGCACAAGGCTGTCCTCGACACCATGCGCCAACTGGAGCGTGAAGGTTTCGAAGTGACCTACCTCGAGCCTCAGACTGATGGCCTGGTTACACCAGCGATGATCGAAGCCGCTCTGCGCGACGACACCATCCTGGTCTCGGTCATGCACGTGAACAACGAAATCGGCACCATCAACGACATCGCAGCCATCGGCGAACTGACCCGCTCCAAGGGCATTCTGTTCCACGTCGACGCCGCTCAGTCCACTGGCAAGGTCGAGATCGACCTGCAGAAGCTGAAAGTCGACCTGATGTCGTTCTCCGCCCACAAAACCTACGGCCCTAAAGGCATCGGCGCGCTGTACGTCAGCCGCAAGCCGCGTGTTCGCATCGAAGCGACCATGCACGGCGGCGGTCACGAACGTGGCATGCGTTCCGGCACCCTGGCGACCCACCAGATCGTCGGCATGGGCGAAGCGTTCCGCGTAGCCAAGGAGGACATGGCGGCCGAGAACATCCGCATCAAAGCCTTGAGCGACCGTTTCTTCAAGCAGGTCGAAGGCCTGGAAGAGCTGTACATCAACGGCAGCATGACCGCCCGCGTACCGCACAACCTGAACCTGAGCTTCAACTACGTTGAAGGCGAGTCGCTGATCATGGCGCTCAAGGATCTGGCGGTTTCGTCCGGTTCGGCCTGCACCTCGGCTTCCCTTGAGCCTTCGTACGTACTGCGCGCCCTGGGCCGCAACGACGAACTGGCGCACAGCTCGATCCGCTTCACCTTCGGCCGTTTCACCACCGAAGAAGAAATCGACTACGCCGCGCAGAAAGTCTGCGAGGCCGTTACCAAGCTGCGCACCTTGTCGCCGCTGTGGGACATGTACAAAGACGGTGTCGACATTTCGAAAATCGAGTGGGCGGCACACTGATTTCAAGTCGCCGCAAACCGGCCCTGCAAACCAAGGTTTCAGGGCTCAAGAGCGACTCTCTGATGAGTGAGGATTAAGAACCATGGCTTACAGCGAAAAGGTCATCGACCACTACGAAAACCCGCGCAACGTCGGCAAGATGGACGCGGAAGATCCTGATGTCGGCACCGGCATGGTCGGCGCTCCGGCGTGCGGCGACGTGATGCGCCTGCAGATCAAGGTCAACGAGCAAGGCATCATCGAAGATGCCAAGTTCAAGACCTACGGTTGCGGTTCGGCAATCGCCTCCAGCTCCCTGGCAACCGAGTGGATGAAAGGCAAGACTCTGGATGAAGCAGAGACCATCAAGAACACTCAGCTGGCCGAAGAACTGGCCCTGCCGCCAGTAAAAATTCACTGCTCCGTACTCGCTGAAGACGCTATCAAAGCGGCCGTCCGTGACTACAAGCAGAAGAAAGGCTTGATCTAAGCATTAAGCGACGAGTAAGGAGTCACCGATGGCTATCAGCATGACAGAAGCGGCTGCTCAACACGTGCGACGCTCCCTCAACGGGCGCGGCAAAGGTGAGGGGATTCGTCTGGGTGTTCGCACCACGGGCTGTTCCGGCCTTGCCTACGTGCTGGAGTTTGTCGACGAGGTGGTTGCAGAGGATCAGGTGTTCGAAAGTCACGGCGAGAAAGTGATCATCGACCCGAAAAGCCTGGCCTACCTGGACGGCACCGAACTCGATTTCGTCAAGGAAGGGTTGAACGAAGGCTTCAAGTTCAACAACCCCAACGTACGCGGTGAATGTGGCTGCGGCGAAAGCTTCAACATCTGAGGCTGCTCGTGGGTACTCCTTGTCATTTCGCTTTATTTGAACTGCAGCCGAGCTTCCGTCTGGATCTCGATCAGTTGGCCACGCGCTATCGTGAGTTGGCGCGCGGTGTTCATCCGGACCGCTTTGCAGACGCTTCCGAGCGCGAGCAGCGGCTGGCGCTAGAGCAATCCGCGAGCCTCAACGAGGCCTACCAGACGCTCAAAAGTCCCCCGAAGCGCGCGCGATACCTGCTCGCCATGGGCGGGCGTGAGCTGCCGCTGGAGGTCACGGTGCATGATCCGGAGTTCCTTCTGCAGCAGATGGAATTGCGTGAAGAGCTCGAAGACCTGCAAGACAGCGCCGACCTGGCGGGTGTTGCAGTGTTCAAGCGTCGCCTGAAGATCGCTCAGGATGAACTGAACGAAAGCTTCGCAGCCTGTTGGGATGATGCAGCGCAACGTGAGCAGGCAGAGCGCCTGATGCGGCGCATGCAGTTCCTCGACAAGCTCAACTACGAAGTGCGCCAGTTAGAAGAGCGCCTCGACGATTAACCCAGTGCCGCTCCGGTCGCACGCCTGATATACAGATAAGTCCTGATAACGATGGCCCTACTGCAGATCGCCGAACCCGGCCAAAGTCCTCAACCGCACCAGCGTCGTCTGGCTGTGGGGATCGACTTGGGCACTACCAATTCGCTGGTCGCTGCATTGCGCAGTGGTCTTTCCGAGCCTCTGGCCGACGCTGACGGGCAGGTCATCCTGCCGTCCGCCGTGCGCTACCACGCCGATCGCGTCGAAGTCGGCGAGTCGGCCAAGCTGGCGGCCGCGACCGATCCTTTGAACACTGTGCTGTCGGTCAAGCGCTTGATGGGTCGTGGTCTGTCCGACGTCAAGCAATTGGGCGACCAGCTGCCGTACCGCTTTGTCGGTGGCGAGTCGCACATGCCGTTCATCGACACGATTCAGGGCCCGAAAAGCCCGGTCGAAGTCTCTGCCGATATCCTGAAAGTGCTGCGTCAACGCGCTGAAGAGGCGTTGGGCGGTGAACTGGTGGGGGCGGTGATCACCGTTCCGGCCTATTTCGACGATGCTCAGCGTCAAGCCACCAAGGATGCGGCCAAGCTGGCCGGTCTGAACGTCCTGCGCTTGCTCAATGAGCCGACCGCTGCCGCTGTGGCGTACGGTCTGGATCAACACGCCGAAGGCCTGGTCGCGATTTACGACCTGGGCGGCGGTACCTTCGATATTTCGATCCTGCGCCTGACCGGCGGTGTGTTTGAAGTGCTCGCTACCGGTGGCGACAGCGCCCTGGGCGGCGATGACTTTGATCACGCGATCGCTGGCTGGATCATTGAGAGCGCCGGTTTGTCCGCCGACCTCGATCCGGGTGCGCAACGCCATCTGCTGCAATCCGCTTGCGCAGCCAAAGAAGCCCTGACCAACGCCTCATCCGTTGAAGTCGCTTACGGTGACTGGAAAGCGCAACTGACTCGCGAAGCTTTTGATGCGCTGATCGAGCCAATGGTTGCCCGCAGCCTTAAAGCTTGCCGCCGCGCGGTGCGTGATTCCGGCATTGAGCTGGATGAAGTGCACGCCGTGGTGATGGTTGGTGGCTCGACGCGCGTACCTCGCGTTCGCGAAGCCGTCGCTGAAGCTTTCGGTCGCCAGCCGCTGACTGAAATCGATCCGGATCAAGTGGTGGCCATCGGTGCTGCGATCCAGGCCGATACATTGGCTGGTAACAAGCGCGATGGCGGCGAATTGCTCTTGCTCGACGTCATTCCGTTGTCCCTGGGGCTGGAAACCATGGGCGGGCTGATGGAGAAGGTGATTCCACGCAACACCACCATCCCCGTCGCCCGCGCCCAGGACTTCACCACTTACAAAGATGGCCAGTCGGCCATGGCGATTCACGTGTTGCAGGGCGAGCGTGAGCTGATCAGCGACTGCCGCTCCCTGGCGCGCTTCGAATTGCGCGGTATCCCGGCAATGGTCGCCGGTGCCGCAAAAATCCGCGTGACGTTCCAGGTCGATGCCGACGGTCTGCTCAGTGTTTCGGCTCGCGAGTTGGGTTCGGGCGTCGAGGCGAGCATTCAGGTCAAGCCTTCCTACGGCCTGACCGACGGCGAAATCGCCAAGATGCTCAAGGAATCGTTCCAGCACGCCAACGACGACAAGGTTGCCCGTGTACTGCGCGAGCAGCAGGTCGATGCGCAGCGCCTGATCGAAGCGGTGCAGGCCGCCCTCGATGTCGACGGTGAGCGCTTGCTCGACGCCGAAGAGCGCATGGTCATTGAATTGCAGATGCAGGAACTGACCGAACTGATGAAAGGCACCGATGGTTTCGCCATCGAGCAGCAGACCAAGCGTCTGTCGCAAGTGACCGATGCCTTTGCTGCCCGCCGCCTGGATTCGACGGTGAAAGCCGCGCTGGCGGGTCGCAACCTGAATGAGATTGAGGAATAACGATGCCGCAGGTCATTTTTCTGCCACACGAGAAGTTTTGCCCGGACGGCATGGTTGTGGAGGCTGAACCCGGCATCTCCATCCTCGAACTGGCGCATGAGCACCATATCGAGATGGAAAGCGCTTGCGGCGGCGTCTGTGCCTGCACCACTTGTCATTGCCTAATCCGTGAGGGCTTTGACTCGCTGGAAGAGGCTGATGAGCTGGAAGAAGACTATCTTGATAAGGCCTGGGGGCTGGAAGCTCAGTCGCGCCTGGCCTGTCAGGCAAAAGTCGGGACTGAAGACCTGACCGTTGAAATTCCGAAATACTCGCTCAACCATGCCGCCGAAGCGCCGCACTGATTCAAGGAAGTGACATGAGTCTGAAATGGGTTGATGTGCTGGAAATCGCGATCCAACTGGCTGAATCCAAGCCGGAAGTGGACCCGCGTTACGTGAACTTCGTCGATCTGCACAAATGGGTGCTGGCATTGCCGGAGTTCAGTGATGATCCGACCCGCGGTGGCGAGAAGGTGCTTGAAGCCATTCAGGCCGCCTGGATCGAAGAAGCAGACTGAGTCTGCGCCGTACGCAGTTAGGCAATACCAAAGAACCCGCGTATAATTCGCGGGTTTAATTTTTCGCAAATTACCGTTTCTGGAGTTACACCATGGCTGTTCAACGTACTTTCTCCATCATCAAGCCTGACGCTGTTGCAAAAAACGTCATCGGCGAGATCACCACTCGTTTCGAAAAAGCAGGCCTGCGCGTTGTAGCTTCGAAACTGAAGCAACTGTCCAAAGCCGAAGCTGAAGGCTTCTACGCTGAGCACAGCGCTCGTGGTTTCTTCGGCGACCTGGTTGCTTTCATGATCTCCGGTCCGGTTGTCGTTCAGGTTCTGGAAGGCGAAAACGCTATCGCTCTGAACCGTGAGCTGATGGGCGCTACCAACCCTAAAGAAGCTGCTGCCGGCACCATCCGCGCTGACTTCGCTGATTCCATCGACGCCAACGCTGTACACGGTTCGGACTCCGAAGCCGCTGCTGCTCGCGAAATCTCGTACTTCTTCGCAGCTACTGAAGTAACCACTCGCTAAGCATTGGCTTATGAGTGAAGGTGAATCCATGACTACATCGACTGTAAAAACTAACCTGCTGGGTCTGACCCAACAGGAAATGGAAAAATTCTTCGACTCAATCGGGGAGAAGCGTTTCCGTGCCGGTCAGGTAATGAAATGGATTCACCACCTTGGCGTCGATGATTTCGACGCCATGACGAACGTCAGCAAGGCCTTGCGCGACAAGCTCAAGGCTATTGCCGAAGTTCGTGGTCCTGAAGTCGTCAGCGAGGACATTTCCACCGACGGCACCCGTAAGTGGGTGGTGCGCGTGGCGTCCGGCAGCTGCGTCGAGACCGTCTACATTCCCCAGGGCAAGCGCGGCACTCTGTGCGTTTCGTCCCAGGCAGGCTGTGCCCTGGATTGCAGTTTCTGCTCCACCGGCAAGCAAGGTTTCAACAGCAACCTCACCGCCGCCGAAGTCATCGGCCAGGTGTGGATTGCCAATAAATCGTTCGGCAGCATCCCGGCGACCGCCGACCGTGCCATCACCAACGTGGTGATGATGGGCATGGGTGAGCCGCTGCTGAACTTCGACAACGTCGTGGCCGCCATGCATCTGATGATGGATGACCTGGGCTACGGGATCTCCAAGCGCCGCGTGACCCTGTCCACTTCGGGCGTGGTGCCGATGATCGATGAGCTGTCCAAGCACATCGACGTCTCCCTGGCGTTGTCGCTGCACGCACCAAACGACGCATTGCGTAACCAATTGGTGCCGATCAACAAGAAATATCCGCTTAAGATGCTGCTCGAGTCGTGCCAGCGCTACATGTCGTCCCTGGGCGAAAAGCGCGTGCTGACCATCGAGTACACCTTGTTGAAAGATATCAATGACAAGGTCGAGCATGCCGTCGAGATGATCGAGCTGCTCAAGAACATCCCGTGCAAGATCAACCTGATTCCGTTCAACCCGTTCCCGCATTCCGGTTACGAACGCCCGAGCAACAACGCGATTCGCCGGTTCCAGGATCAGCTTCACCATGCAGGCTTCAATGTCACCGTACGCACTACCCGCGGTGAAGACATCGATGCCGCGTGTGGCCAATTGGTAGGGCAGGTGCTGGATCGCACCCGTCGCAGCGAACGTTATATCGCCGTGCGCGAATTGAGCGCCGAGAACGATATGGCGCAAAACGCCGCGAAATAAATCAAGAGAGGATCTCTATGTCCCTGCGCTTCGCGCTGCTTTTGCTGTTGGCCAGCCTGTGTGCTGGCTGCGTCCTGTCGGGCGATTTCAACCCGATGAAAACCAGCAAGGGTCGCGATGAAGCGCGTAATGCCTACGTGCAACTGGGCTTGGGATACTTGCAGCAAGGCATGACCGAGCGGGCGAAAGTGCCATTGAAGAAAGCCCTGGATCTGGATGACTCCGATCCGGATGCCAATGCGGCGCTTGGATTGGTGTTCCAGGCGGAAATGGAACCTGAGCTGGCAGACCAGCACTTTCGCAAGGCGCTGTCTTCCCGTCCCGACGATGCTCGAATCCTGAACAACTACGGCAGCTTTCTTTTCGAAGAAAAACGCTACAAAGAGGCCTACGAGCGCTTTGAACAGGCCGCCGCCGATACCCTGTATCCTGAGCGTTCGCGGGTGTTCGAGAACCTGGGCATGACCGCTTCGAAGCTGGGCCAGCGTGATCTGGCGCAGCAGCAACTGGAAAAAGCCCTGCGTTTGAACCGCCAACAACCGCGTGCATTGCTGGAAATGGCTGAGTTGTCCTTCGAAGACAGGCATTATGTGCCCGCGCGTGACTACTACGATCGTTTTAGCCTGCTCACCGAGCAAAATGCACGTAGTCTATTGCTCGGCGTTCGGCTGGCAAAAGTGTTTGAAGATCGCGACAAGGCCGCCAGTTTTGGCCTGCAACTAAAACGACTCTATCCCGGTACGCCGGAATATCAGCAATACCTGTCGGAGCAATGATGAAAGCGGCGCATCCCGAAGTTGTAGCAGCGAATCGCGTTAACCCCGGTGAGACTTTGCGCCAGGCCCGCGAAAGCAATGGCTGGTCGCTGGCCGAAGTGGCCCTCAAGCTCAACCTCACCGTTAATTCCTTGAGCAACCTGGAAGCCGGCGCGTTCGACAAGCTGCCAGGGCACACCTTTGCTCGCGGTTATATTCGCGCGTACGCCAAGTTGCTGGGCATGGACCAGACCGTTCTGGTGCAGCAGTTCGACCAATCCACCGGCACCGACTCCCAGGGCAGCAACGTCCACAGCCTGGGCCGTATCGAAGAACCGGTTCGGGTTTCCCACACTATTTTGCGCATTGTCAGCCTGCTGTTGCTGATTGCAGTGATTGGTGGTGGTTTTGTCTGGTGGCAGGATCAGACTTCCCTGCGCACCAAGGACCTGATCAGCCCGAGTCCGGAGCACGTCGAAGTCGAAGGCGCTGATGGGACCACCCAGATCCATCCGCTGGACGAGCCGGAAGACCAGGCCGTCGCGGAAGGTGCGGAAGGTCAGGCTGACGGCGCCACCGCGCTCGCGTTGCCGCAAGCCGAGAATTCCACTGAAGCACCGGCCGAGGCTGAAGCCACCGCGCCTGCTGCCGCTCCAACTGCACCTGCACCTGCTACCCCAGCGCCTGCTGCACCGGCGCACAGCACTGTGCCCGTTGTCGCGACTCCAGTTGCGCCAGCGCCGACTGCGCCTGTTGTGTCGACCCCGCCTGCAAGCGCATCGGTCACTCCGACCATTCCCGCTCCAGCCGCTCCAGCCGCTGCTCCGGTGGCCGGCCAAGGCCAGGTTCAATTGCAGTTCACCGCCGATTGCTGGACTCAAGTAACTGATGGCACTGGCAAGGTGCTGTTGAGCGGTCTCAAGCGTAAAGGCGAAAACGTTTCCGTCAGCGGCAAGCCGCCCTTTGCCGTACGTCTGGGCTTTGCCCGTGGCGCGCAGGTCAGCTACAACGGGCAGGTGGTCGATGTCGCTCCGTTCACCAGTGGCGAGACTGCTCGCCTGAAGTTGGGTCAATAAGTCATGCACGGCGAATCTCCAATCAAACGTCGCGAATCCCGCAAGATCTGGGTCGGTAACGTGCCCGTTGGCGGCGATGCGCCCATCGCTGTTCAGAGCATGACCAACAGCGACACCAATGACGTGGCCGCCACCGTGGCCCAGATCAATCGTCTGGAAGCCGCTGGCGTCGATATCGTGCGCATTTCCGTGCCGGACATGGACGCCGCCGAAGCCTTCGGCAAGATCAAGCAATTGGTCAAAGTGCCGTTGGTGGCCGACATCCACTTCGACTACAAGATCGCTTTGCGGGTAGCCGAGCTGGGCGTTGACTGCCTGCGCATCAACCCGGGCAACATCGGTCGTGAAGACCGCGTGCGTGCGGTGGTCGATGCCGCCCGTGATCGCGGGATTCCGATCCGCATCGGCGTCAACGCCGGTTCCCTGGAAAAAGACCTGCAAAAGAAATACGGCGAGCCGACCCCGGCCGCGCTGGTCGAGTCGGCCCTGCGTCACGTCGAGCACCTCGAACGACTGAATTTCCAGGACTTCAAGGTCAGCGTGAAGGCCTCCGACGTGTTCATGGCCGTCGCCGCCTACCGCCTGCTAGCCAAGGAAATCGTCCAGCCGCTGCACCTGGGCATCACCGAAGCCGGTGGTTTGCGCTCAGGCACAGTGAAATCCGCCGTGGGCCTCGGTATGCTGCTCGCCGAAGGGATTGGCGATACTATTCGCATCTCGTTGGCGGCCGACCCGGTCGAGGAAGTGAAAGTCGGCTACGACATTCTCAAATCCCTGCACCTGCGTTCCCGTGGCATCAACTTCATCGCCTGCCCGAGCTGCTCGAGGCAGAACTTCGATGTGGTCAAGACCATGAACGAACTGGAAGGGCGCCTCGAAGATCTGCTGGTGCCGCTGGATGTCGCGGTCATCGGTTGCGTGGTCAACGGGCCGGGCGAAGCCAAGGAAGCCCATATCGGCTTGACCGGTGGCACGCCCAACCTGATTTACATCGACGGCAAGCCGTCGCAGAAACTGACGAATGACAATCTGGTGGATGAGCTTGAACGCTTGATCCGCCAGAAAGCGGCCGAAAAGGTCGAAGCCGACGCGGCAGTTATCGCCCGCGGCTGAGCCCGACTGAAGAGCCGAACGAATTTAAGGATTTATAGTGAGCAAGTCTCTGCAAGCCATTCGTGGCATGAACGACATCCTGCCCGAACAGACGTCCCTGTGGCGTCATTTCGAGGGCACCGTCTCGCGTCTGCTGGATAACTACGGTTACAAGCAGATCCGCATGCCGATCGTCGAGTTCACCGAGCTGTTCAAACGCTCCATCGGTGAAGTGACCGACATCGTCGAAAAAGAGATGTACACCTTCGACGACCGCAACGGCGATTCCCTGACCCTGCGCCCTGAAGGCACGGCGGCCTGCGTGCGTGCGGTGCTCGAGCACGGCATCACCGGCGGTGGCCAGGTGCAGAAACTCTGGTACATCGGCCCGATGTTCCGCCACGAACGTCCGCAGAAAGGCCGTTATCGCCAGTTTCACCAGATCGGAGTAGAGGTGTTCAACCTCGACGGTCCGGACATCGACGCCGAGCTGATCATCCTGACCTGGCGCCTGTGGGGCGAGTTGGGCATCCGTGATGCGGTCAAGCTCGAGCTCAACAGTCTGGGCACCAGCGAATCCCGTGGTCGTTATCGCGAAGCGCTGGTCGAGTTCCTGTCCGCTCACCTGGACAAGCTGGACGAAGACAGCCAACGCCGTCTGAAGACCAACCCATTGCGCGTGCTTGATACCAAGAACGCCGACACTCAAGCGGTCCTGGTCGACGCGCCGAAAATGGCCGACTACCTCGACGAAGAATCCCGCGTGCACTTCGAGGGCCTGAAGGCTCGCCTGGACGCCGCCGGCATTCCTTACGTGATCAACCCGAAGCTGGTTCGCGGGCTGGATTACTACAGCAAGACCGTTTTCGAATGGGTCACCGACAAGTTGGGCGCTCAGGGCACCGTGTGTGCCGGTGGTCGTTACGACGGTCTGGTGGAGCAGATGGGCGGCAAGCCGACCCCGGGCGTTGGTTTCGCCATGGGTATCGAGCGCCTGGTGCTGTTGCTTGAAACCCTAGAGCAGATCCCGCAAGAGATCTCCCGTCAGGTCGACGTCTACCTCTGCGCCTTCGGTGAAGCTGCCGAGCTGGCCGGTCTGACCCTGAGTGAACGCGTTCGTGATGAATTGCCCAACCTGCGCCTGCAAGTCAATGCCGGCGCCGGCAGCTTCAAAAGCCAGTTCAAGAAGGCCGACAAGAGCGGTGCGTTGTATGCGCTGATCCTCGGTGACGACGAAATGGCCCAGCAAGTGGTAGGTTTCAAACCCCTGCGTGGCCAGGGCGAACAACAAAGCATTGCCTGGGATGCGCTTGCTGCACACCTGGCCACCTGCGTCGTGCAGGGTTGAAGCTGTCATAAACAGCCGATTTAGCGATTAAGGAGTATTGGGGTGTCGAGTACCGAAGACGAAAACCTGGCGGATTTAAAGGACTGGTGGACACGCAACGGCAAGCCCCTGGTCACTGGCGGCCTGTTGGCGCTGGTCATCGTGTTCGGCTGGCAGGCCTTTCAGAAGTATCAGAGCAATCAGTCGCAAGGCGCCTCGATTCTCTATCAGCAATTGCTCGAAACCACGCTGACGCCTGACGGCAAGCCTGATGCCGCCCGCGTTTCTGACCTGGCCGGCAAGCTCAACAGCGAGTTCGGCGGTAGCGCCTATGCGCAGTACGGCAGCCTGTTCGTGGCGAAAGTCGCGGTCGACAGCGGCAAGCTGGACGACGCGGCCACCGAGCTGAAAGCCATCGTTGCCAAACCGGCCAACCCGGCGCTGGGCGAAATCGCCCGTCAGCGTCTGGCGCAGGTGCTGGCCGCGCAGAACAAGGTCGATGAAGCCCTGAAGCTGCTCGAAGGCGATGCCGACAAGGCATTCCTGGCCACTCGCGAAGAACTCAAGGGCGACCTGCTGGTGCAGCTGGGTCGTACTGACGAAGCAAACGCGGCGTATCAAAAAGCCAAGGCGGCACTGTCGGATGAAGCGGCGGTCGGTGGCCTACAAATCAAGCTGGACGACCTGGCCAAAGGGGATGCGTGACGTGATCCGTTGGAAACATGCAGCATTGCTGGCTCTGGCCATTTTGGCCGCGGGTTGCAGCAGCAACAGCAAAAAAGAATTGCCACCGGCCGAGTTGACCGACTTCAAGGAAGAAGTGGTTCTGCAAAAGCAGTGGAGTCGTTCGATCGGTGACGGTCAGGGCGAAACCTACAACATGCTGGTTCCGGCGATCGAAGGCGATACCATTTATGCCGCCGACGTCACTGGCGTGGTGATGGCGCTGGATCGCAGCAACGGCGACGTCAAATGGAAGAAGGACCTTGAACTGCCTGTTTCCGGCGCCGTTGGCGTGGGTTACGGTCTGGTCATGTTCGGTACCATCAAGGGCGAAATCGTTGCCCTGGATGCGATCAACGGTGAAGAGAAATGGCGCGCTCGCGTGTCCAGCGAAGTCCTCGCACCGCCGGCCAACAACGGTGACGTTGTGGTGGTTCAGACTCAGGACGACCGTCTGATCGGTCTGGATGCCGCTACCGGCAACCAGCGCTGGTTGTATGACAGCACCCCTGCGGTCCTGACCTTGCGCGGCACCAGTGCACCGATCGTTACCAACCGCCTCGCGGTGGCTGGCCTGTCGACCGGTAAAGTGGTCGCTCTCGATATTTCCAACGGCGTGCCGGTGTGGGAACAACGGGTCGCGATTCCACAAGGCCGTTCGGAACTGGAACGTGTGGTTGATATCGACGGCGGCTTGCTGCTGTCCGGCGGTACGCTGTATGTCGCCAGCTACCAGGGTCGCGTTGCGGCACTGGATCTGGAAAGCGGTCGTCAGCTCTGGCAGCGTGATGCTTCCAGCTATGCCGGCGTCGCCCAAGGTTTTGGCAGCGTATACGTGAGCCTGTCTTCGGGCACCGTTGAAGGCGTCGACGAACGTTCCACCACAGCCTTGTGGAGCAACGATTCGCTGGCCCGTCGTCAACTGTCGGCTCCGGAAGTGTTTTCCAGCTATGTTGCAGTCGGTGATATGGAAGGCTACCTGCACCTGCTGAGCCAGGTGGACGGTCGTTTCGTCGGCCGCGAGCGCATCGACAGCGACGGCCTGCGTGCCCGTCCGCTGGTGGTGGGTGACTCGATTTATGTGTATGGCAACAGCGGCAAACTGGAAGCCCTGACCATTAAGTAAAGATTTGACTATGCTTGGGGTTTAACCCCCAGGCGGCCTTGTTCTGCAAGGCTTGCGGCGCCTTCAAGCGCTGCCCCGAGCACCAGCCGCTGCCTCGCAGCGGCTTTTGTATTTTCTGAAATAACGAAGTGGAGAGCCGCATGGTTCCCGTAATCGCCCTGGTGGGCCGACCGAACGTCGGCAAGTCCACCTTGTTCAACCGCCTGACCAGGACTCGCGACGCCATCGTCGGCGACTTGTCCGGTCTGACCCGTGATCGCCAATACGGTGAGGCCAAGTGGCAAGGGCGTTCCTACATTCTGGTCGACACCGGCGGTATCTCCGGTGACGAGCACGGTATGGACGAAAAAATGGCCGAGCAGTCGCTGCTGGCCATTGAAGAAGCGGATGTCGTTCTGTTCCTGGTAGATGCCAAGGCTGGTTTCACCGCCGCCGACCAGATGATCGCCGAGCATTTGCGCAAACGTAACAAGCGTTCCTACGTGGTTGCCAACAAGGTCGACAACATCGACCCTGAAATGGCCCGCGCCGAATTCGCTCCGTTGGGCATGGGCCACGCGATCCCGATCGCCGGTGCACATGGTCGTGGCATCACCCAGATGCTGGAAATCGCCCTCAGCGACTTCCCGAAAGACGATGACGAGCTGGAAGAAGGCGAGGAAGAGATCGTTGCCGAAGGCGAGGAAGCCAAGCGCATTCCTGGCCCTAGCGAAAAAGACGGGATCAAGATCGCGATCATCGGCCGCCCGAACGTTGGCAAGTCGACCCTGGTCAACCGCATGCTCGGTGAAGACCGGGTCATCGTCTATGACGAACCCGGCACCACCCGCGACAGTATCTACATCCCGTTCGAGCGTAACGACGAGAAGTACACGCTGATCGACACCGCCGGTGTGCGCAAGCGCGGCAAGATCCACGAAGAAGTCGAAAAGTTCTCCGTGGTTAAAACCCTGCAGGCGATCAAAGACGCCAACGTGGTGATCTTTGTGATGGACGCCCGCGAAGGCGTGGTCGATCACGATCTCAACCTGCTGGGCTTCGCCATTGAGTCGGGTCGTGCGCTGGTCATCGCGATCAACAAGTGGGACGGCATGACGCCGAGCGAGCGCGACTTCGTGAAGGTCGAACTGCAACGTCGACTGTTCTTCGTTGACTACGCCGACATCCACTTCATCTCGGCCCTGCACGGCACGGGCGTGGGCAACCTCTACGCCTCCGTACAGAACTCGTTCAAGTCTGCGGTCACCCGCTGGCCAACCAACCGCCTGACCACAATCCTGGAAGATGCGGTCAGTGAGCACGCGCCGCCGATGGTCAATAACCGCCGGATCAAGCTGCGCTATGCCCACTTGGGTGGCGCGAACCCGCCGATCATCGTGATTCACGGTAACCAGATCGAGAAGGTGCCGAAGTCTTACGTCCGTTATCTGGAAAACACTTACCGTCGTGTCTTGAAGCTGGTCGGTACGCCGATTCGCATCGAGTTCAAGGGCGGCGAGAACCCATATGAAGGTAACAAGACCTCGCTCACTGACCGTCAGGTCAACAAGAAGCGCCGCATGATGTCGCACCACAAGAAGGCCGACAAAAAGCGCCGCGACAAGCGTTGATTCACAGCCCCCGCACGCATTTGTGTGTGGGCTTTTGTGGCGAGGGGATTTATCCCCGTTCGGCTACGAAGTAGTCGTAAACCCTGCACCGCGGTTTATCTGACAGACCGCAGTGGATGGTTTTTGGGCGGCTACGCCACCCAACGGGGATAAATCCCCTCACCACAGAGTAATGCAGTGAATGTTTTGGAAGAGGGGCGCCCACCAGGCGCCCTTTTTTTATGGGCGCCGGATGGGCTATCCTCGGGCTCTCCCGCGCCGCCGTTAGAGCCGGGTGTAGAGCAGGGAATCACCGATGATCACCAGTAAGCTGCCGAATGTCGGCATCACTATCTTCACTCAGATGTCTCAGCTCGCGGCGCAAACCGGGGCGATCAACCTGTCCCAGGGTTTTCCCGATTTCGATGCCCCGCAAGCCCTGTGCGATGCGGTCGGCCGGCACATTGCCAATGGCCACAACCAATATTCACCGATGACCGGCCTGCCGGCGCTGCGCCAGCAGATTTCGGCGAAGATCGCCCGCAGCTACGGCGTCAACGTGGATGCCGACCATGAAGTGACGGTCACGCCCGGCGCCACTCAAGCGATCTTCTGCGCGATTCAGGCGGTTATCCACAGCGGCGATGAAGTGATCGTGTTCGACCCGTGCTACGACAGTTACGAGCCGTCGGTTGAGCTGGCCGGAGGTCGTTGCGTGCATGTGCAGTTGGGCCTGAACGATTTTGCCATCGACTTTGAAAAGCTCGCCGAAGCGATTTCCCCACGCACGCGGATGATCGTTCTCAACTCGCCACATAACCCCAGTGGCGCACTGATCAGTCGTGCCGAACTGGATCAGTTGGCAGCGTTGATTCGGAATCGCGACATCTACATCGTCAGCGACGAAGTCTATGAACACCTGGTTTTCGACGGCGTGCCTCATGTCAGCGTGCTCAATCACGAAGAGCTGTATCAGCGCGCCTTCGTGGTCAGTTCCTTCGGCAAGACTTATCACGTCACCGGCTGGAAAACCGGATACGTCGTCGCCCCGCCGGCGCTCACCGCCGAGCTGCGCAAGGTGCATCAGTACGTCAGTTTCTGCGGCGTGACCCCGCTGCAATACGCCTTGGCCGACTTCATGGCCGAACATCCCGAACACATTGAAGAACTGCCGGGTTTCTACCAGGCCAAGCGCGATCTGTTCTGCGATCTGCTGGCACCGTCGCGTTTCAGCTTCAAACGGGTGACCGGCACCTATTTCCAGCTGGTCGATTACTCGCAGATTCGCCCGGACCTCAATGATGTCGAGATGGCGCTGTGGATGACCCGTGAACATGGCGTGGCGAGCATCCCGATTTCAGTGTTCTACCAGACTCCACCTGAAGGCCAGCGCCTGGTGCGCTTGTGCTTCGCCAAACGCGAGGAGACGTTGCGTGAAGCAGCGGCAAAACTATGCGTGATCTGAGTGCACTGCCCAATCTGAACGTCGCGCTGATCCAGACCACCCTGGCCTGGCACGACCGTCAGGCCAACCTCGAGCATTTCGAGCAATTGCTTGAGCAGGCTCGCGGGGCGGATCTGATTATCCTGCCGGAGATGTTCACCACCGGTTTTTCCATGGAATCGGAAACCCTCGCCGAAGCAGAAAACGGTCCGACCAGCAAATGGCTGCGCGTTCAGGCGGCGAAACTCGACGCGGTGATAACCGGCAGCGTGATCGTCCAGGCCGCCGATGGCAGCCATCGCAATCGTCTGCTGTGGGCACGGCCGGACGGGGAAGTCTGGCATTACGACAAGCGTCATCTGTTCCGCATGGCCGGCGAGCACAACCACTACACGCCGGGCGAGCGCCAAGTACAATTCGAGCTCAAGGGCTGGCGAGTGCGGCCGCTGATTTGCTACGACTTGCGTTTCCCGGTGTGGAGCCGCGATGCACAGGACACCGACCTGTTGCTGTACACCGCCAACTGGCCCGGCGCACGCCGTCAGCACTGGAACCGTTTGCTGCCGGCGCGGGCGATTGAAAACCTGTGCTACGTGGCGGCGGTGAATCGCATTGGTACCGATGGCAAAGGCTTTGCTTACACCGGTGATAGCCAGGTGCTGGATTTCCAGGGTGAGACATTGCTCAGTGCGGGCGAAGCCGATGGTGTGTTTCAGGTCGTGCTGAATGCGGCGGATCTGCAAGCCTATCGCACACGGTTTCCGGCGAATCTGGATGCCGATACTTTCGAGTTCACCTGAGATCTCGGCAGCCTGAGCTGGCCTCATCGCGAGCAGGCTCGCTCCCACAGTTGATCGATGTGAACACAGATTTTGTGTACACCAAAAATCTCCTGTGGGAGCGAGCCTGCTCGCGATGAGGCCATGACAGGCACCACAAAAATGCCAGGCAAACAAAAAGGCCCCAAGGTTCGCACCTTGGGGCCTTTTGCATTTCAGCGAAGGGTTATGCCGCTTTCGCTTCCGGTTGGCTCAGGGAGCGGTTCAGCGCGCTGAACAGGGCCTTGAAGCTCGCGGTGGTGATGTTTTCATCGATGCCGACGCCATGCACCGCACGTTCACCGTTCACACGCAGTTCAATGTAGGCCGCGGCCTTGGCATTGGTGCCCGCGCCGATCGCGTGTTCGTTGTAGTCCATGATCTCAACCGGAATCGGCAGGCCGGCCACCAGGGCTTCCAGCGCGCCGTTGCCCTTGCCGCGCCAGTGCAGGTTGGTTTCGCCCTGGCCCTTGCCCGAGACTTCCACTTCGACGGCGCTGTGGCCGTTCTCTTCCTGCAGGCGATGGCTGACCAGCGCATACGGGGTGTTGGCCTGCAAATACTCGCTGTGCAGCAAGGCGTGGATCTGCTGGGCGGTCATCTCAAGGCCCAGGCGATCGGTTTCACGCTGTACGACCTGGCTGAACTCGATCTGCATGCGACGCGGCAAGCTGATGCCGTATTCCTGCTCCAGCAGGTAGGCGATACCGCCCTTGCCCGACTGGCTGTTGACGCGGATGACCGCCTCGTAGCTGCGGCCGATGTCGGCCGGGTCGATCGGCAAGTACGGCACTTCCCACAGGGTGTCCGGTTTCTGCTGAGCGAAGCCCTTGCGGATGGCGTCCTGGTGCGAGCCGGAGAACGCGGTGTGAACCAGGTCGCCGACATATGGGTGACGCGGGTGAACCTGGATCTGGTTGCATTCTTCGACGACTTTGCGCACGCCGTCTATGTCGGAGAAGTCCAGCTCAGGGTGAATGCCCTGGGTGTAGAGGTTCAACGCCACGGTCACGAGGTCGACGTTACCGGTACGCTCGCCGTTGCCGAACAGGCAGCCTTCGACTCGGTCCGCTCCGGCCATCAAGCCCAGTTCGGTGGCCGCAACGCCCGTGCCACGGTCATTGTGCGTGTGCAGGCTGATGATCACGCTGTCACGACGGTTGATGTGACGGCCGAACCATTCGATCTGGTCGGCATAAATGTTCGGGGTCGCGCATTCGACGGTGGCCGGCAGGTTGAGGATCACCTTGTGCTCAGGCGTCGGGTTCCAGACTTCGATCACCGCGTCGCAGACTTCCTTGGCGAATTCCAGTTCGGTCGCGCTGAAGGTTTCCGGCGAGTATTCGAACGTCCACTGGGTGTTCGGCTGCTGGGCGGCGTATTTGACGAACAGCTTGGCCGCGTTCACGGCGATGGCCTTGACCCCTTCCTTGTCCTGGTTGAAGACAATGCGGCGGAAGGACGGGGAGGTCGCGTTGTACAAGTGAACGATGGCTTTCTTCGCCCCGCGCAGGGATTCGAAAGTGCGCTCGATCAAGTCTTCACGGCCCTGGGTCAGCACCTGAATGGTGGTGTCGTCCGGGATGTGGTTGCCTTCGATCAAGGTACGGACGAAGTCGAAGTCGGTTTGCGACGCGGCCGGGAACGACGCTTCGATTTCTTTCACACCGACCTGCACCAGGGTTTTCCAGAAACGCAGCTTCTTGACCGCGTCCATTGGCTCGATCAGCGACTGGTTGCCGTCACGAAGGTCGGAGCTGCACCAGATCGGCGCTGCGGTGATGGTCTTCGATGGCCAGGTGCGGTCCGGGATATCGATGGTCGGGAACGCGCGGTATTTCGAAGACGGGTCTTTGAGCATGCTCATCGGGAAATCCTTATTGTGTGGGCCGAAAAAAGGCGGCCTGCCGGTGGATCAATTGTTCTTGGGGAAAAGCGTAGGGCGAGGCACCGCGATTCAGCCCGGCAGTCGTGCGCTGACGAGGCACAGGCTGCGGTGCTGGCGAAGCTGAATGAGGGTGTGAGAGGTTTTCATGCCTTCAACCCTAACCTCGGGGGTGGAGGATGGCAAGCAGTCGAAAAAAATTGAGAGGAATACCCGAAAAAGCGATTTTGTCGCGATTTTATTGCTTTGAATGGGAATGATCGTTTTTATGTTTGCGCGAGGCTTGAGGGATGCGCAATTGAAGAAGTCGAGCTGTGTCGATGCAAAGACCCAAGTTGTCGGGAGATGCTTCGGCGATTTTGAGGCCGTCTTCGCGGGCAAGCCACGCTCCCACAGTGGACGGGTGTGGATCACACATTCGTAATCCAACTCGGAACCTGTGGGAGCGGGCTTGCCCGCGAAGAGGCCAGTAGCCTCACAGATGACTAAGGCTGAAACGCGCCAATAAAAATCGCCGGATCCACCCGCGCATCATTCAGGCTGACATTCCAGTGCATATGCGGCCCGGTCGCCCGCCCGGTGGCGCCGACTTTCCCGACCACGCCACCGCGAGCCAGTTGCTGCCCCACCTTCACATCAATCTTCGACATGTGGCAGAACATGCTGATAAAGCCCTGCCCATGGTCGACAAACACCGTGTTGCCATTGAAGAAGTAGTTGCCGATCAGGATCACCTTGCCCGCCGCCGGGGTCTTGATGGGTGTGCCGGCACCCACGGCGAAATCCAGGCCCGAATGCGGATTGCGCTCTTCACCATTAAAGAAACGGCGCACACCAAACTTGCTCGACAGCGGACCGTTGACCGGTTTGTCCAGCAGCAGGTTGCTCGGGGTGTTCGGACTGAACGTGCGGTAGGCGGCGATTTGCTCGGCCAGCTCGCGCTCGATGCGCTTAAGGTTCTCCGGGTTCGGATTGACCTGCTGCGTATTCTTCAGGGTGATGCGCTGTTCCGGGTACTTCTTGTTGCCGACGGTGAAACCTAGATTACGGCCGCCGCTGCTGATCGACTGCGCGCCCGGCTTGGCGGTCAACGGCACGCCGACAATCGCCAGCCAGTTGTTCTGTTCCTTGACCACCAGCACTGGTTTGCCTTGATAGCTGGCTTTCGGCGCCTGGGCAGAAGCGCCCAGATCCACCACGGCCACGCCACCCGGCACCGGTTTGTTCAATAGACGGGTGATGTAACTGTCGGCGTGGGCATTGAAGGTCAGGCACAGCAACAACAGCGGAGCTAAAAAACGCGGCATGGATCAATCCAGTAAAGAAAGGGTGACAGGCGTCAGGTGATTGTCTTCAACCCGGACCTGCAGCTCGCCGTTGCCCAGTTTGGCTTTTAGGCGCTGACCGGTATGGGTTTGTTCGGCACTGCGGATCGCGTTGCCGCGTTCATCCAGCAGAATGCTGTAGCCACGGGCGAGGGTGGCCAGCGGGCTGACCACCTGCAACGTCTGCACCTGACTTTGCAATTGCAGGCGACGGGCCTTGAGCCCTTCGCGCATGGCGCGCGGCAGGCGTTCGGCGAAGCTGTCGAGGCGCTGACGAAGCATCGCCAGTTGCCGTCCCGGGTGTTGCCCGGCGAGGCGGGTTTCCAGGCGAATCAGCCGTTCGCGACGGGTATTCAAACTGCGTTCAAAGGCGCGGCGCATGCGCATGTCCAGGTCGTCCAGACGTTGCGCTTGTTGGCGCAGACGTTCGCCAGGATGACGCAGACGGCGGGACATGCCTTCCAGGCGCAGCCGATCGCGCATCAGGCGGTCGCGGATGCGCATCACCAGGCGCCGATGCAGGCTTTCGACCCGGCGCACCAGGTCGCTGGAATCCGGTGCAAGCAATTCGGCGGCGGCGGACGGCGTCGGGGCGCGAACGTCGGCCACGAAGTCACTGATCGAGACGTCGGTTTCATGGCCGACGGCGCTGACAATCGGCGTCACGCAGGCATCCACGGCGCGGGCCACGGCTTCTTCGTTGAAACACCAGAGGTCTTCCAGCGAACCGCCGCCACGGGCGAGGATCAGTGCGTCGAAACCACGGGCGTCTGCCAGTTTCAGCGCGCGGACGATCTGCGCGGTCGCTTCGCGGCCCTGCACGGCGGTCGGTATCAGTGTCAACTGGACCTGCGGTGCGCGGCGGCGAAAGACGCTGATGATGTCGCGAATCACCGCGCCAGTCGGCGAGCTGATAATACCGATGCGCTGCGGATGCGCCGGCAGCGGCACTTTACGCTCGGCGCTGAACAGGCCTTCGGCGCTGAGTTTTTCTTTCAATGCATCGAAAGCCAGACGCAGCGCGCCGTCACCGGCCGGCTCGACGGTGTCGAGGATCAGCTGATAGTCGCCACGCCCCTCGAACAGCGAAACCTTGCCGCGCACCTTGACCGCCAGGCCGTCCTTCAGCGCCTGACGGACCCGTGCCGCGTTCTGCCGAAACAGCGCGCAACGCACTTGGGCGCCGCTGTCTTTCAAGGTGAAATACACGTGCCCGGACGCCGGCCGAGCGAGGTTGGAGATTTCGCCTTCGACCCAGATGTTGCTGAACACGTCTTCAAGCAACACCCGCGCGCGGCCGTTGAGCTGGCTGACAGTCAGGACTTCACGGTCCAGGCCGAGTCTTGCAAAGGGATCTTTAATCATGGGGCGCAGTTTAAAGGCATTCGGCAAACAAACTCCACGATCCAACAAAAATCCCCTTGTGGGAGCGGGCTTGCTCGCGAATGCGGATTAACATTCAGCATGTATGTCGACTGACACGCCGTCTTCGCGAGCAAGCCCGCTCCCACAGGGATTTGTGCAGGTATTGATGAAGTGTTGAACCAGCGCGGTGGGATTTTGCTTGCAGGCGAGGGCGACGGTGCTGTGGCAATCCGGATCGGCCAGGGGTAGGAAGTGGATGTCGGGCGGTGCAATGTCCTGCATCGATTCCGGCAGCAGGGCGATGCCGAAACCGGCCTGAATCAATTGCAGTTGCGTGGTTTTGCGCGACACCACCCGCGCCGCTTTCGGGAAGAATCCCTGGCGCATGCACAACTCGGCGGACAGATAGCTCAATCCGCCACGTTGCGGATGAGGAATGGAGATAAAGGCCTCATCCTTCAATTGCGCCAAGTCGATGGCTTGCGCGGACTTATCCACAGCCAGTCTGTGATTGGGCGGCACGGCCAGCAGCAAGCGCTCGTTATATAGAGGAACAATGTGCACGCCTTCACGTTGGCGCAATACCGGCAGGCGCAGCAGTCCGACATCCAGCCGATTGTCGGCCAGCGCTTCGAGTTGCGCTTCGGAAGACAGTTTGACGATCTCCATGGACACGCCGACGTGCCGGTCCAGATAGTCGCTGATGCCTCGCAGTAAACGGCCACTCATGGGCACGGTGCTGGAATGGCTGAGGCGCAAGGTGCCGAGCTCTCCACTGCCGACCTGGGTGGCCATCTCACTGGCTTTAGTCAGTTCATTCAGCAGGTTTCTGGCTCGGGGCAAGAAGGCTTCACCGGCCGCCGTCAGTCGGGGCTGGCGTGCAGTACGTTGGAACAAAGGCGTTTGCAGTCGGGTTTCCATGTCCTTTATTTGCCGGCTCAGGGCCGACTGGGCAATGAACAGCCGTTCGGCTGCGGCACTGAAACTCCCGCAATCGGCGATTTCCACGAAGTAACGCAATTGGCGGGTTGAAAGCACAAGGCATGCCTTTTTGAGATGGGTGAGTGGCGTTGAAGATATTAGTCGCAAGCCTCGGCGCTGGCTAAAGTCATCACAGTTATTCAAGGAAGCCGTGCAAATGAATGTGCTTGAGTTGTTGCACCAATGGCCATTCGGCGCCACGGATTGGCTGGTGATCGGATTGGGCATCGCCCTGGCTTACATCGTGTTTGGTATCGCCGGGTTTGGCACGGCGTTGGTGGCGGGGCCGATTCTGATTCTGTTCATGCCGCTATCGAAGATTGTGCCGTTGCTGGTGCTACTGGATTTCGTCGCGGCGTTCGGCAATCTGCTGCCTTCGCGGCGGGATGTGGCGAAACCCGAGTTGCTGCGGCTGCTGCCCTGCATGGCGGTGGGCTGCACGCTGGGGGTGATCTTTCTGCTGAACCTCAAATCCGATGTGTTGTTGCTGTTGATGGGGCTGTTTATCAGCGCCTACGCGATTTACAGCTTGTGGGTCAAAACCCGGCCGACGCAATTGTCCGCCGGTTGGGCTGTGCCGATGGGCACGGTGGGCGGGATGTTCGGAGCATTGTTTGGCAGTGGCGGCTTTTTATATGCGATCTATCTGAACAGTCGGTTGCCGAAAGAGGCGGCGCGGGCGACCCAGAGTGCGCTGATCAGTTGCAGCACCGTGGTGCGCTTGAGCCTGTTTGCCGTCGCCGGTGTCTATGCCGAGCTACCCTTATTGATACTGGCCGTGTGTTTGTTGCCGGCCATGGCATTGGGGCTGTGGGTCGGGCGGCGATTGACCATGAGATTGTCCCGCGAGGCGTTCGTGCGGCTGGTGACCTGGCTGGTGCTGACCAGCGGGATTGCCTTGATCGGGCGTTATTTGAGTACTTGACCGGATTTCCTCAGGGATTAAGCTGCCGGCCGCCCTGACGCTATCGCGGGCAAGCCCGCTCCCACAGTGACCGGGGTGAACATAACTTTTATGTACACCGCCAATCCTTGTGGGAGCGGGCTTGCCCGCGATAGCGTCGGGTGGCACACCGCAGAACTTTCTCTTTAACGCAGTAGGCTGCATCCATGAATTCGCAAAGCATCATCGTCCCGAAAATCTCCACGCTGCCGGTGCATGAACCCCGGGCCCGGGCGGTCGTGCGCTGGCTGGTGCGCAAGAACATCGTCAAAGAAGAACTGACCACCTGTGGCCGCACGGGTAATCGCATGGCTCACGCCATCGGCGACGGTGCCCGCGCTGTGGTGCTTCACCCGGAAGCCCTGCCTTTCGGCGAGCCGATCAATGGCCTGGAAATCATCACCAAGCGTTGCATTTACACGCCGGCCAAGGGTTTCCTGGAGGAGGCGGGTTGCGCCGAGTGCCGCAAGGAAGTCGGCGAAGCGCTGTTCGAAAGCCTGGAAGACTGGATGCCGGGGCGCACCGATAACTTCACCTGCCCGGAATGCGGGCATGAAGACGACATCAACGGCTTTCTTTTCCTGCAGGAGTGCGGTTTTTCCAACCTGGGTTTCATCTTCAACAACTGGGCCGAGGCCGGGTTCAAGCAGAGCTTTATCGATGAATTTGCCGATTGGCTCGATCAGCCTGTCAGTTGGGTGAAAGTCGAGTTGTAGGAAGCGACAATCCCCGTATATCAGTAATGCTAATAATAGACAGAGTTTTACATTGAACCCGAGGGGGTGTCTGACTATAATGGCGCGCTTCCATTTTCCCGCTCGGGAGCCCCCGCGATGCTGCGTATCAGCCAAGAAGCTCTGACATTCGACGACATTCTCCTAGTGCCTGGTTATTCCGAGGTGCTTCCTAACGAAGTCAGTCTCAAGACCCGCCTAACCCGTGGCATCGAGCTGAATATTCCTCTGGTTTCTGCCGCCATGGACACCGTCACTGAAGCCCGTCTGGCAATTGCCATGGCTCAGGAAGGTGGCATCGGCATCATCCACAAGAACATGACCATCGAGCAGCAAGCTGCCGAAGTCCGCAAGGTCAAGCGTTACGAAGCCGGTGTGGTCAAGGACCCGATCACGATCGAGGCCGACGCCACCGTTCGTGAACTGTTCGAACTGACCCGCCAGCACAACATCTCCGGCGTTCCGGTTTTGCACAATGGCGACCTGGTCGGCATCGTCACTTCCCGTGACGTGCGTTTCGAAAATCGTCTGGAAGCCACTGTCCGCGAAGTGATGACGCCTAAAGAGCGTCTGGTCACGGTCAAGGAAGGCGCCGACAAGAACGACGTTCGCGAGCTGTTGCACAAACACCGCATCGAACGCGTCCTGATCGTCGACGACAAATTCGCCCTCAAAGGCATGATGACCGTCAACGACATCGAAAAAGCCAAGGCTTACCCGCTGGCCAGCAAGGACGATCAAGGTCGTCTGCGCGTTGGCGCTGCCGTCGGCACCGGTAAAGACACCGGTGACCGCGTAGCTGCCCTGGTCAATGCCGGCGTTGACGTAGTGGTGGTCGACACCGCTCACGGTCACTCCAAAGGCGTGATCGACCGCGTTCGCTGGGTCAAACAGAATTTCCCTGAAGTGCAGGTCATCGGCGGCAACATCGCCACCGGCGCTGCCGCCAAGGCCCTGGCCGAAGCCGGCGCTGACGCAGTCAAGGTCGGTATCGGCCCGGGCTCGATCTGCACCACCCGTATCGTCGCCGGTGTCGGCGTCCCGCAAATCAGTGCCATCGCCAACGTCGCCGCTGCCCTTGAAGGCACCGGCGTTCCGTTGATCGCCGACGGCGGCATCCGGTTCTCCGGTGACCTGTCCAAGGCCATCGTAGCCGGTGCTTCCTGCGTGATGATGGGCTCGATGTTCGCCGGTACTGAAGAAGCGCCGGGCGAGATCGAACTGTTTCAGGGTCGTTCGTACAAGGCTTACCGCGGCATGGGTTCGCTGGGCGCCATGTCCCAGGCTCAAGGTTCTTCCGACCGTTACTTCCAGGACTCCTCCGCGGGCGCCGAGAAGCTGGTTCCGGAAGGCATCGAAGGGCGTGTTCCTTATAAGGGCAGCCTGAGCGCCATCATCCATCAACTGATGGGCGGCCTGCGTTCCTCGATGGGCTACACCGGCAGTGCCGACATCGAAGAAATGCGCACCAAGCCTGAGTTCGTGCGGATCACCGGCGCTGGCATGGCCGAGTCCCACGTCCACGACGTACAGATCACCAAAGAAGCGCCAAACTACCGCGTAGGTTGAGGCTTCCAGCAAAAAGTTAAGTAACCGGGGCTGTTTTATTCAGCCCCGAGTTGTTTCTGAATCACGACTGTTTCTGAATTACTTAGACGAGACTGAATCATGGCCCTCGACATTCACGCTCACCGCATCCTGATCCTCGATTTCGGTTCCCAGTACACCCAACTGATTGCCCGCCGCGTGCGTGAAATCGGCGTGTACTGCGAACTGCATCCGTTCGATATGGATGAAGAAGCGATTCGCGAATTCGCTCCAAAAGGCGTCATTCTCGCCGGCGGCCCCGAGTCCGTGCACGAAGCCAACAGCCCTCGCTGCCCGCAAGCGGTGTTCGACCTGGGCGTACCGGTCTTCGGTATCTGCTACGGCATGCAGACCATGGCTGAACAGCTGGGTGGCAAGGTTGAAGGTTCCGAGCTGCGTGAGTTCGGTTACGCCCGCGTTGACGTAGTCGGCAAGAGCCGCCTGCTCGACGGCATCGAAGATCACATCGACGCTGATGGCCTGTTCGGCCTCGACGTGTGGATGAGCCACGGTGACAAAGTCACCAAGATGCCGCAGGAATTCCACATCCTGGCCAGCACCCCGAGCTGCCCGATTGCCGGCATGTTCGACGACGCTCGCGGCTACTACGGCGTGCAGTTCCACCCGGAAGTGACCCACACCAAGCAGGGCGGTCGCATCCTGTCGCGCTTCATCCTCGACATCTGCGGCTGTGAAGCCCTGTGGACGCCGTCGAAGATCGCTGAAGACGCCATCGCCCAGGTTCGCGCCCAAGTCGGCACCGACAACGTCTTGCTCGGCCTGTCCGGCGGCGTTGACTCCTCGGTGGTTGCCGCGCTGTTGCACAAAGCCATCGGCGACCAGCTGACCTGCGTCTTCGTCGACAACGGCCTGCTGCGTCTGCACGAAGGCGAGCAAGTGATGGCCATGTTCGCCGAGAACATGGGCGTCAAGGTGATCCGCGCCAACGCTGAAGACCAGTTCCTCGACAACCTGGCTGGCGAAAGCGACCCAGAGAAGAAGCGCAAGATCATCGGCCGTACCTTCATCGACGTCTTCGATGCCCAGTCCAACAAACTGGACAACATCAAGTACCTCGCCCAAGGCACCATCTACCCGGACGTGATCGAGTCGGCTGGCGCCAAAAGCGGCAAGGCTCACGTGATCAAGTCGCACCACAACGTGGGCGGCCTGCCGGAAGAAATGAACCTCAAGCTGGTTGAACCCCTGCGCGAGCTGTTCAAGGACGAAGTCCGTCGTCTGGGCCTGGAACTCGGCCTGCCGTACGACATGGTCTACCGTCACCCGTTCCCGGGCCCGGGCCTGGGCGTGCGGATTCTCGGTGAAGTGAAGAAGGAATACGCCGACCTGCTGCGTCGCGCCGACCACATCTTCATCGAAGAACTGCGCAAGGCCGACTGGTACCACAAGGTCAGCCAGGCATTCGTGGTGTTCCAGCCGGTGAAATCGGTTGGCGTTGTAGGCGATGGCCGTCGTTACGCCTGGGTCGTGGCCCTGCGTGCCGTGGAAACCATCGACTTCATGACCGCGCGTTGGGCACACCTGCCTTACGAACTGCTGGAAACCGTCAGCGGCCGGATCATCAACGAAATCGAGGGCATCTCCCGCGTCACATACGACGTGTCGAGCAAGCCGCCAGCGACGATCGAGTGGGAGTGATCCCGGTCTGACTGATCGTCCGTGACAACCGAAAGGCCCCGTGAATGTGAGTTCACGGGGCCTTTTGCGTATCGCGGTACGGTGTTTTCCTACATGGGCAAGCGTCCTTCGAGTTTCATGCCCATGCGGGTGAGGGCGTGCGAGAGATCGACCAGTCCAGAGTAAGGTTTTTGATGGATATCGGCCCAGGCGGGGCGATTGACCAGGTATTGCCCATCGGCTGTTCGTTCAACCAGCGTTTCGGTGATCAGACCGGTCCTGCTGCGATGGATCAGTGTCCAGGCTCCATTGGATTCCTTGAAGGAGAACATTCCCTGACGGAACAGGATGCGATCTATTTCAACCGGGGTTCGTTGCAGCATGGGCAAGGGGACCTGCAGGTTGATATCGGCATACAAGGTGTCGAAATCTCCATGAAAGTTGACGGGAAGCGGGCTGGCATTACGGCCCATCTCTACGCCGTGATCTATCTCTATTTGCAGGCTGTGTTCGGGAAGTACCTCCTCAATACGCAAACCGATACCGCCATTCATTTCACTGATGCCGGCCATCCCTCTAAAGGTATTGGTGTTTTCCTGGCCTGTCAGTACGACCCATTTACCTGTCCTGCCAAGCGCTTCATCGGCACGCATGATCGCAGTGGTGAGGTAGTTTTTAATGGATTGTTCCTGAACGTCAATGAAGGACGATGCTGGATAGCGGTAACTTGCGAGACAGTCGATCGCCTGGATCCGGATACCGTTCTCGCGAGCCACCTTGACGACCTCAAGGGGGGTGAACTGTCCGGTCGGATCGCTTTGTAACTGCTTCAGATATTTTTCGAGCATGCCGTCCATCTTTTCGCTTCTGGCGAAAATATTCAGGTCTAACTGATTGAAATCGTTGAGCAAGCGATGCATATAGATCGTCTTGACGCCTTGCCGGGCCAATGTCTGCATGTTCTCGATCAGGAACTGCATGCTGGCAATTCGATCCTGGCTTTCACCAATCACTAACCCGGGCGCGGCGTCGAATATCTTCTCGATGAGTTCCTGCACGGTCATGGATGGCGTAATGACGGGTTGTACCGGACGTGCTGGTAATGAGGAAAAAAAGTTCTTTTTCGAAAGCGCGGCGCGAGTATCGCTCAATAGGGTTGCGCGACGTCCAGCGACGAACTCTTCATACGGAGTCATCCCTTTTAGGCGCCCATCGGGAAGGTTGATGACTTTTATATGCGTTTCTTTTTTACCTAGCGCCAGGACGTTAAGTGACCGCCCATTGGGGGTATCGTATTTCGTCGAGGGTACGCGAAGTTCTTCCGGTGGTCGGACAGGGTCGGGCAACCGGGACGGTCCCGGAACAGCGGCGAGGCCGTCGTTGCCGCCAGCCTTTAAACCGGATTTCGGTATCAGCTCCCACTCGCCCTCGTCATTCAAGTGGACAGGTATCGATCCTGAGGAGGCGTGAGGGTTTGCCGGGTCGATGATGGCCCAGTTACCGCCGCCGTTGATGTCGGCTTCGTAGCGCACGTAGTAAGCCACGTCGTTCATCATGATGGCAGTCGAGGGGTTGGAGTTGAGTGTGTAGATGCCCTGGAACTTGCCACTGGTGGCGAGTGGCGCCTCACTTTCCAGAATCTCGTTGCTTTGCCAGTTCTCCGGTACTTCAAAGTGCTGTGCCGGTGCCGGTGCCGGTCTCAGGGGGATGAACTCTTGAAGTTGAGTGGTTGCGCGCTCTGAACCGTCAGATACCTCCGGGTCTTGTGCACCGATCGGCTCAGAAGGGTTGTTGGCCTCCTGCAGCCTGGCCATTTCGGCGGCTTCGGCGGCCTCGGCTGAAGCGCCGACTTCCTCCAGAACTTCGACCTCCTTGAGCAGCGGAAGGTTGAACAGGAGGTTGATGCCATCCAGCACGGCGCCTTTGACGCCGGCCTTGCGCTCCGCCACGGTTTTGCCGTTGACGGCCTTGTCGATGTTCAAGCCCATTGAAGCGATGCTGGCTCCAATCACCGGCAGCGCAATCGGCCAGCCGAGCAGTGCCAGCGGTCCGAAGACGTGCAGCCCGGCAGTCAGGTAGCCGAGCCACATGCCTTTGCGCAGTTGTCCATTGGTGACCAGGGACAGATCCGCTTCTTCCGACATCGCGCTCCGGACATTGCCGCTCAGCCATGTAAACGCGTCGCCGCCGATGGTGATGTTCTTCTGATTGATCAAATGGTGGTCGTATTTGCCCCACGTGCCCACCAACTGATTCATCAGGGGCGTGATGTTGTCGTGGATTTCCTGACGCACCGACAGCGGGAAATGGGTCATGAATTCGGCATAGCGCGCGTCATCGTTCATTTGCAGCAAGATCCACCAGTGCATGTCCGTCAGCGTCGGATGCACATGGAAGGCTTCTGCGGCGCCGGGAACGTAGGTGATTTGCCGGCCACTGCTGTCGACAATGCGCAGAATGTCCGTGGCGACATGCCCGGCGACGTCAAGGGCGCACACCCGCAGGTCGGCGGGAACAGAGGTTTGCGCACGCAAGGTCTCCAGGGTGATCGGCCAGCTTTTGTCAGCGGCGACGGCCCGGATGAGGGTTTGAAACTCTTCCTCCTGGAGCGTACCGTTTTCCCGTGCCTCGACGGCTTTACTCAGGAAATTGCATTTCGCCAAGGCCCGGTAGTCATCGAAATGTGCGCTCCAGTAGGCGTTCAGTTTGTTCAGATAACGGTCGCTGAAGGTCTCGTGCCAGAAGTCCTTGAGCACTTCGCTGGGGTACATCCGCACTTCATTGGTTTCGTTGAAAATGCTCGCGGTAGCGTCAGCGGTGTAAAACCCGCCGTAAGCGTCCAGTTGGTCGGCGTAGTCCTGATCGGTGACGTAATACCGATGAATGACCAGTTGAGTCAGGGTCATTGATTCACTGGGTTTAGGACCGTGTTCCCAGCCGAGGAAGGCCTTGGTGCTGCTGGCTGACACATTGTTGAACCGATGCCACCAGACCCGATCCGGGTCCAGGCCGGTAATGCCATGCTTTGCGAGGATTTCGGTGGCCATCGCATGGGCTTCTTCCTGCAAGTCGGGACAGGCCGTGACGATGACGGGCGCGATGACTTTCAGCTGATCCTTATCGGCGGCAGTGGTGGGCACTTCAATTTGTTGATCAACAGGCATGCTCTCGCTCCTTGAGAAAATGGGCGGTGAGAATGGCCCATTTGCTCAAGGCAAGTGCACTACATAGTTATGCCCAAACGCGATTCTGAAGCGTGTAGGGTCAGCGCCGTGCCACATCCGAAAAGTAGAATTTGTCGAGGGTATGCCGAGATTCGGTGTACTCGAACTGGCGACCGTCCTGCAGGAAGGTCTGGTTGCTGACCACGATCACATGGCTTTGGCCGTCGAGGTCCAGATGGTGCTGGTCGTCCTTGCTCCGCGGCACTGCTTCGATAGTGCGCTGGGCGTAGGCGATTTGCAGTTGCAGGGTCTGCTCGATAAAGGCGTAGATCGACTGCTCGGCGATGTCGCGGGACAGGCCGGGAATCACGTCGCTGACAAAATGGTTGATATCGAGGATCACGCGTTTGCCGTCGATGCGCCGCACGCGCTTGATCCGCGTGATCAGGCTGCCTTTTTCAGCTTTGATGTGTTCGAGCAGCGGCCCTTCGAGGGGGATTTGGGTGAATTCCACCACCTCGGTGCTGACGTCGTTGCCCAGTCGCGGATAAGTCTCCTGGAAGCTGACGATGCCGCCCAGCTGGAATTCGATCGGGTTGGTCGACAGCACGAAGGTGCCTTTACCGTGGACTTTCTGGGCGAAACCACGCTCCTGCAATTGCTCGATGGCCTTGCGCACGGTGCCTCGGCTGGCCTGGTAGCTGTCCATCAATTCGGTTTCAGAAGGCAACCGTGCGCCGCGTTCCAGACGTTCGGTCGTGATGCTGGCAAGCAGATCGCTGTAGATCTGGTTGTATTTACTCATGGGGATGGCTCTGTGCCGCGATGTACTCAAGGTTTCGAACCTTAAGGGCAGGGTAGGGGTTTGTCCATGCAGCTTTAGGTTTCATCCCTTCTAGGAGTAGGAAACTTCGCCGCCGGTCGGGTTCAGAATAAACAAAATCAAACTCGTCTGTACGAGTTGTTGCTTTAACTCGTACAGACGAGTACTTTTCGCTTCGGCGTGCTGCCAAAAACAAAAAACTACAGCGGAAGAAAAGCATGAGCCACGACTATCCGAATATCGCCAGCGAGCTGCTGCAAAGCCTCGGCGGCAGCGACAACCTCGAGCAGGCCGCGCACTGCGTCACACGCCTGCGCCTGGCCCTCAAGGACCCGAGACTGGTCAACAGCGCCACACTGAACCAGATCGACCTGGTCAAAGGCTCGTTCTTCACTGGCGGCTTGTTCCAGGTGGTCATCGGCCCCGGCGAAGTTGAAAAGGTCTACGCCGAACTGCGCCGTCAAACCGGTCTCGCCGCTTCAACCATCGCCGACGTTAAACAAAAAAGCGCCGACAAGATAAACGCCATGCAGCGTCTGGTGCGGGTGTTTTCCGACGTGTTCATGCCGATCCTGCCGGCGCTGATCATTGCGGGGCTGTTGATGGGCATCAACAACCTGATCGGCGCCAAGGGCATGTTCATCGAGGGCCAGACCCTGCTGGACGCCTACCCGAAACTCGACGGGCTCTGGAGCCTGATCAACCTGATGGCCAACACTTCGTTTGTGTTCCTGCCTGCCTTGGTCGGCTGGTCGGCGGCCAAGCGATTTGGTGGCAGTGAAATCCTCGGTATCGTGCTCGGTCTGATGCTCGTTCACCCCGATCTGCTCAATGCCTGGAACTACGGAAAGGCCGTTGCGGGTCTCGACGGCCAGAGCCTTCCGTACTTCGACATCCTCGGGCTGTTCCAGATCGAAAAGGTCGGTTACCAGGGGCAGATCCTGCCGATCCTGCTGGCGGCCTATGTGATGAGCGTCATCGAAAAATGGCTGCGGGCGCGGGTGCCGAACGCGGTGCAATTGTTGGTGGTGCCGATTACCACCATCGTTGTCACCGGTGTGCTGGCACTGGCCGTCATCGGCCCGGTGACCCGTCATCTGGGGATTCTCATCACCGAAGGCGTGGTCATGCTGTTCGACCTCGCGCCCATGGTCGGCGGGGCGATTTTCGGGCTGCTCTACGCGCCGCTGGTGATCACCGGCATGCACCACATGTTCCTCGCAGTCGACTTGCAACTGATCTCCACCCAGGGCGGCACGTTCATCTGGCCGATGATCGTCATGTCCAACCTCGCCCAGGGCAGCGCGGCACTGGCGGTGTTCTACATGACCCGCAATGTGCGCGATAAAAGCATGGCCTCGACCTCGGCGATTTCCGCTTATTTCGGCATCACCGAACCGGCCATGTTCGGGGTCAACCTGCGCTACAAATTTCCGTTCTATGCGGCCCTGTGCGGTTCGGCCCTGGGCTGCATCTTCCTGTCGATGAACAAGGTCCAGGCCTCGGCCATCGGGGTCGGCGGCTTGCCTGGTTTCATCTCGATCATTCCGCAGTTCATTCCGATGTTCGTGATCGGGATGGTCATCGCGATGGTGGTGCCGTTTGTTCTGACCTGTGGGTTGAGCATGAAGATTGTCCGGCCAGGGTTTCGGGTCGCCTGAAAGATCGCATTCGCGAGCAAGCTCGCTCCTACAGGTTGACTGCATTCCAATGTGGGAGCGGGCTTGCTCGCGAAGGGGCCCTCAAGGCCCTTACAAAACTTATTGAAGGAATAGCGCCATGCAAGACTGGCAACGTTCGGTGATCTACCAGATCTACCCGAAGAGTTTTCACAGCCACGCCGGCAACCCCACGGGTGATTTGCTCGGCGTCGTGGCCAAGCTCGATTACCTGCACTGGCTGGGTGTCGATTGCCTTTGGATCACGCCGTTCCTGCGTTCGCCCCAGCGCGACAATGGTTACGACATCAGCGATTACTACGCCATCGACCCGAGCTACGGGACCATGGCCGATTGCGAGTTATTGATCGCCGAGGCCGGCAAGCGCGGGATCAAGTTGATGCTCGATATCGTGGTCAACCACACCTCGATTGAACACACCTGGTTCCAGCAGGCCCGCAGCAGCCTCGACAACCCGTACCGCGACTTCTACATCTGGCGCGATCAGCCGAACAACTGGGAATCCAAGTTCGGCGGTTCGGCCTGGGAATACGAGGCGCAAACCGGCCAATACTTCCTGCATCTGTTCGATCACACCCAGGCCGACCTGAATTGGGACAACCCGAAGGTGCGCGCCGAAGTCTTCAAGATGATGCGTTTCTGGCGCGATAAAGGCGTGGGCGGTTTCCGTCTCGATGTGATCAATCTGATCTCCAAACCGGCGGATTTCCCCGAGGACAACACCGACGGGCGACGCTTCTACACCGACGGCCCGAATGTGCATGAGTACTTGCAGCAAATGCACCGCGAAGTCTTCGAAGGTCACGACCTGATCAACGTTGGCGAGATGTCCTCCACCAGCCTTGAGCACTGCATTCGCTACTCGAAGCCGGATTCAAAAGAACTGTCGATGACCTTCAACTTCCACCATCTGAAGGTCGATTACCCGAACCTGCAGAAGTGGATCCGCGCCGACTTCGACTTCCTCCAACTCAAGCGCATCCTCTCGGACTGGCAGACCGGTATGCAGGCCGGCGGTGGCTGGAATGCGCTGTTCTGGTGTAACCACGACCAGCCGCGCGTGGTCTCGCGTTTTGGCCATGACGGCGAGCATCGCGTGGTGTCGGCGAAGATGCTCGGCACCGCGCTGCACTTCCTTCAGGGCACGCCGTTTGTGTATCAGGGCGAAGAGTTGGGCATGACCAATCCGGGGTTTGATCACATCGATCAGTATCGCGATGTCGAGACGCTGAACATCTTCCGGCTCAAGCGCGAAGCCGGTGCTAGCGATGCCGACAACATGGCGGCGATCATGCAGAAGTCCCGGGACAACGGCCGTACGCCGATGCACTGGAACGCCGAGCCGAACGCCGGATTCAGCGCCGCAGAACCCTGGATCGGCGTACCGGCCAACGCGACGCAGATCAACGTCGCCTCCCAGCTCGACGACCCGGATTCCGTGTTGCATCACTATCGTCAGTTGATTGCCCTGCGCCGCAGTGAAGCGCTGATCTGCGATGGCGTCTATCGGCAGTTGTTGCCGGAGCACACGCAGATCTGGGCGTATGTCCGCGAAGGGAATGGCGAACGTTTGCTGGTACTGAACAACTTCTATGGCACGCCGTGCGAAGTCGAACTGACGGATGACGTGATCAGCGAAGCGATGGCTCAGCGTCTGGTCATCAGCAACTACCCGGACTGCCCGCAGCGAAATCGGCAGATTCTTCTCAGGCCCTATGAGTCATTCGTTTTGCACCTGACCGACTGACCGACCACTAAAAAACACCGATTTTAAAAACACGCAGAACGCTGCGCGGGAGAGTTTTGCGCGCCGAATTTGCAGAACAACACAATAAAAATAATGGGGTGGTTCTTGAAAACAACACTAAATCGCAGTCTTGCCGTCGCGAGCGTATGCCTGGCGTTGCCATTGTCGGCGCAGGCCCTGGAGTTCGGCGGTTACTTGCGCAGCGGCGTCGGAACGTCGGTCAACAGTGGTAAACAGCAGTGTTTCCAGCTGCCCGGCGCGCAGACCAAATACCGCTTGGGCAACGAGTGTGAGCAGTATGGTGAACTCGAACTACGCCAGGACCTGTACACCCTGGACGACGGTTCGGTGCTGAGTGTCGACGGCATGGCTTCGCTGTATAACCAGTACGACAAGGACCTGACGTTCAATGGCGATAACGGCTCGGTGCGCCTGCCACAGCTTTACGCGCAATGGTCGAACATGCCGAGCCTCAACGGCGGCTCGTTGTGGGCCGGTCGACGTTACTACAAGCGAAACGACATCCATATTTCCGACTTCTACTACTGGAACCAGAGCGCCACCGGCGGCGGTATCGAGGATGTGCTGATCGGCGATCTGAAATACAGCTATGCCTTTTCACGCAAGGACAACCTGTACCAGAAGGACTACATCAATCGTCACGATTTCAACGTCGCCGGTTTCAACACTAACCCCGGTGGTGAACTGGAATTCGGCCTGAGCTACATCGACAAACCCGACAGCCGCAATGCACACCGCGGCTGGGCAATCACCACTCAGCATGTGCAGAAAGGCTTTCTGGGCGGCAAGAACAAACTGGCCTTCCAGTATGGCGAAGGCCCCGGCACCGGGTTGGGCTATACCGGTAACGTGAAACTGGACGACAGCAACAAAAGCTATCGTGTGGTGGAGTTTTTCGACTGGCAAGTGACACCGCGGTTCGGTGGGCAACTCGAGGCGGTTTACCAGAAAGACATTCGCCCGGACGGTGCCGACCAGAACTGGATTTCCCTGGGGATTCGCCCGGCCTACGCGATCACCGAGCAGTTCAAGCTGGTGACCGAACTGGGTCACGATCAGGTCGAAGCCGAGGGCGGCACACGCAAGCTGAGCAAGTTCACCTTCGCTCCGACGTGGTCGCCCAAAGGCCCGGAATTCTGGGCTCGCCCCGAGGTGCGTCTGTATTACACCTATGCCAGCTGGAACGAGGCGGCCAAACGGGCGGCCAATGAACTGGCGGCGGGTTCGGCGTTGTCCGATACCGGCGCCTTCGGCACGGCGCGGCACGGCTCGAATGTCGGATTGCAGGTCGAGTACTGGTGGAAATAAGCGATGCTGTCGGAGCCTCGCGCTCCATCGGCACTTCAAAGAACAAAACAGCAGGTGACGTCATGGCCACACCCCAACAATTGCAACTGCACGCCCCGTTGTCCGGCGTATTGATGCCACTGGACCTCGTGCCCGATCCGGTGTTTTCCAGCCGCGTGATCGGCGATGGCGTGTGCATCGATCCGACTTCATCGACCTTGTGTGCGCCGCTGGCAGGGGTTGTCAGCAATGTGCAGGCCAGTGGGCATGCGGTCAGCATCACCGACGAAAACGGCGTGCAGGTGTTGATGCACATCGGCCTCGACACGGTGAACCTGGCAGGCAAGGGGTTCACGCAACTGGTGGAGGAGGGCCAGCAGGTTGATGTCGGGCAGGCGCTGATCGAGTTCGATGCCGATTTTGTTGCGACGAATGCCCGCAGCCTGCTGACGTTGATGCTGGTGGTCAGCGGTGAGCCGTTCGCCTGGGTGACGCCGGAAACGGGCCTGGTGGAAAGTGGTCAGCCGCTCTTGAGTTTGAATCCGATTGAGCAGGGGACGGATGCACCGGTAGTGGAAGAAGACGAAGCAGTGTTCTCCAAACCGGTGACACTGGCCAATCCGAATGGCTTGCACGCCCGTCCGGCCGCGGTGTTCGCCCAGGCGGCGAAAGGTTTTTCGGCGAGCATTTGCCTGCATAAGAAGCAGGAGAGTGCGAACGGGAAATCCCTGGTGGCGATCATGGCGTTGCAGACGGCTCACGGTGACGTTTTGCAAGTCAGCGCGGCCGGTCCGGACGCTGAAGCGGCGATCAAGACATTGACTGACCTGCTCATGACTGGATGCGGTGAAGCGGTGGAAGCTTCGGCGCAGGTTGAGAAGAATGCGATCGAGGCTTCATCGCTGAACATTTTGCGTGGAGTTTGCGCATCGCCCGGATCGGCGTTTGGCCAAGTGGTGCAGATAGCCGAGCAAAACCTGGAAGTGAATGAACTCGGCACTACACCGCAGGCTGAACGCGATCATCTGTCTCGCGCCCTGGCCGAGGCGCTGGTGGATCTGCAACAGTTGCGTGACAGCGCCATTGGCGACGCGCAGGCAGACATCTTCAAGGCGCATCAGGAACTGCTCGAAGACCCGGGTTTGCTGGAAGTGGCTCATGTGCAGATCAACGAAGGCAAAAGCGCCGGTTTCGCTTGGCGTACGGCCACCGAGTCGGCCGCCACCTTGTTCAAAAACCTGGGCAATGCGTTGCTCGCAGAGCGGGCTGCGGATCTGGCCGATGTGAGTCAGCGGGTGCTCAAGTTGATCCTTGGCCTACAGGATCAGGCAATGGAGCTGCCGGAAGGGGCGATCCTGATCGCCGAACAACTGACGCCGTCACAGACTGCCGGGCTCGATACCCGAAAGGTGCTGGGTTTCGCCACGGTCGGCGGCGGCGCCACCAGTCACGTCGCGATCCTCGCCCGGGCGTTCGGGTTGCCGGCGATCTGCGGGCTGCCGGTGCAAGTGCTGGCGCTGGTCAACGGCACCCAGGTGCTGCTCGATGCTGACAAGGGCGAGCTGCAGCTGGATCCGGATCTGCAGGCCATTGAACTGCTGCAAGCCAAACGGCAGCTGCAACAGCAACGCCAGCAACATGAGTTGGCGCACGCAACGCAGGCCGCCTGTACCCGCGACGGTCATCATTTTGAAGTCACGGCCAACATCGCTTCGCTGGCTGAAGCCGAACAGGCGATGGCACTGGGAGGCGAGGGCGTCGGTTTGCTGCGTTCGGAGTTTCTTTATCTGGATCGCAACCATGCACCGAGCCATGACGAGCAGGCGTCGATCTACAGCGCCATCGCCAAGACACTTGGGCCAACGCGCAATCTGGTGGTGCGCACCCTGGACGTCGGCGGCGACAAACCGCTGGCCTACGTGCCGATGGACAGCGAAACCAACCCGTTCCTGGGCATGCGCGGGATTCGTTTATGCCTGGAGCGCCCGCAGCTTTTGCGCGATCAGTTCAAGGCCATTCTGAACAGCGCCGGGCTGGCCCGCCTGCACATCATGCTGCCGATGGTGACGCAGCTTTCGGAGTTGCGTCTGGCTCGGCAACTGCTTGAAGAGGAGGTGCTGGCGTTGGGCCTCACGGAACTTCCCAAGCTGGGCATCATGATCGAAGTGCCGGCGGCGGCACTGATGGCCGATCTGTTTGCACCCGAGGTGGATTTCTTTTCCATCGGCACCAACGACCTCACGCAATACACCCTGGCCATGGACCGCGATCACCCGCGTCTGGCCAGTCAGGCCGACAGCTTTCATCCGGCGGTGCTGCGCTTGATTGTCAGCACCGTGAAGGCCGCGCACGCCCACGGCAAGTGGGTCGGTGTGTGTGGCGCCATGGCCTCCGAGACGCTGGCCGTGCCGCTGTTGCTGGGGCTGGGGGTGGATGAGCTGTCAGTGAGTGTGCCGTTGATTCCGGCCATCAAGGCGGCCGTTCGCGAAGTGGATCTGGTGGACTGCCAGGCCATTGCCCAACAGGTCCTGGGTCTGGAAAGTGCCGGGCAGGTGCGCGAGGCGTTGCGCCTGTATCACGAGGCGACGGTCGATACTTCACTGGTTCTGGAGAACTGAACATGTTCGAGAAAATGCAGCGAGCGTTCTGGAAAGCGTTGACGCCGGATCTGGTGGTTGATGAGCCGAAGGTAATTGCTCAGCCTGTTTCCGGGCTGGCGCCAGAAGTCGTAGCCGCGCTGGGCGGTGTGGATAACCTCAAGTCGCAGCAGCCTGTGGCGCTGACCCGGGTGCGGGTGGAGTTGCGGGATGTGGCGCGGATGGATCGACAGGCATTGAATGTGGCTGGGGTGCCAGGAGTCATGATGCTGGGCGAAGGCGTTGTGCATTTGTTGATGGGATTGGTAGCTGCCGGACGTTAGTTGATCAGATTCAAGAGCCACCCCTCACCCCAGCCCTCTCCCCACGGGGGAGAGGGGGAAAGGGAGCAGATCTTCAAGCTTTTCAAACCTGAGTTCGGCTCGATTTTTCAGGTCGATGTAGCTCCAGGAACAACTCGGTCAGTCCCCTCTACCCCCTGGGGAGAGGGTTAGGGTGAGGGGTGGCTCTCTGCGGCCATCCGCCGCCCCACCCTTACCGTTTCTCATCCGCAGGTGTATCGTATTCGCCTTTTACAGGCCCTCGGGCCTGTCGCTGATACGTGAGGTAGTTGAGTTCATGTCCTTTACCCGTCGCCAAATCCTCGGTGGCCTGGCCGGTCTTGTTGTCGTTGGTGTCGGAGCGGGGGGCGCGTCGCGGTACTGGCTGGGCAAGATGGCTGACGCTGACGCCGGCCACGACTATGAACTGATCGCAGCACCGCTGGATGTCGAACTGGTCGCTGGGCACAAGACCCCAGCCTGGGCGTTCGGCCCGTCGGCGCCAGGCACCGAGTTGCGGGTGCGTCAGGGCGAATGGCTGCGGGTGCGCTTCATCAACCATCTGCCGGTGGCGACCACCATTCACTGGCACGGCATTCGCCTGCCACTGGAGATGGACGGTGTTCCGTACGTTTCGCAATTGCCGGTGTTGCCGGGCGAATACTTCGACTACAAATTCCGTGTACCGGACGCCGGCAGTTATTGGTATCACCCGCACGTGAACAGCAGCGAAGAACTCGGCCGTGGCCTTGTCGGCCCGCTGATCGTCGAAGAGCGCGAGCCTACCGGTTTCAAGTACGAGAAAACCCTGAGCCTCAAGAGCTGGCACGTTGATGAAGAGGGCGCTTTCGTAGCGTTCAGCATTCCTCGCGAGGCCGCCCGTGGTGGCACGGCGGGGCGCCTCTCGACCATCAACGGTGTCTCGCAAGCGGTGATTGACTTGCCCGCCGGGCAAATCACCCGTGTGCGCCTGCTCAACCTCGATAACACGCTGACCTATCGCCTCAACATTCCCGGCGTCGAAGCGCAGATCTATGCGTTGGACGGCAATCCCGTAGAACCGCGGCCCATGGGCAAGGAATACTGGCTCGGCCCGGGCATGCGCATCTGCCTGGCGATCAAGGCGCCGCCCGTCGGTGTGGAATTGTCCCTGCGCAACGGCCCGGTTCGCCTGGGCACATTGCGCTCGGTAGCGAATACCGATGCACCCACCGAATGGCCGCCCGCGCTGCCCGCCAACCCGGTGGCAGAACCGGACCTGGCCAATGCCGAGAAACTCAACTTCAATTTCGAATGGGTAGGCTCGGTGTCGGTCAACGTCGACAACGGCAAGCCGCCGAGCTTGTGGCAGATCAACGGCAAGGCCTGGGACATCACCGACAAGACCTGTGCCGACCGGCCGATTGCCAAGCTCGAGAAGGGCAAGAGCTACATTTTCGAATTGAAGAACATGACTCAGTATCAGCATCCGATTCACCTGCACGGCATGAGTTTCAAGGTCATCGCCTCGAACCGGCACAAGGTCATTCCGTACTTCACCGACACCTACCTGCTGGGCAAGAACGAGCGCGCGCGAGTTGCGTTGGTGGCGGATAACCCCGGCGTGTGGATGTTCCATTGCCACGTGATCGATCACATGGAAACCGGCCTGATGGCCGCCATCGAGGTGGCCTGATGCGTCAGATTCGTCCCGCCGCGATCATCGACCGTAGCCGCGACCGCGACTTCATGCGCGAAGCCCTGGCCCTGGCCGCACAAGGCGCGGCGCTGGGTGAAGTGCCCGTGGGCGCAGTGCTGGTGCAAGACGGCGAAATTATTGGTCGCGGCTTCAACTGCCCGATCAGCGGCAACGACCCGAGTGCCCATGCCGAGATGGTCGCGATCCGCGCCGCGGCGTTGGCGGCCAGCAACTATCGGCTGCCGGGCAGCACGCTGTACGTGACCCTTGAGCCGTGCAGCATGTGCGCCGGGCTGATCGTGCATTCGCGGATTGCGCGGGTGGTGTATGGCGCTCTGGAGCCGAAAGCGGGGATTGTGCAGAGTCAGGGGCAGTTTTTTACCCAGGGCTTCCTGAATCACCGGGTGCTGTTTGAGGGCGGGGTGTTGGCGCAAGAGTGCGGGGCTGTACTCAGCGAGTTCTTCAAGGCCCGCAGAGCCAAACCTTCAGAATAAACACCGGCCCCTGTGGGAGCGGGCTTGCCCGCGATGGCGTCGGCACATCAAACATTGATTTTGACTGAACCAACGCTATCGCGGGCAAGCCCGCTCCCACAGGTTTATCTGGTGTCTGGGAAATTGGAGTTCTACTTACGAGCAACAATGACGGCCCGCATCGGCGCCGGCAGCCCTTCAACCGTCTTGCTGTGATCCTGCGGATCCAGAAAATCACTCAACGACTGATACTTCATCCACTCCGTCCCGCGCTGTTCCTCGACCGTGGTCACGCTCACGTCAACACAGCGAACATCCGTGAACCCGGCACGCCGCAGCCACAATTCCAGCGCCGGCACCGACGGCAGGAACCACACGTTACGCATCTGCGCATAACGGTCTTCCGGCACCAGCACCTGCTGCTGATCGCCTTCGATCACCAGCGTCTCCAGCACCAGTTCACCACCCTTGACCAGGCAATCCTTCAGCGCCAGCAAATGCTCGATCGGCGAACGACGGTGATAGAACACGCCCATGGAAAACACCGTGTCGAAGCCTTCCATGTTTGGCGGCAGGTCTTCGAAAGGGAACGGCAGGTGCCAGGCATTGGGTTCTGACAAGTAACGCTGCACCGCCTGGAACTGGCAGAAGAACAGCCAGTTCGGGTCGACACCGATCACGCTGTCGGCCCCGGCACCGAGCATGCGCCACATGTAGTAACCATTGCCGCAACCGACATCGAGGATGCGTTTGCCCTTCAAATCCAGGTGCGGAGCGACCCGCGACCACTTCCAGTCCGAGCGCCATTCGGTGTCGACGTGCACGCCGAACAGGTCGAACGGGCCTTTGCGCCATGGCGACAAACCCATCAACGCCGTGCGCATTTGCGCACGGGTTTCGTCATCGCAGTCAGTGTCCAGCGTCAGACCGTTGAGCAAATCAACTTCACTCGGCTGAATCTTCGGCAGAGCATCCAGCGCACTTTGCCAGCGCTCAAGGTCGCCGTGACCCTTTTCCATTTTCTTGTCGAGTTGCGCTTGCAGGGTGTTGGCCCAGTCGGCCAGCGGTGTGCCGGCCAATCGGCGGGCGAGGGGGGATAGATCAATCATGGCAAGGCAATCAACGAGGCAAAGTTAAGACATTGGAACCACGGCACGACTTTCGAGAACCCGGCAGCCAACAGGCGCTCGCGGTGTTCTTCGAGGCTGTCGGGCTTCATGACGTTTTCGATGGCGCTGCGCTTCTGGGCGATTTCCAGCTCGCTGTAGCCGTTGGCGCGTTTGAACGCGACATGCAAATCAGTGAGCAGCGCGTGTTCTTCCAGATCATTGAAGCGCAGCTTCTCCGACAGAATCAGCGCGCCGCCGGGCAGTAGCGATTGGCGGATACGCGAGAGCAACGCGGTGCGCTGGTCCGGGGCGATGAATTGCAGGGTGAAGTTCAGCGCCACCACCGAGGCGGGCTGAAAGTCGAGGGCGAGGATGTCGCCCTCGATCACTTCCACGGGCAGCAACTCCTGGAACATCGAGTCCTGACCGTTGAGGTATTCGCGGCAGCGCTCGACCATCGCCGCCGAGTTATCCACAGCGATCACTCGGCAACCGTCGGTGCGCACGTGACGACGCAATGCTTGAGTCACGGCGCCCAAGGACGAGCCCAAGTCGTAGAGCACGCTGTTGGGCTGGGCGAATTGCGCGGCGAGCACGCCGAGGTTCTCAACGATGGTCGGATAACCCGGCACCGAGCGCTTGATCATGTCCGGGAACACCCGCACCACGTCCTCGTTGAAGGCGAAGTCAGGCACTTGGGCCAAAGGCTGGGCGAAAAGGCGATCGGGGTCTTTGCTCACGGCGGTTCCAGCGGCATAGGTGGAAAAGGCCGGCATTTTAGCCAAATTGACGGGGGGATGCGCGGGTTGTCTGACGTGGTGAGGGGATTTATCCCCGTTGGACTGCGTAGCGGTCCCTAGGATCAAAGCCTTGCGTCTGCTACGCAGCCGAACGGGGATAAATCCCCTCACCACAAATTCAACGCGATTTCGGGCCAAACGCCGACGCCGCAATCCCCCATTGCCCCAGCCAGTAACTGAGGATAATCACGTAAGGCGCGGCGTTAAACGGCAAGACAAACCGGTTGATGCCAATCACGCTGTCCGAAAACACAAACGCCACGGCGCCAGCCGCTGCCAACAGCGCCGAACGTTTCGGCACTTCGGTCCCGAGCCGGGCCAGCGCCCGCCAGAGCATCGCGCTGATGGCCAACCCGTAAACAATCACCGGGATCAACAATGGGCCCAGCCCGTGGGAAATCAAAATCCCCAGCAGCACCGCGCCGACGGCCAAGGCAATCACCAATGGCAACAATGCCAACCGCCGGCAATCGCTCAAGTAGGCTTTCAGATACGCTAGGTGGGCGACCAAAAAAGCCCCAAGCCCAAACACAAACAAATCCCCCGGCCACGCCAGCAACACATCGCCGAGCAGGGAGAAAATCAATCCAAGGCTGATCCAGCGCCGGTATTCGCTGGGTGGTGCGTCATGCAACCAACCGAGCAAGGCCAACACCGGCAACGGCTTGACCAGCAGACAGAGCAGCGCGGCGTGCACGCTCAGGCCATACAGAAAAGTCACCGCGCCCATCAGCGCCAGAATCAGCCAGCCCACGATCAGTTAACCGCGATCGGGCAGTCGAAGGTTTTCACGGCCGGCACTTCCGGTGCCCAAGGCTGTGAATAGGTCAGACGCAAACGGCCCGTACCGGCAGTGAACGCCTGAAAGCGCCAGGTCGAAATCCCGGCGCTGCCGACGATCCCGGCATCTTCCGGGTTGCTGTACACCTCAGGACTGAGCGCATGCAGCACACCGCCGGCCGAATCCTGGATTGCCCAACGATAACCCGTGGTCGGGTTGCTCGGCAGAGTCAGGATCAGGATCTGTCCGTTGCGCATTTGCAGCGGGCATTCGCCTTGTTTTTCCACGGTCACGTTCTGTTTCGGTTGCGTGGCGCAGGCGGCCAGCAAGGAGAGGGCGAGGGGGACAAACAGGCGGGTGGGGGACATAAGGTCAGTGGCTCCGGCGTTCACGACGAACGGCGAGCATAACTGAAGATGAGACAAAGTGTGACAGGTTCAGAAATGGGGGTGTCAGTAATGACGCCATCGCTAGCAGGCTAGCTCCCACAGGGGTTGCAGTGAACACAAAATTTGTGAACACCACCCATCCTTGTGGGAGCTAGCCTGCTAGCGATAGCGGTAGAAGGGCGCTAGGTGACCGTCAGAACAGAATCTTCGCCACATCCGCAAACCGCTTGGCAAAGTGCACGGTAATCCCTTCCTTCAGATAGTCCGGCAGTTCATCAAAGCTCCCTCGGTTCGGCTCCGGCAGGATCAACTCAAAGATCTTCTGCCGCCGCGCCGCGATCACTTTTTCACGCACCCCGCCAATCGGCAGGACATGTCCGGTCAGGGTCAGTTCGCCGGTCATGGCGATGCCTCTTTTCGGCGCCTGGTTGCGGGCGAGCGAGAGCAGGGCGCTGGCCATGGTCACGCCGGCGCTCGGGCCGTCTTTCGGAGTGGCGCCTTCCGGGACGTGCAGGTGGACGAAGGCTTCGTCGAAGAACTTCGGATCGCCGCCAAACGACTTCAGGTTTGAACTGACGTAGCTGTAGGCGATTTCCGCCGACTCTTTCATCACATCGCCCAATTGCCCCGTGAGTTTGAAGCCTCGGTTCAAGGTGTGGATGCGCGTGGCTTCGATCGGCAAAGTGGCGCCGCCCATGCTGGTCCAGGCCAGGCCGGTGATGACCCCGGTGCCGGACAGCACTTGCTCGTTGCGGAACACTGGATGGCCGAGCGAGGCTTCGAGGTCTTTCGGACCGATTTTGATCACCGCTTTCGGCTCGTCGATCAACTTCACCACGGCTTTGCGCACCAGTTTGCCCAGTTCTTTTTCCAAGTGGCGCACCCCGGCTTCGCGGGCGTAACCATCGATCAAGGCCTTCAAGGCGCTGTCGCTGATGCTCAGGCTGCCTTTGGACACGCCAGCCTTCTCAAGTTGCTTGGGCCACAGGTGGCGCTTGGCGATGGCGATTTTTTCTTCGGTGATGTAGCCCGACAGGCGAATCACTTCCATCCGGTCCAGCAAGGGGCCGGGAATCGAATCCAGGGTGTTGGCGGTGCAGACGAACAGCACTTTCGACAGGTCCAGACGCAGGTCCAGGTAGTGGTCGAGGAATTCGACGTTCTGTTCCGGGTCGAGGGTTTCCAGCAGCGCCGAGGCCGGGTCGCCCTGGTAGCTTTGGCCCATCTTGTCGATCTCGTCGAGCATGATCACCGGGTTCATCACTTCGACGTCTTTCAACGCTTGGACGAGTTTGCCCGGCTGTGCGCCGATGTAGGTGCGGCGGTGGCCCTTGATCTCGGCTTCGTCGCGCATGCCGCCGAGGCTGAAGCGGTAGAACGGCCGGCCCAGGGATTCGGCGATGGATTTGCCGACGCTGGTTTTACCCACGCCGGGCGGGCCGACCAGCAAGACGATGGAACCGCTGATCTCGCCTTTATAGGCACCGACCGCGAGGAATTCGAGGATGCGGTCCTTGATGTCGTCGAGGCCGGCGTGGTGTTTGTCGAGCACCTTGCGCGCGTGCTTGAGGTCGAGTTTGTCTTCGCCGTACACGCCCCACGGCACCGAGGTCGCCCAGTCGAGGTAGTTGCGGGTGACCGCGTACTCCGGCGAACCGGTCTCGAGGATCGACAGCTTGTTCATTTCCTCTTCGACGCGTTTTTGCGCTTGGGCCGGCAGGACTTTGCCTTCCAGGCGCTGCTCGAACTGTTCGATGTCGGCGCTGCGGTCGTCTTTGGTCAGCCCCAGCTCTTGCTGGATGACCTTGAGTTGTTCCTTGAGGAAGAACTCGCGCTGATGCTCGCCGATCTTGCGGTTAACTTCGGCGGAAATCTCTTTCTGCAACCGCGCGACTTCGACTTCCTTGCGCAGCATCGGCAGGACTTTTTCCATGCGCTTGAGCATGGGCACGCAGTCGAGCACTTCTTGCAGCTCGTTGCCGGTGGCCGAGGTCAGGGCAGCGGCGAAGTCGGTCAACGGTGACGGATCGTTGGGGCTGAAGCGGTTGAGGTAGTTTTTCAGCTCTTCGCTGTACAGCGGGTTGAGCGGCAGCAGTTCCTTGATCGCGTTGATCAGCGCCATGCCGTAGGCCTTGACCTCGTCGGTCGGCTCGGTGGGCTGGTGCGGGTATTCGACTTCCACCAGGTATGGCGGGCGATGGTGTTTGAGCCAGGTGCGAATGCGCACGCGGGTCAGCCCTTGGGCGACGAATTGTAGTTTGCCGTTTTCGCGACTGGCGTGGTGCACCTTGACCAGCGTGCCGTACAGCGGCAGGGCCGAGGTGTCGAAATGGCGCGGATCCTCCTGGGGCGTGTCCATATAGAACAGGGCCAGGGAGTGGTGGTCGGATTTGCTGACCAGGTCGAGGGTTTCGGCCCACGGTTCTTCATTGACGATGACCGGCAGCACTTGGGCCGGGAAGAACGGGCGATTGTGGATCGGGATGATGTAGACCTTGTCCGGCAGGTTCTGGCCGGGCAGGGCGAGGCCTTTGCCGGTGGAATGGTGTTCGGCGTTCTCTGGGTCGGCGTATTCGCTCGGGTCTTCAGGGAATTCTTGCTGGTCGCTCATGGGGCACCTGCGCAATGGGGTATGGGTCTTAGATGGGGCAGGTGGGGGGTGGTTTCAATGGGGCGGGATATTTCTGGGTGTGTGTTCAGGGTTTGGACAGGTGCTTTTGACTTGGCGGCCTTTGGGCCGACCATGTTCTTGGTGGTTGTGTACATATCCGTTTCTGCGGTAATGGCGGCTGGCGGTTTCGCCCTTACGGCGACTCACTTTTTTTACAAGCGCCTAAAAAAAGTAAGCAAAAAAACGCTCGCCCCAAGCGTCCGGCCCCTCGCTAAGGCTCGGCGTACCTTCGCTCCGGTATCCATCCGGGGACACTGCCCTCCGGTCTGCTTCGCGACGACCTACATGCAGCGTGTTCGACTGCGTCGAACGGCGCTGCGCGCCACTCCCCGGATGAACACCTCCACTCAGCCTCCCGAAAGGGGCGGGTGGATCAAGATCAAGAGCTGCAGGCGAGCTAACGCTCGGCCTGTTGAGTGGTGAGAAGCGGATGTACGCCGGGCCCTTGTAGGAGTGAGCCTGCTCGCGATGGCGGCCTGACAGCCGACCAATCTCTTACTGATGTACAAAATTTAATTGTGGGAGCTGGCCTGCCAGCGATGGCGACCTGACAGCCGACCAACATCTTGCTGATGTACCCAATTCAATTGTGGGAGCTGGCCTGCCAGCGATGGCGACCTGACAGCCGACCAATCTCTTGCTGAAGTACCCAATCCAATTGTGGGAGCTGGCTTGCCCGCGATGGCGGCCTGACAGCCGACCAATCTCTTGCTGAAGTACCCAATCCAATTGTGGGAGCTGGCCTGCCAGCGATGGCGGAGTGTCAGCCAACATCAATGCCGGATGTCGGACAGCAATCGTCGGAGCGCCGCCCGGAGCAGGTTCACTCCCACAGGGGATTTGCTTCCACTGGGGATCAGCTGTGCGGCGCAGGTTTTGGTATAGCGACGTTATCGAGCATCCGGTTTGCTGCCAGCTCGGCCAGCATGACGATCTGTTGAATGGCCATCGCCTTGTGCCGGTGCGGGCCTTCCAGATAATCCGCGAAATCACTCGCCATCACGCTGGCCTGGGCCAACGATTCACAGGTATGGGCCAGCAGGTCTTCGTCTTTGATATCCGGCGCAATCAAAAACATCGTGCTGGGTTTGCGGGTAGCGGGGGATTTGAGGGCGGCGGGATTGAGGTAGTGATCCAGTGCGCGCTCGGCGGCTTCGTTGAGTTTTTTGGAATCGAGGGACTCGTAGGGGGAAACGTCGTCGGTTTGCGGGGGATTCGGGGTTTCTTTGAACATGGTGAAGCTCCATTCGGGGACAGGGAGTTCGCCACGACTGCGACCAAGCAGTTGGGTGGCGAACCGTACGCAGGTTGGTCGACCAGGGAATGGAACCCGGCAGGGCCGAAGCCCTCCCACGCACAGCTCGCCATGAAGCAATCACGAAAAGTGCGTCATTCTAAACCTGGGCGACCAAACCCGGCCGCTGAATTTGCAGCGACCTCGAAAGCCTATCGAACGGGCTTCTGACACGACAACCGATAGAACTTGTCGGAATCCTCCGCCAGAACAGCAACGGCTGTAGGACGTTGGCAAATAAATTCAGGCCTGACGCGGCCCAATGTGGGAGCGGGCTTGCCCGCGATGGCTGTTTAACATTCAACACATGTGTTGACTGATACACCGCTATCGCGGGCAAGCCCGCTCCCACAAGTGATAGGCGGTGTGGCGGAAAATTCCGACAAAAAAGGCGACCCCCTCGCAGGAGTCGCCTTTCCTTCAACCGCCGCTAAACCTTACTCGGACAGTTTGTACGCAATCACATAGTCACCTTGCTTGGTGCCCAGCGACCCATGACCGCCAGCCACGACGAGCACGTATTGCTTGCCGTCCTTGCCGGTGTAAGTCATCGGTGTGGTTTGTGCACCTGCTGGCAGGCGACCTTCCCACAACTGCTTGCCGTTTTTCACGTCATAGGCGCGCAGGTACTGGTCGAGGGTGCCGCTCAGGAAACCAACGCCGCCAGCAGTGACGAAGGTGCCGCCCAGGCTAGGCACGCCCATGCTCAGCGGAATTGGAACCGGTGAGCTGTCGCGCACGGTGCCGTTTTTGTGTTTCCAGATGATTTTGCTGGTGGTCAGGTCGACCGCTGTCACGTAACCCCAGGCAGGTGCCTGGCATGGCAGGCCCACAGGCGAGAGCAAGGGTTCGAGGACGACGCCGTATGGCGCGCCTTTGTTCGGCTGCACGCCTTCGGTTTCGCTTTTGCGCGGGCCTTGGGCGGCGATTTCGGCGGCCGGGATCATTTTCGATTTGAACGCCATGTAATCCGGGTTCATGAAAGCGATCTGACGCACCGGGTCAACCGAGATGCCGCCCCAGTCGAACACGCCGAAGTTGCCTGGATACACGATCGAACCTTGCAGCGATGGCGGCGTGAACGGGCCGTCGTAGCGCATGGATTTGAAGTCGATCCGGCAGATCAGTTGGTCGAACGGTGTCACGCCCCACATGTCGCGCTCTTGCAGCGGCGGCGGCATCAGGTTGAGGTCGGACTTCGGTTGGGTCGGCGAGGTGTGATCACCTTCGACAGCGCCTTGTGGCACCGGCACTTCGTTGATCGGCACGATCGGCTTGCCGGTGCTGCGATCCAGCACATAAATGCTGCCTTGCTTGGTGGACGCGAGCACCGCTGGCTTCACGCCGTCAGCGGTTTTCAGGTCCATCAGGGTTGGCTGGCCACCGACGTCCATGTCCCACAGGTCATGGTGGGTGAACTGCATGTGCCAGCGTACCTGACCGGTCGCGATGTCGAGGGCGGTCAGGCCGGCGGCGTGCAGTTCCGATTCAGGGGTGCGATCGCCACCGAACTGGTCCGGGGTCTGGTTGCCCATCGGCAGGTAGAGCATGCCGAGTTTTTCGTCGACCGCGAACATGGACCACATGTTCGGCGAGTTGCGGGTGTAGACCTGGCCTTCGGCAATCGGCGTGGTGTCGTCCGGGTTGCCGCTGTCCCAGTTCCACACCAGTTTGCCGGTGTGCACGTCGAACGCGCGAATCACGCCGCTGGGTTCGTCGGTGGAAACGTTGTCGGTGACGTGGCCGCCAATCACCACCAGATCCTTGGTGACCGCTGGAGGTGAAGTGGAGTAGTAACCGCCAGCGTTGAAGCCGCCGATGTTGGCGGTGAGGTCAACCTGGCCTTTGTTGCCGAAGTCTTCGCACATCTTGCCGGTGTCGGCGTCGAGGGCGATCAGACGAGTGTCGGCGGTCGGCAGGAAGATCCGGCGCGGGCAGACCGTGCTGACCGGCGCAGGGCTGGCGGTGCCGGTCGGGCTTTGCTCGGACGCGTAAGCGGCGTCATCGTGATAGGTCACGCCACGGCAGGTCATGTGTGCCCAACCCTTGAAGTTCGCCGCGTTTTGCGTCGAGAGCTTCGGATCGAAACGCCAGATTTCCTTGCCGGTGTCCGGATCAAGGGCGATCACCTGGCTGTGCGGCGTGCACACGTAGAGCATGCCGTTGACTTTCAGCGGGGTGTTTTCGGCCGTGGTTTCGCCCGGGTCGTTCGGCCCAGGCAGGTCGCCTGTGCGGTAGGTCCAGGCGGGAACCAGTTTGTTCACGTTCTGTGGAGTGATCTGCGCCAGTGGCGAGTAACGATCACCGTGGGCGCTACGGCCGTAGGAATTCCAGTCACCGTCGGGCATGGCCGGGGCGGTGTTGGTCATGCCCGGTACGCTGTCGCGGTCCAGTTCGCCTTTGATTTCACCCGGGTTGGTGAACTGGCTGGCCAGCGCGGTAACGCCAGCGAGCACCACGGCCACGCTCAACGCGCCAGTGCCCATCGGCGCAGGGCCGGTGATCAGCAGCGGACGGCGGAACCACGGCAGCAACATGACGAGGCCCAGCGCAAACAGCATCGCCAGACGCGGCACCAGTTGCCACCAATCGAGGCCGACTTCCCACAAGGCCCACACGGTACTGGCAAACAGCACCAATGCATAAAGGCCCAGCGCAGCGCGGCGGGCCAGGATCAGCAGCACGCCGGTCAGCGTCAGGCCGATACCGGCCAGCAGGTAATACAGCGAGCCGCCGAGCATGCTCAGCTTGATCCCGCCGGCCAGCATGGCCAGGCCCATTAGCAGAAGCAGAATGCCGAGCAGGGTCGGCAACAGACGGCTTCGACTCAAAGCACCATCAGTGCTCATAGTGTGGTTCTCCGTGACGTTTTAAGTAGTCCCGCGCAAGTTCACTGTAGATGACGATCCTGTGCGGGCATGGTTCATATAAAAATGGTTCGGTTGACGCGATACCTGTGGGAGCTGGCTTGCCAGCGATAGCGGTGTCTCAGCTGGCGCAGATGTTGACTGACATACCGCCATCGCTGGCAAGCCAGCTCCCACAGGGTTTTGTGGTGTGGGTTAGAAGGATGACTGGATTTTTATTCCGCCAATCAACGCGTCATCGACCTTGTCCACGCCACCGGGGTGGCGGATGTATTGCAGGTTCGGGCGCACGGTCAGCCAGTTCGTGACGTGCACGCCGTAATAGAGTTCGGCGCTGTATTCGGTGTCCTGGGGTGGCAGGAACGAGGGATCGTCGTAGTCATAGACAGCGCGGGCCTGATTGGTCGCTTCGGCGTTCTTGCGATAGGCCGGGTTGACGTGGACGCGGGCGAGCGCAAAGCCGATGTCGTCCTTGGCGCGCGCATCGAACAGGCCTTTGTAGACGACGCCGGCCTGGACATAGTTGTCGATGGCGTTGGTTTTCTTGTCGTGCATCGTGCCGTTGGCGAACACGCTCAAGCCGCGAGAGTTGTCGCTGGCGCGGCTAGTGATTTGCTGTTGCACGCCCAGCCACACGCCGTGCTTGCTCGACGCGCTGCGGTAAGCCTCGCCACTCAGGGCGGCCGGCTGACCATTGCTGTCCTTGTAGGCATCCGTGGCCTTGGCGTTGCTGTAGTAATAACCGGCGCGGTATTCGCCCGGCAGGCCGTTGAGCTTGGGCGACCACACCAGCTCGACCGGCAGAATCGCGCCCTGAGTGCCGCTGCCGCTGAGCTTGAAGCCGTTGCCGCGATCGAGGTTCGACGGGTTCTGCTCATACGCGCCGACTTGCGCGTACAGCTCTGGCGTCAGGTGATATTTGACGCGCATCGCCCACTGGCTGACCGGCCAGTTGTACCAGATGCCGCCAACCCAGTTGCCGACCTGGGAACCGCAGAACGCCAGGTTCTGGAAGTCGCACGGGAAGCTGTTGAAGTCCTCGCCTTCGCCAAAGCGGCCGAGCTTGATGTCGAGCTTCTGGTCGAAGAATTTCTGCTGATACCACATCTGCGTCAGGCGCCAGGTTTGCCCACGGCCCCAGACTTCCTGGGCGGAAGTGAAACCGCCCACACGCGGGTCGTTGATTCGGTCGTTGCTGATGTTGTTGCCGCTGCGCTCGGTGATCGTCAGCTGAAATTCGGCGTCGTCCCAGCCGAGGATTTTCTGCAAATCCAGATGCGTGCCGAAACCAAACTGGTCGCTGTAGCGCGCGGTGCGATCGTGGTCGTAGCCGCCGTGCAGATTGCTGCCCATTTCGCCGGTGTAATCGACTTTGAAGTCATAGCCTTTTTCCGAAAGTTCGGTGCGCGTGCCGTTCCAGTCGCCGAGCATCCAGGGCGATTCGCTATCGAAGGCGGGAGCGGCCTGGGTGCAGGTTGCAAGGCCTAAAGCGGTCAACCCACCGATCAGGTTCAGGGCTTTTCGGCTGGCAATAGCGGTGCAGACAGCGCTGTCTCGCGGAGTTGGGAAATCAGGCATAGAGAAGGAATTCTTGATCTTTTTCTGGGGGGTGAACGGAAAGCGGCACTATGTCGCGGGCAGATGAAGCGTTTCAGCTTGACGGGCGCAAGGATAATGTCCTGTTACAAATAGAGAAAGCGCTTTTCGTGACATGAATTATTTCCTGTTTGGTAACAGTGCCAGGCAGCGATCTGTTCAAGGTCACCTACATTTACCAGAGAGCGCACAGAGCGCTTCCACCCGGCCATCCCCTCGGCTAAGGTGCGCGGCTTCCCATCCTGACATCGCTCGAAGGCCCGGCATGACCGAACAGAACAACAACCCGCTGCACGGCGTGACGCTGGAGCAAATCCTCAACGCCCTGGTTGAACATTACGAATGGTCGGGGCTGGCCGAGCGTATTGATATTCGCTGCTTTAAAAGTGACCCGAGCATCAAGTCGAGCCTGACCTTCCTGCGCAAAACCCCGTGGGCGCGGGAGAAGGTCGAACGCTTGTACGTGAAGCTGATGCGCACCAAGCGCCCGCTCTGAACATGGCCAACCTGTCGACACCAGGTTCTGCCGCGAGGCGTCGTTTTGTGGCGGTGGCCGCGGTGCTGGGTTGGGCGGGGCTGGCCATTCAGCTGTACCTGATTCTGTACTCGCGCTGGACGCTGGAAGCGAGCTTGATCGGTGGGCTGCTGAGCTTTTTCAGCTACTTCACTGTGCTGACCAATACGCTGGTGGCGACCGTGTTGACCTGCGAATGGACGTCCCGTGAGTCGGCGGCGCGACGCTGGTTCTTGCAGCCGTGGGTCAGCAGCGCGATTGCCGTGAGCATCGTGGTCGTCGGCCTGGCGTACAGCCTGTTGTTGCGCCACTTGTGGCATCCCGAAGGCTGGCAGTTGCTGGCCGATGAATTGATGCACGACGTCATGCCGCTGCTGTTTCTGGCGTACTGGTGGTGGTGCGTGCCCAAAGGCACCTTGCGCCTGCGGCATATCGGCCTGTGGGTAATTTATCCGCTGGTGTACTTCGCCTATTCACTGCTGCGTGGGCATGAGTTGGCGGTTTATCCCTATCCGTTCATTGATGTCGGTACGTTGGGTTATCCACAGGTGTTTTTGAATGCGGGGGGATTGTTGGTTGGGTTTTTGGTGATCTCATTGTTGGTAATCGGGTTGGATCGGTGGCGACCGGGCCGAAAGTGAACCCCCATTGTGGCGAGGGGACTTTGTGGCGAGGGGACTTGTCCCCGTTGGGTTGCGTAGCAGCCCCAAAATCTCGGCAGTTGTCGAAGATTTTGGGGAGCGCTTCGCACTCCAACGGGGACAAGTCCCCTCGCCACAAAAGCCCTCACCACAGGAGCCTCTTAACCACAGGAAAACTGGCAGGCATAAAAGCCACAGTCACTCTTCGTCGCTGCCATCCGCCCGCCAGTAACCCACGGCTTTGACGAATTGCTCATTCAGACCATGCTCATCAAGCAGCACCCGACGAATCTGCCGTGACACCTTGGTCTCCGTCGCCACCCACGCATATAGATTGCCGATGGGCACTTGCAGCTGCTTCACGGTGGTCAGCAGATTGTCTTTGCCACCGTCACGCAACACCCAGATCACATTGACCTGCGCGGCGCTTTCCAGGCGTTGCTGCTCGGCGCCGTTTTCCACTTCCACGATCACCAGTGCACGCCGATTGGCCGCCAGGCCTTCGAGACGCCGGGCGATGGCGGGCAGGGCGGTTTCGTCGCCGATCAGCAGGTAGCTGTCGAACATGTCCGGCACGATCATCGAGCCGCGTGGCCCGCCGATGTGCAGGAACTGGCCGGGTTGGGCCTGCTCGGCCCATGTCGCGGCAGGGCCGTCACCGTGCAACACAAAGTCGATGTCCAGTTCCAGCGTGTCGAGGTCATAACGACGGGGCGTGTAGTCGCGCATCGCCGGCATCGGCCCGTTGTCCTTGCCAGCACCGAGCACCAGGGTTTCCAGCGCTGCTTGTTCTGCTGCGTTCTGCGGGAACAGCAGTTTGACGTGGTCGTCCGTGCCCAGGCTGACGAAACCGGCCAGCTCCGGGCCGCCCAGGGTGATCCGGCGCATCCGCGGGGTCAGGTCGACCACGCGCAGCACTTGCAGGCGACGGCGTTTGATTTCATGCATGACGCGGTGAATGGTGTGCACAACTTCAGTCATTCGGCTGCTCCTGAACGGGTTGAACGGCCGGGCCGTCGACGATGGCTTTGGCGGTGTTGTTGAGCAGATCGCGCACCCGCAGGATTTCTTCCGGGCTCCAGCGGCCGTGGTGCATCTGCAAGGCGTGACGCAAGTTATGCACCGCTTCGTGAATCTCGGCGGGACGATCATGGCCACGCAATGAGCGCTTGCTGACCTCAATGCGCATCCGCACGCCGTCCAGCGCAATGGCTTGCTCGGTCAACGACAGGCGTCCGGCGTCGGTGATGCTGTAGCGTTTTTTGCCGCCCTCGGCATCGCCCAGGATCATTTCGCTTTCTTCAAGAAAGGTCAGTGTCGGGTAAATCACACCAGGGCTGGGGCTGTACGCTCCGTCGAACATGCTTTCGATCTGGCGGATCAGGTCATAACCGTGGCAGGGCTGTTCGGCGATCAGTGCCAGCAACAGCAATTTCAGGTCACCGGGGGCGAACACCCGGGGACCGCGTCCGCCGCGTTCACGGCCGGGGCCTGGGCGTTTTTCGAAGCCGTCGCGGCTGTCGCTGTGGTCTCGATGGGAATGATGGTCTCTCATTTTGCGTCTTCTCTCGTCGTGTTTAGATACAACTTAAGATATATCTTTAGCCTTGTGCAAGCCTTCTTGACCAGCGGTCGCTTCGGTCGCCGCTGGGAGGACAGGCGCCCTCAACGACCGGGAATGAGGCATCGGTTGCTCTTTTAGAGTAATTAAACTAATCATGGAAGTTCGCCAGTTGATAATTACTTCGTTATCGTGATCAGTAGTACCGGTCTTACGGAAGTTTAATTAGTTATTGTCTGTGTGCTTTTTCAGTTAAATCTGTGTGTAGTATTTCTCTGAGGGTAAAACAATTCAGTTGGTGTTTTTTTAACTATTTTCCTGCTGTTCGGAGGCCGTTGTTACTACATGTTCTTCGGAAGTTACGTACTTACTTTCTCAAGGGATTGGTCGATCATTCTCCGGCGTCGAAAGTTAAGCGAAATCGCCATCTTCGTATTGAGTGGTATTCGCGTTACAAGACTTTCCTCGGCCCAATCCCTTGAAATTGACAGGTACTTAATAATGTTCAAGAAGCTTGCAATCACCGTTCCGATGACCCTCTTGGCCCTGAGTTCTTCGGTGGCGTTCGCTGCGGATGAAATACGCTCGTCCATCAACATCAGCGCTAATATCCCCACCTTTGCATTCCACGCCCAACCGGTGGATCCTAACTTTGGTAAAGATGAAAAAATGACCTGGGATATTGTAGACGAGGGCTTGAGGCCGCTGCGTGCGACTTACGATATCCGCCACACTCTCGGTTCGGTCAATGCTTACGTGGAAGGTGGTCCGCAACCGCTGACCAACGGCAACAACAACATCTTTCTGACCTACAAATTCAACGGAGTCACTTTGACCGGTACTTCTCAAGAAGTGGTCGGCGATACCGAATCCAACGGGGGTATGCGGGCTGATCTGGTGATTAGCGCCGCCTATCCGATTAGCACTCAGACAGGTCTTTACACGGCCAATCCAGTCCTGATTTTCGATGCCGTTCCGCGCATCTAAGTCAGCCATGACTTAAGGCTCGGCCTTATTCGTTAACACTTACCGGTCGATGGGTAATCACTGCCTGTCGATCGGGTTTCAACGCACTTATCTGCAGAGTATCCCGTTCATGTTCCCGATGACGCCCATCGCGACGGCGCTTGCCCTATGTTTTTGTGCAACTGCCCTGGCCGCGCCCACGGAAAACGGCCACACACCTCGAAGTTTGCTTGCGCAAGCCAAGGGTTTGCCGACCGACTTCGAAGAGCATTTCTTTGATGTGCCATTGGCGGTGCGGGTGGAACTTGATCAACAGTTTCTCGGCGAGGCGATGGTCGTATTAACCCGCGACGATCGAATCACCTTAGTTAACTTCAATGATGTCAGCGACAGCACAATCAAGCCCAGCGAGCGTGACATCTGGGCCAACCATCTTAAACAAGGCGTGGCGCTGGGCGCCTGCCAGGCCAACTGCCCCGAACAACTGTTGGCTGTGCACTACAGCCTCGAAAACTCGCTGGTGTCGATCCTCACGGAAAACGCCGAACGCGATGATCAGGTGCAGCTCTATTACAACCTGCCCGAAGGCGGCAGCACCGGGTTGATCGTGCGTAACCAGCTGAACCTCAATGGCGGCCAGAACCAGGACCTCGGTGGCCGTTACGGTCTGGAAGCCAGCAGCAGCCTGGGCAACTGGACCCAGGCGGTGAACCTGCAGTTGTCCCGCCTGGGCGGCATGGACAACCAGACCTATCACGCGGTGCACGAGCTTTTCACCCAACGCGAACTGCAAGGCAACTTTCTGCGCCTGGGCTTGTTCACGCCCACCTCGGAAGGCCTCACTCGCCAGCCACGCTCCTTTGGCGCCAGCCCTGACACTGCGCTGGGCGTCATGTACGGCAGCTCCGACAGCCTGGCCATCAACAACCCGAAACCGGCGGTCTACCCGATCTACGTCACGGCCAATCGCCAGGGCTCGGTGGAAATCTATCGCGACGGTTTGCTGATCAACACTCAGTCGATGCCGGCCGGTTTGCAGACCCTCGATACGCGGCCACTGCCCGGTGGTATCTATGAAGTGGAAGTGCGGCTGATTGAAGACGGCCAGATCACCTCCAGCACGCAGGAACTGGTCTACAAGCCCAACAACTGGCGCAATCATGACGAGCGCTGGCGCTACAACCTGTTCGCCGGACGTGAATCGAAAATGCTCAGCAACTGGGAAGAGCAGGCCGACGGCGACATGACCGCCGGTGCCGCGCTCAACTTCCTGATGCACCCAAGGGTGATCCTCGGCCTGTCGAGTCGACAGGTGAAAGACTCCCTGCAATACGGCACGTCGGTCGACTGGGCCATCGTCAACAACGCCAGCGTTTATGCCAACGTCTACAAGACCCAGGACTACGGCACCGGCCTCGATGTGCAGGGCCTTTATTCCTACGGCAGCGGCAGCCTCGTCGCCAGCCATAACCGCAGCTGGCTCGACACCACCCGGCTCTACGACACCCTGCCCGACGGCACGCGCGTGCGGCAGCGCAACGTATTTATCGGCCAGACCAGCAACTCGTCCTTATCGGTGAATCATCGACTTACCAGCAAAAGTTCGGTCAATGCCCGGGTGTCCCACAGCGAGGGCAACACCGAAGGCGTCGGCCTGGATCTGGGGTGGACGCAACGCACTCAGCTATTTGGCAGCGATGCCAACTGGCGCCTGTCGCTGTTCGACCGTCCGGGCAGTTTCAGCTCGGGCAATGATCGCAATCGCGGCCTCGACCTGAGCGTGAACATCGCGCTGGGCGGCCCGGGAGAGCAGCTGTCCGGCAGCATCGGCACCCGCACCGATCGCGACGGCGGGCGCGATAACAATGCCTCGCTCACCTACCGCAAAACCTTGCAGGATCACCTGCTGCAGAGCGTCTCGGCCACGGCGATCACCGACACCTACGGCATCGGTCTGAACGCGATGGCGACGATGCAATCGGACCGGGTCAACGGTGACGGTTTTATCCAGCGTTCGTCGTTCAACAACGACCTTACTGGCGGTTTGAACCTGGACAGCACGGTGGCCGTCGGCGGGCAAAAAATGGTCATGACCAGTCAATTCCACCGCAACGGTGCGGGCATGATCATCGATGTCGAATCAGACATCGACGGTATCGCCTTGCGTGCCGACGACTTGAGCGGCGGCAGCGCGGTGCTCAAACCCGGGCGCAATTTTGTGCCGATCACGGCGTACAAAAGCAGCTCGGTGAGTTTCGATTTCGAGGGCACCGACGTCCCCGCCGCAACCATTCAGCCTGCCCGTTCCAGCTACCACCTGAACAAGGGCGGCGTGGGCTACCGCCAGATTCGCGTGATGCGAACCCTCACCGTACTCGGCCGCCTGATCGACCCCCAGGGCAATCCGCTCAAAGGCCATCACATCATTAACCACGCCAGTCGCGGGGTGAGCGAGGTGGACGGGTTCTTCTCCATGGAAATGAACGCCGGCGCACCGACCCTGGAAGTGCGCTACGGCGACCAGTTGCTGTGTCAGTTCCGGCTGGACCCGAGTCAGGGGCGTACTGAAAACAATGTGTTGATGATCGGGGATTTGCGTTGCAGCCCAGACACGCTGGCCGACGTTGGCGATGCCGCGCAGAGCGCCGGCTGATGTGGGTTGATCAATCTCTGGAGTGCATGACTCGATGAATGTTTCGACTGCTTTCCCATGGCGCACGGCAGTGGCTCTTTTTATAGGGGCCTGTCTGGTTGCGGCAAGCTTCCAGGCCGTCGCGGTCGTACTTCCGATCACGGCCACCTTCAACCCTGACCCGAGCAACCCGCAGAAAAACGAATTCAGGAATACCACGCCCAATAGAGGGTTTTGTCAGGATTACCCCGCTATCTGCAAGGCTCACGGCATATTCAGTTTGCGCTCTCACGTGACTGTTGGATTGCACGGCGATGTCCAGCCCAACCACGAAGACGTACGAAAAGGCGCGATGATCAAGACGCCCGCCGCCTGGCGAGCGTTGACAGTGTTGAACCGCGAGACCGGTGAACTCGCCACGGTTGAGGTGCGCATTGCCGGGATGGGCGGTGTTTACACGCTCAGCCACTCTGCGTTGGAGCTGACAGGGGAACCGGATTTTGTCAGGGCGCATACGGCATTGTGGGGACGCGACTGGCAAATTGCGCCGGGACCCTGCCGGGCAATAGGCCCTCCAAACTATTACGGTTTGACCGGTTTTCAGTTTTTCTGGCTGACCCCTGAAGAAGCGGTATGTGGCAAGCAGGCCAAATTCCTCATTCCCGGGTTTGGTTACGGCGCTCTGGATTTTACCTACGAACTGCGCACGCCGGATCCGTTGAAGATGTCCTCGGGCGTCTATCAGGGCACGCAGGTCTATTCGATCGGCCCTGGCGGCGATTTTGACCTCGGTGACATCGTCGTGCCCGCGGATGCAATCATCCAGCTCGACTTCACCCTGACCGTCGAACACACCCTCAAAGTCGAGATTCCCCCAGGTGGCAATCGAATAGAGCTGCTGCCACAAGGCGGCTGGCAAGCCTGGTTGGCGCAGGGACGCAAACCCACGCGCCTGTCCCGCGACCAGACGTTCAATCTCTCAGCCAGTTCGCGGTTCAAGATGAAACTGGAGTGTGAATTCACCCAGGACGGCAAGACCTGTTCGTTACGCGAGCCGGTGTCCGGCCATGTCGTGCCGCTGAACGTCAGCGTCAGTCTGCCTCGCGGTTTGAGCGACGCCAATGGCTTCGCTGTCGAACGGCGCCCCCTGCTGCGTGACGGCAGCGGCACCGAGTTATTTCAACCGGCTTTTTATGTAGAGCGAAGACCGGGAACGCTGCACTTCGAGATTCCTCCCGACGAAGTCGCGGAAATGATACGGCCCGAGCGCCAACGGCAGTACTCCGGGAATGTGACGGTGATCTGGGATTCAGACATCTAGCAGGCCGCCCTTTTCAGCATTCAATTCAACGAGGTTCAGTACGATGAAACACCTGTTGGCACTGTTTGGTTTTTATCTTTTCACGCAAATGGCTCACGCCGCACCGAGCATCAATATCGGGACTGTTTACGACTACCTGGATAGCGACAAGAGTACTTACTTGAAACGCGTGTTCAATGGCGGCGACAGCACGGCCTTCGTCAAGGTCAACATCCTTGAAATCCTGTATGACGCCGATGGCACCTCGCGCGAAGTTCCGCTCAAGACCCAGGCCGACGGCAATGCCCGGGATGGCTTGATGGCCAGTCCGGCGCGGCTGATTGTGCCGGCCAATGGCATGCAGGGCACACGGTTGCTGTACATGGGCGAACGCGACAGAGAGCGGTATTTCAGGGTGCGTTTCGTGCCGGTCGTACCGGAGAAGGAAGACGAATTCGCCGTCTCCAGCGAAGAGCGCGAAGACTACAAAAAGTCCTTGTCCGCCGGGGTCACCGTGCTGGCAGGTTACGGCGCGGTGTTTTTCGTGCGGCCCAAAGAAACGCGTTTCGACAGCGCAATCGAGAACGAGGCGGGCAACTACCGGATCCGCAACAACGGCAACACCGTGGTGGTGATCGACGAGTTCAAGGATTGCTCGGTCAAGAACGAGCAGGACTGCCAACCGACGACCAAGCATCACATTCTGGCCGGCCGCACGTTTCAGTTCGACAAGCAGGCCGGTCGCGAATATCGCTTTACCCTGATTGAAGGTGAAAGCAGCAAAAAACTGGACGTGAAGGGATAACCCATGAGCAAGAAGCTGATCCAGGTTTTTTTGTCGGCCGTGGTGATGGGGTCGAGCGCTGGTGCCTCCGCCGCCAGGGAAGTGCACACCTTCGAAGTGTTCGTGACGATTCCGACCCAGGCGTTTTATGTCATTCCATCAGACGCTGGCTGGATCCACCGTGAGCAGCAACTGCCGTGGAATCTGAGGTCGTCGACATTGGGTGGCTTGCGCAAATATTTCGACGTGAAAAACGAAGCGGGCTCGATCGAGGCGCGGCTTGATGGTCGTCCCTATCTGTCCAACGGCACCGACGCCCATGACATTGCCTTGCGAGTGCTGTTCAACGGCAAGCTGTTAAGCGAGCACGAAAACAGCGAAGTGGTTTCGCTGACCGAGGCAGCACCCGGAAAACGCGTGTTGCTGGAAATCATCCCGATGCCGCCTACCGATGGGGTTTACAAGCCTGGCAGTTACTTTGGCAGCGTCAACATGATCTTCAATGCGATTCTTCCGGGGGCTTGAGAGAGGCGATGAACATCCTGAGCACTGAAAAAATTCCGAGTCGGTTGGCTTGGGCCATTGTGGCGTTCGGATGGAGCATTGAGCCGGCGATGTCGACGTCAATGGACATTACGGCGCTATTTCGGCCTGATCCATCGAAGCCTGCAGACAACAAATTCATCAACCAAACGCCAAGCAGTGGTTATTGCGCGTCGTATCCTTCCGAGTGCAAGAACCAGAACATGTTCAGCATTCGGCTACCACTGAAATTCGAGTCAGTCAGGCCCATGCTGCCTGATGCCGAGCCACGTAATAATTCAATGTTCAGAGTCCCGGCTCAATGGCGGTCCCTGTCCGTGAAGAATGAAGCTACGGGGGAGTTGGAGCAGGTCGAGGTACGCATTGCCGGTATGGGGTCTCAATATAAGCTCAGTGAGACGACCATCAGCCTGACAGGTGCCTCGAACTGGCTCGAAGGGCATCAGACCTTATGGGGCTCAAGTTGGGTCTACTCACCGCCCCCCTGCGAATACAGTGGTGTCGGCTCCTACGACCCCTGGAGCTATACCTTTTTCTGGAAAACGCCTGTTGAAGGCGTTTGTGTCAAATCGACCCGATATCCAATACCGGCAATGACTTATAACTATATAGATTTTGCTTACGAGCTTCGTACGCCGAACCCGTTGAAAATGTCATCCGGGCTTTATACGGGGACCATGAGCTATCGCGTCGGGCCCGGTGGCGACTTCGACATGGGTGATGTGATGTTGCCGGACGATAACCTGATCACGCTCAACTTCGCTTTGAATATCGAGCACACCTTGAAAGTGGAAATCCCTCCCGGTGGCGATCGTGTGGAACTGGCCCCGCCGGGTGGCTGGCAAGCCTGGCTGACCCAAGGGCGCAAACCGACCCGGTTGTTTCGTGATCAGACGTTCAACATCTCGTCATCGACCCGCTTCAAGATGCATCTGGAGTGTGACATTCCGGGATTGTTCGATTGCATGATTCGCGACCCCGTTTCGCAACGCGCGGCGGTGGTGCAACTCAGCGTCAGCTTGCCGAACGGCTTGACGGATACCAACGGGCAACCGGTCAAGCGTCGTCCGTTGCATGTCGGGCACGTGAATGCACAAGAATTCAAACCCAGTTTTTACCTGGATCGTGCGCCGGGCATCCTGCATTTCGAGATTGCACCTTATTACGTGAACTACATGTTGAAGCCGGGCGAGGCCTCCAAATATTCCGGGAACTTCACCGTGGTTTGGGATTCGGAAATCGGATAAGCGCGTAGCGCGTAGCATGCCCTGAAGGCGTTTGTTTGCCTTCAGGGCACTGGCGGTTACCCGGCGTTGAGCAGCGCCTGTCGGGTCAACCGTCTGCTCAGTTGTTTTTCCTCGTAGCCGATGTCGTTCAGCAATCCGCCGTAGACCTCGTCGGTCATTTCTTCATCGGTGAGCACCCGGTTTACCTGGACGTTCAGTTGATTGGCAAGGTCCAGCAGTCGCTTCTTGATCGCCTGTCTTTGCGCAATCACCCGTCCTTTGGCGTTCGCCCAGGAACGCTGGGCCTCGCGCAATTCATCCAATTGATCGGTTCTGATTTCATACGTCCGGGCATTGCGCCTGAACTCCGCGGGATACGTGTCATGCAGGTATTTTTCCCAGAACGACTGCTCGATCATGTGATTGATCAAACCGTCACCGGCTTCCATCGACATCACGGTATCGAAGGCTGTATCGAGTGTTTTGGCACTCACGCCGGCAATGGGTCGATAGAGCATGGTCTCTGATTGCCAGGGTAAACCGAGTCGCTGGGCTAGGCCGGTCTCGTAAGCGAGGAACACTTCGACTTCATCGGGATGACCTTTTCGGCTGGCGAAATCCGCCCGGGCGATGTCATCCACCCGTTCGAGACGCGCGGCGCCTTTTGCCAGGGCCACCAATCTGCTTTCCAGGATCGCGGCCGAAGTCGACTGGGCATACGCCTCGCTGACCAAGACTTTGATGCCCATGTTGTTGAAGACCTGAGCACCGGCGTCAGCGCACGTGGTCGGTGCGGTTGCCATTTCAAACAACTCTTTGCGCAGTGCCGTGTCCAGGTCGATGGCCTCGATCATTCGCCATACTCGATCACTCAGCTGCTTGCGCCGATCGCCACCGGCGCGGTAGTCGGCAGACTCTGTCTGCTTCTGGATCAAGCTGAAGAACCCTCGGGAGTGTGGTTCTGTCACCAGGTCGTGCCAGGCTTCTACCCTGAAGATGCCCACGCCGGCGGCCTTGTCGCTCCACCATTGGGAATCGTCGGACATGGGCCACTGATTGATCGCATGCTCCGCAACGGCCGAATAAGGGCGATCAGGGCTGATGCCCACTGATCTTCGGTAGTCTTTGTAAACAATCAGATTGGCGTCCGAAAGGTCTGTCGGAAACAGTCGCGTACGGGCCACGAGGCGCGCGGCCTCCGAACCGGGAACGACCAAGGGGATGTCGCGTAACGGGTTTTGCATCAGGTCCAGATAAAACCCGCGCGGGCGGCGCCTTGCGAACAGGCCTTCAGGCCAGGCGGTTGCGCCGGTGTTGCTCAAACTCAGAATCTTCAGTTTCGGCATGCGTTCGACGTTCGGCAGCAGACCCAACTGCGGGTTGTCATCGAGCCTGAGCGTTTCCATATGGGTCAAATGCCGCAATTGCTCGACGGCCGACCGGGTCAAGCGGAGCTGGTTGTTCATCAAGCGCAGCGTGCGAAGAAAATGCATTTTGCCAATCGTTACCGGCAGTTCCTTCAGCTCACAGCCCCTGGCGCTCAGTTGCCGAAGTCCGGTGAAGTCTTCCAGCAGCCCCGTGGAGGTTGTGGAAAAGGCAGTACGGTCCAGATTTAGCGTGCTGACCTGGTCGAGGTAGTACTTCAGATCCGGCAGTTTGCTCCACCACAACTCAAGGTCAATCGTGTTGAATTCCATCGACAGGTCCAGCACATACCCGCCTTCCAGCGTCTCACTGCGATCACCAAAGGCCCTCGACTTTCTTTGAAAGCACTCGATGAGTCGCTCGCTGATATGTAGCCCGCCACCTCTCGCGAACCCTTCTCTGTCCGGACCCCAGGCATCCGGTTGCTGATTCCGCCATTTATTGAGCTTCACTTGAAGTTCATAGAGTTCGCGGTCAAGCCGATCGAGGGTCTTGCGCGCCTGAGTTTCTTCGCCTAGCGATCGAACAAACGTGCTGACCTCGCGCTCGTTCAAATGTGGGTAAGTTCCCTGCACCCGTTCCGCCAGGGTAGCCCTTTGTATGGAAAAGCCCGGGCCACGCAACAGCAGCAGGGTGTCCGGGTCGCCGATCGGGCGAATCGGTGGCTGCGCCAACGCGATCCGGCGCTCGGCGGGGGCTTCGGTTTTGACCAGCACCCATTGCCTGAACGAGGCTCCCTGGCCGGGGCGATATCCCAGTTGCAGGCGTTTGCCGGCCGGCAGCGCGTTGAGCACCGATTCGTAGAAGTCGTCGGCTTCGTGCAATTTGTGGTTGTCGGCGTCCCACACTTCGTACCGTGTCCCGTCATCCTTGATCAAAACCCGGATGACCGAAGCGTCTTCTGCTCCCACGCTGCACCGCAAGGGCCCGATGTCGGTGCCCTGACGAACGTCGATACGCAAATCGCCGAACGCGTCGGTGTGAATCCTGAGCGCGTTCAGCACCAATCGCTCGGTCTCTGGTATCCAGCGCGCATCATCGGTGAAACCTTCATAGGCATGGTTGGCCCGGGTTTCGAAGGCCGCTTCACGTGCCTGGTTTTTCAGGTTCAGCGGCAGGCGTTTGTCCTGTGTCATGCGTTCGAGCTCAGCGCCGTTGGCACTGTTGAGCAGTACGGTTGCCGCGCGGGTCGGCAACGCTGGAGCCACCTCGCGCAGCTGTTGAACCTGCGGGTTGGCGCTCGCTTGTGCGGCTTGATAGCGCTGATTGAAGATATCGGGTCTGAGGCGGTCTGCCTCGTCAGCCAATTGATTGCGCAGCGCCTGAAGCTGTTCTTCCCGGGCGACACCCGGGCCGAGCAGCGCTTGAAGTTCGTCTTCGCTCAGAAACTCGGTGAGCTGCTTTGGCAGGTCACCCTGCATGAGACGGGACAGACTGGTGGCGAGCGTCTGTTCGTCGCTCGCCCAGGCATTTCCGTAGGTGCGAAAGCGGCCCCTCAGGTCGGCGTTTTCGTAGACTCTCAGGGCTTTGTCCGAGGGCCAGCCTTCAAGGTAAGTCACCAGCGGTTCGAACCAGTAAGAAGCGGGATCGATAGGCCGTCCGGAGCGGATGTCATGAATCGTCTGCTCGGTTTGCTGCTGAATGTCTGCGCGATCAAGGCCGTCGGCAAGCAACGGGGGCGGGGCGGTGTTTTCGACGTACATTTGGCGTAATGCAGCCGCTTCGGTGCCGCTGGCAATGCGAATTTGCTCCAGCTGCGCATCGTTGAAACCGTCGACGCGGTAACCGAGACGCCGCATCAGTGTCGGGTGGTCCCAGTCTCGCGGGCTTTCCGCTTCATGTGTCCAGGCGCCGAAACCGTTGTGTTTCACCTCGGGTAAATAGGCCTCGCCACGATGGGGGTGTTTGACACGATAGTTGCCCGTTTTCGGGTCTTTTTGCACGGCGTAATGTTTTTTCTCCAGCGGCAGAATCTGCTGACCTTCATGAGTATGCAAACCCGATTCGTCAGGCCTGGAATCGGCTGGCAACTCGACGTTCGGGTGCTCGTAGGGCTTGAGGTCGGGATGCCACAAGCGTTGCTGGCCATTGGGCAGCTCCACCGGTTTCATGCCTTCGAACAACGGTGAAAGTTTCAAGCGAGCGATCTCGCCAATCTTCACGCCGGCAGCAAACGCCGCCAATTGAATAGCATCCGTCACCACGCCGACGATATGCTCAGCGGCTTCTGTCCACAGCCCCAACGTCATGTCGACGATGCCTTCGATGACATCGCTGGCGATCTGATAGGCGGTGTAGGCCATCATCAATTCCCCCAACCCCGGCACGAACGGTGTGATGACCATCAGGGCGACGTTGAAGATGTCCGAGACTATTTTCTTGAAGTTCTCCCACCAGGCCCATCGGGCATCGCGATCGGTGTCGGCGGTGGACACGGCAATGTGTCGGGCGTCATTGAGGATCTTGTTCAGCTTCTGCTCAAAGCGGTATTCCCAGAATTCGCCGCGGATCGGTGTGGCGCTGAAACGAAGACTGGGTGGGTCGACCGGGACTTCTCGCCAGCTGGGTCCTGGATCCAGCGGATCTTTCTGATGCCATTTCACCTCGAACAGTCGCTGTTGCAGCCCGCCGAAAAAATGCCCTCGTTCTGACTGATCGACGAACCGGCTGAAGTATTGGCGATAAGTCATGCCAGCGGACGAGATGACCTGGTTGTCACGCAGCTGGCGAGTCAGTTCATTCATGAAGGCAACAGTGGACGGATACTCTTTCAGCGGATGTTCAGGGCCTTGCGGGACATACGCGAATATCGGTACGGCTTCACGCTCTCGCTCGCCCTTGTGCTCGCGATACAGCTGCGGCGTAATCAACACGATCCCGGCCAGTCGGCTATCCAGAACGGACAATTCAGCGAAATGCATCACCCGGCCTTTGCGAGTGAGGTTGCGCTGACCATCGAGCATCTTCAGAATCAGATCGCTCGCCTGGGCATCAATGTCGCCGGTCATCAGCGCTAATTGAACGGCTGCCTTGAAGGCCGCTTTCTCGCTCTCGATGATTTTGAGTTGCAAAAAACGCTTCGCGACGGCATCGCGAGGCAGCAAGCGGTCTTCAAGATAACGGGCATAACGCGCGCCGATGTCCAGCTTGCGACACAGGGTCTGGAACTCGGCGATGGACATTTTGCGTTTGACCGGCAAAACGTCGAAGTGACCGCGCTCATCGGGCTGACTGATGAAGTCGGAATCTGCCTCACAGGTTTCGGTCCGTGCGAAGTTGTGTAGGGCGGCGTTCAGCAGTGAGACGGTTCGGGTGACGACGCCGCCGGAAATGTCGATGGCATACCAGGGGCGCTCTTTGGGTAAATAAAGATGTAAACAAGTTGTTCTTACATCGACATCGACGCCGTACTGTTTCTTCAATGCCTCGGTGAGTAAGGGTTCGGCAAAGTCATCAACGTTTTGTAACGCTTCAATAAACCGATCCACCTTGTTCTGAGCGGACCAGAGTTCGAGGTTGGCTTCTTGTAACAGCGTGTGATCGTATGTGTTAGCCGTCTTTAACCATTGTCCGGACATTACTTCCGTGAGGCCCAACTCCCGCGCCCTTCGCAATGAGGCGTCCTTGAACGTTGGGTGAATTCGACGGTTGATGAAATCGTAGTGACGGCCCTTATTGTCGTCTGTCACCGACGGGTGAACAGCTTTACGTCCTTGTAAATCTGACATTGTTTTTATAAGCCTTGAGCAGTGATAGAAGACAACAGCCTATCTTTCATCGCTCAAAGTAAAAGTCTGAATTATTGCTGTCAGGTTCCTGTGGACAGTGCCGAAAGCATTTGAATTATCCATGCCGAAAATAATTAATTACCACCCGCGATCAGCGCCGTGCGACCTCAACCGGCAGGCATCCGGTGTGACCTCCCGGTTGCAGGTACGGTGTCAGAATCGGCGCCATGCCTTTAAGCACTTGCACCGGCAATGCCGAGGTGAATTTAAAGGCTTCGGCCGTGCGCCCCGGTACAAACGCAGTCAAGGTGCCGAAGTGGTTGTCGCCGATGAAGAACACAAAGGTCGCCGTGCGGTTGATCGACTTCGAACTCAGGATCCGCCCACCGGACCCGATGGCTTCGATGCGGTTATCGCCGGTTCCGGTCTTGCCGCCCATGGCTAAGGGTTCGCCATCGGGCGTGATGAAACTGCCGGAAACACGTTTGGCCGTACCGGCATCCACCACTTGCGACAAGGCCTCGCGCATGGCCGTGGCGACTTCAGACGGCATCACCCGTTTACCAGCGTCCGGATCGTTGATCAGTTTGGTTTCGTATGGCGTATTGGCCGCGAAATGCAGGGTGTCGATGCGCAATGTGGGCATGCGCACACCGTCGTTGAGGATGGTGCCGATCAACTCGCCCAAGGCTGCCGGACGGTCGCCGGAGCTGCCGATGGCGGTGGCCAGCGACGGCACCAGGTGGTCGAACGGGTAACCGACTTTCTGCCAGCGCTGATGAATGTCGAGGAAGGCTTCGATCTCCAGCATGGTGCGGATACGGCTGTCGCGGGCGCCCTTGTGACGACTCTTGAATAGCCAGCTGTAGACCTCCTGACGCTCGAACTGGCTGGCTTTGACGATCTGGCTCCACTTGGCATCCGGGTTGTTCAGCAGGTAGCCCATGAGCCACAGGTCCAGCGGGTGAACCTTGGCGATGAAGCCCTGATCCGGCAGGTCGTAGGCGCCGGGGCTGTAATTCTCGTAGAGCCGTTGCAGGCGTTCGTCGGTGAGTTTTTCGGTGAGCTTGGCGCCTTTGAGGTGCGCACGCACGAAGGCATTGAAGCTTTCCTGACTGGCCTGCGGCAGCAGATAACGGTGCACGGCCGCCATGCGAATCGGCGTTGGGCGCATGCTGTCGAGGAAGGTGTCGAGCCGCGCCTGGGTGTCCTTGTTTTTGTATTTTTTCCAGAACTTCAACAGGAACGAGGTGCCTTCGCGGTCGGCGAAACTGGCCAGGTATTCCTGACGCCGTGGGTCGCGATCATCCTTGAGCAATTCGGCGCTGTTGTTGGGGCCTGAATACGTGGTGTAGCGCACCACGTCACGCATCAGTCGAATGAAGGGCAGGTTGATCGACTCACGCAACGCATCGCGCAAGGTCGGAATGCGGCCGTTGTCTTCCTTGCGGAAGTTGACGAAGGTGTGCAACCCGCCGCCGGTGAAAAAAGCTTCGCCGGGGCTGGCCGAGTATTTACGATCCAGCGCGGCGCCGAGCATGGCTGACAGATTGCGGTCCTTGTTCTGGATCAGGTAATCAACGGCCCAGCGGCTCAGGCGATCCTGATCCGGGATGTCGACTTTCTTCAGTTCCGGGATGGTCATCGTGGCGTATTTATCGTGCAGCTCGGCCATGATTTGCAGGTAGGTGGTGAGCACGCGCATTTTCGCGGTCGAGCCCAGTTCCAGCTTGCTGCCTTCATTGATGTCGAACGGCTGGTCGGTGCTGTCGGTCTGTACCCGCACGCGTGCGCCGTCCGGTGTCAGCTCGAACAACGTAAAGCTGTAGCGCACCTGGGTGGTGCTGGTGGGGGTGAGCAAGCGTTCGCCCATCAGGCCGATTTGTGTCGCAAACACTGGGTCGGCCAGATGCTTGAGGTATTCGGTGGCCTGGGTCTGCAAATCGCCTTGCAGGGTGCTGGTGGCCGACAGGTCGAGGCGGTCGAGGTCGTACAGCGGACGGTTGAGCAACCCGCCCAGACGGCTGCGCGCCACGCTGATGCCTTTGTTGGTTTCAATTGGCTGAATGGTCGGCTGGGTCTGCCAGTCGCGGTAGGTCACCTGGCTGGCCAGGGCGGCTGCGGCGAAGGGCGCATCGATCACGCCATTGGCTGCCAGCAGGCGAATGTGGCTGTCGGTGAGATCCGCCAGTTCATCGTGACCCTTGGTCAGGTAGTAAGACGGGCGGCGCTGGGCGATCATCAGCGAGAGCATTTCACGCAGGGCCAGGCCTTTTTCGGCCATGCTCTTGGGGTCCGTGTCGGTGCTGGCCAGCCGTTCGTTGGCCTTGTTGAAATCGGCGCCGTACCAGACGCGCAACCCTTCGGCCATGCCATGCACTTCACCGTGGCCCGGTACTGCCGACAGCGGCACGCTGTTGAGGTAGTCGCGAACCACGTTTTGCCGGGCCTGCAAGGTTTCCGGGCCCGCCTGATAAGCCCGCACGGTGGCGGAAATCATCTGCCGGATCTTTTCCGGGCCCGACGCCGTCAGGCCATCGGGCGAGTGCCGATACTTTTCAAGTTGCGTCGCCAGCGTACTGCCGCCCGCCGACTGGCCCGGCAGGTGAATCAGCTTGGCAACCTGGGACCAGATCGCCATGCCGAACCGCGGCCAGTCCACGGCGGGGTTGGCCAAGGGTTGCTTGGGGTCGAGCAAAAAGCGGTTTTCGATAAACAACAGACTGCTGACCACCACTGGTGGAATCGACTCAAAGCTTGAATACAGTTGTTGTGGGTATTTGTACTGATAAAGCGGTGCTGCACGGCAATCGGTAATCGACAGTCCAGCCTGGATTTTCTCCGCGTAGGGCACGAAAAAGCCGTTGTCGGTGTAGTCCATCAGCTTTTGGGAAAAACGGGTTTGTGACGCAATGACGTAGTCACGCTTGAGCAACCGCGGCAGAAACTCGTCCAGCGAGCTGTAACCCAAACGCAAGTCGAACGGGCCTGCACCGGGATAGCGAATGGCGTCGCTGGGGCCGGGTTTCATCTCGTAACTCAGGGAAGCGGCGAATTTACTCACCTCGCGGGATTGAAACTTCGAGGTGCGCATTTCCTTGGCAGCGGCAAGCCCCAGGACAATCAGGATAATCACCAGCAACAACCAGAACGCCCCCCATCCGTGCGTCACTCGACTGCGAGGGGGTTTTTCAGGTAAAGGCGCTTCATCCACACGTTCAGTCGGAACCACAGTTTTACTCGAATCGGTTTGCCATAAAGCGCCCATAGTCGATTGATCCATTCACGCAGATTGATCGGACTTGTCTGAAGCTTAGTCGGTGGTTGGCGATGGTGAAAAAATTGTGGATACACAAATTTCGAATTCTCACCGTCAAGTGCTTGTGGAAAGGAGCTTTTGGGGGGGATTTATGCGATGAGAGGATTGGTGAGGAATTTATGTGGCGAGGGGATTTATCCCCGTTGGAGTGCGAAGCGCTCCCCTGTGTCCTTTCAGTAACTCCGCATCGACAGGTTTACGGCTGCTGCGCAACCGAACGGGGATAAATCCCCTCGCCACATAGTCCCTTCACCACAGGGCGTTCGGTAGTGCCGTTACAACCAGCATGCATCCCAGAGGGGGTAATCGCCAATTTTGTCTACGAGCCCTGCTCTCAAAGGGTTGGCAACGATGTAACGAGCAAACGGCAGAAGCTCTTCGCCATCACGAATAGTCCGGTCGTGATAGCCGATTTGCCACAAAGAGCCATTTCGGCCGGTCGTTTGGTTTACTGCCTGGGCGCATCTTGCTTTGGTAGCACCAATGACATTCCCCAAGTTGCCTTCTTGCAATTGCATCAGCCAATGAAAGTGATCGGGCATAACCACCCAGGCGATTGAATTCACTAACCTGGAGTCGTGTGCCCGTCGCATTTCTGCGACAAGCAGGCGGCCTAATTTCCAGTCAGAAAAAACGGGTCGGCGATCATGGATGACTGCGGTGATGAGATAGGCGCGACCGGTTTCGGAGTAACGACCCAAGCGCAGGCGATGAGAGTTTGGTTGAGTAGGCAATCCATTGCTTCCGTGCATGAAAGTTAAGTGAGGTTTCAGGCTAGTAGGCAGTGATCTGTATCGACGCTGAGACTGTTGAGCGAAATTTCTGATTCTTTTGCAGGGCTCACCAAAGTGATTGGCAGAACCTCTGGGATGAGGGAGCTGTTGTGGTGAGGGGATTTATCCCCGTTGGAGTGCGAAGCGCTCCCCTGCGATTTCAGCCACACCGCATCCGCAGATTTTACGACTGCTGCGCAGCCGAACGGGGATAAATCCCCTCACCACATAAATCCCCCCCTTCACAGGCAGCGGTTCTCATCACATTGAGGCATTCAGGTCTGGAATGCTTGAGCCAGACACGTCGAGCAGTAAATTAGCCCCAGGCAGGGGCATGACGATGCACCAATGCTGTGCAATACTCGGCGGCGCTTCAGCTGGTGAATAATCCTACAGATGCCAGGTAATGCCCCTCCGCAAACCGGGCTTTTCCCGAGAGTTCTGCCTGAATGTTGGGGTTTATAGAGTGAAAAACCCTTTACGAAGCTTTTTATACTGCACGCCCCGCTGATCTTGCAGGTGTTGTCCTGCAAGACGGGTTTGCTCACGAAGCAGGCCCGGTTTCTCAGAAGCAATGGCTTACCGGTCAGCGCTTTGTTACTCAGTGGTCATATCCAATAACAAGACGAGGTTGTACCCCTATGCCAGTCGGCAATCACCTGCCTCACGGCGAGACCGCTCAGGGCGGCCCGCTTAAACGCGAACTCGGCGAACGGCATATTCGCTTGATGGCGCTCGGTGCCTGTATCGGCGTCGGCCTGTTCCTCGGTTCGGCCAAGGCCATCGAGATGGCCGGTCCCGCGATCATGCTGTCCTACATCATCGGCGGTCTGGCGATCCTGGTGATCATGCGCGCCCTCGGCGAAATGGCCGTGCACAACCCGGTTGCCGGCTCCTTCAGCCGTTATGCCCAAGATTACCTTGGCCCCTTGGCGGGCTTCCTGACCGGCTGGAATTACTGGTTCCTGTGGCTGGTGACCTGTGTCGCGGAAATCACCGCAGTGGCGGTGTACATGGGCGTCTGGTTCCCCGATGTGCCGCGCTGGATCTGGGCACTCGCCGCGCTGATCAGCATGGGTTCGATCAACCTGATTGCCGTAAAAGCCTTCGGTGAATTCGAGTTCTGGTTCGCCCTGATCAAGATCGTCACCATCATTGCGATGGTGGTCGGCGGCATCGGTGTAATTGCGTTCGGCTTCGGCAACGACGGCGTAGCGCTGGGGATCTCCAATCTCTGGGCTCACGGCGGCTTCATGCCCAACGGCGTGCAAGGCGTGTTGATGTCCCTGCAAATGGTGATGTTCGCCTACCTCGGCGTCGAGATGATCGGCCTGACCGCCGGTGAAGCGAAGAACCCGCAGAAGACCATTCCCAATGCGATCGGCTCGGTGTTCTGGCGGATTCTGCTGTTCTACGTCGGCGCGTTGTTCGTGATCCTGTCGATCTACCCGTGGAACGAAATCGGCACTCAGGGCAGCCCGTTTGTGATGACCTTCGAGCGTCTGGGCATCAAGACCGCCGCCGGCATCATCAACTTCGTGGTGATCACTGCGGCGCTGTCGTCCTGCAACGGCGGCATCTTCAGCACCGGGCGCATGCTCTACAGCCTGGCGCAGAATGGCCAGGCCCCGGCCGGTTTTGCCACGACCTCGAACAACGGCGTGCCACGTCGGGCGCTGCTGTTGTCGATCTTCGTGCTGTTGCTGGGTGTGCTGCTCAACTACATGGTCCCGGAAAAAGTCTTCGTCTGGGTGACGGCGATTGCCACCTTCGGCGCGATCTGGACCTGGGTGATGATCCTGCTGGCCCAGCTCAAGTTCCGCCAAGGCTTGAGTGCCAGCGAACGTGCCGGCCTGAAGTACAAGATGTGGCTGTATCCGGTCAGCTCGTACCTGGCGCTGGCATTCCTGGTGCTGGTGGTCGGCCTGATGGCGTACTTCCCGGAGACCCGCGTGGCGCTGTACGTGGGACCTGCGTTCCTGGTGCTGCTGACGGTGTTGTTCTATGTGTTCAAGCTGCAACCGACCAACGTGTCGCAAGGGGCGGTGAGTTCGGCTTCGTAAGTCGTAACGCCTGAAACGCAAAAGCCCCGGTCCATTGGCCGGGGCTTTTTATTAGCTGATGAAATCCCTGTGGCGAGGGGGCTTGTGTGGCTATGTGGTTTCTGTGGTGAGGGGATTTATCCCCGTTCGGCTGCGCAGCAGTCGTAAAACCATAGCACTCGGTATACCTGACACATCGCGATTGCTGGTTTTGGGGCGGCTGCGCCACCCAACGGGGATAAATCCCCTCGCCACAAAAGCTCCCTCGCAACAATGTTTACTTTGCCGATGTCACGCGGTGGTGACTTGAACCGACCGATTCAGACGCTTATTGAAATCCAGCCAAACCCCCAACAACCCCATCAACCCCGCCCCCACCAACGCGGTGAAGATTTGCATGGCAAACGCATCGTCAGTCAGGGCGTTGACCATGTCCGCCAACGGCGCCAACAACACCCCGAGGCAGAACACTTCCAGCGAATAACGCCCCATGCGACTGCATTGCTGCGCCAGCCAGTTCTGCGTCCAGCCAGTGTCCGGCAACAGTTTCGCCGTGACGTACGCCAGCGCCAGAAAGTGCAGCAGGCGCACCGACGACAGGTCGGTCTTGCTGATCGGGTACAACAGATTGCTCAGGCTGGTCGGTACCACCGCATCATGCAGTTGCGGCCATCGCCACAATACGGTCAGTACACCGGCAACGCCTGCGTATAACGCCGCACTCACAAACAATGGCTGGCGCAGCAATGAGCGCCTGTCGGGCAAGCGTGGGCGCTGCGCGTGAATCGCAGCGGCACCGCCGAGTACGAACAACAGTTGCCAGGCGACGGGGTTGAAGTACCACACGCCGTCCTTGATGGCGGCCAGATTCCAGCCGAACAACGGCACCGTCAGGTACACCGCAAATGACATCGCTACCACCACCCATGGTTTGCGCACGAATATCGGCAGCACCAGCGGCAAACCTGCCAGCAGTACGATGTAGAGCGGCAGCGGGTCCATCAGGTTCGGTTTGAAGCGCAGCAGCAACTCATCGATCAAGGCTTGCTGCGGGTTGCTGATGAAGTGGTGCATGCCCATTTCCTCGACCAGGTCGCGGGTCTCCACATGGCTGTTGGCGAAGAACACGATGCCCATCAGCATCGCCAGCAGGAAAATATGCACCACATACAGCACCCAGGCGCGGCGCAGGATTTTCACGCAGGCAATCAAGTAACCGTCGCGCGCAAGGATCTTGCCGTAGGCCAGGACCGCCGCGTAACCGGCGAGAAAAACGAAGACTTCCGCGGCGTCGCTGAAACCGACATTTCGCAGGGTGATCTGACCCAGCGGGTTGTGGGGCACGTGATCCCAGAAAATGAAGATCAGTGCCAGGCCCCGGAAAAAGTCGATCCGGTGGTCGCGTTCAGTCGTCATGGCGGCGGGCTCTTGAACGGGTTTTGAAGTAGGAGCGCTGGCGCCACAAAAGGTTGCGCGCCGCACATAGGCGGCGCGCAGGGTGCAGGGAATCGCTGGCAATTGCAAAGTGCGGATATTACGGAATGTCTCTGTGCATCACCGAGGGGGTAACCGCCTGTCTAAAAGCCTTGCAGCCCCGCGATCTCTGGCTACCGTCGGTTTCAAAGCTTTACCGATTGAAGGCGGAATTCCCATGAGGCGCCGGCATGAAGATCAGCGAATGGCTCGACAAAGAGCTCACAGGCCGTCAGGTCGGGTTGATATTTCTTTTTGCGACGCTGATTTACGTCCTGCCGCTGATCCTCGCGGATTTCCCCTACATCGATGACAACTGGCGTGCCCTGGCCGCAGGTACCGGCTGGGCGCAGGAGGGCCGGCTGTTCGCGCAATGGTTCTACAACCTGCTGACCTTCAGCGGTGCCGCGCCGAATATCTTCCCGTTGCCGCTGTTGATCGCCACGCTGGCAATGAGTTGGTCCCTGACCCGGCTGACATTTCACTACTTCCCCGAACCGACGTTTGCCCATTGCCTGGTGCTGCTGCCGCTTTGGTACAACCCGTTTTTCCTGCAAAACCTGTCGTACCAATACGACGGACCGACCATGGCCCTGAGCCTGGTGGCGGTGATCTACGCGATCACGTTTCAAAGCCCCTCGCGCGTCCAGCAACTGCTGATACCCGCCGCGCTGATTGCCTTGGCCATCGGGCTTTATCAGGTCAGCTTCAATGTGTTTCTCGGGCTCTGTTGCCTGGAGTGGCTGCGGGGGGCGAACGACAAATTGGCATGGCCCGCGTGGTGGCGCTTGATCGGCTGCAAAGTCGTTCAAATAGGTCTGGCCGGGTTGATCTATTACGCCACCGCCTATTCCTTCATGACTCATAGCCGTACCTCATTGTTGAACGGGGCAGCGGCGCCGCTGCTGCAAGTTGAAATCAATGCGGGCCGAGTGCTGGAAAAAATCGTGCTGCTGTTCCATGGCGGCTTTGCCTGGGTGTTCGCCGCGCTGTTGCTGTGCGCCGTCGCCGGTGCCGTGTGCGTGGGGCAGCGTGTGGTGGAGCGTGCGGACACAGGCCTGGAAAAAACCACCATCGGCCTGCTGTGTCTTTTGCTCTTGCCTGTCCTGATGGTGCTGGTGCCGGGGGCCTCGTTGTTTTTCCGCGACTTCAATGAAGGCGCCCGCACCTTGATGGGTTTTGCTGTGGTGCTGGTGCTGCTGTTCTACCTGAGCCATCGGGCGTTGGCGTCGGTGCATGGAAAACTGCCGTTGCTGTTGCTGGTTCCGCTGTTGGCGATGCTCTCGCTGTCCTTTGCTTATGGACGTGTGCTGACGTTACAAAAAACCTTCGCGACGAATGCGCTGTATGCCTTGAGTGCCGACATCGCTTCGCGCCCGGCATTGCGCGACGCCAAGCGTATTTATATGTCGGTGACGTATTCGGATCACTGGCTGGTGAGCGCAGCCGGGTCGTTCAAGCAGATGCCGGTTTTGCATTACCTGCTGAACACCGACTTTTACATGCTCGCGGAAAACCTGCCCAAGGCAGGCATTACCAATGTGGTCAGGGAAAAGGAACGGCGCAACGCCACGCGAGTGGGATACCAGGGTTATCCACCGCTGGTGGACAGCCTGTTCTATCGCATTTATCTGCTGGGGGATTACGGCTTTATCGTTATCAAAGAACCCGTCCGCGTCCCCTCGCTGCAGTGGTGAACCCATGACCGTTGGTCTGGAATGCCGCGCTACCTGTTAGTTCTTACAGTAGACGCGCAACGGTCTCCGACTTTAGGTTTGAACCGCACCTGAAACGGGAACAGTTCAAGGAACGGACATGAAAGCTTTATGGAAAGCATTCTCCACCTATGCGGTCGTTGGCGTGGCCAATACGCTGATTCACTGGCAGATCTTTTACGTACTCACCGTCGCCGCCGAGCTGAGTCAGGCCGCCAGTAATTTTGCTGCGTTTTGTGTGGCCGCGACCTTCTCATTCTATGTGCATGCGCTTTACACGTTTGAGGCCGGGGCGTCGGTCCTTCGTTATCTTATGTATGTGTTCTTTATGGGGGGCATGAGTTTCGTGGTCGGGCATTACGCCGATGTCTGGAAAATCCACGGGCTGGTAACCGTAGGGTCGTTCTCGTTGTTGAGTATGATCTGCGGGCTCTTCTTTTCGGGATTTGTCCTGTATGGAGAGCGCGAAGCGTGAAAGTGTCGCTGATGCCAGCCTTCCCATAAGGCTGGCATGCAGGACAATTTTTACGCGGCAACCACCTCATTAGGCTCAAAACTGTCCGCCCGCGCCATCTGCCACATCCGCGAGTAAAACTCGCCGTTCACCTCACCGGTGAGCAATTCCCCCGGTTTCAGGAACACATGCAACTGAGAGAACAACTTGATTTCGGTCGCTGACATACGCCGCACCAGATGCTTGGCCGACAGCTGTGATGGATGATCAAGGCCGGCCGCCGCGAGCATTTCCGCCAGCGCCTTGAGCGTGTTGCGGTGGAAGTTGAAGACGCGCTGGGCCTTGTCCGGGACCACCAGCGCACGCTGGCGCAGGGTGTCTTGAGTGGCGACGCCGGTTGGGCATTTATTGGTGTGGCAGCTTTGCGACTGGATGCAGCCGATGGCGAACATGAAGCCGCGTGCCGAGTTGGCCCAGTCGGCGCCGATGGCCAGGACGCTGGCGATGTCGAAGGCACTGACGATCTTGCCGCTGGCGCCGAGTTTGATTTTGTCGCGCAGGTTCAGGCCGACCAACGTGTTGTGCACGAACAGCAGGCCTTCGCGCATCGGCACGCCGATGTGGTCGGTGAATTCCACGGGGGCGGCGCCGGTACCGCCTTCCTTGCCGTCGACCACGATGAAGTCGGGGAGAATGCCGGTCTCCAGCATGGCCTTGGCGATGCCCATGAATTCCCACGGATGACCGAGGCAGAACTTGAAACCCACCGGTTTGCCGCCGGACAGCTCGCGCAGTTGCTGGATGAAATGCATCAGTTCGATCGGCGTGGAAAACGCGCTGTGTCGCGACGGCGAGATGCAGTCTTCACCCATCAGGATGCCGCGGGTTTCAGCGATCTCCTTGGTGACCTTGTGCTTGGGCAGGATGCCGCCGTGACCAGGTTTGGCGCCTTGCGACATCTTGATTTCGATCATCCGCACTTGTGGCGTTTGCGCTTGTGCGGCGAAGCGTTCCGGATCGAAGCGTCCGTCTGCGGTGCGGCAACCGAAGTAGCCGCTGCCCAGTTCCCAGGTGAGGTCGCCGCCGTTTTCCCGGTGGTACGCGCTGATGCTGCCTTCGCCGGTGTCGTGGGCGAAGTTGCCGAGTTTGGCGCCCTGGTTCAACGCGCGAATGGCGTTGGCGCTGAGCGAGCCGAAGCTCATGGCCGAGATGTTGAACACCGAGGCCGAGTACGGCTGGGTGCACTGCGGGCCGCCGACGATGACCCGGAAACTGCTCGGGTCGCTCAACGGCGCCGGGCGCATCGAGTGGCCGATGAATTCGAAACCCGACTGGTACACATCGATCAGGGTGCCGAAGGGTTTGTCGGCGCTTTCATTCTTGGCCCGCGAATAGACCAGCGAACGCTGGGCCCGGGAGAAGGGCAGGGCGTCGCTGTCGGATTCGAGCAGGTATTGGCGGATTTCCGGACGAATGCCCTCCACCAGATAACGGATATTGCCCAGGATCGGGTAGTTGCGCCGCACCGCGTGAGGGCTTTGCAGCAGATCGAACAGGCCCACGAGGCTCAAGACGCCGGTCACGGCGGTGATCGGCCAGAGCCAGTCGTGTTCGAGGAAGGGCAGGCTGGCGAGGGTGAAGATCACGCAAGCGGCAAAGAAGGCGTAGCGGCTCAAGAGTGACAGGCTCATACGGGTTCCTTGGGTTCGGACTCAATGGGTTGCAAACCTGTGGCATGGGCTTTTGTGGCGAGGGGATTTATCCCCGTTAGGTTGCGAAGCAGCCCCCAAAACTATTCACCGCGGTTTAACTGAAAGACCGCATGCATAGGTTTTACGACTGCTTCGCAGTCGAACGGGGATAAATCCCCTCGCCACAGGGACTCTATCGACACAGGAAAGCATTTCAAGGCTGCTTCAGGCATTTTGCGCCTGGAGAAATATCGAAAACAGCTCCGACTGGGATTTGATCCCCAGCTTGCTGTACATGTGTTTCTTATGGACTTTCACGGTTTCAGCAGAGATTTCCAGCTTACGGGCGATTTCTTTACTGGAGCAACCGCTGAGCATCAAGCGCCCGACATCCAGCTCCCGGGCGGTCAATTGCGCGCCCTTGAGTTGTTGCACTGACGCTTCCAGCTGCACCCGCCAGTCGCCCTGGACCGGTGCCGGTGCAAGCGCCACGACTTCGTTGATTTCGTAGGGCAAGCGCTGGCGCAACAGGCCGAGCACCCACGGCTGGATCAGCGACAGCAAGGCAATCTGCTGGCCGCTGAAACGCTGCTTGCTGCCCAGCGACAGGCACAGCGTGCGATCGCCTTCGAGCTGGCAATTGAACTGGATTTCATCGGCCACCACATTCAGACGAAAGTAGCGTTGGTAATACTCGGTCAGCTCGAAATGCTCCGGCGCCACTTCCGACAGGCGATACAGGCCGGTGCGCGATTGCTCGCGGCAGGCGATGTAGAACGGGTCGAGCAAATAGAGCCCACGCAGATAATCCTGGAACAACTGGTCGGGGCTGCCGTCCTCGCCCGGGCATTCGGCGAACACTTGCGGGTGCTGGTCCGCGCTGAAAAGCAGCGCCACCCAGCTGTCGAAGGTCACGTACTGGTCCAGCAGGCGCACCAGCTGCGTCCAGAAATTGGGCTTGTCCAGGGCGTCGATCAGTTGCCCGACCGAGCGGTGCCAAGCGATATCGTCTAATGAAAGTGTCATGCCTCTACCCCTATCGGGTTACCCCAGCGGCGTGATTCCCCGGCCGGTGGCTTGCTGCGCATACTGGCGCACAGACACAGACCGGGCAATCTTTCTGCCGCCCGGCCCATAACAAGGACTACTCATGAAAGTCGAACTCGCCCAGTTGGCGGGCCGTGACAACGGCACAGCGTACAACCTTGAACGCGCCCTGGCGGCCATCGCTGCCTGCAAGGCTGACACGCAGCTGATCGTCTTCCCGGAAACCCACCTGATGGGCTTTCCGTCCGCCGCCACCGTGGCCCAGACCGCCGAACCGCTGGACGGACCCACCGTCAGCGCCATCGTGGCGGCTGCCCGCGAGCGCAACATCGCCGTGGTGATCGGCATGGCCGAGAACGACAACGGCCGCTTCTACAACACCACGCTGCTGATTACTCCGGATGGCATCGCCCTGAAATACCGCAAGACGCACCTGTGGGCGTCGGATCGCGGAGTGTTCGAAGCGGGCGACCGTTACGCCACGTGCGTGTGGAACGGCATGCGGGTCGGCCTGCTGATTTGTTACGACATCGAGTTCCCGGAAACCGCCCGTGCCCTGGCGCAACTGGGCGCCGAATTGCTGATCGTCACCAACGGCAACATGGACCCCTACGGCCCGACTCACCGCACCGCGATCATGGCCCGCGCCCAGGAAAACCAGGCGTTTGCGCTGATGGTCAATCGGGTGGAAGAGAGCGATGACGGGTTGGTGTTTGCCGGTGGCAGCGCACTGGTGGATCCGCTGGGCACCTTGTTGTTCGAGGCCGGGCGCGATGAAGGGCAGTTTGCGGTTGAACTGGATTTCAGCCGGCTGGAGGCGGCACGCAAGGACTATCGGTACTTGGATGATCAGCGGTTGAAGTTGGCTGGGGAGGTGGTGGAGCAGGTCGACGGTGTTCGGGAGTTATTGATTCCTGACCGTTGACCGAGCCCTCACCCTAGCCCTCTCCCAGAGGGAGAGGGGACTGACCGAGGCGATTCAAAGCGCTACATCGACCTGAATTACCGAGTCGAACTCAGGATTTGAAACACATGGAGATCTGCTCCCTTTCCCCCTCTCCCCCATGGGGAGAGGGCTGGGGTGAGGGGTGGCTTTTGAACTGGACGTAAATTTTTGCCGAACTCGGCTCTGCCATAAATCTAATAAATTCGGAGTAGTCGCTCATGGCTCGTTTGCAACGCACCCTGTCATTGGGTTCGGTGGTGCTGTTCGGCATCGCCTACATGACGCCGATCATCGTGCTCGGCACCTTTGGCATCCTCGCTCAATCCACCGCCGGCATGGTTCCGGCCGCGTATCTGGCGGCGCTGGTGGCGATGTTTTTCACCGCCATGAGCTACGGCCGAATGGCCTCGGCGTTCCCCGTCGCCGGCTCCGCCTACAGCTATGTACGCAAGGCGATCAGCCCGAAACTCGGCTTCATCGCCGGCTGGGCAGTGCTGCTCGACTACCTGTTCCTGCCGATGGCGATCTGGCTGATCGGCGCCGCCTACCTCAACTCCGCATTCCCGGCCGTGCCGCAGTGGATCTGGGTGCTGGCGTTCATCGGCATCACCAGCGCGATCAACATCGTCGGCCTGAAACTGGCCAACGGCATCAACGCCATGCTGATGCTCGTGCAATTCCTGGTGCTGATCGCCTTCGTCGCGCTGTGCATCCACTACGTCGGTGGCGATGCGAGCACGCCTTTGTGGTCGATCAAGCCGTTCTTCAACGGCGACATGCAGATGCCGCTGATCATGAGCGGCGCGGCCATCGCCTGTTACTCGTTCCTCGGTTTCGACGCGGTCAGTACCCTGACCGAAGAAACCCGCGACCCACGCCGCACCATTCCGCGGGCGATCATGCTGATTACCCTGATCGGCGGGCTGATCTTCGTCAGCGTCTCGTACTTCGTGCAGATCGCCCATCCCTCGTTCCAGTTCGACAGCGTTGATTCGGCAGCCTATGAAATCGCCCGCAACATCGGTGGCGACCTGTTTGTGACGATCTTCCTGATCGGCCTGATCGTCGGCCAGTTCGCCTCGGGCCTGTCGGCTCAGGCCAGCGGTTCGCGTCTGTTGTTTGCCATGGGCCGTGACGGTGTGCTGCCTAAATCGTTTTTCGGCAACTTGCACGAACGCTTCGGCACACCGGTCAACAGCATCCTGTTATGTGCCGTGGTCGCGTTGCTGGCGCTGAAACTGGACGTCACCACTTCGACCTCGTTCATCAACTTCGGCGCGTTCCTGGCGTTCAGTCTGGTGAATTTGTCGGTGATCTTTCATTACTGGATCGGTGGTGAGAAAAAGGGTCTGCGTGAGTTCGTGCTGTTCCTGCTGTTCCCGTTCATTGGCCTGGCGGCGGATTTGTGGCTGATGGTCAGCCTCGATCACCTGGCGATCTACCTGGGGCTGAGCTGGCTGGCGATTGGCGTGGTGTACCTGGCGGTGCTGACCGGTGGATTCCGCCGCCAGCCACCGGAGATGGATTTCCAGGAGGCCACATAACCCCCGGACACTGCATAACCCTGTGGGCGCGGGCTTCTGTGGTGAGGGGGCTTAGTGGTGAGGGGATTTATCCCCGTTCGGCTGCGAAGCAGTCGCAAAACCATTGCTTGCGGTGTATCTGATACACCGCAGTTTTCGATTCGGGGCCGCTTCGCAGCCCAACGGGGATAAATCCCCTCGCCACAAAGGCTTGCTCCTACATTTCGATGGTCTTCAGGCCGCGGAGTTTGTTTGGTGCACCGGCAACTCGACCCGGAACGTAGTGCCCACGCCCACCTCACTGCGCACCGAAATATCCCCCCGATGCTTCTTCACAATGCCATAGGACAGGGACAACCCAAGCCCTGTGCCCTGGCCCACCGGTTTGGTGGTGAAGAACGGGTCGAAGATTTTCTGCAGGCTGTCCGGCGCAATGCCGGACCCGGTGTCTGCCACTTCGATCCACACCCGTTCACCCTCAACCCCGGTGCTCAGGGTGATGGTGCCCCGTTGTGGGCCCATCGCCTGGGATGCGTTGACGATCAGGTTCATGATCACCTGATTGATTTGCGACGGCAGGCATTCGATGTCGGGCAGCAGCTGATACACCTTCACCACATCGGCCTTGTACTTGAGTTCATTGGCGACGATGTTCAGGGTCGATTCGATGCCTTGTTGCAGATTGGTCCACTGCCATTCCAGGTTGGAGTCCACCCGGGAGAAGTCCTTCAGGTCCTTGACGATCTGCCCGACGCGGTTGATGCCCTCCTTGGATTCCTTGATCAGCAACGGAATGTCGTCGCGCAGAAACTCCAGCTCGATCCGCTCACGTAACTGCCCAAGCCGTTCGATCACCTCACTCGACGCAATCGCCTCTTCGGCCTCGCGATAGGCGTCGAGCATTTCCTGCAGTTGCTTGAAGTAGCCGTCGAGGCTGCCGAGGTTGGAGGAAATGAAGCCGATGGGGTTGTTGATTTCATGGGCGACACCGGCCGCCAATTGCCCCAGGGAAGCGAGTTTTTCCGATTGCACCAGTTGCGATTCAAGCTGTTTGCGCTCATCAATTTCCCGCTGCAACGCCTCGCTGGCGTGTTTGAACTCGGTGGTGCGCTGGTCTACCAGATGCTCCAGGTGGCTCATCTGCACAAACGCGCGCTCGGTCATTTCCCATTTGGTCAGAAGAGTGCTGGCCATCTGCTGGACTTCGATGTTGTCGAACGGTTTTTTCAGGATCAGCAAGCGATCGTGGGCGTGGAGACGGTCCAGCAGTTCATCCCAGGAATAGTCGGAATACGCGGTACACACCACCACTTGCAGTCGCGGGTCTTCCTGCCACAGATGTTCGATCGTCTGCGCGCCGTCCCAGCCCTCGGGCATGCGCATGTCCACGAACGCGAGGGCGTAGGGGCGGTTTTCCTGCAAGGCCAGAGTCAGTTTGCCCAGGCCTTCCTGGCCGCCATACGCCGAATCCAGTTCGAACAGGGCAGTGGTGGCTTTGACTTCACTGCCAAAAAGCGTGGCTTCCATTTCGTCCAGTTCGACGTGCTGCACCGAAACCGGGGTGAGGATCTTGCGAAAGTCATCGTGAATGGACGGCGTGTCGTCGATCAGCAGAATGCGCCGGTTCGAAAGCTCACTCATGCTTCCTCCTGAACGGTATTCAACGGGATCTGCAGGGTGAATTGTGCGCCCTTGCCAGGTCCGTCGCTGTGGGCGCTGAGATGGCCGTTCATCTCGATCGCCGCCAGTGCGCAGCTGTGCAGACCAAAGCCGTGACCTTCCTTGCGGGTGGTAAAACCGTGGGCAAAGATGCGCGTCATGTTCTCCGGCGCAATGCCCTCACCATCATCCTTGACGCTGATTTGCAGGGTGGAGTCTTCGACGATTTTCACCCCCAGGGTCATTTGTCGCCGCCGATTGCTGAGGTCGGACATGGCGTATTTTGCATTACTGATGAGGTTGATCAGGATCAACAGCAACCGGTGCTTGTCGCCCATGACCTGCGGCACCTCGTTGTACTCCTTGACCACCGTGACGTGATGCCGGGTCAGGGCGCCGGAGTTCATCCGCAAGGCGTCCTCCAGCAGTTCGCTGATGTGCAGCGGTTCCATCAGGCTGTTGGCGCCGGCGTAGGACTGCTGGGTGGCGACGATGTCCTTGATGTGGTCGACACTTTTGGTCAGTTGGGCCAGTTCCTCGGACATGCTCTGTTGTTCAATCGCAATGGCGTCGACCAGTTGATTGAGGTAGCCGGGCAGCAACTGGCCTTTCTCGTCCTGGGTGAGGAAGGCGCCCAGGTTGCCTTGGTGTTCGTTGATCAACTGCATCGCCTTGCCCAGCCCCTGGGCCTTGCTGCTACGCAGTTTGCGGCTGACCAGGTCGGCAGAGATGTTCACACTGTTGAGCACGTTGCCGACGTTGTGCAGCACATTGGTGGCGATTTCCGCCATGCCGGCCTGGCGCGCGGTGTCCAGCAGTTCGCTCTGGGTATCCTTGAGTTCGCGGGTGCGCTCTTCGACCCGTTTTTCGAGGTCGTCATTGGCGGATTTCAGGGCTTTGTTGACGCGATTGATCACCGTGAAACTGCGCATCAGGTGAATCGCCAGGTACACCAGCAACAACACCAACAGCACTGAAAACACCAGCATGTAGAAGTGATAACGCTGGTTGACCGCGTCGGTACGCTGCTGATCGTTGTTCAGCAGGTCGGTGATGCCGTCCAGTCGTTCGGCCACGGGGATGGCCTCGATGTTTTCCAGCAAGCGGTTGACCACCGGCTGTTCACGCAGAATCAGTTCGATGTGATTGTTGAGAACCTCCAGCGGACTGTGGAATTCCTCCGGCAGACGCAGTTTGTTCACTTTCAGTTTGCTCAACCCCACCAGGATTTCGGCAGCCTTGTTGTCAGAGGTGACCATGGCGAACTCCATGGTGCTGAGGACCAGGTCATAGGTGTCGTTGGCGATGTTTTGCAGTTGCAGTTTGTCGCCGTCCTGCAACTGGGCGAGGGGTTCCTGGATGTCGTCTTCGGCGGTTGGCAGAAACGCCAGTGAGTTGCGCAGCACGGCATTGTGGGATTTGAACTGCTCCACCAACCGGATCTTTTCCTCGAAGGCGCTCAGGTACGCATCATGGCTGGCAAGCCAGACAGGCGAGGCGTTGCGGCCGTGATTCGACTCCATCGTGTCGAACCGTTCCCACAGCAGCGTCATTTGGGTCAGTGGCGTGACCAGCGGATCGTAATTGTGGTTGATGGCAATCCTTGCCTTGAGGATTTCCGTCTCCCATTGAGCGTTCAGCTGTTTCATCCGGGAAATCAGATCCCGGGATTCGGTGTAGGTCGACGTCTGGTCCGAGCTGGATTTGAGGTACAGAAACAACAGTATCGAGGCCAGCATCAGGGCGACGATACCAAGGAGTGTCAGGCTGCGGCGGCGGGACATTTTCATAACGGCTTGCCCTCCCATTCACCGGTCAGGGTCTTGAGGAATTTGATGATCAGCACCCTGTCTTCAGGGGAGGGGATGCGCCCCAGCTGGAACTTGAACATCACGTCGACCGCCTCTTCGAGGGTTTTCGCCGAACCGTCGTGAAAGTACGGCGCAGTCACGGCGACGTTACGCAGGCTCGGGACCTTGAACACGTTGCGGTCCTCTTCGTCCTTGGTCACCAGGTACCGGCCCAGGTCGGTTTCGGTACGGTTGCCTCGAGTTTCGAAGTAATCGCCCATCACCCCGAACTTCTGGAACATGTTGCCGCCGATGTTGATCCCCTGATGGCAGGTGATGCAGCCGTATTCCTTGAAACGTTGGTAACCGTACTTCTCCTCGCGGGTGAGGATGTCGGTGTCGCCCAGCAGGTATTGGTCAAAACGCGAGTTGGCGCTGATCAACGTTCGCTCATAGGTGGCCAGGGCGTTTTGCACATTGATCATGGTCACACCATCCGGGTAGGCATCGCCGAACGCGGTTTGATAAGTCGCGTCGGCGGACAGCGTTTGCACCACGTGTTCCCAGTTGCTGCCCATTTCACTGGGGCTTTGCACCACGGCGTGGATCTGGGTTTCCAGTGTGTTCGCGCGGCCGTTCCAGAATTGCCGGAAGTTCAGGCTAGCGTTGAACACGCTCGGGGTGTTGACCACCACGGGCTGGCCGTTGAAACCGATGGAAAACGCCTTGTTATCGGCGCCACCGCTTTCCAGGCGATGGCAACTGGCACAGGACAGGCTGCCGTTGACCGACAAACGTGGCTCATTGAACAACCGGCGCCCGAGTTCAACCCGCAGAGGGTCCTGCTTTGGCACGGCCGGCAGCGGCTTTAACGGTTCGTCCAGTGGCGCGCCGCTGGCTGTCAGGCACAGCCCGAGCAGAGGCATCAAGAGCAAGCGGTAGAGAAATGGCGACATCTTGTAATTCCTTGGCTGATAGCCCGTGTGTCGCTGCATATCGATCATGTGGCTGCAGGGGGAGGGAGTTTCACCGACGTCAGATACTGTACGAAGTCATCCGGCGCCACGGCTTTGCTGAAGTAGTAACCCTGGCCTTCCTCGCACTGATGGGCCTTGAGGAAATTCAACTGTTCGAGGGTCTCCACTCCTTCGGCGATGATGGTCAGCTTGAGGCTCTTGCCCAGGCTGATGATGGCGCTGACCAGGGCCGCGTCGTTGATGTCACAGCTCAGGCCGCGAATGAACGACTGATCGATTTTCAGCACATCGATGGGAAAACGTCGCAGGTAACTCAGGCTGGAATACCCGGTGCCAAAGTCATCGATGGCCAGCCGCACGCCCATTGCCTTGATTCGGTTCAGGGCGGTGACGGTGGCATCGACGTTCTGCATCAGCACGCCTTCGGTGATTTCCAGTTCCAGCAATGACGGATCCAGACCGGTTTGTGCGAGGACCTGTTCAATGCCCTCTACAAAACTGCGCTGGCGAAAATCGATGGCCGACACATTCACCGACATACACAGCCTCGGCAGCCCCGCAGCCTGCCAGGCGCAGGCTTGCCGACAGGCTTGGGCCAGCACCCATTTGCTCAACGGTACGATCAGGCCACTGTCTTCGGCCACACCAATGAAGTCCGACGGGTAAACCCAGCCATGCCCCGGTTTCAGCCAGCGAATCAAGGCTTCTGCACCCACCACCTCACCGGTGCCCAGGTCGAGCTTGGGCTGGTAATGCAGGACAAATTCGTCGCGCTCCAGGGCCAGGCGAATACCCGACTCGATGGTCTGCTGGTCCCGGGCGCGCTGGTTCATTTCTTCAATGAAAAAGCGGAAGTCGTTGGGGCCGCTTTCCTTGACATTGCGCATCGCGGTCTCGGCTTTCTTGATCAACGCGATCGCATCGAAGCCGTCATCGGGGTAGATGCTGATGCCCAGGCTGGCGGTCACGCTCAGGTCATGGCCGGCGATGTGCTGGGTTGTGCCGATGGCGTTCAAGAGTTTTTCAGCGATGCCTTTGGTCTGCTGAGGATGGCGGATGTCAGCGAGGATCACCACGAACTCATCAGAGCCGTAGCGAAACACCGAGTCGGATTCGCGCACCGTCGACACCAGGTTATGCCCGACCCGTTTGAGCATCTCGTCACCGGCCGGATGGCCCAGCGCATTGTTGATGCGCTTGAAGCGATCAAGGCCCAGAAACATCACCGCCAGTTGCTTGTCATGGCGGCGGGACAACGCCAGGGACTGGTTCAGCCGATCACCGAGCAACGTGCTGTTGGGCAACTCGGTCAAGACGTCGTATTGCAGCAGGTGAGACACCTTGAGCAGTTCGTGGACCCGCGCCTCGATGGTCTGCTCCAGGCTTTGCACTTTCGTCGCCGCGTCCTGCGTCATCTGCCATTTCCAGGTCAGGGCGCTGGCCATCTGGCGGATTTCCAGACTGTCGAAGGGTTTTTTCAACACCAGCAACTGGTCGCCAAACTCCAGCCGTTCAGCCATGTCTTCCCAGCTGTAATCCGAATAGGCGGTGCACAAGGCGATTTGCAGGTGTGGGTCGACCTTCCAGAGTCGTTCGATGGTTTCCAGCCCGTCCCAACCCGGCGGCATGCGCATGTCGGTGAACGCCATGGCGTAGGGGCGTCCTTCCGCCAGGGCGCGCATGACCAGTTCGAGGGCTTCCTGGCCCTGATAGGCGGAATCGAGTTCAAAGGTGAGCCGAGCCTGTTGTTGCACGCCGAACAGTGCCTCTTCTGTACCGGCGAGGGTCTGCTCGTCCTCGGTGTCGGGGCCGAGGATCTTTCGAAAGTCCCGATGGATCGAGGGCGTGTCGTCGATGATCAGGATGCGCCGGTTGGTCTGGACGAACGGAGTTTTCATTCCTTGTCCTCCGTGGCGTGCGGGTTGTCCAGGATCGGTCCGTGTTCGTCACTTGCGGGCACGATGCTGCCGGCTTTGAGCAACTGTGCGGCTTGTTGGCTGCTGACCGCCTTACTGAAAAAGTAACCCTGTGCGTTCATTGGCGAGCCTGTGGCCATCAGCGAACTGCGCTGTTCCTGGGTTTCGACACCTTCGGCGATGATTCCGATCCCTACCTCGCGAGCGAAGTTGATGATTGCGCGTAAGGTGTTGGCGCTCTCCGGGTCGCGGGCCGCGGTATCGATGAAGGCCTGGGCGAGTTTCAGGTGATTGACCTGGTACGTCTTGAGGTAATCGAACGAGGAGTATTCAGTGCCGAAGTCGTCGATGGCGATCTTTACTCCCAGCTCCCGCAGGCGCGGCAGCACGTCGTTGTGGGTCCATTTGGTCTGGGCCAGGGTCGCTTCGGTGACATCGAAGCGCAGGTCCCAGGCACACAGTTCCCAGCGCGCGGTGGTGCGCAGCACGTCATAGATCAGCTCGGGCCCGCTTTTCAGCTGGGCCAGGGACAGCTTGATGGCAATCACTGGCGGCGCCATGCCGTCGTCGCGCCACTGGCGCATTTGCTGGCAGGCGCGATCCAGCACCCAGTGACCGAGGGCGATGATGGCGCCGGTTTTTTCCGCAGCCGGCAGGAACGCCGGCGCTTCCAGCAAACCGCGCTCGGGGTGGTTCCAGCTGACCTGGGCTTCCATGCCGAGGATCTTGCCGCTGCTCAGGTCGACTTCCGGCCAGTAATTGAGTTCGAGTTCTCCGTGTTCAATGGCGGTTTTCAGATCGTTGGCGATGGTCATGCGCTCGACCACCTCCTGATTGATCTCCTCAGAGTGGAAGTGATACTGGTTGCGGCCCTTTTCCTTGGAGCGATAGAGCGCCATGTCGGCCTGGTTCAGCAGGCCGTCGGCGCTGGTGATGAGCGGCGAATAGCTGCTGATGCCGATGCTGACCGAGACGCGCACGTCATTGCCGGCCAGGGAGTAGGGGAGCACCAGCGCATCGCGGACCTTGCCGGCCAATGACGCAGACTGGGTCGGGTCGCTGACGTCCAGTTGCAAAATGGCGAACTCGTCGCCGCCGAGGCGGGCGACCACATCGTTTTCGCGCACGCAGGCTTTGATGCGCCGGGCCACTTCCTGCAGCAACAGGTCGCCCACCGGGTGGCCGAGGGTATCGTTGATCCGTTTGAAGTGATCGAGGTCCAGATAGAACATCGCGAACGGTGTGGCGCCCCGACGCGCGGCGGCGAATGCCTGGTGCAGGCGCTCGATCAAGGTGGCACGGTTGGCCAGCCCCGTCAGCCCGTCAGTGCGGGCCAGCAGGGCGATTTTCTCCTCGGCGACCTTGCGTTCAGTGACGTCGATGATGATCCCTTCGACTTCCAGCAGACGTCCTTCGTCGTCACGCACCGGGATATAGCGGTTTTCGACCCAGCGCCAGTCACCGTCGCCGGTGCGCATCCGGAACTCGATGGAAGCGCCTAAAGCGTGGCGATCCAGCACCCGGGCCATGGCCGTGTCGACTTTCGATTGGTCGTCGGGATGAATCAACTCCCGGGCCCAGTTGGCCGAGGCGACCAGATTCGCCGCAACGTGACCGTACTTGGTGATGTTGTGGGAGATGTACATCAGCGGGAATGACGGTTCGCCCCGCAGGCGATAGAGAATGGTCGGGCTGTTCTGCACGATGATGTTGGCGTCAGAGAGCTCCCGGGTGCGCTCTTCGACGGCCTGTTCCAGCAATGACATCTTCAGCTCGGCGTCTTCGGTCATCTGCCATTTTGCGGTCAATGCGCTGGCCAGCTGGCGGATTTCGATGGCATCGAAGGGTTTTTTCAGGATCAGCAGGCGATCGCCCAGTTCGAGGCGTTCATCGATGTCTTCCCAGGAATAGTCGGAATAGGCGGTGCACAACGCCACTTGCAGCTTGGGATCGACCTGCCACAGCCGTTCGATGGTTTCCAGACCGTCCCAGCCCGGCGGCATGCGCATGTCGATAAAGGCCATCGCGTAGGGCAGGTCGTTAGCCAGCGCTCGCTCGACCTTGTTCAGTGCTTCAAGGCCCTGAAAGGCCGAATCGAGCATGAAACTTTGCAGTGTGGCCGTCGCTTGCATCCCGAACAGGGCTTTTTCGGCGCTGATCAGCTCGTCGTCTTCGCTCGATGGCGGGCTGAGGATCTTGATGAAATCCGCATGAATGGAAGCGGTGTCGTCGACGATAAGAATCCGACGGTTGGTGCGCGCGAGCAGCGTATTCATAGGCATACGCCGGGAGCGGTGGCAGTGTGGAGCGGTGTGCTCATAGGGGCATCCTTTCCCTGATCACGTGGCGAAGCATCGTTAATGGATCCGAGTGAACAGAGCATAGTCGCCCGTGCAGCACTTCGCCCGTCGACTGAAACGAATCATTTCCAGGGGCCTGGCTGGAAATCATCTAGCCTGTAGCTCAGGCAAGGTCAGAAACGGAATGTTCTGGCTGATGACTGACGCAACAACGCCCGTTTCGCTTGAGGTAATGCCATGGAAGAGCAACTCCCCACGACTGTCACCTGGAAACCCACGATTCTGCTGGTCGACGATGAGGAGTCGATTCTCAATAGTCTGCGCCGGCTCTTGCGCGGTCAGCCCTACGAAGTACTGCTGGCCACCAGCGGGGCTCAGGCCCTGGACATCATGGCGAAACAGCCCGTCGAACTGGTGATGAGCGATGCGCGCATGCCCAATATGGACGGCGCCACGCTGTTGGCGCACATTCACCAGCGCCATCCCGACACGCTGCGTATTTTGCTGACCGGTTATGCCGACCTGACAATGATCGTCAAAGCGATCAACGAGGGGCAGATAGACCGTTACATCAGCAAACCCTGGCACGATGAGGAGTTGCTGTTGACCTTGCGCCAATCCCTCGCCTACCAGCATTCCGAGCGCGAACGCTTACGCCTGGTGCAGGAGACGTGGGACCGCAACGAAGAATTGAAGCTGCTCAACGCGACCCTGGAAAAACACGTCGCGTCCCGCACTGCCGAGCTGCAGCAGACCGCCGACATGCTCGACCTGGCCTACGAAGAGCTCAAACACAGCTATGTCACCGGCACCGAGGTGTTTTCGCTGTTGGCCAACCTGCGTTTGCCGCCGGCCAAGCAGACGAACCGACAGATCATCGAACTGGTGCGGGTGTACTGCAAACGCCATGGCCTGGACGAGGGCAGCGCCCGCAACCTGACCATGGCCGCGGCGCTCTACAACATCGGCAAGCTGAGCTGGACCGACAGCATGATGACCGCGCCTGCGGATCTGCTGCACCACAGCGATCGGGAACGCTATCGCGGTTATCCGAAGCAGAGCGAATCGCTGCTGATGACCCTCGATCCGATGAAAGACGCCGCGCGCCTGATTCTTCATCATCAGGAGCGCTGGGATGGCACCGGTTTCCCCGACCGGCTCAAGGGCGAGGCGATTCCGCTCGGTTCGCGGTGGCTGAAACTGGCGGTGGATTTCATCGAGTTGCAACGCGGGCTGATCCTTGAACGGCAGATGAACAGCGATGAAGCCTTGGTCTATATCCGCCAGTATGCCGGTCGTCTATACGATCCTGATCTGGTCGAGGACTTCATCAAGGTTTGCGCTGCGTACTTGAGCGATGTGTCGCTGGCCGATCCGACGGTCAAGGTAATGAGCACCCGGGACCTGGCGGCCGGGATGATTCTGGCGCGCAACCTCAATGCCGATAACGGCATGCTGCTGCTCAATGCGGGCAAGGTACTGAGCGGGCCGCTGGTGGAGAAGCTGATCGCGTTCGAGGCGATGGAAGGGGCGAAATACAGTGTTTTTGTGAAAGTGCCGGAGGAAGTGGAGGCCGCAATCGTCGAAGCGCCACTGGTGGTTCAGGCTCAGCCCTGAACCCTGTGGGAGCGAGCCTGCTCGCGATGACGGACTGACTTCACCATTGATGTCGACTGAAAGATCGCTATCGCGAGCAGGCTCGCTCCCACAAGGGCTCAGCGTCCGGTCGGGATTTTTCGGGGTGACGCAGAGCCCGCACCCATGTGATCCTTTGCGCCTTTCACCCAAGGCCTCTTCAGATCCATGACCTTTTCCTCCACTACTTCCCCCCGCATCATCCACATCGCCGCCGCCCTGCTGATCGGCCCCGACGGTCGCACGCTGCTGGTCCGCAAGCGCGGCACCGAAGCCTTCATGCAGCCCGGCGGCAAGATCGAGGCCCACGAGCAACCGGTTCACGCCCTGGCCCGTGAACTGGAAGAAGAGCTCGGGCTGGTCATCGACCCTGCGCACGCCACCTACTTGGGGCCCTTTTCGGCACCGGCCGCCAATGAGCCGGGTTTTGTCGTACAGGCTGAACTCTTTCTGCTGACCATTGATTCAGACGTATCGCCTGCGGCGGAGATCGAAGAGGTGCGCTGGATCGACCCGGCCACCGACGGCCATCTCACGCTGGCGCCATTGACACGGGACCTGATCCTGCCGTTTTATCGAGCTTCGCTGACCGCCACCGTCTGATCATCCACGGACCAGGATTGCCCCCATGATCCCGCTTCAAGACTTGCTGATTTTCGCCGCTGCCGCGTTGCTGATGGTGCTGACGCCGGGGCCGAACATGATCTACCTGATCTCCCGCTCGATCTGCCAGGGGCGCAAGGCCGGCGTGACGTCGTTGCTCGGCGTGGTCGCGGGGTTTTTCGTGCACCTGTTCGCCGCCGCGGCCGGTTTGACTGCGGTGTTCCTGGCCGTGCCGTTAGCCTACGAAGTGCTGAAATGGGCCGGCGCGCTGTACTTGCTGTGGCTGGCCTGGCAAGCGGTCAAACCCGGCGCGCGTTCACCGTTTGAAGCGCAGCAGTTGCCGCCGGATTCGTCGCGCAAACTGATCACCATGGGCTTTCTCACCAGCGCCCTGAACCCGAAGATTGCGGTGTTTTACCTGTCGGTGTTTCCGCAATTCATCACCCCTGAGCATGGCTCGGTGTTCACCCAAAGCATCGTGCTCGGCCTGACCCAGATCAGCGTCAGCTTCTGCGTCAATCTGCTGATCGCGATATTCGCAGCCGGCATCGCGTCGTGGTTCGTCAACAACCCGACCTGGTTGTCGGTGCAGCGCTATTTCATGGGCTTTGTTCTGTCAGCGCTGGCGGTGCGGCTGATGCTTGAGCAACGTCGGACGGCTTGACCATGTGGATTGAACGACTGGATGCCAGCCATGCCCTGGACTATCGGGCGCTGATGCTCGAAGCCTACGACCTGCATCCGCAGGCCTTCACCTCAAGTGTGCGCGAGCGCGCGGCGATGCCGTTGAGTTGGTGGGAATCGCGCCTGACCAGCAAGCTGGATGTGCTGTTCGGGGCGTTCGAGGAGGGCAAGTTGGCGGGCATCGTCGGCCTGGCCTTCGAGCCTCGGGAAAAGGCCCGGCACAAGGCAACGCTGTTTGGCATGTACGTGTCCGGCAAGGTCCGGCAGCGCGGGTTGGGTCAGCAACTGGTGCAGGCCGCGCTGGCCGAAGCGCAGAACCATAAGGGCCTGCGATTGATCCAGCTGACCGTCACCGCTGGCAACGAGGCCGCGTTCAACCTGTACAAGCGCTGCGGCTTTGTACAGTACGGCCTCGAACCCATGGCAGTACACGTCGGCGAAGACTACTTCGACAAAATCCACATGTGGCGCGAACTCTCCTCGGACTCTGAGGAGTAACGGCTTCTGTGGCGAGGGGACTTGTCCCCGTTGGAGTGCGAAGCGCTCCCCGGCATTCTTTCAGGCAAACCTTGTTCGCAGGTTTTAGGGCCGCTTCGCAGCCCAACGGGGACAAGTCCCCTCGCCACAGGGACCGTGTCGGCTAGCGGACGGCGCTGACCCCGTCCAGTGTCGAGAACGATGTGTCCTTGGCCGTCAGCAAGAAATCGCGCATGTACGGCGCATCCAGCATGTCCGCGCGGATCCCCGCATACAGCGTCGCAAACAATCCTTTCTCGCCGAGCCGCTTGGCCTTCACGTAACCACGTGAGCTGTATTCATGCAGCGCCCAATGGGGCATGCCGCACACGCCGCGTCCGCTGGCCACCAGTTGCATCATCATCACGGTCAACTCTGAGGTGCGGACCTGGGCCGGTTCGATGTCGGCCGGTTCGAGGAAGCGGGTGAAAATGTCCAGCCGATCGCGTTCAACCGGGTAGGTGATCAGCGTTTCCGTGAGCAAATCTTCCGGAACGATGTAGGCCTTGTTCGCCAGACGGTGCTGATTGGCCACCGCGAGCATCGCTTCATAGGTGAACAACGGCACGTAAGTGATCCCCGCCAGTTCCAGCGGATCCGAGGTCACCACCAAGTCCAGATCGCCACGGGCCAGGGCCGGCAGCGGGGCGAAGGAGAAGCCCGAGGCCAGGTCCAGCTCGACTTCCGGCCAGGCGTCACGGAACTGGTCGATGGTGGGCATCAGCCACTGGAAGCAGCTGTGGCACTCGATCGCCATGTGCAAACGGCCCGCCGTGCCGCCGGCCAAGCGCGCGATATCACGCTCGGCACCGCGCAGCAGCGGCAGGGTCGCGTCAGCCAGTTGCAGCAGGCGCAGACCGGCGCTGGTGAAACGCACCGGTTTGGTCTTGCGCACGAACAGCGGCATGCCCATGCGCTCCTCCAGTTCCTTGAACTGGTGGGACAGGGCCGACTGGGTCAGGTGCAGGCGGTCGGCGGCATCGACCAGGCTGTCGGCTTCGCGCAAGGCGTGCAGGGTCTTCAGGTGACGGATTTCAAGCACCGGGGGCTCCATGAGGAAAACTTGTGATCAACACGAAAAGGTTGAGTTTGTCTCATGTTGGGTTGGCTGTCGACAATAGCGCCATGTTTTACAGCCTCTTTTACAGGAAGAAACTCACCATGGCTCTGGCACACACACTTGGTTTCCCACGCATCGGCGCAGACCGCGAACTGAAAAAAGCCCTCGAATCCTACTGGAAGGGCGACCTCGATCAGGACGCGCTGAAAAGCGTCGGCCGCCAATTGCGCGCCACCCACTGGCAGTTGCAGAAAGACGCCGGCATCGACCTGCTACCCGTCGGCGACTTCGCCTGGTACGACCAGGTGCTGACCCATTCCCTGACCTTCGGTGTGATCCCCGAACGTTTCGACAGCGCCAAGGATGCACGCGGCCTGCCGACCCTCGACACCCTGTTCGCCATGGCCCGAGGCACCACGACTGCCTGCTGCGGCGGTGAACACACCAAGGCGCAATATGCCCAGGAGCTGACCAAGTGGTTCGACACCAACTACCACTACCTGGTCCCGGAATTCACCGCTGACCAACAATTCAAACTGAGCTGGGAACAGCTGTTCGACGAAGTCGACGAAGCCAAGGCGCTGGGTCACAACGTCAAACCGGTGATCATCGGCCCGCTGACTTACCTGTGGCTGGGCAAAGCCAAAGGCAACGACTTCGACAAGCTCGACTTGCTGGAACGCCTGCTGCCAATCTACGGCGAAATCCTCGGCCGCCTCGCCGCGCAGGGCGTGGAATGGGTGCAGATCGACGAACCGATCCTGACCCTCGACCTGCCACAAGCCTGGAAAAACGCCTTCGAACGCGCTTATCACATCCTTCAATACTCGCCGCTGAAAAAACTCGTGGCGACCTACTTCAGTGGCCTCGAAGACAACCTCGGCCTGGCGGTCGGCCTGCCGGTGCAAGGCTTGCACATCGACGCGGTGCGAGCGCCGGATCAACTCGGCCAGGTGCTGGATCGCCTGCCGACCTACAAGATTCTCTCGGTCGGTTTGGTCAACGGTCGTAACGTCTGGCGCTGTGAACTGGAGCAAGTCCTCGCGCAACTGCAACCGGCGCAAGAGCGTTTTGGCGACAACCTGTGGGTCAGCAGTTCCTGCTCGCTGCTGCACAGCCCGGTGGATTTGGAGCGTGAAGACAAACTCGACCCGGAACTGAAAAGCTGGCTGGCCTTTGCCGTGCAGAAGTGCGGTGAAATCGCCGTGCTGCGCGATGCCCTCAACGACCCGCAATCGCCCAAGGTGCAAGCCGCACTTGCCGAAAGTCGTGCGATTCAGGTCAGCCGTGCCGAGTCTCCGCGTATCCACAAAGCCGAAGTGCAGGCACGGATAAACGCTATCAGTGACAAAGACAGCCAACGCCACTCGCCATTTGCCAAACGCATCGCGCAGCAACAGGCGCGCTTGAAACTGCCGCCATTCCCGACCACCACCATCGGCTCGTTCCCGCAGACCGGGTCGATCCGTCTGGCGCGCCAGGCGTTCAAGCAAGGCAAGCTGTCGGCCAACGATTACACCGACGCCATGCACAGCGAAATCCGCCATGCCGTGCAAGTCCAGGAACGCCTGGGCCTGGACGTGCTGGTGCACGGTGAAGCCGAACGCAACGACATGGTCGAATACTTCGCCGAGCAACTGGACGGCTACTTGTTCACCCGTTTCGGCTGGGTGCAGAGCTACGGTTCGCGCTGCGTCAAACCGGCGATCATCTACGGCGATCTCAGCCGTCCGAACGCCATGACGGTCGACTGGATCACCTACGCGCAAAGCCTGACCGACAAGGTCATGAAAGGCATGCTCACCGGTCCTGTGACCATGCTGATGTGGTCGTTCCCCCGCGAAGACGTCTCGCGCAAAATCCAGGCGCAGCAACTGGCGTTGGCCCTGCGTGACGAAGTGGTGGACCTGGAAGCCGCCGGCACCAAGATCGTGCAGATCGACGAAGCCGCGTTCCGCGAAGGCCTGCCGCTGCGCCGGGCACAATGGCAGGAATATCTGGACTGGGCGGTGGAAGCCTTCCGCTTGAGCGCCTCCGGCGTGCGGGATGAAACCCAGATCCACACCCACATGTGCTACAGCGAATTCAACGACGTGATCGAGTCCATCGCGGCGATGGATGCCGACGTGATCACCATAGAAACCTCGCGTTCGGACATGGAATTGCTGGAAGCTTTTGAAGCGTTCGACTACCCGAACGACATCGGCCCGGGTGTCTACGACATCCACTCGCCACGGGTGCCGGACACGGCGGAGATGGTCAAGTTGATGAGCAAAGCGGTGAAGAGCATTCCGGCGGAGCGGTTGTGGGTGAACCCGGATTGCGGGCTGAAGACCCGGGCGTGGCCGGAGACTGAGGCGGCGCTGGTGAACATGGTGGCGGCGGCGCGACGGTTGCGTAGTCAGTTGGCTTGAGCAGCAGTGGCGGCGCGGCGTCCAGATCGAAATGCTGCGGATACCTAGTTGTCCAGGCATTCATGCTGCGATGGAGTTGTTCGTAAAGATCAACGCAGTCCTGCAGGATCTGATTGCGTTGTGCCTTGGTGGCAATTATCACGTTGATCACTGAGCATTGCTCGTCAAGCACGTGACGGTGGCGGGTTGGCGGGTAAGCCCGCCTCCCGGTGACAGGTGGCGGGTTATTACCCTTGCCGTTGGCGGCTCTTAAAGATGGAGGATCTCAAAGTTGTCTCCTTCCCAGTCATTACCGAAACCGGTGTCCACATGACTGTAAATTTGCACCGTCATTGTTGAAGACGTGGCGTAAAAGTTACCCCAGATCGATGTCCAGCTATGGCTAGTGATACTAATCGGGGAGGTTATCGCGACTCCATCCACCATCAGCGAAAGAATCGGATAGGCATAACGACCGTCGAAACGAGTCAGGTATGTTGAGAAGCGATAGAGACCGTTCACTTCAAGATTGGTGAACGTTTTGTAGATGATGACCCCGGCAGATCGGTTGGAATACGTGTAGTTGTTGAGTCGCCAGTTACCCTGTTCCAGACGCAGGGTCAGGTCCTGAGGGGCTCCCGCCGGCCCTTTGACCCAGCCATTCCAGTGGTCGAACGTGGTGAGGTCATTGACGAGCCATTGCAGTAAATTGAAGCTCCATGGCGCGGAGTCCTGTCCACCATAAACCGGTCTGACAGTAATATTGTGCGTGCCAACGTTGAGCCCTGCCAGCGTTGTGTTCCAGGTTCCATTGGCAGCAACGTCAACGGTGCTTATCACCAGGGCATTGACGAGTATCTGAACCTGCTGATCGGCCGTGGCGCTGCCGCTCACTATGGCGGTTCTACTATAGGTGCCGGCACCGCGCCCGATCGGGTGACCTTTGATGTCCACGATGGACAAAATGACGGGCGTCAGTGCTTCTACGACATGGACAGTCCGGGTGGGGGAAATCAATCCGGTTCCGTAAAGTGCTTTGGCGGTGAAATGATGAGTGGCCAGACCCAGGCCGCTGACAACCAGCTTCCAGATACCGCTGGCGTCGACCTGCACCGGACCTTTCGAAACATTGCCCTGCCAGATTTCTACTTGCTGATTTTCGTTGGCGTTGCCGGTCAACGTCAGCGTTTCGGCGATAGTGCTTTTATTGTGGGCGATCTCATCGCCTTCAGGGGTGATGACTGACGTGATCAGCGGCATCTGAGCCACCAGAACGGAGAACTCCCGGGCGTCGGATCTGGGATTGTTTCCGTATTCACCTTCCAGGGCCACGGTATGCAAACCCGTACTGAGGGTTTTCAGAGCATAGGTGCAGATGCCCTTGTTGTTGGCCTTAACCGGCCCTTGCAAAAGGCCCTGGTGATAAACTTTGACGGACCGATTGGGTCTGGCGCTTCCGGTCAGCGTTACGGTTTCGTCGAAAGTTTCGTTCACGAATTCGCCCTTGCTGTCGTTCAGTTGTTCTATTTTTGGAATGATCTCGCCAATTCGGAACACCAGCGCTTGGGATGCTCTTGGCCATCCGTCCGGACTTTCCACCCAATAAAATAAATTTGCATAATGATCGAGTTGACTTTTAAACAGTTCTTCTTCCAACAAAAACAGAAAATCTCTGTTTATGTTGGCAGGGACGATATCCAGTGTTTCTTCGTAAACCAGGTCGCCCTCACCATTTTCCCAGCGGAAGAATAAAGTTTCGCGAAGTTTCAGATCTTTCAATGTCTGGATATAACCGTCGATGAACCCCGTGATTTTTTCTATCAATAGGATGTCGTCTTCCAACACCGGTCCATAGCTTGGGTGGAAGCCGGGCGGCGGGTAAAATGCCTGGATTTCACCGATATACAATCGCTCGTTGTATGAGTGGCGCTCTGTAAAGCCATCCGGTTCAGTCACCTTGTACTTGATTTCCAGCTTGGCCGTGTTGAAACGATTGATATGCTCCGGTCCATTGATGTTGAACGGTACGGGGCGGTTGACCAGGCCTTTGGTAATCTGCCGATAGGTTTCGTAGAGATGGGTCCTGCCGTTGAACTGCGTGACAAACCAATAGATCGTTACTATTTGATTGGGGAGCATGTCCAGATAAGGCTTCACTTCTACGACTGCCCTTGGAAGTGTGTGCGACACATGACCACGCCGGGCTTCGATGACCAAGGGTTTTGCCAGTAAAATGGCCTTGGCAACCAATATGAACAAGTACTGATTGGACTGTATCAATGTCTGGTCCGGTTTCTTCAGTTCATATCTGACCTTTACCGGGCCGGGTGGAATGTTCAGCAAGGTTTCGTGGGGGACTTCAAATTCCAATATCGAGGGCACTTCAAAGGGCTGCTCTTTTACGAACAGCACCCGATCACCTTCGAGGGTCGGCACACTCAGAGTAACAATGACTGCGTCATTGCGATTGAACGGCGGATCCAATGCCACTACCTGGATGATCCCGGGTTTGGAATCAAGTTTGTCCAGAAACAACCTGTCTTGGTTGTCCACACCCTTTACCGACGGCGCGCGTAGTCGGGTTTCACCCGCCTTGACAGGGAACTCTTTGAGTTCCGAAAAATCGCTGGAATCGTTTTGCAGTACGTCTTGTATCCAGTACCTGATTTTTGCCAGATAGGTATCTCCCGTCTCGCGGATCTTCTCACCTGGTATCAGAATTTCAATGAATTCTCCGGGTTGCACTACCGTCTGGACGGTATGGCGCACGATAGCCGTCCCCCATAAAAGCTGAATCACGTCGCCTTCGGTCATGAACAAGTAATAGGGAACAAAGACCGGAACGCCTGATTTGATCCAGGGTTGCGTAACCGCCCCCTCTTTTTCCAGTTGTTCTGGAAGTTTGGGGGCCAATAAGGCTTGATGGCCGGGCTTGTCGAGGTCTGGATCCTTACCGCCCGGAAGATCGATCTTGATTCGTGCCGTCAGGATTAATGACTCTTCGGATTCGTTACCGCTTTTGCGTTTTACAAAATATTTGATCTGTATATTGTCATCTGGTGAAAACTGAAGTGCCTGTTTGAAGTAAATAGCTTTAATGTAAGTCTCTATATCGTCGTCGTCACTAAGACCCTCAGGGACTTCAAGCGTTTGCACTTCATCGATACCCGAGAAGTGGATACTGATGATGTCCCCGACCATCCGGTTTGGATAATGAAGAATTTTCGTCAATGCCCCCTTGGGATCGTCATAAACCGTCTTGTAGTTGATACCAATGTCGGCCGAGTTATTAGAGGGGACTGAAAAAGGGAACCTTACCGCCCATAGCACCAGGACGCCGAGTACACCCCCTGAGGTTGATTGAGAAGGGCGCGCATCCATCTGACCCTCGAATGTCCGCAGGTCGTCGTATTTCCAATGATCGAAGGACGAGTCTGGCCTATTTACGATGTCACTGGTCATGGGAACCTCCGGGGTAGTCATCGTTGCCACCGATGTCGTGGGGTAAATGGATTTCTGATTGAATTCTTCAGCGTCGGAAATTACTACTGTCAAAACTGACAGGTAGAGGCTGTTTTCCGACTAGCGGTTGGTGCTACGAGAGGCATGACCGCTCGGCAATCTTCATCAAACTGTCACGTAACTGTGGCAGCGCGCTTGATCAAACTTCATCAGACTCGCGCTCTACTGGGGTTCTGCGTTTCGGTGTTTTTCATGCGTGCATTCATTTTTCTGGCCTTGCTGTTGTTTGGCCTGCCGTCCTTGGCGGCGTCTCGTTGCGATGTCAACGTTCCAACCGAACATGCCGATCTGGCGCAGGTGAGCCTGGCGTACCAGAGCATCGGCCGTGCGTCCGACCCGGCGTTGCTGCTGGTGATGGGCCTGGGCGGGCAGTTGATTCACTGGCCGGATGAGGTGGTGGTCGCGCTGTGTCAGCAAGGTTTTCGGGTGATTCGTTATGACAACCGCGACGTCGGTCTCTCAACTTGGCGGCAGACGCCCGTCGACGCCAACCTGACCTTTGAAGTGCTGCGCTACAAACTCGGGTTGCCGGTGTCGGCGCCGTACACCCTGACCGACATGGCGGACGATGCCTTTGGCCTGATGGATGCGCTGAAGGTTGAGCAATTCCACGTCTTGGGCGCGAGCATGGGCGGGATGATTGCCCAGCACATGGCGGCGATGGCGCCGCAGCGGGTCGAGAGTCTGACGCTGATCATGACCAGTTCCGGGGCTGAGGGCTTGCCGGCGCCGAGTGCGGCGTTGGTGCAGTTGTTGTCGCGGCGGAGCGCGCCGAATCGCGAAGTGGCGCTGGAGCAACAGGCGGATTTACTGGCGGCGTTGGGCAGCCCGACTGTCAGTGATGATCGGCAGGCGTTGCTGCATCAGGCGGCGCTGTCTTATGACCGGGCGTTCAACCCGGAAGGTGTGAAGCGCCAGATCATGGCGATCCTCGCCGAGCGCAGTCGCGTGGCGCTGCTTAACCAGTTGCGCGTACCGACGCTGGTGGTCCACGGCACGGCCGATCCGTTGTTGCCGGTGATGCATGGCGTGCATTTGGCGGCGCATATCCGTGGCAGTCAGTTGAAGCTGATTCCGGGACTGGCGCATCGGTTCCAGGAAGCGTTCAAGGCGCCGTTGCTGGCGGCGGTGTTGCCGTATTTGCAGGCTCACCGTGAAGACACTTCGCATTGGGCACAGATCGATCCGGTGCCAAGCCCGAATCTCTTGTAATCCCCAAATCCAACCTGTGAAACAAAATCCTGTGGTGAGGCAATGCTGTTCACTTAAGACAATCTCCAGTCGAGCAGGAACCTGTGGCGAGGGGATTTATCCCCGTTCGGCTGCGAAGCAGTCGTAAATCCAGACAACTCGGTCTGTCTGAACGGACGCGGGGGCGGCTTCGCCACCCAACGGGGATAAATCCCCTCACCACAAAGGCTCCCTTGCCTCAGTTGGTTATGTGGGTGGAACAAGGTTATCCAGCATTCGGTTTACCGCCAGTTCACCCAGCATGACGGACTGCTGAATGCCCAGCACGGTGTTGCGCTGCGGGCCTTCCAGCAACCCGGCGAAATCACTCAGCATCACACTCGCCGAGGCCAGGGATTCGCAGGCGTTGGCCAGCAGGGTTTCGTGATCGATGTCGGGGGCGATGGTGTAAATGGTGCTCGGCCGGCGTGGGATGTCTTTGGGGATGACCGGTTTGAGGTAGAAATCGAGGGCGCGGTCGGCGGCTTCGTTGAGTTTTTTGGAGTCTGGGGTTTCGTAGGGGGAAACGTCGTCGGTTTCTGGTGGATTCGGTGTGATCTTGAACATTGGTGGTGTCCCTCGATTGAGGCCACGACCTTTTCGCTACTACACGAAAGGGTGGCGGCTGTACGCAAGTTAGTAGACCGGCCACCCACCAAAACCGGCGCGCCCGAGGGCGCCATGCGCACAGCCACCATCAAGTGCAGGCGAATGCCTGACTAGATGACACTTATGCGGTCGGTAGGAAAAGCCGGGCTACTAAACCCGATCACTGGGAATCAGTGACACGAACCAAGTTACCGACGGGCCTCCAGGCGCACAAGCCGGCGGATTCTGACGTGGTTGTAGGCGACGGCGCAAGGCGCTGTAGCTTTCAGGAAGTAACCTTAAACAGAACTAAACACACTCCCCAAAACACCCCAAAACCCTGTGGGAGCGGGCTTGCCCGCGATGGCGGCGTGTCAGTCGCCATCTACTTTTCTGATACACCGCCATCGCGGGCAAGCCCGCTCCCACAGGGATAGTGGAATGACTGCTACCTCTGTTCCACAGGGATCAGGAGAAGGGCTGCCACCTCGGTCTTTCAGGTGTATCGTTCAAACTTTCCGGCGCGACCCAAGCCTGCGAGGTGAATGATGAGTACCCCTTTGAAAATCGATTTCGTCAGCGACGTGTCCTGCCCGTGGTGCGTGGTCGGCCTGTATGGGCTGACCCGGGCGCTGGAAGTGCTGCGCGATGAGGTCCAGGCCGAGATCCGTTTTCAGCCGTTCGAACTGAACCCGAAGATGGGGCCGGAAGGGCAGAACATCACCGAACACATCACTGAAAAGTACGGCTCGACCCCGGAGCAATCCCAAAAGAACCGCGAGATGATCCGCGCCCGTGGCGCCGAGGTCGGGTTTGCGTTTCGCACCGATGGCAACAGCCGCATCTACAACACCTTTGATGCGCATCGGTTGCTGTTTTGGGCGGGGCTGGAAGGGTTGCAGTTCAATCTGAAGGAAGCGCTGTTCAAGGCGTATTTCACTGATGGCGGCAATCCATCTGATCACGGTCAGTTGGCGCAGATGGCAGAAAGCGTGGGGCTGAATCGACAGCGGGCGGAGGCGATTCTGGCGTCCGATGAGTTTGCCAAAGAGGTGCTCGAAGAAGAGCAGTTATGGCTGTCGCGCGGGGTGAGTTCGGTGCCGACGGTGGTGTTTAACGGGCAGTATGCGGTGAGTGGTGGGCAGCCGGTTGAGACGTTTGTCGGGGCGATCCGGCAGATCATGAGCGAATCAAAGGGCGGCACCGTCAACAACTGACCGCCACTGACACCACCCCCTACAGGGAATGGTGTGGGGGCGTGGGCTGGGTTTAACGGACGATTTTGTCGACGTGGATGCCCAGTTTCTTCAAGCGATACCAGAAGCTGCGCTCGGAGATCCCGATCAACTGCGCCGCCGCGGCCTGCACGCCATTGCTCTGTGCCAGCGCGGCCAGAATGTAAGCCTTCTCGACCTCCGCCAACGCCGCTTCCAGATCCGCCGGCACGCTGCCTTCGGTGACCAGCGCACCGCTGCTACTGGAACTTGAAGCAAACAAATACGCCGGCAAATCTTCCTCTTCAATCACCGCACCCGACGCCACAATCGTCGCGCGCTCCACGCAGTTCTGCAGCTCGCGAATATTCCCCGGCCACGAATAATTGGCCATCGCCTGCAAGGCTTCCGGGCTGAATCCGGTAAAGCGCTTGCCCGCTGTGGCGCCGAGGGTGTGTGCGAAGTGCCGGGCCAGCGGCGCGATGTCTTCCACCCGTTCGCGCAGGGCCGGCAGCGGAATCGGGAACACGTTGAGGCGGTAGTAAAGGTCCTCGCGAAATTCTTTGTTGGCCACCGCGTCCAGCAGGTTCTTGTTGGTCGCGGCAATCACCCGCACATCGACCTTGCGCTCGCGTGGATCGCCCACCGGCTCGATCACCCGTTCCTGCAAGGCCCGGAGGATTTTCGCCTGCAGGGCCAGCGGCATTTCACCGATTTCATCGAGGAACAGCGTGCCCTTGTCGGCCTGCATGAAGCGCCCGACGCGATCCGCCACGGCGCCGGTAAACGCGCCTTTGCGGTGACCAAACATTTCGCTTTCCAGCAGGCCTTCGGGGATCGCCGCGCAGTTCACCGCCACAAACGGTTTGTCCGCGCGGTTGCCGTGTTTGTGGATCGCCCGAGCGACCATTTCCTTGCCGGTGCCGCTTTCGCCGGTCAGCAGAATCGTCGCGTTGCTTTCGCGCACGGAATCGATCGCGTGCAGCACCCGACGGAAACTCGGGCTGTCGCCGATCAGGTTGTCGATCTGCTGGTGCTCATCAAGCTCGGCGCGCATGCGCTGGTTGTCTTTGAGGATGTCGCGAAATTGCAGGGCCTTGCTGACGGTGATGTCCAGTTCGTCGATGTCGAACGGCTTGGCGATGTAGTCGAAGGCGCCGTTGCGCATCGACTGCACGGCGTTTTTCACGGTGCTGTAGGCGGTCATCACGATGACGGGTAGCTGCGGAAAGCGCGTTTTGATTTCCGCCAGCAGTTGCGGGCCGTCCATGCCGGGCATGCGCCAGTCGCTGATCACCAGGTCGATGTCCTCGCACTCCAGCACCTTGAGCGCGTGCAGGCCGTTGCCGGCGGTGAACACCTGAATGCCGTTCTGACCCAGGGCCGATGCCAGCAAATCGCAGAGTTTGGGCTCGTCGTCGACCACCAGTACGTTATGTGTCATCGCTGCCCTCTTCGAAGTCTTCACCGTTGGCCGGAATGTACAGCGTGAAGGTGGTCCCGGCATCTTTTTCACTGACGCATTCGATGCGTCCGTCATGACTTTCCATGATCGAGAAGACCTTGGCCAGACCCAGCCCGGTGCCCGAGGCCTTGGTGGTGACGAACGGCGTGAAGATCCGTTCGAGCATGTCCGGTTCGATGCCCTGGCCGGTGTCGCAGACGCTGATCACCGTGAAGTGCTCGTCGCTGCTGATGCCGACCGTGAGCCGACCGCCGTCGGGCATGGCGTCGATGGCGTTGACGATCAGGTTCAGGCCGGCCTGCTTGAGTTGCCGCGCATCAGCGTGAAGGGTCGCGCCGGGGGCCTGATCGTCGATCCGCACATCGATGTTGTGGCTGGCCAGTTCCGGGGCGCAGAAGCCGATCAATTCATCCACCAACGGCCGCGCTGCCTGGGTCGAACGCATCGGTGCGCTGGGCTTGGCGAAGTCGAGGAAATCGGTGATCAGGTCGTTGATGCGGCTGACTTCACTGACCACGTATTCCAGATGACGCTTGTCGGTCTCGGGCAAATCGGCGCGCCGGTGCAGCAATTGCGTGGCGGTTTTGATGATGCCCAATGGGTTGCGGATTTCATGGGCCAGGCCCATGGCGACTTCGCCCAGTGCATGCAAGCGGTCGCGGCGACGCAGTTGTGATTCCAGGTGCTGCAACTCGGCGAGGCGTTCGCTCATGTGGTTGAACGTGCTGCTCAGTTCCGCCAGTTCATCGCCGCCCGTGACCGCCAGGCGCTGGCGATAATCTCCGGCAATCACCGCTTGCACGCCTTTGGACAAGCCGCGCAAGGGCTTGGTCAGGCGTTGCGAGACAATCCAGCCGACCGCCAGGGACGCTGCCGAGCTGAGCAGGAAAATCAGGATGAACAGGTTACTCTGGTTCACCAGCCCGACCAGGCTGGTGTGGCGCAGCAGCCCGCTGAAAATCACGCCTTGCAGCTCGCCGCTTTCGTTGAGGATCGGCCGGTAAATGCCGCTGTAGCGATTGGTGAATTGTTCGATCGGCTGTTTGGTGTTGCGCAGAATCTGCTCGATTTTCTCCGGTACGGCCGCCGGGTGATCTTCGAAGCGCTGGGTGGAAAAGATCTCCGAGAAGTCATCGGCCTTGGCCAGGTACAGCCGCAGGTCGAGGGAATGCACATCGGCGACGCTGGTGAGGAAACTGCTGTCCAGGTAGGTGGCGATGACCAGTTTGTAATCGACGCCGTCCTGATCGGTCTCAAAGGTCGACACAACGGTGCCGGTAGGGACGCCGCCGACATGCAGCGTTTGCAACACCGCTTTGGGCTCGGTGCTGATCTGCCGGACGACGTCATCGGCGGCGGTGCTGAATACCACTTTGTGATCGCTGTTGCGCACCAGCGCCACGACGTCGATGCCCATGGAATCGGCGATGTCGGTGGTCAACTTGTCGTGTTTGCTCGACAGGCGATCGGTGGGCGGGCGGGTGTAGCGCAGGAACAACTGCGCGGCCCGGGCGTTATCCCGCAGGATCTCGCTGATCTCGTCTTCGACGATCTTGGTCGATTCCTGCAGCCAGATCCGCACGTTGCTGTCGAAAATCTGCGACAGGGTGGTGGCCGCCAGTTCCGCGGCGATCATGGTCGGGATCACGCTGACCAGCCAGAACGCCAGCACCAGTTTGCGCTGCAGGCTCCAGCCGGAGAGGGCGAAAGGTCGGGCGGTGGCGCGTGGGTCTTTGATCATTGTGCTTCGCTTATCGCAGCAGCCATGGCGGAATCGGAACGGTCCGGTCGAATGAACATTTTCACCACGCGCAACAAACTGTCGAGCACTCGGTTGCGGTGGCGGAAAAACACGGTGTTGCCGGTGAACGAGCAACCCAGGCGCAGCTTACTGGCATAGCCGGCCTGACCGCACGCGTAGATCGGGATGCCGTGTTCAATACAGTAGTCGACATTGGCCAGCCAGCTGCGCACGTACAGGTTGTGATCGCGGGTTTTTGCCAGGTCGTGGGCGAAGAATTTGTCGACCAGGCGTTGCTCGTCGAGCAGCACCAGGTTGAACGCTACCAGCTCTTCGCCGACCCAGTAGAGCACGCACGCGGCGCGCTCATCGAGGTGTTCGAGGACCTGGCGGAAGTAGGCCGGCGGCAGGCGTTCGAAGGTCAGGTCGCTGCGTGAAAGAGTGGCTTCGTACAGCGCCATCATTCGCGGGAGCAGGTCTTCGACTGAGCGCCGCCATTCGATGCGCGGACCGTGCCCGCGCAACGTGCGGCGCAGGTCTTTGCGAGTGGATTTGCCAAGCGTGCCGAGGTACGCGTCCACCGAGCCAAAACGGATCGGCAGTTCAGCGCTGGGCAGGCCGGGCATGCTTTGCAGACCGGCTGCCTGGCACACCTGCAACCACTGCGGATCCCGGTGGGACGCGTCCTTGACCGCCAGCAGACCGATGCCGGCCTGATCGGCGTCGTTGCGCGCCAGGATTAACAATTGCTCAAGCAAGGCCGGACGCCGGGCGGGGTCGATCTGGCGTGTGGTCCCGACATGGCATTGCTCGGCCACCGGCGAACCGACGGCGTACAGGTGCACGTCCAACAGCCCCGGCCACCAGCGGCGCAACTGTTCGGTGACGCGTTTGCCCGAACCTTGAACCGTGGTGTCCAGCGAATAGGCGGTGGTGAACGCCACCGCCGCCGCGACCAACACCTCGTCTTCGTACAGCGCTAGATAACGCCACTGGAAATCCGCAATGCCCGCCTGTTCAACGGCCCGGTAATAATCCCAGTCCTCCAGTTCATCGGGGAAACAGTCATTCCAGGCACTGCGGTCGATGGCTTCGATGGTTGAAAAGGCAAGGGCAGTGATCACATCGGTTCCTTAAAATTTACCCACATGGCAGCCATAACCCGATCCTTGTAGCAGCTGGCGAAGCCTGCGTTCGGCTGCTGCTACAGGTGTGCGCTCAAGCAAGTTGCCGGTAGTCCTGGCGGATGGGTTGCGGGGCGGTGACTTGTTGCATGAACCGGTGCTGGATGAAGTCTGCGCTCAGCTCCACCACGCGACGGTATTGCAGGTCGACGGTGATCATGTGGTAGCAGTCGTCGAGGAGAATTTTCACCACCGGGCCGCCGAGTTTGCGTTCCACATAGTCGGCGTTCCAGCGGCTGGTGATGTCGTCTTCCCGTGAGTGCAACACCAGCGCCTGGGTGGTGATCTGTGGCATGCGCTTTTTCACCGCAGCCACCAATCGATGCAGTTCCCGGACACTCACCCCGGACATGGTCAGCAGCCCGGCGTTGCTGCTTTCACCGGCCTTCATCTGCCGCTCGACGATGGCGCGCAAGCGTTCGTCCTTGATGCCGAATGGCGACTTTTCGTTGAAGCGGCACAGGTGCACGCCATACGGAATTGCCATCAGCAACGGCGTGAGCACCGCGACTTTGGGCATGTTCCAGCCGTCGTAGCGCAGGGTGGTCGAATACAGCAGCAAGCCCTCGATCTGCCCCGGATGCTCGGCGGCCAGGTACATCGCCAGCACCGCACCCATCGACAAGCCACCGACGAACACATGCTGGTGTTTGCGCCGAACCCCGATGAAGGTGTTACGCGCGCTCTCGTACCAGTCGCGCCACCCGGTGGCTTGCAGGTCGGCGTTGTCGCCGCAGTGGCCGGCCAGGGTCGGCACGTAGACCGTGCAACCGGCCTTGGCCAGGCCCATCGCGACCCGGCGCAGTTCGGTCGGCGTGCCGGTGAGGCCGTGGATCAACAACACCGCGACCTCGCCGTTGCCGAGAACGAAACCGGCGCTGCCTTCGCCCATGTCGATCTTTTCGGTGTTCATCGTTTCATGGCTCGATCAAGTAGACGGTCGAGCAACGCGATGCCGAGGTCGATTTCCGGATAGCTGATTTCCAGCGACGGCGCGAGGGTGATCACGTTCTTGTAGTAACCGCCCACATCGAGGATCAGGCCCAGGCGTTTGCCGTCGATTTCGATGTCGCCTTTCATGCCTTCTTCGACCATGAAATCGAGGGTGGCCTTGTCCGGCGTGAAACCGTCCGGACCGCAGATTTCACAACGCAGGGCCAGGCCCAGACCGTCGACATCGCCGATGATCGGGTAGCGTTTCTGCAAGTCTTTCAGGCCTTCGAGGAAGTAATTACCCTTGTTCATGACCATCGCACCGTAGTCGACTTCGCTGGTCATCTTGAACATTTCCAGGCCCACCGCCGTGCCCAACGGGTTGGAGGCGAAGGTCGAGTGAGTGGAGCCTGGCGGGAAGATTTTCGGGTTGATCAATTCTTCCTTGGCCCAGATCCCACCCAGCGGGTTGAGGCCGTTGGTCAGCGCTTTACCGAAGACGATGACGTCCGGTTTGACGTCGAAGTGCTCGATCGACCACAGCTTGCCGGTGCGGTAGAAGCCCATCTGGATTTCGTCGACCACCATCAAGATGCCGTGCTGGTCCAGCACATGCTTGAGTTCGCTGTAGAAGTTCATCGGCGGAATCACGTAGCCGCCGGTGCCCTGGATCGGCTCGACGTAGAAGGCGGCGTATTCGCTCTGGCCGACTTTCGGGTCCCAGACGCCGTTGTATTCGGTCTCGAACAACCGGGCGAATTGCTGCACGCAATGGCTGCCGTACTCTTCCTTGGTCATGCCTTTGGGGCCGCGGAAGTGGTACGGGAACGGGATGAAATTGGCGCGTTCGCCGAAGTGGCCGTAGCGGCGGCGATAGCGGTAGCTGGAGGTGATCGACGAGGCACCGAGGGTGCGGCCGTGGTAACCGCCCTCGAAGGCGAACATCAGGCTTTTGCCGTTGGTGGCGTTACGCACGACTTTCAGCGAGTCCTCGATGGACTGCGAACCGCCGACGTTGAAGTGCACGCGACCGTCGAGGCCGAATTTTTTCTTGGCATCGACCGCGATCATTTCCGAGAGCTCGATCTTGCCTTTGTGCAGGTACTGGCTGGCGATCTGCGGCAGGGTGTCGATCTGCTGTTTCAGCGCGTTGTTCAGGCGCGGGTTGGCGTAACCGAAGTTGACCGCCGAGTACCACATTTGCAGGTCGAGGTAGGCCTGGTCTTCGGTGTCCCAGACGTAGGAGCCTTCGCAGCGGCTAAAGATGCGCGGCGGGTCGATGTAGTGAACGGTGTCGCCGTAGGAGCAGTACTTGGCTTCTTTATCCAGAAGGATTTGGTCTTCAGGCGTAGCGATTCGAATGTCAGACATGGTGGAAGAGTTCCTGTGTTTCTAGGTTGAAAGAGGTGGCGTTGGCGGCGTTGGCCCTGTCGTTGGTATGGCGCAGCAGAGCGAGCAACGCAGGGAGTTCGGCGAAGCTGTCGAAGCGCGCATAGGCGATGCCGTTACGCTCGCAGTGTTCGGCCAGGCGATCCTTGGCGAACACGAAATCGGCGGTGGCGGCCACGCACATGTCGGACTGGCCGTCGCCGATCACCAGCACGCGTTTGGTGCTGGGGGTGGATTTGCATTTGCAGTTGCCGGAGGCGGCGCGGCAGGCGTCGCTGGCATGCGGAAAGTCGATGCGCCAGCTCTGGTGGTCGAGTTGCCGCAAGCGGTTGGCGAGGATCGGCAAGAGGCTGACGTAGTGGCGCGCCAGGATCCGTGCGATGCCTTGCTCGATGCCGTCGCTGACCACTTCAAGGGAAGCGCCGAGGCCGATCACGTGGTCGACGAAGTCGGGGAAGTCCGGGTCGATCTCGATGGTGTCGAAGAACCCGAGCAGTTCGGTGGACGTCGCCTTGACCAGCGCGAGCTGGCGGCTGAGGCATTCACGGGAACCGATGTCGCCCGCCAGCCACTCGTTTTCGATCGCTTCCCAGCTCGGGTCGGCGAACCGTTGGAGGATGCTGTCGATCACGTCGGTGCGGGTGATGGTCCCGTCGAAATCACACACGATATGCCAGTCAATCATCTGTTGTACCTATCTTGGCAGGAGGCGCTGTTTGCGCTTGCCAAGGGGGTAGAGCAGGGACTGTGCCAACCGGGTTTGGCCCAGCGGGGCTGGGGTTAATACGGGTGTGGATGCCGGTGAAGCTACAATTTTTGTAGGTCGCTACAAACAACATGAGTGCTTGCGCGAGAGGTGCGATTCGGGGATTGATGCGCGCACATCCAGTTCAAGGAATGGCCTCATGTCGAGGATTACGATTGCTCTCTTCGCCGCGCTGACGTGCCTTTCGGGCAACGTTTTAGCGGACGGCATCACCGGTGAGGCGGGGGCTGGCCTCAGCTATCAGCCGCACGATCCGACCGGCAGCCGCTATGAAACCCGGCCGGTGCCGTATCTCGATCTCGACTGGGGTGATGTCAGCCTCGGCACGGACGACGGGCTGACCTGGGACGCGTTGAACACCAAGGGTTTCAGCGCCGGGCCGTTCGTGAATTACCTGCCGGGGCGCACGTCCAACGGCGAACTGCAGGGCCTGCGCGACGTGCCGGACATGGGCGAGGTCGGTGGCTACGTGCAGTACGCGCCGGCTGATTTCTGGCGGGTGTTTGCCTCGGTCGGGCAAGCGATTGGCGGGCGCGGCGGCCAGGGCGGGGTGTTGGGGCGCGTTGGCGGGGAGGTGGGTTATCCACTGGGTGGCGGGGTAATTGGCAGCTCCAGCCTGACTGCGCATTTCGCTGATGCGCGGCAGAGTCAGACGTTCTTCGGCGTCAGTGCCAATGAGTCACAAGCCTCGGGGATCAGGCCTTACAACGCGGGCGGTGGTTTGCAGAATGTGGCGTTGACCCAGAGTTTCGAGTTTCCGCTGGCGCCGCAGTGGTCGTTGTTGACCAGCGCGAGCTGGGTTCACCTGACGGGAGCGGCGGCGGATAGCAGCATTGTCAAAGAGGTGGGGGAAACTAACCAGGGGGAAGTGCAGGCGGCACTGGCCTACAAGTTCAATTGAAGGTTCTTGGTTGGCCTGTCTGACGCCATCGCGGGCAAGCCCGCTCCCACAGGTTATGCGCCGTCCATGTGGGAGCGGGCTTGCCCGCGATGGGGTCCTTGAGATCACAAAAATCTAGGTTTCTTCGCCTTCGGCCAGCAACGCAATCCCGCCCATAATCACCGCCACCCCGACCCAGTGCAGCACGCTGATCTGCTCGCCCAACCCCAGCCATGACCCGAGCAACACCCCAACAAACACCAGCGAACTCAACGGGAACGCCAGGGACAAACTGCTACGCCGCAAGATCAGCATCCACACGAAAAACGCGCCGATGTAGCAGGCAATCGCGAACCAAACCCCCGGATTCACCGCCACGGCCAGCAACCATTGCAGGTTGAAATCCATCTGCCCCAGTTGATCTCCACCGACCTTCGTAGCGATCTGGCCGGCGCTTTCAAAGCCTATCAGCAACGCCCACAGCACCACCGTGCCGAGGCGCTCATGCAGCCAGTCGGTCTTGCCTCTGATCATCGATTGAACCTCATGCATGGGTGACACACACGAGCATCACGCCCGCCGTAATCACCAGGGTGCCGAGCCAACGCCGGCGGCTGACGGTCTCGCCGAGGATCAGTTTGCCGGCCAACACCACACCGCAATACGCCAGCGCCGCCGCCGGAAACAACAGGCTCAGCGGCGCCCGGGACAGGGCTTCGAGCCAGACGAAAAACTCGATCACATAGGCGCCGATCCCGCACCACAGCAGCGGCGCGTTGAACACCTGGCCCCAGAACGCATTCAGGCGAAAGCCGCCTTCGAGTTCCGGCAATCGGTCCAGGCCGAGCTTGAAACAGAGCTGGCCGATGACGTCCAGCACGATGGAAAACGCCACCAGCACAATCACGGTGTAGGTCATGGGAACAGCTCCTCGAACAGGTCGATCAACGCCTGGTTGGTCGTCGAGTTGCGCAGTAGATCCGCTTCGCTCCAGCGTTCGGCCGGGGGCTGGTCGGACTTGGCTTCCCAGCGTTTGAGGGCGTTGCTGAAGGCCGGGCGGGCGTACTCGCCGCAGATGTCGATGCCGATGATTCGCTTGCTCGCCGCCAAGGCTCTGATGGCTTGCAGCAAATGGCTCAGGCGCATGCCGCCCTGGTCCCAGTTGGTCGCCGCGTCTTCGCTGGCCAATACGTCCTTGTCGACGGTGATCCATACCGCGCGGGTGGGCAGGCTGGCGATCATCTGTTCGAGAAACACCGGCCAGTCGAGCTCCGCCAGATTGCGCCAGTGCAGCAGGTTTTCCTGCTGTTGATGGCCAGCGCCGTCACCCACCCGGCCCCACACTTTCGAGGGCGGACGCTGCCACGGAAACAGCTGCAACACGCCGCGTTTCAGCGCCCGCACATTGCCGCCCTTGAGCTGCGGATTTTGCAGGTCATCGCTGCACGGGCCGAGGGTGACGATGCGCTGGATGTTCGGCAGCTTCAGCGCCTGATTGACCCACGAACCGCAATGCCGGCGCGGGGCGAAGCGGACCCAGTCGGGGTGGTTGTCGAAGTGGATCAGGCTCACCGGCTCCGGCAAATCGCTCAGGAAGGCCGGGGTCAGATGGTGGTAATCACCGGAGCCGACGAAGAAAATTTCTGGCTGCGGGCCGCTGTGCCGGGGCCGTTGCTGCAAGCGTTCGGCAAAGCGGCGAAAGGTCCGTTCGCTGGACCACAGGCGCAATTTCGGGCCGAGGTCGAGCAGGTCGAGGCGTTTGGCACGGCCGCTGTCCAGCAGCCTCGAGATGGGCGCCTGGGCTGTCAGGCTGTGGTCGAGATCTAAAATGTTCAAGGTCGCAATTCACCCTTGGCAGACCCTCCCAGACACCGGCTTCATCCATCATGAAGGCCGGCCGAGGGGGCTTTTGGGGGTAAATGCAAGGGGCGGGCCAGCTGCCACCGATCAGACACCGCAGATCCTTTGATGATCATTCCCACGCTCCGCGTGGGAATGATCACACACCGCAGACTCTGTAGGAGCGAGGCTTGCCCGCGAAGAGGCCGGTGCGTCCGATGCATCTCCTGCGATAGGAACACCGCCTTCGCGGGCAAGCCTCGCTCCTACAGAACCTGCGGGGTCAGGCGTGCAGGCGGACCCAGACGGTGACGAGGACGGTGGCGGCCATCAGCCACGCCACTGCCGCCACGGCGAGCGACGCTTCGAGCCGCATCCGGTCGACCATCAGATACAACGTCGCCAGGTAAACGAAGTACGGAATAATCGACCACATCCCGAACACGATGGTGGTCTTCAAATCCTCCAGCGAACGCCCCTTGCCGACGATGTAATGCGCAATCAGCGCAAAGGTCGGAAACAGCGGCACTAACCCTGCGATGTAATAGTTTTTGGTCTTGGCCAGCGCGGCGAGGATGACGACCACTGTCGCACCGAGCGCCGCTTTCAATAACAGGTCCATCAGTGGCTCAGTCCGTACTTTTTGACTTTGTCGAACAGCGTGGTCTTGGCCATTCCCAGTTCCAGGCTGGCCTGGGTCAGGTTGCCGCCGCTGCGCTGCAAAGCATCGTTGAGCAAGTTACGTTCGAAGGCTTCCACCGCTTCAGCGAAGGCCAAACCCTGATTGCTACCGCTGGCGCCGGACTTCTTGAAGGCCGGCAGACCGAGGGCAAAACGCTCGGCGACGTTGCGCAACTCGCGTACGTTGCCGGGCCAGTCGTGGCTCATCAGGTTCGACAAGGTCTGGTTGTCCAACTCCGGCACGGCGCGGTCGAAGCGCAAGGACGACTGCTGCAGGAAGTGTTCGAACAATTGCAGGATGTCTTCGCGACGTTCGCGCAGGGGCGGCAGTTCCAGGGTCACCACGTTCAGGCGGTAATACAGGTCGCTGCGAAACTCGCCGACTTTGCTCGACTCGTCGAGGTCGGATTTAGTCGCCGCAATCACCCGGCAATCCACGGCCACGCTCTGGTTCGAACCCAGGCGTTCCAGGGTGCGTTCCTGCAACACCCGCAGCAGTTTGATCTGCAAGGGCAGGGGCATGCTTTCCACTTCGTCGAGGAACAGCGTGCCGCCGTCGGCGTGTTCGATCTTGCCGATCCGTCGTTTGCCGGCGCCAGTGAAGGCGTTGGCTTCATGGCCGAAGATCTCGCTTTCGAACAGGTTCTCCGGCAGGCCACCGCAGTTCAGCGCGACAAACTGTTTGGTGTGGCGGCGACTGAAGTCGTGCAGGCAACGCGCGACCAGTTCCTTACCAGTGCCGGTTTCACCTTCGATCAGCACGTTGGCCGACGTATCGGCGACGTTGGCGATCAGTTCGCGCAGGTTCTGCATGGCCGGCGAGCGGCCGATGATCCGGCCTTCCAGGGAGTCACGCTCCGCCAGTTGCCGGCGCAACGAAGAGACTTCCCGGGCCAGGCTGCGTTGCTCCAGCGCTCGGCGGGCGACATCGACGAGGCGTTCCGGGGAGAACGGTTTCTCCATGAAGTCATAGGCGCCTTTCTGCATCGCGCCGACGGCCATGGAGATGTCGCCGTGGCCGGTGATCAGCACCACCGGCAGGCTGCGATCCCGGGCCTTGAGTCGGGTCAGCAATTCCAGGCCATCGATGCCCGGCAGGCGGATGTCGCTGATGACGATGCCGGCAAAGTTGTCGCCAACCCGCTCCAGCGCTTCTTCGGCGCTGCCCACGCCCACGCAGGGAATGTCTTCCAGGGTCAGCGCCTGTTGGCAGCCGAGCAGCACATGGGGGTCGTCTTCGACGATCAGCACACTAAGGTCGTTGTTCATATTGGCTCGGCGTGAAGGGGGCTTACCAACGGTAAACTGAGGACGAAGGTGGTGCCACCGCTGGCCGGGTGTTCGACACCCAGATGCCCGCCGGTGGCGGCGGCCAGGCTGGCGGACAGGGTCAGGCCGAGGCCCAGGCCTTGTTCGCCGGGTTTAGTGGTGAAAAACGGTTCGAACAGATGCTTGCGCGCTTCGGCATCGATACCGTGGCCGTTGTCGCGTACGCGCAGGCGATATTTACCGTCGAACTCCTCGCCTTCCAGCCACAGTTCGGGCAATGGTTGTGCCTGCATGGCGTCGAGGGCGTTGCCGATCAGGTTGACCAGAATCTGCTCAAGGCGGGTCTGGTCGATCTGCACTTGCCTGTCGTCGAATTCGCGGTGCACTGTCAGATGGACGCTTTCAACCCGACCGCCCAGCAGTTGCATCGCGGCGTCCACGGCTTTGCCGAGGCAGGCCTGGCCCTTGTCGTCACCCCGGCGGGCGAAGGAGCGCAGGCTGGCGGTGATCCGGCCCATGCGGTCGATCAATTCATTGATGGTCTTGAGGTTGGTGCTGGCCACGTCCAGTTGACCGCGCTCGAGAAAGCGCACGGTATTGCCAGACAAAGTGCGCAGCGCCGCCAGCGGCTGGTTCAGTTCGTGGGCGATGCTGGTCGACATTTGGCCGATGGCCGCGAGTTTGCCGGCCTGCACCAGTTCATCCTGAGCGCGGCGCAAGGTCTCTTCAGCCTGACGCCGTTCGCGGATCTGACCCTTGAGCCGCTCGTTGCTGGCGCGCAGGTCGGTGGTGCGTTCGGTAATCCGACGCTCCAGTTGATTGTTGGCTTCCTGCAGGGCTTCACGGGCGGCGAGGCGGGTGGAGATCACCTTGCGTCGCTCGTTCCAGGCAATCAGCAGGAACGCCACGAGGGCAAATGCCACGGCTACCAGAATCCCCTGGTTGATCGCTTCGCGGCGCAAATCCTGTAGCGGCGTGAGGAGGGTGAAATTCCACGGGGTGTCGCTCAGGGGGCGGGTCTGCGAGAGGTAACTGATGTCCTCTTCGTCGGACTCCACTTCACTGTTGGCGGGGAAGGTCAGTTTTTCCTCGCCTTCGGCCAGTTGTTCCCGGGCCAGCGGTTGCAGTTCGTTCAGCGGGAACCAGTAGTACTGCAGGCTGCGGGCCAGTTTTTCCTTGGTTTCGTCGCTCAACGGCACAACCGATTTCAGCCGTCGTGCCGGATCGCTGGACAGAATGATGATGCCGTTCTCGTCGCTGACGAAGGCTTCGAGGCGTGCGCGCTGCCAGCGTTCTTCCATGGCTTCGAGGCGGACTTTGACCACGGCGACGCCGATGATCTTGCCGTGTTCTTCCAGGCCGTGGGCCAGGTAATAACCGGGTTCGCCGCTGGTGCTGCCGATGCCGTAGAAGCGTCCCGGCTGACCGCGCACCGCGTTCTGGAAATAGGCGCGAAAGGACAGGTCTTCACCCAGGTAACTGTCGACATCGCGCCAGTTGCTGGTGGCCATGACGCGGCCGGTGGTGTCCATCACGTAGATGGCCCGACTGCGGCTGCGCCGGTTCAGGCCTTCGAGGTAATCGTTGACGGTCTGCCGGTGTTCCGGTGACGGGGCGGCCAGCAGTTTTGAAACACTGGATTCCAGTTCCAGCAGGCTGGGGAGGTAGGTGTACTTGCTGATCTCGCTCTCGACGGCGCGGGCGTGCAGTTCGAGCTGACGCTGACCGTTCTCGCTGAGGCTGCGTATCCCGTAGTGTTCACTGATCCAGAAGCCGAGGAAACCCAATCCGATCATCAGGGCGATGACCAGCGGCGGCAGGAACAGATGGCGAATCAGACGGGGTTTCACGGCGAGTGATGGCGGCGCGGCGCGATAGAGAGTGGGGTCGCATTTCATCACAGATGCCTTGGGTCAACCACAACACAAATCTCCAGACCACCACCGACCCCTTGTAGGAGCGAGCCTTTGTGGTGGGGGATTTCTGTGGCGAGGGGATTTATCCCCGTTCGGCTGCGCAGCAGTCGTCAACCCATCAAATTCGGTTCGAATTTGAAGTGCTGGGGCCGCTTCGCAGCCCAACGGGGATAAATCCCCTCGCCACAAAACCCACTATCCCAAATCCCTCAGCACAAAAGCCCGCTCCCACAGTTGGGGAGCGGTGTCTTTCTTAGTGCTGCAGAATCTTGTTAAGGAAGTGCTGTGTACGCTCGGCACGATGGGTGATGTCGCCGAAGAAGTCTTCTTTCTTGCAGTCTTCGATGATCTTGCCCTGGTCCATGAAGATCACGCGGTCCGCCACTTTGCGGGCGAAGCCCATTTCGTGGGTTACGCACATCATGGTCATGCCTTCGTGGGCCAGTTGCACCATCACGTCCAGCACTTCGTTGACCATTTCCGGGTCGAGCGCCGAGGTCGGTTCGTCAAACAGCATGACGATCGGGTCCATCGCCAGCGCACGGGCAATCGCCACACGCTGTTGCTGACCACCGGAGAGCTGGCCCGGGTGCTTGTGGGCGTGAGCCGAGAGGCCAACGCGCTCAAGCAGTTGCAGGCCTTTCTTGGTGGCTTCTTCCTTGCTGCGGCCCAACACCTTGATCTGCGCGATGGTCAGGTTCTCGGTGATGGTCAGGTGCGGGAACAGTTCGAAATGCTGGAACACCATGCCCACGCGCGAACGCAGTTTCGGCAGGTTGGTCTTCGGGTCGGCGATGGACGTGCCATCAACCACCACATCGCCTTTCTGGAACGGTTCCAGGGCGTTGACGCATTTGATCAGGGTGGATTTGCCGGAGCCGGACGGCCCGCACACCACGATCACTTCGCCTTTTTTGACCTCGGTGCTGCAGTCAGTCAGTACCTGGAAGTCGCCATACCACTTGTTGACATTCTTGATAGAGATCATACGGCAAACCTTTTTTGCAGACGCTTGACCAGCAGCGAGGCGGCAAAGCTGATTGTGAAGTACGTGAGACCTGCAAAGATCAGGAACTCATTGGAGCGACCGATGATGTCGCCACTGGCACGCGAAGCATTCAGGAAGTCCACCAGGCCGACCGCATAGACCAGCGAGGTGTCCTGGAACAGGATAATGCTCTGTTGCAGTAGCAGGGGTGTCATCTTGCGGAACGCTTGCGGCAGGATGATCAAGCGCATCATCTGGCCATACGTCATGCCCAGGGCCTGGGCAGCACCCATCTGGCCCTTGGGAATCGACTGAACGCCGGCCCGGACGATTTCGCAGAAGTACGCCGCTTCGAACATCATGAAGGCCACGATGCAGGAGGCGAACGCGCCGATCGGGGTGTCTTCGCCGGTGATCCAGCGCAGTACGAACGGCACCGCCAGGTAGAACCAGGTGATGACCAGCAGCAGTGGGATCGAACGGAAGTAGTTGACGTAGGCGCCGGCGATGTTCGACAGCAGCTTGCTGTGGGACAGGCGCATCAGGGCCAGGATCGTGCCGAGGATGATCCCGCCGACGACGCCCAACGCCATCAGTTGCAGGGTCATGACCATGCCGTTCCACAGGCCCGGCAGGGACGGGACGATGCCCGAGAAGTCGAATTCCATCATTTACCCCCTACGGAGATCAGGCCCGGTACGGCCACTTTCTTCTCGACCCCACGCATCAGCAGCATCAGGCTCATGTTCAGGGTGAAGTAGATCAGGGTGGCCAGGGTGAACGCTTCGAACAGGTTGGCGGAGAACTCGGCGGTCTGTTTGGTCTGCGCGAGCAGCTCCATCAGGCCGATCAGCGACGCCACGGAGGAGTTCTTGAACACGTTCAGGAATTCCGAGGTAAGCGGCGGAATGATGATCCGGTACGCCTGGGGCAGCAGCACGTTCCAGTAGATCTGCGGCAGTTTGAAGCCCATGGCGCGAGCGGCAGCTTCCTGGCCGCGAGGTAGCGCCTGGATGCCGGTACGCACTTGTTCGCACACTCGAGCGGCGGTAAACAGGCCCAGGCAGACGACGACGCTGAGGAAAGCCGAGGTGGTCGGGTTCAGGTCCTGCTTGTACCAGTCCTGCAGGTTTTGCGGCAGCAGATCGGGTACCAGGAAGTACCAGATGAACAGCTGAACCAGCAACGGCACATTACGGAAGAGTTCGACGTAGCAGGTCGCGATGCCCGATACGATGCGATTCGGCACGGTGCGCATGACGCCCAGAACCGAGCCCAGCAGCAGCGCGATGATCCAGGCGGCGACGGCGATGGCGATGGTCCAGCCCAAACCGGATAGGTACCAGTCGAAATAAATTTCGCTGCCCACGCCGGTGGACTTGAAGAATACGCTCCAGTCCCAGTTGTAATTCATTAGGGTCTCCCCTCAGATCGTTCGATGTACAAATGCCCGCCTGGGGAAGCTCCGTTCCCGCCCGACCTTGACGATCAGGCACACACGAGCGGCTCGACAGCCACCGGTTCGAGTGTTTCCAAAAATGCCAGCAGGGAGTGACTATCTCCTGAAAGGGTAGAGGCCCTCTCAGGAGATAAGGTTAGTCAGAAATCAGGACTTCTTGTCGTCAGCCGCTTTATCGGTCGGATTGGCGATCAGGGTCTTGAGCTCGTCGCTCATCGGGAAGTTCAGGTTCAAGCCCTTTGGCGGGATTGGCGACATGAACCATTTGTCGTAGATCTTGTTGATCTCGCCCGACTTGTAGGTCGCCACGATCGCGTCGTCGACAGCCTTCTTGAACGGCTCGTCGCCCTTGCGAACCATGCAGCCGTAGATTTCGTAGGATTGAGGAGTACCGGTCACTTCCCAGTCCTTCGCATTCTTGGCCTTGGCCGCTTCACCCGCCAGCAACGCGTCGTCCATCATGAAAGCCACTGCGCGGCCGGTTTCCAGCATCTGGAAGGACTCGCCGTGGTCTTTGGCGGAGATGACGTTCATGCCCATCTGCTTGTCGGCGTTCATCGACTTGAGGATGCGCTCGGACGTGGTGCCCGCGGTGGTCACGACGTTCTTGCCTTTGAGGTTGTCGAAGTCCTTGTACGCGGAGTCTTTCTTGGAGAGAAGACGCGTACCGATTTCGAAGATGCCGACGGAGAAGGCCACTTGCTGCTGACGTTCTACGTTGTTGGTGGTGGAGCCGCATTCGACGTCCACGGTGCCGTTCTGCACCAGCGGGATACGGGTTTGCGAGGTTACGAGGTTGTATTTGACCTGGAGGTTCGGCATGTCCAGGTCTTTCTTGATGGCTTCGACGATTTTCAGCTGGATATCGTGGGAGTAGCCGACCGGTTTGCCGGAAGCGTCCGCGATATAGGAAAACGGGATGGAAGCGTCACGATGCCCGAGGGTGATCACACCGGACTCTTTGATCTTCTTCAGTGTGCCGGTGAGTTCGGCAGCGAAAACTGGAGTGCTAATCAGAGCGGCAGCAATGGCTGCGCCCAGGATATGGGGAACGATGCGCATCAAATTTTCCTCGACATTGTTTTTTTTATGGAGCCAGTTCATCGGCCCTTTTGTGCTTCGAATGCCTGACGGCTCCTGAAGTGGGGTGCAACAGGCATTCGTCCAAGAGTGTAGAGCATGACTCGTGCCAGGCCAGGCCAGATAGATCAAGTTATTGATTTATAAGGGTATTAAATATTTATGGCGCTGATTTTGGCGAAGGATAATCCGGTAAACCGAATCGACCGACAGGTCGCGTTCGGAAAACCGAATGGCGTTTGAGACCGCTAGCGCCACACCGGCAACAAATCCAATGAAAACAGCACATGTGAAATCGCGCTGATCACGCCGAAAAACAATATCAGGGCAATCATGGGCTGGCCTCCCCAGACGCGATACCGCGGGCTGCCAAAGCGCTTGCGTGATGCGCTGGCCAGCAATGCCGGGGTAATGACGGCCCAGAGGGTCGCCGCCAGACCGGCGAAACCGATGGCATGGATAAACCCTTCTGGCCACAACAGCCCGCAGAGCATAGGTGGTAGGAAGGTGGTGGCTGCGGTTTTCAGGCGACCTCGCGGGCTGTCGTCAAACCCCAGCACATCGGCCAGATAATCGAAGAGCCCCAAGGACACGCCGAGAAAGGAGCAGGCGACGGCGAAGTTGGAAAAAAGGCTGAGGAATACATCGATTTTCGCACTGTTGAGCATCGCCCCCAGCGCGCTGATCAGCACGTCGATATTGCCGCCACGCTGAGCGATGTCCTTGAACCCGTCCCGGGGAATGTTGCCCATGCTGCAAACCATCCAGACAACGTACAGCCCAAGCGCGATGAGGGTGCCGCTGACCAGGCAGGCACGGATACGCTGCGGGTCTTTGCCGAAGTGTTTCATCAGGCTGGGAACGTTGCCGTGAAAACCGAAGGAGGTCAGGCAGAAGGGCAGGGTCATCAGCAGGTAAGGAAGGTAGTGGCTATCCGTGGCGTTTCGATTGAGCAGTGTCGCCGGTTGCACGTGATCGAGCAGCCCGCCGAAGGTCAGGAAGAACGCGATAATCTTTGCACCGAAGATCACTGTGGTCACCCGGCTCACCGCTGCCGTGCTCAGCCACACGATGAGCGCGACCGTCAGGGTGAAATACAAGCCCCCGGCGCGTGCCGACAGATTCACTCCCAATGATTGGGCGCTGTGATGAATCACCGAACCGCTGGCCGAGATGTAGGCGTAGGTCAGCGTGTACAGGACAAAGACGATGCTCAAGCCGTTCAACACATTCCAGCGACGACCCAACAGGTCTTTGGTGATCGTTGAAAAACTGGCACCGGAACGATAGTTAAGGTTGGCCTCAAGAATCATCAGGCCGGAATGCAAGGTGCAGAACCAGGCAAACAACAGGACCGCGACGGAGCCGTAAAACCACAGGCCGGACATGACGACCGGCAGCGAAAACATGCCGGCACCGACGATGGTGCCACCGATCATCATGGCACCGCCGAGCACCGAGGGCGACCGTTCGAGTGCGACGGGGGGAGCGGAAGTGGACGTAGAAGTGCTGCGCATGGCAAGGCCTGCATTTGAGTTATTAGAGGGCTGTTCTTTCGGCGGGCCAGGTTGCAGGCGCGCGTGAGAAAGGATCAGCGCCATTCAGTGAATGGCGCCGACAGCGCGTTAACGCATGGCCAGCAAACGGGATAATTGGCGCGATCTCTCCAGCAGCAAGCTGTCCTGCCCGGGCAACGCGTCGAACGAGAGCCCCACCGGCAGCGAGTGTTTTTCCGCTACCGGCACGGTGACACTGGGCGCCGCCAGGTTGCTCGCCGGGTCGGTGTTGCGCACGAAGGTCTCGAAGTTGCTTTCTGCCTCGCACTCCGTGAGCAACGGTGCCGTACAGCTGACGGTGGGGTAGGCAATCACATCCAGTTGATGGGCGTTGAACAGACGGCTGTATTCACGACTCAGCTGCAGTTTGCTCATCAATGCCTGTACATAGTCGGTGTAGGAAATCGCCGGGCTCTCAAGTTGCGCCGTCAGTATTTTCTTGATGCCCGGGTCCCGGATCTGCGCCAGGATGCTCAAAAATTGGTCGCCCCAGCCTTCTTTCATCAAGAAGCGCGGGAAGTCGATAAAGAACTCGTAAATAGGTAATGGGAATTGAATGCTCTCATTGATTTCCCCGATCAACAGGTCATCGACCGGAACCAGCTCCACGCCCCGATCTGCCAACACCTCGATAGCCGCGAAGCAGTCGCGTCGGACTTTTTCGTCGAGGTCGGCCCAGAAGAATTTTTCCGGTATGCCCACCCGTAGGGGTCTGTTGTCGTCCGGGGGCGCTGGGTGGTTCCCGGTCAGGTGATGGTGGATGTACTGACAGTCTTGCAGTGTGCGGGTCAGTAGCCCTGGCGTGTCCTTGGTCTGGGAAACGGGCACGATGCCGTCCACCGGGTAACACCCCGTGGTGGGGCGAAACCCGACGATCCCGCAGAACGCCGCGGGTATGCGCACTGACCCGCCGGTGTCGGTACCCACGGCGCAGGGCACAAGACCGGCTGCGACGGCTGCCGCACAACCACCGCTGCTGCCGCCCGCGCTGTAGCGTTCGTCAGCCGGGTTGACCACGGCGCCGTAAGTTTGGTTGGCCGACGTCACCCCGAACGACAGTTCATGCATGTTGTTCTTGCCAACGACCCTCGCGCCCAGCGTCTTGAAACGCTCGACAATCCCGGCATCGGACAACGGGTAGTAAGCAGCGAGCCCCGGCGTTCCTGCGGTGGTCGGCATGCCGCTGACATTGATGTTGTCCTTGAAGGAAACGGGAATGCCATACAGGCTCGCCTCCCGGTCGGCCCCGAGGGCAACCTCGAACGCCGTCGGGTCGAACGTGATGAAGCTGTTCAGGTGTTGATGATCAAACTGTTTATCGCGCAGGGATTGGTGCCAGGCATCCAGGCAATGGCGACCACTGCGAAATCCGCTGACGAGTTCTTCAATTGAAAGCTGGCTGTACATAAAACGGTCTCGGCGATAGAGAGGAGGCTTGCGATGAAGGCATCAGCAATAGCGGTATTGAGCGTGCAGTCCGTCCAGCGGATTGTCGGCAATCAAGTCGCCACCCAGACTGCTGATCACCGCACAGGCACCGTTGAGTGCTGTTTGAATGGCGCCTTCCGCCCAGCCACCGGTGAAAGAGCAGCTGCACCCGGCGAGGTACAACCCCGTGTCCTGCTGTGGATCGAGGGCCGTTTTGAATTGATAGAACAAGCGTTCCGAGTAGATATCGTCACCCGGAAAGTTGAGTTTGAAGGCGCCCAGCGAATGCTTGTCGGTCAGCCAGTCATACTCCAGGACATAGCGCTGGTAGTTGCCATTGAGCGGTAGAAGGTGGCTGGCAAACTCAGGTGCGCTCATGGCCAGTTCATCGACAAGGCGCAAGCAGCGTTGAACTTTGTCGGTCATAGAAACCATCTTGTGGGAGTCGTCTTCCCAGGTGTAACTGATCAATACCACGCCCCAGGACTCAGGGTCCTGCGGTGCGTAATCGAGGCAATACACGCCCTTCACCAAGGTGTCTGTCTGGATGTTCTGTGGCAGCCCGTGTTTCAACCAGAACTTGTCTTTGGTCAGGATGAACAGCTTGGACGAACCGACCATGTGGGTTTCGTTGATCGCCCGGGCCACGTCACGATTCACGAAGGCCTGGTTCTGTGTGAGCTTCATGTTCACTTGCAGCGCCCGGGTGGTCGTCGTGGTGATCACCCGGTCGCAGGCATAAGTTTCACCATTGCTGCCGGCCAGCAGGATTTCACCGTTATTGCCCTTGTTGATGGACTCGATGCGGGTGCGGCAGATTCGGTCGCGCAGGGGCATGCCGTGGAATGACGTATCGGCAATCAACTCCGACAGCGATGAGATGCCCATCGGCACCAGCCGTTGATTGACTTCGAGGCCATTGACCACGAGCCGCAGAATCTCGGTAAAGGAGGCGCGGTATACCGATTGGAAACCGCCCGAGCCGATCCCCAGTGAACCGAATAGATGAAAGTCTTCGGGTTTGCGCCACGGTTGTCCGCCGGGCGGGTTGCTGCCGGTGAAAATCTGCACCATGGCCGAATAGAACGAGCTGTCGCCGAAGTAATCCAGATAGCGTTGCCATTCCGGCTGCACTTCCGCGTAGTTGTGTTGCTTGAGTAACTCGGTCAGTAACAACGGTGGCGCCAGGCAGGTGCCGTCATCGAAGGTCACGCCCTCTTTCAAAAACGCACTCCAGCCCCGATGGACCGTGCTGAAAATCGCAGGTGGAGGCTGCATGGCCGCCCAGTGATGAGTCTCACCGCGGTAGTGGATTTCGGTGTCCACGACACCGGGGTCGGGAAACGCTTCAGTGGTTTCGATGCCAAACCGGTTCAGGTAGTGAAACAACCCGACCTCGCTGGAAGGAAAGCGCATCGCGCCCATTTCGGCGATGAATTGCGGGTGGTCATCGTCAAAGCGCTGGGTCAGCAAGCGCCCGCCCAAGTGTTCTTCGGCGGCCTCGAACAGCGTGACTCGCTGGGCACCGGCACGGAGCAGTTCGTAGGCGGCGACCAGCCCGGTCAGCCCGGCGCCGACAATGCCGATGTGTTTATTGGCCGCTTCGGGTGGCAAGTAACCGATCGCATCACTGGCATTGCGCAAAAACTGGCCGTAGTCGTACAACAGGTCGACATACGGAAAAGAACCGGGAAATGTGGCTTCGTCGAAGCCGGTAGTCATAACGTTCACGTGTGATTCTCGATAACTCAGATGATTAACTGCAGGCTTTCAATCGCTCGGGAGGGATTGAGCAGAAGTACTTTTTTGCCTTGGATTTTCCAGGTGCCTTCGACGTTAATCAGTTGATGCTCGACGGTGACCGGGTAATGCCATTCGCTGTCCCCTCGGGCTTCGCAATAGAGCATGTTGGTGCTACTCGATGCGCCCAGTTCGTCGTCTTCCAGACGGATCAACGAACACTGGGCAATATGCAAACTGCGACTCTTGGGCTGTTGCGAGTAGTTGCGCGCGTTGGCCAATCGGTTGATGCGCAGCGTGGTCAGAAACCGGTCTTCATACAGCAGCGAGGACTCATGAAGAGGGCTGGTCTGTTCTCGTCGCAACGGAATCCAGTAGGTGTAGTCGGGGGTCAGCAGTTGTTGCCAGGCACTGAAGTCTTGTTGGTCCAGTAGCTGGATTTCGCTGGCGATCAACTGTTCGATGGCGTGTTTATTGTTCTGATCGAGTTGCATGGTTATCCCGCATCAAGTGCTGCCAGCTGTTGTAAAAATTGCGCATCGCCATTTCGCTGGTGCCCGACACCACCTGGGTCCGCTCATAGGATTCGGTCGATTCAAAGAGTCGCGCCACGTTGACCCACTCGTTGGAATCACTGCGCAATCCCTCCGTCGCCCGCTCGTACATTTCCACATCGTCGTGGGCGACCATCGAGCAAGGGGAATTGATCAGGTTGTTGTACTGGACGGTTCGTTCCAGCAACTGGATGGGGGCGCCCACCAATTCAAAGATCCACGACTCGACCACCGTCTCCTGAGCGCTGATCGGCTTGATCACCCGCAACGTCTGGATCGGGCCCTTGACCATCAGGTTCGGGAAATAGACGGTGTTGTGTCGGGTGTCTTCGAGAATCTCGGTGGCCTGGCGTTCGCCATAGCTCTGGACCATCAAGTCCCAATAACCCGGAATATCGGCATAGGCTTTATGGATTGAGTTGCTGACGCCGGTATGCCCGTGGCCGTTGGGCCAGATGCGAATACCCATGTTGGCGAAGAACTCGTAGGACGCCATGAACGGTGAAAATAGCTCGACCGCCATGGGCGAAGGGCTGCTCTGGTCGCTGGTTTCCTTCCACAAGCGAATCGCTTCGCCCGCCGAGGACTCATGGGCAATCATCGGGTGACAGGTGTCGGTCTGGTTATCGACCACCATTTTCCAGTTGCAGCGATGGCGGTGCAGGAGCGGCTGGCCAACGACGCGCAACTGGCCCAGGGGCGAGCGCAGCACCATGTTGTCCAGCGTCGATAACGACTCGCCAAAAAAGGTGTTGAAGTCGATGCCTTCTGCCTGGAGGCGGACAAATACAAAACCGCGATAGTTCTCCACCGCCGCGACGACTTGCATGCCTTTGTGGGCGGAGCACGCGCTGAGGTCGCAATCGTCGTATTCCTTTTTCACCGGAATACTCAGCAGTTCGCCATCGGTCTTGAAGGTCCACGCATGGTAAGGGCAGCGGATAAACCGACCGACATTGCCGCGAGGCTCGGCCAGCACTTTCACGCCTTTGTGCGGGCAGCGGTTGTGCAGGACAACGATGTCGCCATTTTTTTGCCGGACCATTGCCAAGGGTTGCTGTGCAATGTCGGTGGTGAAAAAGTCGCCGGGCTGCGGGATCAGACTGTCGTGCCCCACGTAACACCAGCTGGCGGCGAAGACGCTGTGTTGTTCCTGGTCGAAGAGCTGTTGATCAAGGTAGAGCGATTTATGCACTTCTCTGCCGTTGAAGTAATTGTCCAAACGGTGTTCCTCGTTAGATCGCCAGCTTCAGGCGTTGGCTTTTGGCCCGGGAGACGCAGGGATAAATCCTTGCGCTGCAGGCAGCTTCTTTTTTGCTCATGATGAAGTCGCGATGGTCGACTTCACCCTCAAGGACCTCCAGCGCGCAGACACCGCACTCACCGCGTCGGCAGTCGTAGAGCGGATCCAGGCCGGCCGCCTCCAGCGCCTCCAGCAAGGTTTGGTCTTGATTGACGTTGACGCTGATACCCGACTCGACGGCGTCAATCACAAAGGCCGACGCATCGTCTTCCCGAACCACGTTGAAGATTTCAAAATGGATGCGCTCGCGCGCCAGGCCACTGGCCTCGGCATGGCAAAACACGTCGTTGAGCATCGCCTGCGGACCGCAGACGTAGAGCCGGTCGTGTGGTGCCAGATCTGCGAGCACCTGACTGACAGCGGGGCGGCCATCGGGTTTATTGGAGAAGTGCAAGTGCAGGCGTTCCTGCAAAAGTGCCTGCAGGGGCAAGGCATAGGCCGCGTCGTTGTCGTTCCTGGCGAAGTAGTGCAGGTGTGCGCTTCGATTCAATGACGTCAGGTGATGAAGGATCCCGGTCAGCGGCGTAATGCCGATGCCGCCGGCAATCGCAATGTCCCTGCCGACGCCTTCAGTGAGCGGGTAGGTGAACGTATTGAACGGGCCATCGAGCTGCACCGTGTCGTTGATTGCCAGCGAACGAATGTAGCGACTGCTGGCCGAGTCGGCCGTGAGCCGGATGGCAAAGACGACGCTGCCTTGCGCCGTCATGCGGTCCGCCAGTTGTACCGCCGAGTAGTGCCGCCATTCATTCAGTTCGGGGATGAACCATTTGAAATGCGCGCCCGCATCCAGCGCGGCATGCCCTGGTGTTTGCGGGCTGACGGTGATTTCTTTGATAGAGGCCGAGAGCATTCGGCAATCAGTGATTGTGTAGTTCATACGAAAATCAGCTTTCCTGGCTTAGCGGCGTTTCATGCAGGTAGATCCATTGGGCGTTGTGGTGATGCAGGCCAATGATCGCCACCGAAATCCGTGAGCTTTCGCGCTGGTCCAGGCGATGGGTTTCCTTGTAGCGGATCGCCACGCTGGCGCCTTCTTGCCACACCGTCTGCAGGTCGCTGATGACGATTTCCAGGCCCGGTTTGGCGCCGATTGCACCCTTGAACATCTGTTCGACCGTCGCCCGGCTGACGATGGCGGCCGAGGTGGTGACCATGGTGAAGTGCTCGGCGAATGCCGACATCAGCGGCTCGAGCGCGGCCTGCCCCTTACCGTTGGCGTCGGTGAACAGGGTGTGGATCAGCTCGTGCACGTGATGAATGCTGTGGTGCGCCTGTTCAACTATTTTGTTGTGCATGACAGTCCTTTTGAGTGTTCAACTGACTCAGTTGAAAGAGTGGGAACAGGCCCACCAGCGCGGCAATGGCGAACGTCACGTGGTAGGCCTGGGTGGTATCGAAATGCTTCAGGAGCAGGTTGAAAACCATCAGGAAGAGGGCGGCGCCGATGCTGAATGACATCTGTCGGTTGATGTTCCAGATGACACTGGCCTTGTGCGTGTCACTTCCCTCGAAATCCATCAACGACGTGGTTTGTGCTGTGTTGGCTCCGATGCCGCCGCCGATCCCCATCAAGCTGTAGGCGATGACAATCACCAGAAGGTCTGAGGGATTGTTCACCAGTAGCAGGGTGGCAATGCCGGCGCTGTGCAACAGCATGCCGAGGGCAAACAGGCGCTTTGCGCCCATCCGGTTGTAGACCCGGCCACAGATCAGCATCGCGATGAACGCGCCGATGGCGTAGAGGATCATGAACATCCCTGTCAGGCGGGCGCTGAAGTGCAGGGTGTTTTGCAGGAAGAAGATGCTCATCAAGTTGACCCCCGTGAACACACCGGGAATCGCGTAATAGATAAAGATGGAGGTGCTGAGTTTTTTGCTTTTGAGCAGGCTCAGTTCAATGATCGGGTTTTTGCAGGTGCGGTAATGCAGCCCGTACAGCACCACGAAAGCAACGCCGGCCATGACGAAGAGGGCGGCCACCCATGCCGGAGCATCGCCGCCGTACAACGACATGCCCATCAGCAGGCTGCCGAGTGCTGCGCTGACCAGCAGCAAGCCCTTGATGTCGGGTCGGGGCAAACTCGTCGGCCGCGCTTCGTTAATCCAGAACCAGGACAGCACTGCCGCGATCAGCGAGAACGGGATGTTGCTGTAGAACACCCAGCGCCAGGAGCTGCTGTCGACGATGACTCCGCCGATGGTTGGTGAAATGGCGGGCGCTATCAGGGCAACGGCCATGACCAAGGTGGATATTTTCGCCCGCTGCTCACCCTTGAACAGGTTGAACGTCAGCGCCTGGCCGACTGGAATCAACAGGCCACCGCCAATCCCCTGGACGAAGCGCCAGATCACCAGCTCGTTGAAACTGTTGGCCAGCCCGCACATCCACACGGAACCTGTGAACACGAGCATCGAGGCGGTGAGGATTTCCCGGCTGCCAAAACGACCGGCCAACCAGGTGCTGACCGGAATGATCAGCGTCAGTCCCAGAATATAAGCATTGGCCACCCAGGCAACGTCTGAAGTACTAACGTGCAGCGCCGCCGATATACTCGGTAATGCGACCGCTGACATAAAGATGTTAATGCAGTCTATAAAAAAGCCGATGAGAAATATCAGTGCAACTTTGTAGCGATAGGTCATGGTGTTTCCCCTTTGCCGCAAAGCATAGGGGCGGTGGACTTGAGCTGTCGATACGACTATCCTTGAAACAATGTTTGACAGGATTTAACAGTGAGCCATATTGCTATGCACACCCATCTTAATCGGGTCCAGACTTTTCTGGCGGTGGTCGATTTTGGTTCTTACACCAAGGCGGCCAATTACCTGAGCATCAGCAAAGCCATGGCCAGCCTGCATGTCAAGGCGCTGGAGGACGTACTGTCAGCGACGCTGTTGATTAGAAATACCCGAAATATATCCCTCACCGAAATCGGTCAGGACTTTTATGAAGAGTTCAAAGGTATTGTCGCGGACATCGATAACGCCTTTGATAATGTATTAAAAGGGCATAACCGAGTTTCCGGGAAGTTGCGCTTAAGTTCCACCAGTGAGTACGGTGAGGCGTATATTCTGCCGTTGATTCCGCAATTCATAGAGCGCTACCCGGAGATCAAACTCTGTTATAACTTTAACTCGTCACTCAATGACCTGGTGGCGGAAAAGTTAGACCTGGTTATCCGTTTGGGCAACTTGGCGGACTCGGCATTCAAGAGCCGTAAACTGGCGGATTATGAAATTGTCCTGGTGGCTACCGAGGCGTTTCTTGCGCGTCACCCGGTGCAAAATCCTCAGGACCTGAATTCGCTGCCGTGGATTGCCAACAGCAACTTGCAGGCACCGACCCAGTGGACGTTGCGCCATCCACAATTGGGGACTGTCGAGATCAACGGGATCAATCAGTATGAATCCAACTCATCCACGGCCATCCGCTCCATGACGTTGTCGTCGCTGGGTGTTTCGGTGCTGCCCGCGTGGGTGGTCAAGGATGACATCGCCAGCGAGCGGCTGATCCGTCTGTTGCCCGACTATTCGCTGCCCTCGCAGTCCGTCAGCGTGGTGTTCCCCAACAGTCCGCATCTGCCCCACAAATCGAGGGCGTTCATTGATTTCCTGCTGCTGCATCTGGCGCAATGAGCCCCTGCAAAAAAGCCCCTGAATCGTGAGATTCAGGGGCTTTCGTTCAAGCGGGTTTTGCTATCAGGCCGCTTCGATCTTGCTGCGGTTCTGCTCGACCTTGCTCAGGTAATCCGCCAGTTTCTGCTGTTCCGCCGGGGTGGTGAACAGGCCCAGCTTGCTGCGGCGCCACAGGATGTCATGGGCGGTGGTCGCCCATTCTTCGCTGCACAGGTAATCGACTTCGCGGGTGTAGAGGCCGCCACCGATGTGTTCACCCAGGTCGCTGAGGTTCTGTACGCCTTCCAGCATGCGCCAGGTGCGGCTGCCATAGGTGGTTGCCCAGCGGCGGGAAATTTCGGTTGGCACCCAGTCGAACTTGTCGCGAATCAGCGAGCTCAACGCTTGCGGGGTGGTCATGTCTTCGCCGCCCGGCAGGGTGGCGCTGACGGTCCAGGTGGGCTTGATGTGCGAGAAGTACGGCGCCAGTTGTGCCAGCGCCGACTCGGCCAGTTTGCGGTAGGTGGTCAACTTGCCGCCGAACACCGACAGCAACGGCGCTTCCTCGCCAGTACCCGACAGCGCCAACGTGTAGTCGCGGGTGACGGCCGACGGGTTGTCGGATTCGTCGTTGCACAGCGGACGAACACCGGAATAGCTGTGCAGAATGTCGTCGCGGCTGATCCGCTTCTTGAAGTGCGCGTTGACTACTTTCAACAGGTAATCGGTTTCGCCTTCGGTGATCGCTACCTTTGCCGGATCGCCGGTGTACTCGCGGTCGGTGGTGCCGATCAGGGTGAAGTGGTTCAGGTACGGAATCGTGAAGACGATGCGTTGGTCTTCGTTTTGCAGAATGTGCGCGTGTTCGCCTTCGTACAATTTCGGCACAATCAGGTGGCTGCCCTGGATCAGGCGGATGCCATACGGCGATTCCATCTTCAGGTCGTCACGAATGAATTTGGCGACCCATGGGCCGGCGGCGTTTACCAGCGCTTTGGCGCGGATCGAAAACAGGCTGCCATCGGCGCGTTCCAGGTGCAGATGCCACAAACCCTTGGTACGACGGGCGCTGACGCAACGGGTCTGGGTGTGAACGTGGGCGCCTTTCTCGCGGGCGGCCATAGCGTTCAGCACCACCAAGCGAGCATCGTCGACCCAGCAATCGGAGTATTCGAAGCCTTTGGTGATTTCACTTTTCAGCGGGCTGTCCGGACCGAACTTCAGGCTTTTCGAGCCTTCGAGTTTTTCCCGCTTGCCGAGGTGGTCATACAGGAACAGGCCGGCGCGGATCATCCAGGCCGGACGCAGGTGCGGACGGTGCGGCAGCACGAAGCGCATTTGCTTGACGATGTGCGGCGCCTTGGCCAGCAACACTTCGCGTTCGGCAAGGGCTTCGCGCACCAGGCGGAATTCGTAATGTTCGAGGTAGCGCAGGCCACCGTGGATCAGCTTGCTGCTGGCCGATGACGTGTGGCTGGCCAGGTCATCCTTTTCGCAAAGGAACACCGAGAGACCGCGACCGGCGGCATCCGCTGCGATCCCCACGCCATTGATCCCACCACCGATGACGGCGATGTCGTAGACCTCAGCGAGAGGGGGCGTAGGCAAGGTAGAAGTGGGCATCGGCTGGCCTCGGGCTCTTTTGATTTTCTGTATTGGAATACGAACATTAATGTTCATTTGCGAAAATAGTAGCCCATTAAACCGCCCACAGCCAGTCAACTTCGATTGAAAATACTGATCGAAGGGCCGAGAAAGGAAAATTTACGAACATTAGGTCGTTGCGAAGAACATATGTGGCGAGGGGATTCATCCCCGTTCGGCTGCAAAGCAGTCGTCAAACCACCACACGAGGTGTATCAGAAATACCGTAGTTGCAGGTTCTAGGGCTGCTGCGCAGCCCAACGGGGATAAATCCCCTCGCCACAGGGGAGGGGGGTTAAACCACTTCCAGCCGAATCTTGTGCTGACTCAACAACTGCGCCAACGCCGGCACAGGCTGCTGATCGGTCACCAGGCAATCAATCAAACTGATCGGCCCCAGGCGAATCATGGCGTTGCGCCCGAATTTGCTGGAGTCAGCCGCCAGGATCACCTTCCGGGCATTGGCGATGATCGCCTGCGACACCCGCACTTCCTGGTAATCGAAATCGAGCAGGCTGCCGTCTTCATCGATACCGCTGATACCAACCAAGGCAAAGTCGACCTTGAACTGGTTGATGAAGTCGACACTCGCCTGACCGACCACGCCACCGTCGCGCCGCACATTGCCACCGGTCAGCAGAACGTCGAAGTCGTCCTTGGCGCTGAGCATCGAGGCCACGTGCAGGTTGTTGGTGATGATTTTCAGGTGATTGTGATTGAGCAGCGCCCGGGCAATCGATTCGGTGGTGGTGCCGATATTGATAAACAGCGAGGCGTGATCCGGGATCTGCGCCGCAATGGCTTCGCCGATACGCTGCTTTTCATCGCGCATCTGGTCGGCGCGCATGGCGTAGGCGGTGTTTTCGACACTGGAATCGTAGGCTGCGCCGCCGTGGTAGCGACGCAACAAATTGGCTTCCGCGAGCTGATTGATATCGCGGCGGATGGTCTGCGGTGTAACGACGAACAGCGTGGCCATTTCCTCGATGCTGACATAGCCGCGTTCGCGGACCAGTTCGAGGATTTGCTGCTGACGGGGAGGCAGATTCATGGGGCTTCCTTTGGCTGCCGTGCAAAAATTTGCCCATGATGCCGCAGGAATCTGCTCCCGACCAGTTACAACCCTGCTGTTGGCTTATTCAGCGCCTTCATGCGGTTCCCAGTCGCGGGTGCGGCTGACGGCTTTTTTCCAGCCGGCGTAGAGTTTTTCCTTGGCGGTTTCGTCCAGGGTCGGTTCGAATTCGCGTTCGATCACTGCCTTGCCGCGCAACTCATCCAGGCTGCCCCAGAAGCCGCACGCCAGACCAGCCAGGTAAGCGGCGCCCAGTGCGGTGGTTTCACGCATTTGCGGACGCTCGACCTGAGTGCCGAGGATGTCGGCCTGGAACTGCATCAGGAAGTTGTTGGCGACCGCGCCACCGTCCACACGCAGGGATTTCAGGCGTTCGCCGGAATCCTGTTGCATGGCGTCGAGCACGTCGCGGGTCTGGTAGGCAATCGACTCCAGTGCGGCACGAATGATGTGATCCACGCGCACGCCGCGGGTCAGGCCGAACAGGGCGCCACGGGCATACGGGTCCCAGTACGGCGCGCCGAGGCCGGTAAAGGCCGGTACCAGGTACACGCCGTTGCTGTCCTTGACCTTGTTGGCAAAGTATTCGGTGTCGTGGGCGTCGTTGATGATCTTCAGTTCGTCACGCAGCCACTGAACGGTCGAACCACCATTGAACACTGCGCCTTCCAGCGCGTAAGCCACTTCGCCGCACGGGCCGCAAGCGATGGTGGTGAGCATGCCGTGCTTGGACTTCACAGCTTTGTCGCCGGTGTTCATCAGCAGGAAGCAACCGGTGCCGTAGGTGTTTTTTGCCTGGCCTGGCTCCACGCACATCTGGCCGAAAAGGGCTGCTTGCTGATCGCCGGCGATACCGCCGATGGCGATGCCGCTTTTGGTGTGGCCATAGATTTCCGACGAGGACTTCACTTCCGGCAGCATCTCGCGCGGAATATCCAGCACCTCCAGCATCTTCGCGTCCCACTCAAGTGTGTGGATGTTGAAGAGCATGGTGCGCGAGGCGTTGGTGTAGTCGGTGACGTGCACCTTGCCGCCGGTAAATTTCCAGATCAGCCAGCTGTCGACGGTGCCAAACAGCAGTTCGCCTTTGCGCGCACGTTCGCGGCTGCCTTCGACGTTGTCGAGGATCCACTTGAGTTTGGTGCCGGAGAAGTACGGGTCGGTGACCAGGCCGGTGGTTTCGCTGATGTATTGCTCGTGGCCATCGCGCTTGAGCTGCTGGCAGATCTCGGTGCTGCGGCGGCACTGCCAGACAATCGCGTTGTAGATCGGGCGGCCGGTGGTCTTGTCCCAGACCACGGTGGTTTCGCGCTGGTTGGTGATGCCGATGGCCGCGACCTGGTCGTGATGCAGGCCGGCTTGCGCCAGGGCCTCGACCATCACGGCGCTTTGGGTGGCGAAGATTTCCATCGGGTCGTGTTCGACCCAACCGGCTTGCGGGTAATGCTGGACGAATTCGCGCTGGGCGGTGCAGACCACGTTCGCGTCACGATCGAAAATGATCGCGCGGGAGCTGGTCGTACCCTGATCGAGGGCAATGATGTAGTTCTTATTCTGAATGTCGGTCATGTCGATTGCCTTGGACGAAAAAAGGGAGAAAGGTCCGGCGCGAGATCAAATGGGCAGGATCACGCGCCTACGGTATCAAGAAGTTCTTGGTTTGCCGTCAATGGCCGGTGTTACGTCCTGTGTAGCAGGTAGGGCGCTGGGCAGATGACGGGCAATCAGCCCGCGATAGGCGGCAGCACCGAGGCAGGCACCGACAATCGGTGCAAAAATCGGAATCAGGAAATACGGGATATCGCGGCCACCGGTGAGGGAAATTTCACCCCAGCCGGTGAAGAAAGTCATCAGCTTCGGACCGAAATCTCGCGCCGGGTTCATCGCAAAACCGGTGAGCGGGCCCATCGAGCTGCCAATCACTGCGATCAGTAAACCGATCAGCAGCGGCGCCAGAGGGCCTTTTGGCAGACCATTGTTGTCGTCGGTCAGGGACATGATCACGCCCATCAGGATGGCGGTGATGATCACCTCAACCAGAAACGCCTGGGCGGTGGACAGGGCCGGGTTGGGGAAGGTGGAAAACACCGACGCCAATTCGAGGCTGGCCTGGGTGCCACGAACCATATGGTGAGTTTGTTCGAAATCGAAGAATAGATTGCTGTACAGCGTGTAGACCAAAAATGCGCCGCAGAACGCGCCAGCAATTTGAGAGAGGATATAGAACGGCAGTTTGCGCTTTTCGAAGTCAGCGAAAATGCTCAGGGCGATGCTGACGGCAGGATTGAGGTGAGCCCCGGAAACCCCGGCGGTCAAGTAGATCGCCATGCTCACGCCGACGCCCCAGATGATGCTGATTTCCCACAGGCCAAAGCTGGCACCCGCGACCTTGAGCGCAGCAACGCAACCGGTGCCGAAAAAGATAAGCAGTGCAGTGCCCAGAAACTCGGCCATGCATTGGCTTGAGAGCGACGGTTGTTGTAAAGCAGTTGTCATTGGAAACCTCGTTTTTGTTGTTGTCTGGCGCTTCTTTCGTCATGGCCAAAGCGCGTTTTCCACCGAGGCAGAATCCCCATCCTGTTCTCGGCCTAATGCTGGGGTGCTGCGATGACACATTCGTACGGTATTCAGATTCGAAAAAATATAGACAAGAAACGCTGCTGTCAAAGGTCGAAAGTGAACCGTCGGTCACAATTCAACTATTAGTCACGTGAATGATCGTATCGTTCACGCCGCGGGCCGAGCGCGGACGAGTGGCACGTGGCGCTGCCAAGCCTTTGAAACAGTGGCGCAATAGAGCCTTTTGCCGTTCAATGTCCTAGAATCCAGCGCAGGATTTTTCTACTGCCGCCCAGTCTGGAGCTGCCATGACCCCCGCATTGGATTTGTTGAAAAAAGTTCGAGCCGAACATCGCGTGCACAGTTATGAACATGATCCGAAGGCAGCGTCTTATGGGCTGGAGGCCGCGGAGAAGCTGGGACTGAACCCGGCGCAGGTGTTCAAGACCTTGCTGGCGGCCAGTGAGAAAGGTGAATTGCTGGTGGCGGTGGTGCCGGTCGTCGGAAGTCTGGACTTGAAGCATCTGGCGCACGCGGCGGGGGTGAAAAAAGTCGAAATGGCCGACCCTGCCGCCGCGCAACGCACGACGGGTTATCTGTTGGGTGGGATCAGCCCGCTGGGGCAGAAGAAGCGTTTGCGTACGTTTATCGATAACTCTGCTCAGCCCTTTGCGACTATTTTCGTCAGTGCCGGTCGGCGTGGTCTGGAAGTGGAATTGGCGCCGACCGTGCTGGCCGAACACACTCAGGCCAAGTTTGCCGATATCGGTCGCGCCTAAATCAGGGAGAAGGTTATGCAGCTTGAGTTTCATCAGGTCGACGCGTTCAGCGATCGCCCGTTCAGTGGGAACCCGGCGATGGTGTACCGGCTTGAGGCCTGGCTCGCCGATGAGTTGATGCAGAAGATCGCTGCCGAGCACAACCTCGCTGAAACCGCCTTCGTGGTGCGCGAGGGGCAGGGCTGGCACATTCGCTGGTTTACCCCGACCACTGAGGTGCCGTTGTGCGGCCATGCGACCCTCGCCAGTGCGCATGTTTTGTTTGAAATCTATAAGGAACCGGTCGAACGCCTGGACTTCATCTGCAAGTCCGGCCCGTTGAGTGTGAGTCGTGAGGACGGACGCTTGTGGCTGGATTTTCCGGCCATCGTGCCGTCTGAAGTGGGCGTGACGCTGGATGTCGAACGCGCCTTGGGTGTCGAAGTGGTCGACGTGTTGGGTTCAAATGAATTGTTCGTGGTGCTGGAATCGGAGCAGGCGGTGCTCGATTGTCAGCCAGACATGGTCGCCCTGGCCAAACTGCCGTGGCCGGGTGCGATCGTCACCGCCAAGGGCGGCAAGCATGATTTTGTGTCGCGTTACTTCGCCCCGGCGATCGGCATCAATGAAGATCCGGTGACCGGGTCGACCCATTGCAGCTTGATTCCGTATTGGTCGAAGCGGTTGGGCAAGTCGAGCCTCACGGCGTATCAGTGCTCGAATCGAGGCGGAGAGTTGTTCTGCCGGCTGGAAGGGGATCGGGTGAAGATTGGCGGGAATGCTACGCTGGTTGCGAGCGGAACACTTATTCTCGGTTGACACAAATCTTATGTGGGAGCGGGCTTGCTCGCGAAAGCGATATTACATTCAACGAAGATGTTGACTGGTCCGGCGCTTTCGCGAGCAAGCACGCTCCCACAGTTTGTTCGTGTATGTCAGCTGGCGGTGCTGTAGCGGCGAACACCGGACTCGACCGCCAGAATCTGCGCTGCCGTGCTACCGGACGCCTGGAACAGCACCAGGTGTTCAGCCGCGACTCGAATACCCACCTCGGCACCGACGTGATGATCAGCATGGCTGGGAAAGATCGATTCCAGCTGTGCACCGGTCGGCAACTGCAAACGATACAGCGTCGACGCACCCTGGAAGGACTTCCCGACAATCCGTGCCTTCAAACCGCTGTCGGGTGCATAAACGATATCGTCCGGACGCAGCAACACGTCCACCGCTCCGCCCACTGGCCAGGTGTAGGCGCGATTACCGCGTAACTCACCCAGTTCAGTCTGCACCGACTCCGGGCTGCTCAATTGGCCGCGGATGAAATAACCCTGGCCAATGAAGCTGGCCACATAAGGCGTCAGCGGTTCGTGATACAGGTTGTAGGGCGTGTCCCACTGTTCCAGCCGGCCTTCCTTGAACACCCCGACGTGATCGCTCACCGCAAAGGCTTCTTCCTGGTCATGGGTTACCAGAATCGCGCTGGTGCCACGGGCCTTGAGAATGTCGCGCACTTCATGGCTGAGCTTGCGCCGCAGTTCGCCATCGAGGTTGGAGAACGGTTCGTCGAGCAACAGCAGTTGCGGTTCCGGTGCCAGAGCGCGGGCCAGTGCGACACGTTGTTGCTGACCACCGGACAACTCATGCGGGAAGCGCTTGCCAAGGTTTTTCAGGTTGACCAGTTCCAGCAGTTCTTCGGTGACGCGATCCTTTTGCGGATGCTTGCGGATCCCGAAAGCGATGTTCTCGGCCACGCTCAAATGCGGAAACAGCGCGTAGTCCTGGAACACCATGCCGATTCGGCGTTTCTCCGGGGCGAGGGTGAAACCGGCGCGGGAAATGGTCTCGCCCGCCAGCGTGATTTCACCTTCGTGCACCGGTTCGAAACCGGCAATCGCCCGTAGCGTTGTGGTCTTGCCGCAGCCTGAAGAGCCCAGCAGGCAACCGATGTCGCCGACATTCAAATGCAGGTTGAGGTTCTGCACCACGCGCTGGTCTTGATAGCCACAGGCGAGGTTGCGCAGGTTAAGCAGTAATGGATGGCTCATGCGTGATGGTACGAAGGCGGGACGAGAAACTCGAGCAGGGCCTTTTGTGCGTGAAGGCGGTTTTCCGCTTGATCCCAGGCGACGGAGCGCTTGTCATCGAGCACGTCGAGGCTGATTTCCTCGCCACGGTGGGCCGGCAGGCAGTGCATGAACAGCACATCCTCAGCCGCGAGGTCGAGCAAGGCGCGAGTCACCTGGAACGGCGCGAACAGCTTCAGGCGCTTGGCGGTTTCTTCTTCCTGGCCCATGGAGGTCCAGACGTCGGTGCTCACCAGGTGGGCGCCACGCACGGCGTCCTTCGGATCGCGGACGATGGTCACGCGATCACCTGCCTTGGCCAGGAATTGCGGGTTGGGTTCAAAACCTTCAGGGCAGGCGATGCGCAACTGGAAGTCGAACTGGATCGCCGCTTCTATATAGCTGTTGCACATGTTGTTGCCGTCGCCGATCCAGGCCACGGTCTTGCCCTGGATCGAGCCGCGATGTTCGAGGAAGGTTTGCATGTCGGCCAGCAACTGGCACGGGTGCAGGTCATCGGACAGGCCGTTGATCAGCGGGACGCGCGAATTGGCGGCAAATTCGGTCAGGGTACTGTGGGAAAACGTGCGGATCATCACCGCATCGAGCATGCTCGACATGACAATGGCGGCGTCGCCGATCGGCTCGCCACGGCCCAGCTGCGTGTCGCGCGGTGACAGGAAAATGGCCTGGCCGCCGAGCTGGATCATGCCGGCTTCGAACGAAATTCGGGTGCGGGTCGAGGACTTCTCGAAAATCATCCCGAGCACGCGGTTTTTCAGAGGCTCGAACAGTACGCCGCGGTTACGCAGGTCCTTGAGCTCAACGCCTCGACGGATCACGCTGACCAGCTCTTCGGGCGTGCAATCCATCAGGGAGAGAAAGTGCCTTGCGCTCATCATTGACTACCTTTTTGCAACAGACCGCAGATACTCAAAGCCTTGTTTAACTGAAAAACGGGCGAGACCTGCGGCGTAAGCCGCACGGGGCGACGAAATAGGGGGAGGCGCGATATTGACATTAAATGTCGCGTTTTTCCAATAGGCTACGGTGTTTGGGGATTTCAGAGGGGCTACGGGGTGTCCGCAGTAGCGCTTTTGAAGCCGGTTTACTGACAGCAGCCTGTCATTTGTACACTGGGCTCCTTGGGGTTGGCAATCAAACCGGGCGGGGATCGCATGGCCACGGGTCGGTTTCTGACCTGATATTCGCGACGGTGGCTGGCGATGTGCCGGGATGAAACATTTGCTAATGCAAAGTGCTGGGTTATAACTAGCTCACGAATGATGCAGGAAGCCTTCGGAATGGAATCGAAAGAACAGCTGTTAATGGATTTACTTGGCCTCACGGCCCGTTCTCTGACCCACCTCACCGCTTCCATGACGTCGATGTCCTTTGAATTGATGCGCAGTGAAGACGAAGTGACCAAGGCGGCCGGTCGACGCATGATCGACCGCATGGCAACCATCAGCACCGGGCTCGATGAGCACTGGCGACTGATCGGCGAGCTCACCGGCGTACATGTCGCCCAGGAGCAGATCGAAACCATTCAGGAGATCCAGTTGCAGGCGCCGCCACCTGGGTTGCCGCCGAAGTGATCGTGCGCGGCCATCGGCTGGCCTGATGGTCGCCGATTCACAAGACGAACGTCGCTGGCGCAGTGGCGGGTCACGCGCCATAGTTTTGTTCCCGCGGCCGATATTGCCCGCCCAGAACAAAACAGAGACTGGCCATGACCAAGACTCTCCATCACCGTGCCTGCCACCTGTGTGAAGCCATTTGCGGCCTGACCATCGAGACCTCCGAGGTCGAAGGCAGCGGCGTACAGATCAACTCAATAAAAGGCGACCCGCTGGATACGTTCAGCCGTGGGCACATCTGCCCCAAGGCGGTTGCCCTGCAAGACATCCAGAACGATCCGGATCGCCTGCGTCAGCCGATGCTGCGAGTGGGCAGCGAATGGCAGCCTGTCGAGTGGGAAGACGCCTTCAGCCTTGTCGCCGAACGCCTGGCGGCGATTCAGGAGCGTCACGGGCAGAACGCGGTGGCGGTTTATCAAGGCAATCCCAGCGTGCACAACTATGGGTTGATGACCCACAGCAATTACTTCCTGGGCCTGCTGAAAACACGCAACCGGTTTTCCGCGACCTCGGTCGACCAGTTGCCTCATCACCTGACCAGCCATTTGATGTACGGCCACGGCTTGCTGTTGCCGATCCCGGACATCGATCACACCGACTTCATGTTGATCCTCGGCGGCAATCCACTGGCCTCCAACGGCAGCATCATGACCGTGCCGGATGTGGAAAAACGCCTGAAGGCGATTCAGGCCCGGGGCGGCAAAGTGGTGGTGGTCGATCCGCGTCGCAGTGAAACGGCTGCGATTGCCGATCAACATCTGTTCGTGCGCCCCGGTGGTGATGCGGCGCTGTTGTTCGGGCTGCTCAATACCTTGTTCGCCGAAGGCCTGACCCGCGACAGTCATTTACCGGTGGACGGTCTGGATGAAGTCCGTCAGGCCATCGCCACATTCACCGCCGACACCATGAGCCCTTTGTGCGCGGTGCCGGCAGAGCAGATTCGCCAACTGGCCCGTGATTTTGCGGCAGCGCCGACTGCGGTCTGTTATGGCCGGATGGGCGTTTCCACCCAGGCCTTCGGCACTTTGTGCCATTGGCTGGTGCAACTGATCAACCTGGTCACCGGCAACCTCGACCGCGTCGGCGGGGCGTTGTGCACAGAACCTGCGGTGGATCTGGTGGCGTCCACTTCGGGCGGCCATTTCAATCTGTGGCAGAGCCGGGTATCCGGGCGTCCCGAGTACGGCGGCGAGTTGCCGGTGTCGGCCCTGGCGGAAGAGATGCTGACCGGCGGGGAAGGGCAGGTCCGTGCGTTGATCACCGTGGCCGGCAATCCGGTGCTGTCCACACCTAATGGCCGGCAACTGGAACAGGCGCTGGACGGGTTGGAGTTCATGGTCAGCATCGACCTGTACATCAATGAAACCACGCGCTATGCCGACCTGATCCTGCCGTCGACCTCGGCACTGGAAAACGATCACTACGACACTACGTTCAACATGTTTGCGGTGCGCAACGTGACCCGTTTCAACCGGGCGATTCTGGCAAAACCAGAGGGTGCGTTGCATGACTGGGAGATCTTTGTCGGCCTGGCCCAGGCCTTTGCGGCGAAGACCGGCAAGGAACTGAAACCGACCATTCCTCCCGCACAGATGATCGATCGCGGACTTCGAATGGGGCTTTATGGTGATGCCTCTGGACACAAGCTTTCGCTCGCAACGCTGTTCGATCATCCGCACGGTGTCGATCTGGGCGCGCTCAAATCCAACCTCGCGCCGCGCCTGAAAACCGCTAACCAGCGAGTCCAGGCTGCGCCTGCCGCGATTCTCGCCGACCTGGCGCGCTTCGCCGCGCTGCAGGCACCGGCCGCCGATGAATTGCTGATGATTGGTCGTCGCCATGTGCGCAGCAACAACTCGTGGATGCACAACTACCACCGTCTGGTGAAGGGCAAGCCGCGCCATCAATTGTTGATGCACCCGGATGACCTGGCCAGCCGTGGGCTCAGCGATGGGCAGCGCGTACGGGTCAGTTCGCGGGTCGGCATGATCGAAGTGGAAGTGGTCGCCAGTCTGGATATGATGAAAGGCGTGGTCAGCCTGCCTCACGGTTGGGGCCATGCGCGGCCCGGCGTGCAGATGACGATCGCCAGTGGTCAACCAGGCTCCAGCGCCAATGACCTGACCGATGAATGCCAGCTCGACGAGTTGTCGGGGAATGCGGCGTTGAACGGTGTTCCGGTGACTGTGGCGGCAGCTTGATTGTGTCTGTCGGGGAGACCGAGCATGGCGCTCGGGTTTCCGTTACAATGCGCCACCGTGCCGACCCTTGAGTCGGAAAGTTCAGCCGAGGTGCTCCATGGATATCATCGAAACGATTAAAGAGCAGATTGCTAACAACACCATTCTGCTTTACATGAAAGGTTCGCCGAATGCCCCGCAGTGTGGCTTCTCCGCGAAAGCCGCGCAGGCCGTGATGGCATGTGGTGAAAAGTTTGCGTACGTGGACATCCTGCAGAACCCGGAAATCCGCGCCAACCTGCCAAAATACGCCAACTGGCCAACCTTCCCGCAACTGTGGGTCGGTGGTGAGCTGGTCGGCGGTAGCGACATCATGACTGAAATGTCGGCTGATGGTTCGCTGCAGGCCACGATCAAGGCTGCTGTTGAAGCGGCTGCTGCTGGCAAGACCGAAGCCTGATCCTCTCAATGTGGGAGCGGGCTTGCTCGCGAAAGCGGTACAACATTCAACAGATTAGTTGACTGACCTACCGCCTTCGCGAGCAAGCCCGCTCCCACATTTGTTTCAGGGTGAACCTGAAGCCGGTCATGAAAAAGCCCCGCCTCTTCAAAAGAGCGCGGGGCTTTTTAATGTATCGAGTTTAGCGGGCGCTAACTTACTCTTCGCCCATCTGCGATTGCAGATAGTTCTCAAGACCGATTTTATCGATCAGGCCCAGTTGGGTTTCCAGCCAGTCGATATGTTCTTCTTCGGACTCAAGAATGTCTTCGAGCAATTCACGGCTACCGAAATCGCCAACGGTTTCGCAATGTGCGATGGCAACCTTGAGGTCGGCATGACCGGTTTTTTCGATACGCAGGTCACACTCAAGCATTTCCTGGGTGTGCTCGCCGATCTGCAGCTTGCCCAGGTCCTGGACGTTCGGCAGACCTTCGAGGAACAGGATGCGCTTGATCAGCTTGTCCGCGTGTTTCATCTCGTCGATGGACTCGTGGTATTCGTGCTTGCCAAGCTTGTTCAGACCCCAATCTTCGTACATGCGCGCATGCAGAAAATACTGATTGATCGCGACCAGTTCATTGGCAAGGATCTTGTTGAGATGCTGGATGACTGTAATGTCGCCTTTCATGGTGGGGTCCTGCCCTGTATTAGCTGTCTATAAGGCAGAGTTTGAGCCGCGCAACTAAGAGTGTCAAACCTAAGTTATTGAAACTTAAATGAAAATTAATCGGAATAAGAATGTTTGTGTTCCGCGTCTAGCCCGTAAGCAATTGATTTTCAGACATAAAAAAACCGGACTTCAAGTCCGGTTCTTTGGAATACGGTATTTACGCTGCAGTAAATTCTACAGGGAAAGGAATCGCGGCCTGGGCCGATTGCAATTTGGTCAGGGTTTCGCGGACCACTTCCTTGGCAAGGCAGGCGCATTTGCCGCATTGGCTGGCTACGCCAGTCGCCTGACGGACTTCTTTGTAGCTGCAGCAACCTTCGTAGATTGCATCGCGGATTTGACCGTCGGTGACGCCAGTGCAGAGGCAGACATACATAAGCTAAGAACCGTCGCTGGTGGTGACTCAGTTGCGATGGATCTTAATGTTAACGAGAATGATTGTCAAAGTGCTTTCTGAAAGCTTCGCGTTATAAGCGCGTATGACTGACGAACGGTTTTCATCTAGCGATCTGCCATTACCTGCCGAGACAACCTATTTGGTGCATCGGTGAAAAACCGTTGAGGACAGCTCAAAAACGCCGTGTATGATGGTCGGTCCTTGCGAAGGGGGTCGTGTCACAGGGCTGTCGCCTGAGGGTGGCAGGCTGACGCGAACCCAGTTCTTCACGTTAATAGACCAGGAGATATTCAATGAGCGTACTCGTAGGCAAACAAGCCCCGGACTTCACCGTACCTGCCGTCCTCGGCAATGGCGAAATCGTGGATAGCTACACCCTGTCCTCGGCCATCAAAGGCAAATACGGCCTGGTGTTCTTCTACCCACTGGACTTCACCTTCGTTTGCCCATCCGAGCTGATCGCTCTGGACAACCGCATGGCTGACTTCAAGGCACGTAACGTTGAAGTGGTCGCGGTTTCGATCGATTCGCACTTCACCCACAACGCATGGCGCAACACCCCGGTGAACAATGGCGGTATCGGCCAGGTTCGCTACACCATGGCTGCCGACATGAAACACGAAATCGCCAAGGCCTACGACGTTGAGTCCGAAGGCGGCGTGGCTTTCCGTGGCGCGTTCCTGATCGACGACAAAGGCGTTGTCCGTTCGCAGATCATCAACGACCTGCCGCTGGGCCGTAACATGGAAGAGCTGATCCGTCTGGTCGACGCTCTGCAATTCCACGAAGAGCACGGCGAAGTCTGCCCTGCCAACTGGAAGAAAGGCGACAAAGGCATGACCGCTTCGACCGAAGGCGTCGCGGCTTACCTGACCGAGAACGCTGCTGCGCTGTAAGGCACGTTTGAGGCACAAAAAAACCGGCCGTTGAGGCCGGTTTTTTTATGGGCGGGATAAATCCAGCTACCAGGATCAGTCGTTGAAGTCTTCCCAGCCGCCCATTTGTTTCCAGCGATTGACGATGCCGCAGAACAGCTCGGCCGTCTTCTCGGTATCGTAGCGCGCCGAGTGAGCCTCGCGACCGTCAAAGTCGATGTCCGCCGCCTGGCAAGCCTTGGCCAGTACGGTTTGACCGTAAGCCAGACCGGCGAGGGTCGCGGTATCGAAACTGGAGAACGGATGAAACGGGTTACGTTTCATGTCCAGACGCGCGACAGCGGCGTTGAGGAAGCCCAGGTCGAAGCTGCTGTTGTGCCCGACCAGAATCGCCCGTTTGCAACCGTTGGCTTTCAGGGCCTTGCGGATGCCGCGGAAAATATCGGTCAGGGCTGCTTCTTCGCTTACCGCCATACGCAGCGGGTGATCGAGCTTGATTCCGGTGAATTCCAGTGCGGCTGCTTCAATATTCGCGCCTTCAAAAGGCTCGACACGGAAGAAATAGGTGTGATCGGGGTACACAAACCCTTTTTCATCCATGGCGATCGTGGTCGCGGCGATTTCCAGCAAGGCGTCAGTGGCAGAGTTGAAACCACCGGTTTCAACGTCGACAACAACGGGCAGGTATCCACGGAAGCGCTCAGCCATCGGGTGGCGTGAACCACCTCCGCCGCCTTGACCGTCCTGTTCGTCGTCGAAATGGTCTTCACTCACGCGTGTTCCTCCAGCAGGCGCCAGCGCAGTTTTTCACCGGCGCGCAGCGGGATTACGGTCAGCTCGCCAAATGGCAGGCTGGTCGGGGCGGTCCACTCATCGCGGACCAGGGTGATGCGATCGGTGTTCGCCGGCAGGCCATAGAAGCGCGGGCCGTTGAGGCTGGCGAAGGCTTCGAGCTTGTCCAGCGCGTTGCGCTGTTCGAAGGCTTCGGCATACATCTCGATCGCTGCATAAGCGGTATAGCAACCGGCACAGCCGCAAGCGGCTTCCTTGGCGTGCTGGGCGTGCGGCGCCGAATCGGTGCCGAGGAAGAACTTGTCGCTGCCGCTGGTAGCGGCGTCGAGCAGGGCTTCCTGATGGGTATTGCGCTTGAGGATCGGCAGGCAATAGAAGTGCGGCCGAATCCCGCCCACCAGCATGTGGTTGCGGTTGTACAGCAGGTGATGCGCGGTGATGGTCGCGCCAACGTTGGCCGAAGCCTCGTTGACGAACTGCACGGCGTCTGCGGTGGTGATGTGTTCGAACACCACTTTGAGCGTCGGGAAACGCTCGACCACACGACGCATGTGCTCATCGATGAAGAGTTTTTCGCGGTCGAACACATCGACATCGCCACGGGTCACTTCACCATGAATCAGCAAGGGCATCCCGACGTCGGCCATGGCCTCAAGTGCAGGGAAGATCTTGTCGATACTGGTGACACCAGAATCCGAGTTGGTGGTCGCGCCGGCCGGGTACAGCTTGGCGGCGTAGACGAAGCCGCTGGCCTTGGCCTCGCGAATTTCGTCGGGCTGGGTGCGGTCGGTCAGGTACAGCACCATCAACGGTTCGAAACGACTGCCGGCCGGGCGTGCAGCGAGAATCCGCTGGCGATAGCCGTCGGCTTCAGCGGCGTTACGCACCGGAGGTACCAGGTTGGGCATGATGATTGCGCGACCAAAGGTGCGCGCGACATCCGCAACGGTATTGGTCAACACAGCACCATCGCGAAGATGAATATGCCAGTCGTCGGGACGCAGCAGGGTCAGGCGGTCGGACATGAGGGGATTCCAGGCGGGTCAAACTCTGGGGAATGCTACCGGAAAAGACTCTCTCAGGCACTCGCTATCAAGTTTTGCAGGAAGCTTCCGATATCCAACAGGTATGCCGTAAATATGTGTATCGGTCTTTTTGTTGTAGAAGCCAGTGGAGCCTCCCGTGCGCCAGCGTTATTTAGCCTTGCTCAGTGTGTTTGCCAGCCTCCCTGCGATGGCGCTCACTTTCCAGACGCGTCTGGAGAGCATCGAGTGGACGGTCGAAGGTGACAAGTTCGAATGCCGCCTGACTCAACCGATCACCGATTTCGGTTCGGGTGAATTCGTGCGCCGTGCCGGCGAGCAGGCGACGTTTCGTCTCAAAGCCTACAACGCGATGATCGGCGGCGGTTCCGCGACGCTGCTGGCGGCCGCTGCGCCGTGGCAACCGGGACGTGGCGACATCAACCTGGGCTCGGTGAGAATCGGCAGCGGCAATGTGTTGTTCAACAGTTCGCAGGTTCAGGCCGGGCGCCTGATCAGCGGGTTGATGGACGGCCGCAGCCCGGTCATCCGCCATTCCTCTGGCGATGGTCGCGTGTCTGAGGTGCGCCTGTTGCCGGTCAAGTTCAGCAAGGCTTTCAACGACTATCAGGGTTGCGTCGCGAAGCTGCTGCCGAAGAATTTCGAGCAGGTCAAACAGTCCGAGATCGGCTTCCCGGGTGAAGGCGTCGATCTCAATCCGCAAGCCAAGGCGCAGTTGCAGGTGATGCTGGAGTTCATGAAGGCGGATCCGACGGTCAATCACATCGAACTCGACGGGCACTCCGACAACAGCGGCAATCGCCTGACCAACCGCGAGCTGTCACGCCGCCGGGCGCTGGCGGTAATGGAGTATTTCAAGGCCAATGGCATCCAGGAATCGCAGATCACAATGCGTTTCCACGGTGAACGCTATCCTGTGGTGCCAAACACCAATGCCACCAACCGCGCGAAGAATCGCCGGGTAGCCGTGCGCCTGGAACGGGTGGCACCGACCGAGAAAGTCGCCCCTCAAACCACCACGCCGGGAAGCTCCTCGGCGACCTCCTGAGCCAGCTGAATTCGTCGCTCGCTCGACAGAATCTGTCGCTTCGTCGTCATAAGCTGTCGCGCCTCTGTAAATTATTCCGTATGACCGGTAGACTTCACGGCTTTCCGTAGAACCCCGTGGAGTGATGGCATGGCGGACGTAAACAAGGTCGTTCTGGCGTATTCCGGCGGCCTGGACACTTCGGTGATCCTCAAGTGGCTGCAGGATACTTATAACTGTGAAGTCGTGACCTTCACCGCTGACCTGGGTCAGGGCGAAGAGGTCGAACCTGCACGCGCCAAGGCTCAGGCCATGGGCGTGAAAGAGATCTATATCGACGATCTGCGCGAAGAATTCGTGCGTGATTTCGTTTTCCCGATGTTCCGCGCCAACACCGTTTACGAAGGCGAGTACCTGCTGGGTACTTCCATCGCTCGTCCGTTGATCGCCAAACGCCTGATCGAAATCGCCAACGAAACCGGCGCTGACGCCATTTCCCACGGCGCCACCGGCAAGGGCAACGACCAGGTTCGTTTCGAACTGGGCGCCTACGCACTCAAGCCAGGCGTGAAAGTGATCGCCCCTTGGCGCGAGTGGGACCTGCTCTCCCGTGAAAAGCTGATGGATTATGCTGAAAAGCACAACATCCCGATCGAGCGCCACGGCAAGAAAAAATCCCCGTACTCGATGGATGCCAACCTGCTGCACATCTCCTATGAAGGCGGCGTGCTGGAAGACACCTGGACCGAGCACGAAGAAGACATGTGGAAATGGACCGTCTCCCCGGAGAAGGCTCCAGACAAGGCGCAATACCTGGAGCTGACCTACCGCAACGGCGACATCGTGGCACTGGACGGCGTCGAAATGACCCCAGCCACCGTGCTGGCGACCCTGAACCGTATCGGTGGCGAACACGGCATCGGCCGTCTCGACATCGTCGAGAACCGTTACGTGGGCATGAAGTCCCGTGGCTGCTACGAAACCCCAGGCGGCACTATCATGCTGCGCGCTCACCGTGCGATCGAATCGATCACCCTGGACCGCGAAGTGGCTCATCTCAAAGACGAGTTGATGCCTAAATACGCCAGCCTGATCTACACCGGTTACTGGTGGAGCCCTGAGCGTCTGATGCTGCAACAGATGATCGATGCGTCCCAGGCGCACGTGAACGGCGTTGTGCGCCTGAAGCTGTACAAGGGCAACGTGATCGTCACTGGTCGCAAGTCCGACGAATCGTTGTTCGATGCCAACATCGCGACCTTCGAAGAAGACGGTGGTGCTTACAACCAGGCCGACGCGGCGGGCTTTATCAAGCTCAACGCCTTGCGCATGCGCATTGCTGCAAACAAAGGCCGGAAGCTTTTCTGAGACCTTTGAAGCTGCAACGACGGTAATGGAAATGTGGCCTTGTCGGTGACAAGGCCACATTTCTGAAAGAGGGATGTTTCCTGCCGTGCATCATGTTTCAACTTTCTTATTGTTGTTACAAATACGCTTTCGTCTGCTTTTGCGCTCCGATTGCCCTTCGAGCGCTGTCTTCTGCTACCGGTATTCAAGCCATCATCGTCATGCCATGCGAGCTCAAATTGTAGGCAACCCAGAACGCAGTGCTGTTGCGCTTCTTTGTTTGTTTCGCATGCTTGTGTGCGCCTTCCTTCAGCAATGCCTCTGAATCAGTACACGTGAGAAACACGATAACGCGCGCAGGGTTTTCCTGTGGTTGCTGGACCTTTTCCATCAAGGTGTTGAAATCCATTTTGCTGCTCATCCATCGTGCGTCGACGATGTGCAGATCCTTTAATAGCACCGTTGAGCGTACGTGATGCTCAATCAACGGCTCAGGTGTGCCTCCTTGTGGTTGATCGGCATCGCTCATGGCCTTTATGAAATGCTTTCCTTTTTCAAAATCAGAGGGCGCGTAAAGCGATCTATAGTTGAAGTTTAGTGTGGCGAAGAACAGGAAGAGCAAATAAAAAGGGAAGCTGATAAGGAACCAGATATAGATCTCTCTCTCCTCGTCGCCGAGAAAGGGAAGAGAAATAGCGGCCGATGTTTCAGACAGGGTTGCAAATATCGCGATGATTGTCATGGGGTTGGAGATTCTTGTTTTTAATTTGTTCATGTTTTTTGCTCATGAAAGATTGTCTTTTCTCGATGGGTTCGTGGAAGTTAAGAGTGCTGGTAAGTTAAAGGTGTGGCGGAGAAAGCTGTCTACTGTTTTGGTGGTGTCCTCTTAGTTGATTTGTTAGTAGGGGTCATAGTAACTGTATTGTTTGTGAGTCGGGTATTTTTGTTTTTATAAGTCTATGGTGTTGCTGTTTCTCAAGTGTTGCCTGATGTAAGGCTTGTTGTAATGGGTCTATTAAGGGTTTAACTGTCCGGTGTGAGTGTCGGCTTGACAATATCGGTTACTTTTTAAGCGTAGCTCAATCGTCAGCGCTTGCCGGATCTCTCTGTCAGCTTCTGGTTTCTTTGATTTCTTGATGTAAATCGATACAAAAACAGTTTTGAAAGCACAGCGCTGGCAGGGCGATAAAATTTAAGACACACAGTATTTGTCTGATTTTTGTAAGACATATCCTGCTTGTTTGTAGGGAATGTCTTTCGCTGCGGGTGGGCGAGGGGGGCGGCGTGCCACGGATGAAACGACTAGGCTATTGTGCGGGCTCTAAAAATTCGAACAGCGAAATTGGACTTGCCCATGAATAAAGTGCTGATCGTGGATGATCACCCCGTCATTCGTCTTGCGGTACGTATGCTGATGGAGCGTCATGGCTACGAAGTCATTGCAGAAACAGATAACGGCGTGGATGCGTTACAACTTGCCCGCGAACTTATGCCGGATATTGTCATTCTGGATATTGGAATACCGAAGCTGGACGGGTTGGAAGTCATCGCGCGTCTGACCTCTACGGCAATGCCTCTTAAAGTGTTGATATTGACCTCTCAGGCACCCGGACATTTTTCCATGCGTTGCATGCAGTCGGGTGCCGCCGGATATGTCTGCAAACAACAGGACCTCACTGAATTGCTCAGTGCGATAAAAGCCGTACTCTCTGGCTACAGCTACTTTCCGAATCAAGCGCTGCATACCGTTCGCTCCAGTCTCGGGAATGCCAGTGAAGCCGATATGGTGGATCGTTTGTCCGGGCGCGAAATGATGGTGCTGCAACAGTTGGCTAGAGGAAAGACAAACAAGGAGATTGCCGATGGCATGTTCCTCAGCAATAAAACCGTCAGCACCTACAAGACTCGCCTGTTGTTGAAGCTCAATGCTCGGTCCTTGGTCGACCTGATTGAACTGGCTCAACGCAATGGGCTGGTATGAGTGCACTGGCGACTGAGGGATTGGCACTTGGTAAAAAGCCTCCGTTTCGGGAGGCTTTTAGGTGTCACAAGTCAAAGTCGTAATCGGCCAATTGCTTTTGCAGTCGGCGCTCCTCCAGCAGATTGTCGATGGTGCGGCGTTTGCTCAGGTTGGTCTTCGCCACTTCAACCACCGGTTCAGCGTCATCGGCCTCAACGGGTGTGAAGTCGTCTTCTACGTCCAATTGCTCTTTGCCAGTGCTCATAAGGTTAACTCCAGGCTAAGACTGCCTTTGGCGCTCCTTATATCGACAAACTCCCGGCGGGTAAAAAAGATTTTTTCAATCGATGGATCAATAAATCTAATAGCGCCTCAATCGTCCGAGGTCTTCAGCTTGTATTCGCACAGGTCTTCGATCCGGCAGCTGCCGCAACGGGGCTTGCGGGCCAGGCAAACGTAGCGCCCATGCAAGATCAGCCAATGGTGGGAATCGAGCAGGTATTGCTTGGGGACAAACTTCATCAGCTTCATCTCCACCTCGACCACGTTCTTGCCCGGAGCTATGCCCGTGCGGTTGCTGACCCGGAAAATGTGGGTATCCACGGCCATGGTCAGTTGCCGAAAAGCGGTGTTGAGCACCACGTTGGCGGTCTTGCGGCCGACGCCGGGCAGCGCTTCCAGTTCCTCTCGAGTTTGCGGAACCTCGCCGCCATGGCGCTCCACCAGCAAACGACAGGTTTCGATCACGTTTTTCGCTTTGCTGTTGAACAGGCCGATGGTCTTGATGTATTCCGACAGCCCTTCAACGCCCAAGGCATAAATCGCCGCCGGCGTATTGGCCACCGGGTAGAGTTTGGCGGTGGCCTTGTTCACGCCGACATCCGTCGACTGGGCGGAAAGAATGACGGCAATCAGCAATTCGAACGGCGAGGAATAGGCCAGTTCGGTCTTCGGTTCCGGGTTGTCTTCGTGAAACCTGCGGAAAATTTCCAGGCGTTTTGCGGCATTCATGGACAGTGCGTTTCCTCGAAATCGGTCAGTGTGAGGGAGCCGGGCGGTGCCAGGCCTGCCAGGCGGCGATCAACAGTCCCAGAAGAATGAATCCGCCGGGAACCAGCGTGGCCAGGTGCAGGCCGCCGTTGCCGATGAACTCGCGCAGCAAGCCAAGGCCCACCATCAACGCGCCAAACAGGCCACACAAGCGCAGGCGATCGAGCCAGGATTCCTGGAAAAAACCATTGTGTTCCAGCACCAGGCATTGCACGGCGATCAATCCTGCATAGATCCCCACGTGCTGATGCCATTGAAGTGACAAGACCTGTGCGGCAAGTTCCGCACAACTGGTCAACGTGGCCGCCAGCAGGAGGCTGGCAAGCAATCGGGTGGACGGGATCAGCCGTGATCGCAAGGCGGCCATGCTGGCGCCATACGCATTGATCACCACGAAGAACATCAGCCAGAGGCCCAACGCCGTCTGCCAAGCGTCCGTAGCGCCGATCAGCGGCGCAAGCATCAGTGAGTTGCGCAGCGTCGATGACTTATTCATGAACCTCGCTCCCGATCAACTGTTGCGGGTGTTCATCAAAGTAGCGCAACGCGTCATGGACAGCGCTGATCACCGCTCTTGAAGTGATGGTCGCGCCCGCTATCTGGTCGAATTGGCCCTGATCTTTTTTCAAGGCCCAGCCCATATCGCCGGGCTCAGTGCGAGACTTGCCGGTAAACACCTGAAGCCAGGCATTGGGCCAGTCAGCGATCTTGCCACCCAGCGCAGGGGTTTCCGATTGCTTGAGGGTTTTAACCCCCAACAACTTGCCGTTTGCGCCGATGGCAATCAGCAGCTCGATGGAGCCCTCGTAGCCCAGGGTCTGGCTTCGCAGCAACACCGCGCGAGGTTGGCTGGCCTGGTTAGCCAGATAGCCACCCAGCAGTGTGCTGTTAGCCAAGGGGATGTTTTCAAGGGCGAGCGGCTGCTCCAGCGGTTGATTGTCGTAGCTGCCCGGCGGTAGCAAGTCCAGCAGGTTGCGGCTGTCGATCAAGCGTTGTTGCGCACTGATGCGCGGTTCGCTGGCGTGTTGCACGAAGTACGTCGCGCCAACCCCCAGCCCGGCCAACAGCACCAGAATCCCAACGCTCGTCGCTCGGTTCATGGGGCCACCTGCGCCTGTCTGGACGCGACAAACCGCTCCAGCGCCGGGACACAAAGGTTCATCAGCAGCACGGCGAACGCCACGCCGTCCGGATAACCCCCCCAGGTTCGAATCAGGTAGGTGAGTAATCCCACGCCAGCACCGAACAGCAGTCGGGCACCGGGACTTTTCGCGCCGGACACCGGTTCGGTGGCAATAAAGAATGCACCCAGCATGGTCGCGCCGGTGAGCAGATGAAACAGTGGCGAGCCATGGGAGTCGGAGCCCGAGCCGTTCCAGCACAGCAGGCTGAGAACGAACAGGCTGGCGAGCATGCCGACCGGGGCGTGCCAAGTGAACACCCGCCGTTGTAGCAGGAATGCGCCACCGGCGAGAAAAGCCAGGTTGACCCATTCCACGCCGCGTCCACCGAAATGGCCGAACGCAAGATTGCCCGCGAAGAGTTCATCCATGGTCAGGCTTTTGTTGATTCGCAGGCTGTCCAGCGCCGTGGCCTGCACCCAGGCATCTGGTGCCTGTCCGAAGCCGAAGACCTGCTGCAAACCTTCGAGCAAATTCATGCCGTGGGATGACGGCCAGAGAGTCATCTGTTGGGGAAAGGCCACCAGCACGAAGGCAAAACCGAGCATTGCCGGATTGAACGGATTCTTGCCGACTCCGCCGTAGAGGTGTTTGCCGAGCAGCGCGAGCGCCGCCGCACTGACCGTCAACCACCATGGGCAATAAGGCGGCAAGGCCAGTGCCAGCAACGTTGCGCTGACCAGGGCGCTGCCATCGCTCAGGGTTGGTTTGATGAGTTGCCTGCGCAGTTGCAACACCGCTGCCTCAACGGCCAATGCGGTAACGGCCGTCAGAATCAGGTTGATCAAAACGCCCCAGCCATACAACCAGAAAAACACCAGCATCCCCGGCACAGTGGCCAGCAATACCAGTTTCATGGCCTGCTGAAGGCGTTCGTCCACCGGTTCAAGGGGCGGCATGGGTATCCACCTGGCGCTCGGCGTCCTTCACCGCGAGTTCCAGCGCTGCAATCTGTTCAGCCGCTGCTTCGTTGGTTCGCGCTTTGTTAAGTTCGGCGCGACGCATGGCCAGCTGGATCTTCGCCCGTTTCAGTTCGGCATCCTTCGCTGGCGCGGCCGGCGCCGGGGTGGGCGGCGCGCTGCTTTCCAGCTTCGCCAAGGCTTGCTCCGCCGCTTCGAATTGCTGTTGCAGCACGATCAGCTGCGACTGCTGCTCGAAGGTCGGCGGATGCCCGAAGGCCTTGAGCGACTTGTTCAGTTGCGCGCGACTCATCGCCACATCGATCTTGGCTTTTTTCAGCGCCGCATCGGCGTTGGCCGCTTTCTGCGCACGCACCCGCTCAAGCGCAGCCTGAACCGGGTCGAGTGTCATCACTTCGTTGTGCGGCACGGTGCGTTGGGCACGGGCCTGACGTTCGGCGAGCTTCTGTTCTTCCTCACGACGCAAGCGGGCGTTGCGCTGTTCGAAGCGCCGACGCGCATGATTGCGTTTGGCGGTGCGCGCCTGTTGTTCCTCAAGGCTGAACGCCAGGCCACCGACAATCGGCAGCACCGTGGCCAAGGGCAGTGGTCGCATCTCGATGCAGTCCACCGGGCAGGGTGCGACACACAGGTCGCAACCGGTGCATTCGTCGACGATCACCGTGTGCATCAATTTTGCCGCGCCGACGATTGCATCCACCGGGCAAGCCTGAATGCACTTGGTGCAGCCAATACACTCCGCTTCACGAATATAGGCGATCTGCGCCGGGGCCGGACCGCGACTGACGTCCAGTTCCAGCACCGGCACCTTCAGCAAGTCAGCCAGCGCTGCGATGGTTTCGCTGCCGCCCGGCGGGCACTTGTTGATCGGCTCGCCGCTGGCAATGCCTTCGGCGTACGGCTTGCATCCGGGGTGGCCGCACTTGCCGCATTGGGTCTGCGGCAATAGGGCGTCGATGCGTTGAATCAGACTCATGTTTTGATCAGCCCGCTGAATCCGAGAAAAGCCACTGCGATCAGTCCGGCGCCGATCAACTCGATCGGCAGGCCACGAAAGGGCAGGGGAATATCATTATTGATTGTGCGCTGGCGCAAGTCGCTGAACAGGCTCAGCACCAGCCAGAACCCCAGCCCTGCACCGAGGCACAGGGCTGTGGCGTGGAAGAATCCTTTGTCGTTCTGGGCGTTGAGCAAGGTCAGCCCCAGCACACCCGCGTTGCCCAGCAGCAACGGCCAGAGGCCATTGAACGCAAGCCTGGGCAGTAAACGGGAAAGCAGCTTCAACAGTGGGCCGATCAGCAAAACGCTCAAGGGCAGGAACACGAAGAGGCGCAGCGACGTGAGTTCCAGCGGCACCAGCAGCCAGTGATAGGCCGAGTAGCTCAAAAGGCCGACAACCAGCATCAGGCATGTCGTCGCAATGCCCAGCGCATGAACCTGATCGCGCTCGCTGCCGATCAGCGGATCGACGCCCAGCGGCCAGTGCAACACGAGGTTGTTGATCAGGGCAGTGCTGATAAGCGTAAGCAGAATCTCGGTCATGATCGTGCCGGTTGAAATAGGGCTTTCTAACAGAGCGGTCTAAAAAGCTTAGGCATTATCCGGCAAGGACGGAGGGTGGGGCCAGATATGAAAATCCCACAGTCGCGACAGGCACGACTGTGGGATCGATTTACCGCAGAACCTTACTTGATGCGCTGACCCGGCTTGGCGCCGCTGTCGGGGCTGAGCAGGTAGATTTCTTCACCGCCAGGGCCGGCCGCCATCACCATGCCTTCGGAGATGCCGAACTTCATTTTCCGTGGCTTGAGGTTGGCGATCATCATGGTCAGGCGACCATTGAGCTTGGACGGATCCGGATAAGCGCTCTTGATCCCGGAGAACACGTTGCGTTGCTCGTCACCGATGTCGAGGGTCAGGCGCAGCAGTTTGTCGGCACCTTCTACGTGTTCGGCCTTGAGGATCAGGGCCACGCGCAGGTCGATAGCGGCGAAGGCGTCGAAGTCGATTTCCGGCGACAGCGGATCCTTGGCCAGTTCACCGTTACCGGCCGGCGCAGCATCACCGGTGTCGGTTGCGCTGGCGGTCAGGTCTTCTTTCGAGGCGTCGCTCATGGCTTGCACTTTTACCGGGTCGATACGGGTCATCAACGGCTTGAACTCGTTCAACTGATGGTTGCTGAGCAAGGTGGCGTGGTCGTTCCAGGTCAGCGGCGCGACGTTGAGGAATGCCTCGGCATCGGCGGCCAGCAACGGCAGTACCGGTTTGAGGAAAATCACCAACTGGCGGAACAGGTTGACGCCCAGTGCGCAGATGGCCTGGACTTCATCCTGCTTGCCTTCCTGTTTGTTCAGCGACCACGGCGCCTTGTCGGCGATCCAGGCGTTGGCGCGGTCGGCCAGGCCCATGATCTCGCGCATGGCACGGGCGAAGTCGCGTGCCTCGTAGGCTTCGGCGATACTCGGGGCTGCGGCGAGGAACGCTTCGGTCAGCTCCGGCGCGGCGTTGCCGGCCACCAGCACACCGGCGTTGCCTTTGTGGATGAAACCGGCGCAACGGCTGGCGATGTTGACGACTTTGCCGACCAGGTCGGAGTTGACCTTCTGCACGAAGTCTTCGAGGTTCAGGTCCAGGTCATCGACGCCACGGCTCAGCTTGGCCGCGTAGTAGTAGCGCAGGTATTCCGGCGACAGGTGGTCGAGATAGGTCCGGGCCTTGATGAAGGTGCCGCGGGATTTGGACATTTTCTGACCGTTGACGGTCAGGTAACCGTGCACGTTGATGCCGGTCGGCTTGCGGAAACCGGCGCCTTCGAGCATCGCTGGCCAGAACAGGGCGTGGAAGTTGACGATGTCCTTGCCGATGAAATGGTACAGCTCGGCGGTGGAGTCCTTGCCCCAGAACGCGTCGAAATCCAGTTCCGGACGGCGATCGCAGAGGTTCTTGAAGCTGGCCATGTAGCCGATCGGCGCGTCCAGCCAGACGTAGAAGTACTTGCCTGGCTCGTCAGGGATTTCGAAACCGAAGTACGGCGCATCGCGGGAGATGTCCCACTGTTGCAGGCCGGCATCCAGCCATTCGGCGATCTTGTTGGCGACTGCTTCTTGCAGGGTGCCGCTGCGGGTCCAGGCCTGCAGCATTTCCTGGAAGTCCGGCAGTTTGAAGAAGAAGTGCTGGGAATCCTTGAGCACCGGGGTGGCGCCAGAGATTGCCGACTTCGGATCCTTCAGGTCGGTCGGTGCGTAGGTCGCACCGCATTTTTCGCAGTTGTCGCCGTACTGGTCTTCAGTGCCGCACTTCGGGCAGGTGCCCTTGATGAAGCGGTCGGCCAGGAACATTTTCTTTTCCGGATCGAAATACTGGGTGATCGAGCGCTGGGCGATGTGCCCGGCGTCTCGCAACTTCAGGTAGATCTGGCTCGACAGCTCACGGTTTTCTTCGGCGTGAGTGGAGTGAAAGTTGTCGAAGTCCACCAGGAACTCGGCAAAGTCGGCGCTGTGCTCAGCCTGGACGTTGGCGATCAGTTGTTCCGGGGTGATGCCTTCCTTTTCCGCGCGCAGCATGATGGCCGAACCGTGAGCGTCGTCGGCGCAGACATAAATGCATTGGTTGCCGCGGTGCTTCTGGAAGCGCACCCACATATCGGTCTGGATGTATTCCAGCATGTGGCCAAGATGGATCGAACCATTGGCATAGGGCAGGGCGCTGGTGACGAGGATCTTGCGTGGCTCGGACATGGGGCTCGGCTACTTGATGAAACGGAGGTCGGCCACTATAAAGCGCCGGCGCATATTTTTCACCCCCGCGACCGGTCACTGCGGACCTTTGTAGCAGCTGGCGAAGCCTGCGTTCGGCGGCGCAGCCGTCGTGAATCCGGGCAACTCGGACTACCTGAAACACCGCAGTGTCTGGTTTTACGACGGCTGCGCCGCCGAACGCAGGCTTCGCCAGCTGCTACAGGTCGCATTCGACCATGGCTTATTTGGCATATCCTGAAAGCATGCCGTCCGTGCGTGAGAACAGGTACGATACCCGCCTGATTTTCCAGTCTTGCTATCGGAGTTGCCCATGAGCGTCGTCAATCGCGCAGCGGTGGAAGCCGTCCTTCGCCAATACACCGACCCTTACCTGAACCAGGACCCGGTCAGCGCCGGGTGCGTGCGCAGCGTCGACATCCAGGGCGATCGCGTCAGCGTTCAGCTGGAGCTGGGTTACGCCGCCGGCCTGTTCAAAAGTGGCTGGTCGCAGATGCTGCAAATGGCGATCGAAGGTCTCGACGGCGTGACGAGCGCTCGCGTTGACATCACCAGCGTGATCGCCGCACACAAGGCCCAGGCGCAGATTCCGGGCCTGGCCAACGTCAAGAACGTGGTGGCCGTGGCGTCCGGCAAGGGGGGCGTGGGCAAATCCACCACCGCCGCCAACCTCGCACTGGCACTGGCCCGTGAAGGCGCCAAGGTCGGGATTCTCGACGCGGATATCTACGGCCCGAGCCAGGGCATCATGTTCGGTATCCCGGAAGGCACCCGACCGAAGGTCAAGGATCAGAAATGGTTCGTGCCGATCGAATCCCATGGCGTGGAAGTGATGTCCATGGCCTTCCTGACCGACGACAACACCCCGATGGTCTGGCGCGGGCCGATGGTCTCCGGCGCGCTGCTGCAACTGGTCACGCAAACCGCCTGGGGCGATCTGGATTACCTGGTCATCGACATGCCGCCGGGCACCGGTGACATCCAGCTGACCCTGGCGCAGAAAGTCCCGGTGGCCGGTGCCGTCATCGTCACTACCCCGCAAGACCTGGCGCTGCTGGACGCGCGCAAAGGCGTGGAGATGTTCCGCAAGGTCAACATTCCGGTACTGGGCGTGGTGGAAAACATGGCCGTGCACATCTGCTCCAACTGCGGGCACGCCGAGCATTTGTTCGGTGAAGGTGGCGGGGTGAAGCTGGCCAATCAGTATGGCGTCGAACTGCTGGCGTCGTTGCCGCTGGCAATGGCTATCCGCGAGCAGGCCGATGGCGGCAAGCCAACGGTGATCGCCGAGCCGGACAGCCCGATTGCGCTGGTGTACCAGGAACTCGCCCGCCACGTCGGCGCGCGGATTGTGTTGCAGGAAGCGGCAACGCCGGCGATGCCGAACATCACCATCAGCGACGATTGATGAACTGAAACACAATCAACTGTGGGAGCTAGCCCTGCTAGCGATAGCGGATTCACATTCAACAAATATGTTGGCTGAACCACCGCAGTCGCTAGCAGGCTAGCTCCCACATTGATCAATCGGGGCTTTAGATCCGCAGCCCGCCATCCATTTCCAGAATCCGGCCGGTGTAGTAGTCGTTCTCGAAGATGTACGCCGCCGAATGCGCGATCTCTTCTGGTTTGCCCATGCGCTTGAGCGGGATCCCCGCTGTCATCTTCTCTAGGGCTTCAGGCTTCATGCCCAAGGTCATCTCGGTTTCGATAAAGCCCGGGGCAATGCCCGCCACGCGAATGCCATAACGCGCCAGTTCCTTGGCCCAGGTCACGGTCGCCGCGGCCACGCCAGCCTTGGCGGCGGAGTAGTTGGTCTGGCCGACGTTGCCGGCGCGGGAGATCGAGGAGATATTGATGATCGCGCCGCTGTTGTTCAGTTCGACCATTTTTGCCGCGACTTCACGGGTGCACAGGAACACGCCGGTCAGGTTGACGTCGATGACCGCCTGCCATTGGGCCAGGCTCATCTTGGTCATTTCGCCATCCTTGACCTTCAGCAGCAAGCCGTCGCGCAGGATGCCGGCGTTGTTGATCAGGCCATGAATCGCGCCGAAATCTTCGGCCACCTGGGCAACCATATGCGTCACTTGCTCTTCATTGGCAACGTTGCACAGGTAAGCACGGGCTTCTACGCCCTTGGCTTTGCACGCCGCGACGGTGTCGTCGAGCTTTTCCTGGTTCAAATCCACTAGCGCCAGCTTTGCGCCTTTGCCCGCGAAATACTCGGCCATGGAACGGCCTAAACCCTGGCAACCGCCAGTGATAATGATTACTTTGTCAGTGAGTTGCATTCGCATGCCCCAATAGCAGGTTCAGAGTGGTTTTCCTTCCTAGAGGGCCTCTCGATCTGCACCTGATGTGGCCTGGTTGCACATGAGAACTGCCCCGATGACGTACTGGAACTTATCCCCAGGCGCCTGTCCGTTTTTTCGACGGATTCTATATAAGGAGTCATAAATTGAGCGTTGAAGCGGCCAAGAATGCCCGAGAATTGCTTCTCAAGGAATACCGCGGAGTGCTGTCGACGCACTCCAAGTCGATGCCCGGCTTCCCGTTTGGCTCCGTCGTTCCTTACTGCCTGGACGAGCAAGGACGGCCGCTGATCCTTATCAGTCGCATCGCCCAGCACACTCATAACCTGCAGAAAGATCCGAAATGCTCGCTGTTTGTGGGCGAGCGTGAGGCTGACGACGTGCAAGCCGTTGGTCGCCTGACTTACCTGGCTGAAGCAGAAAAACTCGAAGACGAGGTCGCGATCGAAGCGGCGGCCGAGCGTTACTACCGCTATTTCCCGGATTCACAGAGCTACCACAAGGCCCACGATTTCGATTTCTGGGTGCTCAAGCCTGTGCGTCACCGTTACATCGGCGGTTTCGGCGCGATTCACTGGGTTGATCATCTGACCTTGGCCAACCCGTTCGCCGGCAAAGCCGAACTGAGCATGGTCGAGCACATGAATGCCGATCACGCCAAAGCAATCGCCCACTACGTCGATTTGGCGGGGCTGCCGAAAACCGAACCGGCGCAACTGGCCGGTATCGACAGCGAAGGCATGCACCTGCGCATTGGTCAGGCCCTGTACTGGCTGCCGTTCCAGGCAACTTGTAATACGCCGACACAAGTGCGCGAAGCCTTGGTTTTCCTGGCTCACGCCGAGCATTGGCCGAAAAATGAAGTGGCCGACGCTTGAATTCACGAAACGGCGACGTCATCTAGGGAAGACTGGCAAGGCATTCTTGCGTTGAGGAACCATTTGATGCGCCCTTTTTTATTGCTCTTTGTACTGTTTCCGGTGTTGGAGCTGTTCGTATTCGTCAAGGTCAGCGGGGCTATCGGGTTTTTCCCGGCCCTGCTGCTGATCATTCTCGGCTCGATGCTCGGCGTGTTCGTGCTGCGTATCGCCGGTCTGGCCACCGCGTTGCGTGCTCGTGAAAGCCTGAACCGCGGCGAGTTGCCAGCCCAGACCATGCTCGAAGGCTTGATGCTGGCCCTGGCGGGCGGTCTGTTGATCCTGCCTGGCTTCGTCTCGGACGTGCTGGGTCTGATCATGCTGCTGCCGATCTCCCGCCGACTGCTGGCCAATAAAATGCGCCAGCGCGCCGAAGAGGCCGCGATCCGTCAGCGTGCGTTCGCCGACGATCTTCAACCACGTGGCGGTCCTGCTCCCCAGCAGCCGCTGGGTCGCGAGCCCAACGTGATCGAAGGCGAGTTCGAACACCGCGATTCCAAGTAAAGCGTTTCAGCTGCACGGCACCTTCGGGTGCCGTGTTCGTTTTCGGGGCATTGATGCAAAAAATTTCGATCCCCGCCCTTGTAATAAGCTTATGCGCCCTTATGTAACGGTCACCGCAAGGTTTCTGGCGATCACGCCAGACAGACTTCCGCGGTTCGCTTGACGAACCGCACCCGGCACCGCCGGATTTGTTAAACCCGCCGGGAATACACCGGCCGATGAAAACCACAATTAGGAGAGATCGACAATGAAGCTTCGTCCTCTGCATGACCGCGTCGTCGTCCGTCGCAGCGAAGAAGAAAAGAAAACCGCTGGCGGTATCGTCCTGCCAGGTTCGGCTGCTGAAAAGCCAAACCAGGGCGAAGTCCTCGCTGTAGGCCCGGGCAAAGTCCTGGAAAACGGTGAAGTGCGTGCGCTGTCCGTGAAAGTGGGTGACAAGGTTGTGTTCGGCCCTTACTCCGGCAGCAACACTGTGAAAGTTGACGGCGAAGACCTGCTGGTCATCGGCGAGAGCGAAATCCTCGCTGTTGTCGAAGGCTGATTCCCCGCCCATTTTCCCGCTACTACAAAGTATTTAAGGAATATCGATCATGGCTGCTAAAGAAGTTAAATTCGGCGATTCCGCCCGCAAGAAAATGCTCGCCGGTGTCAACGTCCTGGCTGACGCAGTAAAAGCGACCCTGGGCCCTAAAGGCCGTAACGTGATCATCGAGAAGAGCTTCGGCGCTCCGACCATCACCAAGGACGGCGTGTCCGTTGCCAAAGAAATCGAGCTGAAAGATCGCTTCGAAAACATGGGCGCGCAGCTGGTCAAAGACGTTGCCTCCCGTGCCAACGATGACGCAGGCGACGGCACCACCACCGCTACCGTTCTGGCTCAATCGATCGTCAACGAAGGCCTGAAAGCCGTCGCTGCCGGCATGAACCCGATGGACCTGAAGCGCGGCATCGACAAAGCGACCATCGCTATCGTCAAAGAGCTGAAAGCCCTGTCCAAGCCTTGCGCTGACACCAAGGCCATCGCTCAGGTCGGCACTATCTCGGCCAACTCCGACAGCTCCATCGGCGACATCATTGCCGAAGCCATGGAAAAAGTCGGTAAAGAAGGCGTGATCACCGTTGAAGAAGGCTCGGGCCTGGAAAACGAACTGTCGGTTGTTGAAGGCATGCAGTTCGACCGTGGCTACCTGTCCCCGTACTTCGTCAACAAGCCAGAGACCATGACTGCCGAGCTCGACGGTCCGCTGATCCTGCTGGTCGACAAAAAGATCTCGAACATCCGCGAAATGCTGCCAGTACTGGAAGCCGTTGCCAAAGCCGGCCGTCCACTGCTGATCGTGGCCGAAGACGTTGAAGGCGAAGCCCTGGCGACTCTGGTTGTGAACAACATGCGTGGCATCGTTAAAGTCGCAGCCGTCAAGGCTCCAGGCTTCGGCGACCGTCGCAAGGCCATGCTGCAGGACATCGCTGTTCTGACTGGCGGTACCGTTATCTCCGAAGAGATCGGTCTGAGCCTGGAAAGCACTACCCTGGAACACCTGGGTAATGCCAAGCGCGTGATCCTGTCCAAAGAAAACACCACCGTGATCGACGGCGCCGGCGTTGAAGCTGATATCCAGGCTCGCGTTCTGCAGATCCGTCAGCAAGTGGCTGACACTTCGTCCGACTACGACCGTGAAAAACTGCAAGAGCGTCTGGCCAAGCTGTCCGGCGGCGTTGCAGTGATCAAGGTTGGCGCCGGTTCCGAAGTTGAAATGAAAGAGAAGAAAGCCCGCGTTGAAGACGCCCTGCACGCTACCCGTGCAGCCGTTGAAGAAGGCGTGGTACCTGGCGGCGGCGTGGCACTGGTTCGCGCTCTGCAGGCTATCTCCGAGCTGAAAGGCGACAACGATGACCAGAACGTTGGCATCCAGTTGCTGCGTCGCGCTGTTGAAGCGCCACTGCGCCAGATCGTTGCCAACTCCGGTGACGAGCCAAGCGTAGTTGTCGACAAGGTCAAGCAGGGTTCGGGTAACTACGGTTACAACGCTGCCACCGGTGAATACGGCGACATGATCGAAATGGGCATCCTGGACCCGGCTAAAGTGACCCGTTCGGCTCTGCAAGCGGCGTCGTCGATTGCCAGCCTGATGATCACCACCGAAGCCATGATCGCCGAGATCAAGGAAGACGGTCCAGCTGGCGGCGGTATGCCAGACATGGGCGGTATGGGCGGCATGGGCGGCATGATGTAAGCCAGCCTTACCCCGTACATAAAAACCCCGCCGGCGATGAGCCGGCGGGGTTTAATGAGACGGTCAGCCTGACCGAGAAGCCCTGCAGGTTTACGCTTGCAGGGCTTTTCTCGTTTTCGGCGGAGGATCTCTCATGAACACGATGACGCTTCTCGGTATCGACATTGGCAAACACAGTTTCCACCTACATGGCCAGGACGCCAAAGGTCATCAGGTATTGCGCAAGAAAACCAACCGCGGCCAATTGCTCAGCACATTGGCCCAGTTACCGGCGTGCACGGTGGTGATGGAGTCGTGCGGTGGCGCCCACTGGCTGGCTCGACAGATCGGTGCATTGGGCCACGAGGTGAAGCTGATCGCCCCGCAGCACGTCAAACCGTTCGTCAAAGGCAACAAAAACGACTTCATTGATGCCGAAGCGATTTGCGAGGCGGCGAGCCGCCCCGCGATGCGCTTCTGCTCGATCAAAACCGCAGAGCAGCAAACGCTTTCAGCCCTGCATCGTGTCCGAGATTCCTTGATTGGCCATCGCACCGTCGCGACCAACCAGATTCATGGCTTTTTACTGGAATTCGGCATCAGCCTACCCATTGGCGCAACTGCATTGCACCGCGTGCCGGCGCTGCTGGACGATCCACAACACCCGGTTCCATTGCGTCTGAAGGGCGTGGTGATGCGCCTCCATTATCAAATTCAACTGCTGAATGATGAAATCAAGGACATCGAGTCCGATCTAAAGCAACAGTTGAAAGAAGACGATGCCGGAAGTCGTTTGCAGAGTATTCCTGGCATCGGTCCCATCACCGCCAGTGCGGTATTGGCCGATGTAGGCGATGCGTCGAACTATCGAAGTGGACGCGATTTTGCCGCTTCGCTAGGGCTGGTGCCGAGGCAATATTCGACGGGCGGAAAGACAGTGCTTCTGGGGATCAGCAAGCGAGGCGACAAGCACATCCGCCAACTGCTGGTGCAGGGCGCGCGATCCATCATGCAGCATATCGATAAGCGGGAAGACGCCTTGGGGCCCTGGGTTCGAGAGCTGCTGACGCGTCGCCACTCCAATGTTGTCGCGTGCGCGCTGGCGAACAAACTGGCGCGCATAGTGTGGGCGGTACTGGCCAAAGGCGGCCAGTACGACCCACATCCGAACGCTTGAACGTACAGCTTTACTACCGGCTTTTGCGACGTCACTGACTGATGACAGTAAACGGCAAACGGCCCGACTGAGAACCTGGCAATAAAATCAGCTTTAGAGGCTGAGGGTTTTTTCAGGACAGTCGGGAGCGGCTACTCATCGAGGGCCGAGCGTTGTTGCAGCAACGCTCACAATGAGCCCGGATACATTAGCGCAAGCCAGCTTTACCGAAAACAGCCCATGAGGTTGCAGGAGATGGGCTGACCATACATTTTATTGCTCTCATCCTCATCCTAATCCCTGCGCAAGACACAAGCGGGCTTGCTCGCGAAGAGGGAGTGTCAGTCGACATCAATGTTGTCTGACACATCGCCTTCGCGAGCAAGCCCGCTCCCACATTTGGATCTGTGTTTCAGGCTGTAGCTTGTTGTGCTTTGGCCACTCGCTCAGCCTTGCCCGCCGGTCGATACAGGATGTAGTAGTAAGACCCCAAACAAATCAGCCAGCAAAAAACCGCCGTCCACACGTTATGCGAAAAGAAGTGCGCCCCCTGCATCATCCGGCTCACCGAAAACACCGTCCCCAGTGCAAACGCAAACACAAACGCCTGGCGCGCCAGCCGCGGACGACGGTCACGCAGTACAAAAAACAGCGCAAACAACGTAAACCCGGTCGCCGCATGGCCTCCGGGCCAGCAACGTCCAGGTTTGTCGGTTTGCGGACGCGGGCTGAGCAGTTCGCTGTAGGTTTCATGGCCGCCGAATTGCTCCAGGCTCCAAGGGCACTGCACAGCCGTCACCGCTTTGACCGGCGTCACGAATGAGGTCGCCAGCGCCAGCGACAACACCAGGCAGCCCAGTTCGCGTTTGAACGGCTTGAGCCTGACGATAAAAAACGAGCCAATAAAGCCGATAATCGCAAACACCGAAAACGCGATGACCACCTGCTTGGCGCGGTCATGCAGAATGTTCTCAAGGAAGTAACTGTGGCGCCCGATGAACTCCCCGGCAACCGGGTCGTAGAACAGTTTGGCCAGGTCCATGTCCAGGGACGTCAGTTCAAGCAGCACCAAAATGATCGCCGTGATAGCGGGCACCCCCAGGCATACCCAAAAATTGAGGGGCCTGGAAGCGGGGCGGGCAGCGGTCGAAGCCATGGCATTTCCTTGGTTGGTGAAGGGTTCTGAAAAGCGCATCCGCGCGGAGTCTGAGCCCCGCACTGTCGTCGGTGTGTGAATCGATAGTGAAAAACTTGTTAAGCCGTTCTCTGCATTTCTATTGGATTGGCAACTGCACGCAATCCTAGCCCTGAGCCACACTTGGCCTTAAGCTGCGCGGGCCATGACGGCCGTTACTGTGTACGGAGGAGGTGCCCATGCGAATTCTATTGGTTGAAGACAACCGCGATATCCTGGCCAATCTGGCCGATTACCTGGGGCTCAAAGGCTACACCGTGGATTGCGCGCAGGACGGTTTGTCGGGTCTGCACCTGGCGGCCACCGAGCACTATGACCTGATCGTGCTCGACATCATGTTGCCCGGCATCGACGGCTATACCTTGTGCAAACGCCTGCGCGAAGACGCCCGCCGCGACACGCCGGTGATCATGCTCACCGCGCGCGATCAGCTTGACGACCGGTTGCAAGGCTTCAAATCCGGTGCCGATGACTACCTGATCAAACCGTTCGCCCTGTCTGAACTGGCTGCGCGTATCGAAGCGGTCATGCGGCGTGCACAGGGTGGCGGTCGGCGCGCCTTGCAGGTCGGCGATTTGAGCTACGACCTCGACACCCTGGAGGTGACCCGCGAAGGTCGCCTGCTGAAACTCAACCCGGTTGGCCTGAAGTTGCTGGCCGTGCTGATGCAGAAAAGCCCGCATGTACTGCGCCGCGAGATTCTCGAAGAAGCCCTGTGGGGCGATGACTGCCCAGACAGCGACAGCCTGCGCAGCCACGTCCATCAACTGCGTCAGGTGATCGACAAGCCGTTCGCCAAGCCTTTGCTGCAAACCGTGCACGGTGTGGGTTATCGCTTGGCCGAGGGCCGTGATGGAGTTTAAGCAGAGCCTTGCTCAACGGATCATCATTGCCTTTGCGTTGATGAGTGCGCTGGTGGCGGGCGCCTTCGCCATGGGCATTGTGGCGACCGTGCACCTGGTGGAAGAAAAGCTGATTTCGGCCGGGCTGGGCGGCGATTTGCAACGGCTGCTGCTGATGGACAGCGTCTCGGACTGGAGCCATCGTCCCGAGCCGGACCAGCTGTTCTATTTCAGCGGTGGACCGGGGGACTTCGAGCTGCCCAAGGATTTGCGGCATCTGGATTCCGGTTTCCACGAGGTCTTTCGCGAACAGCTGTCGTATCACGCGATGGTCGAAATCGTCGATGGCCGGCGTTACGTCTTGCTTCAGGACCAGAGCGATTTCGAAGAGCGTGAGCGGGTACTGTTTGCCGTGGTGCTGGTGGGCTTCGTGCTGAGCCTGGCGCTGGCGGTCTTTCTCGGCTGGGTGTTGGCGCGAAAAGTGATGGCGCCGGTGGTGCGCCTTGCCCGCCAGGTGCGTCACCGCGATCAACTGCTGGGGCTGGCCCCTCCCTTGGCGCCGGATTATGCCGCCGACGAAGTGGGCGAGCTGGCTGTTGCTTTCGACGCCACCCTTGGGCGTTTGCGCCAGGCGCTGACCCGCGAGCGATTGTTTACCAGCGACGTCAGCCACGAACTGCGCACGCCATTGATGGTGCTGGCCAGTTCCTGTGAGTTGCTGTTGGAAAACCCCGGTATCGACCAGCGTGGTCGGGCTCAGGTCGAGCGGATTGCCCGCGCCTGCGCGGAGATGCGCGAGTTGGTTCAAACGTTCCTGATGCTGGCCCGGGCCCAGCGCGAAGACGCCAGCATCGCGCCGCAGCAGACCCTGGGGCAGGTCGCCGACGGCCTGCTCAACCAGTGGCGCGAACCGATTGAAGCCAAGGGGCTGAAGCTGATCTTCGAACCGGGCAATCCGCTCGGCACCTGCTACAACGCAACCCTCTTGCACGCCGTCATGGGCAACCTGTTGCGTAACGCACTGCATTACACCGAACAGGGATTCATTCGCCTGACCCTCACGGCCACGGGGTTCATGGTCGAGGACAGTGGCGTAGGTATTCCCGAGGAAAAACGCGAGGCCATGTTCGAGCCTTTTGTGCGTGGCAGCGAAAAGCGCGGCGAGGGCCTGGGGCTTGGCCTGTCGCTGGTACAGCGGATCTGCGAGAACCAGGGCTGGAACGTCAGCCTGACCAATATGGAACCTAATGGCTGTCGTTTTCAGGTGGAGTTGGGCCACCAATAGCGACGCTCAAGAATCGCGGCTCCGAGCATCCTGAAAAACCTTGAAATGATTGCGCGTTTACATAACAATTTTTTCACAAAGGCATGACCTGACACTGACACTACGCTACCTATGGTAGGTGTCATCAGAAGTTCAGGAGACCTTAATGATGGACGGCCCGATCAAACTCGATTTTTCCGAAAAGTACGACGATCAACACGCTCAAAGGTATTTGCAGAAGCACCAGGATGGCCTCGGTCGTAAGCTATCCCACTGGCGTGACGAGCAGTTGGCGCGAAAGGCGCTGGCGCTGGTCGGCGAGCCCGGGCTGGTCCTCGATTTACCCTGTGGGGCGGGGCGTTTCTGGCCCTTGCTGGCGGAAAAAGCCAATCGCGCGATCATCGGGGCCGACAACTCCGAGTCGATGTTGAAGATTGCCACCCAGGCGCAACCGGCCGACGTGGTGAAACGGGTACAACCCTTGCACACTTCCGCATTCGACATTGCCTTGCCTGACAATGCAGTCGACAGCATTTTCTGCATGCGTTTGCTCCATCACATCGGTGAATCCGAGCATCGACTGGCCATCCTGCGCGAATTTGAACGAGTCACGCGTGACAGCGTGATCCTTTCGTTGTGGGTGGACGGCAATTTCAAGGCCTGGAAACGCAAGCGCTCAGAGAAACGGCGTGGGCAGGAAGGTTACCAAAACCGATTTGTGTTACCGGCGGCCACGGTAGAAAAGGAGTTCGAACAGGCAGGGTTCCGTATTCAGGAACAACTGGACTTTTTACCGCTCTATGCCATGTGGCGAGTTTACGTATTACGCAAGAGGTAACAGGATGGCAGTGCAATGTGCAGCAGAAACGGACGTCGCTTCTCAGGACCGCTTCGACTATTTCTGGAATCAGCGCGGTGAGTGGGTAGAAGAACCCAACGTCCGTCGCGGCGGAGAAAGTGGCGTGCAGCGTGTCATGGGCAGTGATGGACAGCTGCTCTACGCCAAGCGGCAGACCGGGCATATCTATCGCAGCTGGCTGCACCCGTTCGGTCGCCCGACCGTGTTGCGCGAGCGCGACGCGCTCATTGGCCTTCGCGCGCTTGACGTGCGCGTTCCGGAAATCGTTTTCTGCGGCGCACAGCGCGACCCTGTGCACAAATGGCGCGCCTTGCTGGTGACCAAGTCGCTGGATGGCTTCGAGGAAATCGAACACTGGTACGCCGGCGGTGGTCGCGAGCGCCACGGCGAAGTGGTTCATGATCGCGTCCTGAAGGATCTGGCCGACAATCTTGCCCGCATGCACAAGGGTCGATGGCAGCACAGCTGCATCTACATCAAGCACGTATTTGTGCGGGTCACGGGTGAAGATGACTCGGCCAAGGTCGAGATTGCCTTGATCGATCTGGAGAAATGCCGACAGCGTTTGACTGCCTATCGCGCGGCTGCTCATGACATGAAGCAGCTGCGCCGCCACTCGTCGTTCAGCACGGCAGACTGGCGCAAACTCGTCTATTTTTATGAGACGGCGTTTGGCAGCGCTATCAAAGGTTTATAGCAATGAAACTAGAAATTGCACGAGGTGTGTTTCTGATAGGAGCCTTGGCAGTTGCTTCATTGGCGGTGGCGGCGTGGGAGCAGCCCCGCACGCAAGTCCTCAGTTCAGTGAGCGCCGATGCTCACTGTCCGTTGCCTCGGGTAGCGAAGGCATCCGAGGCATCCCGACCCGATCATGATTTATTGCTGTTCATGTTCGGACTTTCTCAAGGAATGAGGCCGCAGAGTTGAACAGATTGAAGCCAAAATAAAAGGCCTCGCCAAATGCGAGGCCTTTTTTTGTGCCCGAACTTAAAGCCTTGCACCAGACCAGTGTGGGAGCCAGCCTGCTGGCGATGGCGGTGTGTCATTCAACACAATGCTGAATGGCGGACCGCCATCGCCAGCAGGCTGGCTCCCACAGGGTTTATGGGTGTTCTTTGGCGTCGGGTTTGGCCAGCAGGGTGTAGATGCATGGCAGCACGAACAGCGTGAACAACGTGCCGATCGACATCCCCGTTGCGATCACCATGCCAATATCAAACCGACTGACCGCGCCCGCGCCCGTGGCGATGATCAACGGCACCATGCCGAATACCATCGCCGCCGTGGTCATCAACACCGGGCGCAATCGAATAGCCGCCGCTTCCTCCACAGCCTCACGAGGTGTCAGGCCTTTCTCCTTGCGCAGCTGGTTGGCAAACTCGACGATCAGAATGCCGTGCTTGCTGATCAACCCGATCAAGGTCACCAACCCGACCTGGGTGTAGATGTTCATGCTCGACCACCCCAGGAACAGCGGAATCAAGGCGCCGCAGATCGATAGCGGCACGGTCACCAGGATCACCAACGGATCGCGGAAGCTTTCGAACTGGGCCGCCAGCACCAGGAAGATGATCGCCAGCGCCAGGGCGAAGGTCACCCACAGCGCGCTGCCTTCCTGCACGTATTGGCGCGATGCGCCGGCGTAATCCATGGCAAATCCGGCCGGCGCCTCTTCCTGCGTGATCTGGCGCACGGTGTCGATGGCTTCACCCATGCTCACCAGCGGCACCCCCGACAGGATCGCCGAGTTGAGTTGCTGGAACTGGTTCAACTGCCGTGGACGGGCGCGGTCGGTGACGGTGATCAGGGTCGACAGGGCCAGCAGTTCGCCTTGGGTGTTCTTCACGTAGTAGTTGTTCAACCAGTCCGGGTTGTCCCGGAAAGGTCGTTCGACCTGAGCGATGACTTTGTAGCTGCGACCTTCAATGGTGAAACGGTTGATCTCCGCCTGACCCAGCAGCGTCGCCAGTGTTCCGCCAAGGTCCTGCATGGACACGCCCATTTGCGCAGCCTTGGCACGATCGATATCCACGACCACTTCGGGTTTGTCGAAGGCCAGGTCTACGTCCACGAAGGCGAACTTGCCGGACTCCATCGCGCGTTTTTTCACCCGGTCCATCACTTGCAGCAGCGCTTCGTAATCGTTGGCCGTGTTGATGACGAACTGAAACGGCAACCCTTCGCCCGTGCCGGGCAGGGAGGGCAGGTTGAAGCCAAAGATCTGCAACCCCGAAATGCTCTCCAGTTTGCGCTGGACCTCGGGCAGGATTGCCATTTGCGTACGATCGCGTTCGTTCCACGGTTTGAGCAGGAAACCACCAATCCCCGACTGCACGCCGTTGAATCCATTGATCTGGAACGATGAGTAGTACTCGGGAAACTCCTTGAAGATCGTGATGAATTCGTCGGTGTAGGTGTTCAGGTAGTCGAGGTTGGCCGGTTGCGGGGCGTTGGCCAGCATGAAAATGATGCCCTGATCCTCGTCGGGGGCCAGTTCCGACTTGGTGAACTTGAGCAGCACCGGAATCAGGCACAGCACGATCACCGCGAACACCAGCACCACCGGCCGTGTGTTCAGGGTGCCGTGGAGCATGCTTTGGTATCGGCGCTTGAGGCCTTCGAAAATCAGGTCCAGGCGATGGGCCAGGCCGCTGGGGTTTTCATCGTGGCGCAGGAGCAGCGCGCACATCATCGGCGACAGGGTCAGCGCGACCACGCCAGAGATCACCACCGCCCCTGCCAGCGTCAGGGCGAACTCCTTGAACAGCGCCCCCGTGAGCCCGGTCAGGAAACCGATCGGCGCATAGACCGCCGCCAGGGTGATGGTCATCGAGACCACCGGCATCGCGATCTCCCTGGCGCCCTCGATGGCCGCATCCAGCGGCGTCTTGCCTTCCTCGATGTGCCGGTGAATGTTTTCCACCACCACAATGGCATCGTCCACCACCAGACCGATCGCCAGCACCATCGCCAGCAGGGTCAGCAGGTTGATCGAGTAGCCCATCATCTGCATGAAGAACATCACGCCGATCATCGACAGCGGAATGGTCACCACCGGGATCACCACCGAACGCAGCGCCCCGAGAAACAGGAACACCACCACGATCACGATCAACACCGCTTCGAAGAGGGTTTTCACCACTTCATCGATCGAGGCCTGGATGAACAGCGTGGCGTCGTAGGCGATTTCACCCTTGAGATTCGGTGGCAGCTGGGCTTCCAGCTCCGGCATGATCTTGCGCACTTCCTTGATCACGTCCAGCGGGTTGGCGCCCGGCGTGGCCTTGATGCCGATGTACACCGAAGGAGTGCCACCGAACGAACTGATCGAGTCGTAGTTTTCCGCACCCATCTCGACCCGCGCCACATCGCTGAGCAGCACGCGACTGTCACCTTCGACCTTCAGCGGAATCGCGGCGAATGCTTCAGCGGATTTGAGCTCGGTGTTGGCGTTGATGCTGGTGACGACGTACTCGCCTTTCACTTCACCGGCGGCGGAGAGGAAGTTGTACTGGCGCACCGCGTTGGTCACGTCGCTGGCGCTCAGGCCGAAACCGGCCAGCTTCACCGGGTCCAGCCACAGGCGCATGGCGAACACCTGGTTGCCGAGAATCTCGGCTTCGGCCATGCCCGGCAGGGTCGCCAGTTTTGGCTGGATGACCCGCGACAGGTAGTCGGTGATTTGCGGGTTGCTCAGTTCCTTGCTGAAGAAACTGATGTACATGAGTGCCGAGGCGTCGGCGGCTTCCTTGCTCAGAACCGGGTCTTCGGCGTCCTGCGGCAGCTGGTTTTTCACCTCGTTGGCCTTGGCCAGCAGCTCGGTGAACAAGCGGTCGCTGTTGGAGCCGATGCGCGCGTAGATCGAGATCACCGAGAAGTTCTGGCGACTGACCGAGGTCATGTAGTCGATGCCCTCGGCGCTGGCCAGGCTTTGCTGCATCGGTTGGGTGATGTAACCCTGGATGGTTTCGGCGTTGGCCCCGGGGTAGGCCGTGGTCACCGTGATCAGGGCGTTTTCCATTTGCGGGTATTGGCGCAGCGGCAGCTTGCTCCAGGCCTGGAAGCCCAGCAGCACAATCAACAGGCTGACCACAGTGGCGAGCACCGGGCGGCGGATGAACGGGTCAGTAAAAGCCATGAGGATTCCTTGATCAGTCAGTACGTGGCTGACTGTTCTTATCGGTCAGGGTCTTGTCGTCGCTGATGGCAATGTGTGCGCCGTTGTCCAGTTTGATCTGACCGGCCGTGACCACTTTTTCGCCGTTCTGCACGCCTTTGGTAATCATCACCAACCCGTCGCGGCGCTCGCCGGTTTCGATGAAACGCCGTTCAGCGATCAGGATCGGCTGGCCCTTGTCGTCTTTTTCGACGCTGCCGTCTTCGGCTTTTTTCTGCGCGACGACGTAGAGCGAGTTGCCGTACAGCGTGTACGTGATCGCGCTTTCCGGCACGACGATGCGCGGTTGCGGGTCGGGCAGCATCACCTGCAGGCTGGCGAACATGCCCGGCAGCAGTTTGCCGTCGGGGTTGGCCAGGGTCGCGCGGACCTGCACGTTGCGGGTGCTGTTTTCGACTTTCGGGTTGATTGCGCTGATGGTGCCGGGGAAGGTCTCTGTCGGGTAGGCCGAGACAATGATTTGCACCGACTGGCCGATGCCGATCTTCGGTATCGACTGTTCGGGCACGAAGAAGTCGACATACAGGCTGCTGAGATCTTGCAGGGTGGCGATCATGGTGCCGGTGGCGACATAGTCACCAATGTCCACCTGACGAATGCCGATCGTCCCGCTGAAGGGCGCAACGATGCTTTTTTTGCCGAGCGCAGCCTTGAGTTGATTGACCGTGGCCTTGCTCTTTTTCTGCACCGCCGACAATCGGTCGAATTCGCCTTTGGAAATGGCCTGGCTGCCGACCAGTTGGCTGCCGCGACCGTAATCGAGTTGGGCCAGTCCGAGGTCGGCCTGAGCCGTTTCCAGCAAGGCACTTTCCACGGCGCTGTCGAGTCGCAGGAGTGGTTGGCCGGCCTTGACCTTCTGGCCAGATTCGAACTGCAAGTCGATGACGGTGCCGTCGGTCTCCAGGCTCAGGTCCACGCCTTGCAGCGCCTTGAGGGTGCCGACACTTGGCAGGCGTGCTTGCCACGGGCGTTCGGTGGCAGTGGTCGCGGCGACACTGATCGGCGGTTTCGGCGCGGAGAAGCCTTGGATCATCGTGTAGATGGAGAAGGCTTTGTAACCGGCCAGGACCAGCACGATCAGCAGAACGATACCCAACATGATCAGCATGCGGCGACGCAGCATATTTCCACTTCCTTGGAGAAAATCAGGTGAGACAGTGGGGCACATTACTCTGAGTCGCAGGGTGATTCCAACTGGTAGAAATTACAGGCAAGGCCTTCGAGCGCCTGTCACTCAAAGGGGACGAACGAACGATGAATAACCTGTGGCGAGGGAGCTTGCTCCCGCTGGACTGCGCAGCAGTCCCATTTTGGGGCCGCTTCGCAGCCCAGCGGGAGCAAGCTCCCTCGCCACAGGAAACGGGCTCAGATGAGGTGCAGGTGGTTATCCCAGAGCCCCGCCGGCAGCTCCAGCGGTTTTGCTACCAGATTTGTCTGGCGGCAATCGTAGTAACGGCAGCGGCCCTGACCCGAGGTCACGACAAAGCCATCGGCCACGGCACCCACCCCGGCGCAATCGGGAAGCGGCGCATCCAGGCGCACTTCACCGCTGTCCATGTCCCAGATAAAAAATCGGTTGCCCCGTGGTGCCGTCAACGCGATCAGCCGCAAGTCGCTATGGACCGCCACGCTGGCGGTGTAATGCCCCATCGCCTGCAGCTGATGCTCAGGCACCGGGAACGCCACGAACGGTTGGCCGGGACGCTTGATCGCCAGCAACTCTGAAGACTCGTGAGACGGCCCCATGAACTGCTGACCGGCGACGATGGTGCCGTCGCTGGCGATCCCCAGATGACGCACGCTGTTCATCGGCTGGGCGAGGGTTTCCTTGCTCAGCAGGGTGCCGTCGCGTTGCATCAATACCAGGCTCGGTTCCATGGCGTTGAGGTTCATCTCGACCCGGCTTTCAGCCTCCGTGCGAATGCCGCCGTTGGCCACCACCAGGGTCTCGCCATCCGGCATCCACGACACCTGATGCGGGCCGATGCCATGGGTGGAAATCTCGCCGCTGTGCACCAGCCGCTCACCTTCGAACTTATACACACCCAACAATCCGCGACCCGGATCGGAGGTGTCGTTCTCGGTGGCGTACAGCCAGTCGCCACTCTTGTGAATCACCGCGTGACCGTAGAAATGCCGGTGCGGCAGCGAGGCCACGGTTTGCAGCAGCGTGCCGTCACGCAGGTCGATCAGGTAACTCTCGGTGCCCGGACGCCGGGCGACGAACAGCGCGATCGGCAGCGTCGGGTGATTGATGATGTCGTGGCAACGCTGGCCGACCTGGGTGGCGAACACCCGGGTGCCGTCCAGCCGATAACCGACGGCGTAATGCTTGCCGTCGCCATCGTCCCGCGCCGAGAGCAGCAGCGGGCTCTTGTCCTTTTGCTTGAACAGCGTCCAGCCGCCCAGTGTCACTGCTCCCAGCAGCAAACTACCTAAAGTCAGAGCCTGACGTCGCAGCATGGCACTCGCCCTCATCAGTCACCGTCGTTGGCGTTGAAGCCCAGTTGGATGCCCAGCGCCTTGGCCAGTTCGCTTTCGTGCAGGCGATGGACAACGTTGAGGCTGTCGTAGATATCGTTGAGTTGCTGGCGGCCGGCATCGTCGTTGAGCATGTCGGCCAACGGACGCTGATTGCTGGCGAACAGTTTCAGGGACGCGGCGTAAGCGGCATCGATCTTGTCGGCCAACGGTTTCTGCTCGCTCGGCAACAGGCCGCGCAGGCCTTTGTTGTCGACGCCTTCCCACACGGTTTTGGCTGCGGCGAGGCTGGCTTCAAGGCCGGCCAAGGACGACTGGCTGCGCCAGGCATCGGCCTGGAACGGTTGCGGCACGCCTTTGCTCTGGCGGCCCATCGGCGTGCCGAGTTTTTTCTTCAGGGTGTCGAGGGCGGTGACCTGAACACGCAGCAAATCAGCGATGGCTTCGTGGGAATCGGCGTAGCGCTGGTTCGGGAATTTGCTCATCTGCGCGAGCATGCCGTCGGTGTTGTTCCAGCTTTGCAGAATCTCTTCGGCCAGCAGTTTCTGACGCTCGCCAATCGCTTTCAGCAGTGGGCAGTACTTGGCTTTCTGTGCGTCGTTGGCCACGTCCGGCTTGCTGTCGAACAGAATGTATTCGTAAGCCGAGAGGCCTTGCACCACGACGCTGGACTTGGCCAACGCGGCGGCATCGATCTGCGGCTGCGCGGTGACCAGTTGCTCGACCTGACGGCCGACCAGGTTTTTCTTGTCCGGCCAGAATTGCACCTGCCAGGCGCGATTGCCTTCGGCCAGCGGTCCGATCAGCAGCGGTTGCAACTCGGCCCAGGCTTTCTGCGCGTGCAGGAAGTCGGCGCGGGCGGTGTCGAGGTTTTCTTTGCCTTCGCAATAGGCGAGGGCGCTGACGGCCAATTGGCGATCGGCTTCAACCCAGCGGGTGTACGTCGGCAGGATCACCGATTTGGCGATGGCGGCCGAGGTGACGGCTTGCGGGTCCTGTGGCGAGCAAGCGCCGAGGGCGAGTGCTGCAAGGCTGGTGAACAACAATTTGGGACGGAACATGTCGGGCTCCCGTTATGGAATACGGTTTAAAGGGAATTCAAGAACGCCAGCAACGCAGCGCGCTGCTCGGCATTGAAAGACAAAACCTGTTGCTGGGCCGCTTTCGCTTCGCCGCCATGCCAGAGCACGGCTTCAAGCAGATTGCGGGCGCGGCCGTCATGCAGGAACTGGGTGTGGCCACTGACCGCCTGCGTCAGGCCGATGCCCCACAACGGCGGGGTGCGCCAGTCGCGGCCGCTGGCCTGGAATTCGGTACGGTTGTCGGCCAGACCGTCGCCCATGTCGTGCAGCAGCAGATCGCTGTAAGGGCGAATCACTTGATTGGCCAGTTCAGGTTCAGCGGCGTTGGCGGCGGTGGTGTATTTCGGTGTGTGACAGGACTGGCACCCAGCCTGGAAAAACAGGTTCTTGCCGGCCAGCACTTCGGGCGCGTTGACGTCGCGACGGGCCGGCACAGCGAGGTTGCGGCTGTAGAACAGCACCAGGCGCAGAATGTTATCGCTGACTTCCGGCTCGCCATTCGGGCCGTTGCCATTGGGTGCCTGTTTGCAGACGGTTTGCGCATCGGTGCAGTCGTCGAAGGGACGCAGAGTGGTGGTCAGGCCCATGTCGCCGGAAAACGCGTGGACGTTCTGCTGATTGAGGTTCGGTTGCCCGGCTTTCCAGCCGAATCGGCCCAGGACGGTTTTCTGTTGCACGTCGTCCCAGACCCGGTTCGGGCGTCCGGCAATGCCGTTTTTGTCCTTGGCCTGCGCCTCGGCGTTGGCGAGGATCGCCTCGTCGGGGATGGCTTCGAGCAAGCCCAAGCCAATCATCGGCGGGGCAACGCGGGCCGAGAATCGGGTGTCGGGGTGCATCGGGCCGTAACCCAACTGGGTGATGTTCAGGCTGGGTTTGCGCAACTCGATTTCGGTGCCGTCCTTGAAGCGGACCGCAACGGGGGTGTAATCGACCCGCACTTTGCCTTCCGGGGTGACGCCGGGCACGGCCATGTCCTGGAACTGGCCGCCGTAGACCGGCTCCGGGACCACACCGAGCTGCTCGATGACTTTGGCATACGCCGGCGCGTCCGGGATCGACAGGCGCACCAGCATCGATACCGCGTTCGCCGCATCAGGCGTCGGCGGATGACCGCGACCGTCCTTGATGTGGCAGCCCTGACAGGCGTTGGTATTGAACAGCGGACCGAGTCCGTCCCGGGCGGTGGTGGTCGAGGGAGCGATCACCCAAGGGTTGCGAAAGAAACTGTTGCCGACGCTGAAATCCACGCGCCGTGATGGCGACAGGTTCGCGGAAGGCAGGGAGAAAGCGTTCTGATCGGTCTTGCGCACGGTCGCTGCGCCACCGGACCGGGCTTCACCGGGTTCGGCCTTGGTAAAACGCGGGGCGTCATCGCAGGCACTCAGGCCCAGGGCCAGAAACAGTGCGGACAAGCGAAGAAGCAGCGAGGGCATCAGACATCCTGCAAGACGAGCAAAACAAGGGCGCAAAGTCTAACAGGGCAGGGGAGATTGAATAAGAGGAATTATCGTTTGGTTGATGTGGGGCAGGGTTTGGCTGGAAAACCGCATTCCCCCTGTGGGAGCGAGCCTGCTCGCGATGACGGTCTTACATTCAGCATCTATGTTGACTGACACTGCCTCATCGCGAGCAGGCTCGCTCCCACAGGGGATTGTGTTTAGGCAGGCATGAAAAAGGCGACCCGAAGGTCGCCTTTTTATTCAGCCAGCGTTGATCAGAACTCGTGATCAGCGTTGTCCGGGTTCAGGTCGGTGATGCCCAGTTTGCCAGCGGCGGCTTCGATCGAGCCGGTTTGCTTGACCAGCGCGGCGATGGCGTCGCGCACGATCTGGTTGCCAGCGGTGTTGCCGGCGGCGATCAGTTGGTCGTAGTGCTCACCCTTGTTGGCGTGATCGACGATGACCTGCATTTTGGCTTCGGTTGCGGCCAGGTCGGCTTTCAGCGCGGTGTCGGCAGCCGGGTCGGCTTTGGCCACCAGGGACGACAGGCTGGCGCCGGTCATTTTGGTGCCGTCGACGCGGGTGTATTCGCCCAGATAGACGTTGCGCACACCCTTGGCATCGTAGAACTGCGAGTTGTGGGTGTTGTCGCTGAAGCAATCGTGTTCGTCTTCAGGGGAGTTGGCTTCCAGGGAAACCTTCATGCGCTCGCCCGCCAGTTCGCCCAGGGACAGGCTGCCCATGCCGAACAGCATTTTGCGCAGGCCGGAATCAACCGGTTCGGCTTCCAGGGTGGCGCGGTAGTTGTCGGCCACGTTCGGCTTCCAGTTACCGACCATTTCTTCCAGGTCGCTGACCAGCAGCTGGGTCACGGACTTCAGGTAAGCGCGACGACGATCGTTGTGACCGCCAGTGGCGCCTTTGCCTTCCAGGTAGTCGGAGGCTGGACGGTTGCCGGCGCCAGGGCCGGTGCCGTTCAGGTCCTGGCCCCAGAGCAGGAATTCGATGGCGTGGTAGCCGGTGGCGACGTTGGCCTCGGAACCGCCCAGCTCGTTCAGGCTGGCGAGTTTTTCCGGGGTGATGTCTTTGACGTCGATCTTGTCTTCGCCGACCTGAACCTGGGTGTTGGCGATGATGTTGGCCGTGGCGCCCGGGTTACCCAGTGCGTGTTCGTAGGATTTGTCGACGTAGTCGATCAGGCCTTCGTCCAGTGGCCAGGCGTTCACCTGACCTTCCCAGTCGTCGATGATGGTGTTGCCGAAGCGGAACACTTCGCTCTGCAGGTAAGGAACGCGGGCAGCAACCCAGGCAGTCTTGGCGGCTTTCAGGGTGTCGGCGTTCGGCTTGGCGAGGAAAGCGTCAACGGCGGTTTGCAGGGTCTTCGCGGTAGATTCGGCATCGCTGTAAACGGCGTAGACGATGTCAGCGTAATGCGCGACAACGGCTTTGGCAGCGGCTTCGTCGACTTTGCTGGTAGCGGCAGGGGCGGTGGCTGGCGCCGGCGCGGTCGTGCTGGCGGCCGGTGTAGGCGCTGGAGCTGCAGCTTTGTCTTTGCCTTCGCCACAACCGGCGAGGGAAATAGCGATGGCCAACAGACTGGCGGTAGCCAGAGGCATACGAATCATGGCGAACATCCTGCTTCGAGAGGGGTGGTATGGCGCAGCAAGTGCGCAAAACTGCGACATAATGCAAATCTTTCGCATTATCTGTAAAGGGTTGTGGCTGGAAATATTTCTTATTCAGGCGGGGTTTGTGTCGTAGATCAAGAGAACGCAGCCTCGTTTCACTCGACAGCTGCTACAGAAGCACATGGGCCCGTAGCAGCTGTCGAGTGAAACGAGGCTGCGATCTTTTGATCTCTACAAAATAGCTGCGTTGCTGCGCTGCGCCTGTTTCAGGTAAGCGCCCAATTCACGTGCCGGCAGTGGTTTGCTGTAGTGGTAGCCCTGACCTTCGTGGCAGCCTTCGGAGATGATGTAGGCCTCTTGCTCGGCGGTTTCCACGCCTTCGGCAATCACCTGCATGCCCAGGCTCTTGCCCAGCTGGATGATCGCCCGAACGATGGTGGCATCGTCGTCGTCATCGAGCAGGTCCTGCACAAAGCTCTTGTCGATCTTGATCTTGTCCAGCGGCAGGCTTTTCAGGTAGCTCAAGGACGAATAACCGGTGCCGAAATCGTCGATCGCAATCAGTGCGCCGGAGCGGCGCAGGCTCAACAGATGCTGGGCGGCGGTGCTGATGTCTTCCATCAGGCCGGTTTCAGTGACTTCCAGCTCCAGGCTGCGCGGTGGCAGGCGGTACATCTGCAACAGGTTGTTGACCACCCGCGGCAGCTCGGCGTGGTGCAGTTGCACCGTGGACAGGTTCACCGCCATGCGCAGGTCGATGAACCCCTGGTCATGCCATTCGCGCAGTTGTTTGCAGGCCTGATCCAGCACCCATTCGCCGATGGCAATGATGGTGCCGTTCTGCTCGGCCAGCGGGATGAACAGGTCGGGCGGCACCAGGCCGTGTTCGGGATGCTGCCAGCGAATCAGCGCCTCGACCCCCACAACCCGGTGATCGCGGTAGCTGATCTGCGGTTGGTAGACGAGGTAGAACTGGTCCCGGCGCAGGGCGTCGCGCAGGTCTTTTTCCAGTTCCCGGCGGCGGCGCATCTCGGTGTCGACGCTGGCGATGTAGAACTGATAGCGGTTGCGCGAGCGGGTTTTCGCCAGCGTCATGGTCTGTTCGGCTTTTTGCAGCAGTTTCTCGGTGCTGTCGCCGTCCTCGGGAAACAGGGTGATGCCGATGGTCGCGCGCAGGCGGATTTCCTGATGATCGAGGGCAAACGCCGCTTCCAGGTCATCGAGGATGCTTTGCGCCAGTTCGGCGGCTTCGTAAGGTTGTTCGATGTCGGCCTGGACCAGGGCGAACTGATCGCCACCGAGACGGGCGAGGGCGCCGAGGCGACCGCTGTGAGCACGCAGGCGATCGGCCAGGGCCAGCAGCAATTGGTCGCCAGTCTGATAGCTGAACTGTTCGTTGATGCCTTTGAAGTCGTCCAGACCCACCACCAACACTGCGACCCGACGTTGCAATTTGCCGGCGTCGACCAGGATCTTGTCCAGTTGTTGCTGTAATTGCTGACGGTTCGGCAGGCCGGTGAGGAAGTCGTACTGGGCCATGCGCAGCAGGCTGTTTTCCGCTTCGTGGCGCAGGTGGGTGTTGCGTTCGATGGATTCGAGCAACTGGTTGGCGGTGTTGATCCAGATCCCCAGTTCGTTCTTTTCGTGGCCCTTGATTTGCGGAATCTTGTGTTCGCTGGGGCGGTCCGGATTGATTTCGGTCAGGTGTTCGATGATGCGCGACAGCGGTTTGGTCAGCAGCCAGTGGTAGACCAGGTACAGCACCAGGCCCATGGCCAGGGCGCGCAACACGCCGGAAATGAAGATGATCACCGAACTGACGATGAAGCCTTGCCCGTAGGTGGCGGTGTCGAGGGTGATGCTGAGGTCGCCGTAATATTCACTATACGGACCTCGACCGACCAGTTGGGTGGTGAAGGTGCGTTCCTTGCCAAGAATGAGGTCGGTCAGCCAGCGGCTGTTTGAATGCTGCAACTCACGGGATTTTTGCGCGAGCATGGCTTCGTTGGGATGGCCGATGGAGGCCTGGCGCACGGCGTCGTCCTGGAACAGGCCTTCAATCACCTGCATGCCCATTTCCCGGTCCAGGCTGTAGACGGCCTGGGTCGAAGGGTCGCGGAACATGTCGAGGATGCGCTCGGCATCATTGGCCACGGCCTGGCGTGTTTTATAGGCATCGAAGACGATCTGCGCGCAGCTCAAGACTACGCCGACGATCAATGCCGACAGGAGCACGACCCGGAGCAACTTCACCGACAAGCTGTTCTTGAGTTCCAGCTTCAAAGGGTTATTCCTTGTTCCGTGCGGGTAGCATCAAGTTGCCATGAGTATTGGCAATCCCGTGAAGGCAGTCAAAGGGACAATCAACCTCAGGGTTTTTTGCCAGCAGCTTGGCCGAAATGCTGTTGTTTTGAGTATTTGCCCTATTAGTACTGTGTCGGTAGTTGGGTCCTTCAACTTGAGGGGGATTGGGACTATTTTTCCATTTGTTGATGTTAGCCTGCTGTGGCGTGGGGGCAAGGGGCCGAATGCTCGTTTCATTGTCGGAGATTGGCTTGGTTTCTGCTGGTGTACACGTTTCAAATGTGGGAGTGAGCCTGCTCGCGATGGCGGCCTGACAGCCGACCAGTCTCTTGCTGGTGTACATATCCATTCCTGCGGTAACGGCAGCTGGCGGTTTCGCCCTGACGGCGAGGCACTTTTTTCAAACGCCAAAAAAGTACCCAAAAAGGCTCGCCCCAAGCGTCCGGCCCCTCGCCTGGGCTCGGCGTACCTTCGCTCCGGTATCCATCCGGGGACACTGCCCTCCGGTCTGCTTCGCGACGACCTACATGCAGCGTGTTCGACTGCGTCGAACGGCGCTGCGCGCCACTCCCCGGATGAACACCTCCACTCAGCCTCCCGAAAGGGGCGGGCAGATCAAGATCAAAAGCAGGCGAGCTAACGCTCGGCCTAATGAGTGGTGAGAAGCGAGCGGTACACGCCGATTCCTGTGGGAGCTGGCTTGCCAGCGATGGCGGCCTGACAGCCGACCAATCTCTAGCCGATGTACACCAAACCCTGTGGGAGCTGGCCTGCCAGCGATGGCGGCCTGACAGCCGACCAGTCTCTAGCCGATGTACACCAAACCCTGTGGGAGCTGGCTTGCCAGCGATGGCGGCCTGACAGCCGACCAATCTCTTTCTCCTGCCCCCGATTGATTGTTCCCATGCTCCGCGTGGGAATGCCGCCCGGGACGCTCCGCGTTCCATTTTGTGTGTTGAAAGATGTGTAAGAAACACAGCGATTTCCCACGCATTTTTCAGGTTGCCGGGTAGGAAGCACTGCCTCTAACCTCTGGCTGTCGCTGAAAAACTCAGCGACCGGGTGTGAGAGCCCGGCAACTTATGGTCATCCAGTGTCTGTACACGCATAATCGCCGCCAGCTTACTCGCTGCCAGTATTTGCGTTATGGCGGCTGTGTGCGGGCGGACTTCGGTCCGGCCGGGTGTCCATAACCGGTCTTCTCACCTCGCACATAGCTGCCACCTCTTTGCCGTGTGAGAAGCGGCAAGTGGAGGCTCCAACGCTGGAGAAATTCAATGGACAAATTGATCCCCGACCCACCCGTCAACATCGCACCCGCCGCCGAAACTACTGAAGCCGAAACCCTCCTCAAAGACCACGAAGCCATAAAACGCGCCCTCGATTACTACCTTGACCCACCAGACCAATACCTCGAAAAACCCCGTCGCCCGAGCACGATGTTCATGATCACCCCCAACATGGACACCGAAAGCCTCCTGGCTCAAGCCTGCGAGTCCCTGGCTTCGGCGAGCGTCATGGCGAGCGATTTCGCCGCGAACCTGATCGGCCCGCAGCGCAATAAGGTGTTGGCGATTCAGCAGATCATCATGCTGGCGGAGTTGGCGGTGAACCGCGCCTTGGATAACGTCGATCCGCAAGCAGCCTGATTTCTCCAGGCCATAAAAAACCCGGCATATAGCCGGGTTTTCTGTCTGGCATCGAGCTTAAGCCTTGAAGGTTTTGCCTTCAAATTGCTCAGCCACGAATTTCCAGTTGACCAGGTTCCAGAACGCTTCGACGTATTTTGGACGAACGTTGCGGTAGTCGATGTAGTAAGCGTGTTCCCAGACGTCGCAGGTCAGCAGCGGGGTGTCGCCGCTGGTCAGCGGGTTGCCGGCGCCGATGGTGCTGGCCAGGGCCAGGGAACCGTCAGCCTTTTTCACCAGCCAGCCCCAACCGGAACCGAAGGTGCCGATGGAGGTTTTGCTGAATTCTTCTTTGAACTTGTCGAACGAACCGAAGGAAGCGTTGATGGCTTCAGCCAGCGCGCCGGTTGGTTGACCGCCGGCGTTTGGCGCCAGGCAGTTCCAGTAGAAAGTGTGGTTCCAGACCTGAGCGGCGTTGTTGAAGATGCCGCCCGAGGAAGACTTGACGATTTCTTCCAGGGTCTTGCCTTCGAACTCGGTGCCTGGCACCAGGTTGTTCAGGTTCACGACGTAGGTGTTGTGGTGCTTGTCGTGGTGGTATTCCAGGGTTTCCTTGGAAATGTGCGGCTGCAGGGCATCGTGTGCGTAGGGCAGCGGCGGCAATTCGAAAGCCATGATGATTCTCCTAATCAGGTCAGTTGCGGTGAGCGCAAGGCCGATCACGGGCGGCCAGACAAGCGCCGGGGAGTTTGTACTCTTTGCGGCGCATCGGATCGGATCATAGCACCGGGGGTGCGGCATAACCACGCAACAACTGTGTGGAATAGAGGTTCCAGAGCCTTTTGGAATAATCAGGGTGCGACGATTAATTGAAACGCCACGGCAAACATCATCACCGCCACCAGCAGATCGAGAATCCGCCAGGTGCTCGGCCGTGCCAGCCACGGCGCCAACCATGCGGCACCGAGTGCCAGGGTGAAAAACCACAACAACGACGCGCTCGCGGCGCCCACCACATACGCGCCGGGCTCGGTTTGTTGGGCTCCGAGTGAGCCGATCAACAACACCGTATCCAGGTAAACGTGCGGGTTGAGCAGGGTCACGGCCAAGGCGCTGAGCATCACCGCGCGCAGCGAGCGCACGGTCTGGTTTTCACCTTGTTGCAGACTTTGTTTCGAGCAAGCCCGACGTAACGCCTGACTGCCATACCAAATCAGAAATACCGCGCCACCCCAGCGGGCGACCGCCAACAGGGTCGGGTTTTGCGCCAGCACCGTCGCCAGGCCGAAGACGCCGGCGGCGACTAATAGGGCATCGCAGGTCACGCACAGCGCCGCCACCGGCAGGTGATGTTCGCGCCGAAGGCTTTGCGCCAGCACAAACGCATTTTGCGTGCCGATCGCCATGATCAGCCCGGCGGCCACCAACAGGCCGTTCACATAACTTTGCCACATAAGGTTTTACTCCGCGTTGGCCGCCAGGTCCCGCAGCACTTGAAGGGCGCGCTGGGCATCGGCCTGACCGACGAATAAATGGTCGTGGTAGTAACCAGCGATCACGTTGCAGCTGATGCCGGCCTGGCCCAATGCCGTGGCGAACGCGGCGGTCAGGCCGACGGCTTCAAGGGCCGAGTGCACGTTCAAGGTGATCCAGGCCGCGACATAGTCGAAGGTGAAACCGGCCTGTTCCGCGTGGGAACGTTCCAGAATCACGGTCAGACCTTCCTGCTCGCGAAAGCTGCCGACGATCTCAAGGCCGGCGGGCAACTTACCGTCGCGCAGGGTGCAGAACACGTATTCGCCGTCGTTGAGCTGCGGGCTCATGCTGCGAAGAAGCGTTGCCAATGAAGTTTCGCCAGCCATGTTGGTGATCCTTGTTCAAGAGTTCTTGCTGGCCATTCTCCGGTGCAACGCTGTATAAGAAAAACCAATCATGCTGATCGCTCATTAGGAAAACTGATGTTCGACTATAAATTGCTTTCTGCACTGGCCGCGGTGGTCGAGCAGGCCGGGTTTGAACGCGCCGCGCAGGTGCTGGGCTTGTCGCAATCGGCGATTTCCCAGCGCATAAAGCTGCTGGAGGCTCGGGTCGGCCAGCCAGTGTTGGTGCGGGTCACGCCGCCGGCGCCTACCGAGATTGGTCGGCGGCTGCTCAACCATGTCCAGCAAGTGCGTTTACTTGAGCGGGATCTTCAGACGCTGGTCCCGGCGCTGGACGAAGAAGGTCTGCCGGAACGCCTGCGCATCGCCCTGAACGCCGACAGCCTTGCCACCTGGTGGGCCGCAGCCGTCAGTGATTTCTGCGCCGAGCAACACTTGCTGCTGGATCTGGTCGTCGAAGACCAGACGGTGGGCCTCAAACGCATGCGCGCAGGCGAAGTGGCTGCGTGCATCTGTGCCAGCGAGCGTCCGGTGGCGGGCGCGCGCAGCGTGTTATTGGGCGCCATGCGTTATCGAGCGCTGGCCAGCCCGGCGTTCATCGCCCGACATTTTCCCGAAGGCGTGCGTGCTGAGTTGCTGGCGAAAACCCCGGCACTGGTGTTTGGCCCGGACGATTTCCTACAGCATCGCTACCTCGCGTCCCTCGGTGTCGATGGCGGTTTCGAACACCATTTATGCCCATCGTCTGAAGGCTTCATTCGCCTGACCGAGGCTGGACTTGGCTGGGGCCTGGTGCCTGAGTTGCAGGTGCGCGAGCAACTGGAGCGGGGTGTGTTGCAGGAGCTTTTGCCAGATAAGCCCATCGATGTGCCGCTGTACTGGCATCATTGGCGCAATGGCGGTCAGTTGTTGGGGTTGCTGACTGATCAATTGGTGCGTTCGTCGAAGCAATGGCTGGTGCCGTTGGACTGACGGGCAGCGTCAAGACTCACGCATTACGCAAAACGAAAGACATCGGAGCTCTACATGAAAATTCTGGTCACCGGCGCAAGCGGCTTCATTGGCGGACGCTTCGCGCGTTTTGCCCTGGAGCAGGGCCTGGACGTGCGGGTCAATGGTCGCCGGGCCGAAAGCGTCGAACACCTGGTGCGCCGTGGTGCCGAGTTTATCCCGGGCGACTTGAGCGACCCGGAGCTGGCGCGCGAGCTGTGTTCCGATGTCGAAGCGGTGGTGCATTGCGCAGGTGCGGTCGGTTTGTGGGGGCGTTATCAGGACTTTCATCAAGGCAACGTGCAGGTCACCGAAAACGTGGTTGAGGCCTGCCTGAAGCAGCGCGTTCGGCGCCTGGTGCATTTGTCGTCGCCGTCGATCTACTTCGATGGCCGTGATCACCTGGGGCTGACCGAAGAACAAGTGCCAAAACGTTTCAAGCATCCTTACGCCGCCACCAAGTTCCTCGCCGAGCAAAAGGTCTTTGGCGCACAGGAATTCGGCCTCGAAACCCTGGCCCTGCGCCCGCGTTTCGTGACCGGGGCCGGTGACATGAGCATCTTCCCGCGTCTGCTGAACATGCAGCGCAAGGGCCGCCTGTCGATCATTGGCAACGGCCTGAACAAAGTCGATTTCACCAGCGTGCAAAACCTCAATGAAGCCTTGCTGAGCAGCTTGCTGGCCAGCGGTTCAGCACTGGGCAAGGCCTACAACATCAGTAACGGTACGCCGGTGCCGCTGTGGGATGTGGTCAATTACGTCATGCGCAAGATGGAAGTCCCACAAGTGACGCGCTACCGTTCCTACGGTCTGGCCTACAGCGTTGCCGCACTCAACGAAGGGGTTTGCAAGCTGTGGCCGGGGCGTCCCGAGCCGACGCTATCGCGACTGGGCATGCAGGTGATGAACAAAAATTTCACCCTGGACATCAGCCGCGCCCGGCATTATCTGGATTACGATCCGAAAGTCAGTCTCTGGACAGCCCTTGATGAATTCTGCGGCTGGTGGAAGGCTCAGGACATCCGCTGACTTTACGGTGACAAACCTGCCAGCACTGAACCGAGTTTGGCGTTGAGGGTCAATCGGTGCGGCAGTGGGGTTTATACTCGCCGCCTATAGCCATCACCGCGTTCCACAAAGGTTGACTCAATGTCCATGCGTAACGATGCCAACGACGACTTCGATTTACCGAGCCTGCGCGCAGACGTCCCCGATGACGATGATTATCCGGCCACGACTCGCACCTCCGTGCATTCGCGGACGGCGCCGGTGGTCAAGGTCAAAAGCGCCAGCACCGGGCCTCTGTGGGCCTTGGTCGGCGCCTTGTTCTTTGCGTTCGCCGGCCTTGCCTGGTGGAGCTTTCAGCAGATTTCGCTGATGGAGCAGCAGCTGGTGGCGACCCAGGAAAGTTTCGCGCGTATCAGTGAGGATGCGGCGGGGCGCTTGCAGGACATTTCCGGCAAGGTGGTCGCCAGCCAGACCAACGTCACCAGCGACAGCGAAGCGCTGAAGCTGCAGATCAAGCAGCTGGAAAACCAGCTGCAGGATCAAAGCAAACAGCAGCAAGGCGTTGTCGGCCAGACCAGCGATCTGGACAAGCGTCTGGCCCAAATGACCGCGCAAACCTCCGATCTGGATAAACGCCTGGCGCAAGTGACCGCCCAGAACACCGAACACCAGACCGCCAGCACGCAGTTGCAGGCGCAGGTCAAAGCCTTGAGCACCGAGTTGACCGCGCTGAAAAATGCCCCGGAAGACACCAGCAAATTCGACGCCCAGCTCAAAAGCCTCGGCGCCGACATCGTCGCGCTGAAGAAACAAGGCAACCCGAGCGCCGCCATCGAGCGTCTGGAGCAAGACATGATCGTGCTCAAAAGCCAGCAGGACAACCGCCCGGCGGCTGCGCAAGGCGTCACCAATACCGCCGAGTTCGACGCCTTCCGCGGCCAGACCACCCGCAACATCAACACCCTTCAGGCGCAGATCCAGAATCTGCAGCAACAACTGCGCGCCAGGCAGTAAGTCCTGTGTAGCAGCTGTCGAGCCTGCGAGGCTGCGTTCGGCGGCGAAGCCGTCGTGAAATCAGGCGATGTGTTTTTTCAGGTAAACCGCGTTCTCAGGGTTTACGACGGCTTCGCCGCCGAACGCAGCCTCGCAGGCTCGACAGCTGCTACGGAGCCGGAGGAGTTCTTCGGTAGCGGCTACGTGTTCTGCGCTTTGCTGAATACTCGTACATATCCCCAACCCGTCTACGCTCTTGAAACACCGACAAGAACGAGGGGATGCGCTATGGGGGTTCTGCACAAGTTGGCCGTGCTGGGCGGGATGCTGTTGCTGTGCGTGGGGCAGGTTCAGGCCGCCACGGCGGAAAAGGACGACAGCCAGGCCGCGAGGGCCTTGCTGGAAAAAGCCCTGGCTTACTACCACGACAACGGCGACAAGGCCTTCGCGGCCTTCAGCCGTCAGGGCGAGTTTGTCGACAAGGATCGTTACGTCTTCGTGGTCGATACCAAAGGTGTGATGCTCGCCAGCGGCGGACCGTCTTCGGCGTTGATCGGGCGTGATGTGTCTGAAACGCTCGGGCCGGATTTGCAGAAAGCCTTCAAGGACGCCTTGAAAGTGCCGGAGGGCAATGGCATCCAGCAAGCCGAATATCGCTGGCAGAACTGGTCCGACGGCAAGGTCGAGCGCAAGCATGTGTTCTATCAGCGCGTTGGCCAGCGGATTCTCGCCGTGGGTTACTACCTGCCGCGGGCATCGGCGGAGCAGGCAATGGCCTTGTTGAACAAAGCGGCGACCGACCTGGCCAAGGACGAGAAGGGCACGCTGACCGCGATCAATTCCCTCAAGGGCGGCTACTTGCAGGATGACCTGTACGTGTTCGTCGTCGACCTGGACACCCAGCGATACGTGGCCCACGGCACCAACTTACGGCTGATCAACACCGACTTCGGCAAGATCAAGGACCCGGAAGGCAAACCGGTGGGCGAGCCAATCCTGGCGTTGATTGCCAAACAGGATTACGGCGAATACGAATACCGCTGGAAAAACCCGGTGACCGGCAAGGTGGAAGACAAGCATGCCTACCTGAAAAAGGTCGGGCATTTTCTGGTGGCGGTGGGGTATTACAGCCCTTGATTCTTTGGTGTCTGTGAGGACGCCATCGCGAGCAGGCTCGCTCCCACAGTAGATCTCCAGTGTTCACAGCATTTGTGGACGACAAAGATCCATTGTGGGAGCGGGCTTGCTCGCGAATGCAGGCGACTCGGTCCCTCTACCGAACCTTGTCTTCCCGTCCACGCAACAACATATTCGGCATCGCAACCGCCGCCGCCAACCCCAGCAACGACACCGCCGCACTGACCATCAGCAAATGCCGAAAGGTCAGAAGCAACTCGGCGCGCAGGGCGTTCTGTGCCTCCCCCGGCGCAGCGTTCAAGCCATCCAGCAACACATTCCCCGAACGGCCCTCGGCAATCACGGACGAACCGGCCAGGTGGGCGAAGCTCGAATCCTGCAACAACGCCAGCAACAGCGCCGACATCAACGCCACTCCCACCGCGCCACCCAGCGAGCGGAACAGGTTGGTGGTGCTGGTGGCGACGCCGATATCCCGTTGTTCCACCGAATTCTGCGTGCCGACCAGGGACGTCGGAAATTGCATGCCACTGGCGATTCCGCTGAGCAACATAAACAGACTGCTGAACAAGAAGGCCTGGGGCGGACTTAACGCCATGCCGAGAATCGAGATCGGCATCAGCACCGCACCCGTCAGGATTATCGGTTTGTAGCGCCCGGTCACAGAGGTCCGGCGCCCGGCGAAATAAGCCCCGATCGGCAAGCCCATGGCCAGCGGCAACAAGTGCAGTGCGGCGCTGTCGGCCCCGGCGCCGGTGACGCTCTGGAAGCGCAGCGGCATCAACACAATCAGCGAGATGGCCTGGAAACTGGTGAAGAAAATCGTGCACCAGCACAGGATCGCGTTGCGGTTGGCAAACAGGTGCATCGGCAGCAACGGCTCCCGCGCCCGGCGCTCATGCCAGACGAACAGCGCCAGCACCAGCACCGCACACCCGAGCAGGCCCAGCACTTCGGCGCTGCGCCACGAATGACCCTGACCGACTTCAGTGATGCCCAGCAGCAAAGCGGTCAAACCGATGATCAGCAGCAGCGTACCGAGGTAATCGATGATCGGTTGGCGTTGTGGCACCGGCAAACCCACCAGCGTGCGATTGGCCACCAGCCAGGCACCCAGGCCCAGCGGCAGGTTGATCAGAAACACCCAGCGCCATGACAGGTATTCGGTCATGTAGCCGCCGAGCACCGGGCCGGCAACACTGGCCACCGCGTACATGCTGCTGAAATATCCCTGATAACGACCACGTTCCCGGGGCGGGACGATGTCGCCGATGATCGCCTGGCTGACCGAAATCATCCCGCCCGCGCCGATGCCCTGGATGATCCGCGCCAGCACCAGTTGCTCCATGCTCTGGGCCATGCCGCAGAACAACGAGGCGAGGGTGAACAGCCCCATGCCGAACAGCATCAACTTGCGTCGGCCGTACAGATCGCCGAGTTTGCCGTAGATCGGCACTGCCACGGTCATCGCTACCATGTAGCCGGATATCACCCAGGCCAGCAGGCTGACGTCCTTGAATTGCGCGGAGATGGCCGGCATTGAAACGGCGACGATGGTCTGGTCCAGCGCGCCAAGAAAGATCGCCAGCATCAGGGCGATCAACACGCTGCGAATGGCCGGTTTGGGCGTTTCAGGCTGGCTGAGATTGGTCACGGCTGGAAACCTGCGGGCAGTGATTGACCCGCAAGTGGCAAGGCGAGCGGGGATGCTCGCCAGTGTAAGTCGATAGCAGGCTATTCGATAGCCTCATAAGGAAGCCCGACGTAATTTTCTGCAATGGTTTTTCGACCGGCCTCGGAGTGCACGAAGTAGTCCAGTTCCGACTCGTTGATGCGCTGGCTGAAGGCGTCGTGGTCGTCGAAACGGTGCAGCATCGAGGTCATCCACCAGGAAAACCGTTCGGCTTTCCAGACCCGACGCAGGCAAATTTCAGAGTATTTCTCCAGCAAATCCACACGCCCTTCGCTATAAACCTTCTGCAAAATGGTGAACAAGGTGCTGACGTCGCTGGCCGCCAGGTTCAGGCCTTTGGCGCCGGTGGGCGGGACGATGTGCGCGGCGTCGCCGACCAGGAACATCCGCCCGTACTGCATCGGCTCGACCACAAAACTGCGCAGCGGCGCGATGCTCTTTTCGATGGACGGCCCGGTCACCAGGGAGTCGGCCAACGCAGCAGGCAGGCGCGATTTGAGCTCATCCCAGAAGCGCTGATCCGGCCAGTCCTCGACTTTCTCGTCCACCGGCACCTGCAGGTAATAACGCGTGCGAGTTGCCGAGCGCATGCTGCACAGGGCAAAACCGCGCTCGTGGCGGGCGTAGACCAACTCCTCGTGGACCGGCGGCGTATCGGCGAGAATCCCCAGCCAGCCAAACGGATAGACCCGCTCGAAAACCTTCACGCACTCTGCAGGAATCGACTGCCGCGCCACGCCATGGAAACCGTCGCACCCGGCGATGTAGTCGCAGTCGAGGCGATACGTCTCGCCATTCTTCTCAAACGTCACGAACGGTTCTGCGGTTTTCATCCCGTGGGGTACGACGTTGTCGGCCTGGTAAATCGTCTGCGCGCCTGCCTCCCGACGAGCGGCCATCAGGTCCCGGGTGACCTCGGTCTGGCCATAGATCATCACGGTTTTGCCACCGGTCAGGGCGTGCAGATCGATGTGTACCCGACGTCCGTCGAGGGCCAGTTCGAAGCCGCCATGGACCAGCCCTTCGGTGTCCATGCGATGACCCACCCCGGCCTGTCGCAACAGCTCTACCATGCCTTGTTCGAGGACACCGGCGCGGATTCGGCCGAGCACATAGTCCGGGGTCTGGCGTTCGAGGATCAAGGTGTCGATTCCGGCATTATGCAGCAACTGGCCGAGCAGCAAACCGGAGGGGCCGGCGCCAATGATGGCTATTTGGGTTTTCAGTATTTTCATTGTTCTTATGACTCGCAAGCTTCACGCGACCAAGGCCGGTGAATGATTTTTATGGATCGAGTGCTTGCATTTTTCCCTTGCGGGTCTGTCAATTGAAGGTGAAAACTGAGCCGATACCTGTACATTCTGCCAATCGGTGCGATTATCGCCCGTAACCCTTTGAGGCCTGGATTGAAGTGATGAACAAGCCTGACCTGCCTTCGATTCCAGTGTTCAAGCTCTACGGTGAAAGCCTGGACTGGCCGACCCCCGACTTGCTGCACTGTGAAACCATTTCCAAACGCAGCCGCGAACACCAATGGGAAATCAAACCCCACCGTCACGCCGATTTGTGCCAGTTGCTCTTCGTATTCAAAGGTCAGGCAGAGCTTGAAATCGAAGGCAAACACACGCAACTGACAGAACCGGCCATCCTGATCCTGCCGCCGTTATCGGTGCACGGCTACCGGTTTTCCGAGGACGTCGAAGGGTTCGTCGTGACCCTCGCCGCGCCGCTGGTTGCCCATCTTCAGGCGCAGCTGGGCAACTCGGTGAACGCGTTGGCCCAGGCCGAAAGTTACCCGGCGGGCAAGGAAAGCGAGTATCTCAACAGCCTGTTTTCGGCGCTGCAAGACGAATATACCGGCCATCAGCCTGCGCGCGAGATGCTCATGCATTCGCTGGTCAGCGTGATCATGGTGTGGGTGAGTCGTCAGGTGATAACGCGTCGTGCTGCCAGCCAGCGTCCACAACGGGCCCGGGAATACCTCAACGGTTTTATCCAGTTGGTGGAAGAGACTTACCGCCAGCACGTCAAGGTCGAGGACCTGGCGCATCGGCTGGGGATTTCCGTGTCGCACCTCAACGGCACCTGCCGTGAGCTGGCGGGGCAACCGGCGTTGCAGATCATGCACGAACGTCAGTTGCTGGAGGCCAAGCGCTTGCTGACCTACACCAGCATGACCATTTACGAAATGTCTGACGTGTTGGGGTTTTCCGATCCGACCAACTTCACACGCCTGTTCCGGCGTCGAGTGGGGATATCGCCCAAGGCGTTCCGCGACCGCTTGAAGGCCGATCAGGACAACGAGGCCTGATCGCCTTCGTTACCGAAGGGCGTTGAGGGTCGCGTTGTGGGGAATGCAGCGCTCGAAGTTGCAACTCGCGTAATCGCGGGGCAGTTGCCGCAACTGCTCGACACGCCAGGCGGCGGTGCCATACAGCGCCAGCGTCGCCGCGCAGGTGATGAAAATGGCGAGGTATCTTCTTGTTTTGGTGTTCATGGCGTTGACCTCTGAACGAATACCCTTCGGTATTACTTTCAGCATAGGTCAGCGCGGGTGAGATGCCAGTGATGGTGTTTTTGCATCTACCCCGGTATTCAGAACACTGATGCCCCCTGTGGGAGCGAGCCTGCTCGCGATAGCGGTGGATCAGTCGCCATCATTGTTGAATGACCCAGCGCTATCGCGAGCAGGCTCGCTCCCACAGTTTGATCGGGTTACAGGCCGATATCCCATGCCGGTTCTTCGGGGAATCTGAGCACCAGAAAATCCAGCATGCTGCGCAGCGCCGACGGCATGTGCTTGCGTGAGGCATACACCGCGTACACGCTCATCTGCCGGGGCTCGGCGTGGGGCAGCAGGCGAACTAGCTCGCCACTGTGGAGATGCACGCCCGCCTGATAACTGGGCAGCATCGCCACACCCGCCCCGGCGAGGGTGGCGCGCAGCAGCGTGCTGGCTTCGTTGGCGCTGATGTTGCCCTGCACCGGCACCGACACCGGCTCGACGTCCTCTTCGAAATGCCACAGGCTTTTGCCGAAGTAGGAGTGAGTCAGGCAGTTGTGCTGGCTCAAGTCCTCGACCCGTTGCGGTGTCGGGTGTTCGCTCAGGTAAGCCGGGGAGGCGCAGATCACCGAGCGGCAGACCGTCAGTCGCCGGGCGATCAGGTTTGGGTCCAGGTCGTTGCTGGTGCGGATCGCCAGGTCGATGCGTTCATCCACCAGGTTCACCGTGCGGTCGAGCATCTGCATGTCGATGCTCACGCCAGGATAGCGTTTGACGTACGCGGCCATGGCATCCGCCAGCTGCGCCTGGCCGAACGAAGTGCTGACGCTGATGCGCAGCAGGCCGCGTGGCGCCTCGTCCGGTTCGCTGACGGCGGCTTGCATGTCGGTGGACAGGTCGAGCATCTGCCGACAACGGGGCAGGATTTCACTGCCAGCGGCGGTCAGGCTCAATTTGCGCGTGGTGCGGTGCATCAGACGTGCGCCGACCCAGTCTTCCAGCTCCGCCAGATAACGCGAAACCACCGGCCGTGACAGGTCCAGATGATCGGCGGCGGCCGACTGGCTGCCGAGGTCGACCACTGACACAAACACCCGCATTGCTTGTAGACGATCCATGATTTGCCCGCTTTCAGAAACAAACTATGTTCAAGCATCGCATTTTTTGTACTGAGTCAGGCAACTAAGCTCTGTCCCCATCGCCAGACACGGCATTTGGATTACGGAGCAACAGATGATCGGCTTCACCTCTCTCAAGCGCATTTTGCTGGCCACCGCCACCCTCGGCTTCGCGGCCCACGCTGCGGCGGCATCGACCCTGACCCTGGACGTGTACAACCCGGGTGACAAGGCAATCTTCCCGGTGACCTCGGTCCTGGTCAGCGGCGAGAAAGAAGCGATTCTGGTGGACGCGCAATTCGGCAAATCCCAGGCCGAACAGGTGGTCGAGAAGATCCGCGCCAGCGGCAAGCAACTGACCACTATCTACATCAGCCATGGCGACCCTGATTACTACTTCGGCCTCGACACCCTGACCGCGGCATTCCCGAACGCCAAGGTGCTGGCCTCGCAGCCCACCGTGGATCACATCAAGCACACCGTCGACGGCAAACTGGCGTTCTGGGGCCCGAAAATGGGCGCCGACGTGCCGGCCAAAACCATCGTGCCCAGTGTACTCAAGGGCGACAGCCTGATGCTTGAGGGGCAGAAGTTGCAGGTGGTGGGCCTGGACGGCAAGCAGCCGGACCGCACCTTTGTGTGGATCCCGTCGATCAAGGCCGTGGTCGGTGGCGTGGTCGTCGCCGAAAACATTCATGTGTGGATGGCTGATACACAAACCGCACAGTCCCACGCCGATTGGCTGACTACGCTGCATGCCATCGAAACCCTGAAACCGAAAACCATCGTGCCGGGGCATTACCTGGGTGAGAGCGCCCGTTCGCTGGCCGCCGTGCAGTTCACCGCCGATTACATCAATGCCTTCGATGAAGAAACCGCCAAGGCCAAGGATTCCGCCGCGCTGATCGGCGCGATGAAAAAACGCTTCCCGACCCTGGGCGAGGACAGCTCGCTGGAGCTGAGCGCGAAAGTCGCCAAGGGCGAGATGAAGTGGGGTGAATGAGTTTATGTGGTGACGGGATTAACTGTGGCTGTTGGGGTTGTCTGTGGCGAGGGGATTTATCCCCGTTCGGCTGCAAAGCAGTCTCAAAACCTACAAACGCAGCCTGACTGAGTAATTGCAGGGGACTGCTGCGCAGTCCAACGGGGATAAATCCCCTCACCACAAAAGCCCTTTCGCCACGCAACTTTGCGCAGATTCACTCAAGCCAACTGGAGAACGTCATGAGCAAAATCGCAATCATCGGTGCCACCGGCCGTGCCGGCAGCCAATTGCTGGAAGAAGCCCTGCGTCGTGGTCACAGCGTCACCGCCATTGCTCGGGACACTTCTAAGATCGGCCCGCGTGCCGGGGTGGTCACCAGAAACGTCGATGCCCTGGATGCCGAAGCGTTGCACGCCGCCGTCGAAGGCCATGACGTGGTGATCAGCGCGGCGCACTTCGCGACCCTGCCGGCCAGCGCCGTGGTCGGGCCGGTGAAAAAGGCCGGGGTGAAACGCCTGCTGGTGGTGGGCGGTGCGGGTTCGTTGTTGCTGCCGGATGGCACTCGCGTCATCGACAGCGAGGGCTTCCCTGAGGCGTACAAGGCTGAGGCGAGCGCCGGGGCTGAGTTCCTTGGGAACCTGCGCCAGGAACAGGATTTGGACTGGACGTTCCTGTCACCGTCGGCGGAGTTCGTCGAAGGTGAGCGCACGGGTGCGTTTCGGGTGGGCAAGGATGATTTGCTGGTGAGCAGTGCAGGGCGCAGTTGGATCACCTTTGCTGATTATGCGATTGCGCTGATTGATGAAGTCGAAGCGCCGAAGCATTCGCGGCAGCGGTTTACTGTCGGCTATTGATAGCGCGGCTGAAACCATTCGCGAGCAAGCCCGCTCCCACATTGAAATGCATTCCCCTGTGGGAGCGGGCTTGCTCGCGAAGCTTTTCAGCTTTTCAGCGGCTCTGAGCCTGCTCCACCAACCACCCCATCAACTCGCGTAATTTCGGCGAAGGCCCGGGTTTTTCCGGGAACACCAGGTAATACGCCAACCCGGTCTTCACCTTCAGTTCAAACGGCATGACCAGCCGCCCGGCGCTCAGGTCATCGCCAATCAACGACCAATCCCCAATCGCCACACCGGTCCCCTGGGACGCCATCGACATCGCCAGGTCCAGGGTTTCGAAGTGCTGGCCCTTACTGACATTGCTCAAGCGAATTTCCGCGCTGGCCAGCCAGGCTTTCCAGTCGCGCTCATCGCGGGTCGGGTGCAACAGCATGTGTTGTTCCAGATCCTCTGGCGCCTGCAACGGCACCGGTCCTTCGAGATACGGCCGCGAGCAGACGGGCGTCAGTTGCTCATCGAACAGCCGATGGGACTCCAGTGACGTCTCCGGCGGTACGCCATAAATCACCGCCGCATCGAACTGCTCGCGATGAAAATCCACACCGTGTTTCACCGTGGTGGTCAATTCCACCGGCACATCCGGCCGCTCCCTTTGCCACTGCACCAGGCGCGGCAAAAGCCAGCGCATCACGCAGGTCGGGGCCTTGAGTTGCAGGGTTTCGCGCTTCTCGCCGATCTGCTCCACCGCCTCGTCGATCAAGCCGAAAATCTGCTGCACCCGTGGCAGCCACTCCCGTCCTTCGGCGGTCAAGTCGAGGCCGCGGGCCTGGCGGATAAACAGTTCATAACCCAGATGTTCTTCCAGCCCGGCGATCTGCCGACTCACCGCGCCTTGGGTGATGTACAGCTGTTCGGCGGCCCGGGTGAAGTTGCAGCACTGCGCGGTGATCAGAAAAGTGTGCAGCGCCGGCAGGGGAGGCAATCGTTTCATTGGGATCCAAGGTATGACGTGAGGACATGGCTAGTATGACTTTTTATCCATTGTTGCGGCTATGTGTCGCCCGTTCCAATGAGGCCATCCCTGGACCTGCCCACGCATCATAAACACTGCGCAGGCCCGGCGTCTCAAACGAACAAAAAGGGCAAAGACATGGCGACGTGCGGCGAAGTATTGGTCAAGTTACTCGAAGATTACGGGGTCGAGCAGGTGTTCGGCATTCCCGGGGTTCATACCGTGGAGCTGTATCGCGGGCTGGCCCGTTCGAGCATCAACCACGTCACGCCGCGTCACGAACAGGGCGCCGGCTTCATGGCCGATGGTTATGCGCGCACCAGCGGCAAACCGGGTGTGTGCTTCATCATCACCGGCCCGGGCATGACCAACATCACCACCGCCATGGGCCAGGCTTACGCCGATTCGATCCCGATGCTGGTGATCTCCAGCGTGCAATCGCGCAGCCAGTTGGGCGGCGGTCGTGGCAAGCTCCACGAGCTGCCAAACCAGAGTGCGCTGGTCGGCGGCGTGGCGGCGTTCTCCCACACCCTGATGTCGGCAGCGGAATTGCCGGGCGTGCTGGCCCGTGCATTTGCACTGTTCCAGGCTGGCCGTCCACGTCCTGTGCATATCGAAATTCCACTGGACGTGCTGGTCGAAGAGGCCGATGACCTGCTCGCCAGTCTGCCAGTGAACATCGACCGCGCCGGCGCTTCTCCGAGTGCGATCAGCCGCATGACCGCGCTGCTGGCCGGCGCCAAGCGTCCACTGATTCTGGCCGGTGGCGGTGCCATCGATGCCGCCACCGAGTTGACGGAACTGGCCGAACTGCTGGACGCGCCAGTGGCCCTGACCATCAATGCCAAAGGCATGCTCCAATCCAATCACCCGTTGTTGATCGGTTCGACCCAAAGCCTGGTCGCGACCCGTGCCTTGGTGGCCGAGGCCGACGTGGTGTTGGCCATCGGCACCGAACTGGCCGAGACCGATTACGACGTCACCTTCGCCGGCGGTTTCGAGATCCCCGGCGTGCTGCTGCGTGTCGATATCGATCCCGACCAGACCGTGCGCAATTACCCGCCGAAAGTCGCCCTGGTGGCTGACTCGCGCAACGCCGCGCAAGCCTTGCTCAGTGAACTGTCCAAACACTCGCTGGCCGAGCGCCGCAACGATTGGGGCCAGGTCCGTGCCGCGCGTTTGCGCGAAGACCTCGCCGCCACTTGGGACGCCCCGACCCTGGCCCAGACCCGCTTCCTCGAAACCGTTTTGCATGAACTGCCGGACGCTGTGTTCGTCGGCGATTCGACCCAGCCGGTGTACACCGGCAATCTGACCTTCAACCCGGAACGCCCGCGTCGCTGGTTCAACTCGTCCACCGGTTACGGCACCCTCGGTTACGCCTTGCCGGCGGCAATCGGCGCCTGGCTCGGTGGCAGCGTTGAAAACGGCACGCGTCCTCCGGTGGTGTGCCTGATCGGTGACGGCGGCCTGCAATTCACCCTGCCGGAACTGGCCAGCGCCGTTGAAGCGCGCACCCCGGTGATCGTCCTGCTGTGGAATAACCAGGGCTACGAAGAGATCAAGAAATACATGGTCAACCGCGCCATCGAACCGGTCGGCGTGGACATCTACACCCCGGACTTCATCGGTGTGGCCAAGGCGCTGGGCTGTGCGGCTGAAGCGGTGAACGGTGTCGAGCAGCTGCGCAGCGCACTGCGTACCGCCGCCGACCGTCAGGGCCCGACCCTGATTGAAATCGATCAGACGTCGTGGATGAAGGCGGTGTCGAAATGAGCTTCCGCATGACTTTCCCAACGGCACTCGACGGCCTCTACATCAACGGCCAATGGTCGGCCGGCAACGAACATCTGCGTGTGATCAACCCGGCCACCGAAGCCTTGTTGACCACCGTGAATGGCGGCGATGAAAAAGCCGTCGATCAAGCCGTCACTGCCGCCACCCAGGCGTTCGGCGAATGGTCGAAAACCACCGGCACTGAGCGCGGCGCAATCCTGCGCAGAATCGCCGCAGGTGTTCAGGCCGGGCGTGACCACTTGATGAAGTTGCAATCGAGCAACAACGGCAAGCCGCTGTTCGAAGCCGCCATCGACGTCGATGACGTGATCGCGACGTTCGAGTATTACGCCGGTCTGGCCGAACGCCTCGATGCCCAGCAAGACAGCAACGTCGAGCTGCCCACCGACGATTTCAGCGCGCGTGTGCGCCGTGAACCGTGCGGCGTGGTAGGCCTGATCGTGCCGTGGAATTTCCCGATGGTCACCACCGCCTGGAAACTTGCTCCGGCGCTGGCTGCCGGCTGCTGCGTGGTGCTCAAACCGTCCGAAGTCACGCCGCTGTCGGAGCTGGAACTGGCCGCGATCATCGCTGAAGCAGGCTTGCCTGCTGGTGTGTTCAACCTGGTCTGTGGCACCGGTCTGGCCGTTGGCGCGCCGCTGTCGGCCGATCCGCGTATCGCCAAGATCTCCTTCACCGGCAGCAACGCGGTCGGCGTCCAGGTGATGCAACGCGCAGCGGAAACTGTGAAAGGCGTTAGCCTGGAACTGGGCGGCAAATCCTCGCTGCTGGTACTCGAGGACGCCGACATTTCACTGGCCGTGGAAGTGGCGTGCGGCGGCGGTTTCTTCAACGCCGGGCAAATGTGTTCCGCCACCAGCCGCGTGCTGGTCGCCGATGAACTGGCGGATGAATTTCTATCGAAACTGAAAATTCGCGCCGAAGCCATTCGCGTGGCCGACCCGTTCGACCCGAACGTGGAAATGGGTGCGCTGGTCAATCAGGCGCAATACCAGCGTGTGCTGGGCCACATCGATCGTGGTCTGAGTGCTGGCGCCAAGTTGATTTGCGGTGGCAATCGCCCGGCAGACCTGTCCCGCGGCTATTTTTTGCAGCCGACGATTTTCACTGAAGTGCCCCTCGACAGTGCGTTGTGGTGTGAAGAGATTTTCGGGCCGGTGATCTGCGTGCGCAGTTTCGCCTCCGAAACCGAAGCGATCGCCCTGGCCAACGACAGCCAGTTCGGTCTGGTGGCCAGCGTCGTCACCCGCGACACCGAAGCGGCGGATCGGGTCGCCAACGCCTTGCAGGCGGGGCTGGTGTGGATCAACGCGCCGCAAGTGATCTTCCCGCAGACTGCCTGGGGTGGCTACAAACAGAGCAGCATCGGCCGCGAATTGGGGCCGTGGGGCTTGCAGGCTTTTCAGGAAATCAAACACGTGATTCGCGCCGTCTGACGGCACGAAAAAGGTGAGTGCATGCCTCGTATCGAGGCATGCGCTGGTGTCATGGCTTCGATGAGTTTTTATCGATAGTCAGGTGTTTTGCACGACCTCAGGATGAACTCTCTGGTTCAGCCAAACCCCCGAAAATACGAGGGATAACGCTGATCCAACCGCGCGGATGCAACAGTTTCGACCTGCCTTATACCTACAAAAACAAAGGGAGTCCGTAATGGGCGAGCATGATCTGAACAGACGTCAATTCATCAAAACCGTGGGCGTGGCCTCGGTGGCAGCGGCGGCCATGAGCTTGCCCTTCGTCAAGGCCAATGCCAGCGACACGCGGTTCCAGGGCAAGACCCTGCGCCTGCTGACCTGGTCCGATGACACCGGCCTCGCGGCACTGCGCAACATCGCAGCCACCTTCGAAGACAAATACGGTTGCAAGGTCATCGCTGACCGTACCGGCAGTACTTCGGAAATGGTCGCCAAACTCAAGGCAGCCGGCGATCGTCCGCAGTACGACATCATCACCCTGGCCGGCGTTGGCGCCGAAGGCCTGGCCGCCGCCAACCTGCTGGAAAAACCCGACCTCAACCGCATTCCCAACCTGGTCGACGTGCCGGAGAAATACCGCACCGGCGCCAATGGTCACGGCATCGGTTACCTGCTGTGGTGCAACAGCCTCGTCTACAGCACCCGCACCATCAAGGAAGCCCCGGACAGTTACGCCGCCCTGTGGGACGCCGAGCTGTCGCCGAACATCTTCCTGCCGCCGCCGAACTGGACCGAAGCGATGGACCTGATCATCATCGCCGCCAAACTGGCCGGTGGTGACGAACACAACATCGAGCCGGGTTTCAAGAAACTCGCCGAGCTGAAAGATCGTGTGGTGACCCTGGGCGAAAACCCGAACCAGATCGCCGAGCTGTTCCGCACCGGCTCCCTGGACATGGGCGGCTTGTACGCTCCAGCGTTTTTCCCGAAACAGATCCGCGACCCGGCCTACGGCCTGGGCGCCACGTTCGGCATGAAGGAAGGTTTCTACACCGACCTGATGCTCTCGGTGATGCCGAAGAATCGTCCAGGCGATACCGATCTGGTCTACGCCTTCATCAACCACTCTCTGGACCCGCTGGTGCAGGGCAAGATGGCCGAGGACATCTACAACGGTCCGGTCAACGCCAAGGCGATCATCTCCGCCGAAGCGCGCAAGAGCCCGTACATCCTCACGCCGGAGCAGATTGCCGAGAAAGCGATCATGCACGACAACGCCTTCCTGGCCTCCGTGCATGACCAATGGATTCGTCGCTACACGGAAATCTTTTCTTCCTGATCGAGTGGCGAACACAAATCTTCAGAACACTGCAAGCCCCTGTGGGAACTAGCCTGCTAGCGATTGCGGTCTGACATTCAGCATTGATGTCGACTGACGGATCGCTATCGCTAGCAGGCTAGCTCCCACAAGGGGCCAAGGTGATTTCGAGACTTGTGTCTGTCAGCTGCTTTCCATTGACGAGACCCTTGCTATGGAACACCAACCTCTGACTCATCCGGTCGCCACCGCTCCCGTGCGCACCAATCGGGGTGTTTCGCCGACGACGCGTGCGTGGTTTTTCCTGTCGCCGTCGATGCTGTTTCTGGGCGTATTGATTGCCGCCAGCCTCCTGGTTCTGCGCATGAGCGTGGGCACCAAGGGCGCGGAGTGGACCGGGTTCAGCCTGGCCAGTTACGCCCAATTGCTGGAACCGTATTACCTCAAATCCTTGCTGCTGACCCTGCGTCTGGCGCTGATCAGCGCAGTGATCGCGGTGGTGCTGGCGATCCCGGTGGCCTACACCATGTCGCGCCTGACCTCGCCGTTCGTGCGACGGATCTTCCTCGCGGCGGTGCTGCTGCCGTTGCTGGTCAACCTGCTGCTGCAAAGCTACGGCTGGCTGGTGATTCTCGGCCCGGGCGGGATGCTCAATCAGGCACTGATGGGCCTGGGCCTGATCAAGCGCCCGATCATGCTGCTGTACAACCAGAACGGCGTATTGATGGGCCTGGTGCAAACCGCCTTCCCGCTGGCCGTGCTGCCGATTGCCAGCGCCATGCGCGGCGTTGCGCGGACTTACGAAGAAGCTGCCGCCACCCTCGGTGCGAGTCGCTTCCAGGTGTTCCGCCAAGTGGTGTTGCCGATGAGCATGCCGGGGATTATCACCGGCGCGACCCTGGTGTTCGCCTATAACGCCAGCAGCTTTGTGGTGCCGTTGCTGCTCGGTGGCCGGCGCGTGCCGATGCTGGCGGTGATGGTGCATGACCAGATCGCCCCGCTGATGAACTGGCCCGCCGCGTCCGCTGCCGGTGTGGTGCTGATCGTCACCACGCTCGCGATCATGACCTTGTCCGAATTCATCACTGGCCGTCGTCGGCGCATGCTGGAGGCTTCCCAATGAGCACGTTGACCAAAAAACGTTATGGCCTGCTGCCCGGGGAGACCGGCAAGTTAGCCGGCATCCTCTCGGGCTTCATCCTGCTGCTGGCGGTGTTGCCGATCCTGACCATGATCGTCATGTCGTTCAGCGGTGCGTCGAACCTCGACTTCCCGCCGAGCAGCTACAGCCTGCAATGGTACAAAGCCGCCTGGCACACCTTCGTATCGCCGGATTCCAGCGATGTGCTGAGCCTGGGCAAAGCCATGACCACCAGCCTGATGGTGGCGTGCCTGACCATGGTCTTCGCGACGATTGTGGCGGTGCCGGCGGCGTACGCGCTGACCCGTTGCGAATTCCGCGGCAAAGCCGTGGCGCTGCAACTGATGTCGCTGCCGCTGGTGTTTCCGATGGTGGTGTTGGGCCTGGCGTTGCTGCTGGTGTTCGACAGCCTGCCGTTCCAGATGACCACCTCGCGCCTGGTGATTGCCCACGTGATCCTGGCACTGCCGTTCGTGGTGAAAAACTGCACCGCGGCGATGCTCTCCATCGGCAGCGAAGTCGAAGAAGCCGCGCAAATGCTCGGCGCTTCACCGCTGCGGGCGATTATCGATGTGGTGGTGCCGTTGATGAAGTCGGGGATTCTGGCGGGCATGCTGCTGGCGTTCATCGTCTCGTTCAACGAATTCACCGTGACCTATTTTCTCTACACCATCGACGTGATGACCGTGCCGATCTGGATGTACAGCCGCACTGTGTCTTCGCTCGACCCCACCGTATTTTCGTTTGCCGTGCTGATCGTGCTGATCGACTTCGTCCTGATCTGGGCGCTGGAGAAGCTGGTCGGTGAAGGTGGCGTTTCGTTCTGATTCTTGAGGTGCAACATGACTGGTCTGATTCTGGAAAACGTCGAGAAACATTACGGCTCGGCCTGCGCGGTAAAGGATGTGAACCTGCATTTGCCGGAAGGCAAACTGGTGTGTTTCCTCGGCCCGTCGGGCTGCGGCAAAACCACGTTGCTGCGGATGATTGCCGGCCTCGAAACTCTCAGTGGCGGCGAGATTCGCCTGGACGGTGAAGACATCGGTCACACCCCGGCGCATCAGCGCAATTTCGGCATGGTGTTCCAGTCGCTGGCGCTGTTTCCGCACATGACGGTGGGGGAGAACATCGCTTATCCGCTGAAACTGCGCGGGGTCAGCAAGGCTGACCAGCAGGCGCGGGTGGTGGAGTTGCTGGAGCTGATTCAACTGAGCGAGATGATTGATCGCCCGGTGGCGAAGCTGTCTGGCGGTCAACGCCAGCGCGTGGCGATTGCCCGGGCGATTGCCAACCACCCGAAAATCCTCTTGCTGGATGAACCGCTGTCGGCGCTCGATGCCAAGCTGCGTGAGTCGATGCAGGTGGAAATCCGTCAGCTGCAACAGCGCCTGAACATCACCACGATCATGGTGACCCACGATCAGCGTGAGGCGATGACCATGGCCGATATCGTGGTGGTGCTGGGTGAGCATCGGGTGCAGCAAGTGGGCACGCCGATTGAAATTTATCGGCACCCGGCCAATGAATTTGTCGCGGACTTTATCGGCTCGGGCAACATCTTCCCGGCCACCGCACTGGGCAACGGCAAGGTGGGACTGCCCGGTGGCGATGCGCTGGAAGTGCCGATCTGCAGAAGCATTGTGGTCGGTGAGAAGGTGAAGATGCTGATTCGCCCAGAGGACCTGCAACTGTCGCATCCGCAGGCGACGGCGGGAAACCGGTTGCTCGGTACGGTGACGTTCGTGCGCGATATCGGCGCGACGATTGAAACGACGGTGGAGTGTTCCGGGGTGTCGTTTACGGCGTTGAGTACGCCGTGTCAGGGGTTTGGGTTGAGCATTGGCAACCCGGTGTCGGTGACATTGCCGGCCGAGGCTTGCCGAGTACTCGGCGCCTAATCCAGATTTGATGTCGGCCTTACTGGCCCCATCGCTGGCAGGCCAGCTCCCACAGGTTACATCGGTGTTCACTTGATTGTGTGAGCACTCACAATCCCTGTGGGAGCTGGCCTGCCAGCGATGAGGCCATCAGTTACACCCTCAAGGCTGAATCAGACGCTCAACCGCAACCGCGCCAAATCCCTTAACGGCGGCGCCCCAAACAACCGGCTATATTCCCGGCTGAACTGCGAAGGACTTTCATACCCCACCCGATACCCCGCCGCCGATGCCTCCAACCCTTCGGCCAGCATCAACCGCCGCGCTTCCTGCAAGCGCAGCTGTTTCTGATACTGCAACGGACTCATCGCCGTCATCGCCTTGAACCGGTGATGCAACGTCGACACGCTCAGGTTCACCTCCTTCGCCAGATCATCGATGCGCAGCGGTTGCTCATAATTGCCGTTGAGCCACTTGATCGCCTGGCTGATGCGGTGGCTCTGGCTGTTGGCGATCGCGATTTCGTATAACCGATGCCCCTGCTGACTGCGCAACAACCGATAAAGAATCTCCCGACGAATCAGCGGCGCGAGCATGGCGATGTCTTTCGGCGCATCGAGCAGGCGCGCCAGACGCAGCACGGCGTCGAGCATCGCCGTATCGATCCGTTCGACATACAAGCCGCGCCCGGTTGGACGTGTGGGGACGCCGAGAGGGCCGGCGTCGGCAATCAGTGCAGTGATTTCTGCTGGATCAATGTCCAGTCGCACCGCGAGAATCGGTTCTTCAGACGTGACATTCACCACTCGTCCGCTCAAGGGCATCGAGACCGACACCACCAGGTAATTCAGCGGATCGTAATTGAAGTATTCGTCGGCCAGCCTGACCTCTTTACGGCCCTGCGCCATGATGCACAGCGCCGGTTGGGCCAGCACCGGGGCAAAGTCATGGGACTGGCTGTGTTTGGACATGAACAGCGAACCGACGGCAGTGGCATAAGTGCCATCTTCCATCGTGTTGCGACGGATGATAGCGGCCAGTTCCGCGCGCTGTTTCTCCATGTCGGCATCCAGCGGGGCTTGAAAGTGATCGAGCGACGACATGCAAGGCATCCTCGGCGGTGCGTTGGTAATGGGGCGAGCTTAAGTTTGTGCAAGACGATGCGGTAGACACATCCTGCCTCAAGCTTGCCTGATTCTGCATCGAGTGGATCAGCGGTGCCTCTATGGCTGCTACAACCCGGGGAAACTTGCTTGAAAGCCGTGTTTCATCGTTTTGAGGAGTTTTACAGGTTGTTACAGGTTCATCGAAACGCCACGCAGGATTGTGCAAAAAGCCGGCAGGAATCGACTAACTGCACTTCCCCCTGCGCGCTTAACCTTTGATCCTGTCGCAGCCCGTCCCACGGCTGCCACTCGAGTACCTGGGAGGGTTGAACATGTCTACGCAGATCCCCGTCAGTCATATGGCTTTTGTCCGTGCCCGCGCCGGGCGTTCGGCGGAACTCGGTGCGCGCCTGAGCGCCTTGATCGAGCCATCCCGCAGCGCACCGGGTTGCCTGAGTTTTTCCCTGCAGCATTCGCAAGTCGATCCGGAGTTGTGGCTGGTGTCCGGTTTCTGGACCCACCAACAAGCGATGACCGCCTACTTCAGTACCCCGGCGATGGAGATTTTCGCCGAGCTGGTGCAGGAACTGGTGGTCAACAGCCTGGATTTTCATACCTTCAAGGACGTGTCGGCCGACCAGGCGCGGGGCCAGTCTCGGTCGTGGGTACACAAAATGGCGGGTTGAGGGTTTAATGGCTCCATTCTCAATCAGCCAGGATCCGCGACATGGCACGTAAAGCCTTTGAAACCTTCGAAGCCGTATCCGCCGTAGTGCCGGCCGAAGGCGGTTATCACGCCGCAATCGCTGTTAAAGCACTGGGTGGCTCAGGTGCACCGCGTTTTCACAAGATTCTCGACGATCAGGTCTTCAAGACCGCCCACGACGCCGATGAAGCCGCTGCGCTGAAGCTGACCAGCCTCAAGAATGTCAGCGACGACGCCGAACTCGTCTGGTAATTACTTGACCGCCCCCGGGCGGAACATCTTGAACAATGCCTCAGGCCCCAGCTGAAAGTAATCCGCTGGCCCGCCGCCGCGCAGAATCGGCTCTGCCGCGGCGGTGTCGTACACCCCGTCCTTCAACAGCCACTTGGCGATATGCACGGCGACCACTTCGCCCAGAATCAGCCAGCTCGGCACCACGTTCCCGTCCGCCCGCTGCAACTGAATGATCTGCGTGACCTTGCACTCGAACGACACCGGGCTTTCGGCGACGCGCGGCACCTGAATGATTTCCGAGGCGACCGGGGTCAGGCCAGACAGCTCGAACTCGTTGACCTCGGGCGGGACCATCGCGCAACTCTGGTTCATCTGCTCGGCCAGCGGGCGCGTGGCCAGGTTCCAGGCGAATTCGCCGGTCTGCTCGATGTTGTTCAGGCTGTCTTTGCGCCCGACGCTGGAAAAACCAATGATCGGCGGAATGTAGTTGAAGGCATTGAAGAAGCTGTAAGGCGCCAGGTTCAAGCGGCCGTTGGCGTCCTGGGAGGAAATCCAGCCGATGGGGCGGGGGCCGACGATGGCGTTGAACGGGTCATGCGGCAGGCCGTGGCCGTTGGCGGGTTCGTAGAAGTGGATGTCGTCGGGCATGGCATACATTCCGGGAGGATCGGGAGGCAGTCATGGTGCAAGGACGAACGGATAATTTCCAGCGATGAGATTCAAATGTGGGAGCGAGCCTGCTCGCGATAGCGGTGTGTCAGTCAGCCAATTTGTTGCTGATACGCCGCTATCGCGAGCAGGCTCGCTCCCACAGGGTTTTGTGTCGGTTGCAAAGAAAAGGGGCAGACCCGTGAAGGTCTGCCCCTGTTTTATTGCGCGAGCCGAATCAGTCCGTCTCGATCCGCGAATGCTTGCGGGTGTCTTTCATGGTGATGTACACCAGCAACGACACGGCAATACACGCGGTCACGTACCAGTAGTAACCGGTTTCCATGCCGATGCTCTTGAACCACAGCGCGATGTATTCAGCGGTGCCGCCGAAGATCGACACGGTCAGTGCGTACGGCAGGCCGACGCCCAGAGCACGAATCTCGGTCGGGAACAGTTCGGCTTTCACCACGGCGTTGATCGAGGTGTAGCCGCTGACGATGATCAGCGCTGCCATGATCAGGAAGAACGCGCCCCACCAGGATTGAATGGTGTGCAGGGTGGTCAGGATCGGCACGGTGAACAGCGTCCCGAGCACACCGAAGGCAATCAGGATCGGACGACGACCGACTTTATCCGACAGCCCGCCGATGATCGGTTGCAGGCACATGAACAGGAACAGCGTGGCGGCGGAAATGGTGGTGGAGTCGGAGATGCTCATGCCGACGGTGTTCACCAGGTATTTCTGCATGTAGGTGGTGTAGGTGTAGAACGCCAGGGTGCCGCCCATGGTCAGGCCGACCACGGTCATCAGTTCCTTGGGATGGCGCATCAAGGTGCGCATCGCGCTTTCCTTGGCTTTCTCTTTCTTGGTGAACGACTCGGTTTCTTCCATGCCACGACGCAGGTAGAGCGCGACCACGGCACACAGCGCACCGATGGCGAACGGGATGCGCCAGCCCCAGGCGTACAGCTCTTCAGTAGTCAGGGTCTGTTGCAGCACGATCAGCACTGCCAAAGCGATGAGCTGGCCGGAGATCAGGGTCACGTACTGGAAGCTGGAGTAGAAGCCGCGACGGTCCTTGGTCGCCATTTCGCTGAGGTAGGTGGCCGAGGTGCCGTACTCGCCACCGACCGACAGGCCTTGCAGCAGGCGGGCGAAAATCAGCAGGATCGGTGCGCCGATGCCGATGGTTTCATAGCCCGGGCTCAGTGCGATCAGCAGCGAGCCGAAACACATCAGATACACCGAAGCCATCAGTGCTTTCTTGCGACCAGCCTTGTCGGCATACAGGCCCATCAGCCAGCCACCGATCGGGCGCATCAGGAAGCCCACGGCGAAGATCGCGGCAGTGTTCAGCAGTTGGGCGGTGGTGTCGCCTTTGGGGAAGAAGGCTTTGGCGAAATACAGGGAGAAGGCAGCGTAGACGTACCAGTCGTACCACTCGACCATGTTGCCGACAGAGCCGCTGAAGATCGACTTGATGCGACTGGCGGTGGTTCTTTCTTTGGCGGGCACGGCAGCCGACCCAAGGGGCAGGGCGTTGGAGTTATCCATTGAAGGATCCTTCGTTTAATTGTTTTTGTGGAGCGCGTTGAAACGCAGCCTGCTGGGGCTATAGCAGGAGGTGTGCCAAGGGGAGGAGGGCCGGACTAGAGGGGTTTTGACCGTTGAATGAGCGGAAATCCGCTCATTCTGGATTGGGAGTGAGCGGAAAATTGCTTACTGGTTGCGAGATGTGTTGTCCATGAATGCCTCATCGCGAGCAGGCTCGCTCCCACAGGAGACTGGTGTACACCGTTCAAATGTGGGAGCGAGCCTGCTCGCGATGGGGCCAGTCCATGCACTGAAAATTCAGCTGTCTTGCAGGAACATCTCCCGCGTCAGCCCATGCCGCTGCAGCTTTTCATTGAAGGTCCGGCGCGGCAGTTGCAGCTCTTCCAGCACCGCTTTCACATCGCCTTTATGCCGGGTCAACGCCGCTCGCAGGCAATGCGCTTCGAACGCTTCCGCCTGCGCCGCCAGCGACTGCCCGGGATCGATGCCCGCAGGTGTCGGCTCGCCCAGCCCCAGCACCTGCCGTTCGGCAACGTTCGCCAATTCACGCACATTGCCCGGCCAGTCGTGGTTCAGCAGATGGCTCAACTGCGGGCCGCTCAACGGTGGAAAAGTCCGCCCCAGGCGCTCAGCGGCATTTTGCGCGAACGACTCGAACAACAACGGAATGTCTTCACGCCGTTCGCGCAACGGCGGCAGGCGCAATTCAGCGACGTTCAACCGATAGGCCAAATCCTCGCGAAAACGCCCCGCCCGCGCTTCATCCAGCAGATCCGGTTTGGTCGCGGCGATGATCCGCAAATCCACGCGAATGCTCTGATTCGACCCCAATCGCTCAAGCTTCTGCTCCTGCAACACCCGCAGCAATTTCACTTGCTGGGCCAGCGGCATGCTTTCGATTTCATCGAGAAACAGCGTGCCGCCATCGGCGTATTCGAGTTTGCCGATACGTTTGCCCGAAGCCCCGGTGAACGCGCCGCTCTCATGACCAAACAGCTCAGCTTCGAACAGCTGCTCGGGAATCGCCGCGCAATTGAGCGCCACAAACGGCTTGTCCGCGCGCGGCCCGAAGTCGTGCAGGCAGCGGGCGACCAGCTCTTTGCCGCTGCCGGTTTCACCCCGGATCAGCACATTGACCGGCAACGCCGCCAGATCCAGCACCTGTCGGCGCAAGGTCTGCAAACCACGAGAAACGCCCAACAGTGTCGCGTCGAGTTTGGCGCGGTTATCGGCCAGCTCATGCAGTGCGCGGTTTTCCAGCACCAGCCGGCGCTTGTCCAAAGCGCGGCGCAAACTGCTCATCAGCGTTTCCGGGCTGAAGGGTTTTTCCAGGAAGTCATAGGCGCCGTCGCGCATCGCTTCGACCGCCATCGGCACATCGCCGTGGCCGGTCAGCAGAATCACCGGCAAGTCGGCATCGCGGCGCTGAATCTCAGCCAGCAACTCCAGCCCGGTCATGCCGGGCATGCGCACGTCGCTCAGGATCACGCCGGGGAAATGACTGGGCAACTGCGCCAGGCACTCATCGGCGCGGCTGAACAGCTGCACCTCGAAACCCGACAGGCTCAGCCATTGTTCAACGGCGCTGCGAATGCTGCTTTCGTCGTCGACCACCATCACTGAGTTCAGCATGGGCCGTGGGCCTCCTGGTCGATGGGTAAAGTCAAGGTGAACACGGCGCCGTTGGCGTGATTGTCGGCACTCAGGCGTCCGCCCGATTCGTGAACGATGGCAAACGATACCGCCAAGCCAAGCCCCAAACCATCACCCACCGGTTTGGTGGTGAAGAACGGGTCAAACACGTTCGCCAGATGCTCTTCGGCGATGCCGCCACCGTTGTCGGTGACGGTCAGGCGCCACAGTTGTTCGTCGGCTTCGAGGCGGATTTCCAGGCGTTTGCAGGGTTTGTCCTGCATCGCGTCCAAGGCATTGCGCAGCAGATTGATCAGCACCTGTTCCAGGCGAATCGCATCGCCACGCACCCACGCCGGACGCGTCAGGTGCAACACGGTGCTGACCTGCTCGTCACGCAAACGGGCGTCGAGCAACTGCAGCGACTGGTCGACCACGGCCGCCAGATCCAGGCGTTCGCGCAAACCGCTGGGGCTTTTACGGGCGAAGGTTTTCAGGTGGCCGGTGAGGGCGGCCATGCGCGTGAGCATGTCGTCCACCGGTTTCAGCGCCTTGTAAGCGTCATCGACCCGGCCGTGATCGAGCAGCAGCCTCAGAGTCGCAAGCTGCATGCGCTGGGCGGTCAGCGGTTGATTGATTTCATGGGCGAGGGCGGCCGACATCTGCCCGAGGGCCGCGAGTTTGGCCGATTGCACCAGACCGTCCTGAGCGGTGCGCAGGTCGCGGGTGCGTTCTTCCACCAATTGTTCGAGTTCTTCACGGCTGCGCTGGCGCATCTTCGCGAGGCGCCAGCGCTGATTGAGGAACAGCAGCAGAAACACCAGCGCCAGCCACAACCCGGCAGCGGCGAGCGCGGCGTTGCGGCTGTCTTCGAAGGCGACTTGCGGGCGGCGCAGCAGGTGCAAGGTCCAGCCTTCCGTGCTCAGCGGCAGGGATTCCCACAGATAGTTCGCCGTGCCGTCAGGACCGACGACCCGCGCCAGATCGCTGTTGTCGTCAAAGCGCTGCAGCGATTGATAGTCCAGCGGTGTCAGCGGTTGTTTGTCGTATTGACGGGTGACCTTGAGCTCGGCGTGATCGCTGTCGTTCAACGGTTTCAACAAGCGATAGCGCCAGCCCGGCTGGTTGGCGATAAAGATAATCCCGCGCGCATCGCTGACCAGCAGCGTGTCGCTGCCCTGACGCCATTCGCGCTCCAGTTCCGGGAACTCGAGTTTCACCACCATGGCGCCGAGAAACTCGCCGCTGTCGCTGGTCACCGCGCTGGACAGGAAATACCCCGGAATGCCGCTGGTGACGCCGACTGCGTAAAAACGCCCGGTGCCCTGGGTGCGGGTTTGGCTGAAGTAGGGGCGAAAACCGTAGTTGTGGCCGACATAGCTGCTGGGCAAACGCCAATTGCTGGCGGCCACGGCGAGGCCGGTGCGGTCGAGCAGTTCCAGGGTCGAGGACTGCGCGGCGCCGTTGATTTTTTCCAGTTTGCGGTTCAGCGCAAGTTGCTGCTCGGGACCCACTTCACCGTTCAGCGCGCCACGCAGCTCCGGGTCCAGCGCCAATACGGCGGGCAGGGCACGGTAGCGGTCGATCAGGGTGTGCAGCGAATTGGCGTACAAGGCCAATTGCTGGTTGGCGCGGGCGGCGTCTTCCACCAGTGCCTGGCGTTCGGTGTGACGCAGGGCAAAACCGGCGGCCAATGCGGCACCAGCAAGGATAAGGAGGGTGTATAGCGTTATGCGCAAAGAGCGAGAAGACTCAAGCATGCCGGGGATTACACAAGTGTGCGGAGGGCGCGAACCATATCACGACGGTGTTGAGCATTCCCACGCTGAAATCCACCACCTTTTAGACATAGATATATAAAACAAAAAAAGGCGGCAAGAGCATAGCTCCTGTCGCCTTTTATTTCGTCGTCGATGCGCTTATTGCACTTCGACCGCCAAGCTTTCACTGATCTTTTGCTGCCAGATGGCAGGACCGGTGATGTGAACCGACTCGCCCTTGCTGTCCACTGCAACAGTCACCGGCATGTCTTTCACGTCGAACTCGTAGATCGCTTCCATCCCCAGTTCGGCGAACGCCACCACGCGGGATTTCTTGATCGCTTGCGCCACCAGATAAGCCGCGCCGCCCACTGCCATTAGGTAAACGGCCTTATGGTCCTTGATCGCTTCGATTGCGGTCGGGCCGCGCTCGGATTTGCCGATCATGCCCAGCAGGCCAGTTTGCTCGAGGATCTGACGGGTGAACTTGTCCATCCGCGTCGCGGTGGTCGGACCGGCAGGGCCAACCACTTCTTCGCGCACCGGATCAACCGGGCCGACGTAGTAGATGAAGCGACCTTTGAGGTCTACCGGCAGGGTTTCACCCTTGTTCAGCATCTCGACCATGCGCTTGTGCGCGGCGTCGCGACCGGTGAGCATCTTGCCGTTGAGCAGGACGGTTTCGCCCGGCTTCCAGCTCTGCACGTCTTCCGGGGTCAGCGTGTCGAGGTTGACGCGACGAGCCGACGGGCCGGCTTCCCAGACGATTTCCGGGTAGGCGTCCAGCGGTGGCGCTTCCAAGGATGCCGGGCCGGAACCGTCGAGCACGAAGTGCGCGTGACGGGTGGCGGCGCAGTTCGGGATCATGCACACCGGCAACGAAGCGGCGTGGGTCGGGTAATCCATGATCTTCACATCGAGTACGGTGGTCAGGCCACCCAGGCCCTGGGCGCCGATGCCCAGTTGGTTGACCTTCTCGAACAGCTCCAGGCGCATTTCTTCGATACGGTTGGACGGGCCGCGCTTTTTCAGCTCGTGGATGTCGATGGATTCCATCAACACTTCCTTGGCCATGACGGCGGCTTTCTCGGCGGTGCCGCCGATGCCGATGCCGAGCATGCCCGGTGGGCACCAGCCGGCGCCCATTTCCGGAACGGTCTTCAACACCCAGTCGACGATCGAGTCGGACGGGTTGAGCATGGCCATTTTCGACTTGTTCTCGGAACCGCCGCCCTTGGCTGCCACGTCCACTTCCACGGTGTTACCCGGAACGATGGAGTAGTGGATAACGGCCGGGGTGTTGTCCTTGGTGTTTTTACGAGCGCCCGCCGGGTCGGCGAGGATCGAGGCACGCAGGACGTTTTCCGGCAGGTTGTAAGCCCGGCGCACGCCTTCGTTGATCATGTCGTCCAGGCCCATGGTGGCGCCATCCCAACGTACGTCCATGCCTACTCGCACGAACACGGTGACGATGCCGGTGTCCTGGCAGATCGGGCGGTGGCCGGTGGCACACATGCGCGAGTTGATCAGGATTTGCGCCATCGAGTCGCGAGCTGCCGGCGATTCTTCGCGCAGGTAGGCCTCGTGCATCGCCTGGATGAAGTCAACGGGGTGGTAATAGGAAATGAACTGCAGGGCGTCGGCAACGCTCTGAATCAGGTCGTCTTGCTTGATCACGGTCATGAGTCGCGCTCCTCTAAAAGACGGGAACATTCAATAAGGTGCTTGCAGCTTGGGTGCATCGGTCGGTTGCAAGCACCTTTCAAGGCACGCCGGGGCTGCTGGCGCGACGCTAAAAAGGCGCGGCAGTATACCGCGCCTCGATGGCGGGCACACCCGCCGACAGTCAATCGTTGGTCTTATAACGCCGCGATCCCTGTAGCAGCTGGCGAAGCCTGCGTTCGGCGGCGAAGCCGTCGTGAAATCGGTCACCTCGGTGTATCAGACAGACCATAAACACAGGTTTCACGACTGCCACGCAGCCGAACGCAGGCTTCGCCAGCTGCTACAAGGACCGTGGCAAGGACCAGGATCCAGGTAAAAACCGGACATGCTTTTGACGCCAGTTTTCTGCCCCGAAATTTGAATGGTCATTTAGCAGACACCCCACTAAAGTGGCATTCGGTCTGTAGAGTAGGACACTCGATCAGTCTCCTTTCGCACGGTGAGTCAACGATTGACCCATAACGCCATCCAACGGCTTTTACTCAAACGCTTTGCCCTCGCAGCCGGCACGTACGCCCTGGCTCTGGTCTTGCTGTGGCTGGCATTTTTCACCGGGCATTACGACGAACCCCTGACCAGCATGGCCATCGGCAGTGCGCTGGTGGTGATCTCTCAGGGGGCGTTGTTCGCGGTGTTTTACAGCGGCTGCAACCTGCGGTTTTCCGACCCGAGCCTGACCGAGGCGCAAGTGTTGATGGGCCTGGGTTGGCAGACGTGGCTGATCGCCAATCTGGATGAGGCACGCGGCGCGTTCCTGGTGTTCTACCTGTTGATCATGTTGTTCGGGCTGTTCCATCTTTCCCGTCGTGCGTTTGTGCGCTGTACGTTGCTGGTGTTTTTCAGTTTCAGCGCGATCACGCTGTGGGAGGGTTACCACTTCGAGTTGAACGACCCGGCGCTAGCTGCGTTGCAGGTGTGCGTGCTGTTTATCGTGCTGATCTGGCTGGAACTCTACGCCCGTTATGTTCAGGCTTCACGCCAGCGCATGCGTCAACGCCGGTTTGCCTTGCAGGCGCATCAGGACACCCTGCGCGGGATGATGCGCCAGCTCGAAGACCTGGTCGCCACCGACGAACTCACCGGGCTGTTCAACCGCCGGCATTTCCTGCGCCTGGCCTCCCGCGAGCTGAACGCGATGGAGGCGGGCGTGGTGCATGGCCTCGCGCTGATCGACCTCGACCATTTCAAGCGCATCAACGACGTTCACGGCCACGCTGCGGGCGATCAGGTGCTGCAAGCCTTTGCCGGCGTGGCCACCGCCTGCCTGCGCGAGGGCGATGTGCTGGCCCGTTATGGCGGCGAAGAATTCGTGCTGCTGTTGCCCGACTGCAACGCCGAACGACTGACCTCTTGTTGTGAGCGGCTGCGCATTGCCTTCACCGATGTCGAACTGATCGGCCTCAACGTCGCCCACCTCAGTTTATCCGCCGGCATGACCTTGCTGGAGCTGGGCGACGATCTCGACGACGCCTTGCAGCGGGCCGATCAGGCGCTGTACCGCGCCAAGCGTGACGGCCGCAATCGCTGCGCGGCGGCGTGGGAGAATGTCGATGCCTGAATTGCGTGTCGGCGAGCGTCACTGGTCGGTGGCGCCGGGTAGCAACTTGCTCGACGCCCTGAATCAGAATGGCGTGGCCGTGCCCTACAGTTGCCGCGCCGGCAGTTGCCATGCGTGCCTGGTGCAATGCGTCCAAGGATTGCCCGGCGACAACCGCCCCGATGCCTTGAGCGCTGAACAGCGTCAGCAAGGTTGGCGCCTGTCGTGTCAATGTCAGGTGGTCGAGGACTTGCAGGTGCATACCTTCGATCCACACGTCGACGGCCGCCCGGCGCAAGTCGCCGCCGTCGATTGGTTGAGCGCCAGCGTGTTGCGTCTGCGCCTGACCACCGAGCGGCCGTTGCGTTACAGCGCCGGGCAGCATCTGGTGTTGTGGGCCGGCAACGTGGCACGGCCTTACTCTTTGGCCAGCCTGCCGGAAGAAGACCGCTTTCTGGAATTCCACCTCGATTGCCGCCAGCCGGGAGAATTCAGCGACGCGGCCCGTCAGCTGAAAATCGGCGACCCGATTCGCCTCGGCGAACTGCGCGGCGGGGCGTTGCAATACGACCCGGACTGGAACACCCGGCCGCTGTGGCTGATGGCTGCCGGCACGGGGTTGGGGCCGTTGTTCGGTGTACTGCGCGAAGCGTTGCGTCAAGATCATCAAGGCGCCATCCGCGTCATTCACCTCGCCCATGATGCCAGCGAGCACTACTTGGCCAAACCCCTGCAAGCCATGTGCGATGTGCGTGAAAACCTCAGCGTCGAATTCTGGACCCCGGCCGAGTTGCCGCAGGCGTTGGCGCAACTGCGGCTTGTTTCCCGGCAAACCCTGGCCTTAGTCTGCGGAGCCCCCGACAGTGTCGACGCCTTTGCCCGGCGCTTGTACCTGGCCGGATTGCCGCGCAACCAACTGCTGGCGGATGTCTTTGTTCCCCGTGGTTGAGTGCTGATCGTTTAAACGACGCGAGACTCGCCATGACCGATGCCATCCAGCTTGAACGCGAACGCGGCCTGCTGACCCTGCGCCTGAACCGCCCCGACAAGAAAAACGCCCTGACCCGCGCCATGTACAGCCGTTTGGCCGAGGCGCTGAAACAGGCGGATGCCGATCCCGAAATCAACGCCGTACTGATCACCGGCAGCGCCGAGTGCTTCACCGCCGGCAACGACATCGCCGATTTCATCCAGCAACCGCCGGGCAACCTCGACAGCCCGGTGTTCCACTTCATGCTCAACCTGCTCGAATGCCGCAAACCGGTGATCGCCGCTGTGGCGGGCGCGGCGGTGGGGATAGGCACAACGATGTTGCTGCATTGCGATCTGGTGTATGTCAGTCGGGATGCTCGGTTGCGCATGCCGTTCGTGAACCTTGGGTTGTGCCCGGAGTTTGGTTCCAGCCTGATCCTGCCGCGACTGCTCGGGCACGCAAAAGCGGCGGAGTTGCTTCTTCTTGGCGAGCGCTTCAGCGGAGAACAGGCCGCCGCCTGGGGCATCGCCACCGAAGCGTTGGGCAGTGGCGAAGCGGCGCTGGCCAAGGCGCGGGAGATGGCGTTGCGGTTTGAGTCATTGCCATCGGAAGCAGTGCGGATCAGCAAGCAATTAATGAAAGCGCCGGACCGGGAACAGCTGCGCAAGGTGATCGAAGAAGAGGGTGCGTTGTTCACCCAGCGGTTGCGGTCGCCGGAAGCGATGGCGGCGTTGTCAGCTTTTATCAGCCGGCACTGAATAATGCGGTGACTGGACTTACGTCATCGCGAGCAGGCTCGCTCCCACATTGGATCTGTGGCGTTTCACAAATCCCCTGTGGGAGCGAGCCTGCTCGCGATGGGGCCAGCCCAAACAACACATCTTTCGGATCAAAAACCAAAAAGCCCCGCCATTCACATGGCAGGGCTTTTTGTTTTTCAGCAACCGGTCACTCAGACCATCGGGTCGCCAACGTGCAGGATTTTCATCCCGTTGGTGCCGCCGATAGTGTGGTAGCTATCGCCCTTGGTCAGGATGACCCAGTCGCCTTTCTCCACAACACCGCGTTTCAACAACTCGTCGATCGCAGCCTGGCTGACTTGCTCAGGCGGCAGCGATGCCGGGTCGAACGGTACGGTGTAGACGCCACGAAACATGGCTGCGCGGGCCTGGGTTTCGCGGTGCGGGGAAAACGCGTAGATCGGCACCGAAGATCGGATGCGCGACATGATCAACGGCGTGTAGCCACTTTCGGTCAGAGCGATGATCGCTTTCACGCCCGGAAAGTGGTTGGCGGTGTACATGGCCGCCAGGGCAATGGACTGGTCGCAGCTTTCGAAGACCTTGCCGATGCGGTGACTGGAGGTCTTGCTGGTCGGGTGCTTTTCAGCGCCGACGCAGATGCGCGCCATCGCCTGCACGGCTTCCAGTGGATACAGGCCCGCAGCACTTTCCGCCGACAGCATTACGGCGTCGGTGTAGTCGAGCACGGCGTTAGCCACGTCGGACACTTCGGCGCGGGTCGGCATCGGGTTCTGGATCATCGACTCCATCATCTGGGTCGCCACGATCACAGCCTTGTTGTGGCGGCGTGCGTGCAGAATGATTTTCTTCTGGATGCCCACCAGCTCGGCGTCGCCGATTTCCACACCGAGGTCACCACGAGCCACCATCACAGCGTCGGAGGCTTTGATCAGCGCATCGAGAGTGTCGTCGTCGGCCACCGCTTCGGCACGTTCGATCTTCGCCACCAGCCAGGCAGTACCGCCGGCCTCGTCGCGCAGTTGACGGGCGTATTCCATGTCGGCGGCGTCACGCGGGAAGGACACGGCGAGGTAGTCGACTTCCATCTCGGCAGCGAGCTTGATGTCGGCCTTGTCTTTCTCGGTCAGAGCCGGTGCGGTCAGGCCACCGCCGCGACGGTTGATGCCTTTATGGTCGGACAGCGGGCCGCCGATCAGCACGGTGCAATTCAGCTCGGTGGCATTGGCGGTATCCACGCGCATTACCACGCGGCCGTCGTCGAGCAACAGCTCGTCGCCCACGCCGCAGTCCTTGACCAGATCCGGGTAGTCGATACCGACGACGGTCTGGGTGCCTTCGGTCAGCGGATGGCTGGTGGAGAAGGTGAATTGATCACCGATCTTCAGCTCGATCTTCTTGTTGGCGAATTTGGCGATACGGATTTTCGGGCCTTGCAGGTCACCCAGCAGGGCAACGAAGCGGCCGTGCTTGGCAGCGAGGTCACGCACCAGCTTCGCGCGAGCCTTGTGCTCGTCGGGGGTGCCGTGGGAGAAGTTCAGGCGGGCGACGTCCAGGCCAGCCAGAATCAGCTGTTCGAGAACTTCCGGCGAGTTACTGGCCGGGCCAAGGGTAGCGACGATTTTGGTGCGACGGACGGACATGCATAGACTCCTGAGTTCAAGCGCTGAGTGAGGCTACTATGGTCTCCGGTTGTAGTCATTGTTCATGTGCACTACTTATTCGTTTGTTTCTTTAAACGAACATTCCTGAAGATTTTGCGAAGCGGGTCGATACAGAGCTCAAGACAGGAGATCCCCCATGCGATTCGCGCTCATTGCCGTGCTTGCCCTCAGTGTGACGGGCTGCGCCCGTTGGTCGATGAACCATCATTTGAATAACGCCTACAGCGCTTACGATCGCGGCAATTGCGAGCAAGTCATGCTCGAACTGTCGAAAGTCGAACGCTCCAGTCGTGCGCGGCCTTATGTGTGGCCGGAAGTGTCGATGATGCGCGGCCAGTGCCTGGAACGGCAGAAGCTGTTCATCGATGCGGCCCAAACGTATCAATTCATCATGGCGTCGTACCCGCAAAGCGAATACGCCTACCGCGCCCGCGCCCGCCTGGAAACCTTGCAGAGCCTGGGCCATTACCCGACGCGCAGCGCGGCGGCCGTGCGCCCGACACGGTTCTGATAGCCGCTGTCATGCAAAGGCTGGCCGCCCGGCGGTGGTGAGCTATAGTCCAAGAGATCGGTTTTAGAGCCTCGCCTCCAGACCGAGGTCATACCTGTGATCGGCAGGAGTATGCGTCAGCGATGTAGGGACTGACGCACCGGGATCGGGGAGAGCGCGCCCAGGTTTATAAAGAAGCCGGCACGTTCCGAAGCATTAGTGCGGCCCTGCTTAAGGGCCTTGCTGGGCCAACTGCGCATGTTTACCGACCGCCGGATCGAGCGGCATCAACTGCCGTATTTCCTGAAAGTGTTCAACAGTGTCACCGACAAACCCATCGGCTTTCTGGGCAATGTGTCCACTGACGGGCTGATGCTCATCAGCCAATTGCCCATGATGGTGGGCGTCGACTTTGACCTGCGATTGAAAATCCCCACCAGCGACGGCTGCCAGCAGGTCATTGACCTGACGGCGTGTTGCCTGTGGTGCCATGAAGATGAAACACCCCACCATTACGACGCCGGGTTCAGCCTGCAACGGGCACCGCCGGAGTATGGGCAACTGATGGAGGCGTTGACGCAGTATTTCAGTTTTCAGCCGTTGCCTGCGTCTGCCTGAAATCTGCGGTGTCTTCAACACCGCCATCGCGAGCAGGCTCGCTCCCACAGTTGATCTTCGGTGAACACAACATTTGTGAGCACCAGATAACCCTGTGGGAGCGAGCCTGCTCGCGATGGCGTCAGTTCATACAGCAAAAAAAAGTGGGTAAAGGCTACGTCGTCTTGATCGCCTGCTCGTTATCCAGCGACCGCTCAACCAGCATCAACCCCAACTCACTCATCCGGTAAATCGCCATCGCCAGATGCCGTGGCTTGTCCTCCAGGCTTTCCGCCAGGTCGAGCAGCAAAATGCTGACCGTCGAAAAGGTTTCGTAGGTCTCGATGTTCAAGGCATCAGGGTTGGCATCAGGAATAACGGTGAACATCTTCATGGCGCGTTCCTCGGTGGTGCGTTCGTTAGCAAAGCTCGATTTGGTGTTTTTTTGAGCGAGATGATGGTTCAGCGCTTTTTGGGCGGCGGCATGAAGTTTTTTTGGATCGAAAGTGGCATAGGGTGAGCACGTAGGCTCGGAAAGGTCAGGTGTAGCCTTCGACATTTGGGTTAACTCCTTGTTGGATCGCTGATGAATTGCGATAGGAGAACCTTAATCGGGGTGACTCGCGCCCGCAGTCAGTCGGGGGCACCACAGGTTGTAGGCAGAAGCACCTGGTTATGTAGCCGTTGTACGTCTTCTTGTATATACGTGTAGGACCAGGGTGGACATAGCCGTTGATCGTGAGCATTGGCCACAGCAAAGCGAGTCTCTCCGCTGCATCACTCTTCGCTTCGGGCAAAGGGACTAAAAAATTGGGATACCTATTCTCCATTGAAGTCAGTTGACACAGAGAGAAGTGCCAACGAGATAAACTCTTGATTTTTATCCAGTGTTTCTAATGCGTCTCTTATGTGGCCTGCGACATCGATCGCACCACGCTTCTCAGCCCAGGAAGTGAGCTCATCTATAGCAGCACTCAACGCTAGTTGGTTTTCGTTGATCTTGGTTAGCACTGACGCGTATAGATATTTATCGTCCATGAGTTATTCCTTGCTAGCTATTTGGTATTTCGGATTTTCATTTAAAGCATTAACTTCAGCTTTGCTGCATTGCTGAGGCCGGACATCGCCACCTTTTTATCGCTATGGAATGGCTGCTTTTACGATATTGCTATTACATAACGCCTTCTTTCTTCCACCCCAAATACCGCGTCACCAACTCGGCCCCCAGCTCTTGGGGCCGAGCATCCACCACCAACACTCCATGAGCCTTCAACCGCTCATGGAGCTGCGCCCGGTCATTCAAGTAATCCACCGTCCCACAGTAAGTCAGCGCCTCTGGCAAGGTCTGCACCGGGGCGTGCCGTAGATTGTCGAGCAAGTCTTCCCGCAAGCTCGCCACCAACACCCTATGCAGTTTGCTCAAGCGCTTGACCGCAGTCAGCAACTCTTCATCGTCTTCATCCCGCAGGTTAGTGACCAGCACCACCAGCGCCCGGCGTTTTTGTCGGGCCAGTAATTGCGTGGCGGCAGCCTGATAGTCGGCGGGGCGTTGGGTGCTGTCGAGATCGTAGACGCTGTTGAGCAATACGTTGAGCTGACCGGTGCCTTTGACCGGGGCAAGGTAGTGCGGTCGGTCGCAGGCGAAGGTACTCAGGCCCACCGCATCGCCCTGGCGCAAGGCGATGTAGCTGAGCAACAGGCAGGCATTGAGCGCGTGATCGAAATGGGCGAGTTCGCCGTCCTGGCTGCGCATGCGGCGGCCGCAATCGAGCATGAAGATGATCTGTTGGTCGCGCTCGTCCTGGTATTCGCGGGCAATGGGCGTGCGTTGACGGGCGGTGGCTTTCCAGTCGATCTGGCGCAGGCTGTCGCCTTCACGGAATTCGCGTAGCTGATGGAATTCCAGTCCCAGGCCGCGACGTTGTCGTTGGCGCACGCCGAGCTGGCTGAGCCAGTTGTCCACCGCCAGCAGTTCGCCGCCGTAGAGGCGGGCGAAGTCGGGGTAGACGCGGGTGCTGTCGATGACGTTGAGCAGGCGTTTGTCGGACCACAGGGCCATTGGACTCGGCAGGTTGATTTCGCAATGTTCGAAGGTGAAGTGGCCGCGCTTGAGAGGGCGCAGGCGGTAGCCGATCTGGCTCTGTTGACCGGGTTGCAATTCGGCCGACAGGGGAAGGTGTTCGAAGCTCAGGCCGTCGGGGACATGGTCGAAAATCTGAATGTTCAGTGAGTGAGCAAAGTCATGCTCGACTTCCAGGCGCACTTCGCTCCATCGACCCAGTGCGAGGCTGCCCGGCATTTGTCGCTGCAGGCGCGGTGACGGCAGGCGCTTTAGGCGAACGGCGTCGAGCACGGCCAGTAGCAGCAACGCCAGGAGCAGTCCCCAGTTGACCGACAGCAGGGTGGAGGGCACGTCGAACTCCAAAGCTCGCAGGGCGCCCAGTACGACGCCGATGGCGAGCAGCACGGCGAGCCAGATCAGCAGCAGGCGCGACGGTTTCATGGGTGTACGCCTTTTGTAGCGAGGGAGCTTGCTCCCGCTGGGTTGCGAAGCAGCCCCAAAACCATCCAGCGCAGAGTGTCAGAGAAAACGTGTCTTTCTGGTTTACGACTGCTGCGCAGCCGAACGGGAGCAAGCTCCCTCGCCACAGGGGGTGTCCGCATGACCGTTTTCACAGTCGTGGCGCCGGCACTTGATCGAGCAGTTGCTTGAGCACCTGATCAACATCCAGCCCTTCGATGTCCAGCTCCGGGGCAATCCGCACGCGATGGCGCAGCACCGCCAGGGCGCAGCCTTTGATGTCATCGGGAATCACGAAGTCGCCACCGCGCAGCAGCGCACGGGCCCGGGCGCAACGCACCAGGGCAATGGAGGCGCGTGGCCCCGCGCCGAGGGTCAGGCCTGGCCAGGTGCGGGTGGTGCGGGCCAGACGCACGGCGTAATCGAGGACCTGATCGTCCAGCGGCAGATCGCTGGCAATGCGTTGCAAGGCCAGCACATCCTTGGCTTGCAACACGGTGCGCAGCGGTTGCACGTCGAGCATGTCGGCGCGGGTCGAACGACTGACCTGGCGGACCATGTTCAGCTCTTGCTCGGCGTCGGGGTAGTCCATGCGCACCTTGAGCATGAAACGGTCGAGCTCGGCTTCGGGCAGTGGATACGTGCCTTCCTGTTCGATCGGGTTTTGCGTGGCGAGCACCATGAACGGTTGCACGATGGGCAGGGCGCGGCCTTCGAGGGTGACCTGGCGTTCCTGCATGGCTTCGAGCAATGCGGCCTGGGTTTTCGCCGGGGCGCGGTTGATTTCATCGGCCAGCAGCAGGTTGGTGAACAGCGGCCCTTTGCGCAGTTTGAACTGCTCGGTGTTCAGGTCGTAGACCGCGTGCCCGGTGACATCGCTGGGCATCAGGTCCGGGGTGAACTGGATGCGCGCGAACTCGCCACCGAAGCAACGGGCGAGGGCGCGCACCAGCAACGTCTTGCCCAACCCCGGCACGCCTTCGAGCAGCACATGACCGCCGGCGATCAGCGCGGTGAGGACGTCATCAATCACGCTGTTCTGGCCGATAACGGCTTTCTGCAACTCATTGCGCACGGCCTGGGCCAACTGACTGGCGCGCTGGCGTTGCTGGGCGGCGTGGGGCGCGCTGCCAGGCTCGATCTGTTGACTCATAGCGTGTTCCTCAAGGTTTGCAGGTGGGCGACCTGGCGGCTGAATTCAGCGCTGGACAGCCGCTGCTTCGGTCGCGGGCTCATGGCCTGGCTGATGGCGCGTGTGGGTTGGCCGGTCAGGCGTGCGAGCACCAGCCATTGCTCGGCTACGCCGAGTAGTTCGAAACCGGGATGACGGCGCCGCACACGCCGCAGGATGTCTTGTTGCAAGGCTTGCAGCAGGTGCTGCTGGCCATTGCGGCGGAGCATGAAATCGGCGCTGGCGCGCAGGTGTTCCTGAAGTTGCCGGCGACCTTTCGACGCCGGTTCCAGCAGCGGACCATGGCGCACTCCGACATGCCAAAGCGCAAGACCGATCAGGGCGAAAAGGGCAACCAGCGCCTGTGGAAAGTTGCGCAGCAGCAACGTCAGCAAGCTGTCGTGATCGGTGTTGAACAGCAACGTCACGCTTGTGTCGGCGGTCAGGTACCAGAGCAGCCAGGCGTTGTCATATTGGCCGATGGCCGGGGTTTTCCACAGGTCGGCGTCGGTGACCACAATGATCGAACCGAGCCCGTGGTTCAGCTGCATCATGTGCGTGGCCTTGCCGCTGTTGGCCCAAGCTTGCGCGAGGTTTTTCGGGTCTTCGAGATGGAACGCGGTATCGAAACTGGCGTAGGCCGGCGCGTTCTCGTCTTCCAGGTACAGCTTGGTGAGTTTGGGGAACGGGTCGTCGAGAATGTCCGGCGGCGGCTCCTTGAGGTCTTTGCTCAACGACTGATGCACCTGCACGCGATCGAGCAGCAGGTCATTGCTCTGGCCGGTCTTTTCATCCCACAGCGACTGGGCGACAAACAGCAGGCGTCCGCCGGCCCGTGTCCAGTTCATCACTTGATCAATCTGACGCGGCGTCATGTTGTAGCGATCGCCGAGCAACAACAGGCTGTGCTGATGCGGGTCGAGAGTAGGCAGCACGTCGAGGCTGTTGGCATGGCCGACGGTCAGGCCCTGTTTTCGCAGGAAGCGCTCGGCGGCCAGATAAGGATTGGCCTGGGCTTCGGGCGACGGTCCGTGATCGATTTCAACTTGATAAGGTGTGGCCTTCAGGTACAGATAAACACTCAGCACGCCCACCAGCACAGCGATGGACACACCGACCGAAAGCCACAAGCGCCGGCTCAACGGGCGGCTTCCGGGCCGAACAATGTTCGCCAGCCGTCACAGAGTTCCTGTTGCAAATGCGCAGGTGGCAGGCGATGCCCGTAGGCCATGTTCTGCCAGTGCCCGGTCAGGGTTTTGCTGAAGGCGAGCAAGGCCGGTTGGTGCATTTGCTCGACGCGTTGCAGCACCTCGCCTTCAGTGTCGGCGGGTTTGAGCGCCATGTGGTGGTCGTGCAGCAAGTGGCTGAGTAATGCGCGATAGAGCAACCCGAGGGCGGCGCGCGGGTTGGTTTGCCAGAGGCTTTCGGCGCTGGCGGCAATGTCCGCGGGCAGGGTTTCACGGCTCAGGTCCAGACCGAACGCTTGCTGTGGTAACGAACGTGAAACTTTACGGGTTAACACCGGCCGACGGCTGACGAACGCCAGCAGCCAGTCGCGGTAACGCCAGATCAGCGCGCCGATGGCGCTCATCACGGCGGCCCACAGCAGCACTTCAATCAGGTTGGCGATAACGCCGAAACGCTGGCTGTCGAGCAAACTGGCCAGGGCTTTCAGCCAATCGGGTGTTTTTCCGTCGTCCGGGGTTTGGGTGTCGGGTTTGTCTTCGCCAAATCGATAGCGGGTCACCGTTTCCTTGTTCTTGAACGGGGGGTGATCGAGGATTGTTTTGATGCTGTCCCTGGAGGCCTGGCTGGTCAGCGGTTGGTCCAGCAGGCGTGGGCTGTCCGGGGTAATGACCGGCTCATCTGCCCAAACGTTTTGCGTGGTCGGCATCAGCAATATCGCCGCCAGCAACAGCGTGACCGCCGTGGTGTTGAGGCGTTGGCGCAATCGGCGGAACACCAGTTCGATGTCCCAGGCTTCCAGCACCGTGCGCCGATTCAGATAAAGGCTGAAGCCGCAGGCTACATAGACCGGTTCCCAGACAATCAGCACCAGCACGTAAAAGACATTGGTCAGGTGTTCCAGCCAACGCCAGTCCTGGGTAGCGGCAGTGATCAGGGTCTGCCAGCTCCAGTCGAGTTCAATCTGCTGTGGCAGGAACATATAGAACAGCACCATCAGGCCGATCCAGAGTGCGCTTTCCAGATGCACGCCAATAATCGTCAGCCACTGCGCGGCGCCGGCATTGCGCTGTAGCAGCACCCGCAAGCGCTGCTGTCGTTCGTCCCCCGCCAGGCCTTCGAGTTGCACCACTGGCATCAGGAAACTGCGGCTCAGGCTCAGGCGTCGCCAGGTCAGGCTGGCCAGCAATTGCGGCTTGAGCAGGCGTGGCCATTCGCGCAGCGCCTGTTTCAAGGTGGGCGTTTCACCGAACATGGCTTTGGACAAGATGTACAGCGGCAGCCGCTCGAATGCCGGTTTCAACCACCAGAAGATGAACACGGCGAGGGAGGGGGAATCCCACAGAAACAAGGTGAGCAGGGCGAAGACCGGCAAGGTGATGATGGCCCAACTGGTCATCAGCAATCGTCGATGGCGCTGGCTCAACAGCACGCCCAGGTCCATGGCTTCCCAGGAAGTGCGCGGGCGAATCACCACCGTGGCGTCACTCAGGCGCATGGCGGGTTCGTCCGGCAAACAGCAAGTAAGTTGCCACCAGCAACCAGAGCGCCGCGCCGACCAGGTATTTGGTCATGGGCGCCGGCGCGGTCATCGACGACCAGTAGGCTTCGATAAACGCGGCAATCAGCAGAAACAGCATGACGCCGCAGATCAGTAACACGCTTTTGCGTGCCGCCAGTCGCAACGCTTCGGCGCGAGGCAGGCGCCCCGGGGCGATCAACGCCCAACCCAGTTGCAGGCCGGCGGCACCGGCCAGGGCAATGGCGCTCAGTTCAAACGCACCGTGGCCGATCACGAACGACCAGAAGGTTTGACCGAAACCGATGTGCGTCAGGTGCCCGGCCACCGCACCGATCATCAAACCGTTGAACAACAGGAAAAACGCGCTGCCCACACCAAACAGCAAACCGCTGGCGAAGGTCTGAAAGGCGATGCCGATGTTGTGCATGATGTAGTAACCGAACATCACCCAGTCTTCACTGGCGGCGCGTTCCGCCGAGCGCCCCAAGTGACCGGCGACCGGGTCGTACATGCTCTGCATTTCATTGACTTGCTCGGCCGGAATCAGGTTGTAGACCAGGTCCGGGAACAGATATACCAGCAGGGCGAAGCCGATCAGGCTGCCAAAAAACATCAGGCCGGCAGCTAGCACGAAGCGCCATTGTTCGCGCACCAGCCGCGGAAATCCGGCAAGGATGAAACTCAGTAGGTTGGCGCCCAGTCGACTGCGATGCCGGTAAAGCTGTTGATGCCCGCGCAATGCTTGCTGCTGCAAAAAGTCGATCAGGAAACTGCTGTAGCCGCGTTCCTGCGCCAGTGCCAGTTGTTGGCAGAGCCGCCGATAGTCTTTCGGGAAACTGGCGATCCGGGAGGTGTGCTTGCCTCGCTCCAGTTGTTCGAGCATCAGGGAAAACTGTTCCCATTCGGCCTTGTGGCGATTTTCGAAAAGGCTTTGCTTCATGCTGGCCCCAACAAGCCACGGGCGATGCCGTTGAGTTCCGCCACGGCGCGTGGCGCGGGAACCTGCAACGGTTGGGCAAGAATGGACCCTAGTTCATGGGTTCGCGCTTCGGACAGTTCGCCTTGGCGTTCGGCAAACCCGAGGATGGCGCGTTGCTCGCTCAGCGTCAGGGCAAAGGCGGGTCGCCGAGGCGGGACGTCGGGCAGTTGCGGTCGGGTCAACGGTTGTTCGCGGTAGATCACCAGCGTGCCGGCGGCCAGGTCACCGAGGCGTTTGAAGGAGGGGTGTTGCAGGCAACTGATGGCGCCGAGGAAGTAGCCAAACGGCAACAGGTCGACGAATCGCAACAGGTTGCGCAACAGCGAGGCGGACCAGCCGATCGGCGTGCCATCGTCGTGCACGACGCGCAATCCCATCCATTGTTTGCCCGGAGAACGGCCTTGATTCAGCACCTCGAACAGCACCATGTACCACCAGCTGACCGCAAACAGCAGGATCGAGCCCAGCCCGGCGCCGAGTTTTCCGAGAAACGCCAACACGATAAACAGCACGCCGAGTATCAGCCCGCGCAACCCAAGGTCGATGGAGAATGCCAGCGCACGAACCATCAACCCGGCCGGGCGCAGTGGCAAGTCGATGCCTTCGGGCGTTTCGACTTGATACCGCGTGTCCAGTGGCGGGGACAGCGTCGCTTTCCTTGGCAGTGCTGTGGTCACGAGCATGGGCAACCTTGATGTGGCCTGTTCGGGATTCGATGTCCGTCCGATGCTAGCAGCCTCTCGGGGGAAAACGACATAACTATGTAGTGCACGTTGCGTAACCAGAGCTGATTGAATGACAAGTTACTGGCCGGGGCGGGATGTGAACGCCTAGACTTTGCCGATCTTCAGTTCAGGAACAGCCCGTGACCTCGATCTTCTGGTACGACTACGAAACCACTGGCATCAATCCCCGATGCGACCGCCCGCTGCAGGTGGCGGGGATTCGCACCGACTTCGATCTCAATGAAATAGACGAGCCGGTCAACCTGTTTTGCCAGCCCAGCGACGACATCCTGCCGCATCCGGCCGCCTGCGCGATCACTGGCATTACGCCGGGCCAACTGGCCGAACACGGTTTGAGTGAAGCCGACTTCATGACCCGGGTGCACGCTCAACTGGCGGCGCCGGGCACCTGCGGAGCGGGTTACAACACGCTGCGCTTCGATGACGAGATGACCCGTTACAGCCTGTACCGAAACTTCTTCGACCCGTATGCCCGCGAGTGGCAGGGTGGCAACAGCCGCTGGGACCTGATTGATGTGGTGCGTGCCGCCTATGCCTTGCGTCCCGATGACCTCGCCTGGCCAACCGATGATGAAGGGCGGGTGACGCTCAAGCTCGAACGGCTGACCGCCGCCAATGGCATTGACCACGGCAATGCCCACGAGGCGCTGTCGGACGTTCGCGCCACCATCGCCCTTGCACGTCTTGTTCGCGAGAAGCAGCCGAAGTTGTATGACTGGCTATTTCAGTTGCGCAGTAAACAGAAGGTGATGGATCAGATTCGGCTGTTGCAGCCAATGGTGCATGTGTCCGGGCGTTTCTCGGCGGCTCGCAGTTATGTGGGGGTCGTGCTGCCACTGGCCTGGCATCCGCGTAACAAGAACGCGTTGATTGTCTGTGACCTGCACCTGGATCCCCAGGGGTTGCTTGATCTGGATGCGGAGACCTTGCGTCAGCGGCTGTACACCCGCCGCGATGACCTGGCCGACGGCGAATTACCGGTGCCGCTTAAACTCATTCATATCAATAAGTGCCCGGTGGTGGCGCCGCTGTCGGTACTTCGCCCTGACGATCAGCAACGTCTGGGGCTGGACATGGCGCTTTATCAGGATCGCGTACTGCGGCTAAGTGACGCACAACAAGTTTGGCGGGATAAAGTGTTAGCAATTTATGCCGGCGAAGATTTCACTCCGAGCCAGGATCCCGAACAACAGTTATACGATGGTTTTATCGGTGATCGGGATCGTCGGCTATGTGAGCAAGTCAGGGCCGCCGACCCTGCCCAATTATCACAACAGCAATGGCCTTTCGATGACGAACGTTTACCTGAATTATTGTTTCGTTATCGAGCGCGCAACTTCCCCGATACGTTGAGTTTCGAGGAGCAAGAGCGCTGGCGATTATTCTGTCAGCAACGTTTGTCGGCCCCTGAGTGGGGGGCGCCCAATACGCTTGAAAGTTTCGTAGAAGCCGCAGCCCAATTGAACGTTACAGCTACATCGTTTCAGCGAGAGGTGCTGAATGAATGGCAGAATTATGTCCAGGGATTACGCAAACGTTTGAGTCTTTGAAAACGAAAAATACCCGGACTGTATTTCGGGCATAAAAAAACGCCAGCATCAGCTGGCGTTATTTTTTGTCGCGGATAATTCTTTGACGACCTCTAGGGCTTAGCCCAGCAGGGTAGCCCAGCCTTCAACCACGTCACCGCCCCACTTGGCTTTCCACTCTTTCAGAGTCTTGTGGTTGCCACCTTTGGTTTCGATGACTTCGCCGTTGTGCGGGTTTTTGTATTGTTTAACTTTGCGAGCACGCTTGGTGCCAGTAGTTTTTACTGCGCCACCGCGTGGTGCTTTGGTCTTGGACTCTGGATCCAGCAAAGCGATGATGTCACGCAGGGACTTGGAGTATTCGCCCATCAGGGTGCGCAGTTTGCCTTCGAATTCCAGCTCGGTTTGCAGTTTGTCGTCTTGGGACAGGTTCTTCAAACGGGCTTGCAGCTCTTTGATAGCTTCTTCGGTGGCGCGATATTCGTTGATCAAGGACATGAGGACTACCTTATGTTGGGCGCTGGATGGCAGGGTGACAGTGCCGCAATAATAGTCAGGGTGTTTCATCAAGTAAACATTTAACCGGTGTTTTATTTAAATTAGTTGCGATGAATAGGGCACAAATTGAACGCAGAGTTAAAAGTGTGATGCAGTCATCACAGATATTCACAAATGAACGCTTGAAGATTGAGTACAAGAGCACCATCGCGCGGGCGTTGAGGTGCTGTCGCAAGCGCCCCACTGGCCTGCGTGCAGATCAGTGCGTCATCAATACTGCAGTTTTGCTGCGCAATCGCTAGAATGGCGGCCTTTGCGAAGTTCTGGAGTTTCCCCCTCATGCGCACTTTTCGGCTGGTGATTGCTTGCCCGGACCGCGTCGGCATCGTTGCTAAAGTCAGTAACTTTCTGGCGTCACATAACGGCTGGATCACTGAAGCGAGCCATCACTCGGATAATCAGAGTGGCTGGTTCTTCATGCGTCACGAAATTCGTGCCGATTCGCTGCCTTTCGGTATCGAAGCCTTTCGCGAAGCGTTTGCACCGATTGCCGAAGAGTTCTCGATGAACTGGCGCATTACCGACACCGCGCAGAAAAAGCGCGTTGTGTTGATGGCCAGCCGTGAATCTCACTGCCTGGCCGACTTGCTGCACCGTTGGCACAGTGACGAACTGGACTGCGAAATCTCTTGCGTGATTTCCAACCACGACGACTTGCGCAGCATGGTCGAGTGGCACGGCATTCCTTATTACCACGTACCGGTCAATCCACAGGATAAAGAGCCGGCCTTCGCCGAAGTCTCGCGCCTGGTCAAACAGCACGATGCCGAAGTGGTGGTACTTGCCCGTTACATGCAAATCCTGCCGCCCGCGTTGTGCAGTGAATATGCGCACAAGGTCATCAACATTCACCACAGCTTCCTGCCGTCGTTCGTCGGAGCCAAGCCGTATCACCAGGCCTCCATGCGAGGCGTGAAGTTGATCGGCGCGACTTGCCACTACGTGACCGAAGAGCTGGACGCCGGTCCGATCATCGAGCAGGACGTGGTGCGCGTCAGTCACAGTGACAGCATCGAAGACATGGTGCGTTTCGGTCGTGACGTCGAGAAGATGGTGCTGGCCCGCGGTCTGCGTTATCACCTGGAAGACCGGGTGCTGGTGCACGGCAACAAGACCGTGGTGTTCTGATAGCCGCACAACACGGTTGAAATTCGAAGGGCCTGGGCGTTCAATCGCCTCAGGCCCTTCGCCGTTTCTGCACTGAGGACATGACCATGGCCGATCCACTCGACAAAGCCACCTCCAAGGCCCCCGCCACGTTGGGCGAGGGCTGCTTGAGTCGATATGACCCGGATGACATGAGCGCCGAAGACGGCACGGAGTTTCCCGGCGCTGCCGAGTTGTGGGAACAGTTGCAGCAAGAGCCCGAAGACACGCCTAAGCCTGCTTGAACTTCATCAGCTTCTTGAGCAGCGGCCGCCCCAGCATCAGCAAAAACACCGGACCGCCCACCACCAGATAGAAGTAATACGTCACCGCCCGCCAGATCAGAATCGCCGCCGCTGCGGTGGATTTCCCTACCATGGGCGCCAGCAGCGCCGCCGACGTCAACTCTGCCGCGCCGGCACCGCCCGGCAACAGGCTGAACTGCCCGGCACTCAGTGACAGCATCTGGATCAGAAAGCACCAGGCCCACTGTAAATCCGCTCCGAGTCCACGCAGCGCCAGGTACAGCACGCTATACCGCAGGAGCCAATGCACGCACGTCAGGGCAAACACTTTGATCAGCGTCAGAATCGGCAACTTCAGCGTGTCAGTGAACGCCGCCAGGAAGTGCAGGAGCTTGCGTGCCCAGCGCAGGCGCGTGGTGCCTTTGACATTGAGGCGAACGAGCAATCGTCCGCTCAAGCGAATCAGCACTCGATGGTAGCGCGCAACCACCACGCAGCTGAGCAGCCCGCCAAACATCGAGACGGCGCTGACGATCAGCAGCCATTCCAGGCGTTCGCTGAGGTGCTGGAACAGTGCGTAAATCAGAATCCCGCTCAACGCGCAGAGAAAAAACAGCAGGTCGCTGAGCTGGTCCATGGCGAACACCGCGCTGCCCCGCGCCGGACGCACACCGTTACGCGCCAGCAGCGCCATGATGGTCAACGGCCCGCCACTGCCGCCGGGTGTGGCGCAGTAGGCGAACTCGGCGGCCATCACCACGCCCAGGCTTCTGACCCGACCCACCTTGTCGCATTGATCACCCAGCAACAGGCGTAAGCGCAGGGTGTTCACCACCCAGCACAGCAAGATCATGCCGAACATGATCAGCAATTCATTCAATGGGAAATTTTGCAGCCGCGACCACGTCTCGTTGCCGCCCAGCAACAACGGAATCAGCACCGCGGCGAGCAGGGCGATAAACAGCAGAATGCCCCGGCTCATGCGGCGCGACCGAGGCGGTCACTGTGCAGCGAGAGCCACCGTGTCTTGGTCATTGGCACCCGCCCTTCATCGAGCAAACGCTTGAGGGTTTGCAGCCAGTAATTGCGCGAAAATCCATGGCGCATGTCCACCGGGTGCAGGCCAAGTCGAATCACTGGGGCTTGCCGCCAACGCTGTTCACGCTGATCACTGACGAGTTTCGACAAGCCCCGACGCCAGGCACTGCGCGCACTCCAGACCAGCCCCGGCGCATCGATGGCCATGAAATCCGGCAGTCGATAGAGATGTTGGGGATCGCTGGTGTAGCTCAGCGGTAACTGGCGTAACGCCTGACGAGTGCCTTCGCTCATTAACCACGCTGGGGCGACGAAGCCTTCCAGCGGCCAGTGATTTCGATGGAAGACCTCGATGCCGGCACGCAGGCGGGCGAGGGCGGCAGCTTGCGACAAGCTGTAAAACTCGCCTTCGTGGGTATAGATTCGACGCATGAACCAGTCTCTGGGATTGCTGGGAGGAGGGGCTTCATCGCAATGAAAGTAGCCGTGCAACGCCAGTTCGTCACCTCGGGCTACTCGGCTGGTCAGCATCCGACGAAATCCAGGATGCTCGTCCAGTTCATTGTGCTTGTGGAAGTTTGGCACCACCAGCCAGGTCATCGGCACCTCGCCCAGGGCATCGACGGCTTCGACAAAAGGCTGGTAATCGGCCCAGGTTTGCGGCGCAACGTCATGCAGCACAAGTAACAGACTGGGCGGGTTCATGGGGTCAACCATTGGCGGTCAGCGGCCATTGGCTGCCGAGCACGGCGTGATAGTGCCCCAACAGGCTGTTGACCACGGTATCCCAGGCGTAATGTTGTTCAACATGATTGCGCGCCTGTTTGCCCAAAGCAGCGCTACCCTGACTGAACAGCTCGCGCACCGCGTTGGCCATCGCCAGGGGATTGTTCGGCGCACAGAGCAGACCGCATTGATCGGTCACGATTTCTTGAAAGGCCCCGGCGGCCACCGCTACGACCGGAATGCCGCTGGCCATGGCTTCGAGGATCACTAGGCCGAAGGTTTCCTGATCACCGGCATGCAGCAACGCGTCCGCACTGGCCATTAACCGCGCGACTTGTACGGCCGGGCAGAACTCGTCGACGACGGTGACATTGTCCGGCACCACGGCGGGCATCGACGAGCCGACCAGAAGCAAGTGATAACGAGGCCCGAGGCGTTTCATACAGTTGAGCAGGACCGGCAGGTTCTTTTCCTTGGAACCCCGGCCAGCGAAGATCAGCAGATGGGTGTTTTCATCGATGCCCAATTCGGCCCGCAAGCCGCTGTCCCTTGCTTCGGGATTGAATGTTTGCAGGTCCACGCCCAATGGCTGCACGAACACATTCTTCACCCCGAGCCCGATCAACTTGTCGGCCATGACCTGGCTCGGCGCCAAGACCCGGTCGAAGTTGCCATACAGTTTTCTGACGTAGGCTTCGACATTCGGGGTTACCCAATTGCCCATTCGATTGCTGACCAGCAGCGGCAAGTCGGAGTGATAAAACCCGATCACCGGCACATCCAGTTGCCGCCGCGCATCCAGAGCCGCCCAGGCGGTGAGGTAGGGGTCGCCGACTTCGATCAGGTCGGGCTGCAAATCCTGCAGGACATTTCGCCATGGCGCCAAGCGGAGGGGAAAACGATAACCCTTGCCGAAAGGCAGGGCCGGGGCCGGAACGGTGTAGACGCCATCCCGTTCACTCAGGTGTGCCCCCGGAATCAGCAAACTGTGGCGAATGCCTGGCTTGATACCCAGGCGACGGTGCTTGGCATCCAGATACGTGCGCACGCCTCCGCTGGCAGGGGCGTAGAACATGGTTATGTCCGCGATATGCACAATGAGCATCCCTCCGGTCCGTTGTTCTCCCTTGGTTGACCTTTATGAAGGATAGATGTTCGGTTAGGGTTTTGTGGCGGGGGGTCCAGCGAGGTTTTTGCGGTGTATTTCAGACCGCCATCGCTAGCAGGCTAGCTCCCACAGGTTCAGTGCTAAACCTGTGGGAGCTAGCCTGCTAGCGATAGGGCCCTATCAGACACTAAATGCGGAAACTGCCTACCAACTGCTTAAGCCGCGCCGCCTGCTGCTCCAGGTCCGAACACGCTCGCAACGTCGACTGCAAGTTCTCCACACCTTCCTGATTCAGCGTATTGATCTCGGTAATGTCGACGTTGATCGACTCCACCACCGCCGTCTGTTCCTCAGTCGCCGTCGCCACCGACTGGTTCATCCCGTCAATCTCACCAATACGCAACGTCACGCTGTTCAAACGCTCGCCTGCCAGGTTGGCGATTTCCACGCTGTCCTGGCTGTGGCGCTGGCTATCGCTCATGGTGCTGACGGATTCACGGGCGCCGACTTGCAGCTCCTCGATCATGGTCTGTACCTGCTGCGCCGATTCTTGCGTGCGGTGCGCCAGGTTGCGCACCTCGTCGGCCACCACGGCAAAACCCCGTCCGGCTTCACCGGCACGTGCTGCTTCAATCGCAGCGTTGAGCGCCAGCAGGTTGGTTTGCTGGGAGATGCTGGTGATCACTTCGAGAATCTGCCCGATGTTCACGGTTTTGCTGTTCAGCGATTCGATGTTGGTACTCGAAGCGCTGAGCATGCTCGACAGCTGATTCATCGCTTTGATGCTGCGATCCACCACTTGCTGGCCGTCCTCGGCGAGGCTGCGGGCATCGCTGGCCTGACTGGACGCCTGGGCGGCGTTGCGGGCGATTTCCTGAGCGGCGGCACCGAGCTGGTTGATCGCCGCGGCCACGCTGCTGGTGCGCGAGGCTTGCTGGTCGGAGTTGAACATCGACGAGTTCGACGCGGCGACCACACGCAGGGCCACTTCGTTGACCTGGCCGGTGGCCGAGGACACTTCACGGATCGAACCGTGAATGCGTTCCACAAAACGGTTGAACGCGGTGCCGAGAACGCCGAATTCGTCGTTGTTGACGATGGTCAGGCGCTTGGTCAGGTCGCCTTCGCCGTCGGCGATGTCTTCCATGGCGCGAGTCATGACGTGCAGCGGCTGGATCAGGATGCGGATCAGCATGCCCAGCAAGGCGATGATGATTGCCACGGCGATGATCGTCGCGACGACCGCCGAGGCGCGAAATTCGCTGAGCATCGAGAAGGCTTTGTCTTTATCCACCGACAGGCCGATGTACCAGTTGACCGATGGCAGGCCTTTGATCGGCGTGAACGTGACGATGCGGGTCTTGCCGTCGACCTCCACTTCAGTGAAGTCGCTGCTGATGCGCGGGGTGTTTTTCGGGTACGCCTCGCTCAGGGACTTCATCACCAGGGCTTTGTCCGGGTGCACCAGGATCTTGCCGTCGGCGCTGACCAGGAAGGCATAACCCATACCGTCGAAGTCCCGGGCGCTGAGGGTATCGATCAGGGTTTGCAGGCTCAAGTCGCCGCCCACCACGCCCACGCTTTGCCCGGCCTTTTTCGAGGCGGTGGCGATGGAGATGATGGTCTGGCCGGTGGCCGCGTCGATGTAAGGTTCGGTCAGGGTCGCCGTGCTGCTGCTTTCGGCGCCTTTGTACCAAGGGCGTACCCGAGGGTCGAAGCCGGCGGGCATTTTGGCGTCGGGGCGAATCGTGAAGCTGCCGGTGGCATCGCCCAGGTAGGACGCCATGAAGGTCGACGTCAGGGCTTTCTGCTCAAGCAGACTGGCGACGTTGGCCTGTTCAGGATTGACCGCGATATTTTGAGCGAGGTTATCGATCAGCAGGATACGACCGGCCAGCCAGGTCTGGATGTTGCTGGCGGTGACGTCTCCCATCTCATTAAGGTAATTGTCCAGGTCTTCGCGAATGGCGTTGCGCTGCAGATAGTCGTTGTACAGTGTGAACGAGGCGAAGGCGGCAATGACGATGAGGGCGGCGGCAAGCAAAATTTTATGGCTGAAGCGCAGGTTTTTGTTCATGGCTTGGGGTTCCGCTAAGGTCTTAATGTCCCGAGCGTGCTTTTATAAAGGCACGCTAAATGGGCAATGTTGAAAAAAAGCTGATATTTCCATCCTCTCCTTAGGGAATTACCGACGCTATTTTCGGATTGGTCTCACAACTATTTGTATCGGCCGTGCAGGATCAAAGATTAACCATGGGTGACAAAATGCCTGACTCATTGCAACTCGTTATCGGCGCCGACCTGACCGGCCAGCCAATCTCTCAGGCCATGCGCCTGGCGAACCGTCACGGTCTGGTGGCGGGCGCTACCGGGACCGGTAAAACCGTCACGTTGCAGCGTCTGGCCGAAGCCTTCAGCGATGCTGGCGTCGCGGTGTTCGCCGCAGACATCAAGGGCGACCTGTGTGGCCTGGGTGCCGCCGGCAACCCGCAAGGCAAAATCGCCGAGCGGATTGCCGGAATGCCGTGGCTGAACCACAAGCCGGCAGCCTATCCGGTCACCTTGTGGGACATTCACGGTCAGTCCGGTCATCCGTTGCGCACCACCTTGAGTGAAATGGGGCCGTTGTTGATCGGCAGCCTGCTGGAGTTGACCGACAGTCAGCAGTCGGCGCTGTATGCCGCATTCAAGGTGGCGGACCGCGAAGGGCTGTTGTTGCTGGACCTCAAGGATTTGAAGGCGCTGCTCAATCACCTGCGTGACAACCCTGAATTGCTGGGAGACGACGCGGCGCTAATGACCACCGGTTCCAGTCAGGCGCTATTGCGGCGCCTGGCGACTTTGGAACAACAAGGCGCCGAGGCGCTGTTCGGCGAACCGGCGCTGCAACTCGAAGACATTCTGCAACCGACGGCCGATGGCCGTGGACGCATACACTTGCTGGATGCCAGTCGTCTGGTTCATGAAGCGCCGAAGGTGTATGCGACGTTCCTGCTGTGGTTGCTGGCCGAGTTGTTCGAGCAACTGCCGGAGCGGGGCGATTCGGACAAACCGCTGCTGGCGCTGTTTTTCGACGAAGCGCATTTGTTGTTCGCCGACACGCCCAAGGCGTTGCAGGATCGCCTGGAGCAGGTGGTGCGGCTGATTCGCTCCAAAGGTGTGGGCGTGTATTTCGTCACGCAATCACCGGGCGACTTGCCGGATGACGTGCTGGCCCAGCTCGGCCTGCGCATCCAGCACGGTTTGCGTGCCTTCACCGCCAAGGAGCAGAAATCCCTGCGCGCGGTAGCCGAAGGTTTCCGGCCGAACCCGGCGTTTGATGCCTTGTCGGTGCTGACCGAGCTGGGGATCGGCGAGGCGCTGGTCGGCACTTTGCAGGACAAAGGCACGCCGGAGATGGTCCAGCGCGTATTGGTCGCCCCGCCGCAATCGCGGATCGGGCCACTGACCGAAACCGAACGCACGATGCTGATCGCCGGGTCGCCGTTCAAGGGACGGTATGACAAGCCGGTTGATCGGGAATCGGCGTATGAAATATTGATGGGGCGCAAAGGGTTGGCGCCGGAGCCCGACGCCGTTCCGGGTAAACCGGCCGCCGAAGAGCCAAGCTTTACCGACAAGGCCGGGGAATTCCTCGGTACAGCCGCGGGGCAGGCGCTGAAATCGGCGATGCGCCAGGCGGCCAATCAATTGGGCCGACAGCTGGTACGCGGCCTGATGGGCTCGCTGCTCGGCGGCAGCAAACGCCGATAGCCAGCGGGCACGGTCCAAATGTGGGAGCGGGCTTGCTCGCGAAAGCGGTGTTTCAGTCGACATCAACTGTGACTGACACACCGCTTTCGCGAGCAAGCCCGCTCCCACATTGGGTTTTGTGTCATTCCTTGGGTTTGGCGTGCGCCGCAAGCCGCTCCAGCGCTGCTCGCAGATTCGGATCGCTGATGCCATCGGCCGTGGCCTGAATGGTCGCGCCGGCATCCGTCGACAAACTGATGGTATGGCCCGCTGCCCCTTGCTGAACGGTAGGCGGCTGCACTTTGAACAGAATCCGCGTCAGGCTGGCGAATTCGTCGAACATCTGTAACTGGCGTTGCAGACGCTTTTGCTGATAACGCAGGCGGGTGGCCCAATGACCGTCGGTGACGATCAGCAATAAACTGCCTTCGCGCCACGAGGCCACATGGCAATGCTCGCGCGCGGCAGGCTGTAACTGGCTTTCCAGCAGGCGTTGTAAATGACCCAGGCGTTGAGCATGGCCAAAAATGGCTTTCAGCGGTTTGGCTTCGCGAAGCAGAACGGCGGGTGCTCTGGCCGTGAGAGGGCGAAATGCCATGATCAGACACCTGAAGTAACAGAGCCGCCATGGTAGCAGAAAGCACCACCGGCACCCGACCCATTGCTTTGCGAGCGCTTTACCCATTAAATCAACAAGTAACTTCTGCCGCGAATGGCTTGAAGTTCAGTAAAAAGCCCTTATTTTAAGTGAGCCCCGTTATAGCGCAGTGCATGCATCGTGGAACAACGCCACTTTCCTCACCATCGTTTCCGGGTAGAATGCTCGTTCGCATGCGGCCATGAGGGCTGCACGGGCGACTCACGGGGCCGCCCTCCATCCCTTTAGTGTGGAAGATCCTGCCGATATGTTTGCGCCTTTGTTAAAGAAACTTTTTGGAAGCAAGAACGAGCGTGAAGTCAAACGCATGCTCAAGACGGTGCAACTCGTCAATGCCTTCGAAGAGCAAATGGTGGCCCTTTCGGACGATCAATTGCGTGCCAAGACAGACGAGTTCAAGGCCCGCATCGCCAAAGGGGAAACCCTCGACAAGCTGCTGCCCGAAGCCTTTGCGGTCGCCCGCGAAGCCGGCAAGCGTGTCATGGGTATGCGCCACTTCGATGTCCAGTTGATCGGCGGCATGACCTTGCATGAAGGCCAGATCGCGGAAATGCGTACCGGTGAAGGCAAGACCCTGGTGGCAACACTGGGCGTTTACCTCAACGCGCTGTCCGGCAAGGGCGTGCACGTTGTAACGGTGAACGACTACCTGGCCCGTCGTGACGCCAACTGGATGCGTCCGCTCTACGAATTCCTCGGCATGTCGGTCGGTGTTGTCACGCCGTTCCAGCCGCCGGAAGAGAAACGTCTGGCTTACGCTGCCGACATTACCTACGGCACCAACAACGAATTCGGTTTCGACTACCTGCGCGACAACATGGCGTTCAGCATGGAAGAAAAATTCCAGCGCGAACTCAATTTTGCCGTGATCGACGAAGTCGACTCCATCCTCATCGACGAAGCCCGTACCCCGCTGATCATTTCCGGTCAGGCCGAGGACAGCTCCAAGCTGTACATCGAGATCAACAAACTGATCCCGCAGCTGGAATTGCACGTCGAAGAAGTGGAAGGCGAAGTCACCAAGGCTGGCCATTACACCGTTGACGAGAAGACCCGTCAGGTCGAACTCAACGAAGCCGGTCACCAGTTCATCGAAGACATGCTTACCCGCGTTGGCCTGCTGGCTGAAGGCGAGAGCCTGTATTCGGCGCACAACCTGGGCCTGCTGACCCACGTTTACGCCGGTCTGCGCGCTCACAAACTGTTCAATCGCAACATCGAATACATCGTGCAGGATGGCCAGGTCGTCCTGGTCGACGAACACACCGGTCGTACCATGCCGGGTCGTCGCCTGTCCGAAGGCCTGCACCAGGCCATCGAAGCCAAGGAAAATCTGAACATCCAGGCCGAAAGCCAGACCTTGGCCTCGACCACGTTCCAGAACTACTTCCGTCTGTACAACAAGCTGTCCGGCATGACCGGCACCGCGGACACCGAAGCGTTCGAATTCCACCAGATCTACGGTCTGTCGGTGATGGTGATCCCGCCGAACAAGCCGTTGGCGCGTAAAGACTACAACGACCTGGTGTTCCTGACCGCCGAAGAGAAATATGCGGCGATCATCAATGACATCAAGGAATGCATGACCCTGGGCCGTCCGGTGCTGGTGGGTACTGCAACCATCGAAACGTCCGAGCACATGTCTGCGCTGCTGCAGAAGGAAGGCATCGAACACAAGGTCCTGAACGCCAAGTTCCACGAAAAAGAAGCCGAGATCATTGCCCAGGCCGGTCGTCCGGGTGCGCTGACCATCGCCACCAACATGGCCGGTCGCGGTACCGACATTCTGTTGGGCGGCAACTGGGAAGTGGAGGTCGCGACCCTGGAAAACCCGACCCCTGAGCAGATTGCCCAGATCAAGGCCGATTGGCAGAAACGTCACCAGCAAGTGCTGGAGTCGGGCGGCTTGCAGGTGATCGCTTCCGAGCGTCACGAGTCGCGCCGTATCGACAACCAGCTGCGTGGTCGTGCCGGTCGTCAGGGTGACGCCGGTTCCAGCCGTTTCTACCTGTCGCTGGAAGACAGCCTGATGCGCATCTTCGCCTCTGACCGGGTGAAGAACTTCATGAAGGCCCTGGGCATGCAGTCCGGTGAGGCGATCGAGCACCGCATGGTGACCAACGCCATCGAGAAGGCCCAGCGCAAGGTTGAAGGCCGCAACTTCGACATTCGCAAGCAACTGCTCGAGTTCGATGACGTCAACAACGAACAGCGTAAAGTGATCTATCACATGCGTAACACGTTGCTGGCCGCCGACAACATCGGTGAAACTATCGCCGACTTCCGTCAGGACGTGCTCAACGCAACCATCAGCGCGCACATTCCACCTCAATCGCTGCCTGAGCAGTGGGACGTGGCCGGTCTGGAAGCGGCGTTGCAGAGCGACTTCGGTGTGGCGTTGCCGATCCAGAAATGGCTCGACGAAGACGATCACCTGTACGAAGAAACCCTGCGCGAGAAGCTGATGCAGGAGCTCATCGCTGCCTACAACGAGAAAGAAGACCAGGCCGGCGCCGATGCGCTGCGCACCTTCGAGAAGCAAATCGTTCTGCGTGTTCTGGACGACCTGTGGAAAGATCACCTGTCGACCATGGATCACCTGCGTCACGGCATCCACTTGCGTGGTTATGCGCAGAAGAACCCGAAGCAAGAGTACAAGCGCGAGTCGTTCACGCTGTTCTCCGAGCTGCTGGATTCGATCAAGCGTGACTCGATCCGTGTGTTGTCGCACGTTCAGGTTCGCCGCGAAGATCCGATCGAAGAAGAGCAACGCCTGCGTCAGGAAGCCGAGGCACTGGCCGCGCGCATGCAGTTCCAGCACGATGAGGCGCCAGGTCTTGAGCAACCGGAACTGCTCGGTGAAGAGGTCGATGTAGCCCTCGCCACCGCGCCGGTACGCAACGAACAGAAGCTGGGCCGTAACGAACTGTGCTACTGCGGTTCGGGCAAGAAATTCAAGCATTGCCACGGGCAGATCCAGTAAACCCCGTTTCAATCGCTGAAATACCCGCGCCGCGACCGGCATCAGCCGTCGCGGCGTTTTGCCATTTACACCACCGTTCTTTCTGAAAGCGGTGCTGACATCATTTACTAAGGAGCGCATTCATGGCTGTTGGTCTTGGTCCTTTGCCAACGTTGCACCCGGTTGCCGGTTTTGAACTCGGTATTGCCTCGGCCGGCATCAAGCGCCCGGGGCGCAAGGATGTCGTGGTCATGCGCTGCGCCGAAGGCTCCACGGTCGCGGGCGTGTTCACCCTGAACGCGTTTTGCGCAGCACCTGTGATTCTGGCCAAGCAACGTGTGCAAGGCCCGGTGCGTTACCTGCTCACCAACACCGGCAATGCCAACGCCGGCACCGGCGAACCTGGCCTGGCCGCTGCCGAGCGCACCTGCGCCAAACTGGCTGAGCTGACCGGCGTCGACGCCAGCCTGGTGCTGCCGTATTCCACCGGTGTGATCGGCGAGCCGCTGCCGGTCGAGAAAATCGAAGGTGCTTTACAGGCTGCCCTTGATGATCTGTCGGTCAACAACTGGGAAGCGGCCGCCACCGGCATCATGACCACCGACACCTTGCCAAAAGGTGCCAGCCGCCAGTTCCAGCATGACGGCGTGACCATCACCGTCACCGGCATCAGCAAAGGCGCGGGCATGATCCGTCCGAACATGGCGACCATGCTCGGCTACATCGCCACCGACGCCAAAGTCGCCCGCGACGTGCTGCAAAACCTGCTGCTGGACGGTGCGAACAAGTCGTTCAACCGCATCACCATCGACGGCGACACGTCGACCAACGACTGCTGCATGCTGATCGCCACCGGTCAGGCAGCGCTGCCGGAAATCACCGAAGCGAGCGGCGAATTGTTCGCCAAGCTGAAGCAGGCTGTGTTCGAAGTCTGCATGGACGTGGCCCAGGCCATCGTGCGTGACGGCGAAGGCGCGACCAAGTTCGTCACCGTCGAAGTCAACGGCGGCGGCAATCATCAGGAATGCCTGGACGTCGGCTACACCGTGGCGCACTCGCCGCTGATCAAGACCGCGCTGTTCGCGTCCGACCCGAACTGGGGCCGCATCCTCGCCGCCGTCGGCCGTGCCGGCGTGCCGAACCTGGACGTGAGCAAGATCGACGTGTTCCTCGGCGAAGTCTGCATCGCCAGCCGTGGCGCCCGCGCCGCGACCTACACCGAAGCCCAGGGCGCGGCGGTGATGCAGCAGGAAGAAATCACCATCCGTATCGAACTGGGTCGCGGTGATTGCAGCGAAACCATCTGGACCACCGACCTGTCCCACGAATACGTGAAGATCAACGCCGAATACCGTACTTAATACTGTTACACCGAGGCGCTCCATTCGCGAGCAAGCCCGCTCCCACATTCGATCGCATTTCTTCTGAAAGAACTCGGTCAAATGTGGGCGCGGGCTTGCTCGCGAAGGCGGCCGACCAGGCACTAAAGAGTCTGGACATTACCCTTCTCAAAAGGCCCCGAACATGAGCCTCCACCTGATCATCGGCGACAAACTGCTTTCCTCCTGGTCCCTGCGCGGCGCTCTGGCGCTCGACCTCACCGGCGCCCCTTACACCGAAGAACTGATCAAGCTGAATCAACCAGACACCCGCGAACGGCTGCTCAAGCACTCGCCGACCGGCAAAGTCCCGTTGCTGAAAACCGAACACGGCACCATCGCCGACTCTTTGGCGATTGCCGAATACCTGGCCGAGCAATTTCCCGACGCCGGTCTCTGGCCCAAAGACCCCGCCGCCCGTGCCCAGGCACGTTCGGCCTGCGCGCAGATGCACGCCGGGTTTTTTGCCATGCGCGGGAGTATGCCGTTCGACCTGAGCCGCGATGCACCACTGTCGCCGACACCTCCAGAGGTGCAGGCGGATATCGAACGCATGCTGGCGTTGTGGGCTGAATGCCGTGCGGCCGCCACTGAAACCGGTCCGTTCCTGTTTGGCGGCGCGACCCTCGCCGATGCCTTCTTCGCACCGATTGCCGTGCGCTTGCGCACGTATCAGGTGAAGTTGCCGGCAGCGGACGAAGCCTATGTTGAAACCGTCTACCAATGGCCGTCGTTCAAGGCCTGGCAGAAGGCAGGCCTGGAGGAGATTGGGCAGTGAAACGAGTACACGTAGCCGCCGCCGTTATCCGTGACAGCAGTGGCAAGATCCTGATCGCACGTCGCGCCGACACCCAGCACCAGGGCGGTTTGTGGGAATTCCCAGGCGGCAAGGTCGAGGACGACGAATCCGTCGAAACCGCTCTGGCTCGCGAGCTCCAGGAGGAATTGGGTATTGTGGTGAGCGCCGCGCGACCGTTGATCAAAGTCCGCCACGATTACCCGGACAAACAGGTGTTGCTCGACGTCTGGGAAGTCTCGGCCTTTACCGGCGAACCCCACGGCGCCGAAGGCCAGCCTTTGGAATGGGTGGCTCAGCGTGATCTGCTGAACTACGAGTTCCCGGCGGCCAACCAGCCGATCGTTGCGGCTGCACGTTTGCCTGCGCAGTATTTGATAACGCCTGAAGACCTGGAAACCCCGGCCTTGCTGCGCGGTATCCAGAAAGCCATCGCTGGTGGCATCAAGTTGATCCAGCTGCGCGCGCCCAACGGCTACGATCCGAAGTACCGCGATCTGGCGGTGGATGCGGCGGGGTTGTGTGCCGGCAAGGCGCAATTGATGATCAAGGGCCCGTTCGAGTGGCTGGGCGACTTCCCGTCCGCCGGCTGGCACATCACGGCTGCGCAATTGCGCAAATACGCGGCAGCGGGTCGACCGCTACCGGCGTCGCGCTGGCTGGCGGCGTCTTGTCACAATGCTGAAGAGCTGGCGCTGGCTGAACAGATGGGGGTGGATTTCGTGACCTTGTCGCCGGTGCAAAAGACCCAGACTCACCCGGATGCGCTGCCGCTGGGTTGGGAGCAGGCTACGGCGTTGATCGAAGGTTTCAGCAAACCAGTGTTTTTGCTCGGTGGCGTAGGCCCGGCAGAGCAGCAAAAGGCGTGGGAAACAGGGGCTCAAGGTGTGGCGGGGATCCGGGCGTTTTGGCCTGATTCTCTGGTGTAGCCACCGGCCTCATCGCGAGCGGGCTCGCTCCCACCTTTGATCGCATTCCTTCTGGAGGAACTCGGTCAACTGTGGGAGCGAGCCTGCTCGCGATAGCGTCCTCGAATACGCCGATTATTCCTGAGGTTTAGCGGCTGCCTGCCATAAAATCTCGGCAACCCCCTGGCGCTTGGCAATCACCCTCGCCACCACAAACAACACATCCGACAACCGATTGATATACGCCAAGCCAACCCCGGCCAACGGTTCAATCCCATTCAACTGCTGGCACCGTCGCTCCGCGCTACGCGCCAGGCTTCTGCACACATGGGCCTGGGCAATTAGCGCTGAACCCCCCGGCAGAATGAAATTCTCCAGCGGCCCCAACTCCTCATTCCACAGATCGATCGCCGCTTCCAGCCGTTCGATTTCCGCTGCATTCAGCGCCTGATACACCGGCATCGCCAACTCGCCACCCAGGTCGAACAACCGATGCTGGCAAGGCGCCAAAACCTCAATCACCTCGTTCAAACCCGGATACGCCGCACTTTCTGCCGCCAACCCGGCCAACAGCACGCCCACCTGGCTGTTCAGCGTATCGACCTCGCCAATGGCCTCGATCCGCGGGTGGTCCTTGGGGACGCGGCGGCCATCGCCGAGTCCGGTTTCGCCTTTGTCGCCGGTGCGGGTGTAGATCTTCGACAAGCGAAAGCCCATGGGTTACCTCGATAGCTGATTGAGTTCTTGGGAGATGACGGGGCTGCCCGCCAGTGGCAGACGCAAGGTAAAGCAGGTGCCTTGGCCGGGTGTGGATTGCACTTCCATCTGACCCTTGTGGTTATTGGTGATGATGAAATAAGAAACCGACAAGCCAAGACCGGTGCCCTGACCGATTTCCTTGGTAGTGAAGAAGGGTTCGAAGGTGCGTTTGCGCACGTTCTCGCTCATGCCGATGCCGTTGTCCTCGACCTGGATTTCGGCCCACGGCGGATTCAGCCGGGTGCGCAGAATGATCCGTCCAGGTTCGCGGTCGTCTTCACGTTGGTGAATCGCCTGGGCGGCGTTTTTCAACAGGTTGAGCAGCACTTGTTCCAGTTCGTTGGCCGTGCCGGGCACAGGGCCCAGCGCCGGGTCGAACTGACGGATGATCGCCTGGCCCTTGAAGTCGAAACCGATGGCCAGGTCGAAGTCATTACCGGCAATTTCCACTGCTTGATCGATCAGCGCCGGCAGGTCGCACGGGGCCATTTGCCGGGTGCTGCGCCGGCTGAAGCTGAGCATGTGCGTGACGATCTTCGCTGCCCGGGCGCCGGCCTGTTGAATGCCATCGAGCAACTGCGGGACTTCGCGCAATTGCAGGTATTTGTTGACCGTGTCCAGGGAAATGCCGGCTAGCTCGGCCTGTTCGAGGTTCTTCGGCAAGTCAGGCGACAGGCGTCGCCGAATGTTCTGCACGTTGTGCAGGATCGCGCCCAGTGGGTTGTTGATCTCGTGGGCCATACCGGCGGCGAGGCCACCGACCGAGAGCATTTTTTCTGACTGCACCATCATCTCTTCCAGAGACAGACGCTGGGTGATGTCGTCGATCCGGATCACCACACCGCGCCCGGCCCCGCCCATTAGCGGGTAGAAGGTCAGGGCGTAGTGCTTGGGTTCATCGTCTTTGAACCAGGTCACGCGCTCGATCTTCGCCACGGTGTGCTGCTCGACGGTTTGCTTGAGCTGCGGCAGAAATGGCTTCAAGGGTTCGAAGGCGAGGAAGATCGGCTGGTTCAAGGCTTCGTCCAGACGGGTGCCGGACAGGGCGCTGGCCTCCTGATTCCACTGGGTCACATAGAGCTGCTCGTCGAGGGCAATCAGGGCCGACGGCATGGAGTCGATGATGCTGTTGAGGTAGTTCTGGAAACCGGTGAGCTTCTTCTCGATCTTGCTGCGCACCTGGACTTCGAGTTCCAGTTTGCGATTGGTGTGGCGGGTTTCTTCGGCCAGGCCCTGCGCCTGATCGTAAGCCGCCTGTGAGTCATCCCGGGCACGCTTGAGCTGCTGCTCCCGGGCTTCGATCCGCGAGAGCATGGTGTTGAAGGCCTCGGCGAGGCTGCCGATTTCGTCGTGGTTGCCACGGGAGGCGCGCAGGGCGTAGTTCTCTTCGCGGGTCACTTGCCGGGACAGTTCTTCGAGCTGATGGATCGGCCGGGTAATCAGGCGTTTGATCTGCCGGGCGATCACCAGCCACAACAGCACACTGAAGATCAGAATGCCCAGGCTGGCGGTCAGGGTCCCGGTGTAGAACGCCATCGGCAACTCGCTGCTGGCCACTAACAACAGATGGCCCGGCGCGGTGCCGGGGCGGGGCAGGGTGATCACTTGATTGCTGCGAAACTCGGTGGCCTGCCAGGATTCAATGTGCCGATAACGTTCCGGCAGGTGCAACTTGTCGCCATGCTGCAACTGCGCCAGTCGCTCACCCTTGCCGTCATACAAGGCCGCCGCCCGCAGCGGTGAATAACTGTTGAGTTCGTTGAGCAGGCGTTCGGCGCTTTGCGGCGACTTCAAGGCGTCGGCCACCAGGCTCGGGTTGGACACCAGTCGGCCGATGGTCTGCAAGGCCTGGGGCGCCATGCTTTCCTGAGAGATGTAATACGCGGCGCTGATAAAGGTCAGGTTGGCGACCAGCAGGATGGTGATCAACAGCACGAGCAGGGCGGCCAGCAGTTTCTGGCCGACCGGAAGGTTTTCGAGACGCTGGCGCAATGGCATCAGGTTCATCGCTGAAAAGGAACAAGTGGCCAGCGTAGCCGGTGCTCAGTCGCTGGGCAATCCAAGGCTTTGAAGATGGGTAATCAGTCGCTGCTGTAATTGATTGAGGTGGGGCAGGTTCAGTTGGTGTCGCGAGGCCACTTTGCAGACATAGCCCAGCAGGTAGCTGATTTCGGTCCGGCGCTGGCTCGCGACGTCCTGGTGCATCGACGAGTAGTTGGCCGCCGTGGCATGGATCACCCGTTCGACTTCCTGTTGCAGGTCCTGGGCCGCTGCCGGCTGACCGCAGCGTTCCAGCAAGTCGGTCAGTTCGCCACAGAGGGTGGCGACTTCGCAACGGTGTTCCTGCAAGCCGCCGTTGCGGCAATCGTGCAGCACCGTCAGTGGATTGATCGCACAGTTGAGCGCCAGTTTGCGCCACAGCCGGGTCAGGATGTCGGTGCTCCACTCGTGAGGAATACCGGCAGCCGTCAGGTCATCCAGCCAGATCGGCGCGACTGGATGACCGGCATCTCCCAGCCAGGTGTAGCCGTGACCGGCGAACACTACGCGCCAGTCGCCATCGCGAAACGCGCCTTCGGTGCTCGAGGCGTATACGCAACGGGCCTGCGGAACCTGGGCGGCGACGGCGTCCTGACTGCCGAGGCCGTTCTGCAACAGGATCAGCTCGGCATCAGGCGTCAGGCGCGATGCCAGTTGTGCGACGGCCTTTTCGGCATCGTAGGCTTTGCAGGCCACCAGCAGACGGTTGATTGGCTCGAGGCTGTCCGGTGTCTCTCCCGGTATTTCGTAAGTCTTGGCCTCACCGTGCTCCACCAGCGTCAACCCGCCGGCCGCCTGATACGCCTGCAAGCGTTGCTCATCGCGCAGGATCAACCGGACCGGCACCCCGGCCCGCGCCAGACGGGTAGCCCATAACGTACCGAGGCTGCCGGCGCCCAATACATGCCAGGTGGTGGACATCAGCTTTTTACTCGGATTGGCGCAGGCATGTGGAGGCTCGCAGTATCGGTTGGAAAAGACCCGTTATAATGAGCCCGATTTTAACCGCAAGCCAAGCGCGCGCCATCGCTATTGAGCGCGCCTTTTATTGGAGAGATTACATGCCGTCGTTCGACGTGGTATCCGAACTGGACAAACACGAAGTCACCAACGCGGTCGAGAACGCCGTCAAGGAACTCGATCGCCGTTATGACCTGAAAGGCAAGGGCACCTTTGAATTCAAGGAAAAGGACCTGACCGTCAACTTGACCGCCGAAGCTGACTTCCAGCTCGAAGCGATGATCGAGATCCTCAAGCTGGCCCTGGTCAAGCGCAAGATCGACGTGCAGTGCCTTGAGGTCAAGGATGCCTACGCGTCGGGCAAGCTGATGAAACAGGAAGCCGTCCTCAAGGAAGGCATCGACAAAGAGCTGGCGAAGAAAATTGTCGCTCACGTCAAGGACGCCAAGCTCAAGGTCCAGGCTGCCATTCAGGGCGAGCAAGTGCGCATCACTGGCAAGAAACGTGATGATTTGCAGGAAGCCATCGCGGCCCTGCGCGCCAAGACTTTCGACATGCCGCTGCAGTTCAACAACTTCCGCGACTGATGCGGGAACCTGTGGGAGCGGGCTTGCTCGCGAAGAGGGCGTATCAGTCGACATCACTGTTGAATGACACACCGCTTTCGCGAGCAAGTCGGATCGCCGCACCGCCGCTCCCACACTGGAATGTGCTTAACCCCGGCGGGGCTTTTCTGCCGCTTATTTTTCGCGTGCCGGATGGCCGGGAATCAGGAGAAAGTAGATGGATTTGAATACCGAAGTGGACAACCTGGTCAAGGCATCACAAGCCTGGATCCCGATGATCATGGAGTACGGCAGCCGCGTGTTGCTGGCGGTCATAACGCTGGCCGTCGGCTGGTGGTTGATCAGCAAAGTGGCGCAAAAGCTCGGTGGTCTGCTGGCGTTGCGTAATGCCGACCTCGCGCTGCAGGGGTTCATCAGCAGTCTGGCGAACATTATTCTCAAGGTTTTGCTGGTAGTCAGCGTAGCTTCGATGATCGGCGTGGAAACCACTTCGTTCGTGGCGGCCATCGGTGCGGCGGGTCTGGCCATCGGTCTGGCCTTGCAGGGCAGTCTGGCGAACTTCGCGGGCGGCGTGCTGATTCTGTTGTTCCGTCCGTTTCGCATCGGTGACTGGATCGAAGCCCAAGGCGTTGCCGGTACGGTCGACAGTATCCAGATTTTCCACACCGTGCTGCGCACAGGCGATAACAAAACCATCATCGTGCCTAACGGCAACTTGTCGAACGGTATCATTACCAATACAAATCGCCAGCCAACCCGCAAAGTTGTGTTTGATGTGGGCGTGGACTACGAAGCGGATCTTCAGAAGGCCCGTGAAGTATTGCTGGATCTGGCCAAAGACGAGCGTATTTTGGCTGAACCGGCACCTCAGGCAGTGATTTCGACACTGGGTGATAGTTCGATTACTGTTTCGCTGCGAGTGTGGGTGAAGACTGCGGATTACTGGGATGTGATGTTCATGTTTAACGAACAGTCCCGGGATCGATTGAAAACTGCTGGTATCGATATTCCGTTCCCACAGCGGGTTATTCGTGTGGTTCAGGAAGCATCGGTAAATTGAGTGGTGTTGTTACCGAGCCTGACTTAACAGTCAGGCTTATTGAGTAGCAAGCTAATCATTAATGCACACGAAACACGGTTAAAAAAAAGGCCCCTCCGAAGAGGGGCCTTTTTTATACTTGCTAACTAAACCGCTGCGATTACAAGATCGACAGTGGGTAGTCGACGATCACACGGAACTCTTTCACGTCGCCTTCACCTTCGTCGGCGTTAGCAAAGTGCCAAGCTTGACGGAAGCGGACGGACAGGTCTTTTGCCGGGCCAGACTGAACAACGTACTTGGCTTCGAAGTTGGTTTCGTTGTGCTTGCCGTCTTCACCGTACAGACCGGCGTAAGCGCTGCCTGCTGGAGTTTTGGTGCCGTCGATGTCCCAACCCTTCACGTAACGGGTCATGAAGCTCAGACCAGGAACGCCGTACTCAGCCATTTTCAGATCGTAACGGATCTGGGCAGACTTCTCGTTCGGGGCGTTGAAGTCAGAGTACTGGATGGAGTTGGCGAGGAAGATCGAATCGCCGCCGCGGTTGTTCTTGCCGATACCGATGTAGTCGAATGGGGTATCGCCATTAACCTTTTGGAAGGCCAAGGTGATGGTGTGTGCTTTCAGGAACGAGAGAGCAGTGGCCAGCGAGAACGTGGTGTTGCTGATGTCACCGGCTTTCGCGTCACCGGTATCGGTGGTGCGGTAGATGTTGAAGTCAGTGTTCAGCGACGTGTCACCACTAATCGGGGTGGTGAGGTTCACGTTGGCGTAGTACTGGTTCCAGATGTCTTCCAGCTTGGAGCCGTACAGCGATGCGCTCAGGTTGTCGGTGATGCCGTATTTGCCACCGAAGTAGTCGATGGAGTCGGCTTGAGCGCCAGCGTAAGTTGCAAACAGGTCGCCGTCACGAGCGTTTTTGTCCTGGCTGGAACCCGAGTAGAAGTGACCGGCTTCGAGGTCAAGGTCTTTGACTTCGCTGCTTTGCAGTTGGAAACCGCTGGCAACTTGAGGAAGGATACGGGAACCGCCAACAGCAAACACTGGAGAAGTGCTTGGCGACATGTCGCCGAATTTCAGCTCGGTTTTGGAGATGCGGAATTTAACGGCAGCGCCGGCTTTACCCTGGCTGTCGTTGACGTCGCGGCCACCGTTGGCGTTGACGGTGTCGCTACGACTCATGTTGCCCGAACCCGAAGTGCCATCGCCGCCATCGAGTTTGATGGCCAGGTAACCGAATGCATCAACGCCGACGCCAACAGTACCTTGGGTGTAACCGGAGTTGAAGGTGCCCCAGATACCTTGGGTCCAGTCTTTGACGTCGCGTGCGCCATCTTTGTTGTCACGGTTGAAGTAGTAGTTGCGAACCAGCAAGTCCAACTTGGCGTCGTCAACAAAACCCTTGGCTTCAGCCTGGTCACTTACAAAAGGTGCGGCCGTAGCCATTTGGGTGCTGGCTGCTGCTGCAACTGCCAGTGCGATCATGCTCCACTTCATCACGCGCATCGTGATTTGCTCCTTTGGTTTTAGAAGAGTACTGCCGTCCCACCTGTTTTATTATCTGGGCGGCTCTTTCTTTTTTGAGTCGGCGCAAAGTTATATCACGCAGACCATGTTGGCGATACTTGCGTATCTAACCTTTCAGCTTCTTTACGACGGTGTCGCAAACAGCTTGGTAGATGTCGCAAATTTACTGCCTCGACGCAAGCGGATTGGCAACTTTAGCGTTGTTTTCCAAGGCTTGAGCATCGGTAAAAAGAGTCCCTGGTGAAACGTTTGAATCTCCATTGGGCAGCCCTGCCACTGTTTTTATTTGCCTTGGGGCCTCTACTTCCAGCGGAGGCTTCCAGAGCGATGTGGGTGTGAATGCAACAAGCGTGCACAAACTGCAATTGTGCAGCTGTTTTTTTCTGAAAGCCTGCCTGTCGCTGTAAAAACCTCATAAAACCGGGGGCTTCAAGCGCGTTTTTTGCGCGCTTGACGCCATGCGTTGCATGGTGTTGTCACCCGACGGTGGACGGCGTGACAACAAAAAATGTTACCGGTTCACCCCTCCAGTGAGTACTTGGCGGATGCTGACGAACTCAGCGTAGACGCACTGTGCGGTTTTGGTGCAAAAAATCTTAATCGCTGTGCTGAAATCACACAGTGCGGTAACGGGCTCGCCTGGAACTATTCATTGGTTATCAGTCATTTCGGCGTTTTCGGTGTGATCTTCGGTTCTGTAATGGTGCGTCGTGAGCAAAAAAGGCCCATATCGGGGCGTTCGTGCGGCGTGAAGCCAGTGACGTTCACAGGTATGCTGCCGTCCTGTCGCTTGGTTCGCTGCCGCTTGGGAGGCGCGCTAAGCTGAAAAATGATGAATGCGGGAGTGCGCGCGGTGTTCGCTTTAGATTCACGACTTCAACAAGACACGCTACCGATTGGCGATTTCCCGCTTTGCCGGTTGTTGTTATCCAATGATTCGAACTACCCCTGGTTCATCCTGGTGCCACGCCGTGAAGATATCAGTGAGATATTTCAGTTGGGTGTCGCAGATCAACAGCAGCTGTGGCAGGAAACAACTGCGCTGGCGGAACTGCTCAAGGATTCGTTCGACGCCGACAAGTTGAATGTCGCGGCGCTGGGTAATGTCGTCAGTCAGTTGCACATGCATGTGATTGTGCGCAAACGCGAGGATGCCGCCTGGCCAGCCCCGGTCTGGGGTAAGCACCCGGCCGTGCCTTACAGCGCAGCGCAGATCGCGTCGATTCGCGAGCGTCTGCGTCTGCTGTTAACCGAAGACTTCACGTTTCTGGAGGGTTGAATTATGAGCCTGGAAGATCGCGTTACCGATCTGGAGAGCCAGCTGGCGTTTCAGGATGACACCATCCAGTCATTGAGCGATGTGCTGGCGACGCAGCAGCGCGCCGTTGAGCGCCTGCAATTGCAGATGGCCGCCTTGCTCAAGCGCCAGGAAGAAATGGCTGGGCAGTTCGAGACCTTCGAAGAAGAAGCACCGCCGCCTCATTATTGAAACCGCAGGCAATAAAAAACCGCGAACAGCTCAGCTGTTCGCGGTTTTTTTTAGCCTTGAATCAGCGACGCGGCAATGCGGCGATCACGTCTTCGGCTTGCAGCCCTTTGTCACGATTCATGACGGAGAACTCCACGCGCTGGCCTTCGACCAGAACACGGTGACCTTCGCCACGAATGGCCCGGAAATGCACGAAAATATCATCGCCGGAATCACGGGAAATAAAGCCGAAGCCTTTGGAGGTGTTGAACCACTTGACGGTGCCGGTATCGCGGTTGCTCATGTCATAGCTTGGCGAGGCGGCGGCCGGTGAAGATTTGTAGAAGCTGATTGCCAGGTGCAGGAGAACGGCAATCAGCGCAGCCACCAGGCTGAACAGAACGGCAGGTTGACCGGCGATGACGGGCATCGGCGCGAGCAACGTCAGGGTTTGCAGGACGACGGCCAGGACCAGCAGGGCGCTGACCAGATTTTGCAGTTGATGACGCGGGCCTTTGTTCCAGTAAGGGATAACGGGAGCAAGGGTGAGGTTGAGCAGGCCGAAAAAGGCCAGGTACAGCGCATCGGGTTGTTGCAGGTAAGGTAGTGCTTCGGATCGCAGGCTAGGGATGAAGGACAACAGCAAAGCTGCTGCGCCCATTAGCAGGTGGACGATTTTCAACATTTTGATTAACTCACGTTAAGACGGATCACAAGGAAGAGCTGATGGAGCACGGTTCGCTTCAGAACAATAAGAGGCGTTGGACACGTACCCGGTACCAGCCTATGCGCAGCCCCCGGAAAATAGGCGGTCGCGACACACTGTCTATTTAACAGCAAAGCCTGCAGCTACTCAAATCAGGCAGTCCAGCGGTGCTCCGAGGGGCGATTTGTCGCAGGGTATTGTGCAATCCCGGGCTGCGAGGGGGTGGCAGGCTTGCTAGAGTGGTCCCTGCACCTGTTGGATGAACTCATCACCTTTAGGGGATAAACATGGCAATCGATATCGGTATCAGTGAAGAGGACCGCAAGTCCATCGTCGACGGGCTTTCGCGTCTGCTGTCGGACACTTATGTGCTGTATTTGAAAACCCATAACTTCCATTGGAATGTCACCGGTCCCATGTTTCGGACCCTGCACCTGATGTTCGAGGAGCAATACAACGAGTTGGCCCTGGCCGTCGATTCGATTGCCGAGCGCATTCGCGCCCTCGGATTTCCTGCGCCAGGCGCCTATTCGATTTATGCGCGGCTGTCTTCTATTAAGGAAGAAGCCGGCGTGCCGAGCGCCGAAGACATGATCAAGCAGCTTGTCGATGGCCAGGAAGCGGTCACCCGTACGGCGCGCGGGATCTTTCCGCTGCTGGAAAAAGTCAGTGACGAGCCAACGGCTGACCTGCTGACCCAGCGCATGCAAGTCCACGAAAAAACTGCGTGGATGCTGCGTTCTCTGCTGGATCAGTAATATCGTCAATACGCGAATGATGCCCGTCGGGCGTTATTCGCGGTCTTTGCCTTCTTAAAATCGCTTTTGCTCTCGTTAAAATTCGTCTGGTTGCGTAGGAATATGGCCGGCCTAGGACGCTGTCCATGATCGCCCTACAGCTGTTGGCTTATCCTACGTCGATGGTCATAAAGTCATCTGGATATACCTTTGCGCCTGCGCTTTTATAAGGCCACGAGAGTGCTCTTACAGAAGGCAAGGATGACAAAGGAGTGTCAACGATATGGATTATGGAGACAGGCGAAGCGAGGGGAGGGTCGGTCCGGTCAAGGATATAAAGATCGATCCGTTTGTCAGCGAATTTGATATGGGGCTGGCCCGGCCTCTGTCCCGGTCGGTGAGGTTGAACGGCTTCGCCACCTGCTTGCGGCTTGAGCAGGTGTACTGGGATATTCTGGGCGATATGGCCAAGGTCAATTGTTGTACGGTCAGTGCGCTGCTGTCCCATGTGGACCGCGAAGTGCACTTGCGTCATGGCGGGGTCAAGAACTTTACCGGGCTGGTGCGGGTTGTCTGCGTCGTGCATAGCCTGAAAGAAGGCGGTTGTGTCGCAATGCCTTAGCCACAGCGGTGGATCGGGCAGAGTGTCGGTCCGTGCAGTCTTACGGCTGCACAGGCCGCATTTAATGGATATAATCCCGCTCTTTGCCGCAAAACCCAGCGTATGCGGTAGCAATCTGATCGCCGAGACAACCCCCATGCCGATGTACGACTATCAATGTGCTTCCTGTGGTCATCAGTTGGAAGCCATTCAAAAGATCAGCGCAGCACCGCTGGTCGACTGCCCTGCCTGCCAGGCGCCAGAGCTTAAAAAGATGCTGTCCATGCCGGGCTTCCGCCTGAGCGGCACCGGCTGGTACGAAACCGATTTCAAGACCGGTTCCAAGAAGAATCTGGCCGGCGGCGACAAAGCTGACTAAGGTCTGGAACCTGAGTTGAACGACACGCGCGAGCCCTAGCAACATCTGCAGGGGCTCCAACCGAATTTCGATTACGAGAAGTGAAACCACTACCATGATGCGCAGCCATTATTGCGGCCAACTGAACGAAGCCCTGGAAGGCCAGGAAATTACCCTTTGCGGATGGGTTCACCGTCGCCGTGACCACGGTGGGGTGATTTTCCTCGATATCCGTGATCGTGACGGTCTGGCCCAGGTGGTGTTCGACCCGGACCGCGCCGAGAGCTTCGCCGCCGCCGATCGCGTGCGCAGCGAGTATGTCGTGAAGATCACCGGCAAGGTTCGCCTGCGTCCGGCCGGTGCCACCAACGCCAACATGGCGTCGGGCATGATCGAAGTCCTGGGTTACGAGCTGGAAGTGCTGAACGAATCGGAAACCCCGCCGTTCCCGCTGAACGAGTACTCCGACGTCGGTGAAGAAACCCGCCTGCGTTATCGCTTCCTTGATCTGCGCCGCCCGGAAATGGCCGAGAAGCTGCGTCTGCGTTCGCGCATGACCACCAGCATCCGCCGCTACCTGGACGAGAACGGCTTCCTCGACGTCGAGACGCCAATCCTGACCCGTGCTACTCCGGAAGGCGCACGTGATTATCTGGTACCGAGCCGTACTCACGCCGGTTCGTTCTTCGCCTTGCCGCAATCGCCGCAGCTGTTCAAGCAGTTGCTGATGGTGGCCGGCTTCGACCGTTACTATCAGATCGCCAAGTGCTTCCGCGACGAGGACCTGCGTGCCGACCGTCAACCAGAATTCACCCAGATCGACATCGAAACCAGCTTCCTCGATGAAAAAGACATCATGGGCCTCACCGAAGGCATGATCCGCAACCTGTTCAAGGAAGTGCTGGACCTGGAATTCGGCGAATTCCCGCACATGACCTTCGAAGAAGCCATGCGTCGTTACGGTTCCGACAAGCCTGACCTGCGTAACCCGCTGGAACTGGTGGACGTAGCCGACCAGCTCAAAGAAGTCGACTTCAAGGTCTTCAGCGGTCCTGCCAACGATCCGAAATGCCGTGTTGCCGCCCTGCGTGTACCTGGCGCTGCGAGCATGCCGCGCAAGCAGATCGACGACTACACCAAGTTCGTCGGCATCTACGGTGCCAAGGGCCTGGCGTACATCAAGGTCAACGAACGCGCGAAGGGCGTGGAAGGCCTGCAGTCGCCAATCGTCAAGAACATCCCTGAGGCCAACCTCAACGTGATCCTCGATCGCGTTGGCGCGGTTGACGGCGACATCGTGTTCTTCGGTGCCGACAAAGCCAAGATCGTCAGCGAAGCCCTGGGCGCGCTGCGGATCAAGGTCGGTAACGACCTGGACCTGCTGACCTGCAAGTGGGCGCCAATGTGGGTTGTCGACTTCCCGATGTTCGAAGAGAACGACGACGGCAGCTTCAGCGCCTTGCACCACCCGTTCACCGCACCGAAGTGCACCCCGGAAGAACTGGAAGCCAACCCGGCGACCGCTCTGTCCCGTGCCTACGACATGGTCCTGAACGGCACCGAGCTGGGTGGCGGTTCGATCCGTATCCACCGCAAGGAAATGCAACAGTCGGTGTTCCGTCTGCTGGGTATCAACGAAGCGGAACAGGAAGAGAAATTCGGCTTCCTGCTCGACGCCCTGAAATACGGCGCGCCGCCGCACGGTGGCCTGGCCTTCGGTCTGGACCGTCTAGTGATGCTGATGACCGGCGCCCAGTCGATCCGTGAAGTGATTGCCTTCCCGAAAACCCAGAGCGCGGCTGACGTCATGACTCAGGCACCGGGTGTGGTAGATGCCAAGGCATTGCGCGAACTGCACATTCGTCTGCGCGAAACGCCAAAAGCTGAGTAAGGCTGTCCTGAAGGGCGCATCTTCGGATGCGCCTTTTCTTTATAGGGACAGGTCGAGATTTTGTTTGCTGGCTGGCGCATCTGCGCAGCGGGCAATGTTTCAAAGAGAATTCGGAGCGAGATATGGCGGGTCATTCCAAGTGGGCGAACATCAAGCACCGCAAAGAACGTCAGGATGCCAAGAAGGGCAAGATTTTCACCAAGTGGATTCGTGAGCTGACCGTTGCTGCCCGTCAGGGCGGCGGTGATCCAGGTTCCAACCCGCGCCTGCGTCTGGCGCTGGACAAGGCCCTTGGCGCAAATATGAGCCGCGACATCATTGATCGCGCGGTCGCCCGCGGTGCCGGTGCTGCCGACACCGACGACATGGTCGAGCTGACCTACGAAGGTTATGGCCCGGGCGGTGTGGCCGTGATGGTCGAGTGCATGACCGACAACCGTAACCGCACCGCCGCCGCGGTTCGCCATGCGTTCAGCAAGTGTGGTGGCAACCTGGGCACCGACGGTTCGGTGGCTTATCTGTTCGAGCGCAAGGGGCAGATTTCCTTCGCGCCGGGTGTCGATGAAGACGCGCTGATGGAAGCGGCCATGGAAGCCGACGCCGATGACGTGGTCACTCATGAAGACGGCTCGATTGATGTGTTCACCTCGTTCGCCGGCTTCTACTCCGTGCGAAACGCGCTGGAAGCGGCGGGTTTCAAAGGCGATGACGCGGAAATCGTGATGCTGCCGACCACCAGTGCCGAATTGGACCTGGAAGGCGCCGAGAAGGTGCTCAAGCTGATAGACATGCTCGAAGACCTGGATGACGTGCAAAACGTCTATTCCAACGCGGATATTCCTGAGTCGGTAGCCGCACAGCTGGGTTAAGGGCGAGTAAGATCTCATGTGGGAGCGGGCAGTGGCGAGGGGATTTATCCCCGTTCGGCTGCGAAGCAGTCGCAGACCCAGTGATTACGGTTTTTCTGAAATCTCCGTATTCGCAGGTTCAGGGCCGCTTCGCGACCCAACGGGGATAAATCCCCTCGCCACAGTTCGCTCCCACTTTTGTTGTTCGCTGTAATGAATATCGTGCTCTTACCAAACCCGCAGGCGTTATGACTTTAATTCTTGGTATCGACCCCGGTTCGCGCATCACCGGTTATGGCGTGGTACGTGATACCGGGCGTGGCTGCGTGTATGTGGCATCGGGCTGCATTCGCACGGGGTCCGGCGAGTTGCATGAGCGTCTGCAAATCGTCTATCGCGGTGTGCGTGAAGTCATCCAGACCTACGGCCCGGTGACCATGGGCATTGAAAAAGTCTTCATGGCGCGCAATGCCGACTCTGCCCTCAAGCTCGGTCAGGCCCGCGGTGCTGCGATTGTGGCGGGTGCCGAAGAGAGCCTGGAGATCGCCGAGTACACCGCGACCCAGGTCAAGCAAGCGGTGACCGGCACCGGTGCCGCCAATAAAGAGCAGGTGCAGATGATGGTCATGCACATGCTGAAACTGACCAGCAAGCCGCAAATCGATGCTTCGGATGCCCTGGCCATTGCCATTTGTCACGCGCATACCCGTTCCAGCCTGTTGCCCCATGGCCTGGGAACGGCACGCAGTCGTGGCGGGCGCCTGCGTCTCTGATAGCATCAGCAGTCATTTTTAGCGAATGAGGGTTTTGCGCCTGTGTTGTCGGCGCAAAACCCTTGTTCTGTCAGTCGCCAGTCGTTGATCTGGCCAACGCTCAAGGATCTGAAACGTGATTGGACGCTTGCGCGGCACATTGGCTGAGAAACAGCCGCCGCACCTGATTCTGGATGTAAACGGTCTGGGGTATGAGCTGGAAGTGCCCATGACCACGCTGTATCGCTTGCCGTCGGTCGGTGAACCGCTGACCTTGCACACCCATTTGGTCGTACGTGAAGACGCGCAGTTACTCTATGGCTTCTTCGGCAAGCGTGAGCGAGACTTTTTTCGCGAGTTGATCCGTCTCAATGGTGTAGGGCCGAAATTGGCCCTGGCGTTGATGTCGAGCCTGGAAGTGGATGAGCTGGTACGTTGCGTGCAATCCCAGGACACCTCGGCGCTGACCAAGGTGCCGGGCGTGGGCAAAAAGACGGCCGAGCGTTTGCTGGTGGAGCTCAAGGATCGCTTCAAGGCGTGGGAAACCGTGCCGGCGATGTTCGCCCTCGTGCCGAACCAACCGGGCGGGCCTGATACGGCGCCGGTCGCCACCGCCGAAAATGACGCGGTCAGCGCGCTGATTTCTTTGGGCTACAAGCCGCAGGAAGCCAGCAAGGCGATTTCCGCGATCAAGGAGAAAGGTTTGAGCAGTGAAGACATGATTCGTCGTGCCCTGAAGGGAATGATCTAAGTGATTGAAGCTGATCGTCTGATTGCCGCCACGCCTGGCCCTCGCGACCGCGAAGAAGTCCAGGACCGGGCGATTCGTCCTGTCAGCCTGGCCGAATACATTGGCCAGCCGACCGTTCGCGAGCAAATGGAGTTGTTCATCCAGGCCGCACGCGGGCGTAACGAGTCCCTGGACCACACGCTGATCTTTGGCCCGCCGGGTCTGGGCAAGACCACCCTGGCGAACATCATCGCCCAGGAAATGGGCGTGTCGATCAAAAGCACCTCGGGCCCGGTGCTTGAGCGTCCGGGTGATCTGGCGGCGCTGTTGACCAACCTTGAGCCTCACGACGTGCTGTTCATCGACGAAATCCATCGGCTGTCGCCGATCGTCGAAGAAGTGCTGTACCCGGCCATGGAAGATTTCCAGCTCGATATCATGATCGGTGAAGGGCCGGCCGCGCGCTCGATCAAACTGGATCTGCCGCCGTTCACCCTGGTGGGAGCGACGACCCGTGCCGGCATGCTGACCAATCCGTTGCGCGACCGCTTCGGCATCGTCCAGCGCCTGGAGTTCTACAACACCGCCGACCTGGCGACGATTGTCAGCCGTTCGGCGAACATCCTCGGCTTGCCGCTGGACCCGGAAGGCGCCTTTGAGATCGCCCGCCGTGCCCGCGGCACCCCACGGATCGCCAACCGCTTGCTGCGACGGGTTCGGGATTTTGCCGAAGTTCGAGCCAAGGGCCACATCACCAAACCGATCGCCGACCTGGCCTTGAACCTGCTGGATGTCGACGAACGTGGCTTCGATCACCAGGATCGGCGCCTGCTGTTGACCATGATCGAGAAGTTCGACGGTGGGCCGGTCGGAGTGGACAGTCTGGCGGCGGCGATCAGCGAGGAGCGCCATACCATTGAAGACGTGCTGGAGCCGTACCTGATCCAGCAGGGCTACATCATGCGCACGCCGCGGGGGCGGGTGGTCACCCGGCACGCGTATCTGCACTTCGGTTTAAACATTCCGTCACGATTGGGCGAGATGCCCGTGGTAGACGAGTTCCTTGATGCCGTAGACGATTAATCACCTTTGCGGGCTGATTTATTCGGAGTTTGTGCGGTCTGAGGACCGTACTTTCACCAGAAACCCGCGAATCAATGAAAAACAGTTGCCTGGCCGGATTGGCAACCTGAGGAGTAAGCACTAGAGTATGCGCGCGCAAAACGGGCTTGAGCCTTTCGCACTTCGTTGTCGCGTTTATTACGAGGACACCGATGCGGGCGGCATCGTGTATTACGTCAATTACCTCAAGTTTATGGAACGGGCTCGCACCGAGCGGCTCCGGGATCTGGGCTTTGCCCAGTCCCAGCTGGCAGGAGAGGACCTGTTGTTTGTCGTGCATTCCAGCGAAGCGCGTTATCACGCGCCGGCGCGACTGGACGACGAGCTTCTGGTAAGCGCTGAAGTAATCGAATTGAACCGTGTCAGCCTGCGCTTCAAGCAGCAGGTCAGGCGAGCCACGGATAATGCGCTGCTCTGCGAAGGGCAGTTTCTGGTGGCCTGTGTGCGCACTGAAAGTTTAAAACCCCGGGCCATTCCCGAAGCTCTACGTGCGGCCTTTGCCGACGTGAGCGGCGCGGGTACACACTCAAAGCAGGAGATAAAGCGTGGAAGCTAACGTCGTCGACCATTCCTCCATGTGGAGCCTGGTCAGCAATGCCAGTATCGTGGTGCAACTGGTAATGCTGATCCTGGTAGCCGCATCGGTGACCTCATGGATCATGATCTTTCAGCGCAGCAACCTGCTGCGCGCCGGTCGACGTGCCCTGGAGAGCTTTGAAGAGCGCTTCTGGTCCGGCATCGACCTGTCCAAACTCTACCGTCAGGCCGGCAGCAACCCTGATCCGGATTCGGGCGTCGAGCAGATCTTCCGTGCCGGCTTCAAGGAATTCTCCCGTCTGCGTCAGCAGCCAGGCGTCGATCCGGAAGCGGTCATGGAAGGCGTGGCCCGTGCCATGCGCGTCGCCATTTCCCGTGAAGAAGAAAAGCTCGAACAGAGCCTGCCGTTCCTCGCCACCGTCGGTTCCGTCAGCCCGTACATCGGTCTGTTCGGTACCGTCTGGGGGATCATGAACTCCTTCCGTGGCCTGGCCACTGCCCAGCAAGCGACCCTGGCCACTGTGGCTCCGGGTATTGCCGAAGCACTGATCGCCACCGCGATCGGCCTGTTCGCCGCCATCCCGGCCGTTATCGCTTACAACCGTTTTGCTGCTCGCGGCGAAACCCTGCTGGGCCGTTACTACACCTTCGCCGATGAATTCCAGGCGATCCTGCACCGCAAAGTGCACACCAGCGAAGAATAAGCAGGTAATTTCCAATGGCTTTAATCGCTCGAGCTCGCAAAAAGCGCAAGCCGGTTGCCGAGATGAACGTGGTGCCTTACATCGACGTGATGCTGGTGCTGCTGGTCATCTTCATGGTGACCGCTCCGATGCTCAATCAGGGCGTGAAAGTTGATCTGCCCAAGGTTTCCAGCGAAGCCTTGCCGCAGGACAACAACACCCAGGTCCTGACCATTTCGATCAAGTCTGACAAGACCTACTACTGGAACCTTGGCAGCGAAGTCGACACTGAAAAGCAACAGGACAAGGCCATGACCTTGCCGCAGATGACTGACGCGGTGACCAAGATCATCCGAGCCGGCACTGAAGGCGGCAAGCGCACCCAGGTGTTCATCCGCGGCGACAAGACCGTCGATTACGGTTCCGTAATGGGCGCCATGGGCGGGTTGCAGAAAGCCGGGGTCGGTAATGTTGGCTTGATTACCGAGGCACCCTGATGCAGCAAATGCGAGAGCCGTCCGCCTCGGAAAGCTACTTCTGGCCAAGTGTCCTGGCGATTGTCTTGCACGTGCTGGTGTTCGGCATGCTGTTCGTCAGTTTCGCCTTCACACCGGAATTGCCGCCGGCCAAGCCGATTGTCCAGGCGACCTTGTACCAGCTGAAATCGAAAAGTCAGGCGACCACCCAGACCAATCAGAAGATTGCGGGTGAGGCGAAGAAATCTGCCGCACGTCAGACCGAAGTCGAACAGATGGAACAGAAAAAGATCGAACAGGAAGCGATCAAGGCCGCGGAACAAAAGAAGGAAGATGCGGCTCAAAAAGCCGAAGAATCCAAGAAGGCCGACGAGACTAAAAAAGCGGAAGAGGCAAAAAAGGCTGATGAAGCCAAGAAAGCCGATGAAGCGAAGAAGACCGCCGAAGCCAAAAAGGCTGAAGAGAAACAATTGGCTGATATAGCCAAGAAGAAATCTGAAGAAGAAGCCAAGAAAGCAGCTGAAGAAGAGGCCAAGAAAGCGGCCGCTGAAGAAGTCAAGAAAAAGATTGTCGAAGACGCGAAGAAGAAAGCCGCGGAAGACGCCAAGAAGAAATCTGAAGCTGAAGAGGCGAAGAAGAAAGTCGCCGAAGACGCGAAGAAGAAAGCTGCTGCCGATGCTGCGAAGAAAAAATCGCAGGAAGCGGCGCGTAAATCGGTCGATGAGAAAAAGGCTCAGGCCCTGGCCGATTTGCTTTCCGACACGCCGGAGCGTCAGCAGGCCTTGGCGGATGAGCAGGGTGATGAAGTCGCGGGTAACTTCGACGATTTGATTCGCTCGCGTGCTTCTGAAGGTTGGGCGCAGCCACCGTCGGCCCGCAAGGGCATGAAGGTGATCCTGCAAATCAACATGCTGCCTGATGGAACAATCTCCGGCGTATCGGTTGCCAAGTCCAGCGGTGATGTACCGTTCGACAGCTCAGCGGTAGCGGCGGTAAAAAATATTGGTCGATTGACCGAAATGCAGGGTCTGAAGCCAGCTGATTTCGCACCCTATCGTTCATTCAAGATGACATTCACACCTGAGGATCTAGCCTTGTGAGAAACCTTCTTCGAGGACTGCTTGTAGTCATGTTCTGCTTTGCAGGACTGGCCACCGCAGATGAAAAAAATATCCTGGTCAGCAGTGGTAGCTCCCAGGCAACTCCAATTGCCGTAGTGCCATTCGGTTTCCAGGGCGGCACCGTGCTGCCGGACGACATGGCCGAGATCATCGGTAACGACCTGCGCAACTCGGGTTACTACGCGCCGATTCCAAAGCAGAACATGATCAGCCAGCCGAGCCAGGCCAGCGAAATCATTTTCCGTGACTGGAAGGCGATCAACGCTCAGTACATTATGGTTGGCAGCATCGTGCCATCGGGCGGTCGCCTGCAGGTTCAATACGCTCTGTTCAACGTCGCCACCGAGCAGCAAGTGCTGACCGGCAGCGTGTCGGGCAGCGTCGATCAACTGCGCGACATGTCCCACTACATCGCCGACCAGTCGTTTGAAAAGCTCACCGGCATCAAAGGTGCGTTCTCGACTCGTCTGCTGTACGTGACGGCCGAACGCTTCTCCGAGAAGAACACGCGCTACACGCTGCAACGCTCGGATTATGATGGTGCTCGCGCCGTGACCCTGCTGCAATCGCGCGAGCCGATCCTGTCGCCGCGTTTCGCACCGGATGGCAAGCGCATCGCTTACGTCTCGTTCGAGCAGAAGCGTCCGCGTATCTTCATGCAGAACATCGACACCGGTCGCCGTGAGCAGATCACCAACTTCGAAGGCCTGAATGGCGCGCCAGCCTGGTCGCCGGATGGCAATCGCCTGGCATTCGTACTGTCGAAAGACGGTAACCCGGACATCTACGTGATGAACCTGGGTTCGCGTCAGATCACTCGCGTCACCAACGGTCCCGGCATCAACACCGAACCGTTCTGGGGTAAGGATGGTTCGACCATCTACTTCACCTCTGACCGTGGCGGCAAGCCACAGATCTACAAAACCAGCGTCGGTGGTGGTGGTGCGGAACGTGTGACCTTTATTGGTAACTACAACGCAAACCCTAAACTTTCGGCTGATGAAAAGACCCTGGTGATGATTCACCGCCAGGATGGCTTCACTAATTTCAAGGTGGCGGCCCAGGATTTGCAGCGCGGTAGTGTAAAGATCCTCACTGATAGCACTCTGGACGAGTCGCCTACTGTTGCGCCCAACGGCACCATGGTAATCTACGCCACCCGCCAGCAGGGCCGGGGAGTCTTGATGCTCGTGTCCATTAATGGACGCGTAAGGCTCCCGCTTCCTACCGCACAAGGCGAAGTCAGAGAACCTTCCTGGTCCCCTTACCTGAACTGACGCGGCGCTACACGTTTTACTTAACACACTGGGGTTCATTAGGAGTTTCACGATGGAAATGCTGAAGTTTGGTAAATTTGCTGCGCTGGCTCTGGCCATGGCTGTAGCTGTAGGTTGCTCGTCCAAAGGCGGCGACAACGCCGGTGAAGGCGCTGTTGATCCAAACGCTGGTTACGGCGCTAACACTGGTGCCGTTGATGGCTCCCTGAGCGAAGAAGCTGCTCTGCGCGCAATCACCACCTTCTACTTCGAATACGACAGCTCGGACCTGAAGCCAGAAGCCATGCGCGCTCTGGACGTTCACGCCAAAGACCTGAAAGCAAACGGCGCTCGCGTTGTTCTGGAAGGCAACACCGACGAACGTGGTACTCGTGAGTACAACATGGCACTGGGCGAGCGTCGTGCGAAAGCCGTTCAGCGCTACCTGGTACTGCAAGGTGTTTCCCCAGCTCAGCTGGAACTGGTTTCCTACGGCGAAGAGCGTCCAGTTGCTACCGGCAACGACGAGCAGTCCTGGGCTCAAAACCGTCGCGTCGAACTGCGTAAGTAATTCGTCATGCGAACGTGCCGTCGTGCTGTAACTGTTTTGGCCCTCAGCCTCGCACCGCTTGCGGTGTGGGCTGCGGTTCCTGTGGTCGATAACGACTCCGGCTATAACAATAGCGGGACTAGTAATCCGCCTGCGGGTTACGGTACGAACGGCGCCTATGCCGGGGGAGGGGTTTCGGCCCCTGTCTCGGCACAGGGCGAGCTGTTCAACCAATTGCAATCCATGCAGGAGCAGATCTCACGCCAACAGGGTGTGATCGAAGTTCTGCAAAATGATGTAGCGCGCATGAAGCAAGAGAACCTGGAGCGATATCAGGATCTTGATCGGCGCATAGGAACCGGCGTTGCACCAGCCGCGACTCCTGATAATTCTTCCACCGGTGGCAGTTTGAATGCCCCCGGTGCAGCAGCTGGCGCAGGTGCAGGAGCGGCCGCCGCTCAAGCACCTGCTGCGGGTAGCGAACCGGCTGATCCGGCGAAGGAAAAACTGTATTACGATGCAGCCTTCGACCTGATCAAAGCCAAGGATTTCGACAAGGCCAGTCAGGCTTTTGCGGCATTCCTGCGCAAGTACCCGAACAGTCAGTACGCGGGCAATGCCCAGTACTGGTTGGGCGAAGTGAACTTGGCCAAAGGCGATCTGCAAGGTGCAGGTCAGGCATTTGCCAAGGTTTCGCAGCTGTATCCCAAGCACCCCAAAGTGCCTGATTCGCTGTACAAGCTGGCTGATGTAGAACGCCGCCTCGGTCACACCGACAAGGTCAAAGGCATTCTGCAACAGGTCGTGTCGCAATATCCGGGCACTTCCGCTGCTCAGTTGGCCCAGCGTGATCTGCAAAAAATGTAAGGGCTGCTTGAGCCGTTTTGAAGAAACCCGCGCTTGTCGCGGGTTTTTTCGTTAGAATTCACCCCCTTTTTTGAAACACGCTTTTTGGGATCTGCGCGATGGCGGGGTTCCTTGAAGTGCCTGACGGAGGCGGACAGCCTGTTTAGCTGTTATGCCCGTGGCGACTATGCAAGACACATTGAGAATCACCGAAGTTTTCTACTCGTTGCAGGGTGAAACGCGGACTGCCGGGCTGCCCACTGTTTTTGTGCGCCTGACCGGTTGTCCATTGCGTTGCCAATACTGCGACAGCGCCTACGCGTTCACTGGCGGCACCATTCGCCCACTCGACGACATCCTCGAGCAAGTGGCCGGTTTCCGCCCGCGTTACGTCTGTGTCACCGGTGGCGAGCCGCTGGCCCAGCCGAATGCCATCCCATTGCTCAAGCAGTTGTGCGACGCCGGTTACGAAGTGTCACTGGAAACCAGTGGTGCTCTCGACATCTCGGCGGTAGATTCCCGGGTCAGTCGCGTCGTCGACCTGAAAACCCCAGGTTCGAAGGAAGCACACCGCAACCGCTACGAGAACATCGAACTGCTCACGCCCAATGACCAGGTGAAGTTTGTCATCTGCTCGCGGGAAGACTACGACTGGGCCGTGTCCAAGCTGATTCAGTACGGTCTGGACAAGCGTGCAGGCGAAGTACTGTTCTCGCCAAGCCACCATGACCTGAATGCGCGGGACCTGGCGGACTGGGTGGTGGCGGACAACCTGCCTGTGCGTCTGCAATTGCAGCTGCATAAATATCTTTGGAATGACGAGCCGGGGCGCTGAGATGACTGAACAACTGAACACTGCTGAAAAACGTGCGGTCATCCTGCTGTCCGGAGGCCTCGATTCCGCGACGGTCGTGGCCATGGCCCGCGCTGATGGCTATAGCTGCTACACCATGAGCTTCGATTACGGTCAACGCTCCCACGCGGAGCTGCACGCCGCCGAGCGTGTCGCCCGTGACCTGGGTGTGGTGGAGCACAAGGTGATTGGCCTGAACCTGAACGGTATCGGCGGTTCGGCACTGACCGACACCAGCATCGACGTCCCGGAAGAAGCGGGCGAAGGTATTCCGGTGACTTACGTGCCGGCGCGCAACACCGTGTTTCTGTCCCTGGCGCTGGGTTGGGCTGAAGTGCTTGGCGCGCGTGACATCTTTATCGGCGTGAATGCGGTGGATTACTCCGGTTACCCGGACTGCCGTCCCGAGTTCATCGAGTCGTTCGAGCGCACGGCGAATCTGGCGACGAAGGCCGGTGTAGAGGGCAATGGCTTCCGTATTCAGGCGCCATTGCAGAACCTGAGCAAGGCACAGATTGTCCAGGCCGGCGTGAAGCTTGGGGTTGATTATGGACTGACCGTTTCCTGCTATCAGGCCGACGATCAGGGCCGTGCGTGCGGCAAATGCGACAGCTGCCGACTGCGCGCAGAAGGCTTTGCAGCGGCCGGCGTAAGTGACCCAACACCTTATTTTTGATTTATTTCAAATTAGGTGTTGAATAGTCCTTAAAAATCAGTATTATACGCGCCACCACACAGCGGGTCGTTAGCTCAGTTGGTAGAGCAGTTGGCTTTTAACCAATTGGTCGTAGGTTCGAATCCCACACGACCCACCATTTTTGTAGCAGTTTTAAAAGTCTGGAAGGCCCACGCAAGTGAGGATTTCCGGATTTTTTTTTGCCCGCAAGAAAGTAAAAGAATCAGCCGGCTGGTGGTCGGGCTCCACCACGAGAGTGTTTGCACACTTTTGCCGGCCACTTTTATCAAGAGAAGAAAGGCTGATCATCGATCTGGATTATGCAGGCTGTCCGTGTCCCAGCATTTGCTGCGCTAGTGGCACAAGTGTGTTTCGGCGAGGGCGGTAGGCAGTGTCTGGAGACCGATTGATAAGGGCAAGAAAATGATTCGTATCAAACGGGATTACCTGCTCATAAACAGAAATTTTCTGCCTGGCTTGATTCGTGAAAATGACCATTTTCATCGTTTCGTTGATTGAGCGATCAACCAGTGTCACACGGTGATGAATGAAGCTGAAATTGATATCAAGGTAGTCCTCATTATCCGTCGGTTTCAAAACACCTTTCTGATTTCCCTCCTCATCAATAGCGGCAGAGGGCAACTTCTTTCGCACTGCCTCAATCAGATCCGGATTACTGACAACCTTCTGTCTGGAGATTGACTGGGCATTGGACATGTAGGCGAAGATCCATGGGATATTCAGCAATGTCGCTGACTTGTACATGTGCCCATGTTCGTCCCGGTAGGTCTTCAGCATCCGTTTTGCCAGCCCGTCGCCAATGTGGATGCCGGTGGACTTTTCGATCATGTAGATGACTGAATCAAAGTTTTCAATCAGAACTCTGAGGATTTTCTCGGGAAGTCCTTTTTCCCTGGTACGGCGTGCCGAGCGTTCGGGTTTGCGCTCAGGCTTGGAATAGGGGCAGGAGTCGTAGGATTCCTGATCATACTCAGCCAGCTTCTCCACGGTACGTATGTAATGGCGGCCATATGGATTCGGCGTATTTTCCAGCTCTTTGTAGAGCCCGATGATTTGTATGGGGTTGTCGCATCCAGGGCACACGGCAAAATGGGACGGTTCATTTCCTGTACTGCCAGCCTGGTAGTAAGGGCTGCTTTTCAGGGTGTCTCGCTCAAAATTTTCTGCCGAGATTTTCGTGCTGGTGATTTGCGAAACACTGACCTTGTAGACGTCCATAATAATTAGATCCTGAGACTGTGTTCGTAACGAAGCCGCAACGAGATTCCATGATTCGTCCGGCGACCTGGGGCCGCAACCATGCAGTTCCACTGCTAGAGGGCGCTCGGCTCTGCCGATAAATAATGGTGGATTCATAACCGACAAGCCAGAGTTGTCGGAGCGCAAAAACCAGTGCTGAAATCAGGCGTTTTTTGCTTGCGATTCGGATTTGCTTGATAGCGGTGCTTCGCCAGCCGTGACGCAGGTCAGAATCATCTTTTGCATCCGCGGGATATTCTGTAGCCTTGCGCGGCTCCAACGCTGTGCCTGATGAATACTCACTCTCCCGGCGGTACCCTGAAGGGTCCGGAGCCGGGTGTATACTCGACTTTCGCGCGAAAGCGCCTGCAGGTCTTGCGAACATGACGCAGATTTCCGAACGCCTTCTGGTTCAAGCCCACCTCGACGCCAAGCAGCCCAAGCCGCTGACCGCCGAGGAGGAAGCTTTTTACCGTGCCGCCATCGCTGCCGAGCTCAAGGCTCAGGACGCGGTGCTGGTTGCTCACTTCTATTGCGATCCGGTGATTCAGGCCCTGGCCGAAGAAACCGGTGGTTGCGTCTCCGACTCACTGGAGATGGCGCGCTTCGGCAGTGCCCACCCGGCCAAGACCGTGCTGGTCGCCGGTGTGAAGTTCATGGGCGAAACCGCCAAAATCCTCAATCCTGAAAAACGCATTCTGATGCCGACCCTGGAAGCGACCTGCTCGCTGGACCTGGGTTGCCCGGTGGATGAGTTCTCGGCGTTTTGCGATCAGCATCCGGAACGTACGGTGGTGGTGTATGCCAACACCTCGGCGGCGGTCAAAGCCCGGGCGGATTGGGTGGTGACGTCCAGCTGCGCGCTGGAAATCGTCGAAAGCCTGATGGATAACGGCGAAACCATCATCTGGGGCCCGGACAAACACCTGGGCACCTACATCCAGCGCCAGACCGGCGCGGACATGCTGCTGTGGGACGGTGCCTGCATCGTTCACGAGGAGTTCAAGTCCAAGCAGCTCGAAGACATGAAGGCGCTGTACCCTGACGCCGCGATTCTGGTGCACCCGGAGTCGCCGACCTCGGTGATCGAGCTGGCGGATGCCGTCGGTTCCACCAGTCAGTTGATTGCGGCGGCGCAGAGCCTGCCGAACAAGACCCTGATCGTCGCCACCGATCGCGGCATCTTCTACAAGATGCAGCAGTTGTGCCCGGACAAGGTCTTCATCGAAGCCCCAACGGCCGGTAACGGCGCAGCGTGCCGCAGTTGCGCACATTGCCCATGGATGGCGATGAACACCCTTGAGCGCACGCTGAAGTGCTTGAAGGAAGGGACGAACGAGATCTTTGTGGATCCGGCGTTGATTCCCCAGGCGATTCGACCGTTGAAGCGCATGCTCGATTTCACCCAGGCTGCGCGGATGAAACTGGCCGGTAACGCTTAAGTACTCGTAAAAAACTGTGGGAGCGGGCTTGCTCGCGAAAGCGGTGTGTCAGACAACATCAAAGTTGACCGATACGACCCCTTCGCGAGCAAGCCGCTCCCACATTGATTTTGGTGTCCGGGATTACTTTGTTTTCTTCGGGATGCGCACCAGCTGGGTATTGGAATACATGTCATGCCAGCTGCGTTTCTGTTTATCGAACAGCGACCAGATGAACCCAAGGCCAACGCACAACAGCGATGCGATCGACACCACAAAGCGCAACAGCGCCTGCCACAGACTGATGGACGAGCCGTCAGCGTTCTGCACGCGAATGGACCACACCTGCATGCCCAGGGTCTGACCAGACCAGGTCCAGAACTTGGCAAAAAAACCAAACAGCACAAACAGCAATACCGTCGATAGCAGCGGATCACCGTCCAGCGCGCCGGATTCGGTCAAGGTGCGCATTTTGTCTTCGCCGATGATCGCCATCTGGATCATCTTGTAGATGCCGCTGGTGACGATCAGCAGGGCAGTACACAACAGGAAGTCATAGAACATCGCTGCCAGGCGACGACCCAGGGTGGCGGCGGGAAAGTCGCCCTGGGGTTTGAGCAGGTGTTTCGGCATGGCAGCCTCTGGACGGAAAAAGAAGCCATTTTACGGATTTACGCGCACAAAAAAGCCCCTGATGTCAGCATCAGGGGCTTTTTCGTTACAGAAGATTAGGCTTCTGCTTGTACTTCGTCAGCTTGCATGCCTTTCTGGCCTTGCACAGCGACGAAAGTCACTTTCTGGCCTTCTTTCAGGCTCTTGAAGCCGTTGCCCTGAATAGCGCGGAAATGCACGAACAGATCCGGACCGCTTTCTGGAGTGATAAAACCAAAACCTTTCTCGTCGTTAAACCACTTGACGGTACCGCTCTGACGTGTGGACATTTCTTATTCCTTTGACGCAAAAAATTAATGACAGTCTCCTTCTCATGAAAGAGTACTGGGGCTGGTTGCAGGAGAGTAAGAAGACGTCGAACGGGATGTAGCTAACTTGTAGGCTACTGCCCAGGTCACGATTCCAAGCGACCCATGCAAACACAGTGAACAAACTCTACGCCAACTACGTGAGAAAAAACAAGCCCTGTGAGAGGCCCGGTTTTGCTAAGGTTGATGGCAATAGCGTGTCCACTAGTGCGGGCTTATTCGATCGGGCTGTTCAATTGTTTTCGAACGTTATAAGCAACGTTCATAAACGAAGCTTATAACCAAAGACATGCACTGTTTTATGGCGGTTGCGTTACACATTAGTGCACTGTTAACGCAACCGCGTTACTTATAGAAACAGTCAATCAGCCGCGATAGTAGCGTTGTGGAACAAATGGCATTTTGCTTACAAGCAAAGGCACCTTTTTCCCACGAACAATCGCCCATACGGGTGTGTCGATAGCGATATAAGCGCTGTCGAGGTAGCCCATCGCCAAAGGACCGCCCAGAGTCGGGCCGAAACCACCGCTGCACACCGCGCCGATGATGTCCCCCGCTTCGTTGACGATTTCCGCGCCTTCACGCACCGGCGTGCGTTCCTGCGGCAGCAGACCCACACGCTTGCGGCTGACACCAGCTTGTTGTTGAGCGAACACCGTCTCTGCCCCAGGGAAGCCGCCAGCTCGTGCGCCATCAGCGCGACGTGGCTTGGAGATGGCCCACAACAGGCTGGCTTCGATCGGGGTGGTCTCGGTGTTCATGTCGTGGCCATAGAGGCACAGGCCGGCTTCCAGGCGCAGAGAGTCGCGAGCGCCAAGGCCGATGGCTGCCACTTCGGGTTCAGCCAGCAGGGCGCGAGCCAGGGCTTCAGCGTTGGCGGCTGGCACGGAGATTTCAAAGCCGTCTTCGCCGGTGTAGCCCGAACGGCTGACAAAGCATTCGACACCCACCAGATTCACGCGGGTGAACTGCATGAACGTCATCTTGGCCACTTCTGGGGCCAGGCGCGCGAGCACGGTGACCGCGGCAGGACCTTGCAACGCCAGCAGGGCGCGTTCCTCAAACAGCGGTGAGAGGGTGCACTGGTCGCCGATGTTTTTGCGCAGATGCGCGAGGTCCTGATCCTTGCAGGCGGCGTTGACCACCAGGAACAGTTCGTCGTTACCCAGGTTAGCGACCATCAGGTCGTCGAGGATGCCACCGGTTTCGTTGGTGAACATTGCGTAGCGCTGCATGCCCACTGGCAAGTCGATGATGTCCACCGGCACCAGGGTTTCCAGGGCCTTGGCGGCATTGGCGCCGGTCAGGCGGATCTGGCCCATGTGCGAGACATCGAACAGCCCGGCCTGATCACGGGTGTGCTGGTGCTCCTTCATAACGCCCAACGGGTATTGCACCGGCATGTCGTAGCCGGCGAACGGCACCATGCGCGCGCCGAGTTCGATGTGCAGGGCGTGCAGCGGGGTTTTCAGCAATTGTTCGGTGGACATATTCAGCTCCTGAAAAAGTGTGCGGATGCGCGTGAGCATCAGCACTCGATAATGTTGACCGCCAAACCGCCTCGGGCGGTTTCCTTGTATTTGCTTTTCATGTCGGCGCCGGTCTGGCGCATGGTGCGGATGACCTTGTCGAGGGAGACGAAGTGCTGACCGTCTCCGCGCAGGGCCATACGTACCGCATTGATGGCCTTGACCGAACCCATGGCGTTGCGCTCGATGCAAGGCACTTGCACCAGCCCGCCAATCGGGTCGCAGGTCAGGCCGAGGTTGTGTTCCATGCCGATTTCGGCGGCGTTTTCCACTTGCTGCACGGTGCCGCCAAGTACTTCGCACAAGGCTCCGGCCGCCATGGAACAGGCCACGCCGACTTCACCCTGACAACCGACTTCGGCGCCGGAGATCGAGGCGTTTTCTTTGTAGAGAATGCCGATCGCGGCGGCGGTCAGCAGAAAGCGTACGACGCCGTCTTCGTTGGCACCGGGGATAAAGCGCATGTAGTAATGCAGCACCGCCGGGACGATGCCTGCCGCACCGTTAGTGGGCGCAGTGACAACGCGTCCGCCGTTGGCGTTTTCTTCGTTGACCGCCAGGGCGTACAGGTTGACCCAGTCCAGCACCGACAGCGGGTCGCGCAATGACGATTCCGGGTTCTTGCACAGTTGCCGATGCAGCGCAGCAGCCCGGCGTTTGACCTTCAAGCCACCGGGCAAAATCCCTTCGTTGCGGCAGCCGGCGGCAACGCAGTCCTGCATCACTTGCCAGATGTTCAGCAGACCGGTGCGGGTTTCCGCTTCCGGGCGCCAGGCACTTTCGTTGGTCAGCATCACCTGACTGATCGACAAACCGTAAGTGGTGCAGTGACCGAGCAGGTCCTTGGCGCTTTTGAACGGGAAGGTCAGCGGCGTGGCGTCTTCGACAATGCGGTCGGCGCCGGCGGCGTCTTCATCGACCACGAAACCGCCGCCAACCGAGTAATACTCGCGGCTGCGGATCTGCAGGCCGGCGGCGTCGAATGCGCGAAAGATCATGCCGTTGGGGTGATAGGGCAACGGTTTGCGGATCATCGCCAGGTGTTCTTTCTCGTTGAACGTAATGCTGTGTTCGCCGAGCAGGTTCAAGCGACCATTACCGCGGATGTCTTGCAGACGGGCGGCGACGGTTTCGGTGTTCACGGTGTCCGGGTGTTCACCTTCCAGGCCGAGCAACACGGCTTTGTCGCTGCCGTGGCCTTTGCCGGTGGCGCCGAGCGAGCCGTAGAGCTCGACTTTGACGCAGGCGGTTGCGGTCAGCAGCCCTTCACGGCGCAAGCCTTCGGCGAAACGCGCAGCTGCGCGCATCGGGCCGACGGTATGAGAGCTGGAGGGGCCGATGCCAATCTTGAACAGGTCGAACACGCTTAACGACATGAGTTGTTCTCCGGTTTCTTGTTATAGGAATTGGCGGAATATCAGGCTTGGTGTATTCCCCTGTGGGAGCTGGCCTGCCAGCGATGGCAGTGTGTCAGGCGACAGAAATGGAGATTGATCCACCGCTATCGCTGGCAGGCCAGCTCCCACAGGGTTTTGTGGTGTTCTGGAAAAAGGGGCAGGTAAACCTGCCCCTCATCCGTTTAAGCGTAGCTTTCGATCGACGGGCAAGCGCAAACCAGGTTGCGATCACCAAACACGTTGTCGACGCGACCGACCGGTGGCCAGTATTTGCCTTCGATCAGCGACGCAACCGGATACACCGCTTGCTCACGGCTGTACGGATGCGTCCACTCGCCAACAATCTCCGCCGCGGTGTGCGGAGCGTTTTTCAGTGGGTTGTCTTCCTTGTCCAGCGTGCCGTTTTCCACCGCGCGGATTTCTTCACGGATGCGGATCATGGCGTCGCAGAAGCGGTCCAGTTCTTCCTTGGATTCGCTTTCGGTCGGCTCGATCATCAGCGTGCCTGCCACCGGGAAGGACATGGTCGGGGCGTGGAAGCCGAAGTCGATCAGGCGCTTGGCGACGTCATCGACGCTGATGCCGCTGCTGTCTTTCAGCGGACGCAGGTCGAGGATGCATTCGTGCGCCACCAGGCCGTTGCTGCCGGTGTAGAGCACTGGGTAATGCTCTTCGAGGCGACGGGAAATGTAGTTGGCATTGAGGATCGCCAGTTGCGAAGCGCGTTTGAGACCCGCGCCGCCCATCATCCGAATGTACATCCAGGTGATCGGCAGAATGCTCGCGCTGCCGAACGGTGCGGCGCAGACCGCGCCTTCCTTGCGCTCCATCTGGGCGTGGCCCGGCAGGAACGGGGTCAGGTGCGATTTCACGCCAATCGGGCCGACGCCCGGGCCGCCACCGCCGTGTGGAATGCAGAAGGTTTTGTGCAGGTTCAGGTGAGACACGTCGCCGCCGAACTTACCCGGCGCGCAGAGGCCGACCATCGCGTTCATGTTGGCGCCGTCGATGTACACCTGGCCGCCGTGGTCATGAATGATGCCGCAGATTTCGCGGATGCCTTCTTCGAACACGCCGTGGGTCGACGGGTAAGTGATCATCAGCGCGGCGAGATGCTCGCGGTGCTCGATGGCCTTGGCGCGCAGGTCTTCGATGTCGACGTTGCCACGGGCATCGCACGCGGTCACGACCACGCGCATGCCGGCCATGTTGGCGGTGGCCGGGTTGGTGCCGTGAGCGGACGACGGGATCAGGCAGATGTCGCGACGGTCTTCGCCACGGCTCTGGTGATAGGCGCGAATCGCCAGCAGGCCAGCGTATTCACCCTGAGAACCAGCGTTCGGTTGCAGCGAGATCGCGTCGTAACCGGTGGCGGCGCAGAGCATCGCTTCCAGTTCGTCGGTCAGTTGCTGATAGCCGGCGCTTTGCTCGGCCGGAGCGAACGGGTGCAGGGCACCAAATTCAGCCCAGGTCACCGGGATCATTTCGCTGGCGGCGTTGAGTTTCATGGTGCACGAACCCAGCGGGATCATGGTGCGATCCAGCGCCAGGTCCTTGTCGGCGAGCTTGCGCAGGTAGCGCATCAGCTCGGTTTCCGAGTGGTAACGGTTGAACACCGGGTGGCTGAGGATTGGCGACTGGCGCACCAGTGCCGCTGGAATGGTCGCTTGAACCGAAGCGGCGAGGGCGGCGAAGTCCGGCAGGGATTTGCCGTCGGCCAGCAGGCTCCACAGGGTCTCCACATCGGCTTGCGAAGTGGTTTCGTCGAGGGACAGGCCCAGACGTTCGGCATCCACGACGCGCAGGTTGATCTGCTGGGCGTGAGCCTTGTCGTGCAGCTTGGCGGTGTTGGCGCCGGTCTTGATCGTCAGGGTGTCGAAGAAGCTTTCTTGCTCGACGTTCAGACCGATTGCTTTCAGGCCTTTGGCCAGAATCGCGGTCAGGTGATGCACGCGGTTGGCGATCTGCGTCAGGCCTTTCGGACCGTGGTACACGGCGTACATGCTGGCGATGTTGGCCAACAGGACCTGTGCGGTGCAGATGTTGCTGGTGGCCTTCTCGCGACGGATGTGTTGCTCGCGGGTCTGCATCGCCAGGCGCAGGGCCGGCTTGCCGAAACGGTCCACGGAGACGCCGACCAGACGGCCCGGCATGTCGCGTTTGAACGCATCTTTAGTCGAGAAGTAAGCAGCGTGCGGACCACCGAAGCCCAGCGGCACGCCGAAGCGTTGCGCGCTGCCAATGGCCACGTCGGCACCGAATTCGCCCGGCGGGGTCAGCACGGTCAGGGCCAGCAGGTCGGCCGCAACCGCGACCAGCGCGTTGGCGGCGTGGAAGCGTTCGGTCAGTTCGTGGTAGTCGAACACGTCACCGTTGCTCGCCGGGTATTGCAGCAGCGCGCCGAAGAACGGCGTCACGTCGGTCAGTTCGAGCTCGTCGCCAACCACCACGTCGATGCCCAAAGGCTCGGCACGGGTGCGCAGCACGTCGAGGGTTTGCGGGTGGCAATGCACGGAGGCGAAGAAGGCGTGGCTGCCCTTGTTCTTGCTCAGGCGCTTGCAGAAGGTCATCGCTTCGGCGGCGGCGGTGGCTTCATCCAGCAGCGAGGCGTTGGCGATCGGCAGGCCGGTCAGGTCGCTGATCAGGGTCTGGAAGTTCAGCAGCGCTTCGAGACGGCCCTGGGAAATTTCTGGCTGGTATGGGGTGTAGGCGGTGTACCAAGCCGGGTTTTCCAGCAGGTTGCGCAGGATCGGCGACGGCGTGTGCGTGCCGTAGTAACCCTGGCCGATGAAGGTCTTGAACAGCTGGTTTTTGCCGGCGATGGATTTGATCAAGGCCAGGGCATCGGCTTCGCTCAGGCCGTCTTCGAGACCGAGGACGCTGGTGCCTTTGATGCTCTCAGGAATGACGCTGGCGCTCAGGGCTTCCAGGGAGTCGAAACCGAGGCTGTTGAGCATGGCTTGCTCGTCGCCTGCGCGCGGGCCGATGTGGCGGGCGATGAATTCGTTGGCGGTAGAAAGGTTTACTTGAGTCATGTCAGCGCTCCTCAGGCTTCGGCGTTGGCTTTGATCAGACGGTCGTAGGCGTCCTGATCCAGCAGTTTGGAGACAGCCGAGGCGTCGGTTGGCTGGAAGCGGAAGAACCAGCCTTCGCCCAGCGGATCTTCGTTGACCAGTTCCGGGCTGCTGTCCAGCGCCGGGTTCACTTCCAGCACTTCACCGTCGAGTGGCATGTACACGCTGCTGGCGGCTTTTACCGATTCCACGGTGGCGGCTTCAGCGCCTTTGTCGTAGGACTGCAGCTCAGGCAGTTGTACGAAAACCACGTCGCCCAAGGCGTTCTGTGCGAAGGCGGTGATGCCGACAGTGACGCTGCCGTCAGCTTCGGTGCGCAGCCATTCGTGATCTTCAGTAAAACGCAACTCGCTCATGGAAACTCCTAAGGGGGCCAGACTCGTCTGGTGGACGCGATGGAATGCTCGGGCTAAAGCCCTGCTTTATGGCGGGTTACTAAGCAATTTCGCGGCCAATGTTTTTTTATTGTTATAAATCAATTGCTTAGGTTGTATGGCGGGTGGCGGGAAATCGATAGCTGTATCGAAATCGCTACAGCGGAAGGCCAAGAAAAAAGCCTAAGTGGATCAACGCCTTGCACAGCGGTGATTAGGGAACGGTGTATCGATATCGTTCCGCTGTAGCGCTTTCAGTACAGTTGGAGGTCGTTTTTGAGCTCGGTCCTGAAGGCTATGCAGAACCTTGTGGGAGCCGGGCTTGCCCGCGATGGGTCCATCACATCCAGCAATGATGTCAAATGTTAGATCGCTATCGCGGGCAAGCCCGCTCCCACAGGGATCTATGGTGATAGGGAGACAGTGTTTCCGCCACAAGCCTCACGGCTTGTTGGGAATGCCGTACTTGCGCAGCCGATGGGCAATGGCGGTGTGGGACGTTTGCAGGCGGCTCGCCAGTTGCCGGGTTGAGGGGTAGCTGACGTACAGCTTTTCCAGCAGGGTTTTCTCGAACTCTTCCATCGCCTGTTCAAGGCTGTCGACTTCGCTGTCACTCTGGCGCGCCACGGATGTGCCAGCGATGTCGAGGTCGCCGATGTCGACCAGGCTGCTTTCGCAAATCGCTGCTGCACGGAAGATCACGTTCTGCAATTGCCGCACGTTGCCCGGCCAGCGGTTACCCAGCAATGCCGGGTACGTGCCGGGGGCCAGTCGGCATACCGGGCGCTGGATCTGCGCGCAGGCCTGCTGCATGAAATAGCGGGCCAGCAGCAGGATGTCCTGACCGCGTTCGCGCAGGGGCGGGACTTCGACGTTGAGGACGTTGAGGCGATAGAACAAATCTTCGCGGAACGAACCTTCGCTGACCATTTTTTCCAGATTGCGGTGGGTTGCGCTGAGGATCCGTACGTTGACCTTCACCTCGCGATCGCCCCCGACTCGACGGAAGCTGCCGTCGTTGAGGAACCTCAGCAACTTCGCCTGCAAGTACGGCGACATCTCGCCGATCTCATCCAGAAACACCGTACCTTGGTTGGCCAGTTCCATCAGTCCCGGTTTACCGCCCCGTTGCGCGCCGGTGAAGGCACCGGGGGCGTAGCCGAACAGTTCGCTTTCGGCGAGGTTCTCTGGCAATGCCGCGCAGTTCAGCGCCAGGAACGGCGAACTGTGCCGCGCGCTGATCGCATGGCAGGCCCGCGCCACCAGTTCCTTGCCGGTGCCGGTTTCGCCCTGGATCAGTAGCGGCGCATCAAGGGCCGCCACCCGCTGGGCGCGCGCCTTGAGGGTTCGAATCGCCGGGGATTCGCCGAGCAACGCGTCAAAACCTTCGGCGTGATCGTGGTGCAGCGCCGAGAGACGTTCGCCGATGCGGTTCGGTTGATACAGGGTCAGCAGGGCGCCGGCGTCGGTGATCGGGGTAGCGTCCAGCAGCAGGGTCTGACCGTTGACGGTGATTTCGCGCAGTGGCAGGCGGAAGCCGTTTTCGAGCAATACGCCGAGCAGCGCCGGGTCGGCAAACAGGTCGGCGACACTTTCGCCGGCCGGCTCACGGCCATACAAAGCGATCAGCGCCGGGTTGGCCAGCAGCACTTTGCCGTCGCTGTCGAGGGCCAGCACCGGGTCGGTCATGGCGGCGAGCAGCGCATCGAGCTGCAAGTGCCGACGTTGGCCGGGCAGGATGTCGACCACCGTCATCGCTTGCACGCCACGCACGCTGAGCAAGGCGTCGCGCAGCTCTTCGAGCACGTCAGGGCTCAGGGTCGGCGCGTCGATGTAAACGTTGGGCGGGACCATTTCCACCGCATCCAGATTGAGATTGCGCCCACCGAGCAGGGCCAGGACTTCCTGGGTAATGCCGACGCGGTCGATGAAGCTGACGTGGATACGCATGGGGCGGTTTTGGGTTCTGGAATACGGAGGGTGGCAAGTATGCCTTGGGGCGGGCGAATGGTGAAATCCTGCGCGGGACTTCAGAGCAACGATGATCCCCTGTGGGAGCGAGCAAGCCCGCTCCCACAGGTACAGCGTTCATCCAGGGAATTGGGGTTACTCGAAGTTCTCGAGGTTGACCGGGTCGCCGGACTTCATATCCAACTGCTTTCGGATGTCTTCAAACATTAAATCGTAATGCTTGTGAACCGAGCCGATCTGGCTGTGTGTCTTCGGAATTCCGTACTTCTCGGCGATCTTTGTCACGTTGTTGGCGAAGTTGTAAGCCTCCTCCTTGGGCAGAAAGAAGGTCTCTGTCATGTCCTTTCCCTGCATGCTGCCGTGCATGGTGAACTGGATGCCTTTATCCCCTTTGTCGTTCTTGCTGACCTCATAGTCGAGGTGCACGTTGTAGTTGACATCATCCGGGGTCAGCGCGTGGCGCTCGATGTGCAAGTGGCCGGGCTCGAACGTTGCCATTGACGTTTCTCCTTATAAATAAGTAATGCCAGGTTTTGCCGTGCTGATACGGGTGCCGGCCTTGCCCTGGACGATCGCTTCGATGTCCGAGAGTGAACCGATCACCGCAGTTTTTCCAGTATGGCGGGCGAACTCGCAGGCTGCCTGCACCTTTGGTCCCATGGAGCCGGCGGCGAAGCCGAGTTTTTCCATGTCGTCGGGGTGGGCTTGGGCGATGGCTTTCTGGGTCGGTTTGCCGAAGTCGATGAACGCCGCGCTGACGTCGGTGGCAATCACCAGCAGATCGCTTTCCAGCTGTTCGGCCAGCAGCGCCGAGCACAGGTCCTTGTCGATTACCGCTTCCACGCCTTGCAGCTTGCCGTGGGCACCGTACATCGTCGGGATGCCGCCACCGCCGGCGCAGATCACGATGCTGCCTTTTTCCAGCAACCACTTGATCGGGCGGATTTCGAAGATGCGTTTGGGTCTTGGACTGGCCACTACACGACGGTATTTATCGCCGTCCGGGGCAATCGCCCAGCCTTTTTCGGCAGCGAGTTTCTCTGCTTCGGCCTTGGTGTAGACCGGGCCGATGGGTTTGCTCGGGGCCTGGAACGCCGGGTCGTTGGGATCGACTTCGACCTGGGTGAGCAGGGTCGCAAAGGGCACTTCGAAGTCCAGCAGGTTGCCCAGTTCCTGTTCGATGATGTAGCCGATCATGCCTTCGGTTTCGGCACCGAGCACGTCCAGCGGATAAGGCGAAACCGAGGTGTAGGCCGCGGCTTGCAGCGACAGCAGGCCAACCTGCGGACCATTGCCGTGAGCGATCACCAGTTCGTTGCCGGCATAAATCTTGGCGATCTGTTCGGTGGCGATCCGGATGTTGGCGCGTTGATTGTCCGCGGTCATGGGTTCACCCCGGCGGAGCAGGGCGTTACCGCCCAGAGCAACGACGATACGCATAATGCATGTCCTTCTAAAAGAGCAGTAAGCGGGCAACTCGGTCTGTCGATGGAACCCTGACCCTGTGGGAGCGAGCCTGCTCGCGATGGGATCGCCGCGGTCTGTCAGATGCACCGCGGCGCTGCCATCGCTGGCAGGCCAGCTCCCACATTGACCATGTTCCGTCAGTGAGAGCCGCGTGAGCCGTTAGATATCCGCCAGCGCCGATACCAGAATCGCCTTGATGGTGTGCATGCGGTTTTCCGCTTGCTCGAAGGCGATGTTGGCCGGCGATTCGAAGACTTCTTCAGTCACTTCGACACCGTTGGCCAAGTGCGGATACCGCGCGGCGATGTCTTTGCCGACCTTGGTTTCGCTGTTGTGGAACGCCGGCAGGCAGTGCATGAACTTCACGCGCGGATTGCCGGAGGCCTTCATCATCGCGGCGTTGACCTGGTACGGCAGCAGTTGCTCGATGCGCTCGTCCCACGCTTCCACCGGCTCACCCATGGACACCCAGATATCGGTGTGGATGAAGTCCACGCCCTTGACCGCTTCTTTCGGGTCTTCGGTGATGGTGATGCGTGCGCCGCTTTCTTCAGCGAATGCCTTGCACTGGTCGATGAAATCCTGATGCGGCCACAGGGCTTTTGGTGCGGCGATGCGCACGTCCATGCCGAGTTTGGCGCCGATCATCAGCAGCGAGTTGCCCATGTTGTAGCGTGCGTCGCCGAGGTAGGCGTAGCTGATGTCGTGCAGCGGTTTGTCGCTGTGCTCACGCATGGTCAGGGTGTCGGCAATCATTTGCGTCGGGTGGAATTCAGCAGTCAAGCCGTTGAACACCGGCACACCGGCGAACTTGGCCAGCTCCTCGACAATTTCCTGTTCGAAGCCGCGGTACTCGATGGCGTCGAACATCCGCCCCAGCACGCGGGCGGTGTCTTTCATGCTTTCCTTGTGGCCGATCTGCGACGACACCGGGTCGATGTAGGTGACGTGGGCGCCCTGGTCATGGGCCGCGACTTCGAAGGCGCAACGGGTGCGGGTCGAGGTTTTTTCGAAGATCAGCGCGATGTTCTTGCCTTGCAGGTGTGGACGCTCGGTGCCGGTGTATTTGGCGCGCTTGAGGTCACGGGACAGGTCCAGCAGGTAATTGAGCTCGCGAGTCGTGTGGTGCATCAGCGAGAGCAGGCTGCGGTTGCGCATGTTGAAAGCCATGGTTGGATCTCCTTTGGTTTCGGTTATCCGCCGGCTTCACGCTTTATGAGCGCGAAGCCGGGCACAGGAATTAATAGTCGATAGGGTCGCGAATGATCGGGCAGGTCATGCAGTGGCCGCCGCCACGGCCGCGTCCGAGTTCGCCGGCACTGATGGTGATGACTTCCACCCCGGCCTTGCGCAGCAGGGTGTTGGTGTAGGTGTTGCGGTCATAACCGATCACCACGCCGGGCTCCACGGCCACCACGTTGTTGCCGTCGTCCCATTGCTCGCGTTCGGCGGCGAAGCTGTTGCCGCCGGTTTCCACCACGCGCAACGTTTTGAGGTTGAGGGCCTTGGCCACGGTGTCGAGGAAGTTGGTTTCTTCGCGGCGAATGTCGATGCCGCCCGGTTTGCTTTCGTCAGGGCGCAGGGTGAAGGCGACGATCTGGTTCACCACTTCCGGGAAGATCGTCACCAGGTCGCGGTCGCAGAAGCTGAACACGGTGTCCAGGTGCATCGCGGCGCGGGATTTCGGCAGGCCGGCAACGATGACTTTCTCGACGGCTTTGTTCTTGAACAGGTTCACCGCCAGTTGGCCGATCGCCTGGCGGGACGAGCGTTCGCCCATGCCGATCAACACCACGCCGTTGCCGATTGGCATCACGTCGCCGCCTTCAAGGGTGGCGCTGCCGTGATCCTGATCGGGGTCGCCGTACCAGATTTCGAAGTCGGCGTTGGTGAACTGTGGATGGAATTTATAAATGGCGGTGGCCAGCAGGGTTTCCTGTCGACGCGCCGGCCAGTACATCGGGTTCAGCGTCACGCCACCGTAGATCCAGCAGGTGGTGTCGCGAGTGAATTGGGTGTTGGGCAGCGGCGGCAGAATGAAGCTGGAGTGGCCGAGGAAATCGCGGAACATCTGAATGGTCTTGCCGCCGAAGCTGTCCGGCAAATCATCAGCGGAAACGCCGCCAATCAGGAACTCGGCGATATGCCGCGGTTCCAGGCTGCGCAGCCACGAACCCACTTCGTTGATCAGGCCCAGGCCGACCGAGTTGGCAGTGACCTTGCGTTCCAGGATCCAGTCCAGCGCTTCAGGGATGACGACGATGTCGGTCAGCAGGTTATGCATTTCCAGAACGTCGATGTTGCGTTCACGCATTTTGGTGACGAAGTCGAAGTGGTCACGCTTGGCCTGGGCCACCCACAGCACATCGTCGAAGAGCAGCTCGTCACAGTTGTTCGGGGTCAGCCGCTGGTGGGCCAGGCCGGGGGAGCAAACCATGACTTTGCGCAGTTTGCCGGCTTCGGAATGGACGCCGTACTTAACTTTTTCCGTGGTCATTACCGTGATCCTCCAGATGACAAAAAATGGGGTGTTACAGGGTCAGGAAGCCGTCATACAGCCCGTAGGCCGCCACCAGGGCGCCCGCGACGACGGCTGCGAAAATCAGCTTCTCGACGTTGGTGAAAACCGGTTTGTTGACTTCAAGCTTGGCCTTGGCGAACAGGATCGCGCCAGGCGCATAGAGCAGGGCGGAGAGCAGCAGGTATTTGACGCCGCCGGCATAAATCAGCCAGACCGCGTAGATCAAGGCGACGGCGCCGATGAACAGGTCTTTGCTGCGTTCGGACGCGGCGTTTTCATAGCTCTCGCCGCGCACCGCCAGCAGCAGCGCGTAAGCCGCCGACCACAGATACGGCACCAGAATCATCGAGGTGGCGAGGTAGATCAGCGACAGGTAAGTGCTTGCGGAAAACAGGGTGATGATCAGGAACACCTGCACCATCGCGTTGGTCAGCCACAAGGCGTTGACCGGCACATGGTTGGCGTTTTCCTTGCGCAGGAACGCCGGCATGGTGTGGTCCTTGGCGGCAGCGAACATGATCTCCGCACACAGCAGCACCCACGACAGCAGCGCACCCAGCAGGGAAATGATCAGACCGACGCTGATCAGTGCCGCGCCCCACGGACCAACGACATGTTCCAGCACCGCGGCCATCGACGGGTTCTGCAGTTTGGCCAGTTCCGGTTGGGTCATGATGCCCAGGGACAGGACGTTCACCAGCACCAGGAACAGCAGCACGGTGATAAAGCCGATCACGGTGGCTTTACCGACATCGCTGCGTTTTTCCGCCCGGGCCGAGAAGATGCTCGCGCCTTCGATGCCGATGAACACCCAGACGGTGACCAGCATCATGTTGCGTACCTGGTTCATCACGCTGCCCAGGTCCGGGTTTTTCAAGCCCCAGATGTCCGCGGTGAAGATGTCCAGTTTGAAGGCGAAAATTGCGATCAGGACAAACAGCAGCAGCGGCACGATCTTGGCGACAGTGGTCACCAGGTTGATGAACGCCGCTTCCTTGATCCCCCGCAGCACGAGGAAATGCACACCCCAGAGCAGCACCGACGCACCGATCACTGCAGCAACTGTGTTGCCTTCGCCGAAGATCGGGAAGAAATAACCGAGGGTGCTGAACAGCAGAACGAAGTAACCGACGTTGCCCAGCCAGGCACTGATCCAGTAACCCCAGGCGGACGAGAAACCCATGTAATCGCCGAACCCGGCCTTGGCGTAGGCGTAGACACCGCCGTCCAGATCAGGTTTTCGGTTAGCAAGGGTCTGGAAGACAAACGCGAGGGTCAGCATGCCGACGGCGGTAATGGCCCAACCGATCAGCACGGCACCGACGTCGGCACTGGCGGCCATGTTCTGGGGCAAAGAGAAGATCCCGCCACCAATCATCGAGCCGACAACCAGCGCGACGAGTGCACCGAGTTTCAGTTTTCCGGGGGATTCAGACATTGCATGACTCCAGTGCAGGAGAAGAGAGAAAACAGTTTAATTTCGTTTGCTGTTCAATCATCTGACTTAGATCAATGCATGCTCACATTCCATTGTTAATTAAAGACTTACAGGTTTTTGGAAGGCATAAGACTATTGCCGCAAAAGCCATTTCCAGAGGCCTCAGCTATTGGAAGAAGAATTAACGCGTACCCATTGAAGTCTAGACGCTAGTTTGTTTTTGGGTTTTAGCAAGTATTGCTCCCTGATTTCGGAGCCCTATTGATTTATTAGGATTGTCCGACAAAAGCGCTATTTCTTTTGGTCGCAATAGAGTGAAAGGTTATAAATAAATATGGCCGTTGGCATTAATTAATAAACATTATTACGCTGTCTCTATTTAGTTAAAGTCATCTATTTGGGGCGAGTGACTTGGCTCCCGTTGGGGCGTGTACCGGCTCAAACAGGGACTGCTGTGCAGTCAGCGGGAGCAAGCTCCTAGCCACCTATTCAGTGCAGTAAAAGGGGATGTCGCATGTCGCAACCGACGCAAAAGCTTCGCCTGAGTGCGCTGATCGCCCTGGTGGTGGGATCGATGATCGGCGGCGGGATTTTTTCCTTGCCGCAAAACATGGCGGCGCGTGCCGATGCCGGGGCGATATTGATCGGTTGGGCGATCACCGCGGTAGGCATGTTGACCCTGGCCTTCGTGTTCCAGACTTTGGCCAATCGCAAGCCTGAACTTGACTCCGGGGTGTACGCCTACGCCAAGGCCGGGTTCGGCGATTACATGGGGTTTTCCTCGGCCTGGGGTTACTGGATCAGTGCCTGGCTGGGCAACGTCGGTTATTTCGTGTTGCTGTTCAGCACCCTCGGCTATTTTTTTCCGGTGTTTGGCCAGGGCAATACGCCGATCGCCATCGGCTGCGCCTCGGTGCTGCTGTGGGCCGTGCATTTTCTGGTGCTGCGCGGGATCAAGGAGGCGACGTTCATCAATCAGCTGACCACCGTGGCCAAGATCGTGCCGCTGATCATGTTCATCATCATCGCCGCCGTAGCTTTCAAGGCTGACATCTTCACCCGTGACATATGGGGCCGCAGCAACCCGAATTTCGGCGGCGTGATGGACCAGGTGCGCAACATGATGCTGGTCACCGTGTTCGTGTTCATCGGCATTGAAGGCGCCAGTGTGTATTCGGCAAGAGCGGAGAAACGCTCGGACGTCGGCCGGGCCACGGTCATCGGTTTTATCGGCGTGTTGGCGTTGCTGGTGCTGGTGAACGTATTGTCCCTGGGGATCATGAGCCAGCCCGAACTGGCCACCCTGCAGAACCCGTCGCTGGCCGCAGTGCTGGAACACATTGTCGGCCCTTGGGGCGCGCTGTTGATCAGCATCGGCCTGGCGATTTCGCTACTCGGTGCATTGCTGTCCTGGGCGCTGCTCTGCGCCGAAATCCTCTTCGCCACGGCCAAGGACAAGACCATGCCGGCCTTCCTGACCAAGGAAAACGCCAACCGTGTGCCAGTCAATGCGCTGTGGCTGACCAATGTGATGATCCAGATTTTCCTGCTGATCACCCTGTTTTCCGCCGGCACTTACACCAGCCTGATCTACCTTGCTTCTTCGATGATTCTGGTGCCATACCTGTGGTCGGCGGCGTACGCGGTGCTGTTGAGCGGGCGCGGCGAAACTTACGAGCATGCGTCGGCCGAGCGCACCAAAGACCTGATGATCGGCGGCATCGCCCTGGGTTACGCAGTGTGGCTGTTGTATGCGGGCGGGGTGAAATATTTGCTACTGTCGGCGTTGTTGTATGCGCCAGGAGTGATCTTGTTTGCCAAGGCCAAGCATGAGCAGGGCGAGCCGTTGTTCACGCATATCGAGAAAGGGATTTTTACCTGTGTCATCAGCGGAGCAGGGCTGGCGGCGTACGGGTTGTACAGCGGGTTGCTGTCGTTGTGAAAGTGCTGCTGGCGTATCAACCGCCGTATGACTGGTCGGCAATGTTGGGTTTTTTGTCGGCGCGGGCGGTGGCCGGGATGGAAACGCTGGCCGATGGCGTTTACTCGCGCAGCATCGGGTTGAACGGTGTTCACGGTACGTTTTCGATCCTCCCCGTGGCGGGCGATGCGCTGGAAGTGACGCTGGATTTTCCTGATCCGGCGGCCGTCCCGCAGATCGTCGCGCGGCTGCGACGGATGTTTGATCTGGATGCGGATTTGCCGGCGATCCATCGGCAATTGGCCGCTGATCCGTTGATGGAGCGGTTGATTGCCGAGCGTCCGGGTCTGCGTGTGCCGGGTGCCTGGGATGGATTGGAGCTGGCAGTTCGTGCGGTACTCGGGCAGCAGATTACCGTGGGTGCGGCGATCAAATTGGCGGGGAAACTGGTGGCGCAGTATGGACAGCCCTTGCCGTCGCCGATACCGGGATTGACGCATGTGTTTCCTGACGCAGCCGTGTTGGCGGAGGCGGATCTGGCGACGTTGGGCATGCCGAAAAGTCGCGGTCGGACTTTGTCCGGCGTGGCTGAGGCATTGCTGGATGATCCGTTGCTGTTTGAGCCGGGACGGCAGGACGGTGTGGCGCGGTTGCTGGCGTTGCACGGGATCGGCGACTGGACGGCGCAGTACATTGCGTTGCGGCAGTTGCGGGAGATGGACGCGTTTCCGAGTGGGGATGTGGGGTTGATCAATGCGCTGGCGGCGCTTGAGGGTGGGGCGGTGACGGCGCGGGAGTTGTTGCTGCGGGCCGAGGCTTGGCGGCCCTGGCGTGGGTATGCGGCGCAGCTTCTTTGGACGTCGCTGAGCCGGATGGATTGAGTTGTTTGTGCCGGCCTCATCGCCAGCAGGCTGGCTCCCACAGGTTGTGTGATCGACATAAATCCGCTGTGGGGCAACTGTCTTGGTTTTGATGATTTGGTTTGGCTGGCTCCCACAGGTTTTGTGAACGATACAGATTCACTGTGGGAGCCAGCCTGCTGGCGATGGGGCCAGAACGGTCACCACCACTGCGCGCGATGGGAGCCCAATTCAGCAGCCGGAAGCGCCCACTGCAAGGGCGTCCCGGTGATTTTCAACGGCACATGAAGCCGATGCGCCGCCCCCCAGGGCGTCTGCTCAATCAACATCCCTTGATCGTTTTCATCTTCTGCCCGCAACGCTTCATCCGTCCCGGCACCGTTTTCAATCAACAACTTCGCCGTGCGCGCCAACGACAACCGCGCCGACCCACCACGCCCCAACAACGTGATCGCCGTAGCCGCCATCAAATACCCGGTTGCATGATCAAGAGCCTGAACCGGTAACGGTGTCGGCTTGTTCGCTTTTTTCCAGTGCATCCCCGCATCGGCAATTCCGCTGCTCATCTGCACCAGGCTGTCGAAGCCGCGGCGGTGCTGCCACGGGCCGCTCCAGCCATAGGCGTTGAGGCACACATCGATCAGGCCCGGTGCCAGTTTTTCACGCTCGGCGGCACCGTAACCCAACTTTTCCAGTGCATCGGCGCGGTAGCCGTGGAGGATGATATCGGCGTCCTTGAGCAGGCTTTCGAACACGGCTCGATCATCATGGTTGTGCAGGTCCAGCCGCGCGCAGCGTTTGCCCAAGGTGACTTCAGGCACCACGCCCGGTTCGTTCCAGGTCGGTGGGTCGATGCGCAACACATCGGCGCCGAGACCCGCGAGGAAACGGCTGGCGACAGGGCCTGCGAGCACGCGCGTGAAGTCCAGCACCTTGATTCCGGCCAGCGGTTGCGCCACAGAACCGATCCATGGTTTCGCGTGTTGACCGCTGTCGGCGCTGAACTGAATCAACGGCTCGGCGTTAACCGCCAAGCCTTGGGGATGCGCCTGCCATTGTGCCCAGCTGCGCATTTCGGCGGCGCAACCACCGGCATCGACCACGGCCTGTTCCAGATCGGTTTTCGCCCATTGCGCGACCTTGCTCGCCATCGCGGCACGGTCGGCACAGGCGCCGAGCACGCTTTCGGCGGCGGCGCGGTGATGCGGCGCGTTGGTGTGCAGACGGATCCAGCCATCCTTGGTGGCGTAGTCGCCGGCCACCGGGTCCCATAGCGGCGGAACGCTCCAGCCCACGGGGCGAATCGAGGTGGCAAACCAGAAAGACGCGAGGCGGCGGTCGACTTCAAGGCTGGGCAAACGACCGGTGTGCTGCTGCAGTAATTCGCTGACCGTTTGACCGGCGGCCGCGATGCTGGCGCAGGCCAGGTCAGTCACGGCAAACGCCGAGGGCAGGGCGCCGCTCGACGTAAAAGAAATCGGTGTGTGCGGCAAGCCGAGTGCGGCTTGAATGGACGTGAGTAAACCAGTCATCGAAGGCCCTCCGGAACGAGAGCCCGAGCATAGATCAAAACACTGCTCGCACGGATGAAACCTGTGGGAGCGGGCTTGCTCGCGAAGGCGGTTGATCATTCAACATTGATGTCGACTGATACACCGCCTTCGCGAGCAAGCCCGCTCCCACAGGGGATCTGCGGTGGGCCAATTACACGCGGAACTGATCCATCAATTTCATCTGGTGGGTGGTCAGGGAGTTGAGCTGGCTGCTGATCTGCGCCGATTCGGTGGCCTGGCCAGTCAGGGTTTCGGTGACGGTGCGGATCGCCGGGACGTTGCGATTGACCTCTTCGGCCACCGCGCTTTGCTGTTCGGCGGCGCTGGCGATTTGCAGGTTCATGTCGCTGATCACCGTGACCGCGTCGCTGATTTTGCTCAACGCCTGCACCGCTTGCTGGATCTGCCCGGCGTTGCTGTGGGCCTGGGTCTGGCTCGAATGCATGGTGGCGACCACGCCTCGGGTGCCGGTCTGGATACGCTCGATGACGATGCGGATTTCTTCCACCGAATCCTGGGTGCGTTTGGCCAGGTTGCGCACTTCATCGGCGACCACCGCAAACCCACGACCGCTTTCACCGGCACGTGCCGCTTCGATGGCTGCGTTGAGGGCCAGCAGGTTGGTCTGTTCGGCGATGCTGCGGATCACTTCCAGCACCGAGCCGATCTGCTCGCTGTTGACCGCCAGCGCTTCGACTTCGGTCACGGCCTTGCTGACTTCGTCGGCCAGTTGATTGATGTCGCGGGTGCTGCGTTCGATGATCGACATGCCATCTCGCGCCGATTGATCCGCACCTTTGGCCGCGTTGGCGGCGTTCGACGCGCTGTTGGCGACCTCGTGGGCGGTGGCGCTCATTTCGTTGGACGCGGTGGCGACCTGGTCGATTTCGCGGAACTGCACTTGCATGCCTTCGCTGGTCTGACGGGCAATCTCCGAAGACTGGTCGGCGGTGCCACGGGCGTCGGTGATGCTTTGTTTGATCTGCGCGATGGTCGGTTGCAGCTTGTCGAGGAAACGGTTGAACCAGCTGACCAGTTCGCCCAGTTCATCTTTCTTGCTGTAGTGCAGGCGTTGCGTCAGGTCACCGTCTCCGCTGGCAATCGCCTTGAGCATTTCGGCGACGCTGTTGATCGGCCGGGTCACGCCCGAAGCGGTGAGCCAGATCAGCAACAGGCCGACCAGACCGGCAGCGACAGCCACCAGCACCGCTTTGATCGTGCCGCTTTGCTGGGCGTCATCGAGTACCGCTTGCAGCTTCACCGAATCGGCCAGCAGCACTTGTTTCGGCAGGTCGATCACCACACCCCAAGCTTTGGAGTCGCTGATCGGGCTGACCGGGTACACCGCACGGATCACATCGCCTTGTTCGAGGATTTTCGGCGAGCCGCCGCTGAGCAGTTGCAGGATGTCCTTGCCGTCTGCGCCCAGGGTGGCATCGATGCTTTTGCCGACCTTGGTCGCGTCGACGCTATAACCGGCCAGTACACCGCTGCCGGAGACGATCAGCATGTGCCCGGCGCTGTTGAACAGGTCACGTTGGGAGTCGACCGCGGCCGCTTGCAGGGCGTCGAGGGCGATGTCCACGCCGACCACACCGATGGATTTGCCGTCCACCAACAGCGGCACGGAAATGGTGGTCATCAGCATTTCCTTGCCGCCGACGGTGTCGGCATACGGGTCCAGCAGGCAGGTGCGCTTGCTGTCGCGAGGGCAGGTGTACCAGCTGTTGTAAGGCGTGCCGCTGAGGCTCAAGGTGGTTTTGGTCATGTCGTCTTCGACCATGATCGTGTTAATCCCGGCCCCGCCAGCACGGCTCCAGTAACTGGCGAAACGCCCGGCTTCGTTGGACTGGCGCGCCGCGTCGTTGGCGAATTCACTGTCCTTGCCGTCGAGGCCATTGGGCTCGAACGCCAGCCAGATTCCCAGCACTTTGCTGTTGCGCTCGAACGCGGTTTTCAGGCTCTGGTTCAACTCTTCACGCAGGGCCCCGGCTTCAAGCGAGCGCTTGGCGGCAAGGGCGCGCATGTCCTTGATCTGATCGGCCAGGGCGGTCACCACCAACAGGCTTTCACCGAACGTCTTCTGCACCCGTACCGCTTGCTCGGCGGCCTTGGCCTGGAGCAGGTCCTGCACGCTGGCGGTGAGCATCTTGCTGCTCGAGGCACTGACCAGTTCATCGTTCTGGTTGGTCTGGTAAATGTTCATGCCGACGATCAACGAGACCACGCCAAGCAGGCACAGGCCGGACAGCAGGACGATTTTCAGGCGGATGGAGAGAGAGTCGAACATTGGGCGAACTCGCGAATGGGTGAAGTGTTGGCTGTGGGTCGATGTCGACCCGGTTCGCCAAGTCCATTCAGCGCCATTTAAGGCACATCGGCGTGGGGCGAGGATGCATGATGGTGGCACCGACGAACGGTCATGGTTGAACGTTTGCGCAGGAAAACTCCCTGAAAAGGCCAGGAATTCAGGAGATTTTCGGCAGCGATTCCGGTCGCGACCACAGCCACAGATTGCCCAGGCTCATACCGGCAATCGCCAGGTAGATCGGCCAGCCGTGATCGAGCATGACCAGCATCAGCGTGGCGCACAGCAGCATGCTGACGGTGGCGCTGACCTTGGCCCGGCGGGCGATGATTTTGCCGTTGTGCCAGTTGCGCAGGATGGAACCGAACAGCCGATGGTTTTCCAGCCAGGCACTCAGGCGCGGCGAACTCCTGGTCGCGGCCCAGGCGGCGAGGAGGATGAACTCGGTGGTCGGCAGGCCTGGGATGACGATGGCGATCAGGCCGATGCCGAGGCTGACATAGGCGAGCAGGCCGAAGAAGATTCGGGTGAGTTTGGAGGTGGAAAGGTGAGGCATAGGGCTCACGGATGGTCATTGAGGCTTGATCAGGATCTAGCAGACTTACTCTGTCCCCTGTGGGAGCGGGCTTGCCCGCGATAGCGATGTAACATTCAGCATCTCTGTTGAATGTTAAGCCGTCATCGCGGGCAAGCCCGCTCCCACAGGGATTGTGTTTCAGGCGGGTTCTGGGGTGTAAGCCTGTTCCAGCAGCACGGTGAAGCGGTTGAACGCAGCGACAGCGGCTTGCTCGATTTCAGCCTCTTCCTGAGCACTGAACGCCAACGAGTCGAGGGTTCTAACGAAGCTTTTCCAGCCTTCAGCGCGGCCGCCGGCCGGTTCGCCGAGGTGACGGGCGCCGAAGGTTTCACTCAGGCCCAGACCCACGGCACGCTTGATCAGGAACGCTGCGCCGAGCTTTGAGCCTTCCGAAACAAACAACCAGCCCAGCGCTTCGGCTTTGCCTGGATGCTTCACCGCGCCGGCAACCGGTGCCGGTACTTCGGTTACCAGATCCGCCAGGTCAGCCTTGGCCGCTTCGGCCCGGCAGCGCGCCGGCAGGTCGGGGACGATGGCCGTCAGCTCGGCATCGTTGTATAGCGACGCCAGTTCCGACTGGAACAGATACTGCGCCGCCACAAAACGGGCGAAGTTGGCTCGCGTCTCAAACGGTGCGTGGGCTTTGACCAACGCATCGAGTCTGGTGTGAGGCTCGTTAGTGATCTGATTCAAGCGTTGCGAACGCAGAGCTGGGCGTTGAGCAGTGTCCTGAGTGGTCATGAAATATCCTTGAGGAAAAGAGGCGCTTGGTAACGAGACGAATGGGGAGGCGCCGGACAGTAAAAAATCCTCACGTCGCGGCTGTTATAAAGCCGCGATGTGAGGTGGATTGGGTCAGATATCCCAGACCAGATTGACCGCGAAGTTGCGACCCGGTTGGGTCAGGCGATCCAGGTTGGCCGGGCTGAGCACGGCCGCTTCGCCGACGCTGTCGTAACCGCGCACGTCATCCCACAGCCAGTATTTTTTGTCGGTCAGGTTGTAGACGCCTGCGCTGACTGTCACATCGTCGGTGACTTTGTAGAAACCGGTCAGGTCGAGCATGCCGAAGCCCGGCGACTTGAACTGGCTGCTCACGCCATCCGGCGACTTGAAGTTGCTGTCGTCGACCCGATCCTTGCGCTTGACCAGCGTCCAGCTGAGCAAACCGCCGTAGTTGTCCTGGTCGTAACCGAGGCCGAACACGCCGGTCAGCGGGTTGACGCTGTTGATCGGCTCGCCGGTGTCGTTGTTGCGGCCGTAGGCGTATGCCACCGAGCCTTGGGTGTAGAGACCTTGGGGTGCGCCGAACGCGTCGAGGTTCAGACGGCCCTTGATCTCGGCGCCCTTGATGGTCGCGTGCTTGATGTTGTTGCTCTGGAAGGTCAGCTCGCTGTAACCCGGGGTGACCGCGTCTTCGTTGATGAAGTCGCGGTACTTGTTATAGAACACCGCCACATCGAACGAGCCGGACTCGAAGTTGCCGCGCAGGCCGGTTTCGTAGCTTTTGCTTTTTTCCGGTTCCAGGTCCGGGTTCGGCGCCACGCTGTAGCCGGTGGTGGTGTTTTCGAAGCGCCCGTACAACGCCTTGGCGGTTGGCGTGCGGAAACCTTCGGCGTATTGGCCATACCAGGTGTACTGATCGGTCAGGGCATAGGTCAGGCCGAACTTGGGTGAAACTTTGTGCCAGGTCTTGTTCTCATCGCTCACGGTGCCGCGACCGTCGGCGGCCACGGTGTTGAGGAATTCCTGGGTGATGTGCGGCTTGAGCTGGGTGTAGTCGTAGCGCAGACCCGGCAGGAAGGTCCACTGGTTCCAGCGGATTTCATCCTGGGCGAACAGGCTGTAGGTATTGATGGTCGGGTCCGGGAAGTCGCTGGATTTTCTCAGTACATCGGCCGCGCTGGTCGCGCCGATGGCCGTACAGCCGCGACCGACCGCCAGGCATTTGCCGTCGCCGCTGCGCGAGCCGGTGACTTTCTGTTGCTTGAGGGTGGTGCCGTAGGTCAGCAAGTGCTCGGTGTCCGCGATGCTGAAGGCTTTATCCAGCTGGGCGTCGAAGACCCATTGTTTCTCTTGGTAAATCGTGTCGCGGGTGCGCAGCACTCGTCGGGTGATCGGGAAATAGAATTCTTCGGTGCTCTGATCGGTTTTCGCGGTCTGGTGGTTCAGGCTCCACTTGACGTTGTCGGCCAGCAGGCTGTCGAGGGCGAAGCTGTGTTCCAGGCCGAAACGCTCACGGGTGATGGTGTCGTTACCGGTGCGCCACTGGTACATGCCGCCGGGCAACACGCTGTTAGGAATGGTTGGCTGGCCGTTGAAGTACGGGCCGCCGTAAGCGCTTTTCTGATCGGTGTCGCGGTCGTCCTTGTACTTCTCGTAGGTCAGGCCGAGGCGTGAATCTTCGTTGTAGTTCCAGCCGATCTTGGCCAATACGTTGGTGGCGCGCACGTCTTCCGGGTTGGCGGCAGTGCGGTCCAGACCGGTGCCGTTGTTGCTGCCATAAGAATCGGTTTCGTGACCGTCGCGTTGGCTGTAATGCAGCAAGCCATCGAACTGATCGGCACGGCCGGCGACGGTGGCGGACTTCAGCCAGCTCTCGTCAGCGGAGCTGTACCCGGTCTTCAGGCGGGCGCCGACGTCCTGGCCGGGCTTGATGATGTCGTCCGGGTCGAGGGTGAAATAGCTGACGGCGCCGCCGATGGCGTTGCTGCCGTAGAGCACCGAGGCCGGGCCACGCAGAATCTCGACGCGCTTGATGATTTCCGGGTCGACGTAATTACGTTGGGTTTTGGCGTAGGGACCGTTGAAGAAACCGTTCGGAATCTCGACGCCGTCGATTTGAGTCAGGATCCGGTCGCCATCGATGCCGCGAATGTTGTAGCCGCTGATCCCGCCGCGAGTCCCGGCACCGCCCACCGAAACACCCGGTTCGTAGCGCACCAGATCCTTGATGGTATTGACGTTGCTGCGGTCCAGCTCTTCGCGGGTGTGAACAGTGACGGTGCTCGGCACGCTGGCGATGCTTTGTTCCTGGCGCGTGGCGCTGATGGTCACCTGGTCCAGGTTGATCGCGCCACTGTTGCTGCGCTTCTCCAGCACGATGTTGTTACTGCCCAGTTTGCGATAGCTCAGGTTGGTCCCCACCAACAGGCGATCGAGGGCTTTTTCCGGCGGCAACGAACCGCGCACACCCGGCGAGGCCACACCGTCCGCCAGTTCGGCCGGCAAGCCGACTTGCCAGCCTGTCACCGCGGTAAAGGCGTTGAGTGCCGAGACCAGCGACTGCTGCGGGATGGCAAATGTGTAATCGCCCATGGTGCGGGTTGGCTGCTGGGCAGACGTGGCGGCCATCAACGGCGCGGTACCGGCCATCAGGATGGCGGCCGTCAGCAGCGACAGCACGCGGGAAGGTGAAGAGGACTGGCGGGTATGGCGAGAGGACATCGATAGCGCTCCGTGTCGCACGAATCTTTATAGGTGCTGATTGGCATGTCGAGATGCGAATCAATTGCATTGGCTATAACGAGACGAACGAGCTTTCGCTATCGAGTAAAAATAATTCTCATTTAGTTTAGGATGACCAAGGCGGGGAATTCCTGCAGGCGTGCCGAGGTGATGTGAGCGAGGGAGCGGACTACGTCCAGCGGCTGGTCGAGCCGGTAATTGCCGGTCACGGCGACGTCGGCCAACTGCTCGTTGTTGTTGATAATCCAGCCCGGATAATAGCGACGCAGCTCCGCCAGCACCTGGTTCAGCGGGCAGTTCTCGAACACCAGTCGGCCCTGGACCCACGCCAAATCGGTGGCGGCATCCAGCTTGGCCGGGCGGTCGAAACCGTTGGGGCCGATGCGCACGCTTTCTCCGGCGGACAAGCGAATTCGTGCGTCGTCGCGGGTCGCTCGCAAGTCGACATCGCCACGCTGCACCCGAACCTGTGCCACGCCGTCCAGATAACGCACGGCAAACGCGGTGTCGCGCACACTGGCCTTGACCGGTCCGGCATCGATTTCCAGTGGCTGGCCGCGGTTGGCCGGCACCTCGAAAAACGCCTCGCCCTGATACAGCCGGGCCACGCGTTGCTGATCGTTGATGGTGCTGGAGAACGCCGAGTTGGTATTGAGCAGGACTTTCGAGCCGTCCTCCAGTTGCAGACGCTGGCGTTCACCGACCACGGTCAAGTGATCGGCCTGGAGACGCATCGGCAGGTTGCTGAAGCTGAACAGGCCGAGGATCAACACGGCGGCGGTGGCCAGCGGTTTCCAGTGCGGGCGCAGGCGCGACAGCACGGTGACTTTCGGCGGCCGGTCGGCGAGGTTTTGTGCGCATTGCACCACTTGCGGGCCATCCCAGATCGCCTGGGCCTTGGCGAACGCTTCGGCATGCAACGGATCGGCGGCCAGCCAGGCATGAAACTGTCGGGCCTGTTCCTCGCTCGGACTGCCCAGCACGATCAGCCAGTCCAACGCCTGGTCCATCGCGCTTGCGGGGTCCCGCGCCGGGGAGGGCGGAGGGGGAGGCACTGGAAGCGTGTCCGTCACGGTGTTTCCTCGGCAGTGTCTGTGCACGGCTGTTTTATGAGTGAAGCTTGAAAGTGGGCAAGGGTAGCAAAGCCCGAAGGCCAGCGCAGGCGATCCCGGCAGGTAGAGAATAAACCTACAGACTCAGTCCCCGTTTAACCGTTCAGCGACGCCGATACAGATCGCCATGATCAGCTTCAGTTCTTTCTGCACGGTGCTCAATGAGACGTTGAGCTTTTCGGCGATCTCCAGATAACTGTGCCCGTGCAGTCGGCTAAGGATGAAAATCTGCTGCTGGCGATGGCTGAGTTCACTGAGGCTCACGTTCAAACGCTCCAGCAATTGTTCGGCATGGGCAGCATCCTCGGCGCTGCTGGCGGGGGCGGCGACGCTTTCCACCACGTCCAGTGGCACGTCGTCGAGCATCGTGCGCGACTGAATGCGCCGCGCACGCAAATGGTCCAGCGCCAGGTTGCGAGCGGTCTGGAAAACGAAGGGTTCAAGGTGATCGATGGCCCGTTCACTCAGCGCCCGGGTCACTCGCAGGTAGGTCTCCTGCAAGAGGTCTTCGGCGGTGCTGTGATTGTTGACCATCCGCTCCAGCGTGCGCAGCAGAGAGACTCGCTGGGCGATGAAGACGTGATTGAAGCGAGATTGACTCACGGGAGGACCTGATCCATTTTGAGCGAATGATAATGCTTATCATCCGCTCGAGTGGTCAAGTGCTGATTTGTGAAGCTGATTTGTGAAGGACTACGCTCGACCCAGCAGATAGGTCGCGTAATCGGGGATGCGGTGGGCGTGAGCCTGCTCCATCATCGGGCTGCTGAGCAGGTAGTCGGCGCTGCATTCGTTGCACGCCACCGGAATGTTCCAGACCGCCGCGACCCGCAGTAACGCCTTGATGTCCGGGTCATGCGGTTGTGGTTCGAACGGGTCCCAGAAGAACACCAGCATGTCGACCCGCTGCTCGGCGATGCGCGCACCGAGTTGCTGGTCGCCGCCCAAAGGGCCGCTGATCATGCTTTCCACCGGCAGATCCAGGCGTTGTTGCAATAACAAACCCGTGGTGCCGGTGGCGACCAGTTCATGTTGCGCGAGCTTGTCTTTCTGGCGCTCGGCCCAGTCCAGCAAAAACACCTTGCAGTGGTCATGGGCGACCAGGGCGATACGCTTGCGCGCCGCCATGGTCTTTTGCGTGAAGCTGATACCGATCATCGGTGTTGCTCCACGGTTATTCGGCGTTGCACAGCGCCAGGCAGTTATCGAGCATGCGGTTGGAGAAGCCCCATTCGTTGTCGTACCAGGCCAGTACCTTGAGCAGCTTGCCGCTGGACTTGGTGTGGTTGGCGTCGAAGATCGACGACAGCGGGTTGTGGTTGAAGTCGCTGGAGACCAGCGGCAAGGTGTTGTAGCCGAGAATCTTCGAGTGTTGGCTGGCTTCTTTGAGCAGCGCGTTGACTTCATCGGCCGAAGCTTCGCGCTTGAGCTGCACGGTCAGGTCCACCAGCGATACGTTGATCACTGGAACTCGCACGGCCATGCCGGTCAGTTTGCCCGCCAGTTCCGGCAGCACCAGGCCGACCGCTTCAGCCGCCCCGGTCTTGCTCGGGATCATGTTCTGGGTGGCCGAACGGGCGCGGTAAGGGTCGGTGTGGTAGACGTCGGTCAGGTTCTGGTCGTTGGTGTAGGCGTGGATCGTGGTCATCAGACCGCTTTCGATGCCCAGCTCGCGGTGAAGCACCTGAGCCACCGGGGCCAGGCAGTTGGTGGTGCAAGACGCGTTGGAAATGATCTGGTGCGATTGGCGCAGAATGTCGTGGTTGACTCCGTACACCACGGTGGCGTCGGCGCCTTTGGCCGGGGCCGAGATGATCACTTTGCGCGCGCCGGCCGTAATATGCGCGGCGGCTTTGGCACGGTCGGTGAACAAACCGGTGCATTCAAACACGACATCGATTTTTTCCGCGGCCCAAGGCAGCTCGGCCGGGTTGCGAATGGCGCTGACTGCAATACGGTCGCCGTTGACGGTCAGGCTTTCCTGATCGTGCTGGACATCGGCGTCGAACGTGCCGTGAACAGTGTCGTACTTGAGCAGATGAGCGTTCATCGCGCTATCGCCCAGGTCATTGATGGCAACGATCTGCAAGTCCTGGCGATAGCCTTGGGTATACAGTGCGCGGAGGACGTTACGGCCAATTCGGCCAAAACCATTGATTGCGATTCGAAGAGTCATTTAACAGGGCCGCCGTCGTTTTGTTGTTGGAATTACAAGATTATTCGCATAAAAATAGAAAACAAGCCTTTTTAATGGCAATATTTTGTTCAATCTACAACGAGTGACCTGAATCAACTGGTCCGACCGATCAAGAAAACCGTCTGTCATCCCATCGACACCGGCTCTTGCTCAGCATAGACAATCAGGTCGCCACATCCGTTAGCCTGGAGTTCTACACATGCATCCCCGCGTAATTGAGGTCACCGAACGGCTTATCGCCCGCAGCCGTGCAACCCGTGAGGCTTACCTTGCGCTCATTCGCGATGCAGCCAGCGACGGTCCGATGCGCGGCAAGCTGCAATGCGCCAACTTCGCCCACGGCGTGGCCGGTTGCGGCACCGAAGACAAAAACAGTCTGCGGATGATGAACTCCGCCAACATTGCGATTGTTTCGTCATATAACGACATGCTCTCGGCGCATCAGCCGTACGAAGTCTTTCCTGAACAGATCAAAAAAGCCCTGCGCGAAATCGGCTCGGTCGGCCAGTTCGCCGGCGGCACTCCGGCGATGTGCGATGGTGTGACCCAGGGCGAGCCGGGCATGGAGCTGAGCCTGCCGAGCCGCGAAGTGATTGCGTTGTCTACCGCCGTGGCGCTGTCCCACAACATGTTCGATGGCGCGCTGATGCTCGGCATCTGTGACAAGATCGTGCCGGGCCTGATGATGGGCGCGCTGCGTTTTGGTCATCTGCCGACGATCTTCGTCCCGGGCGGGCCGATGGTCTCGGGCATTTCCAACAAGCAGAAAGCCGACGTGCGCCAGCGCTACGCCGAAGGCAAGGCCAGCCGCGAAGAGCTGCTGGAATCGGAAATGAAGTCCTACCACAGCCCCGGCACCTGCACCTTCTACGGCACTGCCAACACCAACCAGTTGCTGATGGAAGTCATGGGCCTGCATTTGCCGGGCGCGTCTTTCGTCAACCCGAACACGCCGTTGCGCGATGCCTTGACCCGCGAAGCGGCGCATCAGGTCACGCGCCTGACCAAGCAGAACGGCGACTTCATGCCGATCGGCGAAATCGTCGACGAGCGCTCGCTGGTCAACTCGATTGTGGCGCTGCACGCCACTGGCGGCTCGACCAACCACACGCTGCACATGCCGGCCATCGCCATGGCCGCGGGCATTCAACTGACCTGGCAGGACATGGCCGACCTCTCCGAAGTCGTGCCGACCCTGAGCCACGTCTACCCGAACGGCAAAGCCGACATCAACCACTTCCAGGCGGCGGGCGGCATGTCGTTCCTGATTCGCGAACTGCTGGAAGCCGGGCTGCTGCACGAAAACGTCAACACGGTGCTCGGCCACGGCCTGAGCCGCTACACCAAGGAACCGTTCCTCGATAACGGTGAGCTGGTCTGGCGCGAAGGCCCGATCGAAAGCCTCGACGAAAACATTCTTCGCCCGGTCGCGCGCGCGTTCTCGCCAGAAGGCGGCCTGCGCGTGATGGAAGGCAACCTCGGTCGCGGCGTCATGAAAGTTTCTGCTGTCGCTCTGGAAAACCAGATCGTCGAAGCACCAGCAATGGTGTTCCAGGATCAGCAGGATTTGGCCGATGCGTTCAAGGCCGGTTTGCTGGAGAAGGATTTTGTCGCGGTGATGCGCTTCCAGGGCCCGCGCTCCAATGGCATGCCTGAGTTGCACAAGATGACGCCGTTCCTCGGCGTGCTGCAGGATCGCGGCTTCAAAGTCGCGCTGGTGACGGACGGGCGCATGTCCGGTGCGTCGGGGAAAATCCCGGCGGCAATTCATGTCAGCCCCGAAGCTTATGTCGGCGGCGCTCTTGCGCGGGTGCAAGAGGGCGATATCATCCGCGTCGATGGCGTCAAAGGCACCCTGGAGCTTAAGGTGGACGCCGACGAATTCGCAGCGCGCACCCCGGCCAAGGGCCTGTTGGGCAATAACATTGGCAGCGGTCGCGAACTGTTTGGTTTCATGCGCATGGCCTTCAGCTCCGCAGAGCAGGGCGCCAGCGCCTTTACTTCTGCCCTGGAGACGCTTAATTGAAACTGGCTTTGGTCGGTGACATCGGTGGGACCAACGCACGTTTCGCGTTGTGGAAAAACCAGCAACTGGAAGCAATCCAGGTGTTGGCGACGGCCGACCACGCCAGCCCGGAGGAGGCCATTGCCCTCTACCTGAGCGGGCTTGGCTTGGCGCCGGGTTCGATCGGCTCGGTGTGCCTGTCGGTCGCCGGCCCGGTGAGTGGTGACGAATTCAAGTTCACCAACAATCACTGGCGGCTCAGTCGCAAAGGTTTTTGCAAGACCTTGCAGGTCGATCAACTGTTGCTGGTCAATGATTTCTCGGCCATGGCGCTGGGCATGACCCGTTTGCAGCCGGACGAGTTTCGCGTTGTGTGCGAAGGCACGCCGGAACCGTTGCGGCCGGCCGTGGTGATCGGTCCGGGCACGGGCCTGGGCGTTGGCACCTTGCTGGACCTGGGCGAAGGCCGTTTCGCCGCGTTGCCGGGCGAGGGTGGTCACGTCGATTTGCCTCTGAGCAGTCCGCGTGAAACCCAACTGTGGCAGCACATCTTCAATGAGATCGGGCATGTGAGCGCTGAAACCGCGTTGAGCGGCAGCGGTTTGCCGCGGGTCTACCGGGCGATTTGTGCGGTGGACGGGCATGAGCCGGTGCTCGATACCCCGGAGTCGATTACCGCTGCCGGTCTGGCGGGTGATCCGATTGCACTGGAAGTGCTGGAGCAGTTCTGCTGCTGGCTCGGCCGTGTCGCCGGCAATAACGTGCTGACCACGGGGGCGCGCGGTGGCGTGTACATCGTTGGCGGGGTGATTCCACGGTTTGCCGATTTCTTCGTTGAAAGCGGTTTCGCCCGGTGCTTCGCCGACAAGGGCTGCATGAGCGATTACTTCAAAGGCATCCCGGTGTGGCTGGTGACGGCGCCGTATTCCGGGTTGATGGGTGCGGGTGTGGCGCTCGATCAGGCCTGAAACCGAGTCGCCTTCATCGCGGGCAAGCCCGCTCCCACAAGGTTATGCGCACATTTTCAGAATGTAGATAATCCTGTGGGAGCGTGGCTTGCCCGCGATGAGGCCAGAACAGGCAACAAATTTCCAAGGTTCATCAGGCATAATCCGCCTAATTCAAACAACAAGGACGCCGCCCCGTGAGCTCAGTCAACAAGTCGATTTTGTTGGTCGATGACGATCAAGAGATACGCGAGTTGCTGGACACCTACCTGACCCGCGCCGGTTTCCAGGTCCGTACCACGCCCGATGGCGCAGGCTTTCGCCAAGCCATGAACGACGCGCCGAGCGATCTGGTGATCCTCGACGTGATGCTGCCGGACGAAGACGGTTTCAGCCTCTGCCGCTGGATCCGCCAGCACCCGCGCCAGGCGCAGGTGCCGATCATTATGCTCACCGCCAGCTCCGACGAAGCCGACCGTGTCATCGGCCTGGAACTGGGCGCCGATGACTACCTCGGCAAACCCTTCAGCCCCCGTGAACTACAGGCGCGTATCAAGGCCTTGTTGCGTCGCGCCCAGTTCGGTCAGGAGCGTTCCGGCGGTGAAGTGCTGGCGTTCGATGACTGGCGGCTGGACATGGTCAGTCACCGGTTGTTCCACATTGACGGCGAGGAAGTGATTCTCTCCGGGGCTGATTTTGCGCTGCTGAAACTGTTCCTCGATCACCCGCAGGAAATCCTCGATCGCGACACCATCGGCAATGCCACCCGTGGCCGCGATCTGATGCCGCTGGACCGCATAGTCGACATGGCGGTCAGCCGTTTGCGCCAGCGTCTGCGCGATACCGAAAAACCGCCGCGACTGATTCGTACCGTGCGCGGCAGCGGCTACCAACTGGCAGCCAATGTGGTTGCCAGCAATGGCCACTGAGTTTCTCCGCTCGCTCGCTGCCCGCGTGCCGATGCCACGTTCGCTGCTCGGGCGCATGTTGCTGCTGACCCTGCTGGCGGTGCTGTTCGCACAGGCGTTGTCGAGCGTGATCTGGGTCTCGCAACTGCGCGCCACCCAGCTCGAAGGCCTGGTCACCAGCGCCCGCAGCCTGGCGCATTCGATGACCGCCAGCGTCAGTTATTTCCGCTCGCTGCCGGTCGCGTTTCGGCCATTGGTACTCGACCAATTGCGCAGCATGGGCGGCACCCGGTTCGTGGTGACCCTTAACGACAAGCCCTTGGGCATGGAAGTGCTGCCGATCACCCCGCGCAAGGAAGCCGTGCTCAAGGCGGTGGACCAGGTGTTGCGCGAGTCTCTCGGCCAAGACACGGATATCTCTGTAACCTTCGTCAGCCCCGAAGACCTGCGAATCTTCAACAGCGGGCTGAAGCTCGATGAATTGCCGCGCTCCTGGGCGCATTACGCGCTCACGCTGGAACCGGTGAACCCGCCGGTGCTGGTCACGCAAATTCAGATGGCGCCCGGCGAGTGGCTGTACATCGCGTCTTTGTTGCCCGAGCCTTACACCAGTCTTGAAGAGCAAGGCCTGCCGGCGCAGCAGGTCTGGTTCATCGTCCTCACCAGCGGCTTCTTGCTGTTGTTCATTGGCTTGCTGGTGCACTGGCAGAGCCGGCCGCTCAAGCGTCTGGCGCGAGCAGCGCGGGACATGTCCCTCGGTGCCGAAGTCGAGCCGGTGGCAGAGGGCGGCGGCAGTGAAGTGGTGGAAGTAGGCCGCGCGTTCAACGCAATGCGCGAGCGCATCAGCCGCTACCTGACCGAACGCAGCCAGTTGTTCAGCGCGATTTCCCATGACCTGCGCACACCGATTACCCGCTTGCGACTGCGGGTCGAATTGCTTGAAGACGAGCAGCTGCAAGCCAAGTTCGGCCGCGATCTGGATGAGCTGGAGCTGTTGGTCAAAGGCGCGCTGCAATGCGTGAAAGACACCGACATCCACGAAAACATCGAACCGGTGGACCTCAACCATGTGCTCGATTGCCTGGTGGAACCGTACCTGGCGCCCAACGGCAATGGTCGCGTGACCCAGCAGGGCCGGGCGCTGGCGGCGTATCCGGGCAAACCGCTGGCGCTCAAGCGTTGCATCGGCAACCTGATCGACAACGCGCTGAAGTATGGGCAGAACGCGCATTTGCACATTGATGACGACGAGAGCGCTTTCATCCTGCACGTCGATGACGAAGGGCCGGGCGTGCCGGAGCAACGGATGGAGCAGGTGTTCGAACCGCATTTCCGCCTGGCCGGGCAGCAGCAGGGTTATGGCTTGGGGTTGGGGATTGCGCGCAACATTGCCCATAGCCATGGCGGTGAGGTCAGCCTGCAGAATCTGCGTGAGGGCGGGTTGCGGGTGACGTTGCAGTTGCCTCGTTCGATCGATTGACACGGACCCTGTGGTGAGGGGATTTATCCCCGTTCGGCTGCGAAGCAGCCGTGAATCCATTGCACTCGATATACCAGATACACCGCAATTGCAGTTTTTGGGGCGGCTACGCCACCCAACGGGGATAAATCCCCTCACCACAGGTTCATCACTCGCCGCAGAACCCGGCTGTATGTCACAGTTTGGTGACATAACTCGCCCCCTTCGTTACAAGCCGGCCCCCGCCCGTTGTTTAGACTGCCCCCAGTCAAAACAACAAAAAAGGCACCCCATGGACACCTTCCAACCGGCGTTCAGCAGTTGGCTCAACGCACCTGCCCATCAGCAATGGCTCGCTGCCGAAGGCTTGCGCCTGCTCGCATTTGCCAAGGCTTCGAAGCTTGCCGAAGGCTTCGGTAACCTCGATGAAAAGGGCCGGCTGCCGGCCAACGCCCACGCCGAAACCATGAACACCGCACGCATGACCCACAGCTTCGCCATGGCGCACATCCAGGGCTTGCCGGGTTTTGCCGAGCTGGTCGATCACGGCATCCAGGCGCTCAGCGGCCCGTTGCGTGATGCCGAACACGGTGGCTGGTTTGCAGTGGCCCATCATCGCGATGGCAACACCGGCAAGGCCGCTTACCTGCATGCCTTCGTTGCGCTGGCCGCGAGTTCCGCCGTGGTCGCACAACGCCCCGGCGCCCAAGCGTTGCTCGATGACGCGATCAACATCATCGACACGCATTTCTGGAGCGAGGAGGAGGGCGCAATGCGCGAATCCTTCGACCGCGACTGGAGCGCTGAAGAAGCCTACCGCGGCGCCAACAGCAACATGCACGCCACCGAAGCCTTTCTCGCCCTGGCGGATGTCACCGACGAGCACCGTTGGCTGGTCCGCGCTCAACGCATTGTCGAGCGGGTGATCCATGGTCACGCCGCCGCCAACGACTACCTGGTGGTCGAGCATTTTGATCGCGACTGGCAGCCGCTGCGCGAATACAACCACGACAATCCGGCGGACGGTTTTCGCCCCTACGGCACCACGCCGGGCCACGGGTTCGAATGGGCGCGGCTGTTGCTGCACCTCGAAGCCGCGCGGGTTCAGGCCGGCATGCTCACGCCGGGCTGGCTGGCCACCGACGCGCAAAAACTCTTCGATCACAATTGCCGTCACGGCTGGAATATTGATGGCGCGCCGGGGATTGTCTACACCCTCGACTGGGACAACCGCGCGGTGGTTCGCCACCGATTGCACTGGACCCATTGCGAAGCCAGCGCTGCCGCCAGCGCGCTGCTTAAACGCACCGGCGATGAGCAATACGAAACCTGGTACCGGTTGTTCTGGGAATTCTGTGACAGTCATTTCATCGACCGTTGCGATGGCAGTTGGCACCATGAACTCGATCCGCAGAACCGCCCGAGCGCCGATATCTGGGCCGGAAAACCTGATCTGTATCACGCCTGGCAAGCTGTCCTGATTCCGCGCCTGCCACTGGCGCCGAGCATGGCCAGTGCCTTGGGGCAGTTGTCCCAGAGCGCTCCTGTGTAACCATGTGGTGACATTCACGCGTCCCTTCGTTACCTGCGAAGGGATGACTCCTGTTTAAAATCCTATGCAGCGCAAGCACCAGACTTGCATGCATAACAACAAGAAAGGTAATTCTAGATGAATGCGATTTCTCGCCTCGCTACTGTCATTTCTCTTGCCTCATTGCTTCCTATCTCTGCATTCCCTGTCAGTGCGCTTGCCGCCGATTCCAAAGGTTCGGTAGAAGTCGTTCACTGGTGGACCTCCGGTGGTGAAAAAGCGGCTGTCGATGTGCTCAAGGCACAAGTTGAAAAAGACGGTTTCACCTGGAAGGACGGCGCCGTTGCCGGTGGTGGCGGTGCGACCGCCATGACCGTACTCAAGAGCCGCGCCGTTGCCGGTAACCCGCCGGGTGTAGCGCAGATCAAAGGCCCGGACATCCAGGAATGGGCGTCTACCGGTCTGCTCGACACCGACGTCTTGAAAGACGCAGCCAAGACAGAGAAGTGGGACAGCCTGCTCGACAAGAAAGTCTCCGATACCGTGAAGTACGAGGGTGACTACGTAGCCGTGCCGGTGAACATTCACCGCGTCAACTGGCTGTGGATCAACCCGGAAGTCTTCAAGAAAGCCGGCATCGAAAAAGCACCAACCACCCTTGAAGAATTCTACGCAGCCGGTGACAAGCTGAAGAAAGCGGGCTTCATCGCCCTGGCCCACGGCGGCCAGCCTTGGCAGGACAGCACCGTGTTCGAAGCGGTAGTTCTTTCGGTCATGGGCGTGGACGGCTACAAAAAAGCCCTGGTCGACCTGGATAACGCTGCATTGACCGGTCCTGAAATGGTCAAGGCGCTGACCGAGCTGAAGAAAGTCGCGACCTACATGGACGCCGACGGCAAAGGCCAGGACTGGAACCTGGAAGCGGCCAAAGTCATCAACGGCAAGGCCGGCATGCAGATCATGGGTGACTGGGCCAAGAGCGAGTGGACCGCAGCCAAGAAAGTCGCCGGCAAGGACTACGAGTGCGTAGCGTTCCCGGGCACCGACAAGGCCTTCACCTACAACATCGACTCCCTGGCGGTGTTCAAGCAGAAAGACAAGGGCACTGCTGCCGCGCAGCAGGACATTGCCAAGGTCGTGCTGGGTGAGAACTTCCAGAAAGTCTTCAGCATCAACAAGGGTTCGATCCCTGTTCGAATCGACATGCTGAACGACATGGGCAAGTACGGTTTCGACTCCTGCGCCCAGACCGCTGCCAAGGACTTCCTGGTGGACGCCAAGTCCGGCGGCCTGCAGCCGAGCATGGCGCACAACATGGCGACCACGCTGGCGGTACAAGGCGCGTTCTTTGATGTGGTGACCAACTTCATCAACGATCCGAAAGCCGATCCTGCGACTGCCGCCAAACAATTGGGCACGGCCGTCAAAGCAGCCAAGTAACCGCTAGCCGCGCAGGCCCCTGTGGGAGCGAGCAAGCCCGCTCCCACAAGGGAATGCGTTTGTAATCCTTTTTCTTCGTACGGGATCTTCCCATGAGTTCTGTTGCTGTGTTCAGCAAGGCCTCGCCGTTCGATGCACTGCAGCGCTGGCTACCGAAACTGGTGCTGGCGCCGAGCATGTTCATCGTCCTGGTGGGCTTCTATGGCTATATCCTGTGGACGTTCATCCTGTCGTTCACCACCTCGACCTTCCTGCCGACTTACAAGTGGGCGGGCCTGGCGCAGTATCAGCGGCTGTTCGACAACGACCGTTGGTGGGTCGCGAGCAAGAACCTCGCCGTGTTCGGCGGCATGTTCATCGGCATCACCTTGGTGATCGGTGTGCTGCTGGCTGTGTTTCTTGATCAGCGCATTCGCCGCGAAGGTTTCATCCGCACCATTTACCTGTACCCGATGGCGCTCTCGATGATCGTTACCGGTACTGCCTGGAAATGGCTGCTCAACCCGGGCATGGGCCTGGATAAATTGTTACGGGACTGGGGCTGGGAAGGCTTTCGCCTGGACTGGCTGATCGACCCGGATCGCGTGGTGTATTGCCTGGTGATCGCTGCGGTCTGGCAAGCCTCGGGCTTCATCATGGCGATGTTCCTCGCCGGCCTGCGTGGGGTTGATCAATCGATCATCCGTGCCGCCCAGATCGATGGTGCGAGCATGCCACGCATTTACCTGAAAGTGGTGTTGCCGAGCCTGCGCCCGGTGTTCTTCAGCGCCGTGATGATCCTGGCCCACATCGCGATCAAGAGTTTCGACCTGGTGGCGGCAATGACTGCCGGCGGCCCGGGTTACTCCTCCGACCTGCCTGCGATGTTCATGTATTCCTTCACCTTCAGCCGCGGCCAGATGGGCATGGGTTCGGCCAGTGCGATTCTGATGCTCGGTGCGATTCTCGCAATCATCGTGCCTTACCTGTACTCCGAGCTGAGGACCAAGCGCCATGACTAGTTTCTCTGCCAAACCTTCCATCAGCCTGAGTCGCATCGCGATCTACGGCGTGCTGATCCTGGCCGTATGCCTTTACCTGATACCGCTGGTGGTCATGCTGTTGACCAGCTTCAAGACGCCGGAAGACATCAACTCCGGGAACCTGCTGAGCTGGCCGACCGTGGTCAGCGGCATCGGCTGGGTCAAGGCCTGGGGCACGGTGGACGGGTACTTCTGGAACTCGATCAAGATCACCGTCCCGGCGGTGCTGATCTCCACCGCCATCGGTGCGCTGAACGGCTATGTGCTGTCGATGTGGCGCTTCCGTGGCTCGCAGTTGTTCTTCGGCCTGTTGCTGTTCGGTTGCTTCCTGCCGTTCCAGACCGTCCTGCTGCCAGCCTCGTTCACCCTCGGCAAGATGGGCCTGGCCAGTACCACCACCGGCCTGGTGTTCGTGCACGTGGTCTACGGCCTGGCGTTCACCACGCTGTTCTTCCGTAACTACTACGTCAGCGTTCCCGATGCGCTGGTGAAAGCCGCGCGGCTCGATGGTGCGGGTTTCTTCACCATCTTCCGCTTGATCATCCTGCCGATGTCCACCCCGATCATCATGGTCTGCCTGATCTGGCAGTTCACCCAGATCTGGAACGACTTCCTGTTCGGTGTGGTGTTCTCCAGCGGTGATTCGCAACCCATTACGGTGGCGTTGAACAACTTGGTCAACACCAGTACCGGGGCCAAGGAATACAACGTTGATATGGCGGCGGCGATGATCGCCGGGCTGCCGACCCTGCTGGTCTATGTGGTCGCAGGCAAGTATTTCGTGCGCGGGCTGACGGCCGGCGCAGTCAAGGGGTAATCATGGCTACGCTCGAACTACGCAATGTAAACAAGACCTATGGTCCCGGCCTGCCGGACACCCTCAAGAACATCGAACTGTCGATCAAGGACGGTGAGTTCCTGATCCTGGTCGGACCTTCGGGTTGCGGCAAATCGACCCTGATGAATTGCATCGCCGGCCTGGAAACCATCACCGGCGGCGCGATCATGATCGGTGACCAGGACGTCAGCGGCATGAGCCCGAAAGACCGTGACATCGCCATGGTGTTCCAGTCCTACGCGCTGTACCCGACCATGAGCGTGCGCGAGAACATCGCCTTCGGCTTGAAGATCCGCAAAATGCCCGCCGCCGACATCGAAGCGGAAGTGGCGCGGGTGGCCAAGCTGCTGCAGATCGAACACCTGCTCAACCGCAAGCCCGGCCAACTCTCTGGCGGTCAGCAACAGCGTGTTGCAATGGGCCGTGCCCTGGCGCGGCGGCCGAAGATCTACCTGTTCGATGAACCGCTGTCCAACCTCGACGCCAAGCTGCGCGTCGAGATGCGCACTGAAATGAAACTGATGCACCAGCGCCTGAAAACCACCACGGTCTACGTGACCCACGACCAGATCGAAGCGATGACCCTGGGCGACAAAGTGGCGGTGATGAAGGACGGGATCATCCAGCAGTTCGGCACGCCGAAAGACATCTACAACAACCCGGCCAACCTGTTTGTGGCGAGCTTCATCGGTTCGCCGCCGATGAACTTCATCCCCCTGCGTTTGCAACGCAAGGAAGGTCGTCTGATCGCACTGCTCGACAGCGGCCAGGCGCGCTGCGAATTGCCGTTGGGCATGCAGGACGCCGGTCTGGAAGATCGCGAAGTGATCCTCGGCCTGCGTCCGGAACAGATCGTGCTGGCGGGCAGCGAGCCCAATGGTTTGCCGACCATTCGCGCCGAAGTCCAGGTCACTGAACCGACCGGTCCCGACACGCTGGTGTTCGTCAATCTCAATGAAACCAAAGTCTGCTGCCGCCTGGCACCGGACGTCGCGCCGAACGTGGGCGAGACCCTGACCCTGCAATTCGACCCATCGAAAGTGCTGTTGTTCGACGCCAAGACCGGGGAACGCCTGGGGGTGGCCGGTCAGCCAAAAGCCGAGAGCCACAGCGCCAACGTCGCTCAATTCAAAGGCCGCTGAAGATCAAAAACTGTAAGAGCCGGCTTTTGTGGCGAGGGGATTTATCCCCGTTGGACTGCGCAGCAGTCCCATTTTTTAGGGCCGCTTCGCGACCCAACGGGGATAAATCCCCTCGCCACGAAGCCTGGCTCCTACAGGGGGGATATGCGGTGCGCGGCCTGTCGCGCATCGCACCTGATGTAACCGCGTTAAATAAAAACAGTTAATAACAATAAAACGAGGATGTAGGGATGAAGAAGAAGAACAACGCTCAGCTTATCTGCCAGTTGTCCGCGGTTGCGGCCATGATGCTGGCCGGTAGTGTGCACGCGGCTGACGCGTTCAGCGCCGATTCCGAATGGATGACCGGTGATTGGGGTGGCGAGCGGACCAAGCTGATCGAGCAGGGTATCGACATCAAGATGGACTACGTCGGTGAAGTGGGTGGAAACCTTCACGGCGGCTACAACAACGACAAGACCGCGCGTTACGCCGACCAGTTTGGTCTGGGCGTGGCGCTGGACCTGCAAAAGTTGTGGGGCTGGGATAACACCCAGGCCAAGGTCCAGTTCACCAACCGTAACGGTGAAAACATCTCCAATGACCGTGTCGGCGATCCGCGTGCCGGCACCTTGAGTTCTTCCCAGGAAGTCTACGGCCGTGGCCACATGGTCCGTCTGACCCAGTTGTGGATCAAACACCAGTTCCTCGACGGCAAACTGGACGTCAAGGCTGGTTACTTCGGCGAAGGCGAAGACTTCAACACCTTCCCGTGCGAGTTCCAGAACCTGGCGTTCTGCGGTTCCCAAGCGGGTAACTGGGCGACCAACATCTGGTACAACTGGCCGGTCATGCAAGCTGCGGTCCGCGTGAAGTACAACATCTCGCCTGAGTGGTATGCGCAGATCGGCGCGTACAACCAGAACCCGTCGCAACTGGAGCACGGTAACGGCTTCAAGCTCAGCGGCAGTGGTACCAAAGGCACCGTGTTGCCGGTCGAACTGGTCTGGCTGCCTAACCCTGGCAACCTGCCGGGCGAATACCGTGTCGGTTATTACAAAAGCACGGCCAAGGCCGACGACGTTCGTGAAGACGATAACGGCGATGATGCGGCAACCAGCGGCAATGCCTATCGCAGCCACAGCAGCAAATCCGGCTACTGGTTCGTGGCGCAACAACAACTCACCACTCACAACGGTGACGCGTCCCGCGGTCTGAACATTGCTGCCAACGCTACTTTCCATGACAAGGACACCAACTTCGTCGACAACTATCAGTCGCTGATGCTGGTGTACAAGGGCCCGTTCGATGCACGTCCGAAGGATGACTTCGGTATCGGTGCCGCGCGTATCCATGTCAACGATGACGTGAAGAAAAACTCGGAGTTGGTCAACGCCTCCAACAATGTCACGGACTATCAGGACCCGCTGTTCGCGCCGCTGCGTAACACTGAGTACAACTACGAGATCAACTACGGCTTCCACGTTACCAACTGGCTGACCGTGCGTCCCAACCTGCAATACATCACTCACCCGGGCGGTGTGGATGAAGTCGACAACGCGCTGGTGGCCGGCCTGAAAATTCAGTCGGTGTTCTAACGCTGTTGCGATAAGCTCCTCTCTATGTGCGCATTTTTGCGGACAGCCCTGGCTGTCCGCTTTTTTTTGGGGCGGCGCACCCCGGGTGATTTTCAGGACAGTGGCACATGCATGAGCATCCGCTACAACGCTTCTTCAAATCCTTGCGCGAGCGTCCGGTGTTTGCGTGGGAGCGCTATCAGAAGCGCGACGTGCTGGTGATCGACCATCCGCTGTGTCAGGCGGTGTTCAGTCGTCAGGGCGCGCAATTGCTGCACTTCCAGCCAACAGGGCAGAAACCCTGGCTCTGGTGCGCGGCGAAGTGGCCGCAAGTCGGTGCGATTCGTGGTGGCGTGCCCGTGTGCTGGCCGTGGTATGGCCGTCATCCCAGCGAAAACGCCTGGCCGTCCCATGGCTGGGCACGGCTGATCGACTGGAAGCTACTCGACAGCAGCCATGACGACGATGGCGTGCGCCTGCATTGGCAACTTCAGCTGTGCGACTGGCAAGTGGACCTGCACGCACACTTGGGCGAGCGCATGGATCTACGCCTGAGCACCGAGCATCAGGACAGCCTGCCGTGCCAATTGAGCCAGGCGTTGCATGCCTATTGGCGTATTGGTGACGTGGGTGAGATAGCGCTGTCTGGGCTCGATGGTGCGCAGGGTTATGACCAGTTGAATCGCCAGGTTTGCCAGCAGGAAGGGGAGTTGAGAGTCGAAGGCGGGTGTCAGCGGGTGTTCCAGCATGACGGTGAATTGCAGCTCAAGGACCATGCCTGGCAGCGGGAATTGTGCATCGACACCGGCGACCATGCGGACACGGTGGTCTGGCATCCGGGCTCGCGGCCGTTGCTGGGGGTGAGTTGGAACGAGATTTCAGAGTTTGTGTGTGTCGAGGCGGCGAGTGGCGGGACGGACAGTTTGAGCCTGGCGCCGGGGCAGAAGGCGCATTTGAGTTTGCAGGCGCGGGTGGGAGCTTAGGTGTGTCAGGGCGATTGCTCCCTCACCCTAACCCTCTCCCGGAGGGAGAGGGGACTGACCGCGTTGATTGTTCAATCTACGTCGGCCTGAAGCTTTGAGTTGAACTCAGGTTTTGAAGAGCATGAAGATCTGCTCCCTTTCCCCCTCTCCCCTCTGGGGAGAGGGCTGGGGTGAGGGGTGGTTTTTGAAGGGTCAGTTGAACTCATCCCCAACCGGATACCGACTCGCATTCAAGCTCTCTTTGATCTTGCGCAAATGCGGCTGGAAATCCACACCCCGGCGCAGGGTCATGCCGGTGGCCAGCACATCCAGCACGGTCAGCTGGATGATCCGCGACGTCATCGGCATATAGATGTCGGTGTCTTCCGGCAGCGGAATATTCAGGCTCAAGGTACTGGCCTTGGCCAGTGGCGAACCTTCGGCCGTCAGACCCAGCACCGAAGCACCGTTTTCCCGGGCGATGCGCGCCACTTCCACCAGTTCTCGGGTGCGGCCGGTGTAGGAAATGATCACGAACAATTCGCCGGTGTGCGCCACCGACGCAATCATGCGCTGCATCAGCACGTCGGCATGGGCGGTGACGGCCAGGTTGAAACGGAAGAACTTGTGCTGCGCGTCCAGTGCCACCGGGGCCGAGGCGCCGAGGCCGAAGAAGTGGATCTGCCGGGCCTGGATCAACAGGTCGACGGCGCGGCTGATCAGGTTCGGGTCAAGCGCCTGTAACGCACTGTCCAAAGAGGCGATGGCGCTGCCGAAAATCTTTTTGGTATAGGCCTCCGGATTATCATCGGCCTCGACCGCACGGCTGACATACGCCGCGCCACTGGCCAGGCTCTGGGCCAATTGAAGCTTGAGTTCCGGGTAGCCGCTGACGCCAAACGAACGGCAGAAACGGTTGACCGTCGGCTCGCTGACTTTAGAGGCCTGGGCGAGCGCGGCGATGCTGAACCGGGTGGCCTGCTCTGGGTTGAGCAGGATGACTTCGGCGACTTTGCGTTCTGCCTTGTTCAGGTCTTCAAGGCGATTCTGGATCTGTTCCAGTAAATTTCGCACGCGGTCCATTTCATGTTCCTTAGGTCAGCAGCGCAAATAAGCGTTCGGCTATGCAAATTGGGCCTTTGATACGGCCCGTAACGGTGGCCTATCCTACTGATGGCTCCGACCGACCACCACTCGGAATCTGTATTTTGCGAAAATGTTGTGGTTATTACTACATTTTTCCTTGAGTGATGCCTTGAAAAAAGGTATTTGTAGATTAACTTGATAAAAGAACAAACATCATGCCTTCGATTACGGTTGAACCGTGCACCTTTGCCTTGTTCGGCGCCCTCGGCGATCTGGCCCTGCGCAAACTGTTTCCTGCCCTTTATCAACTCGATGGCGCAGGCCTCCTGCACGAGGATACGCGCATTATCGCGCTGGCCCGTGAGCCGGGCAGTGAGCAGGAACACCTGGCGTTCATCGCCTCCGAACTGCGCCGTTACGTAGGTGCCGAGCTGGACGAAGCTGTGGTCGAACGCTTCCTGGCCCGTTTGAGCTACCTGCATGTCGACTTCCTCAAGGCTGACGATTACGTCGCCCTGGCCGAAATGGCCGGCAGCGCCCAGCGTGTGATTGCCTACTTCGCCACGCCGGCCGCGGTTTATGGTGCAATCTGCGAGAACCTGTCGAAGGTCGGCCTGAGCGAAAACACCCGCGTCGTGCTGGAAAAACCCATCGGTTCGGACCTGGAGTCCTCGCGCAAGGTCAACGACGCCGTGGCGCAGTTCTTCCCGGAGAACCGCACCTACCGCATCGACCACTACCTGGGCAAAGAGACCGTCCAGAACCTGATCGCCCTGCGTTTCGCCAACAGCCTGTTCGAAACCCAGTGGAACCAGAATTACATCTCCCACGTGGAAATCACCGTGGCCGAGAAGGTCGGGATCGAAGGCCGCTGGGGTTACTTCGACAAGGCCGGTCAGCTGCGGGACATGATCCAGAATCACCTGCTGCAACTGCTCTGCCTGATCGCCATGGACCCGCCGGCCGACCTGTCTGCCGACAGCATCCGCGACGAGAAAGTCAAAGTGCTCAAGGCCCTGGCGCCGATCAGCCCGGAAGGCCTGACCACGCAAGTGGTGCGTGGCCAGTACATCGCCGGCTACAGCGAAGGAAAACCGGTGCCGGGCTACCTGGAAGAACCGAATTCCAACACCCAGAGCGACACCGAAACCTTCGTCGCCCTGCGTGCCGACATCCGCAACTGGCGCTGGGCCGGCGTGCCGTTTTACCTGCGTACCGGCAAGCGCATGCCGCAGAAGCTGTCGCAGATCGTCATCCACTTCAAGGAACCGTCGCACTACATCTTCGCCCCCGAGCAGCGCCTGCAAATCAGCAACAAGCTGATTATTCGCCTGCAACCGGACGAAGGCATTTCCTTGCGCGTGATGACCAAAGAACAAGGCCTGGACAAGGGCATGCAGCTGCGCAGCGGTCCGTTGCAGCTGAATTTTTCCGACACCTGGCGTAGCGCTCGGATCCCCGATGCCTACGAGCGGTTGTTGCTGGAAGTGATGCGTGGCAATCAGAACCTGTTTGTCCGTAAAGATGAAATCGAAGCCGCGTGGAAGTGGTGTGACCAGTTGATCGCCGGGTGGAAAAAATCCGGTGATGCGCCCAAGCCGTACGCGGCCGGGTCCTGGGGACCGATGAGCTCCATTGCTCTGATCACGCGGGATGGGAGGTCGTGGTATGGCGATATCTAATTTGCAACTGCCTCAGGGCGTCAGCGCCCATGAGTTCAAGAGCCCGGTGCTGCTGGCCGATGGTCTGGCACTGAATGTGGCCAAGCATCTGAGTGATGCCATCGACGCTCGCGGCAGCGCGACGCTGGTGGTGTCCGGTGGTCGTAGCCCTGTGGCGTTTTTCCAGAACCTGGCGAAGCAGAAACTGGACTGGTCCAAGGTCGTTGTCACCCTGGCCGACGAGCGCTGGGTGCCGGTCGAGCATGCCGACAGCAATGCCGGCCTGCTCAAGCGTTATCTGCTGCAAGGCCCGGCGGCCAAGGCTCAGTTTCTGAGCCTGTACAGCGCCACCGCGAACCTTGAGCTGGCAGCCGAGCAGGCCGACCGTTTGCTCGCCGAGTTGCCGCCGATCGACGTACTGATCCTCGGCATGGGTGATGACGGTCACACCGCTTCGCTGTTCCCCAACAGCCCGAACCTGGCCGATGCCTTGAAAGCCGACGGCACACGTCGTTGCTACCCGATGCTGGCACCGACCGTGCCGCATCAGCGCCTGACCATGAGTCGTGCGCTGCTGGCTTCGGCCAAGACCACCGTTCTATCGATTTCCGGTCAGTCCAAACTGACTACCCTGAGTGCCGCATTGGCCGGTGACGATGTCGCCGCCATGCCGATTCGCGCGTTTCTGCAACCTACGTTAGAGATTTACTGGTGCCCATGAGCCAAGGATCAGCCGCTATGACAATGACATCCCCGACCGTTTCCATGGCGGACAAAGTTGCCCTGATCGACAGCCTCTGCGCCAAGGCGCGGATCCTGCCGGTAATCACCATCGCTCGCGAACAGGACGTCCTGCCACTGGCCGACGCTTTGGCCGCTGGTGGCCTGACTGCCCTGGAAGTGACGCTGCGTTCGCAGTTCGGTCTCAGGGCGATCCAGATTCTGCGAGAGCAGCGTCCGGAACTGATGACCGGTGCCGGCACTGTGCTGGATCGCAACATGCTCGCTGCTGCCGAAGCAGCCGGCTCGCAGTTCATCGTCACCCCCGGCATCACCCGTGACCTGCTCGAAGCCAGCGTCGACAGCCCGATCCCGCTGTTGCCAGGCATCAGCAACGCGTCCGGCATCATGGAAGGCTATGGCCTGGGGTATCGTCGCTTCAAGCTGTTCCCGGCGGAAGTCAGCGGTGGCGTTGCGGCCATCAAGGCCCTCGGCGGCCCGTTCGGTGAAGTGAAATTCTGCCCGACCGGCGGCGTCAGCCCGGCCAACATCAAGAGCTACATGGCGTTGAAAAACGTGATGTGCGTGGGCGGTAGCTGGATGCTTGATCCGGAGTGGATCAAGAACGGCGACTGGGCCCGGATTCAGGAATGCACCGCCGAGGCATTGGCGCTGCTGGACTGATCGGCTTTTACCAAACACTTCGTTGTGTGTTCTACGGCTTTACGGTGCGCTTGGTCGGTGCACCGTTTTTTTTTGCCCGCAAAAAACCTGTGGGAGCGATACATAGTTACCGCATCTCGTCGTTCAACCAGCGCTAACCTGCGTTCATCTTATGGAAGAGAGAACGTCATGGACGACTACACCTCAGTTGCACCCACCCCCCCGGTTTACCTGCTGTCTCCCGAGCAAATCGCCGGCCCGTATTTCCGTAATCCGAAACTGATCCGACGCAACATCAGCGAAAGCGCCGATGGTATTCCCCTGGTGCTGCGCCTGGCGATTGTCGATGCCATGACCGGTCAGCCCGTGACCGGTGCCTTGGTTGATATCTGGCATTGCAATGCGCGAGGTGCCTATTCGGGCTGGAGCAAGATCAACCCGGACAAGGAGGTCGATGTCGGTGACATCGGCTCGGTCCCTCGCACTGATGACGACACCTATCTGCGTGGCGGGCAATTCACCGATAAAAAAGGCGTGGTGCGGTTTACCACTATCTATCCGGGGTTCTATGCCGGTCGTGCCTTGCACATCCATGTCGCTGTGCGCATCACGTCCGGCAACAATTTTCTCGACGAGCGGCACGTCGCCTGGGTCGGCCAGCTCTACTTTCCCGAACCCGCCTCGCGTTCGGTGCTCAACACTCGGGAGTACTGCGGTCGATCTGCCTCAGCGCTGACCAACGAGGAGGACTTTTACTACAAGCACCAAGGGGGCGACGCCTCGACCTTGAATATTCACACACTCGGTAGAGACTCGAACGAAGACGGCTTTTTCGGCCACACGACCATCGGAATCGACACGTTCGCCGCTTCGACGCACATCAGACCGGAGGACTTCGACAGGTACACGGTCTGACGTCAGCGCAACTCGGACAGTGCTCGGGCCAGCAAATCCACCTCGGCAGCGGTGGTCGTGAGCCCCGGTGTAATCCGAATGCAGGGCCCACTCGCCGCACCGCTGCGGACCACGGTGAACAGGTTGTAGTCGTTGAGCAGTCGCTCGACCATCGCATGTTGATCGGCATGCCGGGTAAAACGCATCGAGGTAATGCCGCAATACAGTCGCGGGTCATCGGGAGTCATGACATCGATCCCCGGTAACTCGCGAACCGCGTTGACCCATCGGTTGCGCAGGTAGTTGAGCCGTGTGCTCTTGGCGGCGACGCCGCCCATGGCCAGATGCTCCTCGAACACCAGCGGCAGCGTCAGCAGTGCCGGGATGTTCGGCGTGCTGTACGGCGTGCGGGCGCGAATATCGGTGACCGGGAAATGCATCTCGCCCATGTCCGGGTCGATGTCGGCCAGGCGCTCAGGGGCGATGTAGATAAAGCCCAGCGTGAGCGGGGCGCCGATCCATTTGTGCAGGTTGAAGCCGGCGAAAGAGATGCCCAGCTCATCCAGATTGAACTCGATCTGGCCGAGGGCGTGGGCGCCATCGAGGATCACGTCGATGCCGTGCTCCTTCGCGGCAGCAGCAATGGCCTGCACCGGCATGACCAATCCGGTGCGATGGGTGACGTGGGTCAGGGCCATCAGTTTGAGCTTTGGATAACGCTCGAACGCGTCGCGATAGGTGGTCAGCAAGCTGTCGAAACTCGCCGGGTGCGCGTGGTCGATTTCGATCACTTCGACGCCGCGATGCCGCGCCAGCCATCGCATTGCGCCTTTCACCGTGTCGTACTCCAGGTCGCAAATCAGCACCTGATCGCCCGGTTGCAGGCGATTGTAGTTGCGGATCAGTGATTGCAGGCCGTCCGAAGCGTTGCGGGTGAGGGCCACGGCTTCGGCGGGAACATCGATCAGGCTGGCGAGCTGTGCCCGGATCTCAAGGCTCTCGACCTGTTCAAAACGCTGGCGCACATGCACCGAGTTGCTGCGGTTGATCAGCTCGATGTTGCGCTGATACTCCTCGACGACGGTGCGCGACATGCGCCCGAAATAACCGTTTTCCAGGTTGATGGGCCCGGGTTCGACTGCGTAGCGGTCGGCAAAGGTCTTCCAGAAGTGTTCATCACGGGCGCGACGGGTGTTATCGGGCATGAGCTACTCGGTTCTTGATTGCGATTTCAGTGGCGCGGGGCCGGTTTGCCGTGTTTGGCGCGCAGTGGTTCGAGCAGGTCCGACAGACCGTTATGGTCGATCTCCTGCATCAGGGCCAGTAAACCGCCCAGTTCGCCATGGGGGAAACCTTCTCGGGCGAACCAGTTCAAGTATTGGCCGGGCAGGTCGGCAATGATCCGACCCTTGTATTTGCCGAAGGGCATTTCGCGGGTGATCAACAGTTCGAGCTTTTCAGGGTTCATCTATCGGTCGTCTTGATTCATCAGGCTGGAAAAATACAGGCATTCTGCATGCAGGCCAATTGACAGTTCATGCAAAAAAAGCGGATACAGATTTTTGATTTAAAACTAAGTATTTGAAATATAAGGAATAAATTATCAATTCAAAGCTGGCATGCAGGGTGCAATAGCTATTACATCTTTCATCAACCCGCAAGGAATTGAAAAATGACCGACATGAATAAAGAAGCGATCTCTGTACTCAACGACCTGATTGAAACCAGCAAAGACGGTCAGGAAGGGTTCAAGACTTGCGCTGAAGATATCAAACACCCTGAACTCAAAACCCTGTTCGTGCAACGCTCCAATGACTGCGCCACCGCAGCTGCCGAACTCCAGAGCGCCGTGCGCTCAATGGGTGGCGATCCGGAAACTTCCACCAGTGTCAGCGGTGACCTGCACCGTCGCTGGGTCGACGTGAAAGCCGTGTTCACCGGCAAGGATGAAGAAGCCGTGCTGAACGAAGCCGAACGCGGCGAAGACCATGCGCTGAAGGCTTACAAAGAAGCCATCGAGAAAATCAACAAGCACAACCTGGTGGGCATTCGTGACTTGGTTGAACGTCAATATCATGGCGTGCAACGCAATCACGATCAGGTAAAAGCCCTGCGTAACCAGGCTCGCGCTCGCTCTTAAGCATTCGTAGCCTGTCAAAAACGCCAGCCAGTCTGGCGTTTTTTTGTGCCTGGGAATTAACACTGGACGGGCGATAGATAGCTAGCTAATAATTTGTTTTTCAAGTGACTTCAGTGAACCCGGCTATCGTTAAAAACGTCCCTTCAAGAGTCTTCTACGTGCCTATCACTTTGCAGGCCTTGTTTGCGCCTGACCGCCGCGCCCTCCAGTTCGCGATCAAGACCTTGATCGGCGGCGGCCTGGCCCTGTGGCTGGCGTTGCGCTGGGGCCTGGAGCAACCGGCCTGGGCGCTGATGACCGCGTTCATCGTCGCTCAACCGTTGTCCGGAATGGTGGTGCAGAAGGGGTTGGCGCGGCTGCTCGGCACGCTGGTCGGAACGATCATGTCGGTGGTGTTCATGGGGGTATTCGCCCAGACACCCTGGCTGTTTCTACTGGCATTGGCGCTGTGGCTCGGGTTGTGTACGGCGAGTTCGACGCTGTTGCGCAGCGCGTGGTCCTATTCTTTTGTGCTGGCCGGTTACACGGTGGCGATCATCGCGTTGCCGGCCATTACCCATCCGCTGACGGTGTTCGATCAAGCCGTCGCGCGTTGCACGGAAATCTGTCTGGGCATCCTCTGCGCCACGGCGGCAAGCGCCTTGATTTGGCCGATGCGGGTCGAGCGGCAACTGGCGGATCAGGCGCAAGCCGCCTGGAACAGCGGGATGAATGCAGCGCGTGCCACCCTGGCCGGCGATGCTCAGGCGCGTAAAGGCCTGCTGGAAATCCTTGGACGAATTGTCGCCGTCGATGCCCAGCGCGAACATGCCTGGTTTGAGGGTGGCCTCGGTCGGCAGCGCGCACGAGCCATCAGCGGTTTGAGCCAGAAACTCTTGATGCTGCTGCGCATCGCCCGTTCGGTGCGCCGCCAGTGGAAGCAATTGGAACCGCAGGAAGCCGAGCAACTGCAGCCCTGGATGACCGAGGTTCAGGCCGCCCTCAGCGGTGCCGATTCCGCGACCCTGCAAGCGTTGCGGCCGAGGTTGCTTGATGCTTCCCACGATCCACACATCAGCTCCGCGCAGAGTTATTGCCTGGCCCGTTTCACCTTGCTGCTCGATACCGCGATGGCGGCCACTGCGGCGTTGAAAGCGGTGGAGGAGGGGCGCGAAACGGTCGATCCGCCACGCACCCTGACGCCGCACCGCGACCTGTCATTGGCGTTGGTGTTCGGTGCGCGCAGTGCCTTGGCGTTTCTGGTGGTGTCGTGCTTCTGGCTGGCGACTGCCTGGCCCGCCGCCTCGGGCGCCCTGGTGCTGACGTGTGTGGTGTGCAGCCTGTTTGCCAGCCGCGAGAACGGTGCGCAGATCGGCATGAGTTTCATGCGGGGTATTTTTCTGGCGATCCCGACGGCGTTTTTCGTCGGGCAGATTTTGCTGCCGCAATGGAGCGGTTTTGCGTTGCTCTGCATGGGCATGGGCGTGCCGTTGTTTTTCGGTGCGCTGGGCATGGCCAAGCCGCAGATCGGCGCCACGGCCACTTCGTTCTGTCTGCACTTTATCGTGCTGGTGTCGCCGCTGAACGCGATGAAATTCGACGTCGCCACGTTCTTCAACAGCGCCCAGGCGATGGTGGTCGGTGTCGGCGCGGCGGTGCTGGCGTTCCACTTGCTGATCCTGCGTAACCCGGCGTGGCATGGCCGGCGCTTGCTGGCGGCGACCCTCGATGATCTGGTGCGGCTGACCCGACGCAATCTGCGCGGTGCCGAAAGCTGGTTTGGTGGACGCATGGCCGACCGTCTGCTGCAACTGGCGCGGCACTACCCCGAGTTGCCGGAACCGGCGCGCAGTCGCTGGGATGACGGCTTGCTCGGCCTCGATATCGGCGATGAATTGCTGCATCTGCGTTTGAGCCTGGCAGTGGCGCAAGTGCCAGTCAGTGCGCCTCAACGGCGATATCTCGAACAGTTGGAAAAAGTCCTCGAACAAGGTCCTGCAGGCAGCTGCGCCGATGCGTTGGAACAGCCCAGCGAAGACTTTCTGAAAACCTTGTACGCGTTGCCGCCCAGCGATGCCGTGAAACTGGCCCAAGGCGCCGTGCTGCAATTGCAAAGCAGCTGGCGCGCCTGGTGCCGTCAACAGGAGCAAAGCCATGGGCTTGCGTGAATGGTCGGTGGGCGGCGTGCTGCTCAGTCCGTTTCTGATTTATGTGCTGCTCGCGCTGCTCGTCACCGGAGCCTTGCGCATGCTGTTGCGCCTGACGCCGGTCGGCCGCTGGATCTGGCACGAAGCATTGTTTGATTGCGCCTTGTACGTCTGTGTATTGACCCTGATCACCGTCGTCCTCGGACCTTTATAAGGAGTAAAAAATGCGTACCCCCGTACGTGTCGCGGTAACCCTGTGCCTGGTGGCGGTGGCGATCTTTGCCGGCTTCCATTTGTGGCAGTACTACATGCTCACGCCCTGGACCCGGGATGCGCGGATCCGCGCCGACGTGGTGGTGATCGCCCCGGACGTCTCGGGTTGGGTGCGTGAGCTCAAGGCGTTCGATAACCAGCCGGTCAAGGCCGGCGATCTGTTGCTGAGCATTGATCGTGACCGTTTCGAAGCGGCGCTGGAGAAAGCCCAGGCGGTGGTGCAGACCCGTCAGCAGCAGCTCAATCTGCGCGAACGCGAAGCCAGTCGGCGCGCCAGTCTCGGGCCACAAGCGATCAGCGCCGAACTGCGCGAGAACGCGCAAATCAACGCCGGCATCGCCCGTGGTGAACTGCGTGAAGCCCAGGCGGAAGCCAAGGTCGCGGAACTCAATCTGGCGCGCAGCCAGGTCCATGCGCCTCGCAGCGGCCACATCACCAACCTGCGTCTGGCCCAAGGCAATTACGTGAATGCCGGGCAACCAGTGATGGCGTTGATCGATGATTCGACTTTTTATGTGCAGGCGTATTTCGAGGAAACCAAGTTGCCGCGGATTCGGGTGGGCGATCCGGTGAAGGTCTGGTTAATGAGCGCCGGCGAAGCGCTGGACGGGCATGTGGAAAGCATCAGCCGCGGGATTACCGATCGTAATACCACCCCGGACGGGCAGTTGCTGGCGGAGGTCGAACCGACGTTCAACTGGGTGAGGCTGGCACAGCGGATTCCGGTGCGGATCAAGATTGATAAGTTGCCGGAAGGGATGAACTTGAGTTCGGGGATGACGGCGAGTGTGCAGGTTGAGGAGGGTGAGCGGTCGCGGTGAGTTTTAGATCGATGCCTGATTTTAAGAACCACCCCTCACCCCAGCCCTCTCCCCAGAGGAGAGAGGGGGAAAGGGAGTCGATCGGGGGCTTTTCAGAGCCTGAGTTCGACTCGAACTCCCAGGTCGATGTAACCCGAAAGTACACCTCGGTAGGTCCCCTCTACCCCTTGGGGAGAGGGTTAGGGTGAGGGGTGGATTCAGCTGACCCCCCCCTCCCCAAATCAGCCGATGCTGATCGCCGGCAGGGTAGTCAACGCTACGGTCTGCTGCTTGCGCGGCGCCAGAATCTCGGCCTCGCCATCCACCACCAATTCGTCGCGCTGGTTAAACACGCGAGTCGCAATCCGCACACGAAACTTCGGCAGTTTCTCGAGGATTTCCAGACGCACGGTCAGGGTGTCGCCAATCTTCACCGGCTTCTGAAAGCTCATCTGCTGACCGATATAAATAGTGCCCGGCCCAGGCAACTCGCACGCCACGGCCGCGCTGATCAGCGCACCGCTGAACATGCCGTGGGCGATACGTTCTTTGAACATGGTGCCAGCGGCGTATTCGGCGTCCAGGTGCACCGGGTTGTGATCACCCGACATCGCGGCGAACAACTGAATGTCGCGCTCTTCGACCGTCTTGCTGTAGCTGGCGGTCTGGCCTACTTCGAGGGCTTCGTAAGGGGTGTTGGTAACCTGGGTCATCTGTTTCAATTCCTGTCACGAATAAATAAATTCACAAAAAAACTATTCTGATCTGGGTGGCCGGCGGTGGCTCAGCGCCTGGGCGATCCAGTTCAACACGTCATCGATCACTTCATCGCGGTTGCTCTCGTTGAACAGTTCATGCCGTGCCTGCGGGTAAATAGTCAGTTGCAGGTTCTGGCTGCCGGCCGCGCGTAGCGCATCGGCCAGATCGTTCAGACGCTTGCCTTCGCTCACCGGATCACATTCACCGCCAATCACCAGCAGCGGCAGGCCCGGATCAATCTGAGCGAGATTGGACGCTTTGCTGATTTGCTGCAAGCCGCCGAGCAAATCGATCCACAGCTGATTGGTGCAACGAAAGCCGCAGAGCGGGTCGCTGGCGTACAGATCAACCTCCGCCGGGTCACGACTGAGCCAGTCGAACCGCGTGCGCACCGGTTTGAATTTCTTGTTGAACGAGCCGAATGACAGCCACTCGATCAGCGCACTGCGACCCTTGCCGCCCTGGCGCAGGCGTTCGAGCCGGGCGATTTGTCGCGCCGCGCGATAAAGCGCGATGGGCTGGAAGTTCGAACCGCTGAGGACCGCGCCATGCAGGCTGGCGCTGTGATGCAGCAGATAGGCCTGGGCGATGTAGCTGCCCATGCTGTGGCCGAGCAGCACGATCGGCACGCCTGGATGTTGCTGGCCGATGTGCTGGTTGAGGCTGGCCAGGTCGCCGACCACTTTGCACCAGCCATCGTCATCGGCGAAATGGCCGAGTGTCCCGTTTTCGGCAGTTTTGCCATGTCCACGCAAGTCCGGCGCGTAGACGCCGTAACCCTGCCCGCAGAATTTCTCCGCCAGGCGGGCGTAGCGACCACTGTGTTCGGCCATGCCATGGGCCAGCAGGATCACCGCTTTCAAAGGCGGATCGGGCAGCCACTGGTTGACGAAGAGGCGGCTGCGGTCACTCGCGGTCAGCCAGAAAGTGTCGTGGATCATGGCGATTCCTTTGCATGGATGGGTCACAGGCACGATGCATTGTATAGCGCATCCTTTCGCTCCCGTCTGATCAGGCCACGCTGCTGCAGCAAGATTCACACGGTCAATGACGCCCGTTGGCATATTTGCCTGATTGGCCATAGCTGCTAGTGTCCGTGAAGCCCCGCTCTTCGCTCTTTGTGTTGAAGAAGACAGAAAAGCGGCCCGGATAGGCTCAGGTAAAGAGGACAAGAACAATGCAACCTGATTTCTGGAATGACAAACGCCCGGCAGGCGTGCCCCTGGATATTGACCTTGGGGCCTATAAGTCGGTGCTTGAGGTGTTCGAGCGTTCCTGCAAGAAATTCGCTGATCGCCCCGCTTTCAGCAACATGGGCGTGACCCTGACCTACGCCGAACTGGAACGCTACAGCCTGGCGTTCGCCGGTTACCTGCAAGCCCACACCGATCTGGTGCCGGGGGATCGCATCGCGGTGCAGATGCCCAACGTCCTGCATTACCCTATTGCCGTATTCGGTGCGTTGCGCGCCGGGCTGATCGTGGTCAACACCAACCCGCTGTACACCGCGCGGGAGATGCGTCATCAGTTCAAGGACTCCGGTGCCCGGGCGCTGGTGTACCTGAACATGTTCGGGCAGAAGGTCCAGGAAGTGCTGCCCGACACCGACATCCAATACCTGATCGAAGCGAAGATGGGCGACCTGATGCCCAGCGCCAAGGGCTGGCTGGTCAACACCCTGGTCAGCAAGGTCAAGAAGATGGTCCCGGCCTATTCCTTGCCGCAGGCGATTTCCTTCAAGAGCGCGTTGCGTCTGGGCCGTGGCCTGGGCATCAAGCCGCTGAAAGTCAGTCTCGATGACATCGCCGTGTTGCAATACACCGGCGGCACCACCGGCCTGGCCAAGGGTGCGATGCTGACCCACGGCAACCTCGTGGCCAACATGCAGCAGGCGCGGGCGTGCCTCGGGCAGTTCGGCAGCGACGGTCAGCCGTTGCTGCGCGAAGGTCAGGAAGTGATGATCGCGCCGCTGCCGCTGTACCACATCTATGCCTTCACGGCGAACTGCATGTGCATGATGGTGACCGGCAACCACAACGTGCTGATCACCAATCCTCGCGACATCGGCGGCTTCATCAAGGAGCTGAAGAAATGGCGGTTCTCGGCGTTGCTGGGGCTGAACACGCTGTTCGTAGCGCTGATGGATCACCCGGATTTCAAGACCCTGGATTTCTCCAGCCTCAAACTCACCAACTCCGGCGGCACCGCGCTGGTCAAGGCCACCGCAGAGCGCTGGGAACAGCTCACCGGTTGCCGCATCACCGAAGGTTACGGCCTGACCGAAACTTCACCAGTGGCCTGCACCAACCCGTACGGCGACAAATCGCGGATCGGCACGGTCGGCCTGCCGGTGCCGGGCACCACGCTGAAAGTGATCAACGATGAAGGCGTCGAGCAGCCTTTGGGCGAACGCGGCGAACTGTGCATCAAGGGCCCGCAGATCATGAAGGGCTACTGGCAGAAACCGGAAGCCACTGCCGAAGTGCTGGATGCCGAGGGCTGGTTCAAGTCCGGCGACATCGCGGTGATCGACCCGGACGGTTTTGTGCGCATCGTCGATCGCAAGAAAGACATGATCATCGTCTCGGGTTTCAACGTGTACCCCAACGAAATCGAAGACATCGTCATGGCTCATCCGAAAGTTGCCAACTGCGCAGTGATCGGCGTGCCGGACGAGCGTTCGGGGGAGGCGGTGAAGTTGTTTGTGGTGGCCCGCGAGTCGGGGGTCAGCCTTGAAGAGCTGAAGGCGTACTGCAAGGAAAACTTCACGGCGTACAAAGTGCCCAAGCACATTGTGTTGCGTGAGTCGTTGCCGATGACGCCAGTCGGGAAAATTCTGCGGCGGGAGTTGCGGGATATTGCATAGGCGTTGAATGGCCGCGCTTTGCGCGGTTCGCGGGCAAGCCGCGCTCCCACAAGGTCATCGCTGATCCTGTGGGAGCGGGCTTGCCCGCGATGCTTTTAAAGGGAAGGCCCCGAAATACGGGGCTTTTCAGGGTTGTATAGAATCTTTGCTCTAAAATGACCGCTAGTAATTCTTGAGTCACAATTGTGACCATAGAGGCCGCTTTTGGCTCTAGTCGACCCTTGGCAAAGCTGCTACTCTCGGCGCGCTTTGTGACTTCTCGGGCTTATAAAAGCGCTAGATTCACCGACAAACACACACCAATAATAATCGCATCAAATGCGGTGCTGAATTCGCGTTGCTGAGGAGTGGGCTTCCATGAACGAAGACTTTTGGAAGGATAAGTACCCTGCCGGGATTGCTGCCGAGATCAATCCAGACGAGTATCCGAATATTCAGGCAGTGTTGAAACGATCCTGCCAGCGCTTCGCCGACAAACCGGCATTCAGCAACCTGGGCAAGACAATCACCTACGGTGAACTGTACGAATTGTCCGGTGCCTTTGCCGCTTACCTGCAACAGCATACCGACTTGCAGCCTGGCGATCGAATCGCCGTGCAACTGCCCAACGTGTTGCAGTACCCGGTAGCCGTATTCGGTGCCATTCGCGCCGGGCTGATCGTGGTCAACACCAACCCGTTGTACACCGCGCGGGAAATGGAACACCAGTTCAACGACTCCGGTGCCAAAGCCTTGGTCTGCCTGGCCAACATGGCGCATCTGGCCGAGATCGTGGTGCCGAAAACCGGCGTCAAGCACGTGATCGTCACCGAAGTGGCCGACCTGCTGCCACCGCTCAAGCGCCTGCTGGTCAACAGCGTCATCAAGTACGTGAAGAAGATGGTCCCGGCGTATCACTTGCCCAAGGCCATCAAGTTCAACGACGTGTTGAGCAAGGGCCACGGCCAGCCAGTGGCGGAAGCCAACCCGGCCAGCAGCGACGTTGCCGTCCTGCAATACACCGGCGGCACCACCGGCGTGGCCAAGGGCGCGATGCTGACCCATCGCAACCTCGTGGCGAACATGCTGCAGTGCAAGGCGCTGATGGGGTCCAACCTCAATGAAGGTTGCGAGATCCTGATCACACCGCTGCCGCTGTACCACATCTATGCCTTCACCTTTCATTGCATGGCGATGATGCTGATCGGCAACCACAACATCCTGATCAGCAACCCGCGCGACTTGACGGCGATGGTCAAGGAACTGTCGAAGTGGAAGTTCAGCGGCTTCGTCGGCCTCAATACCTTGTTCGTGGCGCTGTGCAACAACGAAGGCTTCCGCAAGCTGGATTTCTCCGCACTGAAAGTCACCCTGTCCGGCGGCATGGCCCTGCAACTGGCCGCGGCCGAGCGTTGGAAAGCGGTCACCGGTTGCGCCATCTGCGAAGGTTACGGCATGACCGAAACCAGCCCGGTGGCCACTGTGAACCCGATCCAGCACATCCAGATCGGCACCATCGGTATTCCGGTTCCGTCCACCGTGTGCAAAGTCATCAACGATGCCGGCGTCGAGCAGCCGTTAGGCGAAATCGGCGAACTGTGTGTGAAAGGTCCGCAAGTGATGAAGGGCTACTGGCAGCGTCAGGACGCCACCGATGAAATGCTCGACAGCGAAGGCTGGTTGAAGACCGGTGACATCGCGGTGATTCAGCCGGACGGCTACATGCGCATCGTCGATCGCAAGAAAGACATGATCCTGGTGTCCGGTTTCAACGTTTATCCGAACGAACTGGAAGACGTGCTCGCGACCCTGCCGGGCGTGCTGCAATGCGCTGCCATCGGCGTGCCGGACGAGAAGTCGGGCGAAGCGATCAAGATTTTCATCGTGGCCAAACCAGGTGTGACGTTGACCAAGGAGCAGGTGATGGAGCACATGCGTGCGAACGTGACCGGCTACAAGGTCCCGCGCTCCGTGGAGTTCCGCGACGCGTTGCCGACCACCAACGTCGGCAAGATCCTGCGCCGCGAATTGCGCGACGAAGAGCTGAAAAAGCTCAACGCCAAGAAAGTCAGCGCGTAACCCACAAAAAGCCCCGCAGATGCGGGGTTTTTTGTTTATGGCGATGTCAGAAGTGCTTTATGTGCTCAGGGGATTTATCTGTGGCGAGGGGATTTATCCCCGTCGGGTCGCGCAGCGGCCCCAAAAACCTGCAACCGCATTTCAGCAGGAACACCGCGTTCACCGGATTTACGACTGCTGTGCAGCCGGACGGGGATAAATCCCCTCGCCACAGGTACTCAGTGTTATTTACAGGCGGAACGGCGCGAAATTGACGTTAGTGCCCGCCGGGCGCATGTCTTGCAGGTACGAATCCTTGTCCGCGCTCAGTTCCAGGCTCAAAGCGGCTTTACGCTTGCCTTCGTTGCGCACCACCAGGCCTTCGAGCTTCTCGCGCAGGAACACCGTCGGCACTTTCAGGTGCAGCAGTTCGTCGGTATCCGGCGTGTGCATCAGCAGGTGAACCCATTCGTACTGACCAATGGCCAGGCGCGCCACCGGGATATCGAACCACCAGATGTTGCGGTTGCGGTTCAGTTCGGTGAAATGGCAGTTGTTGACGCCAAGCACAGCACCGCCAAGTTCCTGGTTTCTGCGGGCAATGGCCTGCTTTTTATCGAGTTTCATAACATTCCTACGGGATTGGATCTTCAGCGCCATGGCCTGAATACGTTGCGCATTCTCGGGGGTTGGTCGGCAAACATAAAGCCCAACCTGCGCTGAACGATGAAATGCGTGACTGAAAATAAATGAAACTCCGTGCAAATGCCCCGGGTCAATCTTTGTGTAACGACTTTTTCCGTTGAATTGTTCACAGGAGAAACACCATGAGCAGCACTGGCGATAAAGTAAAAGGCATGGCCAACGAAGCCGCCGGCAACGTCAAGCAAGGCGTCGGCAAGGCCACCGGTAACGACAAAATGCGCGCCGAAGGCGTCGTGCAGGAAAGGAAAGGCGAGGCCCAGCAAGCGGTGGGCAAGGCCAAGGACGCGATCAAGAAAGGCGTCGACAAGGCGTGATTCGGCCTTTGACGAGCAACATGAACGGCCATCCACGGATGGCCGTTTTTGTGTCAGCCTGAACTTGCACACGGAAATTGTTTCAAAGTCGCCAAGTAGGCTACTTTGATGTAGAAAACGGCCCCTGAGTCGCCTCGACTTCAACCCAATCTTGCGGCGAAAGGAGACGCTAATGTTTTTCCCTCACATGAAAGGCTTGCGCCTGCACCGTGTCATGGTGCGCACGGTCACCGAGTTCGTCGACGACGAGATGTCGACCTATGCCTCGGCATTGGCCTATCAAATGCTGTTTTCGCTGTTCCCCTTCATTCTTTTTCTCATCGCGCTGATCGGTTTCCTGCACCTGCCGGACTTCTTCTCCTGGCTGCGCCTGCAATCCGAGCTGGTCCTGCCGCCCCAGGCGCTGGAACAGGTGAACCCGGTGATCGACCAACTCCAGCAGTCCAAGGGTGGCTTGCTGTCGATTGGTATCGTGATTGCCCTGTGGACCGCGTCCGCCGGCGTGCGGCTGATGATGAGCGCGATGAACGCCGCCTACGACGTGGTCGAAGGCCGGCCCGCGTGGAAGCGCTTTCCGCTGTCGATTATCTACACGGTGGGCATCGCCGGAATGCTGCTGATCGCCGCCGCACTCATGGTGCTCGGGCCACAACTGATGGGCTGGATTGCTGCGCAAGTGGGCATGGAAGATTTCATCGTGACCCTGTGGACCATCGTTCGTTGGCCCGTGGTGGTGATTTTGCTGATGGTCGCCGTGGCGCTGATTTATTACGTCATGCCCGACGTCAAGCAGGAGTTTCGTTTTATCACCCCGGGCTCGGTGCTGGCGGTGGTGGTGTGGATCCTCGCTTCCGTGGGCTTTGGCCTGTACGTCAAGGAGTTCGCCAACTACAACGCCATGTATGGCAGTATCGGCGCGATCATCGTGCTGTTGCTCTATTTCTATATTTCCGCGGCGGTGTTGTTGCTCGGCGCGGAGATGAATGCGGTGATCGAACACATGTCGACCGAGGGCAAGAATGATGGCGAAAAAGTCCCCGGTGAACTCGACCACCAACCCAAACACCACGTTTCGGGGTTGGGTCGGGATCACTCGATCAAGACCCCCACTGACGAAGTCACCAAATGATCCGTGAAATCCTGAAAATGGGCGATGAGCGCCTGCTGCGCATCGCCCCGCCGGTTCCGGCTGAGATGTTCGACAGCCCTGAGCTGTGGCAACTGATCGACGACATGTTCCAGACCATGGAAAGCGTCGGCGGTGTTGGCCTGGCTGCGCCGCAGATCGGTGTTGATCTGCAGCTGGTTATCTTTGGGTTCGAGCACAGCGAACGCTACCCGGACGCTGAAGCAGTGCCGCAGACCATCCTGATCAATCCGCTGATCACGCCGTTGAGCCCGGTGATGGAGGAGGGCTTTGAAGGCTGTCTGTCAGTGCCCGGCCTGCGTGGGGCGGTGGATCGTTATCAGCAGATTCGCTACGAAGGTTTTGATCCCAAGGGCCAGGCGATTGTGCGGATTGCCGAGGGATTCCATGCGCGGGTGGTACAGCATGAATGCGATCACCTGATCGGCCGGCTGTACCCGTCGCGGATCACCGACTTCAGCAAATTCGGGTTCACCGAAGTGATGTTCCCGGAGCTTGACCCTAACGCCGACGACTAAGCTTTGGACACCGCAAGACCTTGTGGGAGCGGGCTTGCCCGCGATAGCAATCTGTCAGACAACATCCGTGTTGAATGTACAGGCCTCATCGCGGGCAAGCCCGCTCCCACTCTATGATCTTCAAAAGGCTGGCGTGAGTTACCTGGCTGGATCCAGGCCCATGGCAATCATCGGTTTGCTGCGCGCGTAACGGCTCAGGCGTTCGATCATGGCGTAGGGCATGTGCGGATCGAAGGAAAATCCTCGGCGTTCATAAAAGCCTCGCAAGTCCGGGTGGCAGAACAGCCAGACCGGTTGGTCGAGACCGCGCACCGCTTCGGCGATCAACCCCGCCGCGATCCCCTGTCCCCGACAGGCCGGATCGATGAACAACCCCGTTAACCAATGCCCCCCCGAGACCGGCCGCAGACACAGCGCGCCAATGATCTCGTCGCGCCGGGCGACCCACAGCTGAGCATCACGGACGGCTTTCATCGACGATTGGTGGGCGCGATAAAACTTGTTCATCAGCGGCCATAACGGCTCGGCGAGCAGGGTGTACTGGGTGTCGGGCATGGGTTTGATCTGTCGGTGCGCAAAGCGGACGATTATAAAAGAACGCGCGGCCGGGGATAGGTGTATACCTGATCTCACATCCCGTATGAGTGGAGTACGTATCATGGCCAAAGGCATGGATTCAAAAAAAGCGGCAAAGAAGAAACCGGCGAAAACCGCCGATGAAAAGCGCGCAGACAAGAAGGCCAAGAAGGTGGATGTGTTCGGTCATTGATCCCGCTTTAATCGATCGTTCCCACGCTCTGGGAACGATCACCAAATAATCTGCAAGATTTCCCTGCGCCATTGCACAGAGGGGGACTGGTCCCCGATCTGAGCAACGCCATGCCCCATTACTTCGATGCCGCCCACCGAGAGGAAATCGAAACCCTGCGCCAACGCCTGACCGCTCGCACCGAGTGGCCGACCTGGCTGTTGCTGGTCGGCGTGTATGCCGGCTGGTTCGGCATCGTGCTGGCGAGTGACCGTTTGGGGCTGTGGTGGAGCACGTTTTTGCTGATCCCGTTGGTGGTGCTCTGGTTGTCGGTGCAACACGAATTGCTTCACGGGCATCCCACTCGTTGGACATCGCTGAACAAAGTCCTCGGCTACGCCCCGTTCGCCGTCTGGTATCCCTACACCCTGTACCGCGACAGCCATTTGCTGCATCACCGCGACGAAGACCTGACCTTGCCCGGTCTCGACCCGGAAAGCCGTTACCTGACGGCCGAGCAGTGGCAGGGCCGTTCACTGTTTGAGCAAGGCCTGCACTGGCTGAACAAAACCGTGCTCGGGCGCTTCATGCTCGGCGCGCCGCTGGCCCTGCTGGCACTGGCGAAAGAAGAACTGCAGCGGCTGATCCACGGTGAGCGGCAGGCGTGGTTGATGTGGCTGACCCACGGCGGGCTGACCCTGCTGATGCTGGTGTTCATCGCGCGCTACAGTGTGCTGCCGGTCTGGCATTACCTGTTGCTGATCAGCGTGCCGGCGCTGTCGATTGCGATGATTCGCTCCTACTATGAACACCGCCCACACGCCGCACCCGAACAACGCACCGTGCTCAACGAAGCGGCCTGGCCGTGGCGCTGGCTGTTCCTGAACCTGAATTTTCACTTGGTGCATCACGACTTGCCGGGCCTGCCCTGGTACGACTTGCCACGCGCCTACCACGCGCGTCGCGAGCAATGGCTGGCGCGCAGCGGCGGGTTTCTGGTGCGGGGTTATGGGCAGTTGTGGCGGGAGAATGGCGTGAAAGCCATCGATAGCCCGAGGCATCCGTTCCACTGATTGCGAATGAGGTCCCCTGTGGGCGAGCCTGCTCGCGATGGGGCCATTAAAATTCAACATTGATGTTGCCTGACACACCGCCATCGCGAGCAGGCTCGCTCCCACAGGGGATTATCGTTGTATGGGAAGATTTCGATGACACAACACCTCGCTGAACTCCTGATGTACGTCGCCCCCGAGCCGATCCGCGCGGCGAACGAACGCTGGCTCTCGCGCATCCTCGATCACCTGGGCCATTCCCGTTTGAGTGCCGAAGGCCTGTCGCTGCCCGAACTCTGGTTATCGCCGGATGTGCTGCTGACCCAAACCTGCGGCTACCCGCTGATGACCACCTTGCGCGGCAAAGTCCGGGTCATCGGTCGGCCGCGCTATGAACTTCCCGACAGCGATGGCGGCAACCATTGCAGCCTGCTGCTGAGCCGCGCCGATGACCCACGGCGAACCTTGCTTGAGTTGCGCGGCAGTCGCGGGGTGATCAATGGCCAAGACTCCAACAGCGGCATGAACCTGTTGCGGCACCGACTGGCGCCACTGCATCGCGACGGACAGTTCTTTTCCAGTGTCGCCATCAGCGGCAGCCACCGCGAAAGTCTGCGCTGGCTGCGCGAAGGGCTTGCAGACCTGGCGGCCATCGACAGTGTGACCTTCGCCTACCTGGCGGGGCATGCCGACAAAGAGGTCGCGGGCCTGCGCGTCGTGGCCCGCAGTGCGTTCAGCCCGACGTTGCCGTACATCACGGCGGCGACGCTGACCGATGAACAGGTTGAAGCGCTTCGGCAGGTGATGAACACCTCATTGCATGAGTTGCCCGATGTCGCGCAAATCCTCGGCCTGCAGGAAGTGTTGCCGGCCACCGAGAACGACTATCAAGTCATTCTCGACTATGAGCAGGAGGCTGAAGCGTTGGGGTATGGGCGATTGCGGTAGGGGGAACGAAAAGAACGCAGCCTCGTTTCACTCGACAGCTGCTACGGGAGATTGGTGTCCATCTGTAGCAGCTGTCGAGTGAAACGAGGCTGCGTTCTGTCAACTGCTTAATGCATTAATAGAATATAAAAATACTTTTTAAGTATTATTAAAGAATAAGGCGCCTTGCTAGGATCTCGCCACCGGATCACCGGACATTCAGCGAACCCTAACCCTTGGAGCCTCTATGTCCGGCACCGACGCATCCCATCAAAACAACGTAGGCGGATTGTTCCGCGCTCATTACCCGTGGCTGTGCGCACGCTTGCGCCGACATCTGGGCACCAACGCCAGCGTCGAAGACATCGCCGCTGAAACCTTCGTACAGTTGCTCGAGTCGCCAGCGCTGACACCCATCCGCGAACCTCGCGCCTTGCTCACCACCATCGCCCGTCGCCTGGTGTATCAGCTCTGGCGTCGCCGCGATCTGGAGCGCCAACACCTGGAACAACTGCAGCAGGCCGACCTTGTCGGTGGGCGCTCGCCTGAGGATTTGCTGCAGTTATCCCAAACCCTGAAGAGCCTGGACCGCGCCCTCGACCGCTTACCGGGCAAGGTCAGGGCGACGTTCCTGATGTCCCGTGTCGACGGCCTGACCTACCCGCAAATCGCCGCCGAGCTGGGTATTTCCCAACGCTCGGTCAGCGTTTACATGACCCGCACCCACGCCTTGTGCGCCCAGCACAGCGCCAATCAACACTTGACCCAGAGGTCCGCATGAGATCAATCAAAACCCTGCTCGGCAGTTCGCTGCTGGCCCTGAGCCTGGTGGCCAGCCACGTTCCGGCAGCCGAAAAAACCGCCCCGATTCACTTCGGTGACATCACTTGGGAGAGCGGGAGCCTGATCACCGAAATCCTGCGACTGATCGTCGAGAAGGGTTACGGCTACCCGACCGATACCTTGCCGGGCAGCACCGTCAGCCTCGAAGCGGCGTTGGCCAAGAACGACATTCAAGTGATCGGTGAAGAGTGGGCCGGGCGTAGTCCGGCGTGGGTCAAGGCCTCAGCCGAGGGCAAGGTGTTTGGTGTGGGCGACACGGTCAAGGGCGCCACCGAAGGTTGGTGGGTGCCGGAATACGTAATCAAGGGCGACCCCGAGCGCGGTATCAAACCGTTGGCTCCTGAACTGAAATCCGTTGCCGACCTGGCCCGTTACAAGGACGTGTTCCGTGACCCGGAAGACCCGAGTCGCGGACGTTTCCTCAACAGCCCGACCGGCTGGACCTCGGAGATCGTCAACAGTCAGAAACTCAAGGCCTATGACCTGACCGCCAGCTACGTCAACTTCCGCACCGGCTCCGGCGCGGCGCTGGATGCCGAAGTCGCTTCGTCGATCCGCCGCGGCAAACCGGTGCTGTTCTACTACTGGTCGCCGACGCCGCTGTTGGGCCGTTTCAAACTGGTGAAGCTCGACGAGCCGCCGTTCGATGCCGAAGCCTGGAAGACCTTGGCCGATGCGAAAAATCCAAACCCTAAAGGTACGCGCTCGATGCCGGCGAGCCTGGCGATTGGCGTCTCGGCGCCTTTCAAGGCGCAGTACCCGGACCTGGTGGCGTTCTTTGAAAAGGTCGATTTCCCGATTGATCTGCTGAACCAGACGCTGGGGCAGATGAGTGAAAAACGCCAGCAACCGCGTCAGGTGGCCGAGGCATTTTTGCGCGATCAGCCGCAGATCTGGAAAGCCTGGGTGCCGGAAGAAGTGGCGACGAAGGTGAGCGTGAGTTTGTAGTGGTTACCTGATGTTTTTGCGGTGCATGAGCTACCGCATTCGCGAGCAAGCCCGCTCCCACAGGGGCCTCCTGTGCACACAATATTTGTGAACACCCGAAATCACCTGTGGGAGCGGGCTTGCTCGCGAAGGGCTTCAGACCGATACCGATTCACCCGCCAACGCCGCCTTGACGGCTGGCCTCTGGTCAATCCTGGCCTGAAACCGCACCAAGGCCGGCCACTGGCCCAGATCAATCGCAAACAGTGGTGCCCAACGCAGTACCGTAAACAAATACGCATCAACCACGCTGAAATCACCCATCAAATACTCCTGGCGCTCCAGCGTCTCGCTCAGCACTGCCAACCGCTTGAACAACTTCGCCTTGATCAGCGCTTTCACCTCATCTGGAAACCCGGCATTAAACAGCCAGCCCAGGCCACCATGAATCTCGGTCGAGACAAAGTTCAGCCACTCCTGCAACCGCACCCGCTCGAACGTGTCGATCAGCGGCGCCAGGTTTGCCTCGGGGCGCAGGTTCGCCAGGTATTGCAGGATCGCCGGGCCTTCGGTCAGCACCTCGCCGTTCTCCAGTTGTAACGCTGCGACGTAACCCTTGGGGTTGATCGCCAGGAAGTCATCACCCGCGACAGTGGTCTTGGTGCGGTTATCGACGCGAATCAATTCGAACGGCAAATCCAGTTCACGAAGCACAATGTGCGGCGCCAGCGAGCAGGCGTTCGGGGCGTAATACAACTTCATCGGCAGGGCTCTGGTGAGGGATTTGCGCCAGTGTCATAGTGCGCGGCACCCTCGGTAAAATTAATCTTTCAGAGCGCTGCCATAAGGAAAGCTACTGCCATGATGAATCTGATGCACTGGCGAATGGTGGTGGCGGTGGCGGACACCGGCAACATCACCCGGGCCGCCGAGCGGGTCGGCATGACCCAGTCCGGTGCCAGCCAGGCATTGGCGTTGATCGAGGACACCCTCGGCGTTCAGCTGTTCAGCCGGGAGAATCGCCAGACCCTGCCGACAGCCATCGGCCTGCCGGTCATCGAGCAGGCGCGCATGATGCTTGGCGCCCTGGAAAACATTCGCAGCACCGTCGATGCCGCCAAAGATATCCAGCGTGGGACTATCCGCCTCGCCAGTTTTCCCATGGTGCTGGCGACTTTTCTTCCGCCGCTGTTGCGCCGGTTCAATCGCCTGTATCCCGGCATCCAGGTGGTGGCGCTGGAAGTTAGCGACGATGAAGTGGAAGCCCTGCTAGGGGCCGGGCTGGTCGATGTCGGCGTAGTGTTGAACCCGCCGCCCGAGCGCAATGCCGGACGGTTGGGGCGCGATGCGTGGATGGCGGTGCTGCCCGGCGGGCATCCGCTGGCCCGCCGTTCGAACGAGGAGGGCGTGACACTTGCGGAGTTGGCTGAACAGCCTTTTGTGCTGGCCACGGGCGGTTGCTCAACCAACGCACGAAGCCTCGCCGCCGAGGCTGGTTTGCAGTTGAGTGATGTGCGGGTCGAGGTCCGTGAATGGAGCAGCGCGTTCACGCTTGTGCGCGAAAACATCGGTGTCACCCTGGTGCCGGAAATGACCTTGCCGGGCAATCGCCAAGGCCTGCGCGTGGTGCCCGTGCATCCGCGAATCCATCGCGAGTTCGCCCTGGTGGCCGCCCCCGATAAAAAAACCTCGCCAGCGGTGCAGGCATTGCTGGACATGCTCGCTGAACCGATTTTGTCCTCAATACTGGCCGACTAGTGGCCTTGCGTCCCTGAAGTGGCTGGCTAAGCTGACTCGTAGCTAATCATGTCGCTCGCCATTTGAAGAGGGCGCAGCAAGAGTGCCCAAACCAAGGCACCGACACGGAGCAACAAGGAGCTGTGCGGTTAAGGGAATGACTTATTAAAACATCAGGGCTGGCCCGGTCCCGGGCTATCAAGAGAAGGATGTCTTGATAAGAGCGTTGCTACATGGACTCTCCGATTGAACATCATTGATCACCTGACACTTCCTCCCGTAGAGGAACGCGTGTGCCTGTTCCATGGAACGATGTGGCGGATTCGTTGAAAGGCCAAAGAACTTTCATCATTCAAAAGAGCGCGCTAAAGGTGATACGACCATGTTTAACCTACATCACAAGGCTGACCTGCTGGAAATCGAACGCTACAGCGGCGCGTTGAGCGAAGCCAATGCCAAGTTGGCGGCTGTCAGCCGTTCGATGGCGATGATTGAATTCACTCCCGACGGTATCGTGCTTGAGGCCAACGACAACTTCTGCAGCGTGATGGGTTACAGCGCCGACGAAGTGCGCGGCAAACATCACCGGATCTTTTGCGAAGAAACGTATTACCGCAGCGACGCTTACGCGAAGTTGTGGCGAGACCTGGCCCGTGGCGAACCGGTCAGCGGCACCTTTTTACGGCTAAACAAGAAAGGCAAAGAGATCTGGCTTGAAGCCAGTTACATGCCGGTGTTCGGTCCCGACCGCCAAGTGAAAAGCGTGATCAAAGTCGCCACTGACATCTCCGCCCGGGTTTACAAGGAACATGAAGAAGAGAGCATGCTCGACGCGATCGGTCGCTCCATGGCGGTGATCGAATTCACCCCGGAAGGCAAAGTCATCGCAGCCAATGAAAACTTCCTCAAGACGATGCATTACTCGCTCAACGAAGTGGTGGGTCAGCACCACAGCCTGTTTTGTCACCGCGCCGAAGCCGAGTCGCAGGCTTACAAGGCGTTCTGGGCGTCACTCAATCGCGGCGAATATCACTCGCACCGTTTCGAGCGCAAAGACAAATACGGCCATACGGTTTTTCTCGAAGCCTCTTACAACCCTTTGTTCGACGCCAAGGGCCGGCTATACAAAGTGGTGAAGTTTGCCAGTGACATCACCCAGCAAGTGACCACTCTGCAAACCGCTGCTGAGTCGGCGCACAGCACGTCGGTGCAAAACGATGCCTGTGCGCAGAAAGGTTCTCAGGTGGTGCAGCAAACCGTGCAGATCATTCAGGACATTTCCCGGGATCTGAACGAGGCCGCGCTCAGCATCGATGCGGTGAGCAAACAGTCCGACATCATCGGCAGCATCGTACAGACCATCCGCGGCATCGCCGACCAGACCAACTTGCTGGCGCTCAACGCGGCCATCGAAGCGGCTCGGGCCGGCGAGCACGGGCGCGGTTTTGCGGTAGTGGCCGATGAAGTACGCAGCCTCGCGGCACGCACGAGCCAGGCGACGCTGGAGATCGTCGACGTGGTGCGCAGGAACCACGATCTGTCGTTGAGCGCGGTATCGAGCATGCAGTCGAGCTTGAGCCGAACCGGACTTGGGGTGGAACTGGCGAATGAAGCGGGGGAGGTGATTCTGGAGATACAGCAAGGGTCGCGACATGTGGTGGATGCGATAAGTCAGTTCAGTTCGACCTTGCAGATAAACTGATTCGCGCAAACAACACGGCCCCTGTAGGAGCTGTCGAGTGAAACGAGGCTGCGATCTTTTGATCTTGCTTCTAAAAGATCAAGGTCAAAAGATCGCAGCCTCGTTTCACTCGACAGCTCATACACGGGTCGCGTTGTTCCAGCTGTTAAAGCGAAGCAAGAAACTTGTCGACCACCTGGCTGCTGCCTTTTTCACTGCTGGCGTTTTCTTTCTCGGCCTGCGCCAGTTTGATCTTGTCCTCCATGCGCTCGGCCATCTCTTTAGCAATCGCCTGCTGTTTCTCCGGCGGCATTTGCTCCACTTCTTCTTTCGTCAAACCCATCTCTTCCAGAATGGCGTCTTGCATGCGCTCTTCCGGGGTTTTGCTCATGTATTCCTTGAAGGCATCCGTGGCTAATTGAGTCTCGACTGGAAGTTTGGCGGACGAGGCTTGCAGTCCCACGCGGGTTTTCGCGAAGGCTTCATCCACGTTGTCGCTGATTCTGCTCGCCTCACTGACTTGCTGCGTGGCGTTTTGGGTGGCCGATTGCTCTATCTGCGCAGCTTTCGCCTGAACGTTGCTTTGCAACGTTTGCAGCATCGCCCCCTGAAGTCCGTCAGCGGCTTCGGCGGTCGAGTTCTTCCCCGGCCGCTTGGACAAGGGGATCATTTGTATTTGTTTTTCACTGACCAACATAGTGAGTCGACCTTGTAGGTGTTTGTGGTGCAGTGTGTTGAGCAAATAGTATGCCTATATAAAAAATACTATATGTGTCAGCTAGTTACATGTTTTTCGAGGCGGGCGGCGCAGGTTTTGCGGTTAACCTTTGCCGCCCGGCGGCAAGCAGCATTGGCATCAAGGCAAACCATTGCAGCCGTATTTGAGGAAGCCCGGACGTTGTGCCAGTCGTTGAAAATACTCGTCGATGGCCGGGTAGTCGGGCCGCTCCATCGGCGTCATCAACCAGCGGTTGACGGACAGTCCGATGACGATGTCGGCCAGGGTGAAACGTGGGCCGGCGACATACGCTTTGGTGGTCGTGAGCTGGTGCTCGAGGATGCCCATCTTCTGGTTCCAGCCACGTACACCGGCGGCAATGTGATGCGGATCCTGAAACTCCGGATCCTTGCGCACCAATGCCGTGAACGCGTAGCTCCATGAGGCATTGAGTTCGGTGGCTTGCCAGTCCATCCACTGCTCGACCCGAGCGCGCGCGGCCGGGTCGTGCGGTAACAGCTCGGTGTTGTGGTGCTTGCCGGCCAGATAGCGGCAGATGGTGTTGGACTCCCACAGCACGCCCGCGTCGTCGATGATCACCGGCACCTGGGCATTGGGATTGAGCCGGAGAAACTCCGGCGTGTGGGTGGACGCATAACCGCCGCCCCAGTCCTCACGTTCGTAAGCAACAGCCAGTTCCTCACAGGTCCACAGGACCTTTCTGACGTTGATGGATGACGCTTTGCCGAGGATTTTCAGTGCATGTTCCATTGAGCTACTCCGTTAGCGATTCGACGCTTCAGGAATCTGACAGACCTTGCGTGGTTTTCAAACCGGATCCGGCAATGCCGAGGCCGGCAACCCAAAGGTGCGATCAAACAGCCAGTTGAACGCGAAGGTGTAGCACGGGATGAAAATGATCAGCGCCAAGTCCAGCAGGAAGGCCTGCACCAGGCTGATGTTCATCCACCAGGCGATCAGCGGGATGAGAAACACTATCAAGGTTAGTTGAAATCCCACAGCGTGGGCGACGCGCCGTTTAACGGTGCGGGTGCGCGATGGCTGGCGGCTTTCCCAGCGTTCGAACAACGAGGTGTAGATGAAATTCCAGGTCACCGCGATGGTGGTGATGATGACTGCCAATGGGCCAGTGCTGCCCGGCGAGGTGCCTGACAACAGGGCCAGGCCCAGTGCCGAAATCGTCATGCCGATGACTTCGTACAGCGACACGTAGACCAGTTTGCGTTTAACGCCTTGCATGCAGATTTGCCTCTTTTTTGCGAACTTGAAGCCAGGAGCACTGGCGAAGGCGGCGAAAGATAGCTTCAATAGAGCTGACAGAAAAAGTCAGTAGCTTTCAGTTTTATTGATAGGACGAGGGATGAATTTCAACAGCGACAGCATCGAGTTGTTCCTTGCCGTGATCGAGCGCGGCTCGTTTTCCGCGGCAGCGCGTGCGCTGGGTAAAGTGCCGTCGGCGGTGAGCATGGGCATTGCCAATCTGGAGGCCGAGCTCGGTTATCCGCTGTTCGATCGCAGCCATCGCGAACCGGTGCCGACAGCGATGGCCAGCGCCTTGGTACCGCACGCGCGGTTGATCGCCGAACAACTCAAGCAGCTGCAAGTGCATGCGATCGAACTGTCGCTGGGGCTGGAAAGCAAGTTGTCGATTGGCGTCGTGGCAGACCTCGACAAGCGCCGTTTGCTGGCCGCGATCAAGGTCATCGCCGAGCGTCATCCGCTACTGGAAATAGAAGTACTCAGCGCGCCCCAGGACGATGTGCTGGCGATGCTCCACTGCGGCCGCGTCAGTGTTTGCCTGGCGTTCGCTAGGTTGAGCATGAATGTACTGGAGCGATTCCAGTTCGTCGGTACAGAGCGGATGATCGCCACGCTGGCGGCGGACAATCCGCTGTTTCAGGGCGAGGATCTGTTTCTGGAGGATCTGGTTCACGTGCGGCAAATCATCGTTGCCAGTTGTGACTTGCCGATCAGTGAAACCCGGCCCTTGGTGGGCGAATCCTATTGGCGCACCGACACCCTGGCCATGGCGCTGGACATGGTCGAAGCCGGGTTGGGCTGGGGCAATTTTCCGTTGTCGGTGGTGCAGCCGTTGCTCGATGCCGGAAAGCTCAAGCGCCTGAGTTTCCGCAACATCGAGAACGGTCTGGTGCTGCCGGTGCACGCGGTGTGGCTCAAGAGCCAGCCGTTGCAGAAAGGCGCGTTGGCGTTTGTGGAGTTGATGGGACGCTGAGCATGCGGTGATTCCGGTGGGAGCGGGCTTGCTCGCGAAGGCGCAGTGACTGACATCATCCATTTCAGCTGGAAGGCGGAATCAGGTGCTCTCGCGCACCTTCAACTCAAACCCCATGTCTTGCACCGGTTTCACCACCGGATTCCCCGCCAGCAACATCAGCATCAACTCCGCCGAACGCCGGCCAATCGCCTCGCGCGGGGTGCTGATGCTGCTCAGCCGCGGCACCATATGCGCCGAGGCGGGTAGGTCGTTGAAACCGAGGATCGCCACGCGTTCGGGGATTTTGATCCCACAGCGCATGGCTTCAAGCAGTGCGCCCTGGGCCAGGTCGTCGTTGCCGAAGAAGATCGCATCCACATCAGGATGACTGGCCATCAATTGAAGAAACAGCTCGCCGCCCAGGCCGACGGATGAAGCCCGTGGCGTCAGCACTTCCAGGCCCGGGTCATACAGACCGGCCTTTTGCAGGGCTTTGCGGAAACCCTCCCCACGCAGCAACGTGCGTTGATCCAGTTGCGCGCCGATGTAGGCCAGGCGTTTACGGCCACGGGACAGCAGATGCTGCGCCGCCGTTTCACCTGCAGCGAGTTGCGAAAAACCCACGCAATTGAGCCCGGCCGCACTGTCCAGTTCCATCATGTACACGCACGGAATGTTGCTCGCCTCGATCATCCGGCGCGAACTTTCCGTGCGGTCGAAACCGGTGAGCAGCAGGCCACGCGGCTGATACGCCATGTAATTGCGCAGCAGGTTTTCTTCTTCGTCACGCGAATAATGGAAGTTGCCGATGAGCACTTCGAAGCCCTTGGGACGCAAAACCTGATGAATGGCTTCCAGCGTATCGATGAACAGCAGGTTGGACAGCGAAGGCACCAGAACCACCACCGAATGGCTCTGGGCCGAGGCTAAGGCGCGGGCGGCAGGGTTGACCACGTAGTTGAGTTCAGCGGCTGCTTTCTGCACTTTTTCCACCAGTTCGGTGGCCACCGTGCTGACGCCGCGCAGGGCGCGGGAGGCGGTGATCGGGCTGACACCGGCCAGGCGCGCCACTTCGTTCAGGGTAGGGCGGCCAGTGGTGCGCGTATTTTTATCGTTTTTAGGAGAGATCATCGGACGGCTTGCCAAACAAAATTCGAGGCACTAAGGTAGCGCTGTCTCGATGCAGCTGCAAATGCGTGAGCGGGGTTTGCCTGATCCCCGCTTTTTGGCATTGGGAACGAACATGCTGCAACCCACAAAAATGACAAGAAGGCGTCGGCAACTTCTACTTTTGTTCAAGTGTCACAACTGGCAAAGGTAGCGCTGTCTGCGTGCTGAGGTGTTACATGAATCAATCCATCACCGCCCTGGTCATCATGGGCGTTGCCGGTTGCGGCAAGACTTGCGTCAGCGAGGCCTTGTGCCAACTCAGCGGCGCGACCGCCATTGAAGGCGACACTTTCCACCCTGCCGCCAATATCGAAAAGATGAGCGCGGGGATCCCCCTGAACGACGACGACCGTGCCGGCTGGCTCGACAGCCTGTGCGATGAACTGCGCCGCGTTGACGCCCAAGGCCAGCGCCCGGTGCTGACTTGCTCGGCGCTCAAACACATTTACCGCGAACGCCTGCGCAGCGCCTTGCCGGGCCTGGGCTTCGTGTTTCTTGAACTGACCCCGGAAGTCGCCGCTGATCGTGTCTCCCATCGGCCGGGCCACTTCATGCCGTCGACGTTGATCGACAGCCAGTTCGCCACACTTGAATCGCCCGTTGGCGAGCCCTTGACCCTGGCTCTGGACGCTTCGAACCACAGCGTCGAGCAACTGGCGAAGCAAGCCCATGACTGGTGGCAGGCTCATGGCCTGAAACAAGCCGTATGAGTTTTGCCAGAAGAGATAGCGCTGTCCTTATGGCTTGCGAATTACTCGCTTTAATAACAACAACAACCAGGAGACACCCCTAATGTTTGGCATGTCCCACGAGACGTTCCTGCTGCTCGATGCAGTGGTCACGGTGATCGGGCTTATCGTCCTGATCACCAAGTTCAAGCTCCACCCCTTTATTGCCCTGATCATCGCCGCAGCCTTTCTCGGGCTGACTTCCGGCATGCCGATCGGCACCATCATCAAGGCGTTCCAGGACGGCTTCGGTGGGGTGCTCGGTTTCGTCGGGATCATCCTGGCGCTGGGCACCATGCTCGGCAAAATGATGGCCGAGTCGGGCGGGGCGGATCAGATTGCCCAGACCCTGATTCGTGCGTTCGGCAAGGACAAGGTGCAGTGGGCGATGATGTTCGCCGCGTTCCTGGTTGGCATTCCGCTGTTCTTCGAAATCGGCTTCGTGCTGCTGATCCCGCTGGTGTTCATCGTCGCCCGGCGCACCGGCGTGTCGATCATCAAGATCGGTATCCCGCTGCTGGCCGGTCTATCCGCCGTGCACGGCCTGGTTCCGCCGCACCCGGGTCCGTTGCTGGCCATTGGTGTGTTCGGTGCCGACATCGGTAAAACCATTCTTTACGGTCTGATTGTTGCGCTGCCGACGGCCATTATTGCCGGTCCGATTTACGGCACCTTCATCGCCAAATACATCCCCGGTCATCCTAACCAGGAACTGGTGGATCAACTGGCACGTGAAAACGACTCTGCCGATCTCCCGAGTTTCTCCATCACCTTGATCACCGTGCTGTCGCCGGTTTTCCTGATGTTGCTCAAGACCTTTGCCGATGTGGTGCTGCCGGACGGTAACTTCTTCCGCACCTTCATGGACCTGATCGGTCACCCTATCTCGGCTCTCCTGCTGGCGTTGCTGCTGTCGCTGTACACCTTCGGTTACAAGCAGGGCATTGGCTCCAACCAGATGCTCAAATGGCTGGATGCCAGCCTTGCGCCAACCGCCGCGATCATTCTGATCATCGGTGCCGGTGGTGGCTTCAAGCAGATGCTGGTGACCAGCGGCGTTGGCAATGTCATCGGCAACATGGCGGTGGAAGCGCAGATCTCGCCAATCCTGCTGGCCTGGCTGGTGGCGGCGGTGATTCGTATCGCGACCGGTTCTGCAACCGTGGCGACCATCACTGGCGCGGGCATCGTGGTGCCGGTGGTGGGGATGATTCCGGGGGTGAACCGTGAGCTTCTGGTGCTGGCCACCGGTGCCGGTTCGTTGATCCTGTCTCACGTCAACGACGCCGGTTTCTGGCTGGTGAAGCAGTACTTCAACATGACCGTGGCGGAAACCTTCAAGACCTGGACCGCGATGGAAACCATCCTGTCCATTGTTGCGTTGGGCTTTATCCTGCTGCTGTCGATGTTCGTCTAAACGCTGCAAAACAGGTGGGAGCGGGCTTGCCCGCGATGGCGGACTTACATTCAGCATCTTCGTTGAATGTTAAGCCCTCATCGCTGGCAAGCCAGCTCCCACAGTTTTTTGTGTCAGACGTTGGTTTTGCTGACTGACCCATCCGCCCTGAACATCCCGCGAATCCCGCGCACAGCCTGACGAATCCGGTCCTGGTTTTCGATCAGCGCAAAGCGCACATGATCATCCCCATACTCACCAAACCCGACACCCGGCGAGACGCAGACCTTGGCCTCGGCGAGCATCTTCTTGGCAAACTCCAGCGAGCCCAGGTGCGCATAGGCGTCTGGAATCTTCGCCCAGACGTACATCGACGCTTTCGGATTCTCGACCATCCAGCCCAGTTCATGCAGGCCTTTGACCAGCACGTTGCGACGCTGCCGGTACTGCTCGGCGATGTCCTTGACGCACTGCTGATCACCTTCCAGCGCCGCAATGGCCGCGACCTGCAGCGGGGTGAACGTGCCGTAGTCGTGGTAACTCTTGATCCGCGCCAGGGCGTTGACCAGTTCGGCGTTGCCGACCATGAAACCGATGCGCCAGCCCGCCATGTTGTAGCTCTTGGACAGGGTGAAAAACTCCACCGCGATGTCCTTGGCGCCCGGCACCTGCATGATCGACGGGGCTTTCCAGCCGTCGTAGACGATGTCGGCGTAAGCCAGGTCGTGCACCACCAGAACGTCGTATTGCTTGGCGAGGGCGATCACCCGCTCGAAGAAGTCCAGCTCCACGCACTGCGCAGTGGGATTCGACGGGAAGCCGAGGATCATCATTTTCGGTTTCGGGATCGAGCCACGAATCGCGCTTTCCAGTTCGGCGAAGAAGTCCACGCCCGGGATCAGCGGCACCGAACGCACCTGGGCGCCGGCAATCACGGCACCGTAGATGTGAATCGGGTAGCTCGGGTTCGGCACCAGCACGGTATCGCCCTGGTCGAGGGTGGCCAGCATCAAATGCGCCAGGCCTTCCTTGGAACCGATGGTGACAATGGCTTCAGTTTCCGGGTCGATGTCGACGGCGTAGCGATCCTTGTACCAGTTGGAAATCGCCCGGCGCAGACGCGGAATGCCCTTTGACGTCGAGTAACCGTGGGTGTCTTCGCGCTGGGCGACGGTCACCAGTTTTTCGACGATGTGCGGCGGGGTAGGGCCGTCAGGGTTGCCCATGCTGAAGTCGATGATGTCTTCGCCACGACGACGGGCGGCCATCTTCAGCTCGGCAGTGATGTTGAATACGTAAGGGGGGAGTCGATCTATGCGCGCAAAACGGCGCGGCGAACCTGGGTTAGCCATTGGTGCCTCGGATAACGTGAGCGCCCGGAACCGTCCGAGCGACGCTGGCCACTGCGGTGGCCTGTTGCGGAAGATAAGGGCTGGTATGGCACACTGTCCAGCGACTCTGTAAACAAATTTGTCCGAAGGAACCCGGTTGATGGAATTTACCAGCGGCTTTCTGCTGAGCCTTTCGCTGTGCCTGGATATCGGCGTGGCCAATATCGCGATGATCACATTGGCCATGCAACGCGGCTATTTTCAAGGCTTTGCTTTGGGCTTGGGGACCTGTGTCGGTGACCTGATTTACGCGGTGCTGGCGCTGGCGGGGATGACCGTTTTGCTGCAATACGAAACCGTGCGCTGGGTTCTGTGGATCGGCGGTTCGGCGTTGCTGGTGTATTTCGCGGCGAAGATGATTTATTCGGCGATTCACCATGAAGCAGTGCTGGCGCAGTCCGCCGAAGTGGGGCAGAACTCTCACCGAAAGGAGTTTTTCCGTGGGATCTTCCTCGCCATGTCATCACCCAGCGCCATTCTCTGGTTCGCGGCGGTAGGCGGCACACTGATCGCGCGTTCCGGTGGCGGTGATGCCGTCAGCTCTGCGTTGTTTCTCGGTGGTTTTCTGTGCGCCGGGGTGCTTTGGTGTGTCGCGTTGTGCTTCGCCGCGAGCCATGGAGGCAAGTTGCTGGGGGACAAACTGCTGCGTTACTCCTACATGGCATCGGCGGCGATCTTCTGCTATTTCGCGGTCTACGTGATCCTATCGGGTTATAACGAGTTCGTTGGCAGCAGCGCCGTCGAGCAGTTGCACGCCCTGTAATTGGGCGAATCGGGTTTGGCTTCTATACTCCCAGCCGAACCCACTTTTTTCGTCTCAGGAGTTGAGTCATGGATGAGCAAACAGGCGTAAAACCGGCCGAACCACGCTTTGAACACGGGCACTTCCTGCTGATAGCAGGCCTCGGTGGTCGATTTACCGCAGCTACAACCAAAGACATCCCAGCGCTTTGGGAAAAATTCATTCCCGAGATTGGCAAGATCCCCGGCCAAAAAAGCGAAGTGACCTACGGCATCTGCTGCAATCCTGATGGCAAAGGTGGTTTTGAATACATCGCCGGCATCGAAATCGACAAACTCGACGACCTGCCCGACAAGTACCGCTGGGTCGAAGTTCAGCCCCAGCATTACGCGGTGTTCGAGCACAAAGGCTCGCTGGACCAGTTACCCGCGACCTTTCAGTACATCTGGAAAACCTGGCTGCCGCAGTCCGGTAAAGAAGCGGCAGACGCCCCGGAGTTCGAACGCTACAGCGAAGATTTCAACCCGAAGCTCAATACCGGCGTTCTGGAAATCTGGCTACCGCTCAAAGCCTGACGAGCGCATCAAGAGGCGGACCGGGTCCGCCTCTTGAACGTCACTTGCCTTGCTTCATCCGTCGCGCTCGCAACACGTCAATCGACAACGTCACAAAGCCAAACGTGCTGATGCCCAACAGCAAGAGAAGGCCGATCTGAACGCTGCTCATGGTGTGTTCCCCCTATTGATGGTCAGAGACAGGCAACACCAATAATCCGAACCGATCGGCAATGAAAGCGCCTATACGAAGGCTTTACGACGTCAGCAGTGATCGATATGAACACCTTATTAATTTATGATCCCCAGCCTTTCCCACGCTGAATCCGAGCTGCCATGAACACCGTCATCCGCCACGTCACCCCCGCCGACCTGGACCGCTGCTTCGCCATCGAAACCGTTGCCTATGAAGGCGACGAAGCCGCCACTCGCGAGAAAATCGCTACCCGCATCGCCACCTGGCCCGAGGGTTTCATCGTCGCCGAAGTGGACGGCGTTGTAGCCGGTTTCATCAATTCCGGTGCGGCGTTTGAAGTGGAAATGTCAGACGAAGCGTTCAAGGAACTGATCGGCCACGACCCGGCCGGGCCGCATGTGGTGATCATGTCGGTGGTGGTGCATCCGGATTATCAGGGGCAGGGGTTGGCGAAGCGTTTGATGGGCGAATTCATCGAGCGGATGCGGGCGACGGGCAAGACCACCCTCCACCTGATGTGCAAAGAACGGCACATTCCGCTGTATGCCGGATTCGGGTTTGCCTACATCAAGCCTTCAGCTTCGGACCATGGCGGCATGGCGTGGCATGAGATGGTGTTGACGCTCTGATTGAAGCGGTGTGGCGTGAATGGCCTTCGCGGGCAAGCCTCGCTCCTACACGATTGAGTCGAACACAACATTTCACATCGATGCGAACCTGTAGGAGCGAGGCTTGCCCGCGAAGGCAATCCTGATCAATTCTAATAGAGGCTATCCCGCACCCGCGCCGGCGCTTCCCGGTCATACGTTTCGGCATCGAACTGCCCGTCACTCAAGCGCTTGTGAAACGCCCCCGCCGTCGGCAACGCTGATCGATCCAGATGCTTTTCGGGGTTCCACACATCCGAACGCACCATCGCTTTCGAGCAATGGAAGTACGCCGCTTCCACGGTCACCAGCATCACCGTGCGCGCCGGTTTGCCGTTCACCGCGAAGCTTTCCAGCAACGCCGGTTCCGCGCTGATCTTAGCCGTGCCGTTGACCCGCAACGTCTCGCCGATTCCTGGAATGATGAACAGCAGTGACACCCGTGAATCGAGCACCACATTGCGCAGCGTATCGATGCGGTTGTTGCCCGGCCGATCCGGGATCGCCAGGGTTTGCGGGTCAATGATCCGCACGAAACCCGGCGTATCGCCCCGGGGCGAACCGTCCATACCATCGGGGCCAACCGAGCTGATGATCACCAGCGGCGAGGCGCGGATCATCGCCTGATAGTCCTTGTTCAGAAACGGAATCTGCTTGCGCACGGCGCGATCGTGGGGTTGGCCGTAGATCGCTTCCAGTGCTTCGATGCTGTCGAGCATAACCACCTCAGAAAATCAGACTCATTCGCCGTTCATAACCGATCCGGCCCCTGTACGCTTCGCCGCTGTCGACCCAGCCAAATTTTGCATAAAGCGCGATGGCGGCCTCGTTGTCTGCATCCACCGACAATTCCAGTGCCTTGATCTCCGGAAACGCCTGGCGAGCGACGTCAGGCAGGGCTTGCAGGCAGGCCTTCCCATAACCTTTGCCTTGAGCGCGATGATCGACCTGCAACGCATGCAAGGTCGCACTGTGCTCATCGGCCCACGCCGGTAACACGGGCGGGCGCTTGAGCAGCAGGAAGGCCACTGGAACCTCCTCGGCCAGCAGCGCAAATCCTTCGACGCCGGGGCCGGGCTTGGACAGCAAGGTGTGCAACGCGCCGTGGATGTCGCCGGAGAATTTGATCTGTTCTTTATGAACTTCGATGGCCTCGACCTGCTGGCGCTGGTGCGCGTTCAGGCTTTCGTAAGGCACGAGTCGGGTTGTCACTGGAGTGTCCTTTTTCCAACGTAAATGTGTTTCGGATTCTAGCGAGTTTGCGTTCATGGATTATTTTTATTTCGACTGTCGAATTGGCTGTGCGCCAGACGACTAAAGGTGTCTTCACAACAAAAACCACGGAGAACCACCATGAACGCAACCCATGAAATCCAGGCCCTGATCGACACCTATCGTGAAGCGGTCATCGCCAAGAACGTCGAGAAACTCATGCCGTTGTATGCCGACGACATCGTCTCCTACGACGCGGTCAAGGCCCTGCAATTCCGGGGTAAGGCGGCTTACCGCGCGCATTGGGAGGAGTGCATGGAAATGTGCCAGGGCGCGCACACGTTCGACTTCGACCACATGAACATCGTCGCGGACGAGCACATCGCCTTCGCCCACTGGCTGGCCCATTGCGGCGGCACCAACGAACAAGGTGAAACCCAGGCCTGCTGGATGCGCGTCACCGCCTGCTATCGGCGCGATGCCGGGGAATGGCGCATCGTCCACGAACACTGGTCGGCCCCGTTCGACATGACGAGCGGCACGGCGCTGTTCAATCTGGAACCCTGATCGTCAGGCTGTTTATCGGGAAGCAGCGCCAAAACGCCAATCAGCAGCCATAGTTGATCAGTTCGATCCGGGAGAGCCCACATGAAGTACCTATGCCTGGTCTACAGCAACGAACAGCAATTGCACTCGCAGCCGGACAGTCCCCATGACGCCGAGTGCATGGCCTACGCCGAGGCGATCGAGGGCAGCGGCCGGATGATCGCGGCCGAGGCGCTGGAGTCGGTGCAGACCGCGACCACCGTACGCATGCGCAACGGCAAACTGTCGATCACCGATGGCCCGTTCGCCGAAACCAAGGAGCAGTTGGCCGGCTTCTACCTGATCGATGCCAAGGACCTCAACGAAGCGATCCAGGTCGCCGGCAACATCCCGGCGGCCCGGGTCGGCAGTGTCGAGGTGCGGCCCGTTCGCCAGTTGAATCCCTGAATAACAATCACAAGACAGGAGATCCCCATGAGTCCACAACCCTACAAGCATCAGCCTGCCGAATTCGAGTTATCCATCAGTCGGCTGATCGACGCGCCGCGCCGCAAGATCTTCCGCGCCTGGACCGAGCCGGCCTTGCTTGCTCAGTGGTGGGGGCCGCACGGCATGACCACGCCGGAATGCGAAATGGACCTGTGGGTCGGCGGCCAGTTTCGCACCCTGATGCGCGCGCCGGACGGGACGGAATACCCGACCATGGGGGTGTTTCTGGAGATCGTCGCACCTGAACGACTGGTGTTCACCGACGCGTTCATTCCGGGCTGGATTCCTTCGGGCAAACCGTTCATGTCGGCCGAAGTGACGCTCGAAGACAAGGACGGCAAAACCCTCTACACCGCCCGGGCCATGCACTGGTCCGCAGAAGACCGCCAGGCGCACGAGGCCATGGGGTTTCACGAAGGCTGGGGACAAAGCCTCGATCGCTTGGTGACGCTGGTGACTGAAGGCATGCCGGACTGATGACTGACGCTTCGGTCACGGCTCGGGTCGAACAGGTCTACCGCGAAGACTCGCGGCGGATTCTGGCGACGCTGATCCGCTTGCTCGGCGATTTCGACCTCGCCGAAGAGGCCCTGCACGAGGCGTTTTTCGTCGCGGTCGAGCGTTGGCAGCGTGACGGTGTGCCGGACAACCCGCGCACCTGGCTGGTGTCCACCGGGCGCTTCAAGGCCATTGATGTGTTGCGTCGGCGCGCGCGTTTTGCCGCTTCCCGGCCGATGTTGATCGCTCAACTGGAGGCGCTGGAGCAGGCCGACTGGAGTGATGAAGACGTGGAAGATGATCGCTTGCGCCTGATCTTCACCTGTTGCCACCCGGCCCTTGCGTCGGACGCCCAGGTGCCGTTGACCCTGCGCGAAGTGTGTGACCTGACCACAGAGGAAATTGCCCGGGCGTTTCTCTCGGCACCGGCGACCATCGCCCAGCGCATCGTGCGCGCCAAGGCGAAAATCCGTGACGCGAAAATCCCTTATCAAGTGCCGACGCTGGCGGAACTGCCCGAGCGCCTCGACAGTGTGCTGAGGGTGATTTACCTGGTGTTCAACGAAGGTTACTCGGCGTCGGTCGGTACCGAACTGACTCGAGAAGACCTGACACGCGAAGCGATTCGGCTCGGGCGGTTGTTGATGGAATTGCTGCCGGAATCGGAAGTGATGGGGCTGCTGGCGTTGATGCTGTTGCATGAATCACGCCGCCCGGCCCGGACGTCGGCGAGCGGTGAGTTGATTGTGCTGGATGAACAGGATCGCTCGTTGTGGAACGCCGAAATGATTGCCGAAGGTTGCGCGCTGGTGGAAGCGGCGTTGACCACGGGACGATTCGGGCCGTATTGCCTGCAAGCGGCGATTGCGGCGGTGCACGCCGAAGCGCCCACGGCGGGGGAGACTGACTGGCAGCAGATTGTGGGTTTGTATGACGTGTTGTTGGCGGCGGTGCCTTCGCCGGTGATCGAGCTGAACCGAGCGGCGGCGATCTCCAGGCAGGATGGGCCGCTGGCGGGGTTGGTGTTGGTGGAAGGGATTCTGGAGCGGGGGGATCTGCTGGATTACCACTTGGCGCATTCGGCGCGGGCGGATTTTTGTCGGCAGTTGGGGAGGCGTGAAGAGGCGCTGGCGGCGTATGAACGGGCGCTGGAGTTGACGCAGCAGGTGCCGGAGCGGCGGTTTATCGAGGCGCGGATCAAGGCTCTAAGGTGATGTGATTTCTCTGGCCTCTTCGCGAGCAAGCCCGCTCCCACATTCAATCCGGTTCGTTCAGGAGGAACTCGGTCAAATGTGGGAGCGGGCTTGCTCGCGAATAGCGGCACCGCTATTCCAGCATCTTGCCGAGCAACCAACTCCCCGCCGGCCCCGGCGGATGCAACCGTGACCACAGGGCATCGACAAACACCGGTTTCGGCCAGCCGCGCACGTCCAGTTCCTGCAATGTCCCCGGGCCAAACCGCTCCACCAGCCATCGCGGCAACGGCGCCCAGCCGAATCCGCCCTGGGCCATTTCCAGCAGCATCAGGTAACTCGGCGCCGACCAGACGCGGCCTTTCGCACGGCTTTCATACGGATTGACGATCGTCGCCAGGCGCAACTCCCGATGCTGTTGCAACACGTCTTGATCGACGAGCCTCAGCGCCGCCAACGGATGCTCACGGGACACGAACAGGGCGATTTCCGTGCGTTCCTCCACGGTCGAACTGACCAGATCCGGCGGGTAACTGTCCTGCTTCTCGGCGAAGGCGACATGCGCCCGACCGCTTTGCACCAATGCCACCAGGTCATCGCATTCAGCAATCAGGCATTCGAGCTCAAGGTCTGGATAACGCTGCTCGAACGCACTCAACGCCGCTTCGAATCGGTCGGATTGATAGGTGTCGGAAATCGCCACCGTCAGCTTCGGCTCAACCCCTTGTGACAGCTGGCTGGCGGTCATCTCCAAGCGACTGGTGGCGGCCAGAATTTCCTCGGCCCGTTGCAGCATCACGTGCCCGGCCGGGGTCAGGCTCGGTTTGCGGCTGCTGCGGTCGAAGAGGGTCAGGTTCAGATCAATCTCCAGGCTGGCCACCGCGGCACTGATCGTCGACTGACTGCGCCCCAGTTTGCGCGCCGCCGCAGAAAACGAGCCTTGCGTCGCCGCCTGCACAAACGCCTGCAACACTTCCTGAGAAGCCATGAACTATCGCCTTGATCGATGGTTATTGGTTATGAAGTATCGGCGCGAGGCGGGATCATGGCAACCACAGTCACTCAGAGGAGTCTGGCCATGAACGTCAACAAATCCATCACTGAACGAATTCTCCAGGCCATCGGTTTCGAAGTGCTGGCCATCCTGATCTGTACGCCGCTGTTGGCGTGGATCATGGACAAGCCGATGATTGAAATGGGCGCTGTCACCGTTGTGATTGCGGCGCTTGCCCTGGGCTGGAACGTGGTCTTCAACGGCCTGTTCGACCGTTTGCTCAAACGCTACGGCGTCGTGCACAACGCTTGGGTACGCGTTGTCCATGCGCTGCTGTTCGAAGGCGGGCTGGTTGCGATGGGTGTGCCGCTGATTGCCTGGTGGCTCAAGGTCAGCCTGTGGCAAGCATTCCTGCTGGACATCGGCGTGTTGCTGTTTTTCCTGCCGTACACCTACGTTTATCACTGGGCGTATGACGTGGTGCGTGAGCGCATGTTGATGGTATCTACTGCTCGCTAACCCACAGTGAACAGTCTTTGTGGCGAGGGAGCTTGCTCCCGCTGGGTTGCGAAGCAGCCCCAAAATCTCGGCAACTGTTGGAGATTTTGCGAGCGCTTCGCACTCGAGCGGGAGCAAGCTCCCTCGCCACAGGTTTAGGGGTTACAGAAACATCCCGCCGGACGCTTCCACGCGCTGGCCGTTGATCCACTGGCTACCCGGTGCCAGCAGCAATGCAATCGCAGCACCGATGTCATCCGGCTGACCCACCCGACCCAACGCGGTATTGCTGGCGACGTAGCTGTTCACGTCACTGTTATCACGCACGGTGCCGCCGCCGAAGTCGGTCTCGATGGCGCCCGGTGCCAGTGTGTTCACGGAAATACCGCGGGCTCCGAGTTCCTTGGCCTGGTAGCGGGTCAGCACTTCCATCGCACCTTTCATCGCTGCGTAAGCGCCGTAACCCGGCAGGCTGAAACGGGTCAGTCCGCTGGACACGTTGAGGATGCGCCCACCGTCCGCCATCAGCGGCAGCAGGTTCTGGGTGAGGAAGAACGGCCCCTTCAGGTGGATGTTCATCAGCAAGTCAAACTGGGCGACGGTGGTGTCGACGAAGCTCGCGGTCAGGCCGATGCCGGCGTTGTTGAGCAAGAAGTCGAAGTGCGGGCGGTCAAAACGGCTGCGCAACACGTCGGCGACTTGCGTAGCGAATGCTTCAAAGCGGTCGCTTTGGCTCACGTCGAGTTGCAGCATCACCGCCCGAGCGCCAAGGCTTTCGATTTCTGCAACCAGTGCCTGCGCTTCATCGGCCTTGCTGTTGTAGGTGCCGATGATGTCGATGCCTTGGGCGGCCAGATGCAGCGCTGCGTTTTTGCCGAGGCCGCGGCTGGCGCCAGTGATCAGTGCGATTTTACGGTTCATGGGACTTCCTCAAGGGTGGTGGGTAGCGGTGTGGAGGAAGTTTATTTATCCGCCCTGAAGTGATAAACAGACTTAAATCGGAAACACTGGTCGGTTAATCCGAACAATAAAGGTCGGTCCATGAACAAGCTGGAACTGCTGCGCACCTTCGTTCGCGTCAGCGAGATGTCGAGCTTTACCTTGGCGGGGGAGAGCCTGGGCCTGCCCCGGTCCACGGTCTCGGAGCACATTCAAGCGCTGGAAGCGCTGCTGGGCACGCGCCTGTTGCAACGCACCACGCGCCGGGTTCAGGCGACGCAGGACGGCTTGGTGTTGTATGAGCGCAGCAAGGATTTGCTGTCGCACATGGATGAAATCGAAGGGCTGTTTCGTCAGGATGCGGCGTCGCTCACCGGGCGGATTCGCTTTGACATGCCGAACTTTTTGGGGCGCCAGATGGTGCTGCCGCGTTTGCCGGAATTCATGGCGCTGCACCCCAACCTCGAACTGGAAATCAGCACCACTGATCGCCGGGTCGATTTGCAGCGGGAAGGCTTTGATTGCGTCGTGAGGGTCGGTGCGCAGCCGGATCAATCGGTGGTCGCTCGCCGCGTGTGTGATTTTGCGATGGTCAATTGCGCGAGCCCGGCGTATCTGCAGCGCTACGGGATGCCTGAAACGCTCGAAGACCTGGCGCAGCACCGCATGGTGCATTACGTCGGCGTATTGGGTTCGCGGTCGGACGGTTTTTTGTACGAGGTGGAGGGCAAGCCGCGTCAATTGCCGATGGCAGGCAGTGTGACGGTGAACAGCACCGATGCTTATGAGCTGGCGTGTCTGGGGGGATTCGGTCTGATTCAGGCGCCGGTCAAGGGCATGCAGTCGCATCTGGATCGCGGTGATCTGGTGGCGGTGCTACCGCGGTTCAGCGCACCGTCGATGGAAGTCTCGTTGCTCTACGCCCGGCAACGGCATTTGCCGCTGCGGGTGCGAGCGTTCATGGACTGGCTGGCAAACGTCATCCAGTCCACAATCTGAAGAACAACTCATAACCTGTGGGAGCGGGCTTGCCCGCGATGGGGTTTCAAATTCAACATCATCATTGAATGTAAGACCGCTATCGCGGGCAAGCCCGCTCCCACAGGGTTTTGTGTCAGACGTGGAAGTAGCCTACGCAGCTATCAAACGGCAGGCGTTTGAGCTCGATCTTGTTCAGGTCCAGCACTTCACGCAGGGCTTTGGTTTCGCCCGGGAAGTTGCGGTAAGCCACTTCGTCCAGGACCACGATGGCGCCTTTTGGCATGTACGGCAGGAAGGTTTCCAGCGCGACTTTGGTCGATTCGTACAGGTCGGTGTCGAGGATCAGCATGGCCACGACCAGGTCCGGACGGGTCTTGACCCACTCCGGCACGGTCTTGACGATGTCGCCTTTGACCAGCTCGCAACGCGGGATGCGGTTGACCGGGCGCAGCAGGTCGTTGGCGTCGATCATGTCCTGGATCAGCGACTGGTCGGTGTCGGAGAACATGGTCTCGTTGACGTCGGCCGGGTCTTCTTTCTTGTCGATGCTCTGGAAGCCTTCGAAGGTGTCGAAGCCCACGATCGAACGGTTGATTGCGTACGGCTCGAGAATCATCGACAAGTGCATGTACAGCATCAGCGAGTTGCCCTTGTACACGCCGCACTCGATGATCGCGCCCGGTACTTCAGCGACTTTCTTGAACAGTTCCATGCGCGACAGTGCAGCGGTGACGCCGATGCGGTTGGCAAAGACGAACGGTGCGTCGGCCACGTACTCGGCATCGACCCGTTTCAGAACGTTGGCACGGGTTTCGTTGTACTGGGCCTCGGCAGGCGTGATGCGACGCTTGGTCATTGCTGGATTCCTTGGAAATTCGAGAAGTCGTGGGCGTGGAAATAGTCTTTGAAACCGGCGCCGACATCAGGGCAGGCGCTGTCGACGTTGATCGCGCCGCGCTTGTGCTTGAGGTCGTCGAGGTGCATCAGGCGGAAGTCCACGCTGAAGCGGGTCTGGTTGGTGTGGTTGGCGACCGTGCCGTGCAGGTGTGAGCCGGAGAAGATCAGCATCTCACCGGTGTTGCCGGCGATGCGCACTTCTGACGCGGTGTTGATCGCTTCCATCGGCACCGGGTGCACGCGGACTTCCTCCTTGAGGTTGTCCTTGGCCTTGTGCCGCTGGTTGCTGATCCAGTCGTTGAGGCTCCATTCGCTGGAGGTGTTCTTCACCGGTACGTCGAAGTAACCGGCGTTGATCATCATGGTCTGGTCGGGGCTGATGGTGTGCACCGGCATCCAGGTGTTGATCTGGCAATCGACGCTGCCGTACCACGTGTCGCGATGCGGTTTGTAGGCATAGCTGACACCGGCGTGCAGGTAGTCATAGTTCGGCACCACGCGAATGCGCGGCACGTCGAAAATGTATTCGCGCGGGTCGACACCGATCTCGTCGATGAACGACAGGATCAGGTCCTTGGCGCGCTGGCTGTTGGTGAACTGGCCCTTGAGGCGCGTCACCAGAACCACGAATTCTTCCACCGGCATCAGCGTGTGCAGCGCCTGGTGATTGGTCTCGCCGTTGAAAGCGGCGGTGATGCTTTCCTGGGCGAACGCACACAGCTCTTTGGCAGCGCGCAGCTGAGTGTTCAGGAAGATGTCGCCGGCGTAGATGGCTTCTTTGAAGTCAGCTTTCTGTTGAAGCTGATTGATGTACAGATTCACGATTCCACTCCTGAATGCAACGAGTCTCTTAAGAGTCGGCCACACGTTAGCAAACTGAAGTGCAATCCGGCGGGTGGTGAATCAATAAAAAGGTAAACGCCTGAATTTGCGACGAAATGCGTTGTCCCGCGCACAAAAAATCCCCTTGTAGGAGCGAGGCTTGCCCGCGAAGGCGGTGTGTCAGTCGACAATATCGTTGAATGACACACCGCCTTCGCGGGCAAGCCTCGCTCCTACAGGAGGTATGTGTTGGGCTAGAAGAGTTGGGTGAACAGCCAATACAGGCTGCCCGACAGCACAATCGCCGCCGGCAAGGTCAGCACCCAGGCCATCAGCAGGTTGCGGATGGTCCTCATCTGCAAGCCGCCGCCGTTGGCGACCATGCTCCCGGCCACGCCCGAGGACAACACGTGAGTGGTCGACACCGGCAAGCCGAACATGTCCGCCGCACCGATGGTCAGCATGGCCACGGTTTCTGCCGAGGCACCCTGGGCGTAAGTCAGGTGGGTCTTGCCGATCTTTTCGCCGACGGTCACCACGATGCGCTTCCAGCCGACCATGGTGCCCAGCCCGAGCGCGATCGCCACGGCGATCTTTACCCACAGCGGAATGAAGCGCGTCGAGTTGTCGATCTGTTGCTTGAACAGTTGCAGCTTGCCGCTGGTGTCGGCGTCGAAGTTGCCGACCTTGTTCTTGTCCATCAGGCGAATGGTTTCGCTGGTCAGGTACATGTCGTTACGCACGTTGCCCACGGCCTCGGCCGGCACTTTGGACAGCGAGCCGTAACCCTTGACCTCTGCGCCGATACTGCCCGTGAGGGCGGCGAGGGCCGGGACCAGTTGCGGCGTGGCTTCCTTGCTGCGCACGTATTCGGAGAGCACCGGACGCGGGTCGGCCGGGGCCGGCATCGGTGCGCTTTTCACCAGCGCTTGCTGGGTAACTTCGGCGACGGCGGCGAATTGCAGCGCCTGGTCGGCCGGCATGGTGCGGTTCAGCGCATAGGCCATCGGCAACGTGCCGACCAGGATCAACATGATCAGGCCCATGCCTTTCTGGCCGTCGTTGGAACCGTGGGCGAACGAGACGCCGGTGCAGGTCACAATCAACATGCCGCGAATCCACCACGGCGGAGGCGTGTTGCCGACCGGTGCCTTGTACAGCGCGCGATTCTTGACGAATGCCCGCAGGGCCAGCAGCAGCAACGCGGCAAAACCGAAGCCGACCAGCGGCGACAGCAGCAACGCGTAACCGATCTTGGTTGCCTGCGCCCAGTCCACGCCGCTGGTGCCGTCATGGCCGTGCATCAGGGCATTGGCCACGCCGACGCCGATGATCGAGCCGATCAAGGTGTGCGACGACGAGGCCGGCAAGCCCAGCCACCAGGTGCCGAGGTTCCACAGGATCGCAGCGATCAACAGGGCGAAGATCATCGCGAAACCGGCGGAGGAGCCCACTTGCAAAATCAGCTCCACTGGCAGCAGGGCGATGATGCCGAACGCCACCGCGCCGCTCGACAGCAACACGCCGAGGAAGTTGAAGAACCCCGACCAGGCCACGGCGAAATTCGGCGGCATCGAGTTGGTGTAAATCACCGTGGCCACGGCGTTGGCGGTGTCGTGGAAACCGTTGACGAACTCAAAGCCCAGGGCGATCAGCAGCGCGACGCCCAACAGCAGAAACGGCGTCCAGGTGGTGACCACCGTGCCGAGTTCGCTCATGTCGTGTATCAGGCTGTAGGCGGTAAACAACAACCCGCTGGCCAGCACCCCGAAAAACACCACGAGGGTGAACAGGCTGGGCTTTTTATCGAGTTGCGGTTTGGCGCTACTGGCGGGAGCCTGCGTTTCGGCGGTGTAGGAAGGCGTAGCCATGACGGACAATCCTGAGGAGGGAAGGAATGTTCGTCATGATCGTTGCCAAATGTTACAGAGAGACTGCCCTGGGTCAGGGTTTGGGTTTTTTGCTGTTCCGTTAATCAGAATCCACCCGGTCTCTGTAGGAGCGAGGCTTGCCCGCGAAAGCGGTGTGTCAGGTAAAACGCCTTCGCGGGCAAGCCTCGCTCCTACAGGGGATGGAGGTGAAGGCTCAATAATCCTGGCGCTTACGAAACGCCCAACGCCCCGCAATCACGGTAAACGTCGCGACCAGCGCCACCAGAATCCAGAACCCCTCCGGGTCCCCCGCCAGCGGCACGCCACCCACGTTCATCCCAAAGAAACCGGCAATGATGTTGATCGGCAGCGCCAGCACCGTGACCACGGTCAGGGTGAACAGCGTGCGGTTGCTCTGCTCATTCAGGTTGGCCGCGATCTCTTCCTGCAATAACTTGATCCGCTCACCGAGCGCCGTGAGGTCGTTGATGATCAGCGCAAACTCCTCCGTGGACTTGCGCAGTTCCTTCACGTCTTCCTTCTGCAACCATTGCGGCGGCCGGTTGAGCAGTCGCAACAACGAACCCGGCTCCAGCGCCAACAACCGTTGCAGACGCACCAGCACCCGGCGATTGGCACCCAATTCGGCGCGGTTGGTCGACAGTCGCGAAGACAACAACTCATCTTCGATGTGATCGACACTCAGGCTGGTCTTGCGCACGATCTGGGTCAGCACTTCGCCCTGATCACGCAGCAGATGCACGAGCAATTCCAGCGGTGAACGAAAGCACTCACCGGCCTTCACCGAGGACCGCAACTTGTCCACCGAGTGCAGCGGTTGCAGGCGCGCGCTGATGATCAGGCGACTGCGGGCACAGACCCACAACGTCGACACATCGGACGACACCATGCTGCTGAGGTTGAACACCACGTCGTTGACCACCGCCAGCAACGCCGAATCCACATGCTCGATGCGCGTGGACCGAGAACCTTCGTGCAAGGCTTCGAAAAACTCGTCCGGCAACTCCAGATGGCTTTTCATCCAGCGCTCGCACGCGGCATGCGCGAGGTTCAGGTGCAGCCACAGAAACTCGTCACTCTCGTCCGGCTGTTGCAGGCATTGCAACGCCTTGGCCGAATCAATCTCGCGACCACGCTCGCCGGGGCGAAAACTGAAACCGTAGAGCAGACCGAACAGGTCCGGGTCGCGATGGCTTTGGTCGATGCTGTGATTCATGAGGGCTCGCTGAAGGAGGCGCGGTCGGTCGCTTTATGTAGCAGCTGGCGAAGCCTGCGTTCGGCTGCGCAGCAGTCGTCAAACCTGAGCACGCGCTCTGCCTGACACAACGCGGTGCCTGATTTCACGACTGCTACGCAGCCGAACGCAGGCTTCGCCAGCTGCTACAGGTCAGGGTTATGGCTGGGTTCACTTGAGCCGCATCATCGCAACTGTGGATGACGGTTTTGTGACGAAAATATAACCGCAAACGATTGCGTTGCCGGTTGTCGGAATGGATTCAAGAACCGCTCTGGCACGCCGATCCCGCTTAAGTTACTTTGCGCGGCCTCGGCCATGAGCCAAGTTTCAGACAGGGATGTCCGGACACCTTTCACGCTGTGTTTGCCGCGTGTCTCACCCCCTGTCATGAGTATCACTCGATGCTGCAAAAATCCCTGAGAGCACAAATCCTCGCCTTGTTGAGCGGCAGCCTGCTGGCCATGCTGTTGATCGCCCTGGCTTGCTTTCACTTTCTGTCCAACGGTGTTCAGAACTACGCGAACCTGATCGAAGGTCCGTTGCACACCTCGCAGTTGATCGATGAAGCCAACCTGCAATTCAAGGTGCAGGTTCAGGAATGGAAAAACGTCCTGCTGCGTGGCAAGCAACCGGCCGACCTGGATAAGTATTGGAAACAGTTCGAAGACCGTCAGCGCGATGTGCAGAGTATTCTCGGCGAACTGGCTGCACAGAAGGGCATCGAGCCACAACTCAAGACCCGCATCGAACGCCTGCGTGATGAACACCGTTTGCTGGGCGCTGCCTACCAGAAGGGCCGTGATGCCTACGTGGCGGCCGGCGCCGACCCAACGGCAGGCGACGCTGCGGTCAAAGGTGTGGACCGTGCGGCCAGCGAACAGATGACCGAGCTGGTCAGCGAATTGCGCAAGCAGGGGACCGAGCAATCGAAGCAGATCAGCGCCGAAGCCGATCGCACCGTGTTGCTGGGGCTCATTGTGATGCTCGCCTCGAGTCTGTTGATCGGACTGTTGAGCCTGTGGCTGGTCAACCGCAACCTGGTCGAACCGATTCGTAAACTGATCGAATACGTCGCGCAACTCAGCCAGGGCAAGTTTGCTGACCGCGTGGCCAGCACCCGTCAGGATGAGCTTGGCAAATTGGCGGTCGCGGCCAACACCTTGCGTGATTTCCTCGCCGAAACCTTCAACCGGTTGCAGCGCAGCGCCAAGGACCTGGACAGCGCCAGCGGTGAACTGAATTCGATCGCCAGCCTCATGGCCAGCGGCACTAACGAGCAGTTCAACCGTACCGATCAGGTGGCCACGGCGATGAACGAAATGTCGGCCACCGCACAGGAAGTCGCCCGTCACGCCGCCGATGCGGCACGCGCCGCCGACGATGCCGACCAGTCCGCCCAGCACGGTGAAAAAGTCATGCAGGGCACCATTCACACCATCACCCAAATGCGCGGCGAAATCGCCAATACCGCCACGGTCATCCGCCAACTGGAAACCGACAGCGGGCGTATCGGCAAGGTGCTCGAAGTGATTCGTGGCATCGCCGAACAAACCAACCTGCTGGCGCTCAACGCGGCAATCGAAGCGGCCCGTGCCGGTGAAGCCGGTCGCGGTTTTGCAGTGGTGGCCGATGAAGTGCGCAGCCTGGCCCAGCGCACGGCGGCGTCGATCATCGAAATCAACCAGATCATCCAGACCGTGCAAACCGGTGCGGTGGACGCGGCTCAGGCGATTGAAAGCGGCCAGTCGCGCAGTGAAGAAAGCGTCGAGCAAGTGACCCAGGCCGGCGCGATGCTGGAGCGGATCACCCATGCCGTGGAAGCCATCCGCGACATGAACCGCCAGATCGCCACCGCCGCCGAAGAGCAGACCTCGGTGGCCGAGGACATCTCGCGCAACCTCACTGAAATCACCAGCATCGCCAGTACCAATCTGGACAACGTGCAGCGCACCGAAGCGGCTGGCCGTAATTTGCATGGGTTGTCGGGGCAGTTGAATGAAGTCACTGCGCGTCTGAGCGCGTGACGGGAATGACGATGTACCGGTTTGCTTACCGAGCCGTTACACAGTCAATCCAGTACGTCGGGAGCGCTGGTCAGCACGACCGCCTGAATCCTGGGTGAATCCGACATGCAAAAAAGCCGCACGATCCGAAGATCGTGCGGCTTTGTTTTATACGCGTATCAGGTGTCTTGCTTGTCGCTCAGGACTTTGCCGGTGGTGGCATCGAAGTCCACGTCGAATTCTTTGCCGTCAGCGGTCTTCAGTTCCACTTCGTACTCGTAGTTGTTGAAGTGGTTGTCCAGGTCGGTGTCGGTGATGGTCGCACCCGGGTGCAGTTTCAGCGCCGCCTGGTTCATTTCTTCCAGTGGCTTGATCTTGCCGCTCTTGACCAGCTCAGGGATCTGGTCGACGCGAACGTCAGCTTGAGCCAGGCCAGCAGTGAGGGTCAGGGCAGCAGCGGTGAACAGGGCAGTCAGGGTTTTCATGGGTTCATTCCTTGGGGTGATCTGTTTAAGTGAGTCCAGATTAACTGTGGCAACTTAATTCACCCTTAATTCCAATGACCGTGTCGTTTGGAAGATTTCGCGGGCAAGCCTCGCTCCTACAGATTCCGGATTTGCCACAAAAATGTCGGCATCCAAAAATCCTGTGGGAGCGAGTGGTGCGGCAATCCGGCTTGCCCGCGAAGAAGTCGACGCGGTGCCGTGTCAGCGACCGATCAGTAGCCGTTGTTCTGCAGCAATTGCGCAACGGTGCCCGCCGCCGGACGTTTGTAGAACTTCAACAGCTCACTGGCGCGGTTGGTGAAGACGCCATCGACGCCGGCGTCCATGACTTTCTGGTAATCCACCGCATCGTCGATGGTGTAGACGTGCACCAGCAGGCCCTGATCGTGGGTGTACTGGTTCATCCACGGTTTCACCAGGTCCGAATAGCTCTGATCGCCACCCTTGGTCAACGCGGCCGAAGGACCGGTGCCGATTGCACCCTGGGCCTTGGCGTACTCGACCCATTGCTGGAATTCGGCTTTGTCTTTCGGCTCCTGCTTGGCGTAGTAAGTCGCTTTGTCCTTGTCGCCGGACTCGGCAAACGTCACTTTGGATTTCGGCTCGATGCTGCCTTCGCCGACCCACAACAGCAGGACCTTCGGCACTTGTGGCATTTCCTTCTCGAGCAGTTCGAGGCTGCTCTTCTCGAAGGTTTGCAGCACGACTTTGCCTTTGCCCTGGCCGACGGCCAAATTGCTTTTCGCCAGTTTGGAACCGGCCGGGCTCAGCCAGCCGCGATCCTGCAATTTATCCTTGAGGTCACTTTCGATACCGGGGAATTGTTTCGGCTCTTTGGTTTCGATGTACAGGCCGGGCTTGTGCAGCGGATTGCCTTGGGCGATGTCGATGATTTCATCGAGGGTCAGGATTTTCAGGCCGACGAAGGCCGGGCGCGCGCGATCCGGGTACGCGGTGTTGAACCAGCTGCCGGCATCCAGGGTTTTCAGTTCGGCGAGGGTGAAGGCGTTGGCCGGGCTGTCCTTGCGATCAGGGAATTTCGTGGCGACGTCGGTGGTGCGTTGCAGGTTGTTGTCGTGCAGGGCGAACAACACGCCGTCCTTGCTGCGTTGCAGGTCCAGTTCCAGGTAGTCGGCGCCCAGGTCGCGGGCCAGTTTGTAGGCGGCGGCGGTGGATTCCGGTGCATCGAAGGAGGCGCCACGGTGGGCGATCACTGCCGGATGCGGGATGCCCAAACGGGTCGCCAGGGCAGTCGGGCTGGGCTCGTTGGCGGCCTGTGCCTGGCCGAGGCCGAGCAGCACGCTCAGCAGAAGGGCGCTTTTGGTGAAGGTAACAGGCATGGTCGAGGTCCTTTCGCGATGAGTTTTCAAAGACGTCTCTTTTAACAACTGAGCGCCCCGAGCGCTATCGCCAGACCGACATAAACGTGTTTAAAGCAGAATTTTTCAGCGCTTTTGTGCGGTTCTTTGCAGTACTCTTGGCCCAGGCGTTTCCCCGGCAGAGGGAAATCCGACTCCCCAGCCTTGCGTGTAAACCATCGATCACCGGTCGTTAACGACCTTTTGTGAGGTTTATATGCGCATCACTTCCGAGCTTATCTGCCAGGCCGCCGACCAACTCAAAGGCTTCGTCGGCCTCAATCGCAAGACCGGCCACTACATCGTGCGTTTCAGCGAAGATTCGTTTGGCATGGACGTGGCGGATGACGGGATTATTCCCACCAGTGAATTTGTCTGGGCGCCGGGGCCGGAGCAGGCCATGACGCTCAAGCGTGAGCTGATTCAGTTGTTGCTGGATCAGAATATCGATGACCGGATCAATGTGACCGAGCCGTTGCGGGTGTACATGAATCGGCGGGAAGTGCCGGAGATTGCGGCGGTGCGGAGTCTTGTTCAGGGCTGAGTTTTGTAGTGTTTGTGCTGGCCTCATCGCTAGCAGGCTAGCTCCCACATTGGTTTTGTGTACGACACTTATCCCCCTGTGGGAGCTAGCCTGCTAGCGATGGCGGCCTAAAGAACACTGCATCGCTTTACTGCTTGAACCCATACGCCCGCTCAACCTTGCACACCCGCGTATGACACGCCGAATACCACGTAGACCGCCCCCGCTCACGAATCTCACTGTGCTCAGGATGATGCTTCCACGCCAGGATCGCCGCCTCGCTGGCCCAGTAGGAAACAGTAATCCCCAGCCCATCCTCGCCCCGAGCCGATTCCACCCCGAGAAACCCCGGCTGCTCACGGGCCAGTTCCACCATCCGTTCGGCAGCCTCGGCGTAACCCTGATCGCCGTCGGTGCGCAGGGAGGTAAAAATCACCGCGTAGTACGGCGCTGTTGGCGTATCGGCCATCATGGTTTTTGCCCTTCGCAGGCTTCGACCAATGCGCGGACCAGCGGCGGCAGTGTGCCCTTGAGCGCGGCGCGTTCCGGCTGGAACAGGGTGGCGACGAAGAACGGATGCCCTTTGAGCTCCACCGCCCGCAATTCGCCGGTCGAGTCATGGCCAACGGCGCACAGCTGTTGAGTCAATAACTCACGCTCGAACTGCGGGTTCACGCCATAGCGGCAGCGATATCCCTCAGCGATCTCAGCACTTTCGTACGCCTTGGCGATCAACGAACCTTCAACCAGATGAATGCTGTCCGTTGCTTCCACCAATGAGCAGGCCAGCGGCGTGAGTAACGCGCGGGCGGCATCGGGATGGGTTTCGCCGTGCTCGGCATCTTTCCAACCCAACACGTTTCGGGCGAACTCAAGCACCGCGTGTTGAAACCCGCCGCAGGTACCGAGGAACGGTCGCTGCTGCTCACGGGCAAAACGAATCGCCCGCAACGCGCCGTCGATGTCGCGGTATGGGCTGGCGGGCACGCACCAGAAACCGTCGAAGTGGTGTAAAGGGGTGGCGGCGTTTATGTGATCGGTTGCCAGCCACTGAAATTGCACATCCAGATTCAGCTGTTCGGCCGCCATGCCGAGCGCGACGGGAATGGCTTGGTGGGCGGTGACCTGTGGGTCGTAGTCACCGATCAGGGCGAGGCGGATTGCACTGGTTTCCATGAGTGATCTCGACGCTTGTTGATTGCTGGCGCCCACTATAGATTGGCGTTCACGCACTCAATATTGGCGTTAACCCAAGTGATCAATGCAGCGACGCACTATCGGCTCGACTACCCAGACCTGGCGCTGATCCTCGCCTTGGTGCGCGGCGGCTCTCTGGCCCGGGCCTCGGCGTTGTTGAAGGTCGACGTCTCGACGGTGTTTCGCGCCGTTCGCCGACTGGAAGCTGCACTGGGCCAGCAACTGTTCGAAAAAAGCCGCGCCGGTTACCTGCCGACCACGCTCGCGCAGACCCTGGCCGAGCAAGCCGAGCGCGCGGAACAAGCGTTGGACGCGGCGCGCATTGGCGTGGAGCAGGGCGGTGAAGTCATCAGCGGCACGGTGCGGCTGACGTGTACGGATTCTGTCCTGCAAGGGTTGCTGCTGCCGGCGCTGGCGCAGTTCATGCCGTCCTACCCGGCGCTGACCCTTGAGCTGAGCACGTCCAACGACTTCGCCAACCTCAGCCGCCGCGATGCCGACATCGCCTTGCGCCTCACCCGCACACCGCCCGAACATCTGGTCGGCCGACGTCTGGCGGACATTTCCTACCGGGTCTGTGCCAGCGCGGCGTACCTGAAATCGGTCGATCCTGAAGACCTGGCCTCACTGACCTGGATCGCGCCGGATGACTTTCTTCCCGACCATCCCACCGTCGCCTGGCGACGCCAGCAATTGCCCGGCGTGACGCCCGGTTATCGCTGCAACAGCATGCTGTCGGTGACCGAATTGGTGCGGGCCGGGCTGGGCGTCGCGGCGTTGCCGGACTTTCTGATCGGTGACCCACTGCAACCGCTGACCGGCCCGTTGCACGGCTACGACACCGCGCTCTGGTTGCTCACCCGTCCGGACTGCCGCGCGTTGCGCTCAGTGGTGACGTTGTTCGATGAGCTGGGGCGGGCGCTTCGATTGCCGTGACCGGGTGCTAATCCTTCGGATGATCTTTCACTAAATGCTGATGCATTTCCGAGGTGAGGTTTTCAATGCGTTCGGTCAGGGTCTTGGTCATTTCCGTCAGCCGGGTGTTCTGCTCAAGCAACTCCATCAGTTGCGCGGTGTTCTGCGCCGCTTGTGCCTGACGTTCGCTGTTGGCCACGGCGATGGATTCGCGGTGCAGGGCGTCGGCGTCGGACTGGGCTTTGTCCCGCGCAGCCTGACGGGTCTGGGCCAGCAGAATCAGGGGCGCGGCATAAGCCGCCTGCAGGCTGAACGCCAGGTTGAGCAGGATGAACGGATAAACGTCGAACTGAGTCACGCCAAAGACGTTAAGGCATATCCAGAGCACCACGATCAACGTCTGGGCACCCAGAAAGGTCGGCGTGCCGAAGAACCGCGCAAAGGCCTCGGCGCGCAGGGCAAATTTGTCGTTGCCGAACGTCGGCGCCAAGTGAGCGTGGGCGCGGTGAAAGCGCAGGTGATCGACGGCGACGGTGGGTTTGGATTCGTGGGTCGGGGTGGTCATGATGCTCTCTGCATGGCGCTGGGACTGACGCTCACTATAGCCCCAGCGTCAGTTTCATTCTGAAACACATTGCCGTGTTTTATTCAGAGCGACCCGTGATCGATCAATCGGCAGAGCGTGTCATTTTTTGCAGCTCTATTCAGCGCTGATAACAAGCCAGGAACATGTCCAGCGCCGACTCCACCACGGTGCTCTGCATCTCGTCCGACAACGCCGGGAGCCCCATGGAAATCTGCGGCCAGAACGCAAAGGATTTGAGCATTCCCTGAATCTGCTGAGCGGCGAATTCGGGGGCGACCGGTTTCAGTCGACCGTCCGCCTGAGCTGCGCGGATCCACACGGTCAGGCCTTCCTCACGCTCACCCATGCGGGCGACCATGTTCTGCGCGCGCTCGGGAGAGTGAATGGTGGCGGCGATCGCCACCCGTGCCAGATCAAGAAAATTGTCATCACCCATCATCTGCAGTTTCGCCTGCAACATCAGGCGCATTTGATCGCGCAGCGGCAGGTCAGGGCGGTAGGGTGATTCCTGTTCGGCCGTTACCCGCGCCCACAGTTGATTGAGGATTTCGGCGAACAACTCTTCCTTGCTGGGGAAGTGGTTGTACACCGTGCGCTTCGACACGCCGGCGGTGGCGGCAATCTTGTCCATGCTGGTGATGTCGAAACCGTTGGCACGGAATTCGGCAATCGCCGCCTGGATGATGGCTTCGCGTTTTCGGTCGGTGAGGCGCTGTGGAGCTGTCATAAGTACGCTTCGGCAGTCGGCAGAGAAGAATTACACTCGGCAGTTTACTTGTGATCCGCTTTGATGCAACCTTGAAACTACACTGTGCAGTGTAATGTTTTGTTAATCCTGTGCAGTGAAGAATAGAATCTCCGGCTGATGCGTGCGTGCTTTGGCCATTTATCGTCCCACCGTGAAATGCCGCTCAGTGCGGTTTTTCAGGAGTTACTCATTCATGGCCAACTCAATTTCCTCTACGGACAACGCCTCCACGCCTGAAGCCTCCCGCCAGGCAGAAGGGCTCTTCCGCAATCATTCGCCGGTGCAGCGCGAAGGCTTTCGGAAAATGGTGCGCATCATGTGGAAGATGATCTTCGACAAACCGCGCAACACCCGTCCGACAGCGCCCGTGCCGGTGCAAGCCTTGACCCAGGCGGCGTTGATCGCTGCGCCCAACCACAGCGTCTATCGCCTCGGTCACTCCACCGTGCTGCTGAAACTGCGGGACAAATTCTGGATCACCGACCCGGTCTTCGCCGAACGCGCCTCGCCGGTGCAATGGGCCGGTCCCAAGCGTTTCCACCAGCCGCCAATCAGCCTCGAAGAATTGCCGCCGATTGAAGCGGTCATCCTGTCGCACGACCACTACGACCACCTCGATTATCAAGCCGTGCTCAAACTGGCGAACAAGGCCAAGTACTTCCTGACGCCACTGGGCGTGGGCGACACCCTGATCAAGTGGGGCGTCGATGCCAGCAAAGTGCGCCAACTGGATTGGTGGCAGGGCACGGAAGTCGATGGCATGCAGTTCATCGCCACACCGTCGCAGCACTTTTCCGGGCGCGGCCTGTTCGATGGCAACAGCACGCTCTGGGCTTCGTGGGTGATGATCGACGGCGACACGCGCATCTTCTTCAGCGGCGACAGCGGTTATTTCGATGGCTTCAAACGCATCGGCGAACAGCACGGCCCGTTCGACCTGACCCTCATGGAAACCGGCGCCTACAACGTCGAATGGCCGCACGTTCACATGCAGCCAGAGGAAACCCTGCAAGCGCACATCGACCTCAAAGGGCGCTGGTTATTGCCGATTCACAACGGCACCTTCGATTTGTCGATGCACGCCTGGTTCGAGCCCTTCGACCGGATCCTCGCATTGGCCTGGGAACGTAATGTGTCGATCACCACGCCGCAAATGGGCGAGGCGTTCAACGTCATGTATCCGCAGCGAGGGAATACCTGGTGGTCCGGACTGGAAGATGAAAGCGATCAGGTCGCCACTCAGAACGCTTGATCCTCTACCGTCGGGCCGCTCGCCATGGAGCGGCCCACGATCTTCGCCACCGTCAGGTCGCGAACATTCCCGTCGAGAATTTCATCCAGTTCACCCGCTGACAGCCCCAGCCTTTGCGCCGCTTCCGCCTTGCCCAACTGACCGGTGTCGAGCAGCATGCCGATCTTCATGAGGTATTCGGCCTTGGCCCTCATCTGCCCCGCACCGGCATCACCCGAAGACGAATTACCGCGCCTGTCGCATTCATTGATTCCATTCATCTGCTGACACCTCACTCAACCATCGCGTAGTCCGCCCGACCCACCGGATCAGGCGTCGACCCTCTCACATTCATCCCTCGACCCGGCGCAAACCCCGGGAAGAACACCAACCCCTCAGATTCAAACCGATACGCCAACGCCAGCCGGGTGACATCCAGCACATCGCGTTCGGCCTCAAATCGCGTAATGGCGTCCACGGAGACCCCGGATTCCTCCGAGAGCTCTTCCACGCTCCAACCCAGCATCGCTCGGGCCTGGGCACAGTGGGATGGGGTGAACTGGAAAAGGGCGATACGTTCCAGGGTGATTTTCATCGCAAGAGAGGCCATGGTGTTCTCCGGGCTCGAGAGTGCTAATCCAAAAAGTACTGTTGTTTTGTACAGTTGTTTTGCGCCCGGATCAAACTCATTTTTTGATTTTTGCTATGTCGCGCCCTCCATCCAGACGGACGGTGCCTGCCCCAATACGCGGCGAAACATGGTCGAGAATGCCGCCGGGCTGTCATAACCGAAATCCAGCGCAATACGCGTCACCGGGTCGCCCGCAGCCAGTCGTGCCAAGGCCAGCACCACGCAAGCCCGCTGGCGCCATTGGCTGAAACTCAACCCCGTTTGTTGGCGGAATAGCCGGTTAAGCGTGCGCAGGCTGATGTGCAATTGATCGGCCCATTGCTGCGGCGATTGATGCGCATCGGGCCGCTGCAAAAAGCCTTGGCACAACCCCAACAACCGCGCATCGACCGGTAACGGAATGTGCAACGGCAAGTGAGCACTGCGCGCCAGTTCATGCAGCAACAAATCGATCAGTGCGCCATCGCGTCCGGCCTCGTCGTACGCCAGCGGGATCTCCACCGCCTCCATCAACAAATGCCGCATCAACGGCGACACACTGATCACCTGGCAACGCGGCCCCAGATCAACCGCACCAGGTTCAATGTACAAACTGCGCGTGCTCACCCCCAGCATCAACACCTCATGCGCCACCCTCGCTGGAATCCACACCGCCCGCTGCGGCGGCACGACCCAGTTGCCGTCGTGCGTACTGACCTGCATCACCCCCGTGGCGCCATACAGGAGTTGAGCCCGCCGATGCGTATGACGGGGCAACACATGGCCGTGGGAATAATCCGTACCGATCGCCACCACTGCGCGCGGTGTGTCATCCAGCAAATTGATCGAAACATTGCGCATTGAGCGGCTTCCAACAGTTGGCGTAAACGCGAACATTATTGGCTGACTTGCTGAAGCAGGCCAAGGCGCATCGCTCTATTGTCGACCGCTCTCAATCAACGGACGACGCGTGATGTTTTATCTCTTATTGGCATTTTTCGGCTGCATGACGGGTGTCACGGCGGTGCTATTCGGTTTTGGCGGAGGCTTCGTTGTGGTGCCATTGCTTTACCGCATGCTCACCGCCAGCCACGGCCCCGACGATCCTATCGGTCAATCGGCGATGCACATTGCCGTGGCGACCTCGACCTGCGTGATGATCGTCAACGCACTGATCGCCACCGGCAAACACCGTCGCGCCGGCAATCTCATTCGTCATTATCTGTGGCCGCTGGGCGGGTTCATCGGCCTGGGCGCAATCGTCGGAGCAGTCGCCGCGATGTGGGTGAGTGGCGAGGTGATTCGTTATGCCTTCATCGCGTACCTGGGCGTGACCATCGTGGACTGCCTGTTCAGACGTGGTTTTCTGACAGCGTCCGACACCGCAATCCCACGACGATTGGGGAGGGCGGAAGTGTCGGGTGGTGGCGTAGGAATCGGCGCGATCGCGACGTTTCTTGGCGTGGGCGGGAGTGTCATGACCGTGCCGTTGTTGCGACGGTGCGGGTTGAGCATGAGTCAGGCGACGTCCATGGCTAATCCGTTAAGCCTGCCGGTGGCGTTGGCCGGGACGCTGACTTACATGGCGATGGCGGGGGTCATCGCGTCTGATCTGGGACCGTGGTTTATCGGCTATGTGGATCTGCTGGCGTTTGCGGTGTTGACGATGGGGGCGTTGGTGGGGATTCGATTGGCTACGCCTTGGATCGGACGGATTCCGGATCAGTTACACGCCAGGGTCTATATTGGATTGTTGATAATCGTGATGCTGAGCATGACGGTACGTTAAGTCCGCTGCGCGGCATCGCTCATATCTAGTAAAGGAGGATGCCATGTCGATATCCGACAGTGACTGGAAGAAGTACCAGGAACTCCACGAACTGGCGCTGGACCGCTTCTGCCAAGGCGTACTTGCTGATGCTCAGACCATCACTCAAAACGAATCTTTATCAGCTCATGCGCGATACCGTACGCTCTATCGCCTGATGCGAAGTCGGGACAAGGATTTGGCGAGCGCATTCAACACGGGTCGACGCTCAGACGTCTGGTTATCCTTAATGTTGATGGTTGCGTATGACCTGCTCAGCGATGAGGAATTGTCAGTTCTGAGCGAGGAATTACGGCAGCGAATTTCTGACGCTGTTCGCCAGCCTTATGAGATCGAATGGGCTACAGACTCATAGCATTTTTCAAACATTGACCAGAGAGCCAGGATGTTGATCTTCAATTGCACCGAAGCGGCCAGCAAATTTTTTAGTCGTGTCCACAAGGGCAAAACAATCACGCCTGTGCAGAAACCGCCGTCGCCCGTTATCGAGGACGATGAGCCACTCGAATCCGCCGAACAATGGCTGGTCCACGCCATCACCGTCCAACGCAAACACGTGTTGTTCGTCATCCATGTGCAAGCCCGTTATTGCATGATTTTCGCGGACGCGAAAAAAGCGGATGTCGACGGTTTTGTTCATCGTTTTGCCGAGCGTTGGATAAACGGGCTGATGCGCCATGCGGGGCATCACGACATCCTTCGCTGGATCGATGACGAGCCGATGATGGAGCGTTTTGTGAAGAGTTGCGGGGAGTACGTGTTTTACAAACGCGGTCATCGTGGTGCGCAAAAACACCTCAATGAAATCGCCTGGGTGTTTGAGGACTGTGCCGCCGAATGGGGTACGTTGCCCTCGGACGAGTTCTCGGCCGCGCGCTTCGATGGCGATATGAATGACACCCCGAGAGGTAGCAAAGGGCACAAGGACTATTACTTCCCCGATGAGGAAATGATCGTTCATTGGTTGCGACGTTATGGAGGCTTGGATGAGTCTGCGATTCAGGCTGCCCGTGAAAGGCGCAAGGAAGTGAAGCGTGAGATACGGGCGTTTGAAAGGCAGCTTAATCTCGAAGCGCAATGAGCCGTTCGTGATCCTGTCTTTTAACCCTTGAGTCCCGGCGCCTCACGAATAATAAAGTGATCCAGGTTCTCGATATTCGCACTGAACACCCCGAACGTCTGCTCGGGGTTTTTCTTGCTCGGCACCTGCTTCAACTCCGGCGTCACGCCATAAAAGAAGCAATACAACTGCGCTTCACTGTCGATGGCATGCTTGATCTCTTCCAGAAACGCTTTGCGTTTGCGGTAGTTCTCGATCAGCTTCTTGCTCAGGTAAACATTGACTGAATAAGGCTTCTTCTTCGCCTCGTCCGCTTGCTTGAACCAGACCTTCTGCTCGAAATCGATGCGAAAGCTCTGGGTGTAATCCTTGATCTCCTTGATCTTGCCCCAGTAAATCAGCCCCTTGTTGTCCGTCAGGTATTCGATCTTCTTGAAGAACGACCCATAAGGCGCCGTGTGCTCGCCAATCTTCAGCGGCATGCGCTTGAGCAGGTCCTTGTCCTCGAAGTTCGACACGAAGCACTCCACCGGATGAGCGAAGACACTGGTCTTGTCCGGCGCCGATTCATGGCTCGGGTGTTCTGTGTTGCTAGCCGCAGTGGTTGGCTTCGGATCGTCCCGCACCCCATCCGCCGCCACCGCAGGGTTCGACGGCTTACGCACATACTCACGCCGAGTCAGCAACAACTCCGACGGGAAATGCTCCTCGCGACTGTCATCCGTTTCCCCACCGTCCGCATCCACACCTGACGCCGACGCCTTGAGACTGACATAAGGACAATCCGCCACATGCCGGGTGCTGGGCGTGTTCTTGAAGTGCGGGGTGCGAACGTAATTCACGTTTTTGGCGTTGAACGTCGTCAGTACATTCGCCGCATCGAAGGCCAAACGACAGGCGTCGTTGGGGCATTGGAAGTGTTCCTTGGCGGAGTCGAACTCCATGGTTTCGTCGAAATTGAGATCGCGCACGTCATAGATCGACAGCTTGTCGTCGAGGCTGAGGCAGTAGGCGAGGTCGAATTTCATGGTGGGCTCGGGTCCTTGAGTGGGGAAGGGTATTAATAGCGGGAGGCGGGGCGGGTTGCACTGAATGTTTTCAGGTTGATGCGGAATCTGTGGGAGTGAGCCTGCTCGAGATTGGCAGCATCAACCCAATCCTGGATTCCGGCACCATCCCCACAGCAACAAATCCCTTTGGTGAGTGGAGTTTGTGCGGTCCCGCCTTTGTAGCTGAGTTCGGATAGGTGAGTTCGCCGGACGCTTACAGTAATAACTACTCGGCATACGGAGAGTCTGGCTGGTCGGCCTTTCATCTTATATCGGGCTGTCAAGCGAACGGCACATTGGTGCATCGATTGCAGGGGGCCTGGAGCTTTGGAGTCGAAAGCGGCCGTGGTGCTGCCGGGCGGTAATGTGTTTCCTCATTCTCTTGCGGCAGGTTGCATTGGTGAGAATTGCAGGAGGTTATTCGCGACCATTGTTCAACAAGCGCAGAAGCCAAGCCTCCTGCTCGGCAGGATACTTTAGCTTTGGCTATCCTACATATCTTCGACTGGCATCCCTTCTTCCGCCATTCGCTTCACAAGCAGCTTAACTGCGTTCTTCTCCGGCCTCGCCAAGTTGATGTTTCCTGATCCGAGCTTCTGAAGGGCCCTGTCAGCCTTTGGCGACAGAAATCTACGCTGCTCGGCAGTTCGCCGTATAATTTCGGCCTTGGGCACGAGCATGTGAAGGAGCACGTCGAAGTCGATTTCACGATCGATCCTTGCAGACGACGTGGCTTCCTTTTTCTCTTGTGTCATCTCATTTGCGTCGAGCACCAGATGATCAGGTACGAATCGAACGTTAAACTCTGCAGCCTTGATATTTTGCCAGCAAAGCTCCATTTTGCAGTACTCACCGACGTCCCGAACATTTGCAGAAGTACTTCTGAAAGCGGCAGCAACCTGTGGGGCAAGAGAGGCGATAAGCTCTTGAAGTTCCTCTGGGACGGATTGAGTATTCCAGATTTGCCCCCAGTTTAGGCTTGCCTTTCCTCGGTGATCGATCTCCTCGGTGATCCAAGAAAGTGTGTAGGCAACTGTCTGGGATTTATAGCCGCGGTCATCTTTGTACCAGTCGGAGCCAGCAACATGTTTGTCGGTCCAGCGGAATATCAGCCCCATCGCGCAAGCATTTCTATACCAAATTTCGTTAAATTGGGTAGGCGCGGACTTCCATGCCTTCGCGGTTTGATCAGCGAAGGCCATGAACGCTTTTTGTGCTCCTCTGGATACAATGTAAGGCTTCTTTTCAAAACTCAGGACATATTTCGCAAGGTCGGTCTTTTCGATAAGTTTATCCCTTGGATACTCCAGCTGATATTTTCTCTTTCCTGCCACGGAGGCGTACGCCATGCCGTCACGGTACTGCCCGCGCGCGCGCTCATAGAACCATTTGTCGCCAGTCATCGCGCCGTTTTGAGGCGGTGCGGTCAAAATCCGGGAGTAACGCTCCATTTGCAGATGGAACGGATGGCTCGAGAAGAAGTCTGCCTCTGATATACGATTCTGAGTGTTGGCGTACCGCGAAATTTTTGGTACTACCTGCTCGATATGGGCAGGTGGAACTACTGAGAGCTTCATTTGCACATGGACACGCTCGAGCGGTGAATTTGCGACATCCTTTGCGTATAGGATAGACGCCGTCGTCTGGCCGCCATTCACGATTTGAAGGTTATGAATAGCTGCGATTCCTAGCTGCCCGTCTTCGAGTGTCTCGAGCTTAACCGCCGATGCGGTGGCGGTTAGGCCATTGTTGTAAGCAAAGAACATCTCCGGTGCTTTCTTAATCGTATCCAGAATACCCTTGTTCACCTTCGTTTTAGCCTGGAGATAGGTCCGGACGTTCTGTTCGAGCAGTCGCGCTCCGTAAAGACCGTAGATTTCAGCAAGCACTGGGCCTGGAATGGCAAGAAGGTAGGATTGATGTTCCTCGGTGTTTGTCGAGGCCTTGAGGCAGGCGATAGGCGCTCCGGCAATGTCTGCGACATTGACTTCGATAGACTCTGGAATTCGAAAGCTTTTTTGGATTTCGAAATAGCGAATCGCGTCAAGCACGCTATAAACAATAGGCAGTCCGCCTACTTGCTCGTCCAGCTGCGGCGGACGTTTGGTCGCCAGACGGGCGTTGGAAAAAAGGATTATGCGAACTCTCTTGATGAGATCACATGCTGAGTAGATGGGATAGGCCGCAGCAAACGCTGGGCTTGTTTCTTCAATTGAATTGATAAACTCCGATGAACAGGCGTTCTCGAAGAAGGCGGTGGCTTGCTTGAACGCTGAGGTCAGGCGGTCATTATGTAGCGGTTCCAGGTCCGTTCCGTCCCGGTAATCGCAGACGGCGAGATAAAGCGTTCCGCGATCGGTATCCAGCCCGTAACCGTCGATTCTGTATGGCCGCCGTCCACCTTCCTTGTGACTGTGAGTGTACTCCAAGTCGATGGTGTCACCGTTGTCTGACGCTGCTGCGGCATAGAGCTCGAAAAAAGCCTCTTGCTGGAAGACGCCCCGTGCCTCCGCTTCTAGAAGAATATCCTCTCTTAGGGCATCGAATGCTTGCTGCGACTCGCTCATACTTCGATTCCCTCGAAGGCATCATCTTGGCTGATGATGAAGGGAGCGCAGTCGCTCACGCGAATGCTGTAGTTAACCATCTCTACTCCGGGGCGGAGATCGCTGCGCTCGATACGAGGAAACTCATTGGACACCTCATAGAAAATTCGCTCAACGAGAATCCAGCTTTCCTCGTTATATTCCGGCTGCTCCTGATATCCCGCTTCCAGTAGAGCTATCTCAAAGAGTTCCAATGCGCCTGCGCCAGCCTCGGCAAAGGCGTCTCTAATCTCTGAAACAAGAGCATTGAGAGTCCTAGCCGCTGGGGCGGCGGATGGCAGCGGGGCGATGCCCTGATTGCAGAGCAGGATCCGTCCCTGAACTGGATCGAGTTGATCTTCGGAAGAAATCCGGATTCGCCGGTCGGCGGTCGCCACCTGCGTCTTGACTTCAAAGATGGTGCCGGCGATCACAAAATCCTGCTCATGACCGCTAGGGCCATTCCAGCATGTGATGGCGGTATTCCAGCCGATGCGGTCACCAAGAACATCTCGCAGAAACAGCAGTTCACCGACTAGGCCAATCCGCTCGCCTTTTGACAGTAGGCAGTCGGCCCTACGGCGTAGCATCTCCTGCCAACGGTGGACCTCCTTGATGGCTTGCAGCAGCCCCTTTCCGGACTGTGTTGGTGCAAGCTTTTCGGTCGCAAGCATGAGGCTCTTGCACATAAGGGCGAAATTTCGGAAATCGACAGCATCACTCAGGCTCAGCACTAATCTTGAACGCCCAGCGGCCACCGTATGGACCTCGCAGGTCACTGCCGACATCTTCGGCAGGTCAAGCCCCCCGGGCTCCGCGAACTCGACATCGAGCTGGAAGACAAAACATCCCTGAAAGTCGCGGCCGATCCTGAAATCGAGAGGATGGCTGCTGTCTGCAAGTCGAATGTTGTAGAAGCCTGGATCAGTTGGCGGGACGATCGCTTTCCATTCACTCAGCATCCTGAGCCTCCATCATCGCTTCGGAGTCATCGTCTTCTTCAGCGGCAAAGTGCTCAAGTTGCTGTCGATAGACAGCATTCACTTGGTAGGTTCTCTCTTTGGCGGGTTTACAGGTCTCGGGCATGCAGAAGGAAAGCGTGACGATGGGATTGTCAAGTTTGAGATCGTCGTCACACTCGTCTCGATCGTCGCGTAGGTTCGCACTGAACACATGCACCAACATCATCGGTCGCTCACGTACAGAGCAGGCGGCGCGTTCCTTCTTGTAGTTTTCAGCCCGGAAGGCAGCATCCGCCGCCGCCTTTTGTGTGTCGGACAGGCCGATCTGCGCGTCCCCGGGATCGGCGACGCGGTTCTTGCTGCCATATACTCGATAGGCACCCTTCTGAACTGTTCCTTGATCCCGAGACCTCAGATTGACCTTCTGACCAGCAAATGGAATAGAGTCGCCCGACTGGCGCATAGGAAGTACTACATCCCATTTTTCGAGTTCATCCTTGACGCGGTCCTGAACATAGTCCCCGAGAAGGGATGTGTCGGAAATCACCGAGAGATCGGGATGATCCACGAACTGGAATTCGCGCATGAGACCGAGTACGTCGCGACCGCCTGCGGCCCAGCGAATGTAGCCCTTGTGTGTTTCAGCGGGGTTTCCTAGTGCGATGAGAAATTGTTCAACCGCGTTGCGATGTGCCTTTCCGATGACAGGATCATTTGGAAGCGCGAAACCCTCGATGTGACGCGCGGAATAGTCCTGAGCGATTTTGAGCTTCTCAGCCGTCCGCATCTTGTTTGCCGCAGTTACCCGGATGGCGAGCGGGCTCTGCCGGACTTTAAGGCCGAAATCGCGCGGCGTGCGGCGTGCGGCCTGCATGCGTTTGATCTCGCTTCTCAATTCTTCGGTCGCCTCGTCCACAAATTCGTAATGGTCGAAGGAAACCTGCGGCAGATAGAGGCGGCAATATTCCTCATACCCCGGTCGGTAGCCGAACCAGCGCGCCATCTGCATAAGGGTATCGCTCGCAGTAGCGTTCCGCAGGAGATAGGATACCGTCAGACCTTCGAGCGTTAGGCCGCGCGAAAGCGCTAGCCCGCCGATGGCGATAACATGAAGACCTTCTGATTTGCGCAATGAATAATCGAGCTTGCCACCCCGCATATTGACGGTGCGGACTGCGATGGACTGGACACCCTCATTGAGGACTTCAAGCAGATCGTGCCAGTTGAGCCCAGTGTTACCGAACTCGACCGTGAAACTGTTTTCGAGATCATCCATGATGTCATCGTTGATCTCGTCAAGCGGCAGCGATGCATGGACCGAGATCGCGTCCTTGATCTCCGTCAGATATTCGTAAACGAGTCCGAGAATCTTGTCCTGGATGGCATTGAATCGGCTGACGTTGATCATCATCGAACAGTGGGTTTTGCCCTTATCTTGGAATACCCTTATGGCCCTTGTAATGCAAAATACACGGATCGCGTGGCGCAGACTTTCCGGTATGTCGGCAACATTGTCTCCGCTTCTGTGCCTCAGCGGCAGCAGCGCTCGATAGTCATCGATGACCTTGACCATGCTCGGACGTAAGTCACCGCCCTCGCGGAAAATTCGATGTGAACCTACATAATTGGTAGGCGGATCGAGCGCCTTGATAAAGTTTCCGGGAAAAAGGTCATCCGTCTCCATTTCCTCCGTCGTTTCCGGGTCGATGAAGATGTTGGCAAACGGTGTAGCGGTATAGCCGATATATGCCGAGCGCGGAAATCGCGACAGAATCTGTCGAATGACTCCGTTGATGGCGGTAGTCCGCTTGGGGTCACTGGCCGTGTTGATCGACGCATTGTCGGCTTCGTCGTCGATCAGCAGAAGTGGCAGATCATAGCCGCCGGTCTCTCCCTGTTTCTCGATCCAGTGTGCGAGACGTTCAAGGATGGATTTGTTTTTTTTGGTTATAAAGATCATCGGCTCCTGATGACCTGACAGGCCGAAATATATTCCATCCGTGCCGCTCGAGAAATCGGCTACCCGAGTTGTGCCGTAGGAGGGGATTCGCCGCGTCGCTGCATAATTCTGGATCGGCAGCGACTGCTGTGCAGCCGCGCCAAACATCGAGACCTTGCCAATGAATGTCTCGTCAATTCGCTCCTGCGTCTGGGCACGCAGCGAGTTGGTTATCCCTGCAAGTAGAATGATTACACGGTAGCCCGCGTCGGCTGCCTTGCAGATCAGAGCAGAGTAGTTGGTGGTCTTGCCCGACTGGACATTTCCCATGACCATGCCGCGAACTGCGCCATAAAATTCGTCTTTCGGATTGCCGCATTGGTCGAGAATTTCATCCGTGTCGGAGTCGAGGGTAGCCAGTACTGGCGACGGGAGAATTCCCGTCTCTAGATAGTATTTGCGTAGGCGGTTCCAGTAATAGAAATCAAGTCCCGGCCGCGTTGTTGCCAGCCAAGGCCGGTGACCCTTGGTAATAACCGCCCCCCGCTTCTGGGTAACCGTAAAGCTCGCTTCCAGTTCGCGGATAATCGCATTGATGGCTGGTTCATCAAGGTGCTGAAACGGTCCATCGCGAACGATTGAAGTGATTGCACCTTCGGGTAACCCTTGTCCTTGGGTAATGTCTTCGCCATATTGCTTGGCGATAATCGAGCGGAAATACGCAAGTTCGCTATCAAACATTTACGACCACCTTTTGTCCTTGAGGTGTTTTACGACGAGGTCGGCTTGACTAGCCCACGGTTCAGTTGATGCAAGAAGATCACGCAGCGCTTTCATGTCGCCGCCTGAGTGGAGCAGTAGTGAGGGGAGCGCTGTGTCGAGTTTGTCGAGAAATCTGTCCTTGTCTAGTACGCCCTGATTCATCATTTCCGGGCGAGACAAATAATCCTCGCCGATGCTTACAATTGGGAAGCAGTCCTCGATGATTCCGAGCGCTGCCGCAAAGGCTTTGGCTCTGTCTCTATCCTCGTCCTCTAGCATACCGGCGATCAGCGGATGCTCGCGGTTGACATAATAGCGAACCTCACCGTTTCGCACGTATTTCGCCCAGACCGACGTTTTCCCGGCTCCTTCGCGGATTCGCCCGCCGCGGGACTGAAATACCTTTCCCGATCTTCTCTTGAGTCCGCCGATGATGTCCTTCAAACGGCTCTTGAGCCCCGAGGGGAGCTGTGCGTCAGCCTTGTCGAGCGTAATCTTCCATATCGCATCGAGGGCGTTGGGGATGTTGACGGCGATCCGGACAAGTTGCGACAACTCGCCGTGCCTCACCAGTCGAAACCAAGTCCCGTGTATGATGAGCCGGTGCTGCCGATAGACATAGAAGCCTTGATTGCGAACGAAACCTTCTTCACCGCTGAGCTGATCGTGCTCGCCCGCAGTTAACTTCGAATAGTGCGGTAGGATGAAGGCCTGCACCTCAATAGGCTGGCCGTCGAGGTTAAGCGTTTCCTTCGGCTGGGCCTGCGTCGCATCATGGTTGCGCAGGAAAGGATCTGTCGGCTTCAGCGCGCTACCATTGAAACTGATTCTGAGTTTCCGAAGACCTTCCTCGCCTCCCAAATAACGATGGAAGATGAGCGACAGCTGCTTTTGGGCATGCGCGACTAGATCATTGAAGCCTTTGCCGCCAACTTGGCCATATTCGGACAGGCGATCGCATATGCTCCAGATAATCTCCGTCCCGTCGCGCTCAAACAGCCGCTGATCGGCCTGAGCTGCGATCTCATCGGGCTCTAGAATCCCCATTTTCCAGTCGGCAATATCATCCAGATTCCAAGACGCGCCGGACAGAGCGCCATTCTGTCTCGTGATGACGGTCAAGTGCCGGCATTGTGAAAGTGAGGCCGACTTCATGCCCCACCCGAAACGGCCGAGGTCATCAGGATCCCGTTCCTCATTGGGATTGGTGCTGGCGGGTTTCATCGCCCGGAGAAGTTCGACCGCCGTCATTCCTAATCCATCGTCCAGAATCCTGACCTCGGGCCCATCATCCTTCCGGATGCATTTGATATCGATGCTGTGGGCTCTCGCCTTGATGCTATTGTCGAGAAGATCGGCAAGTGCACTCGACAGGTCGTAATTCCCAAAACTACGCGCCGACGTCATCAGCGCAGACGCGTCAGGAGGATTATTTACGTGCCTCATATATCCCCCACTCAAATCGCCACAAGGCGCTGGGGAAAATCCCCCCTGCTTAAAGATTTTTTGTCTTCGACCAGCCCGAGCGGATCTGAAATTCGGCTGTTGTCGATAGCCTTCGAATGTGGCACCTGTCACTTAGAACCCGAATATAGTAGCAAATTGCCTTTTTCGCTGCTCGCAGACGTCCATATATGTGTGGGCGAGTCTGTTCGCGATTCCCAAAAATCGACGCAATATCCCACGCCTGACACGAGCCTTTTGGGCGACAGATGCCTCATCATTCACATGCAAGTCATTGAAGACCAGAATGGAGCACGTCAAATATAGGAACTAAACCCTCCGTGCAGCCCCCACTCCCCAATCACCGAACGCCTGTACAACCTCCGCTTTACCGTAGCAGGCAACACCCAGGGACTCTCTGGTGCAGGCACGTTCTTCCCTGCTAGGTCGGCAACGCAATTTCAAGCACTTATCAATGCGGCCGAATCCGCACGGGCCACCAAGTAGGCCGCGTGGCCGGCCCCGATACCATCAACCTGCTTTTTCACTGCATCACCTACGAGGGGCAAATTCTGGCCGGCTGGTCGCGTGGCACGGTTGGGGGGATGAAGCAGGGCGGGCGACGCTGGCGTTTGCATGAGGTTGGTTGTCGGGTGCGGAGGGTGTTGGAGGGGGCGAGTTATGTGGAGGTTGTGGAGTAGCGATTCAGAATTCGCCGATAAGCACAGAAAAATCCGCTGCTTGAAAACTCAAACAGCGGGTCGTTTGATGAATTTGAGCATTCAGAATCCGCGCACCAACCGTGAAGCCTTACGCCACCAGGGTTCATGCTGGTTGAAAGAATTCTCCGCCAACACGCACGGCATATCCCGCAGTCGAATCCACGGCTCATCCTGCCAATGCAGCATGCAGAGCGACATCTTCGGCCAATCCAGTACGCTCAGCGTGGGACGCTCCACCATCTGTGATGGCCGTGCATCACGAAGCGTAGGCACAACCTGATGCGTCAGCCATTCACGCAGAACTCGATACTCAGGGCAGTAGTGATAAATCAAAAGCGCATACACACCTGACTCACTTACCATCAGGCTCTCTTTCGGCGCGCCGTATACATTGACAAGCATCATTTGCCGCTGATCCCCATCAAGCTTGCGCGTCATGCGCTCATCGAGATGCTTGCCCATCAACCGCCCCAGATCATGCGCGCAGAACCAAGCTTGGTTCTCGACAAGAAGGGCATGCAGGTGAACGTTGTGTCGAGTGAAAAGGGTGGTGTCGAGTGATTCAGACATTGCGTACCTCTCGGAGCGGATGCGCGAGGCTGGATCTATGGGGGCGGCAATTCACCCTCATCATGAAGGTTGGATAGTCAGGCATTTCCTTTACCTCTGGCTGCTTTCTTAGGGCATTTCGTTATGGGTGTCGGGAGCTAAGAAACCCACCAGAGACGGGCCGGACATATTCCCCTTTCGGGTCTTGTATTCGCCCACTCCCGACATAACGGGGATTTTCTCGCAGGCGTAGAGAAACCGCAGACGAAAAAAAGCCGCATGACTATCGGGTGCGGATGACCGCTCTGGTTTGTAGAGTTTCTTAGGCTCGGAAGCGAGGTTAGGTTGATCAGGGGGAATCGTCAACCAGCGACTTTTCCTACCTATCAAGAAACAAAAACGAAATCTGGACAAAGGCTGAGAGTAAATTATGCTGTGTTTATATCCAGTATTTGGTCGCTGTTAATTTTTATTCTTACCCGAATCCGTGTTGGTAAGCCTATGTCACGGATCCGAAGAAATTTCATTTACTTTGAGGTTTACGGGGCTAGAATGGTGACCATTCGTCACAGCTTTGACCCAGAGGAATTTCGGGCTCATGAATCTTTTTGAAACGCCATCGTTTGAATCTTTGAGCAAAACGACTTCGGGCTCCTATGAACGGGATACTCATCCTGTGACTGACCTTGCCCTGTTGCACAAGCTGCTTGAGATTTACGATCAAGGTCAGCTCGCCGAGATTCTCAACGATGTCAGCCCAACCCATTGGTGCCGTGAAACGATCAATCGCTGGGTCAAAGGCAAGGCTTCGCCGAAGCTTTCCCATATTGAATTCACTCGCCTGGAAGCCCTGCTGCCCAAACGGTTGAATCACAAACCTTCCTTTACCTTCATCGATCTTTTTGCCGGCATCGGGGGCATCAGAAAAGGTTTTGAAGCCATCGGTGGCGAATGTCTATTCACATCCGAGTGGAATAAGTACGCGGTCAAAACCTACAAGGCGAACCATTTCTGTGATCCGGTTAGCCATAGCTTCAATCTCGATATTCGCTCGGTCACGCTTTCAGACAAACCTGAAATCAGCGACGAAGAAGCCTACGAGAACATAAGACGCAAGATTCCTGATCACGATGTCCTGCTAGCAGGTTTTCCGTGCCAGCCATTCTCCCTTGCAGGTGTTTCCAAGAAGAACTCCTTGGGGCGTAAACACGGTTTCGAGTGTGAGACTCAAGGCACTCTGTTCTTCGACGTTGCCCGGATCATTGCCGCGAAGCGACCAGCCGCATTCCTGCTTGAAAACGTGAAAAACCTGAAAAGCCATGACAAGGGCAATACGTTCCGGATCATTTGCGAAGCGCTGGATGAATTGGGCTATGAGGTTGCAGATGTCAATGCGCCGAAGGGTTCAGACCCCAAGGTCATCGATGCCAAGCACTTCGTGCCGCAGCATCGTGAACGGATCGTGCTTGTAGGTTTTCGTCGTGACTTGAATGTTCACCAAGGATTCACGTTAAGTGAAATCAACAAGCACTTCCCGAAGCAAAAACCTACGTTTGGCGATTTGCTCGATAAAGAAGTAGACAGCAAATACATCCTGACGCCAAAGCTCTGGGATTACCTGTATCGCTATGCTGCGAAGCATCGCGAGAAAGGTAATGGCTTCGGTTTTGGGTTGACTCGGGCTAATGACGTGGCACGTACGTTGTCAGCGAGGTACCACAAGGACGGCTCTGAAATCCTTGTTGACCGAGGCTTTGTCGAAACTCTGGATTTCAATAGCGAACTGAACCAGATTAATCGGCCTCGTCGATTGACGCCTCATGAGTGTTCACGTTTGATGGGATTTGATAAGCCTGGCGAGAGCGCATTCATCATTCCGGTTTCTGACACTCAGGCTTATCGTCAGTTTGGCAACTCTGTTGCCGTCCCGGTTTTTGAGGCGGTTGCTCGATTGATGAAGGACCGTATCCTGAAAGCGAAAGAGAAAATGGCCGACACTGAGCAGCCTCAGTTGGAATTCGCCCTTCCAGCTTGATGAGATAGCCGCGTCGGTCTCAGCTTCGGAGCGCCCAGCGCTCCGGAATGGAGGCTATTTGACTGATGTCGTGGATGTAGCTACACGCTCCAGAATGATGGCTGGAATTCAGGGTAAAAATACCAAGCCTGAACTTCTAATCCGCAAAGCCCTGCACGCACGGGGCTTTCGTTTCCGCGTACATGTTAAAGACCTACCCGGCAAACCCGATCTGGTGTTACCGAAATATCGTGCGCTTGTCTTCATTCATGGCTGTTTTTGGCATGGGCATGCATGCAGGTATTTTAAGGTTCCCCAAACTCGTCCTGAGTTCTGGTTAGAGAAAATCGGAAAAAATCAGACTCGTGCCAGCCTTCAGGAAGGCGCCCTTAAAGCAATGGGTTGGAGGGTTCTTATCGTGTGGGAATGTGCTGTAAGGTCGATGAAAAAAGAAAAATCCCCATTGCTCGTTGACCTGATAGCTAGCTGGCTGATAAATGGATCGGAATATTTCCAGATCGACGAGGATGTGTTGAAACCAGGATGTACATCCGCACATTAGGGAAGTTAATTGTTGTGGCTGGGACGTCGGCCGCCTGCCAAACACCTTCAAGCAGTTTCGAGCACACCTGCATCTGCGACAGATGACAAGCGACCAGATTGTTGCCCTGCTGCCAACCTCCTGAGTAGCTCGCCCGAATATCAGAAATAAGGAACAACAATGGGTTTCCATCCGGAATGGAATGATATTTCCACTTTGATCAATCAGAGTGAGAGTCTTTTCATCAAGAAACTGTCTCGTAATGACACGTCTTGGGCAGATAGCTCCAAGAATGGGCATCAGAACGGCTTTTTTATCCCTCGCCTTGTTGCAGAATCTGACTTCTTTCCAAAACTAAAAAATTCCAACCCGGAAAAACCGCACATTTACGATGTCGAATACCCAACATTCTGGCCAGCCTCAGGCGAGATAAAGACATCGACGATCAAACATTTTTCGATGCGCAATCCAACCAATAAAGAGAAAGCAAAGCCAAGGTACGAATGGCAGCACACAGGTATACCCAAGGAGCAATTCCAGGCGCTTTCCCCAGCCTCGTTGCTCGTTATCGGAAAACTCAAACAAGTGAGCTTTGGTTCCAACTATTGGTTCATCGTTGTCGATTCGGTAAGCGAAGAAGCGGAAATTATCGAGACCGCATTCGAGCTGGGTGCCGATTTCCACTTTGGCCTGTTCGATCCTGCTTCGCTTGCTGAGCCTGCTTCCGAAACTGATCAGCTCATTGCCGAGCTTTCGCAGGCGATCAAGGATGGCACCTTGGAGCAATTCATTAAGAAGCAGACTCTTCCATCTCCAGAGACTCTGGCGGGAAAAGCGCAGAGCAAGTGGCTTAGTGAGAGCGGCTTTTGCGACATGAATCCGTTCTCCGTCTCCCATCCTGGTGACGCGGTCATGCGCATCAGCAGGGACATTGAATATTCCATCTACAAGCAGGCAGAACTTCGCTTTCGTGCAGCTCAAGTCGCCCGAATTCTCCTTCATGGGGGAGGTGATCCTGTCGGCAATCTGGTTCGGGCATTCTCTGAACTCGACTCGATATTCCTCAGCGCGGCTCAAACCAGAAAGAGCAGAGCTGGGCTTTCGTTTGAGCATCATGTAGCGAGGCTTTTCAAGGATGGTCGAATTCGTCACGAAGCGCAGGCTGTCTTCGGTGGTAGGCGCCCGGATTTCGTCTTGCCTGACGTCAAGGAGCTCAACCTGAAGGGAGATGCGATTATTGTCTCCTTGAAGACAACACTGCGCGAGCGATGGAAGCAATTGGCCCTGGAGAAGCCGCTTGGAGCAATTTTTCTCGCTACTGTTGATGACCGGGTGTCTGGTGAGGCCATCGATGAAATGGAAAGGAATTCGATTTTCTTGGTTGTGCCGGAGTCTTTGAAAAAAGCTAAAGAGTCAGCTTACGATGGCTACGATAACGTCATCACATTCAGACAATTTTTCGATAATGAGGTGAGATTGAAGCGTCCTTCGTTGATCCTTCCGCTGTAGCTCATGAGCTAGTCAGGGGAACACTTCCTGAGGCGAATTTTGGGGCAATAAAAAATTAGTAAAAAATAGCCGCGAAGCCCGCGGCTATCCCTACTTCAGGTCAAAGTTGCGCAAAAATGCTGATCATACAGCTATCGCCTTTTCGATAACCTGGCCGTGGTGCCTGAAAGTAATCACCGGAGAAACTGAGGTTGGAAATTTTACTCAGTTCACAAAGATCCCATTCGTGGCCTGGTGTGATGTGACCTCCCAGAATCTGAAAGCACCGTAGCAATACTTTTCCCGTGCGAGAAATGCCAATTGCATGTGGTTCTACTACACGATCAATTCCGCTGTAGGTGAATTTCAGCACTTGAAGATTGTTGATTGCATCAATAATGATCTGTCTCATGCATGTTACTCATGACGTGATTATAGAGCGGGACAGTTGCCTGTCCCGCACGGTCAGGCTTTTACAAAGAAGCAGAAAGGACGCCCATCTTTCCGAAAGACGTCTTTTCCGCTACGCCAGTGCTTAAAGCTCATACAGAAAACAGCTCTGTATCCTGGCGGTGCTACCGGATATCCGTTCATAACGAATTCTCCGACGCGAGGCCGTTGTAACCGTCCGAAGATTGTCTATAATCACGTCGCGCATTTTCCTAATGCATCGTGATTTGAGTTCCTTCAGTCACGGCCCGCACCTTTGGGCTTCTGTTCAAAGGTGCGGTCAAGACCCGCAGCAATCGTTGGCGCGATTGCTGCGGGTTTCTTGTTTCTGCCTTCTGAATTGCAGCTTATTGAAGTTTTTATGGCCCTGCTGTCATTCGAGCAGCAGGGCCATATAAATCAATCCCAGCTAAGCGCACCACCGGTTTGGTACTCAATAACCCGAGTCTCAAAGAAATTCTTCTCTTTCTTCAAGTCCATAATCTCGCTCATCCAAGGGAACGGGTTAGTCGTCCCTGGATACTCTTCTTTCAACCCAATCTGCGAAAGACGACGGTTAGCGATGAACTTCAGGTAGTCCTCCATCATCGCCGCGTTCATGCCCAACACGCCGCGAGGCATGGTGTCGCGTGCGTATTCGATTTCCAGCTGAGTGCCTTGCAGAATCATCTGCGAAGCTTCTTCCTTCATCTCGGCATCCCACAGGTGTGGGTTTTCGATTTTGATCTGGTTGATCACGTCGATGCCGAAGTTCAGGTGCATGGATTCGTCGCGCAGGATGTACTGGAACTGCTCGGCGACGCCGGTCATTTTGTTGCGGCGGCCCATGGAGAGGATCTGGGTGAAGCCGCAGTAGAAGAAGATGCCTTCCAGAACGCAGTAGTAGGCGATCAGGTTGCGCAGCAGCTCTTTGTCGGTTTCGACGGTGCCGGTTTCGAACTTCGGATCGGAGATCGAACGGGTGTATTTGAGGCCCCAGGTGGCTTTTTTCGCGACCGATGGGATCTCGTGGTACATGTTGAAGATCTCGCCTTCATCCATGGCCAGCGATTCGATGCAGTACTGGTAGGCATGGGTGTGGATCGCCTCTTCGAAGGCCTGGCGCAGGATGTACTGGCGGCATTCCGGGTTGGTGATCAGGCGGTACACGGCCAGGACCAGGTTGTTGGCAACCAGGGAGTCGGCGGTGGAGAAGAAGCCGAGGTTGCGCATCACGATGCGGCGCTCGTCGTCGGTCAGGCCTTCCGGGTCTTTCCAGAGGGCGATGTCGGCGGTCATGTTGACTTCTTGCGGCATCCAGTGGTTTGCGCAGCCGTCCAGGTATTTCTGCCAGGCCCAGTCGTACTTGAATGGCACGAGTTGGTTGAGGTCGGCGCGGCAGTTGATCATGCGCTTTTCGTCGACGGCGACACGGGCGGAGGCGCCTTCGAGTTCGGCGAGGCCTTCGGCGATGTCGAGGTTGTCCAGGGCAGCTTTGGCACGGGCGATAGCGGCAGAGTCGGTCGCGGTGACGGCGCGAGCTTCTTGAGCGGCGACACCACCAGCGGTGTCGAGTCGGTCCATGTTGGCTTCAGTCGCGTGGCCGGCGTTGGCGCCTTTTACCACGGTCTCGCCGCTGTCTTCTTTGTCGAATTCGTCCCAGCTCAGCATGACGTGTCGTCTCCTGCGTGAGGGCCAGATGCCCGTGTGAAAACTGATTGGTTGTTTTTCACACGGCCGTACTGGCCGCGTTGGATAGCGTTTTTTGCAGCGGTACACGCAGGCAAATAAACATAATTTTGTACGGGGTTCCGAGAGCCTCTGATGGGCGCAGAAATCGGTGAAGACTTCGGCGTGGGCTTCAGACTGGCTTTTCGTCCCTGTAAGGGAATATTGCAGGCCCGTTTAAGCCGGCATTATAGGGAAATTTTTGCCGGCGTGGTGCGGCGAATCGGCTCATGGAGTGGCCGAAAGGGATGGTTTTTGGAGCAAACCGAGGTATTACAGGGCTTTGGCCGGTGCAGATTTTTTTTCGTTAATTTTGACGCTGAATCGAATTTGTTCAAAAAACAGCCAAAAATGGCGTTTTTCACTACATCTTGTGGTTTGCAAGGGGTTTCGCCGCTTCAAAACACAACTGAGCCCGACGAAGCCGGGCTGGAATTGACCTTCAGCGATCAACTGAAAGGGGCCGATTCGGTGCAGTCACGATCATCCGTTGGTGCAGCCGTTACCCATGATGCTGTAACGCAGGATGTGGCGTTGGCCTTGGGAGTCGTCGTATTCCATTTTCACCGGAACAACTTCGCACACATTGGGGACTTCACTCATGGAGATTACTTTGGCGATGTCCAGGTGAGTCGAGTAAGTGTATTCCTCGATGGCTGGTTTCTGCTGTGCGACATCAGTCGGGATCTCGTCTGCCATGGCGGTTGCGCACAGGCTGCTGAGGGCCATAACTAATAAAGCTTTCATTTCAGATTTACCTTTTAGAGGTCGAATGGGGTCACGCAACCTTTTTGGGGTTGCGTGTGGAGCTTGATTAAAGAGTCTTGGATTAACGGCCTTCGTGGGGGCTGCAACTTGGTTAATCACGTTGCCTTGTTGGCGAGGCTGATTTTAGGCGTGGGGGGTGCATTCATATAGGTGGGGTTTTGATAAACACCTTTGACAGATCCTGTAACAATCCTCGAATAAGGTTGTGTTAACCGGTCGATTGCGATTTTGGTGATGTGGTTTTTCAGGTGGGCCGCGTTATCGTTTTTCGCGGGCAAGCCTCACTCCTACAGGGGTTGCGGTGTGTTGGGGAGGTGTGTTTTGGGCTTATCACGGTAATTTGTAGGGGCTTGTTACTACCATCGTCGAATGGTTCTATAGGCCCGGCCCGGCTACAACTGGGGGCATACAAAAACAACTATTCCACCGAGGTAAGAAAGATGAGTGCGGCTTCTCTGTATCCCGTTCGTCCCGAGGTTCTGGCCAATACGTTGACTGACGAGGCAACCTACAAAGCCATGTACCAGCAGTCCGTCGTCAACCCGGACGGATTCTGGCGCGAGCAAGCCAAGCGCCTCGACTGGATCAAGCCTTTCACCACGGTGAAGCAAACCTCCTTCGACGATCACCATGTCGACATCAAATGGTTCGCCGACGGCACCCTCAACGTTTCCTACAACTGCCTCGACCGTCATCTGGCCGAGCGCGGCGATCAAGTCGCGATCATTTGGGAAGGGGATGACCCTGCCGAAAGCCGCAACATCACCTACCGCGAGCTGCACGAACAAGTCTGCAAATTCGCCAACGCCTTGCGCGGCCAGGATGTACACCGCGGCGACGTGGTGACTATCTATATGCCGATGATCCCCGAAGCCGTGGTCGCCATGCTGGCCTGCACCCGGATCGGCGCGATTCACTCGGTGGTGTTCGGTGGTTTCTCGCCGGAAGCCCTGGCCGGCCGCATCATCGACTGCAAATCCAAAGTGGTGATCACCGCGGACGAAGGCATTCGTGCCGGCAAGAAGATCCCGCTCAAGACCAACGTCGACGACGCGCTGACCAACCCGGAAACCAGCAGCATTCAGAAGGTCATCGTGTGCAAGCGCACCGGTGGCAACATCAAGTGGAACCAGCATCGCGACATCTGGTACGAAGACCTGATGAAAGTGGCGGGCAGTGTCTGCGCGCCGAAAGAGATGGGCGCTGAAGAAGCCCTGTTCATCCTTTACACCTCCGGTTCGACTGGCAAGCCGAAGGGCGTGCAGCACACCACCGGCGGTTACCTGCTGTACGCCGCCATGACCCACGAGCGCGTGTTCGACTACCGCCCGGGCGAAGTCTATTGGTGCACCGCCGACGTCGGCTGGGTCACCGGCCACACTTACATCGTCTACGGCCCACTGGCCAACGGCGCGACCACCGTGCTGTTCGAAGGCGTGCCGAACTATCCGGACATCACCCGGGTGGCGAAGATCGTCGACAAGCACAAGGTCAACATCCTCTACACCGCCCCCACGGCGATCCGCGCGATGATGGCGTCGGGCAAAGCCGCTGTTGAAGGCGCTGATGGCAGCAGCCTGCGTCTGTTGGGTTCGGTCGGTGAGCCGATCAACCCGGAAGCGTGGGATTGGTACTACAAGAACGTCGGCCAGTCCCGTTGCCCGATCGTCGACACCTGGTGGCAGACCGAAACCGGCGGCAACATGATGAGCCCGTTGCCAGGCGCTCACGGCCTCAAGCCGGGTTCGGCGGCACGTCCGTTCTTCGGCGTGGTACCGGCACTGGTGGATAACCTGGGCAACATCCTCGAAGGCGTTGCCGAGGGTAACCTGGTGATTCTCGATTCGTGGCCAGGCCAGGCGCGCACGCTGTACGGTGACCATGACCGCTTCGTCGACACCTACTTCAAGACTTTCCGTGGCATGTACTTCACCGGTGACGGCGCACGTCGCGATGAAGACGGTTATTACTGGATCACCGGGCGCGTGGACGACGTGCTCAACGTGTCCGGCCACCGCATGGGCACCGCTGAGATCGAAAGCGCGATGGTCGCTCACCCGAAAGTCGCCGAGGCAGCCGTGGTTGGCGTGCCGCACGACATCAAGGGGCAGGGCATTTATGTCTACGTCACGTTGATCGGTGGCGAAGAGCCTAGCGAGCAACTGCGTCTGGAACTGAAAAACTGGGTGCGCAAGGAGATCGGTCCGATTGCTTCGCCGGATGTGATCCAGTGGGCGCCGGGGCTGCCGAAAACCCGTTCGGGCAAGATCATGCGCCGGATTCTGCGCAAGATTGCCACGGCCGAATACGATGGGTTGGGGGATATCTCCACCCTGGCGGATCCAGGTGTGGTGCAGCATTTGATTGATGAACACAAGATCATGAACGTCGCTTAACCTGGCGTTCCTGAGTCATCGAAGCCCCGCCCGGCATTGCGCCGGGTGGGGCTTTTTCATGTCTGGGGTTTTTGTGGGACAGTTCGGGCCTCATCGCTAGCAGGCTAGCTCCCACAGGGATCTCCAGTGGATTCACAGTTTGAACCGAGCGCAGCTCCCCTGTGGGAGCTAGCCTGCTAGCGATGGCGATCTGTCAGACGCTAAATAAACATCGCCCAATAATTATCGGCTTCATCCGTAAGCCAATTCCCACTGTTACCCGCCACCCTTCAAGTAACTGAATGTGTAACCTCGCGCCCTGAGACGGGGCATTGGGAAACGCCAACCCCCATTCCCGGGCCTCTCCAGCCCTTCCAAAAAATAAGACATGACGCTGCGCTTGCCGGATTAGAAGGCTTTGCCAATAATAGGCCCGCAATTTGCAGCAGTGATCGGTTCACTGTCTTTTGCTCTTGCATGAATTTGCAGGGCTGTCAACGCGCTCAAACGGCTTTCTCGGTGCTTCTGTAATTAGTTGTCGCATTGAAGAAATATCGGCTTCGGGCCTGTCGTTAGAATGCCGATCACTCGCTCGTTGTGGCTCGCGTTGAAAAAAGCGCGCGATTCCTACAACGCAGCACCGCTTTGCGGTTCCACTCATTCGCATATTGGGCTGTCGCTCACTCTGCCGTTTTAGCCCTTTACCGATGGAGTCCCAAGATGAAGAAACTCGTGCTGCTTGGCGCCCTGGCACTGTCCGTGCTCTCCCTGCCGACTTTCGCTGATGAAAAACCTCTGAAGATCGGTATCGAAGCGGCTTACCCTCCGTTCGCCTCCAAAGCACCGGACGGCAGCATCGTTGGTTTCGACTACGACATCGGCAACGCCCTGTGCGAAGAGATGAAGGTCAAGTGCACGTGGGTCGAGCAAGAGTTCGACGGTCTGATCCCGGCACTTAAAGTGCGCAAGATCGACGCGATCCTGTCGTCCATGTCGATCACCGAAGACCGCAAGAAATCCGTGGACTTCACCAACAAGTACTACAACACCCCGGCGCGCCTGGTCATGAAGGCGGGCACTCAAGTCAGCGAAGGCCTGGCTGAGCTGAAGGGCAAGAATATCGGCGTACAACGTGGTTCGATCCACGAGCGTTTCGCCCGCGAAGTCCTGGCCCCGCTGGGTGCCGAGATCAAGCCTTACGGTTCGCAGAACGAAATCTACCTCGACGTGGCCGCTGGCCGCCTCGACGGCACCGTGGCAGACGCTACGCTGCTGGATGACGGTTTCCTGAAAACCGACGCCGGCAAAGGTTTCGCCTTCGTTGGCCCGGCCTTCACCGACGTCAAATACTTCGGCGACGGCGTGGGTATCGCAGTTCGCAAGGGCGACGCGCTGAAAGACAAGATCAACACCGCGATCGCGGCCATTCGCGAGAACGGCAAGTACAAGCAAATCCAGGACAAATACTTCGCCTTCGACATCTACGGCAAGTAACACGTCCCGGCGACAAGTCCGAAATGGCGCAAGCAACAGGATCTCTGAGGTTTGCGCCATTTTTTCATCCCAACATTCGAGGACCTGAATCATGTTGAAAGGCTACGGGGCTGTCATCCTCGATGGCGCATGGCTGACGCTTCAGCTCGCCTTGTCCTCCATGGTCCTGGCCATCTTTCTGGGTCTGATCGGCGTTGCATTGCGTCTGTCGCCGGTTCGCTGGCTGGCCTGGCTGGGCGACCTGTATTCCACGGTGATCCGCGGTATTCCCGATCTGGTATTGATCCTGCTGATTTTCTACGGTGGTCAGGACCTGCTCAACCGCGTCGCGCCGATGCTCGGCTTTGACGACTACATCGACCTGAACCCGCTGGCCGCCGGTATCGGCACCCTGGGCTTCATCTTCGGTGCGTACCTGTCGGAAACCTTCCGTGGCGCCTTCATGGCGATCCCCAAGGGTCAGGCCGAAGCCGGCATGGCGTACGGCATGAGCAGTTTTCAGGTGTTCTTCCGGGTGTTGGTGCCGCAGATGATTCGTCTGGCGATTCCGGGCTTCACCAACAACTGGCTGGTACTGACCAAGGCCACCGCGCTGATTTCGGTGGTGGGTCTGCAAGACATGATGTTCAAGGCCAAGCAGGCGGCAGATGCCACCCGCGAACCTTTCACCTTCTTCCTCGCAGTGGCGGCGATGTACTTGGTGATCACCAGTGTCTCGTTGCTGGCATTGCGTCACCTTGAGAAGCGCTACTCGGTAGGCGTAAGGGCGGCTGATCTATGATCTTCGACTACAACGTCATTTGGGAGGCCTTGCCGCTGTACTTCGGCGGCCTGGTGACCACCCTCAAATTGCTCGCGCTGTCGCTGTTCTTCGGCCTGCTGGCGGCTTTGCCACTTGGCCTGATGCGTGTCTCGAAGAATGCTGTCGTTAACATGAGCGCTTGGCTTTTCACCTACGTGATCCGCGGCACGCCGATGCTGGTGCAGCTGTTCTTGATCTACTACGGTTTGGCGCAATTCGAAGCCGTGCGTGAAAGCTTTTTGTGGCCGTGGCTGTCCAGTGCGACGTTCTGTGCGTGCCTGGCCTTCGCGATCAACACCAGCGCCTACACCGCTGAAATCATCGCCGGCAGCCTGCGCGCCACGCCGAACGGTGAGATCGAAGCGGCCAAGGCCATGGGCATGTCGCGCTACAAAATGTACAAGCGCATCCTGTTGCCGTCGGCCCTGCGCCGGGCGCTGCCGCAGTACAGCAACGAAGTGATCATGATGCTGCAGACCACCAGTCTGGCGTCCATCGTGACCCTGATCGACATCACCGGCGCTGCGCGCACGGTCAATGCCCAGTACTACTTGCCGTTCGAAGCGTACATCACGGCGGGTGTGTTCTACCTGTGCCTGACCTTCATTCTGGTGAAGCTGTTCAAACTGGCCGAGCGCCGCTGGTTGGGCTATCTGGCCCCGCGGAAGCACTGATATGGAACGCATCGATCATTCATTGCCGTGGAACCACCTGGGCAGCGAACGCCAGATTTCGGTGTTCCGCTTCGGAAGTGGCGAGCGCAAGGCCTACATCCAGGCCAGCCTCCACGCCGATGAATTGCCGGGCATGCGCACGGCCTGGGAGCTGAAAAAGCGTCTGGCCGAACTCGAAGCCCAAGGCTTGCTCAACGGTGTGATCGAACTGGTGCCGGTGGCCAATCCACTGGGCCTGGGTCAATTGCTGCAAGGCAATCACCAAGGGCGTTTCGAAGCGGGCAGCGGCAAGAATTTCAACCGGGATTTCGTCGAGCTGAGCGCGCCAGTGGCCGCCGCGGTGGAAGGGCGCCTGGGTGATGATCCGCACGCCAATATTCAGCTGATCCGTCAGGCCATGAGCGATGCGCTGGCCGCATTGCCGCCGGCCGCGAGCCAGTTGCAAGGCATGCAGCGCATCTTGCTCAGCCATGCGTGCGCCGCCGACGTGGTGCTGGATTTGCACTGTGATGCCGAAGCCGCGCTGCACATGTACGCCTTGCCGCAACACTGGCCGCAATGGCGTTCGCTTGCCGCGCACCTGAACGTGAAAGTGGGGTTGCTGGCCGAAGATTCCGGCGGCAGTTCCTTTGACGAGGCTTGCTCGCTGCCGTGGTTGCGCCTGTCGCGTCAGTTTCCTGATGCGCAGATTCCACTGGCCTGCCTGGCGACTACCATTGAACTGGGTGGTCAGGCTGATACCGGTCGCGCAGAGGCCGAGGCTTACGCCGAAGGCATTCTGGCGTTCCTCGCCGAGCAAGGCTTGATCAGCGGCGAATGGCCGAAGCCTGCGCAAGAGGCGTGCGAAGGCATGCCGTTCGAAGGCACCGAATTGCTCTTCGCGCCGCACCCGGGCGTGATCAGCTTTTTGCGTAAACCCGGTGAGTGGATCGAAGCCGGCGACGAGATTTTTGAAGTGATCGATCCGTTATCGGATCGGGTCAGCACGGTGTGTGCTGGTACGTCCGGGGTGCTGTTTGCCATTGAACGGCTACGTTATGCCCAACCCGGTTTCTGGCTGGCCAAGGTGGCGGGGCGCGAAGCGCTGCGTCACGGGCGCTTGCTCAACGACTGACTGACTGTTTTTGTGAGAACCGACCGCATGTACAAACTTGAAGTCCAAGACCTGCATAAACGCTATGGCAGTCACGAAGTGCTCAAGGGCGTGTCCCTGAAAGCGGCGGCTGGCGATGTGATCAGCATCATCGGCTCCAGTGGCTCCGGCAAAAGTACGTTCCTGCGCTGCATCAACCTGCTCGAGCAGCCGCACGCGGGCCGTATTCTGCTCAACAACGAAGAGCTGAAACTGGTGGCGAACAAGGACGGCGCGATGAAAGCGGCCGACCCGAAACAGCTTCAACGCATGCGTTCGCGCCTGTCGATGGTGTTCCAGCATTTCAACCTGTGGTCGCACATGACCGCGCTGGAAAACATCATGGAAGCGCCGGTCCACGTACTGGGCATGTCCAAGGCCGAAGCTCGCGAGAAAGCCGAGCACTACCTGAACAAGGTTGGCGTGGCCCACCGCAAAGATGCTTACCCGGGCCACATGTCCGGCGGCGAGCAGCAGCGCGTAGCGATTGCCCGTGCGCTGGCGATGGAACCTGAAGTGATGCTGTTCGACGAACCGACCTCGGCACTCGACCCGGAACTGGTCGGCGACGTATTGAAAGTCATGCAGGCCCTGGCGCTGGAAGGCCGGACCATGGTGGTGGTGACTCACGAAATGGGCTTCGCCCGTGAAGTGTCGAACCAGTTGGTGTTCCTGCACAAAGGCGTCGTTGAGGAAAGCGGCAACCCGCGCGAAGTGCTGGTCAATCCACAGTCTGAACGTTTGCAGCAATTCCTCTCGGGCAGCCTGAAGTAAAGCGAACTCCCGTTGCGCACCGGGATAGTGCATGCTTCGCAACCTAAAGGCTGGCCCCGATTCCTGTGGGAACTGGCCTGCCAGCGATAGCGGTGGGCCAGTTTGCATCTCTGGCACAGACACGCCGCCATCGCTGGCAGGCCAGCTCCCACAGTTTGATCTCCATCGGTTTTGAGATTTGCGTTCATTTACGGGCTAGCATTGGCCCATGCCTTCATCACTGTTTTCGTTTCGGATTGCCCGCCATGACTGCCCATCGAATTGGTTTCCTGATTTGGCCCAGCACTAAAGCACTGACGCTTGCGCTGGCTGAGGAGGCCTTGCGTGTTGCCCAGCGTGTGCATCCGGACGTGGTCTACGAACTGTCGTTCTTGCAGGCCGAACCGCCGACCGAAGGCGCCTGGCAATTGCCGGGTGAGCCGTGGGCCGGCAAGCTCGAAAACTTCCAGAAACTGTTTCTGCTCGCCGATGAGCCGCCGACCACCCTCGCGCCGGCGCTCAGCAGTTCGCTGAAACAACTGGTGCGCGCCGGTTGTGTGATCGGCGGTTTGTCCGCCGGTGTCTACCCGTTGGCGCAACTGGGTTTGCTCGACGGCTACCGCGCTGCCGTGCATTGGCGCTGGCAGGACGATTTCGCCGAACGTTTCCCCAAAGTCATCGCCACCAGCCATCTGTTCGATTGGGATCGTGATCGACTGACCGCGTGTGGCGGTTTGTCGGTACTCGATCTGTTGCTGGCGGTGCTGGCCCGTGATCATGGCGCTGAACTGGCCGGCGCCGTTTCCGAAGAACTGGTGGTCGAGCGCATCCGTGAAGGCGGCGAGCGCCAGCGCATTCCATTGCAAAACCGCTTGGGCTCCAGCCATCCGAAGCTCACCCAAGCGGTGTTGCTGATGGAAGCCAACATCGAAGAGCCCCTGACCACCGACGAAATCGCCCAGCACGTGTGCGTGTCCCGTCGGCAGCTGGAGCGGATCTTCAAGCAATACCTCAACCGTGTGCCGAGCCAGTATTACCTGGAGCTGCGCCTGAACAAGGCCCGGCAGATGTTGATGCAAACCAGCAAGTCGATCATCCAGATCGGCCTGTCGTGTGGCTTCTCTTCAGGGCCGCATTTCTCCAGTGCCTACCGCAACTTCTTCGGCGCCACGCCGCGGGAAGATCGCAACCAGCGGCGCAGCAGCAGTCCATTCGAGTTGTCGTCGGTGCCGTCCGAGCGCGGCTGATCTACTCGTCGATTTCGGACCCCTCTGAGGTGGAAACCTGCATTTCACCTCGGTTGATGACCTCTTCTACGCCAAAGTCTGTGCCTGTCTGTTCGAAGTAACTGATCAGCCGTACCAGGCTTTCCTCGGAAAACGTGTTGCCTCTCAACGTGATGTTTTCTGCAGTTTCAACCGGCAACTCCATCAGGTCGCTGGGCACTTCGGTAATCCCGTTCATGCTCAGGTCAGCCCAGTCCAGGTCCGTCAGTTGAAGCAGGCCGTCGGGTATTTCCGTGAGGCCGGTGTCATTGAGCAACACGGTCGCCAGTTCTGGCATTTGACTAAGATCAGGCGTACGCCCCAGCGAGTTGAAACCGAGGTCGAGGTAATCAAGCAATTCCATTCCCGCCAATGCATTGGCCGTTTCTGCTGACAGGCTGACACGGCAATTGGGAAGCGACAGTGAGCGCAGGCGCCCCATCTTGAATACCGCGTCGGGAATGTTGCCGAGTTCACACTCGCGCAGCCTCAGGCTTTTGAGGTTAGGGAAGGCGTCCAGGAAACGCCCGATGCGCGTCACGCCATTGGTGCTCTGTATCTCCAGTGCGGATACATGACTGAAGTCTGCACTCAGGGCCGGCAGTTCTCCATTGATGACCGGGCGGATGGTGAGCTCGTAAGTGGGTTCCAGCGCATCGTTGAAGTCATCCAGTTCCGATTCACGCTGCCAGCAGCGCTCCAGCGCCTGCTTGAATTCGTCGCGGTTGGCGTGCTCGATAAACAGTTGGAAGGCGTTGAAGGGCTCGCCCGTCAGGGGGTGCTGGTCTGGAAGGTTGCTGGTCCAGGTCGACAAGTCATTTCTCAATTGGGTCAACTCTTCTTCCAGATGTGTCAGCGCGGTCCGGCCCTCCTCAAGTGTTCCCGGCAATTCGTACACAAACTCGCTCGCCTGTTCGACTTCCATGCTCGGGTACAGCGCCTTGACGCGATCAATGTCCGGCTCTGGGGCATAAACACCCATGTCGTAGGCGGTATCAAAATGGTGACGCTTGATCAGTTCGAGTGCTCTGTTTGAAAGCGGATTGTGCGTGAGGTGTATGCCCCGTTTGTCGTGCAGTGATGCCTCGAATAACTCGGCAGGTAACTCGCTGATTCGGTTGTTCATCAGCAAAAGGGTGTCGAGCTTTGGCTGTTGCAGGGCGCCGGGCGGGATTTCGCTCAGGTGAGTGTCGCTCAGGTCCACGTGCACCAGTTCGCTCATCGTGTCGAAATGGGGCAGGGTTTCAAACGGATTTTTGTACAGGTCCAGCATGGCCAGTTTGTTCAATGCCATCAGTTTCGCCCAAGTGGCCGCGTCGACCCTGATACCGCAATCGCTTAACACCAGGGCGTGCAGGTCTGGCATTCGGCTGATGGCGTCGGGGAGGGTGGCCAGCGAGAAGCGGCGCAATTCCAGACGGCGCAGCCCGCTGAAACCCTGTAGAAAACCGTGAATACCTTGCGCGGCATGATTGCCTTCCAGGGACAGTAAAGAGACATGGCTGAAATCGGCACTCAATGACGGCAAGTCACCGATGATCGGCTCTGCAAACCTGAGCACATATTGGCTAACCCCGTCCGGTGTGTCGAAGTCCCGGTCGGACTGTCGCCGCCAGCTGCGCTGGATTTCCTGAGCCAGCAATCGGCGATTGTTTCTCTGCGCTTGTTGATCCAGTTCAGTGAGCGGGCGTCCGGTTTCAGGATGAGCAGTGGGGGCGTCATCCGCCCAGGTGCGCAGCTCCTGATGCAGTCGGACCAATTCCCTGTTCAAGCGTGAAAGTTCTACACGGGCGCCATCGGGGTGAAGCTGCAATGCCTGAACAACGGACTGCATTTCCTCCTGAGGCAGGTCGGGGTAAACCTCGCGAACACGGTTGTCGAGGGTGGGGGTCTCGCGGTTCATTCGGCTGTAGCCCTGCGTGCCACCGGGCAGGCCCATGGTGGTGGGGTCGTAGAACGGTTTTCGATTAGGGTTTTTTGCGAACAGTGTGCGTAATGCCGGTTGTTCCAGCGCGTGTTCGGCGATGCGCTGTTTAAGTGCCCGGGCGTCTGCGATCGACGGGTTCAGCTTGTTGCGTTGCACATCCGGGAGCGCCTGGAACAGGGCGTGATAAAAATCACCAGGCGTCGAATCGTCGTCTGGGTGAACCTGGTATGTCCCGTCTTCAGCGCGAACCAGTGTATTGTGAGTGGGTGCATCGGGCTGGCCAATGCTGTCGCGCACGGTGCCCTCGGCAGTGTAATCCCTCACTTCGATACGCAACTCGGCTGGTAAATCGGGCAGCGAGTTCAGGCTCTGCAAGATCAGTCGGTGGGTGTCGGTGGTGTCCAGCGTGTCGGAATAAAAGCCTTCACAGGCTCGGGTCGCGCGCACCGCTTCCATGGCTTTGAGTGCCGCGTCCTTGAGCCGTTGGGGCGTGCGGCCGTTGTGCAGCTGCTTTAATTCGGTGCCGGAGGCATTGCTCACCAGTTCCTGGGCGATATCGGAGGGTAACCCCTGCACGTCGTCGATCAGTCGCTGGACGCGTGGTTCATCGGTTTTTTCCAGTGCGCGATAGCGCAAATCGAACAGTGCTTTGCGGTACTTGCGGGCGAGTTCGGCGCTCTGTTGCCTGAAGGCCGGCGTTTGGGCTTGCGGTGTCGGCATTGGCGTGTCGACGGGCCACGCGTCGTAGCCGCTCAGCAATTGATGCTGCAGGGGCACATCGGCGTTTCGATAGCGCTCGGGTTGATCGCTGCCGATCTGCTCGATAAAGGTTTCAATGTCCCGGTTGATCCTGAAGCGCTTGATCGTGTCGGTCAGCAGCGACGGCGGTCGATAGTGTTCGACATGCATTTCGCGCAGGGCATTGTCGTGGAAACCGCTGACCCGCAGGATCTGTTCGCGCTCGGCGCTGCTGAACGACTCGACGCTTTGGCCGAGACGGCGCATGACCGTTTCCCGATCCCAGTTCAGTGGTTGCTCCAACTCGGTGTGCCAGGCCCCGTGATGGTTGTGCAGCAGCGATGGCTGATACGCATCGGCCCGGGTTGGATGCTCAATCTGAAACGCGCCCGAAGTGGCATCGGGTTTCACGGAATACAGTTTTCCCTCCAAAGGCAGCAGCTTCTTGCCCTCGAGGTGATAAAGACCAAGTTGATCCGGTTTTGCGCCGGCGGGCAGCGTCTTTGCTTGCTCGTACGCGGTCAGGTCCGGCTTCCAGTAACGGGTTTTTCCGTTTGACGTTGCGACGGGCTTGAGTGGGTCGACCAGCGCGACAGCTTCACGCGAGAGCAGACGGCTGAAGGTACCGGCAGCGATTGCGCCGCCCACCACGAATGTCCCCACCTGAACCACGGTCTCGACGAAGGCGATCAGATGCCCGAACGCTTCGGTTTTCAACCCTTCGGCCAGGTCTACGATGCCTTCGAAGGTGTCGTCGAGTAACTGGTAGGCCATATAACCGAGCATCAATTCGCCGAGAAACGGGACGAACGGCAATGCCACGAACGATGCGATTTCAAGGAGCGTTGAAGCCACTTTGCTGAAGCCATCCCACAATGCCCATCGCGCGTTTCGGTCGGCAGAGGCGGTCGAGACAGCAAGCGTGCTGGCGTCGTTGAGGATCTTGTTCAGTTGTCGCTGATAAAGATGATTCCACAGGTTTGCGCTGAACGGCGTCATCGAGAACCGCAGATCGGGCCTGTCGATGGCCGTTGCGCGCCAGCTCGGCAGTGGCTCGCCACGCTTGTGTTGATGCCAGGTGACACGCTGGAGACGACGGTTCAGATCAGTGAAAAAATGGCCCCTTTCTTTATGCTCGACGAAGCGGCTGAAGAACGTCTGGTAATCCGGGGCGCGCAGCTTGCGGGTCAGCTCGGTCATGAACGCCAGGGTGTTCGGATATTCCTTGAGCGGATGTTCCGGATCGTCGGGAATGTAGGCAATGATCCGTGTTCCCTTGCGTGCACGCTCCAGGCTCGCGGCGAAAATGACAATCCCGGTCAGCGCGGAGGACATTATGGTCAGGTCATGACCGTACAGGGATTGGCCACCCAGTTGCGCCCCCGAACGCCCTTCCAGAAGGCGCAGGATCGAGAGATAGGCATCCTCTGGAATATCCTTGCGGATATGCGCCATTTGCAGCGCGGCTTTGAGGGCCGCTTTTTGCGAGCTGATCACCTTCGTTTTCAACACCGCGCCGGCCACCGGGTTGGTCAGCCCCAGATTGTCCTTGAGATACGTGTTGTACCGGGCACCGATGTCCAGTTCCCGGCACAGCCGCGCAAAAGCCGCGACGCCAAGCTTTTGCTTGACCGCCGGCAGCGTGTCGAACTGCCCGGTGGGCGAAGGTTTGGTGATGAATGTCGAGGCGGACTCGTAGGCATCAGCCGTCGTTTCCGATTCCTGAAAGTTGTGCAGGGCGGCGTCGAGCAGCGATACGGTCCAGGTGCGCGCGGCGCCCGTCTTGATCCCCAGCCAGGGCACGGTTTGCGGGATGTACAGGCGCAGGAAGGTGGTTTTGACATCCAGTTCCAGATCAAACCGGGTTTTCAGGGCTGCTTGTAGAAGGGGCTCGGCAAAGGCTCGTGCGCTTTGAAGCTTCGACAGTGTTGAGTCCAGACGATTTCGATGAGTCCAGTGTTCCTGGCTGATCTTTTTCAGCGACTGATGTTGCAGGGGCGTAGCGGTGCCATGCCAGCTCGGCGCGGCAAGCGTGGCGTTTTTCAGGGCGTTGCGCGTCGTGGACGATGCTTCTAATACCCAGGCCGGCAGATTGTTGAACAGGTGATGGTAATGATCGTCCGGCTGCGTGACGTATTCACTGGCGGCGGAATCAGAAGGGCGATCGTTTTCGTGTTGACTCATGCGCTATTCCCTTGGCGTTTGGATGAGCCGCCAGCAAAACAGACGATGATGGGTTTCGTGCGGTACATATTTACCGCACCGCTCGACAAGCCTGCCTATAACCTGTGCCGGCGGTTTAAACTGCGCCTTTGCGACCCTATATGTCGCATTGCCGTAAACCCGGGAAAAACCGGGGTTTGCGCTATAAGAAGTTGTCGCTTGGCGGCAAGGCCGGGCTGAAAACTGTCCTTACAATCCTCACCAAGCTCGCCAGTTTCCGGCGAGTGTTCCTCATCAGGAGACTCCGATGTCCGTTGAGCACGCTGCGGTAGAACGCGCCGATTTCGACCAGGTAATGGTTCCCAACTATGCGCCTGCCGCATTCATCCCTGTGCGTGGTGCCGGTTCCCGTGTCTGGGACCAGTCTGGCCGCGAGCTGATCGACTTCGCCGGCGGGATCGCCGTTAACGTATTGGGCCATGCGCACCCGGCGCTGGTCGGTGCCTTGACCGAGCAGGCGAACAAGCTGTGGCACGTGTCCAACGTGTTCACCAATGAGCCGGCGCTGCGCCTGGCGCATAAGCTGATCAACGCCACCTTTGCCGAGCGTGCGTTCTTCTGCAACTCCGGCGCCGAAGCCAACGAGGCCGCCTTCAAGCTGGCCCGTCGCGTCGGTTTCGATCGGTTCGGCAGCGAGAAGTACGAAATCATCGCCGCGCTCAACAGCTTCCACGGCCGTACCCTGTTCACCGTGAACGTTGGTGGCCAGTCGAAGTATTCCGATGGCTTCGGTCCGAAAATCACTGGCATCACCCACGTGCCGTACAACGATCTGGCCGCGCTGAAAGCCGCCATTTCCGACAAGACCTGCGCTGTGGTCCTGGAACCGATCCAGGGCGAGAGCGGTGTCATACCGGCTGAACTCGAGTACCTGCAAGGCGCCCGCGACCTGTGCACCGCGCATAACGCGCTGCTGATTTTCGACGAAGTGCAGACCGGCATGGGCCGCACCGGCCATCTGTTCGCCTACCAGCATTACGGCGTGGTCCCGGACATCCTGACCAGCGCCAAGAGCCTGGGCGGCGGTTTCCCTATCGCGGCGATGCTGACCACTGAAGACCTGGCCAAACACCTGGTCGTCGGTACTCACGGCACCACGTACGGCGGCAACCCGCTGGCATGCGCTGTCGCTGAAGCCGTGATCGACGTGATCAACACCCCTGAAGTGCTGGCAGGCGTCAAGGCCAAGCACAACAAGTTCAAGGCTCGCCTGGAGCAGATCGGCGAGAAATACGCGATCTTCACCAAGGTCCGCGGCATGGGCCTGTTGATTGGTTGTGTGTTGAGCGATGCCTGGAAAGGCAAGGCAAAAGACATCTTCAACGCCGCCGAGCGTGAAGGTCTGATGATTCTGCAAGCCGGCCCGGACGTGGTGCGTTTCGCGCCAAGCCTGGTGGTTGACGACGCCGATATCGATCAGGGCCTGGATCGCTTCGAACGCGCCGTGGCCAAGTTGACGCAAGCCTGATAGACCCTTCGACGCCTGACATTTCAGGCGTCGATCCAAATTTTTGTTTCGGGCTGGATCAAAAGTGTGGGAGCTAGCCTGCTAGCGATGAGGGCCTGATAGCCAACATCATTGTTGCCTGACAGGACGATATCGCTAGCAGGCTAGCTCCCACAGTTGACTCTGAGTTGTTTCAGGGATGGCCCGGGATTTTTTCTTCTGTAAGTTCTGAGATTAAGGAGTGACACCATGCTGGTGATGCGCCCCGCGCAAATGGCTGATCTGGGCGAGGTACAGCGTCTGGCTGCGGACAGCCCGATTGGTGTCACTTCCTTGCCGGATGACGTTGAACGCCTGAGCGACAAGATCGCCGCGAGCGAAGCCTCGTTTTCCGCTGAAGTCAGCTTCAACGGTGAAGAGAGCTACTTCTTCGTCCTCGAAGATTCGGCCACCGGCAAACTGGTCGGCTGCTCGGCCATCGTTGCCTCCGCCGGTTATTCCGAGCCGTTCTACAGCTTTCGCAATGAAACCTTCGTCCACGCTTCCCGCGAGCTGAAGATTCACAACAAGATCCACGTGCTCTCCCAGTGCCACGACCTGACCGGCAACAGCTTGCTGACCAGTTTCTACGTGCAGCGCGAGCTGGTGGGTTCGCCGTGGGCTGAGCTCAATTCCCGTGGTCGCTTGCTGTTCGTCGCCAGCCATCCGGAGCGTTTTGCCGATTCCGTGGTGACCGAGATCGTCGGTTACAGCGATGAAAATGGCGATTCGCCGTTCTGGGACGCGATCGGTCGCAACTTCTTCGACCTCAACTACGCCGAAGCCGAGCGTCTGTGCGGTCTGAAGAGCCGGACCTTCCTCGCCGAACTGATGCCGCACTACCCGATCTACGTGCCTCTGCTGCCGGACACCGCGCAAGAGGCGATGGGCCAAGTGCATCCACGAGCGCAGATTACTTTCGACATCCTGATGCGCGAAGGCTTCGAGACCGATCACTACATCGACATTTTTGACGGTGGCCCGACGTTGCATGCCCGTGTCTCGGGGATCCGTTCGATCGCCCAGAGCCGTGTGGTGCCGGTGAAAATCGGTGAGCCGGTCAAAGGTGCCGGTCGTCAATACCTGGTGGCCAATGCCCAGTTGCAGGATTACCGCGCCGTGTTGCTCGAGCTCGATTACGCGCCGGGCAAACCCGTGACCCTGGATCTGGAAGCGGCCGAAGCCCTGGGCGTCGGTGAAGGTGCCAGCGTGCGCCTGGTTGCGGTTTGATTGCCTAGAAAGCAGCGAAGTTTCGCGGGTGGCGTTGGCGGCCCGTTTGAGGAGATAGCATGATCGTTCGTCCCGTACGCAGCAGCGATTTACCCGCTCTGATCGACCTGGCCCGCAGCACCGGCACCGGCCTGACCACTTTGCCGGCCAATGAAGAACGTCTGGCCCATCGGGTCGGCTGGGCCGAGAAGACCTTCCGCGGCGAAGCCGGGCGGGGCGATGCGGACTACCTGTTCGTACTCGAAGACGATGACGGTCGCGTGGTGGGCATTTCCGCCATTGCAGGCGCCGTCGGCCTGCGTGAGCCCTGGTACAACTTCCGGGTCGGCCTGACCGTCAGCGCCTCGCAAGAGCTGAATATCTACCGCGAGATCCCGACGCTGTTCCTGGCCAACGACCTGACCGGCAACTCTGAATTGTGCTCGCTGTTCCTACACGCCGATTACCGCACGGGCCTCAATGGCCGCATGCTGGCCAAGGCGCGGATGCTGTTCATCGCCGAGTTCCCGCAGTTGTTCGGCAACAAGATCATTGCCGAAATGCGCGGCATGTCCGACGAAGCCGGGCGCTCGCCATTCTGGGAAAGCCTGGGCCGTCACTTCTTCAAGATGGAATTCAGTCAGGCCGATTACCTGACCGGCGTGGGCAACAAGGCGTTCATCGCCGAACTGATGCCCAAATTCCCGCTGTACACCTGCTTCCTGTCGCCAGATGCGCGCAACGTCATCGGTCAGGTTCACCCGGACACCGAGCCGGCGCTGGCCATGCTCAAGAGCGAAGGTTTCAGCTACCAAGGCTACGTCGACATCTTCGACGCCGGCCCTGCGGTCGAGTGCGAAACCGGCAAGATCCGCGCCGTGCGCGACAGCCAGGCGCTGGTGTTGGCCATCGGCACACCGGGTGACGACGCTACCCCTTTCCTGATTCACAACCGCAAGCGCGAAGACTGCCGCATCACTGCCGCGCCGGCGCGCTTCGCCGCCGGCACATTGGTCGTCGATCCGCTGACCGCCAAACGTCTTCAACTCAACGCCGGCGATCAAGTGCGCGCCGTTCCGTTGTCTGCTGCCAGGGAGTCGAAATAATGAATTCGCTATACATCGCAGGTGAATGGCTGGCCGGTCAGGGCGAAGCATTCCAGTCGCTGAATCCGGTGACCCAGCAAGTGCTGTGGACCGGCGAAGGCGCCACCGTTGCTCAGGTCGAGTCGGCCGTGCAGGCTGCGCGTCAGGCGTTCCCGGGCTGGGCCCGTCGCACCCTGGACGAGCGGATTGCTGTGCTCGAGGCCTTTGCCGCCGCCCTGAAGAACCACGCTGACGAACTGGCCCGCGCCATTGGCGAGGAAACCGGTAAGCCATTGTGGGAAGCGACAACTGAAGTGACCAGCATGGTCAACAAGATCGCGATCTCGGTGCAGAGCTACCGCGAGCGTACCGGCGAGAAGAGCGGCCCGCTGGGCGACGCCACCGCCGTGCTGCGCCACAAACCACACGGCGTGGTCGCGGTGTTCGGGCCTTACAACTTCCCGGGCCACTTGCCGAACGGTCACATCGTGCCGGCGCTGCTGGCCGGTAACAGCGTGCTGTTCAAGCCCAGCGAACTGACCCCGAAAGTCGCCGAGCTGACGGTCAAGTGCTGGATTGAAGCGGGCCTGCCAGCGGGCGTGTTGAACCTGCTGCAAGGCGCTCGCGAAACCGGTATCGCCCTGGCGGCGAACCCGGGTATCGACGGCCTGTTCTTCACCGGTTCGAGCCGCACCGGCAATCATCTGCACCAGCAATTCGCCGGCCGTCCGGACAAGATCCTCGCGCTGGAGATGGGCGGTAACAACCCGCTGGTGGTTGATCAGGTGGCGGACCTTGATGCTGCCGTTTACACCATCATTCAGTCGGCATTCATCTCTGCCGGCCAGCGTTGCACTTGTGCGCGGCGCTTGCTGGTACCGCAAGGTACATGGGGCGATACGTTGCTGGAACGCCTGGTGGAGGTCAGTTCGACCATTGAAGTCGGAGCCTTCGATAAGCAACCGGCGCCATTCATGGGCTCGGTGATTTCCTTGGGCGCTGCCAAAGCCCTGATGGATGCGCAGGAACAGTTGATGGCCAATGGCGCCGTGGCGCTGTTGGAAATGACTCAGCCACAGGCGCAAGCCGCGTTGCTGACCCCCGGCATCCTGGACGTAACGGCCGTGGTCGATCGCCCTGATGAAGAGCTGTTCGGTCCATTGCTGCAAGTGATCCGCTACGCTGACTTTGAGGCGGCGATCGCAGAAGCCAACGATACCCAATATGGTCTGGCGGCGGGTTTGCTATCGGATTCCGAGGCGCGCTATCAGCAGTTCTGGCTGGAAAGCCGTGCCGGAATCGTCAACTGGAACAAACAGCTGACCGGCGCCGCGAGCAGCGCACCCTTCGGCGGCGTCGGCGCCTCGGGCAACCACCGCGCCAGCGCCTATTACGCGGCAGATTATTGCGCGTATCCGGTGGCCTCGCTGGAAACGCCGAGCCTGGTGTTGCCAGCCGCTTTGACGCCCGGCGTGAAAATGGCGTGATGCCCATCGCCAGCAGGCTGGCTCCCACAGTGATTGGGTCGTACACAAAATGTGTGAACACCCCCGAACCTGTGGGAGCCAGCCTGCTGGCGATGGTCGCGATGCGGTCTTACTGAATAGTTACTCAAGCCATAACAACAGATTCTCGTGGAGCCTCGCTGATGAAATCCTATGAAGTCAATTTTGACGGTCTAGTGGGGCCGACCCATAACTACGGCGGTTTGTCCTACGGCAACGTCGCCTCCCAGAGCAACAGCCAGCAGTCTTCGAACCCGAAGGAAGCCGCGCTGCAAGGCCTGGCGAAGATGAAAGCGCTGATGGAAATGGGCTTTCAGCAAGGCATCCTGGCACCCCAGGAGCGCCCGGACGTTGCAGCCCTGCGCCGCCTGGGTTTCAGCGGTACCGACGCGCAAGTGATCGAGCAAGCCGCGAAAGACGCGATGCCGTTGCTGGTCGCCAGTTGCTCGGCGTCGAGCATGTGGGTGGCTAACGCCGCCACGGTCAGCCCAAGTGCCGACACTGCCGACGGTCGCGTGCATTTCACCGCCGCCAACCTCAACTGCAAATACCACCGCAGCATCGAACACCCGACCACCAGCCGCGTGCTGGGGGCAATGTTCGCTGACCAGAAGCACTTCGCTCACCACGCCGCATTGCCGGCGGTGGCGCAGTTCGGCGACGAAGGCGCGGCCAACCACACCCGTTTCTGCCGTGAATACGGTGAGGCCGGCGTCGAGTTTTTCGTGTTCGGTCGCAGTGCGTTCGACAACCGCTACCCGGCACCGCAGAAATACCCGGCGCGCCAGACCCTCGAAGCCTCGCAAGCCGTTGCTCGCCTGCACGGCTTGAGCGATGACGGCGTGGTCTACGCCCAGCAGAACCCTTCGGTGATCGATCAGGGCGTGTTCCACAACGACGTGATCGCGGTGGGTAACGGCGAGGTGCTGTTCTATCACGAGGACGCATTCCTCGACACCGAGCAGATGCTCGCTGAATTGCAGGGCAAACTCGCAAAATTTGGTGGGAAATTTCAGTCAATCTGCGTACCGCGTTCCGCCGTCACCGTGGAAGACGCCGTTCGTTCCTACCTGTTCAATAGCCAGTTGCTGACCCGTCCTGACGGTTCGATGCTGTTGATCGTGCCGGAAGAGTGCCGTGGCAATGAGCGTGTCTGGCAGTACCTGCAAGGTTTGACCAGCTCCGGCGGCCTGATCCGTGAAGTGAAAGTCTTCGATTTGAAGCAGAGCATGCAGAACGGCGGTGGCCCGGCTTGCCTGCGACTGCGCGTCGCGCTCAACGAAACCGAACTGGCGGCCGTCAACCCAGGGGTTATCATGACGGCACCGTTGTACGGCACGTTGACCGAATGGGTCGACAAGCACTACCGCGACCGCATGACCGAAAACGATCTCGCGGACCCGCAGTTGCTGCTTGAGTGCCGGACGGCACTGGATGAACTGACGCAAATCCTTAAACTGGGCGCGGTTTATCCCTTCCAGATCAATTGAACGTCGAGAGCGTAAAAAACATGAGCGATACCCTGCAGCTGATCCTTGAAGACACCGACGGCACGCAACTGGAAACCTCCTGCACCCGCGTCGCGGTCATGTGGCAAGGCAAAGAGCTGTGGATCCAGCAGGACGGCCGTGGCCAGCTGCTGATCGGCGTGGACGTCGAAGAAGGTGACGCCGAATACGCAAACCTGCTGCTGCGCCCATTGGCGACTAATCTGGTAAGTCTGCAACTGGAAATGGAACCGGCTGAAGTCGGCGACGAAGACCACGTGCACGGCCCGGATTGCGCACACGACCACTAAGGAAACCGCTCTATGCTCGCCCTCGGCAAACTGCTTGAACTGACCCTCGCCGGCCGCGAACCGGCGGAGAAGACTCAACTGACTGTCGAAGGCGTACGCATGCGCTGGTTGAGCGAAGGTGCGCTGGAAGTCCGGCCACCTGAGGCTCGTGATAACGGCCTGGACCTGCTGCTGTCAGCGGGTATCCATGGCAACGAAACAGCGCCGATCGAGCTGCTCGATCGCCTGTTACATGACATCGCCCGCGGTGACTTGAAGCCGCGCGCACGTATTCTGTTCCTGTTCGGCAACCCGGAAGCGATTCGCAAAGGCGAGCGTTTCGTTGAGCAGGACGTCAACCGGCTGTTCAACGGCCGTCACGAACAAACCAGCGGTTCCGAAGCCCTGCGCGCTTGTGAGCTTGAGCGGTTGGCCGCGAGTTTTTTCAGTCTGCCGGATCGTGAGCGTCTGCACTACGATCTGCACACGGCGATACGCGGCTCGAAAATCGAACAGTTCGCGTTGTATCCGTGGAAAGAAGGGCGCCAGCATTCGCGCCTGGAACTGGCCCGCTTACGTGCTGCCGGCATGGAAGCGGTGCTGTTGCAGAACAAGCCGTCGATCGTGTTCAGCTCTTACACCTACGACAAGCTGGGGGCCGAGTCTTTCACCCTTGAACTGGGCAAGGCGCGGCCGTTCGGGCAGAACGACGGTGTGAACGTCTCGCTGCTTGAGACCCGCCTCCAGCAGATCATTGAAGGCACCGAGCCAGCGGTGACTGAAGAATGCCTGGACGGTTTGCAGTTGTTCAGCGTGGCGCGGGAAATCATCAAGCACAGCGACAGCTTCCGCCTGAACCTGCCGGCGGACATCGAGAACTTTTCGGAGTTGGACGTGGGTTACGTGCTGGCCGAAGACATCGCCCAGACCCGCTGGATCATCGAAGAGAAGGGCGCCCGGATCATCTTTCCGAACCCCAAGGTCAAAAACGGCCTGCGCGCCGGCATCCTGATCGTGCCGACCACCGACGAGAACCTCGCCTGAATCCAACACATAACAAATGTGGGAGCTAGCCTGCTAGCGATTGCAATGTGTCAGTCACCCTGGTTGTTGACTGATACTCCGCTATCGCCAGCAGGCTAGCTCCCACAGTTACATCCGGTGTTTAGACGGCTAAGGCACGCGGCTCGGTGCGGCGCAGTGCACGAACCTTATGCAGCGTATCCGCACACGTCTTCGCCGCTTCCTGACCCTTATGCACGAAATGCTCGAAGAAGAACTTCTGGTGCTCTTCACCGGCGTGGAAGTGGTGCGGGGTCAAAACCACAGAGAACACCGGCACTTCGGTTTCCAGCTGAACCTGCATCAGGCCGCTGATCACCGATTGGGCGACGAATTCGTGACGGTAGATGCCGCCGTCAACCACCAGGCCGGCCGCGACGATGCCAGCGTAACGACCGGACTTGGCCAGCAGCTTGGCGTGAAGTGGAATTTCAAAGGCGCCGCCGACTTCGAAGAAATCGATGTCGGATTCCTGATAACCCTGGGCAATCATTTCGGCAACGAAGCCCTTACGGCTTTGATCGACGATTTCCTTGTGCCAGCAGGCCTGGATGAACGCAACGCGCTCGCCCTGATGGTTTTTGCTTTTGCTATCGATTGCGGTGGGTTGCATGTTCTGACTCCTGTTTATGTAAAAAACAGGGCATATGAATCGAATGGGATTTAAGGGTACGCACGCTCGCACGAATGCCCGCGGACGGCCCTTTGGCGCCAATCCCGTTCTCTCTTCATCCGGACTATGACCGTCGGCCCCGGGATCACACCGGGTCTGCTGACCTTGCCGCCAGACACCACCGAAGCGGTATCTGTCACCAAGCGCTCGCGGGCTATGCGCATTGCGCGCAATTACCGCCGGTGGGGAGTTGCACCCCGCCCTGAGAACGTTTTGCCGCCAGATTGTCTGGCGGCGAAGCGTTTTTAACACATATTTCCGAGCCGTGCATTGCTGCTATCTGATGATTGCTATCGACTTTTTCGTTCGCTTGACGCGTCTTTTCCTTCGCCTGGGGTTGATTAATCGTCCTCATGGCCGCAGTAATCCTGACTGAAAGGGATTTTCCCCTGCTTAACGAGGCCAGATTCATGAGCGTTATCGATCTTCGCAGCGACACCGTTACCCAACCGACCGCCGGGATGCTTGACGCGATGGCCAGTGCGGCCACCGGTGACGACGTCTATGGCGAAGATCCGACGGTCAATCGTCTGGAAGCGGAACTGGCAAAACGGCTGGGTTTTGCCGCTGCGTTGTTCGTGCCGACAGGCACCATGAGCAACCTGCTGGGCCTGATGGCCCATTGCGAACGCGGTGACGAATACATCGTCGGCCAGCAGGCACACACCTATAAGTACGAAGGTGGCGGCGCGGCGGTCCTCGGTTCGATCCAGCCGCAACCGCTGGAAGTACAGGCCGATGGTTCGCTGGACCTGGCGCACGTCGCTGCCGCGATCAAACCGGACGACTTCCATTTCGCCCGTACGCGGTTGCTGGCGCTGGAAAACACCATGCAGGGCAAAGTGCTGCCGCTGGAATATCTCGCCCGGGCGCGCAGCTTTACCCGCGAGCATGGGCTGCAGTTGCACCTGGATGGCGCCCGACTCTACAACGCAGCCGTCAAACTGGGTGTCGATGCCCGCGAGATCACTCAGCACTTCGATTCGGTCTCGGTCTGCCTGTCTAAAGGCCTGGGCGCGCCGATCGGTTCGGTGTTGTGCGGCTCGGCGGAGTTGATCGGCAAGGCACGCCGCCTGCGCAAGATGGTCGGTGGTGGCATGCGCCAGGCCGGCCTGTTGGCGGCGGCGGGGCTCTATGCGCTGGATAACAACGTCCAGCGTCTGGCCGACGATCATGCCAATGCGCAATTTCTGGCCGATGAGCTGCAAAAGGCCGGTTACGAAGTCGAGCCGGTGCAGACCAACATGGTTTACGTGACCATGGGCGACAAGGCCGAGGCGATCAAGGCCTTTGCAGCCGAGCGCGGGATCAAGTTGAGCGCTGCCGGACGCTTGCGCATGGTCACGCACATGGACGTCAGCCGCGCTCAAATCGAGCAAGTCGTGGCGACATTCGTCGACTTTTCTCGCAACTGATCGCCTTGGCGGTCCAATTGACCGTTTCTATCGTATAAACACGCTGTACCCCGCGCGCTGGGCCGATATAATGCGGCCCTTTGCCGTCGCTTCGTCTGTTGACGTTTCGCACAGGCCTTTGGCCGCAGCCTCCGTGGAAGAACCTAATGAAAAGCGCAGAAATCCGTGAAGCCTTCCTTCGCTTCTTCGAAGAGCAAGGCCACACCCGTGTAGCCTCCAGCTCTTTGATTCCGGGCAACGACCCAACCCTGCTGTTCACTAACGCGGGGATGAACCAGTTCAAGGACTGCTTCCTGGGCCAGGAAAAGCGCGCGTACACCCGCGCTGTCTCCAGCCAGAAATGCGTGCGCGCCGGCGGCAAGCACAACGACCTGGAAAACGTCGGTTATACCGCCCGTCACCACACCTTCTTCGAAATGCTGGGTAACTTCAGCTTCGGTGATTACTTCAAGCGCGACGCGATCACCTACGCCTGGAACTTCCTCACCTCCGACAAGTGGCTGAACCTGCCGAAGGAAAAGCTCTGGGTAACCGTCTACGCCAGCGATGACGAGGCGTACGACATCTGGACCAAGGAAATCGGGGTTCCGGCCGAGCGCATGGTTCGCATCGGTGACAACAAGGGCGCACCGTACGCCTCCGACAACTTCTGGACCATGGGCGATACCGGCCCGTGCGGTCCTTGCACCGAGATTTTCTACGATCACGGCGCCGACATCTGGGGTGGTCCGCCGGGCTCGCCGGAAGAAGACGGCGACCGTTACATCGAGATCTGGAACAACGTGTTCATGCAGTTCAACCGCACCGCCGACGGCGTGTTGCACCCGCTGCCAGCACCGTCGGTCGACACCGGCATGGGCCTGGAGCGGATCAGTGCCGTGCTGCAGCACGTTCACTCGAACTATGAAATCGACCTGTTCCAGAGCCTGCTGACCGCATCGGCCAAGGCCATCGGCTGCACCAACGACGCTCAGGCTTCCCTGAAAGTCGTGGCTGACCACATTCGTTCCTGCGGCTTCCTGATTGCCGATGGCGTGCTGCCGTCCAACGAAGGCCGCGGTTATGTGCTGCGCCGGATCATCCGCCGCGCCTGCCGTCACGGCAACAAACTGGGCGCCAAGGGCAGCTTCTTCTACCAGATCGTCGCGGCACTGGTCGCCGAAATGGGCGAAGCCTTCCCTGAGCTGAAATCCCAGCAGGCGCACATCGAACGCGTCCTGAAAGCCGAAGAAGAGCAGTTCGCCAAGACTCTGGAGCAGGGCCTGAAAATCCTCGAACAGGATCTGGCCGAACTCAAAGGCGACGTGGTGCCGGGCGACGTGGTGTTCAAACTCTACGACACCTATGGCTTCCCGATGGACCTGACCGGCGACATCGCTCGCGAGCGCAGCCTGACCATCGACGAAGAAGGTTTCGAGCGCGAAATGGAAGCCCAGCGCGTCCGTGCCCGTTCCGCCAGCTCCTTCGGCATGGACTACAACAGCCTGGTCAAGGTTGATGTGGCCACCGAATTCACCGGTTACAAAGCCACCAGCGGTTCGGCGAAAGTCGTTGGCCTCTATAAAGAAGGCCAGGCGGTCGACGTACTGAGTGAAGGCGAAGAGGGCGTGGTCGTTCTCAATCAGACGCCGTTCTACGCTGAATCCGGCGGCCAGATCGGCGATTGCGGTTATCTGCAAGGCGGCAACGGCCGTTTTGACGTGCGTGACACCACCAAGACCGGCGGCGCGTTCCTGCATCACGGTGTGTTGGCGTCGGGTAGCCTGACCATCGGTTCTCCGGTTGAAACCCACGTTGAAGCCGATGTGCGTCACGCCACTTCGCTGAACCACTCGGCCACTCACTTGCTGCACGCCGCGTTGCGTAAAGTGCTGGGTGATCACGTTCAGCAGAAAGGCTCGCTGGTCGACAGTCAGCGCCTTCGCTTCGACTTCAGCCACTTCGAAGCCATCAAGCCTGAGCAATTGAAAGCGCTGGAAGACATCGTCAACGCCGAGATCCGCAAGAACTCAGCGGTTGAAACCGAAGAAACCGACATCGAAACCGCCAAGAAAAAAGGCGCCATGGCGCTGTTTGGCGAGAAGTACGGCGACAACGTGCGCGTGCTGAGCATGGGCGGTGATTTCTCCGTCGAGCTGTGCGGTGGCATCCACGCCAACCGTACCGGCGACATCGGCCTGCTGAAAATCATCAGCGAAGGCGGTGTGGCTTCTGGTGTGCGTCGTATCGAGGCCGTCACCGGAGCCGCGGCACTGGCTTACTTGAACGCTGCAGAAGAACAACTCAAGGAAGCGGCCAACCTGGTCAAGGGCAGCCGCGACAACCTGATCGACAAGCTGTCGGCTGTGCTGGAGCGCAACCGTCTGCTGGAGAAGCAACTCGAGCAGTTGCAAGCCAAGGCTGCCAGCGCGGCGGGCGACGATCTGTCGGCCTCTGCCTTGGACGTCAAAGGCGTGAAAGTGCTGGCCGTGCGTCTGGACGGTCAGGACGCCAAGGCGCTGCTGGCGCTGGTCGATCAGCTGAAAAACAAACTCGGCCGCGCAGTGATCCTGCTCGGCAGTGTCCATGAGGAAAAGGTCGTTCTGGTTGCAGGCGTAACCAAAGACCTGACTGGCCAACTCAAAGCCGGTGATTTGATGAAGCAAGCCGCTGCGGCAGTGGGCGGGAAGGGCGGTGGTCGTCCAGACATGGCGCAGGGCGGTGGTACTGACGCTGGCGCACTGGATGCGGCACTGGCCCTGACTGTTCCATTTGTAGAGCAGGGTTTATAAGGCAGGGTGTCCGGCCCGCAGTCTAGTGGCGGGCCGGAACGCTGTTTGAGTGATTATTTGGGCGCCCTTCATGGGCAGAGGCGGCTTTGAAATGGCTTTGATCGTACAGAAATTTGGAGGCACCTCCGTCGGCACTGTCGAGAGAATCGAGCAGGTCGCCGACAAGGTTAAGAAATTCCGCGATGCCGGCGATGACCTGGTGGTTGTCCTGTCTGCAATGAGCGGCGAAACCAACCGTCTGATCGATCTGGCCAAGCAAATCAGTGGCGACGGCCAACCGGTTCCGCGTGAGCTGGATGTGATCGTCTCCACGGGCGAGCAGGTGACGATTGCACTGTTGGCCATGGCGCTGATCAAGCGCGGCGTGCCGGCGGTGTCGTACACCGGCAATCAGGTGCGGATTCTGACGGACAGCGCGCACAATAAAGCGCGTATCTTGCAGATTGATGACCAGAAGATTCGCGGTGATCTGAAGGCAGGTCGTGTCGTTGTTGTCGCCGGTTTCCAGGGCGTCGACGAGCACGGCAACATCACCACCCTTGGTCGTGGCGGTTCCGACACCACCGGCGTGGCACTGGCAGCAGCCTTAAAGGCTGATGAATGCCAGATCTACACCGATGTCGACGGCGTCTACACCACCGACCCGCGTGTGGTGTCCGTGGCCCAGCGCCTGGACAAGATTACCTTCGAAGAGATGCTGGAAATGGCCAGCCTCGGTTCCAAGGTGTTGCAGATCCGTGCGGTGGAATTCGCCGGCAAGTACAACGTTCCGCTGCGCGTACTGCACAGCTTCAAGGAGGGTCCGGGCACCCTCATTACTATTGATGAAGAGGAAACCATGGAACAGCCGATCATTTCCGGCATCGCTTTCAATCGCGATGAAGCCAAGCTGACCATCCGTGGTGTGCCAGACACCCCGGGCGTTGCATTCAAGATTCTCGGCCCGATCAGTGCCGCGAACATCGAAGTCGACATGATCGTGCAGAACGTTGCGCACGATAACACCACCGACTTCACCTTCACCGTGCACCGCAATGACTTCCAAGCCGCACAAACCGTGCTGGAAAACACCGCTCGCGAGATCGGTGCCCGTGAGGTCGTGGGTGACATCAAGATCGCCAAGGTCTCGATCGTCGGCGTCGGCATGCGTTCCCACGCAGGCGTGGCCAGCCGCATGTTCGAATCCCTGGCCAAAGAAAGCATCAACATCCAGATGATCTCGACGTCGGAAATCAAAGTCTCCGTTGTGATCGAAGAGAAGTATCTGGAACTGGCTGTGCGCGCTCTGCACACGGCTTTCGAACTGGACGCACCGGCCCGAACGGGCGAGTGATGCGTTTGCCAAAGGGCGCGGTCTGACCGCGCCCTTTGTCTTTTTTGAATAGCGCGACCCAGGAACTGTTCTTTTGCTCGCGCTGGTCAATACTCAGGCATGTAGGGCTGCGATCGTTCCGGTTGTAGGTCGAGTGCCTTTTTTTTGCAGACTGTTGTCCCTGAAATGAAATGCGTGAGGAGAAAGGTATGCTGATTCTGACTCGTCGGTGCGCAGAAAGCCTGATTATTGGTGATGGCGAAATCACCGTGACCGTGCTCGGCGTTAAAGGAAATCAAGTGCGTATTGGCGTTAACGCACCTAAAGAGGTTGCGGTTCACCGTGAGGAAATTTACTTGCGGATCAAGAAAGAGAAGGACGACGAACCAAGCCATTAATTTTTATCGTTTTTTATGTTTGCAAACGGGGAAGAAGCTGGTTAATATACGCCCCGTGTTGCGGAGAGCTGGCCGAGTGGCCGAAGGCGCTCCCCTGCTAAGGGAGTACACCTCAAAAGGGTGTCGGGGGTTCGAATCCCCCGTTCTCCGCCATTATTTGCGTAGTACGTAGTAATCTGGCTTTTTCGGTAAGTGTTTGAAATTACTAGAAAAAGTGCTTTACATAGAGATTAGACGGCCTATAATGCGCGGCAACAAATGCACTCGTAGCTCAGCTGGATAGAGTACTCGGCTACGAACCGAGCGGTCACAGGTTCGAATCCTGTCGAGTGCACCATTTAAGGGTTGTTTGCAGTAATGTGAATAACTTGGCTCCAACCAGTTGTGATCTGGTATAAAAACACAAATGCACTCGTAGCTCAGCTGGATAGAGTACTCGGCTACGAACCGAGCGGTCACAGGTTCGAATCCTGTCGAGTGCACCAAACACCAAAAAGCCCGCGTTTAACGCGGGCTTTTTGCCGTCTGGGATTTGGCTTTTCCCTTCGTGCATCCTTTCTCATCGAACTCGACGTGTGCGCTGCGACCTCGCTTGAGGTCATAACGGTAGCTCGTGGCCGAATTGCGAATACTGATCTTGTCTGGCTTGCCCAGAGCACTCTCGACGTCCTGTTGCGTCATGCCGGCGACGATCCGTTGGTTGATGATTGCTTCGCGCCGTTCCTTGGCAGTCATCAGGTTTCCACACTTGTCCTCAGTCTGACCGACAACGGTTGGTTCCTTCCTTCTGGTTTTCGCTCTGGGTGTTTCCCGAGTGTCCGCCTCCGGCATCATCGCTACCGGGTTAACGGGTTTGAAGGTGCGCACATCTTGCAGAGAGAGACTTTCGCCGTCCGTGCAACTCAAGGTGGTGAAGGTGAGGCGGCCGTCGGTTGCTTCGCAACGGTGAATGGTGGCGGCTTGTAAGCGGGGCGAAAGGCAGAGCAGGGCAAGCAGTAAAAAATAAAGGCTGATCGATGGCATTAAACGTCCTCCATGACGGTCCATGTCAGGGTAGCCGCTACATTTTTCGACGAGGGTGTGTTTTCTTTTCAGAATGAGTCGTCGCAGTTGGAGAGGTCAGGACTGCACTCAGCTTTGTCTTGCAACCGCTTGTTTCAGCCAAGATTTTTTAACGTTTAAAACAGTCGGGCGGTGTATCATTGCGCCCGTCAGCCCCGCCGGGGCTTGTGGAATACCTCCATGGACTTACCCAGTAGTTACTCAGTACCCCGTTTTTCCAATCATGAATTGACTGATTGATCCTTCCGGCGTGCCCCGCTGCTGGGAGTGGAGTTCGCCTATGTCCGAAGTTGAAGTAAAGAAAACGCAGGAAAGCTTGCAGGACCGCCTCGCTCAAGTCGTTGAGCTGCTGCAGCGTCAGCGGGTGGTCGAAGACCTGACTCATCGCCAGGAAGGTCCGCATCACGAGCGGGTCGAGAACCTCGTTCACCGGCAAAACCTCGTCGAGTTGCAACGCAAGCTCGATGATCTGCACTCCGCCGACGTTGCCTACATTCTTGAAGCCTTGCCGCTGGACGATCGTCTGACGCTCTGGCAATTGGTCAAGGCTGATCGCGACGGCGACATCCTCCTCGAAGTATCCGACTCGGTTCGTGAAACCCTGATCGCCGACATGGACGATCACGAGCTCCTGGCTGCGGCCAAGGACATGGATGCCGACGAACTTGCTGACCTGGCTTCCGAGCTGCCGCGAGATGTCGTCCACGAGCTGATGGAAACCCTCGATAGTCAACAGCGTGAGCGCGTCCGCTCCGCGTTGTCTTATGACGAGGAACAAGTCGGTGCGCTGATGGACTTCGAGATGGTGACCATCCGTGAGGATGTCAGTCTCGAAGTGGTTCTGCGTTACCTGCGTCGTCTCAAGGAGCTGCCGGGCCACACCGACAAACTGTTTGTGGTCGATTACGACGGTGTGCTCAAGGGCGTGCTGCCGATCAAGCGTTTGCTGGTCAACGACCCTGAAAAACAGGTGTCGGAAGTCATGGCCAGCGACCCGGTGAGTTTTCACCCGGACGAGGACGCCTACGACGCCGCTCAGGCGTTCGAACGTTACGACTTGATCTCGGCGCCTGTGGTCGACAAGAACGGCAAGCTTATCGGCCGTCTGACCATCGACGAAATGGTCGACCTGATCCGTGAAGAGAGCGAGAACGAAGTGCTCAACATGGCGGGTCTGCGCGAAGAAGAAGATATCTTCGCCTCCGTCTGGAAATCCCTGCGTAACCGTTGGGCCTGGCTGGCGGTCAACCTGATCACCGCGTTTATCGCATCCCGGGTGATCGGCCTGTTCGAAGGCTCCATCGAAAAACTGGTGGCGCTGGCGGCATTGATGCCGATCGTGGCCGGTATCGGTGGCAACTCGGGCAACCAGACCATCACCATGATCGTTCGAGCCATGGCGCTGGACCAGGTGAGCACCGGCAATACGTCACGACTGATGCGTAAAGAGTTGGTCGTCGGTTTGATCAATGGCCTGGTTTGGGGCGGTGTGATTGGCGTCGTGGCCTATCTGCTTTATGGCAGTTGGTCCCTGGGCGTGGTGATGACCGCCGCGATGACGCTTAACCTGTTGCTGGCGGCGTTGATGGGTGTTTTGATTCCGATGACGCTGGCGAGGCTCGGGCGCGATCCTGCCATGGGCGCCAGCGTGATGATCACCGCCATGACTGACAGCGGCGGGTTCTTCATCTTCCTTGGGTTGGCGACGATCTTCCTGCTCTGATTTCCATTTACTCGAAACCCGCCAACCGGCGGGTTTAATGAGATGGTCAGCCTGACCGAGAAGCCCTGCAGGTTTACGCTTGCAGGGCTTTTCTCGTTTTCGGCGGAGGATCTCTCATGAATACGATGACGCTTCTCGGTATCGACATTGGCAAACACAGTTTCCACCTGCATGGCCAGGATGCCAAAGGTCATCAGGTATTGCGCAAGAAAACCAACCGCGGCCAATTGCTCAGCACATTGGCGCAGGTACCGTCCTGTACGGTGGTAATGGAGTCCTGCGGCGGCGCCCATTGGCTGGCTCGACAGATTGGTGCATTGGGCCACGAGGTGAAGCTGATCGCCCCGCAGTACGTCAAACCATTCGTCAAAGGCAACAAAAACGACTTCATTGATGCCGAAGCGATTTGCGAGGCGGCGAGCCGCCCCGCGATGCGCTTCTGCTCGATCAAAACCGCAGAGCAACAAACGCTTTCAGCCCTGCATCGTGTCCGTAAATCTTTGATTGGCCAGCGAACCGTCGCGACCAACCAGATTCATGGCTTTCTGCTGGAGTTCGGGATCAGCCTGCCTATAGGTGCCGCTGCGTTGCACCGCGTGCCGGCGCTGTTGGACGACCCGCAGCACCCGGTTCCGTTGCGCCTAAAGGGCGTAGTGATGCGTCTCCATCATCAAATTCAACAGCTGAATGATGAAATCAAGGACATCGAGTCCGATCTGAAGCAGCAGCTGAAAGAAGACGATGCCGGGAGTCGTTTGCAGAGTATTCCTGGCATCGGCCCGATCACCGCCAGCGCGGTATTGGCGGATGTGGGCGATGCGTCGAACTATCGAAGTGGACGCGATTTTGCCGCTTCGCTAGGGCTGGTGCCGAGGCAGTATTCGACGGGCGGAAAAACAGTACTACTGGGGATCAGCAAGCGCGGCGACAAGCACATCCGCCAACTGCTGGTGCAGGGCGCGCGATCCATCATGCAGCATATCGATAAGCGGGAAGACGCCTTGGGGCCCTGGGTTCGAGAGCTGCTGACGCGTCGCCACTCCAATGTTGTCGCGTGCGCGCTGGCGAACAAACTGGCGCGCATCGTGTGGGCGGTACTGGCCAAAGGCGGCCAGTACGACCCACATCCGAACGCTTGAACGTACAGCTTTACTACCGGCTTTTGCGACGTCACTGACTGATGACAGTAAACGGCAAACGGCCCGACTGAGAACCTGGCAATAAAATCAGCTTTAGAGGCTGAGGGTTTTTTCAGGACAGTCGGGAGCGGCTACTCATCGAGGGCCGAGCGTTGTTGCAGCAACGCTCACAATGAGCCCGGATACATTAGCGCAAGCCAGCTTTACCGAAAACAGCCCATGAGGTTGCAGGAGATGGGCTGACCATACATTTTATTGCCGGATTTCAGGCAAAAAAAAGCCAGCGATTATGCTGGCTTGAGCGTTCGGGTTGAATCAGGAAGCGTCTGCGGCCATTTCGGCGTCATGGGCAATCAGCGAAACAAGAGCATTTTGCTGACGGTGAGAGAGTTGGCGGAAGCGTTGAAGCAGTTCACGTTCGTGCAATGACAGCTCAGGGCTGTCCAGGCGCATGCTCAACTCTTCGCCCAGTGCACCTTCCTGAATAAGACTCTGCTCAAGGCGCGCAATGATTTCGGAGTTCATGCTGCGATGATGATTGCGAGCCACTTCGGCAATGCGTTCACGCATTCCGTCTGGCAGACGTACGACGAACTTGTCAGCCGTACGGCTGGAATAAATTGCCTGTTTCAATGGGCGCATATATTTAACCGGTTAGTTCAGGGGAGCGGTTCTCGGGATTGGCCGCAGGATGTCTGATAGGACAAGGTCTCTGGCCAAATGTTCAACCTGAATTGATAGAGGCTCGCATCATGCCTCAAAGCAGCCAGATCATTGGCGTCAATTCTGTGACAAATATTGCGCTGGGTAAAGGCGTTATGCCAGCACGCTTATCAGAAATGTGGACTGGTTGGAAAACTTTGCCCCTTGCCCGCATCGCTGACCGCGTCCTCTGCCCGACAGGTGATGCCCGAAGACGCCTGAAGGTGCATGCTACGCGGATTCGATCCTTGGTCCTTACCTTCTACAGGATAGTGGCAAATGGCCGATTTACTAGTGGCAGACCCGCAGAGGAGGGTGATTCAGGATGGATGGCACGTTGATTTACTTGATGGGGCCTTCCGGATCCGGCAAGGACAGCCTCATCGAAGCGGCTCGACAACCTTTACGCTCGATGAATGGCGAAGTGGTGCGACGGGTCATCACGCGCTCGGCTGAATCCGTAGGTGAAGACGCCATCGGAGTTTCCCGTGAAGACTTCCAGCGACGCCAGGCAATGGGCGACTTCGCCCTGTCGTGGCACGCCAACGGTCTGGATTACGGCATTCCGCGCCAGATCGACCACTGGCTGAAAGACGGCCGACATGTAGTGGTCAACGGCTCTCGCGGTCACCTGGGTGAGGCGCTGCAACGCTATCCGACGCTGCTGCCGGTGCTGTTGACGGTCAAGGATGAAGTGCTGCGCGAACGCTTGCTGCGACGTGGTCGGGAGAGCGTTGAGGAGATTGAAGCAAGGTTGCGCCGCAACGGTCTGTTTGCGGCGGACGACTCACTCGGTGACACGAAGATCCATCGGCTCGACAATTCTGGCGAACTGGCGGTCACTGTTGAAAATCTTCTGAACCTGCTGAAGCTCAGCGTAAAACCGGATCGAACTTGATTTTGCGCCCGACAATCAGCGCAAGCACGAATAACGCACCGAATACGCCGCAGGCAATCAGGGGCAGGGTGGCGACCGTGTCCGGGACCAATGACAAATGAACAATGCCGCTCAGTAAGGCAAGGATCAAACATCCTGCGGCTGATTTGGACATGCTGTGCTCCTGATGGGGGTGATTCAAAATACCAAGCGTTCCGAAGACTGAGATACCAACGGGTAATTGTGCTGGTTCACGTCCTGGCCAACAAAGCCGCGCTGATCGTTCATGACCGCCAATTGCGGGGCTTTTTGCAGCTGGAGGTAATGGGGCATCCGATGCGCGATCTGCTCAGCGCCGTTCTCGGGGGCAAAATGACCACCCAGGAGGACGGTAAGAGCGATCGCATTCGAGAGTAAAAGGACGCTGTTCATGAGGCTGACCTCGGTTGTTCGTGAGAACAGCTAAAGCAGCCCGCGTGCCAAGAGTTTAACGGCTATTAAATCCTTTAAAAACAAAGAATTAACTTATTACCCAGAGGGGTGCTCGTTGCAAATTGCAATGATGGCATTTTGAGAGGATGCAATTTGCACGGTAAATTAAGCCACGACGAAGAAGGGCGTCTGCCTACACTTAAAAAGCCATACGGACGACATGACAAAATCAGGCCTGCCCGTTAACATGCACGCCGTCCCTCGCACCGCACTTCTTGCGGGTGACCTGTGTCTCAGTAGCTCAATTGGATAGAGCATCCCCCTCCTAAGGGGAAGGTTGGCAGTTCGAACCTGCCCTGGGACACCATATAATTCAAGGCTTACAGCACATCCCTGCATTCTACGAAGAATCTCATGGGTGCATGGCGGGTGCAGTAACTCTTTCATGGATCTGCTTCGTTTACCTCTGGGAGTCGGGTAGTGGCTATTTTTGATATCTTTTCCAAGCGTCAGAAAAAGCTCCGCGGCGAAATACCAGATGTCTATCAATACGATGAATTACCAGCCGGGCTTCGCGTGCAAATTGTCCACGCGATGTGTGATGCGCTGGGCGGTCCTAACGAACATCCCACCGCAGATTGCTGGAAACCCATCAGCGAAATGCTGTGTAGGGAATATGGTCTGTTCGCTCTGCCCACGGCACGGGAGCATGGCCGGCGAAATTTCTTTAATGAGGTAGTCGATTTTTTCCTCCAGGCTGAGGAAGTCGAGCACGCGCTTGATGTCGTAGAAATGTGCTTCAGGGCGGTCGATACAATCAGTCGACAGACTCAATACCTGTGGAGGAATGATGCGAACAAAATCGCAGATGCCTCTATTGATGAGCTGAATAGGCGCTTTCAAGAACATGGAGTTGGCTATCAGTTCGTGAGTGGCGAGATTTTGAGGATTGACTCTCAGTTACTGCACGCCGAAGTCATTAAGCCTGCACTTCGTCTGCTTGAAGGCAAAGGATACGCAGGGGCTCAACAAGAGTTTCTGCGCGCTCATGAGCACTATCGGCATCAAAACCCGAAGGAAGCCCTCAATGAATGCCTAAAGTCCTTTGAAAGCCTTATGAAGTCCATCTGCGTTAAGCGTCGCTGGGAGCTAAATGGAAAGGAAACAGCGAGCTCATTGATAAAAGTCTGCTTGGAACATGAGCTGATCCCGGCTTTTTGGCAGACGCAGTTCACCTCGCTACGAAGCCTGCTGGAAAGCGCCGTACCGACGGGCAGAAACAATCTTGCAGGGCACGGACAGGGGCCTCACACCACAGAAGTCCCTGACCACCTTGTTGCCTTCATGCTTCATATGACCGGCGCCTGTCTTGTTTTTTTAGCATCCGCTGACGAGTGTTTGTAACTGCTAATCAGCCTCTGATTCGCAGAACTGTCGTTGTGGAGCAGCCCGCGTGGCGGGCTGTGGCTCGGATGCCCAAGCCGGCACCCAGCAGTTCTTTGACCCGTTTGTGCAGCCCCTCGTCTATGGGGCGGCCTTGATATTTGCCGGCAGCTTTCGCCTTCTTAATGCCTTGGGCCTGACGCTCTCGGCGCTGCTCATAATCCTTTCGCGCTATCGCTGCCATCATCTCCACCAGCATTGAGTTGATCGCCCCCAGCATCCGGTCGGTGAACTCGTCGCCTTTGGTGTCCTGCATCCCTTGGTGACTAGTCGGCAGATCGAGCGCGACGATGCGCAAGCCTTTGGAGTCGATCGCCGACTTCAGTTTCTGCCAATCCTCTACGGGAAGGCGCGATAGTCGGTCTATCGACTCGACTAGCAATACGTCACCTTTACGCGCGTCCCTGAGCAGGCGCAGCAGCTCAGGCCGATCTGCCGAGGCTCCGCTTGCGTTCTCTAGATATACGCTCGCGATCACCTTGTTGTGGTCGGTGGCGAATTGTTCGAGCGATGCCCGGGCGCGGCCGGCATCCTGTTCTTCGGTCGAAGCTCGGAGGTATGCGCGAATGAACATAATGTGCTGTCCGTATCAGTTAAGGTGTTTCACTAATACCGTTGCACTTTGAGTGTTACTTATCAAGCGGAGTGGGCGAATAAACCCAAATTTGTGCGTATCAGCTCAGGCATACCTATAACTGCCGTAGCCGCATGATGGCGCCTGTGATGTCTTGAGCATTCCGGTCCAGCGTTTCCATGGCCGCAATTGCGTTAGCGGCAACGCTCCCCACTCCATTCTCAGAAAACCACTTGGTCACCTCCTCAATGGCCGCACATATGGCGTGCTGGTTGTGCAGGAGTAGTGTGAGTGCGTCTGCTGTGGCAATGCGGGCCTCAGAGTTATCTGACATGGGTATCCTCCTTGAGTAAATGTTGCGGGAAGACTAGCTGAACTCGCCGCTGGCTCGAACCACTTCTCCAGATTCGCTGACACGTGGGCAATTACCTTGACTTGACCACCCATTTGCATTCGACCTTACAAACGTCTGCGCTGGATTTGACCCGCTCCCTTGGTAAACATGACCGGCAGTGAACGGCCAATTCCTGCCTCTCACGACTGACCCAAATCCACAACCCAAAGCTGCCCATCAGATATCTTCCTATGTCTAGCGAGAATGGGGCAATTACCTACATGCGTCCGGCAAAGTCATCTAGCTAACTCCGCTAGTCCAGCCATGGTGTCCACCTGATTTTTAGGAGGGACAGCTAACCCTTGGCCGATGAGAATAACGAGACATTCGTTATTAGTTTGTTGCGCTCGCGTGAACATTTTTACCTGCTTCTACAGCAGAAATTGGTAGGGAGTCTAAAATTGAAATGCCATAGATCGGTTCCATCCCATATCATCCGTGATGATGCGAGGGACCATTGGCATGTAGGTGGCTATGGAGCCAACACCTGACCGGTGTTGGCTAAATGGATTTGAACTTGGAGGGAACCATGAGCAATCTCATCGCCAGCGGCGAGCCACCTGAAGCCGTTCGCGTCATGGTCAAGGTTTACGCTTACTTGCTGCTCGTCGGATTTGCGTTTGTTCCGGCCTTTTTGATTGGCTACTTATACTTCTTTCAAGACCCCACCCTTATATTCGAGAACCACCTGTTCCATATCATTGCGATCACGGCAGCCACCTTGGAAGGGTTGTTTGTGACGTACGTAACGTGGCGGTGCTATCAGTCATCGGGAGACCCGCTGCTGCGCTGGATGACGCTTGGCTTTCTCGGTTTTGTGCTGATCTACGCGTTGCATGGTGTGTTCACTGGGCTCGCACACCACAATATCTGGCTCTTCCTGCTTTATGGTCCGGCCTCTCGACTGGTCATGGCGACTCTGCTGTTAGTCGGAATGCTGTCGTACCACCACCCACCTGATGCCGCGGACCAACGAATGAAGTCCCGCCCGTGGCTGACCTGGATAGGACTGTTCCTGTTGGTTGACGTGGCAGTCGCGTACGTCGCAAATTTGCCGATCGCCGGTAACTTTGCGGTGCGCCTCTCGATGGAAGGTGGTGCCCTCGTTCTTTCCACTTTGACCGTGGCAATACTCTTGCTGCGTCGTATCCGTTCGCCGTTGATGATGATTTTTGTCATCTCGGTCGCTGCGTTCGCGCTGTCATCTCTTGCCTTCATCCTTGCCCGTCCGTGGAACCACATGTGGTGGCTCGCTCATGCGATCTTCGCCGGTGGATTCTTCATGTTGAGCTATGGGGTAGTGCAAGCGTTCCTCACCACGCAGTCGTTCTCGAAGATTTACAGCCAAGAGGAGTTGATGGTGCGTCTTGCCGAAGCGATGGCGTATACCGAGAGCGCCCTGCAGGAGCTCCAGCGCACCAATCAAGAACTCGGGCACCTTGCGGCGACCGATCCACTGACTGGCGCTGATAATCGGCGTAGGTTTATGGAGCGGGTCGAAGTCGAAGTTGGCCGGGCCAAGCGCGGCGGTGAGCCGTTCTCCGTGTTGGCACTCGATCTGGATAATTTCAAGTCCATCAACGATCGCTTCGGGCATCAGGTTGGCGATGACATCCTGAAGATTTTCGTGAAGAAATGCCTCGATTCCATCCGACCGTATGACGGCGTAGCCCGAGTAGGCGGAGAAGAATTCATGATACTGCTACCTCAGACTTCACTTGAAGGCGCGCACGTAATCGCTGAACGTCTGCGAAGCACCGTTGCAAATAATTCTTTTCATGGCCTGCAGCGGTTAACCGTGGTCACAGTGAGCATCGGCGTATCGCAATTTGGCCGCGACGGCGACACCATCGAGGCAATTCTGCGTGCAGCCGATCAACGTCTATATCACGCTAAACACGAAGGCCGTAACCGTGTGGTCACTACCATCAAAACTAGCCTCCAATCTCTGCCCTGACCATCATTTCAGAAGTCTCTGAAAGCGTCGGCATTGCGCCACAGCATTTGGGCGTTATGGTTTTCAGGTTCGTGGGCATAGGCAAGCGCCGTCGCTCAGTCTCAATGCCCCCGCAGGGAAGGTCATCATGAAGACTCAGATCATGATTGTAACAATCATGCTTAGTGTCGGGTTTGCCACCATGCCTCCGGCTCGCGCTCTTACGCAGGAAGAGGCAGATCGTGCTGTTAAAACCATGAGTGAAAGAGATGCACAGCAAGCGAAAGGGCAATCCACTCAACTTGAGAATTGCACGCCGTATTCTTCAGCAGAGAACAGGTTTTCAAAAGAATTCCTAGATTGTGTCTGGAGAAACCAGTCAGTCGTGAACGCGGAGCAGGCGGATAAGCAAAGAGTAGAGACCGAGCAGGCGTTACAGGCAATGCGTAGAAACAGTCCTTCGCATTCCGGCTGGTCCTATCAACGGTGCGTTATAAAGAACGTAACAGACGCACAGAATGATCTATCCGCTCGAACGATAGACCAGAATTGCCAACAATACCCCTACTATGCAAAAGATCTGGGGACCGACTTTTTCGGGTACAAGACCGCAGACGAGTGCACGCTCGATGCAGGAAAGAAGACGGCAAGCCGCATTGCCTACATCCTGATCAAGCGTGCATGTGACGGGCTATACCCGTGAAGGGCCGTTACTGACTATTCCCAAATCCCGCGCCGCGAGAGTCATTGACCTGAGCGTAAGTTTTGGCTTGAACAAGGGCACTCAGCGAAGGTGGGAGTGTCTGCCTTGGCCGAAAGTTGCCATTCGCGACCGGCTGCTTTCGGCCCAGAGTGTGTCAAAACGTACGTCGAGGTGCATCACATCCAGCTAGCAAGCTGGGCCAATCGCCGGAACGCTCTGACGAACATAATAATTGTCGAATTCACTGCTTTCGATGAATTGGAAGCCATGGCGGGTATAAAAGCGATTCGAAGCGCTTTCTTTGAGAGCACCAACTTTAATAGGGAGCGCAGCCGCATCCGCCTCTTTGAAAATCTGAGTGAGAACAGCAGAGCCTATACCTGATCCTTGCGCGCTCGGTCTCACATACAAGTGGTCGAGCAAGAGTTCATTGTGGTGATGCTTGACCACTACAAAACCAACCCTCTCTCCAGATACCTCGATGTAGTGTGTGTTGCGGGCTTCAAAACCGCTCAGAAACCGCTCACGCGCACGCACTGGATCAAATCGCCCAACACGCTCCAGACTTTCGCGCATGGCCTCAATTCGAATGGCTACAAGATTGTCCAAGTCGCTTTGTTGAGCTAGGACCAAAATGATTGGGGAATTTTGATTGGGTGTGACGGGCATATTTTGCGCTCTAACTACCATCCTGGGAGGCCAGTATAGAGAGCCTGATATGTGGTTCCCAGTTTGGCTTCACCGTCGAATTCAGACATCCATCTCAAATGTGAATGAAGGGCTGTCTCTGTACTATTATTTTTGCGTATTCATTTGCAGGGGGAAGCCAGTGAAACGCTTCATTCAAGGTGAACATCGAGGTCAAAGCACCTTACTTCCCGAGAGCCTCGACGACTACGTCAGCGATACCAATCCGGTGCGCGTAGTCGACGTCTTCGTCGACGAACTCGACCTAGTCCATCTGGGTTTTGAAGGCGTCATTCCAGCCGATACTGGCCGACCTGCTTACCATCCCGCGATCCTCCTGAAAATCTACATCTACGGCTATCTCAACCGCATTCAATCGAGTCGGCGGCTGGAACGAGAAGCCCAACGCAACGTCGAGTTGATGTGGCTGACCGGGCGTTTGATGCCTGATTTCAAGACCATCGCCAACTTCCGAAAAGACAACAGCAAGGCCATCCGAGGCGTCTGCCGCCAGTTCGTTGTGCTGTGTCAGCAGTTTGGACTGTTCGGAGAACATCTGGTCGCCATCGACGGCAGCAAGTTCAAGGCGGTCAACAACCGCGACCGCAATTTCACCAGCGCCAAGCTGAAGCGGCGAATGGAGGAAATTGAATCGAGTATCAATCGGTATCTGACTGCGCTCGACGAAGCCGATCGGCAAGAACCCTCAATCGCTCAGCCCAAGGCTACTCGCCTGCAAGAGAAAATCGCCAAGCTGAAAATGCAAATGAAGGAGTTTCAGGCGATCGAAATCCAGCTCAACGAATCGCCGGATAAACAGGTCTCACTGACCGATCCAGACGCTCGTTCCATGATGACTCGCGGCACTGGAATCGTCGGTTACAACGCGCAGACAGCAGTCGATACCCAGCACCATTTGATCGTTGCGAATAAGGTGACTAACGTCGGTTCCGACCGCGATCAACTCAGCTCGATGGCCAAGCAGGCCCGCGAGGCGATGGCGTCAGATACGTTGTCGGTAGTGGCTGACCGAGGTTACTTCAAAAGCGAACAAATCCTGGCTTGTCACGATGCAGGCATCACCGCCTATGTGCCCAAGCCGATGACCTCTGGAGCCAAGGCTGACGGGCGTTTCAATAACGATGCCTTCATCTATGACGCGGTAAAAAACGAATACATTTGCCCAGCTGGAGAGGCGCTGATCTGGCACTATTCCTACGTTGAAAAAGGCCTGAAGTTGCATCGTTACTGGAGTTCGAAATGCCAGGGCTGCGCGTTGAAATTGCAGTGCACACCGAGCACGGAACGACGAGTTCGGCGATGGGAACATGAAGCCGTACTGGAGCAAATGCAGAATCGGCTGAGCAACGCGCCGGAGATGATGCGAATCCGAAAACGGACTGTTGAGCATCCCTTCGGGACGCTCAAGCAATGGATGGGTGCGACGCACTTTCTGACCCGAAAGCTTAACGGGGTAAGCGCCGAGATGAGCTTGAATGTGCTTGCCTACAACCTGAAACGGGTCATAAAAATCATCGGCACCACTGGCTTGATGAAAGCGTTAACGGCGTAAAAACCGGTCTTTTTTGCCCCATCCAAAGGGCTTTAAGAGGTTGCTGAGCGGTTTTAACTGTTCCTGGAAACGTCACAGACTTGATCAGTTTTCGAAACGTAAGCACGGTCTCCTAGCGTCGATATAGAAAACCCAATCTGGCGTTTTTACACACTCTGGGCCAGAAGCAGCCAGTCGTCAAACCCGTCTTATCGTTGCTGAAAAGCCTCTTTCCCAGCAGACCGCTGGGCCCGGGATTAAAAAAGACCGATGACGACGGCTACATACGTCACGATAGAGGCCAGATCAAACATCGCTAGTCACCTCAAGGCAGGACAAGGCAGGACAAGGCTGCAGTTATCCTGATATGAACGTTGAAAGCAATATGGGAAACCTGAAAGGAGGAACACCATGAGCCGCACCCGCCATACCTGCCTGATGGCGACCTACAACGAGTGGATGAACGCAAAGATTTATCAGGCGGCCAACAGCCTGTCTGACGAAGAACTCGCAGCGGACAGGAAAGCATTCTTTGGTTCCATTCTCGGGACGCTGAATCACTTGGTGGCCGGGGACACTGTCTGGCTCAAGCGATTCGCCACGCACCCGGCGAACTACCTGGCACTGGAGCCGATTCGGCAGCTGCCTGCCCCCAGGAACCTCAACGAGTTACTGTTCTCGAGTATCCGCGAGCTGTCGGCACATCGAGTGTGGCTCGATCAGGTCATTGTCGAGTGGTCTCGCTCCATTACCGAGTCGGACCTGGATCACATTCTCAAGTACTCAAGCATGAAGGGAGTGCCCGCTGACAAGAACTTTTATGGCTTGGTCATGCACTTCTTCAACCATCAGACCCATCACCGCGGACAAGTAACGACCTTGCTTTCACAAGCGGGCGTCGACACAGGTGATACGGATCTGATCATCCTCATTCCATCCGAACCCTGCACGTAGTAGAGAATCCCAGCGCCGCAGCGGGTTTTGTCACATCACGTCGGCTTGGCTAAACAGCGCAGCCAACCATGGTGGTTGTCAAACCCGAGTGACGGCAAACGGCCAGAATAGCCATTCGGGTGTGCGTAGAAAAACCGACAAGGAAATACGAGGATCAAAAATGGAGTTCATCTTCGACATCGTAATCAACCTGTTGGCTCATCGCATTGGCGTTTACGTGCTGGGCTTGCTTAGTGGCGGCCGTTTCAAGGGAGAAAGCGGTTTTGCCTGGGGCTGGGCAGTCGCCGTCGGCGTCTTGGTACTGTTCGCTCCTTTCGCGGCTTTCATAGCCTGGCTCATCCATACCAGTGGCCGTTGAGGTGATGTCCGCTATGGGTCGAAAGCGGCCAGTTGCTGGAAGCCCGCAACGGCTTCCAACATCTACGTTGAGTGGCCATCCTGGGTCCTAGCGACGCCACACCCGCCCGTCAGCAGTGACCACCCAAGGCGATTGGCCCGCGATAATACGCACCCCGCCAACCCAGCGTTCTTCTGGTGTGTAATCGAGCCAGTTCTTATTTCCGAGTAACACTTGCTCTCCAAGAGGAGTCATCCGGATGAGGCGTTTTTGCCACTCTCTACCCGGCAACTCTTCGACTAGCGGATACGGAGTATCGGTGATGGTCCTTAGTAGTGTATTGAACATCTGATCGCCTAGATAAGGCAGCGGCTCGTAACTCATCATAAGGTGGCCGAACACCTTGCCAGCCGCCAACTCACCCCGCTCGGCAAGAATCCGCAGTATCAACCGCTGGGTCATGCTCAAGCCGTCCTCTGCGCCTGGAAGCTCTTGAAGTTGCCTTGCCAAGGCTGGCCCAAGTAGCGGTAACGCCGGATGCGGCTGCACTGCCAATTGCGCCCAATTGCCCGGGTCCGTTGCCGTATAGGCATCCCAAGCTTTGCGGGCAAGCGCCAACGCATCGTCACCAAGTGGGCGCCGTTGGGTCCAGAGCCAGGCCAACAGATCCGGCGCGAGCTGACCAATGCCTATGAATCGTTCAACACCAGGCACCCGATTGATCTCAATCAATTCGAGCCTGCGTGGCAGGACGGGCAGACTCGCCAGTAATCGAATCAGAAACAATTGGTCGTACGCATCACCTTCACACCAAAGCACCAGTTCACTGTCCTCGTTAAGTTGCGCCAGCGCCTTGCGCTGAATTGCCTGGCGCTCCTGGATATCCTTGGAAGCGAGTTGGAATGCCTGCTCCGCGAACTTCGCGCGCACCAACCAGTAATCATCATCCGGTAAAGCGGGAACCGGCCCCAGCACCATGGGATCATCGAACATATGAAATGAACCCGAGAATCCCGCTACTCGAAGGCTGTGCTCAATATCGTTGCCACAACGCCAATGCTGGACTGTTGATTCGTTTGCAGCAGCGAAGCCCGGATGCCGTGCCGCGAATACAACGCTGTCGGTGTGAGCAATCAGTTTAGGCCAACTGGCGAAACCCGACTCGCGAGCCACCAGCCACTGCGCATCGGCGAGTCGATAGTTTGGGCCAGGTATACCCAGTGCGTGTAGCTGGGAACGGGCATCTGCGGCCTGGTTATTCTTGATGTCTTTCAAAAGGCGCTTGGCGTGTTTGCGAAGCGAAGGGAGGTCGAGTAGACCGTGATGACGGGCAGCAATAGTGGCAGGCATGCCAACTCCTTATGAGGCTCGGTCCGCCGACAAGCCGGGAGCTGGAATGAAAAAATGGGTAAGCATGCCTTGGGTGACCCCTTCGCGCGGACCGCAGGCGCAGCAAACGCCCATGTGCCGACTTTAGCCGGAAGAAGGGACAGAAGCAAAGAGTGGAGGAGCACTGACATTGAACAGCCAGTCTTGAGGCGGGACACAAAGTGTCGCTACACCGGCGAACGCCGTGAGGGCTATGGCAGCTATCGGCCGAGGCTGTGTAAAAACGTTTTTGAGCGTGCCAGGTACTCAAAACCGGACTGAAAATCGCGTTTCTACGCGAAATCCACATCTGCTGACGTGCCGATAAATTTCAGATTTAACGTAGACGCGCACACTTCAATTTTGGCGAAGCGTTTTTACACACTCTGGGCCAGAAGCGGACGTACGCGACACGAGCTTGGTTGCCCCTTAATCTTTCTTGTGAGAAGTTGAGGGACGCTGATTCATCAAGGAAGATCATGGACATTCGATCGACAGAAACAGAGGATTGGATGCTACTAAAGCAAGTCCGACTCGCCGCGCTTTTGGACACGCCAACGGCATTTGGTGTCAGTTATCAAACTGCTGCCGCATACACTGATGAACAGTGGAAAGTTAGAGCCTCATCAACCGGAACAGCATTTTGGCTGGCACTCGACAAAGGTAGACCTGTCGGAATGATCGGTGCCGCAGTCAATAGTGCACATCGCTTTAACTTGATAGGAATGTGGGTTGATCCTGCTGCCCGGGGCTCAGGAGTAGCAACTCAGTTGGTAGAAGTTGTGAAAGCTCGCGCTACCGCGGAAGGCTTTGATCGCGTTTTTCTCGACGTATCGCCCGACAATGCGAGAGCCTCGAACTTCTATCTCAAGCACGGTTTTATTTTCATGGATGAATGGGAGCCGTTAGAAAGTCATCCGTATATTACGGTTCAGACGATGCTCTGGATCGGAAACTGATTCACGAGTTCGCTCTTAGCCGGATGTCCCTTAGAGGTCGGTTCCTGCCCGTCACAACGGACAGAAACCGGCCAATTTCTACCGACGCTGACCGGCCGCTTAGGGTCGATTTCAGCCGGTGGCGATGGGCAGAAAACGGCCAGTTCGGGTCGCTCGCCAGTCCCGTCGGACAGGCATTCGAACGGATGATCTTCTCCGAAACTTGTCCGATAGGGACAATGCAACTTCGCAGACCTTAGCTGGGACGAAAATGTCCGGGAGTAATGCGAGCACCCTCACTTGCCTGTCGCCATTACATCTGTCTGCCGTTGCGCGCAGCGATCGCCACGGTGGTCGGCGAATCAGCAAGTGAAACGAATTGTCGTGTCGCGCCGTCAAGCGCATCAATGCAACCAGCCTCAATGTCGTAGACCCAGCCGTGCAGATTCATTCGCCCCTGCTCGAGCGCGAGTGCCACCGATGGGTGGGTACGCAGATTCGCCAGTTGCGCGATCACGTTTTCTCGCACGAGGCCGTCGAGCTTCGCGCGAGGCGTGTCGAACTCATGCGCCGCGTTAATCGCTTTCGCGGCGTCCGAGTGACGTAGCCAGTTAGCGACCGCCGGAAGATGGTCCAGACATGTGCAGCGTGAAATCGCGCCCATCGCTCCGCAGTCTGAGTGACCGCAGATCACGATGTCCTGTACGCCGAGCACTGCGACCGCATATTCGACGGTGGCCGAGACGCCGCCGGGCTCGGGACCATACGACGGCACAATGTTGCCAGCGTTACGAATCACGAACAGTTCGCCCGGTTCGCGCTGTGTAAGGAGTTCGGGCACAACACGACTGTCCGAGCAGGTGACGAATAACGCCTTCGGATTTTGTGTCGTCGCGAGCTGCCTGAAAAGCTCGACGCGTTGCGGATAGACATCGCGCTGAAAGCGCAGAAAGCCGTCAATAATGTCACGCATGGAGTTCTCCAAACCCGAATGCCGGATGAGGGCACGAGCTCGTGCCGCTGTGGCCGTCATTATTGCAGACCTTGCGCGCAATTGGCTCTACTCGATCAACGGTGGACTCCGAGCCGAGGCCCGCGCGGCGGATGTCCGAAGCACCCTGGTAGCCGCCATTTATCTTTCGCTGGCTGAAGGGTGAGCAGCGAGCGATTTCGTCGGCGTGGTTTAGGTTAGCAGCGTACAAAGGGCGCCCCTTCAACGGGCGCCCTTTGTTTTTGGCAGCGGACGTGAGCTAGACCACGGCGCCAAACAAGTGCCCCACCAGTGCCGTAATCCCCATGGCCAGCGCCCCCCAGAAGGTCACCCGCCAGGCGCCGGTGATGACTTTGGCTCCGCCGGCCCTGGCGGCGATGGCGCCCAGTGTCGCGAGAAACACCAATGACATGCCCGATATCCAGGGCACCACGCTGTGCTCCGGCGCGACAAACGTCACCGCCAGGGGCAAGGCGGCACCCACCACGAAACTGGCGGCGGAGGCCAGGGCGGCCTGCAAGGGTTTGGCGGTCAGGGTGGCGCTGATACCCAGTTCGTCCCGAGCGTGAGAGCCGAGCGCATCATGGGCCATCAATTGATCGGCCACTTGGCGCGCCAGCTCGGGTGAAACACCTCGATGCATGTAGATGTTGGCGAGCTCAATGTGTTCGGCTTTCGGGTCACTGGCCAACTCGGCCCGTTCGCGGAGCAAGTCGGCGCGCTCGGTATCGGCCTGGGAGTGCACGGAGATGTACTCGCCGGCGGCCATCGACATGGCGCCGGCCATCAGCCCTGCCATGCCCGTGACCAGCAACGTGGCGTGGCTGGCGTTGGCGGCGGCCACGCCGATCAGCAGGCTGGCGGTGGAGACAATCCCGTCGTTGGCCCCCAGGACGGCGGCGCGCAGCCAGCCGATACGATCACTGCGGTGGGATTCGGTGTGTCTGTGCATGAATTTCATGGTTGAGCGCGACTCACTGTCATTGGGCGGTTCACATCGGGCGGGTTTCAATCTGCGCCTGCAACTGGCCGCCGACAATGGATATTTCCTTGAATTGTTGGCCGTCGCGCAGCACGAACAGCGCGTCCATCCCGCGTTCCTGTGCCAGACGTGGCCCTTCGGTTTCACCCAGCACCATCAGCGCCGTGGCCCAGGCATCGGCGAGCATGCACGAAGCAGCCACCACGGTGACGGCGGCGAGCGGGTTGCACAGCGGCGCGCCGGTGGCCGGGTTCATGGTATGAGCATAGGCTTGACCGGCCACGTCGACCCACTGTCGGTAGTCCCCGGAGGTCGCGATCGCGGCGTCGCCAAGTTCCATCACACCCATGACTGCACGCACGCCCCGGTAAGGCTTTTCCACCGCCACGGTCCAGCACTGTCCGTCGGGTTTGACGCCCCGGGCGCGCATCTCGCCATCGATGCCGACCAGGTAGCGGGTGATGCCAAAACCTTCCAGGCAACGGGCCAACTCATCGACGCCAAACCCCTTGGCGATGCCATTCAAATCAAGGTGCAGCGGCGCGCGTTTGCGCACCTGATTGCGGAACGGGTCAACCACCAACGCGGCGCTGGCTGACAGCCGGGTGCGCGGCGGCATCGTCGCGAGCGCCTGCTCTGTAACGGTCGGTTCTGCGGGGCCGAACCCCCAGGCATTCACCAGATCACCGAGGGCAATGTCGAAGGCGCCGCCGGATTGCTGACTGACACGCAGTGCCGCTGACAGCACCGTTGCCAGTTCCTGGGGCACCGAAATCCATTGCTGCTCGGGGGCAGCATTGAGGCGGTTGAGGTCCGAATCGGGTTTCCAGGTGGACATTTGCTGGTCCACCCGGGCCACCGCGCACGCCAAGTGTCGACCCACTTCGTCGGTATCTATTCCGGCCCCGGCATAGAACAGGGCAGTGTAGCGGCTGCCCATGGTTTCGCCGTTCAGGCTGTAGCGCTGCAACTCAGTAGACGTCTTCACGGTAGCGTCCTTGTGCCTTGAGGGTCAGCACCGTCAGGTTGAGAGGTGCCAACACCTCATCGAGGGCATGCATCACGCCTTTGGCCATTTCGCGACTGCCACACACCAGCACCTGGGCGCCTTTTTCAATCAGTCGACGCAGGGCCTGGGCATCGCCGATCAGCCGGTCTTGCACGTAGCAGCGGTCTTGAACCTGAGAAAAGGCCGCGCGCAATGCTGTCAGGCGCCGGTCGGCCAGGTACTGCTTGAGTTGCTGCTCGTAGAGGAAGTCCGAGGCCGGGTTGCGCCCGCCCCAATACAAGTGCATCGGGTGGTGGGCCGTGTTGTTGCGGATAAAACCGGCCAATGGACCGATGCCGGTACCGGCACCGATCAGGATCACCGGGTGCGTGCCCGACGCCGGGCGAAATTGCGGGTTGGGCTGGATAAACGCTTCGATCGATGCTCCGATGTCCAGGCCATGAAGGAATTCCGAGCACACGCCGCCGTTGTGTTTGCGCACGCAGATTTCCAGCACGCCGTCCTGCGAACCGCTGGCCAGCGAGTAGAAACGGGGGATCGGACTGCCCGGAGGCACAATCCCGACCAGGTCACCGGCCAGGAAGTCCGGCAACGCACCGGGTGCCTTGAAGCGCAAGACGTGGGTCGGTGCGTTCACCTGTTCGCCATAGACGATGCGCTCTGTCAGCAGCAATGGATGGGTCTGTGGCCGCTGCGGGGCATGGACCAGTGTTAGGTCATGTTTGAGCACGTCGCCCAGCGCGTGGCCCCAACGTGCAAATTCCTGAGAGGATTGGCGGTTGACGGTTTCCAGCCCCAATAACGGTGAGCCACCGGCCTGCAACATCGCGTCCTGCACCTGATGGGCGAACTGACAGAACTGCGCAAACTGGCGGTCACCAAAGCCCAGCACGGCGAAGGGCAGGCCGGGCTTGAGACCGGTTTTGGCCAGCCGCGCCATGAACTGCGAAGCCGAGGCTGGCGCGTCGCCGTCACCGTGGGTCGCGGTGAGGATGATCACGCGTTGGGCGCTGCGGTAGTCGTTGGCGTATTGATTCATCGCCGCGCTATGCACTCGGTGTCCGGCCAGGTGCAAGGCGTCATGCAAGGTCTTGGCAAAGCCCCAGGTGCTGTTGTTTTCACTGCCCACCAGAATCACGCTGTCGGCAGAGTGGGCAGGGCTGTTGTGGCGGATGTTCGGGCTCGCCTTGCGCCGGCGCCACCACAACAGAAGGCCGGTGACGCTCATCAACGGCACACAGAGGGCGCAGAGCCCAAGCGGCAGGCCCAGCCACCACAGGCCTTCACCGGTGTGCAGCTGATAAATCAATTCGTAGAGGTTGTGCATCGAGTCATGGGCCTGGTAGGACAACAAGGCGCCGCTGGCCTGATCCACGTAGCCGTCGCCCTGGGCCGTGCGCAGGGAAAACACGTCCTTCGGGTTGCCGGGACTGGGGTAGACCAGCTCGCGCAGGTCATTCAGGTCGGTGGCCTGCAAGGCTTGCAGACTCGCCACTGGCAAGGCCGGCCCGGCACTGACGTGAGCGGGGAAGGCGGGTTCATTCTGACTGCCGTCGGCGATAAAGCCGAAGGTGGTGGCGGACATATACAGCCCGCTCAAGGCCGACAGCAGCAGCCCGAGCAAGGCCAGTCGCCCGACTTCAGCATGCCAGCGCTGGTTGAAGGTGCCGCGCAGTGGCCGCAGCAGGTTGCGCCAGCCACCCAGGCGCCGGACCAGCAACAGCGCTCCGGACACTGACAGCATCAGCATGAACAACGCGCCGACACCCGACACCCCATGGCCCGGTGTGCCAAGGAACATCGAGCGGTGCAGCTCTTTCACCCAACGCGTGAACGCGGAGGGCGCATAAGGCGCGAGGCCTTCGCCAATCAGTGGGTCGACCGTTTCAGCCCCGGCCTGACCGTTCTGGTTGTAGTAGACGATGACCGTCCCGGACGCTGTGCGCTGGATCTGCTCCACGCCCGGGAAGTGATTGGCCACACGCCCGGCCAATTGACCGACGGTGAGTTGCCCGGCCGCGGTGGGGGTGCTGTGCAAGCGTTCCAGCGCCGGGTCGACCGACAGGATCGCGCCGCTTATGGCCAACAGCATGACCAACAGGGCGGCGATCAGGCCGGACAGGGAATGGGACTGGCGAAGCATGTTCAGCCTCCAGAAAGGGCAGGTGCTACAAATCGTAAGTAAAGGACTCGACATAGGTGCTGCCGGTCGCCGGCTGGCCTGCGCCCTTGGACGTCAGGGGCACGCTGACATCGGCGCGGGCGTCACGTTTTTCCTCGACGGCACTGTCGATGCGGATCTGATACCCGGCATCGATCAGGGTGTCTGCCAGTTCGACGCTGACTTTGAGCGTGCGCCCACTGCCGACACTGGCGCCGCTGACGCCGTCAAACTCGCTCGGGTTCATCCCGCTGCCACGGGCCCAGTCGCCCAGGTGTTTGTAGTACTTGGCCTTCTTGCCGGCCACCCACAGGGTTTTCTGGTATTGGCCGTTGGCGTCGGTCACGTAGATCGCCAGGTAGGCATCATTGCCGCTGTAGTCCTTGAGCTGGGTGGTCAGGGTTACTTCCCGGGCCTGGGCCAACCCCGGCAGGGCAATGGCGCCGGCGAGACAGGTGGCTGCGATGATCTTTTTCATGAGGGTGTCCTTGTGATCGTTAGGTCGAGAGCCTGGACCTGCTTGCTGACAGCAACCTGAATCGCAGGAAAAACTCATCGACGGGTGAGGCGTCATTCGGTGAGCGGGCTGCCGAGATAATCCCTGGCATCGCCGTCGTCGCGGAAATGGATCTCGAGCGTGCGCAGGCGCAGCGAGGCCGGTGAGTAGCTGGCTTCGATGGCGTTGCCCTTGCGGTCCAACCCCTTGAGTTCGTAACAACCGTCGTCGACCTTGATGCGTTGTACGCTCCAGCCGTATTGCCGCTCGATCTGCTGTCGCAAAATCTCGCGCGGTTGCCAGTCGCTCACCGGGTCGCTGCAGTCGTCGTCGGCCCTGGCGAAACCGCTAAGCAGCAGGCTCAACAGCGCGGCATGGGCAATAAAATCTGATTTCATGATCTGTCTCCTGCCGAGGTCGGCGTCTGTGGCATACCCTAAGGTGCATTCCTGACAACCAGCTGAATCTTCAGATTCACGTCAGGTAAGGCGATTAAGGTGCGGCACGACAACCACCACAGGAGGTGCCAGATGCGGGTTTTATTGGTCGAGGACGCCCCAGGGCTGGGGGAAGCGGTGCGCGAACAGATCGCCGATGACGGTCACGCCGTCGATTGGGTGCAGCGCCTGGACCATGCGCGCAACAGCGTGCGCACCACGCCTTACGACCTGATCCTGCTGGACCTGATGCTGCCGGACGGTCGCGGGCTGGATTTCTTGCGTCAGCATCGCTCGGCGGGGGACGTGACCCCGGTGATTATCCTGACGGCCCAGGATCAGATTTCCGATCGCATCGCCGGCCTCAATGCCGGGGCCGACGATTACCTGGTCAAACCGTTCGACCTGTTTGAACTCTCGGCCCGTGTGGCGGCGGTGGCCCGACGTTACAGCGGCAATCCCAATCCGCAGATCAGACTTGGTGATTTGCAGGTCGACATGAGCGCCCGCACTGTGCAGCGTGCCGGCACCACCGTGGACCTGACGGCCCGCGAATGGGCGCTGTTCGAAGCGTTCGTGCAGCGCCCCAGCGCGTTGTTGTCCAAGTCGCAGCTCGAAGAGCGGCTGTATGCCTTCGGTGCCGAAATCGAGAGCAATACCATCGAGGTGTACATCAGTCGTCTGCGTAAAAAACTGGGGCGCGATCTGATTGAAACCGTGCGCGGCATGGGCTACCGGTTGACGGCCGCATGAAGTCTTCTTCGAGCCTGCAAAAACGCCTCGGCCTGGGGCTTACCCTGGGCATGACCTTACTTTGGCTGGGCGCGACCGTCGGCGCCTGGCTGGTGATGCAACATGAGTTGAACGAGGCGTTCGACAGTGCGCTGGAAGAGACCGCACAACGGATCTTGCCGCTGGCCGTGCTGGAAATCAGCAACTGGGAGGAACCCCGTGAAGCGCAGCACGTTGCGACGTTGAAAATGCACAAGGAATACCTGACGTACCTGGTGCGCGATGCCAGCGGCAAGATCCTGATGCAGTCCCACGACGCCAACCCGAAGATCTTCAGTAAGCGGCCGACTGAGGGATTTTCCACCTCTGAAAAGTACCGCTTGTATGGCGCCAGTGCGTTACGCGAGACGCTGTTCATTGAGATCGCCGAGCCGCTGGGTCATCGCCGTGAAGCCGCGCGGGAGGCTTTGTTTGCCTTGTTGTTGCCGCTGTTGGCGCTGATTCCCGTCAGCCTGTTGGGCACCTGGTTGTTCGTGCAGATCAGCCTGCGCAGTGTTTTGGCGTATCGTCGTGCGGTCGAGGCGCGTGGCGTGGGTGACTTGTCGCCGATCAAGGTGGCCCGCCTGCCGGCAGAAATCGATCCATTGGCCGAGGCGGTCAACCACTTGCTGGAGCGCTTACGCAAGGCGCTGGAAGCCGAGCGCAGCTTTACCGCCAACAGCGCCCATGAACTGCGCACGCCACTGGCCGCGACCCTGGCGCAGATCCAGCGGTTACACCACGAGGTGCCTGAAGGCCCGTTGCGGTTACGCGCGGCTAAAATCGAAAACTCGTTGCGCGAACTGGCGCGGCTCTCGGAAAAACTCATGCAATTGGCCAAGGCCGAGGGGGGCGGGCTGCTGTCCGAAACGCCCCAGGACCTTACTCCGTTGCTAGCCCATGTGGTCGATGAGTGGAACCACAGTAGCGGGCACCGGATCGAGTTGCACCTGCCAACCCGGACGAGCCTGTACTCGACGATTGACCCGGACGCCTTCGCCATCCTATTGCGCAACCTGATCGAGAACGCTCTCAAATATGGCGCCGCGGATCAACCGGTCGAAGTCAGCCTCAGTGACCAGTCGCTGCTGCGGGTGGTCAATGGTGGCCCGCCGGTACCCGAGGCGGTGTTGCAGCGGCTAACCGAGCGCTTTGTGCGGGGGCACAGCGAAACCAGCGGTTCAGGGTTGGGATTGGCGATTGCACAAACCATAGTGCAGGGCGTCAATGGGAAAATGCGGCTGATATCGCCGGCGACTGGGCGAACGCAAGGATTCGAAGTCTGCGTCTGGTTTGCGCTCGCCTCAACTGCCGACGATTGAAGGTGGTGCCGGACAGTAGCTATCCGTTGTGTGGTATGCCGCAGGTGCGAGCCGAACCAAATCCATGTTTGATTTCCATGCTTTACTTTTCGATTTCTGACCATAACCCGGCTGCGAGCGCACGATTCTCGAATGTCTGCTTCTGGCCTGATTTCTGCCTGTCACGAATGGCAGTAACCGACCCAAAGGAGACGGTGGCCATGTGGGCTGTGGGCACGGTTTCAGCTCCAATGTAAGCAATGAGGCTAGCGCGCAGGCCCTGCAAATGTGGTGTCCATCGTGTGTCGGTCGTAATCCAGCAGGTATGTATGATGCAGACAATACAGCTGTGAAAGCAGATCTTTGTTGGGGCCGACCACATCCATACCTCTATCGTCGTAGGGAAAAACCATGACGTGCTTCTTCAAATTGAAGAGGTATAAAACGCAGTTGGGTTTAGGCTGAATTGCGGCAAAGTCCCTAGCCAAAGCACACCAAAGAAATGCTTGAAGCAGAGTCGCAGGCGCTTCAAATGCGATGTTGATCCAATACTCCGGCTCCCTTTCGCAAAACCATTCCTCCGGATCTATCTCCTCACTCCAGACTGAGAATTCCGTGGGTATGTTAATGCCGGCAGATCGAAGAGCGTGAATCAGGGGCCGATGAGCAAATCGGTTGCTGCCAGAATGAATGCGCAGACAAGCAACAAGCGTCGCGTCATCAAGGAAGATATCGCTGCAGATCTTTGTTGATTTTCGTAGTGCTGTTAGAAATTGCTCAATCACTCCGCCAGTTTCAGAGAGCTCAAAACGCAGACCTCCTGGATAGGAATAGAAAAGTGGCCTGGCAAATGCTTTACCCCCAAAGATCCTCTCAATTTCAAGTTGTAGATTCACTTGATCCTCATGGCTAATAGCCCGACTCCATAGCTTGGGCGGTGCAGACGGATATTACTGTATACGTAAGATCTGAGCTAAGCCGCGAGCGTCCGCTGTTGGCCGGTTTGAGTCATTCCCGAGTGGCTGCAATGGGTCGTTCTCTGCCGGTCGCGACAGGCAGAAAACGACCCAGAGCGGACGATCACATTCGACTGTTACCAGCAGCTTGGCCAGACAATTGAAGAGTTTTCTTTCATTCAACGAGCACTCAAGCCCAAAGCAGCAGGGCCGATACACCTGTCCGTATAACCTCCAAAAAAAACCTCAGTAAGGATACCTACGTGGGCGTTTCGCAAGCGGCAATCGCATTCCGTACTCCGCAGATCGACTTCAATCCTCAGCAGGTGGTGTCTGATCTGTTCAACAAGCGCGCGGAGGTGCTCGATCAATGCCCACCGCGCTTCGACACTCGCCAGACTAATGAGGTGGCTGTTGAGCAATACGGCGATATCTGGGTGATCAGCAGCGACGCGCTAACTATGCCGCTGCTGGGAAATCCTCACTATAACGCCAGCGAATTGCATCGAACTCTGGGCTCGCCAGCAATGATCATCCCGTTTTGCCAATACGACTCCGGAGGCACCTACGGCTACGCGTTCATCGAGAACGGAATTCTGACGCGATCACGGCTGCATTCATGCGATAGCCCGGTGCAACAATTCGGGCCCTTGAAACCGTTTGAAGAACGCTGGGCATCAGCTGAGTTTTACCTTGAGGAAGATGATTGCCCTGAGGATGAGCGGCAAAAGATCTACTATCTGGGCGACCGCGAGGTGGAAGTGCCAGAGTTTGGGTTAAGCAACCGTTTGAGTTATGACGCGTTGAGCGAATACCTCGGGATTTGCCCGTGGGACAACGCCCTCAAGCCGCGTATCTGGTACCTACGCCTTCATGACCTGCCACTGCCGCGCAAGCCATGGTGGAAATTCTGGTAGGCGGCAACGCGATAAAATCATTCGACGTTTCTTCACTGTCGGTTCCTGATGCCGAATGTCTGCTTCTGGCCGAGGCTGTGTAAAAACGTTTTTGAGCGCGACAGGTGCTCAAAACCGGACTGAAAATCGCGCTTCTACGCGAAATCCACATCTGCTGACGTGCCGATAAATTTCAGATTTAACGTAGACGCGCACACTTCAATTTTGGCGCAGCTTTTTTACACACTCTGGGCCGATTGTTGCCTGTCGCGAAGGGCTGAATTCGACCCATAGCTGTCATTCATTTGTGAAAGAGGCAGGTTGAGCGGGTGTGAGCTATGGTTTGTTCGTTCACCTCGCCAGTTGCAGTTTTCGCAGTTCCCATCCTGAAGTGGTTGGCGGGGTGAGCTACTATTGAGATGTCCGACCCATCAGTTGCCGCCCCCCGGGCTCCTCTCAGTGGTCGATGGGACGGTTTTATTCATCGCGGCCCCTTGTAGCAGTATACGTAGGAGCGCCAAGCGAGGGGGATCATGGCACCACCCGCTTGAACTCTGCGACCCAGACCCATGGATTTGAGTCCCAGGCACCAGCGCCATTGATGGAGTCCCATAGTCCGGAAAAATCATGGACTGCCGCCAACTTACTTTGGTGCCTGGTTTGAGATGTTCCCAGGGAATGCTGACCACTTGACATGCCGATACCTTCGGCGATCACCTGCTCTTCGCTGATATCTTGCAGTCTCTCAACGCGGACGTCGGTTATCTCCAGCAGAATTCGGCTGGCCCAGCGTGGCATATGGGCGGGTGGGCGCCAGCGGGCTTCCGCACCAGTGATCAAGTCATCGACCCAGCAACAGAACTGGTATGGCCTGGATCGTGGGTCATCGTAGTTAAACGCACCGCTGTCATTGAGGAAGCTTTCCTCTTCCATCAGATCGCGAATGTCTCCATCGGCCCGATAAGCCAAAACAGGCGCCCCATTCATGTTCGCGTCAGCCCAGGTCTCGCGTACCCATAGTCGGTCTCCCGGCGTCCCATACGGGCATGAGTAGTGCTTGTTGATAACGTTGTGGTCCGTGAGGCACAGTCCAAATTTATACTTGGGCTTATCGTCTCGATTGAGGAGCGCGATCACGTTTACCGGATCGTGCTTCACCGCACTACGAATCACAGTCTTTTGACCGCTCAGGATCGCACGCACTACCGAAGCGCAGAATAGAATTGGGAGTTCTTTCATGCGGCCTCCTTGAATGCATTTGCTTGGCGGTATTGGTCGCTTGCCCTAGCGAGCGCAGCCATTGGTGACGGGCTGAGGCTGTTGCCAAATACACAGTAGAAGCAATCTTAGCTCGCATTTTTCGTTGCTCCATCCAGTGGCTGCTTTTGGCCCAGAGTGTGTAAAAACGCTTCGCCAAAATTGAGATGTGCGCGTCTACGTTAAATCTGAAATTTATCGGCACGTCAGCAGATGTGGATTTTGCGTAGAAGCGCGATTTCCAGTCCGGTTTTGAGTATCTGTCGCGCTGAAAAACGTTTTTACACAGCCTCGGCCGGTTGCTGCCTCTCACGAGGTGTTCTACTGGCAGTGCTTTACTCAATCCAAATAGGACGGCCACGGTTGGCTTTTCAGTGGACAAAGTACCTGTTGGTGATGCGCGCGCGTACTGGTCCGAAAATCATCAAAACTCTTGCCTAAGGCTTACAGAGGTCATCAATTTCCTTTTGGCGCGACTGCTGAATTACTTCAATGGTTCTGTAATCGAACCACTTAAAGTCCAGTTTCTCCTCGATGGACGCGAGAAGTCATACAGGATGCTTAAGGGGAGAGTGGTTGACTCACTCATTGGGGCAACCCAATCAGAGGTGTTGTCATATCCCAATCGCAGTGTTTTTTTAGGTGCACCTAAGGTGCTACGCGTAACCGGATTAAATGGGACTGAAATAGTTGGTTTGCAGCGGATAGAGGAGGGCTTTTTTGTTTCAGTAAGTCGAAGGTAGGCAAAGTGATACGTTGAAGGTGCTACCCCGTTTCAGGGTTGTGTTGAGCTGGTTCGTCTAACCCCCAATGAGGGACGAACCTGATGCGGGGTCGCCCTCAATCTGAGGAGCATCCCCAATGGGGGAAGTTGGTCGGATTTGAAATCTAACCAAGGCCTGACCTCCCATTTCGATAGGGCAGGTATCGCGACACGTTTTACGAATTATGAAAACGTGTCGCGGAAAAGATGCCACGGAGTTTCGTGTGATCTCCGCTAGGCTGATGCATCCAAATCTGGATGATCCCCCACTGGGGAAATACTCGAGTTCAAGGGCTTTCGAACCACAGAGAAATCCTCGGGAGTTCGCGGACGAGTGCAAAGTGACGGAGCCCCTCACTTTGCTTCGGGATGGAAGGCATTCATTCGGAAGCCAGTATTCATTTGGTAAAGCGAGTATCTAGAACCTGGCCAGATTCCTCATCAATCTTGCAACTGACACCAGCAAAATTTCCCACCCAAAGTGGCTCCTCGCTCGTCACACCGGTATAGGCATCCACATTCCCCATCCTGATATCTGGTGCGCGCCAAAGAAGGTTTCCGGCCCGATCGTAGTAGAAAAGATTTTGCGACGGAGCATTTCTCTCAAAAGCCATCCAGTCAAACGTCACTACCACTCGCTCGTTGATCAACACGCTTCAAGGGCGGGATACTCACCCTCAAAGCTTATCCCGTTGCCGAAAATCTGTTTACCGCTGATGTTGAGTTTCATACGTTCTCTTCCTGTCCCTGCATTACCTCAGAGGAGGGTTCTACCATATCCGGAGATGCGGGTGACCTGCTCCAGCCTGCTGTCAGGCTATATGAGTGGACAAGTTGGGGCTGGTTTAGAATGGAGGCAGGTTGCGATAGTTTGATTCGTGGTAGATCTTAAAGTTATTAATTTCTTCTGAGTATTGTCCTATTGTAATATATATATTGTTTAGGTCGTTGCTAATCTGGTTTTCTAATATAAGTTGCAGTATGTTTTCCGATTCTAAGGTGTTGTTGGTGACAAAAACTGCAGTTATGGTTTCGAATTTGCTTATGTGGCCTGCGTTTATACATTTTACAATAGTGCGGAGTATTTCAATTTTTATAGGGGTGTTGAGAATGCAAACAGCATAAGCGTGATTTTTCTCATTGTCGTTTGCGACGAAGTCAGGAAAGCCTCCCGAAAGGTCATCAATCATCGGGAATTTACGAAGTATCCAGCTTGCTATAGCGGTGTAAATGGCAGCATTTGGATGCTTCGGGTTGTCTAGTATACTTTGTCTTTTCTTATTGTCGGATGAAACATCACGTACCTCGCGCAATGTCTCCTCTGATACTTCTGCAGCTAAAAATTCATTTGCATACTTTAGGAAACTTTCAGGTTTATACATGAGGAAAGTATCTAGTTTGCCAATTCGGCTGGCCTCTTCAATTAGCTCAGCACGGGGGCCGATGGTTTTTGGGCCATCAAAATCTATTTGCTGCCACCAATCTTCTTTAGCGTCATCCGTGATAAATATGAGCTTTTTCTGCTGGCTTTTGGCGGCGTGATCAAGTATTTGACTCCAGACAAAATAGTCACCAAATTTTTTCTTGTAGGTTATGCCGTTGTGGTTGAAGTCATCCGGGCCATCTTTGTCTTTTTCACTATCCTTGTACCCAGGTGGTATTTTTGATTTGTATCTAGTTTCTGCCTCTTTGTTTTTTTGGTCTATATCCAGTTGAGACGCGAAAGCCGTGCCCACCTTGCCATCGAAAATATCTTCAATCTTTATTTTTATTGGGTCGGGTGCAGTCAGTGTCTGCTGGCTTTCTTGAAGTTTGTCAAGCTCAGCTAAAAAGTTTGAAGTGAGAGTTTCAAATCCAGTTGTTAGTGGTTCTGGATTGATTAATGTATGTCTTTTGGTGAGTTGTAAGTTGTTAATGCTATTCGCAAGATCGGTTTTCGCTTTTTCAATAACTTTGCGAATTTCGGAAAAACGGCGCCCTTGTGCTGCAATTACGGTAAGTCGGTTGCGTTGAAATTCTAGAGCGACGTGGTGTGGTATCCAAATGCGCTCAGATAGTTTATCTAAGGTGTCGAGCAGCTCTTCACGAGTGCGCTCGTGGTATCGATATAAATTTAAAAGCACATTGGTATCGAAAACGAAGAGAGCGGTTTTCCATGTTTCGGCTTGATCTGTCGATGCGGTGTAGTCGTACTGCGGAAAGAGTCCCTTCATATGCCCTCCAGGCAAACGCCAACCGAAGCGCGGTGTGGCCATCTATATGGCATCATCTTGCCGGCTTTTCGCGTGCTTGTCGAAAGGCTTCCCCTGCACTGTTTCCTTCCTGATTCGACGGCTCAGCCTGAGACGGTCAACTCTGCAATTCCCAGCCTGATGAAATCTAGGTTCTTGTCTAGCATCGAAAGCGCTCCGCGTACGTTTTCGGCTACGTAATCGTCCAGACACTCCGGCAGCAAGGTGACTTGCGTCCGAGCCTCACCTTCAATAAATCGTTTCATGATCGCCCCCGCTACGATCTCGACGATCAGAAGATTAGACAATTGCGGGAGTTTCCACACAGCCTGGGGCGACTGCGGCCCTCCGCGACAGGCAACAATCGCCAGAAGCGGCCCTTGCTCGAGTTGGTTGACGACCTGCGCCGTTCCATGTGCGCGTTCATGGCCGCGAAATAGCGCACTATGTATGAATCCAGGTGCCAATGTGATCTCTCAGATTTTCCTAGGCCGCATGGAAGTTCTCACTGCGAAGGCATCACAATCGCCACACGTGATCTCTGTGCGCCCTTGTGCGGTAGTGTTACTGGCGACAGGTGTTACTTGCCAACCCCCTGAACGATAATGTCACTGCGCTGCATCCCTTCTCCCACCAGCACATCAATGACACCCTCCTGCCTGCGAATCGGATCAATTAGTAAGCATGTGATTCGCGTATAGATGGCCATTGGATGCCTTTCGGCCCGGGAATCATGCTCCTGTGCATGTGCTTTTTCAAAAAGGGCCAAGTTATTCGACTGACTTGGCTAGACCTGGGAGTGGCCACTTGCTACTTTTGGCCATCCCTCTGCCCGAAATCAAGGAATGAATCATGCCAAGCAAGCGTCCCAGCGCTCAATCCCCCAAATCTACATTAAAGCTCACCCGCTCAAGGGACGAGGCTAAGGCCAAGATAGAAGAGCGAATCGAAAAAGGGTTAGAACTGAAACAACGGCAGGTTGACACTCGTGAATCTTATGACACGCTGAAAAATGACTACAGCAAATGGGATTCGTTTAACGTAGAACTGCTAAAGCAAAGTTTCAACACTGACGAAATCGCAAAAGAATATAGTTATTGGGGAGTCGCAGCTCTCGCTTTAAGAGAGCCTTCACTCGGCGAAAAAATTGCTGACACATATAAGGACATCGACAAGAAAATCCATCGCCTAGACTCGATTTCGGAACGACTCGAGCTAATTCCTTTGGATGAAACCCTAAAAGATATAGGTCAACACTCGAAAGAATCATTTGACTTGAAAACATCCAAGTCAAATAAGGTATTCGTAGTGCATGGTAAGGATGAAATATCGAAAACCAACCTAGAAGTTTTCTTACACGAAATAGGTCTCGAGCCAGTTGTATTACACCGACAGGCTGACGAGGGAATGACAATCATTGAGAAGTTTGAAAAGCATAGCGATGTTGGTTATGCATTTATCCTACTCACTCCTGATGAAGTCGCCTATCTCGCTTCCGAAGACACACTGTCTGACGACGACCGAAACAAAGAATACCGTGCACGCCCTAATGTGATATTTGAGTTTGGATACTTTATAGGGAAACTTGGTAGATCTCGCGTATGTTGCCTTCACACAGGCCACACGACATTACCCAGCGACGTAAGCGGAATTGTGTACAAGCGCTTCGAAAAAAGCGTTGAAGAAATCGCATACAGTATAATTAAAGACCTGAAAGCTTCGGGCTATACCTTGTCGTGAGCATGTCAGCAGGTGAAGATATTCCTGTGTTGATCACCAGAGACAGCCAATCATAGCTTCGACTAAAAAGATAATTGCCAACTAACAATATTTCATCAAGGACGCATCCGGCATGGCAGTAGATATCCTAGTCACGACAGAAAGATTGCAAGAAGACCCGCTCGGCAGAGATCTTATTGAATTACTTAAAAATTCAGAAAGCGCTATAAGTTCCTCACCGTCGGCGCTCTACTATGATTTTCCTGTTTATTCAGACTACGATGGCGCAGATCATAAGCCAGATATTCTGGTGCTTAGCCGCAGTTGCGGAATTATCGCCATCCGGGTGATCACTGCAATCCAGGCGGATCGAGATAGCACCAGCAGCCTTTTAGCAGTCGATGATTCGCTTAATCAATTTTGCAGTCTCCTAATAGGAAGGCTATTAAAAAGTAAGATATTAAGAAAGTCGCGTTCGCAGCTCTCCCTGAACGTCACACCTATTATATTTTGCGACAGTAATTTAGCAGATAGAATTTTTGATTCAAGCGACTCTGAAATTGTCTCTTCAATGGACTCATTGAAAGACTTGATTCAGGATCTTGAAGAAGAGCCTTTAGATTCAGAGGCATATGACGAAGCCCGATCTGTGATCGAGGGGGCTAAAGCCCTCACTCGATCGAACAAGCGCTTGGTCGAAAACCCAGAGTTGCAGCGCGCAGCCAGTGCACTGGCTGAGCTCGAATCTGAAATCGCAAACTTTGACCAAAAGCAGCGCGCTGCGGCCTTGATAACGATTAATGGCCCTCAACGGATACGTGGACTTGCCGGCTCAGGGAAAACTATCATTTTGGCAATGAAGGCCGCACACCTTCATATGAACAGACCAAATGACAAAATCCTCTTAACCTTTTATACAAAGAGCCTGAAATCCTCCATAAAAAACTTGGTCACCAAGTTTTACAGGCACTATAAAGAAGTTGACCCAGACTGGAACAACATCCACATAGTGCATGGTTGGGGCGGTAATAACACCAGTGGCGCCTACTCAGATGCCTGCTTACGCGCTGGGAGAACACCTCTCACCTTCAGTACCGCACGCTCTGCCGCACCTAATGGAGTCGACCCATTTGAGTTTGCATGCCAAGACCTGATGCAAAAAGGTGATCCCGAAGAGTACTATGACCACATCCTCATCGATGAAGGGCAAGATTTCCCGGCTGCATTTTATGAGTTAAGTTTCCGGCTTGCGAAAGGCCACCGAGACAAAAAAAATATTGTATGGGCTTACGACGACCTTCAAAACATCATGAAGGTCAGAATGCGGAGTGCTGCTGAACTATTTGGAATAGATCACGACGGTGAACCGCGCATATCGCTTGAACGGGCAGCAATAGGCCTGCCGTTTAAATTCACCAACGACACTGTCCTTAGCAAGTGCTATCGCAACCAGCGAGAAGTCCTCATCACTGCTCACGCGCTTGGCTTTGGAATTTATTCCAACATCGTGCAATTACTTGAAAGTGCTGATCATTGGAAAGACGTCGGTTACGAAGTCACCTCACCAAACTATTATGCCAACGCAGAAGTAGAGGTAGTGCGCCCTGCTGAAAACAGCCCGGTTAGTTTGAGCGGGGAAAAACTACCCGAGCTGATAGAACAGTACAACGCACAGTCGATGGATGATGAAACAGACTGGGTCATTGCCTCGATATCTGACTTTTTAAAGCAAGGCTTAAATCCGGAAGACATAATGATTGTCGCTCTGGATGACCGCCACATGAAGGGCTACTTCAAAGAGCTGTCTTCAAAGCTGGCGAACCTGGGGATTGCGTCGAATAACATTCACGCAGACCCATATTCAGACCCGCCCTTCACGATACCTAATAAGGTAACGCTCTCCACAATTTATCGCGCCAAAGGGAATGAGGCAGCTGTAGTATTCGTCATTGGTGTCGACGCGATTTCACTTAAAACTCGAGGAGATCGTAACAAGCTATTCACGGCACTCACACGTACCAAAGCTTGGCTTCGCGTTTCCGGGATGCAAGGATCTACCAGCCAAATCATTAAAGAGATGTCTGAGGCAGAGCAAAACTTCCCTGCCTTGCGTTTCACCATGCCTGACCTCTCCAAACTGGATATGATCCAGAGAGATCTCAGCAAGCGCTCTATCAAAGCCAAAAAATTGAGAGCTGAGTATCTAGAGAGTCTTCGTCGTGAAGGGTTGTCAGAAGAAGACGCCGATTTGGATTACGACGATGAATAGACAGAATATTCAGTCAGGAATCAACAAAAGTTGGGACTTGGCGGATAAGCTTGGACTGGCTGCGGCTTTTAGCAATCCAAATTTACTCCCATTAAACACTGAGTTTCGAGATGCAATTCTTTCGGCAGAGAGCACGTATATCGACGTCTATCTTACAGCGATGAACTTATCCCATCACAACATAATTCTGTCTGACTACTCATACTTTCAATTCAGCATGGAGCGTGATGGGTACGTGCGCTACGCCTATTACCCCAATCCTTTTATTTCAGGAAAAGAATCAGAAACCAAGTCTTTCAAAAAAATCACTGAACTTTTCGAAAACGAGTTTATTTCCCATGAGCAGTATCTTAGCCTACTGGACAGCAAAAAGAGCTTGAATGGAAAGCCCATGTGGAGATACGAAAACGCTCCCGATCAACGCAAGCGTTTTTTTCATCCGTGCTCACATTTTCATATTGGATTTCATTCTGAAAATCGCTGGCCACTCAAGAGAACCCTGACCCCTCTTGCCTTCTCGATGTTGGTATTCAAACAGTATTACGGAGAGGAGTGGAGATCGCTCGGTGATGACGACGACCCTGAAATCAGCAACTCATTTGAGCGCGCTTTAATCCGGGAGCGCCAAAACTGTCACGTAGTTCCTGACGATCTATTTGAAAAAATAGAAGAGCAAGCATTCTTCTTCTCATAGCCATGAGCCCTAGATTCGTAGAAACGCTTCGAGCGTCCGCTTTTGGCCGTTCTCTGTCGGTCGTCACTACGGCACCTGTTGGGCAAGTCGAATGCAATCGGTTGGTCATCACGGATGCAATTGACTGGTTAGTGGCAATGCAAATGGGTGGCTATGTGGGATGCAAGTTATCCCACTCTCCACAGAGTCCCAATTTTTCCCGCATTAAATCGGGACTCGCTGATGAAGGAGGGGCAGGGTGTTTGGCGATACCTAGGACTGGCGTAGCCGCATGATGGCGTCTGTGATGCCCTGAGCGTTGGTGTCCAGTGTTTCCATGGCCGCTGTAGCGTTAGCGGCAACGCTCGTTACCCCATTCTCAGAGAGCCACCTGGTGATCTCTTCAATGAAGGCACAGATGGCGTGCTGGTTATGCAGGAGCAGTGTCAGTGCGTCCGCTGTGGCGATGCTGGCTTCTGGATTGTCTGACATGGCAATCGTCCTTGAGTGGTGCGGAAATCCTAGCTCATCTCGCTACTGGCTGGTGCTGGGCGAGTGGAGAGCCGGCAAAGTAGCTGTTGGGCCAGGGAGAAGAAGGTATCGGCTGGCAAGCTACGATCCACCTAACGGTAAAGCAACCTCGACGGAACCACTTCAGATCGGGCCACCGGCGGGAGCTACTCCCGCGAATATGGCTGCTTCTGGATAAAGGGCATGCTAATCTCGCGCGCCAACAGTGATAGATCGTGCAAAATGCCGCTAGCACGACCACACACCCCCTGCTAACGTTTCTTGCAATCTCCATGATCAAATAATCCCCTGAGGTTCCATGGCCGCCACGATCAAACCGTATAACGAAGAGCACGGGCATGCGATCAGCAATGTGCTAATCGTTTTCGAGTTCGCTGCGCCTCTCCTCCCTCATGCCTTCACTGACCTTCGGGCCGGTGGCAAGCTTCATGAGAGCCTGAAAAACGATATGCCTCGCGTAATCGAGCAGCAACAGATGATGATCAATTTCAATACCAGTCCTGATCATCAAATGTTTGCTCCGCCGATCCCGCAAACCGGCATGATTGGGGGGATATCATTTGGCCGAATTCAGCCTAACGGTGAACCCGCAATATCGGTCAACATTCAAGCAAATGCTCTAATGATCATCTGCGGCGAGTATGAGCGATGGGCAAAGGTCTCACAGGAAGTTGAGAAATATCTAGACATCTTGAACCCGTGGCTCTCTGATATTTCCGTGTCTTCGCTATCCCTCCAGTATACCGATACATTCAAAGTCACTTTTGGGGATAACCCGGCTGGACCACTAACTGATTTATTCAGTACCGAAAGCAAGTATCTGCCACCAAGCTTTTCTGGTCTAAGCGATTCGTTCCATTCTCACCACGGCTTTTTCTCAGTCCCAGAATTTGAGCTTGGCGGAAAACTCCTAACCAATGTTAATGTGAATGCTACAGAGACTGCGTCAAAGTTTGATGTAAATATTGTAACGCTCCATAAATACGTACTATCCGAAATGCTCCCTATGATAGTAAATGACAATGAAGTCAATCCGGCTGTTAAACCAGCACTTCAATACTTGCACGACCAGAGCAAGCTGGTTTTCGGAGATTTACTCACCGAACCTGTGAAGCGCTTGATTACGTTCGATAACGTCGCATAAGGAAATCATCATGAGTGCCGTGATAGAAAGACCCGTTTCAATCGCTGAGTTTCAGACAGCGTTAGCATCCCGCGAAACCAAAGCGCCTACCTTTGAGCAGACGAGCTTCGCCTACGGATCACTACCACCGACGCACACGCAGAGTCGGCCCCACGGCATGCATCGGGTTCTCGACAAACTCTACTCATATCGTGGCTTATGCCAAGATTGGGATGGCTACGGTGGCGAGCCTGCAACTTACGCGTCTTTCAGCAACGCCGTGGAGTTCGTGAATCGTCTGCCAATTCGTTTCAATGCACCGGTGTCGATGCTTGCGGGAGACGGCGAGATCTCACTTTTCTGGAAAGATAACGGTTGCTACCTAGAGATCTCCTTCCCGGGCGACAACACGTACCATTACATTTTTCAAAACGGCAAAGAGCAGTTTGCAAGTACTGACATTCCACTCAATGGCAGTGGCTTGGATGCTTCTCTGACCGCGTATCTGGGACGGATCTAAAAGTTCATGTCGTGCAAGGTGCTCTTTGCGAGCTTGCCCACAAACGGAAACGTCGCAGAGCGAGCGGCCTTAATAGACAAGGCCCAACCTGATGGCTACTGCGAAGCAGAAAGCGTCAGCGATTTCTCACCCGGACCTGTGTCGGGTGATGAGTATTTGCACCGATATGTGTTCTCCCCTGTTCACTTACATGAAGGGGCGGTCCTACCAGCTCTTTTCAATGATGCTAAGGACAAGGGACTTTCTTGCGAACGAGGCCCTTCCGACTCCCCTCCGTCAGACACACATAAGCATGGAAAAGCTCAAGTCCAGTCGTTTAACGACCGCCGGCAACCATCTCAGCCGGAGCGGTCGTATGTCGGAACCGTGACGGCACCAGTCAATGGGGTTCGCGAGATTGTCATAGAGGAACAGCGAGTGTTCGCTGTTTACGACACGGCCTTATCTGACAACCCTGCACATGTTGACGTATTTGAGATGGCTAGCAGGAGCCGGGCACAGAAGAAGCTCGCTCGGCTGGCTCTGGCAGAACTGTTCACAAAAGTGCCTATCACTCATTAACACCACTACGCTGCCTGGTAAGACTTGGCGCTCCCGACTCTTCAAAAACAGACATGCCCTGAATTTTCAAATCGCCAACAGGGGCCAGCGGAACATCGGTTCAGCCGCAGGATGGGGAATATCTTGAAGGGCATCAGGAGAATTGCTGAATCCCCCGCACTATGGAACGGGCTCCTTGATGGCATTACCGAACCAACATGCTATCGCCGGCTCAAATCGGCGAATATCTGGCATGGCAGAGCCGCCCGAAGGCGGCTGATAAGTGGGTCAGGCTTTGTTCCAGTGACGCTTAACCGTAGCAATGCCTACCTCAAGTTCACCAGCTACCTGAGTCTGTGTCATATCCCTCGCCTTGAGTCGCTGCACTGCTGCCGTGGTGTCTGTGGCCTCTGGACGCCCCAGCCTTGGCACGCTTCAATCCTGACTGTGTACGTTCGACCCATAGCTGCCGGTCAGCATTGACTAAAATTGGGCGATTGTTGCCGGTGGCGACCGATCGGAATCGACATCAGCCTAAACTCAACATCAAAATCCAAGAGCCGATGCCTATGTGGACGGTAGTGCTTAGGTATGTGATCTTGGTGATATCGGCGTATAGCTTATTCCAGCGCTAGCCGAGAATCCTTTCTCATCAAATTTGGCCCAAACGCTTCCCCATGAAAACCTTTCCAGGTCGGTCTGGAATGAGCGTGACAGCCAGGTGATTGCCAGAGGTGAAGTAGGACGAATCAATTGCGAGGGGCTGGGCGTTAGAGTAGAGCCGTATCACTGTTTAATCAGAAAAAAAGCGGCTTCAGATACGTCGAGTCGAGGGCACTTCCGGCGCTGCCTACGACAGGGGGCCATTAAAATAGTCATGATACCGGCGGTTACTAAAGCGTCTGGCACGTGCCATCTCATCCTTCTCCTTCTCAATGTACGTCTTTAGGCCTTTCAGTTGCTTCTGAAGGTCAGCCGCCCCTGTTTGGAATGGCTCCAACGCTTTCTTTGCACCTACCATTTTGGTCTTTGCTGTCGCCAGTGAATCGTTTGCGCGCTCCTGTTCCTCGCGACTGATGCGGTCGCCTCGGAAAAAGGCACGTATGCCCGTACGTCTGGTTAAGTATTTTTCAAGCTCACGGATACTCTCCTCTAAGTATTCAACCCGCTCCAGGTTCGGGCGCCCCTCCGTTTTCAGTCTGGCCAACTCCGAGCTGATGTAGTTTCGCTGGACAGTCAGCGCCTCATCATGTCGCCGTATCACCTCTGCCCGCTCAGATGCAGCCTCCGGCGTTAATACCAGCTGGCTCTCAGCGAGGTTTACGCAATGACCGCTCATGAGATCGCGCTCTATCCAGGACCGTTCCTGAATATGAAGCCATTGCTGTTGCTCGTACGCTGAAAGCCCATTGGGAGCGCCCACTACGACCTCTGCTTGAAAACCATTGCTGCCATGGCGGTTCCAATGCGTCTGAAGATGTCGGTTTGCATGGAAACCGAGTCTCATGTCTGCCCAATGCTGGGCAAGTCGGGCTCCAATGTTCCTAGACTGGCCAATATAGGTGGCGTTGCCGTCGGGTAATAGCCTGATCCGGTATATCCCGATTTTAGATCCCGAAAGTGATGGTAGAGCCAATGCTGGTGCATTGGTTTGAAAGACAATGGTTATGGCGAAACTGTTGGTTTGGATGTTTATTTCTGCTGGATTTTGGACAATAACAGACAGGCTACTTTGACCAGAGTCCATCGCTGGAGCGATTATCTCCGCGTGCTTGCGCCGAATGTATCCGACTTTGCGCCCGTTAATCATCACGGCAACTGCATTCGGATCATTCGTATTGGTAGGTTCGCGCACGAGGATAAGCAGACGTTTGTCGTTCAACGTAGCGGCGAGCCAAGCCTGATTTCGCTGGAATTGAAGACCCACAACGTGAGTCTTAATGGACCGTTTCAACGATTGAGCACTGACGCCTGAGGATTTGAATGTTGTCCTGCTGGAAGGCTGGACGCAGACTTTGCCTATTTTTTTTTCACTGGCGGAGAAAATTGGTGCCTCATCCACAGTTAGGCAATTGCTGTCAGCGGCCAGGGATAGGGTGGGTGGGGTCAACCACCTGTGGTGTGGCAAGATGGATCCCATAAGGGGCAAGCCCTGCTGGTTGCCAACCTCGTCGTCATGTGGGGCGAACACGTCATGCAGCCAAAAAAAATCAGTGCTGATCTGAGCCGATGTTAAATGCTCCCGTGTTGGTGCTTTAGCCTCGGGCGATGAGCGTAAAATGGGCCGAAGGCGCTTGACTGGTTGAAGACGTTCCAGTGCAGCGCGTATATCTGGATCAGGGGCCAGGAACTCAACGGTGATCTGGATGTGGAATCTTCCTGCCGTGCCAAATAGCTCTTCAGATGAAGTGACTTCCACCTTCACATTATCCGGGACTAAGTCCAGAGCAGCAGAAATTACGCAGGAATCCTCTAAACGGACATAGCCGGCACAGTAGCCATTTATCATAAATGCCAGTGGAGTGAGGTCATTCTCGTTAGCGGGCTCTTGGACCAGAGTTATTGATTTCCGCAGCAATACGTCAGCCGGAAGCTGCTGATTCGTTGGCTGTTGCTCGGAACAGATAACATGGGTTTCGAAGGTCCTGAGCATCGACGGTCCCGATTTCCGGACATTTTAGAAATGAAGGTTCGCTCAATTCGTGCGCCAGAGGTCGGGGAGAGTTTAATAGACACCCTACATTGCGCCGTTACGTTTCCCTCCTGCGCCACTCATGTCCTCTCGGTCTTGCAGCAGCAAGCTGAATAGCGACCGTTTGGACCAGCCAAGATCTTAGTTTGAGTGGTTATGAGTCAGCTTTATCACCTTAGCGCCCGGCGACGCAAACGACTTTTCCGCCCCAAGCTATGTGAATGCACTTTAGAGACGTTGGAGACCCGAGTTTGCGCGGATTACATTCTAGTCCGAACGCCCTCTTATCCATACCGGTCATGCGTGAGAGGCCGCGTCTGGTTTTGTCTGATTGCAGACTGCCATGCAGCCCCACGACAAAGGGCAGGTCTCTCTGGTGTCATGAGCACTGCAAGGGGCATTTTGATGAGTTCCTCGTTTCTGCTAATCGTCTCTAAGGCGCCACGAACATTGCCGACGACTTCGGCAAATCTGCGCGGCTAAATCCAAAGCGTTAGCCCTATGATGGCAGCCTCCAGAGCGAGCTGATTCTGATTGGTCTTGTATAGCAGAGACGGGAGTAAATCTGAGTTAGACATCCTAATTCTTCAACGAAAGAGGAAACCGTAGCAACAGATGAGTCTGGGGATGTGGATTGTGACTGAGCGGTGTGGAGATTATTTTCTCCTGTGAAGCGTTGCCAAACACAGTTACTTATTTTTAATCACTGTCTTTTGTGTACCGCTAACTAACCAAATGGAGATTTTCATGTCCGAGCCCGCAGAGTTTCTTCAGTTGGAAAAACATCTCGTCGAGCATTTTCAAGCACTCGAGGCCTTGAAGGGGGACGCCGGCCTCAAACAGGAAATTGAATTCGACACGAAGCTGCGCGCCTTGTTTGCCAGGTAAGGGTGCAACTTGAAAGACATCATCAATTTGCTCGACCCTCATGCCGGTCGTCGCGCCCCTGCGGCTGAATACAAGTCTGGTACACGTAAGCCGCGTCCGAGGGGGCGACATCAGCTATTCAATATTTACATCCACTCTATAGGCCACTGGAACTCTGGTTTTATCCAGCATTTCCTGGCCTGGCCATTGATACATCAGATACTGTTTCTTCGCCTGACTCAGTGAGTGTATGCGTACCAGCTCATATTTCTTTGTGTTGTTTTCAGCGAATTGCAGTTCGTTGGCGGAGATGAAAAATGGTGTGTTTTCATTGCCCGACGTGGTTTTGACTTCAATGAAGTACTCGGAAATGGTGCCATCCGCTTCTCGCCATGAACGAATGTCGTAGCCAGCCGAGTCACCTTCATCACGGGAAACATGGACCACCTTGTCCGCATAGTCAGGCCCCAATTCCTCCCGCACCCGAGCTTTTTCATGCGCGAGGATAATTAGCTCACCGATGTCGCCCAAAGCTTTGTTTTTTGCTGCCTCAAGGACGTAGTCAATTTGGCGGTTGCTGGTGATTCGAGGAAGAGGTGTTTTCCCACCAGCGTTTATCTTCTTTGCCTTTGGGGGGATTACGCCGCCGCACGTAAATCCACCAGAGACGCTAGTGGGCGGTGTTGTAATCGCGAGAATGATGCTTGGGCTACTGTAGGTTCGAGACGAGGCATACGCCTCTCGCGACGCAATCAGCGTGCTGAGCAGCTCGGCGTTGGCGGTTAGGTAGCCTCCAGTGCCTTGAGCGCCAAAACTGAAACCGGCGTCACGCATCGATTCAGCCGTCAGGATGTTCTTGGCTAACTCACGAATAGGGGAAGAGAGGTCGATCGGCGCCGCGTCGGCTTCTTCGATGGATCGCTGGATGTAGGATGCGTTGATCTTTTCGATATCACCAAACCAGATGACGTCGGAGAAGTGCACGAGGTGAGGCCAGAATTTGGGGGCATCCAGCTTATGCACGCGGCTCTCGACAACTTCAGATAACCACCGGGGTTCATTCTTCTCCGATATTTCGCTAACGATCCCTGCACCAATAAAACCGGTGATTTTAGGTCGAGTCGGGTCCTTGCTGACAAAAACAGGATTGGGGGCGACGGCCTGAAAGACCATGACATCGCCAGCTTTCAGTTGATGCCAAACATCTGCCTTTTGAACATCGAACCCCCAAAAGCCCGTTTCAAGTGTGGTCAACCAGTGTTCGACGGGGCCGTTGGCTTTACGCGCCTCACCGGCGGCAATTTTCGCAGTGATATATGAAAAGGTGCTCATCCAGTATCAGCTCGCTTACAAGTCCGTGTATTTGCTGGCGTTCCCTCGAGCTTTCTCGATGGGGTACTTTTCTGCATTGATTTTCAATTTTTGATCGACTGCCTGCTGGAGATCAATCGACAGCACGTCGGCCAAGCGCAACAGGTACATCATCACATCCGCGATTTCCTGCGAAACCATGGCCATGCGCTGGTCATCCGCCTTGATGGCCAAGGACTGCTCGTCGGTCAGCCACTGAAAGATCTCCAGCAACTCCGCGGCCTCTACAGACAGTGCTGTCGCGAGGTTTTTGGGGGTGTGAAACTGGTTCCAATCACGCTCGAGGGCAAAAGCTCGAAGTCGCTGCTGAATATTGTCTACATCCATTATCAAACTCCGTTTGAGTCCTACTCGTGATCGAGACTGAAGGCTGTGCGACCCAGGCGTAACGGACGCTGTCATGGGACGCCGAGTCAAATCGGAAAGTCTGGGGAGAGGAGGGCAGATATTTGTGTTCGAGCCAACAGGATTTTCAGCCGCGTCAGACCATGATTTCAGCTGGCACCAGGAAAGGTCAACTGCGCCGGAAACAATTGACCTTAAAAGAACTGCCGCGCCCAGCCGAACGCGGCAACGGGGACAACTGAATGGATGCCTCAGACATATTTCTCAAAGTACTCGTCCAAAAACTCCGGTACTTTCTCGCCGACCTCTGCAGCCAGGTTGCGGGCCACTGCAATTTCGCGCTCCAGCGACTCAAGGTGCCTGGGGTCCATCTCGGGATGTTTACGTCGGAGTTTTTGCGGCACGGTGTCAAGCACCGAAGCGATATGCGAAGCGACTTTGCTCAAGACGAATGTGGCAATCTCCACGGGTATCAGTTGCTGCTCCATCACTTCATTCTTTTTCTCCTGAGCGACGGCCTGCGCTGTTGTTAACCTGACCTTCTCAATCATGAGGTGGTATTCGACCAAGGGGTCGATACCGTCTTCAACCAGATGACCCGCTTCCGCTTTGACTTGGCCGCTGTTGAGTCCTCTTAAGTAACGAATATAAGCCAAGCGACAGTGCTGAAGATTTAAACCGCCATTGCCTCGCGAGGTGGGCAGGACACCGTCTGCAAGCAAGTAGCGAACTTGCCGATCAGTCAAGTCCAGGTGTTGGGCAAGCTCTTTTTGATTCGCCATAACTACCTCAAAGATACATAAATGAAAGCGGAACCGGGGTTCGTCAAAAAAACTCATACATCGTTTGGCGGCGGGGCTCGAATTACCCCCAGAGGGGGGTGGGGGCCGGGAGTACCTTTTCACATTTACCGGTGCGGTTCCGCTAAAAGGGGAATGACCGTCGCTGGAAAAAGCCAATTCATTGCTGGACTGATACGGCGCCGATCCGACGGTCAGTTCGGACTTTCCGCTCCTCAACGCGACTCTGAGGACGTGACCTGGGCCGGTGGCAGGACCGCCCCATGCGGGATCGTTGTTTGTGAGTTGATCCCGCGTTTGATCGGAGTGAGGGGTAAGGCGACTCGATCCGGAAGCACGGGGCGTGAGGTTGTCTGCTCGGTTGTGACGGAACGGCTGATCAGCGCGGCTAGGACCAATGGGCGTGGCGGACTTCTGGGGCCGGGAGCGGGGTAGGCGGGCGAAGTTCATTGGCTGAACTTCCTCCCCTGCAATGGAAGCACCGATCGGCTACAAGGCTCGTCGCAGACGGTTGGAGCGGGGTTGATCGCTTCGACCAATCCCGGCTCTGTCACGCCATGCAGGGCGAGAAAACCGTGTTGATCCAGCCACGCATGCCAGGTTTCCAGTGCCCGGCGTTTAAGGGCTTCGGCCGTGGTATGGATGTAGGTGGCATCCAGCTCTTTCATGGTGTGATTGAGCAGCAGCTCGCCCACCAGGTAATCCACGCCCAACTCCATCCAGGCGGTGCGCGCGACCTTGCGCAGATCATGACTGCTCCACGCGCCCTGACCCAGACGAACAAACACATTGCCGGCGTTTTTTGCACTCAGCGGTTTACCGGGTGAGCCGGGAAACAGGTAGGCACCATCGTATCCGCGGGCCTGTTGATAGGCACGATACGAGACCAGCAACGCACACACCTGATCGGTGAGGGGCAGCGTGTGTTCGTGTTTGGTTTTGGTCTCGTCGGCGGGAATGAACCATTGCCGGCTGATCAGGTTGACGTGTTTCCAGCGCGCCATCCGGGTTTCTCCCAATCGGGTCCCGTGGCACAACATCATCAGAGCGAGCATGCAGTCCCGAGGATCGGTCTTGGCAATGCCCTTCAATGCGGCCAGCAGTTCGTCGAGATCGTCTCTTCGCAGGTGGGCCGGTTTCGGTTTGATGCGGGTTTGCACAAAGTCCCCGAACTTGAGGCCGGCCATCGGATTGACGTCCATCAGCTTCAGGGTGAAGGCCTGACGAAAGGCCACGGCCAGTATGGCGTACACCGAACGCACAAAGGACAGCGCGTATTTTTCCTGCATGGGCCAGAGCAGCAGCTCATCTAGGCGCGCGTGGTTGAGGTCGGTCAACAACAAGGTCTGCAGTCGGGGCTGGAGATGGCAGCGCACCGCCGATTTCGCACTGGCTTTGCGGCTGCTCGACAGACCCCGATCGCGGGCCATGCGATCGGCGTACCAGGCCAGGAGGTCGCCAACGGTGTGCCAGCCACTGACGGTGGAGAAGGCTTGCGGGTTGAACGCCCGACTCGCCAGGATCTGCGGCAAGTGTGCCTGCATGGTTTTGGCGTCGATCACTGGATAATTTGCGATCTTGTTCCATGCAGACTTGATGACGACATACCACGACCCTCGGGTACGGTCGCTGCTCCAGTAACGGAAGCGCAACGCCGGAAAGCGTGGGTCGCGTAGCTGCTGAATGGGTGTGGCGGCGTGGCGGCGAATTTCGCTGTCGGTGACGTGAGTGTGCAGTGTTTTAGAGCTCGTCATGGTTGGGCGTTCCGATGGTAGCGGTCGGCTAACCGGGCCGGTGCCGGGGGCTGATTGAAAGTAGCTGCCTCGGTGCCGGCCAAGTCTTCAAAGCGGCAGAACCTGCCGGTAAAGGCCATCCTGACCGTGCCAAGTTCTCCGTTGCGGGCTTTGCCGATGATGATTTCGGCGATGCCTTTGGCCTCGGTCTGCGGGTGATACACCTCATCGCGGTAAATGAAGAGAATGACGTCGGCGTCTTGCTCAAGAGCGCCGGACTCGCGCAGGTCCGACATGATCGGGCGTTTGTTGGGACGCTGTTCCAGACTGCGGTTGAGCTGGGACAAGGCAATCACCGGGATGTCGAGCTCACGCGCCATCAACTTCAGCTGGCGACTCATGTCGCTGACATCCTGCGTGCGATTCCCTTCCCGGCTGGCCCCCTCCATCAGTTGCAGGTAATCCAGCACCAGCAGACTCAATCCAAAACGTTGTTTATGCCTGCGGGCCATGGCGCGCAGCCGAGCCACGGTGAGGCCGGGCCGGTCGGCCATGTACAGCTTCGAACGCTTGATCTGGCTGGCCGCAGCGTTGAGTTCCGTCGCGTACTCCCCGGCAACGGTGCCGTCCTTTATGGCGCTCAGCGGGATTCTCCCGAGAGACGCGAGCAGGCGGTCCATCAGCGCCCCGTTGGTCATTTCCAGTGAAACGACCAAGGCGGCGCTGGCCTGGCGTACGGCGACGTGTTCGGCGATGTTCACGGCAAACGCGGATTTGCCCATCGATGGTCGACCGGCAATGATGATCAGCTCGCCACCCTTGAGGCCGCACAGTTCGTCATCCAGAGCGCGACTGCCGGTGGACAGACCATCCAGTGCACCCTGCAGGTCATGCCGACGTTGCAGTTCCTCAAGGTGATCGCTCAGCACATCAATTGCCGGTCGTACTTCCAACACGGAGGTGCGACTGGTCCAGCCCCAGCACTAAAGATTGTGCCGCGCTGATCTTGTCTGCGAGCTCACCACCGGTGTGCCCCAGCTCCCGGATATAATCGCCGGCGGCAATCAGGGTACGGTCCACGGAGCGTTCGCGAATAATCTGCGCATAGGCCTGTGCGTTGGCGGTGCTGGGGGTATTTCGGAAAATTTCACCCAGGTAAAAAAGCGCCGGCTCCTGACCTCCCCCGGTGCGGTCCAGTGTTTGTAGATCGTCACCAATAGTCACCAGGTCGATTTTCTTCCCAGCGCTGTGCAGGGCGAGGATCGCCCGAAAGATCTGTGCATGCTCCATTCGGTAAAAGTCATCAATTGTCAGCTCAGCCGCGAGCAAGTCGATCATCTCGGGCGCCAGCATCATGGCCCCTAGCAGGCTTTGTTCGGCTTCGTCGCTGAAAGGATCACGCATGGATTCGACCCTCAACGATGTCGCGAAAGTTTTTTCGGGATAGCAGGGCTTCGAGATACGGTTTGCAGACAGCGCCACAGAAGTAAATTGAGGTAAGCCCGCCCGCGGCTGTGAAGAACTCCTGCCAGAATGCGAGATCCCGTTGAGCCTCGTGCTCACGCCAGCGCTCTTCGATCAGCTTTCGCAACGCTGTGTCGAGCACCGTGACGGCATCGAAGGTAGGGCAGCATTGGTGATACAGATCAACGATAGCTTGCACTGGACAGAGTGATAGAGGCTCGATTTCCAGATCGTCCTCCCATTGCCTTCCGTTCAACCACGAAGCCGGCAGCGGGATGAATTGGCCGTTGTCCTTGAGCCAGGCGTCTTGCCGGCGATGCCTGGTCAAGGCTGCCATCAGGGTTTGTTGCAGCTCGGAGTCAGGGTTGAGCTTTCGCCACGCCTTTTCAGCCTCGGCCCGTTTCTGATGTCGCGGATAGAGGTCATAAAATGGGGCGAACCCAGCCAGTGGGTCGTGGCACGCTGTCCGCTTGCTGGCTTGAGGAATCGGCAAGGCCGAATGCTGAGTTGCGCTCTGCGGTACGAGTGAATCGTGTTGATCGGCAGGGGTAAATAGCGCCGTTGGCGAAACGGTAGACTGCGCTGCGCAATGGTGAGGGCCATGCTTTTGATGTAAAAGCTGTCCCTGTCCCTGTCCCTGTCCCTCTTCCTCTCTTAGCCGTTGCTGGTCAGTGTCACGTAACACACCCGTACGCGTGACAGTTGCTGCACAGTCACGTTGCCGCAACGTACTCTGCAACATCTCCTGTAACGTGGCTATAGGCGTATCCCACGGCGCAACTTCACCCATTACACGTAACTGGTCACGAATAGCCTTGTGCTGTATCCGATGCCGCCGTTGACGTTCGGATTCGTTGTCATGTTTTTCTCTGTGCCTTAAACGTCCTTTCCATGCTTCAAGCGCTTTTTCGGCGATAACCGGGTGGTAATAGCGGCCATCCCCGCAAAGCGACCAGCCTCGCAAAGCCATGACTTTAACTTTCGGCCATTTCGTACCAGCGCCGGATAGGTGAGCCAGAATGCGATCATCGGACGGCAGCGACGCCGAAGGGACTTGCAACCAAGCCTTGCAGCAGAGGGCCATTGCTGCCTTGAATTCGTCGCCAGTGGATAAGGCGAACAGGTCGCTATCAAGCAAACGCACCACGTCCAACGGCATGAAGGCCATGCCGCGCAGATCGACCTCAGCAGGCACCAGAGGCTGAGAAGAACTCATTTCATGACCTCCGCTCGGTAAATGCCCAAGAAACGCAGGGATTCAAGGTCGGTCAATCGGATAGAGGTATGTAGCAGCAGGAGGCCAACTACAAATCCAGTACGGTCGATAAATCGGACTTTGATGTGGGTTGGTCTCACGAAGCTACTCCCAACGATCGCCTTTGATGGTCGGAGCAGTGACGTAAACACTGGCTCGACTTCGTTACCTTCCGCTCAGCCATCTGCTGACGCTGTCGCATCTTTTCGACAATCCTTCCAGGCGTCGCGACGGATGCAGCTCGCCCCCTCATCGGGTGTGTTCTTTGGCCACGCGGTTGATCCAAGCCTCCAGTTCCTTGACCAGCATGAGTCGGCGCTTGCCCGCCTTGAATGCGATCAATTCGCCGGCTGCAATGGCTTGATAGATTGCAGACCGTGAAAGGCCGGTCATCAGGGCGGCTGTTTCGGGACCAACGGCGAGCGGGGTAGAGGGCGCGTGTCGAGTCATTTGGATTTCCTCGGGGCCAGGTGTGGCGGGATTGCTATAAGCTACGAGCTGTCCGGGATTGTGTCAATACACGTCAACACATGTATTTTACGTATGGACATGTCGTGGAGGATTTCGATACTCTTTGTTTTTTAACGTGTGGGAGATCGCCAATGGCACGCAAGGTCAGCAGAAATCGAAGTCAGACACTGTCTCTGCGTATCAGTCCGAAGGTGAGATTCGGACTCGAATGTCTTTCAAACGATAATAAAACGTCGATGACCCAGACCATTGAGCGCGCATTGGTTCAATCGATGAGCTCTAGTACCATTGAATGCCCAAGTTCGTTAAGTTCGAAATACAGTGTCGATGGCAAGGTGCGGGTCAGTGATGTACTTGCGCTTGCTTGGAGCGAAGATGACGTTGTGCGATTACTTCGCACTGGCATATTGGCGCCCAGGTTTTTGGCTGAAGCCGAAATGGTTTTGTATGCGATATTCGCAGGTATCTATACACAGAGTTTTACCGGAGTATCAACTTCCTACAGTGGTACATTTGATCCTTTTGAAGCTGAGCATGATTCCATGTCGGAAAATTATCGTGAAAGTGGTCCGCGATTTGATTTGATTAAATGCAAGGAAGATTTTGAGTCTCTACAGGAACGTTTTGAATTTGCTTTTTTAGACGAGGAATCTTTACGCGCATTTATGGCGGCGGGTTAATGGGTCCCTTGAAGCAGCTCTACGGCTGCGGCCTTGGTCCCTGGGGCCAAATGGGCGTAACGGAGTGTCATCTTAATATCCGAGTGTCCCAGCAGGTCGCGTACTGTATTTAGCGGAACTCCCGCCATGACGAGCTTCGAGGCGAAGTCATGACGCATGTCGTGCCAGCGGAAATCTACAATGTTTGCTCGTTGTAGGAGTTTCAGCCAGGCGCTTTTGACATCTTCCAAGCGGCCACCATCTTCGTTAGGGAAAACATAAGGATGTTTCGAAGACTGTTTTTTCCAACTTTCCAAAACGCTCAAAGTTTCTTTGTTCATCGGAATATACCGGGTATCGCTCGTTTTGGTCGATTCGCCGCGAATGGTTACAGTCTTCGTTTCAAAGTTTACGGCGGACCACTTTAGGTCGAACAGTTCACCTCTTCTCATGCCGGTGTTAAGGGATAGTAATACCATCGGCTTTAAATGATCGGTGAATAACACCTCTCTCAAGCTTGGGAATTGCTCTTTGTTCCTTTCTGCGCGCCACACGTTTGCGCTGTCACGTTCTACACGCATCTCGTTTTGTCTGGCGTCCATAGCTTCGCGTAACCGCTGATTTTCTTCGGTATCCAGATATCTGACTATCCCCACTGCGTCGACTCTGAGCTGTTTGAGCTTTGCCAGTGGGTGGCTGGTAATGTAGTCCCATTCGAGAGCCCGACTGAATACACCGCTGATCGAGCCCATTTTCCGGTTGACCGTCGAGGGTTTGTTTCCTGCTCTCATCCATGTCGTGCGGATCAACTCGACGTCGCGTCCGGTAATTGTGTCGATCGGTCGGGAGATGATGGAATCAAAGTTGTTGTCGAGCGTGTGAAGCGTTTTTTCATGACCTTTATGGTGGAGCTTGAACCAGGGCATGTAGATGTCATCTATGAACGCACGCAATGAGGGAGGGGAGGTGGCTCCTTTTCGGTCTCGCGTTACTGCTTTGGGTTCGCCATGCGTTCGAGCCTCTGCGAGATACTGCACAGCCTCTTGGCGGGCTTGGTCAAGCGTAAGGACACCTACTCGACCGAGTGTCTTCTTGCGTCCACGTGCCCAAGTGACGACGTAGGATTTTGCCCCAGCAGCCGTAACACGTATGAATAGCCCCGTTACGGTGGTGTCATGTACCTCATATTCCTTACCGGTGACTACGAGGCCTGATAACAGCTTGGCGGTGAGCTTCTCTTTCATTTGAATCTCATGGGTGCAGTATGGGTGCAAAAATTACTATACGGGTGCAGCCAATGGAACGCAACCGGACATAAATTCCCGTATTCATTGGTTTAAATCAATATCGGCTGGGCTTTGTATGCCCCTCCTAAGGGGAAGGTTGGCAGTTCGAACCTGCCCTGGGACACCATCTGATTTCAGCCTCGCGCTGTAAGAAACAGCCCCGCCGGAGAAATCCTCCCGCGGGGCTTTTTTGTGCCCGTTCAACCGACGATCTACATGGCAAGTCCGTCATTGCTGTGCCTTACTCCTCCTACCACTGAGGGGGCGAAGCAATGCGACACAGAGGCGCACATTTCTGGTTATGGACCAACACCCGGCTACCTCACCACATTCATGAAGAAGTCCTCAGCGATGGTGTGCAGGTCGAGGTTCAGGCGCGGGTTGGCCAAGAGGGCATGACTCAGGTTTTTATCGGCATCTATGCCGACAGTGGCTGGGCAATTTGCGAGGAGTTTCACAACCGGGGCGCGGAGGAATATTACTGCATCGCGCTGAAGTGGGGCGCTCAGCGGGCGAGGGAGCTGGTGGCAGACACTCAGGCGTTTGTCGCACCGCACCGGGTGCAGTTGACGCTAGGCACGGTGATCACCGATGAGCCGACATTGGCCTTGCGGCGCATGGAAATGACCGAGCGTGAGCGTTTGAAAATCCGCTCCGAAGACGCCTGGTCGGAATACCTGGCTGCCAAAGCCGCGATGCTCGAACTGATGCGCGCCACCAAAGTCGATCCCATGGTCTGGGCGGACCACAAGGAGCGTCTGCGGCAGGCGATTGACCGCCGCATCAGCGTACAACGCGCCTATTTGCGCTGACTCATTTGCCGATCGGTAAACACGAAGAGCGTCGCAACGCCTCGATGGTTTCAATCAGGTTATCGTAAGACACCGGTTTGCCAATGTGCTGGTCAAAGCCCGATTGCCGGGATTTCTGAATGTCACTGTTGGCACCGTAGCCCGTCAGCGCAATGGCCGGCACATCCTTGAGCAACGGCAACTGGCGTAATGCGCTCATCAGCTCGTGACCGTTCATGACCGGCATGCCCAGGTCCGAAATGATGAGGTCGAAGCGCGTGCTTTTTGCGGCGTCCAGAGCGGCCACCGGACGATCGAAGGCAATCACTTGCGCGTCTTCCATCTCCAGCAGCATCTTCAGGGTTTCCAGCACCTCGGCCGAGTCGTCGACCAGCAGGATGGTCAAACCGCTCAACCTTCCGGCCGCTTCTTCAACAGGGGTGGCGGCTTGAGCTTCACCATTGGTTTTGGCCAGCGGCAAATAGACGCTGAACGTACAACCGGCACCCAATCCGGGTGAGGTCACCTCAACCGTGCCTCGTTGTGCCTCGGTCAATTGACGAACCAGCGAAAGACCAATCCCCAGCCCTTCACGGTTGTGCGTGGCATGTTGCTTTTCGGCCTGCCCAAACAGGTCGAACACGTGCTCAAGATTCTCGGCAGCGATGCCGGCGCCGTCGTCTTTGACATCGAGCCGCACCTTGTTCCCGGCCTGGCTGGCGATCAATTGCACATGCCCGGTGGGCGGGGTGAATTTCAGCGCGTTGTTCACCAGGTTCCAGATGATCTGTTCCAGGCGCGTCGGGTCGGCACGGACCATCAAGGGCTGCGAAGGCACGATCAACTCGACCTTGGTGTCGTGCTGCTCGTTGAGGACCACGGTGTGGATGTCCCGCAGCACGCTGACCAGGTCGACGGCTACCGGTTGCAGCTTGAGCTTGCCGGTACGGACCCGGGCGACATCCAGCAGGTCATCGATGATCCGCGCCTGGCTGTTGACCGCATCGCAGATCGTGTTCACGGCCTTGGCGGCGGGCGCCAGGGATTTGGTCACGGGCAGGCGTCGCAGCAATTCCGCGTTGAGCTGGATCAGGTTCAGAGGATGCTTGAGCTCGTGGGACATGACCGCGAAGAACTCATCCTTGAGGTAATTGGTGTTGCGGGTCTCGGCCAGCTCCTGGCTCTGCGCTTCATGCTGACGCTTGTGGCCGGTCAGGTCCCGGGCAATCTTCACGTAGCCTTGCAGGTTGTCGCCGCTGAGCAGGGTCACTTCGCCACTGCAAAAGAACCGGCTGCCATCCTTGCGCATGTGCCAGCGCTCGTCATCGTTGCGGCCGTGGGTGCGCACGGCCAGCAGTTCGTTTTCAGGCACACCGGCGGCGCGATCTTCCGGCGAGAAAATGAAATCGTAGTAAGCGCCTTCGGCTTCGGTCTTGCTGTGGCCGAAGATCAGCTCGGCGCCTTTGTTCCAGCTGGTGATCACCCCTTTCTCATCAAGGGTGATGATCGCGTAATCACGGGTGCTTTCAGCCACCAGGCGCATGCGTTCTTCGCCCAGGCGCAGTTCTTCTTCGGCGGCGCGGCGTTTGGTGATGTCGATGAAGGTCAGCACCGTGCCGTCGATATGGTCTTCGCTGGAGCGGTAGGGCAGCAGGCGGGCGATGTACCAGCGGTTGTCGGTGCTGCTGACCTCGCGCTCGATCATGTTCAATGATTCAAAGACCAATGCCGCGTCGCCCGCCAGATCGTCGTAGTGCAGGCGATGGGTGATGTCGAGCAACGAGCGGCCGGTATCCACCGGCAACATGCTGAAGATGTCCGTGGCGCGCGGGGTGAACCATTTGATCCGCATGTTGCGGTCGACGAACACCGTGGCAATGTCGGTTGAGGCGATCAGGTTGGTCAGGTAGTCGTTGATCTTGTCGGTTTCTTCGACTTTGGTTTTCAGCTCGTAGTTGACCGTCAGCAGCTCTTCGTTGATCGCCTGCAGTTCTTCCTTGCTGGTTTCCAGTTCTTCGGTGGCCGAGCGTAGTTCTTCGTTGATCGCCTGCATTTCTTCGTTAGAAGCCTTGAGCTCTTCGCTGGAGACTTCCGATTGTTCAATGGTGTCCTGCAAATGCAGTTTGGTGCGTTGCAGTTCGCGTTCAAGGTTGGACAGCACCCGGCTTTCAGTTTGCAGCAGGGTGGTGGCGGCCTGTTCCGAAGGATCAACTTCGGCCTCTTCGAAAATCACCAGGACAAACTCGCCGTCCGACTCTTCGTCCTTATAAGGTTGCGCCATCAGGTCGACCTTGTAGCGCCGGTTGTCACGGCTGATCGGCACCGCGCGGGATTTCACAACCAAACCGCTCTGCTGGACCTGAAACAGCGTAGTGCGAATCTCCAGACGCAACTCGGGAAGGATCAGCGTCAGCAGGTTGCGCGACAATTCACCGCCCACGTGGCGCAGGAAGCGCCCGGCACTTTCGCTCATGTGCAGGATGTCGGCGTTGGCGTCGACAATCATGCTAGGTGGCGCGGCGCATTCGAGGGCGCGCTGATGAATGTCGGCGAAGGACAATTTGCGCTGCACCGCGCTTTGCGGTGCCTCACGGGAAATATTGGTACGCACGTAACCGCCACGGGGCATGGTCGGGGTGCGTCGGCTGTTGGCGGTGCCGGTCTTGGCGCGGAAGATGCGGTTGCGTTTGTCCACCGGGGCGAACAGTTCGTGGCAAGCGTCCGCGCTCTCGGAAGAGCCCAGGAACAGGAAACCGCCCGGGCGCAGTGCAAAGTGGAACATCTGCAGGATTTCACGCTGTACTTCGCGATCCAGATAGATCAGCAGATTGCGGCAGACGATCAGGTCGATCTGCGAGAAGGGCGGGTCAGATAACAGGCTGTGCTTGGCAAACAAGACCTTTTCGCGGATCTCCTTGCGAATCCGGTAATGGTCGTCTTCCTTGACGAAGTAATGCCGCAGGCGCGTCGGCGGCACATCGGTGACGATCGCTTGCGGGTACAGGCCGGCTCGGCCGATGCTGATCGCACGCTCGTCGATATCGGTGGCGAACAGTTGCAGCGAGGCCTTGCTGGCGTCCAGTTGCAGTTGATCGTTGAGCAGCATCGCCAGGCTGTAGGCTTCCTCGCCCGTGGAGCAGCCGGCGGACCAGACGCGGATTTCTTCTTTTTCGGGCTGTGCCGACACGGCGGCGCTGACCAGTTGCGGCAGCACGTCCCGTTCCAGGGCTTCGAACGCCTCGCGATCGCGGAAGAAGTTGGTCACGCCAATCAACATGTCGCCCAGTAGGGACTTGGTTTCTTCGGGATTGTTTTGCAGGTAGCGGAAATAGGCGCCCAGGTCGGGTTGCGCCGTGACCTGCATCCGCCGCTCGATCCGCCGCAACACGGTCGCGCGTTTGTAGTGCTTGAAGTCATGGCCGGTGCCGGTACGCAACTGGATCAGAATGTCGTGGAGCATCTGTTCGGCGAGTATCGCATCACGCTCGGACACGGAGGCGAAGGTTTGCAGTTCCGGGTCATTGGCGGTAGGCAAGCTGATTTCCTGGGAGTTTTGCCACAGCTCCAGCAGCTTTTGCGGCATTTCCACCACCGGCAACACCAAGTCGACATTGCCGGTCTCGATGGCGGCGCGGGGCATGCCGTCAAACTCGGCATCTTCCGGCGTCTGGGCCACGGTGATGCCGCCGTGCTCCTTGATCCGTGACAAACCGACTGCGCCATCGGAACCGCTGCCCGACAGCACCAGGCAGAATGCGCGCTCGCGGTGGACTTCGGCCAGATCGCGGAAGAACAGATCGATCGAGGCATGGCGCCCTTCGCGCGGGTCGTTGCTGCTGACTTCAAGCATGCCGTCATTCATGGTCAGCCGCTGAGCGGGTGAGATGACGTAGACATGGTTTTTCTCGATGGCGACTGTTTCGGTGACCTGCAGCACCGGCATCCGGGTCGACTCCTGGATGATTTTGTCCGCGATGCTCTGATGGTCAGGCGACAGGTGAAGAATGATCACGAAGGCCATGCCGTTGTCGTGGGGCATGTTCTCGAAAAACAGTTTGATGGCTTGTAGACCACCCGCCGACGCACCAATGCCGACCACCGGGAAGTCCAGTGTGCTGGGGCTCAGGGCCTTTCGCTCTGGATTGGTGGAGGTTGGAGGAGTGGTGGTCATGACTTCAGCCTTTTACCGGCAACGGGGGATGAGTTGAGCCCAGGAGGAGATAAACGCACTCCAATAAAGCAGGATAATCCCGTTTTTCAATAACACCTTCAAATATTTAGAGACACTTGATGGGCTGGAGTTCTCAAGGGAACGGCACCCTTGGCCGATAACCCGAACGGTCATGGTCTTCTTCTCAAATTGCCTGGAAATCTTCGATGCTGTCGTATCACCAAAAGAGTTTTCTGATCGTCGATGATTTCTCGGATTTCCGCAGTTCCGTCAGGTCCATGCTGCGTGAACTGGGGGTCAAGGACGTCGACACTGCGGACACCGGGGAGCAGGCGCTGCGCATGTGTTCGCAGAAGGCCTACGATTTCATCCTGCAGGATTTCCACCTTGGCGACGGCAAGAAGAACGGTCAGCAAGTCCTCGAAGACTTGATGATCGAGAAGCTGATCAGCCATGAAAGCGTGTTCGTCATGGTCACTGCCGAAACCAGCCAGGCCATGGTCCTCAGCGCACTGGAACACGAGCCCGATGCGTATCTGACCAAGCCGTTCAACCGCTCCGGCCTGGCCCAGCGCCTGGAGCGTCTGGAACAACGCAAGAATCTGCTCAAACCGATCCTGCAAGCGCTCGATCGTGGCAAACCGCTCGAAGTGCTCAATGCCTGCATCGAGCTGTGCAAGAAGGACATCCGTTATTCGCCGCTGTGCCTGCGTTACCGCGCGGACGCCTTGCGCGACCTGAATCAGAACGAAGCGCTGGAACGCCTCTACGACAGCATCATTGCCGATCGTCCCTTGCCGTGGGCGTTTGCCGGGCTGGGCAAGTTGCTGTTCAAGCGCGGCCAGGTCAGTCAGGCCAAGGGCGTCTACGAAAAAGCCCTGAAAGTGTTTCCGATGATGCCGGCGCTGTATGACGGCATGGCCGACGTGCTGGTGGTCGAAGGCGATACCAAGGGCGCGCAGAAAGTATTGGAAGAAGCCATTCGCCTGTCGCCGCTGGCCGTGCGCCGCCAAGCGTTGCTGGGCAAATTGGCGATGACCAACGAGGATTTCGACACGGCCTCCAAGGCTTATCGCCAGGCTGTGTCCCAGGGCGCGCAGTCACGTTTCAAGGATGCCGAAAGCAACCTGGGCCTGGCCCACGCGTTGATCAGCAAAGGCAGCGAAAAAGGCCTGGACACCCGCACCCGTCTCGAAATCAACACGACCCTCAGTCTGGTGGCCAAGGAGAATCCTTCCGACCCTGGCCTGCAGATTCGTGCGCGCTTGATGAAAGCCACCAGCCTGTTGCTCAACGACGCCGAAACCGCCGAGAAGCTCACCGAGCAGGCGATGATGCGCCTCGATGGCATGGAGCAGTTCATGAGCGCCGAAGCGGCGCTGCTGGTGGCCAAGCAGTTGCAAATGCTTGGTCAGGCGAGCGCCGGCGCGTCGATGCTGAAAAACTGCGCGGAAATCTACGGTGACGACCCGGTGGTGATGCAAGGCATCGCCAAACTGACCGATGACCCGACGATCCTCAGCCAGAGCAACGCGGCCTCCGAACTCAACCGTCAAGGCGTGCAGGTGTACAAGACCGGCAACCTGGCCGAAGCCCGGGCGGTGTTTCGCAAGGCCCTGCACATGCAACCGAAGAACATCAGTATTGCGCTGAACATGGCGCAGTCGCTGCTGCACGGCACGGACACCAGCGTACCGTCGGCCGAGCTGGATGAATGTCGGAGCTGCCTGAAACTGGTCGGCATGATGCCCGACACCGACGCGCGTTATCCGCGCTACCAGAAACTGAAAATCAAGGCGTTCAGCGGATGAGCCAAGACAACACGACACTGGATTTCTCGACGGTGATTGCCTCCACCGTGCACGACATGAAGAACTCGCTGGCCATGCTGATGCAGGCTCACAGCCAATGGCTGGCCCGCCTGCCAGATCCCGAGCAGCGCAGCCCGGAGCAGGGCGTTATCGAGTACGAATTCGCTCACCTCAACGGCATGTTGGTGCAGTTGTTGGGGCTGTACAAGTTGGGCGTCAATCAGCTGCCGTTGCAGCCGGCCTACCATGATCTGGATGACTTCCTCGAAGCGCAGCTGGCCTGTCATCAGGAAGTGTTCGCGAGTCGCGGCATTGTCGCGACCTATGAAGTTGACCCGCTGAGCCCGCTGGGCTTCTTTGACCGGGAGCTGGTGGCCTCGGTGCTGGCCAACACCATCACCAACGCCATTCGTTACGCGCGTCAGGCGCTGTTGATCAGCGTCGGCGACGAGGCCGGTGAGTTGGTGCTGACCATCAACGACGATGGCGACGGTTACCCGGCCGAGATGATCGAGCTTCAGGCCGACTATGTGCAGGGCATCAACTACAGCAGTAGCAGCACCGGCCTGGGCCTGTACTTCGCCGGACGAATCGCCGCGCTGCACCAGCGCAATGGCGTGGGCGGGCGCACCCGAATCAGCAACGGCGGCCCGTTGGGCGGCGGTGTGTTCAGCCTCTATCTGCCCTGACGTTTCTTTTTGTGTACGCTGCTTGATATTCCGAACAGGCGGAGCCTATTTTGTACGGGTCGCCGTTCGCGGCTCGCACAATTACAAAGGATTGCGTCATGACAACCGATGGCCAGGGTTCACTCGCGCAGCGATTGACGGGCATTGATGAGATTGAATGTGTTACGCCGGATTTGAACGGCGTGCCCCGGGGCAAGGTCATGACCGCCGCGGGGTTTGTCGAAGGACGTCGTTTGCAGATGGCGCGGGGTGTGCTGCTGCAATGCATCATGGGCGGATATCCGCCTGCACGTTTTTACGGCAGTGATGATGGCGACCTGGCGCTGGTGCCGGACCCGGCGCACATCCACCACTTGCCCTGGAGCCAACAACCGCGGGCATTGGCCATTTGTGACGCTGATGAACTGACAGGCGAAAGCTCGAAGCTGTCGACCCGTGGCCAACTCAAAGCGGTCATCGCCCGTTATGCGGCCCTCGGTCTGGCGCCAGTGGTGGCGACCGAGCTGGAATTCTTCGTGTTCGCGCCCAATCCCGACCCGACGCAACCGTTCCAGCCGCCACTGGGACTGGACGGTCGACGCGAGGAAGGTCATTCGGCGTTCAGCGTCAGTTCCAATAATGGCTTGCGGCCGTTCTTCAGTGAGGTCTACGCCTGCATGGCGGCTCTCGGCTTGCCCCGTGACACCTTCATGCACGAGATGGGCGTCAGTCAGTTCGAGATCAACTTGCTGCACGGCGATCCTTTGTTGCTGGCCGATCAGACATTCCTGTTCAAGCATCTGCTCAAGGAAGTCGCGCTCAAGCACGGTTTGACCGTGGTGTGCATGGCCAAGCCGCTGGCGCACACGCCGGGCAGTTCGATGCACATTCACCAGAGCGTCGTCGAGATCGGCAGCGGGCGTAACGTCTTCAGCGACGAGGCCGGCGAGCCGACGGCGACCTTCCGTCATTTCATCGGTGGCCAGCAGGCCGGCATGGCGGATTTCACTGCGCTGTTTGCGCCGAACGTAAACTCCTATCAACGCTTGTGCCATCCGTTTGCCTCGCCGAACAATGCCTGTTGGTCCCACGACAACCGGGCTGCCGGATTGCGCATTCCCGCCAGTTCGCCGGCCGCTCGTCGGGTCGAGAACCGCTTGCCGGGGGCCGATGCCAATCCGTACCTGGCGATCGCTGCCAGCCTGGCCGCCGGTTTGTATGGCATCGAAAACCAACTGGAGCCGAGCGAGGCGATCCAGGGCGAATTCGAGGTGCCGGATAATCTTTCGTTGCCGTGTACCTTGCATGCCGCTCTTGAGCGTCTGAAACGTAGCCAATTGGCGAAGGAACTGTTTGGCAAGGAGTTCATCGAAGGCTACGTCGCTTCGAAGACCATGGAATTGACCAGCTTCTTTGATGAAATTACTCCCTGGGAGCGCCGTGTCCTGGCCGCCCAGGCCTGACGACCTGTCGTCTTCGGGCTATCTTTTCGGATAGCCCGTTTCTCACCGCAAGGAGCCGCTCGGAACGCCGATGCGCCAAATCTGGAAACCTTTTCGAGCGCTTTATTTTGCCTCGCTGATGATGTTGATCGGCTCAGGCTTGCTGAGTACGTACCTGGGCTTGCGCCTGGCGGCGGATAACGTCGACAGCCTGTGGGTCGGTGCGTTGATGGCGGCCAACTATTTCGGCCTGGTACTGGGCGGCAAGATCGGTCACCGGCTGATCGCCCGGGTCGGGCATATTCGCGCCTATTCGGCCTGCGCCGGGATTGTCGGCGCGGCGGTGCTGGGCCACGGCCTGGTCGACTGGCTGCCGGCCTGGATTTTCCTGCGGGTGATCGTCGGCCTCGGCATGATGTGCCAGTACATGGTCATCGAAAGCTGGCTCAATGAGCAGGCCGAAGCGTCGCAGCGCGGTACGGTGTTCAGCGGCTACATGATCGCCTCGTATCTGGGGTTGGTACTTGGTCAGTTGATTCTGGTCATGCACCCGGCCCTGGGCCTGGAACTGTTGATGCTGGTCGCGTTGTGCTTCGCGCTGTGCCTGGTGCCGGTGGCACTGACCCGGCGGATTCACCCGGCGCCCTTGCATCCGGCGCCGATGGAACCGCGGTTCTTCATCAAACGGGTGCCGCAGTCGTTGAGCACGGTGCTGGGGGCGGGGCTGATCATTGGCTCCTTCTACGGTCTGGCGCCGCTGTATGCCTCGCAACAAGGGTTATCCACCGAGCAGGTCGGTCTGTTCATGGGTAGCTGCATTTTCGCCGGGCTGCTGGTGCAGTGGCCGTTGGGCTGGCTGTCCGACCGTTATGACCGGGCGTTGCTGATCCGCTGCTTTGCGGTGGTCCTGGCCCTGACCGCGTTGCCGCTGGCCATCATGCAGCAGGTGCCGCTGGAGGTTCTGTTTGTCGCCGGGTTCTTCTGTTCGCTGGTGATGTTCTGCCTGTATCCGCTGGCCGTGGCGTTTTCCAATGACCACGTCGAAGGTGATCGCCGCGTGTCCCTGACCGCGATGTTGCTGGTGACCTACGGCGTTGGCGCCAGTATCGGGCCGTTGGTGGCCGGGGTCCTGATGAAGCTGTTCGGCAGCCACATGTTGTATGCCTTCTTCAGTTTCTTCGCGTTGGTGCTGGTGTGGCGGATTCGCCCGAAAGCGGTCACCAACCTGCACCAGGTCGAAGATGCGCCGCTGCATCACGTGGCCATGCCGGACAGCATGTCGAGTTCGCCGCTGGTGGCGTGCCTTGACCCACGGGTCGATGAGCAGGTGGTACAGGATCAGATGCAGAACCCGATCAACCCTGAGCCGGAACCTGAACCTGAACCCGAACCGGATCCCGACACCGATCCACCACCCGAAGACCCGGACGCGGGTCGCGAGCAGAGTTTCACCGAAGCCAGGCCTTAAACCGGCGCATAAAAAAACGGGCAGTCACCGCAAGGGACTGCCCGTTTTTGTTGAAGCGCCGTATTACATGTCGTCTTTGTCGAAACGGCGCGCTTCACGCTGAAGCTGATAGACGAACCGTTCGACCTGGCGCTGCACCTGACCGCTCATGTTGTGGAAGCGGATGCCGGCGAAGGTGGTGGAGATTCTTTCTTCGAAGTGCAGGTAACGCAGTTCCACCGGCGCGGTCATGCTGCCGAAGGGCAGGTCGGCGATAAAGCGGTCGTAGACCTGACCCAGTTGCAGCCTGGCGGTGATGTCACCTTCAAAGCGCAGCTTGCAGCCAGTGGCGGAAATGTCGAGCAGCTTGCCTCTGATCGGGAACTTGAGCTTTTCACCGCCCAGTTCGACATCGACCAGTTGCGCCAGCTTCAACGCTGCCCGGAAGGCATTGCGGCGCTGGTGGTAGACCACTTCATCGGGGAGGGTGCCGCGGTAGCAGCGATCACCGGATTCATCGATGGTCAGCGGACCGTTGCTTTCCCACGCAATGCGCACGCCGTCGTGGAAGCCTTCAACACGGAAGGGTTCGCCAGCCAGCAGAAAACGTTCGCCGTCGCGAGGCACCATCTCGTCCAGGGCAATTCGGTTGCCGTCACGGTCGACGTCCACCAGATAGCTCTGGAAGCGCTGGCTGCGTTCGTGGAACGTGATGATCAGCGGGTCATGGCTCTCTTGCAGCTGCCGCAGGTTACCGGCGATCTCCATCGGCGTGGATAGCACCTTGGGTGGCTGCGGAGCATCGTCCGCGTTTAAGGCATTGAACACGGTTCATCATTCTCCAGACAAAATTTGACTGCGACTTGCTAGCATACTGCCAGCATGTGACGCGTCTTGATAGAGCGTGCTCATTAACAGGCTCAAGCCTGACTAAGCGGGCGCGGCTTCGCTAGCATGGAGGTTGATCCGCGGGCATCGTAAAGCGCTGGCGGTTCGCCGCCGGTGAGGATTTTCAGCTGATTGGCCGTGGCGGCCTGCTGGACCAGGATCGACTGGCCATTATTGATGTTGGCCGCCTGGCATTGAGCCAGGAGATCGGTCAGTTTGTCGCTCTGTTCCAGCAACTGATCGCCGATACTCGACTGGCTGGCGAGTTGCTCCAGGCCACTACGATTGATCGGCAGGTTCAGGCTGGCGAGGATTTCGCTGCGCTTGCGGCCATGCTGTTCAAGCAGAATGATCATTGCCTGTTTCTGCGCCAGAATGTCTTCGAGCAGCGGCATGTCGCGACCGTGCAAAGCGATGGATTCGGTTTGCAGTAACTCCAGCAAGTATTGCGCTGGAGCAAAGTCGTCGGTGATCAGTTGCAGTAAATTAGTGTCGTGCATGGCTGGCCTTGGGGTTTAAGCGTCCAAAAGCCTGGCGCAGGCCGTGGCCTAGCGCTGGGCTTCGAAGTTGAGCAGTTTGCTGGCTACACGGTTGCTGTCGACTTTATAGCTGCCATCGGCAATCGCTGCTTTCAACTCGGCCACGCGGGCATTGTCGACGGCAGGCTGATCGCGCAGCTTGTCAGTGACCTTCTGCAACTGTTGAGCCTCATTGCTGAGGTGTACCGATTCCCCGCTTTTGGCGGTACTGGCCTGTTCGGCCGGGGTATTCAGCGGCGCGGATTTGCCGGTTTCGGCAGTTTCCTTCGCGGTGCTGGTACGCGTACTACCGGTAAGTGATGAGGAACTGTTCAAACGGCTGAAATCGATGACCATGATAAAAACCTCTGGGTATTTGGACGCTTGCCATGTTTTCGGCTCTCCCTGCGAAAACTTTAGGCCCATTTATCAATGAGCGTGCATGCGCCAGCGCTTGTCCTGCCTGCGGCACAGTTTAGGGAACAGCCGGGCGGCGCGCCATCTTTCACCCACAGATCGTTCTACATGGCCACTTCCACCTGGCCAGGCGCCATGACTTGCGCCTTGATGACCCGCTGGGAGTTAAGGTTTTTCACTCGAATCTGTTCACGCAAGCCGCCGTTGGACAAGGCTTCGCCCGGCATACGCACACTGAGCGTACCACTGCGGGCGGTGATCACCACTTGATCGCCCTTGCTGATGACCTCGGCCTGTTCGAGATGAACCAGCGTCAGCACCTGATTGGCGACCGTTGGTCGGGTAAGTTTCTGCCCGACAGCCTGGTCCATGGACGTGAAGTAACCCTGGTTGATCTGGCTGATGTCCCGCTCGCGCAACATGACATCGCCAGGCTCGATGACCCCCGCGCGTTTGAGCGGCCGCGTGGTCGTGACAACGTCCCGAAACAGGCGGACTTGAGCGGGCACGAAGACTGTCCAGGGGGATGTGCTGTCGCAGCGGACCTTGACCGTGACCCGCCCGATCGGGGTCGCCGGGCTCTCCAGGGTCGCTGTCAATTCCTTGTCGCACATGGGCATGCGCAGTCGCGGATCGAGCTGGCTGACCTCGATTTCGTAGCGGCCTTCCGTTTGACTGGTGGCCAAATAGTCCTCTACGGTGAATTCAAGAAAGCCCTGAGTGACGCCGATAAGCATGTCAGGCAAGGTAACCGCGTCAGCAAGGGCAGGGCTGCCAGCGTTGAACAGGCAAACGGCCGACATCGCGCAAAGCCATTTGCGGGAAGTTGATGTCAGGCGTCGGAAAAATGTCGGTTCTGTGTTCATAAGAGTTAAAAAGCAAGCGCCGTGCCGTTTAGCAATAAATGTGCGTCGCAACACACTTAAGCGTTGGTGTAGGAGTCTGTGCATGGCTGGTGTAATGGATGCGGTAAACCAGCGCACGCAACTGGTTGGGCAGAATCGCCTTGAGCTGTTGTTGTTCCGTCTTGACGGCCAGCAGCTGTATGGGATCAACGTGTTCAAGGTACGTGAGGTGCTGCAATGCCCCAAGCTGACCCTGATGCCCAAGTCCAGTCCTGTCGTGTGCGGTGTGGCAAATATCCGGGGGGCGACCATTCCGATTCTTGATCTGGCGATGGCGACCGGCTCCGGTGCGCTTAAAGATCAAAGCAACCCGTTCGTGATCATCACGGAGTACAACACCAAGACCCAGGGTTTCCTGGTGCGATCGGTGGAGCGCATCGTCAACATGAACTGGGAGGAGATTCACCCGCCACCCAAGGGCACGGGACGCGATCATTACCTGACGGCTGTGACTCGGGTCGACAATCAGTTAGTCGAAATCATCGACGTCGAGAAAGTGCTGGCGGAAGTGGCGCCGACACCGGAAGCGATTTCGGTCGGCGTAGTGGATGTCGAAACCCAGCACAAGGCGTTGTCATTGCGGGTATTGACGGTCGATGACTCGTCGGTGGCGCGCAAGCAGGTGACCCGTTGCCTGCAGACGGTCGGCGTCGAAGTGGTGGCGTTGAACGACGGCAGGCAAGCGCTGGATTACTTGCGCAAGCTGGTCGATGAGGGCAAGAAGCCGGAAGAAGAGTTCCTGATGATGATTTCCGACATCGAGATGCCGGAAATGGACGGGTACACCCTGACGGCCGAGATCCGAAACGACCCGCGCATGCAAAAGCTTCATATCATCCTGCATACTTCGTTGTCAGGTGTGTTCAATCAGGCGATGGTCAAGAAAGTCGGCGCAGATGACTTCCTTGCCAAATTCCGTCCTGATGACCTGGCATCCCGGGTAGTTGACCGGATCAAAGCAGCAGATATCAGCTAGGGGCCTTCTGCCCCTGGTGGTTAACACGATTTAAGAGGCGGCATCTTTGTCTACGGGTAATTTGGATTTCGAACAGTTCCGGGTATTCCTGGAAAAAGCCTGTGGCATTTTGCTCGGTGAAAACAAGCAGTACCTGGTCTCGAGCCGTCTCAACAAACTGATGGAGCAGCAAGGCATCAAGTCCCTGGGTGAGCTGGTCCAGCGCATCCAGACCCAGCCGCGCAGCGGTTTGCGCGAGATGGTGGTGGATGCCATGACCACCAACGAAACCCTGTGGTTTCGTGACACCTATCCGTTTGAAGTCTTGAAGAACAAGGTGCTGCCCGAAGCGATCAAGGCGGCCCCCGGCCAGCGTCTGCGGATCTGGTCGGCGGCGTGCTCGTCGGGTCAGGAACCGTATTCGCTGTCGATGTCGATCGACGAGTTCGAGCGGGTCAGCATGGGCCAGTTGAAGATGGGCGCGCAAATTGTCGCGACCGATCTGTCCGGCACCATGCTCACCAACTGCAAGACCGGCGAGTACGACAGTCTGGCCATCGGTCGTGGTCTGTCGCCCGAGCGTCTTCAGCGTTACTTCGACCCGAAAGGGCCGGGACGCTGGGCCATCAAGGCGCCGATCAAGAGTCGCGTGGAGTTTCGCTCGTTCAACCTGCTGGACAGCTACGCGGCTCTGGGCAAGTTCGACATCGTGTTCTGCCGCAACGTGCTGATCTACTTCTCCGCCGAGGTGAAGAAAGACATCCTGTTGCGTATTCACAGCACGCTCAAGCCGGGCGGCTATCTGTTCCTCGGCGCCTCCGAAGCGCTGAACGGTTTGCCGGATCATTACCAGATGGTCCAGTGCAGCCCGGGGATTATTTACCAGGCGAAGTGATTCGTTGGCAGCATCAAAAAAACGGGAGTCCTCAGGGGCTCCCGTTTTTTTTGCCTGCCAATATCTCACCAACACCACATACCCCTGTGGGAGCGGGCTTGCCCGCGATAGCGTCGTATCAGTCGACATCAACGCAACCTGTGACACCTTCATCGCGGGCAAGCCCGCTCCCACAGGTCATAGGGTGTTCTTCTGATTGCGCAAAGCGGCAGAAAAGCGGCAGACGGCGGAAATCGGTTGCCGCTTTTCTGGCATTGCCGCCTTGCTACTGCCCGCAAAGCCCCGGTTTCCGGGCTTTTTTGAATTGGCACGCGGCTTGCTATGTCTCTGTTACGAAAAATCAGGTCACCCGAAGGTTTCCCGACATGAGCATCAGCTTCGATAAAGCGCTCGGTATCCACGAACAAGCCCTGGGCTTCCGCGCCCAGCGTGCCGAAGTCCTGGCCAACAACATCGCCAACGCCGACACCCCGAACTACAAGGCTCGGGACCTGGAATTCTCCAAAGTGCTCGCCGCACAGAACGAGAAATCCAAGGGCGGCACGTTTGCCTTGAACATGACCAACAACCGCCATATCGAGGCCGAAGGCCTGGGCAATGGCGACGAATCGCTGATGTATCGCACGCCGATGCAGCCGTCGATCGACCAGAACACTGTGGACGCCCAACTGGAACAGTCGAACTACGCGGAAAACGCCGTCGGCTTCCAGGCCAGCTTCACCCTGCTCAACAGCAAATTCAAAGGGCTGATGTCAGCCCTGCGCGGAGAGTAATTCATGTCTCTATCCAGTGTTTTCAACATTGCCGGTAGCGGCATGAGTGCGCAGACCACGCGCTTGAACACCGTGGCCTCGAACATCGCCAACGCCGAAACCGTCTCGTCGAGCATCGACCAGACCTATCGCGCCCGTCACCCGGTGTTCGCCACCATGTTCCAGGGTGGCCAGAGCGGCGGCAGCGATTCGCTGTTCCAGAACCAGGATGCCGCCGGTCAAGGCGTGCAAGTGCTGGGCGTGGTCGAAGACCAGAGCAACCTTGACGCGCGTTACGAGCCGAACCATCCGGCCGCCGACACCAAGGGCTACGTCTACTACCCGAACGTCAACGTCGTCGAAGAAATGGCCGACATGATTTCCGCCAGTCGCTCGTTCCAGACCAACGCCGAAATGATGAACACCGCCAAAACCATGATGCAGAAGGTCCTGACCCTCGGTCAGTGATAAGGGGCGACTCAGATGAGTGTTACCGATACCACCAGTGGCGTGAACATCAAGGACGTCCTGGCCAACTCTTCGGTCAAGACCAACGCCAGTGCTGACGGTCTGGCCGCGGCGACCAACAGCGCCACCGGCAAGAAGGCGTTGGGCAAAGATGCGTTCCTGCAATTGCTGGTCACCCAGCTGAAAAACCAGAACCCGCTCGAGCCCCAGGACAACGGTGACTTCGTGGCTCAGCTGGCGCAGTTCAGTAGCCTGGAAGGCATCACCACGCTGAACGATACGGTCAGCGGCATTGCCGGCAACTACAACTCGTCGCAAGCGCTGCAAGCGTCTTCGCTGGTGGGCCGCTCGGTGGTCGCGCAGACCGACACAGCCGTCGTCGATACCTCCAAGAGCTTCAACGGCACGGCGGTGGTACCGGCATCGGTGGATCCGGTCACGATCAAGATCACCGACGCCGATGGCAAAGTGGTCCGCACCCTCGATTTGGGCAGCCAGAAAGCCGGCAACGCCAGCTTCATCTGGGACGGCAAGAACGATGCGGGCGAAGTGGCCAAGGCCGGCACTTACAAATTTGCCGCCACCGCGACTTACGACAGCAAGGCGACCTCGCTGGTGACTTACCTGCCGGCAACCGTCAACAGCGTGACCATCAGCCAGACCGGCGGTGAGTTGATGCTGAACCTGGCAGGCCTGGGCAGTATTGCCCTGTCCAAAGTACAGACCATTGGTATATAGAGCCGACTAACACGGCACAAAGGAGTGGAATATGTCTTTCAATATCGGCCTTAGCGGTCTCTATGCAGCCAACAAACAACTGGACGTGACCGGCAACAACATCGCCAACGTCGCGACCACCGGTTTCAAATCGTCCCGTGCAGAATTCGAAGACGTGTATTCGGCCACCCGCCTGGGTACCGGCAGCAAGACCGTCGGCAACGGCGTGCGTCTGGCCAACGTTGCCCAGCAGTTCGGCCAGGGTGACGTGAACAACACTGGCAACGTGTTGGACATGGGCATCCAGGGCAACGGCTTCTTCATCCTCAGCGACAACGGCTCCCTGAGCTACACCCGTGCCGGTGCGTTCAAGACTGACGCTGAAAACTACGTCGTCGACAACAACGGCAACCGTCTGCAAGGCTATGGCGTTGATGACAACGGCAAGATCATCAACGGCGTGCTGACCGACCTGAAGATCGACACCTCGAGCCTGTCGCCAAAGGCGACCACTCGTGTCGACCAGACCATGAACCTTAACTCTTCGGAAACCCTTCCGACCGTTACGCCGTTCAACCCGGCCGAGCCATTGAGCTATAACAAGCCAATCTCCACGCCGATCTACGACAGCCAGGGTAACCAGCACACTCTGGATCAGTATTACGTAAAAACCGGTACTAACGCGTGGACCGTGTACACCTACGTGGACGGTCGTTCGCCTTCCAATCCGGCCACCGAACCACCGGTGCCAGTGACTGCCACCGTGACCTTCAACTCTGACGGTACCGTCAACACCATGACCGGCAGTGCGGGTTTTGCCGTGACCGGCAAAACCTTCAATCTGACCGGTTGGGTGCCAGGCGTGGTAACCAACGGCAGCGTGACGCCAAAAGTCTGGGGTCCTAATGGTTCGGTTCCGGCCACTGGGGGGGTGAAATTCGACATGACCAAAACCACCTCTTTCAACTCGGCGACTGCTCGTACCCAGCAGTATCAGGACGGCTACGCCACTGGCCAGATCTCCAGCCTGACCATCGACGAAAGCGGCATAATGACCGCCAACTTCAGCAACCAGCAAACCAAGGCTATCGGCCAGGTAGCGGTCGCCAGCTTCGCCAACGAGCAAGGCTTGCAGCCAATCGGTGGTACGCGCTGGAAAGAAACCTTCGCCTCGGGCGTGGCCGGTGTCGATGCACCGAAAACCGGTACGCTGGGTGCGGTAGTGTCCAACTCCCTGGAAGAGTCCAACGTCAACCTGACCAACGAGCTGGTTGATTTGATCAAGGCGCAGAGCAACTACCAGGCAAACGCCAAGACCATCTCTACTCAGAGCACCATCATGCAGACCATCATTCAGATGACCTGATGCTGGATAGCGCTGCATAAGAAGCCCCTCGTGAGAGGGGTTTTTTTTGTCCTGGTGGAATCAGGATCAAAAGATCGCAGCCTCGTTTCACTCGACAGCTCCTACATGGATCGGGCAAACGCGGAATGCCCCGGTGTACACGCCCCCTGTAGGAGCTGTCGAGTGAAACGAGGCTGCGATCTCTTGATCTTAAAAGGCAGGCAAAAGAAAACCCCCGGCAATCCAGAGGACTGATCGGGGGTCTCCAGGTCAGCGCCTTGCGGCGCTCACTGGCTCAGCTTATTGGCAAGCTTCGCAATCCGGCTCGTCGATGGCGCAAGCCTTCGGCACTGGAGCAGGGCCGGCAGGCGCTGCCAGGACCGAATCTTCACCGTGGTTGCCGCCGCTGGAAACAGCGTTCAGCTTGCCGGTGTTGATGGTCGACTTCTCGGTGCTGGTCGCGGCCAGGGCGCGGAGGTAGTAAGTGGTTTTCAGACCACGGTACCAGGCCATGCGGTAGGTCACGTCCAGCTTCTTGCCCGAAGCGCCAGCGATGTACAGGTTCAGCGACTGAGCCTGGTCGATCCACTTCTGACGACGGCTTGCCGCATCAACGATCCACTTGGTGTCCACTTCGAAGGCAGTCGCGTAGAGCTCTTTGAGTTCTTGCGGGATGCGCTCGATCTGTTGCACCGAACCGTCGTAGTACTTCAGGTCGTTGATCATGACCGAGTCCCACAGACCGCGAGCCTTCAGGTCGCGAACCAGGTACGGGTTGATCACGGTGAATTCGCCCGACAGGTTCGATTTCACGTAGAGGTTCTGGTAGGTCGGTTCGATCGACTGCGAGACGCCAGTGATGTTAGCGATGGTCGCGGTCGGTGCGATGGCCATGATGTTGGAGTTACGAATGCCTTTCTGCACACGGGCACGAACCGGTGCCCAGTCCAGGGATTCGTTCAGGTCAACATCGATGTACTTCTGGCCACGTTGCTCGATCAGGATCTGTTGCGAGTCCAGCGGCAGGATGCCTTTGGACCACAGCGAACCCTGGAACGTCTCGTAGGCGCCGCGCTCGTCGGCCAGGTCGCAGGAAGCCTGGATCGCGTAGTAGCTGACCGCTTCCATCGACTTGTCGGCGAACTCGACGGCCGCGTCGGAACCGTAAGGAATGTGCTGCAGGTACAAAGCGTCCTGGAAGCCCATGATGCCCAGACCAACCGGACGGTGCTTGAAGTTGGAGTTCTTCGCTTGTGGCACCGAGTAGTAGTTGATGTCGATCACGTTATCGAGCATGCGAACGGCGGTGTTCACGGTGCGTTCCAGCTTGGCGGTGTCCAGCTTGCCGTTGACGATGTGGTTCGGCAGGTTGATCGAGCCCAGGTTGCAAACGGCGATCTCGTCCTTGTTGGTGTTCAAGGTGATCTCGGTGCACAGGTTCGAGCTGTGGACCACGCCCACGTGCTGCTGCGGGCTGCGCAGGTTGCACGGGTCTTTGAAGGTCAGCCATGGGTGGCCGGTTTCAAACAGCATGGACAGCATTTTGCGCCACAGGTCTTTGGCCTGGATGGTCTTGAACAGTTTGACCTTGCCTGGGTACTCGGTCAGGGCTTCGTAGTACTCGTAACGCTCTTCGAAGGCCTTGCCGGTCAGGTCGTGCAGGTCCGGTACTTCGGACGGCGAGAACAGGGTCCACTTGCCGTCATCGAAGACGCGCTTCATGAACAGGTCAGGGATCCAGTTGGCGGTGTTCATGTCGTGGGTACGACGACGGTCATCACCGGTGTTCTTACGGAGTTCGATGAACTCTTCGATGTCCATGTGCCAGGTTTCCAGGTAGGCACAGACAGCGCCTTTGCGCTTGCCACCCTGGTTAACGGCAACGGCGGTGTCGTTCACTACTTTCAGGAACGGAACAACGCCCTGGGATTTGCCGTTGGTGCCCTTGATGTACGAACCCAAGGCACGAACCGGGGTCCAGTCGTTGCCCAGGCCGCCGGCGAATTTCGACAACATGGCGTTGTCGTGGATCGCGTGGTAGATGCCCGACAGGTCATCCGGCACGGTGGTCAGGTAGCAGCTCGACAACTGTGGACGCAGGGTGCCGGCGTTGAACAGGGTCGGAGTCGACGACATGTAGTCGAAGGACGACAGCAGGTTGTAGAACTCGATCGCACGGTCTTCTTTCTGCTTCTCTTCGATCGCCAGGCCCATGGCCACGCGCATGAAGAAGATCTGCGGCAGTTCGAAGCGGATACCGTCCTTGTGGATGAAGTAACGGTCGTACAGGGTTTGCAGGCCCAGGTACGTGAACTGCTGATCGCGCTCGTGGTTGATCGCCTTGCCGAGTTTTTCCAGGTCAAAGGTGGCCAGGATCGGGTTCAGCAATTCGAATTCGATACCTTTCGCGATATAGGCTGGAAGCGCCTTGGCGTACAGGTCGACCATTTCGTGGTGGGTCGCGCTTTCGGCAACTTCCAGGAAGCTCAGGCCTTCGGCACGCAGGGTGTCCATCAGCAGGCGGGCGGTGACGAACGAGTAGTTCGGCTCACGCTCGACCAGGGTACGGGCGGTCATCACCAGGGCGGTGTTGACGTCGGTCAGGGCCACGCCGTCGTACAGGTTTTTCAGGGTTTCGCGCTGGATCAGGTCGCCGTCGACTTCTTCCAGGCCTTCGCACGCTTCGGTGACGATGGTGTTCAGGCGGCCCATGTCCAGAGGAGCAAAGGTGCCATCTGCGCGGGTAATGCGGATCGACGGGTGAGCGTTGACGGCTTCTTCAGCTGGTGCGTGGGCAGCGCGTTCTTTCGAACGACCGTCACGGTAGATCACGTAGTCGCGGGCTACTTTCTGCTCGCCGGCACGCATCAGGGCCAGTTCGACCTGGTCCTGGATTTCTTCGATGTGGATGGTGCCGCCCGACGGCATGCGACGCTTGAAGGTCGCGGTGACTTGTTCGGTCAGGCGGGCAACGGTGTCATGGATTCGCGACGAGGCGGCAGCGGTGCCGCCCTCAACTGCGAGAAACGCTTTGGTGATCGCGACGGTGATCTTGTCATCGGTGTAAGGAACGACAGTGCCGTTACGCTTGATCACGCGCAGTTGGCCAGGCGCGGTGGCGGACAGATCCGAAGTCGAATCAGCGGCCTGCGGCAAGGTGCCCTGCGGGTTCTCGCGAGTTGTGTCGGTTTGCATGGGGGAGTGTCTCCACATTCTCTATGTTTGTTTGAGCACCTTCATGGTGCCCACCGTTCTGTCCTGAAGCACTACAACCGACGGGCGTCGGGCATAACAACTTCGGGACAGTAGGAAAAGGCTAATGATGCCGCTTCCTTGCCGAAGTCTTTGGTCGCGAGCCAGGGCTCGAAACCGGATTCCATTCAGGGTGACAGTAATGACTGCAACACCCGTACCGTTCCGGCTGTTCCGGCCTAAAAAAACGGTGCCATCCGCAGGTGCGGTTTGGGCTTTCAAAATCACGCTTGGTTCAACCGGAAACAGCAATAAAGCGCTTGAGTTTCTGGTCTGAAATGTGGTTGGGCTTTTTAAGTCAAAACCCTACATGTAGGGTTTTTTTGGCGCCGTGCTACAAGATAATGCGTTTTGGAGGGTGTTGCAACGTACTACCTGTGGATAAACCTGTGCGTAAATTGTGTGTGAAAGGTGGAACGGGCGTGTAGGCCGCGACCTAGCTGGAGCGGACTGTTTTCCACTGATTTTCAGCGATCGAAAACAGTCATTCGGATTTTTAAGGGCGCGAACCCTATCACAAAAAACCGGGTTGTCCGAACGCATTTGCCGGCTTGTGTTCTCGGCGTTCGGCGTTTATACAATCGGCCTGTGTGTATGCATTCTTATCCTCCCCAATCATTACAAAAAGACGGGTGGATCCTTCCTTATAAGTGTTGTTGGCAAGCAGAGGTCACCGTGGAGCAAGAAGCCTGGCAGGTATTGATTGTGGAGGACGACCAGCGTCTGGCCGAACTGACCCGCGATTACCTGGAAGCCAATGGCCTGCGCGTATCGATCGAGGGCAACGGCGCCCTGGCCGCAGCCCGCATCATTAATGAAAAGCCGGACCTGGTGATCCTCGACCTGATGCTGCCCGGCGAAGACGGCCTGAGCATCTGCCGCAAGGTCCGCGACAAATATGACGGCCCGATCCTGATGCTCACCGCCCGCACCGACGACACCGACCAGATCCTCGGCCTCGACCTGGGCGCCGACGATTACGTGTGCAAACCGGTGCGTCCACGCCTGCTGCTGGCGCGCATCCAGGCCCTGTTGCGCCGCAGCGAAGCCCCTGAAGTGGCCCCGGAAAAACAACGACGCCTGCAGTTCGGCCCGCTGGTGGTGGACAACGCTTTGCGCGAGGCCTGGCTGAATGACAACGGCATCGAACTGACCAGCGCCGAATTTGACCTGCTGTGGCTGCTGGTGGCCAACGCCGGGCGCATCCTGTCCCGGGAAGAGATTTTCACCGCGCTGCGCGGCATCGGCTATGACGGCCAGGACCGCTCCATCGACGTGCGCATCTCGCGCATCCGCCCGAAAATCGGTGACGATCCGGAGCATCCGCGACTGATCAAAACCATCCGCAGCAAGGGTTATCTGTTCGTTCCGGAAGCCTGCACCCTGTGAACTCGATCTTCCTGCGCATCTACGGCGGCATGTGCGCGGCGCTGATTCTGGTCGCGGTGCTCGGCGTACTGGCTTTGCACCTGCTCAATCAGGTGCGCAGCGAACAATATCGCGAGCGCCTGGCCCACGGCACCTTTTCGCTGATGGCCGACAACCTCAATCCGATGAACGAAACCGAGCGCCACCGAGCCTTGCTGGTGTGGGAGCGTTTGCTCGGGATTCCCTTGGCGCTGAAGACCTTTGCCCAGACCGACCTCGACCTGACGCAGCGCACCCGCGTGCTGCGCGGTCAGGCGCTGGTGGAACAGACCGGCCCGCATGCGGCGAAGGTGTATCGACTGGTCAGCGACAGGGAACAGTTGGTGCTCACCGGAGAGGTTCAACAGATCAGCGAGCAACTGGCGCGAGCGACTATCTACCTGCTGGCCGACGAATTGGTGCGCGTGCCGGTGGCCGAGCAGCCCAAGCGCCTGGCGCAACTGAAACAAGATAAGGGCTTCGGTTTCGACTTGCGGCTGGTTACCGTCGACCAGGCGGACATGGACGAAGACCAGAGCCGCCGGATCTCTGAAGGCGACACGGTGATGGCGCTGGGCAAGGGCGGCGACTCGATCCGCGTGTTTGCCGGCATGGTCGGCACGCCGTGGGTTTTGGAAATCGGCCCGCTGTATCAGATGAATCCGTATCCACCGGAATGGCTGGTGCTGATCGCGGCCCTCGGTTTGAGCCTGATCGGTTTGATCGTCTATCTATTGGTGCGACAACTTGAGCGCCGCTTGCGTGGCCTCGAAGCCGCCGCCACGCGCATCGCCAAGGGCAGCCTGGAAACCCGCGTGCCGGCCCGCGGCGCGGACTCGGTGGGACGGCTGGCTTCAGCGTTCAATGGCATGGCCGAGCACTTGCAACAGTTGCTGGCGATCCAGCGTGAACTGGTGCGCGCTGTGTCTCACGAATTGCGCACCCCGGTGGCACGCCTGCGTTTTGGCCTGGAGATGATCGGCTCGGCCACCACGCCGCAGGCGCTGGAGAAATACCGCGAAGGCATGGATCACGACATCGAGGACCTCGACAAGCTCGTCGACGAGATGCTGACCTATGCGCGGCTGGAGCAGGGTTCTCCGGCGCTGAATTTCCAGCGGATCGATCTGGATGCGTTGGTCAATCAGGTGATCGAAGAACTGGCGCCGTTACGCGCTGACGTCACCGTGCAGCGCGGTTTGTGTTTGTCGGCTGCCGATTGCGACGACGCCTGGGTCGAGGCCGAACCGCGCTATTTACACCGGGCTATCCAGAACCTGGTGAGCAACGCCATGCGCCATGCCTCGTCGCGGGTGACCGTCAGTTATCAGGTGGGGCAGCAGCGTTGCCGGGTGGACATCGAAGATGACGGACCGGGCGTGCCGGAGTCGGCGTGGGAGAAAATCTTCACGCCGTTCCTGCGTCTGGATGACAGCCGTACCCGCGCGTCGGGTGGGCATGGGCTGGGGTTGTCGATCGTGCGGCGGATTATCCACTGGCATGACGGGCGAGCGTTGATCAGCAAGAGCAAGAGTCTGGGCGGGGCGTGTTTCAGCCTGAGTTGGCCGCGGAATCAGGAGAGGCGGTGAGATCTCGGTTGTCTGGGCTGGCCTCATCGCGAGCAGGCTCGCTCCCACAGGGGATTTTCGGTGTGACATAGATCCAGTGTGGGAGCGAGCTTGCTCGCGAAGAGGCCCTTGGCAAACGCCAAAAATCTTCAGGCCTTGATACTGACCAGACTCAACAACTGCCCATCCACTACCGCAAACTGCGCATCCAGCTCAGTGCCATTGCGCCACTCACTGGACAGGTCGGTCAGCAATCGCAGCCGCACTTCACCCGTCTCGGTCCATTCCAGCACTTCAGCATGCTCAAAATAAAACCGCTGCCGAACAATCGGATACAGCGCCTTGAACAAACTCTCCTTCACCGAAAACGTCAACGTCACCCACATCGCCAACTGATCACGGGGGCCTGCGGCCATGCGTTGCAACTCCGCCGGGGTGAGGATTTCCCCGGCCAGGCGCTCGGCCCGTTCGGGGTTGAGCAGGTTTTCCAGGTCCATCCCCAACCCGCGCCAGTGGGTCTTATTGGCCACAATCGCCGCAGCCCGGCCGGTGCTGTGGGTGATCGAGCCAGTGATGTGCGCGGGCCACACCGGCGCGCGGTCTTCACCGATGGCCGGGCTGAAACTCAACCCTTCCAACTGCTGCAACGCCGCCCGGGCGCAAACCCGACCGGCCAGAAACTCAGCCTGACGCTTGGCCACCGAACGCTGGATGCTCGCCGGCGGCTCGATGGCGCTGCGCTGGAAATCATCGCTGGCCAGTTGCGAGGTGTCGAAGTGCGTGCTCAACAGCACCGTATCGGGCAGCACAAACGGCAGCGGCCAATGGGCATCGAGCGGGGTGCAGCAGATGGGTAGGGCGGGGACGGGATTCATGGCGGGCATTTTGCCGGGTTGCTCTCAGGCTGGGTAGTGGCAACCGCGTTTGTGGCGAGGGAGCTTGCTCCCGCTCGGCTGCGCAGCAGTCGTAAACCCGGCAATCGCGGTGCCCCTGCTGAAATGCGGTTGCAGGTTTTGGGGCGGCTTCGCCACCCAACGGGGATAAATCCCCTCACCACAAAAGCCCCTAGCCATAGGGGCTACCTTTTCAGCCAAAAATCTTCTTGAAGAACGCCTGCATATCCGCCCAGGACTTTTCATCCGCCGCCTTGCTGTACCCGATATCCGGCCCGCCATGATCGCCATGGCCCAACCGATCCGCATCCGGATTACTGAACCCATGCTTGGCACCCTCCAGGTTGACGAACTGATAGTCAGCCCCGGCCTTGTCCATCTCGGCCTTGAACGCCGCGACGTTATCCGCCGTCACCATGCTGTCCAGTGCCCCGTGCTCCACCAGAATCTTCGCCTTCACACTGCCCGGTGTTGCAGGCGTTTTTGTCGCCAGCGCCCCGTGGAAACTCACCACTCCCGCCAACGGCACACCCTGACGGGCCGCATTCAGCACCACGGCACCACCGAAGCAGTAACCGATGGCGGCGACTTTATCCGGATTGGTCTGTGGCTGTTTCTTCAGCAAATCGAGCCCGGCCTGGAAGCGGGCGCTGGACGCGGCACTGTCCTTCAACGCCGCTTGCATGAAGGCCATGGCGTCCTTGGGATGCTCGGTGTTCTTGCCATCGCCATACATGTCGATGGCCAGCGCGCTGTAACCCAGGCCGGCCAGATCGCGGGCGCGGCGCTTGGTGTAATCGTTGAGGCCCCACCATTCGTGCACCACGACCACGCCCGGACGTTGACCTTTTATAGCGTCGTCGTAAGCGTAATAGCCGATCAACTGGGTGCCGTCGGGGCTCTGATAGGGGATTTCCTGAGTCTTGATCGCGGCTTGGCCGAGCCCGCTCAAGGCCAGTAAGACGAGGGCGAGGAAAACGCGCATGGTCGGATGCTCCTGCATAAAAGTCATTAAAACAGTCGGGTGGAGTTGGTTCAGCTCAGGTTCAGAGTGCGTTCAGGGGGAGTTCAGGGCGGGGTGAGTAACCTTGCCCCGTACCCAAAAAGCAAATAGCGCATGAGGAAATTCCCCAATGACTCACTTCAAAAAACTGCTTCTGGCTTTCACCGTCATGGGCGCGAGCACCGCAGCTTTCGCCTCCAACGATAATTTCGCCAGCCTTACTCTTGGACAGACCAGCGACAAGGTCAAAAAGTCCCACGCCCTGAACGACAACCTCAACCACCCGAACGCCGACGGCGTGATCGGCAAGGACACCACTTGGGGTGTGCGTCTGGGCCAGCAAAACAGCCAGGCTCGTTACTATGCCACTTACGATAACGTGTCGGGCTCGCACAATGGCATTAAACTGCGTCAGGAAAACCTGTTGGGCAGTTACGATCTGTTCTACCCGGTGGGCGGCAGCACCAAATTGTTCGGCGGTGCCACGGCCGGTCTGACCAAAATGACCCAGGAGTCCCCGGGTTTCAGCCGCGACAGCAACATCGGTTACGCCATTGGCGGCCAGGTCGGCGTATTGCAGCAAGTGTCGCAAAACACCTCGGTCGAGATGGGTTACCGTTACCTGCGCAGCAACGCCAGCACCGAGATGAGCGAGCGCGGTGGTAGCAAACAGGGTTCGCTGGACCTGACCAGCAGCGCCCAGACCTACCTGTCGGCCAACTACGCTTTCTGATAAAGGGATGCGCGAATGCCAGATAGTTAAGCGCAATCCCTGTGGGAGCGGGCTTGCCCGCGATAGCGGCGGCACATTCACTATTAATGTGTCAGCCAGATCGCTATCGCGGGCAAGCCGCTCCCACAGGTTCTGCGCTATGACTGAAAGCTGTGCTGCTGGAGAAAACGATTTGCCTAGGAGAGCGTTATGAAACTGCTGGTCGTCGAAGATGAAGCGCTGTTGCGCCATCACCTGCAAACCCGCCTGACGGACAGCGGCCACGTGGTCGAGTCCGTGGCCAACGCCGAAGAGGCGCTGTACCAGACCGAGCAGTTCAACCACGACCTGGCGGTGATCGACCTCGGCCTGCCGGGCATGAGCGGGCTCGACCTGATCCGCCAACTGCGCTCGCGCGGCAAGACCTTCCCGATCCTGATCCTCACCGCGCGCGGAAACTGGCAGGACAAGGTCGAAGGCCTTGCCGCCGGCGCCGACGATTACGTGGTCAAGCCGTTCCAGTTCGAAGAACTCGACGCACGCCTTAATGCCTTGCTGCGCCGCTCCAGCGGCTTCACCCAGTCGACCATCGTCGCCGGGCCGCTGCTGCTGGACCTCAATCGCAAACAGGCGTCCCTCGATGAACAACCGCTGGCGCTGACCGCCTACGAGTACCGAATCCTCGAGTACCTGATGCGCCATCACCAGCAAGTGGTGGCCAAGGACCGCTTGATGGAGCAGCTCTACCCGGACGACGACGAGCGCGATCCGAACGTCATCGAAGTGCTGGTCGGCCGTCTGCGCCGCAAACTCGAAGGCCCGGCAGGTTTCAAACCGATCGACACCGTGCGTGGCCTCGGCTACCTGTTCAATGAGCGCTGCAGTTGATTCGCTCCCTTCGTGTCCGCTTGATGCTTGCCGCCGCCACCCTGGCGGTGTTGTTTATGCTGGCGTTGCTGCCAGCGATGCAGGGCGCGTTCAGCCTGGCGTTGCAGGATTCCATCGAGCAACGCCTGGCGTCGGACGTAAACACGTTGATTTCCGCAGCGCGGATCGAAAACAACGCCCTGCAGATGCCGGCGCAGTTGCCCGATGAGCGCTTCAACCTGACTGACAGCCGCTTGCTCGGCTACATCTATGACCGCGAAGGTCATTTGGTCTGGCGCTCGAAGGCCACCGGCGAAGAGAAGATCAACTACAAACCGCGTTACGACGGACGCGGCAATGAGTTCGCGCGCATTAGCGAGGCCGACGGTCAGGAATTCTTCGTCTACGACGTCGAAGTCAAACTGCTCGGCGGCAAAAGCGCGGCGTTCAGCATCGTCGCCCTGCAACCGGTGCACGAATACGAAGTCACCCTCGAAGGCCTGCGCGAAAACCTCTACCTCGGTTTCGGCGCCGCGTTGCTGGTGCTGCTGGCGTTGCTGTGGATTGGCCTGACCTGGGGTCTGCAAGCCTTGCGGCGGCTCAGTCAGGAACTCGATGAAATCGAAAGCGGTGCCCGCGAAAGCCTCAGCGAACAACACCCGCGCGAGCTGCTGCGCCTGACCGGCTCCCTCAACCGCTTGCTGCACAGCGAACGCGAACAGCGCAGCCGCTACCGCGATTCCCTCGACGACCTGGCCCACAGCCTGAAAACCCCGCTGACCGTGCTGCAAGGTGTCAGCGAAGACATGGCCCAACGCCCGGAAGACCGCGATCAGGCCTGGGTGCTGCAAACCCAGATCGAACGCATGAGCCAGCAGATCGGCTATCAACTGCAACGCGCCAGCCTGCGCAAAAGCGGCTTGGTGCGCCACCAAGTGCGCCTGCAACCGGTGCTGCAAAGCCTGTGCGACACGCTGGACAAGGTCTACCGCGACAAACGCGTGCGCGTCGCTTTCGATTTGCCGGATCAGTGCTACGTGCCGATCGAGCAAGGCGCGCTGTTGGAAATGATGGGCAACCTGCTGGAAAACGCCTATCGGCTGTGCCTGAGCGAAGTGCGCATCAGCGTGCGCGAAACCCTGAGCGGCGTTGAGCTGTGCGTTGAAGATGACGGGCCGGGCGTGCCGCCGGATCAGCGCGCGCGGATTCTGCAAAGGGGCGAGCGGCTGGATCGCCAGCATCCGGGGCAGGGGATCGGGTTGGCGGTGGTGAAGGACATTATCGAGAGCTACAGCGCGAAGCTGACGCTCGGGGATTCGCCGATGGGCGGGGCGGCGTTCCGGATTCATTTTCCGGTGGTTTGACCGAAAGGTTGATTGTGTTCTTTCGGGCCTCATCGCGAGCAGGCTCGCTCCTACAATTGAAGCTGCGGCGTTCGCGAAAAGTGCATGCTCCGCAGATCCCCTGTGTGCGAGCCTGCTGGCGATGAGGCCAGCCCCGACAACGCAAATCTCACAGATTCTCTGCAATAAACAGCGTTGTTTAAAACACATCTCCAGACACTCACTAGCGAGCGTTTGATTTTTTTAGCCGTAACCATTCGTCGCTACTGTCAGATCTGACAGTAGTCAGCTCGCCGTACCAAAGGTTTGATATCGCGAACCCGCGATCACTTAGCGAGCACTGCGCCATGAACAACCCCGCCCCGGCTTCGATCAACACTTTCGCCCTCACGCCTCCGCAGATTCTGCTGAAGACTGACCTGATCTCCCATCCGCAGGCGCATATCGGGCTGTCCATTGTTAATCATTACAAGGATCCGGCGGGTGTGCTGGTGTTGTTCGGGCCCTGGTTTGGGCAGGCTAAGTATGAAACCGTAAAGCTGTACGTGAATGGCAACCCGAACCCGGTAGCCAGTGAAATCGTCATGGATTCCAGTGTTGCGGTGGAGTTGCGCCTGTCGATGGGTTTGCTGGTGGAGGACGTCAACACCTTGCACTGCAAGGTCGAGCGCCCTTCCGGCAACGGCGAGAGTTCGCCGGACCTCAACGTGCTCTATTTCATCTACGCGCCGGGCGGCGATGACCCGATTGTGGGCGGCGGCCACTCGGCGCTGAGCATCAGCGTCAGCCCGACCAGCGTGGATGCCGCGCAGGCGGCGAAGGGGGTGGCCCTGACCTTGAATTGGCCACATAAGCATCTTTATGACCTGGTGACCGTCGATTGCGGTGGCGTCCTGCTGACGCATCGGGTCGAACCGACACCACAGGATCCCGTCCCCGATCTGACGAAGCCGGTCTTTCTTACCCTGTACACCCAGCATTTCGCGCACGACCCGAACAACCCGCAGTTCCTGATCAAGTACAACGTCGTCAGCCAGACGGACAACCTTTCGGGTACGACACACAAGGGGAACTTCGATGCACAGGATCATTGGTCGGTGCCTTTCCCAATTGCCGTTCACCTCGACCGGAAAGAACTGGAGATGCCGATTCTTCAGGAAATCCTCGGCGATAACAGTGACGACCCGACCAAGGTTGATCTGGGCAAGCTGAAGGGGGGGCCATTGTGGGCATTGATCCATTTGATCCAGACAATCTGGCAGGCGGGGGATGAGATTCGCCTGATGTTTACCGCCGTGGTGAATGGCAGTGTGGTTGCCACCCATGAAGCAACGTTGCCGATCACGCAGGTGCCGGGGCAATTCGCTTGGGACATTCCCAATGACAAGGTTATTGCCGACAGTATTGTGAGGGTTCGTTTTGAGCAGATCCGGGGGGGCGAGGTTATTGGTGTTTCCAGCGTGGCTGAAGCGCAGGTGATTGGCAAAGCTGAGCCGACAGTAGTGGTAGAAAATTTTGACAGTCGGGATGATGTCTCAATATATCCAGGACAAAATCTTGAACTTCCTGCTATGACGGTCAGGTACATAAATAACGCGAGGCCCGGATCTACAACCCATATATATTCTATCGGCACCCAGTATCCTGGGCGGATCGAAGGGAAGGTACTATTGTTAGGTGGGCATGGGTCCTCCAAGCATAGAGTGGAGTTTAAAGAGCTGTTGTCTAATCTTACTGTGTGGGTATACACCGCGGTCGGGAATGAGTCGGGAGGAGTCGCAAGTTTTTATACTTTGGATAGAAATGGTATTGAATTGGAGCGCCATGATGTTCCTATACCGAAGTTTTTTCTTCCACCCGTCATCGAGAATGTAGCCTTTTCCAAAGGCGAAATTGCTAGTCTGGAGATTGAAACCAGATTGGTTGCAGGGGGGCATGGTACCAATGTAATAATTGATAATATTAAAATGACTATTTAAATTGATTCTCGCGAAAAAGTGTAAGCGGGTGGGCTTGGAGGAAACGGGCGCAATTATTTATGCGACACGTTCTCCGTCTCGGGGGCTTGTGTGAGCATTAAACGGAGATGTTTAAAACACATCTCCAGACACTTAGAAAAGGCATTTAGAAAAGTGGAAAAGGGGACGCATTTATTTGTTCTTAAAATCAGTTCTCTCGACACAAAAAGCCCCGTATCAACAGAAAAGGGGACGAACAGAAAAGGGGACGTATTTATTTACCGGACATCATCGAGAGCTACAGCGCGAAGCTGACGCTCGGGGATTCGCCGATGGGCGGGGCGGCGTTCCGGATTCATTTTCCGGTGGTTTGAGGGGGAAAGCGAACGACCTACTGTAATGGCCATTCGTCGTAATATGGCCCGGACCTGTTATTTCTGACAGTAGCCAATCTTCCTTCTTCGGTGTCTGATCACCCATTAAAGGCCCCTGCATACGCGGGCTCATCGAGAAGGAAGGTGTCCTATGACGGCCAATGAATCTAACCCCGGCGTGCTGGTTAACGCTCCGGTGAAATTTGCGGGTGCTACACCTGGCGTTATTGTCACGCCTGCACCTCCCGCTGGCGTCCCGGCGGAGGGCCTCCCGCAGTCCAGTTTCACACAGGTGGTCAGAAGGGACGGCAGTCGGGAAGGGGCGATTCAGGCGGTGGTAGATCCACCTCTGGGTGGGGGCTATCTCAACATTGCGCTGTACATGCAGGGGGCCAGTGATCCGCAACCACAGTTGATCGAACGCAAACCGGTGGCCCCGGCCGATCAGAACAACCCCGTGTATTTCAACGTCTTTCAGTCGTTGTTACAGGATGACGGCGTGTATGTTTTCACTTACGAGGTGGAACGCATCAGTGGCAACAGTGGCCCATCAACCGAGTCATGGGCGCTCTACCATCGCGACCTTCCCGGCGGGAACATTTCCGGTACAGGGGCTCATCCTGATCTGCACATCAGCCTGCCGCCTGACCTGGGCAACCCGCCTCAGATCGGCAAGGACGAGGTGGATCGAGGCGTGGCTGTCACGCTGTCTTATCCGAACATGAGAGCCTACGACGAAATCAACCTGGAGCTTAATCGAGTACGTTTCACCTTTACGGTGCAACCCGGTGAAGAGAGTAAGCCATTCGTGATCACCGTCACCCGAAGCATGTTCGAACGGGCCGGTAGTTATCCAGAATTCGCGTTCTCGTACACAGTGAAGGATCAGGTAAACAACACGACTCATAACCGGCGTTGGTCAATCGTTATAAAGGCCGATGTTGATACGGAGCGAGTCACGCTGGAAAAGGCGATCCTTCGAGAAATCCTGAACGACAACACTGACAACCCGAATACTGTCGAGCTTCCCAAGTTAAACGGCGGGCCGTTGTGGGCCTTGATCCATCTGATTGGTAGGATCTGGAACGCGGGGGATGAGATCCATCTGACGTTTACCTCGATGTTGAATGGCAGTCAGGTTGCCATCCATGAAGCAACGTTGCCGATCACACAGGTGCCGGGGCAGTTATCCTGGGATATACCCAATGACAAGGTCATTGCCGACAGTATCGTGAGGGTCAGTTACAAGCAGATCAGGCTCGGCAAGGTTATTGGTACTTCCAAACCGGCCGAGGCGACGGTTATTGGAGAGCTTGTCCGTGATGTACAGATCATTAAAGCTATTCCTGTTGGCGTTAATCCCAGCAATATCGTTGTCAATAAGAGTGGCTCCCAGGTATACGTCAGCAATCACGGTAGCGGAACGGTGTCGGTAATTAACGCCGGAACGTTGGAAGTGGTCGGTACTATCCAAACACCCACTCCGTCGGGTTTAACGGTGAGTCCCGGTGGGGAGCGTTTATATGTATGCAGCACAAGCAGCGACAAATTGTCGATCTTTGATGCCCGCAGTCTCGCAGAGATCAATAGTATTGCCGCAGGGGAATTTCCCTATTATGTCGCACTTAGTAACGATGGAGCGCGCGCTTATGTATGCAGTACCAGCGGAAATGGAAATGTGAACAGTCGCGTCTGGGTTATTGATACCAAGATGATGACGGTTATCGCCAGCATTCTGGTGGGTCAACTTCCCTACTTCCTTGCCCTCAGCCCGAATGTCAATCACATTTATGTTTGCAATCTAGGAAGCGACACTGTATCGGTTATCGACACAGAGAGTCTAAGCGTGATCACGAATATTCCTGTCACGTCTCCTGCGGCAGTCGTTTTTAGTCCAGACGGTTTGCATGCGTACATTGGTAGCCACAATGCTACGGTATCGGTGATTGAGACCAAGACATTGGCACTGGTCAGGCTCATTTCTGTCGAGGGAGTTGTTTCAGGCGTCACAGTTAGCCCGAACGGCAAATGCATTTATGTTTGTATGGCTAATAATCACCTGATTTTAGTCATCGATACCAGTTCTTGGGCAGTGCTACAGAGTATCTCTTCGAACAGTCCAAATGAGGTTGCGGTTACCTCAGATGGGAAGCTCTTATTTACCTGTAATACCAATAACAACACGGTAACGGTCATGGGGTATGTATGAGCATTAAAGAAGTTTATGAATGTCGTGTTGTCTTGCGCCAACGGTCCGAGAAAAAAGCAGGCCCACTGGGCTGGAGACAGCTCCGGTAAATTCATCAGCTTCTTCTCACTTATTATTTCTCCTGACTATTATAAAAGAAAAGGGGACGCATTTATTTATCCAATCCTGGGGATTTTCCAATGAGCGGGGCGGCGTTCTAGATTCATTTTCTGGTGACTGGAGAGCTGTCATCCTTCTTCTTTTCGCAACCACTCGTCGCTACTGTCAGATCTGACAGTAGCCGCTCGTTCACAAGATCGCGTTACATCACTCCAGCCGTTTCTGATTCCGGTTCCGTGAACTCAACGCCCCTGGAGATAGTTCGATGGAAAGCGAACACACAATTGAACTCTTTGCGCTGACACTGCCTTACGCGCCCAATATGGTTGATGTTGTGCCAGCCGATTCAGTGGCGCACGGTGGTGTTTCCATTGGTGATGCCACTGCGGTTGATGGCTTTAGCGTGATTTTGTTTGCGTACGTTGGGCAGGCAGAAAATGACCTGATAACGCTTTACTTGAACGATGAGTTTGCGAGCAAGGTGACCATCGCCAAAGGCAAGGAAGCTGAGAACACAACGTTGACCATTCCCTCCAGACGCTTTCAGAGGGGCCAAAACCAAATTAAATTTGGTGTCAAACGCCCCTCCCAAAATGAAGAGTTCACCAAAGACCTGATTCTGCTCTACCGCAGTTCACCGCCGGGTGACGTTCCGCCGGTATTGGCCATTAACGTCAGCCACGAGAGTATTGGGGCCGATGAGGCGGACGATGTGTCGGTTACCGTGACCTACAAAAACGCGCAGTGGTATGACCGTATTTTTGTCGATTGCAATGGCGTTGTTGTCAGGCATCAACTAGTGCCTGACGTTGAACCTCCTGTCTCCGCTGCACCGCAAACCGTCATTATTCCGATTGCCCGAGAGGTGTTGAAACAAGGCGGGGACGATTCAGATTTTACCTTCAAGTTTCGGGTGGTCGACAACCTGACCAATCCGTCCGGGCCGCCTACCTGGTCGGATATTGTTAATGCGGATGTTCATCTCAATCGCTTAACGTTGGCGATGCCGATACTTCGAGAAATCCTGACCGAAAATAATGACGACCCTGCAACCGTCGACCTCGCCAAGTTGAACGGTAATCCGTTGTCGGCGTTGATTCACCTCGTCGAAACGATCTGGAAGGTGGGGGACTCGATCAAACTGGTATTCACGGCCGAGTTAAATGGCAGTGTCGTTGCAACTCACGAAGAAACATCGCCAATCACGCAAGTACCGGGTCAGTTTGTGTGGAGTATTCCCAACAGCAAGATCATCGCCAATAGCACCGTGACGGTGGTGCATCAATTGGTTCGGGGCGGTACGGTCATTGCAACCTCGCTACCTGCCAAGGCGCAGGTGATTGGTCAAAGCGTTCCGGATGTCGAAGTGACCTTTTCCAACGCCCCCTACAGAGTCGCACCGAGAGGGCGAGTCAAGGACATTAAGTTGATACTGATGCAAGCGGGGCTGCCGATCTCGGGAACCATCAAAGTGGCGCTGCCCGAGGGCACGGTCTTTCCTGATGGAGCAGGAGGAACGCGCGATTTCAAGACGCAATCGGACGGTACGCTCACAATCAGTGGGGTGACAGGTGCAGCCACCTCGGGAACGTTTTCGTTGACGGCGTCCAGTGGCCGCGACACGGAAACTGCGACGCTGATCGTCATGGGGGCCGGCCCCTTGGGGCCGATTACGGTGGGGGGGGACCCGACCGGGATTACGATCAGTCCGGATGGCACGCTTGCCTATGTCACTGGATACAGACTGGTGCAAGTGATCGATACCGGAAGTTCAGCTTTGATTCAGCAGATCTCTGTGCCAACGCAAGACGTGTCTTGGGATATTGCCCCTAGTCGGAACGGAATATTGGCCTTTGCCTGTGATGGATCCAATGCGGTTTCGGTTATTGATACGGATCGTTCCATGTTGATCGCCAGCATTCCTGCGTCGGGCCATCCTATTGGAATAGTGCTAAGCCAAGATGGCTCTTTGGCTTTCGTCAGTACATGGAACGGCAACTCGGTCGTCGTGATCGATACGGTGAACTTAAAAGCTGTCAAAACGATTCCGGTTGGCTCGTATCCCAGAGGTATCGACATCAACCCGCAGGGTAGTGAGGTTTATGTCGGTAATGCCGAAAACATTGGCCAATCAATTTCTGTCATTGACACCCGAACACTGACGGTCAGCAGGACTTTGCCGATGAGGATTTCGCCCTATGGCGTCGCGGTCAGTCCGGATGGCAACCACCTCTATATCTGTGGCGCCTATGAAAGCGGGCAGGGCGTGGTCAAGCAGATCAATGCTCAAACGGGGGCCGAGGTCAGAGAAATTCTTGTCATCGGTTACCCAAGAGGTATTGTCGTAAACCGTGCTGGCACCCAGGCTTATTGCTGTGAAAAAGATATCAACAAGGTGTCGGTGATTGATCTGGTATCGGGGGCGGTCATCAGAACGATTCCCGTTGGGCAGGGGCCTTTGATGATCGCGATAAGCCATGATGACACCCGAGGGTTTGTAACCTGTATCTATGACAAGACTGTGTGGGTGATCTCGCTCTTGCCAGGATCAGGAGGTATGGAAACAGAGAGTTCAGAAGGGCTGGGTGTAACGAATGTTGCCTCAGTGCCCCGCAATCCCATTGCGGGCGACATGCTCGGTCGCTGATGACTTCACGCTCTTGCACGGCATACATCGGGTGACGTTCTGCCCCACTGGGTGTGGGTTTCTGGGCTTCTCGCGAGGAGGCCCGCCCAATCCAGCACCAAGCCTCAAGAATTGAGCAATAAACAGTGCTGTTTAAAAGACATCTCCAGACACTCACTCAGGCTACACATCCTTGCGCCGCTGCCTACGACTACGCCAGAATCCGCCGGCTTGTGCGTCTGGGGCGTGGGTTTTATTGTTTCCGGGTCGCTGACGAATCAGCGATCGGGTTTAGCGATCCGATCCTCTACACAGACGCAAAAGCGCCCAAGTTGTGATTGCAGTTTTCAGTGCCTGCAATTCGCGTAATGGTGGCTGTGCGTGGGAGACCTTCGGGTCTACCCGGGGTTTCTGTGTCCCGGATCGCTAACCTGCGTACAGCCGCCACCTTTACTTGTTTAGCGATAGGTCGTGGCGGCTCAACCAACCACGGAGCTTCACATGTTCAAAATTACGCCCAACCCACCCGAAACCGACGACGTTTCGCCGTACGATTCCACCGACCCCAAAAAACTCAACGAAGGCGCCGACCGCGCCCTCGATTACTACCTCAAACCAGCCATTCCCCAAGACACCCCGCGCAAACCCAGCACCATTTATTTCGTGGCCCCTGATACCGATGACGAAACCCTGCTGGTCAACGCCTGTGAATCCCTGGCATCGGCAAGTGTGATGCTGAGTAATTTCGCGGGGTTGATGGAGGGGCCGCATCGCAACACCGTGTTGGGGATTCAGCAGGTGGTGATGCTTGGGGAGTTGGCGGTGAATCGGATGCTGGATCGGCTTGATCCGCCTTAGTCGTTTGGTCAGGTAGACCGCGTCATCGTTCTTCGCGAGCAAGCCCGCTCCCACAGGGGCTTCGGTGACCACAGAATTTGTGGATACCCGAGATCAAAGGTGGGCTTGCTCGCGAAGGGGCCAGTCAGTTCAACCGAAAATTCAATTCTCTTGCGCGCGATAGGCCCCCGGCGTCAGCCCCGTCCACTTCTTGAACGCCCGGTGAAACGCCGAAGGCTCGGAAAACCCCAGCTGCTCGGCAATCTGTTGCAACGACAGATCCGCCCGCCCCAGGTGATAAATCGCAATGTCCCGGCGCAACTGATCCTTCAACTCCTGGAAACTCGACCCTTCTTCACGCAAGTGTCGGCGCAAGGTCTGCGGGCTGATGTGCAGGTGAGCGGCGACGGCCTCAAGATCCGGCCAGCGTGAACTGTCGCGACTGAGCAAGCGGCGTAACTGGCTGCTCAAACTGTCGCCATCATCCGGGCGCGAGAGCAGGTCGGCGGGGGAGTGTTGGAGGAAATGCTTGAGGGTGCGTTCGTCCTGCAACAACGGCATGTTCAGGTAGCGGCTGTGAAACAGCAGGCTGCTCTGCGCCGAGGAAAACACCATGGGGCAGGGGAACAGCAGGTCGTATTCGGCACCGTGCTCGGGCCTTGGGTAGCTGAACGTCGCCTGCTCCAGCCGAATGCGCTGGCCGATCAGCCAGCTGCCGAGGCGATGCCACACCATCAACTGGCTTTCGGTGAGGAAATGGTCCGGGTCGTGGAATTTCGAATCATCGAGACTCAGACGGATCATTTCGTCCTCGCGGGTCAGAGTCAGGCTCGGACCGTCGGGGAACAGGCTATAGAACAACAGGCCGCGATGCAGGGCCTTATCGAGGTTGCGGCAGTGGATCACGGCGTGGCACATCATCGCGAAGGTGCCGGTTTTACTCGGCGTCGGTCCGAAGCCCAGGTACTCGTCGTCGAGGGCCAGCCACAAACCCTGGATCAATCGCGTGAACTGCTCCGGCGCAATCCGCGCGCGCGGCTCTTCGAGCAATTCGGGGCTGATCCCCAATTGCTGCAACAGCTCTGAATAGTCATAACCCAACCGGCGCGCGCCACCAAGGACGGCACGGGCGAAATGACTGGCGATGGTGCGTTCACGCATAGCAGGCAGGTCCGACCCATTGATCGACGGATGGTAGCTGTCGCTCCTGATGATGAACAGGCGGATATCCGCCAAATTGTAGGACGAGGTCGGATCGATGGGCGGAAATCCGCCACATTGCTATTGCCGGTCAGTGGCAGGTTGAACCTGTAACCCTTGATGTCATAAGGCTTGCAGGCATTTTTTGAAACGTGGCACGGGCCTTGCGATACAGCAAGCAGATGCCTGCCGTTGTGCAGCTCGACAAAACAAATCCCTCCAGTGCAGGAGGGTTCGCAATTGAAGTGTCTTGGGCAACAGATGGATGTTGTCACGGGGCACTCTTGAGGAACTTTGCAATGACGACTCGTCAGCCACTGTACAAATCCCTGTATTTCCAGGTGATCGTTGCAATTGCCATCGGCATCCTGCTTGGTCACTTCTACCCGCAGACCGGTGTGGCCCTCAAGCCACTGGGTGACGGGTTCATCAAACTGATCAAAATGGTCATCGCGCCGATCATTTTCTGTACGGTCGTCAGCGGTATCGCCGGCATGCAGAACATGAAGTCGGTCGGCAAGACCGGCGGTTATGCGCTGCTGTACTTCGAAATCGTTTCCACCATTGCCTTGCTGATCGGTCTGGTCGTGGTCAACGTTGTGCAACCGGGCGCCGGCATGCACATCGACGTGACGACGCTGGATACCAGCAAAATCGCTGGTTTCATTTCGGCCGGTAAAGACCAGAGCATCGTTGCCTTTATCCTCAATGTGATCCCGAACACCATCGTCGGTGCGTTCGCCAACGGCGATATCCTGCAAGTGCTGATGTTCTCGGTGATCTTCGGTTTCGCCCTGCATCGACTGGGTGCCTACGGCAAGCCGGTTCTGGACTTCATCGATCGCTTTGCCCACGTGATGTTCAACATCATCAACATGATCATGAAGCTCGCCCCGGTTGGTGCCTTTGGTGCCATGGCCTTCACCATTGGTGCTTACGGTGTAGGCTCGCTGGTGCAACTGGGTCAGTTGATGATCTGCTTCTACATCACCTGCATCCTGTTCGTGCTCGTGGTACTGGGCGGCATCTGCCGCGCGCACGGCTTCAGCGTAATCAAATTGATTCGCTACATCCGTGAAGAACTGCTGATCGTACTGGGCACTTCCTCTTCGGAATCCGCGCTGCCGCGCATGCTGATCAAGATGGAACGCCTGGGCGCGCAGAAATCCGTTGTCGGTCTGGTGATCCCGACGGGTTATTCGTTCAACCTCGACGGTACTTCGATCTACCTGACCATGGCCGCAGTGTTCATCGCTCAGGCGACCGACACCCAAATGGACATCACCCACCAGATCACTCTGTTGCTGGTGCTGTTGTTGTCCTCCAAAGGTGCTGCGGGCGTAACCGGCAGTGGTTTCATCGTGCTGGCCGCTACCCTGTCTGCCGTGGGTCACCTGCCGGTTGCCGGCCTGGCGCTGATCCTGGGTATCGACCGCTTCATGTCTGAAGCCCGCGCGCTGACCAACCTTGTTGGTAACGCTGTTGCGACCCTGGTCGTGGCCAAGTGGGTGAAAGAGCTGGATGAAGACAAGCTGCAAGTCGAGCTGGCTTCCGGTGGTCGCGGTATCTCCGACACTCGTGAAGAAGACGACCTGGGCGTGGCCGAAGGCCCAACCCCAAGCAACGTCAAGTAAGACTGGCTGTCATGAAAAACCCGCTTCGGCGGGTTTTTTCATGCCCGGGATTTGAGCGTAACGGTCACAGCTGCTGACACTTCAGGTGATTGCTGCAATGCCATTGCCTGCCTAGGCTGGAGACATCGTTCACGGAGATCGCTCATGCCCGGTCCACTGGCATCACTCAAGGTTCTGGATTTCTCGACACTGCTGCCGGGGCCGTTTGCCTCGTTGCTGCTGGCGGACATGGGCGCAGAAGTCTTGCGCATCGAATCACCGACTCGCATGGATCTGCTGCGGGTGTTGCCGCCGCACGATCACGGGGTCTCGGCGAGTCACGCCTACCTCAATCGCAACAAGCGCAGCCTGGCGCTGGACCTCAAGCAGCCTGAGGCACTGGAGGTGATCAAGCAGTTGCTGGTGGACCATGACATTGTGCTGGAGCAGTTTCGCCCCGGGGTGATGGAACGCCTGGGCCTGGGTTATGAAGCCTTGAAGGCCATCAATCCGAAGCTGATCTACGTGTCGATTACCGGCTACGGCCAGACCGGCCCCTACAAGGATCGCGCCGGCCACGACATCAACTACCTGGCGCTGGCGGGGCTGGCCAGCTACACGGGCCGTACCGAAAGCGGGCCGCTGCCGTTGGGCATGCAGGTGGCGGATATCGCCGGTGGCTCGCTGCACGGCGTGATCGGGTTGCTGGCGGCGGTGATCGCCCGGCAGCACAGCGGGGTGGGGCAGCATCTGGATGTGAGCATGACCGACTGCGCCTTCAGCCTCAACGCCATGGCCGGCGCCGGGTACCTGGCCTGTGGCGTGGAGCCGGGCCGGGAAGACCAGATGCTCAATGGTGGCAGTTTCTACGACTATTACCGTTCGCGGGATGGGCGCTGGCTGTCGGTAGGCAGCCTGGAACCGGTGTTCATGAAGCGACTGTGTACGGCGCTGGGGCTGGAGGAGTTGGCGGCTCTGGGCTTGTCACCTCAACCAGCCCAGCAGAAGAAGCTCAAAGAGGCGCTGAAAACGGAATTTGAAAAGCACGACTATTCGGACTTGTGCGCGCTGTTTGCCGAACTCGATGCCTGTGTCGAACCGGTGCTGAGTCTGGGTGAGGCGGTGCGGCATCCGCAGTTGAGGGCTCGGGAGTTGGTGACCGAGGTGCCGCGGGGGGATGGTTCGACTCAGGCGCAGATGGCCTGCCCGTTGAAGTTTTCCGAGGGGTTGCCGGCGCCACGGCATATTGGTGCGGTGTTGGGGCAGCATACGGATCAGGTGTTGGGGGAGTTGGGGTTTGACGCAGAGCGGATTGCCGGGTTGCGGCGTGCCAAAGTGGTTCTCTAGTGCCTGTCAGGCCGCCATCGCCAGCAGGCTGGCTCCCACAATGGATCTGTGGCGTATCGATGATCCCCTGTGGGACCCAGCCTGCTGGCGAAGAGGTCGGCCCAAACACTACAAATCCAACTATTCGACCCGCATCTCCCCACTGAACACCAGCGTGCTCCGGCACCGCCGGCACAAATACCGCCGCCCTTGCCGCACCAGGCCATGGCGCTGCGCCGAAAACGGGAAATCGCTGTCGACGCACGGGCATTTGTAGATGTAGCGGGTCACGCTGCGGCGTTTGACGTCGTAGGTGTGGCAGCGGTTGGGCGGCAGTTCGTACACGCCGCGCATGATCAATTGCCACTCTTCACCGTGCGGCTGAATGCGGTCGCCAAACAGTTGATGGGCGATCAGGTGCGCCACTTCATGGGCCACTGTCTGCTTGAGGAAGTCTTCAGTGTTTTCCCGGTACAGCTGCGGATTGAAGCGCAGCAGGTTCTCGTGCAAATGCGCGACACCGGCTTTTTGACCGCGCAGCTTGAGGCTCACCACGGGGCGTTTGAAAGGTCGTTTGAAAAAGGATTCGGCTAGTTGGTAACAGTCTTCGACGCGGGTATTGAGTTGCTCGGGCATGCTTGATGGATCTCCAGAGACGTCGAGTATGCCGCAACGCCGGGGCCTTGCGAATCGCCGAGGCGCCGAATGGTCGTTACTCCTTACATTAGAAGGCCGCCTTGCGGCGGCCTGTGTTGGCAGATCTTGTTTTTGGGTGATGTGTTGCTAATTGGTATAGACCGGCCCCACGCCGAGTCCCCAGACAATCACTGTAAACGCCATGATGGCGACCAGCACCACCAGGCCTACGGCAAGTACCGAACTGGAAAACAGGAAGCCCTCGTCTGATGGAATGTTCATGAAAGTGGGTAGCCCTACATACAGCAAGTACACCGTGTAGCAGATGGCCGCCGTCCCGACGATCATCCCCAGCCACATGTGTGGGTACAGCGCCGCCAGACCGCCGATGAACAGCGGGGTCGCGGTGTAGGTCGCAAATGCAACGCAGCGGGCCAGACTTGGATTGGCGTCATAGGTACGGGCCATCCAGTGGATGAATGCGCCCATGACCGCGACGCCGCCGAGCATCGCCAGGTACGACATGATCGTCATCCATAGCGCGCTTTCCTGGGTCAGCATGACCGGCGCTCGGTTGCCGATCACCCAGCCGACCTGGGTGGTGCCGATAAACGCCGACACGGCGGGGATCGCCGCCAGAATCAGCGTGTGAGTCAGGTACATGTGGCTGATGCTTTCCTCTTGGTCGCCACGGATTTCTTTCCATTCCTGGTCGGGGTGGGTGAAGAGCCCCACTACGTGATGGATCATGCCAGTCACTCCTCTTGTTTTTACCGTCGCCCCCCAGTGGAGCGCCTACAGGCCAAAGTGGCCAAGTAAGTAATAGGTCTGAATATGTATGCGACCTTATGTCGCAGTATAGAAAGGTCTTAACGACGCAGGTTGCAGGGCGTTAGAGCAAATTGCGCTGTAAACACTGCTGTTAATCGCCGCAGGATCTTGCGTAACCATTGTGGCGAGGGAGCTTGCTCCCGTTCGGCTGCGCAGCAGTCGCAAAAAACGGTCGATGGGGGTTGCCTGACACAATGGGACAGGATGGTTTTGGGGCCGCTGCGCGACCCAGCGGGAGCAAGCTCCCTCGCCACAGGGGTATGCTCAGCTCAGATAAAGTGCCGTCGCCAGGTACTTCGCCGACGATGGGTTTTTGCGTAAAATGCCGGCCTTTCGTCACACCTCACGGATTTCGCGTCATGGGCACTCTCACGGTCAACCAGAACAAACTGCAAAAGCGCCTTCGCCGCCAGGCGGGTGAGGCTGTTGCCGATTTCAACATGATTGAAGACGGCGACAAGGTCATGGTCTGCCTGTCCGGTGGCAAGGACAGCTACACCATGCTCGACGTGCTCTTGCACCTGCAGAAGGTCGCTCCGATCAAGTTCGAGATCGTGGCCGTGAACATGGACCAGAAGCAGCCAGGCTTCCCTGAGCACGTGCTGCCGGCCTACCTCAAAGAGCTGGGCATCGAGTACCACATCGTCGAGAAAGACACTTACTCGGTGGTCAAGGAGTTGATTCCGGAAGGCAAGACCACCTGCTCGCTGTGCTCGCGCCTGCGTCGCGGCACGCTCTACACCTTTGCCGACGAAATCGGCGCGACCAAAATGGCCCTCGGTCATCACCGCGACGACATCGTCGAGACGTTCTTCCTCAACATGTTCTTCAACGGTTCACTCAAGGCCATGCCGCCAAAACTGCGCGCCGACGATGGCCGCAACGTGGTGATCCGCCCGCTGGCCTACTGCAACGAGAAAGACATCCAGGCTTACTCGGACTTCAAGCAATTCCCGATCATTCCGTGCAACCTCTGCGGCTCCCAGGAAAACCTGCAGCGTCAGGTGGTCAAGGACATGCTGCTAGAGTGGGAACGCAAGACCCCGGGCCGCACCGAAAGCATTTTCCGCAGCCTGCAGAACGTGCAACCGTCGCAACTGGCGGACCGCAACCTGTTCGACTTCACCAGCCTCAAGATCGACGAAACGGCGGCTTCGCGCTTCGTCAACGTGGTCAACCTCTAAACATAATCACTGTGGGAGCCAGCCTGCTGGCGATGGCGGTGGGTCAGACAAATCATTGTTGACTGACCTTCAGCCATCGCCAGCAGGCTGGCTCCCACAGGGATCTATTTCACTTATTCATCAGGAGAGGGCATGCGCGATTACAAGTGGCTGCACGAATACTGTCTGAACCGCTTTGGCTCGGCAGCTGAACTGGAAGCCCATCTGCCCGTTCCCAAGACCCCGGCGCAATTGCGCAAGATTAGCGACGACCGCTACCTCTCGACCATGGCGCTGCGTGTGTTCCGCGCCGGGCTCAAGCACAGCCTGGTGGACGCCAAGTGGCCGTCGTTCGAAGAAGTGTTCTTCAAGTTCGATCCGGAAAAGGTCGTGTTGATGAGCGCCGAACACCTTGAGCGCCTGATGCAGGACGCGCGGATCATCCGTCACTTGGGCAAGCTCAAAAGCGTGCCACGCAATGCGCAGTTCGTGCTGGACGTGGCGCATGAAAAGGGCAGCTTTGGCGAACTGATCGCCGACTGGCCGGTAACCGATATCGTCGGTCTGTGGACCTACCTGAAAAAGCGCGGCCATCAATTGGGTGGGTTGTCGGCGCCACGCTTCCTGCGCATGGTCGGCAAGGACACGTTCGTGCCGAGCTACGACGTGGTCGCGGGGTTGAATGCGCAGAAGATCGTCGACAAGGTGCCGACCAGCCAGCGGGACCTGGCGTTGGTGCAGGATGTGTTCAACCAGTGGCATGAACAGAGTGGCGGGCGGGCGATGAGCCAGATTTCGATGATGTTGGCCTACACCGTCAACCATTGAGACCGAGTCGCGGCAATCGCCAGCAGGCTGGCTCCCACATTGGATCTGTGGCGTACACAAGTCCCCTGTGGGAGCTAGCCTGCTAGCGATTGCAATCTGTCAGGCGGCGGAAATCTCGCCTTCACCCGCCAGTTTGCGATTCAACTGAAACCGCCACCGCACATACAACAGCGCCGAACAAAACACCGCCAGGCTCGCGCCCATCTCCAGCAAGCCAAACAGCTGCCGGTTCGGGTCATACGCGGCCAATGCGCCCTTGATGAAATACAGGTTCACCACAAAACACATCCACGAATGCCCGCGCGCGCTGCCGATGATCATCCCCGGCGCCAGCAACAGCAGCGGCACCAATTCGATCAGCAAAATCACCCACGGCCGGGCGCCGTGCAGGTCGGCAAACACCAGGTAATACGCGCACAGCAGCCCCACCAGGCCGAAAAAGCACAGCAGGCTGATCACCCGCATCGCCCGGACCCGCGGTTCGAGCCATTCGATGGAGGGCAGAATCTTCGGCTTCTTCGCCACGTCAGTTCCCCAGTTTTTGCGCAGTCTTCGCCAGACGCAGGCCCAGGGCCCGGCACAGCGCGACTTCATGTTCATTCAAACCGCTTTTGCCATCCGCCCCGGCGTGATGACTGGCGCCATACGGCGTGCCGCCGCCACGGGTTTCCAGCAGCGCCGATTCGCTGTAAGGCAGGCCGGTGATCAGCATGCCGTGGTGCAACAACGGCAACATCATCGACAGCAACGTGGTTTCCTGACCGCCGTGCAGGCTCGCGGTGGAGGTGAACACCCCGGCCGGTTTGCCCACGAGGGCGCCGGTCAGCCAAAGATTGCTGGTGCCGTCGAGGAAGTACTTGAGCGGCGCCGCCATGTTGCCGAACCGGGTCGGGCTGCCCATGGCCAGGCCCGCGCAGTTCTTTAAGTCATCGAGGCTGGCGTACAGCGCGCCTTCGTCGGGGATGTCCGGCGACACGGCTTCGCATTCAGTGGAGATCGGCGGGACCGTGCGCAGGCGCGCTTCCATCCCGGCCTGCTCGACACCACGGGCAATCTGCCGGGCCATTTCATTGGTCGAGCCGCTGCGGCTGTAATACAGAACCAGAATGTACGGCGCGCTCACGGCAGCAACTCCAATACTTTCTCCGGCGGACGGCCGATGATGGCTTTGTCGCCGACTTCGAGAATCAGTCGTTCCATGAGCTTCGGATGAGCGGCGATGGCGGCGATCAATTGCGCCTCGCCGAGGTTGCTGTCGGCCAGGTTGAGGGTTTTGTACTCGTCCTCGCCGGTGCGCAGCAGTTGCCGGGCGCTGATGCCAAGCTTGCCCAGCAGGCTCTGGATTTGCGCGGCGTCCAGCGGGGTTTCCAGGTAGCGGACCACGGTCGGCGTCAAGCCACGGGCTTCCAGCAGTTCGAGCGCACCGCGGGATTTCGAGCAGCGCGGATTGTGATAAAGCGTCAGATCGGTCATGTGCGGGTCGCATCTTGCGTAAGGTGGCGGCTATTCTAACTGTGCAGCGCGTAATCCAGAACCTCGGGAGGCGATGGGTCGCAGGCGCATTCAATTTTGAACAAGGATTACGACATGACAAGACGACTGGCAGCAGCATTGGCGATCATCGGGACGTTGATGCTGGGGGGCTGTGGCAACGACTATGGCATCGACCAGAACGGCCAGAAAGTCGCCGCCGAACGTCTGGACAAACAATGGGTGGTGCTCAATTACTGGGCCGAATGGTGTGGCCCGTGCCGGACCGAGATCCCGGAGTTGAATGGCTTGGCGGATCAGTTGAAAGAGAAGAAGATTGGTGTGTTCGGGGTCAATTTCGACAATGTGCAGGGGGAAGAGCTGAAAAGCGCCAGCGAGAAACTGGGGATCAAATTCACCGTGCTGGCGTCGGACCCGGCGGATCTTTTTGAGTTGCCGCGCAGTGAGGCGTTGCCGGTGACCTACATCATCGATAACAAGGGCAAGGTGCGCGAGCAATTGATGGGCGAGCAGACAGCGGCAGGGGTGATGGCCAAGCTTGAGGCGTTGCAGGCGCTTAACTGACTGCGCAGGGCTTTGTGGCTAGGGCGCTTCTATGGTGAGGGGCTTTGTGGTTCGGGGCTTTTGTGGCGAGGGGATTTATCCCCGTTGGGTTGCGCAGCGACCCCAAAAAAGGGACTGCTGCGCAGTCCAACGGGGATAAATCCCCTCACCACAAAAGCTCCCTCGCCACAGGTATTTACTTGGCCACAGGCCAGGGTGATCAACCCTCTTCAAGCCACCAACGCAACGGCTTGCCTTGCGCCGGCCAGAAGCGCATCTGCTCGATTGGCGATACATCCCAGCGCTGCACGTTTTCCAAAGCCTGCATGAAGCGTTTTTCCTGCTCCATCACGGCCGGTGCGCACATTTTGCGGGTGCTGCCGATTCTGCCGAAGCTCAGCTTGTCGCCTTCCAGCGTGTACGGCGCAAACCAGTGGTTGCAGCCGCCATTGCCGTAAGCCCGGCCGTCTTCACCGAGGGTGATGGTCAGGTGGCTGTAATCCATCAACGGACGTTCGCCGATCCATTCCAGGATGTAGCTGCGGTTTTGTTGCAATTTTACCGGCTCGGCGGCGCAGCCCAGCAGGCTGGCACCGACCAGGGCGGTCAGGGCGAGGCGTTTCATCACGCGGGCTCCTGGCATGTCGGGCACAGGTGCTTGTCGCCAACGGTGGACCAGCCCAACTCGGCAATCCGCGCGGTGGCGGCCGGTTTTTCAGCCTTGTTGCCCAGTTTGGCGTCGACTGCGAACTCGAAGCTCAACTCTTTGGCGCAGCTGTCGCAGTTGACTTTCCAGGTGTGGATCGCCAATTCGCCGAACACCGGACCACTGGCCACCGCGACCCATTGGCCGGGCGGGTTGATCAAGTGACGAACCGTTTCCACGGTCAGGCGCATGGACAAGTCCTTGGCGCCCTTGAGGGTCACGACCAGCACGTCGTTATTACGAATCGAGCCGCCGTTGCCGGTGACTTGATAACGCCCCGGCACAAGGGCGCGGCATTCGGTGAGGGTGTGTTGCGGGTTCATCAGGCTGTAGCGGAAATCGTGTTCGACCATGGGTCCTCCAAATATGCGCGGTATGCTATCACGGGCCTGCACGCAGCATGGCGCGGGCGGATGACCTTCGATCTGGTTCAAATTGCCTGCCGACTCATGGCACACTGCCGCTTTTGCATTTCTAAGGAACGGACATGGCGTTAATCGAATGTTATGAGTGCAAGCAAAGCATCAGCTCCACGGCGCCTGCTTGCATTCATTGCGGTGCACCGGCGGGAACGGTGCAAGCGGCCACTTCGACGGCAGCGCCTGGGCAGGCCCCCCTTTCTTTCGGGCGTTTGCCGGCCGACGAGAAAGTCGCCAGGGTGACCCCGGCCGCGTTCGGACGTAAACGCAAAACCGAAGCCCCAGCTGAAATGGCGGCGCCGATGCCCGTCCCCAACGGCGTGCGTCCGGTGGAGCTGTGGCTGAAATTGATGATTTTCTTTCTGCCGCCGTTTTTTGTCTGGTTCCTGCTGCGTCGCGGGCATTCCGTGGGGCAACGCTTGCTGGGGTTCGGCTGGCTGGGCTTGATGATCCTCTTGTCCAAGGCCTGACCGGCTCAGCCCTCGACCCGATTCTGCGGCGTGCCGGCAGCCCAGGCCGCGATGTTCTGCAGGGTCGTCGTGGCAATCGCGTCCAGGGCTTCGCGGGTCAGGAAGGCCTGGTGCGCGGTGATGATCACGTTGGGAAAGGTCAGCAGCCGCGCCAGCACATCGTCCTGCAACGGCAGGTCGGAGCGGTCTTCGAAAAACAGCTGCGCCTCTTCTTCATAGACATCCAGCCCCAGATAACCCAATTGACCGTCCTTCAACGCGTCGATCAGCGCCGGCGTGTCCACCAGACCTCCACGGCCGGTGTTGATCAACATTGCGCCAGGCTGCATGTGCGCCAGTGACTCGCGGTTGATCAAGTGTTTGCTCTGCTCGTTGAGCGGGCAGTGCAGGCTGATGATCTGTGATTCGGCGAGCAGCTCGGGCAAGCTCAGGTAACGAGCGCCGAGGGCTTCGACTTGCGGGTTAGGGTAGGGGTCGAAGGCCAGCAACCGGCAGCCGAACCCGTTCATGATTTTCGCGAAAGTCGCGCCGATCTGTCCGGTGCCGACCACGCCGACAGTCTTGCCCACCAGGTCGAAACCGGTCAGACCGTGCAGGCTGAAATCCCCTTCGCGGGTGCGGTTGTAGGCGCGGTGCAGGCGCCGGTTGAGCGCCAGGATCAAGGCCACCGCGTGCTCGGCCACCGCGTGCGGCGAGTAGGCCGGAACCCGCACAATCGAAAGTCCCAGCAGCTTCGCCACCGCCAGGTCGACATGGTTGTAGCCGGCCGAACGCAGGGCGATCAAGCGTGTGCCGCCCGCAGCCAGACGTTCCAGCACCGGGGCGCTCAAGTCATCATTGATGAAGGCGCAGACCACCTCGTGATACTCCGCCAACGCCACGGTATCGAGGCTCAGCCGCGCCGATTGAAAGTGCAACTCGATACCGGCGGGCAGCTCGGCGCCGAGGAAACTGTCGCGGTCGTAGGTCTGGCTGCTGAAAAGAATCGTGCGCATGCGGTCCTCCTGGATAACTGATTCACGCTTTTATGTAGCCGCTGGAGAAGCCCAGTGGCGAGGGGATTTATCCCCGTTCGGCTGCGCAGCAGTCGTAAACCCGGTATGCACGGTTTTCCTGAAACACCGTGGTTGAATGGTTTCACGACTGCTTCGCAGCCGAACGGGGATAAATCCCCTCGCCACAGGGCTTCGCCAGCTGCTACAGGACCGGTGAGCTTAGCGCCGAGGGTGGTCGGTGCCATTGCGCTGCATCAAGCGTTGATCCGGGCGTGGGCAGCCAGGCGATTGATCGCCCGGTCGAGTTCTTCCAGTGCGCCGGGGGCTTTCGGGTCCTGTTGCTTGAGCAGGGTTTCGCTGCGCTGGCAGGCGGCACGCAGTTGCGGGACGCCGCAATAACGGGTCGCGCCGTGCAAGCGGTGGACGCGTTCGATCAGGGCGTTGTGGTCATTGGTTTCCCGGGCCATACGAATCGCCTCGCGGTCGGCTTCCAGGGAGGCCAGCAACATCGCCAGCATGTCCGCGGCAAGATCGGCCTTGCCAGCGGCCAGGCGCAAGCCTTCGTCGTGGTCGAGCACCTGCAATTCATGGGCGCCGCCATGGCTGTCACTGGAACGCTCCGGCCCGTGATTGCGCAACGCCAGGCCGGTCCACTTCAACACCACCTGGGCCAGTTGCCGTTCGCTGATCGGTTTGGTCAGGTAGTCGTCCATGCCGCTTTGCAGCAGCGCGCGTTTTTCGTTGGCCATGGCGTGGGCGGTGAGGGCGACGATCGGCAGCGGCGTGCAATGCCGCTCGCTTTCCCACTGGCGAATCGCCTCGGTGCTTTGACGCCCGTCCATGCCGGGCATCTGCACGTCCATCAACACCAGGTCAAACGTTTCGCTTTGCACCGCTTTGACTGCCGCGTAGCCGCTTTCGACCGCGAGTACCTTGGCGCCCATGTCTTCGAGCAGGGTTTGCACCAGCAACAGATTGGCCGGGTTGTCGTCGACACACAGCACTTTCGGCGCACGGCTGGAAACCGGTTCGCCGGGTTCGCTGCGCTGCTGGCGCGGGTTGACCAGATCGGACAACGCCCGGCGCAACTTGCGGGTACAGGCCGGTTTGGCCTGCAACTGACTGTGCGGGTTGGGCACCGAGAGGTGGAACAGCGTCTGCTCGGTGGTCGGGCACAGCACCAACACTTTGCAGCCCAGGTGTTCGAGGTCCCAGATGTGTTGGTTGAGGCGCTCCGGCGGCATATCGTTGCTGGTGATGCCGAGCACCGCGAGATCGATTGCCTGATCGGTCTGATGCGCCCCGGTGACGCCATTGGCCAGGCTTTCCAGGGTGTTGAACGGCGTCACGACCAGACCGCAATCTTCCAGCTGATGCTGCAACGCCTGACGGGCCAGTTCATGGTTTTCCAGCACCGCCACACGGCGTCCGAGCAGCGGAGGACCGGGCAGGTCTTCAGCGTCGTCACGGGTCTTGGGCAGGCTCAGGCTGATCCAGAACTCCGAGCCTTCGCCCGGTGTACTGTCGACGCCGATCTCGCCGCCCATCTGTTCGATCAGGCGCTTGGAAATCACCAGCCCAAGGCCGGTGCCCCCAGGCTGGCGGGACAGCGAGTTGTCGGCCTGGCTGAACGCCTGGAACAACGCGCGCACGTCCTGGTTCGACAGCCCGATGCCGGTGTCCTGAATGCTGATGCGCAGTTGCACGCTGTCTTCGTGCTCTTCTTCGAGCATGGCCCGGGCGACGATGGTGCCTTCGCGGGTGAACTTGATCGCGTTGCTCACCAGGTTCGTGAGGATCTGCTTGAGTCGCAGCGGATCGCCGACCAGCGACAACGGCGTGTCACGATACACCAGGCTCACCAGCTCAAGCTGTTTGGCATGGGCCGCCGGGGCGAGGATGGTCAGGGTGTCTTGCAGCAGGTCGCGCAGGTTGAACGGAATATTGTCGAGCACCAGTTTGCCGGCCTCGATTTTCGAGAAGTCGAGAATCTCGTTGATGATCCCCAGCAGGCTGTCGGCAGACTTCTCTATGGTGCCCAGATAGTCGAGCTGGCGCGGGGTCAGCTCGCTTTTTTGCAAGAGGTGCGTGAAACCGAGAATGCCGTTGAGCGGCGTGCGGATTTCATGGCTCATGTTGGCCAGGAATTCGGATTTGATCCGGCTCGCTTCCAGGGCTTCTTTGCGCGCCAGGTCCAGCTCGATGTTCTGGATCTCGATGGTTTCCAGGTTCTGGCGCACGTCTTCGGTGGCCTGGTCGACGCTGTTCTGCAATTCTTCCTGAGCGTTTTGCAGGGTGCCGGCCATGCGGTTGATGCCGGACGCGAGTTCATCCAGTTCCTGACTGCCAAGGGGCGGCAGGCGGGTTTCCAGGTGACCGTCCTTGAGTTGCGCCACCGCCAGTTTGATCTGGCTGATCGGCCGATTGATGGTCCGGCCCATGCGCAAGGCGAGCAGTGCCGCACCGGCCAGGCCCGCGCCGATCAGCAGCAGGCTGGCGAACAGGCTGCGGTAACCGCGCAGCAGCATGCCGCTGTGGGACAGTTCGAGCTCGACCCAGCCCAGCAGACGCTCGGCTTCATCAGGTATCAAATCGCCCGCGAGGTTGCGGTGCTTGCCGAATACCGGCAGCAGATAACGCGTCGCATCGTTGCCACTGCGGCGCAGCATCTGCGAGCCACTGCCCATCGGCGCGGGGTTGAGCATGGTCGGGCCGGCGTGGGCCACGGGCGTGCGATCGGGGGCGAGGAAGGTCACGGCGCGTACGTCCGGCGTTTCCAGCGACTGGGTGGCGATGCGCTCCAGCAACTCATTGTCTTTGTGGCCCATGGCCGGGGCGACCAAGGGCGCGAGCTGTTCGGCGATCATCTCGCCGCGCTGCATCAATTGGGTTTGCAGGTCCGATTGCTGCGTCCAGGTGAAATAGCCGCCCAGGACCAGCGCCATCAGGGTGGTCGGCAACAGGGTCAGCAACAGCACGCGGCCTTTAATTCCCAGTTTCTTGAGCACGCATCTCTCCTGCATCCAGCTATTGATTGACCTGCACGTACATCCGGCACGCGCCATCGGGCCAGTGTAGCGATTTGCAGGCAGGCAATCTTCGTAAAATTGATGTCGTCATTCGTCGGCCGGATCGGCGCTTTTGCGCCATGGGCAAACCTTGGGTTGCCCATCGGCAGGCAATCTTGAATAATCGCCAACTGAGAATTATTTGCAGATACTCATGACTCCCATCTCTGTTGGCCACCCGCGCATCCTGTCCATTGAAGACGACCTCGTCCTCGGCGCCTACGTGCACGAGCATCTGGGTCGTTGCGGTTTTCAGGTGACCTGGTGCCAGAACGGACAGGAAGGCCTGGACATTGCCCGTCAGCGGCCCTTTGACGTGGTGTTGATGGATATTTTGCTGCCAGGCCTGAACGGGTTGAACGTGCTGACGCAATTGCGCCAGAGCCATTCGACCCCGGTGGTGCTGATGTCGGCGCTGGGCGCCGAGGCGGATCGCATCAGCGGTTTTCGCCTCGGGGCCGATGATTACCTGCCCAAACCCTTCAGCATGGCCGAGTTGCGGGTGCGCATCGAAGCGATCCTGCGCCGGGTGGCGCTCGACCGTCGACCAGAGCCGGCAGCGGTCGCGGCTTCGGTCGACAGCTTGCGTTTCGATGACGAACTCTGTGACGTTTCCTATGGTGAGCACGCCGCCGGCCTGACCCGCAGCGAGTATCGATTGCTGGACACCTTGAATCGCAATGGCGATGAAGTGTTGAGCAAAGCCTTCCTTTATCAGCACGTACTGCAACGCGGTTTCGCGGCCCATGACCGCAGCCTCGACATGCACATCAGTCAGATCCGCCGCAAACTCAAAGGCATCGGCTACACCGAGCGCGAAGTGCGCACGGTCTGGGGCAAGGGCTACGTGTTGAGTGCCGGCGATGAAATGGTCTGACCTGCCGGGCCGGCACTCGCTGTTCTGGAAACTGGCGTGTCTGTTGGTGGCGTTCTGTCTGCTGATGATCTGGCTGAGTTGGTCCTGGGGTCGCTACATGGAGCAGCGAAACCAGTTCCTGTCGGATGAAGCTCGAGGCACGCTGACGAGTTATGCCGCCGAAGTCGAACAGGCGTGGCGCCAGGACCAGCGTGCGGGTGTGGATCGCTGGCTGCACACCATGCGCCAGCGCGAAGCGGGCTGGGCCGGTGTGATTGGCGGCGATTTACAGTCATTGAGCAGCCAGGCGCTGACGAACAAGGAGATCGAGCGTCTGACCTTTCTGCGCGGCCTGGATTGGCCCATACACAAGAAACGCCAGCCGTGGCTGCGGGTGCCGTTTCCCGGCGATCCGACCGCTGGCAGTCTGGTCATCGAACTGCCCCAACGCTTCATGCCCGGCCAATACCGGGTGTTTTGGCGCGTGATCACCAACGGCGTGATCCCCGGCCTGTTCACCCTTTTATTGTGCGTCGGTCTTTATCGATTGCTGGTCGTGCCGCTGAACCATTTACGCGAACAGGCCAACGCCTGGCGCGCCGATCAGTTGAACGTGCGTCTGTCGAGACACACCACCAATCGAACAGATGAACTCGGTGAACTGGGCCGGGCGTTCGATCACATGGCCGAGCGACTGCAGAGCACCGTGGCCCTGCAACAGCAATTGCTGCGCGACTTGTCCCACGAACTGCGCACGCCGCTGAGCCGTCTGCGGGTCGCCAGCGAAAGCGAGCAAGGGCTGGCGCAATTGCGCGAGCGCATCGGACGAGAAGTCGATGGCATGCAGCGTTTGGTTGAAGACACGCTGCAACTGGCCTGGCTCGACACCGAGCGCGCGCCGTTGCCCGACGAAGCGATTCAGGTCCAGGCGCTGTGGGAAATGCTCACGGAAAACGCCTGCTATGAAAGCGCCTGGCCGGCGAGCCAGTTGCAGTGTGCGGTGGATTCATCGTGCTGGGTCCGGGGCAATCTCAACACCTTAGCCCAGGCGCTGGAAAACATTCTGCGCAATGCCATTCGTCATTCGCCGAGTGGCGGCATCGTGCGTTTCGGCGGGCAACGTGACGGCGACTTCTGGCATTTGTGGCTGGAGGATGAGGGTGGAGGAGTGGCTGAGGCGGATCTGGAGCGGATCTTCTGCCCGTTCATTCGACTCGACGGTTCACGGCCGGGGGATGGCGGGTTCGGGTTGGGATTGAGCATCGCGAGGAATGCGGTGAAGCGTCAGGGCGGGAGTCTTTGGGCGCAGAACACTGGGCGTGGGCTGCGGCTAAATATTCGGTTAGTGGCTGAGAGCGATGGCGTCAGTGATGACGCCATCGCGGGCAAGTCGAATCGTCGCACCGCCGCTCCCACAATGACCGCGTGTAAGCCACAAACTGTTTAACCAACATAGAACCCTGTGGGAGCGGGCTTGCCCGCGATTAGGCCAGTCGGGTCACCATCCCGAAAAAGTCGCACCACCGGTGCGACAATTCCCTAGCCGAGCAACCTGATCATCGTTGCTTATTCCCATAAGCCATAAGCACCGCACTTTGCGTGATATGGCCTGCGAACGTTTGCCGGTATGATAGGCGCCCCCGCAGTCTGGATTGCGAATACGCCATGACCTTGCAGTACCCAACCATCGCCGATTGCGTCGGCAACACTCCGCTGGTCCGTTTGCAGCGTCTGCCTGGCGCCACCAGCAATACCCTTTTGCTCAAGCTCGAAGGGAATAACCCGGCGGGTTCGGTCAAGGACCGACCGGCGCTGTCGATGATTACCCGCGCTGAATTGCGCGGGCAGATCCACGCCGGCGATACGCTGATCGAAGCGACCTCGGGTAACACCGGTATCGCGCTGGCCATGGCTGCCGCGATCAAGGGTTACAAGATGATCCTGATCATGCCGGACAACTCCAGCGCCGAACGTAAAGCCGCGATGACGGCCTATGGCGCCGAGCTGATCCTGGTGACCCAGGAAGAAGGCATGGAAGGCGCGCGCGACCTCGCCCAGCGAATGGAAGCCGAAGGCCGTGGCAAGGTGCTGGACCAGTTCGCCAACGGTGATAACCCCGAGGCGCACTACACCACCACCGGTCCGGAAATCTGGCGCCAGACCGAAGGCTCCATCACTCACTTCGTCAGTTCGATGGGCACCACCGGCACCATCATGGGCGTGTCGCGCTACTTGAAAGAGCAGAACGACAACGTGCAGATCATCGGCCTGCAACCGATGGAAGGTTCGGCGATTCCGGGCATCCGTCGCTGGCCGCAGGAATACCTGCCGAAGATCTACCAGGCCGATCGCGTGGACCGGATTGTCGACATGGCGCAAAGCGAAGCCGAAGACGTGACCCGTCGTCTGGCTCGCGAAGAAGGCATCTTCTGCGGTGTGTCCTCGGGCGGTGCCGTGGCTGCGATGCTGCGCCTGTCCCGGGAAGTTGAAAACGCGGTGATCGTCGCGATCATCTGCGACCGTGGCGACCGTTACTTGTCGACCGGCATTTTCGACGCGCCCAACTGATGGCCAAGCAAGAGAGAGGCCTGCGCTTCCAACCCACCGGTGGCAGCAAGGCCCCGCAAATTCCGACCGGCAAAAAGCAGCGCTTGAACATTGAGCGCCTGGCCAATGACGGTCGCGGTATCGCGTTTTTCGAAGGTCGCACCTGGTTCGTCATCGGCGCATTGGCCGGTGAAGAAATCGAGGCGCGCGTGTTGGGCGCTCACGGCAAAGTGGTCGAGGCGCGCACCGAACGGGTGTTCCAGGCCAGCGAATTGCGTCGCCCGGCACCGTGTCCGCATGCCGGTCGCTGCGGCGGTTGCAGCGTGCAGCATCTGCCGCACACCGAACAACTCGCCCTCAAACAGCGCATGCTCGCCGAGCAACTGTCCAAGGTCGCCGGTGTCGAACCCCAAGAGTGGGCGGCGCCGCTGAGCGGTCCGGAATTCGGTTACCGCCGTCGCGCCCGAGTGGCGGTGCGTTGGGACATGAAAGCGAAGAAACTCGAAGTCGGATTCCGAGCGGCAGGCAGTCAGGACATCGTGGCCATCAACGAATGCACGGTGCTGGTCCAGCCGTTGCAGCCGATCATGACCCGCTTGCCGGAAATGCTTCGACGCTTGAGCAAACCTCAGGCGCTGGGGCATGTGGAATTGTTCGCCGGATCGTCGCTGGCCGTGTTGCTGCGGCACATGGCGCCGTTGTCCGAAGCCGACCTGACAATCCTCAAGGATTTCTGCGCATTCCATGACGCTCAGTTGTGGCTGCATGGAGACGGCGACCCGCAACCGGTCGAGGCCGATCAGTCGCTGGGTTATCGCCTCGAACAGTGGGACTTGAACCTGGCGTACCGGCCGGGGGATTTCATCCAGGTCAACGCCGGGGTCAACGAAGCGATGATTGCCCAGGCGCTGGACTGGTTGAAGCCGACCTCGGATGAGCGGGTTCTCGATCTATTCTGTGGGTTGGGTAACTTTGCCTTGCCCTTGGCCAAAGCCGTTCGCGAAGTGGTGGCGGTGGAAGGCGTGCAGGCGATGGTCGAGCGGGCCGCCGACAATGCGGCTAGCAATAATCTGCATAACGCAAAGTTTTTTCAGGCCGATTTATCCCAGCCTTTGTCCGATGCCGAATGGGCGCGCGAAGGCTTTTGTGCGGTACTCTTGGACCCACCGCGAGACGGTGCTTTCGAGGTCGTGCGCAAGCTGGCGTCCCTGGGCGCCAAACGATTGGTGTACGTATCGTGCAACCCGGCAACGCTGGCGCGCGATACGGCCGAATTGATCAAGCAGGGCTACCGGTTAAAACGTGCCGGGATTCTCGATATGTTTCCTCAGACGGCACATGTCGAGGCCATGGCGTTATTTGAAGCGAGCTAGGACGGCTCGTCTGGTCCGACTGGCCGCCCGTGCTGCTCTCGCATAGCCCTGTGAGGGCAATCGGGCAATGAAGGTCAGCGAATTGACGCATTGAATCTGCGTCGTAGGGAAGGTAAGCAAGATGGTACAGGTGAGAGCACACCAGCCGATCAACACCGACGGCAGTATCAATCTCGAGGCTTGGCTCGATCATGCGGTCAGTGTCGATCTGGCACTGGATCGCGAAGCCTTGAAGGAAGCGTGCGAGTTCGCTCGCGCATCTGAACAACAAGCCAATGCGGCGAAGAATCTATGGTCCGAAGGGACCTCGAGTTTCCGCACGGGCCTTGAGATCGCCGAGATTCTCGCCGACCTCAAACTGGATCAGGATTCGTTGGTCGCGGCGGTCCTGTACCGCGGCGTGCGCGAAGGCCAGATCGAACTGCCGGCGGTCAGCCAGCGCTTTGGTCCGGTGGTCGCCAAACTCATCGACGGCGTGTTGCGCATGGCGGCGATCAGCGCCAGCCTGAGCCCCCGTCAATCGTTGGTGCTGGGCACTCAGGGGCAGGTCGAGAACCTGCGCAAAATGCTCGTGGCCATGGTCGACGACGTTCGCGTCGCGCTGATCAAACTGGCCGAACGCACCTGCGCGATCCGTGCGGTGAAAACCGCCGACGACGAGAAGCGCAACCGCGTTGCCCGTGAAGTCTTCGACATCTACGCGCCGCTGGCTCACCGTCTCGGTATCGGTCATATCAAGTGGGAACTGGAGGACTTGTCCTTCCGTTACCTCGAGCCCGATCAGTACAAGCAGATCGCCAAGTTGCTCCACGAGCGACGGCTGGATCGCGAGCGCTTCATCGCCGATGTGATGAACCAGCTGAAAGTCGAATTGCAGGCCACCGGCGTCGACGCCGACATCAGCGGTCGGGCCAAACACATCTATTCGATCTGGCGCAAAATGCAGCGCAAGGGTCTGGAGTTCAGCCAGATCTACGACGTGCGCGCCGTGCGTGTGCTGGTGCCGGAAATGCGCGACTGCTACACCGCGCTCGGCATCGTCCACACCTTGTGGCGGCACATCCCGAAAGAGTTCGACGACTACATCGCCAACCCGAAAGAGAACGGCTACCGCTCGCTGCACACCGCGGTGATCGGCCCCGAGGGCAAGGTGCTGGAAGTGCAGATCCGCACCCACGCCATGCACGAAGAAGCCGAGTTGGGCGTTTGCGCGCACTGGAAGTACAAGGGCACCGACGTCAAATCCGGCTCCAACCACTACGAAGAGAAAATCTCCTGGCTGCGTCAGGTCCTCGAGTGGCATGAAGAGCTGGGCGATATCGGCGGTCTGGCCGAACAACTGCGGGTCGATATCGAGCCGGATCGGGTCTACATCTTCACCCCGGACGGTCACGCCATCGACTTGCCGAAAGGCGCGACACCGCTGGACTTCGCCTACCGCGTGCACACCGAGATCGGCCACAACTGCCGTGGCGCGAAGATCAACGGGCGCATCGTACCGCTCAACTACAGCCTGCAAACCGGTGAGCAAGTCGAGATCATCACCAGCAAGCACGGTACTCCGAGCCGTGACTGGCTGAACCCGAACCTGGGTTACATCACCACCTCGCGGGCGCGGGCGAAGATTGTTCACTGGTTCAAGTTGCAGGCGCGCGATCAGAACGTCGCGGCCGGTAAAACGTTGCTCGAACGTGAGTTGAGTCGCCTCGGTCTGCCGGCGGTGGACTTCGACAAGCTGGCCGACAAGGCCAACATGAAGACCGCCGAGGACATGTACGCCGCGTTGGGCGCCGGTGATTTGCGCCTGGCGCAACTGGTGAACCTGGCGCAGCAACTGGTCGAGCCGGAACGCGGCAACGAGCAGCTGGAATTGATTCCGCGCAAAGCCACTGGCTACAAACCGGGCAAGCGTGGCGACATTCAGATCCAGGGCGTCGGCAATCTCATGACGCAAATGGCCGGTTGCTGTCAGCCGTTGCCGGGCGATGCCATCGTCGGCTACATCACCCAGGGCCGCGGCGTGAGCATTCACCGTCAGGACTGCGCCTCGGTGCTGCAACTGGGCGGGCGCGAGCCGGAGCGGATCATCCAGGTCAGCTGGGGCCCGGTGCCGGTGCTCACCTATCCGGTGGACATCATCATCCGCGCCTACGACCGCTCCGGTCTGCTGCGTGACGTCTCGCAAGTGCTGCTCAACGAGCGGATCAACGTGCTGGCGGTCAACACCCGCTCGAACAAAGAGGACAACACCGCGTTGATGTCCCTGACCATCGAGATTCCGGGGCTGGATGCACTGGGGCGGTTGCTGGGGCGGATTTCCCAGTTGCCGAACATCATCGAAACCCGGCGTAACCGGACGCCTTGAAGATGCCCACGTGTGGGAGCTGGCCTGCCAGCGATACAGGCACCTCGGTCTTTCATTAGGGTCGAGGTGATGCCATCGCTGGCAGGCCAGCTCCCACAGGTTTTTGTGATGAGACATGAATGATGTACAGCCTTGAAGACTTGCTGCACCTGATGAGCCGTCTGCGCGACCCGCAGTTCGGCTGTCCGTGGGATATCAAGCAAACCTACGCCACCATCGTCCCGCACACCCTCGAGGAAGCCTACGAAGTCGCTGACGCCATCGAGCGCGGTGACTTCGATCACTTGCAGGGTGAGCTGGGCGATTTGCTGTTCCAGGTGGTTTATTACAGCCAGCTGGCCCGGGAAGAAGGGCGCTTCGAATTTGCCGGCGTGATCGACAGCATCACCCGCAAGCTGATCCGTCGTCATCCTCACGTGTTTCCCACCGGTGATCTGTACGCGCCGCTGGATGTTCCGCGTCTGAGTGAAGAACAGGTCAAGCAACGCTGGGAAGAAATCAAGGCGCAAGAGCGCGCCGAGAAATCAGCCGCACCCGAACAGTTGTCATTGCTTGATGACGTGCCCGCAGCGCTGCCGGCGTTGTCTCGTTCAGCGAAGTTGCAGAAGCGCGCAGGGCAGGTCGGTTTCGACTGGCCGGAAGCCTTGCCGGTGCTGGACAAGGTTCGTGAAGAACTCGATGAAGTACTCGAAGCCATGGCCGACAACGACTCGGCAGCGATTGCCGATGAAGTCGGTGACCTGCTGTTTTCCGTGGTCAATCTGGCGCGTCATTTGAAAGTCGATCCGGAAACCGCATTGCGTGGCGCCAACAGCAAGTTCGAAAGACGCTTTCGTTTTATCGAACAGGCATTGCGCGACACCCACCGTCCCATGGAAGATTGCACCCTCGAAGAGTTGGACGCCTTGTGGGGCGAAGCCAAACGTCAGGAAAAGAATTTGCCCAGCTGCGGTTGAGCAGTGGCCTAAGTGAGAAATAAGCACCATGAGCATTTCCCTTCGCGACCAGTTGCTCAAAGCAGGGCTGGTCAACCAAAAGCAGGCCAAACAGGTCGGCAAAGAGAAGCAGAAGCAGCAACGCCTGGCCCATAAAGGCCAGATTGAACTCGATGACTCGCAGCAACGTGCAGCTCAGGAAGCCATGGCCGAGAAGGTCAAGCGCGATCAGGAGCTGAACCGCCAGCAGCAGGAGAAAGTCGAGGCCAAGGCACGTGCGGCGCAAATCAAGCAATTGATCGAAGTCTCGCGCCTGCCGAAGCTGACCACCGAGGACTACTACAACTTCGTTGACGACAAGAAGGTCAAGCGTATCTCCGTCAACACGCTGATGCGTAACCAGTTGAGCAATGGCTTCCTGGCGATCGTGCATCATGCCGGCGGTTACGAAGTGATCCCCCGTGAGGCGGCCCTGAAGATCCAGGAACGCGATCCACAACGCATCGTGCAGATGAACGTCAAGAAGGAAGAAGTCGCTGCCGAGGACGATCCGTACGCGGCCTATCAGATCCCTGACGATCTGATGTGGTAAGGCTTTAACGGCTGCAACAACGACAAACCCCGCTCATGGCGGGGTTTGTCGTTTTCAATGCTGTAGTTGCTTATGCGGATCGGAGCGCTCGTTGCTGCTCCTGTTTTTCCAGTTCGGCCTTGTAGCTGTGGGCGTCGGTTTCGGAATGAAACATCCCCACCAGCATGTCTTGTTGATGTACATCCCAGATCCGGATACCGGCGGCGATGCCTTCATGGGATTTATGTGAATCGTCGCGTTCAGTTACTTTTACAGTCATCTGCTAGCTCCAATCTCTGTTATCTGCAGCAAGGCGTGTGCAGGACTCTGTTATATGTTTGGTTAGCCTGCTAAGTAAACGACTGAGTTCGGTAACGAATTTTTGCGAAATCGACAAAAGTCCTGCAGCCCGCCAAACACGCGGCATTCGGTCGCAGGGCGTTGAGTTTCATGACAAAAGCTTCATGTTCGCGACCAGGAAAATGCAGGTTTAACGCCGACCCTGTGGGAGCTAGCCTGCTGGCGATGACGGTGTTTCAGCCGATACATTTATTGCCTGGAAGTCCGCTATCGCGAGCAGGCTCACTCCCACAGGAATCGCGGCGTTCCACATTTTTTCAGGCACAAAAAAACGCCCCGAACCAGTCGGGGCGTTTTTGTGTGCTGCGAGACGGCGGGGTATTACTTGCCGGCCCAGCGCTTCAGTACCAGCGTGGCGTTGGTGCCACCGAAGCCGAAGCTGTTGCTCATCACGGTGTTGATGGTGGCGTCTTCGCGAGTCTTGGTCAGGATCGGCATGTCGGCCACTTCCGGGTCCAGTTCGTCGATGTTGGCGGAGCCCGCCATGAAGTTGCCTTCCATCATCAGCATGCAGTAGATCGCTTCGTGAACGCCGGCGGCGCCCAGGGAGTGACCCGACAGGCTCTTGGTGGAGCTGATGGCCGGGGCTTTGTCGCCGAACACTTCACGCACACCTTTCATTTCCGCGACGTCGCCGACCGGAGTCGAAGTGCCGTGGGTGTTCAGGTAGTCGATCGGAGTATCAACGGTGGACATGGCCATCTGCATGCAGCGGATAGCGCCTTCGCCGCTTGGAGCGACCATGTCGTAGCCGTCGGAGGTCGCGCCGTAGCCAACGATTTCCGCGTAAATCTTCGCGCCGCGGGCCAGAGCATGTTCCAGCTCTTCGACCACGACCATGCCGCCACCGCCGGCGATGACGAAACCGTCACGCTTGGCGTCGTAGGCACGGGAAGCTTTTTCCGGGGTTTCGTTGTACTGGCTGGACAGTGCGCCCATGGCGTCGAACAGGAACGACTGGCTCCAATGCTCTTCTTCACCACCGCCGGCGAACACGACGTCCTGCTTGCCCATCTGGATCTGTTCCATGGCGTTACCGATGCAGTGAGCACTGGTGGCGCAGGCAGACGCGATGGAGTAGTTCAGGCCCTTGATCTTGAACGGCGTGGCCAGGCAAGCGGAAACGGTGCTGCTCATGGTCCGCGTTACACGGTATGGGCCAACGCGCTTCACGCCTTTCTCGCGCAGGATGTCCAGCGCTTCCATCTGGTTCAGCGTGGAGGCGCCACCGGAACCGGCGATCAGGCCGGTACGCGGGTTGGAGACTTGCTCATCGGTCAGGCCGGAGTCTGCGATGGCATCTTTCATGGCCAGGTAGGCGTACGCCGCCGCGTGGCCGACGAAGCGATAGATCTTGCGATCGATCAGCTCTTCGAGGGGAAGGTCAATGGAGCCGGAAACCTGGCTACGCAGACCCATTTCGGCATATTCCGGGTTGAACCGGATGCCAGGGCGGCTTGCACGCAGGTTAGCGGAGACGGTCTCTTTGTCATTGCCCAGGCACGATACGATGCCCAGACCAGTGATAACGACGCGGCGCATGCGGATAACCCTTAGAAGTTGTCAGTGGAGGTAAAAACGCCGACCCGAAGGCCTTCGGCGGTGTAGATCTCGCGGCCGTCGACACTGACCGAACCATCGGCGATGGCCAGGTTCAGCTTGCCCTTGAGCACGCGCTTGATCTGAATGTTATAGGTGACTTTCTTGGCGGTCGGCAGGACCTGGCCAAAGAATTTCACTTCGCCCGAACCCAGCGCACGGCCGCGGCCCGGCAGGCCTTGCCAGCCGAGGAAGAAGCCGACCAGTTGCCACATGGCGTCGAGGCCCAGGCAGCCTGGCATCACCGGATCACCTTCGAAGTGGCAGGCGAAAAACCACAGGTCCGGAGTGATATCCAGCTCGGCGACCAATTCACCTTTGCCGTACTTGCCACCCTCGGCACTGATATGGGTGATGCGATCCACCATCAGCATGTTCGGGGCGGGCAGTTGTGCGTTACCTGGGCCGAACAGCTCACCGCGACTGCAGCGCAGCAGGTCTTCCCGAGTAAAGGCGTTTTGTTGGGTCATGCGAGCTCCTCAATAGTCCCATGCGGCAGGGTGGGGCAAATCTTCCCGGCCGACCGAGGCGTTCATGCCTCGAATCAGCAGCCTACTCATAGACTATTGCGTTGTGGTGAAAGTCACAGCACCAAGGACATGAATGTACACTTGTGCACTGAAATTATTATTCAAGCCCCTTTTCGGGCCTGTTCGGGTGCCTAAGACTGCCGCACTTTCGCCTTTCACGCCAGTCGCAGATGGTCGAAAGGCCTGCACTACTGCACCCAACGCTGCAGAATTTGCTGCAGATCAGTGCGTTTGAACGGCTTGGCCAAGTAATCGTTCATTCCGGCGGATAAACATGCCTCACGATCACCCTGCAAGGCATTGGCAGTCAGGGCGATGATCGGCAAGTCTGCACAACCGGGCAACCGGCGGATCTGGCGGGTGGCTTCGTAGCCGTCGATGATCGGCAGTCGGCAATCCATCAGAATCGCTTCGAAAATCAGGCTCTCGGCACTACGCACCGCCTGCGCGCCATCGGTCGCGACGCTGACAGTAAAGCCCAGGCTGCGCAACATTGCTTCGATGACCGTCTGGTTGACCGGGTTGTCCTCCACCAGCAGCACATTGCGCCCTTCGCCATGGCCGTCGCCAGCCTGGGTCCGTGGCTTCAATTCCGGCAGCGACTGCTTATACAGGGCCAGCGGGATTTCCAGTGTGAACACCGAGCCGCGGCCTTCTTCACTCTGCGCGCGCAAGGTGCCGCCCATGCGTTCGGCCAGTGTGCGGGCAATCGGCAATCCCAGCCCGGTGCCGCCGTAACGCCTTGAAATAGAACTGTCGGCTTGCTGGAACGCATTGAACATCAATTCCAGGCTTTCGGCCGAGATGCCAATCCCGCTGTCGCGCACGGTGCAGGTGAACCACAGCAGTTCGTGATCCAGTGACTGCCACTGCGGTTCGATGCTGACGCGGCCTTGCTCGGTGAACTTCAGCGCGTTGCCCACCAGGTTGACCAGAATTTGCCGGATCCGCGTCGGGTCGCCCTGAACCTGCAGGGCGCGCATGTCCTCGGGAATCGCCAGAGCCAGATCGAGCCGGCGTTGCGCCGCGCTGTGCTGGAACGACTGGGCGCAGCTGCTGATCAGGTCCGCGAGGTTGAACGGAATGTGTTCAAGCTCCAGTTCCGAACGCTCGATGCGCGAGAAGTCGAGAATATCGTTGATGACTTTGAGCAGGTGTTCAGTGGACTCCGACGCCAGCGCCGCATACTCGATCTGCTCCTCGGTCATGTCGGTGGTTTCCAGCAGTTGCAGCATGCCCAGCACACCATTCATCGGCGTGCGCAGTTCGTGGCTCATCATCGCCAGGAAATCGGATTTGGCGTTGTTGGCCTTTTCCGCTTCTTCGCGAGTCTGGATCAATTGCGCCATGGCCTGATGCTGCTCACGGCTGGCCTGCTCGAGGCCCTGCGCGAGGTTGTTGATGTGCTGCGACAACGCGCCCAATTCGGTGTCGTCGACAATCGGCAGCGGCGTTTTATAGTCGCCGTCCTGAATCGCCTTCACGGCGTGGCCGATGTCGCGGATCGGCTGCGACAGGCTGCCGGCCAGGCGCCGGGCCACCAGAAAGGTAAATAGCAGCGCGAACAAGGCGAGGATCCCGGCCTTGAACAGGATTTCCTGCTGGCGCTGGCTGAAGGCGTCATTGGACAAACCGACGATCACCCGGCCCAGATAGTCTTCGGGCGGCGCCGTGTTATCGGCTTTGCTGCCCTGGAAAAAATCATTGTTCAGGGCGATCCGTTGCAGCCGTACCGGCGCCTGGAACACTTCGACCTGGTGCGAGCGAGCGTGGGTTTCCGACGGTTGCTCGACATACACCAGAATCCGGTTGGCGCTGTCCTGGACTTCCAGAAAGCGCACGTTTGGCGTGGCCAGCGTGGCCTTGAGCAAGCTTTCGAGCACCTCGTTGTTGCCCGAGATCACCCCGTATTCCGTCGCGGGCGCCAGTTGGTTGGCGATCAGCTGGCCGGTGTGGTTGAGCTCCTGACGCAAGTCCTGGATCCGCACGAAGGTGAAGAAACTGATCAGCAGCAAGGTCAGCAACAGGGCGGGGCCGAGGCTGATGATCTGCGTGCGGGTATTGATGTCCCATCCGCGACGGAAGGTCATGGGCGGCGTTCTCCTTCGGCCAACTGTGCTGCGACAAACGCTTCAGTCACCTGTTCAATACCCAATGAACGAGCCACCTGCGGATTACTTAACACTTTGAAGTGTTGCGGATACAACGCACGCGGCCAGGCTGTGGGCGGGCGATTGAGCAATGCGTCGAGCACTTCCAGCCAATCGTTCTGATCGCTGTAGGTGCTGGCCAAGCTGCCGGCCTTGACGAACGCGGCGTTGGGGCCGACCAGCGCAAGTTGTCGCGAGTAGCTGCTCAACAGCAGGTTTTTTGCGGTTTTGGGGTTGTACAAATCGGAGTCGTCGAGGCCCAGCAGCACATCGCAGTTCTTCAGCAAATCCTGTAAGGGGCGGCTGTCGTTGGTGTTGTCCCATCGCTCGGCAATCACTTCAAGGCCCAACGCTTGTGCCGACAGACGCAATTCCTTGAGCAGGAATTCGCTGTGACTGTCGTACAGCACGCCGATGCGTCGGGCCTCGGGCAGGATGAGCCGGATCAGGCGCAATTGCCGATCCAGCGGTGGATCGCTCCAGAGCAGGCTGAGGTTCGTTGGAAAGTCAGCGCCGAAACGTTGGTGGGCTTGCAGGCGACTGATGCGCAGCACCAAAGTCGGCGGACCTTGAGTCTCCTGCAGGCGCCAGTCGAGGCTCGGCAGATCGAGCAGGATCAAACGGGTATCGGCGGATAGTTTGCCCGGCGTCGGCAAGCTGTCCAGTGCCTGGAAACGCACGCTGTCGGCAGGGCGCATGCCGCTCAGCGCCTGCACAAAGGATTGCACGCCGGGACTGTCTTCGGTGCCGGTCAGCAGAATGTCGACGGCTTGTGCCGACAGGCTGCCGAGCAGGCCGGCAAACGTCAGGCACAACCCTGCCAGCAGGCGGCCAAGGCTTGGCGACTTCCGCGACCGGCGATGCAGCATTTAAAACGTCAGCTCCGCGCTGAAGTAGAGCACCCGACGCTCGTCGTAGTTGTTGTCGACGAAGGTGGTGGGTTGATGGTCGAGGCGCTGCTGGAGCACACCGGCCAGTTCCAGGCTGGCCTTGCCCAGGCCGATGCGTTTGGCGATGCGCGTATCGACGCGTTCGAAACGGTAGCCGTTGAGGGCGTCGTCCCCGTAATAGAAGAGGGCGCTGTTCCAGCCGTGACCCCAATTGCGCAGCCAGCCGGCGGAACCGCTGTTGCGCGCCGTCAGTTGCTCATCTTGCGGATTGCTCGCCTCGGCATCGACGTAGGCGTAAGTCAGGCGCAGCCGGTCGGCGCTGCTCAGGCGCCAGTCCAGCTGGGTTTCGGTGCCCTTGAAACGCGAGCTGTTGGAATTGCTGGCGATGTACTGATTGTTGCGCAGCGGCTCGCTGATCATGCCGCTGATTTCGTCGTAGAACAGCTTCACATCGACCGTCAGCCCAAGCTCCGCGAAGTAGCCGTTGTAGCCCAGTTCGCGCGAGCGCATGCGTTCTTGTTCGAGGTCGCCGGGGCCGCGGGTCTTGACGAAATAACGGGCGCTGGTCTGGCCGTAGGCACTGGGTCGCAGGTTGGTCACCTGGTAACTCCAGTTGACGTTGTTCTCGAACATGTCCGGGGAACGGATCGCTTCCGAGTACACCGCGCGCAGGCCGTGGCGCGGGTTGATCAGGTAATTGACCGCCACCCGAGGGGTCAACGAACTGCCGGTCAATTGCGTGTCTTCGAACATGGCTCCACCCTGCAGCAACCAGTGCTCGGTGGCGCGCCACTCGAGTTGGCCGAATGCCCGCCAGGTGGTGTCGTCGAGCGTGCCATTGAAGTAGGTTTCGGAATCTGCCCGGTCGTAACGATAGTTCATGCCACTGACCAGTCGCAGACTGTCGGACAGGCTGAGGGTGTCTTGCAGTTCAAGGTCGTAGCGCGACTCCCGTGCGCTCTGGTCGATGTCGCCACAGAGGGTTTGCCGGGCGCCGTTGCGCCATTGCGCCAGCACTTGATTGCCCAGCGCTTGTTCCGCCGCCGTGCCGGCCGGTGCGCCGGGCCCGGTAAAGCGTTCCATGTTGCGCGCCAGGCGTTCGGTGTAGTTCGGGTTGAGCTGCCAGAGTTCGGTCAGTTCCGGGCTGAACGAAACCTCGGCATCGCAGGCGCGCCAGGTCTGCTGGCGGTCCCAGTGCTGGGCCGAACCCTGGATATAAAGGCTGTGATCGGGATTGATATCCAGGTTCCAGCGCAACGAACCGGCGTAGTCCTTGGCGACGACGTCGGAATTGTTCCCGGCCGCGGTAATCCCGGAGAATACCGGGCGGTAGGTATAAGGCCGCTGGTTGGTCCCGTCCTTGGCGTTCAACTGCCAGTCGATGCTCTGGTTTTCGTTCAGCGTCTGGCTGACGGCCAGGTTGAAGCGGTTCAGACGGCGGCTGTCGCGATAATCGGCGCCGTTGCGATCGGTGTCGAAGCCGTCGTCTTCCTGGCCGGACAACGACAGGCGCAGGTCGCCGCCGTCCCACCCCGTGCCCTGGCTGGCATAAAAGTCGTTGATGCCGCGCTGGCCACGAGTGACTTTCATCCGCGTGCCGTGGCTGTCGGCCGGGTTGCGGGTGATGATGTTGACCACCGCCATCAGCGCATTGGCGCCATAGCTGACGGTGTTGGGGCCGCGGAAAACCTCGATGCGCTCGATGTCTTCCATGGCCACCGGAATATCACTCCAGTCCACCGTGGCCAGGCCGGCGCGGTATACCGAACGGCCGTCGATCAGCACCTGCATGCGCCGCGCTTCTGTGGCGTTGGTGCCGTGGTAATTCACCGTCGCCTGATTGCCGCTGATATTGCCGACCATCATGCCCGGCACCAGCCGCAGCAATTCGCTGATGTCCCGCGCGCCGCTGGCGTTGATCAGCTCGCTGTCGATCACCGTCATGCTCCCCGGGACGGCGGCCGGCGACTGCTTCAGGCGGGTGGCCGTGAGCACTTGCGGCAGCGTTTCGTTGTCGAGGAACAAGTCGTCGGCCAGCAATGGCGAGCTGAAAATCAGTGCCAGAACCAGCGGCGAGCGGGGTGAAGGGGAGCCAAACGACACGAAACGTCCTTGATAACGATGAGTTGGCGCGCATGTTAACCGAGCTGGTCGACTTTTCCATTCACGATGCCGGCATTTTCCTAGGATTTATTGGTCTTCTTCCTACAAGTATCGGTAATTGATGCGGGGGCTGGCCGCCACTGGGACGCTCCGTATAATGCCGACATCGCCACTGGTATGGATTAACGGATTGCATATGACTGAACAGCGCCCAATTGCGGTCCTGGGGGGCGGAAGTTTTGGTACCGCCGTGGCTAATCTGTTGGCCGAGAACGGGCATCAGGTCCGGCAGTGGATGCGTGATCCCGAACAGGCCGAGTCCATTCGGGTCAATCGCGAGAACCCGCGTTACCTCAAAGGCATCAAGATTCTTCCGGCAGTCGAACCGGTGACCGACTTGCAAGCGACCCTGGACGCCTGCGACCTGTGCTTTGTCGCGCTGCCGTCCAGCGCGCTGCGCTCGGTACTGGTCCCGCACGCCGACCGTTTGAACGGCAAATTGCTGGTCAGCCTGACCAAAGGCATCGAAGCCCACACCTTCAAGCTGATGAGCGAGATCCTCGAGGAAATCGCCCCGCAAGCGCGCATCGGCGTGCTGTCCGGGCCGAACCTGGCCCGTGAAATCGCCGAACACGCGCTGACCGCCACGGTGGTCGCCAGCGAAGACGAAGAACTCTGCCAACGAGTCCAGGAAGCGCTGCATGGTCGCACCTTCCGCGTTTACGCCAGCGCCGACCGTTTTGGCGTGGAGTTGGGCGGGGCACTGAAAAATGTGTACGCGATCATCGCCGGCATGGCGGTGGCGCTGGGCATGGGCGAAAACACCAAGAGCATGCTGATCACTCGCGCGTTGGCGGAAATGACCCGCTTCGCGGTGAATCAGGGCGCCAACCCGATGACGTTCCTGGGGCTGGCCGGCGTGGGCGACTTGATCGTCACGTGCTCGTCGCCGAAAAGCCGCAACTACCAGGTCGGGTTTGCCCTCGGCCAGGGGTTGAGCCTTGAAGATGCGGTCACCCGCCTGGGCGAAGTCGCCGAAGGCGTGAACACGCTCAAGGTGCTCAAGGCCAAGGCTCAGGAAGTGGGCGTCTATATGCCGCTGGTCGCCGGGTTGCACGCGATCCTGTTCGAAGGGCGCACGCTCAATCAAGTGATTGAACTGTTGATGCGCGGCGAACCCAAAACCGATGTGGACTTCATTTCCACCAGTGGTTTCAACTGATCACGCTTTCCAGGGAGATGCACATGAACGATCCGAAAGAGCCCACCTACGAGTCCATTCTGCTGCGGGTGTTATGGATGATCGTCTTCTTGCTGGTCTGGCAAGTGGCGCAGTTCATCCTCGGCGCGGTGGTGCTGGTGCAACTGATCTATCGTTTGATTTATGGCGCCCCGAGCGCCAGCCTGATGAACTTCGGCGACAGCCTGAGCCAGTTCCTGGCGCAGATCGGTCGTTTCGGCACCTTCCACAGCGACCAGAAACCCTGGCCGTTCGCCGACTGGCCGACGCCGCGTACACCGGAAGGCGAAGCGCCGCACGCCGTGCCGCCCGCGCCACATCCGGCCCGAGATGAGGAGCCGAAACTATGAAACTCTGGGTATTGCGTCATGGTGAAGCCGAGCCACACGGCAGTCGTCCTGATTCCGAGCGGGCATTGACCGCCCACGGTCGTGAAGAAGTGCTGCGCACCGCCGCCGAGTTGATCGGCCAGCCGATTACCGCGATTTATGCCAGTCCTTTCCTGCGAGCGCAGGAGACCGCGCAGCTGGTACGCGAAGCGCTGGGCTTCCAGCCAGAGATCCGCACCGTTGAATGGTTGACCCCCGACAATCGTCCGCAAGCGGTAGCCGAGCAGTTGGTGTCTGTCGATCACGCGCTGCTGGTCAGCCATAACCCGCTGGTAGGCAATTTGCTGGGTTACCTGCAGAACGGGCATGTGCAAGATCCGGAAGCGGTGAAAACGGCCGGCCTTGCAGAACTCGAAGGTGACTTGCCGCTGGCCGGTGCGATGAAACTCAAAGGCATCAAACACCCGTAACCCTGGTGTTTCCGGGGGGGATGGTGGGTGCCCGAAACATGTGAGCGACACTGATCAAGTGTGAGAGCGGGCTTGCTCGCGAAGAGGGAGTGTCAGTCCCTATCAATGTTGCCTGACACACCGCTTTCGCGAGCAAGCCCGCTCCCACAGGTTCTGCTGCGCACCTGTTTTTTTTGTGTGAAATAGTCAACCAAGCAACCGCTTGGTTGACTACGCTTGCTCCAGACCAAAAATAAAGGAGCGAGTCGCATGTCAGCTGCTTTTCGTTTGCCGCTGGACGTCTTTTACGAGCGTGAAGCCCGTCATCCCCGCCAGCGGTATCTGGTCCAGCCTACCGGCGGCGGACAAGTCGAGACCCTGACCTGGGCCGACGTCGGCCATCAGGCTCGCTGCGCCGCGCACTGGCTGCGGGCCCGCGAACTGCCCCAAGGCAGCCACATCGCCCTGATCTCGAAAAACTGTGCCCACTGGATCATCGCCGACCTGGCAATCTGGATGGCCGGCCACGTTTCAGTGCCGCTGTACCCGAACCTCACGGCCGAATCCGTGGCGCAAGTGCTTCAACACTCAGAAGCGGCGCTGGCGTTCATCGGTAAACTCGATGACTGGCCGGGCATGTCCCGCGGGGTCAGCGCCGACCTGCCGACCATCAGCCTGCCACTGCATCCCCCTGGCACCTTTGATTTCAGCTGGGCCGACCTGCAGCGCAGTTCCCCGATCCAGGATGACCCCAAACCCGCCGCCGATCAGTTGGCGACCATCATTTACACCTCCGGCACCACCGGGCTGCCCAAAGGCGTGATGCACAGCTTCGGCAATCTGGGGTTCGCCACCACGCGCGGCACTCAACTGTTTGGCCTCAATGAGTCGGACCGATTGCTGTCCTACCTGCCGCTGTGCCACGTTGCCGAGCGGATGTTCGTCGAGTTGGCGTCGATCTATACCGGGCAAACCGTGTTCTTTGCCGAAAGCCTCGACACCTTCCTCACCGATTTGCAGCGCGCGCGGCCGACCGCGTTGTTTGGTGTGCCACGGATCTGGACCAAGTTCCAGATGGGCGTGTACAGCAAGATCCCGGCAAAACGCCTCGACTTCCTGCTCGGGCTGCCCTTCATCGGCAAGCGGGTCGGGCACAAAGTGCTCGCCGGGTTGGGGCTGGATGCGTTGCGCGTGGCGTTGTCCGGCGCCGCACCCGTGCCGCAGACCTTGTTGCTGTGGTATCGCAAATTGGGGCTGGACGTGCTGGAGGTCTACGGCATGACCGAGAGCTGCGGTTACTCCCACATCGGCCGCCCCGGGGACGATAAACCCGGCTGGATCGGCAAGCCTTGCCCGGAAGTTGAAGTGCGGATCGCCGACTCCGGCGAAGTCATGGTGCGCAGCGGCGCGACCATGCTTGGTTATTTCAAGGACCCTGAGAAAACCGCAGAAACCATCACCGAGGACGGCTTCCTGAGCACCGGTGACAAGGGCGAGCAAGATACCGAAGGCTACCTGCGCCTGACCGGGCGGCTGAAAGAAATCTTCAAGACCAGCAAAGGCAAATACGTCGCCCCGGCGCCGATCGAAAACCGGCTGGCGGTGCATTCGCGGATCGAACAGGTGTGCGTGGTCGGCGATGGTTTGAGTGCGCCGCTGGGGTTGTGCGTGCTGTCCGCTGTCGGTCAGCAGGATGCCAGCGGAACGGCGCGGGCGGGGCTGCATTCAAGCCTGGAAAAACTGCTGGAGGAGGTCAATGGCGGGCTCGACAAACACGAGCGCTTGCGTCGGTTGGTGGTGGTCAAGGACAGTTGGGCGGTGGAAAACGGCTTTCTGACGCCGACCCTGAAGATCAAGCGCAACGTGATCGAAGCGGCGTATGGCGCTCGCTTCGAAGAATGGAGCGAGCGCAGCGAGGCGGTGCTGTGGCAGGATTGAGCGACGAATAAAACCAACAAAGGAAAGCAACGATGAGTTTGTGGCGTACCACTCCCAACGTCGAGCAGTTGAACGCAATCCAGAAAAACACCATCGGCGAAGTGCTGGATATTCGCTTCGAAGCCTTTGATGAGGAATCCCTGACCGCGAGCATGGTCATCGACCACCGCACGCATCAGCCATACGGTTTACTGCACGGCGGCGCCTCGGTGGTGCTGGCTGAAACGGTCGGTTCCATGGCCAGTTACCTGTGCATCGATGCGAGCAAGTTCTATTGCGTGGGTCTGGAAATCAACGCCAACCACTTGCGAGGTCTGCGCAGCGGGCGAGTGACGGCGGTGGCCAAGCCGATTCACATTGGGCGCACGACCCATGTCTGGGACATTCGCTTGACCAGCGATGAGGGCAAGGCCAGTTGCGTGTCGCGGTTGACCATGGCGGTTGTGCCATTGGGCGAGAATCCACCCTCCCGCTAAACACAATCCTTTGTAGCAGCTGTCGAGCTCCAGCGAGGCTGCGTTCGGCTGCGAAGCAGTCGTAAAACCATTCAACGCGGTGTTTCAGGAAGATCGCAGTCGCAAGGTTTACGACGGCTGCGCAGCCGAACGCAGCCTCGCTGGGGCTCGACAGCTGCTACTCAGATCTTCATCAGGTTTAAGTCTTGCGACATGCCCCTGACCGGACTGTCATCATTCCTGGCACTTACAGTCATTGCCGCAGGCTCGCGTCTTACGGACAATCAACCCCTGTTTCTCGCTCATGGATTTGCCGGTATGTCGCAACAGATATTTTTCGCCCACGCCAATGGATTTCCGTCGGGCACCTACGGCAAGTTGTTCGCGGCGCTGGCGCCCGAGTATCAGGTGACGCATCTGGAACAGCACGCCCACGATCCGCGTTTCCCGGCGGACGACAATTGGCGCAACCTGGTGGATGAGCTGATCCATCACCTCGAACAGCAACCGGAGCCGGTCTGGGGCGTCGGTCACTCCTTCGGCGGCGTGCTGCACCTGCACGCGGCGCTGCGTTGCCCTGAACTGTATCGCGGCGTGGTGATGCTCGATTCACCGGTGCTGACCCGTGCCGATCAATGGGTCATCCGTGCCGCCAAGCGCTTCGGTTTCATCGACCGTCTGACCCCGGCCGGCCGCACGCTGGGGCGCCGGGAAGAGTTCGCCGATCTGGAAGCGGCGCGACTGTATTTCGCGGGTAAAACCCTGTTCCGCAGCTTCGATCCGGAATGCTTCGACGCGTACCTGCAACACGGTTTGCAAAAAGTCGGCGACAAGCTGCGCCTGCGTTTCGACCCGGCCACGGAAATCAGCATCTACCGCGGCGTCCCGCACACCAGTCCAGGCCAGGCACGGCAGTTGAAAGTGCCGTTGGCGGTGGTGCGTGGGCACAAGAGCCGGGTGGTGATGCGTCATCACGCAAGCTCCGTCGGGCGCATGCCGTTGGGTGAGTCCCTGACCATGCCCGGCGGCCACATGTTTCCCCTCGAACGTCCGCAAGACACTGCCGCGCTGCTGAAAAACCTGTTCAGCCGCTGGGAAGGTCGTCGCCAGCAGGATTGCGCATGAGCCATGTCGTCGAAGAAGTTCGCCTGAGCCTGCCGCACATCGAACTGGCCGCGCATTTGTTCGGCCCCGAAGACGGCCTGCCGGTGATTGCCTTGCACGGCTGGCTGGACAACGCCAACAGCTTTGCCCGGCTGGCACCGAAGCTCAAAGGCCTGCGCATCATCGCGCTGGACATGGCCGGTCACGGTCACTCCGGGCATCGCCCGACCGGTGCCGGTTACGCGATGTGGGATTACGCCCACGACGTGCTGCAAGTTGCCGAACAGTTGGGCCTGAAGCGTTTTGCACTGATGGGGCACTCCATGGGCGCGATCGCTTCGTTGATCATCGCCGGGTCGATGCCGGAACGCGTCACGCACCTGGCGTTGATCGACGGCATCATTCCTCCTACGGACAAAGGCGAAAATGCCGCCGAACGCATGGGCATGGCCCTGCAAGCGCAGTTGGATTTGCGGGAAAAACGCAAACCGGTCTACAACACCCTGGACCGTGCCATCGAGGCTCGCATGAAAGGTTTGGTGGCGGTCAGTCGCGAAGCGGCCGAGCTGTTGGCTCAACGGGGTTTGATGCCGGTGCCCGGCGGTTACACCTGGCGCACCGACAACCGTCTCACGCTACCGTCGCCGTTGCGTCTTACCACCGAACAGGCGATGGCTTTCGTCCAGCGGGTCAGTTGTCCTGCGTTGTTGGTGGTTGCAGCGGACGGCATGCTCGCCAAACATCCTGAATTACTGGAGCGTCTACCCTTTAGCCGTGAACAGCTGCCTGGCGGTCATCATTTGCACCTGAATGACGAACCCGGCGCCGACCTTGTCGCAGACTGTTTCAATAGGTTCTTCGCCGTTCCTTGACTTGCGCCGGGCAACTGTCGAGGCTGGGCGGGTTGAAATGGGAGACAACCATGATAGATCTCTACACCGCTGCGACCCCGAATGGCCACAAGGTCTCTATCGTGCTCGAGGAACTCGGCCTGCCCTACACGGTGCACGCCTTGAGTTTCGACAAAAAGGAACAGAAGTCACCGGACTTCCTCAAGATCAATCCCAATGGCCGGATTCCGGCGATTGTCGACCGCGCCAACGGCGATTTTGCCGTGTTCGAATCCGGCGCTATCCTGATTTACCTCGCTGAGCTGAGCGGCAAACTGCTGCCCAAGGACCCGAAGGGGCGCTCGGTCGTCCTGCAATGGCTCATGTTCCAGATGGGTGGGATCGGCCCGATGCAGGGCCAGGCCAACGTGTTTTTCCGCTACTTTCCGGAAAAGCTCCAGGGCGCCATCGACCGCTATCAACATGAAACCCGCCGCCTCTATGAGGTGCTCGACACGCGCCTGCAAGCCGTGGAGTTTCTGGCGGACGAGTACAGCATTGCCGACATCGCCACCTATCCTTGGGTGCGGGGCCATGAGTGGTCCGGTGTCGAGGTGGACGGTTTGCCGGCCTTGCAGCGCTGGATGGCGACCATGGAAGCGCGTCCGGCGGTCCAGCGCGGTTTGCTGGTGCCCGAGCGCATCGATGATGCCAGTGTCGTCAAAGGTGCCCAGGCCATGCTGATCCGATGAGTCTATCCATGCGTTCATTCAGTGTGCTGGCGCTGTGTTGTTTCAGTCCCATGTTATTTGCCGCCGATGTCCCGGGCAGTCAGGACTTGCCGATCGTGCCGCGCATGGCCGATGCGCAGATCGTCGACTATCGCCCGGCGGTGGAACTCGAGCGGATTTATCCGCTGGGTTCGATCCGTAAAATCAGTGGCCAGTTGCGCTTCGATGGGCAGGTCAGCGCGCGCGGGCAAACCACCTCGGTAACCTACGAGTTGCAGCCGGAACACTCCTCCAACGATGCCTTCACTGCGGCGCGTGAAGCCTTGCAGAAGCAGGGCGCCGAGTTGCTGTTCTGGTGCCAGGCGCGCGATTGCGGCGAAAGCAGCCTGTGGGCCAACGAAGTGTTCACCAACGCCAAGCTCTATGGCGCCGATGATCAGCAGGCGTATTTGCTGCTGCGACTGGCGGCGCCACAGGACAACACGCTCGTCGCGCTTTACAGCATCACTCGCGGCAATCGCAAAGCCTATCTGCACGTCGAACAATTCGACGCTGCGGCGCCGCTGGGCGATTTGCTGCCGACGTCGGCGACCTTGCTGCGAGAGCTGAAAAGTACCGGTGTACTCGATTTCCCCACATTGAGCGCCGATCCTGATGCCACCTGGCTGCGGTTGCTTTCCCGCGGGTTGAACCTGGATACCACGTTGCGGGTCAGTGTTTCCGGGCCGAATGCCGAAGCCTGGCGCCAGGCGCTGATCGGGCAGGGCGTGCGCGCTGCGCGAATGGAAGCCGGCAGCGTCGAAAGCCCTGGCCTGCACATCGAACTGTTGCGATAAGCTTCATCAGGCGAACGCGGTTGGCGCGTTCGCCTGTTCTTTGTTGACTGATTTTTTCGAGAACCTACATGCTCAATAACGATCGGCTGTTGGTGCAGATTCTGCTCCTGGTGCTGTTTGGCGCGAGCCTCTGGGTGATGGCGCCGTTCTGGTCGGCCTTGTTCTGGGGCGCGGTGCTGGCGTTCGCCAGTTGGCCGCTGATGCGATTGCTGACCCGTTGGCTCAATGGCCGCGAATCCCTGGCCGCGCTGGTGCTGACACTGGGCTGGATGTTGCTGGTGGCGGTGCCGCTGGTCTGGCTCGGTTTCAACCTGGCGGACCACGTGCGTGACGCCACGGCGCTCATCAAGGATGTACAGATGGACGGTTTGCCGGAGGCACCGACCTGGCTGGGGGGTGTGCCTTTGGTGGGCGAGCGGTTGGTGGTGATCTGGAACAGCATCGATCAGCAAGGCGCGGCGATGATGGTCGCGGTCAAACCTTATCTGGGCCAGGTCGGCAACTGGCTGCTGGCGCGCAGTGCACAGATTGGCGGCGGGATTCTCGAGCTGACGTTGAGCATTGTGTTCGTGTTCTTTTTCTACCGTGACGGGCCGCGGTTGGCAGCGTTTGTCCATGGCTTGCTGCAGCGGCTGATTGGTGATCGCGCCGGCTATTACATTGATCTGGTGGCGGGCACCGTGCAGCGGGTGGTGAACGGGGTGATCGGCACGGCGGCGGCGCAGGCGGTTCTGGCGTTGGTCGGATTCCTGATTGCCGGGGTGCCCGGAGCGCTGGTGTTAGGCATCGTGACTTTCATGCTCAGCCTGATTCCGATGGGGCCACCGTTAGTGTGGATTCCGGCCACGGCGTGGCTGGCCTGGAACGGCGAGTACGGGATGGCGGTGTTCCTCGGGTGCTGGGGCACGTTTATCATCAGCGGCGTCGACAACGTGCTGAAGCCATATCTGATCAGCCGGGGCGGGAATTTGCCGTTGGTGATCGTGTTGCTGGGCGTGTTTGGCGGTTTGATTGCGTTTGGGTTTATCGGCTTGTTTATCGGGCCGACGTTGCTGGCGGTTGCGTACAGTCTGTTGACGGACTGGAGCAAGAGTCATGCGCGGGTAGAGGATCGCCAGCCTTAATCGTATGTCGTGGCTGATGGCCTCTTCGCGAGCAAGCTCGCTCCCACAGGGATCTGGATGTAACACACGAAAGCGTGAACACCACTGAATCCTGTGGGAGCGGGCTTGCCCGCGAAGCTTTTGACTCAGGTCGATACGTTCAGGTACTTGCCCACGCTCGCCACGTTATCAAGCGAATACTGCTTGCTCAGGTTGGCGATCATTTTGTTCAGCGCTTCATTGACGTTGAACTGCGTGGTGGAGCTGTCGCTGGTTTTCTCGCGACCCGCTTGCAACGCCGCTTGCAGTTCATCGCTGCTGACCGCGCCACTGCTGTCACTGTCCAGCACCTTGAGCAATGCGGCGCTGGTGTCGGTGCTGGTTGATGAGGTGTTGTTGCTGGCCTGCAACGCGCTGCTCAATTCGGTGGCGGTCACGCTGCCGTCGCTGTCCGCATCCAACTGGCTGAACAGTTCTTCGCTGGACACCTGCTGTGGCGGCGGTGGCGGTGGTGCCATTGCCGCCATTTCCTCGCTGCTCAGGCTGCCGCTGTCGTCGCTGTCCAGGTCGCCAAAGTTTTTGCTCAGGCTGACCAGAAGACCCTCATCGGTTTTCTGCGACAGAGCGCTTTTGAGCTCGTCCTGATCCACCGCGCCGTCGCTGTTGCTGTCGAGCTTGGCGAACAGTTCTTTCTGGAATTGCTGGCTGCGGGCGCTGTTGGTCGAGGTGCTGCTGGTGCTGGTATAGCTCGTGTAATTGCTGACGCTACCAATCATTGGGCTCACTCCCTGGAATGGAAAACCGGCGGGTGCACCGGCTTATGCAGCGTCAAGGGGCAAGGTGTCGTGGGTGTGTGGGGTTTGTACCGAGTGGTACACATGCGCAGGAATCAAAAGCGCCGCAAACCCTGTGGGAGCGAGCCTGCTCGCGATAGCGGTGTGTCAGTCAACATCAATGGCGACTGATACACCGCTATCGCGAGCAGGCTCGCTCCCACAAGGGATTTGGGGGTGGCTCAGGTGCGGGGCAGGTGGATCACTGCAGTGAGGCCGCCGCCGGGTGTTTCTTCAAGGCTCAACTGCCCGCCCAGCCGGTCCGCCGCTTCGCGGGCAATGGTCATGCCCAGGCCGACGCCGCCCGAATTGCGATTGCGCGAACCTTCCAGACGAAAGAACGGCTCGAACACCGCTTCACGTTTGTCCGCCGCAATTCCCGGGCCGTGGTCGATGACGCGGATCACCAGTTGCTCGCGGTTATCTTCCAGAGTGATCCGCGCATGCCCGGCATAGCGCAGGGCGTTGTCCAGCAGATTGTTGATGCATGAGCGCAAGGCCATCGGCTGCACTTGCAACGGTGCGCAGTGGCCGCTGGTCTGGACATCGGCACCCTGATCCTGGGCGTTTTCGCTCAACGATTCCACCAGCGCCTGCACGTCCATCCATTGTTCGGCTTCGCTGGTGCGCTGTTCGTGCAAATAGGTGAGGGTGGCGTCGAGCATGCTGATCATGTCGTCCAGATCCTGGCGCATCTGGCCCTGCAGCTTGTCGTCGTCGATCTGTTCCAGACGCAACTTGAGACGTGAGAGCGGCGTGCGCAGGTCGTGGGACACTGCGCCGAGCATCCGCGAGCGCTGCTGCACCTGCTCGATAATGCGTTTCTGCATCAGATTGAAGGTGTAGGCCGCTTGCCGAGCTTCCCGTGGGCCGGATTCATCCAGCGGCGGGCTGTCGAGGTTTTCGCTCAAGCGCTCAGCGGCGTCGCTCAAGCGCTGGATCGGTCGACTCAGCAGTTTGGCACCGTACCAGGCGGCAATGATCAGCGAGACAAGCTGGAACGTCAGCGGCACCAACGGTCCGCCGAACCACGGCCGCGGCGGTCGGTTTTCGAAGCGCGAGTCCATCGGCGGACGCTGACCGTCGATGCCTTGGGAAAACGCCGGTGGCGGCGGAGGCGGCGGAGGGCCGTAATGGTGAAACCAGGCAAACGCCAACAGGTGCGCCAGGATGATCGCCAGCAACAGCACGCCAAACAGGCGGCCGAACAGCGTATCGAAGCGCGCCCGCATCAGCCGATGTCCCTCGCGTCGAACAGATAACCCTCACCGCGAACGGTCTTGATCAGCTGCGGGGCTTTTGGGTCATCGCCGAGCTTCTGGCGCAGGCGCGAGACCAGCAAGTCGATGCTGCGATCAAACGCTTCAATCGAACGACCACGGGCGGCATCCAGCAGTTGTTCGCGGCTGAGCACCCGACGCGGACGTTCGATGAACACCCAGAGCAGGCGGAATTCAGCGTTCGACAACGGCACCACCAGGCCATCAGCGGCAATCAGCTGACGCAGCACGCTGTTCAGGCGCCAGTTGTCGAAGCGAATATTCGCACGCTGTTCAGTACGGTCGTCGCGCACTCTGCGCAGAATGGTCTGAATCCGCGCGACCAGTTCTCGCGGTTCGAAGGGCTTGGCCATGTAGTCATCGGCGCCCAGTTCCAGGCCGATAATGCGGTCAGTGGGTTCGCAGCGCGCGGTGAGCATCAGGATCGGAATGTCAGACTCGGCGCGCAGCCAGCGGCACAGCGACAACCCGTCTTCACCGGGCAGCATCAGGTCGAGCACCACCACGTCGAAATGCTCCGCTTGCAGTGCCAGGCGCATGGCGGCGCCGTCGGTGACGCCGCTGGCGTGAATATTGAACCGGGCCAGGTAGTCGATCATCAGTTCGCGGATCGGGACGTCATCGTCAACGATCAGGGCGCGAATGCTCCAGCGTTTGTCGTCAGCGGGCGCTTTTTGATCGTCATTCAGAGGTGCTGGAGTGCTGTGCATGCGTGTGTTCATCTGCCAGGTAGGCTGCCAACCACAAAGATGGGCTGCGAGGTTGTGGTTCCAGCATAGGCGTCCGGCCCGGAGGCGGGAAGTGCTGTAAGGACGTGTTGCGGCTGCCGAGGGTAGCGAGCAAGGATGTTGTGGGCGTGTCGTGTGTGTATCGAACTCGACACAATCGCTGCAGGGGCTAGGCTTGCTTGAGTCTTCGGGACGATTTACCGATCATCGGGTCCCGCAGTGGCGCTGGTTCCGCTACAATGCGCGCCGATTTCGTCCTGCCTGAGAGCCCGCACATGTCCGTCTGCCAGACTCCTATCATCGTCGCCCTGGATTTCCCTACCCGTGACGCCGCACTGAAGCTGGCCGACCAGTTGGACCCGAAGCTGTGCCGGGTCAAAGTAGGCAAGGAACTGTTCACCAGCTGCGCCTCGGAAATCGTCGGCACCCTGCGTGACAAGGGTTTCGAAGTGTTCCTGGACCTCAAGTTCCACGACATCCCGAACACCACCGCCATGGCGGTTAAAGCGGCGGCGGAGATGGGTGTGTGGATGGTCAATGTGCACTGCTCCGGCGGTCTGCGCATGATGGCCGCCTGCCGTGAAGTGCTCGATCAGCGTACCGGACCCAAACCGCTGTTGATCGGCGTGACCGTGCTGACCAGCATGGAGCGTGAAGATCTGGCGGGTATCGGCCTGGACATCGAGCCACAAGAGCAGGTGCTGCGTCTGGCCGCGTTGGCAGAAAAAGCCGGGATGGACGGTCTGGTGTGCTCGGCCCTGGAAGCCCAGGCGCTGAAATCGGCGCACCCGTCGCTGCAACTGGTGACCCCGGGGATTCGCCCGGCGGGCAGCGCCCAGGACGATCAGCGCCGTATCCTGACGCCGCGTCAGGCGCTGGATGCCGGTTCCGATTACCTGGTGATTGGTCGTCCGATCAGCCAGGCGGCGGATCCGGCCAAGGCGTTGGCTGCCGTCGTGGCCGAAATCGCCTAAACGCTGCGGAACCTGTGGGAGCGGGCTTGCCCGCGATGGCGGTGTATCAGACACATTGATGGTGGCTGACACGCCCCCATCGCGGGCAAGCCCGCTCCCACAGGTTTTTTTTGTTGTCAGGTCGTTAAACCTTCAGAACCAACTTCCCGAAATTCTCGCCGCTGAACAACTTCATCAGCGTCTCCGGGAACGTCTCCAGCCCTTCAACAATATCTTCCTTGCTCTTGAGCTGCCCCTTGGCCATCCAGCCGGCCATTTCCTGTCCGGCGGCGGCGAACTGCGCGGCGTAGTCCATCACCACGAAACCTTCCATCCGCGCGCGGTTGACCAGCAACGACAGGTAGTTGGCCGGGCCCTTGACCGCTTCCTTGTTGTTGTACTGGCTGATCGCGCCACAAATCACCACGCGCGCTTTCATGGCCAGGCGACCCAGCACCGCGTCGAGAATATCGCCGCCGACGTTATCGAAATACACGTCGACGCCTTTCGGGCATTCACGCTTCAGGCCCGCATGCACGTCTTCGTTCTTGTAGTCGATGACGCCGTCAAACCCCAGTTCATCGATCAGGAACTTGCACTTGTCCGCGCCGCCCGCGATGCCGATCACACGGCAGCCTTTTATCTTGGCGATCTGCCCGGCAATGCTTCCCACTGCACCGGCGGCGCCGGACAGCACCACAGTGTCACCTTCTTTCGGTGCGCCGACATCGAGCAGCGCGAAGTAGGCGGTCATCCCGGTCATGCCCAGTGCGGACAGGTAACGCGGCAGCGGTGCCAGTGTCGGATCGACCTTGTAGAAACCTCGTGGCTCGCCGAGGAAATAATCCTGCACGCCCAGTGCACCGTTGACGTAGTCCCCGACCGCGAAGCCGGGATTGTTCGAGGCAACGACTTTGCCTACACCCAATGCGCGCATGACTTCGCCGATACCGACCGGAGGAATGTAGGACTTGCCCTCGTTCATCCAGCCACGCATGGCCGGGTCCAGGGACAGGTATTCGTTTTTGACCAGGATCTGACCCGCAGCCGGTTCGCCGACTGGCACTTCTTGATAGGTAAAGGTCTCGCGGGTAGCCGCGCCCACCGGACGTTTGGCAAGCAGGAACTGGCGATTGGTCTGGGAAGTCATGACAGGCACTCAAGATGAATGAAGCTTTGTTGATAGCCCTTCATGATCGATGCCGCAAGTTTGGCTGATGCGGCGAATGCACATCGATCCAGTGCAGTGATAGTCGGTGCCGCCGTTCTATCACTGCAACTCATGGGCAAACAACCGGGCTTCTGATAGTGCTGCCGTGTCATACACCCCGTGGCTAGACTGGAAACACGCGATCCCCCGCATTCTTCTCTTTGAGGGCATAACAATGAGCATGACGTTTTCCGGCCAGGTCGCTGTGGTGACTGGCGCTGCCAACGGTATTGGCCGCGCGACCGCCCAGGCATTCGCCGCTGAAGGGTTGAAAGTGGTGGTGGCCGACATGGACACGGCCGGGGGCGAAGGCACCGTGGCGCTGATTCGTACAGCGGGTGGCGAAGCGACCTTCGTGCGCTGCAACGTCACGCTGGAAAGCGATGTAAAAAATCTGATGGACGAAGTGGTGAATACCTACGGTCGTCTGGACTACGCCTTCAACAACGCCGGCATCGAGATCGAAAAAGGCAAACTGGCAGAAGGCACGATCGATGAGTTCGACGCGATCATGGGCGTCAACGTCAAAGGCGTCTGGTTGTGCATGAAGTACCAGTTGCCGTTGCTGCTGGCCCAGGGCGGCGGTGCGATCGTCAACACCGCGTCGGTGGCGGGCCTCGGTGCGGCGCCGAAGATGAGCATATACGCGGCGTCGAAACATGCGGTGATCGGCCTGACCAAGTCGGCGGCCATCGAATACGCCAAGAAGAAGATTCGTGTGAACGCGGTCTGCCCGGCGGTGATCGACACCGACATGTTCCGTCGTGCCTATGAAGCGGACCCGAAGAAGGGCGAGTTCGCCAACGCCATGCACCCGGTCGGCCGCATCGGCAAGGTCGAGGAAATCGCCAGCGCGGTGCTGTATCTGTGCAGCGATGGCGCGGCGTTTACCACAGGTCACTCCCTGGCCGTGGACGGTGGTGTTACGGCGTTCTGACAAACAAGGTTGTAGCGTAGGAAAAAGCCCGCATTCGTGCGGGCTTTTTCATGGTTCCGAGAAAGGGATGAACATTGTGTTTCAAATGGTTAGAACCGAGGGTTTTGGCGGCGTTGTCGCACATCCGATCAAGCAGACCTGTGATTAACTGTTTCCCGCAAATGGACAGGAGTTTGCTTGCTCATGGAATTGAGAATCGATCGACAGGCATTGGTGCCGGTCGTACAGCAAATCGTCGACGCGTTGGCCGTCTGGCTCCGTCAGAGCGAGGTGCTGCCAGGGACGCGTTTACCTTCTTCGCGGCACATCGCGCGGGTCAATCTGCTTAGTCAGTCCTGCGTCGTCGAAGCCTGTGAGCGGCTGGTGACTCAAGGTGTACTGGCCTCGCGTCATGGCGCCGGATTCATCGTCGCCACGCCGGCGCTGGCCGTTCAGGGGCACCAGGATTGTTTCTGGTTCGAAGGGGCGGACGTGAAACAGGGCGGTCTCTCGAGAGAACTCAGACTGGGTTGTGGCGGGTTGCCCGAAAGCTGGCGCGAAACGGACGACCTGAGCTACGCGATTCGTCAGGTCAGCCGTACCGACATGGCCGGGTTGTTCAACTACAGCCCATCACGGGGCCTGCCTGCCTTGCGTCTGCAAATCCTCAAACGCCTTGGACAGCTCAGTGTCGACGTGGACGAAAACCGTATTCTGACCACAGCAGGTGCCAGTCAGGGGCTCGACCTGATCGTGCGCACCTTGCTCAAGCCGGGTGATTGCGCGGTGGTGGAAAGTCCGGGGTATCCGTTGCTGTTCGACCTGCTCAGGCTGCACGGCGTGACCATGATCGAGGTGCCGCGCACCCCGCGCGGGCCTGACACGGCACGGCTTGAAGCGTTGCTGGTGAAGCACAGGCCCCGCGCGCTATTCATCAACAGCCTCTACCACAACCCGACGGGCAGCTGCCTGACGCCCGCGGTGGCGCAGCAGGTTTTGCATCTGACCAAAACCCATGGCGTGCTGGTGATTGAGGATGACGTCTATGCGGATTTGCACGGCGGTCCCGGTACTCGCCTCGCTGCGCTGGGTATCGATGACAACGTGATCTACGTCGGCAGCTACTCGAAAACCCTCAGCAGTTCATTGCGAATCGGCTTTGTCGTGGCCAGTGAGGAGATTGTTTCGCGATTGGCCGAGGTCAAGATGATCAGCAGCATGGGCGCCTCAAGGTTCTGCGAGTCGGTGCTGGCTTGTCTGTTGGCCAGCGGTGCTTATCGCAAACTGGTCCAGCGTCAGCGCCAGCGTTTGAATACGGACCGAGAGGCGGCCTTGCAAGTGCTCGAAGACGCCGATTGGGAGGTTTTCGGCAAGCCAGCCGGTGGACTGTTCATCTGGGCGCGATCGCGCATGTCCGACTACGCTCAGGTGCGCAAACAGGCCAGGCGCTTCGGTGTGCTGCTGTCTTCTGCCACGGCCTTCAGTCCTGACGGCCAGGCCAATGACTGGCAGCGCATCAACGTGGCTTATGCCTGCGATCCCCGAGCCCGGGCATTTTTTCAGGCAACCGCTGCGAATCGACCTAAAACGTTCTGAAAACGACGTGGGCGTAGCTTTTTGCCATTATTCCGACGCCAGAGACTTGTGCTGGCGTATGCCCATTGCGAATCTGCGTCAACAGACTATGTCAGGGGACTAAGTGCAATGATTTCGGCCGTGCAAGGACGTTTTGCCAACCTCGGTATGGCAAAAAAAATGGGTGTCGGGTTTGTATTGGTGCTGCTGCTGACGGCCCTGGTGGCAGCCATTGGCGTTTGGTCCCTGCAAACCATCAGTCATCGCTTCGACGGGCTCAAGCAGATGTCGTCGCTCAACAGCGGTTTGCTCAAGGTGCGACTGCTTGAGCAGGATTACGCCTTGCACGGCAATCCGAAAACCGCCGATGCCCTGCGCCAGGGCGTTGATGGCCTGATCGCTTTGGCGACGCAGCTCAAGGCTGCGTCAGCGGCCAATGTACCGGTGATGAATGACGTCGAGCAGTCCCTGATGGCCTATCGCAAGGCCTTCGACGAATTCGTCTCGCTGAGTCAGGCCAAGGACCTGGCCCTGGAAATGGCCAGTTGGTCGGTGTCCAGCGTGGCCAATAACCTGGATGTCCTGCAAGCCGGGCTTGCCGATGACGGCGCCTATACCTTGAAGGAGTCCGAAGGCAAGGACGGTGGGCAGTTCATTGAACAGGCCAATCAGGTCAGCCAGGTGTCGCGGTTGATGCTGCAGGCCATGAACGAAGCGCGTGTGCGTCTGGACCAGAGCCGCAAGGGCGACGACAGCGTCGGCCAGGGCAAGATCGAGCAGGCCGATCAGGCGCAGGTTCAGGCCGAGCAGTTGAAAACCACGGTCAAAGATGAGGGCTATCAGACCGTCCTCAATGAAGTGGCGGGCCACATCAACAGTTTCAGCGAGAAACTGACTGAGTACACCGGCCTGTTGGCCGAGGAAAAAACCGTCTACGAGCAACTGCACCAGCGAGCTGCACAGGTGATGGAGCGGGTCGATCAGGCGTATGTCGCCGAAGACCAGTCGATGCAGGCCGAACTGAAAAAGAACTCGCTGCTGATCATCGGCTCCTCGGCCCTGGCGTTGCTGGTCGGGTTGATTGCGGCATGGGTGATTACCCGGTTGATCGTGGCGCCGCTGCGCAGTGTGATTCGTGTTGCGCAGCAGATTGCCGCGGGTGATTTGAGTGCGACGGTCGAAGTGACGCGCCGAGACGAAATCGGCCAGTTGATGCAGGCCATGCAACAGATGGGGGCGGGGCTGAGCACCATCGTCAGCGGTTTGCAGGCCGGTATCGAGCAGTTGGCGAGTTCGGCGCAATCGCTGTCGGCGGTGACCGAGCAGACCAATCTGGAGGTCAGTAGCCAGAAGGAGGAAACCGAGCAGGTCGCCACGGCGATGAACCAGATGACGGCGACGGTGCATGACGTGGCGCGTAACGCGGAGGAAGCCGCTCAGGCTGCGCAAACCGCGGACGGTAAGGTTGAAAGTGGCCAGCAGGTGGTGCGTCAGAGCATGGCTCGGATCGAGCAGTTGGCGGACTCGGCGACGTCGGCCAGTTCGAGCATCGAAAGCTTGAGTGCGGAAATCCAGAACATCGGCACGGTGCTCAGTGTGATCAAGAGCGTCGCCGAGCAAACCAATCTGTTGGCGCTCAATGCGGCGATCGAGGCGGCCCGGGCCGGCGAGCAGGGCAGGGGGTTCGCGGTCGTGGCGGATGAGGTTCGGGCGTTGGCCAAGCGCACTCAGCAATCGACCGAGGAAATTGAGCGTCTGGTGAGCGCCTTGCGTTCGGCGGCGCAGTCATCGGTGCAGCAGATTCAGAACAGTGGTGAGTTGGTGAAGCTGGCGGTGAGTGACGCGTTGCAAACCGAGAGTGCGTTGGGGAGTATTGCGGCGGCGGTGTCGTTGATTCAGCAGATGAACCAGCAGATTGCGGCGGCTGCCGAGGAGCAGAGTTCGGTGGCCGAGGAGATTAATCGCAGTGTGACGAGTATCCGCGCGAGTGCGGATCAGTCTTCGTTGGCGATGCAGGGGAATGCGGCGTCGAGTATTGAGCTGGCGCAGTTGGGGGTTGAGTTGAAGGGGATGGTTGGGCACTTTCGGCTCTGATCTGTCTCCCGGCGAATGTGCACAGATCTAATGTGGGAGTGAGCCTGCTCGCGATGGCGGCCTGATAGCCGACCAGTCTCTTGCTGGTGTACATATCCATTCCTGCGGTAACGGCGGCTGGCGGTTTCGCCCTTACGGCGAGGCACTTTTTTCAAACGCCAAAAAAGTACCCAAAAAGGCTCGCCCCAAGCGTCCGGCCCCTCGCCTGGGCTCGGCGTACCTTCGCTCCGGTATCCATCCGGGGACACTGCCCTCCGGTCTGCTTCGCGACGACCTACATGCAGCGTGTTCGACTGCGTCGAACGGCGCTGCGCGCCACTCCCCGGATGAACACCTCCACTCAGCCTCCCGAAAGGGGCGGGCAGATCAAGATCAAAAGCAGGCGAGCTAACGCTCGGCCTAATGAGTGGTGAGAAGCGAGCGGTACACGCCGATTCCTGTGGGAGCTGGCTTGCCAGCGATGGCGGCCTGACAGCCGACCAATCTCTAGCCGATGCACACCAAATCCCTGTGGGAGCTGGCCTGCCAGCGATCGCGACCTGACAGCCAACCAATCTTCCGGCATTACTCACCCACCACACCCACCGCAAAAAAAACCACCTCGCGGTGGCTTCTTTTTACTTCGTCTGATCAGTCGTAGATCACTTTCTTCTTCCAGTCCGCATCCGCCTCGACTTCTTTGAGGCCGGCGTTCAACTGGTTGGTCTCGCTTTCAACGGCGGCGATGTTGTCCATCACCATGGCGTTGGCGCGAGCCAGGAGTTTTTCCAGGTATTCGAGCTGTTCGGCGTAGATCTGGGGTTCCTGCTGTTTACGCAAGTATTGCACGCCGCGCTCGAAGGCGAGGCGGGCCTGGCCTGGCTGGTTTTGTTGCAGGCAGTGCTGGCCGAGGTTGTTGAAGAACTCGATGTGCAGCAGCACCAGAATGTGGCGCACTTCGCGGATCCAGCGCTTGGCTTCGTTGGTCGGCAGAAAACCGTCCTGCGCCGCGCGGGTGATTTGGCCGTGCAGGGCTTCGAGCAGGAAACGCACGTCCTTGGCCTTGGCTTCGGTCTGGATCGGTGCCGGCGGGTTGTTGACCGGGATCGATTCGCCTTGCGCGGCCAGGGCTTCCAGTTCGGTAATCCGCGCCCTGAGGTTGGAGCTGGTTTTTTCCAGGTTGAGCAAACGCTGGCAGACGTTGAGCTCCAGACGGGTCAACAGCAGTTTGAGCGCCGGTGTCATCAGCTGACCGGGGAAGGTCTCGGTGATTTCGCCGCAGCGACGCAGGCGGTCGTTGAGTTCAACCTTGGTACGGGCCTTTTCCAGCTTGTTGTTTTCCACCACATGGTTCATGTAGCCAATGGCGATCAATAGTGCAATCCCGGCTACGACTAGCAGGGTGATCATGAGTGGTGTCACCGGTAAGACCTCTTTATAGGGTTCGCGATCGAGTGTAGTGGCTTGGCATTTGGGCGCATAGGGCCGCTCGACGAGATGAATCGGTTGTGGCTGTCTTTATATCGGCCGGGGTTCTACTTATATAAATGCTGGCAAAGGTGGATCACATTGCCATCATCTTCGGCGGCGGACTATAACGTCTTGGTGGTTGCCAGAATATAGCCGCCCAAGGTCAGGAGAAGGAAAACCCGGAATCCCGGCTGAAAGCAGGGCGAAGTCATTGATTTAAATAAATTTATATCTGGGGGTTGACGACCCCTCAATCCATCCATAGAATGCGCGCCACTTACAGCGTAAAGCACACAGCGAAACGCGGTAGGGAGTGAATGTTGTACGTGTGTCCCCTTCGTCTAGTGGCCTAGGACACCGCCCTTTCACGGCGGTAACAGGGGTTCGAGTCCCCTAGGGGACGCCAATGCGGGAATAGCTCAGTTGGTAGAGCACGACCTTGCCAAGGTCGGGGTCGCGAGTTCGAGTCTCGTTTCCCGCTCCAATTTTAAGCAGCGTTGCTTTCGGGCAAGGCTGAGTGAAGCCAGAGCCGACATCTTCGGATGCGGATTTGGGCACTGAAATACACACCATGTGTTTCAGTTAGCGTGTCCCCTTCGTCTAGTGGCCTAGGACACCGCCCTTTCACGGCGGTAACAGGGGTTCGAGTCCCCTAGGGGACGCCATTTGCGGGAATAGCTCAGTTGGTAGAGCACGACCTTGCCAAGGTCGGGGTCGCGAGTTCGAGTCTCGTTTCCCGCTCCATATTTAACGAAAACGCCGCTCAGCAATGAGCGGCGTTTTTGTTTGTGCGTGATCCATAAAAAAGGACCTCAAGGTCCTTTTTTATGGATGCTGGAATCAACACGTCGGACCCGCCATAACAGCGGGTCCGACAAGCGATCAGAGCTTCGGTAGCTGCCCGATGCGCCCCATCATTTCCGTCACGATCTGCAGGTCCAGCAGGAACTGGTCGACCGTCTTGAACTCGTTGTCGGTGTGGCCGGTGTATTTGACCTCAGGTCGAGCCAGGCCGAATTGCACCCCATTGGGCAGTTCGTGGACCGAGGTGGCGCCGGCGGAGGTGCCGTACTTGTGTTCCATGCCCAGGTTTTCGCTGGCTACGGCGAGCAAGGCCTTGACCCATTCACCTTCAGGATTGCGGTACATCGGCTCGGCGATCGAGTAGTCGAAGGCCACCGCTACGTCGGTCTTCTTGCTCCAGGCGCCAAGCTTGTCGGCGATTTCGCTCTTGAGGGTTTCCGGGGACTTGCCCTTTGGCACCCGCAGGTTGACCGCGAGCTTGAAGGTTTTGTCATCCATGGCGACATAGGTCAGGGAAGCGGTCAGCGGTCCCATGAAGGCGTCGGAAAAGCCAACCCCCAATTTCCCACCCTGGTAATCCAGGCCCCAGTTATCCGAGGCATAACGGGCGGCGTCGGTGATGTGGTTATGCTTGAGCGCGACCTTGCCGTCCTGGCTGTTGATGAACTCCAGCATCCTGGCCACCGGATTGACGCCGGACTCGGGCTCGGAGGAGTGTGCAGAAACGCCGGTGACCGTCAGTTTGACGTCTTTGCCATCGACCTTGGCGGTGACGTCGAAGTTGCCGCCATTGCGTTTGGCGTAATCGGCGCCGGACTTCTGCAGGCTGGCGGCCAATTCAGCAGGTTTCTCAGTCAAAAGGGTGACGACCGATGTCGACGGAATCTGGTTGGTGGCCATGCCGCCGGTCATCGAGATGATTTCAGCGCCCGTGCCCTCGGCCTTACGCTTGGCAAAGTTCGCCATCACGGTGCCGTAGCCTTTCTCGGCGATCACCACCGGGTAGCCGCCATCCAGCGCCAGGTTGTAGTTGGGTGTCGGGTTGTGTTCGAAGTAGTAAGGGATGGCGTCGCCGGTGGTTTCTTCGGTGGTGTCGACCAGCAGCTTGAAATTGCGCGCCAGCGGCAGCTTCTCTTCCTTGATGATCTTCATCGCATACAGCGCCACCACGATGCCGTTCTTGTCATCCTCGGTGCCCCGGCCATACATGCGGTCACCGATCAGGGTGACTTTGAACGGATCGAGTTTGGTGCCGTCTTTCAGGATCCAGTTCTCCGGCGTCACGGGCACGACGTCGGCATGCGCGTGAATGCCCACGACCTCATCGCTGCTGCCTTCAAGGGAGATTTCATAGACACGGTTGTCGATGTTGCGGAAGTTCAGGTTGAACGCCTGGGCCAGGCCCTTGATCTTCTCGGCGATCTTGATGAATTCGGGATTGTCATGCTGGTCAACGCCATCGACGCGGAAAGTCGGGATGGCCACCAGTTCGCGCAGGGTCTCGGTGGCTGCGGCGCCGTACTTGACTCGTGCGTAGAGGCCAAGCAGGCGATGGATTTCGTTCTGCTGTTCTGGCGTGAGGGTCTTGTTGCCGAGGAAGGCGCTGATGGCCGGGCCGAGATTGTCGGTTTTGCCGAGGTCGCTCGTGGCCAAGCCTCCCAGGAATTGCCGGAAATCTGTGACCGATGCATCGCTGAAGGTCTTGAGGATCGCCGCGCTCTGTTGCGGGGTGATGTTGGCCTGTGCGGTCAGAGTGAACGACGAAAGGCTGGCCAGAATCAGGGTTGACGCGGCCAGGTGCTTGAGTGAGAAATTCATTGCTGGGGGCATTCCTTTGCAGGCAGTTTGTGAGAAGTTTCTGATCGATGAGACAGAAACGTTTCCAACCTAACACTGTAACGGAGTGTTACGGGAGTCCTGAAGTGGGATCTGTCGCGCAGAAATGCAAAAGCGGCGCAGAAACGAAAAAGGCCCGTCAGTCGAACTGAACGGGCCTTTTGCGTTTCAGACGGTTTTACATCGACAGAATCAGGCGCCCGGCGAACAGGATCAGAATCACCCCCATGGTGCGTTCGAACCAATGCCCCATGCGCATGAACAGCAGTCGCACCCGGGCGCTGGAAAAGAACAGCGCAACGATCACGAACCACAGCGCGTTCACAAAACACATCCACACCCCGTACAGCGCCTGGACCTTCAGCGGTGTGGTGGCGCTGATGATCGTTGTGAAAATCGCCAGGAAAAACAGCGTCGCCTTGGGGTTGGTCGCGTTGGTCAGAAACCCGGTGGTGAATGCCTTGAGCAACGTTTGCTCGACGACCGGCTCATCGCTGACTTTGTCTCCCTCAAGCACAGACTTGGGTTTACTGCGCAGCAGGCTGACACCGAGGTACAAAATGTAAGCACCGCCCACCACCTTGGCCACGGTCAATAGCCAGGGCGTCGTGTGCATCAACGCGCCGACCCCGAGCAGGGTGTAAAGCACGTGCACGGAAATCCCCGCACCAATGCCCAGTGCCGTGCAGATCCCGACCAATCGGCCGAAACGTACACTCTGACGGATGGTGACCGCGAAGTCCGGTCCCGGTGCAACCACAGCCAGAAAGTGAATGGTCGCCAGCGCCAGGAACTCGCCCAGGTAATTCGAAAGCATTTCAACTCCAGAAAGTAAGGGGTGAAGCATTGCCGCGATAGCCGACAAAGAACGAAAGGCTCAACCGCGGATCCGCCACGCCCGGCGTCACCGAGTGCATGCAGCGCGAATTGAACATGATGAAATCCCCCGGCTCAGGACGAATCTCCAGGGTCGGAGTGCCGAGCAGGGCCGGGTCGATGCCATAACTGTCGCCACGCATTTCGTCGAATTGATCCGGAGAAATGTCGTGGTCCCACATCTGCAGCGCGCCGCCCTCGCTCGGCATGTTCAGGTAAACGTTGCAGGCGAACTGCGCTTCCAGACTTCTGGCCTGGTAACTGTCCGGGGCGTCCTTGGCGAAAATGTCGTGATGGGCGAGGAAGCACACACCCGGTTTCACCACGCGGGACAGCCCGACATACATCTTGCGACCGTAGAGATTTTCCAGATGCGCGCCCGCCGGCCAGGACTCATCGAGCATGCAGCGCAGGGTGTCGACCGGGGACGAGTAGGGTGCGCAGCGGTTGCGCAACTCAGTGATGTTGCGCGAGGCATGCTCGAAATAATCTTCGATCAGCAACGGCTGGTTTTCCGCCTCATAAAACGCCATGCCGATGCGACCGATGCTCGGTGCATTGATATAGCCTTCGAAGCCGGGGGCAAGAATCTTGTCGCCAATCTGAATCGCCAGCGGCTGGGGCAACAGGCCTTTGACGCGGATGGCGAGGACTTCTTCGTTGGCCAGTTTTTTTATGCACGTCTCATCGAGACGCTCGACGTCAAGCATCATGTCTTAGGTCCATCTATCAGATAGTCAACAGAACCCGCGAATGCAGGCTCCCCCGGGCGTCAGGCGATGACGGGGACGCCATCGCCCAAATGCTCAATCCACGCTGTAGTGGACTGACAGCGTTCCCTTTTTCAGTGAAAGGGAAGCGATCGTGACCGTGCCCAAATCCTTCAGGCTACGTACATGGGTGCCGCCGCAGCCGTAGGCGGGCAGTTCACCGAAACCAATTTCCCGGGCGCCTTCGCGCATCGACGTCAGGCGTGGCAAATCTTGGGCAACCCATTGCTCGATGGCGTGCTGAATCATCTCGGCCTCCACCTCTTTTGCCGACTCTGCCGGTTTGAATTGCACGCGTCCTTCGCCCGGCCAGTGATGGGCCTTGATCGGCATCCAGCCCAGCGCCTGGACAAAATGGCCGATCAGGTGCCCGGCCGAATGCATGCGCGAATTGAACTGGCGACGTGGCTCGTCAACCCGAATCTGGGTCATGCCAAGCTTCACCGGTTGGTCGACAAAATGAATGATCCGGTCCGGGTCCTGCATCACGCGCAGGACCTGGCTTTCGCCGATCCAGCCGGTATCGCAAGGCTGACCGCCACCCTGGGGGTGAAACAGCGTGGCGCGCAGCACCACGGCAAACTCGTTCTCCTGGGGCGTGCAATCCAGGACTTCCACATTGGCCTTGAGGTCATCACTATGGAAAAAGAGGCGAAGCGTCATATTCCATGTCCTCATTAAAGTTTCTTTTTTTATTATATGAAGCGTGGAATTGCGTGATAATCCGTTCAAACATCAAAGGACTGTTGCGCTGTGAGCATAAATCTTCCACTGCCTCTGCTCGGTGAAATGGCGATCTTCGTCAAGGTTGTCGAGACCGGCAGCTTTTCCGAGGCGGCTCGTCAGCTAGGGTCTTCACCTTCGGCGGTGAGTCGCAGCATCTCCCGTCTGGAAAAGGCGCTGGCCACGCGTTTGCTGCAGCGAACCACACGCAAACTGCGCTTGAGCGACGGTGGCGAAGAGGTGTTCAAGCGCTGCCAGGAAATGGTCAGCGCGGCCAAATCCGTGATGGAAATCAGCGGGCAGTTCACCCATGAAGCGGAAGGATTGGTGCGGGTCAGTGTTCCGAAGGCGGTCGGTCGATTTGTGATTCACCCGCATATGCCGGAATTTCTGCGCCGTTACCCCAAAGTGGATGTGGAGTTGTTGCTGGAGGATCGGCAGGTGGATCTGATCGACGACAACGTTGATCTGGCGATCCGTATTACCGATCGACCACCCGCTGGACTGGTCGGGCGGCAGTTGCTGACCATTGACCATTTGCTCTGCGCTACGCCGCAGTACCTGGCCGAACATGGCACGCCGACGCACCCCCATGACTTGCTCAACCACAGTTGCATCTACTTGGGTGAAACCCCGAGCGACGCGCGCTGGAAATTCAAGAAAGGCAGCAAGGCTGTGACGGTCGGTGTCCGCGGCCGGTATGCGGCGAATCACACGGGCGTGCGACTGGGCGCGGTGTTGCAGCACATCGGGATTGGCAGCCTGCCGTACTTCACCGCGCGTTATGCGCTGGAGCAAGGGTTGATCGTGCAGGTGTTGCCGGACTGGACGTTCCTTGCGTCCTACCACGGCGGCGCCTGGTTGCTGCATTCGCCGACGCGTTATTTGCCGCCGAAGTTGCGGGTGTTTATTGATTATCTGGTGGAGTGTCTGGAGAAGGAACCGACCCTGAGCAAGCCGGGGAAGGCGGGGAAGGTCGCGGCGGAGTATGAGTTGCCTGAGAGTGATGGGTTGCTTTGACTGACGCCTTCGCGGGCAAGCCCGCTCCCACACTGGATTTGCGAACGACTCAGATCCACTGTGGGAGCGAGCCTGCTCGCGATGGCGGCCGTCCAGTCACCATATAAATAAGCAATGTCACATAAAAAAGGCCCGCATGGATAACCATGCGGGCCTTTAGCATTTCCGCCCGAGAATCAGTGCTTCGGCTCGTCGTTCGACATCGCCAGCAGCTGTTTTTCCTGGTTCCAGTCGAACGGTTCATCGTTCTGTTCAGCTTCGAAACGACGCTCTTCCAGTGCCTGGTACAAGTCGATTTCATCATCGGGCATGTAATGCAGGCAGTCGCCGGCGAAGTACCACAGCAGGTCGCGCGGGACCAGGTGGGCAATTTGCGGGTAGCGAGTGATCACCTGACAGAGAATGTCCTGGCCCAGGTACTGGCTTTCGATCGGGTCGACCGGCAGCAATGCACGCAGTTCGTCGAAGCGCTCCAGGAACAAGGCATGGCTTTCTTCGGGAACCTGTTCGGCCTCACCTACGGCGACCAGGATGCTGCGCAGGTGGTCGAGCAAGACAAGATGATCGGCAACGACGTTGGACACGAGATAAGTCCTCAAGAGCAAAACGGGCGCGGGAGTATAAAGCCCCCGCGCCCCTTTTTACAGGATCAGCGGACCTTTCCGTCGGCCAGCGTGAGTTCCTCTTTGTCGAAATCATCGACGTCGATCACCTTGCGCCGCGCGGTTTCGGCTTCACGCAGGGTCTGCGCTTCCACCGCTTGCAACACGCCAGCCTCCAGCCCTGCATCGATGACGTGTTCGCCGGCAGCCGGTTTGACCTGACCGCTTTTGAGTGCCACGTGCAGTTTTTTCTGCAACGGCTGCGCCGCGTTCAACAGGTTGCAGGCATGTTGCAGGGCACCAACCGCGTCGTCCGCCGACTGCGGACGATAGCAACCGCCGAGCAGTTCTTCGAGCGTCGGATCGCCTTTGGCGCGGCCAATCACTGCGGCGACTTCGGCGCCGAGTTTGTCCGATGGGCCTTTGTGACGACGGCCGAACGGGAACACGATCACCCGTAACAGGCAACCCAGCACCTTGTTCGGGAAGTTGCTCAGCAATTCATCCAGCGCACGTTCCGACTGGCTAAGGCTTTCTTCCATGGCCCAGGTAAACAGTGGCGCCATGTGCTCCGGCGAATCGAGATCGTGATAACGCTTGAGCGCGGCGGAAGCGAGGTACATGTTGCTGAGCACATCCCCAAGACGCGCCGACAGACGTTCGCGACGTTTCAGTTCACCGCCCAGCAGCATCATGCTGAGGTCGGCGAGCATGGCGAACGCAGCGGCCTGACGATTAAGCGCGCGGAAGTAACCCTGACTGAGCTTGTTCCCGGGCGCGTGTTCGAAGTGCCCGAAGCCGAGGTTCAGCACCAGCGTGCTGGCCGCGTTGCTCACAGCGAAACCGATGTGCTTGAGCAACAGCCCATCGAACTCGGTGAGTGCCTGATCCTTGTCTTCACGGCCGGCGAGGGCCATTTCCTTGAGCACGAACGGATGGCAGCGAATGGCGCCCTGACCGAAGATCATCAGGTTGCGAGAGAGAATGTTCGCGCCTTCGACGGTGATGAAGATGGGCGCGCCGTTCCAGCTGCGACCGAGGTAGTTGTTCGGCCCCATGATGATCGCCTTGCCGCCGTGGACGTCCATGGCGTGGCTGATGCACTCGCGGCCGCGTTCGGTGAGGTGGTACTTGAGAATCGCCGACAGCACTGACGGTTTCTCGCCCAGGTCCACCGCGTTGGCGGTGAGCATCCGGGCGGCGTCCATCATCCAGGCATTGCCGCCGATGCGCGCCATGGCTTCCTGGATACCTTCGAACGCCGACAGTGGCACGTTGAATTGTTCACGCACCTGCGCGTACTGACCGGTCACCAGACTGGTGAACTTGGCCGCGCCGGTGCCGACTGCCGGCAGGGAAATCGAACGCCCGACCGACAGGCAGTTCATCAGCATCATCCAGCCCTTGCCGAGCATTTCCTGGCCGCCGATGAGGAAGTCCAGCGGCACGAAGACGTCCTTGCCGGAGTTCGGACCATTCATGAAGGCGGCACCCAGCGGCAGGTGACGGCGGCCGATTTCAACACCGGCGGTGTCGGTCGGGATCAGCGCCAGGCTGATGCCCAGGTCTTCCTTGTCACCGAGCAAATGGTCCGGGTCATAGGCCTTGAAGGCCAGGCCGAGGAGGGTGGCCACCGGGCCCAGCGTGATGTAACGCTTTTCCCAGTTCAGACGCAGACCGAGGGTTTCCTTGCCTTCCCATTCACCTTTGCAGATCACCCCGGTGTCAGGCATGGCGCCGGCATCGGAGCCCGCCAGCGGACCGGTCAGTGCGAAGCACGGGATGTCGTCACCACGGGCCAGCCGTGGCAGGTAATGGTTACGTTGTTCGTCGGTGCCGTAATGCAGCAGCAGTTCGGCGGGGCCAAGCGAGTTGGGGACCATCACGGTGGAGGCGAGGTCGCCACTGCGGGTCGCCAGTTTCATCGCCACCTGGGAGTGGGCATAGGCCGAGAAGCCCTTGCCGCCGAACTCCTTGGGAATGATCAGCGCAAAGAAGCCGTTTTCCTTGATGTGGGTCCAGGCTTCGGGCGGCAGGTCCATGTCTTGCCCGATCTGCCAGTCGGTGACCATGGCGCAGAGTTCTTCGGTCGGACCGTCGATAAAGGCCTGTTCCTCTTCACTCAGCTGCACTTTCGGGTAGGAAAGCAGCTTGTTCCAGTCCGGGCGGCCGCTGAACAGTTCGCCGTCCCACCATACGGTCCCGGCGTCGATCGCATCGCGTTCGGTTTGCGACATCGGCGGCAGGGTTTTCTGGAACCAGCTGAACAGCGGCGCGCTGAAGTATTTGCGACGCAGATCGGGCAGCAACAACGGCGCCGCGACGGCTGCGATCAACACCCAGAACACCAGCAGCAGCCAGCCTGGCGCGCGGCTGAAGGCACCCATCGCGACAACATAGACGGCGACGATGCACAGGGCAGGCAGGGGGGCGACGCGACGGTGGGCTAGATAAGCTATCCCGATAACCAGAACCAGTATCCACAACAGCAGCATATTTAATCCTCCGTGAACCAGGGCAAAACCAACCTTCAGAGCTTAGACGGCATCCGCAAAACAGGGTGGTCGGAGCGAGGTGATTGAATTCGTGGGAAACCACCGATGAGTTTTGTAGGTTGGGTTGGCAACACGCCCGGGAAATCGTTCGGTTCCTACGCGGCTATGCGCCCATGTTTGGCCGAAACGTCGTTATCTCTGTGCTGAGGGTGTCGCTAGACTCGTGGCTTCCCTAGGAGATTGTTCTCATGCACGAGTATCTGAGTCCCGGCCGCTTCATCGATAGTGACCACCCCTCGGTGGTGGAGTTCGCCGAAAAACATCGGGGCGCCAGTCGCGATCCGCTTGAGCAAGCGATCAACCTCTATTACGCCGTGCGCGAGGCCGTGCGCTACAACCCCTATACGTTCAGTCGCGACCCGGATACGTTGCGCGGCAGTTATGCCTTGGCGGCCGGGGAAAGTTATTGCGTGCCCAAGGCCACGCTTCTGGCCGGTGCCGCGCGACATTGCGGGATCCCGGCTCGCATCGGTCTGGCGGACGTGCGCAACCATCTGTCGACCCCGCGGTTGCTCGAATTGCTGAGGAGCGACGTGTTCGCCATGCACGGCTATACGGAGCTGTATCTGAACGGTCGCTGGGTCAAGGCGACGCCGGCCTTCAACCAGAAACTCTGTGAATTGTTCAATGTGGCGCCGCTGGAATTCGACGGCATCAACGACAGCGTTTTTCATCCCTTCAACCGCGACGGCGAGCAGCTGATGGAGTACCTGATCGATCACGGCCAGTTTACCGACGTGCCTGAAACGTTCTTTTTCGAGCACCTGGAAAAGTGCTATCCACATCTCTTCAGCGACACACTGCCAGCGTTGCTGGGTGATATGCAGAGCGATTTGAGCCGCGCCTGATCCGGCGTATGCTGCCTGCGCATTCATCCATAAAGAGGCGGTCATGCTGAAGATCTGGGGTCGGAAAAATTCGTCGAATGTCAGAAAGCCATTGTGGGCCGCCGAGGAACTGGGCCTGGCCTATGAAGCCATCGATGCGGGCGGCGCCTTTGGTGTGGTCGATACGCCGCAGTACCGGGCGATGAATCCAAACGGCCGCGTGCCGGTGATCGAAGACGACGGCTTCGTGCTCTGGGAATCGAACGCGATCGTGCGTTACCTGATGGCCAGCCACGCCGATGGCACGGCCTGGTATCCGGTGGATTTGAAAGCCCGCGCTGCTGCTGACAAGTGGATGGACTGGACCACCTCAAGTTTTGCCGGCCCGTTCCGCACCGTGTTCTGGGGCGTGTTGCGCACACCGGAAGACAAGCAGGACTGGCCCGCCATCAATGCCGCGATCAAGGAATGCGATGACCTGCTGGTGATGGCCGACCAGGCATTGGCGGCCAAGCCGTACCTGTCCGGCGACGAAATCGGCATGGGCGACATCCCTCTCGGCAGTTTCATTTATGCCTGGTTCGAGATGCCGATCGAGCGTGCGCCGCACCCTCATCTTGAAGCCTGGTACGCACGACTGAAACAGCGTCCGGCGTATAAAAAAGCCGTTATGACCGCGTTGACTTAATACTCACTATCGACACACTTGACTGTACTTGTGTGGCGGCGACAAGCACCATTGCGCTCGTGCGCCGCGGTTGTATTGCTCGCCGCCCGCCCATAGTTATCCCTTTCTTCCCTTCTTGGTGCGTAAATCCGATATGAGTTCCGCTCTGTCCATCCGGCAGTTAACCAAAACCTACGGCAACGGTTTCCAGGCCTTGAGTGGTATCGATCTGGACGTCGCCGAAGGTGACTTTTTCGCCTTGCTCGGCCCTAACGGTGCCGGCAAATCCACGACCATCGGCATTCTCTCGACCCTGGTGAACAAGACCAGCGGCACCGTGAATATCTTCGGTCACGACCTGGACAAGAATCCTGCGCAGCTCAAGCGCTCCATCGGCGTGGTGCCCCAGGAATTCAACTTCAACCAGTTCGAAAAAACCTTCGACATCGTCGTGACCCAGGCCGGTTACTACGGCATCCCGCCGAAGATCGCCAAGGAGCGCGCCGAACAGTATCTGACCCAGCTCGGGCTGTGGGACAAGCGCGATGTGCCGTCGCGTTCGCTGTCCGGCGGCATGAAGCGGCGCTTGATGATCGCCCGCGCACTGGTTCACGAACCGCGCTTGCTGATCCTCGACGAACCGACCGCGGGTGTTGATATCGAACTGCGTCGCTCGATGTGGACCTTCCTCACCGAGCTGAACCAGAAAGGCATCACCATCATCCTCACCACCCACTACCTGGAAGAGGCTGAGCAGTTGTGCCGCAACATCGGGATCATCGACCACGGCACCATTGTCGAGAACACCAGCATGAAACAGCTGCTCGGCCAGCTGCATGTGGAAACCTTTCTGCTCGACCTCAAGAACACGCTGAGCGTTGCGCCGCAGTTGCTCGGTTACCCGACCAAGCTGCTCGACAGCCACACCCTCGAAGTTCAGGTCGACAAGGCCATGGGCATCACCGCGCTGTTCACCCAGTTGGCGCAGCAGAACATCGAAGTGCTGAGCCTGCGTAACAAAACCAATCGCCTTGAGGAGTTGTTCGTGTCCCTGGTGGAGAAAAATCTGTCGAAGGTGGCGGTATGAGTTCCGAGCTGCAACCCAACCTCGTTGCCCTCAACACTATCGTTTACCGCGAGGTGAAGCGCTTTACCCGGATCTGGCCGCAGACCCTGCTGCCGCCGGCAATCACCATGGTCCTGTACTTCGTGATCTTCGGTAACCTGATCGGCCGGCAGATCGGTGACATGGGTGGCTTCACCTATATGGAATACATCGTGCCGGGCCTGATCATGATGTCGGTGATCACCAACTCCTACGGCAACGTGGTGTCGAGTTTCTTCGGCAGCAAGTTCCAGCGTTCCATCGAGGAATTGATGGTGTCGCCGGTGTCACCCCATACGATTTTGATCGGTTACACCTTGGGCGGCGTGCTGCGCGGCTTGATGGTCGGGCTCATCGTGACCCTGCTGTCACTGTTCTTCACCGAGTTGCAGGTGCATCACCTGGGCGTGACCATTCTGGTGGTGGTGCTGACGGCGACGATCTTCTCGCTGCTGGGCTTCATCAACGCCGTGTTTGCACGCAACTTCGATGACATCTCGATCATCCCGACTTTCGTGCTAACACCGCTGACGTACCTGGGCGGGGTGTTCTACTCGATCAGCTTGCTGCCGCCGTTCTGGCAGACCGTGTCCCTGGCGAACCCGGTGCTGCACATGGTCAACGCCTTCCGCTACGGCATTCTTGGCGTTTCGGACATCAGGATCAGCGTGGCGATTACCTTCATGCTGGTGGCGACCGTGGTTTTGTACATCGGTTGCGCACGGCTGCTGGTCAGTGGGCGCGGGATGCGTACATAAAGTAAGACCGCGAAGGCATCAGCCCAGACACCACAAAAAAACGGCCTCCAAAAATGGAGGCCGTTTTGCATCTACTGCATCCGGCGTTGCTTACGCCGCTTCCACTGCCGCCCAACCCACCAGCGCCAATACAACATCACCAGGCAATAGGCGAGGGCGCCCAGCACCAGACCCGTCACCACCGATCCCAACAGAAATGGCTGCCACAGAGTAGACAGCTCGCCGCTGATCCACTCCCAGGTCAGCTCGTCCGGCAAATGCCTGGCTGGCACATCCATCAACCACGCCCCAGTCTGATAAGTGCAGAAGAACACTGCAGGCATGGTGATCGGATTGGTCAGCCAGACCAGGCTGACGGCAATGGGCATGTTGCCCCGCACCACAATTGCCAGAATGGCCGCGACCAGCATCTGCAACGGAATGGGCAGGAAAGCCGCGAACAGACCCACCGCCATGGCCCGTGCGACGGAATGACGGTTGAGGTGCCAGAGGTTCGGGTCATGCAGCAGGGTGCCGAGAAAGCGTAAGGATTTGTGTTCCCTGATGCTGGTCGGGTCTGGCATGTAACGTTTGAATAAGCGCCGGGGCATAAGGCTTCTCGGTCGGTTAAGGCGGCAAGTATGTCTGGATTCCATGAACCGCCCATTCAGACTTTGTGACAATTAATAACCGTGCATGTGCGTTCGGGCAGCTATGCCTAGGGTGGGACTCTCAAGGACGGGCGTATGCGCACAGGGATGATGGCGCTGGCGTTGGGTCTGCTGGCCCTGCGGTTTTTACCGGTTTTACCGCCGGTCTGGTTATGGATGTTGCTGCCGGTTGTGGGTTTGATGCTGCTGCCGTTTCGGACTTACCCGTTGGCGTTCTTCCTGTTCGGCTTCAGTTGGGCGTGTGCGAGTGCGCAGTGGGCGCTGGATGATCGCCTGCCGCTGAATCTCGATGGCGAGACTCGCTGGGTTGAAGGTCGGGTGACAGGCCTGCCGCAGAATGCCGAAGGTGTGGTGCGCTTCGAGCTGACCGACAGTCAGTCCCGAAGCACGCGGCTGCCCCGGCATCTGCGTCTTGCCTGGTATGACGGACCGCTCGTCAACAGCGGCGAACGCTGGCGACTGGCGGTCAAATTGAAGCGACCGGCCGGGCTGCTCAACCCATATGCCTTTGATTACGACGCCTGGCTGCTGGCGCAACGCATCGGTGCTACCGGGACGGTCAAGGATGGCCAGCGGCTTGCCTCCGCCCAATGGGCCTGGCGCGACAGCATTCGCCAACGCTTGCAAGCCGTCGATGCCCAAGGCCGGACGGGGGCGCTGACAGCCTTGGTATTGGGCGACGGCGGCGGGCTGAGCCGAGAGGATTGGCAGGTGCTGCAAGACACCGGCACCGTGCATCTATTGGTGATTTCCGGGCAGCACATCGGGCTGCTGGCGGGGCTGGTGTATCTGCTGATCGCCGGGCTGGCCCGCTATGGTCTGTGGCCGAGCCGTTTGCCCTGGTTGCCATGGGCCTGCGGACTGGCGTTTGTTGCCGCGCTGGGTTACGGGTTGCTGGCCGGTTTCGAGGTGCCGGTGCGGCGGGCCTGCGTGATGATCGGTCTGGTGCTGTTGTGGCGGCTGCGTTTTCGTCACCTCGGCGTCTGGTGGCCGCTGTTGCTGGCGCTCAACGGCGTTTTAGTGCTCGACCCGCTGGCGAGCCTGCAGCCGGGGTTCTGGTTGTCCTTCGCGGCGGTGGCGGTGTTGATCTTCACCTTTGGTGGGCGGCTGGGCCCCTGGCGCTGGTGGCAAACCTGGACCCGGGCGCAATGGCTGATTGCGATCGGACTATGCCCGTTGCTATTGATCCTCGGGTTGCCGATCAGCGTCAGCGGGCCGGTGGCCAATTTGCTGGCGGTGCCCTGGGTCAGTCTGGTGGTATTGCCGCCAGCCTTGTTCGGGACGTTGTTATTGCCGCTGCCTTATGTGGGCGAGGGATTGCTGTGGCTGGCGGGCGGTCTGGTCGACCTTTTGTTCAAGGGGCTGGCATTGATGGCCGGACGATTGCCCGCCTGGGTCCCGGTCGCGGTGCCGGTGTGGATTTGGGCGCTCGGCATGTTGGGGGCCTTTCTTCTATTACTGCCCAGCGGTGTGCCGTTGCGCCCATTGGGTTGGCCGCTGCTGTTGTTGCTGGCTTTTCCACCTCGCCCGATGCTTGCCGAAGGCGTCGCGGACGTCTGGCAACTGGACGTCGGCCAGGGCCTGGCCATTCTCGTGCGCACCCGCCATCACACATTGCTGTATGACACCGGGCCGCGTTTCGGAGATTTCGACCTTGGAGAGCGAGTGGTCCTGCCGACATTGCGCAAACTGGGCGTGGCCGGGATCGACCTGATGCTCATCAGTCACGCTGACGCCGATCATGCCGGCGGTGCACGCGCGGTCGCCTACGGATTGCCGGTGGCGCGGGTCCTGAGCGGCGATCCCGAAGCGCTGCCAGCCGAATTGCACGCCGAGGGCTGTGAAAGCGGCCGGCGATGGAACTGGGACGGTGTGAACTTCCAGCTCTGGCAATGGACATCCGCCCACGACAGCAATCAAAAATCCTGTGTTTTGCAGATCGAAGCCAATGGCGAGCGATTGCTGTTGACCGGCGACATCGACACCGCTGCCGAACGGGCGTTGCTCGACAGTCCGCTCGCCGTGCCGACCGATTGGCTGCAATCGCCGCACCACGGCAGCCGCAGTTCCTCTTCGATGGCGCTGCTCACCGCGTTGCAACCCACGGCTGTACTGATTTCCCGCGGCCAGGGCAATTCCTTTGGTCACCCGCATCCCACGGTCATGGCGCGTTATCAAAAGCGCGGGATGGCGATCTACGACAGCGCCGCGCATGGCGCCATTCGTCTGCAACTGGGACGGTTCAAGCCGCCATGGACGATGCGTCTGGAACGGCATTTCTGGCGTGATCCGCCACTGTCCGGCCCATAACCGCAAGTTATGAAAGCCCGACCGGATGCGACATCACAGTCTTCGGTGCATCCGGCCCCTATGTTAGAGTGGCGCACTTTTTCGAGGGGACTGTCACTGTGTGGGAATTGGTCAAATCCGGCGGCTGGATGATGCTGCCGATCATTTTGAGTTCCATCGCGGCCATGGCGATTGTCGCCGAGCGTCTCTGGACCCTGCGAGCCAGCCGTGTGACCCCGGAGCATTTGCTCGGGCAGGTCTGGGTGTGGATCAAGGACAAGCAGCTCAATAAAGAAAAACTCAAGGAGCTGCGCGCCAACTCACCGTTGGGCGAAATCCTGGCGGCGGGCCTTGCCAACTCCAAGCATGGTCGCGAGATCATGAAAGAGTGCATCGAAGAAGCCGCCGCGCGGGTGATTCATGAACTCGAGCGCTACATCAATGCGCTGGGCACCATCGCCGCGATGGCCCCGTTGTTGGGCTTGCTGGGTACGGTGCTGGGCATGATCGATATTTTCAGCGCGTTCATGGGCACGGGCATGGGCACCAATGCCGCGGTGTTGGCGGGCGGTATCTCCAAGGCGCTGATCACCACGGCCGCCGGCCTGATGGTCGGTATCCCGGCAGTGTTTTTTCACCGATTCCTGCAACGCCGGATCGATGAGCTGGTGGTGGGCATGGAGCAGGAAGCGATCAAACTGGTCGAAGTGGTGCAGGGCGACCGTGATGTGGACCTGGCCGAGGGCAAAGCGTGAAATTCCGCCGCAAACCGCGGGAAACGGTAGACATCAACCTCGCGTCGCTGATCGACGTGGTGTTTATCCTGCTGCTGTTTTTCGTGGTCACCACTACGTTTACCCGTGAAACCCAGTTGCGCGTCGATCTGCCAGAAGCGGTCAGCGGTTCTCCCGCAGAAGACCAGCAGATCAAACACCTGGACGTTGCCATCAGTGCCGAAGGCGCGTTCTCGGTGAACAATCAGGTATTGCCGAAGAACGACCTGGCCACGTTGATGGACGCGTTACAGAAAGAATCCAATGGCGACACCAATTTGCCGCTGTCTATCAGCGCTGATGGCAAGACCCAGCATCAGTCGGTCATCACCGCCATGGACGCCGCTGGCAAGCTGGGTTTCAGCCACTTGCGCATGACCACGGTCGAAGCGGCACCGCCCGCGCCCTGATGGCCATGTCTGATCGCTTGCTCGCCGCGTGGTACCAAGGTCATCCGGCCCTGAAGCTGTTGCAGCCACTGGAGTGGCTGTATCGGCGCGTGGTCATGAACAAGCGCAAGCGCTTTCTGGCGGGCGAGGGCGAGATCTACCAGCCACCTGTGCCGCTGATCGTGGTCGGCAACATCACCGTCGGCGGCACCGGCAAGACACCGCTGATCCTGTGGATGATCCAGCACTGCCAGCGCAGCGGCTTGCGGGTCGGCGTGGTCAGCCGGGGTTACGGCGCCAAACCGCCGCAATTACCGTGGCGCGTCGAGCCGGATCAGAGCGCCGACATTGCTGGCGACGAACCGCTATTGATCGTCCAGCGCACCGGCGTGCCGCTGATGATCGACCCGGATCGCAGCAGCGCCGTCAAAGCGCTGCTGGCGAGCGAGCCGCTGGACCTCATCCTGTCCGATGACGGCATGCAGCATTACCGGCTGGCCCGAGACCTGGAGCTGGTGCTGATCGATGCCGCCCGAGGCCTGGGCAACAAACGCTGCCTGCCGGCCGGCCCCTTGCGTGAACCGATCGAACGCCTGCAAAGCGTCGACGCGGTGCTGTACAACGGCGCCACCAATGATCGCGAAGACGGTTTTGCCTTCCAGTTGCAACCCACCGAACTGATCAACCTGCAAAGCGATGAACGTCGTCCCCTCGACCACTTCCCCGCAGGCCAGGCGTTGCACGCCGTGGCCGGGATCGGCAATCCGCAGCGTTTCTTCACGACCCTCGAAACGCTACACTGGAAGCCAGTGCCGCATGCGTTTGCCGACCACGCCGAATACAGCGTGCAGGCCTTGAATTTCACACCGTCATTGCCGTTGGTGATGACCGAAAAGGACGCGGTGAAGTGCCGTGCCTTCGCCGCCGCCGATTGGTGGTACCTGGCGGTCGATGCTGCGCCATCGCCGGCCTTCGTGGCCTGGTTCGATACGCAGCTGATGCGCCTGTTGCCGGCTCGTCTTTTGCCTTAACTCCGTTCTAATCCAGGGAATGCTCATGGACACCAAATTGCTCGATATCCTCGCTTGCCCGGTCACCAAAGGCCCGCTCAAGCTCAGCGCCGACAAGACCGAGCTGATCAGCAAGGGCGCCGGCCTGGCTTACCCGATTCGCGACGGCATCCCGGTGATGCTCGAAACCGAAGCCCGCACCCTGACCACCGACGAGCGTCTGGATAAATGACCACAGCCTTTACTGTTGTCATTCCATCGCGTTATGCCTCCACCCGTCTGCCGGGCAAACCGCTGCTGCTGATCGCCGGCAAGCCGATGATCCAGCACGTCTGGGAACAGGCGAGCAAAAGCAGTGCCGAGCGTGTCGTGGTCGCCACTGATGACGCGCGCATCGTTGAGGCGTGCAATTCGTTTGGCGCCGAAGTGGTGCTGACTCGCGAAGATCACAATTCCGGCACCGATCGGCTGGCGGAAGTCGCCGCAAAACTGGGCCTGGCCGCCGATGCCATCGTGGTCAACGTCCAGGGCGACGAACCGCTGATCCCGCCGAGCGTGATCGATCAGGTCGCGGCCAACCTGGCCGCCCACACCGAAGCGCGCATGGCCACCCTGGCCGAGCCGATCGAAGACGTCGAAACCCTGTTCAACCCCAACGTGGTCAAGGTCGTCAGCGACCTCAATGGCCTGGCGCTGACCTTCAGTCGCGCTACCTTGCCGTGGGCCCGGGACGCGTTTGCCAAAAGCCGCGAGCAAGTGCCGGAAGGCGTGCCGTACCGCCGCCACATTGGCATTTATGCCTACCGCGCCGGTTTCCTTCATGACTTCGTCAGCTGGGGCCCGTGCTGGCTGGAAAACACCGAATCCCTGGAGCAGCTGCGTGCTTTGTGGCACGGCGTGCGGATTCACGTCGCCGACGCACTGATCGCACCGCCCACTGGCGTCGACACCGTCGAAGACCTTGAGCGCGTTCGTCGCCTGCTGGAGGCCTGATGCGCGTTCTGTTCGTCTGCCTGGGCAACATCTGCCGTTCTCCGACGGCCGAAGGCGTGCTGCGGCATAAATTGCGCGAAGCGGGGCTGGCCGATCACATCGAGGTCGCCTCCGCCGGGACCGGCGACTGGCATGTCGGCAAGGCCCCGGACAAACGCAGTCAGGCCGCCGCGAAGCTGCGTGGATATGACCTGTCCGCCCAGCGCGCCCAGCAAGTGACCCGCGCCGATTTCGCCACTTACGACCTGATTCTGGCGATGGACAACAGCAACCTGCGCAACCTCAAGGCTCTGCAACCGGCCAAGGGCAAGGCCGAGCTGGACTTGTTCCTGCGTCGCTACGAGTCGGACGTCGATGAAGTGCCGGACCCGTATTACGACGGCGACCAGGGTTTCGAGCAAGTACTGGACTTGATCGAGCGCGCCAGCGATCGGCTGGTGATCGAATTGAAGGGACGGTTATGAGTTTGCAGGTTCAACCCCGGGTTTCGCTCAAGCCGTTCAATAGCTTTGGTGTCGACGTTCAGGCCCGGTTGTTTGCCGAGGCCCACAGCGACGCCGATGTGCGAGAAGCCCTGGCGTATGCGTCGGCCCATGACGTGCCATTGCTGGTGATCGGTGGCGGCAGCAACTTGCTGCTGACGGCTGATATCCAGGCGCTGGTGCTGCGCATGGCCACTCGCGGGATTCGGATCCTGAGCGATGACGGCAGCAAGGTCGTGATCGAAGCCGAGGCCGGCGAGCCTTGGCATCCTTTCGTGCAGCACACCCTGGCGCAGGGGTTGTCGGGGCTGGAGAACCTCAGCCTGATTCCCGGCACCGTGGGCGCGGCACCGATGCAGAACATCGGCGCCTATGGCGTCGAGATCAAGGACGTGTTCGCCGGCCTGACCGCGCTGGATCGCCAGACCGGCGAGCTGCGGGATTTCACCCTGGAAGAATGCAACTTCGCCTACCGTGACAGCCTGTTCAAACAGGAACCGGGGCGCTGGTTGATCCTGCGCGTGCGTTTCACTCTGGACCGCGCCGCACACCTGCACCTGGAATACGGCCCGGTTCGCCAGCGCCTGACCGAGCAAGGTATCGATCACCCGACCGCCACCGATGTCAGCCAGGCGATTTGCAGCATTCGCAACGAAAAGCTCCCGGACCCGGCGGTACTCGGCAATGCCGGCAGCTTCTTCAAGAACCCTCTGGTGCCGGCCGCGCTGGTCGCACAGCTGAAAAGCCAATACCCGGACCTGGTGGCCTACGCGCAACCCGATGGGCAGATGAAACTGGCGGCGGGCTGGTTGATCGAGCGGGCCGGCTGGAAAGGCTTTCGTGACGGCGATGCCGGCGTGCATAAGTTGCAGGCGCTGGTACTGGTCAACTACGGCAGTGCCACCGGCCTGCAATTGCTGAACCTGGCGCAGCACATCCAGAAAGACATTTCCGAACGTTTCAAAGTAGACCTGGAAATGGAGCCGAATCGGTATTGAAGCTACGCTTTATTGACCGATCTCAAAGCCCTGCACATCTTCAACTGTGCAGGGCTTTTTTGTTAATGCTGGGTTAACTTAGCCACCTAACGATGCAAGCATTTGCTCCACCAAAGGCCCGATGCAGACGTTTCCGTCCGTGTAAGAGAGCCTCATTAGCCTGAGCCGATCTGCGTGAAGCCAACCGCGAACCCCGCGCGGCAGATTGCTCGACCCCATAACCTCCAGAAATATGCGGGCGTGCCCATGATTACCCTGAAGCTCAATGGTCAAGACCATCAACTCGATGTCACCGAGGATATGCCGCTGCTCTGGGCAATCCGTGACGTGGCCGGTTACAACGGCACCAAATTCGGCTGCGGCATGGGCCTGTGTGGCGCCTGCACCATTCATATCGAAGGCGCTCCGGCGCGCAGTTGCATCACGCCGATCGGCTCGGTGGTCGGCCAGAACGTCACCACCATCGATAACCTGCACGCCGACCCGGTCGGGCAAGTCGTGCAACAAGCCTGGCTCGACGCGGCCGTGGCGCAATGCGGTTTCTGCCAGGGCGGGCAGATCATGTCGGCGACCGCGCTGCTCAAGACCAACCCGAATCCCAGCGACGCCCAGATCGAAGAGGCGATGGTCGGCAACATTTGCCGTTGCGGCACCTATAACCGCATCAAGACCGCCATCCACCAGGCATCCACTCACCTGAAGGAGGCCAAGGCATGAGCCAGTTACCGAATGACTTTGCGCTGAGCAACCTCAGCCGCCGCGGCTTCCTGAAAGGGGTCGGTGCGACCAGTGCGTTAGTTTTAGTGGCGAGCTGGGGCTGGCAAGACGCTTTCGCCGAAGAAAAAGAGAAAAAGTTCGGCGCCGACGGCATGCCCAATGGCTGGATCGATGATCCGAAGGTTTACATCAGCATCGCCGCTGACGGCATGGTAACGGTGGTCTGCAACCGTTCGGAAATGGGCCAGGGCGTACGCACCAGCCTGACCATGGTGGTGGCCGATGAACTGGACGCCGACTGGGCCATGATGAAAGTGCAACAGGCGCCCGGCGACGAAGTCCGCTTCGGCAATCAGGACACCGACGGTTCGCGCAGCATGCGTCACTGGTACGAGCCGATGCGTCGTTGCGGTGCGGCTGCGCGAACCATGCTTGAACAAGCGGCGGCTGAACAGTGGAAGGTGCCAGTCAGCGAGTGCCATGCGCAGTTGCATAAAGTGGTGCACCAACCGACCGGTCGCGAACTGGGCTATGGCGCCCTGGCCGCCGCTGCGGGTGCGCTGGCAGTGCCGGCCCGTGACAGCCTGCGGCTCAAGCAGCCGTCGGAGTTTCGCTACATCGGCAAGGAAGGCACGAAGGCAATCGACGGTGCCGACATCGTCAACGGCCGCGCCATTTACGGGGCCGATGTGCATTTTGACGGCATGCTCTACGCCGTGATTGCGCGTCCGGCGGTTTATGGCGGCACGGTCAAATCCGTCGACTCCAGCGCTGCGCTGAAAGTCCCGGGCGTGATCAAGGTCATTCAGATCGAAGGCCGTCCGCTGCCGTCCGAATTCCAGCCATTGGGTGGCGTGGCCGTGGTGGCCAGCAATACCTGGGCCGCGATCAAGGGTCGCGAAGCGCTGAAAATCGAGTGGGATGATGGCCCCAATGCCAGTTACGACTCGATCGCCTACCGCAAAGAACTGGAAGCCGCGTCCCTCAAACCCGGCAAAGTGGTGCGCAATACCGGCAACATCGACGACGCCATGAAAGGCGCCAACAGCACCCTCGAAGCCTCGTATTACCTGCCGCACCTGACGCAGGCGCCGATGGAGCCGATGGTCGCCATCGCCCGCTTCAAGGACGGTGTGTGCGAGGCCTGGGCACCGAGTCAGGCGCCACAAGTCACCCGCGAACGGATTGGCGAACGCCTCGGTATTGCGTTCGATAAGGTCACGTTCAATGTCACCTTGCTGGGCGGCGGTTTCGGTCGCAAGTCCAAGCCGGACTTCATCATCGAAGCGGCGATCCTCGCCAAGGAATTCCCCGGCAAAGCGGTGCGGGTGCAATGGACCCGTGAAGACGACATCCACTGTTCCTACTTCCACACCGTGTCGGCCGAGTACCTGAAGGCCAGCCTGGACAAGGACGGCCTGCCCTCCGGCTGGTTGCACCGCACCGTCGCCCCGAGCATCACCGCGCTGTTCGCCTCGGGCATGAACCACGAGGCGGCGTTCGAGTTGGGCATGGGCTTCACCAACATGGCTTACGCGATTCCCAACGTGCGCCTGGAAAACCCGGAAGCGGCGATCCATACGCGGGTCGGCTGGTATCGCTCGGTGTCGAACATTCCCCACGGTTTTGCGATCCAGAGTTTTGTCGATGAGCTGGCGCACAAGGCCAAGCAGGATCCACTGAAGTACCAGATCAAATTGCTCGGTCCGGACCGTCATATCGATCCGCGCACCTTGAGTGAAGAGTGGAACTACGGCGAATCCCCCGAGCGTTATCCGATCGACACCGGGCGGATGCGCACCGTGCTGGAAACTGCCGCCAAGGCTGCCGGTTGGGGCCGTGAGTTGCCCAAGGGCCGAGGCCTGGGCCTGGCGGTGCATTACAGCTTCGTCACCTACGTGGCGGCGGTGATTGAGGTCGAAGTCAAAGACGACGGCACGTTGATCGTGCACAAGGCCGACATCGCGGTGGATTGCGGTCCGCAGATCAACCCCGAGCGGATCCGTGCCCAGTTCGAAGGCGCCTGCGTCATGGGCCTGGGCAATGCGGTGGTGGGTGAAATCAGCTTCAAGGACGGCAAGGTGCAGCAGGACAACTTCCACATGTACGAAGTGGCGCGCATGTCGCTGGCACCGAAGGAAGTGGCGGTGCATCTGGTCACGCCACCGGGCGTTGTGCCGTTGGGCGGTGTCGGTGAGCCAGGCGTACCGCCAATTGCGCCAGCGCTGTGCAACGCGATCTTCGCCGCCACCGGCCAGCGTATCCGTAGCTTGCCGGTTCGCTATCAGCTGCAGGGTTGGCAAAAGGCGCAGGCCTGATGGACAGCGCAGATCTGAACGTCCTGCGCAGCGTGCTGGAATGGCGCCGCGCCGGTCAGCGGGTGGTGTTGTACAGCGTGGTCCAGACCTGGGGCACTGCGCCCCGGGCGCCGGGCGCGATGCTGGCGTTGCGTGAAGATGGCGTGGTGATCGGCTCGGTGTCCGGTGGGTGTGTCGAGGATGATTTGATTGCCCGGTTGCACGATGGGCGGATTCCACCTGATGGGCCGCCAGTGCAGTTGATCACCTACGGCGTCACCCGTGAGGAGGCCGCACGGTTTGGTTTACCGTGCGGCGGCACCTTGCGCCTGACCGAAGAGCGGGTCGGCGATCCAGGTTGGGTCGCCGAGCTGCTGGCACGCTGCGAGGACCATGAAATCGTCGCTCGCTCGCTGGATATTGCGACCGGTGCAGTGGTTTTGCGGGCGGCGAACAAAAGCGATGTATTGAGCTTCGATGGCAATACGTTGCGCGCCATTTACGGTCCGCGTTGGCGGCTGTTGCTGATCGGTGCGGGGCAGTTGTCCCGGTATGTCGCCGAGATGGCACGGCTGCTGGATTTCGAAGTGCTGATCTGCGATCCGCGCAGTGAATTTGTCTACGGTTGGGAAGAGCAGCACGGGCGTTTCGTCTCGGGCATGCCGGATGAAGCAGTACTGACCATCCAGACCGACGAGCGCACGGCGATTGTCGCCCTGACCCACGATCCGCGCCTGGATGACATGGCGCTGCTGACCGCCCTCGACTCCAAGGCGTTTTATGTTGGTGCGCTGGGCTCACGAGTCAACAGCCTGAAGCGTCGGGAAAACCTGGCTCAGCTAGGCTTGTCACCACAGGCCATCGAGCGGCTGCACGGCCCGATCGGTTTGCACATCGGCAGCCACAGTCCGGCGGAAATCGCCTTGTCGCTGCTGGCCGAGATTGTGGCGATCAAGAATGGCGTCGAACTCAAGCAGAAGAAGCCGTTGCGGGAGGTGGTATGAGCGAGTCCATAGGCGTCATCGTGCTGGCGGCGGGGCAGGGCAGCCGTTTCAGGCAGGTGACGGGGGACGATAAGGACAAGTTGCTGGCGGACTGTACCGGTCGCGATGGCGCTGTTCGTTCGGTGATCGAACAGGTGCTGGTGAATGTGCCGCCCAGTCTTGGGAAGCGCGTGCTGGTGACTACTGGAGATCGCCCGCAAGTGATGCGCATGGCTCAGGCGTATGGTTTTGAGATTGTGGAGATCGAGTCGACCGGGATGGGCGACAGCATTGCGGCCGGGGTGGCGGCGTGTCCAGAGCTTAGTGGCTGGTTGATTGTGCTGGGGGATATGCCGTTTATCTTGCCGTCGAGTGTTGATCGGGTGGTGGCGGGGATTGCCGAGGATTGCGTCAGTGTGCCGGTGCATGCGGGAGAGTACGGGCATCCCGTCGGATTCGGTCGCAGTTTTGGGCTGGGGTTGATGGCGTTATCGGGTGATCATGGGGCCAAGCCGCTGTTTGCGCAGGGCCGGGTGGTTGAAGTGGCGGTGGATGATGCCGGGGTGTTGTGGGATGTGGATGTGCCAGAAAAATTGATCTTCCAGTAGCCTTTGCACGAATCCCCTGTGGGAGCGGGCTTGCTCGCGAATGCGTTGTGTCAGCTTGCATCAATGTTGAATGTTAAACCGCTTTCGCGAGCAAGCCCGCTCCCACATTGATCGCGGTGAAACTAACGGACATAAAAAAAGCCCCGCCTGGATCACCAGGCGGGGCTTTTTAGTAGCCGACGGAATCAGACGAGTGGTTTAGGCTCGTGTTCTTTTTCCAGGGCTTGTTCGTGTTGCTCTACCGCTTCCTGTACGGAGCGTGGTGCTTCTTCGATGACCGACTCGGCAGCAGGTGCCGCTTCGATCACTTCAGCCACAACCGGTGCAGGCTCGGCAGCGACAGGCGCTTCAACCGGAGCAGCAGCGGCAGCCAGTTCGGCTTCCTTCTGCAGGCGCTCGGCTTCACGCTTGCGACGACGCACTTCACGCGGGTCGTTCGGCGCACGGCCATTTTCGGTCAGGGCGCTGACAGGCGCCGCTTCAACGACCGGTGCAGCCACTTCGGCAACAACCGGCGCCGGTGCTTCAACAACAGGAGCAGGCTCGGCAGCCACAACCACTGGCTCGGAGACCACGGCTTGCGCCACCTGGGCTTCAACAACCGGTGCAGGCGCTTCTACAGCCACCGACTCGGCAACCCAGTTGAACGCGGTTTGTTCTTCACGAACTTCGCGGACAGCTTCGGTCACGGTTTCGCTGGAAGTTTCGACCGCTGGCTCGGAGACTGGAGCGGATTCAACCACCGGCTCAGCTTCACGAACCGGCGCCACTTCGATTTCCGGAGCGGCAGCGGCTTCGACCGGAGTCGTCGCTTCGACCACTGGCGCTTCAACCGGAGCTGACTCCAGAGTGGCGGCAGTTGCGCGTTCGGCTTGCTCGTTGGCTTGTGCTTCAGCAGGCGCGCTGATCACGGTGCTGGCAACAGCTGCGGTAACAGCCAGGCCTGCGGCCAGATCGGACGTGCTTGGCGCTTCGTTGCTGTCGCCCGCTTCGCTGCCTTCGGCGGATTCGGATTCTTCCGAACCTTCAATCACATTGCCGTTGGCATCGCGTTGACGCTCGCGACGGTTGCTGCGACGACGCTGGCCACGGGAGCGGCGGCGTGGACGATCGCCTTCGGCGCCTTCCTGACCGTCTTCCTGCAGTTGCTCTTCGTTGGTCACCAGTTCTTCTTCGGCAACGGCAGCAGCGGCTTGCTCGGCACGTGGCTGACGTTCTTCACGCGGTGGGCGCGGAGCGCGTTCTTCACGTGGCTGGCGAGCCGGACGCTCTTCAGCGGTCGCCGCAGCGGCCGGAGCGGTAGCGTCCAGAGGTTCGCGCAGTTCACGCACTCGTTCTTCACGCTCGCCACGTGGCTTGCGGTCTTCGCGAGGCGCGCGCGGTGCACGTTCTTCGCGAGGGGCGCGTGGTGCGCGCTCTTCACGTGGAGCACGTTCTTCGCGGGCTACTGCTGGAGTTTCTTCGCGGGCTTCGCGTGGTTGACGCTCTTCGCGTGGCTCACGGGGGGCGCGCTCTTCACGCGGTGCACGTTCCTCACGAGGCTTGCGCTCTTCGTCGCGGCGACCGTTACGGTTGCGGCTCTGCTGACGACCGTTGCGACGCTCTTCGTTGCGGGCCGGACGCTCGGTGGTCGCTGGTTTTTCAACCACAACCGGGGCAGCAGGTTCTTCTTTGGTTGCGAACAGGCTGACCAGCGATTTCACCAGGCCTTTGAACAGGCTTGGCTCGGGCGCAACGGATGGCGCGGCAACCGGAGCGGCGACGACTTCGGTCGGAACCGGAGCGTTGGCGCGGGCCGGCGCGGTCTTGACCGCGGCTTCCTGGCGAACCAGGGTGCGGGTCGCAGCGGCTGGCTGGACTTCTTCGACTTCGGCAGCGGCAGCAGCGATTTCGTAGCTGGACTGGCCGACAGCGGCTTCCGGGCTGTCATCGCGCAGACGCTGAACTTCGAAGTGCGGCGTTTCGAGGTGATCGTTCGGCAGAATGACGATGCGGGCACGGGTGCGCAGTTCGATCTTGGTGATCGAGTTGCGTTTTTCGTTGAGCAGGAACGCAGCGACCGGAATCGGCACTTGTGCACGAACTTCGGCGGTACGGTCTTTCAGGGCTTCTTCTTCGATCAGGCGCAGGATCGCCAGCGACAGCGATTCAACGTCACGGATGATGCCGGTGCCGTTGCAACGCGGGCAAACGATGCCGCTGCTTTCGCCCAGGGATGGACGCAGGCGCTGACGGGACATTTCCAGCAGGCCGAAGCGCGAGATGCGACCGACTTGCACGCGAGCGCGGTCGGCTTCCAGGCATTCGCGGACTTTCTCTTCCACGGCGCGCTGGTTCTTGGCAGGGGTCATGTCGATGAAGTCGATGACGATCAGGCCGCCGATGTCGCGCAAGCGCAACTGACGGGCGATTTCTTCGGCGGCTTCAAGGTTGGTCTGCAGGGCGGTTTCTTCGATGTCGCTGCCTTTGGTGGCGCGCGCCGAGTTGATGTCGATAGACACCAGGGCTTCGGTCGGATCGATAACGATGGAACCGCCGGAAGGCAGCTCGACGACGCGCTGGAAAGCGGTCTCGATCTGGCTTTCGATCTGGAAACGGTTGAACAGCGGAACGCTGTCTTCGTACAGCTTGATCTTGCTGGCGTACTGCGGCATTACCTGGCGAATGAAGGTCAGGGCTTCGTCCTGGGCTTCAACGCTGTCGATCAACACTTCGCCGATGTCCTGGCGCAGGTAATCGCGGATGGCGCGGATGATCACGTTGCTTTCCTGGTAGATCAGGAATGGCGCGGAGCGATCCAGCGAGGCTTCTTTGATGGCGGTCCAGAGTTGCAGCAGGTAATCGAGGTCCCACTGCATTTCTTCGCTGCTGCGGCCCAGGCCGGCAGTGCGAACGATCAGACCCATGTCAGCCGGGGCAACCAGGCCGTTCAGGGCTTCACGCAGTTCGTTGCGCTCTTCACCTTCGATGCGACGGGAGATGCCGCCGGCACGCGGGTTGTTCGGCATCAGCACCAGGTAACGACCGGCCAGGCTGATGAAGGTGGTCAGGGCTGCGCCCTTGTTGCCACGTTCTTCTTTTTCGACCTGAACGATGACTTCCTGGCCTTCGCTCAGGACGTCCTTGATGTTGACGCGGCCTTCGGGGGCTTTCTTGAAGTATTCGCGGGAGATTTCTTTGAGGGGCAGGAAGCCGTGGCGCTCAGAGCCGAAATCGACAAAGGCAGCCTCAAGGCTTGGTTCGATGCGAGTAATCCGGCCTTTATAGATGTTGGCCTTTTTCTGCTCGCGTGCACCGGATTCGATGTCCAGGTCGTAGAGGCGTTGGCCATCTACCAGTGCAACACGCAACTCTTCGGGTTGAGTTGCGTTAATCAGCATTCTTTTCATGTAGTACCGTCGGTTTCCGGGCTGCCGGAAACGGCGTTCGGCACACACGACTTCTCATGGTCGGTGTCAGGTGCGTCGGGAGTGGTTGGCCATTCCCGTGTCCAGCGATGTCCGGCCAATTGGGCCGTTATCGCGACGTACGCGTCCTGCTTGCTGTGGCTACTTAAGCACTCAGTCAGGAGGAGGAATCAACCAGCGGCTGTGGACGAGATGAAGCGTCTTGATAAAGCCTATTGCTACACAGTCCAGCGGTTGTGCATCTCCACCCTACACGTATCCCTGATAATTCGGGTGCTGCCGCGCGCAGAATCCGCAGCGGGTTGGCATTTACCGTGAGCTCCGAAGGGGGAGGTCACGCATCATGGCTAATTTAGGCGTTGTTTCCGAAGCGTTCGCTCGGGGTCGTCCATAGCTGACTGCACTTTGTGAACTGGCCGTGAATATTGGCTCGCAAGGCGAGTGAAAACTCTGCTTCGCGGCTTGATTCAGGCCTCATGTCACCTGCGCTCGTTACAGCTGCAAACTCCACCGTTACGTAGCGAAAGCCCCGTAGGACGGCCTCTCGTCCTGGTGAATTGCGTTGGTCAGGGCCGGTTTTTGACCGTTAGTCCGCTGTCCAGGCCGCTTTTGGCGGCGTTCGCGACTATAGCAGCAATGATTAAGTGCTTCAATTCCATAAAAAATTGTTATCATCCGCGGCATGACGACTACTGCCCCTTCGACCCCAGCCGTACAACTGCTGGAGGTCTCGCCGGAATATGCCGGCCAACGTATTGATAACTTCCTTCTCGCTCGGCTCAAAGGCGTGCCCAAGACCTTGATTTACCGCATTTTGCGCAAGGGCGAAGTGCGGGTGAACAAAGGTCGGATCAAGCCCGAATACAAGCTGCAGGCGGGCGATATCGTGCGCGTGCCGCCGGTTCGCGTGCCCGAGCGCGACGAACCTGTGCCGCTGGCTCAGGGCCTGCTGCAGCGCCTCGAAGCCTCGATTGTCTTCGAGGACAAGGCGTTGATCGTGATCAACAAGCCTTGCGGCATCGCGGTTCACGGCGGCAGCGGCTTGACTTACGGGGTGATCGAAGCCTTTCGTCAGTTGCGTCCTGATTGCAAGGAGCTCGAACTGGTTCACCGTCTCGACCGTGACACCTCCGGCCTGCTGATGATCGCCAAGAAGCGCAGCATGCTGCGTCACTTGCACACGGCATTGCGCGGTGATGGCGTCGACAAGCGCTACATGGCGCTTGTTCGCGGTAATTGGGCGGCCTCGATCAAGCAAGTCCGGGCGTCGCTCGGCAAGAGCAATCTGCGCTCCGGCGAGCGCATGGTCGAGGTCGACGAGGAGGAGGGCAAGGAGTCCGTGACCGTGTTCAAGGTCCTGCGTCGTTTTGGCGACTTTGCCACCATGGTCGAAGCCAGGCCGATTACCGGCCGCACCCACCAGATCCGTGTCCACACCTTGCACGCCGGGCATTGCATCGCTGGCGACACCAAGTATGGCGATGAAGCCTTCAGCAAGGAAATCCGCGACCTGGGCGGCAAGCGCCTGTTCCTGCACGCCTACCTGCTGACTGTGCCGCTGCCGGATGGTGGTGAGCTGAAGCTGCAGGCGCCAGTGGACGAAATGTGGGCCAAGACCGTGGAGCGCCTGAGTGCACCCCTCTGATTACAAGCTGCTGATTTTCGATTGGGACGGCACGCTCGCTGATTCCATTGGTCGGATTGTCGAGGCGATGCATGTCGCCTCCGAGCGATCCGGGTTTCAGTTGCGTGACGATTTTGCGGTCAAAGGCATTATCGGTCTGGGTTTGCCTGAGGCTATTCGCACGTTATACCCGGACATTGGTGATGCCGAGTTGGTGGCGTTCCGTCAGCATTACGCAGATCACTACATCGCTGCGGAAGCCGTGCCTTCGCCGTTGTTCGAGGGTGTGCTCGAGTCGATGGAGGCGTTTCGCGCCGAGGGTTATCATCTGGCTGTGGCCACAGGCAAGGCCCGTCGCGGGCTGGATCGGGTGTTGAAAGCCCACGGCTGGGAAGATTATTTCGATATCACCCGCGCCGCCGACGAAACCGCCAGCAAGCCCCATCCGCTGATGCTTGAGCAGATTCTTGCCCATTGCGAGGTTCGTCCGGAGCAGGCGCTGATGGTTGGCGACTCGTCCTTCGACCTGCAGATGGCGCGTAACGCTGGCATGGACTCGGTGGCGGTCAGTTACGGCGCGCAGTCGATCGACGCGCTGAAGCTGTTTGAGCCGCGACTGTCCATCGATCGTTTTTCAGAATTGCATGCCTGGCTGGGTCAGCGGGCTTAACAGGTTTTTGCTGGGGTAGATGTCATGACCGACGAATGGAAAGCGCCCGCCAAGTCGAGCGCAGAGAGCGGTGACGAAAAAAGCTGGAAGCTGCTGGAAAAGACTCTGCTGGCCAGTGTCCAGGAGCAGCGCCGGTCTCGTCGCTGGGGGATTTTCTTCAAGCTGCTGACCTTTGTTTACCTGTTTGGCGCGTTGATTCTGTTCACGCCGCTGATGGACATGGAAAAAAGCGCTACCCGCGGTTCCCACTACACGGCGTTGATCGACGTGACCGGCATGATCGCCGACAAGGAGCCGGCCAGCGCCGACAACATCGTCGGCAGCCTGCGTGCCGCCTTCGAGGACGAGAAGGTCAAGGGCGTGATCCTGCGCATCAACAGCCCGGGCGGCAGTCCGGTGCAGTCGGGTTACGTGTACGACGAGATCGTCCGTCTGCGCGGCTTGCATCCGGATACCAAGGTGTACGCGGTTATTTCCGACCTGGGCGCTTCCGGTGCTTACTATATCGCCAGCGCGGCGGATCAGATTTACGCCGACAAGGCGAGCCTGGTCGGCTCTATTGGTGTGACGGCGGCCGGTTATGGCTTTGTCGGCACCATGGAGAAGCTCGGTGTCGAGCGTCGGACCTATACGTCGGGCGAGCACAAGTCGTTCCTCGACCCGTTCCAGCCGCAGAAACCTGAGGAGACTCAGTTCTGGCAAGGTGTTCTGGATACCACGCACCAGCAGTTCATCAACAGCGTGAAAAAGGGCCGTGGCGACCGTCTGAAGGACAAGGAGCATCCAGAGCTGTTCTCCGGATTGGTCTGGAACGGTGAGCAGGCTTTGCCGCTGGGTCTGATCGATGGCCTGGGGAATGCCAGTTCGGTGGCGCGTGATGTGATTGGCGAAAAAGAGCTGGTGGACTTCACCGTTCAGGAATCGCCGTTCGATCGCTTCTCGAAAAAGCTCGGTGCCAGCGTGGCTGAGCAGTTGGCGATGTGGATGGGCTTTCACGGTCCATCGATGCGCTGATTCTCTGGCTGCATAAAAAACCGGCCCGATTGGCCGGTTTTTGTTCTCAGGGGATTTGCGCGCCTTCCACCAGCAGCATGTCGATCAGGCGAATCAGCGGCAGGCCGATCAGGCTGGTGGCGTCAGGGCCTTCGGTGCTTTGGAACAGGCTCACCCCCAAGCCTTCGGCCTTGAAGCTGCCGGCGCAGTCGTAGGGCTGTTCGGCGCGCAGGTAACGTTCGATGCGTGCCGGGTCGAGGGTGCGCATGTACACGGTGAAGGGCACGCAGTCGACCTGGCAGTCGCCGGTCTGGCTGTTAAGCAGCGCCAGGCCCGTCAGGAAGGTTATGCTGGCACCGCTCGACGCCAGCAGTTGTTCGCGGGCCTTCTCGAAGGTGTGGGGTTTGCCGATGATCCGCTCGCCGAGGACTGCGACCTGATCGGAGCCGATGATCAGGTGGGCGGGATGGCTGCCGGCAAGTGCCCGCGCTTTTTCTTTGGCGAGGCGCTTTACCAGCTCGACGGCCGATTCGCCCGGACGATGGCTTTCATCAATGTCCGGCGAGCTGCAGATGAATGGCAACTGCAAGCGGGCCAGCAATTCCCGGCGATAAACCGAGCTTGAAGCGAGTAATAAAGGCAGCATGCGCATCTCCGAAAGGCAGGCGCGAATTCTAGCGGGGCTTCCAAGTGACGGACAGGGCTGAATTTCCTTTGACATGGCCGGGTGCATCCCTATAATGCTGCGCCTATGTTGAATGACCCGATTCCACCTCACGTTGACCCGCGCAAATTGGCTGACCGTGGCACCACCCTTCAAGGTGAACTGCTGCTGGCCGATTTGGAGAGACTCTGCGACCCGCTTTCCGACACTGTCGGTACGGTGCAGGCTAAATTCGTTTTTGAACGAGATGAACGTAAGTCTGTGGTAATCCACAGCTTTATCGACACCGAAGTCAAAATGGTTTGCCAGCGTTGTCTTGAGCTGGTCACCCTGCCGATCCATAGCGAATGCAGTTATGCTGTGGTGAAGGAGGGTGCGAATACCCAGTCGTTGCCGAAAGGTTATGACGTGCTGGAACTGGGCGAAGATCCATTGGATCTGCAGTCACTGATCGAGGAGGAGCTTCTGCTCGCCTTGCCCATTGTGCCTGCTCATCATCCGGAAGAATGCCAGCAGCCGGCGGGTCTCGATGAGCCCGAACCGAGCGAGGACGAGGTAACGCGGTCCAACCCGTTCAGTGTATTGGCGCAGTTAAAGCGTGACCCAAACGTTTAGGAGTTAATCAATTATGGCTGTTCAGCAGAACAAAAAATCCCGCTCTGCCCGTGACATGCGCCGTTCGCACGACGCTCTCGAGGCTAGCACCCTGTCTGTAGAAAAAACCACCGGTGAAGTTCACCTGCGTCACCACGTATCGCCAGAAGGCGTATACCGTGGCCGTAAAGTGATCGACAAGGGCGCTGACGAGTAATCCTTGTCTGCTCAAGTCATCGCGATTGACGCAATGGGCGGGGACTTCGGTCCCCGCAGCATTGTTCAGGCCAGCCTTGCTTGTCTGTCTGCTACGCCCTCGTTACACCTGACCCTCGTCGGTCAACCCTCCCTTCTTGAAGAATTGCTCTCTGGCCAATCGGCTGTGGATCGCTCGCGCCTGTCGATTGCTCCGGCGTCCGAAGTCATCACCATGGACGAAAAGCCTGCCCAGGCCCTGCGTGGCAAACCTGACTCGTCGATGCGCGTGGCCCTTGAGCTGTTGCGCGACGGCAAGGTTCAGGCGTGTGTCAGTGCCGGTAATACCGGTGCGCTGATGGCGTTGTCGCGGTTTGTTCTCAAGACGTTGCCGGGCATCGATCGGCCGGCGATGGTGGCGGCGATTCCAACGCAGAAGGGGTATTGCCAGTTGCTCGACCTTGGCGCCAACGTTGATTGCAGTGCCGAGCACTTGTTGCAATTCGCGGTAATGGGCTCGGTGGCGGCAGAAACCCTTGGCATCGTCCGTCCACGGGTGGCCTTGCTGAACATCGGCACCGAAGACATCAAGGGCAATCAGCAGGTCAAGCTGGCGGCGACCTTGTTGCAAGGCGCTCGCGGCATCAACTACATCGGCTTTGTCGAGGGTGACGGCTTGTACCGTGGCGAGGCGGACGTGGTGGTGTGTGACGGCTTTGTCGGCAATATCCTGCTCAAGTCCAGCGAAGGCCTGGCGACCATGATTGCCGGGCGCATCGAGGCCTTGTTCAAGAAAAACTTCGCCTCAAAAATGGTCGGCGCGCTGGCGCTGCCGTTGATGAAGCGCCTGCAAGCCGATCTGGCGCCTGCGCGGCATAACGGCGCAAGCTTCCTGGGTCTGCAGGGGATTGTCGTGAAAAGCCACGGTTCTGCTGGCGTTCAGGGTTTCCAGAGTGCGATACAACGTGCCCTGATCGAGATCCAGGAAAACCTGCCGGAACGCATTCACGGTCGTCTGGAGGATTTGTTGCTTTAGGCGTTTTCGTCGGACAATGCTTAAATGTGACCGCTCAGTTCAATTGGCCATCCAACTGTCAGTTTCTTGCGTCCCCCAAGCGGGACGTCAAATTCTCCGACGACAAGATCATTAGGGGCTTGTTACATGTCTGCTTCCCTCGCATTCGTCTTTCCAGGACAGGGTTCGCAGTCCCTCGGCATGCTGGCCGAGTTGGGCGCGCAACATCCGGTTGTCCTCGAAACATTCAAAGAAGCTTCCGATGCTCTGGGTTACGACCTGTGGGCACTGACCCAGCAAGGGCCGGAAGAGCAACTCAATCAAACCGATAAAACCCAGCCGGCCATTCTGACCGCCTCGATCGCCCTGTGGCGCCTGTGGCTGGCGGAAGGCGGTGCGCGTCCGGCTTACGTTGCCGGTCACAGCCTGGGCGAGTACAGCGCGCTGGTCGCTGCTGGCAGCCTGAGCCTGGGCGATGCCGTCAAGCTGGTTGAGCGTCGTGGTCAGTTGATGCAGGAAGCCGTTCCGGCCGGGCAGGGCGGCATGGCCGCGATCCTCGGTCTGGACGATGCTGACGTGCTCGCAGCCTGTGCCGAAGCGGCGCAAGGCGAAGTGGTCAGCGCGGTCAACTTCAACTCCCCGGGCCAGGTGGTGATCGCCGGTGCCAAGGCCGCGGTCGAACGCGCCATCGAAGGCTGCAAGGCCCGTGGTGCCAAGCGCGCCATGCCGCTGCCGGTCAGCGTGCCTTCGCACTGCGAGCTGATGCGCCCGGCGGCCGAGCGTTTCGCCGAGTCGATCGCTGCAATCGACTGGCAAGCGCCACAGATCCCGGTTGTACAGAACGTCAGCGCTGCGGTGCCGGCCGATCTGGAAACCCTCAAGCGCGATCTGCTTGAACAGCTCTACAAGCCTGTGCGCTGGGTCGAATCGGTCCAGGCGCTGGCCGCCAAGGGCGCGACCCAACTTGTCGAATGCGGTCCTGGCAAAGTGCTGGCCGGCCTGAACAAGCGTTGCGCCGAAGGCGTGTCGACATCCAACCTCAATACCCCAGACGCTTTCGCTGCCGCCCGTGCAGCGCTGGCCTGAATCAGGAGAAACTTGCATGAGTCTGCAAGGTAAAGTTGCACTGGTCACCGGTGCGAGCCGCGGTATCGGCCAGGCCATCGCCCTGGAACTGGGTCGTCAGGGCGCCATCGTTGTGGGCACTGCGACCTCTGCATCGGGTGCCGAACGCATCGCTGCTACCCTGAAAGAAAATGGTATTCAAGGCACTGGCCTGGAACTCAATGTCACCAGCGACGAGTCCGTCGCAGCGGTGTTGGCGAGTATCACTTCGCAGTTCGGAGCGCCGGCGATCCTGGTCAACAATGCCGGTATCACCCGCGATAATCTGATGATGCGCATGAAAGATGACGAATGGCATGACGTCGTCGATACCAACCTGAACAGTCTGTTCCGCCTGTCCAAGGGTGTTTTGCGTGGTATGACCAAAGCCCGTTGGGGACGAATTATCAGTATTGGCTCTGTTGTGGGTGCCATGGGCAACGCAGGCCAAGTAAACTACGCAGCCGCCAAGGCCGGTCTGGAAGGTTTCAGCCGTGCACTGGCGCGTGAAGTCGGTTCGCGTTCGATTACGGTAAACTCGGTGGCCCCTGGGTTCATCGACACCGATATGACCCGCGAACTGCCCGAGGCACAGCGTGAAGCCTTGCAGACGCAGATTCCGCTGGGCCGTCTGGGACAAGCACAAGAGATCGCGTCTGTGGTCGCTTTTCTTGCATCCGACGGTGCGGCTTACGTTACTGGGGCTACAATCCCGGTGAACGGCGGGATGTACATGAGTTAAATGTGACGGATTGCTTCAAAAAAATGTCATACGAGCTGTCTAAAATCCGTTATAAAGCTGCAATCTATTTATAGGCAGAGGGCCCCAGGGTTTGAGGAGTGAAGCTTTCAGTTGAAAAACTGAAAAGCCTTTCTATACACTTACCCACTGGCCAGCTGCCTGAATTTGTCCATTAGGAGTGAAAACAAGGTATGAGCACCATCGAAGAGCGCGTCAAGAAAATCGTTGCTGAGCAACTGGGCGTTAAAGAAGAAGAAGTGGTCAACACTGCTTCCTTCGTTGAAGACCTGGGTGCCGACTCCCTTGACACCGTTGAGCTGGTGATGGCTCTGGAAGAGGAATTCGAGACCGAAATCCCTGACGAAGAAGCTGAGAAGATCACTACTGTACAAGCTGCAATCGACTACGTTACTAGCCACCAGGCGTAATAGTTTGTAATCGTTGCTTGCTGTCATGGAAAAACCGCACTGCCATCACGGCGTGCGGTTTTTTCTTTAGGCCTCATGCAAAGTCGTCATTTGAAAAAGGAGAGTGCTGTGTCGCGTAGACGCGTCGTAGTCACCGGTATGGGTATGTTGTCGCCACTGGGCACGGATGTGCCGAGCAGTTGGCAGGGCATTCTGGCTGGCCGCAGTGGCATTGGTCTGATCGAACACACCGACCTTTCTGCCTATTCCACCCGTTTTGGCGGCTCGGTAAAGGGCTTCAATGTCGAGGAATACCTGTCGGTCAAGGAAGCTCGCAAACTCGACCTGTTCATTCAATACGGTCTGGCTGCCGGTTTTCAGGCTGTACGTAATGCCGGTCTGGAAGTCACCGACGCCAACCGTGAGCGCATCGGCGTGGCCATGGGCTCGGGTATTGGCGGTCTGACCAATATCGAAGAAACCAGCCGCACCCTGCATGATTCCGGCCCACGACGGATTTCTCCGTTTTTCGTGCCTGGCTCGATCATCAATATGATTTCCGGTTTTCTGTCCATCCACTTGGGTGCACAGGGACCTAACTACGCCATCGCCACTGCGTGTACCACCGGTACGCACTGCATTGGCATGGCGGCCCGCAACATCATGTATGACGAAGCCGACGTGATGATTGCCGGCGGCGCCGAGATGGCGGCTTGCGGTCTGGGCATGGGCGGCTTCGGTGCTTCCCGTGCGCTGTCGACCCGCAACGACGAGCCGACCCGCGCCAGCCGTCCATGGGACAAAGGCCGTGATGGCTTCGTCTTGTCCGACGGTGCCGGCGCTCTGGTTCTTGAGGAACTGGAGCACGCCAAGGCGCGCGGCGCGACCATCTATGCCGAGTTGATTGGTTTCGGCACCAGTGGCGATGCCTATCACATGACTTCGCCTCCCGCCGATGGTGCCGGTGCCGCCCGTTGCATCACCAATGCCTTGCGCGACGCGAAAATCAATGGCGACCAGGTTCAGTACATCAACGCCCACGGCACTTCGACTTCAGCCGGCGACCTCGCCGAAGCCTGTGCGATCAAGTCGGTGTTCGGCGATCACGCCTACAAACTGGCCGTCAGTTCGACCAAGTCCATGACCGGCCACTTGCTGGGAGCGGCAGGAGCAGTCGAGGCAATCTTCAGCGTGCTGGCGATCAACAGCCAGGTGGCGCCACCGACCATCAACCTCGATGAGCCGGATGAAGGCTGCGACCTCGATTTCGTGCCGCACACCGCGCGCAACATGGATATCGATGTGGTGCTGTCCAACTCCTTCGGGTTTGGCGGTACCAACGGCTCGCTGGTGTTCCGCCGGTTCGCTGACTGATGGACAGCTGGGTCGACGGTCAGCCGGCTGACGCGTTGTCGCTGAAAGATCGCGGCCTGGCTTACGGTGATGGTCTGTTCGAGACCATTGCCGTGCGTGGCGGGCAGCCGTTGCTGCTGGACCGACATCTGGCGCGTCTGGCCGATGGTTGTTCGCGGCTGGCGATCACTGCCGATCACGAGTTGATCCGCAATGAGCTGCTGGCCTATGCCACCGAATTGGGTGAGGGCGTGCTCAAGCTCATCCTCACCCGCGGCGACAGTCTGCGCGGTTACGCTCCCGATCCTTCGGCTCAGGCCCGGCGTATTCTGCAAGGCAATCCTCCCGCTGCCTATCCTGCCGTTCATGGCGAGCAGGGCGTTCGCCTGTTTCCTTGTGCGACACGGCTGTCCAGGCAGCCACTGCTTGCCGGCCTCAAACACCTCAATCGTCTGGAGCAAGTCATTGCCCGCGGCGAATGGCAAGATGCCGAGCACGCCGAGGGCTTGATGCTCGACAGGACGGGGCGGGTGATCGAAGGCGTGTTCAGCAACCTGTTCCTGATCCGCGATGGCGTGTTGATCACGGCTGATTTGAAGCGCTGCGGCGTGGCCGGTGTGATGCGTGCCGAATTATTGTTTCAAGCCGAGTCGTTGGGGATCCCCACGCAAATCACCGACATCAGCCTCGATCAGCTGCAATGGGCTGATGAAGTCTTTGTCTGCAACAGCGTGTATGGCGTTTGGCCGGTGCGCGCCTATGCAGCGCTGAGCTGGTCGGTTGGGCCGCTCACCCGTAAACTCCAAACCATTGCCCGCGCGCTACTGGATGCTTGATACGTGAGACGTAAATTCTTGCTACTGCTGGAAACCGGATTGGTTCTGGCGGGGCTGTGTCTGGGCGCCTCCGCCTGGAAGATTCATACGGCGCTGAATCAGCCGCTGAACATCACTCAGGAAGAACTGCTGGAAGTGCCCAAGGGCACGACACCGACCCGCACTTTCTATCGACTCGAAGCCGACGGCGTCATCAAGGACGCTTTCTGGCTGCGTGTGTATTGGCGTTTCAACCTGGCCGGACAACCTTTGCACAAGGGCGAATACCGCATGCAGCCCGGCATGACTGTCGAAGGTCTGATCGACCTGTGGAAGCGTGGGGACATCGTTCAGTACAGCCTGACCCTGGTCGAAGGCTGGAATTTTCATCAGGTCCGGGCGGCATTGGCCAAGGATGAGAAGCTCGAGCAGACCCTGAACGGCTTGAGCGATAGCGAAGTGATGACCAAGCTGGGCCACACCGGGATCTTTCCTGAGGGCCGGTTCTTCCCCGATACCTACCGCTTCGTGCGCGGCATGACCGATGTCGAACTGCTGAAAAAGGCCTACGACCGCCTCGATGAGGTCCTGGCCAAGGAATGGGAGCAGCGCTCCGCTGATGTGCCGTATACCGAACCCTATCAGGCGCTGATCATGGCCTCGCTGGTGGAAAAGGAAACCGGTGTGCCCCAAGAGCGCGGGCAGATTGCCGGCGTGTTTGTGCGGCGCATGGCGATGGGCATGATGCTGCAGACCGATCCGACGGTGATCTATGGCCTCGGTGATCGCTACAGCGGCAAATTGACCCGTGCCCATCTCAAGGAACCCACGCCGTACAACACCTACATGATTTCAGGCCTGCCGCCGACCCCGATCGCCATGGTCGGCCGCGAAGCGATTCATGCCGCGTTGAACCCGGTGGCGGGCAACAGCCTCTACTTCGTCGCTCGCGGTGATGGCAGCCACGTTTTTTCCGATGATCTGGATGCCCACAATAATGCGGTGCGGGAGTTCCAGCTCAAGCGTCGTGCCGATTATCGCTCCAGCCCGGCACCTGTCTCGGCGCCAGAAACCCTGAATGGTGAAGCGCCGGACGCCGAGGCGCCGATTCCGGCCGCTTCGCCCAACCCCGATCCCGAGGCTGTTCCGTCCGTAGCGCCGCAAGAGCCTGCTGCCGCACCCGCTCCGGAGCCTGAACCCGAACCTGTGCCCGAGCCGGACGCACCGGCTGCGCAAAGCCCGCAATGACTCTGATTAAGGACTGCCTGTGACTGGCTTGTTTATTACCCTGGAAGGCCCGGAAGGCGCCGGCAAGAGCACCAACCGCGAATACCTGGCAGAGTGCCTGCGCGCCGCCGGTATCGAGGTAGTGCTGACCCGCGAGCCGGGTGGTACGCCGTTGGCCGAGCGAATTCGCGAAGTGCTGCTGGCGCCGGTTGATGAAGTCATGAACCCCGACACTGAGTTGTTGCTGGTATTCGCCGCGCGGGCCCAGCATCTGGCCGAGGTGATCCGCCCGGCGCTGGCCCGTGGTGCGGTGGTTTTGTGTGATCGTTTTACCGATTCGACCTATGCCTATCAGGGTGGCGGTCGTGGTTTGTCCCTGGAGCGCATCGCGACTCTGGAAACGTTTGTCCAGGGCGATTTGCGCCCGGACCTGACGCTGATCTTCGATCTGCCGGTGGAAGTGGGTCTGGCCCGTGCCAGCGCCCGTGGTCGACTGGATCGTTTCGAACTCGAAGGCCGAACCTTTTTCGATGCCGTACGCAGTGCGTTCCTCAAGCGTGCTGAAGCTGATCCGGCGCGATATGTCCTGGTCGATGCCGCTCAGCCGCTGGCGCAGGTCCAGCAGTCGCTGGACGCCTTGCTGCCACGTCTGCTGGAGTTGACCCGTGGCTGAAGCCTATCCGTGGCAGGACAGCCTCTGGCAGCAGTTGGCCGGTCGCAAGCAACATGCGCACGCCTATCTGTTGCATGGCCCGGCCGGAATCGGCAAGCGGGCTTTGGCCGAGCGGTTGATGGCCAGCCTGCTGTGCCAGCGTCCGACCGCGCAGGATGCCTGCGGTGAGTGCAAATCCTGCCTGCTGCTCAAGGCCGGCAGCCACCCCGACAATTACATTCTGGAACCCGAAGAGGCCGACAAGGCGATCAAGGTCGATCAGGTGCGTGATCTGGTCAGCTTTGTGGTGCAGACCGCGCAGATGGGCGGGCGCAAAGTGGTGTTGATCGAGCCGGTCGAGGCGATGAACGTCAACGCTGCGAACGCCTTGCTCAAAAGTCTTGAAGAACCCTCCGGCGACACCGTGTTGCTATTGGTCAGTCACCAGACCAGTCGTCTGCTGCCGACCATCAAGAGCCGCTGCGTGCAGCAGGCTTGCCCGTTGCCGAGCGAGGTGATGAGTCTGGCCTGGCTGGCCAAGGCCCTGCCGGACAGCTCGGAAGAAGAGCGTGTCGAACTGCTGACCCTGGCCGCCGGCTCTCCGTTGGCCGCGGTCAAGTTGCAGACCCAGGGCGTGCGCGAGCAGCGAGCGCTGGTGGTCGAAGGTGTGAAAAAGTTGCTTAAGCAACAGCAATCGCCGACGCAACTGGCCGAAGAATGGAAAACCGTCCCGCAGTTGTTGCTGTTCGACTGGTTCTGCGACTGGTCGAGTCTGATCCTGCGCTATCAATTGACCCAGGATGAAGAAGGCCTGGGGTTGACGGACATGCGCAAGGTCATTCAATACCTGGCGCAGAAAACTGCTCAGGATAAAGTCTTGAATATCCAGGACTGGATCCTCGCCCAGCGTCAGAAGGTCATGAGCAAAGCCAACCTCAATCCGGCGCTGTTGCTCGAAGCGTTGCTGGTGCAATGGGCATCCTTGCCTACCCAGAAGTGATCGACTGCGCCTAGACTCTGATCATCAGCAATGGAGGTCAGCATGAATGAAGCCATCAATCCGGGACCGCGCAACGGCATTTTGTCCCTGACCATCAAGGACAAGTCCGTGCTTTACGCGGCCTACATGCCATTCATCAAGAACGGTGGCCTGTTTATCCCGACCAACAAAAGCTACAAGTTGGGCGACGAGGTGTTCATGCTGCTTAACCTGATGGATGAGGCCGAGAAGATTCCGGTCGCCGGCAAGGTTGCCTGGATTTCCCCCAAAGGCGCCCAGGGCAACCGGGCAGCGGGGGTCGGCGTACAATTCAACGACGGCGACAACACGGCGCGCAGTCGAATCGAAACCCATCTGGCCGGTACCCTTAAGTCCGACCGTCCCACTCATACGATGTAAGTTGCAGCCCTTTTATGCTCGTAGATTCCCATTGTCACCTCGATCGTCTTGACCTTGCCGCCCACGACGGCTCTCTGGATGCGGCGCTTGATGCGGCCCGGCAGCGCGGGGTAGGGCACTTTTTGTGTATCGGCGTCAGCGTCGAGAACGCCGCGGACGTCAAAGCCCTGGCTGAACGTTACGACGACGTCGACTGTTCCGTGGGCGTGCATCCGCTGGATGTGCAACCGGGAGCCGCGCCGGCGCTGGATTGGTTGTTGCGTGAGCTCAATCATCCCCGTGTGGTGGCGATTGGTGAGACCGGCCTGGATTATCACTACGAGCCGGAAGCGGCCGAGTTGCAGCAGGAATCGTTTCGCTTGCACCTGCAGGCTGCTCAACGAACGGGCAAGCCGGTGATCATCCACACCCGCGGCGCCCGCGCCGATACGTTGAGTCTGCTGCGCGAGGCGGCGTTGCCTCAAGCGGGCGTGCTGCATTGCTTCACGGAAGACTGGGACATGGCCAAGGCTGCACTGGACATGGGCTATTACATTTCCCTGTCCGGTATTGTCACTTTTCGCAATGCCGATGCGTTGCGTGACGTGGCCAGCAAAGTGCCGGCTGATCGATTGCTGGTAGAAACCGACTCGCCGTATCTCGCGCCGATCCCTTATCGCGGCAAACCCAACCTGCCGCAGTACGTACGCGAGGTTGCGGAATTTCTGGCAATGTTGCGGGGTGAGTCCTATGAGCGATTTGCCGAGCAGACCACTGAAAACTTCAAGCGGCTGTTCCCGCTGGCGCATGTGAAAGGCTGAATCGCAGGCAAAAAAAACCCGGGTTCTGGGGGGTGAATCCGGGTTAAGACCATTAGGAGTAAAACAAAGGCACGCGGTCCGTTGGTACCTATATCGACGCGACACTTGGGGGAGATGTCCCGCCGACAGTTCAAGTATTGATCAGTATTGCTCCGAGTCCAGTTTACCGGCCCCGGTTTTTAAACAATTTTGGAATACGGGCGCTTCGGAAGAGTTCTCATCAAAGGGCCGCCCTGTGTGAAATCATCAAGAAACACAGATATGGTCGGATGATCCGTGCATTTTTGCGTAAGTTAGGCATAATACGCGGCTTCGAATTTTGACCCCAACAGACCTTTTCTTATGCATAAAGAACCTCGTAAGGTCCGTGAGTTTCGTCGCCGCGAGCAAGAAATTCTCGATACCGCGCTCAAGCTGTTCCTCGACCAAGGTGAAGACAGTGTCACCGTCGAGATGATTGCTGATGCCGTCGGTATCGGCAAAGGCACGATCTACAAGCATTTCAAATCCAAGGCGGAGATCTATCTGCGCCTGATGCTCGACTACGAGCGTGATCTGAACGAGCTGTTGCATTCTGCGGATGTGGACAAGGACAAGGAAGCGCTGTCCCGGGCCTACTTCGAATTCCGCATGCGCGATCCGCAGCGCTATCGGTTGTTCGATCGCCTGGAAGAGAAGGTGGTCAAAGGCAATCAGGTGCCGGAAATGGTCGAGGAGCTGCACAAGATCCGCGCCTCGAATTTCGAACGCCTGACCCTGCTGATCAAAGGTCGGATCAGCGAAGGCAAGCTCGAAGACGTACCGCCTTACTTCCATTACTGCGCGTCCTGGGCGCTGGTGCACGGCGCCGTGGCGCTGTATCACTCGCCGTTCTGGAGCAATGTGCTGGAAGATCAGGAAGGTTTCTTCCAGTTCTTGATGGACATCGGCGTGCGCATGGGCAACAAGCGCAAGCGCGATACCGACACCCCGAGCAGCTGAACCATTCAGTTGCCTTATTGCGCCATGATTTCGCTATATGGCGCAGTACCTCAGGAATATACTCAGGCATGGGACTTGCTAAAACTTGATTTGTGAGTCAAGTTTTACGGGTTCGAATTCCTTTCGCCGGAGTGCTCCATGATCGTTGATCGTCAAGGCAGGCGTTTCCGCAATTTGCGGATCAGTCTGACTTCAGCCTGCAATTACGCGTGTACCTATTGCGTGCCCAACGGCAAGCGGCTGGTGGCTGCGCAGGATGAATTGTCGGCCGAGGCCATGGCGCGCGGCGTGGCGTATCTGATCGAAGCGGCGGGCATCGAGCGCTTGCGCATCACCGGTGGTGAGCCGCTGGTCAGCCCCAAACTCGAAGCCTTCATGACGGCTGTCGGCAAGATGGGCCTGGAAGACATCAGCCTGACCACCAATGGTCAGCTGCTGGCGAAAAAGCTGCCGTTGCTGGTGGACGCCGGCATCCGTCGCATCAACGTTTCCCTCGATACCTTGGACGCCGGCGCGTTCCGCAGCATTGCCCGTGGCGGCGATCTGGCGACCGTGCTCCACGGTATGGACCAGGCCAAGGCTGCCGGCCTGAAAATCAAGGTCAACATGGTGCCTCTGCGCGGGCAGAACCTTGACCAGGTGATGCCGTTGCTCGATTACTGCCTTGAGCGTGGCTATGAGCTGCGTTTCATCGAGCTGATGCGCATGGGCCACCTGGCCAGTGACAACAACGCCTTCCTGCAGCAGTTCGTCAGTCTTCAGCAGTTGTTGAGTCTGATCGGCGAGCGCTACGAATACCTGCAAGCTGATGCGCCCGTAGACGCCACAGCTGTGCGCTACGCAATCCCGGGGCTGGGGCATTTTGGTGTGATTGCCAATGAAAGCGTTCCCTTCTGCCGGACCTGCTCGCGTCTGCGCCTGTCATCCACCGGATGGTTGCATGGCTGTTTATCATCGAGCAATCGCCACTATGTCGGCGATCTGTTGGACAAACCGCGCCATCAGGCATTGCCGGCGTTGCAGCGCCTTCTGGTGAAAGCCTTGGGGGACAAGCAGGAAGTGGCGTTCTCCGGTGGTGCGACTGTCATGAAGATTATTGGCGGCTGATCCAGCTGTGGCGAGGGGATTTATCCCCGTTGGACTGCGCAGCAGTCGCATTTTTGGGGCTGCTTCGCAGCCCAGCGGGGATAAATCCCCTCGCCACAAATGTTCGCATTCCTGAAGACTGGCGCGGAAGCTGCATCCCATGGCCATTCGCCGGTTTTCCGTCACCGGCCTCTGGAGGGTAGGATGCGTAGCCTGGTTTTGCTGCTGGCCGTTTTGGCGCTTGGTGGCTGCATGAATGTCAGCGATATGGCTGAAGGAACTCGCTACCACATGAGCGATGCAGGGCTGCTGGATCACAGCGACAGTCGTCGGGCGAATAACCTGCGCATCCAGCCGGACTCGTTCATCTACATCGCCCAAGGTGCCTTCGCGCCGCCGGGCAGTGCCTATCCGCGACCGAACGTGGTCGCTGAAGAAGCCTTCAATGGCTTTATCGAATATTTCCCGATGGTCCGCCGCGCCCGCACCCCCGAGGGCCTCGACCAAGCCATGGGTGAAGCCCGCGCTGCCGGTGCCCATTACCTGCTTTACACGCGATTCGCCAAGGCAGATGACCGTATCGGTAACTCGGACGAATGGCTCGATCAGGAATATGTCGATCGCCTCGGCATCGACAGCGGCGTGATTCAGATCATGTTGATCGAGACCAGCACCCAGTATTTGATTGATACTGCACGTATCAAGAGTCGTGGCGGTTTACTGACGTTCCACGACAACAAGCCACAAGACCTGATTGGCCCGCCGCTGGAGCAATACGCGCGCAGCCTGATCGGGCTCAGCGACCAGTAATCCAAGGAGAACGCCATGAGTGGCCCGCAAAAAGCCAACGACTTGTTGGGGCAAATCCCCAAAACCAAAGGCTTGCCGCCGGTCCATTTGTGGAACCCTGACTTCTGTGGCGACATCGACATGCGCATCGCCCGTGACGGCACCTGGTTTTATCTGGGGACGCCGATCGGACGCAAGCCAATGGTCAAGCTGTTCTCCACCATCATCCGCCGCGATGGCGATGATTACTTCTTGATCACCCCGGTCGAGAAGGTTGGCATCAAGGTCGACGATGCGCCGTTTGTGGCGATTGCCGTGGACGTGGAGGGCGAGGGCGAAGCTCAGATCCTGCGATTCACTACCAACGTCGACGAGACCGCGGACGCCGGCACTGAACACCCGATTCGCGTAGTCATCGATCCAGTCACCCAGGAACCTGCGCCTTACGTACATGTGCGCACCAACCTCGAAGCGCTGATCCACCGTAACGTCTTCTACCAGTTGGTGGAACTGGCCGTGACCAGTGAGATCGACGGGCAACGCTGGCTGGGCGTGTGGAGCGACGGCGAGTTCTTCCCCATCGGTCTCGAGCCGTAACGGATAACACTGTGGGAGCGAGCCTGCTCGCGATGAGGCCATAACATTCACCATAGATGTTGCCTGTTACGCCGCCATCGCGAGCAGGCTCGCTCCCACATTGGATTTGTGGGTTCATCCAAAAAAATCAATTTGACACCCAATCGTATGATGATTAGCGTGGGCATCCATCGCGAACGGCTTTGTGCCGTTCCTGCATCGAGGTGCCCATGTCCAGCAGTTTTCATGCGTCGACCGTCGATTGGCTGGGTTGCTGGATAGCTGCAGGCCAGGTCAGGCCCGGCGAAACCATCAAGGTCGAAGCCGACCTGGGTGAGCAACTCGGTGTCAGTCGCACGGTCATTCGCGAAGCCATCAAGACCTTGGTCGCCAAAGGTATGCTCGAAGTCGGGCCGAAGGTCGGCACGCGGGTGTTGCCGGTGCGGCGCTGGAATCTTTTTGATCCGCAAGTCGTGGGTTGGCTGTCACGCAGCGGCTTGCCGGAAAACTTCGTCGACGACTTGCTCGATCTGCGTCGCACCATCGAACCGATGGCCGTGCGCTGGGCGTGCGAGCGCGCGACGGTCGAACAGGTTCAGGCAATATTGCAGGCTTACAACGCGCTGGAGAGGGCGGTGGACAGCGGCATCGATTACAACCACGCCGACCAGATCTTCCACGAGTGCATACTCGCCGCCAGTCACAACCAGTTCATCGAACAAATGGTCCCGGCCCTCGGTGCGCTGTTGGCTGTTTCTTTTGAAGTGTCTGCCGCCGACCCGGACGAATTGCGCCGCACGCTACCGATTCACAAAGACATGGCCGATGCCATCGCCGCCCGGGATGCCGCGCGGGGTGTCTGGGCCTGCATGACCCTGATCGATAACGCGGACCTGGCGATCAAACGCTTCTACCCGCAAGTCATGGCCGACAAAAAAGCCAGCTGACAATAAAGAACCCTGTGGGAGCGGGCCTGCTGGCGAAAGCGGTTTAGCATTCAGCGACAAGGTGCCTGACACACCGTTATCGCGAGCAGGCTCGCTCCCACATAAAGCAACAATGCAGGAGGTTTCATGACGTGGAATGCGGTTACCGGACACCGTGCGCAACTCGGTGAAGGCCCGTTCTGGGACGCGCCGACCCAAGCGCTGTACTGGGTGGACATTGCCGGCAAGCAAGCCCTGCGGCTGATCGGCGCCAACGTGCAGATCTGGGAAATGCCGGAACACGTCTCCGCGTTCATCCCTTGCGAGAGCGGCGATGCGCTGGTGACGTTGAGCAGCGGCGTCTATCGCCTGGACCTTGAATCGCCAGGACTCGAACCGCGCCTGACCTTGCTCTGCGTCGCCGATCCGCAACCCGGCAACCGCGCCAACGAAGCCCGCTGCGATGCGCAGGGCCGGCTCTGGCTCGGCACCATGCAAAACAACATCGGTGAAAACGGCGAAGACGTGCCCATCGTGCGTCGATCCGGCGGCCTGTTTCGCATCGACCGCGACGCCCGTGTCACGCCGCTGCTTCGCGGGCTGGGCATTCCTAACACGTTGCTGTGGAGCGAAGACGAGACCACGCTGTTTTTCGCCGACAGCATGGACCAAACCTTGTACCGCTATTTCGTTCACACCGACGGCAACCTGGACACCGCATATGTCTGGTTCGGTCCCAATGAGCGAGGTGGCCCGGATGGCTCGGCGATGGATGCCGAGGGCTTCATCTGGAACGCCCGATGGGACGGCAGCTGCCTGATCAGGCTAACCCCGGATGGCCATGTCGACCGCGTGATCGAACTGCCGGTCAGCCGTCCGACCAGTTGCGTGTTCGGCGGCGAAGACATGAAAACCCTTTACATCACCAGCGCCGCGAGCCCGCTCAACCATCCGCTGGACGGTGCGCTGCTGTCGATTCGCGTCGATGTGCCCGGTAAACCCTGTAATCGCTTTGCTGGATAAATCCCAAAATATGGGATGTAAAATTATATATTGAGATTATTTGGTGGTCGGGTTTATAGTCGGCCATCAGTTACACGCACTCACACTTAAAAAAACAAAACAGGTGAAGTGATGCAGCGATTTTCCCAAAAGAATTTTGACCGGACATCGACAGATGCCCGGTTTTTGTCGTGCCTGCAAAAGGGGGCTTGATCCATGGCTGAACCTCTTTCCTTGCCACCCGTGCCCGAACCGCCCAAGGGCGAGCGCCTGAAAAACAAGGTGGTGTTGCTGACCGGCGCTGCGCAGGGCATTGGCGAGGCGATCGTCGCCACCTTCGCATCGCAACACGCCAAGCTGATTATCAGTGATGTCCAGGCCGAGAAAGTCGAGAAAGTCGCGGCGCATTGGCGGGATAAAGGCTTCGATGTCTGCGCGATCAAGGCCGACGTCTCCCGGCAACAAGATCTGCACGCGATGGCCAGGTTGGCAGTCGAGCTTCACGGCCGGATCGACGTATTGGTCAACTGCGCCGGGATCAACGTGTTCCGGGATCCACTGGAAATGACCGAAGAAGACTGGCATCGCTGCTTCGCCATCGACCTCGACGGCGCATGGTACGGCTGCAAAGCGGTGCTGCCGCAAATGATCGAGCAGGGCATCGGCAGCATCATCAACATCGCCTCAACCCATTCCACTCACATTATTCCGGGCTGCTTCCCGTACCCGGTGGCCAAGCACGGCTTGCTCGGACTGACCCGCGCGCTGGGCATTGAATACGCGCCAAAGGGCATTCGTGTGAATGCAATCGCGCCGGGCTACATCGAAACCCAACTGAACGTCGATTACTGGAACGGTTTTGCCGACCCCCAGGCCGAACGTCAACGGGCCTACGACCTGCACCCACCACGGCGTATCGGGCAACCGATGGAAGTGGCGATGACTGCCGTTTTCCTGGCCAGCGATGAAGCGCCGTTCATCAATGCCTCATGCATCACCATCGATGGTGGTCGCTCGGTCATGTATCACGACTAAGCAAAACGGCTTTCAGGCGCGGAACTCCGTCTGAAATCCAATCATCATACGATATGACTATTTGCTGCACCGTTTTCAAATAACGCTCAAAAAAAATAACAAGGAGTCAGCTTATGAATCGTCGTCGTGGGATCCGTTCCCTGTGCTGTGCCGCTCTGGCGGTCACTGCGGTCAGCCTGAGCAGTACGCTGCTGGCGGCCGAGGAAGTGAAAATCGGTTTCCTGGTCAAGCAGGCGGAAGAGCCCTGGTTCCAGACCGAATGGGCATTCGCCGAAAAGGCCGGGAAAGAGAAGGGCTTCACCGTGATCAAGATCGCCGTGCCTGACGGCGAGAAAACCCTCTCGGCCATCGACAGCCTTGCCGCCAACGGCGCCAAGGGCTTCGTTATCTGCCCCCCGGACGTCTCCCTCGGCCCGGCCATCATGGCCAAGGCCAAGCTCAATGGCTTGAAAGTCATCGCCGTCGATGACCGCTTCGTCGATGCCAATGGCAAGTTCATGGAAGACGTTCCGTACCTCGGCATGGCGGCGTTCGAAGTCGGCCAGAAGCAGGGCGCGGCCATGGCCACCGAAGCGAAAAAACGCGGCTGGGACTGGAAAGACACCTACGCGGTGATCAACACCTTCAATGAACTCGACACCGGCAAGAAGCGCACCGACGGCTCAGTCAAAGCCCTCGAAGACGCCGGGATGCCGAAAGACCACATCCTGTTCTCGGCCCTGAAAACCCTCGACGTGCCAGGCAGCATGGACGCCACCAACTCGGCGCTGGTGAAACTGCCGAGCGCGGCGAAGAACCTGATCATCGGCGGCATGAACGACAACACCGTGCTGGGCGGCGTGCGCGCCACCGAAAGCGCCGGTTTTGCCGCGGCCAACGTGATCGGCATCGGCATCAACGGCACCGACGCGATCGGCGAACTGAAGAAAGCCAACAGCGGTTTCTTCGGTTCGATGCTGCCAAGTCCGCACATCGAGGGCTACAACACCGCCAGCATGATGTTCGAGTGGGTTACCACCGGCAAAGAACCTCCGAAGTACACCGCGATGGACGACGTGACGCTGATCACTCGCGAGAACTTCAAGCAGGAACTGGAAAAGATCGGCCTGTGGAACTGAGGGCTGGTTGATTTCATCGGCGGCCCTGGCGACGGGGCCGCCTGATCTGTGTGATGAGGTGGTTTTATGCACGCGCAAGTACAGACACATGAGCACAGCGTCGGCGGCAGCCTGCGCTTCAACGGGATCGGCAAGACCTTTCCCGGGGTGAAGGCGCTGGATGGCATCAGCTTCGTCGCTCATCCGGGGCAGGTTCACGCCTTGATGGGCGAGAACGGCGCCGGCAAATCGACCCTGCTGAAAATCCTCGGCGGTGCCTACACGCCGAGCAGCGGCGACCTGCAGATCGGCGAACAGACGATGGTCTTCAAGTCCACCGCCGACAGCATCGCCAGCCGCGTCGCGGTGATCCACCAAGAGCTGCACCTGGTGCCGGAAATGACCGTGGCGGAGAACCTGTTCCTCGGTCATCTGCCGGCCAGTTTCGGCCTGATCAACCGAGGTGCGTTGCGACAACAAGCGCTGGCCTGCCTCAAAGGCCTGGCCGACGAAATCGATCCGCAGGAGAAAGTCGGGCGCCTGTCCCTCGGGCAGCGGCAACTGGTGGAAATCGCCAAGGCGTTGTCCCGTGGTGCGCATGTGATCGCGTTTGACGAACCGACCAGCAGCCTGTCGGCGCGGGAGATCGATCGATTGATGGCGATCATCGGGCGCCTGCGCGACGAAGGCAAAGTGGTGCTTTACGTGTCCCATCGCATGGAAGAAGTGTTCCGCATCTGCAACGCGGTGACGGTGTTCAAGGACGGTCGTTATGTGCGCACGTTCGAGGACATGAGTGAACTGACCCACGACCAACTGGTGACGTGCATGGTCGGGCGCGACATTCAGGACATTTACGATTACCGCAGTCGCCAGCGTGGTGCCGTCGCGCTCAAGGTTGACGGTTTGCTCGGGCCTGGCTTGCGTGAGCCGGTGAGTTTCGAGGTGCACAAGGGCGAGATTCTCGGGCTGTTCGGTCTGGTCGGTGCCGGTCGTACCGAGCTGTTTCGGATGCTCAGCGGGCTGACGCGCAACACCGCCGGACGCCTGGAACTTCGCGGTCATGAGGTGAAACTGCGTTCCCCTCGCGATGCCATCGCTGCCGGGATTCTGCTGTGCCCCGAGGACCGCAAGAAAGAGGGCATCCTGCCGCTCGCCAGTGTCGCCGAGAACATCAACATCAGCGCCCGCGGCGCCCATTCCACGTTCGGTTGCCTGTTGCGCGGTCTGTGGGAAAAGGGCAACGCCGACAAGCAGATCAAGGCGCTGAAAGTGAAGACGCCCAGTGCCGAGCAGAAAATCATGTACCTGTCCGGCGGCAATCAGCAGAAGGCCATTCTCGGTCGCTGGCTGTCGATGCCGATGAAAGTCCTGCTGCTGGACGAGCCTACTCGCGGCATCGACATCGGGGCGAAGGCCGAGATTTACCAGATCATCCATAACCTGGCCGCCAGCGGCATTGCGGTGATCGTGGTGTCCAGCGACCTGATGGAAGTGATGGGCATTTCCGACCGCATCCTGGTGCTCTGCGAAGGCGCGATGCGCGGCGAGTTGTCTCGCGCAGAGGCCAATGAATCCAACCTGCTGCAACTGGCTTTGCCGCGCCAACGCGCTGACGGCGTGGCGAACTGAGAGGTGACTATGACAATCCAAAACAACGCTCTGCCGACCCAGCGCAAACCCCTCGACTTGCGGCGCTTTCTCGATGACTGGGTCATGCTGATGGCGGCGGTCGGGATCTTCGTGCTGTGCACGTTGCTGATCGACAACTTCCTCTCGCCGCTGAACATGCGCGGTCTGGGCCTGGCGATTTCGACGACCGGGATTGCCGCCTGCACCATGCTGTATTGCCTGGCGTCCGGGCATTTCGACTTGTCGGTGGGCTCGGTGATTGCCTGTGCCGGCGTGGTCGCGGCGGTGGTGATGCGCGACACCGACAGCGTGTTTCTCGGCGTGAGTGCGGCGCTGGTGATGGGGCTGATCGTCGGGCTGATCAACGGCATCGTGATCGCCAAGCTGCGGGTCAACGCGTTGATCACCACGCTGGCGACCATGCAGATCGTTCGTGGCCTGGCTTACATTTTTGCCAATGGCAAAGCGGTCGGCGTGTCGCAGGAGTCGTTCTTCGTCTTCGGTAACGGCCAGTTGTTTGGCGTGCCGGTGCCGATCCTGATCACCATCGTCTGCTTCCTGTTTTTCGGCTGGTTGTTGAATTACACCACCTACGGGCGCAACACCATGGCCATTGGCGGCAACCAGGAAGCGGCGTTGTTGGCCGGGGTCAACGTTGACCGGACCAAGATCCTCATCTTTGCCGTGCACGGTGTGATCGGTGCGTTGGCCGGGGTGATTCTGGCGTCGCGCATGACCTCCGGGCAGCCGATGATTGGCCAGGGTTTCGAGCTGACGGTGATTTCGGCTTGCGTGCTGGGCGGGGTGTCGCTGAGCGGCGGGATCGGCATGATCCGGCATGTGATCGCCGGGGTGTTGATTCTGGCAATTATCGAGAATGCGATGAACCTGAAGAACATCGATACGTTTTATCAGTATGTGATTCGCGGTTCGATCTTGCTGTTGGCCGTCGTCATCGACCGCCTCAAACAACGCTAACCCCGCTTTTGTGGCGAGGGAGCTTGCTCCCGCTGGGCTGCGTAGCGGCCCCAAAATCTCTGTTTTGATCCAGGATTTTGCGAGTGCTGCGCACTCGAGCGGGAGCAAGCTCCCTCGCCACAGTGGTTACTCCTCCTGTCATCTCCTTTAAATAATCCTTGCCCACCCCAGCCCGTTTCGGTTATCACTTTGTACATGATTAGACAGGTACGATTTGACAAGAAACAACGGGTGGTCGATGAGCTCATTCGGCGCATCGAAAGCGGCCTCATGGAGGACGGCTTTCTGTTGCCGGGCGAGCATCAGTTGGCTCAAGAATTCAAAGTCAGCCGCGGCACGCTGCGCGAGGCCCTTGCCGAGTTGAAACGACGCAACTACATCGCGACCCAAAGCGGCGTGGGCTCCATCGTCACTTTTGACGGTGTGGTGCTCGACCAACGCAGCGGCTGGGCGCAGGCGCTGGCCGACAGCGGGGCGCTGATCAATACCGAAGTGCTGCGGCTGGAGGCCGTCACGCGGCCGGACCTGATGTCACGTTTCGGCACCGACCAGTTCATCACCCTTGACCGGCGTCGCCGTTCCAACGACGGCAAGCTGGTTTCCCTCGAACGCTCATTGATGCCCGCCACCGGAGGCCTGGAAAGCCTGCCGCGTGTCGGCCTGATCGACCATTCCCTGACCATCACCCTGGCCGCCTACGGCTACATCGGCGAACGCGGCGATCAATGGATCGGCGCAGAACCCTTGAGCGCCGAAGACGCCGAGTTGCTCGGCCGCCCAGTCGGCACGGTTTTCCTCAAAGCCTTGCGCACCACCTACGACCGGCAAAACCGCTTCATGGAACAGGTCGAAAGCCTGCTCGACCCGGTGCACTTTCGCCTGCACCTGCAGTTTGGAGAATCAAAATGACCGCGCTCGACCGTGCGCTCGGCGCATTCTACGGACTGGCCTTGGGCGATGCGCTCGGTATGCCGACGCAGTCCTTGAGCCGCGCGGAAATCAAGGCGCGCTTCGGCCATATCACCGATCTGCAAGACGCCGGCCCCGATCAACCGATCGCCGCCAACATGCCCAAGGGCTCGATCACCGACGACACCGAACAGGCGATTCTCGTCGGTCAGTTGTTGGTGGACGGTGAGGGCTGGATCGAACCGGCCGTGCTCGCTCAACGGCTGATCGAATGGGAAGCCGGGATGCAGGCCAAGGGCTCCCAAGACTTGCTCGGGCCTTCGACCAAACGCGCGATCGAGATGATCCTCGCCGGCCACTCGCCGGAAGAAGCGGGGCGCTACGGCACCACCAATGGCGCGGCGATGCGCATCACGCCCGTGGGCCTCGCAGCGGATGTCGCCAACCCTGAGCGTTTCATCAGGGCCGTGGTGCAAGCCTGTCAGGTTACTCACAACACCACGCTGGGCATTTCCAGCGCGGCAGCGGTGGCGGCGGTGGTTTCGGCCGGCATCAACGGCATGGACCTGGGCGAGGCCTTGAACCTCGGCCAGCAAATCGCCCAGCAAGCTGAAAGCCACGGCCACTGGGTCGCGGGCGGACGGATTGCCTCGCGCATCAGTTGGGCGCGGACCATCAGCGTCGACAGTGACAAAGCGTTGCTGGCGGATTTGCTGTACGACGTGATTGGCACGTCGGTGGCGTCGCAGGAGTCGGTGATCGTGTCGTTTGCCCTGGCACAACAAGTCGCCGTCGGTGAAATGAACGCGTTCGAAGCGCTGTGCATGGCCGCGAGCCTGGGCGGTGATACCGACACCATCGCAGCGATTCTCGGCGCGATGCTTGGAGCCTGTCTGGGGCTTGGGAGTTGGCCGGTGGCGATGATCGACCAGGTCAAAACCGTTAATGATCTGGAGCTGGAGCCTTTGGTAAAAGGGCTTTTAGCCTTGCGCTGACTGGACTGGCCTCTTCGCGAGCAAGCCCGCTCCCACAGGGATAGTGCAAACCCAACGGTACCTGTGGGAGCGAGCCTGCTCGCGATAGGCGCGCCGCGTATTTGAATTGATAACCCCGCAATGGATCGCACGGACTTGGCCAGGACAGCCGGACTGTTGTTTTCGTCTTCCGTCATTGCCCACAACCACAAAAAAGGCAACAGGAGCATTTTTCATGAGTTCATCGAACGCCGGGCAAAGCGCCGGGCAACTGGAAACCCGCGGCATCGAACCGGTGCCGGAAGCTGAGTGCAACGGTCATCCGCTGCAACTGTTCTGGGTCTGGTTCGCGGCCAACATTTCCATCCTAGGGCTGCCGCTGGGCGCCACGCTGGTGGCGTTTCGCGGGTTGGCGATCTGGCAGGCGATCATCGTCGCGATCCTCGGCGCTGCGGGTTCTTTCGCCGTGGTCGGGATCATCTCCATCGCCGGTCGTCGTGGTCGCGCACCGAGCCTGACATTGTCGCGCGCGATCTTCGGCGTGCGCGGCAACATCGGCCCGACTCTGGTCTCGCTGATGTCGCGGCTGGGCTGGGAAACCGTCAACACCACCACCGCGGCCTTCGTGTTGCTGTCGTTGTGCTCGATCCTGTTCGGTTCGCCGGTGGAAGCCAAAAGCGCGCCGGTACTGACCCTGATCTTCATCGCGATTTTCGTGCTTCTGACCTTGTCGGTCTCCGGCCTCGGTCATGCCACCTTGCTGGTCATCCAGAAGTGGGCGACTTACGTGTTCGGTGCGCTGAACATTCTGGTCGGCGGCTTCCTTTGCGCCACCATTGACTGGAGCGCGGTATTCAACGCCACGCCTGCGCCATTGAGCGCGATGATCATCGGCGTCGGCACCATGGCTGCAGGCACCGGGATCGGCTGGGCCAACGCCGGCGCCGACATGTCGCGCTACCAGCACCGCAGCGTCAAAGCCGTGCGCCTGGTGGCGTCGGCGGCGTTCGGTGCGGGGATTCCGCTGGTGCTGCTGATCACCCTCGGTGGCCTGCTGTCGGTGGGCAACAACGATCTGGCGTCGGCCACTGACCCGATCATCGCAATCCGCGACATGCTGCCAACCTGGATGGCTGTGCCATACCTGATCACCGCGTTCGGTGGGTTGTTGCTGTCGAACAACCTGTCGGTGTATTCCGCCGGTTTGACCACGTTGACCCTCGGTCTGAAGGTCAAGCGCGTGTACGCCGTGGTGGTCGACATCGTCGCGATCTTCGCCGGTTCGATCTACTTCATGCTGATCGCCGACAGTTTCTACGGTCCGTTCATTACCTTCATTTCGCTGCTGGCGGTGCCGATCACGGCGTGGGTCGGGATCTTCGTCGTTGATCTGATCCACCGTCATTACTACAGCCCCCAAGACCTGCTGGACGTCAGCCCGAGCAGCGCCTACTGGTACAACGGCGGCATCGAGTGGCGCGCGTTTGGTGCCTGGGCGCTGGCGATCGTGCTGGGTTTCAGCTTCACCACCATTGGCACCACCGAACAAAACGTCTGGTTCCGCGGTTTCCTGTCTGACTCGTGGCTGGGCCATAACGGCCTCGGCTGGATCGTCACGTTCCTGGTGGCCGGGGGGATTTATTTTGTGCTCGGTGGGGCCAAGGATCGTCGTGCCGCAATGACTGAGAACGCTCATGCCTAGATTGCTGCACACCGGCCAGGTCATTATCGACCTGGTCATGGCCGTGGACAAATTGCCTCAACCGGGCGGCGACGTGCTGGCGCAATCCGCCAGTTTCGAAGCCGGTGGCGGGTTTAACGTGATGGCCGCCGCCCAGCGGAACGGTTTGCCGGTGGTCTACCTCGGTCGTCATGGCACCGGTCGTTTCGGCGATCTGGCCCGTGAGGCGATGGAGGCTGAAGGCATTCAGGTTGGCATCGCACACAAGGCCGAACGGGACACAGGGCTGTGCGTTGCGGTGACCGATGCGTCGGCCGAGCGCAGTTTCATTTCCTGCATCGGCGCCGAGGGCGAATTGACGGCCGAGGACCTGGCGAACGTGCCGGTCGAGGCGGACGACTACGTTTACGTCAGCGGCTATAGCTTGCTGCATGCCGGCAAGGCCCAGGCGCTGGTGGAGTGGGTGCTGGGTTTGCCGAACGCGGTCAACGTGGTGTTCGACCCGGGCCCGTTGGTGGATTCGCCGGATGCACCGTTGATGCAGATGTTGTTGCCGCGCATTGATGTGTGGACCAGCAACAGTGTCGAGGCGCTGCGGTTTACCGGGACGTCGGACATTGCCGAGGCGCTGGACAGGCTGACCGATCATCTGCCGGCCGACGTGTTGATGGTGATCCGCGATGGGCCGCAAGGGTGCTGGATCAGTCAGTACGGCGAACGTCAGCATGTGCCCGGTTTCAAGGTTGAGGCGGTGGACAGTAATGGTGCCGGGGATGCCCATGCCGGGGTGTTTCTGGCCGGGTTGGTGCAAGGGTTGTCGGCGGGTGAAGCGGCGCGGCGGGCGAATGCGGCTGCGGCGCTGGCGGTCACTTGGTGGGGGCCGGCGACTTCGCCTGGGGCTGCTGAAGTGGATGAGTTGATCCGCAAGACTTTTGGCGTCTGATCTACCGCCATCGCGAGCAGGCTCGCTCCCACACTGGATCTGTGAACGACACAAATCCAATGTGGGAGCCTGCTCGCGATGGAGCCATTAAATTCAGTACATGAGTCAGCCTTAACCAGCCTTTCTCAAACGGTCGCAGCCGCGCACGACTGCGACCAGATTCATCTTGTTAAACGTCCAGCTTTCGCGCCGCCTCAACCCCAGCCGCGCTGAGTTTGATCGGCAGTTGCAGCGAGTGTTCGCCGGCTTCGTTACAGGTCACATGGCCGTGCTGAATCAGTCCACGGTCCTGTAGCGTGGCGAGGGCGCTGGCCACGACTTTCTCCCCCCGGTAATTGTCCAGGACCTCCTTGCCCAAGCCACCTGGATGGGCATGCAGCAGACGGGTCAGGACTTCTTTCTCAAGGTTTTTATCGACGTTCATGGTTACCTCTTCATGGATGTGGATAGGTGCAACTCGCATGGGCGAACTATTGACTGGCACCGCCTTCGGAACCCGAGCCACCGGTGGTGGTTTTCGAGCCGATGCCGGTGCCGGCGTTATCGGGTGTCTGGGTGTCCGGCTGGTTCATTCCCCCTTGACGGCCCGCATCGTTGCCTTGAATCCGTGGGTCGGTGCCCGTGGACGCAGGCACGCTGTCGACGCCCGAGCCATTGGTGTTCATGCCGGGCGAGCCTTGAGTGGTCGGGGACTTTGGACTTTCGACCGGGTTGGTCGGGCCGGTCCCGGGGGCGGGGGTCGCCGCGAACGCGGCAGAGGACAACAGCGTGGCAAGAGCGAGGGCAGTCAAGCGGGACGTGATCATGGTGTCGTCTCCATTCAATTAGAGTCCTTACCTGATGTTGGTCCGCCCCCGATTTGGATTGGTGCCTGATGAACGACGAACGGTTCAGGCCTGCTGAAGCGATCTGGCGCTGACGACCCGGCGCCAGATCAAGCGGCCCACGGTGACCAGCCAGTTCAGCAGCCCTACGGCGAGAACTGTGAGCAGAAGTGTCGTCATTCCGTGCTCGACGATGATCTTTCCGGCCAGCAACGGAAAACCGAACACGCCGATGAAGTACGACAGGCTGAACAGCAGCAACGATTGCGAAGTGGTGCCATGCGGCGCTTCGTTCGCCGCCAGGCCATTGATCACCGAATACGTCAGCCCATAACCGACTCCGAGCATCATTGCCGCCAGCACGTAGCTGAACCCACTGTCGACCACGAAACCGAATAGCACGATCGAGCCCATCATCAGCCCCGACAGCAGGCAGGACGCGCGGAACGGATCGCGCTTGACCACGAAACCGGCAATCAACATTCGGCTGCTGATCGCCGCGCCCATGAAGCCGAAAAAGAACAGTGAGTAATCCAGCGAGCGAGACGCGGCGTAACTGGTTTGAAAGCTCGACAGGCCACCGAATACGCACCCGCCGAGGCCGACCATGATGATCGGGAACACTGCTTTGGACGACAGCACCTGAACAGTTGCTCGCCAGGAAATGCGCGCGACGGAGGTGGCAGGTGAGGGCGCTTTTTTCAACTGAGCATCAAGCCGCCAAAACAGCACCACGCCGATCAGACTGGCCAGCGCCGCGAGGTAAAACGCGGCGGTCACCGGATAGCCCAGCGCACTGGCCGCGCGGCCCAACAACGGACCGCTGCCGATCCCGGTCATCATGCTGCCGGACAGCAGGGCGAAGTATTTTGCGCGTTGGGCGGGCGTTACCAGACTCGCGACAATAATCGGCCCCAAGGTGTAGAACACGCCCCAACCAAGCCCCAGCAGCAGTCCGAAAAACAACAACAGATTGCCGAAACCCGGCGTCACCGCGAAGCCCAGGCTGGCTGCCAACAGCAGCACGCCAAACAGCGCAATCGAACGCGCCGCGCCGAGCACATCAGACAGGTGCCCGGAGACAATCACTGCCGCAAACGTACTGAGCATCGCCGCCGAAATCACACTGCCGGCATCGTGTTCGTTTCCGCCACGGGAGCCGATCAACAGCGACAACAGAAAGGTCGAGCCGTAGGACAGCGACAGCAAGTAACTGGCGAGGCAAAACAGGCCAAACAACCTGCTTGAGACGTGGGGCGGTGCGGTAGACATGACGCGGTTCCTTGACCCGATAAAGTCGCAATCCCTCTATCTACCACGCACATCGACATTGTTAGGTCCGAGGTTATCGATGCCAGGGTTAGCGCCGGCCGGAGTTATACGCTCAGGGTATGCCGATTTCTTCCTTGAACAGTTCCATGAAACCTTTCAAGCGCTCATGCCTGATGCGCGCCAGTCGCTGGCCGGTCATCGTCTGGAAACCGTCCGCCAGGTGCAGCAGCTTGGTCTGAAAGTGATCAAGGCAAAAGCGTTTGTCATCGTAGTCCCGCGCCCTCGCTTCCGGGTCTTGCGGCTCGTACAACGCGCTGCCCATGCGCCCTGCAATGTAAAACGTGCGCGCGACGCCGAGCATGCCGAGGGAGTCGAGACGGTCGGCGTCCTGCATGACCTTCGCTTCGAGCGAGGTCGGGGTGATGTTGGCGGAGAAGCTGTGGGCTTCAATGGCGTGGGAGACCGCACTGATTTTTGCGCTTGGCCAACCCATGTCGGCCAACACGGCAGAGGCCTTTTCTGCTGCCAGGCGTGAAGCCTGCGAACGCAACGGCGAATTCTTCTCAACCGCCACGCAATCATGCAAAAGCACCGCCGCCAGCATCACTTCAAGATCGCCACCTTCTTCAGCCTGAAGCGTGCGCACGTTGAGCCACACCCGTTGCAGATGGGACAGATCGTGAGCGCCATCTTCCGAGGGTTCCAGCGCATGGGGGAGCAGTTGCGCAGCGAGGATTTGCAGCGGTGCAAAAGCATCAGTGGTCATAATTTTCCTATGAAGTGAAATGCGCTTTTGTGGCGAGGGAGCTTGCTCCCGCTGGGTTGCGAAGCAACCCCATCCCGGGCGCAAAGGTATTTCAGTTAAAACCGGGTTGCCAGCCTTTACGACTGCTTCGCACTCGGACGGGAGCAAGCTCCCTCGCCACAAACCACGCGCCGACTTAGTATGGCGTTTTCAACTTTCGACAAAGGCACGTCCATGACGATCGAGATCCGCCCGGCGACCCCCAGCGATGCACCGCAAATCCTCGGGTTCATCACTGAACTGGCCGACTACGAACGTGCCCGCCACGAAGTCATCGCCAGCGTTGCCGACATCGAACGCAGCCTGTTCAGTGAAGGCGCCACCGCCCACGGCCTGATCTGCCTGCGCGACGGCTTGCCGATCGGCTTCGCGGTGTTCTTCTTCAGCTATTCCACCTGGCTCGGCAGCAACTGCCTGTACCTCGAAGACCTCTACATCACCCCCCAACAGCGCGGTGGCGGCGCCGGTAAAATCTTGCTGCGCCACCTCGCCAAAATCGCCTGCGCCAATGACTGCGGACGCTTCGAGTGGAGCGTGCTGGACTGGAACAAACCGGCAATCGAATTTTACAAGTCGCTGGGGGCGCAGCCACAGGAAGAGTGGGTTCGGTATCGGATGGATGGGAAGGTGTTGCGCGAGTTTGCCGAGGGGAGTTGATAAACGTTGTTTTCTTGCGCTGAATCCAGTTGTCGCCACGGGTCTAGTCCGTCATCCTGTGCGCCTTTGCGCGCTCACGGATGACACCTGCAATGCCGATGGCATTTTCATTTCGACATTCGTCACCGCCATCTACTATCCGGTTTGGTTGAACGCTGTTGGTGCATCTGTTTTGTGCCCTGGATGTTTGCCACCATCGCTTTAAAACTCAAAAAGCAAGGAGCTTTGACTTGAGTGGAAAACCTGCTGCGCGCGTTACCGATCCTACTTCGTGCCCATTGCCCGGACATGGCACCAATCCAATTGTTTCCGGATCGCCCGATGTTTTTTTCGATGGCCTGGCCGCTGCTCGCATGACAGACAAATCTGCGTGTGGCAGCCCAATTACCGGCGCAGTTTCGGGTACGGTTTTCATCAATGGACTCAATGCTGCAACCCTCGACAGCACGGGCGGGCATGGCAACGTAGTCATCGGCGGTTCCGGGACCGTTATCATTGGGCAAAGCGGAGGCGGAGCATCGTTTAGTGGGTTGCTACCCATGCCGGTGCATTTCACCGACAGACTACAAGTGGTGAATGATGCGACCGGTGAGCCAATTCCTTATCACCCCTACACCATTCAGCGTGGTGACGGAAGCGAAGAGCATGGTGTGACGGATGCGTCCGGGTTTACTCACACCGTTAGTTCTCATTTGGCCGAGACCATTAAACTGTTTGTGGAGTGATTGGCATGGCTGGTGAAGCAGCAGCGGTGAAACAAGAGTTACCAAAAAGAGAAGTAAAAACGCATACATTGACCTGTAAAACGGATCAGGCTGTTAAGCAAGTTCCTGTCACCTTACGAGACGTGGTTGTATTTTTTATTGGTGGTGCAGGCGATCAGGAAAGTTACTACGGCACAGGGCCTAATAATAATATCGATTACGTGCGTAGGATTGCTGTTGACGATGCAAAGCAACTGGAAATTTTGAAGCGCTGTCCTTCGTGGGCGCTAAGTTATAATTCCTTTATTAGTAATGATGATCTTGAACGCAATGTGCTGAGTCGAATACCTAATTGCTCTACCGCGATTTACATCATTGGTCATAGTCTCGGTGGGTGGAATGGAGCCCACCTTTCCAGTGTGCTGACAGACAAAGGCTTCAAAGTAAAAATGCTGATTACACTGGACCCGGTAGGTGAAGGGAAAATCGTCTACGGCATCTCAAGTATCTATAGGCGAGAGCCCACTCCCAAGGCTGACTACTGGGTTAATATTCGGGCGGCAGCGCTAGACTGGAATGTATCGGATCTGGTCGCGGACTTTGGTGAGCAGTGGGAAATAATACAGGGACCCAATGTCATGGGGAGGGTAGATATCAATCATGCCGATGCAGACAGAATGTTTGTGCAGACATTACCTGGAGGCAAGTCTGCCCGACAAATATTCAACGAGTCGATTTTGAACTACTTCAGGGAGTGATTCTGGATGCATAAGTTTTTTTTGTTTTTAATGATCTTGATGAGTGCATCGTGTTCTCTCAATCACGGAAGACCTATCGCAACCCTTGAGTATTCCAGTGTAAGCGAACTTCGGAATACTGGGATTTACCAGGTTTTTTTCACTTCCGATGCGGAGCTTCTTGGGTTGTTTAAGTCGCGAATAGGTGAGGGGTTGGTCTGTTCTTTAGAAGATGATTTGGATTTTACCGAGGCGCACCATATAAAGCGTTCCGGTTTTGGCTTGGTAGAAAAAGTGAATGAGCCGGCACCGTTGCTCTATCGAGCGAATGTTATTTTTAGTGAGTCGGAAAGCGGAAAAGGAGGAGAAGATTATTTGGAAGGAGCGGCGCTTATTCCGCTATTGAAGAAACGTGACTTTATTTCGTGTGTGTATCGAGTTCATACCACTACGTACAATACGTACTTCTCTAAAGTCATGCATGTGCCAACCGCAGAGCTGTTGAAGGCTATTTCTCACCAGTAAACAAACCATGTGATTCGAGTTTGTTTGCCGGGAAAACAGTTTCTCAATGACTCAGTCACTGGCTTCCCAATAACTATTGATCAATCCTCCGAGGACTTGTCGAACGGTAATCTTGAAAGCCCCGGCCTTACCCTCATCAAGGGCCGCTTTCCATGTCGCATAACCTTGACTGAATTCCGGAATATCTGCGGTTTCCCCCATGCGATGGGTGATGCTGCGTTCCAAGGCTTTTACCTGGAAGGGTAGGTGTGGCATTTCATTGAACTCGCTACCTGTCACCGGATTGATCATCCGAAAGCCATCCACCCTGATGTGAACAACCTTACCCAGCTTTGGATAATTCTCGATTTTCAGGATCGTCAGTGTCGATCCATCCTCGCCCGGCCGGTTTTTGTAGGCCCAGATATCGCCCACCTTCAATTCTTTCGATGCGCTGAATGCTGCGGTGGACCAGAGAGCACTGCAGAACAGCAGCGCCTTTAAAGCAATCTTCATTTTTCTTCCTTGAGGGCTGGGTGCCGTTCCGATGGCCGGGCATTTTAAGGCGTTGGCGGAGAAAATCTTGTCACACTTGTAAATCCCATAATATGGGAGTGTTATTTATATATTGAGATCTCTCCGCCTCCGGGTTTATAGTCCAGCTCACTCACTGCCAATAAACAAAACAGGTGAAGCGATGCTGGCGCAATTGATCGCGCTCGATTGGGGGACGACCTCATTACGTGCTTACAAACTCGCCGCGGGTGGCCAGGTGCTGGAACAGCGGTCGCTGTCGTCCGGGATCATGCAGTTGCCCCGGACGCCGCGAATCATCAACGGTCAGGCATGTGCTGACGGATTTGAACTGGCCTTCGACGAGGCGTGCGGTGACTGGCTCGACGCGCAGCCGGATTTGCCGGTGATTGCCTGTGGCATGGTCGGCAGCGCCCAGGGTTGGCGCGAAGCGGCCTACTGCGACACGCCGGCAAACGTCGCCAATCTCGGAACTTCCCTACAAACCATTCGCAGTCTTCGCGGTGTCGATGTGCACATCGTGCCGGGCGTGATTCAGCGTTCGCGATTGCCGAACGTGATGCGCGGCGAAGAAACCCAAGTACTGGGTGTCCTGCAGAATCTGCCGATCGAGCAGGGCCGTGATCTGTTGATCGGCCTGCCGGGCAGTCATTCGAAATGGGTGGAAGTGGCCGGCGGTTGCATCGTGCATTTCGACACCTTCATGACCGGCGAGATATTTGCCGTGCTCAGCGAACACAGCATTCTGGGGCGCACCCAGCAAAAGGGCGCGTCCTTCGATGGCCAGGCATTTGATCGGGGTGTGCAAGTGGCGCTGTCGGCGGAGGGCGAGATCGGGCCGCTGTCGACATTGTTCAGCGCCCGCAGCCTCGGATTGACGGGTGAACTCAGCGCGACCGCGCAACCGGATTACTTGTCCGGCCTGCTGATCGGCCATGAGCTGTCAGCGCTGGCCAATGTCCAGCGACACCGACTCAACAGCGTTCATCTGCCGTCGATCATCCTCATTGGTAATTCCCAACTTTGTGCCCGCTACAGCCGGGCTCTCGACGCCTGCGGTTTTGCCCGCGTGACCCTGGCCGAACAAGCCACCGAACGCGGGTTGTGGCAGTTGGCGGTCGCCGCCGGACTGATCGCCGCACACCCACCCCGTTAAACCTGACTGGAGGTCTGACATGCTCAAGCAAGCACTGGCGCAAAACGGTCTGATCGCGATCCTGCGTGGCCTGCGCCCGCAAGAAGCGGCCGCCATCGGCGAAGTCCTTTACGCCGCCGGATTTCGCGTCATCGAAGTGCCGCTCAATTCCCCCGAGCCGTACGAAAGTATCCGCATCCTGCGCAGCACGTTGCCCGCCGATTGCCTGATCGGCGCAGGCACGGTGCTGACACCGGAGCAGGTCGAGCAAGTGAAGGCGGCGGGCGGGCAGGTAATTGTCATGCCGCACAGCGATCCCAAGGTGTTACGCGCAGCAAAAGCGGCGGGGTTGTTTCTGTCGCCGGGTGTTGCGACGCCGACTGAAGCCTTTGCCGCACTGGCCGAAGGGGCGGATGTATTGAAGATGTTCCCGGCGGAGCAGATGGGGCCGGCAGTCGTCAAAGCCTGGCTCGCGGTGCTGCCTGCCGGAACGATTCTCGCGCCGGTCGGAGGGATCACACCGGACAACATGCAGGTGTTTATCGACGCCGGGGTCAAAGGCTTCGGCCTCGGTTCCGGGTTGTTCAAACCGGGCATGACGCCTGAGGAAGTGGCCGTAAACGCCAAGGCGTATGTCGCTGCATGGAACGCTCTGCGTTAAGACTTTTTGGCGCCGAGCGCGCTACATCTATAAGAGAGACAACAAGATGAAAATCACCAAACTCACCACCTTCATCGTTCCGCCACGCTGGTGCTTCCTCAAGGTCGAAACCGACGAAGGCGTGACCGGCTGGGGCGAGCCCGTGGTCGAAGGTCGCGCGCACACCGTGGCGGCGGCCGTTGAGGAATTGTCCGACTACCTGATCGGCAAAGACCCGCGCAACATCGAAGACATCTGGACCGTGCTGTACCGTGGCGGCTTCTACCGGGGCGGCGCGATCCACATGAGTGCGCTGGCCGGTATCGACCAGGCGTTGTGGGACATCAAGGGCAAGGCCCTGGGCGTGTCGGTCAGCGACCTGCTGGGCGGCCAGGTGCGCGACAAGATTCGCGTCTACTCGTGGATCGGCGGCGACCGCCCGGCGGACACCGCCCGCGCTGCGAAAGAAGCGGTCGAGCGTGGTTTTACTGCGGTGAAAATGAACGGCACCGAAGAGCTGCAATTCCTCGACTCCTTCGAGAAAGTCGACCTGGCCCTGGCCAACGTTGCCGCTGTGCGTGATGCGGTGGGCCCGAACGTCGGCATCGGCGTGGACTTCCATGGCCGGGTGCACAAGCCCATGGCCAAGGTGCTGATGAAGGAACTCGACCCTTACAAACTGATGTTCATCGAAGAGCCGGTGCTCAGCGAAAACTACGAAGCGCTGAAGGAACTGGCGCCGCTGACCAGCACCCCGATTGCCCTTGGCGAGCGCTTGTTTTCGCGCTGGGATTTCAAGCGTGTGCTGAGCGAAGGTTACGTCGACATCATCCAGCCGGACGCGTCCCACGCAGGCGGCATCACCGAAACCCGCAAGATTGCCAACATGGCCGAAGCCTACGACGTGGCGCTGGCGCTGCATTGTCCGTTGGGTCCGATTGCCCTGGCGGCGTGCCTGCAACTGGACGCGGTTTGCTACAACGCGTTCATTCAGGAGCAGAGCCTGGGCATTCATTACAACGAGAGCAACGACCTGCTCGATTACGTGAAAGATCCGCGAGTGTTCGACTACGACAAAGGCTTCGTGAAAATCCCGAATGGCCCGGGCCTGGGCATTGAGATTAACGAGGAATACGTGATCGAACGCGCCGCCGTCGGCCACCGCTGGCGCAACCCGATCTGGCGCCATGCCGATGGCAGTTTTGCCGAGTGGTGAGTTCTCTCTGACCCACCGCTAATCCCTGTGGGAGCCAGCCTGCTGGCGATTTGGCCGGCACACCCGGCATTTAGGGTGACGGACACACCGCTATCGCCAGCAGGCTGGCTCCCACAGTTTGATCTCCATGGACAGGGAGATCTGCATCAATCCAGTTTCACATCGACCTCAATAAACATAAGAAGAGGCATTCCCCATGCAACCGCAAACCCTTACCGGGCAGGCGTCGCTGGTGGCGCCCAGCCGCAAGCGTTTTTTCATCATGGTGCTGCTGTTCATCACCGTGGTCATCAACTACCTCGACCGCAGCAACCTGTCCATCGCCGCCCCCGCGCTGACCAGCGAACTGGGCATCGACCCGATCCACGTCGGGCTGATTTTCTCGGCGTTCGGCTGGACCTACGCCGCCATGCAAATCCCCGGCGGCTGGCTGGTCGATCGCGTGCCGCCGCGCATCCTCTACAGCGTTGCCTTGCTGCTGTGGTCGATCGCCACGGTGATGCTCGGTTTCGCCGCCAGCTTCATTGCGCTGTTCGTCTTGCGCATGGCAGTGGGCGCGCTGGAAGCGCCTGCGTATCCGATCAACAGCCGGGTGGTCACCACCTGGTTCCCGGAACGCGAACGCGCCACAGCGATCGGTTTCTACACTTCCGGGCAGTTCGTGGGGCTGGCATTCCTGACGCCGGTACTCGCCTGGCTGCAGCATGAGTTTGGCTGGCACATGGTGTTTGTCAGCACCGGTGCGGTGGGCATTCTCTGGGCGGTGATCTGGTATGCGGTGTATCGCGAGCCTCGGGATTTCAAAGGCGCCAACGATGCCGAAATCGAGCTGATCCGCGAGGGCGGCGGGCTGGTGGATATCCAGACCGAGCAAGCCAAGGTCAAGGCCAAATTCAGCTGGACCGACCTCGGCATCGTGCTGACCAAACGCAAATTGTGGGGCATCTACCTCGGGCAGTTCTGCCTCAACTCGACGTTGTGGTTTTTCCTGACATGGTTCCCGACCTACCTGGTGAAATACCGCGGCATGGACTTCATCAAGTCCGGCCTGTTGGCGTCGCTGCCGTTTCTCGCGGCATTTATCGGCGTGCTGTGTTCCGGGTTCTTCTCCGACTTCCTGATCCGTCGCGGCTACACAGTGGGTTTCGCGCGCAAGTTGCCGATCATTGGCGGCTTGCTGATTTCGACTTCGATCATCGGCGCCAACTTTGTTGAATCGACGCCGTTGGTGATTGCCTTCCTCGCGTTGGCGTTCTTCGGTAACGGGCTGGCGTCGATCACCTGGTCGCTGGTGTCGACACTGGCCCCGGCGCGGTTGCTCGGGTTGACCGGCGGGGTGTTCAACTTCATTGGCAACCTGTCGGCGATTACCACGCCGATCGTCATCGGTTTCCTGGCGACGGGTGATTCGTTTGCCCCCGCGATCACCTACATCTCGGTTCTGGCATTGATTGGCGCGCTTTCCTACATCTTGCTGGTCGGCAAGGTCGAGCGTATCAAGTTGTAGTCGCAGCCATCGGGCGACCATAATGCCGCCCGTTCACTCGCTCAACGGTAAAGGCTGGATATGCAGGAAGATGCCCAAAAAATCGCCAAGGACGCCGCGCCAACCGGCACCCAGACACTGCTTCGTGGCCTGGGTGTGGTTCAGGCCGTGGCCAGTGGCGCCCGCGATCTCAAGGAAATCGCCCGGCTGATCGGCACGACGCGCAGCACCACCCATCGTCTGGCCAGTTGCCTGGTGGACGAGCGTTACCTGCGCGTCGTTCCGCAAGTCGGTTATCTGCTGGGGCCGAAGCTGATCGAGCTGGGTTTTCAGGCGCGTGAAGAGTTGCCGTTGGTGACCCTGGCCGGGCCGTATCTGGATGAATTGTCGGCGTTGACCGGCGACACCATTCACTTGGCGATTCGTGAAGGCGACGAGGTGCTGTACCTGCACAAGAATCCGGGGCGCAATGGCCCGGAAATGCGTTCGCGGGTCGGCCATCGCATGCCGTTGGCGCGCACCGGGATCGGCAAAGCCTTGATGCTCGATGACACGCAGGAAGAATGGCAGCGGCTGTACGAGGTTAGCCTGCCGGCAGGTGGGAAAAATCAGTTTTGGCCGCTGCACCCGGAGCAGTCCTGGGAGCAGTTTCAGCAGCGCATGATCGAGTACGTGGCCGGCGGTTACGCCTTCGATCTGGAAGATAACGAACCGTCGATCCGCTGTGTCGCGGCGCCGATCCGCGATGCCAGCAAGCGCATCGTCGCCGGCATCAGCATCGCCAGCACCGTGCCGTACATGCCGCTGGAAAAAATGGCCGAGCTGATTCCCCTGATCAAAGGGGTCACAGCCCGGCTGTCTGCGGAGCTTGGCGCGAAGGTCTGATTAGACCTTCAGCGTCGCCATGTCGATGACAAAACGGTACTTCACGTCACCAGCGATCATGCGAGCGTAAGCCTCGTTGATCTGGCGGATGTCGAGCATTTCGATGTCGCAGGTGATGTTGTGTTCGGCACAGAAATCCAGGACTTCCTGGGTTTCGGCAATGCCGCCAATCAGCGAGCCGGCCAGTACGCGACGGCTCATCACCAGTTTGCCGGCGTGGATCGGTGGGTCGACCGGTTGGATCAGCCCTACCAGAATGTGCACACCGTCGAAACGCAAGGTATCGAGGTAGGGATTGAGGTCGTGCTGCACCGGAATGGTGTCCAGCAGGAAGTCGAAATGACCCGCCGCGGCCTTCATCTGTTCGGCATCGGTGGACACGATCACGTGGTCCGCGCCTTGACGACGTCCTTCTTCAGCCTTGCTCGCCGAGCGGGTGAACAGCGTGACTTCGGCGCCCATCGCCTTGGCGAACTTGATGCCCATGTGGCCGAGGCCGCCCATGCCCAGAATCCCGACCTTGTCGCCGGCCTTCACGCCGTAGTGCTTGAGCGGCGAGTAGGTTGTGATGCCCGCGCAAAGAATCGGCGCGGCGCTGGCCGGGTCGAGTTTTTCCGGGATGCGCACGACGAAGTGTTCGCTGACCACGATGCTGTCGGAATAGCCGCCCATGGTGTTGCTGCCATCGACCCGGTCCGGGGTGGCGTAGGTCATGGTCGGACCTTCGAGGCAATATTGCTCAAGGTTGGACTGGCAGGCTTCACAGCTGCGGCAGGAGTCGACCATGCAACCGACGCCAACCAGATCGCCGATTTTGTGCTGGGTGACATTCGCACCGACGGCGGTCACTTTGCCTACGATCTCGTGGCCGGGCATCAGCGGGTAAACGGCAATGCCCCACTCGTTGCGTGCCTGGTGGATGTCGGAATGGCAGACGCCGCAGTAGAGAATGTCGATCGCAACGTCGTCGGCCCTTGGGCTGCGGCGTTCGAATTTCACGGGGGCGAGGGGAGTGGTGGCCGACTGGGCGGCGTATCCGATGGCGGTGTACATGATGAACCTCGCAAAAGCAGTGACAAGTGAGGCGACGCATTTTGGGCGCCGTGCCTGCCACCGGCCATGGCGATTCCTCCGGGTGTCATGCCTATTCCTCCGGCATCAGCGTTCGTTTGATCAAATGGGCGATCAGACCTGCGATGATGCTTTCATCCCGTTTTCCGCGACTTTTTTGTGAAGAGCTCCCATGTTGTTAACCCGTCATCTCGACGCCAATGCCACGCTGGTTTCGCTGATTGAGCCTCTGACCACTCGCGATGGTTTCGCCGCTACGGCGTTGCCGGGTGTGCAGGTTTTGCGTGCCAGTTGTGATGTGGCTCGTGGTCCGCAGATCTATGAGCCGAGCCTGGTGATCATCGCCCAAGGCAGCAAACTGGCGTATCTGGGCCCGCGTACGCTGGAGTACGGCGCCGGGCATTATCTGATTCAGGCATTGCCGGTGCCGTTTGAGTGCGAAACGTTTTCAGCGCCGGACGGGCCGATGCTCGGGGTTTCCATTGCCATTGACCGGGTGTTGCTCGGTGAGTTGGTGTTGGCCATGGGGCTGGTGCCAGGGCGCACGGTGCCTGCGCAAACACTGGAATCCATGACTTCGGCGGTGCTTGACGATGCGATGCGTGGTTGCGTGGAGCGACTGTTGCGTTGCCTGCACGATCCGCTGGAATGCCAGATCATGGGGCAGGCGCGTTTGCGGGAATTGTTGTTCGTCGCGTTGCGCGGTCCTCAAGCCGATGTGTTGCGGGCGCTGGTGGAGCAGCAGGGGCAATTCGCGCGGATTGCGGCTTCGCTCAACCATCTGCACGGGCATTTCACCGAACCGTTGAATGTGGAAACCCTGGCCAGTTGCGCAAACATGAGTGCATCAACATTCCATGAGCACTTCAAGCGCAGCACCTTGTTGTCGCCGGTGCAGTATTTGAAGCGTTTGCGCTTGCTCAAGGCGCAGCAGTTGTTGCTCGCCGAGGGGTTGGGTGTGGCGCAGGTGGCGCATCGGGTCGGGTATCAGAGCACGTCGCAGTTCAGTCGTGAGTACAAGCGCTACTTCGAGCGTAATCCCGGGGATGAGCGCGCGGCCTGAGTTGACGAAGAAAACTGTGGGAGCGGACTTGTCCGCGATGGCGGTGTGTCATCCAGCATTGAGTTGACTGACCCACCGTAATCGCGGGCAAGCCCGCTCCCACAGGGATCTGTATTGGGGCTTGAATTGCGGGCAACAAAAAGGCCCCCATTCCGGGAGCCTTGATGTTCAGGCGTACGGCTTACATGTTCGGGTAAGTCGGGCCGCCGGCACCTTCCGGTGCCACCCACGTGATGTTCTGTGCAGGGTCCTTGATGTCGCAGGTTTTGCAGTGAACGCAGTTCTGGGCGTTGATCTGGAAGCGCTTCTCGCCGTCTTCCTTGGTCACCACTTCGTAGACGCCGGCCGGGCAGTAACGCTGGGCAGGCTCATCGTACAGCGGCAGGTTCTTGGCGATCGGAATGCTCGGGTCGGTCAGCTTCAGGTGGCACGGCTGTTCTTCTTCGTGGTTGGTACCGGAGATAAACACCGAGCTGAGTTTGTCGAAGCTGATCTTGCCGTCCGGTTTCGGGTAGTCGATCTTCTTGCAGTCGGCCGCGAGCTTCAGGCAAGCGTAGTCCGGCTTGTTGTCGTGCAAGGTGAACGGCAGTTTGCCGCCGAAGATGTTCTGGTCGAGCCAGTTGAAACCACCGCCGACGATTGCGCCGAACTTGTGGATCGCCGGGCCGAAGTTGCGGCTGGCGAACAGTTCGTCGTAGAGCCAGCTTTTCTTGAAAGCGTCGACGTAAGTGGTCAGCTCTTCGGTGCCGTCCTTTTCAGCGAACAGCGCCTCGGCCACGGATTCAGCGGCGAGCATGCCGGACTTCATCGCGGTGTGGCTGCCTTTGATCTTGGCGAAGTTCAGGGTGCCGAGGTCGCAACCGATCAGCGCGCCGCCCTTGAAGACCATCTTCGGCAGCGAGTTCAAGCCGCCCTTGCAGATGGCGCGGGCGCCGTAGCTGATGCGCTTGCCGCCTTCCAGGTACTGCTTGAGCACCGGGTGATGCTTGAGGCGCTGGAACTCGTCGAATGGCGACAGGTAGGTGTTGCTGTAGGACAGGTCGACGATCAGACCGACAACCACCTGGTTGTTTTCCAGGTGATAGAGGAACGAGCCGCCGGTGTTCTCGGTGCCCATGATGTCCATCGGCCAACCGGCGGTGTGGACCACCAGGCCTGGCTGGTGCTTGGCCGGATCGACTTCCCAGATTTCTTTCAGACCGATGCCGTAGTGCTGGGCGTCGGCTTCGCTGTCGAGGTTGAAGCGCTTGATCAACTGCTTGCCGATGTGGCCGCGGCAACCTTCGGCGAACAGCGTGTACTTGCCGCGCAGTTCCATGCCAGGGGTGTACAGGCCTTCTTTCGGATGGCCTTCGCGGTCAACACCCAGGTCGCCAGTGATGATCCCGCGAACCACGCCGTTCTCGTCGAACAGCGCCTCCTGAGCGGCGAAGCCCGGGTAGATTTCTACGCCGAGGTTTTCGGCCTGCTGAGCCAGCCAGCGGCACAGGTTGCCCAGGGAGATGATGTAGTTGCCATCGTTGTGCATGGTCTTGGGCACAAAGAAGTCAGGGATTTTTTGCGCGCTGTCGGCGTTTTTCAAAACGAAGATGTCGTCGCGGGTCACTGGCGTGTTCAGCGGCGCGCCGAGTTCTTTCCAGTCCGGGAACAATTCGTTCAGGGCGCGGGGTTCAAAGATCGCACCGGACAGGATATGTGCACCGACCTCGGAGCCTTTTTCGACCACGCAGACGCTGATTTCCTTGCCGGCTTCAGCAGCCTTCTGCTTCAAGCGGCAGGCGGCGGAAAGACCCGCGGGGCCGGCACCGACGATGACCACGTCGAATTCCATGTATTCGCGTTCCACAGGCTATCTCCTACTCAAGGCTCAACAGTTTTTTTCTAATTGGAGGTTTGGTGTCGCATCCATGAATTCCTGCGCAATGCGCGGAACAGGACAATCGATTGACCACCTTTCTCTCTGGGTGGCGCATTATATCTACACCACTCCTAGCGTCCAATACAAACGTTTGTTTGAATTGGCTCAAAGCCAGAGAAATCAAAGTCACGCGGCTTATGAACGGCTATTTTGCCGTATTGACCGGAATAGGCGTTCCGGTCAAGATACGGTCGGTTTTGCGCTCGCCGTAGGCTGACTGTTGGTATCAAGAGCACCTCTAAAGACAGGGCGATGGCAGTACAAGGTGATTTGCTGCGCAGGTTTGGCGCGCAGTTTACACGCCGCGATAATGAATGACTCGTCGGTCACCACTGACGAACGGTCATCCGCCTCGTGAGCAAGGTTCACCCGATACACCTGCCAGCGTTTTTAGAGGTGCCCTTGCGCCGATGAGCATCAAACCGCCAGGTTCGCCTAGGCGACTTTCTTTTCACCGGAGAGTAACGAGGAATCCATGAAGGTTCTTGTAGCTGTCAAACGCGTTGTGGATTACAACGTCAAGGTTCGCGTCAAGGCGGACAATTCCGGCGTCGACCTCGCCAACGTCAAGATGTCGATGAACCCGTTCTGCGAAATCGCAGTGGAAGAAGCCGTACGCCTGAAAGAGAAAGGTGTTGCGACTGAAATCGTCGTCGTCTCCATCGGCCCGTCCACCGCTCAAGAGCAACTGCGCACCGCGCTGGCTCTGGGTGCCGACCGCGCCATCCTCGTCGAATCCGCTGAAGATCTGACTTCCCTGGCCGTTGCCAAGCTGCTCAAGGCTGTTGTCGACAAGGAACAGCCTCAGCTGGTGATCCTTGGCAAACAAGCCATCGACAGCGACAACAACCAGACTGGCCAGATGCTCGCTGCATTGAGCGGCTACGGTCAGGGCACCTTCGCTTCGAAAGTCGAAGTGTCCGGCGACACCGTTGCCGTGACTCGCGAAATCGACGGCGGCGCGCAGACGGTTTCCCTGAAACTGCCGGCCATCGTCACCACCGACCTGCGTTTGAACGAGCCGCGCTACGCGTCCCTGCCGAACATCATGAAAGCCAAGAAGAAGCCTCTCGAAGTGCTGACTCCGGACGCTTTGGGCGTTTCCACCGCCTCCACCAACAAGACCGTGAAAGTCGAAGCGCCTGCTGCACGCAGCGCGGGTATCAAGGTCAAGTCGGTGGCTGAACTGGTCGAGAAACTGAAAAACGAAGCGAAGGTAATCTAAATGACTATCTTGGTTATTGCTGAACACGACAACAAAGTAGTGGCCCCGGCCACACTGAACACCGTGGCTGCTGCTGCCAAAATCGGCGGTGACATCCACGTTCTGGTAGCTGGCCAGGGCGTTGGTGCCGTGGCTGAAGCTGCTGCGAAAATCGCTGGCGTGAGCAAAGTCCTGATCGCTGACAATGCCGCTTACGCGCATCAGTTGCCGGAAAACGTTGCTCCTCTGGTTGCCGAGCTGGGCAAGGGTTACAGCCACATCCTGGCTGCCGCCACTTCCAACGGCAAAAACATCCTGCCGCGCGTTGCCGCGTCGCTGGACGTTGACCAGATCTCCGAGATCATCTCGGTCGAAAGCGCTGACACCTTCAAGCGCCCGATCTACGCCGGTAACGCGATCGCAACCGTTCAATCGAACGCTGCGGTCAAAGTGATCACCGTACGTGCTACCGGTTTCGACCCGGTTGCCGCTGAAGGTGGTTCCGCTGCTGTTGAAGCGGTGGCTGTTGCTCACGACGCTGGCACTTCGAGCTTTGTTGGCGAAGAACTGGCCAAGTCCGATCGTCCGGAACTGACCGCTGCCAAGATCGTCGTTTCCGGCGGCCGCGGCATGCAGAACGGTGACAACTTCAAACACCTGTACGCCCTGGCCGACAAGCTGGGCGCTGCCGTTGGTGCTTCCCGCGCCGCGGTCGACGCAGGTTTTGTACCCAACGACATGCAGGTCGGTCAGACCGGCAAGATCGTTGCTCCACAGCTGTACATCGCCGTCGGTATCTCCGGCGCGATCCAGCACCTGGCCGGCATGAAAGACTCCAAAGTGATCGTTGCGATCAACAAGGACGAAGAAGCGCCGATCTTCCAGGTGGCCGACTACGGCCTGGTGGCAGACCTGTTCGAAGCCATCCCCGAGTTCGAGAAGCTGGTCTAATCCAGTCGCTTGACTTATAAAGAGCCCGGCCTTTTGGTCGGGCTTTTTTTTGTTCCGGATTTGAGTGGGAGAGTGTTGCCATGGATCTGCGTCGCGTATGTGGCTGGTCATTACTGCTAGGGCTGACGGTGTTGCCGGCGCTGGCCGTGGCCGCAGGCAAGTGCGAGCGCCTGGTGGTGACCGGCAGCCCGGACGCGCCACCGTACTTGTGGCAAGACCCACAAAACCCCAAGCACTTGATCGGCGCCAGTGCTGATTTATTGCAGCACGTGGCGGGGGAACTGGGTATCAAGGTCGAACTGCTTTACGCCGGCAAACGTGCCCAGGCGCTGGACGAAGTGCGCAGCGGGCGCATGGACATGCTGGCCGACGCGCCGTTGACGGTCGGCGAGTTGGAAAGCCTGGATTTCATCCACCCGCCGCTTCTGGAAAACGATTACCTGGTCTGGACCCGCAAAGACTCGGCATTGGCCTACAACGAAGCGCAAGACCTGCACGGTCATCCAGGCGCCGTGTCGGAAAAGTCTCGAATGACCCAGGCATTCGGCACTTTCGCCGAGCAGCAATTGACCCTCGTGCGTACTCCAAACCTGACCCAGGCCTTGCAGAAACTGCTCCTGGGTGAGGTGGAATTTGTCCTCGCCGGACGCTACTCGGGCATGGCCGCCGCGCAAACCCTGAGCATGGCCAACGACCTGGTCGCTCGCCCGAACCCGATCGACAAACCCGGCCTGTTCCTCGCGGTTTCCCATAACTCCGCCTGCAACGATCCGTGGTTGCGCGGACAGCTGGCCAAAAAGATGACAGAATTGCCCGCGTCCGGACTGACGGAGGCCGTGCTGCAACGCAATATCGAACGCTGGAAAGCGCAGCAGCAACAGCAGCCACCGCAACAACCCGTCAGTACCCCAAAACAGTAGGGATTTTTAGTGAGTATTCGACCTCTTTTCGCTGCCCTGGCCGTTCTGGCTCTGGCGGGTTGTGCAGCCGATCCGGCGCCGAATGAACAAATACGCCTGACCGAACAGGCGCTCGTACAAGCCAAAGCCGTGGGGGCCACTGTCGACGACGTGCCAGAGCTCAAACTGGCCGAAGACAAGTTTTCCCGTGCCCAGGGCGACATGACGGATCAGTCCTACAGGCATGCGCGCATGCGGGCCGAACAGGCCGAACTGGACGCGCGCCTGGCCGAAGCCAAGGTGCTGACTCTCAAGAGCGAGGAGCAACTGAACGTGCTCAACACCCGCATCACTCGCCTGCGCAAGCAACTGGGAGATGCCCAATGAGCCTCAAGTCCAAAGCACTCGGCGGTTTGATCCTGGCCGGTTGCGCGAGCCTTTACGGTTGCGCCGGCCAACACAGCGAGAGCGCATTGCAGCAGGCCGGAAGTGACTTCCAGAAGGTCAAGGAAGACTCCAACGTGCTGCGAATCGCGCCCAAGGACGTGATCCGTGCCGGTGAATCCCTGGCCCGCGCCGATCGTCTTTCCAGCTATTGGGGGAGCGGCTCGGACGTGGTGCATTACGCCTACCTGAGCCAGCGCTACAGCGAAATCGCCCGTGAGCACACCAATCAGGTGCTCAACGAAGAGCGCGCGGCGAAGCTCGAACTGGAACGTCAGCGCCTGCAACTGGCCCTGCGTGAGTCCAAGTTGCTCAGTGTGCAGCAGCAGGGCAAATGGCTCGAAGAACAGATTGTTGCCCTGGCCACCACGCAGACCGACCGTGGTCTGGTGATGACCCTGGGCGATGTGCTGTTCGACACCGGCGAGGCGGAGCTGAAGAATTCGGCGAACCGCGTGGTCCTGAAAATCGTGCAGTTCCTGCAGCTCAACCCCAAGCGTGTGGTCCGCATCGAGGGCTACACCGACAGCACCGGCGGCAAGCAGGACAACCTCAAACTGTCCCGTGACCGTGCGCAATCGGTGGCGGACGTGCTGATGGACCTGGGTATCGACGATAAACGCATCAAGGTCGAAGGCTACGGCGATGAGTACCCGGTGGACGTGAACGCTTCCGAGCGTGGTCGCGCGCAGAACCGTCGGGTGGAAATTGTGTTCTCCGACGAAAAAGGCCAGCTCGGCGCCGCCCGCTAAGGGCTGCGTTTCTGGAAAACCCGGCCTGCCCGACAGCGCCGGGTTTTTTTGCGCCTGCCAAATGCCTCTCAAAACAGTACAGTTTTTGCTGACACTGCACTGTACGGTCGACTATTGTGGCAACTGTCCCAGTACACTTCTAAACTGTTCCGGTATTGTTTCACACAAGAATAAAATGCCCGTGAAATCGAGTGCTGCGTCATGACCAATCTTTTGCTCTACCAACGTATTGCTCAGCAACTGGCCGAAGACATCCGCCGTGGTGTCTATCAACCGGGGGAACGCGTGCCTTCGGTGCGCAAGATGAGCTCGCAGCTCAACGTCAGCCATGCGACCGTTTTGCAGGCTTACGCCAATCTCGAGGATCAGGGGCTGATCCGCGCCCGGCCGCAGTCGGGCTATTACGTGCACCAGACACCAGCCCTGACAGCGCCAACGCCGGACATCGCCCGGGTCGAGCGGCCCGGTCTGGTCACCCGCAGCAGCATCATTCAGCAAGTGCTGGTCGAATCCCGTCGCGAGGGTGTTTTCCCCTTGGGCGCGGCAGTGCCGAGCGTCGATTATTTGCCGGTCCGCGCTTTGCACCAGCAATTGGCCAAAGTCACCCGTTTCCATAGCCCGCGTGCCTTCAGTTACATGTTCAGCCCCGGTTTTGAACCGTTGCGCCGGCAGGTGGCGATCCGCATGCGTGATGCCGGCGTGGTGGTTGATCCTTCCGAAGTGGTGATCACCCACGGCTGCGTCGATGCGTTGCAGATGTCACTGCGCGTACTGACCCGGCCGGGCGACCTGATCGCCGCCGAGTCACCGACTTATTATGGTTTGTTGCAACTGGCCGACCTGCTGGGCCTCAAAGTCATCGAGATCCCGAGCGACCCGGCGACCGGCATGAGCCTCGAAGCCCTGCAACTGGCGGCCAACCAGTGGTCGATCAAGGCGCTGGTGCTGACCACGCGTCTGAGTAATCCACTGGGCGGCACCATGCCCGAAGAGCGGCAGAAGCAACTGCTGCGCCTGGCCTCGGATTTCGATATCCAGATCGTTGAAGACGATATCTACGGCGAGTTGATGTTCGAGCAAGGTCGGACCAAATCGCTTAAGGCCTACGACCGGCTGGATCGAGTGATCTATTGCTCGAGCTTCTCCAAGACCCTGTCACCGGGCGTGCGGATTGGCTGGATGATCGCCGGCAAATACCAGCAAGAGATTCAGCGTTTGCAGACGTTCAGCACGCATTCGGCGTGCAGCGTCACGCAAATGGGCATCGCCGCGTACCTGGAGAATGGCGGTTACGACCGTCACTTGCGCTACATCCGTCAGGAATACCGCAAGAACCTCAGCGCCTTCCAGTTGGCGGTGCAGCAGTACTTTCCGGAAGGCACGCAGATGACCCGGCCCACGGGCGGCTTCATTCTGTGGGTCAGCCTGCCAGGACGGGTCAACACTCAGGAGCTGCATGTGCGTGCGTTGCAGCAGGGCATCAGCATCGCACCGGGGCTGATTTTCAGTAACACCGAGCAGTTCAATCACTGCATTCGCCTGAACTGTGGCACGCCTTGGAATCGCGAAGCCGAGCGCGCATTGATGACGCTGGGGATGTTGGCGACGCAGCTTTGCCAAGAGACGGCCAGCGGATTCTGACATGAGCGCCGGTCGTTTCGTACACGTGCTTGTCATGTTGCGTGCAACAGGCGAGCATATGGCCCTCTGCCGTTCGCGTCGTTGGGTCCATGAAACCGATTTTTCCTGCCGTCTGCCTATCGATCTGTCTTTTCATGACCGTTCATGCCCAAGGCGTCATGGCGGCTTCGACTCAGGAAAAACCGGCAGCCAGCAGCGAAACCGCGAAAAAACCAGCGCCCGTCAAGAAAACCGCTGCGGTTAAAAAGAACGCCACGCCGGTAAAAAAGAAAGCCGCAGTGGTAAAAAAACGACCGCCGGTTGCCTCCAAGTCCAAACCCGCCAGTGAGGTCGTGAAAACCAAGCTTCCTTCGGTTGACCTGGATTTGAGTCTGCCCCAGGACATGGCGGAGGAGCTAAAACCGGTCGGTACGGTCCCATTGCCCCGGCGCGACCCTGTGTTGCCACAAATGTTCGGTGACAAGAGCGCGCCTTTTCAGCTCAACGGAAGGCTGATCAGCAACGAAATGCAGTTGCAACTGCGAAACGAAGAGCGCCGTGAAGTCGAAGGAGCAGCGCTGGAGTTCGAGTTCAAGCGGTAATTCCTTCCCATCTGTGACCTGCTGGCCAGACGCTTTGTCGGAGACTGGTCAGTCACATCCGTTTGAGCGCAAAAACCCCGGTCTTGGTAATTTTAAACAGCTGTTTTAGCGGTTACTCTGTGCCCCGTCCATTAACACATCACCCGTCGCGAGGAGCTTGTCGTCATGAAATGCCGTGAAGGCTGTGGCGCCTGTTGCATTGCCCCTTCCATCAGTTCACCGATTCCCGGCATGCCCAATGGCAAAGCCGCTGGCGAACGTTGCGTTCAACTGTCTGTCGATAACCTGTGCAGCATTTTCGGCGATCCGAAACGTCCTGCCGTGTGTTCGGCGTTTGAAGCCGACGTCGAAGTCTGCGGAAGCAGCAGCGACGAAGCGATTAAGCTGCTCGGATGGTGGGAGCAAATGACGGCTGCATGATGTGTTCTACGAACGGAACTTCAACAATAAGGAGTAAGACTATGGGTTCGCTGCATCGTATGGCTGTGCTGTGTGGTTTGACAGTGTTGCTGACCACCACGGCCGCCCAGGCCGAGGACTGGAAAGTCGCCAAGAATGAAGACGGCATCAAGGTGTCCCTGAGTGAAGTGGCCGGTTCCGACTACAAGGCCTACCAGGGCGTGACCCTGATGAAGACCACCATGGCCAAATTGCGCGCGCTGCAGGAAGACGTCTCTGGCGCCTGCGCCTGGATTCACGAGTGCAAGGCCCAGAAGCTGCTCAAGCACGAAGGCGATCAGAGCTGGACCTACAGCCAATTCAATACCCCATGGCCGGTGACCCCGCGTGATTCGGTGCTGCATATCACCACCACCGAAGGCGCCGACGGCAGCCTGACCCGCAAACTCGAAGGCGTGCCGAAGTACATTCCTGAGGAAAAGGGCTTCGTCCGTGTCACCAAAATTGACGGTTTCTGGAAGTTCGTCCCCAAGGGTGACCAGATCGAAGTGACCTATCAGGTGCACACCGAGCCAGGCGGCAGCATCCCGCCGATGGTCGCCAACAAGTTCGTGGTTGATGCACCGTTCAACACCCTTAAAGCCCTGAAGGAACGCGCAGAGAAGTAAGTACGCGCTGTTTCATCAAACGCCCCGACCTTTCGGGGCGTTTGTTTTTGCGGTTATTTTGTTTCCGGATATACGTTGCACGAAATTTTCACAAGGCCTCCAAGACAATTCGCCCGCGTCAGCATTGCGGGCACTAATTCATGGCAATGCTGCGGGTGATCGTGCAACATTTGCGCACCGCGCAAGCCCCGGGGTCGAGAACTGGCCAACAGAGGGCAGGGCGCCGCTTCACTTTTGAAACTTCAACTTCCAATGGGTCCTAAAACGACATGGCAAACCCGGACGCCCTGAGTCAGCAGCGAGCTTCTAGTCGCCTGCTGCAACCGACCGTCAAATCGCATCTGGCCTACACGCTGCTGTGTGCCTTGGTCATGATGGTCATGTTCAGCCTGCTGCGCGTCGCGCTGCTGGTCTATAACCGCGAAATGATCCTCGATACACCGGCCTCGACCTTTTTCGAGGCGTTCGCCAATGGCCTGCGTTTCGACCTGCGCCTGGTGGTCTACCTCAGCATTCCGCTGATTCTGGCGCTGTTCAGCTCCCGGGCCATGGCCGCTCGCGGGTTCTTCCGTTTCTGGCTGACCATAGCCTCGAGCATCGCGCTGTTCCTCGGCCTGATGGAGATGGATTTCTATCGCGAGTTCCACCAACGCCTTAACGGCCTGGTCTTCCAGTACGTTAAGGAAGACCCGAAAACCGTGATGAGCATGCTCTGGTACGGTTTTCCTGTGGTTCGCTACCTGCTGGCCTGGGCTTTCGGCACGCTGATCCTGACCCTGGCGTTCAAGGGCGCCGATCGGGCGACCCGTCCTCGTGGTCCGTTCAGCGGCGGCAGCATCGGCACGCGTCAGGTTGCCCCGTGGTATGCACGAGGCGTCGTATTCGTGGTTTGCCTGCTGGTCTGCGTGGTCGCGGCTCGTGGCACCCTGCGTCAAGGCCCGCCATTGCGTTGGGGTGACGTCTACACCACCGACTCGAACTTCGCCAACCAGTTGGGCCTCAACGGCACGCTGTCGCTGATCGCGGCGGCCAAGAGCCGGATGTCCGAAGAACGCGACAACATCTGGAAAGCCACACTGGATCAGCCAGTGGCTCAGCAGACCGTCCGCGATATGTTGCTGACCCCGAGCGACAAACTGGTGGATGGCGAAATCGCCGCCGTGCGTCGTAACTTCTCCCCGGCCGCTGACAAAACCCTGCCGATCAAGAACGTGGTTGTGATCCTGATGGAAAGCTTCGCTGGTCATTCGGTGGGCGCGCTGGGTCGTCCGGGTAACGTCACGCCGTACTTCGACAAGCTGGCGAAAGAAGGCCTGCTGTTCGACCGCTTCTTCTCCAACGGCACCCACACCCACCAGGGTATGTTTGCCACCATGGCCTGCTTCCCGAACCTGCCGGGTTTCGAATACCTGATGCAGACCCCGGAAGGCAGCCACAAACTGTCCGGCCTGCCGCAGTTGCTCAGTGCTCGTGACTATGACGATGTGTACGTCTATAACGGCGATTTCGCTTGGGACAATCAGTCGGGCTTTTTCAGCAACCAGGGCATGACCAACTTCATCGGACGTAACGACTTCGTTAACCCAGTGTTCTCCGACCCAACCTGGGGTGTGTCCGACCAGGACATGTTCAACCGTGGTCTGGAAGAGTTGAAAGCTCGCGATGGCAAAGACAAAAAACCGTTCTATGCCTTGCTGCAAACCCTGTCCAACCACACGCCGTACGCCTTGCCGACGCCTTTGCCGGTCGAGCGCGTGACTGACCGTGGCAGCCTCAACGAACATTTGACCGCCATGCGCTACTCCGACTGGGCGCTGGGTCAATTCTTCGAGCAGGCGCGTAAAGAGCCGTACTTCAAGGAAACCCTGTTTGTCGTAGTCGGCGACCACGGTTTTGGCAACGAGCAGCAGATCACCGAAATGGACCTGGGCCGCTTCAACGTACCGATGCTGCTGATCGGGCCGGGCGTGCAGGACAAGTTCGGCCAGGTTGACCACACCGTGGGCACACAGATCGATATCGTGCCGACCATCATGGGCCGCATCGGCGGCGACGTGATTCACCAGTGCTGGGGTCGTGACTTGCTGAATTTGCCGGAAGGCGACAAGGGTTTTGGCGTGATCAAGCCTTCGGGCAGCGATCAGACCGTCGCGTTGCTGACGGCGGATCGCGTGCTGGTGCTGCCGAAAGAAATGCCGCCCAAGCTGTATCAGTACGAATTGGGCGCCAATTCGAAAGGCGAAGTGATTCCGGCGTCGGCTGACGAAGCGGCCCTCAAGCAGAAACTCGAGTCGTTCATCCAGACAGCCACCAAGAGCCTGATCGACAACACCGCCGGTGTCGTTGACGGCAAGCCGGACTAGTTTTCGGCGCAATAAAAAAGAGGCCCTTCGAGGGCCTCTTTTTTTGCCTTTTAAAACTTTATATTTTGCCAAGTAACAGCAGAATCAACAGCACCACCAACACCACGCCGATGATACCCGACGGGCCATAACCCCAACTTCTTGAGTGTGGAAAGACCGGCAAACCACCTACCAGCAGGAGAATCAGAATTACGATAAGAATTGTGCCCATGTCTATTTCCTTGTTGGAAGTGTTCTGGAATGACTTTAGCTTTTAACTGTCAGCTGGACTGCAATAAACCCGAGCTGCTTACAAAATCCGACTGTTGCGGGTGTCGGAAAATTCCAAGTTTTTTTAATGTTTTTCGAAGAAAGCCTTATTTCGTTTTTAGCGGCGTTAGTTGATTCACACCCTCCAGCGGTTTGCTCGGACCATTCAGCAATCTGATGGAGCGTGGGTCGCGCAATGTCCTTCGCTACACTCAGGGCATCTTCCCCGGAACAACAAGGCTGTTTGCTATGCAAAATCGCATGATGATCACTGGCGCGGGCTCAGGCCTGGGTCGCGAAATCGCGCTGCGCTGGGCGCGTGAAGGCTGGCAGCTGGCCTTGTCGGATGTCAGCGAGCCCGGTTTGCAAGAAACCCTGAAACAGGTTCGTGAAGTGGGCGGTGACGGTTTTATCCAGCGTTGCGATGTGCGTGATTACAGCCAGCTGACGGCCTTCGCCCAGGCCTGTGAAGAGAAACTGGGTGGCATCGATGTCATCGTCAATAACGCCGGCGTGGCGTCGGGCGGGTTCTTCAGTGAACTGTCCCTGGAAGACTGGGACTGGCAGATCGCAATCAACCTGATGGGCGTGGTCAAGGGCTGCAAGGCCTTCCTGCCGCTGCTGGAAAAAAGCAAAGGCAAGATCATCAACATCGCTTCGATGGCCGCGCTGATGCAAGGCCCTGCGATGAGCAACTACAACGTGGCCAAGGCCGGCGTCGTGGCCTTGTCCGAAAGTCTGCTGGTCGAACTGGCGCAACAGGAAGTGGGCGTGCACGTGGTTTGCCCGTCGTTCTTCCAGACCAATCTGCTGGACTCCTTCCGTGGCCCGACCCCGGCCATGAAAGCCCAGGTCGGCAAGTTACTGGAAAGTTCGCCGATCACCGCGACTGACATTGCCGATTACATCTACGAGCACGTCGCCGCCGGTGAATTCATGATCCTGCCACACGAACAGGGCCGCATGGCCTGGGCTCTGAAGCAGAAAAACCCGCAATTGCTCTACAACGAAATGACCACCATGGCCGACAAAATGCGCGCCAAGGCCAAACAAAACGCAGGCTGAACTTGCCCATGCGCAACACCGTCGTTAGGGTGGCCGCAACCGGCCATCCTCACGAGACGTCTGCATGCTCAATTACTTGTGGTTTTTCCTCGCGGCGCTGTTCGAAATCGGCGGCTGCTTCGCGTTCTGGATGTGGCTGCGCCAAGGTAAAAGCATTTGGTGGGTGATGCCGGCACTGCTCAGCCTGACGTTATTCGCGCTACTACTGACCCGTGTCGAGGCGACTTACGCCGGTCGCGCCTATGCCGCCTATGGCGGCATTTATATCGTCGCCTCGATCGGCTGGCTGGCGGTGGTCGAGCGGATTCGTCCCCTGGGGTCGGACTGGTTGGGCGTGGCACTGTGCGTGATCGGGGCCAGCGTCATTCTATTCGGCCCGCGTTTCTCCGCTTCTTGAAGCGACATCAAAGGATTTGTAAGACGCTTCCGTAAGGGGGGATGGTCCTGTGCTGTAGGGCAAGACTGAATTGCCGTCGTTGCATTGAAGAGCGGCGTTGCGACGGGCATCTTCAAGGGCCGGTAACCCTGAAGGATGAATGCCATGCTTGTACTCAGTCGCGTTGTGGGCGAGATGATTTCCATCGGTGACAACATTTCAGTGCGCATCATCGCTGTCAACGGAGGCAGTGTGCGCTTCGGTGTCGAAGCGCCACAGAACGTCAATGTGCATCGGGCCGAGGTCTACGAGCGCATCCAGATCAAACTGGCCAAAACCAAAGGACGCTGAGCGCCTCAGTCGAACAGGTGCTTGGGCACATCGTGCTTGAGCATCAACTGGCATTGCTCGCTGTCTGGATCGAAAACAATCAGCGCCTGACCCTTGGTCAAAGCCTGGCGAACGCGCAGAACACGGGTTTCCAACGGCGTGTCGTCACCGTTGTCCGTACCGTCGCGGGTCACGAAATCCTCGATCAGGCGGGTGAGGGTGTCGACTTCAAGTTGGTCGTAGGGAATCAGCATAGGCACCTCGGCTAAACAATGGCGCGATGCTACGGCGAATGATCGGTTGCGGCTAGCCCGTGGCCTCATGGGTGCCTGATCTGACGCCATCGCGGGCAAGCCACGCTCCCACAGGTTTTGCGTCAATCACTATGTCCAAATTGACGCAAAACCTGTGGGAGCGGGCTTGCCCGCGATGGCGATCACCCAAGCGACGCAATACGTGAATCAGCTGTCTGTTCGCTGCCCCACCAGACTATCCACCGACGGCACCCGCGTATCGCTTTCCATCTGCGTGTCATGCTCGATCTGATGACTGAACCGGTCCAGCGAACCCTTCGCCGGCTGAGCATCACTGGCAAATACCGGCGGGCTCAGAATGTAGGCACCGAGCAGGCGACTCAGCGCAGCCAGGCTGTCGATGTGCGTACGTTCATAACCGTGAGTCGCGTCGCAACCGAACGCGAGCAGGGCGGTGCGGATGTCGTGCCCGGCGGTGACCGCCGAATGCGCATCGCTGAAGTAATAGCGAAACAGGTCGCGGCGCACCGGCAACTCGTTTTCACTGGCCAGCCTCAGCAAATGCCTCGACAGGTGATAGTCGTACGGCCCGCCGGAATCCTGCATCGCCACGCTCACTGCGTGTTCACTGGAGTGCTGACCAGGCGCAACTGGCGCAATGTCGATGCCGACGAACTCGCTGACGTCCCAAGGCAGGGCAGCCGCCGCGCCGCTGCCGGTTTCCTCGGTGATGGTGAACAGCGGGTGACAATCGATCATCAATTCTTCACCGCTGTCGATGATCGCTTTCATCGCCGCCAACAGCGCCGCAACGCCGGCCTTGTCATCGAGGTGACGAGCGCTGATATGGCCGCTTTCAGTGAACTCCGGCAACGGGTCGAAGGCGACGAAATCGCCCACGCTGATCCCCAGGGAATCGCAGTCGGCGCGGGTGGCGCAGTAAGCGTCCAGGCGCAATTCGACGTGATCCCAGCTGATCGGCATTTCATCCACGGCAGTATTGAACGCGTGCCCGGACGCCATCAGCGGCAACACGCTGCCGCGAATCACACCGTTGTCGGTGAACAGGCTGACGCGGCTGCCCTCGGCAAAACGGCTGGACCAGCAGCCGACCGGGGCCAGGGTCAGGCGCCCATTGTCTTTCACGGCGCGAACCGCCGCGCCGATGGTGTCCAGGTGTGCGGAAACGGCACGGTCCGGGCTGTTTTTCTTGCCCTTGAGCGTGGCGCGGATGGTGCCGCGCCGAGTCATCTCAAAGGGAATGCCCAGCTCTTCCAAGCGTTCGGCGACGTAACGCACGATGGTGTCGGTAAACCCGGTCGGGCTGGGAATGGCGAGCATTTCCAGCAGGACTTTTTGCAGGTAGTTGAGGTCTGGTTCGGGGATTTTGCTGGTCATGGAAACTCCTGATGAGTTGAGCGCATCGATGGTTTCGATGAGGAAGAATTTTTGTTGCCTGTCAGGCCGCCATCGCTAGCAGGCCGCCATCGCTAGCAGGCTAGCTCCCACAGTTGGAATGCGGTCAAATGTGGGAGCTAGCCTGCTAGCGATGGCGTCTGCCCAGACGACACATGACTAGGAAACAGCCGGCTGACTATGCGGAAACAACAAATCCACAAACCGCTCCGCCGTCGGCTGCGGTTCATGGTTGGCCAGCCCGGCGCGTTCGTTGGCCTCGATAAACACGTACTCCGGTTGATCCGCGGCAGGCACCATCAGGTCGAGCCCGACCATGGGAATATCCAGCGCCCGCGCAGCCCGCACGGCGGCATCGACCAGGGTCGGATGCAAGGTCGCCGTGACATCCTCAAGAACGCCACCGGTGTGAAGATTCGCCGTACGCCGTACGAACAGATGCTCACCGGCCGGCAAAATACTGTTGTAGTCATAACCCGCCGCCTGAAGCGTGCGTTCGGTCTCATGGTCCAGCGGGATTTTGCTTTCGCCGCTGGTGGCGGCCTGCCGACGTCGGCTTTGCGCTTCGATCAGGGCCCCGATGGAATGCTGACCATCGCCCACCACCTCGGCGGGGCGACGGATCGCCGCGGCGACCACCTCGAAACCGATCACCACAATCCGCAGATCGAGACCCTCGTGAAAGCTTTCCAGCAGCACGCGACTGTCGAACTGGCGAGCGGCTTCGATGGCTTGCTGGACCTCTTCGATCGTCCGCAAGTCCACCGCAACGCCTTGGCCCTGTTCTCCATCCAGTGGCTTGACCACCACCCGCTCGTGCTCGTCGAGAAACGCCAGATTGTCATCAGCGTTGCCGGCCAGTTGCTGCGAGGGCAGGTTCAGACCAGCGGCTTTGAGCACCTTGTGCGTCAGGCTTTTGTCTTGGCACAGGCTCATGCTGATGGCGCTGGTCAGGTCGCTCAGGGATTCGCGGCAACGCACCCGGCGTCCACCATGGCTGAGGGTGAACATCCCGGCATCGGCGTCATCGACATGCACATCAATCCCGCGTCGATGGGCTTCCTCGACAATGATCCGCGCATACGGGTTGAAATCGGCTTCCGGGCCGGGGCCAAGGAACAGCGGCTGATTGATGCCGTTTTTGCGCTTGATGGCAAAGGTCGACAGGTTGCGAAAGCCGAGCTTGGCGTAAAGACTTTTCGCCTGCCGGTTGTCGTGCAACACCGACAGGTCGAGGTAACTCAGCCCTCGGCTCATGAAGTGCTCGATCAAATGCCGCACCAGCACTTCACCGACGCCGGGTCGGGAGCAGTGCGGGTCGACCGCCAGGCACCACAGGCTGCTGCCGTTCTCCGGATCGTTGAACGCCTTGTGATGATTGAGGCCCATGACGCTGCCAATGATGGCGCCGCTGTCTTCATCTTCGGCCAGCCAATACACCGGGCCGCCCTGATGTCGCGGGGTCAGCAGATTGGAATCGATCGGCAACATGCCGCGCGCCTGATACAGCTGATTGATCGCCTGCCAGTCCGTCTCGCTTTGGGCCCGGCGAATACGAAAGCCGCGGAACACCCGGGTTGACTGACGGTAATCGCTGAACCACAACCGCAAGGTGTCGGAGGGGTCGAGAAACAGCTGCGCCGGTTCCAGCCCCAACACTTGTTGGGGCGCGGCGACGTACAAGGCGATGTCGCGTTCACCGGTCTGCTCGTTGAGCAGTTCCTGGGCCAGGCTCGCCGCATCCGGAAAGGTATGACCGATCAGCAATCGGCCCCAGCCGCAATGCACGGCAATCGGCGCGGCGCCCAGTTCACTGCCGTCTTCGGCCAGCCGCGCCTGCAAGCGTTCGTACGAGGGCGCCTGACCGCGCAACAAGCGTTGGCTATACGCCGTGGCGTGAGGTTTCATCGATCAGATTCCTTGTTCACTGAGCCACAGGTTCAGGGCCGCCAATTGCCACAGCTTGGAGCCGCGCAACGGGGTCAACTGGCCTTGCGGATCGGTCAGCAGGCGGTCGAGCATGGCCGGGTTGAACAGGCCGCGATCCTGGCTTGGATCGAGCAGCAGTTCGCGCACCCAGTTCAGCGTATCGCCTTGCAAATGCTTCAGGCCCGGCACCGGAAAGTAACCTTTCTTACGGTCGATCACTTCACTCGGAATCACCAGTCGCGCGGCTTCTTTCAACACTTGCTTGCCGCCATCCGGCAGTTTGAATTTGCCCGGGACCCGGGCTGACAATTCCACCAGGCGATAGTCGAGAAACGGCGTACGCGCTTCCAGGCCCCAGGCCATGGTCATGTTGTCGACGCGTTTGACCGGGTCGTCCACCAACATGATCGTGCTGTCCAGACGCAGGGCTTTGTCCACCGCCGCATCGGCGCCGGGCTGTGCGAAATGTTCCTTTACGAAGTCACCGGCAGCGTCATTCGCCGTCAGCCATTTCGGTTGCACGGTGGCGGCGTAATCCTCGTAGCTGCGGTCGAAAAATGCATCGCGATAGGCCGTGTACGGATCGGCAGCGCCATCGACTTGCGGATACCAGTGATAACCGGCAAACAACTCATCCGCGCCCTGGCCGCTCTGCACCACTTTGCAATGCTTGGCCACTTCCCTGGACAGCAGATAAAAGGCGATGCAGTCATGGCTGACCATCGGCTCGCTCATGGCGCGGAACGCTGCGGGCAGTTGCTCGATGATCTCGCTCTCATTGATGCGCAGTTGATGGTGCTGGGTGTTGTAGTGCTTGGCGATCAAGTCCGAATACTGGAACTCGTCGCCCCGTTCGCCGCCGGCATCCTGGAAACCGATGGAGAAGGTCGACAGGTTTTCCACGCCGACTTCACGCAACAAGCCCACGAGCATGCTCGAATCGACACCGCCCGAAAGTAGTACCCCGACATCCACGGCTGCACGTTGACGGATCGCCACCGCGTCACGGGTGCTGTCGAGTACACGGTCACGCCAGTCTTCGAGCGTCAGATTCATCTCGTCGGCGTGTGGGCCGTAGGGCAGGGTCCACCATGTTTTCTGTTCGGTGGTGCCATCCGCTTCTACGCGCATCCAGGTCGCGGGCGGCAGTTTTTCAATGCCGGCCAGCAGGGTGCGCGGAGCGGGAACCACCGCATGGAAATTCAGGTAGTGATTGAGCGCCACCGGATCAAGGATCGGGTTGATGTCGCCGCCCTTGAGCAGTGCTGGCAACGCCGAGGCAAAACGCAGGCGCTGGCCGGTGCGCGACAGGTACAGCGGCTTCACGCCGAGACGGTCACGGGCGATGAACAGGCGCTTGGCGTCGCGCTCCCAAATGGCGAAGGCGAACATGCCATTGAGTTTCGGCAGCAGCGCTTCGCCCCAGGCGTGGTAGCCCTTGAGCAGCACTTCGGTGTCGCCACCGGAATAGAAGGCATAACCGAGGCTTTCAAGCTCGGTGCGCAGCTCCGGGAAGTTGTAGATCGCGCCGTTGAAGGCCAGGGACAAGCCCAATTGGTTGTCGACCATCGGCTGCGCCGAGCCGTCCGACAAGTCCATGATTTTCAGGCGACGGTGGCCCAGGGCAATTGGCCCCTGGCTGTGAAAGCCCCACGCGTCAGGGCCGCGAGGCGCCAAGTGATGGGTGATTCGTTCAACGGCTGCAAGGTCCGCAGGTTGTTGATCAAAGCGTAACTCGCCAGCTAATCCGCACATAAAGTCCTTACCGGTTTTTCCGTTGGGGAGGGTCAATCGGTACGCGCCAAAACGGCGGGTACTCAGAAACTGACTCCGCACGGTAATAGGAGTTTTAGAACGATAAGTTATAAGCCGGGGTTGCCGGACGAATGGCGGCTGCAGCACAGGTGTGCATTGAAGGGGTGGTAATTATTGATGTGATGCATACGAGTAGCTGCTTGGAAACACGGCGATTCGACCCAGTATTCGAATTATCAATTGCCTGTTGCACTTCATAGACTGAGCATCTCTTACCGCAATAAGGATATTGCTCATGTCAGCCACACCCTCAAAAGCCGCTACGGCGGCCGTGCCAATAACACCCGCGCAACGTCTTGAGGCGCTGCTGGAGCACACCGCAGATCTGGACAAGGCGCAAGTGCTGCAAGCGTCTATTCCTGAATGGTTGGCTACTGCAGATCTGACCGTGGTGCAGGCTTTGAGAGCCGCGTTCGAGCAATCCTTCGTCGTTCAAGGCAAGGCCACAGCGGCGCTTGAGGCGCTCAAGCCGTTGGACGAGTTTTGCAAAGGGCAACTGACCGATCTCCTCAAGCGCAGATGGACAATCGATTTCGACGTCGAGCGGGACACGCTGGAGGTCACCCATATAAGGTACGTGTCGACAGGACTGCTGCCGATCGGCTATCAGAATCAAACGCACACACCCTCACGCAACCTGCTGCACATGGCCATGGAAAACTTCACCCAGGAAGAAACCCTGAGCCAGGGTGTTTTCAAGGACTCATCGATACACATCAACAAGATTTCCAAGCCAAGCCCGGAAATAACCCCTGCGAAATTCGCTGCACTGTGCCGCGATCTCGACCTCGGTGCCCGCTATCAGCGCCATGTCAGCGACGCGTTGGCATTGCCGGCCAGGCCCGAAAAAGGTTTGCCTGTCGATGATCGCGCCTCCACTGCCGATATCCGGCGGTTGAAGGTGCTGGACATGCAAGTCGCCCTTCACATGGCCTACCTGAAAAAGGACATCACCCACGCCGTTTATACGATGCTGCTGAATGTGATCGAACAAGATGTCCCGGCGGCGCAAACCAGCGACGCATCGTTTGATGGCGGTCCGGTGTTTTGGCAAGGCCTGACGATTCATGACGCCTGCATCTGTGGAGTACTGGTCTTTACCAGAGCCTCCATCGATACCGAGACGAAGGCCCGATGCGTGGTTTATATGCCGAATGAACCCCGACGACCCGTGTATGAATACGCCTCGCTGGAGGACTTCAAGGTCTACCTCACGCTCAAATTGCAAAGTACAAGCTACAGGAAGTTTTTCGTCGGGCAGTACCTGTACGGTCACGATAAAATCGGGTTTTTTGCCCAATTCGACAAAAACAGGACGTTGGGCACCCTCGTTGCCGCTCCCGCCGATACGTGCCTCGCCGATTTTTTCTTCGGTTCATTTGTCAGCAAGACCCAGAAAGATGCGCGAATCCTGGCGATCCCGACCGAAGATGTCGATGAGCAGCAACGGGAAAAAACCATTCAGATGTTGCAGGATGGAGGCCTTCTGCTGTTGAACGCGGCCGCTTTTTTCGTACCCGTGATCGGCCAATTGATGCTGGTGACGGCCGTGGTCGACATCGTCAGCGAGGTGTACGAAGGTGTGGCTGACTGGACGCGTGGTGAACGAACCAAGGCGTTGACGCACTTGCTGAATGTTGTCGAAAACGTCGCACAAATGGCGGCGTTTGCGGCGGGCAGCAAAATCATCTCGCAAGCCGTCAGCAGGGGCGTGAAAGAACAGGCGGCATTCTTCGACGGTTTCGAGGCCGTCACTCGCACTGATGGCAAAGCAATACTTTGGAAGCCCGACCTCGAACCTTACAAACAATCCACCACACTGGCTGGCGACGTGCAGCCAGATTCGCAAGGGTTGTACCGGCATGCCGGGCAGACTTCGATCGTCATGGACGGGGCTCGCTATCAAGTCACCCGCAACGCTGAGGTGGCGGCCTGGACCATCAAGCATCCCTTACGCAATGACGCATTTCAGCCTGCCGTCGAACGAAACGTTGAGGGTGGCTGGCGGCATGTCTATGAATACGCGCACGAGTGGCGCGACGGTGCTTATTCATTGGTACGCACGGATCAACGGTTGAGCGAGCTCGGCAGTGACCTTGACGCGATTGCCGAAATCACCGGCATGACGCCTGACAAGTTGCACCATTTGCATGAACGCAATTTCAAGTTACCGCAGCGTCTGAATGACTGTGTCGAGCGCTTCAAGATAGACCAGCGCATCACCAGGATGGTCACCGCGATGGAGCGGGCAGAGACCGCGAACACAGCGTTTGTCCAGGAGCAACTGCATACCTTGCCCAGGTTGCAAGGCTGGCCGGCAGAGCGCTTCATTGAAGTGAGCGACGACGAAAACCTGGTCGTGTCCCGCTTCCCCGAGACCGCCCCGCACGATGATGATGGCGTCAACAGTGTGCCCATCAGCCAGGCGCAACTGGATGCGGGACAACTGCTCGATACCGTCATCGATGGGCTTTACCCAAGTGAAGTCGAAGGCATCATCGGTCGCACGACAACGGGCTCGAAAGCGTCGCTGTTGGCCAAGGAGATCGCGACAAGCCTCAGGAGCAATCGGCAGCCGCTCTATGAATGGCTCTATAAATCCTATGACGGCACGGCTTCCGGTGACGTTGCGACACTGCGCGAACACGCCACTGATCTTCCCACTCGCATGTGTCAGGAGTTGCTTGAAAACGCCTCTGGCAGAGATCGCAGCTTTCTGCATGACCGCAAGATCCCCGGCGTGGATCTCGCCCGGCAGGTCAGCGAGGCACAGTCAGCAATACGGCAGGACCGGGCACTCATGGGGTTGCGCCGTCCGCTACTGGCCAGTGCCGACACCGACAAACTGGCGCTCGGGCTGATGAATCGGGTGCAAGGCTGGGACGACGGCTATCGACTTGAAGTACGACAGGGCTCAGTGACCGGTACCTTGCTGGACAGTGTGGGCGAAACTGACGCGCCGACGCGCGGGGTCATCGTCAAGAAGACCGCTGGCTATCAGGTCACCCACAACAACGGCAATGAGTCCTCCACCGTGACGAGCGACACGCTGCTTGAGTCGATACTTGACGTATTGCCTGCCACCCAACGCAACCGCATGGGTTTCACGAACAACGAATCATTGGATATCCCCACACTGCGCTCACGGCTGCTGAGGGTTGCCATCGGCGATCCGGCGCTGACCGGGCGGGTGCTACGGGGGGAACACAGCGAGACGCCGAAATACCTTTCTGCCTGTGTCCAGGCAGATCCTCCCATTACGAACCCTTATGCAAGGGGCCTGATTCGTAAAGTCAAAAAACTCTACCCGCTGTTCACGGACGCCCAGGTTTCGTCGTTTCTCGATGATGCCGGAAATACCCAAATGGAGCGGGTGAATCGAATAAGGGAGCTGGAGCAACAACTGAAGAAACTGCGCGGCGCGCTGCACACCTGGCGTGACGATGAAGTGCAAATGAAGACGGTGCCGGGCCAACTCAACGATATCCGTGTGAGTCGTCGTCAGGTGGCCAATACCATCGAAAACTGCTGGCGTCGGATCTCGCATCCGCGTTGGCCTCAAGATCAGCCCGTTACAGCGCTCACACTGGAGCGCAGCCCGGTGGGCCCGTTGCCGACACTGACAGAACAGGATGTCGCACATGTGCGCAGCCTTTCAATCAAAGATATGCAGGCCGGAGACGAGTTGGTGTATTTTCTCAAACCGTTCAAAGGGCTCGTCACGCTGGAACTGGAGCGCAACCAACTCACACGATTGCCTGAGGTGTTGTCGCATATGCCCAGGCTCGAGCACTTGCGGTTGGACGGTAATCAGATACAGCTGACCGAGCACACATTGCGCAAACTGGCCGACATGCGCAATCTGCGCACGCTGGGGCTCAGCGGTAATCGTTTGGGGGCCACAATCGATGTCAGCAAAATGCTTGATCTGCAAACGCTGCTGCTGTGCGATACCTACGCCACGGAACTGCCTGTCGGTCTTTACCGTCCGCCGTACCTTGAGTTGGTGGACCTGAAAGGTAACCAGATTCGCGAGTTGCCAGATTGGTTGTTCCAGGCCCCTCGACGATTCGCGCGAACGATGAATCTAACGAATAACCCTGTCTCCGAGGCGAGTCTGACCAAGCTGAAGGCTTACCGTGACAATATGGGCACTGGCATGGGCCTGCTGGAAGATGAAACCGCGGTGCTCACTGAGCTAAGGGCTCGAGACCTGTGGATGCCCACTCCGCTCGAAGGGAACTATGCCAGTCGTAACCGTGCATGGTTGGCACTGAAGAACGAACCCGATTCGAAAGAGTTCTTTGAATTGCTGGCAGCCGTCGGAGACACGGCGGATAGCCGCTTTGTGCGCGAGGACATGACCCGGCGGGTCTGGGACGTCATTCAGGCGGCTGAGAGGGATTCTGAGTTGCGCGCTCGATTGCTGACGATGGCGGTAAAAGGCAATTGCGATGATGCCGCAGCGACGATTTTCGGAAATCTTGAGGTAGCAGTCGAGCTTGATACGTTGGTTCGGCAGGCGGGGAATTCCCATGATGAGGCCGCCCGGTTATTAAGTCTGGCGCGTCGCCTGTTCCGCCAGGATTATCTTGCGAAGCTCGCTGAAGAACATGTTGTAAATGCCAAAATCAAGCTTGATCCGGTGGAAGTCGAACTGGCCTACCGCACCGGTCTGGCTGAAAAACTCAATCTTGTCGGCCAGCCCAGGCATATGCGCTATGCAGCGCTTGGAGGCGTGACGCCGGGAAACCTGAATACGGCAATCAACAAGGTCTTAGCCGCGGAGCTTTCGCATGAATTGCTCGATGACCTGAGTAGCCGATCGTTCTGGGTCGAATTTTTGCGACAACGTCATCAAAAGCAATTCACCGACCTGGTTGCGCCTTTCCACGTGCGGATGGCGACGGCCTTTGAAAGCCAGGCAACGCTAGGCGTGCAATACCGCTCAGTGGTCGATGGCATCGCCGATGAGCTGAACAAGGCCGAGACCGATTTGTTGAAGCGTCTCACCGAGGCGGCCATGAAGGCTGACGAAGCAAGGACTTGCTTTGCACTGGATTGAACGCCTCAGGCCTTGCCGCGTATCAAACGACGCAACCTGAAACGGTTGGGATGACACGCCTCGGCCACGGCTCTGGGCAATGGCAGCGGTTCGTTGTCGAGCCAGGCTGCCAGCAACTCGCCTGACAACGGCGCGGTGATCAGTCCTCGCGAACCGTGGCCGCTGTTGACGTACAGACCGTCCAGCCATGGACAAGGGATGTCCGGCGTTTGCCGGGCATCCTTGCTCAGGACGATGTAGGCGTCGGCGAAGGCTTGACCGTCAGCCAAAGGGCCGACAATCGGCAGGTAATCGGGGCTGGTGCAGCGAAACGCCGCGCGACCTTCAAGTGCCTCGGGTTGCAAGGCATCTGCGCCGAGTCGAGCGACCAGGTCGACCGAGATTTCTTCGAGCATCTGCAGGTTGCCGGCATGCTCGGCTGCGGTGGGCGTCAGGTCGTCGTTGTTGAAATCGAAACTTGCGCCCAGGGTGTGCTCACCCAGACGGGCCGGCGCGACATAACCTTCGGCACACACCACAGTGCTCAGGCTCTGGCTTGCAGGAGTCTGGGGCAGGCGGGTGATCTGTCCGCGAATACGTTTGAGCGGCAAATCGCTGCTGAAGTCGAAACGCTTGATCTCGGCAGCGCCGGCCAGCACCACCACCGGTGCGTCGGCCAGCAACCGGTCGCCATCCCACGCTTGCCATTGACCCTCCACGCGATGCAGTTCCAGGACATCGTGATGGGTCAGGATGCGGATATTGGGATGCGCTGCTTGCCATGAGCACAGGGCTGGCGGATGCACCCAACCGCCGTCGGGGTAAAACAGGCCACCGAATTGCAGTGCGATACCGGCGCGAATCTCGGCGTGTTCCCGATCGAGGGTGTGCAGCAAGTCCTCGGGAAATGCCGCCGCCAATTGCGCCTGACGTTCTGCTTCCTTGGCGTTGAAGGCCAGTTGCAGCACGCCGCAATCATTCCAGTCGACGCCGCGCTGCAAGTGCTCCAGCAGGCGTCGGGTGTGGCCGAAACCACTGACAATCAGCTGTGACAATGCGGTGCCATGGGCCGACAGCTTGAGGTACAACACGCCTTGCGGATTGCCCGAAGCTTCCTGCGCGATACCGTCTTGTCGTTCCAGCAGACTCACCTGCCAACCCCGCATGGCGAGACTGGCGGCCGTGGCGCAACCGGCCAGACCGGCGCCGATCACCAAGGCTCGACGCTCGCCAGAGAGCGGGGCCGGACGCGCAAACCAGGGTTTCGCCACGACAGGCGCAGGTGTTTCTTCAGGCCAGCCAAGAAACACGCCGCGCAGGATTTCCCATTTATGGCCGATGCCCGGCGTGCGCTTCATCTTGAAGCCCGCCGCGTTCAGCAGACGGCGTACCCAACCTGTGCTGGTGAAGGTGCTGATGGTCGAGCCGGGCGCCGCCAGCCGCGCCAGTTCGGCAAACAGTTCGGCGGTCCACATGTCGGGGTTTTTCGCCGGGGCGAAACCGTCGAGAAACCAAGCGTCAATCTGTGCGTCCAGTTGCGGCAGTTGTTCCAGCGCATCGCCGATCAACAAGGTCAGAGTGACGCGACCGTTGTCCAGAATCAGTCGCTGGAAGCCTTGATGGATCGCCACGTACTGCGCCAGCAATTGATCGGCAAACGGCTTGAGCTCCGGCCACAACGCCAAGGCTCGCTGCAAGTCTGGCTGGCTCAGCGGGTACTTTTCCACGCTGACAAAATGCAGCCGCGCACCGGCCACAGCGTGCTGTTCGAACAACTGCCAGGCGCAGAGGAAGTTGAGTCCGGTGCCAAAACCTGTTTCGCCAATGACCAGCCGACCGCCATCCGGCAACTCGGCAAAGCGTTCACGCAAACCGTTTTGTTCGAGGAATACGTAGCGGGTTTCTTCAAGGCCTGACTTGTCCGAAAAGTAGACGTCGTCGAACACTCGCGAAGACGGGCGACCCTGGTCGTCCCAGTCGAGTTGGGCGTGAGGCAATACAGGTTTCATGGCAGGCTCGGCAACGGCAAGGCGGCCATTCTAGCTGATCGACGTGGCGATGCTTGCACGACCGCCGACTCGCAGAAAATCCTGTAGCAGCTGCCGAGGCACGAGGCTGCGTTGCGTGTCCGCAGGACCGCCCTAGAGGGCCGCTGCGCAGCCCAACGCAGCCTCGTGTCTCGGCAGCTGCTACAGGGAACAGTGGTTGCGGTGAAGAAATGGATTCTCCCACGCAAAACAACTCAATCCGCTAGTCTTGCTCAATCTGGAAAGGGAGCCATTCATGTTCGAATCTGCTGAAATCGGTCACGCCATCGACAAAGAAACCTACGAAGCTGAAGAACCGGCGCTGCGTGAAGCGTTGCTCGAAGCGCAGTTCGAACTTCAGCAGCAAAAGCGCTTTCCGGTGATCATCCTGATCAACGGCATCGAAGGCGCCGGCAAGGGCGAGACGGTCAAGTTGCTCAACGAGTGGATGGACCCGCGCCTGATCGAGGTCCGCACCTTCGATCAGCAGACCGATGAAGAGCTGGCGCGACCCCCGGCCTGGCGGTACTGGCGGATGCTCCCGGCCAAGGGCCGCATGGGGATCTTCTTCGGCAACTGGTACAGCCAGATGCTCCAGGGCCGGGTCCATGGTCTGTTCAAGGACGCGGTGCTGGATCAGGCGATCAACCAGTCGGAGCGCTTTGAAAAAATGCTCTGCGACGAAGGCGCGCTGATTTTCAAATTCTGGTTTCACCTCTCCAAGAAACAAATGAAAGCGCGCCTCAAGGCACTCGCCGACGACCCCTTGCACAGCTGGCGCATCAGTCCGCTGGACTGGCAACAATCGCAGACCTACGACAAGTTCGTGAAGTACGGCGAGCGCGTATTGCGCCGTACCAGCCGTGACTACGCGCCCTGGCATGTGATTGAAGGCGTGGATGCGCATTACCGCAGTCTGGCGGTGGGCAAGATCCTGCTCGAAGGCCTGCAAAGTGCCTTGAAGCGATCCAGAATCCATCCCTCCAAGGTCAACGCTGCGCCGCTGCCGATCCATGTCGATCAGCTCAACCTGCTCGACAGCCTGGACCTGAGCCAGCGCCTGGAAAAGGACGATTACGAAGAACAACTGATTACCGAACAGGCGCGATTCTCGGGTTTGATGCGCGACAAACGCATGCGTCAACACGCCTTGATCGCGGTGTTTGAAGGCAATGATGCAGCGGGCAAGGGCGGTGCGATTCGGCGAGTTGCCGCGGCGCTCGATCCACGCCAATACGACATCGTGCCGATTGCCGCACCCACTGAGGAGGAACGGGCGCAGCCGTATTTGTGGCGCTTCTGGCGGCACATTCCGGCCAAGGGCAAGTTCACCGTATTCGACCGCTCGTGGTATGGCCGGGTATTGGTCGAGCGCGTTGAAGGCTTCTGTCCACCTGCGGACTGGCTGCGGGCCTACAGCGAGATCAACGATTTCGAAGAGCAGATTTCCGAATCGGGCGTCATCGTCGTCAAGTTCTGGCTGGCTATCGACAAGGAGACTCAGCTGGAGCGTTTCGAGGCGCGGGAAGACATTCCCTTCAAGCGTTTCAAAATCACCGAAGACGACTGGCGCAACCGGGATAAATGGGATGCCTACCGCGCGGCCGTCGGCGACATGGTGGACCGCACCAGCACCGAAATCTCGCCGTGGACCTTGGTCGAGGCCAATGACAAGCGCTGGGCCCGGGTCAAGGTCCTGCGCACCATCAACCAGGCGCTGGAAGAAGCGTTCGATAAATCAGACAAGCACGACAAGAAGGCCAAAAAACGCAAGTCGTGAGCCGATGGTTACGCATACGCGGGGTGAATGATTGTCGCGGTTGGTTATGAGGTGGACTTATGCTCGGTCCACTCTCAACCGACAACAACAATGAGGTATGCCATGCGTGAAGTGGTGATCGTCGATAGCGTGCGGACCGGCCTGGCCAAATCCTTTCGCGGCAAGTTCAACCAGACCCGTCCGGATGACATGGCGGCGCATTGTGTCGATGCCCTGTTGGCGCGAACCGGGATCGACCCGGCCAGCGTTGAGGATTGCATCGTCGGTGCGGGCTCCAACGAAGGCGCCCAGGGGTACAACATCGGTCGCAATGTCGCGGTGTTGTCGCGGCTGGGCATCGGCACTGCGGGCATGACCCTCAACCGTTTCTGCTCCTCGGGCTTGCAGGCCATCGCCATCGCCGCCAATCAGATCGCGTCGGGCTGCAGCGAAATCATCGTGGCCGGTGGCGTCGAATCCATCAGTCTGACCATGAAAAGCGTCAACACCGACAACTTGATCAACCCGCTATTGAAAGAGCAGATGCCGGGCATCTATTTCCCCATGGGCCAGACCGCCGAAATCGTTGCGCGCCGATACGGAGTCAGCCGCGAAGAGCAGGATCTGTACGCGCTGCAAAGTCAGCAACGCACGGCCAAGGCTCAGACCGACGGTTTGTTCGATGATGAAATCGTGCCGATGGCGGTGAAGTACCGGGTTGAAGACAAGGCCACCGGTCAGATCCAGATCCTCGACGGGATCGTCGATCGCGACGACTGCAACCGCCCGGACACTACCCTGGAAAGCCTGGCCGGGTTGAAACCGGTGTTTGCCGAGGACGGTTCGGTGACGGCGGGCAACTCTTCGCAATTGTCCGATGGCGCTTCGATGACCCTGGTCATGAGCCTTGAAAAAGCCCTGGAACTGGGGCTCAAGCCCAAGGCGTTCTTCCGTGGTTTTGCGGTGGCAGGGTGCGCGCCGGACGAGATGGGCATCGGTCCGGTGTTCTCGGTGCCGAAATTGCTCAAGTCCAAGGGTCTGCAGGTGGCCGACATTGATCTGTGGGAACTCAACGAAGCGTTTGCTTCGCAGTGCCTGTACAGCCGCAACCGCCTGGAAATCGATAACGACAAGTACAACGTCAATGGCGGTTCGATTTCCATCGGCCACCCGTTCGGCATGACGGGTTCGCGTCAGGTCGGGCACATTGTGCGGGAGTTGCAGCGGCGTAATTTGCGGTATGGCGTGGTTACCATGTGCGTGGGTGGCGGGATGGGGGCTACCGGGTTGTTTGAGGCTGTGCGTTAAATGCCTCAGGATTTGTAGCGATTGTGAAATAGCCATCGCGGGCAAGCCCGCTCCCACAGTGATTGGCGGCGATTGCAAATGTTGCTTACGCCACAAAACCTGTGGGAGCGGGCTTGCCCGCGATGCAGACGCCTCGGTCTAACGTCTGGTGCCCAACCTCTGCATCCGCTCGATGTAGGCCTGAATCTCCCGCGCCACCACCTTCGGGTTCTCAAACGGCCCCTCCAGCGTGTTTTCCCGGGTGCTGAAATACAGTTCCCCATTCACCCGACACACCCGGTCGCAGCGAAAGTGCGTGGCGGGGGCGTTGTCTTGGGCGCGCATGCCGTACATGGCAATCTCCTGAAGGATGTTCCGGTTGGCGGATCCAATGAGCTTATGCATGAACCACTTGCGGTGCCTGACCAACTGATCGACGGCACTTCGCCAGATTAATGGTGCGACCTGCACAGTTTCATTCGCGGCCCGTCGCCAACTGTCCCTGTGTCGCGCTCGGGTCTGCGCCTAGAATGGTGTTTCTTGCTATCTGGCTTTGGGGTTCGCATGCACATTTCATCCGGTCGCTGGGTTTACGGTCTGTTCCTGGCCTTGTTGACCGCTGTTCTGTGGGGAATCCTGCCGATCAAACTCAAACAAGTCCTGCTGGTGATGGACCCGGTGACGGTGACCTGGTTTCGCCTGACGGTGTCCGGTAGTTGCCTGTTCATTTATCTGGCAGCGACCAAACGCCTGCCCAGCCGCAAAGTCCTCGGCCCGCGCGGCGGCTGGCTGGTGTTGATGGCGGTGCTCGGCCTGGTTGGCAACTACGTGCTGTACCTGATGGGCTTGAACCTGCTTAGCCCCGGCACCGCGCAACTGGTGGTGCAGATGGGCCCGATCATGTTGCTGATCGCCAGTCTGTTTGTGTTCAAGGAACGGTTCAGTGTGGGGCAGGGGACTGGTCTGCTGGTGCTGCTGATCGGTTTCGCGCTGTTCTTTAATCAACGCCTGGCCGAGTTGTTAACCTCGTTGACCGATTACACCGCCGGCGTGTTGCTGGTGCTACTGGCGTCCACAGTCTGGACCTTCTATGCCTTGGGGCAGAAGCAATTGCTGACGGTGTGGAATTCGTTGCAGGTGATGATGGTGATCTACCTGTTCTGCGCCTTATTGCTGACGCCGTGGGTGCATCCGCTGGAGGCATTGCAATTGAGCCCGCTGCAAGGCTGGTTGCTGCTGGCGTGCTGCATGAACACCTTGATTGCCTACGGTGCATTTGCCGAAGCGCTGGCCCATTGGGAAGCTTCGCGGGTCAGTGCAACGCTGGCGATTACGCCGTTGGTGACGTTTGGCGCGGTGGCCGTGGCGGCGTGGGCATGGCCGGAATATGTGCATGCAGAGACGATCAATGGTCTGGGGTATGGCGGAGCGGTGTTGGTGGTGGTGGGGTCGGCGTTGGTGGCCCTTGGGCCGTCGTTGATTGCCGGGCTCAAGGCGCGGCGGATGAAGATGGCTGCCAGTTAAACCGTGTCATCGTTCATCGCAGGCAGGCCAGCTCCCACAGGTTTTGCACCGGTCACAATTTCCGTGAACGACACAAAACCTGTGGGAGCTGGCTTGCCTGCGATGGCGGACTAACAGTCACTACTGGATTCAGCCCTTGGCACCGGCCTCAAGCATATTCTCCGGCCTCACCCACGCATCAAACTGTTCGTCCGTCAGATACCCCAGCTGCAACGCTGCCTCACGCAAGGTCAGCCCTTCGCTGTAAGCCTTCTTGGCAATCTCCGCCGATTTGTCGTAGCCGATATGCGGATTCAGCGCCGTCACCAGCATCAACCCACGCTCCAGGTGCTCAGCCATTTTCGCTGCATCGGGTTCAAGCCCGGTGATGCAATGCTGCTGGAAGTTGCTGCAGCCGTCGCCCAGCAGGCGGATCGATTGCAGCAGGTTGTGGATGATCACCGGTTTGAACACGTTCAGCTGCAAGTGCCCCTGACTTGCCGCAAAACCAATGGCGACATCGTTGCCCAGAACCTGACATGCGAGCATCGACAGCGCTTCGCACTGGGTCGGATTGACCTTGCCCGGCATGATCGAGCTGCCCGGCTCGTTGGCTGGCAGTTTCACTTCGGCAAAACCGGCGCGCGGCCCGGAACCCAGCAGACGCAGGTCGTTAGCGATTTTCATCAGGGTCACGGCGAGGGTTTTCAGCGCGCCCGACAACGTGGTCAGCGGCTCATGGCCGGCCAGTGCGGCGAACTTGTTCGGCGCGGTGACAAACGGCAGGCCGGAGAGGGCGGCCAGCTCTGCGGCGATCGCTTCACCAAAACCGTGGGGCGAATTCAGCCCGGTGCCGACGGCGGTGCCGCCCTGGGCCAGTTCACACACCGCCGGCAGCGCGCTGCGGATCGCCCGTTCGGCGTAATCCAGTTGAGCGATAAACGCAGAGAGTTCCTGGCCGAAGGTGATCGGCGTGGCGTCCATCATGTGGGTACGGCCGGTCTTGACCAGTTTCATGTGCCGCGCCGACAACTCGGCCAAGCCACCGGAGAGTTCACTGATCGCCGGCAGCAAATGCTGCTGCACCGCTTGGGCGGCGGCAATGTGCATGGCGGTCGGGAAGCAGTCGTTGGAGCTTTGGGAGCGGTTGACGTGATCGTTGGGGTGAACCGGGGTCTTGCCGCCGCGAGGATTACCGGCCAGTTCGTTGGCGCGACCAGCGATCACTTCGTTGACGTTCATGTTGCTCTGGGTGCCGCTGCCGGTCTGCCAGACCACCAGCGGGAACTGGTCGTCGTGGCTGCCGTCGAGCACTTCGTCGGCGGCCTGTTCGATCAGGCGGGCGATATCGGCGGGCAGGTCGCCGTTGCGGTCATTGACCCGCGCCGCGGCTTTTTTGATCAGGGCCAGTGCGTGCAGCACGGCCAGCGGCATGCGTTCGTTGCCAATGGCGAAATTGATCAGCGAGCGTTGCGTCTGAGCGCCCCAGTAGGCCTCATCCGGGACTTCCACCTGGCCAAGGCTGTCGGTTTCGATACGGCTCATCTTGCACACTCCTGTAGGTCGATAGCGCAGTTTAGGCCGTGATCGCCGGCCGTGGTTCCATCAGTCTGGTTTTTGACCGTTCAACCCCTCTAATTCAGGCCCGACAAGGCTTGGGGTTGAGTGACACACTTTTTTAGGCGCAGAATGGACGCCCTTGGGGTTTTACCTCGCCTGCTAGAAAAGGAAACTCGATGACTCGTCTTCGTGCCATCTGTACCGCGGTTGCACTGGTTTGCGCCAGCGGCCCTGTTTTTGCCGATACCGCCAGCCACAACGCCAGTGCCGAAGCTTTCCTGACCCTGGCGCACGCTGACAAATTGGGCACTCCGGTGTACATGCAAGTGCAGCAAATGTTCGCTCAGCGTTTTGAACAGACCAAAGCCCCTGAATCGAAAAAAGCCTTGCTGGAAACTTACCAGGCCAAAGCCAATGCCGCGCTGGACCAAGCCATTGGCTGGAACAAGCTCAAGCCGGACATGGTCAAGCTCTACACCACCAACTTCAGCGAATCCGAGCTGAAAGACCTGGTTGCGTTCTACAAGTCGCCACTGGGCAAGAAAGTCCTGGAAAAAATGCCGCAGCTGACTCAGCAATCGGCCCAGATGACTCAAGCCAAGCTGGAAAGCGCGGTGCCTGTGGTCAACAAACTGCTGGCTGACATGACTGCCGAGCTGGAGCCTAAAGGCGCCGCCGCTCCAGCCAAGAAAAAGCCTTAAGCGGAGTCGGGTATGACCATGCAACAACGCATCGAATCGACGCTGGGCCTGTTACAGCCTGAGCATCTGCAAGTGCTGGATGAAAGCCATATGCACAGTCGTGGGTTGCAAACCCATTACAAGGCCGTGGTGGTCAGCCAGCAGTTCGAAGGGCTCAACCGCGTCAAGCGTCACCAGAAAGTCTACGGCACGCTCGGCGAGCTGATGGGCGAGTTCCATGCGTTGGCGCTGCATACCTACACGCCTGAAGAATGGGCACAGATCGACGCGGCCCCGGCCTCACCGACTTGTGCTGGCGGCAGCAAGCATTGATGTGATGGGCTGAAGGACTGATGGGCTGTTGTGGCGAGGGAGCTTGCTCCCGCTGGACTGCGAAGCAGTCCCGGAACCTGCAACAGCGTTCTGTCTGAAAGAGTGCAGTCGCCAGCATTACGACTGCTTCGCAGCCGAGCGGGAGCAAGCTCCCTCGCCACAAAGGCATCTCGCAGTCCTGAACCCACACCTTTTTTGCTAGAATCCGCAACGCGCCGCTCACCCGGCGCGTTTTTTTTGAATCCGGTTCACCCCTTACGAGGGTAGCCACCTGGAGAATCACCCATGACACAACAGATTGTCGTGGCGGCACTGTATAAGTTCGTCACTCTGGAAGATTACATCGCCCTGCGCGAGCCATTGCTGCAAGCCATGGTCGACAACGGCATCAAAGGCACGCTGCTGATCGCCGAAGAAGGCATCAACGGCACTGTGTCCGGCAGCCGCGAAGGCATTGACGGGCTGATGGCCTGGCTCAAGAACGATCCGCGCATGGACGACATCGACCACAAAGAGTCGTACTGCGACGACCAGCCGTTCTACCGCACCAAGGTCAAACTCAAGAAAGAAATCGTCACCCTCGGCGTCGAAGGCGTGGACCCGAACAAAAAGGTCGGCACCTACGTCGATCCACAGAACTGGAATGCGCTGATCAGCGATCCTGAAGTGCTGTTGATCGACACCCGCAACGACTACGAGGTCTCGATCGGCACCTTCGAAGGCGCCATCGACCCGAAAACCACCAGTTTTCGCGAGTTCCCTGACTACATCAAAGCCCACTTCGACCCGGCCGTGCACAAGAAAGTCGCGATGTTCTGCACCGGCGGCATTCGTTGTGAGAAGGCCTCAAGCTACATGCTCAGCCAGGGCTTCGACGAGGTCTATCACCTCAAGGGCGGCATTCTGAAGTACCTCGAAGAGGTGCCGCAGGAAGAAACCAAGTGGCAGGGCGACTGCTTCGTGTTCGACAACCGCGTGACCGTGCGTCATGACCTCAGCGAAGGCGACTACGATCAATGTCATGCCTGTCGTACGCCGGTAAGCGTCGAAGACCGCGCGTCCGAGCATTACGTGGCTGGCATCAGTTGCCCGCATTGCTGGGATACGCTGAGCGAGAAGACCCGTCGCAGCGCCATTGATCGGCAGAAGCAGATCGAACTGGCCAAGGCGCGCAACCTGCCTCACCCGATCGGCTACAACTACAAGCAAACTCCCTCAGAGGCTTGAACCATGTCTGCCCAACGCCTGCTCTACGTGATGGACCCGATGTGTTCCTGGTGCTGGGGCTTTGCGCCCGTCGCCAACGCGTTGGTCGAGCAGGCGCAGGCGGCAGGGGTGGACGTGCATCTGGTGGTGGGCGGCTTGCGCACCGGCAGCGGCTCCGCCTTGGAGCCGACCACCCGGCGCTACATCCTTGAGCATTGGCAGGCCGTCACCCAGGCCACCGGCCAACCGTTCAAGACCGAAGGCGCGTTGCCTGACGGTTTTGTCTACGACACCGAGCCGGCGTGCCGGGCGCTGGTGACGGCGCGCAATCTGGCGCCGGATTGCGCGTGGAAACTGCTCGGGTTGATTCAACACGCGTTCTACGCCGAAGGTCGAGACGTCACTCACGCCAGTGTCCTGGTTGAGTTGGCCGAGCAGGCCGGCCTGCCGCGCATCGAATTTGCGGCCGCGTTCGACCGTGCCGATCAGCACGCCGCCACCGCTGCTGATTTCACCTGGGTCCAGGACCTCGGCATTGCCGGCTTCCCTACGTTGCTGGCTGAACGTAATGGGCAACTGGCGCTGTTGACCAATGGCTATCAACCCTTGAGTGAATTGTCGCCATTGCTCGGCCGTTGGCTGGAGCGCGCGGCCTGTGCATGACCTGCCCGATGACACGCCCGCTCCCAAGCGTGTCGATCGGCTGAGTTGGGCTGAAATCCGGCGGCTTGCCCTTCACCATAAAAAATCCCTGTGGATCGCCAATGGCGTAGCGGTACTGGCCACTCTGTGCAGCGTGCCGATTCCTCTGCTGCTGCCATTGCTGGTGGACGAAGTGCTGCTGGGGCACGGCGATTCTGCGCTGAAAATCATGAACCACGCGTTGCCGCAAGGCTGGCAGAAAGCGGCAGGCTACATCGGCCTGATGCTGCTGGTGACCTTGTTGCTGCGCTGTGGCGCCTTGCTGTTCAACGTGGTGCAGGCGAAGTTGTTCGCGGCACTGGCCAAAGACATCGTGTATCGCATCCGCATCCGGCTGATCGAACGGCTCAAGCGCATTTCCCTGGGCGAATACGAAAGCCTGGGCAGCGGCACGGTGACCACGCACCTGGTCACGGACCTGGACACGCTGGACAAGTTTGTCGGCGAGACCCTCAGTCGATTCCTGGTGGCGATGCTGACGCTGGTCGGTACCGCGAGCATTCTGATCTGGATGCACTGGAAGCTGGCATTGCTGATCATGTTGTTCAACCCGCTGGTGATCTACGCCACGGTGCAACTGGGCAAGCGGGTCAAGCACCTGAAGAAGCTCGAGAACGACAGCACCTCGCGGTTCACCCAGGCCCTGACCGAAACCCTCGACTCGATTCAGGAAGTGCGCGCCGGCAACCGTCAGGGCTTTTTCCTCGGGCGCCTGGGGCAGCGGGCCCGGGAAGTGCGCGATTATGCGGTGAACTCGCAGTGGAAGACCGATGCGTCGAACCGCGCCAGTGGTTTGCTGTTCCAGTTCGGCATCGATATTTTTCGTGCCGCGGCGATGCTCACCGTGTTGTTCTCCGACTTGTCCATCGGCCAGATGCTGGCGGTGTTCAGCTACCTGTGGTTCATGATCGGTCCGGTGGAGCAGCTGCTCAATTTGCAGTACGCCTATTACGCCGCCGGTGGTGCGCTGTCGCGAATCAACGAGCTGCTGGCCCGTGCCGATGAGCCGCAATACCCCGGCGGTGTCGATCCGTTTCAGGGACGGGACACCGTGGGCATCGAAGTCCAGGGCCTGAGTTTCGGATACGGCGATGAGTTGGTGTTGAACCAGATGGACCTGTCCATCGCCCCCGGTGAAAAAGTGGCAATCGTCGGTGCCAGCGGTGGCGGTAAAAGCACCTTGGTGCAGTTGCTGTTGGGGTTGTACACGCCCCTTGCCGGGACCATCCGCTTCGGTGGCTCGTCCCAGCAAGAGATCGGCCTGGAGACCGTGCGCGAAAACGTCGCCGTGGTCCTGCAACACCCCGCGCTGTTCAACGACACTGTGCGCGCCAACCTGACGATGGGCCGTGTGCGCAGCGACGAAGCCTGCTGGCAGGCCCTGGAAATTGCCCAGCTGAACCAAACTGTTCGAGAGTTGCCTGATGGTCTGGACAGCATCGTCGGACGCTCTGGCGTGCGGTTGTCCGGTGGCCAGCGGCAACGGCTGGCGATTGCACGAATGGTGCTGGCCGAACCCAAGGTCGTGATCCTCGATGAGGCCACCTCGGCGCTGGACGCGGCCACCGAATACAACCTGCACCAGGCGCTGGCGCGGTTCCTGAGCAACCGCACCACGCTGATCATTGCGCATCGGTTGTCGGCGGTTAAACAGGCCGATCGGGTGCTGGTGTTCGACGGCGGGCAAATTGCCGAGGATGGCGACCATCAGCAGCTGATTGCCGAAGGTGGTTTATACGCCAAGCTTTATGGCCATTTGCAGCAGCATTAGTGACAGTTCGCGCCAGGTTGACGGCAAGAGTACGCAAAATATGGCCACTGGCTTGCCGGGATCGAATACGCACCCTAGTCTAGCTGTAGCGATCACGTTGGATGATGATCTGGCAGTGCTAATGCAAGGGACCTCATGAAGCAAAAGCGGACTCTCGGAACCCCCAGGTTGTTGGGCATCGTCTGGCCATTTATTGCCGTAGTGCTATTTCAAGCGCTGTTGGGCGGGGTCAGTCTCTATGTGCTTTCGGCAGTCCGCGGCTATGTGGCCGGGGAGAGCCTGTGGTCGAAGGGCCAGAAAGACGCCATCTATTACCTCAATCTCTACGCGGACAGTCGCGATGGGGCCATTTTCCTCAAGTACCAGAACGCCATTGCCGTACCGCAGGGTGGCCACGAGTTGCGCGTGGCGCTGGATCACCAGCCACCGAATATCGAAGCCGCACGGGTGGCGATTCTCAAGGGTGGCAATCACCCCGACGACGTCTCCAGCGTAATCTGGCTGTACCTCAATTTCAGGCATTTCAGTTACCTGGAAAAAGCCATCGACCGCTGGACGGTGGGTGACGCGTACCTGGTGCAACTCGATGACGTCGCGCAAGAGATGCACCAGCGCATTACCGAAAATCAGGCGTCGGACGCCGACATCAAGCGCTGGAAGGAGCAGATATTTGCGATCAACGATGGTGTGACGCCTGCCGCCAAAGCCTTCAGCGATGCCTTGGGCGAGGGCTCGCGCTTGATTCTGCGCCTGCTGCTGGTGACGAACCTGGCCACGGCCCTGGGCCTGATTGCATTGGCCTTGATGCGCACACACAAGCTTCTCAAGCAGCGCCACGCCTTTGCCGAGGCCTTGCAGCTGGAGAAAGACCGGGCGCAGATCACCCTGCAATCGATTGGCGACGGGGTGATCACCACGGATGTCGACGGTGCAATCGCCTATATGAACCCGGCGGCCGAAGCGTTGACTCACTGGAAAGGCGAGCAGGCCATCGGCTTGCCGCTGGCGGCCCTGTTCAATCTGCTGGATGACAACGCTCAGGCCGATGGTTTTACCTTGATCGAGCACATCTTGAGCGGTCAGCTCAGCGGCGGCAGTGAGCATTCCAAGCTGATCCAGCGCCTGGATGGCAGCACCGTCTCGGTCACCCTGGTCGGGGCGCCGATCCGCAACGCCGACAAGGTCAGTGGCGCGGTGCTGGTGTTGCATGACATGACTCAGGAGCGGCAGTACATCGCCAACCTGTCCTGGCAGGCGACCCATGACGCCTTGACCGGGCTGGCCAATCGTCGCGAGTTCGAATATCGCCTGGAGCAGGCGCTGCACAACCTGACGCGATACGCCGGGCGCCACGCCTTGATGTTCCTCGATCTGGACCAGTTCAAACTGGTCAACGACACCTGTGGCCATGCGGCGGGTGACGAACTGCTGCGGCATATCTGCGCACTGTTGCAATCGGGCCTGCGCGAAGGCGACACCCTGGCCCGGCTGGGCGGTGACGAGTTCGGGATTCTGCTGGAAAACTGTCCGCCGGAAGTCGCCGAGAAAATTGCCGAGAGCCTGCGCCATACCGTGCAAAACCTGCACTTTGTCTGGAAAGGCCGGCCTTTCGTCACCACGGTGAGCATCGGGATGGTTCATATCGCGCAAACCCCGACCACCCTCGAAGCTTCGCTGCGTGCTGCCGATATGGCCTGTTACATGGCCAAGGAAAAGGGCCGTAACCGGGTTCAGGTGTACAACGCCGATGATTCGGAACTGTCCCTGCGTTTCGGTGAGATGGCGTGGGTACAGCGCCTGCACATGGCGCTGGAGGAAGACCGCTTTTGCCTCTACTCCCAGGAAATTGCTCCCCTTGGCCATACTGAACGCGGCGGCGGACATATAGAAATCCTGTTGCGTCTACATGATGAAGCCGGGCGCATGATATTGCCCGACAGTTTTATTCCGGCTGCCGAGCGTTATGGCCTGATGACCGCACTTGATCGTTGGGTAGTGCAGAACGTCTTCAAGATCATTGCTCAATGTATAGCCGAAGAGCGCGAAGGTCCTTTGGCCATGTGTGCGATTAATCTGTCAGGCACTACTATCGGAGATGACGCGTTTCTGGACTTCCTGAGGGAACAGTTTGTTACTTGGTCTATTCCACCTGAAATGATTTGTTTTGAAATTACAGAAACCAGCGCAATTTCAAATTTGGGAAGTGCAATTAGATTTATCAATGAACTCAAAGGTTTAGGTTGCCACTTTTCATTGGATGACTTCTGCGCCGGGATGTCCTCATTCGCCTACTTGAAACATTTACCTGTAGACTTCTTGAAGATCGATGGAAGTTTCGTAAAGGATATGCTGGACGACCCGATTAACCGCGCCATGGTAGAAGTGATCAATCACATCGGCCATGTCATGGGTAAGCGCACGATTGCCGAGTTTGTAGAAACACCCCAGATCGAGCAGGCATTGCTGGAGATCGGGGTCGATTTCGCTCAAGGGTATGTCATTGAACGCCCGCATCTGTTTACCTGCGATAGTTTGCAAAGTCGTCCTGCCAGGCCTCAACCTTTGTTATTCAAGGCGCCCGGCACGTTCCGTTGAAATCTCTTGCTGATCCTAACAATCACAATCAAAAGGAGCCCGACAGTGATCGACACATTCAACCGAACCGGACCACTCATGGAAGCCGCAAGTTACCCGGTATGGGCACAACAGCTCATCAAGGATTGCAGCGAGAGTAAGCGCCGGGTTGTCGAACACGAACTGTATCAGCGCATGCGAGACAATAAACTCAGCGCAAAAACCATGCGTCAGTACCTTATTGGTGGCTGGCCGGTCGTTGAACAGTTCGCGTTATACATGGCACAAAACCTGACCAAGACTCGTTTTGCTCGCCACCCAGGTGAAGACATGGCGCGTCGTTGGTTGATGCGCAATATTCGTGTCGAACTGAACCATGCCGATTACTGGGTAAACTGGAGTCGAGCCCATGGTGTCAGCCTGGAAGATCTGCAAGCGCAACACGTTGCTCCCGAATTGCACGCGTTGAGTCACTGGTGCTGGCACACCAGTTCGGCGGATTCATTGATTGTCGCCATCGCCGCGACCAACTACGCCATCGAAGGCGCGACCGGGGAGTGGTCGGCGCTGGTCTGTTCCAATGGTGTCTACGCGGCAGCGTTCCCGGAGGAAGAGCGCAAGCGGGCCATGAAATGGTTGAAGATGCATGCCCAGTACGACGATGCCCATCCCTGGGAAGCGCTGGAAATCATCTGCACGCTGGCGGGCATGAACCCGAGCAAATCCCTGCAAGTGGAATTGCGCGAGGCGGTGTGCAAGAGCTACGACTACATGCACCTGTTTCTGGAGCGTTGTATGCAGTTGGAGCACTCGGAAAAGGCTCCGGTCGCGCGTGAGCGCATGGCATTGGCCGAAAGCTGATCCATAGGCAATTCCAGCCAAAAAAAATGTGGGAGCGGGCTTGCTCGCGAATGCGGATTGTCAGTCAACATCAACGTTGAATGTCAGTCAGTATTCGCGAGCAAGCCCGCTCCCACATTGGTTATGTGGCGCAGCTAAATGTTTTAACCCGCCATGGCCAGCCGGTTACGCCCTTCGCGCTTGGCGACATACAGCGCGCTATCGGCCCTGCGCAACAAGCTCTCGGCAGACTCACCGGGCAGCAGGGTCGAACAACCCAGGCTGACCGTCAGCTCGACCATATTGCCGTCGGCCTTGTAATTCTGCGCCTGCGCCGCAAACCGCAGTCGTTCGCCGACCATGGCAGCGGCTTCCCGGCTGGTGTTGGACAGCAGGATCAGAAACTCCTCGCCGCCAAACCGGAACACCATGTCCACATTGCGCAGCTGGTTCTTGATCGCGGCGGCGACAGCCTTGAGTACGTCATCGCCCGCACTGTGACCGTAGTTATCGTTAACGTTCTTGAAGTGATCGATGTCCAGCATCAGCAGCGACAACGGCATCAAGTGACGTCGCGACATCTCGATTTCACGCTGCAAGGTCTGATCCATGGCGATGCGATTGCCGGTGTCGGTCAAGGGGTCGCGCAATGCACTTTGCGTCGCGGCCCGGTAGAGCAGGGCGTTACGCATCGGGAACAGCAGAGTGGACAGCAACGATTCCAGGTTGCCCTGTTCGTACTCGCTGAATCGCTGATTACGGCGGAACACCAGTTCGCCGAGGTTCTCGCCTTCATGACTGAGGCTATAGCTGACGGAATGATGGCCGCGATGACCGAGCTCCAGACGCAAATCACTGGCCGGGTGCTGATAAGTCAGCGCATCCAGCGGCACCAGGCGCTGAATTTCTCGGAAGAAAAGTCCGAGAATGCGTTGTGGTTCAAGACTGGTTTGCAGCTGTTGGCCAAGTTGCTGGCGCAATTGTGCAAGGCTGAATGGCCGCTCCAGAATGGGAGGTTGCTGACCAAAGCCCAGGCGTTGCAATTTGGCGCTGTCGAAGTCAATTGCGTTGGTCTGGGATGGTGATTTCATATGGCGTGAGCCCCTAAGCAGTAAGGCTGTCTTACAGGCTGGGTGAGAGCGGCTTTGGGCTGCGCGTCATACTGGTCCATCAGTCCCGTAGGACATTTGGCGCAAGTTTAGTCCGCTTTGCCGAATATTAGTAACCTATCGACTGAGGCGTCTGCCCGATTGCTTTCACACGGCGTGTCTGAGCAAATTTAGAGCGAAAGTCATGCCAATGAGTTCCTTCGAATAAAAAGCGTTCAAAATCAATGTCTTGTGAGATCTTAGCGAGTTTTTTGAATTGGCAAGCGACGGCCATTTGACTAAGGTCGCTGTATTTGCGAGGCGCTTTAAGTGCCGCGCCGGGAATTCGGCACGACACGAAAAGCGACGTGCGGTTGTTATTGGGCGTTGAAAGCCTGGCCGTTGATGCCCGTGCTGTCCGGACCCATCAAATAGAGGTAGACCGGCATGATCTCCTCGGGTGTCGGGTTGTTCAGCGGGTTTTCACCCGGATAAGCCTGGGCACGCATGCTTGTGCGGGTGGCGCCCGGGTTGATGCTGTTGGACCGCACCGGCGCGACGGTGTCGACTTCGTCGGCCAGGGTTTGCATCAGGCCTTCGGTGGCGAACTTGGACACCCCATAAGCGCCCCAGTACGCGCGGCCCTTGCGACCGACGCTGCTGGAGGTGAACACCACCGAAGCGTCCTGGGATAGCTTCAGCAGCGGGAGCAGGGTGCTGGTGAGCATGAACATGGCGTTGACGTTGACTTGCATGACGCGCATGAAGTTCTCGCCGGACAGCTGCTCGATCGGCGTGCGCGGACCAATGATCGACGCGTTGTGCAGCAAACCGTCGAGGTGGCCGAACTCGGTTTCGATCATCGCGGCCAGCTCGTCGTACTGGTGAGGCAGCGCGGTTTCCAGGTTGAACGGGATCACGGCGGGTTGCGGGTGTCCGGCGGCTTCGATTTCGTCATAGACCTGAGTCAGGTTGGCTTCGGTCTTGCCCAGCAGCAGTACGGTTGCACCATAGGCGGCGTAGGTTTTCGCCGCCGCAGCGCCAATGCCGCGACCTGCGCCGGTGACCAGGATGACCCGGTCCTTGAGCAATTCAGGGCGGGCGGAATAATCAAACATAAGAAACCTCACAACAATTCAATTGGCAGGCATCACACCTGTGGCGAGAGGGCTTTGTGGCGAGGGGATTTATCCCCGTTGGGCTGCGCAGCGGCCCCAGAATCTGCCGACTCGATCTACCTGACGCAACTGAGGCGAATGTTATGGGGCCGCTTCGCGACCCAACGGGGATAAATCCCCTCACCACAAAAGCATCCAGCGGCCAAACGGGTCAGCAGCTGCAAAGAGCGCTATCGAGTACCTTGCGCAACTCCAGCGGATGATCCACCACCACATCCGCCCCCCAATGCCGCGGGTTGTCGTCGGGGTGAATGTACCCATAGGTCACGGCAGCCGTTTTGGTGCCGGCATCACGACCCGACTCGATATCGCGCAGATCATCGCCCACAAACAGCACGCTGGCCGGGTCCAGGTCGAGCATCTTGCACGCCAGGATCAACGGCTCAGGGTCCGGCTTGCTGTTCTTTACATGGTCCGGGCAGATCAGCAGCGCCGAGCGCTCAGCCAACCCCAGCCGTTGCATGATCGGCTCGGCGAAGCGCACAGGTTTGTTGGTCACCACGCCCCAGATCAGGTTGGCCTTCTCGATGTCGGCCAGCAATTCGCCCATGCCGTCGAACAGCTTGCTGTGGACTGCGCAATCCTTGAGATAACGCTCGAGAAATTCCAGGCGCAGTTCTTCGAAGCCCGGGGATTCCGGGTCCATGGAGAAGGTCACGGCGACCATCGCCTTGGCGCCGCCGGAAATCTCGTCGCGGATGTGTTTGTCGTTGACCGGCGGCAATCCGCGATCAGCGCGCATCGCCTGACAGATGGCAATGAAGTCCGGCGCTGTGTCGAGCAGGGTGCCGTCCATGTCGAAAAGGACTGCTCTGATACGCATCGGCTTACTCCTCGCGCAGGGTCTGGATCATGTAATTGACGTCGACATCGGCCGCCAGTTTGTAGTGCTTGGTCAGTGGGTTGTACGTCAACCCGATGATGTCCTTGACGGTCAGGCCAGCCATGCGGCTCCAGGCGCCCAGCTCGGAAGGGCGGATGAATTTCTTGAAGTCGTGGGTGCCGCGTGGCAACAGCTTCATGATGTATTCGGCGCCGACGATCGCGAACAGGTACGCCTTCGGGTTGCGGTTGATGGTGGAGAAAAACACTTGGCCGCCCGGTTTGACCATTTTGAAGCAGGCGCGGATCACCGAGGACGGATCCGGCACGTGCTCCAGCATTTCCAGGCAGGTGACCACGTCGAACTGCTCGGGCATTTCTTCGGCCAGCGCTTCGGCGGTGATCTGCCGGTATTCGACGCTCACGCCGGATTCCAGCTGATGCAATTGCGCGACCGCCAGCGGCGCTTCGCCCATGTCGATACCCATGACGGTAGCGCCGCGCTGGGCCATGGCTTCGCTGAGGATGCCGCCACCGCAGCCCACATCGAGGACTTTCTTGCCGGCCAGATTGACCCGTTCGTCAATCCAGTTGACCCGCAGCGGGTTGATGTCGTGCAGCGGTTTGAACTCGCTTTCGCGGTCCCACCAACGATGGGCCAGGGCTTCGAATTTGGCGATTTCGGCGTAGTCGACGTTACTCATGGTTTAAGTCCTCTAAAACTTGAAAAATCCTGTTGCCCCGATGTTCAGGCCGGGGTGCTTACAATTCGGTGTGGCCACTGATGCGCTGGCCCCAGGCCTTGGCGGTGGCGCAGAGCTGCTCTTCGTCCAGGCGGGTCAGGCGACGGTCGTCGAGCAGTTGCTTGCCGGCGACCCACAGGTGTTTCACGCAGTCCCGGCCGGTGGCGTATATAAGCTGCGAAACCGGATCGTAGACCGGTTGCTGCGCCAGGCCTGAAAGGTCGAACGCGACGATGTCCGCGGCTTTGCCGACTTCCAGCGAGCCGACTTCAGTCTCGATCCCCAGCGCACGGGCGCCGTTGAGCGTGGCCATGCGCAGCGCACGATGGGCGTCCAGCGCAATAGCCGAGCCGGCGACAGCCTTGGCCAGCAACGCGGCAGTGCGGGTTTCGCCGAGCAGGTCCAGGTCATTGTTGCTGGCCGCGCCATCGGTTCCGATCGCGACATTGACGCCGGCCTGCCACAGACGCTCGACCGGGCAGAAACCGCTCGCCAGCTTGAGGTTGGACTCCGGGCAATGAATCACATTGGTGTTGCTTTCTACCAGCAGCACCAGGTCTTCATCGCTGATCTGGGTCATGTGCACGGCCTGGAAGCGCGGGCCGAGCAAGCCCAGGCGCCCGAGTCGAGCCAGCGGGCGTTCACCACGCTGCTCGACCGCTTGCTGTACTTCGAATGCGGTTTCATGGACGTGCATGTGAATCGAGGCGTCCAGCTCTTCGGCGATCACCCGGATTTTCTCCAGGTTTTCGTCGCCCACGGTGTAGGGCGCATGAGGGCCGAAGGTGACTTTAATGCGCTCGTGGTGCTTGAGATCGCCGAACAGTTCGACGCCCTGACGAATGGCCTCGTCCGCCGAGCTGGCCCCTGGAATCGGGAAGTCGAGGATCGGAATGGCGATTTGTGCACGAATGCCACTGTTATGCACGCGTTCGCTGGCAACCTTCGGGAAGAAATACATGTCAGAGAAGCAGGTGATGCCACCTTTTATCTGCTCGGCGATGGCCAGGTCAGTGCCATCGCGTACAAAGTCTTCGTCGACCCACTTGGCCTCGGCGGGCCAGATGTGGTTTTCCAGCCAGGTCATCAGTGGCAGATCGTCGGCCAGGCCCCGGAACAGCGTCATCGCCGCATGCCCGTGGGCATTGATCAAGCCGGGGCTGAGCAACATGTCCGGCAACTCGCGTACTTCGGTTGCGTTAAGCTTCAGCGCAGCCGACCTTGGGCCGATAAACACGATACGCCCGTCGCGAATGCCGATGCCGTGCTCTTTGAGGACAACACCAGCGGGTTCGACGGGTACCAGCCAGGTCGGCAGCAATAACAGGTCGAGCGCAGCGGCAGTGTTCGGCATCGAGGGTCGGTTCCAGTGCTTTTGTAAAGGATGGCGAAGTATACCCGAGCGTCTTCGCGGGGGGATCGCTATAATCGGCGGCTTTTGTTCATGAGTGCGGGGTGTGGGATGCGCGATCGACTGTTGGCTGCGGAGAAGGTGAAGGCCATCGATTGGCGTGATGGCGCCCTGTACCTGCTGGATCAGCGTATTTTGCCGTTCGAGGAAACGTGGATCGCCTACACCGGCGCCGCGGGCGTGGCCGAGGCCATTCGCTCGATGGTGGTGCGTGGTGCGCCGGCCATCGGCATCAGCGCCGCGTATGGCGTGGTGTTGGCAGCCCGTACACGGTTTGCGGAGGGGGGCGACTGGCAGGCGGCGCTGGAAGAAGATTTCGCGCTGCTCGCCGACTCCCGTCCGACCGCAGTCAATCTGTTCTGGGCCTTGGGTCGCATGCGTGATCGGCTAGAGCGCTTGAAGCATCACGCCGATCCGTTGTCGGTGCTTGAAGCGGAAGCCATCGCCATTCATGAAAGCGATCGCGAAGCCAACCTGACCATGGCGCAACTGGGCGTGGACCTGATCCGCAAGCACCAGGGCAATGCCCAGGCAATCCTGACCCACTGCAATACTGGCGCACTGGCCACTGGCGGCTTCGGCACGGCGTTGGGGGTGATTCGCGGGGCCTTTATCGAAGGCATGGTCGAGCGCGTCTACGCCGACGAAACCCGTCCATGGCTGCAAGGTTCGCGATTGACCGCGTGGGAATTGGCCAATGAAGGCATTCCCGTGACCGTCAACGCCGACTCGGCCGCCGCGCACATCATGAAAACCAAGGGCGTGACCTGGGTGATCGTCGGCGCCGACCGGATCACCGCCAATGGTGACGTGGCCAACAAGATCGGCACGTATCAGCTGGCGGTCAACGCCATGCACCACGGCGTGCGCTTCATGGTGGTGGCACCGAGTTCGACCATCGACATGAACCTGGCCAGCGGCGACGAGATTCCTATCGAAGAGCGTGAGGGTCGCGAATTGCTGGAAGTCGGCGGCAGGCGGGTGGGGGCGGAGGTTGATGCGTTCAACCCGGTATTCGACGTGACCCCGGCGGACCTGATCGATGCGATCGTTACCGAAAAAGGCATCGTCGAACGCCCCGACACCGCGAAAATGGCGCAGTTGATGTGCCGCAAGCGTCTGCATTGAGAGCGTCCGGCGCCTTGTAAATCGACATCGCCAGCAGGCTGGCTCCCACAGGATTTATGATCGACACCGATCCTGTGGGAGCCAGCCTGCTGGCGATGAGGACCCTAAAAGTCAATAAACATCCGCAATTCAGCTGTCGATTCTGCATTCGGAGCGGCTCTAAGCCTCTCTCGTCCCCTTTCAGCCTGCCACCAGTCAACTAACTACACTCCATGCGCATCTGGGGGATAGGTGCGTGGCGGCTCTTGTGATAACATCCGGCGTTTTCCGAGGCAGTCCCACGGGGTTGTCTTTACTGCGCAAATCCATGGTTCAACTTGTTGATTTGTCGTAAGTCGGTGCATGGCACTCAGCCTGCAGCGGCGAGCTTCGTTCGTCCCATATGGATGTGACGAAGTTTCACCAGAAAAAGGAATCGAGCTTCTCATGGGCGAACTGGCCAAAGAAATCCTCCCGGTCAATATCGAAGACGAGCTGAAGCAGTCCTACCTCGACTACGCAATGAGCGTAATCGTCGGGCGGGCCCTGCCGGATGCGCGCGATGGCTTGAAGCCCGTGCACCGGCGTGTGCTGTTCGCGATGAGCGAGCTGGGCAACGACTTCAACAAGCCGTACAAGAAATCTGCCCGTGTTGTCGGTGACGTAATCGGTAAGTATCACCCGCACGGTGATACCGCGGTGTACGACACCATCGTTCGGATGGCGCAGCCATTTTCGCTGCGCTACCTGCTGGTAGACGGTCAGGGCAACTTCGGTTCCGTGGACGGCGACAACGCCGCCGCCATGCGATACACCGAAGTGCGCATGACCAAGCTGGCGCACGAGCTGCTGGCTGACCTGCACAAAGAAACCGTGGACTGGGTGCCGAACTACGACGGCACCGAAATGATCCCGGCGGTCATGCCGACCCGAATTCCCAACCTGTTGGTCAACGGCTCCAGCGGTATCGCCGTGGGCATGGCGACCAACATCCCACCGCACAACCTCGGCGAAGTCATCGACGGTTGCCTGGCGCTCATCGACAACCCAGAGTTAACCATCGATGAGCTGATGCAATACATCCCCGGTCCGGACTTCCCGACCGCCGCGATCATCAACGGTCGCGCCGGCATCATCGAAGCCTATCGCACTGGTCGCGGCCGCATTTACATGCGCGCCCGCTCGATGATCGAAGACATCGACAAGGTCGGTGGCCGTCAGCAGATCGTCATCACCGAACTCCCTTACCAGCTGAACAAAGCCCGTCTGATCGAGAAGATCGCCGAGCTGGTAAAAGAGAAGAAGCTCGAAGGCATCACCGAACTGCGCGACGAGTCCGACAAGGACGGTATGCGCGTCGTGATCGAACTGCGTCGCGGCGAAGTGCCTGAGGTGATCCTCAACAACCTCTACGCCCAGACCCAGCTGCAAGCCGTGTTCGGTATCAACATCGTTGCGCTGATCGACGGCCGTCCACGGATCCTGAACCTCAAGGACCTGCTGGAAGCCTTCGTTCGTCACCGTCGCGAAGTGGTTACCCGTCGTACCGTGTTCGAACTGCGTAAAGCGCGCGAACGTGGTCACATCCTGGAAGGTCAAGCGGTTGCCCTGTCGAACATCGACCCGGTCATCGCCCTGATCAAGGCTTCGCCGACCCCATCGGAAGCCAAGGAAGCGCTGATCAAGACCGCGTGGGAATCCTCCGCCGTGGTCGCGATGGTTGAGCGTGCCGGTGCTGATTCGTGCCGTCCAGAGACCCTGGACCCGCAATACGGTCTGCGCGAAGGCAAGTACTTCCTGTCGCCGGAACAGGCACAAGCCATTCTGGAACTGCGTCTGCACCGCCTGACCGGTCTGGAACATGAAAAGCTGCTGGCCGAGTATCAAGAGATCCTCAACCAGATCGGCGAGCTGATCCGCATCCTCAGCAGCGCCACGCGCCTGATGGAAGTGATCCGCGAAGAGCTGGAAGTGATCCGTGCCGAATACGGCGACGTGCGCCGCACCGAGATTCTCGATGCCCGCCTCGACCTGACCCTGGGTGACATGATCCCGGAAGAAGAGCGCGTCGTGACCATCTCCCACGGTGGCTACGCCAAGACCCAGCCTTTGGCTGCGTACCAGGCTCAGCGTCGTGGCGGTAAAGGTAAATCGGCGACTGGCGTGAAGGATGAGGACTACATCGCTCACCTGCTGGTCGCCAACAGCCACACCACGCTGCTGCTGTTCTCCAGCAAAGGCAAAGTGTACTGGCTGAAAACCTACGAAATTCCGGAAGCGTCCCGTGCGGCCCGTGGCCGTCCGCTGGTCAACCTGCTGCCGCTGGACAGTGATGAATACATCACCACCATGTTGCCGGTCGAAGAGTACACCGAAGGTCACTTCATCTTCATGGCTACCGCCAAAGGCACCGTGAAGAAGACCCCGCTGGAATCCTTCAGCCGTCAACGCAGCGTCGGCCTGATCGCGCTGGAGCTGGACGAAGGTGACGTACTGATTTCAGCTTCCATTACAGATGGCAGCCGCGAAGTCATGCTGTTCTCTGACGGCGGCAAGGTCACTCGCTTCAAGGAAACCGACGTTCGCGCCATGGGCCGTACCGCTCGTGGTGTGCGCGGGATGCGTCTGCCGGAAGGCCAGAAGCTGATTTCCATGCTGATCCCTGAAGAAGGCAGCCAGATCCTCACCGCTTCGGCCCGTGGTTTCGGCAAGCGCACGGCGATCACCGAGTTCCCTGAGTACAAGCGTGGCGGTCAGGGCGTTATCGCCATGGTCAGCAACGACCGTAACGGCCGTCTGGTCGGCGCGGTCCAGGTGCTCGACGGCGAGGAGATCATGTTGATCTCCGACCAGGGCACCCTGGTTCGTACCCGAGTCGACGAAGTCTCCAGCCTGGGTCGTAACACCCAGGGCGTGACCCTGATCAAACTGGCCAGCGATGAAACGCTGGTAGGTCTGGAGCGGGTTCAGGAGCCATCGGAAGTCGAAGGCGAAGAGATTGAAGGTGAAGAGGGTGCGGTGTTCGACGGCGAAGTCGTGATCGACGACGTGGTTGAAGATCAGCAACTCGACGCCGCTGCTGACGAAGAGCCACAAGAGTAAGTGGACAAACAGGGGGCGGATGAAAATTCGCCCCCTTGTTGTTTGTCCCTGATGAAATATCGACGCCCATGGAGATCCCTTGTGGGAGCGGGCTTGCTCGCGAAGACGGACTGACATTCAGCACAGATGTCGCCTGTTACACCGCTTTCGCGAGCAAGCCCGCTCCCACGTTGGGCCTGGTGTCGACTGATACGTTTGCGTGACCCACCAAATCAGAGCGAGATTGGATGTGAGCAAGAGAGCCTATAACTTCTGTGCCGGTCCTGCGGCACTTCCCGAAGCTGTCCTGCAGCGCGCCCAGGGTGAACTCCTTGATTGGCACGGCAAGGGCCTCTCGGTCATGGAGATGAGCCATCGCAGTGATGAGTTCGTGTCCATCGCCACCAAGGCCGAGCAGGATCTGCGTGATCTGCTGAATATCCCTTCGAACTATAAAGTGCTGTTTCTGCAAGGTGGCGCCAGCCAGCAATTTGCCCAGATTCCGCTGAACCTGTTGCCGGAAAACGGCACGGCCGACTATATCGACACCGGTATCTGGTCGCAGAAAGCCATCGAAGAAGCCTCGCGCTACGGCCGCGTCAACGTTGCCGCTACTGCCAAGCCTTACGACTATTTCGCAATTCCTGGTCAGAACGAGTGGAGCCTGTCGAAAGACGCGGCCTACGTTCACTACGCGCCGAACGAAACCATTGGCGGCCTGGAATTCAACTGGGTCCCGGAAACCGGCGACGTTCCGCTGGTGGCCGACATGTCTTCGGACATCCTCTCGCGTCCAATCGATGTTTCACGGTTCGGCATGATCTACGCCGGTGCCCAGAAAAACATTGGCCCGAGCGGCATCGTCGTGAACATCATTCGCGAAGACCTGTTGGGTCATGCCCGTTCCCTGTGCCCGACCATGCTCAACTACAAGGTCGCGGCCGACAACGGCTCGATGTACAACACTCCGCCAACCCTGGCCTGGTACTTGTCGGGTCTGGTATTCGAGTGGCTGAAAGAGCAGGGTGGTGTTGAAGCCATCGGCAAGCTCAACGAAGTGAAGCAGCGCACGCTGTACGACTTCATTGATGCCAGCGGCTTGTACAGCAACCCGATCAACAGGTCGGACCGCTCGTGGATGAACGTGCCGTTCCGCCTGGCTGACGACCGTCTCGACAAGCCATTCCTGGCCGGTGCCGACGAGCGTGGCCTGCTGAACCTCAAGGGTCACCGTTCCGTGGGTGGCATGCGTGCCTCCATCTATAACGCCGTCGATATCGTTGCGGTCAACGCACTGGTTTCGTACATGGCAGAGTTCGAGAAGGAACACGGTTAATGTCTGAGCAAGAACTCAAGGCACTGCGCGTTCGCATTGACGCCCTGGACACCAAAGTCCTGGAGCTGATCAGCGAGCGCGCACGCTGCGCCCAGGAAGTTGCGCGAGTAAAGATGGCCTCGCTGGCCGAAGGCGAAGTGCCGGTGTTCTATCGTCCTGAGCGTGAGGCTCAGGTGCTCAAGCGCGTGATGGAGCGCAATCAGGGGCCGCTGGGCAACGAAGAGATGGCGCGATTGTTTCGCGAGATCATGTCTTCGTGTCTGGCCCTCGAGCAGCCGCTGAAAGTGGCTTACCTCGGCCCTGAAGGCACCTTCACCCAGGCCGCCGCCATGAAGCACTTCGGTCACGCCGTGATCAGCAAGCCGATGGCGGCGATCGATGAAGTGTTCCGTGAAGTGGCGGCCGGTGCGGTGAATTTTGGCGTGGTCCCGGTGGAAAACTCCACCGAAGGCGCGGTCAACCACACCCTCGACAGCTTCCTCGAGCACGACATGGTCATCTGTGGCGAAGTCGAGTTGCGGATTCACCATCACTTGCTGGTCGGTGAAAACACCAAGACCGACAGCATCAGTCGCATCTACTCCCATGCCCAGTCGCTGGCCCAGTGCCGCAAGTGGCTGGACGCACACTACCCGAACGTAGAGCGCGTGGCGGTTTCCAGCAACGCCGAAGCGGCCAAGCGGGTCAAGGGCGAGTGGAACTCGGCGGCGATTGCCGGCGACATGGCGGCAGGCTTGTACGGGCTGACCCGCCTGGCCGAAAAAATCGAGGATCGCCCGGACAACTCCACGCGATTCCTGATGATCGGTAACCAGGAAGTGCCGCCGACTGGCGACGACAAGACCTCGATTATCGTCTCCATGAGCAACAAGCCCGGTGCGCTTCATGAGTTGCTGGTGCCGTTCCACGACAACGGCATCGACCTGACGCGGATCGAGACCCGTCCGTCGCGCAGCGGTAAATGGACCTACGTGTTCTTCATCGACTTCGTTGGCCACCACCGTGATCCGTTGATCAAGGGCGTATTGGAAAAGATCAGTCAGGAAGCAGTAGCACTCAAAGTGCTGGGTTCCTACCCGAAAGCAGTTCTCTAAGGGGTAGCAAATGAGTGGTGACTTCCTCGCTCTGGCACAGCCGGGCGTGCAACAACTTTCGCCTTACGTTCCGGGCAAACCCGTGGACGAACTGGCGCGCGAGCTGAATATCGATCCCGCGAAGATCATCAAGCTGGCCAGCAATGAAAACCCGTTGGGCGCCAGTCCAAAGGCGCTGGCGGCCATTCGCGACGAACTGGCCGAGCTGACCCGCTATCCGGACGGCAACGGTTTTGCGCTCAAGACCCTGCTGGCCGAGCAGTGCCGCGTCGAACTCAATCAGGTGACGCTGGGCAATGGCTCCAACGACATTCTGGAGCTGGTCGCGCGCGCGTACCTGGCGCCGGGCCTGAACGCCGTATTCAGCGAGCATGCGTTTGCGGTCTACCCGATCGTGACTCAGGCCGTTGGCGCGACGGCTAAAGTGATCCCGGCCAAAGACTGGGGCCATGATCTGCCAGCCATGCTGTCAGCGATCGATGCTGACACCCGCGTGGTGTTCATCGCCAACCCGAACAACCCGACCGGGACCTGGTTCGATGCCGAGGCGCTGGACGAATTCCTTCAGGACGTACCGGAACACGTGCTGGTAGTGCTGGATGAGGCCTACATCGAATACGCCGAAGGCAGCGATTTGCCGGATGGCCTGGACTTCCTGGCGGCGTACCCGAACCTGCTGGTTTCGCGCACGTTCTCCAAGGCTTATGGCCTGGCGGCGTTGCGGGTCGGTTACGGCTTGTCCACTGCCGTGGTTGCCGATGTGCTGAACCGCGTGCGTCAGCCGTTCAACGTCAACAGCCTGGCCCTGGCCGCTGCGTGCGCTGCGCTGCAAGACGCCGATTACCTGGCTGAAAGCCGTCGCCTCAACGAGTCTGGCATGCAGCAACTGGAAGCGGGTTTCCGTGAGTTGGGGCTGAGCTGGATTCCGTCCAAAGGCAACTTCATCTGCGTCGATATGGGGCAAGTGGCTGCGCCGATCTTCCAGGGGTTGCTGCGCGAAGGCGTGATCGTGCGTCCGGTCGCCAACTACGGCATGCCGAACCACCTGCGCATCACCATCGGTTTGCCAACTGAAAACAGCCGCTTCCTCGAGGCGCTGACCAAGGTTCTGGCTCGTGGTTGATGTCACTGCACTGCAATCTGCTGCCCCTATGATCGGTCGCCTGGTGGTGGTCGGTCTGGGGTTGATCGGCGGTTCGTTTGCCAAGGGTTTGCGCGAAAGTGGCCTGTGCCGCGAAGTGGTCGGAGTCGATCTCGACCCACAGTCGCGCAAGCTCGCGGTTGAATTGGGCGTGGTGGATCGTTGCGAAGAAGACCTGGCGGTTGCTTGCCAGGGGGCGGACGTGATTCAGCTCGCCGTACCGATCCTCGCCATGGAAAAAATGCTCGGCCGTTTGGCGGGCATGGACCTGGGGCAAGCGATTCTGACCGACGTCGGCAGCGCCAAAGGCAATGTCGTGCGTGCCGCGACCGAAGCGTTTGGCGGCATGCCGGCGCGTTTCGTTCCGGGCCATCCGATTGCCGGTTCCGAGCAGAGCGGGGTGGAAGCCTCCAATGCCGAACTGTTCCGTCGTCATAAAGTGATTTTGACGCCGCTGGATCAAACCGATCCGGCTGCGCTGGCAGTGGTCGACCGTTTGTGGCGCGAATTGGGCGCCGACGTCGAGCACATGCAGGTTGAACGTCACGACGAAGTGTTGGCGGCGACCAGCCATTTGCCGCACTTGTTGGCGTTCGGTCTGGTCGATTCACTGGCCAAGCGCAATGAAAACCTTGAGATCTTCCGTTACGCTGCCGGCGGTTTTCGCGATTTCACAAGAATCGCGGGGAGCGACCCGGTCATGTGGCACGACATCTTCCTCGCGAACCGCGAGGCTGTCCTGCGCACACTCGATACATTTCGCAGCGACCTCGACGCCTTGCGCGACGCGGTCGATGCAGGGGATGGGCACCAATTGTTGGGCGTGTTCACACGCGCCCGGGTTGCCCGCGAACATTTCAGTAAAATCCTGGCCCGCCGGGCTTATGTGGACGCTATGAACTCCAACGACCTGATTTTCCTGGCACAACCTGGTGGCCGCCTGACTGGGCGGATTCGTGTACCGGGCGATAAATCGATTTCCCACCGCTCGATCATGCTCGGCTCTCTGGCCGAAGGCGTCACCGAAGTGGAAGGCTTCCTTGAGGGTGAAGACGCCCTGGCGACCTTGCAAGCCTTCCGCGACATGGGCGTCGTGATTGAAGGTCCGCATCACGGTCGCGTGACCATTCACGGCGTCGGCCTGCATGGCTTGAAGCCTGCGCCAGGCCCGATCTATCTGGGCAACTCCGGCACCTCGATGCGTCTGCTGTCGGGCCTGCTGGCTGCGCAGGACTTCGACAGCACGCTGACAGGCGATGCTTCGCTGTCCAAGCGTCCGATGAATCGCGTGGCCAATCCACTGCGCGAAATGGGCGCGGTGATCGAGACCGCCGCAGAAGGTCGTCCACCGATGACCATTCGTGGTGGCAACAAGCTCAAAGGCCTGACTTACACCATGCCAATGGCCAGTGCCCAGGTTAAATCCTGCCTGCTGCTGGCCGGTCTGTACGCTGAAGGCAAAACCACGGTCACCGAGCCGGCTCCGACTCGCGATCACACCGAGCGTATGCTGCGTGGCTTCGGCTATCCGGTCAGTGTCAACGGCGCTACCGCTTCGGTCGAGTCCGGCCACAAACTGACGGCCACTCACATTGAAGTGCCGGGTGATATCTCCTCGTCCGCGTTCTTCCTGGTCGCTGCGTCAATCGCCGAAGGATCGGAGCTGGTGCTTGAGCATGTCGGCATTAACCCGACTCGTACCGGCGTGATCGACATCCTGCGCCTGATGGGCGCTGACATCACCTTGGAAAACCAGCGTGAAGTCGGCGGCGAACCGGTAGCGGACCTGCGCGTACGTGCAGCTAAACTCAAGGGTATCGAGATTCCCGAAGCGCTGGTTCCGCTGGCCATCGACGAATTCCCTGTGCTGTTTGTGGCCGCAGCCTGTGCCGAAGGGCGCACTATCCTGCGCGGCGCCGAAGAGTTGCGGGTCAAGGAATCGGACCGGATCCAGGTCATGGCCGATGGCTTGCTGGCGCTGGGCGTCAAATGCGAACCGACCCCGGACGGCATCATCATCGACGGCGGCCTGATTGGCGGCGGCGAAGTGCACGGTCACGGCGATCACCGGATTGCCATGGCGTTCAGCGTTGCTTCGCTGCGCGCCACTGCACCGATTCGCATCCATGACTGTGCCAACGTCGCGACGTCGTTCCCGAACTTCCTCGCGCTGTGCGCGCAGGTCGGCATCCGTGTTGCACAAGAGGCTCAGTCGTGAAAATCATCGCACCGGTCATCACCATTGATGGGCCAAGCGGCTCTGGCAAAGGCACGGTCGCCGGGATACTGGCCAAGCGCCTGGGCTGGAATCTGCTGGACTCCGGTGCGCTTTACCGTCTGTTGGCGTTCGCTGCGCATAACCACGGCGTTGACCTGACCAATGAAGAACTGCTGAAAAAGCTTGCCGCTCATCTGGATGTGCAGTTCATTGCGGCGACCGAAGGTCAGCTGCAGCGAATCATTCTGGAAGGTGACGAAGTCAGCGATGTCATTCGTACCGAGAGTGTCGGTTCTGGTGCCTCCCAAGTTGCTGCGTTGCCCGCCGTGCGTGAGGCGCTGCTGCAGCGCCAGCGTGCCTTTCAGGAAGCACCGGGTCTGGTGGCCGATGGCCGCGACATGGGCACGGTGGTTTTTCCGGACGCGCCGCTGAAGATATTCCTCACTGCCAGTGCCGAGGAGCGTGCGCGCCGTCGATACTTGCAGTTGAAGGGAAAAGTCGATGGTGTTAGTCTGTCGAGTCTGCTAGATGAGATACGTGCACGCGATGAGCGTGACACCCAGCGAGCGGTAGCCCCGCTCAAGCCGGCGGCTGACGCCATACAGCTGGATTCCACGGAATTATCCATCGTTCAGGTGCTGGAACGCATCATGAGCGAGATCGCCATTCGCGATATCGCCGGGTGACCAAGAAGGCCGCAGGGGACCAGTCATAGTCCTGTGGCGCTTCTTCTAAATGAAACTAACCCACACCGTCTGGGGTGTGGAGATGGGCGTATCCTTCGCCCTCATTCACAGGAATTAAAATGAGCGAAAGCTTTGCGGAACTCTTTGAAGAAAGCCTAAAAACCCTGAACCTTCAGGCAGGCTCCATCATCACCGGTGTTATCGTTGATATCGATTACCAAGCTCGCTGGGTAACCGTTCACGCTGGCCTGAAGTCTGAAGCACTCATCCCGCTTGAGCAGTTCTACAACGATGCTGGCGAACTGACTATCAACGTCGGTGACGAAGTTCACGTTGCTCTGGACTCGGTTGAAGACGGCTTTGGTGAAACCAAGCTGTCCCGTGAAAAAGCCAAGCGCGCTGAATGCTGGATTGTTCTGGAAGCAGCCTTCGCAGCCGAAGAAGTGGTCAAGGGCGTTATCAACGGTAAGGTTAAAGGCGGCTTCACTGTCGACGTTAACGGCATCCGTGCGTTCCTGCCAGGTTCTCTGGTTGACGTCCGTCCAGTGCGCGACACCACGCACCTGGAAGGCAAAGAGCTGGAATTCAAGGTCATCAAGCTTGACCAGAAACGCAACAACGTTGTCGTTTCCCGTCGTAGCGTCCTCGAAGCCGAGAACTCCGCCGAGCGTGAAGCTCTGCTGGAATCCCTGCAGGAAGGCCAACAAGTCAAAGGTATCGTCAAGAACCTCACCGATTACGGCGCATTCGTCGATCTGGGTGGCGTCGATGGCCTGCTGCACATTACCGACATGGCTTGGAAACGTATCAAGCATCCTTCCGAAATCGTCAACGTTGGCGACGAGATCGATGTCAAGGTTCTGAAGTACGATCGCGAACGCAATCGTGTTTCCCTGGGCCTCAAGCAACTGGGCGAAGATCCATGGGTTGCTATCAAAGCCCGTTACCCAGAAAGCACTCGCGTTACCGCTCGTGTAACCAACCTGACCGACTACGGCTGCTTCGCTGAGCTGGAAGAAGGCGTTGAAGGCTTGGTACACGTTTCCGAAATGGACTGGACCAACAAGAACATCCACCCTTCGAAAGTCGTACAAGTCGGCGACGAAGTGGAAGTTATGGTTCTGGACATCGACGAAGAGCGTCGTCGTATCTCCCTCGGCATCAAGCAGTGCAAATCTAACCCATGGGAAGATTTCTCTGGCCAGTTCAACAAGGGCGATAAAATCTCCGGCACCATCAAGTCGATCACCGATTTCGGTATCTTCATTGGTCTGGACGGCGGCATCGACGGTCTGGTTCACCTGTCCGACATCTCCTGGAACGAAGTGGGCGAAGAAGCCGTTCGCCGCTTCAAGAAGGGCGACGAGCTGGACACCGTTATCCTGTCGGTTGACCCAGAGCGCGAGCGCATCTCCCTGGGTATCAAGCAACTGGAAAGCGATCCGTTCTCCGAGTACGTTCAAGAGAACGACAAAGGCGCAATCGTTAAAGGCATCGTGAAAGAAGTTGACGCTAAAGGCGCCATCATCACTCTGGCCGACGATATCGAAGCGACTCTGAAAGCCTCCGAAATCAGCCGTGACCGCGTTGAAGACGCGCGCAACGTTCTGAAAGAAGGCCAGGAAGTAGAAGCCAAGATCATCAGCGTTGACCGCAAGAGCCGTGTAATCCAGCTCTCCATCAAGTCGAAAGACGATGCTGAAGAGAAAGAAGCCATCCAAAGCTTGAAAGACAAGCCTTCGGATAGCATCGCTGCTGGTCCTACCACTCTGGGCGACCTGTTGCGTGCACAAATGGAAAAACAGAACTAAGTTCTGTCAGACCATAGAAAAAGGGCGACTTCGGTCGCCCTTTTTTGTGCCAGGGATTTGGTGAGCCTGTCGATGGGATCATGCCGGGTTGTCGGCCGTTGAAACCAATGACCCCTCTGAGCTGTCTCTTTCTTTAATCGGATCAATCGCTTATTTGCAGCTAGTCTTTAGCTCAAGCGAACGAAAGCCGGGCAGGGCGCCTGCCATAAGGAAGTGCATGAACAAGCTCATTGTCGCAATGGCAGTACTGGCATTGGCGGGTTGTGGCACGACTGCCAGGACCCATGCCGTGCGTGGAGTCAGTGGCGTAGAGATAGATTGTTCGGGATTGGGTTCTGGGTGGGAGAAGTGTCGTAAGCGCGCGGACAAAGAGTGTAAGGCGGGGGGATATAAGGTTATCGCAAGGTCTGATGATGCCAAGGATGAAGATGAATATCCTTTCGGCTTCAATCCTGCGGGTTATCTGACGCGTACCATGCTGGTGATTTGTCGCTGAGGTGGATCGGCTTGTAGTTCGTTGTAATTGGGCGGTCATTGCCAGTAGAGATATGTGAAAACTCGGGCTGTTCAAATTTCTCCGGGCATGCTAAAACCTTTGAAGCGCTTTTCCTAGCTGCTTGAAAAAGAAGGGAAAAATATGACGAAGTCGGAGTTGATCGAACGAATTGTCACCCATCAAGGGCTGCTCTCATCCAAGGATGTGGAGCTGGCCATCAAGACCATGCTTGAACAAATGTCTCAATGTCTGGCCACTGGGGATCGTATTGAGATCCGTGGTTTTGGCAGCTTTTCACTGCACTATCGTGCGCCGCGTGTTGGACGTAACCCTAAGACAGGGCAGTCTGTAAGCCTTGATGGGAAGTTCGTTCCGCATTTCAAGCCAGGGAAGGAGTTGCGTGATCGGGTGAATGAGGATGAGGAGGGTGAGGGACTATGACCGCTCTTGCAATAAAAGGGGCTGCTCATGCGTAATTCCAAGCGCGTGTTGCTCGCTGTATGCGTCCTGTTGCTGGTTTTAGTGGTCTTGGTGTTCGTTCTCGAGAATCAGCAATTGGTTTCGCTAATGTTTCTTGGGTGGGCTGGGCCGCAGGTCTCAGTCTCGCTGGCCATTGTTGTCGCGCTGCTCTGTGGCATGGTGCTTGGTCCGATTCTCGGGTGGTTTCTGTCACGTGCTTCCAGACCTGGGCGTAAGCGCCTTATCTGATAACAAGATCTCCGTAGAGGGCGTTGAATTTTAGCTTCAGCTTGTCTATATATGTTAGTAAAACCTTAATTAAGCTGTAAAATGCTCCGCGGGGTTTTGGTATCAATGGGGTTGAGAGCTAAGACTGGCTCTTACAGCGTTTCCGTCATTACGAAGCTTTTGCATTCATGGACAGTCAGCGCTGGGATGATGGCCCTGCCAAGAACTCAAGGGTATGTTTTCACGTGAACATCATAGTCTCCAGCGATGCTGGTTCGAATGGCGTGGCAGCCAACCGTCAAGCCCGCGCAAATACTTGCGACCATATAACGCTGGTTGAGACGTATACCCATACAAATCAACATGAATTAATAGTTGAAAGTTCTTTAGTTTCGGAATGTTTTCGGGCCGAATTGGCATCAATGATCGAAGTCAGCTCAATCATGTCCTGGGCGAGCAACGTCCAAATCCCATCTCGCGCTCAATTGCTGCCTCCCGTGCTGGCTACCCAGCCTGCGGGATATCTAGGTGTACATTTGAAATTTCATCAATCAGCTGCCTTCGCTGGATATGAAATCTGCCAGACTGCTGGAGCGTATTTGCGATCCACGCATACTCGAAAACTATTTCCTTACGTAATGTCGATAAATCTTAAGGACAACATTGAGTGCGATATTAAAACCTCTTTCAAGGGTAAAAGATAATTCAGATTTTTCAATCCTGTCAAATTTATTAGCGATAGGAGAAATTGTTTAACGATTTAAGAGGTTCGTAAATATGCAGAAGAACTCCAATGTTTTCTCAGATGCTAATGATATAGATCTACGTAAATTATTGGCTGTGCTGTGGCGCCAACGATTCGCTATAATCGGAATAACTATTCTAACTGTTTTTTGTTCCGCGATTATTATGTTTGTGATTCAGCCAACTTATGAAGCCAAAGCATTTGTTATTCCACCAACGAATAATAATATTGCTAACTTCAACTACGGCCGGACGAAAGAAAATCAACTAGAACCATTTACGATTAAAGATGTATATGATGTTTTTACACGTAATCTTCAGGCTGAATCACTTCGGCGAGAATTTTTCAATGGTTTTTATTTGCCTTCACTTTCTGAGGCGGAGAGAAAAGGATCGCAGGACGCGTTGTATGCTGACTTTTCAAAGTGGCTGACCATCTCGGTATCTGGAAAAGATTCGCCAGATAAGTATTTGGTAATTGTAAAAGGCGACGATGCGGAAAAGGTAGCGATGATGGCTGGGAAGTACGTAGCGCGGGCAAGCGAGCGGGCTAAAAAAGAGATGATGAGGAATATTGGTAGTGAGGCGGACGTCCTTGCACGAAATCTTCATCAAGAAATCACGTTGCTGCGAGAGGTTGGCCGCAAAGGACGTGAGGACTCAATTATTAAGCTGCGAGAAGCATTGCGCGTTGCGGAAGCAATTGGGTTGGATAAACCGCCAATCATCAGTGGAAATCCAGCTGTTGAAATTGCCGGGAGTCTTAGTGGGCAACTTATTTATATGCGCGGAACCAAGGCTCTGAAAGCTGAGATAGCGAACTTGGAGTCCAGGAATTCTGATGATCCCTTTATCGACAGATTGCGCTCGCTACAAACGAAATATAACTTTTTCAATGAGCTTGAATCGAATATCACTAATGTTGAAGTTTTTAGAATGGACGGAAACCTTGAGATTCCGGATCAGCCGGTCAGTCCTAAAAAATCGCTAATAATATTAATTGGTTTAATACTAGGACTCATTCTTGGAGTCATATTTGCATTGCTGAGAAATTATCTCAGTGACGACAGAATGGAGTTGTCGTAGGTGAAGGACAGTTCGAGCCTAGAAAGGCGGCCGACATGATTTTGATGGTTTGATTGAAACAGGTGTACAATCGCTCTGATCTGCCGCAAATGGAGGTGGGGGAGGGTAAGCAGGAGTTCTATATGTCCCTGGTACCATTTTTCGGAAAGATGTTTCATTGTAGCAATGGTTGGTAATTGCAGTTATTTTCTAAGGTTAGAAATATATTTTTTTGGATGAGCAAATAATGATTCCGTTTAATAAGCCTCCCTATACAGGCAATGAAGATCAATTCGTCACGTCGGCAATGCGTAGCTCCAAAATGTCGGGCGACGGTGAATTTACTATTCTCTGTCAGACATGGTTTGAAGAAAAATTGTCTTGTCGGAAGGCCTTATTAACACCTTCATGCACTCAAGCGCTGGAAATGGCCGCTTTGCTCGTGAATATTGAGCCCGGTGATGAAGTCATAATGCCGAGTTATACATTTGTCAGTACGGCAAATGCTTTTGTCTTGCGTGGCGCGAAAATAGTATTTGTCGATATTCGCCCTGATACGATGAACATCGATGAGTCTCTGATTGAAGCGGCGATCACAGACAAAACTAAGGTCATTGTTCCCGTCCACTACGCAGGCGTCGCGTGTGAAATGGACGCAATTATGGATATTGCAGAGCGGCATAAGCTTTATGTAATAGAAGATGCTGCTCAGGGGATGATGTCGACTTACAAAGGTCGACCGTTGGGGACAATAGGTCACTTTGGCGCTTATAGTTTTCATGAAACAAAAAACTACACCAGTGGTGGTGAGGGTGGATTGCTCCTGATTAACGATGAATCCTTTATTAGTCGGGCCGAAATAATCAGAGAGAAGGGGACAAACAGAAGCCAGTTTTGGCGTGGAATGGTTGATAAATACACGTGGGTTGATATTGGCAGTAGCTATCTTCCATCTGAGTTGCAAGCAGCTTATTTATACGGTCAGTTGTTAGTGGCTGATGAGATTAACAAAGATCGTCTTAATACGTGGAATGAGTATTATAGGGCTTTTGCTGGTGTTTCAAATAAGTTAGGCCTACCGTTAATCCCCAAAACTTGTGAGCACAACGCCCATATGTTTTTTTTAAAACTGGATGACTTGGAACACCGTACGAAGTTTATCGCAGCTCTTAAAAAAGATAATGTGATGAGCGTTTTTCACTACGTCCCTTTGCACTCGTCTCCATGTGGGCGGGTCTTCGGTTATATGCCTGCTGAAGATCGTTACACTACCAAAGAGAGTGAGCGACTTGTCCGTTTGCCTATTTGGTACGGAATGCAAGCTTATCAGCGTGAGCAGGTGACTCAATCCGTTTTAGATGCGTTGGATAAATTGTAATCGTAATGAATGTATTGAATGGTGCCATCTTAACTAGCTGCGCCCATCTATCGCGAATTGTGATGGGCTTTATACTTCTCAAAGTAATAGCCCATTACCTCGGCGCGGAAGGTATGGGGGCCTTGGGGCACTTTATGAGCGTCTCAACAATGGTATACATGATTGCAGGAGGCGGAGTAATCAATGCGGTCATCAAGTATTCCGCAGAATATGCCAGGCAACCAAGACGCCTTATAAGGTTTATTTCGGCATCTGCAACCTACTCTGCGATTATCTGCCTGTGTATTCTCGTTTTCGGTATGGCTTTTTCAAAAAATATTGCAGCAGTGGTATTCAAAGACCCGGATAAGTACTGGATTATAATGATACTAGTCGCGGCGCAAGTTTTTTTTGCGTTTGTTAATTTGGTTGTAGGTGTAAGCAATGGTCTCATGCAGACTAGTGTTTATTCGAAAATCCAGATACTTGGGAGTAGTTTTGCTTTACCCATTATCTGGTGGCTCACCTCACAATTTAACCTTTCGGGCGCGGCACTATCTATTATTGTTCTGTATGGCATTACATTTATACCTTCGTTTTATTTTTATTGGAAATCCAATATTAGGACAAAAATCAACTTCGTTCGAATACGGCGCATAGAATTTAAGCGTTTGTCATCATTTACGTTAATGTTGCTGACGAGCGCTGTTACTTTTCCGGTAGTGGAAATTGTTATCAGGCAGATGTTGATAAATTCATCAGGGTTTGGCGCTGCCGGCGTTTGGCAGGGCGCTATTAAATTATCCAGTGCTTACCTTGGTTTTTTTACCGTCTTTTTGGCTTACTATTTCATGCCGATGATTTCACGCCTCGAGATTAGGCGCGATATTGGACTCGTTACATTAAAGTTCATTTTTCTGATGGCGCTCGTTTTCGGGATTGGCGCGGGGGCGTTTTATTATGGTCGAGCATTTTTTATTCCGCTCATTCTCTCGTCTAGTTTCAATGCTCTTGATGACGTAATTGTTTTCCAGTTAATTGGCGACCTTTTTAAGGTTCTCTCTTACGTGATTGGCTTTGTTGCTGTGGCAAAAGCCGCAACGAAATTCTATATTGCGGCCGAATTTTTGCAAAACGCTTTATTTCTATTATTTTCATTGTTAATGCTAAATGTGTTTCCGGGCACCAAGGGCGTTATGGTTGGTTACGCACTTTCGTATGTGATTTACTTCATGGTTTGTGTATTGGTTTTCGTCATTTATTTAAAAACCACTTCGTTTGGCAGGAGGTCCGATGCTGTTCATTGCTAATGTGTTAGAACTTAATGGTGGCACAACGTTTGTTTTACGACTCGCCAGAGAATTTTCTAAGCGGGGGAAGAAAGTTGGCGTGTTAGTGCTGTTTGACCTTGTAGATAAAGGCTTGGAGGATAGGATTCGCCAGTATGCAGATGTTTTTTATTTGAAAGATTTGGCCTGCGGGTTCTCACGCCCTGCTTTTAAGTCGCAACTCGGGGGATTTATTCCTTTGAATTTGTCGGCGGTAAATGATCTAGTGAAATCATACGATTCTCACGTGCATATTATGGGGGTTTTTGGACTCCTTTTTGTTAAGCGTTATTTGAAGTACGCTGACAATAGTTTCCGACTGTCATTTGGTATCTATCATCAGAATGAAATTATGTTTGGTGATGTGGGACACTATTTTGCTGTCAAGGCGCAGGCGTTGTTTTCATTATTGCCAGCTGAAAGTATCATATTTTTTAACGAAAAGAACCGAAAGTCATTTGAGGGGTTCTTCGGCAAGAGTTATGCCGCGTCGACGCTGGTTCCGATCGGAATAGATATCCCAGTTGAAGATGTTGGCGTAGTTGGCGATCCTCAGTCTGACCGTATAGTGTCGATTGGTAATTTATATGATTTTAAATCTTATAATCGACATGTAATCAATATGTTGCCAGCATTGAAAAAGATACGCCCGAATTTAGTTTATGAAATATATGGTACTGGATCGTATGAACCAGAACTAGTTCGGTTGGTATCGTCGTTGAATCTTGGTGCCTCCGTTATATTCAAAGGGGCGATAGGGTATGAGGACATTCCCACTATACTCAAAGGCGCGTTAGCGTTTGTTGGTAGTGGTACTGCTATTGTTGAGGCGTCAGCCTTAGGTCTACCTTCAATTATCGGTATAGAATCTACTGTTGATCCGATTACCTATGGGTATTTGAGCGATATCGAGGGTTTCTCATATAATGAGCTCGATGCTGGACAGCAAACATATTTAATGGAAGATAAACTGTCTCAGATAATCCTTGACGCAGATGCTTGGAAAACTGCTGCCCTTTTATGTAAGGCAAAATCCCAGACGTTTTCGATCTCATATACCGCAGACGGATTCATGGAACTAGAAAGTAAGCATATTGAACTTGAACAATTTTCAGTCGAAAAGTACTCTAATTCCTTGGCCGGGGTGTCTTTTTTGACGTGTGCAATCAAGCATAAATTTGGATGGGATAGGGGATTTGCCAATAGAAGGAACCAAGGAACACTGAGTTGATCAAAGTATGAGTCGGGAGTTGTATAAATTGTCAAGAGAATCGCAGAAGTTTAGAGTATTATGAATATCTCAGTGGAAAAATTAAAAGCGGCTAGCTGGGCGTTTCCATTTTTTATTGGAAGCCTTTTAATTTTTCCTTATGGAGTCCTAGGGGACCAAGAGTTCTATCGACATTTTTATGAGGGCGTTGTAGGACTGCCTTTGACGGAGGCATTTCAATTTTATCGAGACTCCCTAGGAACGGGGGAGCCTGGATATTTTTTGTTCATTTATACCTTTTCACACTCCGTATCGAAGGACTTACTGTTGTCCTTTGTAAATTATTTATTTTTTTATCAGATTTTTCTTTGGCTCATAGAAAAGGGTGTGAGTCGTATTTTATTTCCATTACTTTATTTGAATTTTTATCTGTTAGTTTTGGCTTTTTCTGCAGAGAGGCTTAAGTTTTCTCTATTTCTCTTTTTGGTAGGTTGTGGAATTACGGGTTTATGTCGATATTTATTTTATGCGGCATCCATTTTTACCCATGTCCAAACACTGATGTTGCTTATCGCGGCTCAAGTTAGAAGCATATTGCTAGTGGTTAATAGGTTGGCAGTAGGGCGAGTAGGCGTTGGATTTCTTTATTTGTTTTTTTTGATCTTGGGTATGACGCTTGTCCTGGTGGTATTAAGGGAACATATCGCCTCTAAAATGAGCTACTACTATGGCGCGTGGGGAGGGGTTGGCTCAATTCTTAAGCCAGCTTTATTCGCCGGGTTAGCATTTTATTATGCTCGGGGAAGAAGAGTAGAGGCTTTATTAGCTTCGCTACCAATGGTGATGGCGGCCTACTTTATTGGCGCTGAAAGAGTTGTTATTTTTTCCTATTTTATTTTTATGTTCTATGGGCTTCAAAGCAAAGGCGGCCTAAATGTTGGTGTCGTCGCAACCCTTCTTTATTTTGGTTATAAGGGGGTTGACTTTTTGATAAAATTGATATTGCTTGGAGATGGTTTTGCAGGTGCTTACTGAAGATCTGACTTTGGAGTCTGGGATAAGCACAGGTTGGCCTTCGAGGATAGGTGGTCTTCAAATGAAATCTGGATTGCTTTAGCCGTTTTTGGTGTGGTAGCGGAATCTTGTACCAAAACTCTAGAATGACTATGGTAAAATTTCGTGTATTTTTTTCAGGAAGGCTCGGCGTGGAAAATTTTGCAAACAAAACTTTGTTAATCAGCGGTGGCACCGGTTCTTTTGGGAATGCCGTTCTAAAGCGTTTTCTTAGCAGCGATATTGCGGAAATTCGTATTTTCAGCCGTGATGAAAAAAAGCAAGATGATATGCGGAAACGCTATGCCAACTCTAAGCTTAAATTCTACATTGGTGATGTGCGAGATTATCAAAGCGTTTTGGCGGCTACCCGTGGTGTGGACTATATATTCCATGCCGCTGCACTGAAGCAAGTCCCATCATGCGAGTTTCATCCGATGGAGGCTGTCAAGACTAATGTGGTTGGTACGGATAATGTGCTTGAGGCCGCAATTCAAAACAGCGTTAGGCGCGTCGTTTGTTTAAGTACTGACAAGGCTGTCTATCCAATCAATGCCATGGGTATTTCCAAGGCCATGATGGAAAAAGTGATGGTGGCCAAGTCAAGAAACGTTGATGAAAGCAAGACGATTATCTGCGGTACTCGTTATGGAAATGTGATGGCCTCAAGAGGATCTGTAATCCCTCTTTTCATTGAGCAGATACGTTTGGGGAACCCGCTTTCCATTACTGATCCGAACATGACGCGTTTCATGATGACCCTGGCGGATGCAGTTGATCTCGTTTTATATGCCTTCGAGCATGGCAATAATGGCGATCTTTTCGTCCAGAAAGCACCTGCTGCAACCGTTGAGACGCTTGCACAAGCATTGACCCAGTTAGTCGGCCAGCCTCAACACCCTATCCAGGTTATTGGCACTCGGCACGGCGAGAAACTTTATGAGGCTCTCCTGAGTCGCGAAGAGATGGCCTGTGCCGAAGATATGGGCGAATACTTCCGAATTCCGCCTGATCTTCGCGATCTGAACTACAGCAAATTTGTTGAACAGGGTGAGGAAAAAATTTCTCGTACTGAAGATTACAATTCGCATAACACTGAGCGACTTGATGTCGCTGGGATGCAAAAGTTGTTGCTGAAACTTGAGTTTATCCAAGCAATCCAGCGTGGTGAATATGCTACGCCGGAGGAATGATCATGAAGGTTCTGATTACCGGTATAAATGGATTTATAGGTAAAAATCTCGAGGCTCATTTGCGCGAGCGGAGCGATGTCGAGATTTTGCGTTTTGGCAGGGATGATGGTGTCGAGTTGCTCAAGCAACTAGCTGCTCAGGCCGATTGCGTCTTCCATTTGGCCGGGGTTAACCGTCCACAGGATCCAGCAGAATTCAAAAGCGGCAACAGCGATTTGACGCAATTGCTCTGTGAGGCTGTCGCGGGCAGCGGGCGCAAGCCAAAAATTGTTTACACATCTTCAACTCAGGCTGATCGCGACAATCCCTACGGTGTGAGCAAACTGGCGGCAGAGCATGCGCTGAATGAGCTAGCCGAAAAGCATTCCGTTGATTTGCATGTATTCCGCCTTCCCAACGTCTTCGGGAAGTGGGCAAAGCCGAATTACAACTCCGCCGTGGCGACTTTTTGCCACAATATTACTCGTAATTTGCCCATATCCATTCATGACAGGAATGCTGCGCTTACGCTGGTGTATGTCGATGACGTGATACGGCATTTCATTGACATCATGGACGGAAAGGCTGCACCTGACAGCAATGCGAAGGTCGATCCGGTGTACTCCAGCACCGTTGGTCAAGTCGCTGATCAGATCACTGCTTTTCGTGAAAGTCGCTCCACATTGATCAGTGAGGCAGTGGGCACAGGGTTGACGCGAGCGTTGTACTCGACCTACCTGAGTTACCTGCCACCTGAATCTTTTACCTACGAGGTGCCCAAATATGGCGATCCTCGCGGCGTGTTTGTGGAAATGTTGAAAACGCCGGATGCCGGCCAGTTTTCTTATTTTACTGCTCACCCGGGAATAACACGGGGTGGCCATTACCATCATTCAAAGACTGAAAAGTTTCTTGTCATAAAGGGAAGCGCGCTGTTTCGTTTCCGCCACATTATGTCAGACGAATTTTATGAGTTGAAAACGACAGGTGAACAACCGGTGATTGTTGAAACCGTCCCGGGCTGGACGCATGACATCACCAATGTCGGAGATGATGAGTTGATTGTCATGTTGTGGGCCAACGAGATTTTTGATCGCGAGCGTCCAGATACATTCGCGCTGCCATTGAGCTCTTGAGCCAATCGATCGGGTAAGGATTGTCATGAAAAAACTAAAAGTAGTTACTGTTGTTGGCACGCGTCCTGAAATCATTCGTCTATCACGAGTTATCTCGGCCCTGGATGAGCACTGTGACCATGTTTTGGTCCATACCGGGCAGAATTACGATTACGAATTGAATGAGATTTTCTTTCAGGATCTCGGCATTCGTAAGCCGGATCACTTTCTTAACGCGGCTGGCGCAACCGGTGCGGAAACTATCGGTAACGTCATCATCTCGGTAGACCGGGTCCTGGGTGAAATCTCGCCTGAGGCTCTCTTGGTCCTGGGTGATACCAACAGCTGCATGGCGGTAATTCCAGCTAAACGCCGTAAAATTCCAACGTTCCACATGGAAGCGGGCAACCGGTGTTTCGATATGCGGGTACCGGAAGAGATCAACCGTCGCATTGTCGATCACACAGCGGATATCAATCTGACTTACAGCACCATTGCTCGGGATTACCTCCTGCGCGAAGGGCTTTCGCCGGACATGATCATCAAAACCGGCAGTCCGATGTTCGAAGTCCTCACTCATTACCGTGCTGGTATTGATGCCTCGGACGTACTTGAGCGCCTCGGTTTGCAGGCGGGACAATTTTTTGTCGTCAGTGCGCATCGAGAGGAAAACATCGACAGCGACCAAAACTTTCTGAAGTTGGTCGAGGTGTTGAACACGGTGGCGCAGGACTACGATCTTCCAGTGATTGTTTCCACGCATCCTCGCACGCAAAAAAGGGTGGATGCTCTCGGTATCGTTTTCCACCCCAACGTTCGGTTGCTGAAGCCGCTCGGCTTCATGGATTACAACAAGTTGCAGCTTTCGTCTAAGGCAGCACTTTCCGACAGCGGCACTATCAATGAAGAATCATCAATTCTTAATTTCCCTGCGTTGAACCTGCGTGAGGCGCATGAGCGCCCTGAAGGCATGGAAGAGGCAGCGGTCATGATGGTGGGGCTGGAAACCGACCGAGTCCTTCAGGCATTGCTATTGCTTGAAAGCCAATCGCGAGATGAAGAACGCACGTTGCGACTTGTCGCGGACTACAGCATGCCGAACGTATCGGAAAAAGTGGTGCGGATTATTCATAGTTATCGTGATTACGTCATGCGTACGGTCTGGAGAAGGTACTAATACGGATGGCTACTCGGGTTCTGTTAATGACGCAGTGGTTTGACCCTGAACCTACCTTCAAGGGCCTGGTTTTTGCTCGAGAGTTGGTGGCTCAGGGTTTTGAGGTCGAGGTGGTCACCGGTTTTCCTAATTATCCAGGAGGGAAGGTTTATTCGGGCTATAAAATCAGGCCATTGCAGCGTGAAGTTATCGATGGCGTTCAGATAACGCGCGTTCCTCTTTATCCTAGTCATGGGCAAAGTGGCGTAGGTCGGGTACTTAACTACATCAGTTTTGCAGCCAGTCTTCTTTTTTATAGCCTATTCCGCGCGAAAAAGCCGGATGTGATATATGCCTATCATCCTCCATTAACGGTCGGTATCGCCGCGGCCCTGGTTCGTTTCTTCCGGCGTGTTCCAGTGGTTTATGATATTCAGGATATGTGGCCAGACACACTCAGAGCGACAGGGATGTTCTCCAACGAGAAGATCCTTAAGGTGGTGTCTCGAGTTTGCGATTGGGTATACGGCAACGTAAACCAAATCGTTGTGCTGTCGCCGGGTTTTAAGCGTTTGTTGGTTGAGCGCGGCGTACCTTCGCAAAAAATCGACGTAATCTATAACTGGTGCGCTGAGGACATGATGCGGGCGACCTCCAGTCTTCCACCACCCAATTTTCCAGACTCCTCGAAATTCAGAATTTTGTTTGCTGGGAATATGGGCAAAGCGCAGTCGCTGGATACTGTCATCACAGCGGCTAAGTTACTTCAAGAGCAAGCCAATCAGGTGGCGTTCGTTTTTCTTGGTGGGGGAGTGGAAGTTTCCCGACTGGAAGCACTCGCTAAAAGCAAAGGGCTCGATAACGTCGTCTTCCTTCCGGGTGTTCCTATGCAGGAAGTTGGAGCTTATCTGTCTAGCGCCGACGCCTTGCTCGTCCACTTGAAGAAGGACCCATTGTTCTCCATCACCATTCCGTCAAAAACCCAAGCCTATATGGCGGCAGGGAAACCGATTCTGATGGCTGTAGATGGCGACGCCGCTGACCTGGTGCGCGATGCCGGATGTGGCGTTGCCAGCGAGTCTGACAATCCCCAGGCGCTGGCCGATGCTGTGCTTTCGTTGCTACGGATGACTGCCGAAGAGCGTGAGCAAATGGCAGAGAATGGGCGAGTGTTTTATAAGAAGGAGCTCTCGTTGCGCGTCGGTGTCGAGCGTTTCGGTGAGCACTTCAAGCGGTTGGCGAAGTGATTCCCCACGCACGTTTATCCCAACGAAAAAATCAGCTTGTTGCAAGGACCTCCGATGTCTAAACGCTTATTCGATATTGTGGCTGCCGCGATGGGATTGATTGTGTTGTCTCCCGTAATAGCCGTAGTTGCATACCTGATTCGCAAGCGATTGGGATCGCCGGTCCTGTTTCGTCAGGTCCGGCCAGGTCTCGGTGGTAAACCGTTTGAGATGGTCAAGTTCCGGACAATGCGAGATGCGGTGGATGCCGAGGGTAACTCCTTACCTGATTCTGAACGCATGACCGATTTTGGCCGGTTTCTGCGCTCCAGCAGTCTGGATGAGTTGCCCGAGCTCTGGAATGTAATAAGGGGAGAGATGAGCCTGGTAGGGCCGCGACCTTTGTTGATGGAGTATTTGCCTCTTTACAATGCAGAGCAACTACGTCGACATGAGGTGCGTCCGGGTGTAACCGGTTGGGCTCAAATAAACGGTCGTAATGCGTTGTCTTGGGATGAGAAGTTCAAACTTGATGTTTGGTATGTGAACAATCAATCCTTCTGGCTGGATCTAAAGATCATTTTTCTTACCATCAAGAAAGTATTGATCAAGGACGGTATCAGTGCTGAAGGAGAAGTGACGATGCCGAAATTTACCGGTTCGAAAAAATGAAGAGACTGGCAATCATTGGGGCAAGTGGCCACGGTAAAGTCGTCGCGGATACTGCCGAATGTTGTGGTTGGCAGGTCATTGAATTTTTTGACGACGCTTGGCCCCAGGTGTCATCCATCGGCGGCTGGCCTGTTATAGGGAGAACTGACGACTTGCTCGGCCGGGTGGCTGAGTATGATGGAGTGTTGGTGGCCATCGGCAATAACAGTGTCCGGCAAAACAAACTGCAACAGTTGAAAAGTGCAGGCGCTCACCTACCGGTTCTTGTCCATCCTTCAGCAGTGGTAAGCCGTTACGCCAGTATCGGACCGGGGAGTGTGGTTTTCGCGACCGTGGTCGTCAACGCATATGCCGTGATAGGTGAAGGCGCTATCCTGAACACGGGATGCAGTATTGATCACGACTGCGTTCTGGGGAATTACGTGCATATCAGCCCAGGCGCCCGATTGGCAGGCGCTGTGAGCGTAGGAGACGGTAGCTGGATTGGTATCGGGGCATGCGTCAGGCAGGTGATCACTATCGGTGCTAACGTGATGATCGGTGCTGGTGCAGCAGTGGTCTGCAATATCTCTGATAACATGAGCGCTACTGGAGTGCCCGCTCGAGCGGTTGTCCGATTTTGAGCGTCTGGCAAACGGCCACTCTTGGCTGTTCGATTGTCAAATAATTATGGATGGCAGGTAAAAACCGTGTTGAATACCCCCTTTTCTCCGTGGCCTTCGTTCACTGCAGAAGAAGCTGACGCTGTTCGCGACGTAATCCTTTCCAATAAAGTCAATTATTGGACCGGGCAGGAATGCCGTGAATTTGAGAAGGAATTTTCCGCGTGGGCTGGCACCGAGTATTCCGTTGCCCTTGCCAATGGCACTGTGGCACTTGATCTTGCTTTGCAAGCTCTGGGAATCGGTCCTGGAGATGAAGTCATTGTCACGCCCCGCACGTTCCTTGCTTCAGTATCCAGTGTCGTCAATGCGGGTGCGATACCGGTCTTTGCCGAAGTCGACCGCGACACACAAAATATTACGGCTGAAACAATCAAGGCGGTACTCACCCCCCGTACCCGGGGCGTAATCTGCGTGCATCTGGCCGGGTGGCCATGTGACATGGATCCAATCATGGAGCTCGCCGCTCTTCATGATCTCAAGGTAATAGAAGACTGCGCCCAGGCACATGGTGCGAAGTATAAGGGACGTCCCGTGGGCTCCATTGGTCATATCGGCGCCTGGTCGTTTTGTCAGGACAAGATCATGACCACCGGAGGCGAGGGCGGGATGGTCACGACGAATGACCGAAGCCTCTGGTCGAAAATGTGGTCGTTCAAGGATCATGGCAAAAGCTGGGAGGCCATCTACGAGCGGGAGCATCAGCCGGGTTTCCGTTGGTTGCATGAAAGCTTTGGTACGAACTGGCGGATGCTGGAAGTGCAAGGTGTCATCGGAAGGATCCAGCTTCGGCGCATGGCCGAGTGGCGTATCAGCCGAATCAATTATGCGGAACGTATTTGGTCGCATGCTCGCGAGCTTAAAGGCTTGCGTGTTCCAGTGGTTCCCGAAAGCTGCGCGCACGCTGCTTATAAATGTTATGTGTTCGTAGAGCCACATCAGTTGAAGGCAGGCTGGAGCCGTGACCGTATTCTGTCCGAGATTTCCGCACTTGGCGTTCCATGTTTTTCGGGTTCTTGCTCTGAGGTGTACCTCGAAAAAGCGTTCGATGATACCGGTTGGCGTCCAGAAGTTCGGCTTCCTGTCGCCAAAGAGCTGGGTGAGACGAGCTTGATGTTCCTGGTGCATCCGACGTTGACTGAAGCTGAAATCAATAAGACCTGTGAAGCAATTTGCAGTGTTATGCAGCAAGCCTGCCAGTCTTAGGTGCGCGTGGGGTTTACAACCTGTGGGGTATCCCAAGCCAGATTCTTGCGGGCTTGGGAGTCGCGATAGACCGCACGATCTTCCAGCCACTCGGTCCTGATTTCTACCTGTAACCCATGCCTATCTGGTCAATAATCTCGGGTAACGAGGTGGGATAGGTCTGCAGGAGCAGGAGCTATACTTCGCACACTTTGTTTATGGATATCTCCTTGATGGCTCTATGGTTGTCGTTGCCGGTTATAGCTAGCGTTTCTCTGGCGCTTACGGGGGCCTTGCGTCGTTTTGCTCTGGTTCGCAGCCTGATGGATATTCCCAATGGTCGCAGTTCGCATGCGGTACCCACACCACGCGCTGGCGGTATAGCAATCGCTTTCAGTTTCCTTATGGCGCTACCGGTTCTCGGCTTGGTTGGAATCCTCGATTGGAATTTTATTGTTGCTTTGCTGGGGGCGGGGACTGGCATTGCGCTTCTCGGCTGGTTGGATGACCACAATCCTGTGGCCGTTCGGTGGCGCTTACTTGGTCACTTTGCTGGAGCTGCCTGGGCCTTGTTCTGGCTTGATGGCCTGCCCTTGTTCAATGTCTTTGGCATCTCGTTGGATCTAGGCTGGCTTGGACATATTCTGGCCGCGATCTATCTGGTGTGGTTGCTCAATTTGTACAACTTCATGGATGGCATAGATGGTATTGCGGGTGTCGAGGCGGTTACCGTCTGCCTTGGCGCCTGCCTGCTTTATTGGTTTAGTGGGTTCCAGAATCAGATGTGGGTCCCGGCAATGTTAGCCATGGCAGTGGTTGGTTTCCTGTTCTGGAATTTTCCTCCAGCGCGCATTTTTATGGGGGATTCGGGTAGCGGATTTTTGGGTATGGTGCTGGGTGTGATCTCGATACAATCGGCTTGGGTTTCTCCGCTGCTACTATGGGCCTGGTTGATACTGTTAGGCGTCTTCATCGTAGACGCGACTTTTACGCTGCTCCGTCGCCTGATTGAGGGTGAGAAAGTTTACGAAGCACATCGCAGTCATGCATATCAATTCGCCTCCCGCCGATACCAAAAGCATCTACCAGTCACTCTTGCTGTCGGGGCAATCAATATTGTGTGGTTGTTGCCCGTCGCGCTCTGCGTCACTTCTTTCGGGTTGAACGGAGCATTTGGTTTGCTCATCGCATACATCCCTCTTGTGATGCTCGCTGTAAAATTTCATGCGGGCGAAATCGAAGAAAAGCAGGCAATCAGCAGTTGATTCATAGAATTTTTAAAGTAGCGAGGGCGTCAGGAGACGTACACTCGTCACACACGATCAATAGGGGAGCGGTTCGAGGTGTACGACGGAGTTATGGATAAGTTACGCACACTGTTGCTGGGGCTGCCACGCCGCCAGAAGCGACTGATTCAGGTTTCAGCTGACGTCGTTTTAGTATGGGCGGCGTTGTGGTTGGCATTTTTGGTACGCCTCGGCATTGATGACATGGCCAATCCACTTATTGTCCATTCGTGGCTATTTCTCAGTGCCCCAATCGTCGCTATCCCTTTGTTTATCCGCTTCGGCATGTATCGTGCGGTGATGCGTTACTTTGGGAACGATGCGTTGATCGCAATCATCAAGGCAGTCAGCTTATCTTCTCTGATTCTCGGCGTAATCGTATATTGGTACAGCAACCATCAGAATATTGTCCCGCGCTCAATCATTTTCAATTATTGGTGGTTGAGTCTGATTATGGTGGGTGGTTTGCGTCTGGCGATGCGTCAATATTTTCTGGGTGATTGGTTTGCTGCTGCGCAGCATGTGCCTTTCACTAATAGGGATGATGGGCTGCCCAGGGTCGCCATTTTTGGCGCTGGGGCAGCGGGGAACCAGTTGGTAGCGGCGTTGCGAATGGGGCGGATCATGCGCCCAGTAGCCTTTATCGACGATGACAAAAATATCGCCGATCGAGTAATTTCCGGGCTGCAGGTTTATAAGCCGAAGCACATCCAGCAGATGATCGATGAAACCGGCGCGCAGGAAATTCTATTAGCCATTCCTTCCGCCTCCCGTGGACGTCGCCGCGAAATTCTCGGTTTCCTTGAAGGTTTCCCGCTTCACGTGCGAAGCGTCCCGGGTTTCATGGACTTGGCCAGTGGTCGGGTAAAAGTCGACGACATTCAGGAAGTAGACATCGCTGACCTTTTGGGCCGTGATGCTGTTCCGGCTCAGGGAGACTTGCTTGAGCATTGCATCAAGGGCCAGTCAGTTCTGGTGACGGGGGCCGGAGGGTCCATTGGTTCCGAGTTGTGCCGTCAGATTCTGGCTCTGCATCCGACCACGCTTTTGCTCTTTGAGCACAGTGAGTTCAATCTTTACAGCATCTTGTCCGAACTTGAGCAGCGGATCGCCCGAGAATCCCTGTCGATTCGTCTTTTGCCGATTCTTGGCTCTGTACGTAATCAGGATAAGTTGCTGGATGTGATGAAAACCTGGCGTGTGGATACAGTTTATCATGCGGCAGCTTACAAGCATGTGCCAATGGTCGAACACAACATCGCCGAAGGTGTACTTAATAATGTAATCGGTACACTTAATACCGCCCAGGCAGCACTGAAGGCGGGTGTAAACAACTTTGTATTGATCTCCACAGACAAGGCGGTGCGTCCTACCAACGTTATGGGTAGCACTAAACGCCTTGCCGAGTTGACGCTGCAAGCGCTCAGTCAAGAACTCGCCCCGGTGCTGTTTGGCGACAATACCAATGTTTCCCGGGTCAACAAGACGCGATTTACCATGGTGCGTTTCGGTAATGTTCTAGGGTCCTCCGGCTCGGTCATTCCGTTATTTCACAAACAGATCAAATCTGGTGGGCCGCTGACCGTTACCCATCCAAAAATCACTCGTTATTTCATGACTATTCCTGAGGCTGCTCAGCTTGTAATCCAGGCTGGGTCAATGGGGCTGGGTGGTGATGTATTTGTGCTGGACATGGGGGAGCCGGTAAAAATTGTCGAGCTGGCCGAAAAGATGATTCATCTCTCAGGTCTTAGTGTTCGCTCCGAGAAAAACATACATGGTGACATCTCTATCGAATTTACCGGATTACGCCCGGGTGAAAAGCTGTACGAAGAACTGTTGATAGGTGACAACGTGGCGGCAACGCAGCACCCGATGATCATGACCGCCAACGAGGACCACTTGGCTTGGGATGTGCTAAAGGGCCGCCTGACCGAGTTGCTGATTGCCGTAGAAAAAGATGATTACCCTCGCGTACGACAACTCTTGCGCGAAACCGTCAGCGGCTATACCCCTGACGGCGAAATCGTCGATTGGATTTACCAGCAACGTCGGCTCGAACCCTAACTACATACTGCATAAGAGATATTTGTTACTTATACGACATCAATAGCGTTTGGGAGGCTACTTCGGAGAGCTAACTCTCACGATATGCCTCTTTTATCGGATTGTTACATCACCTCAAATAAAGGCAAATCGCTTTAGAATTGGGAGATCTCCTGGTGTCCTTGGTGATGGGCTTTCCAGAGGTCAACTTTGAAGGATAAAGCGTAGGGTGTCAGGTAAACCTGGCCCTGAATTTTTTCAGGGGAAGAAGGCTTTCGCCATCATGATCAGCAACGCAGTGTTTGATCTTGAGCAAGCCATTGCCGCAGACAATAACTGGCAAACCTTCTTCGATGAATATAACCTTGCCAGGTTTTCGATTTTCGATGTTAACGTCATTCTGCTCTTCCGCCACAAGGATCCGCGCAGCAACACCGTCGATGCGGCACAGAGCACCTCTGTATGGCGTTCCAACCGCATCAATCATCCGCCGAATTTTACAGGCGGAGAGATTCCAGTCGACCTGATAGTCCTCTTCATCGCGCCATAGACTGTAAGTGGCCTTGTCTTCTTCCTGAGCCGTTGATGTGAGCGGCTCGCCGCAGGCCATTTTTTTCAGTATTTCCATACCTGAGTTGACGTAGCAGATATTTATTTCTTTGATCGCTTCAGAGATCGTTATCGGGTAGCGAATACGTACTGAGGTCTGATGGATGATGTCGCCACGGTCGTACTCGCTTGCACCGAACAAGGCCGAAACACCAACTAATTCCTCGCCATTTATCAGCGCATTCACGAGAGGCGCAAATCCACGATAGCGAGGCAACAGTGAATCGTGAAAGACGATCAGCTTTTCCGGAGGGTGTTTTATGAGCCATCTCCACGAGACAGCCATCGAGTATTCACTGGTAATTCCTTGAAAATCTTTTCTGAGAAGGTGCTTAACGCCTGCGATCCGACAGGTTTCGGAAATCTCGGACGAGTAGTCATTCAAGACGGAAGCATCTTGACCAATCACAACTTCTGCGATGATGTTTTTGAACTTAGCCACGGCTTGCTCGACAAAAGCCAAACCTTTCTCAGTCATTACAAATAGAGTCAGCAATTTTGGATCGGGCACAATTTCATCCCCAGAGTTGTTCACTTGAGTACTTGCCTGAATTTTTCATTTGCTTTCCAGTAATGGAAGAACACCTGGTGCATCAGACAGCGGCCGCACCGTGCGCCGCGGTATTGCTTTACGAATTTTCAACCTTGGAAACTAACATTTCATACGCTTGGACGCGGCTATTGCGAGACGACTCCACGCTGCTGGCCAAGGTGCCGGTTCACTAATTCTCGCATAATCGTCGCCGGGTCCGCATGTAAAACGTGCCAGGTGTGTTAACTTCTTCATATTCGGTAACAGACACACTTTTGACAGCTCCACCACATCGCCTAAGTTTGGGGGGCAGCTTCGGAAAAGCTGCTTTCTCAATCGATGTCATGGAGCTTCATTTATGCGTACTGGCTATTTCTACTCTCTGGTTTTCGCCCTGCTCACCAGCGCCTCTATTGCCGCCATCGCCGCGCCTGCGGCAAAACCTGAGGTTGGCAATGCACCTCTGGTGCTGGAAGTTACGCCCAAGACCCAGTCAGGCAAAGTCGATCTCAATGGTGCCGATGCACCCACGCTGCAGCGTGAGCTATCCGGTATCGGGGAAGCCAAGGCCAAAGCGATTGTTGCTTATCGTGACAGTAATGGACCGTTTTCGTCCGTAGACGAGCTGCTGGAAGTGAAGGGGATAGGCAAGGCGATCCTGGATAAGAACCGCGAGAAGCTGGAAGTGAACTAAGCTTTTAGATCAACGCCCAAGAGGCCGGTCATTGACCGGCCTTTTTGCATTTTGGCGTAAAGGAGTGGTGTCGTACCTTCCATCGGCCTATAAAAAATTACGGCTATCATATTGCTTTGGGATTATGCCTATAATAATTTCTCAATCCGCCAAAGCGCTTAGGCATTTATCTGCCCAGCGCATCCTCACAGGAGCACGCTCATGAATTCTGTCCATACCCAAGGAACCGCCCTCGTCACCGGAGCCTCCTCCGGAATCGGCGCCATCTACGCTGATCGGTTGGCGGCCCGAGGTTTTGATCTGTTGCTGGTCGCTCGCGATGAGGCGCGATTGCAGGCGTCGGCGAGCAATTTGCGCGCCGAGCATGGTGTCCAGGTCGAAGTACTGAAGGCAGACCTCACACAAAAAGATGACGTTCTGAAGATTGAACAGCGTCTGCGCAGTGACTCGAGTATCAGCCTGCTGCTGAACAACGCCGGTGTTGCCGCCGATGGTCTGTTGGCCAATTCCGACATGGACCAAATGGAAAAACTGATTCAGCTCAACGTCACCACCGTCACACGCCTGGCATCAGCAGCGGCTGCCAGTTTTGCCAAGGCAGGCCGTGGCACGATCATCAACATTGCCTCGGTGGTGGCGTTGTTTCCTGAGCGATTCAATGCGACGTACAGCGCAAGCAAGGCTTATGTGTTAAGTCTAACTCAGTCGTTGAACGCGGAACTGGACGGCACCGGTGTCAAGGTCCAGGCCGTGTTGCCAGGCGTAACACGCACTGAAATCTGGGAGCGCTCCGGTATTGACGCGACTCAGATTCCTGCGGATATGGTCATGGAAGCCGGGGAGATGGTGGACGCAGCATTGTCCGGTCTGGACCAGGGTGAACTGATCACCATTCCCTCGTTACCGAACGCCTCCGACTGGGACGACTTTGTAAAAGCCCGCCTGGTCATGGCCCCGAATCTTTCGAAAAGTACGGCCGCCACGCGCTACAAGTGAGGCGCCCTTAATCGGCTTGAGGTAATTGCGGTATGAGTGATCGTCGAGTGGTAGTAACGGGTATGGGCCTGGTGTCTCCGCTGGGTAGCGGTATTGAGGCGGTCTGGGAGCGTCTGCTGGCCGGGCGCTCCGGGCTGCGTAATTTGCCTGATGAAGTGGTCGCCGATCTGCCGGCCAAGGTCGGTGGCGCAGTGCTCACCGTGGCGGAAGATCCCGAAGCGGGTTTTGACCCGGATCGGGCGACACCGCCCAAAGAGCAGAAAAAAATGGACCGCTTCATTATGTTTGCCATGGAGGCTGCGCGCCAGGCGCTGGAGCAGGCCGGCTGGCAAGCGCTGGACGCCAAGACCCAAGAGCGCACCGCGACGATTATCGGCTCGGGCGTGGGTGGTTTTGGCGCGATTGCCGATGCGGTCCGCACCACCGACAGCCGCGGCCCGCGACGTTTGTCGCCCTTCACGATTCCTTCCTTTCTGGTCAACCTCGCGGCCGGTCATGTGTCGATCCAGCATGGTTTCAAAGGGCCGCTGGGTGCGCCGGTGACGGCGTGCGCGGCCGGGGTTCAGGCGATTGGTGACGCGGCGCGGCTGATTCGTTGTGGCGAGGCGGATATTGCTGTGTGCGGTGGCGCGGAGGCGGCGATCGATCGAGTCAGTCTCGCCGGGTTCGCGGCGGCGCGTGCCTTGTCCAGCGGATACAACGACACCCCGGAGCGCGCCTCACGGCCGTTCGACAGTGGCCGGGATGGCTTTGTGATGGGCGAGGGCGCGGGTCTTCTGGTGATCGAATCACTGGAACATGCCCTTGCCCGCGGCGCTCAACCCTTGGCCGAACTGGTCGGATACGGCACCAGCGCCGACGCCTATCACCTGACCGCCGGTCCCGAGGATGGCAGCGGAGCGCGTCGGGCAATGTCGCTGGCCCTGGCCCAGGCGGGCATTTCTGCCGCACAGGTGCAGCATCTCAACGCTCACGCCACCTCGACCCCGGTCGGGGATTTGGGAGAGTTGGCCGCCATCAAGTCCTTGTTCGGTTCCGACAACAAGATCGCGGTGACGTCGACCAAATCCGCCACCGGGCATTTGCTGGGGGCGGCTGGCGGGATCGAGGCAATCTTCACGCTGTTGGCGATCCGCGATCAGATCGTGCCACCCACTCTCAATTTCGAAAACCCGGATCCGGCGGCGCAAGGTGTGGACATCGTCCACGGTCAGGCGCGGCCGATGGCCATCGAGTACGCGCTGTCCAATGGTTTCGGGTTCGGTGGGGTCAATGCCAGCGTATTGTTCAAGCGCTGGCAGGATTAGACCAGGGGTTGTTTGAGAAACTCGCGTGTCACGTCGAGAATCCGCTGCGCCAGCTCCGGGTTCTCGACACTGCGCGACAGCAACAACGCCCCGACCAGTGCGGACATGATGAAGATGCTGCGGTCGGCGGCATCTTCGCCTTCAAGCGTGCCTTGCACTTGTTCAAGCCTTGAATTGAGCACCACGTCTGAGGTCGGGCTGGGTTGTCCGCGCAAACCCAGCTCCGAGGACATCGTCGGAAGAGGGCAACCCTCATCAGGTGAAGTCTGGTGCCATTCGGACAGATAGGTATCGATGAACGTTTCCAGCGGGCGATCCTGAGCGAAAAGCTCGGCACAGGTAGCGTCGCACTGATCGGCGGCAGCCTGCAGGGCTTTTTCCACCAGTTCGTCCTTGGACTTGAAATGCGAGTAGAAACCGCCGTGGGTCAAGCCCAATGCTTTCATCAGAGGTTGCAAGCCGGTCGCGCCAATACCGTCACGGCGAAATCGCGCTGAGGCTTCCTTGATGATGCGTTGATGGGTCTGGGCTTTATGGTCCTGCGAGTAACGCATCTGGAATCTCCGCAACAATGCGCCATCTTAACCAATGAAAATGGGATGGTGACTGTACTTCTACTTCTAAAAGGCATGCAGATGCGTCCAACTTCGTCCTGCCGCATCGAATCAACTGGCACGAATAGTGATTACTTGTCAGCTGACGATTGTTGAACAATCACGAGGCGATAAGCATGCACAGCGGACTGTCCCTGGCCGATCACATCACATTGGAGTTACGCGCCGACATCATTGGCGGTCGCCTGCTGCCTGGCATGGCGCTGGTAGAGAACGATCTGGTGTCGGCCTACAACGCTTCCCGCAACACCATTCGTGAAGCGTTGCACCGTCTGGGCCAGGACGGTCTGACCCGTTACGTGCGCAACAAGGGCGTGATGGTGCGCAGGCTGGGCATCGATGACGTACGGGATTTGTTCAAGGTTCGGCGCACTCTGGAGTTGCAGGCCATCAGCGTGAGCCAACCGCCAAGCGACGATCAGTCCGGCCGGATGCTCGAGGCGCTGGAGGCCACCGAGCTGGCCCGGGAACGCGAGGACTGGCGCGCCGTTGGTACCCACAGTCTGGCGTTTCATCAACATATCGTCGGGTTACTGCGCAGCCCCTTGTTCGATGAGTTTTTCACCAACGTTGTTGCGCAACTGCGCCTGGCGTTTTGCACTGCGCCGGATGAATCACGTTTCCAGGCGCCCTGGCTGGCTCGCGACCGGCAGATCCATGACTTCCTCGTCGAGGGCGACAAGCGCGCCGCTGCAGACGCCATGAGTGTTTATCTCGATGACTCTGAACACCTTCTGTTGCAAATGCTTGCCCCAACCCCCCATCACTGATTGAGGATTTGTGCCATGTACAAAGACTATCCGGCGGCCTATCAAGTCAGCAAAGGCTCGGCCTTGCAGGTGGACAAAGCCTTCTATGAACGGATCCGCGACAACAAGGACGGCCGGACGCTGATCGAGTCATTTGAGGTGCCGATCCGTACCGGGCGCGCGTGGAACGTGCCGGCCGGGCATGTGTTTCGCGTGACCACGCCGGTCGGCCCGCAAGTGGGCGACTTCAATGTCTGGAATGCCAACGACCCGCGCGAGCGTCTGTGGGCGGCGCGCACCCGGCAGTTGCAGGGCGCCCATGTCAGCACCCATGACCGGCTCTGGTCGAACCTGCCTTTCTTGCGGCCGCTGGTGACCATCACCGACGACAGCCTGGCCGGTTACGGCATCGACGAACATGGCGGGCGCTTGCACGATTTGCTCGGCACTCGCTGCGATCCCTACGTAAACAAAATGCTCACCGGCGAGGATTTTCATCATCACTGCCACTCCAACCTGACGCGCGCCGTGTTGCCTCATGGCCTGACTGAGTTCGACGTGCATGACGTGCTGAACATTTTTCAGTGCACCGGCCTGAACCATGACGACATGTATTTCATGAAAGCCTGTCCGGCGCAGAAGGGCGATTACCTGGAGTTCTTTGCCGAGATCGATTTGCTGTGTGCGCTGTCGACCTGTCCGGGAGGGGATCTCTCGCTGGCGATGTGGGGACCGGATGCGCAGGATCCGCTGAGCGTCTGTCGCCCGCTGGGGGTGGAGATTTATCGGTTGGAGGATGCGTTGCTCGAGGGCTGGAGCCAGCCCGAACGTGCGGCGTACAAAGGGTTGCATGGCTTGCATATCGCCAAGGCCGACTGGGAAAAATAATCGGACGTAGGAGCGAGGCTTGCCCGCGAAGGCGTCCCTGAGATCGCCTTCGCGGGCAAGCCTCGCTCCTACAGAAGCTGTTCAGCAGTTTTTTAGCGGTCCTGCGCATCCTTGGCGTCCGCTTCCGCGTTGCGTTCAGCGACGCGTTTACGTTGCTCTTCGGTCAGTTCGACCTTGTTGGCGGTATCACGCAGCATCATCAATCCACCAACGATCGAGCCGATTGCAACGACCAGAATCAACCAGGCATACCAGGGCATAGGGCTCTCCTTGAGGGCAGGCCGATTGGCGGGTTTCGCCAATCGATCGTGCATACCACTTTGAGCGATTTCATTTCGCAGTGGTTCAATTCTATGCCTGATATGACTGCCGCACTTGGCTGATTACAGGCCGGTCAACATCGCGTCTGCCGGCGCATCGGCACGCAATTGCGCCGTGAGCATGAAGTACACGAAACCCACCGCCATGAAGCCGACGAAGATCAACCCGATCAAGGTGTTGAACCAGGCCATCGCCACCAGGCACACCATCGCCAGAACCAACGCAATCATCGGCACCAACGGATAACACGGTGCGCGGAAGGTGCGCTCCAGGTTCGGCTCGGTCTTACGCAGCTTGAACAGGCTGAGCATGCTCATGATGTACATCACGATTGCGCCGAACACCGCCATGGTGATCATCGCCGCGGTCAGCGTCATGCCACCGAGATTGATCAAACCATCGCTGTAGATCGCCGCGATACCGATTACGCCGCCGGCAATGATCGCCCGATGGGGTGTGTGGAAGCGCGACAGTTTGGCCAGCGACGCCGGCAGGTAACCGGCGCGGGCGAGGGCGAAGAACTGCCGCGAGTAGCCGAGGATGATTCCGTGGAAACTCGCCACCAGGCCGAACAGGCCTATCCACACCAGCATGTGCAACCAGCCCGAGCTTTCGCCGACCACGGTTTTCATGGCCTGTGGCAGCGGGTCGTTGATGTTCGACAGGGTGCGCCAGTCGCCGACGCCGCCGGCGAAGAACATCACGCCCATGGCCAGCAATACCAGGGTCAGAATGCCGCTGATGTAAGCCTTCGGGATCGTACGTTTCGGGTCCTTGGCTTCTTCGGCCGCCATCGCTGCGCCCTCGATGGCGAGAAAGAACCAGATGGCGAATGGAATCGCCGCGAACATCCCGGCAATCGCTGGTGCCCCGAACACATCGGAGCCGGCCCAGCCATTCAGGGCAAAGTTGCTGAAGCTGAACGCCGGCGCGACCACGCCCATGAACACCAGAAGTTCCGCCACGGCCAATACGCAGACAACCAACTCGAAGGTCGCGGCCAGTTTCACGCCGAGAATGTTCAGGCCCATGAACACGATGTAGGCGCCGACCGCTGCGTGTTTCGGGTCGAGGGCGGGGAATTGCACATTCAGGTAAGCACCGATAGCCAAGGCAATCGCCGGCGGGGCGAAGACGAACTCGATCAGCGTCGCCAGCCCGGCGATCAATCCGCCTTTTTCGCCAAAGGCGCGGCGGCTGTAGGCAAAGGGGCCGCCGGCATGGGGAATCGCCGTCGTCAGCTCGGTGAAACTGAAGATAAAGCAGGTGTACATCGTGGCGACCATGAACGAGGTCACCAGGAACCCGAGTGTCCCGGCCACGCCCCAGCCGTAACTCCAGCCGAAATACTCACCGGAAATCACCAGCCCGACCGCAATGCCCCACAGGTGCAGCGTGCCCAGCGTGGGTTTGAGTTGTGTGTTCATGCGTTTGCTCCCTGAACGGTTTGGACAGCTTCGGGGAGGGCGTTTGCAGTGGGCGTGCCAGTGTTGTGATGGCAGTCGTAAAGTGCAGAAAGGTGTCGTATCGGGGATGTTTGGCACTGGATGAGCGATTTTTGTGCGCCAGTTGGGGGCGTAGATGCCTGTGATGCCGTCTTCGCGGGCAGGCCTCGCGTCTACAAGGGGTTGCCATTCTATGCTCAGGTTTGGCCGGCAAGACACTCGCGAAGCGCGGTTTTCCAGTCAGGTTGGCCAACTCCCCAATCATGTTGCAGGCTACTGCAATCCAGGCATGAATTGGACGGGGGGAAGGCGGGAGGTGGATAGTCTCTGGAAGGGATAGGCAGCCGATTCGCACAGGTTTTCCTGCTCTCGTAACGCTTCGCCGATGGCCTCGGCGAAGCTAAATTAGGAGGTTTTGCCATGAGCGGTCAAGCGATAGGTACCCCAGGTGACGGCATCCCCCCCTTACCTGCCCAGGTAGGTGTCAGATCTGATCGGCGACACAGCCATAATAGTCCGTTAGTCCGTTAGCCCGTCAGGTTGCTCTTGCCGTAACCCCCGAGCGGGTTTGGCGTGTCGTCTTCGTTGTAAGGTCCGACTTTCATATCGTCGAATACATGATTGGAGGAGCAATGAATCAGCGGTATGCGAAGCGTCAGTGCTACATCGGCAAAGACGCCAGGGGCCACAGCGCTAATGGCAAAGGCTGTTTCCGGCTTGCTTTCGGCCATATCGACCGCTTTATGGACCGCTGCGTTGATGATCAGATCGGGGCGAACGTTTTGTACCTGTTGGCGAGTCTGATCGAGCTGCATCAGATCAAGCTGATCGCGCCCCGGCACGAACAACTAGCCGACAAAGCCCAGTCGATGCTGCAACTCACATGAGACCTGACAATGCTGGCCGCTGAGGAGAATTCTGAGGGGAAAGGTCAGCCCCGAGTGAACTTGTGTCAGCGATCCCTTCGCTGCGCAAGTTGATTTCAATCACACTTCCTAATTCCCTGCCAACTTGGCGAGGTACTGGCCATATCCGGTCTTGCCAAAATAGCTGGCGCGCTCCAGCAGCTGTTCGCGGTTGATCCAGCCATTTTCGTAGGCGATTTCTTCGAGGCAGGCGACTTTCAGGCCCTGGCGGTGTTCGATGGTCTGCACGTACTGCGAGGCTTCGAGCAGGCTGTCGTGGGTGCCGGTGTCGAGCCAGGCGAAACCGCGACCGAAGCGCTCAACCTGCAGATCACCGCGCTGGAGGTAGGCATTGTTGACGTCGGTGATCTCCAACTCACCGCGAGGCGAAGGCTTGACCGCCTTGGCGATCTCGATCACATCGTTGTCATAGAAATACAGCCCGGTCACGGCGTAGCTGGATTTCGGTTTTTTCGGCTTTTCCTCGATCGACAGGGCCCGGCCTTCGCTGTCGAAATCGATCACGCCGAAACGCTCCGGATCCTTGACCCAATAGCCGAACACGGTGGCGCCAGAAGTGCGTTTTGCTGCGTTTTGTAGCATTCCGCCGAAATACGAACCATGAAAAACGTTGTCGCCGAGGATCAGGCACACCGGGTCGTCGCCAATGAATGCTTCACCAATCAGGAAAGCCTGGGCCAAACCGTCCGGCGACGGCTGTTCGGCGTAGCTGAAGTTGACGCCGAACTGGCTGCCGTCACCCAGCAGGTTGCGGTATTGCGGCAGATCCTGTGGCGTGGAAATCAGCAAAATATCTTTGATGCCGGCCAGCATCAGTACCGAGATCGGGTAGTAGATCATCGGTTTGTCGTACACCGGCAACAGCTGTTTGGAGACGCCGAGCGTGATCGGGTGCAGACGCGTACCGGAGCCACCGGCCAAAACGATGCCTTTCATCATGCGAGCAGCTCCTTGGTATTGATGGCGCCCAGGCGTTCGCCCTGATAGCTGCCGTCCTGAACGCGGCGACACCACTCAAGGTTGTCCAGGTACCACTGGACGGTTTTGCGCAGGCCGGTTTCGAAGGTTTCTTCCGGCACCCAGCCCAGTTCGCGTTCGATCTTGCTCGCGTCGATGGCGTAGCGCAGGTCGTGACCCGGACGGTCCTGGACGAAGGTAATGAGGTCGGCGAAGTGCGCCACGCCTTCAGGCTTGTTCGGCGCCAGTTCTTCAATCAGCGCGCAGATGCCACGCACTACGTCGATGTTCTTCTGTTCGTTGTGACCGCCAATGTTGTAGGTCTCGCCGACCACGCCTTCGGTGACCACTTTGAGCAGCGCCCGGGCGTGATCTTCGACAAACAGCCAGTCGCGTACTTGCAGGCCGTTACCGTAAACAGGCAAAGGCTTGCCGGCCAAGGCGTTGAGGATCACCAGCGGAATCAGTTTTTCCGGGAAGTGAAACGGCCCGTAATTGTTCGAGCAATTGGTCAGCAATACCGGCAGGCCGTAGGTGCGCTGCCAGGCGCGGACCAGATGGTCGGACGCCGCTTTGCTCGCGGAGTACGGCGAGCTCGGTGCGTAGGGCGTGGTTTCGGTGAACAGATCATCGACGCCGTGCAGGTCACCGTAGACCTCATCGGTAGAGATGTGATGGAAGCGGAAGGCGCTTTTTTCCGGCTCGGCCAGCGTCTGCCAGTAGGCGCGAGTCGCCTCCAGCAGGCTGTAGGTGCCGACGATATTGGTCTGGATGAAATCCGATGGACCGTCAATGGAACGGTCGACGTGGGATTCTGCCGCCAGGTGCATGATCGCCTGCGGCTGGAAGCGTGCCAGTACCGCGCTCACGGTGGCCTGGTCGACGATATCGGCCTGGACGAACTCGTAGCGGGTGTCGGTGGCAATGCTGGTCAGCGACTCGAGATTGCCGGCGTAGGTCAGTTTGTCCAGGTTGAGCACTTCATGCTCAGTGTGCCGAATCAGGTGGCGAATCAGGGCAGAGCCAATGAAACCGGCACCGCCGGTGATGAGAATACGCATGTTGGCCAGCCTTTTTCTGTAAGTCGATAACGTAAAATGGGCATAGCTTGTCGGCACAAGCGCGATAGTGCAATAGAAGTCTTGATCCAATTTTCGTTTTGTCGAGGCCGCGAGACCTTGCTGTGGCGTGCGAGCGGGTATTTCGCCTAGAAAATAAAAAAACGGCGAGTCGGGGACGTATTCCGGCGTAGCCCGTCGCTCATACGGCTAAGGTTTGCCAGGCCACGGTGATTTGGTAAATTAGACCTCGGGCTTCTCCCCCCAGTGTCCACGGGGGGACTGGATCCTCAGTTGTAATCATACCTTTCCTCCATTGGGGTTTATTGAGGTATGGGTTTTCTATGTGACGGCACTGACTCACGCATGTAGAATCGCTTCCTTTTAGAATTTGATAGCTGATGCTTAACTCAATTCAAACACTAAGAGCTTTAGCTGCATGGTTAGTTGTCGGCCACCATTACATGCAGTTGGTGCATAACTTTCAGCTCAATGACCCCGTAAGCGTCGTACTCCACAGGTTTGGCGCTATCGGGGTTGATCTTTTTTTTATAATTAGTGGTTTCGTCATCTATGTTTCAGCCTCAGAAAAAGCTATTACTCCATTTGCATTTGCGATCCAAAGATTGGCGAGAATTGCACCGGCTTATTGGATATTTACCACATTAGTTGCCGCGACAATATTTTTTTTTCCAGGCACTGTCCCGCTAACTCTTTACGAGAGCGTGTTCTTTTTTAAAAGCCTGTTGTTTATTCCTGCGCAAAATCCGTCTGGCATTGGGATGTTTCCATTGCTGACAGTAGGGTGGACGCTTAATTATGAAATTGCATTTTATGGCGTGTTTCTGATTAGTTTGTTTTTTTCGAAAGCATGCAGGGTTTTAATTATCGCTGTAGGCATAGTACTATTATGCAAGCTCCTGCCTTATCTTGGTGGTAGTCTAGTTTTTTACGGCAATCAGATCGTTTTCGAGTTTCTTTTCGGTATCTTTATTGCGCACCTTTACCAGAAAGGCATTGTGCAGCGAATCAACTTGTTTGCCGCAATACTTATGACAGTTATCTCGATAGTGACGATCTTCTATATAGGCCAAGTCACTCACAGCCCTTTGGGCTCTGGAGTGCCCTGCGCTGTTATCTTGGTTGCGGCTCTTTCTCAAGAGAAATTTTTTTCAAAAGTGAATCTGATCAGTAAGTTGGGAGATTGGTCCTACTCTACCTATCTATGCCACGTATTAATTATTGGTTGGATGCTAAAGCTACAAATGACATTGCTGTTGAGTTCGATAACGACACTGCTTGTGATTTTGGTCGTCACCTTGATCGTCTCAGGGGTGAGCTACCATTGTATTGAGCGACCTATTTCAAATCTGTTCAAAGTGCTTCTGAAAAAATCTGAGTCTTCCGCAGCTGAACAGATTTGAGGTGCGTTTTTATGGATTGCAGCGCTGCTTTTAGTTTAATCTGATCAACTTGCCTAAAAAGATAAATATCAAATCGAAAATCTTCGGAAACGATAACGTGGGGGGCATATCTTGTGCGGTAGGTGTTGACTTGGCTCTGCTTCCTCGTATTTGTCATACAAAGCTCCGAATTTCGTAAAACACATTATGTTCAAGCGCCGGGGTAGGTCAATATCGGTGGAAGCTCGGAATACCTTTTGCCTGGTTGGCCAGACAACACAGATCCCTGTAGATACTCTATTCACGGTCAAGCTTTCGCGAGATGTTTTTCGCTAAAAAGCTTGGCCGTATTAAGTTCTTCTCCGGAACGCATGCACGCCCAAACCCAGTTAGGTATTTACGCATCACCGCGCCGATTGCCTGCATTTTTTTCTTGCCGCGAGCAACGAGAGCTTCGTAAAAAGCCTTCACGTTCTCATCGCAGCGAATCGCCGTCATTGCGCATGAACATCGCTGCACACAAATAAGCATTGCCGCATTTGGACATTCGCCCTGGCCGATTCACGCTGGTACCTGACTGGGTCAACCTGACGTCCAGGCCTGCGTAACGGCTTACCGGTGCCGATTTAAGCGTCACAGGCAGCGTCGTCAGCAAAGCCAGTGCGGCGATAGCCGAGGCCTCTCCTACGCCGGGTGCCGCCATCATGCAGCGAAATTGCAAACTCAGGTCCGGGCATTTGGCGATGGCATCCCGTGCGGCTTTCTTCAAACGATCAATCCGTGTGTCCAACCCTGCAATCGCCTCTTTCTCATCCTCGATCAGCAGCTCCACACTCGTTTCTGTCGCTTGTAGCGCGTGCAATTCGTTTTTGGCTCGCGTTCGATGACCAATCAGACGATTGATATGACGTCCAATGGTACGCAACGTCATCTGGTCGGCCGTAGGCGGCACCCAAAGCCAGGGTGCCATACGCTCGCCATATTCAGCCAGTAACTGAGCATCTATGTGGTAAGTCTTGCTGTTTTGCAGCATCAACTTGGCAAAATTGTGAAAGCTTTTCGGGTTGATCACCGAGACCGGCAAACCAGTGGCGTGCAACTCCAGCGCAAGATCCAGGTAGTAAATGCCGGTGGCTTCCATAACTACGCTCAGTGGCTTGAGGCCCAGCATCTTGGCCACGGCAGCCTTGAGCCCTTTGGGGGTGTGCTGAATCTCCCACTGGCTTGATGTTTTACCGTTCTGTCGCCATCCCATCGCAGACGTGCGGGCACTAATGTCTATGCCGACATGAGTATTCATGCTTTTCACTTCCCTGATTTTCGGTGAGATTGCTTCCGGTTCCCCCGACCTCGAACTTCATGCCACTGCAACCTTGTAATGCGAAGTCCGACTTGTCGGCTTCTCGATACTCTTCGTGGTGGGCAATGAGGCGGGGGGCCCCTCTACAGACAAGGTCAGGAGCAAATCCTGCCTTCAGGAGCGATCGGCCTCCCCCAGAAACGCACTTGCTGTTGTATGAGTCCTTGAGCGTAACCTCACTCTTTGGACTCGGGGTCAACATACAAGGAGCGGTGTGCTCGCTATAGCGCAAGCATAAACACCACTGTAACCCCTGCTACACCCACTCTTTACGCTTTCTTTATGCACAGCCAACACCCTTGGTCTCGTTCCTTTACAGCCACCCTGCCGACAATGACTCCACACGCGGCAATACGCCGTAACACGGAGAACTTCCATGAGCGTTCTGGACGGGGTGTCACTGCTATTGGCAGTGGGGCTGTTCATTTATCTGTTGGTTGCGCTGTTGCGCGCGGACCGGAACTAGGAGCGGCTATGCACAGTTATGACTATTGGCTGATCCTGGCCTTCTTGCCGTGGTGCTGATCCCGGCACCGTTCCTTGGGCGGTTCTACTACAAGGTCATGGAAGGCCAGCGCACCTGGCTTTCGCCGATCCTCGGACCGGTCGAACGTGGTTGTTATCGGGTGGCCGGCGTTGATCCGCAGGCCGAACAGAGCTGGCAGAAATACACCCTGGCCTTACTCGCCTTCAACCTAGCGGGCTTTTTGCTGTTGTTCACAATTCTGATGTTTCAGGATCACCTGCCGCTCAATCCGCAGAACCTGCCGGGTCAAGAGTGGACATTGGCGTTCAACACCGCCGTCAGCTTCATGACCAACACCAACTGGCAGGCCTACAGCGGTGAAGCCTCGCTGAGCTACCTGAGTCAGATGGTCGGCCTCACCGTGCAGAACTTCGTCAGCGCCGCCACCGGCCTGGCGGTATTGGTTGCGCTGTGTCGCGGTATCGGTCGCAAATCGACCAAGACCCTGGGCAACTTCTGGGTCGACATGACCCGCGCCACCCTCTACGGCCTGTTGCCGCTGTGCCTGCTGCTGGCGCTGTACCTGGTCTGGCAGGGTGTGCCGCAAACCTTCGCGCAGTACGTGAATGCCGTGACGATGCAAGGCGTCGATCAGGTGATCCCGCTCGGTCCGGCTGCCAGCCAGATTGCGATCAAACAACTGGGCACCAACGGCGGTGGCTTCTTCGGCGTCAACTCGGCGCACCCGTTCGAGAACCCGACGGCGTGGAGCAACTTGTTTGAAGTTGGCTCGATCATTCTGATCCCGGCCGCGCTGGTGTTCACCTTCGGCCACTACGTGAAAGACCTGCGTCAGAGTCGCGCGATCATCGCCTGCATGCTGGCGCTGTTCCTGATCGGCGGCGCGACCTCGTTGTGGGCTGAATACCAACCCAATCCGACCCTGAACAATGTCGCCGTCGAACAGACCGCGCCGCTGGAAGGCAAGGAAGCGCGCTTCGGCACCACCGCCACCGTGCTGTGGTCGGTGACCACCACGGCGGCGTCCAATGGTTCGGTCAACGGCATGCACGACAGCCTCAACCCGCTCAGTGGCATGGTCGCATTGGTCAACATGATGGTTGGCGAAGTGATCTTCGGCGGCGTCGGTGCCGGGCTCTACGGCATGTTGCTTAACGTGTTGATCGCGGTGTTCCTAGCCGGCCTGATGATCGGCCGCACGCCGGAATACCTCGGCAAGAAACTGCAAGCCAGGGAAGTCCAGTTGCTGGTGGTGACCTTGCTGGTGATGCCGCTCGGCGTGCTGGTGCTTGGCGCGATTGCCGCGAGCCTGCCCGGTCCGGTAGCGGCGGTGAGCAACCCCGGTGCCCACGGTTTCAGCCAGTTGCTGTACGCCTACACCTCGGCCGGTGCCAACAACGGTTCGGCCTTCGGCGGCTTCGGTGCCAACACCGCGTTCCACAACCTGATGCTGGGACTGGGCATGTTGATCGGTCGCTTCGGTTACATCCTTCCGGTGTTGGCGTTGGCCGGCAGCCTTGCGATGAAGAAAACCGCACCAATCGGCCAGAACAGCTTTCCGACCCATGGTCCGATGTTCGTGGTCCTGCTGACCGTGACCATCTTGTTGGTGGGTGGTTTGACCTTCCTGCCGGCGTTGGCGCTGGGTCCTATCGCTGAACACCTGAGCATGGGCTTCTAAGGAGTCAATGATGAATATGCCTGTAAATAAACCGGCGGCCGTCAAGGCGACGGAACAGCCAAAAACCGCGATCTCGGCCCTGTGGCGCCCGGCGCTGGTGCAAGCTTTCGTCAAGCTCGACCCACGGCAATTGCAGCGTGCGCCGGTGATGCTGGTGGTCGAACTGACCGCGATCCTGACCACCGTGCTGTGCTTCATTCCCGACAGCACCGTGCCGACCTTCGTCGCTGCGCAAATTGCGCTGTGGTTGTGGTTCACCGTGCTCTTCGCCAACTTCGCCGAAGCCCTGGCCGAAGGTCGCGGCAAGGCCCGTGCCGACAGCCTCAAGGCCGGCAGCGAAGGCTTGAGCGCCCGCCGCAAAACCAGCAACGGTACCTTTCAAGTGGTGCCCGCCACCAGCCTGCGCAAGGGCGATGTGGTGCGCGTCGAAGCCGGGGAAATGATCCCCGGTGACGGTGAGGTGATTGAAGGTATCGCAGCGGTCAACGAAGCGGCGATCACCGGCGAATCCGCGCCAGTGATTCGTGAGTCCGGCGGCGACCGTTCGGCCGTCACCGGCAACACCCGCCTGGTCTCTGACTGGCTGTTGGTGAAGATCACCGCCAACCCGGGCGAATCGACACTGGACCGCATGATCGCCCTGGTCGAAGGCGCCAAACGCCAGAAAACCCCGAACGAAGTGGCGCTCGACATCCTGCTGATCGGCCTGACCCTGATCTTCCTGCTGGTGGTCGTCACCCTGCAACCGTTCGCCCACTTCGCCAACGGCAGCCTGCCGCTGGTGTTCCTGGTGGCGTTGTTGGTTACGCTGATTCCGACCACCATTGGCGGCTTGCTGTCCGCCATCGGTATCGCCGGGATGGACCGTCTGGTGCGTCTGAACGTCATTGCCAAATCCGGTCGCGCCGTGGAAGCGGCGGGGGACGTACACGTCCTGCTGCTGGACAAGACCGGCACCATCACTTTCGGTAACCGTCGCTGCACCGCTGTTTATGCAGCGCCTGGCGTGACCGCGAAGGAGCTGGCCGAAGGTGCGTTGTTCGCGTCGCTGGCCGATGACACCGCCGAAGGCAAGTCCATCGTCGAATACCTGCGTGGGATTCACCCGCAACCTGAGCCTTCCGCTGACGTGTTGACCGCTGTGCCGTTCAGCGCCGAAACCCGCTTGTCCGGCGTCGACTATCAAGGGCGCGTGTATCGCAAAGGCGCGGTCGATTCGCTGCTGGCGTTCGTCGGCCTGAAACGCGCTGATCTGGCACCGGCCCTGTCCCGGGAAATCGACAAGATCGCCCAGAGCGGCGGCACACCCTTGCTGGTGTGTGCCGAGGGTAAATTGCTCGGCGTGATTCACCTCAAGGACGTGGTCAAGCCCGGCATCCGCGAGCGTTTCGCCGAGCTGCGCAAACTGGGGATCCGCACGGTCATGGTGACTGGCGACAATCCGCTGACCGCTGCGGCGATTGCCGCCGAAGCGGGCGTCGATGACGTGCTGGCCGAAGCCACGCCAGAGAAAAAGCTGGCGCGTATTCGCCACGAACAGAACGACGGCCGCCTGGTTGCCATGTGCGGCGACGGCGCCAACGACGCCCCGGCCCTGGCCCAGGCAGACGTGGGCATGGCGATGAACGATGGCACGCAAGCCGCGCGCGAGGCGGCGAACATGGTCGACCTCGACAGCGACCCGACCAAGTTGCTGGACGTGGTGCAGATCGGTAAGGAATTGCTGGTGACCCGTGGTGCGCTGACGACGTTTTCCATCGCCAACGACGTGGCCAAATACTTCGCGATCCTGCCGGCGTTGTTCGCCTCGATCTACCCGCAATTGGGTGTGCTGAACGTCATGCATCTGGCCAGTCCGCAGAGCGCGATTCTGTCGGCGATCGTGTTCAACGCCTTGATCATTGTGGTGCTGATTCCGCTGGCGCTGCGTGGGGTGCGGGTGCAGGCGGCGAGTGCGGCGGCGTTGCTGCGACGCAATCTGCTGATCTACGGACTGGGCGGGTTACTGGTGCCGTTCGTGGGGATCAAGGCGATCGACATGCTGTTGACGGCGTTGCATTTGGTTTGAGGCTGAAATCGACCCCTCACCCTAACCCTCTCCCCAAGGGGTAGAGGGGACTGATCGAGGTGTTCTTGGAGCTACATCGACCTGAAAAACCGAGTCGAACTCAGATTTTGAACAGCACAAAGATTGGCTCCCTTTCCCCTCTCCCCCATGGGGAGAGGGCTGGGGTGAGGGGTGGATTTCCCTGACACCCCACTACTTCTCCAATTTCGAGGATTCTGAAATGTCCACAATGATACGTCCGGCCCTGAGCCTGCTCGTGCTGATGACCCTGATCACCGGCGTCGCTTACCCCTTGGTCGTCACCGGTGTTGCCCAGGTCGCGTTCCCGGATCAAGCCAATGGCAGTCTGGTGCGTGACGCCGACGGCAAGGTCCGCGGCTCGTCGCTGATAGCCCAGGATTTCGTCGGTGACGCCTGGTTCCACCCTCGACCATCCGCCGGTGCGTTTGCCACCGTATCGAGCAGCGCCAGCAACCTTTCACCAAGCAACCCGGCGCTCGCGACTCGGGTGATTGACGATGCCAACAAACTGCTGGTGCCCGGCCAGGGTCCAGTGCCCTTGGCGATGGTGACCACTTCCGGCAGCGGCCTCGATCCGCACTTGCCACCAGCGGCGATTGCCTATCAACTGGCGCGTGTTGCGGCAGCGCGTAATCTGCCGGTGTCTACGCTTCAGCAATTGATGGATGCGCATATCGAACAGCCGCTCGTTGGCCCGCCAGTGGTTAATGTGCTGGCGTTGAACATGGCGCTGGATAACCTGTAGATCGGTGGCGCCGCCATTCGCTAGCAGGCTAGCTCCCACAGGGGTTTGTATTTCAATGTGGGAGCTAGCCTGCTAGCGATGGCGGCAGAATAATCACCACATCAACATCTGAATAAAGTGAGCTTCAAGCATGAGTGACTCCGGCCGCGCCGACGCGCTGTTAGCAGACCTGCCCCGCGATGGCCGTGGCCGGCTCAAGGTTTTTCTCGGTGCCGCGCCCGGTGTCGGCAAGACCTACGCCATGCTGCAAGCGGCCCACACCCAATTGCGCCAAGGCGTGAAAGTCATCGCCGGGGTGGTCGAAACCCACGGCCGCGCCGAGACCGAAGCGCTGCTCGGCGGCTTGCCGCAACAGCCGTTGGTGCGCTCGGAATACCGTGGAGTGATGCTCGAAGAAATGGACCTCGACGGCCTGCTCGCGGCCAAGCCGAAATTGGTGTTGGTGGACGAACTGGCTCACACCAACGCTCCTGGCAGCCGTCACGCCAAACGCTGGCAAGACATCCAGGAACTGCTCGCCGCCGGCATCGACGTCTTCACCACGGTTAACGTCCAGCACCTCGAAAGCCTCAACGATCAAGTGCGCGGGATCACCGGCGTGCAGGTTCGCGAAACCCTGCCGGACTGGGTGCTGCAAGAAGCCTACGAACTGCTGCTGATCGACCTGCCGCCGCGCGAACTGCTTGAGCGTCTGCGCGACGGCAAGGTCTATGTGCCGGAGCAAGCGCGCGCGGCTATCGATGCCTTTTTCACTCAGACCAACCTCACCGCCCTGCGCGAACTGGCGATGCAAACCGCCGCTGCGCAGGTTGACGATGACCTGACCCAGGGTTATCGCCAGCTCGGCCAAGCGGCGCCCGCCGTGCGCGGTCGGCTGCTGGTTGGCATTGATGGTGATGCCCAGGCCGAGCGTCTGGTGCGTCACGCCAGTCGCGTCGCCCAACGTCGTCATTTGCCGTGGAGCCTGGTGCACGTGGACAACGGCAGCGTGCGCGACGAGCAATCGCGCCTGCGCCTGCAAAGTGCCCAGCAACTGGCCGAACGTCTTGGCGGCGAAGTGGTGTTGCTGCGTGCCGGCGAGGTGGCGAAAACCCTGATCCAGCACGCCGCCGAACGCCGCGCGAGTCTGGTGTTGGTCGGTCAGTCGCGCCAGCGTTTGCGTCGGCGGTTGTTTGGTGGCGGTCTGGCGTCACGCTTGCTGCGCGATGCGCGCGGGCTGGAAATCAACGTCCTCGACAGCGATCAGGAACAGGATCAGCCGCGTCAGCGTTCGGCGCATTCGCTGGTCTGGTTCGATTACGCGTTGGCGGTGGTAGCAACCGTTTTGGCAACGGCCTTGGCCTGGGCAGTGGCGAGTGTCTTGCCGCTGCCGAATATCTCGCTGGTGTTCCTCGCCGCCGTGTTGCTGGTGGCGGTGCGCAGCAGCCTCGGCCCGGCGCTGGCCTGTGCGGCACTGTCGTTCCTGACCTATGACTTTCTGTTCATTCCGCCGAATTTCTCCTTCAGTATCCAGCGCGAAGAAGACGTGCTGACCTTACTGTTCTTCCTGCTGATGGCAGCCCTCACCGGTAACCTCGCGGCGCGGCAACGGCGGCAATTGCAGGCGCTGCGCGACACCCAGGAAGAGACCACCGAACTGCTCGATTTGTCGCGCAAACTCACCGCCGCCACCGATCGCCAGGCCGTGGTCAGCGCCGCAGCCCAGCACCTCAACGGCTGGAGCGATCTGCAACTGTGCCTGCTCAATCACGACGGCCAAGGCGGCTGGAAGGTCGAGACCGGTGGCCCGCTGGAGTTTTCCGAAGCCGAACGCGCCGCCGCCGATTGGGCCTGGCAACACGACCAGCCGGCGGGCGCGGGCACCGGCACGCTGCCGTTCGGGCGTTGGTGGTGGTGGCCGTTGTCGGTGGAAGACGGACCGTTGGCGTTGCTTGGCGTGTGTGCCAAGGAAGGCCAGACCTTGAGCGGTCAGCGTCGGCGTCTGTTGACGGCGTTGAGTCAGCCGCTGGCGCAGGCCTTGGCTCGCGCGCAACTGGCCGAGGACCTGGAAGCGGCGCGCCTGCACGGTGAAACCGAGCAACTGCGCAGCGCCTTGCTGGCGTCGGTGTCCCACGATTTGCGCACGCCGCTGACCTCCATGCGTGGCAGCATCGACAGCTTGCTGGCCCTCGGTGAAGCCATCCCGCTGGAGGATCGCCGCGAACTGCTCGAAGGCACCCGCGATGAAGCCGAGCGCCTCGACCGTTACATTCAAAACCTGCTGGACATGACCCGCCTCGGTCACGGCGCGTTGAAGCTGGCGCGGGACTGGGTGTCGCCGGCCGACATCGTCGGCAGCTCGCTCAACCGTCTGCGCGCGGTGCTGTCGCCATTGCAGGTCAGTACCGAAGTGCCGGCCGAATTGCCGCTGCTGTACGTGCATGCCGCGCTGATCGAACAGGCACTGGTCAACGTGCTGGAAAACGCCGCGCGCTTTTCTCCGCCCCACGGTCGACTGCAATTGCGCGCCGGGGCCGACGACAGCGAACTGTTTTTCTCGGTCTGCGACGAAGGGCCGGGAATTCCGGAGGAGGAGCGGGCGAAGATTTTCGACATGTTCTACACCGCCGCCCGCGGTGATCGGGGTGGGCAGGGCACGGGGTTGGGGCTGGCGATTTGTCAGGGTATGGTCGGTGCCCACGGCGGTCGGATCAGCGTCGCCGACGGCATCGAAGGGCGCGGCACCTGCATCACGCTGCACTTGCCATTGCAGGAACAACCGGGTTTTGAAAGTGAAGCCTGATACCCTTTGGACATCTCCATGCCGCGACCGGAAACCATGAGCCAGACCGCAACCATTTTGGTCATCGACGACGAACCGCAAATCCGCAAATTCCTGCGTATCAGCCTCGCTTCCCAAGGCTACAAAGTGCTCGAGGCCGGCACCGGCAACGAAGGCCTGGCCCAGGCAGCGTTGAACAAACCCGACTTGCTCGTGCTCGACCTCGGCCTGCCAGACATGGACGGCCAGCAAGTGCTGCGCGAGTTTCGCGAGTGGTCGACGGTGCCGGTGCTGGTGCTGTCGGTGCGAGCCAGCGAAGGGCAGAAGGTTGAAGCGCTCGATGGCGGGGCCAACGACTACGTGACCAAACCGTTCGGTATTCAGGAATTCCTTGCCCGGGTGCGGGCCTTGTTGCGTCAGGCGCCGGTTGGCGAGGCTCAGCAAGCGGCGTTGACGTTCGGCCCGTTGACCGTCGACCTGGCCTATCGCCGGGTATTGCTCGACGGCACCGAAGTCGCGTTGACCCGCAAGGAGTATGCGGTGCTGGCGCAACTGGCGCGGCATCCCGGGCGGGTGATCACGCAGCAGCAGTTGCTGAAAGATATCTGGGGGCCGACCCATACCGAGGACAGTCACTATCTGCGGATTGTGGTGGGGCATTTGCGGCAGAAGCTGGCGGATGATCCGACTCAGCCCAGATTTATCGTCACCGAAGCGGGGGTGGGGTATCGGTTGTTGAGTGAGGGCGGTCTTTAGCTGTTTGCTAAATGATCGGGCCTCATCGCGGGCAAGCCCGGCTCCCACAGGATCAGAGTTGTTCACAAATTGTGTGATCACCTCAAAACCTGTGGGAGCCGGGCTTGCCCGCGATGAGGCCCTCAGATTCGCTCAAGAACTTCAAGAATCCCGATTCTGCTCACTCTCATACCGATCCAGCGTATCCCGCGCAATCTCCCGCCCCAGAGCGATCAACTCCGGCGCCTTGTAAAACTCGAAAAACCGGCAAACCCGTTTCGGCACGTTGATCAGGATGTCCGGCGGATACCCGGCAATCTTGTACTGCGCCAACGACGTCTGCATCACCTCGAAACTCTGGTTGATCAGGTCCAGCAAGGACGCCGGCCCGACGTTGTCGATGATGAACGAGCCGGTGGCTGACTTTGGCGCGCCTTCGCGTTCGGGGGCGGCCGCCGGTTGCTGGGCTTCGGGTTCGGCGGATTCGATCCAGGGGTTGATATCGGCCGCTTCGGCCATCAAGGCTTCCTTTTCCAGCAGCAGCAATTGTTCCGCCTGTTTGCGCCGGAACGGCAATTTTGAACCCAGAGAGTTGATCAGGCTGTCGAACCGGGTCTTGAACGCAGGCGGCCGCTGAATCACCGGCAGTTGATAGTGGCGCTGGTTGGTGGAGTTGAGGTTGACCGCGATGATCAGGTCGCAATGGCTCGACACCACGGGCACGATCGGCAAAGGGTTGAGAATGCCGCCATCCACCAGCATGCGATTGCCCTGCATCACCGGGGTGAACAGGCTGGGAATTGCCGCCGAGGCGCGCATGGCCTGGTGCAAACAACCTTCCTGGAACCAGATTTCCTGCTGGTTGGTCAGGTCGGTGGCCACGGCTGTGTAAGGGATGCGCAGGTCTTCGATGTTGATCTCGCCGACGATCTTGCGGATCTGCCCGAACACCTTCTCCCCGCGAATCGCGCCCAAGCGAAAACTGACGTCCACCAGACGCAAGACATCAAGGTAGTCCAGGCTTTCGATCCAGTCGCGATAATCGTCCAGTTTTCCGGCGGCGTAGATCCCGCCGACCACGGCGCCCATCGAGCAGCCCGCGATGCAGGCGATGTCGTAGCCGCGCCGTTCGATTTCTTCAATGACACCGATATGGGCATAGCCCCGGGCCCCGCCTGAGCCCAGCACCAGTGCGACACGCTTTTTCATGAATCGCCCTCGTCTGACAAGGTTCAACAATGCACCCATCAAGGGGCGCGCTTCAATCGCTAAGGTCGCTCGGTGGGGCGAACACGTCGTTTTTTCGACACTCCATGGCGGCACATGGGTATTCTCGCGAGCGATAAAGTTTGCGCGGCGGGCCAAGGCACTTTTCACGTGCCAGACCGTCTTACCTGCACGACTGTTTACCTATTCTTGAGGTGTGAGTGATGAAAGCCTGGATCTGTGTGCCCTTGATTGCCCTGGCACTCGCCGGTTGTGCTGGCAAAACCGCTTACCGTGACAGCTGCGGTAGCAACCTCGATGCTGCGTGGCATGAACTGGACCTGGCCAAGGCCGAAGGTTTCGCCGGCACCGTCAGCTACTCCAAGGCCCTGTCGCTGTTGACCGCGGCCAAGACCCAGCAGCAATTCGAAGGCTTTGAAGGCTGCACCAAGAAGGCCGAGAAGGCGCGCTTCTATATTCGTGAGTCACGCGCTGGTCGTTGAGGCATGATCTAGGCTAAAGGAAATTCGCTTCAGGGAGCAAACGATGTCTGCCTTGGTTGATCGGTTGGTGGCTCATGTTCTGGGTCTGGAAGTTCGCCTGCTGGCGTGCCAGGCGCGTTTGAGTGCGCGCACCGATCCGGAAGCCTTGCACGACCTGCGCACTACGGTTCGCCGTTTGCGCAGTCTATTGAGGCCGTTGCGTGGGCTTCCCGGCGTCGAGCAGCTGGAAACAGCGGCGTCCCGGGTGGGCGACCTGACCACGCCGTTGCGTGATCGCGAGGTGCTCGCGGCGTACCTGCTCAAGCACGATCAACCCGAGGCGGCGCAACGACGCATGGCGCAGATGGCTGCGGCGTATCCGGCGGTGGCAGCAAGCCCCGAGGTGACGCAGTTGTTGATGATCCTCGACGCCTTTCCGCGTTTTCTCCGTGCCTCCCAGCGTCAGGGTTTGCTCAAGGGCTTGCGCAAACGCGTCGAAAAGCGTCTGGCCAAACAATGGAAAAAACTCGATCAGGCTTTGCACGATCCTGCCCACGATCGCCATCGCTTGCGCTTGCTGATCAAGCGCGTGCGCTATGGCATCGACGCCTATCCCGAACTGGATCGATTACCTGAAGCGGCGATGCCGCGCTTGAAGTCTGCGCAAGGTGCCCTGGGTGAATGGCATGACTGTTTTCAATGGCTGGCCAAGGCTGAACAGGAATCCGATCTGCAACCTTGTGTCGCCGTCTGGAAAACCACCATGGCCAAGGCCGAAGAACGCGCCGACCGCGTCCTCGACAAACTCAGCGCTGCCTGCTTCAAATCCTGAAACCACCGCAAATCACTGTGGGAGCGAGCTTGCTCGCGATGACGGCATGACAGCCAACATCAATGTTGAATGTCACGGCCCTATCGCGAGCAAGCTCGCTCCCACAGGGATGGGGGTTGAACATGGAATCATGTGTTCCAGCCCTGCACGGCCTATCTGTCAGTTTCTTTGGCCGGAATAAGCGCTGTGCCGTCCTCGCTGTCTGGTTAACATCCCTCCATCCTTTTCCGCTCCGAGGTTTTCATGCGCTTTTCCGATCTGCTCGACGCCGTCCGCAGCCAGCCGCTGGAGCTGTCTATCCCGGCCGAATGGGCGCAAGGGCGTGCCAGTTTCGGTGGCCTGGTGGCCGCGTTGCAATACGAAGCCATGCGCGCAAAAGTCCCGGCGGATCGGCCGGTGCGTTCGCTGGCGATCACCTTTGTCGGGCCGGTTGAACCCGAAGTGCCGGTCAGTTTTGAGGTTGATGTGCTGCGCGAAGGCAAAGCCGTCAGCCAGGTGCTGGGCCGGGCGATGCAGAAGGGGCAAGTGGTGACGTTGATCCAGGGCAGCTTCGGTGCCTCGCGACCTTCCGAAGTCGCGGTTGCGGCTGAGCCCGCACCTGAAATGAAACATTGGGAGCAGTGCCAGGAACTGCCGTACATCAAAGGCGTGCTCCCGGAATTCATGCAGCATCTGGCGATGCGCTGGAGTGTCGGCGGTCTGCCGTTCACCGGCAACAAATCCCGCGAGATGGGCGGCTGGGTGCGTTTGCGCGGGGATGTGAAGGAAGAGGCGGTCAGCGAGTCGCATATTCTGGCGCTGGTGGACGCCTGGCCACCGGCCCTGTTGCCGCACCTGAGCAAACCCGCGATGGGCAGCACACTCACCTGGACCATCGAATTCGTCCAGCCGTTGCTTGAGTTAAGCACGCTGGACTGGTGTAAATACCTGGTTGAAATCGAGCATGGCGCCGACGGCTACGGTCACGCAGCGGCGAAACTGTGGCGCGCGGACGGTCAGTTGATCGCCATGAGCCGGCAGACGGTAACGATTTTCGCCTGATCAGTGACGACGGTGGCGTTCCCGCCAGGCGCGCCACCAGCCGCCACTAAGGAAGAACCGCGGGAAGGTCAGGAACTGCTCGACCAGCAAGCGTGACAGCGCATCTTTACGATCACTGAACGGCTCGGAGGCTTGCGCCTCCAGGCTGTGGCCGTGGCGCTGCAAGCCCAGCGCGGCGATCACGCCTATGACACCGATGGCGAAGTTCGCGAAGTTCAGGCCGAACACCCCGGAAACAATCAACAGAAACGCCACGATGAACAGCGGCACGGCAATCAGGTGCAACACCAGATTGGTCGGGTGCTGGTGATTGCCCGGGTAGGCTCGCCATTGCCAGGCGGGTAGGTTGGGATGACGTTTGCCCATGATGCTGATCCTCGATCCATGTTGAACACATGATTGAAGAATAGGCTTGGCTTATGAGGGCGGCGAATCAAGGTTGGCTATCGGAGTGATAGCGGCCATGCGGGATATTGATGTTGGCTGGACTGATGCCTTCGCGAGCAGCCCGCTCCCACAGGTAATGTGCAAATGTCGGAATAGCGCTAATCCTGTGGGAGCGGGCTTGCTCGCGAAGGGGCCTTCAAAGCTTGAGCTGCCCTATCGCCTTGTTCAATTCCCCAGCCAACGCCGCCAGCTCATTACTGGTGGTCGCCGAATCCACCGTCTGCTGAACCGTGTTCTCGGTCACGTCCCGAATACTCACCACCGCCCGGTTCATCTCTTCCGCCACCTGACTCTGCTGCTCGGCCGCTACCGCAATCTGCGTATTGCTTTCGCGCATCTGCGCCACTGCGCTGGTGATATGCGCCAACGCTGTGCCAGCTTCCTGGGCCTGTTGTACGCAGTCGTCGGCCTTGAACGAGCTTTCCTGCATGAAGTCCACCGCGTCGCGGGTCCCTGCCTGCAACGCCGAGACCATGATGGTGATCTCGTCGGTCGAGGTTTGCACACGCTTGGCCAGGTTGCGCACTTCATCGGCGACCACCGCAAAACCGCGACCCATTTCGCCCGCCCGTGCTGCTTCAATCGCGGCATTCAGCGCCAGCAGATTGGTCTGCTCGGCAATGCTGTGAATCACGCCGACCACGCTGTTGATTTTCTGACTGTCCTCGGCCAGACGCTGAATCATCTCGGCCGTCTGCTGCACGCCGCTGGACAACCCGGCGATGGACTTCTGCACCCGACTGACCACTTCCTGCCCGCTGCCGGCCAAGGTGTCGGCGGTTTGCGAGAGGTCGCGGGTGGCGCCGGCGTGCTGGGCGATGTGATAGACGGTGGCGGTCATTTCGTTGATCGCCGTGGCGGCCTGATCGGTTTCGCTTTGCTGGCCAAGCATGCCGTGACGCACCTCGTTCATGCTCGAGGCCAGTCGCGCCGCGCCATCATCCAGTTGCCGGGCAGTGCTGGCGACAGTGTTGACCACCCGCTGGTAACCGGCCTGCATCGCATTGAAGGCATTGGCCATTTGCCCGACTTCGTCCTTGCAGGCCAACGGCACGCGAGCTGACAGGTCGCCTGTTTTCTCGACGTGAAGCATCACGTCTTTCAGGGTGTTGAGCTGACTCAGCAGGAAGCGGATCAACAACTGCGAAGCGCCCAGCATCGCCAGCATCAGGATGAACACCGCCACCGCGTAATGGGTGAAGCGTTCGCCGAACACCTGACTCAGGCTCGGTCCATGAGCGATCACCGCGACCTGCTGACCGTCGGGACGAGAAAGCACCTCGGCGCCCATCAACGGGTTGTCGCCGAACAGCGGCATTGAATTGATTTCGACCCAGCCATGGGCATCGGCCAGTTCCAGCACCGGCTGCTCGTTCAGCAACGGCGCCTGGCCGCGACTGAAAGTCAGCAGGTTTTCGGCCTTGGGCAGCGGTTGCCCGTCAGGCCAGGCATTGAGCAAGCGAGCCTGCGCCTGAGCCGACGCTTGAGCCGCGTGGCTGCGAGCCTGTTGTTCAAGCTGCACGGCGTACAGCACCAGCAAGAGGGTGGTGAAAAAGGCGACCGCATTGACCGCCCAGAATTTGTATTTCAGCGAGATATTGCTAAGCCAGGCACCCATGGAGGTTTTCTCTGATAGCGGAAACAGCATTGGCAAGGTGCCAGCATTGTGCCGCTATGCAGGGATTCTGGACTTGATGTGGATCAAAGGACCACACACACGCATCCAATGTGTGTGGGCTTGCTCGCGAAGGCGGTGGAACAGTCAATGTAGATGTCGACTGATTCGTCGCTTTCGCGAGCAAGCCCGCTCCCACAGGGGATTTGTGGTTACTGGGGGATGGAGGGCAGGCCGTAGAACGCGCGAGCGCAGGCGGTGGTGTGGGCAGCCAGATCCTCTTCCGTTTCGCCTCGATGCAACGCCACTTCGCGCAGCACTTCAGTCAAATACGCCGGTTCGTTGCGACCGTTCTTCGGCTTGGGCCGCAAACTGCGCGGCAGAAGGTACGGCGCATCGCTCTCCAGCATCAAGCGCCCGCGCTTGATCTCCTTCACCAACGGATGCAGGTGCGTGCCCCGGCGCTCGTCGCAGATCCAGCCGGTGATGCCGATGTGCAAATCCAGATCGAGGTAACTGAACAGCGCCTTCTTTTCCCCGGTGAAGCAATGCACCACCGCGGCCGGCAGCTGGTCGCGGTAATCACGGAGGATTTCCAGCAGTCGCTGACTGGCATCGCGCTCGTGGAGGAACACCGGCAATTGCAGATCGACCGCCATCGCCAGGTGCTCCTCGAGGACTTTTTCCTGCTGGGGGCGCGGCGAGAAATCGCGATTGAAATCCAGCCCGCATTCACCCACGGCTACAACGTTGGGTTCCTTGAGCAAACTGCGCAGTTGCCGGGCGCTGTCGGCGTTCCAGTCGCTGGCCGAATGAGGGTGAATGCCTGCGGTAGCGAACAGCCGCTGAGCCGTTTCGTCCAGCTGCCGGCACAGTTCCAGCGCCTGTTCGCTGCCTTCGACACTGGTGCCGGTCAGGACGAGTTGGCAGACCCCCGCGGCATACGCGCGATCGAGTACGGCCTGGTGTTTATCACCAAAACTGGGGTTGGTCAGGTTGACGCCGATATCGATGAGTTGCATGGTGCTACCTCGGACCAAAGGCCGGAAAGCATATCAGAGCTGTAGATTTATAAGAAAAGCCAAGAACTACAACGAGTTAAAGCTGTCTCTTGATGCCGCAAGACACGCCGGGGTGGTCAAGGTGCCATCACTGTGCCAGTCTTTCGCACTTTGTCAGCGCTCAAAGGCGCTCTGTTTCTGTCGTTCGATGTCATGAAAATTCGTGAGGTCGGCCCAGTATTCTTTCCGGAGAGTGGATGACACGTCCCTCGATGTTGCTACTGCTGTGCTGTTCGTTGTTGCTGCCGATGCCGGCGGTCGCACGTCTGGCCGGCCCGCTGCAAGCCGTGCCGGCGGCCAAGGTCCGTGACCTGGCGGAGATTCGCAGCAGTCGTGTGTTGCGGGTGCTGGTCAACCAGAGCCGCAACAGCTCTGGCGAAGTCCAGGGCCAGGCCATCGGCGTCGAATACCACCGCCTGCGCGCCTTCGAGCAATACCTCAACGGTCACGCCCGTGACGGACAGGAAATCACCCTCAAGATCATTCCCAAGGCCAAGGATCAACTGCTTGGTGCCTTGCAGCGCGGGGAGGGTGACGTGGTCGCGCCGGGGGAGTTGCTCGACTTGCAACCGGGCCACGCGGTCAGCAGCAGCGAACCGATTGCCAGCAACATCCCCTTGGTGCTGGTCGGCATCAAGGGAGAACGCCGTTACACCCGAGTCGAACAACTCTCGGGTAAAACCCTGGCGTTGCCCACCGGCAGTGCCGCCGGCGACGCGGTCAGTCAGATCAATTCAAAGCTCGCCCTGCACAAACTGGCGCCGGTGAAAATCGAATGGGTCGACCCCAGTCTGGCGGTCGAAGACGTTTTGGAAATGGTCCAGGGCGGGATCTTTCACCTGACCATCGTCGAGCAGCCGATTGCCGAGCGCTGGGGCAAGATCCTGCCCAAGTTGCGCTTCGACAAGCAACTGGCGATCAGCGACCCGGGCGAAGAGTTCTGGTTCGTGCGCCGCGATGCCTCGATGTTGCGCGCAAGCATCGATCGTTTCCTGACCACCTACAAGAAACCGTCGGACCAGGACGCAGCGTTTCTGCGCATCTATCGCCGTCTGTATCAAGTGCACTATCCCTTGGCCAAGGCTGATCGGCAGCGTCTGGAGAAACTTCGCCCGGTGCTGCAAAAGCACGCCGATGCCCAAGGCATGGACTGGCTGAACCTGGCGGCACTGGCTTTCAAGGAGTCGGCGTTGCAACCCAACGCCCGTAGCGGCAGCGGCCCCACCGGGCTGATGCAGATCACCCCGTCCGCAGCCCAGCGCGTCGGGGTCAACAACATTCAGAACCTCGACGCCAATGTGCAGGCCGGTGCCAAGTACCTGGCGATGATCCGTCGCAAGTTCTTCGCCAGTCCCAAACTCAACGAGCGCGAGCGCATGGCGTTCGTGCTGGCGGCCTACAACATGGGGCCGGAACGGGTCCAGGGCATGCGCGCCGAAGCCCGGCGGCGTGGCTTGAATCCCAATCAGTGGTTCTTCCAGGTCGAACGCATTGCCATGGAGCAGGTGGGAATGGGCGCCGTCAGCTATGTTAATAGCGTGAACAAGTATTACCTGGCGTTCGATCGTGAAAGGGAGTCGTTGGAGCCCCAGGGGCAGAAAGTAGCCTCACGCAAATGATCGACTAAACTGATTGTTATGTCGCAAAAATTGCGCTTTTAACATTGGTTTTATCGATTAATATAGCGGCCAACCAACACACAATCACAATGGATGACACAGCATGAGCTCACTGATCAACAAGGTACTGTTTACCCGCGCTGGCTACGGCTTGACCGTTCTGCGGATCTTCGTCGGCATTATCTTCGCTGCTCACGGCGCGCAGAAACTTTTCGGCATGTTTGGTGGTTACGGCATTGCCGGCACCGCGCAGTACATGGAAAGCCTGGGTCTGGCACCGGGTCACCTGATGGCGATTCTGTCCGGTGGTACCGAGTTCTTCGGCGGTCTGGCACTGATCATCGGTCTGCTGGCACGCCCGGCAGCACTGGGGCTGGCCTTCCTTTCGCTGGTCGCCATTTTCACCGTACACATCAGCCACGGTCTGTTCATGTCCAATAACGGTTATGAATTCGCCCTGGCCTTGCTCGGCGGCAGCATTGCGGTACTGATCGAGGGTGCCGGCAAACTGTCGGTAGACCGCGCGATCGCCGACTGACCGCTCTGGCTCAACGAAAAGGCCCGCATTGCGCGGGCCTTTTTTGTTGCGCGTCATTCTTGACACTGTCCGGTCAGCTTCTCTAGGATGCTGCTCATGCGCCGATTTAAACAGCTACTTGCGGGGCGCCAGGTGACTCATCCAGTTGCCGATAGAAGCTTGAAACAGGCTTCGAAATACCGCTAAAGCGCTGGTTCGGTGTTGCCTCTCACCTGCCATGCAGACTTTTGAGGCAGAGACACGACCCAATGAATGCACTAAGCCCCGTTGTACGCCCCGCGCCGATCACGGCACACCTCACCCAACGCAATCCAAAAATCCTGCTTGGCGGCAAACATCAGCCGACGCTCCTGCGTTATCTCGATGGCTGGCCACGTCGTACTGGCGGCCCCGCAGCGTTCCTGATCCAGTTTGTCGAAGACGGTGAATCACTGGCACGATTTGCCAGCGACAGTTTTGATCTGGCCGTCATTCAATCGCCCAGCGTTGAAGACGCGCCGGAAGTGATCAAGCAACTGACCCGGGTTGCCCGGCAAGGTTTGATTACGCGCCGCTGAGGCTTTAGAGATACTCGATCGCCACGATATACACGCACTGCTCACCGGTCGGTGTCTGGACCCGAACCTCGGCGTCCAGCGCCTTGCCAATGAGCGCCCGGGCGAGCGGCGAGTCGATGCTGATCAGTCCCAGTTTCAAATCCAGCTCATCCGGCCCGACGATGCGGTAGCGTGATTCTTTGCCGTCTTCATCTTCGATGGTGACCCAGGCGCCGAAGTAAACCTTGTTCGGGTCGCTGGGTTTTTCGCTGACAACTTTCAGCGCTTCGAGCCGCTTGGTGAGAAAGCGCACGCGACTGTCGATTTCGCGCAGCATCTTTTTGCCGTAGGTGTACTCGGCGTTTTCCGAGCGATCACCCTGTGCCGCCGCCTCGCTGACCGATTGCGTCACCTGAGGCCGACGGACATGCCAGAGCTCATGGAACTCGGCCCGCATCCGCGCTTCACCTTCAGGAGTGATCAGCGCGGTGCCAGCGGTGCGGGGAGGGCGATAACGGCTCATGGCAACTTCTTGTGAGGGAAAGGCCTTGAGTCTATCAACCCTCGCGCAACACTGTCAGCGGGCTGGCGTTCAGCGCACGACGGGTACCGAACACGCCGGCGCCGCCGATCAGCACCGCGCCAATCAACGGCAACACCAAAAGCCACGGATGCGGATGCCACGGCAGGTCGAAGGCGTAGCGGTAAAGCACCAGGCTCACCAACTCCGAACCCAACGCCGCCAACAACCCGCTGACCGCGCCGAGCAAGCCGAACTCGATCCGCCGTGCCTTGACCAGCAACTGCCGTTCGGCCCCCAGTGCGCGCAGCAGCGCACCCTGGCGAATGCGTTCATCGAGGGTCGCCTGCAAGCCCGAGAACAACACCGCCATCCCCGCCGCCAAGACAAACAACAGCACATATTCGACCGCCAAAGTGACTTGAGCGAGGATGCTGCGCAGCTGCTCCAGCAAGGCTTCGACTTGCAGGATGGTCACCGCCGGGAACGACCGGGACAGGTCGACAATCTGCTGATCGTGACCCGCCGCCAGATAGAAACTGGTCAGGTAGGTCGCCGGCAAATCCTTCAACGTCCCAGGCTGGAAAATCATGAAGAAGTTCGGCTGGAAGTTGTCCCAGTTGATCTCCCGCAAGCTGGTGACTTTCGCTTCGCGATTGGCCCCGCCGACGGTAAAGACCATGTGATCGCCGAGCTTGAGCTTCAGGCTTTCAGCAACCTTGCCTTCCACCGACACGCCAGGAATCTCATCGGCTGGCTGTTCGCTCCACCAATTGCCCGCCGTCAGTTTGTTGCCCGCCGGCAGGTCCGCTGCCCAGGTCAGGCTCAGGTCGCGCTGGATCGCCCGGTCACCCGCCGAATCCTTGCTGACGATCTCCTGCACCGGCTCGCCGTTGATGCTGATCAGTCGTCCGGGCACTACGGGGTACAGCGGCGCCGATTGGGCCGAGAGTTCGATCAGGCGATCGGTGAAGGCTTGTTTGTCGGCGGGCAGAATGTTCAGCGCGAAATAGTTCGGCGCGTTTTTCGGCAACTGGTTCTGCCAAGTGTCGAGCAACTCACCGCGCAACAATGCGATCAGCGCCATGGACAACAGGATCAGACCGAAGGCCAGGGCTTGTCCCGCTGCCGCCAGAGGATGGCGCAGCAATTGGCCCAGCCCAAGGCGCCAGGGCAACGAGGCGCGCGCCAGCATCCGACGCAGGCTTTTGAGCAGCAGCAACAGCAGGCCGCCGAGTATGACCGCCGCGATCACGCCGCCGCCGAGCAGGGCGAAGGTCAGCAGCAGGTCGAGGCTCAGGCGCCACATGATCAGGCCGAGGGCGCCCAACGCGGCGCCGTAGACCATCCAGGTGCTGGACGGAATCGGTAGCATGTCCCGACGCAGAACCCGCAGCGGTGGCACTCGACCGAGTGCCGCCAGCGGCGGCAGGGCAAAACCGGCCAAGGCCACCAGCCCGGTGCCGATCCCGGCGATGGCGGGAAACAGACCGCCCGGTGGCACATCGGTCGGCAACAAATCATGCAGCAGCGCGAACAATCCAAGCTGTGCGAGCCAGCCGAGGAGGGCGCCGCCAAGGCTGGCGAGCAGGCCGAGTACCGTCAGCTGCAAACTGAACAGCACCATGGTTTCCCGGCGCGACAGACCCAGGCAGCGCAGCAAGGCACTGGCGTCGAAGCGGCGGGTGGCGAAGCGCGTCGCCGACAGCGCCACGGCCACGCCGGACAACAGAACCGCCACCAGACTGGCCATGTTCAAGTAACGCTCGGCCTTGCCCAGCGCGCCGCCGATCTGCCGGTTGCCGTCGCGGGCATCCTGTATACGCTGGTTGGCGGCGAGGCCGGGCTTGATCAGTTGACGGTAGGTTTCCAGCGCCTCGGCTTTACCACGCCAGAGTTCACGGTAACTGACCCGGCTGCCGGGTTGCACCACGCCGGTCGCGGCGAGGTCGCTGAGGTTGATCAGCACCCGCGGCGTCAGGCTGTAGAAATTGCCGGCACGGTCCGGTTCGTAGGTCAGGACCCGCGCCAGTTTCAGGGTGCGCAGGCCGACATCGATGCTGTCGCCGATCTTCAGGTCCAGCGCGGTCAGCAGTCGCGCTTCAACCCAGGCTTCACCGGGTTTCGGTCCGCCACCGGCTTCCTCCGGTGCGAAGGGCGCCGGGGCGCTTTTCAGTTCGCCACGCAGCGGATAAACGTCGTCGGCCGCCTTGATGCTGGACAGTTGAATGCCGTTGTCGGTGGCGATGACACTGGAGAACTCCACCACTTGAGCGTGTTCGAGTCCCAGCTCCGTTCCACTTCTGATCTGTTCGGGGCGCGCCGGTGAACTGCCTTCAAGCAATAAGTCAGCACCGAGAAACTCGGTGGCGCGCAGCATCATGGCGCCATTCAGGCGGGCACCGAAGTAGCCGATGGCGGTACTCGCCGCCACGGCGACCACCAGGGCGAAGAACAACACGCGCAACTCACCGGCGCGGGCGTCGCGCAGGAGTTGCCGGATCGCAAGGCTGAACAGGCGCAACAGCGGCAGGCGTGCCATCACGGCTCCAGAGGGGCGACCAGCAGGCCGGCTTCAAGGCGGATCAGGCGCCGGCAGCGATGTGCCAGGCGTTCGTCGTGGGTCACCAGCACCAGGGTCGTACCGCGTTCCTGGTTGAGTTCGAACAGCAGGTCACTGATGCGCTCGCCGGTATGGCTGTCGAGATTGCCAGTGGGTTCGTCGGCGAACAGCACGTCCGGTTCGGCGGCAAACGCACGGGCAATCGCTACGCGCTGCTGTTCACCACCGGAGAGCTGGCGCGGCGAGTGGGTCAGGCGCTGGCCCAGGCCAACCCGCTGGAGCAATTGAGTGGCCCGTTCACGAGCGTCTTTGCGGCCATCGAGCTCCAGCGGCAGCATGACGTTTTCCAGCGCGTTGAGGCTGTCGAGCAGTTGAAAGGACTGAAACACAAAACCCACATGCTCGGCCCGAATGCGCGCGCGCTGGTCTTCATCGAGATTGCTCAGGTCCTGGCCGGCGAGGGTGACTTCACCGCTGCTCGGCAGGTCGAGGCCGGCGAGCAGGCCGAGGAGGGTGGATTTGCCGGAACCGGAGGCGCCGACGATGGCCAGGCTGTCACCCTTGTTCAGTTCCAGGCTGAGTTCGTGCAGGATAGTCAGTTCACCTTCCGCGCTGGGAACCACTTTGCTGAGGTTCTTCGCGGTGAGAATGCTTGCGCCCATGGAGAATCCGATGCGAGTGTGGTTTTTGAGTGCTGGCCTGGCCTTGATGTGCATGGCCCAGAACGCAGCGGCGGGAACAGTCCTGATCGTTGGCGATAGTATCAGCGCCGGTTTCGGCCTGGATACCCGCTTGGGGTGGGTGTCGTTGCTTGAGCAACGGCTCAAGCGCGAAGGTTTCGACGATAAGGTGGTCAACGCTTCCATCAGTGGCGACACCAGCGCCGGAGGCCAGGCGCGCCTGCCCGCGCTGCTTGCAGAGCATAAGCCGGAGCTGGTAATCCTTGAATTGGGCGGCAACGACGGCCTGCGCGGAATGCCCCCAGCTAATTTGCAACAAAACCTTGCGTCGATGATCGACAGCTCCAGGAACAGTGGCGCCAAGGTGCTTTTGCTTGGCATGCAGCTGCCACCCAATTACGGCGTGCGTTATACCGAGGCTTTTGCGAAGGTCTACAGCGCGCTGGCGGAGGAGAAAAAAATCCCATTGGTACCGTTTTTTCTCGACGGCGTGGGCGGTCATCCAGACCTGATGCAGGCCGACGGATTGCACCCGGCTGCGGGCGCTCAGGACAAGTTGCTGGAAAATGTCTGGCCGACACTGAAACCGCTGCTTTGACGCTTTTCTAGCGGCGGTGTTTCGGCTAAGGTGGCGCCCCCGATTTGGAGCCCCCGATGCCGCGTCCTGCCTGGTCCCTTTTTGCCTACCAACTGATCGAGCCTGACGAACAGCTGGATCTGTTCGCCTGCCAGGAAGTGCGGGTGCATCTGGTGACTCGTCAGCTGGAGCTGGGCGGCTCGGCCGACCGAACCTTGTGCGGCAGTCTGCTGCCCGCGCAACCGCGCTGGTCGAGTGTCGACCGTCGGGTATTCCAGGACCAGCGCCTGTGTTCGCTGTGCCGGGCCATCCTCGAGTCGCAGAAACGCGGCACCTCGCCGATCTGGCCAGAGTTGCGGTTCGAGCTGTAAAGCGGCAAAGATAGCTTGCTATCGGCCAACTCCCCGAAATTCCGGATGCCGGTGTACAATCGCGTTTTTATACCCTTGTCGATCATGCGAAGGATTTTCCGGATGTTGCCGCGTTTTCCTGCCGTTACCCGCTGCCTGTCTCTTGCCGCCCTTTGTATGGCGGGCCCCGTAGCCGCACTGGAGCTGCCCCTGCCACCGCCCGGTGAAGACATCGTCGGCCAGGTGCAAGTAATCAAGGCCAAGTACGAAGACACCTTCGCCGACCTCGGCACCACTTACGATCTGGGCTATTCGGAAATGGTCGCGGCCAACCCTGGCGTCGATCCATGGTTGCCGGGCGCTGGTACCGAGATCGTCCTGCCGACGCGCTTCATCCTGCCGCCGGGCCCGCGTGAAGGCATCGTCATCAACCTGGCTGAATACCGCCTCTACTACTTCCCGAAAGGCCGGAACGTGGTCTACACCTTCCCGCTGGGTATCGGTCGTGAAGGCTGGGGCTCGCCGATTGCCCACACCAGCATCATTGCCAAGACGCCGAACCCGACCTGGACCCCTCCAGCGTCGATCAAGGCCGAGCACGCCGCTGATGGCGATCCGCTGCCGAACGTCGTGCCGGCCGGCCCGGATAACCCGCTGGGGCCGTTCAAGTTCACCCTGGGTACGCCGGGCTACCTGATCCACGGCTCGAACAAGAAGTTCGGCATCGGCATGCGCACCAGCCACGGCTGCTTCCGCATGTTCAACAACAACGTGCTGGAAATGGCGGGCATGGTGCCGGTCGGTACCTCGGTACGCATCCTCAGCGATCCGTACAAATTCGGCGTCAGTGGCGGCAAGGTGTACCTGGAAGCGCACACACCGCTGGACGACAAGGGCAACCCTTCTGTGGTCGACAAGCACACCGCGGTGATCAACGCGATGCTCAAGCGCGAGGACATCACCAATAACCTGCGTATGAACTGGGACGTGGTCCGCGACGTGGTTGCCGCTGAAGATGGCCTGCCGGTGGAAATCGGAGTGCCGAACACTTCCGCGCCGATGGTGACGAGTGCGCCGATCGACCCGCTGCAGTAAGGCTTGAACAGAACCCGCCGACGCAGGCCGCGCCGGTGGGTTTTTTATTGCCGGCAGGAAACATCAGGCAATAAAAAAGCCGACCCATAAATGGGTCGGCTTGATAACAATCCCGAAGGACTATTACTTGCGGCTAGCTTTTTCCAGCATGCGCAGAGCACGCTCGTTAGCTTCGTCAGCAGTCTGTTGTGCTTTTTGAGCAGCAGCCAGAGCTTCATCAGCTTTACGGTAAGCTTCGTCTGCACGAGCCTGGGAGCGAGCAGCTGCGTCTTCAGTAGCAGTCAGACGTGCTTCGGTTTCTTTCGATACGCTGCTGCAACCGGTAGCCAGAACTGCGGCCAGAGCCAGAGCAGAGAATTTCAGAACGTTGTTCATCGTGTTCCCCTTCAAGGACTTTCTATTAAGTAGCTGTCTCCTCAGAGTGAGGAAATAGCCGGCGTACATACTACCCATTACTTCTAGTAAGTAAACTGACGTGTAGCAAGAAGCAAAAAAAATTGTAGGCGTTGATTCTTTTTCGAGCAACTTTTAACTGCATTGTTTAAAAAGTATCCAGCTGGGAGGCCCGAGATGAGCGAGCCGCCGAAAAAAAGTTCCGTGCACTCAGCGCTGTTTTTCTCATTCTTGGCTAAAGTCTGTCTATATGGATTCGTCCATACTTTTGTTCGGATTTTGCGCAGCGGCTCTCATAATCTTTATCCATCTTGATGGTGACTTTAAGAGCGCGCGTTCGTCTTAAGTCTCAACATCCGGCAATGTACAGGCTATCGACCCGCGGATATCTCCGGTCGAGCCGTCCCTGCGTCACCCGGAGCAGCACCCGCCACCTGAGTCCGATGACGAGCGTATCTTGAGCATTTCTGCCAATGGTGCCTACTATTTGAGGGTGTCCGGTTGCGCGAGATCGGTGCAGTTCTTCTCGGTGTCCATTCAGGCACGGGGTGGCGTAGATGTTCCTTCGCCGGAAAAACATCGGTAAGGTAGGGGTCAGAATTCAAGACCCGCGAGGAGTAGTGATGAGCGAGGCGTTGTCCATCCACCATGACCAGGCTGGTCATCAGTTCGAGACCAGTGTGGACGGTCATCGTGCCTACCTGACCTATATGGATCTTGGGAAACAGACCCTGGATATCTATCGCACCTTCGTGCCTAACGCGTTGCGTGGTCGCGGCATCGCGGCGGCATTGACCGAGCAGGCGCTGCAGTACGCTGAAGAAATGGGTTACACCGTCATTCCATCGTGCTCTTACGTCGAGCGCTACATGGAGCGTCACCAGCGGCATGCTGCCAAGCTGAGCCAGTAACCGCAAAATACGAACACAAAAAAACGCCGGGTTAAGCCCGGCGTTTTTGTGTGCGGCGAAACGTGATCAGGTGCGAGCGCGCTTCGGCAGCACATCCTTGAGCTTGGCGTGCATGCTGCGCAAGGTGTTTTCGGTCGCAGACCAATCGATGCAGGCATCGGTGATCGACACGCCGTATTGCAGGTCGGCGAGGTCTTTCGGGATGGCCTGGCAGCCCCAGTTCAGGTGACTTTCGACCATCAGGCCGATGATCGACTGGTTGCCTTCGAGGATCTGGTTGGCGACGTTCTCCATCACCAGCGGTTGCAGGGCCGGGTCCTTGTTGGAGTTGGCGTGGCTGCAATCGACCATGATGTTCGGCTTGATCTTCGCCTTGTTCAGCGCTTGCTCGCAGAGTGCGACGCTGACCGAATCATAGTTCGGCTTGCCGTTGCCGCCGCGCAGTACCACGTGACCGTAGGCATTGCCCTTGGTGGTAACGATCGACACGCCACCTTCCTGGTTGATACCCAGGAAACGGTGCGGGCTGGAAACCGACTGCAGGGCGTTGATCGCCACCGTCAGGCCGCCATCGGTGCCGTTCTTGAAGCCGACGGCTGAAGACAGGCCGGACGCCATTTCACGGTGAGTCTGGGATTCGGTGGTGCGCGCGCCGATGGCCGACCAGCTGATCAGGTCCTGCAAGTATTGCGGGGAGATCGGATCAAGGGCTTCAGTGGCGGTCGGCAGGCCCATCTCGGCCAGGTCCAGCAGCAACTGACGACCGATGTGCAGACCGTCCTGAATCTTGAAGGAGTCATCCAGGTACGGGTCGTTGATCAAGCCTTTCCAGCCGACGGTGGTGCGTGGCTTCTCGAAATACACGCGCATGACCAGATACAGGGTATCGGACACTTCTGCGGCGAGCACTTTCAGGCGCTCGGCGTATTCGTGGGCTGCCTTGATGTCGTGGATCGAGCAAGGCCCGATCACGACGAACAGGCGGTGGTCGGTGCCATCAAGAATGTTGCGAATGACTTCGCGACCCTTGGTGACGGTGCGCAGGGCAGCGTCGCTCAGAGGGATATCACGCTTGAGCTGATCGGGAGTGATCAGGGTCTCGTTGGAGGCGACGTTTAGGTCGTTGATCGGTAAATCAGCCATCGTTTACTCGTCAGGTCACGGGTGCCGGCCGCCAGCGAACCCGCGCGGCGGAGCACAGCAAATTAAGCGCGTCGGGGAGCCGAACCTTAGCGCGTTAAGCGCCTGCTCGACAATGGGCAGACACCGGTTTTAGGGGCTTTCTCACTAATTGAGAGCGTCGCCTAACCCAATGCTGGCTGTGCAAATGCCTTGCGAACCGTGTCGTGGGAGAACTCGTCGGCATGCTGCTGGACCCAGTCGAGGGCCAGGGCCTGAATATCCTGCAGGTCATCGTGTGCGTCACGCAGGCGGCAATAACGCTCGATCTGGCAGACCTGTTCGCCCATTCGCGCACTGAACAGCATCTGTTCGTCGACGAAGGCAATGCCCACCAGATACCCATGCTTGCGTCGCAGGCACCAGGCTACATAACCCAGGTAGCGCAAATCGGGATTCAGGGTTGGCATGCGCACTTCCAGCGCCGTACCGTGGCGCCAGGCGCGGTGGTAATTGCAAGCCATGCCGCCGAGGCTGATAGTGTGCAGCCGTTGCCGCGAAATGCACTCATGCTTGAGCAACGTTAATTCGACGGGCACATCGTCAGGGTGAGGTAAAAAACGTCCCATGAACACGGACTCCATGTGTCGGCCATCTGACATTGTTTCCCCCAGTATAGTGGTCGAATCGGAACTGACCGATTTCGACGCCGACCAACGGCTGCTGGCGATGAGCGGTGTGTCGCTGGTGATTTTTACCAGTGTCGGCTGCGCCAGTTGCCGGTTTGCCCGGGAGCAATTGCCGCGACTCGAACTGGCGATCGACCGGCTGTGCTGGATCGATGCCGGGGACAATGGCGGGTTGGTCGAGCGTTATCAGGTTTTCCATTTGCCGGCGCTGTTTGTGGTGCGCGACGGTGAGTTCTTCGGACCAGTACAGTCGCGCCTGACCAGCACCGGGCTCAATGAAGCCGTGCGCCGGGCGCTCAGTCGTGATGCAGAGGAGTTGCCATGATGGAGGCAGTTGCCAAACCGACCATCGGTATTATCGGAACCGGCGCGATCGGCGGTTTCTACGGGGTGATGCTGGCGCGTGCCGGTTTCGATGTTCACTTTTTGTTGCGCAGTGAATTTGCAGCGGTCGCCGAACGCGGGTTGCAAGTCGACAGCGCGGTACACGGTGCGCTGACATTGAATCCGGTCCAGGCCTATTCGTCGGCCGAAGACATGCCGCCTTGCGACTGGTTGCTGGTCGGTGCGAAAACCACCAGCAACGCAGACCTGGCGCCCGCTATCCTTCAAGCCGCCGCGCCGAATGCCAAAGTCTTGCTCCTGCAAAATGGCCTGGATGTCGAAGACAGTCTGCGAGCCTTGCTCCCGGATACGCTGCACCTGCTCGGCGGGCTCTGCCTGATTTGCGTCCATCGCACCGGTCCGGGGGCGATCACTCATCAGGCCCTTGGCGCGGTGAATGTCGGCTACCACAGTGGCCCCGCCACCGATGAGCAGGCGCGCATGGCGATTGTCGAGGAGGGCGCCGGGTTGTTCCGCCGCGCCGGCATCGACTCACAGGCCATGCCGAACCTGCATCAGGCGCGCTGGCAGAAACTGGTCTGGAATATCCCATACAACGGCCTGTCGGTACTGCTTGGCGCGGGCACCACGCCGTTGATGGCCGATGCCGACAGCCGGGAACTGATCAAGGCCTTGATGGCCGAAGTGGTTCAGGGCGCCAAGGCTTGCGGTCACGAAATGCCGGCCGGTTACGCGGACTTTTTGTTCATGATGACCGAGAAAATGCCCGACTATTGGCCGAGCATGTACCACGATTTCCTGCACAAACGACCGCTGGAACTCCAGGCGATTTATGCGCGACCGCTGGCGGCGGCAAAAACGGCGGGATGCGAATTGCCGCGAATCGAAGCCTTGTATCGCAGCTTGAGCTTTATCGATCGACGCAACACGTGAGTCGATCAACCTGAGGGGGAAGGGCATGGCAAAGACGATTGACGACAAACTGGTGCTGGCGATTTCGTCGCGAGCGCTGTTCGACCTGAGCGAAAGTCACAAGGTCTATCTGTCGAGCGGCGTCGAGGCCTACCGGCAATATCAAATTGAACACGAAGACGAAATCCTCGAGCCCGGGGATGCGTTTCCGTTGGTGCAAAAACTCCTGAACCTTAATGCCAGTCTTGGACGCGCCCGGGTCGAGGTGATCCTGGTGTCGCGCAACAGCGCCGACACCGGCCTGCGCGTATTCAACTCGATTGATCACTATGGCCTGGCGATTTCCCGCGCGGCGTTTGTCGGCGGTCGCAGTCCCTATCCGTACCTCAAGGCCTTTGGCTGCGACCTGTTTCTCTCCACCCACGCCGAAGACGTGCGCAGCGCGCTGGATGCCGGGTTCGCTGCAGCGACCATTCTTTCGGGCGGTGCCAGCCGTGCGGCCAGCGATGAATTGCGCATTGCCTTCGACGGTGATGCCGTGCTGTTTTCCGACGAGTCCGAGCGGATCTATCAGTCCGGCGGCCTGGAAGCGTTTCAGGCCAGCGAGCGCGAATCGGCTCGCGAGCCTTTGCGTGGTGGACCGTTCAAAGGTTTTCTCGCCGCCCTCAATCTGTTGCAGCGCGAGTTTCCTGATGACGCCTGTCCGATCCGCACCGCCCTGGTGACGGCACGGTCGGCGCCGGCCCATGAACGGGTGATCCGCACGTTGCGCGAATGGGACATTCGTCTGGACGAGTCGCTGTTTCTGGGTGGCCTGACCAAGTCGGCATTCCTCGAAGCGTTTGCCGCCGACGTGTTTTTCGACGATCAGGCCGGTCATTGCGAGTTGGCCCGCGAGGTGGTCGCCACCGGCCACGTGCCCCACGGCATAAGCAACGAGCAAAAGGTTTAAGCCCGCGGTTCAACGCGTTACGCGGGCCGTCGTACTCGCCAAGGCACTGCTAAGCTGAATCAAATCTCCGCCATGTTGGCACGCGAGGAGGTCATATGATTCATTCGATGCTGTATGCCACTGACCTCGGTCTGTATGCACCGTTGGTGATGCAGCATGCCTTGGCGCTGGCGCGGACATTCAATGCCGACTTGTATGTGGTACACGCCGTTGAGCCCATGGGATTGTTTGCCGAATCAGTGCTGCAGAGTTACCTCGATGAGCAGGCCTTGAACGAGTTTCACAGTCAGGGCCTGAGCACGGTGATCGCCAATATCGAGCAGCGGGTGCTCGACAGCTTTCGTGAAGAGTTGGGGGATGAAGGGGAGCAGGATCTGGAGCGGATCAAAGCGGTGCGAGTGCTGCAGGGTGACCCATCGCAGGTGATTCTCGACCAGGCGCAGAAACTCTCCGTGGATTTGTTGATCGTAGGTAGTCATAGCCATGGTGCTGGCGCGGAAACGCCTCTGGGCAGGACCGCTGCGCGGGTGTTGCAACTGTCTCGGGTGCCGGTTTATCTGGTGCCACTCGTTGAACGTCGTCGCCAAGGGGATCGCTAGAAAGCGAATAGTGGCAATTTGACAAAAAAGTTCTAGATTTATTCTTCAAGCCATTAATATAGTTATATACCGTCGCTGATGCCCGTGGCGTCTACCTTGCTTTGAGGGATTCATATGAAGCTTCAACAACTGCGCTACATCTGGGAAGTGGCGCACCACGACCTCAACGTTTCCGCTACAGCCCAAAGCCTTTACACCTCGCAACCGGGCATCAGCAAGCAGATCCGTCTGCTGGAAGACGAATTGGGCGTCGAGGTTTTTGCCCGCAGCGGCAAGCACCTGACCCGCGTCACTCCGGCCGGCGAGCGCATCATCACCACCGCCGGCGAGATCCTGCGCAAGGTTGAAAGCATCAAGCAGATCGCCCAGGAATTCTCCAACGAGAAGAAAGGCACCCTGTCGATCGCCACCACGCACACTCAGGCACGTTATGCGTTGCCACCAGTGATCAGCAATTTCATCAAGCAATACCCGGACGTTGCCCTGCACATGCATCAGGGTTCGCCGATGCAAATCGCCGAAATGGCCGCAGACGGCACCGTGGATTTCGCCATCGCCACCGAAGCGCTGGAACTGTTCGGTGACCTGGTGATGATGCCGTGCTACCGCTGGAACCGTTGCGTGGTCGTGCCTCAGGGCCACCCGCTGACCAAGCTGTCGAAGCTGTCCCTGGAAGCCCTGGCCGAATACCCGATCGTGACGTACGTGTTCGGTTTTACCGGTCGTTCAAAACTCGACGAAGCCTTCAGCCATCGCGGCCTGACACCGAAAGTGGTGTTCACCGCCGCCGACGCCGACGTGATCAAGACTTACGTTCGCCTGGGTCTGGGCGTGGGCATCGTGGCGAAAATGGCCGTCGACGCCAAACTCGACAGCGACCTCGTGATGCTCGACGCCAGCGACTTGTTCGAATCCAGCATCACTAAAATCGGTTTCCGTCGCGGCACTTTCCTGCGTGGTTTCATGTGCGATTTCATCGAGAAGTTCGCGCCGCACCTGACCCGCGAAGTCATGGCCAAGGCCATTCAGTGCCACAACAAGCAGGAACTGGAAGAGCTGTTCGACGGCGTCGAACTGCCGGTCCATTAATCTGCTTAAATCACCTCGGTGACAGCAAACTGTTGCCGAGCGCCCGCCACCAGAATCTCCACTTCGTCCCCTTCGAACTTGCCCAGCAGGCTTTTGCCCAGCGGTGAGCGAGGGGTGATGACAGTGATCATCTGCCCGACCATGTCGACTTTCAGGCCCGCCGCGTCAGGGGCCAGGAACAGCCATTGCTCACGCCCCTTTTCGTCCTCCAGGCCGAGCAGGGCGCCGACTTCGATCCCGCGTTGTTCGTCATAAGGACGCAAGGTCAGGTTCTGGCACAACGTCAGTGACTGCCTGATTTCTTCCACGCGTTTGGCCTGTCCGGCAGCCAGATAAGACGCCTCCAGGCCTAGGGTGTCGTACTTGTTTTCGGCGATGTTTTCTTCGTGGGTCGCGGTTTCGTAAGCGGTTTGCGCGGCACGCTCGGCGATGTCGAGATCGACCCGAAGCTTGTCGATAATCAGTTGGTGGACGGCTGGCTTGTGCATAGAGAGCTTCATGGTCAGTCGCAGAATTGCAGAACGTTGGCGCGGCTTTTTTCGCTCGGCGCGGTCTTGTCCTGTTGCAGCCAGAACTGGCATTTCGGATTGGACAGATTGCGGCCGCTGCTGCGGGCCTGATCCATGCGTTGCTGCTGCTCGTTCTTGCGCAGGTTCTCTTCATACTGTTCGAACAGTGGGCTCTGCGGCGGGATGTCCGGCACCGGTTGCACCACCACCGGCGGCCTGGCCAGTTGCTCTACCGCGGCGGCGACTGGCGCGAGTTGCTCGCTGAACAGCAGGCGCGAGGCGAGCCAGCAAGTCAGCGCGATTGCGAGGAATCCAAGCCACAGACCGAGGGCAATGCTGCCGGTCAATTGCAGCGCATTGAGCTGAATCGGCAACGGACGGCGCGGGTTGGGACGGTAGGGCATGGCTGCCTCCTGGCGGGTGGTCGCGGGCGAGTGGCGATTGTCGCACGAAGATTAATCGCCGTCGGCTCTTCTGCACGAGGTAATTTATGCGGACAATCGGCGCCTTTGCCAACGGGAGCCTGGAATGCCTGAAATGCCTCAAGTGAAAACCCGCTGGGATATTTTTTGCACCGTGGTCGACAACTTTGGCGACATCGGTGTGACCTGGCGCCTGGCCCGACAACTGGTGGCCGAGCATGCCGTGGAGGTGCGCTTGTGGGTCGATGACCTGCGGGCCTTCGAACGCATCTGTCCGGAAATCGACATCAGCGCCACGCAGCAATGGCAGCAGGGTGTGGAGGTGTGTCAGTGGCCCACCGAATGGCAACCCGCTGAAGCGGCTGATGTGGTGATCGCCGCGTTCGCCTGCCAGTTGCCGAGCGCCTACATGGACGCCATGGCCTCGCGGGAAAAGCCGCCGCTGTGGATGAACCTCGACTACCTGAGCGCCGAAGACTGGGTGATCGGCTGTCACGGTTTGCCATCGGTGAAGTACAAGAGCGTGCAGAAGTACTTCTTCTTTCCGGGGTTCCAGAAAGGCACGGGTGGCTTGCTGCGCGAAAACGGATTGCTTGAACGTCGCCAGCAGTTTCAGCAAAACCCCGAAGCCCAGCGCGAATTCCTGCAAGGCCTGGGGATCGATCGCGCACCGAACGCTCAACTGATCTCACTGTTTGCCTACGAAAACAGCGGATTGGCCAGTTGGCTGGACGTGCTGGCCGCCGATTCGATTCCCACGCATCTGCTGGTGCCCGAAAGCCGGATTCTCGGGGATGTCGAATGCTGGCTGGGTGTCGATCAACTGGCGGCAGGCGCGGTGCACGTGCGCGGTGAATTGACCGTGCAAGTCCTGCCGTTCGTCCGACAGGATCAATACGATCATTTGCTGTGGTGCTGCGATTTCAACGCCGTGCGCGGCGAAGATTCCTTTGTTCGCGCGCAATGGGCAGGGCGGCCGCTGCTCTGGCACATCTATCAGCAGGACGAAGATATCCATCTGGACAAGCTCGACGCCTTCCTGGCTCTGTACACCCAAGGCCTGTCCGGGCCCGCCAGCGAGGCGATCAGCGGTCTTTGGCGTGCGTGGAATGCGGGTCATGATATGTCCGACCATTGGTTGGCCACCCGCAAACACTGGCCGGAGCTGCAAAAACACGCCGAGACGTGGTGTCTGGAACAAGCCTTGCAGGCCGATCTTGCCGCAGCGCTGGTACAGTTTTATGTAAATTGGATATGATACGCGGCCTAGATTTTTGTAAATCCCATCCAAATTCGGATATTCGCAATGAAAACTGGTAAAGAACTGAAACCCGGTACCGTGATCCGTCTCGAAAACGATCCTTGGCTGGTTCAGAAAGCTGAATTCACCAAATCCGGTCGTAACAGCGCGATCATGAAGACCAAGCTGAAAAACCTGCTGACCGGTTACAAGACCGAGATCGTTTACAGCGCCGACGACAAACTGGACGACGTAATCCTCGACCGCAAAGAAGCGACCCTGTCCTTCATCAGCGGCGACACCTACACGTTCATGGACACCACTGACTACACCATGTACGAGCTGAACGCTGAAGACATCGAAGCCGTTCTGCCTTTCGTTGAAGAAGGCATGACCGATGTTTGCGAAGCGATCTTCTTCGAAGAGCGTCTGGTTTCCGTAGAACTGCCGACCACCATCGTGCGTCAGGTTGACTACACCGAAGGTTCCGCTCGCGGCGACACTTCCGGCAAGGTGATGAAGCCTGCCAAACTGAAGAACGGTACCGAGCTGTCGGTTGCTGACTTCATCGAAATCGGCGATATGATCGAGATCGATACCCGCGAAGGCGGTTCCTACAAAGGCCGTGCTAAATAAGCACCGCTTGAGGAATGAAAAAGCCCGACCATTGAGTCGGGCTTTTTTGTGTCCGCAGTTTCAGGCTCAACCATGACCACTGTGGGAGCGGGCTGCTCGCGAAGGCGGTGTGTCAGTCGACAAAAATGCTGACTGATGGACCGCCTTCGCGAGCAAGCCCGCTCCCACATGTTGACCTGTGTTATTTCTTCAGGTGTTGTTTCAGTTCTTCAGACGCCTGCAGCATCGCGGAACGTACTGCTGGAACCTGGCTCACCACGTTGAGCAAACCGTAGTCATGGATCATGCCGTTGTAGCGTACCGACGTAACCGGCACTCCCGCCTCATCCAGTTTGCGCGCATAAGCTTCACCCTCATCGCGCAACACATCGGCACCAGCCGTCTGCACCAGGGCAGGCGGCAAGCCCTTCAGTTGCGCGGTGGTTGCCCGCAGCGGTGAGGCGTAGATCTCGTTACGCTGCTTGGCGTCGGTGGTGTAGTTGTCCCAGAACCACTTCATCATGTTTTTGGTGAGGAAGTGCCCCTCGGCAAACTGGTTGTAGGACGCGGTTTCGAAGTTGGCGTCCGTCACCGGCCACAGCAGCACCTGGAACTTGATCGCCGGGGTGCCCTTGTCTTTGGCCATCAGCGCAACCACGGCCGCCATGTTGCCACCGACGCTGTTGCCGGCCACGGCCAGGCGCTTGCCGTCGACGTTGATCTCTTTACCGTGCTCGGCCACCCATTTCGTCGCGGCATAAGCCTGGTTGATCGCCACCGGGTAATGCGCTTCCGGCGACGGGGTGTAATTGACGAACACCGCCACCGCACCCGAACCCGTCACCAGGTCGCGAACCAGGCGTTCGTGGGTCGGGAAGTCCCCCAGCACCCAGCCACCGCCGTGGAAGAACATGAACACTGGCAGCTCGCCTTTGACCCCGGCCGGCCGGACGATGGTCAGGCTGAGCGGTTGGCCATCGACTTGAATGGTCTTCTCGCTGACATCGGCTTTTGGCAGTGTCAGTTTCACCGAGGCTTGCGCACCCACCAGCACCGCGCGGGCTTCTTTGGGGGTGAGTTGTTCCATTGGTTTGCCGGTGCCGGCATTCAGGACATCGAGGAACGCCTGGGTGTTGTGTTCAACCCCATCGCCTGCAAACGCGTTGCTGATGGACAAAGCGAGAAGGGTGCCGGTCAAGACTTTGCTGAAAGTGTTCATGTTCGTTTCCTGTTTGGGCCTGGTAGCCAGCAGTTAGACGGTCACGTGCAGGCGCACATCGACGTTGCCACGGGTCGCGTTCGAGTACGGGCAGACCTGGTGTGCTGCGTCGACCAGACTTTGCGCGTCGGCTTGTTCAAGACCCGGCAGGCTGATGTGCAGATCGATGTCCAGACCGAAGCCGCCAGGGATCTGGCCGATGCCGACATGGGCGGTGATCGATGCGTCGTTCGGGATGCTGCGTTTGGTCTGGCTGGCGACGAACTTCAGCGCGCCGATGAAGCAGGCGGAGTAGCCGGCGGCGAACAGTTGCTCAGGGTTGGTGGCAGCGCCACCGGCACCACCGAGTTCTTTGGGGGTAGCGAGTTTGACGTCGAGGATGTTGTCACTGGAAACCGCACGACCGTCACGGCCGCCAGTGGAGGTTGCGATTGCGGTGTAGAGAGTTTGCATGGAGTAAGCCTCGTTCGGGTTTGATTTGTTTGCGCTAAATGTTTGCGCGCTAAGTAAGTGCGAGATGAATGTATCGCGCAAATATTTAGCGCGCAATATAAATTTTTAAAAAAGTTTTGGATTGAAAGAAAGCGCGGGTTGGATGTGTTGAGTTAGAGCGGTCGCGGCAGGATTTTTCAGCGGAGAATTTTTTTGAAAGAGGACGCGAGATCGACAGGGACACCACAAAACAAATGTGGGAGCGGGCTTGCTCGCGAAAGCGATGTATCAGGCAACATTTTTGTCGACTGACACACCGCTTTCGCGAGCAAGCCCGCTCCCACAGGGGATCTGGGGTGGTTTGAAGGTTAGAGGCTGTCTTGCAGATTGCTGCGCAGCTCTTGCAGCTCCGCTTGAAGTTTCTGCAGTCTCTCAAGCGTCATTCCGCTTGCACCGAGGATGCATTGGGGAATGCTGCGCGCCTTGTCCCGCAACGCGCGCCCCTGTTCGGTCAGCTCGACAATCACCACCCGTTCATCCTCACGGCTGCGGGTGCGACTGAGCAATCCCTCGACCTCCAGGCGTTTGAGCAAGGGCGTCAGAGAGCCGGGGTCTGTCAGCAGTCGCGTGCTGATTTCGCCTACGGTCAACCCGTCCCGTTCCCACAACACCATCATCGCCAGATACTGCGGATAGGTCAGGCCCAGCGCTTGCAGCAGCGGCTTGTACACCTTGGTCATCAGCAAAGAAGTGGAATGCAGGGCGAAGCAAGCCTGATTGTCCAGCAGCAGCTGGTCGCAGTTATCCGGGGTGTTGCGTTCGGTGGTCATTTCAAAGCCTTGATCAGTAATCTTCATGAATCTAGCGGACGAATCTTTAATGCACCAGACAATTCTGGACTAGTGCCGGTCCAGGGTGTTTTGTAGCGCCAGGTCCCACGGCGGAATCGGGCTGAAGCGGGTTTTCAGATATTCCAGCAACAAGCGACTGCGGGAATTGGGTTGCTGCTCAAGACGCAACGCATAGATGCCGGTGGATTCGGGAGGTGGCAGGCCGTTTTCACAAAACAGCGGAAGCAATTCGCCGCGCAACAGGTACTCGCTGGCCAGCCAGGTCGGCAAGTGCGCGATGCCCAATCCGGCCAATGCACCACACACCAGCGCCTCGGCATTGTTGGCGCTCATGCGGATGCGCGCCGGGCGATGCAAGTGCATGTGCCCGTCGCGTTCGAAGCGCCAGGCGAAGGGCGGGGCCAGACCGTCCCAGTCGAGACCGTCATGCTCGATCAACTGCGCCGGCTCGGTCGGGACGCCGCGACGTTTGAGGTACTCGGGACTGGCGCAGGCAATGCGCACCATACTCGCCAGCGGCGTGGCCACCAGCCTTGTGTCGGCCATTTGCCCGGCGCGCAGCACCAGGTCAACCTTGCCCAGGTTCAGCCCTTGCATGTCGACAAAACTGTCGATCAAGTGCAACTGCACGTCCAGGCCGGGGTAGAGCATCAAGAAGTCGGCAATCACCGGTGCCAGGTGCCGACGGCCGAACGCCGCCGGCGCATCGATGCGGATCAAGCCTTCCGGTGCACTGCTCAGGGACACGGCTTCAGCCCGAGCCAGGCGCAATTCCGCCACGACTCGCCGCGCACGTTCGGCAAACGCCAAGCCGGCAGGCGTCGCGCGCACCGCGTGGGTGCTGCGAATGAACAGCTGGCTGCCGACTGCATTTTCCAGGCTGTCGATGCGCCGCGCCACGGCCGAAGGCGTCAACGGATGGCGGCGGGACGCAGCGGAAAAGCTCCCGGTTTCCAGCACATCGAGGAACAGGCCGAGCTGTTCAGTCAATTGATTGGGGTTCATGGTGTATCTGCGCTTATGCGAAGTTGGCACAGCCATTGTGCGTTGCTGTGCGTTTCCCCGCCAGCATCGACTGCGTAGGATGAATACCCTGACAAAAGGAAATTCGCTTGTGATTGAGTTCGTGATGTATCTGGTCTTCGGCGCCGCCTTGGGAACCCTTGGCGGACTATTTGGCATTGGCGGTGGCTTGATCGCGATTCCGTTGCTGGGCGTGCTGTTTGGTCTCGATCAGCAAATAGCCCAAGGCACGGCGTTGGTCATGGTCGTGCCCAACGTGATGCTGGCGCTGTGGCGTTATCACCAGCGAAATCGCATCGAAATGCGTCACGCGCTGCCATTGGCGGCGATGGGCTTTTGCTTCGCCTGGATCGGGTCGATCTGGGCGGTGGGCATCGACGCGCAGACCATGCGCTTAGGCTTTGTCGCGTTCCTGATTGCCCTGTCGGCCTACAACCTCGTGCGCATGTTTACCGCTAACGCACCGGCGTCTGCCCAGATGCGTTATTCCTGGCCATGGTTGGGGGTGCTCGGTGCGGCATCCGGCACCATGGGCGGATTGTTCGGAGTGGGCGGGGCGGTCGTGGCGACGCCGGTGTTGACCAGCCTGTTCGGCACCACTCAAGTCGTGGCCCAAGGCTTGTCGCTGGCTTTGGCGCTGCCCAGCACCGGCGTCACACTGGTGACGTACGCGGTGCATCATCAAGTGGACTGGATGATCGGCTTACCGTTGGCCGTCGGCGGAATGATGAGCATCAGCTGGGGCGTGAAGATCGCCCACGCCATGCCGGAGCGGCTATTGCGCGGGTTGTTCTGCGGCTTCCTGGTGCTGTGCGCGGTGATGCTCGCGTTTAAAGTTTGAAGCCTTCGACGATGTGCTCGGCCAGGCACTCGGTGATCGGTGACGGATTGTGCAGGTTGCGCACCAGCATGATGCAGGCTTCCGGCAACAGCGGCAGGTCTTCGGCTTCTCCCAGGATGCGCATGTCCGGCGTGATCAGGCTTTCCAGTTGAGCGGTCACTGCAAGGCCTGCACTGACCACGGCCATCAACGCCGACAGGCTGGAACTGTTGTAGGCAATGCGGTAATCGCGACCCATCGCGTCCAGCGCATTGCATGCCCATAGCCTGCAGAAACAATCACTGTTGAACATCGCCAGGGGCAGCGGCGTCTGTTCGTGGGCGCTGAAGCATTGTGCTTCGGCCCAGACGAAACGTTCCTTGCGCAGCAATTGGCCAATTTCAGTACCGGGCTCGCGGGTGACGATGGACAAGTCCAGGTCCTGGCGTTGCAACAATTGCTTGGTTGATTCGCAGTGAACTTCGATCTGGATCAGCGGGTAAAACTTGGCGAAGCGCGACAGGATCCCCGGCAGGAAACGCATCACGTAGTCATCGGGCGTGCCGATGCGCACGGTGCCGACCATGTGCGGCTCACGCAACGTATTGAAGACTTCGCTGTGAAGTTTGAGGATGCGCCGCGCGTAACCCAGCAATACCTGGCCTTCGGCGGTCAACTTGACCTGGCGTCCATCACGCTCGAACAACTGACGCTGCAACACGTCTTCTTCCAGACGCTTCATCTGCATGCTCACCGCTGACTGCGTGCGGTTGACCATTTCACCGGCCCGGGTAAACCCGCCTTGGTCGGCAATGGCGACAAAGGTGCGCAGCACGTCAGTATCAATACTTGGGTACGCCGACATCCATCAATCTCCGAGATGGTTACCATCAGAAACATTCGTTGGATTGATCTTAGCGCTGAGGCGAGACTTGAGCCATCCCTAAAGGAGGGCAGCAAGATGAAAGGTCATAACGAGCATGTAACGGAAGAAAAATTCTCAATCCACGCGGTATCCGATCTGCTGCACAAGTTTAGTCGCTGGTACGAACTTCACCGTGAACGTGAACTGCTGGCAAGCTTGAGCGACGAAGCACTGAAGGACATCGGCGTGAGTCGTGCAGATGTGGAACATGAATCGGTCCGGCCGTTCTGGGATGATCCGATGCATAAATGATGAGGCTATCGCTACACAAACCCCTCTCCGGTGAGGTAGGTTGCGAGCAGACACGGAGGTATTCATGCCCGCAACGCTGTCCTTTTCCAACAAACAGGCTCGACGTCTGGCGCTGGCCGCCCAAGGGTTCAACGGGCGGCAACCGCCAGCGGCGATCAAACCGGTTCAGCTCAACCGGCTGATCGAACGCCTGGGCATCCTGCAGATCGATTCAGTCAATGCGTTGGTGCGTTCGCACTACCTTCCCTTGTTTTCCCGCCTTGGAAATTACTCCCCCGATTTGCTCGATCAGGCTGCCTGGAGTCAAGGCCGACGTCGCACGTTGTTCGAATATTGGGGCCATGAAGCTTCGTTGCTGCCTATGTCGATGTATCCCTTAATGCGTTGGCGCATGCAGCGTGCAACGCGCGGCGAAGACATCTATCAGCAACTGGCGCGTTTCGGTCGCGAGCAGCAGGACACGATTCGCCGGGTGCTGGCCTCGGTTCAGGAACTCGGCGCACTGGGGGCCGGAAGCTTGTCGACCCGCCAGGAGCGGGCGGGGCCCTGGTGGGACTGGAGCGCTGAAAAGCATGCGCTGGAATGGTTGTTCGCCGCCGGTGAAGTGACGGTCGCCGGCCGACGCGGATTCGAGCGGCTGTATGACCTGCCGGAGCGGGTGATTCCTTCAGCGGTTCTGCAACAGCCTTTGCTCAGTGAGGCCGAGGCCCAGCGTGGGCTGTTGCTGCATGCCGCGACGGCATTGGGTGTCGGCACGGAAAAGGACCTGCGCGATTATTTTCGCCTGAACCCGGCAGACAGCCGGCCGCGTCTGGCGGAACTGATAGAGATGGGTGAATTACTGGCCTGCGAGGTTCAGGGCTGGCGTCAACCGGCCTACTGCTTGCCCGAGCCGAAAGTGCCGCGCAAGGTCGAGTCCAGTGCCTTGCTATCACCGTTTGATTCGCTGATCTGGGAGCGCAGCCGCACCGAGCGGTTGTTCGATTTCCGTTATCGACTGGAGATTTACACGCCGCAGGACAAACGGGTGTACGGCTATTACGTGCTGCCGTTTTTGCACAATGAACGGATTGCCGCGCGGGTGGATTTGCGCGCCGAGCGAGCATTGGGCCGACTGGCGGTGCACGCTGTGCATGAGGAAGATCCGGGGCTGGATGACGAGGGGATGCTGGCGTTGGCGGTCAATCTGCGGCAGATGGCGGACTGGCTGGGGCTTGCGCAGGTTCTGCTGAATTGCCCGCGGGCGAGTGCGGCGCGGTTGCGGGTGGCGTTGGCGCAACTCAGTGTTGTTTGAACTGGCGCCATCGCGAGCAAGCCCGCTCCCACATTAGACCGCGTTCGCCTGGGCAACTCGGTGACCTGTGGGAGCGGGCTTGCTCGCGAAGGCGGTGTGTCTGCGATGGCGTAGTTACTGATTCACCGCCGGACTTGCTTCAGCGTCTCGGCAATCAGAAACGCCAACTCCAACGACTGATCCGCATTCATTCGCGGGTCGCAATGGGTGTGATACCGGTCCGACAACCCGTCTTCTGTAATCGGCCGCGCGCCACCAATGCACTCGGTCACATTCTGCCCGGTCATCTCGATGTGGATACCGCCGGCGTAGCTGCCTTCCGCTTCGTGAACCTGGAAGAACTGCTTCACCTCACCGAGGATCTGCGCGAAGTCGCGGGTCTTGTAGCCGCTGCTGGCCTTGATGGTGTTGCCGTGCATCGGGTCGGAGCTCCAGAGCACTTGCTTGCCTTCACGCTGCACCGCGCGGATCAACGCCGGCAAGTGATCGCCGACCTTGTTCGCGCCCATGCGTGCGATCAGGTTCAAGCGGCCCGGGTCATTGTCCGGGTTGAGCACGTCGATCAGGCGAATCAGGTCTTCGGGGTTCATGCTCGGGCCGACCTTGACCCCGATCGGGTTGTTCACACCGCGCAGGAATTCAACGTGGGCGCCGTCGAGCTGACGGGTGCGATCGCCGATCCACAGCATGTGCGCCGAGCAATCGTAGTAATCGTTGGTCAGGCTGTCGCGGCGCACGAAGGCTTCTTCATAATTGAGCAGCAGCGCCTCGTGGGCGGTGAAGAAACTGGTTTCGCGCAATTGCGGCGAACTGTCCATGCCGCAGGCGCGCATGAAGGCCAGGGTTTCATCGATGCGATCGGCCAGGTGGCTGTATTTCTCGGCCAGTGCGGAGTTGGCGATGAAATCCAGGTTCCACTTGTGTACCTGATGCAGGTCGGCGAAACCGCCCTGAGCGAACGCACGCAGCAGGTTCAGGGTGGCGGTGGACTGGTGATAAGACTGCAGCAGACGCTCCGGGTCCGGCACGCGGCTTTTTTCGTCGAAACCGATGCCGTTGACGATGTCGCCACGGTAGGCGGGCAGGGTCACGCCGTCGATGGTTTCGTCGTTGGCCGAGCGCGGCTTGGCGAACTGGCCGGCCATGCGCCCGACCTTGACCACCGGGCAACCGGCGGCGAAGGTCATGACGATCGCCATTTGCAGCAGGACTTTAAAGGTGTCGCGAATTTTCGCGGCGGAGAACTCGGCAAAGCTTTCGGCGCAGTCGCCACCTTGCAACAGAAACGCACGGCCCTGGGTGACCTGGGCAAACTGACGGCGCAACTCCCGGGCCTCACCGGCAAACACCAGGGGCGGATAACTCGCCAGGGTTTGCTCGACCTGCAGCAAATGCGCCGCGTCGGGGTAGTGGGGTTGTTGCTGGATCGGCAGGGCGCGCCAGCTGTCAGGGCTCCAGGGTTGGCTCATCACGGTCTCGGTTGTTTTACGCTCGGGCGTTCATGTTATCAGCAAATTAGTGCGTGACCTGTTCCGCTTGCTTCGCGGACAATCGCGCCTTTGCCGCTTCATGTTGCGGTTTATCGCGTTGCCGGGCCTGGCGACGATCAGGAGACGAAATGACTGAGGAGCGCGTCGAGCATCTGCTCGCCGAGGTACAGGATGAATTCGGCGTGATTCGCGTGCTGGAAGTGGCCGATTACCGTTTTCTCGAGTTCGGTGATGCCATCGAGCAGAGTTGCGTGTTCACGGCGGACCCAAGCTGGCTCGAGTACGATTACACCCGCGCGATGCTGATTGGTGCGCTGTGCCATGAACAGCCGGAAAGCGCGCTTTTCCTCGGGCTCGGCGCCGGCACGCTGACCCAAGCGTGCCTCAAGTTCCTGCCGCTAGAAGATGTCGAGGCCATCGAGCTGCGCCCCGACGTACCGCGTCTGGCCATCGAATACCTTGGGCTGGATGACGACCCGCGACTGTATATCCGCGTCGGCGATGCGCTGGAGTTGCTCGATACCGCCGAGCCGGCGGACCTGATTTTCGTCGACCTTTATACCGATGTCGGTCCGGGTGTCGGGCATCTGGCCTGGAACTTCCTGGAAAACTGTCAGAAACGCTTGAATCCGGGCGGCTGGCTGGTGATCAATCAGTGGGCCACCGATGACGGCAAGCCGTTGGGCGCTGCGTTGTTGCGTGGGCTCTATCACCGGCATTACTGGGAGTTGCCGGTAAAGGAGGGCAACGTGATTTTGATCGTGCCTTCGGAGCTGGATCAGGAGCTGGATCTGGAAGGATTGACCGCCCGGGCCAAAGAGCTGGCGCCGCGGTTGGGGTATTCGTTGCAGTCGTTGATCAAGGCGATTCGCCCGGCAACCTGATGCAATGAGGCCTTGTGGCGAGGGGATTTATCCCCGTCCGGCTGCGAAGCAGTCGTAAATCCGGCTGATGCGGTTTAGCTGTTACCACCGGGTTGAATGGTTTTTGGGGCTGCTTCGCAGCCCAACGGGGATAAATCCCCTCGCCACAGAAAACCCTTCACAACCGGTTGATCGTCAGCAGCCCTTGAAGACCCCCGGTCGCTTCTCGACCATCGACCGCACACCTTCCCGGGCATCCTCACTCGCCAGTAACTTCTTCACCAACGGCGGCAATCCCTGCGCCGCCGCCGTTTCCCCTTCATAGCGCGCCTGCCGGGCCGACATCAGCGTCGCCTGAACCCCCAGCGGCGCCTGCCGGGCAATCTGCTCTGCCAATTCAATCGCCCGCGGCAGCAAATCTTCGCTGGCCATGACTTCCTGCACCAACCCTAGGTGCAACGCTTCATGCGCATCGAATTCATCGCCGGTCAGCAGCCAGCGCATGGCATTGCCCCAGCCGGCGACTTGATGCAGACGCAACGTGGCGCCACCGAAGGGGAAGATCCCGCGCTGCACTTCCTTCTGGGCGAATCGGGTATTGCTGGCGCAAAGGTTGATGTCGGCGGCGAGCATCAGCTCGATGCCGATGGTCAGGCAGTAGCCTTGTGCGGCGACAATCACCGGTTTGCTCACCCGGGGTCCGGCAAACACGCCCCACGGATCGCAACCGCCGGGCGGTGCCTGCCAGCCGTCAGCCAGGGCGGCGCTGGCGTTGATCAGGTCGAGCCCGGCGGTGAAATGCTCACCATGAGCGAACACCACCGCCACCCGCGCTTCGCTGTCGGCCTCGAACTCGCCGTAGGCCAGGCTCAGCGCATTGAGCAGGTCGAGGTCGAAGGCGTTGCGCTTGGCCACCCGATCCAGGCCGATCAACAGGACATGGCCGTGTTTTTCACGGGTGACACGACTGGGGGCGGGCTGATTCATGGAGCATTTCCTCGTGCGGGAAGGGGAGTGTCAGACCGCGGGTCTGCGTAACATCGGTGAACCGTTTTAGCGCCATCGCCAGCGGGGCCGGGCCTTTGAAAAATAGACCGTTGCACGATTATCCGCAAAGCCTGTGACACAACGGTGTATATGTCAGTTTTCCGACAAATAATGCTCCCTTTTTGAGCGAATTCCGGTATAGTGCGCGCCGGCCTTTAACCGGGCCGCGTTTAGGTAGCGCAATTTCCCGAAGTCAGCTTCGGCTGCACGTCCGCACAGCGGACTCTCCCTTGACGAATCTTTTTCATTCATTCGTTTTCGCAAATCCCCGCCGACAAAGCAGCCAGGGCGACTCTTGAGTCTTACACGGCATGCGCAGCTTTGGAGCATGGGTCTTTGCGGATGCACTTAGAGGCAGACCCATGACCCAGGAAACCGGCGGCTTCGCCGCTTTTAATCTTAATCCGAATATTCTTGCAGCCGTCATCGCGACTGGCTACGAAGAGCCTTCGGCTATTCAGCAGCAATCGATCCCGATCATCATGGCCGGCCACGACATGATTGGCCAGGCGCAAACCGGTACCGGTAAAACCGCCGCGTTCGCTCTGCCAATCCTGCACCGCATCGATCCTGCCAAGCGCGAGCCGCAAGCCCTGATCCTGGCGCCAACCCGTGAGTTGGCGCTGCAAGTAGCAACCGCTTTCGAAACCTACGCCAAGCAAATGCCGGGCGTTACCGTTGTGGCCGTTTACGGCGGCGCCCCGATGGGCCCACAACTGAAAGCAATCCGTAATGGCGCACAGATCGTTGTCGCCACGCCGGGCCGTCTGTGCGACCACCTGCGTCGTGACGAAAAAGTCCTGTCGACCGTGAACCACCTGGTTCTCGACGAAGCGGACGAAATGCTCAAACTGGGTTTCATGGACGACCTCGAAGTTATCTTCAAGGCTCTGCCACCAACCCGTCAGACCGTATTGTTCTCGGCCACCCTGCCTCAGTCGATCCGTGCCATTGCCGAACGCCATCTGCGCGATCCGCAACACGTGAAGATCCAGACCAAGACTCAGACCGTTACCGCGATCGAACAGGCTCACCTGTTGGTTCACGCTGACCAGAAGACCTCGGCTGTATTGAGCCTGCTGGAAGTGGAAGACTTCGACGCCCTGATCATGTTCGTGCGCACCAAGCAAGCGACCCTGGACCTGGCCAGTGCCCTGGAAGCCAAAGGCTACAAAGCCGCTGCGCTGAACGGTGACATTGCTCAGAACCAGCGTGAGCGCGTGATCGAATCCCTCAAGGATGGCCGTCTGGACATCGTTGTGGCGACCGACGTTGCTGCCCGTGGCCTGGACGTTCCGCGTATCACTCACGTGTTCAACGTTGACATGCCGTACGATCCAGAGTCCTACGTTCACCGTATCGGCCGTACTGGCCGTGCCGGTCGCGAAGGTCGCGCACTGCTGCTGGTGACTCCACGTGAGCGCCGCATGCTGCAAGTGATCGAGCGTGTAACCGGTCAAAAGGTTGCTGAAGTTCGCCTGCCGGACGCCCAGGCTGTTCTCGACGCCCGCATCAAGAAACTGACCAACAGCCTGTCGCCGCTGGTTGGTGATGCCGAGTCGACTCACGGTGAACTGCTGGATCGCCTGACTGCCGACATCGGTTGCACCCCGCGTGCACTGGCCGCTGCTCTGCTGCGCAAGGCAACCAACGCTCAAGCGCTGACCCTGGCTGCAATCGAGAAAGAACGTCCACTGGTGCCGAACAACGCACCGCGTGGCGATCGTCCAGAGCGTACCGGTGACCGTCCGGACCGTGGTGATCGTGAGCGTCGTGCTCCGGTTCCATTGGCCGAAGGTCGTGCTCGTTGCCGTACCGCGCTGGGTGCGCGTGATGGTATCGCTGCCAAGAACCTGCTGGGCGCCATCCTCAACGAAGGTGGCTTGGCTCGCGAAGCAATCGGTCGCATCCAGGTGCGTGACAGCTTCAGCCTCGTCGAGCTGCCGGAAGATGGTCTGGAGCGTCTGCTGACCAAGCTGAAGGACACTCGCGTTGCCGGTAAGCAGTTGAAGCTGCGTCGCTACCGCGAAGATTGATCCGCTTTCGGGCTGATTGATCGAACATAAAAAATCCCCGACTGGTTCGGGGATTTTTTTTGGCCTGCTGTTTGTGCCTGGCCTGAGATCTGTCAGGCGAAGCGGTAAATGTCCATCCCCAGCGCACCCATGGTGAAACCCTGATGGGCAACGCTGAACTCACCGCCAGCCCCGCGAGCAAAGTACAACGGCAGCAAATGCTCATCGCTGGGATGGTTGCGCACCGCATTCGGCGCCTGCTGGCGATAATCGTGCAGCGCGAGTTCATCGTTGGCCGCGAGTTTTTCGATCATCCAGTCGCGAAACGTCTTGGCCCACGGTTCGACGCTTTCCGGGCCGGCGTGCCAGTCCAGTTCACGCAGGTTGTGGGTGATGCTGCCAGACCCGATCAACAACACGCCGTGTTCGCGCAGGCTGGCGAGGGCATGGCCGACCCGGGTTTGCAGGACAGGGCCGCCACGGGTGGGTAGCGAGACTTGCACCACCGGGATGTCCGCCTGCGGATACATCAATGACAACGGCACCCAGACTCCGTGATCGAAGGGCCGCTCGGCATCAATGCGTGCAGGCAGGCCGTCGGCTTTCAAATGTTCGACAACCTCCGCCGCCAGTTGCGGATCGCCCGGCGCCGGATATTGCACCTCGAACAAAGCCTTGGGAAAGCCACCGAAGTCATGCCAGGTGTCAGGCCGGGGATTGCCGCTGACCAGCAAGTCGTTACTTTCCCAGTGCGCAGAGACAATCACGATGGCTTTCGGTTTCGGCATTTCTGCGGCGAGCCGCGCGAGGGCGGGCCCGCTGGCACCCGGTTCCAGTGCCAACATGGGTGAGCCATGGGATATGTACAGGCTGGGGAACATGAATGAGCTCCTGAGGGGTAAGATGGCAGCATCTTCAGTCAGATCATTGATCTAAATCTAATATAAGTTTTAGGGTCTTTTGATCGAATTTTCGGGATTAATTATGCAGCCGGAGTTTTGGCACAAGCGGTGGACGTCGAATCAGATCGGTTTTCACCTGCCGGAAGTGAATCCATATCTGCAACGGTACTGGCCGCAGTTGGGCCTGGAGGAGGGCGCGCGTGTACTGGTGCCGTTATGTGGGAAAAGCCTGGACCTGCTGTGGCTGGCGAAATGCGGTCACGAGGTGTTGGGCATCGAGCTGTCGGAAAAGGCCGTGGAAGACTTTTTCCACGAGCATCAGTTTGATCCGGACGTCAGCGACCAGGGCCCTTTTACGGTCTATCGAGCAGGTTCGATCGAGATCTGGTGCGGTGATTTCTTCGCGTTGACTGCCGGCGATGTCGCCGATTGCAGCGCGCTGTACGACCGCGCTGCCTTGATCGCCTTGCCGCCAACCATGCGCGAGCAATACGCCGAGCATCTGAAGCGGATTATGCCGAAGGATTCGCTGGGGATTTTGATTACCCTGGATTACGACCAGGCGCAAATGGACGGCCCGCCGTTTGCGGTGCTGGACGACGAAGTGCAACGGTTGTTCGGGGCGACCTGGGCACTGAAGATACTGGAAGACCAGGACGTGCTGGGCGAGAGCTGGAAGTTTGTCGAGAGTGGCGTCACGCGGCTTGAAGAGCGGGTGTATCGGGTTTCCAGCCATTAAGATGCGTTGAGTTTGCTGAACCCTTCGCGAGCAAGCCCGCTCCCACAGTAGATCGCGTCTATTCGGATCATTCGGTTACCTGTGGGAGCCTGCTCGCGATGGGGTCTGAATGAACACCGCATCAATCGGCAGACAAAAAAAGGCCCGCATTCACTGCGGGCCTTTTCTTTTACTGCGTAGTGCGAGCGCTATCAGCCCCGACGACGCAACGCGTCAATACGCTCTTCCAGCGGCGGGTGGCTCATGAACATACGAGCGAACCCTTGCTTGATGCCACCGTTGATGCCAAAGGCATTCAGCGTGTCCGGCATGTGCACCGGCAGACCCTGTTCTGCACGAAGGCGTTGCAAGGCGCCAATCATCGCGCTGGTACCTGCCAGACGTGCACCGGCTTCGTCTGCGCGGAACTCGCGTTTGCGCGAGAACCACATGACGATGGAGCTGGCCAGAATGCCCAGGACCAGTTCGGCGACGATGGTCGCCACGTAGTAGGCGATGCCCTGGCCTTCTTCGTTCTTGAAGATCACTTTGTCGACAAAGTTGCCGATGATCCGCGCGAAGAACATCACGAAGGTGTTCACCACGCCCTGGATCAACGCCAGGGTGACCATGTCGCCATTGGCCACGTGACCGATTTCGTGAGCCAGGACGGCCTTCACTTCATCCGGCGAAAAACGCTCGAGCAGACCCTGGCTGACCGCGACCAATGCGTCGTTCTTGTTCCATCCCGTGGCGAACGCGTTGGCCTCGTAGGCCGGGAAAATCCCGACTTCGGGCATCTTGATCCCGGCTTCGCGGGACAGTTGCTCGACGGTTTGCAGCAGCCATTGCTCGTGACGTGTGCGCGGCTGGCTGATGATTTGGGTGCTGGTGCTCATCTTCGCCATCCATTTGGAGATGAACAGCGAGAACAGCGAACCGGCGAAACCAAAGACCGCACAGAAAATCAGCAGCTGATTGAGGTTGAGATCAACCCCGTTGGCCGCCATGAACCCGTTGAAGCCGAAAAGGCTCAGGGTGATGCTGGCAATCAGCACGACCGCCAGGTTAGTGGCCAAAAACAGCAGGATGCGCATCATGGTTGTAGAAATCTCCTCATGCTAAAGATGTAGCGTACTGCGGGGTATATAAGGTGCTGCACCGGGCTATTCAACCGAGTGACTATTTCAAACTGTGTCCTACGGCAACAGTCTAGCTGCTTGCAGGGCATTTCCGACGGGGACGCCGGACGCGTTTGACAGCCAATTCGCGTCACAGGCCCCGTCTTTGTTAGACGCGGCCACGAAACGTGGCATCAGTCAGCGATGGCGGCAGCGATGACTGGCGGGGTGCAAAGATGTGTTGCTGAATTAATCACCGTGCGACAGACGCGCGCGTCGCACGGTGAAGTTCAGCTTACTGGCGGTAGGATTTGAGGAAGTTGCCGATCCGGCCGATGGCCATGTCCAGGTCATCCACCCGTGGCAAGGTCACGACACGGAAGTGATCCGGCCAAGGCCAGTTGAAGGCCGTACCTTGCACCACCAGCAGCTTCTCGGAGAGCAGCAGGTCGAGCACGAACTTCTCGTCGTTGTGGATCGGGCAGACTTTCGGGTCGATCCGCGGGAACGCATACAGCGCACCCATCGGCTTGACGCAGCTCACGCCTGGAATGTCGTTGAGCAGTTCCCAGGTGCGATTGCGTTGTTCCAGCAAGCGACCTTGCGGCAGCACCAGGTCATTGATGCTCTGATAGCCGCCGAGTGCGGTCTGGATCGCGTGCTGGCTCGGCACGTTGGCACACAGGCGCATGTTGGCCAGCATGTCGATGCCTTCGATGTAGCTCTGGGCGTGGTGTTTCGGGCCGGAAATGGCGATCCAGCCGGAACGGAAACCAGCGACGCGATAAGACTTCGACAGACCGTTGAAGGTCAGGCACAGCAAGTCCGGCGCCAGGGACGCGGTGCAGATGTGCACGGCGTCGTCGTACAGGATCTTGTCGTAGATCTCGTCAGAGAACACCACCAGGTTGTGCTGGCGAGCCAGCTCCAGCATGCCCAGCAGCACTTCTTTCGAATACACGGCGCCAGTCGGGTTGTTCGGGTTGATGATCACCAGGGCCTTGGTGTTCGGGGTGATCTTGGCCTTGATGTCGGCCAGGTCCGGCCACCAGTTGGCCTGCTCGTCGCACAGGTAGTGCACCGGGTTGCCGCCGGACAGGCTCACGGCAGCCGTCCACAGCGGATAGTCCGGCGCTGGCACCAGTACTTCGTCGCCATTGTTCAGCAGGGCCTGCATCGACATCACGATCAGCTCGGAAACGCCGTTACCCAGGTAGATGTCTTCAATGCCGACGCCTTCCACCTGCTTTTGCTGGTAGTACTGCATGACGGCCTTGCGCGCGCTGAACAGGCCTTTGGAGTCGCTATAGCCTTGAGCGGTCGGCAGGTTGCGGATCACGTCCTGGAGGATTTCGTCCGGCGCTTCGAAACCAAAGGGCGCCGGGTTGCCGATGTTCAGCTTGAGGATGCGATGACCTTCCTCTTCCAGGCGTTTGGCGTGCTTTAGCACTGGGCCGCGAATGTCGTAGCAGACGTTGGCGAGCTTGTTCGATTTGCTGACCTGCATGGCGATGTGTTCCCGAAAATGAACGATCCAGGCGGCGTATGAACGACCGTGCTGGGAATCCTGCGTATTCACACAGGCCTGACGCCTTGAGAGGCAGCACTCATAAATCCGTTTGAATGCGCGTGGTCTGGCTGCCAGACTGGCGTTTGACGAGGCGCAATCATACGTGCCGCCCGATCCGTGGAAAAGGTACAGATCGGGCTTTTTCAGCTGCTGAGGTGTGACGATGGAAAAGTTGGATAAAACCCTGGAAGAATGGAAGGCGATGCTCGATCCAGAGCAGTACAACGTTTGCCGTCTCAAGGGCACCGAACGGCCGTTCTCCGGCAAATACAACGACACCAAGACCGACGGCGTCTACAACTGCATCTGCTGCGGCGAGCCGCTGTTCGACTCCAAGACCAAATTCGACTCCGGCTGCGGCTGGCCGAGCTTCTACGCGCCGATCGGCGACAGCGCCATGGTCGAGATCCGTGACGTCAGCCACGGCATGATCCGTACTGAGGTGGTCTGCGCCAAATGCGACGCGCACCTGGGGCACGTGTTCCCGGATGGCCCGCCGCCGACCGGCCTGCGCTATTGCATCAACTCGGTGTGCCTGGACCTGGTGCCGCGCGAGTAAGACGAGCCTTGTGGGAGCCGGGCTTGCTCGCGATGGCGGCCTGAAGGACGCCAGCGCGGGCAAGCCCGGCGTCCACAGGTAATCGGCGTCCAATAATTTAAATTGCACACAATTCAATTGCTCGCTATGTTTGGTGCTCGTTCCTTCCTATCGAGCCTGACCCCATGAGCGACAACCTGCTGACCATCCCGGTGACCACCATCAAAGGTGAACAGAAAACCCTGGCCGATTTCGCCGGCAAAGCCGTGCTGGTGGTCAACACCGCCAGCAAATGCGGTTTCACCCCGCAATACAAAGGCCTCGAAGAATTGTGGCAGACCTACAAGGATCAAGGCCTGGTGGTGCTCGGCTTTCCCTGCAATCAGTTCGGCAAGCAGGAACCGGGTAACGAAGGGGCGATTTCCGAGTTCTGCGAGTTGAACTTCGGTGTCAGCTTCCCGCTGTTCAAGAAGATTGACGTTAACGGCGCCGACGCCCATCCGCTGTTCGTGCAGTTGAAGAAGCGTGCACCGGGCGTGCTGGGCTCCCAGGGTATCAAGTGGAACTTCACCAAGTTCCTGATCGGCAAGGACGGTCAGTTGGTCAAGCGCTTCGCTCCGGCGACCAAGCCGCAGGACCTGAGCGGCGAGATCGAAGCCCTGCTCAAATGAACACCTTGTCAGTCGATTCCCTGAAGCTCGACAGCCAGCTCTGCTTCAAACTGTATGCGGCCTCGCGAGCGGTGATTCGTGCCTACAAGCCGATGCTCGATCAGCTTGGCCTGACCTATCCGCAATACCTGGCAATGCTGGTGTTGTGGGAATGGCTGGAAGCGGCGCCGGAGCAGCCGACGGTCAAGGCGCTGGGCGAACGCCTGGCGCTGGATTCCGGCACCCTGACGCCGTTGCTCAAGCGTCTTGAGCAACTGCAACTGGTGCAGCGCCAGCGTTCGGCGCGCGATGAGCGAGAGGTGCACCTGAGTCTTTCGCCTGCCGGCAAGGCCTTGCGTGATCAGGTCGGGCCGCTCAAGGCCCGGTTGTTGTGCGACAGCGGCGTCGATCTGGATCGCCTGAATGATCTGCGTGACGGCCTCGATCACCTGTTGGGACAAATCAAGGCACTGTCGTAGTCGGTATCCACAGGTCGAGCAGGGCAGCCAGTTCTTCGCGGCGGAAAGGCTTGGCCAGGTAGTCGCTCATGCCCGCCACACGACAGCGTTCGCGTTCCTCGGACATGGCGTTGGCGGTCAAAGCCACGATGGGCAATTGTGGCCAGCGCCCGCTGCGGCGGATCTGCCGACTGGCCTCGTAGCCATCCATCACCGGCATGTTGCAATCCATCAGCACCAGATCGAATTCGTTGTGCTCGAGCTGATCCAGGGCTTCGGCACCGTGAGCGGCGACGATCACCTCGCAACCGAGTTTGCCGAGCATGCCCTTGGCCACCAATTGATTGACCGGGTTGTCCTCCACCAGCAAGACGCGTCCGCGCCGTTGCGGGGTAAGGGCTTCGACCCGGGCTCCGTTGATCAGGTTGCTTTCCGGCTGCAACACCCGGCGCAAGGTCTGGTAAAGCGCGTTGCGCGCCAAAGGTCGCGCCTGTTGTTGCAGGGGCGCCAGGGCGCTCGCTTCTTCGCTGGGCATGAAGCTGCCATAGGCGGTCACCAGCAGGATAGGGGCGTCGAAGGTCGGGCGCAGGCCGAACAGGCATTCGGGGCAGTCGGTGATCAGCACATCCGGGTCGAGGCCGATCAACGAGTCATCGATGGCGCGTTGTTGATAATCGAGGCCCCAGCCGGGCAACAGGTTTTTCAACAGTTCCGCCAGACCACTGTTGGCGGCAGTGATCGCGATGATCTTGCCGGATAGAGGCTGCAGGGGCATGGCCCGGGTGTGGCAGGGTAACGGCAGGTCGGCGCAGAACTGGCTGCCAAAACCCGCTTCCGAGCTGATGGTCAGCCGCCCCTGCATGGCTTCGCACAGATTATAAGTCAGCGCCAGCCCCAGCCCGGTGCCGCCAAACTGCCGGGTAATGCCGGCCCCGGCCTGGGTGAAGGGCTGGAAGATTTTGACCTGGGCGTCCTGGGCAATCCCGATGCCGGTGTCGCAGACTTCGATTCTGACGCCATCCTCAAACGTTGAAAGGCGCACATCGACCCGACCGAAACGGGTGAACTTGAGGGCGTTGGACAGCAGGTTGCTGACGATCTGCCTAACACGGGTCGGATCCCCCAGTACCAACGCCGGAAAGTGCGGATCGATCAGGCAGGTCAACTCGACGCTGGGCGCGGCGTTCTGCGACAGCAGGTTGGCGGTGTCCTCGATCAGCGATCCGAGGTCGAACGGAATGTGTTCGAGTTCGAGTTGGCCGGCATCGAATTTCGACAGGTCGAGAATATCGTTGAGCAACTCCACCAGGACTTTGCCCGAGTCATGGGCGATGGACAGCTGTTGCTGTTGTTCGGCATTGAGTGGGCCGTCCAGCGAGAGCGCGATCATGCCCAGCAGGCCGTTGAGTGGCGTGCGGATTTCATGGCTCATGTTGGCGAGGAACACCGAGCGTGCTTCGGCCATATCCAGGGCGGTGCTTCGCGCAACTTCCAGTTCCTGGTTGGATTGACTCAGCCTGGCATTGATCGCCTTGAGCTCCGCGGTACGGGCCGAGACGATGTTTTCCAGTTGCCCGAGGTAGTCGGTCAGGCGGTTTTCAGCGTTGCGTCGTTGCTGGATTTCGGTGGCGATGTTTTCAAATTGCTGGTTGGCCACTTTGACCAGGACACCGATTTCATCGTTTTTATGCCCGCTCGGGTATTCCAGCCAGGTCGGTTCAGCGCTGCGCGGATCGCGTCCGCTGAGTTCGCGGATGACCCGCACCAGCGGTTTCGTCAGCATCACGTAGAACAGCGCCAACAGGATGCCGGTCAGGATCAGGCTGCGCGCGAAACCATTGAGCAGCGTCACCTCGGCCCGACGCAGGAAACGGCTGCCGAAGGCGTAGGTATCGACTTCCAGGCGCAAGGTGCCGAGGGATTCATCCGGCAACTGGTCGAGGTAGAGGCGGTCTTCGAACTGACGGTTGGCGCCGAACAGGAAGTCGCTGATCATCCGGTAGTTGTTTTGCTGGGTCGGGCGTTTGACGCTGGCCAGAACGGTTCCGTTGTTGTCTGTCAGTTGCGCACCGAGGATTGCAGGTGAGCGCAACAGGCCCATGGTCAGTTCCTGGGCGAGTTCGGCATCGATGTTGTAGGCGATACGGGACGCGGGGTTATGGCTGATTTCCAGCAAAGACAGGATTTCGCGGTTGATGGAGGCGTCTTCGCTGGCATAATCGATGCCTATTTGCAGCAGACTGAGCAGCGTGCCCAGAATGAAACCGACGAGCACAGTCAGCCGGGCTTGCTTGTACGACAGCCGGTGGGTGAACTTGATATCCATGGGGTGTTGAACCACTTCCGTTTCCCTTCGCTGCTCAAGCATAGTCGATCATGCATGGATACCGATGTTCGCGCGAGCCCTTGTGCGACAAGGGGTTAAAGGGACGCCAGGCGCTGTGTTGCGTCGCTGTAATGACATCATCACTGTGAACGTGCCCGAGGAGAAGACGTGGATTCCCGATTGAATGCTTTTCTTGAACGCGCCGATGCCGTCCTGGCCCGTATCGAACCGCTCTTGCCTGCACCTCGGCAAGCCATCGACTGGACGCAATGCCTGGCCGCGCGCTGGCAGCGCGAGGGCCGCAGCGGTTTTCTGCTGCCGCTGCAGGTCAGCCTCGACACACGGTTGTCCGACCTGATCGGTGTCGACCGGCAAGTGGAGCAACTGGGGCGAAATACCCAGCAGTTCCTCGATGGCATGCCCGCCAACCACGCGTTGCTCTGGGGCTCGCGCGGCACCGGCAAATCGTCGCTGGTGCGCGCCTTGCTGGCCGAGCACGCCAAGGCCGGCCTGCGGTTGATCGAGATCGAGCGCGATCACTTGGCGGACCTGCCGCGTGTGGTCGAACAGATCGCCAGGCTGCCTCAACGGTTTGTTTTGTTCTGCGATGACCTGTCGTTTGAATCGGGCGAAGGCGACTATCGCGTGCTCAAGAGCGTGCTCGACGGCTCTCTCGAACAGGCGCCGGATAACGTTTTGCTGTACGCCACCTCCAACCGTCGCCACCTGGTGCCGGAAAAGGAAAGCGATAACGAAAACTGGAAACGGGTCGATGGCGAGCTGCATCCCAGCGAGGCGGTGGAAGACAAGATCGCGCTGTCGGACCGTTTTGGATTGTGGCTGTCGTTCTATCCGTTTACTCAAGAGCACTTCCTTGACGTCGTCGAGCACTGGATCGGTCAATTGGCCGAAAAATCCGGCCTTGAGTGGCAGCGCAACGAAGAACTGGACATCCTCGCCGTGCGCTGGGCAACCGGCCGGGGCAACCGCAATGGACGTTGCGCGTATCAATTTGCCCGCTATTGGGTGGGGCTCAAGCTTTTGGAGCACAAAGCATGATTGATTTACAGAAGAGTGGCCAAGGCCTGGACGGTTACGGCATGTTATGGGCGCAGCTAGAGTCGTTGCTGGCGGACGAGCGTGACTTCATCGCCAACGCCGCGCAGTTTTCGGCGTTCCTGTACAGCCAGCTCGACGACCTGAACTGGGCCGGTTTCTATCTCAATCGTAATGAAGAACTGGTGCTCGGCCCGTTTCAGGGGCAGATCGCCTGTGTGCGCATTCCGTTCGGTCGCGGCGTGTGCGGGACAGCGGCGGCGACTTTGCAGACTCAGCTGGTCGAGGACGTTCACGCGTTCCCCGGGCACATTGCTTGCGACAGCGCCTCGAACAGCGAGCTGGTCGTGCCGCTGGTCAAGGACGGTCGCCTGATCGGCGTGCTGGACCTCGACAGTCCGAAACTTGCGCGGTTTACCGCTGACGATCAGGCCGGTATCGAACAACTGGCGGCAATTTTCCTGCGTCTGACCGATTGCTGATCATGCCCTCAAGCCGGCCTTGACCAGCAGGCTTGACAGGTCGACCGCATCGATTTGTCGTGGATCGAGGAACCGGTCGGCATACTGCAAGTAGATGCCGGCGTTGATGAACAGCCCGAACAACTCCGGATCGATATGGGCGTCGCGGCACATGGTAGCCATGATGCCCAGCGCTTCACTCAAGGTCTTGGCCTTCTTGTAGGGGCGGTCGGCAGCGGTCAGTGCCTCGAAAATATCGGCAATGGCCATCATCCGTGCCGGCAGGCTCATTTCTTCGCGCTTCAACTGTTTCGGATAACCGGTGCCATCCATTTTTTCGTGATGGCCGCCGGCGATTTCCGCGACGTTGTTGAGGTGGCCGGGGAAGGGCAAGTGGCTGAGCATCAGGATCGTCTGCACCATGTGGTGATTGATGATGTAACGCTCCTCGCGGGTCAGCGTGCCCCGGGCGATGCTCAGGTTGTAGAGCTCGCCCCGGTTGTACTTGTAGCGCGGCACATCAAGCTTGAACCCCCAGGGATTATCTTCCGGGATCAGCTCGCTTTCGGCGCGTTCGAGCAGGTGCTCGGGCTTGTCCGCCAACAGCGGCTCGCTGACCGGCAAGGTCGGTGCCGGAGTTTGTGCCTGGCGGCGGTTTTCTTCCCAGGACACACCGATTCTATCGTCCAGGGTTCGGGTCCAGTTGCGTTCGGCGATACTGCGCAGACGTTGCAGATCGGCCTCGGCCATGGCCTCAGCGCCCAGATTGCAGCGGGCGACGAAGGTGAAATCATCATCCAGCCCGGCCAGGTTGGCATTGCGTAATTCGGCCAGGTGCTGCTCGTCACCGCCCAGCGCGATAGCCTGCCAATAGTTGATCCAGGCATCGCGCTTGAGAACCTCGAAGCGGGTGCGAATTTCATGGATGCGGTCATTCAGCGTTTCAAGCTTGGTGGCTTTGTCGACCACGTATTCAGGTGTCGTGACCTTTCCGCAGTCGTGCAGCCAGGCCGCAATGTGCAGCGCTTCCCACTCATCTTCGGTCGGTTGGTAATCGCTGAAGGCCGGGGCCTGACTGGCAGCCGCCGCCTGGGCAAGCATCAAGGTCAGCTCCGGCACTCGCTGGCAGTGACCTCCGGTGTAGGGACTCTTGGCATCGATCGCGCCGGCCAGCAGCTGAATGAAGGCGTCCAGCAGTTGTTTCTGTTTGGCTTGCAGGCGCTGGCTCTCAATGCTCACGGCGGCCGCGCCGGAAACAGCCTGGAGAAACGCAATGCGGTCCGGGCGCAATTTTTCCAGGTCACGTTGTGTACCGCTGTCGGCTAATAACAGGACCAACAGGCCCACGGTTTCGTTGTGCCGATTGTGCAGCCGGATGCCGATCAGGTGCACCCGGGGGCATTCCAGCGCGAGCATTACTTTCTGCAAATCCCCCGCCTGTTCGAAACCCAGGTTGGTGACGACATTGTCGGTATTCGACAACTGCTGCAACCACTGAGGGCTCTGCGGATCCTGAAATTCGTGTCCCTGAACACCGAACGAGGGCAACGCCTGTGACGTGTCATTGATGACCAGGCCTTGGGGCTCCATGCGATCGCTGTCACGTTCGCGCAGGTAAATCAGGCCGGCCTGGGCTTGCCCGATCTTCACGGTTTCAAACAACACCCGCTGCAGCAACGGCACAAAGCGGGTCTCGGCGCTCAGGCTATCGGTGATCTGGAAAAAACTGCCGAGGGTGTCCTTCATGCGCGCCATCGACACGCTCAGTTGATCAATTTCAAGCACCGGCGAACTGCGGCCTACCGGAAAGTTGAAATTGAAACTGCGCACCGCATCGGCTTCCTGTACCAGTGCGCGCAACGGCTTGACCAAGACCCTTGAGGTCAACCAGCCCACGGGCAGGCACAACAACAATGTCGCGAGGGTAATCAGCGCGCCTTGCCAACGCATGCGGTAGGCATCGGCGAGCAATTCGTCTTCTGGCACCAGCAACGCCAGTTGCAGTCCCTGGGGGCCACCCTCCGACATGCTGCTGCGCGCCACGATCCATTGCCGACCGGCGGCGTCGAGGCGATTGCCGGTGGGTGGATTGGAAAGCAGGGCACCGAGGCCTGGGCTCAGGTCGGCCGCCTTGTTCAGGTGAGCGGTTTGGTCATCGATGATCAGTTTGCTGGTGTCGGGGTAAGCGATGGCATTGCCCTGGGCATCGAACAGCACGATTTCGGTGTGGGGCGTCACCACATGTTTGGCCAGGGTGGCTGACAGTTCCGCCAGCGTCAGATCGGCGCCCATCACCGCGTTTTCACCACTGCGCCGGGCCAGGGTGGTGCCGACGTTGCGAGTGGAGAAAAAAACGTACGGTTCGGTGGTGATCTGGTCCTCGTCGCCGAGGGCGCTGGAGTACCAGGCGCGGGTGCGGGGATCGTAGGTTTCGTCGGGATTGTCCAAGCGGTTGATAAGCGTCAAGGATTGATCAAAAAACAGGGATTGAGAGCGGATCTGACCACTGCTGCCGTCATGTTCGATGCTCCAGACTTGAAACGCCGCTGTCTCCGGGGCTTTCAACCCGCTTCTCAAGGCAGCGGTCCGCAGGGGGCGAACCATGAAAAAGTCGCCGTTACCGTAGCCCAGGTATAACGATGCCAGGTTGGGGTTGTCGTTGAGCGACTGGCTGAAGGGTTTGAGCAACGCCAGGCGTTGCTCCAGATCCGATGCCCGGGTCGCCGGGTAGTCCGCCAACAGGCTCAGCAGATGGCGGATCGGTTCGTAGGTGCCTTGCAGGTCCAGGCGGACCTCCTGCTCGATGCGGTTGAAGAGCTTTTCACTGCTGGAAAGAATGATCTGTGTGGTTTGTCCATAGTTGAAAATACCCAGCACCACGCCGGTCAGCAATAACAGGAAGGTGAACATCACACTGATATGGATGTGCAGGGGAAACCGGCGTTGATCCGGGCGCAGTGGGCTGGGCATTGCGGGTCTCTCCATGATGTTTAACACACTGCTCAGCGTCCAAGCATAGTTAAGGCTCCATCATTCTGCTTCTGTCGTTGTGACCAATCTGTTGCTCCAACGCCTGCTCCAGTTCGAGCATCGCGCGCTCCATGGCTTTGGTGCGTTTGACGACTTCGTCAGGGTGGAACACTTCATGGCAGGCGTTTTCCAGTGCTTCGCAGCTGTCGATCAATCGGCCTGCCTGGACAATTCGCGCAGCGCCCTTGATTTTGTGGGCCACGTCGATGAAGGACTGCGGGTCCTGTGAGGGAGATAACGCCAGCAACTCCTGCCGGTCCAGACGGTTGCTGTTCAGCAGTTCGGACAACAATCGTTGGTCCAGCTTCGGATTGCCGCCCGTTAACAGATGCAGCCCTTCAAGGCTGAAGGCCGGGTCGCGGAGCACCGGCGCGATATCTCCAACCCATTGACTCAGGGCAGTGAGGCTGAGGGGTTTGAACAGGCAGTCGTCCATTCCGGCTTGTTTGCAGCGCTGTATTTCTTCGGGTTGTGCATTGGCGGTGAATCCCAGCACAGTACAAGGCCGACACTGCATTTGCTGTTCATGTTGGCGAATGGAGCGAGCCAGTTCGTAGCCATTCATGATCGGCATGTTGCAATCAACGATCACCAGATCGAACAACCCGTCTTTCCAGGCACTCAACCCAGCCTCTCCATCCTCTGCGGCGCTGAACTGATGCCCCAGGAATTCCAGTTGCTGACACATGAGCAAGCGATTGGCGGGATGGTCGTCGACCACCAGGACGTTCAGCGCAGCCGCGTTTGCAGGGATAGGCGATTGGACGGCTTCCGTCACCCGCTCGGTTGGCAGCGTTGCAAGGTTCAGTGAGACCTGTACTTGAGTGCCGACACCGGTCTGGCTGCTCAATTGCAGGCTGCCGCCCATCATCTCGCACAGATTGCGACTGATCACCAGGCCCAATCCCGCACCGCTTCTGGCGGATTGCGTGGAGTGATCCGCCTGGGCGAAAGGCTCGAACAAGCGGCGTTGATCCTGTTCACTGATCCCGACTCCGCTGTCCTGAACCTGCAACTGCAATAGCACCCGGTCGGGTTCGTCGCATGGATACAGCTCCACCACAATACGGACCTGACCCTGTTCGGTGAACTTGATGGCGTTGCTGACGAGGTTGGACAGCACCTGTTTGAAGCGCATCGGGTCCAGCAGGACATCGGTGAGCGGTTCTGCCGGGTTGAAGTCCAGCCGAAGGCCAAGGTTTTTCTGGCGGGCCAGTCCGTCGAAGATCCGCACCACCGAGGCCACGGTTTCTTTGAGGTTGACGCGCTCCGGGGTCAGGCTCAGCCGCCCGGATTCAATTCGTGCGATATCTAGAATGTCGCCGATCAGGTTCAACAGGTCTTTCGCCGAGTGATAGGCCACGTCAATGGCCGGGCGATCCGGGTGGCTGTGATCGATACGTTTGAGGGTCAGTTCGAGCATGCCGATGATGGCGTTCATCGGCGTGCGGATTTCATGGCTCATGGTCGCCAGAAAGGTGCTCTTCGCGCGGTTGGCTTCGTCCGCACGCTCTTTCGCGGCACGCAAGTCATCGAACAGTTGTCGCCGCTCGCTGATGTCGATCCAGCCCCCGATGATGCCTTGCACTTCACCGCTGGAATCCCGGTAGGGCAGTATCCAATGATAAATCGTCAGCATGCGGCCACCGATATGCATTGGCCGGTCGAGAATCAGCGGCGTACCTTCGGCCACGACGCGCTGGTAGTCCGCCTGATATTCCTGAGCTTCAAATGAGTTGCTCATGCTGCCCTGCACGACGTTTTTACCAATCACGTCTTCGCGTCTGGCGCTGAAGGTCTCCAGGTAACTGTCATTGCAGCTTTGCAACAAACCCTGACGATCGCGCACGTAGATGGGATGAGGCGTTCCGTTGACCAGTGACCGCATGAATTCAAGTTGGTCGTTCAGGGCGAGCTCCGCGGCCAGCCGCTGATTGATCTGGCGACGCATGTAGGCGTTCCAGGTCACGGAAATCAGCAGCAGCAAACCGATACCAAGCATGATCTGAAAGAACACCCGGTGATAGTTGCGCCAGGTGCTTTGCGATGCCGATGAATAGCCTCGCCAGCGGCTGTTGATAATGCCCAGTTCCTCTGGTGCGATGCTCAGCAATGCCTTGTCGAGGATCGAAGCCAGCTCTTCTGCGTCGCGCCCGGTCGCCAGGGAGAACGCGGCTTGTCGGGTGCCGATGGTGGTGCTGATCTGAAGGGTGTGCTCGAAAATCCGCGATGAGATGAAATAGTTGGCGATCACCAACGAACTCACAGCACCTTCGGCCTGACCCTCGGCGAGTAACTCCACGGCACTGAAGGTGTCCGGCGTTTCGATCAGCTGGATGTGCGGGAACTCGCGGCGCAGGTAATCCGCCATTGGATTGCCTTGGGCGATGGCAACGCGCTTGCCCGTCAGCTGTGTCAGGTTTGACGGGCTGCTGGCTGCTTTGCGAGTCAGCAGGACAACCGAGTTTTCCAGATAAGGGCGGCTGAAGTTCAGCAGCGTTTCCCGTTGCGCACTGGGGAGCAGTGCGGCAATCAGGTCGGCCTGATGGCTGTTGACCTGCTCGATCATCTCGTCATCGTTGCGGCTGCGATGGATGTCGAAACGCAAACCGGTGCGCAATCTGATCAGCTCGAGCAAGTCGGCGGAGACTCCGCGAAAGTTGCCGTCGCTGTCGAAAAAAGTCAGCGGCGCCAACGCCTCATTGACCACGACGCGTACGACCGGATGTCGAGTCAGCCAGCGTTCTTCGCGGTCAGTGAGTTGCAGTTTCTGATCGGTGAGGAGAATGTCGCTGCCCGCACTCCAGCGTTTGGCGATGTTTTCTCGCTCGCTGGCAGGGGTGGCCTTGAGGATGGCGTTGATGATCCCGAGCAGATCCGGGTTGTCCTTATGCACTGCAAAGCTGAATCCGTGGGCTTCGTGTTTACCGAAGTTGGCCATGCGGATGTTGTTCAGGTAGCCCTTGTTGATCATGTAATGGGTGGAAATGGTGTCGCCAAGAAAAACATCGGCCTGGTCGAAAGCCACCGCATTGATTGCATTCTGGTAGGAAGGATAGGAGGTAATGATCGCTTTCGGGTAAAGGGCTTTGACTTCGTCCAGCGGCAAATAGTGATAAACCATGCTCAGCCGTAGCCCGGCGAGGCCATCGCTCAGCGATCTGGTTTCACCTACCCTTGTCACCAGAACCGGCTGATCCACGGCATAGGGAGTGGACAGTACGATGTCGGCATTGCGGGCTTCAAAACCATTGGCGGTACCGAGCATGTCGACCACACCTTCTTCCAGCGCCTCGATCGCGTCTCCCCGGGTCGCGTAGCGCTGAACCTTGACTGGCAAACCGGTGGCCATGCCCAGGATGCCCGCGTAATCAGCGGTGAAGCCTTCGTAGTCGCGGCCGCTGATGGTCAGGTCGAAAGGAGGATAGTCGGGGGCGGAAGTGCCAAGTATCAGTTCACGCTTATTGTTAAGCCACTGTTGTTGTGATTTATCCAGCTGGACTTCCATGTGTCCGTTCATTGAGCGACTGAGCAGGGTGTAATGCTCGCTTGCAGTCTGTTCCGCGTGCACTGAGGTGCTCAGGCATAAGCCCGCGGTCAGCAGTGTCAGATAATCCTTTAAACGACTGGGCATCCTGTCTCTCTCTCACACTAACGCGTTGCGTTTTGCCATATCAATGAGTTCAACAAGCGATTTGGCTTTGAGTTTTTGCATGAGACGTTTTTTATAAGTGCTGACAGTCTTGTTGCTCAGGAACATACCTTTGGCAATTTCCTTGTTAGTGCGGCCCTGCGCGAAAAGTTGCAATACCATTAACTCTCGGTCGTTGACCGATTTGAACAGTTCCAGGTCAGCGTATCGTTCATCGTCAGCACGAACAGGATTCAAGGCTTGGCTGGGGAAATAGTTGTAACCTGATAGTACGGCTTTAATCGCGCTCACCAGTTCACTCAGGTCTTCCTGTTTGCAGACATACCCAGATGCGCCGGATTGCATGCAGCGGATCCCGAAAAGTGTCGGGCACTGGGCCGTTAACACCAGTGTTTTCAGGGGGCAACTCATTGCGTTGAAACGGGAGAGAACTTCCAGACCATCCAGTTTGGGGATGCTGATGTCGAGAATGACCAGGTCGGGCATGCATTCACGAACCATCTGCATGGCGTCGACCCCATTATCAGTTTCGCCGACGACTTTGTAACCCTCATGTTCGAGCAACATTCGGACGGCAAGACGGATGACGGGGTGATCGTCGACAATAAAAACGGAGTTCATAATCAAATCCCATACGCGCTCAGATAAAGCGCGCACCTTAGCTCAGATAGTTGAGGGGGGCATGAACTGACGGACCTATAGGGGCAATATAGGACAAATCCTACGGCGTAAAAAGAATCGGACTACGGATCAACTAGGTTTTGCATGAGGATCCGTTCAGTTCTTGTATGTATGTTCGGCGGGTAGGAAAGATCGGTTTAAAGCTTTTACATAAGTGCTTGAATATTTTCGTAGTAATACTTTGTTGTTTTTTTTATAGTTGGGCCGAGGTCAATAAGTTTCTAAAGTCTGATTGTTTCAGGGGCTTGATCAAGTAACCCAACAAGGGCAGTCCGTGTTCGCCGGCCATTTTTTCAAGACCGTCCAATTCAAGGGTTGTCAGACTGCTCAGCAGTATTGCCTTTCTGATCATTCCCCGTTGACTGGCGAATTCGATCAAATCAAGGCCCGGAAGGTCGGGCAGGCATTGGTCGCACAGAAGGATGTCGAAGGGTTGCGACGCCTTGAGCATTTGCTGCATGGCGGCTTCGGCGCTGTCAGTTGCGGTGAGTTGCGTGAAGCCATAACTCTCCAGCAGGTATTGGGTTGCCCTGAGCTGAAAGGGATGGTCTTCCACCAGCAGGATGCGCCAATCGTGTTCAGACATAAGATTTTTCATGCTTCATCTATGGAGCAGAGGGAGCATGATTATTTCGCGATCAGACCGCTCAGGCGATCAGTCGGCTCTGCACAAGGTGTAGGGCAATTCTGTTGACGTCGGGATTGAATTGAAAAATACGCAAAAAATCGATCAGCCATGCAAAAAATATGGCGTGGCTGATCGATGCACTGTCAGCCGTGGCTTGAACGACCGGTCATTTCCAGGGCCATTTGGCTGGCATAGCTGTCGGTCATCCCGGCGATGAAGTCGATCATTCTCAGGAACGAGGTGTGCAAAGGCCCGTGAGGATCGGGCGCATTATTGCCCAACAGGTCGAGGATACGGCGACTCTTGAAAGACGGCGTTCGACCGTTGTGTTGTTCCAGTGCGGCACCACAGAACGCGTTGAGCAGGATTTCGAGGGTGGTGTAAGCGCCGATTTCGTGCAGCGTCTTGCGCTTGTCCTGGAAAATCTTTTTGCGTGCCATGTCCTTGGCATTCAACACGCAGCGCTTGGCCGGACCATGCATGTGCTCCACCAGATCACCGGGCAATGTGCCTGCCAGCAACGAGTCCTGTTGCTCGACGAAGGCCCGGGCGGCGGCATTGGTCAGGTGCTCGATGGCCTTGCCTCGCAGGATCGCCAGTTTGCGCCGGCGCGAATCCTGAGGGCCCAGTTGGCGATAGGTTTCCGGCAGATCGTCACCCACCAGGTCGAGCAGCAAAGACTCTACCTCGGCGTATTCCAGCAGCTCCATCTCCAGGCCATCTTCCAGATCGATCAGCGCGTAACAAATGTCGTCCGCGGCCTCCATCAGATACACCAGCGGATGGCGCGCCCAGCGCTGTTCCTCCAGTTGCGGCAGGCCGAGTTTAAGGGCGATTTGCTCCAGCAGCGGGAGTTCGCTTTGATAGCAGCCGAACTTGTGCTTCTTGTAGCCCAATGAATCGGCATGCTTTGCCGTCCACGGGTACTTCAGATAAGTGCCCAGCGTGGCGTAGGTCAGCCGGGTGCCACCGTCGAACTGATGGTATTCAAGTTGGGTGAGTACCCGGAAGCCTTGGGCGTTGCCTTCAAAATTCAGGAAGTCGTTGCGTTCGACTTCGCTCATGCCGTCCAGCCAGCCACGACCCGCGGCCTGCTGGAACCAGTGTCGGATTGCGTCTTCGCCGGAGTGCCCGAAGGGCGGATTGCCGATGTCATGGGCCAGGCAAGCCGATTGCACCACCATCCCCAGGTCACTCGGTTCGCACCAGTCGGGCAGGGCGCTGCGAATGGTTTCGCCGACGCGCATGCCCAGCGACCGGCCCACGCAGCTGACTTCCAGCGAGTGGGTCAGGCGCGTGTGAATGTGATCGTTGCTGGTGACCGGATGAACCTGAGTCTTGCGTCCGAGGCGGCGAAAGGCACCCGAGAAAATGATGCGGTCGTGGTCTTTGTGAAAAGGGCTGCGGCCGAGTTCTTCCGGGCTATGCAGAGGCTTTCCGAGGCGTTCGCGGGTAAGCAGGGTTTGCCAATCCAAGGCTGGACTCTCCGTCAGGTGACTGAGCCTCTAGCTTCCGGGTTCATGCCGGTGCCTGCAAGCGGAACTAGAGCCCGGCGGCGTCGATGTCGATGAGCAGCAGTCGCTCGCCGTTGTCGAAAAATTGCCCGGCGGTGAGGCAGTACTGATTACTGGTGGCATCGCGGTAGGTCGTGGACAGTGTCAGGCGCCGCTCGTCCCAGCCCTCGGCCAGCAGGTGATAAAAGTAGGGCCGCCACGACCAGTTATGGCCCAGGTAGCGGTTATCGGCTTCCCAGCCGTTGTTGCGCCACTCCAGATTGGGCGTCAATTGGGTGCCGTGACGGTCGCATTGATAGAAACGCAACAGCCAGGGAAATGCCTGCAGCTGTGGCAGCGCGCTCAGTGGCGCGCGGGCCAGGGCCCAGGCTTGGAGGATGGCCATCAACTCGCAAAGTTGCTGGCGCATGATCATCAGTCGTCCGCGCTCGCCCAGTTTCTGCTGAACATAACGCTGGCGCAGTTGTGCGAAACGTTCGACAAAGGCGTCGGTGGCAAAGAAGTCTGCCTGCGCCCGGGCGAACAGAAACCCCTGCACGTAACGTGAACCGCATTCCAGGGCGAAATTCAGTTGAGCGTCTGTTTCAACTCCCTCGGCGATGATCCAGCAACCGGTTTTCTCGGCCATTTGCGCCAGGGCCTTCACCACGTCGCTACTGGGGCCGCCCAGTGCAGCGGCCTGGAACAATCGCATGTCGAGCTTGAGAATGTCCGGTTGCAAGGCCAGCACGCGATCGAGTTGTGAGTAGCCGGCACCGAAATCATCGATGGCGATCCGTGCCCCGGCCTGTCGGTAACGGGCCACGACCTCGGCCAAGCGCTGGATGTTGCCGCCCAGTTCAGTGATCTCAAAGACGACGCGTTGCGGATCGACGTTGTGCCGGCTCATTTGCTTGAGGCTCGGCAGCGCCTGGTCCTGCCGTAAACGGCTGATCCAGCGCGGTGAGATGTTCAGGCTCAGAAACCAGTCCGCAGGCGCTTCATGCAGACGGCTCAGAGCGTTGTCGCGTATCTGGCGATCAAGACGACGAAGGGCGATGGCGGGGGTTCGCGGATCGGCGAACAGCGGTCCTACCGAGGCCAGTTGACCGTCGGACTGACGGAGTCGACCCAGCGCTTCCACACCCGCAATACGGCCCGTGGCGGTATCGATAAATGGCTGAAAGCAGGCGAGCGGTTGCCCGTCGATCACGAGGCCTCCTTAGTAAGGTCTTGTTTTTGGATTAACCCGCTTACCGGGTAGGCACACAGGATTGAACCTCTCGATAAAGAGGTTAATCCCGGTGGTGTTGCAAGAATGCAGCCAGATAGTGGCTATTCAGTCTTTGCGCGAAGAACCCTGCATGACCAACTTGATCAAGGGCCCGAGCGTTGTGCCCAGGCGAACCAGCCGAGTCAGGCTGCTGGTACCGCCGCTCTTGGCGCCTTTACCGGTCAGAAAACCGAGCAGCGTCACGGCCGCCATGCCCCAGAGCGGGGCGTGCTTGATGCCGAAGCCGTCGTGCAGGTTTTGTGTCATCCCGCGTACCCGCTTCAAGGGTTGCAGCAGCTGCGCGGATTCGTGACGAATTTCCTGGCGATGCATTTCCATGCGCAGGCGTATCAATGCCTTGCGCATTTCGGTGCGCGAGCTGTTATGGGGCAGTTCAGGCAGGCTCATGGCAGCAGACGCTCCCTATCGTTGGCCAATTCTTCCAGGGTGCCGTGGAAGGGGGAGGACTCATCGAAAATCGCCGCTTTCAGGCGCATCCCACAGAATATTGCAGCCAAGGTGTAGAACACGCAGAGCCCGATGATTGCTGGCAAACGGTAGGTGTCCCAAAACAGGATCAGCACCAGCGTCGACAATCCCACCAGCAACAGCAATGCAAACACCAGCGCCAGGCCTGCGAACAGCAACAGGCTTACGGTACGCGCTTTTTGTTCCTGCAACTCGATGCCAAACAGTTCGACATGGCTGTGCAACAGTCCAAGAAAAGCGGCACCCAGGCGCCGCGATGAGGAGCTTGTGCCCGTCGCGGACGAGCTGGATTCACCGATAGACATATCAGCGCCGAGTGGCCAGCAGGCCAATCAAAAAGCCGACGCCCGCCGCAATCCCGACCGATTGCCATGGATTGGTCTGCACGTAATCCTCGGCAGCGGTAACGGCAGCCTGACCGCGTTCGCGCAGAGAATCTTCGGTGAGCTTCAGGGTTTCGCGGGCACGCAGCAGACTGTCGTGGATCTGGCTGCGCAGCTCATCGGCCTGATCGCCGGCCAGGGTTGCGGTGTGTTCCAGCAACCGTTCGGTGTCGCTCACTAGTGTTTGAAAATCGTTCATGAGGATTTCTTGAGCAGTCTTTGCTTTGATGCTGGCCATTGGTGATCTCCGTAAGTGGCTTCTGAGCGTTCGAGTATGAGCCTTGTGTGAAGGTTCAGTACAAATGACTGGTACAACTTTTGCTATGTCATGGTGCGTCAGCCCGCGTCGTTGCGCTGTTGCCGGGCATGATTTCAGGAAAGCCCTGATTCAAACAATTAAAACGCGCGTCAGGGTATCGGCCTTGTGCGCCAAAGCGGTTCATCGCGATCAACACCTTGATCCGGCGGGCCGCAACTTGGTGCACTGACTTCCTGCGCGAACCGCTTTGGTGCTTTTTTAGCCTTCAGGTCTGCCAACCCCATGGAAAATCTGCAAAGCGCTGTGGACAGTCTGGTCCATAGCTCCAATACGTTGTTCATCCTTATCGGTGCGGTCATGGTTCTGGCCATGCACGCCGGTTTTGCCTTTCTTGAAGTCGGCACGGTTCGACAAAAGAATCAGGTCAATGCCTTGTCGAAGATCCTCAGCGACTTCGCCATTTCGACCCTCGCCTACTTCTTTATAGGCTATTGGATTTCCTACGGGGTCACCTTCATGCAACCGGCGGCGGTCATCAACGCCGATCACGGCTATGGGCTGGTGAAGTTTTTTTTCCTGCTGACCTTTGCGGCGGCGATTCCGGCGATCATTTCCGGAGGCATCGCCGAGCGCGCCAGGTTCGTCCCGCAGTTGTGTGCGACGGCGCTGATCGTGGCGTTCATCTATCCGTTCTTTGAAGGCATGATCTGGAACGGCAATTTCGGGCTGCAGGCCTGGTTGCTGGAACAATATGGCGCCAGCTTCCATGACTTCGCAGGCTCGGTCGTGGTGCACGCCATGGGCGGATGGCTGGCGCTCGCGGCGGTGTTGTTGCTCGGGCCGAGGCATGGGCGTTATCGCGAAGGGCGATTGGTGGCGTTCGCACCGTCGAGCATTCCCTTTTTGGCACTGGGTTCGTGGATCCTGATCGTCGGCTGGTTCGGCTTCAACGTCATGAGCGCACAAACGCTGCAAGGCGTCAGCGGATTGGTCGCGGTGAACTCGCTGATGGCCATGGTCGGCGGCACTGTGGCGGCGCTGATAGTGGGGCGCAATGACCCGGGGTTTCTGCATAACGGCCCGCTGGCCGGGCTGGTGGCGATCTGCGCCGGTTCCGACCTGATGCACCCGGTGGGCGCGCTGATCACGGGCGTGATCGCCGGGACCTTGTTTGTCTGGTGCTTCACCGCCGCTCAAGTCAAATGGCGCATCGATGATGTGCTGGGTGTCTGGCCGTTGCATGGTTTGTGCGGTGTCTGGGGTGGAATCGCCTGCGGCATATTCGGCCAGAGCGCCTTGGGTGGTCTGGGCGGGGTGAGCCTGATCAGCCAGTTGATCGGGACCTCTTTGGGCGTGATCGTGGCGCTCCTCGGTGGTTTTGTGGTGTATGGCGCGATCAAGGCGTTGCATGGTCTGCGCCTGAGCCAGGAAGAGGAGTATTACGGCGCGGACTTGTCGGTGCACAAGATCGGCGCCGTGAGCCAGGACTGACTCACTTTTCTTCATCGCCGCTCCCGGGATAAAAACCGTGCAGCAGACGATAGCGATCATGCCGTATCTGGTCGGCCCGCTCCTGCACCTGATGCGCGGGTAAACCCAGCATGATCAGGGCGTGGGAGGCGAGCATCAGGCTCGACTCCAGCAGTTCGGGCACGACTTCGCTGGCGCCGGCCGCTTTCAACTCGGCCAGTTGACTGTCGTCCCGAGTGCGTACCAGGATCGGAATCGTTGAGCTCAATCGGCGCGCCTCCTGGAGAATCAGCAGCGCGATGTCAGTCTGGTCCACGGCAATCACCAGCAGCCTGGCACGCGACAGGCCTACCGCCAGCAGCAGTTCACCGCGCCGAGAGTCACCGTAATGCACGCAGTTTTCACCCACGGCGGCTTCCTGGACACGCACCGGGTCGGTGTCCAGTGCCAGGTAAGGTTGCAACGCATTGCGCAGCGCGCGGCCGATGGACTGACCCACGCGACCATAACCACAGATCACGACGTGATTGTGCAAATCGGCGTTGAGCGCGCTGATTTCTGCCAGTTTTACTTCTTCGTTGGGGTTGCGATGCAGGCGTGTCGCAAGGTGAGGTGCGGCACGCAGCAACAACGGCGTTACCAGCATTGAACAGAATGTCGCGGCCAGCAGAAGACCTCCAAAGTCGGCGGGCATCATTTTGTTTTGCTGCATCAGTGCCATCAGCGCAAAGCAGAACTCGCCACCCTGAGCCAATGCCAGGCCGCTGCGCCACGCGGTCTCGCCGTCGCTGCCGCGCCATTTGACCAACAGCGCGACCACGGTGCCCTTGATCAGCAGTAACCCGAGTGTCAGGCCGAGGATCATCAGGCCGTGGCTGGCAAACAGCTGCAAGTTGATCAGCATGCCGATGCTGACGAAAAACAACCCGAGCAAAATGTCGCGGAACGGGCGGATGTCCGCTTCGATCTGATGCCGATAATGACTTTCCCCCAGCAGCATACCGGCGAGAAATGCACCCAGGGCAGGGGAGAGGCCGAGCAGGTGAGTCAGCCACGCTGTCAGCAAAACGATGACCAGGGCCAGCAGCACGAACAACTCTGGAGAGCGGGCGGCGGCGACCTCATGAAACAGGCGGGGCAGCAACCAGCGGCTGGCCATCAGCAGACCGACGAACAGCAGAACGGTCTTGCCCAATGTGATCGGCAATGCCCAGTACCAGGCCTGATCGCTGTTGCCGGCGAACACCGGCACCAGGGTCAGCAGCAGCACCGCCACCACATCCTGGAACAGCAGCACGGCGATGGCATTCTGGCCGTGGCTGCTGAAAATCTCGCCGAGGCTGCTCAACTCTTTGCTGACAATGGCTGTGGAAGACAGTGAAAGACCGGCACCGAGTAACAACGCAGGCGTTGTCGCCATGCCGAGCAGCATCAACAAGCCGCCCAGCACTATCCCCGTCCCCAGCACTTGCAGGCTGCCGAGTCCGAACACCACCCGACGCAACGCAATCATTTTCGAGAGGGAAAACTCCAGCCCAAGGGAGAACAGCAGGAACACCACGCCCAGCTCGGCAAGGTCTGGTAGTTCATCGCTTTCATTCACCCAGTTGAACGCCGTCGGCCCGATCATCAGGCCCACGCACAGATAGCCCAGCACCGGTGGCAAACGCAGGCGCTGGAACAGTGCAATCACCACCAGGGAGGAAGCGAGGATGATCAAGAGGTTGGCGAACACTAATAACTCCGGTGATAGGGCTGGCTATTCAAGCGTAGAGGTAAAAAAAACCTGAGCATCGTGTAAATGGCTTCTGAAGCGACTGATATGCATCAGGGTTTTGCCGTCGCGATTGCGGTTCGTGTTTCAGCGCAGGAAACTCGACGGCTCGACGGCTTTTCAGGGTGGGCCTAGAATAGTCTCTTAATTTTTTAGGTTGAGCGCTCATGCCTCCTGAATGTCAGTTGTTCGGCACCGTTGGGTGCCATCTCTGTGAATTGGCCGAAGCCATGCTAATGGAGTTTGTCGAACGTGGTCTGCTGGTGGAACTGGTAGATATCGCTGACGATGAAACATGGTATGAAGCTTACAGCTTACGTATTCCGGTGTTGCGGCGGGTTGATACCGGTGCGGAGCTGGGCTGGCCATTCAGTGCCGATGAGGTGGTAGCGTTCCTGCGTTAAACAGATTTTTTGGTAGCTAAGTCCCGTCTGTCGAACTTTGCGATTTATCCCCTTGGCTTAACCGATGCTCTTCGATACTGTATGCGCATACAGTTATTCGTAATGTTGCCGTTTTCTTCTGGTATTCAGTTTTGAGCAGGCAGTTCCGGGCGTGAGAGGGATACATCGTGGTCAATGTCGAACAATTGAAAAACAGCGTGAACCGGATGTCGGTCGATGTTGTGCGCGAGGCGGTCCTCGAGCTGCGTCTGGATGGTCTGGTCCTGGAAGGAAAAACCCCTTTCAACAAACTGCACTTCAATACCTGTTTTGCCGAAATCGAAGCATTGTTCCAGCGCGCGGGTTATCACCGCCAGCTCGATGTCGTGGGTTACCAGGGTTTGCTGTATGCGCTTTATGATCCCGGTCGCTGGGAAGCGGTCGATGTGTTGCGCTGGCTCAAGGAGTTCACTGAAGCGGCGGCGCGCGCGCAGATTCCGGCTTGAGGATTCTCTTCTAGGTTCGTTCCGGCCACTGTTGGATAATGCTGCCCTGCATTGAGGGTCAGAGCTTTCGAATGTCCACTTCATCTTTTTCTGCTGCACACAATCAGGCCAGCACGCTCTACTTGCCGCCGGGTCCGTGGCAGACCGTGCTCGATTGCCTGTGCGAACACTTCAGCGCCATCGGTCGTGAACAATGGCTGGACAGAATTGCTCGCGGTCGCGTGCTTGACGGGCAAGGTCAACCGATTGCCCTTGACCTGCGTTACAAGGAAGGCCTGCGGATTCATTACTTCCGTGAAGTACCGGACGAAAAACCGATCCCGGTGGTCGAATCGATCCTGTACGCCGACGACCACCTGGTGGTGGCGGACAAGCCGCATTTTCTGCCAGTGACGCCTGCTGGTGAATACGTGGAGCAGACGTTGTTGCGACGGTTGATCCGTCGACTGGATAACCCGCATCTGGTGCCTTTGCATCGCATTGACCGGCATACGGCGGGACTGGTGTTATTTTCAGCGAACCCCGAGAGCCGCTCGGCTTACCAGTCATTATTTCCTACACGCCAAATCGAAAAACGCTACGAAGCCATCGCTCGCGCATTGCCTGAACTCACCTTTCCACTGGTTCATAAAAGTCGGCTGGTCGATGGCGAGCCATTCTTTCGCATGCAGGAGGGGCCGGGCGTCAGTAATACCGAGACGGCAGTCGAGGTTCGTGAGAAAAACGGCGATTTCTGGCGTTATGGACTTTACCCGGTGACCGGCAAAAAACATCAGTTGCGGGTGCACATGACCGCTTTGGGTGCCAGCATCTGTAACGACCCGTTCTACCCGCAGGTGCTCAAGGATGTTGAGGATGACTATGTCAATCCCTTGAAGCTGCTGGCTCAGGGATTGCGATTTGTCGACCCGGTCACCGGCCAGCAACGTGAATTCGAGAGCACCATCACCCTGCAATGGTGATCACAATGCTTCAGGCACGAAAAAGCCCGCTATAAAGCGGGCTTTTCTGTATCCGGTGGTGCCGTAAAGATTACAGCTCTTTAACGGTACGAACCTGATCCTTGTTGATGCGGGTTTGTTTGCCGTCCAGCTGTTCGAACTCGTAGAAACCCGATTCGTCATCGTATTTTGGCGCGTCGACGGCCTGGATTTCGCGACCGTCATTCAAGGTGATCACTGTAGGCGATGCGCAACCGGCGAGGGTCGCAAGGCCCAGTGCGAGCATGAAAGTGGCGAGGGTCCGTTGAGTCATGAGTGTATCTCCGAATATGAATTCTTTTGGTTACTGAGCTTGAGACGTATACAACGCGCGCAAGTTCCTTCTCGTGTCAGTCTGACACAGTGTGGTGTGTGCTTAACAGCTCTGGCGTGTTGAGGTTGGCCAGCCGCGGGTCGTTGTCGGGGCATTGCAGGGCCGTAACGCCCAGTTTGCGCATGAGGCGTCCCGGGCTGCGTTCGCCTTCGTGCCATGCCTGTTCGAAATCCGCCGAGAGCACCACGGGGATGATGCACAGCAACGGTTCCCAGTGATCGTCATGGCGCAGCATCAGCGGGTTGTCCGGATGCTGGTGGGCAGTTTCGCGCATGCTCTGGAGCAGTGCCGCATCGATGCGCGGCACGTCGCAAGGCAACACCAGCAGATAGGGGTGGCGTGCGGCCTTGAGGCCGGCGCGAATACCGGCCAAGGGTCCCGGGAAATCGCCTTCATCGTCATGGACCAGTTGGTCGGCGTACGGCGCGTATTTTTCCATGTTCCTGTTGCAGGAGATGATCAGGTCATCGCTCAGTTCGCGGGTCTTGCGATGCAGGTGCGCTATCAGCGGCTCGCCATGCCATTCCAGCAAACCCTTGTCCTGGCCACCCATGCGTTGGCCTCGGCCACCTGCCAGGAGCAGAATGGAGCAGGGCGGCAATTGAGTATTCGAGGTCATGGCAAGTCTCCATGGGGGCGGCGAAAAAACGGGGCGCTGTGATATAACACCGGGCTGTTTATCCTACAACTGGACGAGCCTATGAAAGCCAAGGCTGAAGTACCTTTCGCGCCGCTTAACATCGCGGTGTTGACTGTCAGCGATACCCGCACCCTGGAAACCGATACGTCAGGACAGGTCTTCGTCGACCGCTTGAGCGCTGCCGGTCACAACCTGGCCGCTCGGGTTTTGCTTAAAGATGATCTCTACAAAATTCGCGCGCAAGTCGCCAGCTGGATTGCCGACGATGTCGTGCAGGTGGTGTTGATCACCGGCGGTACCGGTTTCACGGGGCGCGACAGTACCCCGGAAGCGGTGAGCTGTCTGCTGGACAAACAAGTCGATGGTTTTGGCGAGCTGTTCCGGCAAATTTCGGTCGCGGACATTGGCACATCGACTGTTCAGTCCCGGGCCCTGGCGGGATTGGCCAATGGCACGCTGGTTTGCTGCTTGCCGGGTTCGACTAACGCCGTGCGTACTGGCTGGGATGGCATCCTCGCTGAACAGCTGGATTCGCGGCACCGTCCCTGCAATTTTGTGACTCACCTGAAACAGGCGGCACCCTGTGAATCCCGTGGGTAAGCCTGGTAAAACCGGCAGCTTGATGGCGGTCGAGGTGGCGTTGGCGCGTTTGCTGGAAATGGCTGAGGCATCAACGATACATGAGCGTGAACGTTTGCCGTTGGCGCAGCTTGAAGGACGAGTACTGGCCGAGGACCTGGTCTCGACGCTAGATCTGCCGCCCTGGCCGAACAGTGCCATGGACGGCTACGCTTTGCGCATTGCTGACTGGACGGGAGAACCATTGCTGGTCAGCCAGAAGATTTTTGCCGGCCAGGCTCCCGAACCGCTGAAGCCAGGTACCTGCGCCCGGATCTTTACCGGTGCGCCAGTGCCGGCGGGTGCTGATTGCGTCGAGATGCAGGAGAACGCCGAGGTCCAGGCGGATGAGCGCGTCCGTTTTATCGAGACGATGACTCCGGGTCAAAACATCCGGCCACAAGGCCAGGAAACCACCGTTGGCGAACTTGTTTTGCCGGCTGGAACACGTCTAGGACCTATCGAACAGGGGCTGGCGGCGTCGCTGGGATGCGCTGAACTGGACGTGGTTCGCAAGGTTCGTGTTGCGGTCCTGTCTACCGGTGATGAGTTGATAGAACCGGGCCAGCCCCTTGGGCCGGGACAGATTTACAACAGTAATCGCGTGTTGCTGTGCAGTTGGTTGCAGCGCTTGGGCTGTGAAGTGATCGATGCCGGAATTCTTCCAGATGATTTACCGACCACCCGCGCCCGCCTTGGCGAGTTGAAAGATGTCGACCTGATCCTTTCTACTGGCGGCGTGTCTGTAGGAGAGGCCGATTTCCTTGGCATTGCCTTGCGCGAAGAGGGCGAGTTGACCCTGTGGAAGCTCGCCATCAAACCGGGCAAGCCGCTGACGTTCGGGCACTTTCGCGGCGTTCCTGTGATTGGTTTGCCCGGCAACCCGGCATCGACGCTGGTTACATTTGCCTTGTTGGCGAGGCCCTATCTCTTGCGTCGCCAAGGCGTGAAAGAGGTTGAACCGTTGAAGTTTCAGGTGCCGGCCGGGTTCGAATGGCCCAAGGCAGGCAATCGCCGAGAGTATCTGCGTGGGCGCCTGGAGAGTGGGCGGGCAATCATCTACAAGAATCAGAGCTCTGGGGTGCTTCGCAGTGCTGCCTGGGCCGATGGTCTGGTTGAAGTGCTGGAAGACCACACGTTGATCGAAGGTGATTACGTTAACTTCATTCCGCTGAGCGAAGTCCTGAGCTGATTCTGGGTACAGCCTTGCCACGCAAGCCCTGGTCGATCGTGCAGCGGCTTGCGTGCATGGCTAGCGATTAACGGGCCAGAAGTGAAACGACCTGATCGAAGCGGCTGTTGGCGATCCAGCCCAACAGCCCCAGGACTACGGCTATTCCACCTGCGGAATAGGCCAGCCGGTGTTTGATGGATTTCACATCACCACGGACCTCTTCCATGTGTCTTCGGATGTATTTGAGGTGTGTCTCGAGTTCAATGACGCGAGGTTCCATGTCAGCTCCTCCGGCGGGCTTTGCGCTGTTATTGAATTCAGCCTGGTGATTGGCGCGATTGTCTGCCAATGGCGCGACCTGGCTGATCGGTAACCTGATGTCATGACTTTGCATGGGCTGAAACGCTCCTTGCTTGGATGCCCATGGGGTGGCCGACACTTTTGTTGATTGCGCTTTGTATGGCCCTTGAAGAGGGTCTACTCATGGCTTGCACATCCCTGTGTGTTTAATGTTGATGACTGATGCTGCGGAGACCAAGGTGTACCAATCGCCAAGGTTGGTCAATTGAGCCGATTCCGTACATCTTGTAAGAAAATGTCCCGCCCTGTAGGACCTCAAGGCTGCACGCGTCAAAAAAAATCAAATCCATGCGACTTTTATAGGAGCTGGGGAGGTCAACATCTCCCATACGGATTCCAAACATGGGAGCGACAATAATGAGTGAGCGCAAAGCGCTGTTGATTCTGCATGGCAAGCAGGCACTCAACGAGGAGGTCCGCGCGGCCGTCGACGACAAGCGCCAGCAGGGCTGGGAGCTGGCGGTCCGAGTGACCTGGGAGGCAGGTGACGCGCAGCGGCTGGTGGAAGAGGCGCTGAATGCAGGCTATACGCAACTGATTGCCGGCGGCGGTGATGGCACGTTGCGTGATATCGCCGAAGCCATGGCCTCGCATTCGACGCAGGCCAGCCTGGTGTTGATGCCGTTGGGCACCGCCAATGATTTTGCCCGCGCCGCCGGTGTGCCGCTGGAACCCGCTCTGGCGCTGGACCTTCTGGAAGCAGCCCCGCACGCTATCGATCTGGGTGAGGTGGGCGGGCAGGTCTTTTTGAACATGGCCACCGGCGGCTTTGGTAGCCAGGTCACGGCGAACACCTCGGAAGACCTGAAAAAAGTCCTCGGCGGCGCAGCTTATCTGTTCACTGGCTTATCGCGTTTCAGCGAGTTGCATGCTGCCTACGGCGAGTTGCAGGGGCCGGACTTTCATTGGAGCGGTGAGCTATTGGCCTTGGGTATCGGCAATGGTCGGCAGGCGGGCGGTGGTCATGTGCTATGCCCGGAGGCGCTGGCTGACGATGGCCTGCTGGATATCAGCATCTTGCCTGCGCCGCAGGAAGTGGTCGGCACGCTGAAAACATTGCTGGCCGATGGCTTCGGCATTGACAACATGTTTGTGCGAGCTCGCCTGCCATGGGTCGAGATCAAGGTCTCCGAAGGCCTCTACATCAACCTGGATGGCGAACCTATTGAGGGCGAGAGCCTGCGATTCTCGGCGCGCCCAGCGGCATTGCGTGTGCATTTGCCGGAGAACTCGCCGCTGCTGAGCGCTTCGAGAGCGGTTAATCATCCAGACTGATGATTTGCTCGCGCACGGCAAACAGCACCAGGCCGGCCACGTCGTAGATCTGCAAACGCTTCATGATCTGCGAGCGGTGGGTTTCAACGGTTTTGATACTGAGGCCCAGGCCATTGGCGATTTCCCGGGTGGATTTGCCGCGAACGATCAGTCGCAGGATTTCCAGCTGACGGGCCGTCAGGTTGTGCGAGTCCGCAGGCTCGGGCTGGTGTTTCTGGTTGCGGATCAGTGCCTGGTTGATGACCGTGTGGGCGATGGCCGGGCTCAGGTAGCGTTCGTTGTTGCGCAAGGCATCCAGGGCGTGTTCCAGCTCGGTGGCCGTGGTGTCCTTGAGCAAATAGCCATGAGCACCGGACTCAAGCGCCTGCATGATCAGTGCAGGATCGGTGTGCATCGACAGGATCAGCACCTTGCTTTGCGGGCGCACCCGTTTGAGTCGTTGCAAGGCCTCAAGGCCGCTGGTCTCTTTCATTGAGATATCCAGCAGAACAATGTCAGGCACCAGTTTCTCGACCATCTCGAGTAACTGCGAACCGTCATTGGCCTCACCAATAACCGCATAGCCGGGAATATCCAGCACCAGAGCGCGCACGCCGGCCCTGATAAGCGAGTGGTCATCCACCAGAAGTAAGTTACAAGTCAATGCATAACCTTATTCGTACTGGCCCGTTCGAGCGCACGGGGCGCCCAGGGAAAGAGTGCTTCGATTTGAGTGCCTTTGCCCGGTTCGCTGGTCACGACCAGAGTACCGCCCAACTGATCGATCCGTTCCACCATCCCGGCCATTCCACGCTGTCCCTCTCGACCGGGGTCGGCTGCTGGCGCGAACCCCATGCCATCGTCGCTGATCAACAGCGCCAGTCCCTGGGGCATGCGTTGCAGGCGGATCAACAGGTTATTCGCTTCGGCGTGACGCAGAATATTGGTCACCGCCTCCTGGGTGATTCGAAAGGCGGCCACCGCCATTTCTTCAGGTATGCCGGTCAGGCGTTGATGGCATTCCAGGCTCCAGTGCATCGATGTATTGGCCAGAGTCTTGAGCAAATGAGCACGCAAACTGGCCTCCAGCCCGAGACTGGCCAACTGCCTTGGATTGAGTATGGCCGAGACATCACGAACCTTGGCCAGGGTTTCATCCAGCGTGTCGCAAAGCACTGAGCACTGGCCTTGCATGTCTTCCGGCATCCGGCGTTTGAGCCATTCACTTTGAAGTTTTGCAGCGGTCAATAATTGACCGATGTCGTCATGCAGTTCTCGACTGAGTCGGTGACGTTCGTGTTCCTGTACTTCCAGTAGACGGTCCGCCAGCTCTTGTGGCTGAAATTTTATTGATTTACGTGAGAGGCCATGTTGTACCCAGATGCAGGCCAGTGCTGCCATGTTGAGGAGCAGCAGGCTCACCGGCAGTGGAACAGACAGGCTGAAGGCCAGCAAGCTGCCAAGTGCCGAGCCGGTACACAGCAGAAGCGTAAAACGTCGCGCGTTTTTTTGGGAGGGTGGCCATAGGATGATTGACTTGAGACTGGCGTACATAGCGGATGGAGCCAATGGATGTTCGCTGCGGGCAGACCGGCCATCGTGGTTGACGGGTCTCTGTCTGAAAATCTGTAGTGACTTGTCTTAGCAGTGCCCTTCAGGGTTGAAACTACAGCCGCGATATAATCGGCCGATCTCATCTGAAGTCACTTTGCCATTAATTGACGTCAACTAATGGTCGGCATAATACCACTTAAGATACCGTCGGTCGCGTTCGCTATATATGTCTATCCGGTCAGGAATAAAGGTTTTGGACGATAGTTCTACAATGGAAAAAGTTTTGGCGGGGGAATAGTTATTCGTATCGAACTGCCGTTCACAGGTATGAAATATTCAATTGCGACATGAGCGCACTCAAGTTTTTGAGCGGCGTCATGGCAATAAGAATACGCAGCACGGCATTGTTATCGGACGAATTAAGCCTGGCGCTCCGAATAGGAAACGAGCGTGAACGGTTTGGAATTAACCGGTAATTGAAAATGACTTTGTCCGACCTGAAACGCAAAGGCTTCGATCAGCGAAGTTTGTTCACTGTCATCCAGACTGAGTTGGCCGGTGGTCTGGTCGATGAGTTCGAGTTGCCAGGCCATCAACGTAAAGCAGTCCTTCAACGCACCGAGGGCTTGTTCATGCAGTTCCATGTGGCTTTGGGCGTGGTTCAGCAAGCCATGGATGTGCAGCGAAAATTCGGACACCGCTTCCAGTGCCAGGGCATCGGCTTTGCTCGCTAATTTGAGCAGGCTGCTGAGCATGCAATCGATTGCGTCCTTGTCATTGCTGATCAACTGCAGGTGGCTAAGGCACTCCTCCGATTTGGCCAGGAGAGTTTCCGCCTCGACGAGGAACTCCGGAAAGCGCTGAGCCCACAGTTTAGGGTCGTTCGGCATGCTTATCTCCACAACGTCATGTCAAATGAGGGGATGTCGTGTGTGTCGACGAAGATGTCCAACGTCTCGACGCTGCCGTGCCGGCATGAGATCGCGCTCCGGCAGGCCTGGGCGCAGGCTGGGGAACTCGAGAGGGTGGATGGCCACTGACCTGCGATCGCACACAAAAGCCTGACTCCGTTCATGCAATGAGAATGGCGTCACATTAATGGCTATTGGATATTGCGAATATCAGGTTGGGCCTGATTGTTACTAGGGGAATCCCTTACACAGGGGAACCTAACGTGCAAACCGAGGTCGCGCCGCAGGGAATGAAGCAGATGAAATCACAGCGCCAGTAAAGCATGATGTTAATGTGACATCAATGCCCGATCGTGGCATTTTGTCCCAGGGTCAAGGTCTGGTTAAAACAGCCGATAACCCTCTTTAGTGAATTCATCAGTACAAGCCCAGGAGTCATTAATGGCCGGCATTCTCGACACGGTAGACCAACGCACGCAACTGGTGGGTGAGAATCGCCTGGAAATTCTCATGTTCCGGCTGGCCGGTCGGCAATTGTTCGCGATCAACGTCTTCAAAGTGCAGGAAGTGTTGCAGCTGCCAAAGCTGACCCTGATGCCCCAGCGGCACCCGTTTGTATGCGGCGTGGTCAACCTGCGTGGCCAGACGTTGCCGGTGATCGACTTGTCCCAGGCCATCGGCATGCGTCCGTTGGTGCCCAGCCCTACAAGCACGATCATCGTCACCGAGTACAACCGCTCGGTGCAGGCGTTCCTGGTGGGCGGCGTGGACCGCATCGTCAACATGAACTGGGAAGCCATTCTGCCGCCGCCGACCAGCGCCGGCCGCCAGCACTACCTGACCGCCATCAGCAAGGTCGACGATCAGTTGGTGGAAATCATCGACGTGGAAAAAGTCCTGGCCGAAATCGTGCCGTACAACGCCAAGGTCTCGCGCGAGAAACTCGACGATCCGGTGTTGGAACGCGCCCGTGGCCGTGAAGTGCTGCTGGTGGACGACTCCAACGTGGCCTTGTCGCAATTGCGCGACACCCTGGGCCAGTTGGGCGTGAAGATGCACATTGCCAGCGACGGCTTGAAGGCGCTGAACATGCTCAAGGCCTGGGCCGATACCGGCGTGTCGATGACTGACAAACTGCTGATGGTCTTTACCGATGCGGAAATGCCGGAAATGGACGGCTATCGCCTGACCACCGAAATCCGTAACGATCCGCGCCTGCGCGGCCTCTACGTGGTGCTGCACACGTCGCTGTCGGGCAGCTTCAACGATTCGATGGTCAAGAAGGTCGGCTGCGACAACTTCCTCTCCAAGTTCCAGCCGGACAAACTCGTCGACGTGGTTCGCCAGCGCCTGATGCTCGACGAAGTGCCGGCCTGATCACGATTTAACGGTTACCCACGGTCAACCTGTGGGAGCCGGCTTGCTCGCGAAGGCGGCGGAACAGTCGACATAAATGTTGAATGTTTAACCACGTTCGCGAGCAAGCCCGCTCCCACAAGGTAAACACGGAGCGGTTTTCAGCCTTTGATTTGGCGATCAAGCTCGTATAGGGTGGCGTTTTTTGCCCACCAGGGAGCTGGCCATGCTGCGTCTGAGCGCGCTTTACCGTTATCCGTTGAAATCCGGCAAGGGCGAGACCCTGCAACAGGTCAGCCTCGACAAGCTGGGACTGGACGGTGATCGACGCTGGATGCTGGTGGACGAGGCCAGCGGGCGTTTCCTGACCCAGCGCGCAGTGGGGCAAATGAGTCAGTTGTCGGCGTTGTGGAATGCCGACGGCGGATTGACCCTCAGTGCTCCCGGACGCGCAGCCATCGACATTGCATTGCCAACCAGCGACGCTGAACTGCGCGGCGTGACGATCTTCAAAGACAGTCTGCGGGTGCCCGATGCCGGTGATGAGGCCGGTGCCTGGGTCAGCGAGTTCATTGGAAAGTCGACGCGCCTGGTGCAAATTCCTCTGGATCGCGCGCGCACCACGCAAGCGGGCTATGGCCGGGAAGACGATCAAGTGGCGTTCGCTGATGGCTTCCCGCTGTTGCTGATCGGGCAGGCGTCCCTGGAAGACCTGTCGCAAAAGGTCGGGCGACCGCTGGAAATGCTGCGTTTTCGACCAAATCTGGTGATCGAGGGCAGCGAGGCGTTTGCCGAAGACACCTGGAAGCGTATCCGCATCGGCGATGTCGAGTTCCGTGTGGTGAAGTCCTGTTCACGCTGCATTCTGACCACCATCGACCCGCAAACCGGTTTGCGCAGCGATGATCGCGAACCTCTGGCGACGTTGCAGAAATACCGTTCCGAAGCCGACGGCGCGATGTTCGGCCAGAATCTGGTCAACGATAGCAACGGCCAACTTGAAGTCGGTATGGAAGTCACCATCCTGGAGTAAACACTCTGGATGAAAAAATGCCCGGGTCCCAAAAGGACCCGGGCATTTTTGTGTCGCTGTGAAAACCCGGGGGTTTAGCCGCGGTATTCGCACAGATAAGCGGTGTCGACGGCCACTTTCAGCTGGAACTTGCTGTTGGCAGGCACGTTGAACTGGCTGCCGGCGGCGAAGGTTTCCCAATCGGTGCTGTCAGGCAGTTTGACGGTCAGGGCGCCGGTCACCACGTGCATGATTTCACGCTGACTGGTGCCGAATTCGTATTCGCCCGGAGCCATGACGCCAATGGTCGCAGGACCTTCAGCGGTGCCAAAGGCGATCGACTTGACGGTGCCGTCGAAGTACTCGTTGACTTTAAACATGGGCGATTCCTCGAAAAGGGCTAAAAAGGGCCGGCCAGTATGCACAAGGCCTTGAACGCCGTCACCTCTCCGGCGGGAGAACCTGTGGCAACAGACGCGCCGTATTGCGCGCATCTTCCAGTGCCCGATGCTGTTGGCCGTTGAACTGCATGCCCGCCAGTTGCAACGCGCCGTTGAGCCCCAGCGGACGCTCCAGGCGCCGGGCCTTGGCAAAGCGCTGCTTGAGATTCATGTGCGGCACGCTGGCCAGAACGCTGGTCAGTTGCAGCCGCTGCCATTCCTGAAGCAGTTGCTTGCGATCGTAATCGCCCCAACTGGCCCAGCCCTCCAGCTTCGATTTATGCTGCCCGAGCCATTGCTCGAACGACGGCCAGACCTCGCTCAGCGTCTGCGCGGCGTCGACGTTGGCCTGGGTGATGTGCGTCAGTTCCCGGCAAAACGGCGTCAGCAGCGGACGCCGCAATGGCCGTACGAAGCACTGGAAGTAATCCACTTCGCGCCCTTTGCGGTCCACCAGGGTGGCACCGATTTCGATGATTTCCATTTCCGTAACTGGCCAGCCACCGTCATCGGTGGTGGCTTCCAGATCGATCACCAGCCAGTGAGGCATTGCAGGGTTCCTGGTATCCGCGTCGTGATAGGGCTTGAGCGTAGCCAAAGCCGGCGGATCCGCCTAGCGGCTTATTCGACCTCCAACAAAATCTGACGATTTTTGACCTGATCGCCGACCCGCACCTGCAAGCGTTTAAGCACCCCGTCGATACCTGATTTGAGCGGGTGTTCCATTTTCATCGCTTCAAGCACCACCAGCAGCTGACCTTTGCTGACAGGGCTGCCCTCGCTGACGAGCACGTCGACGATCGCCCCGTCCATGGGCGCCTTGAGGGTGCCGGAACTGACGCTGGCCTGGCTGCTGACCAAGGCTTGGGTCCGATCAACCAGGCGCAGGCTGCCCGGACGGGTGAACAGCCAGAGTTGCCCGGCCGTCAGGCGGTAGGCGTGACGTTGGCGAATGCCGTCGATCACCAGCGTTGCCCAATGCCCGTCGCACTGGATGACCTTCAATTCGAGGGTTCGGTCGCCGGTTTGCAAACGGTACGGTGCGTCAGGCACTGCGTTCAATTCCACCGGCCAGTCCTGATCCTCCAGGCCAATTCGAAAATGCAGAGGCACGCTGGCGTTATTCCGCCAACCGGCCAGCGGGGCGGGATGGGCTTGCGCCGAAGCGTGGTAGAACAGCGCGGCAGCAATGGCCAGCTCTTCGGCGCTCGGCACCGGCGGATGCAGGCAAGGATGGTCGGCGAAACAGCTCGGGATGAAGCCGGTGCTGAATTCGCCGCTGATGAATTGCGGGTGTTGCAGCAGGCTGGCGAGCAAGCGCTGATTACTTTGCACGCCCAGCAGCACACTGTCCTGCACGGCCCGCAGCAGTTTGCGCCGGGCCTCTTCGCGGGTGGCGCCGTGGGCGATGATTTTGCCCAGCAGCGGATCGTAGAACGGGCTGATGTCCTGGCCTTCGGTCAAGCCATGATCGATGCGCACACCGTTCTGCAAGGCAGGCTCCCACGCCTCGACTCGACCGGTTTGCGGCAAAAAGCCCTGGGCCGGATCTTCGGCGTACAAACGCACTTCCATGGCATGCCCGTTGAGCTGCACTTCCTCTTGTTTCAAAGGCAGCGGCAGGCCTTCGGCGACATGCAGCTGCCAGGCCACCAGATCAAGGCCGGTGATCAATTCGGTCACCGGGTGTTCCACTTGCAGCCGAGTGTTCATCTCCAGAAAGTAGAACTGCCCGCGGGCATCCAGCAAGAATTCCACAGTGCCGGCACCCACGTAATTCACCGTGCGCCCGGCCTTGAGCGCCGCTTCACCCATGGCCTGGCGCAACTCGCTGGTCATCACCGGGCAGGGCGCTTCTTCGATGACTTTCTGGTGGCGACGCTGGATCGAACAGTCGCGCTCGCCGAGGTAGATCAGGTTGCCATGCTGGTCGCCGAACACCTGAACCTCGACGTGACGCGGATCGATCAGCGCTTGCTCAAGTATCAGTTCATCGCTGCCAAATCCGTGCACTGCTTCGGAGCGCGCAGTTCGCAGCTGTTCCAGCAAATCGTCGGCGCTGTGCACCAAGCGCATGCCGCGCCCGCCACCGCCAGCGCTGGCCTTGATCATCAGCGGGTAACCGATGCGTTCAGCTTCGCGGCTCAGGGTCGCATCGTCCTGTTCAGCGCCTTGATAGCCTTTGATGCACGGCACGCCGGCCGTGAGCATCGCGAGTTTCGACAGGCGCTTGCTGCCCATCAACTCGATCGCTTCGGGGCTCGGGCCGATGAAGGTGATGCCGGCGTGTTGGCAGGCGAGGGCGAACTCGGCGTTTTCCGAGAGGAAGCCGTAGCCGGGATGGATCGCGTCGGCACCGCTGCGCCGGGCGGCGTCGATGATCGCCGGGATGTTCAGGTAGGACTGCTGCACCGGGGCCGGGCCGATGTTGACCGCTTCGTCGGCCATTTGGACGTGCAAGGCGTCGGCGTCGGCATCGCTGAACAAGGCAACGGTGCGGTAGCCCAGGGCATGGGCGGTGCGCTGGATGCGGCAGGCGATTTCACCGCGGTTGGCGATGAGGATTTTGCTGAGTCCGGGCATGGGTTGTTCCCTTGTTATTGCGGTGAATGTGATGGCCTCTTCGCGAGCACGTCCGCTCCCACACCTGGAATGCATTTCAATGTGGGAGCGGGCTTGCCCGCGAAGCTTCTAAATGGCCCACCCCGGTTTACGTTTTTGCACGAACGCCATCGTCCCCTCGACCCCTTCCGCCCCGGTCACCGCTTCGCTGAACCACTCGGCCGCCTCATCCAGTAACGCATCCGAAGGCTGTCCCGCACTCGCCAGCAACAGTCTTTTTGTTGTGGCATTCGCCCCCGGTGCGCAGCACAACACATGGGCGAGGATTTCATCGAGGCGCTCGGCCAAGGCTTGCGCGTCATGCTCGACGAAATGCACCAATCCCATGCGCCGCGCCTGGGTGCCATCGAAACGCGCGGCCGTCAGTGCCAGTCGACGTGCCTGGGTCAGGCCGATGCGCTGGACCACGAACGGCGCGATCTGCGCGGGCAGCAGACCGAGGCTGGTTTCCGGCAGACCGAACTGCGCGTTGTGATCGGCCAGGGCAACATCGCTGACGCAGGCCAGCCCCAACCCACCGCCGAGCACTGCGCCTTGCAGCACCGTGATGACCACTTGCGGGGCGTGTTGCACTGCTTGCAGCAGCGCGCCGAACGCCCGGTTCAAATCGCGATAGGCGTCCGCACCTTGAGCGCGGGCATTGGCCATGTCCTTGATGTCGCCGCCGGCACAAAAATGCCCACCGGCACCACCGATCACCAGCGCACGAACGGCTCGATCATCACGCACCGCGGCCAGCACCGCACGCAGTTCGGCGACCATCTGCAAGCTCATGGCATTGCGGCTTTCCGGGCGGTTGAGGGTGATGTGCAGCACGCCGTTATGGGATTCGAGCAGCAAGGTCTGGCACACCGGCAGGGCGCTCATTTCTTTTTCCCCGGCAGGATGCCCATGAGTTTGCAGATGATCCCCAGCATGATTTCGTCGGCGCCGCCACCGATCGACACCAGCCGCACGTCACGGTAAGCGCGGGCCACCGGGTTGTCCCACATGAAGCCCATGCCGCCCCAATATTGCAGGCAGCTGTCGCTGACTTCACGGCCCAGGCGCCCGGCCTTGAGTTTGGCCATCGACGCCAGGCGCGTGACGTCCTGACCTTTGATGTACTGCTCGGTGGCCTGATAGACCAGCGCCCGCAAGCATTCGATTTCGGTTTGCAGTTCGGCCAGGCGAAAGTGAATGACCTGATTGTCGATCAGCGCGCTGCCAAAGGTCTTGCGCTCCTTGCAGTACTCGATGGTGCTGTCGACGCAGTATTCCAGGCCCTTGATCATGTTCGCCGCGCCGAACAAACGCTCCTCCTGGAATTGCAGCATCTGCATCATGAAACCCGCGCCTTCATGGCCGATGCGGTTGCGTTGCGGCACGCGCACGTTGTCGAAAAACACCTGGGCGGTTTCCGAACTGCGCATGCCGAGCTTGTCCAGGTGCGAACTGAGGCTGATGCCGGGGGTGTTCATCGGCACCATGATCAGCGACTTGTTGACGTGCGGTTTGTCGTCAGAGGTGTTGGCCAGCAGGCAGATGAAGTCGGCGCTCGGCGAGTTGGTGATCCACATTTTGCTGCCGTTGATCACGTAGTCGTCGCCGTCCTTGCGGGCGGTGGTTTTCAATCCCGCCACGTCCGAGCCGGCACCAACTTCGGAGACGCCGATGCAGCCGACCTGTTCGCCGGTAATCGCCGGACGGAGGAATTCTTCGCGCAGTTCATCGGAGCCGAAGCGGGCGAGGGCCGGGGTGCACATGTCGGTCTGCACGCCGATGGACATCGGGATCCCGCCGCAGTGAATCGTGCCGAACTCTTCGGCGGCTGCGATCGAATAGCTGTAGTCGAGTCCCATCCCTCCGAATTTTTCCGGTTTGGAAATCCCCAGCAAACCGAGGTCGCCGGCCTTGCGGAAGATCTCGTGGATCGGAAAGCGTCCGGCCTTCTCCCATTCATCGACGTGCGGATTGATCTCGTGCTCGACGAATTGGCGAACCGTGCGACGCAGTGCTTCGTGTTCCTGGGTGAAGATCATTTTTATTGTTCTCCTGTGATCCGCGATCAGAATCTCGCGACGCCAAAACTGTTGGTTTGCAGCGGCCGCACTTCGGCCTCGTGACAGATGTCCAGCAAGTAACCGAGCAAGGTCCGGGTATCCCGCGGATCGATCAGCCCGTCGTCCCACAGGTTGGCGCTGCCATACAGCGCAGTGGACTGGCTGTCGAGTTTCTGCGCGGTGACTTGTTCCAGCATGTCGAGCATTTTCGGGTCGGGCACCAGGCCGTCCTTGAGCTGTTTGGCTTCGGTGACGATTCGCAGCACCTTGCCCGCCTGTGCGCCGCCCATGACGGCGGTGCGGCTGTTAGGCCAGGCGAAGATGAAACGCGGGTCGAGGCCGCGCCCGCACATCGCGTAGTTGCCGGCGCCATAGGAGCCGCCGACGACGATGGTCAGCTTGGGCACCCGGGCGTTGGCCACCGCCTGGATCATCTTCGCGCCATGTTTGATCACGCCTTGCTGTTCCGATTCGGTGCCAACCATGAACCCGGTGGTGTTGTGGAAAAACAGCAGCGGTGTGCGGCTCTGGTCACACAGCTGAATGAACTGCGCCGCTTTGCTCGCGCCCTTGGGCGTGATCGGGCCGTTGTTGCCGATGAACCCGCAGGCGCGGCCCTGAAGGTGCAGATGGCCGCAAATGGTCTGCTGATCGAACTCGCCCTTGAACTCGAGGAAGCTCGAACCGTCAGCAATCCGCGCGATGATTTCGCGCACGTCATAGGGTTTTTTCGGGTCGTCGGGAATCAGCCCGAGCAACTCGTCGATCGGGTAGCGCGGGTCTTCCCAGTAGCGGGCGGGCGCTGCCGGTAACCGTGCATTCCACGACAGCAGGCTGACGATCTCGCGCACCTGGCGCACGCCATCGGCATCGTTCTCGGCGAGGTATTCGGCGGTGCCGGCGGTTTGCGCGTGCATCTCGGCACCGCCCAGTTCTTCATCGGTGGCGACTTCGCCGGTGGCGGCTTTGAGCAGCGGCGGGCCGGCCAGGAACAGCTTCGCCTTGCCACGCACCACCACCACGTAATCGGAGAGCCCCGGCTGATAAGCGCCGCCCGCCGTGGCCGAGCCGTGAACCACGGTGATCTGCGGCAACCCCAGGGCCGACATCCGCGCCTGATTGGCGAAGCTGCGTGCGCCTTCGACGAAAATCTCCGCCGCGTAATTGAGGTTGGCGCCGCCGCTCTCGGCGAGGGTGATCACCGGCAGTTTGTTTTCCATGGCGATCTGTTGCAGGCGCAGGGACTTTTTCAGGCCGCTGGGGGAAATGGTCCCGCCCTTGATCGCGCTGTTGTTCGCCACCACCAGCACGCGCACACCGGACACGTAGCCGATCCCGGCGATCAAGCCACCACCGGCCGAGCTGCCGTCCTTGTCGTCGTGCAGTTTGTAGCCGGCCAGGCTCGCCAGTTCGAGGAACGGCGCACCGGGGTCGAGCAGCAGATTGAGGCGTTCCCGGGGCAGTAATTGGCCGCGCTTGTCGAATTTGGGTTTGGCTTCGGCCGCCTTGTTCAGCAGGTTTTGTTCAAGCTGACGGACCTGTTCGATGCCGACCAGCATCGCAGTGCGGTTCTGCGCGAACTGTTCGCTGAACGGGTCTACTTGTGACTGGATCACCGGCATGGCTTATTCCTTGTCCTTGAGTACATCGGGACTGAGCACTTCTGGTAAGTACGCGCGGTGAAAGCCGTTATATGACTCACTGTTTTGCGCCTTGTGAATCGGCCACGCCCGCCCGCCAAGGCTCGCCGCACCGTCGATGCGCAGCGTGCTGCCGCTGATGAAGCCCGCCGCCGGGCTGAGCAGGAAAACGATCGCCGCGCTGACCTCCGATTCTGTGCCGATACGCTTGAGCGGCACGTGCTCGCGCAAGGTCGGAATCACCGCTTTGAACGCGCCTTCGTAGGTGTCCATGCCGCTCGAGGCCACCCAGCCCGGCGCCACCGCATTGACCCGCACCCCGGCATAACCCCATTCGAAAGCCGCGGTCTTGGTGAGGTTGTCCATGCCCGAACGCGCCGCACCCGAGTGGCCCATGCCGGGCATGCCGCCCCACATGTCGGCGAGCATATTGACGATGGCGCCGCCGTGTTTGCTCATCGACTGATTGAACACTTCCCGGGCCATCAGGAAGCCGCCCACCAGGTTGGTGCGCATCACGGTTTCGAAACCCTTCTGATTGATCGAGGCCAGCGGTGACGGGTATTGCCCGCCAGCATTGTTGACCAGCCCGTGAATCGGCCCATGCTTGCGGATCAACTCGCTGACCAGATGCGTGACCGCTTCCTCTTCACGGATATCGCAGGTGGCCCAATCCGCCTTGCCACCGTCTTCGGCAATCTCGGCGGCGACGTTTTTCAACTTGTCAGCCTTGCGCCCGATCAGCAACACATGGGCGCCGAGTGCCGCCAGCTCATGGGCGGTACAGCGGCCGATGCCGCTGCCGCCACCGGTGACGATGATGGTTTGGCCTGCAAACAGATCGGCTTTGAAAATCGAATCGTACGCCATGACGACAGTCCTCTAGTTGACCTGGTCAGCGATGCGCTGGGGCACCGGAATCTGGATGTCCAGCAACTGCTGGGCGAAGGCTTTGCCTTGCGGATCGATCCGCAGGCTGGCCACGCCGCCACCGCCGAGGGCGTTCTCCAGGAGAAAATTGAAGCTGTGGGTGCCGGGCAAATACCAGCGCTCGACCCTTCCGTGAACCGGATCGAGGACGTGACTCATCCAGTCGACCATCACCTCGGGCGTCAGGGCTTCGGCGATCCAGGGCAGGAACTCGGGCTCCCGGGCCATGACGCCGATGTTGCTGTGATTGCCCTTGTCGCCGGAGCGCGCCACGGCGAGTTTGATCAGGGGCACACTGGCATCGGCACGGCCGGTGGGTTGCGGCGGGTCGTATGGAACCGGCAAGTCGTTTGGGTCGAGCACATCGACGGCGGGCAGGGCGCATGGGTGGCGCTGGCCCTGGAGATCAATGTCCAGCGTGCAAGCGGTTTTGTCGATGAGGAACGAGAACAGCCGGATCAGCGGATACACCGTCGGCCGTCCGCCGACAATCCCGGTCAGCCCCGGTGCCATGCCGGTCGCGGCCTGGGCGATTTCCCGGGAGAACACGATCAATGCCTGTTTGCTCGGATGGCGCACCGCGAGTTTGATCACCACTTCGCGGCTGTCCTGGCGTTGGCCGTGGGGGCCGTACGTGGCTTCGCTGCCGAGCAGTTCGATGTTCACTTCGCTGTAGGGCGCCCAGCCGCGCTGGCTGAAAATATCCGAGGTCTTGTTGATGATCGCCCGGCTGACCCGTTCCGCCTTGGCCACCGCATCGATCCCGGCGATCAGGCAACTGGCGGTGCAGCGGAAACCGTCCGGGTACGTGGCGCTGACCTTGTACTGATCGGTCGGCGGCAAGCCTTTGGCGCCATGCACCCGGACCGCATTTTTACCTTGTTGCACGAGTTTGACCTGGGTGAAATCGCAGACCACGTCAGGCAGCAAGTAGGCCTGGGGGTTGCCGATTTCATAGAGCATTTGTTCGCCGACGGTCAGTGGCGTGACCAGGCCGCCGGAGCCCTCGGGTTTGCTGACGATGAACTGGCTGTCGGCGCTGACTTCAACGATGGGGAAGCCAATGTGTTCGTAATCGGGCACGTCGCGCCAGTCGGTGAAATTGCCGCCGGTGCACTGGGCGCCACATTCGATGATGTGCCCGGCCAATGCGGCCTGGGCCAGCTTGTCGTAGTCATGCCAGGACCAGCCGAACTCATGCACCAGCGCGGCACTGACCACCGCGCTGTCGACGACGCGTCCGGTAATGACGATGTCGGCACCCAGGCGAAGGGCTTCGACAATGCCCGGTGCGCCGAGGTAGGCGTTGGTCGAGACGCACATCGATGGCAGGGGCGCGCCGCTGAACATTTCATGGACGCCGCGACTGCTCAGCTGTTTGAACTGCGGTTGCAGATCGTCGCCCAGCAGCACGGCAATTTTCAGCGAGACGCCAGCCTTGTCGCACGCTGCTTGCAGTGCGGCGGCGCAGGCTTGTGGATTGACCCCGCCGGCGTTGCTGATGACACGGATTTTTTGTTCGGCGAGTTGCCCCAGCAACGGGCTGAGGACTTCGATGAAGTCGCCGGCATAGCCCGCCTGCGGGTCTTTCATCCGTGCCCCGGCCATGATCGACATGGTGATTTCGGCCAAGTAATCGAAGACCAGATAGTCCAGACGCCCACCGTCCACCAGTTGCGCGGCAGCGGTCGAGGTATCGCCCCAGAACGCGCTGGCGCATCCGATGCGAATCGTTTCAGGCGCAACCCATTCCATAACCACCTCCGACAGAAGTGCATCGAGACTACCAAGCAAGCGCTTGGTTTGTAAACGGCTGAAATATCTTCTGCCCGAGCGCTTGCTTGGTTGCCGTCGCCAGCTTAAATTGCCCGCGCAACCCCGCTGTTTTAGCGGCGGGCGGTGCATTTGATTGATCGACTGTAGGAGAGAACGGGTGGACGAGCAAAAAGCCCTGGGGGTCATGCGCGAATTGGTCGACAACGGCCAATTGACCGACCCTGACAGCGCCCGCGGCAAACTGCTGCAAGTGGCGGCTCACCTGTTCCGCAACAAAGGGTATGAACGCACTACTGTGCGCGATCTGGCCGGTGCCGTGGGCATTCAGTCGGGCAGCATCTTTCATCACTTCAAAAGCAAGGACGAGATCCTGCGGGCGGTGATGGAAGAGACCATCCGTTACAACACGGCGTTGATGCGCGCCGCCCTGGCCGAGGCCGGCAATGTACGCGAGCGGGTGCTGGCGCTGATTCGTTGCGAATTGCAGTCGATCATGGGCGGCAGCGGCGAGGCCATGGCGGTGCTGGTGTATGAATGGCGTTCGCTGTCCGAAGACGGGCAGGCGCAGGTGCTGGCATTGCGCGATATTTATGAAGCGCTGTGGTTGCAGGTGTTGGGGGAAGCCAAGGACGCCGGTTTTATCCGCGGCGATGTGTTCATTACGCGTCGTTTTCTGACGGGTGCGTTGTCCTGGACCACCACCTGGTTTCGTGCCGACGGCAGCATGAGCCTTGATCAATTGGCCGATGAAGCCTTGATTCTGGTACTCGAAGAAAAGCAATAAGTTGTCATGATCCGGCAGGAAACTGGCTAAGTGGCCGAAACCGCCTAGCTTGAATGCATTGATGCGTATTTTTTGGGGAGTGGGTAGTTTTGATGTCTTCGCCAATTAGGACGGCCACGCGGCTTTTGCTGGCGTCGCTCGTGGCAGTCTGGGTGTTGCCATCCCAGGCTGCGCAACTGGTGCGGGTCGGTGCCGCACATTTCCCTCCCTATACCGTGCGCCCCGAATCCGGTGCCGACACCGGTCTGCTGCCGCAATTGGTGGAAGCCCTGAATCAATTGCAGAGCGACTATCAGTTCGTTCTCGTGCCGACTTCGATTCCCCGGCGATTCGGTGATTTCAAGCAGGGGCGGGTCGACATGGCGATTTTCGAGAACCCGGACTGGGGCTGGAAGGACATTCCCCACATCAGCGTCGACATGGGGCTGGAAGACGCCGAGATTTTTGTCGCACAACGGATACCGGATCGACAGCAGAACTATTTTGCCGACCTGACCGGCAAGCGTCTGGCCGTGTTCAGTGGCTATCACTATGAGTTCGCCAACTTCAATGCCGACCCGAAATTCCTCGCGCAGAACTACAACGCCACGCTGACCTATTCCCATGACAGCAATCTGCTGATGGTGTTGCGCGGGCGGGCCGACATTGCTCTGGTGACGCGCTCCTACCTGAGCGATTACCTGCTGCGTAACGAGCAAGTGGCCGATCAGCTGCTGGTGTCGCAACGCATCGATCAGGTGTATCACCATTACGCGATCCTGCGTCCGGCCGCGCCCATCAGCGGCGAGGCGTTCGGCAAGTTGCTGCAAGGGTTGCGGGACAATGGCCAGATGCTGAAGATTTTCGATCCGTACAAGATCGCAGTGGTGCCAGTGCCCAAACCCTGAAGGGCGCCTTAGGTCGCGTCATTCGCGACTTCGCTTAAATTTCCTGCCCCGGCTCACGTCACATGATTGAACTGTAGACGATTATCGTGAGCCCGACCCATGCCCAATCTGAATGACCTGACTGCCCTGGCATTGCCCGACGGAAGCCGTCTTGTAGCTGATGAAACCGAGAGCCGCCTGCACCTCAGCCTGGAAGGGCAGCCGTTGATCGAGCTGCGTCTGACTCGCGAACCCGAATTGACGGTGCAGGTCGAACAGCGCTTTGACACGTCTGAAGGTCAGGCGCTCTGGGCAGCCTGCTATTGGCTGTTTGCCCGTGATCCGGCGTGCCAGTACCTGACGTTCCAACTGCCGCAATCACCCACCAACGCCTTGGCGAGCGGTTTGCTGATTCCCGCCGACACCACCGGCCACTACCGCTGCGAACGCACGCTGTTCTGGCAGCTGCCTCAGCCGTGGTTGAGCCAGGCGCTGACCGACATTTATCCGCAGCAAATGGTCATCAGTGGTGGCAAGCGCCATCCACGGCGTCCGCTAAAACCAAGCGGCGAAGTCTATCGGCGCTTCGATGCGCGGCTCGGTGCCTGGATTTCCCTGCGCACCGTGGACATCGATCTGGACCTGGCGCGTTTCAATCGCTGGCAGAACAGCCCGCGGGTGGCGAGTTTCTGGCAGGAGGAGGGCAGCCTCGAGCAGCACCGTGAATACCTGAGCAAACTCGAAGCCGACCCGCACACCCTGACGCTGATCGGTTGTTTCGATGATCAGCCGTTTGCCTATTTCGAAGCCTATTGGGCCAAGGAAGATCGCATCGCGCCGTTCTATGACGCTGGCGATTACGACCGCGGTATCCACATGCTGGTGGGTGAAGAAAATCACCGCGGCCCGCACAAGGTGGCGAGCTGGTTATCGGCGTTGACGCATTTCCTGTTTCTCGATGATCCGCGCACTCAGCGAGTGGTCGCCGAGCCTCGTGCCGATAACGCGAAGATGATCGGGTACATGCAGAACCAGGGTTACCACTGCGAGAAAGAGTTCGACTTTCCGCACAAGCGCGCGGCGCTGATGGTGTTGGGGCGTGAGCGGTTTTTTGATCGGTGTGCGTTGGCTTGAGGCGTAAGGCTCAAGATCTGTTGCGGTCTTGAGTGCCCAATCGCGAGCAGGCTCGCTCCCACAGTTGATCTCGGGTGTTCACAGATTTGTGTTCACTGGAGATTCAATGTGGGAGCGAGCCTGCTCGCGATTGGGGGCGATGCAAATTTCAGATTTAGCGACGGGCAAAGGTATCCACACGATTGCCCGACACCTTGCGGCAGTGCACCAGCGCATCGCGAATCATGAAGTTCACCAGGGTCGGCGAGACGCCGAGTTCCTTGGCGATGTCCTTTTGCGGCACGCCGTGCAGGCGGTACATCTCGAACGCGTAGCGGGTGCGGCTTGGCAGCTCCGTCAGTGCATCGGCAATGTTTTCCAGGGTCGAGAAATTGATGTGCGAGGTTTCCGGCGAAGCGCCCTGAATCACCACGTTCAGACCTTCCTCTTCCGGCCCGGAATACTTCTGCTCCAGCGCCTGCTTGCGATAGTGGTCGATCGCCAGGTTGCGCACGATCTGGAACAGATAACTGAGCTGAGCCTTGAAGGACGACGTGATTTGCGGCGCCGATTGCAGCCGGAAAAACGCATCCTGGACCACGTCTTCAGCACGCGACCGGCAGCCGGTAATCCGCGCTGCAATTTTCACCAGAATCAGTCGGTTGTCGACGAAGGCCTGAAGTAGCGGTGAATCGCACCTGCTTGTGGATACTTGTTCCGTCATGGAAATCACCTTGCTGCCAATAGGTTGGGTGGGAGGCCGAGGGGGGGCGTCCTACACATCGAGCGACAAATTATGCTGAATGATAATGATTGTCAATTGAGAAAGATAACTAATGCTCCTCAAAGGTGCAGAGTGAGAACTGCGACACGCTGTCGCATGCCAGCCCCGTTGGCGATCAAGCCTGTCGACTAATTATTTCAAGACGCCATCCGTTCTCATTGGTGAAAGGTGCCGGGTAAATCCCGGCCAAAACCGCATTCCCAGTGCCTTGCGCAGTCGGCGAAGACCGCGTCCTGCATGCCCTTTAGTGGGTGTGACGTAAGAAAACCGATTCCATTTGCAAGCCGAATTCAGGCAGGAAACCTCATGACCGACGCGTTCGAACTCCCAAGCAATCTGGTCCACGCCCTCCAGCGCCGCGCGGCCCTGACGCCGGATCGAGTGGCCTTGCGTTTTCTCGCCGACACCCCGGATCAGGCTGTGGTCCTCAGTTATCGCGAGCTGGATCAGCGGGCGCGAACCATTGCCGGTGCGTTGCAGGCCGAGGCTGAATTCGGCGATCGCGCCGTGCTGCTGTTCCCGAGTGGCCCGGATTACGTCGCGGCATTTTTTGGCTGCCTGTACGCCGGCGTGATCGCGGTGCCGGCTTATCCACCCGAGTCGGCCAAACGTCATCATCAGGAACGTCTGCTGTCGATCATCAGCGATGCCGAACCACGCTTGCTGCTGACCAGCGCCGACCTGCGTGGCGCCTTGCAACACATTGAAGGCGCGCCGCCGTTGCTGTGCGTCGACACCCTCGAAGACACTTTGGCCGAACGCTGGAGCGCACCGAACCTGGCCGACGACCACATCGCCTTCCTGCAATACACCTCCGGTTCCACCGCGTTGCCCAAAGGCGTGCAAGTCAGCCACGGTAATCTGGTGGCCAATGAAATGCTGATCCGTCATGGTTTCGGTATCGACCTGAACCCGGACGACGTGATCGTCAGCTGGCTGCCGCTGTACCACGACATGGGCCTGATCGGTGGTCTGTTGCAGCCGATTTTCAGCGGCGTGCCGTGCGTATTGATGTCGCCGGCCTATTTCCTCGGTCGGCCATTGCGCTGGCTGGAAGCGATCAGCGAGTACGGCGGCACCATCAGCGGCGGGCCGGATTTCGCCTATCGCTTGTGCAGCGAACGCGTCAGTGAATCGGCGCTGGAGCGCCTTGACCTGAGCGGCTGGCGCGTGGCGTATTCCGGCTCCGAACCGATTCGTCTCGACACCCTCGATCGCTTCGGCGAGAAGTTCGCGGCGTGTGGTTTCACCACCGACAGCTTCATGGCGTCTTACGGGTTGGCCGAAGCCACTTTGTTCGTCGCCGGGACCCCGCGCGGTCAGGGCATCGGCAACCTGCGCGTGGACGATCAAGCCTTGGCCCAGAACCGTGCAGAGGCTGGCGAAGGCAGCGCGATCATGAGTTGCGGCATCAGTCAGCCGGATCATGCGGTGTTGATTGTCGACCCGGTAGCGCTCAATGAACTGGCCGACAACGCAGTCGGCGAAGTCTGGGCCGCCGGGCCGAGCATCGCCCACGGCTACTGGCGCAACCCCGAGGCCAGCGCCAAGACCTTTGTCCAGCACAACGACCGGACCTGGCTGCGCACCGGCGACCTGGGCTTCATGCGCGACGGTGAATTGTTCATCACCGGACGCCTGAAAGACCTGCTGATCGTTCGCGGCCACAACCTTTACCCGCAAGACATCGAGCAGACCGTCGAACGCGAAGTGGAAGTGGTGCGCAAAGGTCGCGTTGCCGCTTTCGCGGTCACTGTCGACGGTCAGGAAGGCATCGGCATCGCCGCAGAAATCAGCCGCAGCGTGCAGAAAATCCTCCCGCCTGACGCATTGATCAAAGCGATTCGCCAAGCCGTGGCCGAGGCGTATCAGGAAGCTCCGAGCGTGGTGGCGCTGCTCAATCCGGGCGCATTGCCCAAGACCTCCAGCGGCAAGCTGCAACGTTCGGCCTGCCGCAATCGTCTGGCGGACTGCAGCCTCGACAGCTATGCGCGGTTCCCGTCGACAGACGTTCAGAGCGAATCTAGAACCGAGCCGGGTTCCGAACTGCAAGCCCTGATCGGCCAGATCTGGTGCGAACAATTACAGGTCAAGCCGATCAACGCTGACGACCACTTTTTCCTGCTCGGTGGCAACTCTATCGCCGCGACGCAGGTGGTTGCGCGGCTGCGTGAATCACTCGGTCTGGAGCTGAACCTGCGCCTGCTCTTCGAAGCGCCAACCCTCGGTGCGTTCACCGCCGCTGTCGCTCAATTGCAACAGGACGGCGGCCTGGCCCAAGGCGCGATCACCTCGCTGTCGCGCAACGATCCGATGCCGCAATCCCTGGCGCAAAACCGCCTCTGGATCACCTGGCAACTCGATCCACAGAGCAGCGCCTACAACATTCCCGCTGCCTTGCGCCTGCGCGGCGAACTGGACGAAGACGCCTTGCGCGCCAGTTTCCAGCAATTGATCGAGCGTCATGAATCCCTGCGCACACGGTTCTTCGAACGTGACGGCGTGGCGCTGCAACAGGTCGATACGGCCGACAACTTCAACCTGCAATTGATCGACATCAGCGACTTGCCCGCCGCCGAGCGTGAAGCCCGCGCGCTGCAAATCCGTGAGGACGAAGCCCGCACCCAGTTCGATCTGGAGAAAGGCCCGCTGCTGTGGGTGACACTGGTTCGCCTCGATGATGAGGACTATCAACTGCTGGTGACGATGCACCACATCATCGCTGATGGCTGGTCGCTGAACGTGCTGATCGACGAGTTCTCGCGCCTGTATGCCGCCGCGTCCCAAGGACAGACCGCGACGCTGCCGGCCCTGCCAACTCAATACGCCGACTACGGCAGCTGGCAGCGTCAATGGCTGGCGCAAGGAGAGGGCGAGCGTCAACTGGCCTATTGGAAAGCACAGTTGGGTGACGAGCATCCGACCCTGACCTTGGCCACCGATCATCCGCGTTCGGCGCAGCACCTTCACAGCGCCGCCCGCCATTCCGTAAAGCTGGCTGCGACCTTGAGCGATGCCATTCGCCAGACTGCCCAGGCGCATGAATCGACGCCGTTCATGCTGTTGCTCGCCGCGTTCCAGAGCCTGTTGCACCGCTACAGCGGCCAGCGCGACATCCGCATCGGCGTGCCGAATGCCAACCGCCCGCGCCTGGAAACCCAAGGGCTGATTGGTTTCTTCATCAACACCCAAGTGCTGCGTGCCGAAGTGGATTCGCGGCTGCCATTCGTGGAGCTGCTGGCGCAAACCCGTCAGGCCGCGCTGGGCGCACAAGCGCACCAGGACCTGCCGTTCGAACAACTGCTCGAAGCCTTCCCGCAAGCGCGCGAACAAGGGCTGTTCCAGGTGATGTTCAACCACCAGCAACGGGATTTGAGCGCGTTGCGTCGCCTGCCTGGAGTGCTCGCCGAAGAACTGCCATGGCACAGCCGCGAAGCCAAGTTCGACCTGCAACTGCACAGCGAAGAAGACCAGAAGGGGCGCCTGAGCCTGTCCTTCGACTACGCCAGCGAGCTGTTCGATACGACGACCATCGAGCGTCTGGCCGAGCATTTCAGCCACCTGCTGCGGGCCATTTGCGAGCAACCGTCCGCCGCCATCGGCGACCTGCCGCTGCTGAGCGCAAACGAGCACGACCAACAAGCTTCCTGGAGCGCTGCACCCTGCACGCCGGCCAGCCAATGGCTGCCGGAGCTGCTTAACGAACAAGCGTGCCAAACCCCGGAACGCACGGCGTTGATGTGGGACGGCGGCAGCCTCGATTTCGCCGAGCTGCACACCCAGGCCAACCGCCTGGCCCATTACCTGCGCGACAAAGGCGTCGGCCCGGACGTTTGCGTGGCCATCGCCGCCGAGCGTTCGCCGCAGTTGCTGATCGGCCTGCTGGCGATCATCAAGGCCGGCGGCGCCTACGTGCCGCTGGACCCGGATTACCCGGCCGAACGCCTGGCCTACATGCTCAGCGACAGCGGCGTCGAATTGCTGCTGACCCAGACCCAATTGCTCGAACGCCTGCCGGCCACTGACGGCGTCAGCGTGATCGCCATGGACGCCTTGCATCTGGAGAACTGGCCAAGCCAGGCGCCGGGCCTGCACCTGCACGGCGACAACCTCGCCTACGTGATTTACACCTCGGGTTCGACCGGTCAGCCGAAGGGCGTCGGCAACACCCACGCGGCGCTCGCCGAGCGCCTGCAATGGATGCAGAACACCTACGGTTTGAACGACACCGACGTGTTGATGCAAAAAGCCCCGATCAGTTTCGACGTGTCGGTGTGGGAGTGCTTCTGGCCGCTGATCACCGGGGCACGCTTGCTGATCGCCGGCCCCGGCGAGCACCGCGATCCGCATCGCATCGCGCAGCTGGTCCAGCAATACGGCGTGACCACGCTGCACTTCGTGCCGCCGCTGCTTTCGTTGTTCATCGATGAGCCGCTGACCGCCGAATGCACCAGCCTGCGCCGGGTGTTCTCCGGTGGCGAAGCCTTGCCCGCCGAACTGCGCAACCGTGTGCTGGAACAACTGCCCGCCGTGCAACTGCACAACCGCTACGGCCCGACCGAGACCGCAATCAACGTCACCCATTGGCACTGCACTAGCGCCGATGGCGAGCGCTCGCCGATTGGCCGTCCGTTAGGCAACGTGCTGTGCCGCGTCCTCGACAGCGACCTCAATCCGGTGCCGGCCGGTGTGCCGGGCGAATTGTGCATCAGCGGCATCGGCCTGGCCCGTGGCTATCTGGGCCGTCCGGGGCTGACCGCCGAGCGTTTTGTCGTCGATCCACTGGGCGAGCAGGGCGCGCGTCTGTACCGCACCGGCGACCGCGCACGCTGGACCGCCGATGGCGTGATCGAATACCTTGGTCGTCTCGATCAGCAGGTCAAACTGCGTGGCTTCCGTGTCGAGCCCGAAGAAATCGAAGCCCGTTTGCTGGCCCAGGATGGCGTCGCTCAAGCCGTGGTGCTGGTGCGCGAGACCGCCGCCGGTGGCCAGTTGATCGGTTACTACACCGCAGCCGAAACCCGCGAAACTGAAGACGCGCAAACGGCGCGCCTGAAAACCGCACTGGCGGCTGAACTGCCGGACTACATGGTCCCGGCGCAGCTGATGCGTCTGGACGAAATGCCCCTGAGCCCGAGCGGCAAACTCGACCGTCGTGCCTTGCCCGAACCGCAATGGCAAGTGCGCGAACACGTCGAGCCGGCCACGGCGCTGGAGCAACAAATCGCCGGCATCTGGCGCGAAGTGTTGGGCCTCGCACAGATCGGCCTGCGCGACGATTTCTTCGCCCTCGGCGGCCATTCGTTGCTGGCCACGCAAATCATTTCCCGTACCCGTCAGGCCTGCGACGTCGAGTTGCCGCTGCGGGCGCTGTTCGAAAACAGTGAGCTGGGTGCCTTCGCCGATCAGGTGCAAAAGATCCAGGCCAGCGGTAAAACCAACCAGCAGCCGCCGATCGAGAAAGTCGACCGCCGCCTACCGGTGCCGCTGTCCTATTCCCAGCAGCGCATGTGGTTCCTCTGGCAGATGGAGCCGGACAGCCCGGCCTACAACGTTGGCGGCATGGCGCGACTGCGCGGCGTGCTTGATGTCGGGCGTTTCGAAGCGGCGTTGCAAGCGCTGATCATGCGTCACGAAACCCTGCGCACCACGTTCCCGAGCATCGACGGCGTGGCCCGTCAGCAGGTGCATGCCGAGACGGGCGTGCGCATGGACTGGAAGGATTTTTCGACACTGGCTGCCGACATCCGCGAGCAGCGCGTGCAGCAACTGGCCGACGATGAAGCACACCTGCCGTTCGATCTGGAAACCGGTCCGCTGCTGCGCGCCTGCCTCGTCAAAACCACCGAGCAGGAGCACTACTTTGTCCTGACTCTGCACCACATCGTCACCGAAGGCTGGGCGATGGACATTTTTGCCCGTGAACTGAGCGCGCTGTACGAAGCGTTCGTCGATGACCGCGAATCGCCGCTGACACCGCTGCCGGTGCAGTACCTGGATTACAGCGTCTGGCAGCGCCAGTGGCTGGAGTCCGGCGAGCGCCAGCGCCAGCTCGACTACTGGACCGCGCAACTGGGCCGTGAACATCCGTTGCTGGAATTGCCCGCCGACCGTCCGCGTCCGCCGGTGCAAAGCCATCAGGGTGAATTATTCCGCTTCGACCTGAGCGATGACCTCGCTGCACGGGTCCGCGCCTTTAACGCGCAAAACGGTCTGACCCTGTTCATGACTATGACCGCCGCGTTGGCCGTGCTGCTTTACCGCTACAGCGGCCAGACCGACCTGCGCATCGGCGCGCCGGTGGCCAACCGGATTCGCCCGGAAAGCGAAGGCTTGATCGGTGCGTTCCTCAACACCCAGGTGCTGCGTTGCCAGCTCGGCGGGCAGATGTCCGTCGGCGAATTGTTCGAGCAGGTGCGCCACACCGTGATCGAAGGCCAGTCTCATCAGGACCTGCCGTTCGATCACTTGGTCGAAGCCTTGCAGCCTCCGCGCAGCGCCGCGTACAACCCGCTGTTCCAGGTGATGTGCAACGTGCAGCGCTGGGAATTCCAGCAGAGCCGCACCCTGGCCGGCATGACCGTCGAGTACCTGGCCAACGACGCGCGGGCGACCAAGTTCGACCTCAACCTGGAAGTCACCGACCTCGATCATCGACTGGGTTGCTGCTTGACTTACAGCACCGATTTGTTCGATGAACCGCGCATTGCGCGCATGGCCGGGCACTGGCGCAATCTGCTGGAAGCGCTGCTGACCGATCCGCAACAGCGCCTCAGCGAACTGCCGTTGCTCGAAGCCGGCGAACAGCAAAAGCTGCTGGACAGCCTCGGCGTCGAACCGGGCGAGCATCGCCTCGACCAGTGCATCCATCACCTGTTCAGCGAACAGGCACTGGCACGCAAGGACGCTCCGGCGCTGACGTTTGCGGGTGAAACCCTGAGCTACGCCGAACTCGACAGCCGCGCCAATCGCCTGGCCTGGATGCTCCGCGAGCGTGGTGTCGGCCCGCAGGTTCGCGTCGGCCTGGCACTTGAGCGTTCGCTGGAAATGGTCGTCGGCCTGCTGGCAATCCTCAAGGCCGGCGGTGCTTACGTGCCGCTGGACCCGGAATACCCGCTCGATCGCCTGCACTACATGATCGAAGACAGTGGCATTGGTTTGCTGCTCAGCGATGCGGCAATGTTCTCCGCACTCGGTGAGTTGCCGGCAACGGTCGCCCGCTGGTGCCTTGAAGAGGACGCCGCCGCATTGGCCCATTACCCGGCCACCGAACTGCCGTTTATCAGCCTGCCGCAGCATCAGGCGTACCTGATTTACACCTCGGGCTCGACCGGCAAGCCGAAAGGCGTGGTGGTGTCCCACGGTGAAATCGCCATGCATTGCCAAGCGGTCATTGAGCGCTTCGGTATGCGCCCGGACGACTGTGAGCTGCATTTCTATTCGATCAACTTCGACGCTGCGACCGAGCGTTTGCTGGTGCCGCTGTTGAGTGGCGCGCAAGTTGTCCTGCGCGCCCAAGGCCAATGGGATGCGGAAGAAATCTGCGGACTGATCCGACGTCACCACATCAACATCCTCGGCTTCACTCCAAGCTATGGCAGCCAATTGGCGCAGTGGCTGGCCACCCAGGGCGAAACCCTGCCGGTGCGCATGTGCATCACCGGCGGCGAAGCCCTGACTGGCGAACACCTGGCGCGAATTCGCGCAGCGTTCAAACCGAGCCTGTTTTTCAACGCCTATGGCCCGACTGAAACCGTGGTGATGCCACTGGCGAGTCTGGCACCCGAACAGCTGGAAGAAGGCTTGGGCAGCGTACCGATCGGCAGCGTGATTGGCGCTCGCGTGGCGTACATCCTTGATGCCGATCTGGCCCTGGTGCCGCAAGGCGCGACCGGCGAGTTGTACGTCGGCGGTGCCGGCCTGGCGCAGGGTTATCACCAGCGTCCGGGCATGACCGCCGAGCGATTCGTGGCTGATCCGTTCACCGCTGATGGCGGGCGTCTGTACCGCACCGGCGATCTGGTGCGCCAGCGTGCCGATGGCTTGGTGGAATACCTCGGGCGCATCGACCATCAAGTGAAGATTCGCGGTTTCCGCATCGAGTTGGGCGAAATCGAAACCCGTCTGCTGGAGCATGAGTCGATCCGCGAAGCCGTGGTCCTGGCCCTCGACGCACCGAGCGGCAAACAACTGGTCGGCTATCTGGTGACCGACGTCGCCGAGCAGGACGAAGCGCCACAAGCGACACTGCGTGAAGCCTTGAAGCATCACCTCAAATCGCAACTGCCGGATTACATGGTGCCGACGCATTTGATCCTGCTGGCCAGCATGCCGCTGACCGCCAACGGCAAACTCGACCGTCGCGCCTTGCCGGCGCCGGACCCGGAACTGAACCGTCAGCACTACGTCGCACCGAACAACGAGCTGGAACTGACCTTGGCCGGCATCTGGTGCGAAGTGCTGAACGTCGAACAAGTGGGCCTCAACGACAACTTCTTTGAACTGGGCGGCGATTCGATTCTGTCGATCCAGGTGGTGAGCCGTGCGCGGCAGCAGGGCATTCACTTCAGTCCGCGTGACCTGTTCCAGCATCAGACGGTGCAGACCCTGGCCGCCGTGGCGACCCGCTCCGAGCAGGTCACCGCCGAGCAAGGTTTGCTTACCGGTGAATCGCGTTTGACGCCGATTCAGCACTGGTTCTTCGACACCGACATACCCCAGCGTCAGCACTGGAACCAGGCATTGCTGCTGGAGCCGACCGTCGCGCTGGAACCCCATCGCCTGGAGCAAGCGCTGCTGGCGGTGATCGAACAGCACGACGCCTTGCGTCTGCGCTTCAGCCAAACCGGCGCGCAATGGCGCGCCGAGCATCAGCCGATTTCCGACGTGCCGGTGCTGTGGCAAGTGCGTGTTTCGTCCATGGACAAGTGCGCCGCGCTGTTCGCCGATGCCCAGCGCGGTCTCGACCTCGAACAGGGGCCGCTGATCCGCGTGCTGCTGGTCGATGGTGCCGAGGGCGAACAACGGTTGTTCATCGCCATTCACCACTTGGTGGTAGACGGCGTTTCGTGGCGGGTGCTGTTGGACGATCTGCAAACCGTCTACCGTCAACTGGACGCCGGGCAGTCGGTCAAACTGCCGGCGAAAACCAGTGCGTTCAAGGATTGGTCCGCGCGCTTGCAGGCGTATGCCGGCAGCGAATCCCTGCGCGAAGAACTCAGCTGGTGGCAGGCGCAACTGGCCGGGCCGAACGCCGAGTTGCCGTGTGATCGTCCCGAGGGCGGTCGGCAGAACCGGCATGCGCAGACTGTCAGCGTGCGCCTCGATGCCGAGCGGACTCGCCAATTGCTGCAACAGGCGCCGAGTGCCTATCGCACCCAGGTCAACGACCTGCTGCTGACCGCGTTGGCCCGGGTGCTGTGCCACTGGAGCGGACAGGAATCGGCGCTCATTCAACTGGAAGGCCATGGCCGCGAAACCCTGTTCGACGAGATCGACCTGACCCGCACCGTCGGCTGGTTCACCAGCGCCTATCCATTACGCCTGGTGCCGGCGGACGGGCAGGGCGCTTCGATCAAGGCGATCAAGGAACAACTGCACGCCGTGCCGCACAAAGGCTTGGGTTATGGCGTGCTGCGTTACCTGGCCGATAATCAGAGTCGCCAGACCCTGGCCGCGTTGCCGGTGGCGCCGATCACCTTCAACTACCTCGGTCAGTTCGACCAGAGCTTCGGCGCGGACGCGTTGTTCCGTCCGCTGGACGAGCCCGTCGGCGCGGCCCACGACCCGCATGCGCCGCTGCCCAATGAGCTGAGCGTCGACAGTCAGGTCTACGGCGGTGAACTGGTGCTGCGCTGGACCTTCAGCGCCGAACGCCACGATCCGCACACCATCACCGACCTGGCAAACGCTTACCTGGGCGAACTGCAAAGCCTGATCGAGCATTGCCTGCAAGACGATGCCGGCGGCCTGACGCCGTCGGACTTCCCGCTGGCCAGACTGACTCAGCCACAACTGGATGCGCTGCCGATTCCGGCCGCCGCCATCGAAGACGTCTACCCGCTGACCCCGATGCAGGAAGGCATGCTGCTGCACACCTTGCTGGAACCGGGCACCGGCCTCTACTACATGCAGGACCGCTACCGGATCAACAGCGAACTCGATCCGCAGCGATTCGCCCAGGCCTGGCAAGCGGTGATCGCCCGTCACGAAGCCCTGCGCGCCTCGTTCTGCTGGAACGTCGGCGAAGACATGCTGCAAGTGATCCACAAGCCCGGCAGCACACCGATCGAGATCCTCGACTGGACGGCGATTGCCGAAGCCGAGCAGGAGCCGAAACTGCAAGCACTGCTCAAAAGCGAGCGCGAAGCCGGGTTCGATCTGCTCAATCAGGCACCGTTCCACCTGCGCTTGATCAAGGTCGGCGCGGCGCGTTACTGGTTCATGATGAGCAACCACCACATCCTCATCGATGCCTGGTGCCGCTCGCTGCTGATGAACGATTTCTTCGAGATCTACACCGCCCTCGGCGAAGGCCGCGACGCACAGCTTGGGCTTGTGTCGCGTTATCGCGACTACATTGGCTGGCTGCAACGCCAAAGCCTGGCCGAGGCGCGGCAGTGGTGGAAAACCAACCTGCAAGGTTTCGAGCGGACCACGCCGATCCCGAGCGACCGGCCGTTCCTGCGTGAACATGCCGGTGAAAGCGGCGGCATGATCGTCGGTGACCGCTACACAAGGCTTGATGCTCGCGACGGTGCGCAATTGCGCGAGCTGGCGCAGGCCCATCAGCTGACCATCAACACCTTCGCCCAGGCGGCGTGGGCCCTGGTGCTACGACGCTTGAGCGGTGATCGCGACGTGCTGTTCGGCGTCACGGTGGCCGGGCGTCCGGTGGACATGCCGCAGATGCAGCGCACCGTCGGGCTGTTCATCAACAGCATCGCGCTGCGGGTGAAAATGCCGGAAGACGATCAGCGTTGCAGCGTGCGCCAGTGGTTGAGCGGTTTGCTCGACAGCAACATGCAACTGCGCGAGTACGAATACCTGCCGCTGGTGAGCATTCAGGAAAACAGCGAACTGCCCAAGGGCCAGCCGCTGTTCGACAGCCTGTTCGTGTTCGAAAACGCCCCGGTAGAAGTCTCGGTGCTGGACCGTGCGCAAAGCCTCAATGCGACCTCGGATTCGGGCCGAACCCACACCAACTTCCCGTTGACGGCGGTCTGCTATCCGGGCGATGACCTGGGGCTGCACCTGTCTTACGACCAGCGTTATTTCGACGAATCGACCGTCGAGCGCATGCTCGGTGAATTCAAACGTTTGTTGTTGGCGCTGGTGGAAGGCTTCCATGGCGACATGGCTGACTTGCCGTTGCTAGGCACCGAGGAACAGGATTTCCTGATCCACCGCTGCAACCAGAGTGAGCATGATTACCCGCTGGAGCAGAGCTACGTCGCCTTGTTCGAAGCGCAGGTTGCCCAGCATCCGCAGCGGATTGCCGCCAGTTGCCTGGATCAGCAACACACTTATGTCGAGCTGAGCCGGCGCAGTAACCGCCTCGGTCATGCGTTGATCGCGGCGGGTGTCGGGCTGGATCAACCAGTGGCGTTGCTGGCTGAACGTAATCTCGATCTGCTCGGCATGATCATCGGCAGCTTCAAGGCCGGTGCTGGTTATCTGCCGCTGGACCCGGGGCTGCCGAGTCAGCGTCTGAGCCGGATCATCGACCTGAGCCGCACGCCGTTGCTGGTCTGCACTGAGGCCTGTCGTGAACAGGCGGTCGCATTGCTGGATGAGTTCAGTTGCGCCAACCGGCCGAAATTGCTGGTGTGGGAAGCGGTGCAGGCGAGCGATGCATCGGTAGCGAATCCAGGTGTTTACAGCGGCCCGGACAACCTCGCCTATGTGATCTACACCTCGGGTTCCACCGGTTTGCCCAAAGGCGTGATGGTCGAGCAACGCGGCATGCTCAACAACCAGTTGAGCAAGGTGCCGTACCTGAATTTGAGCGATGCCGACGTGATCGCCCAGACCGCTTCGCAAAGCTTCGACATCTCGGTCTGGCAGTTCCTCGCCGCGCCGCTGTTCGGGGCGCGGGTGGACATCGTGCCGAACACCATCGCCCACGATCCGCAAGGGTTGCTGGCGCACGTGTCGGCCCAGGGCATCACGGTGCTGGAAAGCGTGCCGTCGCTGATTCAAGGCATGCTCGCCCAGGAACGCATGAGCCTCGACGGCCTGCGCTGGATGTTGCCGACCGGTGAAGCAATGCCGCCGGAACTGGCGCATCAGTGGCTGTTGCGCTACCCGGAGATCGGGTTGGTGAATGCTTATGGCCCGGCGGAATGCTCGGACGACGTGGCGTTCTTCCGCGTGGACATGGCCTCGACCCGTGGCAGTTATCTGCCGATCGGTACGCCGACCGACAACAACTGTTTGTACCTGCTCGATGGCGCGCTGGAACTGGTGCCGTTGGGTGCGGTGGGCGAGTTGTGCGTCGCCGGCACTGGCGTAGGGCGCGGTTATGTCAGCGATCCGTTGCGTACGGCTCAGGTGTTTGTACCCAACCCGTTTGGCGCGCCGGGGGATCGTCTGTATCGCACCGGCGACCTGGCCCGTCGTCGCAGTGACGGCGTGCTGGAATACGTCGGGCGTATCGACCATCAAGTGAAGATCCGCGGTTACCGCATCGAGCTGGGTGAAATCGAAGCGCGTCTGCATGAGCAACCGCAAGTGCGCGAAGCGGCGGTCGGCGTGCAGGAAGGCGTGAACGGCAAGCATCTGGTCGGCTACCTGGTGGCGGCTGACTCGGCGTTGAACCCGACCGAACGCCTGGAGCTCATCAAGCAACGCCTGCGCGCCGAACTGCCGGAGTACATGGTGCCGCTGCACTGGCTGTGGCTGGAGCGGATGCCGCTCAATGCCAACGGCAAACTCGACCGCAAGGCGCTGCCGGCGCTGGAGATCGGGCAGTTGCAGAGCCAGGATTATCAGGCACCGCGAACTGAGCTGGAGCAGACGCTGGCGGGTATCTGGGCTGAGGTGCTGAAGGTCGAGCAGGTCGGTGTTCAGGACAATTTCTTCGAGCTGGGTGGGCATTCGTTGCTGGCGACGCAGATTGCGTCGCGGGTGCAGAAAACCTTGCAACGTGATGTGCCGCTGCGGGCGATGTTCGAGTGCAGCACGGTGGCGGAGTTGGCCGAGTACATCGACGGGTTGGCGGCGAGTGACGTCACCGAGGAAAAGGTGGATCGCCTCAATGACCTGATGGCGGAGCTGGAGGGGCTTTGATTCTCTAGCGTCTGTAAGGGCCTATTCGCCAGCAGGCTGGCTCCCACATTTGAATTGTGTTCGCAGGACAAATGTGGGAGCGAGCCTGCTGGCGATGGGGCCAGTGGAAGCACGACAAGGTTGACTGTAAAACGACTCCGGCACAGTCTCCTTGCTCCCAGTTTTCACAAGGAGACAGTCAATGTCCTTCGTAACCGTTGACGGACAAGCCCTTCACTACCTCGATCAAGGCACCGGCCCTGCGGTGCTGCTCGCCGGCAGCTACCTGTGGGACCAAACCATGTGGGCACCGCAGATTGCCGCATTGTCGCAACACCACCGGGTCATAGCCCTGGACCTGTGGGGCCACGGTGAATCCGGCGCACTTCCCGAAAACACTCAATCGCTGGACGACATCGCCCGTCAGGCCCTGGCGCTGCTCGATCATCTGGACATTGATCGGGTCACGCTGGTCGGTCTGTCGGTCGGTGGCATGTGGGGCGCTCGACTGGCGCTGTCGGCACCATCGCGGATCAACGGCCTGGTGTTGATGGACACCTACCTCGGCGTCGAGCCGGAACCGACTCGCCAATACTATTTCTCGCTGTTCAAGCAGATCGAAGACACCGGCGTCATCGCGCCGCAGTTGCTCGATATCGTGGTGCCGATCTTCTTCCGTCCGGGGATCGATCCGCAGTCGGCGCTGTATCAGGATTTCCGCGGGAAACTGGCTGCGTTACCGCCGCAGCGTCTACGTGAAAGCGTGGTGCCGATGGGGCGGATTACGTTTGGTCGGGATGATTTGTTGCCGCGTCTGGGCGAGTTGAATGCTGAAACGACGCTGGTGATGTGCGGCGATCAGGACAAACCGCGGCCGCCGTCGGAAACGAAGGAAATGGCCGAGTTGATTGGTTGCCCGTATGTGTTGGTGCCAGAGGCGGGGCATATCTCCAATCTGGAGAATCCGCAGTTTGTGACTGAGGCGTTGTTGAAGTTTTTAGCCGAGAGGAATTAGTCGATCTTGCTGGCCCCATCGCGAGCAGGCTCGCTCCCACAGGGATACGCGATCACCTGTGGGAGCGAGCCTGCTCGCGATGGGGCCGGTGTGGTCACCAAGTCTCTGAAGCAAACTACTTGGGCCCGAGAATCTTCACCAACTTGTCCGGCGAAGGCGCGCCTTGCTGTTGTTGCAGCTCGCCCTTTTCGTCCATGTAGAAAATCGCCGGGGTGGCCTGCAGCTCCAGGTCTTCCATCAGCTGCATGTTCGCCGCGAGTTTCGCCTGAATCGCCGGCGGCACGTCTTTCAAGGCTTTGAGCGAACTGCCCTTGCCGGATTTTTCGTGATCTTCCAGCGCCTTGCTCGGGTCCTTGGCGGCCAGCAGCGCGGCGGATTTGCCCGGGCTGTCTTCGCGAATGATCCCGACCATGATGTGCCGCAACTGCACTTTGCCGGCATTCACCCACGGCCGCGCCTGTTCCCAGAACATGTTGCAGTAAGGACAGTTTGGGTCGCTGAACAGGTACACCACGCGTGGCGCATCTTTTTTGCCATCGCCGATCCAGTTGCTGGCTTCCATCTTGCCCCAGACTTCCTTGGACATCGGCGCGTAGACCAGTTTCTGCAACGGCGCGCTGCTCAGGTCATTGCCCTCGGCGTCGTACAGATTGCCCAGTAGCACATGCTTGCCGTCCGGGGTCAGGTAGAGCGCCATGCCGCGGTTCTGGTACTGCGCGGCATAACCGCGCAAACCGTCCGGCGCGTCGAACTGACCAACGATTTTCGCGCCCTTGGCTTCGATCTTCTTGATCGCTTCAGGCAATTCTTCGGCGGCCTGCACCGACGACAGGTGCAGCAACGCTGCGCCTAAAGTCAGCGTCAGCAGGTGGCGGAGGCGGGGCATGGCAGTTTCCTTGAAGAGGTGGCCGGTACGGCAGGAGATGGGGTGTCGAAGTTTTCCAGGGCGCGGGCCAGGCTGGCATCCGAGAGTTCGCCCAGGTGGCTGCCCAGTAATCGACCGTCGGGGCTATAGAACAGCGTAGTCGGCAACGCCATGGAACCCACGGCCTGACCCAATCGACCGCTGCCGTCGAACAGCACGTTGGTCAGGCTCAGGCCCTGGGTTTCGAGGAAGGTACTGACGCTTTGCATGCTTTCGGCCTGATTGACGAACAGGAAGGTCAGGTCCGGGCGCTGTTGCTGGGCGTTTTCCAGCACCGGCATTTCCCGGCGGCATGGCGGGCACCAAGTGGCCCAGAGGTTGATCACCAGTGGCCCGCCCTTGTAATCCGCCAGTTGCACGGTTTCGCCGGCGGCATTGCGCAGGGCGATCTCCGGCAGGCGCGTGCCTTGTTCGTAAATGCTCAGGGAAAAAGTCGCCAGCAGCCAGAACGCCAATCCGCTCGCCACGCCGAAACCCAGCGGGCGGCGCAAACCGGGGCGACGCCAGCCGCGGTACAACGCGGTGAGCAGCAGCACGATCACCCCGGGCCAGGCGAGGAAACCGCCATCGCGCAAGTCGATGATCTGCCACGGATCGTTGCGATAGTGGGCCCAATAGGCGACCACGAAACCGACCCGCGCCGCCAGCATGCCCAGCAAAAACAGGCTGAACAGCGCCGACTCCGGGTTTTCGCCTCCGCGCTTGGCCACCCGCCAGCCGACAAATGTCGCCAGCGCCAAAGCACTGATCAGCAGCAGATGGTTAAGCGCGATGGCAAAGGTGCCGAGGGTAAAGGTCAGCATTAACGGGCGTCTCGGGTGGTGGTCCAGCGTTGCAGGAAGGTGTCGGCATCAACCTCGCCGGTGATGCGCTGGCTGCGACGCTCCTGGCCGTCTGCACCGATCCACAGAAAACTCGGTGGCCCCGGCACTTTATAACGGCCGAGCAGTTCGCGGCTGGCGGCATTGTCGGCGGTCACGTCCAGCCGTAGCAAGCGCACATCACTCAGCGCCTCCATCACTTTGGCTTTGCCGAACACCTGTTTTTCCATGACCTTGCACGACACACACCAGTCGGCGTAGTAGTCCAGCAGCACCCACTGGCCCTGGGCCTGGGCGGCGTCCAGTTCCTGTTGCAGCGCTTGCGGACTGTTGATCGTGGTGAACGCCTCATGGCCGGTCGGGCGAGCGGCATTACCGGAAGAAGCTGAGGCGCTGTAGACCTGCAACGGTTTGAGCAAATCATCGCTGCCACCGGCGGCGCCGATCAGCAGCAGACCGCCCCAGATCCCGAGCAACAGCGCACTGGCGCCGAACAGATGGGCGACGCGACCGAAACCTTCCGACTGTTTCCAGGCACTGTAGGCCGCGATCAGCAGCAAGGCGCCGCACAAACCGATCCACAGCGATTGATCCAGCACCGGACGCAGCATCAACAGCGCAGTGGCGAGGAACAGGAAACCGAAGATGCCTTTGAGCAGGTTCATCCAGGCGCCGGGTTTGGGCAGGAAGCGATTACCCACGGTCACCAGCAACAACAACGGCACACCAATGCCGATGCCCATGGCGAACAGAATCAGCCCACCATGCAGCGCATTGCCGCTTTGTGCGATGTAGAGCAGAGCGCCGGCCAAGGGCGCGGTCATGCACGGGCCGACCAGCAACCCCGACAAGGCACCCAGCACACCGGCACCGATCAAACTGCCGCCACGCTGGTTGCGCGACACATTTTCCAGCCGATCACGCACCGCCACCGGCAGTTGCAGCTCGAAGAAACCGAACATCGGCAACGCCAGCAACACAAATATCGCCGCGAAGCTGCCCAGCAACCACGGGTTCTGCAGCAACGCCTGAAGGTTCGCCCCGAGCAACGCAGCCAGCACGCCCATCGCCGCATACACCAGCGCCATGCTCACCACGTAGCTGGTCGCCAGGGCGAAACCACGTTTGGGTGTGGCACCACTGCCGACGATCAACCCGGCCAGAATTGGCAGCATCGGCAACGAGCAAGGGGTGAAGGCCAGCAACAGGCCCAGACCGAAGAACACCAGCAAGCTCCAGCCCAGCGCCCGTTGTTGCAGGCCGCTGGCCAGGGCTTGATCCGGTGCTTCGTTGGTGGTGACCGCGACGCTGCCGCCCAGATCCACGACCTGGGTTTGCGGCGGATAACACAAACCGGCATCGGCACAGCCCTGGAAGCCCACCTTGATCTGACCGGTGGCGCCCGCCGGAATCTTCAGCTCCAGGCCTTGGCGATAGACCTGTTGTTCGCCGAAGAACTCATCACTGTGGGCTTCGCCTTCAGGTAATGGCGGATGCTGCTCCGGGGGCAACCCCTCGAATTTCAGGCGTTTCTGATAAAGGTAATAACCGTCGGTGATCTGCCAATAGAGCTGTGTTTCACCCGATTCAAGCCGCTCGGAAGTAAAGACAAAGGCCTTTTCCACTGGCAGGAATTCAGGTTTGGTATCGAACGGATTGGTCCCTGCCTGGGCCACACCCGAGATCAAGAGAACAAAAAACAAAAACAGTCGACGCATGGGTAAGCCTTATCCCTGTGCAAGTGAGGTGCACAATGGGAGGCGGCGATTAACCGATGATTAACCGCGACGGCCTTGTGGCTATGGCGCTTGCGGCATAATGTCCGCTTAATCGGCCAACGGCTTAATTGCCTTTTTTCTACGGGGCTCACCATGCATGTACTGGTTTGCGAAGACGATGAGCTGATCGCCAGCGGCATTGTTGCGGGCCTGACCGCGCAAGGCCTGACCGTCGAGCACGTCGCCACGGCGTCGTCTGCACGAGCGATGCTCAAGGTGGCTGAGTTCGACGTCATGGTGCTCGACCTTGGCCTTCCCGATGAGGATGGCCTGAAGCTGTTGCAGCAGTTGCGTCACAGTGGCCTGGAGATTCCGGTGCTGATTCTCACGGCGCGGGACTCGGTCACCGACCGCGTCGATGGCTTGCAGGCCGGCGCCGACGATTACCTGCTCAAGCCGTTCGATCTGCGTGAACTCGCCGCGCGACTGCACACGTTGTTGCGACGAGTGGCGGGTCGTAGCGTCAATCTGATCGAACACGGCCGTCTGACCTACGACCCGAGCAGCCGCGAAACCATGCTCGGCGGTCAGTCCGTCGACCTTTCCCGTCGTGAACAGTCGCTGTTGCAGGCCTTGTTGCATAACCGTGGCCGGGTGCTGTCCACCGAGCAGTTGAAAGACAGCGTCTACGGTTTCAACGACGAACTGGAAAGCAACGCCCTCAACGTGCATATCCATCATCTGCGGCGCAAACTCGGCAATGGCATTGTCGAGACCGTACGCGGCCTGGGCTATCGCCTGGGGCCGGCCGATGGCGGAGAGGAAATGAAAAAGTGATGAGCCTGCGTTTGCGCCTGAGCCTGACGCTCGGTGCCGCTTTTGCGCTGATATGGGCCCTGGCCGCGGCCTGGATGCTCAGCGATCTGCGCAACCAGATGATGTTTTCCCTGGACCAGCGGCTGGTGGCGTCGGCGCGCATGGTCGCCGGCCTGATGGAGCAATTGCCGGCGTTGCCGAGCAAGGGCGAGGGCACCCACTTCAGCGCTGAGCAATTGAATATTCCGGGTGGCATGGCCTGTCAGGTCAGCTCGTTGCGCGGTGAAATCCTCGCCCGCAGTCACACCGACCCGCAACAAACCCTCGAAGCCGAGAAAATGGGCTTCCACGATCAGATGATCGACGGCGCGCCGTGGCGCAGCTTTACCTTGGCCCGCGGTGATTTGCGTATCACCACCGCTGACCGGCAGATCGAGCGCGAGGCGCTGAACATGTCGATCCTGCTGGCCGCTTCGGTGCCGGTGGGCGTGGCGTTGCTTGGCTGCCTGTGCCTGCTGTGGCTGGGGATCGGCCAGGGGCTGGCACCGCTGAACCGGATGCGCGATGCCTTGATGCGCCGCAGCGCTGATTCTCTGGAACCTTTGCAAATCCAGCCGCTGCCCAGCGAACTTCAGCCGTTGCTGGACACCCAGAATCAGCTGTTCCAGCGCATCGGCAAGACCATCGAACGCGAACGCCGCCTGACCGGCGACGCGGCCCACGAATTGCGCAGCCCGCTGACGGCGATCAAAACCCACCTGCAAGTGGCGCGCATGACCGACGGCGCGGCCCGGGATCAGTCCCTGGCCCGGGCCGAAGAGGGCGCCGACCGCATGCACCGCACGCTGGAACAATTGCTGTTGCTGGCGCGGGTCGAGGGCAGTCTGTCGTTCGATGACGGCGTGCAATGCAGCGCCGAGCAAGTGGCGAAACTGGCGATTCAGGACGCGGCCAGCGGTGATCGTCGGCGAATCAAGCTGAAACTGCCGGCGAAGTTCTCCGATGCACCGGTGCAAATGCCCGCGGTCCTGTCGATCGCCGCATTGCGTAACTTGTTGGACAACGCCCTGCGCCATACCCCGGGGGACGGATCGGTGGAGCTGAGCCTGGAAACCACCGGCAGTCGCGCGCGCTTTCTGGTCCGCGACCACGGCCCGGGCATTGCCGAAGACGATCTGCAACACCTGACCCAACGTTTCTGGCGCCACGGCCAGAGCACCGGCTGCGGATTGGGCCTTGCGATTGTCCAGGCAATTGTCCAGCGGTGCGGCTGCACCTTGCATTTCGACAGCCGGCCGGATGGGTTGCGGGTTGAACTGACCATGCCGTTACAACCCCTCTAACCAACACCCCAATCCCCCTGTGGGAGCGGGCTTGCTCGCGAAGGCGGTGTGTCAGTCAATATCATCGTCGACTGACACACCGCCTTCGCGAGCAAGCCCGCTCCCACAGGGGGGGGCATCTGTGTTGCACATCAAATGTAACCTCTCTCCATTAGTCACCGGCACGCCACAGCGCTATCGTCCCCGGCAGCTTTTTCTCAATGGATTGAGGTAACAGCGCCATGGATGCATCGATTCACATCTGCAAGGCAACCCCCGCCGACGCCGGCATCATCAGCCGGATCGTCGAGCGTTCCATTCGCGTCGGCTGCGCGCTCGACCACCGTAACGACCCGCGAACCGTCGCCACCTGGACCCACAACAAAACCATCGAACACGTGCAGCCCTGGCTGGCCGACCAACGGTTGTACCTGAACATCGCCCTGTTGCAGGACAAACCGGTCGGTGTCGCCATGGCGGCAATCAGTGGCAAGGTCGCATTCTGCTACGTGCAGCCGGAATGGTTTCGTCGCGGCGCCGGAGAGGCGCTGGTTCACGACCTCGAAGGCTGGTTGATCCATCAGGGGCTCGCTCAGGCACGGCTCAACAGCACCCGCACCAGCGAGGCTTTTTACCGTCATTTGGGCTACCGGCCCTGCGCCGAAATCTTCACCGTCGCCGGGCTCCACGCCATTCCCATGCACAAAGCGCTGACACCGCCTTCATAGAAAGCTGATCGAGGGTCTAAATCCTCGGCACCCTGATGCGTTTCCAGAACAGGAAAACCTTATTGAGGGGTCGAGAGATGTCAGTCGCTACCAGCCTTGTGGAAGATCAGTCGGCCCGGATCACTCCGGCGCCGGCCGAGACGCTTTATCAGTTCAACGAATCGCCGCTGCTGGCCCGTCAAAACCAGCAGGAATCGAATGCCCGCAGCTACCCGCGGCGCATTCCCCTGGCGCTCAAACGCGCCAAGGGCATTTATGTTGAAGATGTCGAAGGCCGCCGTTTCATCGACTGCCTGGCTGGTGCCGGGACCTTGGCCCTGGGGCATAACCATCCGGTGGTGATCGAAGCGATTCAGCAGGTGCTGACCGATGAGTTGCCGCTGCACACCCTCGACCTGACGACGCCGGTCAAGGACCAGTTCGTCCAGGACCTGTTCGGTCTGCTGCCACCGGCCCTGGCCGCGCAAGCGAAGATCCAGTTCTGTGGCCCGACCGGCACCGACGCGGTGGAAGCCGCGCTGAAACTGGTGCGCACCGCCACCGGGCGCAGCACTGTGTTGTCGTTTCAGGGCGGTTATCACGGCATGAGCCAGGGCGCGCTGAGCCTGATGGGCAGCCTGGGGCCGAAAAAGCCATTGGGCGCCTTGCTCAGCAACGGCGTGCAGTTCATGCCGTATCCCTACGATTACCGCTGCCCGTTCGGACTCGGCGGCGCGCAAGGGGTGAAGGTCAACCTCAGCTACCTGGAAAACCTGCTGAATGATCCCGAGGCCGGCGTGCAATTGCCGGCGGCGGTGATCGTCGAAGCAGTGCAGGGCGAAGGCGGAGTGATTCCGGCCGATCTCGATTGGCTGCGCGGCCTGCGACGCATCACTGAACAGGCCGGCGTGGCGCTGATCGTCGATGAAATCCAGAGCGGTTTTGCCCGCACCGGCAAGATGTTCGCTTTCGAGCACGCCGGGATCATTCCGGACGTGGTGGTGATGTCCAAAGCCATCGGCGGCAGCCTGCCGCTGGCGGTGGTGGTGTATCGCGACTGGCTCGACACCTGGCTGCCGGGCGCCCATGCCGGGACCTTCCGCGGTAATCAGATGGCCATGGCCGCGGGGTCTGCGGTGATGCGTTACCTGACCGAACACAAGGTCTGCGAGCACGCCGCCGCCATGGGCGAACGCTTGAGCGAACACCTGCGCATCCTGCAGCGGGACTTCCCGCAACTGGGCGACATTCGCGGTCGCGGCTTGATGCTTGGCGTCGAGCTGGTCGATCCGACGGGCACGCCCGATGCATTGGGGCATCCGCCGATCTTCGGGCGACTGGCGCCGCTGGTGCAGCGTGAATGCCTCAAGCGCGGGCTGATTCTTGAGCTGGGCGGTCGTCACGGTGGCGTGGTGCGTTTCCTGCCGCCGCTGGTGATTACTGCGGCGGAAATCGATCGGGTGGCCGAGATTTTCGGCCGGGCCATGGCCGCTGCCACCGCCAGCCTGTAAATTTTTCCGCACCTGGAACGTTCCTTCTACATACCGGCTGCGCACGCAGTGCAGCCCACCCTATAGCGATGGAGACACACCATGACGTCAGTATTCGACCGCGAGGACATCCTCTTTCAGGTCGTGGTCAACCACGAAGAGCAATACTCGATCTGGCCCGACTACAAAGCCGTGCCAGCCGGCTGGCGCACCGTGGGCAAGAGCGGCCTGAAAAAGGAATGCCTGGCCTACATCGAAGAGACCTGGACTGACATGCGTCCGCTGAGCTTGCGCCAGAAGATGGACGAGCAGGCGGCAGTGGCGAACTAAGTCACGGCGCAAAAAGAAGCCCGCTGGACTGGAAACAGTCAGCGGGCTTTTTCATGTCTTCAATTTTGTGTTGCCTGTCAGGCCGCCTTTGCGAGCAAGCCCGCTCCCACAGGATTTGTATTGTTCGCAAGGGCACATTGAACCTGTGGGAGCGGGCTTGCTCGCGAAGAACGATAACGCGGACTAACTGACGTTAAACCCCGCTCAACCCCTTGATCAGCAGATCCACATTCCCTTCCAGCTCAGCCACCGGATCCGCTGCGTCCACACTCAACACCACCAACCGGCTGCCAGCCTCGGCAATCACCGCTTTCACCGCCTCCGACGGCTGGCGATGATGCAACACCACCGCCACGTCATTGTCCTTCAGCGTCGCGCCCAATTGCTTCAGCGCTTCAGGTGTCCACTCGGCATCCGGCCGCGCATCGAGGCCGATCAGCTCCAGGTTCAGCCCGCCGATCAGGTAGCCAAAGTGATCGCTCAGGCTCATCACACTTAGGTTATCGGCGCTGGCCAATCGCGCTTCGCTGTCCGCACTGAGCTTGAGCAAACGCTGCTTCAACGCCGCCAGGTTGGCCTCGATCGCAGGCTTGGCCTTGGGCGCCAGGCGCACCAGGTCCGCCGCCATCACATCCGCCATCCGCCCCATGTTGTTGCTGGAAAACCACGGCTGGCTGTTCAACCCGTCGACCTTGTTGCCCGGCTGCACGGCGATGCCGGGCAGGGCGCCGTCCACCGGGCGGGCGGCGTCGACTTCGACGATACGAATATTGCTGCGCCGGGAAATCGGGTACAGCGGATCATCCGCCCACAGCGAACGCAGACCGATCACCGCATCGGCGTCGGTCGCCAGTTTGGCCAGCGCCGGAGCGCCACGACCGGTGAAGTACGCAGTCTGACGGCTGCCCGGCAGGTTCGCCGGCGCGGCACGCTCAAGACTGACGTCGGTGCCCTTGAGCAGGGCTTCGCCCAACCCGTAAGTGATGGGCAAGGACGCCAGCACGCGCAGTGGTTTTGTGTCCGCCGCAAAGGTGGTAGTGACCAGCCCGCTCAGGGCGACGGCCAGGGTCAATTGACGCAGAGAAAAAGACATTTATCCGAGATTCCCTTTCAGGCTTGGGACGACGCCACGCGCAATGGCGGCGAGGGCGAAGGCGATACCGGCCACCAGAATGATCGCGGCACCGGACGGAATAGGCAGGTCGAAGACGATTGGCGCGAGGATCCCGCACAGCGTGCTGACCGTGGCGATCAACACCGAGCACCAGAAGAAACCCTTCAGCGACTGGCTGAGCAAGCGTGCCGCCGCGGCCGGAATCACCAGCAGCGCACCGACCAGGATCGCGCCGATGACTTTCACCGCGGCCACGGTGATCAGGGTCACCAGAATCACAAACAGATAATCCAGGGTCTTCACCGCCACACCGCGTACCGCCGCCAGTTGCGGGTTGAAACTGGCGAGCATGATGCGGTTGTACAGCGGCAAGGCCAGCGCCATGACCAGTGAGCCGACGATGGCCAGCACCAGCAGATCATTACCGTTGACCGTCAGCACCGAACCGAACAGCACGTTTTCGAGGATGTGCACGTTGATCTTGCCCGCGAGGATCAGCAGCAGGCTCGCGCCCAGCGCCAGCGACACCGAGAGAAACACGCCGATCAACGTATCCGGCGCGAGCCCGGTGCGGTTGCGCAGGTAATTAAGCAGGATGCCGAACAGCAGGCAGTAACCGAACAGGCTGCCGTAAGGCCCGGTGTAAGGTTCGCCGAGCAGGATGCCGATGGCCACGCCGGTCAGTGCCGCGTGACCCACCGCCTCGGAGAAAAACGCGAAGCGCTTGACCACTACCAGCGTGCCCAAGCCGCCCAGTACCGGGCCGATCAGCAAGCCGGCGAGCAGCGCGTTGACCACAAAGCCGTAGGCCAACGCTTCGGGCAGGTAACCCGAAGACGCCCAGCCCTGGACCATCAAACGAAAGGCTTCGTAACTCATCAGGCAGCGCTCCGAGGATGGGTCGAGAACAGGGTCAGCAAGCGATCCGGCGTCAGCGCTTGTTTGGGCGTGGCATCGAACAGCACCCGGCGATTAAGCCCGGTGACGCGATCGGCCAGACGTCCGACCGCTTCCAGATCATGCTCGATCCACAGCACGGTGATGCCGCTCTGGCGCCAGTCGCCGAGCAGACGTTCGAACACCTGGATGCCGGCCTCATCGAGGGCCGACATCGGTTCGTCGAGCACCAGCAACTGCGGCGCCGGGATCAGCCCTTGAGCGAGCAACACGCGCTGACGCTCACCGCCGGACAGCGCGCCCATGCGGCGCTTGCGTTTGTCCTGCATGCCGACCCGTTCCAGCGCTTCACCAATCGCGGCTGCGTAATGCTTGCTCAAACCAAGGAACGCGGGACGGCGCTGACACATCGCGGCCATGAAATCGTCGACGGTCATTGGCAATCCGCGATCGAATTCCAGTGCCTGAGGCACGTAGCCGATGGTTCCGGGTGTGCCCGGCCATTGCAGGCTCAATCGACCCTGATGGGGCATCTGCCCGAGCAGGGTCTTGATCAGCGAACTCTTGCCGCCACCGTTCGGGCCCACCAGCGCATGCACGCTGCCGGGCTGGACCTGGAAGGTCACGTTGTCGAGGATCGTCGTGCGCCCCAGCGTCAGACTGACCTCTGCAAAATCCAGCGTCGGCCCCGAACCCTGTGGGAGCGGGCTCGCTCGCGAAAGCGGAGTGTCAGTCAATACTGATGTCGACTGACACTCCCTCTTCGCGAGCAAGCTCGCTCCCACAGGGGATTCGCTGATGGTTTCTTTAGCCGTCATTGCCCCGACTCCTGAATCGCCCGAACCACCGTGTTGAGGTTGCCGGCCATTTCTTTTTCGTACTTGTCGGCGGTGTATTCGCCATAGGAAATGTGCGACAGCGGGTACAGCTTGACCCCGGATTCACGCTGGATGGTGTCGACATAGGAGGACGGGAAATCCATCTCCGAGAAGATCACTTTCACGTCCAGTTCACGCAGTTGATCGATGGTCTTTTTCAGCTGGCTCGGGCTCGGCTCGATGCCGTGGGCCGGTTCGACAACAGCGGTCACTTCCAGGCCGAATTCACGCAACAGATAGTCATAAGCAGCGTGAACCGTGGCGACCCGCAATTCGGCGTTCGGTGCCTGGGTCAGTTTCGCCAGGGCGTCGGCGCGCATCTGCCGCAGGCGTTTGCCGTAGGCGCGGGCGTTCTGGGTGTAGGTCTTGGCGTTGGCCGGGTCGAGCTTGCCCAGTTCCCGGGCGATGTTGTTGACCTGGGCAATCGAGGCGCTGATCGACAGGAAGGTGTGCGGGTTCACGACCTTGCCGGCACCGCGTGCGGCGACGCCGGTGGCGGCCAGCAGCGGTACGTTCTCGTTGGCTTCGATCACCGGGACATTCGGCGTTTCGCTGGCGGCGATCATGCGGTCGGCGAAGTCGTCATGACCGACGCCGTTGAGCACGATTACGTCGAGCCCGCTGATGCGTTTGATGTCTTCTGAGCGTGGCTCGTAGGCGTGCGGGTTGAAACCGGCCGGAATCAGCGGCACCACCTCGGCCTTGTCACCGACGATGTTGGCCACGTAGCTGTAATAAGGGTGCAGGGTTATACCGATGCGCAGGCGCTTGGTTTCGTCGGCGCTGGCCAGTGGCGTCAGCAGCAAGGCGAGCAGGCCGACCAGCAGCGGGCGCAGGAAAGAACGTTGAGATGAACTAGGCATGGGAAAGCGGTCTTCTCTCGGGTGAAGGCGAGGGTTCAGTGCCGGTGCTGGCGGGTCACGCCGGCATCGAATTGCGCGACGATCTGCTGCCAGCCGGCGCTTTCCAGCGCGGCGTCAGTGAGATCGGTCGGGGCTGCTAGGGCTTTGCCGCGGTTGAGCCAGACGTCCGGCGCATCGTCGCCGGCAGTCAGGCGCATCAGAAACGAGCCGGCCACGGCAGGTGTCTGGCTCTGACCGAAGTAAGCCTTGGCGTCGAGCAACTGCCAGGCATGGCCGCCACGGCTGACGGAACTGGCGTCCTGGGCAAACGGTGCAAAGCCTTCATCGGCAAGCGCTGCGGGTGTCGGCAGCGCCTGCTGTTCCTGGCGCAGCAAGTGGATTTCGTCCAGGGTCACCCGAAGGTCGGCGTAGATCCCTTGCTCGGAGGCGCTCAGATCGCGACGGGCATCCAATTGATGGTTGTTAACGCTGCTGACTTCCTGGGACTCATGGCGCCAGGCAACCACCGAACCGGCCACCGCCAGGATCATCAGGCACAACAGCAACACATACAGGGTTTCATGGCCGGCACCGGCCGGGCGGACGACGTGGGTAGTAGGCGTACTCATGGGGCTTCGATGTCCGCTTGGTCGATCTCGACGACGTGGCCGGGGCCGGCGTCGAACAGCACGTAGAATTCGGCACCGGGCTTCTTGAAGGTCAGGGTCGAATCGGCGCCGAGCTTGCCCGGCACCAGGATGGTTTCGTCGTAGCCGATCACATCCAGCGTCACGCCCGGCGCGCCGCTGCCGTCGGAGAAACCGCCGGTGCATTTGATTTGTTCGGCGTCGATGGCTTTGCATTCGCACATCGGGTTGTGGGCCAGGGCGCTGGCGCTGAAACCGGCGCAGAGCACCAGCAAAGCCGCGTTCAGAGAGCGTAGCGTCATGGTTTGCCTCCTTGTTTGTTCAGCCACGCGAGGGTGGCGGGGGATGCCTGGCTCAGGGGGATCGACGCTTGATGCATCGCGCCGTCCCAGCCTTCCATGGTGATCCACAGTTCGGCGTCGGTTTTTGTCTTGTCGGGGATCGGCAGCATGGCGCCCATGCGGTACGGCGTGCCGAAGAAAATCACCCCGGCGGCGCGCAGGCTGCGCGGTTTGCCAATGCGCAGGTAAGTGGCCTTGACCTGATCGCGGCAGCTGTCGCACAGCGCCGCGTTGAAGCTTTTCATGTGGCCGGCCGGGCCATCGAGGGTCGGGGCTTCATTGCGCAGTTCGGCGAGGCGCAGGCTCCAGGGCCCGACCTGCACTTCACCGATTTCCCGCTCACCGAGCCCGGTGTCACCGCGAAACAGCGCCGCGTCGGCAAAGTATTTGGGCATGAACCCCAGTGGTACCAGCAACAGCAGGACGTTGATGTGGAAGCGCCATTTGTGCCAGAAGCGGCTCAGTTTCGAGGAGGGTTTCTCAGCGGCGAACAGGCTCATTGGCTGACCTCCGTGGTTTCACGGCGTGTGACGGCGGCGGTGCGCGGACGTTTGTCTTTGCGTTTGAGGGCGTTGGCCGTGGCCAGGGCGGTGCGTTTGGTCCAGATCAACAGGCCGCTCAGCACCATCATGCTCAGGATCAGACCGAAGAAGAACCAGATCAATTTGATCCAGATGCCGCCGAAATCACCGGTGTGCAGCGGCCGCATGGATTCGGTTACCAACTCCAGGCCGGAACGGTCCGACAGCAGGCGGGTGGCGGCGACATCGCCGGTGTACGGGTTGATTTCGGCGGTCTGGAACATCAACGGATACCAGCTGCGACCGCCGACCGTCAGGTAGCTGTAGGCATTGGCGGGCATGCTGACGAAGCTGTCTTCCAGGCCGGGAATGCGTTCCTTTGCCTGGGCAATCGCGGCTTCGAGACTGATCATCGACGCTGGCGAGCCGTCGGTGCTCACCGGTACGCTCTCACGCGGGACCACCAAGGCCACCGGCGCGGTGGAAATCGAGACCTGGTTATCGAACATGAACGCCTGGATCAGGAACCAGGTGCTGGTGATGGAAATCACCGCGATGAACCAGATCGACCAGATGCCGCTGAGGCGGTGAAAGTCGCCCCAGAAAATCCGCGCGCCATGACGAATACGCAGCGTCGGCCGGAAGAAGCCTTTCCAGAAACGCTTGTAGACCACCAGCCCGGTCACCAGAGACGCCAGCAAAGGCAGACTCAGAAACGACACCAGATACCAGCCCCAGCTGTAACCGTTGGTGAACGGCACCAGCCACCAGCCATGCAACGCACGGGTGAAGGCCTGGAAATTGAATTGCGGGGCAGTGCCCTGAATCACGCCGCTGTACGGGTTGACGTACACCTTCACCGAGCGACCGTCGGGGTAGCTGACATCGACATCGAGCGCGAAGTGCGACTCGTCGGGCCGGCTGATGGCCTCGACCAAGGTGTTCGGTTCCGCCTTCTTGATGGCGGCGATGATCTGGTCATAACTGAGCAGCGGTGCATCGTCCGTGGGTTGGCTGGCGCGCATCTGCGGGTTGGCCAGCCAGACGATTTCCTGACTGACCACCGCCAGCGTGCCGGTGACACAGACGATCAGCACGAAAAACCAGATCGGCAAGGCCAGCCAGCTATGGACCAGAAACCAGAGTTTTGAGCGGGATTTCTTCGACATGATTAAAGGTCTTGTATCGATGAGAGGGCCTCTGCTGCGGGCTTCCCAGCGATGAGGTCCATGAAAGGCCGGCCCGTGGCTTTTGCCTACGCGGACTGACTGCATCTATATAGGACGGATGAGGGACAGAAATCCCGAAGGGCAATGTGAAAGTAAATGTTTCGCGTTCCCGGCAACACACAAGCTCCCCTGTGGGAGTGAGCCTGTGTGGCGAGGGGATTTGTATTCACTTGGGGTAGCAGGGAAACCGATCCAACACGAACCATGGTTCACGGGATCACTGTCCGGCCATTGATGGGCAGGGCCCACTCCCTAAGATGGAACTCAGACGCCTTTCACCCGCGAGCCTGAGCGAGCCCCTCCATGACGCCAGCAAGAACCCTCTACGACAAACACATCGATTCCCACACGGTGTGTCGCCTCGATGACCAGGGCCACGTCCTGTTGTACATCGATCGCCAGGTCATCAACGAATACACCAGCCCCCAGGCGTTCAGCGGTTTGCGCGAGGCCAAGCGCGGCGTCTGGCGTGCCGGGACCGCGCTGGCGGTGGTCGATCACGTCAACCCCACCGCCCCGGTGCGCATCGCCGCCATGCCGGACCCCGGTGGCGCGCGGCAGGTGTCGTACCTGGCGGAGAACTGCCGGGACTTCGGCATCGAACTGATCGACATCCTCAACAAACGCCAGGGCATCGAACACGTCATCGCGCCTGAGCAGGGCTTCATTCTGCCGGGCATGGTCATCGCCGCCGGCGACAGCCACACCACCACGTATGGCGCCCTCGGTGCGTTCGGGTTCGGTATTGGCACTTCGGAAATCGAGCATCTGCTGGCGTCCCAGACCCTGGTCTATAAGCGCTTGAAGAGCATGCGGGTGACGGTGGATGGGGTTTTGGCGCCGGGGCTGACGTCCAAGGACGTAATCATGGCGTTGATCGGCCAGATCGGCGCGTCGGGTGCCACCGGGTACGCCATCGAGTTTCGTGGTTCGACCATCGATGCCTTGAGCGTCGAAGCGCGCATGACCATCTGCAACATGGCCGTCGAGGCCGGTGCGCGAGGCGCATTCATGGCCCCGGACGAGAAAGTCTTCGCCTACCTCAAGGGCAAACCCCGTGCACCCAAAGGCGCGTTGTGGGAGCAAGCGCTGGAGAAATGGCGCGCCTTGCACAGCGACGCGGACGCGCACTTCGACCGTGAAGTCCGGGTCGACGCCAGCGCCCTGGAACCGATGGTGACGTGGGGCACCAGCCCGGATCAGGCCTCTCCAATCGGCGCACGCGTGCCTGACCCGCAAGACATCAGCGACCTGATCCTGCGTCAGGACATGCGCCGCGCCCTGAACTACATGGGCCTCGAAGCCGGCATGCCGCTCAGCGACATCGTCATCAGCCACGCCTTTATCGGCTCCTGCACCAACGCGCGCATCGAAGACCTGCGCGATGCCGCCAGTGTGGTGCGCGGCAAACACGTCGCCGGGCACGTGCGGGCGATGATCGTGCCGGGCTCCACCGAAGTGCGCAGTCAGGCTGAAGCCGAAGGCCTGGCGGCGATCTTTATCGAGGCCGGGTTCGAGTGGCGGCAGTCCGGCTGCTCGATGTGCCTGGCGATGAACGACGACGTGCTGGCGCCGGGCGACCGCTGCGCCTCCAGCACCAACCGCAATTTCGAAGGCCGCCAGGGTGCGGGCGCGCGCACGCACCTGATGAGCCCGGCCATGGTCGCCGCCGCCGCGATCACCGGCCGCTTGACCGACATCCGTCACTTTGGAGACCGCGCATGAGCCTGCAACCCTTCACTCAGGTCACTGGCAAAGCGGCGCCGATGCTCGCCGCCAATATCGACACCGACGTGATCATGCCCAAGCAGTTTCTCAAGGGTATCGACCGCGCAGGGCTGGATCGTGGCTTGTTTTTTGACCTGCGGTTCTTGCCGGACGGTTCGCTGAATCCCCAGTTCGTGCTGAACAAACCGGCATGGCAGGGCGCACGTTTCATGGTGGTCGGGCCGAACTTCGGCTGCGGGTCAAGTCGGGAACACGCGGTGTGGGGCTTGAAGCAGATGGGGATCCGAGCGTTGATCGGCAGCAGCTTTGCCGGGATTTTCTATGACAACTGCCAGCGTAACGGGGTGTTGTTGATTACCCTCGATGAGGCGGTGTCACAGCGGCTGGGGCAAGTGGTCAGTGAACCGGACAGCGCGCTGATCAATGTCGATCTGGAAGATCAGGAGATACGCCTCCACGACGGTCGGGTCATCCCGTTCGAGATCGATACCTTGCGCAAAACCGCGTTGCTGCTGGGCCTCGACGCCATCGGCAGCACACTGCAGCGCAGCGAACAAATCAAAGCCTTCGAGCGTGCTCACCTGGCTGCCAACCCCTGGCTGAGCTGAAACACAAATCCAATTGTGGGAGCGGGCTTGCTCGCGAAGGCGGTGTGTCAGTCAAAGCTGATGTTGACTGACAGGACGCCTTCGCGAGCAAGCCCGCTCCCACAGTTGATCTCTGCCAGACACCGATGCCAGTTGAGGCCTCGGCTACACCGACAATCCCTTGAAATGCTCCTGCAAAAACTCCACACACGCGCGCAACTTCCCTGAATACGCCAACCGCGTCGGGTACACCGCCCAGACGTTGGCGCTCTGGCTGTATTCGGGCAACAGCTGCACCAGCCGACCCTGGTCCAGCAACGGTTTCACATCCCACAACGACCGCAACACAACGCCGCGCCCGTCCAGCGCCCACTGCAAGACAATCTCGCCGTTATTGGACGACAGCGGTCCGCTGACCCGCACGCTTTCTTGAACCCCGTTGCGTTCCAGGTTCCAGATGCCGAAGGCGTTGTCGCGCTCCTTGATTACCAGGCAATGATGCTGCTCCAGTTCGCTCAACGTCTGTGGCACGCCCTGACGTTGCAGGTAACCGGGCGCCGCGCAGACGACCCGTCGATTACTCACCAGCCGTCGGCCGATGTGCTGGCCGGGAATGTCGTCGCCGACACGGATCTCCAGATCGAAGCCTTCATTGACGATGTCCACCACGCGGTCGAACAGGTCGAGGCGAATCTCCAGGTCGGGATAACGCTCGGCCAGCAACGAAACGGCCGGCGCCACGTGATGGCGGCCGAAACCGAAACTGCTGCACAGGTGCAGACGCCCGCGAGGGCTGTCGTGGGCGTCGGAGAGTTCGTCGTGCAGTTGCTGGAAATCATCAAGAATGCGCAGCGCCCAGCGCTGGACCCGTTCACCGTCCTCGGTCAGTGCGATGCGCCGGCTGGTGCGATGCAGCAGGCGGGTGCCGAGGGTGGTTTCGAGAATCTGGATGCGCTTGCTGACGTAGGCGGGCGACAGGCCCAGTTCATCGGCTGCGGCGGCGAAACCGCTCTTGCGGATCACGGTGAGGAGTACACGCAGGTCTTCGGGTAGGGGCACGTTGTCTTTCTTGGTGGTCATGGCAGAACGAACACTGGCGGCATGAGCCGCCAGCATAGCAGCGGGACGCAGCGATCAGCGCAGGAAACCCAGCACTTCGGCGAGCAGCAGGTCGGGCGCTTCTTCGGCGATGTAATGGCCGGCAGGCAAGGCCTTGCCACGCACGTCGGTGGCCACGTGTTGCCACTCCTTGAGCGGCTCGAAACAGCGCCCGACCGTCCCTTCGGCGCCCCACAGAACCAGCAACGGCAAGTGCAGATAATGACCGGCCTTGATATCGGCGCGGTCATGTTCCAGGTCAATGCTGGCGCTGGCGCGGTAGTCCTCGCAGATTCCGCGCGCGGTGCCCGGCAGTTTCAGGCAGCGCACGTACTCGCCGAAGGCCTCGGGGGTGAACGGCTTGAGCCCGGCGCTGCGGCTGCCCATCACGCTGCGCAGATAGGCTTCGGGGTCGGCTTCGATCAGGGTTTCCGGCAGCGGCGCGGGACGGATCAGGAAGAACCAGTGCCAGTAAGCGCGGGCAAAGGCTTCGTTGGTTTGCGCGTACATCGACAGGGTGGGGGCGATGTCCAGCAGCACCATGCGTTGCACGGTGTCGGGATGATCCAGCGCCAGGCGATGGGCCACGCGGGCGCCTCGGTCGTGGGCCAGCACCGAGAACTGGTCGAAGCCCAGGGACTTCATCAGCTCGACGCTGTCCTTGGCCATTTCTCGTTTGGAATAGTTTGTATGGTGATCGTTGGCCGGTGGTTTTCCGCTGTCGCCGTAACCGCGCAGGTCGGCGGCGATCACGGTGAAGTGCTGGGCCAGATGGTCGGCGATCTTGTGCCAGATGACGTGGGTCTGCGGATGGCCGTGCAGCAACAGCAGGCCCGGCCCGCTGCCGCCGATGCGGTAGGCAATGTCCACGCCATTGACGTGGCGTTGGTCTTTCAGGAATCCGGCGAACATGGGCGAGTCCTTGTTGTAGTTGCCCGCATCCTGAAAGTGTTGCGCGCCGGGGGCAAGGCGCGAAGCGTGGTGCGTTTGTTCATGAAATGTGTTCGAGGGATGTGCGGTGTCAGGGATGACGCCTTCGCGGGCAAGCCACGCTCCCATAGGGTTTTGTGTTGTTCCTGGCATTTGCGAACGACACAAAACCCTGTGGGAGCGGGCTTGCCCGCGAAGAGGCCCGCCCAGACACGGAAGAATTCAACCCTGCTGAAACATCTCCTTCGCCCGCTGCTCAATCTGCTCCTGAGTCAAATCCTCCTTGCGCGTCGCCAGGAACCAAAGATGCCCATAGGGATCTCTCAACGTCCCCGAGCGGTCGCCATAAAACTGGTCCTTGACCTCGGACACCACCGTGCCGCCCGCTGCAATCGCCTGTGTATACGACTTATCCACATCGTTCACATACAAATGCAGGCCCACGGATGGCGAATTGTCTGGATTGCTCAATGGCCCCTGATCGCATGGCGTGCCGAGCATGATCGGGCAATCGCCAATCCTCAGCTCGGCATGTCCAATCCCGCCATCCGGCATGGCCAGTCGCATAACCTCGGTGGCGCCAAAGGCCTTCTTGTAAAACTCGATGGCTTCGGCCGCTTTCTGAATGCCCAGATAAGGCGTGATGCTGTGATAACCCTCTGGAATGGGTTTGACGCTCATGACGGTTCTCCCTTGTTGTTGTGAATTGAAGGTGTTCCTTCGCCGATTTCCGGTCGGATAACTATAGGTCAGCGTCTTTTGCGCTACCGAGTGCCCGACGAGCAGCAGCGCCACTGTTTGCAGAAACTGGCCAAGGCGTTGAACTCCGATGAGGTTCGGCAGTTCATCCTGACCCGCACCACTATTGTGGATCTGTCCTCGATTCAAGCAGCTGCGCCCCCGGCCCCCGATCCCCCAGCACATCGCCAGAATTACGCAACGGGCACGCCTCCATCGACAAACACCCACACCCGATACAGCCATTAAGCGTGTCCCGCAGCAACGTCAGTTGATTGATCCGCTCATCCAGATCCCGGCTCCACTGCGCTGACATCACCTTCCAGTCCGCCGCCGTCGGCGCGCGGTTATCCGGCAGTGATTTCAACGCCTCGCCAATCTCCGCCAACGGAATCCCCAACCGCTGGGCCACTTTGATCAACGCCACCCGTCGCAACACTTCCCGCGGATAACGCCGCTGGTTGCCCTGATTGCGATTGCTCTTGATCAAACCCTTGGACTCGTAGAAGTGCAGCGCCGTGACCGCCACGCCACTGCGCGCCGCCAATTGGCCGACGGTGAGTTCCTTGTGCAGATGCTCCGGGGTGATCATTTGAAAAATGCCTCTTGACCTCTAGTTAACTTGAGGTTTTACCCTGCAGGCCTTCGGATCGCAAGGTCCGGCTTTCACGTCAGTGGGGACTCTTCATGCAAGCGCCAGAGAAAAATCGCAGCTTCACTCAATTGATCGAATTCGAGATCGAACCCCATCAGCAACCCGCGTTGGTGTCGGCATTGTCAAAGCAGACCGAGCGCCTGGCCCAAGGCTACAGCGGGTTTTTGAGTGCGAGCATCCAGGCCAGCGACGACGGCCGGCGGGTGCTCAATTACCTGCAGTGGCAAACTCGCGAGGCGGGGGAAGCCGCGTTTCAGAGCTTTGAAAGCGGCGAGCAGGATTTCTGGCAGCTGATTCGCGCGCATCAGGCGAAAACCGTGACCTTCGGCTCGTTCCAGGTGCTGCACAGTCTGGAACGTAGCCAAGACGACGCGTTGCACTGCAATCTGGTGGGTTAAATCGACAATTGCATCAGGCGCTCGCCTTGCACGTTTTCCGTGGGCCGGCGCTTGTTCACCGCCAGTTCGCCGATCTTGATCAGCCGCGTGCGTGTGACATTGCGGCTCAAGCCCAGCAGGGCAGCGGTGTGCACCTGGTTGTAGTGGCTGAAGCGATAAGCCGCCCGCAACAAGGCGTCTTCGACTTTCTCGTGGAGTGCGCCGGCCTGTTCCTCGAAGAGCTTTTGAAAGGCCCGCTCGAGCAAGGCTTCCGGGGAATCGTCGAAGCCCGCGTGGTGATCGTCCTGACGCTCGATGCGCATGTTCGACAGGCGCAGGTCATCGCGTTCGATCACCCCATTGCGGCAGATCAGCAAGGTGTGATGAATGACGTTTTCCAGTTCGCGGATGTTGCCCGGCCAGCTGTAGCTGCGCAGTTTCAGTTCGGCCTCTTTGCTGATGGTGATGGTGCCGTAACCGAGGCGCTGACTGTAGGCTTCGACGAAGTGGCGGGTGAGCGGCAGGATGTCGCCGGGACGATCGCGCAACGGGCTCAATTCCAGGCTGACCACGTCGAGGCGGTAGTACAAATCCTCGCGGAAATGCCCGGCGTTGATGGCTTTCTCCAGCTGCACGTTGGTCGCCGCCAGCACCCGCACGTCGATGGGAATGCTCTTGCGCGAACCGAGGCGCACCACTTCGCGCTCTTGCAGCACGCGCAGTAACTTGACCTGAATCGCCATCGGCAAATCACCGATTTCGTCGAGGAACAAGGTGCCGCCATCGGCCTCTTCGAACCAGCCAGCCTTGGCGCTCAAGGCGCCGGTAAAAGCTCCTTTCTCATGGCCGAACAACTCGGCTTCCACCAGGGATTCGGAGAACGCACCGCAGTTCACCGCCACGAACGGCCGGTTGCGCCGGGCGCTGAGGTTGTGGATATGCCGCGCCACCAGCTCCTTGCCGGTGCCGGTTTCACCGATGATCAGCACGCTGGCTTCGCTCGGCGCGACTTGTTGAATGTGCGCGAGCAAGGCCTGGGATTTCGGGTCTTCGAACACCTGCGCGGTGGCGCGGATCGACGTGGCCAGGGCAGGCGAGGGCGGTAGGGTCAGAAGTTGCATCAGGCAGGCTCCCTGAATAGAAGGCTATGAATAGAAAGTCGGGATCGGCAGGGACTGGTTCAGCGCCCAGTCACCCAGCTCATGGAGTTTGTAGTCCACCGGGTCGTGCAGGGTTTGCGTGCGCAGGTTGCGCCAGTGACGGTCCAGTCGCAGCGAGGCGTGAGTCGAGCGCGCGCCGGTGACTTCGAACAAACGGCTGCAGATATCCAGGCCATTGCGCGTGGCCGCGACTTTCGCGGTGGCGATGACGGTGGCGAGCTGTCCGCGTTCTTCGGCGCTGAGGTTCGGGCCTTTTGCCCACGCCTTGTCGAGCAACTCGGCGGCGCGTTCCACCAGCAACCGGACACCTTCGAGAGCGACCCAGAACTCGCCGTAATGGCCGAGTACATAAGGGTCCTGACGCACATCCTGCGCGCTGGATTTGTGCCACGGCCGGGTTTCGGTGAGCGTGTATTGCCGCGCTTCTTCAAAAGCCCCTTCGGCAATGCCGAGGAACATGTGCGTGAAGGTCTGTTGCGCAATCAATGGTCGCAGGCAGGCGAACGGTGTGCTCAGCGGACCCGGATCGAGCAGCAGTTCCGATTCCTCGACCCGCACCCGTTCGAACGTCGCGCTGCCGCTGTCGGTCTGGCGCTGGCCCATGTTGTTCCAGTCGTTGTGCAAGGTAATGCCGCTGCGACCGCTGGGAATCGCGGCGATCAACAGCTTGCCGCCAGCGCTTTCATCAACGGCCGAGGCGATCAGCATTTCCGAGTCGCTGGCGCCGGAGCAGAAACTTTTCTTGCCGGAGAACTCGCGCCAGCCTCCGAGGTTTTTCACCACGGTGCGGGTGTCCAACGGGTTGAGGGCGTTGCCCCAGAACCAGTTCTTGCGCGCGGTTTGTTCGAACCACGGCTGCCACTGCTCGGGCCTGGCGAACAGGCGCACAGTGGCGAGCATCAGGTGATGGAAGCCGAAGACATGGGCGATCGAACTGTCGACCTTGGCGAACTCGCGCACGATGCCCAGGGTGTCACTCCAGCTGGCGCCGAGGCCGCCGTACTGGACAGGAATGCTTAACGCGAGCAGACCACTGTGGCGCAGCGCGTCACGTTCGGCCTTGGGCGTACCGCCACGCTCGTCGCGCTCGACAGCAGTCAGGGCAAACCCGGCGGCCAGTTGGCGGGCGGTCTGCAACGGGGACAACAGGGCGCTTCGCGGCTTGGCAGTCACGCGGGGTTCCTCTTTTGAAATTGAAGCAGATCTCCTGTGGGAACAGTGCTTTTGTGGCGAGGGAGCTTGCTCCCGCTGGACTGCGAAGCAGTCCCTGAACAGGCCGGCGCGGCAGGTATGAAAAAACCGCATCAACCGGTTTACGACTGCTTCGCAGCCGAGCGGGAGCAAGCTCCCTCGCCACAAGATTCCTGTCCTTCAGAGAGATTTGTCAGGCCGTGGCTTTGGTGGGCAGTACGTCATTGGCGATCATTTCGCCAAACGGCCCGGTGAGGTTGGTGACGCCGCGCCCCGCGAGGCTCGCGTACGGCTCGGGCAACAGCGGGAACACCAGCTCGGCAAAGCGATAAGCCTCTTCGAGGTGCGGGTAGCCGGAGAAGATGAAACTCTCGATGCCCAGGTCCGCGTACTCCTTGATCCGCGCCGCCACTTGCTGCGGGTCACCGACCAGCGCCGTCCCGGCACCGCCACGCACCAGGCCGACGCCGGCCCAGAGGTTGGGCGAGATTTCCAGGTTGTCTCGGCGCCCGTCATGCAATGCGGCCATGCGTCGCTGGCCTTCGGAATCGAAACGCGAGAACGATTTCTGTGCAGCGGCGATGGTCTCGTCGCTGATGTGCTCGATCAGTTTGTCCGCCGCTTTCCAGGCTTCCTCGGCGGTCTCGCGCACGATCACATGCAAGCGAATCCCGAACTTCACCGTACGCCCGTTTCGCGCTGCACGCTCACGCACATCGGCGAGTTTTTCTGCAACGGCTGCCGGCGGTTCGCCCCAGGTCAGGTAGACATCCACCTGCTCGGCGGCGAGTTCATGGGCGGCTTCGGAGGAACCACCGAAATACAGCGGCGGATACGGTTTCTGCACCGGTGGATACAGTGCTTTGGCGTTCTGCACTTGCAGGTGTTTGCCTTCGAAATCCACCGACTCGCCTTGCAACACGCGGCGCCAGATCTTCAGGAATTCGTCAGTGACTTCATAGCGCTCGCTGTGATCGAGGAAGATGCCGTCGCCACGGTTTTCATCCGGGTCACCGCCAGTCACTACGTTGATCAGCAAGCGGCCATTGGACAGCCGATCCAGCGTGGCGGCCATGCGCGCCGAAACCGTTGGCGAGATGATCCCGGGGCGGATCGCCACCAGATATCGCAGGCGTTCGGTCAGCGGCACCAGCGCCGAAGCAATGACCCACGAATCTTCGCAGGAACGTCCGGTGGGAATCAGCACGCCGTGGTAGCCAAGGCTGTCAGCGGCTTGCGCCACTTGTTTCAAATAGTTGAGGGTCACCGGGCGGGCGCCCTGAGTGGTGCCCAGGTAATGGCCGTCGCCGTGGGTCGGCAGGAACCAGAAAACATCCATGAAGAAATCCTTAAGCGATTTTCAGCAGATTTTTGGGGGGCACGCCAAACAGCGGCGCGGCGCGTTCCGCAGCAAGACGAATGCGGCCCTTCAAGGGCTCACTGGTTATTTGGTAATTGGCGAAATCGGCTTCGGTGGCGTAGACACCAATCGGCAAGGTCAGGGCCTGGAAGAAACTGAACAGCGGCCGCAATTGATGATCGAGCACCAGCGCATGGCGTTCGCTGCCACCGGTGGCGGCCAGCAACACGGGCGTGTCGATCAGCGCATTGAGGTCGATCAGGTCGAACAGGTGCTTGAGCAAGCCAGGGTAGGAACCGCGATAAACCGGCGCGGCGACGATCAGCAGGTCGGCGTTCTCGATCGCTTGCAACTCGGCTTCGATTTCGGCGCTCAATTCCTGGCGGGACAACGCAGCGCCCAGTGGCCGGGCGATGTCGCCCAGTTCGATCAGCTTGCTCTCGATCGGCAATTGCTCGGCCAACTCGGCCAGTAGCGCTTGGGTCAGCACCAGCGTGCGAGACGGACGCCAGGTACCGCCGGAGAGGGCAACGACTTTCAATGGACGCGACATGATCAGTTCCTTTTAAACAGTTGCTCAGCGAGCAGTGGGAAGTCACTGACTTGAGCAAGAGCTGTACCAATCCTTGCAGGCCCCGTTTTACGCGGCTTGCAGCGTATCGGTCAGTTGACGCTGTGCGATTTCGGGGGCTGTTTGTTGAATGATTGTTGCCTGGCAAACAGTTGCGTGAGCAACAGTGCGTGCGGCGATGGAGTTGTTATAAAGGCTGTTTGTTATTCCGTAAAAGACCATAAATTAATATTTATAGATCATTAGGAGATATGAAGCGGGTTGGCTGAACGTCGTTAGCCAAATTCGATAGCCACTATCGAGAGCGTTGATTTCTGCCCGTCGAAGGGGGCGGGTAGCCTGTGTTCATTGCCCCGAACCCAGATGCCAGGACGCCACAGATGAAACCTCTAATCGCCACTTTCTTGCTGCTCGCGGTCTCCGTTCTCGCCGGATGTGCCAGCCATGTTTCCCCTGAATTGCGGCCCTACACCGCTGAAGAAAGTCGGGAATTGGCGTTGGAAGCCTTGAATCGTCGTGGTTTGTCCTTCGAGGAATACCATGCGAAAAAAGCCGAATTGCTTGGCCAACCGCAAAAATCGTTCAGCTTCGACAAACAAGGCGAAATGAATGCCGAACGTGCTGTACAGCTTCACGGTCGTCCAAGCTGATCGACAACTGTACCGTTAGAAGTTTTGCGTAACTGTCCATGGGTTTCTGCCGGGCCGTGCGATAGGGTCAACACCTGACTGACCCTGATTGGACTGCCGCTCATGCTCTCGCTCGATCTGCTGCTGGGCTTCGCCCTGTTTGCCCTCGTCACCTCGATAACGCCTGGCCCCAACAACACCATGTTGCTGGCATCGGGTGTGAATTTTGGTTTTCACCGCACCATCCCGCACATGCTGGGCATCACTTGCGGTTTTTTCGTGCTCGTCGTGGCGGTCGGTTTCGGTCTGGGCGCGGTGTTTCAAACCTATCCATTGCTCTATACGGTGCTGCGTTACGTCGGCGCGGCGTACTTGCTGTATCTGGCGTGGAAAATCGCCCATTCAGGTCCGGTTTCCGAGAGTGAACAGGGCGAGAGCAAACCGATCAGCTATCTCGGCGCGGCGGCGTTTCAGTGGGTCAATCCCAAGGCCTGGATCATGGCCATCGGTGCCATCAGCACCTACACGCCCATGCAGGGCTACTTCACCAATGTGATCGTGATTGCCGCGGTGTTTGCCTTGATCAACCTGCCGAGCGTCGGTGTCTGGGCCGGTTGCGGCACATTGTTGCGCAATGTGTTGAAGGATCGTCGCTGGTTGCGCCTGTTCAACTGGGGCATGGCCTTGCTGTTGGTGGCTTCGCTGTACCCGTTGTTGCTCGAGAGCTTTAGCTGACACTTCGCTTCAACCGGTTGGCCGATGCCTGTTAAGCTCGACTTCAGGAGCGTTCCTACGCACTTTTAAATGAAGTTGTTCTTCTTTAACGGCCTCCGATCAGGTATTTCTAACGTTCTGAACGGTCTGCGCAGCTCACGAGGCTGCGCCTTGATCGTTCAGTGACGAGCCTCCTGATCCCGGAACATGCTCTGCGAGTTTTCTATGAATAAACGTCCTCTGTATTTTGACTACGCCGCCACCACGCCGGTGGATGAGCGGGTCATCAAGGTCATGGTCGAGTGTCTGGGTTTCAACGGAAACTTCGGCAACCCGGCGTCCAGCTCCCATGCCTTCGGCCAACAGGCCCGGCAAACGGTCGAGCAGGCTCGACGCCAGGTCGCCGAACTGGTCGGCGCCCAGGCGGAACAGATCGTCTGGACCTCCGGCGCCACCGAATCGAACAACCTTGCCCTCAAGGGCGTAGCCCAGGCTCGCGGCGTATCCGGCGGCCACCTCATTACCAGCCAGATCGAACACAAGGCCATCCTCGACACGGCGAAGCAGTTGCAGGACACCGGTGTCGCCGTGACTTACCTGGTGCCTGACGCCGAGGGTCTGATTACCCCGCAAGCGGTCAGTGAGGCAATGCGCGAGGACACCTTTCTGGTGTCGCTGATGCTGGTCAACAACGAGCTGGGCACGGTCAATGACATCGCGGCCATCGGCCAGATCGTGCGTGATCGTGATGCGCTGTTCCATGTCGACGCGGCCCAGGGCGCGGGCAAAGTGGTGATCGATCTTGCCCGCCTGCCGGTCGACCTGATGTCATTTTCGGCGCACAAGATCTACGGCCCCAAAGGCATCGGAGCCCTGTACGTCGGCCCGCGCGCGCAACAGCGTTTGCAGGCGCAGATTCACGGTGGCGGTCACGAGGGCGGTTTGCGTTCCGGGACCCTTGCGACTCACCAGATCGCCGCCATGGGCGTCGCCTTCGCCCTGGCGGCCGCTGCGTTCGAGGACGAAAAAGCCACGATTGTGCGGCTGCGCGAACGCTTGCTCGAACAACTGCTGAGCATCCCCGGTGTTCGGCTCAATGGCAGTTCGACCCAACGCATTCCCCACACCCTCAGCCTGACGTTCAACGAAGGCGAGTTCAATTCTGCGGCGTTGAGCCATTCGATCGCGTTTTCCGCGACCTCGGCCTGTAACTCCGCCAGCAATGCGCCGTCCCATGTGCTGCTGGCGCTGGGGCATGACACGCGTTCGGCGGGTCGCACCATTCGCTTGAGTCTCGGCCGTTTCACCACAGAGCAGGATATCGACCAAGCGGTTCAACTGATCAAAGCAGCCTGCGCCAGTGCTCCGGCATTCTGGTAGTAAGGCCTGAAAGTGCCGGCATTGATCGGCACTCAACAATAATGAAGAAGTGATTAGCAGGAGAGATGATGATTACGCAGCCTTCGATCAATGGATCGGTGCCCGAGCGCCTGGCGCAAACCCGCGAGCTGATGAGCCGGGAGGGCATTCATGCCCTGTTGGTGCCGTCGGCCGATCCGCACCTGTCGGAATACCTGCCGGGCTATTGGCAGGGACGGCAGTGGCTGTCGGGCTTTCATGGTTCGGTCGGCACACTGATCGTGACCCCGGACTTTGCCGGCGTCTGGGCCGACAGCCGTTATTGGGAGCAAGCGACCAAGGAGCTCAACGGCAGCGGCATCGAACTGGTCAAGCTGCAACCGGGCCAGCCTGGACCGCTGGACTGGCTGGCGGAGCAAACCCCTGAAGGCGGCGTAGTCGCGGTGGATGGCGCGGTGATGGCCGTTGCATCGGCCCGTACGCTGGGCGGCAAACTCGAAGAACGCGGCGCACATCTGCGCACTGACATCGACCTGTTGAGCGAAGTCTGGGGTGACCGTCCGACGTTGCCGAACGAACCGATCTATCAGCACTTGCCGCCTCAGGCGACCGTCAGCCGTGGTGAAAAACTCGCGAAGCTGCGTGAAGTCTTGAAAGATCGTGGCGCTGACTGGCACTTCATCGCCACACTCGATGACATTGCCTGGCTGTTCAATCTGCGCGGCGGCGACGTGTCGTTCAACCCGGTGTTCGTTTCCTTTGCCTTGATCAGCCAGGAGCAGGCCACCCTGTTCGTGGCCCTGAGCAAAGTCGATGCCGAGCTGCGGGCGGTCCTCGAACAAGACGGCGTGACCCTGCGCGATTACCGCGATGTGGCCGACGCCCTGCGCGCTGTGCCGAGCGGCGCGAGCCTGCAAGTCGATCCGGCGCGCGTGACCGCCGGTTTGCTGGAAAACCTGGACAGCGGCGTGAAACTGGTCGAAGGCCTGAACCCGACCACTCTGGCCAAATCACAGAAGAGCCTGGCCGATGCCGAGCACATTCGTCAGGCCATGGAGCAGGATGGCGCGGCGCTGTGCGAATTCTTCACTTGGCTGGACTCGGCGTTGGGTCGTGAACGCATCACCGAACTGACCATCGACGAACACCTGACGGCCGCGCGTACCCGACGCCCGGGTTATGTGTCGCTGAGCTTCAACACCATTGCCGCGTTCAACGCCAATGGCGCGATGCCGCACTACCACGCTACCGAAGAAGAACACGCGGTGATCGAGGGTGATGGTTTGTTGTTGATCGACTCCGGCGGTCAATACCTGGGTGGCACTACCGATATTACGCGGATGGTACCGGTCGGTACGCCGACGGATGAGCAGAAGCGCGATTGCACGCGGGTGCTCAAAGGCGTGATCGCCCTGTCCCGTGCGCAATTCCCTCGTGGCATTCTCTCGCCGCTGCTCGATTCGATTGCCCGAGCGCCGATCTGGGCTGAAAGCGTTGATTACGGACACGGCACCGGGCATGGCGTCGGCTATTTCCTCAACGTTCACGAAGGCCCGCAGGTCATTGCCTATCAGGCCGCTGCAGCACCGCAAACCGCGATGCAACCGGGCATGATCACGTCCATTGAACCGGGCACTTACCGTCCGGGCCGCTGGGGTGTGCGGATCGAGAACCTGGTGTTGAATCGCGAAGCGGGCAAGAGCGAATTTGGCGAGTTCCTGAAATTCGAAACCCTGACCCTGTGCCCGATCGACACCCGCTGCCTCGAACCGTCGCTGCTGACCCTGGACGAAAAGCAATGGTTCAACGCCTATCACGCCGAGGTGCGCGAGCGCCTGAGCCCGTTGCTGGATGGCGCGGCTCTTGAGTGGCTGAACACACGCACTGCGGCTATTTGACCGGTTGGAACTCAGGCGCTGTTTCGAGCGCCTGACTCATGTAGTCGACAAAGGCTTTGACCCTGGCGGATTGGCGACGATTCGCCGGGGACACGGCATGAATCGGCAGCGGCTGCGCGGTGTAGTCCTGCAAAATCGCGATCACTTGACCGGCGTTCAGATCCTCGCTGAACAACCACACCGGCGACAACGCAATCCCCAGTCCTCCCAGCACCAGCTCGCGAATCGCTTCGGAGTTGTTGCTTTGTGCATTGCCCTTGATCCGCACCCCGTGACGCTGGGCACCTCTCTCGTAAACCCATAGGTTCTGACTGTTCAGCAGGTTGAATTGCAGGCAGTTGTGTCCGCACAGTTCCTCCGGTGTTTGCGGCTGGCCGAATTGTTTGAGGTAGTCCGGCGCTGCGACGGTCACCCGGTGGGTGGTGCCGATGCGACGGGCGATGAGGCCGCTGTCGGTCAATTCGCCGATCCGAAACGTAACGTCCAGGCCTTCACTGACCAGGTCCTGATTCTGATCGCTGAGTTGAAGGTCTATCTGAACCTGAGGGTGTTGTTTCAGAAACTCAGGGAGTCGCGGTGCAATCTGCAAGCGCCCGAAACTCACGGAGGAACCGATCTTCAGGTTGCCGGCAACCGTTTCGCGTCCTGATTGAAAACTGTGTTCCGCCGCGTCCACGGCTGCCAGGATTTGTCGGCATTCACTGTAGTACCGCTGACCTTCGTCCGTCAGCGAGAGTTGGCGCGTGCTGCGGGAAATCAGTTTCCCGCCCAGTTCAGTTTCCAGCGCCCTCAATACTTTGCTGATGGTCGGCTGGCTGGTCTGCATCTCCCGGGCCACGGCAGAAAAACTGCCCCGTTCGACGACCCGGACGAAGATGGCCATTGCATTGAGTTTGTCCACGGATTTTCTCATTGATGCCAAATGGGCATGGACACTATAGCTATATAGCGTCTTATCGGCATGAGTGTGTGGGAGGAAGATCGGTCCTACAGCCACCTCTGACGGGAATTTACGAAATGACTGACTCACTTGAAATGCGTGCTCTGATTGTTGATTCGGCGAATGGGCCGTTACGCTTGGTTTCCATGCAGCGACCCGTGCCTGGACCGGGTCAGGTGCTCGTCAGGATCAAAGCCAGTGGGGTGAACCCATTGGATGGAAAGATTCGTTCGGGTCAGGCCGCTCATGCGCGTCAGCCTTTGCCGGCGGTGCTGGGGATGGATCTGGCGGGGACGGTTGAAGCGTTGGGAGAGGGCGTTAGCGGATGGGGGCCGGGTGATGAGGTCTACGCGATGGCAACCGGCATCGGCGGTGTGCAAGGTTCACTTGCGCAGTTCGCGGTGGTCGATGCGCGACTGCTGGCGCACAAGCCAGACAATTTGAGTATGCGTGAGGCGGCAGGGTTGCCGTTGGTGCTCATCACGGCTTGGGAGGGATTGGTGGACCGGGCTCGGGTGCGGGCAGGTCAGAAAGTGCTGATTCACGGTGGTGCCGGTGGTGTCGGGCACGTGGCTGTACAAATAGCCCGGGCTTTCGGTGCTGAAGTGTTCGCCACTGGCTCGGCCAGGAATCAGGAAATCATTGAAAGTTACGGAGCGACGTTTATCGATTACCGCAAATCCTCGGTTGAGGATTATGTGGCGGAGCACACGGGGGGAGAGGGGTTCGATATTGTCTACGACACGGTGGGCGGTGAAACCCTGGACGCTTCCTTCAAGGCTGCTCGGGTTTACGAGGGGCATGTGGTTAGCTGCCTCGGTTGGGGGCAGCACAGTCTGGCGCCGTTGTCGTTTCGGGGCGCGACTTACTCCGGAGTGTTTACCTTGTTGCCTTTATTGACTGGCAAGGGAAGCGAGCATCATGGGCAGATCCTTCGGGAGGCTGCCCAGTTGATTGAAGCCGGTAAGCTGAAGCCTTTGCTCGACCCGCGGCAGTTCACCTTGCAAACCGCCGAAGCTGCCCATGAACTGCTCGCTGCTGGAGCAGCTCAAGGGCGATTGGTCATCGAGATTTAACGCAGGGCCTCAATGACGAACTCCAGTCGATCCTGGCCGAAGTACAACTGATCGCCGACAAACATGCTCGGTGCGCCGAATACACCGCGTTGGACCGCTTTCTCGGTGTTGTCCTTGAGAGCGGCTTTGACTTCCTCATCGGCAGTGAGGGCCAGTACTTCGTTCGGATCGAAACCGTTTTGCGTCAGCACGGCTGCAACAGTCGTCGGATCATCGAGGCTGCGTCCCTCGACCCAGAGTGCGTGGAACAGGCAATCGATAAACGCATGGAAGCGTTCCGGATGACGCAACTGCATACCTGTTACGGCGCGCATCAGCATCAGGGTGTTGATAGGGAAGTGGGGGTTGTACTTCAGTGGTACGCCGTATCGTTTGGCGTAGCGGTCCAGGTCCTGAAACATGTAGCGACGTTTGGCCGGGATGGTTGCCGGTGAAGCGTTACCGGTGGCTTTGAAAACTCCGCCCAGCAGCATCGGCTTGTAGATCAACTGACTGTCGGTCTGCTCGCAGATCTTTGGCAGTTGGGTATAGGCCAGGTAGGTCGCGGGACTGCCAAGATCGAAAAAGAACTCTACGGTTTTGCTCATGTCGGTGCGCTCTGCTTATTGTTGTAGGGGAGGGAAGGGCTTACCAGCGTTCGTTCCAGGGGCGCAGATCCAGCTCGAAAGTCCAGGCGTCCCGGGGCTGGTTGTGCAAGTACCAATAGTTCTCGGCGATGTGCTCGGGATTTAGGATGCCGTCCTCGTCCTTGGTTGCGTACTTCTCCGGAAAACTGTTGCGAATGAAGTCGGTATCGATGGCGCCGTCGACCACGACGTGGGCAACGTGAATATTCATCGGTCCCAGTTCCCGGGCCATGCTTTGGGCCAGCGCGCGAATCCCGTGCTTGGCGCCGGCGAACGCTGCAAATCCCGCCGCACCGCGCAGGCCTGCGGTGGCGCCGGTGAATAGAATCGTACCTCGTTGGCGCTTGGCCATTCGTTTGGCCACTTCACGCGCGTTGAGGAAACCCGAGAAACAGGCCATTTCCCAGATCTTGAAATACTTGCGGGCGGTTTCTTCGAGAATGCTGCACGGCACATTGGCGCCTATGTTGAAAACGAACGCTTCGATGGCGCCGATCTCGGTTTCAATCTGCTCGACCAGCGCAATCACGTCCTCTTCCTTGCGCGCATCACAAGCAAATCCGTGGGCGTCACCGCCATTGGCCTTGATTGCATCAACCAACGGCTGGAGTTTGTCCGCGCTGCGACGAGTAACGCAGGCAATGAAACCTTCCTGGGCAAAACGCTTGGCAATGGCGCCGCCGGTGGCATCACCTGCACCGACAACCAGTACGACCTTCTTATTATTCATGGGTAGATCCTTTTGCTAAACGATCGTTAACTGAACGAACGTTATGCTAGGATTCGGCAGGCGTCAAGACGATCAACCCTGAGGGCAAGGCAATGCGTTACTCGGCCAATCACAAGCTGGAAACAAGAGAAAAACTGCTGACAAGCAGCGCGGTGTCGGCCAAAAAGTCCGGTTTTTCCACGGTAGGTGTCGATGGGCTGATGAAGGCGATCGGCTTGAGTGGCGCTGCTTTCTACAGCCATTTTTCGTCGAAGGACGCGCTCTTCGCCTCGATTGTCGAACGCGAGTTGAGCCAAAGCCTGGAGCGATTGGGGGCTGATCAGGATCGCGGCAGACTGGAACGTTGCCTGAAACATTATCTGAGCATGTCCCATGTCGAACATCCGGAGTCCGGTTGTGCATTACCGGTACTGGGAGCTGAAATTGCCCGTTCGGATATCGCTATTCGTCAGCAGGCGGAAGTCTGGATTTGTCAGTTGCAGGCAAGTTGGGCGAGGGTTTTGGAAAGCGACAGCCTGGCATGGGCAATTCTGTCGCAGTGCATCGGTGCGCTGGTCGTGGCGCGAATGCTGGCCACTGCGGACATTCAGCGCACTGTGCTGAAGTCCAGTTACGATGAGATTGGCCGCCAGATTGCCGGGCGGCAACAACCTATTTGCAAATGACAATCATGCTTCGGCTGGTATAGCCGGCAGGATTGAGACCAAATGGGTAATCGCCTGGCTCTTCCACGGCATCCCCCGACTTGGCGATGACCTTGTAACCCTTGGGTGCGCACGAGTTGACGGCGCTGGTGTAACACTTGTCCCAGGATGACGAAAGCCCTGAACAGTTGATATGCAGCCCTTTCTTGCCATGTTTGACTTGTGTTTTCGATGTCGCCGCGCAGCCCGCAATTGCGAGTACGGCGACCAGAAGCAAAATTCGTTTCATTACTGTCCTTATAGCGTTCCCGGATCTCGTGCCCGGGTGTGGCTGCATTCGCTTTCGCTTGAAGCGTTCTGATATCCCTATCCTGAAAAATCCATGTCTGACACTGGCTTGCGGGCCTAAACATGGCCTAATTGAGCGGTAAATACCAGACCTGCGTCAAATCCTGTATCAATCCGCCGCGACCGCTGGCTTGGCGGCACTTCCCATGGTCATGGTCGCCCCGACTGAAGCCAGGATGATGCACATGATCGCCATCCACTGTGACAGCGTGAGGTATTCCTGGAGAAACAGCAGGCCAGACAGCGCACCAATAGCCGGTTCAATGCTCATCAATGTGCCGAAGGTCCGGGTCGGCATTCGGGTGAGCGCGATCATCTCCAGCGTGTAGGGCACCGCTGTGGATAGAAGGGCGACACCGATGGCCACGGGGATCAATGATGGAGTCAGCAGCGCGGCGCCGGCATGGACGATGCCGATAGGGGCGACGAACAGTGCGGCAATCATTACACCCAGTGCCGCGGTCTGCACGCCATTGTCGGCGCCCGCCTTCTGGCCGAACAGGATGTACAGTGCCCAGCACACACCCGCACCCAAGGCATAACCGGCACCTGCAAGGTCGATTCCCACCGTCGTCGCTCCTGTCGGTATCAATAGCAGCAAGCCGATGGCCGCCAAGGCTATCCACAAGAAGTCGATCGCGCGGCGTGAGGCATAGATCGCCACCGCCAGTGGTCCGGTGAACTCCAGGGCTACGGCAATACCGAGGGGGACGGTGCGCAAGGACATATAGAAGAGAAAGTTCATGCCGCCCAGTGCCATCCCGTAGACGATGACGGTACGCAGGGATTTTGCGGTGAGCTTCGCCCGCCATGGGCGCAACAGGATCAGCATGATCACACTGGCGAAGAGCAGCCGCAGGGTGGTGGTCCCCTGGGCGCCTATAATCGGGAACATGCTTTTGGCCAGTGAAGCTCCGGACTGGATCGACGCCATGGCTATTAATAGCAGGCCAACCGAGAACAGGGTCGAGGCGAGGCTGCGAGGGTGGTCATTCATTGCGTGGCATCGTCCGAAGTGGAAGGCGAGAGTGTTGTTCTGTGTGTATTGGGCAATATACTGCGCATTCTCGACGGTTGCGTCTATATATAAGGAGTGATTTTGAATATCCTGATAGAAAAGCCAAATCAGGGGTTGACGGCAGATTCTGGAAGTCTATAATTCGCCCCACTTCCGGCGCAGTCGAAACGGAAAACTCCTTGGTAAACAAAGAGTTACGCAGTTTTCGACAGCGGGTTGCTTCAGGTCATCGAAGCCCAGAAGGAGTTGATCAAGCGGGTTTGTGTGGCTTGATTGACGGTTCGATCTTCTCGGTCGAAAGCGGAGAAAAAGAGGTGTTGACAGCAGCGAGTAACGCTGTAGAATTCGCCTCCCGCTAACGAGAGATCGGAAGCGCAAGTGGTTGAAGTTGCAAAGGAAACTTTGAAAACTTCTGAAAATAACCGCTTGACAGCAACAGAGGCTGCTGTAGAATGCGCGCCTCGGTTGAGACGAAAGATCTTAACCAACCGCTCTTTAACAACTGAATCAAGCAATTCGTGTGGGTGCTTGTGGAGTCAGACTGATAGTCAACAAGATTATCAGCATCACAAGTTACTCCGCGAGAAATCAAAGATGTAACCAACGATTGCTGAGCCAAGTTTAGGGTTTCTTAAAAACCCAAAGATGTTTGAACTGAAGAGTTTGATCATGGCTCAGATTGAACGCTGGCGGCAGGCCTAACACATGCAAGTCGAGCGGCAGCACGGGTACTTGTACCTGGTGGCGAGCGGCGGACGGGTGAGTAATGCCTAGGAATCTGCCTGGTAGTGGGGGATAACGCTCGGAAACGGACGCTAATACCGCATACGTCCTACGGGAGAAAGCAGGGGACCTTCGGGCCTTGCGCTATCAGATGAGCCTAGGTCGGATTAGCTAGTTGGTGAGGTAATGGCTCACCAAGGCGACGATCCGTAACTGGTCTGAGAGGATGATCAGTCACACTGGAACTGAGACACGGTCCAGACTCCTACGGGAGGCAGCAGTGGGGAATATTGGACAATGGGCGAAAGCCTGATCCAGCCATGCCGCGTGTGTGAAGAAGGTCTTCGGATTGTAAAGCACTTTAAGTTGGGAGGAAGGGCATTTACCTAATACGTAAGTGTTTTGACGTTACCGACAGAATAAGCACCGGCTAACTCTGTGCCAGCAGCCGCGGTAATACAGAGGGTGCAAGCGTTAATCGGAATTACTGGGCGTAAAGCGCGCGTAGGTGGTTTGTTAAGTTGGATGTGAAATCCCCGGGCTCAACCTGGGAACTGCATTCAAAACTGACAAGCTAGAGTATGGTAGAGGGTGGTGGAATTTCCTGTGTAGCGGTGAAATGCGTAGATATAGGAAGGAACACCAGTGGCGAAGGCGACCACCTGGACTGATACTGACACTGAGGTGCGAAAGCGTGGGGAGCAAACAGGATTAGATACCCTGGTAGTCCACGCCGTAAACGATGTCAACTAGCCGTTGGGAGCCTTGAGCTCTTAGTGGCGCAGCTAACGCATTAAGTTGACCGCCTGGGGAGTACGGCCGCAAGGTTAAAACTCAAATGAATTGACGGGGGCCCGCACAAGCGGTGGAGCATGTGGTTTAATTCGAAGCAACGCGAAGAACCTTACCAGGCCTTGACATCCAATGAACTTTCCAGAGATGGATTGGTGCCTTCGGGAACATTGAGACAGGTGCTGCATGGCTGTCGTCAGCTCGTGTCGTGAGATGTTGGGTTAAGTCCCGTAACGAGCGCAACCCTTGTCCTTAGTTACCAGCACGTAATGGTGGGCACTCTAAGGAGACTGCCGGTGACAAACCGGAGGAAGGTGGGGATGACGTCAAGTCATCATGGCCCTTACGGCCTGGGCTACACACGTGCTACAATGGTCGGTACAGAGGGTTGCCAAGCCGCGAGGTGGAGCTAATCCCAGAAAACCGATCGTAGTCCGGATCGCAGTCTGCAACTCGACTGCGTGAAGTCGGAATCGCTAGTAATCGCGAATCAGAATGTCGCGGTGAATACGTTCCCGGGCCTTGTACACACCGCCCGTCACACCATGGGAGTGGGTTGCACCAGAAGTAGCTAGTCTAACCTTCGGGAGGACGGTTACCACGGTGTGATTCATGACTGGGGTGAAGTCGTAACAAGGTAGCCGTAGGGGAACCTGCGGCTGGATCACCTCCTTAATCGACGACATCAGCTGCTCCATAAGTTCCCACACGAATTGCTTGATTCATTGAAGAAGACGATAAAGAAGCAGCCCGAAATTGGGTCTGTAGCTCAGTTGGTTAGAGCGCACCCCTGATAAGGGTGAGGTCGGCAGTTCGAATCTGCCCAGACCCACCAATTTTGTGTGGGAACCTGTAGAAATACGGGGCCATAGCTCAGCTGGGAGAGCGCCTGCCTTGCACGCAGGAGGTCAACGGTTCGATCCCGTTTGGCTCCACCACTACTGCTTCTGTTTGTTGAAAGCTTAGAAATGAGCATTCCATTGTGATGATGGTGAATGTTGATTTCTAGTCTTTGGATTAGATCGTTCTTTAAAAATTTGGGTATGTGATAGAAAGATAGACTGAGCGTTACTTTCACTGGTAACGGATCAGGCTAAGGTAAAATTTGTGAGTTGCTCTTAATTGAGTATTATCGAATTTTCGGCGAATGTCGTCTTCACAGTATAACCAGATTGCTTGGGGTTATATGGTCAAGTGAAGAAGCGCATACGGTGGATGCCTTGGCAGTCAGAGGCGATGAAAGACGTGGTAGCCTGCGAAAAGCTTCGGGGAGTCGGCAAACAGACTTTGATCCGGAGATGTCTGAATGGGGGAACCCAGCCATCATAAGATGGTTATCTTAAGCTGAATACATAGGCTTAAGAGGCGAACCAGGGGAACTGAAACATCTAAGTACCCTGAGGAAAAGAAATCAACCGAGATTCCCTTAGTAGTGGCGAGCGAACGGGGACTAGCCCTTAAGTGGCTTTGAGATTAGCGGAACGCTCTGGAAAGTGCGGCCATAGTGGGTGATAGCCCTGTACGCGAAAATCTCTTGGTCATGAAATCGAGTAGGACGGAGCACGAGAAACTTTGTCTGAATATGGGGGGACCATCCTCCAAGGCTAAATACTACTGACTGACCGATAGTGAACTAGTACCGTGAGGGAAAGGCGAAAAGAACCCCGGAGAGGGGAGTGAAATAGATCCTGAAACCGTATGCGTACAAGCAGTGGGAGCCCACTTTGTTGGGTGACTGCGTACCTTTTGTATAATGGGTCAGCGACTTATTTTCAGTGGCGAGCTTAACCGAATAGGGGAGGCGTAGCGAAAGCGAGTCTTAATAGGGCGTCTAGTCGCTGGGAATAGACCCGAAACCGGGCGATCTATCCATGGGCAGGTTGAAGGTTGGGTAACACTAACTGGAGGACCGAACCGACTACCGTTGAAAAGTTAGCGGATGACCTGTGGATCGGAGTGAAAGGCTAATCAAGCTCGGAGATAGCTGGTTCTCCTCGAAAGCTATTTAGGTAGCGCCTCATGTATCACTGTAGGGGGTAGAGCACTGTTTCGGCTAGGGGGTCATCCCGACTTACCAAACCGATGCAAACTCCGAATACCTACAAGTGCCGAGCATGGGAGACACACGGCGGGTGCTAACGTCCGTCGTGAAAAGGGAAACAACCCAGACCGTCAGCTAAGGTCCCAAAGTTATGGTTAAGTGGGAAACGATGTGGGAAGGCTTAGACAGCTAGGAGGTTGGCTTAGAAGCAGCCACCCTTTAAAGAAAGCGTAATAGCTCACTAGTCGAGTCGGCCTGCGCGGAAGATGTAACGGGGCTCAAACCATACACCGAAGCTACGGGTATCACTTAGGTGATGCGGTAGAGGAGCGTTCTGTAAGCCTGTGAAGGTGAGTTGAGAAGCTTGCTGGAGGTATCAGAAGTGCGAATGCTGACATGAGTAACGACAATGGGTGTGAAAAACACCCACGCCGAAAGACCAAGGTTTCCTGCGCAACGTTAATCGACGCAGGGTTAGTCGGTCCCTAAGGCGAGGCTGAAAAGCGTAGTCGATGGAAAACAGGTTAATATTCCTGTACTTCTGGTTATTGCGATGGAGGGACGGAGAAGGCTAGGCCAGCTTGGCGTTGGTTGTCCAAGTTTAAGGTGGTAGGCTGGAATCTTAGGTAAATCCGGGATTCTAAGGCCGAGAGCTGATGACGAGTGTTCTTTTAGAACACGAAGTGGTTGATGCCATGCTTCCAAGAAAAGCTTCTAAGCTTCAGGTAACCAGGAACCGTACCCCAAACCGACACAGGTGGTTGGGTAGAGAATACCAAGGCGCTTGAGAGAACTCGGGTGAAGGAACTAGGCAAAATGGCACCGTAACTTCGGGAGAAGGTGCGCCGGTGAGGGTGAAGCATTTACTGCGTAAGCCCATGCCGGTCGAAGATACCAGGCCGCTGCGACTGTTTATTAAAAACACAGCACTCTGCAAACACGAAAGTGGACGTATAGGGTGTGACGCCTGCCCGGTGCCGGAAGGTTAATTGATGGGGTTAGCTAACGCGAAGCTCTTGATCGAAGCCCCGGTAAACGGCGGCCGTAACTATAACGGTCCTAAGGTAGCGAAATTCCTTGTCGGGTAAGTTCCGACCTGCACGAATGGCGTAACGATGGCGGCGCTGTCTCCACCCGAGACTCAGTGAAATTGAAATCGCTGTGAAGATGCAGTGTATCCGCGGCTAGACGGAAAGACCCCGTGAACCTTTACTATAGCTTTGCACTGGACTTTGAATTTGCTTGTGTAGGATAGGTGGGAGGCTTTGAAGCGTGGACGCCAGTTCGCGTGGAGCCAACCTTGAAATACCACCCTGGCAACTTTGAGGTTCTAACTCAGGTCCGTTATCCGGATCGAGGACAGTGTATGGTGGGTAGTTTGACTGGGGCGGTCTCCTCCTAAAGAGTAACGGAGGAGTACGAAGGTGCGCTCAGACCGGTCGGAAATCGGTCGTAGAGTATAAAGGCAAAAGCGCGCTTGACTGCGAGACAGACACGTCGAGCAGGTACGAAAGTAGGTCTTAGTGATCCGGTGGTTCTGTATGGAAGGGCCATCGCTCAACGGATAAAAGGTACTCCGGGGATAACAGGCTGATACCGCCCAAGAGTTCATATCGACGGCGGTGTTTGGCACCTCGATGTCGGCTCATCACATCCTGGGGCTGAAGCCGGTCCCAAGGGTATGGCTGTTCGCCATTTAAAGTGGTACGCGAGCTGGGTTTAGAACGTCGTGAGACAGTTCGGTCCCTATCTGCCGTGGACGTTTGAGATTTGAGAGGGGCTGCTCCTAGTACGAGAGGACCGGAGTGGACGAACCTCTGGTGTTCCGGTTGTCACGCCAGTGGCATTGCCGGGTAGCTATGTTCGGAATAGATAACCGCTGAAAGCATCTAAGCGGGAAACTAGCCTCAAGATGAGATCTCACTGGGACCTTGAGTCCCCTGAAGGGCCGTCGAAGACTACGACGTTGATAGGTTGGGTGTGTAAGCGCTGTGAGGCGTTGAGCTAACCAATACTAATTGCCCGTGAGGCTTGACCATATAACACCCAAGCAATTTGCTTGCTTCGAGCCCAAAGGCGAAAGAGCACCAGATTGCGGTGTGTGAAGACGAAACGAACCGAAAGTTCGAGATACTCACAAAACACCAAGCTGTCACATACCCATTCGCTGGAGCGTGAACCCGCAAGGGCCCACGACCTGGCTACCGAATTTCTTGACGACCATAGAGCATTGGAACCACCTGATCCCATCCCGAACTCAGCAGTGAAACGATGCATCGCCGATGGTAGTGTGGGGTTTCCCCATGTGAGAGTAGGTCATCGTCAAGATTAAATTCCGAAACCCCAATTGCGAAAGCAGTTGGGGTTTTGTTTTGCCCGCAGGAAAGTGGCGCAAAGAAAAGGGCAGCCTGATAACTGCCCCAGGATCCGTCTGCGTCGTTAGTGAAACTTCGGCAGTACGTGTTCTGCTATTTCTTCAATAACCTCCGCCACAGGGCGTTCGCTACGACGCACGTGCAAGCCGACATGCTGCACACCTGCCTCACGTAACGCCTGAAGCTCATCAATCAAGGCCAGCCGTCCACAACTCCCACCGAAGCGCACACGTCGCATGGGGGTATGAGGATTAGCTGCCAGATCCAGGTGTACAAAGCTGATATAAGGTTTATCACCTCCTACTTCCCGCCACAGTTCCACTCGACGCCGATGCTCATCCGGCGCTCCAGGGTAGGCGAGCCAGCCATCCATGTGTTCACCAATCCATGCTGGTGATTGCTGGCCCAGACCTGCCACCAGTAACGGCGCAGAGTGATCGCGCTCCGGAAGCAATCGAGCCCCCTCAGGCAATCGACCTTCACCCTGACTGCGTATCAACTCAACCGTGTCGCGAAAAGTCTCCCCGCGCTGATCGTAATCCACCCCAAACAACGGATATTCCATCGGCCGGTCACCACTGGCCACCCCAAGCAACAAACGCCCATCACTCAGTTCATCAACACTGTTCGCTGCCTTGAGCGTTAACCAAGGCTGACGCAACGGCAACACAACTGCCGCCGTGCCGAGCATGATGTTGTCGGTGATCCCGGCCAGATACCCAAGGTAGGAAAAGGTTTCGAAGACCTGTGCCGCATCGCCAAAGTTGGGGTCGTAAACCGGCACATCACGTACCCAAAGGGCGCGAAAACCGGCATTGTCAGCCAAACGCGCCATCGCCGCGTGCTGCTTCAAATCCGGAACTCCGAACGGCCGATCTTCAGCAATCCGCAGCCGCTGTCCATCGCTGGACCAATCGTTATCCAGTGGCAGTTCCAGTCCGATGGAAAACCCATTCGAACCGACTAATCGTTGAAATCGCGGATGCATGAAAAGACTCCCAGAAAACGAAATGGAATGACATGCACCCAGTATCTACAGGCCCGCCTGCAAGAAAAATGCATGAATCGGAATATCAATCTTGAACAAAACGCACGAGTTACAGAAAAAACCGACTGTCGTTTTGGCCCTCAAGGACAACCGTTCGAGAAAATCGGGCTAAAGTGACCGCTTGGTTTTTGGTATGGTGCAGCTCGTTTTTTAACGGACTGATGAAAAGCCTACGGATCGGTGCCCCCTTTTTTAGTCAAAGAGCTGCTGCAGAAATGCCCCAACCGATACCCATCAAGGACCACGAAAAAGAGACGCGCCTGGTCAACAAGAGACTGATGGCTTGCGCCCTGTTTGTCGTCGCTATTACCTGCGCACTAGTGGTGCGCATGTATGTCCTGCAAGTGGTTGAATTCGACTATCACTCCACAATCTCCGAAAGCAATCGCGTACATGTCCTGCCGATCACCCCCGCGAGAGGGCTGATCTACGACCGCAACGGTGTAGTCCTTGCAGACAACCGTCCCAGCTTCAACCTGACCATCACCCGCGAACGCGCCTCCGACGTCAAAGAAGAACTGGATGAGGTGGTCGATCTCCTGCATTTACCCGCCGAGGATCGGACACTGTTCGACAAGGCTATGAAGCAGGCGCGCCACCCGTTTGTGCCGGTCACCCTGCTCTACGAGCTCAGTGAGCAGCAAATCGCGGTACTCGCGGTCAACGAGTTCCGTCTGCCGGGGATCGATGTCGAGCCCCAATTCGTTCGTCACTACCCGTTGGGCGCGCACTTCGCGCACTCGATCGGCTACGTCGGTCGCATCAACGAAAAAGAATCCAAAGCCCTCGATACGGTGGAATATCGCGGCACCCAGTCCATCGGCAAGACGGGCATCGAAAAATTCTACGAGTCGCAGTTGCATGGCCAAGTGGGTTACGAAGAAGTCGAAACCAACGCTCAGGGTCGCGTACTGCGAGTGCTCAAGCACACCGATCCGATCCCCGGCAAAAACATAGTCCTGAGCCTGGACGTCAAACTTCAGGAAGCGGCCGAGGAAGCCTTGGGCGATCGTCGTGGTTCAGTGGTGGCGCTCGACCCGTCGACCGGTGAAGTGCTCGCGATGGTTAGCAAGCCCAGCTTCGACCCGAACCTGTTCGTCACCGGCATCAGCTTCAAGGAATACGCGGCGCTGCACGACTCCATTGATCGGCCGCTGTTCAACCGCGTCCTGCGCGGCCTTTACGCGCCGGGTTCGACCATCAAGCCCGAGGTGGCCATTGCCGGTCTCGATGCCGGCGTTGTCACCCCTCAGACTCGCGTCTTCGATCCCGGCTACTACCAACTCCCGGACTTCGATCACAAATACCGCAACTGGAACCACAGCGGGGACGGCTGGGTGGACATGGACGCGGCGATCATGCGCTCCAACGACACCTACTTCTACGACCTTGCCCACAAGCTGGGCATCGATCGCCTGCACGACTACATGGTGATGTTCGGGCTCGGCGAAAAAGTCTCGCTGGACATGTTCGAGGAGTCAGCCGGGCTGATGCCCTCCCAGGCCTGGAAGCGTGCCACGCGCCGTCAGGCCTGGTTCCCGGGCGAGACGGTCATCCTCGGCATCGGCCAGGGTTACATGCAGGTCACGCCGCTGCAGCTGGCCCAGGCCACCGCGCTGATCGCCAACAAAGGCGTGTGGAACCGGCCGCACCTGGCCAAGACCGTGGACGGTGTTGCGCCGGTGGACGAGCATCCGATGCCGAACATCCTGCTCAAGGACCCGCGTGACTGGGAGCAGGTCAACCATGGCATGCAGATGGTGATGCACGACGCCCGCGGGATTGCCCGAGCGGCGGCACAGGGTGCTCAGTACCGCATCGCCGGCAAGAGTGGTACCGCGCAAGTCGTCGCGATCAAGCAGGGCGAGCGCTACAACCGGGCGAAGACCCTGGAACGTAACCGCGACAACGCTCTGTTCGTCGGCTTCGCTCCGGCTGAACACCCGAAGATTGTCATCTCGGTGATGATCGAAAACGGTGAGGCCGGTGGTCGTGTCGCCGGCCCGGTCGTGCGGCAAATCATGGACGCCTGGTTGCTCGATCAGGACGGCCATCTCAAGCCGCAATACGCCACGCCGAGCAAGGCACCGGGCGATCCACACGTCTAAGCAATCAAGGATTGATGGTGTCTGGTAGATCGCCTTCGCGAGCAAGCCCGCTCCCACAGGTGACCGCGTTCTTTCAGAGGAGTGCGGTCATCTGTGGGAGTGGGCTTGCCCGCGAAGAACGATAACGCGGTCCACCTGACAGAACACAAGCGCCATAAGGCACTTGCCATCGCCCTGACGTTAACGTAAAGATTGCGGCAGGGCGCTGATCTTGAATAAGCGCAAAGCGGACCGATCCGGAGCGCTTGATGACGCTAATAAAAACAACTCCTCCCACGCTTCACCGCGAAGCCCGGCTCGCCCGGGAAAAACTCCATCTCGAGGGCGAAGTCCCCGATGGCGTGCTGCGGGCCGAAATCGATGCGTCGTGGCGGCGCAGTCTCAGCCATGGCGTGCATTTCAACGCCAAGCACGAACTGGCGCTGGAATCGAGTGCCAGCCTCGACCTGCTGTTGGCGAGCAATCGGCTGTTGATCGACGCCGCATTGCCGGCGATCGATTACCTCGCCGAGCGCCAAGGCAAGGAAGGCCTGATCATCCTCGCCAACTCCGATGCCACCATCCTGGCTGTCGAAGGTCGCGCCGATCGCCTCAAGGGCAGCGGCCTGCAAGACATCACCCTCGGCGCCTGCTGGAGCGAAGCAGCTCGCGGCACCAACGCACTGGGCACCGCACTCGTCGAAGCGCGACCGACGATGATCGATTGCGGCGAACATTACCTCGACCGTCTCAGCGATTTCTCCTGCACGTCGGTGCCGATCCATTGCCCGCAAGGCGACATTCTCGGCGTTCTCGACCTGACCCGCGAAGGCCCGCTCGGCCGCGTGCATGACAGCACCGCGTTGCTGGCCATGGCCGTCAGACAGATCGAAAGCCGCGTGTTCAACGCCAGTTATCCGGACGAAATCGTCCTGGCCTTCCACAGCCGTCGGCAATACCTCGAATCCCCTTGGCAGGGCCTGCTGGCAGTGAGCCTCGGCGGGCAGATCCTCGCGGTCAGCGCCCAGGCCTGTCAGTTGCTGCGTGCCGAGCGTTCGGCGCTGGTCGGTCGACGCTGCGAAGAGTTTCTGGGTGTCGACGGCCTGCAATTGCTGTCGCGTCTGCATCAAGGTGGCGTCGGTAGTTTGCAGACCGCCAAAGGCGAATTCTTCTACAAAACCCTGCGTGCGCCGCAACGTTCGATCAATGTCAGCACGCCGCCGCGCACCACCGCCAAAACCGCCAAACCACAGCCGGATCTCGAATCCCTTGCCGGCAGCAACGTCCGTTACGCCCGGGCCTTGCGCATGGCTCGCCAAGGGCTGGCCAATGAATTGCCTGTGTTGCTGCTCGGTGAAACCGGCACCGGTAAAGAAGTCATCGCCCGCGCACTGCACATGGCCGGAACCCGCTGTGACAAGCCCTTCGTTGCGGTGAATTGCGCGGCGATCCCCGAAGGCCTGATCGAGTCGGAACTGTTCGGCTACCGCGAAGGCGCCTTCACCGGCTCCCGTCGTGGCGGCATGATCGGTCGCCTGCAACAGGCCCACGGTGGCACCTTGTTTCTCGATGAAATCGGCGATATGCCACTGGCCTTGCAGGCGCGTTTGTTGCGCGTATTACAGGACCGCAAAGTCGCGCCACTGGGTGCCGGCGAGGAACAAGACATCGACGTTGCACTGATCTGCGCCACCCACCGCGACCTCAAACGCCTGGTTGAAGAAAAGCACTTTCGCGAAGATCTTTTCTACCGGGTCAACGGCATCAGCGTGATGCTCCCGGCCCTGCGCGAGCGTGAGGATTTCAGCGGTTTGGTCGCTCGTCTGCTGGCCAAACTTGATGCCCCGGCGATGGTCCTTCATGACGACTTGAGTCGCTTGCTTGACGGCTATCACTGGCCGGGCAACATCCGCCAACTGGAAATGGTCCTGCGTACCGCGCTGGCCATGCGCGAACCCGGTGACACGGTGCTCACCCTCGACCACTTGCCCGACAGCATGCTCGACGAACTGACCGCCACCGAACGCCCGGCATCAGGCAGCATTCGCGAAAACGAACTGGAGCTGATCCGCCAGTCCCTGGACAGCCATCACGGCAACGTCTCGGCCGCCGCCGACGCCTTGGGCATCAGCCGCGCGACCCTGTATCGCAAGCTCAAACAGTTGCGCTCGTGATGCAGCGCTTGATCGTTCGGCTGATCGACAGCCAGAACCCCGAAACCCTGCAAGCGGCGTTGCGTTGGCTCTACAGCTTTGTTCGCCCGCATCGACTGGCGATTGCCGGGCTGCTCGGTTTGTCGGTCTGCGCCTCGTCGCTAGTGCTGGTGCAACCGTGGCTGACCAAGCTGCTGATCGACGATGGCTTGCTGGCCAAAAACTTTCCGATGCTGGTGCTAATTGCCGGGTTGATGATTCTCGCCGGGCTGCTTGGCACGGCGCTGTCGGGGATCAATCGCTACCTGCACACGCGACTGTCCGGGCGGATTCTGTTCTCGCTGCGCGATGACCTTTATCGCCATCTGCAAACCCTGTCGCCGAGTTTTTACGGGCAGCGGCGCATCGGTGATCTGATGTCGCGCCTCGATGGCGACGTCGCGGAGATCCAGCGCTTCGCTGTGGACTCGCTGTTCTCGGCGGTATCGAGTGTGGTTGGCCTGGTGGTTGCGGTGGCGATGCTGCTGACCCTGTCGTGGAAACTCTCGCTGCTGGCGCTGGTGCTGATTCCCCTCGACATACTTTGGCTGCGCTGGATGCGGCGCAAGGTCGAGCGCGATGTGCGGCAGTTGCGCGAGCGCTCGGCGGACATGTCCTCGTTCATGGTCGAGACTTTGCCGGTGATGAAATTCATCCAGTCGGCCGGCCAGCAACAACGTGAGTCGCGTCGGCTGGAGTCGCTCGGTCAAGGCTACATGAGCCAGTTGCTGCGCCTGCAAGTCACCGAGTTTTTCACCCAGGCCGTGCCCGGCACACTGACGTCATTGTCCCGGGCCTGTGCGTTTTTGATTGGCGGTTATTGGGTGGTGCAGGGGACCTGGCAACTGGGCGCGCTGATTGCGTTTTCCACGTACCTGGGGATGGCGGTCGGGCCGGTTCAGAGTCTGCTCGGGCTCTATGTCGCGATTCAGCGGATGACCGTCAGCCTCGGTCGGGTCATGGAATTGCGTGGTGAAGAACCGACGGTGCTGACACCGGTTGAACCCAAACCGATGCCGACCTCCGGCGAGTTGCGATTTGACGACGTGCACTTCAGCCATCCCGGTCGCCCGACGACCTTGCGCGGCATCGAAGCGCGAATCCCTTATGGTTTGAAAGTCGCCCTGAGCGGTGGCTCCGGCGTTGGTAAATCAACGCTCATCGATCTGCTGCAACGCCACCACGATCCGCAATCGGGCCGTGTGTTGTTGGGGGAGGTCGACCTGCGAGAACTGGACCTGTTCCAACTGCGTCGGCGGATTGCCGTGGTCAGTCAGGACATCGTGCTGTTTCGCGGCAGCCTGGCAGACAACCTCGCCTACGCGGTGCCGGACGCCAGTCGTGAAGCGATTGCCGAAGTCGCGCGACTGGCACAACTGGACAGCTTGATCGAGTCGTTGCCCGAAGGTCTCGATAGCCCGCTGGGCGAACGCGGCCAGCAGCTCTCCGGCGGGCAGAAACAGCGCATCGCCATCGCTCGCGCGCTGTTGCAGGATCCGCTGATTCTGGTGCTGGACGAAGCCACTTCGGCGGTGGATGAAGCCACCGAGCGCGAAGTCATCGAAGCCATCGACCGTCTGTTTGCCGGGCGTACGCGAATCCTGATCAGCCATCGACCTTCCACGCTGGCCGATGCTGATTTGCGCTTTGAATTGCTCGACGGCGTGCTCACTTCAAAAACGGTGCTGCATGAAGCCTGAGTTGCGGATTGGCGTGGTCGACAGTGGACATTCGGCGGCGCAACGGGTGCAAGTGGTTGCGGGACGACGCTTCTCGCTGCTGGAGGATGGCCTGGCCGAAAGCGACTTGCGCGATGACCCGCTGGGCCACGGCAGCGCGGTGATCGAGGCCATCGGCCGCCGGGCGCCTTCGGCAGTGTTTTGCGTGGGCCAGGTGTTTGACCAGCGTGGCGTCACCAGCGCCTTGCAGATCGCTACCGCGATTGACTGGCTGGTGGCGCAGGACGTTCGGCTGATCAATTTGAGCCTTGGATTACGCCAGGATCGAAGCCTGTTGCGCGAAGCCTGCGCGGCAGCGGTGGCGCGGGGCATTTTGCTGTGTGCCTCCAGCCCGGCACAGGGCGAGGGCGTGTTTCCGGCGAATTATCCGCAGGTGCTGCGCGTCACCGGCGATGCGCGTTGCGCCGAGCATGAATGGTCGTGGCTCAACAGTGCCCAGGCCGATTTTGCGGCGTGCGTGCATGGGACCTATCCGGGACAGTCGGGCGCGAGTCTCGGGTGCGCGGCGTTGAGCGGGCACATTGCGGGTTTCCTGGTCGCACACCCTGACGCGAGCAACGAACAGATCATCGAGTGGCTGCGCGAGAACGCCCGGTATCGCGGCCCTGAACGGCGCTTCGGCGCATGATTCTGGTTCTTGGCGCCGGTCCCGCCGGGGCGGCGGTCGCCCTGGGTTTGCGGCGGCTCGGTTATGCCGTGACCCTGGTCAGCGAGTGGCGCCGGTTTGCGGCGTTGGAAGGCGTTTCGGTTCGGGTGTTGGAGGCGTTGCGCGGTGCGGGTCTGCATCAGGCGTTGGCGGATGCGGCGTTGCCTTCCCAGCGGCAGGTGTCGTGGAACGGTCAGCAACATGCACAAAACATCGAGTTTCTGTTGGACCGTCCGAGCTTTGATCGAGGCTTGCGCGAGGACCTGCGACTGGCGGGCGTCGAGTTGGTCGAAGGTCGGGTGCTGAGCGTTCAGACCTCGGCGGAGGGACATCGGGTCGAGATTGAAGGGCGCGAGGCGCTGCATGCGAATTTTCTGGTGGAGGCCCGTGGACGTCAGGTCCCCGCGCTCGGCAAAGGCCTGCGCGGGCCGGAGACGGTCAGCCTGCTCAATCGCTGGCAAGGCACGCCGGGCAGCACCGCCAGCGCGGTGGAAAGCCTTGAGGACGGTTGGGCCTGGATGGCGCGACGGGCCGACGGCCAGTGCTACTGGCAATGGACGGTGGACGTGGCCAGCGCCGAGTTGCCGGGCAAGGCGCAGTTGCTGGATTACTGTCGCGCGCGACGTCAGGGCTCGGCGTTGGCGCGTGAATTTTTCGGTGCGGGGCCTGAGCTCGATCTTCAGCTGCATGCGCGCAGCAGCACGGCGATTTTGAGTCCACAGGTGTGCGGCGATCACTGGATTCGGGTGGGCGATGCCGCGATGGCGGTGGATCCGCTGTCGGGCAATGGCATTTTTCAGTCGCTGTCTTCAGGGTTGCAGGCGCCCACGGTGATCAACACGTTGTTGCGTAAGCCAGAACGGGCGGCGCTGGCACAACGGTTTCATCAGCAGCGGGTGGAGCAGCTGTTTTTGCGCTTTGCGCGGATTGGCCGGGATTTTTATGCCGATGAGCAGCGGTGGTTGGCGCAGCCGTTCTGGCAGGCGCGGCGGCAGTGGCCGGATGCTGAAGTGGCCCATGCCGAGGCGGATTTTGCGGCGTTGAGGATTGAGCGGGCGCCGGTGTTGAAAGATGGGTTTGTGGATGAGGCCGAGGTGGTGATCACGGCGGATCAGCCGCTGGGGATCTGGCATGTGCAAGGGGTTGAGCTGGCGCCGTTGGTACGGCGATTGCGGTCCGAACCGGCCGAGCAGGCGTTGGCGGGGTTGACGGTGGAGCAGGGGCGGGTGGTTCGGGGTTGGTTGTTGTCCCAGGGCTTCAAGCCCTGAGATTTAGGTTGCATGGACTGGCCCTATCGCGGGCAAGCCCGCTCCCACAGGGTTTTGTGGTGAAGCTGCAATCTCTGGCATCACACAAATCACTGTGGGAGCGGGCTTGCCCGCGATAGGGCCCGTGAGGACGCCGCAATTACAACTTAATCAACACCGACTTTAACTCGGTGTAATGCTCAATCGCCGCATACCCCATCTCACGCCCGACCCCGGACATCTTGTACCCGCCAAACGGCAGCGCCGGATCGAGCGCGCTGTGGCAGTTGACCCACACCGACCCCGACTTGATCCGCGGAATCATCCGGTGCACCGCCGCCAGGTCGTTCGACCAGATACTCGCCCCCAGCCCGTAAGGACTGTCATTGGCCATGCGCAACGCATCGGCTTCATCATCGAATGGAATCGCCACCAGCACCGGGCCGAAGATCTCTTCCTGCACCAGCGAGTGCTTCTGGTCGACATCGACAATCACCGTCGGCTTGACGAAGAACCCCGGCCCGAATTGCTCACCGCCGCAGGCGATGGTCGCGCCACTTTCCCGACCCTTCTCGATGTAACCGTAAACCCGTTCCTGTTGCCGCGCCGAGATCAGCGGCCCCATCTCGACACTCGGGTCCAGCCCGTTGCCGAGCTTCATGGCGTTGGCGATGTCGGCGATGTCCGCCACCACATTGTCGAAATGTTTGCGCTGTACATACAGCCTGGAACCTGCGCAGCACACTTGACCCTGATTGAAGAAGATCGCGCTGGCGGCCCCGGCTGCGGCGGATTTCAGGTCGGCGTCGGCCATGACGATGGTCGGCGATTTGCCGCCCAGTTCAAGGGTGACCCGGGTCATGGACTCCATGGCGATCTTGCCGATCTGCTTGCCCACGGCGGTGGAGCCGGTGAAGGTCAGCTTGTCCACCAGCGGGTTGTGGGTCAGCGCCGAGCCAGCGGTGATGCCGGTGCCAGTAACGACGTTGAACACACCCTCGGGATAACCGGCTTCCAGCACCAGCTCGGCGAGTTTCAGGGCGGTCAGCGGGGTTTCGTCGGCGGGTTTGAGCACCACGGTGCAACCGGTGGCCAGGGCCGGGCCGAGTTTCCAGCAGGCCAGCAGCAGCGGGAAGTTCCAGGCGACGATGGCGCCGACCACGCCCACCGCTTCGCGGCGAATGAAACTGTGGAACTGATCGTTGGGCATCAGCGGCAACGACACTTCAACGCTGGAACCTTCGATCTTGGTCGCCCAACCGGCCATGTAGCGCAGGAAGTCGATGGACAGCTGCACGTCCATCACCTGGGCCACGGCCGCGCTTTTGCCGTTGTTCAGGCATTCCAGTTGCGCCAGCAGTTCGGCGTCGCGTTGCATCAGGTCGGCGAGTTTCCACAACAGGTTCTGCCGCTCCCGTGGGCGGGTGCGGGTCCAGGCGGAATCATCGAATGCCTGACGTGCAGCGAGCACGGCGCGGTCGACATCCTCGGGCGTGGCCCTTGGCACCACGCACAGCACTTCGCCGGTTGCAGGATTGTGCAGGGACATGGTCTGGCCGTCGGCGGCCTCGACCCAGTCACCACCGATGAGCATGCGCGGGGCGCGCTGGATGAAGGCGGAGGTGGCGGGAAGCAAATAAGGGAGGGGCATGGCGAGACCTCTTGTTGTTCGTGAGAACGAGGCTTTCGCAATGGCTGTGCCAAGTGCCAGGAAAGGCAGGGACGCCCTTGGTCGGCGGGGTTTTGGGGGCTCATGGGAGCAGCGGACACTGAGGGGGCTGTTGCAAATTGCGACAACTATGAGACGACGAGCGACCTGTTGCGACCTTGAGACACCCACTTTAGGGGACTAGAATTTTCTAGCTCGGTGGATGAAGCGATGGTCCGTTCATCCGGCCAACCATCTGGCGTAAGGGAGGTAACGATGTTCCTTTCAACCCTGGAAATTCAAAGCATCATTGAACACAAAATGCTGCCCGCGGTCTGCACGTGCATCATGGAGGCAGACCAATCCCTGACGATCCGGGTCTGTGACTGCATGACAGGAAAAGTGGATCTGATCGCCACTAACGTCCCCGTATGGAACTTGAACAGTCCCCATGACATTGCTGTACTTGTGGCGGATATTCAGCAAAAAATCGAGGCTCATAAAAGCATTTCCTCGACATTGGCCAGTTGAGCCGGCGTCCCCCGCAACACGCAAGTGCTGCGGGGAAATGGCGGATCAGGAATGAATCTTCCGCGAAATCTCTTCGAACGTGTCGCCATCTACGGCAGCCAACAGCTTTTTGTCATCATTGAGCGTCGCCAGAAAGGTCACTTCGGTTTCCTTGCCGGCCAACATGAAACCCGCAATCGCGCCGATAGGCCCCAGGAACATCGCGCCCGCCACGCCGAAGCCGATGGCGTCCTTGATGTTGTTGATCGATTCCTGGTTAGCGACTTCCACGCGCTTGAACGATGAGAGCGGGAGGGTGATGCCGGGCCACGGGTGAAGCGACGTTCTAAGGGTAAAAACGCCGTCTCTGTACTCTCCATCACCCTGCAGAAAGTCCCCCGCCAGGACAGTGATGCTTGCCATTGTGTTATCCCCTGACTGGCAATCGGTGAACCATCATTTCGCACCCGCTGACGGAGGCCGTCAATCGTCGGGCGATGAACTGTGCCGGTCGGGCCATCTATGCTTGTCTCAGGTTGCAACACCTGTCGCGATATTAGACGCCGACGGACTCGTACAGGCGCGATTCGAAGGTCTTGTCTTCACGTAACTGATTGATAAAAAAGGCTATCGGCAAGCTGGCACGCTCCGTGTATTGCTCATCGCAGACGTTTCTCTTGCCTCCGTCAGCGGTGCGCCGCCGGCGGCAGAAACCATAAAAACGATAAGCCACAAAAATAAGAAAGCACCGTGCGAGGTTCGACGTTGATGAAGAGAAGACTCCGATCAGGCCTGAGCGCCAGTCTGCTGGCCGTGGCCGCATGTGTGGCGCTGCATTCGCCCGACAGCCTGGCAGCCCGCGACGCCCAGACCATCCTCAAGGAAACCTGCCAGGGTTGTCACACCCCCGAAGCCGACAATGCCCTGAGCCGCATCAGCCACCAGCGCAAAACCCCGGAAGGCTGGCTGATGAGCATCGCCCGGATGCAGGTCATGCACGGTTTGCAGATCAGCGATGACGACCGCCGCACCCTGGTCAAATACCTGGCCGACACTCAAGGCCTGGCGCCGAGCGAAACCGACGGCGTTCGCTATGCGCTGGAGCGCCGACTTAATACTGTCGAGAAGTTCGACGATCAGACCAGCCAGATGTGCGGCCGCTGCCACTCCGGTGCGCGGGTCGCCCTGCAACGGCGTCCGGCCCAGGAATGGGAACGCCTGGTGAACTTCCACCTCGGCCAATGGCCGTCCTTGGAATACCAGGCCCTGTCCCGCGACCGTGACTGGTTCGACCTGGCCCGAAAAGACATGGTGCCGCTGTTGGCCAAGCGTTATCCGCTGGACAACCCGGCCTGGAAAAAATGGCTGAGCACCGCGCCGAAAGCCGAAGCGCTGGTGGGTGACTGGAGCTTCAGCGGCCACTTGCCGGGCAAGGGTGAATTGGCCGGCATGATGAGCGTCACGGCCGATGGCAGTGACACGTTCAAGGTCAGCGTCAAAGGCCAATACGCCGACGGCAGCCCGTTCAATGGCGATGGCAGCGCGATTCTCTATACCGGTTACGAATGGCGCGGCAACGTGACCATTGACGGCGTGATCATGCGCCAGGTGTTCGCCGCCCAAGGCAACGCGATGCAGGGCAGGATGTTCGAGGCCGAGCATGACGAACGTGGTCTGGACTTCGTCGCCGCCAAGCAGGGCAGCAGCCGTTTGCTGGCGGTGCAGCCGGGTTATCTGAAGGCGGGTGCCGAGACGGAAATCACCTTGATCGGCAGTGGTCTCACCGGTAAGCCGAATTTCGGCAAAGGCGTGAAAGTGGTCGACGTCATCGAGCAAAGTCCTGAGCGTATGCGCGTCAAGCTCAAGGCCGCCGCCAACGCCCAACCGGGTCTGCGCAACGTCACCGTCGGCACGTTGAAAGGCCCGACCCTGTCGGTCTACAGCAAGATCAACCAAGTCAAAGTCGTGCCCGAATTCTCGGTGGCGCGGATCGGCGATGGCGGTGGTTCGACGCCGAAAGTCCAGGGCCGTTTCGATGCCGAAGCCTGGGGCAAGGGGGCTGATGGCAAGCCGTATCGCATCGGTGTGTTCCCGGCGCAGTGGTCGGTCGAAGCCTTTGACGATCGCGCCAAGGAAGACGAAGACGTCAAGTTCGCCGGCACCATGCAGGCCGACAGTGGCGTGTTCACACCGGGCGATGCCGGGCCGAACCCGCAACGCAAGATGTCCACCAACAATGCCGGCAACCTCAAGGTGATTGCCGCCGTCGACGATGCAGGGAAATCCCTGACCGGCGAGGGCCACATGATCGTCACCGTGCAACGCTGGAACAATCCACCTATTCCATGAGTTGGCTGAAACCACAGGCTTCGGACACTTTTTCGGAATGACCGCAGGCCCCGTCAAACGGGGTTTGCACAGGAGGTTGCAATGGGCGCTATTTTGAATCTGGTTGAGCGGAACCTGCACGAAGTGCACGTCGATGCCGACCGCATGCTGTTTCACATCCCTAGCAGTTCGCTGTTCGCCAGCGATGAACTGACGGGCACCATCATCGATACCTTGCGCGGTCCCGGCTGTTCGTCGGATGACCTGATCCAGCGTTTGGCTTCGCGTTTCAACGGCGAGGAAATCACCGAGACCCTGCGCGAGTTGATGTCCCTGGAACTGGTCAGCGACGGCTCGCCGCTGACCCCGGACATCGGCACCAAACGGGTCGAGCGCACCGCGATCGACACCGTGGTGCTCAACGTCAACACCGGCTGCAATCTGAGCTGCACCTACTGCTACAAGGAAGACCTCGACAAGCCCTCGGCGGGCAAGAAGATGGATGTCGAAACGGCGATTGCCTCGGTGGAAATGCTGCTGCGCGAATCGCCGGATGAAGAGCGTTTCACCGTGGTGTTTTTCGGTGGAGAGCCGCTGAGCAATCGCAAGCTGATCGAGTACATGGTCGATTATTGCGAGAAGCGTTTCCGCGAGGCCGGCAAGTTCGTCGAATTCGTCATGACCACCAATGCCACGCTGCTCACCGAAGAGACCGTGGACTACCTGAATGCCCACCGTTTCGGCCTGTCAGTCAGTATCGACGGACCGAAAACCGTGCACGACCGCAACCGCATCACCGTGGGCGGGCAGGGCACGTATGACGTGGTGCGGCGCAAGGCCGAGATGCTGCTGTCGCGCTACAACAGCCGTCCGGTGGGCGCCCGGGTCACGTTGACGACGGGCGTGACCGATGTGGAAACCATCTGGGACCACCTGTTCAACGAACTGGGTTTTGCCGAAGTCGGGTTTGCCCCGGTGACCTCCGGCGACATCAGCACCTTCAACCTGTCCAGCGACGAACTGATCGAAGTCTTCGCCAGCATGAAGAGGCTGGGTCGTCGTTATCTGGAAGCCGCGCTGGAGCACCGCAACATCGGTTTTTCCAACCTGCACCAGTTGATCACCGACATCCACGAAGGCCACAAAAAAGCCCTGCCTTGCGGCGCGGGCCTGAAGATGCTGGCGGTGGATCACAAGGGTGAGCTGAACCTGTGCCATCGCTTTACCGGTTCATCACTGCCGACCTTCGGCAACGTCCACAGCGGTGTGAAACAGGTCGAGTTGAACGACTTCCTGTCCCAGCGCCTGGACCGTACCAACACCGGTTGCGAGGACTGCCAGATCCGCAATCTGTGCTCCGGCGGTTGCTACCACGAGAGCTACGCCCGTTACGGCGACCCGACCCACCCGACCTATCACTACTGCGAACTGATGCGTGACTGGGTCGACTTCGGCATCGAGGTCTACACCCGGATCATGGCCCACAACCCTGCGTTTATCAGCAGCTACATCACTCCGCGCAAGGCTCACTGATATGAAACATCTCAAGGCAATCAATAATAAAGCGTTGAAACTCGATGAGGCCGCGGCCGAAAACCGTATCGAAGAAGTGGTGGCGATGAGCTCTGTTGCGGGCTGCGCCTCGACCACCGACCCGGGTTGGGAGATCGATGCGTTTGGCGGGGTGTCGTCGCTGTGCCAGCCGATGGAAGCCGACCTTTATGGCTGCTCCGACCCTTGCTGGTGGCCGGCCCAGGTGCCCGACATGATGAGCACCTACCCGGACTGGAACAAGGATGCCCAGGCGTCCAACGACAACTGGCGCAACCTTGGCACTGTCTTCCCTAAAGACAAGTGATCGGACAGAGAAGAAGGATTCCAGCATGCCTAGCATCAAAGCCTGCGGCCTGGCCGCGTTCGCCGTCCTGAGCACCTCTGCGCTCACTGTTCTGGCCGATGAAAACACCGCATTACAAGCCGGTCACGAGTACATGGTGACCACCAATTATCCGAACAACCTGCACGTCATCGACCTGGCCACCGACACGGTGCTCAAGACCTGCAAGATGCCGGACGCTTTCGGCCCTGGCACCGTTCAGCTGTCGCCGGATCGCAAGACCGCTTACGTGCTGAACAATCACTACGCCGATGTCTATGGCGTCGAACTCGACAGCTGCAAGCAGGTGTTCCACGCCAGCATCACCCAGAAACCGGGGGAGAAAGCCAAGTCGATGTTCGCCTTCACCCTCAGCCACGATGGCAAGGAACTGTTCGCCATCGCCAACCCGACATTGATGCTCAATGACCGCTACGAAGTGCAACAGCCTCGGCTCGACGTGTACACCACCGACGCCGGCCTGGACGCCAAACCCGTGCGCAGTTTCCCGGCGCCACGGCAGCTGACCATCATGCAGAGCGGTGACGACGGCGCGCTGTATGTGGCGGGGGCGGATGTCTACAAGGTCGATGTGAAGACCGGCAAGTTCGACGTGCTGATTCCCAGTCGCCACTGGAAACGGGTGAACTACAGCGCGCCGGACGTGCTTTACGTGTGGAACCAGCAGACCTATCGCCACGACTTCTCGCTGCTTTACACCACGGCGAAATTCAAGGACAAAAAGCAGGACCCCGCAACGGCCGAATACCTGTACGGACTGTTCAGCATCGACCTGAAAACCGGCAAGACCGAAACCACCGACTTTGGTCCGCTGACGGAAATCTACTTCAGTGGCATGCGCTCGCCCAAGGATCCGAACCTGATGTTTGGCGTGCTCAACCGACTGGCGAAGTACGACATCAAGGAGAAGAAAATGCTGCAGGCGGCGACGCTGGATCATTCTTACTACTGCATTTCCTTCAACAAGGACGGCAGCAAGATCTATCTGGCCGGGACGTTCAATGATGTGGCGATTTTTGATCCGGAGAGCATGAAGCAGATTGGCAACATCAAATTGCCGGGTGGGGATATGGCGATCACCACTGCGCAGATATTTGTCCGGTAATTGCGGCGGCTGATCTGCCGCCGTCGCGGGCAAGCCCGCTCCCACAGGGTTCAATGGTGTTCACACAATAGTGTTCACACTGAAGATCCACTGTGGGAGCGGGCTTGCCCGCGAAGAGGCCCTCACAGGCGCTAGAGATTAAGCCCCAGGCACCGGGCAACTCATATCCCCTTCCTGACACTTCAGATAATTCTTGAAAGTCTCCACCCGCGCCTTGGTCAACTCCGTTACGCAGTTGCTGTAGATCAGCGGATAAACACTCCCGCCTTCCACCGCAGACGCCGAGAACTTGCACTCGGCATCCCGAAACGCAATCCACGAACGCTGCGCCCCGAGTAGCAGCTTTTTGCTGTCCGGGTTGCTCTTCAAGCGATTGGTGATCTGCTGGTAAAGCGCATTCAACTCCTTATCCGCCGTCTTGTGCTGCTGCGCTGCGCACTGGTTCATCGTGGCCTGGTCGGTGGCGTTGTCGCAGTCCGCGGCGTGGGCAACGGTGGTGAACAGCAAAGGTGCCAGCGCCAGGAGGAAGCGTGGGTTCATGAGAAGCTCGCTGTGACAGGGGAAATGGAGGTGCAGTGTAGCGAAGCGGTGTCAGCTTTCGACAGGCGCGCGTGAGGTCGTGAGCAGATTGTCCGCGTATGCCTCAATTTCTTCACGCATGTGCAGCTTTGCCAGCCAGCTTTCGGGAATGCCCCCCACACCATAATGAGCCCCGGCCAACTGGCCGGCGATCGCGGCGGTGGTGTCAGCATCGTCGCCCAGGTTCGCGGCCTCCAGGATGCAGGCTTCAAAGCTGTCGGTATGGTGGAAGCACCATAAAGCCGCTTCCAGTGACGCAACACAGTAACCACTGCCGCGGATATTGCTTTTGCGTTTGCCAAGATAGTCGCCTCGGGCGATGGCCTCGATCTTGGGTTCCAGAAATGTTGTCTCTGGTACGTTGCGCAGGTTGTACTTGGACTCACCCAACAGCGCCTTGCAGATCAACTCGGCAAACAACTGACAGCATTCAACGGCTTCCGGCGCGGCATGGGTCGTCAGTGAACTGTTCGCCGAAAGTGCCCTGACTTGGTCGCGATCCGGGAAGTAATACAGCACCACCGACACCAGCCTCATCAACGAGCCGTTGCCGGCGGTGTAAGGATCGCTGGAGCCAGCGAAAGGGTCGCCGGTTTGCTGAAAACGCGTCAGGGCGTCACGCACGGTCATGCCAATGTCGAAGCATTCGCCGGTCGAGCTCATGTAACCCCATTGCCACCAATTGAGGTAGCGGCCCATCTGGTCCGCCGCATCGAACGCCTTTTTTGTCAGCAGGCTTTCGGCCAGGCAAAGCGCCATTGAGGTGTCATCGGTCCATTGCCCTGGCTTCAGATTGAAGGGGCCGCCGCCGACCATGTCGGTTAACGGTTTGAACGAGCCGCGGGGCTGGAATTCGACAGTGGTGCCAACGGCATCGCCGCACGCCAGGCCCAGCAGGGCTCCGCGATAACGTTCCGTGAGTGAGGGCTGCATGAATCTTCCTTGCCTGGTCAATGTCGTCCCTGCAAACGGTAGCAGTTCCAGAAGGTTGGCTCTCGTTCCCAAACCAGAACTTATGGTCAGAAATGCAGCCGAATATTTCAGACATGCTTGATAACAACTCCCCATTGATACAACTTTAGGGTTGGTCTTGTGGTCTTACAGGCCTACTGTTCAGTACAGGAGGTGACTTATGAACCCAGCATCAGATCGCATCGAAAGGAAAATCCTGCTCAGAGTGCCGCGCTCGCACGTCTGGCGTGTGGTGGCCAATGCCGAAGCCTTCGGGCAGTGGTTTGGCGTGGCGCTGGAAGGCAAGCGCTTTGTCGCCGGTGAATGGACGCAAGGGCAGATTACTTACCCAGGTTATGAGCACTTGCTGTGGAATGTGTTGGTAGAGCGGGTCGAGCCGGAGCGGGTATTTTCGTTTCGCTGGCATCCGTATGCGATTGAGCCCGATATCGATTACTCCCAGGAGCCCACCACGCTGGTGAAATTCGAGCTCGAAGACATGGATGAAGGCACCTTGTTGAAGGTCACCGAGTCCGGTTTTGATCACATCCCGCAAGCGCGCAGGCTCAAGGCATTCCGCATGGACAGCCGTGGCTGGGATGAGCAGATGAACAATATCGAAGAGTTTCTGAAAACCAGCGCCAAGGCTCGCGAGCGTCAGTCAGAGTAAACGTTGCATGTTTGAACCTTGGTTGAAACGCTGGGCCCTGGTGCCGGACGGCGAACCGATCATCACGCCCGGCAGTCGTTTGCTGCCGGTACGGATGGGTGATTCACCGGCCATGTTGAAAGTCGCCATCGATGCCGAGGAAAAGTTCGGCAATCTGCTGATGAGCTGGTGGGGCGGCGAGGGCGCCGCGCTGGTTTACGCCCATCACAGCGAAGCCTTGGTGCTTGAACGTGCCGAGGGTGAGCGATCGCTGATGCGCATGGCGCTCAACGGCCAGGATGACGAAGCCAGCCGGATCCTGTGTGCGGCATTGGCTCGTTTGCATGCTCCGCGTCCATCACCACCACCGCCGCTGATTCCCTTGTCTTCATGGTTCGCTTCATTGCGCCTGGCGGCCGAGCAGCAGGGCGGCACTTATTTGTTCAGCCTGATAACCGCCGAAGCGTTGCTCGCCGCACCGCAGGACGTGGTGGTTTTGCACGGTGATATGCACCACGACAACGTTCTGGATTTCGGCCCGCGAGGCTGGCTGGCCATCGATCCAAAGCGGGTGATGGGCGAGCGCGGGTTCGACTACGCCAACCTGATCTGCAATCCCGAATTGCCGACGGCGACTGATCCACAACGCTTCCAAAGACAAATCGAGGTCGTAGCCGAAGCCGCGGGGCTTGAACGTCGCCGGCTGCTGCAATGGGTGTTGGCGTTTGCGGGATTGTCGGCGGCATGGTTTCTTGAGGATAACGATGACGTTGCAGCACAAGGTCAGCTGCAGGCCGCTGAACTCGCGGCTTCCATGCTGGATGCCTGACGCGTCTAAGGGTTTTCGGAAGGGCGGGTATAGCGAATGTCTTACACGCGATGGTAGCTATGTCGTCTGTTGCACATTGGATCCGATGCGTAATCTAGCCTCATCAACTGAAGCACAGGAAGTGCTCCAGGATCATGGATGATCGACCATTAGCAAGGATTCGCTACCGACAGGGAGTCGATATGGTCTTGGGAAAACCCGCTTCGGCGGGTTTTTTTTCGTCTGCTGAAACTGCCACTCGGTGGTGCTTTATGGCTCGAATGGTCAAAGGCTTACACTGCATAACGGGTATGTCGTCTTTTGATGCTTCATCGATGCGCTTATTCTGGATCCATCAACTGAAGCACAGGGAGTGCCTCAGGATCACGGATGATCGACCATTGGCCAGGATGGCTGCCGACAGGATGTCGAAAATGGTCTTGAGAAACCCGCTGAGGCGGGTTTTTTTTCGCCTGTCGAAACGTGCTCCTACAGCCTGGCCGCTGCCCGCTCAGTGATCTGCGCCCGTTGCTGCAATGATTGCGCTGAACGCCGATGAGCTTCTGCCAATACGCTTTGCGGCGCCGTTTCCGGGCTGCCGGAATGGAACGGCGGTGCCGGGGCGTATTCCAGTTGCAACTGCACCAGTTCAGCCGTGTCTTTATCGAACAACTCGGCGGCCAGGGTCAGGGCAAAATCGATCCCGGCGGTAATCCCGCCACCGGTCAGAAGATTGCCGTCGCGCACCACGCGATCCTTCACCGGTATCGCGCCCAAAGGTGCCAGCAGTTCGTGATAAGCCCAGTGAGTGGTCGCGCGTTTGCCCTTCAGCAGACCGGCCGCGCCGAGCACCAGCGCCCCGGTGCAAACTGACGTGACATAACGCGCGTTGGCTGCCTGAGCCTTGATGAAGGCTAATGTCTGCTCGTCCTCCATCAACGGCCCGACACCGCTGCCCCCGGGAATGCAGATCACATCCAGCGCCGGGCAATCCTCGAAAGTCGTGGTCGGCTTCAGCACCAGTCCAGTGCTTGAAGTCACCGGCACAAGGTCCTTCCAGATCAGGTGCACCTTCACTTCCGGCAGCGAAGCCAGTACGTCGTAAGGGCCGGTGAGGTCCAGTTGTTGAACCTGTGGAAACAACAGAAAACCGATCTGCAACGTCATGGTGTTTTTCTCATGGAGTGGGTGGACGGCTTCACTCTAGGCTCGTAGGATGCTGGCGCATACGCCAATCACCCCACGAATTACGCCAACATGCCGAAAGCCATTCATGTGCTTGCGTTCGCCAATGTGCAACTGCTCGATGTCACCGGGCCGTTGCAGGTGTTCGCCTCGGCGAACGACATCGCCCGTCAACACGGCTTGCCGCCGCCCTACGCGCCAACGGTGATTGCCAGCGGCGGCGGGGCGGTGATGTCGTCGGCGGGGCTGGCGCTGTTGGCCGAGCCGTTGCCCGAGCAAGGCAGCGACACCCTAATCATCGCCGGGGGCTGGGGTGTTTATGCCGCGGCCGAAGACGAGCCGCTGGTGGCGTGGGTGCGTGAACATGCGACGGCGTGTCGGCGGGTGTCATCGGTATGCACCGGAGCGTTTTTACTGGCGGCCAGTGGCTGGCTCGATGGTCGGCGGGTGGTGACTCACTGGACCCGTTGCGAGCAACTGGCGCAACAGTATCCCCGATTACGGGTCGAACCCAATCCGATATTCATCAACGACGGCCCGGTCTGGACCTCGGCCGGGGTCACGGCGGGCATCGACCTTTCGTTGGCGATGGTCGAAGAGGATCTGGGGCGCACGATGGCCTTGGAGGTCGCCCGGCAACTGGTGGTGTTCCTCAAACGCCCGGGCGGCCAGTCGCAGTTCAGCGTGACCTTGTCGCTGCAAAAGGAAGGCAGCCGGTTCGACGAACTTCATGCCTGGATCAGCGAACATCTCACCATGGACTTGGGCATTCCGACCCTCGCCTTGCAAGCCGGCATGAGCGAGCGCAGCTTCGTTCGCCATTACCGCGCCGACACCGGCCAGACGCCGGCGCGGGCCATTGAGCTGATCCGGGTCGAGACCGCGCGTCGTTTACTCAGCGACACAGGTTTGCCGATCAAACGGGTGGCGGTGCAGTGTGGGTTCGGCAGTGAAGAGACGCTTCGACGCAGTTTTCTGCGGGCCATGGGCGTGACGCCGCAAGCCTATCGCGAGCGGTTTTCCGTCAGCGCTGAAGCAGATCCAGTAATGCCTTGAGGGTCGCTTCGGGCGCTTCTTCGGGGATGTTGTGACCGATGCCCGCCAACACTCGCCGCTCATAAAACCCCGTGAAATGCTCGATGTCGTCATCGATCTCCTCTGCCGGTCCGACGCCATCGTCGGCCCCGCACAGGGAAATCGTCGGGACGCTGATCGGCGGTTGCCGGGTCAGCACTTCTTCCATCCACTCCAGCGCCGGATCGCCTGGCGTGTACATGAATCGGTGCCGATACGAGTGAATCACCACCTCGACGAAATCCGGGTTGTCGAAGACCGGTGCGCTCAGCGGATAACGCTCAGGGCCTTGGGCCCAAGTAGGTGACCACAACGTCCAGAGCAATTCGCACAAGTCCCGGCGATTTTTCGTCAGACCTTCGACGCCGCGCGGGGTGTGAAAGTAATACTGATACCAGAGGCGATGCTCGGTTTTCGGGTCCAGCGGTTCGGTGGAATGGGGGATGTTCTGCAGGTTGTAGCCATCACCCGTCACCAGGCAACGAACCCGCTCCGGCCAAAGCGCCGCCACGATGCACGCCGCCCGACCGCCCCAGTCGTAGCCGCAGAGGGCGGCTTTCGGGATGGCCAACACGTCCATCAAGTCCAACAGGTCCTGGGCGAGGGCGGCTTGTTGGCCCGAGCGCAGGGTATCGGGGTTGTTGAAAACCGTCAGACCGTAGCCGCGCAGGTAAGGGACGATGACGCGGTAGCCCTTTGCCGCGAGGGTCGGGGCGATTTCGTCGTAGCCGCGGGGGGAGTAGGGAAATCCGTGGAGGAGGATGACGGGGTCGCCGGTGGTGGGGCCGTGCACTTCGTAGGCGACCGTCAAAACCGGGGTTTTGGCGTACTGGATCAACGTTTCATTGTTCATCGGACACTCCAGAGGTGTTTTTTGAAACGAATGATGCACATCGACCAGGGCGCCGCGGTCTCAGGCTTCCACTTCCGCCACCTGATTGAAATACTTTGACCGGTCCGGCGTAAACGTCACCACCATCCTGGTTCGCGAACACGTCAACGCCCGCTCTTCATCAAGACCCACATCCAGATCTTCCCCGCGCAAACCCTGCCACTGGGCGAGGTATTTGAGCGATCCGTATTTTTCGAGTTTTTTCAGGCTGCGGCTGACGCCACCTTTCCAGCCCAGCACCGGCAGTTCGCCGGCAAGGCAGCGTTGGGCGAGCTCGGGGAAACGGATGGCGCGTTGGCGGCCGATTTCCCAGCATTTGATCAGCCCTTTGTCGTGGGCTTCCCACAATTCGTTGCGGTTCAGGCCTGAACGGAACGGGGCGTCGATGGGGCGGTGGATGCGGTGGCTCATTCTGGTTCCTTGAATTCGGGTTTTATCGGGCAGCTCCGCTGCACCCGTTGAGCGTGGATGTTAGGGGTGGATGTAACAGCTGGCAACAAACGTTTTCGAGCGGTTGGAATGAGCGGTTTCGGGTGATTGGGCAGGTTTGTTTAATGGTTGTAGGTGATAGCCCTGTATCGGCGACGTGGTCTCAAGGTTGCCAGTAATTCTTCTCCCCACTCAATTTCCGATCCAGAAAACTCGCCGCGCTTATCAGCGCCAGGTGCGTCAGGGCTTGCGGCGTGTTGCCCAGGTGCCGCGCATGGCTGTCGAATTCTTCGGCGTACAAACCCAGCGGGTTGGCGTACCTGAGCAACTGTTCAAACTCCAGATGCGCCTTTTCCACCTGACCCGCCCGGGCCAGGCATTCGACGTACCAGAACGAACACGCGGCGAAGGCGCCTTCGGTGCCGGCGAGGCCGTCGATCTGGCTATCCTCGTTGCGGTAACGGTAGACCATGCCGTCGCGGACCAGGGTTTTCTGGATCGCTTCGAGGGTCGAGAGCCATCGCGGATCCTTGGCGCTGACGAAGCGCACCAGCGGCATCAGCAGCATCGAACCGTCCAGCGCGGTGCCGCCGATGTGCTGCACGAAATGTCCGCGTTCTTCGTTCCAGAAATTGTCCCAGATGTCGGCGTAGATCGCTTGACGGGTCTGGTCCCAGCGAGCGAACGGGGCGGGCAGGGAGCGTTTGGAGGCGAGGCGAATGGCCCGGTCCAGTGCGACCCAGCACATCAGCCGCGAGTGCAGGAAGTGATGCTGCTCGCCACGCATTTCCCAGATGCCCACATCTTTTTGCTGCCAGGTTTCACAGACCTGATCCACCACTTCCACCGCGTGTTTCCAGCCCTCATGGGAGATGGCGTCGCCGTATTTGTTGACCAGGTACACCGCGTCCATCAACTCGCCGAAGATGTCGAGCTGGACCTGATCGTAAGCCTGATTGCCGATCCGTACCGGCGTCGCGCCGCCGTGGCCTGACAGGTGCGGGAGCTCGGTTTCCGGCAGTTCCTGGCGACCGTCAATGGCATAGAGGATATTGAGTTTCATCGGTTTGCCATGGCAATCGCTGACCCGCCCACGCAGCCAGCGCATGTAATCGTTGGCTTCCTGAACGAAGCCCAGGCGCATGAACGCATACACCGTGAATGAGGCGTCGCGAATCCAGGTATAGCGGTAGTCCCAATTACGTTCGCCGCCGGGCGTTTCCGGCAGGCCGAAGGTCGCCGCAGCTAGGATCGCGCCGTGTTTGCGCGAGGTCAGCAGCTTCAGGGCCAAGGCCGAGCGGTTGACCATTTCCCGCCAGCGGCCGCGGTAATTGGACTGCCCGGTCCAGTCGCGCCAGAACTTCAGCGTGCGTTCCAGGCACAAGTCGGCGGCGCCTTCGTTGAAGCGCGGGTCGTCGATGCCGCCGAGCAGGAATTCCGCGCTCTGGTCTTGTTCGAGGATAAATTCGGCCACCGCCGCGTTGCCATCAAGGCTCAACACCTGGTCTGAAGACAGGCGCAGAGCGGGCTGATCGTCCGCCTCGAACGCCACGTCCTTTCCATCCAGGCGCGCGCGGGTCTTGGCGCGTGCGTAGTCATGCCGCACGGCGCAGCGCATGTGAAACGTCGCCTGGCCGCTGACCACGCGAACCCGGCGCATCAGCACCGGCAAATCATCTTCGCTGTCGCCGATCGGCAGCAGGTCGGTGACTTCAACCACGGCGCGATCGCTGAGCCAGCGGGTTTGCAGCACGTTGGTGTCGGGCAGGTAAATCTGCTCTCGGCGCGCATCAGGCAAGTCCGGCGACAGTTGGAAAATACCGGCCTTGGGGGTGTCCAGCAGCGAGCAGAAGATCGACGGGCTGTCGAACTCCGGCCAGCAGAAAAAGTCCACGCTGCCCTTGTCATTGACCAGCGCCGCGCTGCGCATGTCGCCGATGATGCCGTGGGCGTCAATGTTGCTTTGTCGTTCGGGATGATGATCAGCCATTGCCGCGAAACTCCGGATAGAGGCTCATGCCTCCGTCGATGAACAGGGTGGTGCCGACGATGTAGTCGGAGGCATCCGAGGCGAGGAAGACCACCGCGTTGGCGACGTCCTCGACTTCACCGACCCGGCCGTAAGGAATGAGTTTGAGCAACTGTTCCTCGTTGGCATCGTGGTTGATTGCCGTGCGAATCGCCCCCGGCGCGATGCCATTAATGCGGATGCGCTGGTGGCTGACTTCCTGGGCGAGGGTTTGCATCAGCATGTCCACGCCACCCTTGGACGCGGCGTAGTTGACGTGGCCGGCCCAGGGAATGCGCTGGTGCACCGAGCTCATATGAATAATCTTGCCGGCGGCCCGGGACACGCCTTTACGGATGCCTTGCTTGTTGAAAATCCGCAGGGCGGCGCGGGCACAGAGGAACTGGCCGGTAAGGTTGACGCCGATCACCTGGTTCCAGTCGGCGAGGGTCATGTCTACCGCTGGCGCGTCTTTCTGCATGCCCGAATTGGCCACCAGAATGTCCACCGAGCCGAACGCTTCCAGGGTTTGCGCGAACAGGCGTTCGACATCGGCTTCGTTGGAGACATCGGCACCGAGGGCGAGGGCGCGACCGCCTTCAGCGTTGATCTGCCGGGCCAGTGCTTCGGCGGGCTCAGCCTGGGAATGGTAGTTGATCACCACCGCAGCCCCAGCGGCAGCCAAAGCCTTGGCAGCGCCTGCGCCAATGCCGGAACTGGCACCGGTGACGAGGGCAACTTGTTGGTCGAGGGAAATCTGCATCAGCGTTGGCGCCTTGAGTTGAGGGCTTAATCAGCTGACTGGCGGGTGCTGGCGAGAGTTCACGCCGAACCATGAAAGTTTCGTCACCTGAAATAGAGATTAACGGGGGACTTGCTTGCGATAGCGGCGTGTCAGTCAACTTGATGGTGACTGTTGCACCGCTATCGCGAGCAGGCCCGCTCCCACAGGGTCATTGGTACGGCTAATTCTGCGCGGTGCTCATCCGTTCTCTAATACAGACAACTTTTCGAGGTAAGCCCGGTGACCCAGCTGACATTGCTGTGCCTGCCCTATTCAGGCGCGAGCGCCATGGTCTACAGCCGGTGGCGGCGCAAGCTGCCGGAGTGGCTCAAGCTGCAACCGGTGGAGCTGCCTGGCCGAGGCGCGCGGTATGGCGAGCCGTTGCACACCGACATGCGGCGCCTGGCGTTGCAACTGGCGCAGGAACAAAAAGCCACGCTCAAGGCGCCGTACGCGTTGTTCGGCCATAGTCTGGGCGCGTTGCTGGCCTGTGAAATGGCCCATGCGTTTCGCTCGCTGGGTTGCCCGGAACCGGTGGCGCTGTTCGCTTCGGGCACCGCGGCGCCGACGATGCGGGCCGACTACGATCGCGGCTTCGCCGAGCCCAAGACCGATGCCGAGTTGATCGATCAACTGCGCACCCTCAATGGCACCAGCGAAGAAGTGCTGGCCAACGAGGAATTGATGAGCCTGACGCTGCCGGTGCTGCGTGCGGATTTCCTGCTGTGCGGGCGTTTCGAGCCGCAACAGCGGCCGTTGCTCAAGTGCCCGATTCACGTGCTCGGCGGCAAGGCTGACCGCGCCACCACCGAGCAGTTGATCGGCTGGAGCAAGGAAACCCACGGCAGTTTTTCCGTGGACATGCTGGCCGGCGGTCACTTCTTTATCCATGAGCACGAGGCCAAGGTGCTGCGGGTGATCAAGGATCAGCTCGATGTGCACCATCGCCGGCATGGCTTGATGGCCGTCAGCTGACAGATCTCAAGCTTCACTTAATACCTGTGGGAGCGGGCTTGCCCGCGATAGCGGTCTGTCAGTCACATAGCAGTTGAATGTGCCGACCCTATCGCGGGCAAGCCCGCTCCCACAGGTTTTTTCATCGCCCTGTATTTCCTCGTTCCATCCCCCTTCCTGATACTTGTTCTCATTCGCTAATTTTTCCGGTCTGCATTCGTTTTATAGGGACGACGTGCCTTTGTGCTTCCCGCCACTGATCCGGATGCTTAGAAATGAATGCTGAAGACTCCTTGAAACTTGCTCGCCGGTTTATCGGGTTGCCCCTGGAAAAGCGCCAGATGTTCCTTGCGGCCTTGCAAAAGGAAGGCGTTGATTTCGCCCGGTTTCCCATTCCTGCCGGTGTCGAAGCAGAAGATCGCCAGGCGCTGTCGTACGCCCAGCAACGCATGTGGTTTCTCTGGCAGCTCGACCCGCAAAGCGGCGCGTACAACCTGCCCGGCGCGGTGCGTCTGACCGGGCGGTTGAACCTGCCGGCGCTGGAGCAAGCCTTCGCCAGCCTGGTGGCGCGTCACGAAACCCTGCGCACGGTGTTCCAGCGCCAGGCCGACGACACCTTGCTGCAAGTGCCGGCCAGCGCGCCGTTGGTCATCGATCAGGTGGATTTCAGCGCGCTATCGGCCGCTGAGCGCGAAGTGGCAGTCGCTCAAGCGGCCGAGCAGCAATCAGTGTTGCCGTTTGATCTGTCCGTCGGCCCGCTGCTACGCGTCACCTTGCTCAAGCTCGCCGACGAAGAACACGTCCTGCTGCTGACCCTGCACCACATCGTTTCCGACGGCTGGTCGATGAACGTGCTGATCGACGAATTCATCCGCTGCTACGACGCCTTCGAGGCCGGCACGCAACCGCAACTCGCGGCGTTGCCGATCCAGTACAGCGACTACGCCTTGTGGCAGCGCCGCTGGCTGGAGGCGGGCGAACAGGCGCTCCAGCTCGATTACTGGCAGGCGCAACTGGGCGACGAGCACCCGGTGCTGGAACTGCCCACCGATCACCCGCGCCCGGCGATGCCTAGCTATCGCGGCACCCGTTACGAATTCGCGGTGGATGCGCAACTGGCCGAGCAACTGCGGGCCACGGCGCAGAAACACAACATCACCCTGTTCATGCTGTTGCTCGGCGCCTTCAATGCGCTGCTGCATCGCTACACCGGGCAGACCGACATCCGCGTCGGCGTGCCGATTGCCAACCGCAACCGCGCCGAAATCGAAGGCTTGATCGGCTTCTTCGTCAACACCCAGGTGTTGCGCACGAAGCTCGACGGCCAGACCCGCGTCGACGAGTTGCTGCGCGCCATCAAGGAAACCGCCCTCGGTGCCCAGGCCCATCAGGATTTGCCGTTCGAGCGTCTGGTCGAAGCGCTGAAACTGGAACGCAGCCTCAGCCACACGCCGCTGTTCCAGGTGATGTACAACCACCAGCCGCAGGTCGCGGACATTTCCACGGTCAGCACGGCGTCCGGCCTGGCGCTGGGCGTGATTGAGTGGGAAGGGCGCACCACGCAGTTCGACCTGACCCTCGATACTTACGAAAAAGGTGGCAAGCTGCACGCCGCGCTGACCTACGCCAACGACCTGTTCGACGCCGCGACCATCGCGCGCATGGCGCAGCACTGGACGCATTTGCTGCAGGGCATGGTCAGCGATTCGCAGCAGCGCATCAGCGATTTGCCGCTGCTTGAAACAGCCGAATACCAACGCATCGTGCATGACTGGAATCGCGCCGATGAAAGCTTCCCGCAGGACCTGTGCATTCATCAACTGATCAGCCAGCAAGTCGCGGCCAGCCCGGACGCGTTGGCGGTAACCTTTGCCACCAAACAGCTGACCTACGCCGAACTCGACAATCAGGCCAATCGTCTGGCTAACAAGCTGATCGAACTGGGCGTTGGTCCGGAAGTCAGGGTCGGTGTGGCGATGCAACGTTCCGACAATCTGTTGGTGGCGCTGCTGGCGGTACTCAAGGCTGGCGGCGCTTACGTGCCGCTGGACCCCGATTACCCGGCCGAACGCGTCGCCTACATGCTCGAAGACAGCCGCGCCCTGGTGCTGCTGACCGAGCAATCGGTCGCCGCGACCTTGACCGTGGCAGCCGAAACGCAAGTGCTGCTCATGAACGACATGACGTGGGCCGCTTACCCAACCAGCGCGCCGGTCACCCGCGTCACGCCGGACAATCTGGCCTACGTGATCTACACCTCCGGTTCGACCGGCAAACCCAAAGGCGTGGCCATCGCCCATCGCAACGTGCTGGCGCTGATCGACTGGTCGAAATCGGTGTACAGCCGCGAAGACATCCAGGGTGTGTTGGCCTCGACGTCGGTGTGCTTCGACCTGTCGGTGTGGGAGTTGTTTGTGACCCTGGCCAACGGCGGCTCGGTGATCATCGCCCGCAATGCCCTGGAACTGCCGCAACTGCCGGCCCGGGATCAGGTGCTCCTGATCAACACCGTGCCGTCGGCCATCAACGCCTTGCAGCGCGACGGGCAGATCCCGCCGAGCGTGCGCATCATCAACCTCGCCGGTGAGCCGCTGAAGCAGAGCCTGGTGGAGGCGCTGTATCAGCAACCGACCGTTGAGCATGTCTACGATTTGTACGGCCCGTCGGAGGACACTACCTATTCGACCTGGACTCGCCGCGAGGCGGGTGGTCGCGCAAACATCGGCCGGCCGCTCAAGCACACCGCCAGCTATTTACTCGATGCCGATCTGCAACCGGTGCCCCAAAGCGTGTCTGCCGAGCTTTATCTGTCAGGCGCGGGCATCACCCGCGGTTACCTGGCACGCCCGGGCATGACCGCCGAAAAATATGTGCCCAACCCGTTCGCCAGCAACGGCGAACGCCTCTACCGCACCGGCGACCTGACCCGTTATCAGGCCGATGGTTCGCTGCAATACGTCGGGCGCATCGACCATCAGGTCAAGGTCCGTGGCTTCCGTATCGAGCTGGGTGAAATCGAAGCGCGGCTCTTGCAGCAAACGGCCGTGCGTGAGCTGGCGGTGTTGGCGCAGGACGGCGCCACCGGGCAGCAACTGGTCGCGTACATCGTGCCGACCGATCCGGCGTTGGTCGATGACGCCGATGCGCAAGCGACTCTGCGTGAATCCCTGAAAGCCGCACTGCGTCAGCATCTGCCGGACTACATGGTCCCGGCGTTCCTGTTGTTCCTGGCGCAGCTGCCGCTGACGCCCAACGGCAAACTCGACCGCAAGGCCTTGCCGGCCATCGATGGCTCGCAGCAACAGCGCGAGCATGTCGCCCCGCGCACGGCGATGGAAAAAGCCCTCGCCGCGATCTGGCAGGACGTATTGGCCATCGACAACGTCGGTCTGGAAGACAACTTCTTCGAACTGGGCGGCGACTCCATCGTTTCCATGCAAGTGGTCAGCCGCGCGCGCCAGGCCGGGATCGTGTTGAGCCCCAAGGACTTGTTCCAGCACCAGACCATTCGTAGCCTGGCCCAGGCTGCGCGCAGTGGCGAGCAACCGCTGATCGACCAAGGCCCGGCGGTTGGCGCGGTGGCGTTGGCCCCGGTGCAACAGTGGTACTTCGAGCAAGCGATCCCCGAACGTCAGCATTGGAACCAGTCGCTGCTGCTGGTGCCGCGCGAAGCGTTGAACGTCGAGGTGCTGGACCGCGCACTTGAACAATTGCTGACCCACCACGACAGCCTGCGCTTGCGTTACAAACAGACCGCCGAAGGTTGGCAGCAAGCCTACGCGGCGCCGACCACGGAGTCGGTGTTGTGGCAGCGTCAGGCGCAATCAGTGGAAGACCTCAACGCTTTGTGCGACGAAGCCCAACGCAGCTTCGATCTGCAAAATGGTCCGTTGCTGCGCGCGCTGCTGGTGGCGATGGCGGATGGTTCTCAGCGTTTGCTGCTGGTCATCCATCACCTGGCCGTGGACGGTGTGTCCTGGCGTGTGCTGCTGGAAGACCTTCAGCAGTTCTACAGCGGCAGCACCGTGAAGTTGGCGAAAACCAGCACTTATCAGCGCTGGGTCGCCCGTCTGCAGGATCATCTGCCAGCCTTTGAAAACAGCCTCGGTCACTGGCAATCCCAACTGCGCGACGCTCCGAGCGATTTGCCCTGCGACCGCCCGAACGGCGCGCTGCAAAACCGTTTCGAGCAAAAACTCGAGATCAAGCTCGACGCCGAGCAAACCCGCAAACTGCTGCAACAGGCCCCGGCGGCGTATCGCACCCAGGTCAACGACTTGCTGCTGACCGCGTTGGCACGGGCAGTTTGCCGGTGGAGCGGGCAGGGCAGCACACTGATTCAGCTCGAAGGCCATGGTCGCGAAGACCTGTTCGACGACATCGACCTGACCCGCACCGTCGGCTGGTTCACCAGCCTGTTCCCGGTCAACCTGATGCCGTCGAGTGATCTCGGCGCGTCGATCAAGACCATCAAGGAACAACTGCGTGCGGTGCCGGACAAAGGCCTCGGCTACGGCGCGTTGCGTTACCTCGGCTCCCCGGCGATCCGCGCCGAACTCGCCGCGTTGCCGCAACCGCGCATCACCTTCAACTACCTGGGCCAGTTTGACCGCCAGTTCGACGACGCCGCCATGTTTGTGCCGTCCACCGAAGGCAACGGTGTAGCCCAGGATCCTTCGGCACCGTTGGGCAACTGGCTGACGGTCGAAGGTCAGGTCTACGGCGGCGAACTGGCACTGAGCTGGGGTTTCAGCCGCGAGATGTTCGACGCCGCGACCATTCAGCGTCTGGCAGACGATTACGCGCTTGAGCTCAACGCGCTGATCGAGCACTGCTGCAACGTTGAAGTGCCGCAGGCCACGCCGTCGGACTTCCCGCTGGCGCGCATCCGTCAGGCACAACTCGACGAATTGCCGGTCGCGGCCCTTGAAGACCTTTATCCACTGTCGCCGATGCAGCAAGGCATGCTGTTCCACACCCTGTACGAGCCCGAAGTCGGCGCCTACATCAGCCAGTTGCGCCTGGACATTCAAGGCCTCGACCCGCAGCGTTTTGCACAGGCTTGGCAAACCGCGCTGGAACGTCACGACATCCTGCGCAGCAGCTTCCACTGGCAAGGCCTCGACACCGCTCATCAGGCGATTGTCCGTCAGGTCGCGTTGCCGCTTGAAGTGCTGGACGCCGCCGACACTGACGCGCTGGCCGACGCCGAACGTGCTCAGGGTTTTGAATTGGGCAGTGCGCCGCTGTTCCGCTTGAAACTCGTGCGCATGGGCGCCAATGACTGGCACCTGATCTACACCAGCCACCACATTTTGATGGACGGCTGGAGCAACGCGCAGTTGCTCGCCGAAGTGATCCAGCATTACGCCGCTGGCCAGTCGTTGCCGGCGCCGACCGGGCAATACCGCGATTATCTGGGTTGGTTGCAGCAGCGGTCCGCTGTCGCTGGCGAGCAGTTCTGGAAAGCGGCATTGGCACCGCTGGAAGCGCCGACGTTGCTGGCCGAAGCACTACGACCGCCGGTGGGCGCCGAAGGCAGCGAGGAATACCGCGTCGCCCTCGACCGCCGCGCAACCCAGCGTCTGGCCGAGTTTGCCCGCCAACAGAAAGTCACCCTCAACACCTTGCTCCAAGCCGCCTGGAGTCTGTTGCTGCATCGCTACACCGGCCAGGATTGCGTGGTGTTCGGGGCTACGGTCGCCGGTCGTTCGGCACCGTTGCCAGGCATCGAAGAACAGCTCGGGCTGTTCATCAACACGCTGCCGCTGGTCTGCGCGATGAAGCCCGATTGCACCGTCAACCAATGGCTGGGCGAGTTGCAAGGGCTGAACCTGGCCATGCGCGAATTCGAGCATGTGCCGCTTTACGACATTCAGGGGTGGGCGGGGCAGCAGGGTTCGGCGCTGTTCGACAGCCTGCTGGTGTTCGAGAACTTCCCGGTGGCCGAAGCGTTGAAACAGGGCGCGCCGGCCGGGTTGTCGTTCGGCAACCTGCACAATCACGAGCGCACGCATTACCCGCTGACCCTGGGCATCGAACTGGGCGAAGGCTTGAGCCTGGACTTCAGCTACGACGCGGCGCGGTTCAGTGCGGCTCAGGTCGCTGAGTTGTCGGCCAATTTGCAGCATCTGTTGGCGCAATTGGTTTCGCAGCCGGACGCGGCACTGGGCGCGCTGGAACTGCTCGATGTCGCCGGAAAAACTGCGCTGCTCGCGATCAGCCAACCGGCGACTATCGGGTTATCCACAACGCTTTTGGTCCACGAGCAAATCGCCGCTCAAGCTGCCGCGACCCCGGATGCGTTGGCGTTGCAGGTTGGCGGCCAGTCCCTGAGCTACGCGCAATTGAACACCCAGGCCAACCGCTTGGCTCATTGTCTGATTGAAAACGGTGCCGGTCCGGGCAAGCGCGTCGGTCTGGCGCTGCACCGTGGTCCGCAATTGATTGTCAGCCTGTTGGCTGTGCTGAAAAGTGGCGCCGCGTACGTGCCGCTCGATCCGAAATACCCGAACGAACGCCTGGCCTACATGATCGGCGACAGCCGTCTCGACGTGCTGCTGTGCGAATCCGGTCTGCTGGAAGATGTACGAGGCGTGCCACGTCTGACCCTCGACGACAACGCCGGCTACCCGGAAAGCGATCCGCACAACCATGCGGTTACTGAAGACCTGGCCTACATCATCTACACCTCCGGCTCCACCGGCCAACCCAAAGGCGTGGCCATCGCCCACGCCGCGTTGCGCGAGTTTTGCCAGAGCGCCGCCGACTATTCGCTGCTGTCGGCGTCGGACCGCGTGTTGCAGTTCGCCACCTTCAGCTTCGACGGGTTCGTCGAGCAATGCTTCCCGGCGCTGTGCGTCGGCGCGGCGTTGATCATGCGCGGTGATGACGTTTGGGACGCCGGGCGTCTCGCCGCCGAAATCGTCCAGCACGGCGTGACCGTGGCGGACTTGCCGGCTGCTTACTGGCATTTGCTGGCCCGCGAATGCGCGAGCGGCGTGGTCAGCAACCTTGGTGTTTTGCGCCAGGTTCACGTCGGTGGTGAAGCGATGTCGGTCGAAGGCTTGCGCCTGTGGCATCAGGCTGGTCTGAGCCCTGTGCGATTGCTCAACACCTACGGCCCGACCGAGGCGACCGTGGTGTCCAGCGTGCATGAATGCCGTCTCGAAGACGCCAGCGACGCGTTTGGCATTCCGATTGGTCGCGCCATCGCCGGTCGTGCGCTGTATGTGCTGGACGCGGCGGGTCAATTGCTGCCAAACGGCGGCGTCGGCGAACTGTGCATCGGCGCGCCGGCCTGCCTCGCTCAAAGCTATTTCGACCGTCCAGCGCTGACCGCTGAACGTTTCCTGCCAGACCCGTTTGCCCGTGAGCCGGGCGCGCGTCTGTACCGCAGCGGCGATCTGGCGCGCTACAACGCTGAAGGACATCTGGAATACGTCGGCCGCATCGACCATCAAGTGAAGATCCGCGGTTTCCGCATTGAAATGGGTGAAATCGAAGCCTGCCTGCAAGCCCGTGAAGACGTGCGCGAAGCGGCGGTCATCGCTCAGGACGGCACACAACTGGTGGCGTATATCGTAGCCAACGGCGCGGTGGCTGCTGAAGCTGAATATCTGGAAAGCCTCAAAACCGTCCTGCGCCAGTCGCTGCCGGAATACATGGTGCCGAATCACCTGATCTTGCTGGCCAAACTGCCGCTCAACAACAACGGCAAACTGGATCGTCGGGCCTTGCCGCGTGCCGAGGGTAGCGATGGCCAACGTGATTTCGTCGCCCCGGCGGTAGGTCTGGAAACGCATCTGGCGCTGATCTGGCAGGACGTGTTGCAGGTCAGGCAAGTCGGCCTCAACGACAACTTCTTCGAGCTGGGCGGGCACTCGTTGCTGGTGCTTCAGGTGATCTCGCGAGTGCGTCAGCAGTTGCAGCTCGAACTGTCAGTGAGCAGCCTGTTCTCCGCCGCGAACCTGGCGGAGTTTGCCGGGCGGGCTGCACTGGCGAATGTCAGCGGCCAACCAGCCCTGCAACGTGCAACGGTCGATCAGCCGCAGATCCTGTCTTACGCCCAACAGCGCCAATGGATTCTCTGGCAGCTGGACCCGCAAAGCCCGGCCTACAACATTCCCGCCGCGTTGCGCCTCAAAGGCCCGCTGAACCGCGACGCCTTGCGTGAAGCCTTCACACAGTTGCAGGTCCGTCACCAGACCCTGCGCACCACCTTCGAACAGGATGGCCTGCAGGCGCGTCCGGTGCTGCATGACACTCTGGCGCTGCAACTGGAACAGCGCACGCTCGATCAGCTGTCAGTCGACACAGCCGTGGCCGAAGAGATCGCCCGTCCGTTCGACTTGCGCAACGGTCCGCTGTGGCGGGTGTTGCTGCTGCAAGTGAACACCGACGAACACGTGCTGGTGCTGACCGTGCACCACATCGCGGCCGATGGCTGGTCGATGCAAGTCATGGTCGATGAGTTCAGCACGTTGTATCAGGCGGCCGTAGAAGATCGCGCGGCCGATCTGAATGGCTTGCCGGTGAACTACAGCGACTACGCCCGTTGGCAGCGTGACTGGCTGGAAGCAGGCGAGGGCGCACGCCAACTGACCTGGTGGCGCGAGCAACTGGCGGGCAACCAAACGCCGCTTGAATTGCCGAGTGAACTGACCCGCCCAGCCCGTCGCACCGAGTGCGGTGCCAGCCTGATGCTCAACGTGGATCGCGACCTGCTCGCCGGTTTGCGTCAACGCGCCCAGGAACAGCAAGTGACCTTGTTCATGCTGTTGCTGGCGAGTTTCCAGACCTTACTGCATCGCCAGAGCGGGCAGTCGAGCATCAGCGTCGGTGTTCCGAGCGCCGGGCGTTCGCGTATCGAAACTGAAGGCCTGATCGGCTTCTTCATCAACACCCAAGTGCTGCGAGCCGAGATCGACGGGCAGCAGCCGTTCAGCACCTTGCTGCAACAGGTCAAGCAAACTGCATTGGGCGCTCAAGCGCATCAGGACTTGCCGTTCGAGCAGTTGGTCGACGCCTTGCAACCGGACCGCAGCCTGAATCACAGCCCGTTGTTTCAGGTGCTCTACAACCATCAGCAGCAGTTGGGCGCGAGTGTCGAGCGCACGGTTGCCGACCTGAAGGTCGAGCGTCTGCACTGGCAGCAACACACCACGCAATTCGATCTGGTGCTCGACACTCAGGAGCAGGGCGAAGCACTCGATGCCAGCCTGACCTACGCCACGGACCTGTACGACGAGGCGTCGATGCAGCGCCTCGCCGAGCAGTGGTTGAGCCTGCTGCGCGCGGTGGTCAGCGATCCGCAGCAACGGGTTGCCGAACTGCCACTGATTGACGGGTCGCAGCAAGAGGCCTTGGTGCAGCACTGGAACCCTGCGTTCCTGGCACAACCGACGTCGCCGACCTTGCACCAGTTGTTCGAAGCGCAAGCCGCACAACGGCCGAACGCCATCGCACTGACTTACGAAGGCGAGCAACTGACCTACGCCGCGCTCAACGCCCAGGCCAACCGACTGGCGCGCACACTGCGCGAGCTGGGTGTCGGCCCCGAAGTGCGCGTCGGCATCGCCACCGAGCGGGCCATGCCGCTGGTGATCGGCTTGCTGGCGATTCTCAAGGCCGGCGGCGCCTACGTGCCGCTCGATCCGCAATACCCGGCCGAGCGCCTGAGCTACATGATCGAAGACAGCGGCATCACGCTGTTGCTGACTCAGCAACACTTGATCGACGGTCTGCCGGTTCTCGACGGTCTGCAGGTGCTGAGCCTGGAATCGTTGCAACTGGACGCGTTCAGCGACGACAACCTGTCGGCGCTGGCGACGCAGGATAACCTCGCCTACGTGATCTACACCTCCGGCTCCACCGGTCGGCCAAAAGGCGCATTGCTCAGCCATGGCAACGTCGGGCGTCTGCTCACGGCCACCGCTGGCGAGTTCAACTTCGGCCCGGACGATGTCTGGACGCTGTTCCATTCCTACGCGTTCGATTTCTCGGTGTGGGAGCTGTTCGGTTCGCTGTGCACCGGCGGGCGTCTGGTGATCGCGCCGTATTACATCAGCCGAGAGCCGCAAGAGTTCCATCGCTTGCTCTGTGATGAAGGCGTGACGGTGTTAAACCAGACCCCGACCGCGTTCCGCCAGTTGTTGCCGATTGCCTGCGCCAGCCCGCGAAGCATGGCGCTGCGTCAGGTGATTTTCGGCGGCGAAGCCCTCGAAGTCGCGAGCCTACGTCCCTGGTTCGAACGCTTCGGCGACCAACAGCCAACCCTGGTCAACATGTACGGCATCACCGAAACCACGGTGCACGTGACCTATCGCGCCATCCGCCTCGCCGACCTCGACGCCAAGGCCCAGAGCCCGATTGGCCTGCCGATCCGCGACCTGCGCTGGTACTTGCTCGACAGCCAGTTGGAACCGGTGCCGGTGGGTGTGGCGGGCGAGCTGTACATCGCGGGCGCCGGTCTGGCGCGGGGTTATCACGGCCGTTTCGGCCTGACCGCTGAGCGTTTTGTGCCGAGCCCGTTCGAGGCCTCGCAGCGGCTCTATCGCAGCGGCGACCTGGCGCGTCAGCGTGCCGACGGCAGCATCGATTACCTCGGCCGCATCGACCAGCAAGTGAAGGTCCGTGGCTTCCGTATCGAACTGGGTGAAATCGAAGCCGCGTTGCTGGCTCAACCGGGCGTGCGCCAAGCGGTGTTGAGTGTGCATGCAGGCGAAAGCGGGCCGCAACTTTGCGCCTACGTCGTAGCCGAGCAGACCCCGACTGCCCCGATCGCTTGGCGCGACAACCTGCGCGCCGCGCTCAAGGTCGATCTGCCGGATTACATGGTGCCGAGCCACTGGCTACTGCTCGATGCCTTGCCACTGACGGGCAACGGCAAGCTCGACCGCAAGGCCTTGCCAGTGCCTGACGCTCAGGAATGGCAACGTCCGTTCGAAGCCCCTGAGGGCGACCTCGAACAGCAACTGGCCGCGATCTGGGCCGACGTGCTGGGCGTGGCGCAGATCGGCCGACGCGATAACTTCTTTGAGCTGGGCGGGCATTCGCTGCTCGCCGCCCAGGCCAGTGCCCGTGTGGAGCTGGAACTGGGCATCGAGCTGCCGCTGCGCGCGCTGTTCGAGTCCACCGACCTTCAGGCTTATGCCGCCATGGCTGGGCAACACGCCCCGGCTGACAACGATGCACGTCTTGATGCGCTTGAGTCGCTTCTCGACGAGATGGAGATCAACTGATGGAACACACAACTGCCCAGCGCATCGCCAGCCGCTTCGCCGGACTGCCTGCCGAAAAGCGCCGCGAATTTTTGGCCCGCATGCAAGAGCAGGGCGTGAGCTTCGGCCAGCTGCCTATACCGCCTGCCGCCGAGCCGCACACCACCTTCGAACTGTCCTATGCGCAGCAGCGCCAATGGTTCCTTTGGCAGCTTGATCCGCAGAGCTCGGCGTACAACATTCCGGCCGCGTTGCGTTTGCACGGGGCATTGAATGTTGCGGCGTTGCAGCAGAGTTTCGATGTGCTGCTGGAGCGGCATCAGAGCTTGCGCAGCCGTTTCGTCGAGGATGACGGGAAAGTCGTTCAGACACTGGCCGAATTCACCTCGCTGCCGATCGAACAGATTGACCTGCGCGGCGAACCTCAGGACCAGCGCTTCGATCAGGCGATGAACAGCGTCGAACAGGAAATCGCCCGGCCGTTTGATCTGCAGCACGGTCCGTTGTTGCGGGTCACCTTGTTGCAACTCGACACCGAAGACCACGTGCTGTTGCTGACCCTGCACCACATCGTCACCGATGGCTGGTCGATGGGTGTGCTGGTGGAAGAGTTTTCCCGGCTCTACGCCGCGCATTGCCAAGGCCAGAACGCTGCGCTGGAGGCATTGCCGATCCAGTATTCCGACTACGCAATGTGGCAACGCCGCTGGATGGAAGCGGGCGAGCTGGAGCGTCAACTCAACTGGTGGCGCGAAACCTTGGGCAGCGAACAACCGCTGCTCGAATTGCCGACTGACCGTCCGCGTCCGGCGCAACCAAGCCAGCGCGGTGCGCGTCTGGATTTCGCCCTCGATGCGACCTTGGCCAGCGGCCTGATGAGCCTGGCCAAACAGCGCGGCGTCACGCCGTTCATGCTGTTGCTGGCGAGCTTCCAGGCGCTGCTTTATCGCTACAGCGGTCAGGCCGACGTGCGTGTTGGTGTGCCGATTGCCAACCGTAATCGCACGGAAACCCGTGGCCTGATCGGCTTTTTCGTCAACACCCAGGTGATGCGTGCCGAGCTCGATGGACGTCTGCCGTTCAGCCAATTGCTCGACCAGACCCGCGCCGCGTCGCTGGATGCCCAGGATTATCAGGATTTGCCGTTCGAGCGGCTGGTACAGGCGCTGCAAGGTGAACGCAGCCTCAGCCACAGCCCGCTGTTCCAGGTGATGTTCAACCACCAGCAAGCCAAACCGGCGGCGGTCAGCGGCTTGCTCGCCGGCCTGCGCGTCGAAGCCCTGAACGCCACGGCGCACACCACGCAGTTCGATCTGCAACTGGACACTCAGGAGGAGGGCGACAAGCTGTTCGCCAGCCTGACCTATGCCACCGATTTGTTCGACGCCGAGCGCATCGAGCACCTTGCGCGGCACTGGCGCAACCTGCTGGCCGGTGTGTTGGCGAACCCGCAATGCCCGCTCGCCGAATTGCCGTTGCTGGAGGCCGACGAGCGTCTGCGCATCCTCGACGACCTCAATGACACCGCCCGGGCCTATCCGGGCGAAGTCTGCGTGCAGCGCCATTTCGAGGAACGCGTGGTTGAAAACGGCGAGGCGACGGCGCTGGCGTTCCAGGGCCAGTCCCTGAGTTACGCCGAGCTGAACCTGCGCGCCAACCGCCTTGCCCATCACTTGCGCGCCCAGGGCGTCGGCCCGGAAGTGATCGTGGGGATTGCCTGCGACCGTTCGTTTGAAATGGTCGTCGGCCTGCTGGCGATTCTCAAGGCGGGCGGCGCGTATGTGCCGCTGGACCCGGAATACCCGCTGGATCGTCTGAGCTACATGATTGAAGACAGCGGCATTTCGTTGTTGCTGACCCAGGAACATTTGCTGGCGCAACTGCCAACCCCGGCCAACGTGCGCACCTTGTGCCTGCACGCCGAGGCTGACTGGCTGAGCGACTTGCCGGGCACTGATCTGCCGAACCTGGCCATCGCAGAAAACCTTGCGTATGTGATTTACACCTCCGGTTCCACCGGCAAACCGAAAGGCGCGGGCAACCGCCATGTGGCGCTGCATAACCGTCTGGAGTGGATGCAGCAAGCCTACCAATTGCTGCCGAGCGACCGCGTGCTGCAAAAGACGCCGTTCAGTTTTGACGTGTCGGTGTGGGAGTTTTTCTGGCCGCTGATGAAGGGCGCCACGTTGGTGATCGCCGCACCGGGCGAACATCGCGATCCGCAACGCCTTGCCGCGTTGATCGTCGAGCAGGCGATCACCACGCTGCACTTCGTGCCGTCGATGCTCTCGGCGTTCATCAGTGCCGACGAGGCGCTGGCCTGCACGTCGCTGCAGCGGATCATTTGCAGCGGTGAAGCGCTGCCGATGGAGCTGCAACGCCAGACGCTGCGCAGCCTGCCGCAAGCCAATCTCTACAACCTGTATGGCCCGACCGAAGCGGCCATCGACGTGACCCACTGGACCTGCGTCGAAGAGGGGCGCGACAGCGTGCCGATCGGCCGTCCGATCGCCAACCTGCGCACCTGCATCCTCGACAGCGAGCTGCAACCCTTGCCGCTGGGAGCGGTGGGTGAGTTGTATTTGGGTGGTGTTGGTCTGGCGCGCGGTTACCACCGTCGTGGCGCGCTGACCGCCGAGCGTTTCGTGGTCGATCCGTTCGGCAGTGGCGAGCGGCTGTACCGCACTGGTGACCTGGCGCGTTATCGCGCTGACGGCGCCATCGACTATTGCGGACGAATCGACCATCAAGTGAAGATTCGCGGTTTACGCATCGAACTGGGTGAAATCGAAGCGCGCCTGCAAGAACATGCCGACGTACAGGAGGCCGTGGTGCTGGCCCTCGATGGCCCGAGCGGCAAGCAATTGGTCGCATACATCGTGCCGCAGGACCGAGGGTTGGTCGGCGCCGATGCCGAGCAACAAGGTGCATGGCGTGAAACCCTGAAAAGCCATCTGCTGGCGAGCCTGCCGGATTACATGGTGCCGGCGCAGACCGTGCTGATCGAGCAAATGCCCCTGAGCCCCAACGGTAAACTCGACCGCAAACGCCTGCCGGCGCCAACTGCACAAGTCAGCCAGCGCGCGTTCGAAGCGCCACGCAGCGAACATGAGCAGGTGCTGGCGCAGATCTGGCAGGACGTGTTGGGCGTGGAGCAGGTCGGGCGTCAGGACAACTTCTTTGAACTGGGCGGCGACTCGATCATTTCGATTCAGGTGGTCAGCCGTGCCCGTCGTGCCGGGCTGAGCCTGCAGCCCCGTGATCTGTTCCAGCAGCAAACTTTGCAAGCACTGGCGGCGGTGGTCAAAGAACAGGCGGCGCCGTTGGCCCAACAAGGGCCGGTTGACGGCGTGCAAAAACTCACGCCGATTCAGCGCTGGTTCTTCGACGAGCCGATTCCGCAACGGGCGCACTGGAACCAGGCGGTGTTGCTGACACCGCGCGAAACCCTCGAGTTGCCACGCCTGCAAGCCGCCCTGCAACGCCTGCTCAAGCAACACGACGCGCTGCGTTTGCGCTTCAGTCAGGTCAATGGCCAATGGTCGGCGCGTTATGTCGGTGCCGACAGCGCCGACGTGATCGACATGCTTTGGACCGCTCGCGTGGCCAGTAATGAGTCGCTGGAATCGGTCTGCGATGAAGCCCAGCGCAGTCTCAGCCTGCAAGACGGGCCGCTGCTGCGCGTCGCGTTGATCGCCCAGGCCGATGGCTCGCAACGTTTGCTGTTGGTGATCCATCACCTGGCGGTGGACGGTGTGTCGTGGCGGGTGTTGCTGGAAGATTTGCAGGCGGCTTACCAAGGGCAAGAGCTGCCACCGAAGACCAGCGCTTTCCAGGCCTGGGCGGACAAGCTCGACACGTACGTACGTTCCGAAGCTACTGCCGGGGAACTGAACTGGTGGCAGGCGCAGCTGAGCGCCGCCAATGATTCGCTGCCCGCCGCCAACGCTCAAGCCAGTCAGGCCGGGCATCTGCGCCAGGGCGTCAGCATCGGCCTCGACCGCGAACAGACCCGCCAGTTGCTGCAACAGGCGCCGGCGATCTACCGCACGCAGGTCAACGATCTGCTGCTGACCGCACTGGCCCGCACTCTCAGCCGCTGGACCGGCGACGCCTCGGCGCTGATTCAGCTCGAAGGCCACGGCCGCGAAGAGCTGTTCGACGACATCGACCTGACCCGCACCGTCGGCTGGTTCTCCAGTCTGTTCCCGGTGCGCCTTACGCCGACCGCCGACCTTGCCGGTTCGATCAAGGCGATCAAGCAGCAACTGCGCGAGATCCCCGGCAAAGGCATGGGTTATGGCCTGCTGCGCTACATGGGCGATGCCTCGACCCAAGCGGCGCTGGCCGCGTTGCCGCAAGCGCGCGTCACCTTCAACTACCTTGGGCAGTTCGACCAGAGCTTCGCCGAAGACGCCCTGTTCAAACCGGCCACGGAGTCCAGCGGCGCCGCGCAATCGGCGGACGCACCGTTGCCGAACTGGCTGTCGGTGGACGGCCAGGTGTATGGCGGTGAACTGAAACTCGACTGGACCTTCAGTCGCGAGTGCTTCGACCTGCGCGAGATCGAAGCGCTGGCGGCGGATTTCCGCAGTGAGTTGCTGGCGCTGATTGCCCATTGCCTGAGCGATGGCGCGGGCGGCGTGACCCCGGCGGACTTCCCGTTGGCGCGCCTGACCCAGGCGCAACTCGATGGCCTGCCGGTGCCGCCGGCGCAGATCGAGGATCTGTATCCGCTGTCGCCAATGCAGGCCGGTTTGCTGTTCCACAGCTTGTACGAATCCGAGTCCGGCGCCTATGTGAACCAACTCAGCGTCGAAGCCCGTGGCCTCGATACCGAGCTTCTGGGCGGCGCCTGGCAAGCGGTGCTCGACACCCATCCGATCCTGCGCAGCAGCTTCCACTTCCCGGATGGCTTCGAGGCGCCGGTGCAACTGGTCCATCGTCATCTGCAATTGCCGATGACCTGCCTCGACTGGCGCGACCGCAGCGATCAAACCGAAGCGCTCGCACAACTGATCGACAGCGAACGCCTGCAACTTGATTCGACCCGGGCACCGCTGATGCGCTTGACCCTGGTGCGCCTCGACGATGAGCGTCAGCAACTGATCTACACCCACCATCACCTGTTGCTCGATGGCTGGAGTAATTCCCTGCTGTTGAGCGAAGTCTTGCAGCGTTATGCCGGGCAGGACGTGCAGGCACCGACCGGGCGTTTTGCCGATTACATCGGCTGGCTGCAACGTCAGGATGCCCACGCCGACGAGACCTTCTGGCGCGAGCAACTGGCGACCCTCGACAACCCGACCCTGCTGGCGCAGAGCCTGGCCCATGGCGACAGTAAAAACCTGTCGACGGCCGAATTTGCCGACCATCGGCAGACCTTCGACGTTGCCACCAGCCAGCGCTTCAGCGAGTTTGCCCGTCAGCAAAAAGTCACCCTCAACACCTTGGTGCAAGGGGCCTGGGCACTGCTGTTGCAACGCTACAGCGGTCAACGCAGCGTCGCGTTCGGCGCGACCGTGGCGGGGCGTCCGGTGGATTTGCCGGGGGCTGAAAGCCAGCTCGGCCTGTTCATCAACACCTTGCCGGTGATCAGCAGCCCGGACGCGGTTGAAAGCGTCGGTCAATGGCTGAGCCGTTTGCAGGCACAGAACCTGGAACTGCGTGAACATGAATTCACCGCATTGGGTGACATTCAGCGCTGGGCCGGGCGTGCCGGTGAACCGCTGTTCGACAGCCTGCTGGTGTTCGAAAACTTCCCGGTGGCCGAAGCGCTGCAACAGGGCGCGCCAGCCGGGTTGAGCTTCTCGATTCCGCAGAACCACGAACGCACCAACTTCCCGCTGACCCTGGCGGCCACCGCCGAAAGTCAGTTGAGCCTGAACTGGAGCTACCAGTGCGCGCATTTCAGCAACGAGGCGATTGTTCGCATGAGCGAGCATCTGGCCGCGTTGCTGGCGGCGATGGTTGCCGCGCCACAGACGGCATTGAGTGAGCTGGACCTGCTGACCGCGCCGGAACGCGCACAACAGTTGGTGGAGTGGAACCCGGCGTTCATGGCAGCGCAAAACCCGCTCTGCGTGCATCAGTTGATCGAGGTCCAAGCGGACATCCGCCCGGACGCCACCGCGCTGATCTTCAACGATCTGGAGTTGAGCTTCGACCAGCTCAACCGTCGCGCCAACCAATTGGCCCATCGTCTTCGCGCACTCGGCATCGGTCCGGAAGTGCGGGTCGGCCTGGCCATGCAGCGTTCGCCGGAAATGATCGTCGGCTTGCTGGCGATCCTCAAGGCCGGCGGCGCTTACGTCCCACTGGACCCGGCGTACCCGACGGAACGCCTGCGTTACCTGATGGAAGACAGCGGCATTTCGCTGATGATCAGCCAATCATGGCTGCGGGAAAAACTGCCGTTGCCGCAAGGCCTGCCGGTGCTGGAAATCGACCGCGAGCCGCTGGAGTTCATGGCGCAAACCAACCCGGTCAACCTGACTTGCGGCGAAAACCTCGCGTACCTGATTTACACCTCGGGCTCCACCGGCCGGCCGAAAGGCGTCAGCGTGGCCCACGGTCCGCTGGCCATGCATTGCCTGTCGATCGGCGAGTTGTACGGCATGACCCCGGATGATCGCGAGCTGCAATTCGCCTCGATCAGCTTCGACGGCGCCCACGAGCGCTGGCTGACGCCGCTGGTGTTCGGTTCGGCGGTGATGCCGCGCGACGACGAGTTGTGGAGCGTGGAGCGCACCTGCGCCGAGATCGAAAAGCACGGCATCACCATCGCCTGCTTCACCCCGACCTATCTGGGGCAGATCGCCGAATTCATGGGCGAAGCGGGGCGTGATTTGCCGATCCGTTCCTACACCCCGTGCGGTGAAGGCATGGCCAAGCACGCGTTCGATGAAGTCCAGCAGGTGCTGCAACCCAAGCGCCTGATCAACGGCTATGGCCCGACCGAAACGGTGATCACGCCGCTGATCTGGCTGGCCTATCCGGATACCGAGTTCGATTCGGCGTTCATGCCGATTGGCCGGCCGGTGGGCAACCGCAGTGCCTATATTCTGGATGGCGGCTTGCAGCCGTTGCCGGTGGGCGTGGCGGGCGAGTTGTACCTGGGCGGCGAGGGCGTCGCCCGGGGTTACCATCAACGTCCAGACCTGACCGCTGAACGCTTCGTGCCGGATCCGTTCGTGCCGGGTGCGCGTCTGTACCGCAGTGGCGACCTCGCGCGGTTCCGTGCCGACGGTGTTGTCGAATACCTCGGCCGTATCGACCAGCAAGTGAAGATTCGCGGGTTCCGTATCGAACTCGGCGAAATCGAAGCCTGCCTTCTGGAACACGAAGGCGTGCGTGAAGCGTTCGTGATCGATCGCGAAGGCCCGGTGAGCCGCCAGTTGGTCGGTTACGTGGTGCCGCGCGATCCGCTCGCCGATGAGCAGGATTTGCGTGAAGCGCTGACGGCTCACTTGCGCAGCCGTTTGCCGGCACACATGCTGCCGGCGCACTTGATGTGCCTGGCCGCGTTGCCGCTGACGCCGAACGGCAAGCTCGATCGCCAAGGTCTGCCGGCGCCGCAAGCCACTCGGCAGAACCACGACCACGTGGCCGCTGCAACACCGGCCGAAGCCTTGCTGGTGAAGATCTGGCAGGAACTGCTGGGTCTGGAATCGGTGGGTGTCACCGAGAACTTCTTCGAACTGGGCGGTGACTCGATCATTTCCCTGCAAGCGGTGAGTCGTGCCGGGCAGCGCGGGCTGGTGTTCAGTCCGAAGCAACTGTTTGAACAGCAGACCATTCGGGCACTCGCCGCCGTGGCCGGCAGCCGAGAAGCAACATTGATCGAAGCGCCAAAAGTCGAGGCGTTCTCGCTGGTGCCGCACATCGACATCGCTGCCCGCGAGGGGCTGCAAGACTTGTATCCGCTGTCGCCGATGCAGCAAGGCATGTTGTTCCATTGCCTCGATTCACCGGAGCTCAACCCCTACGTCAACCAGTTGAGCGTGGCGGTCGACGGCTTGCAGGTGCCGCGTTTCCGCGCCGCTTGGCAGACCTTGGTTGAGCGTCATGAAGTGCTGCGCGCTGCATTCCGCTGGCGCGATGGCCTGGCCGATCCGCTGCAAGCGGTGTTCGCCGACGTCGAGTTGCCGATCGAAGAACTCGACTGGCGTGATCGCACCGACACCGAACACGCGTTGAGCGAACTGGCGGCTGCGGAACAGGCCAAGGGCTTTGATCTGAGTTGCCCGCCGTTGATGCGTTTCATCCTGGTACGCCTGGGTGATGACCGCTACCAGATGATCTGGATTTACCATCACCTGTTGCTCGACGGCTGGAGCGCTTCGCGTCTGCTCGGCGACATGCTGCGCCTGTACCACAACGACAGCCTGCCGACCCTGACCGGTCGCTACGCCGACTACATCGCCTGGCTGCAACGCCAGGACGGTGCGCAAGCCGAAGGCTTCTGGCGTGAGCGCCTGGCGCTGCTCGAAGAACCGACCATTCTGGCCAAGGCTTCCGGTGCGACAGGTTCCGGCCACGGCGTGATGTACAGCAACCTCGACGCCGAAGCGACGCGCAAATTGCACACCTTCGCCAAGCGTCAGCGCGTAACCCTCAACACGCTGGTGCAAGGCGCGTGGCTGTTGTTGCTGCAACGTCACAGCGGCCAGCGCAGCGTTGCGTTCGGCGCGACGGTGGCGGGGCGTCCGACCGGTTTGGCGGGTGCTCAGGACATGCTCGGCCTGTTCATCAACACTTTGCCGGTGATCCAGACCCTCGATCCGCAGCAGCCGTTGGGCGAATGGCTGCGCGACTTGCAGGATTACAACCTGATGGTCCGCGACTACGAACACACGCCGTTGTCGGACATCCAGCGCTGGGCCGGGCAGGGTGGCCAGGGCTTGTTCGACAGCATCATCGTGTTCGAAAACCATCCGGTGGACCGTGCCTTGAAAGGGGGCGAGGAAGGTGAACTGCGCTTTGCCGAAGTCGGCAGTGGCGGTGTCACCAACTTCCCGATGGACTTGATGGTCAGCGCCAACGAAGAAGGCCTGGAGGTCGAATACCTGTTCCTGCGTGATCGCTTCAGTGACGTAGAAGTCGAGCGGATTCGTGCGCAGCTGGAAGGGTTGTTGCGTGCGTTGCCGGAGGATGCTGCGTGTTTGCTCGGCAACATTGGTTTGCCTGAGGCGCTTATCAGCCTGCCGCACGCTTCTGAAGACGACACCGATTTGCTGCACGCCTTCAATCGGCATGTGCAAACGCAGCCGCAGAAAATCGCTTTGATCTGTGAGGATCGGCAAGTCAGTTATGCCGAGCTTGAGGCGCAGGCCAATGGGCTGGCGCAGCAGTTGATCGGTCGCGGTATCGGCCCGGAAAGCCTGGTGGCGGTGGCGTTGCCGCGCTCCGAACGCACCATCGTGGCGTTCCTCGCGGTGCTCAAGGCGGGGGCGGCTTATCTGCCATTGGACCTGGCGTACCCGGCCGAGCGACTGGCCTACATGTTGAGCGATTCGGCGGCCAGCCTGTTGCTCTGCGATAGCAATCTGGGTGATCGACTGACCTTGGCCGACAGCCCGCCACGCCTGTTGCTGGATCAATTGAGCGTTGCCGACAACGTGGCGTGCCCGGTTTCCCATCCGTTGCCGGGGCACCTGGCATACCTGATTTACACCTCTGGTTCCACCGGCCAACCGAAAGGCGTAGCAGTGGCGCGGGGTCCGATTGCCCGGCATTGCCGCGGCATCATCGAGCTTTACGAACTGGCACCAAGCAGCCGCGAGTTGCACTTCATGTCGTTCGCTTTCGACGGTGCGCAGGAGCGCTGGCTGAGTGTGATGTTGGCCGGTGGCAGTCTGGTGATCCGCGATGACAGTTTGTGGACCCCGGAACAAACCCTCGAAGTGCTGCATCGTCACGCCGTCACCGTGGCCTGCTTCCCGCCGGCGTACTTGCAACAGATGGCCGAAGTGGCCGAACGTTTGGGCAATCCGCCGGCGGTCGAGGTGTATTGCTTTGGCGGCGATGCGGTGCCGGAGGCCAGTTTCGAGCAGGTCAAACGCGCCTTGCGTCCGCAGCGTCTGGTCAACGGATATGGCCCGACCGAGACCGTGGTCACACCGCTGCTGTGGCGTGCCGAGGTCAGCGAAACCTGCGACGCGGCGTATGCGCCGATTGGGCGCGGTGTGGCCGGGCGTGGCTTGTATGTGTTGGATGCCGACCTCAATCCGTTGCCGGTCGGTGTCAGTGGCGAACTGTATTTGGGCGGCGAATGCCTGGCGCGCGGTTACCACCAGCGTCCCGGCATGAGCGCCGAGCGGTTCATCCCGGATCCGTTCGAGGCCGGCGGCCGCATGTACCGCACCGGCGACCTGGTGCGCCAGCGCGAGTGCGGGTTGATCGACTACCTGGGGCGTCTCGACCAGCAAGTGAAGATCCGTGGTTTCCGCATCGAACTGGGCGAAATCGAAGGGCGTCTGCGTGAGTGCGCCGGCGTGCAGGATGCTGCCGTGGTGGTGCACGACACGCCGACCGGCAAGCAATTGGTCGGTTACGTGGTGGCCGCTGCTGTTGGGCTGGATCGGCGTTTGAAGTCTGAACTGCAAGCGCAACTGCCGGACTACATGGTGCCGGCACGGATCCTGGTGCTGGAGCGTTTCCCGCTGTCGGCCAACGGCAAGCTCGATCGTCGCGCATTGCCGGCGCCTGAATGGGCGCTGGGCGGTTATCGTGCGCCGCGCAACGATCTGGAAACCGCGCTGACGGCGATCTGGCAAGAAGTGCTGGGCGTGCCGCAAGTCGGCATCGACGACAACTTCTTCGAGCTGGGCGGCGACTCGTTGCAGGTGCTGAAAGTCATCTCGCGGGTGCGCAGCCAGCCGCAACTGGGCTTTGAATTGAAGCTGCGGGATCTGATGCAGAAGCCGTGCATTGCCGAACTGAGTGGTTATCAAGCGGCCGAGCCGACGTCTGCGCCGGATCCGCTGCTGGCACTGAATGCGCGGATCCCAAATGTGCCGGCGCTGTTCTGCCTGCACGCCGGTTTCGGCACAGTATTCGACTACGAACCGCTGGCTCGCCGACTGGAAGGCCGGCGCACGGTGTATGGCGTGCAATGCCGCATGTTGCTTGACCCGCACTGGCAGGACGAATCGCTGCTGGCCATGGCCCAAGCCTATGCGGCACGGATTCGCAGTCAGCAGGTCAAGGGACCGTATTACTTGCTGGGTTGGTCGTTGGGCGGTGCGTTGACGCAATTGGTCGCCCATGAACTGGAAACCCAGGGTGAAACCGTGGCGTTTGCCGGGTTGGTCGACAGCTATGTGGCCGGCACCGCGGAAGCGGGGGACTGGCGCGAGGACCTCGGTGATTTCCTGAAGTTTGTGCTCGGTTTGCCAGCGGATGAGGCTCAGGCATTGATCGCGCTGAAAGCCGCTGGACTGGACGAGCGCGAGGGTTCCACCGCCGTCATCGAAGCGGCGTTGCACGGTTCCAATGAACAAGCCGCATTGGGCGCGGGGGAACTCACGCAGATCTTCGCCACCGGCTCACGCCTCAAGCAACTGGCGCTGGCGCATCGACAACTGCCGGCAATCCAGGCTTCGGCCTATCGCTGGTGGGTGGCCGAGCGCGAGGATGAACGTCGGGTGTTCGAGGCTCAGGTCGGCAGGCATGGCGTTGATCGTTTGTTGGCCGGGGGGCATTACGAGCTGCTGCGCGGTGATGAGTTGCTTGATGAGCTTGAAGACTTGCTGGAGCGCCGTTTGGCCATTGCTTGAATTTGCGGGTGTCAGTGAAGACTGACACTGACCTGTGGCGAGGGAGCTTGCTCCCGCTGGGCTGCGAAGCGGCCCCCCTTATCCCTAATAAGAAGGGGACTGCTGCGCAGTCCAACGGGAGCAAGCTCCCTCGCCACAGGGTTTGTCGCTGGTTTCAAGATTCTGTATTGACCTATTTGTGTAGAAGGATTCGTCCCATGGCCGTGTTGCCAGAACTTGAAGCATTTCTCGAACTCGCCGAGTTCGGCCGGATGACCGGCAAAAGTCGTGCGATGCATGAACAGTCGCCCCAACAGGCGCGGATCGATTTTGAAGCCTCCTCCGGGTTTCTCGACGTGCCACTGGACAACGTGGCCTGCGAGGATTTCACCATCGCCGCAAGGGACGGCCACAGCCTGTCGGCGCGGCTTTATCGCGCGGGGCAAACTGTCGACGGCTTGCAGCCGGTGGTGTTGTATTTCCATGGCGGCGGCTATGTGGTCGGCAGCCTCGATTCCCATGATGCACTGTGCCGGCGACTGGCCTCGCAGGGCGGGTTTGCGTTACTGACCGTGGATTATCGACTGGCCCCGGAGTGGCGTTTCCCGACTCCGGTGCAAGACGCCTGCGATGCCGGCAACTGGCTGGTGCGCGAAAGCGCGGTGCGGGGGCTGGATGCGAATCGGGTCGCGCTGGTCGGCGACAGCGTGGGCGCGACACTGGCCACGGTGCTGTCGATCATGGCGGTGCGTGAGCCTCAGGAACTGGCGCTCAAACCCAAGGCGCAAGTGCTGTTGTACCCCGTGACCGACGCGACCACCAAGCGTGCCTCCCATCGTGATTTCGCCGAAGGGTATTTGCTGGAGACGCCGACGCTGGACTGGTTCTACGCGCATTACGGGCGTACGTCAGAGGACCTGGCGGATTGGCGTTGCTCGCCATTGCTGGCGGCAGATCTTTCGGGCGTGGCGCCGGCGCTGGTGTACCTGGCCGGGCATGATCCGCTGCGTGACGAAGGGCTGGCGTATGCCGAGCTGTTGCGAGCGGCGGGCAATGAGGTGACGTTGCTGGAGCAGCCGGGGATGACCCATGACTTCATGCGCATGGCGGGGTTGTTGAGCGAAGTGGAAGGGATTCATGCAGAAGTGGCGGGGTGGGTGCGTTCGCGGGTTTGAGTTGAAGTGAAAAAAAACCGCCATGCCTGGATCAGGGGTGGTGGTTTTTTTGTGTCCGGCTCAGGGCAGTTTGTTGTTCCGGCAATTGCCATCGCGGGCAAGCCCGCTCCCACAGGGATTTGTGAACGCCGCAAAAAACTGTGGGAGCGGGCTTGCCCGCGATGGCGGACCCACATTCACCACAAATCCCTGGCCCAAAAAAAATGCCCGCATCTCACGACACGGGCATTTTTCATTTCAGCTCACGACTCAGAAATCATACTTCGCGGTGACCTGCACGTTACGCGGCTCGCCGTAGAACGTGGTATCGAAGTTGCCCAGGCCCGTCAGGTAGTTCTTGTCGAAGACGTTGTTGGCATTGACGGTGAAGCTCAGGTGGTCGTCGAACTGGTAACGGGTCATCAGGTCCACGAGGGTGTAGCCACCTTGCTTGATCTGGGTGTAGTCGCCCGCGCTGGCGCTGTAGATCTTGCCGTAGAACGCGCTCTGCCAGCTCACGCCGCCACCGACGGTGAACTTGTTCATCACGCCCGGCAGACGGTAGGTGGTGAAAGTACGGACGACGTGTTCAGGACGGGTGGTGGACAGCGGGTAGCCGAAGATCCGTTGCTCGTCCTGGTCACGGGTCCGGGCGTAGGTGTAGCCGGCGGACAGGTTCCAGCCCTCGGCCAGTTCACCGGCCAGTTCCAGTTCCACGCCCTTGGTGGTCGCGCCGTCGATGGCTTTGTAGATGCCTTCGTTGGTGACCGGGTTGGTGCCGATCGATTCAGCGACGTTGTCCTGCTCGATGCGGAAGAAGGCCAGGCTGGCGTTCAGCTTGCCTTCGAAGTAGGCCGCTTTCAGGCCGGTCTCGTAAGCGTTGCCTTCAACCGGCTGCAGCGTCGAACCGTTGGCGTCCTTGTAGATTTGCGGTTGGTAGATATTGGTGTAGCTGGCGTATGCGGAGTACGTGTCGTTCAGGTCGTACACCACACCGGCGTAGGGCGTGACGACGCCGTGTTCCTTGTAGCTGGCGTGGGTGTCGGTCAGGCTGGCGCCCGGGTTGTAGCTGTAGTCTTCGTTGTACTTGAAGGTGCTCAGGCGGGTGCCGAGGATGAACGACAGGTCGTCGGTCGGACGCAGGCGCGTGGCCAGGTAAACGCCGTTCTGGCTCTGGGTGCGCTCGTATTTGCCGTTCTTCGGGAATTCCTGTTTCGGCAGTTCGCCGTTCCAGTCATAGATGCTGCCTGGCACTTGGGAGAACGCGCTGGTGTCGTAAGTCGCGCCGGTCTGGCGCGAGTGGGACGCCATGACACCGGCGACCAGTTCGTGCTCGCGACCGCCCAGGCTGAACGGGCCGGAGACGTTCACGTCAGCGGTGTTCTGCACGCGATGGCCTTCCCAGCGACCCCAGTAAAGGAACATGCCTTCACCGGTGGCGCGGTCCGGGTTGCCGCCGCTGGCCGAAGCCAGTTGGGTGTCGTGATCGGTGGTTTTCTGGTCCAGGCTGACTTTGAGTTTCCAGTCATTGGCCAGCGCTTGTTCCAGCGAGGCGAAGTAGGTGGTGCTGTCGAAATCACGACGGCTCCAGTCGGCAGCCGGGTTGAAGTGACGCGGGAACTCGGTACGGCCGCCATCGGCGAAGTAGGTCGGGTTACCGGTCCACGACGAACCGCGCGGGGTGGCGCTGGACTTGTCGATGCCGAAGGTCAGCAGGGTGTCGTCGGTCAGGTCGGCTTCGAGGACGCCGTAGAACAGGTCTTTCTTCTGGCTGTAGTGATCCAGGTACGAGTTGGCGTCCTGATACGTGGTCACGAAGCGGCCGCGGACGTTGCCGGAATCGGTCAGCGAACCGGAAATGTCGCCTTCAGCACGGTACTTGTCCCAGCGGCCGGCGGTGGCGCTGACCGAGGCCTTGAAGTCCTTGGTCGGCTTCTTGCGGATCAGGTTGACCGTGGCGGACGGATCGCCCGTGCCGGTCATCAGGCCGGTAGCGCCCTTGATGACTTCGATGTGGTCGAGGCTGGCCGAGTCGTCGCTGTTGTTCGGGTTTTCACCGTACACACCGTCGTAGATGGTGTTGACGCCATCGTACTGAAAGTTGGTGATGGCCTGGCCCCGGGCGGAAAATTCGGTACGGTCACTGTCGTATTTCTGCGACGTGATGCCGGGGGTGTTGCGCAGTGCATCGCCGACGCTCTGTACGCCGCGATCGTCCATTTGCTGACGGGTCACCACGGTCACCGATTGCGGTGTTTCGCGCAGGGTCAGCGGCAACTTGGTCGCGGTGGTGGTGGCGCCGGTGGTGTAGGAATTGGTGTCTTCAGTGGTCAGGCCCAGGGCCTGGCCGGAAATCGTGGTCGCGCCCAGTTGCAGGCCCGAACCGCCGCCGGAGACCAGGGTGACGCTGTTGCCGTTGATCTGGAACGAAATGCCGGTGCCTTTGAGCAGGGCGCTCAGGGCCTCGGACGGCTCCAGCGAACCGGACACCGCACGGGACTTGATGCCCGCCACCTGATCCGGGCTGTAGAGGATCTGCAGGTTGGTCTGCATGCCCAGCTCGGTCAGCGCGTTGGAAAGCGGCTGCACGGCGATATTCACTTTTACAGGTGCAGCATTGGCCATCGAGCTCCCCAGCAAGGTGGCGGTCAGCAGTACGCTGGTGAACAGGGTGCGATGCAATGTCGGGCGCTGTACGGCCAGCGCGATAGGTGTGCGGCGTGGTTGAGGTCGCATTACTTACCTGTGCTCCTGAAAAGTGTTGTGCAGAGTTTTTGTTAATAAGAATGATTATTAGACGCGGCACAAACCAAAAACCGGAAAGAAACCCGTCAAATAATTTTCTGGGGAAGCAGAAAGTTCGCGAAACCTGTGGGAGCGGGCTTGCCCGCGATAGCGGTGGGTCAATCACCATCAATGTGAAAGTGATGGCCTCATCGCGGGCAAGCCCGCTCCCACAGGTCCGCGAAAAGCAATGAAAACCCCAATCAGGCCATTGTCAGCTCGGTAACGACCCGGCCACTTTCCATGCGCACCAACTGGTCGGCCACGTCGAAATAGCGGTCATCGTGGGAGATCACGATGATGGTTTTGCCCAGGCGCTTGAGGTCCGGCAGCAGCTCGGTATAGAAAATCCGGCGGAAGGTCGGGTCCTGGTCGGCCGCCCATTCATCGAACACCAGCACCGGGCGCTCCTCGAGCCAGGCATTGACCAGTGCCAGGCGTTTGCGCTGGCCGGTGGAAAGATCGGTGGTGGTGAAATTGCCGTCCTTGACGCTGACCTTGTGCGCGATTTCCAGGCGTTGCAGGTATTTGTTGGCGTCTTCGGGGATGTGCGTGTCGCCCTGGATCACGTCATCGAACAGGTAATAGTCTGCGAAGATCGTGGTGAACAACTGGCGGTAGTCATCACGATTTTGCGCATCAATCGCCTCGCCGTTGACCCGGATCTCACCCTGCTGCGGCGTGTACAAGCCCAGCAGCAACTTGATCAGCGTGGTCTTGCCGCAACCGTTCTCGCCGACAATAAAGGTGATGTCGCCTTGCTTGATCGTCAGGTTGACCGGGCCGAGCTGGAACGGCGCGGCACCTTCGGCAGCCGGGAAGGCGAAACGCACATCGGCCAGTTTCAGTTCGTGCACGGCTTGCTTGACGTTGCCCTGATCGCTGAGCAACAAGTGTGGTTCAGGGGTGGAAAACTGTTCGGACAACTCGGCGATCCGGCGGAAGGCAATCTGCGCGCGGCTGACAATCGGCAGCGTGCTGATCAAATGTTCCAGCGGGCCTTTCATGTACAGCAGCACCAGCACAAAGCCGCTCATCACAGTCTTGTCGGCGCTTGGCCAGAAGGTTTGCAGCGCCAGGGCCAGACCAATGACCACGAAGAACAGCATCGAGCCGAAGGTCTTGGCGATGACGAAGGTGTTGATCGAACGCACTTGTGTGTTGCAGATGAATTCGGCCGTGGCCTTGATGCCCGAGACAAACATGCGCTGGCGACGTGGACGGTGAATCCGCAGTTCCTTGGCGCCTTCGGCAATCGCGTTGTAGTGCTTCTGCAGTTCGTCTTCAGCGTCACGGGCGGCCATGAAACCCTGCACACCTTTGCTCTGGGCGTAGGCCTGGATCGCTGTGCCGATCAGAATCGCGGCGACCATGATCAGGAACATCGGCCATGAAAGAATGGCCAGGTAACCCATGCAACCCAGGGTCACGGTCACGGAAATCGCCAGCGGCGCGAAGGCGAAGGCGAAGTCGCTGATGGTGTCGACGTCGTGGGTCAGCACCGGAATCAGGCGGTGGCTGCGATAGCGTTCGATCTGTTCGATCGGTGCCGAGAGGACTTTTTCACCGAGCTGTTTACGCAGTTTGGCGATGATGTGCTGGCCGACGTAGTTGGTGCCGATGTCCGAGCAGATCGAACTCAGCAGCGCCAGCAGGCACAAGCCGGCGAACAAGGCAACAACGCCCTGGGTCAGGCCGGTGTCCGAATGCAGGGCGTTGTTGATGGTCGCCAGCAGTACCGTGACGCTCAAGCCGCCGACCATGCCCAGGAAAATGGACGCGGCGACGATGAGTCGAAACGGTTTCAACAGGGCGAACAACTCGCCGATGGCGCCACGGGGAGGCTGGGTCATGGAAGACAGTTCCTTGGGTATAAAGGCAGATACCCAGTAGAACGTCTGATCGAGGGGTTAATTTACAAGGTTGCCGACTGGCGGTGATCGCGACTCAAACACATGACCCTGTGGGAGCTAGCCTGCTAGCGATGACTGCATCACAGTCGATAGATATGTCGACTGTCAGTCCGCTATCGCGAGCAGGCTAGCTCCCACAGGATTGGGGTTATGGCTTACAGGTCGCGCACAATACGGAACCCCATCCAGTCGCCACGCTCTTGCGGGTACTGGCTGTTACGGTTGCCCGAGCGGGAGAACACCGGCGCTTCGCCCCAGTCGTTGCCACGAATGCGCACGGCTTCACAATTGGGTTCTACCCAGGCGCTGCCATCGGTGGGTGCACCGACGTAGTTCGGGTGTTCGCAGTCTTCGACCCATTCGTAGACATTGCCGTGCATGTCGTACATCCCAAACGCATTCGGTGCATAGCTGCCGACCGGCGAGCTGAAGCTGTAACCGTCCGCCGGCCCGTAGGTGTTGGCGTGTTGGCTGATGCTGTATTCCTTGCCTTCATCGAACGGGAAGGGGAACGGACCCTTGGTGCCGCCGCGAGCGGCGTATTCGCGTTGGGCTTCGCTGACCATGTGGTACTTCTGCCCGGTCTTTTTCGAGAGCCAGGCGACGTAGTGCTTCACATCATCGAAGTTCATGCATACCGCTGGCTGACGCGGACCTTGCGGATAACGCGGCTTGCTGGCGACGCACTCGCGACCCGGCCGGGTATCGCCGTTGGCGATGGTCACGCCGCTCTCGCGCACGTAGCTGTCCCATTCACCGGCGGTGACCTGGAAACGGCTCATGGCGAACGGTTTGGCGAAGGTCACTTCGTGCATCGGACTTTCGTCGGGCTCGCGACCGACTTCATCATCCGGCGTGCCCATGGTGAAAGTGCCGGCGGGCAGCACGACCATTTCCGGGCAGTCGCGGCAGTCCTTGAACACTTTGCCGGGTGGCGGGGCGGTGGCCGCCTGGGCGGCGGTTGGTAATAGACCGGCGAGGAGGGCGGTCAGGGCGAGTGCCTTGAGCGGCACGGTTAATAGATCTTGGTTCATCTGTCGTCTCGATTTAAAAGAAAACGGGGTCACTGTGGTGAGGGTGCGATCCTGTGGAATGGGGCTTCTGTGGCGAGGGGATTTATCCCCGTTCGGCTGCGCAGCAGTCGCAAACCTGCTGGCTCGCTGTATCTGAAGAAGTGCTGGGGCGGCTGCGCCACCCAACGGGGATAAATCCCCTCGCCACAGAAGCCCTCAAGCCACAGGGGGCAGCATTAGACGGTTTTACTCAGCAAGGCCATGAAGCGCTCGATGTGGTTCTCGGTGTTGAGCAGGCCCGGCGCGATGCGGATCACCGGGCCGACGTCGCGGTCCACCGAGTCGCAGACCACGCGGTTCTCCATCAACTGTTCGGCGATTTTTTCGCAGTCGCGGTCCTTGATTCGGAAGAAGGTGAAACCGGCCGACAAGTCCGGGCTCTTCGGCGTGACCAGTTCGACGTGCGGGTGTTCCAACAAGCGGTTTTTCGCATAAGTGTTGAGGGCATGGATGCGCGCCTGGACCTCGGCCTTGCCCAGTTCCAGGTGCAGCTTGAACGCTTCGTCCAGGGCCCAGCGGTGTTCGAAGCTGTGATAACCGCCGGGGGTCATGATGGTCGAGAACGTGGTCGCTTCGGAGAAGGTCGGAATCGTCGGCGTCACATCCTTGAGCTCGGCGGAACGGGCGCAGATGATCCCGGTGCCGCGCGGGCCAAACATCCATTTGTGGGTGCCGGCGATGAAAAAGTCGCAGTGCATGTCGGGGAAGTCGAGGTCTTCAACGCCAAAACCGTGCACGCCATCGACCACATACAGAATGCGATCCTTTTCCTCGCGGTTGCGATTCTGCTCCTCCACCAGTTTGCCGATCTCGCCGATCGGCAGCTTCACACCGCTGCCGGACTGCACCCAGGTCATGCCCAGCACGCGGGTTTCGGGGCGGATGCCTTTGGCGATCGAACCCAGCACCTCATCCGCCGACACCTTGTGACTGTTCTCGAACAGCTTGAGCTTGCGCACCTTGACCCCGTCCTTTTGCTGGCGGTAACCCAGGGCGTAGTTGGTGGCGTAGTGTTCGTGCTCGCTGGTGAGGATTTCCTGATCCGGACGCACATGGATGCCGCCATAGATCAGTGACAGGCCTTCGGTGGTGCTGCCGGTCAGCGCGATCTGTTCGGGCTTGGCCTTGAGGTAACGACCGGCCCAGGCGCGCACCGCTTGCTCGCGTTTTTCGGTTTCGCCCAGGTCCCAGTCCATCGCCAGGCCCGGGTTGCGGTCGAGGTTGGCGCGGTGGCGTTCAATCGCCTCCCGCACCGGACGAGGGTGGGACGTCACCAGGAAGTTGGCGAAGTGCAGGTAGTCCGGATCCTGGTCGAACAACGTACGCAATTGCGCCCATTTGTCCTTGGGCAGCGGCGTTGGACTGGCAGCCAGTGCCTGTAGATTCACGGCAGAAGCCAGGGGCAGGCCTGCGGCGAGAATACCGGCCTGCTTGAGGAATGAACGGCGGTTAGTCATGAGCTCGGTTCGCTTTGGCAAAAGAGGGCATCAGTTTTTCGCCATCGGTCTGGACGACTTCTGCACCTGGTCCCAGACCCGCAGGAAATTCCCGCCCCAGAGCTTGGCGATATCGGCCTCGCTGTAGCCGCGACTGATAAGCTCGGCCGTCACGTTGCGTGCTTCGCTGACATCCTTCCAGCCGTCCAGACCGCCGCCGTCGTTGAAGTCGGAACTGATGCCGACATGGTCGATACCGATTTTTTTCACCGCGTAATCAATTGCGTCGCCGTAGTCCTTGAGGGTGGCTTTCGGTTCTTCGTCGACGATGGCGTAGAGCTGGCTGGCGTACTCACCGAATCGCTGTTCGGACCAGACGGTGATGATCGGATCGCCCGGCATCAGCGCCATCTCCAGGCCTTGCAACGGTTGCAGGTCGAAGCGTGCACGCAGGGCGTTGAGTTTGTCCTGAGTGGCCTGGCTCAGCGGGCGGATGTAGGTCGGGAAGCCGACAATCTGCACCACGCCGCCGCTGTTCTTGATCAGCTGCATTTCCTGGTCGCTGAGGTTGCGCGGGATGTCCACCAGGGCGCGCGGTGCCGAGTGCGAGGCGACCATCGGAGTGCGGCTCAACTGGGCGACCTGCTCCAGGGCCTTGGTCGACATCTGCGACACATCGATGATCACGCCCAGATCGTTGAGGCGATGCACCGCTTGTTTGCCGATCTCCGACAGGCCACCGAGGGCGTCTCGCGAATCATTGAAGAACGGCAGCGGTCGGGACGAATCGGCCCATGCGTTGTTGCCCACGTAACTGAAACCGAACATGCGCATGCCGCGAGCGGCCCAGGTGTCCAGGGCGTTCAGGTCGTTGCCCAGCGGGTAGGCGTTGAGCATGCTCATGAAGATCGCGAACTTGCCTTCGCCGTGCAGGCGGCGGAAATCGTCCGGGGTGTAGGCGATGGCAACCTGGTTGGGGAAGTCGCGAACCATCGTGCTGATGATTTTGTAGCGGGTTTCCTGCTCGAAGCGGGCTTCGTCGACGAAACCGGCGGTGGGGCGATGGGGGGCATTGGCGCCGTTCCAGATTTCCGGCCAGCCGAAAATCGTCAGGGCCGCGCCGGACAGGCGACCGCGGCCGGTCTTGACCAGGTCAAATTGGCCGGTGCCGTCCTTGTCCGCTTCATTGCCGGCGGTGCCGAAGTCCAGCGGGACGGTGACGTGGCTGTCGAAGGAGAGGATGCGCTCTTGCAGCTCATCGGCCTGTTTCATGACGTTAACCGGGTAGCCGGGATTGTCCTTGAACCAGTAATCCCAAACCGCATAGCCTGCCCCGGCACTGATCGCCAGGGCCAGAGGCAGGCCGATGTAGAGAGCCTTTTTCGAACGTGGTTTTGTCATTGCCATCTCAGTCAGGTTCGCCGCCCCGGTGCGGGCGCAGGGGCCTTTGCTATCTGGGAAGAACGAGTGGCCCGGTTGGAAATTTAGTGGGGCTGATGGCCCCATCGCGAGCAGGCTCGCTCCCACAGGGGATCTTCGGTGTTCACCCAATCCTTGTGGGAGCCAGCCTGCTGGCGATGCTTTTAAATTTCTGCGGGCAACAAACGTTCTAGCTTGGATAAAGCCTGCTTCATGGCTGACACAGGTAGGGCAATGACGATTTCTCGACGATGGTTCATGGCAGGCCTGGCGCTGACCGGCGCCGCCGTGCCTGCGGCTTTTTATGGGCATCGCGAATGGACGAAACCGGATCCGACGATCACCCCCGGCGAAGCTTCATTCGATGTGGCGGATGTCGCCGGCCAGCATCTGGCGAATACCTTGCGCGGCGTCTGGCAGATTCGTTTCGAAGGGCGTGACGCCGGTATCGAAGGCCTGCCTCGGGACGGGCTGGAAGTGTTTCTCGACGTCGGCCACAAAGGGCGCGGCTTGATCGGGTTCCTCGACACCGCCCAGCGTTTGCGCTCCAGCGATGAGCCGCGCTACCGGGTGCTGGGCGATCTGGCGGACGCCAAACCGGCCGAGTTGAGCTGGCGGCTGGTCAGTGCCAACGCTGCCAACGGCGCGCCGGATTACGAATTCAGCATGGCGCTGGATGAAGTCTGGGCCGGTTTCGGCAATGCCGGCAGCGGCACGCTCAGCGGGCGGGTGTTGAACCTCGATCGTCCGCTGATGATGACCGCCCAGGACAATCGCTTCATCGCGGTCAAACGGGTTTTTCCCGAAGCTCGCGAGCGAGCCGGTCTCAACGCCCCGCTGCTGGCGTGGCTGGTGTCCGCCGAGCATCGGCTGTTTCACCAGCTCTGGCATGCCTCGCGGGACAAGTGGCACACCCTGTCCGAAGACAAGCGCAACGCCCTGCGTGGCATTGGCTGGCAGCCGGGCCCGCGAGACAAGGAGCGCGATGCCCGTGGCGCGCGCAAGGATCGCAACGGCTCGGGCGTGGACTTTTTCTTCATGCACCGGCACATGCTGGGCACGGCGCGGTCGATGCAGGACTTGCCGTCGTGGCAGCACTTTCCGTTGCCACAGCCGGAACTGGCCCGGGATCGCATCGGTTTCGCCAATTACTGCGACAACCACGACGGCACCGCGCTGCCGCCGACCTGGCTGGCCGATGACGATGCCGAGTATTCGCAATGGGTCAGCGACATCAAGACGGCCGAGACGTATCACAGCAACTTCCAGGTCTGGGAGTCGCGCTACCGTGATCCGCGTTATCTGTCGAAACTCACCCTGGGGCAGTTCGGTTCAGAGGTCGAGTTGGGGCTGCATGACTGGCTGCACATGCGCTGGGCCTCGGTGCCCCGTGACCCGTCCAATGGTCAGCCGGTGCCGTTTGCCCGGGATCCGGCAGATTTCTCCGCGCGCTGGTATGCGCCGGAAAACGACTTCCTCGGCGACCCGTTTTCTTCCCATGTAAACCCGGTGTTCTGGCATTTCCACGGCTGGATCGATGATCGCCTGGAAGACTGGTTCCGTGCCCATGAGCGTTTTCATCCGGGGGAGGTCAGTCGGCTGGAGGTCAACGGGGTGGCGTGGTTTGCGCCGGGGCGTTGGGTCGAGGTGGATGATCCGTGGCTGGGGCCGAGCACCCATGGCTGCAGCGCGACGCCGGGGTTGCAGGCGGGCAAGTCGGTTGAGATGGACCCGGAAACCATGAAACTGGCGCTGCGCATCACCTTTGGTGAAGACGAGAAGAAACTGGCGAGCCTGTTCCGCAAAGTGCCGCAGCGGCCTTGGTATGCGCGGCATTTGAAGGCCAAGCCGATCACCACTTAAGCAGGTGATACCGCGTTATCGTTCAATCGCGGGCAAGCCCGCTCCCACAGTTCATGTGTCATGCCCAACATTGCGGCACACATAAAACCCTGTGGGAGCCGGGCTTGCCCGCGATGGCGGTTTGGCAGGTGCCATTGATGCTGGATGTTCCGGCCTCTTCGCGGGCAAGCCCGCTCCCACCGTTCATGTGTCGTGCCCAGCATTGCGGCACACATAAATCCCTGTGGGAGCGAGCTTGCTCGCGATAGCGGACTCACTGGCGACTCAAATCACAGAACCTGCCACCCACCCCCCAACGCCTTGTACAGCGCAATACTCGCCTGCAACCGCGACAACCGCAGCTGCACGTTCAAATCCTGCGCCGCATACAGCGTGCGCTGGGTCTCCAGCACCGTCAGCAAATCCTCGGCGCCAGCCTGATATCGGCTTTGCGCAATATTGAATGCAGTCTGTGCCTGGTTCAGCTCCTCGCTTTGCCACTGGCGCTGTGCATCCAGCCCGCGGATGCTGTTGAGGGCTTTTTCCACGTCGGCGAAACCGTTGATGATCGCCCCGCGATAGGTCTCCAGCAGTTCTTCCTGGCGGGCCGTGGCTTTGTCGCGCTCGGCGCTCAGGCGGCCATTGTTGAACACCGGCGCAAGCAATCCGGCGGTGAGGTTGTAGAAAGGATTGCGCAGCATATCCGCCGCACGATCCGCGCCCGACCCCAGTTCCGCGCTTAACGTCACCTTCGGCAGCATCGCCGCGCGGGCCACGGTGATGTCGGCTTGCGCGGCGGCCAGTTGCGCTTCGGCGCGGGCGATGTCCGGACGCCGGGTGAGCAGTTCGCTGGGCGCGCCGGCCGCGATGGTCGGCCATGACAATTGATCGAAGCGTTCCTGCCCCAGAGCCAGCTCCTGAACCGGCCGGCCGAGCAGGGCGGCCAGACCGATCAGCGCGTCCTGCGCCTGCTGCTGCACCAGCGGCAATTGCCGTTGTTGCGCCGCCACCAGGCTTTTTTGTTGCGCCAGTTCCAGCGCCGTTGCCGAGCCTGAATCGAAGCGCGTCTGCACCAGTTTCAATACGTTCTGCGCGTTCGCCAGGTTCAGCTCGGCGATGCGGCTTTGCTCACGCAGCGACAAGGCTTGCGCGTAGGTGTTGGCGACGCCGCTGAGCAGCGTCAATTCCACGGTCGCCTGATCGAATTCGCTGGCCTGCAACGCGAATTGCGCGCTGTCACGGGAAGCCCGTTGACCACCCCAGAAATCGATTTCGTAAGTGGCGCTAAGGCTGGCATTGAAGTAATCGACGGCCTTGTTGTCGCTGTCGGCGTCGAGCTGGCTGTAACCGTTGCCGCGCAGCAGTTTTTGCCGATTGGCGTTCAGGGCGCCCTTGACCTCCGGTAGCTGCGAACCCCCGGCAATCACCGTTTCGGCTTGCGCCTGGCGCACCCGCGCGATGGCCGCGGCCAGGTCGTAACTGCCGACCCGCGCCTGTTCGATCAGTTGATCCAGCTGCGGGCTGCCGAACTGCGTCCACCATTGCAGGTTGCTGCGGGTGGCGCTTTGCGTGTGCGCCGATTGCCAGGAAGAGGGCGGCTGGATGCCGCTGTCCGGGCGCTGGGCGGGTGTGCCGCAGGCGCCGAGCAACAGGCAGAGGGTCAGTAAACTCAGTTGCGGCTTCATGGAGAGATCATTCACTGGTAAGGGCCGTGACCGGGTCGAGTCGGGCAGCTTTGCGGGCCGGCATGAAGCCGAAGACAACACCGGTGACCAGGGCGCAGCCGAAGGCGCCGAGCACCGCTATCAAAGAGAACGCGACAGCGACTTCGCTGAGGATCAGCACACCGCCGACGATCAGCGCCAGAGCGATACCGGCGAGCCCGCCGACCACCGAAAGCATCACCGCTTCGGTCAGGAACTGCCGGAGGATGTCGCGCTGACGGGCGCCGGTGGCCATGCGGATGCCGATCTCCCGCGTGCGCTCGCGCACGGTCATGAGCATGATGTTCATCACGCCGATGCCGCCCACCAGCAGCGAAATCGCGGCAATCGAACCCAGCATCAGCGACAGGGTGTTCTGCGTGCGCGCTTCGGCCTGGATCATCGCGGCGTTGTTGGTCAGCTCGAAATCCTTCTTGCCGTTGTGCAGGTGCAGCATCAATTGCTCGATGGCGATTTCGGTCTCCTTGACCTTGCGCGCGTCGGCGGCGGCGATGGCCACGTATTCGGGGTTGTGGGTGCCGAACAACCGCACGCTCGCAGCGGAATACGGGATGGCGATGCGGTCGTCGCTGTCGGAGTCGCCAGAGCTGGCGCCTTTTTCCGCGAGCACACCGACCACCTGAAACGGCACGTTCTCGATCAGGATGTATTGGCCGATCGGGTTGGCCACATCCTTGAGCAACTTGGTCCGCACCTTGTGACCAATCACCGCGACTGCTGCGGCGTTGCGTTCATCGTCCTCGGTGAAATAGCTGCCTTGCACCACCGGCCAGTTGAAGATGGCCGGGAAATTAGTGTCGTTGCCGCCGACGTAGCTCAAGTGGTCGAGGTTGCCGAAACGCACTCCGGCTTCCTGGCCGTTGACCGGCATGATCCGCGTCACCTGCGGCAGGCTGCCCACCGCTGCGACATCGTCCAGGGTGACGATGCCCAGCGGCGTTCGCGGGTTGGGCGATGAGCCGCTGAGGTAAATGATGTTGGAGCCGAACGCGCCCATTTGCGCCATCACCTGGCGCTTGCTGCCTTCGCCGACGGCCAGCATCACCACCACCGACGCGACGCCGATGATGATGCCAAGCAACGTCAGTGCCGTGCGAAAGCGGTTGATCCACATCACCCGCCACGCCGCTTGCACCGCATCGATCAGCTCGCCTTTCCACGCGCCGTTGGCTTGCGCGCCTTCGGTCAGGCGCTTGCGCAGATCCACCGCTTGCAGCGCGCCGGGGTTGGCCGAGGTCTGTGCTTCAGGATTGTCGTGGGCGCTGTCGCTGATGATCAGCCCGTCGCGAATTTCGATGATGCGTTTGGCCCGGGCCGCGACTTCGCGGTCGTGGGTGATGAGGATCACTACGTGGCCCTGGCTCGCCAGTTCGTCGAGCAGGGTCATCACCTCGGCACCGCTGTGGCTGTCGAGGGCGCCGGTGGGTTCGTCGGCGAGGATGATATGGCCGCCGTTCATCAAGGCGCGGGCGATGGACACCCGTTGTTGCTGGCCGCCAGACAGTTGATGCGGACGGTTGCCGGTGCGCGAAGCGAGGCCGAGACGGTCGAGCAGGGCGGCGGCACGGGCGTGGCGTTCGGCGGCCGGGGTGCCGGCATAGATGGCCGGCATCTCGACGTTTTCCTGGGCCGAGCCGGACGGGATCAGGTGATAACCCTGGAACACAAAGCCAAAGGCTTCGCGGCGCAGCCAGGCCAGCTCGTCGCTGTCGAGGGCGGCGACGTTTTGCCCGGCGAAACGGTATTCGCCCGATGTCGGGCGGTCGAGGCAACCGAGGATATTCATCAGCGTCGACTTGCCGGAACCGGATGCACCGACAATCGCCACGAATTCCCCGGCATGGATCGACAGGTCGATGCCGCGCAACACGTGAACTTCCGGTGAATCGCCGCCGCCGTAGGCTTTGCGGATGTCCTGCAGGTCGATCAGGGGCGTGTGCATTCAGCCGCCACTCCCGTCGGCCGGGCCGATCAGCAAGTGATCGCCTTCCTCTAATCCGTCGAGGATCTGCACCCGCAGACGATCGCTGATGCCGGTGCGCACGTCGCGCTGCTGGATGCTGCCGTTTTCGGCGACGACCTGGGCGATTTGCCTATTCGCTTCGGTGCCGGCCTGCAGCGCCGCGACCGGTGCGGTCAGGGTATTTTTCGCCTGATCGGAAACGAAGAACACCTGGGTGGTCATTTCCGCCATCAACGCGTTGTCGGCGTTATCGACATCCAGCAACACCGTATACAGCACCACGCGCGCGCTGCCGCTTTTGCTCGAGCTGGCGGGACTGCCGCCGCCCTGACTGGTCTGGTCCAGCGGCTTGGGTGGCACCGGCAGAATCTGCCGCACGGTGCTGCTCCAGCGCCGGTTGCCACCGCTGAGGGTGGTGAACCAGGCGCTCATGCCGGGTTTGACGTGGCCGATGTCGGCTTCCGAGACTTCGGCCCACACGGTCATCGGCGACAACTTGGCGATGCGCAAGATCAAGGGTGTTTGCTGCTGGGCGTTGAGGGTCTGGCCTTCACGGGCGTCGAGGGCGACCACGGTGCCGGACATTGGCGCGTAAATCCGCGTGTAACCAAGTTCGGCCTGATCGCTGCGCAGGCTGGCCTGGGCCTGGCGGATCTGTGCCTGGAACATGTCGATGCGCGCCTGGGTGGCGCGCAGTTCGGCCTGTGCTGTTTGCACGTCTTCTTCACGGGTCGCGCCACCGGCCTTGAGGTTCTGCTGGCGCTGGAACTTCTGCCGGGCCAGTTCGTGCTGGGCCCGTTGTTCCTGGAGCTGCGCCTTGAGGTTCTCGATAGAGTAGCGTCCGGCGTCGAGCTTGGCCTGCTGGGTGGACGGGTCGATCTCCACCAGCAGCTGGCCTTCCTTGACCACGTCGCCCACTTCCACGTGAATCTTCTGGATCTGCCCGGACGCCTGGGCGCCAACGTCGACATAACGCCGCGGTTGCAGGGTGCCCAACGCGGTGACGCTGCTTTCAATGTCGCCACGGCTGACTTGCACGGTGGCGAATTTATCCCGGCCAGGCGGGATCACTTGCCAGGCGGCGATGGCGATAACGGGGATCAGACAAAGTGCTACAAGCAGGGCGCGTCGGGTCTGTCGGGGACGTTTCATGCAGGGTTCCGGCCAATGGATATCGGCCCGTCGTTCAATCTGCGCAGATAAACCGGCGACAGCCGAACGCTGTCGGGGAGCCGACAGACACGGGGAGCTGTCCTGTAAACGAGGAAAGGGGCGGGGGATTTAGGCGCGGACACATAGGGTTACAGGTGTAGCACAAGACTATTTATCGGGTAAGTCAAACCAACACTTTAAATCTATATGAGAATTACTATAAATTACGCGGCTTGAACTGCCACCATCTTGCCACTGCCTATGTCGGCGGTCGCCGAGGTGGCTCAAGGACAGAAACCGCACCCTGTGCGGCCGGGAGTCATGTTGGAAAACTACTATCGCGAGCTGGTGTGTTTCCTGAACGCCAAGCTAGGCAACCGTCAGGTGGCCGAAGATGTGGTGCATGACGCTTATCTGCGGGTGCTGGAGCGTTCCAGTGATACGCCGATCGAGCAGCCCCGGGCCTTCCTTTATCGCACCGCTCTGAACCTGGTGATCGACGATCATCGGCGCAATGCCTTGCGCCAGGTCGAGTCGCTGGACGTGCTCGACAACGAAGAGCGCTACTTCACGCCATCCCCGCACAATTGCCTCGACCACGGCCAGCGCCTGGAAATGCTCCAGCGTGCCTTGGCGGAATTGCCACGGCTGTGTCGCGAAAGTTTTCTGCTGCGCAAGATCGATGGCCTGTCGCACCCGGAAATTGCCGAGCACCTGGGCATCTCGCGCGCGCTGGTGGAGAAGCACATCGTCAATGCCATGAAGCACTGCCGCATACGGATGCGCCAGTGGGACGCCCATTGATCCCTTCTCTCTAAATTTTTTTTCATTGTCCTCGTTCCTACTCAACAGACGACCTGCTGTCCTGCATCAGGTCACTTAGGCTTATTCCCCTTGTTGAGGGGTTCATCCAGAGGACACTGGAAATGACACAGGCAATTGCATCGCCCATCGTTCACGACCTGATCGGCGTCGGTTTCGGCCCTTCGAACCTGGCGCTGGCCATCGCTCTGCAAGAGCGCGGGCCGAGCCAGGGCGAGCTGGATGTGCTGTTTCTCGACAAGCAGCCCAACTACAGCTGGCACGGCAATACCCTGTCGACCCAAAGCGAGCTGCAGATTTCCTTCCTCAAGGACCTGGTGACCCTGCGCAACCCGACCAGCCCGTATTCGTTCGTCAACTACCTCAAGCATCACGGCCGTCTGGTGGACTTCATCAACCTCGGCACCTTCTACCCGTGCCGCATGGAGTACAACGACTACCTGCGCTGGGTCGCCGGCCAGTTTGAAGCCCAGAGCCGCTACGGCGAAGAAGTGCTGACCATCGAGCCGGTGCTGCACAACCAGCAGGTCGAGGCGCTACGGGTGATCTCTCGCGACGCCACGGGTCATCAACACGTGCGCACCACCCGTTCGGTGGTGGTCAGTACCGGCGGTACGCCGCGCATTCCCGAAGCGTTCAAGGCGCTGAAAGATGATGGCCGCGTGTTCCACCACTCGCAGTACCTGGCGCAGATGGCCAAGCAGCCGTGCGTGAACAATCAACCGATGAGCATCGCGATCATCGGCGGCGGGCAAAGCGCGGCGGAAGCCTTCATCGATTTGAACGACAGTTTCCCATCGGTGCAGGTGGACATGATCCTGCGTGGCTCGGCGCTGAAGCCGGCGGATGACAGCCCGTTCGTCAACGAAGTGTTCTCGCCGGAGTTCACCGACCTGGTGTTCCAGCAGGCAAGCAGCGAGCGCGAGCGCCTGGTCAACGAGTACCACAACACCAACTATTCGGTGGTGGACATCGACCTGATCGAACGCATCTACGGCATCTTCTATCGCCAGAAAGTCTCGGGCATCGCGCGTCACACGTTCCGCACCCTGACCACTATTGAAAAAGCCACCGCCACCGAGCGCGGTATCGAACTGGCAGTGCGCAACAATGCCACCGGTGAAGTGACGGTTCGTCTGTACGATGCCGTGGTATTGGCCACCGGCTACGAGCGCCAGATGCACCGCAAACTGCTGGCGCCGCTGGAGCAATACCTGGGTGATTTCGAAGTGGATCGCAACTACAAGCTGATCACCGACGAGCGCTGCAAGGCCGGCATCTATATGCAGGGTTTCTGCCAGGCGAGCCATGGTTTGAGCGACACACTGTTGTCGATCCTGCCGATTCGCGCGGATGAGATTGCAGGTTCCTTGTATGACCATGGCAAGAACCGTGGGCATAGCCGGTCGGTGGTGGATTTGTTGTTGGCCACTGCCAGCTAAAATGTGTGGCGGCTGTGAGGCCGTCATCGCGGGCAAGCCCGCTCCCACAGTTTGATCTATTGGCACAAAATCTGTGTTCACTAGAGATCCCTGTGGGAGCGGGCTTGCCCGCGATGGGGCCTTCAAAAGCACCACAAATCTTCAAAGCTGAACCCTTCCTGAAGAACCCCGCAATTCCCCCGCCACCCACCGTTCCTTCGTTTACTCTCCAGAAGTCGGGGCGTAAGCTTCGCGCGTTTTCATCAATAGTGGAGACCCTCAGTGGGTACTTGTTCGAGTGACAGTAGTCGGCCGGTTTCGATAACCGGTACCTTCCCGGCAAGATAACGCGCAGTCTTTGGTGCCGTTGTCTCGCCTGAGAGCGAGTAGCGGCCTCCCGATCGAGCCAGTTGCGGCCCGACTCCCGATGTCCCTCTCATCGACGCCTGATCGTGTGTGATGTTCGACGTGCCTGTCGTCATCGCAGCGACTCGACACGCCTGCTCGAAGGTCTCCCGGCTGACCCTGGGGGCAACGCCATGAACCTTACCCTGCTCAAGGAATTCTTCGCCGGATTCCTGCGCACCCGTCACATCGGCCGGCACTTTCGCCGACTGGCGCTGCTGGAAAGCTTCACCGACACCACGGTCAGCCGTGAAGTACCGCCAACGCTGGCGCAAACCCTGGTCACCGCAGCTAACAGCGACACCGGCGCCTTGCTGAAAAAACTCGGCAGCCACACCGACGGCTTGAGTGAACAGGAAGCCGACACCCTGCGCGGGCAATTCGGCCTCAACGAAGTCGAGCACGAACAGCCACTGCCGTGGTGGACTCACCTGTGGCACTGCTACAAAAACCCGTTCAACCTGCTGCTGACCTTGCTCGCGGTGATCTCCTTGCTGACCGAGGACATGAAAGCCGCCATCGTGATTTTCTCGATGGTGGTGCTTTCGACCTTGTTGCGCTTCTGGCAGGAGAGCAAATCCAACCAGGCCGCGGACGCCCTCAAGGCCATGGTCAGCAATACCGCCACGGTGCTGCGCCGGGAAGCGCCGCGTACCGAGCTGGCGATCAAGCAATTGGTGCCGGGCGATCTGATCGTGCTCTCGGCCGGTGACATGATCCCCGCTGATTGCCGGGTGCTCAGCGCCAAGGACCTGTTCGTCAGCCAGGCGGCGATGACCGGCGAATCGATGCCGGTGGAAAAATTCCCGCGCCAGCAGGACCGCGACAGCGGCAATCCGCTGGACCTCGACAACATCCTGTTCATGGGCACCAACGTGGTGTCCGGTACGGCGATGGCGGTGATTCTCACCACCGGCAACAATACCTATTTCGGCGCCCTGGCCCAGCGGGTCGGCGCCACCGATCGTGCGCCGACCTCGTTCCAGACCGGGGTCAACAAAATCAGCTGGCTGTTGATCCGCTTCATGTTCGTCATGGCGCCGCTGGTGCTGTTCATCAACGGTTTCACCAAGGGCGACTGGACCGAAGCGCTGCTGTTCGCGCTGTCGATTGCCGTGGGCCTGACCCCGGAAATGCTGCCGATGATCGTCACCTCGACCCTGGCCAAGGGCGCGGTGTTCCTGTCGCGTAAAAAAGTCATCGTCAAACGCCTCGACGCGATCCAGAACTTCGGTGCCATGGACGTGCTGTGCACCGACAAGACCGGCACCCTGACCCAGGACAAAATCTTCCTCGCCCGTAACGTCGACGTCTGGGGCAACGACTCCGACGACGTGCTGGAAATGGCCTACCTCAACAGCTACTACCAGACCGGCCTGAAAAACCTGCTGGACGTGGCGGTGCTCGAACACGTGGAAATCCACCGTGAATTGAAGGTCGGCACGGCGTTTCGCAAGGTCGATGAAATTCCGTTCGACTTCACTCGCCGGCGCATGTCGGTGGTGGTCGCCGAGCGCGATCAGCCGCCTCTGCTGATCTGCAAAGGCGCGGTGGAGGAAGTGCTGGCGGTGTGCACGCGGGTACGTCACGGCGTTGTCGATGAAGCCCTGAGCGAGGAACTGCTGGCGCGGATTCGCCAGGTCACTGCTGCCTTCAACGCTGAAGGCTTGCGGGTGGTCGCGGTCGCCGCGCGTCCCATGATCGAAGGCCGCGACACGTACAACCTGGCGGATGAACAGGCGCTGACGCTGATCGGCTATGTGGCGTTCCTCGATCCACCGAAAGAAAGCACCGCCCCGGCCCTGAAGGCGCTGGCCGCTCACGGCGTCGCGGTGAAAGTGCTCACCGGTGACAACGAACTGGTGACGGCGAAGATCTGCCGCGAAGTCGGCCTGGAGCAACAAGGCCTGCTGATGGGCAACGACATCGAGCGCATGAGCGACGCCCAATTGGCAGTGGCGGTCGAGACCACCAATGTCTTTGCCAAACTGACGCCGTCGCACAAGGACCGCATCGTGCGTCTGCTCAAGGGCAACGGCCACGTGGTCGGTTTCATGGGCGACGGCATCAACGATGCGCCGGCGCTGCGTACTGCCGACATCGGCATTTCGGTGGACAGCGCCGTGGACATCGCCAAGGAAGCGGCCGACATCATCCTCCTGGAAAAGAGCCTGATGGTGCTGGAGGAGGGCGTGCTGGAAGGGCGCCGCACCTTCGCCAACATGCTCAAGTACATCAAGATGACGGCCAGCTCGAACTTCGGCAACGTGTTCTCTGTGCTGGTGGCGAGCGCGTTCATTCCGTTCTTGCCGATGCTGCCGATGCACCTGCTGGTGCAGAACCTGCTGTACGACATTTCACAGATCGCCATCCCGTTCGATCACGTCGATGACGAAATGCTCAAGCAACCGCAGCGCTGGCAGCCGGCGGATGTCGGGCGCTTCATGCTGTTTTTCGGCCCGATCAGTTCGATTTTCGACATCACCACGTTTGCCCTGATGTGGTACGTGTTCGACGCCAATACCCCGGACCACCAAACGCTGTTCCAGTCTGGCTGGTTCGTGGTCGGGTTGCTGACCCAGACGTTGATCGTGCACATGATCCGCACCCCGAAAATCCCGTTCCTGCAAAGCCGCGCGGCGATGCCGTTGATGGTCATGACCGGGATCATCATGGCCGTGGGGATTTTCCTGCCGATGGGGCCATTGGCGCACTACTTCAAATTGCAGGCGCTGCCGTCGCTGTATTTCGTGTTCCTGCCGGTGATTCTGCTGGCGTACATGGTGCTGACCCAGGCAGTGAAGGGCTTTTACATTCGGCGGTTCGGTTGGCAGTGATTGTCGGAGGCTGCGGCTATTTCAGAAAAGTCCTACAGAAACATCTGTGCGCCTCCCGTAGCCTCGCCGCTTCAAAAATCAGCTATTCACACATGAGGCTACGATGCCGAATAAAGCCTTGCGCATCCTGATCGCCGACGAGCAGCACTTTCACCGGATGATCATCGAGCGGCTATTCAACCAACTCGATTATTACCGGGTGGCACCGGTGCACGACCTTGCGTCAATGCTGACCCTGGTCGAGTACGGTTGCGAGCCGTTTGACCTGGTGGTCGTCAACGCCGCGCTGGGGGCAGGCGAGCTGGATCTGCTCGGGTACTTTCTCGATAACCGGCAGGTTTGCCACGCGCTGATTTTCGACGGGCAACAGGCGCAGTTGCCGCCGATTCCGGCCTGCGGGCAACAGAAAATTCGGGTGAGTCACGATGTGCTGCCTGATCTGGCGTGCATTCAGCAGTTGATGACGATCATTGACCCATCGCCGGAGTTTTATCAGCGGTATGCCGGGTGATGGCGGCGCACCGTTCGTCGGAACTGTCATTTCTTACAGGTAGAATCTGCCTTTCCCCCATGCAACAGTCTTGGCGCAGCCGTTGCGTCTGCCCCGGCGTTTTCCGGCGAACATTCGTTGAGTCTTTGCACAGGGAGTTGTCATGAAATCAGTGCTGATTGTCGACGATCATCCGGTGGTCCGCGCCGCACTCAAGCTTGTTCTTGAACGGGAGGGTTTCAAGCAGATTCATGAGGCGGCAAGCGTTGGGGAAGCGTTGACGATACTGCGGGAGCATCCCGTCGATCTGCTGATCCTGGACCTGGTGATGCCCGGCGGCAACGGGCTGGATTTGCTTGAGCGAATCAGGGCGAGCGACTGGAAATGTGTGGTGCTGGTTTTCACCTCGCTCGATCCGCTGTTTTTCCAGGAGCGTTGCATGCGCGGTGGTGCCTTGGCGTACGTCTCGAAAACCAACAGCCTGGATCAATTGCACAAGGCCGTGCAAGCGTTGAGGGCGGGTTATACCTATTTCACGCAGTTGCTTTCCAGACCGATGAACCCGCTGCAACACAGCGAAAAAAAGTTGATCGATTCACTGTCCAACCGTGAGTTGACCATCTTGCAATACCTCGCCCGAGGCCTCTCCAACAAGGCGATCGCCGAAGCCATGAACCTGAGCCACAAAACCGTCAGCACCTACAAAACGCGTTTGATCATAAAACTGGGGGTTATGGCGGCGGTGCACCTGCGGGATTTCGCCATACGCAATCACCTGATCTGAGTGCGCCCGCCCGTGCGTGTATGGCTGCTTATCCTCATGGTGTGCCTCGTGCCGCCAGCGCCGGCCATCGCCGGCGAGCCTGAGCGCTTGCAGGTGCTGGGGCGTTCCACAGTGGAGGGCTACGAGGTCAGTCTGGATGAACAGGACCGCCAATGGCTGCGCAACAAACGCGTCTTGCGCCTTGGGGTGAGCGGGCCGGACTACCCGCCGTTCGAGGTGACGCGCAATCACAACGAGCTGGAAGGTATCACCGCTGATTACGCCATGCTCATTGCGCAGATGCTCAACGTGCAGATCGAGGTGCTGCGTTATGTCACCCGTGAAGCGGCCATGGAGGCGCTTAAATTCGGCGAGCTGGATGTGCTGGGGACTTCGAACAACTTTGAACTGGCCGACCCCGAGCTGATCCTGTCCAGTGCTTATGCTGATGATCAGCCGATGCTGGTCACCCGACTGGACGAGCACATGCCCGTGGATCTGGCGGGTAAACGGATTGCCATGGCCGAAGATTACCTGCCGGCGCAGACCGTTGAATCGTTCTATCCCGAGGCCAGCCTGCAGCGTTATCCGTCGACGCTCGATGCGCTCGGGGCGGTGGCGTATGGGCAGGTTGACGTCTCTCTCGTAGACATCTTCAGCGCCAATTACCTGATCAACAATAACTACCTCAATGACGTTCAGCTGATGGGGCCGTCGGGCCTCGACGCTAACCCGTTCGGCTTCGCGCTGGCTCGGGACAACCTGGCGCTGAAGGACCTCATCGACAAGGCGCTGGCGGCGATCCCCATGGATCAGCGCACGGTTATCGAGCAGCGCTGGAGCGCCGGCAGGGCCAAAGTGGCGGGGCAGCAACGCGTGAGTCTGAGCGAGAGTGAACAGCGCTGGCTGGATCAGCATCCAATGGTGAAGGTGGGTGTCGTCGGGGACTTTGCGCCGTTGACGTTCTACGATACCGAGGGACGATTCAGTGGGTTGACGGCGCAATTGCTGAAGCTGATCAGCCAGCGCAGCGGTTTGAACTTCGACGTGTTGCGAGGCCAGACCCTGGACCAGCAGATCCAGCGCCTCAAGGCCGGCGAGATCGATGTCTTGCCCGCCATCATCCCCACGACCGAAGGCGTTGGCGGACTGCACTTTACCCGGTCCTATTTGATCAATCCGTACATGCTGGTCAGTGCGACTACCTCCGGTAACCCGAAGACGCTGGACGATCTGGCCGGTAAACGTCTGGCGATTTATCCCCGTCACCCGATGCGTGCGTTCATTCAGAAACAGGCACCCGATGTGCAGATGGTGGACGTACAAAACCCGGCCCAGGGTCTGGAACTGGTGGCACAGGAACAGGCCGATTTCGCGCTCAGTTCATTGTTCATTACCCGTTACCTGATTGCCCGGTATTACCAGGGCCGTTTGCGCATCAGCAGCACCGTGGGCGATGAGCCGGCGCGCATCGCTATGGCAACCGGCCGTGATGAATCGGTGTTGAACTCGATTTTAAACAAGGCGTTGCTGAGCATTTCGCCCGAGGAGATGGACGATCTGGTCGCCCGCTGGAGCAACGATGTCGTCGTGGATGACAGCTATTGGCTGCGTCATCGCCAAGGCATTTTGCAGGCGTTTGCCGCGGCCGGGGTCTTGTTGCTGCTGGCCTTGGGCTGGATTGCCTGGCAGCGTCGGCAGATTCGCCAGCGCCAGCAGTGGCTGCAGCAATTGCAGGATGCCAAAGACGCAGCGGACGATGCTAACCGGGCCAAAACCACGTTTTTGGCAACCATGAGTCATGAAATCCGTACACCGATGAATGCCCTGATCGGGTTTCTGGAAATGGCCTGGAAGCGGGCAGAAGAGGGCGTGGCAGACCGTACGGCCCTTGAAGTCGCGTCAGCGGCCGCGCAACAGTTATTGGGGTTGATCGGCGATATCCTCGACATCGCCCGCATCGAGTCCGGGCATTTATCCCTGACACCTGAACGCGCCAATCTGCGGGCATTGGTGGAGTCGGTCTGCCGGGTTTTCGAAGGGTTGGCACGGCAGAAAAACCTGGAATGGCGTGTCGAAATGGACGCGCGCAGCGATCGCGACGTGTTGATCGACCCCACGCGCTTCAAGCAGGTGCTGTCCAACCTGTTGAGCAACGCGACCAAGTTCACCCGTGAAGGGGAGGTGAGTTTGACGTTGAGTGTGGTGCCCGGATTGTCGGGGCATCTGGTGGTCAATGTGCGCATTGAAGACACCGGCATTGGCATCAGCGCAGCTGATCAGAAGCTGTTGTTCAGTCCGTTCGTTCAGGGCGGCAACAGCCAGCAATCCGCTCGCAAGGGGGCCGGGTTGGGACTGGTGATCAGCCGCACGTTGTGTGAAATGATGGGTGGCCACCTGGAGCTGCGCAGCGTCCTCGGGCAGGGCTCGAAAGTCGAGATCAGCCTGTCGCTGATCGCGTTGCAGCCGCTGCCCGCCGATGAATCGGCGAACAGGGCGCTGGTGCAGGTCCCCACGCGGTCCCTGACTGTTCTGGTGGTCGACGATCACTCGGCCAATCGCCTGTTGCTCTCAAGTCAGCTGAGCTACTTGGGGCACCGCGTGATGGAGGCCGAGGATGGCGAGCAAGGGCTGGAACTGTGGCGTGCACACGAGTTTGACCTGGTCATCACTGACAGCAATATGCCGAGGCTCAGCGGTTATGAATTGACCGGTGCGATACGCGATGAAGAGTGTGCGCAAGGTTTGCCGCCGACGCTGATTCTGGGTTTTACCGCCAATGCGCAGTCTGAGGAAAAGGTCCGGTGTCTGGAAGCGGGCATGGACGATTGCCTGTTCAAACCGATTCGGCTGGCGGATCTGAGTAGCTGGTTGGCCGACTGGTTTTCAGAGATGACGAGCGAACAATCTTCATCGTCCGAGATGGACTTGAGCGAGCTGGAAAAATACGTCGGTGAAGACCGGACGTTGATTAATAAATTGCTGCGCGAACTGGCACTGACTAATCGAGATGACCGTAAAAACCTGCTTCAGGCACATGCCGACAACAATCTCCCCGGTCTGCGAGAGCTGGCGCATCGCATCAAGGGCAGTGCGCGCATGGTTCGGGCTCAACGGTTGATCGAGTGTTGCATGGTGCTGGAAAGTGCCTGCGCCGAAGGTCGCGCGACATTGATCGACGAAGCCGTCGATCAATTGCAGGACGCCATGCGCAGTCTCGAACAGAGGCTTGAGCAGGACTGACGCTTAATCCCAGTGCGGCGCGATGCCTTTGGGGCTGGTCAAACGATGGCCGCGCTCCAGGCTGGCGATCAACGCCATGTCGGCTTCGCTCAACTGCAGGGCGCAGGCTTGCAGATTGCTTTGCAGGTTGGCGCGTTTGGTGGAAGAGGGGATGACCGCGTAGCCCAGTTGCATGGCCCAGGCCAGCGTGACTTGGGCCGGGGTTGCCCGCAGTCGATCGGCGATTTGCTGGATGACCGGGTCTTTCAACACTTCGCCGTAGGCCAGGGTCATGTAGGACGTGATCTGGATGCCCTGACGCTGAGCAAACTCAACGACCTTGCGGTTTTGCAGGTACGGGTGCAGTTCGATCTGGTTGGTCGCGATGTGCTCGGCACCGACCGCCGCAATCGCCTGTTGCATCAGGTCGATGGTGAAGTTGGACACACCGATCTGCCGGGTCAGGCCCTGGCGTTTAGCTTCGAGTAAGGCGCCCATGAATTCTTCGACCGGCACTTGATCTTCCGGGGACGGCCAGTGGATCAGCGTCAGGTCCAGGTAGTCGGTCTGCAGTTTGCGCAGGCTCTCTTGGAGGCTGTCGATCAGCCGGTCCTTGGCGAAATTGGCGACCCAGATTTTGCTGGTGATGAACAGCTCTTCACGGGCGATGCCGCTGGCGGCGATGGCTTCGCCGACCTCGGCTTCGTTTTCATAGATTTGTGCGGTGTCGATCACCCGGTAGCCCAGCTCCAGGCCGGTGCTCACCGAATCGATGACCACCTGGCCTTGCAAGCGAAAGGTTCCGAGACCGAATGCGGGAATAGACATCAATGACTCCAGGGGTTGCAGTGGGAATGGGCAGGAGTATCCCCGCGTGCCTCCCTGGGAAAAACCGCTGGATGGGCAAAGCACTGTTTACCGCAAGTCATGAATCGTGGGGCAGCCTGGGGGATTGAGGGTGTCTGGTCTGCCGTCTTCGCGGGCAAGCCTCGCTCCTACAGGGGGCGGCGTTGCGTTTGTAGGAGCGAGGTTTGCCCGCGAAGGCCCCGACTCGGTCTCGGAACTTACCCCCGAGCCTCAAGAATCATGCAAGTGGTCGACCCGGTCGCATACAGTCGCCCGTCCACATCATAAATCCGCCCCTCGGCCAGCGCAGTGGAACGACCCAGATGCACGATTTTGCCCTCGGCCCGAACCGGTCCGCTGGTGCCGGTCAATGCGCGGACATAACTGATGCGCAAATCCAGCGTCGTATACCCCTGGCCCTTCTTCAGTTGCGTATGAATCGCGCAGCCCATGCATGAATCCAGCAAGGTCGCCGCATAGCCGCCATGCACGCTGCCCAGCGGGTTGTAATGCCGCGAATCCGGCGTGCCCTGGAAAATGAACAGCCCGGCCGACCATTCGATGGGGATGAAATCCATCAAGGCGCCGATGGGCGGTGAAGGCAGTGCACCGTCGCCGATACCCTCGAAAAACTCGGCGGGCGACAGCGCACTGACCTCGGCCATCGACAGGCTGCCCGGTCCGGCAAGACGCGAGCGTATGGCCTGTTCCTGGGCGATCCATTGGGCGAGGGTGGCGTCGCGGTTGGGGCTTTGCATGATGAGGTCCTCAGGCGGGAGCGGATATTATGGTTGTAATTTTTATCAATATTATGTCCGAAATAAAAACTCCGCCAGCCCCGTGTGTCGTCTCCTTAAGCAATGAGGAAACCTTCACCATTGTTCTCCAGATAGGACGCTGAGGTTGATTTTTGCGGTCTAGTGCATCATTGGGTTCGGTTTTAAGCTGTGTCCATCGCGTCAAACCACGAATTTGGAGACAGGATGAAAAATATCATCGGGATTTACACCAGCTCGCGGACCCACTGGGTCGGCGACGGTTTTCCGGTTCGTACGCTGTTTTCCTACGACAACCTGGGTAAACACATCAGCCCGTTCTTGCTGCTCGATCACGCAGGCCCTGCCGAATTCACCCCGACCACCGAACGTCGTGGTGTGGGGCAGCATCCACATCGCGGCTTCGAAACCGTGACGATCGTTTACAAGGGCGAAGTGGAGCACCGCGACTCCACCGGCAGCGGCGGCAAGATTGGCCCCGGCGATGTGCAATGGATGACAGCGGCCTCGGGGATCCTTCATGAGGAATTCCATTCCGAAGGCTTCGCCAAGCGCGGCGGCACCCTGGAAATGGTGCAGCTGTGGGTCAACCTGCCGGCCCGGGACAAAATGGCCGATGCCGGTTACCAGACGATTCTCGATGGCGACATCCCGAGCCTCCCGCTCAAGGACCAGGCCGGCAGCCTGCGCCTGATCGCTGGCGAGTTTGAGGGTCATACCGGTCCAGCGCGCACGTTTACGCCCATCGATGTCTGGGACCTGCACCTCAACGGCGGCAAGTTGTTGACCCTCGATCTGCATGAAGGTCGCAACACCGCGGTCGTGGTGCTGCGCGGCACGGTTGAGGTCAACGGTCTGGAGCTGGTGCGCGAAGGGCAGTTGGCATTGTTCGAACGCGATGGCCATCAGCTCAGCCTGGAAGCCAATGACGATGCCGTGGTGTTGCTGCTCAGCGGTGAGCCGATCGACGAACCGATTGTTGGTCACGGCCCGTTCGTGATGAACAGCGAGCAAGAGATTCATCAGGCCTTTGCTGATTTCCAGTCCGGCCGGTTTGGCGAGATGAGCGACTGAGCAAGTGTTGTACTGACAAAACCCGGCAGGAGCGAGCAGGCTCGCTCCTACATTGGTTTTGCACCAAACACTCCTACAATGTGCCCAATATGTGAGATCTTCGCGCCATTGGCCTTCGCTGGAGTTGCTTGATGCTGTCACTGCTTACCAATCACCCCTTGATCAGCGCGCTGGTCCTGGTCCTGATCGATCTCGGATTGTGGCGCTTGATCAGTGCCAATGGCAGCAACTGGAAATTGGTCGTACGGCTGGTGATTTTTGCGTTGTTCAGCGTCCTGCTGTTCAACGAAGGCATGAACCCGCTGGAGCCGGCACCCTGGGTCGATAACGTGCCGCTGCACCTGGCGGCCACGGGGTTGCAGATTGGCTGGTGGCTGTTCGCCGCGCGCACATTGACGGTGCTGATCGGTGCGCTGATGATGCAGCGGGTCGGGCACACCGGGCGGTTGTTGCAGGATCTGCTTGGTGCGGTGATCTTCCTGATCGCGGTCATTGCCGCTCTGGCCTACGTGCTCGAATTGCCGGTCAAAGGCGTGCTCGCCACCTCGGGTGCGTTGGCGATCATCGTCGGCCTGGCCTTGCAAAGCACCCTCAGCGACGTGTTTTCCGGGATCGTCCTCAACACCACCAAACCCTACCAACTGGATGACTGGATCTCCATCGACGGCACTGAAGGCCGGGTCACCGATATTGACTGGCGGGCCACGCGCCTGCAAACCTCCCAAGGCAGCATGGCGGTGATCCCCAACTCGCTGGCGGCCAAGGCCAAGATCATCAATTTCAGCCGCCCCAGCGATATGTTCGGCGTTTCGATCAGCCTGCAACTGAGCCCGCACGCGCGCCCGCAAACGGTGCTCGACGCGCTGGAGCGGGCGATGCAGGGTTGCCGTTATCTGCTGAACAAACCGGCGCCAAGTGTGGCGTTGAAAGGCTCCAATGCCAGTGGCGTGGAGTACGAAATCAGCGGTTTCGTGGTCTCGATGGATCAGAAACGCATGGTCCGCAATCTGCTGTTCGACCTCGCGTACCGGCACTTGCAGGCATCCGGCGTCAGCCTGTTGTCGAACGTCGAATCCAACGCACCTGCCGGCCTGTCACGGCCACGGGCGTTGCTGGACAGCTCGAACATATTCTCGACACTGCGTCAGGAAGAGAAAGAAACCTTCAGCCAGAACATGACGCTGCAAACCTTCCGTGCGGGTGACATGATCATGCCGGCAGGGGAGGTCAGCGATCACCTGTTCATCATCGAATCGGGTGTGGTCTCGGTGCAGTTGAGCCGTGGCGGGGTCAAGTTTGAATCCGGGCGCATGGGCCCGGGCGAGGTGATCGGCGAGGGCGGGATTCTGTCCGATACCGCACTGCCGGCAGAGTTCACCGCGAAGACGCCCTGCAGCTTGTATCGGATCGAGAAGGACTACCTAAAACCGTGCCTGGATGCGCGGCATGACATCAGCGAAGCGATGAAGGCGTTGCTGGATTTCCGCTTGCACAAGGCGCAGTCGTTGACCCAGGAAGTGCCGAAAGTGGTGGAGAAGAAAGGGTTTTTGCGCTGGTTGCGGAGTCGGGCTTAGCGATTTCGGGTGGATGGCCGCTGCGCGGTTCGCGAGCAGGCTCGCTCCCACAGGGATTGTGGTTCCCCTGAAGAAACTCGGTCCAATGTGGGAGCGAGCCTGCTCGCGATAGCGATGGCGATGGCGGACTCCCCACAGTATTCCGATCAGAAATCCAGCGTCGCCGACACCTTCAACGTCCGCGGCGTCCCTTGGGTCAAACACCCATCATTGGCCGACGCCCAATAAGCCTTGTTCGCCACGTTCTCCAGATTGGCGCGCAAGGTGATTTCCTTGTCATCGAGCGTAAAGGCATACCGCGAACCCACATCAAAACGATTCCACGCCGGAATGCTTTGGGTGTTGGCGGCATTCAAATACTGCCCACCCGTGCGCAACATCCGCGCACTGAACGCTGCGCCTTCGATCCCAGACACGTCCCAGTCCGCCCCGACGTTGAGCTGAAAGCGCGGCACGCCGACCGCGCGGTCGCCGTTGTTGCGGGCATCCTGACCTGAGTGCAACTAAGAATTGATCGCATTCTGGCGGTGTTCAACGAGCGCTGGCAATTGTCTTTTTGATCGGCCCTGCCAATGGCCTCCTCGACTTCTGAAATATTGGCTATTTGTCGGCGGCGTCGTCAGGAATAACGTAGCTCCACCCCCCATTTGCTATTGGAGTCCACCATGAAACCTCGTCTCGATTTCTACACCGCTTCCCCAGACGCCCTCAAAGCCATGATCGCGCTGGAAGGCGCTGTTTCGAAGCTGCCGCTGGAAAAGACCCTGATCGAACTGGTCAAGCTGCGCACCTCGCAAATCAACGGCTGCGCCTTCTGCCTGGATATGCACAGCGCCGATGCCATCAAGGGCGGTGAAGACCAGCGCCGTCTGTACACGCTGTCGGCGTGGCGTGAAACGCCGTTCTTCACCCCACGTGAACGTGCGGCGCTGGCGTGGACTGAATCCTTGACCCTGCTGAGCCAGACCCACGCCCCGGATGAGGACTACGAACTGGCAGCGTCCGAATTCAGCCCGAAGGAACTGGTCGACCTGACCGTGGCCATTACCACGATCAACGCCTGGAATCGTCTGGCGGTGGGGTTCCGCAAAATGCCTCAAGCCTGATCAGTGAGCATCCGCTGACGGCGCGGCCGGTGGTTGCACCTTGCGCATCAAGGGCACCATTGCCGTGGCAATGATGAAGCAGACCATGATCATCAGAAACGCGTCACCGTAGGTCTGGGTCTGGGCTTCGCGGTAGGTCAGCAGCCACAGTTGATGCAGGCTGGCGGTGACGCCGGCGTCACCGCTCTGGCCGAGGGTCGCGAAGTTGTTGCCGACCTGGGACAGCCATTGGTTCAGCGCTTCGTTGGTGCTGTTCAGGTGTTCTGCCAACCGAGTGAAGTGCAGGTTGGTGCGGTCGTTGAGAATGGTCGCACACGCGGCGATGCCGATGGCGCCTCCCAGGTTCCGCATCAGGTTGAACAATCCCGAAGCATGTTTGAGCCGCGCCGGCGCCAGTCCGCCGAGGGTCAATGTCACCGCTGGCGGCACCGCCAGTTGCTGGGCAATCCCGCGCAAGGCTTGCGGCAGCATCAATTCTTTAGCCCCCCAGTCATGGGTGATCGGGCTGAAATCCCACATCGACAGCGCGAACAGCCCAAGGCCGGTCATCATGATCCAGCGCAAGTCGATGCGATTGGCCAGAAAGGCGTACAGCGGAATCGCCATGATCTGGAACACCCCGGTGGAGAAAACCGCCAGACCAATGTCCAGCGCGCTGTAGCCGCGCACCCGGCCGAGGAACAGCGGCGTCAGGTAAATCGTGGCGAACAGGCCAATCCCGGTGACGAATGAAAAGAAACAGCCGAGGGCGAAGTTGCGATCCTTCAAGGCGCGCAAATCGACGATCGGGTTGGCCACGTGCAAGGTTCGGCCGATGAAGGCCAGGCCGGCGAGGCCGCTGATCCACGCTGTGGTCAGAATCGTGCTGTCGCTGAACCAGTTCCAGCGCGGGCCTTCTTCGAGGGTGTATTCCAGGCAGCCGAGAAACAGCGCCATGAACACCATGCTCAAGTAGTCGGCGCCTTTGAGCAGCGACAGTTCCGGCTGGTCGATTTTCACCAGCATCGGCACCGCCACCGCGACGAAAATCCCCGGCACCAGGTTGATGTAAAACAGCCAGTGCCAGGACGAAATGTCGGTGATCCAGCCTCCAATCACCGGCCCCAGAGTCGGTGCCAATGAGGCCACCGCGCCGATGGTTGCCGCCGCGATCACCCGTTGTTTGCCGGTGAAGAAAAAGAACGCGGTGGTGAACACCAGCGGGATCATCGAACCACCGAGAAAGCCTTGCAGGGCACGGAAGGCGATCATGCTCTGGATGTTCCAGGCCGCACCGCAGAGCAGGCTGGCCAAGGTGAAGCCCACCGCTGAAGCGCAAAACAGCCAGCGCGTCGAGAACACCCGCGACAACCAGCCGGATAACGGGATCACGATGATCTCGGCGATCAGGTAACTGGTTTGCACCCATGCCGTTTCATCGGTGCCGGCCGAGAGTCCACCGCCGATGTCACGCAACGAGGCGGAGACGATCTGGATGTCCAGCAGCGCAATGAACATGCCGATGCACATGGTGGCGAAGGCGAAGACTTTGGTCGCCGTCGTCATGCTGGCAGCATTGAACGGTTGCGCAGGGGCGGCGAGGGCGCGACTCATGGCGCGCTGGCCACGGCCGGGGATTCGGGGTCTTTGCGGGTGTCCACTTCGGCGGTCACCGACAGGCCCGGACGCAAGTGACCGAGTACGCCATCGGCGGGATCAAGGATGATTCTCACCGGCACACGCTGAACGATTTTGGTGAAGTTGCCGGTGGCGTTTTCCGGTGGCAGCACGCTGAACTGCGAGCCACTGGCCGGCGCCAAGCTGCCCAGGTGACCATGGAATACCTGCCCGGACAGCACGTCGGCATGAATGACCACCCGTTGACCCGGAATCATGCGCGCCAGTTGATCTTCCTTGAAGTTGGCATCGACCCATAATCCACTGGAAGGCACCACCGATAGCAGTTGCGAACCGGCCTGTGCGTAGGCTCCGGTTCGTGCCCGGCGATTGCCGATCACACCGTCCACCGGCGCCTTCAGTTCGGTGTAACTCACGTTCAATTGCGCCAGATCACGTTCGGCGTGGGCCTGCATCAGCGCGGCGCGGGCTTGCTGTTTTTGCGTGGCGATCACGTTCAGCTGACGTTGCGCCGCCAGCAGCTCGGCCTGAGCCCGCGAACTGAACGCCTGAGCCGTTTTGAACGTCGCATCGGCACGCTGGGCGCTTTCCACCGAAACGGCATTGCTGCCGACCAATTTTTTGTAGCGCGCATTGTCGTCCCGTGAGCGCTCGGTTTCGGCGCCAGCGGCATCGATGCCGGCGCGGGCCTGGCCGATCACCGCGTGTTGCAGTTGTTCGGTGGCGTCGAGGTTGGCAAGCAAGGCTTCTTCGGCAGCCACCGCACCTTCGGCCTTGGCCAGGTTGGCGCGGTAGTCACGCGAGTCGAGTCGGATCAGCACATCGCCGGCCTTGACCTTCTGGTTGTCGGTGACCAGCACTTCTTCGATGTACCCCGCGACTTTCGGCCCGATCACCGTCACGTCACCGCCGATATAGGCATCGTCGGTTTCTTCGATAAAACGGCCGGCTGTCCACCAGTGCGTCGCGTACAACCCGGCAAACACCAGAGCAGCAATGGCCGCCGTCAGCAGGATCAACCGTTTGAGCAGGGGAGGCTTGGGTGTGCTCACCGGGACAGCAACGTCGGATTCGAGGCTGGGCATGCTGGTCATTTGAATGAATACCTATGGGAATCGAGTCTTTATTACGAATGTAATATGACGTAGGTAATATTTAGTGGCAAATGATTTGTGCATCCGGTCGTCAGGTGGTCGGCGGTAACCGCAAGGACACCAATTTTTTAAGCAATGCGAGCAACACCTACAGCAGCACCGAACAGACGCATTTACCCTGATAAAAAATCAGAGTGCATACCAACCGGCCTGAGGTTGCAGGGTTGCCCTGCAACCTGGAGTCTGCGACGTTCAATCACCGTCGCACTGACGTTTAAACCCGCTCAAAAATCGCCGCAATCCCCTGACCACCACCAATGCACATGGTCACCAACGCATATCGCCCGTTGATGCGCTGCAGTTCGTGGATGGCTTTGGTGGCAATCATCGCCCCGGTAGCGCCCACCGGGTGACCGAGGGAAATACCCGAGCCGTTCGGGTTGACCTTGGCCGGGTCGAGGTCCAGTTCCTGGCTGACTGCGCAGGCCTGCGCGGCGAAGGCGATGTTGGCTTCGATCACGTCCATATCCGCCACGGTCAAGCCTGCGCGTTTGAGTGCCAGGCGCGTGGCGGGAATCGGTCCCAGGCCCATCAGTTCCGGCTCGACACCGGCATGGGCATAGCTGACCAGGCGGGCGAGCGGACGCAGGTTGTTAGCCTGAACCGCGTTGCCTGTTGCCATGACCAATGCAGCGGCGCCGTCGTTCAGGCCCGAGGCATTGCCGGCCGTGACCGAACCGTCGCTCTTGAACGCTGGCTTCATCTGCGCGAGTTGTTCCAGGGAGGTGGCGCGCGGGTGTTCGTCGATGCTGAACAGCGTCGTTTCCTTGCGACCACGGATTTCCACCGCAGCGATCTGCTCGCTGAAGTAGCCATTGGCGATGGCGAACGCGGCGCGCTTTTGATCTTCCAGGGCGAGGGCGTCTTGCATGTCGCGGGTGATGCCATTGCGCTGGGCGATGTTCTCGGCGGTGATGCCCATGTGGATGCCGTGGAACGGGTCATGCAGGATACCCAGCATGTAGTCGATGGCCTGGACATTGCCCATGCGTGCACCCCAACGAGCGGACGGCATCAGGTACGGGCCGCGGCTCATGGACTCGGCACCGGCGCCGATCGCAATCTCGGCGTCGCCCAGCATCAAGGTCTGGGCCGCGCTGATAATGGCTTGCAGGCCGGAACCGCACAGGCGGTTGACGTTGTAGGCGGGGGTTTCCTTCGGGATGCCTGCGTTCATCGCGGCGACCCGGGAGATGTACGCATCGCGGGTTTCGGTCGGGATCACGTTGCCCATCACCAGATGGCCGATTTGCGCCGGGTCCACGCCGGAGCGTTCCAGGGCGGCCTTGACGGCCGTGGTCGCCAGATCGGCCAGCGGGACATCTTTGAGCGAGCCGCCAAAGGAGCCGATGGCGGTGCGTGCGGCGCTAACTACAAATACGTCTGGGGTGTTCATGAAGGCGTTCCTGTCGATGGGTTCTTTTCAATGGTGCGATTAAGGAGTGCGTTCAACGCCGCCTGCGCTTCCGGGGTTTGCAGGCGCTTGATGAACAGCAAGTTCTCTTGGCGAATGGTGGCTTGCAGTTCCGGCATCGAGGTCTGTTTGAGTAATTGCCGGGACTGACGCAGGGATTCCTGGGGCAGCGCCAGCAGTCGACGAGCCATGTGTTCGGCGGCCGCCAGGCACTGTTGCCCGTCGTCGAACAGTTCGTTGGCCAATCCGCACGCGACGGCGGCGGCACCGTCCAGGCTGTCGCCCCACAACAGCAGACGCGTCGCCCGGGCATGACCGAGCAGGCGTGGCAGCAGCAAGCTCGCGCCGAACTCCGGGCACAGGCCCAGGTTCACGAACGGCGTGCGTAACCGGGCATTGCGCGTGACCAGCACCTGATCGCAATGCAGCAGCAGGGTGGTGCCGATCCCGATGGCTGCTCCGCACACGGCGGCGATCAACGGTTTTTGCAGGTGGATGATCACGCGCATCAGGCGAAACGCCGGGCTGTCCAGATCGGTCGGCGGATGCTGGAGAAAATCCGCCAGGTCATTACCGCTGGTAAAGCACGAGGCTCCACCCGTGAGGATGATCACGCCAATGTCGGCGTCTTCGTCCGCTGCCAGCAACAGGTCGCCCAGCTGCGTGTACATACTGTTGTTCAGCGCGTTGAGTTTGTCGGGGCGGTCAAAGGTCAGCGTCAGGACGCCTTCGTGTCGTTCTTGTTTGATCAGGTCGTTCATGTACGTGCCCTGGGTGATCTCTATGCAGGGCACTCTAAGCGCGGGACCGGCGCTGGATCTATGACAAAACAGGTCAACGAAACTGCTGCTTTTTGCCATGTCGGGTCATCGCAAGGCTCACACACCCATTCGGGGTATGGCGCGGTCGGCTGAATCGACCAATAGTGGATTCATCCGCTCATCCAGATCGGAACTCGCTTGATAAGGTGAATTTGCTATGCGCAAGGCCTTCTTGGTGATGCTTGGTGCGTTACTTGTGCCGCTGTCGGTAGCCGTCCGCGGCGCCGAAGTGGACGATAACAACACGTTGCGGCTGTACAACTGGGCGGATTACATCGGCGAAAAAACCATTGCCGACTTTCAGAAAGCCACCGGCATCCGCGTGATTTACGACACGTTTGATGCCTATGAAACGGTGCAGGCCAAGTTGCTCACCGGTCACTCCGGCTATGACCTGGTGGTGTTGAACGCTTCTCTTGCACCGCCGCTGATCAAGGCCAAAGTGTTCCAGCCGCTCGATAAAAAGTTGTTGCCGGGCTGGACCAACCTTGACCCGAAAGTCTTGCAGGACTTGCAGGGCTTTGATGCCGGCACGCTGTACTCCGCGCCTTACACCTGGGGCAGTAACGGCATTACTTATAACGTCGACAAGATCAAGGAGCGTATGCCCGACGCGCCAATTGGTTCGCTGGCGATGATCTTCGATCCGAAAATCGTCTCGCGCTTCGCCGATTGCGGCGTGACCCTGGTCGATGCGCCCACTGAAGTCATTCCGCTGGCGCTGAAGTACCTGGGACGCGACCCGAGAAGCGCCGCGCCGGCCGATTTGGAAGCGGCGCAAGCGTTGCTGTTGTCCATCAGGCCTTACATCCGTAAGTTCGACTCGGTCAATTACCTGACCAGCCTGCCCAATGGCGATGTGTGCATGGCCATGACCTGGTCGGGCGACTACGCAACTGCCATGGCCCGCGCCGAAGAGGCCAAGTTGAAGATCAAGCTGGCCTATTTCATTCCCAAGGAAGGCTCGCTGATCTGGTTCGACAACCTGTACATCCCCGCCGATGCGCCCCATGTGGCCAACGCGCACAAGTTCCTCGATTACTTGATGCAGCCACAAGTCATGGCCGACGTGACGGACTTCATTCATTACGCCAACAGCAACGCGGCGGCCACGCCGTTGGTGCACGCCGATGTGCGCAACAACCCGGCGATTTATCCCGATGACGAAACGCGCCAGCGGTTGTTTCCGCAAAAGACGCAGGACGCGAAAGAGATGCGCGCCATGACCCGGGTCTGGAGCACGGTAAAGAGCGGGATCTGATTGTTTAATTGTTCGGTTTGAGGTTTTTTGTATGGCGACTCCAATCAAGAAAGTTGTGTCCAACGTTGATAATGCGCAACTGGTCAAAGCCGACAAAGCGCACTACATGCACGGCTATCACATGTTCGACGAGCACGCCGAACAGGGCGCGCTGAACATTGTGGCCGGTGATGGCGCTTATATTTACGACACCCAGGGCAACCGCTTTCTGGATGCGGTCGGCGGCATGTGGTGTACGAACATCGGTTTGGGCCGTGAAGAAATGGCACTGGCGATTGCCGATCAGGTCCGTCAATTGGCGTACTCGAACCCGTTTTCCGACATGTCCAACAACGTCGCCATCCAGTTGTGCGAGAAACTCGCCAGCCTCGCTCCCGGCGATCTCGATCACGTATTCCTGACCACCGGCGGCTCTACCGCCGTGGACACCGCGTACCGGTTGATTCAGTACTATCAGAACTGCCGCGGCAAACCGGAAAAGAAGCACGTCATCGCCCGTTTCAACGCGTATCACGGCTCCACCACCCTGACGATGTCGATCGGCAACAAGGCCGCCGACCGCGTGCCGGAATTCGATTACGCCAATGACAAGATTCACCACGTCTCCAATCCCAATCCTTACCGGGCGCCGGAGGGCATGGACGATGCGCAGTTTCTCGAGTTCCTGATCAAGGAGTTCGAAGACAAGATTCTCTCCATTGGCGCGGACAAGGTCGCGGGCTTTTTTGCCGAGCCGATCATGGGCTCCGGCGGCGTGATCATTCCGCCCAAGGGTTACCTGAAACGCATGTGGGAAGTCTGCCAGCGCTACGACATTCTGTTTGTCGCCGATGAAGTGGTGACCTCGTTCGGGCGTCTCGGCAAGTTCTTCGCCTCGTATGATCTGTTCGATGTTCAGCCGGACATCATCACCACCGCCAAGGGGCTGACTTCGGCTTACTTGCCATTGGGCGCCTGCATTTTTTCCGAGCGGATCTGGAAAGTCATCGCCGAGCCCGGCAAAGGTCGCTGCTTCACTCATGGCTTCACTTACAGCGGCCACCCGGTCTGCTGCACGGCGGCGTTGAAGAACATTGAAATCATCGAGCGGGAAAACCTGCTGGAGCATGTCGACGTCGTCGGCGAGTATCTGGAACAGCGTCTGGCGACACTCAGCGACTTGCCGCTGGTAGGCGATGTGCGCTGCCAGAAGTTCATGGCCTGCGTGGAATTCGTCGCCGATAAACGCACCAAGGCGTTGTTCGCCGACGAGATCAACATTGGCGAAATGATTCATTCCAGGGCGCAGGCCCGAGGGTTGCTGGTGCGGCCGATCATGCACCTCAATGTCATGTCGCCGCCGCTGATCCTGTCCTGCGCGCAGGTGGATGAAATCGTCGAGATCCTGCGGGTGTGCATTCTTGAAGTGGCGGGAGAGCTTGAGCAGAACGGCCAGTATTTCGGCCAATGAGTTCGTCGACTCCGCGGTTACCAGGTGTCGGCTCACCCGCTAGACTGCGGGGCATGAGCAAACCAAACGACGACACGTTGATCGCATTGCCTTTCGGCGCCTTGCATAAATGGCACGGCGAAATGCGCCAGGCATTCGCCCATATCGATGAACCCGACGCGCTGCACTTCCTGGCGTCGGCCTTCGGGCATCTGGTGGCCATCGAATCGGTGATGATCAGCCTGGAACACAAGGACCGCCCGCCGCAGCTGTTGTATCAGCGCGGCATTCCGGAAAAATACCGGGAGTCGATCATCGACCGCTATTTTTCCGGGGGCTACCTGCTCGACCCTTTTTGCCTGGCGGTGGAGCAGGGGCTGGCCGAAGGGTTTTATCACCTGGAGGACATTGCCCCGGACAACTTCTTCGACAGTGAGTACTACAAGACTTACTACTTGAAGGCCGGGAGTTCGGAAGACAGTTTTTACATTGTCGATACCGGCCATGACACCCAGGTGTCGGTGAGCCTGTTTCAAGGTTTTGGCGGGGAAGGGCTGCGGGTTGAGCAACTGAATCTATTGCGGGCGGTCGAGCCGCTGGTGCGCGAATTCATCAGCGAATTTGGACGCCGGGGCTTGCAGCACAGCGCCGTCAATGAGGGCTTGCGTGACGATCTCAAGCAACGCGTGCAGTCGGCCTTCGAAAACTTTGGCTGCGACTTGCTGACCGAGCGCGAGCGCGAAGTGGCGCACATGGTGCTGCGCGGGCATTCCGTGAAATCTACGGCCAGCCAGATGAGCATCTCGCCGGAGACGGTGCGCATGCACCGCAAGAATCTTTATCTGAAGTTGGAGATCGGTTCACAGTCGGAGTTGTTTGCACTGTTTATCGAGTGGCTGCGCAAGCACTGATCCAACCGCCAGATCTGATCCCTGTGGGCGTGCGATTGAGGACGGGATGAGTGACTGAGGCGAATCCTCGAACCGCTACGGATCTGACGTTTGTTTTTTTCGGTCAATATTGAGGGTCGATGGGTCGCAGCTCGTCGAGGTTCAACTAGAATTCCAGACGTAGGCAGGCAGGTTGCAGCCTCGCTCAAACAACAAAAATATTGCGAAACAAGGGGCATTCAACCTTGAAAATCTCAGCCCTCTGCGCTACCGGGAGCCTGTTGGTTTCGACTGCGGCGCCTGCCACCGGAATTATTCCTGTCCTCGAACTGGACTTCACAAGACCGGCTGTCGAGACCCTGAAAAAACTCGGCATCGACGACGCGTGTATTGTTGCCGCCTCCAACCCTGCAGCGTTCACTTACTGTCGTGAAGGATCATCGACGCTCTGGAAATATCAGGCGCTCGATCTGGAGCAACAGGCGTCGATCCTTAGAGGCGAACATCGGCCTGCCACGGACTACGGGCGAATCACGGTCGTGGAAGTTGACAGCGCCGCTTGCCTGGAAGATGCCCCTGCGCCTTTGATCAAGCCGGCAATCACTCGCGGGTTAGCCTTGGGCGCGATCTTGCTGTTTTTGTTGATCGGCTTTCGATACGTCTACCGGGCAATCATGCGCCAACGCTACGACCACGCCGTGCTGGCGGACACGTCCTTGCAGCGATTTCCCGGATTCTTGCCGGCGAAGGCGTTGGGAGCTTTTGGTATTGCCGCTGGTGTGGCGCTGGCTTACTGCTTCTGGTGACATCACCGGTAACAGCGTTCGTCCGGACAATTCGATCAATTGTGTGAGCGAGTCTGCTGCTTTTTCGGAGTACATGTTTAAAGACGTTTAAGGTTACTTCCTGAAAGCTACAGCGCCTTGCGCCATTACCTACGACTACGCCAGAATCCGCCGGCTTGTGCGCTTTGGACGCCCTCGGTAACTTGATCCCCGTCACTGATTCCCAGTGATCGGGTTTAGTAGCCCGAGGTTTGAGAAAGTGTGCACAAGCGTCTGTCAGACAGGTATTTCCATGCCTGTACCTGATGGTGGCTGTGCGCAGGGCGCCCTCGGGCGCGCCGGCTTTCGCACTTTTCCCCGGTCTACTAACCTGCGTACAGCCGCCACCCCTCGTATTAGTAGCGAGGCGTGGCTGCCCAATCAGGAAGGTGTGAATATGTGCAAAGTTACTCCAAACCCGCCAGACACTGATCCGGCATCCCCCTACGAATCACTCGATTCCAAAAAACTCCACGATGCCGCCGAACGCGCCCTCGACCATTACCTCAACCCCGCCGCCCTCAAAATCCCGGTCATTCGCAAACCGAGCACCATGTTCATGATCGCACCGGACATCAAAGACGAAGACCTGCTGGCACACACCTGCGAATCACTGGCCTCGGCCAGCGTCATGACCGCCGATTTCGCGGCCTACCTGGAAGGACCGCATCGGCATACGGCGCTGGGAATCCAGCAGATCATCATGCAGGCGGAACTGGCGGTGAACCGGATGATGGATAACGTCGAAGTGCCGAAGTAACACCGGGCCCCTGTGGCGAGGGAGCTTGCTCCCGCTTGAGTGCGCAGCACTCACAAGATTTGCATGCATTGCGAAAATCTTGGGGCTGCTGCGCAACCCAGCGGGAGCAAGCTCCCTCGCCACAAATGTGTTAACGCCTTTTAGATTTGAAAACTCCCCACCAACTGATTCAACCGCCCAGCCTGCCGCTCCAGCTCGGAAGACGTTTACAACGGCCCCTGCAGCGGGGGCCGTTGGCTCGACTGACTAACGGCGACCCTGCCGATGTGGAATCCATTGCTTCCCCTTAATAGGAAGCATTACTATTCACGCCCCGTCTCCACAGCACACCGCAATGACCCCCAAGTTGCCCCGCAGACACGGCTTTTTCGAGCATTACGAAGAGTTGGTTGGCACCTGGACCCGTCGCCTGAGAAATCGTCAGCAGGCTGAGGACCTGGCCCACGACACCTTCGTGCGGGTGCTTGAGTCCGATTCGTCGGCGGTGGAGCAACCCCGGGCGTATTTGCACCAGACCGCGCGCAACATCGCGGTGGATGGTTATCGGCGTGAGGACCGGCGGGGCGCCATGGAGTCGGAGGCGGTTGATCACAGTGCGTCGTCGTCCGGCGACCCGGAGCATTTCATGCATGCGATCCAGTTGGCTGATTCCATCGAACGGGCGCTCACCGAGCTGCCGGTCAACTGCCGCAAAGTGTTCGTCTGGCAGAAGATCGAAGGCCTGACCCAGGCGGAAATCGCCGAACGCCTGGGACTGTCCAAGAACATGGTGGAAAAGTATATGATCCGCACCTTGCGGCATCTGCGCGACCGCCTCGACGGACTGCACCCATGATCGCCCGCGCCTTCTCACCCCCAGCCAAACAGGAACTTCCATGATGGATACTCGTGATTGTGCGTGCGGGCAAACAACGGTTCGCGACGACGCGGCGCGGTGGTTTGTGCGTTTGCAGGAACCGGCCGTGGATGTCGAGGAGTACCGCCGTTTCGAAGCCTGGCTGGCTGAACATCCTCAGCATCGTGATGAGTTCCAAGTGCTCCAGGGCCTGTGGTCGGCCGCCGATCTGCTGCCCGCCAAGCGTCTGCAAGCCCTGTGCGAAACCCCGCCGGCCCGGCGTAAACGTCAGCCGCTGGTGCGTTACGCGGTGGCGGCCAGTGTGTTGGCCGTGGCGCTCGGCTTGGGGCTGTTCAGCGGTTTGAATCACCCGGCGACCTACACCGCCGAATATTCCACGGCTTTGGGCGAGCGCCGTCATGTGGCGTTGCCCGACGGCTCGGTGATCGACCTGAATAGCCGCAGCCGCGTTCAGGTGCGCTATGAAAAGGACCGTCGCGGCATCGAGCTGACTGAAGGCGAAGCCATGTTCAGCGTCGAGCACGACAGCAACCGGCCGTTTGTGGTCGAGGCGGGCAGCGGCAAGGTGACGGTCACCGGCACGCGCTTTGATGTGCGCCGCGACCTCACCGAAACCCGTGTGGCGGTGGAGCAGGGCACGGTCAAGGTCCAGGGTCAGGGACCGGATGTCATCAGTCTCACCGCCGGCCTCGGCACTCGCGTCGATGCCCAAGGCGTGGTGGCTGCCGCTTACGCGGTCAATCCGGCAGAACTGACCGCGTGGCGCAGCGGCAAACTGGTGTTCAACAACGCCAGCCTTGCCGAGGTCGCCGCAGAAGTCTCGCGTTACCGCGAGAAGCCACTGACGGTAGGCAACGACAAAGTGGGCAATCTGCGCCTGACCAGCGTGTTCAAATCCGACAACACCGACGCGCTGCTCAAGGCCTTGCCGAGCATTTTGCCGGTGGCCGTACGAAACCTCGACGACGGCAGTCAGGAAATAATTTCAAAATAGATTCAGGTTTTTTTTGAGTTCTTCGTCTTCTTGTCCAACTGCAACTGGTTTGCATTAACAGCCGCACACTCTTGCGATCTACAGGACAATGTTCGACGTGAAGAAAACCACCGCTAAAAACAACAATTCACCTTGGTTGCGGCTCGCGCTCGCCCTGGCCGTCAGTGCCGCGCTACCCCAGGCGTTCTCCGCCGACGGCATCCATATTGCGGCGCAGCCGTTGGGCCAGGCCTTGAGTGAGCTGGGTCAGCAAACGTCGCTGCAGGTTTTCTTCAGTCCTGAACTGGTGGCCGGCAAACAGGCACCCGCCGTCGACGGCGACCTCTCTCCGGAACAGGCCTTGCGCCAATTGCTGCAAGGCAGCGGCCTGCAATACCAGATCGATGAAGGCTCGGTGACCCTGAAGCCGGCGCCGACTTCCGCTGCGGCCGGCCCGATCGAACTGGGCGTGACCGACATCAAAGTGGTCGGCGACTGGCTCGGCGATGCCGACGCAGCGGTGGTGCAGAACCATCCCGGCGCACGTACGGTGATCCGCCGCGAAGCGATGGTCGAGCAGGGCGCCATGAATGTCGGCGACGTGTTGAAACGCGTGCCCGGCGTGCAAGTGCAGGAAGCCAACGGCACCGGCGGCAGCGACATTTCCCTGAACGTCGGCGTGCGCGGCCTGACCTCGCGCCTCTCGCCGCGCTCCACGGTGCTGATCGACGGTATACCGGCAGCCTTCGCGCCGTACGGCCAGCCGCAACTGTCCATGGCGCCGATTTCCTCCGGCAACCTCGACAGCATCGACGTGGTGCGCGGCGCCGGTTCCGTGCGTTATGGACCGCAGAACGTCGGTGGCGTGATCAACTTCGTCACCCGCGCGATCCCGGAGAAAGCCACCGGTGAAATCGGCACCACCCTGGAAACTTCCCAGCACGGTGGCTGGAAGCACATCGACACGGCGTTTCTCGGCGGCACCGCCGACAACGGCATCGGCATGGCGCTGTTGTATTCCGGCGTGAACGGCAACGGTTACCGCGAGCGCAACAACGGCAATGACATCGACGACGTGATGCTCAAGACCCACTGGGCGCCGACCGATGTCGACGATTTCAGCCTCAATTTTCACTACTACGACGCCAGCGCCGACATGCCCGGCGGCCTGACCCAGGCGCAGTACGACGCCAATCCGTTTCAGTCCGACCGCAACAATGACAACTTCAGCGGACGCCGCAAGGATGTCTCGTTCAAGTGGACGCGGCAGCTCGACGACCGCACCCAGGCCGAAGTGCTGACTTACTACACCGACAGCTTCCGTGGCAGCAACATCGCCGCTCGCGATCAGAAAACCCTGGGCTCGTTCCCGCGCACCTACTACACCATCGGCATTGAACCGCGGGTGTCCCGTGTGTTTGACGTCGGTCCGACCACCCAGGAAGTCAGTGTCGGTTATCGCTACCTCAAGGAAGCGATGCACGAGCAGGCCAGCCGCCTGGCGCTAGTCAACAACGAGCCGGTGATTCGTCCCGGTTCGGACGGCCATGTGTACCAGGATCGCACCGGCGGCACTGAAGCCAACTCGGTGTACGTCGACAACAAAATCGACGTCGGCAACTGGACCATCACCCCCGGCATTCGCTTCGAACACATCAGCACCGACTGGCACGACCGCGCCGTGCTCGACACCGCCGGCAGGCGTGTACCGGAGAAGAACCGCAGCATCGAAAGCAACGAGCCGCTGCCGGCCTTGAGCGTGATGTATCACCTGTCGGAAGAGTGGAAGCTGTTCGCCAACTACGAAACCTCGTTCGGCAGCCTGCAGTATTTCCAGCTGGGTCAGGGCGGGACGGGGGACGAACCCGCCAATGGCCTGGAGCCGGAAAAGGCCAAGACCTATGAGGTCGGCACGCGCTACAACAATGAAGTGTGGGGCGGCGAGTTGACGGCGTTCTACATCGACTTCGATAAAGAGCTGCAATACATCAGCAACGACGCGGGCTGGACCAACCTCGGTGCGACCACGCACCGGGGTATCGAGGCGTCGGTGCACTACAACATGGCGGCACTCGACCCACGGCTCGACGGCCTGACCGCCAATGCAGGCTTCACCTACACCCGCGCGGTGTATGAAGGTGATATTCCAGGCTTCAAGGGCCGTGACCTGCCGTTCTACTCGCGCCAGGTGGCGACCGCCGGACTGCGCTACGACATCAACCGCTGGACCTACAACCTCGATGCGTTTGCCCAGTCCAAGCAGCGCTCACCGGGCGTTGCGGTGAACGCCGATGGCAGCTTCACCAACAACTACATCACCGAAGGCTCCGCTGATGGTCAGTACGGCGATATCCCGGGCTACGTGACCTGGAACGTGCGCGGCGGTTATGACTTTGGTTCGCAGCTGTCGAACCTGAAAGTCGGCGCCGGTGTGAAAAACATCTTCGACAAGCAGTACTTCACCCGCTCCAGCGACAACAACTCGGGGATGTACGTCGGCGCGCCGCGCACGTTCTTTGTGCAGGCCAGCGTCGGGTTCTGATAGACCGAGTTGACCCCATCGCCAGCAGGCTGGCTCTCACATTGATCTCTGCTAAACACACAATTTGTGTTCACTGAAGATCCCCTGTGGGAGCCAGCCTGCTGGCGATAGCTTTATCAGACTTTCAACACCTTGCCGCCAATGGCCACCGCCACCAGCAACACCGCCATCAACCCAAACGCAAAACTCAAACTGCTGCCATGGGCGATAAACCCGATCACCGCCGGGCCCGCGAGAATCCCCGCGTAGCCCAACGTGGTAATGGCCGGCACCGCAATGTGCTCAGGCATGACTGTCTGTTTTCCGACCGCGGTGTACAGCACCGGCACGATGTTCGAGCAACCCGCACCCAATAACGCATAACCGACCAGCGCCGCCTCCCAGGCCGGTGCAAATGTCGCCAGTGCCAGTCCCGCCGCCGCCATCAGGCCACCGAACACCATCACCCGCGTCGCGCCCAGATGCCGGACAATCCTGTCGCCGGTCAGCCGCCCGGCGGTCATGGTCAGGGCAAACGCCGCGTAGCCCAGCCCCGCGTATGCCGTGTCGATCCCGCGTTCCTGCACCAGGAACACCGCGCTCCAGTCGAGCGCCGCGCCCTCGGCCAGGAACACGATGAAACACATGCCGCCGATAAACAGCACGATGCCATGGGGCACGGCAAACGCAGGTCCCGAGCTTTCGCTGCCGTAAGGCAACAGGTGCGGCGCCGCTTTAAGCAAGGCCAGCACCAGCACGACAATCACCACCGCCATCGCCCCCAGCGGCGACAGTCCCAGGCCGAGCAGAGCGCTGACACCCGCCGCGCCGACAATTCCGCCGAGGCTGAACATCCCGTGAAACCCCGACATCATGTTCTTGCCACTGGCGCGTTCGACGATCACCGCTTGCAGGTTCACCGTCGAATCCACCGTGCCCAGGCCCGCACCGAACAGGAACAGCGTGGCGATCAATGCCGGCACCGAAGATACCGTCGCCAGTAACGGCAACGCCACGCAGATCAACAACGTTCCCCCGGTCGCAACCCGACGGCAGCCGAAACGCGTGGACAAGAGGCCCGCCATCGGCATCGCCAGAATCGAGCCCACCCCCAGGCATAACAGCAACAACCCGAGCGTCCCTTCGTCGAGCCCGGCCCGTGCCTTGGCATACGGCACCAGCGGCGCCCAGGCGGCGATGCCAAGACCGGCGATGAAAAAGGCGATGCGGGTGGACATCTGCTCCAGGTGTCCGGGAACAAAGGTGGTTTGGGCATTGAGGCTGGTCATATCAATCCTTGGCAAAAAACGTCGCGTCTCCAAAGGACAGTGATCGACCGCTTAGGGTTCGATCATCACGTCCACGAGGATTCGCAGTCAGGCAGGGCTCCATCGTTGCACAGGGTGACCCTGTGCCGCGAGCGCACGTGCGGCTCTCCTCCGACCGGTATACAGGGGCTACCTGTTAGTTCTGACAGTTTACAGTGCCATTTTTTTCGAATAGAACGAAGGCTGTCGTTCAGGAGTCGTCGACGACTTTGCACTCAGGGCAGATAGGAGGCGATATGGACCATCCCACTCAGGTTTTACTCTTGAAGTCGTTGCTGACAATGATCGAGCAGCGCCAGACCAGCATGGCTGAAGACATCTACCTGAACCCGGTCGAGTCATACACCAGTCTTGATCAACTGCAACGGGAGCAACGGCACCTGTTCGACTCGCGACCGTTGATGATGGGCCTTGGCGCTCAACTCGCTTGCCCCGGTGACTATCTGACCGACGATTCAAGCGGTGTGCCGGTTCTGGTCGTGCGCAACAACGAAGGTTCGTTGAACGCGTTTATCAATGTTTGCCGGCATCGCGGTGCGCGGCTGCTGGACGGGGCGGGAAACGTCGCGGGTGCAATGACGTGTTCGTATCACGGCTGGGCCTATGGTCTGGATGGGCGGTTGCAACGGCTGAATCCGCCCGGGAGTTTTGACGGTTTGAGTTGTACCGAGCGCAACCTGACGCGTCTGAGTGTTGTGGAACAACAGGGGTTGATTTGGGTGCACCCGGCCCCGGGTGGGCAGATCAATCAAGCTGAAATACTCGGCCCGTTGGCCAATGAGATCCGTGATTTCGGCTTTGAGCATTACTCGCACTACGAAACGCGACGATTACGAAGGCGCTTCAACTGGAAGGTCGTGATCGATACGTTCCTGGAGAACTGGCACTTTTCCACCCTGCATCGGCAAACGGTGCTACCGATCTTTATACCGGGCATCAGTCATTTCGAAGGTTGCGGACCGCACTTGCGGCTGATCATGCCGCGTCGCTCCATTGTCGAACTGTTCGATCAACCCCAAGAACAATGGGATCTGCTCCGGCATTCGGCCATTATCTACGTGCTGTTCCCCAATACGCTGCTGGTCTGGCAGGGCGATCATCTGGAAGTGTGGCGGGTATTTCCCGCAGGCGCAGAGCGCGTCGATCAATGCCTGATCGACGTGTCGCTGCATGTCCCTACGGCACCTGCGTCGGCAAAAGAGAAAGCCTATTGGGACAAAAACATGACGTTGCTGATGGAGACCGTCGATTACGAAGACTTTCGAATAGCCAGACAGCTACAGAAAGGCTACCTGTCCCAAGCCCAGAAACATCTGACATTCGGTAAAAATGAGCCGGCACTGCAACATTTTCATTGTGCGATTCAGGCCGCGTGCCGTGACCCTGAAGGATTATCCAGCGCCCCGAAGCTCAGGCCTTCGTCTTAACGGTCCTGCACATTCATGAATTGGGCATTGAAGGTTTCGAACACCCGATCGACTTCGCTATAAGGAACGGCGCGGCCTTTATCGCAGGAGGCACATTGGTGAGGCATGTCGTTCCTGCCTCTGAGGAACAGGGGTTCATCGTGATTAATTTCGGCCATGGGGTTTGGCGCGGCTTCACCTGTGCCATTGCGAAAGGCGACTGTTGGATCGGCGATGACCACTGCGCCCAACACCAGGGTAACCAGCAGGGGCAGCAGGGAAGTCCGTTTCATGACCGTCCTCCGAACGCGAATCAGGAGCTTCACTGTGACCCGCCGGTGAAGGCATGTCTGCTGTCATAACTGACAGGTCTGCAGACTTGTTCGCAATAAGCGGCGATGGGTTTATAACTGTTCCACCGCGCGCTTGGCGTGACGCCGGGGCGGTATTTCATCGCCGCCAGTTGACGCCTACAGTACAGGCTCTTTTTCAGGCTGATTTCAGGACCGATCCATGACGCCGTTCTACGATGCTCGAGGCAATATCTACGCGGTGGTGACACCCGACGAGGTGCGCGGTAGCGGTATCGATTTGCCGAACCAGGCCAGCCACGCTGCGCAAATCCGCGAGCACTGGGCGTTGGCGGCCATCGAGTCGTTCTGCAAATGGGCACCCGGTACCCGACCGCCCGGCAGCAAAGACCATCGCTGCGACGGGCTGTTGGTGGGGCCGTTTCAATCGTCGCCGCCGTTTGATCTGTTGATCGTCAATACCGACGGCACCCTGGCCGAGCGCAGTGGCAATGGGCTGACGATTTTTTCCCAGGCGCTCAGCGAGCAAGGATGGATGCCGAACGAGCAGGCGTGCCTGCTGCGGGTTCATCACGATAAGCGCGATGCGGTTTCACCGGAGGAAACCACGGTGAAACCCGCTGAAGTCGACGGTGTGCAAGGGTTCTGGCTGGATCTGGGAAAACCTTCGTTCGGGCCGCAAGCCGTGGGTGCGCGCGAGGTTGAAGGCGTGGTGCTGAATGAACGCGAAGTCAGTCATGTGCCGCCGTTATCGGCGCTTGACCCGGTGTGGAACCGCAGCCAATTTGTGCGCATCGGCAATCCCCATTGCGTGACGCTGCTGACGAATGCCGACGCGTTGCCGAGCAATGAGCAGATGCGTGAGCCGCCCTTGGCGCAAGGCTTGTTGCGTATCGCCTACGCCGCGCCGACCGGAGCAGGGCTGCCGTGTCCGGCGGGGGTGAATTTGCAATGGGCGATGCTTGAGTCCGAGGGGCGCGTGGTGGCGCGGGTGTTTGAGCGAGGGGAAGGGCCGACGGCGTCCTCGGGCACCAGCGCCAGTGCGGTGGCGTGTGCGGCTTGGCGGGTGGGCTGGGTGGCGGCGGGGGAAGTGAAAGTCGTCATGCCGGGCGGCACGGCGCCGATTTTGTTGGAGGAGTCGAGGGGGGAATTGAGTCGGGTCAGGCTGTTCGGCACGGCTCGGTTGATGGGTTGATTGTTAGATAGCTATCGCGAGCAGGCTCGCTCCCACAGGAGGGGTGAGCCGATCACAAAACCTGTGGGAGCGGGCTTGCTCGCGAAGGGGCCCGCCCAATCAGCGAAAACTCAGAGCTGATCCGTCCATTCCACCACCGGCATCGTCCGCTTCATCAACACCTTGCCATCGCGCACCGAATACAACGGCAAGCCCTGACTGCGAATCACCTCGTAATCGCTGTCCGCCGACAGAATCAGCAAATTCGCCGGCCGTCCGGCCTCCAGCCCATAACGGTCGCCGAGGTTCATGGCCTTGGCGCTGTTATCGGTGACCAGGTCCAGGGCACTTTGCAGGTTGCGGTAACCCAGCATGTGGCAAATATGCAGCCCCGCTTCCAGCACCCGCAGAATGTTGCCGTTACCCAGCGGATACCACGGGTCAACGATCGAGTCCTGGCCGAAACACACGTTCATCCCCGCTTCCAGCAACTCATTCACCCGAGTCACGCCGCGGCGTTTTGGGAAGGTGTCGAAGCGCCCTTGCAGGTGGATGCTTTCGGTCGGGCAGGAGACGAAACTGATCCCCGAATGCCCGAGCAGGCGGAAGAGTTTGGCGCAGTAAGCGTTGTCGTAGGACCCCATCGCCGTGGTGTGGCTGGCCGTTACCCGCGAACCCATGTCACGACTGCGGGCTTCTTCGGCCAGCACTTCAAGAAAGCGTGAATGCGGGTCGTCGGTCTCGTCGCAATGCACGTCCACCAGGCAGCCGGTGCGCTCGGCCAGGTCCATCAGGTACTTCACCGAGCTGACGCCTTGATCGCGGGTGTACTCGAAATGCGGAATACCGCCGACCACATCGGCGCCCATGGAAATCGCTTCTTCCATCAACTCCCGACCGTTGCGGTAGGACTCGATGCCTTCCTGCGGGAACGCGACGATTTGCATGTCGATCAGGTGACGGCTTTCCTCGCGCACTTCGAGCATCGCCTTGAGCGCGGTCAGTTGCGGGTCGGTGACGTCGACGTGGGTGCGCACATGCTGGATGCCGTGGGCGGCGAGGGTCTGGATGGTTTTCTTCGCGCGGGTCTTGGTGTCTTCCTCGGTGATGGTCACCTTGCGTTCACCCCAGCACTCGATGCCTTCGAACAGCGTGCCGCTCATGTTCCAGCGCGGCTCGCCGGCGGTGAGGGTGGCGTCGAGGTGAATGTGCGGCTCGACGAAGGGGGGCACCACCAGATTGCCGCCGGCGTCGAGGTCGTCGGGGCCGAGGGTCGGGGCTTCGGTCTGACGGGCGATGGAGCGGATCAGGCCGTTTTCCAGGTGCAACTCATGCAGGCCTTCTTGGTTGCGCAGGCGGGCGTTGATGATGTGCATCAGGCGAATCCTTTTATAAATCTTGTAATGGCGCTTCAGCAGCACGGGCACCCAGTGCGCTGGTCAGTAGCACATACGTTAGCGCGGCAGCGGCAATCCCTACCAGTGGCGCGATCCAGGGTGAGCTGAACGCGGCGACAGTGCCCACGGCATAGGCGGTCAAACCGGGCCAGTTGAACGCCGGCAATCGAGCATCGGCCAGACGAGGATATTGACCACGATAGCGGTAGAAGAAATCCGCCATGATCACGCCGCCTATCGGCGGAATCACCGTGCCCAGCAGAATCAGGTACGGCACCAGCATGTCGTACATGCCCAGCAGCGCGAGCAAAGTGCCGATCACTGCGCCGGCCAGGGTCACGGTTTTGCGACGACCGGTGCGCAATAGGTTGCAGCCGGCGACGGCGAAGTTGTAGATGGTGTTGTCCTGGGTGCTCCAGATGTTGAGCAGCAACATGGCCATCGCGGCCATGGCGAACCCTTGCAACAGCAGCACTTCGACCACGTCCGGTTGTTGGTAGACGATGGCCCCGTAGGCACCGATCAATACCATCAGGCCGTTGCCGATAAAGAAGCCGATCAAGCTCGCCAGCACCGCGACCCGAGCGGAGCGGGAGAAGCGCGTCCAGTTGGTCGCCTGGGTGGCGCCGCTGACGAAGGTGCCGAACACCAGGGTGATCGCGGTCGACCAATCCAGCGTTCCCGTCGGGACCACCGCGAGCAACCCATCGATTCCGCCGACCTTCACCGTGGCGACCCACATCGACAGCATCAGCAGCAACATCATCGCCGGCACCGCGATGTAGGAGAGGATTTCCAGCCCGCGATAACCGACATACGCGGTGGCGCAAAACGCCAGGCCGAACAACACCATCAGGCCCAGCACGGTGCCTTCGTTCAGTTCGAAATACTTGCCCAGCACCACCGCAGCCGTGGCCGTGCCCCAGGCGTACCAGCCGATCTGGGTGAAGCCGAGGATCAAGTCGCTGAGCTTGCTACCCACTTCACCGAAACAAAAACGCCCCATCAGCACCGAGTTCAAACCGCTCTTGAAGGCGATGTAACCCAGGCCTGCGGCGTAGATTCCCAACAGCAGATTGCCGACGATGATCACCGCCATCATCTCGCCAAAACTGAACGCCACGCCAAGCTTGCCGCCGGCGAACATGGTGGCGGTGAAGAAGGTAAAGCCCAGCAGCACCATGGCGGTGGAGGCGAGGCCCTTGCGGGCATGCATCGGCACTTCGCTGAGGGGGTAATCGTTGCCCGGATCTTTTTGCGTCATGTGGCGTTCCTTGCTGAATGGGAAGACGCGGGAGGGGTTGCAGTGGTCGTGCCAAACGGGGATGGCTTAGTTATGTATAGCCGAGCCGGCGGGATTGACGCGGGAGAGGGCACAAAAGCGGTGCACCTGAAAGAACACCCTGCCCATGTGGGAGCGATCTGTGGCGAGGGGGTTTATCGAAACGTCGCACCGCCCCGTTGGGTCGCGCAGCGGCCCCAAAAGCTCTGGGACTGCTGCGCAGTCCAACGGGGATAAATCCCCTCGCCACAGGTCGCCCCACAAGGGATCCGGTTTGTTCAGGGAGATTGGATCAGGGGCAAAAACTTCAGCAACGCCGCGACGATGGCTTCCGGCGCATCCTCCTGAACCAGATGCCCGGCATTCGGGACGGGATAAAACTGCGACCCGGCCATCATCTGATGCAGCGCCCGTCCACGCTCGATGGGAATCCACTGATCATCCTCGCCCCACAGAATCTGCACCGGGCAACGCACCATCGGGTACAGCCCTTCGGCCTCACGGGTATAGCGCTCGTCCATCTGCGCAATTTGCCGATAGAACGCTGCTTGCCCGGGATCGCCCAGCCACGGTTGCACATAGGGGTCGAGTTCTTCATCGGGGATGTCGCGCTTGATCGCCCCGCGAATATACGCCGGCACAATCGCCCGCTGAATGTAATCGGGCAGCCCGCTGAACGCCGCTTCATGCTGGCGCACGTGCTGTACGAACGGCGAACCCCACGGTGTCAGCGCCACCGGATCGATCAGGGTCAGGCTGCGATAATCCTTGCCGTTCAGCAGGTGCGCGCGCAGCGCGGTGGCGCCGCCGAAGTCGTGGGCCACCACGTCCGGGCGCTCCAGTCCCCAATGGTCGAGCAAGTTCGCCAACAGGTCGTTCTGCACACCCAGCGACACATCGCCGGTGATTTTCTCGGATTGCCCGTAACCCAGCAGGTCGAAGTAATGCACCCGGTGGGTGGTGATGAAGTGCGGAGCAATGCGGTGCCACACGTAAGACGAAAAGGGCGTGCCGTGCACAAACACCAGCGGCGGGCCGTCGCCACGGACGGCGTAACGAACGGAATGCCCGTTGAAGCGATAGGTCTGAGCCAGCGGCCAGTCAGTCCTCATGGGGATGTCCTCTTGGCGTGTTCGAGCCAAAAAGCATAGGCATAAAAAAACAGCCGATGAAGGCTGTTTTTTGTATCACTGACGAAACGCATTCCCCCTGTGGGAGCGGGCTTTTGTGGCGAGGGGATTTATCCCCGTTCGGCTGCGAAGCAGTCGTAAAACCTGACAATTCGGTGTGACTGTCGGAATGCAGGGGGCCGCTTCGCAGCCCAACGGGGATAAATCCCCTCACCACAAAGGCTCCCACACAGGGGGTTGTGTTGTCTTTTAGAACGGCTTATTCGCCGTGATAGATGCAGCCACTGGTGCACGTCTCGTGAATGCGGATTGCGCTGAGTTCCGGCAGCAGCGGCTTCAGCTCTTTCCAGATGAACTTGGCCAGCACTTCGCTGGTCGGGTTTTCCAGGCCGGGGATGTCGTTCAGGTAGTTGTGGTCCAGGCGTTCGTACAGCGGCTTGAAGATCGCCTTGATTTCCGAGAAATCGCGGATCCAGCCGGTGTGCGGATCGAGGTCGCCGCTCAAGTGGATCGCCACTTTGAACGAGTGACCGTGCAGGCGGCCGCACTTGTGGCCTTCCGGTACGTGAGGCAGGCGGTGGGCGGATTCGAACGTAAACTCTTTGAAGATTTCCACAGTGATTTCAGCTCTGTCAGGTGGCGATCGCCGCGGCGATGTGGGCAGGCGGCGAGTTTACCAGAGCGTCGGGCAAAACACTGACTAAAGGGTCAGCAAGCGCTCGCCGAGGCGACCATTGGCGGCCAGTTCGAGGAACTCGTCACCCAGGCGACGGCTTTCATCCATCGTCGTACGCCAGTATTTCTGCCGGCTCGGGGCATCGCCCATGAAGCGTTTGAAGTCGTTGCGGTCCGGCAGCTTGCCGTAGGGCAGGCGCGCCAGGTAGTCCTTCGACGGCGCCAGCAGCAGAACATCCTGCAACCGTTCAGGGCAGGCCCGGCGCCACGGCAGGGTCTTGTCGAACCAGCCGGGAATGACCCGGTCGGTGAAGTGCGGATACAGCACAATGTCGTTGCCGCTGTAGGGCAGGTCGAGGTGATAGTCCAGCAGACCGCCATCGCGAAACGTCCCCGCGCCTGCGCCGGGCAGATCGCGCACTCCTTCCATCACCATCGGGATCGAGCCCGAGGCGAGCAGGGCCTGACGCAGATTGCCGGCATTCAGCGCAACGAAGCGCGACGGGAAATCATTCAGTGCATTGACCGGCGGCGCCAGGCGCGGGTCGTGGATGATCAGCCGTTCGAAGTGCCGCGACAGGCGCGCGCGACCGCGCAGGTTGTCAGCGATCACCGACGACAGGCCCAAACCGAGGCGTCCGCGATGATCATCCGCGAGCAAGCCGTGGCTTTTGACCACCATGATGTTCAGGCGGTAATGGGCGTTGTCCAGAATCGACGCATCGCGACCGTCGAGCAGTTCATCGAGCATGCGCCGGGAGCTCTGGCTGATCTGCGCCATGGTCACGCCCTTGTCGAAGTTCTGCTCGGTGTAGAGGTGACCGAGGCGCCGGATGCCTTCGGCGGCGTCCGGCAGACAGGCGCTGGCAAAACGCCAGGAACCGACCGACGCACCAATCAACGAACGCTCCCGCGGAGCTGTCGGCAGCCATTCGCCGAACAACGCCAGGTCCAGACCTTGAATCCCCAAGGCTTTCGGCCCACCGGCGGCACCCGGCAGCGTACCGACATCGGCGGCGCTCAAACCGTTTTCACGGATACGCGCCAAGGCACGCGGGCCGGCCTTGAGAGTCAGGGAAGGGAACTTGATGTGGATGGCGGTCATACCGGTCTCGATGTCTGGCAAGCGGGGGATTATAAACAGCTCAGGCATCACCACAAATCCACTGTGGGAGTGACCTGTGGCGAGGGGATTTATCCCCGTTGGGTCGCGAAGCGACCCCAAAAATTTAGGCGACAGCACATAATTTACGACTGCTTCGCAGCCGAACGGGGATAAATCCCCTCGCCACCAAAGCTCACTCCCACAGATTTTGTGCAGCTCTGCGATATCGAGGTGCCACTTCCAATGATGGCAATTCAGTTTCAGTTAAGTTCGCCTCGTTATGGTGCACCCCGTAGGCAATACATAAAAAATACGGAGACACCCATGAAAACCCTGACTGCCCTGTTCACCGCGTCCATCCTCACCCTGACCGCCAGCCTCGTCCATGCTCGTGACTTGGGCCCCGATGAAGCCCTGCGGCTGCGCGACGCTGGTACCATTGTGTCTTTCGAGAAGCTCAACGCCACCGCTCTGGCCAAACATCCCGGTGCCAAGATCACCGAAACCGAGCTGGAAGAAGAGTACGGCAAGTACATTTACCAGGTTGAGCTGCGCGACCCACAAGGCATTGAGTGGGATCTGGAATTAGACGCTGTCAGCGGGCAGATTCTCAAGGATCATCAGGATACGTAATGAAGGTGTGTTCATTTTCACGCATGGCGCTGGTACTGCTGGCGTTCTGCTCAGTCGTCATGGCCCGCGACCTCGACCAGGACGAAGCCCTGCGCTTGCGCCAGCAAGGCGTGATCCTGCCGCTGGAGCAACTGTTGAAGCAGGCGCTCGACCGCTACTCCGGCTCGAAACTGCTGGAAGCCGAGCTTGAAGAAAAACACGACGTCTACATTTATGAAGTCGAGCTGCTGACCGCCGAAGGGGTGGTCCGTGAGCTGGACCTCGACGCCACCACTGGCCAGTTATTGAAAGACAAGGAAGATTGATCGATGCGTTTGCTTCTGGTGGAAGACCACGTGCCGCTGGCCGACGAATTGATGGCCGGCCTCAACCGGCAGGGTTACGCCGTGGACTGGCTGGCCGATGGCCGCGACGCGGTGTATCAGGGCAGCAGCGAGCCCTATGACCTGATCATCCTCGACCTCGGCCTGCCGGGGTTGCCGGGGCTCGAGGTGCTGGCGCAATGGCGGGCCGGAGGTCTGGCAACGCCGGTGCTGATCCTCACGGCGCGCGGTTCCTGGGCCGAGCGGATCGAAGGCCTCAAGGCCGGCGCCGACGATTACCTGACCAAGCCGTTCCACCCCGAGGAGCTGCACCTGCGGGTCCAGGCGTTATTGCGTCGCTCCCACGGCCAGGCCAACCAGCCGACGCTCAAAGCCGCCGGATTGCACCTGGATGAAGGCCGTCAGTGCGTGACCCGCGACGGCGCCGACATCCAGCTGACCGCTGCGGAATTCCGCCTGCTGCGCTATTTCATGCTGCACCCCGAGCAGATCCTTTCCAAAAGCCACCTCGCCGAACACCTCTACGACGGTGAAACCGAGCGCGATTCCAACGTGCTCGAAGTTCACGTCAACCACCTGAGGCGCAAGCTCGGGCGCAGCGTGATCGAAACCCGTCGCGGCCAGGGTTACCTGTTCGGCGGACAAGCCCAGTGAGATCGATTCAGCGCCGCTTGAGTCTGGGGCTGATCAGCGTGATGGTGGTCGTCGGCCTGGTGCTGGCGCAAACCAGCTTGTGGTTGTTCGAAAAGGGGCTGCAGCGCTACCTCGAAGACGGTTTGCGCAACGACAGTGAAAACCTGCTGGTGGCGCTGGTGCGCGGGCCGGCGGGGTTGCAACTGGATGAGCGGCACCTGTCGCCAGCCTATCAACGACCGTTTTCCGGGCACTACTTCCGTATCGATTTTGCCGACAAGCATTGGCGCTCCCGCTCGTTGTGGGATCAGGAACTGCCGCCACTCGACCATCCCGGCCTGCACAGCAACCTGCAACTGGGTCCGGAGGGCCAGCAATTGCTGGTGCTGCGTTCGGATTATCGACGGCTCGGGCAATCGATTTCGATCAGCGTGGCGCAGGACTACACGCCGGTGCGCGAGAGCTTCCGGCGCATGCAGCAGATCGGTCTGGGCCTCGGGTTGGCGGGGCTGCTGCTGATTCTGCTGCTGCAACGCATCACCGTGCGCCGCGCCTTGCGTCCACTGGAAAAGGCCCGTGAACAGATCGCCCAGTTGCAGCAGGGCCAGCGCTCGCAACTCGATGATCAGGTGCCGGTGGAACTGGAGCCGCTGGTGGCGCAGATCAACCATTTGCTCGCGCACACTGAAGACAGCCTCAAGCGTTCGCGCAATGCCCTGGGCAACCTTGGGCATGCGCTGAAAACGCCGTTGGCGGTTTTGTTGAGCGTGGCTTCCAGCGAAAAACTCAACGCTCATCCCGAACTGCGCAAGCTCCTCAAGACGCAACTGGAACAGGTCCAGCAGCGACTCAATCGCGAACTCAACCGCGCCCGGTTGTCCGGCGATGCGCTGCCGGGGGCGTTGTTTGATTGCGATGGGGAACTGCCGGGGTTGTTGGCGACGTTGAACATGATTCACGGCGAACACTTGAACCTGAGCTACCGCGCACCGACCGGTTTGCAATTGCCATGGGATCGCGAGGATCTGCTCGAATTGCTGGGAAATCTCTTGGATAACGCCTGCAAATGGGCGGATGCCGAGGTGCGGTTGAGCGTGGTCGAGACGGCTGAGGGGTTTGAGCTAAGTGTGGAAGATGACGGGCCGGGGATTCCTGAGGCACAACGCGATCAGGTGCTGAACCGGGGAACACGGCTGGATGAACAGACGGATGGGCATGGGTTGGGGCTGGGGATTGTGCGCGATATCGTCGACACGTGGGGCGGGGTGATGAGGTTGGAGGAGAGCGAGTGGGGTGGGTTGCGTGTGGTGATTGAGTTGCCTAAGCGCTAGAACTTGAAATCCACCCCTCACCCTAACCCTCTCCCCAGGGGGTAGAGGGGACTCACCGAGTTGTTTTTTAGATATTCTGCGACCGAGGAAATAAAGACGAGCTCAGGTTTGGAAGCCAATGGAGATCGGCTCCCTTTCCCCCTCTCCCCTTTGGGGAGAGGGCTGGGGTGAGGGGTGTTTTCATATGACGCCCCACTAAGTTCAGACCCGGAACTGATCCATCAAACTCTGCTGTTGATTCGCCAGGCTATTGAGCGACTGACTCACCCGCGCCGACTCGTTCGCCTGCCCTGACAGCGACTCCGTCACATCGCGAATCGTCGCCACGTTGCTGTTGATCTCCTCGGCCACCGCGCTCTGCTCTTCGGCCGCAGACGCGATCTGCAGGTTCATGTCGCTGATCACCGTCACCGCCTCGCCAATCTGACGCAGCGCCGTCACTGCCTGGCCCACTTGCTCGACACTGCCTTGCGCCTGGCGATGGCTGTTGTTCATCGAGCCGACCACATCCTGCGTGCCACTTTGCAACTGCTCGATCACCAGACGGGTTTCTTCAACCGACTCCTGCGTGCGTCGCGCCAGATTGCGTACCTCATCGGCCACCACCGCAAACCCACGGCCGGCCTCACCGGCACGGGCCGCTTCGATCGCGGCGTTGAGCGCCAGCAGGTTGGTCTGCTCGGCGATGGCGCGAATCACTTCCAGCACCGAACCGATTTTCTCGCTGTTGGCCGCCAGGCCTTCGACTTGCACCATGGCCGCGCTCATGTCGGCGGCGAGGTTGTCGATGCTGGTGGTGGTCTGGTCGATGACGGTCAGGCCTCGGCGAGTCGCTTGATCGGCATCCTTTGCCGCCTGGGCGGCTTGCGCGGCACTGCGGGCGACGTCCTGGGCGGTGGCGCTCATTTCGTGGGACGCGGTGGCGACTTGATCGACCTGACGGTATTGCTGCTCCATGCCGGCGCTGGTCTGCGTGGCGATGGCGGAGGATTGGTCCGCGGTGCTGCGGGCGTCCTGCACCAAGCGTTTCACTTCGGCGATGATCGGTTGCAGCTTGTCGAGGAAACGGTTGAACCAGCTGGCCAACTGGCCCAGTTCATCCTGCTTGTCGTAAGCCAGGCGCCGGGTCAGGTCGCCTTCGCCGCTGGCAATGTCTTCGAGCATGTGCGCCACGCCGAGGATCGGTTTGGTCACGCTGCGCGCCATCAGCCACACCAGCAACAAACCAATCAGAGCGGCCAGTACACCGAGGCCGAGTTCAACCAGAGTGCCGCTGCGGTTGCTGTCATCGAGCTGGTTTTTCAGGGCTTCGGCAGGGCCGACCAGGACTTTTTCCGGCACGTCGAGCAACACACCCCAGGGTTTTCCGCCGGGGATCGGCTGGAAAGGGGACAGCACTTTCAGTTGCTGGTTGCTGTGCAGGCTTTCGGTTTTGCTGCTGGTGGCGAGCATGCGAATCAGCTCGGCACCGTTGGTCTTATCCACCGCATCCAGGCGCTGGCTGAGTTTGCTGGCGTCCGGGCTGTAACCGGCGAGCAAGCCGACCGGGCTGATGATGCTGACATTGGTCTGGCCGTCATAGAGTTTTTTGCTCGCGCCCTGACTCATGGCCTGCAGGCTGTTGAGGTTAATGTCCACAGACAGCGAGGCGATGACTTTGCCGTTGACCATCAGCGGGAACACGATGCTGGTCATCAGCACGTTCTGGCCGTCGATCACATAGAAATACGGTTCGATCACGCACGGCTTGAGCGTGGTGCGCGGGCAAGTGAACCACGCGTTGGCCGCTTCGCCGCTGGGGCCAGCTTTGGTGTCGGCCATGTCGCTTTCCGGCAGCGCCATCGACGTCACGTTGCCTGGCGTCGGTTGCGACCAGTACAGGGCGAAACGGCCCTTGTCGTTGCTGCCCAGCTCGGCCTGGCCGGCGAACAGATCGTCCTTGCCGTCCAGCGCGTTGGCTTCAAACACCAGCGACAGGCCAAGCAATTCCGGGTTGGCTTGCAACGCTGACTTGACCTGGCGGGTCAGGTCTTCACGCAGGTCGAAGGCGTCCAGAAAGCGCTTCTCCGCCTGATCGCGCAGGAACAGCACCTGACGCGAAAAACCGTGGCCGTACTGATAGGCGTCCATGAACTGCTGGCGAATCACCAGCGCCTGGTTTTCACCCTGGGATTCGATCCGGGCCCGAGCGGCTTCGGTGAGCATCTCCATGCTCGAGGCTTTCACCATTTCGGAGCTGTGCTCCATGCGATACAGGGAAAGACCCACCAGCAGGGTCACGATGCCGGCCAGGCACAGCCCGGCCAGCAGGGTGATTTTCCATTGGATGGAAAGTTGTCTGAGCGACATGGAGAGACGTCCTTATTCGATATTTATCTGAGACTTTGCACTGTAACGGCCGCGGTCGTGCTTTCTTTATGGCAGTTCCTGAATGATGAAACGACCGTTGGTCGGCGGCCTTTTGTGGTGAGGGTGCTTGCCTGTGGCGAGGGGATTTATCCCCGTTGGGGCGCGAAGCGGCCCCCTGCATTCTTTCAACCACACCGAATGGTCAGGTTTGACGACTGCTTCGCAGCCGAACGGGGATAAATCCCCTCACCACAAGGTTCATCACCACCCGTGGCACATCCGCCAGGCCCACACGCTTTGACACCGGGCCGACTCTGCGGCACAGTGCGCGCCCTCTAATAAAACCCATTCTTCAATCCGCTGGCGGCTCTTCGCAGACGGCCGGCTGAGCTCATTTCGCTTGCCCTGAGGTAACGATGATTAATGCTGTAATTGCCGCGGTCGGCGTCATGCTGATCCTCAGCCTGTCCCGCGTGCACGTAGTGATCGCGCTGATTGTCGGCGCCCTGGTCGGCGGATTGACCGGTGGCCTGGGCATCGACGCCACCCTTAAAGCCTTTAACAGCGGCCTCGGCGGCGGCGCGACGGTCGCGTTGTCCTATGCCTTGCTCGGCGCGTTCGCCGTAGCGATTGCCAAGTCCGGCCTGGCCCATGCCCTGGCGGACAAAGCCCTGCTGATGGTTGATCGTCAACACGCCAACGGTGGCCGTCAGGTCAAGTGGCTGCTGATCGGCTTGCTCTGGGTAGTGGCCATCGCTTCGCAGAACATTCTGCCGATACATATCGCCTTTATTCCGCTGCTGGTGCCGCCGCTTTTATATGTGCTGACCAAGCTGCAACTGGATCGCCGTTTGATCGCCTGCGTCATGACGTTCGGCCTGATCACGCCGTACATGTTCCTGCCGGTGGGCTTCGGCAACATCTTCCTGAATGAAATCCTGCTGGCCAATGTTGCCCGCAGCGGCGTCGACATCAGCGGCATCAACGTCACACATGCCATGGGCATTCCGGCGCTGGGCATGGTCGTGGGTCTTGCGGTCGCGTTTATCAGCTACCGCAAGAAACGCGTTTACGACCTGGAAAAGATCGAGAAAGTCGAGCAAGTCGCGGTGGAATACAACCCGCTGAGCCTCATGGTGGCCGGTGTGGCCATCGCGGCGGCGTTCATCATTCAATTGCTGCTGGATTCGATGATCATCGGGGCGCTGTCTGGATTCCTGATCTTTTCGGTGTCGGGCATCGTGAAATGGCGCGACACCGACGACCTGTTCACCGAAGGCATGAAGATGATGGCGATGATCGGCTTCATCATGATCGCCGCCTCGGGTTTCGCCGAAGTGATGAAAGCCACCGGTGAGGTGCAAACGCTGGTTGAGACGTCGGCGTCGTGGATCGGGCACAGCAAAGGCGTCGGCGCGTTGTTGATGTTGCTGGTCGGCCTGCTGGTGACCATGGGCATCGGTTCGTCGTTTTCCACCGTACCGATCCTGGCGGCGATTTTCGTGCCGTTGTGCGTGCAACTGGGGTTCAGCCCGATTGCGATCGTGTGCATCGTCGGCACGGCCGGCGCCCTGGGTGACGCCGGTTCGCCGGCCTCGGACTCAACGCTGGGCCCGACCTCTGGTCTGAATATCGATGGCCAGCATCACCACATCTGGGACACCGTGGTCCCGACCTTCCTGCACTACAACCTGCCACTGCTGGCGTTCGGCTGGGTCGCCGCGATGGTCCTCTGATTTCACTTTCGTAGGAGCCAGGCTTGCCGGCGAAGGCGTCTTCAAAATCGCCTTCGCCGGCAAGCCTGGCTCCTACAGTTTTTCGTTGGCGTGCCGTTAAAGCCTTTAACCACGCCAACAAAATCAAAAGAGTGAACCGTCATGCGCATGAGCCTGAAGGCTAAAGTCCTGTCCCTTGCCGTCCTCCCGGTGTTGCTCTTTGCGCTGGTCATCAGCCTGACCACGTTGTTCATTCTGCAGGAGCAGGCGCGCAAGGAAGTCGAGGAAACCCGTCAGCGCCTGCTCAGCGATGCCAAGGCAACCCTGCAAAGCTACGTCGCTGTGGCCATGACCACGATCAAACCGCTTTACGACGCGGCCGCCCCCGGCGATGACGCGGCGCGGGCGCAGGTGATCAAGCTGCTGTCGAGCATCACCTACGGCAAGGACGGCTATTTCTTCGGTTACGACTCCAACACCGTGCGCCTGTTCAAGGCCAACAGCCCCGATGGCGTGGGCCAGAGCTTCAAGGACAACCGCGACCCGAACGGCGTCTACGTCAACCGCGATCTGGTGAAAGTCGCCAAAGACGGCACGCATTACCTGCAATACAGCTCGCCGTTGCCCGGCAACACCCAAGTGCTCGTGCCGAAACTGGGCTACACCGAGTACCTGTCGAAATGGGACATGGCGGTCGGTACGTCGGTGAACCTTGACGGTATCGAGGCGCAAGTCGCGCTGGTGGAAGCCAAGGTGCAAGAGCGTATGGAAGGCGTGGTGCTGACCATCGCCGGCCTCGCGGTGGTGATGTTGCTGGTGATCGCGGCGGTCGGACTGCTGCTGGCCAATACCATCCTGCGTCCGCTGAACCTGATGAAAGCCAACCTCGATGACATCGCGGCGGGCGAGGGCGACCTGACTCGTCGCCTGACCATCACCAGCCAGGACGAACTCGGCGAACTGGCCGGCTCGTTCAACCGCTTCGTCGACAAGATCCACAGCCTGGTGCGCCAGATCACCGAAATGACTTCGCAACTGACCGGCCTGGTGAATCAGGTTTCCGATCAGGCCCAGCGTTCGGATCAGGCCATGGAGCGTCAGCGTCACGAGACTGATCAGGTGGCCACGGCGATCAACGAAATGTCGGCGGCGGCACAGGAAGTGGCGAAAAGCGCGCAAAACGCGGCGGTGGCTGCTCAGCAAACCGACGAAGAAGGCCAGACCGCCAAGCGTGTGGTAGCCGGCAGCATCGTGAAGATTCATGCGTTGGTGGACGACATTCGCAGCAGCGGCGTGTCCCTTGATAGCCTGCAAAAAGACGTGTCGTCGATTGTTAGCGTGCTGGGAGTGATTCGTTCGATTGCCGAACAGACCAATTTGCTGGCACTGAACGCCGCCATTGAAGCCGCGCGCGCCGGTGAGGCGGGTCGTGGTTTTGCGGTGGTGGCCGACGAAGTGCGGGCGCTGGCCAGTCGCACGCAGATCAGCACCCAGGAAATCCAGGGCATGATCGACCGCTTGCAGGCCGGGACCCAATCGGCGGTGGAAGCGATGCGTCGTTCCAGCGAGGCGGGCGATGGCACCTCGGCACAGGCCAATGAGGCCGGTGCATCGCTGGACACCATGGCTCAGTTGATCGGCACCATCAACTCAATGAACGCGCAAATCGCCAGCGCCGCTGAAGAGCAGACTGCCGTGGCTGAAGAAATCAACCGCAGCGTGCATCAGATCGCCGTGGCGGTGGACAACGTCGCCGACGAAACCCAACTCGGCGCCCAGACCTCACGCAGCCTCGCCGACCTCGGTCAGCGCCTGGGCAAACTGGTCGGCCAGTTCCGAATCTGACCGGCTAGCAAAGATCCTGTGGGAGCGGGCTTGCTCCCACAGGGTTATGTGTTGTCAGGGTCGGTCCCAGTAGGGCACCGTTCCAAAGCATTCCACAAAAAAATCAATCACCGTCCTGACCTTCACCGACAACCGTCGGCTGCCCGGCCACAGTACTGCAATCTGCTGCGGCTCAAGGCTGTTGGACACCTGATATTCCCCCAGCACCGGCACTAGCGTGCCATTGCGCACCGCCTCACCAATCAGCCACGACGGAAACATCACCAGCCCCAAACCCTGTTCGGCGGCTTGCGTGAGCGTGTCGGCGTGGTTGCCGGTGATCGGCCCTTTCACCGAGTAGGGCGTCCAGTCCTGTTGCTCTTTGCGGAAAAACCAGCGTTGCTGACCGGCCACGCCTTTGTAGGCCAGGCACTGATGCCCCGCCAGCTCTTCGGGGGCTTGCGGAGTGCCATGGCGTTCGAGGTAGGCCGGGCTGGCAGCGACTTGAAAGCGATGGGGCGCCAGGATCCGTGCCTGCATGCTCGAATCGTGCAATGGGCCGATGCGGAACAGCAGGTCGGCACCTTCCTGCAACGGGTCGATGTAGCTGTCGGTTTGCTGGATATCCAGCTGCAGATTCGGATAGCGCGCGCACAACTGCCCCAGCCAAGGCGTCAGATGCCGTTGCCCGAAGACCACAGGCGCGTTGATTCGCACCAGTCCGCTGGGTTCGCTTTGCTGTTCCTGCAAGGCCTGTTCGGCTTCCTCCAGTTGCACCAGCACCAGCCGCGCGTGATGGCCGAGCATGCGTCCCGCTTCGGTGGGCGTGACGGCGCGCGTGTGGCGGTAGAGCAGTTGCTGGTTCAGGGCTTGTTCCATTAACTGGATCTGCCGGGAAATCGAAGAGGGCGCCAGGCCCTCGCGGCGGGCGACTTCGGAAAAACTGCCATGGTCGAGCACCGCGACAAACAGGCGAAGTGCCTTGAATCCCAGCTCGTTGAGGCCGTGCATGATGAATCCTGCTGTGCGTGATGCGCAAAAGTGTTGTCAGGATGCTCCCATTTATCGCAAAGCAGCGCCAGTCGATAATGCGCGCCACAACAGCTCCCTGTGGGAGCGTGTTCATCTGACTGGTAGGTCTCCCTTATGCAATCTTCTTCAATCGACATCGCTGCAGCGCCAGCGACCCAACCGGGGCTGCGACTGTTGCTGCTGCCACTGGTGATTCTCGCCGGCATGGGCCTTTCCGTGGAGGCCGGTTTGCTCGGGCCGCTCGGGGTGCAGGTCGGGCACTTGTGGGCGACGTTGAGCATCTTCGGCGTCGGCTCGGCGATTTTGTTTTTGCTGTTGTTGTTCAGCGGCAAGCAACAAGGCCCAGCGTTGAACACCTTGCCACGCTGGCAGTTGATCGGCGGTTTCCTCGGGCCGATCTACGTGGTGGTGCTCACCCTGGCCACGCCGCACATCGGGATCGCGATGACGATGATCGCGATCCTCTCCGGGCAGGTCGGCAAAAGCGTGCTGATCGACCACTTCGGCTGGTTCGGTGCCACCCGCAAAAAGGTCAACGGTGAACGTTGGCTGGCGTTGCTGCTGATTGTCGCGGCACTTGTTCTGATTGCTCGGGGTTGATGATGAATCTGATTATTTTGTTGGCCGTGGTCGTGGCCGCCGGTGCGGTGTTGAGTATTCAGGCGGCGATCAACGGACGCCTGGGGGAAACCGTCGGCGTGTTGCGCAGCAGTCTGCTGACCTTCGCGGTGGGCGCGGTGGTCACCGGTTTGCTGATCCTGTTTTTCGAACCGGCCCATGCCGTGACCCTGCTGGATGTGCCGAAATGGCAGCTCAGCGGCGCCTTGTTCGGCGTGGTCTACATGATGGTCATGGTCGGCGCGGTGCCGCGGGTCGGCACGGCAGTGGCGACCGTGGCCGTGATCGTCGGGCAGTTGGGCATGGGGATGTTGATCGACAACTTCGGCTGGCTGGGTAACCCGGCAATCGAGTTGTCGAGCAGCCGGATGCTGGCGATGGTGTGCCTGGCGCTGGCGTTGCTGTTCATGTATCGCAGCAGCACGCGAAGCGAGTAACCCGAGCCATTTTGTAGCTCCTACACTGATGACTGAGGTGCGCATTTGCCGCACGCGACGACCACATCAATGGAGTCAGACTCATGATCAGCAGTGACAGTAAATGCGACTGCCCCAAATGTTCCTGCAAACTGGGCGAACACCCGATAGCGCGTCACGGCAAGCACTATTGCTGTGAAGCGTGCGCCAAGCACCACGAACATGGCGAGGAGTGTGCGAGCAAGGGCTGCAAGTGCGCGCACGCCAAATAGCTCATCAACAGGAAGTGGAGCCACTCGGGCTCCACTTTTTTATGTCTGGTTTCCTCCCCTCGTGATCCTCAGCCAGCCGGTCGCCACGTCACATTTTCGATGCCGAATTTCTCCGCCAGCGGCTTGCTGGTTTTTTGCACCTTCTCTCGGCCAAAGCGGGGGATTCGTCCGACCCCTGCATCACAACTGGCCCAGTGCCAAGCCTCCGCGTTGTCCATTTTGTCCAGGCGGATAATGAAAGACTTTGGCGCGCCATGAAGGGTGTATTCAATGACGAAAAGTTTTGCGTTGTTCATAAAGCCCGTATTCCTCCCTGTGGTAATACAAGGATCGTCTGGGCTACGGAAAATTCAGTTGGATTGTCAGACGGTTGCCGCCCGTAGCGACAAGGTCGCTGCCCCGTTACCATGCAAGACCTGAAAACCCCAATGATCATTGCCCATGGCCCTTGCCGCCCCGCCAGACCTGAGTGATACCGATGTGCCCGTGCAACCGCTGGCACGCACGTACCCGCGCGGCTTGTATATCGAGCCGCATGAGCATGTCTGGGGCCAATTGCTGTACGCGATGAGCGGGGTGATGTGGGTCGAAACGCCTCATGAGGCGCTGGTGGTGCCGCCACAACGGGCGGTGTGGCTGCCGCCAGGCGTGCCGCATGGCATTCGCGTGGTCTCGGATCTGCAGATGCGCAACATCTACTTGCGGCCCTCGTTGGCGGCCACGCTGGACGACCGTGTTCAGGTGATCGAAGTCGGCGGGTTGCTGCGTGAGCTGATCGTCGGGTTGGTGGAGCAGGGCGACAATGGCACGCCCGAGTACTACGAAGCGCTGGTCGGCCTGGCGCTGTTGGAGCTTAGGCGAGCCAGGCGATCGCTGTTGAAAATCCCGTTGCCGGATGATTCCGACCGGCGCCTGATGAACCTGTGTCAGGCGGTCATGGCCGCACCCTCGCTGGATATCCCCTTCGAACAGCACGCGGAAAACGCCGGTGCCAGCGTGCGCACTCTGGCCCGGCTGTTCAAGGACGGCTTGGGCATGGGTTTCGCCGAATGGCGACGCCAAGTGCAACTGGCGACTGCTGCGGCGGAGTTGATGCAGGGCGTACCGGTCAGCACGATTGCCCGGGAACTGGGCTATTCGCCGAGCAGCTTCAGCGACATGTTCCGCCGGGAACTGGGTGTCGCGCCTTCGCAATTTTCGACGGGCCAACGCGACGTCCAGCCATAACGCAGACTTGTAGCCACTGGCGAATCCCTGTGGGTTACTACCCAGTTTGCATTGCAACCTGTATTGGCGCCTTGGCCGATATTCAGAAGCACTTGGCCGATGCCCTTCGCCACCGCTCTCTAGACTTCAGACCTACCTTGTATGCCCACGGAGTCTGCCATGAGCTACCTCATCTCGCTGGTCATCGGTCTGGGCGTCGGTCTGCTCTACGGCGCACTGGATTTTCGCTCTCCCGCCCCACCGGCCATTGCCCTGGTGGGCCTGCTGGGCATGCTCGCCGGCGAAAAGTTGTGGCCCATGGGCCGGCAGCTGGTGGCTGGCTGGGTCTCCTGAAACCCCTTCCTTTTTGCGATGGAAACTCTCATGAAAGCACTGCAATTCGACCAGACCGGTGACCTCTCGGCCCTGCGCTACGTTGATGTTCCGACCCCCGTTCCCGGTGCCGATGAAGTGCTGGTCCAGATCAAGGCGGCCGGCCTCAACCCCAGCGATGTGAAGAACGTGCTGGGGCGTTTTCCCTACACTACCTTGCCGCGGATTCCCGGTCGGGATTTCGCCGGAGTGGTGGTTGAAGGGCCACAGGCACTGATCGGTCAGGACGTCTGGGGCACCGGTCGTGAACTGGGCTTTTTTGCCGACGGCTCCCACGCGCAATTCGTCAAACTGCCCGCCAATGGCGTAGCGCTCAAACCCACCCACTTGAGCTTCGCCCAGGCTGCCAGCCTCGGTGTGCCGTACACCACGGCGTGGGATGCCCTGGAACGCAGTCTGGTGACGACCGGAACGCGGCTGCTGGTGATCGGCGGCGGAGCGGTGGGCAGTGCCGCGCTGGCGCTGGCCAAGGTGCGTGGCGCTCAGGTACTGGCGGCGGCGCGCCGGCCCGAGCAGGTCAAGGATCTGCAGGCGCAGGGCTATCAGACGTTGCAACTGGATAAACCGGACGAGCTGGGTGCGCAGGTGAATGCTGTGTATGCCGGCGGCGCTGATGTGATTTTCGACACCACCGGTTTCTGGCTGCCGGCCTCGGTCCCGGCTTTGGCCACTTTCGGTCGCATCGCGATCATTGCCGCGCCGGTGGACGGGATGGTGCAATTGCCGGCGCTGGCGTTGTATCGCAAGGGTGGTTCGGTGGTGGGGATCAATTCGTTGTTGTACGGCGTGCAGGCGTGTGCGGCGATGCTGGATCAGTTCGGCAAGTTCTTTGATCTGGGGCTGTTGCCGTTGCCGGAAGGGTTGTTTGAATCACCGTTGGCGCAGGGGGGGGAGCGGTATGCCGAGGTGAATCAAGGGGCTGGCGACAAGGTGATTTTGTTGCCGTAACCGGCATTGATGGTGGGTGGTCTGGCCTCTTCGCGAGCAGGCTCGCACAATCGTTCGAGGCGTCAGCGAAGGTTGTATCGGGTCAGTTTTTTCTCGAGATTTTCCCGCACCAACGGCCACTCCTCATCAATGATGCTGAACCGTACCGAGTTACGCTTGCGCCCATCCGGCATGATTCGTTCGTGGCGCACGATGCCTTCCTGTTGCGCGCCAAGCCGCAAGATCGCGTTGCGCGACTTCTGGTTGTTTTCGTCGGTGGTGAATTGCACTCGCACGCAGTCCAGCACCTCGAAGGCGTAACGCAGCATCAGGTATTTGGCCTCGGTGTTGACGAAGGTTTTCTGCCAGCGCGCAGAGATCCAGCTGCTGCCGATTTCGGTTCTCGACATAAAAAGGTTGCGGGTGATGCATGCCATTACAGGGTAGCGGCTGTCGATTGGCAATAGTGTGGGGCCATGAAGGACCATGACTGCTATGGTCAATGGACGCTTGCCTGTCATCCACCCGATCAGGCAATCGATTGACAGGATCCCATGCATGGAATTGACCGCTACGACCACCACCGCCCCCGGGCGCCATACACCGATCACACGGAACCTGGTCTGGTCCGTCGGACTGGTATTTGTATTAGGGGTGCTGATCGCCCTCGTTGCCTTGTTCAGCATTGCCGGCCGGCTCGATGCCCAGGACCTGGCCAAGACCACGTTTTACACCCAGCGCGCGCTGGAAAACCGCATTTCAGCCTCGAAAAACTACGTCGCCAGTTATGCGACCTGGACCACTGCCTACGACCATCTCAACGGTGAGGTCGATGTAACGTGGGCTTACGTCGAGCAGAACATGGGTAAAACCTTGTTCACCATGGACCATTACGACGGTGTCTTCGTGGTCGATCACCAGCGGAGCAAATACGCCACGGTGCGCGGCCTTCTGGTGCAGGATGACGCGGCGGCTCTCCTTTCGATATCGATGCCTGCATTGATCGAAGAGGTTCAGGAGCAGGAAAGCCTGCTCGTGCCCATCAGCCGCTTCACGTTGTTCGAGGGCCATCCCGCGCTGTTGACGGCTGCCGCGATCGTGCCCAACGACGAACGGCCTGCGGTCGATCCCAAAAGCACCTCGGTGCTGATGTTCGTCGATCAATTGAGTCCGGAAAAGCTCAGCGCCTTGAGTGCCGATTACGGTTTACATGACTTGAGCCTCGCGCTCGACAACACCCTGGCTCCCGGTCAGCCTGCGGTTGCACTCACGGGTACCGGTTACAGCCTGGTCTCGCGGCTCGAGCAGCCAGGCCATCAATTGCTTTGGTCACTGCTGCCGCCACTGGGCGGGGCGCTGTTGATTCTGGCGTTGCTGACGGCTTGGTTCTTTCGTTATGTATTGCGCACCTCAAGGCACGTGGACGCCAGTTACATCAATCTGGATCTGTCGAATCAGGCGCTGGAGGCCAGTGAAGAGCGTTTTCGTGCAGTGGCCGAGGCTGCTTCCGACTGGATCTGGGAAATCGACGACAAACACCGCATCACGTATCTGTCGGGACGCTTCGGCGCAGTCACCGGTTTTTCCGATCAGCAATGGCTGGGGCAGGACATCGAGCAGCTGTTGTATTGCGATACCACGCCGTTGTCACTGTGGCTGGACAAGCTCAACGAAGAACACAACGTCAGCCACCTACGCTGTTCCTATCGCGATCAATCCGGACAGCAACGTGTCTGTCGGGTGTCGGCACGACCGATCCACAGCAAAGGCGCGGTGCTGGGTTATCGCGGAACGGCCAGTGACATCACCGATGAAGTCGCCGCCCATGCGCAGATCCAGCATCTGTCGTTGCACGACGCGCTGACCGGCCTGCCCAATCGCAACAAACTGGCGCGTTACCTCGAAGATGCGTTGGTGCTGAAGGAGCATTCGGCACCGCTGACGTTGTTGATGATCGACCTGGACAACTTCAAGCCGATCAATGATTCCCTCGGCCACCCGGCCGGTGATGCGGTGTTGCTGGAAGTGGCCACCCGCTTGCGTGAGTGCACGCGGGACATTGACCTGGTCGCCCGCCTGGGCGGTGACGAGTTTGTGCTGGTGCTCAATGGCATGGACATCCACACGGAAATCGACCGGATTTGCGAGCGTATCCTCGAAAGCCTGCAGCAGCCGATTCATTATGACCATCACACGCTGCACATCGGCGCCAGCATCGGCATCGCCTTGAGTCGGCGTCAGGGGCATATGCCGGAGGAACTGATCCGCTGTGCCGACATCGCGCTGTATCAGGCCAAATCCGATGGCAAGAAAACCTGGTGCTACTTTGAGCCGCACATGAATGATCAGATCCAGCACCGTCGCAAACTGGAAAACGACTTGCGCCACGCGATCAAGAACAACGAGTTCGTGATGCACTATCAGCCGCGTTATCACGTCGATGGCAAACAGATCGTCTCGGTCGAAGCGTTGCTGCGCTGGCAGCATCCGGTGCAGGGATTGCTGAGCCCTGACTCGTTCATTCCTTTGGCCGAGCAGACCGATCTGATCGTGCCCTTGGGGCGCTGGGTGCTGCGCGAAGCGTGCGAGACGGCGCTGACCTGGCCGGGTGAGCTGATGGTGTCGGTCAACCTGTCGCCCGTGCAGTTCATGCGCAGTGATGTGGTGGAGGATGTCAGAGAAGCATTGATCCAAAGCCGTTTGCCGGCCAGTCGACTGGAGCTGGAAATCACCGAAAACGTGATGCTCAACGACGTCGACGGCGCTCTCGCGACCATGAACTCGCTGAAGGAGCTGGGTGTGCGGCTGAACATGGACGACTTCGGCACCGGTTATTCGTCGCTGGGTTACCTGCGCACCTATCCGTTCGACGGGATCAAGATCGACAAGCGTTTCATCTCGTCCATGAGCGGCACCGGCAACGACCGTGCGGTGGTGCAGGCGATCATCAACCTGGGCAAGGCCATGGGACTGACCGTGACCGCAGAGGGCGTCGAGACGCTGGAGCAACTGGACTTCCTGATCTCAGACGAGTGTCATGAAGTGCAAGGTTTTTACCTCAGCCGACCGATGGAAAATCAGGCGCTGTTGCCGTTGCTCAAGGCATCGCATGACGAGCATCCGGTGTAATGGGGGGACCTTTAGTCGCCTGTTTCGTTTGTCGTGGCAACTGCCATCACTCACCCCGGTCACAACTGGATACCGTCCATCCGTTGCGAGCCTCGGCCCATGAAAAACCTGAAAATCGCCACCTTCAACGTCAACGGCATACGTGCCCGGCTGCCGAATCTGCTGGCCTGGCTTGAGCGCGAAAAGCCGGACATTGCCTGCTTGCAGGAGCTCAAGTCGGTGGACAGCGCGTTTCCGGCCACCGAGCTAGAGGCCATTGGCTACGGTGCCATCTGGCAAGGTCAATCGTCGTGGAACGGGGTGGCGATTCTGGCCCGTGATGCGCAACCTTTGGAGAGCCGGCGCGGGCTGCCGGGTGATGACGCCGACACCCATAGCCGCTACCTGGAGGCTGCGGTGCACGGAATTCTGGTGGGCTGCCTGTATTTGCCCAACGGAAATCCGCAACCGGGGCCGAAGTTCGACTACAAACTGGCGTGGTTCGAGCGGTTGATTGCTTATGCCAAGGACCTGCAAAACAGCGAACACCCGGTGGTGCTGGCCGGCGACTACAACGTGGTACCCACCGACCTCGACATCTACAACCCGCGCTCGTGGCTCAAGGACGCCTTGCTGCAACCGCAAAGTCGCGAGTGCTACCAGCGCTTGCTGGATCAGGGCTGGACCGATTCCCTGCGTCATCTGTACCCGGAGGATCGGCTCTACACCTTCTGGGATTATTTCCGGCAGCACTGGCAGAAAAACTCGGGGTTGCGCATCGATCATCTGTTGCTCAACTCAGGCCTGAGTCCTTATCTGCATGAGGCCGGGGTCGATGCCTGGGTGCGCAACGAACCGCACGCCAGCGATCACGCGCCGACGTGGATTCGCTTGAGTTCGCGCAAGCGGCGTTGATCTTTGGGTGGCGGGCGATTGGCTAAATCAATTGTCAGTCGAACCGCTTTATCCCTTATACATGGCGCCCATCGGCGGAGAGATCCGCGGCCCCATGCATAAGGACCTAGCAATGAGCGAGCCACGCCTGACGAACCGAGCGTCATACCTGCAACGCCTGGGTTTCGACGCGCCCCCGGCGCCAACCCTGGACACCCTGCGCCAACTTCAGCTGCGCCATACCGGGGCCTTCCCGTTCGAAAACCTCACCACGCTGTCCGGCGAGCCGGTACGCATCGACCTGCCCTCCATCGAACAGAAAATCCTGCACGAGGGGCGCGGCGGGTACTGCTACGAACTCAACTACGCGTTTCTGATGTTGCTTCAGGAGCTGGGCTTCGACGCCCATGGCATCACCGGTCGTGTGGTGATGGGCCAGCCCGAAGGCGCGTGGACTGCCCGCACGCACCGCTTGAGCCTGGTCACTCTGGACGGCGTGCGCTACATCACCGACGTCGGCTTCGGCGGCATGGTGCCGACCGCACCGCTCCTGCTCGACACCGATGCGGCACAACTCACGCCCCACGAACCGTATCGCATCGAGCGCCATGCAGACGGCTACACTCTGCGCGCCAACGTCGGCGGCGAGTGGCGGCCGATGTACATCTTCGATCTGCAGCGCCAGGAAGACATCGATTACGCCGTCGGCAACTGGTATGTCTCGACCCATCCGGAATCATCGTTTGCCAAGCAACTGATGGTCGCGCGTACCGGGGATGGCTGGAGGCGCACGTTGAACAATGGCAGTTTTGCGATTCATCGGGTGGGCGCCGAGAGCGAACGACGGCAGGTGGCAGATGTGGAGGAGTTGATCGGGTTGCTGGAGGGGGAGTTCGGGATTCGCGTGCCGGAGAATGCGGGGTTGCGGCAGGTGCTAGGGCGGTTGATTGAACCAGACTGAAACCTGAAATGCCCGTGTCGGCGTCTTGCCGTCGATGCTGGGCAAAAGCTTGAGTTGTTCGATTGTTTTCAGGGCGGTGATGATGTCTGGCGCAGGCTGAGTTCGTCAGTTTGCGCTATTGCGTTTGTCCGCCAGGCCCAGTGAGTAAGCAGTCCGACCAGCGCCCCATCGACCATCCAGAAATACCAGAGCAGTCGCAGCTTTGGGTGAAGACAGACGACCCCGGCAATCGCCAATCCTGCCAATAGACCGGTAATCCAGTTCGCATATCCCTTTGCGCTGATCCAGGCGTACAGAGGCGTGAAGCCCAAGACCAATGGCAACGCTCCGAACCAGACTCCGCCGACGATAAAACATGCAAAAACACCGAGCCAGAGCCAGAGCCAGAGCGCTACCGTCAGCTCAGGCATACCCCAAACAAAATACAACGCAATGATGAATGCTTGCACGGCCACGACATTGCGAAATGCGCGGTACGCCAGGATGAAGGTCTGCCAAAGGTGGCTGAGTGTCGATTCGCTGATCAAGGGGGTAGGCATCCATGTCCGACACCGACAGAGTGGCCGGCTCGGCGCAGTCTATCAGGTGCCGTGCAGAGCGACCCTGAAAGGGATATCGAAGTTGCCAGGGTCAAATTTCAGGTTCCATCATGCGGTGGATATCGCTGGCGACTTCGAGCAGTTTGTCCTCCAGCGTTTTCAGCTCGGAGGCTGTAATCCCTTTTTTGATTTTTCCGACACCCACCACACAGCCTTTATGGCTTAGAAGTGTTTGACGCAGGGCGTTATTGATCACCGTCTGATAACCGTATCCCTCGCTTTCTGCCAGCGATCGAGCCGCCTCAATAACGGCATCATCTAACATGATGGTAATCCGGGTTTTGCCTTTGCTGGAGGCAACCACTCCACGTTCGGAGGTGCTGAAATCGTATTGGTCTTTCATTGGTACGGCCTCGAGACAAGATGTCGAAAGGCGCATTTATGCATATTTAATATGCATATAGAGAGTAGATGTATTTCAAGATTTTTTGGAGGGGGAACTCGCGCGGCAAAAGGGCAGCATGGACATATGTCCATTATCTGACTGATGAGTTGTATACAACTCTATAGACATTTGTCCTGAGTCTTGCATACAGTGTGCGCATAACAAAAAACCAGGGAACCCCCCAACCATGAAAACGCCCCATGTTTCACACCAACGGCCTGAGGACGAAAACCTCGGGGTCGGCGCGAATATGGCTTACGGCCTGCAACATGTTCTGACCATGTACGGCGGCATCGTCGCGGTGCCTTTGATCATCGGCCAGGCGGCCGGGCTTTCGCCGGCGGACATCGGTTTGTTGATTGCTGCTTCATTGTTTGCAGGGGGCTTGGCGACATTGCTGCAAACCCTCGGTTTACCGTTTTTCGGGTGTCAGTTACCGCTGGTACAGGGCGTGTCGTTCTCGGGCGTCGCAACGATGGTGGCGATTGTCAGCAGCGGCGGGGAGGGCGGCTTTCAGTCAATTCTCGGGGCGGTGATCGCCGCGTCGTTGATCGGGTTACTGATCACGCCGGTGTTCTCACGAATTACCAAGTTCTTCCCACCGCTGGTGACGGGCATCGTGATCACCACCATCGGCCTGACGCTGATGCCAGTGGCTGCACGCTGGGCCATGGGCGGCAACAGCCACGCCCCGGACTTCGGCAGCATGGCCAACATCGGTCTGGCGGCGGTGACGCTGGTGTTGGTGCTGCTGCTGAGCAAGATCGGCAGCGCGACCATCTCCCGTTTGTCGATCCTGCTGGCGATGGTCATCGGCACGATCCTAGCGGTGTTCCTCGGCATGGCGGACTTCTCATCGGTCACGCAAGGTCCGATGTTCGGCTTTCCGACCCCGTTCCACTTCGGCATGCCGACCTTCCATTTTGCCGCGATCCTGTCGATGTGCATCGTGGTCATGGTGACCCTGGTCGAAACCTCGGCGGACATCCTCGCCGTCGGAGAAATCATCGACACCAAGGTTGACTCCAAACGCCTGGGCAACGGCCTGCGCGCCGACATGCTGTCGAGCATGATCGCGCCGATCTTCGGCTCCTTCACCCAAAGCGCCTTCGCCCAGAACGTCGGGCTGGTGGCCGTGACCGGCATCAAGAGTCGCTTCGTGGTCGCCACCGGTGGCTTGTTCCTGGTGATTCTCGGTCTGCTGCCGTTCATGGGCCGGGTTATCGCCGCAGTACCGACCTCGGTACTCGGCGGCGCTGGCATCGTGCTGTTCGGCACCGTGGCGGCCAGTGGCATTCGCACGCTGTCCAAGGTTGATTACCGCAACAACGTCAACCTGATCATCGTCGCCACCTCCATCGGCTTCGGCATGATCCCGATCGCCGCGCCGAATTTCTACGACCACTTCCCGAGCTGGTTCGCAACCATCTTCCACTCGGGCATCAGCTCCTCAGCGATCATGGCCATCGTGCTCAACCTGGCCTTCAACCACCTCACCGCCGGTAACTCGGATCAGCAGTCGGTGTTCGCCGCCGGTACGGAACGGGTGCTGCGTTACCAGGACCTGGCGGCGTTGCGTGAAGGGGATTACTTCAGCGAAGGCAAACTGCGTGACTGCGACGGGAATGAGATTCCGGTGGTGGAAGCAGCCCATGATTCGAGCGAGCATCGTGCGGCTCACGCGAAAAGCAGTGAGCATGTCTAACGGCATCACCTGCTAAAAAGGCCGATCTGTTGAATAGACAGATCGGCCTTTTGCTTTTCCAGGATCCACAAAAAAGCCCCTGAACCTTTCGATTCAGGGGCTTTTCGATATTGCTGTCTGGCAACGACCTGGACTCGAGCAGAAAAAATAAGCATTTGTTTTACAATGAAATTATTCTGTTTTTTGGTATTCATATCCCTACGATTATCCTAATCCAGCCCGTATTTTATTGGAGTTCTTTCGATATCCCTGGATCAGGAAAAAACATTCGAGTTCCCGCTCTTTTTGAGACAACGCGAGCATCTGAGTCGTCTCGCTGCCAGCCACCTCCCAATGCTTTGAACGTGGCCACTGCAGCGCGAGCCGATTCAGTTTGTGCCTGAGCTCTGCCATCAGATGCCGCTAAAAGGTGTTCATCGGCATCCAGTACTTCGATCAGGCTGACCACGCCTTTTTCATAAGCGACAAACGACGTCGCTCGGGCTTTCGCATACGCCGACTCGCCTTGGGCGAGTTGTGTCGATTGTTGCTCGCGGTTGATCAGCGCCGAAAAAGCGCTTTCAACATCTTCGCAGGCCCGCAGGACGGACTGGCGGTAAGCGGCTAAGGCTTCGGCTTCTTGGCCCTTCGCCAAATCAATTTGAGCGTTGATGCGGCCAAAATCGAAGAGCCTCCAGCGTATACCCAGTGCCGCCGAAGCCTGACTGGCGCTGTTGCTGAATAGGTTTGCGCTTGATACCGAGGTAGCACTGCCGAGCAGAGCAGCCACAGACAGTTTGGGGTAGTACTCGGAAATGGCTTCGCCGATGCGCGCGCTGGATGCCGCAAGACGGCGCTCCGCGACGATCAAGTCTGGACGCCGACGCAGCAGGTCGGCCGGAGCGCCCATGTCCGAGAGGCCTGGCACATCAGGGATGGGCGCCGGCTTAGTCAACTGCGCGCTGTAAGTGCCGGGCGCCTTGCCCAACATGACATCCAGCGCATTCATTGCCGCGTCAATGCCTGCTTGCAGTACCGGAACGGTGGCTTGCGCTTGGTTCAGCGCGCCTTGGGTCTGGTTCAACTGCAGTTCAGCCGCCAGGCCTTTTGCGTAGAGATGTTCGATGGTGGTGAGCAGTTGTTGTCGTGTGTCTACTTGCTGCCGGGCAATTTCCAGGCGTGCTTGCAGGCCACGGATGCTGATGTAAAGGTCGGCTGTTTGCGCGACCACTGCCAGGCGTGTGGCAATCGCCCCGGCTTGTGAGGCCTGATAATCGGCGGAGGCCGCCTCTTTGCTGCGGCGTAGCCCGCCAAACACATCCAGCTCCCAGCCGGCATTCAAGTTTGCCTCATAGGCACTGCCGTAACGATTATAGGAAGGGTCTGAATTCAGCACTTGGCCCAACGGCGTCTCTAACGACTGACGGGCTCGGGCCGCCTGACCATTGACGGTAGCCGACGGCAGGAGGGCTGCGTTAGCTGCGCCCAAACCGGCGCGAGCCTGCTCGATCCTTGCGCTTGCCTGGGCTAAATCGAGGTTCTGTTCAAGTGCTCGATTTATCAGCTGACTGAGTACCGGGTCATTAAATGCGTTCCACCAAGCGGCGAGATCGGCATTTGCGGCGGTCACTTGTCGTGCTTTGGACGTTTGCGCCGAGAAATTCTCGGGCAATTCCACACTGGGTTCTGAGTAGTCGGGGCCCACTGCACAACCTGCAACCATACCCAAACACAGTAAGACGGCGAAACGAGGAGGAGGGTGCATGCGATACCTGCGAAAGGGTTAGGTTGTGACGATGTTACAATTTGGTCACAAGTTGTCAACCACCTTTGGGATGAGTAAGCTGCTCGCATGAATCAGCCATCCGTTTCTTCGCCCAGCGCCCGTGGCCCAGCCGATCACGACATCCGAGACCAGATTGTCGCGGCGGCCAACGAGCATTTCAGTCAGTACGGTTACGGCAAAACAACGGTTTCTGACCTAGCCAAGGCCATCGGTTTTTCCAAGGCTTACATCTACAAGTTCTTTGAATCCAAGCAGGCGATTGGTAACGCTATCTGTACAAATTGCCTGACGGAAATCGTTGCAGCTGTGGAGCAGGCCATCAATGCAGACGGCATCTCGCCGACTGAGCGTTTTCGGCGATTGGTCAAAACCCTAATCGCTACAGGTGTGAGCCTGTTCTTTAACGACCGTAAACTCTATGATATCGCAGCGTTCTCCGCGTCGGAGCGCTGGCCGAGCTCGCAAGTCTATGACGCTCAGATCAAGAACTTTGTGTTGCAAATCGTGCGTGAGGGGCGAGAGCTCGGTGAGTTTGAACGCAAGACTCCGCTGGACGAGACGGTAGAGGCGATTCATCTCGCTCTGCGGCCCTTCATCAATCCTCTGCTATTGCAGTACAACCTCGATTTTGTTGAAGAAGCCCCTTCTCTCATCTCCAATCTTGTTCTGCGCAGCCTGATGCCTTAAACCTCTGCTGACGGATGCGCTGCGCATCCGTATTAGCGTGTGCACCTGAAAAAACTAGATATCGAGCCTCTTTGCTCTGCTCTGATCAAGTGGGCGATGTTCATTCGTCTCGGTAGTGACTATTGACATAAATGGTCACTTGAATAAGCATGGGGCATCCGCTACTGAGAGGTCTCTATGATCCAGCGCCACCACCTGTCATTCATTTTCATTGTCTTGTTGCCGTTTGCCCTAGCGGCCTGCAACGAGGCCACGCCTGCCGATCCTCGCCTTCAAGTGCCCTTGGTGCGCATCGGCGTGGTTCAACCCTCCGCGCCTGCGGCACGGGTATTCACCGGTATCGTCGCGGCCCGAGTTCAGAGCGATCTCGGTTTTCGGGTGCCTGGGAAGGTCTTGGAGCGTTTGGTGGATGCTGGACAGAGTGTCAAGCGCGGGCAGCCACTTATGCGAATCGATGCCAACGACCTGACGCTGACCGCGCGGGCACAGCAGGAAGCGGTACTGGCCGCCATGGCCCGAGCTCGGCAGGCCTCCGATGACGAGCTTCGCTACCGTGATCTGGTGTCCGTCGGAGCGGTATCTGCTTCAGCTTACGCAGGGTTCAAAGCAGCTGCCGACTCGGCGAAAGCCCAACTCAACGCTGCCCAGGCCCAGGCTGATGTGGCGATAAACGCGACCGGTTATTCGACGTTGCTGGCGGATGCTGACGGGGTGGTAGTGGATACCTTGGCGGAGCCGGGGCAGGTAGTTGGCGCAGGGCAGGTGGTGGTACGCGTTGCCCATTCAGGGCAGCGCGAGGCCGTGATCCAGTTACCCGAGACGCTACGTCCTGCGCTGGGCTCGGCGGCGACGGTTGAGCTATACGGCCAGCACCAGACTGCAGGTAAAGCGCGTTTACGCCAGTTGTCCGACTCTGCCGACCGACAGACCCGAACGTTTGAAGCGCGTTATGTGCTGGAGGGGGCACTCTCCAACGCCACCCTGGGTTCGACGATATCAGTGGTTATCGCTGACATGGATGTTGCTGATGCCAAGGAATTACAGGTGCCCATGGGGGCACTCTACGACGCCGGTAAAGGCCCGGGGGTCTGGGTGGTGGGCGGGGAAACTGAGCAGGTGGCATGGCGCCCGATCAAGGTTCGCGGCCTGAATAATGAGGCCAGCGTGCGCGTGATGGGGGATCTGCAGGTGGGTGATCGAGTTGTCGCATTGGGTGCTCACTTGCTGAGCGAGGGAGAGAAGGTCAGGACTGAACTCGCCGATGCTCCGCAAAATTCAGTGGTTGAGGTAAGTCGATGAGCGGCTTCAATCTTTCGGCGCTGGCCGTACGCGAGCGCTCAATCACCCTGTTTTTGATCCTGCTGATTTCTGTGGGTGGGTTGTACGCCTTCTTCAAACTGGGGCGTGCGGAAGATCCCGCATTCACCATTAAACAAATGACGGTGGTCACCGCCTGGCCTGGGGCGACAGCCCAGGAGATGCAAGACCAGGTGGTAGAAAAGCTGGAAAAACGCATGCAGGAACTGCGTTGGTACGATCGGACCGAGACCTTTACCCGGCCCGGCTTGGCATTCACTACGGTGTACCTGCTCGACAGCACGCCGCCCTCAGCCGTCCAGGAGGAGTTTTACCAGGCGCGCAAGAAAATCCTGGATGAGCAGAAGGGGTTGCCGTCTGGGGTGATCGGCCCGATGGTCAATGATGAGTATTCCGATGTCACCTTCGCGCTCTATGCGCTCAAGGCCAAGGGCGAGCCCCAACGTCTGTTGGTGCGCGAAGCCGAGAGCTTGCGCCAGCGTCTGCTGCATGTGGCGGGTGTGAAGAAGGTCAACATCATCGGTGAACAGGCCGAGCGCATTTTTGTCGAGCTGTCCTACGAGCGTTTGGCGACACTGGGCATTTCCGCACGAGACATCTTCAGTGCGTTGAACACGCAAAACATGATAACCCCGGCAGGTTCGGTAGAAGCGAAGGGCCCACAGGTTTTCATCCGCCTGGATGGCGCGTTTGATGACCTGCAGAAGATTCGTAATACCCCACTGACGGTGCAAGGCAGAACCCTCAAGTTGTCCGATGTGGCTGAGGTCAAGCGTGGTTATGAGGACCCCGCGACGTTCCTGGTACGCAACAACGGCGAGCCGGCACTGTTGCTCGGCGTGGTCATGCGCGACGGCTGGAACGGCCTGGATTTGGGGAGGTCGCTGGACGCTGAGGCCACAGCGATCAACGAGCAGATGCCTTTGGGCATGAGCCTGACCAAGGTCACGGATCAGGCGGTGAATATTGGCGCCTCCGTCAACGAGTTCATGGTGAAGTTTTTTGCTGCCTTGGGCGTGGTGCTGCTGGTGTGTTTTCTCAGCATGGGCTGGCGTGTCGGCGTTGTGGTTGCCGCGGCGGTGCCGCTGACCCTGGCAGCCGTGTTCATTGTCATGGCGGCCACGGGCAAAGACTTTGATCGAATTACCTTGGGCTCGTTGATTCTGGCGCTGGGACTGCTGGTGGACGATGCAATCATTGCCATTGAAATGATGGTGGTGAAGATGGAGGAGGGCTACGACCGTATCAAGGCCTCCGCTTATGCCTGGAGCCACACGGCCGCGCCGATGTTGTCGGGAACGTTGGTGACGGCGATCGGCTTTATGCCCAACGGTTTTGCCAAGTCGACCGCTGGTGAGTACACCGCGAACATGTTCTGGATCGTTGGCATTGCGCTGATCACTTCCTGGGTGGTGGCCGTGGTGTTTACACCTTACCTGGGCGTCAAACTGCTGCCGCAGATCAAGGTGCCTGAAGGCGGGCATACGGCGATTTACGGTACACCGAACTACCAGCGTTTCAGGCGCCTGCTGGGCAGTGTGATCCGCCGCAAAGGCCTGGTGGCGACATCCGTCGTGGGCTTGTTTGTTGTTGCGATTTTGGGCATGGGCGTGGTCAAGAAGCAGTTCTTTCCAACGTCCGACCGGCCTGAGGTGCTGGTTGAGGTGCAGATGCCTTACGGCACGTCTATCGAACAGACTGATATGGCAGCGGCCAAAGTCGAGGCGTGGTTGGCTCAGCAGCCGGAGGCCAAGATCGTCACCGCTTACATTGGCCAAGGCGCGCCGCGCTTCTATTTGGCGATGGCCCCTGAGCTACCCGATCCATCCTTCGCAAAAATCGTCGTCCTGACGGCGAATCAGCAAGAGCGTGAGGCGCTCAAGCTCCGCCTCAGACAAGCGGCGGCCGATGGCTTGGCGCCTGAAGCTCGGGTGCGGGTGACGCAGTTGGTATTTGGTCCTTATTCACCGTATCCGGTGGCCTTTCGGGTGATGGGCGCCGACCCCGCGGTGTTGCGGGATATCACCGCGCAGGTGCGTGAGGTCATGACCGCCAGCCCCATGATGAGGACCGTCAACACCGACTTGGGTGAGCGTGCGCCGGCACTTCATCTCACGCTGGATCAGGATCGCCTGCAAGCATTCGGCTTGACCTCGACCGATGTCGCGCAACAGCTGCAATTCCTGCTCACGGGGGTGCCTGTCACCGAGGTGCGTGAGGACATTCGTTCGGTTCAGGTGATCGCTCGCTCGGCGGGAGAGACGCGTCTGGATCCGTCGAAAATTGCCGCCTTCACGCTGACCGGCGTCCAAGGCCAGCGCGTGTCGCTGTCCCAGGTAGGGGCGGTGGATGTGCGCATGGAGGAGCCCATTCTGCGACGTCGTGATCGTACGCCGACGATAACCGTGCGCGGTGACGTGGCTGAAGGTCTTCAGCCTCCTGATGTCTCCAACGCCTTGATAACGCAGTTGCAGCCCATCATCGAAAAACTGCCGGCGGGCTACCGGATTGAGTTTGCCGGCGCGATCGAGGAGTCGGGTAAAGCGAACAAGGCATTGCTACCGTTGTTCCCGATCATGATCGCGCTGATGTTGCTGACCATCATTATTCAGGTGCGCTCAATGTCGGCAATGATGATGGTGTTCGCCACCGCGCCTTTGGGCCTGATTGGTGTGGTGCCAATTCTGCTGCTGTTCCAGCAGCCGTTCGGGATCAACGCCTTGGTGGGATTGATTGCCTTGTCAGGGATTCTGATGCGCAACACGCTGATCCTCATTGGCCAGATTCACTCTAATAAGCAAGCCGGTCTGTCGCCTTATGACGCAGTGGTCGAAGCCACTGTGCAGCGTGCACGGCCAGTGATTCTCACGGCGTTGGCGGCGATGCTGGCGTTCATTCCGCTGACCCATTCGGTGTTCTGGGGAACGCTGGCGTACACCCTGATTGGCGGTACGTTTGCCGGCACCGTGCTGACCCTGGTGTTCCTGCCAGCGATGTACGCCCTCTGGTTCAAGATCAAGCCCGAGCCCGCGCATGAGCTTGCAGCGAACACTCATGTTGCTTGATACCTGCGTGCCTGGATCGTCTCAAAAAGGAAAATCGATATGAGCTCGTTGGCCCGGATTTCTCAGCAGTTTGATCCCGCTGCGCCCTTCGTGGCTCCGGCCAACTGGCTTCAGGGAAGAACGGTGTTTTGCGGGCTATCTGCAGCCCTGTCATTGCGGACGGTGTTGCTTGAGGCATGGCCGGATTTACCGTCATTCAAGTCCGCGCAGGTCTCATTTATAGGACGATTCCAGTGGGTGGTTCATAGGTGCGCAACCTGAACGCTGTCTTATGAAGAAGTACTAATTTATGATGCCGCATTGATAAATTTGGAAACGGCATCATGAGTACACGTTCCGACCTCCTGAGCAGCGCTGAGATTCTGTTGCGTACCAAGGGTTACGCAGCGTTCAGCTATGCCGATCTGGCGGAAGACATCGGTATCAAGAAGGCGAGTATTCACCACCACTTTCCCACCAAAGAAATTCTGGCGATTGCCATCGTTGAGAGTTATCTGTTCCGGTTCAAGAATCAGCTGGAATGCATCAATGATGAAAATACCGGCATTATCGATCGGCTCAATGCATTCGCCTTGATGTTCGCGCAAAGCAGTAAAAACGCGATGCTTCCGCTCTGCGGCGCCTTGGCGGCGGAATTGCTGGCTTTGCCTGAAAGCCTAAAGGAATTGACGCGGGATTTTTTCGAAATCCATCTCAATTGGCTTCAGGCCAATATCGCACTGGGCCAAGCGGCAGGGGAACTCAAAGCTGAGCTGAACGGCGTGAAGGTTGCCAGGTTCATCTTGAATACGTTGGAAGGTGGCAGCTTTGTATCTTGGGCGCTGAGCGACAATTACGAACAGTCTTCTGGATTTGATTTCATTTTAGATGGACTTCGGGTTACCGAAACACATCACTGAGGTTCGATCAGCTTTATTCTGCGTCATAAATCGACCGATTCTGCCCCCGCTGGCTCGGTCCGTTTTCCCTCCTCGTAAGTGGTTTCAGCCGCTTAGCTCACACTCTCTGAATTCTTTTTGCGCGCACTCAATCTGACGAGCGTACGTCTAGTCTCGCATTTTGGTTGCGGATACCTACCCATGTCTACACTTTCGGTGTGTGATCAGAAGTACAAGATTAAGTAGAAATTACTGCATTGATATCGGAGTTATCCCTATTCAGGAAAACTCTGTCGGAGCTGGTTTTTTTGGCGATTGGTTATAAGTAGAATAATTTATTGATCGACAACCTACTAGTTGGTAGGCTTGTTTCTCTTTCGGGCCAAACGCCCGGTCCATCCGAAGAGGAACGAACACATGAGCAACAACCTGAATGGTATCGATGTCGCCGCACTCCAGCAGTTTGCCCAAGGCGTTGCTGAGGATGCGACCAAGCGCCACGCGAGCTTCAACGTCAAGACTCAGTGGAAAGGCCAGACTCGCTCTGTGGCCAAAGTCAATCGCTACAGTCTGGCCGGTGAAACCTATTCGCGGGATTTCGAAATCGTCGCCGATGAGCCTAATGAATTGCTGGGCCAAAACACTGCGCCTAACCCTCAAGAGCTGCTGATGGCCGCTCTCAACGCCTGCATGTCGGTCGGTTATGCCGCCAACGCCGCGATGATGGGTATCAAGATTCACAGCCTGGAAATCGAAACGGACGGCACCCTCGACCTGCGTGGCTTCCTGGGCATCGACGAAAGCGTCAACCCGGGCTACGACGAAGTGAGTGTAGTGATTCGCCTGCATACCGACGCCTCCCGTGAGCGTGTTGAGGAGCTGCACAACGTGGTGCTCAAAACCTCTGTCAACTACGCCAACTTTTCGAAAGCTATCCGTATGGTGCCGACCCTCGAAGTGCGTGAGGGCTGATTCGCCTGTTTCAAACAGATTCAAACCTAGCGTGCACCGGTAGGCGGCTAGCTGCCCTGGTGCCGACCCTTACGAAATCTGGATAACCGGAGTCTGCAATGAATGATTTTTTCAAAGGTAAAAAACTGCTAGTTGTCGGTGGCACCAGTGGCATGGGCTTGGAAACGGCCCGCATGGTGCTCAAGGCAGGCGGCAGCGTGGTGCTCACCGGCAGCAAGCAAGACAAGGCCGATGCGGTGCGTAATGAGCTGAGCCCGCTGGGCCCTGTGTCGGTGATCGTCGCCAACCTGATGACTGAAGAAGGCATGAATTTTGTTCGCAAGGAAATCAATGCCAACCATAGCGATATCAGCCTGATGGTGAACTCCGCCGGGATCTTTATTCCCAAGCCGTTCACCGAGCACGATGAGGCCGAGTACGACATGTACCTGTCTCTGAACCGCGCGACCTTCTTCATCACTCAGGCCGTGGTCAAGAACATGCTGGCCGCCAAGCGCGAAGGGGCAATTGTCAATGTTGGCTCCATCGGTGCGCAGGCCGCATTAGCAGGTTCACCGGCCTCTGCCTACTCCATGGCAAAGGCAGGTCTGCATGCGCTGACACGCAACCTGGCAATCGAATTGGCTCACTCGGGTATTCGGGTCAACGCTGTCTCGCCAGGGATCGTTCACACCTCGATCTATGAAGGGTTCATGGACAAAGAGGCGATCCCGGAAGCGATGAAGTCGCTGAACGATTTCCACCCGTTGGGACGAGTCGGCGTTCCCGAAGACGTCGCCAACACCATCCTGTTCCTGCTGTCGGACAAGACGTCCTGGGTGACCGGCGCAATCTGGGACGTGGATGCTGGAATTATGGCTGTTCGGGCCTGACCACAGTGGCGAGCGCGGTCTGATGAGAGCTCCCATCGCGGGAGCTTTCACGCCTTCACTCAGTTCAAGTGAAAGAAGGCTGAATGCTGGCCGCAGGAGTCTTCAATGTCGATCACGACAAAAGCAGCGCTGTTGAGAGTCGCGGAAACCCAAATGCGCTCCAAGGGCTATTCCGCGTTCAGTTATACCGATCTTGCGGCGCAGATCGGCATTAGAAAAGCCAGTATTCACCATCACTTCCCGACCAAGGAAAGCCTGGGCGCGGAGTTGATCAAGGACTACATCAAACGCTTCGATGCGACCCTCAGTTCGATCGAAGAAACGCATGTCGATCCGCTGCTGCGGCTTCGTGGTTTTGCCCGGCTTTTCATCATCAGCGCCAACGAGGGGCTGCTGCCCTTGTGTGGTGCCCTGGCGGCAGAAATGGCGGCACTGCCGCTGTCGCTCACTCGGGCGTTCTTTGAAACCCAGCTCGATTGGCTTCAGGCCACCCTCAATGCAGGGGTCCGGCAGCGCAACTGGTCGCCGGACAAACCCGTTGAGACCTACGCGTTCATGCTGCTGAGCAGCCTGGAGGGCGCGAGCCTTATCGATTGGACATTGGGCCGATCAACCGACCCGTTGGCAGGCTTCGATCATTTGCTTGAAACGCTGGTAACGCGGTCTTGATTTCTTTGAGTACAGGACGAGTCATGCAAACTTCTTCGAAAAAATATGCAGTGGATATCTGGTCTGATTTTGTTTGCCCTTGGTGCTGGGTAGCCAAGCGTCGATTCGAGCGGGCGCTCGATAAATTTGCTGAAAAAGACAATGTACAAGTCAACGTCAGGGCCTATCGTCTGGCGGCGAATCAAGCGCCAGAGCCTATGATCGCTGCCCTTAAACGCAAGCTCGGCAATCCGGATTCCGCTGTCGCAATGATGAACACCGTCAGTAAATATGGCCAGGCCGATGGGCTTGATTACCGCTTTGACAGCATGCTGTTTGGCGATACTGCCGATGCCCATGTACTGGTCAAGGCGGTTGCGGACGAAGCCGTTAAAAAACGCCTGGTCGAGGCGCTATATGAGCAAAGCACCTCCCATGGTCAGTCGCTGTTTGATCGCGGCAGCCTGGAGGCCATAGCCAAGGCCGTAGGTGTTTCGGACGTGTTAATCCAACGGGCGTGGTCATCCGTTGAATTGCGCGAAGAGATGGAGGAAGACGAACATATCGCCGCGCAACTAGGTTCGGGCGTGCCTTTGTTTGTATTCGATAATGCCTTCTCATTGTCCGGTGCTCAGCCTGAGGCTGCTTTTCTTGAAGCGCTGAACAAGATGCAGGAGAAGTCGAAAGTCGAAGATGACGCATTCAACAGTCAAGTCTGCGGCATAGATGGCTGCAAAATTTGATCAGCAGAAGCGGTGCGGCACTGGGTTGTGCCGCCCTTCATCCATATTGAGAGCGAGATCCAAATGAGCCGTATCGTTGAGTTGAGTGCTCAGCAGTTCGCCCGCTTTGTGGCCAAAGGCAGCAGCGTCGTACTGTTTTCAGCGTCCTGGTGCAAGCCTTGTCAGGAGATGAAGCCGGTCTTTCATGCTTTGGAAGAAAAGCTTCACTCCCTGGCGGCTTTTGCAAAGATTGATGTGGCGGTGTCTCCGACGATCGCGCAAATGTACGGTATCCGGGCGGTGCCATCCTTGGCGGTGTTCCATGAGGGGCGGCTGCTGCGGGTCATGCCCGGATCCCGTTCAGTTGGAGCAATGAAAAAAGCCATTCTTGCGGAGTTGGAAGAGGCGATTTAACCGAACCTCCTCCATCAGCGGTCAGGCTGATCAGCCTGGCGTTCTTTTTCATCCCTCGGGTGTGGATTTGCCCCGGACCAGTTATCGATGGGATGAGCGCGGTCTTCGTTGAAGATTTCCGTTAACAGCGCGTTGGCCCGTTTGTAGGCGTCATACTTGAACTCGGTATCATCCACAGGCTGCGCGGCCATTTCTTCCAGCATCTCCAGGTTCAGGCGACGGAATCGATCCGCTCGTTCGCGGGCTTTGTAGCGACCAATGCCCAGTTGCTCCAATGCCCTGCGGCCCAAGGACAATGCGAAAGCAGGGTCGAGGGGCAGCGTTGAAAGCACCGTGGACAGCCACAGGCGTCAGCCTGCGCATCTGGCAGTAGGTCGCGGTCGCATGCAGGGGTTGGGTAAGCACCGAACACTCGGGGGTGGTCACCCATGTCGAACTGGTCGTGCTCGCCGCCGGTGGTCACGGCCCACAACAAGCTCTTACCTTTGAGTGCGGTGGCGCCTTTGCCATAGGCCCACCCATGGGTGAAGACTTTATCGATCCACAATTTCAGCAGCGGCCGGCAGCTGTACCAGTACAGCGGATGTTGCAGGATCAGAAGCTCTGCCTGTTCTAGGGATTGCTGTTCGGCTTGGACCTCGATGTTGAAGTCCGGGTACAGGTCATAAAGGGAGCGTATGAACACATCCGGGTTATTGGAGGCTTGCCTGAGCATCACCTCGCTAACCTTGGATGTGTCGGGGTAAGGGTGAGCGTAATGATCAGAATCATTGTGAGCATTCCACGACAAATCGCGAGTTCATTCAGAACGAAAAAACTCTCTGGTCGTTGGGCATAAAGATGCCCACCGACCAGAGAGTCGCTTCTTGGGGATGGAACCCTTATTTACCTACTTGCAGTTTCAATATGTCCTGCGCAGTCACGGGTTCGCCAGCGATTCCCCAATCTCCGCTTTTGACCTCTTCGAAGATGACCCAGGTGAGGGCGCGCATGTTTTCACCTTCTACAGACACCATGGCGTCCGTCACTTTCTGGATGACTTCGGCTTTCTGCTTGTCGGTAAAAACGCCTTCAATGCCTTTGATGGTAACGAGAGGCATGGTGTGCTCCTTAACGTCTGAAGTGGACAGTGATGAAACAGCGAATAATCAGGCTTTGGCTGCAACGTATTCCGGGTAGTCGGTGTAACCCTTGGCAATGCGATCGCTGACACCGTAGTAAGTCGCGCGATCACCCTCTGCCAGTGGCCAGCCGTTCTGCATGCGCTCCACCAAATCGGGGTTGGCGATGTAGGCCGTACCGAAGGCGATCAAGTCGAGTTCACCTTTAACCAGTTCCGACTCAGCGAGGGCTTGGTTAAACCCACCGGCGGCCATCAAGGTACCCTTGTAGACTTCACGGAACGCGGCGCCGAACCCCGGCGGCGTTTCAGCGGCGACGATGGTCGGTTGGTAGTTCAGGTGGACGTAGGCCAGTTCGCGTTCATTAAGCGCTGCCGCCATGCTCATCCAGGTTTCTGCTTCACCTTCGTACACACCAAAGTCATACAGGCGGCCAAACGGCGAGAACCGTACGCCAATCTTCGAGCCGCCGATTTCGGCAGAAATCGCGTCAATGGTTTCCAGCAGAAAGCGCTGGCGATTGGCGATCGAGCCACCGTACTGGTCGGTACGGGTGTTCAAGGCGCTGCTGAGGAACTGATCGAACAGGAACCCGTTGGCAGCCATGATTTCGATACCGTCAAAACCGGCCTCCATCGCCATACGCGCAGACTTCACAAAGTCAGCGATGACACGTTTCACTTCTTCCGTTTCCAGCGAACGGGGCACGCTGGGTTGCACAGCGCCGGATTCACCAGGCTCGATCCAGGCATACACCGTGGTATCGACCGCCGGCTGAGTACCCGAAGAAACCGGAACCATGCCATGCACCGAAATATGGGACATACGGCCAACGTGCCATAACTGCGCGAAGATCTTCCCGCCCTTGGCATGCACCGCGTCGGTGACCTGACGCCAGCCTGGCAAGTGTTCGTCGGCATAAATACCAGGGGTGTACAGGTAGCCACGGGCTTCGTCGGAAATCGGCAGGCCTTCGGTGATCAGCAGACCAGCAGAAGCACGCTGTGCGTAATACAGCGCGGTGAACTCGTTAGGGATGTTGTCTAGTGTCCGGGTGCGGGTCATGGGGGCCATAACGACCCGGTTTTTTAGCGCAGTACCGGACAGATCGTAAGGGGTGAACAGCTTATTCATGATTAGTCTCGAAGTCGTTAACAGGTTGAAAGTCAGCGTTTGATTTACGACTTATCGAATGCGTCCAGCACATGTGTGCTGTACACCAACGCGGCACCGGCGTTCATGTTGATTGCCACGCCCAGTGCTTCGGCGACTTCTTCACTGGTGACGCCAAGTTTCTTGGCTTCGGCGGCGTGGAAGGCGATGCAACCGTCGCAGCGGGTGGTCACGGCCACGGCGAGGGAAATCAGTTCGCGGGTCTTCGCGTCCAGGTGATTGGTCTTGCCGCCGGCAGCGCCGAGCGCCGCCATGCCTTTCATTGTTTCCGGAGACAGGCCGTTTAGTTCTACCAAACGAGTATTGATGTCTTTGCGGGTTTGCTTCCAATCTTGCATGGGATTCTCACAGGGATGGTGTTAATTACAGTTATCTAAAAACTTGCTAAAAAACTACCATCCAGTTGGTAGGCATACAATGTGTTCGTGATAATTTTCACTATTAACGCAATCGAAGGTATTGATAGTTTGGTCCAGAACAATAGAAAATCGCTTCATGGGGATGACGATTACTGGACTGTTGATTGTCAGCACCGCTTGCTGTCAGGCATCGTCGAGACGCTCACATACTGATCGTCGCGGAGCGCCGTCATGGTTCGATTCACACTGGACAACCGGTTTTGCGCGGTAGCGATGCCGATATCGCACTTATTCAACTTGCTGACGCAGATGTCCGGCGTAGTCCAGCAAGGTCTGTCGATCAATCTGCCGCGCATCGTTAAACCCGGGACCATCCTCCGACCGACACCACCGCACAAACGCCTGCCAGCGATCACTGTGTGCTTTGACCGTCCCGTAATGCCCGCCGCCAAACAGATCCCGCAATGCCTGCGGACCGGCATAACTCAGTTGTCGCCCATAGCCAAAATTGCGCCCATCCCGTCTACCGACCAATGCCATGCTCCAACTCCTCTCGAAGCCAAAATCCTTGAAGCTTTCCCCACGTCATCCCGCCACGGATGTTGAGTGTTATCAGGGATCAAGGCCTCTGCGACCTGTGAGGGTTGTCCACTAACGCGGGACTGGCGGCTCTTTACGACCGGGAGCTTGGGCATCTCGTGATCTGGCCTCCTGAACACTTCCGAAGACGTGGGCGGGCGGAGGCTGCGCTGGCTGACGAGACCGGCGCCGCGAGATCCTGAGTCAGGTGAAGGCAGTGATGCGATGACCGGGGCGTGCCTGACTGTCAGTCAGGTGCAGTCCATTCCTTGGGCTGCGGCACCATCATCTGCATCGCTGTTGCTGGTGACTTTTCGGTGTTTGTCACGCCGATTGTCACGCGGGGGATTGCCGCAAAGCCTTGTACAAGTTGGGCTGCAGCAGCGGTAGGAGCGCCCGTCTCTTTCCGGGAGAAAGAGACGGGCGCAGGTTGGCGCAATAAAATGGCCAAGCGGATAGGTTGCTGCAGGGCAGCTATGAAAGGGGGATGAGTTGCTGCAGTGGGCACACTGGTAGAAGTAGGCATCCATCACATCGCTGTGATCGTGCGAGCCGCCGGACGCTAATCGCACTTTGGGAGAACCACCACGGTGTGGCGTAGCCTTAAAGGTTCTGGCTACCTGGGTTGCTGTCAACGACAGCGTTTGCACGATCTTTTCTACGCCTGTGGATAATTAGGGTCAAGGCTCGATTTTTCGAGAATTCTGCGGCTGAGAATGACATCAGCTGTCTATGGAAATCATTGGTTTCCATAAGACGGTTGCGCCGATTTTTAGATTTTTCAAGTGAGGTCCATCCAAGCAGGGCGGCTTTGCAGCCCTGTTTGGATGGGCCCGCGTGGACAAGCGGATCACTGAGGTATGAGAGCCGAGCGCTTACTCAGTTGCGCCACGTTTTGCTTTTAGTCGAGTGACATTCGCCCCCGTCTGATTGGCGAATTCGCGTGGGCTGACATGCTTCTGCTGATTAGCCTCAAGGTAGCGACTCCACCAGTTCATGATCAGCCTGCGCTCCTCGATGAACTCGGCCTTGTGGATATAAGCGGCGCGGACGTTGTTGCGTTCCTTGTGGCTCATCTGCCGCTCGATGGCTGTGTCCGTCCACAAACCCGACTCGATCAGTGCGCTGCAGGCCATCGAACGAACGCCATGGCCGCAGATCTCGGTTTTGGTGTCGTACGCCATCTTCCGAAGCGCGCTGTTCACCGTGTTTTCGGACATCGGTTTCCAAGACTTGGTATCGCCTGCGAACACTAAGTCAAATTTGCCGGTGAGGGTGTGGATCTGCTTGAGCAGGGCGACCGCTTGCGGCGATAAGGGTACAAGATGGATATCGCCTGCCATCTTCGTGCCCCTTGTGGAAAAGGGTACGCCTTCCAACGCTGGTCGCATGTCGGGTATTTCCCAGACGCCACGTTTGAGGTCGAACTCGCTCCAGCGGGCGAAGCGCAGCTCGCTGGAGCGTACAAACACGTGCAGCGACAGCAAGACCGTCAGCCGGGTAAGTGCGCGCCCTTTATAGGTGTCGATCCGTTCCTGCAATTCAGGCAAGCGCGATAAGGATAAGACGGGGCGGTGGACAACTCGCAAGGCTTTGATCGAGCCTACGAGGTCGTAAGCAGGGTTTACAGTGATAAGCCGGAGGCGCTTTGCCTCGCGCATGATGCTCTGCAGGTAGTTATGTACCCTTATGCAATGTCTATCGTTCCGCGCTTTTTGATCGCTTCCAGGGGGCGCATAAGGTCGTGGGTATCTAGGTCGACAATTGCGCGGGCGCCGATCAGTGGGAAGAGGTGAGTTTTGAGGCGACTCATCACTGTCTTGGAATAGTCCGGTGCCCACTTGGCTGACATTTCCGTGTGCCAGCCGAGAGCAACGCTTTCAAAGGTGCGGCCTTTGATCAGAGCGTCCGTCTTGGCTTGGGTCTTGGCTCCTATGGGGTCAATGCCATCCGCCAGCATTCGCTTGACCTCCAAGCGCTTACGGCGCGCATCGGCGAGGCCAACGATGGGGTAGTTGCCGAATGAGGTCAGTCCTTCCCGGCCATCAGGTTTGACGTATCTAAGACGCCAGCCTTTGCGGCCATTGAGTTGGACTAGAAGGTAAAGGCCGTCGCCGTCGAAAAGCTTGTAGGCGCGGTCTGCGGGCTTGGCCGAACGGCAAGCGGCGTCGGAGAGTGGATCAGTGGTGCGCGACATAAGGGTACTCCCTTTTATCGAACTGATCTTTATCCCAAACTCACCCTTGAAATGGCTGGTACTTACCGGAACCCGACAGAACGCCAAAACGAAAAAACCCGCCAAAAAGGCGGGTTTTTTCGGTTGCTTCAGAGATTTTGAAAGCCTTCTCTGGAGCCTTGTATGGCTCCACGACCTGGACTCGAACCAGGGACCCAGTGATTAACAGTCACTTGCTCTACCAACTGAGCTATCGCGGAATGGCGTGTATGTTACTGATTCAAAAAGAGAAGTCAAGCATCTGTTAACAACTTGATGGATTCATCGAGACGGACGGTGGTTTATCGACCTTGGACGGTTACCAGAATCGCCTCAGGGGTCTACCATGTCCGCCCGGAAGTGGTTACACGCGCTGCCGGCCATTCGCCGAAAAGGTACGCGCCATGAATCACCCAATCCTCACCCCTCAAGACAACGGGGTGTTCGCATGAGCATCGCTCAGATCAGCCTGCCCAAAGGTGTCGGCCCGCATGCCGAAAAGCTGTTTGACGCGATCACTCAGGCCGGCACCGCTGACGATCTGAACCGCGCGGGCGGCAAGGCTGAAGGCTTCGTCCTCGGTCTGGAAAGCGCCAAAGCCATCAAGAGTCAGGTCGCCGAATCGCTCTACGTCGCCTATGACGACGCCGCCAGTCAGCGTGCGACCGAACTGGCTTAACCGCCGAAGGTCACCGTGGCGAGCATCAGCTTGGCGTACAGCATCGTGGCGGCCAGTTGCACCAGCCACAAGGCCAGGCCGCCGAGAAATACGCCAGCGGCCACTTGCAGTACCAGGTTATTGCTGCGTTTGGCCGGGACGCGGGGAGTGAAGTCATTCAAGTCGTCCAGGTCATCGCGCTCGGCGCGCAGGTCATCGTTTTTCATGTGGGTTCTCGTCAGAATTCTCGGGTGTTCACAAAACCTGTGGGAGCGGGCTTGCTCGCGAATGCGGTGGGTCAGCTTGAATAAGTACTGAATGTACCGCCGCCTTCGCGAGCAAGCCCGCTCCCACATTTTGATATGTGTGCAGTCTAGAGCGGTCAGTCGTTGCTTTGAGAATTATCTGCAATCAAAAAAAAACGGGAAGCCAAATGGCTTCCCGTTTTTCGTATCACGCAACGACTCAGATCACCGCAACGATGGCCTTGGTCACCGCATCAATGTTGCTCTGGTTCAGCGCCGCCACGCAGATGCGGCCGGTGTCCAGGGCGTAGATGCCGAACTCGCTGCGCAGACGGGTGACTTGTTCAACCGTCAGGCCGGAGTAGGAGAACATGCCGCGCTGGCGACCGACGAAGCTGAAATCACGCTGTGGCGCGTTTTTCGCCAGCAGGTCGACCATCTGGGTGCGCATGCCGCGAATCCGCAGGCGCATTTCCGCCAGTTCTTCTTCCCACTGGGCGCGCAGTTCCGGGCTGTTCAGCACTGCCGCGACGATGCTTGCACCGTGGGTCGGCGGGTTGGAGTAGTTGGTGCGGATCACGCGTTTGACTTGCGACAGCACGCGCGCGCTTTCTTCTTTCGATTCGCTGACGATCGACAGGGCGCCAACGCGCTCGCCGTACAGCGAGAAGGATTTGGAGAACGAGCTGGAGACGAAGAAGGTCAGGCCCGACTCAGCGAACAGACGCACGGCAGCGGCGTCTTCGTCGATGCCATCGCCAAAACCCTGGTAGGCCATGTCGAGGAACGGTACGTGACCTTTGGCTTTCACCACGTCCAGGACGTTTTTCCAGTCCGCCGGGCTCAGGTCCACGCCGGTCGGGTTGTGGCAGCAGGCGTGCAGCACAACGATCGAGCCGGACGGCAGGGCGTTCAAGTCTTCGAGCAGGCCGGCACGGTTAACGTCGTGGGTCGCGGCGTCGTAGTAGCGGTAGTTCTGCACCGGGAAACCGGCGGTTTCGAACAGGGCGCGGTGGTTTTCCCAGCTCGGATCGCTGATCGCCACGACAGCGTTCGGCAGCAGTTGCTTGAGGAAGTCTGCACCGATTTTCAGGGCGCCCGTGCCACCAACGGCCTGGGTGGTGATGACGCGGCCAGCGGCGATCAGTGGCGAGTCATTGCCGAACAGCAGTTTCTGCACAGCCTGGTCGTAGGCGGCGATGCCGTCGATTGGCAAGTAGCCACGGGACGCGTGTTGAGCGACGCGAATCGTCTCGGCTTCGACAACGGCGCGCAGGAGTGGAATTCGCCCCTCCTCGTTGCAGTAAACACCGACCCCCAAGTTGACCTTGGTGGTACGTGGATCGGCGTTGAATGCTTCGTTGAGGCCCAGGATTGGATCGCGTGGTGCCATTTCGACAGCGGAGAACAGGCTCATTTTTGCGGCGGCTCTGAATGGAGAGTGGAGGGACGTGTCGCGCTCCAGCCGAATGCACTAGAGCGGTGCACAAACGGGGAGCTAGTATAGAGGCCATCTGCGATTGATGGCGACAGACGATTCGGCTTTTAGGTTAAGTTTTTGCGATTATTTTTCGACCGTTAGTCGAATGTCGGCATCAAAGACTTCAAGGGATGTAGGACGTTTGCCTTGAAAGCGCAGGCAATCGGCACCACATTGAGCACAATCCAGTTTTTTCCTCGGGCGACGTGAGTCGTTTGCGGCCTATCTCGTTGCTGCCGGTTTGACCGCGCTGGCGCGATACCCTGCTTCGAGAATCGAGAGGTATGCATGTCTGAATTCCAGCTAGTCACCCGCTTCGAGCCCGCCGGCGATCAGCCGGAAGCCATCCGCCTGATGGTCGAGGGCATCGAAGCCGGGCTGGCGCACCAGACGTTGCTCGGTGTGACCGGCTCGGGCAAGACCTTCAGCATCGCCAACGTGATCGCCCAAGTGCAGCGTCCGACCCTGGTGCTGGCGCCGAACAAGACTCTGGCTGCGCAGTTGTATGGCGAGTTCAAGGCGTTCTTCCCGAACAACGCCGTCGAATACTTCGTTTCCTACTACGACTACTACCAGCCCGAAGCGTACGTGCCGTCATCGGACACCTTCATCGAGAAAGACGCCTCGATCAACGACCACATCGAACAGATGCGACTGTCCGCGACGAAAGCGCTGCTGGAGCGAAAAGACGCGATCATCGTCACCACGGTGTCTTGTATCTACGGCCTGGGCAGTCCGGAAACCTATCTGAAGATGGTGTTGCACGTGGATCGCGGCGACAAGCTCGATCAGCGCGCGTTGCTGCGCCGTCTCGCAGATCTGCAATACACCCGCAACGACATGGAGTTCGCCCGGGCGACCTTCCGGGTGCGCGGCGATGTGATCGATATCCACCCGGCGGAATCCGATTTCGAAGCGATCCGCATCGAGTTGTTCGATGACGAAGTCGAGAGCCTGTCGGCCTTCGATCCGCTGACCGGCGAAGTGATCCGAAAGCTGCCGCGGTTCACCTTCTATCCGAAAAGCCACTACGTGACGCCACGGGAAACCCTGCTGGGTGCCGTCGAAGGAATTAAAGTCGAATTGCAGGAGCGCCTGGATTACCTGCGTTCCAACAATAAACTCGTTGAAGCCCAGCGCCTGGAACAGCGCACCCGTTTCGACCTGGAGATGATCCTCGAGCTGGGTTACTGCAACGGCATCGAAAACTACTCGCGCTACCTGTCGGGCCGTGAGTCCGGCCAGGCGCCACCGACACTGTTCGACTACCTGCCGGCCGACGCCTTGCTGGTGATCGACGAATCCCACGTCAGCGTGCCGCAGGTCGGCGCCATGTATAAAGGCGACCGTTCCCGTAAAGAGACGCTGGTGGAATATGGCTTCCGCCTGCCGTCAGCGCTGGACAACCGGCCGATGCGTTTCGACGAATTCGAAGGCATCAGCCCGCAGACGATTTTCGTCTCGGCCACGCCGGGCAATTACGAAGCGGAACACGCCGGTCGCGTGGTCGAGCAACTGGTGCGCCCCACCGGCCTGGTGGACCCGCAAATCGAAATCCGCCCGGCGCTGACCCAGGTCGACGATTTGCTCTCGGAAATCGGCAAGCGCGTGGCGCTGGAAGAGCGGGTGCTGGTCACCACGCTGACCAAGCGCATGTCCGAAGACTTGACCGATTACCTGGCCGACCACGGCGTGCGCGTGCGCTACTTGCACTCGGACATCGACACCGTGGAACGAGTCGAAATCATCCGCGATTTGCGTCTGGGCACCTTCGATGTGCTGGTGGGGATCAACCTGCTGCGCGAAGGCCTGGACATGCCGGAAGTCTCGCTGGTGGCGATCCTCGATGCGGACAAGGAAGGCTTCCTGCGTTCCGAGCGTTCGCTGATCCAGACCATCGGCCGGGCGGCGCGAAATCTCAATGGCCGGGCGATTCTCTATGCGGATCGCATCACCGGTTCCATGGAGCGGGCGATCGGCGAAACCGAGCGTCGTCGCGACAAGCAGATCGCCTTCAACCTGGCCAATGGCATCACGCCCAAAGGGGTGTTCAAGGACGTGGCCGACATCATGGAAGGCGCCACCGTACCGGGTTCGCGCAGCAAGAAGCGCAAAGGCATGGCCAAGGCCGCCGAAGAGAGCGCCAAGTACGAGGCCGAATTGCGCTCACCGGGCGAGATCGCCAAGCGCATTAAAGCCCTGGAAGAGAAGATGTACGCGTTGGCGCGGGATCTGGAGTTTGAGGCGGCGGCGCAGATGCGCGATGAGATTGGCAAGTTGCGGGATCGGTTGATCACTGTCTGATTTCCGCTGAATTTGCTGGCCTCATCGCGAGCAGGCTCGCTCCCACATTGGACTTCTGTGTGTTCACTGTTATGTGAACATCAGAGAACCCTGTGGGAGCGAGCCTGCTCGCGATTGGGACGCCTCGGTCTTAATGCGCCTCCCCAGCTTTGAGCCCCGCCGGCAACGCCTTGGTCAACAACACCGCCAGCATGCTGATCCCCAATGCAATCCCGACAAAGTGAAACGCATCGTTGTACGCCATGATCGACGCCTGCTGATGCGCAATCTCGCTCAGTTTGCCCAGCGCCGCCGTCTCACTGCCAAACCGGTCCGTCATTAACGCCATCCGCTCCGCCACCTGCGGATTGCTCGGCACGATGGATTCACGCAGATAATCAAAATAGGTCTTGGTCCGCGCATCCAGCAATGTGGCGAGGAGGGCGATGCCAATCGCGCCGCCGAGGTTGCGCAGGATGTTGAACAGGCTCGACGCCGACCCCGCATCCTGCGGCAGGATGTAAGCGGTGGCGATCAGCGAGATGGTCACCATGATCAACGGCTGGCCAAGCGCCCGGATGATCTGGATCTGATTGAACTGCGGCCCGGCAAAGTCCGGGTTCAGCACCCCTGACGAAAAACTCGCCAACCCGAACAGGCCGAAGCCCAGCGTGCATAGCCATTTCGGCGACACGTACTTCATCAGCTTCGGCACCAGCGGAATCAGAAACAGCTGCGGCACGCCCATCCACATGATCACTTCGCCGATCTGCAAAGCGTTGTAGTTCTGGATCTGCGCCAGATACAGCGGCAACAGGAAGATCGAGCCGTACAAGCCGACGCCCATCCCGAGGCTGGAAATACTCGATAAACCAAAGTTGCGATTACCCAGGATGCTGAGGTTGATCAACGGATTGAGCTTGGAAAACTGCACGATCACAAAGGTGATCAGGCTGACCAGCGCGATGCTGCCCAGGGTCACGATCAGGTTCGACTCGAGCCAGTCCTTGCGATGGCCTTCCTCCAGGAACACCTGCAAGCAACCGAGACCGACGCCGAGCGTGAGAATGCCCATGTAGTCGGTGCTTTTGAGCAGTTCCCAGTGCGCTTCTTTCTTCTCCAGGCCGTACATCAGGCCGGCGATCATGATCAGGCCCGGCGGTATGTTGATGTAGAAAATGTATTCCCAGCCCCAGTTTTCCGTCAGCCAGCCGCCCAGCGTCGGGCCGATGGAGGGCGCGAACGTCGCGGTCATGGCAAACATCGCCATGCCTTTGGCGCGGTGGTGTTCCGGGAGTTTGATCAGGGTGAGGGTGAACGCCAGCGGGATCAGCGCGCCGCCGGTGAAGCCCTGCAGCGCCCGAAAGATGATCATGCTCTCCAGGCTCCAGGCCATGGAGCAAAGCAGGGAGGCGGCGAGAAATCCCAATGAAACCCAGACCGCCAGGCGTCGCGCCGACAGCAGCTGCACCAGCCACGCGGTTAGCGGGATCATGATGATTTCCGCGACCAGATAGGAGGTGGAAATCCACGAGCCTTCTTCCAGCGTCGCCGACAATGCGCCTTGAATGTCCTTGAGCGACGAGTTGGTGATCTGGATATCCAGCACCGCCATGAAGGCGCCGAGCATCACGCTCATCACCGCAATCCAGTCCCGCCGGGTCGGCTCGCCGACCGGGCGGATCAGTTGGTCACCGGCCATCGTCAGGGGCGTCTTTGATGTTCACTTTGGCGGTGACCGACATGCCCGGGCGAATCTTGCCGTGCAGCGGGTTGTCCGCGGCGAAGGTCAGTTTCACCGGAATCCGTTGTACGACTTTTGTAAAGTTGCCCGTGGCATTGTCCGGCGGCAACAGGCTGAATTGTGCGCCCGAGGCGGCGAACAGGCTGTCGACCCGCGCATCGATTGGCGTGTCGCTGTAGGCGTCAAAGGTCAATTTGGCTTTCTGGCCGGGCTGCATGTGACCGATCTGGGTTTCCTTGAAGTTGGCCTGAATCCAGATGTCCTGATCCGGGACGATCGACAGCAGGTAAGCGCCGGCCTGCACGAATTGGCCTTCGCGAGCGGCGCGCTGGCCGATCAAACCGCTGATGGGCGCGTGGATTTCGCTGCGGGTCAGGTTCAGTTCGGCCTGGGCGAGGTCGGTCTTGGCATTCGCGATCATGGCATCGAGTCGCTTGATCTCGGCGCTCAAGGAATTGACTTGCTGGCGCTGACTTTGCGCGTCGGCCTGGGCCTTGGTCACTTGCGAGCGGGCGATGTGGTTGTCGGCGGAAAGGGTGGTCACCCGTTCTTCCGACACGTAACCGGGTTTGCGCAGGGTTTGCGCGCGGGACAAGTCGATTTGTGAACGCCCCAGGCTGGCCTGGCTAGAGGCGACTTGCGCGTCACTGGCGGCAATCAGGCTGGCTTGCTGGGTCAGTTTGCTCTGGGCTTGCAGCCGTTCAGCCTGGCGGGTGGCGAGGGTGGCGTTGGCGCGGTCGACGGCGAGCTGGAAGTCATCGCCTTCGAGCTTGATCAGCAACTGGCCTTTTTCGACGTGCTGGTTGTCCTGCACCAGCACTTGATCGATGCGCGCGCCCAATTGGCTGGAGACACGGGTGATCTCGCCCTGCACGTAGGCGTTGTCGGTGCTCTCATAAAACCGCCCCTTGAAGAACCACTGGGCAAAAAAGCCCCCGGCAATCAGCAGGACGATCAGCAGGAAAATGAACAGGCGACGCTTGAGTTGGGCAGGCATGGGGCAAGCTGTAGTCGAGAAATTGTAAGGAAAGTTATCAGCAGCTGAATCTGGCATACAGTCGATAGTGGGTAAATGCCATCGGTTGATAATCGATCATTCATCGCGGCTCAGGCCCGTTGTAGACGCAACGTTGGCTTAAATGCCCTGCTGACTGGAGCCGGGCGGGTATCGCCTGTTACCATTCGCCCTTTGTTTTATCTTCATTTCGAGACTTGCCATGACCACCGTCCGCACGCGCATCGCGCCATCGCCTACCGGGGACCCCCACGTAGGTACCGCTTACATCGCTTTGTTCAACTATTGCTTTGCCAAGCAGCATGGCGGTGAGTTCATCCTGCGGATCGAAGACACCGATCAGTTGCGCTCGACCCGCGAGTCCGAGCAGCAGATTTTCGACGCCTTGCGCTGGTTGGGCATCGACTGGAGCGAAGGCCCGGACGTTGGTGGCCCGCATGGTCCGTATCGTCAAAGCGAGCGCGGCGACATCTATCAGAAGTACTGCCAGCAACTGGTCGAAATGGGCCACGCTTTCCCGTGCTTCTGCACCGCCGAAGAGCTTGACCAGATGCGCGCCGAGCAAATGGCTCGTGGCGAAACCCCGCGTTACGACGGCCGTGCGCTGTTGCTGTCCAAAGAAGAAGTCGCGCGCCGCCTGGCCGCCGGCGAACCTCACGTAATCCGCATGAAGGTGCCGAGCGAAGGTGTTTGCGTGGTGCCGGACATGCTGCGTGGCGATGTCGAGATCCCGTGGGATCGCATGGACATGCAAGTGTTGATGAAGACCGATGGCCTGCCGACCTACTTCCTGGCCAACGTGGTCGATGACCACTTGATGGGCATCACCCACGTACTGCGCGGTGAAGAGTGGCTGCCGTCGGCACCGAAACTGATCCTGCTTTATGAGTACTTCGGCTGGGAACAACCGGAGCTGTGCTACATGCCGCTGTTGCGTAACCCGGACAAGAGCAAGCTGTCCAAGCGCAAGAACCCGACCTCGGTGACGTTCTACGAGCGCATGGGCTTCATGCCGGAAGCGATGCTCAACTACCTCGGCCGCATGGGCTGGTCGATGCCGGACGAGCGCGAGAAGTTCTCGCTGCAGGAAATGGTCGATCACTTCGACCTGAGCCGTGTGTCCCTCGGTGGGCCAATTTTCGACATCGAGAAGCTGTCGTGGCTCAACGGACAATGGCTGCGTGATTTGCCGGTGGAAGAGTTCGCTTCGCGCCTGCAAACCTGGGCACTTAACCCTGAATACATGATGAAGATCGCGCCGCACGTACAAGGCCGCGTCGAGACCTTCAGCCAGGTTGCACCGCTGGCTGGTTTCTTCTTCGCCGGTGGCGTGAACCCGGACGCCAAGCTGTTCGAATCGAAGAAGCTCTCGGGCGACCAGGTGCGTCAGCTGATGCAACTGATTCTGTGGAAGCTGGAAAGCCTGCGTCAGTGGGAGAAGGACAGCATCACCGCGACGATTCAGGCGGTGGTCGAATCCCTCGAGCTGAAGCTGCGTGACGCCATGCCGCTGATGTTCGCCGCGATCACTGGCCAGGCCAGTTCGGTGTCGGTGCTCGATGCGATGGAAATCCTCGGTCCGGACCTGACCCGTTTCCGTCTGCGCCAGGCCATCGACCTGCTGGGCGGTGTGTCGAAGAAGGAAAACAAGGAGTGGGAAAAACTCCTGGGCAACATCGCCTGAGGACGTTTGACCCTGTAGGACCTGCCGGAGGTTGCGATCATTTGATCGTGATCTTCGGTGCTCCCCCCGTTTTTCCGGGGGGAGGGCGGTAAGTGATTGTTATGTCGGCAAAAAACTTTGAAATATTTTAAAAATAAGTTTGACAGCTTTCCGAAGCGCCATTAAGATTCGCCCCGTCCTCAGCGATGAGGGGCTATAGCTCAGCTGGGAGAGCGCTTGCATGGCATGCAAGAGGTCGACGGTTCGATCCCGTCTAGCTCCACCAATTTACACTTCAAGGTCTGGCCACACCGGCCTTGAAGCGATCAACACTCAGCGTTGATCTGTTGTATAGAAGGGTTTGCGTCCCCTTCGTCTAGTGGCCTAGGACACCGCCCTTTCACGGCGGTAACAGGGGTTCGAGTCCCCTAGGGGACGCCAGTTTTACAGAAGCGACGTTGCAAGATGTCGCTCCGCCGCGAGGCGAAAAATCCGGGGCTATAGCTCAGCTGGGAGAGCGCCTGCATGGCATGCAGGAGGTCAGCGGTTCGATCCCGCTTAGCTCCACCAATTTTACAGTTCAAGATCTGGCCACACCGGTCTTGAATCGATCAGTTCTCAGCACTGATCAGTTGTATAGAAGGTTTTGCGTCCCCTTCGTCTAGTGGCCTAGGACACCGCCCTTTCACGGCGGTAACAGGGGTTCGAGTCCCCTAGGGGACGCCACGATTACCCGCTCTGCGGGATTTTATAAGGGTCATTCAATTATTGAATGGCCCTTTTGTTTGTCTGGCGTTTGGCCAAATCCCCCATTTCTTTCAAACTGTTCTTCAGACCAGCGGTCACATCCACGACTTGCGGAAAATTATTATGAGAATAATATTCTAGTCGTAATATTCGGAGGCAACGATGAACGATAAAAAAGCTCAAACCCGCGAACGCATTCTCAAAGCCGCCAGTGCAGCGCTGATTCAGCGCGGCCCGGCCGAACCGAGCGTGGGCGAAGTGATGGGCGCAGCCGGCCTGACGGTTGGCGGCTTCTATGCGCACTTCGAAAGCAAGGACGCGATGATGTTGGAAGCGTTCAAGCAACTGCTCGGTCATCGCCGTGGGCTGATCGCCGACATGGACACCGAATTGACCGGCGAAGAGCGTCGCGCTTTGGTTGCCGCGTTTTACCTGTCACGCAAACACCGTGATTCCTCGGAGTCAGCGTGCCCGATCCCGGCGTCTGTCGGTGAGCTGGGGCGTCTGCCGGACGCGTTTCGTGTGGCGTTGAATGAGCATGTGGAAATGATGGTCGCGCAGTTGGCGGCCAGCCCGGAAGACACCGACAAAGCCCTGGCCGACATGGCCTTGATGGTCGGTGGTCTGGCTCTGGCACGGGCGCTGGGGCCAGGCGAGTTGTCCGATCGATTGCTGCGCGCCGCCAAGTCGGCGGTGCTATGACCTGAAGGCAGTGGCCTGAGGAGTGAGAGCGATGAGCACGTTGAAGTGGGTTCGTGGCGTTAATGGCACCTTGGGCTGGTTCGCACCGAAACTGGTCGCGAGCAAAATGCGACTGGCGTTCATGACGCCGCGGGATTTTCCTCCGCGTGATTGGGAGTTGCCGCTCCTGGCCAAATCCGAACGAATCACCTTGCGCTTCGGGCTCTCGGCGCTGCGTTGGGGGCAAGGTCCGGCCGTGTTGTTGATGCACGGCTGGGAAGGCCGGCCGACGCAGTTTGCCAGCCTGATCACGGCGCTGGTTGAGGCCGGGTATACCGTCGTTGCCCTGGACGGACCGGCTCACGGTCGCTCGCCGGGTAACGAAGCGAATGTCGTGCTGTTCGCCCGCGCCATGCTTGAGGCCGCCGCCGAGTTGCCGCCGTTGCAGGCCGTCATCGGTCACTCGATGGGCGGCGCCAGTGCGATGCTCGCCGTACAGCTGGGCTTGCGCACTGAAACTCTGGTCACTATCGCCGCTCCGGCGCGGATTCTCGGTGTGTTGCGCGGTTTTGCCCGCTATGTTCGGCTGCCGCCCAAAGCGCGTTCGGCGTTCATCCGTCAGGTCGAGAAAGACGTCGGCATGCGCGCGGCGACGCTGGATGTTGCGCACTATCAGCTCGACATGCCCGGCCTGATCGTCCACGCCGAAGATGACAACTTCGTCTCGGTCAAGGAGTCCCGGTTGATCCACGAGGCCTGGTTCGACAGTCGGCTGTTGCGCCTGGAAGAGGGCGGTCATCAGCGGGTGCTGGCGGATCCTCGGGTGATTGATGGCGTGCTATCACTGCTGGCCGGTCGCAGCCTGCAATCGCGCCAATCGGCATAAGCATCCGTTACACTGCCCCGGTCGAAATCATCTGACCGGGAGTGGGGCATGGGCTGGGATCGGGCAACGCCATTTATCATTGATCTGCACGTCGGCGCCGAGGACATCGACGGGCTGGGGCACGCGAACAACGCGGTGTACGTGACCTGGCTCGAACGTTGCGCCTGGCGCCACTCGCAGCGGCTGGGCCTGGACCTGGTCGAGTACCGTCGACTGGACCGGGCAATGGCAGTGGTGCGGCACGAGATCGATTACCTGGCCGCGGCGTACGAGGGCGACGAGTTGCAACTGGCAACCTGGATTGTCGATTGGGATCAACGCCTGAAAATGACCCGCCACTTCCAGTTGAAGCGCCCAAGCGACAACACCACGTTGCTGCGGGCGCAAACCACCTTCGTCTGCATCGAGCTGTCCACGGGCAAGCCCAAGCGCATGCCGGCCGAGTTCATCGAAGGCTACGGCCCGGCGTTGCAAGTTCCAAGTTGACGCGATCCTGTGGCGAGGGAGCTTGCTCCCGCTGGAGCGCGAAGCGGTCCTTTGCAATGGAGAGTGCTACGCACTCTAACGGGAGCAAGCTCCCTCGCCACAGAGGCAGATGCAAGTCTTTCGACAGAGAATCCAGTAAACTGCCGCACGTTTTTCGTCGAGTGTGTTTTTCATGCAAATTGCTTTGGCGCCCATGGAGGGGTTGGTCGACAACATCCTGCGGGACGTGCTGACCCGTGTGGGCGGCATTGATTGGTGCGTGACCGAGTTCATTCGGATCAACGATCAACTGCTCACGCCTGCCTATTACCACAAGTTCGGTCCGGAATTGCTGACCGGCGCCCGCACCGCGTCCGGCGTACCGCTGCGGGTGCAGTTGCTCGGTTCCGACCCGGTGTGCCTGGCTGAAAATGCCGCGCTGGCCTGCGAACTGGGTTCCGAGGTCATCGACCTGAACTTCGGCTGCCCGGCCAAGACCGTCAACAAGTCCCGTGGCGGCGCCGTCCTGCTGAAAGAACCCGAACTGCTCAACCAAATCGTTGAGCATGTCCGCCGTGCTGTGCCTGCACACATTCCGGTCACCGCCAAGATGCGTCTGGGCTTCGACAGCCCCGACGGTTCGCTGGTCTGCGCAACAGCGCTGGCCGAAGGCGGTGCGGCGCACATCGTGGTTCACGCCCGGACCAAAACCGACGGTTATAAGCCGCCTGCACACTGGGAATGGATCCCGCGGGTGCAGGAAGTGGTCAAGGTGCCTGTGTTCGCCAATGGCGACATCTGGAGCGTCGAGGACTGGCGCCGTTGCCGCGAAATCAGCGGCGTGGAGGACATCATGCTCGGTCGCGGCCTGGTGTCGCGCCCGGACCTGGCCCGGCAAATCGCCGCCGCGCGGACCGGTGAAGAAGTGGTCGAGATGACCTGGGCAGAGTTGCTGCCACTGGTTCAGGACTTCTGGCTACAAGCCAAGGCGCAGATGACCGCACGCCAATCGCCGGGCCGTTTGAAGCAGTGGCTGGCGATGCTGACCCGCAATTATCCCGAAGCCGTCGAGCTGTTCACCGTCCTGCGTAGGGAAACTGAACTGGACCAGGTCTCGCGTTTGCTGGGTCTGCAGGTGGCCGAAGCGGCCTAAGAAAATTCTAAAAAAATCTGAAAATAACCTCTTGAAAAGCAATCTGCGATCCCTATCTAGGGATTACGCGATGCCGAATTCGGGTCGCGGAGACAAAAAAACTTGCTGATATGTTTTCAGGAGATTTGAATCATGAGTACTGCATTTTCGATGGCCCCACTGTTCCGTTCCTCGGTGGGATTCGACCGTTTCAACGACTTGTTCGAAACCGCCCTGCGCAACGAGCCAGGCAGCACCTACCCACCTTACAACGTTGAAAAACACGGCGATGACCAATACCGCATCGTCATAGCGGCCGCCGGATTCCAGGAAGAAGACCTGGAACTGCAAGTGGAAAAAGGTGTGCTGACCATCAGTGGCGGCAAGCGTGACGCGAACGAAGACGTCACCTATCTGTACCAAGGCATCGCACAGCGTGCCTTCAAACTGTCCTTCCGTCTGGCGGACCATATCGAAATCAAGGCCGCCGGCCTGAGCAACGGTTTGTTGAGCATCGACCTGTTGCGGGTGATTCCGGAAGAGGCGAAAGCCAAACGCATTCCGATCAACGGGACGCAAAAACCCGCTCTGCAATAACAAGTCAGAGCAATGAGAAGGGCGCCATTTGGCGCCCTTTTTTTGTCAGCAATCATTCGCCCGATTTGTAGCAGCTGCCGAGCAGCGCGAGGCTGCGTTCGGCTGCGAAGCAGTCGTAAAACCTGCAGTTGAGTTTTAACTGAAACACCGCGGCACCTGGATACACGACTGCTTCGCAGCCGAACGCAGCCTCGCGCTGCTTGGCAGCTGCTACAAGAGGCGCGTTATTTGAGGAGCTTCTGAAACTCCTCCACCGGCAACGGCCGACTGTGCAAATACCCCTGATAAAAATGGCACCCCAGCCCCTGTAAGAACTCCAGCTGCTCTGGTGTTTCCACCCCTTCGGCGATCACTTTCAGTTCGAGACTGCGGGCCATGGCCACGATGGCGCGGATGATTTCGGCGTCGTTGGGGTCGGTGGTGGCGTCGCGGATGAACGACTGGTCGATTTTCAACGTGTCGACCGGCAGGCGCTTGAGGTAGGTCAGCGAGGAATAACCGGTGCCGAAGTCGTCCATCGCGAAGCTCACGCCGAGTTTTTTCAGGCGACGCATTTTGTTGATGGTGTCTTCCAGGTTCTGGATGACGATGCCTTCGGTGATTTCCAGTTTCAGCAGTGAGCAGGGCAGGCCGTGGCTGCTGAGGCTGTGTTCGATGCGTTCGACAAAATCGTTTTGACGAAATTGCCTCGGGCTGATGTTCACGCAGAGGCTGAAGCTGAGCGGGTTCACCAGGCCTTTGGCGACCAGCTTTTTGAAAGCCCCGCAGGCTTCGTCGATGATCCAGGTGCCGACTTCCAGAATCAGTCCGCTGTCCTCCAGTACCTTGATGAACTCGGTGGGCGATTGCGGGCCGAGTTCCGGGTGGTCCCAGCGCACCAGCGCCTCGGCCCCGACAATGCGGTTGCCACGGGCGTCGACCTGGGGTTGGTAATGCACTTGAAACTCGCCCCGGGAAAGGGCCAGGCGCAAATCGGTTTCCATGCGCAGGCGTTCGCTGGCGGCCTTCTGCATGGTGTTGTGATACATCTGCGCGGTGTTGCGGCCCGAGTCTTTGGCGCGGTACAGCGCGATATCGGCACGCTTGAGCAGGTCGGTCGGGGTCGAGCCATGATCGGGAATCAGTGCGATGCCGATGCTTGGCGTCACTTGCAGGCGCTGGCCATCGAGGAACATCGGCTCCGACAGCAATTCGCGCAAGGTGTCGGCCAGATCACTGACCTGGGCGCTGACTTCGTTGCGCGAGCCTTCGAGGCCGCTGAGGAGCACCACAAATTCATCGCCCCCCAGACGCGCGACGGTGTCTTCCATGCGTACGCTGGCCTCAAGCCGGGCCGTGATGATTTTCAGCACCGTGTCGCCCACCGGGTGACCGAGGGAATCGTTGATGTGCTTGAAGTGATCGAGGTCGAGGAACAACAGCGCACCGCGCAGGTTGTGGCGCTTGAGCAGCGCGATCTGCTGGCTCAGGCGATCCATCAACAGCGCGCGGTTCGGCAGGTTGGTCAGCGGGTCGTGGTAGGCCAGGTGACGGATCTGCGCTTCGGCATTTTTCAGCAGGCTGACGTCTCGGGCAGTCAGCAGCAGGCACGCGGTTTCGTTGAGGGTGATCGGCTCCACCGAGACTTCGACGGTCAGCAGTTCGCCGCGCTTATTGCGGCCGAGCATTTCCTGATGATGCACACGGCCCTTGAGCTGCAACTCGGCCAGCAGCGCCGAGCGCTGTTTCTCTTCTGCCCAGATGCCGACCTGATACACCGTGCGGCCGACCACTTCGTCGGCGCGGTAACCGGTCAGGCGACAGAAACCATCGTTGACCTCCAGGTAGCGCCCGGTATCGCGCTCGGTGATGGTGATCGCGTCCGGGCTTGAGTGAAACGCCTTGGCAAACTTCTCTTCGCTCGCCTTGAGTGCCGCTTCGGAACGCTGTTGCTGGGTGATGTCGCGCAGGGTCGTGACGATGCACGGCTGGTCGCCCACGCTGATCTGCCGGCTGGAAATCACGCAGGTCAGGGATTGCCCGTCTTTGTGCTGGGCGACGATCGCGACATTATTCAGTCCCTGTTCGCGGATGACCTGTTCGATCCGTTGCAGGCTTTTCGCCGATGCGTCCCACAGGCCGATTTCGTCGGCGCTGCGACCAATCACTTCGGCGGCGCTCCAGCCAAAGGTCTGGGTGAAGCTGGAGTTGATCTCGATGAACTGGCCGGTGTCCTGGCGCGTAACGCAGATCGGGTCCGGGCTGACTTGAAACAGCGTGGCGAATTTCTCTTCCGAAGCCACCAGCCGTTGTTCACGCTCCACTTGGTCGGTGATGTCCAGCAAGGTGCCGGCCATGCGCAGCGGCGCGCCGTTTTCATCGCGGTAGAGGCGGGCTCGGCTTTCCAGGTAGCGGGAGCTGCCGTCCGATAGTTGCACCCGATAGGTCAGCTGATAATTGCCGGCCGGTCCTTCGCGCAGGCTGCGATAAGCGTCGCGCATGGAGCCCCGTTCTTCGTCGGGCACGCCTTCGAAAAATGCGTCGAAAGACTCATGGAAGGGTATGGCCTCCAGCCCGTGCAACTGCGCGGCCCGTGCCGAGCCGTACAGCATGCCGCTGGGAATGTGCCAGTCCCAGGTGCCGAGTTGCGCCGAATCCAGGGCCAGGTCGAGGCGTTCCTGGCTGTCTTTCAGCGCGTGTTCGGCGGCTTTGCGTTCCGTGGTGTCGAGGAAGGTGCTCAGCAGGTACGGCTGGCCTTCGAGTTCGACTTTCTGTGCGCTGAGGATGCCGTCATGGATCTGGCCGTTGCTGGCGCGAAACTGCACCTCCATGCTGGTCAGTTCGCCCTTGGCCTTGGTCGCCTTGACCAGCACGTCCCGTTGCTCCGGGTGTACCCAGAGGCCCAGTTCGACGGTCGTTCGGCCAATGGCGTCCTGCACCGGCCAGCCGAACAGGCTTTCGAAATACTGGTTGGCTTCGGTGATCAGGCCATCTTCCTGGCGGGTCAGCAGCACCATGTTCGGGCACAGGTGAAACAGCGTGGCGAAGCGTTTTTCCGAGCTGCTCAGCGCCTGTTCGCGCTGGCGCTGGTGGGTGATTTCGCGAATGACCCCGATCATCCGTGGCCGGCCGTGTTTGTCCGGCAGCAGGCTGCCGTTGATCTCCAGCCAGTGCAGGCTGCCGTCGGGCCAGCGGATGCGGTGGTGCATCGCTTGTTCCAGCGGGGCGCCGGCAATCACGGCATGAAAGGCACGGATGGTTTTGGCCCGATCCTCCGGAGGCAGTAAGTCGAGGTATTCCAGATCGGCCGGCAACGGTTGCCGGGGATCGAAGCCGAACAACGCCTGGGTGCCCCGCGACCAACTGATCTGACCGCGTTCGATGTCCCAATACCAAGCGCCCAGGCGCGCGCCGTTGAGAGCTGCCAGCAACTGCGGCGCACTTTCCCAGCTCTGCTCGGACCGTTTCGGGTCAAGCGCCTGAATACGGGGCATCGGCGGAATACGGTCAACAGATTTCGGCATTGGCAGGCCTTGGGCTGAATTGGGCGTTAGGCACAGGAGTTCGCGGCTCGATGGCAGTAGCGCACGTTAGCCTTGAGTCCCTGGCAGATCGATTTGTGCATCCAGCAAGGCCATGAAGGCCCGTGCCGCGTTCGACAGCGTCCGTTCGGTGTGCAAGATATAGCCTAGCTGGCGAGTGAGTTGTATGCCCGGCAAAGGTATTCGCGCAACTTGATCATCGAGCATCGTGCGCGGCAACACGCTCCAGGCCAGGCCGATCGAGACCATCATCTTGATGGTTTCCAGATAATTCGTGCTCATGGCGATGTTCGGCGTCAGTCCCTGAGCCTCGAACAGTCGATGGACGATGTGGTGAGTAAAGGTGTTGCCGCCGGGAAACACCGCCGGATGCAGGGCGATGTCCGCCAGGCTGACCGCTCCGTTGCTGACCAGCGAATGCTCCGGGGCGACCACGAAGTCCAGCGGGTCGTCCCACACTGGCGTCGCTTTGACCAAGGTATGAGGTTCCGGGGCCAGGGTGATTACTGCCAGTTCCGCGCGGCCATGGAGTATTTCTTCGTAGGCCACCTCCGAATCGAGGAACTGAATATCCAGCGCCACTTGTGGGTAGCGTCGGGTGAACTCCCTTAATAAGGGCGGTAAACGGTGCAGGCCAATGTGGTGACTGGTGGCCAGCGTCAGGCGCCCGGTCACTTCGCCGGTCAGGTTGGTCAGGGCGCGGCGGGTGTCGTCCAGCACGTTGAGAATCTGATAGGCCCGCGGCAACAGGGCGCGACCGGCCTCGGTCAGGCCGACTTCACGGCCCAGTCGATCGAACAACCGCACCTTCAATTGCTGCTCCAGTCCGGCGATACGCTTGCTGATTGCCGGTTGCGTCAGGTGCAGCCGTTCGCCTGCACCGGAGAAGCTTCCAGTCTCGGCAATCGCGATAAAGGCATTAAGGTTGGCCAGGTCCATTGCGGTATTCCAGTTGGTTATCCAAAGCATAAAAAATATGAATTTGAGTTATTTAATGTAACCCCCTAGGATCGACCTCACAAGCCAAAGGGTTATTGAATCACTCAAGACCCAGGGCATAGAAACAAGCTGATGAGGAAAACGTCTGATGGCCGGCAAAACGCTCTACGACAAGCTCTGGGATTCGCACTTGGTCAAGCAGCGCGACGATGGCTCTGCGCTGATCTACATCGATCGTCACATCATTCACGAAGTGACGTCGCCGCAAGCCTTTGAAGGCCTGCGTCTGGCCGGGCGCAAGCCTTGGCGCATCGATGCCAACATCGCGACCCCGGACCACAACGTACCGACCACCCCGGAGCGCAAGGGCGGCATCGAAGCCATTGCCGACCAGGTCTCGCGTTTGCAGGTTCAGACCCTCGACGACAACTGCGATGAATATGGCATTGTCGAATTCAAGATGAATGATGTGCGTCAAGGCATCGTTCACGTGATCGGCCCGGAGCAGGGCGCGACCTTGCCGGGCATGACCGTGGTCTGCGGCGACTCCCACACCTCGACCCACGGCGCGTTTGGCGCTTTGGCTCACGGTATCGGCACCTCCGAAGTCGAGCACGTGCTCGCCACCCAGTGCCTGGTCGCCAAAAAAATGAAGAATATGCTGGTGTCGGTCGAGGGCAAATTGCCGTTCGGCGTGACCGCCAAGGATATCGTCCTCGCCGTGATCGGCAAGATCGGCACCGCCGGCGGTAACGGCCATGCCATCGAGTTCGCCGGCAGCGCGATTCGCGATCTGTCGGTCGAAGGCCGCATGACCATCTGCAACATGTCCATCGAGGCCGGCGCTCGCGTAGGCCTGGTGGCGGCTGACGAAAAAACCGTGGCCTACGTGAAAGGCCGTCCGTTCGCCCCGAAAGGCGCGGAGTGGGACTTGGCTGTCGAAGCCTGGAAAGACCTGGTGACCGATAAAGACGCCAAATTCGACACCATCGTCGAGCTCGATGCGACCCAAATCAAGCCGCAAGTCAGCTGGGGCACGTCGCCCGAGATGGTGTTGGCCGTGGATCAGAACGTGCCGGACCCTGCGAAGGAAATGGACCTGGTTAAACGTGGCTCCATCGAGCGCGCCTTGAAATACATGGGGTTGACCGCCAATCAGGCAATCACCGATATCCAGCTGGACCGCGTGTTCATCGGTTCCTGCACCAACTCGCGGATCGAAGACCTGCGCGCTGCGGCAGTCATCGCCAAGGGCCGCAAAGTCGCTTCGACCATCAAGCAGGCCATCGTGGTGCCGGGCTCGGGTCTGGTGAAAGCACAGGCCGAATCCGAAGGCCTGGACAAGATTTTCCTCGACGCCGGTTTCGAATGGCGTGAGCCGGGTTGCTCGATGTGCCTGGCGATGAACCCGGACCGCTTGGAGTCGGGCGAGCATTGCGCCTCGACCTCCAACCGCAACTTCGAAGGCCGTCAGGGCGCCGGTGGCCGAACCCACCTCGTGAGCCCGGCGATGGCCGCCGCCGCCGCTGTGAACGGTCGTTTCGTCGACGTCCGTGAATTGATCTAAGGAGCGCAGCATGAAAGCTTTTACCCAGCACACTGGTCTTGTCGCGCCTTTGGATCGTGCCAACGTCGACACCGACCAGATCATCCCGAAGCAGTTCTTGAAGTCGATCAAGCGCACGGGTTTCGGCCCGAACCTGTTCGATGAGTGGCGTTATCTGGATGTCGGCCAGCCGTACCAGGACAACTCCAAGCGCCCGCTGAACAAGGACTTCGTGCTCAACGCCGAGCGTTATCAAGGCGCCAGCGTGTTGCTGGCCCGTGAGAACTTCGGTTGCGGCTCCAGCCGTGAACACGCGCCGTGGGCCCTGGAAGAATACGGTTTCCGCAGCATCATCGCGCCGAGCTACGCCGACATCTTCTTCAACAACAGCTTCAAGAACGGCTTGCTGCCGATCATCTTGAGCGATGCTGAAGTGGATGAGCTGTTCGAGCAGGTTGAAGCGAATCCTGGCTACCAGTTACAGGTTGATCTGCAAGCGCAGACCGTGACCCGTCCGGATGGCAAAGTGCTGCGCTTTGAGATTGATGCGTTCCGCAAGCATTGCCTGCTCAATGGTCTGGACGATATTGGTCTGACGTTGATGGACCATGAAGCGATTGCGACGTTTGAAGCCAAGCATCGTGCGAGCCAGCCTTGGTTGTTTCGCGACGCTTGATTTTGCGTAAGGCGTAATGACGCCATCGCCAGCAGGCTGGCTCCCACATTGGATTTGCGGCGTTCACAAAACCCTGTGGGAGCGAGCCTGCTCGCGATGAGGCCCTTGAAGGCAACACAAGACTCCACCCCAAAAAAGGAAGTCCCGATGACCCGCACCGCCCAGCACAGCCAGGTAGTCCAAAAGCAATTCGGTGAACAGGCCGCGGCCTACCTGAGCAGCGCCGTACACGCTCAAGGCACTGAATTCGCGCTGCTACAGGCCGAGCTGGCCGGGCAGGGCGATGCACGGGTGCTCGATCTGGGTTGCGGCGCCGGTCACGTGAGTTTTCACGTGGCGTCGCTGGTGAAAGAAGTGGTCGCTTACGACCTGTCCCAACAGATGCTCGACGTGGTCGCCGCAGCCGCCATCGACCGTGGTTTGAGCAATGTCACCACGGTCAACGGTGCCGCTGAGCGCCTGCCGTTTGCCGACGGCGAGTTTGACTTCGTGTTCAGCCGTTATTCGGCGCACCATTGGAGCGACCTCGGCCTGGCCCTGCGCGAAGTGCGCCGGGTGCTGAAGCCGGGCGGCGTGGCGGCGTTCGTCGACGTGTTGTCACCGGGCAGTCCGTTGTTCGACACTTACCTGCAGAGCGTCGAAGTACTGCGCGACACCAGCCATGTGCGCGATTATTCCGCCGGCGAGTGGTTGCGTCAGGTCAGCGAGGCGGGGTTGCATACCCGCAGCACCACGCGTCAACGGTTGCGGCTGGAGTACAACAGCTGGGTCGAACGCATGCGCACGCCGCAAGTCATGCGCGCGGCCATCCGCGAGCTGCAGCAGTCGATGGGCAATGAAGTACGCGAATATTTTGAAATTGAGGCCGATGGTTCGTTCAGTACAGATGTGCTGGTGCTGATTGCAGAACGATAGGCTCCGGACGATAGAATTTTTCCGGGTGCGCCCCTGGGCGCACCGACTGATGACATGAGGAAAGCATGAGCAAGCAGATTCTGATTCTCCCGGGCGACGGTATTGGTCCGGAAATCATGGCCGAAGCGGTCAAGGTGCTGGAACTGGCCAATGACAAGTACAGCCTGGGCTTCGAGCTGAGCCACGACGTGATCGGCGGCGCCGCCATCGACAAGCACGGCGTGCCGCTGGCCGACGAAACCCTGGACCGTGCGCGCGCAGCCGACGCTGTGCTGCTGGGCGCCGTGGGCGGCCCGAAATGGGACACCATCGAGCGTGACATCCGCCCTGAGCGCGGCCTGCTGAAAATTCGTGCGCAACTGGGCCTGTTCGGCAACCTGCGCCCGGCGATCCTCTACCCGCAACTGGCCGAGGCGTCGAGCCTGAAGCCGGAGATCGTGGCGGGCCTGGACATCCTGATCGTCCGTGAACTGACCGGCGGCATCTACTTTGGCGCGCCACGCGGCACCCGCACCCTGGAAAACGGCGAGCGTCAGGCGTACGACACGCTGCCGTACAGCGAAAGCGAAATCCGCCGCATCGCCCGCGTCGGTTTCGACATGGCCATGGTGCGCGGCAAGAAGCTGTGCTCGGTGGACAAGGCCAACGTATTGGCGTCCAGCCAGCTGTGGCGTGAAATCGTCGAGCAAGTGGCCAAGGATTACCCTGAAGTCGAACTGAGCCACATGTACGTCGACAACGCCGCCATGCAGCTGGTGCGTGCGCCGAAGCAATTCGACGTGATCGTCACCGACAACCTGTTTGGCGACATCCTGTCCGACCAGGCATCGATGCTCACCGGTTCCATCGGCATGCTGCCGTCGGCGTCGCTGGATACCCACAACAAGGGCATGTACGAGCCTTGCCACGGTTCGGCGCCGGACATCGCCGGCAAGGGCATTGCCAACCCGTTGGCGACCATTTTGTCGGTGTCGATGATGCTGCGTTACAGCTTCAACCAGTCGGGCGCGGCGGACGCGATCGAGAAAGCCGTCAGTCTGGTTCTGGACCAAGGCCTGCGCACGGGCGACATCTGGTCGGCCGGTTGCACTAAAGTCGGTACGCAGGAAATGGGTGACGCAGTAGTCGCCGCGCTGCGGAATCTGTAATCTCTCGGGCCCGCTGCTTTCACTCTTGAAAGCAGCGGCCCACTTTTTAAAGAAGGTGTAGTTGCGATGAAACGTGTAGGTCTGATCGGTTGGCGCGGTATGGTCGGTTCCGTGCTCATGCAGCGGATGCTGGAAGAGCAGGATTTCGATCTTATTGAGCCGGTGTTTTTCACCACTTCCAATGTCGGTGGCCAAGGCCCGTCCGTGGGCAAGGACATTGCTCCGCTCAAGGACGCTTACAGCATTGATGAGCTGAAAACCCTCGACGTGATTCTGACCTGCCAGGGTGGCGACTACACCAGCGAAGTCTTCCCGAAATTGCGCGAAGCCGGTTGGCAGGGTTACTGGATCGACGCCGCTTCCAGCCTGCGCATGCAGGATGACGCGGTGATCGTGCTGGACCCGGTGAACCGCAAGGTCATCGACCAGCAGCTCGACGCGGGCACCAAGAACTACATCGGCGGCAACTGCACCGTCAGCCTGATGTTGATGGGCCTGGGCGGTCTGTTTGAAGCCGGTCTGGTCGAGTGGATGAGCGCCATGACTTATCAGGCGGCCTCCGGTGCCGGCGCGCAGAACATGCGTGAACTGATCAAGCAAATGGGCGCGACCCACGCCGCTGTCGCCGATCAACTGGCCGACCCGGCCAGCGCCATCCTCGACATCGACCGCCGTGTCGCCGAAGCCATGCGTAGCGACGCGTACCCGACCGAAAACTTCGGCGTACCGCTCGCCGGCAGCCTGATCCCGTGGATCGACAAGGAACTGCCGAACGGTCAGAGCCGCGAAGAGTGGAAGGCCCAGGCCGAGACCAACAAGATCCTCGGTCGCTTCAAGAGCCCGATCCCGGTCGATGGCATCTGCGTACGCATCGGCGCCATGCGCTGCCACAGCCAGGCGCTGACCATCAAGCTGAACAAAGACGTGCCGATCGCCGACATCGAAGGGCTGATCAGCCAGCACAACCCTTGGGTCAAACTGGTGCCGAACAACCGCGAAGCCAGCATCCAGGAACTGAGCCCGACGAAAGTCACCGGCACCCTGAACGTACCGGTTGGCCGTCTGCGCAAGCTGAACATGGGCACGCAGTACGTCGGTGCGTTCACCGTCGGCGACCAACTGCTGTGGGGCGCGGCCGAACCGCTGCGCCGCATGCTGCGGATCCTGCTTGAGCGTTGATCGACTGAAGCTGTAAAAGAACCCGTGCCTTGAAAGAGGTGCGGGTTTTTTTATTCCCGGCAGGCTGATGTTGATCTGTTGCCTGTTCTGGCCTCTTCGCGGGCAAGCCCGCTTCCACAGGTTTCAGTGGTGTACACAAATCTTGTGTATGACACCAACCACTGTGGGAGCGGGCTTGCCCGCGAAGAGGCCAGAACAGCCACCGCAAATCCTTGACCGAATTGCCTGCATGCCCACCACCCGGTAAAGTGCCGCTCCCCCCGTTTCGCCAGAGGTAGAACCATGAGCCAGTCCTTTGATATTGCCGTGATCGGCGCCACCGGTACTGTCGGCGAAACGCTCGTGCAGATTCTCGAAGAACGCGACTTCCCGGTCGGCAACCTGCACCTGCTGGCCAGCAGCGAATCCGCCGGGCATTCGGTGCCGTTTCGCGGCAAGAACGTGCGGGTGCGCGAAGTCGATGAGTTCGACTTCAGCAAAGTCCAGCTCGTATTCTTCGCCGCCGGCCCGGCGGTCACCCTGAGTTTCGCCTCGCGCGCCCGTGCAGCCGGTTGCTCGCTGATCGACCTGTCCGGCGCGCTGCCGGCGGATGAGGCGCCGCAAATCGTGCCGGAAGCCAACGCCCAAGTACTCGCCGGTTTGAAAAAACCGTTCCAGGTCAGCAGCCCAAGCCCGTCGGCCACCACGCTGGCCGTAGTGCTGGCGCCGTTGCTCGGTTTGCTTGACCTGCAACGCATCAACCTGACCGCCAGCCTGGCCGTCTCCGCCCAGGGCCGCGAAGCCGTGACCGAGCTGGCCCGGCAAACCGCCGAGCTGCTCAACGTGCGTCCGCTGGAGCCCACTTTTTTCGATCGGCAAATGGCCTTTAACCTGTTGGCCCAGGTCGGCAAGCCCGATGAGCAAGGCCATACGTTGCTGGAAAAACGCCTGGTGCGTGAGCTGCGTCAGGTCATGGCGCTGCCTTTATTAAAGATTTCCGTCACTTGCATTCAAGCCCCGGTGTTTTTTGGCGATAGCTTTAGCGTGACCTTGCAGTCAGCGAGCGCTGTGGACCTGGCGAAAGTCAACGCGGCGCTGGAAGACGCGCCGGGTATCGAACTGGTGGAAGCCGGCGATTACCCGACAGCGGTGGGCGATGCGGTAGGGCAGGACGTGGTCTACGTCGGTCGGGTTCGCGCGGGAATCGACGACCCGTCGGAACTTAATTTGTGGCTGACGTCAGATAACGTACGCAAGGGCGCCGCGCTCAATGCTGTGCAGGTGGCTGAATTGTTGATAAAAGACCTGCTGTAAAAGATACTTGGCAACAATTTTTCGAATGAGTCCTGCCGAGCGCTATGCTTGGCCGGATCGCTGATGGCGAGCCACCCTGTGGGGCTTTCCGGGGCATTAATGAAACGATCGCGCGTGACGACCCTTCGTCGTCGCGCGCAATGCCTTACGGCAGCGGCTATCAACACCTTCTCGCTGGCCGAGGAATGTTCAAACAAAGGATGAGGCTATGGTTCAAGTTCGCAAACTGGTGTTAGCAATAGCGGCCGCCTCGGCGCTGTCCTCCGGTATGGCGCATGCCCTCGGGCTCGGGGAATTGACCCTGAAGTCGACGCTGAACCAACCTCTGGTGGCGGAAATCGAGCTGCTCGACGTCAAGGAACTCACCGCCGCGGAAGTGGTGCCGAGCCTCGCTTCGCCGGAAGATTTCGCCAAGGCCGGTGTCGATCGCCAGGCGTTTCTCAACGACCTGACGTTCACCCCCGTGCTCAACGCCAGCGGTAAAAGCATCCTGCGTGTAACGTCCAGCAAGCCCCTGTCCGAACCGATGGTGAAATTCCTGGTTCAGGTGATGTGGCCCAACGGTCGTCTGCTGCGCGATTACAGCGTGTTGCTCGACCCGTCGAAATTCTCCCCGCAGACCGCTGAAGCGGCTGCGCAGCCTGCGCCGACCCAAGCAGTCACTGCGCCGGTGACCGGTGCAACCCAGCCGACCCAATACACCACCACGGCGCGCGATACCCTCTGGGAGATCGCCGAGAAGGCGCGTAATGGCGGGTCGGTCCAGCAAACCATGTTGGCCATCCAGGCGCTGAACCCGGATGCCTTCATCGACGGCAACATCAACCGGTTGAAAATCGGCCAGGTGCTGCGCATGCCCGATCAGGCGCAAAGCACCAGTCTGCCGCAATCCAAGGCAATCGCTGAAGTCGCTGCACAGAACACCGCATGGCGCCAGGGGCGTCGTTATGTCGCGAAGCCCGGCACCGGGCAGCAGCAACTCGATGCCACCAAGCGTGGACGCGCTGACGCTGCTCCGACGCAAGCGGCGAAAGATAACCTGAGCCTGGTCTCTGCCGAAACTGGCAAAGGCCGTGGCAAAGGCGCCCCAGGCGATGCCAAGGCCTTGGGCAACAAACTGGCGGTGACCCAGGAAAGCCTCGACACGACCCGTCGTGACAACGCCGAACTGAAAAGCCGCATGGCCGATCTGCAAAGTCAGCTGGACAAGCTGCAACGCCTGATCGAACTGAAGAACAATCAACTGGCCAAGTTGCAGGCTGAAGGCGCTGCTGATGCGCCGGCTGCAGCGGCGACCGCTCCAGCGATGTCTGCCGAGTTGGCCGCTGATCCTGCGGCAGCGCCGACGGAAGTGGCTCCTGCTCCGGCTGCACCTGCTCCAGAGGCGGCGGCACCTGAAGCTGCTCCGGCGCCAGTGCCTGCCGAGTCGGCAGTCGAGCCGACGCCAGAGGCCTCCGATGACCAGAAATTCAACGAGCTGCTGACCAATCCGGTCCTGCTGGGTCTGGTGGGCGGCGGTGCAGTGGTTCTGTTGCTGTTGCTGCTGTTGCTGGCACGTCGCCGCAAAGCCCAGCAAGAAGCCGAGAAACACCTGCGCATGGCGCGTGCCCTGGAAGAAGAGAAGGAATTCTCTGTCGAACAGGAACTGCCGGAAAGCAGCTTCGAAGGTTTGGAAGTTCCGCCGCCGAGTGTGACGCTCGCTCCCGCGCCGATACCAACGCCACCACCTGCGCCAGCTCCAACCCCAGCGCCAGTCCCAGACGTAATGACCACGCCGATCGCCGCGCCACTGGTATCGCCAGCAGCCGAGCGCGATGACGACGTGCTGACCAAGGCCCAGTCGCACATTGCCGCCGGTCGTTTGAACCAGGCCGCTGCGTTGCTCGAAGACGGCATCAAGCAAGAGCCACAGCGCAGCGACCTGCGTCTGAAACTGATGGAAGTCTACGGTCAGCAGGGCGATCGCGATGCATTTGTTGCCCAGGAGCGTCAGTTGGTCGCCAACGGTGACAACTTCGCCCAGGTCGAGCAGCTTAAAAGCCGCTTCCCGGCAATGGCTATCGCGGCTGCCGGTGGTCTTGCTGCCGCCGCCATCGCTGCCGAGCTGGACGCGCAGTACGTCAAGGACCTGCTGCTGGACGAGCCGCAAGCACCGGCCGATGACCTGGACAGTGCCTTCGACCTGAGCCTGGATGACCTGGAAGCCGCGTCACCAGCAGTGGTCACGCCAGAGCCGGAAGCTGCGGCTGACCTTGACGAGTTTCCGCTGGACGATGACCTGAGCTTTGAATCGGTATTGAAGGAACAGACCGAAATCAAGGAAAACCTCGACGACTTGTCGGACTTCGATCTGGACATGGATTTGGGCGGTGATACATCGCCGGCCATCCTCGCTGAAGATGACTTCCTGCTGGATCTGGACGAAGGCGTGAAGGACCTGCCTGCGGAGCCTGTAAAACCTGAATTGCCTCAGGACGATCTGGAGCTGCCGGCCGATTTCGACCTGTCGCTGGCTGATGAAATGGATGCCGCCCCGGCCGAGCCTGAGGTCAAGGACGCCTTTGCCGCTGAACTGGATGACGTCAACGCCGAGCTGGATCGTTTGTCCCAGAGCATGAGTGAGCCGACCTTTACCGCAGAAGATGCTATGGCTTCCGCGGCGGACGAGCCGGACTTCGACTTCCTCTCCGGCACCGACGAAGTCGCCACCAAACTCGATCTGGCCCAGGCCTATATCGACATGGGCGACAACGACGGCGCTCGGGACATCCTCAATGAGGTGGTGGCCGAGGGGAATGCTGGCCAGAAGAGTGAAGCCAAGGAGATGCTTTCGCATCTGGCTTGAGAGATCGGTAGGCAGTAACAGAACGGCAGCCCAGTGAGGCTGCCGTTTTTGTTTCAGCGGTGATCCGACGGCGTCTGTCAGGCCGCCATCGCGAGCAGGCTCGCTCCCACAGGGATTGGTGCCAGACACAAATAGTGCGGCGCCACGATCCTTGTGGGAGATTCTATGTTGCCCGGCAACCCTGAATTCTCAGGCTGACAGGTATTCGCTCTGATTTTTCATCAGGGCAAATGCCACTCGACAGAGCTTTCGGGCCAAGGCAACCAAGGCCTGGGTTTTCGAGAAGCCTCTAGCCAGGTATGCCTCGTAAAACGGCTTCCATTTAGGCGAGCGACACGCCGCCATTGCGGCGTTGTACGCCAAACGACGAACCTCCGGATCTCCTTTTTTGGTCAGGTACCGCTGCCCATTCTTCTTGCCGGAGTCTTCGACTGCCAAGTCCATTCCCAGGAATGCGATGAACGCATCGCTGTTCGCAAAATCGCCCCGCATAAAGGTCGTCGCCAACCCGGTTGCGGTCAGTTCCCCAACGCCTTCGATGGCTTTGCAGCGATCAATATTCGCCTCAATTCCCGCCTCTTTGCTGACCTTGCGCAGCAGTTTCTGAATCGCCTGATCCGCTTGCTTGAACGCCTTCTGCTGAGCGACCTGCACTTTCTTCAACAAGGGTTCATTGGCCCAACTCAACATCAGCCCAGCATGGTTCTGGATCAGCGTTGCACGTCTGTGAAGCAGGCTTTTCAGCGAGCTGTAGGCCTTGGGTGGCGGGCTCCAGACCCGCAGTTTGCTTTGTTCATTCTCCAGGTAACGCGCCAGCAAACGCGCATCGCAGGGATCGTTCTTGGCTCGTTGACCAACGCCACGGCGGTAATGACTCACGCGATAAGCATCCACCACGTAGACCTGATGACCCATCTCATGGGCCAGCTCTACCGTGTCCAAGTGGTAGATGTTGGTGGCTTCAACGGCGATAGCGCTTTGGGCAGGCAGGGTTTTAAGCCAACGCTTGAGGGCGGTTCGATCGTTCTTGATGTCTTGAATGATTTGCAGGTCGGTGCGATAGACAGCAATTTGGGCCTTGGCGATATCGATACCAACAACCGTCTGCGAAGTAAGGATTGTCATGACGAATCCTCGGAGCTAGGGTTTAAGTGCTTGTTGGGGTCTACCGTTGCGCTGGCTTGTCTCTATCGTCGGTTTACCGATGAATTCCTTATCGGCGCTTTTGGGTAGAAGGGGCGGGACGAGAAGTCTCCCACAGTCTGTACTGGTCAGAGTCAGAATCGAGTCTGTAGTCCCACCCACCCCTTCAAGTCTAAACATACAAGCGAGCCTGCTCGCGATGGCGGCGTCACATTCAACACCGTATCGACTGTTGCACTGGCGTCCCGGTGCGGCGGCCTTATAATGCCCGCCTTTGCGCACATCAGCAGGCTGTTACTCCTTGGCAAATATAGATAACCCGGCCGCCGAAATGGCGGCCGACGGCTTTTTCCGGATCGCGCTGGGCGTTGAATACAAAGGCTCGCGTTATCGCGGCTGGCAACGCCAGGCCTCTGGCGTGCTCACCGTGCAGGAAACCCTCGAAAAGGCCCTGTCCAAAGTCGCCGACTCACCGGTATCGCTGCTCTGCGCCGGACGCACGGACGCCGGCGTGCATGCGTGCGGCCAAGTGGTGCATTTCGATACGCAGGTCGAGCGTTCGATGAAGGCCTGGGTCATGGGCGCCAATATCAACTTGCCCCACGACGTCAGCGTCAGCTGGGCCAAGGTCATGCCGGCGCATTTTCATGCGCGCTTCAAGGCCATCGCCCGCCGTTATCGGTATGTGATCTACAACGATCAGATCCGCCCGGCGCACCTCAACGAAGAAATCACCTGGAACCACCGTCCGCTCGATGTCGAGCGCATGGCCGAGGCCGCCCAGTACCTGGTCGGTACCCATGATTTCAGCGCTTTCCGCGCCGGTCAGTGCCAGGCCAAGTCGCCGATCAAGGAACTGCATCACCTGCGGGTCACGCGCCACGGCAAGATGATCGTGCTGGATATTCGCGCCAGTGCCTTCTTGCACCACATGGTGCGCAACATCGCCGGTGTATTGATGACCATCGGTGCCGGCGAGCGTCCGGTGGAGTGGATGAAGGAAGTGTTGGAGAGCCGGATCCGTCGTTCTGGCGGGGTGACGGCGCATCCTTACGGCCTGTACCTGGTGCAGGTCGAGTATCGCGACGAGTTCGAATTGCCCGAGCGTTACATTGGTCCACACTTCCTCACCGGCTTCTCTGAACTTGACGGCTGACGCCCTCGAACGCATTTGTTACCATCCGGGACTTTCTCGGATTTGCCCTGAGGTTTTATCGACATGTCAGCCGTTCGCAGCAAGATTTGTGGGATTACCCGCATAGAAGATGCGTTGGCGGCGGTCGAGGCCGGGGCGGATGCCATCGGGTTTGTGTTTTACGCCAAGAGTCCGCGGGCCGTCACGTTCCAGCAGGCGCGCGACATTATCAAGTTGCTGCCGCCGTTCGTGACCACCGTGGGGTTGTTCGTCAACACCAGCCGCTGCGAGTTGGGCGAGCTGCTCGACGCCGTACCGCTGGACCTGTTGCAGTTCCATGGCGACGAAACCGCAGCCGAATGTGAAGGCTGGCACCGCCCGTACATCAAGGCGTTGCGGGTCAAGGCCGGCGACGACATCGGGGCGGCCTGCAATGCGTTCCCAAGTGCCAGCGGTATCCTGCTTGATGCCTATGTCGAAGGTGTTCCCGGTGGAACCGGTGAAGCGTTCGACTGGTCTCTGATACCGCAAGGCTTGAGCAAACCGATCATCCTCGCTGGTGGCTTGACCCCGGATAACGTGGCTGAGGCAATCGCCCGGGTCCGGCCTTACGCGGTTGACGTCAGCGGTGGGGTAGAGGCGAGCAAGGGCATCAAGGATCACGCAAAGATTCAGGCATTCATCAAGGCGGTACGCAGTAGCTCGTAGTTGATGTGACGGCTGGCAGACTGCCGCCGTCCCAAAATGCACTGCGCTGCACAAAGCAGGCACGGCTGAGGATTGAGGGGTTGTACGCCGGTCACGTTCAATGACCCGGCAATCGATCGATCATCGCCACACACATGAATTTAGCTCAAGGGCATACGCGGGGCTGCGAACCAGAGCGTTCGGGCCGCCGGTACTGGAGAAAGAAAGCATGAGCAACTGGTTAGTAGACAAACTGATCCCTTCGATCATGCGTTCCGAGGTCAAGAAGAGCTCGGTGCCTGAAGGTCTGTGGCACAAATGCCCGTCTTGCGAGGCTGTGCTGTATCGTCCGGAGCTGGAAAAGACCCTGGACGTTTGCCCCAAGTGCAACCACCACATGCGTATCGGCGCCCGCGCGCGCATCGACATTTTCCTCGACGCTGAAGGCCGTGCCGAATTGGGCGCAGACCTGGAGCCGGTTGACCGTCTGAAATTCCGCGACGGCAAGAAGTACAAGGATCGCCTGACCGCTGCCCAGAAGCAGACCGGCGAAAAAGACGCACTGATCTCCATGAGCGGTACCTTGCTGGGCATGCCGGTGGTGGTTTCTGCCTTCGAATTCTCCTTCATGGGTGGTTCGATGGGCGCCATCGTTGGTGAGCGTTTTGTCCGCGCCGCCAACTACGCGCTGGAAAACCGTTGCCCGATGATCTGCTTCGCCGCCTCCGGTGGTGCGCGGATGCAGGAAGCCCTGATCTCCCTGATGCAAATGGCCAAGACCTCCGCGGTACTGGCGCGTCTGCGTGAAGAAGGCATTCCGTTCATCTCCGTGCTGACCGACCCGGTCTACGGTGGTGTTTCCGCCAGTCTGGCGATGCTGGGCGACGTGATTGTCGGTGAGCCTAAAGCCCTGATCGGCTTTGCCGGTCCGCGCGTGATCGAGCAAACCGTGCGTGAAAAACTGCCGGAAGGCTTCCAGCGCAGTGAGTTCCTGCTGGAGCACGGCGCGATCGACATGATCATTCACCGTCAGGAACTGCGTCCACGCCTGGGCAACCTGCTGGCACAAATGATGGGCCTGCCAACGCCGACATTCGTTGCCGCACCTATCGAACCGATCGTGGTTCCACCGGTACCTGCCAACATATGACCCAACGTACCCTTGGCGAGTGGCTCGCCTACCTTGAGCAGTTGCACCCTTCGGCCATCGACATGGGCCTTGAGCGCTCGCAACAGGTAGCGTCCCGCATGGGACTGGGCAAGCCGGCGCCTCGGGTGATCACGGTCACCGGCACCAACGGCAAGGGTTCGACCTGCGCATTCGTGGCTTCGTTGCTGCGGGCGCAGGGCCTGAACGTTGGTGTCTACAACTCTCCGCACCTGCTGCGTTACAACGAGCGGGTGCAGGTCAACGGCGTCGAAGCGACTGACGCCGCGCTATGCGAAGCCTTTACTGCGGTCGAGGCGGGCCGTGGCGACACGTCCCTGACGTACTTCGAAATGGGCACCCTGGCGGCGTTCTGGCTGTTTCAACAGGCAGGGCTTGATGCCGTGGTGCTGGAAGTCGGTCTCGGTGGGCGTCTGGACACGGTCAACGTGGTCGATGCCGACATGGCGCTGGTCACCAGCATCGGTGTTGATCACGCCGATTATCTGGGCGATACCCGTGAATCCGTGGCATTCGAGAAAGCCGGCATCTTCCGCCAGGGCGCGCCCGCGCTCTGTGGCGACCTGAATCCTCCGCAACCCCTGCTGGATAAAGCGCGCGAGCTGGCTTGCCCGTTCTTCCTGCGTGGGCGCGATTTTGACCTCGGTGTCACCGATCACAACTGGCAATGGCGCGGTGTAGACGCTCAAGGGCGTGTGGTCGAGTTGCGCGATCTGCCGCTGCTCGATCTGCCGATGGAAAACGCTGCGCTGGCCTTGCAGGCTTACCTGTTGCTCGGGTTGCCGTGGGTGGGTGCGCAAATTATTGAGGCCCTGACAGCGACGCGGGTGGTCGGTCGTCTCGATCGCCGTCAGTTCGACTGGCAGGGCAAGCGCCTGAACCTGTTGCTGGATGTGGGTCATAACCCGCACGCGGCCGAGTATCTGGCGCGCCGTCTGGCCAGCCGTCCACCGGTCGGCAAGCGCCTGGCGGTGTTCGGATTGTTGGCGGACAAGGATCTGGATGGTGTTGTCAGTGAATTGAATGCTAGTGTCCAGCAATGGGCTGTCGCGCCGCTGGATTCACCGCGTGCGCGCCCGGTTGCCGATTTGCAGGCGGCGTTGCAGAACCTTGGCGCTGCGGTAACGTCCTATGACAGTGTGGCCGCCGCTCTGGAAGGGCAGTGTGCACTGGCGACGAGCGACGACGAGATTCTGTTGTTCGGATCATTTTATTGTGTCGCCGAGGCCCTTGAATGGCTGGCCCGGCGCTCCACGGAGGAAGCGGCAAATGGCATTGCTGGATAAGGCATACAAACAGCGCATGGTTGGCGCCCTGGTTCTGGTGGCGCTGGCGGTGATTTTTCTGCCGATGCTGTTTTCCCGTCAGGATGAACAGCGTCAAGTGACGGTTGAAGCCCCGGCTGCGCCGCAAGCACCGTCGGTGCCGCAAGTGCAGGTCGAGCCGGTGGTCGTGCCTGAGCCGCAAGCGCTGCCTCAAGAACCTGTGCCGAGTGATGATGAAATTGCTCAGCAAGAAGCCGCGCCGTCGGCGCCGATTGCACCCGCAGCACCGAGTGCACCAGTGACACCAGCACCAGTCGCCAAGCCGGCCGCGCCAGCCCCGGTGCCTGCATTGGCAGCCAAGCCTGCAACAGCGCCGTCTCAACCAATTTCTGCCGCGCCGGGCAAACCTGATACGACTCAAAGCCGCGTCGATGCCAATGGCCTGTCGGTCAGCTGGTCGGTGCAACTGGCCAGCCTGTCGAGCCGTGCCAGTGCCGAAAGCCTGCAAAAAGACCTGCGCAGTCAGGGCTATAACGCCTACATCCGTACGGCCGACGGCAAGAATCGGGTGTTTGTCGGGCCGCTGATCGAGCGCGCCGAAGCCGACCGTCTGCGTGACTTGTTAGGCCGTCAAAAGAACCTCAAGGGCTTTGTGGTGCGTTTCCAGCCTGAGCGTAACTAAAAACTATCGGCCCGATTTGAAATGCACTGACAATCGCAGCTTACCGATAGCCATGGGCTCTGCTAAAATGCGCCGCCTTATCCGTCTGTAGGCTGCACTGTGCCATTTACCTGGGTTGACTGGGCGATCGTTGCAATCGTCGCCATCTCCGCATTGATCAGTCTGAGCCGCGGCTTCGTCAAAGAAGCATTATCGCTGGTGACCTGGATCATTGCAGGAGTCGTCGCCTGGATGTTCGGTGGTGCATTGTCCGAGTACCTCGCCGGATACATCGAAACGCCATCGGCTCGTGTGATCACGGGCTGTGCCATCATGTTTGTCGCCACGTTAATCGTAGGCGCAATGATCAATTATCTTATCGGCGAGTTGGTTCGTGTCACCGGGTTGTCCGGGACCGATCGATTCCTCGGCATGGCCTTCGGCGCTGCGCGTGGCGTGTTGCTGGTGGTCGTGGCAGTCGGGCTGTTGAGCCTGGGGCCGGTACAGCAGGACGGGTGGTGGCAACAGTCACAGCTCGTGCCAAAATTTCTATTGGTCGCAGACTGGTCCAAAAACCTGATCCTCGGGTGGAGCAGTCAGTGGCTTGCCAGCGGTATCAGCGTACCCGCTGAGATACCGTTCAAGGAGCACCTCTTGCCGATGGCCAAAACGCCTCAGTGAGTTGTGTTCAGTTCAGATCCATTAAGTAGGGGTTGCGTCGCATGTGTGGCATCGTCGGTATCGTCGGTAAGTCGAACGTCAATCAGGCGCTGTATGACGCGCTAACCGTCCTCCAGCACCGCGGCCAGGACGCTGCCGGTATCGTGACCAGCCATGATGGCCGGTTATTCCTGCGCAAGGACAATGGCCTGGTGCGTGACGTGTTCCATCAGCGTCACATGCAGCGCCTGGTCGGCCACATGGGCATTGGCCATGTGCGTTACCCGACCGCGGGCAGCTCGACTTCGGCCGAAGCCCAACCGTTTTACGTCAACTCGCCTTACGGCATTACCTTGGCGCACAACGGTAACCTGACCAACGTTGAGCAGCTGGCCAAGGAGATTTACGAATCTGACCTGCGCCACGTCAACACCAATTCCGATTCGGAAGTGCTGCTTAACGTGTTCGCGCACGAACTGGCCCAGCGCGGCAAGTTGCAGCCAACCGAAGAAGACGTGTTTGCGGCCGTTACTGACGTGCACAACCGTTGCGTCGGTGGCTACGCGGTTGTTGCAATGGTGACCGGCTACGGCATCGTCGGTTTCCGCGACCCGCACGGCATCCGTCCGATCGTCTTCGGTCAGCGTCACACCGACGAAGGCGTCGAGTACATGATCGCCTCCGAAAGCGTGTCCCTGGACGTGCTCGGTTTCACCCTGATTCGCGACCTGGCACCGGGCGAAGCGGTCTACATCACTGAAGACGGCAAGCTGCACACCCGTCAGTGCGCGACCAACCCGTCCCTGACGCCGTGCATCTTCGAACACGTCTACCTGGCGCGTCCGGACTCGATCATCGACGGCGTGTCGGTCTATAAGGCTCGCCTGCGCATGGGTGAGAAACTCGCCGAGAAGATTCTGCGCGAGCGTCCGGAACACGACATCGACGTGGTCATCCCGATTCCGGACACCAGCCGCACTGCGGCCCTGGAGCTGGCGAACCACTTGGGCGTCAAGTTCCGCGAAGGTTTCGTGAAGAACCGCTACATTGGCCGGACCTTCATCATGCCGGGCCAGGCCGCACGGAAAAAATCCGTACGCCAGAAGCTCAACGCCATCGAACTGGAATTCCGCGGCAAGAACGTGATGCTGGTGGACGACTCGATCGTTCGCGGCACCACGTGCAAGCAGATCATCCAGATGGCCCGTGAAGCCGGCGCGAAAAACGTCTACTTCTGCTCCGCAGCCCCGGCCGTTCGCTACCCGAACGTCTACGGCATCGACATGCCAAGCGCTCACGAGCTGATCGCCCACAACCGTTCGACCCAGGACGTGGCTGACCTGATCGGCGCCGACTGGCTGATCTATCAGGATTTGCCTGACTTGATCGAAGCAGTCGGTGGCGGCAAGATCAAGATCGACAAGTTCGATTGCGCGGTGTTCGACGGCCAGTACGTCACCGGCGACGTCGATGAGGCTTACCTGAACAAGATCGAGCAGGCACGCAACGATGCCTCCAAGGTCAAGACGCAGGCAGTCAGTGCGATCATCGATCTGTATAACAACTGAGTAACTACCGGCCCTGAGGGGCCGGTTTTGTATCTACTGATTAGCTCTCCAAATCGAGAGCAGGGCAAGGAGTGACAGCATGAGTCAGGATTGGGATGCCGGTCGGCTGGACAGCGACCTCGAAGGCGTAGCGTTCGATACCCTGGCCGTACGCGCCGGTCAGCACCGCACGCCGGAAGGCGAACACGGTGATCCGATGTTCTTCACTTCCAGCTATGTATTCCGTACCGCTGCCGACGCGGCGGCGCGCTTTGCCGGCGAAGTGCCGGGCAACGTTTACTCGCGTTACACCAATCCGACCGTGCGCGCGTTCGAAGAACGCATTGCCGCGCTGGAAAGCGCCGAGCAAGCGGTGGCCACGGCCACTGGCATGGCGGCGATCATGGCGGTGGTGATGAGCCTGTGCAGCGCCGGCGACCACGTGTTGGTGTCCCGTAGCGTGTTCGGCTCGACCATCAGCCTGTTCGAAAAGTATTTCAAGCGCTTCGGTATCGAAGTCGATTACGTGCCTCTGGCAGACTTGTCCGGCTGGGATGCGGCGATCAAGGCCAACACCAAATTGCTCTTCGTCGAGTCGCCTTCCAATCCGTTGGCCGAACTGGTGGACATTGCCGAGCTGGCGAAAATCGCTCACGCCAAAGGCGCGATGCTGGTAGTCGACAACTGCTTCTGCACCCCGGCGTTGCAACAGCCGCTGAAGATGGGCGCGGACATCGTCGTGCACTCGGCGACCAAATTCATCGACGGCCAGGGCCGTTGCATGGGCGGCGTTGTTGCCGGTCGCAGCGAGCAGATGAAAGAAGTCGTCGGCTTCCTGCGTACCGCCGGGCCGACCCTGAGCCCGTTCAACGCCTGGATCTTCCTCAAGGGCCTCGAAACCCTGAGCCTGCGCATGAAGGCGCATTGCGCCAATGCCCAGCAACTGGCCGAGTGGCTGGAGCAGCAGGACGGTATCGAAAAAGTCCATTACGCCGGCCTCAAGAGCCATCCGCAGCACGAACTGGCCTTGCGTCAGCAGAAGGGTTTCGGCGCCGTGGTGAGTTTCGAGGTCAAGGGTGGCAAAGAGGGCGCCTGGCGCTTTATCGACGCGACCCGTTTGATTTCGATTACCGCCAACCTGGGCGACAGCAAAACCACCATCACGCACCCGAGCACCACTTCCCACGGCCGTCTGGCGCCGCAAGAGCGTGAAGCAGCGGGCATTCGTGACAGCCTGATCCGCATCGCGGTCGGTCTGGAAGACGTGGCTGACCTGCAAGCCGATCTGGCGCGCGGGTTGGCTGCCTTGTGATCGAGTTGTCGACGCCAGGCACCGGCACCCATGGCCGCGTTGCACTGGTCACCGGTGCCGCGCGCGGCATCGGGCTCGGTATTGCGGCTTGGCTGATCAGCGAAGGCTGGCAGGTTGTGCTGACCGACCTCGATCGAGAACGCGGTTCGAAAGTGACGAAGGTGCTGGGCGCAAACGCCTGGTTCATCGCCATGGACGTCTCGAACGAGGGGCAAGTGGCGCTGGGCGTCGCCGAGGTGCTTGGGCAATTCGGACGTCTGGATGCGCTGGTGTGCAACGCGGCGGTGGCCGACCCGCACAACATCACCCTGGAAAGCCTCGATCTGGCTTACTGGAATCGGGTGTTGGCGGTCAATCTCAGTGGGCCGATGCTGTTGGCCAAACACTGTGCGCCGTATCTGCGCGCTCACAGCGGTGCGATCGTCAACTTGGCCTCGACCCGCGCTGCGCAGTCCGAGCCGGACACAGAGGCTTACGCGGCGAGCAAGGGCGGTCTGTTGGCCCTGACTCATGCCTTGGCGATTAGCCTTGGGCCGGAAATTCGCGTCAATGCGGTCAGCCCCGGCTGGATCGATGCGCGTGATCCGGCGGCACGTCGTGCCGAACCTCTGACCGATGCCGACCATGCGCAGCATCCGGCGGGCAGGGTAGGGACCGTCGAGGACGTCGCGGCGATGGTGGCGTGGCTGCTGTCGAAGAATGCCGGTTTCGTCACGGGCCAGGAGTTTGTGGTCGACGGCGGCATGACCAAGAAGATGATTTACAGCGAGTAATCCGGCGGCGTCCTGGCCAGCATTTGTATTGGATGTGCCGCCGCCTTCGCGAGCAAGCCCGCTCCCACAGTTGATTGTCAGTGAACACAGATTATGTGTACGACGCAAAATCACTGTGGGAGCGGGCTTGCTCGCGAAAGCGGTGTGACTGCATAAGCGTGATGGTGGCGGTTGGCAACGCCTTGCGGAATGACACGATTCTGTCTTTTTTAGAAAAACTTCAATCCTGCTATTGACTTAGGTTCGCTACCTGCGTAAATTTCGCGGCCTCGGAGATGCAAACGGGTGATTAGCTCAGCTGGGAGAGCGTCTGCCTTACAAGCAGAATGTCGGCGGTTCGATCCCGTCATCACCCACCACTTCCGAGAGTCTTGCGAAAGCAAGATGGAAGCTTTTAAAAGCCTCCACCGACGCGCAGCGGTAGTTCAGTCGGTTAGAATACCGGCCTGTCACGCCGGGGGTCGCGGGTTCGAGTCCCGTCCGCTGCGCCATATTTTCCGAGTCAGATTTATCTGGTTCGAGATTGAGAAGCTTCTGAGTTTTCAATCAGACGAGTTACTTGGGCGAAAGTCCAAAGCGATACGCAGCGGTAGTTCAGTCGGTTAGAATACCGGCCTGTCACGCCGGGGGTCGCGGGTTCGAGTCCCGTCCGCTGCGCCATATCTGCCTCAAGGCCCGCTGAACGCCTTGGAGCTACGAAGAAAGCCGCTGGCTGTCTTCGAGTCGATAGCAAAGACCCTGGTCGAAAGACCGGGGTTTTTTGTGTCTGCGATTTGGCTTTTCCTCCGCGCACACCCTCCCAATCGAACCTTTCTGCTCATCCGATGCATAAAGCGCTTCCTTCATACGCCCGACATTAATTAGAATCACTCTCATTTACGATAACTCCTTGGCACAGGGCTTCTTGAAATGAGCGATGCAGCGATGCCGGAGGAGCAAACCTTCCACGATTTGTACCGCGACCATCGCGGCTGGCTCGAATGCTGGTTGAGACGACGCATGAGCAATGGTCATGATGCAGCGGACCTGAGCCAGGATACGTTCGTGCGCTTGCTCGCCAGCTCCCAGCGCATCGCTGACCTTCAAGAACCCCGCGCCTACCTGGCGACCGTGGGCAAACGGTTGCTGACCAACTTCTACAAACGCCGCAGCCTCGAGCAGGCTTACCTCAATGCACTGGCGTTGCTGCCGGAAGACTGCGTGCCATCCCCCGAACAACGCTGGATCCTGCTGGAAACCCTGCAAGCCCTCGACGAGTTGCTCGATGGATTGCCGACGCCGGTGCGACGGGCGTTTCTCTGGAGCCAACTGGAAGGCCTGGGTTATCAAGACATCGCCGAGCGACTGCAAGTCTCGGAGCGCACGATCAAGCGCTACATGGCCCAGGCTTACGAACACTGCCTGCTGGTGGACCTGTGATCGGTTCAGCCCCTTCGGCCGACGCCCGCCAAGCCATCCGGGCTGCCGCACGGTGGCTGGCGCTCATGGAATCGGGCACCGCCAATGAGCGCGACCGAGCCGAATTGCAGAACTGGCGCGACAGCCATTCCAGCCACGAGCAGGCCTGGCAAAAAGCGCAACTCTTGCGCCAGCGCTTCACCGACCTGCCGTCAGCCTTGGCGATGGCCAGTCTGGATCGGCCGCAACCAAGCCGACGCGCAGTACTCAAGCGCGCCGTCGGAGCGGTCGCGTTGGTGCCGGCTGCCTGGCTGATCAGTCGGCAATTGCCTCTGGACGTCTGGGGCGCCGATCTGCGCACAGCGACCGGGGAGGGAAAGAAAGTCCAGTTGGCCGATGGCAGCTCGCTGCAATTGAACACCGCCAGTGCCGTCGATATCGATCTGAACAACCGGCTACTGAAGCTTGTGGAAGGCGAAATAGCCCTGAAAGTCCCCGGCACTTCGCCGCTGACGATCCAGACCCATTTCGGCCAAGTGGTCGTCAGTCAAAGCGAAGTCTGTGTTCGTCAGTGGCAGACGGGTTGCAGAGTGTCTGTGCTTAACGGCTCCGTGCAGTTGCAGCCGTTGCACGGACCGGTCTTCTCGTTGCGCGCCGGCCAGCAAGTCAGCCTTCAGGTCGCGGGTGCCGGTGCCGTGGAGCCCTTCGACGTGCTCGCCCCAGGTTGGCGTGACGGTGTGCTGATGGCGCAGAACCAGCCGCTGGGGGATTTCCTGCGCGAACTCAGCACTTATCGTCCAGGCGTGTTGCGCTGGGAACCGGAATTGGAATCCCTGCGCGTCACTGGCAGTTTTCGCCTGGAAGACACCGACCGTATCCTCGCGTTGCTGGCGGCCAGCCTGCCGCTGGAGGTGCATTCGCGTACGCGTTATTGGGTAACGCTGCTGCCGCGCAAAAATAGTGTTTGAAGTGTGTCCCCTTTTTTCGCGTCGATTGTCATTCAAGGCAAGTGAACGAAATAAGAGAGCTTCTTCAATGCCCGCAGTGTTCCCATCGAGTCCGCGTCTGGCTTCATCCCGCCTGCGCCCGTTAATGCACTTGAGCCTGTTGCTGAGCCTCAGTGCCTGTCCGTTGTTTGTCACTGCCAGCTGGGCCGAAGACGCGCCTCGACGCAGTTATCAGGTGCCGGCAGGTAGCCTCAGCGCAGCATTGACCCGTTTCGCCGGTCTGGCGGGCGTCAACCTCTCGGTTGACCCGGCGTTGGTGAGCGGTCGCAACAGTCCCGGTCTTTCCGGCGAGTTCGCCGTGGAGGAGGGCTTCGCCCGGCTGTTACAGGGTTCCGGCCTGCAACTGCAGCCGGTAGGCGAACAGGCCTATATCCTGACCCCGGCGCCAGAAGGCAGCGGCCTGCAACTGGGTGCCACCTCGATTCTCGGCTCCATCGACCCGGTAAACGGCGATCCGTATGCCGGTGGCCAAGTCGCGCGCCGTGGTTCGCAAGGCTTGCTCGGCTCCAAAGACTTCATGGAAACGCCGTTCAGCATGACCACCTACACCAGTGAGGTGGTCAAGAACCAGCAGGCGCGGACATTGGGCGACCTGATTGCAAACGATCCGTCGGTTCGCGCCACCAACCCGGCGGGTGGGCGCTACGAGCAGTTCACCATTCGCGGGCTCAGCCTGTTCAACAGTGATGTTGCCTACAACGGTCTCTACGGCATCCTGCCGACCTACACGATCGACATGGAAATGGCCGACCGCGTCGACGTGCTCAAGGGGCCGAGCCAGCTGATCAACGGCATCTCGCCGCGGGGCAGCGTAGGCGGCGGGATCAACGTGGTGCCCAAGCGCGCTACCGACAAACCGATCACGTCGTTCACCGGCAGCTACGCGTCCGACAGCCAGGTCGGCGGTGCTGTGGATGTCGGCCGGCGGTTTGGCGAGGACAACAAATTCGGTATTCGCTTCAACGGCGTCAAACAGTCCGGCGACACCGAATGGGATCAACAGAATGTCGACCGCGAGATGGCCGTACTCGGCCTGGATTTTCGCGGTGAACGCCTGCGGCTCTCGACGGACATCGGGCGCACCGAGCGTGACACCGACGCCCCGCAGGAACGCGTGCAGGTGAACGCCAACGCGCAGGTTCCGCGGGCCAGCGATGTGCGCCACAACTATGCGCAACCCTGGAGCAAGGCGAGCACCAACGACACCTTCGGCACGGTGAACGGCGAGTTCGATGTCAGCGATTCCGTCATGCTGTATGGCGGTGTCGGCGCGCGCAAAAGCAACCATGACTTCCTCCGGCATGCCGTTGCAGTCACCAATGACCGGGGCGATTTCAGCGTGCAGCCGCGTGATTTTACTCGCGACGAAAATGTGCGGACGGCCACGGCCGGGGTGCGCAACTGGTTCCACACCGGTCCGGTGAGCCACGAGGTCAACCTGGCCGCCAGCTACTTCTACATGGACTTCGAAAATGGCGGCGCGCGTTACGCGGCGGCGCCGAGCAACCTCTACAATCCGGTGGAAACACCGACACCGGTCAGACCGACGCGACAGGATCCGAAGGTCTACACCGAAAACCGCTTCAGCGGCGTGGCGTTGTCCGACACCCTGGGTTTCTTCGATGACCAGCTGCTGCTGACCCTCGGCGCGCGCTGGCAGCGGGTCAAGGTTGACGACTGGTCGGATAACATCAAAGGCGACACCGCCTACGATGAGGAAAAGGTTTCGCCATCAGGCGGCATCCTGTTCAAGGCCACCGATAAGCTGTCGCTCTACGCCAACTACATGGAAGGCCTGAGCCAGGGCAAGATCGCACCGTCGACCTCGATCAACGAAGACGAGATTTTCCCGCCGTTCATCAGCCGCCAGGTCGAGGTCGGCGCCAAGTATGACGCCGGTGCTTTCGCGGTGACCGCCGCAGTGTTCCGGATCAAGCAGCCGGCCTATGAGACCAACGCCACGACACGCGTCTTCGGCCCGAACGGCAAGCGTGAAAACACAGGTGTGGAGTTGAGTGTGTTCGGTGAGCCGCTCGACGGTTTCCGCCTGCTCGGCGGTGTCATGTACATCGACAGCGAGCTGACCAACACCACCAATGGCACTTTCGACGGCAACCGGGCGCCGGCCACGCCGAAATACAACGTCAACCTCGGCGCCGAGTGGGACGTGCCGACTGTTCAGGGCCTGACCCTCACCAGCCGCGGCCTCTATTCCAGCTCGCAATATCTGGATCAGTCCAACAACAAGGAAATCGATTCCTGGGAGCGTTTCGACGTGGGCGCACGCTACGCGTTCAAGGTCGAGGAAAAGAACATCACATTGCGCGCCAATATCGAGAACGTGGCGGACAAGCGCTATTGGAGTTCGGCCGGGGCGTCGGATGACAGCGAGCCTGGGTTGACGCTGTCGACGCCACGGACCTACCTGCTTTCCGCGACGGTGGACTTCTGACGGCATCTCATTGGCTGACATGACGCCATCGCGGGCAAGCCCGCTCCCACAGTGATCTGTGTTGTTTCACACATTGAGTGAACACCAAGAACCCTGTGGGAGCGGGCTTGCCCGCGATGGCGGCATAGGCAGCGCCGCAAAACTCAGCCCTGTAAATACACCGCATGGGTATGCGTGTACTCGTAAAGCCCATGCTTGCCATCCGCACCACCAATCCCGGATTTACGCACCCCGGCATGGAAGCCCTGCATGGCCTCGAAGTTCTCCCGGTTGACGTAAGTCTCGCCAAAATCCAGCTCGCGCATCGCCTGCATGGTTTTACTCAAGTCGCGGGTGTAGATCGATGAAGTCAGGCCATAGTCGCAATCGTTGGCCAGGGCGATGGCTTCGTCGAGGTCATCGACGATCTGGATCGGCAGCACCGGGCCGAAAATCTCCTCGCGCATGATTTCCATATCGGCGCTGCAACCCGCCAACACCGTGGGCTGGAAGTGGAAGCCATTTGGTAGATCGGCAATCTGCCCGCCACTGATCAAACTTGCGCCCTGACTCAACGCCGTACGGACTTTGCGGTTGACGCTGTCCAGGCCCTGACGGTTGATCAGCGGGCCCATTTCCACATCTGGCTGAGCAATCGGATCACCGTAACGGGTCGCGCTCATCGCGGCAGAAATGCGTTCGATGAACTGATCGGCGACCTTGCGCTCGACGTACACTCGCTCGGCGCAATTGCACACCTGGCCGCTGTTGATGATCCGCGAATCGCGAATGGCTTTCACCGCCAGATCCAGGTCGGCATCCGCCAGCACAATGGCCGGCGCCTTGCCGCCCAGTTCCAGGTTGAGCTTGGTGATGTTCGGTGCCGCGGCGGCCATGATTCGCGAGCCGGTGTCGACGCTGCCGGTGAAGCTGATCATGTCCACGCCCTTGTGCGCGCTGAGTGCCGCCCCCACTCGACCATCGCCGCAGACCACGTTGAACACGCCGGGTGGCAGATCGGTTTCGGCGACGAGCCGGGCGAATTCGAAGCAGTTGTTCGGGGTTTCTTCGCTGGGTTTGATCACGATGGTGTTGCCGGTCAGCAGGGCTGGGGCCATCTTGCGGGCGATCAGGAAGAACGGGAAATTCCACGGCAGAATCCCGGCGACCACGCCCAGCGGTTTGCGGAACAGAAAGATATTTTCGTTCTGGCGGTCGCTGGTGATGATTTCGCCTTCAATGCGTCGGGCCCACTCGGCCATGTAGTCGAGGTAATCGGCGGTGAAATTGACCTCGACCTCTGCGAGGCCGCTGACCTTGCCTTGTTCCAGGGTAATGGTGCGCGCCAGGTACTGGACGTTCTCCCGCAGCTTGGCGGCGATGCGGCGCAGATGCCCGGCGCGTTCAATCGCCGGTTTGCGTGACCAGTCTTTTTGCGCAGCACGCGCGGCGGCGAGGGCGCGGTCGACGTCTTCGGCTGTCGAGGCCGGGACTTTCGACAGCGCGACGCCGGTGGCCGGGTTGATCACATCGAGGTGGGCAGCACTGGCCACAAACTGGCCATTAATGAAGTTTTCGTAGACAGGCACGGACGACATGGGACGACTCCTTGGCTGATCAATAGGTGCGCGACGGCGCGTGCTCGGTGGCCGGTGTGCGATAGCGCGCGAGGGTGGTCATGGCGCTTTGGCGCAGCAGGCTGATGTCGATGGCCACCGCAATGAACTGGCAACCCCAGCTCTGATAGCGGCGCGCGTCTTCTTCGTTTGGCGCGAGAATGCCGCAGGCCTTGCCGGCCGCGAGCGTTGCGTGCACCGCGTGTTGGATGCGTTCCTGGACTTCAGGATGACCCGGGTTGCCGGCATGGCCGAGGCCGATGGACAAATCCGCCGGGCCGATAAACACCGCGTCCACGCCTTCGACAGCGGCGATTGCTTCGACGTTTTCCACACCCGTGCGCGATTCCACCTGCACGATCAGGCACAACTGCTCATGGGCGGTGTTCAGGTAATCCGGCACGCCGTCCCAGCGCGTGGCGCGGGTCAGGCCGCCGCCGACGCCACGAATGCCATGCGGCGGATAGCGCATGGCGCGCACCAGCGCGGCCGCTTGCTCGGCGGTTTCGACCATCGGGATCATCAGCGTTTGCGCGCCGATATCCAGCAGTTGCTTGATCAGATTGGCATCGCCCGTCACTGCACGCACGACGGGCGCGGTGGAGTAGGGCGCCACCGCCTGCAATTGCGCGAGTACGCCGGGCACGGTGTTCGGCGCATGTTCACCATCGATCAACATCCAGTCATAACCGGTAGTGGCGACGATCTCGGCGGCGTAGCCGGTGGCGAAACCGGCCCAGATGCCGTACTGGGTCGCCGGATTTTTCAGCGCGGCCTTGAAAGCGTTGTGAGGCATGTTCATGACGGGGTCCTTTCTCAACGGTTATACGGCCGATGCAGTTGGCATTCCGGATTGAGGGTTACGCCGAAACCTGGCTGGTCGAGTGCCGACAGGCGCATGCGACCGTTCACCGGCACCGGTTCGCCGAGCAATTGCGGGTGGAACATCGGCACCACTTCATCCGCTTTCGGCGCCATCATCAGGAACTCGGCGAACGGGCTGTTATGTCGGGTGGCGACGAAGTGGTAGCTGTAGACAGACGAACCATGGGGAATGACCAAGGCGTTGTGGGCATCGGCTAGGGCGGAAATCTTCACCAGTTCGGTGATCCCGCCGCACCAGCCAACGTCCGGCTGGATGATGTCGCAGCAACCCATTTCCAGCAGCATGCGAAAGCCCCAGCGGGTGGCTTCGTGTTCGCCGGTGGTCACCAGCATGCCTTTGGGCACGTTGTTGCGCAGGGCGGCGTAACCCCAGTAATCGTCCGGCGGCAGGGCTTCTTCGATCCACTTCAAACCGTATTCGTGGGCGCCGACCGCCAGTTTGGTGGCGTAGTTGAGGTCCAGGCTCATCCAGCAATCGAGCATCAGCCAGAAGTCCGGGCCGACCCGTTCGCGCATGGTGGCCAACTCTTCGAGGTTCTTGCGCAGGCCTTCCTCACCTTCGGCCGGGCCGTGGTGCAGCGGCATCTTGCCGCCGATGAAACCCATTTTCTGCGCCAGATCCGGACGGGCGCCGGTGGCGTAGAACTGCAATTCGTCACGCACCGCACCGCCGAGCAATTGATGCACTGGTTCCTGGCGGATCTTGCCGAGCAGGTCCCACAGCGCCAGATCAACGCCGGAGATCGTGTTGATGACGATGCCTTTGCGCCCGTAATACAGCGTCGACTGGTACATCTGGTCCCAGATTTTTTCGATGTCGGTGACCCGTGCGCCTTCGAGGAAACGCGCCAGGTGTTTCTCGACGATGTAAGCCGCTGGCTCACCACCGGTGGTCACGGCAAAACCGACCGTGCCGTCGCTGGCTTCGATCTCGACCACCAGGGTCCCGAGCACGTTGATGCCGAAGGTGCGGCGGCTCTGGCGATACTCGGGGTATTTGCTCATCGGCGTGGCGATGTGATCGTCGATCCAGTGGCCGTCCGCCTGATCGTGATAATCCGCGCCGCCGCCTCGCAGGGTGAAGGCGCGGACGTGTTTGATGGTTGGAATGCCCATGGTGTGACTCCTCAGGTTTAAACGGTGGCCGGTGTACTGGAAGGCTTCTGGACGGGTGAGCGGATGCCCAGCACCAGCAACGCGGCGATGACAGTGGTGCCGGCCAGCACGTACAACCCGGCGGCCGGTGAATGGAAGGCGCCTTCGGCCCAGTTTTTCAGCACCGGGGCGATGAAGCCGCCGAGGGCGCCGAACGAGTTGATCAGGGCGATCCCGGCCGCCGCAGCGCTGCCGGCGAGGTAGCTGGAAGGGAAGGTCCAGAACACCGGTTGCACGGCGATGAAGCCGGAAGCGGCGAAGCACAGCGCGACGATGCCGAGGAACGGGCTGGCGAAGGTCACCGAGCAGGCGATCCCGGCTGCCGACATCAGTAACGTCAGGCAGGCGGTGCGACGACGTTCGCCGGTGCGGTCGCTGTAACCGGGGATCAGGTATGCCGCGACGATCGCGCAGATCCACGGAATCGCCGTGACCAGTCCGACCATCAGCCCGACCTTGGTGCCCAAGAGTCCGCCGACCTGGGTGGGCAGATAGAACACCACGCCGTAAACGCTGGCCTGAATGAGCAGATAAATCTGGCACAGGTACAGCACCGACGGCTGGCACAGGACGTTGAGCAGGCTGCGGCCGTGGTTCTGTTTGTGGCTGTCTTCTTGATCGAGGATGCCTTGCACTTGCTGGCGCTCTTCAACCGTCAGCCACTTCGCATCGGCCGGGCGATTGTCCAGATACCAATAGGCCCAGACACCCACCGCGGTGGCCATCAGGCCTTCAACCGCGAACAGCCATTGCCAGCCGTGGACACCGGCAAATCCGTCCAGCTCCAGCAACAGGCCGGACAGCGGGCTGCCGAAGATGAACGCCAGCGGCGCACCGAAGTAGAAGAAGCCCATGGCTTTGCCGCGCGCGGCGCTGGGGAACCAATAGGTGAGGTAGAGGATGACGCCGGGGAAGAAGCCGGCTTCGGCCACGCCCAGCAAAAAACGCAGGATGTAGAAGCTGGTTTCGGTGTGGGCGAAGACCATGGCGGCGGAGACCAGCCCCCAAGTGACCATGATCCGGCACATCCACAGACGGGCGCCGACACGGTGCAGGATCAGATTGCTCGGCACTTCGAGCAGCGCATAACCGACGAAAAACACCCCGGCGCCGAAGGCGAAGGCGGCGTCGCTGATATTGGTGTCGGCTTGAAAGGCTTGCTTGGCGAACCCGACGTTGGCGCGGTCGAGGAAGGCCATGATGTACATCAGCAGCAGGAAGGGCAGCAACCGCCAGGAAATTTTGGCGAGCAGAGGCGCGGGTAGAGTCTTCATCGCAGTTTTCCTTTGGTAGGGCATTTGTTCTTATGGGAAAGACTGTACGGCCGTGGATCGATGCGTTACAAATCGAATCTAGCTCACAACTGATACCCTCAGGGTATCGATACGAAAGGCCCGCCATGACCACACCGATCATCTCCCGCAGCCTGCTCAACCGCCTGCGCTACAAGCATTTGCACATGCTGGTGACGCTGAGCAGCAGTCAGAACCTGCACCGTGCCTCGCAAAGCCTGAACATGTCGCAACCGGCGGCGACCCGGATGCTGCATGAGATTGAGGACATGTTCGGCTGCGACCTGTTCGAGCGCCTGCCGCGCGGAATGCGGCCAACGGCGCTGGGCAGTGAGTTGATTCGTTTCGCCGAATCCGCCCTCAGCGGCCTCGACCGCTGCGCCGAAGACCTGATCGCGCGGCAGCAGGGCGGTTACGGTTATCTGTCCATCGGCACCATCATGGGCGCCGCGCCTGACCTGGTGATGGATTCGATTGCCGAAATCAAGGCGCTCAATCCGCAGTTGCGCATTCGCATCATGGGCGACACCAGCGATCAGGTGATCCAGCTTCTGGAGCAGGGCCGCATCGACCTCGCCATTGCCCGGCGCAATGCCGCCACCGACAGCGAACATTACGAATTCGAACAGCTGGGCAACGAACGGTTGCTGGTTGTCGTTCACGCCGGTCATCCCTTGGTGCAAAGGGAAGCACTCGAACTCTCGGAACTGGTCAGCGGCTGGCCGTGGATCCTGCAGCCAGAGACCAGTCCGGCGCGCATCGGTCTTGATCAGGCCTTGCAGCGCCTGGCCTTGCCGACGCCCGCCGACATCATCGAATGCAGTTCGGTGTACTCGATGCAGCAACTGATTCAACTGACCGACGCCATCATGGTGCTCTCGGAAACCGCGTTGCGCGACTACCTGAAAATGGGGCTGGTGGTGGCGCTGCCCGTAGAGCTGGACGTGCAACTGGCGCCATTCGGATTGCTGCTTCGCAAGGGCGAACACATCAGCCGGGAGTTGGGTTTGTTCATCGATTTGCTCCGCCGAAAAGCGGCGATTTTTTGATTCTTCGGTCAGATTTTTGTTACCAGTTGTTTTCTAAAAGCGCATAAATCTATAAAGTTAACCTTTCGGTCAGCTTTGCACTGTCAACACAGCCCTTTGCCTCGTCAAAAAGGGCTTCTGCAAGACTCGAGATCCCCAGAACATAACCAGAAGGGCGGACCCATAACCGCCCAGAGGATGATCCATGTCCAACCGTGAAATATCCCGGCGCTCGTTCCTTCAGGGCGGGCTGGTGGCGGGTGTGAGCGTGACGCTCACGCCGCTCAGCAGTCAGGCGCTGGCGGCCCTGATGGAAAACAGCGTGACCGTGCCGTCCGAGCAATGGCTCGGCAACAACGGCAAGGCGCGCTCGCGTAACGATGCCTTGTCCAAGGTCTGCGGCAGTAAAGTCTTTGCCCGCGACATCCGCGCCAAGGACATGCCGGGCTGGCCGCAGCAACAAGGTCACGCCATGCTGCTGAAAACCACCAAGGCCGATCGCATTTACGCCGGTTACGACCTGGCGTGGCTCGACGCCGAATTGCAGCCGGACCGCATCGTCACCGCCGCTGACCTGGACAAGGACGGCATCGCCTTCCCGGAAGAACACGCGCCGGATCCGCTGCTGCCGGAAGGCAAGGTGCCGATGTTCATCGGGCACCCGGTGGCGATCCTGATCTGGAACGACTTCGAGCGTTTTCGTCAGGCCAAGGCCAAGCTCAAATTCAATGACAAAGCGATTCGTTACGGTGACAAAGTGCCGTTCTACGAAGGCGATCCTTACGGCAGTTTCCGCTACGTGCGCGTTGGCGGGGCGACCTCGGCAGACGAGGACGAATTCGCCAGCCTCAAGGATTCGATCCTGTTCCCGATGCTGCGCAATCGTCGTCCGGTGTGGAATTCGCAGCCGAACCTGCACGGCAACCTGACCGAGCGCGGCCTGTTCTACGCCGAGCGCATGAAGCAGCAGATCGACACGCCGCCAGGCAACTGGCTGGTGTTCGACGAGCGCTACAAAACCCCGTCGATCGAACCGGCCGCCATGGAGCCGGACAACGGCAACGGCTGGTACGACCCGGCGACCAAGACCTTGCATTTTGTCGTCGCCACACAGTGCCCGCTGGAGACCGCGACCGAAACCGCGAAGATGATCGCGCCGTCGCGTTTCGGCCTGGCCAACCTGAACATGCACCCCGGTTACACCGTCGGCTACGGCTCCAAAGACCACAACATTTTCGTGTACTACGCGGCCCTGGCGGCGTTGTACGGCGCCGGTGTGCCGGTGCGTCTGGCCAACGATCGCTATGAGCAGTTCCAGAGCGGCATCAAGCGTCATCCGTTCGACATCCGCTATCAACTGGCGGTGGACAAGACCGATTACAGTTTCAAGATTTTCCGCGCCGAGATGAACGTCGACGGCGGCGGACGGATCAATTACAGCCCATCGGTGGCGGCGGTTGGCGCCACGGCAGCGCAGTCGATCTACTACATGCCGCAGAACGATTTGCAGGTCACCGCCTACCATTCCCGCGCCGTTGAAGCCGGGTCGATGCGCGGTTACGGCACGCTGCAAAGCATGGCCTCCACCGAGATGATGGTCGATGAAATTGCCGATCGCCTCGGCATCGATGCGATTGATCTGCGCAAGAAAAACGCCATGGTCTCAGGCATGAAAAACACCCAGGGCGCGGTGCCGGCGGGTGCCTTGCGCCTGCACGAAATTCTCGATAAAGCCGCTGTCCACGAAGTCTGGAAAAACCGCGACGCGGTCAAAAAGCAGCGTGAAGCCCAGGACCCGGACAACTGGTACGGCGTTGGTTTCGCCATCTGCCAGAAAGACTTCGGCACCGGTTCCGAAGCGCCGATGGCCAGCATCGAATTCACCGCGGAAGGGCACATCACCCTGCGCCACATCGGCATCGAAATCGGCACCGGCATGTCCACTTCGCAAGCCTTGGTCGTGGCCGATTTCCTCGGCGTCCCGGCGACTGAAGTGAAGACCGGCGAGACCGAATGGACAGAGTTGCAGCTGATCACCGGCGGCAACCCGTACATCATGAGCCAGGCCGAGCAGGACAAATTCCTGCGCAATCCGCGCTGGGTCGGCAAGCTCGCCTCGGCTTCGTCGGCGACCAACTCTGCCTACTACTTCAGCCACGCCACCCGTGAAGCGGCGCGTGTGCTGTTCAACCACGGTTTGTGGCCGGCGGCGTTGCAGATCTGGGGGCAAGGCCCTTACGGCGGCCAGGCCAACCCATATGTGGTGCGCCGCGAAGACGCGCATTGGGTCGACGGCCGACTCACCGCCAACGGCATGCAGCCGTTGAGCTTCGAACAGCTGGCCAAACATGCCCACGAAAAAGGCCTGGTGACCGGCGCGACGGTGCACGGTTTCAACCGCTGGAGCTGGGCCGAGGCCGAGTTCAGCATCGATGGCGTGCGTGAACGTCTGCCGCTCGACGGTCTGGCGGTGAAGTACGGTGATGGCGCTCCGAGCGTGAAAAAGGCGCAGATGAACAGCGCCGGTTTCCACCTGATTGATCGACAGAACATCCGTTACCCGGACACTCAGTTGAACAACGCGGCAGTGACCTATTACAGCCCGGTTGCGACGCTGGTGGAATTGAAAGTGAACAAGGGCACCGCTGAAGTGCAGGTGCTCAACCACCACTCGTGGGTCGAGTGCGGTCGGGTGCTGGTGGAAGAACTGGTCAAGGGCCAACTCGAAGGCGGGATTGCCATGGGCATCGGTCATGCGTTGATGGAAGAGATGCCGCTGTACGAAGGCGGGCCGGGGGAGGGCGACTGGAACTTCAACCGTTACCGCTTGCCGATGGCGCGCCACGTTGCGGTCTGGAAGCAGACGGCGGAGATCCTGCCGCCGCTGTCGCCGAGCGATCCGTCCAAGGGCATCGCCGAAGTGGTGATGATCCCGGTGGTCGGCGCCATCGGTAACGCCGTGGCGCACGCCATCGGCAAACGGGTCCGCGACCTGCCTATCACTTCTGCCCGCATCAAGGAGGCCCTCAATGGCTAACCGTCGGCTTCAACTGACCCTCAACGGTCAATCCGTCGGCCCGGTGGACATCCCTGATGACCTGCCGATGATCGACTACCTGCACGAATACAAAAACCTCACCGGCTCGCGTCTCGGCTGCGGTCAGGGCATCTGCCACGCCTGCGTGGTGATCGTCGACAACCCGGACGGCACCAGCGAAGAAGTGCGCACCTGCATCACCGGCGCGCACTATTTCGAAGGCAAAAAGGTGCGGACCATTGAAGGCCACGCGACCCGCGACGAGCAGGGCCAGGTCACCGAACTCAATCCGATCCAGCAGCGCTTCGTCGATGAATTCGCCTTCCAGTGCAGCTACTGCGCACCGGGTTTCGTGAATGCCGCGACGGTGTTGGTGGAGAAGCTGCAGCGTCAGCCCATCGTCAAAAGCCAGCTGGAAAAAGTCATCGAGGACAGCCTCGGTCACCACATCTGCCGCTGCACCGGCTACGTGCGTTATTACAGCGCGACGCGCAACGTGCTGACCGATCTCGGCCTGGTCAAGGAGGGTTAAGCATGAAGCATCTTCTTTCCCGCCTGGCGTTGGCGGTTGGTCTGGCTGCGCCTGTGTTCCTGGCTCATGCGGATGATCAAGTGGTTCGCGGTGCCTATCTCGCCCGTGCCGCCGATTGCATGGCCTGTCACACCGCGCCAGGTGGTGCGCCGTACGCGGGCGGCCTGCCGATCGTCTCGCCGTTCGGCACGATCTATGGCACCAACATCACCCCGAGCAAAGAGCACGGCATCGGTCTGTACAACGATGACGAGTTCTTCGCCGCGCTCACCGAGGGCAAGCGTCGCGATGGCGCGAACCTGTATCCGGCGATGCCGTACACCTCGTATCACCTGATGCCACGCGCAGATTCCGACGCGATTCACGCGTACCTGAAAACCGTCGAGCCGATCGAACGTGCAGCACCGGTCACGAGCCTGAGCTTCCCGTTTAACGTGCGCCTGGGCTTGATGGGCTGGAACATGCTCTACGGCAAGGACGTGAAACTGGAACCGGCCGAAGGCAAAAGCGAAGCCTGGAAACGCGGCCAGTACATGGTCGACGTGCTCGGTCACTGCGGCGAGTGTCACACCCCGCGCGGTCTGCCCGGCGCGATGCAGCAGGACAAACGCATGACTGGCGGCCTGCTCAACGGCTACCTGGCGCCAAGCCTGCTGGCCAATGACCTGGCCGCACGCGGCTGGAATCATCAAGACCTGAGCTCGTTCCTCAAACACGGCATGAGCGCCCAGGGCACGATGTTCAACGAGATGTTCCCGGTGTTCCACAACAGCACCCAAGGCCTCAATGACCCGGACCTGGCGGCGATGGCGACCTTCCTGCTCGGCGATCAACCGCCGGCGGCGAAAGTGCTGACGGACGTGCCGTTGGACAAACTCAGCGCCAGCGCCCAGCGCGGTCGTCAGGATTACCTGAACGTCTGCGCCGGATGCCACGCGGTCGGCGGCGAAGGCAAACCACACATCGCCGTGGCTATGCGCGGCAACACCACGTTGCGCCTGGACGATCCGCGCAACCTGGTGCGGGTGATCGACGACGGCATTGGTGAGCAGAAATTCGCCGGGTTCGAACACATGCAACCGATGCCGGGGTTCGCCGAGAAGCTCAGCCATGAGCAACTCGCCGATCTGCTGAACTACCTGCGTCAGGGCTGGGGTGGTCAATCGGGTGATCTGGCGGTGAGCGATGTGCAGACGTTACGGGCCGATGCACCGCCGCTCGAGCACAAGGCCCACTGACATGCAGCATCTCGATCTGCAAGTCGTGCGACGGGCGCTGGAATGGTCGACGGCTGGCCAGCGCATCTGGCTGTGCACGGTGCTCGCCACGTATGGCTCGGCGCCGCGCGCGCCGGGCTCGTTGCTGGCGGTGAACACTGACGGACAATGGATCGGCTCGCTGTCTGGCGGCTGCGTTGAGGAAGATTTTCTCGAGCGCGTCGCCGAGGGCGCGTTTGTTGATGCGGTCAGCATGGTTCGTTATGGCGAAGGCGATGATCCGCGTTCGCGGGTGAGCCTTCCCTGCGGCGGCGTTCTCGATGTGCTGGTGGAAAAGTTGGAATCCGATTGCGAGGTTCAGGCTCATCTGCGGGAACTGGAGTCGGCGTTGCTGGGCCAGCGTCGGCTGATCCGCGAGGTTGATCTGTCGAGCGGTGCGCGCAGTCTGTTTACTGATCGTGAGCAGGGCGTGCGTATCGAGCGTGAGATTGACCGGGTGCGCGTGCGGATCGGTGCGGCTCAGCGTTTGTTGTTGGCGGGGTATTCCAGTGTCGCCCAGGCGTGTGCGGAGTTTGCGGTTGCCTTGGGGTTCGAGGTGATTCTCTGTGATCCGCGTGACGAGGTGCTGGAAGGCGTCGTGCTGGAAAACGTCGAGATTCGTTGTCAACTGCCGTCGGTGTTTATCGCCGACGGCGGCTGCCACAGCGACACCGCGGTGGTGGCTTTGACTCACGATCCGCGCATCGACGACCTTGCGATGATGGAAGCCGTGCGCACCGAGGCGTTTTACATCGGTGTGATGGGTTCCGTGCAGACCTCGCAAAAGCGCTTCGAGCGATTGCGCAGGATTGGTCGGTTGGGAGACGCGGAGTTGGCGCGGATTCATGCGCCCATCGGGTTGAACCTCGGCAGCAAGACCCCGGCAGAAATCGCCCTGGCCGTCCTCGCCGACATCCTGCGAATCCGCAGCGGCATCGCGCGGGATCGGCTTTAACCCGCATTCCAATGTGGGAGTGGCGGTGCGACGATTCGACTTTCTCGCGAAAGCGGTGTGTCATTCAACATAATTGTCTGCTGACACGACGCCTTCGCGAGCAAGCCCGCTCCCACAAAGGATTTCGGTGTTGCTTAGTACCCGAATTTGTCCCGCAACCCGTAATACCATGCACCCAACGCCGCAAACGGTGTACGCAGCAATTGTCCGCCGGGGAACGGGTAGTGCGGCAGATCGGCAAACGCGTCGAATCGCTCAGCCTGGCCACGCAGCGCTTCGGCCAGCACCTTGCCCGCCAGGTGCGTGTACGTGACGCCGTGGCCGCTGCAACCCTGGGAATAGTAGATGTTGTCGCCGATCCGTCCGACCTGAGGAAGGCGCGACAGGGTCAGCAAGAAATTGCCGGTCCAGGCGAAATCAATCTTCACATCCTTGAGCTGCGGGAACGCCTTGAGCATCTTCGGCCGGATGATCGCTTCGATGTTCGCCGGATCCCGCGCACCATAGACAACGCCGCCACCAAAGACCAGACGCTTGTCGCCGGTCAGTCGGTAGTAATCGAGCAGGTAATTGCAGTCCTCGACGCAGTAATCCTGCGGCAACAGGCGCTTGGCCAATTCCTCGCCAAAAGGCTCGGTGGTGATCACTTGGGTCCCGCAGGGCATCGACTTGGCGGCCAGCTCCGGCACCAGGTTGCCGAGATAAGCGTTACCGGCCACGATAATGAACTTGGCCCTGACCTTGCCCTGTGGCGTATGCACCACCGGATTCGCGCCGCGCTCAATGCGGATCGCCGGCGACTGCTCATAAATAGTGCCGCCCAGCGACTCGACCGCCGCCGCTTCGCCCAACGCCAGGTTGAGCGGATGAATGTGCCCGCCGCTCATGTCGAGCATGCCGCCGACGTATTGATCGCAGGCCACCACTTCACGAATGCGCTTCTGATCCAGCAACTCAAGCTGCGTATGACCAAAACGTTCCCACAGGCGTTTCTGCGATTCCAGATGGCCCATCTGCTTGGCAGTGATGGCGGCGAACACGCCACCGTCCTTCAAGTCGCACTGGATATTATATTTGGCGACCCGCTCACGAATGATCCGCCCGCCCTCGAACGCCATCTGCCCCAGCAACTGAGCCTGCTTGGGACCGACGCTGCGCTCGATCACATCAATGTCACGGCTATAACTATTGACGATCTGCCCACCATTACGGCCCGACGCGCCAAAACCCACCTTGGCGGCTTCCAGTACCGTGACCTTGAAACCGTTCTCCAGCAAAAACAGCGCAGAGGACAGACCGGTGTAACCGGCACCGATCACACAGACATCAGTCTCTACGTCATCCTGCAGGGCCGGACGCGGCGGAGCCGCATTGGCCGACGCGGCGTAATAGGATTCGGGGTAGGGGGTGTTCGACATCCGGCTGCCTCTGTTTAATATATTTTACGAGTGCATCGATCCTACCCGAGTTAAAAATCGACCGCCAGCCACCGGAAAATCTTCTTAACCGCCCCGAAATTAAATATTTTGCATATTCATAGGGTTAGCTCGAAAAAAGGTGTTGACACCCCTCCGGAATTCCGTAGAATGCCGCCTCACAGCAGGCACGTAGCTCAGTTGGTTAGAGCACCACCTTGACATGGTGGGGGTCGTTGGTTCGAGTCCAATCGCGCCTACCAAACAAAATCCGCTCTGCTGGGCGGTCTAGAAGGGCTCACCGAAAGGTGAGCCCTTTTTTGTTGTCTGGCGTTTAGCAATTCCAGCCGCTCACTGGCAGACGGTATAGTTCAGTCCGCGAAATTCTCAAGGAGATAATGCTATGGATAAGGCATTTCGAAATCCGATGTTTCTAACCGGCATCCCGTTGGCAATCTGCGGATTCAGCTTTGGCTTGGGCGGTCTATTAAACGAAGCGACGTTCAGTTACATGGCGCCCGGGCTGCTCATTCCAGGGCTCGCTTTTATGTTGATCGGCTGGATGCAAAGGAATAAGTGAGCTTCTCGGCCGTAGCACGCGTGCCCATGCACCTACGCCATAGCTGATCTTGAGCGTCGAGCAGATAACTGATTTAAAGAGCAGGATTGATCATCCTGCTTTTTCTATTTCGATCCCCGATCAGTAATAGCAGGGGTTATCGGTTAAAGCGCTCAACCAGCGAATACTGAGTTTTAGCCGTCTGTGTTAATTCCTTGGTCACCTCGGCGGAATGCCTGGCCTGCTCAGACGTCTGATCGGCGAGGGTTGCGATGGTGGTGATGTTGCGACTGATTTCTTCTGCGACGGCAGATTGCTCTTCAGTGGCGGCCGCTATCTGGGTTGTCATATCAGTGATGTTGGCGACGGCTTCACTGATGCCGATCAGGGCTTTATCGGCCTCCAGCACCCACGCAACTCCCTCTTCGGCCTGGCGCTGGCCGCTTTCCATCGTTTTCACGGCATTGTTGGAAGAGACCTGTAACTTGGAAATCAGGCCGTGAATCTGGGTGGTCGACTCAGTTGTGCGTTGTGCCAATTGGCGCACTTCGTCCGCTACGACCGCGAAACCTCGACCCATTTCTCCTGCGCGTGCAGCTTCGATTGCGGCATTGAGTGCCAACAGGTTGGTTTGATCGGCAATGCCTTTGATCACATCGACGACCGTCCCGATTTCGTTACTGTCTTTAGCCAGTTGCGCGACGGTCTGGCCTGTCTCGCCGACTACATTGGAGAGGCGCTGAATGGCTTCGCGGGTGTCGCGGGCGACGTCGCGTCCACGGCCTGTCAGCACGTTGGCTTCCTGGGTGGCGTCGGCGGTGCGCTGGACGTGGCTTGCGACTTCCTGGGTGGTCGCTGCCATCTGATTGACGGCGGCTGATACCTGTTCGGTCTCGATTCGTTGGCGATCAAGTCCACGGGAGCTGTCGGAGGCAAGGGCGTCAGATCTCCCGGCCAGACCGGTGAGTTGCTCTGCCGTGTCTTGTAAGCGTGTCAGGCAAGTCTTGAGACGTGACGCCTGGCTCACGAAGGCCGTTTCAAGACGCGCCTGATGCCCTCGCTCGTCGCTATACATTTGCGCAATCAGTTGGTCGGAAGTGGAAGCCTCTGCCATTTCCAGCAGGTGCAGCGCACCGCGCTTTTGCCGGCGCGAAGCAATCAGGCCCATTGGAGCCGATACCCCTACAGCTACCAATGTTGCCAAGGGAGGACTGAGGAAAACACCGCCCAAAGTACCCACTAAACCCATGGCCAGGAACGGTAGCCAGTCCATTAAGGCGGGTTGCCATTTGTCGCTGCCGGGTACTGCCGACTTACCCAGGCTGATTCGTTTATAGAGGGCCTCGGCGCGGCGGATTTGTTCGATGCTCGGTTTTACCCGGACCGACTCATAACCAACGACCTGGCTACCTTCAAAAACGGGTGTGACGTAGGCGTTGACCCAGTAGTGGTCACCGTTCCTGGAGCGGTTCTTGACGATGCCCATCCAAGGTTTGCCTTGTTTGAGGGCACTCCACATATGGGCAAATATGGCGGACGGTACGTCAGGATGACGAACGATGTTTTGAGGCGCGCCTATCAGATCTGACTTGTTGAAACCGCTGATGTCTACGAAGGCGTCGTTGCAGTAAGTAATGACCCCTCGCGAGTCCGTTGTCGAGATGAGTTTCTGTTGAGGTCCAAGGGCAACCTCGCGTTGTGTAACGGGTTGATTATTTCTCATCTGTGTTGCTCCTATGCCCTGAACCAGAGACATCGGCACAAATTTGCAAAAGGTTAACGAGTCCTTGGAAATGAACCTGTCGTGCGTCGGAAAGTTTATGTGTCGGCGTATTCGCGTTGGTCTTCAGTTGCTGAGGTTGTTGGCGATTCAGGCGTAAGATAGCGGTGCTACCTCACCGAAAGGAGCCGCATATGATCGCCGACCAAATGAACAAACAGGCGTCTGAGGGCAAGGCTGTTTGGGATCAATACTTCTGCGCTGCGTTGATTGCGGAAAGCAACCTGACGGCCCCGGTTGTAGGAGGGGCTACTCACGAGGACAGGCAGAACCTGTTGATCGAAAGAGCCAAGGCGCTCGCCGACAAGATGATGGAAAACAGAAAATAACCAGAGCCCAGCCTTCGTGCTGGGTTCTCTGTTTGGCGCTCTGAAAAAATGTCAGTTGCGACACTGGTCTTTGCGGGTTTGATCAAGATCCACAAAAATAGTGTGGATATTGAATCACTTAGGAAATTTATTAACCGAACGGTCCCCAAAATATATTGTTACAAGTGTCGGTTTTAGGTAAGATTGCTTCGCGTTCACCACCACGGTTTATGCATTTTTAAGTCCCAAGCTTCCATCAGCTGCTTGGGATTTTTTTTTGCCTGAAATTTGTCCCCCGACGTTTAAGCGTCCCTTGTGCGGCTCCCGCTGTTCCTCCTCTACCCCGAAAACACCGTCTCCAACTCAAGCGCATTCCTTTTTTTTAGACTACTACTGACTGGCCAAACTCAAACTCAGTCTGATGGGAGTCTATCGATGCTGGTTCATTGGTCGCTTGCGGCAATTCACCTGCTGGCTTTTGCCTTGGGGTTCTGGGCGGTACTGACGCGGGGCACGGCATTTCGCCAACTGGCTGCCGGAGCGGGGGAGGCTCGTCGCGTGTTGATGGCCGATAACCTGTGGGGCATCTCTGCCGTCCTGCTCTTGGTCACCGGTGGGATGCGGGCCTTCGGTGGGTATGAAAAAGGGACTGACTACTACCTTCACCAACCCTTGTTCCATCTCAAGATGACGCTCTTCGTTCTGATCCTGCTGCTTGAGGTCGCGCCAATGATCACGCTGATCAAATGGCGGATCGCGCTGAGCCGTGGCGCGCCGATCAATACCGGGCGTGCGAAGCTGTTTGCACGGATCAGTCATGTCGAGGGGCTGTTGGTGCTGCTGATGGTCGTGGCTGCCACGGGCATGGCGCGCGGCGTGACGTTTGGTTAGCCGGGTCTGATCGCGTTCTTCCTCGGGGTTAATCCGAAACGTCTGACAGTCAGGGCAGGGGACGTGCCGTTAATATCGGCTCACGTTTTTTGGCAGGAAGGGGCGAGCGGATGAATGGATGCCGACACGATGCTTGAATCTTTAGCCAGCCGGTGTTCAGGGCTGAACGGGCTGGCTACTGACTGCAACAGGATTCAGGGAGTTTGTGGCTTGTCTGGGGCGGTCAGGCCAGCCTGAATGCGTTGGTAGATTTCTTCGCGATGCACTGCGACGTCTTTCGGCGCGTTGATGCCGATGCGGACTTGCTGGCCGCTCACGCCCAGAATGGTGATCGTAATGTCGTCACCGATATTTATGCTTTCACCGACTTTGCGGGTGAGTATCAGCATGGTCTTCTCCTTGATTGCTTTGTAGGGCACCTGATTCGAACAGTGCAGAGGTCGGTGGTATGTATAGATTAGTGCGAAGTCTCACGGTTTGGGTGCCTCTTTCTGACGCGCAGATGCTGCATTAATTCCCAAGGCGTAACTATACAGAGGCCGCAACCATCATTCTCGTTGTTTTGCGCCCATTTTGCGGCACTCGGGAAGTATTCATGAATGGTAAAATCGTCGCTTTCAGCATTCAGAGGGACACGTTGTGCGCAAAATGGTCTTGGTAATCGCAGTACTGGCGTTGGTTGGGTGCGATCAAGGTAAAGGCGTTGACGCTCAAAAGCCGAAGCCGGCAGTCGTTTCCGCACCGGCGGCGGCCACCGGTCCGCAATGGGATCTCGAAGTGCGAGGCGAAACGCCACAAGCTGTCAGTGACCTGAGCGGCTGGCTGATCGAACACAGTTTTATGTCCAGCGTCGTCAAGGAAAACGGCAAGACCCGGATTCTGCTCGGTCCATTCAATTCGAAAGCCGAGGCCGAAGCCAAGCAGGCCGAGGTCGCTGCAGCGATTACCCGGGCGAAGAAGCAGAACATCGAATTGCTGGTGCTTGAGCGTCCTGTAGCCCAGTAACAGCCCTTTTCACGCAAGCCTTCTGTCGAAGCCCCTTAAAGGGGATCCACATTGACTCGTCTTTAAGCGTAGTCACTGTCGATTCCCAGAAGGAGCTCTCCATGGCCTCCGCCACCCCTTACAAAATCTTCGACGCGGTCCTGGCGCACAAAAAGACCCTCAGCCCGCATTTGATGCGCGTGACCCTGGCCGGTCCGATGGTCACAGAAATGGCCACCTGGGCGCCGGATCAACGGGTAAAGCTGTTCTTTCCAGCCGAGGATGGATCGCCAGCCAGGCTGGCTCATGACCAGCATTGGTATGCGCGCTACCGTTCAATGCCGGCCGACCAGCGTCCGGCGATGCGCACATACACCATTCGCCATTTGCGGGCCGAGCAAGGCGAAGTGGACATCGACTTCGTCTTGCACGGTGAAACCGGTCCCGCCTCCCGTTGGGCAATACGTGCGGTAGCGGGCGAGCCTATTCAGATCGTCGCACCTGATCGCCAGTTTTCAGCGCAAGACGCCGGTGGTTTCGAATGGAAGCCGCCTCACAGGCTCAAGCACTTGTTGCTGGTGGCCGATGCCACTGCATTGCCCGCCGCGCTCGGCATTCTTGACGAGATGGCCGTCTTGGCCGAGCCGCCGATGACACAGGCATTTTTCGAGGTGGACAGCGCAGAAGACGCATTGTCGGTTCCTGAATGGCCGGGGCTGTCAGTGCGGTGGCTGGTCCGGGATTATTCCAGCGGTAAAGCGGCAGGGTCGCTGATGGTTGAAGCGGTCCGTCGGGCGGAGCTGCCGGTCACTTCTTCGCAGGCTCATGAAGCAGTGGAGCTGACGGAAGTCGATGTCGACGAAGAGATTCTCTGGGAAACCTTTGACTCGACCGGTAACGGTTTCTACGGCTGGATAGCCGGCGAGACGGTGGCCGTGATGAGTCTGCGCAAGCACTTGATCAAGGAGCGCGGCATTGCCCGGGAGTCGCTCAATCTGATGGGCTACTGGCGCTATAACAAAAGCGGCGGCTAGAAACGAAAAAGGCCTCGGGGGATAACCACCCGAGGCCTTTTCGTTTTTCTGCGGTCGATCAGCCGCAGGCTTTCATGTCCACGGGCCCGACAAACTCGTTGCCGCGACCCATCACGCACGCCACGCTCTGGTTGCGCTGACGTTCCCAGGCTTCGACCGGATAGGTCTTGTTCCACGCGTCGTACAGTTGGCGATCCTGTTTCGACAGGCGCAAACCGTACTGTTTGCTCATGTAGAAATACGTCCGGGCGATCATGCCGCGAATGGACGGGCGGGGCATGACCTTCTTCGCCTTGAAGTCCACCTGGGTCAGGCACGAGCCATATTGACCCGATTGCACCGGCAGCCAACCGAAACTGAAATTACTGCGATCGCCGTTCACCTCGCCGATGCTCGGCACCAGGTTGTGCAGGTCAGCCTCGGCCTTTTGATAGGTCGGATCGTAGCGTGTGCAGTTCTTGCGTCCACCTTCTTGCCAGCACTGACGTTGATGGCCGATCTGCCAGGCCGGCACAATGTGCTCCCACTCGATGCGGGCGGCGCGCTTGGCGTTCTTGCGCGGCACATACCCGCACGCTGCGAGATTGACCTTGTTACCGGTGTATTTGCAGCCGCAATAGAACTCGGTGGATTGCGGCGCGTACAGCTTCCAGGCGACTTTCTTGGCTTCGTTGAAGGTGCGTGGGGCGCCAGCCTGGGCGCCGAGGGTGATGAACAGAAACAGCAAAGCAAACCAGCGGACACTCATTGACTCAATCTTCCTTCGGCACAACCCAAAAAATCTGCACGCCGCCATCGTCGCGATAGGCGAGGGTGACGTTGTCGTTCTCATCGATCTCTTCGAGCAATTGCTCCCACTCAGCCACGGGTTCGTCCGGCAGACGGAAGATCAGTGCGGCTTTGGCTTTCTGAGCGGTGGGGGAATTGATGATTTTCTGAACGCGAATGCCCATGCGTTGATAGGCGTCAGGAGAAGCGGAGGTGGTGGCCACGGAATTATCCTTATTAAGCTGTACGTGCATACAGTATTTAACTGTAGGCATTTTCGCAACTGCTTAAAATTCAAGAAAATCCTCTGACAGCAGTTTTTTCCGTTTGGTGTAGGACGAAGGGAAATTTTTTATCGGGATATCGGAGGGGGGTGAACCACTCGCCAAGGCTGGCGAGTGGTGAATGCAGTGCCCGACCGGAGTCGGTCGGGCGAGGGTGAATCAGTATTCCCAGAACATCCGCTGCAGCTCTTTGCTGTCGTTGGTCTTGGTCAGCGCGACCATGGCCAGGATGCGGGCTTTTTGCGGGTTCAGGTCATGTGCCACGACCCAGTCGTACTTGTCGTCAGGTTGTTCGGCGTTCCGCAGGACGAAACCGCCGGCATTGACGTGGGACGAACGAATGATTTGCACGCCGTCCTTGCGCAGGGCCTGCAGGGCAGGGACTACACGCGAGGAAACCGAACCGTTGCCGGTGCCGGCATGGATGATCGCTTTTGCGCCGGACTGAGCCAGTGCCTTGTAGGCCGTGTCGCTGACGTTGCCGTAGGAATAGGCGATTTCGACGTCAGGCAGGCTCTTGATGGTTTTGATGTCGAATTCCGAATCCATGGTGTGACGCTTGGCCGGCAGGCGGAACCAGTAGGATTTTCCTTCAACGACCATGCCGAGCGGGCCCCAGGCACTTTTAAACGCCTCGGTCTTGATGTTGATCATTTTGCTGACGTCGCGACCCGACTGGATCTCATCGTTCATGGTCACCAGCACGCCTTTGCCGCGAGCGTCTTTGCTGCTGGCGACGGCGACGGCGTTATACAGGTTCAGCATGCCGTCAGCCGACATTGCGGTGCCTGGGCGCATGGAGCCGACGACGATGATTGGCTTGTCGGTTTTTTCCACCAGGTTCAGGAAGTAGGCGGTTTCTTCCAGGGTGTCGGTGCCGTGGGTGATCACGATGCCATCGACGTCTTTGCTGTCGGCCAGTTCGGCGACGCGACGACCCAATTGCAGCAGGTTGTCGTTGGTGATGCTTTCCGAGGCGATCTGCATGACCTGTTCGCCGCGAACGTTGGCCAGTTGGCTGAGCTCCGGAACCCCGGCGATCAGCTGCTCGATACCGACTTTTGCCGCTTGGTAGGTGGCGCTGTTAGCCGCGCTCGCGCCGGCGCCGGCAATGGTGCCACCGGTGGCGAGGATCACCACGTTGGCCAGTTTCTGTTGGGTTTCGGCTTCTTTTGCCTGAAGAGCGGTAGGCAGGAGCAGCAGGAGGGCCAAAGCGCCCGGAATAAAGGTGTTGAAGGCAGATTTCATTATTTTCTCTCTAGTAGTGAGACGGTGCTGATGCAAGTTCATCTAGATGCGCCCCAGGCAGATCTGAACGCCTGGGGTGTAGGTGAAGAGCAGGATCTGTACCAGCCCTGCGTTGAATGAGTAAAACTTTTAAAATGATGATTTATAACAATATTTATCTATTTGGCTACCAGCGTTAAACGGCCTCGTGTCCGGGTTTCCGAATAAGTTGAGGATTCGCGTTCGGCTCTCCGAAAAGGCCTACGGCTTCTGACGAACACATTGCCTTGCCAGATAGAAAATCAGTGCTAAAGAAACCCGCGCACAGGTCGATGCCCCTTCAAGGATTTTTTTCGGGAGTTCACATGTCTTTTTCTGTCGGTTTTCCAAATGCGAGCGCAATCACCATCGGTGGCAAGACTCCGTCAATGATCAATGCCTTGAGCGAAGCGACTGAAGAAGCGTCGACTCAACTGACGGGAAAAGAAGAGAATCAGGTCAGAACCGGTGGTGCTGCTCAGAGCGAAAGCAAATCCGAGACCAAAAGCAGCCAAAGTATTGCGGTGCAGGTGCTGCTCAAGCGCATGCAGGAACTGCAACAGCAATTGCGCGAACAACAGCAGCAATTGGCGGCCGCTCAGGCAGCGACTTATCCAACCGAGGAAGCCAAAGCCACCGCTGTCATGTCGATCCAGGGGCAGATCGGCGAGACCAATGGCGCGTTGGCCCAGGTGACGGGCAATCTGGTGAAAGAACTGGCCAAGGACTCCAGCACTGGCGCGCTGGTCAGCACGACCGCGTGATGGGCAGGGTTGGTTTTTGCCAACAGAGACACAAAACAGGTCGTTGACAAATCCCGGCAGGGTTCGCATAGTTCGGTCTACGCAAACGTTTGCGCGCCGTTCTTGATGGCTCGGTCCATTGACGGACGCAATGAAGCTTACGCCAGCGCAAGCGTTGCTCACAATAATCATAAGATCGGAGTGAACCCATGAAGCTGCCATTCGCTGGACGTCTTCTTGCTGTCGCTATGCTGGCCGCTGCATCCGCTGCGCTGCCTGTCTCTTCGGCTTTCGCCGAGACTCCTGAAAAGCCCAAAGTCGCGCTGGTCATGAAATCCCTGGCCAACGAGTTCTTCCTGACTATGGAAGATGGCGCCAAGGCGTATCACAAAGACCATTCCGGCGATTTCGAACTGATCTCCAACGGCATCAAGGACGAAACGGATACCGCTGGGCAGACGCGTATCGTCGAGCAAATGATTCTGGCCAAGGTCAATGCGCTGGTCATCGCGCCGGCCGACTCCAAGGCCATGGTTCCGGTGATCAAGAAAGCCATCGATGCCGGTATCACCGTGATCAACATCGATAACCAGCTGGACCCGGCCGTGGTCAAAAGCAAGAACATCAACGTCCCGTTCGTAGGCCCGGATAACCGCAAAGGTGCGCGTTTGGTTGGCGAGTACCTGGCCAAGCAACTGAAGGCCGGTGACGAAGTCGGCATCATCGAGGGTGTGTCCACCACCACCAACGCCCAGGCCCGCACCGCAGGCTTCAAAGACGCGATGGAAGCGGCGCAGATCAAGGTTGTCTCGTTGCAATCCGGTGACTGGGAGATCGACAAGGGCAACAAGGTTGCTGCCTCGATCCTCAGCGAATACCCGGAAGTCAAAGCGCTGCTGGCCGGTAACGACAGCATGGCCGTCGGTGCCGTTTCCGCCGTGCGTGCGGCAGGCAAGGCCGGCAAGGTGCAAGTGGTTGGTTACGACAACATCAACGCCATCAAGCCAATGTTGAAAGACGGCCGGGTCCTGGCTACCGCTGACCAGTTTGCCGCCAGGCAAGCCGTGTTCGGTATCGAGACAGCGCTGAAAATCATCAAGGGCGAGAAGGTCGACAGCGGCGCCAACGGCGTGATCGAAACTCCGGTAGAGCTGGTTACCAAGTAAGCCTTCTGGCGACACAACGGTGCTCGCCCGTCCGGGCGAGCGCATGGAGAGTTTTATGTCAGTTTCCGCCCCGAACGCTGTCCTCTCGGTCAGCGGCATCGGCAAGACCTACGCCCAACCTGTCCTGACCGGCATTGACCTGACGCTGATGCGCGGTGAAGTGCTGGCGCTGACCGGCGAGAATGGCGCCGGCAAAAGCACGCTGTCGAAAATCATTGGCGGACTGGTCACGCCGACCACAGGCCACATGCAGTTCCAGGGGCAGGACTACCGCCCCGGCAGCCGCTCCCAGGCTGAAGACCTGGGCATCCGCATGGTCATGCAAGAACTCAATCTGTTGCCGACCCTGTCGGTGGCGGAAAACCTGTTTCTCGACAATCTGCCGAGCAATGGCGGCTGGATCAGTCGCAAGCAACTGCGCAAAGCCGCGATCGAGGCCATGGCCCAGGTCGGGCTCGATGCGATCGACCCGGACACCCTGGTCGGCGAACTCGGCATCGGCCATCAACAAATGGTCGAGATCGCGCGCAACCTGATCGGCGATTGCCATGTGCTGATCCTCGACGAGCCGACGGCCATGTTGACCGCGCGTGAAGTCGAGATGCTGTTCGAACAGATCACCCGCCTGCAAGCGCGCGGCGTGTCGATCATCTACATTTCCCACCGCCTCGAAGAACTGGCACGGGTCGCCCAGCGCATTGCGGTATTGCGCGACGGCAACCTGGTTTGCGTCGAGCCGATGGCCAATTACAACAGCGAGCAACTGGTCACTTTGATGGTCGGCCGCGAACTCGGCGAACACATCGATCTGGGGTCGCGCAAGATTGGCGCTTCCGCGTTGACGGTCAAAGGCCTGACCCGCTCCGACAAGGTTCGAGATGTGTCCTTCGAAGTCCGCGCCGGCGAGATTTACGGGATTTCCGGATTGATCGGGGCAGGGCGCACCGAGTTGCTGCGTCTGATCTTCGGTGCCGACACCGCGGACAGTGGCACCGTCGCACTGGGTTCGCCGGCCAAGGTGGTGAGCATTCGTTCGCCGGCCGATGCGGTCGGTCACGGCATCGCCCTGATCACCGAGGACCGCAAAGGCGAAGGCCTGCTACTGACGCAGTCAATCAGCGCTAACATCGCGCTGGGCAACATGCCGGTGATTTCCAGCGGCGGCATCGTCAACAACGCTGACGAAATGTCCCTGGCCCAGCGTCAGATCGATGCCATGCGCATCCGCAGTTCGAGCCCGACGCAACTGGTCTCCGAGCTGTCGGGTGGCAACCAGCAGAAGGTCGTGATCGGTCGTTGGCTGGAGCGTGACTGTTCGGTGATGCTGTTCGATGAGCCGACCCGGGGCATCGATGTCGGCGCCAAGTTCGACATCTATGCACTGCTCGGTGAGCTGACCCGACAGGGCAAGGCGCTGGTGGTGGTATCCAGCGACCTGCGTGAACTGATGCTGATCTGCGACCGGATCGGTGTGTTGTCGGCGGGACGCCTGATCGAGACCTTCGAGCGCGACAGCTGGACCCAGGATGATTTGCTTGCCGCCGCGTTCGCCGGCTACCAAAAACGTGATGCGTTGCTCAACGAAGCAGCGCCTAGGGATCTTTCATGAAAACTGCATCTCCTGCCGGCAAACGTAGTGGCAATTTCTACGGCCTGGGCACCTATCTGGGCCTGGCCGGTGCCTTGCTGGCGATGATCGCGCTGTTCTCGGTATTGAGCAGCCACTTCCTGTCTTACGACACCTTCAGCACCCTGGCCAACCAGATTCCCGATCTGATGGTGTTGGCGGTCGGCATGACGTTCGTGCTGATCATCGGCGGTATCGACCTGTCGGTCGGCTCGGTCCTGGCGCTCGCGGCGTCGGCCGTCAGCGTGGCGATTCTCGGCTGGGGCTGGAGCGTCCTGCCTGCAGCGCTGCTCGGAATGGCGATCGCGGCATTGGCCGGGACCATTACCGGATCGATCACCGTGGCGTGGCGAATTCCGTCGTTCATCGTGTCCCTCGGCGTGCTGGAAATGGCCCGCGGCGTGGCGTATCAGATGACCGGTTCGCGTACGGCCTACATCGGTGATGCCTTCGCCTGGCTGTCCAACCCGATTGCCTTTGGCATCTCGCCGTCCTTCATCATTGCCTTGCTGATCATCATCATCGCCCAGGCCGTGCTGACCCGCACTGTGTTCGGTCGCTATCTGATCGGCATCGGCACCAACGAAGAAGCGGTGCGTCTGGCAGGGATCAATCCAAAACCCTACAAGATCCTGGTGTTCAGTCTGATGGGGCTGCTGGCCGGTATTGCCGCGCTGTTCCAGATTTCCCGTCTGGAAGCGGCAGACCCGAATGCGGGCTCCGGCCTGGAGCTGCAAGTGATTGCCGCCGTGGTGATCGGCGGAACCAGCCTGATGGGCGGCCGTGGTTCGGTGATCAGCACGTTCTTCGGGGTTCTGATCATCTCCGTACTGGCGGCGGGCCTGGCGCAGATCGGCGCGACCGAGCCGACCAAACGCATCATCACCGGCGCAGTGATCGTGGTGGCGGTGGTGCTGGATACTTATCGCAGTCAGCGCGCAAGCCGGCGGACCTGAGTCATGGCAACGATCAAGGATGTAGCGGCACTCGCGGGGATTTCCTACACCACGGTTTCCCACGTGGTGAACAAGACCCGGCCGGTCAGCGAAGAGGTGCGGATCAAGGTCGAGGCGGCGATCAAGACCCTGGACTACGTGCCGAGCGCCGTGGCCCGTTCATTGAAAGCCAAGACCACGGCGACCATCGGGTTGCTGGTGCCTAACAGCCTCAACCCGTACTTCGCCGAACTGGCGCGCGGCATCGAGGATTACTGCGAGCGCAACGGCTATTGCGTGATCCTCTGCAACTCCGACGACAACCCGGACAAACAGCGCAGTTACCTGCGTGTGCTGCTGGAAAAACGTATCGACGGGCTGATCGTTGCCTCGGCCGGTGGCGACGCGGGGCTGGCAGAAGGTCTTGCTGGCGTGCGCACGCCGATGGTGATCGTCGACCGCGGTCTGGAAGGTGTGAACGCCGACCTGGTGCGTATCGATCACGAATACGGCGCTTATCTGGCCACCCGGCATCTGCTCGAACTTGGCCACCGGGACATCGCCACCATTGGCGGACCGGCCGGTACCAGCGTGGCGCAGATGCGTCTGGCCGGTTATTGCCGTGCCTTGAAAGAGGCGGGCGTGGAAGTGCATCGCGAGCGCATGCTGGAAAGTGACTTCACCAGCACGGGCGGTTACAACGCCGCCGCGATTCTGTTGGAAAAGAACCCGCCCAGCGCGATCTTCGCCGGCAACGACATGATTGGCATCGGCGTGCTGCGAGCGGCGGCTGAACGCAACGTGCGTGTGCCGACCGAACTGTCGGTGATCGGCTTCGACGATATCCAGATGAGCCGTTATGTCTATCCGGCGCTGACCACCGTGGGCCAGTCGATCCTGCAGCTGGGTGAGATGGCGGCCGAGGTTCTGCTACGACGGATCGCAACACCCCACATGGCCACCGATCAACGAATCGTGACGCCCAGTATTGTCCTGCGAGAATCGACTGCGCCGCTCGCCGGTGTGTTCGACGAATACCGCTGAAACCGAATTGACGAGTGATGTATGCCAGCAAAAGTAGTGGTGATAGGCAGCCTGAACATGGACCTGGTGACCCGGGCTCCACGGTTGCCCCGTGGCGGTGAGACGCTGATCGGCGAGTCGTTTGCCACGGTGTCCGGCGGCAAGGGCGCGAACCAGGCAGTCGCCGCGGCGCGTCTGGGGGCGAAGGTGTCGATGGTCGGTTGTGTCGGCAGCGACGCTTATGGGGAAGAACTGCGCGGGGCGCTGTTGGTCGAGCATATCGACTGCCAGGCCGTCAGCACTGTCGAGGGCTCGAGCGGCGTGGCCTTGATTGTGGTCGATGACAACAGTCAGAACGCAATCGTGATCGTCGCCGGTGCCAACGGTGCGTTGACGCCACAGGTGATCGACCAGTTCGATGCCGTGTTGCAGGCGGCGGACGTGATCATTTGTCAGCTGGAAGTGCCGGATGCCACGGTGGGTCATGCCCTCAAGCGCGGCCGTGAGCTGGGCAAAATCGTCATCCTCAACCCGGCCCCGGCCAGCCGCCCGTTACCGGCGGATTGGTACGCGTCGATCGATTACCTGATCCCCAATGAAAGCGAAGCTTCGGCCCTCAGTGGGTTGCCGGTGGACTCCCTTGAAACCGCCGAAACTGCCGCTACCCGCTTGATCGCATTGGGCGCCGGGAAGGTCATCATCACTCTGGGTGCTCAAGGATCAATGTTCGCTAACGGTAGAGGCTTCGAACATTTTCCGGCGCCGAAGGTGAAGGCTGTTGATACCACGGCGGCTGGCGACACCTTCGTCGGTGGTTTCGCCGCCGCGCTGGCGTCCGGCAAAACCGAAGCAGAAGCGATCCGTTTTGGTCAGGTCGCTGCGGCGCTGTCGGTCACCCGTGCCGGTGCGCAACCTTCGATTCCCACCTTGTCCGATGTACAGGCGTTCAAAGCACCATGAAAAAGACACCTTTGCTCAACGTTGCACTGTCGCGGCTGATTGCTTCCCTGGGGCACGGCGACATGGTCGTGATCGGCGATGCCGGTCTGCCGGTTCCGCCGGGCGTCGAACTGATCGACCTCGCCCTGACCCAAGGCATTCCTGATTTTGTCAGCACCTTGAAGGTTGTGCTCAGCGAAATGCAGGTTGAGCGCCATGTGCTGGCGCAGGAGATTCTGGACAAACAACCACCTGCCTTGAGCTCGCTGGATGAGCTGAATGCCAAAGGCGCGCTGGGCCAGCGTGAGTTGCTCAGTCATGACCAATTCAAAGTCCTCAGCCGACAGGCGCGAGCGATTGTTCGTACAGGCGAATGTGCGCCGTACTGCAACATCGTGCTGGTATCGGGAGTGACGTTCTAACGCCCTGTACTCAGATTTGTTCCCCCACGCACAAGGAGTGCGATATGCACCGCTATGCTCAGAAACTGCACCACCTGCTCCGGAGTCTGCTGCTTTTGTCCCTGATTACTGCAACGAGCGCCCAGGCGGCGGAAAAGATCGACTTGATCATCGACACCGATCCCGGTGCCGATGACGTGGTCGCCTTGCTGTTCGCGTTGGCGTCGCCGGAAGAATTGAACATTCGTGCGCTGACCACCGTCGCCGGCAACGTGCGTCTGGATAAGACTTCGCGAAACGCACGATTGGCTCGCGAGTGGGCTGGGCGCGAGGAGGTGCCGGTCTATGCGGGCGCACCGAAACCGTTGATGCGCACGCCGATCTATGCCGAGAACATCCATGGCAAGGAAGGCCTGTCGGGCGTCACCGTGCACGAGCCGAAGAAAGGCCTGGCCGAAGGCAATGCGGTCAATTACCTGATCGATACCTTGAAGGCCGCCAAGCCCCACAGCATCACCATAGCCATGCTGGGCCCACAGACTAACCTGGCCCTGGCGCTGATCCAGGAACCTGAAATCGTTCAGGGCATCAAGGAAGTGGTGATCATGGGTGGCGCGCATTTCAACGGCGGCAACATCACCCCGGTGGCCGAGTTCAACCTGTTTGCCGACCCGCAGGCTGCGGAAGTGGTACTCAAAAGCGGCGTGAAGCTGACGTATCTGCCGCTGGACGTGACCCACAAAATCCTCACCAGTGACGCACGCCTGAAGCAGATCGCAGCGATCAACAACAACGCCAGCAAGCTGGTGGGCGACATTCTGAATGAGTACGTCAAAGGCGACATGGAGCACTACGGTATTCCGGGTGGCCCGGTGCATGACGCCACCGTCATCGCCTACCTGCTCAAGCCTGAGTTGTTCACCGGTCGCTCGGTCAACGTGGTAGTGGATAGCCGCGAAGGCCCGACCTTCGGTCAAACCATCGTCGACTGGTATGACGGCCTGAAAGCGCCGAAGAACGCTTTCTGGGTGGAAAACGGCGACGCTCAGGGTTTCTTTGATCTGCTGACCCAGCGTCTGGCTCGCCTGAAGTAAGCCATACACCCGCAGGTGCCAGCCTGCGGGTTTTACGCCCGCTCGTTCTCTGTCAGGCCCATATAGTCGGCGGGGTATTTCTCGAATATCTGCGCGATGAATTTATTGGCAGCTTCGGTTCCCAGTTCCTTGACCAACAGATCGATGCCGATGATTGCGAACTCTTCCGGGCTGCCCGGGCTGTAAGAGCTGTGACCCTGCGGCCACTTTACTGTGATGTTGGCGTCGATGCTTATGGTGGACATGATGGCGCTCGTGAAGTCGGGAAAGTCTGAGTGTCGAGTTAACCATTTTGCGCGGCGTTTGGCACTCCGACTTAGGCATGAGAGGAGGGCTATGCGACACTTGGTCTTTGACGGATTTTCAAGGACCGCGCTGTGCAGATCGATTTGAACACGCCCGACGGCTTGACCCTCGAGGCGGTGCGCCAGTTGCTGGCTTCTGCCAGTGATGACGAACACACGCAACTGCGGGTGACCAAGGCCGGCATTGCCTACATTTCATCGGGTGTTGTGGGCGGCACCGATATCAGCGGGCTACTGTTTCGTCTGGAGACGTGGGCGAAGGGCTCCGGCTATGTAGGATTGGTCGCGGCCAGCGATGAGGTCTGGGTCATGCAGATCTTCAATGCGCTGAAAGAGAACTGGCCGAACCCGCCGTACGATTACATCGACGTCTATTGAGTGCTGTTCATATTCAGTCACGATTGAGTGATAAACGACGGGGCGATGCTCAGGCAAACTCGCCGCTCGTGCGGTTTCAGGGCAGGGTGATGGCACTCACTCTGAAACCAAATGCCGGATTGGCGGTCGCAAGATCTCGGTTTAACTATTGGAAAAAAGGAGGCTTCATGCCTTGGAAGCTCGCGTCATTGGGTACTTTGTTCGCCGTCACTTTGCTGGCTGGTTGCAGCAGCACGTCCTCCGAGTCGGCGGCAGACCCTGTAACGACGACTGACACAGGTCACAGCCGTTGTGAGGCAAAGGCTGCCGAATTCGCCATCGGCAAACCGGCTTCGCCCGCATTGCTGGAGCAGGCGCGTACTCGCGCAGGCGCACAGAACGCACGTTTCCTGTCGCCTAACGATATGGTGACCTTGGAATACCGCTCCGATCGCCTGAACCTGAATACCGATGCCAGCCGGGTGGTCACCCGCGTCAACTGCGGCTGATCGTTACAGGCTTTTGCTTCGCCCATAAAAAACCCCGTCACATGGACGGGGTTTTTTTAGTGCGGCTGAAAATTACTCAGCGCGGACTTGTGCAGCTTGCATACCCTTTTGGCCTTTCTCAGCCACGAAGGAAACGGTCTGGCCTTCTTTCAGGCTTTTGAAACCGTCGCTTTCGATAGCTTTGAAGTGTACGAACAGGTCGTCACCGCCACCTTGAGGAGTGATGAAGCCGAAGCCTTTTTCATCGTTGAACCATTTAACGGTGCCGGTTTGGCGATTAGACATGGTGTATCTCCAAGAAACATATATTTTCAGTAGTGCTGTGCTGCTCAGGCCAACTGGGCACACCGGGGTATCATAGTCGAAATGTTCGCTTTGGGAGCCCCCCGGACGTGCTGTTTGCCCTACAGTCGCGTTCCGTTTGCTGCTTGATGTAGCTGAAAGCCCCGTTTTACAAGGCTTTCAGCCGAAAGTAAAGACGATAAAAAAACCTGTAAAACCTGCATAAATCGTACGAAAAAGCTCAAATGCAGCGCTTTTTATCAGCGATAAGCTGAGTCAAAAGGACTTTTTTGTCACTTTTTCGCTGGTACATCGGCCTTGCATTTGGCGATCTGGCCCAGTGCTTTCTGTTGCAATTCCGGGCTGGCCTTGTTGTCCATCAATGCCTGGATATCTCCAGCCGGATACGATTTGATCGCATCAGCACCGCAAGCGCAGTGAGCCTTCGCTGCGGCAGCACCGATCTGCGGGGTTGCAGCCTGTGTGCATTGAGCCATGTATTTATCGCGCTCGCCCTTGGGCCAATCGGCGTGGGCGGCCAGTGGCAGCAGCAGAACGATGGGGGCGACGACTGCGAACAAACGATTCAGACGCATGCTGGATGCTCCTTGTGGGTCAATGTCTTGTTATCTAGAGGGGTAAAGCAGGGTTCAAGTTCAGCACTCTGGCATAAATTGCATGATTTGCCCCGGCATAAAGCCTCGTTGCATCGACGACCGTTCATCTGTGCTAGCATGCCTCGCTCGGGCGTTTGCAGGCTCCGGATGACCTTCAGTCCCGGTGGCGGCAGATGCGCGAATAACCCTGATTTGAATCCCAGTCACTCTGGTTCGGTTTTCCGGTTGGCCGCAAGGCTCCTGCCGCTGTAAGGCAGGCGTTCGTCATTGAATGGCCTGGATCGGATCTTGTACTGGCTCATCCCAACCCACGTGACCTTTGGTAGGGGTCACCACTAGGAGAGGAGGCGCCATGCCAACTATTACTCTTCCCGACGGCAGTCAACGTTCATTCGATCACCCGGTTTCCGTAGCCGAGGTCGCCGCATCCATTGGTGCTGGCCTGGCCAAAGCCACTGTGGCCGGCAAGGTCAATGGCAAGCTGGTCGACGCCAGCGACATCATCGACAGCGATTCCACGCTGCAAATCATTACGCCAAAGGATGAAGAGGGGCTGGAGATCATTCGCCACTCTTGCGCCCACCTGGTTGGCCACGCGGTCAAGCAGCTGTACCCGACGGCCAAGATGGTCATCGGTCCGGTCATCGACGAAGGCTTCTATTACGACATCGCCTTCGAGCGTCCATTTACTCCGGACGACCTGGCCGCGATCGAACAGCGCATGCAGCAGCTGATCGAAAAAGATTACGACGTAATCAAGAAAGTCACTCCGCGTACCGAAGTGATCGAAGTGTTCAAGGCCCGCGGCGAAGACTACAAGCTGCGCCTGGTCGAGGACATGCCGAACGAGCAGGCCATGGGCCTGTACTATCACGAAGAATACGTCGACATGTGCCGCGGCCCGCACGTGCCGAACACGCGCTTCCTGAAATCTTTCAAGCTGACCAAGCTGTCCGGCGCCTACTGGCGTGGCGATGCCAAGAACGAGCAATTGCAGCGCGTTTACGGCACCGCATGGGCGGACAAGAAGCAGCTGGCGGCTTACATCCAGCGCATCGAAGAAGCTGAAAAGCGCGATCACCGCAAGATCGGCAAGCGCCTGGGCCTGTTCCATACTCAGGAAGAGTCGCCGGGCATGGTGTTCTGGCACCCGAACGGCTGGACTTTGTATCAGGTGCTCGAGCAGTACATGCGCAAGGTTCAGCGCGACAACGGCTATCTGGAGATCAAGACTCCGCAAGTCGTTGACCGCAGTCTGTGGGAGAAATCCGGGCACTGGGCCAACTACGCCGACAACATGTTTACCACGCAGTCGGAAAACCGCGACTACGCAATCAAGCCAATGAACTGCCCTTGCCACGTGCAAGTGTTCAATCAGGGCCTGAAGAGCTACCGCGAGTTGCCGATGCGTCTGGCCGAATTCGGTGCTTGCCACCGGAACGAGCCATCGGGTGCGCTGCACGGCATCATGCGCGTGCGTGCATTCACTCAGGATGACGCCCACATCTTCTGTACTGAAGAACAGATGCAGGCCGAATCCGCCGCTTTCATCAAGCTGACCATGGACGTTTACGCCGACTTCGGCTTTAAAGACGTCGAAATGAAGCTGTCCACTCGTCCGGAAAAACGCGTGGGTTCCGACGAATTGTGGGATCGCGCCGAAGCAGCATTGGCTGCAGCCCTTGATAGCGCTGGCTTGCCGTACGATCTGCAGCCGGGCGAGGGTGCATTCTACGGTCCGAAGATCGAATTCTCGCTGAAAGATTGCCTCGGCCGTGTCTGGCAGTGTGGTACCCTTCAGCTCGATTTTAACCTGCCTGTCCGTCTGGGAGCCGAATACGTCTCCGAAGACAACAGTCGCAAGCACCCGGTTATGTTGCACCGGGCGATCCTCGGATCCTTCGAACGTTTCGTCGGAATCCTGATCGAGCACTACGAGGGTGCATTCCCTGCGTGGCTGGCTCCGACCCAGGCAGTGATCATGAATATCACTGATAAACAGGCCGATTTTGCCGCCGAGGTTGAAAAAACCCTCAATGAAAGCGGATTTCGTGCCAAGTCTGACTTGAGAAATGAAAAGATCGGCTTTAAAATCCGCGAGCATACTTTGCTCAAGGTTCCTTATCTCTTGGTTATCGGAGATCGGGAAGTCGAGATGCAGACTGTCGCTGTGCGTACTCGTGAAGGTGCTGACCTGGGCTCGATGCCCGTCGCCCAGTTCGCTGAGTTTCTCGCGCAAGCGGTTTCCCGGCGTGGTCGCCCAGATTCGGAGTAATTACTATTAAGCGTGAAATGAGACAAGATAAACGAGCTGCACCGAAAGCCCCGATCAACGAGAATATCTCGGCACGCGAGGTTCGGTTAATTGGGGCTGAAGGTGAACAGCTTGGGATTGTGTCAATTGAAGACGCGCTTCTTAAGGCTGAAGAGGCCAAACTGGATTTGGTGGAAATTTCCGCCGATGCAGTACCCCCTGTTTGCAAACTGATGGACTACGGCAAATCGATCTTCGAGAAGAAGAAGCAGATTGCCGCGGCCAAGAAAAACCAGAAGCAGATTCAGGTTAAAGAAATCAAGTTTCGTCCAGGGACGGAGGAAGGGGATTACCAGGTAAAACTGCGCAACCTGGTACGTTTCCTGAGTGATGGGGACAGGGCCAAGGTATCCTTGCGATTCCGCGGCCGTGAGATGGCCCACCAGGAGCTGGGGATGGAACTCCTCAAGCGAGTTGAAGGTGACTTGCTCGAGTACGGTTCGGTCGAACAGCATCCTAAGATGGAAGGACGCCAGCTGATCATGGTCATCGCCCCGAAAAAGAAGAAGTAATCATCAGGGCACGGCAGGCCTTCTGATTATGTTTATCAACTGAATGCGGAGTATCCGAACATGCCAAAAATGAAAACGAAAAGTGGTGCTGCTAAGCGGTTTCTGAAAACTGCTAACGGTATCAAGCACAAGCACGCTTTCAAGAGCCACATCCTGACTAAAATGTCGACCAAGCGTAAGCGTCAACTGCGCGGTAGCAGCTTGCTGCATCCGTCTGACGTGGCAAAAGTCGAGCGCATGCTGCGCCTTCGTTAATTTTAGTCAAGAATAGAGGAAGTAACTCATGGCTCGTGTAAAGCGTGGCGTCATTGCCCGTAAACGTCACAAAAAAATTCTGAAACTTGCTAAAGGCTACTACGGCGCTCGCTCGCGCGTATTCCGTGTTGCCAAGCAAGCGGTAATCAAGGCAGGCCAATACGCCTACCGTGACCGTCGTCAGAAAAAACGTCAGTTCCGCGCTCTGTGGATCGCTCGTATCAACGCTGGTGCACGTATCAACGGTCTGTCCTACAGCCGTTTCATCGCCGGCCTGAAAAAAGCGTCCATCGAGATCGACCGTAAGGTTCTGGCTGATCTGGCAGTGAACGAAAAAGCGGCGTTTGCTGCGATTGTCGAGAAAGCTAAAGCCACCTTGGCTTAAGTACCCCCGACAGTCACCCGGCCTCACCTCTGTGGGGCCAGGTGTTAAACGTCATAAATAGGGGAAGAGCCTTCAAGCTCTTCCCCTATTTTGTATCTGGAGTCTGTACATGGAAAACCTGGATGCGCTCGTCTCTCAAGCACTAGAGGCTGTGCAAAGCGCTGAAGATATCAATGCCCTGGAGCAAATCCGGGTTCACTACCTTGGCAAGAAGGGTGAATTGACTCAGGTGATGAAGACCCTGGGGAATTTGCCGGCAGAAGAGCGTCCGCAAGTCGGCGCCCTGATCAACGTTGCCAAGGAGCGTGTCACAGAGGTTCTCAATGCCCGCAAGGCACTGTTTGAAGAGGCCGACCTGGCCGCCAAACTGTCTGCCGAGTCCATTGACGTGACCCTGCCTGGCCGCGGCCAGACCTCGGGTGGTCTGCATCCGGTTACGCGTACTCTGGAACGTATCGAACAGTTCTTCACCCACATTGGCTACGGCATTGCCGAAGGCCCTGAGGTCGAAGACGATTACCATAACTTCGAAGCGCTCAACATCCCAGGCCATCACCCGGCCCGGTCGATGCATGACACCTTCTATTTCAATGCCAACATGTTGTTGCGCACCCATACCTCGCCGGTACAGGTCCGCACCATGGAATCGAAACAGCCGCCGATCCGCATCGTCTGCCCAGGCCGTGTGTACCGTAGCGACTCCGATATCACCCACTCGCCGATGTTCCACCAGGTCGAAGGCCTGCTGGTCGACCGCGATATCAACTTCGCCGACCTCAAAGGGACCATCGAAGAGTTCCTGCGCGTGTTCTTCGAAAAAGAGTTGGCCGTGCGTTTCCGTCCTTCGTACTTCCCGTTCACCGAGCCGTCCGCTGAAGTCGACATGGAATGCGTGATGTGCAGTGGTAAAGGCTGTCGCGTCTGCAAGCAGACTGGCTGGCTGGAAGTGATGGGCTGCGGCATGGTTCACCCGAACGTGCTGCGCATGTCCGGGATCGACCCGGAAGAGTTTTCGGGCTTTGCCTTCGGCATGGGCGTTGAGCGTCTGGCCATGCTGCGTTACGGCGTAAACGACTTGCGTCTGTTCTTCGACAACGACTTGCGGTTCCTCGCGCAATTTCGCTAGTCGTAACGAATTCTTAGGAGAGCAGGATGAAATTCAGTGAACAATGGCTGCGCGGCTGGGTAAGCCCGCAGGTAAGTCGCGACGAGCTGGTTGCTCGTCTGTCGATGGCCGGTCTTGAGGTCGATAGCGTTACGCTGGCCGCCGGTGAATTCAGTGGCGTGGTCGTGGGCGAGGTGCTGAGCACCGAGCAGCACCCGGACGCCGACAAGTTGCGTGTTTGCCAGGTCAGCAATGGCTCGGAGACCTTTCAGGTTGTGTGCGGTGCACCAAACGTGCGCCCGGGCCTGAAGATCCCGTTCGCCATGATCGGTGCCGAACTGCCGGGCGACTTCAAGATCAAGAAAGCCAAGCTGCGTGGCGTTGAGTCCAACGGCATGCTGTGCTCGCAAGCCGAGCTGCAAGTCGGCGAAGGCAACGACGGCCTGATGGAATTGCCGGCGGATGCGCCGGTCGGTCTGGACATTCGTGAGTACCTGAGCCTGGACGACGCCAGCATCGAGGTCGACCTGACCCCGAACCGCGGCGACTGCCTGTCCCTGGCCGGTCTGGCCCGTGAAGTCGGTGCGCTGTATGCCGCTGAAGTCACCCGTCCGGTGGTGCCTGCCGTGCCAGCCGTGCACGACGAAGTGCGCTCGATCGAAGTGCTGGCGCCTGCCGCTTGCCCGCGTTACCTGGGTCGTGTGATCCGTAACGTCGACTTGTCCAAGCCTACGCCGCTGTGGATGGTCGAGCGTTTGCGTCGTGGCGACGTGCGCAGCATCGATGCTGCCGTCGACATCACCAACTACGTGATGCTGGAACTGGGTCAGCCGCTGCACGCCTTCGATCTCGCCGAAATCAATGGCGGCATCCGTGTGCGCATGGCCGAAGAAGGCGAGAAGCTGGTGCTGCTCGATGGTCAGGAAGTCAGCCTGCGTAGCGATACGCTGGTGATTGCCGACCACACCCGCGCGTTGGCAATTGCCGGCGTCATGGGTGGCGAGCACAGCGGCGTCAACACCGCGACCACGCGCGACGTATTCCTGGAAAGCGCGTTCTTCGATCAAATCGCCGTCGCTGGCAAGGCCCGTTCCTACGGCCTGCATACCGATGCCTCGCACCGCTACGAGCGTGGCGTCGATTGGCAGCTGGCCCGTGAAGCCATGGAGCGCGCCACTGGCCTGCTGCTGGAAATCACTGGCGGCGAAGCTGGCCCGATCATCGAAACCGTCAGCGAACAGCACCTGCCGAAGATTGCTCCGGTCACCCTGCGTGCACAGCGCATCACTCAGATGCTGGGCATGGAGATGGAGTCGGCCGAAGTCGAGCGTCTGCTCAGCGGCCTGGGCCTGACGATTTCTGCCGATGGGGCAGGGCAGTGGCGCGTTGAAGTGCCAAGCCACCGTTTCGACATCAGCCTGGAAGTCGACCTGATCGAAGAACTGGCCCGTCTGTACGGCTACAACCGTCTGCCGGTTCGTTACCCGCAAGCTCGCCTTGCACCACAAGCCAAGGCCGAAGCGCGTAGCGATCTGCCTGAACTGCGTCGCCTGCTGGTGGCGCGTGGTTATCAGGAAGCGATCACCTACAGCTTCATCGATCCGAAACAATTCGAGTTGTTTAATCCGGGTGTCGAGCCGCTGCTTCTGGCCAACCCGATTTCGAACGACATGGCGGCCATGCGCTCGTCTCTGTGGCCCGGTCTGGTCAAGGCGCTTCAGCACAACCTGAACCGTCAGCAGGATCGCGTCCGTCTGTTCGAAAGCGGCCTGCGTTTCGTGGGGCAGCTGGATGGTCTGAAGCAAGAGCCGATGATTGCGGGTGTTGTTTGCGGTAGCCGTCTGCCGGAAGGCTGGGCGCAGGGCCGCGATGTCGTGGATTTCTTCGACGTCAAAGCCGACGTGGAAGCGGTGCTGGGCTTTGCCGGTGCACTGGATTCGTTCACGTTCGCGCCGGGCAAACACCCTGCGTTGCACCCGGGTCAAACCGCGCGCATCGAACGTGAAGGTCGTTTGGTAGGCTTCGTCGGCGCTATCCACCCTGAATTGTCGAAAACCCTCGGTCTAGATCGCCCGGTTTTCGTCTTCGAGCTGGTTCTGGCCGAAGTGGCATTGGGAAAAATGCCTAAATTCCAGGAGTTATCGCGCTTTCCTGAAGTGCGTCGTGACCTGGCGCTGATTGCGGCCACGGACGTTGCGGCCAGTGCCGTACTGGACGTAATCCGTGAAAATGCAGGCGAATGGCTCACAGACCTCAGGCTATTTGACGTGTATCAGGGTAAAGGCATTGATCCTGATAGAAAAAGCCTTGCAGTCGGCTTGACCTGGCAGCATCCATCGCGCACTCTTAATGACGATGAGGTGAATACCACGACGCAAAACATCCTCACCTCGCTCGAACAAAGGTTGAACGCCACGTTAAGGAAGTGACGTATGGGGGCTCTGACGAAAGCTGAGATGGCGGAACGTCTGTATGAAGAGCTGGGCCTGAATAAACGGGAGGCCAAGGAATTGGTCGAACTGTTTTTTGAAGAAATCAGGCACGCTCTTGAAGACAACGAACAAGTCAAATTGTCCGGTTTCGGCAATTTCGACCTTCGGGACAAACGCCAGCGGCCTGGCCGCAATCCGAAAACGGGTGAAGAAATCCCGATCACGGCTCGCCGTGTGGTCACCTTTCGTCCAGGGCAGAAGTTGAAGGCCCGAGTTGAGGCTTATGCTGGAACCAAGTCATAACGACGAGCTACCCGTCATCCCAGGCAAACGCTACTTCACCATTGGTGAAGTCAGCGAGCTGTGTGCCGTAAAACCGCACGTACTGCGCTATTGGGAGCAGGAGTTTCCTCAACTCAACCCCGTCAAACGCCGCGGGAACCGCCGGTATTATCAGCGACAAGACGTGCTGATGATCCGGCAGATCCGCGCGCTTCTTTACGATCAAGGGTTCACTATCGGCGGCGCGCGTCTGCGTTTGTCCGGTGACGAAGCCAAAGACGACACCACCCAATACAAACAGATGATTCGGCAGATGATTGCCGAGTTGGAAGATGTGCTGGTTGTCCTCAAGAAATAATTTCCTGCGTTTGAATACTTCCAGTTTTCAAAAGCTTGCGATATATTCTTGAGCGTTCTTCGAGATGAAGGATGAGTTTCACGCCTAGTCGGGGCGTAGCGCAGTCCGGTAGCGCACTAGCATGGGGTGCTAGGGGTCGAGTGTTCGAATCACTCCGTCCCGACCATATAATTCAAAGGGTTGCGAGATTTTATCTCGCGACCCTTTTTTATTTTTGGTCGTTTTTACCCCTACAAAACGACTGGCTCTGGGTGGAATCTTCGGCTGTGATTCCAAGGTCGGAAATTGTCCCGTGGGCTTTAGCCGCCGCTTGATAAGTGAGTTGACGACGGTTTTTAGGTTCATCCCTGTCGCACGTTACCGGCACAATTGGCCGATAGCTGCCGGTCACGACAGGCTGCTAAAGACCCACGTCTTTTCCTGCTTTGGCAAGAAAAAAACCCTTAGATTTCAATGGGTCGGACGCTAGATACGAGTCTCGTTTCCGGCTCCAGCTCCATGGGGTTCTGCTGAATTCCATAGAGAAAGAAAAAAGGACCTTCGGGTCCTTTTTTCATTTGTGCGGTATCCCGCTGAAATCCGCTGCGTTCCAGCAGCATCCGGTGGTTTTAAGTCCATTTTTTTGCCTCTTCTTCGACGCCCCATCTGCCAAGACTTTTTTGGATGTCGCTGCCTTGATGCGAGCATTTCACTCGCGCGCAATGGTAGGACCAGACGAACAGTTTGCGTTGGCCGGTTTTGTCCGAAGGCCCAGGACACCGCCAGCATCGTCACTACCGCTGCCACATAGGGCACGGAACTCAACCAGCCGGTGGTGACGATATCAGACGCTGAGGCTGGTTTGATGATCGACGGTAACCACATGATGAAGCCGTACACGCCGATGCTCCATAGAGCATGCGCCACAGCTTGATCACCAGTGGGGAGGTGAACGCCTGGCGGTAAGTGCGCGCCACTTTCATGCCTTTTTGTTTGTCGACCAGAATGGCGGCAAGTTGGTCCTTAGTCTCGAACACCCCCATCACAAACAAAATCAATAAACGCTCGCAACTTCGGCGTCAGGTAGCGGCTCGACGGCCATACCACCTGAATGTTCAGCGTGCGCAACACTTTGTCAGGCAGTATCGACACCAGCTCTCCGGCCGCCAGTGCCTCGCGCACCGCAAACTCGGGAACGCAGGCGATGCCCAGTCCTTGTCGGGCCATGTGGATCAGCATATCAAGGTTATTGCAGACCATCGTGGCCGGTACTTTCAACTCGGTGCCTTCGGCAAGCCCCGACAGTGGCCATTTTTCCAGTTTGCCCGTGGAGGGCAGTTTGTAATGCAGGCAGTGGTGTTCCTGCAGTTGCTCGACATTCTGCGGGTAGTCGTGGCTCGCAAAGTAACTGGGGGCGCCGACGAGGTAGAAGCCGAAGCTGTCGAGTTTCCTGGCCATTAACCGAGAGTCGTGCAACTGGCCGGTGCGCAGCACGGCGTCGAAACCTTCCTCGACCACGTCCACCAGCCGATCGGTGAAGTCCAGTTCCAGCTGGATTTCTGGATAGTGCTGCATGAATCGTGAGAGCTGCATGAACAGGACATTGCCCAGCAGCGGCAGGCTGATGCGCAGTTTACCTCGTGGTGTCTCGCTGGAGCTGGAGAGTTCCTGCTCGGCGGCTTCCAGTTCGTTGAGCACCCGGCGGCATCGCTCCAGAAACAACGAACCTTCGCTGGTCAGGTTGATGCTGCGGGTATTGCGATGGAACAGGCGTGCGCCGAGTTTCTCTTCCATGCGCGCGATGCTCTTACCCACCGCCGAGGCGGAGATCCCCAACAAACGGCCGGCCCCAACAAAACTGCGGCTTTCGGCAACCTGCACAAACACCGTGATGCCATTGAGCTTATCCAACACTCACTCCTTTGATTGCGGACAAAAAGGTCCGTGGACCTCGGAATAGTAACCTCTGTTTCCCGACAACGGCCCCCTCTACCATCGAGACATCGACTTATTCATCCAACTATTCAGGTCTGCCAATGTCAGTCAACGAACCGCTTCGCTCATTACAGTCTCTACGCTCGTTTGAACTCGTCGAGCTGGCTTCGCGCATCGACGCGGTGCTGGAGCAGACCTTGCACGATCAGCGCCTGGTAGGCGCAGTGGTGCTGGTGGCTCACCGCGGCAAGCTCATTTACCAGCGCGCGGCCGGATTGGCCGACCGTGAGGCGCAGTTGCCGATGCGCGAGGATGCCTTGTTTCGGCTGTCTTCGGTATCCAAGCCGATTGTTTCGGTGGCCGCACTGGCGCTGATCGGTCAGGGCAAACTCAACCTGGATGACGACATCACCCGCTGGCTGCCTTACTTCAAGCCGACCCTGAGTGACGGCCAGCCAGCGACGATCACGGTGCGTCAGTTGCTGAGCCATACCGCCGGCCTCACTTATGGTTTTCTGGAAAGCGATCAGGGTGGTCCTTATCGTGATGCCGGTGTGTCCGATGGCATGGAGCGCAGCAACGTGACGCTGGAAGAAAACCTGCGCAGCCTCAGTCACGCGCCCTTGCTGTACAAACCTGGCAGTTCGTGGGGCTATTCAATTGCGACCGATGTCCTGGGCGGCGTGATTGCTGCAGTCACCGGCACCTCGCTGGCCGCTGCAATCGAGGCATTGATCGCCAAGCCACTGGGCTTGCGCGATGTCGGTTTCGGTGTGTCCGACGCCAGCCGCCTGACCCCGGCGTACCTGAACGATCAACCACAGCCGCGGCGCATGAAAGAGCTGGAAGTGGTGCCGGTTTTCGAAGGCACCGCCGGCATCAAGCTGGAGCCGAGCCGGGCCCTGGACCCACAGGCTTTCAACTCCGGTGGTTCGGGCTTGATCGGCAGCGCTGGTGAGTTCCTCCATCTGCTCGAAACCCTGCGCAAAGGCGGCGCGCCGTTGTTACCTAAAGCGCTGGTCGATGAGATGACCACCAACCAGACCGGCGAGCTCGAACTGGAAAACTGGCCCGGTCGCGGCTTCGGCCTGGGCTTTACCGTGCTCAAGGACCCGGCCGCCGCCCAGACGGTCGAGTCGGTCGGTAGTTGGCGATTGGGTGGTGCCTATGGACACTCCTGGTTCGTCGACCCGGCCGAGCAATTGACGGTCGTCGCCTTCACCAATACAGCCTTCGAAGGCATGTTCGGGCAATTTACCGTCGACCTGTGCAACGCCGTTTACGGGGAATGACCTTCGCGCCGGTCCCAGCCCGGGGACCGGCCGCAAGCACAAAAAAAGCAGCGTTCCGCCGCTAAAAATGTCTGCATCTAGCCGTACCCCTGGGGTCAACGGACCCTCGCAACATTGCCTGCAATGCTCGCAACGCCGCTGAGATTGTCGTGAGATTTTTTTACAGGGAGCACGCCTGCACACGCAGGTGTTTTGGGGCGTGCCATGACTATTTGGGGATCGGAAATGAAAAACGCAGAGTTCTATCATTCGCATTTCCACAGCAAGCTCGACTCACTCACCGGGATCCGTTTTCTGGCGGCGGCGATGGTGTTCATGTTTCACGCCTCGCTGACCCGGATCATCGGTTTCAACCCCTATGCCGACACCCATGTGATCGATGCCTTTCAACGGATCTTCAGCGGTGGTGGCTGGCTCGGGGTGTCGTTCTTTTTTGTGCTCAGTGGCTTCGTGATCACTTGGTCGGCTCGCAAAGGCGACAGCGTGACAGGCTTCTGGAAACGCCGTTTGTTGAAAATCTACCCTAACCATATCGCCACCTGGGTGTTGGCGATGGCGCTGTTTGCGGTGCCTGCCGCCAGCGTGGCGATCTGGTTGCCCAACCTGTTGCTGGTGCATTCCTGGATTCCACGGATGGACACCTTCCTCAGCGTCAACGGGCCGTCCTGGTCGCTGTGCTGCGAGTTGTTCTTCTATTTGCTGTTTCCGCTGGCACTCAAGCTGATCTGGAAAATTTCCGAGGAACGCCTGTGGCACTGGGCCTGGGCGATGGTCGCCGGCCTGGCCCTGACGCAAGTGGCGATACGTTTGCTGGCACCTGCCACGCCGTTTATCAACGAGTACCCGATTTCCCTGAGCCAATGGTGGTGGTCTTACTACTTCCCGCCCGCGCGCATGTTCGAGTTTGTGCTGGGCATGCTCATGGCCCGCATTCTCATGGCTGGGCGCTGGATCGAATTGAGCGTGCCCTGGGCTTTCGCGCTGATGGTCGGCGGTTACCTGGCGGCCATGTGGGTGCCGTTCCAGTACAGCCTGAACCTGGTAACGCTGGTGCCGATTGCAGCGCTGATCACGGCGATTGCCGCCAGTGACCTGCAGGATCGCAAGGGGTTGCTCAACAGTCGCTGGATGGTCTGGCTGGGCGAAATCTCCTTTGGTTTCTACATGATCCATCTGCTGATCATGACCTGCGCGACACAACTGCTCGGCGGCCGACTGTTCGATAACTGGACGGCCACGTTGATCGTCGCGGCCAACTTTGCGCTCTCCATCTTCGGTGGTTGGCTGTTGTTCAACTTTATCGAGCGACCGGTCATGCAGCGCTGGGGGCGAACCGGGAAAGCCAAGGCGCTGGGCAGCAGCCTGGGCACCCCCGAAACCGCACCTTGATCCATCCTCGACAGATTGCTTCGACACACATCGCTTAATAACAGGGAAGTTGTTTATGGACTCGATCCGACCCAAACGTTCGGGCAGTGCGCTCATACTCCGCGCCAGTATTGCTTGCGCTATCGTCGTTGCCCTGGTGATCGTGCTACGCGGGGAACCGTCCACTATCGCCAAGGCCAGCGTCGCGCCAGCGGCCGCCGAAGTCGATGTGGCCATGGCGCTGTCCAGGCCAGTGACCGACTGGCAGAACTATTCCGGACGTCTGGAGGCGGTCGAAAAAGTAGTCATCCGGCCGTTGGTGTCCGGGACGATTGTTGCTGTGCATTTCAAGGATGGCGCGATCGTCAAGGAAGGCGACTTGCTCTTCGAAATCGACGCCAGGCCGTATACCGCCCGGGTCGAACAGGCCCAGGCCAGTCTGGCGGCGGCGAAGTCGCGAAGTCTGTACACCGCCACCGATCTGGGCCGGGCCCAACGGCTGATCAACTCCAATGCCATCGCCATGCGCGATCTGGACGAGAAACAGAACGCCGCCAGCGAAGCACAGGCCAATGTCCGGCAGGCCCAGGCGATACTCGACAGTTCCCGGTTGGATTTGGCCCACACTCGCATCACGGCGCCGGTCAGCGGACGCATGTCCCGTGCCCTGGTGACCGCGGGCAATATCGTCAGCGCCGGTGAAAATGCCGCGCCGTTGAGCACCCTGGTATCGCTCTCGCCGATCTATGCCGCTTTCGACGTCGATGAGCAAACGTTCCTGCGCTACCTCAATCACGGCAGTGCTAAGGGCAGTGAAGTGCCGGTCATGCTCGGGCTGTCCAATGAAACGGACTATTCGCGCGGGGGCAAACTGGCATCGATGGACAATCAGCTCGACGTGCAGTCGGCTACGCTGCGGGTGCGCGCCAGTTTCGACAATGCCGACGGCCTGCTCAGGCCCGGCATGCTGGCCCGGATCAAACTCGGCGGCGGCCCGCCGCGTCAGGCCGTGCTGATCGACGACAGCGCAATCGGCACGGACCAGGACAAGAAGTTTGTGTTGGTGGTGACCGCTAATGATCAGGTTGAGTATCGGCGCATCAGCCCCGGCAACCTGGTGGGCGACTTGCGAATCATCGATTCCGGCCTGCAAGCCGGCGAGCGGGTGGTGATCAATGGCCTGCATCGGGCGCGGCCGGGCGATACCGTCAGACCCTTGCTCGCCCAACACGTCGATGCGAGGGAAGGGCAATGAACTTATCGCGCTTCTTCATTGACCGCCCCATCTTCGCCGGAGCCCTTTCGACCCTGATTTTGCTGGCCGGGATCATCTCGCTGTTTCGCTTGCCGGTCTCGGAATACCCCGATGTGGTCCCGCCGCTGATCGTGGTCAACGCCCAGTACCCCGGCGCCAACCCGGCGGTGGTGGCGCAGACTGTCGCGGCGCCGCTGGAGGAGCAGATCAACGGCGTCGAGGACATGCTGTACATGCAGTCCCAGGCCAACAGCGATGGCAACCTCACGCTCAGTGTCACGTTCAAGGTCGGTACCGATCCGGACAAGGCCCAGCAGTTGGTGCAAAACCGTGTCTCGCAAGCCTTGCCGCGTCTGCCGGAAGACGTGCGGCGGCTGGGGGTGGTGACGATGAAGTCATCGTCGACCCAGACCCTGGCGATTCACCTGGTCTCGCCCGATGACCAGTACAACGCCACCTACCTGCGCAACTACGGCATTCTCAACATCAAGAACCAGTTGGAGCGCATCCCGGGCGTCGGTGAAGTGCGGATCTGGGGCGGCGGCGACTATGCGATGCGCATCTGGCTCGACCCGCAAAAAGTAGCTCAGCGCGGTTTGAGCGCCAACGATGTGGTGGCGGCGATCCGTGAGCAAAACGTGCAGGTCGCGGCCGGCGTCATCGGCGGTCAGCCCATGCGTACGGACGTGGCCCAACAGCTGTCGGTCAACACTCAGGGTCGGCTGAAAACGGAAAAGGAATTCGGCGACATCATCCTCAAGAGTTTGCCGGGCGGGGCGGTGACTTTCTTGCGCGACGTTGCCCGTGTCGAACTGGCGGCGTCGGACTACGGTTTGCGCTCACTGGTCGACGGCAAGCCTGCCGTGGGTTTCGGCGTGTTCCAGATGGCCGGCGGTAACGCCCTGGCAATTTCCGATCAGGCGCGCGACATCATGCGCCAGGCCAAGCAAGACATGCCGGCCGGGGTCGACTACACGATTGTGTTCGACCCGACCCAGTTTGTCCGCTCGAGCATTCTGGCGGTGATCCAGACCCTGCTCGAATCGACGCTGTTGGTCGTGCTGGTGGTCATCCTGTTCCTGCAAACCTGGCGCGCCTCGATCATTCCGCTGCTGGCGATGCCGGTGTCGATCATCGGCACGCTCTCACTGATGCTCGCGTGTGGTTTTTCGATCAATGCCCTGTCGTTGTTCGGCATGGTTCTGGCCATTGGTATCGTCGTCGACGATGCGATCGTGGTGGTCGAGAACGTCGAGCGCAACATTGCTCGCGGCCTGAGTCCCAAGGACGCCTCCTACAAGGCGATGGAGGAAGTCAGCAAGCCCATCATCGCCATCACCCTGACGCTGGCGAGTGTGTTTGTACCCCTGGCGTTCATGCCCGGGCTGACCGGACAGTTTTATCAGCAGTTCGCATTGACCATCGCCATCTCCACCATCATTTCGGCGTTCAACTCCCTGACCTTGTCACCGGCGCTTTGTGCACTGTTGCTCAAGTCCCACGACGCACCGCGAGATCGCCTCAGTCGGGCTATCGATCGGTTGTTGGGGCCATTGTTTAGCCGTTTCAACCGACTCTCGGCGCGGGGCGAGCAGGCCTACGGCAGCAATCTGGGCCGGGTGATTCAGCGCAAAGGCATGACCCTGGGCTTTTACGCACTGTTGCTGGGGTTCACGGCCTGGCTTGGCCATTCGTTGCCTGGTGGTTTTGTGCCGGCCCAGGACAAAGAGTTTCTGGTCGGCCTGGCGCAACTGCCCAATGGCGCCTCGCTGGAGCGCACCGAGCAAGTCATCCAGCGCATGAACGACATCGCCCTCAAGCAACCTGGCGTGGCCCACACCCTGGAGTTTCCGGGCATGTCGGTCAACGGCCTGATGAACTCATCGAGTGCCGGCATCATCTTCGTGATCCTCGAACCGTTCGCCAACCGGCATGGTTCGGACATGAGTGCCGGGGCCATCGCCTCGGCGCTGAACCAGCAGTTTTCCACGATCAAGGAAGCTTTTACCGGGGTGTTCCCGCCGCCTCCGGTGTTGGGGTTGGGTACTTTGGGCGGGTTCAAGTTGCAGTTCGAAGATCGTGGCGCGCTGGGGTTTGAAAAACTTGATGAAGCGGTTCGCGCCTTCCTCAAGCAAGCCGCGCTGGCACCTGAGCTGGGGCCAAGCTTTTCCAGCTACCAGATCGATGTGCCGCAATTGAAGGTCGATCTTGACCGGGTCAAGGCCAAGCAGTCGCAGGTTGCCATGACCGATGTCTTCGATACGTTACAGATCTATCTGGGCTCCTTGTATGTCAACGACTTCAACTTGCTGGGCCGGGTCTATCAGGTCCGGGTGCAAGCCGATGCGCCGTTCCGCGCCCACGCCGATGACATCGGGCAACTGAAGACCCGCAATGCCGACGGCAACATGGTTCCACTGGCCAGCCTGGTGGAGGTACAGCCCACCTATGGGCCGGAAATGGTCGTGCGCTACAACGGCTACACCGCCGCCGACCTGAATGGCGGCCCCGCGCCGGGTTATTCATCTGGTCAGGCCCAGGCCGCGGTGGAGCGAATCGCGGCCGAGACGCTCCCCAAGGGCATCAAGTTCGAATGGACCGAGTTGACCTACCAGCAGATCATTTCCGGCGACTCCACGTTGTGGATCCTCCTGATTTGCATGCTGCTGGTGTATCTGGTGCTGGCCGCCCTCTATGAAAGTCTGCTGCTGCCGGTTGTCATCTTGCTCATCGTGCCCATGAGCATCATGTCGGCGCTGCTCGGGGTGTGGCTGACCCAGGGCGATAACAACATCTTTACCCAGATCGGCCTGATGGTGCTGGTGGGGCTGGCCAGCAAGAACGCGATTCTGATTGTCGAGTTCGCCCGTGAACTCGAACAGCAGGGACGCAGTATCGTGCGTGCTGCCATTGAAGCCAGTCAGTTGCGTTTGCGCCCGATTCTGATGACCTCGATCGCTTTCATCATGGGGGTCGTACCCCTCGTGCTCTCTACCGGTGCCGGTGCCGAAATGCGTCACGCCATGGGCGTCGCGGTGTTCTTCGGCATGCTCGGGGTGACCCTGTTCGGCCTGTTATTCACCCCGGTGTTCTATGTCGCGCTGCGGCTGCTTGCGACACGACGATCACGCTTGGTGGCGGACGACTTTGTGCCATCGGTTGCGGACATAACTGTCCGCTAAGAATGGAACAGCAGCTTGTTTTTCAGTATTCGCACTCACTTTACAGTTACCGCCAATCAACGAAACAAGGAGACAGTCAATGACGCGCGTCGTGCGGTTTAGCCAATATGGTGGTCCGGAAGTGCTCAGGATCGATGACATCGACGTGCCTGAACCGGGGCCTGATGAAGTACGGATCACCGTCAAAGCGATTGGTCTGAACCGGGCAGAATCCATGTTCCGCTCCGGCCAGTATCTGGAAGAGGCACAGTTTCCTTCCCGTCTGGGGTATGAAGCGGCGGGTATCGTCGAGGCCGTCGGCGCACGCGCCGGCCAGTTTACGGTCGGTGACATCGTCAGCCTGATTCCTCCGGCCTCCATTGCGCAGTGGGGCACCTATGCCGAACTGGCCGTCGTGCCGGCGGCGATGCTGGTCAAGCATCCCGCCAACCTGTCATTCGCTGAAGCCTCGGCGGTATGGATGCAGTACATCACGGCGTGGGGCGCGTTGATTCATGTCGCGGCATTGCAGCCCGGCGAATTCGTTCTGATTACGGCTGCCTCAAGCAGTGTCGGCCTGGCGGCGATTCAGATTGCCAATCAGGTTGGCGCCATCCCGATCGCCGTCAGCCGCACTCTGGCCAAGCGCGAGCAGTTGCTGTCTGCCGGCGCCGCGCATGTGGTGGCCAGCGAGTCGGCGGATTTCAATCAACAGATTGAACGGTTCACTGCAGGCAAGGGCGCCCGGGTGATCTTCGATCCGGTGGGTGGGCCGTTTCTGGAGCATTTGGTCGACGTTGCCGCTACTGGCGGGATCGTTCTCGTGTATGGCGCTCTGAGCCCCGAGCCCGCGCCTTTCCCGCTGTTCAAGGTGCTGGGCAAAAGCCTGGCGTTGCGCGGCTATCTGCTGCACGAAATCACCTCCCGGCCAGCCTTGCTCGAGGCCGCCAAGGCGTATGTCATCGCCGGTCTGGAGGAGGGGACGTTGCGTCCGGTCATAGCCAAAACCTTCGACTTTGAACAGATCGTTGCCGCCCATCAGTATCTGGAAGCGGGCGAGCAGTTCGGCAAAGTCGTGGTCACGCTGGAGTCCGACTCATGAAAATGCTCCATCCGATCTACTTTCTCGCACTAGGCCTGTTTGGCGTTTACACCATTGAGTTTGGTGTAGTCGGGATTCTTCCGGTAATTATCGAGCGCTTCGCGATCAGTGCGTCCCAGGCCGGTCTGTTGGTGGGGCTGTTCGCGCTGATCATTGCGGTCTTCGGCCCGATCATGGTGTTGCTATTGTCGCGCTTCAATCGCAAGAAGATCCTGACGATTGCGTTGTTCATTTTTGCCGGCACCAGCGTGCTGTCGGCCTACGCACCCAACTTTGAATCGCTGATGGTGCTGCGCATCATCCCGGCGCTGTTTCACCCCGTGTACTTTTCCCTGGCCTTTGTCGCGGCGGTTTCACTGTACCCACCGCAGGAGTCTACCCGCGCCGCCGCCAAAGCCTTTGTCGGCACCAGCATGGGCATGGTGCTGGGGGTGCCGTTGACGACGCTGATCGCGGCGCAGTTCTCCTATGAAGCCTCGTTTCTGTTCTGCGCCGTGGTCAACTGCATTGCTGGCCTCGGGATCATTGCCCGGCTGCCGGACGCGCCCGACAAAACCCGCATTTCCTATAAAGAGCAACTGGCCATTCTGCGCAAGTTCCCGCTCTGGCTGAACATTACCGCCTCGACTTTGATTTTTGCCGCGATGTTTTCCGTGTACAGCTACTCCGCCGAGTACCTGGCCAAGGAAGCGGGCATGAGCGCGCAGATGATCAGCATCCTGTTGGTGATCTTCGGTATTGGCGGCGTCGCGGGCAATCTGTATGCCGGCAAACTGATCGGGCAGAACATGGTTCGGACAACCATCCTGCACCCGATCCTGCTGGCCGGTGCCTATGGGCTGTTGTACCTGTTCGCCGGCCCGTCACTGATGACCATGCTGGTAATCGTGGTGATCTGGGGCGCGACCCATACCAGTGGGCTGATCGTCACGCAAATATGGCTGACCTCCGAAGCGCCGGAAGCGCCGGAGTTCGCCACGGGCATTTACATCTCGTTCATCAATCTGGGCGTGACCATCGGGTCGACAACTGGCGGATGGTTCCTGGCACGCATGGGCTTGCAGGGCACCCTTTACAGTGGTTTTCTATTTGCCGCGTTGGCCGTATTGGTCATCGTGGTCAAAGTCCTGTTTTTCAGTGCCGAGCCGCGCAAGGGAGGAGCGCAGATCGCCGCAGACTGAGTTGAACGATGCATCGTAGCCCGCACGGATGGGGGTTGTATTTTCGTCAGTGCGTGGCCGCCATCGAATGTTTTTCCCAAACAAGGATCTCCAGGAAGGAAGCCTTTGGGTCGACCGCCTGGATTGTCATTCCATTGAGAATCGATCGAGGCCACATGAACTCGTTACCTGTACACAATGCTTCTTGCAACTGGCCCGTGGGTCTGGAATCGCGCGACATGAGCAAGTTCGACTGGGAGAACTTGCGCCATTACGTCACCTTCGCCCGCACGCAGTCGCTCAGCAGCGCGGCGAGGGAGCTGGGCGTGGAACATGCCACCGTCGCGCGACGGATCGCGGCGCTGGAATCATCACTGAACCTCAAACTTGTCGACCGACGCAAACGCAACTATGAAATGACGCCGTTTGGTCATCGCATCGCCGAAATTGCCGGGCGAATGCAGAAAGACGCCAAGGCGATTTCCAAGGTGGCGCTTTCGGTGCAAACGGAAATGGTCGCCGACCTCTCGGTCAGTGCGCCGCCCCTGCTGACCTCCGAGTTCATTGCCCCGCACCTGGGACGCTTGCGTCGTGAACACCCCTCGATCAACGTCAGCCTGCTGATGCAGGACGATATCGGCACCCTGTGTAACCCCGAACCGGACCTGATGATTCGTTTGTGCCGTCCGACCCAGATGGACCTGGTGGCGCGCAAGATCGGCACTGTGTCGTTTGGGCTTTACGGCAGCGAGCATTATCTGACAGAGCACACCAGCGAACAGTACGAGTACATCATCTATGACGACAGCATGGAACACTCCCGACAACAGGTGTGGCTGCGCGAGGTAGCTGCGGAGCGCCCTGTGGTATTGCGCGCCAGGAGCCTTGAAGTCCAGGCCTCGGCAGCACGTGCCGGTGTCGGTATCGCGCTGTTGCCCAATTTTTATGGCCTGAAAGACCCGGCGCTGGAAAAGGCCCAGTTCCATAATTCGGATCTGATGATCGATATCTGGCTGGTGGTGCATGAAGATTTACGCAAGGAAGCCCCTATTCGTTCGCTAATGGACTTCCTGGTCAGTTGTTTTCCGACTGAGCATTATTTCTGAGACGTTTTTTTGAGAGGGGGTAGTTCACTATTGAATTAACACAAGGTGAATTTTTTAACCCCCTAGGGTGAATACGGGGAGTTTACAAACAAGCGGGCAGATTCCAGTATCAGTCCAAGAATAAGAAACACGCTTCCTTCGACGATTGAAAACCTGTGCCAGGGTTTTCAAGAGTCCATCTCACCGGACACGGCGCGCGCCTCTCCGATTGCGGACACCCCCATAATAAAAAAACAGCCATGATTCCATTTGCCCATTGAACATGTTCGATGGCGGCATCTGACGCTGAAAAAACATGTTTGACTTTTGTATTCGGCCTTCGCGGCCCTCGACTCATGCCTCGTAAAAACCTGTCAGGAGTATTCCTGTATTACGGCCTCGTTACTACTGGATAAAACCGGAGCGTACTTGCGTGCGTGTCCAGAGTTTTAAGAGAACCCACAGAAGGAATTGGATCATGAGCAAAGTAAAAATTATTGATGTAACGCTCCGTGATGGTGGTTATCGTAATAATTTTGAGTTCAGTGCCGATTATGCCGCCAATGCAGTTGGGCACTTGACTGATGTAGGCGTAGTTCACGCTGAAGTGGGCTATTGCAATGGTTCTTTCATTCGCAAAAAAGAACATGGCCTGAGCAGTTCGGTCAACCCGGAATATCTGGATTCATTACGCCGCGCCGCACACGGCCAACTAGGGCTGTGTGTCATGGTTCACCCGCGTAATGTGGTCAGCGAAGACTTTGAAATGCTGGCCGAACATGGCGTCGGAATGATTCGGGTATGCCTGCGTGCCGATCAACTTGAACAAGGGCTGGACACCATCAAGTTGGCCAAGTCATTCAACTTTCTGGCCAGTGCCAACATCACCCATATCACCACGCAAACGCCGGGTGCTGTAACCGACATTGCGTTGCGTGCGGAGGGGGCTGGGGCCGATATCATTTATTTTGCCGACTCCAACGGCAACATGATTCCCGATGATGTCGAACTGCTGATCAGCCGGATCTCCAGAAGAGTGCATGCGCCGTTGGGCTTTCATGCGCACAACAATCTTTCCCTGGCACTTTCCAACTCCATCGCTGCCATCGATGCCGGCGCCGAATACATCGATACCTCGATTTGCGGCATGGGCAAAGGGGCGGGCAACTTGCACCTGGGCATGTTCATCGCCTATCTGGAACGCATTGGCAGTGCCAATGGCTATGACCTGGTCAAGGCGCTGCAATTGTCCGAATACACCGCTGAAAGTGTGCCTCTGAGCAGTCTGCCAGCCCCGCTCATGGACGTGATGCTGGGCGCTTACAACCTGCCGTTCGATGTGTCGCAACGGCTGGAGGACACCATGTCCCGGTTGCAGATCAACTCGACATTCCAGGCGCTCAGAGCGATGCACGAACAGGACCTGTTTGCGCGGCACGCTGCACGGCCGACGGTGATTTCCCGAGCCAGTTTCCCTGTTCGCCTTTCCGCGGAAGGAAAAATGTGATGACGGCACTTCATTCATCGGCGTTGCCGGGCCAGCCGGCGCGTCATCGAGTTTGTGTGCTGCCCGGCGACGGCGTCGGGGTGGAAGTGGTCGAGGCAGTCCTGCCGATTTTCGAGGCACTGGCGTTGCCCATCGACCTGGATTTCGGCCAAATCGGCTGGGAGTGCTGGCGAACCGGCGGTGACCCGGTGCCAGCCGAGACCTGGGTAAAAATCGCCGCCGCCGACGCCACGTTGCTCGGCGCCATCACCAGCAAAGCTTTGCAGGAAGCCGAGGCCGAGTTGCCGGAGCACTTGCGCAACACCTCGCGGGTTTACGTCTCGCCGGTGATTCAGCTGCGTCAGCGTCTGAGTCTGTACGCCAATGTGCGGCCAGTCACTGATGTCCTGGGTGAAGGCCGGTTTCGCTTCACTGTGATCCGCGAAAACACCGAAGGGCTCTACGCCGGGCTGGACTTTGCCGCGATACCCGCCGAGTTCGAACCGGTGCTCAAGGCGCGGGAACTGGTTGGGGCGCCCTGGCACCGCGACTCGCCTGAGGATGCAACGATGACGGTGCGATTGCAGACCCGGGCCGGTTTGACCCGACTGTTTCGCTACGCCTTCGACTACGCCCGCAAGCACGGCTACCCGCGTGTGACCCTGGCGGACAAGCCCAACGTGTTGCGTTACAGCGGCGCGTTTGCCAAGGGCATCCTCGAAAGCGTTGCCACAGACTACCCGGACATCGCCTACAACATCGACAACGTGGACGCCGTCGCCCTGTGGATGATTCGTCGTCCGGAGCGCTTTGGCGTGATCGTCGCGGAGAACATGTTCGGCGACATCCTTTCTGATCTCGGTGCCGGGGTGATGGGCGGCCTCGGTTTCGCACCCAGCGCGAACATTGGTGATGCCGGGGCCTACTTCGAACCGGTACACGGCAGCGCCCCGGCGCATGTCGGCCAGAACAAGGCCAACCCCAGCGCGATGTTTCTGTCTCTGGCATTGCTGCTCGAACACCTGGGCTACCACGCCCAGGCACTGGCCATCGAGCAGGCGGTGGCGCAGGTGGTCAAGCATGACTGCCAGACCTACGACAGCGGTGGTCAGGCAACCACCCGGCAATGCGCCGAGGCCATCATCGAAAGAAGCGTGCTCAACCTATCTCCACTCAACCCGCAAACCGAAAACGGCCGGGCTTTGCCCGCAAGGAGCCATGCATGAGCCACCTTTCACTCTCGGTGCAACAACGCGCCCTGTTGGAGCAATGCGCTGCTCTGGATACGGCGTCACTGAGTGATGCCCTCGACAGCCTCGGCATTGATGCCGGGTTGCAAGGTATCGCCCAACAAGTCCCGGGCACCCGTTGTTCAGGCTTTGCCTTCACCGTGCTCTACGAGCCGGTCAACCAGAACGACGGGTTCAAGAACGCCGCCAACTACATAGACGACGTCCCCCCGGGCTCCGTGGTGGTATCCAGCAATGCCGGGCGCCTGGACGCTACCGTTTGGGGCGACATCCTCACCCACGTGGCCTTGAGCCGGAACATTCGCGGCACGGTGATCGACGGTGCTGCCCGCGACATCGACACCGTGACCCGACTCGGTTACCCGCTGTTCAGCCGTGGTCGGTTCATGCAATCGGGAAAGAACCGCGTGCAACTCAAGGCCACCCAGGTGCCGGTGCAGATTGGTGCGGTGACGGTCAATCCGGGGGATTTGATTGTCGGCGATGGCAGCGGCTGCCTGGTGATCCCCATCGACAAGGCCGAGGAAGTCATCAAGCGCGCCCAGTCGGTGGAAAAGACCGAGCGCGACATCATCGAGTCGGTGGCGCAAGGCCTGTCGCTGGCCGAGGCGCGACGCCTGCACCGCTATGACCAACCGTGGCTTGCAGCTGAGGCCAAGACCCCGAGCGCCGCCTGAGCGGCCTACCTGCGTGCGATGAAGAGGCGTCAGGCGAAACGGCACATGACGCTCACTAAAGGAGAAGAGAGATGACTTCGAACCATTTGGTAAAGACCAATCCGATGCGCAGCAGCACCAACAAAATCAAGCTGGGGGTGTTCGCGCTCAATATCGAAGGGGGTTGCACCCTGACCACCGTCCCGGAGCGCTTAAACGCCAGCGACTGGAGTGGCAACCTGGAAATCGCCAAAAAAGCCGACAAGGCCGGCCTTGAGTTGCTGCTGCCAGTAGGGCGCTGGCGCGGCTGGGGTGGCGCGAGCGACCCGATGGGCGTGTCTTTCGAAACCTACACCTGGGCCGCGGGGCTGGCGTCGGTGACCGAACAGATCGCCCTGTTTACCACCTCGCACCTATCGACCGTGCACCCGTTGTTCGCGGCCAAGCAGGCCGCGACCATCGACCATATCAGCGGTGGCCGCTTCGGTCTGAACATGATCTGCGGGTGGTACGGTAAAGAAATGGGCATGTTCAACCGCGGCGTGCAGCTGGAACATGACCGGCGCTACGACCATGCCGATGAGTGGCTGAACGTCGCCCGGATGGCCTGGAACGAGCCGGCCAATTTCGACTTCAAGGGCGACTTCTTCAACATTGCCCAAGGTTTCGCCCAACCCAAACCGCTCAACCAGCCGTTCCTGATGAATGCCGGTGGTTCCGAGCGCGGTCGCCGGTTTTGTGCCGAGCATTGCGACGCCGCGTTCCTGATCCTCAAGCACGAAGATGACGACGACACCATTCGCGCGCAGATCAAGGCCTACCGCGACCTGGCGCGCCTGGAGTATGGCCGCGAGATCCAGATCTGGGTCTACTCCTATGTCGTGCAGAAAGACACGCTGGAGGAAGCCGAGAAGTACCTCGACTACTACGTGAATCAGCATGGCGATGAAGTCGCACTGGATAACGTCACGTCGGAGATTGGTATCCAGAGCGGGATGTTCGCCAGCACCGAAGACGCCGAGCGCTTCCGCTTCCACTTCAAGGCCGGTTTCGCCGGGGTGCCATTGGTGGGCACCGCCGAAATGATCGCCGAGCAGTTCCAGCGTTACAGCGACTTGGGCATTGACGGTATCTGCCTGACTTGGCTCGACTACAAAAGTGGCCTCGACGAGTTTCTCGAAGATGTCTTGCCACGCATGGAAGACGCCGGTCTGCGCCAGCCCCACAACAGCGCTCGGCGGATCATTGGAGCGGTGGCATGAGCGCCCGAAGCGCTTTGGCGCTGGCCGTCGAACCGTTGGATCCGGAGCCGGCCGAGGACTTCAAGCGGGCCATGCGGCGCCTGACCAGCACGGTTTCGATCATCGCCACCGGCGTTGGCGATGCACGTAGCGGCATGGTCGCCACGGCGGTCAGCTCATTGTGTACCGATCCGCCTTCGCTGCTGATCTGCATCAACCGCTCGGCCAGTCTGTGTGAGCCGTTGCTGACCAATCAACGGTTCAGCGTGAATCTGCTCGATGCGGCGCAAAGCCAACTGGTCGGCGTATTTGCCGGCCAGCTTAAGGGACATGCGCGTTTCGAACATGGTGACTGGGCAGCGTTCGACGACTTGCCGTATCTGCCTGACGCGCAAGCCACGCTGTTTTGCAGCGTGGATGCCCGACTGACCTACGCCACCCACGAGGTGATTGTCGGTCGGGTCGAGCGCTCGCTGGTCACCGAACGCATTTCACCGCTGCTCTGGCAGGACGGTAAACCGGCACAGTCTTGCGCGCTGACTCACTGAGTCGCGACAACTTTTTAACCTACGTTTGCCAGGAGGCAACCATGAACAACCTGACTAAATTCGAAGCACCGACACCCGACGAGAGCGATGCGATTTTTCTGGTTAACGTCGTGCATGTCTTCGAAGGCCAACAGGACGCCGCCCTCGATGTACTGCGCTCGGCAGTGAGCTACGTGGCGCAGGCTTATCCGTCGTTCCAGTGGAGCCGCCTGTTCAAAAGCATCGACGGCAAGACGGTGATCAACCAGGCGCAATGGAGCAGCAAAGAAGAGTTCGACTCGCTGTTTTCCGATGAGCAATTCCTGAGCCGCTACAACCGATTGAAAGAGACCGGTACCTGGGAGTTCCACTTGTACAAGGTCAACGATTACATCCCGGCAGCCTACGCCCCGGTAGCCGCGGCGCTCGTTTAAGGGAGGTGCAGGCCCGCGCACGTTGCGCGTCGCGGGCTTCCCGCTCGGCGAATTCTTTTTGTCGGTACATCAAGGAGATACACCGTGAGCAATTTCGACTCTGCGCTGACTCGACTGCTTAAAACCGCCAACCCGGTGGTCCTGGCGCCCATGGGCGGTGCTGCCGGCGGACGACTGGCCGCTGCAGTTTCACGGGCCGGCGGGCTCGGTCTGGTGGGCGCCAGCTATGGCGATCCGGACTGGATGAAAACCGAACTGGAGCTGATGAAAGACGTCAAGGAACCTTGGGGCGTTGGCTTGGTGATGTTCACCGTGGCCAAGCGCTTCGAACTGCTGGAGCTGGCCCTGTCTTATCGGCCCAGCGTGGTCGCCTTGTCGTTTGGCGATGCCCGGCCTTTTATCGCTCCGATCAAGCAGAGCGGGGCGCTGGCCATCGTTCAGGTGCATGACGTCGATCAGGCGCTGGCGGCCCTGGAGGCCGGTGCCGATGTGCTGATCGTGCAAGGCGCCGAAGCCGGCGGGCACAGTCTGCGACGGGCATCGTTTCCATTGATCCCGGCCGTGCGCGATGCGGTGGGCGACGACGTGGTACTGATCGCCGCCGGCGGTATTGCCGATGGCCGAGGTCTGGCCGCTGCCCTGTTGCTTGGCGCCGATGGGGTGATGATGGGCACGCGGTTTCTGGCCAGTGAAGAGGCGCTGCCATCCAACAAACTCAAGCAACGGCTGGTCCGGGCCACCGCTGGCGATACCGTGCGCACTCGCGCGTTTGACCTTGTGCGGGGTATTGAGTGGCCAGAGCAGTACAGCGGTCGAGCGCTGGCCAACGACTTCACTGCCCGCTGGCTGGGTTTCGAGCATGAACTGGTGAAGGCCCCGGCCAGTGTCGGCGAGGACTACGCCCAGGCGCTGCGCGAAGACAACACGCAAGTCCGCGCGATCTGGGCGGGTGAAGTCGCCGACCTGGTCAATGAAGTCTTGCCCGCTGCCACCATCGTCGAACAGACCTTGCGCGGCGCGGAACAGGCCCTGCGTGGCGCCCGCAAACTGTTTGATTGACGCGATCTGCGCGTGTTCTTCTGGAAAGGAATCGATATGAACAGCAATGCCCCCGTACATGTGCAGTTTGGTCTGGGCCCGGAACTGGTCGTGGTGATGTCGCCGGTCATGCCCGCCTGGGACCAGGGACAGTTTTTTGCTCCATTGACCCAGTCGCTGGTCGACAAAGGCTATCGGGTCATCATCTTTGACACGCTCTCGCTACTGGCCGAAGAGCAGGAGGATTTTGTCAGCTTCACCCAGCGCTGGGCCGCGGTGCTCGAGCCGCTTGGGCCCATTGCCCTGATCGCCGGTTCGGCGCTGGGCGGGGCAGTGGTTCAGGGGTTGCTCGCTACCACCGTGGGCCAGCAAGTGGCGCGGGCGTTGCTGATCTCTTCACCGACCAAGGCCGACAAAGTCCTGGATCGCCGACTGGGGACGATGGCCGAGCTGGCCAGCGCCGGTGATGTCGACACCGCGCTGATGCTGCTCGATCAATGGGTGCTGCCGGCTCATGTGAAGCCGCCAGTGCGCCAACCCGATGCGCTGGCGAGCGCCGACGAACAGGCCGGGCGACGTCTGGATCAAGGCTTTCGTTTGTTGAGCGAACTCAACGTGGAGTCTCAAGTGGCGGCCTGGCCGGGGCGCCTGTTGAGCATCTTCGGCGCGGACTCCCAATTGGTCAGGGCCACCAATGTCAGCTTCAAGACCTCCGCGCAGCATCTGGCCGTCAGCGTTCCCGGTGCCGGGATGCGACCGTTGCTCGATGACCTTGCGCGAGTGCGCGCCAGTGTGCGAGCACACCTGGGAATCGATCTGGAGGCTCATGCATGAGTGCTTCGACCGCCGCCGCCCCGGCCTCCCGCGCACGCTTTATTGATGTTCATTACCACGCCGGCCCTGATGCATATTTGCGTCGCCATAGCGCGCTGCAGGCCGGTCACCATTACCAGGCGCTGGACGGTTGGGTGGTGCTCAAAAATCACCTGGGCTGCACCGCCGCCCAAGCCTGGGAGGCCCGCGAGCAAGGACTGCCGGTGTCCGGTTCAATCGTGCTCAATGAAATCGCCGGCGGCCTTGATTGGCGGGTGGTTGAACGTTCGCTGTGCCAGCACGGTGCCGTCGACCTGCGTTTTGTCGTGCACCTGCCCACCGTGACCGGCCGTTCGCATACCAGTCGGCTGGCCCGCTCACTCAGTCACTCAATCCTGACTGAGCGACCGATCAAACCGCTGACCGTCAGCGATAGCAGCGGTCAGCTGAACCTCGCCACGCTGGAGCTGCTGCGCATGAGCCGCGACTATCCGGTGGTGATCTCCACCGGACATGCCAACCGCGAAGAGGTTCTGCGTCTGGTGGAAGCGGCCGATCGACTGCAAGTGCCACGCCTGATGCTCAACCAGCCCGCCAACCCACTGACTGGCCTGAACGCGCAAGACCTTCTGGACTTGGGCAGCCTGCCTTCTCTGTACATCGAGCAGACCGCACTGACCTACCTGCTCGGCTATCAGAGCAAGGAAGACTTTTCCAAAGTGCTGCGCGACGTACCCCGAGTGATCTACAGTTCGGACTTGGGCCAAACCAGCCAGCCAGACATCCGTCCGTGGTTGGAGATGAGCGGGCAATGGTTCAAGGAATTTGAGATGAGTGCCGAGCGAGTCGAATCGATCATCCGTAGTTGTCCGTTGGAGATGCTCAGTCATTGATGGTGGGGAGGGGGATTGTTGAAGTCATGCTGAAAACCTGATCAGAGCCGAGCTCTCGCCCGGACCTTCTCGGACGCGCTCGGCCGTATTATTGGCTATCGGGCTTCCAGATTTCTACATCGGCGCCGGACTCAAATGGAATTGAAGATATGCACACCTCACATTGCGAATCTCTTGCTGGCGACGTTTCTCTTGGGTTGTAGCAGTGCCCCAAAGGAAAAGACTGAATGTGAGAAGCAGGTCGATGCGGTGCCAATGCCCACGACCGAGGCTGACCGCCTGGAGCAATGCAAGAACCTCAGCAACCTGTATCTTTTCGAGTTGTTGGGCTCTGGCGATACGATGGGGGTTTCGTCACTGTTTCAGTCTCGGGAGCCTTCGAGGGCCATAGCCATCTACCAGCGTATGATCGCGATAAGCTGCACCAGAGCGGAAAGACAACCGTGGCTGGCGTTATAGCCTCAACGGATCAGATCAATGTATTCCAGTGGCCGATACGCTTGAGCTGGCAATTGAAGCAAAGGGTTACTCAATGTTGAAGAAACAGCCGGAAAACAAAGCAGCGACTGCTGCTGAAATCGAGCGCTCCATTCAGGCCCTGAACAAAATGGCAGAACGCCTTTGGGGTGAAGGCCGGGAAGTTGAGGCGAAAGCCCTCCTCGATGCCTTGGATTCGCTAAACCGGGCACTGGACCGAATCAGGATTGGCGAAAGTCGCAGGGTTGCGACGCTCCATTAATACGGACCAGGGGCTCACCGGTTACTGCTTCGGCTTTGTTTGCTCATCGCCCGAGCCACTCGAGCTAGCCGCATCTTTTTCGATCTCCTGCGACTCCGCACCAGAATTAGACCCCGCAGCTTCCTCACCCTTTTTGTCCGCCTTTTCCTTGTTGGACTCGCCCCCCTGGTTAAGCCCCGGAAGAGCACTTGGTGGAATAGTGGCGTCCTCCGTCACCTTCTCGGCCGCGAGCGTGTAAAGCGAGCAGACCGACAGGAGGCCAGCGAGTGTAATAGCGGCAATTTTGCTGTTCATGGTTTGCGCCTGCCGTGCGAGTGGATGTATGCATTTGAAGTGCGCGGACGGTGAACGTGCTGACGCCAGGACGAGCGGTACAAGGGCGCGACACCTGAACTGACAAAAAAACGTCAAGCCGCAGCTTCGAGCGTATCGAGATCCAAAAGGGTGAAATAGCCTGCATCCGGCTTCCAGCCAGCCGTGTCGATATGCATCACATTGCCAAGCCTGACCGGTTTACGTATTGGCGTATGCCCGACAATCAGCGCACGCAATCCCTCAACACCTTGCGGTTCTTTCTGCTCGAGCCGGTTTCGTGACCACATGCAACGGTTCTGCACCTGCAACAGGCGCTGGCTGCTCTCTGGCGATTCCAGTTCACCGACCAACTGCCCCCATGATGGAAACGGACAATCGGCATGCACGATCCCAATCAGGCCTTGTGCCGTTTCGACTTCAATTGCGATAGGCAACTCGGAGAACTTCGCCGCGAACTCCTTCCGCTCGGACAGCGACAGGCCCGTAAACCATAAGCCGCCGTTGAAGATCCAGCTATCGACGTCACAGGTATCGAAGTGAACCACATAGTCGTCGTGGTTGCCGCACACGGGGTGGAACCACGGCTTGTCCAGCCAATCGAGCGCGTCACAGCACTCGGGCCCGCGGTCTATAAGGTCGCCAACGCTGAACAGCCGATCGACCGAGGGGTTGAACCTGGCTGCATCCAGAGCAGCCTGCAACCGAGTGAAGTGGCCATGTATGTCGCCTACTGCGAAATCGTGGCCAACCGTGTTTGCGGCGAAGCGCTTCACCCGTGTCACCTCTGAGATTTCGAACATCGCAGTGCCTCATCCGTCAATCGCCAGCGAGCTCGTGGTCAGTTGAGTTTAGGCTGCGTCGGCGCAAATTGCGGGCAAGGCTTTACCGAGAGGACTTCGGGGTGATAACAAGCAATCAAAGAAAACCCGGCATCGCGCCGGGTTTTGATCTCGTCAGGGGCAGTGTCAGTAGCCGGCCACTTGGGCGATGTGGCTGTCCTGCACCACGGTGATGAAGTGCAGTGGAACGTGTGGTTGTTCATCAGGGGTGCGGATTTCGACACTACCGACGATTTGAAGGTGTCGCTCACTCAGCCCGGTCGACTCTTCTGCCTTTGCCATAGCCATTTTTCTCGCGTGGTTCGCTGCGATTTCATTAAGAGTTGACACGTTACATCTCCGGGGGGACTGACCAAGCATTGATTAGATTGCTGCCGCGTCAGAATTACGTCGTTCTGGGGCTGCCAAGGAACGGCTTGTGCAATCGCTAAGCCAGACAGGGTCGCCTTTTGTGCGCCGGATTTCATAGGCGACGAATGGTTGCCACGGAGTTCTTGGCTGGTCCAGACACGGATGCGCACATACACCACGCCACACCAAGCTCTGATGAGCCCGTTCGAAAATCAACATCTGGGCAGATCTATATCCGCGTGGAGCAATCGAAACTATCCTTGCCATTGGTAGAGAATATTGTCGCAGATCCCGAAATCGACTTTACCGTGGTGCCACAGCGCACCTTTATCAACGCCGAGCAGCTGCAAGCGCTAGGCGTGCTGAAAAACAAGGCTGACAGCTGGAAAGATTACTTCTTTGAGGAAGCACATGGCGGTGCAGGCAGTTGAGAAAAGACCGGACATCATGCAAAAGCAGAGCTACCAACTGCTGGAAGTCGCCCACGGCAAACCGATCAAGCTTTGGACCGAAGGCGTCCCGGTAGAAAGCGAAGCCAGGCAGCAATTGATCAACACCGCGAAGATGCCGTTCATCTTCAAACACCTGGCGGTGATGCCCGACGTGCACCTGGGCAAGGGCTCGACCATTGGCAGCGTGATTCCGACCGTGGGCGCGATCATTCCGGCCGCCGTCGGCGTGGACATCGGCTGCGGCATGATCGCCGCGCGCACGTCGCTGACCGCCGCGGATTTGCCGGACGACCTGCACGGGTTGCGCTGCGCCATCGAAAAAGCCGTGCCCCACGGCCGCACCGTCGGTCGTGGCATGCGGGACAAAGGGGCCTGGGACAGCATTCCGAAACAGGCCGATCAGGCGTGGGCTGCGCTGAACCCACGGTTCAAGGCGATCACCGACAAATACCCGAAACTCGCCAACACTAACAACCGCGGACACTTGGGCACGCTGGGCAGCGGCAACCACTTCATCGAGGTATGCCTGGATGAAGCCGACCGGGTCTGGTTCATGCTACACAGCGGTTCACGCGGGGTTGGCAATGCCATCGGCAACCTGTTCATTCAATTGGCTCAGGCCGACATGCGCCAGCACATTGCCAATCTTCCAGACCGCGACCTGGCGTATTTCGAGGAAGGCAGCCGGCATTTTGACGATTACGTCGAAGCTGTCGGTTGGGCCCAGGATTTCGCCAGACAGAACCGGGCATTGATGATGCACGCGGTGATTCAGGCAACTCGCAAAGTGATCAGCAAACCGTTCGAAGTCGCCCTGGACGCGGTGAACTGCCACCACAACTACGTGCAGAAAGAGCGGCACTTCGGTCAGGAGATTCTGGTCACCCGCAAGGGCGCGGTGTCGGCGCAGAAGGGCGAGTTGGGGATCATTCCGGGATCGATGGGCGCTAAGAGTTTCATCGTTCGCGGGCTCGGTAACGAGCAGTCATTCTGTTCCTGCAGCCACGGCGCCGGTCGCGTCATGAGCCGCACCAAAGCGAAAAGCCTGTTCACCGTCGCCGACCAGATCCGCGCAACCGCCCATGTCGAGTGCCGCAAGGATGCGTCGGTGATCGATGAAATACCGATGGCCTACAAAGACATCGACCACGTCATGCACGCCCAGCGGGAACTGGTGGAAGTGCTGCACACCTTGCGGCAGGTGGTGTGTGTGAAGGGATAGACACTCTGCGTCAGCCCAACCCTTTCAGGTCGGGCTTTTTCAGGCCTGAACAGTCACTGATCCTTTTCGCAGTTCACCATCCACGACACACCAAACCGGTCTACCAGCATCCCGAAACGCGCCGCCCAGAAAGTCTTTTCCAGTGGCATTTGCACGTTGCCGTCTTCCGCCAAGGCGCCGAAGACACGCTCGGCTTCGGCAATGCTGTCGACATTCAGCGACACCGAACACCCGCTCATGTCATCAGTCGGGCGATCCGGTGTGGTGTCCGACCCCATGATCGCCTGATCGCCCACTGCCAGTCGGGTATGGATGATCAGGTTGTGCAGGTCTGCGGGAAACTGCTCGCGCGCCGGGCTTTCGCCGAAGGTCATCATCATTTCGATCTGGCCTGGCAGGGCTTGCTCATAGAAGGTGAAAGCGGCTTTGCAGTCGCCGTTGAAAATGAGGTAGGGATTGATTTTCATGTTTTGCTCCCGGTAACCGTGGGGCTGGAGACCCACATTGACCTTTGAATCGACTCCAAATAGCAAAGCGTTAGATGCGCGGTTGTGCCGGGTTTGTTTAGACGTTTTTTCTATGTAAGCGCAGAAGCTTATTGCCTGAAAACTTTAAGCCACTGCGCGCACGCTGGAAGACGGGCGCAGCAAGCGCTCGACTGCACCGATCACCATGTTTTCCAGCAACTCATCGCGCTGCGCTTCATCCAACGGATGTTGCCCCAGCCAACCGGGCGCGCTGTTGAGCAAGTTGGCGATGGCGTGTCCGGCGGCGATCAAACCCTGTTCGCCGAGACGGGGCGGCGCGCCGAGCATCTTCAACAGCTTGCGCTCGTATTGCTCGCGCAACTGGCGAACACGCGCTTGTTGCTCCTCGTTCAGGCAGCCGCTATCGCGTTCCGCCAGACGAAAATGCCAGGGCATTTCCCGGTGCAGATTCAGGTGAGCGCGGATCAGGTTGGGCAGTTTGTCGCGTTTGGCCGAGGCCTTTTGATCGATGCGCCCCAGGGTCGACAGCAGTTCTTCGTAGAACTCTTCGATCAGGTCGAGCAGCAAATGCTGCTTGCTCGGGTAATGGTGATACAACGAGCCCGGGGACAGTCCCAGGCACGTTGCCAGCTCACGCATGCCAACCTGCCCGAACCCCTTGCTGGCGAACAACTCCAGCACTTTGTCCCGGTACTCGGCGAAGCGCGAGCAACGCTCAGGCATAGGCATGGAAGCCACGTCCTGTCTTGCGTCCCAGGTAGCCGGCGGCGACCATTTCCTTGAGCAGTGGAGCGGGGCGGTATTTGCTGTCGTTGAAGCCGTCGTAGAAGGCTTCGAGAATCGCCAGCACGGTGTCCAGGCCGATCAGGTCGGCCAACGCCAGCGGGCCGATTGGCTGGTTGCAGCCCAGGCGCATGCCGGCGTCGATGTCGTCGGCGCTGGCCAGGCCTTCCTGGAACACCAGGATCGCTTCGTTGATCATCGGCACCAGAATCCGATTCACCACAAAGCCCGGGCGGTTGCCGGCGGTGATCGCGGTTTTACCGAGGGTGGTGGCCATGTCCAATGCCAGGGCGTGGGTCGCGTCGCTGGTTTGCAGGCCGCGGATCACTTCGATCAGGCCCATCACCGGCACCGGGTTGAAGAAGTGCAGGCCGATGAAACGCTCAGGATGGCTGACGCTGGCGGCGAGTTGCGTAATCGACAGCGACGAGGTGTTGGAGGCGATCACGCACTCGGCGCTGACCTGCGCGGCGATCTGTTGCAGCACGCGCAGTTTGAGGTCGAGGTTTTCGGTGGCGGCTTCGATCACCATCTGCACGTTCTGCAGGCTGCTGTAATCGGTGCTGGTGCCGATCCTGGCGAGGGCGTCGAACTTTTGCGACTCGGTCAGGGTTTCCTTGGCAATCTGCCGGTCGAGGTTCTTGCCGACGGTGGCCAGCGCCTTTTGCAGAGCGCTGTCGGAGATGTCGATCAAGGTCACGTTGAAGCCGGCCAGCGCGCAGACTTGCGCAATGCCGTTGCCCATGGTGCCCGCGCCGATCACGCCAATGTTTTGCAGATTCATGTTCCGTCCTTCCGATCAAACCCTGCGATACCTTGGCCGCCGCAACGGCCGAAGGCGTACTATTGGCCGCGAGTCTAGAACCGGCAGGGCGGTTGTCCTATGCCGCAACTGTTCAACGGTGCTGGTGTTTTTTGCCATTCGGGCGATGGGGAGAGAAGCGTTCAAATGCGGGAAAAGGACTCGGTGGCGGCCTACTTCGTGCAGGCGATGATCCATGGGCAAGGGCTCACTCCGCAGCGCTCGCGCGCTGCGCTGGAAGAGGCGGGCATCGACCCGGCGTTGATCGAGCAGCCGACCGCACGCGTGCCGGCGAGCGCGTTTGCTGCGCTGTGGCTGATTCAGATCCGAGAATTGAACGATGAATTCTTCCGCCTCGATTCCCACGGCATGCCGCCCGGCAGCTTCGCGCTGATCTGCCGCGGCTTGATCCAGGAACCCGACCTGCACAAAGCCATGCGCCAATGCCTGGCCAACTTCGCCCTGTTCCTGCGCGACTTTCGCGGCACCCTGACCGTGCGTGGCAAACGCGCCATCATCAGCCTCGACACCCACGCGCAAAACGCAGACGCCAGCCGTTTCGGTGAAGAGACGTTCCTGGTGTTGATGATCAGCCTGCTGTGCTGGCTCGGCGGACGGCGCATCCCCATCGACCGTGCGGACTTTCGCCACGAGCGAGTTTCCCTCAGCGACGACCGATTGCTCTGGGGCCCCAACCTCACCTTCGGCGCCGAACGCACCGAAATCGAATTCGCCAGCCACTACCTGCGCCTGCCGGTGGTTCAGGACCTGGCCTCACTGAAAGTGTTCCTGCGCACAGCACCGCAATGGCTGGTGATCCGCTTCCGCAACCAGCATGGCCTGGCGTCGCAGGTGCATCAGCGCCTGCGCAACAGCCATTACAGCGATTGGCCGACCTTGCAGGCGTTTGCCCTGGAACAACACCTGAGCCCCAGCACCTTCCGCCGCAAGCTGGAGCGGGAAGGCTGTTCGTATCAGGAGATCAAGGACGAAGTGCGGCGCGGGGTGGCGTTTGAGCAGTTGCGTGAGAGCCGGGCGAGTATCAGCGACATTGCCGAGCAGCTGGGGTTTCAGGAGCCGAGCGCGTTTCATCGGGCGTTCAAGAAGTGGACGGGGGAGAGTCCGGGGCGTTATCGGGCGCGGTTTCAGGATTCTCAGTAAGGGTTTTGAGCGGGCACTTTGTGGGAAGCCCTGCTCGACTGTTTAAAGCTTGTTTAAGCGCCCTCGAGGTTACGTCCTGAAAGCTACAAGACCTTGCGCCGTTGCCTACGGCTGCGCCAGAATCCGCCGGCTTGTGCGCCTTGGGGTCGCTCGGTAACTTGATTCCCGTCACTGCCCTTCAGTGATCGGGTTTCGCAGCCCGGGTAAACTCTAGACGCACAACGTCTACCGCTCGTGAACAGACGATTCATAGTCTGTCATTCATGTCATGGCGGCTGTGCGTGGGAGACCTTCGGGTCTGCCGGGTTCCTAGAGTCCTGGTCTGCGAACCCGCGTACAGTTGCCACCTCTTTGTCGTTTCGCAGCGAATGGTGGCAGCTCCATTTCTCTAGGAGTTTTGCCATGTTCAAAGTCACACCCAATCCACCGGACACCGATCCAGTCTCCCCGTACGAACCCGATTCAAAGAAGCTCAACGAAGCCGCCGAGCGCGCGCTCGACTTCCACTTTCCGTCGAATGCCGACATCAAAGCCACTCCGCGAACACGCAGCACGCTGTTTTCTGTGGACCCCGAGGCCACGGCGGAAACCCTGGCGGTGTATCTGGTTGAGACGCTGGCCTCGGTCGATGTGATGGTTCACCAGTTGGTGGATCATTTGGAAGGTGAGTCGCGTTATGCGCTGTTGGGGATTTCCAACAGCATCATGATGGCGGAGATCACGGCGAACCGGGTGTTGGATAAGATTGATTTGCCCAGGTAGTCGGTAATCCGTCGAGCTGTGCAGTGGTGCTATTTTGGGGGCTGCTGCGCAGCCCAACGGGGATAAATCCCCTCACCACAGGGTTTCTCGCCTGTGGGATTTCTGGCTGAAGTACCATGACGTCTTTGTTGTGTTCAGCGACTTCCTCTGCCGAGTTCATCAATCCATGCCTGCGGCACTTTCCCGTTTCACCTCACTACTCGACCAGGCCCGACGCGCCTTGCTCCTGGTCTGGGGCACTTCTCGCGGGCTGTTCCTTGGCCTGGTCCTGGCCACCCTGATTGCCGGTGTCCTCCCGGCCCTGGCCGCCTGGCTCGGCCAGCGCATTGTCGACGCAGTGGTCTTCGCCATGCAGTTACATGCGCAGCAGGGCAGTGCGCCGTTGTGGCCGGTGGTGCGTTATGTGTTGTTTGAAGCGGGTGTGTTGGCGTTGCTGTCCGGGACGCAGCGGGCGCTGTCGGTTCAGCAGTCGTTGTTGCGGGTGCAGTTGGGGCAGAAGGTCAACACGATGATTCTGGAGAAGGCCCAGACGTTGTCGCTGGTGCAGTTCGAGAATTCCGAGTTCTACGACAAGTTGGTGCGGGTGCGGCGCGAAGCGTCGACGCGGCCCTTGGCGTTGGTGATGAAGTCGTTGGGGTTGATCCAGAACCTGATCGTGTTGATCAGCTTCGGCGTGTTGCTGGTGCATTTTTCGCCGTGGGCGCTGGTGTTGCTGGTGGTGGGGGCGTTGCCGGTGTTTTTCGCTGAAGCGCATTTTTCCGGGGACGCGTTCAGGCTGTTCACGCGGCGGGCGCCGGAGAGTCGGCAGCAGAATTACATCGAGACGCTGCTCTCCCACGAGGGCTACATCAAAGAGGTCAAGTTGTTCGGCTTCGCGCCGTTGCTGTTGAAGCGTTATCGCGAGACGTTTGCCCGTCTGTATGCCGAGGACCGGCGGTTGACGTTGCGCCGGGATGGCTGGGGATTTGTCCTTGGCCTGCTCGGCACCGCCGCGTTTTACCTGGCTTATGCGTGGGTGGTGGTCGATACCGTCCACGGCCAGATCACCCTCGGGCAGATGACCATGTACCTGGTGCTGTTCAAGCAGGGGCAGACGGCGGTGAGCAGCAGTTTGAGCGCCATCAGCGGTCTCTACGAGGATGGTTTGTACCTGTCGAGCCTCTACGAATACCTCGCCGAACCGGTGGTGGCCGATGCCGGGCATCTCACGGTGGGCGCGGTGCCCGGCGATGGTTTGCGATTCGAAAACGTTGGTTTTCGTTATCCGGGTGCGAGTCGCGCTGCGCTGGAGGGCATCGATTTGCACCTGGTGCCGGGGCGCAGCCTGGCGCTGGTGGGGGAGAACGGTTCGGGCAAGACCACGCTGATCAAGTTGCTGACCCGTCTGTATCGCCCCGATCACGGGCGCATCCTGCTCGACGGCAGCGATTTACAGACGTGGGAAGAAGACGCGCTGCGCCGGCGTATCGGCGTGATTTTTCAGGATTACATCCGTTACCAGTTCTCCGTCGGCGAGAACATCGGCGTCGGCGATACGCTGGCGTTCAACGATGAACAACGCTGGAAAGCCGCGGCCACCGAAGGCATGGCCGCGCCGTTCATCGAAGGACTGGATCGAGGCTACGCCACGCAATTGGGCCGCTGGTTTGCCGGTGGCCAGGAGTTGTCCGGCGGGCAGTGGCAGAAGATCGCCTTGTCCCGCGCTTACATGCGCCGTAACGCCGACATCCTGATTCTGGATGAGCCGACCTCAGCACTCGACCCGGCCGCGGAAGCGGCAGTGTTCGAGCATTTCAGCGAACACACCGAGGGCCGCATGACGTTGCTGATCTCGCACCGGTTTTCCAGCGTGCGCAATGCCGATCACATCATCGTGCTGGATCAGGGGGCGATCCTGGAGCGCGGTGATCACGACAGCCTGGTGGCGGCGGGCGGGCGTTATGCGCAGCTGTTCAACCTGCAAGCCCGGGGTTACCGCTAGGCCCGGCGATCTGCGGTGGTTTTGCTTTCAGCAGGCCTTCGAGTGCCTGGCGGTATTGGCTGCCACCCCGGCTCATGCTGTTGTTGTGCGTGCCGCCGGGGATCAACAGCAGGCGCTTGGGTTCGCTGGCGGCATTGAACAGCTGCTGGCTGAACCGCGAGGGCATGAACGGGTCGGCCAGGCCATGCACCACCAGCAGCGGCATGTCGATGTCGACGATCTTGTCGATGGAATCGAATTTCTGCGACAGCAGCCAGCGCACCGGCAACCATTTCACCGGCAGGTTGCTGTCGGCCACTTGGGCGACGGCATCGCCCAGCGAGGTGAAGGTGGACTCGATCACCAGACCGCGCACCGGTATTGCGCTACGGTCCTTTTTCGCCTGCGCCGCCAGGTCTGCGGCGAGGTCGATGGCCACCGCGCCGCCCAGGGAATGGCCGTAGATCAGACGCTTGTTGGCGTCCGGTTGCATCGTCTTGAAGCGCTCCCAGGCGACGCGGGCGTCCTCGTAGACGCTGGCTTCCGATGGCAGATCACCCTTGCTCTGGCCAAAGCCGCGGTAATCGATGGCCAGCACCGAATAGCCCATCGCGCGCAGTTGCTCGATGCGGAACGCCTGGCCGGTCAGGTTCCAGCGCACGCCGTGCAAATACAGGATTGATGGCGCATCGCGCCGCGCGGCCGGCCACCACCAGGCATGCAGGTTTTGCCCGGCCTTGAAGCTGGCAGGCTTGATGTCGAATTCCTGAACGTCCTTGGGCAAACCGCGATACCAGCCGGCGGTACCCGGCTCGATGCGGAACAGCAGTTCGCGCTCCTTGTATTTGAGTACGCCGCAACCCACAGGCAAGCCGACGACCAGCGCGGCCATGCACAGCCAGGGTAGCCAGCGTCGGCTCAGGCGGCTCATCAGGTTTGAAAACATGCAAAGGTCCGGAGGATGAAAGGGAAAGTTCGGGTTTTAACAGATGCGTGGGGGGAGGTGGGGATAAATTCGACAGTCGTAGAAAGGGCCGGATCAGTCGGTGATGCTAAGGGCCCCATCGCGAGCAGGCTCGCTCCCACAGGGGAACGCATTCCAATGTGGGAGTGAGCCTGCTCGCGATGAGGCCATTCCTGCCCACACATCTTTAAAGCCATGCGCAAAGCCATTCGTCTTTGCCTCAAACCCCACGCAACAAAAAGATTGAATAATCACACAAAATGTTATTTAAATAACAAAACAACAACGTCCAGCATCAGTCTGGCAAGCCGGATCAAGGTGGGATAGCAATGAGCAAGATCGCAGTCATCGGCAGCAACATGGTGGATCTGATTACCTACATCGACCGCATGCCGGCCCAGGGCGAGACGCTCGAAGCGCCGGGGTTTGCCCTCGGCTGTGGCGGCAAGGGCGCCAATCAGGCGGTCGCTGCGGCGAAGCTTGGGGCGGATGTGCTGATGCTCACCAAGGTTGGCGATGACATGTTTGCCGACAACACCCTGGCCAATTTCCAGCGCTTCGGCATCGACACCCGTTACGTGCAGCGCGTGCCCGGTGTGTCCAGCGGCGTTGCGCCGATCTTCGTCCAGGCCGACTCGCACAACAGCATCCTCATCGTCAAAGGCGCCAATGCGCATCTGCTTCCGGCGGATATCGACTCGGCGGCCCAGGCATTGCGCGAGTGCTCGCTGATCGTCCTGCAACTGGAAATCAACGTCGACACCGTTTACCACGCCATCGAATTCGGCCGCGCGCACAACATTCCAGTCTTGCTCAACCCCGCGCCAGCCTTGTCGGGCCTGAGCCGTGAGCATTTGGCGCACCTGGATTTCCTGGTGCCTAACGAATCCGAGCTGGCGCTGATCACCGGCCAGACCGTGGACTCCCCGGAGTCGGCGCACAAAGCCGCCCAGACACTGGTCGCCAGCGGCATTCGCCACGTGATCGTGACCCTCGGCCAGCAAGGCGCGTTGTACGTGGGCGAGGAGGGCGAGTTCCAGATTCCCGGCCTGTCGGTTGCCGCGCGCGACACCACCGGGGCAGGCGACGCCTTCATCGGTTGCTTCATTCATCACTGGAGCCGCGACCGCGACATCCGCGCCGCCATGACCCACGCCGTGGCGTATTCCGCCTGCTCGGTCACCGGCCTCGGCACCCAGACCTCCTACCCGGACGCCCCAACATTCGCTGAATTCCAGCGCCAACTCGGCGCTTGAAATCGAGCTGATTCACCCCTCGACACTCACCACGGAGAACAACAATGACAAAGCCTCCGCTCCAACAGACGGCCGATGGTTTCTACCTGAACCGCACGCCCTGGTTCGCCTTCATTTTGCTGTGCAGTATCTTCGCGCTGTGGGCGGCGGCCGCGAGTATGAACGACGTGCTCATCGCGCATTTCAAGAAGGCCTTTCTGCTCAGCGACTTCCAGACGGCGTTCGTGCAGTCGGCGTTTTACCTGGGTTATTTCTTCGTGGCGATTCCGGCCGCGCTGGTGGTTCGCCGTTTCAGCTACAAGACCACCATCCTCATCGGTCTGATGCTGTACATGTTCGGTTGCCTGCTGTTTTTCCCGGCGGCGTCGACCGCCAAGTACGGCATGTTCCTGCTGGCGCTGTTTGTGATTGCGGCGGGCCTGTCGTTTCTCGAAACCGCGTGCAACACCTATTCGACGCTGATGGGCCCACGTGAAACCGGCACCCGTCGCCTGAATATTTCCCAGACCTTCCACCCGTTCGGCGCAATGGCCGGGGTCTATGTCGGCAGCTTCGTGATGTTCAAGGACACCGACGCGACCCGCGAGCAGCTCACGCAAATGAGCGCCTCGGACGCGGCGGTCCAGCAGCTGCAAATGATCCAGTCCACCTTGCTGCCATACAAATGGATGATCGCGGTGCTGGTGCTGATGTTCATCTTGATCGCGATAACCCGGTTTCCGAAGTGCAAGGGCAATCAGCCGAGCAGCACCAAAACCGCCAGTCTCGGCCAGAGCCTGTCGCGACTGTGGCGCAACAAGCGCTTCACCTTTGGTGTGTTGGCGCAGTTTCTCTACGTGGGCGCCCAGGTCGGTGTGTGGAGTTTCACCATTCGTTTGGCGATGCAGTTGGGCGGCATGAACGAGCGCAGCGCGTCGTGGTTTTTGCTGACCACGTTTGCCGCGTACTTTGTCGGCAAGCTGATCGCCAACGTGCTGATGCGCAAACTGCACCCGGCCAAGGTGTTGGCGGTGTATGGCGTGCTGTGCATCGTGTTTCTGGCTTATACGATTCTGGTGCCAAACATCACCGCGGTTTATGCGGCGGTGGGTGTGAGCGTATTCCTCGGTCCGTGCTGGCCGACCATTTACGGCTTGACCATTGACGGCCTCGGCGAAGACACCGGCGTCGGCGGATCGCTGCTGGTGATGAGCATCGTCGGTGGCGGGGTGATCCCGATCTTCCAGGGCCTGCTGTCCGATTTCAGCGGCGGCAACATGCAACTGGCCTACAGCGTGCCGTTGCTGTGCTTCATCGTGATCGTGCTGTACGCGGTGCGTTGCCTGCGTCATTCCGACAGCGAACGAGCGCCGGTGGGTGCGGTGGTGACTTCATGAACACGCGGATCAACCTTCAGCCGTCGCAGTTTGGCGAGGCGCGCAAAACCTTGCTGGAATCGGAGGCGTTCACCGTCAGTTCCTGGGTGTATCCCAGTGGCGTGCTGGCGCTGGAATTGGCCAACAGCCGCGGCCGTCTGGTGGTGTTGCCGTATCAGGGGCAGATGATCTGGTCCGCCGTGTTCGATGGTTGCGACCTGACCATGAGCAACCTGTTCAGCCAGCCCCGGCCCAGCCCGACGGTGATCGGCACTTACGGTTGTTTCATGTTTCACAGCGGCCTGCTGCGCAACGGTTGCCCGAGCCCCGAGGACGATCATCCGCTGCACGGCGAGATGCCGTGCGCGGCGATGGATCGCGCCTGGCTGGAGGTCGGTGAGGACAGCGCTGGCGGCTACCTTCGATTGGCTGGCGAGTACGAATATGCGCAGGGGTTTGGTGACCGATACCTGGCCACGCCAAGCGTGACGTTGCGCGCTGATTCAGGACTGTTCGACATCGCCATGCAAGTGACCAATCTGGCAGGCAAGCCAATGGACCTGATGTACATGGCGCACATGAATTACGCCTATGTCGACGGTGCTCGTTTCATCGAACCCTTGGGTTTCGAACGGGTGCGCTTGCGCAGCAGCGTGCCGGCCCACGTGAAACCGACGCCGGTCTGGACCGAATACATGCAAGCGTTGGCGCAAGATCCGCAGCAATTCAACCGTCTGGATCAGCCACATCTCTACGATCCCGAGATCGTGTTTTTCTTCGACGGCGTGCGGGCGGACGACAGCGGCCATGCGCATTTTCTGCTGAGTCATCCCGACGGCGCGGCGTTCTACACCCGCTACCGTCCGGATCAATTCGACCACGCTGCGCGGTGGATCCTGCATAACGCCGATCAGCAAGTGGCAGCGTTCGTGCTGCCGTCCACCTGCGAACCGGAGGGCTACCGCGCCGAGTCCGCCAAGGGCCATGTGCGCTCACTGGCGGCGGGGGCGACGGCGGATTTCAGCGTCACCACCGGTTACCTCAGCGCGGGTGAGCAACAGGCCTTGATCAGATGATCAACTGCGCGCCGCTGGCGGTAATGGCGTCGCGGTAGGCCTTGGGGATTTTCTTGTCGCTGACCACGAACTGGAAATCCCCAAGGTCGGCGAAATGCGCGGTGCGCACCGTGTCGAACTTGCTGTGGTCGGCCAGCAGCAGCCGCTGTTGCGCCTGGCGCAGGACCTTCTGCTTGACCTCCACTTCATTGAAATTGAAGCAGGTCACGCCGAAGTCCTGGCTGATGCCGGCAGCGGAAACGAAGGCCCAGGTCAGGCGCACGCTGTCGAGGATGCCGCTCTCGGTGGTGTTCTCGAACACCTGGTTCTTGCGGTGGAACGTGCCGCCACAGACCACGATATGGCAGTTGGGTTTTTGCGAGAGTTTGAGCAGCACGTTCAGGGAGTTGCACACGGCGGTGAATTCGAGCTCGTCGGGGATGAAATCGACCACGAAAGGCGTGGTGGTGCCGCAGTCGAAGAACACCGTGTCGCCCGGCTGGATAAACCCGGCGGCGAGTTTGCCGATGCGGCGTTTTTCTTCGACGTGGCGGGTGTCCTGTTCGGCCACACGGTAATCGCCGGGCTCGTTGCCATCGTGGATCTTGGTGATATAGCCACCGAGCAGCCGCAGGTGGTCGGTGTACTTGCTGAGGTCGCGGCGCAGGGTCATCTCGGACACGTCCAGCAATGCCGCCATCTCGCGCAGATGGATGGCGCTCTGGTCTTGCAGGGCTTGTTGAATCAGCTTGAGACGCTCGGCTTTTTTACTGTCCACAGGCATTCCGGGGTTGATTGTTGGTGTTATTTAAGTAGCATTATTTGTGAGTTTTGTAACGTTTATGCGCGAATCACCCTCGATTGTGGCGCAGGGGCATTTGAATATACAAACAGGAGTTTTTGCCATGGCACACCTCGAACCCCAAGCGCTGGCGCAGTACATCGATCATACCTTGCTGGCGCCCGATGCCTCCCGCGAGCAAATCGCCGCATTGTGCCGCGAAGCTGCCGAACACGGCTTCTATTCGGTGTGCGTGAACTCGGGGCAGGTGCCCCATGCTGCGCAGTGCCTGGCAGGGCAACGCGTGAATATCTGCGCGGTGGTCGGCTTCCCGCTGGGCGCCGGGCTGAGCGACACCAAGGCCTTCGAAGCCGAGCGGGCGATTGCTGCCGGCGCCGGGGAAGTCGACATGGTGTTGAACATCGGCTGGTTGAAGGACGGCTTGTTCGATCAGGTGCGCGACGACATCGCCCAGGTGTTGGAGGCGTGCGGCAAGGTGCCGTTGAAAGTCATCCTGGAAAACTGCCTGCTCACCGATGCGGAAAAGGTGAAGGCCTGCGAGATCTGCCGTGAACTGAACGTCGCGTTCGTCAAGACCTCCACCGGGTTCAGCCGCAGCGGCGCCACCGTAGAAGACGTCGCGCTGATGCGCCGTACCGTCGGGCCCGACATCGGCGTCAAGGCCTCCGGTGGTGTGCGCGATTACCCGACCGCACTGGCGATGATCGAAGCCGGCGCCACGCGACTGGGCACCAGCTCGGGCATTGCGATCATCAGCGGCGCAAAATCGGCAGGCGAGGGCTACTGATCAGTCCACCTGCAACACGATCTTGCCGATGTGATCGCCGGCTTCCATCCGCGCATGGGCCTGCGCCGCGTCGGTGTACGGGTAAACCTTGTCGATCATCGGCAGGCAACGCCCGGCGGCGAGTACCGGCCACACGTATTCGCGCAACTGTTCGGCGATCGAGGCTTTTTCTTCACGGGTGCGCGAGCGCATCAGCGAGCCGGTGATCGTCGCGCGTTTGCCCATGATCGCCATCAGGTCGACATCGTTGGCGCGGGCGCCGCCGAGGAAGCCGAGCATCACCAGGCGACCTTCCATGCCCAGTGCCGCGATGTTCTGATTCAGGTACGAGCCGCCCATGATGTCGAGGATCACGTTGACGCCTTTGCCGGCGGTTTTTTCCTGGATGACCTGGACGAACTCCTGGTCGCGGTAGTTGATCGCCTCGGCGCCCAGCTTGCGGATCGCTGCACACTTTTCCTCACTGCCCGCCGTGGCGAACGCCTTGACACCGAATTCGCGGCAAAGCATCAGCGCGGTGGTGCCGATGCCGCTGGTGCCGCCGTGAATCAACGCGCGCTGGCCCTTGCTGGCGCCGCCCATGTCGAACAGATTGGCCCAGACCGTGAAGAAGGTTTCCGGGACCGCCGCGGCGTGGACCCAATCCATGCCTTCTGGAATCGGCAGCGTCTGGCTGGCCGGTGCGACGCAATATTGTGCGTAGCCGCCGCCATTGGTCAGCGCACAGACGTTGTCGCCGACGATGAATTCGCTGACGCCCGTACCGATCGCCACCACTTCACCGGCCACTTCCAGCCCGGGAATCGGGCTCATGCCGGGTTTCATCGGGTACTTGCCGGCGCGTTGAATCACATCGGGACGGTTGACCCCGGCAGCGTGCACGCGAATCAGCACTTCGCCTGCGCCGGCCGTGGGCACCGGTTCCTGGCGCGGCTTCAACACCTCGGGGCCGCCGGGCTCGGTGATTTCAATCAGGGTCATGGTTTGCGGCAACGTCATGTGGGAGTCCTGTCGAGAAAGTCGTCTGTAAATGGGATCGCATCAGTGAACCAATAATTCAGTCCAAACCACCAATCCCTTGTGGGAGCGGGCTTGCTCGCGAAAGCGGTGCATCAGTCACCTAATGTGTTGAATGTGACGCCGTCTTCGCGAGCAAGTCCGCTCCCACAGGGTTTGGTCTGTTCAGCAAACGCATGGCCTGTTCCAGCAACAACGCAACCACAATCGCGCCCGCCGCCATCACAAACAGCAACCCATGCTGCCCACCACTGGCATTGAACAACGCCGAATACGCAAACCCTGCAATCGCCTGAAACGTGGCAAACGACACCGTCGCGCGGCTCCAGGCAATCTGCTGCTGGTGATGGTTCGGGATCAGCTCATGAACCCGCGCCAGTGCCAGTGGAACGATGCCCGGCGGGAACGAACCGAGGATCACGGCCAACACGGCCAGCGCTGTGAATGAGCTGGAAATCGACAGCAGGCCGACGGCAATCGCCTGCACCACCAGCACCAGCCGGATGCTTAGCTTCGCACCCAGTTGATCGGCCAGGAAGCCGTAACTCACCGGCCCGATGATCGCGCCCAGTCCGTACATCACCCAGATCAACGCGCCGACATGCGGCCCGGCACCGAGCCCGCGGGCCACGTAATCCACCAAAAACACCATCGCCGGCACCAGCCCGGCGGCCATGAATGCGTATTGGGCGAACAACAGGTAAACCCCTGGATCGGTAGGTGTTGCGGTCTTCTCGATCGACACTTCAACCGCTTGATGATGCGCCTCTTTCGGCCAGCCGAACCAACTCGCGGCCGTCAGAACCAGTGACAGCAGGCCCAGGCCAAACCAGGTTTGCTGCAAGCCAAGGCTTAGCAGCGGCGGAACAATCGTCCCCGAGCCGGCAATGCCCAAGCCGATGCCGAGGAAGATCGCGCCGCTGGCCAGACCTCGGCGCGACGCTGGCACATGGGGCAACACCGTTGCGGCCACCAGCACCATGATCGCGCCGCCGGCAACGCCCGACAGCAGGCGCCAGCCGAAGAACCAGCTCACCGACAACGGAAAACCACAGGCGAAAAACGACAAGGTCACGGCCAGCATCATCAGGCGCAACGCGGTTTTGTTCGACGTGCGGTTGGCCAGTGGGCGTCCGATCAGTGCACCGATCAGGTAACCCACAAGGTTGGCCGCGCCGAGGTACACCACGTCGCTCGCCGAAAACCAGTGCGCCTGGATCAATGAGGGAATCAGCGGTGTGTAGGCAAACCGCGCCAGACCGATGCTGACCAGGCTGGCGGCGAGGCCGGCGAAGATCGGCAGCCAGATCGCGCTGCGCGGGGTGGTCGATGCGCTGTGCATGGGAAACGTCCTGTGAGGTTTTACACTTGGCCCCCAGACTATCCCGAACGACTGATGCAATAACGCAGCGATTTTGCGTTATGGTGATGCGATTATGCATCGGCAGGGGAACGGCATGAATTGGGATGACGCACGGGTGTTTCTGGCGGTGTGCCGCGAGTCGACGCTCCGGGGCGCGGCGCGGGTGCTGGGGGTCGATCAGGCGACGGTCGGCCGACGGATCACGGCACTGGAAAAGTCATTGAGTGCGACGCTGTTCCTGCGCACTTCTGAAGGTTATGCGCTGACAGCGGTGGGGGAGGCGGCGCTGGCGGCCGTGGAGAAAATGGAGCATTCGGCGCTGGAGCTGGAGCGCCAGATTCAAGGGCTCGACGATCGACTGACCGGGCTGGTGCGGGTCAGCACCACCGACTCACTGGCCATCGATTTCCTGATCCCGGCCATTGCTAACTTGCATGAACAACACCCCGACGTGCGGGTGCAACTGGACGCCTCCACGCAGATTCTCAGCCTGGCCAAACGCGAAGCTGACATCGCCGTGCGCAACACCCGGCCGGACAACCCGGACCTGATCGCCCGCCGCATCGCGCGTTGGCCGGTGGGCCTGTTTGCTTCTCAGGAGTATGTCGATGCCCATGGCGTGCCGGCGCCGGGCTCGGCGTTCGAGGGGCATGATCTGGTGGTGTATCAGCCGTATCTGCAGGGCAACAAAGACATGACCCTGGTCTCGGAACCGCTGGGGCGCGGGCGGATTGTGGCCAGTCTGAGTTCCAGTTTGCTGGTGCGTCGATCCCTGGCGGCGGGACTCGGAGTCGGGGAAATTCCGGTGTACATGGGGGAGAGGGACGGGCTGGTCAGGCTGTGGCCGGAGCGCACGCGACCGGTGCCGTATGACGTCTGGCTGGTGACCCATGCGGACTTGCGGCATACCGCCAGGGTTCGTGCGGTCATCGATGAAATTGTCGCGGTGTTTACCGGTACCGGTGAGTGAGTCATCGCTAGTCGAAGGACTAACACAACCCCTGTGGCGAGGGAGCAAGCTCCCTCGCCACAGGTGATGTAGCTGGCTGGTAAAAACCTGGGGGCAGAAGCCCCCCAGGTCATTCACGGTCATGGCATTTGCGGCAGTTCTTGCGGGCGCAAGTCGAACACCAGCACCTCGGCATCCATACCGTTGCTCAACGCGAGTACCTGCTCATCACGAACCCGCACCCCATCGCCTTCCTGCAGCTGCACGCCGTTGAGTTCGACGCTGCCTCGGGCCACATGCACATACGCGTAGCGGTTGGCAGCCAGTTCCAGGGTGGCGCTTTCCTTGCCGTCGATCAGCGCGGCATACACCCGTGCGTCCTGACGCACCTTCAGCGAACCCTTGGCCCCGTCGGGGGAGATGATCAGTTGCAGGCGCCCGCGTTTTTTCTGGGAGCTGAAGTGCTCTTGCTGATAACGCGGTTTGGCGCCGCTGACTTCCGGCACGATCCAGATTTGCAGGAAGTGCACCGGCCGCGTGGCCGAATGGTTGTACTCGCTATGGGCCACGCCGCTGCCGGCGCTCATCAATTGCACGTCGCCGGGGCGGATCACCGAACCGGTGCCCAGGGTGTCCTTGTGTTCCAGCGCACCTTCGAGCACGTAGGAGAAAATCTCCATGTCGCGGTGCGGGTGTTGGCCAAAACCTTTACCGGCCGCCACGCGGTCATCGTTGATCACCAGCAGGTCGGAAAAACCCTGCTCTTTCGGGTTGCGATAGTTGGCGAAGGAAAAGGTGTGGAACGACTTCAACCAACCGTGATTGGCGGCGCCGCGATCGGAGGCTTTGCGAAGGGTCAGCATGATGAAATCTCCTGTGGGGACATTGATTCGTCCGAGTGAGGAGAAGGTTAATGGTTACTGTGCGGTGCAATAAGTAGATGGAAATTGAAATACTGTCGCTTTGAGGTTGACAGTTGTGATCGAGTAATCAGGTATTTTCCTCCGACGCTGACGCCGTACATTGGCCATAATGCACAACACTCTTTAAAGGCCTGACACAAACCCATGTGGGAGCGGGCTTGCCCGCGAAGGCGGCATCACATCCAACAGTGTGGATGACAGACACACCGCTATCGCGGGCAAGCCCGCTCCCACAGGAATTGAGTCCGGTCGATAGACCTTCTTTGACTTCAGTGATGTTTAACCCATGAAAACCGTGGCTATGGTGTTGTTTCCGGACTTTCTGCTGCTCGACATGGCCGGGCCCATGGAAGTGTTTTCCATCGCCAATCGATACCTGGCAGCGGAGGACCGTTATGAGCTGTCGACCATCGGCACCGAACATGGCGCACTGCGCGCTTCCAACGGCGTCAGCGTGCACACCGATCTGCACATCGATCAGGCCGATCAAGCGTATGACCTGTTGCTCGTGCCGGGCGGCCCGGGTGCCTACAACGAAAAACATCCGCCGTTGCTGTGCTGGCTCAAAGACGCCGTGCATCGCGCCGAGCGCTACGGCTCGATCTGCACCGGCGCGTTTGTGCTGGGGCATGCCGGTCTGCTGGACGGTTATCGTGTCACCACCCACTGGCATTACACCGAGCGGCTGATCAAAGGCTTCCCCAAGGCAACGGTGGAGACCGATCAGATTTTCGTGCAGGACCGCAACCTCATCACCTCCGGCGGCGTCACCGCCGGCATCGACCTGGCCCTGTCGGTGGTCGCCGAAGACCACGGCAAGAAAGTCGCCCAGGACGTGGCCAAGGTGTTGCTGGTGGTGATGAAACGCCAGGGCGGGCAAGCGCAGTTCAGCCCGTTGATGGCCACCGTCGCACCACAGGAAACGCCGATCACCCGCGTGCAGAACCATGTGCTGGAACACCTCGACGAAGCCTTCAGCATTGAACGCATGGCCAGCCTGGCCAACATGAGCACGCGGCATTTCGCCCGGATGTTTGCCCGGGACGTGAACATGACGCCCATGGAGTTTCTGCAAAGCGCGCGCATCGACTGCGCGAGAAACCTGCTGGAAACCAGCGACTTGCCGCTCAAGACCGTGGCCTTCAAAAGTGGCTTTGGCAGCGTGCGGCATATGCGCTTTCTGTTCGCCGAAAAGCTCGGCCTGACCCCGACGCAATACCGCGAGCAGTTCAGCTAGAGCGTTCTTGGCCGTTGTGCGCACCGCAATGGCCGTGACGCTCCCACCGTAGCAGTTGTACCGTCACGGAGGCCTGCCAAGATAAACCTGAACTCTTTGCAATGGAGGTGCGGGAGCCTGGAAGGCGGGTGCGATGGACAGTTCAGCACTGTGAGCCGGGCCAGGTTTCAGCACGCAAACGTGCATGAACAGCCTCAGAGATTTAAACAGCGATACGGTGCTGCGGTTCGGCCCCTACGCCTTTCACCAGCGGCAACGGCTGATCCTGGACGGTGATCGGCCGTTGCGCATGGGCGGTCGCGCCCTGGATATCCTCCAGGTACTGGTGGAGCGCGCCGGTAACGTCGTCAGCAAGGACGAATTGATTGCCCACGTCTGGCCGACGTCGGTGGTCGAAGGAATCAACCTGCGCGTGCACATTGCGGCCCTGCGCCGGGCCCTCGGCGACGGGCAGGATGGCCAGCGCTACATCGTCAACATTCCCCAGCGTGGCTACAGCTTTATTGCGCCGGTGGAGCGGGTGCCTGCGGGTACCTTGGTCTTGATCGAGACCGTGCAAAAGCATCAACACAACCTGCCTGCGCGGCTCACGCCGATGATCGGTCGGGATTCGATTGTCGGCAGTCTGGTCCGGCAGTTGCCGCTTCGGCGTCTTCTGACCTTGGTCGGCCCCGGTGGTATCGGCAAGACCACCGTGGCGCTGCGCGTGGCCGAACTGCTGTTGCAGCATTATGAGGATGGCGTGTGGCTGGTGGATTTCGCGGCGCTCGATGACCCCGCGCGCGTGGTCGATCATCTGACGCAAACCCTTGAGCTGGAGGTCGGCACGACACTGGACGTGTTGGCGCAACGGCACACGTTGCTGGTGTTCGACAACTGCGAACACCTGCTGGAACGCTGTCGGACCTTGGTCGAGGACTTGCTGGCGTCGGCGCCTCGGCTGTCGATTCTCGTCACCAGTCGTGAACCGCTGATGGCGGTGGGGGAAACGGTGCAGCGCTTGCCGTCCCTGGCGGTGCCACCCGCGTCGGCGTTGCATGGCGTGGCCGAGGCCATGGGCTATTCGGCGGTGCAGTTATTCGTCAGTCGCGCCCGAGCCCGACAACAAGGGTTTGCCTTGCGCGAACAGGACCTCGAGGCGGTGCGGGAAATCTGTCGGCGGCTCGACGGTTTGCCACTGGCCATCGAACTGGCCGCGGCGCAGATCGATGCGCTGGCGTTGGTCGGTGTGCAAGCTCAGTTGGATAACTGTTTTCAGTTGCTGACCCAGGGGCGACGCACCGCTGTGCCCCGGCATCAGACCCTCAAGGCCGCGCTGGACTGGAGCTATGAGCGGCTGAACCAGTGGGAGCAAACCCTGTTGCAGCGCCTCTCGGTCTTCAAGATGTCCTTCACCCTCGATGCCGCGATTGGTGTGAGCAGTTGCGAGGTGCTCAAGCCCAATCAACTGGCGGCGCTGATGCAGCGCCTGGTGGCCAAGTCGTTGCTCTCGATGGATCAGGTCAACGGCACAACGCGATATCGCTTTCTCAACACCACGCGCACCTATGCGTTGGAGAAGCTCGAGCTCAGTGGCCACCTGCGCACGTTCGAGCAGCGTTACTCGCATTACATCAGCCGTGCACGCTGGGTTTCAGGCGTGCAGTTGCCTATGGAGCTCGTCTAGTAGGCGCCGGACTTTGCTCAGGTCCGGCGTGGCAAAACCTTCGGTGAAGCGGTTGTAGATCGGCGCCAGCAGTTCATGGGCTTGCTGATACCGACCCTGACGCTGCCACAGTTGCGCCAGCGAGGTGGCGCTGCGCAGTTCCCAGGCCAGAGCGCCCTGATGCCTGGCCACATTCAACGCCCGAACCAATATCTCCTCGGCTGCGACGACCGTGTGGGAGCGAGCGTGCTCGCGATAGCGTCCGCCCAGGCAATCCATCTCCGGCTGATTATTCTCCGCCAACAATGCATCAGCCCTGGCGCGCAATATCTCCGCCGTGCTCCAGCCGGCCGTACCGGTGTCGGCCCGATGCAACAGGGCGTCATCAACGAAACCGCTATCGAGTGTGACCATGATGTCCTTGATCAACCCCACGCCCGGTTGAAGCGGCAAGTGCGCCTCGGCGCGGTCGATCACCTGCGCATAGTGCCGGGCCCAGGTGTAGAACAGCAGCACCGAGTGTTTCTGTGATTGCTCCAGCAGCAGGCGCAAGAGTTCACGAGCCTTACGGTTATCGCCGTTGTAGTGCGCGATCAGGCAACCGGCCAGCGCGAGGGTGTAGCAAATGGAGGTGCCATGGTTGATTTGGATCGCGATGTCCAATGCTTGACGGGCAGTGCGCCAGGCTTGTTCCGGTTGACCTTGCAACCAGAGGATGCGTGCCAGAATCGTCAGGGCGGCCACGCTCTGATCGTATTGCACGCCGAAACCGTGGGTGAAGCGGTTGAGGTTCCCGCTCTGGGCCATGCTCTGGATGACCTGTTCGGCGTTCAACCGGGCCAGCCCCTGGTTCCCGGCGAAGTGCAGGGCCAGTACGCGCAAGCGGTGCATGCTCAGCGACAACACGGCGTCGCCTTGCGCGCCCAAGCGGTCGAAGAGCAGGCTCTGCTCCAGCGCCATTTGGTAATGGCCGCAACTGAGGTTGACTGCCATGTGCCCGGACACCGCCCGCAGTTGACCGGCCACATCGTTGTTGTGTTTGGCCAGGGTTCTGGCGCTGACGAACGCGGCGATGGTCTCGGCCGTGCCGCCCTGGGTGTGATAGCAGGAGCTGCCGAGGGCCAACTTGAGGGGGATTTCCAGATGAGGGCAGGGCTCGGGTGCCAACTCAAGCAAGGCCAGCGCCTTGCGGACGTAAACGCCGTGTTCCTTGAGCAGTGACAGTTCCTGCCAGAGTGGCGTCGAGGTCGCAGTCAAACGGATCGCCAGTGCCTGCGGACCTTGAGCGTTCAAGCCCCAGTCGAGGGCCGAACGCACGTCATCCAGGCTGCGGGCGTAACGCTCGATCCACAGGTCGGTGGCGATCAGTTCCCAGTCAGTTTGAGCCTGACGCATCAAGGCCAGGCAGCGCTCGGCGTGGCGCTTTTTCGTATCGGGCAAATCGGCGGTCTGGTCGAGTTTTTCCAGGGCGTAGCTGCGGGTGGTGTCGAGCAAACGGTAGAACACTTCTTCGTCGCCCACTTCCACGTTCAGCAACGACTTGGCCACCAGTTGCGTGATCGAACCGAACACCTCGCCGGGCTCGATGTGTTCGCCGACAATCACCGCCGCGGCCGATTCCAGCGTAAAACCGCCCCTGAATACCCCCAACCGGCGCAGGCAGGTTTGCTCGCAGGCGTTCAGCAGTTCGAAACTCCAGTCGAGCGTGGCGCGCAGGGTCTGGTGTCGGCCCAGTGTCGACGGACAGCCTTGGGTCAACAGGCGAAAACTGCCTTGCAGCTGCGTCAGCAATCCGCTCAGGCCAAAGGTGCCGACTTGCGCCGCCGCCAGTTCAATGGCCAGCGGAATGCCGTCCAGGCGGTGGCAGATTTCAATCAACAGCGGCAGGTCGTCATCGCTCAGCTCGAAGCTGTCGTGGCTGGCCATGGCCCGCTCGACGAACAGTTGCAGCGCGGAAAAGGTCAGCGCCTGGGCGCGGTCCAGCACCGCGATGGGCGGTGGGCAGTCGAGGGATTCGAGACGCTGGACGAACTCACCTTCGGCCCGCAGGCTTTCGCGGCTGGTGGCCAGGATATGCACGTGTGGCGCGGCGCGCAGGATGCTTTCGCAGAGCAGGGCGACGGCGTCGAGCAGGTGCTCGCAGTTGTCGATCACCAGCAGCATCTGCCGCTCGCGCAGGCACGCTGCGAGGCTGCTCATCGGTTCTGCGCCATGCAGTGACAAATCCAGCAGGGTGGCCAGATGGGTAGTGATCAGCGTCGGGTCATTTATCGGCGCCAGGTCCAGCAGGCGAATGCCGTCCTGATAACGGCTGATCAACAGTTCGGCGACGCGCAGCGCTACCGTGGTCTTGCCGATGCCGCCAGGGCCGACGAGGGTGATGAAGCGCTGGCGTGACAGTTGCGTGACCAGGCTCTCGACCAGCAATTGGCGACCGATCATCCGCGTGCGGCGGATGGGCAGGTTATGGGTGCTTGGCTCGATCCTTTCACTGGCGAGAGGTTGTTCGATCGCTTCCAGCGAGAACGGCGCGACAAAACTGTAGCCGCGCTGGGCGACGGTGACGATATAGCGCTGGCCGGCCTGGCCATCGCCGAGGGCTTTGCGCAGTGCGGCCATGTGCACGCGCAGGTTGATGTCTTCGACTACGCTATTGGGCCAGACCCCGGCGATCAGTTGCTGTTTGCTGACCACCTTTCCGGCGTGCTCCAGCAGGATCAACAGAATATCCATGGCGCGCCGGCCCAGGCGCAGGGGCTGGTCGGCCTCCAACACCAGGCGTTGTCCGGGATAGATCCGGTAGGGGCCGAAATGGATGGCCTGCTCGGGGGAAAGGGTCAACGTGTGGCTCCTGCTTGCATCCGTCTAGTACGCGGTTTTCGAGCATATTCCTCAGGTTTTTCCGGCAACGCAACGAGGGTTCGTCTGACGGTTGCGGGTTCGCGGCGACCGCCCGGCCCCCGGCGCCACTGGCAGACGCCGTGTTTATTGGGTGCAACCGCAGCAAAGCAGGTGTTGAGGCATTTGGCGCGCCAATGAAAATTAACAACGTTTAACTCGTCCTGCGTCTGGTCTACGCCCAAAACTCTGCTGCTTCAACACCCGCTGGTCTTGTAGGAGCGAGCCTGTGTGGCGAGGGGATTTATCCCCGTTGGGTCGCGAAGCGGCCCCGAAATCGAAATCTGCGGTATGTCAGATACACCGCACTCGATGGTTTTACGACTGCTTCGCAGCCGAACGGGGCGGTGCGACGTTTCGCTAAATCCCCTCACCACGGGTCGCTCCTACAGAGGGCGGTGGTGTTGCAAAGGGATCAACTTGTCATGAGGACACCGGGATGAGCAATGTGGTGGTGGTCTATCACAGTGGCTACGGGCACACCCGGGTCATGGCCGAAGCCGTGGCCCAGGGGGTGCAGCGCCACTTGGGCAGCACCTGCCTGCTGATTCCGGTCGACGAAGTTGAGCAGCACTGGGACCGGCTGCACAGCGCCGACGCCATCATCTTCGGCGCCCCGACCTACATGGGCAGCGCGTCGGCACCGTTCAAAAGTTTCATGGAGTCCACGGCGGCGTTCTACCTCGCCCAGCCGTGGCGCGACAAGCTGGCCGCCGGCTTCACCAATTCCGGTTGCCTGTGCGGCGACAAACTCAACACCTTGCTGCAGATGGCGGTGTTTGCCGCGCAGCATTCAATGATTTGGGTCGGCCTCGACCTGCTGCCGGCCCGCTCCAGCACCGGCGTGTTCGACGGGCAAATGAATCGCCTCGGCAGCTCGCTCGGCGCCATGGCCCAGTCGAATGTCGAACAGTCCCCCGACCTTGCCCCACCTGCCGAAGACCGTTGCACCGCCGCTCATCTGGGCGAGCGGGTGGCGCGTCTGGCCGAACGCATGGCTCATCCACCGATTTGATCCACCCCAACATTCGCAAAAGGAGATATCGCATGAGTACGTTCACCACCCGAGACGGCACCGAGATTTACTACAAGGACTGGGGCACCGGCCAACCCATCGTTTTCAGCCACGGCTGGCCGTTGAACGCCGACAGCTGGGAATCGCAGATGATCTTCCTGGCCTCCAAAGGCTACCGGGTAATCGCCCACGACCGCCGTGGTCACGGCCGTTCCAGCCAGCCGTGGACCGGCAACGACATGGACACCTACGCCGATGACCTGGCGCAGTTGATCGAGTTGCTCGACCTCAAGGACGCCGTGCTGTTCGGCTTCTCCACCGGCGGCGGCGAAGTGGCGCGCTACATCGGTCGCCACGGCACCAGTCGCGTGGCCAAGGCCGGGCTGATTTCCTCAGTGCCACCGCTGATGCTCAAGACCGAAGCCAACCCCGGCGGCCTGCCGATCGAAGTGTTTGACGGCATTCGCCAGGCATCCCTGGCCGACCGTTCGCAACTGTACATCGACCTCGCCAGCGGGCCGTTCTTCGGCTTCAACAAACCGGGCGCCAAGCCGTCCCAGGGCATGATCGACTGGTTCTGGATGCAAGGCATGACGGCTGGCCACAAGAACGCCTACGACTGCATCAAGGCGTTCTCGGAAACCGACTTCACCGAAGACCTGAAAAAATTCGACATCCCCACGCTGGTGGTGCACGGCGACGCGGACCAGGTGGTGCCGATCGAAGCGGCGGGTATCGCCTCAGCAAAACTGGTGAAAGGTTCGCAGCTGTTGGTCTACCCCGGCGCGCCCCACGGCTTGACTGATACCCACAAGGATCAGCTCAACGCTGACCTGCTGGCGTTCCTCAAGGGTTGATGTACCCCGGCGCGGGCGTAGATCCGCGCCGGTTTTCGCTCCTGATGAGAGCAGACAACCATCGAGATCACGTTCATGAAAAAGCTCACAAACGCCACCGGCGCCCCGGTGGTCGATAACCTTAATATCCAGACCGCCGGCCCTCGTGGGCCGGCGCTCTTGCAAGACATCTGGTTGCTGGAAAAACTCGCCCACTTCGACCGCGAACTGATCCCCGAGCGGCGCATGCACGCCAAGGGCGCGGGCGCCTACGGCACCTTCACCGTCACCAACGACATCACACGTTACACCAAAGCCAATATCTTCAGTTCTGTGGGCAAGGAAACGCCGTTGTTCGTGCGCTTTTCCTCGGTGGCCGGCGAACGCGGTGCGGCGGATGCCGAGCGCGACATCCGTGGTTTCGCGGTGAAGTTTTATACCGACGAAGGCAACTGGGACATTGTCGGCAACAACACGCCGGTGTTTTTCTTCCGTGACCCGCTGCGTTTCTCCGACCTCAACCACGTGGTCAAGCGCGACCCGCGCACCGGCCTGCGCAACGCCACCAGCAACTGGGATTTCTGGACCTTGCTGCCCGAGGCGCTGCACCAGGTGACCATCGTCATGAGCGATCGCGGGATTCCCACCAGCTTCCGCCACATGCACGGCTTCGGCAGCCACACCTTCAGCCTGATCAACAGTGATAACCAGCGGGTGTGGGTGAAGTTTCACTTTGTCTGCCAGCAAGGCATCGAAAACCTATCGGACGCCGAGGCGGCAGCGGTGGTCGGCAAGGACCGCGAAAGCAACCTGCGCGACCTGTATGAAGTCATCGAGCAGGGCAACTTCCCGCGCTGGAAGCTGTGCATCCAGGTGATGGAAGAAGAGCAGGCGACCAACTATCGGCATAACCCGTTCGACCTGACCAAAGTCTGGCCACACGGCGAGTTTCCGCTGATCGAGGTCGGCATCATGGAGCTCAATCGCAATGCCGAAAACCACTTCGCCGAAATCGAACAAGCGGCGTTCTCGCCGGCCAACGTGGTGCCGGGCGTGAGCTTTTCGCCGGACCGCATGCTGCAGGCGCGGCTGTTTTCCTATGGCGATGCCCAGCGCTATCGTCTGGGGGTGAACTTCAATCACATCCCGGTCAACGCACCGCGCTGCCCGGCCCACAGCTATCACCGCGACGGCGCGATGCGCACCGACGGCAACCTCGGCGGCACCGCCAGTTACTTCCCGAACAGCGTGGGCGAGTGGCAGGATTCGCCGGAACTGGCCGAGCCGCCGCTGCCGGTGGAAGGCTTTGCTCAGCACTACGATCATCGGTTGGAAGAGGATCATTACGAACAGCCGGGGAATTTGTTCCGCTTGCTCGATCCGGTGCGCAAACAATTGCTGTTCGACAACACCGCACGGGCCATGAACGGCGTGCCGCAGGCGATTCGTCAGCGCCATATCGACAACTGCACCCGAGCTGATCCGGCGTACGGGTTTGGCGTGGCCGAGGCGTTGGAGCGCCTGTCCCCCTTGGGCTAACGCAACCCACGTCTGTAGCAGCTGTCGAGCCTGCGAGGCTGCGAAGCAGTCGTGAAACCTGAGTACGCGGTTTTCCTGAAACACCGCGTTGGCTGATTTCACGACGGCTGCGCAGCCGAACGCAGCCTCGCAAGCTCGACAGCTGCTACAGCGCTTGCGGGTCGGGCTTTATTACGCGTGAAGTTGAGCGGTGCAGGTGGGGCGCTGGGGGAGGGTGCGCACCGCACGGCATCGCCACGCAAATGGATTGATCCCTTCGCTGCGGGTGAAGATGTGGCAGAAATGCGCCTGATCGCAGAAGCCGCATTCGAGGCTGATTTGCGTCAGTGTCAGGTCGGTGCTCTGGATCAATTGCTTGGCCCGGGCGATGCGCTGGTGGCGGATCCAGTCCTGCGGCGAGAGCCCGGTGCTGCACTTGAACGCGCGGGAGAAATGACTGCGCGACAGGGCGCAGGCGCGGGCCAGTTCGGTCACTTCAACGGTTTCACCCAGGCGTTCGAGGATCAGCTGTTTGACCAGGCTTTCGCGCCACGGGGTCAGGCCGCCGGTGGTTTTCTTGCGCGCTTCAGTGACAGTCGCGCGGGCGACGTTTTGCTGAGAATGGGCCATGACAAATGTCCGTGTCGGTGAGCTTCATTCTTGGTCGCAGGGCGCTGACAGGCGAGTTAAACGTTGTTAATTCCGTCGTTGCTCAGGAATGAACAACAGCGCTAACTCAGCACATTGCTGCAATTTCTTCGGGCTCGCCCCGTGCAAAATCGCCCCCATCCGGCGGCGTATACCTTGCCGCTTTTCTGACTCGATCAAGGGTGAAGGCATGAAACATTCTCTGGTTTGCGCGCTGGGGCTCGCGGTTGCGCTGGCGTCCGGTATTGCCTCGGCTCAGGCACCGGCACAGGTTGGCACGCAAGTACCGGGTTACTTCCGTCTGGCGGTGGGCGATTACGAGGTGACGGCGCTGTTCGATGGCTACAACGACCTGTCGCCCAAACTGCTCAAGGGCCTGCCCCAGAGCCAGATCCGCGCGCTGCTGGCCCGTCGCTCGATTGAAACGCCAGGCGTGCAGACTGCGTTCAACGCGTTTCTGATCAACACCGGCAAGCAGCTGATCCTGGTAGACACCGGCGCTGGCCAGTGCATCGGCGAAACGGCCGGCATGCTCTCGGACAATATCAAAGCGGCCGGTTACGAGCCTGCGCAAGTCGACACCATCCTGTTGACGCACCTGCACCTGGACCACGTCTGCGGGCTGGTCGACGGCCAGCAGAAACCGGTTTTTGCCAATGCCACGGTGTTTGCGGCGAAAGCAGAGGCCGATTACTGGCTTGATCCGCAGGCACTCGCCAAGGCCCCGGAGGGTGCCAAGCCGTACTTCAAAATCGCCCAGGACTCGACCGCGCCGTATGCGGCCGAAGGCCGTTTCAAAACCTTCGCCACCGGCCAGTCGCCGGTGCCGGGCGTGGTCGAGGCCGAGCTGGAAAGCGGGCACACGCCGGGCAGCACCACTTACCGCTTCACCTCCCAGGGGCAGAGCATTCTGTTCATGGGTGACCTGGTGCATAACCTCGCTGTGCAGTTTGAACACCCACAAGTGTCGATCGGTTTTGACGTCAACAGTCAGCAGGCCATCAAGAGTCGCGCCAAGGTGTTCAGTGAGGCGGCGGCGAGCAAGACCTGGGTGACGGCGGCGCACTTGCCGTTTCCTGGCATCGGCCACATCGCCGCAGAGGGCAAGCATTTCCAGTGGGTGCCGGTGGAATACGGGCCTTACAAACGTGCGGCGAAAGTGCCGCTGATCGAGTAAAGTCGCAACGCTTCTTGCCTGGCTGAACACACAAGGAAACCGTGCCTATGAACCGTAACGATCTGCGTCGCGTCGACATGAACCTGCTGGTGATTTTCGAAGCGTTGATGTTCGAGAAGAACCTCACCCGTGTGGCCGAAAAGCTGTTCATGGGGCAACCGGCGGTAAGTGCGGCGCTGGGGCGGTTACGGGACCTGTTCGACGATCCGTTGTTGCTGCGCAACGGTCGCGGCATGGAGCCGACGGCGCGGGCGCTGGCGATTCTCAAGGAACTGCAACCGGCGATGGATGTGATTTCCGGGGCGGTCAGCCGAGCGAAGGAATTTGATCCGACAACCAGTAATGATGTGTTCCGCATTGGTTTGTCGGACGACGCAGAATTCGGTTTGTTTCCGCCGTTGTTGCGGCAACTGCAGGAAGAGGCTCCGGGGATCGTCGTGGTGGTGCGTCGTGCCAACTATCTGCTGATGCCGGCACTGCTGGCCTCGGGGGAAATTTCCGTGGGGGTGAGCTACACCACGGATTTGCCGGCGAATGCCAAGTGCAAGAAGTTGCGGGACATCCCCTGCAAGGTGCTGCGCGGGGACAAGCGACCGGGGACGCTGACGCTCGATGAATACTGCGAACGACCGCATGCCATGGTGTCGTTCTCGGGCGATCTGAGTGGCAATATCGATCTGGATCTGGCCAAGGTTGGTCGCAGCCGCCGTGTGGTATTGGGCGTGCCGCAGTTCAGCGGGTTGCGGGCGTTGCTGGCCGGGACTGAGATGATTGCGACTGTGCCGGATTATGCGGCGTGTGCGTTGGTTGAGGGGTGTGCATTGCGGGCGGAGGATCCGCCGTTTCCCATTGATGCGGCGCAGTTGTCGATGGCCTGGAGCGGGGTGCATGACAACGATCCGGCGGAGCGGTGGTTGCGGTCGCGGATCAGCGAGTTCATGTCGAGGCCTTTGCCGATTTCGGCTTGAACGTGGCGGCCTCCGGGCCGACCAGGTTCCCCTTGATGTACGCCATCCAACTGTGGGAGCGGGCTTGCTCGCGAAGGCGGCCTGATAGCCGACCTATCTCTTCCTGGGTGTACATATCCGTTCCTGCGGTAACGGCCACTTATGGTTTCGCTCTTACAGCGAGTCCCTTTTTCAAACGCCAAAAAGGAACCAAAAGGCTTCGCCCCAGCGTCCGGCCCCTCGCCTGGGCTCGGCGTACCCTCGCTCCGGCATTCATCTGGGGGCATCGCCTCCGGTCGGCTTCGCTTCGACCTCCTCTCGATGTGTGCGGCTTCGCCGCACGGCGCTACGCGCCCACCCCCAGATGAACGCCTCCACTCGGCCTCCCGACGGGGCGGGCAGATCAAGATCAAAAGCTGCAGGCGAGCTAACGCTCGGCCTGTTGAGTGGTGAAAAGCGTACGGTGTGCACCGATCCATTGTAGGAGCGAGGCTTGCCCGCGAAGGCGGCCTGACAGCCGACCATTATCCTCAAGTCATACACCCATTCACTATAGGAGCGAGCCTGCTCGCGATGGGGGTGTGTCATTCAACATTGATGTCGGCTGACCCAATGCCATCGCGAGCAAGCCCGCTATCAGAGGGGAATGTATGTTGATTTTAGGGCTGTGTTTAAAGGTGTTTAGCGTTACTTGCCTCTCGGTTCGCTAACCTGCGTACAGCCGCCAGCCTTACTTGTTTAGCGACAGGTGTTGGTGGTTCCAGGTATACCGGCGATTCACCACATGCAAAGCCACACCCAATTCCCCGGAAACCGACAACGTTTCCCCTTTCGATCCCCTCGATCCCTCAACGCTATCGACCGTTCGTCTGTAAGCGCCCTTGACCTGTAAGTTCTGACAGTAGCGGTTCTTCACGATCCGGTGTGTGATACCCCGTGCCCAAGGAATCAGATCAATCACGCACAGGGAACGAAGGATGAATAGTCAACCTGCTGAACTGGTCACCGACGACTTGCCGCCTCCGTATATTCGGGAAAGCCAGGACTCCGACCAACTGAATTCAGTGGCGGTCAGGTATAGCTGCAGGGTTGTCATGGAGTACCCGATGGAACCCGGTGACAGGGTCCGCGTGACTTGGGCAGGCGCGCCGGGGGCCGGGTCATATACCTCGGGGTTTTTCCCGGTGGATGGGTTGCGGCCGTTGGAGGTCGGGATTGGCGGCGCGTTGCTGGTGATCTTTAATCAGGGAATGACGGTGGCGCTGAGCTACACCGTGATGCGAGGCACTTCGGAACCTGTCACTTCGCAGCCGCTGATTTTGTACGTGCTGCCTGTCACGCAAAACGATTTGCCCAGACCTTTCATTACGCAGGCGCAGGACTTTGGCGAAGGCTTGGCCCTTGATGTGAGGGCCCTGACTGAATTTACCTTGCGGATAAACTCATGGGCTCTGCAAACCCGAGACCAGTATTTCTGGTTGCGTCTCAGAGGCGTCAATGCCGACGGTAGCGATTTCAATGAGGTGTACTGGCGTTCGCCGGGCAACGTTGTCGGTCAGTCATTCAGCAAAGGCTTCTATGCGCAAAACTACTCCGCTGTCCCGCTGAAGGGGCTCAAGGATCGCAGCACGCTGACCCTGGAGTTCATGGCAGGCCTGCAAGGAAGCCAGGATGAAACCCTTGCCCAGAAGTTTGCGCATCGAAACTACATCGTCAGAACAACCGCATCGATAACGCCCGAACCACCGAAGATCTTGTCGGTGAAAAATCCGCTCGGTCAGGACATTGCCAATGGTGGGGACACCGAGTACTCCACTGTGACGGTACATGGCAGTGCGAACGGTGAAGAAGTGGAAATCTTTAACGGGGGAATTCCCCAAGGCACGGCCAATGTCGTTGCCGGTAGTTGGCAGCATCAAGTGAACGGGCTGATTGATGGTCAAAACGTGTTGACGGCTATTGTTGTTGACGGTGATGGAGAGAAGTCCAATCGATGGACGATCAACGTGGAGTTACAGGATCGACCCCTCTCGATCAAAGAAGCGCCCGATAATCTCAACCTGGATCCGCTGGCGGCTACAGGCAGTTTGACCGCTGTCGTGGATGACCTGGAAGCCGGCGACAGTGTCACTGTGACGTGGACAGCCGCCTCGGGTACGCCCTCAGCGGGTACGTACACGACAAACCCGGTTATCGCTGGCGCTACTCGCCCATTGGATATTTCGCTGCCCGAGTCATTGGTGGCGTTTAGCGTCGGTAAAAAAGCCCAGATTACCTTTACTTACACACGCGGAGCATCGCCTCCGGTGACCTCACAACCGTTTCCCCTTAACGTGCTGGCGATCCCGTCAACCGCGCTGATTGCTCCGGTGATTACCCAGGCGAACGGTACAGACGAACTGGATCTGAAAGACGTCATGGCCGGGGCGACTCTCACGTTTGGTGGCTGGCCGCATATCGCCATTGGACAGCGGATCTGGCTGGATCTGGAAGGCGAGAACGCCAGCGGTGGCAGTCACAATCTCATTGTATGGACGGGTGCCCGCAATTCGGTTCATCGAAATTGGGTTACGACCAATGGCCACAGCATTACGATTGCGTACAGCTATCTGCAGCTATTGGCTGTCGGCAGCACATTGCTCATTCGCTTCAGGGTCAATCTGGATCAGGTCCCGGATCCAGCGACGGCGATGGTCTTTGATGTCCGTGAATATCTCGTTCGGTCCACTCCTTGAACAGGGCGAGCGTCACGCCTGTGGTTTTGATGCGAAAAAAAAACGGTCTCGGTAGAGGCCGTTTTTTGTGCCTGGCAGAAAGCTTCCAGCAATGAAGATTCCCCTGTGGGAGCTTCGTCGGTAGTAGATCCGGCTCATTGGCAAAAAGAGCACACACATCCAATTTTTCCGGCACCCACACCGGCACTATCGAAAGATGTCCCGGCGCATCGTTGCCGGTGGTTTTTCATTTGAGCAGGTAGCCCATGAATACGTCGCGATGGGATGAACGGGCGCAGGATTTCGGACTGCTGTTTTTGCGGGTCAGTGGCGGTGTGTTCCTGCTGTGGGTGCACGGCTTGCCGAAGTTGCTTAACTACGGCGCTCAACTGCAAGTCATCGAAGACCCTTTTCACTTGGGCGCGAACATCACGCTGATGCTGGCGATTTTTGCCGAGGTGCTGTGCCCGTTGCTGATCATCGCCGGGGTGTTGGTGCGTCTGGCGTGCCTGCCGATTTTGGCGGTGTTGCTGATCGCGCTGCTGGTGGTGCATGCGCAATGGAGTGTCGAGGAAGGGCAGTTCGGTTGGCTGCTGTTGATTGTGTTCACCAGCCTTTTTATCGCTGGGCCGGGACGGCTGGCGCTCAATGTCCGATTTGCCGGAGCGTTGCGTTATGCCTGAATCCAATCGTTTCGAGGAAGTCGTGACCCTGGTGATCAAGCACCGGGTCAAGGCCGGTTTTGAAGTGCCCTATGAAGCCTGGTTGCGCAACATTGTCAGCATCGCCGGGCAGCAGGAAGGGCACTTGGGCGTTGACGTGATGCGCGGTAAAAACGCCGGCCTCGACATGTACACCTGCGTGCTGCGCTTTTGCTCCACCGACGCGATGCAAAGCTGGCTCGATTCGCCGCAGCGGCTGGAGTTGGTCAACGAAGCGACGCCAATGCTCGCCGATGGCGACCAGACCGAGGTCAACCCGGTCAATGAGTTCTGGTTCGCGCCGCAAGCCGACGCCGCTTCGCCACCGCCGCCGCGCTGGAAGCAGGCCGTGGTGACGTTGCTGGTGATTTTGCCGCACACCTTGCTGGTGCCGCTGCTCTGGGGCCCGCTGCTGCAACTCAACGCCATCCTGTCCAATTACGTGGTCGCGACGTTCCTGATCACGCTGACCATCGTCGTTTCGGTGGTGTACCTGTTCATGCCGATGGCGACGCGTCTGTTCGCGCCGTGGCTGTCCCATTCCCCTCAGTCCAAGGAAACGCGATGAACGCCGATCTGATTTTATTCAATGGCCAATTTCATACCGTTGACCGTGAAAACCCGCGCGCCAGTGCGGTGGCGATCAGCGAAGGCCGCTTCGTTGCGGTCGGCACCGATGCCGACGCCATGGCCCTGCGGGGGTCGGGCACCCAGGTCATCGACCTCAAGGGCCGTTGCGTCATTCCCGGCCTTAACGACTCACACCTGCACCTGATCCGTGGTGGTTTGAACTACAACCTCGAACTGCGCTGGGAAGGCGTGCCGTCGGTGGTCGATGCCTTGCGCATGCTCAAGGATCAAGCCGATCGCACGCCAACGCCGCAATGGGTGCGCGTGGTCGGTGGCTGGAACGAATTCCAGTTCGCCGAAAAGCGCATGCCGACCCTCGAAGAGCTCAACCAGGCCGCGCCGGACACCCCGGTGTTTGTCCTGCATTTGTACGACCGCGCCTTGCTCAACCGCGCTGCATTGCGCGTGGCCGGTTATACCCGCAACACGCCGAACCCACCGGGTGGTGAGATTGTGCGCGATAGCAACGGTGAGCCGACTGGCATGCTGGTCGCGCGTCCCAATGCAATGATTTTGTACTCGACGCTGGCCAAAGGGCCGAAGTTGCCGCTGGAATATCAGGTCAACTCGACCCGCCAGTTCATGCGTGAACTCAACCGCCTCGGCCTGACCAGCGCCATCGATGCCGGCGGTGGTTTCCAGAATTATCCGGACGATTACCAGGTGATCGAGCAGTTGGCCAAGGACCAGCAACTGACCATTCGTATCGCCTACAACCTGTTCACGCAGAAGCCGAAAGAAGAGCTGACCGACTTCAAGAACTGGACGTCGAGCGTGACCTTGCATCAGGGCGACGATTACCTGCGACACAACGGCGCCGGGGAAATGCTGGTGTTCTCGGCGGCCGATTTCGAGGACTTCCTTGAACCGCGTCCCGACCTGCCGCAAACCATGGAAGACGAGCTGGAACCGGTGGTTCGCCACCTCGTCGAGCAGCGCTGGCCGTTCCGTTTGCATGCCACGTACAACGAATCCATCAGCCGCATGCTCGACGTGTTCGAGAAGGTCAACCGTGACATTCCGTTCAACGGTTTGCCGTGGTTTTTTGACCACGCTGAAACTATCACGCCGCAGAACATCGAGCGGGTGAGGGCGTTGGGTGGCGGGATTGCGATTCAGGATCGCATGGCGTTTCAGGGCGAATATTTTGTCGAGCGTTACGGCGCCAAAGCGGCTGAAGCCACGCCGCCGATCAAACGCATGTTGGCCGAAGGGGTGCCGGTCGGCGCCGGCACCGATGCCACGCGAGTGTCCAGCTACAATCCATGGACTTCGTTGTACTGGATGGTCAGCGGACGCACGGTCGGTGGCCTGGAGCTGCACGCCGAGGGGCTTTCGCGACAAACGGCACTGGAACTGTTCACCCACGGCAGCGCCTGGTTCTCTTCCGAGCAGGGCAAGAAAGGCATGATCAAGGTCGGCCAACTGGCTGACTTGGCGGCCTTGAGTGCGGACTTTTTCAGCGTCGATGAAGAAGCGATCAAGTGGATCGAGTCGGTGTTGACCGTGGTCGGTGGCAAGGTGGTGTACGCCGCCGGTGATTTCGAAAAACTCGGACCGGCCAGCGTGCCGGTGCTGCCGGACTGGTCGCCGGTGGTCAAGGTGCCGGGGCATTGGCGTCCGACGTCGCCGATGCAGGCGCAGGTTCACCATTGCAGCGGGCCGTGTGGCGTGCATGCCCACAGCCATGAGAAGGCGCGGTTGTCGAACGCGCCGGTCAGTGATTTTGCGGGTTTCTGGGGCGCGTTCGGCTGCTCGTGCTTCGCGTTCTGACGATCACAATCAGCGCCGATGCAGCACGTCGGCGCCATGCGTAATACCCATCCATCGAGGAGATTCACATGAGCAACGTTCCGTACAAACGCCTGAACAAAGACGATGCTGTTGTCCTGTTGGTCGACCACCAGACTGGCCTGATCTCGCTGGTCCAGGATTTCTCGCCGAACGAATTCAAGAACAACGTGCTGGCCCTCGCGGACCTGGCCAAGTTCTTCAAACTGCCGACCATCCTCACCACCAGTTTCGAAAACGGCCCGAACGGCCCGATCGTGCCTGAGTTGAAAGAGCTGTTCCCGGACGCGCCGTACATCCCGCGTCCAGGCCAGATCAATGCCTGGGATAACGAAGATTTCGTCAAGGCCGTTAAAGCCACCGGCCGCAAGCAACTGATTATCGCCGGTGTGGTGACTGACGTGTGCGTCACCTTCCCGACGCTGTCGGCACTGGCGGAAGGTTTTGAAGTGTTTGTGGTCACCGACGCTTCGGGCACCTTCAACGAAACCGTGCAGCAAGCCGCGTGGGCACGCATGACAGCGGCCGGTGCACAACTGGTGAACTGGTTCTCGGTGGCCTGCGAGCTGCAGGGCGACTGGCGCAACGACATGGAAGGCCTGGCGAACCTGCTGTCGACGCGCATTCCGAACTATCGCAATTTGATGAACAGCTACGCGGTGTTGACGTCGAAGTAAGCCCGGCGATCCATAAAAATGCCCGCGACCGTGCGGGCATTTTTTTGTCTGACGAACGAGCTTTCTGTAGCAGCTGTCGAGCTTGCGAGGCTGCGTTCGGCTGCGCAGCAGTCGTAAAACCTGAGTGCGAGTTTTTTCTGACACACCGCGTTGGTTGGACTCACGACTGCTGCGCAGCCGAACGCAGCCTCGCAAGCTCGACAGCTGCTACATGAAACCGTGTGATCCGTTACGCCTGTTGGCGTTTTTGCAGCCAGCTGAGGAAGCCGCTTTTCTTGATTTGCACCGGCTTGGCCATCAACGCCAACCGGCTGTTCTGCTGGCGTACCGCCTGCAGCTTGTTCAACGCCCGACCCACTTCAACCCGTTGTTCCATGCAGCTACGGGTCAGGGATTTGTCGATCCGGTAAATGATGCACGAGGTCAAGGTGGTGAAGGTGGCCTGGGACGGCGTGTCGGTTAGGATGCTTTGCTCACCCATCACCTCGCTCGGCCCCATGCGACCTGCTTCGGTTTGACCGGTGCCATCGGGCACGGTGGCGCTGACCACGCCCGTGGCGATCACCATCAGGCTGTCCGGCACTTCACCCATTTCCAATACCACCTGGCCTGCCGCGTACTGCTGCGGGACCATCGACTGAGCCAATTGATCACGCTCGTCCTCGCTCAAGGAACGGAAGACCTTCACTTCATCGAGCAATGCCCGAGCGCGGGTTGTCGGTTCAATCACGCCATCGATCTGCCGGGAAATCCCCGCCGCTTCGAGGTGCCGATGTGCCAGGTCGAACAGCTGATTACGCACTTCGCTTTTCTTGCCAAGCTCGGTGATAAATCCGCTGGCCACGTATTCGGACATGGTTTCCCCAGCCTCTTTGAGCACCGCTTTCGGCGCCGGGTTAAGCAGCAAACTGCTGCTGCCTTGAAGCGTGCGCTCGAGGGCATCCAGCACCCGGCGCGGGCGAATGTGGTTGGGCACCTGGATGCTGATCGACACGCCGTGCATGTTGTTCGGCCGGCTCAGATTGACGATCTTCGCCTTGGCCGCCACCGAGTTCGGTACCACGGCTGTGCTGCCGGCGCTGGTCAGCATATGTGTGGCGCGCCAGTCGATGTCGAGCACCTTACCCTCGACGCCATCGATCATGATCCAGTCGTCCACCTGATACGGCTTGGTGGTGTTGAGCACGATCCCGGAAAACACGTCGCTCAAAGTGCTTTGCAACGCCAGGCCGACGACGATGGCCACGACGCCGGACGTCGCCAGCAAGCCTTTCACCGGCAGCTCCAGCACGTAACCGGCTGCCGCGACGATGGCGATCAGAAACACCAGTGCACCGATGACGTCCTGCAACAAGCGACCGCTGTGACCGATGCGGCGCATCAGCACCAGGCCGATGACTTCGGTGAGCACCCGCGCGGCGTACAGCCACCAGAGAATCCCCAATGCCGTGGCACCCAGTTGCGCGACACGATCCTCGGCCAACAGCGGCGCCTGCAACGGGCTCACGCCGGCATTGATCACCAGCGCGCTGAACATCACGAACAGCGCCAGCCGCACGCCAACCCGCGTGACGCGATGCTTGAACGGCGCGAGGTGCCAGAGCACGGCGTCGATCACCAGCAACAGGGCACTCCAGGACAGCAGATGGGCGAGGATAAAGGACATGGGGGAACTCCGACTAAAAGAACGCTTTCGATACATGTAGCAGCTGTCGAGCCCCAGCACGGTGGCGAGGGGATTTATCCCCGTTCGGCTGCGAAGCAGTCGTGAAATCAGGCGATTCGGTGTGTCAGAACGACCTTGCATTCAGGCTTCACGACTGCTGCGCAGCCGAACGGGGATAAATCCCCTCGCCACAGTTCGACAGCTGCTACAAGGGCAATCAGCTTCGCCACACATTGCAGTGTGGCGAGGCGAGGTGGTCTCAGTTCAGGTGAGTCTTGAGTTCCAATGCCGCCTGACGAACCGCCGCCTTGACTTCCGGAATCTGGCTCAGCGGGTTGAGCAGGCCGAAGTCGTGGATCATGCCGTTGTAGCGCACCGCCGTGACCGGCACACCGGCCGCGTCGAGGTGGCGGGCGTAGGCTTCGCCTTCGTCACGCAACACGTCGAACTCGGCGGTTTGCACCAGGGCGGCGGGCAGGCCTTTGAGCTGTTCGGCGCTGGCTTGCAACGGCGAGGCATGGATCTGCGCACGCTCGGCCTGGTCGGTCGTGTAGTTGTCCCAGAACCAGTTCATCATGCCCTTGGTCAGGAAGTGGCCTTCGGCAAATTGCTGGTACGAGCCGCTGTCGAACTGCGCGTTGGTCACCGGCCACATCAACAGTTGGAAGCGCAGCGCCGGGGTTTTCTGTTCCTTGGCCATCAACGCCACGACCGCCGCCATGTTGCCGCCGACGCTGTTGCCGGCCACCGCGAGGCGTTTGCCATCGACCCCGATGTCCTTGCCATGCTCGGCCACCCAACGGGTCGCGGCGTAGCCCTGGTTGATTGCGGTCGGGTAGTGCGCTTCCGGCGATGGCGTGTAGTCGACATACACCGCGACCGCGCCGGAGCCCACCACCAGGTCATGGATCAGACGCTGGTGAGTCGGGTAATCGCCCAGCACCCAGCCGCCACCGTGGAAGAACATGAACACCGGCAATTCACCTTTGACCTTGGCCGGCCGAACGATTTTCAGATTGATGGTTTGCCCATCGACCTTGATCGCACGGTCGCTGACGTCCACACCCGACAGGTCAACCTTCACCGAGTTTTGCGCACCGGTCAGCACCGCACGGGCCTCCTTCGGGCTCAACTGCTCAAGCGGCTTGCCACCCCCTGCGGCGAGGGCTTCGAGGAAGGCCTGGGTGTTGTGTTCGACACCCGGGCTGCCGGCGGCGAATGCGTTGCCGATGGAAAGGGCGAGGAGGGAGGCGGTCAGGGTTTTGTTGACGATGTTCATGGGGCAAATCCTTTTTAATTGTCTGTCGGTCCCTGTAGGAGCTGTCGAGTGAAACGAGGCTGCGATCTTTTGATCTTGTTTTTAAAAAATCAAAGTCAAAAGATCGCAGCCTCGTTTCACTCGACAGCTCCTACAGGTGTTGGGTTGGAACACAGATTAATAGGTCGCCCAAAAGGGAAAAAGCGGCTATAAAGTGTTTGACTGTCAACCAAGGCGTGACAATGAACCCGTTCGAAGATATGCGTATTTTTTGCCAGGTCATGGACTCCGGCAGCTTCACCTCGGCAGCCGATCAATTGGGCCTGTCCAAGCAGTTCGTCAGCCGTCGTCTGATGCAACTTGAAGAGCGCCTGGGCGTGCGTTTGCTCAACCGCTCCACGCGACGGCTGGATGTCACGCCGCTGGGCCAGAGTTACTACGAGTCGGCGTTACGCCTGCTCGGTGAAGTCGAGCAGGTGGAGCAGGGCATCGCAGGCCAGACCACCGAGCCGCGCGGCACGATTCGGGTGAGCGCGCCGTTGTCGTTTGCGTTGGCGCATCTGGGGTGTCTGCTGCCGTTGTTTTTGCAGCGCTATCGCGATGTCACGGTGGAAGTGGACCTGAGCGATCGTCCGGTGGACTTGCTCAGCGAGGGTTACGACCTGGCGTTGCGTATCGGCATTTTGGAAGATTCGACCCTGATCGCCCGCCGTATCGCCTCCATCGAACGCGTGTACTGCGCCAGCCCGGCTTACCTCGCCGAGCGTGGTACGCCGCTCAGACCCGAAGATTTGCACAGCCATGACTGCCTGCCTTACGGCCACGGGCGTCAGGTGCAATGGCGGTTTGAAGGGCAGGGCAAGCCGCTGACCGTCAACGTGACGGGCAGGATGCGGGTCAACAACGGCGAGTTGCTCAAGGATGCGGCGGTGGCGGGGATGGGGATTACGTACTTGCCGACGTTCATTGTCGGCTCGGCGCTGAAGGAGGGGCGGCTGGTGCCGGTGCTGGATGAGTTTCGTCCGCAGCCGTTGACGTTGTCGGCGGTGTATCCGCAGCACCGCCAGAGTTCGCGGCCGGTGCAGGCGTTGATCGAGTTTCTGCGCGAGCGGCTGGATCGGGTTGAGGGTGGGTTGTAGGGCGCCGGATCACACAATTCCTTGTAGGAGCGAGGCTTGCCCGCGAAGGCATCGTGACAGTCAAAACAAGCGTTGACTGATACGACGCATTCGCGGGCAAGCCTCGCTCCTACAGGGGATTTGTGGCGTTTTGAAGGTCAGTGTCTGTCAGCTCCTTTTGTCATCGCCTGGCTCGCCACCGACATGCACGCCACGGTCGTCGCCGATTTCGCCGATTTCGCCGGAGCGATGGACGCCGTGGTCGTCGCCGATTTCGCCCGAGCGATGGACGCCGTGGTCATCGCCGATTTCGCCGGAGCGATGGACGCCATGATCGTCACCCGGTTCGGCGTGAGTGCCGCTGCGTCCGGAGGAGGATGAGGCGGTGTTGCCGGAGTGCCCCGACCCATGGTCGCTGCTGCTGTGACCGCTGCCGCTGTTGCCACCGCTGCCGTTTCCACTGTGGCCGCCACCATTGCCGCCGCTTCCGCCGTGACCACCACCGCCGCCACCAGACCCACCGCCGCCACCGCCAGACCCACCACCGCCGTGACCGCCGCCACCGCCACCAGACCCACCACCGTGACCGCCGCCACCACCACCAGACCCACCACCACCGTGACCGCCGCTACCACCGCCAGACCCACCGCCACCGTGACCACCGCCACCAGATCCACCGCCGCCACCACTACCACCGTCCTTGGCCTGGGCACTCGACACCCCGGACAAACTGTCCGGAATCAATACGGTAGACGCCGACAGAACTGCGCCAATCGCAACTGCCAGTAAAAGCTTGTTGATGTGCATGTCGTTCTCCGTCTTCTTATTCAGGTTGGAACGTTGATGAACAATGCAACGTGCTGCTCGATTCAAACGGTGAACACCGCAGCGCGCCGATTAATTCATTTGCAACGTGGATGAGCGATGAACGGTACGACTCGACCCCGTTCCACTCGACCCCGTTCCGGAGGGTCAGTGAATACTCGAAGCCAGTTCGAAGATCGGGATGTACATCAGGATCACGATGACCCCGATCAGCAGGCCGATGAAGGTCATGAGCAACGGTTCGAACAGGCGCACAAACCATTCGATCCAGCGGCTGATTTCTTCGTCGTAGAAGTCGGCGCTGCGTTCCATCATCTGCCCGAGGTTGCCGGACTGTTCGCCTGCTCGCAGCAAGCGCAGGGACACCGGGGTCACCAGATGATTGAGTTCCAGGGCGGCCGACAGCGATTGCCCCTCGCGCACCCGTTCGCAGGCCTGGTCCAGGCGCACGCGGGAGGCGGGGGTGAGCAGGCCGCGGACCATGCCCATGGCGGTGACGAGGGGGATGCCGCCCTGCAGCAGGATGCCCAGGGAGCGATAGAAGCGCGCCAGTTCGTACATGAAGATGCGTTGATGGACCGCCGGGAGTTTTTCGATCACCCGATCGACGCCCCGACGAAAGGCCGGTTGGCGCTGGAGGAAACCGAGGGCGACGACGATCGCCGCCAAGCCCCCGAAGAACTCACCCTGGTGGGCGTGAAGGAACATCCCGCAGCTCATCAGCACTTGTGACAGCCACGGCAGGTTCGACCCCAGCCCTTCGAACACCAGGCTGAAGCGCGGCACCACGTAACCCATCAAGAACAACACCACGCCACCGCCCACCACCAGCAACAGCAGGGGGTAGATCGAAGCACTGACGATTTTTTGCCGGACCTCGTCCATGCGCTGGCGATAGCTGACATAGCGGCCCAGGGCATCGCCCACGGCACCGGTCTTCTCGCTGGACTGCACCAGCGCAACGTAGAGCGGAGGGAACACCGCCGACAGCTGGGCCAGTGCCTGGGAGAACGATTTGCCTTCGTAAAGCAGGCGCACCAGTTCACTCAGGGTTTTACGGGCCTGCGGCGCGTTCTCTTTTTCCGCCAGGCTTTCCAGCGCATCGATCAAAGGCAGGCCGGCATTGAGCAAGGTGGTCAGCTCCTGGCTGAACAACACCAGGTTGAAAGTCTCGCGCTGTCGAAGGCGCAGCGCGCGCCAGTGCCGCTCGACGTGCAGGCTGACCACCCGCAAGCCTTGGTCTTCGACGATGCGCCGGGCTTCGCTGTGGCCGGGCGCCTCGACGGTCATCGAGACCACGCCGGCCTTGCCCACTGCCTTGAGATGAAAGCGCATGGTCGCCACCCCCGTCATTGCCAGCTGGTGACTTCGGCGTTTTCGCCTTCGCCGCCGGGTTGGCCGTCCTTGCCCATGGACAGCAGATCGTATTCGCCGTTTTCGCCGGGGTAGCGGTAGTTGTAGTTACGGCCCCATGGATCCTGCGGCAGTTTTTTCTGCAAATACGGACCGGTCCATTTGGTTTCATCGCTCGGCGCAGTGACCAGCGCCTGCAATCCCTGTTCGGTCGATGGGTAATGGCCGACCTCCAGTCGGTACAGGTCGAGCGCTTTGCCCAGGCCTTCGATTTGCGCCTTGGCCACCTTCACTTCGGAGCGGCCCAGTTGGGCGAAATACTTCGGCGCGACGATACCGGCCAACAGCCCGAGCACCACCAGCACCACCAACAGTTCGAGCAGGGTGAACCCGCTTTGAGTACGCGGGGCGGAACGCAAACGCTGATTCATGATGACCTCACACAGTCGGCAGAAGGGTCGCCTTGAAGGCGTATGCAATTGCCATGCTCACCCCCGGTCATCCTTGCGAAACCCCTGTATTCCGGGCCTTTGCGCTTTCGGCACAGTGCTTGCGTATGGCTGGTTTACTACCGGCCATTGGGGCATTACCCCCATTTTTCGGGGCCGGGCAGGGGAGGCAAAATAATGAAAACACTCACCACAGGACTGCTCGGCTGCTTGCTGCTGACGAGCGTCGTACAGGCCGATGTGTTCGTTTCCGTGGACGCCAAGGGCAGCTACGTGCTGTCCAATGTTCACCGTCCCGGCCGCACCTATGAACGAGTCATTCACGAACCCCAATCCTCGCTGGTCGGTCTTGATCAGCAGCCCCAGATGATTGCCAGACAACCTTATGCAGAGCTGGTGTCGGCGGCCGCCACGGCCAATGAATTGCCGGCGGCGTTGTTGCACGCGGTGATCCGCGAAGAGTCGCGCTACAACTCGGATGCAACGTCCCCAAAAGGCGCTGGCGGGCTGATGCAATTGATGCCCGATACCGCTCGGGAGATGGGGGTGAAAAACGTCTATGACCCGAAAGCCAATATCCAGGGTGGCGCCAAATACCTCAAGCGCCTGCTGACCTTGTTCGACAACGACATCACCCTCGCCGTGGCGGCCTACAACGCCGGACCACAAGCGGTCCTGAGCCGTGGCGGGGTGATCCCGCCGTTCGCTGAAACCCAGCGTTATGTGCCCAATGTCTTGCGCCAGTACCGGCGCTTGCAGGGCCTGGCCATGGACGCACCGCTGTGATTGGGGCAATCCCCCACATGTGGGGCAACCCGATCTGTACCACTGACCGAAGACCGCATTCGCCCCGTAGCAGCTGTCGAGCTTGCGAGGCTGCGTTCGGCGGCGAAGCCGTCGTAAAACCTGAATGCGAGGTTTTCCTGAAACACCGCGTTGCCGGATTTCACGACGGCTTCGCCGCCGAACGCAGCCTCGCAAGCTCGACAGCTGCTACGGGATTTGAGTTTTGGGGTGGAGGTTGTCATCCACCCGGAAAAGGGGGGAATAAGTGGGGAATATCCCCCGGGTTATTAAATCGTTGCTTCAAGTGGCTGAAAACTAACTGAATTTTTTATGGCATGCGGATTGCTCAAGGGGATTTGTCGAGAATTATTCCCTGTGAGCACCCACAGCGAGGCCCGTGATCATGACCGGCATACCGAACGCTTCGTCCTTGTTCAAATGTGCGCTGTTGGTGGTGTCGATGTTCGGCATCGAGCTGGCCGAGGCAGCCTTGCGCTGCGAGCGCAACCTGGTGGCGAACGTCGTGGCGCTGGATCAGCCGCTGATGTTCAACCGCCTCGGCGCACAAAACGTCAATGGCATGATGTTCGCCCTGCGCCGCGATGTGGTCGACGACCATAACGTGTCCCTGGCCCAGGGCGGCGCGGCGGTGCCGGGCAAAGTCTCGCTGCGTCCCGACAAGCGTCCGCGCCCCTTGGTGTTGCGCGTGGCGGCCGGTGACTGCCTGACCATCAACCTGCAGAACCTGCTGGCGTACCAGGCCAACCCCGGAAGCCACGAAAACGGGGAGGAGGGTGAGATTGAGGGTGAGGTCGAAATCGGTAACGTCGATCAGTTCAAAGTCGATGAGCAGGTCGCTGATCGCCATGTCGGCTTCCAGGTCAACGGCATGCAAGCGGTCAACAGCATCGACGACATCGCCTCGTACACCGGGCGCAACGGCAATTCGCTGGTCGCCCCGGGCGGCACCCGTTCCTACACGTTGTTCGCTGAGCGCGAAGGTGCATTCGCCGCCAGCAGCCGTGGTGCGACCTTCGGTGGTGAGGGCGATGCGGGCAACGTTGCCAACGGCCTGTTCGGCCAGGTGGTAGTGGTGCCCAAGGGCGGCCGCAGCTATCGCAACACCGTGACCGAAGAAGAGATGCGCCTGGCCAGCAGCGGCCGCACCCCGGCCGGTCAACCGATCGTCGATTACCAGGCGCGCTACCCGCAGCGCGAACCGTGGATCCGTGAAGGCAAGGCCGGCACGCCGATCATCAACATGGTCGACGGCAATGAAATCATCTCCAGTGAAAGCGACGCGATTGTGATGGGCGGCAATGCCGACGGCAGCTTCCCTCCATCCACCTATCCGCTGGAAGCCGTGGGCAAACGCAACCCGGCGATTCCGAATCGGCTGGAGCCGTTCCGCGATTTCGCCTCGCAGTTCCAGGATGAAACCGCCGCGACCCAGGCGTTCCCCGCGTATTGGGCAGACCCGGTAATGGCCCACGTGCTGGAGCCGACCCGCGATTCGTTCATGATCAACTATGGCTCCGGCGGCATGGGCGCCGAGGTGGTGGCCAACCGCTTGGGCGTCGGGCCGATGCACGATTGCCTGTCTTGCGCCTATGAAGAATTTTTCCTTAGTTCGCACACCGTCGGCGACGTGGCGATGCTGGTGGACGTACCGGCCAACGCCGGCCTGGAAGGCATTCTTCCAGGGCAGGTTCCGCGCGCCGATCAGATTGGCGTCAAGGCCACCATGGCGCTGTATCCGTCCGAGCCGTCCAACGTCAACCACAGCTACATCGGCGACTTCGTCAAATTCCGCAACACCCACAACGGCCACGAGCAGCACATCTTTCACTTGCACGGCCATCAGTGGCTGTTCAACCCCAACGACGACAACTCCGACTATGTGGATGCCCAGGGCATCGGCCCGGGCGCCGGCTACACCTATGAAATCGCCAACGGCGGTTCGGGCAACCGCAACCGCGTCGCCGGTGATGCGATCTACCACTGCCACTTCTACCCACACTTTGCCCAGGGCATGTGGAGCATGTGGCGGGTGCACGACGTGTTTGAAGAAGGCACCAAACTCGAAGTCTCCCAACAAGGCACCGACGGTTTCCACAACGAACCTTACGCATTGCGCAGCGGCAAACCGGCGGCGGGCGCCCGGGCCTTGCCCGATGGCGAAATCATTGCCGGTACTCCGATTCCTGCGGTCGTGCCGCTGCCGGGCAAAGCCATGGCGCCGATGCCAGGCAAGGTCGCGGTGGTGCCGAAAATCGGCGAGATACTGGTCGCTGGTGATGATGACGACGATGACGAAGAAGATGACGACGGCGAACATCACGGCGGCAGCGGTGGTGCACAGGCCATTGGTTCCCTGGCCTTGGTGGATCGCAGCGAAGCCAACCGCAATGCCGACGGCAGCCTGAAAAACCCTGGCTATCCGTTCTGGATCGGCGGCATGGAAACCTCCGTCGGCCAACGTCCACCGACTCCACCGCTGGACATGCTTGATGCAGCCAAGGCCCAGTCCTTGAAAAGCAGCGGGAACGCCTTGTGGGCCAACCTCGACCCGGTGCAGTCCGGCGGTTGGGACGGCGGCCTGGGGCGTCACTCCCTGGACGGTTTCTCCGCCGGTGGCGTGGCGAACACCATTACCACGTCGCTGGATTTCTCCAAGGAAGTGACCCGCGCCAAACCGATCTACATGCCGGAAGAGGGTACCGAAGTCGAACAGGCGGCCATGGCCTTCCACGCCAAAAAGGACCACCCAAGCTTTGCCGTGCTGCCGGGTAATCAAATCGTGGCGAAGGCCTTCCGCACCAACGGTGCCTTGCCGATTGCCGGCGCGCCATACTACGAACCGTGCATGGACGACCGGCAAAAACGCCTGACCAGCAGCGCCGGCACCGGCGAATTTGCCAGCGGCGAGCGCATCGACGGCATGTCCTACACCGGCTCCTCGGCCTTCACCGCCGACCGTCCACGGGTCTACAAAGCGGCGAACATCCAGTTCGACGCGGTGTACAACAAAGTCGGCTACCACTTCCCGCAAGCGCGCATCCTGGCGCTGTGGGAAGACGCCTGGCCGGTCATCACCAAACAGCGTCCGCCAGAGCCGCTGGTAATGCGCATGAACACTTTCGACTGCGTGCAATACCAGCAAACCAACCTGGTGCCGGCCGTCTATGAAATGGACGATTATCAGGTGCGCACGCCGACCGACGTGATCGGTCAGCACATTCACCTGCCGAAATGGGACCTGACGGCGGCCGACGGTTCGGCCAACGGCTGGAACTACGAAGACGGCGTTCTTTCCCCGGGGGCCGTGCAAGAACGTATCCACGCCATTCGCGAGTTCAACCAGTGCACAGGCACCGATCCACGTGACGGCACACCGGCCTGTCCGAAAGCCAAGAATCACCCGTACTTCGGTCAATTTGGCCGGGCGGATTGGGTCGGGGCGCGCACGGCAATGCAGCGCTGGTTCGTCGATCCGGTGGTGAACGCCAAAGGTGTCGACCGTGGCCTGGGGACCATTTTCACCCACGACCACCTCGGCCCATCGACTCACCAACAGATTGGCCTGTACGCCACCGTGCTGGCTGAACCGGCCGGTTCCACCTGGTTCCACGCTGAAACCGGCGAGCCGTTGTACAGCGGCGCGCGCCAGGACGGCGGGCCGACTTCGTGGCAAGCGGTGGTGTCCACCGGTGACATCGACGGCGACGGCAAGAACGACAGCTTCCGTGAGTTCTTCCTCGAATACAGCGACTTCCAGCACGCCTATGAAGCCGGTGTGTATGTGGGCGCCGGTCCTAACGGCGTGCCTGATCCGCAAGCCTTCCCGGCCACCGCCGACAGCTTCCGCTACGCGATCAACCCGCCGGTGCGCAACAACGCCAGCACCTTGCTCGACGGCATCATCGAAGTGCAGGGCGGCATGGTGCCGGGTTGTCCGACTCGGCCATGCCCACAGGCGATCTCGGTCGATGACCCCGGCATGTTCGTGGTCAACTACCGCAACGAACCGCTGGCCCTACGGGTGTACGACCCGAACAAGGTCGGCCCGGACGGCAAGCGCGGCATGCAGGCCGACGGCCTCGGCGGTGACCTGGCGTACGCCATGCAAAGCCGTACCGACCGCGCCATCCCGGCGATGAACCTGGCACCGAACCTGGTCACCTCGGCCACCGGTCCAACCGGCGGCACCACGCTGTTCCCGCCGCACGTCAACCGTGGCGGCGCGGAGCCGGGCGACCCGTTCACCCCGATGTTGCGCACCTACACCGGTGACAACGTGCGGCTGCGGGTGCATGCCGGCGGTCACGAAGAAGAGCACAACGTGACCCTGCACGGCGTGAAATGGCTGCAAAGCGGTTCCGGCTTCGGCAACAGCTCCAACTCCGGCTGGCGCGCGTCGCAGATGGTCGGTATCTCCGAACAGATGGGCTTCAATGCACCGGTCTCGATGCTTTCCAGTTCAGCGGCGACCACGGGGGATTACCTGTACTCGATGGACGCTTCCATTGAAGGTTACTGGAACGGTATCTGGGGCGTGATGCGCAACTACACGGCCCAGCGCAGCGACCTGTTCGCCGTGCCAAACAACCCCAAACCTGCGGGCATGCGCAACACCGTGGCATTCAATGGCTCCTGCCCACGGATCAGTGCCAACCCCAACGGCATCGGCACCCGGCCGACCGTGCAACGCAACTATGAAGTGGTTGCGGCGTTGGCCAACGACATCCTGCTCAATCCGTTGAACCTGACCATCGGCGATCCGGCCGGCATCGGGCAACACGTGGGCGGGCCGTTGAATCCGGCGGGTGGCACCCTGGTGTTCAACTCGCGGCCGGTGAACATCCCGCAGGTCACCGTGGTCGATCCTGAGGATGGTGAAACCATCACCGTCGGCGGGCAAAGCGGCCCGTTGCATGATCCGACTGCGATCCTGTATGTGCGCAAATCCGACCTCGATCCGGCCACCGGCAAGCTGAAAGCCGGCGTGCCTGTCGAACCGCTGGTATTGCGCGCAACGGCGGGCGATTGCATCAACATCACCCTGGAAAACCGCTTGCCGGTGGTCATGCCCGACCTGACCCAGACGGCGGTGATGCAAGGGCTGGTCAAGCGTGATCGCAATAATGGCCAGGGCTCGACCATCTTCACCAACAACCTGCTCCGGCCGTCGAGCCACGTGGGTCTGCACGCGCAACTGCTGGCGTACGACATCACCAAATCCGACGGCACCAACGTTGGTGCCAACCCTATCCAGACCGTGCCACCGCGCATCGGCAACAGCGGCGCGTACCCGACCCGTACTTATCAGTACTACGCCGGGCATCTGGAACGTGAAGGCAAACCGGTCACGCAACTGGGCCGCAGTGTCGACAACATCATTGCCACGGCGGTGGAGTTCGGCGGACTGAATATCACCCCGGCGGACCTCATCAAACAACCGCAGAAAGGCTTGGGCGGGGCGATGACTATCCTGCCGGTCGGCGCAACCTGGGTTGAGGATGCACGGAAAACCAACGCAACGGTCACGGCACCAGGGCAGACCACTTACCGCGACTTTGCGATGGTCTGGCAGAAAGCGTTGAACATCCGCTGGGCCAATGGTCGGCCGGTGGAAGGCATTGCCGCCGAAGGCTTCGGTGTACCGACCGATCCACAGGACAACTCGAGCATGGCCATCAACTACAAGGCCGAGCCGATCTGGTTCCGCTTCGGGTTGGCGCCGGATGCACCGTTCGGGCATGCCAACGGTGCCGGTTACGGTGACGTGCCGAACGCGCATATGGCCTACAGCAATGCGCTGATCGGGGGCGATCCGCAGACACCGGTGCTGTATGTGAAACCGGGTCAACCGTTCCGCACCCACATCATGATGCCGAGCGGTGGCAGTCGCGGCACGACCTTCCAACTGGACGGTCACGTCTGGTCGGTCAACCCGTTCCAGTCGGAGAAGAGCGATGTCGGTGGTTATCCGATGGCCACGCCTGGGGTGGGGTCGGTGCGGTTCGGCTACAACCCGATGTCGATGTACATCGGCGCGCGTGAAAGCATCCTGCCGGCGGCGCACTTCAGCTTCATGCACCCGAGCGCCGGGGGCAGCAACGCGATACCAGGCGATTACCTGTACCGCGACTACGGCGCCTACGGCAACACCGCCGGGCTTTGGGGATTGCTGCGGGTGACCAACGAACCTGAGCCGGCACCGGCACCGTAGGGGCACTGGCCAGTAAAGAGAAAGAACGTGCGATGAGTGATCTGTGGCGAGTGAGCAAGCTCCCTCGCCACAGGGGCAGTGTTCGAAGGCAGGCACAGATCTGTAAGGGGAGAGTGTAATGAACAGGACTATCGGATTCGCCGTTTGCGTGCTGGCTGTCGGGGTCGCGCTGATCAGTGTCGGCGTCTGGCGCACCGCGCCGCCCAACCTGCTGAGTCAGGTCGCACTGCCCGACACCTGGAGCAGTCAGGACCTCTCCCGTGACGGGATTTCGGTGGCGCTTGAGGTCAAGGCGTTGGCCGAGGATGGCGTGTTGCGTGAAGGCGAGTTTGCCGACGTGCAGTTCCGCGTCAGCGACAGTGCCTCGGGCCAGCCATTATCGGGCATCAATCCCGGTGCCTGGCTCGATCCGGAAACCGTCGCCGCCGACAAGGCCCAGGGCCGCGAGCAAAGTTGCAAATCCCGGGTCGGCGTCTTCCTGAAATCCAGCATCGGCGCACGGCCGATGCTCGATCTGAACAGCTACTTCCTGTTGGTGATGAACCGCGACGCCAGCGTCTCGGTGGTCGATCCGTCGGTGTCGGTGGGCGGCATCACCAGCACCATGGCGCGGATCGACATCAAGCAACCGCCGATGGACTGGACCACGCCCAAGGACAACAAACGGGTGTTCGTCTCCATGCCGACCGCCGATGCAGTGGCGGTGATCGACAGCGAGCAATTCAAACTGGTCGACTCGGTCGCCGCTGGCAGCAACCCGGTGCGCGTAGCCTTGCAACCGGATGAACGCCTGCTGTGGGTCGGCAACAATGCGAAAACGCCGGAACAGTCCGGCGTCACGGTGATCGACACCCGCAGCCTCAAGCCTCTAAAACACTTGGCCACCGGCCCTGGGCACCACGAAATCGCCTTCAGCAAAGACAGCCGTTTTGCCTTCGTCAGCAACCGCGACGACGGCACGCTGAGCATCATCGACATCGCCAGCCTGACCATCAGCAAGCAACTCAAGACCGGTTCGCACCCGCTGTCGGTGGCGTACTCGCCGCTGTCCCAGGCGGTGTATGTCGCCGATGGCAAGGACGGCACCGTGACCGTGGTCGACACCAGCAGTCTCGCCGTGCGGCGAGTGATCAAGATGAAACAGGGCCTGGGCCCGATGGGGTTCAGTGCCGACGGACGTTTCGGCATCGCCCTCAACACCCTGGAAAACCAGGCGGCGGTGATCGACGCGGCCACCGATTCGTTGATCCATGAACTGGACGTGTCCGCTGAACCCTACCAAGTGGTGTTCACCAAGGCCTATGCCTACATCCGCGGTCTGGCTTCGGCCAAGGTCACGATGATCAACCTCTCGTCGTTGGGCGCAGGCCGTACGCCGATCAGCCAGGGCTTCGAAGCCGGGCCTCAGGCACCACGGCTGGCCGGTGATTTGCCGCTGGCCTCGAGCCTGGCGGTGTCGCGGGACGACAACGCGGTGTTCGTGGTCAACCCGGTGGACAACACCACCTACTTCTACGCCGAAGGCATGAACGCACCGATGTCCGGTTACCCCAATCGCGGGCAGGTGGCGCGGGCGGCCATGGTCATCGACCGCAGCCTGCGCGAGATCGAGCCCGGGCTCTACAGTTCGCGGATCAAGCTGCCAGTCGCCGGGCGTTTCGACGTGGCGTTCCTGCTCAACCAACCGAACATCATCCATTGCTTCACGGCGCTGGTTGAACCGGACAAGAACCTCGCAAAACTTCCTGGCGTGCCAAAAGTCGAGTTCATGCTCGACAAGTCCACCGCGGCCCTCGGCAGCCCTTACACCGTGAGGTTTCGCATCGTTCAGGGCCAGCAGAAGGCACAGCGCAGAGGGGTCAAGGACGTTCAGGTGCGCTACTTCCGCGCCCCGACTTCCCGGGCCCAATACGTCGCTGCCCTTGAAGTGGGCAACGGCATCTACGAAGCCCCGGTGACCCTCGACCAGAACGGCGCCTGGTACCTGCACGTTCGCGCGGCGTCCCTTGGCGCGAGTTTCGATGACAAGACCTTTGCCAGCGTTCGGGTGTTGCCTGGCGATGCCCACTGAAGAGGAAACCGACATGAATCGATTCGCACACCGTGGACTGCTGACGCTCTGCCTGTTGGCTGTCGGCATCGGCCAGGCCCTGGCGCACTCGGCGGATGAACACGCCGGGCACGACATGCCGGCCAAAAGCGCCAGTTCGGAGAGCGCCCAGGTCAAATTCGCCGACGTCGCGCTGGTGGACCAGAACGGCAAACCGGTGCGTCTGGAAAAGGATCTGGTGACCAACAAGATCGTGGTCATGAGCTTCATCTACACCAGTTGCACCACGGTGTGCCCGGTGGTGTCCTCGATCATGGGCAAGGTGCAGAAGCAACTCGGCGCCCGGGTCGGTGAAGAAGTGCAACTGGTGTCGATCAGCATTGACCCCCAGCGCGATGACGCCAAGCGCCTCAACGATTACGCCCGCAGCTTCCAGAAGGGGCCGGGCTGGAGCTGGCTGACCGGCAGCTCGCAGTCGATCAACGAAACCCTCAAGGGCCTCGGCTCTTTCAGCGGTGACTTCAAAAGTCATCAGCCGCTGATCCTCGTCGGTGACGGCAACAGCCGCCACTGGACGCGCTATTACGGTTTTACCGACCCGGCGGTGCTCATACGTGAAGTCGAGAAACTCAGCGGCCAGCGTAACGTCCACGCCAAACACACTGCCATTGCGATGGAGCATCAGCCATGAAAGCCCTCGTTTTGATCTTCCTGACGATGAGTTTTTGCGTGATCAGTTTTATGGCGTTTTCCCACGAGGAGCATCACGAGCCCTCGCCGGCGGTCGCCGCCGAGCAACCGGCCAGCGGCACCCGGGATGCGAAAACCTGGTTCACCGACACGCCGTTGCTGGACCAGAACGGCAACACGCTGCGCTTCTACAGTGATGCTCTGCAAAACCGCGTGGTGCTGCTGAACGTGATTTTCACCAGTTGCAACGATGCCTGCCCGCTGATCACTCGCAAGCTCAAGGAAGTTCGTGAGGTGCTGGGCGACAAGGCCGATGGCATCACCTTTATTTCCCTTACCAGTGATCCGCTGCGCGATACGCCGGCGGTGCTCAAGGCTTACACCTTGAAGCAGGGCGTCGATGGTCCTCACTGGCTTTTTCTCACCGGCGACAAGGCGCAAATGGACCTTGTGCTGGGGCGCATCGGCCAGATTGTGCCGACCCCCGAGCAGCACTCGACGCAGCTGATTGTCGGTGACGTGGCCAACAAGCGCTGGAGCAAGATCCGTCCCGACGCACCGGCCGCCGCCATTGCCCAGCGCTTGCAGTTGCTGACAATGCCCGTGGCCGGTCGTTGAGCACGCGCCATGAAAATTGCCCTCGTCCTCGGCCTGCTACTGATTGGCGGCATCAGCTTCACCGCTAATGCGTTGCCGCTGAGCCCCAGCGAAAGCGCCGGTAAACGGCTGTATCGCGAGGGCGTGTCCGCAAGCGGTGAACCGATCATGGCCCGGGTGGGCGCGGCCGGCATGCTGCTGCCGGCCACCAGTCTGCCCTGCGCCAATTGCCATGGCGCCGATGCCCAGGGACGACCCGAGGGCGGGGTACGGCCGCCAGACATCAGCTGGTCGCGCCTCTCCAGCAGTTACGGTCAGCAACAGGTCAACGGCCGCAATTACCCGGCCTACACCGAGGGCGCGCTGGCCCGCGCGATCCAGGAAGGGCGTGATTCGGCGAACAATCGGCTGGACCCGGCGATGCCACGGTTCGTGATGTCGATGAATGATCAGCGCAACCTCACGGCCTACCTCAAGCGCGTGGCCGAAGACCGCGATCCGGGGTTGACCGCCGACAGCCTGCACCTGGGCACCTTGTTGCCGAGGCAGGGACCGTTGAGCGCGGAGGGCGCCACCGTGGCAGCGGTGCTCAAGGGCAGCGTGGCGCGGATCAACCAGGCGGGCGGGATTCATGGCCGGCAACTACGCCTGACCATTCTCGATCCGGGCCCGGATCGCGCCAGTGCCGAACAGGCGCTGGACCGCTTGATCGAACAGGAGCAGGTGTTCGCCCTGATCGCGCCGCTGGCACCCGCGCTCGATACTGAGCTGGTCATGCGGCTGGAACGCGCCGGTGTTCCGCTGATCGGGCCGCTCTCGCTGCAGGGCATGGCCCCGGCCAGTCGGCAGATATTCGAGCCGCTGTCCGGGCTTCGCGAGCAACTGATTGCCCTGGCCGATTACGGCGCTGCCCATTTGCGCTTGCTCCAAGGGCCGACGCTGATTGTCTACCCGGATGAGCCGAGCCAACGGCTGGCGGCGCAGACCCTTGGCCAGCACCTGCAGGATCACGCCTGGCAGCAAGTGCGGCTGCAGACCTACACCTCGGCGCAGGACGAATTACCGCTGGGCTCGCGATCGGTGTTTTACCTGGGCAGCGGCGGCGGTTTCAGTCGCCTCGCCGAGCGTTTGCAAACGGCGGGGCAGGTGCCTTACCTGTTCGCCGCGTCGAATCAGGTGGCCGGAGACCTGTTTCAAGTGCCCAGTGATTTTTCCCGACGGGTGTTTCTGGCGTATCCGTTTGTGCCCAGTGACTGGACGCAGGCCGGACGCCTGGCCTTGACCCAATTGCGTCAGAACCAGGGACTGGGCGGTGAGCACGCGGTGCTGCAAGTCGGCGCCTACAGTTCGATGCTGCTGTTGAGCGAAGGCATGAAGCAGGCGGGGCGCGACGCCAGCCGCGACAAGTTCATCAGCGCCCTGGAAGGCCTGCACGATTTCGACACCGGACTGACCCCGCTGCTCAGCTTCGGTCCCGGCCGCCGCCTGGGCTTGAGCGGTGCCCACATTGTCACCGTAGATTTGCAGGACCAGCGCTTTTATCTGGTCGCACCGTACAAACCCATTGTTGCGACACCCTGACGGGAGGCCTCATGATGAAATTCAAGACGCTGCTGATCCTGCTGACGCTGTGGGGCCACATGGCGTTCGCCAGCAATGGCCCGGCCGCCGCGCGCGTCAACGGCGAGGAAATTTCGGAGTTCCGCCTGGAGCGTTATTTCGCCGAATTCCTGGAGGACCAGGGTCGCGCCGTGGGCAGCATTCGCAACCCCAAGGCGTACAAACAATTGCGCCAGAAAGCGCTGGATGCCCTGATCGACAAGGAGCTGCTGTGGCAGGAGTCGCGCAAGCGCGGGGTGGTGATCAGCGATGAAGTGGTGCAAAGCCAGGTCGAGCAGACGCGGCAAGCGATCGGTGGCGCCGAGGTGTTCGCCCGCCGGCTCGAAGACGCCGGTTTCGACGAAGCCACTTATATCGAGTACACGCGCCGCGAGCTCGCGGCACAAAAGGTGTTTGCCGAGCTGGTCCAGGCGGCTGAGCCCGACGAAAAACAGGTCCGCGCGTTCTACGAGGAACATCGCGCCGAAATGAGCACACCGGAGCAAATCCAGGCGCGGCACATCCTGGTCAAAGTGCCGCAGGGCGCCGAGGCCGCTACAGTTGAAGCAGCCCGGCTACGCTTAGAAGAGATGCGGGTGAAAATCAGCCAGGGCGAGGACTTTGCCAGCGTGGCCCGGGCCGGCTCCGAAGATGCTTCCGCTACCGAAGGCGGGGATCTGGGCTATTTTCCTCGTGGGCGCATGATGCCGGAGTTCGAAGCGGCGGCGTTTGCCTTGGCACCGGGGGCGGTCAGCGCACCGGTGCGCACGCCGTTGGGCTGGCATTTGATTGACGTGCAGAACCACCAGGAGGCCGCCGATGTCTCAGAATCTCAGGGGCTTGAAATGGTTCGGGCTTACCTTGCCCGACAGCAAAAGGACCAGGCGCGTCTTCAGGTTCTGGCGCAGCTGCGATCAAGCAATCGTATCGAACGGATTGACGATGATTGAAGCGTCCCCCCCAAATGTGGGGAAAGCTTCAGGGGCAATTCCGAGCGCTTCCCCGCCTTTGGGGGACGGGGTTCCTGAACGAAAAGATTTTTTCATGAAAATCATAGAGATGAAGCGGTCGAAAACCGGCGCTCAGTCTGGCATGAAGTGTGCGTTAGCCTAATTAAGGCGCGTACTCCCAGGCACGAATATCGGACCTGCGGTTTCAAGGAGTCCACCTTGTTAAACAAAGTACTGGTTGTTGAAGACGAACAGCTGCTGGCGGAAAACCTCCAGGGTTACCTGCAGGCGCAAGCGCTGGAAGTCCGGATAGCTCACAACGGTGAAGCAGCGATTGGCGTAGCCAAGAGTTTTGCACCCGATGTGATGGTGTTCGATTACCGCTTGCCCGATATGGAAGGCTTTCAGGTGCTCGATGCCGTCCGCCAGAACAGGAAGTGCCATTTTGTGCTGATTACCGGGCACCCAACCGCTGAAGTCTGTGAGCGGGCCCGGCAACTGGGAGTCAGCCATATCCTGTTCAAACCGTTTCCGTTGGCGGAATTGGCCCGTGCAGTCTGTGACCTTTTAGGGATGGAGCGGGAAAACCGAACAGGCGCGAGCCCATCCGAAGGATTCGTCGAACGACGCCAGAGCAGGACCGAAAGCTTCCCGCTGCAGCTGTACGACGGTAGTTGGGTGCTGGCAGATCGTCGACGAAGTTCATCGACCTCCAAGGCACCAGACGACGAACAATTGCTCACCGGGGAGTAGTGGCGCGACAAGCCGTTCCGGTACATGCCGTAATTGCTCGCCGCGTCGACAGGGCTCAAAGCCCCCGGCGTTGGAGAGCATGCCATGGACCGTCTATCCCTTGCCGTAGAACCGGCGCAGTTGGAAGGTGTACCGTCTCGCTTTTCCAGTGAACAACTGGCCCAGGCCCGGGCCCGGGCAACCAGTTCCGGCGAGCGGGTTCTGGAGGCCCTCGGGGTGTTGTGCGAACTGGCCCCCATGCCCTTCATCCAGAGCCTCGGCGCTACCTTGCATTATCCGGTGCTCGACACCGACACCCTGTTTCAAGCCACCCCGGTGTTCGACCGGGTCACCCTGGCCCAATGCCTCAAGCGCGAATTCATCCTGCTGCGTCACGACGATGCGGTCATCGGCGTGTTTGCCGACCCGTTCGACACCTCGCGCCTGGCCTGGATCGATGACTGCCTGCACGGCGCGCCGCTGTACCTGGTGCATGCCGACGACCTGAAAGCCTATCTGGCGCGTCACGAAGAGAGCTTCCACGCGGTGGAATCGCTCAACGCCCAGGCCGACGCCAATGTCGAAATCGATACCCTGCAAAGCCTGTCCCTGACCAGCATCAGCGAAGACGCCAGCGTCGTCGTCAAACTGGTCAACTCGACCCTCTACGATGCGCTGAAAATGCACGCCAGCGACATCCACCTGGGCACCACCGGCAGCGGCCTGGTGATCAAGTACCGGATCGACGGCGTGCTGAACAACATCAGCAAAATCCAGGGCAGCGAGTTCGCCGAGCAGGTGATCTCGCGGGTCAAAGTCATGGCCGAACTGGACATCGGCGAAAAACGCGTGCCCCAGGACGGTCGCTTCAAGATCGGCATCAGCGGCCGCCAGATCGACTTCCGGGTGTCGATCATGCCGAGCATTTTTGGCGAAGACGCGGTGCTGCGGGTGCTTGATAAACAAGACCTGGCGGACAAGGTCAGCGGCGTGCAATTGCAGGCCCTGGGCTTTGAAGAAGACACCCTGCGCCAGTTGCGCCGGCTGGCCGCCGAACCTTACGGCATGGTGCTGGTGACCGGCCCGACCGGCAGCGGCAAGACCACCACCCTCTACGCGATGATCACCGAGATCAACCACGGCGTGGACAAGATCATCACCATTGAAGACCCGGTGGAATACCAACTGCCGGGCGTGCTGCAGATCCCGGTCAATGAAAAGAAAGGCCTGACCTTTGCCCGTGGCCTGCGCTCGATCCTGCGCCATGATCCGGACAAAATCATGGTCGGTGAAATCCGCGACCCCGACACCGCCCAGATCGCCGTGCAATCGGCTCTCACCGGGCACCTGGTGTTTACCACCATTCACGCCAACAACGTGTTCGACGTGATCGGCCGCTTCACCCAGATGGAAATCGACCCTTACAGCCTCGTCTCGGCCCTCAACGCCGTGCTCGCCCAGCGGCTGATCCGTTTGGTGTGCGCCAGTTGCAGCGCGCCGAGCAACCCGACCGATGAAGAACTGCGCCTCTCCGGGCTCGATCCGCAAAAGGTCGATCACTACCACTTCGTCCATGGCAAAGGCTGCGGCCATTGCCGCGGCACCGGTTATCGCGGGCGGACTGCGATTGCCGAGCTGCTGCACCTGGACGACGAACTGCGGCAAATGATCGTCGAGCGCCAACCGGTTTCGAAGATCAAGGCACACGCTTGCAAACGTGGCTTGCGCTTGTTGCGCGAGTCAGCCCTGGAACTGGTTGCTGAGGGGCGGACCACGCTCGAGGAGATCAATCGTGTCACTTTTGTCTCGTGATCGTTATATCGCCGTGCTCGGCGCCAGTGGTGTCGGCCTGGGCCAGCGCAAGGGTGGCGACACCCTGTGGCTGGGCAGCGTCGGCTTTATCGACGAAGGCTTCCACGCCTGGGCCGTCGCCCTTGAAACCCTCGACCGTTTGCTGGGCGAACACGCCCCCGCCGGTGCGGAATTGAGCGTGGTGGTTTCCGGTCACTTCAGCCGCTTCTGCCTGGTGCCCTGGAGCGAACAAATCACCAGCCCTGACGAATTGCTCGGGTATGCCCAACTGTGTTTCGAAGACCTCTACGGCGTACCGACCCAACCCTGGAACATGGTGCTGTCGGCGGAACCCGCGGGTTACGACCGGATCGCCACTGCGCTGCCGCAAGACTTGCTGGCGCGTCTGCGCAGCCTGGTCAGCGGTCGAGGCTTGCGCCTGCGTTCGGTGCAGCCGTACCTGATGGCGGCGTTCAATCACTTCGATAAAAGCCTTGATGTCGGCGACTTCCTGTTCGTGGTTGCTGAACCTGTGCGCAGTGTCTTGCTGCTGGCTAGGGAAGGGCGCTGGACCTCGGTGCGTTCGGTGGGCAGCAGCGACAGCGATGCCGCACTGACCGCGCTGATCGGCCGGGAAAGCCAGTTGCAGGCTTCCACCAGCGACCGGCCGCTGAACGTTTACCTGCACGCACCAGCTCGCATCGATGTGCAACCCGACTTACCCGGTGTGCAGTTGCGCACCCTCGAAGAGGACCGGACTGGCGTACGCGATTGTTTGTACGTGATGTCCCGGGCGGTGGCCTGACATGCGCGCCCTGACGCTCGACTTCCAGCCACGCCGCCGCTCCGGCCCATTGGGCTGGAGCCTGTTGGCGGGCGGCGTGGTGCTGGTGGTGACCTGTTTTGTCGCCCAGCAGCACGTCGCCGAACAGGCCTCGCAACAGCAAGGCCATCTGCAAAACGCTCAGCGCGAACTCACCGGCGACACCGGCAGCAAAGTCACCCTGAGCCCGGCCGAAACCCGCGAGCAGGCGCAGAACCTGGCGGAAATGCGCAAGGTCTCGCAGCAACTGCGCCGGCCCTGGGAACGCTTGTTCGCCATGCTCGAAGCCATGCCGCGCGACAACGTCGCCTTGCTGACCCTGACCCCGGATGCCCGCAAAGGCCAGGTGCGCATCAGCGCCGAGGCACGGGACCTGGAAGCGATGCTCGACTTCCACCGCCGCCTCGAAGCCAGCGACGAGCTCTCCGATGTGTCGCTGCTCAGCCACGAAATCGTCGTGAAATCGCCGGAACAACCGGTGCAATTCAACCTGTCGGCTAGCTGGGAGATCGGCGATGCGAATCTCTAGATTGATCGTCCACGAATACCTGCAAGGCCTGGGCGTGCCGGGGCTGGCAGGGCTGGCGATGTTGCTGCTGGCGCTGGTCTGGGCCCTGGGTGGCTTGATGCCGGACTGGAACTCGCTGCAAACCCTCAGCCAGCAGACCCGCGAAGCCGGCGAGTACCTGGCCAAGGTCGAGGACGGCAGTGTCGCCGCCCCGGTGATCCCGCAACGTCAGCTCGACGACTTCCGCAGCAAGTTGCCGTCGCAGCCCCAAGCCACCGTGGCCATCGACAAGATTTACGCGCTGGCGGCTCAGGAGCACATCACCCTGGCCCGCGGCGAATATTCACTGGGCATCGACCCCAAGACCCATCTGGCGCGTTATCAGATTCTGTTGCCGGTGCGTGGCAGCTACCCGCAACTGCGGCGCTTCCTGCACGCGTTGCTTGGCCAGTTGCCGGCCGTGGTGGTGGAGGACGTGGAGTTCCAGCGTAAAAAGATCGCCGACACCGACCTGACCGGGCGGATCCGCATGACCCTTTACCTGTCGAGGTCATGATGAATACCAAACGCGTAGTGGGTTGGGTGGCGTTCTTCGGTGTGGCCGCGGCGCTGACCTGGGGGCCTGATTACTTCATGCCGTCGGACGAAGGCGAGGCGTCGGTTGCGACCACGACTAAACCGATCAAAAGCAAAACCCGCGGCACGCTGCCGGCTGCTTCAGTCAGCGGCAAACCAGCGGTGATCAAGGACCTGAGCCCGTCCGGCGACCTGTTCGCCGCCCGCAGCTGGAAGGCTGCACCCACGCTGGCCAGCGTCACCGAACAACCCGTCAACCAGACCCCGGTGGTGCCAGTCCCCAGCGTACCGCCGATGCCTTTCCAGTTCGTCGGCAAGCTCCATGACCGTTCCGACCTGCAAGTGTTTTTGCAGAACGGCGAAAAAATATACGTCGTACGCAAAGGGGATGTGATCGACGACACCTGGCGGATCGAGGGGATTTCCGATGTGGAACTCAGCTTTGTCTACCTGCCTCTGCATTTGTCCCAGACCTTGTCTGTGGGGAGCACGCAATGAACAGATCCCGTTTGATGATGAGCCTTTGCGTTTGCGTTGGGCTGGCCGCGTGCAGCTCGGCGCAGGTTGCCAAAGAGGAGGGGACCGACCTGATGGAGTCGGGGCAGTACGAAGCCGGCCTGGCCCGTATCGAGGAAGGGCTCAAGGAAAACCCTCGCGACACTGAGTTGCACATCGCCCTGACCAGCGGCCGCGCTCGTGCGGTGACGGCGTTGTTGGCCCAGGGCGACATGGATCGCGCCCAGCGTGATTTCGCGTCGGCACGCATGGCGTATAGCCGGGTGTTGACCCTCGAACCGAACAACCGCCGTGCCCAGGATTCCCTGCGCCAACTCGAACACATGCGCAGCCTCGATGACAAACTCGAACTGGCCCGGGGCGACCTGCGTCGCGGCGACATCTACGGTGCCGATCGCCAGGTCAAACAGATCCTCGAACTGGACCCCAAGAATGAAGGCGCCCTGGAGTTGCAAAGCAATATCCGTCTGGTGCAAAGCCGCAACGTCATTCCTTACCCACAATTGCGCACCCGTCTCGACCGGCCGGTGACCCTGGAATTTCGCGACGCCAACCTGAAAACCATCTTCGAGGTGCTGTCCCAGGTCGCCGGTTTGAACTTCATCTTCGACAAAGACCTGCGCCCCGACATGAAAGCCACCATCTTCGTGCGTGACGTGCGCATCGAAGACGCCGTGGAACTGCTGCTGCAACAGAACCAGCTGCACCAGAAAGTGGTGAACGAAAACACCTTGCTGATCTACCCGGACTCGCCGCAGAAACTCAAGGATTATCAAGAGCTGGTGATGCGCACCTTCTACCTGACCAGCATCGATGCCAACACCGCGCTGAACATGATCAAGACCATGCTCAAGACCCGTGACGTGTTCGTCGATGAACGCCTCAACACCCTGACCATGCGCGACAGCGAAGACGCTGTGCGCATGGCCGAGAAACTCCTGCAATCGCAAGACCAGTCCAACCCGGAAGTGGTGCTGGAAGTGGAAGTGATGGAAGTCGCCACCCAACGCATCCTCGACCTTGGCCTGCAATGGCCGAACACCTTCGGCGTGGTCAACAGCGACGGGTCGGCGGTGACCCTGCTCGATCAACTCAAAGGCATCAACTCCAGCCGGATCAGCATTTCGCCGTCGCCGCAGGCCAAGATCAACGCCCAGGACAACGACATCAACACCCTGGCCAGCCCGGTGATCCGCGTCAGCAACCGTGAACAGGCGCGCATCCACATCGGTCAGCGCGTGCCGATCATCAGCGCCACTTCGGTGCCGTCGACCCAAGGCCCGGTCATCACCGAAAGCGTCACCTACCTGGACGTCGGTCTGAAGCTCGAAGTGCAGCCAACCGTGCACCTGAACAACGAAGTGGCGATCAAGATCGCCCTGGAAGTCAGTAACGCCACGCCGCTGGAGCCGACCCGCCAGGGCACGATTCCGGTGCAGGTCGACACCCGCAACGCCCAGACCACCCTGCGCCTGCATGACGGCGAAACCCAAGTGCTGGCCGGCCTGATGCGCGATGACCATGGCGCCACGGGCAACAAGATTCCGGGCCTTGGCGACATCCCAGGTCTTGGCCGGTTGTTCGGCAGCAACAAGGACACCGTCGGCAAGTCGGAACTGGTGCTCTCCATCACTCCGCGCATCGTGCGCAACCTGCCGTACCAGAGCCCGTCGGACATGGAGTTCCCCACAGGCACCGAAACCAGCATGCACATCCAGGCGCCTGACCGTCGGATGCCGGCGCCGATTCAGAACGAACACATCGACCGGCCGGTTGCGTCCAATACCACCACTGTCGTCGTCGAGAAGCCTTGATCATGAACGCCTCGCAACGTGGTTTTACCTTGATCGAAGTCGTGGTGACGCTGGCCCTGATCGGCCTGCTGGCCGGCATGGCCGCGCCACTGACCGAGACCGTGGTGCGCCGGGGCAAAGAGCAGGAATTACGCACGGCGCTGTACCAGATCCGCGACGCCATAGACGCCTACAAACGCGCCTTCGACGCCGGTTACATCGAGAAGTCGCTGAACAGCAGCGGCTATCCACCGAGCCTGCAAGTGCTGGTGGAAGGGGTGCGTGATGTGCGCAGCGCCAAGGGGGCCAAGTTCTACTTCCTGCGGCGCGTGCCCCATGACCCGCTGACGCCGGTCAAGCGTGACGACGAAGGTGGCTGGGGCTTGCGCTCTTACGACAGTACGGCTCAGAACCCGCGGGAGGGCGAAGACGTCTTCGACGTTTACTCCCATGCACGCGGCAAGGGGCTCAACGGCATCGCGTACAAGGAGTGGTGAATCATGCGTCGGGAAAAGGGTTTTACCCTGCTGGAACTGATGGTGGTCATGGCAATCATCGCAACCCTGATGACCATCGCCTTGCCACGCTATTTCAACAGCCTCGAGGCTTCGAAAGAAACCACGCTGCGCCAGAGCCTGTCGGCCATGCGCGAAGCCCTGGATCACTACTACGGCGACACCGGGCGCTATCCCGATTCCCTGGAACAGCTGGTGGAGCAGCGTTACTTGCGCAACCCGCCGATGGACCCGATTTCCGAACGCAAGGACCTCTGGGTGCTGGTCGCGCCGCCTGACGGCGTACCGGGCGGGGTGGCCGATATCAAAAGCGGTGCCACAGGGAGGGCGCGTGATGGCAGCCTTTATTCCGAGTGGTAAGCCCGCCGACGAGGCCGGGTTCACTTACCTGGGCGTGCTGTTTCTGATCATGGTGATGGGCATGGGCCTGGCCAGTGCCGGCGAGTTGTGGTCCACCGCCTCGCGCCGTGATCGCGAACGTCAGTTGCTGTGGGTCGGCACTCAATATGCCCAGGCATTGCGCAGTTATTACCGCAGTTCGCCGGGTCTGGCGCAGTACCCCAAAGAGCTTGAGGACCTGTTGCAGGACGAGCGTTTTCCAACGCCCAAACATCACATTCGCCAGCTGTACCCGGACCCGATTGGCGGCGGTGAATGGACCTTGATGCGCGGCTTCGACGGGCGCATCACCGGCCTCAGCAGTCCTTCCACCGACCTGCCGCTCAAGCAGTCGGATTTTCCCAGCCAGTGGTCGGACTTCACCGGCATGGCGAGCTACAAGGACTGGCAGTTCGTGGCCGAGAAAGCCTTCCTCGATGGCGCCTCGGGCCCGGTGAAAAACCAGGCCGGATCGCCGCAGGCGGTGACGCCATGAACCGCCAGTGGCTGTCGGCCCTGATCCTTGCCGGTGTGGCGATGTTCGCCAGCGCCAGCGAGGAGGACGAAATGAAGGGTTTTATCGTCGATGACACGATCTCGCACATCGGCCACGACTTTTACTACTCGTTCAGTGAACGCCTGCGTGCCACCAGCCCGATGGATTTCAACCTGGTGGTTCGCGAACGACCTTCGGCACGCTGGGGCAGCCTGGTGACCGTGGAATATCAGCAGCGACTGGTTTATCGGCGCTTCCTGCCGCCGAACACCGTGGAACTCAAGGACGAGGCCTATGAAGCCGCCGACTGGGTTCGCGGACAGATTGTCCAGCGCAAGCTGGAAGCCTTGTTGCAAGACACTACGGACCTTGAGAGGGACGAATTATGAAAACGAAAACTGTCTCACGGAACCTCGGGCTCTGGTTGATCGGGCTGGGCAGTTGCAGCCTGGTGCACGCCACGGAGCTGGTTTACACGCCCATCAACCCCTCGTTCGGCGGTAACCCGTTGAACGGTACCTGGTTGCTGAACAACGCTCAGGCGCAAAACGATTACGACGATCCAGACCTGAAAAACCGCACGTCGGTGGCCGGGACTTCGGCCCTCGAACGCTTCACCAGCCAGTTGCAATCGCGGCTGCTGGGGCAGTTGCTGGACAACATCTCCACGGGCAATACCGGGAGCCTGTCCACCGACGCTTTTATCGTTAACGTCGTCGACGACTCCGGTGCACTGACCATTGAGGTGACCGACCGAGCGACCGGTGAAATTTCGGAAATCCAGGTGAATGGCCTCGCCCCTTGACGGGGATTCGGGTCGGATGGGGAGAGACGGACATGAAAAAAATAATAGCGCTGGGGCTGATGTTGGCGGCATTGCAAGGGTGCAGTTTGCGCGAGAACGTGGGTGCCGAGCAGGACACCGAATCACCGACCCTGACACCCCGGGCGTCGACCTATTACGACTTGATCAACATGCCACGACCCAAGGGCCGGTTGATGGCGGTGGTGTACGGCTTCCGGGACCAGACCGGGCAGTACAAACCGACCCCGGCCAGTTCGTTTTCGACCAGCGTGACCCAGGGCGCGGCGAGCATGTTGATGGATGCGTTGCAGGCCAGTGGCTGGTTTGTGGTGCTGGAACGTGAGGGGCTGCAGAACCTGCTGACCGAGCGCAAGATCATCCGCGCCTCGCAGAAGAAGCCCAATACGCCGGTGAACATCCAGGGTGAACTGCCTCCGCTGCAGGCGGCGAACATGATGCTCGAAGGCGGGATCATCGCCTACGACACCAATGTGCGCAGTGGCGGGGAAGGGGCGCGCTACCTGGGGATCGATATTTCCCGGGAGTATCGGATAGATCAGGTCACGGTCAACCTGCGGGCGGTGGATGTGCGCAGTGGGCAGGTGCTGGCGAATGTGATGACCAGCAAGACGATTTACTCGGTGGGTCGCAGTGCCGGGGTGTTCAAGTTTATCGAGTTCAAGAAGTTGCTTGAGGCTGAGGTCGGGTACACCACGAACGAGCCGGCGCAATTGTGTGTGTTGTCGGCGATCGAGGCGGCCGTCGGGCATCTTTTGGCCCAGGGGATTGAGCGGCGTTTGTGGCAGGTTGCCGGGGATAATTCTTCGCCTGATAACAATGCGACGCTGGATCGTTATCTGACTCAGGCCAAGGTTGTGCCTGAGGGTGAGGGTGAGGAAGAGTGAGCCTAGGCGGCCTTCGGGCCGACCTGGTTCTTGTTGACTGAGTACATATCCATTGCTGCGGTAACGGCTACTTATGGTTTCGCCCTTACGGCGAGTCCCTTTTTCAAACGCCAAAAAGGAACCAAAAGGCTTCGCCCCAACGTCCGGCCCCTCGCTTAGGCTCGGCGTTCCTTCGCTCCGGTATCCATCCGGGGACACTGCCCTCCGGTCTGCTTCGCGACGACCTACATGCAGCGTGTTCGACTGCGTCGAACGGCGCTGCGCGCCACTCCCCGGATGAACACCTCCACTCAGCCTCCCGACGGGGCGGGCAGATCAAGATCAAAAGCTGCAGGCGAGCTAACGCTCGGCCTGATGAGTGGTGAGAAGCAAACGGTGTACGCCAATCCGTTTTTGTAGGAGCGAGGCTTGCCCGCGAAGACGGCCTGACAGCCGACCAATCTCTTGCTGATGCACCCCGACCCCCTGTGGGAGCTGGCCTGCCAGCGATGGCGGCCTGACGGCCGACCAATCTCTTGCAGGTGTACACCGAACCCTGTGGGAGCTGGCTTGCCAGCGATGGCGGCCTGATAGCCGACCATTATCCTCAAGTCATACACCCATCCACTGTGGGAGCGAGCCTGCTCGCGATGGGGGTGTGTCATTCAATTTTGATGTCGGCTGACCCAATGCCATCGCGAGCAGGCTCGCTCCCACAGGGGGAATGTGTGTTGATTTGGAGGGCTATGTTTAAAAGTGTTTAGCGTTACTTCCTGAAAGCTACAGATTCTTGCGCCGTTGCCTACGACTGCGCCAGAATCCGCCGGCTTGTGCGCTTTGTGCCTGATCTTTATCGTTTCCGCATCGCTGCCAATCAGCGATCGGGTTTAGCGACCTGATCAGGTATAAGCGCAACAACGCTCCGTCTTTATTGCAGGCGCATGTCTGCAGTTTCGATATGGTGGCTGTGCGCGGGAGACCCTCGGGTCTGCCGGGTCTTATACCTCTCGGTTCGCTAACCTGCGTACAGCTGCCACCCTTACTTGTTTAGCGACAGGTGCTGGTGGTTCCAACAGGTATAAATGGAGATCCACCATGTTCAAAACCACACCCAATCCCCCGCACTCCGACGACGTTTCCCCCTACGATCCCCTCGATCCAAAAAAGCTGAACGAAGCCGCCGACCGTGCGCTGGATCACTATCTCAATCCGCTGAAAAGCGCGATCCCAGCACGCAAGCCCAGCACGATTTACCTCATCGCCCCGGATGTCGACACCGAAACCCTGTTGTTCAACGCCTGCGAATCCCTGGCTTCAGCCAGTGTCATGGCCAGCGACTTCGCCGCGTTTCTCGAAGGCCCGCACCGCAACACGATGCTGGCCCTCCAGCAAATCATCATGCTGGGCGAGCTGGCGGTGAATCGGGCGCTGGATAACGTCGTTCCGCAGGCGTAAACGCTGAGTCTGTGGTGAGAGAGTTTCTGTGGCGAGGGAGCTTGCTCCCGCTCGGCGGCGAAGCCGTCGTAAAACCGGTGAATGCGGGCTTGTCAGGCATCCAGTTCGCCACAGACTCACCGAAAAAAAACCGCGACCCTCCCCCAAGGGCCGCGGTTTTTTATGCCTTGCGATTATTGCTGCAGCACGGTCGCCCGGTTGTCAGCACCCATCTGTTGAACCGTCGCCATCTGGGTCATGCCACTCTGATCGACACTGGCAGTGTTGCCGGTACCGCCCTGGGTCACGTACGCGACGTTCATGCTGTCAGCCTGTTTGACGGTGATCATGTTGTCGCTGCCATACAGCTGTGTGGTGAACGCCTGGTTGCCGGTACCGGACTGGTCGAACTCGGTGGTGTTGCCGGTGCCGTTGGTGGTGCCTTGGGCCAGGTTGGTGGTGCCGCGCTGGTCGGCGATCAGGATGTTGTCGCTGCCGTTCTGGTCGAAGTACAGCTCGTTGTAGTTTTCAGCCTGGCTGACCGTGGTTTTGTTGCCGCTACCGGTCTGGTTGGTGGTCATGATGTGGCCGACGCCATCCTGGTTAAAGCTGGCGATGTTGCCGTTGCCCGCCTGGGTGACGGTCGCACGCTGGTTGCTGCCGAATTGGCCGCCCAGTTGCGGGCCTTTCCAGTTGCTGGCGTAGACCTTGTTTTCGGTGCCCACGGAGGTGGCGGTCAGCACATGGCTGTCGCCGCTCTGATAGGTGAAGTGCACGTTGCCGGTGCCTTGCTGGTACAGCGCGAGCACCGAGCCGACGGAGTCGAACTGGTCAGCATAGATGGCGTTGACGTCGCCGACTTGCAGGACCTGGGCGTTGTTGTTTTGGCCGAAGCTCTGGTCGACCACAGCTTCGTTGGTTTGCCCGTACTGGTTGACGGTGGCCTCGCTCGCGGTTTGTGCGCCTTGCCAGACCTCACTGCCGTTGAAATCACCGAACTGGTTGATGGTGATGACGCCGCCGTTGCCGTCGCGCTGGTCGCCATAGGCGTAGTTGCCTTCGCCGGCCTGGTTGATGCCGATCTCGCCGCCCATGTGCGCGATCTGTTCGGCGGTGCCGTAGTTGGCGGTGCCGTACTGGATGATCGTCGCGTTGTTGGCGATGCCCAGTTGGATCTGCTCGATATTGGCCTCGTTGGCGTCACCGAACTGGAAGGTCTGGCCTTTGGTGGCTTCCTGGCTGTCCTGATAGAGGAACGAGAAGTTGCCGCTGCCCGTCTGTTGTTGCAGTGCCTGGTTTTCGCCCATGCCGATCGACTGGCTGGCATGGCTGGTGTTGAGGCTGCCGACCTGTTGCTGGACGATGGTGCTGCCGTTCTCGAACAGTTGCTCACCGTAACCGGCGTTGAAGTCGCCGACCTGATCCTGGGTGATGGTGCCGGTGGCGGTGTCTTGTACCGCCATGGCATCGTTACCCTCACCCAGTTGCTGTTGGGCTGCGGTACTGAAAGGGGCCGCGGTCTGTTTCACTTCGGCAATGTTGGCGGTGCCGACCTGGGCCTGGGTGGAAACGCTGTCGTCGGCCATCGCCTGGGCACTGACCATGACCAGGATGGCGGCGGTGAGGGGCGTCAGTTTGAACATGATGAAACCTCCAAGGGGTGCAGTGCTTTAGCGATACTGTTTGACCGAAACGCTCATGCCGTTCCCCGACTGGGTCACGGCGCTTGAAAGCCCCGTACCGGCCTGGTTGATGCTGGCGTCGTTGTTATTACCGTTCTGGGAAATCTGCGCGCGGTTATGGCTGCCGTTCTGTGTGATTGAGGCGGCGTTGCCGGAACCTTGCTGGGTGATCATTGCCATGAGGTCGCTGCCTTGTTGCAGGATGTACGCTTCCTGGTTACTGCCTGACTGGACGATGGTGCCGAGCAACGATTGGCCGTTCTGTTGAATCAGCGCCACGTTGGCCTGGCCGTTCTGGTCGATCAGCGCGTGCTGGCCCACCGGTGGAGGCAACTCGCCGAGGTCAGCGGAAGGTGCCAGGTCGTCGTTTTCCATCAAATCGTCGGCGCGCGCGCCTGCGCTGCTGCAAAGCAGAAGCAGGCAGAGCAGGGCGGCGATCGGCGTTTTCATGGCGTTGTCCTGTGGGAAGAGGCTGGCCCCACCTGCCGACATCGGCGGGTGGGGCGAGGGCTCAGTTGGAGATAACCGTCACGGTACGCACGGTGCCTTGGGATGAGCGGATGGTCGCCGTCGGATTAGCGGACGGGATCACCGTGGTGCTGTTGTTCACCGTCAGCCTCCAGCGACCGGTCACCGGCACCGTGGTGCTGCCCAGCGTGACCAGCCCGGTCGGGGTGGTGACCTGCACGGTGATGGTGTTGCCGGTAATCACCGATGAGGTGCCCGAAAAGTCCCAGGTGAAGCGGTTATTGGAGCGGGCCGACACCGCTGCCGTGGTCACCGTGAAGGTTTCCGCAGCAGGCCGTGGCGAGACTTGCACCGTGACCGTCGCCGGAGTCGACAGGGCGCCGAAGCTGTCCCGGGCGATGTAGGTGAAGGTCGTGGTGAAGGCCGTAGTGACCGTGGCCGGTGGGGTGTAGGTGATGACGGTGCCGTTGGTGCTGACGCTGCCGCGATTGGTTGCCGGTTGGGTCAGGCTGGCGACGGCGAGCGGCACGTTGCCTTCCGGATCGGTGTCGTTGGCCAGCACGTTGATCGGTATCGCCACGCCCAGGGTCGCGATGCTGTCGGCGACGGCCACCGGAGACTGGTTAGGCGCCACGGTGATGGTCACGGTCGCCGGAGCGGTCGAGGCCAGGCCTTTGACGTCTTGAGCCTTGTAGGTGAAGGTCGTTGTCAGCGGTGCAGTGACCACGGCTGGTGGGGTGTAGACCACCGACGTCGTGCCGCTCAATGCCACGGTGCCTTGCCCGGCAGCCGGCTGGGTCAGCGCAGTGATGCTCAGCGGCGTGTCGCCGTCGGGGTCACTGTCGTTGGCCAGCAGGTTGAGGGTCAGCGGCACACCGAAGCTGGTGCTGCCGGTGTCGGCGACCGAGAGTGGTGCCTGGTTCTCACCGCTTTCCGGAGCAGTCCCGACCACCACGACAGGCTCGGTATCGCTGCCGCCCGAGGCGGATTTGACCGTGACGGTAGCCGGTGGCTGAGTCAGGTCGGCAATGGTCAGTTGTTGCAGGGTGCCGGATTTCGACAGACGTCCGTAACCCTGCACGACCATGTCTGGCACCGCCACTTCGTCGGACGAGGAGGCCTCGATCAGCAGGCTGTTAGTGCTCCAGTTGTAGCGAGCGGTCTGGACTTTCACTACGTCGGTGACCTTGCTCGACACTGCCGTCGGCCGGGTGGTGCCGGCCGGGTTGGTGGCGGTGACCACCACCACCGGAGGAACGGTGGAGCCCGTCAGGCGCTGGCCGAAGAACTGGCCATTGTTGTCGCCGAGCATGTTGGTCAGGCAGGGCGACTGCGGTGGTCCGACCACCAGGGCCACGGTTTCGCGGAAGCACAGGCTCGAGCCGTTGGTCGATTTGCCAAACACTTCTACCCGGGTACTGCTGGTGCCCGGGCCTGACGAAGTACGGCGGTAAGTGGCGCGGCCGATTTCCACCGGGGTTTGCGCACGGCTGTCGAGGACTTTGCCGGACACGGTGAAGAGGGTGGTCTGGATGGTCCCGGCCGGCCCTTGCACACGCAGGAAGTTGTTATTGAACGGACTGCCGGTGACCGCTTCGGTAAGGTTCGGATCGCCGACGAACGTCTCGATGGCGCCGGTGTCCGGGTTCACTTCGGTGTAGGGGCCGTTGACGCTGCGCAGGAAGGGCCCGACGTCCCCGTTGAGGGCTCCCGAGAAATTCCCCGGTGCGCCAATGCCGATGTCGCGGGTGATGTTGATCGCCCGACGGCCCGGCGTGGTGACGTTGACCGTTTCCACCCCGTACGGGTGGGTGATGGTGTAGGTCCCGGCGACAGGCACGTTCACCCGCAGACGAATCCGCGCGAAGCTTGCCTGGTCGCCGTCGACAGGGTTTTCCGCAGCGAATGCCGCTTCAATCCCGGCCACGTAGGCATCCACGCCATAACCTCCGACATCATTGATGCTGGTCTCGGCGAGGAACCAGAACGTTTCCGGTGGCCAGTTATCCGGAAACACCATCGGCAGGGTGTCGTCGAAAACCCCGGGTTCCGGATTGAGGATGCACATGTAGGAAGGCGCGCCCGGTGCGCCAGGCGATCGCGAGCTGGTCGCCCGCGACTGGCACAGTTCCAGCGACAGCAGATTGTTGTCCTGATACCACATCGGGAATTTCCCGGTGGCGAAGGTGTAGGGGCCGGGGTCGACGGCGTTGAGCTGCGCGAAAGCGCTGCCGGACAGCGATAGAGTCAGTCCCAGGGCGTTGAGCGCCAGGCGTGGCAATTTGTTCATGATGCCTCCTGATGAGGATCTGGGCATGAGTGCGTTCATTGCACGATGACCACTTCTTCGGTGTCGCTGCCGCCATTGGATGACGTCACTCGAACCTTGGCCGGTGGAATCGGCGAGATGCCGGTCGCCAGGGATTTCACTGCGCCGTCGCCGCTGAGAGAGCCGATGGCAACACCCGTTCCGGAGGTGGCCGTGAGGACCGGCGGCGATGTCTCATCGCTGGTCGAAGCCACGATCGTGATCTGTCCGGTGCTCAGGCTGTACTGGGCCTGCGAGATCACCACCAGGTCAGTCAGCGCCATGGGTATCGTGGTCGGCGTGCTGGTGGGGATGGCCAAGTGGTTGTCGGCGGTCACCTGCAAGGTGCTCGGCAATGTCGGGTTGGTGGCGGACTGGGCGTACCAGTGGCCGGTTGTGTCGGCTTCGGTCAGGTTCAGCACCGGACTGTTGCTGTCCAGGGTCACGGTGGCCGGTGGCGGCGGGGCCATGACGAATACGTCCTGCTGCGCTACCGGAGCGCTTTCACCGGCCTTGCGCGAGTAAGTGCTGCGCTCGGCAATGATCGGGGTGGGGCGAACCACCGTCGACAACTTGCCGGAAATGGCCATGACCGTCGTGCGCAAGTCCAGACCGTTAGGCCCTTCGATGCGGATGTAGTTGGTATTGAAAGGGCTGCCGGTGAAGGCTTCTTCCAGGTTCGGATCGCCTACGAATTGCTCGGCCGACCCGGTGACCGGGTTGGTCTCGGTGTAGGGGCCATTGACGCTGCGCAGGAACGGGCCGATGTCACTCTTGAGGGCGCCGTCGTAGGTTTTCGGCGTGCCGATGCCGATGTCGCGGGTCATGTTGATGGCACGAGTTCCACCGGCGGGAACGTCAAAGATATCGACGCCGTAGGGGTGGGTGATGGTGTAGACGCCGGCGGTGGGCACATCCACCCGAATGCGGATGCGGCCAAAACTGACTTGGTCACCTTCTTTCGGTTCTTCAGCGGCGAAGGCGGCTTCCACGGCGCTGACATAGGTCAGGTCGATGCCCCGTGCGGCATCGACGATGGAGCCGTCGCCGGTGAACCAGAACGCCTCATCGGGAAAGTTGCTCGGGAAAACGATCGGCTGCGTGTCGTCGAAAACGCCGGGGGTCGCACCCAACAAGCACATGTACGAAGGAGCGCCGGGAGCACTCGGGACTCGCGAACTGAGCGCCTTGGACAGGCACAGGTCGAGGGTTCGACCATGGGAGTCCTGATACCAGGCGGCGAACGAGCCGTTGGCGGGCACATAGGGGCCGGGGTCTACGGCAAACAGCGCTGCCTGGGCAACACCTTGGGCGAGAGCGCTGACGACCAGAGCGGCCGCCGTTTTGGACAGTAAAGGGTGCATGAGTATTCCCTCTATCGAAGTACCTGCCCCGTAGGGATGGGTCAGTTGAGAGGGCTTCGGCAACTTCCATACCAATCTTTGAAAACGGCCGGGAGAGGCCCGCAGCGAGGGCGTGTAGCGCGCAAACGGTTTCGCGTCGCCGAGGGCGCGAGCGGGCGATTGTCCCCAGCATTGGGGGTAGGTGGGGGCAGTGGGGTGTGCGGGGAATCGGTGGGGGGGACAAAACCCGATGTCGGGCAAACTGATGCCGAGCGCGAAAAACTCGGGCTTGGGTGCGAGGTAAATGGAGTTTAGGTTTGTTGCGTGTGGTGCAAGGGAGTTTCGGAAACTGAGGGGGCGGGTTAGGCAGCGGAGATGATGTCTTCGCTGCCTTTGTTTTTTTAGCTGTCCTTGATTAGCTTTTCGGCAATCCATTGCGCGATTTGCGTAACGACAGCGTTTTCGGCAGCGAAAGCCTCAGCGAGGTTGGACGCATCCCGTCCTAGGGCAAAGCCCATCATTTTCAGACGCTCGTTGCCGCTCAGCCATCGGCGTTGAATTGTGCGATGAGCCATTCGCGGAAGCGGCGCCAGAGGTCGGCGCTGAGGTAGTGGCCGTGGTCGCTGAATTCGATGACGCCTCGTTCGCCGTCAGCGAGTTCGATGGGGCGCAGGCCTTTGACCGAGGGAGGTTGTGCGCCGAGGAAGCCGACGTGGCGTAAGTAGTAGACGCCGGGCACGGGGTTGTTGGCGGCGTCTGGGCGGTAGAAAGAGGCGGAGATTTTTTTGTAGCTGCCCTTGGCGATGTGTTCGGCGAAGGTGGCGTCGACTTGTTGGGGTTCAGCGATTAGGCCTTCGGGGGGCGGACAGGGATTTGACCCAGCCGGCGGTTAGGTCGGCTTCGGTGATGTTGAGGGTGGTGCCGCACATGGCGGTGTGGGTGCAGGGTTTGAAGATGTGGAGGGGTTTCATGATATGCGCTTTGGTGGAGATGGTGCGCACAGCTTGGGGTGGTATTTGTGGCGGGGCTTTTAATCGGGTTTAGGGAGGTTGTGGCAGTGAGCAACCACCCGGGCTACTGGTTGTCTAGCAAAAGAAAGAAGTGGCTTCTACCGAGGCCACTCCTGAGCGGCTAGATTCTTGGTCAAACGCTATGGTTTACCGGTGCGAATTCCGCCCTGACGAAGTATGTTTTTTCTTCTGCCCCGAGATTCGAAATACCTGCCTGTGCGCCGACCTCAACTAGTTTTGCCTTGACCGACAGTTCCAGGTTTTTGTCCGTCGAAAACGACGTGTTTTCTTTAATTTCCAGAGAGGCTGTCAGGCAGCCGCCGACTTCGCGGGCAAATACTACGGCTTTCCAGGAGGGCTCATAGGAGAGCCAAAAGAAGTTTTCACGTTCGACTTTGCTGTCGGCTTTCCAAGGCCTGCCGGTTAACGAGAATTCACGGGTATCCAATGTGTCGGTGTCGCGTTCGGTTTTACCGGTGTAATTGACGTCACCACCACCCATAGGGCCGACTTGAACCGATGCTTCAGCGGTGACGGTGCTGCGGGTTTTATCGGAAGCTTTTTTAGTGATGCTGATTTTGGTGGCCCCGAGATGAACAAGTAGCTTGATCAGTTCCGACTCGCGTTCTTCCAGTAGGATGGCGTCGTAGCTATCGCTTGGGATGTAGAGACTTCCGTTATCTGGATTCGGGTAGTCGGTCAGCGGGTGTTTCCGGTAAGTCTTGCCAACGACAGGATGGCCCGGCTGGAAGCGGTAGCCTGCGGCCTTAGCTTGGCTGCGGGACAATGAGTGTTGTTGTACATACGCGGCGAGTAAACGTGCTTCTTCTAGCTTCGCTGCTTCTAGCTCTTCGCTTTTTGCGTTGCGCTCCTTTGTGAGCGAAGGCAACAAACTCGGAACACTAATCAATGCGGAGGCTATCAAGGTGGCTGGCAGTAAAGGGCCGACGAGAAACCTCGCACCGGTTGCAAGTGCTGCTGCGCCTGTCACACCGGCAAGAGCCGCGCCACCCGTCATGCCACCGATGTTGTTGTCACGACCAGGCATTGTGAAATTTACTGAGGAGTCGGTGCCACTGCCCTGTGTTGGGTTGGATGTGGTTGGTTCTTCCACGATGTAGATGAGGTCTAGCATTGAGTAACGCTCCTTGTAGGCCAGACGCTTGTTTGCCAAGCCGTAGTTTGGTGGTCGCTTCCTTACCAAGGAAGCGTTTTCGATCCCTTTGTGTCGGCTGTACTCGACTGACCTTGATGACGGTCATGTCGTTTAGATCCACAACCTCGGACTGACTGCACGTTTTAGTCTGGTTGAACGACTTTATAAAGCGTTTATCGCGGGCGTTGGTTAGTTAGCCCGGCAAGCGGAGCCAGACGAGTCTGGAAGGCTTTAGATCGCTTCAGAGATTGGCCGCTTTTTGTTGGTGCCCAATGCTTGAAACACCTAGGCCGATGGATGCCCCTGCGTATGTGCGGCTACTTCGGTCACATGTTGCGTATTGCCTCGTTGGCATCAAGTACGTACTCCATCCCAATGCCCACGCCCTTCAGCACCTCGGTTACGCGGTCTACGAAGAACTCGCCTTGCTCGGGTGGTTCGTACAAGCCATTGATACGGATCTTCGGTTTTTTGCCTTTGGACGGTGGGTAGCTTTCCAGCAATTCACCGCTCTCAATGAAGGCCACGTAGGTGTTGATCTTCTCTTGGAGTAACAGCAGGTGCTCACCCTGTTGGGTTTTGTTACCCCATTCCAGGTGGTCGGTGATGACCAGGATCACCTGGTCGGGCTCCCAATCGGGTACTGCAATGATATCGACGACGTTGGTTTCTACGATGGACATGCCTGCTCCTTCAGAGGGACGGTCAGCGTGCAAACGACCCTTCCAGAGTGCTGGACAGGCGGGGACTTGTCGCCCTGTCACTGGTTGCTTTGTTCTTTATCCGTTTTAAGCACGAACTCGAATCCAATGCCCACTTCTTTCAGTGTCTGGGCAACGCGATCAATGAATACTTCGCCTTGCTCGGGTAGTTCGTACTTGCCCTGAACACGGATGACAGGCGATTTGCCTAGTGCGCCGGGAATCTCGGTGTAGATTTCACCGCTTTCGATGAAGGCGACGTAGGCATTGATTTTCTCTTGTAGCAACAGCAGGTGCTCACCTTGTTGGGTTTTGTCGCCCCATTCGAGATGATCAGAGATGCCGAGAATGATCTTGCTGTTGTCCCATTTGGGGATGCCCCACATATCAATGTTTTTGGCGTCTGTTACTGACATGACAGTTCCTTTATTGCGTTAGTTTTGCGGCGGTCGCAGGATTTCTACTCGGGTAGGCGGGATTTCTGTGCCGCCGGGGAAACCGGGTTTACCCTTGCCTACAATGCGCCCACCACTGTGTTCAATTTCCGGGAATGCGCGCTTCTGATTGCGCGTCAGTGGTGCCGTTTCGGAGGCTTTACATTCGACGCAGGCGATATCGCCATTGGCGTCTCTACCGATCATATCGAGGCGGGTTCGGGTACCGCTCTCTGTTTTGATGGTGACCTGTTGTCCTGATTCTTCCATTTCTTCGGAAAACCCTTCGTAGGATTCTTCCTCAAACGCAGCGCCTGCCGCTTTGTTCTGCTCTAGCTGCGTGCTGAGCACGATGTAAATCGGCGGAATACCCGACTGAGGGAACCAGATGATTGCATCCTGGAACTCTGGAGGATGCGCTGGGTTCTCCAACAGCGTGTCAGATTGCGGCGTGGGTGGGTACACCCACACGGGTGGCAATTGTGGCGCGCCTTCGAGTGCCGGAATACCCAAGACACCGTCTGGGCTTGCTGCGGGCGTCCAGGTCAGGCCAATGCCGTTGCCTAAGTCAGCAATGTAATTCTCGCCGTCCTTATCCGCCTTGATGACAGGCACCTGTTCCCAATCCTTTTTGCCGCCAGTGTAGAACCCGTAAGCGTTAACGGAGCCATCGGGCAAGGTCTTTACGTTGATGCGCACGCGTGTACGGCCCGCTTCAAGCGTTGCGTACTGTTCGTCTTTGTAGAACGCACTGTCGGGTGCAAGGCTGGTGTTGGGCATTAACAGTGCAACGGTGCCCACGGCAGCCCCCGCCGCCACAGTGCCAGACCCGGCCAACAGATTGAGTGCCAGTGAGCCGCCCAGCCGTTGGGCAATGGCGCTACCGGTTGCGGAGCCGGCTACCAGTTGGAGTGAGGTGCCTTGAGCGGTGATTGCGGCCCCAGTGCCCAACACTGCCCATAGTCCGTAATCGGCCAGCTTTTCGACGGGTACAAACCCTGCCGGGTTGGTGTGATTGATTTCGCCGTCTGGCAGGGTGCAACTCTTGGCGAAAACACAGCCTAGCGGGTCGGGCGCTGAGTCTGGCTTGGGCGGGAGTTCTTTGTATTGCGCCCAGTGCTGAGCGCTGGTATCGACAGGTTCGACACCGCTGTTGCGATAACCCTTGGGCGGGTTGGGTACGTAGCCACTCAATCCTTGATTCCTTGTCCTGATCCTTTGAACGGGGCGCAGGGTGACAGCTGGGGTTTGGGGTGGCAATGAGTGGCACTTTGACTCTACTTAGAAAAGCTTTCATTCTTCAGCTGGTGTCTTTACCGTTTGACCAGTGGTGCCGTGACCCTTTTATCCCATCGGTTGCACGGAGCCCCACCTGAAGCTACTCAAAACAGTTAAGCGAGATATAGATGAGCGCCTATGCATTTGATTTGAAGCTGGTGTGTGGGGGATTCGGCTATTTCTCTACCTATACACTCGGCAGTAAACCAGGTCCTACCGGACTCGAGTTCCGCACTCCATCGCTAGTTAACAAGGAGGGATTCTCTGTCGCTCTGGATGAGTTGGGATTGAGCTATATGTTTGTTCAAGATGAAAGGGCTTTTTATGATTGGACTTGCATTCAGGGTTGGGCAATTGCGGATGCTGATTTTGCCAGAGAACACATGGGCCATTGGTTGAAAAAGCGCGAATGCCTGATTTCACCATACGGATCCTTTACGGATATTGAGATCGCATCCCCGTCAGTTAGAAAACGCACCTTCCGCGGCAAGTTCAAACAGCGAATTCTAGATCGCGATAATAACCAATGCGTTATCTGCTCGGACGTTAATCAGTTAACACTTCAACATGTCAGACCCTTTTCTAAAGGGGGTGAAACGAGCTTCAGAAATCTAGTTACTTTGTGCGAGCGTTGCAACCAAGAGATGGGCGCTGAAAACTATAGAGCGTTGTACGACCTCGCGGGCTTACGTTATTCCTACGAGCCTTCCATGTTGAGAGACTCGGATTTTAACGAACGAGCAACCATTCGCGCAGCCCAGTTTTCTGGAAATATTATGCATACGCGATGTGACCTTTACTGAGGTGGTAGAGGACGCTCGTTGCACGGGCAATGTGCACAGTTCCAGCTTAGATGTACAACGGTAATAATAGCGACTACAGGTCGATTTATAGTTGTCATACCGCTTAGCCTTTGACGTAGCCCGCCCATTTCACTATTGCGAGTAGAAGCTGCGTGTCAGCGTTTTAAACATCTCTGGAGAGCGGTTGTTTAACTGCTTGCACGGTTACGTCCTGAAAGCTACAAAACCTTGCGCCGTTGCCTACGGCTGCGCCAGAATCCGCCGGCTTGTGCGCCTTGGGGCCGCTCGGTAACTTGATACCCGTCACTGCCCTTCAGTGATCGGGTTTAGTCGCCCGCGGTTCTAGTGTGCACATCCTCTATCAGTCAGTCATTTCCATGCCTGCGCTCGATGGTAGCTGTGCGTAGGGCGTCTTCGGGCGCGCCGGTTTGCTAGATCCCCGGTCGACTAACCTGCGTACAGCTGCCTCCCCTTACGTTTAGTCGCAAGAGGGGTGGCGCTCCACACATGGATCTAGCATATGTTCAAAGTAACGCCCAATCCGCCGGACACCGATCCGGCCTCCCCGTACGAACCCGATTCAAAGAAGCTCAATGAGGCCGCCGAGCGGGCGCTCGACTTTCACTTCCCGTCGAATGCCGACATCAAAGCCACCGCGCGAACACGCAGTACCCTGTTTTCTGTGGACCCAGAGGCTACGGCCGAAACCCTGGCGGTTTATCTGGTTGAAATACTGGCCTCGGTCGATGTGATGGTGCACCAGTTGGTGGATCATCTGGAGGGTGAGTCGCGCTACGCGCTGCTGGGTATTTCCAACAGCATCATGATGGCGGAGATCACGGCGAATCGGGTGTTGGATAAGATTGATCTGCCCAAGTAGGTGCGGCCTGTTGTGGTGAGTCGGTAATTGATGTTGGGCTGAGAAGCGGTTCCTTTCTGGGGCCGCAGCCCAACGGGGATAAATCCCCTCGCCACGGATGAGATTGCACGCCACTAAGTCGATATGTTCGCCTCATCAGTTGTTGGCTGATCGGGGCGTTTTCTATTGCGTGTGCAGCGACCGTATTACCAACGTTACCAGCCTGTCCCGAAATGTACCGCGTTTATCTCGCTTGGCCGGTTGGGGGGCGACCCTAAACAGGGGGACAAAACCCGATGTCGGGCAAAGACCAGACAGTGGGCTATAACCCTATAGGGACTTTCGGGGAACAACGTCCATGACCAGTCAGACCACAGCCCTCCAGAAAGAAGAGGGCGATGTCCACTTGAGCTCGCGCAAACAGCCGTTCAATCTGCTGCGCTGGTTCTCGCTTATCAGCATGGCGGTGATCGGCACGGTGGCCGTGGCGCTGGGTGCGGTGTCGACGCGCTTCGTGATTACCGAAAGCGTGCAGCGCGATGCGTTGCTCACGTCCCAGTTCATTCAGGCGATTGCCTCGGCCGAGGTGCGCCATGTCTCGATCCCCAACGTGCGGACCATGGGCGAGCTGCTTGACCCGCGTAAAGACAAGGACTTTCCCGACGTAGACCCCATGGCCCGGGCCAGTGCCCGTGGGGAATTCCTCGACCATATCGAGCATTTGCCCGACGTGATCCTGGCCAACATTTATGCCCCGGACCGCATGGTGATCTGGTCCACCAACCCGGCGCTGATGGGCACCACGATCCATGCTGACGAAGACCTCGACCAGGCCTTCTCTTCCAAGACCCCGGTGTCGGCCAGTTATCACAGCGTCGACAAAAGCCGCATGGAGCAAAAGTTCGTCACGCCACCGGACTACATCTTTATCGAGAACTACATTCCTTTGTTCGATGCCGACGGCAATACCGTGACGGCGATGGTCGAGATCTACAAGGAGCCCAGGGACCTGATCGACCGCATGGAGCGTGGCCTGGTGCTGATCTGGCTGGCCACGGCCCTGGGCGGCGGACTGATTTATCTGGGGCTGTACTGGATCGTGCGACGGGCAGCGAATTTGCTGGCGACCCAGCAAAAACAACTGATCACCAACGAAACGTTCGTGGCGCTCGGGGAGATGTCATCGGCGGTTGCCCACAGCCTGCGCAACCCGTTGGCGACCATCCGCTCCAGTGCCGAACTGGCCTTGGAGTTCGACACTGGCCCGGCCCACAAGAACATCAACGACATCATTGGTCAGGTGGACCGCATGTCGAAGTGGGTCAGGGAATTGTTGCAGTCGTTACGCCCGCTCAACGACGAAGCCGAGCCGGTGAACCTGGTGGCGGCCCTGCATGACAGCCTCATGGCTTTCGAGCATCAGATTGCCAAGGCCGGGGTGACGGTGGTGTTCGAGCCGCAGGAGACGCCGATGGTGCTGAGCCAACAGGTGCAGCTCACGCAGATCCTCAACAGTCTGCTGGCCAATGCCGTGGAAGCGATGGATCGGGGCGGCACGCTGACCATCACCCTGGAGCCGACCGATACCCGGGGGATTTGCGTGGTCGTGAACGACACCGGCAAAGGCATGAACGAAGAACAACGCCGGATGGTGTTCCGCCCATTCTTCACCACCAAGCAAGGCGGGCTGGGTGTCGGGCTGGTGTTGGTGAAGCGGATCATGGAGCGTTTTGGCGGCGCGGTGAGCCTGGGCAGTCGTGAAGGTGAGGGCACGAGTGTCCGTCTGTCGTTCAAGCGGATTCCCTGAAAATGGGTGCGAACTTTCCCCGCTAGCGGGTGTCAGGACCCAATCGTTTTTACCAGTCATGGCAAATTTTTTTGATAAGCGATTATTTTTTAACGCATTAATGATTTTGTATAAAGCTGTTGCAGGTATGGCGAGGTCCTTGCAGATCCATCACTACCCCCTTCAAATCTTCGAGGCGGCTGGTGATGGACATAATCGCGCGGCGTCCCTTCAAGTGGTTCGATCCCCCGACACCTTTGAGCGATCTCCTGACAATGACGCTCGGCCCCGCGACGCTGCGTGCAAGCCTGATCGATGACGAGCGACAGCCAGAACCTTCCGTCCACATCCTGCCGCCTGCCGTGCAGACCCGTTTCAACTACCCCACCAATGGCAAGCCGAGCTCGCTGTTTGGCGCTCAACCGTTCCCCAGCCATGCCAACGCCTTTTTCTTCCACGGGCAGTATTACGACTATCGCTGGCCGATCCAGCTAGCCGGTTACGACAGCATCAACACCGACGCCCAGGATCCGCCAAGCCGGGATGGCATGAGCTACGTCAACTCCGCCGCGCTGCCAACCTTCCGCAATGGTGATGGCTTCGGCCCACAAGTGGCGGTGAAAAAATGAAGCGCAGCAGAGCCGACACACCCGTGCATACGCCGCGTTCCCGCGCCTTGGGCATGCACCTGATTTTAGTCCTGGTCACCTGTCTGTTGGCTCTTCAGGTACTGCTCGCTCACGAAGGGGTGCTGTCGCCGACGGAATCGGCGACACCCTGGGGCAGCGATTACTTCCCAAACACCCTGCTGACCGATCAGGACGGTCGGCAGGTGCGGTTCTTCGATGACTTGATCAAGGACAAGGTGGTGGTGATCAACTTCATATTTACTACGTGCAGCGACTCCTGCCCCCTGGAAACCGCGCGCCTGCGTCAGGTGCAAAAATTGCTCGGCGACCGGGTCGGCCAGGACGTCTTCTTTTACTCCATCAGCATCGACCCGCTCAGCGACACGCCCGAGGTGCTGAAGGCTTACGCACAACGCTTCAAGGTCGGGCCGGGCTGGAAGTTCCTGACCGGTGAATTCGAAGCGGTTACCGATCTGCGAAAAAAACTCGGCCTGTTCATCGAAGGCGTCGACAACGGACGCAACAAGGACCACAACCTGAGCCTGATCGTCGGCAACCAGAGCACCGGTCGCTGGATGAAAGCCTCGCCGTTCGAGAACCCGTGGATCCTCGCCGATCAGTTGGCCAACACCTTGCAGAACTGGAAGAAAGCCAGTGTTGGCGAAAGTTACGCCAATGCGCCCGAGATTCGCCCGCCAAGCACTGGCGAAGAACTGTTTCGCACTCGCTGCGCGTCGTGCCACAGCCTGGGTCCGCTGGACGGGCAGGGTATCGGCCTGCGCAGCATCGGCCCGGACCTGATTGGCGTGACTCGCCAGCGCGACCCGGTATGGCTCAGTCGCTGGATTCGCGAGCCGGACCGCATGCTCGCGGAAAAGGACCCGATCGCGATGGAGTTGTTTGAACGTTTTGACAAGATCCCGATGCCCAATCTGCGTCTGGATGAGAACGCTGCGCAGTCAATTATGGGGTTTTTGCAGGAAGAAACCGATCGCCAACAACCGCTGCAAGCGGCGCAGTCGCAATAGCGGCGAAATACTATCAGTGAAGCCGTCGACCACGATCAATGCGACCTACACTGATCCGAGACACGGCTGAAAAGGCTTGATGCACTTAGCCAGGACACTCCCATGCAGACGCTGGAACAACAAAAGATTCCTGCGCCGGACACGCCGGCAACAGGGGGACAAAGCCGGCGCGGACAGTTCAATCTGCTGCGCTGGTTTTCCTTGGGCAGTTTTCTCATCATCGCTGCCGTGGCGCTGGGGTTGGGTTATGTGTCCACGCGTTTTGTCGTCGATGAGAGCATCGAGCGCGATTCGATGCTGACGGCGCAGTTCATTCAGGCCATTGGTGATGCGGAAATTCGCCATGCCGGCATCACCCGCAAAAGAACCATGGGCGAGATGCTCGATCCGCGCGATGACAACGCCTATCCCGACGTAAATCCCGACTCCCGTGCCGCGGCCCGCATAGAGTTTCTCGATCATGTCGAGCACTTGCCGGACACGCTGTTGGCGGTGGTGTACGCACTGGATCGCACGGTGGTCTGGTCGACCAATCCACAGATGATCGGCATGCGCATCGACGGGGATGAAGAACTGGACGAATCTTTTGAAATGAAGGAACTGGTGTCCACCAGCTACCACGAGGTTGACGACGAGCGTCCTGAACAGATACTGCTGCGTGAGCCTGAGTATCTGTTCATCGAGAACTACATCCCGATGTTCAATGCCGACAAAAGCAAAGTCATCGCCATGGTCGAGATCTACAAGGAACCGACGGATCTGGTGGCGCGCATACAGCGCGGCTTCAAGGCGATCTGGCTGGCGACCTTGCTCGGCGGTCTGGTGATCTACCTCGGGCTGTTCTGGATCGTGCAGCGTGCGTCCAAGTTGCTGCAGAGCCAGCAGAAACAGCTGATCACTAACGAGACCTTTGTCGCTTTGGGGGAAATGTCCTCGGCGGTCGCCCACAGCTTGCGCAATCCGCTGGCGAACATTCGCTCCAGCGCCGAACTGGCCCAGGACATCGCCAGCCAGAATGCGCAGAAAAACATCGGCGACATCATCAACCAGGTCGATCGCATGTCGCGCTGGGTCCGGGAGTTGCTGGTGTCGTTGCGGCCGATGAACGACGACTTCGAAACCGTGGACCTGGTGCTGGCCATCGATGACACGCTCAGCGCTTTCGATGCCCTGATCAAACGTTCGAACGTGGAGGTGCGCTTCACGCCGCAGACCTGTCCACCGGTCGTCAGCCAACAAGTGCTGCTCACCCAGATTCTTAATAGCCTGTTTGCCAATGCCCTTGAGGCCATGCCCAAGGGCGGCTTGCTCAGTATCGATATTGAGCACCCCAGGTCCGGTCAGGTGCGGATGACCCTGAGCGATACCGGCAAAGGCATGACCCAGCAGCAGCAACAGATGGTCTTCAAGCCGTTTTTCACCACCAAACAGGGAGGGCTGGGCGTTGGCCTGGCCCTCGTCAAACGAATAATGGAGCGTTTTGAAGGCTCGGTCGAACTGACCAGCCAGGAGCAGGAAGGAACCCGCGTCTGTCTCAATTTCAAAGTGGCAACGGGAGGGGAATATGGAGCACAGCATACTGCTGGTCGAGGATGATGAACTCCTGGCCGAGAATATTCAGACCTACCTGGAGCGCAAAGACTTCGAGGTGACGGTCTGCCACTCGGCTGAAGAGGCGTTGGATAAACTGGGTACGTTCACCCCTGATGTGGTATTGACCGACAACTCGCTGCCGGGCATGAGCGGCCACGACTTGATCCAGAAGCTGCGCATCAGCGCGCCGGATCTGAAAGTGATCATGATGACCGGCTACGGCAATGTCGAAGATGCCGTGGTGGCGATGAAAGAGGGCGCTTTCCATTACGTCACCAAACCGGTGGCTTTGCCGGAGCTCAAACTGTTGCTGGACAAGGCCCTGGCCACTGATCGAATGGAGCGCACGCTGTCGTTTTATCAGGAACGCGAGGCGCAGAAGTCAGGCGTACAGGCGTTGATTGGCGAATCGGCTCCGATGCAATACTTGAAAAACACCATCGCCCAGTTGCTCGACGCCGAGCGGCGCATGGCCAACACCGACCTGCCGCCGGTGCTGGTGGAAGGCGAGACCGGGACCGGCAAGGAACTGGTGGCCCGGGCCCTGCACTTCGACGGTCCGCGCGCCAAAGGCCCGTTCATTGAATTCAACTGCGCATCGATCCCGTCCAATCTGGTGGAGTCGGAACTGTTCGGCCACGAGAAGGGCGCGTTCACCGACGCCAAGGACCGTCGTGTCGGCCTGGTGGAAGCGGCCGATGGCGGCACGCTGTTTCTCGATGAAGTCGGGGAAATGGACCTGCTGCTGCAAGCCAAACTGCTGAAGCTGCTGGAAGACCGGACCATTCGCCGGGTCGGCTCGGTGAAGGAGCGCAAAGTCGATTTGCGGGTGATCAGCGCGACCAACTGCAACCTCGAACAAATGGTGCAACAGGGCAAGTTTCGTCGAGACCTGTTCTTTCGCTTGAGGATTATCTCAATCAAGGTTCCGCGCCTGTATGCCCGCGGCGCCGACATCCTGCTGCTGGCCCGGCACTTCCTGGCGATCCATGGCAAACGCTATGGCAAACCGAATCTGCATTTCAGCGATCAGGCTGAAGACTTGCTGCTCAGCTACAGCTGGCCGGGCAACGTGCGCGAACTGCGTAACATGCTCGAGCAAACCGTGCTATTGGCGCAGAGCGATACGATTGCCGTCCATCAACTCAACGTGTGCCTGAGCCTGGTGGACGATCCGATCGTGCTGCAAGAACCCCAGCACCACGAACCGCGACCGGCCTACAACGGCACCGAGTCGATGAACCTGCCGGAAGTCGAGCGCGACATGGTGCGCAAGATGCTCGACAAGACCGACTGGAACGTCACCAAGTCCGCCCGGTTGCTGGGCCTGAGCCGCGACATGCTGCGTTACCGGATCGAGAAACTTGGCCTCGCGCGCCCGGACAAACGTCAGTGGTGAGGTTTATTGCAACGTCGCCCCCTGGCGGATGAGGCATTCGAGTACGCAGGTGGGGTCGAGGACTTCCTGGTTGACGTAGACGCCACGTACCGGATCGTAGGAGCGGATGAATACCCGGACTGAGGCATCCGCGATGGTCGGTAATACAGAGTCGTGGAACTCATGCTGGCTGGCGATCGGGATGAAATCCTGAGGGGCTGTCGGGATGTATGACCCAGGCGGTACGGTGCTCAGGGAGGGCGGCACCGGGTGGGCGAAGGGCTGGTCGGCCCCGTAATAATTGAAGTCACTGCTGTAGTCAGTAGTGGGTGTCAGAGTGTCGTCCGCCTGGGCGCCGGTGATGGCAGTCAGGCTGAGGGTGATCAACAGCGTCAGATCAGTTTTTTTCATGGCAGCACCTGCGAAATCGGTTTTCCCGCACTTCCCCAAGGCCATTAACTATAGCTGCCGTACGGGCACGCGTTCGTGATGCCCGGATTACAACATTCCAACAAACGCTCAATGGGGTTTTTCAGAACCCTGATCTAGACTCGTGCCGGTCAACAAAGCCCCGACGCCTGGAGTGTGCAATGGAAATGCCGACCAAGGAAAACGCCATCGCCAGCAACCGCGATGCCTGGAACGATTCCGCCCGACACCACAAAGATTCCCCCGATTGGCAGGCCCTGGTGAAGGCGGTCAGTCATCGCGATTTTTCCTGCATCGATGACACACTCCGCGGTGTGCTGGAGCAGGTCGGCGTCGATGGCAAAGACGTGGTGCAACTGGGCTGCAACAACGGGCGGGAAAGTCTTTCGCTGTTTGCGCTGGGGGCTCGCAGCGTGGTGGGCGTCGATCAGTCCGGGGCGTTTCTCGATCAGGCGAGAGAACTGGCTGGCCTCTCACCGCATGAGCCCGAGTTCATCGAGGCCGACATTCATCATCTGCCGACCGAACTTCATGACCGCTTCGACGTGGCGCTGATCACCATTGGCGTCTTGAACTGGATGCCCGACATCGGCGAATTCTTCCGCCATGTCGCGCAGACCCTCAAGCCCGGCGGTGCGTTGGTGGTGTACGAAACCCATCCGTTCCTGGAAATGTTTGACCCCGAGGCCGCCGATCCCTATCGCCTGGACAGCTCGTACTTTCGCAGCGAGCCATTCGTGCAGGACCAGCCGATCGTCTACGAAGGCAAAGTCGACCAGCAAGCCGCGTCGTCCTACTGGTTCGTCCACACCCTGGGCGCCATCTTCACCGGTGCCATCGCGGCGGGGCTGCAGGTCAGCCACTTCAAGGAATACCCACATTCCAACCGTGAGGAAGTCTATGATCGGTATGAAAAGCAGACGGCGCAGTTGCCGTTGTGTTTTACGTGGGTGGGGGTGAAGCGCTGAGACCCAGTCGCGGCCATCGCTAGCAGGCTAGCTCCCACATCGGAACGTCGTCGAACACAAAATCTGCGTGCGCTGAAGATCTACTGTGGGAGCGAGCCTGCTCGCGATAGCTATCTGTCAGTCACATCAATGCTGAATGACCCACCGCCATCGCTAGCAGGCTAGCTCCCACCTTTGAATCCCGCCGTACACAAATGCCGTGTGCGCTGGAGATCCACTGTGGGAGCGAGCCTGCTCGCGATAGCTATCTGTCAGTCACATCAATGCTGAATGACCCACCGCCATCGCTAGCAGGCTAGCTCCCACCTTTGAATCCCGCCGAACACAAATGCCGTGTGCGCTGGAGATCCACTGTGGGAGCGAGCCTGCTCGCGATAGCTATCTGTCAGTCACATCAATGCTGAATGACCCACCGCCATCGCTAGCAGGCTAGCTCCCACATTTGAGTTCCGTCGAACACAAATGCCGTGTGCGCTGGAGATCCACTGTGGGAGCGAGCCTGCTCGCGATAGCTATCTGTCAGTCACATCAATGCTGAATGACCCACCGCCATCGCTAGCAGGCTAGCTCCCACCTTTGAATCCCGCCGAACACAAATGCCGTGTGCGCTGAAGATCCACTGTGGGAGCGAGCCTGCTCGCGATAGTTATCTTTCAGGCACATCAATGCTGAATGACCCACCGCCATCGCTAGCAGGCTAGCTCCCACATTTGAATCTCGCGTACACAAACTCTGTGTGCACCGGAAATCTCCTGTGGAAGCGAGCCTGCTCGCGATAGCTATCTGTCAGTCACATCAATGCTGAATGACCCACCGCCATCGCTAGCAGGCTAGCTCCCACCTTTGAATCCCGCCGTACACAAACTCTGTGTGCACCGGAAATCTCCTGTAGGAGCGAGGCTTGCCCGCGAAGGCCGCAACTCGGTCTGTCTATCAGAAATCAGGCGCTGGCCGCCCCCGTCACCACTGGCCGTCCCGGTTTGCGCAGCGGATCAAGCCGTGAGCCGGTGTAGCGGGTTTCGCGGTAGAAGCGCCAGCGGCCGAACAGGCCGTAGACGTGGGTGACGCGACCTTGTTCGTGATAGCCCATGCGGATGTGCAGCTTCAGCGCCGGGATGTTGTGGGTTTCGCAGACGTCCACCACCTTGTTGCAGCCCTTGGCCGCCATTGCCGCCCAGAGGTCTACCTGAGCATCCACCGACAGGCTGGTGCCGAAGTAGGGGCGGGACATTTCGCCGCCGAACTCGAAGAACTCACCCGGTTTGACCGGGAACCAGCAGCCGTAATAGTGACGGTCGTGGTAGTCGCGAATGCTGCCCCAGATGAACGCAACCGCGTGGCCTTCTTCGTCCAGATACATGTGCCCGGTGTGACCCTCGGTGGCGAGTTCGGCCATGGTCTCGACGCGGTCACCAAAATGCTTGCCGAAAGCGCTGGCGTTTTCCGGGGTGATGGTCACCATGCGCAGGCCCGAATAGGGACGCAGTTTGTGCGGCTGTACCGGGCTGACCAGGTCGCGTTCCATCCATAAAAGCTCCCAGTGGAAGAACACGTAGCGTTTCCACAGCGTGTTGAACGTACGGCTCAAGCCCTTTTGTTTTATGCGTTCGCGAAGCTTTTCGATGATGCTCATGACGCTCTCCTTAGCCTAAGCCAGGGTGTGGGTGGAAACGCTTTTGTTGTGTATAGATCAAGCTTGAAAGTTCATATCAAAGCGCCAGCTCGGAATATGTTGCAACTTATGTAACTCATTCGAGGGCGGCTTCACCCGTCACCAGATGGCGGTTTGCAGCGCCGTAGGAAACCCGCGGTACACCGTGCAGGTGCCGCTCTAGAACAAGGGTTAGCGACTCTTCCGCGGGCAAGTAGGCATCACCGAAATCCGCGCCCAATTGAGTCGGATGAGCCATGATTTCCAGCAGACCGTCGGTCGGCATGACCTCATTGCGCAGGTCCATCGGATTACACATATAATCCGCGGTCGCACCCGCCAGGCTCTGCAAACGATTATTCAGCAAGGTCTTGAACACACGCTTGGGCAAGCTCAAGTTATGCCCCAGATTGCGCGCAACGCGCACGGGCACACCTTGGCTGGCGGCGAAGCGGGCGACGATTTCACCGATGGGCCAGATGTTGTGGACATGCTGATGAGAGTCGATGTGGCTCGGCCGTACGCCGTTGTCCACGCAGCGTTGCCATTGCGCCTTGAGCTCCTCCAACACCGCATCGCGGTCCCGGCGGCTTAGCCAGAAGCGGTGGCGGGGCAGGTTGAGATCGAATACCCCGTTGCTGTCGCAGAAGTTCGTTCGACCCAGGATCGACTGGCTCAACGGACGCCCGTACGTGAGGTTGAAATGCAGGCCGATCCGGTCCTTGAGCAACGGATGCTGGGCCATGACGCACGCCGCTTCGAAGGCCGGCATATTAGCCATGGCCGTGGCGGAGCTGATCACCCCGGCCTGGAAAGCACCGAGGATCACCGCGTTTTCGCACGGGCTGAGACCGAAATCGTCAGCGTTGACTATGACTTGGCGAGGCATGGTCGATCTCCCTGTTTGTGTCGGTTGGTGCAGCCGCTTTGACCACCGGGGCGACGGGGTTCGGTTTGGCGGCAATAGCCGCTGCCTCACGTTTGGCTCGCCGTTTCTGCAACAAGGGTTTGAGCCGCTGCCAGAGTCTCAAGGCCAGGCCCAACGCCAGGCCGCTGGGGCGCCAGGAATAGAAACTCCAGCGCCAGTGTTCCAGTTGCCCGGTCATGCGTTCGTGCAGTTGATGACTGGAGTTGTCGAGGCTCACCCGCGAGGCGTCGATCCAGCGCCAGTGCTCGTCCAGTCCCCAGCGAATCCACTCTTCGAGCAGCACCCGGCCGCTGCCCAGATCGGCATATTGCGGCAGGAACGCCAGGTTGTAATCGTACAGCCGGCCCTGTTCCAGCAACCCGAGGCGGTAACTGATGCAGCGCCCGTCCAGTTCCAGCACAACGACCCGCACCAGCCCCTGTTCGGCGAGGGCAGTGAAGGCTCGGTCCATCCATTGTCGGTGGCGTTCGTCGGCGAAAATCCCGACGCCTTCATCGCCTTTCCAACTGACCGCTTCGACTTCACTGATGGCCTGCAACAACGGGCCCATGGTCGACGCATCGGGGGTGATCCGCCGAACGACAGCGCCACACGCCGCAATGCGTTTGCGTGCGCGGCGCAGTTTGTAGCGCGGGTCACCCGAGACTTCCTGGTGGTCCGCGTCGCTGATCACGTGCACCGGCACCCGGCAGCTGAGGCGTCGTTCACCGGTCGAACTGTGGCTCATCCACTCGGTCAGCGCGCTTTCTTCGCCGACCGGTTCCGTCAATTCGTTGAGTTGCAGCAGCGCATGAGGCAGTTGTCGACGGATCTCGATCAGTGCCTTGCGGATATTTTCCGAGTCCGTTTTCGCAAGAAGCGCGAGACGGTCGGCGAGGGGGTAGCCAAGGTGATGCAGCACGCGAAACGGCAGCCTGGCGAAACGTTCGACAGAGGCCACCAACGGCAAACACAAGACCAGCTCATGACCCTGCCAGCCGAGCAACACGTGCAAGCGTTGCCCGGTGGTCAGTGCCTGTTCGGACGCGCGCATCCAGGCCAGGGTGTTGAACGGCGTGTGGTCCGTCACGCGCAGACGCAACGCTTCATAAGCCGTTTCCGGGAAGTCAGCGGCGCACAGCGAAGTGCGCCATTCGAATCGTGCTGCCATAGGGTCAGGTCACCGCTGCTGTGGCGGGTTCACGCGCCGGTTTGCGCAAGGCATCCAGGCGTGAGCCGCTGTAATGGGTTTCGCGGTAGAAGCGCCAACGGCCAAACAGCTCGTAGACGTTCATGATCCGCCCTTGTTCCTGGTATCCGGTACGTATGTGCAGTTTGAGGGCAGGGGTATTGTGGAACTCACAGACATCCACCACCGTGTGGCAACCCTGGGCCAACATGGCTTTCCACAACTCCGTTTGCAGGTCCATCGACAGCGCGGTGCCCCAATACGCGCGGGTCAGCTCGCCGCCGAATTCGAAGAATTCACCTTCTTTCACCGGGAACCAGCAACCGTAATAGTGCTTGTCGTGATAGTTGCGTGCCGCGCCCCAGATGAAGGCCACTGCGTCGCCCTTATCGTCCAGGTGCATCTGCCCGGTGTAACCTTCGCGGGCGAGTTCGGCCATGGTGTCTACGCGGTCACCGAAGTAACGGGTGAAGGCCACGGCGTTCTCCGGGGTGATGGCGACGACTTGCAGCGGCGGGTAGGGCCTGAGTTTGTAAGGCGGCACCGGGCTGACCAGATCGCGCTCCATCCACAACAGTTCCTGGTGCGAAAACACATAGTGCTTCCAGATTTTACTGAGGGTGGCACGCCAACCTTTTTGTCTGATGTGTTGGCTGAGTTTCTGCAATACGCTCATGTTATTGACTCCTGACGGTCTGTGCCGTGAGTGGAGTGATGCGAGGTGCGGCCAATGGCCGGGGTCGCAATGCAATACTTGGCAATTCATGAGGCGCTCCAGCTTAGATTGAACAGGGTCCGTCCTGGCAGCTCGAAGCTGACGCGACCGTCCTGACAGTTGAATGGCGCGTCGCGAGCTCGGTTGTCGGCGCCGAAGTAACGTAATGAACCGTTCGCCAGCGGACACTGGACTCCGGTCAGGGACACACGCTGCAAGCGCGTGGCTTTATTGACACCCAGAAGGCTGCGCTTCTTTTCCTCGGCCATGGCCAGCACGTCGACCTCGAAGGCGTCGTTATCGAGGAGCATCACGTCGTGCAGCCAATGCTCGCGGATGAACTGCTGAGCCAGGCCCACAGGCTTGAGCTCAAAGCGATCGTCGCCGAGCACGCGCAACATGCCTTTGGGGTAGTTCGGCTCGTCAGCGGCCTGGAACCAGCTCAGCATTTCCAGCAAACCGTCCTGGGACGAGTTGATGACGACCGACGCCCACCACATCGACGCGAAGTGTGTTTCCTGATCGTAAGGACTGAGGCTGGAACCGCTGGACATGTTGGTCTGGTCCAGCAGCAAGGCTTTGCGCGGCCGGCCTTGGGCGTCGAGGCCGACCAGCTCGGCGGCGCGGCGCACGCTGTCACGGTAGACCCGTGTCGCCAGCAGGTCGCGAATCATCCATTCGTGCCAGGCCAGGGCATCGATGTTGTCGCCGGACTCGGCCAGCAAGCGTTTGGCCCAATCGATGCCGCGCTTGTCGGCGGCGTTGTCGGCGAACGGGCCGTTGACCAGCCGTGAACTGGCGGGCATGGCAATGCGCACGCCGGCCTTGGCATTGGCGGGGTTGCTGCGCACCTGCCGGGCCATGCTGTTGAAGATGCTTTGGTAGTTGGCGTAATCCGGGTAGTTGAGGTTCGGCTCATCGGCAAAACCGATGTAATGCGTGCCTTTGCCGCCCAGGGCCCGGGTTGCGGCGAGCCAGGCGTCGAGCCCGGCGTTGCTCTGGGTGTCGGCGCGCAGGTCCGCCTGGCGCTGGCTCCCGGCCAACAGCGTGATGTCCTGGGTGATGCCGAAGCGGTCCTGATACAGCCGGCGGAAATCATCTTCGTACTGCGGGTTCTTCGCCGTGATGTCGACGAAGCTGTAGTAAGTCCCTGCCTGTGGCTTGAGTGCATCGAGCATTGCATAACTCGATTCCGGCACTTTGACGTAGGGCAGGGCGATGCCGAGGTTCGGGGTCGGCCCCAGCATTTTGTTGTGCAACGTCAACCGGACCTGGCCATCGTCCTCGCGCAGGGGCTTGAGCTGCTGCGGGTTCTGGGCGAACAGGTTGGCGGTGCCGTCGAGCCAGAACGCCACTTTGCCGCTGCCTTGCAGGCGCAGGCGCCAGACCTGTGGCTCGGTGGTGACGGGCAACTCGACCTTGTCGAACTGCCAATAGCCTCGATACGGTTTCAGCGCCAGCGCCACTTGTTTGCCGTCGCCCACGCGTTGCGCTTGCAGGGCGCTGACGCCGCCGTGGAACTTGCCGGCCAGCACCGCGTGTTCGCCCGGCGCCACTTTGAAGTACAGCTCATCGCCGTTGTGGGTTTCGGCGCTGAAATGCACCTTGGCCGGGGCGAACAGCGCTACCGTGCGTTCGTCGTGTTCAACCCGGTAGCGACGGAAGCTGTAACCCGGAATTTCCAATTGATAGCTGGAGGCACTCGGCGCCAACGGCCAGCTCTGACTGCCGCGCGATTCACTGGCGGCGATCAGACGCTCGCCCTGCAATTTGCCCTGGCCATCGAGCAGGTACAGGCGTTCTTCGTTGGCATCCGCCTGCCACGCCGGCGCCCAGCGAATGGTCAGGGTGTCGGGGCGATCCGGTTGCAGGTACAGGCTGCCGTCGCGAATGTCGGCCCAACGCATGGGCGCCGCCTGGGCGCTCAGCGTGAGGCCCAGACTCAACAGCAGCGCCAGGCGTTTCATGCCGACTTCCGTTGCAGCATCTGCAGCATCGGCGCTACATCGCTGGGCAGGATGATCAGGGTTTGCCAGACCGGCACGCCGCTCAATCGGCAGTACATCACCAGCAGCGCGAGGGTCACTGCGACGTAGGCGATGGACGATGCCGCCGCCGCGCCGACGATCCCGTAGGCCGGAATCAACACCAGGTTCAGCGCAAGGTTGAGCAAGGCGCCGAGGCCCATCAACAGCGAGATCGTGCCGGGACGGTTTTTGCCCAGCAGGTCCAGGCGCAGGATGCTCGCGTAGCACAGTCCCAGCAGGCCTGGCAGCAGCGCCAACAAGGCGGGGTAGGCAGGCTGATAGGCCACGCCGAACAGCGTTACGATCAGCCATTCGCCGATCACGGCCATGGTCACACAGGCGCCCAGCATCACCGTGGCGGTCAGACGCAACGCCAATGGCGTCACTTTGTCGATGCCTTCTTCCTGTTGCAGCAGGCGTTTCATCAACGGTGTGGTCACCGCTTCCGGGACGATCAGCAGCAATTCGGCGGCGGCGCTGGCCATGGCGTAATGACCGAGCGCGGTGCTGCCGAGCAGGGCGCCGATGAACAGGTAATCGGAGCGCAGGATCACTTGCTGGAACAGCAGGTCGGGATGGCTGCGGGCGCTGTAGCGCAGCAGCTCGTTCTGACTGGCGCGGTCCCATTGCAGTTTCAGGGGCTGAGCGCGTTTGAGCCAGAACCAGCCCGCCAGCACCACCAGGCTGATGCCTGCCAGCCAACTGATCAGCGCCGCTTCCAGCGCGGAGTCTTTCCACATCCAGAACAAGGCGAGAAACAGCAGCAGCGGCGCCAGGGATTCCACCAGGCGCAACGCGTTGAATGCCACCACGCCGCCCGACGCGTTATGCAAGGTCAACAGCCCGCTTTTGAGCACCGTCAGCGGCACCGCCAGCAGCAACAGCCAGGCGAGCAGGCCCAGTTGCGTGGTGATGTCGAGTTCAGTGCCGAACTCGCGCACCAGAGCGACCACCAGCAAGGTCAAAAGGCCGGCCAGCAAACAACCGAACACCAACACCTGACTCAGCAGCAACCCCATGGGCCGTTGCTTGGCCGCCTGAAAACCCACCGCCGAATTCAGCCCGCCGCTGGTGGCGGCGCTGATCAGGTCGGGCAGGGTGCTGAGCAGGGCAAACAAGCCCCGTTCGCTCGGCCCGAGGATTCGTGCGAGCAACACGTTGCGCATCAGCCGCAAACCGATCATTGCCAGTTTGGTGCCCATGCTCAGGGCCAGATGCTTGAGGTAATGGCTGCGGCTCATGCGCGTGCCCCGCGGTACAGGCGCCACGAAAGCAGCTGCGGATTACGCGCCACCCGTTGGCTGACGCCGAAGCGTGGCAGGTTCAACGGATCGTCGCTGCCCCGATAAATGCCGGTGCCCGTGCCCAGGGCAAACGGGAAATCGTGGTCGGCCACGTGTTCGCGCACCCGCGTATCGTTGTCGCCGTTGGGGTAGCAATAAACCGGCAGCGGCCGGTTGCAGCCATTGTGCAAGGCATCGCGGCTGCGGCTCAGTTCTTCATGCAAACGCTGATCGTCGAGGCCGGTGAGAATCGAATGGCTGGCACCGTGCGGGCCGAACCGCACCAGTCCCGAGGCTTCCAGCATGCGCACCTGATGCCAGTCCAGTGCCTGGGGCAATGACTCGTCCGGGCACTCATCGGTCAGGCGATTCAGGTCAGCAGGGCTGAGGGTTTTCAGGCTTTGCAGAAAGTGCAGCAAGGCCAGGCTGCGACGCTCCATGTCCAGTTCATCAAAGGGCACCGGCAATGGCCGACCGACCTCTTTCAGGCAGTCGATCAATTGCATCCGGGCGCGTTCACCGTAGCTGCCCCAAAGGGTTTCGCCGATGCTTTCCCACCAGAACCGCTGGCGGCTGCCGATGAAGTCTGTGGACAGGAAAATGCTCGCCGGCACCTGGTATTTTTGCAGCAACGGGAAGGCATTCAGCGCATTGTCGCGCCAGCCGTCGTCGAAGGTCAGGGTGATTTTCGGACGATCCGATCTCACCGTGCCGGGTTGCAAAATGTCCATCAACGACACGCAGTCGAAGTGTTTTTTCAGCCACATCAGCAAGTGTTCGAAGGCCTTCGGCCCGACACACAGCTCATTGCGATGGGGCAGTTCGGCGGCGTGGTCGCTGGCCAGCACCCGGTGCAGCATCAGGATCACACCGGCGCCTTGCAGTTGATTGCGGCCCACCGGCGAGTTGAGGTAAAGCCAGCCACTGGTACGTTTTAATAATTGTTTGATCGCCATGGCTCAGTCCTTTCAACGGTTTTGCTCAGGGTTCCACTGGGCGTACCGCTGCCCCCGCAGGAACTGCCACAGACCGATACTCATCCCGGCCAGGGTCACCAGAAGGAATGCGGCGAGGCGGAAGGGTTTGGGCAACCGGTGTTGCGAATCCAGCAGGCCGGCGATGGCCACGGTGTAACCGAGCAGTTGCGCGACCAGGCTCAGGCGATAGAAACCGTGCTCTTCCCACAGCCAGAAATTGCTCAGTAGCAGCGGCAGCAACAGGATCGGCGCCAGTCGGCGAATCAACTTGTGGCTGATCAAGGCAATCGAATACAGGCCATGCTTCAGCGGATTGAGCAGCTCGCTGCGCTGGGCCAGGCTTTGCAGACCCCCGACGGTGACCCGCTGACGACGACGGAATTGTTTATCCGCTTCATCGACGCCGTGGTCGATCACCTGTGCCTCGGGCACATAGACAATGCGCTTGAACGCCACTGGCGCGCAGGTGCTGATGAAGAAGTCATCGTTGACCTCGGCCGGCACGTCCTGGAACAACTCCCGGCGCAGGGCGAGCAGGGCGCCGTCGGCGGAGACCATGCAGCCGGTGCGGTTCTCCACTCGGCGCAGCCAGCCTTCGTAATGCCGATAGAGGCTGTCGCCGATGCTCAGGCCACCGCCGGTGACCGGGATCACCATGTGCCCGGCGCAGGCACCGACTTGCGGATCGCACAGCGGCGCCAGCAGGTGCCCGAGGGTGTCGCGGGACCATTGGTTGTCGGCATCGGTGAACACCAGAATATCGCAGGTGCTCAACGCAACGCCGGCATTCAGGGTCGCGGCCTTCCCCTGGCGGGGCAGGTCGAGAATAGTGATGCGCGGGTCGATGACCTTGCGTGCACAGGCCACGGTGTCATCGGTCGAACCGTCGCTGGCCAGAATGATCTGCAGCGAGGCCGGCTGATAATCCTGGGCGAGCAAGGTGCGCAGCTTGTGTTCGATGTGCCGCGCCTCGTTGTGCGCGGCAATCACGATGCTGATGTTCATCGGTTCAGCTATTGCGTGACTCCGCGCCGCAAACAACGGCGCCAGCACTGTCAGCAGCAACGGATAACCCAGGTAGGCGTAGACCGGCAACAACAGGCACAACCAGAAAATGAATTCAGCCACGGGCAGGCCTCCTGGCTTTCCAATGACACAGACTGAGGATGAAGGCGGCGCCGGCCAGGTGCAGACGCAACCAGTGCAGGCCCCAGAGTTGTAAGGTCAACAGCAGATCGCGGTGTTTGAGGGTCTGGCGCATGCTCAAGGCGAGCGCCGGAATACTGGTCAGGAACACCATGAGCACCGCATGATGAGGGAAGCCATCAAGCAGCGCGGAGATGGCCAGGAAATCCAGGAACCAGGCAGCCAGTGACATCAACGGGAAGCGCAGCAACCGCAGACTCATCCCGTGGCTGCGCAGGAGCTGCAGATGACTGCCCTGGCGCCAGAATTCCTTGCCCATCCATTCACGCCAACTGCACTCATACCCCCAATGCAGGGCGACGGTCTGGTTGACTGACAGCAGCCGCGCCCCCGCGTGGGAAAGGCGCATGGTGAAATCCTTGTCCTCGCCGGTACGCAGGTTTTCATCAAAGCCACCGACCTTGTCGAACCAGGGGCGGCGCATCAACAGGTTGGAGCTGGGCAGCCAGCGCACCGTTTGCACCGTCTCGTTGTTCGGGCGCAAGGTGCGACGTTGCCAGGCGTTGGCATACCACGGGGCTTCGGCCGGCGTGTGCAAATCCAGTCCCAGGACGTCGACCTGAACCGCAGGCTCGATTTTCAACAACAGCGTGAGCCAGTCCTCGGGCATCTCGACATCGGCATCGATGAAGGCCAGCCATTCGCCGGTGGCGACAGCGGCGCCGCGATTGCGCAGGGCGCCGATCAGCAAGCCTGGCAGCACCAGCACTTGCGCGCCCAGTTGCCGGGCAATGTGCGGGCCTTGGTCTTCGGAGCCGTTGTCGGCAACGATCAGTTCACATTCCAGCCCGGCGGCGATGGCGGCGCGTTGCGCAGCCAGCAAGGTCCGGGCGATGTGATGGGCTTCGTTGTACATCGGGATGACAATACTGACGCGGCTCATGCCTTGGCCTCCACGAGTGGGCTTTGTTCGGCTTTCAAACGCAGCACGCTGGTCAGGGCGAGCATGATCCACACGTACTTCTGGTTGGGTGCGCTGAGGAACATCAGGAACAGGGCCAGCGACAGAAAACTCATGCTCAGGTGCGTCAACAGATCCGCTTGCTCGCGGTTGCTTCGCTGTATCCATGCACGGCGGGCGCGGATCAGGTTGTACAAGCCGAGGCCAAGCATGCCGACGAACAACAGGCCGGCGGGAATCCCCAGCTCACTGAAGATTTCCAGGTAGGTGTTGTGGGCGCGACGGTACAGGTCACCGATTTTGCGGTTGGCCGAAAACGCCTTGGCGTAACCGGTGGTGGCGTAGTGCAGCGGGAACGTGCCGGGGCCGGTGCCCAGTAGCGGGTTCTCGCGAATCATCTCGCCGCCGACCACAATGTATGAGGCGCGACGGCCGAGGGATTGGTCCTGACTCTTGGCGCCGGCGCTCAAGATGCTCAAGGACTGAATGCGCTCGATGTACCCCTTCGGCATCGCATAAAGGGCCAGCGGAATCACGATCACCAGGCCCAGCATGGCAAACCCCAGATGCCGTGGACGGATGCGTTTGAGCTCGAGGCGGTAGTGCCAGACGCCGATCATCAGGCTGAGGAACAGCACCACCAGCCCCGAACGGGATTCGGTCTTGGTCATGCCGCCCAGCAGCAGAATGCAGCAAGCGACCCAGAACAACCGATGCAAAAAGTGCGGACTGCGCACCACCAGCAGCAAGGCGAGCGGCACGGCAAAGGCGATCAGCATGGCAAAGGCGTTCGGGTCTTCCAGCAGGCCGGCGGCGCGCCCCTGGTCCTGATATTTACTGGAGAACATCGCCAGCACGCAGGTCGCCGTGACGCTGAGGGTGACCATTTTGGCGAACAGGTCCATGTTCAGCTCGCGGCCGATCAGCAGGGTGATCACAAACAGCACCAGGCCGACACTCAGCTCCCGCAGATGCGCCATCGACATGCCCATGTTATCGGTGTTGATCACGCTCAGCAGGTACAAGACCATGAACCAGATCAGGTAGCGCCAGATGTTGCTGCGCAGGCGTTCGGAGGGAATCTGGTGGATGGCCAGTTGCAGCATCAGGATCACGGCCAGTGACGCGCCGAGGAACTTGGTGCCCGACAGCGAACTGTCCTTGAAGAAACCTTCGAACGGCACCAGCGCCGCAATCCCGAGCAAACCCCAGGTGGGTTTTCGGTAAAGCAGCGCGACACCGACCAGGCCCAGCACCGCCCCCGGCGCCAGAAACGGATAAGGGCTGGCCAGCAAACCGAGGGAGACCAGGCCGAACAAACTGACGATCGAGAGCGGAAAGATCACGCGCGTGCCTCCCGTGCAGTACGGAGATAAAGTTGCGACCAGCGTTCGGCCAGGGCCTTGAGGTCGTAACGGTCCAATTGCGTACGTTTTGCGTTGTCGATCAGTTCGCGAGCCATGGTCGGTTCAGTCAGCAACGAACCGATCTGGCGGGCGAGGGCGGCGCTGTCGGCGGGTGTCGCCAGCAGGCCGTTGTGTCGGTCTTGCAGCACATCGGGAATCCCGCCGACGCCGAACGCCACCACCGGCACGCCGGCTTGCATCGCTTCGAGCAGAATCATCGGCGTGCCTTCGGTGCGCGAGCTGATCACCAGCGCATCGAGTTGTCGCCACCACACACTCATGTCGGTCTGATAACCGGGCAGGGTGATGCGGTCCTGCAAACCCGCTTCGTTGATACGCGCCAGCAGCGTTTCCCGTTCCGGGCCGTCGCCGAGCATCACGGCGTCCAGTTGCGGGTGTTGCCGGCAGAGTGGAATCAGCGCATCGAGAAAAAAGTCCGGGCCTTTTTCACTGCTCAGCCGCCCGACATAACCCGCCAGCCAACGCTGGCGGCCCACGTTGTGCGGCGGCAGTCCGGGAGCCGCCGGTAAACCATTGGGAATTACTTGCAGCTTTTCCGCCCTGACGCTGGCCTGGCGGCACAGCACGGCGATGCTTTCTGCGACGCAAACCACGCGATTAACCGACGCAGTGCGGCACAGTTGCAGGCTCAGCCAGGTATAGAACTTCTGCTTGCGACTGCGCGGTGTGAAACCGTGCTGCGTAATCACCAGCGGCAGGCGCAATAGCGTTGCGCCCACCCAGCCAAACAACAGGCCCTTGAAGTTGTGCGTATTGATCAACGGCCGTTCTGCCCGGCGCTGGCGCAAATGCGCCAGCAGTTCCCCCAGCCCCGCGCAACCCCGGCAGTCGACCCCCGCCTGGCGAAACCGCGCGATCAAGTCTGGCGGCGCATCGAGAAACAGCACTTGGTGCTGCCCCGGCGTCGCCAGGCAATGGTCCAGCAGCATCCGCTCAGCCCCGTAGAAGCCGCCGCTGCTGAGCAAATGAATGATCGGCAGGGAAGGGATGAGCGGCGCGTTCAATTGCGCACCCAATGCACGAGGCCAGGCACGGACCAGTTGCTGTGCGGGTTGGTCGGATCCGCGTTCTGATCGTTGATCACCAACAGCACCGGCAAGCCCAGTTCGTGGGTGATTTGCGCTGGGTGTTTGAAACGGTGATCGAAGAACTCACGCACGTAGACCAGGGCGATCGCCAGCAAGAGACCGGTGAACAAGCCGAACGGAATGATCAGCATCGGTTTCGGGAACGCCGCTTCGGTAGGCTCATACGGCGGGCTAAGCACCCGTGCGTTGGACAGGTCGTTGTCCAGCGAGCGTGCGCTGCTGCTTTCGGCGAAGCGCTGGGCATACGTCGAGAACGCCGCGTGCAACGCGTTGATCTCGGTGTCCATCTGCCGCAGCTTGCTCTGGGTTTCCTGCAACTGGTGGATGCGTTCCTTGAACTCGGCAATGCGCTTGGTTTTCTGGTCGATCACCGAGCTGACAATCGCCAGGTCAGTGTTGCGCTCCTGAATCCGGTTGCTGACCACTTTCAGAAACTGCTGACGGGTGCGGGCGATTTGCTCGCGGGTCAGCAACATCGGTTCGCTGCCGGGCTGGAAGATTGCCAGGTCGTTCATGTAGCGGCTGACCTGCGTGGTCAGGGCCTCGCCCATCTGTTTGATCTCACGATCCTCGAACGCCACATTGTCCACGGTGGTGGTGAAGGTGTAGGGGAAGGTGTAATCGTTGAGTTTCGAATTGCTCGCCGCGGCCAGGCTGGTTTTCAGGTATTCGAGCCAGCGTTGGCTTTGCAGCAGGCGATCGCGGTACAGGTTGAGCGCTTGCTCCTCGGTGTTGATGGCGTTGAGGCGGAAAGTGATTTCTTCCTTCGGATCGGACGAGCCGACCGCTTCAAGCAAGCCCAGCCGAGTGCCTTCCAGGCCATCGAGACGCACCTGGTATTGCTTCTTCTTGGTTTCGTAGAACGACTGTGGCAAGTCGATCGATTGCAGTGCCTGACGGCTGGTCAGGTAGTTCTGCAGTAAGGCGGCGACAAACTTGGTGCCCTGTGACGGATTGTCGAAGCTGTAGATGATGGAGATCACGTTGGAGCCTGGCAGGGTCTCGATTTTCAGACTGTCCATCGCCTGTTGAGTCAGTGCATCCAGCGCCGTGTCGCGCACCGGATCTGTTTCCAGGCCCAGGGCGTCTTTCATCGGGTTGATCACGTATTCGCGCAGCGGCGTGGTCACGTACTGTTTGAACGGCTGGGTCACCAGTTTGTTGAAGACGCCAGGGGTGGGCGTGTACTCACCCTTGTCGCGCAACTCGCTGATGGTCTGCCGGATCAAGGCTGGCGAGCGCAGGATATTGCTCTCGGTTTCCATGTCCGCCAGGGACGGTGGAATGAAAGAGGCGTTCTCCTGGTTGAGGGATGTGGTGGCGTCTCCCTGTGAGAGTTTTTTGGATTGCACGATCACCTGGGCGGTGATATCGAAGCTCTGTTTGAGCATCAGCGGCAAGACCAGGGCGATCACTGCAAAGATCAGGAAGACTCGTTTCACCAACTGCTTGTTGGCGAAAAAGATCCTGAAGAACTCGTGCAGGTAGTTTTCCTTTGGATTCATGGTCGGTCACCTGAGAGTTAGTTGCTGTCACTGTCTTTGTTGTCGACGCGGTAGCCGAAGCTGAAGCCCACGCCCTGGAACAACACCACGTCTGCCAATTGCCGCGCGAGTTCACCGGCGCTGGCCAGTTTGGTCTTGGGCACGTAGAGCATGTCGTCCGGTTGCAGGTACGCAATCTGCGACGCATCGCCGGCCAAAGCCTTTTCGACGTCGTAGCGCACGGCCTGCACCTGGTTGCCATTGCGGCGCATGATCATCACCGAATCGAGCCGCGCCTTGACGTTGGAGCCTCGGGCCAGGGTCAGCGCTTCAAGTACCGAGACTGGCCGGCGAATCGGGTAGGAACCCGGTTGGGCCACTTCGCCCAGCACATAGATTTCGTTGCCGGCGGTGGACTTCAGCAGCACGTCGACGGTCATCCGCCCTGGCAGCTTCGCGTAGCGTTGGTTGAGGAAGGTTTCCAGTTGATTGACGGTCATGCCTTGCAGCGGCACCGCGCCGATCTCCGGGAAGCTGGCGTAGCCGTCGGTGCCCACGGTGATCTCCCGGCTCATGCCGGTAGCGGGGTGGTTCAGGGCACTTTTGAGGTTCGACTCGTTGCTCAGCGGGCTGATGACCTGCACGGACAACTGGTTGCGGTTAGGCTGGAACAGCTGTTTGCGCTGGTAGGCGCGCTGGATTTCCTCACGCGCCTGTTCGGACGTCAGCCCGGCGATTTTCACCGAGGTGTTGGCGCCCGGCAGTTCAATGGTGCCATCGGGCAGCACCAGTTGATTGCCGTTGAGCTGGCTGGCGGCGGTGAAGTTCAGGCCGATCTGGTCACCGGACTGGATGCGGTAGGCGTCCGAGCCGCTGGTGCTGATGTGAAAGATCACATCCAGCACATCCTGTGGCCGCAAGGTCTGTTCGATCTTGGGCATGTCGGTGGCCTGGGCGTTGGCCGGTGAGGCCGTGAGGATATTCACCGGCATGGTCTGGGTTTCGGAAGTGCTGGAGCAACCTGCAAGCGGCAGCAACAGCAGGACAAGCATTTTGGCGTTCATGTCGTCATCCTTTGGCGATTGCTTACAGGTTTTTGTAGAGCCACTTCGGCATGTAGTACTTGCGCCGGTTGAACACGCTGCCGACCAGTTTCGCGCCGGCCTGGGTCAGGCGCTGAACCGCCGCCTGGGCCACTTCCCAGCGCGTGTCTTCGGAGCGCACGACCATGATCACGCCGTCCACCTGGGTGCTGATGATCATGGTGTCGGACGCGGAGTACACCGCGTCGCCATCGATCACCACAAAGCGATACTGACTGCCGAGTTGATCGAGCAACGGGCCCAGGCGTTCGGGTGTCAGGTGTTCGGTGCCGCGCACATACCGGCCGTTAGGCAAGATGTGGAAGGGCAGGCTGGAGACGTTCACCACGCAGTCCTGCAACAGTGGCGGGCTCTGGGTGTTGAACAGCAGGTCGCGAAAACCGCGCTCCTTGGTCAGCCCCAGCTGCTGCGTGAGGTTGGTCGCTGACTGGCTGGCATCGACCAGCAATACCTCGCCGCTGCTCATTTGCGCCAGCTGACTGGCCAGCGCCAGAGCACTGGTGGTGGTGCCTGCGCCGGGGTTGGCGGCGGTCAGAAATAGGATCCGCAGATCTTGATCGAGCACGGTCGAAGTCAGGTTGGACTCGCTCGGGTTGGCAATGCTTAGGCTTTTGGCTGATGAACCGTCCATTTAACTCGCTCCGTGGCCGCTGAATACTTTGAAGGGGGTTTTCAACAGGATCTTCAGATCAAGCAACAGGCTCTGCTCGGCGATATAGCTGAGGTCCAACTCAACGCGCTGGTCGAAGTCGATATTGCTGCGCCCGGAGATCTGCCACAGGCCGGTCATGCCGGGGTAGATGCTCAGGCGTGCAAGGTGGTTGTCCTTGTAGCGGTAGGCGTTGAACGAGGTTGGGCGCGGGCCCACCAGGCGCATGTCGCCCATCACCACATTGAACAGGTTCGGCAGCTCATCCAGGCTGCTGCGCCGCAGGAAACCGCCGATGCCGGTGATGCGCGGGTCCTTGTCGATCTTGAAGTCGATTGCGTCCGCGCCATGCTTGTTCAGGTGCCGCAGGGACTCTTTGAGTTCCTCGGCGTTGGCCACCATGGTGCGGAACTTGTACATGCCGAACTTGCGACCGCGGTAGCCCGTGCGTTTTTGCACGAACATCACCGGTCCCGGGCTGCTGAATTTGATCGCCAGTGCCAGGCCCACCAAGATGGGCGAGATCAGCAGCAGAATCAGCAACGCACCGAAGCAGGCGACCACGCGGTTGGTGCGTGACAGTGTCCATGGCCGACCGCCGTCACGACCGGTCATCCAGCCACGACCCTGCATATGAATCGCGGTATCGAGGCGCATTCGGTGCTCCGGGTCCAGGCGCTTGTCCCGGCGCATCTGTTGCAGGGGCACCGTTTTTTCATGTCCAGTCATAGAATCCTCCGCTGAAGTTCAGCCGCTAGCGGCGCGTGGGCGATAGGCAGTGGGTAGTAATCACGGAACCAGGCGATGAAGCGCCCGAGTCCCTCATCCAGCTCGATACAAGGCTGAAATCCGGTTGCCCGAGCCAGGTCACTGGCATCGGCGCAGGTGTTGAGCACGTCGCCCGGCTGCAGCGGCAGCAACTCGACGAGGGCTTTTTGTCCAAGGTGTTTTTCCAGCAGCGCCAGGTAATCCTTGAGCTCCACCGGGTGTTGGCCGCCGATGTTGAAGATCCGCCACGGCGCCATGCTGCTGGCCGGGTCCGGTTGTTCACGGTCCCATTCGGCGTTGGCGTGCGGTGGACGTTCGATCAGGCGCGCGATGCTTTCGATGATGTCGTCGATGTACGTGAAGTCGCGCTGGTGCTCGCCGTAGTTGAACAACTTCAGCGGCTGCCCTTCGGCAATTGCCCGGGCGAACTGGATCGGCGACATGTCCGGCCGACCCCAAGGCCCGTACACGGTGAAAAAGCGCAGACCGGTGCAGGGAATGCCGAACAAGTGGCTGTAGCTGTGAGCCATCAGCTCGTTGGCTTTCTTGGTCGCGGCATACAGCGACAGCGGATGGTTGACGCCATCCTTCACCGAATAAGGTGTGTGCTGGTTGGCGCCGTACACCGAACTGGACGAGGCGTAGATCAGGTGTTTGACCGGGTGGTTGCGGCAGCTTTCGAGGATGTTGAGGAACCCGCTCAAATTGCTGTCGAGGTAAGCCCGAGGGTTTTCCAGCGAGTAACGCACCCCGGCCTGGGCCGCGAGGTGAATCACCACCTCGGGTTGTTCACGGACAAACAGGGCCTCGATGGCCGGACCGTCGGCCAGGTCAACCGTCGCGAGCTGGAAAGCGCCAACCTGCTCCTGCACCCAATCCACGCGGTCGTGTTTGAGTTGCGGGTCGTAGTAATCGTTGAAGTTGTCCAGCCCGCACACATCGTGCCCGTCACGGATCAGCCGCAACACGCAATGGGCACCAATGAAACCGGCCGCTCCGGTGACGAGAATCTTCATGGCCGCGGCGCCTCGGGAACAATGTGCCGAAGGCCGATGCCGCTGTAGTGCAAACCTGCTGCCGCCACCTGTTCCGGGTTGTAGAGGTTGCGACCGTCGACGATCACCCGCGAACGCAGTTTGCTCGCCAGCAAGTCAAAGTCGACCACGCGGAAGTTCTTCCACTCGGTGCAGATCACCAAGGCGTCGGCATCTTCCAGGGTGTCATCGCGGGTGGCGCACAGGTGCAAATTGTTGCGGTAGCCGTAGATGCGCCGGCATTCAGACATGGCTTCCGGGTCATAGGCCTGCACGCTTGCGCCTTCGGCCCACAGCGCTTCCATCAGGTAACGGCTGGGGGCTTCGCGCATGTCATCGGTGTTGGGCTTGAACGCCAGGCCCCAGATCGCGATGGATTTGCCGGCCAGGCCGTTGGGGAATTGCGCTTTCAGTTTGCTGAAGAGGATGTGGCGCTGGCTGTCGTTGACGTCAGTGACGCTACGCAGCAGACGCAACGGCATGCCGTTGTGTTCGGCGGTGTGCAGCAGGGCGCGCAGATCCTTGGGGAAGCACGAGCCACCAAAACCGCAACCCGGGTAAATGAAGTGATAACCGATGCGCGGGTCCGAACCGATGCCTTTGCGCACCGCTTCGATGTCAGCCCCCAGCAGTTCGGTGAGGTTGGCCAGTTCGTTCATGAAACTGATGCGCGTGGCGAGCATCGCGTTGGCCGCGTACTTGGTCAGCTCGGCACTGCGGTTGTCCATGAACATGATCTTTTCATGGTTGCGGCAGAACGGCGCGTAGAGCTCGCTCAGCTGGCCGCGGGCTTCCTCGTCGTCGGTGCCGACGATGATCCGGTCCGGGCGCATGCAATCGGCGAGGGCGCTGCCTTCCTTGAGAAATTCGGGGTTGGAGACCACCCGCACATTCAGGGCGCTCTTGCCGCGACGAAGCAGTTCTTCGTTGGCGGTGGCAGCCACTTGGTCTGCGGTGCCGACCGGCACGGTGGACTTGATGATCAGGGTGCGATCGGCCTCCATGTAACTGGCGATCTGGCGGGCCACATTCAGCACGTGGCTGAGGTCGGCGGAACCGTCTTCATCGGCGGGCGTGCCGACGGCGATGAAAATCAGCTCGGCGTGTTCGACCGCATCGCTGGCCTGGGTCGTGAACAGCAGACGACCGGCCTTGATGTTTTCTTCCAGCGTGCCGGATAACCCCGGTTCGCTGATTGGCGGGACGGCCTGTTGCAGTTGCTTGATCTTGTTAGGATCGATGTCGACACATAAGACACGATGTCCGACATCGGCCAGTGCCGCTGCTTGTATCAGGCCGACGTAGCCCGTACCAAATACGCTCACGTCCATATTGGCGTGCCTCGTAAGACGGTTGAAAGAACTTAAATAAGACTGTCAAAAGGGGTATAGCCCAGCGTTGGGAAAACGTGTCAGCAAAATGACATGTTAAGTGGCTATAACAGGCCCATTTTTGGGGCGTTTTGCCATCAAGTGCTTGCCGCTGCTGGATTTGCCGCGGTTTTGACGGGTTTTTTACATTTGGAAGAAAACGATAAACGGTCGTAGGGCTTGAAACACGGGGGTTACAGCCGGTCGGGTGTGTCAGATTTGAGTCAACGTTTTTTTGACGCTTTGTGTAAAAACCCGACATTTCTTGCGCTTTGATGGCCCGGTGCTAGTGTCAAAAAATGGCCGACAATCTATTGGCCAACGAACGGCCGCGAGAATCGGAAATACTATGATTCGATACCTCAAAGAACTGCTCTTAGTTCTCTATTTAGTTAAGAACTACGACTATTACCTGGAACGCCTGAGCGCAATGGGGATCGGTTTCCCGGTGCTGCTCTTTGGCGGGATGTTTATCGCGCTGACCGTGGCGCTTTTCATGACCGCGTACATCCGCCAGACGTTGATCCGTCATGTGTTTGCCCTGGCGATGTTTTTCTCGGCGGTGTTTTTCGATGTCTATACGCGCGTCACGGCCGATTACCTGACCTACAGCAGCTTTGTGTCGATGGTGTACTCCGGCGGATTTATCCAGGAGGCGGCGTACCAGTATCGCGACGCGATCATCAGTGGGGTGCTCGGCGGCTTGCTGCTGCTGTTCGGCATCGGACTCAAACCGCGTCGGCGCATGCCGCTGCCCGGCGCGTTGCTGGTGGCGGCGCCGGTGCTTGGGGTGCTGCTGCTCAGTGCGGTGTTGTTCGTGCGAGCGGGCGAGGGCGCCCGTGGCCTGCCGATCATGTACACGCCGCTGGCCTATTTGAATCTGTTCACCTATGAAGCCCTGCACAACACGGTCGGCCCGCGCGAGCCGGTGAAGCTGGCGCGCAACGATTCATCGCCGGGGCACGACATCGTGCTGATCATCGACGAAAGCATTTCCGGCAATTACCTGGACATCAACGCGCCGTTTGGCGTGCACAGCAACCTCAAGGAACCGCGCCCGGGCGTCGCGATCTTCAACTACGGTTACGCCGCGTCCATTGCCAATTGCAGCGCCGACACCAACATCACCCTGCGCTACGGCGGCACCCGCGCCGACTACATGCGCATCAACAGCACGATGCCGTCGATCTGGCAGTACGCGAAGAAGGCCGGCCTGCGCACCGTCTACATCGATGCCCAGCGTACGGCTGGCAACTTGCAGAACCTGATGAACGAAGCCGAGAAAAAGGACATCGACGAATTTGTGCAATTCGACCAGACCAGCGTGCGTGACCGTGACATGGCGGCTGCGGCGAAGCTGATCGAGCTGCTCAACGACGGCAAGCCCGAGCTGGTGGTGATCAACAAGGTGGGCGCGCATTTCCCGGTGCACGACAAATACCCGGATGCGTTCATGGCCTATCGTCCGACCTTGCCTCGGGGCCAGTTTGTCGAGATCGCGGACACCGGAAAGCGCGATGGTTTCAACGGTCAGCCGGATGACTGGGTGCTCTATCGCAATGCCTACAAGAACACGTTGCTGTGGAACGTCGGGGAGTTTTTCTCACGGGTGTTTGCCCAGGCGGACATGAGCAATGCGCTGCTGATCTACACCTCGGACCATGGGCAGGACCTGCATGAACGGGGCAATCCGGGGTTGAATTTGCACTGTGGCGGTGATCCGGTGCAGGAGGAGGGCCTGGTGCCGCTGGTGGTGATTCAAGGGGATCAGTTGCGCACACTGGATTGGCAGAAGGCGCTGGCCGGGAACAAGGACCGATCGAGTCACTACAACATCTTCCCGACGCTGCTGCAGTTGATGGGGTATGACCTGGCGGGGATCGAGTCGGTGTATGGCAAGCCATTGAGCGTGCCGACGGCGGACGAGTTTACGTTCAACTATCGGTTCAATGCGCGGCTGGGGGCCAAACCTGAGTGGAAGCACATTGATCTGAACAGCATTGTTACACCGGGGCAGGCGGCGACGAGCGTGGCGGTGGGGCAGTGAGGTTTTGGGTTGTCTGAACTGGCCTCATCGCGAGCAGGCTCACTCCCACAGGACTGCGTTGTTCACCAATATTGTGAACGACGCGGTCCTGTGGGAGCGTGGCTTGCCCGCGAAGAACGATAACGCGGTGCCGCTACCGTCCGCTATCCTAGGCGCTCTGACTTCAGCGAGCCTCCCTTCATGCTTCAGGTCCAAGGCGTCTTCAAAAGCTACGCCACTCCGCAAGGTCCATTGCCGGTGCTGCAAGGTGTCGACCTGACATTGAAACCCGGCAGCAGCCTGGCATTGATGGGCGAGTCGGGCAGCGGCAAGAGCACGTTGCTGCACTTGATCGCCGGGCTGGACAAGGTCGATCAGGGCAGCATCCAAAGCGGCGAGCATCGTCTGGATCAGATGAGCGAAGGGCAACTGGCCAATTGGCGGCGGACTGAAATCGGCCTGGTGTTCCAGCAGTTCAACCTGATCGGCAGCCTGCGCGTCGAAGACAATCTAGCGTTTCAAGCGCGGCTGGCGGGGCGGCATGACCCGCGCTGGCAGGCGCATCTGGTGCAGCGGCTGGGCTTGAGTGATTTGCTGCGGCGTTATCCCGAGCAACTCTCCGGCGGGCAGCAACAGCGCGTCGCGTTGGGCCGCGCCCTGGCGTCGCAGCCCAAATTGCTGCTGGCCGACGAGCCCACCGGCAGCCTCGACGAGGCCACCAGCGATGAGGTCTTGAAGCTGCTGTTGGAATTGCTCAACGACAGCCCGACCACTTTGTTGATGGTCACGCATAGCCACCGCGTTGCCGCACGCCTAGCGGAAAAAGTGGTGCTGCACCGCGGCCGTCTGGCTGGCGCGGGCGAGCACTGAGGTGCGAGTCTTTCGCGAAACGCTGCGGGCGCTGCTCAGCCATTGGTGGCAGCACCCGGTGCAATTTTTCAGTGTGCTGACCGGGCTCTGGCTCGCCACCAGTTTGTTGACCGGCGTGGAGGCGCTGAACAGTCAGGCGCGGGAAAGCTATGCCCGAGCCAGTCAGTTGATCGGCGGTGAACCACAGGCCAGCCTCAACTCGCCGAGTGGCGCGACTTTCTCCCAGCAACTGTTTGTCGACCTGCGCCGCGCGGGCTGGCCGGTCTCGCCCGTGCTGCAAGGGCGGGTGACGCTCAAGGGCCATGAAGATCAACGTTTGCAGCTAATGGGCATCGAACCGGTGTCGCTGCCGGCCGGTTCGGCGGTGGCGGGGCGGTCGTTGGCGATCGAGCAGATTGTCGAATTTTTCACCCCTCCGGGCCGCACCTGGATTTCACCGCAAACCTTGCAGACGTTGGGTCTGCAGGAAGGTGAACAACCGCTGAGCGTGAGCGGCGTGGCATTGCCGCCGCTGCATGTTCAGACCGACATGGCCCCTGGCATGTTGCTGGTGGACATAGGCTTCGCGCAGCAGATTCTCGGCCTGCCGGAGCAACTGTCGCGCCTGCTGCTGCCCAAGGATTTCAGCGCGATACTGCCCGATCAATACAAAGGCCAGTTGCAGCTCAAAACCAGCGATGAAGAAAACAATCTCTCGCGGCTGACTGAAAGCTTTCATTTGAACCTCGATGCTTTGGGCTTTCTGTCCTTTGTGGTCGGCCTGTTCATCGTCCACGCCGCGATCGGACTGGCGTTGGAGCAACGCCGGGGATTGCTCAGAACCCTGCGCGCCTGCGGGGTCAGCGCTCGTATGCTGATTACCTGTCTTGCGGTTGAGCTTGGGGCATTGGCGCTGATCGGCGGGATTGCCGGCGTCGCCAGCGGCTACTTGCTGGCCAGTGTGCTGTTGCCGGATGTGGCCGCCAGCCTGCGAGGGTTATACGGCGCGGAAGTGGCGGGGCAATTGAGCCTCAGTCCGTGGTGGTGGTTCAGCGGTGTGGGCCTGAGTCTGCTCGGCGCGCTGCTCGCTGGTGCCAACAGTCTGTTGCGGGCGGCGCGTCTGCCGTTGCTGGCCCTGGCCGATCCGCAAGCCTGGCATCAGGCGCACGCGCGCTGGTTGCGGCGTCAGGGTTGGGTCGCGGCACTGGCTGCGGTCATCGCACTTATCGCATTGTTCTGGGGTGACAGCCTGGCCAGTGGTTTTGTGCTGATGGCGGCGCTGTTGGTCGGCGCCGCGCTGGCCTTGCCGGTGGTGCTCAATCTGATCTTGAACCTGGCGTTGAGCCGCAGTCATTCGGTGCTCGGCCAATGGTTTCTCGCCGACTGCCGTCAGCAATTGCCGGCGCTGAGTCTGGCGCTGATGGCGCTGCTGTTGGCACTGGCGGCGAACATCGGCGCCGGCAGCATGACCGCCGGTTTCCGCGAGACCTTCAGCGACTGGCTCGAACAACGCCTGACCGCCGAGCTCTACATCAATCCACAAAATCCGGCCCAGTCCCGAGAACTGCACACCTGGCTCAAACAGCAGCCTTCATTGACCGCCGTGCTGCCCAACTGGCAAGTGTCGATCCAGCTACAAGGCTGGCCGGCGGATATCTTCGGCGTGATCGATCACCCGACCTATCGCCAGCATTGGCCATTGCTGGAAGCATTGGGCGACAACCCCTGGGACCGCTTGGCCAAGGACGATGCGCTGATGCTCAGCGAGCAACTGGCCCGGCGCTTGAAGGTGCGGCTCGGCGATCACCTGACCATCCCCACGCCGGGCGGCCCGTGGTCGCCGCGGATCGTCGGGATCTACGCCGACTACGGCAATCCCAAGGGCCATCTTCTGGTGAACGCCAACCATCTGCTGCGCGGCTGGCCACAGCTCACGCCCAATCGTTTCAACCTGCGCATCGAACCGGCGCTGATTCCGCCGTTCCTCAAAACACTGCAGGCCCGTTTTAGCCTGGACGACAGCCGCATCGTCGATCAGGCGCGGCTCAAGGGCTGGTCCACGCAAGTCTTCGAACGCACCTTCGCCGCCACCGCCGCGCTCAACAGCCTGACCCTGGCCGTTGCCGGTGTGGCGCTGTTCATCAGCCTGCTGACCCAGAGCCAGAGCCGTCTCGGCCAACTCGCGCCGCTGTGGGCGCTGGGCGTGACGCGCCGGCAATTGATGCTGCTCAACCTCGGGCAAACCTGGCTGCTGGCGGTGCTGACACTGGTGCTGGCGTTGCCGTTGGGGATCGCGCTGGCGTGGTGCCTGGACACGGTGATCAACGTGCAGGCGTTCGGCTGGCGTTTGCCGTTGCGGGTGTTCCCGCTCCAGCTATTGCAATTGATGGGACTGGCGTTGCTCGCGACCTTGCTGGCATCGGCGTGGCCGCTGTATTCGCTGTACCGCACGCGACCGGCGGACCTGCTGAGGACGTTTGCGCATGAGGATTAAGGTCGGCTTGTTGCTATTGGTTTTGTTGAGCGGCTGCGACAACTCGGCGCCTGACGAGAAGGGCTTCGCAGGTCTGGGTGGTGACGCCTCCGTATTCACACCGGTAGTGCCCGGGCGAGAATTCAGCTTTCCGGCAGACCACGGTCCTCACGACGGCTTTCGCATCGAATGGTGGTACGTCACCGCCAATCTCAAGGACGATCAGGGCCGCGAGTTTGGCGTGCAATGGACGTTGTTTCGCAGCGCGTTGAAAGCTGTTCCGGAGCAGCCTGGCTGGGGCAATCAGACCATTTGGCTGGGGCACGCGGCCGTGACGTCGGCAACCGCCCATCACGCGGCCGAACGCTACGCCCGTGGCGGCGTGGGTCAGGCGGGCGTGAGCCTCGCACCGTTCACTGCCTGGATCGACGATTGGCGTTTCAGCAGCCAAGGCGCCGATGCCTTGGCCGATCTGCAACTCAGCGCGCGGGACAAGGGCTTCAGCTACCAACTGCGGCTGACGTCCACCCGACCTCTGGTGCTTCAGGGTGACAAGGGATTCAGTCAGAAATCCGAACAAGGGCAGGCGTCGTATTACTACAGCCAGCCGTTTTTCCAGGCCAGTGGCGCGCTGGAAATCGATGGCAAGACTTATCAGGTCAGCGGCCCGGCCTGGCTTGATCGGGAATGGAGCAGCCAGCCGTTGACGGCCAACCAAACGGGTTGGGACTGGTTTTCGCTGCACCTGGACAGCGGCGAACAGGTCATGCTGTACCGCATGCGGCAAAAGGACGGCGCGCCTTACCTCACGGGCACGTGGATCGATGCCCAAGGCCAGACTCAGTCATTGCATGCCTCCGACATCAGCCTCACACCGCAAGACACCACCAAAGTCGCCGGGCGTGATATGCCGGTGCGCTGGTCGATCAAGATTCCCGCCAAACACCTCGACATCTCCATCACCGCGCTCAATCCCAATGCCTGGATGGATCTGCGCATTCCTTACTGGGAAGGCCCGGTGCAATTCAAAGGTGGCACCGGCTACCTCGAAATGACCGGGTATTGAGTCGGAACTCTCGGTTCGGCGACGGCCTCCTAAGTTAACAAGCCCGTTCAATGGAGCCCGTCATGAGCGAAGACCTCAAACCCCCCGACCTCGACTCCTGGCAACGCCTGTTCGAAGACAAGGCCTACTGGCAGCAATCCCCCGACGCCCATTACAGCGAACTGCTGCGGGTGGCCGACGATTTGCTGGGGCAGGGCGCCATCGACCTGGAACAATGGCAGGCCTTGAAGGCCAAGGCCGAGCAATCCCACAAAGACTCGCCCGCGGTGAACGTCGCCCAAGAGGTCGATGATCCCCAAGCCTGAGGAGAACCACCATGAAACCCCAATCCCCCGACACCGCCGAACACCCTGACGAACCACGACCACCCGGCGAAGTCGAGCGCGACAACGATGCCCTGCGCCCCACCGATCCGACCCGGCGCAAGGAAAGCGGCAAGGGCACGCAAAGCGGTGAATCCACCGCGCAAGAAACTGCAAAAACTCCCTGAACTGCGTCTATGCTGAGTTGCACAGTCGGCGCTGACCCTCGAGCCAGAGCCGTCTGCTGCCATTCATCACAGGGAATGTACCGCCTATGAAACTTCACGCACTGACCAAAGCCATCACCCTCGCCACCTTGCTTTCCACCGGCAGCCTTGGCGCCATGGCCGCGGACATTCCGCTGTCGGCCGTTGTGGAAGCGGATCAGGTCACCACCAAAGTCGTATCGGTCGATGCGGCGAATCACCGGGTCGTCCTGGAAGGGCCGGAAGGTCGCCAGGTCCATGTGCAACTGACTGAAAAGGCGAAAAACCTCGATAACCTGAAAGTCGGCGATCAAGTCGACGTGAAGGTCACCAGCGCTGTCGCCGCCTACCTCGACACCGATGTCGACAAAGGCCTGCCGGGCACTGTCGAGCGCACCGGCGAAGTCCGAGCCGCGCCCGGCAGCGACAACCCGGGCGGCGAAGCCTACCGTCAGGTGCAGGTTCAGCTGAAAATCACCAAAATCGACCTGAAGAAGAACCAGCTGACCTTCGAAAACCCTGCTGGTCAGTCCAAAACCATCGACGTTGTACGGCCCGAAGTTCAAGCAAAATTGAAAGACCTGAAAGTTGGACAGAGTGTCGTCGTGACCTACACCGATATCCTCACAGTGACCAGCAAACACTGAAGTTGAGTATTAGCTCTATATATTGATTGTTCTCGTACAGTTTTTTTGTATAAGAACAATCAGTTTTAATGGTCGAACTGGTGAGTTTTTGTTGTCGTACAAATAATATTTAAGATGACATTTAATTAATGTTGTATCGATAAATTTCATGATTATGTGTACGGACAACTTCGCCAACTTCTATTAAAATACTTCCCGTTCGCCCAGTGGCAGGGCTCTTTACCAGTGCATGGATTGCCGAGGCCATTACACTGGGCGAACACCTCCCGGGTGCGATATGCACCTGCAGCAGTACGTCAACGCCGAATCCCGCATGTCGTTTCGCTACCTCAAACACACCTCCAAGCTCATTCGTAAACTCGGCAACTCCGAAATTGCGCTGCAACACAACAAAGTCATCAACCTCAAACAGGCCGTGTCATCAATAACGGCATAGCCATCGCGTCGGGTGAATACTTTTCCTTCTGCCGCCCGACCCGCAAACGCGGTTACGTCGAAGGCATGGACCTGTCATTTGGTGGCCATTCATTCGCCGCTTTTAGTGGTGGAGCGGTCAAACCACAGCTTCGATCGGTTTCCTGATGAAGGTCGGGTACTGCCATTCGGTTCAGGGGCGGCGAAGTAAAGGGCAGGGGAGTGAGGTGTTGGAGAATGAGCGGCTTTATAGGAAGCGGGTGGTTGTTAAGTATGAGGTTGGGGAGAGTTTGTTGGCGGTGAATGTATAAAAAACGGGCGATCATAAGATTGCCCGTTTTTTTTTATATAAAGCTGTGCCTGTAAACGTCAGCCTATGACATCCAGCAAATCGCAGCCGTTGCGTCGCGCCCTTTGACTTCATAATGCCGAACTATCTACCGGCGCCTTTTCCTCGTTTTTGCTGAGGTTAGTCTTAAAGTACGTCATGAAATCCTGTCCTTGAGCAAAGGCTTTTTCGATCTTCGCACTTTGCTCGTTCAAAGCTGAGCTCGACTTGGCCCACTGCTTAGGCGGAAGGGGTTTTGACCACTCAGCAATGGAGTCCGGCAGAGATTTCATGCTGAAACGATGGTCCCATTCTGCTACCCAGTACGGAAAACGCCACCAAGTGATCAAGTGTGTCAGGTACCACCAACCAACTCCTAATGCGGAACGTTCGTTGTGCTGGTATTCCTCGTGCATGTCTTGTCGTTCTTTATCGAAGGTGTGGCGACCCTCGTAGGGTGCTTTACCAGGGCAGAACTCCGGTCCTTTTTCCATGTAGGTACGTATGGCTTCCCATTTGCCTAGTCCATGAACAGGAGTCATGACCTCCTGTGTGAGAAAGTGCACCGTATCGGCCTTGGGATTATCTAGGGCCATGCCAAAGGTGTAGCTACTGATTACGCCTACTCCAGTGAATCCGGTGCTGACTGAGATCCACGCAACCGTGTCTTCCCAAGGCTGGATCACGGCTTCGTCGGAGCCATTCGGGAAGAAACAGACCTCTCGGCGTTGACGGTTAAATCGGATGGGTCTGGCGCGGGCGTTGTTCCTTGTGGTGCTGATAATCGCGTACAGGCCAATCAGCGCTGCTCCCCCTCCACACCAGAGCGCTAGTGATATTCCGAACTCAAAAAAATCGTTGAAGTAAAACCAGAAGCTTCTGCCGAATGGGTTTATGAATGCTGCGAAGCCCATCAATGTTGGGAGAACAAATAGACAAACGATAACTACGACTGTTGGGAGTGACACAGCTAATCGTGCTTGGAAAGACTTGGTGAGATTGCTGCTACCCAAGTCCAGATAGGTGTCGTTGACTTCAACAAAACTTCCGCCGAGATCCATTGGGATTTGTCCGGTCGGAACGGGTAGTGGCGAGAAAAACACCGCATCGCCAGTAGTAAAGCGTCGATATTCACCAGCGATGGGGCGCTGCTGTCGAATATCGAACTTGTCGTACTGTGGAGAAGTAGGTGTCATGCCGGATAACCATAAAATGCATGTCCGGCATGAGGTAGTCGATCGTAATTATGCTTCAACAAAACGGCTCATCAGGTGGTGGCCTCAGTCTCTTGGTTCGGTTCGGCAAATTTCACCTTGAAGTAATCCAACAGATTCTGACCTTTGGTGAAGGCCTTCCGGATCTCGGCGCTTTCTTTGAGCAGTTCTTCACTCGGCATAGCATGCTGGTCGGCGGGTAGAGGTTTTGACCAGTCGAGGACTTCTTTAGGGAACCCTGCTTTAGGCCGATTGTTTACCCAGCCAGAGATGTGGCAGGGCAACGTCCAACCGCTGAAAAACTGGATCGTCAAAAAGCCCCAGGCGTAACGTACGAAGGAGTGATCCGCACGGTAGCTGCGACGGCATAGATGGAAAAAATCGACAGTACCTTCCTCAAGCTCATCTGATTGATCTGGTGGTAAGGAAACCATTCCTTCCTCCATATAGACACGAATTGCCTCCCACTCAGAAACGGCAAGACTCAAGTTGCTACTGGGGATCACAGACCACAGCACATCACCTGTGTTGGCATCTCTTAAGCCAATCAGTAATTTAAATTCAGGCATTACTGAATATTGAGTAATGAGCTTTCCAACAGATACGCAAACAATGACTTCCTCCCAAGGTACAAAGCGCGGTTTGTCGCCTTTTTTTAGGATAAATACAACTTCGCGACGCTCTCGATTGAAACGGATGGGTGGGTGAATAGATACTTGGCGAGCTGCCTGAAAGAAAAAATAAATGTATGTTAGAGAGATTGCTCCGATAATCGACCACAGCACGGGGTTGAAGAAAAATTTCAACCAAGCATAAAGGAAAGGTTCTTCATATCTTCTAATCCAAGACGCAAATCCCGAGAAAAAGAATAATAATGTCACGATTAGCGTTATTGAGCCGATGCCGGTTCGTGCCATAAATTCAAAATTACCTTGCCCGATAGCGAAGTCCAGAAAAGTTTTGTTCGCATTACGATGCAGTTGACGTGCACTAAACGGTGGCATTCCTGTGGGGATGGGCCGTGGCGAAATATAAACCACTTCAATGCCGGATTTTTTTTCGAAGTCTCCGGCGTGAGGAAGTCGGTCGTATTTATCGTCAAAGGCACTATTCATCAATTGATGGACTCGGGCTCGCGAGATGGCTCTGCAAACTTCACCTTGAAGTAATCCAACAGGTTCTGACCTTTGGCGAAGGCCTTCCTGATTTCGGCGCTCTCCTTGAGCAACGCTTCGCTTGGCATAGCGTGTTGCTCGAGGGGGAGAGGTCTTGACCATTCCAGGATTTCTTTAGGGAAGGCGGCTTTGGGGCGGTTATTGATCCAGGCTGCGATGTAACAAGGTATCGTCCAGCCACTGAAAAACTGAATAATCAAAAATCCCCAGATATACCGTAGGAATGAATGATGAGAACGGTATCCTTGTCTACACATATGGAAATACGCGACTGATCCTGCTTCGAATTCATCTGATTGCTCCATGGGTAACGCTTGAGGCCCTTCCTCCATATAGACACGTATGGCCTCCCACTCAGCTATGGCTTGGTTCAAATTTCCACTTGGAACACTGACCCAAAGCACATCGCCATTTTTGTCGCGAAGTCCGATCATTAGTTTGAACTCGGGGATTACAGCATATTGAGTGATCAGCTTGCTAACTGAAACGCTCGCGATAACCTCTTCCCACGGCACATAACGAGGGGACATTCCCTTCTTGGGAACATAAACAACTTCCCGACGTTGGCGATTGAAGCGTATGGGAGGTTGATTGCTGGCTTGGCGAATTGCAAAGAAAAATACGCAAAGGTAAAGAGTTGCAAGTGCTCCCACAAAACCCCAAACCGCAATGCTTGTAAAGAAATCAAGCCAACTACTCCAAAACGGCTCTACATCTCTTCTTATCCAAGACCCAAACCCCGTTGTAAAAAAAAGAAAAATTAACAGGAACATCACCGCCCCAATTCCTGCTCGGGCCATAAACTCAAAACTTCCTCGGGAGATGGCAAAGTCTAAGAAAACTTCATTGGCATAGCGGTGCAGTTGGCGCGCACTGAAAGGTAGCACTCCGGTCGGTACCGGTTTTGGTGATAAATAGACTATCTCAGTCCCCGGTTCTCTCTCGACATCACCTGCGTGAGGCAGCCGATGATATTTGTTTTCAAGCATGTAGATGCTCCGGTTTCACGTCGACCCACTGCAATGGTGTTCGACTGGCTTGGACGGATGGCTCGCCATTAACGACGCTATTTTTTCCAGCCCCAAGAAAACTTAAAGATACGGGGTAATACAGGTATTCGTCCGTAGCTTTCAGGGGGGCATTCGCAATGTCAGGCTGAACACTCAATCGCAGTTTAAGTTGAGATTGCTCACCGCACCAGTTTTCAGGTACGACGAGCCGAGCGATAAGGGGGTTAATATTTGCTAAGCTTAATCCATCTCTGACATCAATACCCACATCTGCGGCGTTACGATTCAGTTGCGCAGATAGCTCAGCTTGAACCCGAATTGGATGCTCTTTTAGTTCTTCTAAGCTTAATCCTGGGAATGTCAAGAGCAGTGTGCGTACGGGAGTAGTTCCCTTGTTTTTTTCGCTAAGACCTAAGTCAGTAATAACTGGTCTGAGATTGGACTCCGCCAGGCCTTGCTTGTGGGCATCCATATCCCAGTTTTTATTCTCTTTGCCCCAGCAGCTATGCAGCATCCAGTTTTGTTGGTCGTCGAGGTTGAAAAAACCAAAAGGGGACAGATTTATTTTCGTGATTGCGTAGAAAATAAATCTGTCCCCTATTTTTCATTCGGGAAAGAAACAGACTTCACTACGTTGGCGGTTGAATCTAATAGGGCGGGTGCGCGACTTCGCTCTGGTAGTGCTCAAGATAACGTAAGTACCCAAGAGCGCCGCTATTCCTCCTCCCCAAATACTAAAGGTCACACCGAAATGGAACATGCCTGCTGTTCTGTCCCAAAAGGACTCGGAAAATGGGTTTCCCCAGGTAGTAGATCCTGCAAGCAAAGGCAGAACAATCAGGCATGAGAAAATGAACATCATACCGAGCCCAATCATTGCCCTAGCTTGGAAAGCCTTGCCGAAATTACTACTGCCTACGTCGAGGAATGTGTCATTCACCTCAACAAAACTTCCGCCAAAATCCATGGGCGCGTTGCCCGTTGGTACCGGAAGCGGGGAGAGGAATAATGCTTCACCTGTGGCAAAGCGACGAGTATCTCCCGCTATGGGGCGATGATCTCTGAAGTCAAGTTCGACCTGCTGTTCAGGTTTGGATGGCATGCAAAGTCAATCGAAAAGTCGGATAACTACAGAGCGTCGCTTAATTTTTATTTCCTCTTCTCAATATCAGTCAGTTTCGTAGTTGGCCCATCTGACTGTAAACGCTCAAGTACGATTTTCGGCCAGCGATTACGGGACCTACGTTTGGCAATGCTGTAGGTGAAATCTTGAATGCGACTTGAAGGATAAAAGAATAAGTTTGCTAAAAGCATTACAAAATCAATACCGCTAAGGTAGTTTCTTCCTGCGGAGGCGGATCTTTTTTCAGCAATAGTCTGACGTGTGTGTTTTAGAAATTCAGATTGCTTTAAATTTGCTTCTAGCTGGCTTTTAACGAAGGCGTCAGACTGGCTGTGAGTACCGGTTTTGTCAAACCAAGGCCCGTTATTCATGTAGGATCGGATGTACTCCCAAAATCCTTTTTGCATGTCGAGTGTTTTTCCTGTGGGGCTGCCAAGACTAACCATGAGCATATTTTGAGGATTGTCGAATTGTTGGACGACCACTTCAAGAGATGCATTGTTTATTCCTGCTGTATAAGGGCCGATCATCTGAAACTCGCAAGCAACAGCTTGGGCTACATTCCATGGTGAGTGAAATAGTTCGCCGTTATTGTCGAAATAAATCTCTTTAGTGCGTCGGTTAAACAATACCGGTAGAGGGAGTGGGCGGAGAATTTCCCAGAAAAATGGAATCAGAAGCATCGGCATACCAACTAAAAGGCCGTTTACTCCGCCCTCAATTTTTCCTGTAGAAAAAAACCAAATAGCCATGAGTAGGCAAGGAACAGCTCCTAGGGCCATCAACCCAGTGATCAGACCACGATCAGTATCGGAGCTGGTTTTTAGTGATAAATAGTTTTCTGTATGTTCATCTGTAATAAAGAGCTCCATCGGAGCTTGCCCGGTGGGCTCATTTGCCGTCAGAACGACACTGGACGCTTCGCCATATTTGGTACGCGCTTCTTGAATGATATCTTTCAAAGCCATGCTATATCCTTAATTTCGATGGAGGGTAAGGTCATCCCCTCCATCGGTGAGTAGGACAGTTTGCCGCTAATGCTATTCAATGCTCTACCTTCTTGATCCGTATGGTAAACGCGTCTGTACGTTGCGACACCAGCTTCTGTTTTTACACGTGTACCTTCGTGTCGGTCGAAACTATTTCCGGTCCATTTGACTTTTTCACGCTTTCCTCCATAGCCGAAAATCCCTCCCCAAACCTCTTCCCCTTCGAAGATTATCATGTCATCGGTAAGCGTGTTTTTACCAGGCAATCGGAGGATTAAATAGGTGCTTTCAACCATACCCCTATACGGATTCAGCTCGTTCAGCCGATAAGCGTCGAAGCTAATAGGGAAAATGACTTTGTAAAGTTCCAACATGGATTCTTCATAACTTTTTGACCATTCTGCAGGACTTGATCCGTATTTTGTACCCTTAATCCACTTTTCTAACGGAGTGTCTTGGGTATAAAGACGTGCCCACAACCCTCCTATTATTAAAATTGATATCCCAAGTGCTGTGAGAGCTAGATGGGGGCCTCGGCTTACAGCGCCACCAACTGCCGCTGCTTCACCTAGGATCACGGCCGCTCTCGCGGCGCGGACAGCCCTGAAGGTCTGAACATACACCGCAAGATTTGCACCAGAGGCCACACCAAGTCCAGCGTTGATGCCGGCTGTATCAAAATCCCCCGATCGAAACGCATCCAAAGCTTCGATTCCGTATACGATCACATCAAGGCCAGACACAATTGATTGCAAAATTGCCGCGTTCGCAGCCAATCCCATAACTTTGGTCAAAGCCACGCGTGAACTGACAGATTCTTTGCCAGTTGACGCCACAATGGACTCCCAATTTACCTCAGCTACCCGTTGCCAGACTGCGGTCAGAGCTGCGCCAGATCCAACGATAGATCCAGCGAAGCTGATGTAGTTTTTCGCTGTTTGTTCTTTGGCAAGCGCTGCTATGCTCCAGCCAAAATTGATACCAGCCATTAGTGCCACAACACACTTTACAGGTGCCTTGTTTAGTCCATCCTTACTCAGATCAAGGAGACTTTTTAGATTGGTTTCCGGGTTGACCAATCCGGAAATGGATGGAAGCTTACTTCCACCAGTGGTGGTTGACGCTGCTGGTACCAAAATAAAAAAGGGTAGAGCATCCTGAATGGCAGACGCTACTGGCGTTAAATTCAGTTTGCCGATTGGCTTCGCTGGACGGGTTTCCATCAGGTCGCTCAACCACTCGCCAATCTGCTTATTCGTTACTTGAGCAGTTTCCATTCGCTGACCGCTTCGGCCTAAAACTGCTCCCATAAAGAGTTTGGCTACGCTGCTCGGAGGTTTGGAATTGTTATGCAGTTCGATTCCTGCGACAGGTGCCAATGAAACAAAAAGGGCCTCTGTCGCGGGAGCGGGATTTCGAAGCGTCAGTTTGTTCGCCACATTGTTAATCATCGCCGACAGATCCAGTGCTCTGCCCATGCTTGCCGCGACCTTGCCAATGTTGGCGGTGTTATCTCTTATGCCATCCGATACATCGACAAGTGATTTCACTTCTCCAATGCCAAGTCGCTGACCCAATCCTAGCAATGCCCAAAGCAACCAGGGACTACCCGTTGTCTCCTTTTGAGGGTCTAGCGCTTCCCCTATAGATTTAGCGCTGACGCTGCAAATAGATGCTCCTAAGCAGGCGGATGCAAAGTTCAATTCAAGCTCGACACGCTTTGCAGGATTAGTAATGTCGTAATGACCAGCCGCGGTATCTAGCGAGGAAGGACCTTTGCTGCGTCTTGTTTTGAACCAGTCGTCCCAGAGTATGGAGTGACGTCTTATATCAGTGGTAAATTGCTTTTCCGCAGATTCTTGCTGTGTCCAGATTTTTTGCAATTCTGAATAACGAGTTGCACCGGGTAGCAGTTGTTTGAGCTTTGGATCATTTTCTCCCATTGATTTTAGAGTTCCAGCAATGGCCCAGTCTTCAGCACTTTTTTTACGCAGATCCTCAAAAGTTTTTTGCTGTGTCCGGATTAGCAAAGCCAGGTCGTGCCAGACACCCCACGCATCATCAGCAATGACATATGCTTGCTGCTCACAGCGTTTCATCGACTCCAATGTTGGCTGCCATTTGGGTGCATTTTTGGTAGAGGACTCACAACTCCATTGAAAACCTTCCGGCTCTTTGTAATCGCCAATGAAGTCGTAGATGCCCTCTGCTTTACCGCTGGCGGGGGCGGCGCCAGGTGTAAACGCACGCATCACCCGCGTGCGGGTGCTGGCTTTTGATTTAGCAGCCGCGAACTGTTGATCGGTCCACTGCGTTGGCGACCAAGCGAGCATCGCCGGTGTCCCAGCTGGCAGCATCAAATAAGGTTTTTTACTCTTATCGATGACTTTTCCGCCGCGCACGGTTTCTTGCAGCGTCGTATTTTCGACAGTGAACTCGACGAGCTTTGCCGGGGAGGTTTGCCATACGTAGAGGAAACCGTTGCGGAGGAAGCGCGCGACATAATTCAGTGGCTTGCCACGAGTAACCGCGTTCTTGTCACCCAGCTCGGGAAAGTTGCCGTTGAGCGGCGGCAAATTCATTGCGCTGACATCAAGGCTGGGCGTTGGGCCAATGGCGTAACGTAGTGGTATCACGGCGGTGAGTAATGGGCAGCCGGCCGGTTTGAATTCTGGTTTTGCAGGCGCAGGTTGGGTCATTACACGACTTCCTGTGATGTATCGGTGTCAGAAGCCAATGCCTCAAGCAACGGCCAGGTTAAAACGATCTGCGCGTTGATGCCGCTATCGATGGGGGCACAATCTTCCTTGGGTGTTTCATTAGCCCACGCACGTTTTGCACTGCCTTCATGATTGACCCACACGCAATCAATCCCATGCCAAAACCCGATTGGCCAGACCGCGCCTGCAAGCCACGCTTGACGCATCGGCGTTGCATCACCCAAGCGCAGCCAAAATTCTCGTCGATCCGGTGAGTAGATTCGGATGCGCCGTTGTAACGTATTGAATACTTGGCTAGCCGATTGCTGAGTTTGCAGCCATATCCCGTTACTCAGGTTTCCGTCCGCATGCGACCACGCTTGATAAGCGGGACTACCCATCGGGGCGTCGAGCAGTATGGGCCCAGCTTCGGCAATGGGTTCGTAAGGCGTTCCGAGCAGCAGGGGCATCGGCTGGTGGCTTGGGTATTTTTGATAGAGCCAAGCCACAGCATCTTCCAAATGCGCACCATCCATCAGCAGAAATCCATAGCGGCAATTGCTGTTGGTCATTTCTGCACCTCTTGTGCTGCTTTTGCTGCCTCGCAGACTTCACAAACCCCCGACGGTGTCTGCCTGAACACCATGTTCTGTTTTACCAATGCCTCGATAGGCATACCTGGCTTATCCGCATCCGCCTGCTTCAACACCCCCGGCAACAACGGCGCCGCCCCCGTCCCGCTACCCGGCCCACCCCCGGAGTTCATGTTGATCACCGGCCCACTCAGCGTCACGCCGCCAGCATCGATCTTGATAAAGCTGCCACCGCCGATCAGGGTCAGTTCACTGCCGGCTTCCAACACGACTTTCATGCCGCTGCTCAGGTGGATTTCCTGGCCGGCATCAATGAACTGACCGGTGCCGATCTTGATGTGCTGGTTCACACCCACGGTCAGGTGGTCGTTGGCGCGTGCCTCTACTTTGCGGTCGGCGTAGACGGTGTGGTGTTCTTCGGCCTTGAATTCGCTGTAGCTGTTTTTCTCGACGGTGTCGTGGCGTTCGTTGCCGACGCGGATTTTCTGGTCGTGTTCGATGTTTTCGTCCCAGTCGCGCTGGGCGTGCAGGAAGATTTGTTCCTGGCCTTTTTTGTCTTCGATGCGCAGTTCGTTGAAGCCGCCACCACCCTTGGAACTCAAGGTTTTGAAGGTGCTGCGGGTTTTGTTCGCCGGCAGCGGGTAGGGGACGACGTTTTCCTTGTGGTACAGGCAGCCGCTGATCAGCGGTTGGTCGGGGTCGCCTTCGAGGAAGGTGACGAGCACTTCCATGCCGATCCGCGGGATGGCGATGCCGCCGTAGTGGGCGCCGGCCCAGGCGGAGGAGACGCGCAGCCAGCAGCTGGTCTTGTCGTCGGCCTGGCCTTCGCGGTCCCAGTGGAATTGCACTTTGACGCGGCCGTACTGGTCGCAGTGGATCTCTTCACCTTTAGGTCCGGTGACCACGGCGCTTTGGCTGCCGAGGATGCGCGGCTTCTTTTGCGTCAGCGGCGGGCGGTTCGGCACGTCCCATGGCGTGGCCTGGAAGCGGTTGCGGTAACCCTGGTGGAAATCGCCCTTGAGGCGGGTGGTGTCGCTGGTCACCGACTCTTCCAGCACCTGCGGTTGTTTGCCTTCATGTAGGACTTCGGTCAGCAGCCACAGGTCGTTCCATTTGGCTTTCGGGTGTTGGGTCAGGGCCAGGAAGTGGCCGCTGACCAGCAACGGTTGATCGCTTTTGCCTTCGGCCAGCTGAAAGTCGCTGCGGTGGCGTTCCAGGTTGCGCTTGGCCAGGTGTTTGCCGCGCTCGCGGTCGATGAAGCGACCGGGGTAGTCGTAGTCTTCGAGGTCGGGCAGGGCGTCGCCGCGGTTTTCGCTTTCGAGGGTCAGGCGCGGCTTTTCGAAGTCGTAGTCGCGGCGGGTGGTGCGGCTGGTGCGGGTTTCCAGGCGCAGGTCGAAGCGCTTGATCACCGGGTTGTTGGCGACCATGCCGGAGTCTTGCTGGTAGGCCACGGGTGCGAGTTTCGGGAACACCGTCTGGTCATCGCCGAACACCAGTTTGTGGGCCGTGGCGCTGTGCTGGAAGTGGTAGTGGATACCTTCCTCCTCGCACAGGCGCTGGATGAATTGCAGGTCCGACTCATCGTACTGAACGCAGTAAATGCGCTCGGGATAGATCGCCCCGACTTTGAATTCATAGGCATTGCTTTGGATGCCGTGCTCTTCGAGGACCGTGCCGATGATTTTCGGCACGCTGAGGTTCTGGAAGATGCGCTGGTTGATGCGGTGCGCCAGGTAGGACAGTTGCGGGCGCAGGGTCACCGCGTAGCGGGTCAGGCGTTTGCCGGAATCACCCTGGGCGGCGCGATAGATCTGGCCATGGATGCCGCTGCCGTCAGGCGAGAGCTGCAAGAAGGCCGGTTTGTGCAGCAGGGTCTCGAGGTCCAGGGACGGCTGTTCACTGACCAGCTCCACCTCAAACACAAAAGGCTGGCTGATGGCTTCCCGACCTTGCAGGGATAAGACCTGAAAGTCGCTGGAAAGACCTTCGATGGTCAGGGCAAAGTGGGTTTGATTGGCCGGCGCGAACATCCCTTGTTCCTCGTGCAGTGCTGCGGCATGCGCTGACACCCGGAAACCGGGTCAACGGACGCGAAATTCTGGAAGGGCGGAAACAACATCGACCAGCAGAGCTGGCCGATGCTTGTGACGGTCAGCCTGACTTAGGCGACCGGCATACGCCAGTCATCGGAACCCGAAGTACCGGATACTTCGTGGGTCCAGGTGATTTTGCGGTAGGTGAATTGCACTTCTTCCAGGTGAGTGAAGTGCGAGTTCGACGGATCCTGGCAGTTGTGCATTTTGTTGTTGATGGCGACGATGATCGCGTCTTCCAGTTTGGTGGTGTAGTAATGCTCTTGGGTACCTTGAGCCGAAGTGCGGTACCACTGGATAACGATTTCGCTCATGCGCTCGCCGGAAGTCAGAGCGGCTTGCAGCAGTGGCGAAGCCTTGTCGTAGACCTTGGTGATCACGACTGGCTTGTGTACGCGCTGACCGGTTGGCTGGCCGGACTGTGGGTCACGCGGGATGATCACGTCGTGGCTGAAAGCCTGAACCATGACCTGGTCTTCGTGACCTTCTTGGTAAGTGTTGCCAACCGAGTCGGCGGTGAATGCGCCGGCGGTGATCAGACCTTGTTTTTCGCCAGTGACGGACATGTACGCTGGAGTAGCCATGGATGTGCTCCTTGCTGAGTAAAGTAAGAGTGCCCGGGAGGCGGTATCGCCCGGTGGGTGCCTGACTGTTATCAAGGTCCGTGCCAGAAATGAACAAAGCTATATAAATCAGGTGTTTGTGGTTGTTTGTAGAACCTTGAAAAGATAGCCAATCAGCAATACGAAGGAATGTGCGCAAGAACTTGCGCACCACTGCGCAACTTCTTGCGCACTCGACTGGAAGGCCTGACAGGCCGGGCGATCAGCGCCTCGCGAAGGCCATTCGACACAAGGGGTGCGCAACTTCTTGCGCAGCAAGGCTTTGCGCCATCACTGAAAGGCATGTGGCATCCGGTGCAACGAATCGACGGGCTGGGTGGTCCATAAAAACAGCGCCGTCGAGCGTCCGAACAACCTGGAAGTGGAGTGAGAACGACATGAAAATCCTGATGGTTTTAACGTCCCACGATCAATTGGGTGATACGGGTAAGAAAACCGGCTTCTGGCTGGAAGAATTCGCCGCACCGTACTTTGCGTTCAAGGACGCCGGCGCTCAACTGACCCTGGTCTCGCCCAAGGGTGGTCAGCCGCCGCTGGACCCGAAAAGCGACGAGCCGGACGCGCAGACGGCTGCCACTGATCGCTTTCGCAAAGATTCCGCGGCGCAGTCCGCATTGGCTTCGACGGCTGTATTGAGCACCGTCAGACCCGAGGATTACGACGCCGTGTTTTATCCCGGCGGTCACGGTCCACTGTGGGACTTGGCCGGAGACAGCTATTCGATCTCGCTGATCGAAGCGTTCATCAAGGCGGGCAAACCGGTCGCGGCGGTCTGCCATGCGCCGGGTGTGTTGCGTGATGTCAAAGGTGCGGATGGCCAGCCATTGGTCAAAGGCAAGCGAGTCACGGGTTTCACCAATTCTGAGGAAGAGGCGGTGCAACTGACGAAGGTCGTGCCGTTTCTGGTGGAGGACATGCTGAAGGAGAAGGGCGGTGAGTATTCCAAGGGCGCGGATTGGGCCAGTTATGTGCTCACCGATGGCCTGCTGATCACCGGCCAGAACCCGGCGTCGTCCGAGGCTGCGGCTGAGGCGTTGTTGGCAAAACTGGCCTAAACACCGGACCTGTAGCAGCTGGCGAAGCCTGCGTTCGGCTGCGAAGCAGTCGTGAAATCAGGCGCTGCGGTTCGTCAGATAAACCGCGTTTACCGGTTTACGACTGCTTCGCAGCCGAACGCAGGCTTCGCCAGCTGCTACAGGTCCGTGTCGCGCCTTAGATAGCGGGAGTCAACGCGGCAAAACACTGTTCGATCGAACGCCGCTGCGTCTCGGCATACAAACCCAGTTCGTCAATGGTCGGCCGCCCCAGCGCCTGTTCAAACGCCTGCTGGTTCGAATGCACGCCATAATTCACCTGCGCTGCATCCCCCAGGTTCGACTGAAAAATCCCCGCCGCGCTGACCGGCAGAAAATCCTCGTACACCAACGGTTCAACCCGCAAATAGCCGCCGCTGAGCAGTTCTTCCAGCGGTAACGATTTCAGCTCATCTGCCGTCTGGCCTTTTTCCGTGAGGAAGTAGCGAAAGTACGCCAGTTCCTGTTGGCGCATGCCTTCGTAGGTGTCAGGGAATTCGCTGAAGTGCTGCGCCATCAGCGCGTTGTAGCGTGCGGCATTGGCCTCGTTGGGAAAGTCCTTCAGTTCATCGCGGGCAGCGTTGAGCAAACGGTCATAAAGCGCCCGGCCTTTTGGAGTGAGCGCGGCGCCACGCTGCTCGATTTCACCGAATCGCGCGCTGTGGCTGCCACGCGTCTCGGCTTGATCGGTGAAAGCGATCGGCTCGTCGAGCGCCTTGAAACTGGTCTGGCGCAGCAGGATCGGGCACTGGCGGCGGGGCGGACCTTCGATGACGGCTTTGGGCGTGATGCCGTGGGCGGGCATCTGCGCCTGGACGATGTCGATGTCCAGGGTGCGCGGTGTCAGGTGATTGATGTGCGGGCCTTTGAACGCCACCACGTCGGCGATCAGGCGATGCTGTGCACTGAGTTTCTGGTACTGCTCGGCGGTGACGGTGGCGCTGTGGTGCCAACGAAAGGTTTCCAGCGCCTGTTCGACGAAGTTCTGGGCCTCTTGTTCGGTCAGACCGCCCTCGGTTTCGGCGCGGTCGATCAGTGCAAGGGCGGTCGGGGTGAAGATCTGGCGTTTATCCAGCATCGACTGGGCGAAGGCACGCAGTTCCAGGTCTTCGATCAGTTCCAGGCGCAGCAGTGAGGTGAACACCCGGAACGGGCTGACTTGCAGGGCGGCTTCGTGCACGGCGCGAAACGCGGTGGAGTGCACCGGCACGCCGGCCGGGGTCAGGTCGTAATAGCCCACGGGTTGCATGCCCATCACCGCGAACAGCCGGGCGAGGGTGGCCAGTTCTCCCGCAGTGCCGACGCGGATCGCGCCGTGGCGCTCCAGGTCCAGCCGCTCGATTTCGCCGGTGCTGTTCAGTTGACGGGCCACCTGCGGATCGCTGTCCAGCACATGGCGGTTAGTCTGCTCCACCAGATTCATCAGCGCGCCGTACAGCGGCACTTCTTCGCGGTACATGTCGGACATCGCTTTAGAGAAGCGTTGGCGGATCAGGTCAGGGCTGACGAAGCTTGGGTGGTTCATGAAAAAAATTCCTGGCGCGGTAACGAGAAGGATGTGGGAAAAGATCGCAGCCTTCTGCAACGCCGACAAACGAAGAATCTTACGGACTTCATTCTGCCAAGGACTGACGCACAACTGGCTGCAGTTGCCAACTTGTGGCGAGGGGATTTATCCCCGTTCGACTGCGAAGCAGTCGCAAAACCTGAACGCACGGTCTGTCTGATGCACTGCGTTGTCTGAATTCACGACTGCTTCGCAGCCGAACGGGGATAAATCCCCTCACCACAAGGCAGCTGCTAAAGGCTGGGGGTTACAGGTGCGAACGGCTTTCCGAGCGCAGCGACCCCAGGAATTCTCCATACAACCGCGCCGTATTGGCCGGTTGTTCGACCATCGGCATATGGCCAATGTGGTCCCAGATGTCCACGCGCAAATCCGCGATGCCTTTACTCCAGACGGCCACGCTGCTGACATCGATCAAGCGGTCCTTGTGCCCCCACAGCAGCAGCGCCGGGCACTTGATGTCGGGCAGTTTGGGCTCCATCGGCGGGCTGGCGCGGAAGTCGTTGAAGATTTCTTCCAGCTCATCGCGACTCTGTTCATAACGCTGGGCAATAGCATCCAGCACCACGCCGGGCACCCACGGTGGTTCGGCCATGGTCATGGCATAGAGACGCCGGAATTCTTCCCGTGAGTGAATCAGAAACGGGTTGTGCCCCTTGGCCAGATGCCGCTCCAGGTCACTGGCCTCGGGGGCGGTGACGCCAGCCGGGTCGATCAGGGCGACGGAGGCAATCCGGTCCGGGTAAGTCGCCGCCAGCCACGCGGCGATGTAGCCGCCCATCGAGTTGCCGATCACATGGACTTTCTCGACCCCGCACACGTCCAGCAGCTGGATCATCCGCTTGGCCTGCAGCGGAATGTCGTAGCCGCCACCGGCCTTGAACCCGGTTTCGCCATGGCCGGCGATGTCGGGGATGATGACTCGATAGTTGCCGACAAAGTGCCGGGCGAAGCGCAGCCAGACGTTCTTGTCGGCGCTGTAGCCGTGCAGCATCAGCACACTGCTGGACGCTTCGTACGGCCCGCCTTGCCAGGTCGAGACGGTCATTTCCGTGATCGGTACGACGATTTTGTGCAGCCGATACAGCTTGGCCTCCATGGCCATGTTCAGGTCATAGAGCCAGTAACCGATGGCCGGATAACTCAGCCAGCTCCAGGCTACAAAAACCGCGATAAGGACAACCAACACAAGCATCAGGCATCTTCCTTTTACGTGTTCAGGACAAAATGTGGTCAGCGGGTTTCAGGGTCCGGGTCAACCGGTGATAGCTGAAACTGAACCCCGGAAACATGGCAATCACATGACCGCTCTTGCTTTGATACCAGCTGTGGCAACCCCCGGACTTCCAGACGGTGCGCTCCATTTCGCGGTGGATCATCTCAGTGTAGGTACGTTCTGCCTCGGGACGCACTTCAATGCTGCGCAAACCCTGTTCCTTGAGCGTGCGAATGCAATCGAGGATGTAATTCATCTGTGATTCGATAATAAACAGCGCCGAGGTGTGGCCAATGCCGGTGTTGGGCCCGGTGACGATAAACAGGTTGGGAAAGTCCGGCAGGCTGGTGCCCAGATAAGCCCGCGGGTACTGGGCCCAGACGTCTTTGAGTCGGGTGCCGTTTTTGCCGGTGACCGGGTAGGAAATCACCCCGTCGGTGGCGTCGTACCCGGTGGACCAGACGATCAGGTCCAGGTCGATGTGCTGGCCGTCCTGGGTGACGATGCCGGTTTCGTCGATGGACGCGATGCCTTGTTCGCGGCTGTGCAGCGTCACGTTGCGGCGGCCTAGCGCCGGGTAAAGGGTGCTTGAGACAATCACGCGCTTGCAGCCGATGGTGAAGTCCGGTGTCAGTTTTCGGCGCAATTGCGGGTCGGGCACCTGGCGCTTGAGGAAGCGAAGGGCGTGTTGCTGGACCATGCGGATCGCCGGTTTCGAGTATTTGAAGGCAATCACCCGGGTTTCGAACTGCCAGTAGAGCATCCAGCGCAGCAGTTTGTACGCCGGTTTGAGGCCCAGCAGCCAACGCTGGAAGGGACCAAACGTACGGTCGGCCCGTGGCAATACCCAATGCGGCGTGCGCTGGAACACATGCAGGTGCTCGACGTCGGGGGCAATGGTCGGAATAACCTGCGCCGCACTGGCGCCGCTGCCGACGATGGCGACACGTTTATGGCGATAGTCGAAGGAGTGATCCCAGTTGTTTGTATGAAACGTCTTGCCCTGAAAGCGTTCCTGACCTTCGAAGTGCGGGACAACGGGTTGGCTCAGCGGCCCCGTGGCATTGATCAGGAACTGCGCGTAAAACGTGCCTTTGGCGCCGGTGTGCACCGCCCAGCGTTGGCCGTCGGCATCCCATTCGATGTGCTCGACATTGGCTTGCAGTTCAACCTTGTCCCGCAAGCCGAAGTGCTCCACCACGTACTGGGTGTAGTGGTGCAGTTCAGCCTGATCGGCGAACATTTGCGTCCAGCGGTAAGGGGCGAAGGACAGTGAATAGAGTGGCGAGGGCACATCGACGGCCGCGCCGGGGTAGGTGTTCTGGCACCAGGTGCCGCCAAAAAAGTCCCGTCGTTCCAGCAGGCGAAAATCGTCGATGCCTGCCTTGAGCAAATTGATCGCCGCGCACTGACCGCCAAAACCGCTGCCGATGATCAACACTTGAAAGGTCTGCATGGGCCTCCTTTTTTATCCGTGTTTATCCAACCCTCTCTTCATGTATAGCCCAAACATTGCACACATCACCTGTGGGAGCGTGGCTTGCCCGCGAAGGGGCCCTCAACGCCGCCAAAAGCTTCGCGGGCAAGCCACGCTCTCACAAACTGCGCAGGATTCAGGCTGCCCGCCGGTGATGGCTATTTAACGTTGCCCTGATAGACTCCTAGCACACCCGCAACCCGTGTGTGGTCAGGTTCCGTTCTGTGACGCAGAGGCCCTTATGGGAAATACGGGAGGAAAAGGACTTTCACTGGCCAGAAGGCTCTATACATCGCGAACCCTGGGCCTGGTGCTGGGGCTGTTGTGCGTAGGCGCGGCGATGTATCCGCTCGGCCCGGCGCCGTGGGTCTGGGGGCTGATGCTGTTCAATGGCGTGCTCTGGCCGCATGTTGCCTATCAATGGGCGCGTCGGGCGAAGGTGCCTTTTCACGCCGAACATCGCAACATTCTGGTCGACGCCTTTCTCGGTGGCTTCTGGGTCGCCGCCATGCACTTCAATCCCCTGCCGAGCGCGGCGACGCTGTCCATGATGGCCATGAACAACGTGGCGATCGGCGGTTTGCGGTTCCTGCTGGTGGGCACGGCCGCGCAGATTCTCGGGATGGGTGTCGGCATGCTGGTGTTCACCCCGGCCTTTGTCCCTCAAACCAGTCCTTTGCAGCTTTACGCTTGTCTGCCCCTGCTGATCCTGTATCCATTGGCGCTGGGCTGGATCTGCTTCCGCCAGGCCACCACCCTTGGCCGGCAAAAACGCGAACTGCTGGCCCTGAGCCGGACCGACAGCCTCACCGGCCTGCTGAACCATGGCGCGTGGAAAGACCAGTTGGAAGTTGAATTCCAGCGGTGCCGACGCCAGCAGCAGGGTGGAGCGATTGCGCTGATCGACATCGACCATTTCAAGACCATCAATGACACCTACGGCCACGTCGCCGGGGACATCGTGTTGCGACAACTGAGCAAAATGCTCAAGCAGAACCTGCGGGCGACTGATGTGGCGGGGCGCTATGGCGGTGACGAATTCTGCGTGCTGCTCCCGGATTTGCCCCTCAACAGCGCGGTGGCGGCCATGGACGCCTTGCGTGATCGCTTCGCCACCCTGGGCTACGAGCAGAACCCGGCGCTGAAAGTCAGCCTGAGCATTGGCCTGGCCGCTTTCAACCCGGCGTACACCGACGCCACCCTGTGGCTCAACGATGCCGATCAGGCGCTCTACGAAGCCAAGAGCACCGGCCGCAATCGCGTCATTAGCCGCACTGGCGGCAAGCCCCAGCACGAACTGCTCGACCCGGTCTGAAAGCCCGCAAACATCCCTGTGGGAACGAACCTATGTGGCTAAAGGGCTTTTGTGGCGAGGGGATTTATCCCCGTTCGGCTGCGAAGCAGTCGTAAACCGCTGAACGCGGCGTGCCTGAAAAACGCAATGGCAGAACTGGGGCTGCTTCGCATCCCAACAGGGATAAATCCCCTCACCACAAAGGCCCGCTCCCACAGGGGAATTGCGGTGTGCCAGTTCTGTTGGGGTCGCATTCGGCATAGAGCCAAGCAGCTCAGTGAGGTAGGGTTTCGGTTCCCCGACACGAAACAAGGACCGATTCATGACGCTCAATCTCCCTCGTTCCCTGCTGGCCACCAGCCTTGGCCTGACCCTCGCCCTCGGCGTATTCGCCCCGGCGGTCTTTGCCGAACCCCACAAACAAGTCCACGCCGATTCCGAACAGTACAAGGGGCAAGCCCTGAAATTGCTGGAACGACTGGTGAACATCGACTCCGGTTCCGGCTATGAACCCGGTCTGACGCAAGTACGCGACATCGCCATCGACGAGCTGAAAAAACTCGGCTTCAGCATCGAACTGGTGCCGAACACACCGGACAAAAGCAGCCACGTGATCGCCACCCTCAAAGGCACCGGCAAGGAGAAAATCCTGCTGATGGCGCACATGGACACCGTGTTCAAGGAAGGCTCGGCCGCCGAGCGCCCGTTCCACATCAAGGATGGCCGTGCCTACGGGCCGGGCGTGATGGACGACAAGGGCGGCATCGTCGCCGGGATCTACGCGCTGAAAGTCCTGAAAAACCTCCACTTCAAGGATTACGCGCAAATTACCTTCCTGCTTGACGCCAGCGAAGAAACCGGCTCGGACATCGCCACCGACCTGATCAAGAAAACCGCCAAAGCTCACGACGTGACCCTCAACCTCGAACCGGGCCGCCCGGCGGATGGGCTGGTGGTGTGGCGCAAAGGCAGCGCAACGGCGGTGGTGGAAGTCAAAGGCAAAGCCGCCCACGCCGGTGTCGCGCCGGAACTGGGCCGCAACGCGGCGATGGAAGCGGCGCACCAGATTCTGCAGCTCGGCAAACTGGGCGACGCCGAGAAGAAAACCACCATCAACTTCACGGTGATCAAGTCGGGCGACCGCACCAACGTGATTCCGGATCAGGCCACCGCCAAGGCTGACGTGCGGGCGGCGGTACCGGAAGAGTTTGACCGGATCGAGAAGGACCTGGCGCGGGTTTCCAAAGACAAGCTCATTGCGGACACCGAAGTCACCACCACGCTACAACGCGGTCTGCCGCCGATGCCGCAGACGGCGGAATCGGATCGGCTGATGGCCATGGCCCAGGGGATTTACGGTGAGATCGGGCGCAAGTTGACGGAAGAAGGCAGTGGCGGGGCAGCGGATGCCAGCCTCTCAGCCGGTGTGGGCACGCCGACGCTGGATGGGTTCGGGATTGTTGGCGGCAATATTCATACGCCTGAAGAGTACGCAGAAGTAGAAAGCGTGGCGCCGCGGATTTATCTGTTGTCGCGGATGATCATGGAGTTGGCCAAGCGCTGACTGACACTGTTGTCAGCGATATAGCGGTGCCTGAACTGACACCATCGCGAGCAGGCTCGCTCCCACATTGGATTGCAGGCGTACACAAATCATGCGTCCACTAAAAATCCCCTGTGGGAGCGAGCCTGCTCGCGATGGCGTCGGCTCGGTTCACACCGTCAGACGCGCTGAACGGGCTATTCCTTCACACTCATAAACTCTTCCGCCCAACGGATGTATTCCTCAGGCTGCGTATAGGTATGAGTCAACTCGGTAGCGCTCAAGTCCGACGCCTGGGTAAAGATCTGCCGCTGTTCGCGCAAGCTGTCGTAGGTCGCCTTGATCGCTGCGAAGTACGCGCCATGACCATCAATGGTCACCCGCACGCCCAGTTCCGCCAGGCGTTTGTCGTCACGCAGCAGAGGGTTGCCGTAGGTGACCAGCATCAGTGGCACGCTCAGGTGTTCGGCAATCTGTTCGAGGTGATCGAAGTCCCGCACGCCCACCATGCAAATCCCGTCCGCACCGGCCTGCTGGTAATGGCAGGTACGGCTGATGACTTCCTGAACCGGCAGGATCCCGGCGTTGGTGCGCGCGATGATCGCCATTTCCGAGTCGACCCGGGCTTCCAGTGCCGCGCGAATCTTGCCGACGCCTTCCGCCACGCCAATCAGGTCGGTGGATTTGCGGCCGAATTGCGCTGGCAGCAGGGTGTCTTCGATGGTCAGCGCGGCGATGCCGGCGCGTTCCAGTTCGACGATGGTGCGCATCACGTTGAGCGCGTTGCCGTAGCCGTGGTCGGCGTCGGCGATGACCGGCAATTGGGCGACACGGCCGATGCGCGTGGCCTGTTCGGCGAACTCGCTGAGGGTGATCAAGGCGAAGTCGGGGGCACCCAGCACCTGCAACGAGGCGACGGAGCCACCGAGGATACCCACTTCAAACCCCAGGTCAGCGGCAATGCGGGCCGACATCGGGTCGAAAACCGACGCCGTGTGATAGCAGGTGTTGGAAGCAAACAGCTCGCGGAAGTTACGGCGCAAATCTTGATGAGAAAGCCTGGACATATGAGTTCCACCAATACAAAGGAATGGAAAGGCTTGAGCAAAGGTGTCAACGCCGAAGGAACAAAAGGCTATCACGCGGACGAGGGGAAGATGATGACGAATTTGCGGGGTGGCTCAGATAGACGCGGACCCTTTGTGGCCAGGAGGTGTGTCTGTGGTGAAGAGGGTTGTGGCGAGGAGGTTTACCTGTGGCGAGGGAGCTTGCTCCCGCTCGGCTGCGCAGCAGTCGTCAATTGGCGAATGCGGTATGCCAGATAAATGGGGGAGCTGGTTTTTTGGGGCCGCTTCGCAGCCCAGCGGGAGCAAGCTCCCTCGCCACAGTAGTGGTGGCGATCAGGCCGCCACAGCCTGCTGCTGTCGATTGGGCAACAACACCGCCCGCACCGAATTCCCCGGTTGCAATTGCAGGCGTTTGGCCGTGAGTCGGTCGACGATCAGGCTGTTGCCCACCAACCGGGCCTGGGCGGTGGTGATGCGGCAGTTTTCCAGGCGGCGGTTGTGGATCAGCCACACCGGGGCCTGTTCGTCAGGCGTGCCGATGGCCAATACCAGGGGCTGACTGTCGCGCACGGTGCGGATTTTCGCGACCGGGGCTTCGATCACCGGGCCGGCGTCGAAGATGTCGATGTAGCCCTGATGCACAAATCCTTCGGCGCTGAGGATCTTCAACGCCGGTTCGGTGTTCGGGTGTGCCTTGCCGATGACGGCCTGGGCCTGTTCGGTGAGCAGGCAGGTGTAGAGCGGCTGGCGTGGCATCAGTTCGGCGATGAACGGTTTGCTGCCCAGCCCCGACAGGTGATCGGCGTGGCTGAAGTCCATCTTGAAGAAGTGCCGGCCCAGGCTGTCCCAGAACGGCGAACAGCCGTGTTCGTCGGCACTGCCGCGCAGTTCGGCAATCAGCTTGTCGCCGAACAGGTGCGGGAACTCGGCCACGAACAGCAATCGTCCCAGCGACAGCAGCCGACCATTGCTGCCATGGCGTTGATCGGGACGCAGAAACAGGGAGCAGATTTCCGATTGGCCGGTCATTTCATTATTCAGGAACAGCGTCGGAATCTGCCGCTGAATACCCAGGTCCGGCGACGAACTGACCGTCAGCCCGACCCGATAGTTGTACCAGGGCTCACGCAGGCCAACGGCGCCGGCCAAGGCACTGATGCCGACCACTTGCTGATCGTCATCTTCCAGCACGAACAGGTAATCGGCATCCGCACGCTCGACCTGTTCGGCGAAGGTCCGTTGGGCCCAGCGCACCCGGTGTACCAGACGCTCTTCGTTGGCCGGCAGGGTGGTGAAGCCGGGGCCGGCCTGTTGCACCAGGTCCATCAAGGCGGGCAGGTCGGTGACGTGAACCGGACGGACAATCATGATGCAGCTCCTTCTTCGCGCCAGTTCGGGCGCTGTCGTTGGGCACGAGGCCGGGTGATGCTCACAGGGCAATCAGCCGGATCGGGCTGCCATCGGTCACGCTCAGGGCGGCGCACATCTCGACGCTCAACCCTACCGGTTGCCCAGCCTGGACACTCAGCTCGGCGACGATGGCGCGGTAATCCTTCAGCGAATCGTTGCTCACCAGGTAACGGCCGCTCGCCTCAATGGACGAAGCCGACTGCACCGTACCGATCTGGCTTTGCGCGATGGAGAGAATGTTCGAGGTGCGCGCATACAGCGTCGGGCCTGCGTCAAACAGGTCGATGTAGCTGTTGGTTTCAAATCCCTCGCGCTCAAGGATATCGAAGGCCTCCTGGCCGTCGGGGTGAATCCGGCCGATGCAATCCTGTGCAGCCTGGGGCAGCATCGGCACGTAGATCGGGTATTGCGGCATCAGTTCGGCGAGGAAAGTCCGGCTCTCCAGACCGCAGAGCCGCTCGGCCTCGGCGTAGGGCAAATCGAAGAAATGCTTGCCCAGCGCATCCCAGAACGGTGACTGCGCCTCCTCGCTGCTGAAACCGACGATCTCGGTGATCACCGCTTCGGCAAAGCGCTGCGAATGGGCGGCGATGAACAACAGGCGCGCCCGGGACTGCAATTCCGAAAACGCTGTGCGCACCAGTGCCGTGTCGATATGAAAACCCCGCAGCAAGGTGTGGCCGCTGAGGTCCTGGCACAACGACAACGCCGGCACGCCGTGTTCGATGTTCAGCTCTCGGGAAGCGCTGGTGAAGTGACGGTTGCGCAAGCTGTAGAACGGTTCGTTGAAGCCGGCGGTGGCAAGGATTTCCGAGCAACCCACCAGACGCCGGGCCGCGAGATCCTCCAGTACGAAGAAATAATTCTCCGGGCCATGCACCTCGACGTCTTTGTCGAACGAGGCGCAGGAGTCGAGTATCTTTAGTCGCAGGCGTTCAGTGTCGTCCGGCAAGGACGTGACACCGACCAGACTGTCGCGCGCCAGTTGCTGTAACTGGGGCAGGTCGGTTAACTCGACTGGGCGTAAGACCAGCATGGATGTACTCCTGTATCAAAGGGTTCGGCGGTGTGTGCCAAACCTGACTATCACTGTCGGTTTCCACGCGTTAAATCGGCGGTCGCCTGATTTCTTGTCAGGCGCCGCTCTTTTTCTTGTCAGCCGTTGCTCGGATCGGGCAACGCCGTGCTGGCGCCGAGCCTGTTCAGGAAAAACAGGTACACCAGGCCCAGGGCAATCCAGATCAGACCGAGTTTTTGTGCATCGACGCCCATGTTGTACATGATGGCCGCGACGATGATGAAGCCGATCACCGGGCAGATCAGGTGACGGATCACCTGGCCGGACTTCTGCCGACGCCAGTAGTAATTGATCACGGTCAGGTGCAGCAACATGAAACCGCTCAACGCGCCGAAGTTCACCAGCGAGGTGAGGGTGTCCACCGAGTTGATGAACAGGTAGCAAATCACCAGAGACAACACGGCCACCAGGTAGATGCTCAGGTACGGGGTGTTGTGTTTCGGGTGAACCCTGGCCAGCACTTTCGGCAGTTTGCCGTCCCGGGCCATGCCGAAAAGCAGGCGCGATACCGCCGCTTGCGAGGTGATGGCAACCGCTACGCCCCAGGCCAGCGCCGTGGCCACGCCCGTCAGGGTCGCCAGCCAGCTGCCTGCGGCGATTTCGGCGATTTCATAGAACGCGGTGTCGGCGGAGGTAAAGCCCATGCCGGCCGCAAGATCTGTCGCAATCCAGGTCTGCACGACGAAGATCACGCCCATCACCACCAGGGTGATCAACGCTGCCTTGCCGACGCTGCGGCCCGGATCGCCCTTGATTTCTTCGGCGAGGGTGGAGATCGCATCGAAACCGAGGAACGACAGCACCGCAATCGATACCGCTTGCATCAGCAGGGCGAAATTGAAGGTGTCGGGGTTGTATAACGGCGCCAGGGTCAGCTGACCGTTACCGCCGCCGCTATGCAGCGCATTCCAGGCGTAGAACAGGAAGATCCCCAGCACCACCAGCTGCGCCAGCAGAAACACGATGTTCATGCGGGCGGTAAACGTGATGCCCCGCAGGTTGACGAACGTCGCGCTGACCAGAAACGCCAGGATGAAACCGACCTTGGGAATGTCCGGATAAAGGTGATTCAGCGCCATGGCCGCGTAAACGTAGAGCAACGGTGGAATCAGCAGGTAATCGAGCAGCATCAGCCATCCGGCGATAAACCCGACATGCGGGTTGAGGCCGCGTTGTGCGTAGGAATACACCGAACCCGCAATCGGAAAAGCCCGGGCCATGCTGCCGTAACTCAGGGCGGTGAACAGCATCGCGACCATGCCGATGATGTAGGCCAGCGGCACCATCCCGGGCGCTTCGGCGTTGACATAACCGTACACTCCGAACGGGGCGATGGGGATCATGAAGATCATCCCGTACACCACCAGGTCGGTCAGTGACAGGCTACGTTTCAACTCTTGCTTGTAGCCGAATTCTTCTATTTCCATGAAGCCCTACTCCTTGGGATGAAAGCAGCTGCTTGCTGCAGGTTTTACGCGATTTTTTACAGCAGTGGCGCCAGGTAATCTGTCCAGCGACTGACCTCTTCAGGGGTGCGCAACAGGTCGTTGCGCACTTCGATCAACACCGACTCCAATCCCCGAGCATCGCCATGCACCGGCACCGTCATGTCGCCCAGCGGATTGATTTTGTACGGCTCGTTTCCGGCAACCTTCAAGGGGTGCTGGCTCAACCCGTCAATCAATCGTTGGGCGTAGCCCTTGGCTTCACCAAACAGCACGCCGGCTTCCAGCGCGCGTGGCTGGCCGTGGTAAATCGGGGTGAAGCTGTGAATGCCGACCACCCGAACCGGCCGCCCTTGCGCGACACGCTGGTCGATCAAGGTTTGCAGCCGGGCATGAAACGGTTTGAACAGGCATTCGCGGCGGTACTCGCGCGTGGCCTCGTCCAGATCCTGATTGCCCGGTATCTGATAGATCTCGCTGTGCGCCGGGATACTGTCCGGGGCATGGCGCGGGCGGTTGAGGTCAACCAATAACCGCGAGTAATTGGCCGCCAGCAGTGTTGCTCCCAGTGCCTGGGACAAACCTTGCGCCAGTGCCAGCGCGCCAATGTCCCAGGCGATATGCTCGCGCGCCGCTGCATGACTCAAGCCCAGGTCATTCAACCTGGCCGGGATAAAACGGCTGGCGTGTTCGCACACCAGAATCAACGGGTGTGTCGAGTCTTCGCGGCTCAGGGTGTACGCGGGCTCGGTAAAGAGACCGAGTTCAGCGGATTCAGTACAGGCGTGCATAGTGCTCACAGCGTTCGGCGGGCGACAGCTGTTCCGTCAGCGTCAGTTCCTCGGTTTTAAGGGCGATCCAGGTGTCCATCAGTTCACTCGGCAGGGCTTCGATCAGCGCTTCGCTGTTGCGCAGGCACTCAAGCGCCTGGGCAAGGGACGCGGGCAGGGTGACGATGCCGCGGGCCTGGCGTTGCTCTTCGTTCAGGGAATCGGGGATTTCATCGGTAATCGCATTCAAGGCCAGGCGTTGTTCGATGCCCAGGCGACCGGCAATCAGCAGTGCGGCCATGGCCAGGTGCGGCGAAGCCGTGGCGTCCATGGCGCGAAATTCGAGGTTGTATTGCGCTGCCACGGATTTGCCGCCCAGGCTCACGGTCGGGCAGATCCGCAGCGCCGCTTCGCGGTTGCGCTGGCCGAGGCAGGCGTAGGACGCGCTCCAGTGATGCGGCTGCAATCGTTCATAGGACACCGGTGTCGGCGCGGTAAACGCGCACAGCGCCGGCAAGTAATGCAGGATGCCGGCGGCCCAGTGCTGGCCGAGAGTCGACAGGCCATTGATCGTGTCGGCGTCGTACATCAGCGGTTGGCCGTCCAGGTCCAGCAGGCTCACATGCAGGTGCACGCCGTTGCACACGGCATGCTCGGACGTCTTCGGCGCGAAGCTCAGGTCCAGGTCCATCTGCCGGGCGATCTCGCGAGTAATCTCGCGCACGTTCACCGCACGGTCCGCCGCCGCTACACCGAGGGCGGGGCGGCAGGTGATTTCGTATTGATGCTTGCCGTATTCGGGCAGGAACATTTCCGGTTCGACGCCGCCGGCGCGCAGGGCGCTGAGCAGCCAGCCACCGAACTCGGCGCCCTGACGCTGTGCCTCAAGGGAGAACGCCAGCTGATCGGCCTTGCCGCTGCCCAGGTTGAATTCATGTTCGAACGCGGCGTTGACCTGCAAGCCCTGTTCGGCGCGATAACGCTCCACTTCATTGCGCAACAGCGTACGCGGACAGGCGCCCCACGGGCGGCCATCGGTTTCACGAATGTCGCCGTGAATGAAGTCCAATGCCGGGGCCTTGGCATCCGGGCCATTGCTCACCGTCACCCGGCTGCTCAGGTCGGGAATCAGGCGTAGATCGCCATAGGCGCCCCACGGGTTGGTGGAGGCGATGACGTCTTGCGGGGTCAGGGCGCTGTTGGCCGGCACCCAGCCGCAACCCGTCGCCACGTAGTGTTCAAGTTCATCGGTGGGGAACGAGCGGCCACGGGTCACGCCGATCAGGTCGGTGGTGACGATGGTGGTCATGGGCAGCGGCGACAGGCGTTCGCTCATGCTGGCATCTCCTGCAATCGGCCGAGCACGGTTTGGGTGTCGGTGATCCAGCAGTAACCCTTGATCGCGTTCAGGCAGGCTTGATGACGCTGCGGCGTGTAGGTCGCACAGGCATCTTCCACCAGCGTCACCAGGTAGCCGCGGTCTGCGGCGTCACGCACGGCCATGTCCACGCACTGGTCGGTGACGATGCCGGCGATGATCAAGTGCCGCGCCTCAAGATTGCGCAGCACGTAGTCGATGTTGGTGGAGTTGAAGACCCCGGAGGAGGTCTTGGGCAGAACGATTTCGTTTTCGACAGGCGTCAGGTCGTCGATGATCCGCGCCGATGCGCTGCCTTTGGGCAAGTGCATGTCCGAGAGCTTGTGGTCCAGCGAGCGGTCGCGGCCGTCGGCGGTCAGGCTTTCGATGATCGTGTGCAGGACGTTTTGCCGTGCGCTGCGAAATGCACTGAGCAACCGGCGTTGATTGGGCACCACCTGCATGTGGGTGCGGGTCAGGAAGTATTCGCCATCCGGTCCGTTGAGGTGCGGGTCGAACTGCGGTTCGAGCCAGGCCCGTTGCATGTCTACCAGCAACAGCGCGGTGTGGTTGGCAGTGAACGGCAAGTCGCGGGGCGAGTGATGGGGGAGCGTGAACATCCTTATTTATCCTCCAGCAGGTGGGTGTCGAAGTCGGTCCGCAGGGCATCGATGCCTTCCAGGCGATCGGCCAGCTCCGGGCTGCGCAGGGTCAGACAGGCAATCAGCGCCTCGACCTGGGCCAGCGCCGGCACCATGGAGTCGAAGGCCGACACCGATTCCACCGGCGCACTGATAATCAGGTCAGCCATTTCTCGCAGCGGTGAAGCATAGATATCAGTGAACAACACCACGCGGGCATTTCGGCTTTTCGCCGCGTTGGCCACGCGCAGGGCCTGTGATTGGTAGCGGCGATAGTCGAACACCAGAACCACGTCCTGGCGCTGCACGTCGAACAGCCGGTCCGGCAGTTGCGCGTTGTCTTCCAGGGCGAAGCAGCCCGGGCGCAGCAGGCGCAAATGGTTGAGCAGATAGCTGGCGAGGAAACTGCTGAAGCGTCCGCCAAAGCAGTGAACCTGATGGCGGGTGTCGAGCAGCCATTCCACCAGAATCCGCACGTCTTCGGGCTGGGTCAGTGCATGGGTTTCCACCAGCGCCCGATGGCTGTCCGCCAGATAATGGCTCCAGGCGTCGCCTTTCTGAAGATGAGAGCGAAGCTGTAACAAGGCGCTGGGGGACCGCAGGCGGTGGTCCATGTCGCTGAGCAGGGCGTCCTGAAAATCGGCGTAACCGCTGAAACCCAGTTTTTTCACCAGCCGCACGATGGTGGGGTCGCTGACACCGGCATGTTCGGCCAAACGTGACATCGGCCCCAGCCCGTTACGGGGGTACTGGTCCAATAAGGCACGAATGACTTTGCGTTCCGACGGCGTAAGGTCCAGGCCGGGATCGGTGATCAGGTCTCTGAGAGAGGGCATCCGGGCTCCTGCTGGATGGGTGTGTCGGTTTTGTTTCATAAATTGCTAAAACAGTATTTATGTAGTGCGCGCTACATGTCTAGTGAATTTTTCCATGGGTTTTTCAGGGGCCAGAATGAGGCGAAAAGCCTGTGCGCTGGGGGCTACATGGAAGTCGACTGGCGTTGTAGTCCATCGCCCGCAAACGTGTCAGAGATTGCCTAAATTCATTGGTTGGTCGAGGTTGTATCTCCGTGATAGCTGGATCAAAGGAAACGCCCTGGATCACGGTTCTTGCGGCACAATTGCGTCATTAACGGCGGCATCGTGCCGTCTTCCATTTCATCGACAGGGTGATAATCCGTGCAGGCAACCCGTTTGACCCTGATGTGCCACGCGCGAACCGTCGCACAAAAATTGGCGAGTTTTCCTACGAATGAGCCGTTGGAATTTTATGGTCAATGGGCGAAGGGATCGCGTAGCGGCCAGTTCGAGGAGACGCCACGGCTGCTCTGCGGGCCGGAGTTGCGTACGCAGCAGACGGCCGAGTTGTTTGGCAATGATGTTGAAATCATCGCGGCACTGAGGGATTGCGACTTCGGACGGTGGAGCGGGGCGCGGATCAATGACCTGCAAAAGTCCGAACCCGAGGCGCTCCAGGCCTGGCTCGATGACCCGACCTCGGCGCCCCATGGCGGTGAGTCGGTCGCGCAGCTCACCGTGCGCGTGGCGCAGTGGCTCAAGTCCCTTGAGGCAACACCGGGGCATTTCCTTGCCATCACCCATCCCTTTGTCATTCGCGCCGCATTGACCCAGGTGTTGCAGGCCAAGGCGTTCAACCTGATCGATGTCGAACCGTTATCGGCCATCGAGTTGCGGTTCACCGGCCGCTGGCGGCTGCGTTTGCTTGAAGGAGTCATTTGATGAAAAAGCTTCTGGTCATCGGCATCGGTGCCGGCAACCCCGACTACATCACAATGCAGGCCGTGAAGGCGCTGAACCGCGTCGACGTGTTTTTCCTGATGGACAAGGGCCAGAGCAAAGACAAATTGATCGACCTGCGCCGTGAGATCTGCGAGCGCTACATCACCGAGCACAACTACCGCTTCGTCGAGGCCCACAGCCCGGAGCGCGAGCGCGGGGAAGTGGACTACAAGACCAGCGTTGAAGATCTGAACCTCGCCAAGCAACAGACCTTCGAGCGGCTGATCAATGAGGAAATATCCGACGACCAGTGCGGCGGTTTTCTGGTGTGGGGCGATCCGGCGTTGTACGACAGCACCCTGCGGATTTTGCAGGCGATCCTGACCTCGGGCCGCTGTGCGTTCGAGTATGAAGTGATCCCCGGCATTACCAGCGTCCAGGCGTTGGCGGCGCAGCATAAGGTGCCGCTGAATCGCATTGGCCGCTCGATCGAAATCACCACCGGCCGACGCCTGGCGGCGGGGCAGGTGAGCGATGCCGACAGCCTGGTGGTGATGCTCGATGCCGAGGATTCCTACCATCGGGTGGCGGACCCGGAGACGGAGATTTACTGGGGGGCTTATTTGGGGACGCCGGATGAGATTTTGATCAGCGGCAAGCTCAAGGATGTGGCGGATGAGATCGAGCGAGTGCGCAAGGCGGCGCGAGTGGCAAACGGGTGGATTATGGATACGTACCTGTTGCGTAAGCCTTGAGGACGGAGGTGTCTGGGCTTGCTCGCGAAGGGGCCCTAAAACACACCTCAGATAATCGCGTTGACCCCACGCCCAAACCGCTCCCGATACACCGACGGCGGCACACCCACCACCCCACGAAACGCCACCCGAAAACTCTCCACCGACCGATACCCACATTGCTCGGCAATCTGGTCTGTGTTTTGCCCGGTGCTTTCCAGCAACTCCCGCGCCCGCGCCAACCGCTCATGCTGCAACCATGCCTTGGGCGGCATGCCGGTGGCTTCGGTAAACCGGCGCAGAAAGGTCCGTTCACTCATGGCCGCCTCGCTCGCCAATTCGCGAACCTCCAGTGGTTCATGCAAACGCTCCCGGGCCCATTGCATGACGCGAGACAAATCGCTGCGCGGCGTAGGACTGACGGGCGTAGGAATAAACTGCGCCTGACCGCCGGTGCGTTGCGGCGACATCACCAGCCGCCGCGCCACCGAGTTGGCCACCTGAGTGCCGAAATCCCGCGCCACCAGGTGCAGGCATGCATCGATCCCCGCCGCGCTGCCGGCAGAAGTGATCAATTGACCGGAGTCGACGTAGAGCACGTCCGGGTCCACCAGAATGTTCGGAAAGCGTTCGGCCAACTCGGTGGTGTAGCGCCAATGCGTGGTGGCGCCGTGACCGTCCAGCAGGCCGGTCGCCGCCAGCACAAACACGCCGGAGCAGATCGACAGCAACCGCGCCCCCCGCCCATGGGCCTGGCGCAGGGCGGCGAGCAAGTGTTCCGGCACCGGCTCGGTACGGTCGCGCCAACCGGGAATGATGATGGTGCGGGCGTTTTCAAGCAGTTCCATACCGCCATCGGCCAGCACCTGAATGCCGCCCATGGCGCGCATCGGGCCCTGATCCACCGCGACGATACGATGCTCATACCAAGGGAAATCGAACTCCGGCCGCGCCAGGCCAAAGATCTCCACGGCGATGCCGAATTCAAAGGTACAGAGGCCGTCGTAGGCCAGAATCGCGACCAATCCAGGGTTAGGCTGCATTTGGCGGAAAGTTCCCGGTGAGTGTCTTGTGCGCCACTGTAGCCGCAAGCGTCGGGCGGATAAAGTCTTCTCACACCCACTCAAGACTTTGGAGTACAGCCCCATGTCCAGCCTGGTCCGCGCCATTCCCGCAGCCCCTTCGGCCATTGCCCTGATGCACTTCAGCAACCGTCTGACCTATGAAACCGATTGTTCCGACGTGTACGGCAGCCAACAGGCCGGCGAAGTGGATTTTGTCCTGGTGGACGTGCGTGGACCGTTGGCGTTCGAACGCGGGCATGTGCCGGGCGCGATCAACATTCCAGGACGACTGCTCACCGCCGAGAGCCTGGCGGATTACCCGACCTCCACTTTGTTTGTGGTCTATTGCGCCGGGCCGCACTGTAACGGCGTGCACAAGGCGGCGGTGAAACTGGCGGCGCTGGGTTACCCGGTCAAGGAAATGATTGGCGGCGTGACCGGGTGGCTGGATGAAGGGCTGCAATTGAGTGTTGTGGAGCAACGGCCTGCCACCACCGCCATCGGTTGCGAATGCTGACATTCAGACACCGCTGAACACATTGTGGCGTGGGAGCTTGCTCCCGCTGGGTTGCGCAGCAGCCCCACAATCTTGGCAATTGTCGAAGATTTTGGGAGCGCTCCGCACTCCAGCGGGAGCAAGCTCCCTCGCCACAAAAGCTCCTTTGCTACAAAGGCCTACTCGCCACAGAATCCCACCACTCATCCAGTGTCACCTGCAACCACTCGAACACGGCTGCATGGGCGGCGCTGTCCGGTTCCCCGCGAGGCAACGGCGACTCTTCTCCAAAGTGCGCATTAAGCATCGCCACCGATTCCGCATTCCACTCCGGATGAAACTGCAAACCCACCCGCGTAGGCCCCACGCGGTATATCTGCTGTTCACAGTGATTACTGCTGGCCAGCAATTGCGCATTGGGCGGCAGGTCGATCGCGTCTTCGTGCCACTCCAGCACCTTCAGCGCCTGGCCATCGGTGAACGTCACGGTGGTCCAGCCGGTTTCGGTCCGCTCCATCCGCCGCACTTTCCCGCCCAGACTCAGCGCCAGCAACTGCGCCCCCAGACAAATCGCAAACACTGCCGTGCCCTGATCCAGGCTCGCCGCCAGCCATTGCCGTTCTGCTTCCAGCCACGCCGGCCCGGCGTTGGATTCATAAGGCCCGCCCAACACAATCACGGGCGCCGCACTCACTGGCGGTAATTGGCCGAGGTCGGCGCGAAAGACGTTCAGCGTCACCCCTCGGGACTTCGCCCAATGAGCAATGGCACCAGGACCTTCGGCGGGGTGATGCTGGATCAGGTTCAACATTGGCATCGGTACTCTCTGTAGTTTTTGCGTGTAGGTTTTGTCTGAAAAAAGGGCTTGTCCTACAGTCCTTGCACCGCCTTGGCGCACGCTTCAAGGGCTTTGAATTTCTTGGCCACTTTTCTATAAGTATTTGTCGCTTAAACACAATTTGCCCTGTGAAAGCCGCTCTAGACTGCCGGCCACTTCGATCTTCACCGACCGAAAGTCATTCGAAAGCTGCCAATAAAAGCCTCCGCACACAGGAGTTATAAATGAAGAAGCTAGTGATGTTTGGTGCCCTGGCACTGTCGATGTTGTCCCTGACCGCCGTGGCCGATGACGCCAAGCCGATCCGCATCGGTATCGAAGCCGGTTACCCGCCATTCTCGATGAAAACCCCTGACGGCAAACTCACCGGTTTCGACGTCGATATCGGCGACGCGCTGTGCGAGCAGATGAAAGTGAAGTGCACCTGGGTCGAACAAGAGTTCGACGGCCTGATCCCGGCACTGAAAGTGAAGAAAATCGACGCGATCCTGTCGTCCATGACCATCACTGACGATCGCAAAAAGAACGTCGATTTCACTATCAAGTATTACCACACCCCGGCACGTTTCGTGATGAAGGCCGGCACCGACATCAAGGACCCGCTGACCGAGCTCAAGGGCAAGAAAGTCGGTGTGCTGCGCGCCAGTACCCACGACCGCTTCGCCACTGAAGTGCTGGTGCCGGCCGGTATCAACCTGGTTCGCTACGGCTCCCAACAGGAAGCCAACCTGGACATGGTTTCCGGCCGCGTTGACGCGCTGCTGGCCGACTCGGTCAACCTGGACGACGGTTTCCTGAAAACCGACGCCGGTAAAGGCTTCGCTTTCGTTGGCCCGACCTACGAAGACGCCAAGTACTTCGGCGGCGGCGCCGGTATCGCTGTGCGCAAGGGCGATACCGCTCTGGCGGACAAATTCAACACCGCCATCACCGAAATCCGCGCCAACGGCAAGTACAAGCAAGTGCAAGACAAGTACTTCGACTTTGACGTTTACGGCCATTAATCAAGCCGTTCAAAAAAGTGGCAACCGTTGACGCGGTTGCCACTTTTTTTATGCGCTCTCTCTGTTGAAATGAGATCCCCTGTATTTCAGTGCCCCTTATATCGGAGTCTCCATGCAACGCATCGACCATCCTCTGCCCTGGAGCCATCTGGGCACCGAACGCACCCTCAGCGTGTTTCGTTATGGCGCCGGCACTCGCAAGGTCTATATCCAGGCCAGCTTGCACGCCGACGAGTTGCCCGGGATGCGTACCGCCTGGGAGCTGAAAAAGCGTCTGTCCGAACTCGAAACCCAGGGCCAGTTGCAGGGCGTGATCGAACTGGTGCCGGTGGCCAATCCGATCGGCCTTGACCAGCACTTGCAAGGCAGCCACATGGGCCGCTTCGAGCTGGGCAGCGGCAAGAACTTCAACCGCGCCTTCGTCGAACTCAGCACCCCGGTGGCCGCGTTGATCGGCGACCGGTTGGGTCACGATGCGCAGGCTAACATCGCGCTGATTCGCCAGACCATGGGCCAGGTCCTCGACGACTTGCCGGCACCGGCCTCGCAGCTGGAAGCCATGCACCGCTTGCTGCTGCGCCACGCGTGCGACGCGGACATCACGCTGGACCTGCATTGCGATTTCGATGCGGCGATTCATCTCTACGCCTTGCCGCAACACTGGCCGCAGTGGCAATCACTGGCGGCGCGCCTGAAGGCCGGGGTGGCGTTGCTGTGTGAAGATTCCGGCGGCAGTTCATTCGATGAGTCCTGTTCTTCGCCATGGTTGCGCCTGGCGCGGGCTTTCCCCGAGGCGGCGATTCCCCCGGCCAACCTGGCGACGACGCTGGAACTGGGCAGCATGGGCGACACCCGGGTGGATCAGGCCCAGGCCAATTGCGAGGCGATTCTCGGGTTTCTCGCCGAGCAGGGCTTCATCGCCGGCACCTGGCCAGAGGCACCGAGCGAATGCTGCGAAGGCATGCCGTTCGAGGGCACCGAATACCTGTTCGCGCCGCATCACGGGGTGGTGAGTTTTCTGCGTGATTCGGGGGAGTGGGTGGAGCAGGGCGATGCATTGTTTGAGGTGGTTGATCCGCTGAGCGACCGCGTCACCACCGTGCGCGCCGGGACCCGCGGTGTGTTGTTCGCGATTGATCGCGGGCGGTATACGCAGCCGGGCACGTGGCAGGCGAAAGTGGCGGGGCGTGAGCCGATTAGGGTGGGGAAACTGGTCAACGATTAGCTGCAGAATCTTCGGTGCCTTGCCGGGCCTCTTCGCGAGCAAGCCCGGACCCACATTTGGAATGCATTCCCCTGTGCGAGCGGGCTTGCTCGCGAAGGCATCAGCCACACCGAAAATCCCCCGGCAAGCTTCACAGTGTTAGGCTCCCCCCGAATCCTGCGCTCTGTGAAGGAAGGTTTATGTTGAAGTTTCTCGCTCTGCTGACATTGCTGGCCTCGGCCAACGTCCACGCTGAAACCCCGCTGCACACCGATCTGCCGCTCAAATATCTTGAGCAGGCCAACCCCGAATCCCGCCACCAGCCCCTAGTGATTTTCCTCCACGGTTACGGCAGTAACGAGGAGGATCTGTTCGACATCAAGAATGAATTGCCGACGCAGTACAACTACCTGTCGGTGCGGGCGCCGATGGTGATGGAGGAGGGCAGTTACAAGTGGTTTCGCGAGAAGGGCAGCGGGGCCTACAACGGTGAAACCGATGATCTGAAGGCCAGCGGCCAGGTGTTGCTGGAGTTCATCGCACAGGCGGCGAAGAAATATCACACCGAACCCGACAAGGTGTTCCTGGTCGGTTTCAGCCAGGGCGCGATCATGTCCTACGAGGTGGCGTTGCGTCATCCCGAGGCTGTGGGCGGGATCGCGGCGCTGAGCGGGCGGATTCTGCCGGTGCTCAGGTCCGAACTCAAACCGGATGAAAAACGCCGGAAACTGGCGATCTTTATCGGTCACGGCACGGCAGACAAACGCCTGCCCTACATCGACGGCACCGACGCCAACAGCCTGTTACAGAGCCTGTCACTCAAGCCTGAGTTTCATGCCTACCCGGGCGTCGGTCACAGCATCAGCGCCACCGAGATGCAGGATTTGAGCGCCTGGTTACAGCGTCTTAACCCTTGAAGCTTATTTGCCGGTGACGATCTGTTTGACCAGCGTCTCGTGACCGCCATTGTCGCTGAGGCGGGAAATCACCTGAACGATCGCCATGCGCGTGTTGGACGCGGCCATCAGCGTGGTGTCGAGGGTTTTGCCACCGCCCTGGGTGGCGGTGCTGTCGATCTGCCTCAGCCCCAGGCCGGTGCCTTTCTGGGTCAGGCTTTTTTCGCTGAGCTTGGTGAAGTCCGGCAGTGCCTTGGCTTGTTCGGTGGCGAAATCGGCCGCGGCGGAGTCGAGGAACGGACCGTCGTTGTCCTTGACGTTGGCGCCACCGGGAATGGTGTTTTCAGCGGCGATCACCACGGTTTTGGTGGCCTCATTGGTGTACATGGTGCCCGTGGCCCCGGCGGTACCGGTCGCCGCGTCGCCGGCGGGCAACGGGTTGGCGATGAAGCCCTTGGGCAGGGTGAACTTGAACTTGCCGCCGAGCATCGAGACGACTTGTGCAGGCGCTTTGTCGCTGGCAGTGGCCTTGGCGGCATAGGCATTCAAAGCCCCCAGGCTGGCGGCCGCCGTCAGTAACAGGACAACGGCTTTTTTACTCAACAATGACATTCGAAAACTCCAGGGATGATCGCGCATTCGCCGCAATCATCCCATGGAATACGATTCGTAGCACAGCAGTGTCAGGCCTGGTTCTGTAGCAAACCCGTTCGATTGACGCGCGAGGTTGTTGCTCTACTCGTTCGGAACAATCGAACGCGTTGCGGGGGCCTTATCGCTTGTTCGCGACGTGGCAATCACCGCCCCGGCGATAATCAGCACGGCGGGGACGATCAGGATCGGACCGGCATGGCTGCGTCCCACGGCGATCAGTAACAACGTCGAAATCAATGGTGCGAGATAGGAAAGCGCTCCCAGCGTTGCCAGACTGCCGTGTTTGGTGGCGTGGTCCCAGGCAAAAAATGCCATTCCCACCGGCCCGAGGCCGAGCACCACAATCGCGGCCCATTGGCCGAGATCAGGCTGCACCGTGGTTTCGAAGGCCAGGTGACAGATCAGGCCGGACACGGCCGACATGCCGCAGATCCCGCCGATGATGCTGCTGGGTACGTCGTTGAACTGTCGGTTGACCACCGAGTAACCGGCCCAGATCACCGCACAGCCGAAGGCCGCGAGATATCCGGCAATGGGCATCGATGCGCCAGTCTCCGGGCCATGTTGTTGCATGATGAACGCGGTGCCGGCCAGGCCCAGCAGCGCGCCGAGCATTTGCCGTTTGTGCAGCTTTTCCCCGGCCGAGAACGCCGAGAGCAGCACCAGCAACAGCGGCCACAGGTAATTGATCAGGCTGGCCTCGGCGGCCGGGGCGACTTTGAGCGCGAAAAAATACAGCGCGTGATAAACGAAAATGCCCACGAAGCCGGTCACCCATACCGCCCAGGGTTGTCGCCAACTGCTGAAGCCGGCGAGTCCGCGTCGACCCAGTATCACCAGGCTCGCCGCAAACGCGATGCCAAAGCTCAACGTCAGCAGTTCAAAGGGTGGAATGCCTTCGGTGAGGGTGGTCAACAGCGCGAGGCAGGACCAGAGAAATATCGCGATGACGCCAACGGCGGTGGCTGAATGAGGAGTACGGACGAGCGACGTTGTGAGACTCATGTCTGTTCCTTCAGCACGTAGCGGGCGACATCCTGGCCCTCGGGATGTGAAGGAGCTTAGCGTTTGATCGCGGCTCGTCCAGCCTCGGTCGTCGGGTTGGCCGGTCGCGCCAGCAAGCGCCGGGTGATGCCCAGCATTCCCACGGACACCGCAACCCCCAGCGCAAAGGCGCTCATGCCCATCTCGGGCAACGCCAGCGCCAACACCAGGCAAAACGCCGCAAACGAATACATGCCGGTTGCCGTCGCCCGCAGCAGCGCGGCCGTAAACGCCGGGCCACGAGTTTGCTGGGAAAACACCGCCATCACGCTGCCGAGCACCGGGAACACTGCGAGCAGACCGCTCCAGCCTTCGCCGACGGTGCTGGCGAGCAGCGTGACGGCGAGGGTGAGCAGGGCGCCGGCAATCATGCGCAGCAGCAGTTTGTCGGACTTCGGCGCCGGGCCGGAGACGATGGGCTGCACGCTGGGAAACAGGAACGGCGCCGCCAGCAGCGCGGTGGCGGCCGCGATCACCGAGAACACCAGCGAGGGTGGGATCAGCGACAGCACCACGGCCACGGCGGCCCAGACCGACAGTGAAATCATCAACGCCCATGGCCATCCCGCCCGTTGAGCGACCTGGGCGTAGGTCACGCAGAAGGCGATCATCGCGAACATGGCCGACAACGCTGCCGTCGCTGACTGCGCGGCGAACACTTCGCCTTGCTCGATGGCGAGGAAGAACAGAATCGGCCCGACCACCACCGGTAAACCCGACAGCCAACCGGCCACGCTTGGGCCCCAGCGTTTGCCCGCGAGGGAAATCAACAAGAGAAAGCCTGGGATCACCAGCAGTTTAAGCATCAGCACGCACGTGTCTCCGACCTGAGTGAGGCGCCAACGTTAGCATCGCGGACGTTGGATTGCTCTAGAAATGAAGGGGGTTTGTATACAAAGCGTGCGGCCAAATAATTGTACAAATAGATACTTTGCGTATAAGTTTTTAGCAGATGCCCACGGTGAATAGAACGCGATGAACAGACCCCGATTTCGCCTGCACCACAGTGTGTTGTTGCTGGGATTGTTAGGCACCCAGGCCCTGGCCAATTGGCAGGAGGCATTGCCCGGCGCGCAGATCATCGGCGCCGGCGAGTTTCGGGTGTTCGGGTTTGATGTCTATAACGCCCGGCTCTGGAGTGCGGCACGGCCATTGGCGCTGGACCAGCCGTTTGCCCTGGAACTGATCTATCAACGCAGCATTTCCCGCGATGATCTGGTGCAGGCCAGTGTCAATGAAATCAAGCGATTGTCCGGCGCCTCGGTCAGCACCGAGCAGCTCGAGCGCTGGAAGGTGCAGATGCAACAGTCGTTCGTCGATGTAAAAGCCGGCACCCGCATTACTGGCATTTATTTGCCGGGGCAGGGCGCGCGGTTCTATGTCGGCCAGCAGCCGCAACACGAAGTGAAAGACCCGCAATTCGCTCGGGCCTTTTTCGCTATCTGGCTCGACCCACGTACGCGTAATCCCGAGTTGCGCCAGCAGTTGCTGGGCAGCGCTACTCCTTGAGGTGCATGACATGCTGAAGAAACTGCTGCTGGTGTTGTTCGTCTGCCCGGCCGGTTGCAGCGTTGATGTGCAGCGTTACAGCGAGCAAACCCCCAAACTCGATCTGCCTGGGTTCTTCGTCGGGCGAGTGGATGGCTGGGGGATGTTCCAGAAACGCTCGGGCGAGGTGATCAAACGCTTTCATGTGCTGATCAACAGTCGAATGGACGGCCAGAACCTGATCATGCATGAAGCCTTTACCTACAGCGACGGCACGAAACAGACCCGCGTCTGGACGTTGTACCCTGACGGTCCAGGCCGTTGGCGCGGCACGGCCGGCGATGTGGTCGGCGAGTCCCGCGGTGAGGTGGCCGGCAACGCTTTGCACTGGCGCTATGAACTCAGCCTGCCGGTGGACGACAAGGTCTACCAGGTGCATTTCGATGACTGGATGTACTTGCTGGACGCAAACACCATGGCCAATCGCTCCGCCATGACCAAGTTCGGCATTGAGTTAGGCCAGGTGACGTTGTTCTTCCGCCGACACGGCGCCTGATACCCGGGCATTTTTGCCCTTGGGCGCACAGGCTGAAACGTCTAAGCTGCGCTTTTCCACCTGTCGACGGATGTTTGCGTGAAATTCAGTTTGCCCAAAGTCGGCACTGCGCCGTTTTGCCCGCCGGAAGTGGCGGGCAGCGTTGCCGTTGACCCGAGCGCCTCATTCTTCAAGCGCATGCTGCGCTTTGCCGGTCCAGGCTTACTGGTGTCCATCGGTTACATGGACCCGGGCAATTGGGCGACCGCCATCGAGGCGGGTTCGCGGTTCGGTTACAGCCTGTTGTTCGTGGTGCTGCTGGCGAGTCTGGCGGGGATGGTGGTGCAATGTTTGTGTTCGCGCCTGGGCATCGCCACGGGTCGTGACCTGGCGCAACTGTCCCGGGAGCGCTACAGCACGCGGACCGCGCGGACCCAATGGGTGCTGGCGGAAATCTCGATCATCGCCACTGACCTGGCGGAAGTACTCGGTTGTGCCCTGGCGTTCCATCTGCTGCTGGGCTGTTCGCTGACCGTCGGCATCGCGCTGACCGCGTTTGACACGCTATTGGTATTGGCCCTGCAAAACCGTGGTTTCCGCCGGCTGGAGGCGATCATGCTGGTGCTGGTGAGCACCATCGGCGTGTGCTTCTTCGTCGAGTTGCTGCTGATCAAACCGTACTGGCCGGACGTGGCCCGTGGTTTTACACCGTCCCTGTCAGCCATCGGCGATGCCGCGCCGCTGTACCTGGCCATCGGCATCCTCGGGGCCACGGTGATGCCGCATAACTTGTACCTGCACACCTCGATCGTGCAGACCCGAATGATCGGCAAGGACCTGGCCAGCAAGCAGGACGCGGTCAAACTGGCGCGCATCGACACCATTGGCTCCCTGGCGCTGGCGCTGCTGGTCAATGCGGCGATCCTGATCCTCGCCGCAGCGGCGTTTCACAAGAGCGGGCACACCGATGTGGTGGACATCCAGGACGCCTATCACTTGCTCGATCCGCTGGTGGGCGGCGCCTTGGCCAGCGTGTTGTTCGGGGTGGCGTTGCTGGCTTCGGGGCAGAGTTCGACCTTTACCGGAACCATCGCCGGGCAGGTGATCATGGAGGGCTATCTGAACCTGCGGCTCCCTTGCTGGCAACGGCGGCTGATTACGCGCGGGCTGGCGTTGATCCCGGCGTTCATCGGGGTCTGGTTGATGGGTGATAACGCGATTGGCAAGTTGCTGGTGTTGAGTCAGGTGGTGTTGAGTCTGCAGTTGCCGTTCGCGTTGTATCCGCTGATTCGCATGACCAACGATCACAAGCTGATGGGGCCGTTTGTGAACCGCTGGCCGACGCGGGTGTTGGCGTGGGGGTTGTTTGTGGTGATCAGTGGGGCGAATAGCTGGTTGATCTTCCAGTTTCTCGGGTGACTGGGTTGGCCTCATCGCGGGCAAGCCCGCTCCCACAGGTTTGATGTACGACACAAATCCACTGTGGGAGCGGGCTTGCCCGCGATGAACGATAACGCGGTCTACTTCTGAAACGCTTCAACCACAAAATCAATAAACACCCGGGTCTTGGCCGGCATCAACGTCCGGCTCGGGTAGTACAACGAGATCGGCCCAGCGTCGGCGTGCCACTCGGGCAGCAGGCGCAGCAGTTCGCCGCGCTGGATATTCGCCGCGACGTCCGGCAACACCAGCAGCGACACGCCCAGGCCGAGGATCGCCGCCTCACGCATGGCGGCCGGGTCGTTGAGCACGATGTTCTCGGTCAAAATCGCCTGCGCCTCATTGCCCGCACCATCCTGCATGACCCACTGCCGAATCCGTCCGGTGCGGGTGCCGCGCATCACGATGCCGTTCAATCGGTGCAAGTCCGGCGGACTGTCGGGCGGCGTGCGTCCCGCCATATAGGCCGGTGATGCCACTGCCACGACATGCGCCGCCGCCAAGGTTCGGGAGATGACCCCGGGCGTCAACTCGAAACCACCGCCGATGGCCGCGTCATAGCCCTCGGCAATCAGTTCCACCTGACGGTTTTCGAAGTGCCATTCCGGTTTGATCAGCGGGTAACGCTTGAGGAACTCCGGCAACAGCGGTAGCACATGATCGATGCCAAACGTCGGCGCCAGGCTGACTTTGAGTACCCCGGCCGGCTCGCCCTGATCGCTGCTCATCGCGCTGATCGCCGACTGTAATGCTTGCAGGTTGCCGCCGATGCTCGCCACAAAACGCTCGCCAGCCTCGGTCAGCGACAGTTTTCGGGTCGAGCGCTGGAACAGCCGCACACCGATGTTTCGTTCGAGTATCGCCACATTTCGACTGACGGCGGCGGGCGTCAGCGCCAGCAAGCGGGCCGCGGCAGAAAAGCTGCCGGTCTCGGCGCTGCGGACAAACGACTCAAGGTTGGCAAGGGTTTCCATGGCTGGCACCTGATAGCAATGCTTGAAGATGATTCAAGGCATTACCGTCTAATAAAGTCCTAATGGCAAGCTCAGTATTCACTCCAACGACAACCCCTCGGAGTGAACCATTCATGATCAAAATTGGAATCATCGGCGCCGGCGCCATTGGCTCAGCCTTTGCCCGAGCGCTTTCACGCAAAGGCATTGAGATCGTTATCGCCAACAGCCGTGGGCCAGAAACACTGGCTTCGCTGGTGGAAGAACTCGGGCCAACGGCTCGTGCAGGAACCCGTGAAGAAGCGGCCGCACAAGCCATTGTGCTGGTCGCCGTCAACTGGTCGAAATTGCCGACGGCATTGGCGGGCCTGCCGGATTTTGACGGGCGGATCGTCATCGACGCCAACAACTCGATCGAGGCGCCGTCGTTCAAAGCCGTGGATTTGCAGGGGCGTACGTCCAGCGAAGTGTTTGCCGAATGGGTGCCCGGGGCGCGGGTGGTGAAGGCGTTCAATCATCTGGCGGCGCGGTTGCTGGAAAGCGATCCGGCAGCGGAGGGCGGGCAGCGGGTGCTGTTTGTTTCGGGCGATGACGCCGAGGCGAACGCTCAAGTGATCGGGTTGACCGAGCGATTGGGCTTCTTCGGGATTGATCTTGGGGAGTTGAGTGTCGGCGCGCGACTGGCGCAGTTTCCGGGTGGACCGTTGCCTACGCTGAACCTGGTTAAATTCCCCTGACACAACGCAACACCCCCTGTAGGAGCGGCTTTGTTTGGGACCCGGTGCGACGTGAGTCGCACCGGGGGTGTTACCAGACCGCGCGGCTCTTCGTGGGTCCCCGCGCAGTCTGTTGAACGCTTTACGCCCGTTCGATCGCCAAAGCCACGCCCTGACCACCACCGATGCACAAGGTGGCGAGGCCTTTCTTGGCGTCACGCTTGATCATTTCGTGCAGCAAGGTCACCAGCACACGGCAGCCCGATGCACCAATCGGGTGACCGAGGGCGATGGCGCCGCCGTTGACGTTGACCTTGTTCAAGTCCCATTCCAGGTCCTTGGCCACCGCCAGGGATTGCGCGGCGAAGGCTTCGTTGGCTTCAATCAGGTCCAGTTGGTCGATCGACCAGCCGGCCTTGCTCAGGCAGCGACGCGTCGCCGAGACCGGGCCGATGCCCATGATCGCCGGATCGACGCCCGCGTTGGCGTAAGCGGCGATTTTCGCCAGCACGGGCAGGCCCAGGGCCTTGGCTTTTTCAGCGCTCATCAGGATCACGGCGGCGGCGCCGTCGTTCAGGGACGAGGCGTTGCCGGCCGTCACCGAACCGTCCTTCTTGAAGGCCGATTTCAGTTTGCCCAGGGAGTCGGCGGTGGTGCCGGCCCGTGGCTGCTCGTCAACCTGAAAGGCGACCGGATCGCCCTTGCGCTGTGGAATCAGGATCGGCGTGATCTCGTCGGCAAAACGCCCGGCTTCGATGGCGGCCGTGGCTTTCTGCTGGGAGGCCGCGGCGAAGGCGTCTTGTTGCTCGCGAGTCAGGCTGTACTTCTCGGCCAGGTTCTCGGCGGTAATGCCCATGTGGTAATCGTTGAACGCATCCCACAGGCCGTCGCTGATCATGGTATCGACGATTTGCGCGTGACCCATGCGCAGACCGGTGCGAGCGCCCGGCATAACGTAATTGGACAGGCTCATGTTTTCCTGGCCGCCGGCAATGATCACGTCGGCATCGCCGCAGCGAATCGCCTGAGTGGCCAGGTGCAGCGCTTTCAGGCCCGAACCACAGACCTTGTTCAGGGTCATCGCAGGCACGGTGAAGGGCAGGCCGGCCTTGATCGCGGACTGGCGCGCAGGGTTTTGCCCGGCGCCGGCGGTCAACACCTGGCCCATAATCACTTCATCGACTTCAGCTACGTCCAGACCGGTTTGCGCCAGCAACTGACGGATCACCGCAGCACCGAGATCAACGGCGGAAACGCTCGCCAAGGCCCCCTGGAAACTGCCAATGGCGGTACGGGTGGCGGCAACAATAACGACGTCTTGCATGGAATGATTCCTCACTGAGCAGCGAACTGCATTTCCGGAACGTGATCCGGCACGATCAGTTTACCGGCGGTCTTGGCGACAATCTCTTCGACGCTGACGCCCGGCGCACGTTCTTTGAGAATGAACGCGCCGTTTTCGATTTCAAGATAAGCCAGGTCGGTCAGCACACGCTTGATGCATCCGGCGCCGGTCAGCGGCAGGCTGCATTTGGACAGAAGCTTGGACTCACCGTCCTTGGACGCGTGGGTCATGATGACGATGATGTTGTCTGCGCCGGCCACCAGGTCCATCGCGCCGCCCATGCCCTTGACCAGTTTGCCGGGGATCATCCACGAGGCGATGTTGCCTTCCACGTCGACTTCGAAAGCACCCAGCACGGTCAGGTCGACATGACCCCCGCGAATCATCGCGAAGGACTCGGCCGAGGAAAAGATCGAAGCGCCGATACGCGCGGTCACCGTTTGTTTGCCGGCGTTGATCATGTCGGCATCGATGGTTTCTTCAGTAGGAAAAGGACCCATGCCGAGCAGGCCGTTTTCCGACTGCAGCATGACTTCCATGCCTTCAGGAATGTAGTTGGCAACCAGGGTCGGAATGCCGATGCCCAGGTTCACGTAAAAGCCGTCCTGCATTTCGCGGGCGACGCGTTGAGCCATTTGTTCGCGGGAAAGTGCCATTGTTATTCTTCCTTCAGGTCCGGGGGCTGGGGATCACTTACGCACGGTGCGCTGTTCGATGCGCTTCTCGAACGTGCCGCAAATGACCCGGTCGACGTAGATGCCAGGGGTGTGGATCTGCGACGGGTCCAGCTCGCCGGGTTCGACGATTTCTTCGACTTCGACCACGGTGATCTTGCCGGCGGTGGCGGCCAGCGGGTTGAAGTTCTGGGCGGTGTGGCGATAGATGACGTTGCCGAAGTGGTCGGCTTTCCAGCCTTTGACGATGGCGAAGTCACCGGTGATGGATTCTTCCATCAGGTACTTGCGGCCATGGAATTCACGCACTTCCTTGCCATCGGCAACGGGCGTGCCGACGCCGGTGGCGGTGAAGAAGGCCGGGATGCCGGCACCGCCTGCGCGCATTTTTTCGGCCAGGGTGCCTTGCGGGGTCAGGACGACTTCGATTTCGCCTTTCAGCAATTGGTCTTCGAACAGTTTGTTCTCGCCGACGTAGGAGGCCACCACCTTGCGGATCTGCCGGTCTACCAGCAGAACGCCAAGGCCGAAACCGTCGACGCCACAGTTGTTGGAAACTACGGTGAGGTCGCGGGTGCCTTTGCGCTTGATCTCGGCGATCAGGTTTTCCGGGATCCCGCACAGGCCGAAGCCGCCGGCGATCACGGTCATGCCGTCTTCAAGACCTGCCAGAGCTTCTTCATAGGAACTCACGCGCTTGTCGAAACCTGCCATATGCACCTCTTTTATTCTTTGTGGGCGGCTGGCTAGCCGTATGGGGTAGGAGTGTCTCGCTGGAGGATTTATTTGTTAAGTTGATTTTTAAGGTTGATTGATAGATAAAACTCACTAATCAGTCATCTGTACTACGTTGGAGCCAGCGGTCATGACAGTCAAGCAGATCCGCGCATTCCTGGCCGTCGCCCAGAGCCTGAGTTTCGCCGTGGCCTGCGAGCGGTTGCACCTGTCGCAATCGGCCTTGAGCCTGACGATCAAGGCCCTGGAAGAGGGGCTGGGCGGCCGGTTATTCACCCGCAACACGCGCAATGTGGCGTTGACGGCAGAAGGCGAATCCCTGGTGCCGCTGGCGCGCCGGCTGATTGCCGACTGGGACAACGCCGAGGATGAACTGCGCCAGCGTTTCACCCTGCAGCGCGGACGCGTGACCCTGGCGGCGATGCCATCGTTTGCCGGCAATCTGCTGCCGCCGATCCTCAAGACCTTTCGCGCCCGGTATCCCAAGGTCAACGTCACGGTGAACGACGTGATCAACGAGCAAGTGCTGGAAATGGTGCGCGACCGACAGGTGGAACTGGGGGTGGCGTTTGAGCCGAGCCAGAGTTCATCCCTGGAGTTCACGCCGTTGTATATGGACCGTTTTGTTGCCGTGGTGCCGGACGATTCGCCGTTGGCCGAACGGCAAGACATTGATTGGCAGACTTTGCTCAAGGAACCGTTCATTACCTTGCAGCGCCCCTCGACGGTTCGGGTGATGCTGGAAGAACACTTGCAGGCCCGGGGGATGAAGTTGCCGGTGGAATTTGAAAGCCATCAGTTGGCGACGGTCGGGCGCATGGTCGCCAGCGGATTGGGCGTGAGCGCCGTGCCGGCGTTGTGCGCCGGGCAGATGCGCGAATTGGGTGCGCGGTGCATTACCTTGCGCGACCCGGTGGTGGAACGGGCGATCGGGGTGCTGACCAAGCCTGGGGTGGAGCTGTCGGCGGCGGCGCAGGCGTTGTTCGATATCCTGAAAGCCGAGAACCTGGGCCAACAAGTGTCCATGCCCTGATCACAATCCCCTGTGGGAGCGAGCCTGCTCGCGATGGCGGTGTATCAGGCGACATCAATGTTGAAGGTGCTGGCCTCATCGCGAGCAGGCTCGCTCCCACAGGGATTGGGTTTCGTCAGTCATTAAGTGGTCAGGCGCTGAGCCAGCAAGGGCAACAGCTGTTCGCACGATGCCTCAATCTTCATATCCAGGAGGTCATCTGCCCGGGTCTTGCCCAGATTGATCGCCATCAACGGCTTTCCCTGATCCGCCACCACCCGGCACAAGCGAAACGCCGAGTACGCCATCAACGAAGACCCCACCACCAACAACCCTGCAGCCTGTTCCACTGCCGCCATGGCCTTGGCCGCCGTCACCTGCGCCACATTCTCGCCAAAAAACACCACGTCCGGCTTCATCCTTTCACCCGCGCAATGCGGACAATGCGGCACCTGGAACCGCGCCTCGAACGCCGGATCCAGCAACGTGTCGCCATCCGGTGCCTGCACCGCATCGACCCCGGCCAGATAGGGATTCTGCGCTTCCATCAGTTGCTGAATCGAATCCCGCTCGCTGCGCTGTCCGCAGTCCAGGCACAGTACCCGGTGCAGGCTGCCGTGAAGTTCGATCACATCATGGCTGCCGGCCTGATCGTGCAGGGTGTCGACGTTCTGGGTGATCAGCCCGCTGATCTGCTGGCTGCTTTGCAAACTGGCCAGGGCTTCGTGGGCCACGTTCGGCTGAGCCTGGCGCACACGCGGCCAGCCGAGCATCGCCCGCGCCCAGTAACGGCGCCGTGATTCCGGGGCCGACAGGAACTCCTGATACATCATCGGTTGCCGGCCGCGCCGCACGCCCTGATTGTCGCGGTAGTCCGGAATGCCCGACGGGGTGCTGATGCCGGCGCCGGTCAGCACCATGAATGGCTGCTCGGCCATCAATCGCTGGAGTCGGTCGATTTGTTCGTCGAGCATGTTCAACACTCCGCAAGGCCTTGAGTGTCTGCAGAGTAGCATTGCCGATCACCCTGTAGGAGCGCGGCTTGCCGGCGAAGGCGATTTCAAAAACGCCATCACCCGCAAGCCATGCGCCACAGGTCCAGGGATTACTTACGCGCCTCCAGAATCAGGTTGAACGGCGTTTCCGTCGCCCGCCGGAAACTCTTGAATCCGGCTTCGGTAAAGACCTTGCGCAACCGTGCCTCACCCGCCTGAGCGCCGAGCCCGAGGCCGACTTCCTGAGACAGCGAGTTCGGGGTGCAAATGAAGGTCGACGCGGCGTAGAACAGCCGCCCAACCGGGGTGACGTTATCGTCGAGCGAGTCGTTGGCGAACGGTTCCACCAGCAGCACCGTGCCGTCCGGTTTCAGCGCCTCATACGCGTGTTTTGCCGCACCCACCGGGTCGCCCATGTCGTGCAGGCAGTCGAAATAGCAGACCAGGTCATAGTCGTCGCCGGGGAAGCTTTTCGCGGTGCCCTGGAAGAACCGCGCGCGGCCGGAAACGCCGCCTTCTTCGGCGCGTTGGGTGGCGACGGTGACGGACGGTGCGTGGTAGTCGAAACCGACGAACCGTGAGTCCGGGAACGCCTGGGCCATGATCACCGTTGATGCACCGTGACCGCAGCCGATGTCCGCCACTTTGGCGCCGGACTGCAATTTGGCGACCACGCCGTCGAGGGCGGGCAGCCACTCGGCGATCAGGTGCGCCTTGTAACCGGGCCGGAAGAACCGCTCCGTGCCGCTGAACATGCACGGATGGTGATCGCCCCAGGCCAGGGCGCCGTTGCCGCGCATGGCGTTGACCAGTTTGTCCTTGTCATGGAAAAACGACGCGACCACCCCGATACCGCCTGCGATGTAAACCGGCGAATCTTCGATGGCCAATGCCAGCGCTTGCTCTTCGGGCAGGCGGAACTGGCCGCTCTCGTGCTCCATGTAACCGGAAGCGGCGTGGGCGCTGAGCCATTCGCGCAACAGGCGGGGATTGCAGCCGGTCTTGTCGGCGAGTGCTTCGGGGGTGATCGGCTGACTGTCGGCCATGGCCCGGTACAGGCCAAGCTCTTCGCCGAGGATGACGTTGGCAAGCATCGCCGCGCCGCCCATGTCGTTCACCAGTTTGCCCATGAAATCATTGAGTCTGGCCTCGTCCATCACGTGTGCTCCTTCAGCAGGATCACGGTCCAGAGGCCTTGCTTTTCGAGGCGTTCACCCTGGGCGGTGGTCGTGGGAATGAACAGGACGCTCTGCACGTCCTGCGTGCATTAAGTTTAGTCCGAGCCCCGTGCGCCGCGGCCTGGAGCGACGAAAGCCCACATGTGTATGCGATCTCTGGTTTGACGCGGAACCCTGTGGGAGCGGGCTTGCCCGCGATGAGGCCGGCACATCAAGCATATTTGTTGCCTGACACACCGCTATCGCGGGCAAGCCCGCTCCCACAGGGATTTGCGGTGTGTATCGCACTGTATCCAACCGCCGTCCCGATACAGTTCCCCTCAATACCGCGGCACTGCCGAACACAGACCAGATACAAACCTGCGATGAACTGTAAAGGCTGTCCAGTGCCCGGATACCGGGGCTGTCGAGGCACTTTTAGGGTCGTCGCACCAGGCGGCCGTCTTCGCTCGTGACTCCGCCAAGGGGACAATAATGACCACGCTCCTGCCTGAAACCGACCTGAAACCCACTGCCGTCAACCACCTGCGAGTCGATCAGTACACCAACGGCCTCATCGGCCCCAGCCAACCGATGCTCGGACCTCTGGCCGATGGCGGCACCCTGATCACCGGCACGCCGCCGGGCTGCTGGGGTCCGATGATCACGCCGGCCTTTGAGGGGGGCCACGAAGTGACGCAACCGGTGGCCATCACCGGAGCCGAAGTCGGCGACGCCGTAGCGATCAAAATCAAAAGTATGCGCGTCACTTCGCTGGCGACCTCGTCCGGGGTGATGAGCTTCGTGGAGGGGCGATACAACGGCGACCCGTTCGTCGCCAAGTTCTGCTCCAAGTGCGGCACCGACCACCCGGCCAGTCATGTCGAAGGCATTGGCGAGGAGTCGATTCGTTGTAACAACTGCGGCGCCGAAGTCAGCGCGTTTCGCTTCAGCCATGGCTACGTGATCGTGTTCGATGCGCAGAACCAGGTCAGCCTGACCGTCAATCAGGACGTCGCCAACCGATTGGCCGGCAATGCCTCGCAAATGTCAGCCCTGCCGGAATTCGCCGCCCAGCACTCGATCCTGTCCCTGGCCCGCGCCGACATTCCCGGCGTTGCCGCGCACATGCGCCCGTTCCTCGGCAACATCGGTACCACGCCGTCCCGTGACTTGCCCGATTCGCACAACTGCGCCGATTTCGGCCAATACCTGATCAACGCGCCTCACCGTTTCGGCATGACCCGCGAAGAGCTGCACGCGGCCAAGACTGACGGCCACATGGACACCAACTCGATCCGTGAAGGCTGCGTGCTGATCTGCCCGGTGAAAGTGCCGGGAGCCGGTGTGTACATGGGCGACATGCACGCCCAGCAGGGCAACGGCGAAATCGCCGGGCACGCCACCGATTGCTCCGGGGAAACCGAAGTGGTGGTGCAAGTGGTGAAAAACCTGACGCTGGAAGGGCCGATCCTCCTGCAAAACCTCGACGATCTGCCGCCCATGGCGCGGCCGATGAATGCCGAACAGCGGCAGAAAGTCCGCGAACTGGGTGAGCGTTGGGGGCAGCACGACATCGAGCAGAGCGGTCCCATCACCTTTATCGGCAGCGGCGAGAACCTCAACGTCGCCGTCGAGAACGGTTTGAAACGCGCCGCTTCGGTCACCGGCCTGCCGTATGACGAAGTGCTCAACCGAGCGACCATCACCGGCTCGATCGATATCAGTCGCTTGCCGGGCACCGTCCGCGTGACCTTCCTGTGCCCGATGGACGTGCTCGATCGCATCGGCATCGGTCATCTGGTGCGCGAGAAATACGACCTGGCGTAACGCCTGCCAAAGGGTCTGTACCGAAGTGTGTACAGACCCGCTGGCGATACAAGCGCTGCGATTTTCTGCCGCTGCGCAACACAGCCCCGATACACCGCTTGGGTTAACTGTGATTCCGAACTGGCAACCTTCGAGATCGACATCATGCAGACCTCCATCACCTCAGCGAAAGCGACCGTCGGGCTTGGCTTGCGTCGCGGATTAATGAAAGACCTCCAGGCCGCCCGTACCGGCGATTTCGATTTTCTGGAAGTCGCCCCGGAAAACTGGATCGGCATCGGCGGTGCCCACGGTCATGCGTTGCGTGCCCTGGCCGAGCGTTTTCCGTTGTCCTGCCACGGCTTATCGCTGTCGCTGGGTGGACCGGCGCCGCTGGACGTCGGGTTTTTGCAGGAAGTCCGGGGGTTCCTCGATCACTACAACGTGCCGCTGTACAGCGAGCACCTGAGTTATTGCAGCGATGACGGTCATCTTTACGACCTGTTGCCGTTGCCGTTTACCGAAGAAGCGGTGCATCACGTTGCCGCTCGAATTCGCCAGGCCCAGGACATTCTCGGTCGGCGCCTGGCGGTGGAAAACGTGTCCTACTATGCCGCACCCCAGCAGGACATGGACGAAGTGACCTTCACCAACGCGGTCCTGCGTGAAGCCGATTGCGACCTGTTGCTGGACGTCAACAACGTCTACGTCAACTCGATCAACCATGGGTTCGATCCGCAGGACTTTCTGGCCGGCATCGATTCGGGCCGGGTGGTGGCGATGCACGTGGCCGGGCACTTCGATGAGTCCGATACGTTGAAAATCGACACCCATGGCGCGTCGGTGAAACCAGTGGTGTGGTCGTTGCTGGCCCAGGCTTACGCCCGGTTTGGCGCACAACCGACGCTGCTGGAGCGGGATTTCAACTTCCCGGCGTTCTCCGAACTGGTGGCTGAATTGCAGACTATTCGCCGTTTGCAGGCTGAGGGGGTGAACCGTGGTTAAACACTCGTTGCATCACCAGCAATCCACACTGGGCCAGTACCTGCGCGATCCCGATCACTGCGCGCCACCGGCCGGGATGAATGTGGCGCGGGCACAGGTTTACCGCGACCTGATTTTTTCCAACCTGTCGTTGTTGCTCAGCGGGACCTTTCCGGTGCTGATCAAGATTCTCGGTGATGAGCACTGGCGTTCGCTGGTGCGAATCTTTCTGCGCGACTACCGCGCGCGCACCCCGAAATTCGGCGAAATCGCCCAGGAGTTTGTCGAGTTCCTGGCCTCCGGACCGCAGGCGTTAGGTGAGCGCGAGTGGCCGCCGTTCATGGTGGAACTGGCGCATTACGAGTGGGTTGAAATGGCATTGCAGCAGTCCGAGGCGGAGCCGTTGGCGCCGAGTGATGTGGCGTTGATCCTGGAGCGACCGCTGCAGGTGTCGCCGCTGGCCTGGCCGTTGGCCTATGCGTGGCCGGTGCAGCTGGTGGGGCCGGATCATCAGCCGGACATTGCACCGCCTCAACCCACCTTATTGTTGGTGCGTCGGGCCGAGGACTGGAGTGTGAAATTTTCCGAGCTGAGCCCGTTGGCGTGGCGGTTGTTGCAGCGGATCGAGGAATTTCCTGAGTTGGACGGGCGGGCGCAGCTGGAAGGGCTGGCGGTGGAAGCGGGGGCCGCTGGGTCCCCAGAATTTATGGAGGGTGGGGCGGCATTGTTGCGGCAGATGCAGGAGGAAGAAGTTCTGGGTTACTCGTTTTCACGCGAGTGAGAACGATCATTTAACAACATTAACTGGAAAGTTAATGTTGTTAAATATTTCGTTTAGCCTCTAAGCATGCAGTAGATTTTTGAAGAGTAGATATGGTTCTTTGGTTGTGTGCGGTGCTTTACAAAGCGAAACACAGCGTGTTTGGAAAATCATAGCCGACTTCGCGCAAGTCTCTGAAGTCGCATACTTTGCTGGTGTGTGAGATTACGGTAATTTTTACTGTTTTCGTTTCAAGGTTGTGATTGAATTCAATAGTCGCAGAACCTTCGGAGAGTCCATCTTCTACTGTAATTACTGTTGTTCCCTCGGGGTAGAGGTTTGCAGTATTGTTGGTTAATGAAAAAAAGCCTCCGAACTTTCCCATGCTGTCAATTGGTAAGCTACTGATCTCCGTCAGTGTGCCTCCTATTAACTGGTAGATGGGGTTGGGAAAATACAAGTTTACATTCTGCAAGAATGAAAACATTTCTGTATTTTGGATTGTTATTGAGTTTGATCCTTTGCTGTATTTTCCTTCTGTAATCGCGTATTCGTTTTCAGTTATATAGTGCGTGCTATGTCGGCTTTCCGGGATTTTTTTTTGTTCGTGATGCTCTAAAGATGAGTCTTTAATCATAAGCATTACGGCGCCGACGATGTCCTCGTAAAGGACATAGGAGCATTTAATCGTTCCATCTTGAGTCGAAGAGCTGTAAGTGATTTGGTCGCCCTGTTTTGCTAAGTCGAATTGGCAGTTGGTTGATGTTGCTTCTAATAATATACTTTGGGATATCGGTATGTAGCCGATTCGAGCATTATATTTGTCCTTGCGAGTGCTGGTGCTCAGAAGGCCGCCACCAACGCCAATGCCCCATTCATCGATAATTTCATATTGAATACCCTCGGGGAAAAGGAGCTTTTGATAGAGAGGAGGAGTTAAGGAGAGTTTTTCATTAGATTCCCAATTATAAATACCAAAGCTGGTTTGGGCTGAGGCAACAACTTCCATTTTTTTGCTCATTGTTTTCACCAAGTGCGTAAGATGTCAGTGTAGAGGGGGTGCGATTGACTCTTGTCGATAATAGAATTGCTTGTTGGTTGAGGGGTATCAACTGTCAGAAATTACAGTTCCGACGAACGGTAGGTGCGAAGTCGACTTATTCGAATTCGCTTTTCAACCGTTGCTTCCTTGCGCTGTTGATGGCTGCTACCGCGCATAAAGGAACTCGCGGAGGTCTAGTCGGGGCCGGTAGTCACGCTTACTTAAGGCATCTGACATGGGAGGGGCGCGTTGGCGTGGCGGTTGTTGCAGCGGGTCGAGGAATTTCCCGAGCTGGACGGGCAGGCGCAGCTGGAAGGGCTGGCGATGGAGGCGGGGGCTGCTGGATCGCCTGAGTTTATGGCCAGTGGCGCGGCGTTGTTGCGGCAGATGCACGGGGAAGGGGTTGTTGGCGTAATTGCCTGACCGAATGCAATCCCCCCAAACACCACTTGACCCTGTGGGAGCGGGCTTGCTCGCGAAGGCGTCGTGTCAGGCAACATCACTGTCGACTGACACACCGCCTTCGCGAGCAAGCCCGCTCCCACAGGTTTAGTGGTGTGAATGGATATTTATGTGGCGGAGAAGAAATATCGCGTCAGGTGAAAGAAGATCGGCGCCGCAAAGCAAATCGAATCCATCCGATCCAGCATGCCGCCATGCCCCTTGATCATGGTCCCCCAATCCTTCGCGCTCAGGCTGCGTTTAATGGCGGACATAACCAACCCACCCAGAAAACCCATCACCACGATCACCAGCGACATCAGCAGCGACTGCCAGAAATTGAACGGGGTCATCCAGAACATGCACCCGCCAATCAGCGTCGCGGACAGACCGCCACCGACCAAGCCTTCCACCGTTTTCGACGGACTCACCAGCGGTGCAACCTTGTGCTTGCCGAAGAGCTTGCCGAATACGTACTGCAACACATCACTCAACTGCACGACGAACACGAGATAGAACAGCAGCAGCGCGTTCTGCCCCTTGAAGCCTTCCAGGTCCAGCAGCAACAGAGCGGGTGCGTGGCTGATGCAGTAGACGCAAATCATCACCCCCCACTGGATCTTGGCTGCCCGTTCCAGGAACGCGTCGGTGTCCTGGCTCAGCACCGCAATCGCCGGCAACAGCAGGAACGCGTACACCGGAATCAACAGGGTGAACAGCGAATACCAGTGGGTGCCGATCAGCACGTATTGCAGCGGAATCAGAATGAAAAACGCCGAGAAAAGCGCGTTATGGTCGCCAAGCCGTGTCGGCGTCAGGGTGATGAATTCCCGGAGCGCGAACAGTGAAATGAAACCAAACAGGATGACCGTCGCGTTGCCGCCCAACAGGTAGGACACGAAGAAGATGATGACCATGCCCCACCAGGCATTCACCCGCTGGTTGAGGTTTTCGATGGTCGACATCGAGCTTTCTGATTTAGCGCGCCTGGCCAGAATCCGGCCGATGATCGAAGCGATCGCCAACAGGACGGCAATGGCGCCGAAGAACCACAAGAACTTTTGGTCAAGATTCATTCCGCCAACCTCACAATCGCTTCACGCGCCCGATCCAGAAACACCTGTTTTTCCTCGCCACTGATCCGTGGCAACGGGTCGCCGATACGGATCGTGCAGATGATGGGCAGCGGGACGTGTTTGCCTTTTGGCATGGAGCGATGCAGGTTTTCCAGGTAAATGGGCACCAGGTCGACCTCGGGGAATGTCTCGGCCAAGCGGTACAGACCCGATTTGAAAGGGCCGGGCAACGCCTCGCTGCCGCGCGTGCCTTCCGGGAAGATGATGATCGAATGGCCGGCACGCACCACATCGAAAATCGGCTCTAGCACATTGACGCCGGGCGCCGGATTGCGCTCGATCAGCACCGCATTCAGGCCTTTCTGCGAGATGTACGACAGAAATTTGTTCTTCCCCCAGTAATCAGCGGCGGCGACCGGTTTCACGTTCACCCGGGCTTCCGGTGGCAGGGCGGCGATGATCGCCAGGGTGTCCATGTGACTGGAGTGATTGGCGAAATAGATGCGCTGGCGTGTCAGGTCCGGCGGGCTTTCCCATCGGGCGGTGACGCCGATCAGGAAGCGAAGAACAGAAATCAGCGCGTTACTGATCCACATGAGCATTCCCCTTGAGCTGGCGCGAGATGGCCAGCGTGCGCGTGACGCAGGTCGCGGCTGAACCGACAGCGATGACGACCAGCGCGATCAACAGCACGTAGTGAGTGGCATAAACGCTGGCTTCGACGGCATTCAACAGAAGGGCCACGGTCATCACGGCCATGCGATGCTGCTTGGCCATGGGGCCGATGAAGCTTTGCTTCAGGCCAATCGAGCCGCCGAACACCCTGACATACGCCGTCAGTGCCGCGGCCAGCGCCGCGAACCAGCCAAGATCGGCGTAGCCGATGGCATACCCCAGCGCGACGATCAGCAGGCTGTCGGCAATGCGGTCGGGGAATTCGTTGTAGAGGCTGCCGATGTCGGATTTCTTGCCGCCCTCGATCGCTACCATCCCGTCGAAGAGGTTGCACAGCAGGCGCAATTGAATGCCGACAGCGCAGAGGATCGAGCCGATGAGCCCGTTATCAATATTCAATGCCACCGCCCCGGCGAGCGCAAAGGCGATGCTGGCGACGGAGATCTGATTGGGGGAGATGTTTCTTTTCACCAGGAGGTCGGTGATGTGTTTCGCCCAGCCCGCAGAGCGCGTCTTGATGGGCCTTCTGTTGTCATCCATTCGCCAATATCCATATAAGTGTCGGTTTCTATCGGGTGCGCCACCGCCGCGTGTGACGCGACGGTGCCGACAATATAAAGGCTTTCCTTGGCCTTTGGGTCTGTTTACTGACTGCCTGGTCGTACCGGCAGCTTCAACTCCGCACACAACCCGCCGCCTTCACGATTGCTCAACGTCAACGATCCCCCGAGCGCCAACGCCAATTGCTGTGCAATCGCCAGCCCCAGACCGGTGCCGCCGGTGCTGCGGTTGCGCGAATTCTCTACCCGATAAAACGGTTCCATCACGTGGGCCAGTTCCTCTTCGGCAATGCCCGGCCCGCGATCCATGACCTTCACCGACAGGCTGTCTTTTTTCGCTTCCACCTTCAGTTCAGCGGCCCCGGCGAACTTCAGTGCGTTATCCGTCAGGTTGACCAGCACCCGCCGCAAGGCATGCGGCCGGATGTCGATTACCGCGCCACATTTGCCACTGAGCTGCACGTCCTTGCCCACGTCCTGGTAGTCAAACACCAGGCTGTCGAGGAACGAATCCAGGTCGGTGCGGCGGCTTTCTTCGGTGGCGCCGTGCACGCTGCGGGCATACGCCACGCCTTCGCGCACCAAGTGCTCCATCTCGCCGAGGTCACTCCACAATTTGTCTTTCTCGATGCAGTCGTCCATGAATTCGGCGCGCAGTTTCATGCGGGTGATCGGGGTTTGCAGGTCGTGAGAAATCGCCGCCAGCAGTTGCATGCGCTCCTTCAGGTACGCGGCGATGCGCGCCTGCATCGAATTGAAGGCGATGGCGGCGTGGGCAACTTCGGTCGGGCCTTTTTCGTCCAGGTGCACCGCGTGGGCGTTGGGATCAAGGTTGTCCACCGCCTCGGCAAGGCGGGTGAGGGGGCGGATAGCGATTCTGACGGCCAGCCAGGTGCAGGCGATCATCAGCGCCAACTGACCCAACAACACGATGGGTAACCACGGCGACAGCGCCACCATTGCCGGACGCACATCGATGGTGACGGGGCTGCCGTCCGCGAGTTTAAGGTGGACCTGGAAGTGCTTTTGCGGGCCGGGAATGTCGGTCACAGTCATCGGGTAATCCTTGCCGATGGCGTCTTTGATCGAGGTCATCGCGATGGGCATGTCTTCCATGCGGGTGCCCGGCGACCCTTCATTGAGCAGATAACTGTAATTGCGACGGTTCAGTTGTTGCAGCCAGCTCATGCGTTCTTCGGCCGGCAAGCGGTCGAGGATGGCAATGGAGGTCGAGACGTCGGTTTCGAGGTTGCCGAGCATGGTGTTTTTCGCGCTTTCGTAACGCTCGTAATACTGCGCGCCGAAGGACAGCGCCTGCGCCAGGATCAGGCAGACCAGGAAGATCAGCGACAACCGTGAGGCGAGGGTGCGTGGCCAACGAAGCGACAGGTTCATGACGGCGCACCGAGCACGTCCACCGGCAGCGAAAACACGTAGCCCTCACTGCGCACGGTTTTGATATAGGCCGGTTCGCGGGCATCGTCCAGCAAGCGCTGGCGCAAACGGCTGACCAGCAAGTCGATGGAGCGATCAAACAGATCGGCGTCGCGGCCCTGGGTCAGATTCAGCAGTTGGTCACGATTGAGCACCCGTTGAGGGTGATCGAGGAATACTCGCAGCAACCGATATTCCGCGCCGCTGAGCGCGACCATGGTGCCGTCTTCATCCAGCAAGTGCCGGGCCGAGGTGTCGAGGCGCCAGCGGCCGAACGCCAGCAGGCGACCGCTTTCAGTGACTACCAGGTTCGGCGGCAGCATCCGCGTGCGGCGCAGTACGGCGTTGATCCGTGCGAGCAATTCACGGGCGGCGAATGGCTTGACCAGGTAATCGTCGGCGCCCATTTCCAGGCCGATGATGCGGTCGGTTTCGTCGTTGCGGGCGGTGAGCATAAGCACCGGCGTGGCCTTGTGTTTGCCGGCGCGCAACTCGCGGCAGAGCATCAGGCCATCGTCGCCCGGCATCATGATGTCGAGCACGATCAGGTCCACCGGCGTGGACTCAAGGAAGGTGCGCATCTGACGTCCGTCGGCGACGACCGTGGTGCGCAGGCCGTTCTTCTTGAGGTAGTTGCCTACCAGTTCCCGGATCTCGCGGTCATCGTCCACGATGAGAATGTGATCGACGTGTTCCATGGGGCCAAGCCTCTATCAATGGGGGATGTTGCGCAGTCTATCGAGCCTTTGCCTGCTCGCCCGCAGCCCTTTGTATTGCAGTGTATCTGGCGTGGCAGCGGATACACGCGAACGCAAAAATACGATTTTCCGGGGGTTTTGTATCGCTCTGTATCAGGGGCCGGCTTTGATACGTACCGATTTACACGGGTCTGTTTTCGACACAGACGAGATACCTCGCGAGCTTCTAATGGGTTCCATCGAGGCAACCCACACCGCCTCTTCTCAATTGAACGATCTACCCATTGAAGCCTTGAGGAAATCACCATGAACTCCAAAGCCATCTACGCCGCTTGTTTGTTTGCCGCCCTGAACATCTGCACCTTGTCGGCCCGCGCCGAAGCTGCCGATGTCAGCGCCAAAACCTACACCTACGGCACCCACCTGGACATCAAGAAAGTAGTGTCGCTGAAAGAGGACGCCGCGCCTTCCTGCGGGATTGTGAATGCCCAGCTGACCTACCTGGATTCCCAGCAGCACACCCAGGTGCTCGATTACCGCAAGTTTGCTGACGGCTGCAACGCGGACAACTGAGTTCTTCGCTGACCGATTGCCAATCCCCTTTGAAACAGGAAGAACACCATGAACAACGTCACTCGCTATTTGACCGCTGTTGCTTTCTCCGTAGCCGGTGCGGCGGCCCATGCCAATGCCGCGGTTGAACAGAAAAGCTGCGGCAGCGCGACCTGCTTCCAGCTGACGCCGGTGGCGGAGCAGGGCGGCCATGCCTTCCTGGCCGAGGACGGTGCAAGCCGTACGCCGCAGGGTCAGCTGGTTGCAGAGAACGGCGCCAGCCGGACGCCGCAAGGGCATTTGCTGGATAACCAGACGGCCTGAAGCCCGAACACTGTTTTGAGCTCACCGCCAATCCCCTGTGGGAGCGGGCTTGCTCGCGAAAGCGGAGTGTCAGTCGACATTAATTTTGAATGTACTGGCCTCTTCGCGAGCAAGCCCGCTCCCACAGGGGATGGGTGGTGTGTCGTCACTCTCTATTTTCAAGGTGATTACCATGTTTCTCATCGCTTTCCTGGGCGGCATATTGACCGTCCTCAGTCCCTGCATCCTCCCGGTCGTGCCGTTTCTGTTCGCCGGTGTCAAACGCACACGTTCCTCGATCCTGCTCACCCTTGGCGGCATGGTCCTGACCTTCGCCCTGATCTCGAGCCTGGCCGTGGTCAGCAGCGAATGGGTGGTGCAAGCCAACAACACCGGTCGCCACGTCGCGCTCTTCGTGATGGGGTTGTTTGCCCTGTCGCTGATTTCCGCCCGTGTCGGTGACTGGATGGCCCGTCCCTTCGTGGCGCTGGGCAATCGCCTCGACCCCGACACCCGCAAAATGTCCGGCCCGCTGGGTTCGGTCATGATCGGCGTCGCTACCGGCCTGCTCTGGGCACCGTGTGCCGGACCGATCCTCGGCGTAATTCTCACCGGCGCCATGCTGCAAGGCGCCAACGCCCAGACCAGCCTGTTGCTGTTGGCGTACGGCCTGGGTAGCGCGTTGTCGCTGGGCACCTTGCTCTTCGCCGGTCGCGGCCTGGTCAATCGCTTGAAAGCCTCGATTCCGGTCACCGGTTGGCTGCGTCGTGGTGCCGGTGTTGCCGTGCTGGCCACCGTGGCGGTGATTTCCACCGGTGCCGACCGGACACTGTTGGCCAGCACCTCGTCCGAAGGCGTCAGCAGCCTCGAAAAAGGCGTGATGGAAACCGTGCCGAAAGTCGTCGATTACTTCGTCAGCAAGGTCAAGGCCGACTCCATGGACAACGCCCAAGGCCCTATGCCGTCACTGTCCGGTGCCGTGCAATGGCTGAACTCGCCAGCGTTGAGCAATGACTCGCTCAAAGGCAAAGTGGTGTTGGTGGACTTCTGGACCTACGACTGCATCAACTGCCAGCGCACCTTGCCGTACGTGAAGGATTGGGCGAAGAAGTACGAGAAGGATGGCCTGGTGGTCGTCGGCGTCCACACCCCTGAATACGGTTACGAGCGCATCATCGACAACGTCAAGGATCAGGTCAAAGAGCTCGGCATTACCTACCCGGTGGCCATCGACAACAACTACGCGATCTGGCGCGCCTTCGACAACCAGTACTGGCCCGCTCACTACCTGATCGACGCCAAGGGCCAGGTGCGTTACACCCACTTCGGTGAAGGCGCCTACGAAACCCAGGAGAAAATGATTCAGCAACTGCTGGAAGAGGCCAAGGCACCTTCCGCGTAACCCGCGACATCAATGGCTCACAGGCTGCGCGCCGTGGGCCATTGGTTTTTTCTCCTGATTGCGCCGCCAGGCTGCCGGTGGTGCTCCGTACTCTCGACGAAAGGCCCGGCTGAACGCCGTGTCGGTCTGGTACCCCACCTCTTCGGCAATCCGCATCAACGAACTGTTACTGCTGCGTAACAGGTTGGCCGCGAGCAACATCCGCCATTGCGTCAAATACTGCATCGGCGAACTCCCCACCAATTGCGCAAAGCGCTCCGCCAATACCGACCTGGACGTGCCGGCGGTCCGCGCCAGTTCATCCAGGGTCCAGGCGTGACAGGGTTTTTTGTGCAATGCGTTCAGGGCGGCACCGACAATCCGGTCGCTCACACCCGCCAGCCATCCGGTCCGGCCTTCACCGTGCTCGTTCATGTACAGGCGCAGCACTTCGATGAACAGCACCTCGGCCAGTTTCGCCAGCACACCTTCGCCGCCGGGCCTGGGTGAGCGTGCTTCGGCCAGTGCATAACGGACGGAAGATTCCAGCCAGATACCCGCATTCGAGCCACGCACATTGACCCGGACCACGGCCGGCAACCCGGTCAGCAACATGCCCGCCAACCGCGTATCGCACGCCAGATAACCGCACACCAGACGCGTCACCGCGCCTCCACCGCCGTAGCTCAATTGTCGTGGACGGCGCGCCAGCACCACGTCCAGGCGCTTGCCGGCGACCGGCGTCAGCCCGGGTTGCGAACTCATGCGATGGGCGTCGCCCTGAGGGAATACCACCACATCGCCAGCGGTCAGCCGCAGCGGCGGAGCGTTGCCCATCTCGACGTAGCATTCGCCTTCGGTGATCAAGTGAAAGATCACCACCCGCTCGGCGCCGGGCTCCAGAAACGGGGCAGCGGTGTCGGCACTGGGCGACTGGTAGCACCAGGGCGCCGTGAACCTGGCATTGATGAAAATCGCACCGACCAGGCGGACGACGCGCAGGGTTTGGGACAGGGCGTCCATGGTGGTTTTCCGTGCGGCTGGGGCTTCCTGATTGTGAGCGTGTCGCCTTCGAACGTGCATTCTCCGGACGATCGGACAGAGTTGCCCGACGATCGGGCAGGACGCCAGCGTGGCGCAGAGCGATAGTTTGCCTACAGGGCCACTGCCGACCCTGTCATCAATAACAAGAATGAGAGGTTGCCATGCCGAAGTTCGTCATAGAACGCGAGATTCCAGGTGCTGGAACACTGTCAGAAAGGGATTTGAAAGCGGCTTCGCAAAGGTCCTGCCGGGCGTTGCGCGATTTGCCAGAGGTGCAGTGGCTTCAGAGTTATGTCACGGGCGACAAGTTGTACTGCGTGTACATCTCGCCGAGCGAAGCGCTGATCCAGGAGCACGCCAGGCAGAGCGGATTCCCGGCCAACCGAATTTCCCAGGTCACCAACATTATCGATCCGACCACGGCGGAATAAGCCGGGACAGCGTTCCAATCCTTACGGAGCAGAATTAATGAGTACCCCCCTTGATCTCATTGCCCTGAAAAACCGCCAGATGGCCTCTTGGGCCAGCGGTGACTATGCCGTGATCGGCACCACCTTGCAGATTGTCGGCGAGCAACTGGCCGAAGCCTGTGACTTGCTCTGCGACGAGCGTGTGCTGGACGTGGCCGCCGGTAACGGCAATGCGACGCTCGCTGCTGCACGCCGGGGCTGCAACGTCACCTCGACCGACTACGTGGCGGCGCTGCTGGAGCGCGGCGAAGACCGGGCCCGGGCCGAACGCCTGGAGGTGACCTTTCAGGTCGCCGACGCCGAGGCGCTGCCGTTCGAAGACGCCAGCTTCGATGCCGTGCTCTCGACCTTCGGTGTGATGTTTACGCCGGACCAGGCCAAAGCGGCTTCGGAACTGGCCAGAGTGTGTCGCCCCGGCGGCCGCATCGGTTTGGCCAACTGGACGCCGGAAGGCTTCGTCGGCCAGATGTTCAAGACCCTGGGTCGGCATCTGCCGCCACCAGCAGGCGCGCAACCGCCTTCAAACTGGGGAACCGAAGCCTGGTTGCACACGCACTTCGATGAGCGCGACTTCCAGGTCCAGGTGACGCGCCGTACTTTCAACTTCCGCTATCGCTCGGCGGCGCACTTCATCGACACTTTCCGCACCTGGTACGGCCCGGTCCACAAAGCCTTCGCGGCGCTGCCTCCCGAAAGTGGCCAGGCCTTGGAAAGCGACCTTGCCGGACTGATCAACAAGATGAACAGGGCGGGAGAGAAATCGCTGGTGGTGCCGAGTGAATACCTCGAAGTGGTGATCACCCGGCGCTGACCCGGCAGCACACACAACCTCTGTGGGAGCTAGCCTGCTAGCGATGGCGGAGTGTCAATCGACAATGATGTTGCCTGGCACTCCGCCATCGCTAGCGGGCTAGCTCCCACAGGGATATGTGGTGTGTTCAAGGGCTCACTCATCCACCCGCTCGGTGTACACCACCCACACGCTGCACGGCATTTTGTACAGCAGGTGCTCCACCGTGCTGCCGATCAACCGACCCAAGCCGCGATGGCCGACCCGGCCCATGACAATCACATCGACGTCATAGGCATCGGCATAACGAGTCAATACCTTGGCCGGATTGCCCATGATCATGTGCCGCTGCTCGGGCGCGATGCCGTTGCGCTCGGCCAATTCGTTGAAGGCGTCTTCCTGGTAGTCGAACAGGGTCTTGGCCTTGCCCGAATTGAAAAATGCCGAACCGTTGTCGAAGCCGAATTCGTCGGCGCTGATGGATGACAAGTCATAGGCGTACACCACGTCCAGCTCGGCGTTGCAGGCACTCGCCAGTTTCGCCGCTTCGTGAAGGATCCGGTCATTGAAGGTTTTGTAGTGATCATCGCGATGGAAAGGATCGACCGCTGCGACGATCCGGCGTGGCAGGGCGTGAATGGCATGGCTGACGAAATGCAGCGGCACCGGGCATTCACGCAGCAAATGCACATCGAGCGGAGTGAACATCAGCCGCGACAGCAGCGATTCGTGCTCCAGTGCCTTGATCAGCACATCCATCGGCTGCTCTTTGAGGTGAATCAGGATTTCTTCCAGCGGCTTTTCGACCCATGCCACCTCGGTGGTGACGTGGACCCCGATCTTGCGCAAGGGGCGGGCCTGCTCTTCGAGCCATTGGCGGTGTCGATCGACGTAGCCCAGGCGAATCTGTTCCAAGGCCTTTTCGTTGACCAGGCTCGCCGTGGCCAAACCTTCCAGGTAATCGAAAGCCACGATGTGCAACGCCGCGTCTTCAGCCTTGGCCAGCGCCGCGGCCCTGTCGAAGGCGGGGCTGTGTTCCATCAGTGGCGAGGCGACCAGCATGAAGCGTGATTGACCAGACATGGCGAACCTCCCGTGGATGAACGAAGAGACAGCAGTCATTCAATCCTTGAGTATTGACCATGATCGAGATCCCGTCCGTCAGCGCGGCGCAGGTTGGGGTTTATGACGGTCGCAGGGCGGGGAGGCGCCTTTCCATTATTAGGGTGCGCTCGGCACCGTGGAATTCATCGCGGACCTTGCGAAAGCCCAGCTTGAAGTAAAAGGCTTCTGCGGTGATGGAGGAGGGGACGCGCAAGACCTCGATTTTCGCTTCGGTGGCGATGCACTCTATGGTTGCCATCAATTGCCTTCCGAGGCCGCGTCCTTGATGGGCGGGGTCGACAAATACGCTGCGCACCACATCGCGATCAAGGCTGGCCGTGGCCACGACACGATTTTCGATCGTTGCGACGAAGACCTGTCGTTGGCTCAACAACGTGCGAACGGATTCGATGGAAAAGCTCTTTTCCACCTGCGCGATGATGTCGGGGGAGTAGTCCTGGGCGTTGGACTGGCGTAGCGACTGGATGATGACCTGGCTGATGGCGGGTGCGTCTGCTGGGGTGGCGGGCCGTATTTGCGGTCTCATAGTGGTATCTCAATCCCTTGAACACTCAATTCCCCCTGTGGGAGCGGGCTTGCTCGCGAAAGCGGTGCATCAGTCTACAACGATGTATCGGACACGCCGCCTTCGCGAGCAAGCCCGCTCCCACAGGGGGAGCTAGGCAATCTTGGCGCCGCGCGCTTCAAGCAGCTCGCGCAATACGGAACGGTGGCAATGCGCCTCTTCCTCGCAATAACACCCGACCGCCAGTGAGGTTTGATGGGAGAGGGCGGCCAGCAGATCCAGCAACTGACTGGGCGCCGAGTGGTTCATTTCGGCCTTGAACTTGCGCCGAAAGGCCTCCCAGGCTTTCTTATCCTCGGCGGCTTTGGCTTCTGCAACCAGTTCGGCGCTGGGCGACAGCAGCGGCTGCCACACATCATAAAAATCCCGACTGGCAAACTCGGCCTTCGGTACCCCGCGAGGTGGGCGGCGTACCGTGCCGATCCGCAGCCCTTCATCAGGCAGGCGGGGTGAGCCAAGTCTTACGATATGGATCGCCATACCGCGTTACTTGTGACGCGATCCGTCAAACCACTCCATGGCGGTGCGCCAGATGCAGATGCCGAGAAAGTAAGCCGACATCAGCAGCCAAAGCCCCATCACCATCGGGTTGACCACCGGATGGTTCACCACCAGCGACAAGCTGCACAGCAACCAGATGGCGGTCACGGCGATGTTGATCGGCATGAACTTGCGCACGCGGAACGGGTGCAGGAATTTCATCCGCGTTACGGTCAGCAAGGCCAGGCCGATGACGGTCAGGAAGGTAATCCACGGCGACGGGGCGATGATGTACAGGCACAGGGCCACGACGTTCCACGCGGCGGGGAAGCCCTGGAAGTAGTTGTCCTTGCTTTTCATGTTGACGTTGCAGAAGCAAAACAGCGACGAAACCAGAATCAGCGACACGGTCAGCAGCAGCGTGTAGTCCGGCAACGGGATGTAGCGATAGATGAATAATGCAGGGATGAACACATACGTCAGGTAGTCGATCACCAGATCGAGGATCGACCCATCGAAGCTCGGCAGCACCGACTGCACATTGACCTTGCGTGCCAGGGCACCGTCCAGCCCGTCGACGATCAGGGCCACGCCCAGCCACAGCAGGCAGTTGGTGGCCTGGTTCTCCAGCAGGGCGAGGGTGGCGAGGAAGGCAGTGACCACGCCGGTGGCGGTAAAACCATGGGCGCCCCATGCTTTGAGCCTGGCGATGTGTAGGGTGGATATCACGGGGGCGTTCTCCAGAAAGTGAAGCAAGCCAGTCATCACCCTCGTTATCAAGGGCGGCGGCAAACCGGTTCGGTTGCAGGTATCGACCGGAAATCCGGGAATAAGGTTCACCGTCAGTGAATCTTAGCTGGGCCGGCAAGAAATACTTCGGATTAATCCGCAAGGCTTTCCACTTAAACACGGCGCTTCAGGCACATCTGCCTTTGTGGTGAGGGGATTTATCCCCGTTCGGCTGCGAAGCAGTCGTAAATCCGGACAATTGAGTCTCTTTGAAAGGACGCTGGGGGCCGCTTCGCGACCCAACGGGGATAAATTCCCTCACCACAGGGTTCTTGCTCGGCTGAGGATGGTTTCGTTTTCTTCGCCAGTCGGGTCTGTGTCATGTCAGCCAAACGGTGGTGGCGCATTCAGTAGCGAGGACTATTGTTGCCAGACCGGGTCACTCCCATCGATGAGGACGTCGTCATGAACACCAGCGATTTGCTCGAACAACTCCTGCGGGCCGGCCAGGGCTCCGGGGCGCAACAGGGTGGCGCATCCGCTCAGGGCGGCATCGGCGGCGGGCTTGGCGGGTTGCTGGGCGGCCTGTTGGGCGGTGGCGGCGGTTCAGCCATGGGTGGCGGCGGACTGGGTGGATTGCTCGGTGGCCTGCTGGGAGGCGCTTCGCCCATGGGCGGTGCGACCCGGACCCGCGCGGGTGGCGGCACCAACTATGCGGCCCTGGCTTCCCTCGGGATGATGGCCTTCCAGGCGTATCAGGCGTGGCAACGCAGTCAGGCGGCTGCGCCGCAACAGGCACCGCGCACGGTCGACTTGTTGTCCGGCCCGGAAGTCGAGGACCACAGCCATGCGATCCTGCGCGCGTTGATTGCGGCGGCCAAGGCTGATGGCCGGATCGATGAATCCGAGAAGCAGATGATCAGCACCGAAATTGGCCGCCACACCGACGACCCGCAGCTGCAGCAATGGCTGGATGACGAAGTTGCCCGGCCGCTGGATGCTGCCGATGTGGCGCAGTCGGCAACGGATCCTGGCATGGCATCAGAGATGTACCTGGCCAGTGTGATGCTGGTGGACGATCAGCAGGATGCCGAGCGCAACTATCTGGATGAGCTGGCGGCTGCACTGAAGATTGATCCGCAGCTGCAAGTGCATCTGGAGCAGCAGGCCAAGCGTGGTGTGGCATAAGTGATGTAATCCCGAACGCCCTTGACCTGTAGCAGCTGCCGAGCTTGCGAGGCTGCGTTCGTCTACGCAGCAGTCGTCAATCCTTCAAGCTGCGTGCGCCTGAAGGAATACAGGGGGCCGCTTCGCAGCCCAACGGGGGCAAGCCTCCTCGCTACAACGGCAGCTGCAGGGGCTCCGCGCTTACTCGACTGGGACGTGGTTACTCAGCACTCGATTCACCTGTTCTATCAATGCTGCGGCAACTTCCAGCGTCCACGCCATTGCTCATACTGCCCCTCAGGCATTTGCACCAACACCGGAGACTCACGAGGATCCAGCCACTCGAACAACCGCGAAATATCCCCCTGACCCATCGCCGTACACCCCAACGTAGGTGAGTCAGGACCGCGCCAGATATGGAAAAAAATGCACGAACCGCCACCGGGTGACGCCGGCGTGTTGTGCTCGATAAAGATGCCTTTGCGGTAGCCATCCTCTTTGCGCATCCGCTCAGAGCTGTTCCAGTCCTTGGCTGTCGCCGCGCCGTCTACCAGTTCGTTGTAACGTGCGGATTTGCTGTCATCCACGCATTCAGTGGTTGATGTCAGCGCGAGATAAGGCAGTTTTGTATTGCCCGTCGTGTCGTAGCCGAACGCCGTTCCAAGCTTGAATATCCCCGCAGGCGCTTTCCCGTCTCCTTCACGTTTGACCGGTCCTTCACCGGGCTCAACGTTGCCCAGACCCTTGCCCCAGGCCATTCCGTTCTTGCCGACCACCACCGCAAACCCGTCACCGACTTTTCGAAAGCTTCCCCCAACCCGCTCATAACGCTGGGCATTGCCCTGAATGTCATCCCAGTTTTTTGTGGTGACCACAATCAGTTGGCGGCTGGTGTCCAGCACTTCGCTGGCACTCAGCGGCGTAATGGGAAAATCCATCACGTTCTTCGTCGCTCCCTCGCCACCAAAAGTGAAGTGCCACCACTCTTTCGAGTACCCGGCAAATCCCTCTTTTTCCATGGCGCTGCTGAGTCGCTGACGGTTTTCCTTTGCGGTCGCATTGATGGTCGGGTTGGCGGTATGCGCGCGCTCATCAAAGCAATCGTACCCGGTGCCCATGTCGAGTGCGCCGTCGTGCCAGCGTTGGGCATACGGCGCGGTGCAATCGACTTGTGCGGCCGAGGGTGTCCAGGTGTCGGCGGATGGTGCCTTGGGGCCGGTCAGCGTCAGGTCGACGGTTGAGCCTCTGGAGTGATTCGACACCCGCGCCACATACCCCAGTCGCCAGAAGTCCTGCTTGTCCACGCGCGGATAGAACTCGGCCTTGCGCGGGTCTCCCGGCTCAGTCGCGAAGCGGCCCATATCGGCCACCGCACGGCTGGGTCGATAGCAGTCGAACACCTTCAAACCGTAGCCTTGCTTTTGAAGTGCCTGTTGCACCCGGGCGAGGGCCTGGGCGGTGTCCAGCGACAGCAGGCATTCGGCAGCGGTGTAACCGTCGAGTGGGTGTCCGGTGAAGTTGTGGGCGCTGGCGTAGCGGATGTCTTGCTCGATGGTGGGGTCAATCGTGCGCAGATAGACCATGTGTTCCGGCTTTGGCTCGGCACTGGCCATGCCAGGAACGATGAAGCTCAGCAACAGCAGCGATCGCAGGCACGGGCGGCGGCGCGATTGATTCGGGAATGGTAGCAAGGAGGGCATACGAACCTTCAGGTTTAAGCGCATGAAGTTTTTGTCCGGAGAACACTTCAAACGGAGCTTAAACCATGACTGCCCGTGTATGGCCGATTCATGTCCGGCAGCAGGCTTTACGGTGCAAAAACGAAGACGCCCGCGATGTTGTCGCGGGCGCCAGGTTCAGGCCAGGTCTTCAGGCCACCGGAATCATCGGGTCAGCCGCTGCCAAAGCAATGGCCCGATCAGCGGCTGGCGGGTAGATCCACTGGGTGTTGATCTGCGTCTTGAGCTCCTTGGCTTCGTCCTTGACCAGTTTGAGCTGGCGATCCCAGCCTTCGGTGAACACCGCGCCCCAGGCACCCAGGTCGAGGCAGGTCACGTATTTCGGTTGACGGTAAGGGGTTGGCGCGACGCCCAGCAGATCCGCAGCAACGTTGTTCCCGGCGTGACGGCCCAGGGCGATCGCATGCTGGCACGACATGGCGGCGAAATTGCCAAGGTCGTCGGTGGCGGCATAGGCGACGTCGCCGGCGGCATAGACATGCTTCTGGCCCAACACTTTCAGGTTTTCATCGACGTGCAGGCGTCCTTGCGGATCGCGATCGCTGGTCAGATGTTCGGTCAGCGGACTGGCGCGGAAACCGACGGTCCAGATCACCGTTTGCGCCTCGATGTGGCGGCCATCGGCGAGGGTAACGCCGTTGGCGTCCACCGCAGCAACACTCGCGTTGACGATCCATTCGACGCCCAGGTGTTCGGAGGCCTCGATGAGCGACGGACGAATGCCGTCACCCAACGTCGCACCGATCTGCGGCGCGCGGTCGACGATGATCACGCGTACGTCCTGGTCATCGCCCAGCACAGCCCGCAGGCGTGCCGGCATCTCGGTGCCGGTCTCGATTCCGGTAAAGCCGCCACCGGCGACCACCACCGTGTTGCGGGCAACGTTGTACGGCTTGTCCTTGAGGGATTTGATGTGGTTTTCCAAACGCACGGCGGCTTCGATCTGGTCCACGTCGAAGGCGTGCTCGGCAAGGCCTGGCACTGCTTTCGGACGGGCCAACTGGCTGCCGGCCGCCAGCACCAGACGGTCGTAGCTCAACGCTCCCTCGCGACCCGCTTCATCGCGGTAGCTGACGGTCTTTGCCTGCTCGTCGATGCGCTCGGCCATGCCTTTGACGAAACGTACGCCGACCGAGTCGAACAGTGCGTCCAGCGGGGCGAACATCTTGTGCACGTCGGGTTCGTAGAAGCGGGGACGGATGCGCAATTCCGCCTGAGGCGCCAGTAAGGTGATGTCCACGTCGTTATGGTCGTGCATGTCCAGCAGACGTGCGGCGCTCAATGCACTCCATACACCACCGAACCCCGCACCGATAACCAGAATTTGCTGTTTCATGATTTGTTCCTGAAAAGAGTGGTCAATAGTCTTGAAGGTGTTTTTCAAGTTGGCGGGACGGCAGTCGTCCGCTGTGAGTGCAGGGTATTGACGGAGTCTGCTGGGCGCACTTCTACATCGGTTCAGCAAAGTCATACTTCAGTGCGCGGAAGATATACCAAGGTATTAGCGGGAGGAGGGTGGTCTTGATGCAGTCCAGCAGTTTGTCGGCGTCACAGGGTTCAGGCAGCCAGGCAACCGTGTGAAGCGATCCACCGTTAACGGGCAAAAGAGGCATTTTGCTGGCCCCGCAGCTTCAAAGTTGTCGCCAAAATCACTTCATTTTCAGGTGGTTAGGCGGAATGCAATTGCGAAGTGTATTTGTCACGATGATCTCGTTTGCCCTGGCCAGCGTTGCAGCCACTGCCCAGGCCAAGGAACTGGCCTCCAATGATCGGTATATGTGCAGCTGGGGAGCGGGAACGGCAGCGAGGGCCCAGGAACTGAAGCTGGCCGGGGTCTCGCTGTATGCCGCCCGGCAGAAGATTCAGGCGTACAAATTCAACAAGGCGTGGATGCGCATGATGGCGATGGGCATCACCGAGCAGACCTACGACAGCAAGTCGCGATTCAAGCCGGCGGATGTCCGGCAGAGTTTTTATGAGGAGTGCGTGCGGTACAAGTTGGCGCGTAAATAGACAAGCGAATAGTTCGATATCGGTCAGTTAAGCGTAACCTCCTGTGGGAGCGGGCTTGCTCGCGAAAGCGGTGTATCAGTCGACATCAATGTTGACTGTGCTGCCGCCTTCGCGAGCAAGCCCGCTCCCACAGGGTTCTGCGGTGTGATCTGGTTTTCTCAGTTCAGGCACTGCGCCCCGGCCTTGGCCACTTGCGCATCCTGCTCGGCTTTCACGCCAGACACACCCACTGCGCCAATCACCTGACCGTCGACAATAATAGGCACGCCACCTTCAAGGGAAGTCAGCAACGGCGCCGACAAAAACGCGGACCGTCCTCCGTTGACCATCTCTTCATAACCCTTTGATTCACGCCGGCCAAGGGCGGAAGTGCGGGCCTTTTCGGTGGCGATGTAGGCGCCGATCGGCGCGCAACCGTCAAGGCGTTCCAGGGCCAGAGGATGGCCTCCATCGTCGACAATCACGATGGTCACGGCCCATTGATTGTTCTGCGCTTCACTGCGGGCGGCGCTGAGAATCCGGCTGACTTCGGTCTGGCTCAGTACGGCTTTGCTTTTCATGGGAATACTCCGGGGCTCGATGGGGGCAACGCGGCTTCGACCAGCTCGATCCAGTGCCGGACCGGGGTTCGGCCCGCCCCGTCGAGGTGCGACTGACAGCCGATATTGGCCGTGACAATGACTTCGGGATGACCGCTTTCCAGCGCATTGAGTTTGTTGTCGCGCAGTTGCCGGGACAGCTCCGGTTGGGTCAACGAATAGGTGCCCGCCGAGCCGCAACACAGATGACCATCAGGAACGAACGTCAGGTTGAAACCCAGCCTCGTCAGCAGCGCTTCAACCGCTCCGCCGAGCTTTTGTGCGTGCTGCAAGGTACAGGGGCAATGAAATGCCAGGCGCTGATCGCTGTGTATGCCGAGCTTTTCCAACGGCTCGTCGCGCAGTACTTCAACCAGATCCCTGGCCAACGCACTGACCTTCCTGGCCTTCTCGGCATACGCCGGATCGGCGCTAAGCAGGTGGCCGTAGTCCTTGATGAAGGCGCCGCAACCGCTGGCGGTTTGCACAATTGCCTCGGCGCCTTGCTCAATGCTCGGCCACCACGCGTCGATATTGCGGCGCGCGCGATCAAGGCCGGCCGCTTGCGCGTCCAGGTGATAATCGACCGCGCCGCAGCACCCGGCCTCGCGAGCCGGCATAACGCTGATCCCCAGTCGATCCAGGACACGCGCGGTGGCCGCGTTGGTGTTCGGCGACAGACTCGGCTGCACGCAGCCTTCAAGCATCAGCACTTGCCGCGCGTGGCGGGCGGTCGGATGTTGTTTGGCCGGATACACATGGCGCGGCAACTTGGCTCGCAGCGTGTTGGGCAGCAGCGCACGGAACACCTGGCCGCTGCTGACCAATGCTTTGAACAGCCCCGGATTGGGCACGATGCCGCGCAGGCCTTCGCGCAACAAGCGCTGGTCGAGTGAGCGCGGCACCGCTGCATCGACCACCGCGCGGCCGATGTCGAGCAAGTTGTGATAGTCGACGCCCGAGGGGCAGGTGGTTTCGCAATTACGGCATGACAGGCAGCGATCCAGATGTTGTTGAGTCTTCTGGGTGACCTCGTTGCCTTCCAACACTTGCTTGATCAGGTAGATGCGCCCGCGCGGTCCGTCCAGTTCATCGCCGAGCAGTTGATAGGTCGGGCAGGTGGCATTGCAGAAGCCGCAATGCACGCAGGTGCGCAGAATGCTCTCGGCTTCTTCGGCGCGGGGCAGTTGGCGGGCCTGTTCGCTCAAGGTGGTCTGCATGGGTCAAAGCTCCGCGTACAGGCGACCGGGGTTGAAGAGGCCCCGGGGATCAAGTTGGTCCTTCAAGTTGCGGTGGTAGCGCATCAGTGCTGCGGGCAGCGGTTGGAACGGGCTGTCGATCAGACCGTGGCTGTAACAGGTCACATGCCCGCCGACTTCATCGACGACCTTGCGAATGAACGCCGCTTCTGCATCTGATTTGAGCCAGCGCTGGGCGCCGCCCCAGTCGATCATTTGCAGGCCGGGCAGGGAAAGCCGAGGGGTGTTGTGCGGGACGGACAAGCGCCAGAGCGGCTGGTCTTCATCAAAGAAACTCAACCGATGTTCGTTGAGATCCGCCCAATACGAACCCTCCAGCAACTCGCCACCCAAGCGGTCATGCGCTGCTTTCACCGAGCCTTCGCCACCTTCAAGCCGCAGGTGCAGGCGCTGACCGTCGTGACACGCAGCGCTGATCGGCAGCGGTTGCTGGCCCCATTCGGCGAGGCGCAGCAAGGCACGATCACTGTCCATTTCCAGACTGATGCTCAAGCATTGCCGAGGTTTGGGCAGGACCTTGAGCGAGACTTCGGTAATGACACCCAGCGAACCATAGCTGCCGGCCATCAAGCGCGACAGGTCGTAGCCGGCGACGTTTTTCATGACTTCGCCGCCGAAGCGCAGATGCTTGCCGTGGCCGGTGATGACCCGTGTCCCGAGGACGAAGTCCCGGACCGATCCTGACCACGGACGCCGCGGTCCCGACAACCCGCTGGCAATCATTCCGCCCACGGTAGCGCCGTCACCGAAGGAGGGCGGTTCGCACGGCAGCATCTGCTGCGCCGCGTCCAACACCACGGCCAATTCAGACAGTGGCGTGCCGCAGCGTGCGGTGATTACCAGTTCGGTCGGGTCGTAGCTGACGATGCCGCGGTGGCTGCGCGTGTCGAGGACTTCTCCCGCCGCGATCCTGCCCAGGAACGCTTTGCTGTTGGAGCCCTGGATGCGCAACGGGATGGCGTTTTGCAGAGCCAGGTTGACCTGCTCCAGCAGGCTGGCGCTGTCATCGATATCGTGTTCGCTGCGCATCAGAAGCGCTCCAGGTCCGGGAAGGGCAACTGACCCATGTGGACATGCATCGCGCCGAACTCGGCGCAGCGGTGCAAGGTTGGAATGTTCTTGCCCGGATTGAGCAGACCGCCCGGATCGAACGCGGCTTTGACGGCATGAAACAGGGTCAACTCATCACTGTTGAACTGCGCGCACATTTGATTGATTTTCTCGCGGCCGACCCCGTGTTCGCCGGTGATACTGCCGCCGACTTTCACGCACAATTCGAGGATCTTGCCGCCCAGGGCTTCGGCGCGATCGAGTTCGCCGGGCTGGTTGGCATCGAACAGAATCAGCGGGTGCATGTTGCCGTCGCCGGCGTGGAAAACGTTGGCCACGCGCAGGTCGTATTCGGCCGACAGTGCGGCAATCGCCTGCAGCACGCCGGGCAGCTCGCGGCGCGGAATCGTCCCGTCCATGCAGTAATAATCCGGCGAGAGGCGACCCACCGCCGGGAACGCATTCTTGCGCCCGGCCCAGAAGCGCACGCGTTCGGCTTCATCTTTTGCCTGGCGCACTTCGGTGGCGCCGGCCTGTTCCAGCACTTGGCGCACGCGGTCGCAGTCATCGTGAACGTCGGCTTCGACGCCATCGAGTTCGCACAGCAGAATGGCTTCGGCGTCGACCGGATACCCCGCGTGGATAAAGTCTTCGGCGGCGCGAATCGCCAGGTTGTCCATCATCTCCAGGCCACCGGGAATGATGCCGGCGGCAATAATATCGCCCACGGCGCGACCGGCTTTTTCAACGGAATCGAACGCCGCCAGCAGCACCTTGGCGGTTTGCGGTTTGGGCAGCAGTTTGACCGTGACTTCGGTGATCACCCCGAGCATGCCTTCGGAACCGGTGAACAACGCCAGCAGATCAAAACCCGGGGAGTCGAGCGCTTCGGAGCCCAGGCTCAGGTGTTCGCCATCGACGGTGAGGATGTCGACTTTGAGCAGGTTGTGCACGGTCAGGCCGTATTTCAGGCAATGCACGCCGCCGGCGTTTTCGGCGACGTTGCCGCCGATGGAACAGGCGATCTGCGAGGAGGGATCCGGCGCGTAGTACAAGCCGAACGGCGCGGCGGCCTGGGAAATTGCCAGGTTGCGCACACCCGGCTGGACCCGTGCGGTACGGGCAGCGGGGTCGATGTGCAGGATGTTATTGAAGCGCGCCATCACCAGCAGCACGCCTTTCTCCAGCGGTAACGCACCGCCGGACAACCCGGTGCCGGCGCCGCGAGCGACCACCGGGACGTGAAATTCATGGCAGAGTTTAAGCACGCCCTGGACTTCGTCGAGATGGCGCGGCAGCACCACCAGCATCGGCGTGGTGCGGTAAGCGGAAAGTCCGTCGCATTCGTACGGCTTGAGTTCTTCCTGCTGATGCAGGACTTCCAGGCCTGGCAAGCGAGCGCGCAGTGCCTGGAGCAGTGCCGCTCGGTCGACATCAGGCAGAACGCCGTCGACGCGCTCATCGTAGAGGATGTTCATAGGCAGTTCACGACCCTCCGTTGTTTTTATTAGAGGCCTGTTTCCGGTGAAAGCTCGCTTGCATCATTGGCCTGACGCGTCCTACTGTCCATGGGTTGTTTGAGTGGTCGAACCAGTTCCTTGGCGGTGATTTCCGAGTTCATGGAAAAAATAAGCGTCTAAACAGGCAGTTAGAGTTGTATTCGAACGTGTCGGGTTTTGCCGGCAACGCTGGTCATACCAGTTGGAGGCTCGATGGACAGTGCGCAAGTGACCCGCAATCCTCAAGTCGCAGACGTGGTCTGTGAACGCATAGAGCGCCTGATCGTGGACGGGGTCCTCAAGACCGGGCAGCTGTTGCCCTCGGAACGGCGCCTGACCGAAAAGCTCGGCGTCTCGCGCACAGCGCTGCGCGAGGGCCTGAAATTGCTGCGTGCCCGGGGGATTATCAAGACGGAGCAGGGCAAGGGATCGTTTGTCGCGGATCTGTCGGGTCAGGGCGCCGCATCGCCGCTGATGCATTTGTTCAGCTCGCAACCGCGCACGCTCTACGATTTGTTCGAGGTGCGCAGCCTGCTGGAAGGCGAGTCCGCTCGGCTGGCCGCCTTACGGGGCACCGAGGCGGATTTTGTCCTCATCACCCGCAGCTATGAAGCCTTGCTCGATGCTCACACGCGGTCGATGGAAGCGAGCGAACACGCGCGGCTCGATCATGCCTTTCACTTGGCGATTTGCGAGGCCTCGCACAACCCGGTGCTGGTGCAAACCTTGCGCTCGCTGACGGACTTGCTGCTCAACACGGTGTTCGCCTCGGTCAACAACCTCTACCACCGCGCACCGCAAAAGCGCCAGATCGACCGGCAGCACGCCCGGCTCTACAACGCCGTGACCGGTCGCATGCCCGAGCAGGCGCGCAAGGCCGCCATCGCGCACATCCAGAGCATCTGCGAGAACCTCAGGGAAATCGAAAGCGAAGAGCAGCGTCTGGTCAGGGCCACGTTGCGGCTGGAAGGGTGGGCGTGAGGCAGCTCGTTTTTAAGTGATGGCCTTTTACAATCGCTGACAACGCTCTAGAATCGCGGCCAGCCTCCCGCATGGAGGCGCTATGCCATCATTTAAGGGAGTTGTCATGCAATTTGGGAAAGTTCTAGGGTTGGCCTTGGTGCTCGGGCTAAGTGGTTGCGCCAGCTTCACCAAAGACGAAGTCGCTCCGGTCAACCTGCCGTCGATGTCCAGTTATTCGAACAAACCGAACGTCTATGTAGACTTCGATTTCTATCAAGGCGAGCCGAAAAGCGCTTCAGCCGTCGAAATGCCGCAAGCACGCGACATGCTAAAACCCGAACTGCAAAAAGTGCTGAGCGATTCCGGTCTGTTCGGCCGTGTCACGCTGGACGAGTTCCAGAAACAGCCGGGTGATTACAACCTGCGCTTGAAGGTTTACAACCATCCACCGGGCGGTGGTCAGCTGGTCATGGCCTTTATCAGCGGCCTGACGTTTACCGTCATTCCGACCATGGCGACCGACCAATACACCATGAGCCTGGAGACACTCGACTCGCAAGGGCAAACGCTGACCAACGCGAGCAACCATGACGGGATCAACACCTGGATGGGCATCTGGTTTGTGCCGTTGATGGCCAACACCCCGAAAGAGGCAATCACCGATACCTTCAGCCGCCAGGTCAATGCGTTGCTCAAGCAGGTGGTCGAGAGCAAAAGCCTGAAGTACTCGGCACTCGATGCAAACGTGCCGCGAGCCTGACAAAAAACAAGAGCCGCATGAGCGGCTCTTTTTTTGCCCTTACTTGAGGGCTTGAATGAACTGCGGGTCGCTGTACAACGTCTTCAGCAAATCACGAACCATCGGGTTGTAGGCATTGGCGGCATTGGGAATCGCGATGGCGCCGAAAAAGCTACTGTCCCACTGGCGGCTGACATCCTTGGTCGCGTCGTAAACCACCTCATTACCCTTGAGCAACGTAAAGCGCGCCGCAAGCTGGCCCGTTCCGGTGCCCATGCCTGCAGTCAGCTCATTCTTGACCACCAACACATCCAGATGTCGCTGAGCTTGCGGGTTCAGCAGGCCCGCCCGGCCCAGCTCTTCGGTAATGGCATCCTGTATATGTTGCGTGATGCTGCCACTCGGCGAGCTGATCGGGTTGGCCCGGACAGTCAACGAGCCCTGACCGGCATCTGCCTTGACCTGAGCATTGCTGATCGATTGCAGGGGTGGTGTCTGCTTGAGCTGTTGGACGTTTTCGAAGCTCGGCTCATAACGGGTCATGGTCACGCCACAACCTTGCAGCAGCAGGGCGAACAGGGGGACTAACAGTAGGGACTTTTTCACGGCGTTTCCTTGCGTGAGTGTTTGCGGGGGCAGGATTATCGGTTGATGGCAGATGGCTAGCAACTGGCTTTTAAACGTCTTGTCGACGGCGGCGAGCCGCTTGTCGAAGCCTTTCGTTTTGTCGGCCTGGAAACGGCACGACTGTCGTAAAAACGACCTGTTTACGCTGAACGCGAACCCTGGTCACTTTTCTGTTGAACGAGTGTTCAGCTTCGACTATGTTCGTTCCACCTCCCCGGCTGGTAGCGCGGGCTTGCGTTTCTTCTATTCGAACGAGGCACTGGCATGCGGTTTTCACCCTTTGTTGAGCGGATTTCAGGCGACGGCGTTGCCGCCTGGGATATTCACAATGCGGCCTTTGAAGCCCAACGCCGTGGTGAGGATGTGATCATTCTCAGCGTTGGCGATCCGGATTTTCCCACCCCCGACTTCATCACTGATGCCGCGATTCATGCGTTGCGCGAAGGGGACACGCACTACACCGAAATCGCCGGGCGCCAGGCGTTGCGAGAAGCCATCGCCACCCGATACAGCTTGCTGTTCGACCGCGAGGTGACGGCACCCAACGTGATCATCGCGGCGGGGGCACAGAACGCGCTGTTCATCACCTCGATGTGCCTGCTCAATACCGGCGACGAAGTGATTGCCCTGGACCCGATGTACGTGACCTACGAGGCGACGCTCAAGGCTTCCGGCGCCACGCTGGTTCGGGTGCCGTGCGCGGCGGATTCAGGTTTTCGCCTCGATGCCGCCGTGCTGGCCAAGGCCATCACCCCGCGCACCCGGGCGCTGTTCTTCTCCAATCCAAATAACCCCACCGGCGTGGTGCTCAACCGCGAAGAGCTGCAAGCCATTGCCGACCTCGCCATCCAGCATGACCTGTGGGTCGTGGTGGACGAGGTCTATGAGAGCCTGACCTTCGAACGCGAACACCTCAGCCTGGCGGCATTGCCGGGCATGGCCGAGCGCTGCGTGGTGGTCGGCAGTCTGTCGAAATCCCACGCCATGACCGGCTGGCGTACCGGCTGGATCGTCGCCGATGAAGCCCTCGTGGCGCATGCCGAAACCCTGGTGTTGAGCATGCTTTACGGCTTGCCGGGCTTTGTCATGGAGGCCGCGCTCAAGGCGGTTCAGGCCCATGAAGACGTGACCCACGGCATGCGCGACATCTATCGGCGTCGCCGCGATCTGGTGGTGACCAGCCTGTCGGAGTGCCCGGGCATTTCAGTGCTCAACCCCGATGCCGGCATGTTCGTGCTGGTGGACGTGCGAGAAACCGGCCTGACTTCTCTGGAGTTCGCCTGGCGGCTGTTGCGTGAGGCGCGCGTCTCGGTGTTGGACGCGGCCGCTTTCGGCGAGCCGGCCCAAGGCTTTGTGCGGCTCTCATTCACCCTGGGTGAAGAACGACTGGCCCAAGCCTGCCAGCGCATCCGCGATTTTGTCCTGGTGTTGAAAGGTGAAGCGCCGCGCCCGGTGATCAGCCGTGTCACCTGCGAAGCGATTGCTGAACCGGTCAAGGCCAAGACCATGATTGAGGTCGATGGCCTGCACAAACGCTTCGGCAATATCGAGGTGCTCAAAGGCGTTTCCCTGACGGCCCGTGAAGGCGATGTGATCTCGCTGATCGGTGCCAGCGGCTCGGGCAAAAGTACTTTGCTGCGCTGCATCAACATGCTCGAAGTGCCGGACCAGGGGCGCATTCTGGTGGATGGCGAAAGCATCCACCTGAACTTCGACCGTCCCGGTGCACCGCTGGTGAAGGATGCCAAGCAACTGGTGCGCATCCGTTCCAGCCTGGGCATGGTGTTCCAGAACTTCAACCTCTGGCCCCATCGCACGGTGCTGGAAAACCTCATCGAAGCGCCGACCCAGGTCCTGCGTGAAAGCCGTGCGGAGGCCACCGAGCGGGCTGAAGCCTTGCTCGAACGCGTGGGGCTATCAGCCAAGCGCAACGAGTACCCGGCGTTTCTTTCCGGGGGACAGCAACAACGGGTGGCCATCGCCCGGGCCTTGGCCATGCGGCCCAAGGTCATGCTGTTCGATGAACCCACCTCGGCACTCGACCCGGAACTGGTCGGCGAAGTGCTGCGGGTGATCCGCTCCCTCGCGGAAGAAGGCCGGACCATGATTCTGGTGACTCATGAAATGGCGTTTGCCCGCGATGTATCTTCCAAAGTCGCCTACTTGCACCAAGGGCTGATCGAGGAAACCGGTTCGCCGGACGAAGTGTTCGTACACCCACGCAGCGAGCGTTGCCGGCAGTTCGTCAACGCTCATCAGACTCGCTGAAAACATCATAAAAAGACGGGGCAAAATCATGGGAAATCGACGTTTGGCAAACTGGATGACGGGCGTGGCCTGCGTGTTGCTGGCTGGTATGAGCGCGGCCCAAGCTCAAACTCAGCCGCAGCCGATCAGGTTCGCGGTCGCAGCGGAACCCTATCCGCCGTACACCGAGAAGCAGGCCAACGGTGAATGGAAAGGTTTTGAAGTCGACCTGATCCACAAGCTGTGCAGCGAAATGAAAGCCGAGTGCGAGATCAAGGAAGTGGCGTGGGACGGGATCATTCCGTCGTTGCTGGCGAAGAAGATCGACGTGATTTTCTCTTCGATGTCGGTGACAGAAGAACGGGAAAAACAGATCGCCTTCAGCAAAGCGTATTACGACTCTGTGATTGCGATTGTCGGGCCCAAAGGCGCGTCGGTGAAAAAGTATCCGGATGACCTCAAGGGCAAGATCATCGGTGTGCAGAACTCGACGGTGAGCGCCAGCTACCTCAAGCAGTACTACGAAAAAATCGCTGACGTGAAGTATTACGACACCCAAGACTCGGCCAACGCCGATCTGATTGCCGGGCGCATCGACCTGATGATGGCGGACGGTACGGCCATGGCGGCTTTCGTCCAGACCCTGGATGCCCGCAACAGCAACCTCGAGTACCTGGGCGCCGTGCCGTATGACCCGATCTTCGGCAAGGGCGTGGGCGCCGGTCTGCGCAAGGATGACGCCGAACTCAAGGCCAAACTCGACAAGGCCATCTCCTCTTTACTGGCCAGCAAAGACTATGACGACCTGTCCCAGCACTACTTCGGTACCAGCGTGAAACCCGCGTTCTGATCTGAACACAGATCCCTGTGGGAGCGGGCTTGCTCGCGAAAGCGGTGGGTCAGTCGACATTTTTGCTGAATGTCAGGCCGCCTTCGCGAGCAAACCCGCTCCCACAGGGGATTGCGTCAGACAGTGATTGCGCTAACCGGAGACTGAAATGCCAGCCATGTTCGAATTGATCAACTTCAGCGAAACAGGATGGGGCGGTGCGCTGTTGAAGGGGCTCTGGATGACCCTGCAAATATCGGCCGGGGCCTTTGTGCTCGGGCTGTTCATCGGTCTGGTGGTGGCCTGCCTGAAGCTCGGCGCGCCAAAACCAATTGCTGCGCTGATGCGCGGTTACACCACCTTGTTCCGCGCGATTCCGGAGTTGCTGCTGATCCTGTTGCTGTACTACGTCGGCTCCATGCTCCTCAATTCGCTGATGACCCAGATGGGCTACGGCACCGTGAATGTCAGCGGTCCGCTGGCCGCCATCGTGGTGCTGGGACTGGTGCAGGGCGCCTACGCCTCGGAGATTTTCCGCGCGGCGATCCAGGCGATTCCCTTCGGCCAGATCGAGGCGGCGAAGGCGTTCGGCCTGAGCGGTTTCGGCCTGTTCCGCCGCGTCACGCTGCCGATCATGGCGCCGTATGCCATGGCCGGGATGGCCAACCTGTGGATCAACCTGATCAAGGACAGCGCCTTGATCAGCGTGGTCGGCACCAATGAGCTGTTGTACACCGCCAAGCAAGGGGCGGGTTCGACGCGTCATTACTTGTTGTTCTACCTCACGGCTGCAGCGTTGTATTACGCGGTGACGTTGGTGTCCAACTACCTGTCTGGACGGCTCGAGCGGCGTATTCGTCGCTGGATGCCTTTGGCTGAGTGAATGAAATGATTCCAGCGTGGATAGTTGAATACGCGGCGCTGTTGGGCCGGGGGCTGCAAACGACCATCACCATCCTGTTGATTTCCAGCGTGTTCGGTTTTGCGCTGGCGGTGCTGGTGGCGCTGGCGCGGATCTCGAAAAACAAAGTGATCGCCAAGGTCAGCCTGTTCTACACCAGCGTGACCCGCGGCACGCCGTTGCTGATCCAGATCTACATTTTCTACTACGGTCTCGGCAGCCTGTTTGCGCAGTTCCCGCTGATACGCGGCAGTTTTCTCTGGCCATATTTGCGTGATGGCTACTGGTACATCGTGTTCGCCCTGGTGGTATCGGTGGGGGCCTATGTCGGCGAAGTGATTCGCGGCGGTCTGTTGGCGGTGCCCAAAGGCGAGATGGAAGCGGCCTCGGCGTTTGGCATGACCCCGCGTCAATCGCTGCTGCGGGTGCGCCTGCCTCGGGCGCTGCGGTTGCTGTTGCCGACACTGGCCGGGGAGACCGTGATGTTGCTGAAATCCACAGCCCTGGCCTCGACGATTGCGATTGTCGATCTGCTGGGCGCCGCCAACGTGGTGCGGGCGCAAACCCTGCAGGTTTATGAGCCGCTGTTGCTGGTGGCCGGGGTCTATGTCTGCCTGACGTTCCTGATCGAGGCGCTGTTTGCCTTGGCCGAACGGCGCGGGACGCCCGTGCGCAGGTCGGTGTAATGAGCACGTCGCAGGTCGTCGACCGGTCGCTGCAGGGCATTGGCCTGTGCACCCTGGGGTACGCGTTCCTGACGTTGCAGGACGCGGTCATCAAGTGGCTGGTGGCCGATTATTCGGTGGTCACCATCCTGTTCTGGCGCAGCCTGGTGGTGGTCGTCGCGTGTCTGTTGGCGGGGCGTCTGCGCCTGGTCCAGCGGGCCTGGCGTTCGCCGAGCCGACGCTTGCTGGTGGTGCGCGGTTTGCTGTCGATTGTCGCCTGGCTGCTGTATTACACGGCCGCCCGGGACCTGTCGCTGGCGGAAATGACCACCCTGTATTTTTCCGCGCCGATCATGGTCACGGTGCTGGCGGCGGTGATTCTCAAGGAACGGGCCAGCGGCTGGCAGTGGTTTTCCCTGATCCTCGGGTTTGTCGGGGTGATCATCGCCTGTCGCCCGAGCAACATCGCCGATCCGTGGCCGATCGTGCTGACGCTGCTGGCGGCGATGTGCTGGGCGTTCACTTACATTCAGTTGCGCCAGGTGGATGACCAGACATCAGTGTTGGAGCAGATGCTGATCACCAACGTGGTGTTTGTGCTGTGCATGACCGTCGCATTGCCCTGGACATTTACCCCGGCACCGACCCCGGCGTGGCTGGGCATGCTGGTTGCTGGGCTGGTGGGCGGCATCGGTCAGTTCCTGCTGTTCGCCAGTTTTCAGCGAGCTACCGCCACTTTGCTGGCGCCGTTCGAATACACCGGATTGATCTGGGCGTTCCTGCTGTCAAGCCTGATCTGGGGCACGCTGATGGATGTGTCGCTGATGATCGGTGCCGGGCTGATCGCGGTCAGCGGCACCCTGGCGATGATCTTCGGACGTCACCCGTCACAGGACGTCGTCGGTGCTGAATGCTCCGTGACGCAGCCCCTTTATCCAGCAACGACAGATGTGGAGGCCGTTGGCGGGGCTGAAGGTTTCGGGGTTGAGGCACCACTCGATCCAGAGTCCGTCGAGCATCGCCGATAAACCGATGGCGGCCAGACGGGTGTCGTGGATCACAAAACCTTCGCTGGCGGCCATGTCATCCAGCAACTGGCGCAGCAGATCGAGATACGCGCTGTAGCTTTTTTCGTGGGACTGGCTGACGTGTTCGGAGTGACGAATCAGGCTCCAGAACACCACCCAGGCGCCCAACAACTGAGGGTCCATGACCCGAGGCGAAAAAGAGCCGCTGAGGAACGCGTCCATCTTTTCGGCGGGCGTGCCGGCCTGCTGGATTTCCTGGAGCAGGGCGGTGGTCAGTTCGCTGGCGATCTTCTGATAAGTGTCGGCGATCAGCGCATCGATGCTGCCGAAATGGTGATTGAGCAGTCCGACGGACACCCCGGCCTCCGTGGCAATGCGGCGCACGGAAATGCCGGCATGCCCGTCACGGACCAGGCAACGCAAGGTGGCGGCCACCAGCATTTCGCGACGCTCATCGGGTTCTGCGCGACGGTTTTTAGGAGGGGGGGTGGTCACAAGGGAATCCTTGGGTGCAGTGCCAGGCTGGCGAGCTTAGTTGAACGTGCGTTCAATCTCCAGTGTCGGCAGCGATGCATCGGTTTTTAACGGTCAAGACGGGGGAGGACAAGCAGATGGCGCAGGATATTTCGTTCGGTGTTCGCAACAACAACGGCGACGCGGTGCAAGTCGGCGCCTGGCGCTTCGAGGGCGACGGCAGCGGGCCGACGGTGCATTTACAGGCGGGGGTGCATGCCGACGAAATCGCCGGGATGCTGGTGCTGCATCTGTTGATGCAACGGCTTCAGGTCGCCGAGGCGGAGGGCCGGCTCAAGGGCCGTGTGACCGTGGTGCCGCAAGCCAATCCACTGGGCATCGGGCAGTTTCGCCAAGGGCGGATTCTCGGTCGCTTTCACGACGCGACCGGGCATAACTTCAACCGCGCATTCGACCTTTCAGCCGCGATGGAACAACCCTCGACCAACGTCCAGGAATGGCAGAAAAAACTGGTGCAACTGGCGGCCACGGCGGATGTGATGCTCGACCTGCACACCGATGACGAAGCCTTGCCGTACCTCTACGTGCACCGCCGTTTCTGGCCCCGTGGCCGCGAACTGGCAGCGGCGATGAAAATGGACGTGGCGATCATCTGGGAGGACGGCGGCGACGGCTCCTTCGAAGAAACCATCATTGCGCCCTGGTTGCGCGATGGCGTCACCGACCAGCGCATGGCCGCGACCCTGGAGTTGCGCGGGCAGGGCGATGTCAGCGATCGATTGGCCGAGCAGGATGCCGCGGGACTGTACGCTTGGCTGTGCAGTTACGGGGTCATCGACGAAGCGCTGTCACCCGCTGACTGGCCCGTCGAAGTGATGCAAATGGGGCAGATGGAAACTATCCTCGCGCCGCAACCCGGGGTGCTGATCTTTGAAAAGGAACTGGGTGATTTCGTCGAGGAAGGGCAACGGTTTGCGCGGATTCTGCGACGGCCCGGTGATCCGTCTTCCGAAGTGGTGCTGGTGGCCGAGCAAGCGGGGCGGATGGTCACTCGCTATCGGGACCGGCTGGTGTCACAGGGCATGGTGGTCGCGAAATTCACCGGAAGCCGGATTTCGCGCAACTGGAGTGGCGGGTTGCTGGACCCGAACTAGGTGCGGAGCATGCGGCCATCCCCGCTGAACACACGCGGGGATGGCCTTCACGCTAGTTCCCATCCGCGACTTTGCGTTCTATCTCGTCTATTTTCCGTTGGAGCGCCTCGGCTTCATTCTCTTCGGGAGGCGTTGTTTCATCGACCTCTTCGGCGTCCCTGTCTTTGCGATCCCTTTCGGTGTCACTGACACTGTCATCGTTGTTCATCGTGCGTACCTCCGTTGACCTACACATTGGATGCAGCACCTGGGAGGGAGTTCGAGATTTTTTCCTGGGGGCCGCCGCGCACGCATTCCAGCCTGCGGGCTGTAAACTGTCCGCGCAAAAGGCATCGACCGCCTCTTTACCTCCTCAAGCACGAGATCCCCCATGGCAAACCAAGACATCGCGTTTACTCCTGATCCTGACGCGGATTCCATCTCCTCCGACGTCACCGGCTTCGGCGGCATTCTGGTCTCCACGCAGATTCCCACCCGCGCCGACGGCAGCCTGGAACTGGGCGACATCACGCTGCAGAGCGAATGCACGTTGCAGGCGCTGAAGGTCGCGCTAGAAGGCGCCGGCAGTTCCATGGACCGGGTTCTGCACCTGACCATCTACCTCACCGACATGGCCGACCGCGCGGCGTTCAACGAAGTCTACAAACGCTTTTTCGCCAAGCCGTGGCCGGTTCGTGCCGCCGTCGGTGTGGCCGCGCTGGCGGTCGAAGGCATGCGCGTGGAAGTCACCGCGATGGCCGCCAAAGCCTGACGTTTTGGGTCAGGCGTGATGAAAATCCGCCTGACCCAGTTTCAAAAACACCGAGGCTTCATGCCTCTGCGCGACAACCCTTATCCCTCTACGAAAATTAGTTTCGCCTCGTTTGAAAATCACGCCTCGAAATGTTTTATGAGTTTCACAACCCATTCGACGTGACCCTTTCGAGGAGTACCGCATGACCCTGTCCTTCGGCTATTGGCTGCTGGTGTATGCCGCCATCGCCATCATTGCCCTGATCGTTCTGATCGCCCGTTACCGACTTAATCCGTTCATTGTCATCACCCTCGTGTCCATCGGCCTCGCCTTGCTGGCGGGCATGCCGCCGTCCGGCGTGGTCGGCGCCTACGAGGCCGGGGTCGGCAAGACCCTGGGACACATCGCGCTGGTGGTGGCGCTGGGCACCATGCTCGGCAAGATGATGGCCGAGTCCGGCGGTGCCGAGCAGGTGGCGCGCACCTTGATCGACCGGTTCGGCGAGAAGAATGCGCACTGGGCCATGGTCTGCATCGCGTTTCTGGTCGGGCTGCCGCTGTTCTTCGAGGTCGGTTTTGTGTTGTTGGTGCCGATCGCCTTTACCGTGGCGCGCCGGGTCGGCGTGTCGATCCTGATGGTCGGCTTGCCGATGGTCGCCGGCTTGTCGGTGGTGCATGCGCTGGTGCCGCCGCACCCGGCGGCAATGCTGGCGGTGCAGGTGTATGGGGCGTCGGTCGGGCAGACGTTGATGTACGCGATTCTGATCGGCATTCCGACCGCGATCATTGCCGGTCCGCTGTACGCCAAATTCATCGTGCCGCGCATTCAACTGCCGGCGGAGAACCCGCTGGAACGCCAGTTTCTCGACCGCGAACCGCGTGACAGCCTGCCGGGGTTCGGCATCACCATGGCGACCATTCTGTTGCCGGTGGTGCTGATGCTGATCGGTGGCTGGGCCAACCTGATTTCCACACCAGGCAGCGGTTTCAACCAGTTTCTGCTGTTCATCGGCAACTCGGTGATCGCGCTGCTGCTGGCGACACTGCTGAGTTTCTGGACCCTCGGCATCGCCCAGGGTTTCAACCGCGAATCGATCCTCAAGTTCACCAACGAATGCCTGGCACCGACCGCCAGCATCACCTTGCTGGTCGGTGCCGGCGGTGGCTTGAACCGGATTCTGGTGGATGCCGGCGTCACCAACCAGATCGTCAGCCTGGCCGATGAGTTTCACTTGTCGCCGCTGATCATGGGCTGGCTGTTTGCGGCGTTGATGCGCATTGCCACCGGGTCTGCCACGGTGGCGATGACCACCGCCTCGGGGATCGTGGCGCCGGTGGCCATCGGTCTGGGTTATCCGCATCCGGAGCTGCTGGTGCTGGCGACCGGCGCCGGCTCGGTAATTTTTTCCCACGTCAACGACGGCGGCTTCTGGTTGATCAAGGAATACTTCAACATGACCGTTGCCCAGACGTTCAAGACCTGGACCGTGCTTGAGACCATTATTTCGGTGGTGGCGTTTGCGCTGACCGTGGGTCTCTCTTACTTGATCTAACTCGAACACTCCGATCGCTTCCCTCAAGGCTCATGGTCACCCATGGAGCGCGTGATTGTGCGCGCCGCTGTTGGGTGCCAGGGGTGGATCGCGGTCGCATAAGAACTCAAAAAAATAAAAAATCACCCTGGAGCACCGTATGTTCAAGCGAGCAATCCCCACCGCACTTTTGTTGGCCACCGGTTCGATGTGCGCACAGGCAGCCGACTCTGCCGGCCATGGTTTTCTCGAAGACAGCAAAGCCAGCCTGTCGATGCGCACCTTGTATTTCAACAGCGACAACCGCGACGGCGCGGCCGAGCCTTCGAAAACCGAGGAGGCGGCGCAGGGTTTTGTCTTGCGTTACGAGTCCGGGTTTACTCAAGGCCGGGTCGGGTTCGGGGTCGATGCCCAGGCGTTGCTCGGCGTTACCCTGGACAGTGGCACCAGGCGCCACAACGGCAGCGGCATGATCCCGTCCGATGGCGACGGTGCAGCGGATGCCTGGAGCAGCTTTGGCCCGACGGCGAAGATGCGCATTTCAAAAACCGAATTTCGCTATGGCACGCTGCTGCCGAAGTTGCCGATCCTGATCTCGAACGATGCCCGGGTGTTGCCGCAATCGTTCACGGGTGCGCAGGTCACTTCGAACGACATCGATGGCCTGATGTTGACCAGTGGTGTGCTTGAACACGCGGTCGGTCGTGCTTCGACTGACCGCACTGGACTGTCGGTGGCGGGCAGCACTCAGGACAGCAACAAGTTCTATTTCGCCGGGGGTGACTACAACGTCACTAAGGACTTGAAGGCGCAGTATTACTTTGCGCAGATGGAAGACTTCTACAACCAGAACTTCTTCGGCCTGACCCATGTGCTGCCGATCGATGGCAAAAGCTCCTTTACCACTGACTTACGTTATTTCCGTACCACGTCGACCGGTGCCAACAGTTCTGCGGCGGGCAGGGCGCAAGGGTATCGGGTGTCGGGTTTTACCGAGGATAACAACGGTGAGATCGACAACAACACCTGGGTGGCGATGGTTACCTATGCGAACAGTGGTCATGCGGTGTCGGTGGGGCATCAGCGGGTGGGTGATGGCAGCAACTTTGTACAGCCGAACCAGGGCAGCCTGATTGATAAGGGGGCGGGTGGTGGTAGCGTTTATCTGCCTACGGACCGGATGATCCAGAGCTTTGCCCGGGCGGGTGAGGAGACCAATTTTGGGCAGTACAGCTATGATTTCGCGCCGTTGGGGGTGCCGGGGTTGAAGGCTACGATCGCGTATCTGAAGGGGACGGGGATCAAGGCGCAAAATGCGGGGGATCAGTCTGAGTGGGAGCGTGATATGACGCTTGATTACGTGCTGCAATCGGGGTCGCTCAAGGGGCTTGGGTTCAGTTTGCGTAATGGCAAGTCGAATACGGATGCGGGGCGGAATGTGGATCAGAATCGGTTCATCATTAACTACACGCTTTCGTTGTTGTGACGGTTTTGGGTGGTGGGCATATCCGTTTTTGGAGTAATGGCGGCTATTTGTTCCGCCCTTACGGCGGGTCACTTTGAAGAGCGCAAAGTAACCAAACGCTTTCGCCCCTGACGTACGGTGCCTCGCCTAGGCTCGGCATGCCCTCGCTCCGGTCCTGCTCCGTGGGCCCGCCGCCATCGGCCATCCATGGCCGGGGGCGGCTACCGCGGCATCCCTGCCGCGGTGCCCACTGCGCAGAACCTCCGCTCGGCCTTCCGACGGGGCAGATCAGGATCAAAAACCAAAGCGAGGCGGCCTGATAGCCGACCTGTTGTCCGTCCCGGTCATCGGCGGTGAACACTCATGTCATGCCCGCCAAAAATCCCCTGTGGGAGCTAGCCTGCTAGCGATGGATGTCCAGACACCGCGTTCATTCAGACCGCACGCATAATCGTTAACGTCCATCGCTAGCAGGCTAGCTCCCACAGGGAAATGCATACGCACGAAGAGCCAGGTCGGCCCGAAGGCCGCCTCGCGGTGCTGTGGCGGTAGTCGCCCCTCGAGAGGCCGAGTGGAGGTTCTGCGCAGTGGGCAGCCCGCCGTAAGGGCGGAACCCTAAGCCGCCGTTACCGAAATAACGGATATGCCCCCTCAGGTTCACATCAAAAGTTGCCAGCCGACGAACTGAACACATCACTCATCATTCCATTGGAACTCCGAATCACCCCCCTTCGTCATCTGCAGTGAGGGAGCCTGGCACTCACTGCGAACTCCCGGAACGCTTGACTAAAAAACAGAAGGCGAGGGACGACATGAATACTTCAGACAGCACCACCGGGAGTCAGCCAGACCAGCCCAACTCCCCAGGGCCGGAGCCAGGCTACCAGCACTTGAAGGAGGACGTGACGGAGGCAATTGAGGGTGCCCGACAACAAGCGGATGCACAGTTCGGACAATACCGCGACACCGCCGCCGATCAGATCGAGGCCTTGGCCAAGGGCGCGAAATCAGTCGTCTCCGAACTCGAAAGCAAGGACACCCTTGGCATGTCCGACTACCTGGCCGACATGGCGGAATCCATGAGCGGCCTGGCCGGAAACCTGCGCGGCAAAAGTGCCGAGCAACTGCTCCATGACGGCGCCGAGCTGGCCCGCAGCAATCCAGGGCTGTTCATCGCCGGCAGCATCGCGCTGGGCTTCGGCCTGTCGCGGTTCCTCAAAGCTGGCAGTTCTCCAGCGGCCACATTCACCGATGCCGACAACCCGGCAGCCGGCCACTCGATGCCACCGTCAGGCGGCTTTGGTGCGCAACGCCCCTATGAAACCTCCGTGGCGCCACGCACCGATCAAAGCCCCGGCAATACACCGGCGACACCGAGCGAGCAAGACCACCCTTCGAACTTCGCGACGACCTCGACACCGGGTTCGACAACCTTCAACGGAGCACTGTGATGAACAGAGAAGATCCGGATTTTCCAGGCTCAAGACCGGTGCCCGCACCTGAACATGACGCTTCGGTCGTCGGCCTGTTACGTCAGTTATCCCGTGAAGTGCCCGCGCTGTTCACCAAGGAACTGGCGCTGGCCAAAGCCGAACTTCAAGCCAGTCTCACGACGCTGAAAGCCGGCATTGCCGGGGTTGCGGGAGGTGCAATTGTCCTGTTGGCGGGGTTCATCATCTTGTTGATGTCTGCGGTCTACGGCCTTAGCACCGTGATGGCGCCGTGGCTGGCGGCGCTGATTGTCGGCGTGGTGGTGATGATCGTCGGTTACGCCATGCTGCAGTCCGGGAAAAAACAGTTCGAGCCGTCCCACTTCAAGCCTGATCGCACGCTGGATGCCTTGAACAAAGACCAGGAAGCGTTGCGGAGGAAAGTCTCATGAACAGTGAATTCGACACCGAAGCGGCAAAAAGCCCGGAAACCATCGAGCGTGAAATCGATGCGCAGCGGGCGAGTATCGGCAACATCGTCGATGCGCTGGAAAGCAAGTTCACCCCAGGTCAGATGTTCGATCAGGCGCTGTCGCTGATGCAGAGCAACGGCACCACCTTCCTGAGCAATCTGGGAACCAGCGTTCGTAATAATCCGGTTCCCGCCGTGCTGACATCTGTCGGTTTGCTGTGGTTGATGATGAGCCAGAATCGGCCACCGTCACCGCGCCCAGGCTATCGCGTGGGCCCGGATCAGAACACCGTCGGAGAATGGGCCGACGGTCTGGCTGACGGCATCGACAGTGCGCGTGACCATTTGCACCAGACGGCGGACACACTCAAGGAGAGTTATGAGAACGTCAAAGGCAAGGCAGCACATCTGGGCGACAACCTGGGGGCTGCCACCGACAACATCAGTCATGCCGTGCATGACGCCAGTGACCGATTGGTGCGCAGTACACAGGTGCTGGGCACTCAGTTCAGTCAGTTGTTGAAGGAACAACCGCTGATGGTCGCCGCAGCAGGGATCGCCTTGGGCGCCATGCTGGGCGCGGCATTGCCTTCGACAGCGACCGAGCAACGCTACATGGGCAAAACCAGCGCCGGGCTGACCGACAAGGTAAAGCAGCAGGCAAGGGAAGGGTTCGAAGCCGTGCGCGATACCGTGACCAAAACCACCGATCACTCGGACGTAGAAGCGAAACCGCAAGGGGAGTACCGCGCAGCTTCAGATACGCCAGCCGATCTGTCCCGAGGTTTGGGCACATCGTAATCAGGTGCTTCATAAAGGGCGGCAAAAAACAGCGGGAGGTCTGACACAGGCCTCCCGTTTTCTTTCGATTTGCACAGACCGCTGTACGATGAAAACGCTCGTGACTGCAGTGGAGATCTGCCGGCAGACAAAAGTTTGAATCGATTGATTGAGCGCCGACGACTGGTGATAAAACCGCGCAAAAACACCTCTCCGATGCCGCCCGTCGCGAGCGATCAATCTTTTTAAAATTTTCTCAGGCGCGGCACCTTCAGATAACTGTGGGCGGCGCATTGGGGCTTTCACCGGGTGAGTGTCCCTCTCGGCGTGGTTTTTGTGTGGCGTAGCGTTCCAACGGAAAATAGGTGTCCTTATGTCGGAACATTCTTCGCCCGTGAAAGCACCATGGCGTGCCTGGTTTGACCCAGGAAAAAGCAGCCGTTGGCCGAGTATTCTGTTCTGGTCGACCTTGGTGGGGGTCACCATTTTGCTGCTGGTCAGCGGGTACAGCGCCTTGACCGGGGCGGACAGCGTCAACCTGAAGTATGCGTTCCTGGGCGGCGTCTCGGGTTTCGCCGCGACCGCGCTCGGCGCGGTGTTAGCCGTGGTCTTGCGCGACATTGCCGCACGGACCCAGGACATCATGCTGGGGTTCGCCGCCGGCATGATGCTCGCCGCCAGTTCTTTCTCGCTCATCCTGCCGGGCATCGCGGCGGCGCTGGCCATTTGCGGTAACAAGCTGCTGGCGGCGTGTGTCGTGGTCCTGGGGTTGGGCCTGGGTGTGGCACTGATGATCGGGCTGGATCGCTTTGTCCCCCATGAGCACCAGAAGATCGGGCGCAGAGGGCCGCAAGCGCAGCGCATCAATCGGGTCTGGCTGTTCGTGTTGGCTATCACGCTGCATAACTTGCCGGAAGGCATGGCCATCGGCGTCAGTTTTGCCAATGGCGACATGAAGGTAGGTTTGCCATTGACCACGGCGATTGCCATCCAGGACATCCCCGAGGGATTGGCCGTTGCATTGGCGCTGCGAGTGACTGGGATCTCGACATTGCGAGCGGCGCTGATCGCGGTCGGCTCAGGGCTGATGGAGCCGTTAGGGGCGGTCGTGGGCCTCGGCATTTCCACGGGCTTCGCGCTGGGTTACCCGATTGCCCTGGGCCTGGCGGCGGGCGCGATGATCTTCGTCGTCTCCCATGAAGTGATTCCCGAGACACACCGTAACGGTCACGAAACCCCGGCGACGCTGGGCCTGATGCTGGGTTTCGGGCTCATGATGTTTCTCGATACGGCGTTGGGCTAGGCTTATATTCAAGGGCGCAAGGCGAGGGGTGAAGCGATGAACAGACACCTGAAGTTTGGCATTGAAGAGGAATACTTCATCACCAACCTCGACACCCGGCGCATGGCCGAGAACCCTTCTGACGCTTCGATTGAGGCGTGCCAGGCGGTGTTGGGCGAGTGTTTTGCCCATGAGATGTTCAAGGCCCAAATCGAAGTCGCGTCCCCGATCTTTACCAGCATCGCACAAGCAACCGAGTACCTGTTTTCGGCGCGCACCAGGTTGCGGCAAACGCTCGAATTGTACGGTCTGGGATTGCTCAGTGCCGGTAGCCATCCGTTGGCGGATTGGCGTTTGCAACAGGCCACGGACCATCCGCACTTTCTTCAACTGTTTGAAGACTACCAGCGCGTGGCAAGGCGCAGCTTGCTGTCCGGCCTGCACGTGCATGTTGAAGTGCCGGCGCACGTGGACCGTATTCAGGTGATGAACGAAGTCTTGCCGTGGATGCCGTTGTTGTTGGCACTCAGCACTTCTTCACCTTTCTGGGACGGCGCCGACAGCGGCTTCATGAGCTACCGGCAGACCGCGTGTGATGAGTGGCCGCGGATGGGCATTCCGGAGTTCTTCGAAGATCAACGTGCCTATGACGCCTACGTCGCCTTGCTGATCCGCACTGGCACGATCAAACAGGCGGGCGACTGCTGGTGGGGTCTGCGGCCCGCCGCGAAATACCCGACGCTGGAGATGCGCATGACCGATGCCTGTCCGCGCCTGGATGACGTCTTGTGCGTGGTCTCGTTGTTTCGATTGCTGGTGGCCCATGCCATTGAGCAACCTCGCCCGGGGTCGAGTTATTCGCAAGCGTCGCAGTGGATTCTCAAGGAAAACCGGTGGCGGGCGAAACGGTCCGGGATCCACGCATCATTCATCATGGAAGGTTACGACCGGCCATTCTCTGCCGGGCAATGGCTGTTCAGGGCGCAACAGATTCTTGGAGATACGGCGCAGAAGTTGGGAGTGGAGAACGTGTTTGCCCAGGGGCGCCGAATTCTACAGGACGGCACCAGTGCAGACCGGCAGCGCAGCGTCTATGCGCGAGCCTTGCGCGGGGGAGAGGATGTGCCAAGCGCTCTGTCGGACGTTGTCGATCAGTTGCTGATGGAAACGTCACAAGCGCCGTGCATCAGTGAAATGGCGCTCATTTAAGCGCGGTCACCACACTTATGTGGCGAGAGGGGCTTTTGTGGTGAGGGGATTTATCCCCGTTGGGTTGCGAAGCAGCCCCAGCGTCCGCCCAGACAAACCGAGTTGTCGGGATTTACGACTGCTTCGCAGCCGAACGGGGATAAATCCCCTCGCCACAGGGGGCTGTTTCGCGACCCAACAGGGGTAACTCCCCCTCACCAGAGGGGGCTTGTTCGGCTGAGGTCCAATGCGCAGCTTTTTCAGCCCTGCAACGGCGGAGTCCGGGGCGGGACTACTCGTTTGTTGCCGACCGATTCAAACGCCGAAGCAAAGCGCAGCAGCGCTGAATCGTCATAGGCACGACCGGCGAAGGTCAGCCCCACTGGCATGTCGATATCGGGCATCACGCCCATCGGCACCGTCACCGTCGGAACACCCAGATGCCGGATGGCGAGGTTGCCGTTGGCCACCCACACGCCGTTGCTCCACGCGATGTCCGCCGACTGCAGATCGACATCGGCATTCGCCGGCCCGACGTCAGCCACTGTCGGAAACAGCACCGCATCAAGGTTCAGTCGATCCATCCAGTCTTCAAGGTCGATCCGACGTGTCTCTTCCAATCCACGCAGACCGTTCGGCACGGTGGTGATCTGGTCCCAGGGGGTGATGCCGCGTTCGGCCATCTTCACGTATTCGTCCATGCCCGCGGCAAGGTCGTCTTCGCGATTGGGCAGGGTGCCCGGGTCGTGCGGGAAAATCAGCGGCCCGTCGACGTCGGCCAGGCGATTCAGTTTCGGATCACCGTTGGCCCGCAGGAAATCATCGAACGCCCAAGCCGACAGGTCCCACAACTCATGGTGCAGGAACTCCTTCGACACCAGCCCACGGGTGAACACGGTCGGCGCGCCCGGACGATCACCTTCGCAATTGGAGACCAACGGGAAATCGACCTCGACCACTTCGGCGCCCGCCGCTTCTAGTGCCTTGCGAGCCTCTTCCCAGAGGCCGATCACGCTAGGACGGGTGTTGATTTTCTGCCCCGTCGGGCCACCGATGCCCGGCGACTCGCTGGTGCCCGCTTCAGGATCGGCGTTGATGTACATGCGCGGAACGCCGAAGCGTTTTCCGGCAAGCACATCGGTCTTTACGGCCAGTTCGGCGTAAGAAGCGGGGCGCACCGAAGCGACGCTCGGAATCGGCACCCACGGTTGCATCCGCCACAGATCGCCCCGGGTGTCGGGATCATCCGCCACCACCACGTCGAGCACTTCGAGCAGGTCGGCCATGGTTCGGGCGTACGGCACGACCACGTCCATCGTCGGCGTCAGCGGCCAATTGCCGCGCACCGAGATCACCCCGCGCGAAGGCGTATAGGCGCACAAGCCATTGTTCGAGGCCGGACCGCGCCCGCTCGACCAGGTTTCTTCAGCAAGCCCGAAGGCCGCGAAACTGGCGGCGGTGGCCGTCCCGGCGCCGTTCGATGAGCCCGAGGCAAAAGGAGCCGTCAGGTAGTCAGCGTTGTACGGGCTCTCGGCACGGCCATAGACCCCGCGCTGCATGCCGCCATTGGCCATCGGCGGCATATTGGTCTTGCCCAGGCAGATCGCACCGGCGGCGCGCAGCCGTTCGATGGTGAACGCATCGCGATAGGCAATCAGGTCCTTGAAGGCCGGACTTCCTGAGGCCGCGGTGAGGCCTTTCACCAGATAACTGTCCTTGGCCGTGTAGGGAATGCCATCCAGCGGGCCGAGCGTCTGGCCCTTGGCCCGACGGGCATCTGAGGCCTGCGCTTCGTTGAGTGCCTCGGGGTTGCGCACCACCACCGCGTTGAGCGCGGTCAGCGTGTCGGGGCCGTCGTAGGCGTCGATCCTGGCAAGATAGGCCTGGACCAGTTCCACCGCTGTGGTTTGACCAGACTCCAATGCGGCACGCAGTTGGGCGATGGACACTTCGGTGACTTCGATCATGCTGTTACCACCGACGGCTGATGGGGAAGGGGGTGAGTGTTTGCGCCTTGCCGGGTGTTGGGCGCAGGGGCAGCACTTGTCTCAAAACGGGTGTTCATATCGATTTCTCGTTGCACGGCAATACGACAGGGGCTGGACTTATCATCTGGGTGGTCTATTTAGCACCAAGGCGGGCACGGAGGGAAACAGTGAAACGGTTTATGCGCGGGTGATGGCGTGTGTCCGGCTTTTACCTGCGGCTAGGGTCTCTGGACCACTGCATTCGTTCAGATGCTATTTTCACTGACTCGACCGCTTGATTCAGAGGAGACGCAACATGGACCGATTCACCGGTGGCTGCGTGTGCGGCAATGTTCGAATCGAGGCGTCAGGGCGGCCCTACCGGGTCGGCCTCTGTCACTGTCTGGACTGCCGCAAGCATCACGGGGCGCTTTTCAACGCCAGCGCGATATTCCCTCAGGAGGCGGTGAAGATCGCGGGCGAAACACGTGACTACGCCGGGCGGCATTTTTGTCCGCGCTGCGGCTCGTCCGTTTTCGCGCGCACCGACGACGAAATCGAAGTGAACCTGGGATCTCTCGATGCCCCTGACCAACTGAGGCCAACCTACGAAAGCTGGATTGTGCGTCGCGAGTCCTGGTTGCCGGCGTTTGCGCTCGCGAGACATTACGAGAACGATCGTGAGGGTACGGGGCGCTTGGAGGAGTAGACCCGCTATCAGGCCTTGACCCAGCGTTGACGGCTCCAGCTGCTCAATGAATCGACGGCAAACACCAGCAGCAACATGGCCAGGATCACCGTGCTGGCTTGAGCTTCCTGAAACAGGCTGAGGCTGACATAGAGCATTTGCCCCAAACCACCGGCGCCGACGAAACCGAGCACGCTGGCCATGCGGATGTTGTTTTCCCAGCGGTACAGGGTGTAGGCCAGCAGCTGCGGCAACAGGTTGGGCAGTGTGCCGTAACAGAACGCCCAGACGGCGTTGCCACCCTGCAGGCGAATGGCTTCGGCCGGTTCCGACGGGGTGTTTTCCAGCGCTTCGGCAAACAGCCGGCCGAGCACGCCAGTGGTGTGCAGGGCCAATGCCAGCGTGCCGGCATTGGGACCGAGTCCGGCGGCCAGCACCATCAGCGCAGCCCACACCAGTTCCGGCACCGCGCGCAAGGCATTGAGCACCAGACGCGACGCACTCTGAAAAGGCCAGCCGAAACGCCCGGCCGCGGGCAATGCCAACAGCAAACCGAATACTGCCGCGAGCAGGGTGCCCAGGGCGGACATCGCAATGGTTTCCAACGCGCCGTGGCCGATGGCTTGCAGATGACCCGCGCTCAGGTCCGGGCTGAGAAAACGCTGTGCATAGGCCCCCATCTGCTTCAGGTTGCCGGCGCCGCCGAGCTCGCTGAGGTCGATACCCAGATAGATGAACGAACCGACCACCGCTGCGCCGATGAACAGGAGCAGGGCCAGGTTGATCAGGCGATTCATGTCAGCCTCCAGCGCAGCAGACGGCTGAGTTGATCGGCGAGCAACACCAGGACAAGGAAGGTCAGCAACAGACTGGCCACTTCACCGCCCGCGAACATGCGCAACGACAAATCCATCTGCTGTCCCAGACCGCCGGCACCGACGAAACCCATAACCACCGAGGCGCGGATCGCGCATTCCCAGCGATACACCGTGTACGACATCAGCTCCGCTGCGACATTCGGCAGAATCCCGTAGCAAAACGCCGCGAGCCGACCGCTGCCTGAGCGCAGTAACGCGTGGGCCGGGCGCTGGTCCACCGACTCGAAAATTTCCGCATAGACCTTGCCCAACATGCCGCTGTAGGTAATCGCAATGGCCAGCACCCCAGCGGTGGGGCCGAGGCCGACGGCGCGCACGAACAACAAGGCCCAGACGATTTCCGGCACGCTGCGCAGGAAGATCAACAACCCGCGTACCGGCCAACGCAGCAGCTGGCCGCCGAAGTTTGGGCGGCCGGCGCGGGAGGCTGCCGACAGCGACAGGGCGCGACTGGCCAGCAGGCTGGCGGGAACGGCCAACAACAGCGCCAGCGCCATGCCAGCCGTGGCGATGGCCAGGGTCTGCAGGGTGGCTTGCAACAGCAGTTCGATGAATTCCGCGCCATGGGCTGGCGGCCAGAAGGCCGAGACAAACCGGCCCATCTCGCTCTGACTGTCACTCGCCACTAAAACGCTGAGGTCCAACTCGCTGAAGTGGATGCCTGGCCACAACAGGGCAATCGCCAGCAGGCTGAGGAGCAAACGGGGCAGGGCGGCGGGGTCGCGGGTGGCAGACGTCAGCATCGGGGGATCTGCACACTCAAGGACACTGGGGGCACCGGCGAGGATTGCAGTTGCTCGTTGGCGTAGAGCTTGTCGAGCAACTCGCGGTCGACGTCGCTGGCCGCCAGGTCAAACAGGATCTGCCCGTCACGCAGGCCGATGATCCGCGAAAAGTGCGCCAGGGCCAGCTCCACCGCATGCAGGCTGGCGACCAGGGTGACCTGGTTTTCCCGGGCATGGCGGCAGAGTACCGACAGCGTGTGTTCGGCCAGCACCGGGTCCATCGCCGAAACCGGCTCATCGGCCAGCAACACTTCGGGCGCTTGATACAAGACGCGGGCAATGCCCACTCGCTGAAGCTGTCCGCCGGACAGTTGCTGGCATTGCGCGAATAACTTGTCGCCCAGGTCGAGCCTGGCCAACGCCGCGCGTGCGCCCGGAATGTCCAGCGGATGGACCAGGTTCAGCAAGCTCTTGCCCAAACCCCACTGACCCAGTTTACCGGCCAGCACCGCAGTGACCACACGCTGGCGCGGTGGCAGAGGCGGCGATTGATGAATCAGCCCGATGCGCGCGCGCAGACGCTGGCGCTGCCGGGCAGACAGATGCCATGCGCGCTCGCCGAGCACCTGCAGTTCGCCGTTGTCCGGTCGCAACGCGGTGGCCAGCACGTTGAGCAGGCTCGACTTGCCGGCACCGGAAGGGCCGATAATGGCAACCTGTTCGCCTGCACCGATGTGCAGATTCACGCCGCGCAACGCTTGGACGCCGTTGACGTGGGTCAGGCTGGCCTGGGTCAGACGCAATGTCATTTCAGCAGTTCGGCGGCGCGAGCGGCTTCCTCGATGCCTTTGTAATTGTCAGGACTGGTCTCGATGAAGCGGCTGGCAGCCTGCAAATCGAGGATTTCCTTGTCCTTCGGGTTCGCCGGATCGAGTGCAAGGAAGGCTGCCTTGATCTTCGCCGCCAGCGCCGGGTCGAGGGTCCCGCGCACTGTCCAGTTGTAGTCAAAGTAGGCCGGGGTGGTCGCAAATACTTTGACCTTGCTGGTATCGACCTTGCCGGCGGCGACCAGTTTTTCCCAGACGCTGGCGTTCAGGACCCCGGCGTCCACCTTACCGGCCTGGACCCAGGCAACGGTGGCGTCATGAGCGCCGGAGTAACCCACGCGGCTGAAATAGGTTTCCGGCTTGATGCCGTCCTTCAGCATGAAATAACGCGGCATGAGACTGCCCGAAGTGGAGGATACCGAGCCGAAGGCAAAGGTCTTGCCCCTGAGGTCGGCGAGGGATTTGACGTTCGGGTCGGCGGTGATGAATTTGCTGGTGAACTGGGCGTCCTGTTCGCGCTGCACCAACGGAATCGCATTACCGGTCTTCAGGCGCGCCTGCACAAATGTGAAACCGCCGAGCCAGGCCATATCGATGCGGTCGGTCGCCAGCGCCTCGACCACGGCCGGGTAGTCGCTCACGGGCACGAACTCGACCTTCATGCCCAGTTTTTGCTCCAGATAAACGCCTAGCGGCTTGAACTTGCGCAGCAGTTCAGTCGGGGCTTCATCGGGAATCGCACTGACTTTCAGAGTGTCGGCGGCTTGCGCCAACAAGCTGCCAAAAGACAGGGTAAAGCCGACGGCCAATGCCAGGGTACGCTTGAGCATGGAAGCTCTCCGGTGAATGAACAAAAGAATAACGATGCGCCGGGCGCAGGCTGATTGCTGCGTGGCGCTTTGAGAGGGTAGACGAAGCGGAGCGATATTAACCGCTTTTGACTGATCAATATGTGTCGTGAAGGGCTGCAATCGACCCAGGCCGTGTAAAAACGCATTCGTCACTTTGAAGTCAGCGTTGCTACGTGAAATCTGGCGTCGACCGTTTGGTAAGTAGACCTGAAATTTGCATAGGGACGCGATTTTTGGGCTGTTTTCGTCTGCCTACACAGATCGAAAACGTTTTTACACAGCCTCGGCCCGAAGCAGCCTTGATGTCTATTGGTTGTCGTCATATGTTACTGGCATTCATGGAGGATTCTGACTGATGGCACGCGTGGGTTTGATACTGACACCCGGTTTTGCGGACTGGGAATATGCTTTCATTGCTGGAACTGCGTACCCGTTTTACGGGATCGACGTCAGGTTTTTCGCTTCTGCTACGGGGCAGTTTCGTTCGCAGGGTGGATTGGCTGTAACTGTCGATAGCAGCTTGCAACAATGTCTGGACTGGAAACCGGATGTTGTCGTCGTCATTGGAGGAATGATCTGGGAACGTGCCGAAGCCCCGGATATTCGAGACTTTCTTCATGCTAGTCGTTCAAGTGGAGCGGCAATTGCCGGTATCTGTGGGGGAACGCTGGCACTTGCGAGGGCCGGGCTTCTAGACACGGTTCCTCATACCTCGAACAGCGCTGATTTCTTACAACAGAATGCCGTAAGTTATGAAGGCCGCACACTTTATCGAAGCAGTTCAGTAGCTGTGATTACAGACCGCATCATTACTGCTCCAGGGGCCGCCCCCGTTAGCTTCACCTGCGCAGTATTCGAAAGTGCCGGGCTATCTTCAGAGATCATTTCTCAGTTCAGATCAATGTTGGCAGCGGAACATGGATGACCGCGTCGTCCCTGCATTTCGGGCACATTCTCAGAAGGTAATTTATGAGCGCTGGCGACATACCTGTGGACCAAGTGGTACGAGGCTACGTAACCTTTGTAGGGAGTGAGGGAGCGCAGTTCATGAGCTTCAGCTATAGCGCCAATGGGAAGCGGTTTCACAAGTCTCTCAACGAAACCATTGACGCTTGGTCAACTGCAACTCTCCGTAAAGCCTCATACGGGCTGAAGGTAGGCGACCCGGTGTCGGTTTGGTGCTCTCTCAGCAACCCAGAAGTGTGTTGCATCGGCGAAAAACCAGCCGAAAACCAGCATTGTTGCGTTTGATTGAGGCTCTGGGAGCGGTAGGGTATTTATGAAATTGATCCACGCTGTCCAAGCCGACGTCCGACTTTATTTATTTTGAGGCATTTGCTGTGTAGGCGTGCTGGATCATCCGATGCCTGAATCTCGGGGCGCAATGACCGCTTCTGGCCGATTGCTGTCTGTGGTGAGGGGCTCGGCACGGATTGAAACTGACCGACCCTGTCGATCGTGATTTGATCTAGGACAGGTTGCTGATTTCGAGTCCGGTGAGCCGTGTCCTCCTACTCGAAAGCTAGTGGGCACAAATTGAATACTTGGGACAGTTTTCAGCCGGCAGGACAGCCGTTATCAAGTCAATGCACGGCCAGCGGCAACAGCTTGGCTACCATCATCACCCACTGATGACTAATCGCCATTATGCGCAAGAAGTTGCGCAGTTATTTCGCAAAAAAACCTACTGCATCGCTGAGCGACAAGCCCGCCAAGGCCTCCAGCCAGGTGCGCAAGAAGTTGCGCACTACTGCGCAACTTCTTGCGCACTTTGAGGGGGCTTTTCCCTTCAAAATCACTTAAGCGATTGAAAACTTCGGCCATCCCCCCGGTTTACATAGCCCTCAATATTTCTGGCACGGACCTTGATAACAGTCAGGCACCCACCGGGCGATACCGCCTCCCGGGCACTCTTACTTTATTCAGCAAGGAGCACATCCATGGCTACTCCAGCGTACATGTCCGTCACTGGCGAAAAACAAGGTCTGATCACCGCCGGCGCATTCACCGCCGACTCGGTTGGCAACACCTACCAGGAAGGTCACGAAGACCAGGTCATGGTTCAGGCTTTCAACCACGATGTAATCATCCCGCGTGACCCACAGTCCGGCCAGCCAACCGGTCAGCGCGTTCACAAGCCAGTCGTGATCACCAAGGTCTACGACAAGTCTTCGCCACTGCTGCAAGCGGCTCTGACCTCGGGCGAGCGCATGAGCGAAATCGTTATCCAGTGGTTCCGTACTTCGGCCCAAGGGACCCAAGAGCACTACTACACCACCAAACTGGAAGACGCGATCATCGTCGCCATCAACAACAAAATGCACAACTGCCAGGATCCGTCGAACTCCCACTTCACGCACCTGGAAGAAGTACAGTTCACCTACCGCAAAATCACCTGGACCCACGAAGTATCCGGTACTTCGGGTTCCGATGACTGGCGTCAGCCAGTCGCTTAATCGCGGCTGACCGCTCCACGCATCGGCCAGCTCTGCTGGTCGATGTTGTTTCCGCCTTTCCAGAATTTGCGTCTGCTGATCCTTTGATCGGGTATTGGTTTACGCCGCAGCACTGCAAGAGGAACAAGGGATGTTCGCGCCGGCCAATCAAACTCACTTTGCCCTGACTATTGAAGGTCTGGACAACGATTTCCAGGTGCTTGCTCTGCAAGGTCGGGAAGCCATCAGCCAGCCTTTTGTGTTTGAGGTGGAGCTGGTCAGTGAACAGCCGTCCCTGGACCTCGAGACCCTGCTGCACAAACCGGCCTTTTTGCAGCTCTCGCCTGACGGCAGCGGCATCCATGGCCAGATCTATCGCGCCGCCCAGGGTGATTCCGGTAAACGCCTGACCCGCTACGCGGTGACCCTGCGCCCGCAACTGTCCTACCTCGCACACCGCATCAACCAACGCATCTTCCAGAACCTTACGGTGCCGAAAATCATCGGCATGGTCCTTGAAGAGCACGGCATCCAAAGCAACGCCTATGAATTCAAAGTCGGGGCGATCTATCCCGAGCGCATCTACTGCGTTCAGTACGATGAGTCGGACCTGCAATTTGTCCAGCGCCTGTGCGAGGAAGAAGGTATCCACTACCACTTCCAGCACAGCGCCATGGCCCACAAACTGGTGTTCGGCGATGACCAGACGGTGTTCCCGAAACTCGCACCCGTGGCCTACCAGCAAGACTCAGGCATGGTGGCCAACAACCCGGTAATCAAGCGCTTCGACCTGCGCCTGGAAACCCGCACCAGCCGCACCACCCGCCGCGACTACGACTTCGAAAAACCGCGCCTGACGCTGGAAAGCGAAAACCGCGGCGACGCCCTGCCCGACCTCGAAGACTACGACTACCCCGGTCGCTTCATCGACCGCGAGCGCGGCAAACACCTGGCCAAGCGCAACCTGGAACGCCACCGTAGCGACTTCCAACTCGCCGAAGGCAAAAGCGATCAACCGTTGCTGGTCAGCGGCCACTTCCTGGCCCTGACCCAACACCCGAAAGCCAAATGGAACGACCTGTGGCTGCTGACCGAAGTCCTGCACGAAGGCAAACAGCCGCAAGTGCTGGAAGAGTCGGTGACCAGCGACACCACCCGCCTCAAGGGTGATTTCCACCAGGGTTACCGCAACCGCTTCCAGGCCACGCCGTGGGACGTGCCGAACCGCCCGCCGCTGACGCAGAGGAAGCCGCGCATCCTCGGCAGCCAAAGCGCCGTGGTCACCGGGCCCAAGGGTGAAGAGATCCACTGCGACCAGTACGGCCGCGTCAAAGTGCAATTCCACTGGGACCGCGAAGGCCAGGCCGACGACAAGACCAGCTGCTGGCTGCGTGTCTCCTCCGCCTGGGCCGGCGCCCACTACGGCGGCATCGCCATCCCGCGGATCGGCATGGAAGTGCTCGTCACCTTCCTCGAAGGCGACCCCGACCAACCGCTGATCAGCGGCTGCCTGTACCACAAGGAAAACGTCGTCCCGTACCCGCTGCCGGCGAACAAAACCCGCAGCACCTTCAAAACCCTCAGCTCCAAGGGTGGCGGCGGCTTCAACGAACTGCGCATCGAAGACAAAAAAGGCCAGGAACAAATCTTCCTGCACGCCCAGCGCGACTGGGACGAAAACGTCGAACACGACCAGAAAATCCGCGTCGGCAACGAACGCCACGACACCGTCGAGCAAAACAGCTACAGCGAATTCAAGGCCGAAGAACACCACACCGTCTACGCCGACCGCAAAGTCGAGGCGCGCGCCAACGACCACCTGACCGTGGGCGTGAACCAGCACATCAAGATCGGCACCGGGCAATTCATCGACGCGGGCCAGGAAATCCACCTGAGCAGCGGCATGAAGGTCGTGCTCGAAGCGGGCAGTGAACTGACCCTCAAGGGCGGTGGCAGCTTCATCAAGATCGACGCCAGCGGCGTGACCATGAGCGGGCCGGTGATCAATATGAACTCCGGGGGCGGGCCGGGTAGCGGGACGGGGGCGGCGCCGTTGTTGCCGGGGGTGTTGAAGCAGGCGGATGCGGATAAGGCGGGGGCGGTGTTGACGCCGGCGCAGATCAATACGTTGAAGCGCAATGCGCCGTTTTGTGAAGAGTGCGAGAAGTGTAAGGCAGGTGCTTGTGCGATCTGATCTGTTGACTCCGCAAGCGTGGTTGGCTGAACGGCCGTTGCAAGCCGATGAGCGTCTCTATCTGATTGTCAGTGCTGCGAGCGATGCCGAACCGCTCAAGGCCTTTTACCAGCAAGAGATGGCACCGGAACTGATACCCATCTGGGGTGGCACGCCTTACGCCGATTGGCAGCCCGTCATGCCCTACCTCGCCGAGCTGAAACCCGACGCGGGTTTTCTTCAGTGGATTGCTGAAACCGATGCCCAGGACTGGGGCTGGTTGGCGGTGTCCACCAGCACTCCGGACGTAGTGTTCGAACACCTTCGCAGCTTGACTCAGGTGTTCATGCCTGACGGAACCGAGGTGTTTTTTCGGTTCTGGGATGGACGCCATATTCTTCCGATCCTTGAGGGACTCGGTGCCGGGGCTGGTGGGGTTTTGCCAGTGTTCGACCGCTACCTGATCAATGGCCAGAAACTGGACGTGGGACCGAGGGGCGTGCCACCGGCGAAGGCCTGGCCGTGGTGGGAGGTGCCGCAGGCGTTAGTCGACACCCTGGCAGAGAAAGACCACACCACCGTCGTCGACAACTTGATGCAGTGGTTGGGAGAGGATTGCCCGGAACTGTTCTTTGCCTTCCCCGAAAGTAACCTGCGTCACAAGGTCGAGCGCTTCGTGCGCCAACAACCCAACACAGAAGATATGGCAGAGCGTCTTGCTGCTCAGCTGACAAAGGAAGTCACGTCATGATTGATCCCATCGGTAAATTGGTCCTTCAAGTTCTGGATGCCAAGACGCCTGACGTGAGTATCATTCTCAAGGATTTCAATAATTGTCTGAGTGACTACAAGACCTGGGCTGACAGCTTCTGGACAGGCTGGGCAATGGATGTCGATCAGAAGTTCAAGGTGGGGATCGAAGTCAGCGTCACTGAGCGCAAGACCAAGACGGGACCGGTTGAAACCTACGCCACCTGTCCGCTGATGGGCGATTTCACGCTGATCCATATGTTTGAAAGCGCGCGGTACGTGCCCATCGGCAATACACCGGTCAAGCTGGAACCGGTAAAGAAAACGATGTTCGGATACGACGTCGTCGGTCCCGTAATTACTACGACTATCGGCCCAAGCGGCATCGAAGTCATCAAAGGCTGTAAGCCGGGTCAGATGTACCGAATCACTTTTTTCCCCGACGTTTCTGAAAGCAACGTCAAGGCGCTGTATGCCTCGTACCAGGGTGTTATCGGCAATCTCGACGGCTGGTTGAAAAGCGAGTGGTCGGGCAAGTTCCAGCCGCAATGGGCGAGCTACTCGGCAGCTGACCGCATGGGTCGTTCGGTAATCCTGGTGAAGTCAGCACTCGATAGTCTCGAGAAAGCGCTTTTAGGTTTATGGGATGACATCAAGAGCCTGTTTGAACTGCTAGCCGATCCCCTTAAATATGCCAAACAACTTGCCCAGTACCTGACTGAAGATGAGGTAAAAAAACTCTATTCAGCGTCGAAAGAGGCCATCGCTACCGGGCTGCTGATTCTCAGCGACGAACCGCTGATGTTCATCTATCTCTCGGCGATTGTCGCGTGGGTCGGCATGTTGCCACCGCAAGTCTTTGTAGAAGTGATTACCGCCATCAGTAGTTCCTTCCTCATCAACGTGGTGTTAGGGATCTGCCTTACCGGCGGTGTCGGTCTAGCGATTCGTGTCGGGACCCAAACCCTGGCTAAAGTCAAATCCGGCACAGCGGTAAAAATGCTGGAAGAGCTCGGCGAAAGACTTTTGGCCGTGAGCAAAGGGCACGCGTTGAAGGCTCACGGTGAAACCGTGAAACCTCTTGTTGCTAGCGCGCAAGGTGTACCGATGAACGCCGCCAAAAAGGCCGCGTTGAAAATCGAACAGGCGACTGCGGCAACCACCAAGGGTCCGGTGCCGATCACCAGTGACACGCCTACCCTGCTGGAAAAAAACGCCTCCGTATTTGCCCGTAAGAAAGTAGAAAAACACTACGTTCTGGAGCCAAAAGAGAAGATCGATGACGTTTCGACTCAGTCCAAAACTCCGGACGATAAAAGTGCCGTCTGCACCAGAAAAACGTGCACAAACGGTTGCCCTGTATCGATGGTCACTGGTGAAGAGCTACTGACGCTGACCGACGGTGAACTCGGCGGTCTGTTGCCTTTCAGTTGGACACGACTCTATCGCACCAGTGCGGCAGAAATCGATTGTGGTCTCGGCTACGGCTGGAGCCATGCCCTCGCGCAACGGGTCGACATCAACAACGACGAGGTGGTGTGGACCGACCACGAGAGCCGTGTCACGACATTTCCGTTGCCGAGTGCGCAACGCCCGGCCATCACCAATAGCCTGTCAGAAGCGGCTATTTTTATTGGTGATGAGCCCTCAGAGCTGATACTCACTCAAGCCGGCGAACGCACCCAGTTCTACCACTTCCGCTACAACAGTAAAGGCGCCACGCTGATCGCCATCAGCGACGATTACGGTAATCGCCTGCACATCACCCGTGATATTCACGGGCGAATCAAACGCGTCGATAACGGTGCAGGTCGCGGCCTCCTTGTCCGTTACGACCGCAAGCACATAGTCGCCATTGAGTATCAGCAGTTCAGCCCAGCGGACAACCTGGAAGATGCATGGAGTACCGTCCAGACGTTGGTCACCTACAGCTATGATGCTCAGCACCGCCTGATCGAAGCCAAAAACGCCGCCGGCGAAGCCGAGCGTTATGCCTACAACGACCAACACGTAATTCTCGAGCGGCAACTGGCTGGTGGCGCAAGTTTCTACTGGGAATGGGAAAAAGAAGGTAAATCGGCGCGCTGTATCCACCACTGGGCAAGCTTCTCTCAGATGGACGCGCATTATGCTTGGGATGATAAAGGCAGCGTCACGGTTACCAATGCTGATGGCAGCGAGGAGGTCTACGCCCACGACGATAAGGCTCGACTGGTTGCCAAGGTTGATCCGGGTGGTGCCGAGCACCTCAAGATCTATGACGATAATGGCCGGCTGATTGCGGAAAAAGACCCACTCGGAGCCGTCACTGAGTACCGATACAACGAAGCAGGCCGTTTGGTAGCGGTTATTCCGCCGGAAGACGCACCGACCACTTACGAGTACTACAACGGTTTTGTTCGAGTCGTGAACCGTGGGCCGGCGACTTGGAAATACTGGCGTAACGATCAGGGCGACATCACTGAACAAGTCGACCCGAACGGCAACTCGACCCACTACAGCTACAATCGCCAGGGCCGCCTTCTGGAAATCCGTCACCCTGACGGCAGTCGCCACCAGTTGGGCTGGAACAACCTCGGCCAACTGCTCGAAGAGCAACTGCCTGACGGTGGGCAGCGCAAGTATCGCTACGACGCGTTGGGTCGACAAATTACCCGACAAGACGAAAACGGGGCGATCACCCAGTATCAGTGGGATGCTGCCAACCGTCTCGCCCAAATCACTCTGCCAGGCGGCGCAACCCGTGCGTTCACTTACAACGCTTACGGAAAAGTCACTGCCGAGCGCGATGAACTGGGTCGCATCACCCGCTACGAATATGCCGATAACCTGCATCTAGTCAGCCGTCGTATCAATCCGGATGGTAGCCAACTGCGCTATCGCTACGACAATGCGCGCCTACTGCTCAGTGAGATCGAAAACGAACGTGGCGAACACTACCAACTCGATTACTACTCTAACGGCCTAATCCAGCAGGAAACCGGCTTCGACGGTCGTCGTACCGCTTATGAATACGACCTCAAAGGCCAGTTGCTAAAGAAAACGGAGTTCGGCGACGACGGTAGCGAACTGATTACCGAGTACCAGCGCGATGCCGCTGGCCGCCTGCTGGTGAAAACCCTGGCCGATGGCGAGGAAATTCACTACAGCTACGACGCCCTCGGGCGCCTGGTTAACGTCGATGACGGAAACTGGCCGCTGGCCTACGAATACGACCTGCAAGACCGCCTGATCACCGAGCACCAAGGTTGGGGAACCCTGCGTTATGAGTACGACCAACTCGGCCAACTCAGCCACTGCCGCTTACCCGACGGCAGCAAACTCGACTATCGCCACCAAACCGGCGGTCGCCTGAGCAGCATTGACCTCAATGGCTCGCGTTTGACCACCCACCAGTTCAGCGCCGGTCGCGAACAGCAGCGCCAACAAGGGCTGTTGCTCAGCCAATACCAGTACGACGAACAAGGCCGACTGCAAGCTCACAGCGTCAGCCAGCAGGATCGCAACCTTTTCCAGCGTCGCTACGCTTACGATGCAAACGGCAACCTCGCCGGCATCGACGACAGCCGGAAAGGCAATCGTAGCTATCACTACGACCCACTCGACCGACTGATCAACGTACGCGGCACGACACCAGAAAGCTTTGCCCACGACCCGGCAGGTAACCTCCTCGGTCAGGGCGACCAGACGACCGCGAACCTGGCCAACGTCAAAGGCAACCGCCTGCTGATGCAGGGCGATCGCCATTACGACTACGACGCCTTTGGCAATTTGAGCCGTGAGCGCCGCGGAACCGGGCAAAAGCTCGTCACCGAATACCGCTACGACTGCCAGCATCGGTTGGTCGGTGTCAGCCTTCCCGGGGGCAGTATCGCAAGTTACAAGTACGACGCCTTCGGCCGCCGTATCGCCAAAGCCGTCGATGGCCACGCCACAGAATTCCTGTGGCAAGGCGAACGCCTAATCGCCGAAAGCGCCGACAACCGTTATCGCAGCTACATCTACGAACCGGGGTCATTCCGCCCATTGGCAATGCTCGACGGCGAAGGCCCGCTCAAAGCCGAGCCGTTCTACTACCAGCTCGACCACCTCGGCACCCCGCAGGAACTCACCGACTACAGCGGCGAGATCATGTGGTCGGCGAAATACCGTGCCTATGGCAACCTCGCCACCCTCGACGTTGCCGAAATCGACAACCCGCTGCGCTTCCAGGGTCAGTACTTCGATGCGGAAACGGGCTTACATTACAACCGGCATCGCTACTACAATCCGGGCACTGGACGGTATTTGACACCGGACCCGATCAAGCTTGCGGGCGGGTTGAACAACTATCGGTACGTGCCTAACCCTACCGGGTGGGTGGATCCGTTAGGGTTGAGTGATACCTGCCCAGGGCCTGACTGCAAGCTACCTACTAATTCTGCGAACGCGAAGAAACCTGAGCATTTGCCAATGAGTCAGGAAAAATTCGACGAAATCATCGACATGAACAAAGCGGATCGGCCGCCAAATCCAGGGGACTACCTTCCTGACGATTATATAAGCGCTCACCGAGAGCTTTTCGCGAAAGAGGGAGGATCCTTCGTGGTAGTCGAAAGCTGGATCACAGGCTCAAAATTCCCAGGCTTCCCACAACGAAAATTTGTAGGGCTGTCCTCTGAGATGGAAAATGTCGTCGCGAAATACCGAGCTGCCGGCAACGATTGGCGGGTGCTAAATAGCGAGCTAAACCTTGGCGCAAAAACTCTAGAGGGCGAGGGCATATATATCGTTAAAATCAAGCCTGACGACCCAAGATTCCGCTATGAAATGCCTAATGGAAAAGAAAATGGTGCGTACCCGAACGAATGGGTTCCTGGCGGGGCAACCAAAAATGGGACAAAAGAAGCTGCTCTGATCGGATCAGAGAGCGTTTCCCATAATAGTGACGTGGGAACGCTGTTGAAAAATTTTGATGACTGGGAAAAGCTTCAATGAAAACCACTTTCGAAACGGCTCTAGATCAGCATGAAATCGCCGATTTTTTCAAGGGAAACGGCATTTACTTCGCGAGGGGATCTGATTGGGGCGATCATCTTTATGTCAGCAACTGGCAGGAAATGTGCGGCGTACTTAAAACGCAAAGCGCAGCACGAAGCTTACTGACAAATATATTTGAAGAGTATGCAAAGTACCTCGGCGAAAATTACGAAGACGCGGCAGGATTACTTTCGAACATCACAGCCTATTACGTAATAAAGCACAAGTTTGAGTTTTTATCTGCCGACAACTATGACCTTATTAACAGTCTCGACAGCAAAACAAAAGAAAAAACAGGCAAGCTATTTAGACTTCTAAGGAACGAGTATGACAAACAAAATAAAGACCTGCCAAACTACACATTCGAACAAGAAATCCAAAGGCTGAAAAAACTTGGTTGCACTACCGAGCTCGAATCCCTTTAAAGATTTAAATAAATAAAAACAAATAAAATAGGTCAGGGCTAACCACGCTCCGCGTGCGCGACGTCGCCGATGACACCTCTACAGGTGGCACGATGGTAACTACCAGAAAGACACCATGGGCAAACCCCTTAACCCTCTGTTCTCTGAGGACTTTTAAACCATGACCAAAATAAGCATTGCAGCGGCATCACCGACGAGTGATGTGGAAGCCACGACATTTCTTCACCAACGCTTCAAAATGTCCCTTATTGGCTCTCAGAAGAAACTTGCCATGGGTGATAAGGGCTTCTTCTATGCCGGTGGGCTTTATGGAAATGATCAGGTGCAACGCGAGAAAGAGATTCGCGACATCATTAGTTTCTTCCAGCTCAAAAAAATCGATTTGCTGATATTGGAAATTGATGATGATCAAGACTGGGGGGATCTGGATATGGCGAACCTCGGTCAGTACGCTATTCCAACTCAGGAATTGTTGAACGCCCTGGATTCTTCTGCGGGACTTTATCAGTAGCTCCTAGCTTATGGAAAGTAATCACCGCAGCACACGCGGGGATTGAAACAATCTCACAGACCGGAATGGCTCCCTACCTTTACCCTATTATTCAGAGTTTTCTGCAACCACTGAATCGCCACATGGATACCAAATCTGCTTGATGGCCGTAGTGCTGCCCCCGCCCCTGCATGGAGTGATGGTTGCCTGCGATTGAAGTTCGACACGCTGCAACTCTATAAGGACGACGAGCCAACCGTAAAAGTCCCATATTAGCTTGATGGTAAAAGTCCGAACCTGGAACGCTTCACGAAAGCGTATGCTGGCTAAGGTACAGGTGGTGCGCGATGACTCATTCCGAAACCAGGAACTACCACTATCATCAAAGTGGATGAGGTCACTGTCTTGCCGGAGAAGTAACAGTGCTAACCGATCTAGAGGCGCGCGTAGCGCTCAAAGAACCGATTGAAAAATACCTCAAGGGAAACGACCCCGATTACGACCGTCTGATCGAAATTGTTCAGGATTGTAGTGGTCAACTAATCCCGGACACGACGTTAAGTTTTTCCTCGGCCCGCGCTGGAGCCAACCCATCGTTGAATTGATGAGGCCGAATCCAGTTGTAGCGATGCATCAAAAAATGGCTGATATCGCGCTGTGCTTCCTGCGCAGTTCGATAGCCCACGGTCGGTATCCATTCTGTTTTCAAGCTGCGAAATACGCGCTCCATCGGTGCGTTATCCCAGCAGTTTCCTCGTCGACTCATGCTTTGGCGCATGCGGTATCGCCACAACCGCTGGCGAAAGAGTCGGCTTGCATATTGCGATCCCTGGTCTGAGTGGAATAGCAGATCCGAAGGCCTGCCACGCTGCTCGTAAGCCATATCCAGCGCTTTGATCACCAGCTCAGCGTCTGGCTTTTCCGACAGCGCCCAGCCCACGATCCGACGCGTACAAAGATCCAGGACGACAGCCAGGTAATGCCACTTTCCTTGCGCCCAAATGTAGGTGATATCGCCGCACCAGACTTGATTGGGCGCAGGCACGTCGAACTCGCGGTTCAATGTGTTCGGGATATCCAGTCTTTCTACTGTTGCTCGTTTGTAGGCATGGGAGCCGGGTTGTTTGCTGACTAAATCAAGCTCGCGCATCAAGCTACGCACTTTGAATCGACCGAGTTGCTCACCGTCTTCACGCATCAGTGACAGGATGCTGCGACTGCCCGCAGAGCTGCGACTTTGCGAGAACAGCTCACTTACGCGACTACGCAATCGAAGCCGTTCAACATCCGGCGTGCGGCGCCGCAGGCGCTGGGCGTAGTAACACGAGCGAGTGACATCAAACACCTTGCACAGCCAATCAACCGGCTCATGTGCCCTCAACTGGTCAATCAGCGCGAACGCTCGTGATCTTCCGACATCAAGAGCGCGGTAGCCTTTTTTAGTATTGATTTCTCTCGCTCAAGCCGAGCAATCCGGGCTTCCAGCTCCTGAATTTTTTGCTGTTCCGGAGTCAGTGCCTTGCTCTGCGGGGTGACGCCTTTATGTTCTTTCTGAATCTGGTCAACCCAGCGGCGTAATGCCGATTCACCAATGCCGAGTGAACGGCTGGCTTCGATGTAGCTGTAGTTTTGTTTGAGCACAAGGTCGGCAGCCTCGCGCTTGAATTCAGGAGTAAAGGAGCGGCGTTGTTTGGTCATCTGACACCTCGATCTGGCGAGCATTCTCGCCTAAATGGGTGTCCGGTTTCATTAGACCACTACAGGATCCTTCGCGGCAGGTTCCGATCAGAGGTGTGCTTGAGAACATTAGACGGTACAACAAGGTCCAGTACACGCAGCAGGAGCTAGAGCTGATCGACGACCTTTTGTACATGTACGGGTGAGACGAAGCGTGTTGGTTGCGGGCGAATGGTTGAAATATGCACGCCTTCGATCAGCGTCTACTCAAGCTTGGCGAGATCAACGCAAGCCGTTCGGCTCATTCTAGCCCCCATTCTGATATCTAGCATTACCCGATAGCACCACTGATGACGGGCAGCTATCGGCCGAGGCTGTGTAAAAACGTTTTCGATCTGTGTAGGCAGACGAAAACAGCCTAAAAATCGCGTCCCTATGCAAATTTCAGGTCTACTTACCAAATGGTCGACGCCAGATTTCACGTAGCAACGCTGACTTCAAAGTGACGAATGCGTTTTTACACGGCCTGGACCAGAAGCTGCCATTCACCTGTGCACAGAAACACACTCAACGTATCCTGCTGAAAAGACAACATTGAAAAGGAGTTCGAATGAAAACTGATTGGCAACAAATTCGAGAAATGATGAACACTGTCATTGATAGCTGTGAGCAGATCGAAACGGCTGGATTCAATGAAGTACATCGCTCCGCGACCGTGGAAATCAAAGGCGTTGATTACTCCGTTCAGGAGTTTTTAATCAGTGCCTGGACGCTCCCGGAAAACATTCGTTACCAGATCATTCGTGAGCGTCATGAGGCTGGAAATGACCTTCCCTACGTTCCCGAAGCAGCCCGCATTCTTGTCTCAATGGCGCAGGCTTGTGCGGAATTGGTCGGAGCAGCCGACACGGCACCCGCTCAGAAAGCTATTGCAGGAATGAATCATTGGTACAAGGCCTACGCTGTACCGCATATGACTACAGCCATCAGGCTGGCAAAAAAAGAATCTGACGCTTAGATTCACGAGCAATCCCCCAGCGGAGACGGATCTGTCATCTCTGGTATGAACGTCTCCTAGGGGTCGTTTTCTGCCCATCGCGACAGGCCGCAAACGACTCAAAGCGGGCATTTGACATTAAGTACTCGATAACTAACTTTTCACTGTGGCTCCAATTCTGACCATAAACAACTGCGGCCAATGCCGGCCATTAACGTTCCGTAATCTTCAAATTTACAGACATTCACCTCAGTCTGGCTCGTCCACGTTGCCTCACACTCTTCGCACACCCACAGCAAAATTTTTGTAGAGCGAACCCGCATTGCTCGAACGTAACCTTGGCCGCACCTTTGGCACTCAATCAGCATGTAAATAATCTCTGACAGGACTTCGGTGTAGTTTAATCCGATTGACCGCTTTTGGCCGATTTCTGCCTTTCACAAAGGGCTGAAAACGACCCAGCGTGGACGGATCGGCCCTGACGTGGACCGGTCCGTCGATGGCGGTTAGAAACACCAGTCCTCAGCGTTTACGACACGACAGAATGGACCCGCGAGGGTCGCATTGTGATGAGCGACAATCTCTTCGGCCTTCAGCGCAAAGGTGTCCGTGCAGGTATGACCATCGGCGATCAGCACCGCATCGAAACCATGGTCTCGTGCGGCGCGGCAGGTGCTGTCGACACAGTATTGGGTCTTCATTCCGGCAATGACCACACCCTGAGCACCACAAGCCCACAGGTGATCGGCAAGAACTGTCTTGGTGAAGGCGTTGGGTCGACTTTTTTCGAAAATCACTTCGTCGCCCTGCAGCACCAGTTCCTGCACCAACTGCGTCAACGGGCTTCCAGGCTCGATTGGCGAACCAGGTGGGCCAATATGGCGGGCGAGAAAAATGGGGGCGCCCGCACTCCGGGCTTTATTCAATAGATTGTTCAACGTGTCTACCAGCGCTTCGCCTGCCCATGGCGTATCCGCGCCATGAAACAATCCAACCTGCATATCGAGAATCAACAGTGCATACATAGTGCTTTTCCTTGCGTTTTAGCCAGCGACACAAGGGCAAAAGAAAGGGCCCTGTCCATCACTGGCGGGCCTTTGAAGTTCGTGCTTATCGGCTCACGACACCTCTCACGCACCGCCTTTGGCGGTCGTGGTAGTTGTGGTCAAGGCGATAGGTGGTTGATTCATAGGGCTGACAGTAGCTGCGCGGTACTGGGTTGGCAAGTCAGCGTCACGAGCGTGAAGACTGATCGTAGTACCGATCGTTGTTCGCTTCTGGCCCATAACTGTCGGTCGCAGATGGAGGTCCAAGTGGATGACTGACGTCTGCTCGTGAGCAACGGCTCGGGACCGTCGAGCTCATTTTTACGAGGACTTATTGTCTTGGTCCCAGGTGGACGCAATACCTGCATTCACAGTAGCGCCCATCAGCCCCCCCTCATGTCAGCCTGGCAATGGACCCTGCAGGTAATCTCCGATCTGTCTCCAGCGCACGCAGTTGTTCAATGATCCGGTCACACTCTCTTTTCGGAGTTTCTCGGTCGGTGATGGAGTAGGGCTGGGCGTCGACCCACTTCCTTATCTGCTCAAGCGAAGACGGCTCATAAGGGCTGCGGTGAAGCTGATAAAGAAGAAACCCTGCCTGGGTCCATTTGGGCATCAGTTCGAGGAGAGCCTGGCGTCGAGAGGGGGACAGCGTTACCCAAAGTGTTTCGAGCTGGTGGGTAAATGCCGATTCGACGATGCTCCAAGGTTGAGGGCGCAAGCCGTGGACGCCGGCTTCAAAGACGGGCCGGGACGGATCTGCGATCGCAGCGATAAGCAACGCAGGCCTGTCTTCCCCCTCGAGGATCAAGACGAGCGAACGAACTGCACCACTGTTTTGGCTTAGGGCTGCTCTCATCCACCCTTCAGGGATACGCACGTTCAGGTATTGCGCCAACCCGAGTACGCCGAGCCACTGGGCTTTTTTACTGGGTATCTCGCCAGCCAGATGCGCCTGAAGAACTGACAATGGGTCGACGTCATACTTTTTGGCTGCCCATAGCGCAGTCGACCTCGCCGCCGACGATGGGTCCGTCAAAAAGTCTTTGATCAGTTGTGTTCGGTCCGTTTGCAATCGGATCGCTTCTAGAAACGACAGTCTCCTGAGAATGCTGCTGTTGCTGCCAAGCCCGAAGGCGATGGCTTTTTGAGCCAATGTGTGCGGAAGCTCCATTGCCTTGCCAAGCGCTAACCGACGCACGCTGAAATCCACGTGGTGAAGGCTCGTTACAAGAAACGCCTCCAGTTCATCTTCAACCATTGTCTTGGTGAGCACCCTGAAAAGCAACCGCGCGCAGGAGCCACGGCTAGCTTCGAAGGCTGCCATGCTTTGAACCAGGCAATCAGGTGTTGCCAGCAACGATTCAAGCTTATTTATCGTCACGCTGTGATCTTCGCGCTGGCGATGTTCAAGTGCAAGAATGGCGGGAATTTGAGCGATCAGCGAAGCGGAATATTCTGGCGTTAAGTAGTCTTCGAAAGCGCATCTGGCAGCCTCGCGAACTTGAGGTACCCAGTCGTTGATACGCACGATAATAGCCGCCAGCCGTTCGGCCGACTGAGAAGACCTGACTGCCCGCAAGCCTGCCTCCCGGTCGAATCCATTCCATGACGCGACAAGCGACTTCCAATCACGTGTGGGTGAGGTCTCTGGTGGCTCTGGTAGGCGTGGGGCAACTGCGGTGGCGGATGTTTTGCCGGTGAGTCTTTGCAACCAACTTTTCCACATGAAGCTGACTATCCCTTAAGTCCGAACATTGGCATGAGCGTCAGTGTAACTGGCCGGCTGAATCCAGGGTTGCCTGTCATCAAAAAAGCAAACACCGGCGCAAGGCCGGTGTTGTGTCTTCTTCGTGGTGCACGCCTCGGGTAGCAGAGAGCCTGCCTTAAAAGCGGTACTTCGCCGAAGCGGTAATGCTGCGCGGTGCGCCGTACGTCAGGGCTCCATAGGCATCGAAGATGTCGAAATACTTCTCGTCGGTGACGTTGTTGGCATTCAGCTGGCCCGAGAGGTTGTCGGTGAATTCGTAGCGCGCCATCAGGTTGACCAGGGCATAGGCATCCTGCTGGATCTTCTCGGAATTGCCGGCCGGGTTGACGGCGTAGGTGTAGATCGAGTCCTGCCAGTTAACCCCGCCGCCAATGGTCAGCTTGTTGAAAGCACCTGGCAGACGGTAGGTGGTAAAGGTGCGCAGCAACTTGGTCGGGTACAGCGTGTTGACGTCGTCGCCCTTGGCATCTTCGGCCGTGAACTGGGTGTAACCCACCGAGGCATTCCAGTCCGTTGCGAGTTCGCCGGAAACTTCCAGTTCGAAACCCTTGCTGGTCGCGCCTTCGCTTGCCTCGTAGGCGAAGCCGCCGACCGGGTTTGAAGGATCGATCAGCGCGCCGGTGTTCTGGCCCAGATTGTCCTGCTTGATCTGGAAAATCGCAGCAGAGGCGTTCAAGCGGCCACCGAAGTATTCACCCTTGAGGCCCAATTCAGTGCTTTCGCCAACAATCGGTTCCAGTTCCTGGCCACTGCGGTCGCGTACCGATTGCGGCAGGAAGATTTCCGTGTAGCTGGCATACGCCGAGAGGTTGTCGGTGAGGTCGTAGACAATACCGGCATAGGGCGTCAGCTCATGATCGACATCGGTCTTGCTGACTTCCGAGAAGATGTCATCACTGGTCTTCTCGTACCAGCTCTCACGCGCGCCAAGAATCACTTTCAAATCGTCGGTCACGTTCAGGCGGGTGGCGGCGTACAGTCCTTTTTGGCGTGTCTCGCTGTAGCCGTAGTCGGTCCTCGGGCCCCATACCGGCTCTGCGAAATTGCCGTTGTAGGCATCGAAATCGGCAACGCCGTCAAAACCTGTTTGCGCGTCGAGTGAGTCGGCGTCGAACTTCTGCTTGCTGTCCACATAACCGAAGGCCAATTCGTGCTCACGACCCAGGAATGAGAACGGGCCGTTGAAGCGGATGCCATAGTCGTCCTGGGTGGTTTCGGTCTTGTAGGTCGCCGGGAACGAAGACATCCCGGCGCTGCCGTTCCTGCCTGGATTGCCGGACAGGTACAGCAGGGAAGAGTCGCCGGTGCGCTCGCCACGGTTGTAGCTGAGGTTGACTTGCCAGTCGTTGGCAAAGGTGTGATCAAGATTGACGAAGTAGGTCTCGTAGGTCGTGTCCCACTTGCTCCACTTGGCGGAGGTTGACTTCGAGCGGCTCCAGTTGGTACGGCTGCCGTCTGCGTACCAGACGGGCAGGCCTCCCCACATCGGCGAGTCGGCGTTGCTTTCTTGCCGGCTCAAGCCGAACCAGAGCGTGGTGTCGGGCGTCAGGTCGATATCCATCGTGCCGTAGAGGGTCTGGCGCTTGTTCGAGTTCATGTCGATCCACGTATCGCCTTCGTTGGTCTCACCGACCAGCCGCGCGCGGACAGTGCCTTCCTCGTTCAGCGCCGTGGATACGTCGGCCTCGACGCCATAGGTGTCCCACGTGCCGGCGCTCAGTTCTACAGACCCCTTCAGGTCTTTGCTGTTAGCGCGCTTGCGCACCATGTTGATGGACGCCGAAGGGTCGCCGGCACCGGTCATCAGACCATTGGCGCCGCGTACGACTTCAACGCGGTCATACATGGCCAGGCTGCTGAAAATTTCCCCCGAACTCCATGGCTGCTCGTAAATGGTGGGCACGCCATCGATCATCAACGAGTTGAGTTCAAAACCACGGGCGTTGAACTGCGCCCGGCTGGTCTCGTAGCGGTTGACCGACACACCGGTGGCATTGTTGACCACGTCGAGGATCGTATGCAGATCCTGGTCCTGTATGCGTTGCTGGGTGATGACGCTCACCGACTGCGGCGTCTCCCGCAGGGACATGCTCAACGGCGTGGCCGTGCGCGCAGCGTCAGTTGTGTATGAGTGGGTATCTTCGGTGACGGCGCTGCGCTCGCGAGTGGCCGTCTCCGTGATCGCGATAGGCGCCAGGGTCACAGCACTTCCAGTCTCTGTCTGCTCAGTCTGTTCCGCCGCTTGCACGGAGGGCGCAGTGATGGCGATACCGGCTGCCAGCATGTGCACTGCGAGAGCCAGGGGGCGCAGGGTCGAAGGCGAGCGCGGCGTCACGGAGTTTTGAATACGCAGAGAGAGGGGGGCGGTCATGCGAGCTCACATTTGATTTTGATGTTATTGAGAATTCGTATCATACGCAAACGCAATACATTCTGGAATACGTCGTACTCTCATTTGAGAGTATTTATCAAATGCGATGGCGTCCGGCCTTTTTCCGGACAGGGCTGCCCCTAATTGAAGGATTGGCGCAAATCATCAATGAGCTGATTGATTGACGGCCCTTGAGCTTCCGGCGGCTCTAGGCTCTCTCCAAACTCGCGCCAGATGAACAGTGTCAGTTCCGCTCCATCCGTCAGTGACTGGGCGTTTTCGAGGCTGGCGAATGTCTGCAAAAGCCGGTACCTGGCATCTTTCCAGAAAAGATCTTCGACCCAGGCGTACACCGGAATGAAGTGAAAGTGGATGGGATAGCGAGGGTCGTGACCGAATCGACTGATGTAGAGCCACTTCGGCTTCAGCTGCAACTCGAGGGTTTTCTGGATGTTGGCCATCAGCCCACCCAACTCAGCCAGCGCAGCGTCGGGAAGTTCAGCCAGCGAGTTGACGTGATTCTTCGCCCCCAGCATCAGATAGCCGGGAAGCGCCGACGACAGGTGGTGATTGAGCAGCCAATGCTCCGTTTCAAGAATGATGAAGTGGGCTGCTACTTCCATGTGCTGATGATCCATGATCAGGGGCACACAGAGTATCAAGGCATCGGCTGTTGTGAAGGGCACTTCTGTGTCCATGCGCTCTTCGCATCGGATTAATGCCGATTCATCACTGTTCTTTCAAATGACCGGGGCACATTCCTGGCCGCAACCACGACGCCGAGACTGTTTAACCCGCGTGCGCGCACGTCTTGAGGCGGGCTAATCAAGGACCCGTTCCGGCCAGTAAAGCGACTCCCCCGAAGCTGTCATTGGTCAGGCAAAAGCCACGTATCCACCACCCGCCGATCCAGCTCTTCCCACTCCGCCATGCCCAACACCCGCGTGGTGTTCAACCCGCGCAAATAACCGCGCAGCTGATTGGCGGTGGCACGGGTTAACTCCGGGGCGGACGGGTTCTCGCACAGCAGTACGGTTTCGTACTCGATCAGATACTCGGCCACCCGGTCACGGAAATCGGGCAGGACGGCGTCGCGGATCAGGTCAAACGTTCTCAAGGAGCGGCCTCATCAATATTTTTGGTTGTGATTGAGTGTGTACGAGTCTGCACGGCGCGCAACTATTGCGTGAAGTAATAGTGACAATCACGAAACACAGTTTCTGCTTTGTCGGCAATCACCGGAAAATCCCCCCCATCGAACACCGCCGGTGATGCTGTCCCGACGCGTGATGAACCGGACTTTTTATTTTCAGGATGACATCCATGCGCCCGTTATTTGTGCCTGCCATGGCGTTTGCCTCTTTATTGCTCGTCGGCTGCGCTTCTGCACCGAATGACCCGACGCTGACCCTGCAGACCCGTAAGACACCTGCGCAATACGCCGACTGCGTCGTACCGAAATTGCAGGGAAGTGCGTTGAACCCGACCGTCTCGCAGACCCAGCGCAGCTATCGGATTGTGGTGCCGAGCAAAATTTCCGCTGACAACGTGCTGGAAGCCTACAAGGCCGGCAGTGGCGGCAAGGTGTTCATCTACGAGCGGCACTTGCTGGCTTCGAACTTCCTGCCGTCGAGTTTTGGACGCGCCGCCCAGGATTGCATCTGACCCCGGCCCGTAACGTTTTTCAAGCGCTCCTTTGGTTGGCCGCAACCAACCAATTTTTTGCCCCGCACCGCGTTTCGGTTGCGGGGCTTTTTTTTGCCCGGGGGAATCTGAATAGTCCCACACGGCAGAGATCGCCGGATCGATTCGCGCAGATGAAGGAAGGTTCCGGCGCCACGAAAAAAGCCTGTTCTCAGGACTGAAAGCATCGTAGCTTACGCGCCATAAATATAAGGATGTCTGGAGAACCGGGTGGGAGCTTATCGTCTGTTGTTGGCCGTTCTGGTGGCCGTTTCTCATATGGGCAAGACGTTCGTGGGGCTTAACCCTGGCGTGGTTGCCGTGATTTCCTTTCTGATCATCAGCGGCTTCGTAATGACCTCGCTCATCGAGCGCAATTACAAGGCGCCGGAGAAAATCGGCCTGTTCTACATGGACCGGGCCTTGCGGCTTTACCCGCAGTTCCTGTTCTACTTCCTGGCATCCTGCGCCGTGATCTATTTCCTGCTGCCCGGCACGCCCCAAGCCGCCGAGCTGACCTTCAAAACCATCGCGCAGAGTCTTGCCATGGTGCCCCTCGGTTTCTACATGTTCGGGGTTGCAGGGTCGCTGATCTTGCCGCCGGGCTGGTCGCTGGGGCTTGAAATGTGTTTCTACCTCGTGATCCCTTTCTTGATTATCTACAAGGCGCGGGGCATTGCGTTTGCCTTGTCTGTTGCGGTTTTCATGACGGCCTGTCTTGGTTTCATCAACACCGATGTGTACGGCTATCGCCTGTTGCCGGGCGTCTTGTTCATGTTCCTGTGCGGCAGCTACCTGTACAAACCGCGAGCGAAGGGTCTGGCGATCGCTGCCGGCACCGCCGTGGTGGCAGCCTTGATGTTTGCGGCGATCGAAGCGGGGCTGATTGAGCGTCGGCCATTTAACGCGGAAGTGACTGCGGGCATCGCGTTAGGCATCCCGGCGGTGTACGTGCTGACGAAACTCAAGTTTCACCGGGTTGACGAGTTCCTCGGGGACATCAGCTATGGCGTGTTTTTGAATCACTTTGTGGTGATGTACTTCCTGCGCGCTTTCTGGCCCGTTGCCTACGACGCGCCTATCGTTGCCGCCGTTCTGATCCTGTCGTTCGGGTTGAGCTGCGTTTCGTACTACTGCATCGAACGGCCGGCCCTGAAACTCCGTCATGCGCTTCGGGCGGGCGTGAGGTATGGCGTGGGTAAACCGCAAGGCGGCGAAACGGCGGCTTAGTGCGTGTAACTTCGTAGAGGCATCCTCCTACCCTTTTGCATGAAGCGATCACGCTAAGGTGCAAGCGCACCATACCCAGGTATGGTAGCTGGCGCGGTGCGTCGCGATGCAGACTCGGTTTCTGGGCGATCCGTCCCTCTCACGTCGAGAGAGCGGCTTTCGCTCGAGATTTCTTGAGCCAGGCAATCGGAGAACGACCATGACGACGCATCTGAACTTCCCCGTCACAAAGGATGGAGCCCATCAGGAAAGCAGCGGCCTGCAGGAGCCAAACCTAAGCTTGCAAAGCACCTCACACCCGGGTGGGTCGGGAGTCGAGGAGCTGGTTTCTTCGCGCTATGCGCTGCGGGTCGGCGAGATCGACGTGCTGGTGATCAGCGATGGCGTGCTGCCTCTGCCGACCTCGACGATGTCCACCAATGTCGACCCGGCCGATCGCGCGGCCTGGTTCAAGGATCAGTACCTGGGGCCGGACGCATTCGATTGGCCGCTGAACGTGCTGGTGCTGCGCAGCGGCGACCAGACCATACTCGTCGACGCTGCCTGAAGAGTCGTTCCGCGTTCGGGTGCGCCTGATGCAAGAGGCGGCGGCGAGCGGTGAGCTGTTTGTCGCCACGCACCTGCCATTCCCCTCCGTTGGCCGAGTGGCCATCGACGGCAACGCTTTTCGCTGGGTCGCGGCTTTCTGGGATTACTGACTGCTTGTTTGGTCCGGACCTCCGTTCAGGTCAAGGCAGCCCGTTCGCGCGGGGTGTTCAGGCGGGACGGAGGTTACAGACATTGCGGGCAAGTCATCGAGAAACGCAGCAATCTGCCGGTTACCGCGCAAGTGCACCGTAGGAATTTGCGGGCCTATGGCCAGTCGTACTGCCTCGATACCTGGGCGATAGCCACGATCGTAATTCCACACGAAGTTCAGAAAGGTCAGGAATGCCCGGTCGAGCTTCTCCGTGCAGCCTGCAGGCAGGTCAGCGCGAGGGCGGTTCATGATGCTGCGTATGATTACCCTGGCGAGACAGGTGAGCCGCGATGTATCGAGCCAGATGATCAGGTCGGTACGGGGCAGGCGAAGGTCGAATGTTCGCCGCGCATAGTTGCCCTCACACACCCAGGCATCCGGTGCGATCGCTTCGCGGACCCGCGCGCGGAATTGCTCAGCATCGGGTTCGACCCAGTCGGGTTCCCAGAACAATGTGTCGAGATGCACCACGGGCAGGCCCATGCGTTCGCCGAGGGCGCGGGCGAGGGTGGATTTGCCGCTGCCGGCATTGCCCAGAATTACAATCCGTTGCATGGGGACTTCCTGTCGCGAAAAAAGCCGGCGATTGTGCAGGTTTTGGAGGGCCAGTTAAAGGCTGATGGCGCGCGCGACCGCGCACGGGATTGAATGGTGTCACTCGGTCATACGTTCTCATTATCCGATCGGGTAAACGAATACCGATCGATATCAGACCTGAGCTGCCAACCCTGGCTTTGCCAATAGCTGGCAGCTGTTCCATTGGTCTTGAAAACGTCGAGATGACATTTAAGTATTCCGAGTTTTTCAAGACTCGAAAGACAGCGCTCTACCAGCGCATTGGCGATGCCTTGGCGCCGATATTGAGGACGGACAACCAGATGCTGCAAATAGCCTCTGCGGCCGTCGTGTCCGCACAAGACGCATCCACACAGATCGGCTCCGGCTTCAGCCACGAAGCTCATTCCGGGGTTTCGTTCCAGATACCTCGAGGTCGATTCACGAGAGTCGGCATCACGCAAGGAAACGCCCGGGGTACGCCTCATGAGGTCGATGACCGCGTCATAGTCGTCCATGGTCATAACACGGATGTTGAACATTGCTTGAGCCTGGCGTTGATAACTATGGGATCCGGCAGACTAGCAGAGGCAGTGATCAGGAACAGCCTCAGACGCTGAAATGAAATACGTGTCAGTGGGTGCGATCCCGAACAACCGCCTCACATGGCAGCAGCCGATGGGCCTCATCGAGTTCCGTGGCGTGATGGACGCCCCATTCGATCAGCGTTTCCAGGATGGGCCGCAGGCTTTCGCCCAGCGGGGTGAGCAGGTATTCGATCCCCTGACGATCCTCGGCACTGGGCTGCCGACTCACCATCCCATGTTCCTCAAGCGCTCGCAGTTGCTCGATCAACACCTTCTGTGAAACGCCGACAATGCGCTTCTCCAGATCACAGGTGCGTTGCGGTCCGTCCAGCAGCACATGAAGGATGACCCCCTTCCAGCGGCCGGAGAGCACTGCCAGCGTGCGCTCGATCGGCAAGCCCGGCAGTCTATTGATTGTCTTCATTTGGCACCACTGACAAAACGGTGTGTAGATGGGCGCGACTTCCGAAAAGTACGCTTTCCTTCCGATCCAGTCCGACCCGAAGGAAGACCCATGATAGACCTGTTTGAATCCCATTTGGTTGGAGGCACCGTTGCGCTGACGAACCGTATGGTCATGGCCCCCATGACACGCACGCGCACGTCCCAGGGTGATGTTCCGAACGAATTGATGGCCGCCTACTACGGGCAGCGCGCCAGTGCCGGCCTGATCGTCGCCGAGGCAACGGACATTGCGCCGTCCAGCAACGGCTACGCCATGACCCCCGGCATCTACACGCCAGCCCAGCAGCAGGGCTGGCGCCTGGTGACCGATGAGGTTCACCGCAACGGCGGCACGATATTTCTGCAACTGTGGCACGTCGGCCGGATGGCCCATCCATCGCTCATGCCGAACGGCGAGGCGCCATGGGGTGTGACCGAGGAAAGGGCTGACTCGCAAGTGTTTGCCCACGGCCCGGACGGCAAGTTGGCCCATATCCCGGCAGGCAAGCCCCGGCGTCTGAGGCCTGAGGAAGTGATGGCTTTGGTCGACACCTTCACCCGAGGCTGCATCCACGCACGGGAGGCCGGATTTGACGGCGTCGAAATTCACGGAGCTAACGGCTATCTGTTCGAGCAGTTCATGAACTCGGTGCTCAACACGCGCACCGATTTATATGGAGGCGCAAGCGTAGAAAACCGCACACGGTTCCTGCTGGAAGTGGTTGAAGCGGCGGTGCGTGAATTGGGCCCGGGACGCGTGGGTGTGCGCCTGTCGCCGTTCGGCAAGTTCAACGGCATTCCGGCGGACCCTCGCACCGAGGAAACCTTGTTGTACGTTGCCGAGCGTCTGGGTCGACTCGGCGTCGCCTATCTGCACTTGGTCTACGAGCTGATGCCTGAGGAAAACATGGAGGTCGCCGAGTTCAAATCGAACCACCTCGACCACGCACTGCTGGCCAAGGTTCGGGCTGTGTTTCCTGGCGCAATCATCTGGTGCGGCGGCTTTACTGATCGCAACAGCGCTCAGGCTGCGCTTGATACCGGGTTGGTGGATTTGATCGCCTTCGGCAGGCCCTACATCGCAAACCCGGATCTGGTTGAGCGTTTCAAGCAGGACTGGCCGTTGGCCGAAGCGGACCGATCCACTTATTACACTCGATGCGGGGAGGTGGGTTATACGGATTTCCCTGCCTATTCCCTCGGCAGTGGTTCACGCCGGGCAGGTTGATAGCGATGGTGGGTAGAGCAGGCGTTGCCGGCGGCTCGGATCACGCAAGGGGCAGCCCTCACCGGGTTACACTCTGTTCCGATTCCTGATCCTGCTGCGGAGCCACACATGAAAGTTGGCGTGATTTCCGATACCCATGGCTTGCTCCGCGCCGAAGCCCTTGCTGCCCTGGCGGGTTGCGAGCGGATCATTCACGCGGGCGACATCGGCAACGCTGACATTCTCGATCAGCTAAGAGCGATCGCGCCGCTGCACATCGTCCGTGGGAACAATGACCTGGACGCCCCTTGGGCAGAAAATATCCCCGACCTTCTTCGTTTCGATCTCAACGGATGGGAGGCGCTGCTGGTGCATGACATCGCCGATGTCCCCGCCTTGCTCGATTCAGCCATCAAGCTGGTGATCACCGGCCATTCGCACAAGCCACGCATCGAGTGGCTCGGTGAACGGCTTTACCTCAATCCCGGCAGCGCGGGACGGCGGCGCTTCAAGTTGCCGGTGTCGCTGGCGCTGCTGGAGGTGCTTGAAACCTCCATAGAGCCGCGCCTGATCTCGCTGCTGGAATGATCTAAAAGTGAGAGAGCCACCGGCGAATGCTTGCGCAAAAAAAACGGCCCGTTCAATAAAACGGGCCGTCGCTGTAAAGGTGCTGGTTCAGATCGGCCTCACAGGTGATCCGCATCAATTACCGCCTTGGCGAACGCCTGCGGATCTTCCTGCGGCAAGTTGTGACCGATGCCGCCGCTGATCAGCCGGAACTCATATTTGCCGGTGAAGCGCTTGGCGTAATCCTCGGGGGCAGGGTGCGGTGCGCCGTTGGCATCGCCTTCAAGGGTGATGGTCGGGACGCTGATGGATGGCGCGGTGGCCAGTTTCTGTTCGAGCGCCTCGTATTGCGGCTCGCCCTGGACCATGCCCAGACGCCAGCGGTAGTTGAAGACGGTGATCTCGACATGGTCCGGGTTGTCCAGCGCCTTGGCGCTGCGGTCGAACGTCGCGTCGTCGAACGCCCATTTTGGCGAGGCCAGTTGCCAGATCAGCTTGGCGAAGTCGTGGGTGTTTTTCTCGTACCCGGCGCGACCGCGGTCGGTGGCAAAGTAAAACTGGTACCACCACTGCAATTCAGCCTTGGGTGGCAGCGGGTTCTTGCCGGCCGCCTGATTACCGATCAGATAGCCGCTGACCGACACCAGCGCCTTGACCCGTTCTGGCCACAGCGCCGAGACGATGCCAGCAGAGCGCGCGCCCCAGTCGTAACCACCGAGCACCGCTTGCTTGATCTTCAGCGCATCCATGAAGTCGATGACGTCACTGGCCAGCGCGGCCGGTTGGCCATTGCGAAGGGTTTTATCGGACAGGAAATGTGTATCGCCGTAGCCACGCGCGTACGGCATCAAGACGCGATAACCCTTCGCTGCAAGCAGAGGGGCGACTTCGTCATAGCTGTGAATGTCATACGGCCAGCCGTGCAGGAGAATCACCACCGGCCCGTCGGCCGGACCGGTTTCGGCGTAGGCCACATTTAGCAGGCCTGCCTTGATGTGCTTCAGCGGGCCGAACGGAGAGGGTGTTGAATAAGTGGCCTCGGCCTTGGTTGCAGCCGGCTGTGCGGCGGCAGGTGTTTGCGCGTGGGCCACGCCGAGCGCGCCGAACAGGGCGAACGCCAGGATCGACGAGCTGACCAAGCGGCGGCGGGTGTTGCCGATTTTGTTGTGCATTGCCATCTTCATGGTGATGTCTCCGTTGCAAGCCGTTGGCCAGGGGATCTGGCTGAGCCCCTTGAAACCTTGAATGCATTTCAACGCGGTGACGTATCTGGCCTGTGTCGAATCCCGGGCCGGGTGAAAACAGATGTATCAAGAGGATAGCCAGACACACTGTGATACACAGCGGCGCAGCAAAAAAAGCTGTGATTGGCGCATTGGAAATTCGCGACATTGGCGCTGGGTTGCAACCCGAGCGACGCGTACCCTTTTCAAGATCACCGGGCCGATCTGACAGAGGTTAAACCGTGGCGACGAACGACATTTTCAGCGTGAAAATCCCTGACAGCAAAATGGCCCGCGAGGTGACGCAGCTCATTCGCGATACCGAAAGCGAGTTGCTGTTTTCCCACTCCACCCGCGTCTACTTCTGGGGCGCTTTGCTCGGGGAACGCAAAGGCCTGGCCTTCGATCCGGAGTTACTCTACGTCGCGGCCATGTTCCATGACCTCGGCCTGACCTCGATCTATCACGAAAGCCAGCTTCGCTTCGAGGTCGACAGCGCGAATGCCGCGCGTGACTTTTTGCGCGGTCATCACATCGCCGAAGCGGACATCGAGAAAGTCTGGAACGCCGTCGCGCTCCATACGACGCCGGGCATTCCAGAGCACATGCATTCAGAAATCGCCCTGGTTCAGGCTGGCGCGGGGATGGACGTAGCGGGGCGTGGTTTTGAACTGTTCACAGACGCGCAACGCGAAGCGGTGATCGCCGCCTATCCTCGCGATACCGATTTTGCCCATCAGATGATCGACGCGTTTTATCACGGTCTGCAGCATCGGCCCCACAGCACGTTCGGGACCTTTAACGATGATTTCCTTGCCTGCAAGGATCCGGGTTTCCAGCGAGTGAATCTTTGCAGCGTCATCTTGAGTTCGCGTTGGGAGCGGTGAGTTTTCCACTCAGCGCCGAAGATTCTTTGGTCGGGAGATGGCCCGCGCGCGGATCGGTTCACACAACGGCTCAACCCCTGCTATTCCAGGTCACCGCACACAGCGCCAGTCCGGCCACATTGAGGGTGACGGGATTGAAGGCATCCCTGAGCAGGGAAGGATTGAAAATCGCGACATCCAGCAGCAAGCCAGCCAACGCCGTCGAGGCAACGATCAATGGCCACGCAATGCGTGACGCGAGCAGTAACCATAAGGCCAGGACAATCTCCACGACCCCGGCCGCATAGGCAAACAACTCCACCTGATCGATGCCATGGGCTTGAATCATGGTCCGCTCGCCGGGGCTCAGCCACAGCAACTTGGGCACCAGACCGTGATAGGCAAACATGAACGCCAGGCTTCCCCGGGCGATCCAGTGGGTGCGTTTCAAGGGGCTCACGTGGGCGTTTTCAAGAATCGACGTTCATGGTCGGGGTTGGGCAATAGGCACGTGTCGTACTTCCCAAAGAGCCGGTATCGATTCAGCGCAATGCGATCGTAGGCCCAGTCGCGCAGCCTGCGTGGGCAGGCGCGCAACAGTCCTAACGGGCGCCAGGCGCGGGGCAACCGGGCAATGACTTCGAAGACGGCATCCGAACGCACCCAATAGTGCCGGTCGCGGATCACCGCCATGGTATCGAATTGATCCAGCGCCAAACCTGCCCACGCCAGCAGCGCCTGCCCCTCGGGCGATTGCACTGCGGCCAGCCGCACGCGTCGGTCGTGGTCGTGGCGGATCAGGAACCTTGCCCAGCCGTTGCACAACTTGCACACGCCGTCGAACAAGACCACGGTTTCGCCTGGCTGGAGCAAGGGCGCGGGGGAGGGGCGAATGGTGGACGCTGGCATAGAGAAGGTCCATGGGAGGTATCCCGGATCATACCCGCGTGCCAGGGCGAAAGTCTTTACGCAAGCGGCAGCCTCTATAGAGACTGTCGCTGCACGATGGGTCTGCAGTGCAGCCTGACCGGTTTCAATAAACCTGAGGCACGATGATTTCCGGTGGCGTCGGATTGCGCGAATAGTCTTCTTGACGTTCGCGTTCCGGCAACTGGATCACCGCCTGTTCCACCTCTTCATAAGGCATCTGCTTGAGCAGGTGATTGATGCAGTTGAGCCGGGCCTTTTTCTTGTCGTCGGCCTGCACCACCCACCACGGCGCTTCGGCGATGTGGGTGCGTTCGAGCATGATTTCCTTGGCCTTGGTGTAGGCTTCCCAGCGCCGACGGGACTCGAGGTCCATGGGGCTGAGTTTCCATTGTTTGAGCGGGTCGTGAATACGGCTGAGAAAGCGCAGGTGCTGTTCCTGATCGGAGATGGAGAACCAGTATTTGATCAACTGAATGCCGGAGCGGGCGAGCATCCGTTCGAACTCCGGCACGGTGCGGAAGAACTCTTCATATTGATCGGCATTGCAAAACCCCATGACCTGCTCGACACCCGCGCGGTTGTACCAGCTGCGGTCGAACAGGACGATTTCACCCGCGGCCGGCAGGTGTGAAACGTAGCGCTGGAAATACCATTGCGTGCGCTCGCGATCATTGGGCGCGGGCAGGGCGGCGACCCGGCAGACCCGGGGATTGAGCCGCTGGGTGATGCGCTTGATCACCCCACCTTTCCCCGCCGCGTCGCGTCCTTCGAACAGGATCACCACTTTGTGCCCGGTCTTGACCACCCAACTCTGCAGCTTCACCAGTTCGCCTTGCAGGCGAAACAGTTCACTGAAGTAGCGGCGTCTTTCTTCCTTTTCGCTGTTGTCGCCGACGTGTTCTTCGAACAGCGAATTGAGGTCGTGCCCGTCCTCGAGTAATTCCAGTTCCAGCTCTTCGTCACTGTGATCGAGCAGCTCGCGATGAATGCGTTGCACCAGGGTGTCATTGGTTAAAAGCATGGCGAGGACTCCGGACGATGGTGGAAGTGGTCATGCTAGGCCGGGGGATATGACGAAGAAGTGACGATGAAGGGGCGGGGTCAATAAAGCGCGCTGTCATCTTGGCGTCACCCAAGGCATGGCAGGATCATCACAAACCATCTTGAATACCCCGCCCAAGGGCTGATGAATTTGCCAGGAATCGCCACCATGAAAGGAGATGCCCCTCTGTTTGCGGCCATTGACCTGGGCTCCAATGCGTTTCGCCTGATGATTGGCCAGTCGGTCAGACGCAACCAGCAGATCGTGATCCATGAAGTCAAAACCCTGCGCGAGCCCGTCCGTTTGTCAGAAGGCTTCCAGGGCGGCGCGCTGGATGAGCTGGCGTTGGATCGGGGATGGCAGGCGCTCGCGCGATTTGGCAAAAAACTGCGCGGCTTTGAGGCCGGACGCGTGCGGGCCGTGGCGACCAGCGCGGTGCGCGAAGCCGACAATGCGCAGCTGTTTTTGACCAGCGCCGAGCGCCACCTGGGTTTCCGGATCGACGTGATCTCCGGGCATGAAGAAGCGCGGCTGGTGTACGCCGGGGTTGCCCACACGATACCGAGTGCCGCGAGTATGCGACTTGTCGTGGACATTGGCGGTGGCTCCACCGAGTTGATTCTGGGGCAGGGCACTCAGCCGCTGTTGACCGAAAGCATTGCCATTGGCAGCGGCACCTTTGGCGCGCGGTACTTTCAGGGAGGGTGCATCACGGCCCAAGCCCTGCTGGAAGCCGAGCGTGTCGCCACTGTGCAGTTTGAAAAAGTCGCACGTCGTTACCGGGCGCTGGGTTGGCAGCAGTCCATCGGTTCTTCAGGCACCGCGCGGATGCTCGCCAAAGTCCTCAAGGCCAACGGCTTGAATGACGAAGGCCAAGGCGGAATCACTTACGGCGGCCTGCTGCGCTTGTCGTTACGCCTGCTTGAAGCGGGGCATGTCAATCAGCTCGGGTTGGCGGGTTTGCAACCCCATCGCCTGAGTAGCTTGCCGGGTGGGCTGATGGTCATGCTGGCTGCGTTCAAGGTCTTTGGTATCTCCCAGATGACACCGTCCGAGGCGGGTTTGAGGCTCGGGGTGCTTCATGGGTTGATGGCCAGGCACTGACTGCTTGGGGCAAAGGTTTCGACATCGTTGATCCCTCGGAGCTGTGAGCGACCCCGAAAGGGACCGCTGCACAGCTCACCGTCAGTTACGCATTCACCACAGCGAGTGGCACTTACTTGGGTAGATCAATTTTATCCAGCACCCGGTTTGCGGTGATCTCCGCCATCATGATGCTGTTGGAAATGCCCAGCAGGGCGTAGCGCGACTCGCCCTCCAGGTGATCCACCAACTGGTGCACCATCACGTCGACCGAGGCCAGGGTCTCGACCAGGTAGACACTCAGTGTTTCGGCCGTGGCCTCGGGGTCTACGGAAAACAGGGTACTGCGCGTTCTCGGGGTGGCTTTGATGTCGGCGTTTGACGGGAAGTGAAAGTCGAGAGCGCGTTCGGCGGCCTCGTTGAGTTTTTTGGAATCGGTGGATTCGTAGGGGGAAACGTCGTCCGTTTCGGGTGGATTTGGCGTAGGTTTGAACATGGATGAAACCTCTTACGTCGTTTAAATGAAGGCCATCACTCTCGCTACCAAACGAGGGGTGGCGGCCATGCTCAGGTTGGTAGACCGGGACGTAAGAAACCGGCGCGCCCGAAAGCGCCCTGTGCATGACCACCATAAAGCAGAGTCGAACAAACGCTGCGAATCATGATGCTTAGCACCTTACGTATACCCCGGGGCTACCAAACCCCCATCGCTGTTTTTCAGCGACGGGGAAACGATAAGTCCCAAGTCCAAGGCGCACAAGCCGGCGGATTCTGGCGCAGTCGTAGGTAACGGCGCAAGGATGTGTAGCCTGAGAGAGTGTCTGGAGATGTCGATTAAACACCGATGTTTAATTGGACTTCGCCTTCAGGATCGGACGGAAAATAGAGACGTCCCCTTTTCTTCTGCATGGCGGTGATTGCCTGGGCGCAAACCGTCAGTCAGCGACACTGGACGGCGGGCAAACGGCAACTATCTTGAAGCGGGCGAAAACCATCCTGAAGGAGCGGCAACTCGATGAAGAAGGAAGCGATCGGCGCAAATGACGGAGAGATTGAAGAGGCATCTTCGCTGATAGACGCGAGAATCAAGGAGTTGAGTGATTGGCGAGGCGAGACCCTCGCCAAGGTCCGGGCACTCATCCGGCAGGCCGACCCTGACGTGGTCGAAGAATGGAAGTGGCGGGTTCCGGTGTGGTCGCACGCGGGCATCATCTGCACCGGTGAGACGTACAAGAACGCCGTGAAGATGACCTTCGCCAAGGGGGCTTCGCTGGAGGATCCTTCAAGGTTGTTCAATGCCAGTCTTGAAGGTAATACCCGACGTGCGATTGATGTGCATGAAGGCGATGAGATTGATGAAGAGGCGTTGAAGGTGCTGATTAACGCCGCCGTCACCTTCAACACTTCGCGAACGACCTAGCGTGCCAAAACGGTGAAATGAGAGCAAAGGAGGTGGGGTTATTCATCGTGATCCCACTGCGCGCGATATGGCGGGTCGAATCGCAGCCAGCATGGCCAAGGTCCAAAAACGACAGGCGAAAAAAAACCGCCTTTGCGGGGCGGTTCTTTTGTAAGCCCCAGTTTGCGGCTGAGGCTTGGTGCATCTCACGGACAACACTAGCGTGGGGGCATGGTATTAAGCTTTGCTTATCCTTGCAACGTTATTTTGCATTGATTGATTTACGTCATATGCAGGCATCACTAGAGAATTTCGGTGTTCTAAGCGATAGAAATAACCTGACAGAAATAACGTTTTACAAAAACACGTCATCACTTTGCCTTGGAACGTCAAAGACCAGCCGCTGCGCTGAAGATTCTAGGTTAATATGCCGGCGCTCACATGCTAATGCGGCTGTGAGGTTTGGCCAGTTACATAACGGTTTCACGCCCTCTGACACGGTTTTGCACCCGTGCCGGAATGATGGTTCGGGGGGAACTCAACCGGCCGCCTCACGGACAACATTAGCGTGTATATCCGAAGGTACGCGTGATCCGGTAAGTGCGCTGGAGGTTTGGCCCCCAACCTGGAGGCCAAAACGTATGAAGCTATTGCTGCGTACGCTGAGCCTCGTATGGAGATTGTTTAAAGCGTTTCGCTTTTACGAGTTCCTGCGAGACCACTTTGACGACCTGAAGTAACGGCCGTTGATGTGGGGAAAAGCCCGTTTTAGTTTCGGCTGAAACGGGCTTTTTTTGTCTCTGTAAAGCTGTCAAAAGTAGGATATTCCTCGTTTTGGTGTCAGGCGCTTGTGGGACACTTCCTCGGCATCCGTAGGTGCTATCCGAAGATCTTTCTTCGCCACCTCCGGCCACCCCCCGCTCAAACCACAATCTGTGAACCCCCACCCCACGTTTCGCACCTTGAAGCCCCAGCCCGTCGGCCTAGGATGGGCCTCAGTGGTTGCACCGGACTGTTGGCCTGCGTTCCGCCATCGGCGCTGCCCATAACAATAAAAGACACACCTTGCCTGGACTGGAGAGAAACTGATGAAACCCCTGATTGGACTTATGCTGGGCGATGTCACCGGCATTGGCCCCGAGTTGGTCGTCAAGCTGTTGGCGACGCCTGAGGCACGTGAGCGGGCGGATGTGGTGATCATTGGTGACGAGCGTGTGCTCGAGCTCGGCATGCGTGACGCCGGTCAGCGCATTCCCTACCAGAAGATTGTGCACCTGCGCGAGGCCGACCATTCCCAGGCGGCCGTGCCCTTGATCGATTTACACAACGTGGATCCTGCGCTGTATGAGCGCGGCCTGGTCAACGCGGAGTCGGGTCGTCTGACCGGCGAAACCCTGAAGATCATGACCGACATGGCCCTGGCCGGAGAGCTCGATGGCATCTGCTTCGCGCCGCTCAACAAGGCCGGGCTGCATCGCGGTGGCTGGAAGTACCACGACGAACACCAGATGTTTGCGGCCTGGACCGAACATGTCGGTTACTTCGGCGAAGTGAACATCATCCCGCAGTTCTCGACCTTTCGCGTGACCTCCCATGTGGCGCTGCGCAAAGCTGTCGACATGGTGCAACCGGACCGCATCGAAGGGGCGTTGCAACTGGCCCACGACACGTTGCGTGCACTGGGCAACAACGCACCGCGCATCGGCGTCGCGGCACTCAATCCCCATGGCGGCGAGAACGGTCTGTTCGGCGACGAAGAGATCACGATCATCCGCCCGACGCTCGAAGCCCTGCGCCTCAAAGGCCTGGCCTGCGAAGGGCCGTTCCCGTCGGACACGGTGTTTATCAAGGCGCGCAACGGCGATTTCGATGCGGTGGTGATCATGTATCACGACCAGGGCCAGATCGCGACCAAGCTGCTGGGCTTCTCATCCGGCGTGACCCTGACCGGTGGCCTCAAGACTGTTTACGCAACCCCGGCGCATGGCGTGGCGTACGACATCGTCGGCAAAGGCATCGCTGACGTTGGCGCCATGGCGGCGGCGTTCCGTGTCGCCGCCGACAACGCTGCCGCGCGCAAAGCCAAACGCTAAATACCCGCCACGTGATCGAGAAAAGAATCGAGGCTGACACCATGTTCGAGAATTTCACCAAGACCATCACCAAAACCAGCGGCGCCGAGATTGTCACCGTCGTCGGTGGTGAAGGCCCGCCGTTGCTGTTGATGCACGGCAACCCGTTCAATCACCTGTCCTGGCACAAGATTGCTCCGCGCCTGGCCAGGGATTTCACCGTCGTCTGCACCGATTTGCGCGGTTACGGCGACAGCTCCAAGCCCGAGGGCGGTGGCGATCACTCGGATTATTCCTTCCGCGCCATGGCCCAGGATCAGGTTGAAGTGATGCAGTCGTTGGGTTTCGAGCAGTTCTATGCCGCCGGTCACGACCGCGGCGCGCGGGTGCTGCATCGCATGTGCCTGGACCACGGCGACAAGGTGCTCAAGGCCGGTTTCGTCGACATGCTGCCGCAGCATTATTTGCTGAACAACGTCACGCGCCAGTGGGGCAAATTTTCCTGGCACTGGTTCTTCATGACCCAGGACGCCCCGACGCCAGAGCGAATGATGGACGCCGATCCGGAGTTTTTCATCCGCCGCAAACTGTCGAAGACAGACCAAGGCACCAGTTTCTTCGGGCCCGAAGCGCTGGCCGACTACATCCGCTGCATCAAGAACCCTGCCACCACCCACGCCATGTGCGAAGACTACCGCGCGACCTTCGGCATCGACCTGGACATGGACACCGCCGACTTCGAGGCGGGCCGCCGGATTGACAACCCGGCGCTGATTCTCTGGGGCGAAAAGGGCGGCGTGGGCCGCAACCATAACGCCGCAGAAATCTGGAGCCGCTACGCCACCAACATCGTTCAGACCGCCACTGTGCCCTCGGGCCATTACCTGCAGGAAGAATGCCCGGACGAGACCTACGAGGTGCTGCACGGTTTCTTCAAGTAACGCAATGACAGGCGGTCCGGGATGACCGCCTGCCCACTAGAACTATAAAAAAGGTGGAAAAAATGATTCCGACTACGCTCGCGCAAAAACGCAGGGCAACGCTGACGTTCGTGTTGCTGTGCATCATGGCTTTCATCATGTACGTGGACCGCACCAACCTGGCCGTCGCCGCACCGACGATCAGTAAGGAGCTGGGTTTCAGCAACACCAACCTGGGCATGATGTTTTCCGCCTTCGCCATCGCCTACAGCTGCTTCATGATTCCCGGCGGCTGGTTCAGTGACCGTATCGGCTCACGCAAGGCGATGTTGCTGTACGGCATCATTTGGTCGGCCGCGACCATTGCCACGGGGCTGGTCAGTGGTCTGGTGGTGCTGGTGATTGCACGCTTCGTGGTCGGGATCGGCGAAGCACCGATCTACCCGACAGCGGCGCGCATGATCGCCCGCGCCATTCCCATCACCCAGCGCGGCACGGCCCAAGGCATGATGCATGCGTCAGGACGCCTGGCCAACGCACTGGCGCCGTTGATCGTGACGTTCATGATCATCCAGTTCTCGTGGCGCCTGACCTTCGTCATTCTCGGCGTGGTGACGTTGATCTACATGTTCATCATGTATTTCAGCCTGAGCGAATCGAAGAAACTGGTCGAAGCCACTGCCGCTGTGCCGTTGCCACCCGTGGCGGCCAAACCGGTCAACTGGCCGCAGATGCTGCGTAAAGTCTGGCCCGCTGCTGCCACCTGTTTTTGCCATGGTTGGGTGCTGTGGTTCTTCTTGAACTGGATTCCATCGTTCTTCACCCAACGCTACGGCATGGACCTGACCCACACCGCGTTGTTTTCGACCTTTGTGCTGCTGGGCGGCACCGTCGGCACCGCAGTCGGCGGCATGCTCTCAGACTGGCGCTTCAAGGTCACCGGCAACCGTCTGCGCTCGCGTCGCGACTTGATCATCTTCGGCTTCCTGGCCTCGATCATTGGCCTGATTCCGCTGTTGTTCACCCACGACCTGATGATCTGCGCCTGCGGCCTGAGCTTCTCGTTCTTTTGCTCGGAATTGGCGGACTCGCCGCTCTGGGTCATCGGCACCGAGGTGTCCCACGAACATTCCGCGACCTCCAGCGCATGCACGTTCACGGGCATGGCCCTGGCCGGTGCCGTGTCGCCGGTGGTGATCGGTTGGTTGCTGGACATCACGGGGAACAACTGGGCGGTGGCGTTCGGTGCTTCCATCGCCGTGGTGCTGATGGGGCCAGTGTTGGCGATGTTTATCACGCTGGATGACGAACCTGCACCCGAGCCCGTTTCATCTTCGCATCCACAAGCTGCGGTGACTCAGGGCTGAGCCGAAACGGTTTGATCCTCCCTGACCGATAGCCGCCGTCTCCCATGTGGCGGCTATCGTCTGTTTTAGCTGATACCAATTGGCCATCTAATCCATTAGAGTGTGCGCCGCCCGAGAGATGGATCCCGGGCAACATCTCATGGAGTTTTTCAGTGAAGTACCTCAGTAAAGTTGCCGCGGTAGCCTTGTTCGGTCTGGTTCTGGCGGGTTGCACCGGCACACCGATGAACACCCAGCATTATGAAAGCAGCCAATACACCGTCCTGGGTCACAGTGAAGCGAGCGCCACTGGCCTGTTGCTGTTCGGCGTGATCCCGATCCAGCAGAACAACCGTTTTGTTCGCGCTCAGAACGCGGCGATCAAAGCCAAGGGCGGCGACGCAATGATCAACACCCAAGTGCAGGAAAACTGGTTCTGGGCCTGGGTCCTGACCGGTTACACCACCAAAATCTCCGGTGATGTGGTCAAGCTGAAAAACGTTCAGTAAGCCCAATACCCGATCTTGATTGCGGATGCGCAATTGTGGCGAGTGGATTTATCCCCGTTGGAGTGCGAAGCGCTCCCAACATCTTCGACAGTGCCGAGATCTTGGGGCTGATTCGCAACCCAACGGGGGTTAAACCCCCTCGCCACAGGGTGAGCGAGTTGCTTGGTCAGTGGCGTTCCGTCACGCGGGACTGCGCAGCCACCCGGTTCCTTCCCGACCACTTCGCCTGATAGAGCTGCTGATCAGCACGTTTGATCAGTGAGGTGGTATTGCTGTCCGATGACTCGGCCAGCCCGATGCCGATACTCACCGTGACGTGCCCGACCGTGGCAAAGCTAGCCGCGGCAATCGCGGCGCGGATCTTCTCGGCAACGACCTCGGGGCTCTCCGGCTCCTCGATTTCCGGCAACAGCACCGCAAACTCCTCACCGCCGTAACGGGCCACGAAATCAGTGGCGCGGGTGTTGTCCTGAATCAGCCGGGCGAGCTGGTGCAACACCTCATCGCCAATCGCATGGCCGTGGGTGTCGTTGATTTGCTTGAAGTGGTCGGCGTCGATGAACAGCAACGCAAACGGTCGTCCAGTGCGTTGGAACAGCAGGTTGCACTCGTCCAGTTTTTCGTCAAATCGCCGCCGGTTGTACACGCCGGTCAGCGCATCGTGGGTGGCCAGTTTCAACAGATCGGCATTGGCCCGGGTGAGGGCAGCGGTGCGTTGCGCGACGGTGGCTTCCAGCGACGCATTGGCCTCCTGCAACTCGCGTTCCTTGCCGAGCAAGGACTGTGTCATGCCCTGAAGGGATTGACCCAGCTGGGCAATTTCCCGCACCGGATGGTCTTGGGGGAACGTTGCACCTGGCTGTTGGTTCTGTACCCGTTTGGCCGATTTGGCCAACAACTCGATCGGGCGACTGAGGTACAGCGCCAGGTAATAAGCAACCAAAGCGAATACGATCGCGGCAATCACGCCCAACAGCAGCAACTTGTAGAACAGGATACGTGCCGGCTGAAGCGCAATATCCAGTGGTTGCCGTACGGCGATGTACCACGTCAGGTCGGTGCTTGAAGGGGTAGGCACCGCGACAACGCTGGTCAGGTAACCATTGCCCACTGACCAGCCAGCGGTGTCGGAATGGTTTTCCCGGGCCTGCGGCATGTTCGGCACGTGTTGCCCCATGAGCGCTTCCGGGTAGAGTACTTTGCCGTCGTGGTCGACGATCAGCGCCTCCACTTCAGGCGTCATGTCCTTGCGCAGCACCGCAGCGTCCACAATCCGTGTCACCCAGCTCCAATGGGCATGCGCGCCCAGCACACCGATCACCTGGCCATTGGCATTGCGGATCGGTGCGGCGAAATCGATGAAGCGCAACGGCTCGCCAGTGGCGGTTCCCGGCAGCAATTTGGCCAGCAAGACGGCTTCGTGCGGATCGCCGGTGTAGGCACCGCGCATCCCGGCCTGAAACCAGGGGCGCTCCTTCACCGATTGATTCACCAGAAGGCCGTTCACGGCTTGCCGTACACGCCCGTCGGCGTCGGCCACGCCCATCCAGGCGTACTCGGCGCGGGACTGCGAACGCAGCTCCATCGACGACAAGATGTCCGGATCGTCCAGGTCGCCATGTTTGAACAGCGGGGCTCGACTGAGCAGGAACACTTCGAGCTGACGTTCATGCAGTTGCGCGCCTAACAGCTCGGCGGCGGACCTTGCCGTGCTCAACAACGCATTGCCGCTCGCCTGCTTCATCTGCTCGGTGGCGATGTGGCCCACGTAGAAACCCACACTCACCAGCGTGAGCAGGGACAAACCGGCAAACCAGAGTGTCAGGTGGCTTCGCAAACTGGCTTTGATCATGGGCGATACCTGACGGTTTGAAGTCGCCGCATGGTATGCGCAATGGTCGGGTGGGTGCCAGTGGCGGCGCTTTCATGGCCATTTTGATCGGTACCCGCATTCGCCAGCGCGATGACGTAAAACAGAGTCAGTGGTACACGTCGGCGCTCAAGCGCCCTCATTCGGCAAGACCGCGCATTTGCGCGAGAATCCGCGCGGCATCCCGTGCCGGAGGCAAGCCAAAGACGCGAGCGTAGTCGCGGCTGAACTGAGTGGCGCTTTCATAGCCGACGTCGAAAGCGGCGCTGGTGACGCTTTTAGCGTTCGCCAACAACAGTGTCCTTGCCTGAAGCAGCCTCACGCGTTTTTGATACTGCAAGGGGCTGAGCGTGGTGACGGCTTTGAAATGGCGATGAAACGCAGACACGCTCATCGACGCTTTCCGGGCCATTTCATCGACCCGCAGCGGCTCGGCGAAGGCGCGGCGGATCCACTGGATGGCCAGGCTCACGCGAGCCATGGCCGTATCGGGCGCAGCAATTTCGCGCAGCATCCAGCCGTGGGGCCCTTGCAAAACCCGATAGAGAATCTCCCGCTCGTACACCGGACTCAGCGCCGCGATGTCCGCCGGCCGGTCCATCAATCGCAGCATGCGCACCCAGGCATCCATCAGCTCGGGCGTGACCGCAGCCACGGAAAAACCGGCCTCCTGTTCAGGCGGTGCGGCAGGTTTTGGCAGGTCCGTCAGCAACGTCGCCAGAACGACAGGGTCCAGCGTCAAGGCGACGGCGAGATACGGTTCGCCGGTTGTGGCCGGATGCACACTGCCGACCGCCGGCAGTTCGATCGACATCACGAAATAGGTTGCCGGGTCATACCGCAACGTACGATCGCCGACGGTCATGGACTTACTGCCCTGCAGGATCAGGTTGATCATCGGTTCATAGACCGCCGCCAGCTGATGTTCGGGGATCGCACCCTGGACCATGGCCACGCGCGGAATTCCAGTCTCTGTACGCCTGTTTTCGGCCCTTGCGGCAAGAGCCCTGAGTTCATTCAGTTGATTTTCCATGGGGAGACATCTGACAGCAGGGGGACGCACGACGCAAGCAAAAAGCAGAAACAGGCAGGATTGCAGTAGTAACGGCTGCGCCCGCCAGTTGTTCTGTGGTTACCGTGGTGGCTCACCTGATTAACAGTGGAGCAAGCCATGAGCGTCATCGTCATCACCGGCGGCAGCCGAGGCATCGGCGCCAGCACCGCAATGCAATGTGCCCGGCGCGGAATGGGCGTCATCCTGACCTACAAGAACAACCAGAAAGCGGCCGATTCGGTTGTTCAACGCATCCAGTCCGAGGGTGGCAAAGCTGTTGCCCTCGAACTCGATGTCAGCGATGCCGGAACGTTCGGCGTGTTCGTCGCTGCGGTACGGCAGGCGCTGCAATCGAACTGGCAAGCCACGACCCTGGGCGGTCTGGTCAACAATGCCGGCCACGGTCTGTTCAATCCGATTGAGACGGTCACCGAGACGCAGTTCGACGACCTCATGAATGTTCACCTCAAGGGCCCGTTTTTCCTGACCCAGGCCTTGTTGCCGCTGATGGAGGAGGGCGCGAGCATCGTCAACCTGACCAGCGCGACGACACGCGTGGTCACCCCGGGCGTGGCGCCCTATGCCGCGTTCAAGGGTGGGCTGGAAATCCTTACACGTTACATGGCCAAGGAGTTTGGCGAGAGGCGCATCCGTGCCAACGCCGTCTCGCCCGGTGCCATTCGCACCGAACTGGGGGGTGGCTTGAGCGAAGAATTCGAGACGCTGCTGGCCTCGCAGACGGCGCTCGGTCGCATTGGTGAACCGGACGATGTCGGTCGTGTGATCGCCACGCTGATGTCCGAAGAAAGTGGCTGGATCAACGCGCAGTCCATTGAAGTTTCCGGCGGTTACGTCATTTGAATCAGCGAGGCACATTCCATGCTTGATCATGTTTTTATCTCCGTGAGCGACACCCGGCGCTCCGTCAATTTCTACATCGCGGCGCTCGCACCGCTGGGGATCTCTCTCCGGCTGGATTACGACGGCAAGGACGGCCCGCCCGGTCACCCGGACCTCAAGGGTTTCGGCGCACAGGGCCGCGTATTTTTCTGGCTGCGTGAAGGTGCGGTGGAGGGACGGGCTGCTCATGTCGGGTTCGTTGCGAACAGCCTGGATGAGGTCGATGCAGCCTATGCCGCTGCGATGGAAGCGGGCGCAACGGATCACGGTGCTCCTGGCGCACGGTTGCATTACGACCCGAGCTATTACGCGGCCAACGTACTGGACCCGGACGGGTACAGCATCGAGTTCGTCTATAAAAACTGGCAGCACCCACAATGAGCACGCTGCTGATTTACGGCGCAACCGGGTACACCGGCCGGATGGTGGCGGCACAGGCGAAAGCTGAGGGGCTGGACTTCGAAATCGCCGGTCGCGACGAGACAAGGGTGGCGGCACTCGCGCGGCAGCTGAGCGTGCCTTATCGCACCTTCGCGCCAGACGCTCAAACGGCGCAAGCACTGAGCGGCGTCACCGTCCTGTTGAACTGCGCCGGCCCTTTTGTGCGCACGGCAGAGCCTTTGATGCGGGCCTGTATCGAGGCCGGAGTCGACTATCTCGACATCACCGCCGAGATCAACGTTTATCGACTGGCTGAACGGTTGGGTGAGGAAGCCGGCGTGATGCTGTTGCCCGGCGTCGGCTGGGACGTTGTCCCCACGGACTGTCTTGCCATGCACGTTGTCCGCCGCGTCGACCATCCGCAGTCGCTGCGGATCGCGCTGCAGGTTGCAGGCTCCATGTCGCGCGGATCGGCCAACAGTGTCGGCGAGATCATCGATGCAGGATTGATGGCGCGGGTTGACGGCGTACTCGTTCCTGCGCCGGATGCGCAACCGCGTCACTTCGATTTCGGCGCCGGGCCTGTGCTCTGCGCGCCGCTGTCGTTTGGTGATCTGGTCACGGGTGGGCGCTCGATGGGTATCGCGAACATCGCCATGTTCGTTCACATCAGCGGAGAAGCTTTCCCCGAGGGTGACTTGTCACAGCTTCCCGATGGCCCCAGCGAGCAAGAGCGCTTGTCTCACCGGGCGCGTGCGGTTGCGGAGGTGACAGGGGCCGATGGGCAGGTTGCGCGGTCGAGGATCGAGACCCTAAACGGCTACTCCTACACACCGTTGGCCGCCGTGGAAGCCGCGCGACGCGTGTTGGCCGGGGAGCGGCGTTCCGGCTTCGAAACGCCGGGTCGTCTGTTCGGTGTCGAATTTGCCGAGAGCATTGCCGGTACGGTGATTGTTGATCTTTAAGTCTGGTGCCGAAGGCACAGCAGGCGCTCGATCTGCGCCAGTTCCCAAGTGCTGAGCAAGCTGACAGGGTCGGTGCCGTAACGTTGCCAGTGGCCCAGTTCACCTTCGCGGCCGTCCGGGCTCTGGCAACGTTGGCAATGCAGCAGGCGAGTGCCGTCGACACCGAGGCTCAGGCGCCAGCCTTCGATATCGACGTGCACGTGGCCGGGCTCGGGTTGTTCGGGAAGGAGTATCAGACGCCGAACGTCCAGCGCGGCATCGCGCAATTGCTGGTAAACCTCGCGGTTGGTCAGGGGGGGCAAAGGGTACTCCGGTGGAATCGCGGGGTTGCACAGGATAGAGTCTGCGCTTGCCGCTGTCAGCGGGTAGCGGTTCGATATTCCACCGGCTTGCAGGAAGACGTTTCAGCCGGGTGCGAGCTGATGCCCGAGCGGTTGGTCACAGATGATTTGGAGCAGGACATGAAGAACGCCGCAGCCCTCACCCTGGCCCTGGCCCTGGCTCTCACTGCGGGGTTGTCCGGTGCGCAAGCCCGGGCAGCCGGCGATGCTGAGGCGGGGGCGACACTGTTCAAGCGAATATGCGGCGGCTGCCATCAGGTCGGGGAGTCGGCGCGTGGTTCGTTCGGGCCGCAACTCAATGGCATTTTTGGACGCCCGTCTGGCAGCAGCACAGATTATCAATATTCCGACGCCATGAAATCGGCCGGCATCGTCTGGACCCGCGAAACCCTGACCGCGTACCTTGAAAATCCAAAGGAAGTGGTGCCCGGCACCCGCATGATTTTCTGGGGGCTCAGCGATCCGGAAAAGATCGAAAACCTGTTGGCGTATCTTCAGACCTTTCAGCCGCAGTAGGACGTCCCGACGTTCGCCAAGGATAAAAATATCGATGCAACGAACCACCTCGCGATTGCTGTTAAGGCCGCCTCGATCCGAAGACCTGGCCAGCCTGTTTGCTATCTACGGCGACCCTGCCACGAACCAGTACAACCCGGCCGGGCCTTTGACTGTGATTGACCAGGCTGAAACGCTGCTGGAAGACTGGATTCGCCACTGGACCCTACACGGTTACGGCCTGTGGACCATTACCACCCGTGCTTCCCCGGATTGCGTTATCGGTTTCGGCGGGATGGGTCTGCGCAAATTTGGTGAAGTCGAGCTGCTGAACCTCGGTTATCGATTGGCCGTGACTGCGTGGGGGCAAGGCTATGCGACCGAATTGAGCAGGGCGGCGCTTGAATATGGATTCGATGAGCTGAAGGTGCCGGAGGTTTTTGCGCTGGTCAGGCCTGCCCACACCGCCTCGATAGGCGTGCTGGAAAAGATCGGCATGCAACGTGTCGACGTGCTGGATGACGTACCGGGGCAGGCGCCGAGTCTTGTTTACAAAGTCAGTCGGTCCTTGATCGGGGACTGATTTATTTTTGCGCATGAAAAGCCCGGCGGGATGGGTCGGGCTTTCATTGAGTGCCGCGATGAAGCGATGTTGACTTCGATGTGTCAGGAGTAGACCCTTGGTTTCGATGATTTTCAGAGCTGTAACTTGAATGTTCTTTCTGAATATAAACCCCAGTTATTGTTTGATTTTATAGTTGTTCATGGGTTTGCACTTACATGATGTAGGGGCAATCAATCAATGGAAGTGATGTTGCTCACTTCTGGGAGGCAAGGATGCAGGAAAAAGTTATTTCTCTATCTTCAGTTCGTTGTTTTATTCGGCATCTGTGCGAGCGGCATCACTCGCGTGATTTTGCAATAACGTTGCCTTCGTCGCTCAACTACATGCGTGTGGGTTCTGTTGACAGTTATGTAACTGGCCGCTTGCCTGCTTGGTGAAGTGCACGTTCAGTTTTCTATAACCTGCTCTCATGGTTTGCATCGCGCGCAGCGGGATACGTATAAACGTTGAATAATAAAACGGAGTCATCATGGCAAATCACTACCGCGAACTGCTCGCAATCCCCGGCGTCATGGGGTTGGTGGTCGCGAGCTCCATTGCCCGTTTGCCCCAGGCAATGATCGGTATCGGCATCATTATCATGTTGGTGCAGCAGACGGGTCTTTATTGGCTGGCCGGTTCAGTCGCGGGCACTTTTACATTAGCGAATGCGCTGTTCGGCCCGCAAGTATCGAAACTCGTTGATCGGCGAGGTCAAAGTCGGGTTCTGCCGCTTATGACTGCTTTCAGTGTTGGCATGTTGTTGGCGCTGATACTTGCGGTGTATATGAAGGCTCCGCCTGTCCTGCTTTTTATCCTTGCTGCACTGGCGGGCACGATGCCAAGCATGCCCGCGATGATAAGAGCGCGCTGGTCACAACTGTTCCGTGGCAAGCCGCAATTGCACACGGCCTTTTCCCTGGACACGGTTATCACTGAGATGGCCTTTATTATCGGCCCACCCCTGGCCATTGGTTTGAGCACCCGTTTCTTCGCCGAAGCCGGGCCGCTGGTTGCCGTCTTGCTGCTGGTCATCGGCGTGACAGCTTTTCTGCTGCAACGGCAGACAGAACCGAAGGTGGTCGTGGGCCGCAAGGAGAACGCAGGCTCGGCTTTGCTGATCCCCGGCCTTCGCACCATTGTCCTGGCGCTGCTGGCGATGGGTGCGATTGGTGGATCAATCGATGTGGCGGTGGTTGCCTTCGCCAACGCGCAAGACTGGCCAGCGTCTGCCAGCTTCATTCTGGCCGCCTATGCGCTCGGCTCCCTGATAGCTGGCCTGACGTTCGGCGCGTTAAGGTTTTCCTTGCCGGTTGAAAAACAGTTCTTCGTTGGAGTACTGGTCACGGCCGTCACCGGCGTACTGCCGATTTTCTCACCGAACGTCTACATCCTCTCGGGGATGCTATTTGTGGCCGGCATGTCATTTGCGCCAACGATGGTCGTGGTCATGAACCTCGGTACGATCATTGTTCCACCGTCCCGGATCACCGAAGGTCTGACGTGGATGTCGACGGGCATCAGCATCGGCGTAGCGCTCGGTGGCGTGGCCGCGGGTCTTATCATCGATGTCTACGGCGCGCGGGCAGGTTTCGGTGTCGCCATTGTCGCGGGGATCTTCATGGTGGTGGTCGTGCTTCTGGGGCTACCTGCACTTCGCGCCACGTCAGCGGTTTGCGCCGAGCCGGGCTTCCAGTCATCAGCCAGCTAGAATGATCATTCACTCCCCAATACTGGAGAACCAGAATGGTCAGCAAAAACACGATTTGTCTCTGGTACGACGGCGCTGCGCTGGAGGCTGCGACGTTCTACGCCAAGACGTTTCCCGACAGCGCGGTGGACACCATTCTTCGCGCGCCTGACGACTATCCGGCGGGCAAGCAGGGCGATGTGTTGACGGTCGAGTTCACGGTGATGGGCATTCCTTGTCTCGGCTTGAACGGAGGCTCGGGGGTCAAGCATAACGAGGCGTTCTCGTTCCAGGTGGCGACCGACGACCAGGCCGAAACGGACCGCTTGTGGAACGCGATTGTCGGAAACGGCGGCCAGGAAAACGTCTGTGGCTGGTGCCAGGACAAATGGGGACTGTCGTGGCAGATCACGCCCCGCGTCCTGACGGACGCGATCAACAACCCTGATCAAGCAGCGGCCAAGCGCGCGTTCAACGCCATGATGCAGATGGGGAAAATCGACGTCGCGGCGATTGAAGCGGCTGTCAGGGGTTAACCCGGCCTGACGTTATCGCGCCAGTTGCTCCACCAGCTCAGGCGTCACGTAGTGCGGTCCGTCGAACAGGTACAGCGGATAACCGTCATAGGCCGCCAATTGCGGTTTGAGCTCCGCGACGGTCGCGGAGCGGAATCCACCTCCGAAGTTGGGGCGGAAGGCTTCGACGATGATGCGCACCCGATCTTTGCCCAGGCGCTGGCGCAAGGCGTCGGCGTAGGTTCTGGCAACCGGTGCGGTGCGGGCGTAGACACCGACGCCGTCCTGGAAGAACACGCCAATGTCATTCGGCAGCCACTGCTTGAGCCATTCGGCCGTGGCGACGGGGCCGATGTTGGCGCCGTCATACACGCTGATCCACAACGGTCGCGGTAACTTGGCCAGCAGGGCGGGCAGCTCTTTGGCGCGGGTCCAGCTGGGGTCGACTTCGGCGGGGAAATACCAGCCGGTGACGTGCAAGGGCGTCGGCAATTTGGCGATGCGTGCCGAGACTGCCGCCAGTTGCTCGATGTTGTCCCGTGAGCGGTTTTCGCTGAAATAGCCGGCCAGTCCGAGGATGACGTCTTGCGCCCAAGGGGCCTTGGCAATGCGTGCCCAATCGGGCAGAACCGGTACGCTGGGCAGGCCGGTACCGGCAACGAATGCCTGATCGTCGACGACGGTCCACTGCACCAGCAGCTCACGGGCCCCCAGTTTTTCCCAATGGCCGTTGATGCCGACGGTCTTGTTGTCCGGCTGCCAGACGATGCCGACGATCCCTGGGGTCTGGGCCTTTTTGTCCGTCACGTAGAGCACGCCAGTCCCGGTGCCGAGAATGGCGGCAAACAACAGACCCGCAACGGTCGCGCGACTGGCGGTGTAACCAAGAATGTTCACGGAAGAGCCTTATTGATGCGCTGATGCCATTGGCTCAGCGAGGTGACGCCTTTGGCGTTCCAGTTAGCTGCGGCATCGGGGCCGAGGTGGAATTGGCCCTCGTTGAATTGCCAGACGATCACTTGCGGTTTGTGTTGGGCGAAATCCGCAGACTCCAGGTATTGCAGCAGCGTAGCCCATGGGCCGACATCGCCAGGATTCCAGGTCAGCGCGACGGGACGGTCCAGGGCATTGGAGAGCTTTTGCGTAAAGCCCAGGTAAGGCTGGACGAAGCTGTTGCCGATCACCTGGACCGGTGCCGGTGCGTCATCGATCAGCAAGTCGTTCTGGGCCTGATGGCGAACGGTGTAAATGTCGCGACCAATCGATTTACGCTTGATCGCCGGCAGGAAATTGCTCGCCAGGTCACCGAACGCGCGACGGTCAAACCACTCGCCCAGCGCAGCGCCACCGCCGGGTTCGCCTTGCAGGCGGTAACGCTCGGTAATCAGTTGCGCCGTGGCGTCAGCGGTGTTTTCCGCACTCCAGGCTGTCCAGTGGTAGTCGGCGCGGTAAAACGCGGTCTGTTTGCCGTGTTCGGTGCGTTGCAGGACGGGCTTGATGTTCAGCGTGGTCAGGCCTGCCTGAGTCAGGTCGCTCTGCAAGTGCTCGTAGCGCTGCATCACGGCTGGGCTCATTGGCTGATTGGCGGGCAGGCGCGCGGCATAAAACGGCGCTTTCATCGGCACCACCAATACGACCAGGCTGATGTGTTCCCGGGCAAGGTTCTGCTGGAGTTGTTTCACCAGCGCAATGTTGCGGGCTGTGCCGGGGTTGTCGACCTTGTTCAGGCTTTCCCAGGCCGGGAACAGCCAGCCACCTTCCCCGGTAATGACCGCCGAGGCCGCTTCAACACCGGAGCCCGACAGGCTCAATAACAAACTGGCAATAATGGCGGGAACCGGCAAGCGAGATTTCAATTGAAGGGTCATGGCGCGGTCTGGTCGACAAGGCCGATCAGGCGTGGAGCCTGCCGGGAGCCGACCAGGAACAGGCTGTAACGATCGCCGGCCTTGAAGGGCGCCAGCTTGAACGGCAGGCTGCTGTTCTGCTCGCAATTGGCAACCAGTGTCGCTTGCACCGGGTTGATCGTGCGCTGGGCCTGGCCGTTGAACGGCACCTGATTGAACACAGGGGCATGGTTAGCCAGTTTGACCCCAGCCTTTTCGCAACCGTTGGCCAGGTTGTAGATATTGAGTTCGGCGCGCAGGTCTTTGCCGCGCAGCGGTGGATCGATGATCAGGCGGGGTGTCCGTGCCGGGTCGCTGTCAAGAATCAGTGTGACCCATGCACCTTTCGATGTGCTCAGGCCCTGTATCTCGCGACCGTTGACGGTCACTTGCAGCGGCTGTCGCGAGTCCACGACCTGAAAAGGACTGGCCACTGTGGCCTGGGCGGAAAGGGCGAAACTCGCGCCCTGGCCCACCTGGACCTGCATGGCGGTGTCGGAGGGGTTGACCACCCGCACCCAGGCCGAACCCTCGGGCAGTTTTGGCGCGTACAACTGGGCAATTTCAGGGGCGGCATTTGCCCCCATCGGGATCAGGCCAAGTCCCAGCCACAAACAGAATTGAATGTTCATGCAAGTCCTCAATAGGAGTAAGTCAGGCGACCGAAGACACCTTGAGCGCGATCATCGCCCAGCACCTTGACGCGGTACTGCAGGGAGAAGTCGACATAGGAGCGGGGCGCGTTGTACGCATCTTCGCGGAACCAGTAGCGCACGTTGTTGCCGACACCGATGCCACCGGCCTTGCCGGAAGATGAGTCCGACTTGCCGTCGGCGTCGGTGCCGCTGTTCATCTTCGAGTCGTAATCGAACGCGGCGACTACATGGGGGAACGTCACCCAGCGCGAGCCTGCGCCACCGATGGCATAGCTGCGGCCGACCTGCCATTCGCTGTTGAAATAGTCACGCGAATCGTTGACGTAATGTCCGGCTTCAGCGAACAACTGCGAAGTCCACCAGCTGGAGGCATCGACCCGCAGATCGGTCCCGACGCTTGCGCCATAGCCCAGACGCAGCAGCCAGTCACCGTCGACGTCCGACGATCCCAAGGGGAATGTGCGCTCGACGGCGGCCATCACGTTCAGCGACGTAAAGGGTTTGACCCGTACACCCACGGCACCTTGCAGTGCATCGAAACCGGTGTCCGAATCACTGTTCTTGCTCCACAGCGTGTCGGTGACGCGTCCGTAGAGTTCGACAAACCGTGCGTTGCGATAACCCAACGGACGCCAGGACAGTTCGGTGCTGTTTTGCAGGCTGTCATTGCTGCTATTGCCGCCGCTCGGCGCTGAGCTCAGGCCGCTGCTGGTGCTGTTGCCGCGATAACTGGTGGTGTTGGTCAAACCCCAGGTGCGCGATACATCGGCCACGGCGCGACGGGTGTCGAACAGCTGCTGCGGGGACAGGTCCAGTTCACCGGCATTGTTTGCGTCGATGACGCGCTTGAAGTAGCTGACGGCTTGCTCGTCCTCGCTGACGCGCATGGCGTTATAGGCGGCATCCTGAGTGGCGGTCGGCGTGAGACGGGTGTCGACATCGGCCTTGCGGAACGACACGTTGGCGCCGTCATCGTCGCCAGCCTGGACCGACAAGTAAGCGATTTGCAGGTCGCTCATCGATTCCAGTTCGCCCGTGTCCCGCGCTTGTTGCAGCCGTTCGCGTGCAGTTCGACGCTGGCCGATGGCGCTGTACAAACTGGCTTCTTCATAAGCAGGCAGGCTGCCTAGCGCCAAGGCCTGGGTAAAGTCCTCGCGAGCCCCGGCGTCGTCACCCGATTGCTGGCGCAGACGACCGCGTTGGGCCAGCAGCCGCGCGTCATCGCCTGTGAGCTTGAGGCCCTCACTGGCTGCCGCAATGGCTTCGGGCACTCGTTTCTGGTCACTCAGGGCGCTGACGAGCAACCGCCGATACGCCGGATTCTGCGGCGCACGGGCAATGGCTTCATTCGCCAGGACGACGGCTGAGGCGGGGTCCTTGCTGGCGAGTGCGGCGTAGGCCTGGCCGGCCTTGTCGGTTCCGCCGTCGCGCTGGTTGCCCGGCCAGATATCGCAGACCAGGCCAAATGCCGTTTCCTGACAGTTCAAGGCCGGGGCCGGGAACTGGGCAACAGCGTTCAAGCCGTTGTTCTTCTGTCGCAGCGCCATTCTGGCGGCCGTGCGTCGGCGGGCCACTTCGCCGCTTTCGTCGTCGGCCAAAGGTTGCAGCTGATCGAGCGCCCGCTGAGGCTCGCCATGGGCCAGCGCGGCGTCGGCGGCGAAGAAACGAATGTCACGGGTTTCCGTTTCCAGCAGACCCTCGATAGCCAGAGCCTGGTTCAGGTCAGCCTGGGCCGCCGCTGTTTTGCCCTGACGATCAAGGGCGTAGCTGCGCAGAATCCACGGTGCGATTTCGCCATCGTCCTGAGCCAGTGCGCCGGAGGCGGCCAGCTCGGCCCCTCGGTAATCCTTGGCCGCGAGCAGGGCGCTGATCAGCAGTTGCTGATTGGCGCCGATTTCCGGTGCCCAGGCGACGGCTTTCCGGGCCTGATCCACGGCCAACGGCACTTGGCCTTGCTCCAGGGCGCGATAACCTTGGACGGCCAGCGGCGCCGCCAATTGCCGGCGAATCGCTTCGCGGCGCATCAGCAACGTATCGTCGTCCGGGAACACGGCCAGTGCCTGAGTGGTGGCCTGATCCGCTTCTTGAAGATGTTGTTGACGCTGCAACGACTCGATCAGCAGCAGTCGATAATCCATGCGCTTGGGTGCTTGAGCGATGGCTTTGCGCGAAGCCTGTGCCGCCGCGCCGAAATCATCGCGATCATAGGCCTTGAAGGCCTGGGCCGCGGCGCCGAAACCCGGCGCCTGACGTGACGGTGAGTAGCGTTTGGGATGATCACGCAGATCCTTGTCCCGTTGCGCCAGCACGATCAGCGTGTTCAAACGGGTGATGTCGGCGCGCTGACGCAACGCTTCGCGGGCCTTGGCGATGGCCAGGTCGTAGTCTTTGCGCTCGTAGGCGCTGTAGGCCTCGTTGGCGGTGACATAGGCCGGGCCGGTCAACGGCAATGGCAGCGTTTGGGCATGAACCAGCGCAGGTATCAGGCTCAGCCCCGTAGCCATGAGGGTCAGCAAGGGGCGATTCATGCCGGTAGCTCCGCAGGGTAGTGGCTGTGCTGACGTGCCACGGCCTTTTCGATGGTGGCGCGGGGCAGCACGCCGCTGTCGACCAGATAGTCGCCGATGCGTCCGTGACGCTGCGGGCGGTACTGCAGCATGGTGCGGTTGAACACGTCGCGATCCAGCAGGCCCATTTCGATCAACAGATCACCCAGCAGTGGCGCGCGGGCATCCGGTACCGACTGGCCTTCGCGCACGTTCATCAGGCGCAACTGCGCGACGATTTCGCTTTCCCGGGCAATCAGTTGCAACGGCTCGCTGCCCAGTACTTCGCTGACCTGTTGCAGACCTTCGGCCGGCAACGGACTGGCCACGGCCAGTTGTGCTCGGCCGTCGGCATTCAAACCCACCGGCACCACACGCCAGCGCAGCGCGAATTCATCGTCCAAAGTAAGGGTCGATGCCTGTGCCTTGTGGGCCACATCGAACACCCGCGGCAGGTCGTTCTGGAAGGCGATGGCTTCGGCCAGGGTCTCGTCGTCCAGCCAGCCATTGCTAAGCAAGATCCGCCCCAATGGCATGTGACGGGTTTTCTGTTCGGCGAGGGCGTTTTGCAGGTCGGTTTCGTTGATCGCCTGCCAGGACAGCAACACGCTGCCCAGCTTGCGCGGTGCGGCAGCGACCAGGTCGGTGGAGGGGAAGTCGTGCATGGTCTTGTCCCACACCAGTTTGCGGTTCATGACCTTGCCGACCAGGAACATCCGCCAGGCCCGTGACGCAGCCATGAAGTTGACGAAGTTGCCCACGACCATGCGCGGGATCGACAGCAAACCGTGCTGCCAACCGTACAGCACGGTGGTGAAATAGCAGCGGTGGGCGATGCGCCAGGCCAGCGCGACACCGTTGGCCAGCAGCAAGTATTTGATGAAACCGTTGGTTTCGAATGGCGTGGGGAAACTCACGTCCCACAGGCCGCTCTGGCGCAGGATGATCAGGCCCAGCAGCTGTACCAGAATCACGTAGGCGATGATGCTGACGAACGCCGTCACCACGCCTTTGCGGTCACGAAACAGCAGATACCGGTTGGCCAGCGAACCGTTCCAGCCCATTTGCTCCCAGCCTTGCAGGCCGATGCCCAGTGTCCAGCGGGCCTTCTGGCGGAACGCGGTGCGGAAGGTATCGGGAAAGAATTCGCGCACGCACAACGGCATCTTCAGCGTCGATTCGTAAGGCTTGCGAAACCAGGATTTGCGCAGCACGCGAAACTGCACCGGGAAGCGCACGAAGATCGCGTTCATGCCAACCTTGGCCAGGCGTGCGCCAACGTCGTAGTCCTCGGTGAGGCTGTCGGTGTTGAACGGCTGGTTCTGGGTTTCCCCGGCCAGCACACGCAACGCGCGGTGTGAAAAGCACGTGCCGACGCCGGCAGACGGCACCGTGTCGGTCATGCTTTCACGCACCACCAGGTCCTTGCCGTGCCATTCGGCGAACTCGTCCATGTAGGTGCCGGCCACCCATTCGTACCAGTTGCGCTCCAGCGACACCACGGGCAACTGGATCATGTCCTTGCGCGGCAGCAAGTAGTTGAACAGGCGCAATTCCATCGGGTGCAGCACGTCTTCGCTGTCGTGCAGCACGACACCGGCGAAGGTCATGCCGTGGGTTTTCTCGTGCAGGAAAATCGCCTGGATCACCCAGTTCAGGCAGTCGGCCTTGCAGGTCGGCCCGGCATGCGGGACTTCCACGCGGTGCAACTGCTTGTAGCGCCGACGCATGCGCTCCACTTCATCAATGGTGCGCTGGTCGTTGATGTAGGTGCCGACGAAAACCACATAGTTCTGGTAGTCGAGGGTCGACACCATGTTTTCGATCATCGGCGCGATGACGTCATATTCCAGCCAGGCCGGGACCATGATTGCCAGCGGCTGTTCATCCCGGGCCATCAACTGCTCGGCGGTCAGCGGCCGGTATTTTCGGTCCGCGGTGAACTTGCGAAACAGACGGCGAGACCAGTACCACAGGTCAATGAACAGATCGTCCAGGCTGGAAATCAGGATCAGCACCGCGACCACGATGGTCGAGAATTCCAGGAAGCTGTAGTAGTGGGCCAGCCAATAGGGCCAATAAAGCGACGTCATCGAAGGGTTCCGTTACTGGCGATTGCGACGGGCGTTACGGCCAGCCAGCAACAGGATGAGAACCAACAGGATGCCACCCGGAATCAGCCACAACAGCGACGGTGTCCGCCAGGCGTCGAGGCCTTTGGGTTCTTCGTTGTCGATCAATTGGCTGCCGCTTGGATCTTGAGTGTCGAAGGTGGTCAGTGCGCCGTTGTCGCCCAGGATGGCCACATCGCCGCGGGTCAGCAGAATTTGTTTGGCGAAGCGTGGCGTGTCGGTGCCCAGTGCGCGATAAACCATGCCGCGCTGGCCGCCGGCATCCACCACTTGCAGCGAGGCCAAGTGGTTGAGGGGATGCACGTCAAGCAACACCTGATCCTTGTGATTGATGCGCAGGCGTCCCTGCTCATCGACCTGCACCGACTCCTTGCTGTCCTTGATCGGCAGCTCGAAGGCGAGGAAGGCCTTGTCCTGCGTGACCGAGGCGTTCGGGTCAGTGACGACCTTTAATTGCGCCCGCAGCGGCGAGACACCGGCGGCGTCGGCGACCGAAATCACCTGCGGCAAGCTGCTCGCCGGGTGCTCAAGGTAGGCCCGCGGCACCAGGATTTGCGTGTCCTTGGCAAAGCGCGCGGCCATGCCGGAGAAGTCATCACCCAGCGCGGTTTTTTCCAGCACGATGTGGCTGGTCGGCAGCACCGACACAGGGAAGGCTTGTGGCGTTTCCAGGCAGCGATCACTCACTGGCTGACGCTGGAACGACACGCGTAGCACGTTGGTCGCGCCCACGGCGTAACGCGGGATGCGCGCTTCGATGCGTTGTTTTTCACCGTTGGCCACCAGTTGCTGCGCACCGATCAGGTAATCATTGAGAAACAGCGAGGCCACCGGCGCAGTGTCCGAAGCGCCGGGCGCGGCAGACACGTCGACCACAGCCTTGACCGGCAAGCGCCCGTCGTAAGCCACGCTGCCCAGAGGGAATGACGTGCTCCAGTCAGACTTGGCCAGCACGTCGATGGCGCCGGGATTGCCGCCCAGGCGCGACAGGGCGACACGGCCGTCGGTGCTCAAGGGCAGCAGCGCTTCGCTGATGGTCAATTGGCGACTGCGCGCCAGTTTGTTCCAGGCGGTACTGAACAAGGCCAGCGCCTTGCCGGTGGCAGGCGGCGCGATCATCAGGACCGGACGCGTGCCCACCAAGGCCAGGCGCACATTGTCTGTGCCATCGGCAGCAAGGCCGGCATTGATATGCGTCTCACGCCATTGCGTGAACGCGTTGGCCGCCGTGGCATCGAGGCCCTGGATCTGGCTCTGCAGCGCGTCGAGGGATTCATTGACCGCTTGGAGCAGTTGCGGGTCGTTGACCGCCAGATCCGCCTGGACGTTCGGCGTTTGGCCCAATACCAGCAATGCGCCAATCTCCGCCGGGTTCGCCAAAGTGTGCGAACCCTTGCCGTTGAGGCTGGCGAACGCTGGAATACCTTGCAGTTCGGCCGGAATGCGCAGGCCGCTCAGGTCGACGCTGTCTTGTACGGCAGGGAAGGGCAGGATTTGACTGCGCTTGCCAATCCGCTCCAGTGCCACGCCCAGACGCCACGCCGAATCGTAGCTTTCAGCGGATAAGGTGCCGGGCGCGACCATGATCCCCGGCTTGCCGGGCAAAGCCGTCCACGCTGCGCCGACGTCGCGCAACTGGCTGGCGTCGTAGCTGTAAGTCAGGCGGGTGTCCGGTTCGATGCGCAAGACGTTGCCGATGGCGCGTTCGTCTTCGCACAGCACACGGGACACGATCGACGACCAGGCAATGCCCAGGCGCACAGAGCCGCTGTCCCGCGCTTTTTTGTCCACGCCCAGCGTGGCGCTGGCGTCACCCTGAGGTTCGCTGAGGCCTTCGGCGCGCACCGGATAACCGTCCAGCGACAGCAGCAGCGTATTGCGGCCACCTTCGCCATTGAGGTAGCTGGCGTCGAAGTTCAACGTCGCATCCGTCAGCGGAACACCTGCCGGTACGGGCAGATACAGTTCACGGCGGGCATCGGTGGAGCCGAGGATGATCGGTGCGTCGATCCCCAGATCGCTCAAGCGCACCTCACGCTCTTGCCGGGTGTCGGCGTTGAGCCGGTTGATCGCCTGGGTGAGCGGACTGTCCGCGGCCAAGGCAAAGGTCGGCATGAGCGCGAGCAGGCTCACACCACAGGCAAGGGTGCTGAGTGCACCCGTATGGATGGCAACGGAAGACTTCATTCAGGTAGATCTCGAGCTGATAAGGGGAGGAGCGGTTTGGTTTATCGAGAGGTGAAAGCCGGGTAATGCTTCTCGGGCACAGACTGTGTTGACGGGTAGTGCAGGAACTTGGGCAAGGACTGGCTGGCCACGATGAAATCGTCCACCGGGCGGCCCATCAGGGCATCGACGATGCGCGCACTGGCCTTGCCGTCGCCGTAAGGGTTGGCCGCCTGGGAGCAACGACGCCACAGCAGATCGTCATCGAACAGCGCGTTGACGCCGGCGATGATCGAGTCCGGCGAAGTGCCGACCAGACGCACGGTGCCCGCCGCGACAGCTTCCGGGCGTTCGGTCACATCACGCATGACCAGCACCGGTTTGCCCAGGGACGGCGCTTCTTCCTGCACGCCACCGGAATCGGTGAGGATCACATGGGCTCGTTGCATCAGGCGCACGAAGGCCAGGTAGTCCAGCGGCTGGATCAGGTGCACGTTGGGCAGGTCGCCCAGATGCTCGGTGACCGGGCCCATGACATTCGGGTTCAAGTGCACCGGATAAACGATCTGGATGTCCGTGCGCCGGGCCAGATGGCTCAGGGCCTTGCAGATATCCAGGAAGCCTTCGCCGAAATTTTCCCGACGGTGCCCGGTGACCAGCAGGACCTTGCGGCCGGCCTGCAGGAACGAGAACTGCCGGTCCAGGCTGGCACGCAGGTCGGCGTCCTGCTCAATGCGCCGAGCGGTCATCTGCAACGCATCGATCACCGTATTGCCGGTGACAAAAGTGCGACCCTGCAGGCGTTCGTCGAGCAGGTTCTGGCGCGATTCGTGGGTCGGCGCAAACAGCATGTCCGCACCCAGGTCGATGCAGCGACGGTTCATTTCTTCCGGCCACGGGCTGTAGATATCACCGGTTCGCAGCCCGGCTTCCACATGGCCGACCGGGATGCGTCGATGGAACGCCGCCATCGCGGCGACCATGGCCGAGGTGGTGTCGCCGTGCACCAGCACCCGGTCCGGGCAGGCCATTTCCAGCACCGGATCGATCGCCCCGTAAAGCGCCGCCGTCAACGAGTTGAGCGTTTGCTGTGGCGTCATGACATCGAGGGTGTAATCGGCCTTGAGGTCGAACAGATCGAGCACCTGTTTCAACATGCTTTGATGTTGGCCGGTGATACATATCTGCGAATGAATGCCGGGTTCCGCAGCGAGGGCTTTGACTAACGGCGCCATCTTGATGGCTTCCGGACGGGTACCGAAGATCGAAAGGATTTTAATCCTTGAATGATGGCGAGCGATGATTGCCTTCCTTGCGCAGTTTGAGTGCGCAGCACAATGCAGGCCCAAGTTTTATGGAGACTTGAGCAAGCGGTGTTATCTGAATTTTGATTAATACCGGGAGATCAGCGTGGGCGCTGATGATCACTTCATGTGAGAGGTTGTATCGCCTTTAAACCCGGAAGCGGCGGGATTATTAGCATCGAAGGGGAATGTTTTAAAGAGTTATATGAGGTTTTTTATTTAATAAATAAGTTTGAAACTTTTGTAATGATGGTCTGTCTTTTTTTGGTTTTGTGTTTTTTGAGAAGTTTGGTTTTTTGTTGTTGTTCGTATTTTAAGTCATTGATTTATAGGTGTTTTATTATTTTGTCGCCGTTCGTCGGTGCGTGTGAATTATTGTTTGGTTATAGCAGTCGCGATTGACCGTATTCACAGTGTTGTTTTCTGAAACATCAGTCACTTATATGGCGCCTGAATAATGTCACGATACACTGAATATTTTTTTTGAACTAATAAAGTTTCTTCTAAAAATGCTGTCGCGCAAGAGTAGTGGGCAGAGTGTTCTGTTGTGAAATGGGAACTTCGCCAACGTTTATGGCTGGCTAACTGACGCGCACCCATTTATGTCGCAAGTGCGGACGCCGTCTGGTTCGCTGCCTCCAGGTTACTCAGCAGCCATTCGACGAAACTTCGTGCCAACGGATTGTTCTCGCTGTCACGGTGAGTCAGCAGGGCCCAGTTCGGACCGCGAATGGTGCCTTCCACCAACGGTTGCAACAGTCCGCTATCGCGCGCTGGCCGACTCAATAGTTGGCTGACCAGCGCAATACCAAGCCCCGCGCACGCCGCGTCCAGCAGCAGGCCGGGGTCGGAGAAATTCAGCCCCTGATCTTTCTGTCCGACATCAATGCCAGCCTCCACGGCCCAGTGACTCCAGTCCATTTCCCGCTCGCCGTGAAGGGTGGTGCGCTGCTCGACAGGCACCGCCAACAGGTTCGGGTGACAGGCCGGGTAGAGGCGGTCGGCGTGCAGCACCTTGAAGCTGCACTCGGCCTGGGAGCTGATGTCGTCGCGCACCGCGAGGTCGATGGTCTGGGTGGTCATGTCCGGGACTTCATCGGTGCTGAAAATCCACAGATCGACCTCCGGATGCTGCCGGCGAAAATCCCCCAGGCGTGGCAACAACCAATGACGAGCGAACGTCGGCGTGGTGTTGAGCACCAGTTGATTGGGTTTCTGATATTGCCCGAGGCGACGAATGCCGACCGCCAGTTGCTGCAATAACGCCTGGGTGGTGCTGAGCAAATCGTGACCGGCATCGGTCAGGCTGACACTGCGTCCGCTGCGAAAAAACAACGGCTGCTCAAGGTACGTTTCAAGCGTGCGAATCTGCTGGCTGATCGCCGATTGGGTCAGGTGCAACTCGTCGGCAGCCTTGTGAAAACTGCCCAGGCGGGCGGCGGCTTCAAAGCCGCGAAGGGTGCTGAGCGGAGGCCAGTGCTTAAGCATATTGATAAGTTCCTCTAATCACTTTTCTACAAAATCCATCGTTTGTTGGCCATATTTTAGGGCCGTAGCATGCATGCCAAGACCGCGAAGGCAGTTTTCATTGAACACAATGACTTAACTAAAGGGTGCTTGTCATGCAGCAGAACGAACTTCAAAACAGTGGCTGGTGGATGCCGGCAGAATGGGTAAAACACGCCGCGACCTGGATGGTCTGGCCGCACAACCAGGCACTCTGGGAGTCGGGTTGGCGCGTTACCCTGGCGCAAGTGCAGAAGGATTTTGCCGGGGTGGCCAACGCCATCGCCCGTTTCGAACCGGTGACCATGGTGGTCGATCCGTCGGCCGTGGCGAGCGCCCAAGCGCTGTGCGGACCCAACATCGAGCTGATCGAATTGGCGGTGAACGACAGTTGGTGCCGTGACTCCGGCCCAAGCTTCGTCTGCCACCCGCAACAAGGCCTGGCCGGGGTGAGCTGGCGCTTCAACGCGTGGGGCGGCAAGTCGGCCCACGATCTGGATGAAGGCCTGGCACGCCGCGCACTCAATCACCTTGGCTTGCCGTGCTTTGGCACACCGCTGAGCAACGAAGGCGGCGCGATTCATGTGGACGGCGAGGGCACGCTGATCACCACCGAGTCGGTGTTGCTCAATCCCAACCGCAATCCGGGGATGAACAAGGCTGAAATGGAGGAGATCTTCAAGCGTCTGCTGGGCGTGAAGAAAACCATCTGGCTGCCGGGCGATCCGGATTACGTGACCGGCGACATGACGGACGGCCATGTCGATGGCGTCTGCGCATTTGCACGCCCTGGCGTGTTGCTGGTGGATGCCACCCACGACAAGCGGTCGGTGTATGCCGAAGTGGCCCGCGAGAACCGCCGCGCGCTGGAACTGGCCACCGATGCCCAAGGCCGCAAGTTCGAGCTGATCGAGCTCTATGAAGCCACTGATGCGGTGGACACCGAGGCCGAAGTGTTCTGCGCTTCCTACACCAATTTCTACATCGCCAACGGCGCAATCATCATGCCGGCCTATGGAATCGACGCTGACAACGCGGCGGCCGAGGTGTTGGCCCAAGCGTTCCCGGGGCGCGAGGTGGTGCCGGTGCGAATCAATCACTTGGCCCATGGCGGCGGCGGGGTGCATTGCATCACCCAGCAGCAGCCCGCCTGGCCAGTGCAGGGGTGATGCCATGACGCTGCTAACGATTGCCACCGCCCAGATGCCGTGCACCTGGGACTTGCCGAACAACCTCGATCAGGCTGAGCAATTGGTCCGCGAGGCGGCGGCGAAGGGTGCCCAGGTCATCCTGTTGCAGGAGCTGTTTGCCACGCCGTATTTCTGCATCGAACAAAGCCATAAGCATTTGGCGTTGGCCGAAGAATATCGATACAGCGGCGTACTCAAGCGCTTTGCCGCGTTGGCCAAAGAATTGGGGGTGGTGCTGCCGCTGAGCTGGTTCGAAAAGGCCGGCAATGCGTACTTCAATTCCCTGAGTGTGGCCGATGCCGACGGGCGCTTGCTGGGGGTGTATCGCAAGACCCACATCCCCAACGCCATCGGGTATCAGGAGAAGGAATACTTCAGCCCAGGCGACACCGGTTTCCGTGTCTGGGACACGGCGTTCGGACGCCTCGGTGTGGGGATCTGCTGGGACCAGTGGTTCCCCGAGACCGCGCGCTGCCTGGCGTTGATGGGGGCAGAAGTCTTGCTGTTTCCCACCGCCATCGGCTCTGAGCCAGGCTGCGAAACCTTGGATTCCCGTGACCATTGGCAGATGACCATGCGCGGGCATGCCGCTGCGAACATCCTGCCGGTGGTGGCGGCCAATCGCGTCGGCCGTGAGGTGGCGACCACAGATCCTGCGTTGCAGATGAGCTTTTACGGCTCGTCGTTTATCTGCAATCACAAAGGCAAATTGCTCGCCGAAGCCGACCGGGACAGCAGTGGCGTGCTGGTGCACAGCCTCGACTTGGCCGCTATGCGCGAAGAGCGCCTGAGCTGGGGCATCTACCGCGACCGTCGCCCGGACATGTACGGGGCGTTGCTGAGTCAGGACGGTCGTCACCTTCATGCACGCTGGAACACTCAAGGAGTCTGACATGCGCATTCCCCACAAGCTGTTGCTCGGCGCCTTGGGACTGGCAATCGCCTCGTCGTCGCTGCATGCCGAAGATAAAGCCCTGCGGCTGTACAACTGGGCCGATTACTTCGCCGAAGACACCCTCGCCAGTTTCACCGCCGAAACCGGGATCAAGGTGATCTACGACGTCATGGATGGCAGCGAAACCCTGGAAGCCAAGATGCTCGCCGGCGGCAGTGGTTATGACCTGATCTTCCCCGGCGACACCGTTGCCGAACGCTTGATGCGCGCCGGCAGTCTGCTGACGCTGGACCGCTCAAAACTCACCGCCATGGACGACATCGAACCCGGTTTGCAGAAGCTGCGCAGGCAGTATGAAACGTCGAGCCAGGCTACCGTCCCCTACACCTGGGGCACCATCGGCCTGACCTACAATGACGGACAGATCAAACAGCGTTCGCCCCACGCCCCGGTCAATAGCCTGGACATGCTGTTTAAACCGGAACTGGCGGCGAAATTTACCGACTGCGGCATCTCGATGATCGACTCGCCGGACGAAGTGCTGGCGGTGGTGCTCAATTACCTGGGGCGTGAACCACGCAGCGCCAAGCCAGAAGACCTGGCCGCAGCAAGTGAGCTGCTGATGAAACTGCGACCGTACATTCGCAAGTTCCAGTCGCAACCGGTGACCGATCTGGTGAACGGCAACCTGTGCCTGTCCCTCGGCTACAGCGGCGACATGACCCAGGCGCAACGGACGTCGGACAGCGCCGGCAAGCACACCCGGTTCGAGTACCGCGTTCCCCGCGAAGGCACGACAGTGTGGATGGACACCATGGCGATTCCGGTCGACGCCAGACACCCGGAGTACGCCTACGCCTTCATCAACTTCGTCATGCGCCCGCAAAACATGGCCGCCATCAGCAACTTCACCGGCTACCCGACTTCCAACGCCAAGGCTCGCCAGGACGTCGATGCGACGATGCGCAACAACCCGGACATCTACCTCGATGAAGCGACTTATGCGCGGTTGATTCCAGGCAAGGACATTCCCCAATCCGACATGCGCGCGCGGATGCGCACCTGGACCAAGTTCAAGACGGCCACTGCAAAATGAGTGCTATAGACAAGGATCCACACATGCCGACGCGTCGGGGACCAGTCATCAACCGGCGACTTGATCGGGGTGGAAGCGAAAGCGCAATGCCTTCGCCAACTCTGTCAGAGCGTCAAACTGAGGTGTTGAGTAAACGCTTCACCTCGTCCAGCGCAGGCGCATAGGCACCGGCATGGCGGCAGGATATCGACGCGCAGGCGGCTGAAAACTGCAGGCGCTCCCTCGGATCGGCCATGCCCAGCAAGTCCGCTGCCAGCCAACCGGCCATGCAAGCGTCGCCTGCCCCCACCGTATCCGCGACGTCCACCGCAATCGCGGGTTGCTCGTAAACAGTGTCCGGGGTGTGCAACACCATGCCGTGCTCACCGCGGGTGAACAGGATTTGCGCGTGCGGGTTAAGCCCACGCAGCTCATCCATGGCCTGGCTTTCGGTGAGCCCTGGATAGAGGTGCCGAAGGTCTTCGTCCGACAGCTTGATCAGGTCGGCGAGGGCGGTCATCGTCGGGAAGGTCTGCGCGCGGTAGTGGCTGTCCATCAAGTTGCGCCAGTTCGGATCGAAGCTGATCCGTTTTCCTGCCTCCTTCGCTCGCGTGGCCAAGTTGACTAACTGGTCTGCCAGCGGTTGGCGGGCCAGGCTGATGCAGCTGAAATGGCAGATTTCAGCGTGGACCATCCAGTTGTCCGGCAACTGCTGCGCATCGAAAAACAGATCGGCGTCGCCGGCAAAAAAGTACCGTGGTGGACGGCTCGACGGGACGATGGCCACCAGCGGATCGCGGTCTGCCCGTTGCAGGAACCGCATATCCAGACCTGCCGCAGCCGATTGCCGGACGATTTCATCGCCCAGTGAATCCGTGCTCACCGAGCCTGCGAACGCGGTGCTGACGCCCAGGCGACTCATCGCTCGGGCGACGTTCCACGGCGCACCGCCCGGATAACCTGTCCACTCCCCGGGAAGGCCCTGGACAAGGTCGGTCAGGGCTTCGCCAAATACGACTGCGCGAGGCAATACCATCGTCATTTCCTTTTATTTGTTATTGCTGACTCAATGAGCGTTGGTGAACGGCAGGGAAGGGTGGGGACCGTTGCGATTGAACAGGGTCATCGCCGTACCGCGACGGTATTCACTCGGGGTCTGGTCCATTTCGATACGGAAGTGCCGGTTGAAGTTGGACAGGTTTTCATAGCCCACTTCAAAGCAGATGTCCGCCACTGACATCTCGGTTTGCAACAGTAGCCGGCAGGCACGTTGAACCCTGAGCTTGCGCATCAGGTCGATGAAACCGTGGCCGGTGACTCGCTTGAAGAAGCGCGAAAAACCGGGTTCGCTCATGTCCAGGCGCTGGGCAATCACCGACAGGCGAATATCGCCTGTGAGCTCAGTCAACAGGTAGTCAAAAGCCTTGTGGATGCGCTCGGAGGCGCGGGCGTCCAGGGTTGGCGCGTAGCAGGCGCTGGCGAGCAAATGGACGTCCTGTGTGGGCGCTTTCATCAGTGCATTGATCAATTGAAGAAACAGAATCAGGCGCTCGAGCCCTTGAGCAGGGCCAATGTCTTCCAGCAGATGTGCGGCCTGCACAGCCGTTGCGCCGGTGAATTCCAGGCCCCGGCGTGCACGCTCAAACAGGTGCTGAAGCTCGCCCAGTTCGGGCATCGTCCCACGCAAGGCCAGAATCGCCGCGCCGTCGAATTGCAGCACGACATCGCGTCCCGCCAGGAACTCACCGGGCGCCAGGTCGCCTATCCAGTCATGGGGCAGGTCAGGGCCGATCAGCGCCACATGACCGGCGCCGAATGCGCCGATGTAATCCCCCGCCACCAGCTTGCCGCTGCCTTGGCGGATCAGGTGGATTTCGAATTCCGGGTGATGGTTCCAGCGAGCCAGGGAGTAGGGGTAGTCGTGTTCATACCAGCGAAAACAATGATCGGGCTCGGGAAGGATGACCTCCAGTTCGGCGGGTCGCTGTTCAAACAGCGCTGCTCGGCTATCAGGCATGGCAGGTCTCTTTCTTTGTTATTTGTTGTTCGTATGCGAGCAACATACGCCTTCATGCCCGGCGTTTGCTAGCTCAGGGATTGCCTGGCACTGATACTTTTTTGATCGTTGGGTTGTTTTTCAAGCGGGGTTAAAAAAGTATCGGTTTGCCGTCCTCTGTGCGTTTGTCCGGGGTTTTCCAAGCTGTTGTAATCAAGCCGTCCACCCTGGCTGCGCAGTTGTATTTGCCCAGCGATGGTTAACAACAAAAATAATAGCTCCCGTCGTCCAAGGCGCGGAGCGGAGAGCACTACGATGAACATCCCGAAAGCGCTTTTCCTTTCCGCCGGCCTGTCCTTTGCCCTTGTCAGTCATGCTGCCGAAACGGTCACCATCGCCACTGTGAACAATGGCGACATGATCCGGATGCAGCGGCTCTCCAAGATTTTTGAACAGCAGCACCCTGATGTGAAACTCAATTGGGTGGTGCTGGAAGAAAATGTCCTGCGTCAGCGCCTGACCACCGATATTGCGACTCAGGGTGGGCAATTCGACGTGCTGACGATTGGTACCTATGAAACGCCGCTGTGGGGCGCCAAGCATTGGCTTGAGCCGATCACGGCACTGCCGCCGGCGTACGACCTGGAAGACATCTTTCCCTCGGTACGCCAGGGCTTGTCGGTCGACAACACGCTCTACGCCTTGCCTTTCTATGGTGAAAGCACGATCACTTATTACCGCACCGACCTGTTCAAGGGGGCCGGGTTGACCATGCCGGAGCATCCGACCTGGACCCAGCTCGGCGAGTTTGCCTCCAGGCTGCACGAACCTGATAAAGGTCAGTACGGCATGTGCCTGCGGGGGAAGGCAGGGTGGGGCGAGAACATCGCGTTGTTGAGCACTATGGCTAATGCCTTCGGTGCTCGCTGGTTCGATGAAAAGTGGCAGCCTGAACTTGCCAGCCCGGAGTGGACGGCAGCGGCGCACTTTTACGTCGATACCCTGAAAAAGTATGGACCGCCCGGTGTGTCGAGCAATGGCTTCAACGAGACCCTCGCATTGTTCAACAGCGGCAAGTGCGCGATCTGGGTGGATGCCAGCGTCGCGGGATCTTTCACGACGGACAAGGAGCAGAGCAAAGTCGTCGACAGCGTGGGCTTTGCCCCGGCACCGACGGAGGTGACCGACAAGGGTTCGTCGTGGCTGTACGCGTGGTCGTTGGCGATACCGGCCACCTCCAAGCATAAAGAGACTGCCAAGGCGTTCATCACGTGGGCCACGTCGAAAGAATACATTCAACTGGTTGCTGAAAAAGACGGCATTGCCAATGTTCCGCCAGGCACGCGTCAATCCACGTACAACGAGGCTTATCTACAAGCGGCGCCTTTTGCGCAGGTGACCTTGCAGATGATGCAGCACGCCGACCCTGCACACCCCTCGATCAAGCCGGTTCCATACGTCGGCATCCAGTACGTCACCATTCCCGAGTTCCAGGCGATAGGCACTTCCGTGGGCAAACTGTTTTCCGCTGCGCTGACCGGGCAGATGTCGGTCGATCAAGCACTCGCTGCCGCACAGACCTCCACCGAACGCGAGATGAAGCGCGCCGGTTATCCCAAATAACCCCTAGCCATCCAAATTGTGGCGAGGGAGCTTGCTCCCGCTGGGGTGCGAAGCGCCCCCAAAAGCTTTGCGACTGCTGCGCAGTCGAGCGGGAGCAAGCTCCCTCGCCACAAAAGCCCGCTCCCACATTTTGATCTTCGTCTGTCTGTCCTAATCGGTTAAATGCCATGAATATTTCAACTGCCAAAGCTCACATGGACATCCCCCAACCGGTGCGTAAAAGCCGGTTGGCCAATCCCGGCTGGTTTCTGGTCAGTCCCTCGGTGGCGTTGTTGCTGCTGTGGATGATCGTGCCACTGGGCATGACCGTTTACTTTTCGATGATCCGCTACAACCTGCTCTATCCCGGTGAAAACGAGTTCGTCGGGCTGGAGAACTTCAGCTACTTCCTGACCGACTCCGGGTTCATGCCCGGCGCCACCAACACCCTGTTGCTGGTGGGCAGCGTGTTGCTGATCAGTGTGGTGCTGGGCGTGCTGATCAGTGCGCTGCTGGAAGCCAGTGAATTCCTCGGCCGCGGCATCGTTCGAGTGATGCTGATTTCGCCGTTTTTCATCATGCCCACCGTCGGCGCGCTGATCTGGAAGAACCTGATTTTCCACCCGGTGTCGGGGATTCTCGCCTACGTCTGGAAACTGTTCGGCGCGCAGCCGGTGGACTGGCTGGCGCATTACCCGCTGCTGTCGATCATCATCATCGTCTCCTGGCAATGGCTGCCGTTCGCGATCCTGATCCTGATGACCGCCATGCAGTCTCTCGACCAGGAACAGAAGGAAGCCGCACGCCTCGACGGCGCCGGGCCGATCGCGATTTTCTGGCACCTGACCCTGCCGCACTTGGCCCGCCCGATTGCCGTGGTGGTGATGATCGAAACCATCTTCCTGCTCTCGGTGTTCGCCGAAATCTTCACCACCACCAACGGCGGCCCCGGCTATGCCTCGACCAACCTCGCGTACCTGATCTACAACCAGGCACTGGTGCAGTTCGACGTCGGCATGGCGTCCGCCGGCGGCTTGATCGCGGTGGTGATCGCCAACATCGCGGCCATCGTGCTGGTGCGCATGATCGGCAAAAACCTGACCGACAAGACTTGAGGCCTGCGCCATGACCCTTCAACAATCCCGCCGTCTGCAAAGCCTGCTGCTCGGCACCCTGGCCTGGGCCATCGCGATCCTGATCTTCTTCCCGATCTTCTGGATGGTGCTGACCAGTTTCAAGACCGAAATCGACGCCTTCGCCACGCCGCCGCAGTTCATCTTCACGCCGACTTTGGAGAACTACCTGCACATCAACGAGCGCAGCGATTACTTCAGCTTCGCCTGGAACTCGGTGGTGATTTCCTTCAGCGCCACGGCCCTGAGCCTGCTGATCGCGGTGCCGGCGGCGTACTCGATGGCGTTCTACGAAACCCAGCGCACCAAAGGCACGCTGCTGTGGATGCTCTCGACCAAGATGCTGCCGCCGGTGGGCGTATTGATGCCGATCTACCTGCTGGCCAAGAGTTTCGGTTTGCTTGACACGCGCATCGCACTGATCGTGATCTACACGCTGATCAACCTGCCGATCGTGGTCTGGATGATTTACACCTACTTCAAGGACATCCCCAAAGACATCCTCGAAGCCGCACGCCTGGACGGCGCGACCCTGTGGCAGGAAATGGTCCGCGTGCTGCTGCCGATCGCCAAGGGCGGACTGGCATCCACGGTGCTGCTGTCACTGATCCTGTGCTGGAACGAGGCGTTCTGGTCGCTGAACCTGACCTCATCGAAAGCCGCGCCACTGACTGCGCTGATCGCCTCCTACTCAAGTCCCGAAGGTCTGTTCTGGGCCAAGTTGTCGGCGGTCTCGACGCTGGCCTGCGCACCGATCCTGATCTTCGGCTGGATCAGTCAGAAACAACTGGTCCGCGGCCTGTCGTTTGGCGCCGTGAAATAGCCCTCAAAGAATAAGCACAAAGGAGCGCCACCATGGCCAACCTGAAAATCAAGAATCTGCAAAAAGGCTTCGAAGGCTTTTCCATCATCAAGGGCATCGACCTGGAAGTGAACGACAAGGAATTCGTGGTCTTCGTCGGCCCGTCGGGCTGCGGAAAATCCACCTTGCTGCGCCTGATCGCCGGGCTGGAAGAAGTCAGCGGCGGCACCCTCGAACTCGATGGCCGCGACATCACCGAAGTCAGCCCGGCCAAGCGCGACCTGGCGATGGTGTTTCAGACCTACGCCTTGTACCCGCACATGAGCGTGCGCAAAAACATGTCCTTTGCCCTCGACCTGGCCGGCGTGCCGAAAGCCGAAGTCGAGAAAAAAGTCGGCGAAGCGGCACGCATCCTTGAGCTGGGACCGATGCTCGAACGTAAACCGAAACAGTTGTCCGGCGGCCAGCGTCAGCGCGTAGCCATCGGACGCGCCATCGTGCGCAACCCGAAAATCTTCCTGTTCGACGAACCGCTGTCGAACCTCGACGCCGCCCTGCGGGTGCAGATGCGCCTGGAGCTGTCGCGACTGCACAAAGAGCTGCAAGCCACGATGATCTACGTGACTCACGATCAGGTTGAAGCCATGACACTCGCCACCAAAGTGGTGGTGCTGAACGGTGGCCGGATCGAGCAGATCGGCTCGCCACTGGACCTGTATCACCAACCGGCCAACCTGTTCGTCGCAGGATTTTTGGGCACGCCGAAAATGGGTTTTCTCAAGGCCACCGTGACTTCCAGTAGTCATCAGGGTGTCGAGGTCGAGCTGGCCTCCGGTCGACGTCTGCTCATCCCCCGTGACGCAAGCACCTTGATGGTGGGCAGCGCAGTCACCGTCGGTATCCGTCCCGAACACCTGCGTCTGGATGAACAAGGGCAATTGCCGATCACCACCGACGTCACCGAACGCCTGGGCAGCGACACGTTCTGCCACGTCGTCGCGACGTCTGGTGAAGCGCTCACAGTCCGGGTGAATGGCGACTGCGAGGTCGCTTATGGCGAGTCGCGCCGGGTGGCGCTGGACGTGCTGCATTGCCACTTGTTCGACGAGCACGGCAAAGCATTGGCTCCCCTGATGCGTCGCGCTGCCTGACCGCTACGCCAACCATGCCCACGATTGGGCGAACCGAATTTCAGAAAACGGATGAACCCTCAATGAAACGACTAGAAGGTAAAAGCGCGCTCGTCACCGGATCTGCCCGAGGCATCGGGCGGTCTTTTGCTCAGGCTTACATTCGTGAGGGGGCGACGGTCGCTATCGCGGACATCAACCTGGAACGCGCCCACGCCACGGCCACCGAGCTGGGGCCTAACGCATACGCTGTCGAGATGGACGTTACCCGCCAGACGTCCATCGATGCGGCCATTGCCGCTGTCATCGCGCAGACAGGCAAACTCGATATTTTGATCAACAACGCCGCACTGTTCGACCTTGCGCCCATCGTCGAGATCACCCGCGACAGCTTCGAGCGTCTGTTTTCGATCAATGTCGCTGGAACGCTTTTCACCCTGCAGGCAGCGGCACGTCAGATGATCAGTCAGGGCCACGGCGGCAAGATCATCAACATGGCCAGCCAGGCGGGACGAAGAGGGGAGGCCCTCGTGGGTGTGTATTGCGCGACCAAAGCGGCCGTGATCAGCCTTACCCAATCCGCAGGCCTGGACCTGATCAAACACGGGATCAATGTGAACGCCATCGCGCCAGGCGTCGTCGATGGCGAACATTGGGACGGTGTCGATGCAATGTTCGCCCGCTATGAAAATCGGCCATTGGGTGAGAAGAAAAAACTCGTGGGTAAGGAAGTGCCCTTTGGGCGGATGGGCACCGCTGACGACCTGACGGGCATGGCGATTTTCCTCGCATCGCCCGAGAGCGAATATGTGGTGGCCCAGACCTACAATGTCGACGGTGGTAACTGGATGAGCTGACATCGCGGCGTTCAGCGCCGGCGTGGCGAAGGTGCAATGCCTTCGTTACGCCGGGTTCAGTGGTTATGTCGGTGGTGGGCCGATATCGACCCGTTGCAGCCATTCGGGACGTGTTTCCCTTGGAAGATGCCAGGACAGTCCATAAATGTTGGCGTAAAACCAGCCGAAACGCTCGAGCCGTTAGCCAAGACTGCTTGGATCCGTGAGTCAGAGGGGTTAGCGCATTTTTGGGTGCCTAGGGCAGCGAGCAGCAGGACGGAATCACTCAAGCAATTCCGCTATGGCGGCGTTTCATGCACTAACCCCCGCTCTCCTGACTACCTGTGAGCTGTTTGCTTGCTTGTATAGTTCGCGGGTCAGGAATAGATTCAACCGTTCAAGGATGCCATCTAACCATCCGCCAAAGGGAAATTGCCGTGATTTACCCAAAATCGCTCGGTTACAACCTCACCCCTTGATCTCAACGACGTCTATGTTTGCTGTTGGCTGACAGTCAGTCACTAAGGCGTTGCTAAGTTACGTGTCAATCCAGTGAGGATTATCGAATGCGAGTGATGATTCTGGATGATGACCCCTGGATATCCGATCTTTTAAAACAGCTCGTGTTGAGCATCCGTCCGGTTGCTCAGGTCGATTGCTTTATCGATGTCGCTAGTGCTTTAGACGCTTGGCAGCCAGGCACCTATCAGTTGGTGATGGCCGACTGGAATCTACCGGATGCCCCCGGCGTCAACCTGTTGCAGAAAATTCGCGAAAAAGATCAAGACACGCCGCTGATCATGATCACCGGCCGCGCTGATCGAGACAGTGTGCTGGCGGTAAAATCGCTGAGAATCAGCGCTTTTTTCACCAAGCCATTTCAGGTTTCGCGCGTCGTACAATGCCTGGATACGCTCCTTCCGCTTGATGAGCCCCCACGAGCCACCACTATCAACACTGAAGACCTGATCAGTTATCTGAGTGGTTTGTCTGCGGGTGAGTTGGACTTACCTTTACTGGCCTCGGTCAAAGACAAACTTCGGCTCGGCTATGGCGGGGCGCCAATGGATTTAAGAGAACTCGCCAATGATTGGCAGTATGACCCGGCGCTATGTGCCCACTTGATCGCCGCCTCCAACGGTGCCGCATATCTCGGGCTCGGGCAGCCATGCACGAATTTGAACAGTGCCCTGGCGCGGCTGGGAGGACTTACCAGCGTGAATCTGGCGATTAGCCAGGCCCTGCGACAGACCAATACTCAACCTGACGGCATGCTGAAGACTTTCATCCAGGCTCATCTGGATGATGCCGAGCGTTTAGCTGAAAGGGCTGTTCTTCTGGCTCAACAATGTGGTCTGGATCCCGCTCCGCTGCAAAGTGCCGCCCTTCTGCACCGCATGGGCGAACTCTGTGTGCTGTACCAAACTCAGAAATGGGAGAACCGGGGCAACAGCGTGGCCGAAGAAACGCTCGCGCACGCTGTTCGTGATTTTGCAGCGCCTTTTGCCGTTCGCTTGAAAGCAAGCTGGAGGCTACCAATGGTTCTACGTGAACTGGTAGGTGCTATCTATGCCTTGCCGCCCATGCAAGTCCGCCGCGAACAAGTGGTGATGCGCCTTGCCGCCGCCGTGAACAACGGCGAACCCGAAGCAGACATTGAAAGGCTTAAACGATTGGCCGGCCTGAACTAGCTTATTGGGGTCTTGCAGGTTGGATATCTCGCGTTCCCCAACTGGGTTCGAACTTTAATCTTGAAGGCTTTAAGGCCTTCTGCGATGGGACAATGCGGGTGAGAAAGCATAGGTTTTTTGCATTGAACTGGGGAGTAGCTATCACTCTGGCCGTGGGATTAGGGGCAAGCTTTCTGGGTGGCTGGATCCTTGAACGTAACAACGAAGAGCAGGCGCAAGAAGCGATTGCAGCGGCAACCGAAGACGCCGCAGAGTTGGTTTTAACGCGCCTCAATCTTTACCAATACGGTTTGCGAGGCGCTCGTGGCGCTGTGCTCACAGCGGGCGAGTATGGCATTAGCAGTGAAGTGTTTCTCCGATATCACAGAACCCGTGACCTCGCTTTCGAGTTCCCCGGCGCCAGTGCTTTTGGTTTTATCAGGCGTGTACCGGAGCGCGATGAAAGCGAGTTTCTCAAGCACGCTCGAGCCGACGGCGCTGCTGACTTCTCCATCCATCAATTCTCAGCGCACTCAGGCGAGCGCTACGTTATTCAGTATGTCGAACCGGCTAAAGGTAACCGGGCTGCCATTGGCTTGGACATAGCGTCAGAAACATCGCGGCGAGAGGCGGCACAATCCTCGATACAAAGCGGTGCGGCACGGATCAGTGGGCCCATCACGTTAGTACAGGCCATGGGAAAACCGCAGCAGTCTTTCCTGGTATTGATGCCCATCTTTCGCGGTGAAGTCACTCCGGTGACCGCTGCTGAACGAGAGGCAGCTGCTTTTGGCTGGAGCTATGTTGTGTTGCAGACCGAGGAGGTACTTAAAGGCCTGCGCATAGAAAATGAGACGGTACATTTGCGATTAAGGGATATCACCGTCCCAGGACAAGAGAAGCTGTTTTATGAAAGCACCGACGACTCGGCTCGCCGTGAAACGCTGATGACCCATCAGCTGGAGCGCGAGGTATACGGAAGGCGGTGGCAAATCGAACTCGACGCAAATTCGCTGTTCATCCAGCGCCTGCATCAGGTTTCACCAAAAGTTGTGCTGTTTTTCGGTGGTTTTCTCACGCTTCTTCTAGCGACCTTGGCGAGTGTCGTGAGTGTCAGCCGTCAACGTCGGCGGCAGATATTTGTCGAGCAGGCAAGGCTGGCTTCCATCGTTGAAAGCTCGGGCGATGGCATTATTGGAAAAAACCTCGATGGCGTCGTCACCAACTGGAACAAAGGCGCCGAGCACCTTTTTGGTTTTACCGCCGAGGAGGCCGTGGGCCAGACACTGGCCAATTTGATTGTTCCTCTGGAGCTTGTCACAGAGGAAGCTCGTATCCTTGCGCGCATCAGGGCGGGTGAGCGTATCGGCAGCTTTGATACGCAACGCCATCACAAAGACAGGCGACTGATCGATGTCTCCGTCAGCATCTCCCCCATTTATGGCGAGGGTGGTCGCGTCATTGGGGCGTCCAAGACGTTAAGGGATATCTCGGCGAAAAAAGTGGCAGAGGCTCGAATTCTTGAACTCAACTCCAGCCTGGAAGAGCAGGTTGCGCAACGAACATCCGAGTTGCGGCATCTCAATCTGTTGTTGGACACGGTGCTACGCTCGGCTACTGAGGTTTCGATCATTGCGACGGATCTCGATGGCGTTATCCGTGTGTTCAACAAAGGTGCCGAGCACTTGTTGGGTTATGACGCCGAAGAGTTAGTAGGCAAAGACACCCCGGCGCTCTTCCATGTCCCAGAGGAAGTCGCTGCACGTGGCGTTGAGCTGAGCGAGGAGTACGCTCAGACTATCGACGGTTTCCGTGTGCTTACCCATAAACCTGAGCTTGAAGGCGCAGAAATCCGAGAGTGGACTTACGCACACAAGGATGGCTCGCGGTTTCCTGTCACGCTAGTGGTCACCTCCATGCGCGATACCGATGGGGTATTGAGCGGTTACCTGGGTATTGCGGTAGACATTACCGAACGTAAAGCAGCTGAAAAGGAACTGGCTGCGAGCCTGAAGACGACACTGGAACAACGCAGCGAACTGATGGCGGTGCACGATCAACTGGTGATGGCTGCTGAAGTGGCCGAATTGGGCGTCTGGTCTTGGACGTTGGCGGACAATAACTTGCAGTGGAATGACCGTATGTTCGAGTTCTACGGGCAGCCACTGACGTTGCGCAATACGGGTCTGAGCTATATGCACTGGTACTCACGTGTTCACCCTGAGGATGTCGTTGCAGCGGCTGCAAAACTGAATGCCGCCGTCGAGGGGACTGATGTGTATGACACGATTTTTCGTGTCGTTCGCCCGGACGGTCAGATTCGCTTTATACAGGCCGGCGCGCAGATTGAACGCAGCCCGAACGGTGCGGCATTGCGTGTGACCGGGATCAATCGGGACATCACTGTCCAACGCGAGCTAGAGTCACATCTGCTTCACGCCAAGGAACAGGCCGATGCAGGGAGTGCGGCCAAGTCTGCCTTCCTGGCCAACATGAGTCATGAAATACGCACACCGATGAACGCCGTGTTGGGTATGTTGCAGTTGGTGCAGAACACTGACCTGAATGGTCGCCAACTCGATTATGTGACCAAAGCGCAGACCGCTGCGAAATCACTGCTGGGCTTGCTCAATGACATTCTCGATTATTCCAAGATTGAGGCGGGCAAGCTGCAACTCGATGTGCACCCGTTCGAGCTTGAACCGCTCATGCGTGACCTCGCCGTTGTGCTGACAGGTAACCAGGGCGATAAGGAGGTTGAGGTCATGTTCGACCTGGACTCCAATTTACCCAACGACCTGATCGGCGATAGCCTGCGACTGCAACAGGTACTGATCAACCTGGCGGGTAATGCCCTCAAGTTCACCTTGGAAGGCCAAGTCGTGGTCAGCGTTGAACAACTGAGGCGCACGGAAAATGCTGTGAGCTTGCGCATCGCCGTTTCTGACACTGGCATCGGTATCAGCCCGGAACAACTTCAGCGCATTTTTGAAGGTTTCACTCAGGCCGAGGCTTCAACTTCCCGGCGTTTTGGTGGTACAGGTCTGGGCCTGGTGATCTGCAAAAGGTTGGTCACCTTGATGGGTGGTGAACTTCAAGTGGAGAGCAAGCAAGGTGTCGGGAGTCGTTTCTGGTTCGATATAACTCTGGATGTAGCGCCGACGTCACTGCTGAGATCTGCCTGTACTGGAGTCGATGTGTCCTTACGGATTCTGATCGTTGACGACAACGCCATGTCGGGTGAATTGCTGTCGCGAACCGTTCATGCATTAGGGTGGCAGGCCGACCTCGTGAGCGGTGGCACGCAAGCAGTGGAATGGGTGAAAAACGCCAAGGCGAGAGGCGAAGCCTACGACGTGGTACTGATGGACTGGCGGATGTCCGATATGGATGGGCTGAGCGCTGCGCAGTTGATCCATCAGCAGGGTAACGGTGTGCCACCTCCGATGGTCATTATGATCACTGCTTACGGCCGCGAAGTATTGGCCGACGCCCACCAGGCGGGAGACGCCCCCTTCGTGGGTTTTCTCACCAAACCGGTCACTCCCAAGCAGCTAGCCGACGCTGTTCAGCGAGCGCTCGAGGGCAAAAACTTGCCGCAGTCCCTCGTACCTCGATCAACGTTTGACAGGCCGCAGCGTCTGGCCGGGCTACGGCTATTGGTGGTGGAAGACAACATGCTCAATCGCCAGGTAGCCGATGAGTTACTGACAAGGGAAGGTGCGCAGGTGACACTGGCTGAAGGCGGGCTGGAAGGTGTGAGCAAGGTGATGAATGAGCGTGTGTCCTTCGACGTCGTACTAATGGATATCCAGATGCCAGATATTGATGGCTTGGAGGCGACTCGTTGCATTAGATCGAACCCACGCTTTGCAACACTGCCGATTGTGGCGATGACCGCAAATGTCTCCAATACCGACCGTGAAGCCTGTCTTGCTGCGGGGATGAATGATCATGTTGGCAAACCCATAGACCTGGAACAACTCGTCGTAACGCTGCTCTTTCAATCAGGCCGTGAAGATAGCCAGGCATCTTTAACCTTGGGGCAAGTCAATACAGGAGAAGGCGTTATAGAGTCTCGTGCATCAACTATTGACCGCTTTGGGGGTGACCTCGATTTGATCCGCAAGGTGCTACGCACCTTTGGCCCAGAGATGGAAAAACAGCTTGTCCAGTTGCGCGATCAGATCCAGCGGCAAGATGCATCAGGGGCCGCGTTTGTACTCCATACCATTAAAGGTAGCAGCGGCACTATGGGTGCCAAGGCGGTGTCGCTCCTGGCCGGCAACCTGGAACACACACTAAGACACGGAGATGCAGCGTCTGTAGCGAGCATCTTTGTAGACCCAACATGGTTTGACGAATTAAGCAGGTTGCTGCAACAAAGCCTGGAGCAAATGAATGTCGATTTTGGTCAGGGCCCGCGTGCAAAAAGCAGTACTGACGAAGATTCCATGGCACCGGCGCAATGGAGAGAGTCCCTGGAGGAGGTTTTGCTGTTGTTGGAAGCGGGGAACCTTCAAGCCATAGAGCTGGCAGACGCATTGGCGTCAAAAACGCCGCAATCCCTGCGCCCACAGTTCGACGAACTTGTTGCCAAGGTGCAGTCGCTAGACTTTTCCGCTGCGATGCCGATTGGTCGTGACCTGTTGAGATCTGCCTGATGGAACAATCGATGCAAACTTGGTTGCCACATTCCTTTAACCGTCCAAAACTCCTTATTGTCGACGACCAACCGACTAATATCCGGGTACTTCATGAGCTATTTCGTGAGGACTGTGATGTGTTCATGGCCACCAGCGGTGAGCAGGCAATCAGCGTATGCCAGGCCCAACTGCCCGATTTGATTCTGCTGGACGTGGTCATGAAGGGTATGGATGGGCATGAAGTATGCCGTCGACTCAAGGTTGACCCTACGACCCAAGGCATCCCCATCATCTTCATTACCGCACAGCAGCAGGAGTCAGATGAGGTGCTGGGTCTGGAGCTTGGCGCGGTGGACTTCATCACCAAACCCATCAATACCACCATTGTCAGAGCACGTGTGCGAACACATCTAACCCTGAAACTACAGAGCGATCTGCTGCGTTCCATGGCGTTGATAGATGGTCTTACCGGGGTGGCCAATCGACGCAAATTTAATGAGGACATATTGGCGGATTGGCGTCAGTGCTTTCGAGAGCAAAAGCCGCTATCGCTCATTTTGGTGGATGTCGACTATTTCAAACGCTACAACGACCGGTACGGACACCAGGCTGGAGATGACTGTTTGAAATCCGTTGCCCAAACGTTATCTGAAACGGTTAGACGGCCCTATGACCTGGTCGCTCGGTATGGTGGCGAAGAGTTCGCCTGCGTTCTGCCCAATACAGTTCTTTCTGGTGCGGTCGAGATTGCAGAAAGAATGCAGGAACGTGTTCGGATATTGGGCATCGAACATTCTGCTTCTGATGTCGATCGCGTGCTGACAATCTCTCTAGGTGTCGCAACATTGACGCCCACTGGCGAACTAGGATTCGAGGCTTTGATAGAAGCTGCGGACAAGCAACTCTACGAAGCGAAGAACGCGGGCAGGGCGCGGGTATGTTCATCTGCAATGTCGTCCAGTTAAGAGTTTCTCCTGTTTCTGACTGCATGTTTGGTTGGAGCTTACTTCCGGCAGCAAGGCGGTAAAGGGAGCGGCTAATTAACGCGAAAATCAATGGATAATCTCCACTACCTTGCTTTACGTAAGCTGGCGATCAGGGCAAATGTACCTGTCCAGTTTGCTGCTTGGCTTTGGGCCAGCCCTTCGCGACCGGCTGCTTCTGGCCGAGAACGACCTGTCATGAAGTGCCGCTATCGACCCGAAGCAACCCTGCATGCCAACCGCTTTAACCCGCAGGTATGAATCACTGGCCAGATTCCACGCGTTGTATAGCTTCGAGAAGCTGGCCGTCGAAATACTCGGTGTCATCTCGTTCCTGTGCTTCCAGGCGTCGCTTTGCCTCGGCAAGCATGGGTGTCACAGCGATGCCCTGATTCAAAAAAGTGGCGACCATAAGATCATTCAATTTTGCGAGAGGTGTACCCCATGCATCCCTGCAACGCTGCATCAGTCCTGTGGGAGCATCGCCACACCACGGACCTGATAGTTTCGAGACTGCCAGGTTGGAAGTCATGAACCTGCCTCTGAGAGAAAGTGAATGTTTGTCGGCACAGCGTTCAGCACCGGCATAGTGAAGGTGCAATGCCTTCACTGTGCCGGGTTCAGTGATTACGTCGGTGGAACGAGGTTATCCAGCATCCGATTCACCGCCAATTCCCCGAGCATGATGACCTGCTGAAGCGCCAGCAAGGTGTTGCGGTGGGAGCCCTCCACCAACCCCGCGATATCGCTGGCCATGACACTGGCCGACGCCATCGACTCACATGCTTGAACCAGCAAGGTTTCGTCGTCGACATCCGGGGCAATCATGAAAATGGTGCTGGGTTTGCGTGGAGTGTTCATGAGCGCCGCCGGATTGAGGTAGAAATCGAGCGCGCGTTCGGCGGCTTCGTGCAGTTTTCTTGAGTCGAGGGTTTCGTAGGGGGAGGCCGGATCGGTGTCCGGTGGGTTGGGTGTGATCTTGAACATTGATGAAACTCCATATGGATTATTGGAGCCATCACCCTCGCTACCAAACGAAGGGTGGCGGCCATACGAAGGTTGGTAGACCGGCCCACATGGAAAATCCGGCGCGCCCGAGGGCGCCCTGCGCATGGCCACCATAAAACGAATGCCAAAAAGGCATTTGCATAAAGTGAAGCTATGCGTCATGCGGACAACGGGCTACCAAACCCGATCGCTGTTTTTCAGCGACAGGGAAACGATAAGGCCCGGGCCACGGACGCACAAGCCGGCGGATTCTGGCGTAACCGTAGGCAACGGCGCAAGGATTTGTAGCCTTTGGGAGGTAACGCGGAGTGTCGTTAAACAACGGCGTTAAACATGCAGGCGCTCGCTTTCAACGTCTGGACGCTGACGGCCTTCAGGCGCGGCCATCAAACCAACGCGGCCAACCGTCTGTCATCCAGACTGCATTCGCACATTGACATATCGGGAAATGCCGATATCATCGCGGCATGGAATTACTCGAAATATTCAAAGCTCTCTCGAACCGTACGCGCCTTGAAATCCTGAAAGGTTTGAAGGACCCAGCCAAGAACTTCCCTCCGCAGGATGAAGGGGACGTTCATACGGTGGGAGTCTGCGTCAGCAGTATTCAAGAAGGCGTCGGGCTGTCGCAGTCAACGGTTTCTGATTATCTTGCAACTCTGCAACGGGTGGGCTTGGTCGACGTCACGCGCATCGGTCAGTGGACCTATTACAAGCGAAATGAAGCAACCATCCGTGTTCTAGCGGAGATCATAGGGAAAGAGCTGTAATTTTTTGCCACGTGATATCGAAAAATCCCGATATCCCTTTTTATCGAAATGAGGATTTGCAATGACATAGCACACGGGGCGAGTCACGTCCGAGTACCCGCAGCATCGGTGAGGATTCTCGCCGTAGAGAAAGAACTGTTATTTTTTTTACCACATGATATCGAGAAATCTCGATATCCCTTTTTGTCGAAACGAGGATCAAAAATGAAAGCGCTGATACTTAAATCTTTTGGCGGCCCGGAATCGTTCGAACTTCGCGAGGTGCCCAAGCCAGTGCCGCGTGCGGGACAAGTCCTGGTGCGGGTACACGCAACCTCCATCAATCCGTTGGATTACCAGGTTCGACGTGGCGATTATCCCGACCTGGTACAACTGCCGGCCATTACCGGACACGACGTATCGGGCGTTGTCGAAGCAGTCGGGCCGGGTGTGACGTCCTTCGCTCCGGGAGATGAAGTCTGGTACACCCCACAAATATTCGACGGGCCAGGAAGTTATGCCGAGTACCACGTTGCGGCCGAAAACATTATCGGGAAGAAGCCTGCCTCGCTAAGCCATCTTGAGGCGGCAAGCCTGACCTTGGTTGGCGGTACCGCGTGGGAAGCACTGATCGTGCGTGCGTCGCTCAGAGTGGGGGAAAGCATTCTGATACATGGCGGCGCGGGAGGCGTCGGTCATGTGGCGATCCAAATGGCAAAAGCCATGGGAGCAAGAGTGTTCACGACCGTGCGCGAAGCAAACATTGAATTTGTACGAAGCTTGGGGGCCGACGTGATCATCGACTATGAAAAGGAGGATTATGTCGACGCCATCATGCGGGAAACGAGTGGCCGTGGAGTCGATGTCGTGTTCGACACCATTGGCGGCAACACACTGTCGCGTAGCCCCGACGTGCTCGCACAACTTGGCCGCGTTGTCTCGATTGTGGACATCGCACAGCCACAAAACGTCGTTCAGGCCTGGGGCAAGAACGCCAGTTATCACTTCGTGTTCACAAGACAGAACCGCGGCAAGCTGGATGAGCTGAGCGCATTGGTGGAGCGCGGTCAGCTGCGGCCACACGTTGGCGCTGTCTATTCGCTTGCCGACATTGCGCTCGCCCATGCCCGGTTGGAGAGTCCCAATAACGGCATTCAAGGAAAAATCGCGATTGCAGTCGAGCCATCGCTCATCTCGTAAGTGCGTACTTTTAACCGCTTAAGTCATATCAGAGGAACGCCATGATTTATGAGATCGCTTTGCTCCCCGTCCACAAAGAACGCATTGAACAGTTCAGGTGTGCATTTGCCGAGGTTGCTCCTTTGCTCACCCGCGCAAAGGGTTACGGCGGCCACTTGCTCGCGCAAGGCATCGAAACCCCGCAGCTATTCAACCTGATCGTGCGCTGGGCTTCACTCGAGGATCACACGCCAGGCTTCGAAGAGAGTGAAGACCATCGGGTGTTCATGATGGGCTTACAGGAATATTTTTCGGAAGAACCGACGGTCTATCACATTGAGGGGGCAGCTTTTGCTACAGGCGAACATGATGACCCTGACAGTGCCGTTGGCATGAGTAATACCGGTACTAAAAGTTTGTGGCTTTAACGCGACTGGGCCGTCGTCGGAAATTTGCAGTCTTGTTCTCGACAGATTTGTAATGATCGGGGACGGCCCGGTGGTACTTACGACACATCAATCAGCTCTCAGCGACAACGATTGAGTCGTCACTGGATTCAGCCGCCAGTTTCAATCGGTCGGCTTTACTGATGTATTTAGACTTGCTTTGAGGTGCCAATTTGGCACTGGCCTTTTTGGCGTGGGCCTTTAACAACTGCTTTATTTTTTTCTGACGATTCATGTTTTTCGCTCAGCTTGAAATTCTTGAATAATGCCTTGCCTGATCGACGCTCGGCGACTGTTCGTACAATCCCTAAACCCGTTTCACGCCAGCAGTTCGGTGATCCATCGGGCCTGCCGGGCGACGTCCTGCACCTTTTCCTCGGGCACAGCCTGCCGCGCTCGGGCGAAGTGGGTCAGGGTTTGCTGCTTGTGGCGCAGTATGCGCTGCCACTTGACCAGGAACGCCGGGCTGCGTGCCTGCATCTGCAGCGGGCCGAAGTACAGTTCCTCGGCGGTGTATATCACCGGTCCGGCGCACTCGGCGACGATGATTTCATAGAAGAAGCGGTTTTCCCGCAGCAGTTCCTCGCAGAGGATGCGGTAGCCGTTGTCCATCAGCCATTGGCGCAGGGGCTGCTCGCCGCCGTTGGGCTGCAGGATCAGGCGTTCCTGGCCGTTCAGATGCGCCTTGCCGCTGTCGAGGATGTCGCGGATCGTCTCGCCGCCCATGCCGCAGATGCTGATCGCGGTGATCCGGTCTTCCGGCTCGATGGCCGCCAGGCCATTGGCCAGGCGCACGGTGATGTGCGGGTCCAGGCCGCTTTCGCGCACGGTGCGTTCGGCCGAGTGGAACGGCGTCAACGCCACTTCGCCGGCCACTGCCGACGCGATGGCGCCCCGGCGCATCAACGCCACCGGCAGGTAGCCGTGATCCGAGCCGATATCGGCCAGGCGTGCACCGGCGGGTACATGCGCCGCCACGCGTTCCAGGCGCATGGACAATGTCTGTTCGTTCAACCGCAACCCCTTTTCACCACGAGCGTCCGGCACGTTGGCCGAATCGGGGCGCCATTCTGTCGAGCAATGCCGTGCATTTCAAATTCTTGCGACCGGGGCCATGGCTCGACCCGGTTATTGAACTGATTACATAGCGTATCAACTGAAATGCGCATCGGCGGCATTATCACAACAGGGGGCGACAACTACATTAGAGAGGACATTTTTTCTCAGGGTGCCTCTCATGATTCAGAGCATGATGAAAACTGCTTGCCTGACAACGCTTCTTGTCGTGGGTGCAGCAATATCGGTTGTCCAAGCACAACCCTTACCGCTGGGTAAAACCGGCGCTTTGTATAACGAAGACGTGGAGTGGCGTAGTTTTGCGGCGTTTCCGAAAGAAGTAAAACTGGCTGTCCTGGTCGGTGATCCTGCCAAGCCAGGCCCCTACGTTGTGCGAGTCAAAGTGCCGAACGGCACGAAATTAATGCCCCATACCCATCCTGAAGACCGTATCTACACCGTAGTGGCCGGTGTGTTTTATATCGGCTTCGGTTCTGTGTTTGATCCGGACAAACTGGTCGCTTATGGCCCGGGCAGTGTAGTGGTGCTCCCGGCCAATACTCCGCATTTTCATTGGGCCAGGTCGGGGGAGTACATCTCTCAGGTTTATGGAACAGGTCCGCTGGGGCTTGAGTATATTGATAGCCGTGACGATCCTCGTCATGCGTCAAAGTAAATAAGAAAAGCGGCTCACCCTTTGGCTCGGTGACGCAAGCGCGAGTACGAAATCAGCATGCTGGTCAGTTCCTGCGTGACTTGGGTCAAGGGTGACACCCGGCGGCTGATCAGACACACCTCACACGACGCCAACAGCTCCGGAATCGAAATGCTGATAAGCGATGAGGAAAACAGCTTCATGCCGGGAAGCATGCCGGGCTCCAGGGTCAGGTAATCCGTCTCGGAAATGATGTGCAGGAGTTCCAGCAGCGATTCGGTCGTGATCGCGATCTTCGGTGGCGGTAAGCCGTGGGCTTTGAACCGCTCGATCAGATGGTTCTCCGCGCTGCCGACGACTCCCGCCGGCCGGACGCTGATCCACTGGCAATCGGCCAAATCGCGCACTGATCGAGCACTCGCCAAGGGATGGCCCTTACGCGCAATGACGCTGGTTTTCGAGCTGTAGAGCCGCTCGATGTTCAGGTCTATATCGAAGACGTCGGGACTCAGTGGACCCATCACAAAGTCGAGCCGGCCAGCGCGAATCATCTCGATCAGCATACGGGTCTTTCCGCTGGCGACGTGCAGCTGCACGTTAGGAAAACGGTGGGTAAAACTGCTGAAGACCGGCATCAAGCACGCAGCCATGGGTTCCGCTGTGACACCCAAGGCGATCTGGCCCTCAGGCGTTCCATTCCACTGGCGGACGTCTTGTACCGCGCGATCGCAATCGAGAATGATCGAGCGTGCCCGGGTCAGGAAAACCTTGCCGGCCAGGGTCAGGCTGATGCCTTGATTGGAGCGCATCAACAAGGTGACCCCGAGCTCTCTTTCCAGACTTTGAACCGACTCTGTCAGCGTGCTTTGGGCAACGTCCAGTTCTCGCGCCGCGGAACGAAAGCTGCCCCTGTCGACCACTGAGCAGAACGCTCGTAGCTGGATCAGCTTCATGAAGCCGTGATCCAGTTGTTGCCGTTGTGGCCACGGGAAGCGTGATGGGTGTTGCTCAACAGGGTGCGGCTGCTTCCGGTGTTCATGGCTGGATCTCCAAACGGCAATGTTGTGATGGCTTGTTATCGTAATCGATTAGATCGCATGCGATGCATAAATATTCTCCCAAAGACCTGGTGATGTCAAAGCGGACGTTGCGCCTTGGCGACGAGCGGTGTGGGCGGAAAAACCGAAGGTGATCGCTTTTTCCGTTCTTCTCGACCGCTTGATCGCGCCTATAAAATCAGTCCTGTCAAATAGTTACGTGATTTTCTGCTATTTGAATCTCAATAAAAATCTCAAGGAGTCATCGATGAGCAACATTGAAAAAGTCGGCGTAATTAAACTTCCTGCTTTGTTTCCCAGGCTATAAAAAACACCGCTCAGGTTTGTTACAGCTCCCGCGATAGATACCTATTTGTCGTTATTGTCCCGTGTTTGAAAAATACGGCCCGCGTGTGACTTCGCGACGTAGAAGCCTGTATGCCAAAAACTCTAAAACTACTTTCCCTGACCAGACGTAACTTCTGCGGCGCTGCTGCAGTGGCCTGTGCCGCTGCACCGCTAGGGTTACTCGGTTTATCAACCAGGACTGACGCTATGACCAATACTCCAACAAAAGCCGATAGTGTTTCCGCTGAAATACGGCCCTTTCATTTCAGCGCCAAAGAGTCTGAACTTGCAGAGTTGCGTAGACGGATAGAAGCAACAAGATGGCCGGACAAGGAAACAGTCAATGATTCCTCCCAAGGTGTACAACTGGCGACGATCCAGAAACTGGCAAGGCACTGGGCGACCCAATATGACTGGCGGGTAATCGAATCGAAAATAAACGCCGTTCCAAACTTCATCACCCATATTGATGGCCTGGATATCCACTTCATTCATGTCCGCTCAAAACACGAGAATGCGCTACCCCTATTGATGGCGCACGGCTGGCCCGGGTCGGTGATCGAGTTGATGAAAGTCATCGGGCCACTCACCGATCCTGCCGCGCATGGCGGCAGTGCCTCCGATGCGTTCAGCCTGGTGATTCCATCGATGCCGGGTTACGGCTTCTCGGAGAAACCGACCGGGCCCGGTTGGAATCCCGATCGTATCGCCGATGCCTACATCGAGTTGATGAAGCGTCTCGGCTACACAACGTATGGCGCGCAAGGTGGCGACTGGGGTTCTATCGTTGTCGACCTGATGGCTGTAAAGGCGCCACCTGGCTTGATCGGTATTCATTCGAACATGCCCGGCGTCATCCCGCCTGAACTGGATGCGGCGTTATTTCGCGGCGAGCCTGTACCCAATGGTCTTTCTGAAGAAGAGAAGCGCGCGGCCGATCAACTCGCCAATACGTACAAGCACATCGGTTACGCCATCATGATGGGGGATCGGCCGCAGTCGCTGACAGGCCTCAATGATTCACCGGTTGGGTTGGCGGCCTTCATGCTTGATCATGATCCTAAAAGCTACGAGATGATTGCGCGATCCATTGACGGGCAACCGGAAGGCCTCACACCGGATGACGTCCTCGACAACATCACGTTGTTCTGGCTGACCCAGACGGCCGTTTCCTCGGGGCGGCTCTATTGGGAAAACAAGTCAACATTCTTTGCCGTCAAGGGCGTCAACATCCCGGTCGCGGTGAGTGTGTTTCCTGATGAACTGTATACGGCGCCGAAAAGTTGGTCGCAGAAGGCGTATCCCAAACTCGTGCATTACAACGAACTTTCCAAAGGCGGGCACTTTGCTGCGTGGGAGCAGCCGGCGCTGTTCTCGCAGGAAGTCCGGGCCGGATTTAAATCGCTGAGGTAAGTACCAAACCCACAGGCATCGAAGAACTGATCTTGTAATGATCAGAATGGCTCGGTTCGGATCACGTGAAAGTGATCCGAACCGAGCAACCCAGGGGCATCGGTGAACCAGTCGTCGGCCATCACAGTGTTTAGGACGGACGACGCAGCGAGCACTTCCGATACCATCGCATGCGATGTATAGTCGAATCTTGCAGTCTATCCGTCTTTGGCCACAGAGAATGCTCATGAAACCCACCAAAAAGACAGCTGCCCTCGACTTGAAGCTTTCCGACTTCCTGTGTTTTGCGGTCTATTCCTCCAACCTCGCTTTCGGCAAGGCTTACAAGCCAATGCTCGAACGGCTCGGGCTCACCTACACGCAATACATCACCCTCGTTGTGCTGTGGGAAGAAGACAACCAGACTGTAGGGAGCCTCGGCGAAAAGCTGTTCCTCGAATCCAACACCCTCACGCCAATCCTGAAGAAACTGGAAGCGATGGGTTACTTGCTACGCCAGCGCGACCCGGAAGACGAGCGCCAGGTACGCATCAGCCTCACAAACGAGGGACGAAAACTGCGTGAAGGCCTTACGGAAGAAGGCTTCCCGCAAACCGGTCTTGATCCCGACGAATTCGTGCAAATGCAGCAAGCCATTGTGAAATTGCGGGACAACCTGATCCGTACTACGAAAGACAGGGAATAAGCCGTTTCGAATGCAGGGGATGAGGCGCCCCCGACTGACTCAAAACAATGAATCCGCCCCGTTATCGCATTCTCTCCAGTGGCTACTTCACTGCGCCAGCCGGCCTGATATCGCCGCAAAAAATATCGACGTTGCCATTCGCCGGAGCCGTTCGCACGACGATGTAATACTCGTCGGCAAGCAGATCCGGCAGGGCGATCGGTGCGCTTCTTGAGAACGACCAGCCGCGTACCGCTTCGCGCTTGGTATTGACCTTGTCGTTCATTGCAAAGGCCACTGGCCCGGGTTGCTGGCAGCTGCCTTTATGAATGAAGCTGTAGAGACGCAAGGGCAGGGTCGCTCCGCTTGGAGCACCACTGATGAAGAAGCTGAGCCCGGTTTGTTTGTCCCAGCTTGTCAGCGTTACATTGCCGATCTGCCCGGTGTTCTGTCGGGTGGCAACCAGCGGGACAGACACGCCATGGTCGGTTGAAATGGTGCAGCCGCACAGGCTTGCGCTGATCATCAGGGTTGCAAGCGAATGTCTGGGGATCATTGCCAACTCCTGCGTAAGAACTGCAAGGGGTGATTAGCGGGTGCTGCTGGGGATGAGGCTGTCGATGGATTGAGGCTCGGGTGCCTGGTTATCCATATCAGCGTCAGTCCCTCATTTGCTCGCATCCAGCACCACGCGGTAACGCGCCTTGCCGCTGCGCAGGTGATCGATCGCTTCGTTGACCCGGCTCATGGGAAAAAGCTCGACCTGCGGCAGGATCTGATGACGTGCGCAGAATTCCAGCATGGTCGCCGTGGTACTCGGCGAGCCGACCGGCGAGGCGGACAGGGTCTTTTGTTGGGGGATCAGGTTGAACACATGCACGGGAATAGCGTCGGGCACGATGCCGACAAAGTGCAGGCGCCCCTTGCCGCGCAGGGTGGCGAGCATGGCCGTCCAGTCGAGGTTGGCGTTGGCCGTCACCAGCAGGAAATCCAGGGTGCCGGCAATGGCTTTCAGCGAGTCGCTGTCGGTCGAGGCGACGACGTTGTGCGCGCCGAGGCGCCGGGCTTCGTCGGTCTTGTTCAACGACGAGGTAAATGCGGTGACCTCGCAGCCCCAGGCGTTGAGAAAGCGAAGCGCCAGATGACCGAGGCCGCCGATGCCCACCACGCCGACCCGATCAGTGGGTTTGACACCGAATTCCAGCAGCGGGTTGAACACCGTCGAACCGGCGCAGAACAGCGGCCCGGCCATCGACGGGTCGAGTTCACCCGGTATCGCCAGCGCCCAGGCCCAGTGCGAACGCACGCGGTCGGCAAAACCGCCGTTGCTGCCGATGATGGTGGGTTTGGCGGTGCCGCACAGATGGTGGGCGCCGCCGATGCATGATGAGCAATGCATGCAACTGCCCTTGTACCAGCCGATGCCCACCCGTTGCCCCACCTGAAGACCGCGGACCTGCGCACCCACTCGCACAATGCTGCCGACCACCTCGTGGCCAGGGATAAAAGGGTAGCTGCTGACGCCCCATTCGTTATCGATCAGCGACTGGTCGGAGTGGCAGACGCCGCAATATTCCACCGCAACTTCCACCTCCTCATCCCCCAATTGACCGGGGTCGTAGCTGTAACGCTCCAGTGGCGCGCCGGCGACCATTGCGGCCCAGCCGGTGAAGGACGTGACTTCGGTGCTATCGCTCATGGGAGACCTCCAGATCAGGAGACACAAGGGGACTGCTCAGACGTCGCCGCGGAGCAAGGGAAGTGCGGCGACCGCATGAAAGGATAGTCCGGGATCTGGAACCAAGGGCGCGGCCCGACAATCAGTTCTTCCGGGTTGCCGCGCCTTGATCGCGATCGGTACCCGCAAGCGAGGTGCCAGGCCGCAGCACCTCCCTGCGAACGATGCAACGCAATCAGGCTTTACTGGCCGCCAGATAAGCGCCAAGGCGTTGTCCCATTTGCTCTCCCAACGCTTGCAAGGCACTGAATGGGCGGACCATTACCTCGAACTCGACGATTTTCCCCTGTTCATTGAACCGGATCATGTCGATGCCCTTCAGCTCTTTGCCGCTGACTTTGGCGCTGAATTCCAGAACGACGCTCAGGCCGTCGGCGGTTGACAGTTCGCGGTGGTAGGTAAAATCCTCAAACACTTTGACGACCGTGTTGAGAATCATCGAGACCACGGGCGCTCCCGGGTAGGGCTTGTGAGCCATGGGCGAGCGAAATATTGCTTGTGGGTCCAACAATTCGGGCAGGGCGCTCAAGTCGCCCTTGAGGATCATGTCGTGCCATTGGCTCAGGGATTTTGCGGCGTTGGGATGCAGGTTCAGCTCAGACATTTTCAATTCCTGTATTTTTGTTGTTCTGTAAAACGCTCCGGTGTGGCACATGCAGTGTCGCCTGATGGCTTGCCGCAAGACTTGAATAGTGCCGCGAAGATCGACTGGAGGCTATGCGAATGTACTAAAAGTAGCTCACGAAAAAGCCCGGCTGGTTAGGCCGGGCTTTTTGTTGGGTACCGCTGTAAAGCCATTCATTCAGGCGACGCGGTTTTCGAGCAGACGGTCAGAACCACCTTCAGCGACGCGGTTTTCGATCAAACGGTCAGAGCCACCTTCAGCGACGCGGTTTTCGATCAAACGGTCGGAGCCACCTTCGGCAACGCGATTTTCGATCAGACGGTCGGAGCCACCTTCAGCGACGCGGTTCTCGATCAAGCGGTCGGAACCACCTTCAGCAACGCGGTTTTCGATCAAGCGGTCGGAGCCACCTTCGGCAACGCGGTTTTCGATCAGACGGTCGGAGCCGCCTTCAGCGACAACCGGGTGCGCAGAAGTAGCGGCAAAAGCGTTAACTGCAAAAACCGAGAAAGCGATGCTGAGAAGGAATTGGCGTTTCATGATTTTGTGCTCCGGGGTGTAGTTGTTTGGTATGGCGCTGATGTTACGCCCCGGAGTTTTTAAGAGAACTTCATTGAGTTAATGGTGACTATTGATGCAGTCAATGGCTGACCGAAACGGGCATCGCCCTGTCACTGATCCGCGACACACAGCTCCCCGGTAGCGCGTATCAATGCCTGACCATGCAGCTGATCCTTGATCAGGCCGGCTCGCGCCTCGCCCAGCCAGTCCGGGCAGTTCGGGTCTTTGCGAAAGGGCGCGAAGTCGGCGTATTGCTGCAGCAGGCGACTTTGCAGCTCATCCAGCTGAGGCCTGATCTGCTTGGCGAGGTCCGGACGCGGTGTGTCCGGCGCCTTGCCGGCCGCTCGCCAGTTCGCGAGCAGCCCGTACTGCACCAGTTTGTTGGCTTCAATCTGTGCAGCGATCAACTCGGCGACCTGTTCCGGGTCCAGTTTTCGTTTAACGGCCAACTTCCTGGCATTGGAGATGACTTGTGCTTCGCGGACACTGTCCTGAATCGCCTTGCCGCTGTCCCACTTGGTCAGCGCCACCAGATCAGCAATGTTCAGACGCTCGTTCATCGTCACCAGCAGCGGTTGCAAACTGGCGGGTGCCGGGGAGGGCGTGCTCGCCTGTGCGCCGCCAGCGAGTAAACCGATCAGGGCGCAAGTCAGCAGCTGCGGGATGCGTGGGGAGCAGGGCATAAGCAAAACCTCATTAGAACTCGTATTTTCAATCAGGTGATGTGTATCACAAGCGGACGCCAAGCATACAACGCTTGGAGCGCCTGCTGAGTTAGACTCAAACGCAGAACAAACCTACTGATTTCAGTCATCAATGTGCAGATTCATGGACAGTAAGGCTGGATGTTCATCATCAAGCGGGTAGACCACAGTGAATCAACTTTTAGCAATGCGTGCTTTTGTACGTGTTGTGGAAACAGGATCTTTCAGCCGGGCTGCCGACCAACTGGCGCTTCCACGTTCGACGGTCAGCAAGTTGATCACCGACCTCGAAAAGCACCTTGGCATCAAGCTGATGCACCGAACTACCCGCGCAGTCGCCGCCACATCGGACGGGCTGGAATACTACAGTCATTCAATGCGCCTGATTGCAGAACTAGATTCCGTGGACACCGCCGTCCGTGGTAAAAAACTCAAGCCTGGCGGGCATCTGAGGATTGATGCGCCAGCCTCATTCGCCAATTGCCTGCTGATACCCGCGTTGCCTGATTTTCATCGCGAGTATCCCGATATCACCGTTGCTTTAGGCATCAGCGACCGACCAGTGAATATCGTCGGCGAGGGCGTGGATTGCGTGATTCGTGCCGGTGAACTGGATGACATGACGATGATCGGGCGCAAGCTTGTCGACCTTCACTACGTCACCTGCGCGGCCCCCGCTTACCTCGAACGCATGGGGATGCCTTCTACCCCGAATGATCTCCAGACTAACCATGTTCAGGCAGGCTACTTCTTTGCCACGACGGGGAAACCGGAACCCTTGATTTTCGAGAACGGCACTCAACGATATGAAGTCGGTGACTGCGAATTCTCGACGAATGACGGTAATGGCCTTAAAGAAATGATGCTCGCGGGCCTGGGTATCGGGCAGCACTTCAGGCGCATCGTTCAGCCTTGTCTGGACGCCGGCGAGTTAGTGGCCGTTTTGGAAGACTGGTCTCGACCCGCCATGCCGTTTCATGTCCTCTATCCACCCAATCGACATCAAAATGCCCGGCTGAAGGTTTTTATCGATTGGGTGATTCAGACATTCCGAGAGGCGTCGCCCGCTCATTGAAACTCAAGGAACAATGGCGGTAACGCGGATTTCAATGCGCATCGTTGGCAGTCCAAGTGACGCGACTCCGAGTTGCGTCCAGATGGGAGCGTGGTTGGGCATGTAATGCCGATATAGCCTGGCCATCGTCTCGTTAACTATCGGAGGGAAACCTGCGACATGGTAAGAATTGACGTGGACCACATGCTCCCAACCGGCACCTGCCGTCGCCAGGGTTCGCTCCAGGTTTTGAAACGCCTGAACAATCTCGTCCTCGATCGATTCGGGGATCTGCAGATCGTCATCCCAACCGCCCTGGCCGGAAGTCTCAACTCGATCGCCGATTCTTAGCGCTTGAGAGTAATGCAATGCATTGAGCAGGGTTTCCCCATAGCCGGGCGTAACAAAAAACTCGGGCTTGTTCATTTTGATCCTCTGTTCAAGTTCATGGCAGGTAGAGGCTTCTACCTGCTGTTGATGCTAATAGACTGAAAAGAGGATCAATAGCCGCTAAAGCTGTCATGACTATCCATGTGCGTGGATAGTTGAAATAGCGTGGTGCACGAAAAAGCCCGGCTGATTAGGCCGGGCTTTTCGTTGAGTACTGCGGTGAAACCAATCATTTATGCGGCGCGGCTTTCAATCAGTCGGTCAGAACCACCTTCAGCGACGCGGTTTTCGATCAGTCGATCAGAACCACCTTCGGCAACGCGGTTTTCGATCAGACGGTCGGAACCACCTTCAGCGACGCGGTTTTCGATCAGTCGATCAGAACCACCTTCGGCAACGCGGTTTTCGATCAGACGGTCGGAACCACCTTCAGCAACGCGGTTTTCGATCAGACGATCCGAACCACCTTCAGCCACACGACTTTCAATCAGACGATCCGAGCCACCTTCAGCGACAACCGGGTGAGCAGAAGAAGCGGCAAAAGCGTTAACTGCAAAAACCGAGAAAGCGATGCTGAGAAGGAATTGGCGTTTCATGATTTTGTGCTCCGGGGTGTAGTTGTTTGGTATGGAGCCGATCTTACGCCGCGGATTTTTTATGAGAACTTCATTGAATTGATGGTGACTATCGACGACGGCAATGTATGGACAACACTCAGTTTCAGTGGGTGATGGCCTCTGGCTATGCATTGCTTCACTGGATCCACAGTGGCACCCTCAGCGCCCGCTGTACCAAGGAGCCAGGTGATCAAGGAATGAGTGGATACGTCCCCAACCCCCCGAAAAACTATCGATACGACGAAGCCAAACCCGTCGACATCCATGCCCAGCGCTGGGCGGAATACGAGAAACACGGCAAGGCACCGGCGCCTGCGAAAGAAAAAATCAGGGTCGCGTTGCGCATTGGGGTGTTCTTTGACGGGACGCTGAACAATGCCGGCAATTCGGCCTCGGGGCTGCTTTGCGGCGCACATCATCCGATCCAGCCAGCGGATGTCGATGCGAGTTGTAAGCCATATATGGCGGATCCTGAAGGCAGTTATGGCAACGATGTCAGTAATGTCTTCAAGCTCTATGAGCTTTATCCGACATCGGAAGTAGCCGGCAGCGATGCTTCAGCCAAACTCGTACTTCGCAGTTTGTATGTCGATGGGATCGGTACGGATGCAGGCGTTGAGGACAGCATGGGGGCCGCGGCCACAGGGCGAGGAGATACCGGTGTCGCGGGGAAGGTGCAAAAAGCGTTTGTCGCCATGAAAACACTGATCAAGGAAGTGGCAGATCGTAACCCCGGTAGCGAGATCACATCGCTCACGTTCGACACCTTTGGATTCAGTCGAGGTGCTGCCGCTGCCCGACATTTCGCCAATGAAATCGTACGTTGCAAACAAGGGCCTTTGGGCGAAGTGCTGCGTAGCAACCCTAGGGGCTTCAGCTCCAGTTTTGGTGGCCAGTACAACAGCGAAATCATCATGGGGTTTATCGGACTCTTCGATACCGTCCCCTCGATCGCGGGGGTCACAAACATTGGTAGCATCCAGAGCCCGATAGCGCCGGGGATCAAACTCTACCTTGATCGAAAATACTTTACCGATGTTGTTCAGTTGACCGCGCGAGATGAAATTCGAGCCAACTTCGCGTTAAGCACGGTCATTCCCGCACACACAGAAATATCTGTTCCAGGCGTGCATTCGGATATCGGTGGAGGTTATCGGGAGGAAGTGGAGGAGTGTGTGCTGGTCAGCCCTATGCAGGCCCTTACGATACGAGAGGGAGCAGATATTCGAACCACTTCAATTTATCGTGACGCCCAGCAGCAAAAAGCCAAGTGGATCGCCAACGGCTGGCCGGAGACAATGCTGGAAATTGTGACTCCGAAACAGAGCCTCTTGCCGAAGGCAGAGCAGAGCACCGGGTTCAAGCAGGTCCGAGCGTACGCAGGTTTGCAGTTAAAGCGTTCGGTCAGTGGCAAGCTGTCAGTGGTGTATCTGCATTTGATGCATAAATTGGCGAAGGAGAAGGGTGTGCAGTTCATCGATATACCAAAAACCTCTCAGTACTCTGTTCCGTCGGAGCTCCAAGCTCTCCGAGACAGATTTCTTGGTGGTAGCTACGAAGTCACTGCCACAGAAGACCAAGCGCTCAAATTGCATTACATCCATATGTCAGCCAACTGGAGCAATCCAATAGGATTAAGTCGAGAGCGTGGCGTAGATCTCCGCTACACCAATGCGCCCACCGCAGATGGCGTGCGCGTGCGTCATCCCCACGTGCAGGATTCAAGCTGGAGAACGTTTTGATGCGTGTCTTGGGAATGTTGTTGGGACTGCTATTGGTTTCAGGCTGCCAAGCTACAAACCTTGTATCACCCGAAACGGAACTCACGAGAAAGTGGTGGAGCCTCAGCTTCAACGAGCCGTACTACATGAAAGCTTGGGTCGAAGACAGCGCGGTTGAAGACATCAACGGTAAGCTGTTCCACCGTACAGGGGGCGGTACGGCAGCGGGTGGAGAGCCAGAGAACAGTACAGAGTCCGCTCGAGGGTGGGGCGAAATAACCGGAGGCATTCGTGAGGTGGTTGGTGCCGAATTACCCAAACGTATATTTGTTCGCTGGCAGTCGATAGTCGAACCCCAAACGTACCGAGTATGGGTCGATATTCCAGAAGAGGCCCGACAAATCATGCGCGCTACCTGGAAAGAACCTTGCCCTGCATCACCGGATGAGCCCGCAGGTAATGTCGCGCTGGTTTATGTTGGCGTGGCACCCGGTGGAGTTGTCCAAGTGTGGGTAGCGGATAAATGCATGAAGGCCGTCAAGGTCGCTCGGGCGCAAGCAGAGATAGAACCGATGGGCCCGGACCAAGGCAAAAGCCAAGGGCAATATGCCTATCCCGTCAGCGACAAGGCGAAGCGCTACATCAGCCAATACGGCATCCCTTACGGCAGCTGGTAAAAGCCAAAAAAGCCGGAGCCCGTTTCATTTACTCCACAAACCCGGAATATCAGCCGTCGCAAACCTGTCGTCGGCTGCATAACTCACCCACGATCGCAGGGCTATGCTTTACCTCCTCAGCTATCAACGGTCTCCAGGAAATCAGGCCGCTTCATCCGTCCCCGTCTACAAGCATTTCCTGCGAGGTTTCATGCTCTGGTCGAGAGGATAAACCGATGCATGACTATTACGATTTGGGCACCTACAGCCGTCCGATAACTACCCATTCGCCCCAAGCCCAGCTCTGGTTCGACCGCGGTCTGATCTGGTGCTACGGCTACAACCACGACGAATCCATTCGCTGTTTCCACAAAGTCATCGAAAACGACAGCGGGTGCGCGATGGCCTACTGGGGCATCGCCTACGCCTCCGGCCCCAACTACAACAAGCGCTGGGATGCGTTCATCGAACAAGAGTTGAAAGACGCCGTGGCCCACGCCCGGCTGGCGACGCACGCCGCGCTGGCGCATCTCGACGGGGCAAAGCCGGTGGAGCAGGCGCTGATCCGGGCGCTGGAAAAGCGCTACCAGGCGGATGAGGCGGCCAGTCTTGAGCAGCTCTTCGCCTGGAACGACGCCTACGCGGCGGCCATGCGCGATGTCTACAAAACCTTTCCTGATGATCCCGACGTCGTTGCGCTGTTTGCCGAAGCGCTGATCGACCGCACGCCCTGGCAATTATGGGACCTGAAAACCGGCACGCCGGCACCGGGCGCCGACACGCTGGAGGCGGTGGCTGTATTGGAGACAGCATTCGGGCGGATGGAGCAGCACGGCGATGCGCCGCACCCGGGCGTGCTGCACATGTACGTCCATGCCATGGAAATGTCGCCTTACCCGGAGAGGGCGTTGCGCGCTGGCGATGTCCTGCGCGACCTGGTGCCGGACGCCGGGCATTTGCGTCACATGCCGTCGCACATCGACGTGCTTTGTGGCGATTACCGTGGGGCCATGATCACCAACAGCCGGGCGATCCAGGCCGACACCAAATACCTGCAACAAGAAGGCCCCATCAATTTCTACACCCTGTACCGAAGCCACAACTACCACTTTAAACTTTACTCGGCGATGTTCCTCGGGCAGTACCAACCGGCCTCGGACGCCGCCGATCAACTGACCGCGACCATCAAGGAAGAACTGCTGCGCGTGAAGCAGCCGCCCATGGCTGACTGGCTGGAAGGTTTCGTGTCGATGAAGGTCCACGTACAGATCCGTTTCGGCAAATGGCTGGACATACTCGCCACGCCGCTGCCGAACGACCAGGCACTGTACTGCGTGACCACCGCGATGCTGCATTACGCCAGAGGCGTGGCGCACGCGGCTTGCGGGCATGTCGTCGCGGCAGAAAACGAACAGCAGCTGTTCATCAATGCACTGACCCGAGTGCCGCCAACCCGCTACATCTTCAACAACACCTGCCTCGATATCCTGGCGGTGGCCGGCGCTATGCTGCGCGGCGAAATCGAGTACCGCAAAGGCAACCACGACAGCGCATTCGCCCACCTGCGCGAGGCGCTGGCGCTGGACGACAACCTTCCTTATGACGAGCCGTGGGGCTGGATGCAACCGGTCCGGCACGCACTGGGCGCGCTGCTTCTGGAGCAGGGCAGGGTAGAAGAAGCCTTGCAGGCCTATCGGGCCGATCTCGGCCTGGATAACACACTCAGCCGTGCGTCCTGGCATCTGGACAATGTGTGGAGCCTCCACGGTTATGTGGAATGCCTGAAACGCCTGGGGCGGGACGCTGAAGCCGCGGCGGCCAAGCCCCGGCTTGACCTGGCCATGGCCCGGGCTGATGTGGAGATTACGGCATCGTGTTTTTGCCGGGTTGGGGAGCGGTGTTGCAAGTGATGTACAAGAGCCCGGAGGGTCAGGCCGAAACGCTGTGCACTTAAGACAATCTTCAGGCGAGCAAGAACCTGTGGCGAGGGGATTTATCCCCGTAGGGCTGCGAAGCGGCCCCCCGCGTCCGTTCAGACAGACCAAGTTGTCTGGATTTACGACTGCTTCGCAGCCGAACGGGGATAAATCCCCTCGCCACAAATGTGAGTGTCTGCGCTTAAATGAACCGCACTAAGCGAGTCAGGCCGGTCGTTTCATTGAGCGTCGAGTGGAGAACGAGCCCAATCGGAGTGCAAACCGTCAGTGATATGCTACTTCGCGTCTACACCTCGCCAAGAGTTCGCCCATGGATCGCTTGTCTACCTTGTTGTCGCAGTTCGGCGTGCGCGCAAACCTCTTCTACAACGGCAAGCTGTGCGGCATGGCGGCATATGATGGTGCTGACCAGCGCGGTCATATTCATCTGCTTCAGGCCGGTGCCGTCACGTTGCTGGGACTCGATCGCAAGGACGTGCGGCTGACCCGGCCCAGTCTGATTTTTCTGCCACGCGCGCGCCGCCATCAACTGTTCGCCGGTGAACCCGAGGGGGCTCAACTTTTGTGTGCGTCAATGGAGTTTGAGGGCGGTGTCGATAACCCGTTGTCGGCTTCGTTACCCGATCTGTTGGTGCTGCCCCTGGATGAGCTACCGATGCTGGCCGATACGCTGAAATGGATGTTCGTTGAGGCTGGGGGCGGACATTGTGGCAGGGAGGCCGCATTGGATCGCTTGTTCGAACTGCTGATCATCTTGTTGTTTCGGCATCTGCTCGATCACCACCAGTTGCACACCGGATTGATGGCCGGACTGGCCGATTCGCGCCTGGCGCGCTCGCTGGTCCAGATACACAACGCCCCTCATCGTCCCTGGTCGATTGCCGAACTCGCGAGCGAGTCGAACATGTCGCGAGCGGCCTATGCCGTGCATTTTCGGGCCGTCATCGGGCAGACACCGGCCGATTATCTGTTGAGTTGGCGTATCAGTCTGGCGCAGAAGCGTTTGCGTGAAGGGCGACCGATTACGCTGATTGCCGCTGAGGTCGGTTATGAAAGTCCTTCGGCGCTTGCCCGCGCATTTCGGCGCAAGACGGGCTACAGCCCCCGGGACTGGATGAAGGATTCGACAGGAGAGGGTGAAGGGAAAATGGCCTGAAAACATCGAGCGGTTTCAGGCCATTCCGGGAGGACACATCATCGTTTTATCGGTTTTCCAGCGCAGTCAGGGAATGGCCGGCCACGAACACAGAGGCGGCAAGCAACCCGATGTCTTTCAGGAGAAACTGACCGGGCGCAACCGAAATGGCCGGGAAACCGAGGCCGGGTTCAATCACACCGGGTGTCGAGAACATGAAGCTCAAGGTGGTGAAAAACAGCCCGGCAGACAACGCACCACCGATCAACGACAGCTTGGGTGACAGAAGGCGGCCTGCAATCAGCACACCGATCGAGACTTCCAGGATGCCGAGCAGACTGGAGAACGTATCGACACTGAAAATGTTGTAGACCCAACCCAGGAAAGGGCTGTTGCTCACCAGCGGCACCAGGCCCTCGGCTTCATAGTGCGTAAATTTCATGCCGCCAAACCAGAAGTAAATAATGGCCAGTGCAGCGTAAGCACCGTAGGTACCGATCGCCGTGGTTCTAGCCCCGAGCGAAAATTTCTGAGCGACGCCGTTCGTTCTGGAGTTCTCAATGTTCAAGGTAGGCATGATTCAGGCTTCCAATAGTGTGGGGATTCAAACCCAGCGCGGTTTACGTTGGGAGTGGACACAGTGTTGCCTTTGATCCCACGCCCGTGGCTTCTGAACGTATTGAGAACGGTGCAGATCGTCTTGACTCACGACAGGACTTGAAGAGGAGGGCTTCTAAACCTCCTGGCCCGCACATAATCGCCCGCCGCTCTGAGTGCAAAAATGGCTGAGGTGGCCGGGCATGAAAACGACCCAAGGGAGTTACCGCATTACTATGGCTAATAAACTCACGTCCAAGACTGCGATTGTTACCGGGGCGGCCCAAGGGATTGGTGCGGCGATTGCGCGACTCTTCGCGCAGGAGGATTGCTTTGTCTATGTCACTGATATCAACGACGAACTCGGCAAAGTCGTTGCAGACTCGCTCGGTGATCACGCCAGCTATCTGCACCTTGATGTGCGTCGGGAAGAAGACTGGCAGCGAGTGACGGCGCAAATCCTGAAGGCGCGCGGCAGGCTGGATGTATTGGTGAACAACGCGGGGATCACCGGATTTGAGCGAGGCTTCGTTCGACACGACCCGGAGCATGCGCGTCTGGAGGACTGGCACGCAGTGCATCAAACCAATCTCGATGGTGTATTCCTCGGTTGCAAGTACGCCATTCGCTCCATGCGGCAGCATGGGGCAGGGTCCATTATCAACATCTCCTCTCGATCAGGCTTGGTCGGCATTCCTGGCGCCGCGGCTTATGCCTCGTCCAAAGGCGCAGTGCGTAACCACACAAAGACAGTGGCGCTCTACTGTGCCGAGCAAGGTCTGAACGTTCGGTGCAACTCGATTCATCCAGCGGCCATCCTCACACCCATGTGGGAGCCCATGTTGGGCACAGGCGTCGATCGTCAAGAGCGAATGGCCGCACTGGTTCGAGATACTCCACTTAGAAGGTTCGGGATGCCCGAAGAGGTTGCGGCACTGGCACTGCTACTCGCCTCGGATGAAGCGACGTACATGACCGGCAGTGAGTTCAACATCGATGGCGGCCTATTGGCGGGTACGGCTGCGACGCCCACCGTCGTGGGTGACAGCGCAGACTAGTTCAAAGGGCTTGGGGTGCGGTGCGATCGTAGAGCGATGCTCGTCACATCCCGTAGTAAGCGGCCATGACTATCAGCGCGAAAAAACACACCATCTGAACGCTGAAAAAGGCAAAACGAACCGCCACGAACGCATCGGTTTGCACATGGCATACGTGAACCAGAGACTGGCACACACGAGCGCTCAGGACGATTGTCGACAGTTGGTTCACTGCCGGGCCTTCGACGCCAAGAGCCGAAATCAGGACCACGATCACGATAAAGGTGTTGAAGGTGAGGGTGTCCCCCAGATAAAAGAATAGCGCGCCGTTCAAAGCGTTTCTCTAAATCCCCTCCCGAGGGGGCGAGTTTGCGCCTGCCCACTGAGGTACCTGCCGGTATTCTCACCTCTAGGCTTCGTCCCGTGTGTCGATGCTACGTCAGCTCAAATCGCTCTAACGAATAATCCTTACCTGCCAAGGTAAGTTCAAAAGTGGTGGCACCAAACGTACCGCGTGTCACTTTTTGCTTTACGAGACGTTTGGCTTGGAGTTGTTTCAGCCCGGCTTCAACTTCTAATGTGCTGAGTGAGACAAGTTTGCAAATTGAGTTTAAGTTTGCAATTTTTCTGAAGTTTGCATGATAGGCCAACGCTTCCATCAGTAGCGTTTGGTTATCTGTCAGTCGTGGAAACTGAGGGTTGTTCATCTTGTAAACTTTTCGCTCTATTTCATGTAACTCGTCGTAATCTCCATCAGTGTGGCGGGCGTAGTAAATCGCTACAGACAGGGTGCTGATTAAAATCGCGATAATTATCAGCAGCGACCAATTCGGCATTGGCGTTTCCAGTAAAATCCAATCCCGCAAACGTAGCAGCCAGCTCGTGGTATCTGCCATCCATGGCAGGTCGTAGTAAGGGGCGAGCAGCTTTATGGCGCCCCAAGCGGCAAGGAAAAATCCAGCGGAACAGGCCATAGCCTTGAACGTGAACGGGGGGTGTTTGCCTAGTGCTGCCATGTTAATCGTCTCTAGTGCAGAAACAGGTGTTGTCAGCATAGCAGCGCAAAAGTGACTATCTGGCCTGCAAGGTCGGCTTTTGGCCGATTTTCAGCCTGTCAGCAAGCGCCATTTCCAACCCGAAATATCCATCAGTTTTGCCGCCGAACCTGCCGAGCCTCCGACTGCACCACCATCCAGATTCCAACCCCGGACACCGCCATCCCTGACACCATTTGCCATCGGCAGCAGGTTAGCGAACAGCGCCGAAAGGCCCGCCGGCACACCCAGAGCGATGCCTTGTATGACGCCGGCCAGATAGCCGGCCATGGCCAGAAGACCGATGCCGGCATTTTTCAGCAGCGCGGCAGCGCAGGAATATGCCGCCCATGTCATCCGCGACATCCTGCCGACGTTCGCCGCCGCCTGGCCCAATGTGGTGCTGGAGTTGAAGACAGCGCCAAGTGACTCGCTGCGTGACCAGGTCCAGCGTGGAAAGCTTCAGGCCGCTGTGATTGCCCAACATCGGCCCTAGCTCAATGGCATTGCGGGCAAAGCTGCACTACCGTGTAGGTGTAAGCCCTCGTGCCGCAGTCCTATTCTGGTTGAGAGGTGGGTTTCATGAACAACATCATCTACATCGTCGGGTTAGTCGTGGTCGTCGTGGTAATCCTGTCGTTCCTCGGGTTCGCGTAGGTTTCAATTCCTGCACTCCGCCAACACCACTTGGCAGGTATTCGGCGTGCCGCCGGATCGGCCGGCATAGCGAATGCAATTATTCAGGGATTTTTGGCGCGCCATGCTCAAGGTGGAGCCCCAGGCCAGGCCGCCTTCGCCGGCGGTGGGGAGCGCTTTGGCATAGCAGGCCGAGCCGACGTTTGAGGCCGAATAGTGAGCAGTGGAAGCTTTGCCTGAACATCCTGCGATTAGCGCCAGGCTGATGGCGAGCAGGGAAGGGATGAGCCATGGCGAACATTGGCGTGCTGCTTTTCTAACGATCATCCCGTTTCCCCTGTATCAAGAGGCGTGTCTGGGTCCTGCTCTATTGAGATTAGACGGTGTTGGGCCCGGGCCTGTGTCGGTTTCAACATGCAGTGAGCTTCAGTCCGGCATTGCGCTAACGTCCCAGCTTTTGCTTCAGATCGGCCTCAGTCCAGACTCCGCTGAGCGGGCCGCCCGGCAAACCTTCATTGGCTCGCGCCAGCGGGAACAACACCGGTACAAATCCAGCATCACGCACTAACCGGGCACCGACATCCCGCGCCTGGGCATCGTCGGCGAAAACGGGAAGCGCCTTGTCTTTGCCCGACAGGTCTTTCATTGAGGCAGAGCCAATGGCGTTGAACGCTCGCGCCAGGTGCACGCCGGGCAAATATTGCTGGTCTGCCGAGGCGACGCCCAGATCCAGCGCCTTGCGCCCGATGTCTCCGTCTCGACCGCTGAAGGGGTTGCTGGTGCTGAACAGCACTTTGCCGTCCAGCTTGCCTTTCAGCTGTTCGGATAGCACTGGCATTGCGCCGTAGGGAACACTCAATACGATCACATCGCCCCATGTCGCCGCATCGCCGACCGTGCCCGCCTGAGCATTGGGACCGGCCGCCTTGACCAGGTCCGCCAACTCCTCGGGGTGGCGTGACGAAAACATCACCGAATGCCCGGCCTTTACCCATAGCGTGCCCAGCGTACCGCCGACCTTGCCGGCGCCGATCACGCTGATCTTGAGGGTGTCCGCCATCGCCTGGCTGGCGCAGAGGACCAGGACGGCGAACATCAGAGAGAAGATTCTGGACATGCACTGCGCTCCTCGGTTGCAAAGCGGTCGTGGAATAACCGTAGTAGAGACAGCGTACAAACGATGCGGTCGAGCAGGGATATTAGATGGACGGAGTGGGGCAGGTTCAGTAGGGGCAGCTATTGTCTATGTGTTCACTTCGCCAGTTGCCGCCCAATCAGCTCGTCCCTGAGGCGGCTGGCGGGGTGGACTCTCTTTTGAGCTTTCATAGAGGGCAGGCTGCTAAGAGACTGTGGCATGCGGAACGGATTTACCCCTACGGCTTCAAAGTCTTCAGCGCAAAGGTCCGCACCGTTCGTGATTGCCCCCGGCCTGTCAACGCTGCCCAGCCCAATACTGATGCACTGCGCCCTGTGAGCCTTGCACCGGGTCTTGATCGGGAAATGGCAACGTATCGATGCTCGTCAGTTGAGCCTTGGTGGGCGCCTCGCGGCAGATATCGGCCTGCTGACCCGGCGGATAAGCACCCACGACCAGAAAGTCTGCGTTGGAACCCAAATTGCAGTGACCGGTGCCGGCCGGTAGTAGCAATACGTCGCCAGCGTTGACTTCAAGTACCTGTCCATCCGGGCCGCCCAGCATTAACCGGGCCTTGCCGCTGACGATGCCAAGCACTTCATGACCTTCGGTATGGTAGTGGTGGTAGCTGTAAACCCCGTCTCGCCAATGAGGTGGCCAGCCATTGGCGCTGAAGGTTTGCTCGAACAGCGCCGCGGGGTCATCGCCCTGAACGGCAATCGCGTTGGGGTAAATGAGTACCGGCAGGCGCGGGTTGTTGGGAACCCATTCGTTGCGTTCAAACATCAGGGCTTGCACGGCACCGGTCGCAACTGGCGAGTTGTTCATGAAGGTTGCAGTCATGGCAATGTCCTTGAAATGAACAGGGTGTGTGGGGGTACGCGTTGGCCCTCCTTATGCGCTAGACGATGCGAATGATGTGTGAGTTCAATACTGCGGGCCAACGGCGATTCCAGGCGGAGGTAAGGAGGACAACAATGGGACTACGCTGAAACTATCTCGCGCAGCGTCCGCCCCAGGAGCGCCCAATGCCGCCCATCACCACGCGCCTGGTGGCGCTGTTCGTTCTTTACCTGACGCTCGAAGTGCCAGCCCAGGACAACGCCTGCCCTGCTGGCGAGAAACAAGTGTGCCTGGACGAATGTATCTGCCTCCCAGATCTGGGGCCGCTGCTGGGCCCTCTGCCTGATGACATCTACCAGATCGCGTCACCGGCCCTGGCGATGTGGCTGACCCAAGCTCGTGCTGATGCGGCCGTCAACGGAACTCAACCCATTCCACCGCACATCCGGGAGAAACTGCTGCGCTGGTACGACCCCCGCGTCCTCGATGCCGCACGCTACAAAGTCAGCGACAACGGACAATTCAACGCCGCCACCGCCGTGCTGCAAAACCCCGATGTCGGCGCCGTGACGCTGATTGACATCATCCTCTTCAGGGATGCGCAAACCGCTGAAGAGAACATCGCGCTCTGGGCCCACGAACTCAAGCATGTGCAGCAGTATCAGGAATGGGGGGTTGAAGGGTTTGCCCAGCGATATACACAAGATTTCAATGCGGTGGAGGCGCCGGCTTATGCCATACAAGCCGAGGTCAGGCGGTGGGTGCGGGACGGGACGCTCTGAAGGGGAGTGGATGCGCTGACCATGTTAAATCATGTAGCGCATTTCCAATGATCACTTAGCGAGTGCAAGTACTAAGAGTGCATTCGGTATCAGTGCTGCGTAAATGTGCAAGGGGTTTTGTGATAGTGGCGGATCCGAATCACCCTGAGCACGAGGCAATGTCGGAGTTGTATGAGGATGATGGGTTCGATCCGACGGCGTTTGACTGCGAGTGGGTCAATCAATGGTTGAAGCAGGCGAAGGTCTGATCAGCAGTCGTGCGCCCAACTCGTCTCGTAGTAGCAAGGCTTCTGGTGGTTGTGCCGCGATAGCAATTCGTCCTCGTAAACCTGATGGCATCCCATACGGCTGATAAATCATTGGAAATGACAGTAACGATAGTCTCTAGTCAATTGAGTCTCTCTGATTCGTTATAGGGTGTACCATCGGGCTCTGTCCATCAGAAATCAGTTAGCCATGTCCGCGCTAAACGAAGAGAGCCGCCAGATCGTAGCTTCTCTGGCGCACCGGGTTGGCCCTAATGCTGATACTGCAAGGATCGCCCAAGCGATTGTCTCAACCTTGCAGAGTATGGATGCAGCCCTCACCCCCATTATTGGCCAGCAAGGGGTTGCCGCGCTTTACCGGCGCAGCCTTCATCTGTGCGCCTCCCAACACCCGTGTGTGGCTCATATATCTGATCGTGTGCAAACCGCGCTGGATCTGAATGTTCTAAATTCTGAACTCGTTTCAGAAAGCGAAGAAGATGCCTTGTTTTTTGGTGAAGTGCTGCTCACCACCTTCTACCAACTGCTGACTACGCTGATCGGGCCTTCGCTCACCGCACGCTTGCTCCGTGACGTGTGGAATCCTTCTTTGAGCGACACATCTGCGCAGGAAAATTCGCCATGAGCACCAAAGTGACTATCAACCGTCTGGCCACCGGAGTGCCAGGACTGGACGAGGTGCTGGGCGGGGGATTGCCGGAGTTTTCGTTCAACCTGATCGCCGGCCCGCCTGGCTGTGGCAAAACCACCCTGGCGCATCAAATGATGTTCGCCCTGGCGACGCCCGAGCGCCCGGCACTGTTCTTCACCGTGCTCGGCGAGCCGCCGTTGAAGATGCTGCGTTACCAGCAGCAATTCGACTTTTTCGACAACGAAGCGATCAATCAGTCGATCCGTTACATCAACTTGGCCAATGACACCTTGGCTGGGGATTTGGACGAAGTGTTACGGCGCATCGTGGCTGAGGTTGAGGCGTACTCTCCGTCGCTGGTGTTCGTCGACTCGTTCCGTTCGGTGGTGCTGGCGAGCCAGACCCAGGACAACCCCAATAATAACTTGCCGCAGTTCGTTCAGCAGTTGGGCATGTTAATGACCACTTGGCAGGCAACAACCTTCTTGATCGGCGAATACTTCACCGAAACCGATACCAATCCGATTTTCACCGTCGCTGATGGCTTGATCTGGCTGCGTCAGAGCGTCCAGCGCAACTCCATGGTGCGCAAGATGGAGATCATGAAGATGCGCGGTCAGCCGACGCTGCCGGGGCTGCACACCTTCCGTATCGCCGCCTCCGGCATCAAGGTCTTCGCGCCGCCCCCACTCAACCGGGTTGAAGCGCCACTGAAGTTTCCGATTCAGCGCCTGAAAATGGGCGTACCGCAACTCGACGAGATGCTCGGCGGTGGCTTGCCCCGTGGATACTCCTTGCTGGTGGCCGGGCCGTCGGGTTCGGGCAAAAGCATCCTGGCGTCAACCTTCCTGGCCGAAGGCGCGCGCAATGGCGAAACTGGCGTCATCGCGGTGTTCGAACAAAGACCCAATCACTCCCGGAACGCCACCCTCGCGGGTCTTATTCAGAGCGGGCAGGTGGCTCTGGTGGACAGCCGTGCACCGGATTTGTCCATCGACGAAATCGTCCAGCTGCTGTTGAGTGAGATCAGCCGCCTGAACGCCACTCGCGTGGTCATCGATTCGCTGTCCGGCTTCGAACTGGCGCTGGCGCCGACCTTCCGCGAAGATTTCCGCGAATCGTTGTCGCGCATGGTCACGGCGCTGACCAGCGTGGGCGTCAGCGTGTTGTTGACCTCAGAGCTGGAAGACCGCTACACCGACCTGCGCTTCAGTCCTTACGGCACGGCATTTCTCACCGACGCAATCATCGTCCAGCGCTATATTGAAGTGCAGAGTCGCTTGTTACGCATCATGGCCGTGGTCAAAGTTCGGGCCAGCGCTCACTCCGATGAACTGCGGCTGTATCGCATCGACAATGACGGTTTGCAGATCGGGGAAATGTTGCCGGATAAAGAAGGATTGCTTGGGGGACGACCTACCCAGCAGCGTTTGGGCACAGTCGAAGGATGAGCAAAATAACATGAGTGAAGCCGACGGCAACAATGAGCAAGCGATAGCCACTGCAGCACGCGAACTGTTCCTGCTCGGCCGCAAAACGGTTGCGGCGCGGGCGGTGCTCGCGGCAGTGCATAAGGAACTCAACCAAGCCAGTACCCATCTCGTCGATAGCCAGCAGGTCGAGCAACTGATCGAAGCCAACCAGCAGTTGGTGCTGGCAATTCTGTCGGCGCAGTCGGATGCTGAAAGTCCGAAATTCGCTCAATCAGAGCAGCAAATGTACCTGGAGATGCGCGAAGCCAACGAACAATTGGTGATAGCCGCGCTTAGCGCACAAGACCTGCAGGTTGCAGCGGAACATGCGCTGGAGCAGCAACGCAACTTCCTCAACATGGTGGCCCACGAACTGCGAAATCCTCTGACCCCCATCAGCATGATTGCAGGCAGGCTAGTGCGTGTGCCAAGCGAAGAGTTGCCCCGCATGCAGATGTTGATCGAAGGTCAGGTGAAGCAGATGTCCCGTTTGGTGGAAGACTTGCTCGACATCGCCCGCGCCAGCACCGGCAAGTTTCGCCTTGATTGCCACATTGTCGATATGGCTCAGATCATCCATGAGGCCATAGACATCTGTACCCCGGTCATGGTCGCTCACAACTTGCATTTCAGCTCGGAACTGCCGGAGTGCGCACTGATGGTGAACGGCGATCGGGCACGCCTCACTCAAATTCTTGGCAATCTGCTGGGCAACGCAGCCAAGTACACGCCGGCGGATGGCGCAGTCATCTTTACAGTTACCGCCGAAGCCGACCTGCTCGAAATTCGCATCCGCGATACTGGCATCGGTATAACTTCCAAGGCGCTGCCGTTCATCTTTGAACCCTTTGTACAGGATGTTCACGCGGTTGGTTTCAATGGAGCAGGCCTGGGCATTGGTCTGACGGTGGTGCGTGAGTTGATCGAAGCCCACGGTGGTACGGTGACCGGCACAAGTACGGGAGAAGGGGAGGGAAGCGAGTTTATAGTGACATTACCCTTGATTCATTGATGCTTTTTTGGTCACTTGATCACACCGTTTGCATTTAGCCCCTATTTTGTAGATTGAGGACTGAAGAAACTCGTCGATCAGCGATGTAACTTGCTGTTGGATCACCCCACGTGGGCGAGCGCCGTCGCCATCCCGGCAAATGATGCCATCGCCGGGTACGTCCTCTTCGAGCAGTACCTCTGCGCCAGGTTTGCACACCGACAAGAAGCTGAAGTGGCTTGCGTCACTGATTTCGACGTAACGGCTTGACGCCGCAGGCAGGCGTTTGGCCAGGTTGGCAGACTCCAGCTCGGCGGGAAGGTCGCGCGACGGTACGCCGGCAGCGATCACCAGCACTGGTACCGACAGCGCGGCCAGGCTTTCGTCGGTCATGCCCCGTGAAAGGCCCAAGTCCAATGTAACCACAGCGGTGACGCGTTTATCGCGCCAATCGGCGGTCAACGCGGCCTTTGATTTTGAGGTGCTTGCGGGGTTCATCTTTCCATAGACGGTGCAGCTTGCTAACTGTGGGTGGGCTTTGCAGTCGTTGGCGAAGCGGTCTGGATCGAAGCGAGATCCGGCGATCTCAAGGGCGGTCCAGCCGCCGAGTGAATGGCCCACCACTGCAATTCGGCCATCGGCGACCAAGCCGAATTTCTCAGGTTGAGTCGTGACGCTATCAATGGCTCGAGTCAAATCAACGGGCCGCTGCCATAACTGTGCCGCTGCTTGAGGGCTACGGTCATGAGTGGTGGTGCCAGGGTGATTGATGGCGGCGACGATGTAACCCCTTTGAGCCAGAGCACTGGCAAGCCAGACCTGGTTACTCCAGTTACCCCTGTACCCATGGGAGAGCACCAACAGTGGATGCTTGCCAGCAGCTCGGTGCGTCACGAACGGCAGAAGCCCCGACGAACACCACATCATCGCCAATCATTTGCGTAGCGGCGGTCGTTGCACTGGGGTACCAGACGACCATCTCCAGTGCACGGTTATTCTGCGAGTCTGCCAGTGTGGAGGAGTGGAATCCGACAGGGTTCTCTTCAGCGAGTGCGATGGTCGTCAACGAGGTCAACAGCAGGGCGGCAAAAGCTATTTTCAATGTCGTTTCTTCCTTGATTAGACAAATGCATGGCAACCTGAATCCGCCGTTCGGCGCATTCACTTTCGGAGGGCGTCGAAGCTAATGTGGTTGCCCATAGGCACGGACATTAAAGCCCACATTCGAAGCGCCGCGCATAACTTTTATCGTCAGCATCAGGGCGACTTTCGTGATTGCGACGGGATGCTCAATGATTCCGATTTTCTGACGAGGTCCGCGACGGAACTGTCTCTAGTGCGTAGAAACCAACTACCGACTATGCGCCGCAGCCGCCAGTTGCCCGGTATCCACGCGTACAAAAACCGAGTCGCCAACCGCCGTGAGCACGTCCCCGGCGTAGACCTCGCAGATCACACGGGTTTTGCGCCCGACATCGCCTTCCACCCGGGCACGCAGGGTCAGCGGTACGCCCATCGGTGTCGGTTTGATGAACTTGATGCCGAGGTTGCCGGTGACGCAATTGATGCGAGGGAGGCTGGCCACTTCGCGGTTTTCCGTCCGGTAGTGATAAGCCATCGCTGTCCAGTTTGAATGGCAGTCGACCAGCATCGCAATCAACCCGCCGTACACCAGATCCGGCCAGCCGCAATACATGGGATCAGGCACGTGCTCAGCCAAGACATGCACGCCGTCCTCATCCCAGAAACTCTTGATGTGGAGCCCGTGCGGGTTGCTGCTGCCGCAGCCATAGCAAACACCTTCAGGCGCGGCGCTGTCTTGCAGGGAGGTGTCGAGACTGGACATAACGGGGTCTTCCTCAAACAGGGGAACCAAACCCGGCGGATTTTAACGCTGCAAGAGGGCCGCGGTCACTCGGGCAATCGCGAGCGACGTGCCCACCTGCATCCTGAATATTTCCGGGTCCAGCGGACTCAAGCGAACGGCATGAGCAAACGTGCCCTGTCGAGCAATGCGATGCCGCCATGTTGGTGGGCATCAGGATCGGATTCGCGCGACACGCGAAAGGACACGCTGCGCGAATCGCAGGATAAAGCTAAGGCGCCAGAACGTACTCATGAAAAATCTGCGGCCCGTGCTGGTCGTCGTTTTTGCTGGTAAATCCCATATGGACTGCCCGGCCGTGCATCGCCTCGTTACCGGAGGAATCCATCGACGAGATTTTGCTGAAGCCCTGGCGTGTGGCGGTGTCCATCAAATGTTGCAACAGCGCCTTGGCGACGCCTCGTCGTTGCCAGCGTTCAACCACCGCCACAGCGAACTCGCAATGGGCGTCGCCTTCGTACGCCCCGTAACGCGCCGTACCCACTTCAATGAGCTGATTGCCCTCGTATGCCAGCGCAAGGTAGGCCATGCGATTGTTCAGGTTGATATCCATGAGCTGGTCGTGGGGTTCGACCAGATTGCTGAACGAGGCCAGAAAATGAAAATGCGGTTTGCCTTTGCCGAGCTCGTTGAAAAAGGCCAGATCCCGGTCTCGATCGGTTTCTGCCAATTCGCGAATCAGCAGGGGCGTACCGTCCGCCAAGGATTCCACCCAGTATTCGCTGGTCAGCCCATCGGTTTCATCCTTGAAACGTTGGTTGATGCTTGCGTCATAAGACATGCGAAGAACTCCAGCTCATTAATGGGACTGCTCATTCACCCTAGTCTTATGCGCGGTGAGCTGGCGTGATATCCGCTCGCTGACAGGAAAACTGGACAGCCGGTGCGCTCAATCCCGCGGTTCCTTAGCCTGGCATTCAGTTATGCACCTGCGCTGACCAGCGAGCGCACGCGCTGGCCGAGGTCGTTCAGGCTGAACGGCTTGGTCAGTAGCCGGGTCGTCGAATCAACGGAAACCAGGTTCGAACCACCGGCAAATCCGGTGATGAACAGCACCTTGAGTTTCGGGTATTTCGCCTTGAACTCCGCCGCCAGGGCGACCCCGTTCATCAGTCCGGGCAAGCCGATGTCCGTGAGCAGCAGATCGATGTGGTCCAGCTTTTCCGCTTGTCTGAAGGCTGAGACGCTGTCGACCGCTTCAATGACCCGATAGCCCATGTCGGACAAGAACTCCGAGGCCATTTGCCGAATGGCCGTTTCATCGTCCACCAGCAGGATGGTTTCATTGTGGCCGAATGGCTCCGATGCTTGAGTCTCATCCGGGTCGGCTGTGTTCCGGGCAGGCTGCGAGTTGTCCACTGGAAAGAACATCGTCACTGTCGTACCCACACCCAGGCTGCTGTGAACCCTGACCTGCCCACCGGATTGCTGGGTGAAGCCGTAAATCATCGAGAGGCCCAGGCCCGTGCCTTCGCCGATTTTCTTGGTGGTGAAGAACGGGTCAAAAATGCGCGATAAATTCTCCGCGCTGATGCCCGTGCCTGAGTCCGTCACCGATATCGTGACATACGCGCCTGACGGCACCATTTTCTCGGTAGACGATGCCTGATCGATGACGCATCGATCGACCCCCAGATTCAGGGTGCCGCCATTGGGCATGGCATCCCGGGCATTGATCGCGAGGTTAAGCAGTGCGTTTTCCAGTTGGTTGAGGTCACAGCGGATGCGATCGTTTGCGCGAAAGGAGCATTCGACGATGATGCTGGGGCCGACTGAGCGCCGAATCATTTCATCGAGTCCCGCCACCACTGTCCGGGGTTCGAGCAGTTCAGGCTGGAGTGATTGCTGTCTCGAAAACGCCAACAGACGTTGCGTTAGTGCAGCGGCTCTGGAGGCTGAGGTCATCGCCACGCAGGCATAGCGAGTCAGCTCATCGAAGCGACCCGCATCGATACGTCGTTGCAACAGCTCCAGGCTGCCGATAATGCCCGCCAGCAAGTTATTGAAGTCATGGGCGATGCCGCCAGTCAGTTGGCCAACCGCTTCCATTTTCTGACTTTGCCGAAGCTTGGATTCGGTCATTGCGCGTTCTTGCTGTTCGGCCTCAAGCTGAGCCGTCCGCTGGGCAATTCGGTCCTCAAGCAAGTCGTTCCAGTCTCGAAGCGCGCCCTCCAATTGCACCCGGGTGTCGATATCCTCGATGGTTCCATACCACTGTTCATTTTGTCCGGCAGCGTCGAAGCTGCGCAGTGCCCGGGTTCTGAACCAGCGATATTCCCCGGTGTTTTTTTGCAGCCTCACTTGCGTGTCGAACGGCTCCAGTGTGGTCAGGGAACGACTCCAGAGGTTCTCCAGAGATTCCCGGTCCTCAGGGTGAGCAGCTTTAGCCCATTGATGCCCTAATGTCTCTGCCGAGGTCATCCCGGTGTATTCGTACCAGCGCTGATCAATGGAGGTCAGTGTGCCGCCCTTGTCCGCCGTCCAGGGCCAGAGCGGATTGAGTTCCGCCGCGATCCGGTAGTGCCTTTCGCTTTCACGCAATCGTTCTTCCGTTGAACGCATGGCCTGCAAGGTGTTGGAGCGCTTTAACACCGCGCCGAGCAGGTTGCTGTAGACACGAAGAAAATCGATGTCGCTGTCCGTAAACTGGCGAGGGCTTCGACTGTCGACCTCGAAGATGCCGAAAGGACGGTTCTCCGTGGCCCCGTACACCAGAACGTTTACGAAGGCTTTTACCCCGTTTTTCTTTTGAAAATCGTGATAGCGGAAGCGAGTTTCTGTCGAAATATCCGTCGAAATAACCGGGGCGTCTGTGTCCAGTGAAAACCGCTCCGGGCTTCCTTCGCAGGCTTGAACCCGTACCTTTGCGACCACGTCCGGGGTCCAGCCAACGCCGTTTCGCACCACGAACGTGACGCCGTCTTCTTGCAGCAACATGAACTTGGACAGATGAGTTTCTAGCGCTTCCCCGACCAAACGACACGCTTCGTCGAGGATGTGCTCAAGATTGTCTGAGACCAACGCCAGTTCGCCAAACTCGGCGAGCACCTTGCGTTGGCGCAGTAACGTCGCCTCGGTAGCCATGTGTTCACCCACGCAGATTTATATATCCGAGGCTGGCGCTCCGGCTAGGTTCCACCGAATGCGTGAGGTTTCCATTTTTTTGAGCATGCGGCGGTGCTCTGACCCTGCGAGTGTCAGCGCTCCCTGACCACCGCCGTGCTGTTGCGCAACGTCAATTCAAACGGCAACACCACATGCCGTTGCTCGATCGGTTTCTTCTCGATCAGCGCAATCAACATCTCCACGGCTTTCTGGCCGAAGGTTTCGGCGGGTTGCGAGATGGTCGTCAGGGGCGGATCGCAGTACGCCGCGAAAGGGATGTCGTCGAAACCCACCAATGAAATGTCCTCTGGCACTCGCAGGCCCTGTTGCTTGATGCGTTTCAATGCTCCGATGGCCATTTCATCGTTTTCGCAAAACAGCGCCGTGGGGCGGTCGGGCAAGTCCAGCATCGCGGCGGCACCGTCATCGCCGGCCTTGAGACTGAAATCGCCATGGCAGATCAGCGCGGGGTCCGACGCGATCCCGGCCTGATGCAAGGCGTCCTGATAACCGGCCACGCGATCGCGGGTCAGCGGGCTGCTTTTCGGGCCTTTGATCAGGCCGATGCGGCGGTGGCCGAGTTCGATCAGATGCTCGGTCATGGCCTTGGCGGCCGCGCGGTTGTCGAGGCTGATGGTGGGGTGACGGCCGCCCTGAATCACCTCGCAGGCATTGACGATTGGCGGCAATTCGGCGCTGGGGAAGGGCGCTTCGAAAGGGTCATAGGCGCGCAGCTGGATCACGCCATCGGCTTGATGGGCGTACACCAATTCGGCAAATTCCCGTTCGATCTCTTCCCGACCCTGGGTGTCGCACAGCAACAGCCGATAACCGGCGAGCTGGGCGGCCTGTTGCGCGCCGCTGATCACCTTGGCGAAAAAGGTGTTGGCGACAGTCGGCACCAGAATCACCAGGTTGCCGGTTCTGCGCGAACGAAATTGCACCGCCATGAGGTTTGGTCGATAACCGGCTTTTTCCACGGCGGCGTTGACCTTGTCGCGCGTGTCGGGGAGCACGCGCTCAGGCGACTTCAGCGTCCTGGACACCGTGGCGACGGAAACACCGGCCAGCCTGGCTACTTCGCGGATATTGGACAAGACCACCTCGTTATCGAACTGTGCAGCGGCGAGCTTAGCGCAGGTCGAGGCCACCCTGAAATTTTCCTGGCGATTGATTTGGGGTTTGACACCTCGTCAATCAGGGCCTAAATTTCCGTCACGATGTAACCGGTTACATCGGCTTGAGGTTTCATCCCTTTAAAGCCGTCTGAAGCCGCCTCAAACAGAGAAGAATTGCGATGACTGTTCCAGTGGCAAAAATAAGAATGGGCTTTGTCGGTGGCGGGGAGGGTGCCTTCATCGGGCAGGCCCACCGCCAGGCTGCCGGGCTCGATGGTCGTTTTGAACTGGTGTGTGGCGCGTTCAGCCGCGATGCCCGCAACAATCAGGACACCGGTGCCGCGCTGGGGTTGTCCGCATCGCGCTGCTACAGCGACTGGCGGCAGATGCTGGAGGTCGAGCGCGCGCTGCCCGCCGACCAGCGCATGGAGCTGCTGATCATTGTCACCCCCAATCACCTGCACGCCCCGATTGCCAGCCAGGCGCTGAGCGCGGGGTTTCATGTGTTCAGCGAAAAACCGGCGGCGTTGAATCTGGCCGAGCTGCTGCCGCTCAAGGCTGTGCTTGAGCACAGCGATTGCCTCTATGGCCTGGCCCACACGTACCTGGGTTATCCGATGGTCTGGCAGGCGCGGCAGATGGTGCGCGAAGGCGTGATCGGCACCGTGCGCAAAGTGATTGTCGAGTACCCCCAAGGCTGGTTGAGCGAGGATGTGGCGGGGCAGGGCAACAAGCAGGCCGGCTGGCGCGATCTGCCCGAGCAGTCCGGGTTGGGCGGCTGCATCGGCGATATCGGCACCCATGCCTTTTCATTGGCCGAATTCGTCGCGGACCAACCCATCCAGCACCTGTGCGCAATGTTGAATACCCATATCGCCAGTCGGCAACTGGACGATGACGCCGCGATGCTGTTCAAGATGGCCGACGGCGCGAGTGGCGTGTTGATTGCCAGCCAGGTCTGCGCGGGCGAAGAGAACCCGTTTAAGATCCGCATCTACGGCGACAAGGGCGGCCTGGAATGGCGTCAGGAAGAACCGGCGAGCCTGATCCATCGTTCCCTGGATCAACCCATGCGCGTGCTGCGTTCCGGTGTCGGCCAACCTTGGTTGTGCGACGCCGCGACTCGGCGCATGCGTTTGCCGGCGGGGCATCCCGAGGGCTATCTGGAAGCCATGGCCAACCTCTACGGCGATTTCGCCAACGCGATCCGCAGCAACGTCTACGGCAACGAAGCCCCCGGCGTACCGGGCATCGATGTCGGGCTGCGTGGCATGGCCTTCATCGAAGCGGTGATTGCCAATCATCGTGGCGACACGAAATGGACCGAACTGGTCTGCCCTCAATGAACCCGGAGCACTCAACCGTGAACCCTTCATCTCAAGCAGGCCTGCGCGGCCCGGGGATCTTCCTCGCGCAGTTCATGTCCGCCGAAGCGCCGTTCGATACACTGGCCAATATCGCCCAGTGGGCGGCGTCCCAAGGCTACAAAGCCATTCAATTGCCGACCCTGGGCACGCAGTACATCGACTTGGCTCGCGCCGCCGACAGCCAGGATTACTGCGACGAATTGAAAACCGTCTGCGCTAAAGCAGGCGTCGAGATCAGCGAGTTGTCGACGCACCTGCAAGGCCAATTGGTGGCGGTGCATCCGGCGTTCGACACCTTGTTTGACGACTTTGCCCCGGCGCATTTACGCGGCCAGCCCCAAGCGCGCACCGAGTGGGCGATCGAGCAATTGAAACTCGCCGCCCGCGCCAGTCAGCGCTTGGGGTTGAAGGCCCACGCGACCTTCTCCGGCGCGCTGCTGTGGCCCTATGTCTACCCATGGCCGCAACGCCCGAGCGGGTTGGTCGAACAAGGCTTTGCCGAACTGGCCAAGCGCTGGTTGCCGATTCTTGATTGCTTCGAGGAGGCGGGTGTCGACCTGTGCTACGAAATCCACCCCGGCGAAGACCTGCACGACGGCGCCTCGTTCGAGCGCTTTCTGGAGGCGGTGGATCACCATCCACGGGCCGCGATTCTGTATGACCCCAGCCATCTGCTGCTGCAGCAAATGGACTACCTCGGTTTCATCGATCGCTACCACGCGCGGATCCGCATGTTCCACGTCAAGGATGCCGAGTTCCGGCCCGATGCCCGTTCGGGCGTCTACGGCGGTTATCAGGGCTGGGTCGAGCGGCCGGGGCGTTTCCGCTCGCTGGGCGATGGCCAGATCGATTTCAAGTCGATCTTCAGCAAATTGACTCAATACGACTTCAGCGGCTGGGCCGTGCTCGAGTGGGAGTGTTGCCTCAAGGATTCCGCCCAGGGCGCTGCGCAAGGGGCGGCGTTTATCGAGCAGCACATGATCACCAAGACACAGAAGGCTTTTGATGATTTCGCCAGCGTGCAGTCGGACGCAGCTTTCAATCGACGATTGTTGGGGTTGCCCGACGCCTGATCACAACGTTGTTTGCTCCTCTCTCCAACAAAAAAAACAATAAGACGGTGACTGTTATGTCCACGATGACCGCGCGATTGAGCGCCATGATGTTCCTGCAATTCTTTATCTGGGGCGGATGGTTCGTCACCCTCGGTACGTTCCTCGCCAGTAACCTCGGCGCCAGCGGCGGCCAGATCGGCATGGCGTTCTCGACCCAGTCCTGGGGCGCGATCCTCGCGCCCTTTGTGATCGGCTTGATCGCCGACCGATTCTTCAATGCCGAACGCATTCTCGCGGTGCTGCACCTGGTGGGCGCCGTGTTGCTTTATCAGCTGTATCGCGCGCCGGACTTCAGCACGTTTTACCCGTACGTGCTGGCCTACATGATGATCTACATGCCGACTCTGGCACTGGTGAATTCAGTGGCGTTCCGGCAGATGCGTGACCCGGCTCTCGAGTTCTCCCGCATCCGCGTGTGGGGCACCATCGGCTGGATCGTGGCCGGTGTGGTCATCAGTTTTGTGTTTGCCTGGGATTCCCAGGCGATGATTTCCTCAGGCGGGCTGCGCAACACCTTTCTGATGTCGGCGATTGCCTCTCTGGTGCTCGGCCTCTACAGCTTCACCTTGCCGCGCACCGCGCCACTGAAACCCGAAGAGGGCCGCAGCGGCCTCAAGCAAATGCTCGGGCTCGATGCCCTGAGCTTGCTGAAGGACCGAAGCTATCTGGTGTTCTTCATCGCCTCCATTCTGATCTGCATTCCGCTGGCGTTTTATTACCAGAATGCCAATCCGTTCCTGGCGGAAATCGGCGTGACCAACCCAACGGCAAAAATGGCCATCGGGCAGGTTTCCGAAGTGCTGTTCATGTTGCTTCTGCCGCTGTTCATTCACCGCTTCGGGATCAAGCTTGCGCTCTTGGTGGGCATGCTGGCGTGGGCTTTGCGCTACTTGTTGTTCGCCTACGGTAACAACGGCGACCTGGCGTTCATGCTGTTTACCGGCATTGCCCTGCACGGCATCTGCTACGACTTCTTCTTTGTGTCCGGCCAGATCTACACCGACGCCAAAGCACCGGAACGCTTCAGAAGTTCGGCCCAAGGCCTGATTACCCTGGCGACCTACGGCTTGGGCATGCTGATCGGATTCTGGGTCGCGGGGCAGGTTACCGACCACTTTGCGCTGACGGGCAGCCATGACTGGAAGAGCATCTGGTTGTTCCCGGCCGGGTTCGCCCTGGTGATATTTTTCTGCTTCGGGCTGGCGTTCAAAGGGCGGCAGGCGACGGTTGTTCAGTCGACTGTCTGAACAGCGCCCCGACCCGCACTCACTGGCGCGGCTCGGCCACCAACAGCAACGACTGCGGCACCGAACTTTGCGGGTGCTGCGGTTCTTGCAGGCTGGCCAGACGAAAACCGGCCATGTCCAGCGCATTCAGCCAACTGGACAGAGTGCGGAAATACCACGGCATCGGTCGCCACTGGCCCTTGAATCCGGCAAAGGTCTCCTCTCGCCAACCGTCCTGATAGTCACCCGCCGCCACGGCCCACGGATGCAGCGTCTGAATCACCAGCGCGCCGCCTGGGGCGAGCAGGGCGTTCATGGCGGCGAGCAGCGGGATAATGTCTTGGTGCAGCAGGGCGAAGTTGGCGCAGATCAGATCGTAGTCGCGGCCGATGTCCACCTTCGCTTCCACCAACTCGTCATAGCTCGCCACCTGCACCGATGAAGCGCCTGCCGCCCGCGCCGCCTCGACCAGCGTCCCATCGCCATCCACACCGATCGCCTCAATGCCCCGTTGAGCCAATGCGCGCAACAGCCAGCCTTCGCCGCAGCCCAGGTCGAGCACGCGTTCCGGTTGGCGACCTAGCACCGCCAGCAGGATCGCCTGGTCGGTGACCGTGAGGCGACTTTCGATGGCGCCGCTGCGGATGGCTTCGATCCAGGAATGGGCGTTGTGGTGCCAGCTGTCGAGGAGGGTGGATTCGGGGGCGGGCATGTCAGTGTCTGGCGTTGTGGGTTAGATAGAGCATAGGACAAGTACCCAGATCGACTGACCTTGAAGCAGGCTGGGTCACCCCAGCCCGCCAGGCAGGATCAGCTTTGGCAGAACCGGATTCGATTGCCGAATGGGTCATAGACTTCCAGCACTTGCCCCCAGCCTTGCTGAACGATATCCGGCCGACCGTACCCGTAGCGCTTGCCCTGCAATTCGTCGCGCAGCAGGTCGATATTTTGCATCGGGACAAAGACGGTCGATCCCGGACTCGCATCGCCATGATGTTCGGAAAGATGGAGTTGCAGGCCGTTGCGGCTGATTCCCAGGTATAGCGGCAGATCTGCTTCGAATCGGTGCTCGAATTCGACGCTGAACCCTAGAAAATCAAGGTAAAACTCGCGCGCCTTGGTTTCGTCGAACATCCGCAATATCGGGACGGCTTTTTCGAATGTAATGACGGGTTGGGTCGGTTCATGGGGGAGCATCGCAGACGCGGTGTTCCAGTCCTTGAAACCCAATTGATGCGCTACCAGTTCAAGCGCCGTTGAGTGAGACGCCTGTTGATTGCGCGCCTCAAGCGAGGTACGTAGCCTCTTGGCCATCTGTTTGGCTTGTTCGATTGAAAACATCGTTCCTCCTGTAGCCGAGGTATTCTGGTGCTCGCGTTGCCAAACCTCGACTCTCAAGAGTTGCGACAGGATTTGGGGGGAGAAGAAATGCTTTCACCTTTCCTTTCGGAAGCGAGCGGCGGGCAGCATCGGCCTGCGCCGATGATACACAGTGGTGGATCCTGAGTGCGAAAGTTTCCCGGTTTCCAATCACCGGTGCGGGTCATGAGTTCGCTGTGGGGCAGTTGATGCCCGACGTGCAGACCTGAACAGTTGCCAATAGCTCAGGGCAGCCATCGATCCGGGGCGGATTCACCGCGCACCGACGCTGCCCAAAGCGGCTACGTGTTTTGTGCGTCAAGACAGGCGCGATTCGGGTGCTGCCTCACACCGATGCGCGAGAACACCAGCCAGACAAAAAGCAGCACGCTGCAGCCAATGAGAATTGAGGCGACGCCAATCAACGGCTCGACTGACGGGAAACCCTTGAGCCGCAGCGTCAGTGCGCCGAGCAACACCGGGACGCCAACGTTGTACATCCAGAACTGCGTGGCGGCCATGCGTCCCTCGATGATGGACGGGTGTGCAGTGCCGATGATCCCGAACAGGGCCATCGACACCCATCCCAACAAATTGACATGGGCGTGTACCGCGAACAGCGCTACATCGAGCCGATTGTCGACTCGCTGAAGGACGTGCTCTCACCCCGGGCGCGCAAGCGGCTGAAGCAGGCGCTGTCGATAGTCATCGGTACAGAGGCGTTGATCGCCGTGCGCGATATCAGTGGCGCGAGTGTCGAAGAATCACTCGACGCCGCCGCCTGGGCGGCTCGGGCGCTGGTTCGTCAGGCTCTGGCGGAGGATGAAGAGGCTCGACGCAAGCGCAAAGCTACGAGCTCGCGGCCTTCTTCTGAATGACACCGATTAGGCCTGATCCATGTCTTTTAAGATGCCAATCGATAGTGCGGCCTGCCCATCAGGACGATGGGCAGGCCCGTGCAGCGTAGTATTTAGCGCAAGGAGCGGAAGGCGGCGCGCAGTTCTTTGGCGAACAGTTCAGGCTGTTCCCAGGCCGCAAAATGGCCGCCCTTATCCACTTCGTTGAAATAGATCAGGTTGGGATAGGCGCGTTCGGTCCAGGTTTTCGGCGCCTGATAGATTTCGCCGGGGAACACGGTCACCGCGACAGGGATCTTGATATCCCGGGTCTTCTGTTCAACGGCGTTGAAGTTGTTGGTGTTGTTTTCCCAATACAGGCGAGCGGAGGATATCGCGCTGTTGGTCAGCCAATACAGTGAAATACCGTCGAGGATCTCGTCCTTGGTCAGGGATTTTTCTGCATCGCCGCCGCTGTAGGTCCACTGGTTGAATTTGTCGAACATCCACGCGGCCAGGCCTGCGGGTGAATCCGACAAACCGTAGCCGACGGTTTGTGGCCGGGTGCTCATCATGGCGCCGTAAGCCGCATTTTTGCCGAAGAAGGTTTTCAGCGACTCATAGGCCGCGGTCTCCTTGGCCGACAGACCGGCGGGAGGCGAGGTGCCGTCGTTGATTGCCTTGGCGACATCGGCAGGCACGGTGGCCGGCATGTTCACGTGGATCCCCAGCAAGCCGGGCGGTGCCTGGCGCCCCATGGCGTCGGCGATCACCGATCCCCAGTCGCCACCTTGCGACACGTAACGCTTGTAGCCCAGGCGCTTGACCAACACGTCCCACGCCACGCCGATACGGTCGGGACCCCAGCCGCCATCGGTAGGTCTCTGCGAGAAGCCATAGCCGGGCATCGAAGGAATGATCACGTCAAAGGCATCTTCGGCGCGACCGCCGTAGGCCGTCGGGTCGGTCAACGGGCCGATGGCTTTGGTCAGTTCCAGAATCGAACCGGGCCAGCCGTGGGTGAGCAGCAGCGGCAGGGCGTTGGGATGTTTCGATTTGACGTGGATGAACTGGATGTCGAGGCCGTCGATGTTGGTCACGAACATCGGCAAGGCATTGAGTTGGGCTTCAACTTTTCGCCAGTCGTATTGCGTCCCCCAATAGCCCACGAGTGCCTGCAGTTTCTCAAGCTGCACGCCCTGAGATTGGTCATTGACCGTTTCGCGGTCGGGCCAACGGGTCGCCAGTACGCGTTTGCGCAGATCAGCCACCGCGTCTTCAGGAATGTTCACCTTGAAAGGACGAATGGCGCTGTCCTTCTCAACGGTGGCGGCGGCCACAGGCGGTGTTGCGGCCCGGGCGTAAGAGGGCGAGACGAGGGCGACCAGTGCCAAGGCACCAGCGGTTGCTGAAACAGCTAACAAGCAGCGACGGAACGCCGCAGACGATAGTGCTGACATGGTCGTAACTCCAGGGGGGATTAGGGGCAATAAAACAAGGGACTACATTGGATTTCCTTAGCGCGACGGCGTGTCGTTCAAGGGTTTTCGAAAGCGATGGGATTCGGCCTGGTCCAGGAAGGCATTGGCTTGCTGCACGAAATCGTTGGCGTACTGGAACAATGCGCCGTGCCCCGAACTTGGATAGATCAGCAACTTGGCGTTCGGAATATGCTGTTGCAGCGTGTAGGAGTTCTCGGTGGGCACCATCACGTCCTTGCTGCCGTTGACCACCAGGGTCGGTTGGGTGATCTGGCTCAATTGCGAAAAAGTGCCGTCACCGGGAACGCTCCACTTGCCCAGCGCCGCGCCTTGGGCCGCGATGACCTTCATCGAACTGAGCTTGTCGAGGCCTTCCGTGCGCTGGTGACGCCGGTCCCAGAAATCCCGGGCCGCCTGCTGGCTTGCTGGCGCCGGATCGAAGAACAGGTAAGCAGTTTCTTCCTGTGTGGCGATCGATTCGCGCAACGCAATACCGGGAACCCGGGGATCATGTCCCGAGACCCCGCCACGCGGCGACGTTCCCGCCAGGATCAGCCGGCGCACCAGTTGCGGATGACGCAACGCAACTTCCTGCGCCACCATGCCGCCGATTGAGAAGCCAAGCACATCGACCTGCGTCAACCCGCGTGCGCGAGCAAAGGCAGCGACGTGATCGGCCATGGCTTCGAACGAATCAGGTGTTTCGCCGCTACTGAGGCCCACGCCGGCATTGTCGAACAGGTAGACCGGCCGTTGCTGTGCCAGGCCATCGGTCAAAGCCGGGTCCCAGTAATCCATGTTGCCGCGAAAGTGCTGGAGCAAGATGACAGGCACGCCCGTCTGCGCGCCGAACTGGCGATAGGCATACCGCACGCCGTCAGCTTCGACGAATTGATTGGGTGCGCTGTTATGTGTGGCCGCCGGCGCTGCGATGGCGCCGCTGATCGAGAAGGCAAAGACAGCCCCGAGGGTCAGTCGCTGGAAGAGGTGCATGGTGGGCTCCTTACGCGACGGTTTCGGGATTCAGGTAAGCCGCTTGATCAGTCGACAGGCTGGCCTTTATGGCGCGTGTGCCTGTGTCTGCGAGCACTTCTTTCACGCCGGCTTCCACGCCGTCCAGCGACTGGATCACAACGTCGGATGGCTGGACTTTCGGTACGTCAAAACCGTGGGTCAGGTCGGTGTCGATAAAGCCCACATGCAGGCCTTGCACGCTGGTGCCCTGGCCTTGGAGTTCAATGCGCAGCGAGTTGGTGAAGCTCCATGCAGCCGCTTTCGATGCCGCGTAGGCGGACAGGAACGGCGCGGCAACCCAGGCCGCATCCGACAGTACGTTGACGATCGCGCCGCCGCCGTTGGCTTTAAGTACAGGGGCGAAGGCCAGGCTGACGTGCATGACGCCGTAATAGTTGGTTTCGAAGATTTCGCGAGCGGCTTCCACCAGGCCAGGATCGAGCATCGATGGCAGAAGGCGGGCGATGCCGGCATTGTTCACCAGCAGCGTCACGTCGCCTGCCTGGGCCACCGCCGCGGCTACCGATGCCGGGTCGCTGACGTCAAGGCGAATGGCAATCACCCCCGCAATGTTGACGCCTTCAGGGTTGCGCACTCCGGCGTAGACCTTGCTCGCACCGCGCGCCACGAGCTCTTTTGCGAACGCGAGGCCCAGACCGCGGTTGGCGCCGGTCACGAAGGCTACGGAATTTTTTATTTTCATGAGATGTACTCCGGTTGGATGAGCGGTTATCGCCCTGTAAGATTGCGCTCGCAATCATTGGATTAATAATGGTGGTCGCATTTATTAAAGTCAACATAAATATTCTGTCCGTAATATATTCCAGTCAGGCAAGGGTAATTGGTTAATTGTGATCGCAATCATAGTGTGCAAGGATGAGCGCAGAGGAGCCTCATTATGAAAATCTCGAAAGAAAAATCAGAAGCCAATCGCGCCGCGCTGGTGGAGACCGCCAGTCGTCTGTTTCGCGAGAAAGGGATCGACGGTGTGGGCGTCGCCGAGATCAGCAAATCGGCCGGCCTGACCCACGGCGCGCTGTACGCGCACTTCCCCTCCAAGGAAGCGCTCGCCGCCGAGGCACTGGCGTGGAGCCTGGAGCAGGGCAATGCCAAGCTCTATACGGGCACGATCGATGGCGAGCCGGACCTGGAGCGTTTCCTGTCCGACTATCTGGCTGTGGACAGCCTCGACAACTACGCCGAGAGCTGCGCAATGGCCGCGTCTGCCAGCGAAATCGGCCGTCAGGATGTTGCGATCAGCGTGAAGTTCACCGAGGGTTACATGGTACTGGTGCGGGCATTTGAGCGCAGGGTCGCCGCCAACAATCCTGACGTCGACGCGCTGGCCACCGCCATGGGCATCGTCGCCGCGATGGTGGGCGCCCTCTCGGTTGCGCGTGCTACGTCGAAGGCGCGGCCTGAAGTGTCGGCCCAAGTGCTGCGGGGCGTGCGTCTGATGATCGATGCTGCACTGAACAAACCGGTGTAGCGGGAGAGATCGGCGCTTTAAAAGGCGCCGACGTTCCGTTTGGGGATGACAAAACCGCGATACCGCTCTGGCGATCATGCTAAAGCGGACGTCTGTATCTCATGAATGCGAGGTATCTGTGTCTATCGAAAGTACCACTGGATGGGTACGGTCTACAGACACTCTTTCATTGATGAGGTAACCATGGATCTGACGGCTATTCCCTTTGGTACGACCGACTGGTCGACTGTCGAACCTGTCCAATATGCGGGTGAGACGGGTACCGCCCATTGGCGAACCTGCCAGTTTGGCTCGACCCGTGTGCGGATGGTCGAATACAGCCCCGGCTACCTGGCGGATCACTGGTGCTGGAGAGGTCATATCCTGTTGTGTCTGGAAGGTGAGTTGCACACTGAGTTGGAGGACGGTCGCCAGTTCACGCTCACCGCAGGGATGAGCTATCAGGTGGGCAACAACGCAGAAGGGCATCGATCTTTCAGCACCACGGGTGCCAAGTTGTTCATTGTGGATTAACGCAGCGGTTGATTGCTGCGCAATCTGCCTGTCCAGAGCGTAATCAGGCTAATCCGCACGCTGCTCATTGGAATGCCCATCCACTCAGCAATCCGGCGCCCAACGCTACGAGCGCAGTATTGAGACACACCAGCGCGAAGCCAAACCTCACCAGGGTAAGTGCTGGCTCCAGAGCGTAAAAAAGCCCGGCTGATGAGGCCGGGCTTTTCGTCGAGGACTTCGGTGAAACCATTCATTTATACAGCGCGGCTTTCGATCAAGCGGTCCGAACCACCTTCAGCAACCCGGTTCTCGATCAGACGATCCGAGCCACCTTCAGCAACACGGTTCTCGATCAGACGATCCGAACCACCTTCAGCAACGCGGTTTTCAATCAGACGATCCGACCCACCTTCAGCAACCCGGTTTTCGATCAGACGGTCGGAGCCACCTTCAGCGACGCGGCTTTCAATCAGGCGGTCAGAACCACCTTCAGCAACGCGGTTTTCAATCAGACGGTCGGAGCCACCTTCGGCAACACGACTTTCAATCAGACGATCCGAGCCGCCTTCAGCGACAACCGGGTGAGCAGAAGAAGCGGCGAAAGCGTTAACTGCGAAAACCGAGAAAGCGATGCTGAGAAGGATTTGGCGTTTCATGATGGTGTGCTCCGGGGTGTAGTTGTTTGGTATGGAGCCGATCTTACGCCGCGGATTTTTTATGAGAACTTCATTGAGTCGATGGTGACTATCGACGCCGGTAATGAGTGCGAAAGCACCGGTTTAGACGCCTCAGGCTTCGCTGATCTTATTGACACTCGTCATCTGACCATTCCAGACCATTTCGTAATGCGCCGCCTGAACGATGGATAAAACCGGTCTCGGCGTCATCAGCGCCCAGCAATAACTGCCCTGCATCCGCACCGAGTGGTAACGAATGCCCGGACAGCGCGCCTCTTTGACTGACCTCCCCAAACGCCGCGACTCGGTGTAATCGTCAGGGTCATAAACAGGATCGGTCAGCGCAATGGACGCAGCATCTCTCATCGCTGCATCCACGAAAGAGCAGGACAGCCCCCGGAACACAAACCGCTCATAGTTGAGGCTCGGGACATTCGACCAGTACAGGCTCTGGTGATGCCGCACCTCGGCCAACGCCGTTTCCATGGAGTCCGCCAGGTACAACACCCCAAAACTGCCATCGCTGAACCGCGAACCCGCCGGGTTGATGTGGGTAAAAGGCGCTGTCGCGTAAGAACAGCCAGGAATGCCGAACGGGATCTGATCCCGGGCAATCAACTCAAGATGACCCACTTCATTTTTCAGCCTTGGATTCGTCAACGCTTGAATCTGATACAGCACCTCAAACTCGTCCGCATCCGCCACGTCATCGAACATCGCGATCGGTGGAAACTTCGAATTGACCAATCGATAAGCCTGCAGCTGCTCGCCGGCCAATTCTGCCAGTTCGTTCACCGTTACCATTGCGCACCGCGCAGCACGTCGATGCGCTTGAAGGTTTCATACAAGGAAATCATGTCGCCCTGAGCCATGATCTCCAGCGGACTGCGGCCATTGAAAAACTCGTTGTGGTTGGCCATCGACGCGAAGCCGTAGACGTTATCCGGGTTATCGAAGACCAGGCGCAGTGCGGCGTGGGTGTTGAGCACGAAACTGATGCGTTGCATCTGGTCTGAATCCAGCGCCACGGACCACGAGGGATCGCGCTGCCGGGCGCGGGTATAAGTGCTGCGGGAAATGCGCAGGATGCGACAGGCCTGCTCGCTGGAGGCGCGCCATTTTTCGAGGATGCCGACGGCTGCACGCAGGCCTGTCACGCATTGGGTTTTGGTGAGTGCCTGTTCCCGGAGTGGGACTGCCATGTGTGATACCTCACTCTGATTCCATAGACTCAAAACTATCTACATTGAATCTACAGAGCAAGGATGTTTCGACCAATGGAATACAAAGTGGCCTGGGGCGATTTACACAAATGGGCTGCCGTTGGACACGGCAGCCCTGGTTCGCAGGGTTTCAGTCGCTGAGCACTTCGGGCGAAACCACCCAGACGCTGCATGGCATTTTGTACAGCAAGTGTTCTACCGTGCTGCCAATCAGCCGGCCTATGCCGCGATGGCCAACCCGCCCCATGACGATCACGTCGGTGTTGTAGGCATCGGCATAACTGGCCAGGACCTTGGCCGGGTTGCCCATGACCATGTGTCGTTGCCCGGGTGGGATACCATTGCGCTCGGCCAGGTCGTTGAAGGCTTCGCCCTGGGCGTCGAACAGGGTCTTGGCGGTGGTCGAGGAGAAGAATCCGGAGGCATTGTCGAAGCCGAATTCATCGGCGCCGATCGAAGACAAGTCATAGGCGTAAACCACGTCGAGCCGGGCGTTGCACGCCGTTGCCAGCTTCACCGCTTCATGCAGGATCCGGTCGTTGAAGCCTTCGTACTGACCGTCACGATGGAAAGGGTCGACCGCCGCGACGATCCTGCGCGGCAAGGCGTGCTGCATATGACTGACAAAGTGCAGCGGCACCGGGCATTCGCGCAGCAAATGGATATCCAGGGGCGTAAACATCATCCGTGACAGCAGCGATTCATGTTCCAGTGCCTTGATCAGCAGGGCCATGGGCTGTTCCTTGAGATGGATCAGGATTTCCTGCAGCGGTTTTTCGACCCAGACCACTTCTGTGGTGACGGTCACGCCAATATGGCGCAGGGGGCGGGCCTGTTCTTCCAGCCATTGACGGTGGCGCTCGATGTACCCCAGGCGCATCTGCTCCAGCGCTTGATCGTTGACCAGGCCGGCGGTCGCCAAGCCTTCCAGGTAATCGAAGGCGACGATGTGCAGCGCTGCGTCTTCAGCCTTGGCCAGTGCGGCGGCCCGGTCGAACGCGGGGCTGTTTTCCATCAGGGGCGAGACGACCAGCATGAAACGTGATTGCTCGGACATGACAATTCTCCCTAGGGTCATCACTCAGACGCTGGCCGGAACAGGCCGCGAAGGTTAGTTGGCGCGTGTACCTGATGCCGATACTGCCGTTGACCGGGAATTGCAGCTTGATCTTTGTCAAGCCGGCGCCTGTGAAGCGGGAAGGTCGGACGTGCGGTCGCAAGGTCGATACTCGACGGGGTTGATCATGATCAATCTATGCTTGATCAGTACGGCGCAATCTGGCGTGAACTGAGCGTAGGTGGGCCGGGGCTCACCCCGGATCGAGAGTCCAATGAATGAAACCCTCGGCATGACCGGTGCGGCGGCTGCGCTGGGGATCGGCATGCTCATCGGTCTTGAACGTGAACGGCGCAAGGGACGAGGGGATAGCCGGGCCTGTGCCGGATTGCGCACTTTCGCCATTACGGCGCTGTTGGGCTATGGGGCGATGCAGGTCGGAGGTGGCTTGCTGCTGGGAATCATGGCGATCTGTCTGGCATTGCTGATCACCGTGGCGTACTGGCGCAGTCCGAGTAATGATCCTGGCGTGACCAGTGAAGTGGCATTGCTTGCGGTGCTGGTACTGGGCGCGTTATGTGGCACCGCGCCGGAGCTGGCGATTGCCATTGGCGTGGTGATCGCGGGGCTGCTGGCCTACCGTCAAAAGTTGCACCACTTTGCCCGCAGCCAATTGACCGAAGCGGAAATGCGCGACGGCCTGGTGCTGTTGATTGCTGCGCTGGTGCTGTTGCCGCTGGTGCCAGACCGTTTCATCGGTCCTTACGCCGCCATCAATCCGCGCACCATTTGCACCCTGACCGTGTTGCTGATGGCGGTGGGCGCGGTGGGGCATATCGCCGTCCGGGCGCTGGGTACGCACTACGGCTATGCGGTCAGTGCGATTGCCTCCGGGTTTGCGTCCAGCACCGTGACCATTGCGGCCATGGGGCATCTGGTCAGCAAGGAACCGGACAATGTCAAAGTCCTGAGCGCGGCAGCGATTCTGTCCAATTTGGCCACTGTCACGCAGGTCGGCCTGATTCTGGGGGCGGTTGACACCGGTCTGTTGCGACCTATGTGGGGGCCGCTGTTGTGCGGGGCCGCCGCCGTTGCGTTGTATGGGGTTTGCCTGATGTTTCCAAGGTCTGCGAGCGGCGCTAACCAGCCGTTCAAGGTCGGTGGCGCGTTCAACCTCAAGCTGGCCCTGATGGTCACGCTGATGATGACCGGGATCACCTTTGTGTCGTCGGTGATGCTCAGCCATTTCGGCGAGGTGGGGGTAATGCTGACGGCCACCTTGACCGGATTCGCCGATGCGCACGCCTCGACGGCGTCCATTGCCGCCCTGGCCAAATCGGGCCAGTTGCCGTTCGACGCCATTGCTGGCCCTGCGCTGATCGCGGTCAGCAGCAACTCCTTGAGCAAATGCCTGGTGGCCTGGGTCAGCGGCGGGCGGCGATTCGCCGCGTACGTGATTCCCGGCCAGGTGTTGCTGACGCTGGCTATGTGGGCGGGCATGTTGCTGCATTAAGGTGCTTCGCGCCGGGTCATTGATAAAGATCAAGCCGCTGGGGGGCCGGAAGCCACATTCTGCAGGTCTGTCCCTTCCATGAAGATGACCGCGTACCGAGGTGCACCATGTCGCAGACACAGCGTTTACTGTTGATTGCTCCTTCAGTCATGACCCGCACCCCGGCATTCGACCGGGCAGCTGCGTTGGCGCTCGCCATGCAGATGCCGTTGCACATTGTGGCGTTCGATTATTTGCAGGCCCTGGCGGTGGCCGGTCTGTTTGCCCCAGAACAGGTCAACGTGGCCCGGGACGGGTATTTGCAAACCCATCGGCAATGGCTCGCCGAGCAAGCCGGATTGATGAGTAAACACGGGGTCGAGGTGACCAGCGAGGTGGTCTGGGTGCAGCATCCCTACGAGGAGATCATGCACTTCGTCAACGAGATGCCCTTGGCGTTGATCATCAAGGATGCGCAGGAAGAGTCGGCGTTGAAGCGGGTCTTTTTTACCCCGCTGGACTGGCAGTTGTTGCGCGATTGCCCGGTGCCGGTGCACCTGGTGACCAACGCCCTCAACCCTAGGCCGCGCAACGTGCTGGCCATCATCGATGTGTTACGCAGCAAGGATCAGGACCACGTGTTCAACGACCAGATTATCGACGCCGCGGCGAAGCTGGCCAGTGTATGTGGTGCGGCGCTTGAGCTGGTGCATGTATATGACTGGACGGCCGTGTACGCCCAGGACATTGGCTTCGGTGCGCTGCCATTGGCCGTCGGGATATACGAAACCCTGGGAACGACCCAGCACGAAGCGTTTGCGGCAGTGGCCGAGCGCCACGGCATAGCGCCGCAGAATCGTCACTTCATCGAAGGCGTGCCGCTGACGAGCATTTGTGAGTTTGCCGCTGATCACCACACCGATGTCATCGTGATGGGGACGGTGCAGCACAAGGGGCTGAACAAACTGTTGGGGACCACGGCCGAGCAATTGTTGCATCGGGCGCCTTGCAGCGTGCTGGCCATCAAACCGGGCAGGGTCCTGCAATCCTGAAGGCTGGATCGCCCCGCGATGAACCGTTGGCCGGAACATCGCGGGGCAATTTTTTACAGGGAAAGACGATGAATGACCTGACGGGTGTCATCGGGATCATTGTGCGTCTCGAAACCCAGCGCTTTGGCCAGGTCGCGCATCGGCGCATTGCTGGAGGCGTCCACCGAATACATCTGGCGGAAACCGTTCTTGCGCGCGGCCTTGATCAAATGCTCCATCAACAAAGAGCCCAGACCCAGGTGCGTCCATTCATCAGCGACGGTCACGGCGCATTCACATTCATGCTCGCCCGTGGCGGCGTAACGGCTGACACCGATCTCGATCAGTTGGCCATTTTCGTGGACCAGCGCAATGTAGGCCGTGCGCTGTTTGTTATCGGTGTCCATCAGTTGGTTGAGCATCGCCGCACCGGGCTCGTTGATCTGCGCGAGAAAGCGCATGTGCCGGGACTCGGGCGACAGCCGCTTGATAAAGGCGAGTTCGCGCTCGCGGTCTTTTTCCGCCAGCGGCCGGATCAGCACATGACGTCCATCCTTGAGTGCTTCAATCCAGTATTTACCGGTGACTGCGGCGTAGGCAGCAGCGGCTCGGTCATTGTGGTCTTTGACAGTCAGCATGGTGTGATCCTCCATCTGGTTTGAAAGGTGGGCGCACGGTGACGAGCCGTTCGGTTACTTCCTTTCTACGCCGTTGGCGGTGCCAGAACCTGATCTGGATCAGAGACTCGCGACGGCAGGCATTCATTGGCTCATGTTTGATGTAAATCAACCTGGAGGAGGGCGTAACGAGCGCAGTCTTGGACACCTGCCGGCGTTCAACGACCGGTGTCGAGCCGAGGTGTGTGATGGGCCAATATCAACGTCTGTTGCTGATCGCCGACCAAACCCTGCATCAGTCCCCCGCCATGCTGCGGGCCGTCGCGCTGGCCAGGGCGAGCGGCGCCGAGCTGGCGGTGCGGGCCTTTGTCGAGCCGGCACCGGTGGTGCATTTGTGGGAAGACAAGATCGACGATGCGAGGTATCAGGGCTATTTGCGCCGCTTTCGTCGCTGGGCAGCCGACGAGGGCGACCGGCTTGACGAGATGGGGCTGAAGGTGACGGTTGACGTGGTGTTCACCACCCATCCGCTGCTGGATATTCTGAAAACGATCGAAGACTTCAAACCGGATCTGCTGATCAAGGACGTCACCCTCGAACCGCTGCTCAAACGGGTATTCATCACGCCGCTCGATTGCCACTTGCTGCGCGAGAGTCCGGTCCCCGTGCACCTGGTCAACCAGACGCGTTACGGCTTGCCGCACCGGGTCGTGGCGGCGGTGGACCCGTTCGACCCTTTAACTCAAATCAATGGCTTGAATGACACCATCATCCAGACCGCTAACGCCCTCGCGCTGCAATGCGACGCTCCGCTGCATCTGCTTTACGCCTATGACTTGTCGCCAGCCTTCAACGGCGACGCGCCGCTGGCCGGGGGTGGCTGGGGCGTGGATTATATCGAGGAGCTGCGCCAATCCTTGCACCAGGCTTTTGTCACCCTGGCGGATCGCTACGGTGTGCCACCTGAGCGACGGCACTTTGTCATGGGCCTGCCTGTGCCGGTGATCAGTGAATTCGTCGAGCAATACCTGGCGGATGTGGTCGTGATGGGCACCGTGCACCGGGTGGGCATCGACCGATTGATCGGCAGTAACACGGAGCGTGCGCTGTACTCGGTGCCGGGCAGCATTGTGGCGGTCAGGTCAAACGTCAGGGCGTGAGGACAATTGCGCCCTTGAACTGGCCGGCCCTCAAACACGTCAAGGCCTGATTGGCATCCTCCAGGGCAAAACGGGTGACGTCGCAATGCACCGGCGTGTGTTGCAGCTCTTCGAAAAACGCGGTGCCGTCTTCTCGGGTCAGGTTGGCCACCGAGCGCACGCTGCGCTCGCCCCACAAGAGCCGATAAGGGAAGGCGGGAATGTCGCTCATGTGAATACCGGCGCAAATCACGCAGCCGCCCTTGGCAGTGACGGCCAGTGCCAGCGGCACCAGCGCACCGACGGGCGCGAAAATCAGGCTGGCATCGAGCAAGTGCGGCGGAGGCTGGTCCGAAGGGCCGGCCCATTCCGCGCCCAGTGATCGGGCATAGGCCTGGCCTTCGCTGTCCTCCGGGCGAGTGAAGGCCGACACCCGTTGACCCCGGCCCCGGGCCACCTGAATCGCCAGATGCGCGGCGGCCCCGAAGCCATAAAGACCCAAATGACGAGCGCCCTTGGCCATTTGCAACGCGCGAAAGCCGATCAGGCCGGCACACAGCAGCGGCGCAGCCTGGATGTCCGAGAGCGCCTCGGGAATAGGGAAACAGAAGCGCTGGTCGGCCACCGTGTACTCGGCATATCCGCCGTCCAGATGACAACCGGTAAACTGCGCACGGTCGCACAGGTTTTCCCGGCCCGAGGTACAGAACCCGCACTGACCGCAGGTCCAGCCAAGCCACGGAACGCCGACCCGCCGGCCGATCCAGTCGGGCGTGACCTCGCTGCCCACCGCCGTGACTTCGCCGACGATTTCATGGCCGGGCACCCGTGGCAGCACGGCTTGCGGCAACTCACCGTCCACCAGGTGCAGGTCGGTGCGGCACACGCCGCAGGCGAGCACTTTAAGCAGCAGTTGGTGTGGGCCGGGTATCGGGATGGGGCGTTCTTGCAGTTGCAACGGCTGGCCGGGGATAGACAGAACCATGGCGCGCATGACGAAGCTCCAGTCGGGCGAAATCAGCGGGGTTGGCGATGACAGCCGGCGACCATCTGCTTGAGCCCTTCCATGTTCTGGATCTTGACGTCGCGGCCGGCGATTTCCACCAGTCCTTGGTCCCGCAGGTGCGCAATGCCCCGGCAGATGGTCTCCAGGCGTAGCCCCAGGTAGGAGCCGATTTCTTCGCGACGCATTTTCAGCACGAACGCTTTGGATGAATAACCACGGATGCTGAACCGTTGGGACAGGTTCAGCAGAAACGCCGCCAGGCGCTCATCGGAGTTCATGTTGCCCATCAACATCAGCATGCTGTGATCGCGCACGATTTCGCGGCTCAGCAGCCGGTTGAGGTTGTGCTGCAACGACGGCAGGGTTTGCGCCAGTTTTTCCAGCTGCGCAAAGTGAATGGGACAGACTTCGCTGTCCTCCAGGGCAATCGCCGTACAGGCGTGCTCCTCGGCACTGATGGCGTCCAGACCGAGCATTTCGCCGGGTATGTGAAAACCGGTGACTTGTTCACGGCCATCGACGGACACCACGCAGGTCTTGAATGAGCCGATACGCACCGCGTAAAGCGAACGCAGAGGGTCGCCGGTGCGGTACAGCGCGGTGCCCTTTTTAACCTTGAAGCGTTGCACGATCAGCGTATCCAGCCGTTCGACTTCCGCTCCGGTCATACCAATGGGAAGACACAACTCCAACACACTGCAGCTGGAACACGCAGCCTTGAGGTAATGAACTTGCAGCGGACGAGTTTCAGGCATGGGGGAATGACGCCGTCTGGGGGTCTGCTAAGCATAGGCGGGAGGGCCTTCGGGCGTGTTTTTCATTCAGTCGATTGCTGAAGTAATAGACGAACGGGGAAACCCGCTATCGGCAGTTTTGGTCAACCTGGCGTAGCCCTTGATGTCATTGAGCTTGAGTAGTGGCGTGGAGACTTGATGTAAATCAAGTCCCGAGCGTTCCAGACTCCCAGAATTGATCAAGGATTGCCGGCCGGTCGGATCTTTTACGGAGAACTTCATGAGCGATTTCCTGAGTGATGAGCAACTGGAAGGGCTGGACGCCTATTGGCGGGCCTCCAATTACCTGGCCGTCGGGCAGATCTACCTCAAGGACAATCCGCTGCTGCACCAGCCGCTGACCCTGGCGCACATCAAGCCGCGTCTGCTCGGTCACTGGGGCACAACGCCGGGGCTGAACCTGATCTATACCCACCTCAACCGCCTGATCAAACAGTACGACTTGAACATGCTGTTCGTGGCAGGCCCTGGCCATGGCGGGCCCGCTGTGGTGGCGCAGACGTACCTGGAAGGCACCTATACCGAGTGTTATCCCTCGGTGGAGCGCAACACCAACGGGCTGGTTCGCCTGTTCCGGCAGTTTTCCTGGCCATACGGAATCTCCAGCCATGTGTCGGCGCAGATTCCCGGCTCGATCCATGAAGGCGGCGAACTGGGTTACAGCTTGGCCCATGCCTATGGCGCGGCGTTCGACAATCCCGATTTGATCGTCGCCTGCGTGATTGGCGACGGTGAAGCCGAAACCGGCACGCTGGCGGCGAGCTGGCACTCCAACAAGTTTCTCAACCCGGCGCGTGACGGGGCGGTATTGCCGATCCTGCACCTCAATGGTTACAAAATCGCGAACCCCACGGTGCTGGCCCGAATCAGCGAGGATGAGTTGTCGGCCCTGATGTATGGCTATGGCTACGACCCGTATTTCGTTGAAGGTGACGAGCCGGCGCAAGTGCATCAGGCCCTGGCCCGGACGCTGGATACGATGGTGCTGAAGATCCGCGAGATCCAGCGCGAAGCGCGCCAGCCTCGGCAGTCCGGGGCGCCAGAGCGGCCGCTTTGGCCGATGTTGGTGTTGCGCACCCCCAAAGGCTGGACCGGGCCGAAATTCGTCGACGGCCATCGTGTCGAAGGCACCTGCCGTGCGCATCAGGTGCCCTTGGCCGATTTCCAGCAACCGATCCATCTGCGGCAACTGGAGGAATGGCTCCACAGTTACCGTCCCGATGAGCTATTTGATGCCAATGGCGCGTTGCTGCCTGAAATCGCTGCGCTGGCACCGACCGGGCATCGACGCATGAGTGCCAATCCCCACGCCAACGGCGGCGCGTTGTTGCGACCGCTGGACCTGCCACGATTCGCCGACTATGCGGTGAAACTCGAAGAGCCCGGCAGCCTTCGCGCCGAGGCCACGCGAGTCATGGGCACGTTTTTGCGCGACGTGATGAAAAACAGCCTGGCCTCGAACAACTTTCGCCTGTTCGGCCCGGATGAAACCGCCTCTAACCGACTGGACGCGGTCTATGAAGTCAGCGCCAAGACCTGGATGGATCCATTGGAGGCGGACGATATCCATTTGGCGGCCGATGGCCGGGTGATGGAAATCCTCAGCGAACAGGTGTGCGAGGGCTGGCTCGAAGGGTATCTGCTGACCGGGCGTCATGGCCTGCTGTCTTGTTACGAGGCGTTCATCCATATCGTCGATTCAATGGTCAACCAGCACGCTAAATGGCTGAAAACCGCCGGCGAAGTACCGTGGCGCAAACCGATTGCTTCGCTCAATTATTTGCTGACCTCCCATGTCTGGCGTCAGGACCATAACGGCTTCTCCCACCAGGATCCCGGGTTCATCGATCTGGTGGCGAACAAGAAATCGGACGTGGTGCGCATCTACTTGCCGCCCGACGCCAATTGCCTGCTGTCGGTGGCTGACCATTGCCTCAAAAGCTGCAATTACATCAACGTCATCGTCGCCGGCAAGCAACCGGAATGGCAGTGGCTGAACATCGATGCCGCCATCTGCCACTGCCAGACCGGCATCGGCCGATGGGCGTGGGCCTGCCAGAACGATGAAGACCCGGACGTGGTCATGGCCTGCGCCGGGGACGTGCCGACCCTGGAAACCCTGGCCGCCGTGACCCTGTTGCGCGAGTACGTGCCGGACTTGCGGGTGCGGGTGGTCAATGTGGTCGACTTGATGGTGTTGCAGCCGTCCTTTCAGCATCCCCATGGGTTATCGGATTCGGCGTTTGATGAGCTGTTCACCGTCGACAAACCAGTGATTTTCGCCTTCCACGGTTACCCCGCGCTGATCCACCGCCTGCTCTACAAACGCACCAATCATGACAATTTCCACGTCCGTGGCTTCAAGGAGGAGGGCGCGACCACCACCCCGTTCGACATGGCGGTGATCAACAATCTGGATCGCTATCAATTGGCGCTGGACGTCATCGAGCGCGTGCCACGGCTGCACGATCAGGTGCACACCGCGCGGTCGCGCTACTGGTCGACGATGGAGCGGCACAAGCTCTACCTCATCGAGCACGGGCAAGACATGCCCGAGGTGCTGAATTGGCAATGGACGCCGGCCAATACCCACCTGACGGGAGAAAAATCATGAGCCAGTATCAACGCTTGTTACTCATCATCAATCCGGCCCTGCGCCATTCCCCGGCAATCAAGCATGCGGCGGCATTGGCCAAGGCCAGCGGCGCGAGCCTGCACATCGCCGCGTTCATTCCTTCGTTCAAATTGTTGTCGCTGCTGGAGGAAGGTGATCGGGAACAGGCCCGTCAGCGCTACCTGCAGGATCAGAGTGACTGGCTCAAGGTGCAGGCCGAAACGCTGCGCTGCGAGGGCCTCGACGTGACCACGGAGGTGACCTGGGCTGAGGACATGGAGCAAGACATCCTCGATCACGTCACGGAAATGCAGCCCGACCTGTTGATCAAGCAGGTGCAGCACGAATCAGCGCTCAAACGCGCCTTTTTCACGCCGCTGGATTGGTACTTGCTGCGTCACTGCCCGATGCCGGTCTATCTGGTGGGCGGGGGGCATGGCGACGGCTGGCCGCGCAAGATCGTGGCGGCGGTGGAAGTGTTCGATACCGAGTCACCCGACAACACGCTGAACGAGCGGATCATCAGTCAGGCCACAAGCCTGGCCATCCAGTGCGATGCCGAATTGCATTTGGTGTATGCCTGTGACATTTCGGCGGCTTTTCTGGCGGACATGGATGGCTTGACCCTGGCAGACCTGACCAAAGCGCTGCGCAAGGACCTGCAGCAAGCTTTCGTGAAACTCGCCGGCCAATTTGGTGTGCCTGCGGATCGTCGCCACATCGTTTCCGGCCATCCGGTCCAGGCGCTAAGCGAATTTGCTCACGAGCATGACGTGGATGTGATCGTGATGGGCAAGGTCCAGTCCTCCGGCGTCGACAAGCTGCTGGGCAGCACCACCGAGCACATTTTGTATCAGGTGCCGTGCAACGTACTGGCGGTCTAGACGGCATCGAGGCAGGGTTGATGCCCGCCGTCTTCAGCACGACAATCGATAGATCGCCGATGTGATGCGAGTCGACAGGCCTGATCGCCTGAGGAGGTTTTTCGATGAGTCCGAATCTCGCGTTGCCCACCACTTTGCAGGACCGGCCCGCCGCCGGTCGACGCCTGGTGGAACCGCTGCTGCAATACGCTCACAGACCCGATGTGATCATTCTCGCGTTGCCCCGTGGCGGTGTTCCGGTGGCCTATGAAGTGGCCACTGCCCTTGGGGTGCGCCTGGACCTGATGCTGGTCCGCAAGCTCGGCGTGCCATCCCTCCCGGAGTACGCCATGGGCGCGATTGCCAGTGGCGGCATCCAGATCCTCAATGAACAAGCGTTGCGGGCTCACCCCATCGATAAGGCGGCATTCGACGCCGTGGTCGCCCGGGAAACCCGCGAGTTGTTGCGTCGCGAGCAGGTTTACCGGGGAACGCGCGCGCCGGTGTCGCTCAAGGATCAGGTGGTGATCCTGATCGACGACGGCCTGGCGACCGGCGCTTCAATGCAGGCGGCGATCCATGCGGCGCGTGCACAGGCGCCGTCGCGGATTGTGGTTGCGGTGCCCGTCGCCCCGCTCGAAACCGTCGAGGCGTTGCGCCGCGAGGTGGATGAGCTGATCTGTCCGATCATCCCCGAATGGCTCATGTCGATCGGTTATTGGTACATGGATTTTTCCCAGACGTCGGATCAAGAGGTCATCGACCTGTTGCAGCGGGCCTGGCAGCGCGAAACCGCTTTCGACGCCGGTGCCCGGGACCACCCCGGTGCATGAGCCCGGTTATTTGCGCTTCCAGTACTTCTGCATTTCGAGAAACAGAAAAGACGCTGTCCAGGTAATGAGGACCAGACCGGTCAAGGCTTGCAGGCCGGTCAGGTATTTGAGGTTGCCCACCGGTGAAATATCGCCGAAGCCGATGGTCGTGTAGGTGGTGAAGGAAAAGTACACGCAGTCCATGAACGAACCATCGAAGTTGCCCGTCAGGTTGCCCCATCGGCCGTCACGCGCCATCAGGTAATAGACCAAGGCAAAGCACCAGACTTCCAATGCGTGGGCAAACAGCGCCCCGAATACCCCGACGACGATCCTGAAGCGGCTCCAGAGCTTGAGCCGGGGCAGCCAATCGTTGAGCCGCAACAGGCACTCGTAATGGATCACCACGACGACGATGACCACCAGTGTATTGATCAGCGTGACTGCGAGCATGGCGAACCTCTAGCGAGAGCGGAGTGTCTGGGCGAGCGGGGTCGAGCATAGATTACGTAACCGTGAGTCCGCTCAGTGTTTTCTACGCCTGGGCGACGAAAAATCATTGAGCTAAATCAACAATGCTTCTGTGAGCCCGAAGTCGATGGGACGCCCGCCGAAAGCCTTCCATTAGTTGACAAAGATCAGAGCCTTCACGGGATAACGCCCGATACTCAAACGATAGCTTTCCAGCCGCCATGATCCTGAAGAGCTGCACAAACGCCGACAGGAGTCGATTTTGCGGTAAGGCAACAAGTCGCTCACGGGACGAGGTATGTGATGCTGAGACTCAAACGTATCTTATTGATTGCCCCCTCGGAGATGGTCCGCACCCCGGCATTCGACCGGGCGCATGCACTGGCGTGTGCCACCGGCGCCTTATTGCACATCGTCGCCTTTGACTATGTGCAGGCGCTGGCCGTGGCCGGGCTGTTTGACCACGATGCGATGGCTCAGGCGCGCGAGGGCTACTTGCAGGTGCATCGCCACTGGCTGGAGCAGCAAGCGCGGTTTCAACGGTGTGGCGGTTTGCAGGTGACCACTGAAGTGGTCTGGGCCAGGTCAAGCCTGGCGCAGGTGCTTGAGTATGTGAATGACTTCCACGCGGACCTGGTGATCAAGGACACCCAGCATGTGCCGGCACTCGACCGTGCGTTTCATCGCCCGCTGGATTGGCTATTGCTGCGCGACTGTCCTGGACACTTGCACCTGGTCACCGACGCCCGCAATCCCAAACCGTTGAGCATTCTCGCGGCCATCGACCTGTCCCACCTGGAGGAGCTGACCCAAGGGCTCAATGACCGGATTCTCGACCTGGCCTCGACGCTGGCGGTTTCCTGTGGCGCCGTCTTGCACGTGTTAAACGTCAGCAACTGGTCCGTAGTGGGCGACTCCGCAATGAGTGTGCCGACGTGGAGTCTGGATGGCAGTTTGCGCGACGCGGTCAACGATGCCCAGGACGAGGCCTTTGAATTGCTTGCCGAGCGTTATGGCATCGAGAAAAAATGCCAGCATCGACTGTCCGGCATCCCCCACAAAGTGATCGCCCTGTTCGCCCGCCAGAATGCCTTCGACGTGCTGGTACTCGGCACGGTCAGTCGGCACGGGATCGACCGGTTCATCGGCAGCACGGCCGAAAGCGTGTTGAACCGCGCATCCTGCAGTTTGACCATCGTCAAGCCATTGGCCGGGTTCGACTGAAGGGCACCCCGTAGCGCGCCGTTAATAAAGATCAGCTGCGCGATGTCGGTCGCCCAATCCACGCAGTACCCTGCTGATCCTTGGCTTTCAGGCCGGAGGCACCCGCGGTGCGCAGATCGTTGCCAGTGCGTCTTCCTTGCGCATCCCCGGCAAGGATGTGGCGATTCAGGCCGAGGTGGTGTCGATGAAAATCTTTCGGGCATCGTCGGCGGCTCAAGCGGCCTGCTAGCCTTCAACGCATTCGGACCTTCAAAGGCGCTTCATATGCAGATGACTAAAGTCGGCGACAACGCTCTGGATCAACTGCGTGATGCGCTGCGTCAGGCGGCATTACCCTGTGACGATGTCAGCGAACCCGGTCGGCAGTTTTACCGGTTTGAAGCGGACGGGAAGTGGGTGGCGTTTGGGGGCCTGGAGGGCGCTGCGCCCGACATGTTGCTGCGATCCGTCGTGGTGAGTGATGCACGTCGTGGCGAAGGGCTGGGCAACGCCGTGTTGCTTGCATTGGAACAGTGTGCCGCCTCCCAAGGTGCACTCCGCCTGCATTTGTTGACCCAAGGGGCGGCCGGGTTTTTCTCGGCCAATGGTTATGAACGGTTCGATCGGCAGACGGCCCCCGCGGCTATCAGCCAGACCGTCCAGTTCAAACAGTTATGCCCGGCGTCGGCGAGTTATTTACGCAAGACATTGGGGGTGTAAATCGACCCCGCCGCGGCGATCACCCTTGGATTCAGTGTTCCGTTAAAAATCGGTCGATTTCTTCCACGGTACTGCGTGCCGTGCGCGTGACGCCGATCAGTGTCGCGGAAGCCGCGCCTGTCCAGTCGCCATAGCCCACCAGCCACAAGCGCGGCTCTTGGATTGAATGCGTGCCTTCGACGGCCACGTGCCCATCGGCGGTGCACACGCCCAGTGATTCCAGATAGCCGAGGGCAGGGTGGAAACCGGTGCACCAGATCACCGCGTCGACCGGCGTTTGCGAGCCATCGGCCCACACCACGCCGGTTTCGGTAAAGCGCAAGAACGGCCGAACCGCGTGCAATACGCCGCGCTCCCGGGCTTCGACGACTGGCGGCACCATCACGATATCGCCCAAGCCACCGACCGGTTGTTCAATGACCGTGCCGGCGAGCTGAGCTTTCCAGCGTTCGGTGGCGCGTTCGAACAGCACTCGGCCATCGACGTCATCGGCGAGAAATTGTGGCGGCTGCGGGGTGACCCAGGTGACGTCGGCCACTTGCGAGACTTCAGCGAGGATTTGTGCACCGGAGTTGCCACCGCCCACCACCAGGACTTTTTTTCCGGCAAACGGCTTGGCGTCGACGTAGTGAGCCGAATGCAATTGCTGGCCGGTAAAGGTTTCACTGCCGGGGTAATGCGGCAGGAAGGGATGGCGCCAGGTGCCCGTCGCGCTGACCACTGTGCGGGCCAGCCAGCTACGGCTATCGGTCTTGAGGAGCAGGCGACTGTTCCGGCGTTCAATAGCGTTCACCCAATAGGGCCGCGCGGTAGGGAATTGGTAGCGTTGCTCATACTGGCGCAGGTAATCGAGTACGTGGTCGCGACTTGGGTAGCCGTCCGTGACCGGCGGCATCATCCAGCCGGCGATGGAGCTCCAGGTCGAGGGTGAAAACAGTCGCAGGGAGTTCCAGCCGTGCCGCCAGGCGCCGCCCGGTCCGGCTTCGGCATCAATGATCACAAACGAACACCCGGTTCGGCGCAGGAAGTACGCCACGGCGAGTGCCGACTGGCCGCCGCCGATAATCGCGACGTCCACTTCGGTGGGGGTAGAAGGCATGGCGAATCCTCAGCGCGCAAGAGTCGCGTCAAGATACCCCATGCGGATCGGCTATTTGTTGATGTTGCTCAAGCGTTCGGTGCAATGGCGGCGTGGGGGAAGTGTCCTGCATCGGTACATGGAACCCACACCGTCCAAAGCGTCTACAGTCAGAGGGCTATCGCCTACTGAAGGAACGACCCGATGTTCAGATCCCACTCGTTGATTGCTGCTGTAACAAGTCTTGCTCTGGCCTGCGGTTCGGTAACTGCATTGGCCGATCCCGGGAATGGAAAAGGCCAGGGCAACGGCAAGGGAAACCCGCAAAACAGCCAGACCCATGGCAATCAGGGCGGTCAGGCGGGCAAAGGTAAAAACTCAGGAGGCGGCGATTGGGATCATGGGCCGAGCATCAATCGCAGCAACATTCTGGGAATTGTGGGCGGCTACCGGGACTACTGGAGTCCCGGGCCTGCGTTGCCACCCGGCATTCAAAAGAACCTTGCTCGTGGCAAGCCGCTTCCCCCCGGCATTGCCAAAAAACTGGATGGCCGGTTGATCGGCAGGCTGCCTCATTACGATGGGTATGAATGGCAGCAAGCGGGGACTGATTTGATCCTGGTCGCGCTGGCCACCGGGCTCATCTATGAAGTGCTGAACGGTGCGTTTGATTAACGCTTGAATTCAGCGTTCGGCCTCGCTGTGCTATTCCTCCACGCTGATACCCGATCCGCCTAACTCGCCGGGGACATCCTTCAACTTCGGCAATCCATCCTTGATCCGCAGCACCGTCTCCTGATAGTGCACGTGAACACCCGGCGAATACTCGAGGTCCGGAATGACCGCGGCATACACATCGATCAGCCCTATTTCAGGGTGTTCAGTGAAAAGGTGTCCACCGCACGTCTTGCACCACTTGCGGTAACTGCGAGGTGTCTTGTTGAAGGTGCCGATGTTGTCGGCACCCCGTGTCACATGCACCGCGTCGGGTTTCCACAGCGTGAAGGCGTTGACCGGTCCTGCTGACCAGTGCCGGCACGACTCGCAATGGCAATAGCCCATTCCGGCCGGCTCGCCGCTGACGGTGAACTCGACCGCGCCGCAGAAACAACTGCCCTTGTAAGACCGTTCAATGCTCATGGCATGACTCCTTCGTCGATGAAATGCGCCGCTGTCGCCGGCGTGCGCCGCACTTTCAACTCAAAAATGTCCGGACGCGCGTAATGCCCGGTGACGTCGAGCGCCCGCCGTGCTGGCGCCACGAGTGCGACGTCGATGTCCGCATACAGAATGCCGGCCTCCCGGTGCAGTGGACCGGCCACGATCCGGCCTTGCGGACTGACCACCACCGAGTCGCCGTCGTTGATCCATTCCTCCGGATCGGCAAACAGTTGCGCACGCGCCGGGAAGTCCTCGGGAATGTCACTGCCGCGCAGCACAGTGCCACTGCCCAGCACCCAGCAGCGCCCTTCGAGTGCAATGTGCCGCATCGTGCTGATCCAGCCTTCGCCGGTGTCGTACGTGGGCGCGACGTAGATTTCCACCCCTTGGGCATACAGCGAATAGCGCGCCAGCGGCATGTAGTTTTCCCAGCAGATCAGCGCGCCCACGCGGCCGACCGGTGTGTCGACCGTGCGCAACCCGGACGCATCGCCGAAGCCATGCACCATGCGCTCTGGATTGGTCGGCATCAGCTTGCGGTGTCGGTTGAGCACGGCGCCGTCCGGACCGATAACGACTACGCTGTTATAGAGCGTGCCGCCTCCCGTGCGCCGATCGCATTCATTGAGGCCGCACACGATCGTCACGGCGTGAACCCTGGCGGCTTCGCACAATTCGCCCAGATCACCGTTGGCGATGTCGACGGCATTGGCCAGCAGCCGCGTGTGCAACTGGCCCATGACAGCCCCGTCCTTTCCCGCCGCCAGCCGCCAGATCCACGACGGATAACCGGGAATGAACGATTCGGGCAAAACGATCAGCGAGGCTCCCGCCGCCGCAGCTTCGGCGACCGATTGCACGGCCCGGGCGATCGTTGCGCTGCGATCGAGCAGCACGGGCGGGCGCTGAATGATGGCTACCGTGGTCATGGCGTTCTCCTTTGAAAATTGGCTTTCGAAGGCTTGAGCGTGCGCGTGGCGAAGGGGCCGGGCTAGTTCAAAAAGTGAAGCGTTGCAATTGCGGAGTCCTGGCGATGGAAGAAGGCTACGGTCAGTTCTGCACGGTCGCCCGCGGTGCGGAAGCCCTGTGCGAGCGCTGGACACCCTTGGTGGTGCGCGAGCTGCTGTGCGGCAGCAAACGCTTCAATGAACTGCACCGCGGCGTCCCCCGGATGTCCACCAACCTGCTGGCACAACGGCTGCGCCATCTGGAAGACATCGGCGTCATTCACCGCACGGCCACCGGCAAAGTCTGGGAATACAGCCTGACCGAGGCGGGCGAGGAACTGCGCCCCATCATCATGGCGCTGGGGCATTGGGGCGCACGCTGGATCGGCAGTCGCCTGCGTGACGATCAACTCGACGCCGGCCTGCTGATGTGGGACGTACGCCGGTTCGTGCGCATCGAAACCTTCCCGTCCCGACCGGTGGTCATCCAGTTCACATTCCGCGATGCGCGACCCGGCGAGCAAGCGTGGTGGCTGGTGGTGGAGCAGGGCGTGGCGGATCTATGCCGCGACGACCCGGGCCGCGAACTGACGCTGGTCGTGGATTCAAGCGTGCGCGCGTTGACCGAGGTCTGGACCGGCGACCGCACACCGCGGGAGGTGCTTCAATCGCAAGAGCTGCGTGTGGATGGCGCGGTGAAGGATGCGGAGAACTTGTGGCGCTGGCTCGGTACAAGTGCGTTTGCGGGGACTCGCCGTGCGGCAGTGACTCGGTAAGTTGACGAAATACCCATCAGGGAGCAGGAGCGCGCATCCCGGCGATGCGCGACTCGACTCAGAGCCAGTATTCCCAGAGTCGCGCCATCTGCTCTTTGGCTCTCACCGCGAGCGAGCGGCGCTGCCACTTTTCCAGCTTGATTTCGTTCGACTTCGCCAGATCAGCCATGAATGCCGCCTGCATCTTTTTTCCGAACCCGGTGCCCAGCACAACCACGTTGACTTCATCGTTGTGCAGAAAGCTGCGCCAGTCGAGGTTGGTGGAGCCGACACTCGACCACACGCCATCGATGACTGCCGTCTTGACGTGGAGCAGCGCGTCACGGCGTTCGTAAAGCTTGACGTTGGCCTTCAGAAGCTCGCTGTAGTAAGCGCGTCCGGCATGAAACACCAGCGACGAATCAGTGCTGCTGGGCAGCACCAGCTTGACGTCGACGCCACGGGCCGCCGCCTCCTTGAGTGCCGCCAACAACTGCGGATCGGGCACAAAGTAGGCGTTCGTCAGCCATATCTCGGTCTGCGCGCTATGCAGCGCCGAAATCAGCGTCGCGTAGATCAGGCTGAACGGCTCATCTGGCGAGCTGCCGATGGCGCGAACCACCTCGGTGCCTTTGCGCTCCTGTGGCGGAAAGTAGTCGCGAGCGGCGAGGGGTTCACCTTTCTGGGTCGTCCATGTTTCGATGAACAGCTTCTGCAGATCCGCAACCACCGGCCCCTCGATGCGCAAGTCGGTATCGCGCCAGGGCAAATCACCAGTGGGGCGAGTTTTCGAGTGAGTGCTGAACGAGCCCCCCGAATAGACGCTGCTGATGTTGATCCCGCCAAGAAAGGCAACACGGCCGTCCACTATCAGCAGCTTTCGGTGGTCGCGCTGGTTCACGTCCCAGCCCGCTTTGGCCGTCGCCGGATTGACCGGGTTGTACTCCAGCACCTTGATGCCCGCTTCGGTCAATCGAGCGAAAAACGCTGAGGGTGTTCCAAGGGTTCCGACGCTGTCACGGATCAGATTGACCTGCACACCTTTGTGTTGCTGAGCGATCAGTGCGGCGGCGAAGCGCTGGCCGACTTCATCATCGTCGAGGATGTAGGTCTCCATGTTGATGTGGTCGCGCGCACCTTCCACGGCTTTGATCATCGACTGGTAGGTGGTGGGGCCGTCCTGCAGCAAGTCGACCTTGTTTCCTTCCGTTAGCGGACTACCGACAACGGATTCTTCGATAGCGAGGTGCACATCGAAGATGTTGGTTTCTGCGCCTGTGGACTTGAGTCGGTCGAGAATGGCTTTGCTGCGCTCGGCTGACAGAGGTCCGTGGACCCCGTCCAGTTGCACTGGCGCAGAGGGCGCGCGAGCCATGTCGGGCACTATCCTCGGCAATGTACTGCAGGAAATCACCACTGTCAGGAACACCGCCACGCACAGCACCAGAGGAATACATACACCCTTGCATCTGGTTAGAAGACTCATCAGGCCACCTCTTGGCGAGGACGGTGATAACGCGCTGTCGGGGCGTCTTGCAGACAACGCAAGGCGCCTTGATAGACGGATTTCAGCGCTTGATCAGGGAAATCTTCGTGCCCTCGATGCTGACTCCGGCCATTAACCCTTGCTGGTCAAATATGAACGCGTAGGCATCGTCCTTCAGTGTCGAACTGGACAGGTTCTTCGAGATCCCTTCATCCACTACAACGACGGTGGGCCCTACGCCGAGTTCCCACCCCTTGGTTTCGCGAACATAGTTCACGGCTTTGTCGGTCATGAGGAAAACCACATAGCCATACGACTGGGCACCGGCCTGCAACCCCCATGATCCGGTGACGGAGTTGTAATAACCCTCAACGGTCTTGCCTTTGAACAAAACGCCTTCGCCATAGCTGCCGCCAAACACAAGGCCTGCCTTGATGATTTTCGGGAAAACCAGTATCGCTTTGGCGTTGTGCGACATGGTCTCGGCAAATGGATGAGTCTTGTAGAGCGTTTGCAACGCTTGCCGAGAGTCGGTATTCAGGTCCTCGGCGGTTGCCGCACCGGCAGTGTTCAGGAAACTCGCCGATGCCAGTGAGGCAGTCGCGAGGACTATGGATAGGAAGAACCGCATTGACTGAGTCATTTTCGTACTCCGATAAGGGAGCATTGGATGTGAGCAGCAGTCAGCCCCTGCCCTGAGCAGAGTTCGAGCCTACTGAAATTTATCCGGCGCACCCTACAGTGTGTGAACGACTGGCTTCGTCCTTGAATGAAATAGGCGAGAGGCCTTAGATCATTGGCGATGCCATCAACTGCTTTGACCTCTGGGCGCTGGGCTGGTTCGACGGTAAATACCGTGAGGCAGGGGAGGCCGGCCAGATGATTTCGGATTTATTGCCGATGGGATCCGAGAGATCAATGCTTATTCGGCGGGTAGTTGCCACGTAAGCCCCCGGACTTGTTACCGGTTTTGCTGGGCAGGTTTGGCACGACCGGACGGGATCGGGGTTGAGGGTTGGAGCGGCTGCGGGGTTGGGGTTGTTTGCTCATGGTTTGGCTCCTGATTTTTCAGGGTTTAGCGAAACTATAAAGCGGGGACAGTTATATTTTACTGCGTACGTTGTATGGCTCGGGCGAGCGTTGTGGCTTTGCTGCATAAAGCATTGAATTCTTCGTTGAGCTCGACATGCCCAGGCTTCCAGCCCCAAACACCATCGACGCGGTGTTGCCCAAGGATCAGGTCATTGAGCGAGCCCATTCCACCAAAGGCTGACAGAAAGTATTCAACCCCGTAGTAATCAGAGTTCATCAAGTGGGCCTTGGACTTGCGCATCCATTGGCTCCAGTGAGTATCTCCATCGCTTTCAAGCACGGTGGCGAGTTGATCCAGAACGTCGATCAATTGTTCAGTCATCTGACCCATTTTTGAATTCATCCAAACTGTTGAGAGATGGGTTTGCCTGGAGAGTAGACGGCTGCGATGTACTCTCGACCATTGAGAAGTTGGCCATGCGAAAACCTCCGCTTCAGCCATTTCCGCACACAATCTTCGATTTCCCTCAGAACTGGCAAGTCTGAGGGAGGCTGGCGCACTTCTTTGATTGCGGACACAAAAGCGGGCGCCGTCATGGCGCCCGCTTTCATTTACTCAGATGCCTGCGCCCGCAAGCGTCGGCCGATCACATCCATCAAATCACAGCCATCGCGCAATGGAATGGCCAGCAGTTTGGAAAAGTCCGTCAACACTACCGTGTCGCAACCGAGCTCGGCGCGGAAGGCGATGTTTTCCAGCACCTGCGTGACCGTGCGAATGCGGTAATCGGCCATGGCTTGCAGGACGTCGAGTGGAGCTTGGGTGTCGATGAGCAGGGAGGCCGGGATCAGGTCGATTCCGGTGAGGGGCATGTATCTTTCCATAGATAAAATCTCGTTTAGTTTGTTGAGACTGCCAACGAATCGTCGCCAAACGAATAAGGTGGCAGTTGTGCGCAGGTTGGCGAACCGGAAACGAGTAACCGGCAGACCCGAAGGTCTCCCGCGCACAACCGCCATAGAACTGCAGTTTTGCGGATGCGATGACGCCTGCAAATAAGCAGGACGCCCTCGCACTCGTATCTCGGGTCGCCAAACCCGATCGCCATTTTGGACGACGGGCGGACTATAAGCTTCATCGGAACGGCGGGCAAGGTGAGGGATTCCGAGAAAAGTGTAGGACCAGATCCGACACCTTTGTCAGCTATCGGCTGACCTCTCCTGAGTTAGCGTCGAGATAGACCTTGTTGCTCAACGTCATGCCACCGCAATACGTAAAGTACATCCCTTTCCCGCGATTGGTAGAAGCCATCCATCCACCCATCTCTTTGAAGTCCGCCCCCGTACAAATGCCGTCATTGATCAACTTGCGAGCAGTCTTGGCGAACTGGTCTTTGTAGAGACGATAATCGTCTGAGCCGCTGACAAGTGAATGGTCACCGGTTGCCCCTTCACCTGGATCATCGGGCCGCTTCGGACTCAAATCCTTGTTTTGCACCCATTCCGCGAATTTTCCATTTTGGATTCCATTGGCGCTGGTGCAGGCGCTGTTACCTTCCTTAACGTAGCCACTTTTGCCCCCTGCGCAGGATGCGGAGTAGGTTTTGGTAATTCGACTCCAGCCGTTTTTTGTTTCCAGAATGTCGACACCCTCCCGAAACATCAGGTGACCAGCAACGCCACATTTTGTTGACGGACAGGTTCGTCGATCGGTGCGGTCTGTTGTCACCCACTTCATGTTTTCGGCTAACACATCTGTCAACGGGGATAGCAACGTTGCAAACAGCATCGCGCTGTAAATGAAAGGTCCATTGCTCAATCTATTGCTCCTTGATGAGGACGGGATGTTTGTAGTGTGAGGCAAAGGTGACAGATCTATTTGATGATGGCGTGCCCCAAATCAGCGAGTCCCCTTAATTCACGGCTTCTTCTCCGGAACCTCAAAACTCACCACCGTACTCGTCAAAATCTTATGACTCGGATCAGCCACTTCAAGAAGCACCTTATGAGCCCCAGGCGTCAGCCCAACCAAAATAATCGGATCTTCACTGGTGTGCGCCCATGTACCTTTCCAGTCGTCGACGGTCACATGCAGGTGGCCGAGCCGTGGTGAAACTTCCACAGCCGTTTTGCCAAATACCGGCATGATCCGGGCGTGCTCAGTTCGATACTGGATGATGACAACGCCGCGGGCCAGCGGCGCGGGGAGCGGCGGATAGGCAATGAGTTTTGGCCCCGTCTCAGATTCCACTGGGAGTATGGCCGGTGGCTGATGGGTGTCGGCTACCTCTTGACCCCACGCGGCGATGCAAAAGAACGCACCCAACGCCAGGGCGGATAGATTTCTGAGAGCGAGGGGCATGGGGTTTTCTCCCGCGTGATCTCATTCAAGGCTAGATCAAACCGGGCAGTTGTCTATGTCAAAGCTGCCACGCTCTGCAAAACAGCCGAGTGGGGAGGGACAGAAAATGGGTGTTGAATACGAGCCTTTTAACGACCGGGATCGGCGAAAAACAGTCAGCTGATGGAGCGACGCAAAATGAGAGCTAAGCTTCTTTCTACTGTCGGGCTTATTGAGCAGATTGGGCTTTGCGGCCATGGCGTTTAACCGCCTTCAGCGAGCTAGCCCGATCTTGAGCATCAGCCCTTCACAACAGCCTCGGAGGGGAGCCAATGAAACGTTTCGTCATGCTCATCGCGATCTCTTTGCTGACCACTGCGTGTCAGAGCACCAATGACAATGGCGTCACCCGACTGGACAATTGCGTCTGCTATAAATCGCCCGATGCACAGCATTTGCAAGCCTCGCAAATGGCATGGCAAGACCCCGAAACGTTGCAAAAACAATTCTCACATTGCATTTGCCGAGCCTTGGTTGACCTGAAACAGGTCGATGATCCCGGTAAACTTTTCGTACCCGGAACCGAGATACGAACGGAACTGAAATAAAACAACATCGGAACAGGAGAGGTGGTCTGGCGTGCGAAACAGGCCGTAACCGTCTGGGCTCAACGTCCATATTCAACGTAGGGCCCCAAGTCGAACCCTTGCGTATCCCAGTTGATTCGATAAATCACTTCTTTCCCTGACTTGATCTTGGCCGCAACGGTTTTGATCGCAGCACCCGCACATAGTCCAGACTCGGCGAGCCCGGTGCCGAGATTCACTTCGCCGGCCGGCAAAAGGAAAGAGGCCTTTTGACCGGGACCTATCTTGGCGGCGCGCTGACCCTCAATGTAGAACATGGCGTCACATCCCGCACCGACAAACCCGTCATCACGGAGAATGGTCAGGCGTCCAGGATCGTTCGTACCCTGGCTTTTGATCGCGTACATCTCACTGGGCGGCACTTGCCGCGCATCAGAAACCCGCATAGGTGATGTTACGCACCCGCCCAAGGCCAGCAAGAGCGCTCCCGTTGCGATCATCCTTCGCATGATTTTTCCCTCCTGAAACAGGGCGAATGTATCGGTACCGTGATCACATCGCGCTCGCATCGTTTTCGTGTTCATCGGCAAAGGCCATGAGCACCTCCAGATCGAGCACATCCAGTTTTATCTGGGCGATAAAAGCGGAGAAGGCCAGGTTGGCGGCGAGCAGACGTAGATCGCAGGCCCAGGCCGGTAGGTGGGTTGGCCCCTGGAGCCAGCCGGAATCGAACAGAGGAGCCAGGCGTACGGTATCCGCCAGGCTGAGGCGTCCCGCAAACAAATGACCCACCAGCTCGGGTCGATTGTCGCGGATCGCGATGCGCAGCAGGGTGTGGACACCCAGCAAACCCGTCAGGTAGGCGGCATCCTTGGTAAACGCCGAACCACCCCGCAGGTCGGCACCACGGAAGACCCGCTGGGTCGAGCGGAAGGACTCCTCTTGCGACTGGCCGGCGGCAAGAAAACCCTCGAATACTTGTATGAAATCGGCGCCGTCCAACGCTTGCTGAACTGCCAGCACGCGCAGGGCCAGGCGGCGCAATCGGCTGATGTCCATACTGCCGGTGAACAGTTCTGCGAGGGTGGCAATGCCTTCCTGAGTTTGAGTCGTGCGTGGCGCCCCTAAACCCAGACTTTTGAGGTTGGGCTGCAGCGCGCCATTTTGTGCGGTAGCGACATGCACGAAGGCCTCATGCTGCAACAACTGATTCTTGTCCAGTTCAGAGAACAGTGCGCCGCTACGCAGACGAATGCGGCTTGACCCGGCGATTGCCTTGGCAGCCAGGGTCGGATCGAGTACGACCGTGACCCGGCCTTCGCCGAAGAAGCGATCCAGTTCCGGCTGCATCCAGGCGGCGAAGGCCTCGGCCGGGATTTCAGCCTGAGTCGGTGGAATCCGGGCACCACCCAGCAGGGCGTCGGTGGTGGTGAGAAAGAAATTGGCCGCGTCCAGCATGCTGAGTTTCTGGTTCGGATAATAGAAGTCCGGGCGCCGGTACAACGCGGATGAATATTGAGTGAAGGCGGGCGTGCCAATCGCACCGAGCATGCGTCCGGCCGTGGCATAACTGCGCGCTGTCATGGCGAGGTAGTTCCCGGCCGGATGCCCCTCATCGCAGCGGCCAATAAAGGTTTCCAGGGCGGCGATGTCGGCCCGGTGCTCGCGTGGGTGCTGCTCGATTTCAGGCAAGGCTGCTTTCCCTGCGCGCCAATGCGCCAGGAAAATTTCCTCGACGCCATCCGGCCAGGACAGGGCATCCAGTACGCGGATCTTGCGCGCCAGACCGGGTAGCGCGGCATCCAGTTCAGACAGGGGGGCGCTGCTCATGGAGTCTCCCTTGAACGACGAGGTTCCTTAGAAAAAGCTTAGCCGCTGCGATGCATTGCGTTGTAGCGGCCTTGCGCTGTTCACGAGCGACCTCAAGTTCGCAAAACCCTCAAGGCAGCCGATCAATGGCAGAATCCCCCTCAACTTGATCGTTTTGGAGACCACCATGCTTCGTGCGTTTGAACGAAGACTCGACCCTTTTCCTCCTGACGAGGTACCACCGCCACCCGCCGGCCTGGCTCGCTTCCTGTGGGCCTGCACCCGGGGCGCCCGCGGTTACATCCTTGCACTTGCGCTGCTCAGTGCCGGTGTGTCGATTTACGAAGCCTGGCTGTTTTCCTTCCTCGGGCAGGTCGTGGACCTGCTCTCGACCTGGCAGGCCGGCGGTGAAGCGGCAGAACAGGAAAGCCGCGTGTTGTGGGGCATGGGCATCGTCATGGTGGCCAGTGTCGGGCTGGTGGCGTTGCGCACCATGGTGCAGCACCAGATATTGGCGATTAACTTGCCGTTGCGGCTGCGCTGGGACTTCCATCGCCTGATGCTGCGACAAAGCCTTTCGTTTTTTTCCGATGAGTTTTCCGGCCGAGTCACGACCAAGGTGATGCAGACGGCGCTAGCGGTGCGCGACGTGCTATTCACCCTTATCGAGATCGCACCCGGGATCGGGGTGTATTTCATCGCGATCATTGCACTGGCCGGCGGCTTCGCTCTGAAACTGATGCTGCCTTTCCTGGCCTGGATCGTGTTGTTCGGGCTGGCGATGCTGTACTTCGTGCCCCGTCTGGGAAAAGTCGGGCAGGAACAGGCCAATGCGCGGTCGATGATGACCGGGCGTATCTCGGACGCCTACACGAACATCACGACGGTGAAGCTATTCTCCCACTCCAATCGTGAAGCGCACTTCGCGCGTGCGGCGATGGAGGATTTCAAGCAAACCGGCTTCCGCCAGATGCGGCTGGTCAGCCAGTTCGAGATCGTCAACCAGGCCTTGGTGGTGGCGTTGATCATGGCAGCCGGTGGTTATGCCCTGTGGCTATGGCATCAGGGTCAGGTCGGCGCAGGTGCCGTAGCGGCAATCACTGCCATGGCGTTGCGTATCAATGGCATGTCGCACTGGATCATGTGGCAAATGACCTCGTTGTTCGAGAGCATCGGCACTGTGCAGGATGGCATGGCGACGCTGACCCAGGGCGCCAAGGTGCAGGATGCGCCGGACGCGGGCGTGCTGGTGACCTCCGGCGGGGCGGTAACCTTCAGCAATGTGAGCTTCAACTATAATGGCGAACGCCAGGTGCTCGATGGCCTGAACCTGAACATCCGCCCAGGCGAAAAAATCGGCCTGGTTGGCCGCTCTGGCGCCGGCAAATCCACGCTGATCAACTTGCTGCTGCGCTTCTATGACGTCGACAGCGGGGAGATTTGCATTGACGGCCAGAACATCGCACACGTGACGCAAGACAGCCTGCGCGGCTCCATTGGCATGGTCACGCAGGATACCTCCCTGCTGCACCGTTCCATTCGCGACAACATCGCCTATGGCCGTCCCGATGCGACCGACGCGCAAATTCGCAGCGCCGCGGCCAGTGCCCAGGCTGATGGGTTCATCAGCCAACTGAGCGACCGGCAAGGTCACACCGGCTACGACACCCTTGTGGGCGAGCGCGGCATCAAGCTGTCGGGCGGCCAGCGCCAACGCGTCGCGATTGCCCGGGTAATGCTCAAGAACGCCCCGATCCTGCTGCTTGACGAGGCCACCAGCGCGCTGGATTCGGAAGTCGAAGTCGCCATTCAGGAAAGCCTTGATGAAATGATGCAGGGCAAGACCGTGATCGCGATCGCCCATCGGCTGTCCACGATTGCGGCGATGGACCGGCTCATCGTCATGGATGACGGGCGCATCATCGAACAGGGCACTCACACCGAATTGCTTGGGAAGAACGGCGTTTATGCGCGGCTTTGGCACCATCAAAGCGGCGGGTTCCTGGGTGAGGATAAGGGCGTGGTCGAGGCTGTGGATCAGGTGTGAGGGTCGATCCAGGTCATACAGCCGCCCCGTGAAAGGTTTTATTGGAAACCTTTTCTGATTGCGCTGAAGGGCGCCCGTGTCAGCAAGACGCATGCACGGGCTTCCCTTATGGTGCTGACATGACGTCCGGGGATGCCTTCCGTGAACTCACGAGTTCGGTATGTGTTGCGGGCAAGATGAGGCTTAGTTAACCATCACCTCGTCCAGTGCCTGCTCGAGGGTGCTGACCGTGCGCTCGATATTGTGCAGCTTTTCGAGTCCGAACAGACCGATGCGGAAGGTTTGGAAGTCGGCCGGCTCGTCGCATTGCAACGGCACTCCAGCGGCGATCTGCAGGCCGTGGCTGGCAAATTTCTTGCCGCTCTTGATGTCGGCATCATCGGTGTAGCTCACCACTACGCCAGGGGCTTGAAAGCCGGCTGCGGCCACGCTTTTGATGCCTTTGCCGGTCAACATTGCGCGCACCCGGTCGCCCAGAGCCTGTTGTTCGTCGCGGACCTTGTCGAAACCGTAGGCTTGCGTCTCTTTCATCACTTCGTTAAATCGCGCGAGAGAATCGCTGGGCATGGTCGCATGGTAGGCATGTCCGCCCTGTTCGTAGGCCTGCATGATCTGTAGCCACTTTTTCAGGTCGCAGGCGAAGCTGCTGCTCTGCGTCTGTTCGATGCGCTCGAGGGCCAAGGAACTGAGCATCACCAAGGCGCAGCAAGGGGAGGCGCTCCAGCCTTTTTGCGGTGCGCTGATCAGCAGGTCGACTGCGCATTTGTGCATATCAACCCAAAGCGTGCCTGAGGCGATGCAGTCCAGCACGAACAGGCCACCCACCGCATGCACGGCGTCGCCGACGGCCCGCAGGTACCCGTCGGGCAGGATAATCCCCGATGAGGTTTCAACGTGGGGGGCGAAGACAATCTGCGGTTTCTGCGCCTCAATGGCTGCCAGCACTTCGTCCAGAGGGGGTGGGGCGTAGGCAGCCTGACGACCCGTCTCGACCGGTCGGGCTTTCAGCACCGTGGTGGCCGCCGGGATGTTGCCCATCTCAAGGATCTGGCTCCAGCGATAACTGAACCAGCCGTTGCGTATCACCAGGCATTGCTGGTCGGTGGCAAACTGTCGCGCCACCGCTTCCATGCCGAATGTGCCGCTGCCCGGGACCACCGCTACAGCCTGGGCGTTGTAGACCTGTTTCAGGGTCTTGGAAATGTTCTTCATCACACCTTGAAACGACTGCGACATGTGGTTGAGCGAGCGGTCGGTGTAGACCACTGAGTACTCGACCAGCCCCTCGGGATCGATACTGGGATATAGCTTTGACATGGGTGACTCCTTTGGCAGAGATGTCAGTGGTATCGACCCTGCCCTAAGCCTTGGCAAATGACAAGATTGCTCGGGATTGAATGGCGACTTCTGTCGAGCGGCTGGTATCAACCCTGGCTGACATAGCCAATCAATAAATCGGCTGACAATGTTTACGGGTTCCAAGTATGAGGTGCGATGTTCGCAAGGCGTAGAACCGGCAAGCATCTGGTTGAAGCGGGAACTACAGAGGCAACGGCAACTTCATTGATTTTAAATCTTCGAAATCGGAGCGCGTTGGTGTCGGCTCCCTAGCGTAGAATTTGCACACCGCCAGCCCCGCCCCGAGACGGAACCTCAATGCAAACCCCCACCACTCAACACTCCCTCTGGAAAACCTACCTCCTTTTCCTCGCTCCGATGGTCCTCTCCAATTTCCTCCAATCCATGTCGGGCACCATCAACAGCATCTACATCGGCCAAATGCTGGGCGTCCAAGCCCTGGCCGCCGTCTCCGGCATGTTCCCCATCGTCTTCTTCTTCATCGCCCTGGTCATCGGCCTCGGCGCGGGGGCGGGTGTGCTGATCGGCCAAGCCTGGGGCGCGCGTGAACCGCATCTGGTGAAAACCATCGCCGGCACCACTTTGCTGCTGGGCGCAATGATCGGCCTGGTCGCGGCGATATTGGGCAGCGTTTTCGCCAGGCCCGCCCTGCAAGGCTTGGGCACGCCGGCCGACGTCCTCGACGACGCGGTGTCCTACGCCCACGTGATGATGTGGATCATGCCGTCGCTGCTGGTCTACGTGCTCTTCACTCAACTGCTGCGCGGGGTAAGCGATACGGTGTCGCCGCTGATCGCCTTGGTGGTGTCGACGTGTATCGGCTTGGCGCTGACGCCGGCGCTGATTCGCGGTTGGTTCGGGTTGCCGATGATGGGGATTCAGAGCGCGGCGTACGCCGGGTTGGCGGGGAATTTGTCGGCGATGGGGTGGCTGGCGTGGCGGTTGATTCGCAAGGGGCATCCGTTGGCGCCGGATCGGGAGATGTTTGCGGCGATGCGCCTTGACCTGGTGATTCTCGGCAAGGTGTTGCGCATCGGCTTGCCGACCGGGTTGCAGATGGTGGTGTTGTCGGTGTCGGAGCTGGTGATTCTGGCGCTGGTCAATCAGCACGGTTCGCAGGCGACGGCGGCGTATGGCGCGGTGACGCAGATCGTCAATTACGTGCAGTTTCCGGCGTTGTCGATTGCGATCACGGCGTCGATCCTTGGTGCTCAGGCGATCGGGGCAGGGCGCCTTGAGCGAATGGGGCCGATTCTGCGCACCGGGCTGTTGATCAACGTGTGCCTGACCGGTGGCCTGGTGGTGTTGGGTTATCTGCTGTCGCACTGGTTGCTGGGGTTGTTTCTCACGGAGGATTCCACCCGGGCGAAGGCTGAGCATCTGTTGCACATCATGCTCTGGAGTCTGCTGGTGTTCGGCTTCCAGGCGATTGTCGGCGGCATCATGCGCGCCAGCGGTTCGGTGCTGGTGCCGATGGCGATTTCGATTTTTTGCGTGGTCGGCGTGCAGTTGCCGGTGGCGTATGTGCTGGACGCGCGGTTCGGGTTGGAGGGCGTGTGGATGGCGTTTCCGGTAGCGTATCTGGGGATGCTGGTGTTGCAGACGGCGTATTACAAAATGGTCTGGCAGCATCAGAAGATCGAGAGGTTGGTGTAGGGGAGCGACCCCAACGATCTGTCCCTGATTGATGTCCGGACCTGCGACGCAAGTTCCGCCAGTAATCAGGTCTTCACTTTTCTCGGCGAGTGGAATGGTAAAAGTATGACTGTTTCAGTGGCAGAAGTCCTAAATGCGAGCAGATCGTTATTGCACTTTTCGTAAGTAACCTAACAACTAATGGATCCAATGAACACTATTGGAAATCCCTGTAATTCACTAGACCAGTTGTCATGGGGCTGACAGAGAAGTTGATACGTTAGTACCGGCGCGTGAGACGTTCACAATAACCGCCGTTTGTCGGTGCGCTGCTCAAAAAATGAACATTCCGGGATCCCTGGCCTCTGATCCTGCAGCACGTCACCCAAGACCTGCTCCTGCAGCCGCAGAAAAGAAGTGGAAAATTAACCTCATGTGCATTGAATGCTAATGGGGATTTTTTTACCCGAAATTCAGGAGGCAACAAATAAGCCGGTCATTGATTTGCCAGGCGAACCAATGGGCTAAGCAGTGCCAAGTCGATGAGTTGGCATATCTTATAAAAGTAAGATCGCGCAGGGTTTCGAAGAGTTTAATACCCTGTTTAATATCGATCTGTACTATCGAATAAGGTGGAGAAAGTACCGTGGCGATAAATACAATTATGAGCCTGCTCGAAAATAAAGAGTGCATGGAATTTTTGCGATTGGGCGTTATTTACGTTCATTTAGTGTCGTGTTGTGTGGCCATTGGTTTGGTATTGACCAGTGATGTTGCGATGGTCAGAGACTTGTTGAAACGAAAAACATTCACGGAGCATGATAATGCTCACATGGAAAGTCTGCAGAAGTCTGTCATCGCTGCATTGATAGCGTTGTGGGTGACGGGTGCCGCTATCATCGGTATTGATTACCTCGAAAAAGGTATGAATTACTTTATGAATCCGAAGCTTCACGCCAAAGTAATTATTGTCGTGTTGCTGAGTTATAACGGCCTCATGTTGCATCGCCTGGTACTGCCCTCGCTGCAAAAGGCCGGCTCGTTGCTCAATCTCGGGTTCAGCGCACGGATGATGGCGCTGTTCTGTGGCTCGCTGTCGGCCGTATCCTGGATGTATGCGGCCATGCTGGGTGTCGGTCGCCCGTTGGCCTGGAAATACTCTCTCTCAGAACTGTTGATGGCATATCCGCTCCTGATTGCACTGGGCTTCCTAACGATGCTGGCATTGACTCAGCGTCTGAAAACACAGGACGCCATCGTTATTTCTCCGGGGACAGTAGCGAGCGCACGATAGGCCGGTTCACTGCGTAAAACTTGCGGGCTTGTCCTGAGCCTGAAAAGCGCGACCTTCTTAGTGCAGGTGATCATAAAAGCCTGCATCAAGGAGGTCGCTTGGTTTTAAGTAAGAAGGCCGCATGCTTCCAGGTATTCAATACCTCTGTGAAGAGCCCTGTATGAGTTCGCGCTGACGCCGCGGGTAACTCAGGTCTGAACTTGATGCAAGCCGCTGTCCGACCAACAATCCTGAGTGACCCGAGCCGCGAACCGACAGGCGTGATCGCCTGGGAGGTTTTCCAATGGAGTCCATCGCCCACCATCCTGCAGGACCGGGCCGCTGTCGGTCGGCGTCTGGTGGAACCGTTGCGCAAATACGCGCATCGCCCTGACGTCATCATCCTCGCCTTGCCCCAGGGCGGAGTGCCGGTGGCTTATGAAGTGGCTGCTGCGCTGGAGATCCGCCTCGACCTGATGCTGGTGCGCAAGCTGGGCGTTCCTTCCCATGAAGAGTTCGCGATGGGCGCGATTGCCTGCGGCGGCATCCAGATTCTCAATGAGGACGCGCTACGTGTTCACCCGATTTTGCGTGTGTTATTTACAGACTGCGCCAAGTACCCATTCCCACCACGTAATGCCTCCAATTTGCTCATTCCCTGTTCTTCTCATGTCCACGACTATCGTGTTTGTCCAGTAATGAAACCAAGTCAATAAATCATATGGGCCATCTGTGATGTTGATTACTTTTTCATTTTCTGTGAATTTTTTTCCACTCAGGTAGTACTCGTATGGTTTTTTATGAGATGCACTCCATAGCTTTCTACCCAGTGCTTCTTTTTCTATGTAAGTTTGCGTGTTGGTTGTTTCTACACTCTCGCGAGTGATTGTGTCAGTTCCACCCATTGCAAGAACTTCATAGTTAATGCTTTTGATGAAGTGTTCTTTTGCAAATACAGGTATCATGTTCTTCAGTTCTTCGAAGCTGGTGTTGTTAATGTCCACCATGATTTCATAATATTGGTGTGTTTCATACCCTTCGCAGAGGATGAGTTTTACTGTTGCAAGTTTGGGGTTTAATAGTTTGCCCGTTGGGATGGCTTTCTGGTAGCTGAACATTTGAGATGAGCTGACAAAAATATTATTTATGAAATACCAACCCACCTGAGTGTGAACGTAACAATTATGCCACTCGCCCTCACCGTCTTGGGGGCTGGAATCTGAATCGCGAACTTCCACAACTTGATTCTGATTTCCCCATTGAGAGTGGAAAGCTTTTTGGGTGCGAGCCCACTTATTATTTGAATTTAGCCGTTCGCTCATAATTAGAGTTCCTTTCGACTACAGTTGTGAGTGATTTGTCGCAACGTACTGTTTAAGGGTAATCGAGGTTAGACTTGGAAGAACCTGTAAGAACTGACAGTTGTTTAGTCGGTTTTTGCCGGAATTTATCGATTTTATGGGTGCTTGGTTATAAGGAAGCACCATTATTGTTTGTCACTTCGCAAGCGTCTAATACCGAAAATGAGGCGCAGTTAATTGCGCAAGCTGCTTGCCTGCCCATTCGAATTAAGCAAGGCTCTGCCGCTCCCGCTTTCGGGCGGTTGGTTACACGATCTGGTCAAGGAAAGCGTTGAATGATACTCAGGGTAATGGTGATCGGTGGCTACGGAAATTTCGGCAGCATCGTTGGCAGGCATTTAATCGCAATGCCAGGCGTAGAGCTGGCCTGCTGATGAAAGTGTCCGGGCTGCTCATGAGCAGGGAATGGATCCTGACCTCATTGATCATTTTCCTGTGCGTGGGCTCGCTGGAGGCGGTGGTCTAGCGCAACGGCCACGCCTTACCATTTGATCTGGCGTTGTCGCCTAGTGGCTCTCAAGCCAGTCCTGAAACCGCGTCGCACCGATGATCGGATTGGCACCTGGTGTCAGCGACTGGTCATTGATCGACGCACCAAAGTAAGGAACCGTGTCGTCCAACACGGTCTGGCGCGGGTCCTTTGTATGCTTCAAGTAATCGCTCGCGAACTCGATGAGGGGGCGGTTTTCAGGGCCGGCCACTTCGACGGTCTGATTGACCGGCGCTTTCAGCGCGATGTCCGTGAGTGCCGCCGCGACATCGGTCGAGGCCACCGGTTGCAGCGCGGCGGACGTCAAATGGATGGTGTCGCCTTCCTCACGCCCGGAGTGAGCAATGGCATGAATGAACTCGAAGAACTGCGTGGCCCGCAGGATGGTGTAGGGAATGCCTGACTTCTTGATGAGTTTTTCCTGGGCCATCTTCGCCCGGAAATAACCACTGTCGAGCATCCGTTCGGTGCCGACCACCGACAGGGCGACATGGTGTTTGACGCCGTCGATCTTCTCCGCCGCGATCAGGTTATGCCCGGCGGTTTCGAAGAAGTGCAACGCCGCGTGGTCCTCGAAGGAGGGTGAGTTCGACACGTCGACTACCACGTCCGCGCCTTTCAACGCCTCTTTCACCCCTTCACCGCTGATGACATTGACGCCGGTGCTCGGCGATGCCGCCAGGGCTTCATGCCCCAGGTCCTGCAGGTTCTGGCAGAGCTTGCTGCCGATCAGCCCGGTGCCACCGATGACGACGATTTTCATGTCCAGTCTCCCGATGCGATGAGTGCTTGATTCATTAAATACCTGCGCGGGCGGCCGCATCGGGCGATGAGTCGCGTTGGCCGACAGGTGGTCGGAAGTCCCGGTCCGAGGTGGAATAAACAAAGGTTCTTTGCTTTAGTCCACCTATCGCTGGCCCGCGTGGGCCACGACTGGAGCGCTCCATGAATTCTCGATTCCCGTCGTTTTCCGTACTGGCTGCTGCGCTTGTCTTCGGCTTTTTTCCCTGTGCCGAAGCGGCCGAATACACGCAAGTGAATGAAACCGCCAGCATGATCTCATTCACCTACAAACAGTTCAGCGCGCGGGTGTACGGCACGTTTGGCACGTTCAAGGCCACGCTTGATTTCGACACGGCCAACCCCGAAGCGGGCCACACTGCGCTCACCATCCAGCTCGACAGCATCGATGCCGGCAGCGAAGACGCCAACACCGAACTGCAAAAGCCTGCCTGGTTCGACACGCAGAAGTACCCCGATGCGACGTTTGAGTCGACCGGCGTGAAAACGCTGGGTGACAACCGCTATTCGATCACCGGCAAACTCACGCTCAGGGGCGTCACCCGTGAGGTGGCCGTTCCAGTCCTGCTCAAAGAGGAGAACGCCATCGGGATCTTCGATGGCCGGTTAACGCTCAAGCGTAGCGATTTCAAGGTCGGCGAGGGTGAATGGGGCGACACCGTCGTTTCCGACGACATCAATATCCGCTTCCGGATGGTTGCGCCGCAGCAGTAATCAAGCGAGCCCACGGGGATAAAGCTGCTCATCGAAGCTGTTGCACACGCTAGGCTGGATCGCCATAAAAGGGAAACAAACCGCAGCCTGAACTAACTACAGGCGTCCGCCACCGCCTTCTCGGCGCGTTCAATTTCCTGCTTGATGTCCGTGCTTATCCGCTGTTCCTTGAACTTCTGTTCGAGGAATTGCTGGCTCCCCTGGTTTTTCAATTCCGCATCGGTGGCGGCGTCCTGCGCCTGCAACTCGGCGGCGTGGGCGTCTATGACCGCTTCAACCTCTGCATCATTCTTCGCGTTATCCAGGGAGCTGACCAATTTGCCGACTTCCGCCTTCTCGGCCTCGGCATAAGCATCAACAGACAACCCGGCAGCCATCGCCCGCGCGCGAATTTCCACTGTTTCCTTGTGTTCCTTCGCTGCCTTGCACACCGCATCCCGGCGTGCGCGCTCGCCAGCGTCCCACTCTATAAATCCATAAGTCGTCACACCGATCATGGTCAGGGTAACGACGGCGCTGATAAATTGGGCTCTCACATTGCGCAACCTCAACAGTCAAGGGGCTCCCCCCGTATTTGTGATTATCGCCCGATTCCATTGGAGGCTTCAAAAGCGTAGCAGGACGAACGCGTTGCACGTTGGCGATGGATGCCATTTGGCTTGATGACTACGAGACGTTAGAAGCGCACTTGTGTGCTATTACTTTTCTGACGATGGTCACTGAGGCCATCAGGGGGCGCATTAATGTGAATGTGCAGGTACCCATGTGTCGTAATGGATTGTTTGCCTGAGTGGCAGGGTGCCACAATCGCTTCTTTTGTCGCAGCATCATGATCAGGCGGATCAAATGGGTGGCCCAGGATTTCGGCACGACCAGGATACTGTCATCGCAGCGCAGGTGCGCAGTGATCGATTGCATCAGCTATTCCACCAGTCATTCCCTGCGATTTTCGGCAGTTTTCTCGCTGCAATCATGTTGTGCGGACTGTGTTGGGAGCGTTTTGACCACCGCGTCATTTTTACGTGGATCGGGCTGCTGACGGCGTCGTCGTTGCTGCGCATCCTGATGTTCGTTGCCTGGTTCCGCTGCCCGGAGAGTGAGCGCACCCCAGAACGCTGGGAGCGCAGATACTGGTTCACGTTGATGTTGTCCGCCAGTATCTGGGGGGTGGGCGCTTTAGCGGTCATGCCGGCAAACGACCTGCTGGCCCAGGCGTTGGTCATGCTTTTTGCCGTCGGTATGTCGGTCAGTGCGGTGTCGTGTTATTCGTCCTATCGATACATGACGTTGGCGTCCATTGGCCTGGTCTTGTTGCCGTGTACCTTCTGGCTGCTGTTCCAACCGTCAGCGATGCAAATCGGCATGGCGCTGGCCGTTATTGTGTTCGCCTCATTCGTGGCCAGCGCGACGCGCAAACTGTCCGAAGCACTGGAAACCGCCTTCCAGCTAACCCGCGAAATGGAACGCGCCCATCGCATTGCCACGTATGCCGCCCAAACCGACGAACTCACCGGCCTGAAAAACCGCCGCGCTTTTTTCCAGCATGCCCAGCAATTGTTCCATGACTGCAAAAACAACCGGCTACCGCTGTGCGCGGTGATGCTGGATATGGATCACTTCAAGCACATCAATGACACCTATGGGCATCAGGTCGGCGATCAGGTGTTGCGGCAAATGGGCGTGATCATCAACCGGTCGTTTCGCGATACCGATGTCTTCGGCAGGCTGGGCGGCGAGGAGTTCGCGATCCTGCTTCCGAACACCTCCATTGAAACGGCCCTGCATATCGCCGAACATCTTATCCAGTCGATCGGTGGGTTGATGACCGGGCCTGTTCATCGCATATCGGCGAGTCTTGGGGTTGCAGCGATGGAGAGTGGCGACAACGATCTGCAAAGTTTGCTGAATAACGCGGATAAGGCGCTGTATCGGGCCAAGGCGCGGGGGCGGAATCAGGTGGCTGTTTCGGAGTAGGGGTGGGTGGCGTCGATTGAAATGAGCTACGACTGGTAACTTCTCAACTCACGTAAAAGCCTTCGGCACCTAAAAAGCACCGAGGGCCTTCGCTAACACACAGAGCTTGAGCCTGGTGAAACCCTGTGGCGAGGGGACTTGTCCCCGTTCGGCTGCGAAGCAGTCGCAAAACCTGACGACACAGTTAGGCTGAAGAACGCAGGGGGCCAAGTCCCCCTCACCACAGGTCATGTGTTCACAGCCCCTTTTCTAACAGGCAGGCTTTTCTTGAGGGTGTTTAAGCGAGCTTCACATTCATGGTGATCCGCGCCGTGAACACCTTCTTGCCCTCGGCATCATGAATATCCACCGGCACAATTTTGTCGCCTTCCGTCTGCCAATCCACCGCCTCACCATCGGCCACCGCCGTCACGTTTGTTTTCGCCTTGGCCAAGTACTCAACCGTCATCCCTTTCGGAATCCAGCGCGCACCGGCGGGAATGGACACGTCGGTCATCGTCCCCGCAGCCAGTTCGGCGGCGTTGCACATCGCAATCGCGTGAACCGAGCCCAAGTGGTTGGTGATCTCCTTGCTGAACGGCACTTGCACCGTGGCATGACCCGGGCGCAACTCCGAGATTAGCGGATTGATGGTGCTGAAGTAGGGCGCCACCTGGCAGGCCATTTTGCTGAAGGTTTCCGGTCCGGCGCTGTTAAACATGCTGAGAAACTGACTCATTTTGAAGCCTCGCTAAGGGGTGGTTTTACAGAATGATTTTCCGTAACAGAATAATGTTCTGTGACGGAACAGTATTCTGTCGCGATGAAATCTGTCAACCTACCGCAGCTTTCTCACCGGCAGCCACCTGCCTTGTCATGAATTCTCTGGCCTGTATCCCGCATGGAAACCGCAGATCTACTCGAGCGCAGCTACCCCGGCAGAAGAGCCGAACTCAAGCGCGACATCTTCAGAAAAGCCCTGGCTCTGTTCAACGAACAAGGGCTCGAAGCCACGACCATCGAAATGATCCGCGCCGAATGCGATACCAGCGTCGGTGCGATCTACCATCATTTCGGCAACAAGGAAGGCTTGGTGGCCGCGCTGTTTTTCACCGCGCTGGACGATCAGGCACTGCTTCGCGACAACTACCTCGCCGAGGCACAGACGACGGAAGAGGGCGTGCACGCGCTGGTCCACAGCTACGTCGATTGGGTGGACAGCCAACCCGAGTGGGCGCGTTTCCAGTACCACGCACGGTTCGCCGTCACCAAAGGCCCGTTCAAGGAAGAACTGGCCAGTCGCAACAAAACCCGTAACCAGAAGCTCGGACAATGGCTGGCAGAACCCGGCCGGCGCGATGAGCTGCGAGCGTTTCCTGCTGAATTGCTGCCGTCGTTGATCATCGGCCAGGCTGACAGTTACTGCCGCGCATGGTTGTCGGGGAGGGTGGTCGCCAGTCCGAAGGCCTACAGGGCATTGCTGGCAGAAGCGGCGTGGCGATCAATCTGTGACAATACCCCCGCCGAAACCCAGTAAAGCGATCCCGGAGTCAGAATTTCAATGCCCCAACTCACCCACTTCGACGCCCCGTGCCCGGAGCACATCAACAGCCAGATCCTGCAGATGGTCGTCGACAACCTGACCGACATCAGCATGGTCGGCATCGCGCCGAGCAACCCGCTGTACAACGTGTATCAGTACACGGTCGGCTACGAAGTGCACCTGTACCTGGAGGCTCTCGGCGGGGGCAAAGGCATCGCGGTCGAGTTGATCGTCGCCACCGACGATGAAGCCCCTGAAAAGGTCATCGGCTTTGTGCTGTACCTGCCGGTCAAGGACGATCCCGAAGCGTGCGGCGTGGCCTACATGGCCGTCGATTCGGGTCATCGTCGCCGAGGCGTCGCGCGGGCCATGTTGCAAGACATGGTCAGCCGCTACCCGCACGCCGAACTGACCTGCACCGTCGCCAAGGTGCCGTGGTTCGAATCGATGGGTTTTCAGGTGCTGGGCGTGCGCGGCACGCAGGTGCTGATGAACACCCACGACCACAGTAGCGAAGGCCTGATGGGACTGTTGGATGTCACATTTATCTACAGTTCTTTAGAGGTCCGGCAGATACATAACTACTTGCTGCAAAAACACGGAAAGCGCGCAATGGTCGATGCTGAAAAGCAACGCGACCGGCATCTGGACCAAATGACCCACAACGCCAAGGTGTTTGTGCTGAATCGTTTGGGCCGGGACGCGGCGAACGAGCCCCGTCTGGACTAGACTCATAAGTCCTTTTGGGAGCGCGCGGTCGTCCAGCCATGATATTCTGCGCGCCAACTTGGTTTGACCTATTCAGTTTGCACGTCCTTGAGACGTGCCAACAGGATCAATGTCGCTCAAGTAGCTGAAGCCAATAATGATAAAAAGTCAGTTCAGTAGGGACATATAAACTGAGGTCGATGGAGACACGTCGGCCTTGTGTGCCCACCCTTCGATTCTTGTTTACGAGCACCCACGACGTCCTGCCTGAAGGTCGTGAACCAAGGGGCCGTGAGCGAGAATTGGAAGGGCGGATGGCGTTTTATCATAGGTGCTACAGATGTTTAAGAAAATGAACACGGCCCTGCTGGGGCTGGCTTTGTCGATGGGGATCACGTCCGTTCACGCGGAAGAGGCAAAGAAAGTCGATGTACTGCTGATCGGCGGCGGCATCATGAGCGCGACCCTGGGTGTCTGGCTCAACGAGCTGGAACCTGGCACTTCGATGGAAATGATCGAGCGCCTCGACGGCGTCGCCCTGGAAAGCTCCAACGGCTGGAACAACGCCGGTACCGGTCACTCCGCCCTGGCCGAGCTGAACTACACCCCGGAAGACGACAAGGGCAACGTACAGATCCCGAAAGCCGTTGAAATCAACGAAGCGTTCCAGATCTCCCGTCAGTTCTGGGCCTGGCAGGTTCAGCAAGGCGTGCTGAAAAACCCGCGTTCGTTCATCAACTCCACGCCGCACATGAGCTTTGTGTGGGGCGATGACAACATCAAGTTCCTGAAGAAGCGCTACGAAGCCCTGCAAGCGAGCCCGCTGTTCGCCGGCATGCAGTACTCCGAAGACCCGGCTGTGATCAAGAAGTGGGTTCCGCTGATGATGGAAGGGCGCGACCCGAACCAGAAAATCGCGGCCACCTGGAGCCCGATCGGCACCGACGTCAACTTCGGCGAGATCACCCGCCAGTTCGTCGCGCACCTGCAAACCACGCCGAAGTTCGACTTGAAACTGTCTAGCGAAGTGCAAGACATCACCAAGAACGACGACGGCACCTGGCGCGTCAGCTACAAAAACCTGAAAGACGGCACCAAGTCCGAAACCGACGCCAAGTTCGTGTTCATCGGCGCAGGTGGCGGTGCACTGCACCTGCTGCAGAAGTCCGGCATTCCTGAAGCCAAGGAATACGCAGGCTTCCCGGTAGGCGGCTCGTTCCTCGTGACCGAGAACCCGACCATCGCCGAGCAACACCTGGCCAAGGCCTACGGCAAAGCCTCCGTTGGCGCACCGCCAATGTCGGTTCCGCACCTGGACACCCGTGTCCTGGACGGCAAGCGCGTCATCCTGTTTGGCCCATTCGCGACCTTCAGCACCAAGTTCCTGAAGGAAGGCTCGTACCTGGACCTGCTGACCACCACCACCACGCACAACGTGTGGCCAATGACCAAGGTCGGCATCAAGGAATACCCGCTGGTCGAGTACCTTGCCGGCCAACTGATGCTGTCTGACGAAGACCGCCTCAACGCGCTGAAAGAATACTTCCCGAACGCCAAAGCCGAAGACTGGCGCCTGTGGCAAGCCGGCCAACGCGTGCAAATCATCAAGCGTGATGAAGCTGCCGGTGGCGTGCTGAAACTGGGCACCGAGATCGTTGCTTCCGCTGACGGTTCGATTGCTGGCCTGCTGGGCGCATCGCCGGGCGCATCGACTGCAGCACCGATCATGCTGACCGTGCTGCAGAAAGTGTTCAAGGACAAGGTGGCTTCGCCAGCCTGGCAGGAAAAGCTGCATCAGATCGTGCCGAGCTATGGCACTCAACTGAATGGCAGTCCTGAGAAGGTTGCGCAGGAGTGGGCCTACACCGCCAAGGTGCTGCAACTGACTCCGCCGCCGGCGATTGGCCAGGTAGCGGCTCCGGCTGCTGCTCCGGCTGATGCTGATAAAGCGAAAGCGCCGAAGGCTAATGCTGCCAGTGATATGGCTTTGTAAGTAGAAGCGTAATCAGAAAAAGCCCACTGATCGGAGACGGTCAGTGGGCTTTTTTGTGGAGGAGAGATTCTCAAAGGGTAAATTCATCTGGGCCCACATGTCTGCGTTCGGCTCGCCCGCGGATCACCGCCGGCTAGCGATTTCAGCCAGCACGTGGCTAATCAAGCCTGAAATGTTACGGCTATTGATAGCTATTGAAGGCAACACCGCTTGAGGAAGCTAGGGCGTAAAGCCCTAGCAGATAGCAGATGTCACTTTTTCTTTTTCGCCGGCTTTTCTGCCTTCTCTGATTTCTTAGCCTTCTCTGGCTTGCTATCAGCTTTCTTTGCAGATTTCTTTGGTTCGGCATCTTTTTTCTTGTCTTTCTTTTCGGAAGATTTCGAAAGAGCCGAGGCCGCAGCTGATTTTTTTGCCGGTGAAGACTTTTTGTCTTTCAAGTCCTTGCTGGCTTTCGAAGCTTCACCTTTGCTTTTCTTCTCGTCTTTAGCCACGTTGACCACCTCTCGGAGTATGCCGGTATTAGCACAATGCCTGTGTGAATATCACAAGCTAGTCATTAGGCGAGCGCGTACAAAAGCGGTTCAAATTTTTTTATGCGTTGAGATAGGCTTTGGGGGGGGCGCCGAGTTCCGCGGCGGCGTCAGGGTGCTGCTAACTGACATTGGCAACGCTGTCCGGTCAGAGCAGATGCTGTTCGATCCATTGTGCAACGGTGGTGGTTTCTATTTGCCGTTCGGCGTTGTAGGTGCGGGCCTTGTCCCAGGCGACGCCGTTGCCCTGCGCGAAAACCGCCCGGTATTGACGGGTAGGATCGCTGGGGGCCGCGGCGAGAGCGGCTCTCAGCGCAGGTACCGTCCATTCGACGCGTTCGACCGTTCTGTCGAGCAAGCGGTCTACAGTGTCGGCTAATTGCCCGTAGGTGAGGGTATCGCCAGCGGTGTAGATCACCCGGTTGACCAGCGTTGGCTCGAACAAGATCGAGGCTGTCAGTCGCCCGATGTCCTCCGAGGTGGTGACTGTCACGGCGGTGTCCCAACTGCCCAAGGCGCGTATGGTGTTCTGGCTCAGGTCGACCACGCCAAACGAGGATTCGAACAGGAAGCTGGTGAACATCCCGGTAGAAATGATCAGCCATTGCACGCGAGACTGGTTGCGCAGCAATTGGCGCACGTCCAGTTGCTCGTCAAACAGGTCTTGCGGGCTACCCCGGCCGATTACGTCGTAGTCCACGCCGAACTGCCATGGCACGAAACGCTTCACATCTGACTGCAACGCGGCGCGGGCCAGTTTGAGTTGCGTCCCGGCACCGGCGACGAAGCCGAGGCAGCTGACGAGGGTGTCGAAACCGCTGAACATCGCCGCGAGCTGATCCTCGGAGTCATTGACCGCATCGCCCGGCAGCACCTCGATGCCCAGAGCTTGCAGTTCCAGGAGAGTTTGGTTTTTATCTGCGGACACGCTGTCGAGAGTCGAGGGACGCATCATCACCGTGATGCTGGCGGCCGACCGAGCAGCTAGCTCGCGAAGTACGGCCATGCCGAGCTCGCCGGCGCCCAGAACCAGGATGTTGTCGGGTTTTGCAGGGTTGTGCGGGTGCATGTGTAACTCCCAAGGAATCATCAGTCATCTGTGTTTTTTATCCTGGCACCATTGGTTAACGTTAAAAAGAAGGCACACGCGTGATACCGCATAACGAAATGAGTGAAGAAGAGATCATCCGCCAGTCCCGAGCCGTGTGCGATGCGCTCAGTGCAGAGGACGACGGGCTCAAGCGCGAAGTGCTGACACACGCGGGCAATCGCTGGTCGCTAGGGATTGTCCATACGTTGGGAGTCGCAGGAAGATTGCGTCACGCCGAAATCGGCCGACGCCTGCCGGGCGTCACCCAACGCATGCTGACCCGTAGCCTGCGGCAACTGGAGCGTGATGGGTTGATTGCGCGTTTCGACCACGGCGAGGTGCCGCCACGGGTCGATTATGAACTGACCCCGTTAGGTCGCAGTTTTCTGGCGCGTATGGTGCCGTTGTGGACTTGGCTTCTGGAAAACGCCGAGGGCTTTCGCACCGCGAGAGTTTGCTTTGATGCTGAAAGCCAATCTGGCAAACCATAATGGAACCAGACAAAAGACTTCGCCTTGTTCGCAATTGAGCCAGTCTGGCTTACCGCTTTGGACGATTTCTGCCTGTCAACATGGCGCCGGCCATCCAACAGATGATGTCCTTGGCGGAGTTGTCGGTGCATCGGGCGTCAAGGTGAAATAGGTGCAAACCTATTTCAGGGCTAGACATGAATCTCAACGCTGCTGATTCACGGAAATCGCGCAACTAACGTGGTTTTGTGGCAAGGGAGCTTGCTCCCGTTGGGCGGCGAAGCAGGCCTGAACAAGTTGAACTCACTCATCGCCGTACATCAACTCCAAGCCCGTCATTGCAAATATCGGTCGTTAAACTTATTGCATTGTTGGTGTAACGCTTATTTATGTTGTGCATGGCGCGTATATAGGTGCTCTGCGCAAAAGCCGTCGACGAGAACTGCACGGTATTAACTCGCTGCGAAAAAATACAGAATGCTTAATCAATAAAAATATTTATAAAAGTCCAGTGACTCACGATCAAAGGAAAAGATTTGCAGATGTTAAGTTTTGCAGTGCGATATTAAGCTCGCATCAGGTGCATTTCTCCGTTGCTCGCCGTTAGCTACGCCTTCGGTCCAATGGAATTTAGGGCATGCCTATGAGAGGGTGCGGAGACTGAATAATTAATTTAAATATAAATTATTCAGATTTGTGAGTGTTATCAGTTGGTTGTTGTTAAATGTGATGAACGCCGTACAAAAATGATCGAGCATTTCGACGTTAATTTAATTTTTCATCTAAACTTAAGTTTTGGTGGATATTGCCAATAAGAATGGAAGCAGCCGCGTCTACATGAGGTAGCGTATGAGCAATTTACCGCCAGCAAGTCCGCAGCATCCGGAAGTCGGTGCGCAAGTGAGTGCCACACCTTATTTCATGCGTTGGAGCAAATCAATTCCCAGCAGGTGGGCGCGCCATGGCCTGGTCGTCGTATTGCTGGCGGTCAGCGGTTTTGCGGTATGGTCTTCCGTCGCCACTGGACGCTTGGGGCAGGAGGCGATCGCCGCAAGCATGCTGTCTGACCACTACACAGCAGCGGCGAGTGCCGTGTTAGCCGCCGAGTCTTTGGAGCATAAGTATCGGTTGGACCCCAGTCCGAAAATACTTCGTAGTTTCAACGACGTTGCAGCGCAATTGAGCACGGCGCTGGAGCGTATTCACCACTCCGGATCACCTGCTGATCATTTGCTTGTCCAGGATGTTCGTACCTCACTGGTTCCTTATCTGGAAAGCATCTACAAGATGTTCGACGCCGTGGAGCTTGGAGATTCCATGTTGGCGCGCCAAATTGATGAAGAGGAGGCTGACCCGCTATTCGAAAAGATTGAAAATGTTGTCCTGCAAGCAGCCGCCGCTCACCACCGGGGGTCGATCGCGGCGCTGGAGAAGCTGCGTACACGGGAGTCTTTCAACGCCAATACCACTCCAATCGTTTTTATGGCCGGGCTGCTTCTGGCTGGCTTGTTCGCCCAAGTGCTACGGGGCACGCGTATCGAACTCGACAGTGAGCGCAAGGATGCCCTGCACGCGTCGTTGCATGACAAACTTACCGGGCTGGCCAATCGAACGCTGCTGGCAGACCGTTTCGAGCAGGCACTGCGCCTGGGCCGTCGCCAGGGAACGACCACAGGCCTTTTGCTGATTGACCTTGATCGATTCAAGGAAGTCAACGATTCACTGGGGCATCACTACGGGGACCGCCTGCTTGATCAGATGGGCAAGCGCCTGCAAAGTGAAGCACGGGAAATCGACACAGTTGCCCGGCTAGGGGGTGATGAGTTTGCGATTCTGCTCCCCGCCGTCGAAGGCCTGGATGGGGCGTTGATAGCGGCGCGGCGGCTGCATGCGGCGATTACCGCATCATTTGAAATCGATGGGGTCGAACTGGATGTCGAGGCCAGTTTTGGGGTAGTGGTTTCCGGGCTGCACGGTGACGATCCTTCGACGCTCATGCAGCGCGCCGACATCGCCATGTATGCAGCCAAGAAGCAGGGCAAGGGCATACTCGCCTATGACCCGGGAACGGATCGTCGCTCCCCAGAACGCTTGGCAATGCTCGGCGAACTAAGGCGAGGTCTGGAGCGAGGCGAATTGTTCCTGGAGTACCAGCCAAAAGTAAGCCTGAGTACAGGAGCCGTCACCGGAGTCGAAGCGCTGGTGCGCTGGCAGCATCCGGTACGAGGACTGGTGAACCCAGATGAGTTCATTCCGTTTGCCGAGCTGACCGGAATCATCGGCTCCTTGACGCGATACGTGCTGAACCTCGCGATGTCTCAGGTGCGAGCCTGGGCTGACATCGGGATATGCATACCGGTTGCCGTGAACATTTCTGCACGCAACCTGCTGGACGACAAGTTGGTGTATCAGATCGTCGATCTACTTGAACACCATCATTTGACCCCAGACATGCTCATGCTCGAAGTGACCGAGTCTGCGATCATGCTCGATTCCTATGCTGCTCGAACCATCTTGAGGCAGTTACATTCCATGGGTATCCATATCGCCATCGATGATTTCGGCGTCGGCTATACAAGTCTGGCTCAGTTAAAGGATTTGCCCATCAGCGAGCTTAAGATCGACAAATCCTTTGTACTGGCCATGCAGAGCGATCAGGCGAACGAACTCATCGTAAGAAGCGTCGTCGATCTGGGCCATAACCTTGGCATGGCGGTCATCGCCGAAGGCGTAGAAACAGCCGACGTGCTCAATGCGCTGGGAGACTACCACTGCGATATGGCTCAGGGTTTTCACGTCTGCCGACCGGTAAGCGCCGATGCGTTCATTCAATGGTATGAACAGCGAGCGCGCAAATAGGCCCACAGCTGCGAAACCCTCGCTTCAGCCAGCGTCATGGCCAGCGAATTGGCATTCAGTCTAACCGGCCCGATCCGCAGGAGCAGGTGAGGCCGTTGTTTCAACGCGTCACACAGTCAAAAGCCCACTGAACCGGTAACGGTCAACGGGCTTTTTTGTGTCAGGTACCGCTCATACCAAAGCGTTAATTTCAAACACCCATGTTCAGTGGTCACTGCCAGTGTTTGCTCATAGATTCTCAGTTGCCGAGAGGGCGGTGCCGTCGTCAGTCGGACTGTCTTGTGCCTCGCAGGCGCAACCTTTTAGAACAAACAGGGGTGTCGAAAATGACTGATGAGACAAGCGGAACCACCCGTAGAAAATTGATGAGAACCGGTGCCATGGCCGCAGCCCTAGCCGTGACAATACCTGCGCAGCAGGCCCAGGCAGCCGTGCCGGCGGGCAGCAAAAGCGACGGCGATACCAGTGGCACGGGGACGATCACGGTCAAGGACGGCACGCGGATTTTCTACAAGGACTGGGGCACCGGACAGCCGATCGTGTTCCATCACCGCTGGCCGACGTTGCTCAACTGATGGCGCATCTCGACATCAGGAACGCCGTGCATATCGGTCACTCCACCGGTGGCGGCGAGGTGGCTCGCTACGTGGCGCGTCATGGTCGCGGTCGCGTCGCCAAAGCGGTGCTGATCGGTGCGGTGCCGCCGATCATGATGCGCACCGCAAAAAATCCGGGCGGCCTGCCTCTGGAAGTCTTCGATGGTTTACGCAAAACCCTGGCCGACAATCGCGCCCAGTTTTATCGAGATTTTCCGACAGGTCCGTTCTATAGCTTCAATCGCCCGGGCGCGAAAGTCTCACAACCCATCATCGAAAACTGGTGGTGCCAAGGCATGAGCGGTGGGGTCAAGGCGCAGTACGATTGCATTCGAGCCTTCTCGGAAACCGACTTTACCGATGACCTGAAGAACATCGACGTGCCGACACTGGTGCTACACGGCGAAGACGACCAGATCGTACCGATCGCCGATTCGGCATACCTTTCAATCAAGCAGCTCAAACGGGGCACACTGAAAACCTACCCGGGCTTGCCCCATGGCATGTGCACTACCCATGCCGAGGTGATCAATCCGGATCTACTGGCGTTCATCAAAGGCTGATGATCGCGACGCAGGTGGCCAATCGAAATAAGTGGTAAATCGGGGACGTTGGATCAGGTAGATCCGCTGGAGTAGTTGGGGCGTTGTTCAAACGCGTCTCGTTGTAAAAAGCCCACTGGGCCGGTGACGGTCAGTGGGCTTTTTTGCGTGCGGAATTCGAATTGTGGCGCTAAGACGAAGATTGATCATCCGCCACTGACCTTCCAGTGTTTCACGTCATCCGCAAACACCATCTGCTTCATCTCATGAGCAATGCCGTAGGCCAGCGACTCGTGTGCAGCGATGACTTTTTCCTCCGCTGACAAACAATGAAAAATATCGAGTTTGGTCGCTGCATCAGCGGTTTCAAGCATGAAGATTTGCACGTAGCGCGCGAGGTCATTGTCGAGACTGGACAGGTATTCCCGCAGCCGTTGATGGTCGACGGATTTTTGGCTGAAGTACCAGTTCATCGGGTGAATCAGAAAGCGTGCATGAGGTGATGTGATGCGCCGGCCTGCCGCCAGAAACATGATGATGCCCATCGATTCGATATTGCCGGCGTTGATTGCGCAAAGCGGTACCGGCAATGACTTCAGGAACGTGTAGAGCGTGAAGCCAAAATTGGTACTACCGCCACAAGTGGACAGGTTCAGGAGAAGTGAGGTGGCACCCTGATCGATGGCTTCAAGGCAGGTATCCCTGAAGCGTTCTGCCGTTGCCTGGTCGATCTGGCAATGAAAATGCACGATGTGTTCAGTCATCGATTGACCTCCCGAGTGTGATGCCTGGAGGGCGTGTACGCGTATTAAGTCTAGTAAACATCGAACATCTGATATGAAAAGCCAGCCATCGATGAATGACACGCCGCCAGTCGACCGCGCGGCTTTTCGATGGAACCAAATCCCCGAATCCACTCGTCGCCAGCCCCCCGTTTTCGTTCAAACTTTCTGTTTTGTGCGTCCTCCGAATTAGACGAGCCCATGCTCGTGCTAACGATGTAGAGGTGAACAAAATGGCCAATACAGGAAATAAAAATCCAGGCAATTTTTCTGATGACCGGGACAAGGCCTCTGAAGCCGGCAAGAAAGGCGGAGGAGCCTCCGGCGGAAATTTTGCCAATGATCCACAACGGGCGTCTGAAGCAGGCCAGAAAGGTGGTCAGGCTTCTGGCGGGCAACCATCGCGCGAGCGCGACCGCATGTCCGGAGGCGGGCAAGGTACAAATCGCGGAGGGGAATTTGCCGACGATAAGGAAAACATGTCCAAACCCGGCCAAAAAGGTGGCCAGGCTTCAGGCGGACAACAGCCCAAAAAGGCTGATCAATCGTCCAGTGGCGGGCAAGGAAGCGGACGCGGCGGCAATTTCGCCGATGACCGCGACAAGTCGTCTGGAACGGGGCGCAATGATGATGGGATGAGCGGAGGTGGAGGGCGTAAGTCCTGATGTCGTTTGACCCTATCAAGCCCCGGATTTTCGGGGCTTGATTTCGATGGCAATGCTCGTCTTATCTTGCATAAGTCATGCTGATGGGGCTAGATCGCCTTCACCCATGTCTCCTCGCCAGGATCAATTTATGCCACTGAGATTTCACAAGATGCACGCCAATGGCGATGACTTCGTTGTGGTGGACTCGCGAAACTCCGCCAATCCAGTGACAGGCTCCATGGCTCGGCGAATGGGTGATCGCAACCGCGGCGTTGGATTCAATCAACTCGCAGTGGTGCTCGATTGCGATGATGCCGATGCGCGCTTGATGTTTTGGAACGCAGATGGCTCCACGCTGGACGTGTGTTGCAGCGCAACGCGGGGAGCCGCGGATATGCTGATGCGCGAATCGAATGCTATGTCGATAGCACTCCGAACCAACCGGGGGCTGCTCACTTGCGAACGAACCTCCACCGGCGCCATTTCGGTCAACATGGGGAAGCCGCTTTTTGGCTGGTCGGATGTTCCGCTGGCTCAGGAAATGGATACCGCTGTATTACCCATTGATGGCGGTCCAACTGCGTGCAGTATGGGAAATCCGCACTGCACTTATTTTGTCGATGATCTTGCGGCGATTGATATCGCGACAATCGGACCCACCATTGAAATCAACCCTCTGTTTCCCCTCAGGACGAACGTGCATTTCGTCCAGATCATTGACCGAAAGCATATCCGGTTGCGCATTTGGGAACGCTGCGGCGGTATACCGCTTGGTTCAGGTTCCTGCTCGTGCGGCGCCGTTGTTAACGGAATTCGTCGTGGTTTGTTAGATGATTCGGTTGAGGTTGAATGTGACGGTGGCACCGTAACCGTTCAATGGGATGGCGTGGGATCGGTGTTTCTCAGTGGGCCGGTAGAGACAACTTTTTCGGGGACACTCGCGGGTAGCTGGTCAAATCGGTAAGGGTTAGGGCTTTTTGGTGTGCGGCATCCGGATCCGTTGGGTTCACGGGCGACTTCCCTGAAACTAAACATCAAGTCAGTGGAACCCCGCGCATCCCCCGCGCCGGATCATCCAGCAACCTGAACTGCTCCACCATAAAATCAATCAACATCCGCATCGACGGCAGCATCCCGTGCCGGCTCGCAAACACCGCATAAATCATCTCGGTCCGCGGTGACCAATCAGGCAACACCACCACCAGTTGCCCGCGCTCAATAAAGTCATGCACCAGCGACATCGGCATCTGCGCAATGCCAACGCTGTCTATCGCCGCGCAACGCAGCATCGGCAGGCCCTTGGTAATCAGTTGCGGACGGTGCTGGATCGTGAATTCCGCGCCATCTTGATGGAACAGCGTCCAACTGTAATCACGTTGCGGACTGCCGTGATGGACGCTGGGGAAACGTGCCAGGTCTTCCGGCCCCTGGGGTGTACCGAGGCGGTTCAATAGCGCGGGACTGGCCACCAGGCATTGCGGCCGCTGGGACATGACGCGGTTGACCAAGTCTGAGTCCTGAAGGGGAGGCGGGCGCACTCGCAGTGCCAGATCAACGCCCTCGGCGACTACATCGACTTGGCGGTCGCTGGCTTCCAGATGCACTTCGACACGCGGGTGCATGGCCATGAATCGGGTGATGATGCTGCCGACGCATTCTTCCAGTAACACCGTCGGGCAGGTGACGCGCAGCAAGCCGCCGGGTTCTGAGCGGGTCAGGGCGACGGCGGCTTCAGCGGCTTCTGCCCCTTTGAGCATGGCGCGGCAATGGGCGTAATACGTCTGCCCTAATTCCGTCACCGTGAAATGGCGGGTGTTGCGGATGATCAAGCGCACGCCCAGACGTTCTTCAAGCAGCGCAATTCGGCGGCTGAGATTGGATTTGGGAATGCCCAGCGCCCGTGCGGTCGGCGCGAAGCCACCGTGGTCCACTACCATCACAAAGTACTGAAGGTCATTGAGGTCGAGCACCGGGTGGCGTCCATTCGGCCAAAAGAGGCCAACTATACAAGAACGATCGTCCAATGGACGGGAAAGACAAACCCGTTTTTCGGGACTGGTTCACAAGACCGCGAAGCGCCTAGATTGCCGCCGTTCGGTTGGTTCATTAAAGGAGCTTCAGATGTTACGCAGGACAGTTTTCGCGATGTCTTTGGGTTTGGTCACATTGGGTTCGGTGGGTTATGCCAACGCTGCCAACGATCCGTCCGTGGTGCTGGTGCACGGTGCGTTTGCCGACGGTTCTGACTGGGCGAAGGTGATCAGGTTGCTGCAGGACAAGGGCGTGAAAGTACAGGCCGTGCAGAACGGTTTGAATTCGCTGGCCGATGATGTGGCCACGACCCGCCGTGCCATTGAAACGGCACCGGGCAAGGTCGTGCTGGTCGGGCATTCGTGGGGCGGCAGTGTGATCACCGAGGCCGGTGCGAGCGACAAGGTCGCGGCGCTGGTCTATGTGGCCGCCTTCGTCCCTGACGCTGGGCAGACCACGGCTGAGGTCGGCAAGGACTATCCGCCATCGCCGGGCATGGGCCAATTCTTGGCCGACAAGGCGGGGTATCTGTCGCTCACCCAGCAGGGTATCGAGCAGGATTTCGCTCCGGACGTGCCCGCTGCCCAGGGTCGGGTGATGGCCGCTACGCAAGGCGCCATTAACTCTCGAGCGTTCGACGAGCGTATCAGCGTGGCGGCCTGGAAGCAGAAACCTTCGTGGTACATCGTCAGTGAGCGCGATCGCATGATTGCACCTGACTTGCAGCGCGCACTCGCCCGGAAAATCAACGCCACTACGACGGCGCTGCCGACCAGCCATGTGCCGCATCAGTCCCGACCTGCAGACGTGGCCAGGGTCATTACCGAAGCGCTCAACAGCACGCGCTGAACATGACCTGCGATATCAATTCAAGTCGCCACATCAATCAATAGGGATATGAAAATGACTGTGCACAGCAAGGTATTCGACTTTGTCATTCTGGGCGGCGGCTCTGCCGGTGCCGTATTGGCGGCGCGTTTGTCGGAAGCCCCGCAACTGAATGTGCTGTTGGTTGAAGCGGGTCGAGCCTTTGACCCCGATGAATACCCGGCAGAGATCTACAGCAGCAACATCATCGCCGCCAACGCGGATGAGCGTTATGAGTGGGGCTATTTCGCAACGCCGGTCGAGCAACCGCAAGCGGTCTACACCCCGCGGGGAAAAGTGCTGGGCGGAAGCTCTGCCATCAATGGTGCCGTTGCCTGCCGTGCGTTGCCCTTTGACTTTGCGCGCTTCACCGCCAAAGGCCTGAAAGGCTGGAGCTTTGAAGAGGTGCTGCCGTACTACAAAAAAATGGAGCGCACGGCCCACGGTGAAGATAAATGGCATGGCCGCAACGGGCCGCTGCCGATTCACCAGATGTCGCTGGATTACATCACCCCTGTGCAGCGCGCAATGGTCGAGGCAGCATGGGCGTGCGGAGCAAAAAAGGTCGACGACTTCAACGACCCCGAGGCCAATAACGGTGCAGGCCCTAACCCGATGAACGTGATCAACGGCGTTCGCGTCAACACCGGGATGGCCTACCTCACACGTGAAGTGCGCGCTCGCGAGAACCTGTCGATCCTTGATCAAAGCCTGGTAGACAAGGTGTTGTTTGAAGACGGCAAGGTTCAGTCGGTGTTGTTGGCGGGCGGTGAAAAAGTCCACGGCAACGAAGTGATTCTGAGTGCAGGTGCCTATGGCTCTGCTGCGATTCTTTTACGCTCGGGTATCGGCCCCAGGGCAGACCTTGAAGCGTTGGATATTCCCTTGGTAAAAGACGCGCCGGTCGGTGTTCGACTGCTCGATCATGCGTTTTTCTGGATGAACTTCACTGGGGTAGAAGCGCTGAAAGGGCAAGAGCATCCGGTGGTGGGGGCACAGTTGTGGACCCACTCGTCCTACGCCAGCTCGGATAAGGAACTGGATATCGGGATTTCTCCTTCGCATCTGCTCGATCCCGCCATCAGTCCAACCGGTGTCGCTTTTTCGCTGGGACTGGAATTGATGCATTGCACGTCCCACGGTCGTCTGCGTTTGAACAGTCGCGATCCGAAAGAGGCACCGGTCATCGAACTTAATCACCTGGCCAGTGAAGAGGACATGAACCGGATGATCGAGTGCTTCCGCCTGGCCCGGAAACTGGCCACCACCGAACCGCTCAAGAGCCTGATCGTAGAAGAACTCTATCCAGGCGCAGCGACTGACGACAGCGACGGTCACATTCGTGCGGCGCTGGCAAAAGGCGTGGGAACCTTGCAGCATCCGTGTTCTACGGCGCCGATGGGCTTGCCGGATGACCCGGGTGCCGTGGTGGACGAGGAGGGGCGCGTGTACGGCATGCAAGGATTGCGCGTTATTGATGCCTCTATTTTTCCCGAAATCCCGCTGATCAACTTGAACCCGACCGTCATCATGACGGCGGAAAAGTTGGCCGATGCCATCAAACAATCCCGTCAGTCATTTAAGCCATAACGCAATCCGTAGCAGCTGGCGCAGCCTGCGTTCGGCTGCGAAGCAGTCGTGAAATCAGACGGCACGGTGGATCAGAAAAACCGCGTGCTCAGGATTGACGACTGCTGCGCAGCCGAACGCAGGCTGCGCCAGCTGCTACAAAGTTTGCGTTACGGCTTAACTGGCTAGTATTTGGGCATGCCCCCGATTTTTCTCTGGATGACTAAAACTTGAACAAGCTGTCCGAGATGCATTCTTTCGTCATGGTGGTGGACACCGGCAGTATTTCCGAAGCCGCTCGGCGTTTGGGTATCGCAAAATCAATGGTCAGCCTGCGCATCCAGCAACTGGAAAAACGCCTGGGCAGCATCCTGCTGGAGCGCGGGCGTCAGGCCCGGCTGACGGAGTCGGGCGATGTGTTTTACCGTTATTGTGTGCGGATTCTGGCCGACGTCGAGGACGCCGAAGACGCGGTGCAGGTGTTTCAATCGAGCTTGCGCGGCGTGTTGCGACTTGCCGCGCCGATGGCCTTCAGCATTCGCTACCTGACGCCGATCCTGTCGTCCTTCGCTGTGCGTTACCCGGAGTTGCGGCTGGATATCGAGTTTGATGACCGTCACGTCAACCTGCACGAAGAGCGCTATGACGCGGCCATCCGCATCGGCGAGTTGCCGGACTCCTCGCTGGTCGCCAAGACCATCACGCCCAACCGCCACATCATCTGTGCGAGCCCGGACTACCTGGCCGCTCACGGCACGCCGCAAACCCCGCAAGAGTTGTCCCAGCATTTTGCCATGCTCTATGTGAACCGCGAACCCCACGGCATGTGGACGCTGCCGGTGAACAACACCCTGGAATCGTTCCGCGTGCGCTGTCGGATGCGCACCAATAATGGCCATCAACTCATGGAAGCCGCCAAGGCCGGCATGGGCCTGGCAATTCTGCCGACCTTCCTGGCGGCGCAGGCGATTGTGGCCGGTGAACTCAAAGAAGTGTTGGCGCCTTATGCCCCGCGTGGCGGCAATATCTCGGCGGTGTACCGACGTTCCCAGCGAGCGTCGCCCAAGCTGCATGCGCTGACCAGCTTCCTCATCGAACAAATCGGCAGCCCACCGGTGTGGGAGCAAATGCTCGCGGATCACGCGTCGCCACCGAGTTGATTTCGTTCGAGAAAAACGGAACGTCGAATCGTTTTTCAGTGGCTTATGAGCCGGCGCGCCTTCCCATATGCTTTTTCCCAACAGACGCAATCTGGTGTCTGACAGGGAAGAAGACGGATGAAGAGTACCCTTAACAATCCTGCTCGCCGTGCGGTTTTGGCCGGAGGAGTTGTGGCCGCTGCGACGTTGGCGGCGGGCAGTGGTTTGGCACAGGCGTTGGAGTCCAGCGGTATCGCCGGCAAGCGCGCCACCCACCGCGCGCCGGTTGATGTGATCGTTGTCGGTGGTGGTTCGGCCGGCGCGGTGCTGGCCCGTCGTTTGAGCGAGAACACCACGCGTCAGGTGTTATTGCTCGAAGCAGGCCACAGCTACGGCCCGCACAATTACCCCGAGATCGTTGCCAGCAGCGACATCGTCGGCGCTAACGCCAATCCTGAATTCGAGTGGGGTTACAAGAGCCGGCCGGGCTACATCGATCACCCCATCGGCGCCTTGCGCGGCAAGGTGTTGGGAGGGAGCTCGGCGATCAACGGCGCGGTGGCCATCCGTGCCCGCGCCACCGACTTCAAGCGCTGGGATTTGCCGGGCTGGAGCTATGAAGAGCTGCTGCCGTCGTTCAAAAAACTGGAAACCCACAGCGGTGGTGCGAGCGCGTTGCACGGCCATGAAGGACCGCTGCCGGTGCATCAACTCGGCAAGGCCGACGTCACGCCGATGCAGCGCGCGTTCATCTACGCGACCTTCGCCAATGGCTACCGCGTAATCGAGGACTTCGACGGCGCTGATGCCCATGGCGTAGGCCCGTACCCGATGAACATCGTCAACGGCGTGCGAGTCAACACCGGTATGGCGTATCTCACCGAAGAGGTGCGCGCCCGTGACAACCTGCACATTCAAACCGACAGCCTGATGGACAAAGTGCTGTTCGACGGCAAGCGTGCGATCGGTGTGCAACTGGCCAACGGTGAGAAGTTGCTGGCCGGTGAAGTGATCCTTTCCGCCGGCAGCTACGGCAGTGCCGCGATCCTCTTGCGTTCGGGTATTGGGCCTGGCGAGGATCTGCGTGCGTTGCAGATTCCGCAAGTCGCGGAGCTGGCGGTCGGGCAGAACCTGGTGGATCACCCGTTCTACTACAACGCTTATGCCGCCAAGCCTGACGTGATCGGCAGCCAGTCGCCCGCCATCGGCGCCAAGCTCTGGACCCACAGCCGTAGTGCCGAGAATGGCGAGCTGGATCTGCACATCACCGCCACCCACTTGTTTCCTCATGAGCAGAGCCCGACCGGCGTCGGCTTCGTGCTCGCCGTCGCGCTGACGCGGCCACTGTCCCGGGGCAAGGTGACGCTGGCCAGTCGTGATCCGTTCGTGGCACCGAACATCGACCTGAATTTTCTCGCCGAGCCCAAGGACCGCCAGCGCTTGCTGGATGGCATCCGCCTGGCCCGCAAAATCGGCACCACGGGGCCGCTGAATAACCTGATCCATTCCGAGCTCAACCCCGGTCAAGGCAACGACTCGGACGAGGCGTTGCTGGCCAGCGTCAAAGCCAGCCTCGACACCTATCACCACCCGACCTCGACGGCGCCGATGGGCAAACCGGGGGATGCGCGGGCGGTGGTCGACCTGCAAGCGCGGGTCATCGGTGTGCAGGGTTTGCGCGTGGTGGACGCATCGATCTTCCCCGACGTGCCCTCGGTCGCCACCAACATCACCGTGATTGCCACTGCCGAGCACATTGCCCGTCTCTACGCTTGATCCTCAGGAACCTGCCTCTATGAACAGCACCCCGGTATTGAACTGGATCGACGGCCAATGGCTGGACTCCGGCGTTTACAAAGACTCAATCGACCCCGCGACTTACGAGCTGATTGGTCGGTACGCCGAAGGCGGCTTGAACGAAGCGCAAGAAGGCATCGAGGCGGCGCAACGGGCGTTTGCCGAAACCCCCTGGAAAGACGACCGCCAGTTGCGCGCACAGGTGTTGCTGGAATTGGCGGATGCCTTCGAACGCAACGCCGATGAGCTGATCGCAACCTTGGCTTTGGAAAACGGCAAGATCAGGCCCGAAGCCGGGTTTGAGGTCGGCATGGTGCCCTCCAAGTTGCGTTATTACGCCGCGCTGGCCCGTGCCGAATACGGGCGAGCGGCCGAGCCAAAACCCGGCAAGATCTCTTTGGTGATCCGTCAGGCCGTCGGCGTGGCGGGTATCATCGTGCCGTGGAACTCGCCGGTGGTGCTGATGATTCGTTCGCTGGCACCAGCACTGGCAGCCGGTTGCACCACGGTCATCAAAATGCCCGGGCAAACCGCCCAGACCAACTGCCTGGTGGCGCGGATCATGAGCGAGGCACCCTCGCTGCCGCGTGGCGTGATCAATCTGTTCAGCGAGCAGGGCGCGGCCGGCTCGATCCATCTGGTGGAGTCACCGCGGGTTCCGGTGATCAGTTTCACCGGCAGCACCAGCACCGGTCGGGCGATTTCAGCCGCGGGTGCCCAGCACCTCAAGCGCTTTGGCCTGGAGTTGGGTGGAAAGACGCCGATGCTGGTGTTTAACGACGCCGACCTTGATGCCGCCGTGCCCACTTTGGTGAAAGCCCTGACGGTGTTCGCTGGTCAGTTCTGCATGACGGGTTCGCGGCTGCTGGTGCAACGGGATATCGCCACGGCGTTGACCGAGCGTTTGGCCGCAAAACTGCAAGCGGTGCGTGTTGGGCCGGCGGCGGATGCGGCCAGCGAGATGGGGCCATTGATCGACAAGCCCAATGTGCAACGGGTCAATCAAATCGTGAAGGAGGCGATCACCGCCGGCGCCCAAGTCATCGTTCGCGGTGGTCCGGTGACCGAGGGGCCGTTGGCCAAGGGTGCGTTCTATCGCCCGACCTTGCTGCGGGTCAGCGACCCGGAGATGGCCATCGTCCAGCACGAGACCTTCGGCCCGGTGCTGACGCTGCAGGTGTTCGACAGCGAAGCCGAGGGCATTGAGTTGGCCAACAACAGCGAGTTCGGCCTGGCGGCCAGCGTCTGGACCCGCGACGTCGACCGCGCGCTGCGGGTGGCTCGCGAACTGGAGGCGGGGACGGTGTGGGTCAACGACTGGGCCGTGGTCTATGACGAGTTTGAGGAGGGCGGTTTCAAGCAGTCGGGGCAGGGGCGCCTCAACGGCGTGGCGGCCATGGATGATTTTGTCGAGTACAAACACATCGCCCTCAATCCCGGCCTGCGCCAGGATTGAATCCAGTGCGGCCCCCCCGATTATTGATCGGCGCGCTGCTGGCAGGGACGCTCACCGCGTCCTTTGCCTTTGCCGCCCATGAGAATGATGTGTCACCCATGAGAAGTGCCCTCATGTCCAAGGACAGACTTTACGACGCGTTACTTGATGCGCTGACCGCGACGTTCGGCCATCACCCGGGATTCCGTGCGACCCATGCCAAGGGTGTATTACTCAGCGGAACCTTTATTGCGTCGCCGCCCGCGCCTGTACTGAGTCGGGCGTCCCATTTGCAGGGGCAACCGGTGCCGGTGTTACTGAGGTTCTCCAACTTTAGCGGCGTGCCCGCTACCGAGGACGGTGACCCGACGGCCAGTCCTCATGGCTTGGCCGTTCGGTTTACTCTGCCGGATGGCGGGCTCACGGATATCGTGACCCATTCGTTCGACGGCTTTCCGGTGGCCACCCCCGAAGACTTCCTGAGTTTTCTGCAAGGCATTGCCGCCAATGTCGCCACACCACCGGACCCGCTTCCGCTGCAAGCCTTCCTGGCCAGCCACCCAAGAGCCGAGCATTTTCTGCAGACGCCCAAGCCCGCGCCGAGCAGTTACGCGACCGCCGAGTACTTCGGCATCAACGCGCTGGTGTTCACCAACCGTCAGGGTGAAGCGCATGTCGGTCGCTACCGGATTGAACCGTTGCGGACAGAACCTGCCTTGAGCGAGCAGCAAGCCGCCGCGATGCCGGCGGATTATTTGCAGGACGAAATCAGCGCACGATTGGGTCGGGGCGTTGTGAAGATGCGCCTGGTGGTGCAATTGGCGGCGCCCGGCGATGCCATCGAAGACGGCTCGATTCCTTGGTCGCGAAGCCACGATGAAGTTGAACTGGGGATTCTGACCCTTGGTGCGCTAGTCCCCGCCGAGGAACAACAGTCCGCCCAGCAGCGCCTCGACTTCAACCCCGGACGCTTGCTCGACGGCATTGCACCGAGCCACGACCCGATGGTTCTGGCGCGCGAACGCATCTACCAGCGGGCCCTGCTCAGGCGGCGGCAGCCATGAGCATTGACGCCGAGATTGGCGTCAGCGTGATTGTGCATGAGGTCAATCCGCAGCATCAGGCGTTGTATGAGCAATGGATGAACAAGGCTATCGATGCCCATCGGCAGTTTCCGGGTTATCTGGCGACAGATGTGGTCAAGCCAGTTGGCTCGCACCTGCGGTACGCGATCATTTTGCGCTTTGTCAGCAAGGGGCATGTTGTGGCTTGGCTGGAATCCCAGGTGCGGCAGGCGTTGTTGCGCGAGTCTTTGCCTTGGTTGCGGCAGGACTACCATCGCACTGACGATGATTCGAAATTCTGGTTTGAGCCGGTGCAGGGGCGGGTGGCTGTTGCGCGATGGAAGCAATGGGTGCTGTCGTGGATGATCGTTTTGCCGTTGACGGTGTTTTTGCCTTGGGGGTTGGCGGTGGTGCTGGAGCTGTCTGATCTACGGCTGCCTGTCTGGGTATTCAAGGTCACGGTTGCCGGGTTGGTGTCGTTCAATATGGTGTATTGGCTGATGCCGTTGACGACGCGGTTGATGTCGCGGTGGTTGTTGAAGTGACGATCGGATGTGGCTCGCTCGCAGCTTGTTTAAACAGAAAAACCAGACACGTTTAAATGAAGCTTGCTGTTACCGCATCGAGGCTACAACGCCTTGCGCCACCCCCTACACGTAAGACAGAATCCGCCGGCTTGTGCGTCTGGGGCACGGGTTTTATCGTTTCCGGGTCACTGAAAAACAGTGATCGGGTTTGGTAGCCCGGTATTCCAGGCGCATATCGCCACCGTTTGTAGAGGTCGTTTGAATCTCTGTTGTTTATGGTGGCCATGCGCAGGGCTCCTTCGGGGGCGCCGGGTTCCTGGACCGGTCTACCAACCTGTGTATGGCCGCCACCCTGCGTTTGGTAGCAAAGGGTGATGGCTCCTCATTAGTTATTCCAGGAGTTTCATCTATGTTCAAACCTACGCCAAACCCACCGAAAACCGATCCGGCATCCCCCTACGAATCCCTCGATTCGAAAAAACTCCACGACGCCGCCGAACGCGCCCTCGACCACTACCTCAACCCGGGTGCCCACATCATGGCGAGCACTAATGAACCCGAACCCATGTTCCTCGCCAACCCCAAGTACGACACCGAATCCCTGCTGGCCAACGCCAGCGAATCACTGGGCTCGGCCACCACCATGCTCAGCAACTTCGCGGCATTGCTCGACAACTCACACCGCAAGACGCTGCTGGGGATCACGCAAGTGGTGATGCTAGGGGAATTGGCCGTGAACCAGGCGCTGGATAACGTCGAGCCAAAAGAGTAACTCCACCTATCTGTGGCGAGGGGGCAAGCCCCCTCGCCACAATGAGCTGATCGGTAGCTGCCGATTAAACGATCTGATCCGTATTTTCCGTCGCCATCTGCCCCTGTAATGCACCCCGCCTGCAGCTCACAATGACAGCACGGTCCGCAGCCGCGCAGTCACTGCACCGTAAACTCATAATGTAGGAGGCCCTATGGGCAAGATGGCAATTTTCCTCGGTGGATTTCTGGTGTTAACCATTTTGATTGGCGCCTTGGCCACGATCTCTCCCGCTTAGTCCCTTCCTCCCGTCAGCACAAAGCAAAACGCCTCCACAGTGGGAGGCGTTGCCGGTTTGTGTTCAGCAATCACTCTGCCCGCCAGCGCCGCGCCTGCACGATCAGCGCCGGTGCAAAGTGCAGCACGATCATCCGCACCAGGTGATGCGTCAGGATGAACACCACGTTGAGCCCGCCACTGAACGCGACGATGGCGATGGTTTCGATGGCGCCCGACATGTACGCCAGCGCCCGGGAATGCAGAAACTGACCAGCAAGGTGATCGACAACAGTCGAACCAGGTGCACGACGATCAATTTGCCGGACGCGCGTTCGGACTCGATCAAGTCGAAAACGGCGGCGAGTGCGCCCGGGTGCACGGATAACATTGAGTCTTTGACGTTCCAGCCCGAGACCCTGAACAACCAGAAACCTGCCACCGTGCTTTGGACTGCCAGGCACAGAAGCATGAAACCGAGGCTGGGCAACATGGCCGCCACGGTGTGGTTGTCCCACGAGGTGAACATCAGACCGGTCGCGATCCCCAACACGATTTGCACGTAGCCAAGGCCGAAGGGCAGGGTGGGCGAGAAGTGCAGGTTGCTGGCAATCAACGCGCTCGCGAGTATCGAGCCCAGCAACAGTCCATGGGGGATTGCGGCGTGCTGCAACAGGGTGCCACTTGCAGCCCACACTCACCTGCGTGGGCAAGGGAAAAGAATTTTCAAAAGAGGGTTGACCACGTATTTGAATACTGTACTATTCGCCTCCCGCTAACGAGCAGCGTGATGCTGCTTCTGGCTTAAGCGATTGATTTTGTTAATAAAATCAGGAGTTTTTAAGGGTTGCTACTTGAGGAGTCGTGCTGTAGAGTGCGCACCTCGGTTGAGACGAAAGATCTTAACCAACCGCTCTTTAACAACTGAATCAAGCAATTCGTGTGGGTGCTTGTGGAGTCAGACTGATAGTCAACAAGATTATCAGCATCACAAGTTACTCCGCGAGAAATCAAAGATGTAACCAACGATTGCTGAGCCAAGTTTAGGGTTTCTTAAAAACCCAAAGATGTTTGAACTGAAGAGTTTGATCATGGCTCAGATTGAACGCTGGCGGCAGGCCTAACACATGCAAGTCGAGCGGCGGCACGGGTACTTGTACCTGGTGGCGAGCGGCGGACGGGTGAGTAATGCCTAGGAATCTGCCTGGTAGTGGGGGATAACGCTCGGAAACGGACGCTAATACCGCATACGTCCTACGGGAGAAAGCAGGGGACCTTCGGGCCTTGCGCTATCAGATGAGCCTAGGTCGGATTAGCTAGTTGGTGAGGTAATGGCTCACCAAGGCGACGATCCGTAACTGGTCTGAGAGGATGATCAGTCACACTGGAACTGAGACACGGTCCAGACTCCTACGGGAGGCAGCAGTGGGGAATATTGGACAATGGGCGAAAGCCTGATCCAGCCATGCCGCGTGTGTGAAGAAGGTCTTCGGATTGTAAAGCACTTTAAGTTGGGAGGAAGGGCATTTACCTAATACGTAAGTGTTTTGACGTTACCGACAGAATAAGCACCGGCTAACTCTGTGCCAGCAGCCGCGGTAATACAGAGGGTGCAAGCGTTAATCGGAATTACTGGGCGTAAAGCGCGCGTAGGTGGTTTGTTAAG
>NZ_CP166781.1:0-3670000 GCF_059695655.1 Pseudomonas sp. LBUM1672 | reverse complement strand
GAATGCTGACATGAGTAACGACAATGGGTGTGAAAAACACCCACGCCGAAAGACCAAGGTTTCCTGCGCAACGTTAATCGACGCAGGGTTAGTCGGTCCCTAAGGCGAGGCTGAAAAGCGTAGTCGATGGAAAACAGGTTAATATTCCTGTACTTCTGGTTATTGCGATGGAGGGACGGAGAAGGCTAGGCCAGCTTGGCGTTGGTTGTCCAAGTTTAAGGTGGTAGGCTGGAATCTTAGGTAAATCCGGGATTCTAAGGCCGAGAGCTGATGACGAGTGTTCTTTTAGAACACGAAGTGGTTGATGCCATGCTTCCAAGAAAAGCTTCTAAGCTTCAGGTAACCAGGAACCGTACCCCAAACCGACACAGGTGGTTGGGTAGAGAATACCAAGGCGCTTGAGAGAACTCGGGTGAAGGAACTAGGCAAAATGGCACCGTAACTTCGGGAGAAGGTGCGCCGGTGAGGGTGAAGCATTTACTGCGTAAGCCCATGCCGGTCGAAGATACCAGGCCGCTGCGACTGTTTATTAAAAACACAGCACTCTGCAAACACGAAAGTGGACGTATAGGGTGTGACGCCTGCCCGGTGCCGGAAGGTTAATTGATGGGGTTAGCTAACGCGAAGCTCTTGATCGAAGCCCCGGTAAACGGCGGCCGTAACTATAACGGTCCTAAGGTAGCGAAATTCCTTGTCGGGTAAGTTCCGACCTGCACGAATGGCGTAACGATGGCGGCGCTGTCTCCACCCGAGACTCAGTGAAATTGAAATCGCTGTGAAGATGCAGTGTATCCGCGGCTAGACGGAAAGACCCCGTGAACCTTTACTATAGCTTTGCACTGGACTTTGAATTTGCTTGTGTAGGATAGGTGGGAGGCTTTGAAGCGTGGACGCCAGTTCGCGTGGAGCCAACCTTGAAATACCACCCTGGCAACTTTGAGGTTCTAACTCAGGTCCGTTATCCGGATCGAGGACAGTGTATGGTGGGTAGTTTGACTGGGGCGGTCTCCTCCTAAAGAGTAACGGAGGAGTACGAAGGTGCGCTCAGACCGGTCGGAAATCGGTCGTAGAGTATAAAGGCAAAAGCGCGCTTGACTGCGAGACAGACACGTCGAGCAGGTACGAAAGTAGGTCTTAGTGATCCGGTGGTTCTGTATGGAAGGGCCATCGCTCAACGGATAAAAGGTACTCCGGGGATAACAGGCTGATACCGCCCAAGAGTTCATATCGACGGCGGTGTTTGGCACCTCGATGTCGGCTCATCACATCCTGGGGCTGAAGCCGGTCCCAAGGGTATGGCTGTTCGCCATTTAAAGTGGTACGCGAGCTGGGTTTAGAACGTCGTGAGACAGTTCGGTCCCTATCTGCCGTGGACGTTTGAGATTTGAGAGGGGCTGCTCCTAGTACGAGAGGACCGGAGTGGACGAACCTCTGGTGTTCCGGTTGTCACGCCAGTGGCATTGCCGGGTAGCTATGTTCGGAATAGATAACCGCTGAAAGCATCTAAGCGGGAAACTAGCCTCAAGATGAGATCTCACTGGGACCTTGAGTCCCCTGAAGGGCCGTCGAAGACTACGACGTTGATAGGTTGGGTGTGTAAGCGCTGTGAGGCGTTGAGCTAACCAATACTAATTGCCCGTGAGGCTTGACCATATAACACCCAAGCAATTTGCTTGCTTCGAGCCCAAAGGCGAAAGAGCACCAGATTGCGGTGTGTGAAGACGAAACGAACCGAAAGTTCGAGATACTCACAAAACACCAAGCTGTCACATACCCATTCGCTGGAGCGTGAACCCGCAAGGGCCCACGACCTGGCTACCGAATTTCTTGACGACCATAGAGCATTGGAACCACCTGATCCCATCCCGAACTCAGCAGTGAAACGATGCATCGCCGATGGTAGTGTGGGGTTTCCCCATGTGAGAGTAGGTCATCGTCAAGATTAAATTCCGAAACCCCAATTGCGAAAGCAGTTGGGGTTTTGTTTTGCCCGTAGAAAAGTGGCGTAACCACGTCAAACTGGCTTGAGTGTCACGAACTTACTCCTCAACCATGCATGGAGCCGGGAAACAGCCGGGGATACCTGTTTGCGATGGGGACAGACCAGACTCAGCGGTAAACCCTCACCCGGATGATTCTCCATCAACACCACAAGTCGTCCTGCCGTGACATTTGCGCTCACATCCAGCCAGGACTTGTAGGCGATGCCTTCGCCTTCAATGGCCCAGCGCCGGGCTATATCGGCGTCATCACTGAACAGCGGTCCGGATACTTGGATAGTACGGGAACCCAGGTTCCACTTATCGATTGCGGTCCTCAAGGCTAAAGCGGGTAAACAGCAGGCCTTGAAAGCAGCACTCCTGGCCTTGATCGAACCGACACGAGAGGAGCCAGGAAACCTGGATTACGTCTTGTTTGAACGACAGGATGAACCCGGCACGTTCTTCATGCGCGAGGCCTTCAAGGATCAGGCTGCACTCGATGCGCATTCTGCCATGCCGTACTTTCAGCGTTTTGCCGCCGCCAGCGACGACCTGCTGGCCGAGCCCTTGCAGCTTATATTCCTTGAGCAGATTTCGACTTAGAGTGACTCAGTGCTGCATCAGCCTACTTAACCGGCCAGACGCACTCAGTGCGTCTGATGGTCAGTCCTATGTATCGAGGGCTCTGCTGTGAAAGATTCTGCGCAACAGCCACAGGCTGCAACACCTGTCCACGAGGACATTGACGTCATCGAGACCAACGAGTGGCTTGATGCCCTGGCGGGTGTCGCCCGGGTCTCAGGCGCCCCGCGGGTCCGCTTCCTGTTGCAGCGTCTGGCCGAGCAAGCCAACCGCCTCGGGATTCAATCAGCGTCCAACGCCCATTCGCTCTACCAGAACACCTTGGCGTTAGAGCAACAACCGGTGTACCCCGGCGACCTGGTGATGGAGGAACGCATCACTTCGATCATTCGCTGGAATGCCTTGGCGATGGTGGCGCGAGCGAATAAAGCCTACGGCGAACTCGGTGGCCACATTGCCAGTTTCGCCTCGGCCGCAGAAATTTTCGAGGTCGGCTTCAATCATTTCTTCCGGGCCGATAACGCCGAGGGGCGGGGCGATCTGGTGTACTTCCAGGCGCACTCTGCGCCCGGCGTCTATGCACGAGCCTTTCTGGAAGGGCGTCTGCAAGAGGCGCAACTGGAACGCTATCGGCAAGAGGTCGACGGCGGAGGCTTATGCTCTTATCCGCACCCTTGGTTGATGCCTGACTTCTGGCAGTTTCCGACGGGCTCGATGGGCATCGGCCCCATCAATGCGATTTACCAGGCGCGCTTCCTGCGTTACTTGCAGCACCGCGGCATTGCAACGACGGATAGCCGCCGGGTGTGGGGCGTGTTTGGCGATGGCGAAATGGACGAGCCCGAGTCGATCGCTGCGCTGTCACTGGCGGCACGTGAAAGCCTGGACAACATCACCTTTGTGATCAATTGCAACCTGCAACGCCTGGACGGTCCGGTCAGGGGCAATGGCCAGATCATCCAGGAACTGGAATCGCTTTTCAGCGGTGCCGGATGGAACGTGATCAAAGTGCTGTGGGGATCTGACTGGGATGCCTTGTTTGCCCGGGATCACGGGCAAGCGTTGTTACGTCATTTCTCGCAGATGGTGGATGGGCAATACCAGACCCTGGGCGCCAATGACGGTGCTTACAACCTCAGTCATTTCTTTAACCAGGATCCGCAACTGCAAGCACTCGTTTCACACATGAGCACCGAGCAGATCGAAGCCCTGCGCCGGGGCGGACACGATTTTCGCAAGTTGCACGCGGCGTTCGAGGCGGCCAGGCGGCATAAGGGCCGGCCGACTGTGATCCTGGCGAAAACCAAGAAGGGTTATGGCATGGGCCAGATCGGTGAGTCGCGCAACACCGCTCACCAGCAGAAAAAACTCGATGTCGATGCCCTTAAAGCCTTTCGTGATCGTTTCGCCTTGCCGCTGGACAATCAAGCGGTGGAGGAGCTTCGCTTCTACCGACCGGCAGATGACAGTCCCGAGTTGCGCTATCTCCATCAGCAACGTCGTGCGCTGGGCGGCTACCTTCCCAAGCGCAGCAGCCAGGCAGCGACCATTGGCGTCCCGCCGCTCGACAGTTATGCGCGCTTCGCGTTGAGTGCCGATGATCGAGAAATTTCAACAACGATGGCCGTGGTGCGGCTGTTCGCCCACCTGATCAAGGACAAACAACTGGGACCCCGCATCGTCCCCATCGTCGCCGATGAGGCGCGCACGTTCGGCATGGCCAATCTGTTTCGCCAGATCGGTATCTACTCGTCAGTCGGGCAGCTTTATGAGCCGGAAGATGCCCATGCCCTGCTGTACTACAAGGAGTCGACCGACGGGCAATTGCTGGAGGAGGGCATCACCGAGGCCGGCGCAATCTCATCATGGACGGCCGCGGCAACGTCTTACAGCGTCAACGGCGAAGCCATGCTGCCGTTCTACATTTATTACTCCATGTTTGGTTTCCAGCGCATCGGCGACTTGATCTGGGCCGCTGCCGATCAGCGCGCGCGAGGGTTTCTGATCGGCGCCACGTCCGGGCGGACGACGCTGGCCGGGGAGGGGCTGCAGCATCAGGATGGCTCCAGCCAGTTGATAGCATCGACGGTGCCCAACTGCCGGGCCTATGACCCGGCATTTGCCAGTGAAGCAGCCGTGATCATTGATCATGGATGTCGACGCATGCTCGAGCAGCAAAAGGATGAGTTTTACTACCTGACAGTGACCAACGAAAACTACGTTCAGGCGTCACTCGAGCCGAGCCAGTATGAGGATGTCATCCGCGGCATGCGCTTGTATGAACGAGTGGGCGACGATGCCCCCGCAGTCCGCCTGCTGGGCTCGGGGGCTATTTTGCGAGAGGTGATAGCGGCGGCACAGATCCTCGACGAACAATGGCAACTGAGCAGCGAAATCTGGAGTGTCAGCAGTTTTTCCGAACTGGCTCGCGACGCACGTGAAGTGCAACGTCAGCAACTGTTCGGCGGGGACTTCGCGTTCACGAGTCATGTGCAGGCCTGCCTGCCAGGACTCGTTCCGATCGTTGCGGCCAGTGACTATGTCCGCGGGTATGTGCAACTCATCGCGCCTTATGTACAGGCGCCCTTCAATAGCCTGGGAACTGATGGCTTTGGCCGTAGCGACACGCGTTCGGCCTTGCGCGACTTTTTTGAAGTCGATCGCTATCACATCGTGCTGGCGGCGCTCGCCATGGTGGATACGCAGGCTCATGCCAAGGCCCGCGCGCAATACGGCATTGAAGCTGTTGACGAAGCGCCTTGGAATCGATGAGTGGGCATTCTTCGCTTCAACTCGAACTCGATTTGCAAGCGCCTGACGCCTCGAATTTCTCTCATGGTGGTCCGGAAATGATCTTTCGCATGTAATGACAGAAATTTCAATATTGAAATTAGTTTCAATATTGAATACCTTGACCCTGCCTGACGATGAGACCTGCGTGCCTCACGACTTCAATCACAACAAGGGCTCGAGATGAACAACAAGAACGTTTGCCAATTGCCTCCCTCCACCGTCGACGTGCTGGTCATCGGTAACGGTCCGGTAGGTGCAACCATTGCGGCGCTGCTCGGCCGCTATGGGGTCACGACCTTGGTGCTGGACAAGACCCATGAGGTCGTCCTGATGCCTCGCGCCATTGCGCTGGACAACGAGGCGTTGCGCATCCTGCAACTCGCTGGTTTGTCGGAAGACGCTTTCGAGAAGATCGCTATTCCTGAAGTAAGAATGCACTCCCCGGTGCTCGGGCAATTCGGTCGCGCCAATACCGAGGGGTGCATCGACGGTCATCCGAAGCTGGTTACGTTCTATCAACCCGACCTCGAACACGCGATGCGCAGCCAGGTTTCCCGGTTGAAGTCAGTGACCAGCCTGGGTGGCTTCGAGCTTGAAAGTCTGGTCGAGGAGGCGGATGGCATTGTCGCCTCCGTACGGGATCAAGACGGGCAATCGCATTCCGTTCGCGCCCAGTACCTGGTCGGTGCGGATGGCGCAAGCTCCAGGATCAGAGCACTGATCGGCCAGGAGTTCGAAGGGCAGACCTATGCAGAGGATTGGCTGATTGTCGATGTCAAAAACCGGCATGAGTCAGCGATTGATCACATTGAGTTTATCTGTAATCCGCAGCGCCCAACGCCGCACATGCCTGCCCCGGGCGGCAGGGAGCGTTGGGAGTTCATGCTGCAACCCGGTGAATGCCGGGAAGAACTGGAAAGCCCGGAAAGCATCGCCCGGTTGATCGCGCCATGGATCAACCCGCAGGAGCTGGAAATCGAGCGCAAGGCGGTGTATCGATTCCACGCGCGCTGCTGCAAAAGATTCAGCAAGGGTCGCGTTTTTCTCGCTGGCGACGCTGCGCACATCACCCCTCCATTTGTCGGGCAAGGCCTGGTAGCGGGGCTGCGAGATGGCGCCAACCTTGCCTGGAAACTGGCCTGGGTTCTTCGCGGCCATGCCGCCCCTGCAATACTCGATACCTATGACGTAGAGCGCCGTCCCCATGCCCAGGCGATGATCAATCTGGCAAAACTCATGGGTCGTCTGGTGATGCCCAAGAACAAGATTGCAGCGTTCTTCATCCACGGCCTGATGCGCACGCTGGCGTTGACCCCCGCGACCAGGAGGTACTTCGAGCAGTTGGACATCAAGCCGAAGAACACCTTCACACACGGCCTGTTCGTGCAGCATCGGCGGGGCGATAAACTGGTGCGTGGCAGCCTGTTTCCCCAAGCCTGGATTCGCACCCTGCAAAAGCAGATCAAGCTGAGCGACGATGCGCTTGGAGACAACCTGACCCTGGTTGGATTCGGTGTAGACCCGTTGTCACTGCTCACCCCTGATCAGATCATTGCCTGGGGAAAAATGGGCGGCCATTTCCTCGAGGTCAGAACACGCGGCCAACGCTCCGGCGGCGGCTGTGACTTCATTGAAGACATGAACCATGACATCCTGCCACTGGCTCCCAAAGGAACGCTGGTCGCGGTTCGTCCCGACCGGATCATCATGCATCACGCCCCAGGCGCAGAGGCGGGCAGTCTGCTTCAAGATTGCAGGAGCCTGCTGGGTAGCAAAGACGCCACGGTTGATAGCGTTTCCATTACCATCAACGAGCCCACTAGATTACGAGCTTGATCATGCATTCCCCCATTCTTTCTTTAGAAACTGTTGCGTCAGAACCTCTCACGAGAGGCCACAAGAAACGCGAGCGCACCCGTCGTGGCCTGGTGGACGCGGCGTTGCGTCTTGTCGCACGCAAGGAAGTGGGGGAAATCGCGCTGCTCGAAGTCGCCGCGGAAGCTGCGGTATCCAACGGCACCATCTACAACTATTTTCGAACGCGCGACGAAGTACTGGAGGCCGTGGGCATTGCCATGGCCGCCGAGTTTTCCGATGCCATATCCGTCTTGAGCGCGGACGAGCAGTGCGGTGCGCAGCGGCTTTCGATTGGGGTTCGCATGTTTGTCTGTCGGGCCGCCGCCGACCACCAATGGGCGAATGCGCTGCTGCGCATCATCCATTTCGACCAGACCATGCGCTCGCGTCTGGCTGCCCATGTCCTGGGCGATCTGCGTGAGGGGCTGCGCGCGGGCACTTTTGCTTACGTGGACGAAGGGGTCGCCCTGGACATCGTCTTATCCTGCACAACCGGAGCAATGCGCTCGGTTGTCGAAGGGCGTGCGGGCGCGGAGCACGATGTGCGGGTCGCGGAAATGACGCTCCAGGCTCTGGGCGTGACACCCGCCAAAGCCCGGAAAATCGCTGGTAAGCCGCTACCCACCTGATCTGATGTGATTCAGCAAACCAAATTGATCACCTGTCAGAGATACGGTGCAGCTGAGCGCGCGTGTTCATTTTTCATGTGCCAAACCTGCCGGTGGTCTAGTCGTATCCATCCCTTTCCATTGGCATATAACGGTTTCCGTTGAGTTGGACGTGCTTCAGCGCCAAAACGTTGTTGACGACAACTGAACACGCGTGTTCAATAGGGCCATAGGGTAATCCTGGAGAGAGCACCGTGCAATCCCTGAATCCAACACAGCGCCGCATTCATCAAGCCGCCTTTCGGCTGTTCGCTGAAAGAGGCACCTCACAAGTGAACATTCTCGACCTCGCACAAGAGGCCGGCGTGGCGCGTGGAACCGTCTATAGCAACATCGACAACATGGAAAGCCTGTTCGAAGCCGTCGCTGGCCAACTGGCGAGGGAGATGCATGAGCGCGTCAACAAGAGCTTCGATTCCCTCACCAATCCGGCGCAGCGCCTGGCCAATGGCATTCGATTCTTCATCCGTCGAGCGCACGAGGATTCCCAGTGGGGGGCATTCATCCATAAGTTCGCCATGAGCAATGCGTCATTGCGCGAAATGTTCAGCAGCCAGGCGACCACGGACCTTCTGAGCGGGCTTTCCACCGGGCGCTACACGTTTCAGCAGGCGCAGTTGCTCTCAGTGCTGACGCTGATATCGAGCAGCGTACTGGGCTCGATTTTCCTGGTGCTGGAAGGTCACCGGACGTGGCGCGAATCGGGCTCTGACACCGCCGAGCTGGTACTGCGGGCATTGGGTGTGCCACCGGATGAGGCACGCGCGATGGCGACAATAGAGTTGCCGGCGCTTCCGTCTCTGGACTGAGCCCTAACTGATTCAACTAGAAAACACCCCTGTTTTTTCAGGGGTTCGGGACTGCTTTGCCCTGAAAAAACCGGAAAACAAAAACAATGAATGACATAAACCAATTGCACCGGTTGGCGACACCACAACCCTCCCGGCATCCACAACCGACCGTGAAGGCCCGGGATCTGACTCACCTGATCTTTCAACGGCCGGACTTGAATGAGGCGGCGCGGTTCCTGACCGACTTCGGCCTGACGGTCAATCGGCAGGACGCCGATACGCTGTATCTGCGGGCCACCGACGCCACTTCCTATTGCTACCGTGTCCATCGTGCCGAGCAGGCACGATTTATCGGCTTCGGACTCGCAGTGTCGTCGCTTGAAGATCTGGAAAAGCTCGCTCAAATTCCAGGGGCGTCATCGGTAGAAAAGTCGGAGCATCCTGGCAAAGGGTTTTCCGTCCGGCTGACCGATCCTTCCGGTTTTATCGTGGAAGCGGTTTGCGACCAGGCCCCCGGCAAGGCGCTGGCACACAGAGCGCCTCTGCACTGGAATCTGGCGCACGAGCAGCCACGAATCAATGCCACGCAGCGCCCGCCGATTGCGCCCCCTGAAGTCCTCAAACTTGGCCACATCGTCATTGAAGTGGCCGACTACCAGGCGACCTGCGCCTGGTACACGGAGCATTTCGGGTTGATTCCCAGCGATGTGCAGGTGCTTCCCGACGGCACGCCTATCGTCACTTTCATGCGCCTTGATCTTGGTGACAGTCCCGCGGATCACCATACGCTCGCGATTGCGCAAGGGTTCATGGCGACCTACAGCCATAGCGCCTATGAAGTCGTCGATGCAGACGCGGTGGGCATGGGCCAGCGCGTCCTGCGCGAGCGCGGTTGGCAACACTCATGGGGCATCGGCCGGCACATTCTGGGCAGCCAGATCTTCGATTACTGGCAAGACCCATGGGGCGACAAGCACGAGCATTACTGCGACGGGGATCTGTTCACGGCCACTCGGCCGACGGGTATTCATCCGGTAAGCCCAGAGGCAATGGCCCAGTGGGGGCAGCGCATGCCCAAGAGTTTTACCAAACCCAAGATAAGCCTGGCCAACCTGCGTGCACTGATCCGCAACCTACGACGCAGCCCGGATTTGACCTTGCGCAAGTTGATGACCCTCATGCGGATGTTCGGGTAGAGCTGCCGCCATGTCGAAAAACTCAACCCGGTTTCGCCGGCGGGACGTACTTAAAGCCGGCGCTTTGATTGCTGGCGGTGCGTGGGTCTACACCGTTGCCGGCCCCGTTTCAGAACAACACCACAGTTCCCGCGCCACCGAGTTCGGGACAAACGCCGCTCCAGGAGTACCTTCAATGTCTGCTGTACACGTCGTCCGCTTCGAATTTGAGAACGGTATCCACTGGGGCGTGCTTCGCCAGGGCCGTATTACGGTGGTCCCCGGTGTTTTTGAAACCACCGGTGACTTCATTAGCCAGAACAGTATCGAAGACCTCGCTCAACTCAAAGGCTCGGAGCTTGCGCAGGGTGAAGTAAAACTGCTGTCGCCGGTAACCCGTAACCAGCAGTTCGTCTGCCAGGGTGCCAATTACCGTCAGCATATGATCGAGTCGGGCATGGACCCGGATGCGAAAAAATTCAACATGATCTTCACCAAGGCGACCAGTTGCCTGGTGGCGGCTGACAGCGACCTGATCAAGCCGCGGACCGTACGCTTCCTCGACTACGAAATCGAACTGGGGTTGGTGATGAAACGCGCGATCACCGGCGCCGTTGCCGTCACCGATGCCAATCTGCATGAGTTCATTGCAGGCGTCGTCATCGTAAACGACTACTCGGCGCGAGACGTTCAGATTCCGCAGATGCAGTTCTACAAGGGCAAGAGCTTCCGCACTTTTGGTCCGGTCGGCCCGTACCTCTGTCTGCTGGATGCAAAGGACATGCATTACCTCAAAGCATTGCAACTGCGCCTGACCGTCAACGACCAGGTGCGACAGAACGACAGCACGGCCAACCTGGTTTACGGCCCCGCTGAAACCCTGACCGAGCTCTCGTCCGTGCAAGATCTCGACGTTGGCGACCTGATCGCTACCGGCACGCCTGCGGGCTGCGCTCTGACGATTCCTTCGCCTGCCAAACAGCGCATTGCGGCCCTGATGCCAGAAGCCACCAAGTGGAAACTTTTCCTCAAGGCGCAAGAGGGCCGGACGCAGTATCTCAAGGCCGGTGACGTGGTCGAGGCGCGCATTCGCAGCGCCGATGGCGTGGTCGACCTCGGCGTGCAACGCAACCGCGTCGTGGAGCAAGCCTGATGGTGGTGCAGACCCTGTGCGACATCGAACGTCTCGAACGAGTCCCGTTGTCGGAGCGTGGCCTGGCTTCCAGCACGTATGAAGCGCTACGCGAGGCGGCCGAGGGCAACCCGCAGGCACCGGCGCTAAGCTTCTTCGCTGACGCTGCGGATTTCAAACACACCTTTGAGTGGGATTACTCCAGGCTCTTCGCGGACATCACCCGCGCGGCCAATGCCTTCCATGACCTGGGCATAACATCGGGTGAGGTGCTGGCCTTCATCCTGCCCAATCTGCCGGAAACCCATTTCACGATTTGGGGCGGGGAGGCGGCCGGCATCGTCATGGCGATCAATCCGCTGCTCGAGGCCACGCAGATGGCGAGCTTGCTCAATGCCGCGAAGGTATCCGTGGTGGTGACACTCGCGCCGACGCCGGGCAGCGATCTGTGGCCCAAACTGGCTTCGCAGCTGCATCAGCTACCCACGGTCCGGCAGGTGGTCTGGGTCAGCATGGAACCCTATGCCCCCGAGCCGGTGCGTGGTGCCCTGAAAGCCGCGGCACTGATGGAGCGAGGCCAGCACCGCGATATCGAGATCCACGATTGGCAATCGCTGATGAGCACCCAGCCGCACACCCACCTGAAGAGCGGCCGGCAAATCCGCCCGGATGAGTGCTCCTCCTACATCTGTACGGGCGGCACCACCGGGCTGCCCAAGATCGCCGCGCGTACCCATGGCTCGGAAGTCTTCAATGCATGGGCCGTGGCCGCTCACTTGCAGCCACGCAGTGGTGGACAGGTGATCTTTTGTGGCCTGCCGCTGTTTCATGTCAATGGACAAATGGTGACCGGGTTGATGTCGTGGACTCAAGGCGATCATGTGATACTCGGGACACCTCATGGGTACCGTGGCGAGGGGGTGATCCCACGCTTCTGGGAGATGGTCGAGCACTTCGGAATCAACCTCTTTTCCGGCGTACCGACTGTCTATGCCGCACTGCTGCAAAACGAATGGCAGGGCCGCGACCTCTCCAGTCTTCGCTTTGCAATGTGTGGCGCCGCGCCCATGCCGGCCGAGCTTTTCCGCGAGTTCGAGCGCCGGACCGGGGTAAAGATCCTGGAAGGTTACGGCCTGACTGAAGGGGCCTGCGTTTCCTCAATCAATCCGCCCCATGGCGAGCGTAGTATCGGCTCCATCGGGATACGGATCGCCTACCAGAAGATGCGCGCGGTCTTGCTCGACGATGCTGGAGCGTACCTGCGTGACGCCGAAGTGGATGAGATCGGCCTCATCACGATCAGCGGCCCGAATCTTTTCGAAGGCTATCTGGAGGAGCGTCATAACCACGGCCTCTGGATCGATATCGACGGTCAGCGCTGGCTGAATACGGGCGACTTGGGTCGTCAGGATGCGCAAGGTTACTTCTGGCTGACCGGTCGCAAGAAGGAGTTGATCATTCGCGGCGGTCACAACATCGATCCCAAGCAAATCGAGGAGGCTCTGCAAGCGCATCCCGCCGTCGCCCTGGCCGCTGCCATCGGCAGCCCCGATGCCTACTCGGGCGAAGTGCCGGTAGCCTACATTCAGCTGCGCCCCGGGCAAGTGTGCAACGCCGAAGAACTTGAGGAGTTTGCGCATCTGCACATCAGCGAGCGAGCAGCAGTGCCCAAGCGCATTGAAATCCTTGGTGCGTTGCCACTGACGGCTGTCGGCAAGATATTCAAACCCGCCTTGCAGCAGCGCGAGATTGCCAGAGTCGTCCGTCAGGAAGCAGGGCGCCTGGGGCTTTTGGACATTGCTGTCGAGGTCGTGCAGGACAATCGCCGTGGGCATGTTGCCTGCATCCGGGCCGGAACTGGCCAGGAACTATTGGCTCCGCTCCTGGGGCGCTACAGCTTTCAAATCGAGTGGCTTGGTTAAGTCCCTGATTCTAATCCGGCCATCAAGCCCTGGCGCTGTTTAGCCAGGGCCTTTTACACAACGTCGATCAACGCCAACCGGCACTGAAAAGTGCACAGGACGGCGAAGCCTTGCCTGCGTGAAATCAATAAAAACAATAAACCAGAGGTGGAAAATGAAACTCAAAAGCCGTGTGATTCCGTGTCTCTTTGCTCAGCGAAAGTGCGTTGCCTGGATCAAGTTCACCGGTGCCATGGCACTCTTTGGCGCCTCTACAGTTGCAAGCGCCAATGGCATTGCCCTTAACGAACAAAGTGCAAGCAGCGCAGGAACGGCGTATGCGGGAAGGTCATCTTCGGCGCTGGATGCCAGCACTATTTACGGAAACCCTGCCGGCCTGACCAAATTGAAACGCAGCGAGATTTCCGGCGGGGCAGCGGTCGTGTCGGTGAGTGACGACATCAGTGATGCGCAAAGCAGTGCAGCAGGCACCAACAAAGGAGATTCGGTGCCTTTGGGCGCTGTGCCCTTCGCCTATATGTCGACGCCCCTTGATGATCGTTTTTCGATGGGGCTGGGCCTCTATGCCCCCAGTGGTCTGATCAACGATTACGAGAGCTCTTTTCAAGGCCGTTACCATGGTTCCTATAGCACGACCAAGGAGGTAACCCTTCAGCCAACCATTGCCTGGCGGATCAATGATTACGTGTCCATTGGCGGCGGGCCGACCCTGAACCGTTTCAACGCAAAGCTTCAGAATTACCTGGCCACCGGTGCCCTGAACAACGGTCAGGACACCCTGGTCACCATCAAAGGCGATGACACGGCGATTGGCTACAACGTCGGCCTGTTGGTCGATTTCAGTGAGGCAACGAGTTGGGGGATTACCTATCACTCGAAGGTGAACTATCACCTCAAGGGGCATACCGATGTTTCCGGTTCCCCGAGCGTTGTCCCGCTGGACGGAAGTTATGACGCCAAGCTGGATCTGACCATGCCCGAATCAGTGGACACGTCCATCACCCATCGATTCAACAGTCGCTGGACCGGATACCTGGGGACTACCTGGACACGATGGAGCCGGATCCAGCAGGTCGAGGCCATCAACAGCGGTCTTTCCCCCCTGGGCCAGGCGGCCGGCCTGGGCCGTGTGACTGAAGAAATGAACTGGCGCGACACGTGGTCCACTGCGGTGGGCGCCTCCTATCAATTGAATCAGCAATGGCTGTTGCGCGCAGGCTACGCCTATGATCCGTCGCCCATCAGAAATGCCGATCGCAGCGTGCGCATTCCGGTCGGGAATCGCCAGGCCGTGACCCTTGGCGGCGCTTACTCGCCGAACCCCGATCTGACGATAGACTTTGCTTATGGTTATCTCTGGGATTCTAAAGTCTCTGTCAAGCAGTCGAACAACTCCGGTCTGCAACCGGAATATAGCGCCAACTATGAAAACAGTGCGAATGGCATTTCGGTGCAGGCAACTTATCGGTACTGAACGATTGACAGAAGTCGGTATCGCAGCTGGCAATCAGTCTGAACGCATCACTCGTCCTGACGGCGGGTGTAATGCAACAGCCGATCGGTCTCGGTCTTGACCACCAGGTAGCACTCGCAGCTCAGTCGTTCGAGGCGCGCTCGATCCAGTACGGTGATCTGGCCTCGGCTGTACTCGATGACGCCTTGGCGTTGTAGTTTGCCGGCTGCTTCGGTGACGCCTTCGCGGCGCACACCCAGCATGTTGGAGATCAGCTCCTGGGTCATGTTCAGGCGATTGCCGTGCAGGCGATCCAGCGACAGCAGGAGCCATCGACACAGTTGCTGATCGATCGAATGATGGCGGTTGCACAGGGCGGTTTGTGACATCTGTGTGATCAGCGCCTGGGTGTAACGCAGCATCAGCAGGAGCAGGTCGCCATGACGGTTGAACTCTTTCTTGAGTTTTTGCCCGGGCAGACGAAACGCAGTTCCGGCACTTTGCACCACCGCGCGGCTAGACGTGCTTTCGCCGCCCATGAACAGCGCAATACCGATCAGCCCCTCGTTTCCGACCACGGCAATCTCTGCTGATGAGCCGTTTTCCGTGACATGCAGCAGGGACACGATGGAGTCCGTCGGAAAGTAAACGTGCCGCAAGGTGTCTCCCGGTTCATACAGCACATCGCCTAGCGCCAGGCTGACCTGCTCCAGGTGCGGAACAAGGCGCTGGAGGTCGTCGGCCGGCAGCGCTGCAAGGAGATGATTGTCGCTTGGCTTGGGAGAAGCAGGCATGGCAGAGCATCCTTGGCGGAACAGGGGCGTGCCGACTCAGGGTACTCCCATGCGCATCCGGCGGGTGGTCAATGTCTATTCATCGGCGGTGTGCTCGTATTCCAGCGCCTGAGGCCTGGGTGATCGGGCGCGACAATCGACCTGAACCCAGCGCTCCAGGCCGTCGTCCTCCAGTGTCAGCGCTGCGTCAGTCAATGGCTGGCCGTCGAGGGTCATCGAGGTGAAGGCCGAACTGCCTTGACGCACATCAAAGTGGTAGAGGGTTTTGCCAAAGCGGTAGTGCAAGATGAAACCCGGCCAGTGAGCGGGCATCAACGGTTCGATTCTGAGCGTATGGCCGCTGCGTAGTACGCCCAGCAATGATTCGACAATCAGCCGGTACATCCAGCCGGCGGAACCGGTGTACCAGGTCCAGCCACCGCGCCCGGCATGGGGGCCGGCGCCGTAGACGTCCGCGGCCATGACATAGGGCTCGACCTTGTAGGTGTCGATTCGAGCGTTGTTGGCCGGCGCGGCAGGGTTGATCAGATTCAGCAGTTCCCACGCTTTGCCGGCTTCACCCAACTGCGCAAACGCCATGCCCGCCCAGACGGCGGCATGGGTGTACTGACCTCCGTTCTCGCGCACGCCAGGCACGTAGCCCTTGATATAGCCCGGGTCCAGGGTGCCCTTGTCGAACGGTGGATCAAACAGCAACACGGCGCGGATGCGACGTTTGATCAGATGCTCATCCAAGGATTGCATGGCCTTGATCTGGCAGTTGGCAGGTCCGGCCCCTGACAGCACTGACCAGCTTTGAGCAATGGAATCGATGCGACATTCTTCATTGCTCGCCGAGCCGAGCACTTGCCCGTCATCGAACCAGGCACGGCGATACCAGGCGCCGTCCCAGGCACTTTGATCGAGGTTGCGTTGCAGTGTCACCGCGCTGTCGCTGCAGCGCCTGGCAAATGCGTGATCACCGTGCAGGCGGGCGGTCACCGCAAATTGCTCCAGCACCTGATAACTGAAGAAGCCCAGCCAGACACTTTCTCCTGCACCCAGATGGCCGACGCGATTCATGCCGTCGTTCCAGTCACCCGAGCCCATCAGCGGCAGCCCGTGATGACCGCGGCGCAGGCTATGTTCGATGGCGCGCACGCAGTGTTGGTAAAGGGATTCTCGCAGGTGCGAAACCCCAGGGAGGTCATAGTAGGACTCTTCGCCAGCCGCCAGTACGCGTCCTTCCAGATACCCGACGGGCTCTTCCAGTACACCCACATCGGCGGTCATTTCGACATAGCGGTTGGTGGCGGCCACCAGCCACAAAAAGTCGTCGGAGCAGGCGGTGCGGACCCCTCGATTCATCGGCGGGTGCCACCAGTGTTGCACGTCGCCTTCCACGTACTGATGGGCGGCGCACAGCAACAGATGCGCTCGCACTGTGGCCGGATCGGTATGGATCATCGCCATACTGTCCTGCAACTGATCGCGAAAACCGATGGCGCCACCCGACTGGTAGTAGCCGCTTCGGGCCTGGAATCGGCAGGCGATGACCTGATACATCAACCAGCCGTTGACCATGACATCGACCGCCGGCTCGCATGTTTCGATATGAATGGCCCCGAGCAATGAGCGCCAGTGTTCCCGTACCTTTTGCAATTCTGCTGCGGCCGCAAGTCTGCCCCGATAGCGTTGCACCAACTGGGTAGCGGCGTTGCTGGACGAGGCCGCCCCAAGGCGCAAGATGACTTCCTTGCTGTCGCCATCGTTGAGATCAACCGACACTTGCAGGGCGGCGCAAGGGTCCATGCCGCCCCCCATGCGCCCAGACAACCCTTCATGTTGCATCGCTGCCGGTGAGGCGAGGCTGCCACTGCGGCCGATGAATTCAGTACGGTCACCGCTGACACCGTGATCGACCGTGTCGGTGTCAAAGAAGGCCACCCGCTCGGAAAACTCCACCGAGTAGGCGTTGCGGGCGAAGAAGGCACCGCTGGCGGGATCCGATTGGGTGACCACATGCATCGCCGACTTGCTGCGCAGATCGCCCAGCACCCATTCCACATACCCGGTGACCGACAATGATCGGCTGCGTCCCGAGCGGTTGGTCAATAACAGTCGCGAGAATTTGATCGGCGCATCCAGCGCTACATAGATCCACAGCTCGCTGTAAATGCCGTCCTCTTCATGCTCGAACACGCTATAGCCGAAACCATGGCGGGTCCGGTATGGGCCTTGCCCGGGGCAGGGCTGAGGCGATGCCGACCAGAAGTGCCCGGTCTCTTCATCGCGCAGATAAATGGCTTCGCCGCTCCGATCGGTGACCGGGTCGTTGTGCCACGGCGTCAGGCGAAATTCATGGGCGTTCTCGGCCCAGGTATACGCGCTGCCGGCTTCCGAGACCACGGTGCCGAGGTGTGCATTGGCAATCACATTGACCCAGGGCGCGGGTGTCGGATTGGCTGCCAGCCCGGTGACAATGTACTCACTGCCATCGTCGCTGAAACCGCCATATCCATTGCCCAGCAGCAGTGAGGGACGGTTCGGTCGTACCGGTGCCGGCCCGGCCTGATAATGCCGGCTCGCAACAAACGGCGCGTGCAACGGCAATCCTTTGCGTCGATGAATCTGTTCCGCGAGACTGCCCAGCTCTTCGCTCAGCACCAGCCTGGCCACCGAAAGGACCAGCACGCGATCTTCTGTCGACATCTGCTGCGCGGGGCGCACAAAAATCCCGCCCGGACGATCCAGCAAAGCGGCTTCACTGCCGGAGGTGATAAGGCCCATGATCACGTCTTGCAGTTGCTGGCGATAACCCGCCTGATCTTCGTTCCAGATCAACAAGTCGACCACCAACCCTTTTTGCCGCCAGTAGGCGTGGGCCTGAATCAACTGCTGCACCAAGGCGATATTGTCCAGGCTCTGGATCTGCAGCAGAACGATAGGCAGATCGCCGGAAATGGCCTGACCCCAGAGTCCCGGCTGATTGCGTCGATTGGCAATCAGCACTGCATTGTCGGCGCGCATCGAGGCGTTTGCATAAAGCAGCGACGAGGCCATCTGCTCGAACAGACGGGCGTCGGACAACGTGGCATTGAGTTGACGCAAAAGCACCTGGCTATGGGTCCAGGACAGGTCGAACACCCGGTCGGCGAGGTGACGGTCGCGGTATTTGTTGATGAGATAGAGGCAATCGTCGCGACTGTCGGCGACTCCGGTGACCAGGTCGATGGTTGCCTGTTGGCCGGGTTGCAGGGTAATCCTGCAGCGAATCGCGACCACCGGATCAAGCACCGGGCCTGCACTGCCTGACAAGCGCTGGCAATCGGCATCCAGGGCGGCAGGTGACACCAGGCTGCGCCCTCGGCCGATGAACCGGGCGCGATCGGTTTCGTACGAGATCGCATCAATGTCCACCCCGTGTGCAGCCAGCAAATGGCACATCCACGGCGTCGGCTCATCGTTGGCCCGGGGGCGACGGCTGCAGACAATGGCCTGGAGCGCCGGCAGTAATTCGGTCTGCACGAACAGCTTGCTGAATGCCGGGTGCATCGCGTCGTTGCCGGGAGAAGTCAGCACGACTTCGGCGTAGGTGGTGATCTCCAGTGTCTTGGCGGATGAGGCTCGGTTGGTGATGTGCAGGCGGCGCAGTTCGATGTCGTCTTCAGGCGAGACAACAATCTCCAGATGCGTGTCGAAATCCAGGTTGCGTGCGCGAAACTCTGCCCGGGAGTCGCAGAAGATCGCCTCGTGGCTCTCGGGTTTATGCAAAGTCGGTTGATGCGCAGCCGACCACACCGTGTTGGTCTGGACATCGCGCAGGTAGCAGAACATCCCCCAATTGTCCTGTGAAGTGTCTTCCTGCCAACGGGTGACGGCCATTTCATTGCGGCGGCTGTAACCACCGCCGCCGCTGGTCAGCATGACGTGGTAGCGACCGTTGGAGAGCAATTGCACGGCTGGACGTTTGCGTCCCGGATCCGAGAACACCCGAAGCCCCGAATCCTGGCCTTGGCCAACATCGCCGAGTGCCGGCGCCTGGGCGGTTTGCAGGTAGGGCGCGGCGGATTTGGGCACCCTCTCCTGCAACAGCAGCAGGGCTGATTGCAGCGCCGGGTCGGACTCGAATCGCCGTTGCATCGGTTGATCGAGCAGTCGGCTGATCAAGGCCAGCAGGCTCATGCCCTGGTGGTGCGCCATGAACGACCGGACCACGACGAAGGGTTGGCCGCGCGGTAAGCGGGCCTCGGTGTAATCCACCGCTTCATACAGGCCGAAACGCCCCGAAGAGCCTTGCAGGGCGAGGCGTTGCAGGTTTTTGCAAGCCGCATCGGCATCGACCATCAACGCCAGGGCGCTGGCATACGGCGCTATGACGACGTCATTGCTCAACCCGCGCTGGAGCCCGAGCGCCTGAACGCCGAAGGCGCGGTATTGATAATTGAAGTGCGCGTCGACGGTGTTGTAACCCGATTCCGAAACGCCCCAGGGAATGCCCAGCCTGTTGCCATGCTCGATTTGCACCGACACGGCGGCGCGGCAAGTCTGGTCCAGCAGGCTGCCTTCATAGTTGGGCATCACCAGCATTGGCATCAGGTATTCAAACATTGACCCCGACCAGGACAGCAACGTCGGTATGCCAGCGTTTTCGCCCAGCAGTCTTCCCAGGGTGAACCAGGCGCGTTGGGGAATCTGTCCTTGGGCGATGGCCACGAAATTGGTGAGCCGCACCTCGGATGCCAGCAGGTCGTAATAGCCGGTGTCGAGCCGGCATTCTTCGGCGTTGTAACCGATGACGAACAGGTCACGCTGATTGTCGTAAAGCAACGAGAAATCCATTTGCGCCAATGACGTCGCTAATAAGGCCAGACGTTCCAGGGTCTTCAGGCGCTCCCTGGCGTCGGTGCGGACCTGCTCGATTCGAGGGTGATGGTCGATTGCCCAGTCAGCGCAATTCAGCGCTGCCAGCTGACGCAAGGTGCCAGGCGACTCCATCGTCACCAGGGGGGTAGGGAGGCGATAGCGTTGCAGTTCTTCTGTCCAGTCGATGCATTGACGGGTAAACGCTTCTCGCCAGTAGAGGCTTTCCTCATCGGTGTCCGCTTGCTGGCCTGTGACCATCAGGTGAGCGGTTTGCAGCAGCTCTGCCATCGCGTCAGTGGTCGCCGTTTGCGAGCCTTGTTCAAGGCTTTTTCGCAATTGATTCAGGGCGTTTTCATCCGTCCCTGAAGCGCGTTGGGACTCTATGAGGATATCGAGGGTATCGCGCAGACCCTTGATCACGGCAGGGCTGAACAGCGGGGCGTCTGCAAGCTGCTCGATGCCGGTGCGCAAGGTCAGCAGCAGGCCCGCCAGGTTACCGCTGTCGACGGTGGAGACGTAATGCGGGCGCAGCGGTTCGAGGGTCAGCGTGTCGTACCAGTTGTAGAAGTGCTGCCGATAACGCTCCAGTCCGTCCATGCTGTCCAGCGATGCCGCAAGCCGGGACAGCAGTCGTTCGGTGCTCAAGTACGCGAAATCGCGAGCGGCCAGATGGGCGAGCAGGGACATGCCCATGTTGGTCGGCGAGGTCCGATGGGCAACGGCAGGCCGGGGTTGTTCCTGCACGTTGTCCGGTGGCAGCCAGTGATCTTGAGGCCCGACGTATTGATCGAAGAACGCCCAGGTTTTGCGCGCCAGCAACCGCAGGAAACGCAGATCATCTGCCGAGGGGGCAAACACCGACTGCCTGGGCGCCAAACTGAGCCGCCAGGCGATCCAGGGGCCCACCAGCCACGACAACAGCAGCGGACTGGCGATGGCCAGCGTCTGCGGATCGTTCACCAACAGGGCCACCGCGATGAGGGCCGATGCCGGCTCGATCCACATCTGGCGATAGAGGCCGGACAGACGGTTATCGGTCGTGCGCTCCACCTCGCGCGAGGGCTGCCATTGCAACAGTCGGCGTCTGCTAAAGCCGATTCGCCAGAGCGAGCGCAGGATTGCATCGGCGCTGTAGAACATCTCGAAGGGCAGCCAGGCGAGCGTCAGGCATGCCCGGGCCAGGTCCTTCGCAAGATCTCCCAGCAACGCCCTCAGGTATTGTCCAAAGGACACATCGGCGGGGGCCTGCATCAGATCGGTCACCGCCCGGAGCAACGGTTGAATCACCATCAACCCGATGACTGTCAGGGTCCAGTTCATGGGCTGACTGCTGGCAAACCAGCCCCATGCAAACATCAACAACAGCGCCAGCGGTTCCAGGCTGCGTCGCAGATTATCCAGAATCTTCCAGCGTGCCATGACGCTCAGCCTGTTGCGCACCCATTTGCCATCGGCGTTGCGCGCCCAGGGTAAAGTCCACGGCAGCAGCTGCCAGTCGCCGCGTATCCAGCGATGCCGGCGATTGACATCGGCACCGTAGCGCGAGGGGTATTGCTCGTAGACCTGCACGTCACTGAGCAGGCCGGATCGTGCATAACACCCCTCGATCAGGTCGTGGCTCAGAATCTGGTTATCCGGCAAGCAGCCTTCCAGTGCGCAGGTGAACGCATCGACATCGTAGATGCCCTTGCCGATGAAGGAACCTTGCTGGAACAGATCCTGGTAAACGTCCGACACCGTCCGGGTGTAAGGATCGACACCGGCATCACTGCCAAACAACCGGGCGTAGATCGAGCGCGTGGCGCTGGTCAGGCCGATGCCGACTCGCGGTTGCAACACCGCGTAGCCGGAAATGATCTGCTCGCCAGCACTGTCGAACAACGGACGATTCAACGGGTGCATCATCGCCGCCACACATTGGCGAGCGACATCGCGCGGCAGCAGGGTGTCTGTGTCCAGCGTGATGACGTAACGCACGCCGCGCAACGGCGTGATGTCGCCGACAATGGCGTTGAAACGGTCCTGTCCATTGCCGCGCAGCAGGGCATTGAGCTCGATCAGCTTGCCGCGTTTGCGCTCGTGGCCCATCCATACGTGTTCGCTCGCGTTCCAGCGCCGTGGCCGATGCAACAGAAAGAATCGGTCGCCGAGTCCATCCGCGTATTTTTCATTGAGCAGGGTGATTGCACGGGACGCCTGTGTGAGCAGTTCGGCGTCTTGTGGCTGAGACTCTTCAGGCGCATCGAGGAAATCGCTGAGCAACGCGAAATACAGGTTGCTGTCGCGGTTGGCGAGAAAGCGCACTTCGAGACCTTCCGCCAGTTCGTCCACATCGGCCAGGCTGGCGATCAGCGTCGGGATCACCACCAGGCTTCGCGCGCCATCGGGAATACCGTTGGCGAAATCCATTTTCGGCAGCGTCGTCGGCAACAGGCTGAACGTCACCAACCAGTTGATCAGGCTGATTGCCAGTCGGCTGGTCATGATCAGGCATGGAATCGCCATCAGCAGAAGCGCCGCATCGGGCATTCCATCGCGCTGTGCAGAAGCCAGCAGGGGCCAGGCGAAGATGAGCGTCAGGAAAGCCACCGGCGCCAGGTAAAACATCAGCGGTGACTGCTGCAACAGCCGTTTCCAGCGCTCATGAAGCGGTACTCGGGCGATGAGCCGTCGCTCCAGGGTCGGTAACCCGGCGCTGATCAGGTAATACCCGACGTGGTGAGCCAGCACTGGGCAGGAGACTGAGGCGGTTCCGGCTTCGGCGAGATTGATCGCGGCGCGGGCGACCTGGACTTCCGAGTGCTGGGGGCTTCGTCGGGCAAGGCGCTCAATGACATGCCGGTAGCTGTCACGGGTTTTGAAATCCATCGCCCGGTAAACCTGCGCCGGGTCTTCGTGGAGAATCTGTTCGACGTGACTCATTGACTCGACGAACTCGCGCCAGTCCGTGGCGGACAAGAGACGCAAGCTGCCGATGCTGTTGCCTATGGACACCTGATCCGCGGCCTGTTGTTGCGCGTCGAGCTGCACCTGGCGTTCGATGCTGGAGCCGGTCTCACCGAGCATTTGCTCGATCCAGTTCAGCGCCAGGGCCAGGGCTGCACTTTGGCCCTGCAGGCGGCGGGTGAATTCGGCGACAAAGGCGGGGGTCATCGGCGGTGCGGAGCGAGCCATGTCGGCAACGGTCAGCACCACGCTCTTGATGTCCTGTTCCGAGGTTTCGATCAAGCGTTCGGCCCAGTCATCGGCCAGATTGCGCTCGTCGGCGTTGGCCATGACCCGCGAGGCCACGCGCCGCAGGTTTTCGATCAGTGCCAGGCGCAACATGATCGGTATCGCCCACAGTTCGCCCAGCGCCAGTGGCATCACGGTCTGATAAGAAAATATGAAGCGGCTCAGACTCTCTTCGTCGACCCGACCGTCGCCATGGGAGATGGTCTCCAGCGCGATGTCATAGACGCGTGGCAGTCCCGCAGACGGGCCGTTGATCAGGCGTGGCAACTCACGGCTGTAGCCTTTGGGCAGGTGCGTCCTGGCGGTGCGGATGTGGTCTTCGACCAGGTAGTAATTGTCCAGCAGCCATTCCGCTGCCGGAGTCACTCGTCGGCTGGACAATTGAGCGCTGGTCAGCGCCGTGCAGCTGCGTTTGAGTAACTGCTCGTTATCATCGAGCCGGTGCAGCATCGAGTCCCGTGCAGACAGCGTGGTCAGGCGATGCTGCCCGGCCAGGGCGATGCCGTGACTGGCCATCTGGTCGGCGCTGAAAAGCTCCGAGCGCAAGATGGGCTCGTATTTGAATCGGGGCTGGGGAAACAGATGAGTCCGCCAAAAGCCGGACGAGCGGGGAAATACCTTCTGTATGCGTGTCCATATGCTGTTCATAAGGTCCCGAGCCTGAAACGCATGATGCGATTGCGTGCATTTTGATAGGTACGCCAACGCATTGCGCCAGCACCGGACAGCACTTGCTGGACGTAGCTTTTCAACTTGAGTGTGGAGACCTGAAGGGCTGTTCGTCTGTTCGCTGGCGCACATAGCAGCCTTCTTAGGAGGCTCGCCGAATGGGCGGCGCAGAGCGCTGCTGGAGGCGGTTGGCAATAGCTGGCGGACCCGGGTAAAGGTCGTTTCCAGGCGCTGGCAGCGTTCAAGCTCGCCGCTTGGGTGCAGCATCAGCACGTCGTCAATGACTTCCCCGCTGTACAAACGTAATCTTGCCGGCTTGCGTACCAATACAAAAACAATCAGGAGTCATCGATGCAACCGATCCGTCTCGGTCTGGTGGGCTACGGCAAGATTGCCCAGGATCAACACGTTCCCGCTATCCACGCCAACCCCGCGTTCCAGTTGGTGTCTGTCGCCACGCAAGGGCAGCCTTGCGCCGGGGTCGAGAACTTCAAGTCCCTGAGCGAACTGCTCGAAAACGGCCCTCAGGTCGATGCGATTGCGTTTTGCACACCGCCGCAGGGACGATTTGCTTTGGTGCAACAAGCGCTGGCTGCAGGCAAACACGTGCTGGTAGAAAAACCACCGTGCGCCACGTTGGGTGAGGCGATGGCGTTGGTGAGCCAGGCCGAAGAACAAGGCGTCAGCGGTTTGTTCGCCTGGCATTCACGCTACGCGCCGGGTATCGAGGCCGCCCGTGATTGGTTGGCCACCCGCACCCTGCAAAGCGTGCAGATCGACTGGAAGGAAGACGTGCGCAAGTGGCACCCCGGCCAGGCCTGGATCTGGCAACCCGGAGGCCTGGGCGTCTTCGATCCGGGCATCAATGCCTTGTCGATCGTCACCCATTTGCTGGCGCTGCCGCTGTTCGTCGAGTCTGCCGAACTGCGAGTCCCCAATAACTGCCAGTCGCCGATTGCCGCTTCGATCAAAATGTCTGACGCGCGTCACCTCGATGTCCGCGCGGAGTTCGATTTCGACCACGGTCATGACGAACTCTGGAGCATCGAAATCCGCAGCACCGAAGGCACCCTGCGCCTGGACAACGGTGGTGCACTCCTGACTATCGACGGCGTGCGCCAGGCCGTCTCGGAGGAGGGCGAGTACGCGGCGGTGTATCGACATTTCCAACAGCTGATTGGCGACAAAGCCAGCGACCTGGACCTCCAGCCGCTGCGGTTGGTGGCCGACAGCTTTTTTGTCGGCAGTCGGGTGTCGGTTGAGCCGTTCTACGACTGACGGCCGCTAAAGTGCGACAGTGACTGGGCGGGGCGAAAGCGGACATTCGCCGCAGCCTCTCTCAGGCAAACGCCTCCTCGATAAATGCCTCCAGCGCCTTGTCTTCCAATATCTCGATGGAGAAGTGCCCGAAGCGCTTGGGCAACCAGATGATGCGGGTCCCTGACGGGGATTGCAGGTTCGCGCGGGCAAGTGGTTTTCCGTTTTCGTCTTCTGGCTGAACACCCGCGGCGATCAAGTCGTCATAGGCCTTCTCGATGTCCGGTGTGGAGTAGCAGTGGCGGTAAATCATGCCTTCGCCCGCGCAATCCAGCAGATCCTTCAGGTTCCCCGCCAACGGCTGCACCAGCATGAAACGCTCCTGCCCGATCAACGCAATCGCGTAGCGCACGTGCAGGCCACCGCGTTCCCAGACCAGCGTTTTAGAGATCCTGGCTTGCAGAATCTGTGCGTAGTAAGCGCAGGCTTCCTCGAGATTCTTGACCAGTACATCGACGTGACTGAACTTCAGCTCCATTGCATTCCTCCTGTTGAAACGATGTCCATGGTAACGACGGCTCCATCAGAGTTCGACGAGTTTTCCTATGGCTGTTTCCTGGTCGAAGAGTTGAACGAAAAGCTGATCGTTAAGTCAGGATAATCAGCTGCACTTTTCCAATAAGAGGATTCCACCATGCACGAATGGACCCTGAATTACCTGTTCAACGGCGAACCCCGCACCTACCTGTTTGAACTGGAACAGCCTCAGTTGCCCGTCCATGAGGCCGCGATGCACTTGCTACAGCTGCATTATGGGGACGCTGAGAACAGCCTGATGATGCCCACCGCAGACGCGACGCCGGCGCAGATTCTGCAACAGGCCGAGCGGGTAGGGCTGACGCAGATCACGGTCGCGGATCAACCCGGTTGATGCCTGAGCACGGCACGGAGGACACGCTGTCCGTATAACCCGACGCCAAGCCCCGACACAATGAGAACGACAGCAACGATTTTGTTGAGGGACAGGCTCTCATGGAAAATCAGGACTGAACCCATCAGGCCGAACACCGGCACCAATAACGACAACGGCGCGACGGTAGACACCGGGTATCGTTTCAGCAGTGAATTCCACACCCAGTAGCCGAACAGGGTATTGGGGTAGACCTGGAACAGGATCGACAGGACGGCACGGTAGTCGAGTTGATTCACCAACGCGCTGTAACCCGTCGAGCCGTTGACCGCGTAATCAAGCGCAAAAAGCGGGATGGGTGAAAACGCACTGGACCACACCAGGAAAGCGAAGACCTGAGTGGTCCTGGCTTTTTTGTTGATCACGTTAGCCGCACTCCAGGCCACCGCACCCAGCAGGACCAGGATCAGCCCGGCGGTCGTCACTGTCCCGTCAACAATCGAGATGATGCTCAGCAAGCCACAGGAGGCGATGCCCATGCCCGCCAGTTGGTAGCGGGAAATCCTTTCCTTGAAAATCCATGAGCCCAGCAGGATCGTGAAAAACGCGCTGAACTGAAGCACCAGCGAAGCGATGCCTGCGGAGAGGCCCGACTTGATGCCAAGGTTGACGACGCCCCAGAGTCCGATGCCGAAGACCAGACCATAACCAATGATGTAGCGCCACTGTACGTCGGGTTTCGGAATAAAAAAGATCGCTGGCAGTGCGCAAAGCGTAAAGCGAATGCCGGCAAGAATCAGCGGGTCAACGGTGGTGAGGCCCAGTTTGATCACCGAGAAATTCACGCCCCAAATGGCTGTAATCGTGATGGCGAGCAGCAGGTGTCCGGCTTTCATGCTGATCTTCCTTGAATGGTTGGTGAGAGATGACTCGTAAGAGCCCACAGCGCCAAAGCCGCAGCGCTGATCAACGTGCCCAGCAGGCTCACTGCCGTCCAGCCCCAGAGCGCATAAACCTGGGTCGCGGCTGCCGCGCCCAACGCGCTGCCGACCGAGTAGAAGCACATGTAGGCGCCGACCATGCGACTTTGGGCGTCGGGGCGTGCCGCAAAAATGAAGCTCTGGTTGGTGACGTGTACGGCTTGCACCGCGAAATCGAGCACGACCACGCCGCAGACCAGAGCGACTAAGGACGTCTCGGCAAAAGTAATGGGCAACCAGGAAAGCGTCAGCAGCCCCAGCGAAATGCCGGTCACGCGTTGTCCCCAACCTCTATCGGCCCACTGGCCGGCTCTTCTCGCCGCCAGGGCACCGGCGACGCCGGCCAGGCCAAACATGCCGATGGCGGTGTGTGAAAGCGACAGTGGTGGGGCGCTCAGCGGTAGCACCATGGCGGTCCACAGCACGGAAAACGCAGCGAAGATCAGCAAGGCCAACAAACCCCTGATCCGTAAAACCGGTTCGGTCATGAACAGCTTGAAGAGCGACCCGATGAGCGCTGGGTAGGTGTCCTGATTGCGTGCCGACACGGCGGCAGGCACCGACTTCCATAGCACCACCGCGAGGCTCAGCATCAATCCTGAGGAAACGAAATAAACGGCGCGCCAGCCAGCGATGTCTGCAATCAGTCCAGAGGTAAACCGCGCCAGCAGAATGCCCAGGACAACTCCGCTGGTGATGGTCCCCACTGCCTGCCCACGTTGCGAGGGCGTTGCCAGCGCGGCGGCATAGGCGACAAGCACCTGAACCACCACGGCCAGTAAACCCATCACCATCATGGTGCCCAAAAGCGCCAGCCATTGCTGTGAGGCGCCGACGGCCGCCAGCGTAATGGCAGACAGTATCACTTGGGTCAAAATCAGCCTTTTACGGTTGACCCGGTCGCCCAGCGGTACGATGAACAGCAACCCCAGTGCGTATCCAGCCTGAGTGGCCGTCACCACGACTCCGATCAATCCTGAGCTGACGCCAAGGCTTTCAGCCATTGAAGCGAGCAAGGGTTGGGCAAAGTAGACGTTGGCGACGGCCAGTGCGCAGGTGACCGAAAACAATAACGTGAGCGCCGGAGAAAGCCCCGCAGACTGGTCGGTCCTGGTTTCCCCAGGCGGCAATCCCGAAGGCTGCCTGGTGCTACGTTGGGCGACTGTGTCGGTATCTGCTGTCATGCACGCCTCCATGGCGTTAAACTGGTTTCAAATAAAAACTGGATTCGAATATTGCTGAATCAAGTTTCAAATTGCAACCAGCTTGGTCGGCAGACTTGGCAACCCTTATCCAAAAGGTAAATACGATGGTTGAAGGCATTTCACCGCAGAGCAGCGAATGCCCGGTAGCGAGAACACTGGAGGCCATCGGGGATCGCTGGTCGCTCATGATCATTCGCGACGCTTTTGACGACATTCGCCGCTTCAGTGAATTTCAGAAGAGCTTGGGCGTGGCCAAAAATATTCTGGCTTCGCGCCTGAAAACCTTGGTTGAGGTCGGGGTATTCGACGTTCGACCCGCATCAGATGGAAGCGCCTACAAGGAGTACGTCCTGACGGACAAAGGACGGGAGATCTTTCCGGTGGTGGTCAGCATGAGGCAGTGGGGCGAACGTTACCTGTTCCAGCCCCAGGAGACGCGTTCTGTACTGCTGGACAACGCGTCTGGCCAACCTCTGATGCCGATGGATGTTCGTTCATCAAGTGGGCATAAACTCGGACCCTCTGACTGCCACAGGGTGAGGCTGGTTGACGGCGAATCGTGAGTCACAGCGGAATGGCCTCACCCGTCGATTCGAGCCGTTATCCACTGCCGGCTATACGCAAGCACGCTCCGTGCAATCGCCGTCGGAAAATGAATGAACCCGTGGGGAGAAGACGGCAGCAAGTGCACCTCGACAGGTGCCGATTGCCTCCAGCGCTCGGCGATGTCGAGAGTGTCGTCTCTCAGGGGATCCAGCTCGCCGGCAAACAGCAGCGCCGGCGGGAAATCCGTAAAGTCGCCGTACAGCGGTGATAACGGTGGCTGCCGGCGTTCCTCGTCATTCAGGCCCGGCGTCAGCATGCGAAACGCTTCAACCATGCCAGGACCGTCCAGCAGCAGCGTTTCGGGGGGCGCTGCGCGGACGCTCGGTGTTCCGGTCAAATCATAGACGCCGTAATACAACAGCGCGCCGCGCACCCTTTGCAGCAAGCCGGGCGATTGTTTCAGCGACAGCAACGTTGCCGCCGCAAGATGAGCCCCGGCCGATTCGCCCACGACAATGACGGGCTGATCCGCAAACTCGGTGCAGTCCTTCAGTAACCAGCGAGCGGCAGAAAGGCAGTCTTCCATCAGGCCTTCAATCGGAGTCGATACGGCAAGCCGGTAATCGACCGAGACGACTGCGACGTTGCACGTATTCACCATGGCCACGTTAAAGGCGTCATTCATCTGCGCATTGCCGATCACCCATCCGCCGCCATGGAAATCAAGCACAACGCCCTTTGCTTTGCCTTTCGGCCGGATGATCCGTACGGACACTGGCACGCCGCCGCCCGCACCAATCACCTTTGTTTCAGCCTTGAGCCCATGCTTGAGCAATAGACCCGCGCCGCCGATCTGGCTGGCGCGCAGCAGCGTCTGGATCACCCGAGGCGTGATGCGATTGCGGATGCGAAAGCGCGGCAACCAGGCGAGCTTCTTGTTGAAGTTGCGCACTTGCTCCCACGTCTGCTCGCCAGCAGGCCAAGGTGTTTGAGTAGCGAGTTCGGAATGCTCCATCAGCGGTTATTGCGCAAGATGGAGAAATTCAACGCAGCCGCTACACACAGCCACACCAGGTAAGGAAACAGGATCAGGCCCGTGATCACATCCAGCCGCATTGCCATCACCACCATGGCTGCCACCACCAGCCAGAGCAGCGCCAGGATCACCATGGCGGCGAAAATGCGGTGCGCGCCAAAGAACACCGGTGTCCACAGCGTATTCAGGGCAATCTGCGCCGCCCATAACGCCAGCACCACCTGACTTCCAGGTATCAGGGACAACCGGTACCCGGCCCAGGCCAGCAGCAGATAGATAATCGACCAGGCGACCGGGAACAGCCAATCGGGTGGCGTGAAGCTGGGTTTGACGAGCGATTCGTACCATTGGCCCGGTTTGAAAAGAATGCCTGTACTGGCCGCGGCCGCGCAGGCCAGAAGAAAAATCAGAAAGGTCATCATCAGTCCTTTGGTTGAGGTCAGCGGTGTGGGTTTGCAAAATGCTGTCGGCCGTTCATGCCGTTCATGCCGTTCATGCCGTTCATGCCGTTATGCGCCCGGTACGCCAGGCACATCCATGTTGATCTTGCGCCAGGCGGCTTCGGACAAGCTGTAGACCGAAAAGGCGATCAAGCCCAAGGCCATCACCATCAAAATCACGCCGCCGGCCGGCAGATTCTGCAGCGCATCGAGCGCCTCCTTCATGCCGGGTGGGTCCATGGCTTTATAGCGGGAGCCACTGATGATCAGCAACAGGGCGATCTCGATAAACACGACGCCACGGGCGATAAGGCCGAACCGAGAGACCGGGCGGACGTAGCGCATCACGTCTTCGTCCGCTTCAAAATATTGTTCGAACGTGGACTTCCAGCCCTTGATGATGTGAGCGATGCCCACGCCGAGAGGGACGAGTGCAACGAGGTACACCAATAGATTCGAGTGTTCCCAGGACAACAGATGCGCCAATAGATCCTTAGTCTGCCCACCGCCCGAATCCCCCGAGTTTCGGATGCCGCTGATCAGCAAGCCCAACGCAAAAAACGCCAGCGCGCCGTTGACCAAACCTCCTGCGAACAATCCTGCCCGGATGACCAGCCCCTTCATATCGTTACCGTGATGATCAACGTCGCGTATGGCCTGCAACACTCGCCAACAGGCAAAAGCAAGCAGACCAGCCACCACCAATCCGACCAATACATAACCGAAAGGCTGGCTTAATACGGCCTCGAGGCTCCTGTGACTGTCCTTCGGTTTAGACGAGTCTTGAGCCGCCAGCAAAGCGAAGATGCCGATGATCAGGTAAAGAACGCCTCGAGCGGCATATCCACCCCGAGCGAGTACAACAAGGCTGTGGTGCGCAGACATGGCAGCTTAATCCAGAGAGGCAATACAGATGCAGACCTTTCGGGGTAGGAGGGGTTCGATTGAAAATCGGGGTGTACAGGCAGGAGACGGCCAAAAGCCCGCAAAAGCGGGCCTTGGTTTTTGCGCGTCAGGTTTACGCCTGGCGGGCTGCTAATGCCGAGTAGCTGTTCATCAGGTTGCGGTAGTTCGGAATGCGCTGGGACAGCAGGTTGCCCAGGCCTTCGATGTCGTTGCGCCAGTCGCCCTGCAACTCGCAGGCTACCGAAAACCAGTTCATCATTTGCGCACCGGCTTGGGTCATGCGGTTCCACGCCGCCTGTTGCACGGTGGTGTTGAAGGTGCCGGAAGAATCCGTGACCACGAACACTTCAAACCCTTCAGCCAGGGCCGACAGCGTCGGGAAGGTCACGCAGACGTCGGTCACCACGCCGGCAATGATCAGCTGTTTGCGACCGGTCGCCTTGATCGCCTTGACGAAGTCTTCGTTGTCCCAGGCGTTGATCTGGCCAGGACGGGCAATGTAAGGCGCGTCCGGAAACATTTCCTTGAGCTCCGGTACCAGTGGGCCGTTGGGACCTTGTTCGAAGCTGGTGGTCAGGACGGTTGGCAGTTCGAAGAACTTCGCCACGTCAGCGAGGGCCAGTACGTTGTTTTTGAACTCGTTGGGCGAGAAGTCCTGCACCAGCGAGATCAGACCTGTCTGGTGGTCGATCATCAACACTACGGCGTCGTCTTTGTTCAGGCGGTTGTAAGTGGCGTTGCTCATGATGAAATCCTTTATCGAGAGGGGTAAGTGGCTTCGTTCAACATGGGCTCAGATTAATGATCTGCAGGAAGGGGAAAAAGAGGGTGGAAACGGTTTGACTGTCAACCAGAAAGGGACAATCGAGGAGAGCAACAGGTGATTGCAGGATGACGTTGGAAAATATGAATTATTCGGGGTGGTGGCACTCAACACCCTGAGAGGTGCTTGCTTCTCGATAGCGGTGATATCCGCTGGGACTTACATTATGACTTCGCTAGAAGACTTCAGAATCCATTCTCATGCACTGCTGATCGAACTGGATGCTGCCACGATGGGCATGATGACGCTGGTGTCATCCCGTTGTGTTTCCGGGCCCGACTGGGACGTTGCGACTAAACGACATCACGATGCTTATGAAGTCTGGAGTGCTTTTCTCAATGGTCCAGCGCCAGCCCTGAGTCCGGATCCTCGTTGAATCCGGCTCGGCCGCCAGTGGTTGACACGTCACTCAATCCGGGATGGCTCACGCGATCAAACGATATCGTCAATCAGGATATGGTGCTGCCCGCGACTGCAGGTTTCTATCCGCGCCTCGACCTTGTAGACGTTACGCAGCATCCGCTCGGTAATCACTTCGTTGCTCGGTCCACTGCCTTGGGTCGTCCCGTTGGCGATCACCAATACCTGGTCGGCAAAGCGCAACGCCTGATTCAGATCGTGGATCGCGATGAACACGATCACCTCGCGTTTTCGAGCCAGTGCCCGCATGAAATTCAGCACTTGCACTTGCCGGTGCATGTCCAGCGCGCTGGTCGGCTCGTCCATCAGCAGGATCTCCGGTTCGCGCACCAGCGTTTGTGCGATGGATACCAGTTGTTGCTGGCCGCCGCTGAGTTCACCGAGGTTGCGAAAAGACAGTTCGGTAATCCCGAGCGCGCCGAGAATCTCATCGACGAGCTTCAATTCATCGTCGTGGACGACCCAGCCCGGTGTCAGTTGTTTACGCGCCAGCAGCACTGATTCGTAGACCGTCAGGCGCGCACTGGCATTCAGGCCCTGCGGCATGTAGCTGATGCCCTGATGACCTTTTTCCGAGTCCTGCAGGATGACCTGGCCCGGCCCTTCAATCAGCCCGGCCATGCGTTTGAACAAGGTGGATTTGCCCGCTGCGTTCGGACCGACCACGGCAACCACCTGACCCCCCGTGAAGGCGGCCGTGGTGACGCCTGAAATGATCTCGCGCTGCCCATAACGGGCGCCGAGGTTATCGAGCTGGATCTTCACCATGAGTTTTTCTTCCCGCTGAGAATCAGAGATATGAAGAACGGCACGCCGATCAGTGACGTGACGACGCCGATGGGGAAAATCGCGCCCGGGATCAGGGTTTTGCTGACGACCGAACTGGCGGAAAGTATCAGCGAACCGGTCAGTAACGAGGCTGGCAGGAAGAACCGTTGATCCTCGCCAATCAGCATCCGCGCAATGTGTGGGCCGACCAGTCCGATAAACCCGATGGTGCCGACGAAGGCCACCGGGAACGAGGCGAGCAGGCTGACCATGATCAGCGTCTGAAATCGCAGACTGCGCACGTTGATCCCGAAACTCGCGGCTTTGTCATCGCCCAGCCGCAGGGCCGTCAGTGCCCAGGCGCGTTTGGCAAAGATCGGCAGGGTGATCAGGATCACTAGGCAGATCACCCCGAGTTTCGGCCAGGTGGCTTTGGTCAGGCTGCCCATGGTCCAGAACACGACGGCCGCCACGGCTTGTTCGGTGGCAAAGAACTGCACCAGGGCCAACAGCGCATTAAAGGTAAACACCAGGGCAATGCCGAGCAGCACGATGGTCTCGGCGGTGACACCCCGGCGCAGGCTCAGGAAGTGGATCAGCAGCGCTGACAGCATGGCCATGATGAACGCATTCACCGGCACCATGTACTGCGCCGCCAGCGGGAACAGCGCCACACCAAAGGCCAGCCCCATGGCGGCGCCGAAACTGGCGGCAGCAGAAATGCCCAGCGTGAACGGACTGGCCAGCGGGTTGTTGAGGATCGTCTGCATCTGTGCGCCCGCCAACGACAACGCGGCACCGACCGCGACGGCCATCAGCGCCACGGGCAGACGGATTTCCCACATCACCACGCGTACTTGCGCTGAAGCGGTGTCCGGCGAAAACAGCGCGCCGAGCACTTCGGTGAGGCTGTAGCTCGCCGGCCCAAGTGCCAGGTCAAGCAGCACGCTGCAAATCAATAACACCAGGAGCCCGCCAAGGATCAGGCGTTTGCGCAGCACCAGTCGACGGTAGGTGTCGCGTTGAACGACCATTGCTTCGTTCAATGAGCTCATTGCTTCACCTCAGGCTTGTCCAGGCTGACGAAGTAGCCGGGCTCGTAAGGCACCGGCAGAAATCGCTCATGCAGTTCGCGCAATGACGCGTCCGGATCGAGATCGGCAAACAGCGTCGGATGAAACCATTTCGCCAGTTGCTGGATGGCCGCGAACTGGTAGGGACTGTTGTAGAACTGGTGCCAGATGGCATGAAAGGACTGGTCGTCCTGAGCCTTGATGCCTGCGTAGGCAGGGCGTTGTGTGTACCACGCCAGTTTGTGCCTGGCTTGGGTCATGTCTGCACCGGGGCCGACGCCGACCCAATGACCGCCGGGTGCAAAGGCTTCCCAGTTGGCACTGGTGACAACCACCTGGTCCGGGTTGGCGACGATGACTTGCTCGGGGTTCAGCTGGCCGAAGGTGGTGGGGATGATGTTTCGGGCAATGTTGTTGCCACCGGCCATGTCGACAAAAAGGCCGAAATTTTCGTTGCCGAAACTCAGGCAGCAATCATCGGTGTAGCCACCGATGCGCTCGATAAACACGCTGGGACGGGAAGGGTGGCGCGCCTCAATCACGTCGGTGACGCGATGGATCTGCTGGTTGCGAAAATCGATAAAGGCTTCGGCGCGCGCTTCCTTGCCGAACAGCTGACCGAACAGGCGCATGGTCGGCTCGGTGTTTTGCATCGGGTTGTTGCGAAAGTCGACGTACACCACGGGAATCCCCAGGGCGTCGAGTTTCTCGATGTAGCGCGCATCTTCGGTGGCGTGCTGCGCTTCGATATTGAGGATGATCACATCGGGTTGCTGCGAGATCGCCTGCTCGATGTCGAAAGTGCCGTCTTCAAACCCGCCGAATGTCGGGATCTTGGCGATGGCGGGAAACTTGCGCAGGTAGGCGCCGTAGGTGTCCGGGTCCGACTGGATCAGGTCCTTGCGCCAACCGACGATGCGTTCAATGGGGTTTTGCGTATCCAGCGCGGCGACCAGGTACAACTGGCGTCCCTCGCCGAGGATGACCCGCCTGACCGGAAGGTGAACCTTGATCTTGCGCCCGAGCAAATCGGTCACCGTGCCCAGCGCGGGATCCGGGTCGGCGGCGAGCGCGTGGCGTGGCGTCAGAGCGCACAGCGACAGGCCCAGCAGTCCTGCGAACAGCAGCGCAGCGAAGGTTTGGGGGCGTCGGAAGAAGGTAACCATGGTTTGTTCCTTTGCAGAAGTCAGGACCGGACAGCGACTCAAGTTGCCGGGCCGGACGTTTCAGAAATCGACGGTGGCCGACAGCAGCAGGGTGCGGGGTGAACCTTGGGAGAACGCTCCGTACGAGGCGACGCCCGACCAATACTCGCGGTCGAACACGTTCTGCACGGTGGCGCGCAATGTGGTCGGGTGTTCCGCAATGCGGGTCGCGAAGCGCGCACCGACATCGAAGCGGGTCCAGGCATCCAGTTCCTGGGTGTTGGCCTGGTTCACGTACTGGCTGGCGGTGTAGATCGCGCCACTGGTCAGCGTCAGGCCCTCGACCCACGGCGTGTCCCATTCGGCCCAGAGGTTGGCCTGAACGTCAGGGACACCGACCGGTTTATTGCCACGGTTGGCGGCAACGCCGGACTTGGTCAGTTCGCCATCGAGGAGGGTCACGCCACCGAGCAGGCGGGTGCCTGGGGCGATCTCGCCAAACACATTGAGCTCCACACCGCGATTGCGTTGCTCGCCTTGTACCGAGAACACGCCAGAGGCCAATTCGCCGCTGGGTTTCTTGATCTGGAACAGGGCGAGTGTGGACATGAAGGTGCCGTAGTCGACCTTGACCCCGACTTCCTGTTGCCGGGAGATGTAAGGTGAAAAAATCTCCCCCGCATTCGAGGCCGCGGATGGCGCAGTGTCACCCTTGCTCAAGCCTTCGATGTAGTTGTAGTAGAACGACACGTGGTCCCAGGGTTTGGCGACGACGCCGAACAACGGCGTGGTAGCGCTTTTGTCGTAGGAGGTCGTGACCGTCCCGGCCGCATTGAAGTTATCGGATTTGATGTTCTGTTTGCGCAAGCCGACGGTGACTTGAAAACGCTCGTCCAGCACTGAAAGGGTGTCGGCCAGGGCCACGCCTGACAGTTCGCTCTCGGAGATTTTCGGCGTATCCGGTTTGGCAATAGAGGGTTCTGGACGGTCGGCCGGGTGGTAGATATTCGACAGTAGTACCGGGCCGGAAATGATGCCTCGGGACAACTCATCGCGATAACGGGTGACTTGCAGGGCGGTGCTGTGACTGACCGGCCCGGTGTCGAAGCGCAGGCGGGCACCGGCGTCGACCGTGTAGCGCTGGACTTCGAATTTGTAGTAGCCGGGGATGGAAGAGGTGTCGCCAGCCGCGTTGATGATCGTCGGAGTCTGATCGGACATCCGCGCTACCTCCGATTTGCCGCCACCGGCGTGAGCAAATACGGTCAGGGCATCGTCAAGGTCGTATTCGCCGCCGAACAACGCCGACTGGTCACGGGTTTCGGACCAACCCCAGTCCTGGCTCACGCTGGTACGACCGTTGGCCGCAGAGGGAATCGGTACGCCGGGAGCGATGAGAAACGGTCGGGACGCGGCGTCAAATTGTTCTTTCTGGCTGATCAGGTCCAAGGTAGTCCGCAGGCGATCACCCGCATAGTCCAGGGAGATGGCGCCGATGTCGATGTCCCGGGTTTGCTTGTCGATGGCCGTGTCGCCTTGCTGGACACTGCCGTTGATCCGAACACCGAACCGGCGTTCCTCACCGAACCGTCGACTGACGTCGAGGTGGCCGCCGAGCTGCGAATCCATGGCGTAACTGGCGGTGAACCGGGTCAAATCCTCGTCAAGAGAACGCTTGGGCACGACGTTGATCACGCCGCCAACGGCGCTGTTGGGTGACATGCCATAGAGCAGGGCACCAGGACCTTTCACCACTTCGATGCGTTCGACGTACTCGGTGAACACCCGGTAGTTGGAGGCCACACCGTAAACCCCGTCGAACGCCAGTTCACCGAGATTGCCTTCACCGACCGGAAATCCACGGATGAAGAACGAATCGACTATGCCTCCGGTCTGTCCCGTGGAACGCACCGAGGAGTCACGCTCCAGCACATCGCCCACGGTGACCGCCTGCTGATCCTTGATCAACGTCGAGGTGTAGTTGCTGACGCTGAAGGGTGCGTCCATTACATCGGTATTGCCCAGCATGCCGAGGCGCCCGCCGCTGGCGACCTGGCCTCCCGGATACACCGGGGGCAAGCCTTGGGTACGTCGGTCGGTGCCATTGATCGCCGTTTCTTCCAGGGTCAACTGGCGTACCACCAGGGTGTAGCTGCCGTCGTCGCGTAAAACCATTTCCAGGCCACTTCCGGCCAGCAGCCGTGTAGTCGCCTCCTGTGTGGAGTAAGTACCGGACAGCCCCGGACTGACCAGGCCTTCGGTGATCGAGGGCTGGAACGACAAGGCAATGTCGGCATCCACGGCAAAACTCGACAGGGTTGCGCCAAGCGGTCCGGGAGCAATGTTGTAGGCGCGGACAACCGTGGAGTCCTGTTGCGACGGTACGGCGGCCAAGACAAGCGGGCACGCGGCACCGGCCAAGGCAAGGCTGAGCAACACACTGCGAATCACTGGCTTGAGCAGACGGTCCGGCCGTGAGGGCCGCGCAACGAGCATGAATGGATGACCTATGGACGAGGTGAAAAGGTTGTTCCTGTCCTTGCCAGTTGAGATCAAAAAAAGTATCACCCTTGCGGCAACTTTTTTGGCACGAGGTCAGGCGGGAGAGAGCGTCACCCAGTAACCGCTCAAGTGACCGGTGACGAGTACCGGGTAGGTTTGCACCAGCATGTTCAGCGTGCGCTGGGTATCGCTGATCGGAAAGGCGCCGGAAATGCGCAGCTCGGCAATGGTCGGATCACACCGCACGAATCCTCTGCGATAACGCGCCAGCTCGGCGACGAAATCCGCAAGACGCATCTTGTCGGCCATGAGCATGCCTTGGGTCCAGGCCCCGACGTAGCGGTCTGTCGGGGTCACCTGGCCAAACGTGCGGGATGAAAAATCGGTGCGTTGTCCGGCGTTGATGATCAGCGGGACTGCTTGGCTGCTATCTGACAATTCGACCCTCACCGCGCCGTCCAGTACAGCAAGATGGGTGCGGGACTGCAGTTCGCGAACCGTAAATCGCGTGCCCAATGCCTGCATTCGGCCCTGGCGTGTGCTGACCAGGAAGGGGCGTGCCAGCGGCGAAGTATCGGGGGCGGTCTGCACCAGTATTTCCCCTTCGCGCACGTTGATGAGCCGCTGATTGGCGTCGAAGATCACATCGATGGCGGTGTCGGTATTCAGGGTGATGTTCGACCCGTCGGCGAGGGTCAATTCGCGTCGCTGACCCACGGCCGTCCGGTAATCGGCGGACCATTGCTGTGATTCCACCAGTTTCCAGCTGCCCCAACCGGCAGGCAGAACGGCCAGGAGCATCGCCAGTTTGCCCAGGGCGACGCGACGTTCGGGATTGCTCGGGCGATCCAGTGCCGACATCGCCAAGGACGATGGCAGCCCGCCGAGCTTGCTCTGCAGCAACTGCGCGCGCGACCACGCACGATTACGTTCGGGCGTGCTGGCCTTCCAGCATTCCCATTCGGCATGCTCGGCGTCGCTGAGCTCGCTTTCACTCAAGCGCATCAGCCATTCGGCTGCTTCTTCAAGCACCTTGGGATCGAGCTGCGGGTCATTGCGCCGAGTGAGCATTTATTCCACCAGCATCAGGCACTGCACGAAGGCTTGCTTCATGTAGCGCTTGACGGTGATCAGCGAGACGTTCAACTGCTCGGCAATGTCGTCGTATTTCAGGCCGCCGATCTGCGACAGCAAAAATGCGCGTTTGACCAGCGGGGGAAGGGTGTCGAGCATCGCGTCGATCTCGTGCAGGGTCTCCAGCACGATGAAGCGCAATTCCGGCGAAGGCACTTCGGGCGCGGGCAGGTGCGCGAGGGCATCAAGGTAGGCGCGTTCAAGTGCCTTGCGCTGATACCAATTGACCAGAATGCCCTTGGCCACGCAGCTCAGGTAGGCCCGGGGTTGCTCGATGACCGTGACTTGGGAGGCCAGTATGCGAGTGAAGGTGTCCTGCGCCAGATCCGCCGCATCCATGGCGTTACCCAGTTTTTTTCGCAGCGTGGCGTACAGCCAGCCGTGATGGCCGCTGTACAGGGCTTCGATCGCGCGCAGATGATTGCTGTTATTCGCGGGAAGGGTATCGCTCATGGCGGCGGCTTTTTTGCAATTGAGAAGTATTCACAATGCTAAGTGACAAAGACGCTCCGACGCAAGGGCGATTCTGCATCCCGTTTTCAGATTCGCGGCATGCGCATCAGCGCTTCAATCAGGGCGTCGATTTCGCCTTCGGTGTTGTAAGCGTGGACCGAAGCGCGGCTGACTTCCTGCAAACCTCGTTGCTGCATGTCGAGCAGGGTTGAGCGGAATGTCGAGGTGGAGACGTTGATCCGTTTATCTTGTCCCGCAAGCCATTGCTGTACGTCTGCGGCGCTGCTGTCCCGACGCGTGAACGTCACGATCCCGGACGTGAGCGCACCTCTGTCGCGAAGTGTGACGCCAGGGACTTCGGCCAGTCGATGCCGCAAGTGGTTCGCCAGTTGCTGAATGCGCTGCCACATCGGCTCGATGCCTTGTGCCAGTGCGTATTCAACCGCTGCCCCCAGGCCCAGTTTCGCGGCCACGTTGCATTCCCAGTTTTCGAAGCGGCGGGCATCGTCACGGATCTTGAAGGTGTCTGGCGTCAGCAACGATGCGGCATGCAGGTCGAGAAACGCCGGTTCAAGGTTTTGGCACAGCGACTTTTCAACGTATAGAAAGCCCATGCCCCTGGGCCCCCGAAGGTACTTTCGACTGGTCGCGGCGAGGAGGTGACAGCCGATTTTGCGCACATCGATCGGCATTTGCCCGACACCCTGGCAGGCATCGAGCAAAAACAGCACGCCGGCATCCCGGGCCAGCGCACCGATCTGCTCGATGGGCTGAACCGGTCCGCCGTTGGTCGCGATCATCGGCAAAGACACCAACGCGACGCGCTCATCGCCCAGCATGTCCTGCAAGGCGCCAAGTGAAACCTGGCCCTGTTCATCGTTGGGAATGACCCGGATTTCAATGCCGCGCTGCTGTTTCAGCTGCAGATAAGGAATGAAGTTGCCGGCGTATTCGGTGGTGGAGGTCAGCACCACATCACCGGGTTGCAGCGGCAATGAATAAAAGGCCATGTCCCAGGCGCGGGTCGCGTTTTCGATGACGGCGATTTCGTCGGGGTCAGCATTGATCAGGCGGCCGATGGCGCCGTAGACATTCTCCAGTTCAGCCGCACGTTGCCCGGCCGCCTCGTAGCCACCGAGTCTGGCTTCGAATTGAAGGTGGCGGGTCATGACATCGATCACCGGGTCGGGCATCAAGGCCGCGCCGGCATTGTTAAAGTGAATCAGCTGCTCGACACCGGGGGTGTCGGCACGCAGTTGTGCAATGTTCAACGCAAGACTCCTAGATCAGTCGCCGGGTGGGGCTTGGCTCGTTTGCATGACCACCGGCCAGTAACGCAGGGCGATGATGGGAATCAGCGCGACGACATAGGCCAGACACACAAACAGGTAGGTGTACTGCAAGCCATAGACCTGGCTGAGCAAACCACCGGCCGAGATCCCCGCAATCGAGGCGAATTGCGCGGTGCTCTGCGCAATCCCCAGCACATAGCCCTGTTGTGAGCTGTCGGCTGTTTTCGAGATCAGGGCCATCAGCACTGGTGTGGTGGCGCCCAGCAGTACGCCCCATATGAAGTAGGCAATGACAAACACGGCGGGGCTGCGTGTGACACCAGCGACCGCGGTCAGGACCACGCAGCCGATGACAATGTAGGTGATGCGGTGCAGGGTTTCCTGTTGGGTGCGGTGCTCGAAGTAGCGCGACCACGCGGTGGCCGAGAGGATGAAACCCAGTGCCAGCAAGCCGTAACACAAGCCGACGACCGAGTTGCTGACCTCGAACACCGAGCTGACATACAGCGAGAAGGAGGTCTGCGGCAGCATCCGCGCCAACAGCAGAATGCCCATGACGCCCAGCAGCGACAACAGGGGCGAACCTTGCCAGACGCTACCTGAGCGCCTGACCGGAGTCGCCGTGTCCACGACCGGCGTTTTCTTTACGGGCGGAACATCCGGCAACGTCACGGCCGCCACCACGGTGCAAATGGCGCACAGGACCGAAGCGATGATGTTGATCCAGAAGAAGGTCGCGTAATCGAGGATGAGGCCACCGACGACGGCGCCGAGCAACGAGCCGACGTTGGTCGATATCTGCAGGATCGCAAACAGTCGCGCCCGCCGCGAGGGTGCTTCGATGCTGACACCGTAAGCCTGTGCCGGGGCGATGTACCCGGCGAAAGCGCCTTGCAGGAAGCGCAGGATCAGGATCACCCAGATGTCGCTGAACAGGGCCAGGCCAAGCTGGGTCAATGACAAACCGGCGAGGGCGCGGATCATCATCAGCTTGTGGCCGTAGCGATCGCCGATACGGCCCCAGAAGGCGCTGGTCAGGATAATCCCCAGCATCGGACCGACGTAGACGGCGATGCTGGCGAAGCTGAATACCGATTCCGAAGCGGTCAGCCCACGCAGGTGGACGGGCCAGAACGGCCCGCTCATTTCCATCGCGCCCATGGAGATGAGCTGGATCGCGAACAGAAGATAAATCAGGATTCTTACTCGCGAACCCTGGATGGGACCTGCATGGGACATGAGTCAGCCTCGGTGGTTAAACAGCATCAAGCGGGTTGGTCAGCGTGTGCTGCAAACGATAGTTGGAGTACTGCATCAAATGCATGCGCAACAACGACCGGGTGGGCCATGGGTCCTGAACGAACGCTTTGCGCTCGACTTCCCACAGCGCTGGCGAGACCCGGTCACGCACGGCTGCGAAGGCGTTCTCGGTTTCTTCACGCAAGATCTCCCACATCCGGGGGTTGTTCAACGCGTACTCCTTCGTCAGCCACAGGGCCATTTCGTGCAGGTGCGTGAGGAATGCCGCGTCCAGTACGAACATGCGCACCGGCTCGATATCCTCGACGAACACCGTCGGCAAGATGCCGGGCTGAACATGCGGTTGCAGGGTGTAACCGCGTTCCTCCAGCAACGGAGCATAGGTCCTGCCATCGCCAAAATCGCGGATCAGCAGACTACGTGCTTTGCCATCGGGGGAAAACAGCACCATGGTGTTTTGCTGATGTGCTTCAAGCCCGATGCCGTACAGCAGATAGATCGCCACCACCGGGCGGGTGACCACGTTGGCGTATTGGCGGAACCAGGTCTCGACCGTGTCGGCGCTGGCCCGAACGCCGTCGCGTTCGATCAGGTCGGTAAACAGCGGACGACCGCTGCCGGGCAACCGGGTGAACAACGACGCCACGGTAATCGGCAGGCAATCGTCGCTGCGTTCAAACGCCTGCTGACTGGCGCGATAGACCACTGACAGATGACGGCCAGGCGCATCGTCCTGTGTGATCGCGTTTTTATAACGCACGCCGATCTCTTCCGGGAAAATCTCCAGTTGCTGGTCGAAGCCGTTTTCGGCGGCGAGGATCTTGGTGATCACCGTGCTGATGCGCGGCCCCATGTGAATTGACTTCGCTTGCAGGCTGCGCAGTTCGCTGGTCATCCACAACGCGATCGGCAATTTGATCAGCGGCGCTGTTTCGTCGAGCACCGGCATCATCGTGCGGTACGACATGGTCGGCAGGGTCTGAAGGTCCGGCCCCTCAGTGATCAGGATGCCTTCTTCGATTTCCGCGGCAAACGTCTTGAGGACGTAGGCCTGCAGATGCCAGGCGTGAATCGGCAGCGGTAGCCACCGGGTTTCGTCCAGGCCTTTGTCATTCAGCGAAGCCTTCCATTGTTCCCATTGCACCGGGAAGTTCGTGGCAAACCAGGCGTGGTAACTGGTGACGTGCGGCATGCTTTCGCTTTTGGCCATGTCGGCGCGCAACGCTGCAATACGCAGCGGTACGTGGGCGTTGAATTCAGGCGACAGTTGCTCGACTTCGGCGTCACTCAGGCCCGGGCGGGATTTCCACGTCGGATAGTACGGATGACCTTCCAGCGAGCCCCATTGGTCCAGCAGGATGGCCGCATCTTTGGTGCTGGCGTGTTGGCGAAGATAGTCGGTAAGGCTGTCGAGGCCATGGCTTTTGGCGGCGTCGGCCAGGCGCGCGTTCCATTCCTGGCGATACTGGCGAGCATGGGCATCGTTCAGCAGGCTGTTTTCCATGTCCGACTTGAGCCCGGCCATGCCTTCATCCGTCGGTTCGAAGTCGAAGCTGTCACGCAGCACGTCCAGCAAGTCCTGATGACTGTGAATCACCTGGCGTACGCCTTCATCGGTCACCAGCACCACGTCACCGTCGTTGACCAGGGTGTCGGCCGGTCCCATGGCGATTTCAGTGAAAAACACGTGGGCACGGGCGTTCTCCAGTGGGTAGGTGGCCTGGTTTCCCTCGGCGGAAAAAACCAGGGCCGAACGGTCCAGAATGTTTTCGGCAAACAGGCAACGAATCATCCGTCGCATGGCGTTTTTGCGGGAGTAGGCGATCAGTGTTTTGAGGTCATCCATATCAGCTATCTGCTCGTCGATAAGTAAATGAAGAGGTGAGGGCGCGACTCATGCCGTGCGCGGCCATTGGCTTGGGAAGTAATCGAGCGCCGAGTCGCGCAGGCCTTGCATGTAGGAAACGCTCCAGTGCAGAACTTCCTCGATGTAGGGGACTTTGAGCTCGAAACGCCTGGCCATTTCCACCAGCAGCACCAGGCCGTAGGCGACGTCTTCGTTGAAGGCGCGGCTCTCGCGTTCGATCACGTAACCGGCGCGGTTGTCATCGGCGGGCACCATGGGCGCAAGGATGTCGTTGTAGGCCTGATTGGTGCGCAGGATCGACAGCATGCTGCTCTGGTCGCGAATCTGTTCACCGTACGCCTCGACAATTTCCTGCTTCAGGGATTTGACCGAAGACAGGTCGACACCCATTCGCTGGCTGATGACGGCGCACAGGTCCTGACTTTCCTGATCCATGCGCTCCAGGAAATAGGCGCCCAATTCGGGGCATTCGGTCCACCAGCACATGCGCTGGGGAAAGATCTTGCGATGCCATTGGCCGTAGGGCCCGATCAGCCCGTAAATCACCGAGCTGTGCATGATCGGGTTGCCCGGGGTGAGGGTGATTTCGAGGTAGTTGTCGAGCATCGTCACGCACGGGCCGTAGAGCACGGTGAGCATGTCCTGCAGGTGCTGGCGGGAGGCTTGCGACTCCCTGGCGTGGGTCGCCACGTATAACTGGCTTTTGCCGCCGCCCATTTTGATCGACAGCCCGGGCTTGAGATCGAAAGCCGTGTGCGGGACATCTTTCATGCCCCAGATCACCAGGTTCGGCCGGTCGGCCAGCGTGGCTTCGGCCAGCCAGTCGAAACCGCAGAAGCCGGGAATCGCACCGATGTACACCGGTTTGCTCGAACTCAGATGCGGGGCAATCGCTTGCAGAGTGTGCGGCCGGGCATGGGCCGGCACGGTAATGATGACGATGTCGGCATCCTCGACGGCTGCGCTGGCATCCGTGGTCACCCGGTCCAGCCGGGCGCTCAGCGTCGAGCCGTCCGGCATCAACGCCTGCATCGGCGTATGGCGAGCGTGTTGATCAACGATCTCCAGGTTGCTGGTGAGCATCGAGACCTGAACATTGGGCAGCTGTTTGAACAGGATGGCATTGAGGTGACCGGTCCTGCCTCCGCCACAGATGGCGACTTTCAGCGGTTTCATTGAGAGGCGTTCCTGTGTGGGAGGCGCGTCATGCGACGCTCAATTGCAGAGGCGTGGAGACGGAGTCCAGCCATTGGGTCTTGCCCAGCCAGATATCCAGTTGCGGCGCGACATTCGGGTCCAGCAGGTCGCGTTCTTCCAGCCATTTGTCGTCAAATACTGTGTGCAGGTACTTCTCGCCGCCATCGGCGATCGGCACCACGACGTTGCCGGTCAGCACGCCTTTGTGAATCAGTTCCAGTGCCTTGAAGATGGCGCCACCAGTGGATCCGCCGACCAGCAAGGCCAGGTTGCGAGCGATGTACCGTGCCGTTTCGAAGGCTTGGGAATCGGTGACTTGCACACCCAGGTCGATGCAGCTGTAGTCGAGCACCAGGCCCACGGTGTCCCCGGCCGGGGTGCCGGTGCCTGATTGATAGTACGGATAGCCGGGATGGCCAAAGACGATGGAACCGGCCGGTTCGACAGCGACTGTGACGGTGTCGGGGTTGTGCAGTTTCAGCCCTCGAGCGATTCCTGTCATCGAGCCGCCGGTGCCGACACAACCGACGTAGGCGCCGACACGACCTTCGGCCTGGGCAATGGTTTCGCGCACGAAATCGCTATACCCGCCGGCGTTGGCGGCATTGTCGGATTGGTTCATGAACACCGCGCCCGGAATCTGCGACGCGAGTTCGGCCGCTAACCGTTGGCGCTCGACCACGGCGACTTCATCTTCGCGGTAGGTCCCCGCGACAAACCGGACTTCGGCGCCCAGTGCCTTCATCACGGCGATCTTGTCTTGAGCCGCGTGGTGATCGACCACAGCGATGAAATGCAGGCCAAACTCGACGGCCGCCATGGCCAGGCCGATGCCGGTGTTGCCGGAAGACGATTCGACGACCACGCCACCCGGTTTCAGCCTTCCTGACTTGAGCGCCGCGAGCACCATGTTGCGTGCCATGCGGTCTTTTATGCTGCCGCCGGGATTGTTCTTTTCAATCTTGAGCAACAACCTGGCGTTCGTATCAGGAACATCAATACCCAACATTGGCGTATTGCCAATAAGGTCCGAGACTTTATTCAGTATCATTTGAAATATTCCCTTTTAGTAGTCCGGTGAAAACGCGTAGTTACCTTCCGTACAACAGGTCGCCATCAATCGCCGGGGCAGGGGATGGCGATGAAACTCGTTCTCCAGCAAGTCCATCTGATAACCGGCGGTATTGACGTAAATCAATAAGTCACCCGCCTGCGGTGAAGTACTGAAATTGATTAAGCGATGAGTGATGACATCGTCATCCAGACAACTGTGGCCGGCGATGTAAGCTTGTATCGGGGAGTGCGGTAGTTGGCCGGAGCTGATGAGTATCGGGTCCACGAGATATTCGGATGAGAACCACGTCTCGCAAGCGCTGAAACTACTGCCCTCAACAAAGATGACGGTTCTGTTGTTTGTGAGCTGTTTGGTGCGTGTAATGCGAAACACGGAAATGGCCGCCTGATCCACCAGGCTTCTGCCGGGCTCCAGTGCCAGCGTTAAAGGCTGGGCTTTCAAATAGCTCGCAATGGACTGTCCTGCTGAATAATCAGCTTCGAGAAATAAGGCCAGCCACTGGCAGGCAGTCAGGCTACTGCCGTATGGGTAAAAAGAGGCTGGAACTTTCTGGTTTTCATAGTTGCTCGGCTTATTATCGTTTTGTAAAAAACTGCTATAGGCCTGAGACTCGACATAACGCATCGGCAAGCCTCCGCCGATGTCGATCATGGTCGGGTTTAAACCCATTTCCCGTGCCGCTTCGACGAAACCGCTCACCTCGCGAAAGGCTTGTACCCGGGTTTCGAATCCATAGCCGCCGAGGTGAAAATGGAAACCTTCGAAGTGGAAAGTTTCGCGGTGTTCAGTCAGGTGTTGCAGGCATTGAAGCACCTCACTCGCACCCATTCCGAAACGGCTGCTCGGGCAGCTCTGTGGCCTGTAACGCAGTAAAACCCTGGCTTTCACGGGTTCCGGCATGGATTCGATCAGCGCAGTGAGGTGACCGTACTCTTCCAGGGAGTCCACGCAAATGAGTGAGCCGGCCTGCACCAACGCGCGATGAAACACCGTGGTTTTGGCCGGTCCCGTGGCGCACAAACGTTGCGCCGGTAGGCCGGATCGCAGCGCTGCGTCCATTTCGTGAAGGCTTGAAACGTCGATGCCGATGCCAGAGTCTGATGCCGCGCCAAGCAGGCATTGGGATTTATTGGCTTTGGCGCCATAGAAAATAGCGTGCTGCACATCGTGCTGTTTCAACACCGCCAAGAGGGCGAGGGTGTTGAGTTCAAAGGCATGTGGCCACACCAGATTCAAGGGTGATCCGTATTGAGACACCAGTTCCAGAAGTGTTTGCGGATACTGATGAATCAGTTGTGCCACAACAGGGTCGAGCAGCGGTTTAAGCAGTTCTGGCTGATGAACTTCAATCCGTTCATCTAATGACGACGCAATTGTAATAGGCATAGTTAACCCCTGGCATCGAAAATCTCGCCATTCATATTTCGACAACTAAACGTTATCGATAGGTGTGATCTTTGCGCTCGTCAGGCACGAGCGTTTAATGATTCAGGAGGCGGATGCCAGATAAAACCCGAGAATGTGTCAGGGGTAATAGTCGTCATAAATGCTATACAAAACAATTGCATGAGAACCCCATTCCATAAGGTTTATAGGGACAGATTGTTCGGCCATTAGTTGATGGCCTAACCCCCTGTAAAGTGCCAGCAGCTGACATTCAAATGACATCACTGCTCTGTACTTCCCGTAAACATGAACGCTTGCTTTGATTCGAGAATTGTTTCTCTTGGCGGCGAGAACAATATTGCTAACGCGAACGATTATCAAGTAAGGTTTTCAAATATTTTGGATATCCACCCGTTGAGCAAGAGTGCAAAAGCGATTATTTGCACGCTCTTGCAAGCATGCGTTCCTGCCTGAAAAAACACCTTAAAACCTTGATGAACAAGGCGTTGAAGGTTGAAGCAACACGCCGTTTCCAGGCTCGGAAATGCGACGCCGCAGATACCCGAAATTTTTTTGAAACCCACGACTGATGCATGCCAAGGAGAGATTCATGACAACTGATCGTCTCAGCACCCAAGCCACGCTTCCCATCAGCTACCTGTTCGTTCCAGGCAATCGTCCCGAACGTTTTTCCAAAGCGGTCGATGCGGCTCCGGATGCAATCATTCTTGACCTCGAGGATGCCGTTCATCCGGGAAGCAAAGCCGCCGCGCGAGCCGCAATCTGGGCTTGGCAGGAGAGCACGCCGACGGTGCGCTGCCAGCGTTACATCCGTCTGAACAGCGTCAGCAGTGCGCTTTTTCGCCAAGACCTGACCTGGCTCAGGGACATGCGTTATCCCGAGCGCTGCGCGGGTATTTTCCTGCCCAAGGCGGAACGCCCCAAGGACTTGTCCCGGGTCGTCGAAGACCTGCTGGCATGGAATCCCGAACTCAAGATCGTCGCCATTATCGAGACCGCCAAAGGCCTGCAACAGGTCGAGGACATTGCCGCAATACCTGGGCTGGCGCGCCTGGCATTTGGCTCGCTGGATTTTTCCCTGGATATCAATTGCAGCCAGATCCCCGAGGCCTTTCTGTTCGCTCGAAACCGGATTGTGCTGGCCTCGCGTACCGCCGATTTGCCGGCACCGATCGATGGCGTGACACCGGCGATCAGTGACATGACGGTGGTTGCGCAGGAGTCGCATTACGCCCGGTCCCTGGGGTTTGGCGCCAAGCTCTGCATCCATCCCGCACAGTTGGGCACTGTCCAGCGAGCCTTCCTGCCTGATGCGCGCCAGCTGGCCTGGGCGGATCGAGTCTTGAGCGCCGTGGCCGGAGGCAGTCATGCGGTGCAAGTGGACGGTGAGATGGTCGATCTGCCCCTCATCGAACAGGCGCAGCGTCTGCTGGACGTGGCCAGTCGATACGCGCTGGTTGCCAAGGCCGATGCCTGCTGAGCCACCGTCGAACAGGAGATGAATCATGGGGCACGGTTATCAGATTGCGCTGCGGCCAATGTGCGATGTGTTGCAGTCGGAACAGGTCGATCCAGCCAATGTGGCGTTGCTGCGCGAGGCCATCATCCGGGCCGGGCATTGGCTGGAACCGATCATCGTCGAGCGCTCGAAAGGCATCGTGATGGACGGTAATCACCGGTTCAACGCGGCGCTGCAACTGGGGTTGAAAAGGGTCCCGTGCATCCAGCTCGATTACGCCGACCCGCGCGTTTGTGTGTGGCATTGGCAGACCGGGCAAACGTTCGAGGTGCCACGGATTTTCACCACGATCGCCCGTGGCGAGCTGTTTCCGTACAAGACCACGCGGCATGCGTTCAACCCGGCCTTGCCGGTGATCGCGATACCGCTCGACTGCCTGTACGTGTGATTGACCGGGCAGGCTCCTCGGCTTTACGGCCGAGGAGCCCAAAAATTTTCAAAGAGAGGGTGATACTTTTTCGCGGGTCGACTGGCAATAGGAGTGATTACCATTTTCTCTTGCCCAAAAGGATCCTTACGTCATGTCCGTTGCCAGTCGACCATGCGGTGAGCGCGCGTTAACGCAGGCCATTCGTACCGCCATGCTGAGTTTTGCCCTGGTCGCAGGAAGCGCCAACACCTGGGCTGCCGCCCAACAGCAACAGGATGCTGACGTCGCCAAGACACCTGACGCTTCGGCAAACCCGAATGCCGATGGCTTGACACTCGGCTCTACCAACATCACTGCCGATTACACCAGCCCGACCGTGCTGCCGGGAGTCATTGCCGGTGGGCAGGTTGCTAGCGGTGCGCGCCTGGGGATGATGGGCAACAAAGATGTGATGGATACGCCGTTCAGTGTAACCAGCTACACCGCCAAGACATTCGCCGACCTGCAAACGGTGACCGTTGCCGATGCCCTGGAACGAGATCCATCAGTGCGCTCCACCGGTCAAACCGGCGGCATCGTCGATTCCTTTTTCATTCGCGGTTTCGCGGTGGGCGAAGGCAACCTGGGCGAGCTGGCCTTCGACGGCGTGTATGGCGTGGCGCCCAACTATCGGGTGTTCACCGACTACGCCGAACGCGTCGAAGTGCTCAAGGGGCCGGGGGCCTTGATGTACGGGATCTCGCCGAACAGCGGTGTCGGCGGCGTGATCAATATCGTGCCCAAGCGGCCACTGGCCGAAGACCTGACTCGCTTTACCGCGAGTTACGCGTCGGACTCGCAAGCAGGCGGTCATCTGGATATCAGCCGTCGTTTTGGCGACGAGAACCAGTTCGGCGTGCGCTTCAACGGCAGCCTCCAGGGGGGCGATACCGCCGTTGACGACCAGGAACGATCGGTCGATATCGGGGCCATTGCGCTCGATTATCAAGGGGAGCGACTGCGCTTGAACCTTGACTTCATCAGCCAGAAAGAAAGCTTCGAGGCTCCCTCGCGGCCCTTTACGGTGGCGCTGGGTGTCGATACTCCCTCTGCGCCCAATGGTCGTACTAACTTGACGCAGGATTGGGGATGGTCCGACACCAGGGAGCAGTCGGCATTGCTGGGCGGCGAATATGATCTGACTGATGCGGTCACCGTATTCGCCCATGCCGGTGGCGGCAAGGCAGACGTCAAGCGCAAGTCCGACCAGGTGCCGAGAATCCTCAACAACGCCGGCGACACCAGCAACATTCCCGGTTATTACAAATTCAACGTCGATCGATCGACGGCCGACGTGGGTATCCGTGGCGTGTTCGCCACCGGGCCTGTCACCCACACGACCACGCTGATGGCGACCCGGTATCAGGACGAATTGTCGCGGGGCATCACCAACGGAACCGAAATCCGTTCGAACATCTACCACCCGGTGGAGGTGCCCGAACAATTCCTCAACGCGCCAAAGGTGCTGCGCATTTCCGAGTCGGAGTTGTCCGGTGTGGCGCTGACCGACACCTTGTCCGTGCTGGACGACCGTATCCAGCTGACCTTGGGTGTGCGTAAACAGGACATCGAGTCGCGTAACTACACCGCGACAGGTTCGGTCAGCTCCAAATATGACGACAGCGCCACGACGCCGCTGGTCGGCGTGGTGGTCAAACCCTGGGAAGACGTGTCGCTTTACTACAACTATGTCGAGGGTTTGAGTAAAGGTGATATAGCACCAGGCACCGCCGCCAACTCCGGTGAAACCTTTGCGCCTTATGAGTCGAAGCAACACGAAATCGGCGTCAAATATGAACATGGCACGTTCATGACCACCCTGGCGTTGTTCCAGATTGAAAAGCCCAGCGGAGAAATCGGCGCAGGCAACGTGTTCTCGGTGCAGGCCGAACAACGCAACCGCGGCGTTGAGCTGAGCATGTTCGGCGAAGTTGCGCCGGGTACTCGCTTGATGGGCGGCGTGACCTTCCTCGATGGCGAACTGACGGATTCCGCCACAGCCGCTAACCGAGGCAACGAACCGGTGGGCGTGCCCGACGTACAAGCCAACCTCTGGGCCGAATGGGACACCCCGTGGCTGGAGGGCTTCACGCTCACTGGCGGCGCGATCTATACCGGCAGCCAATATGTGAATCAGGCCAATACCCAGAAACTGGATGCCTGGACGCGCTTCGACACGGGCGCTCGCTACACCACCAAAATCGAAGGTCGACCTACGACGTTCCGCGCCACGGTGCAGAACGTCTTCGATCGAGAGTACTGGTCTGGCGTCGCCTCGTATGGTGCGTTCTCTGCGGGTTATCCGCGGACGCTGCAGCTGTCGGCTACGGTCGATTTTTGATGAAGACGGGTCGTCGGCGATAACGCTCGGTGAATAGCCACGTCTGCATTTTTTGATGCCTGAACGTTTTGTGAAAAGGAGTATTCGAATGTTAAACACCTCAGCATCGGCGACCCTCGCACCCTTGATATTCCAATCGACGACTGCTCACCGGGCATTCGATTTCGAGCGCAGTTCCAACGAGCACATCCGGGCGTTGCTTCGCTATTACGGATTGCGCACCAGCCTTATTCGCTTGAAAGTGATCGATGCCATGTTGGTCGCCGCGAAGGAAGGAACGCCCATAGGTGTGCGCGGAGTGCATTCATATCTGCAATCCTTCTCAACCGATTTACCGTTTATCAGCGTGCGGGAAGTGCTCAAGCGTCTCTGTGAAGAGGGGGTCATCGTTTTTGGGGCAGACAAGAGTTACTGCTTTACTGCGCAGGCCATCGCGATACTGGGAACACGCTCGGATCGCGAAGATTCAGCAGCTTATATAAGCAGGTGAGTTCAGAGGGATTCCCCCGACCCGTATCACCGGGTCGGGGTGGTCCTTTCAAGCCTTACCGATTCAACGAGTGCATCACTTCACATCGAAGCGATCCAGGTTCATCACCTTGGTCCACGCCGCCACGAAGTCCTTCACAAACTTCTCCTTCGTGTCACTGCTCGCGTAAACCTCAGCCAGCGCCCTCAACTGCGCATGAGAGCCAAAGACCAGGTCAACACGGGTTCCGGTCCACCTCACTTCGCCGGTTTTACGATCGCGTGCTTCAAACTCTTCATTGGATTCTGAGGTCGGTTTCCATTCCACGCCCATGTCCAGCAGGTTCTTGAAGAAGTCATTGGTCAACGCTTCTGGCTGCTGGGTGAACACGCCGTGTCTGGTTTGCCCGACATTGGTGTTCAACACGCGCAGGCCACCCACGAGCGCGGTCATTTCTGGCGCGGTGAGCGTCAGTTGTTGCGCTTTGTCGATCAGCAGATGCTCGGCCGACACGCTGTAGCGGGACTTGAGGTAGTTACGGAAGCCATCGGCGATGGGTTCGAGGAAGCCGAAGGATTCGACATCCGTCTGCTCTTGCGAAGCGTCCATCCGTCCTGGGGTGAACGGCACCGTGACGCTGTGACCGGCATTTTTCGCCGCCTGTTCGACGCCAGCGTTACCCGCCAGCACGATCAGGTCAGCCAGCGAGACTTTCTTGCCGCTGTTGTTGAACTCGCTCTGGATGCTTTCGAGTTTCGCCAGCACATTCGCCAGTTGATCAGGTTGGTTGGCTTGCCAGGATTTCTGCGGCGCCAGACGCAGACGCCCCCCATTGGCGCCACCACGTTTGTCGGAGCCACGGAAGGTGGAAGCTGCTGCCCACGCCGTCGATACCAGCTGCGAGACGCTCAGGCCCGAAGCAAGCACTTTGCTCTTGAGCGCGGCGACGTCACTTTCGTTGACCAAGGCATGGTCGACCTCCGGAATCGGGTCTTGCCACAGCAATTCTTCGCTGGGCATTTCCGGGCCGAGGTAGCGGGAGAGAGGGCCCATGTCACGGTGGATCAGCTTGAACCAGGCGCGGGCGAACGCATCGGCCAGTTGATCCGGATTTTCCAGGAAACGCCGAGAAATCGGTTCGTAGATCGGGTCGAATCGCAAGGCCAAGTCCGACGTCAGCATCGTCGGATTACGCCGTTTGGACGGGTCATGAGCATCCGGAATAGTGCCGGCGCCCGCGCCGTTTTTCGCAATCCACTGGTGCGCACCGGCGGGGCTTTTGCTCAGTTCCCACTCGAAGCCGAACAGGTTTTCCAGGTAATTGTTGCTCCACCGGGTGGGCGTGGTGGTCCAGGTCACTTCCAGGCCGCTGGTGATGGTGTCCGGACCTTTGCCGGTGCCGAAGCTGTTCTTCCAGCCAAAGCCCTGGGCTTCGAGGCCCGCGGCTTCGGGCTCGGCGCCGACGTTGTCGGCAGGCCCTGCGCCGTGGGTTTTGCCGAAGGCGTGACCGCCGGCGATCAGCGCCACGGTTTCTTCGTCGTTCATTGCCATGCGGCCGAAGGTTTCGCGGATGTCTATGGCGGATCTGACTGGGTCTGGCTCGCCTTCCGGTCCCTCGGGGTTGACGTAGATCAGGCCCATTTGCACGGCGGCCAGCGGGTTTTCGAGATTACGGCCGTGTTCGGTACGGCTCTCCTCGTTTTTACCGGGTTCGGCGACAAGTGGACCGTCACCGGGAGCTTCCACGGGAGCGCTGTCTTTGCCGTAGCGGGTGTCACCGCCCAGCCATTTGTTTTCCGAACCCCAGTAGACGTCTTCATCCGGTTCCCAAACGTCCGCACGACCCCCGGAAAAACCGAAAGTCTTGAAGCCCATGGACTCTAGCGCGACGTTGCCGGTGAGGACGATCAGGTCCGCCCAGGAGATTTTACGGCCGTACTTTTGCTTGATCGGCCAGAGCAGCCGGCGCGCCTTGTCGAGGCTGACGTTATCGGGCCAGCTGTTGAGCGGTGCAAAGCGCTGCTGACCGGAGCCGGCACCGCCACGACCATCGCCCGTGCGATACGTGCCTGCGGCGTGCCAAGCCATGCGAATGAACAGCGGCCCATAGTGGCCGAAGTCCGCTGGCCACCAGTCTTGCGAGTCGGTCATCAGAGCCGTCAGGTCACGCTTGACCGCCTCAAAGTCCAGGGTCTTGAATTCTTCGGCGTAGTTGAAGCCCTCGTCCATGGGGTCGGACAGGGACGAGTGCTGGTGCAGGATCTTCAGATTCAGTTGGTTCGGCCACCAATCGCGGTTCGTCGTGCCACCGCCAGCGGCGTGATTGAACGGGCATTTCGATTCATTTGCCATGTGTGAGCTACCTTTGGTCGTGTTTCATCCGGCTATCGGCCCGGGGTGGGCGTTAGATAGCAACGAGCGAATTCAATGACATAGGCTGCAGGACCAACAGTTGGATCAACTGATCGTCTGGACCACACGGGAATTGGACAGCGGCGGTGGCCCACGGGTGGCCTAGTCAAGCTTCGGACTCATTCCTGTCTCCTTATCAGCACTAAACCGGCCGGCTTGTTCCGCCAGCGCTGGATACAGGTTAGACCCCACTTGGGGAGTCAGCTAATAGGTGGAGTATTAGGAGGTAATAGGCAGAGTCTTTTACGGATGTTGCGGGGAGGACCCGCGTCTATCCGAAGCATAGACGCGGATTTTCAGGCCTGAACGGTTACTTTCGAACGTTCTGGTACAGCATCAACCGTGAGGTTTCATGCATGGCGCGGGTCAGCGCCGACAGGCGTTTGAACTCTTCAGGGTTTTTCTCGGCAACGTTGTCCCGTGGCGTCATCGAGGCGAGGTCGTGAAGGGTTGGCGAGCTGCCGTCGTGCTCCATCTGCACCATGTAGTGTTGCGTGACGCCGGCGATCAACGGGAATGTGCCTTCACGCAATACCAGCGGCACCACACGTTCGCCTTCTGGCGCGGGCTGCTGGATATCACGGCCCATGCCGCTGTTACGGAACTCAAGACCGGCCATGCCTGCCACGGTGGGCAGCAAGTCCACCAGGCCAACCGCTTCCTTGACCTTGCGCGTTCCGATCAAGCCCGGTGCGTGGATGATCATTGGCACCGCGTTGCTTTCCAGGCCCAGTTGCTCGTAGGCCGGTGCCAGGAACGGGATCTGTGCGATGCGGGTGTTGTGGTCGCCGAACATCACGAAAATGGTGTTCTCATACCAGCCGCCGGCCTTGGCGATTTCCATCAAGCGTCCGAGATTGAAGTCCAGCAAACGCACGGCGTTGTACTGCTCGACACTGCGCGATCCTGCGGCCTGTACTTCGGCCAGGGTAGGGTGCTTGACCTCGAAGCCGTCATTGCTCTTGGGAATCGTGAACGGACGGTGATTGCCGGCCGTCTGCACATACGCGAAGAACGGTTTGTCCTTGGGCAGTGCTTGCAGGATCTGATCGGTTTCCTTGAACAGGTCCAGATCGGAAATGCCCCAGACGTCCACCACCGGCGATTTCCAGTCGCGCTCTTCGAACAAGCGCACGCCGTCGATGCTCTGCCGAATCAGTGCATTCATGTTGGCCCAGCCGGAGTTGCCGCCGATGGTGTAGATCTTCTCGTAACCGGTGAAGGCATTGATCAGCGTGTTTTGCTGGGTGATCAGTGGATTGCGCGTTGCGGTTTCCTGGCGAGTGACGTCAGGTACGCCGCTGATGCTGGCCCAGACGGTTTTTGCGGTCCCCGTCACGGGCACATAGAAGTGCTCGAAGAACCAGCTCTGGGTGGCCAGGCGATCGAGATTGGGCGTCGGATTGATCGGATTGCCATAGGCGCCGACGGCACTGGTGCCCAGCGATTCAAGCATGATGAACATGACGTTCGGCGCACGTGAGCCCGGAATTTTGTACGGTTGTGGTGCCTGGTGCCGGACGAAATTCAGGGTCTGCGGATCGGGTTTTTCGACCCCCAGGTAGTTGGCCATGACCGGGTAATGTTCGCGCACCTGCGCTTCGTCGTAACGCGACTGGCCGACCTTGACCGTGTCGTAGAGGAACAACACCGGGTTCAGGCCCAGCGCGGCCATCTGGTTATTGCCCGAGAAGAACGCATCGCTCCAGCGCAACGGCACCGGGTTTTCGAGGTTCATGTTTTCCACACGACCCAGAATGCCCAGCAGCACCAGTACGACCATGACCGCGCCGCCCCATGTTGCGGAGAGCGGGTGAATGATTTTGCGAGGGCGATCCAGCGTGACGCTTTCCAGACGCACCAGCGCCAGGGTCACAAACGCGACCGTGGCCAGCCAACCCAGCGAAATCCAGATCACCGGGTAAGTCTGCCAGACCATGTCGCGGGAGATTTGCGCATCCTCGATGAAGCGCAGGACAGTGGCGTTGATTCGCACGCCCAGGTAGGCGAAATGGCCAAAATCGATGATGTAGATCAGCAGTAGTACGCTCAGGACTGCGACCAGGTAGACGCGTGCGATGCGCCTTAGCAGACGGCTGCGGAGCAGGTTCCAGCGCGGAATCCAGGCCAGCAACGCCAGCGGCAACATCATCAGGATGGCCAGGCGCAGATCGAAACGAAAGCCGATGCTCAGGGTTTCCCAGACGCCTTGTGTGTCGCTCAGGGCTTTGGGTTCGAACCCGGAAAAGCCGAAGAAGAACACCACCCTCAGCAGTGCAAACAGCACGAACGCAATCGCTGTAGCGCCTAGCCAGTAATGTAAACGTCTCGAGTGCAGCCAACCCATCCCTGTTCCCCTGTTAAAAAGTCGTTAAATCTCAAGCGGATTTAATCTGGTCGCTCATCGCAGTACGGCGTTTGTTTGAGCGGCGATACATCCAGCGTACGGCAAGCATCAGCAGGGCGCCGCAGCAATACAGACCCAGCAGCGGATCGACCAGGTAATCCCAATAGTTTTGCGAAGGCTTGATCCCGGCGATGAAGGCCAGGGTTGCGCTGGCCAGCATCAAGACGGCCAGGCCATTGCGCAGGTAAAACAGGCCCAGTGTGAGCGCGGCGAAGAGAATCAACATGGGCCGCGGGCTGTACCCGAAGCGATAGGGGTCCAGATCACTCATGCCCAGGGTGGCCGGGTACAGCACCACGGCCATCGCGGCGAAGAGGATCAATACGCCGTTTTTGCCCCGTGCCGGTGGCAACATGTCCAGCCGGCGCAAGCAGCCCCACGCCATGAACACCAGGGTGGTGATCGCCAGGTCATCAATGTAGCTGCGCAAATACGCGGCAAACGACAAACCGTCCGGCGAGATGAAGCTGACGGCCAGCAATGCGGCCAGCAGTGCGATCCGCGAGGTTCTGGGCAAGCCGAACGAAGGCAGCACCAGGAAGATGATCATTGCGAAGCTGACATGGGCTTGCCACAGGCTGATCATTTGAGACGCTCGTTAAGCCATGCATCGTTAAAGGTAACGTGCTTGATGAAGGTGTTGTTCCAGGAATAAACCAAGTGATACATGCCGTCAGGACTGCGGATGAAATACGGGTATTCGTATTCGAATTCACACTCCTGGTTTTTACAGACACGGTTGTCGAGGTTATCCAGGAACTCCGCTTCCAGCGGTTGGCGGCGCGCACCGCTCGACCCACGGAACTCTCTGCCGATGATCTCCTTGTAGGCTTCAGGAGAAAACGGAGCGCCCTGTGGATCAGGTGATTTATCCAGGTCGCGCAATGAGCGCCAATCGTCCATTTTGGCATCGGTCCCGTACAGGCTCAGCTTGAAGCGTCCCTCCTGCAGGTCGTTGAGCGCGACCAGCAAGCCGTGTTCGGGTGTCGCGACGGCTGCCAGCGAGGAGTTCGGATTCGAGGGATCGAGCGGATAGGGCTCGCTCCAGGTTTGCCCGGCATCTTCGGTGCGGGCCGCCAGAACACGGTGGTGGGTGTTGCCGGCATAACGCAGCAAGGCAATGCCGCGCTTGCCGTCGAGCGGAACCACCGTGGGCTGCAAAGAATTCTTGCCGTGGCTGATGCGGAATTTGTCGATCACATCGCCGTCGGCGCTCAAGTAGAGGTACTCGGCAAACTTGCCCAGAAACTCGTGGTAGACCGGCAGTCCGATGGACCCGTCAGCATGAAACACCGGTGCCGAGCGGACCAGGGTGCTGATGTTCAGAAAGGGCGACGTGATCAGCTGTCGCGGAGCGGACCAGTGTTCACCGAAGTCGTCGGAAACCATCACATTGACCGCGCTACCGGCCCAGCCACCCATGGACACCGACACGTAGAACAACCACACGCGGTTATCCGGCGCGAGGGCTACCACCGGGTTGCCCAGTTTGCGGATGTATTTCCGAGTGCCCTGTTGGGTCGAGTCCCGAGTCGCCAGGACCTGCTCCGCTCCCCATTCGCCGGTTTTCGAATCGAACCGGGCGGAGCGCACCTGCACATCGGCGGCGCCTTCGCGCGAGCCAGCGAACCAGACCGTCATCAGGCTGCCGTCGGGCAAGGCGGTGACCGCTGAGGAGTGCACGAAATCGACGAGCCCGGAGGAGGCGAACCGGCTGGTATAAATGGGCTCGGCCACTTTTCCGGCCACTGCCATCACTGGACTGATCAGGGCAAAGGAAGAATGCGTATTGGCAGGATTGATCACCCATGCGGTCGCAAAAAGACAGAACAGTGTGAGGTAGGCACAGAAGGCAGGAAAACGGTGAAGTTTGATGCGCATGACTACGTTGGCATCTCATGGCCCGATAAGGCGCTCAACGTAACACTCTGTAGTACAGGATCGGGTTTTATGATTGGCTAAATTGTAAGCAGGTATTTGTAGCAAGCTGCCGCGTCGATGTGCGAAGTTTGATTGGGTGTCTGAGACCGCCGAATTAGAGGGATTGAGGCGGGCTGTAAGGTGATATCACCGTTAGTCGCAAAGGCCGTGGCAGTGACGGTCGAATCATCAGGATTTGGGTTGTTTATGGGCCTCTTCGCGGGCAAAGCCACGCACCCACAGGGGATTTTTGTCGATCACTCCTCATGTCAACGACGCAAATCCTGTGGGAGCGTGGCTTGCCCGCGAAGACGGCAGCACAGCCACTGAAGTTTTCAGATCAGACCCGCACAAACCTAGTGCTGTCTGTATGTCTGTATGTCTGTAGGGTGAAGGCATTCCCCGCCGGGTCTTTACCCTCAAGCGTTATTTCATCGTCCTTGATCGTCAGGATTTTGAATTCGTCGGAAGCGCCGGACGCTAAACCGTCGCTAAAGGTAGGCATGGAGGGCCCAGCCAACCTGGCAACCAGCGAGGGGGGAACGGCAGTGCCGTTGATCACGTATGACTTGGGCATCGACTTCATGTCAGCCAACGTGAACGAAAGCAGGCTGGAATCGGCGGTCCAACTGCCGGCACCGTTTACGCTGTACTCAAGACGGTAGGGTTTGGATTCAGCGGTTCCGTCAAGAATGACAATGCCATTGACGTTGTACCGGCCTGTGCGGAAATACTCGGTCATGCCCTTGAATTCGAACGTGCCGTTGGTGAACGGGTAGGTGTAATCGGTCGTCCAGCGACCGATGAAGCGGGGATTGTTGGGGTTGGCTTCGTGAAACGTGGCGTAAATCGTTGCAATGCCGCTTAGAACTGTCACCAGGGCCACAATCGCGAACCAGGCTTTAGTGGATACTTTTTGTATAGCAGTGAAACTCATTGTGATGGATTCCATTCGATTGATGTGTCGTGCGCGGACGTCTTCCATGGGGGGTGGCGATAACGCACCCCGGTGTATTGGCCGCGGGGACAGAAGTATAAAACTTAAAGCGATGGAAGACGCAAAAATGCGGGAGAAAGAAGCTTGCGAGCTGTACCCGGCTGACGCAGCGATCACCTTGATCTGAACTCCGTCGCACAGCAGGTCCAGCACCACCTTCATCCGCCAGGTCGTCACGTAGCCATTGGGGCGCAGCCTTGAAAAACCTGCCTTTGGTCGGCATGCCTGAACCGTGTTCACGATGGATTGATCCATTCTGAAAGAACTCTCGGGGGGCGCTGCCATGCACTCGTTTGCCAATCTGCTGACACCGGCTCAAGAGCTAAAGCTGCGAGCGCTCAACGCCTGGCATCTTGCCCTTGAGGATTTGAGGCTGCGCATGGAGTGTCCCGACGCCTATCACGAAGAACTGATTCGTCAGTCTGACGAGATGGATCGCCTGGGCATCGTGAGCTGGCAGGAGTGGCGCGACCTCAGGGTTGAGGCGGATCAAGCGTATCTGCGCGCTATTGCGGGAGAGGACTACCACCGAGCGTTCGAAGGGGTTGGGCCCAAGACCATCGAGATTCATGCGTGATGCTGGGGGCGTGCTGTATTGAAGCACCCAATGGGCCGCTCAAAAACGGCAAACCGCTCCCTGAAGCACCACCCGCCCAAACTGCGCATTGGCATCCAGCGGCGTGATGGCCAGCAGTTGATCCAGGCGGACTTCATGCTGGCCGTCAGCGGTCTTAAGGCAGAGAAACTCTTCCTTGTCGCTGGAGGTTCGCGTCGTCAGTGCCTTGGCGACCAGACGTGCGCCGTCGTTCAACTCGATATCCAGGCGATAACCGTACAGGCAGGCGATCTCCAGGTAGTCGTGCAGATCGCAGTTCAACGGCTGATAGGTGTTCATGTCATTCCCTCTCGCAATCGTGCAGGTTGATTGCCGGGCGTCTCGGCGATTACCGGATTCGGCAGTTGAAGGTGGCAGAGCCGGCCTTCATTCCGGACGAATATCTTCGTCCTGAACTCGCTGTTTATCAAGAAATCGGACAATGATTGTCAGGGGCATCAATTGCCCGAAAACAATGCACCATTGAACCTGATTTTAAATCTCGACAATTTCAAGGATTCCCCATGGGTTTAAGCAAACGCGATCAGGCACACATCGAGCGTCGCCTGATTGCCACCCTGACCGAGGCATGCGAAACGGCCAAAGTGCACATCGTCGGCTTTGAATGGCTGACCCACGAAGTCGATTACGACGTGTTTCCATCCAGCCTCAGGGTAATTTGGATCTTCGACACCCAGGCCAACAAGGATCAGGCGCTGGCGAGCGGGCAGGGCGAGCGCATGGTCGAACTGACGGCGACAGCATTAAGCGAAGCGGATGTACACGTCAGATCGGTCGCGGCCCATGTGCAGTTTGATTCTGAAGAGCAATGTCAGCGCGCCAATGGTGGCAATTGGAAGCAGCGGCTGGCGCGCAAGCGCTAGCCCTATAGCGAATCGGCTTCGTACCAGCACGCTTTGGACTCAATACAGGTGTGTTTCTGCTTTAAGGTCAGGAAAGGCGTATCCAGCGTACCGATCGCTATCGAAACCCAGTCCGAAAACGCCCCCTTCGAATCTGACCAGAACAGCGAAGACCCGCAGTGGGAGCAGAACTGGCGTGTGACGCCTTTGGACGATTCGTAGCCCTTGAGCGCCGTTGCATCCGCAATTACTGAAATCGCCGACCTGGGAGCGCTCGCATACGTCGCGAATGCCGCTCCATGGCTCTTTTGGCATTTTTTGCAATGGCAGTGGGTGACGGCTTTCAGTTCAGTGGATACGTGATATTCAACGGCGCCGCATAGGCAACTGCCTTGGTGAAGCTCATCCATGTTCATCGGTTCCCTGATTTTCGTCGCGCCACTTTAGCGGCCCGGCGCAAGGTTTGGCCATGACTTCACCGCTCAGAAAGCGACAGCGCAGAATCAGGATCACGGCGAACCAAACACCATCGTCCAGTAAACCCCTTCATCACTGCGCGCGTCCGCCGCATACGCCGCGCCCACCTGGGTAAACATAGGGTTCATCAAATTGGCGCAATGCCCGGGGCTGGCCAGCCAACCTGCCATTGCCTTGCCCGGTGAGCTCTGCCCGGCGGCGATGTTTTCGCCGATCTGCCGGCCTCGGTAACCAGCGGCTCTTGCTCGATCCGCCGGCAAACAGAGGAAGCAAAGTTATGAAACAGAGCGAAACAAGACGAAAGGCATGGCGAGGTTGGCGCATGTGACGGGCAGCTCTGATGAGATGACAGCGGCAATGGGAATTCATGGCTCGGCTAAGACTTGCGTTCAGGCACTAGGTTCAGGCGTGAAGAGGGGAAATTTGCGCTGGAAAAACCGGCTGTCACTACCGCATGTCGCAAAACACCGAAAGTCCGGCGTCAGGCTTCAAAGACTTGCCGGCGCAGCCGATAACGTGTTCATAAATGCGACGTACCGAGAGGGTTACCCCATGTCTATAAAATTACGCTTGTTGCTGCTGATTGGTACGAGCTTGCTCACCGCGTTGATCGTGAGCCTGGTCAGTTACGTGGGAAACACCCGGATGGCCGAGGCGGTGAAGGACAACGAGGTCAGCATGACCGCGCTGCGCAATCACCTTGAAGCCGACATGATGCACGACGCACTGCGCGCCGATGTGCTGTCTGCGATGGTGGTCGGTCTGGGCAAAAGCACCAGCAGCAAAGCCGAGGTGCGCAGTTCCATCGAGGGGCATGCGGCGCATTTTCGTGACGTGCTGGGTGAAAACCTGAAGTTGCCGGTCAACGACACCATCAAGACTGGCCTGAACAAGGTCAAGCCGAGCCTCGATACCTACATCGGTGCGGCCGAGCGCATTGTCGGTCTGGCGCTGGAAAATCCGGATTCCGCGCAAAAGGAACTGGGCACGTTCAATACCGCGTTCAGCCAGCTGGAAGACCAGATGGCGGCCCTCAGCGAGGTGATCGAAACCAACACCCAACAGACCAGCAAAAGCACTGAGCAGGCCATCAGCAGCGCCAACTTCACGCTGGGTATCGTCCTGATCGCCAGCCTTCTGTTACTGCTTATCCAGGGCCGCTGGGTGATTCTGAGCATCATGGGGCCGTTGCAGACCGCAAGCCGCATTGCCAAAAGCATCGCCCACGGCAACCTGAGCGAGCCGATCGTCGAACCGACCCACAACGACGAAGCCAGTGCCTTGATCCGCAGTCTGGCCACCATGCAGCGCGACTTGCGCGGCATGATCGAGGTGGTTCGCAGCAACGCTCACGGCGTGAGTGGCATGAGCGTGCAGTTAAGCAGTGGCTGCCACCAGGTCGCCGACAGCAGCCAGCAGCAGAGCGTCGCCGCCAGCACCATGGCCGCTGCCGCCAGTGAAATGACCGCGAGCATCGAGGAAATCACCCGTCACGCCGAACGCGCACTGAACATGGCTAACCAGGCCGAGGCACTGGCCAAGGATGGCGGTCGCGTGATTCATCAAGTGGTCAACGACATGGATGGCATAGCCCGTTCGGCGCAGCAGTCAGCCCAAGTGATCCGCACGCTGGACAAGGAGTCCGAGGGGATTTTCAGCATCATTCAGGTGATCAAGGGTATCGCCGATCAAACCAATTTGCTGGCCCTCAACGCCGCGATCGAAGCTGCCCGTGCCGGTGAGCAGGGCCGTGGTTTTGCCGTGGTGGCCGACGAAGTTCGCAGCCTCGCGGGACGCACCAGCGCCTCTACGCAGGAAATTGCCAGCATGGTCTCGCGCATCCAGCAAAGCACCCGCGAGGCGGTGACCAGCATGGAGGCGGGCGTTGCACAGGTCGACAAAGGCATGGCCGTGACCGCCGACGTCGAACGCGCCATCCGCGAAATCCTCCAGGCCACGCTCAACACCACCGAGCTGGTGAACGACATCACCCGCACGATTGGTGAACAGAGCCTGGCCAGTAACGAAATCGCCCATCAGGTGGACATGATTGCGGGCATGTCGGAAGGCAACAGCAAGGTGATTGGCCAGACGGCTTCGACGACCGATGAGTTGTCGACCTTGGCGGGCAAGCTGTCGCAGTCGGTGGATCGGTTTCGGCTTTGAGGTTCGTGTGCCGATCCATTGATTTGCAGTGATTGTGAAGGCCTCTTCGCGAGCAAGCCCGCTCCCACATTAGATCTTCATTGAACACAGGTTTTGTGTTTGACGCGGATCAAGTGTGGGAGCGGGCTTGCTCGCGAAGGCGGCAGATCAGACAACGCAAAACCACAGGTCTGGCGCCCATCCCTAAAGATATTTATCCGTAACCGCCCCCTCCGAAGCACTGGACACGGTCTTCGCATACTTGGCCAACACCCCGCGTTTGTACTTGGATTCCGGCCTCACCCAACGGGTCTTGCGCTCAGCCAATTCAGCGTCGGATACATCCACCGTAATCTGCCGGGTTTCTGCATCGATGGTGATCGTGTCGCCATCTTCAATCAGCGCAATCGGCCCGCCCTCAAAGGCTTCCGGCGTGATATGCCCCACGACAAAACCATGGGAGCCACCGGAAAAGCGGCCGTCGGTGATCAACGCGACTTCCTTGCCCAGCCCTTTGCCCATGACCGCTGACGTCGGCGAGAGCATTTCGCGCATGCCCGGCCCACCTTTGGGCCCTTCGTAGCGAATGACGATGACGTCGCCGGCTTTGACTTCGCCATTGAGAATCCCGGCCAACGCACCTTCTTCACCGTGATAAACGCGCGCCGTGCCTTCAAAGCGCAAACCTTCCTTGCCAGTGATCTTGGCTACGGCGCCAGTGGGTGAAAGGTTGCCGCGCAGCACCACCAGATGAGAGTCCTTTTTGACCGGCTGGTCGAACGGCAGGATCACGTCCTGGCCCTCGGGATAATCAGGTACGTTTTCCAGGTTTTCTGCCAGGGTCTTGCCGGTCACTGTCATCACATCGCCGTGCAACATGCCGGCCGCGAGCATGCGTTTCATCAGCGGCTGGATGCCGCCGATGGCCACCAGCTCGCTCATCATGTATTGGCCGCTGGGGCGCAGGTCGGCCACCACTGGGGAGACCTTGCCCAACTCGACGAAATCATCCAGCGTCAGTTCGACATCCACCGCATGCGCCATGGCCAGCAGATGCAGCACTGCATTGGTCGAGCCGGCGAGGGCGATCACCACGCGGATGGCGTTCTCGAAAGCTTTGCGAGTCATGATATCGCGTGGTTTGAGGTCCAGCTTCAACAGCTCCATGACCTGCTGACCGGCGCGGAAACTGTCTGACGCCTTATCGCTGCCGACGGCGTCCTGGGAGCTGGAACCCGGCAGGCTCATGCCCAATGCCTCGATGGCAGAAGCCATGGTGTTGGCCGTGTACATGCCGCCGCAGGAACCGGGACCGGGAATCGCCACTTCCTCAATTTGCTTGACCTGAATCTCGTTGATATCGCCGCGTGCATTTTGGCCCACGGCTTCGAACACGGAAATGATGTCGGTGTGGCCGGCGCCCGGGCGGATGGTGCCGCCATAGACGAAGATCGACGGGCGGTTCAGCCGCGCCATGCCGATCAGGCACCCCGGCATGTTCTTGTCGCAACCGCCCACGGTCACCAGGCCGTCAAAGCCTTCGCAACCGGCCACCACCTCGATGGAATCGGCGATCACTTCCCGCGACACCAGCGAATACTTCATGCCTTCGGTGCCGTTGGCGATGCCGTCGGAAATGGTGATGGTGTTGAAAATGACGCCCTTGGCGCCGGCAGCATTTGCGCCTTTTTCCGCTTCAACGGCGAGCTTGTCGATGTGCATGTTGCACGGCGTGACCATCGCCCACGTCGAGGCGATGCCGATCTGCGGCTTTTTGAAGTCCTCATCGGTGAAGCCCACGGCACGCAGCATGGAACGGCCGGGCGCGCGCTCCACGCCGTCGACCACTTGCGAGGAGTACTTGCGTAAATCAATTTTGTCGCTCATGACGTTCCCTCATATCCAGATCGCTGGCCTGACCGGTGTGGCCCGAAGCAACGCATTGAGTCTAGACCCGGTTCGCCGACTTGGCCGCCGAACCTGTGGGAGCGAAAGCATTCAATAAGCGCTAATCCAGCGACCCCGCACACACCTCGCGAATACATCCGCGCAACCACTGGTGCGCGGCGTCGGCGTCCATTCGCGGGTGCCAGAGCATTGAAATGGTGATCACCGGCGTGGAAACCGGAAGGGCAAAACTGTGCAGGCCGGCACGCAGATTGTGGGTGTGGCGTTCGGGCACCGTAGCGATCAGGTCCGACGCCCGAGCCAGCGCCAGCGCTGCGCAGAAGCCGCCGACGATGGTCACGATCTCCCGCGTCAGTCCAAGCGGTTTCAAGGCGTCATCCATCGGCCCTTTGTCCCGCCCGCGTCGCGAGACCAGGACATGCCGGCCGGACGCATACCGGGCGGGGGTGATCTTGCCCTTGCTCAGTGCATGACCCGGGCGTACCACGCCGATAAAACGGTCCTGGTACAACGCGCGGGTGCGCACTTCCGGGCTGGTGCTGTCCGCGACAACGCCGGTCTCCAGATCGACCGTGCCGTCTCGCAGCAGCGCGCTGTCCTGGTTCAGTTTCTGTAAAAAGTGCAGCCGTACGCCGGGTGCCTCTTCGCTGAGGCGAGCAATCAGCGCCGGCCCGAAATTCTCCACAAAGCCGTCGCTGGTGCGCAGGGTGAAGGTGCGCACTAGCTGCTTGAGGTCGAGCTGCACGGCGGGGCGCAGCACCGCTTCGGCGTGCTGCACCAGTTGGCTGACCTGCTCACGCAGTTCCAGCGCTCGGGGTGTCGGTACCAGCCCGCGTCCGGCGCGGACCAGCAGTGGGTCGCCGGTGGTTTCACGCAGGCGCGCCAGTGCCCGGCTCATCGCCGACGGGCTCAGTCGCAGTCGTTGGGCGGCACGCGCCACACTGCCTTCGGCGAGCAGCGCATCGAGGGTAATCAGCAGGTTCAGGTCAGGAGTTGTCATGCTTCAACGTTAGCACGGCCGGACGATGACATGGCGTTGCGTGCAGGTATCAAGTGCAAGTGGTGCGTCTTCCGCCCTATCAGGCGCGGGCATACGCTGAAGGCCAACTCTTCATCAGTGGCCCAACCATGAAAACCATCACGCAATCCCGCTCGGTCCGCTGGGCGCTCGCCAGCCTTTCGTTGTCGATGTTGATGCCTTCGCTCGACACCAGCATCGCCAATGCAGGCTTGCCGACTTTGTCCCAGGCACTCGACGCCTCATTCCAGCAAGTGCAGTGGATCGTCCTCGCGTATCTGCTCGCGATCACGACGCTAATCGTCAGCGTTGGACGCTTGGGCGACATAGTCGGTCGTCGCCGGTTGCTGCTGGCCGGCATCGGCATCTTCTCGCTCGCGTCACTGGCCTGTGGTCTGGCGCCGTCGCTGTGGTGGCTGGTCGCCGCGCGAGCGGTGCAAGGCCTCGGCGCGGCGATCATGTTGGCGCTCACTGTGGCTTTTGTCGGTGAGACGGTGCCCAAAGCGCAGACTGGCAGCGCCATGGGCTTGCTCGGCACGATGTCGGCGATCGGCACCACGCTGGGTCCGGCGCTGGGCGGCGTGCTGATCTCCGGTTTCGGCTGGCAGGCGATTTTTCTGATCAACTTGCCGCTGGGCATTTTGAACGGGGTGCTCGCGTATCTCTACTTGCCTGCTGATCGCCAAATGCCGAAGGTTCAACGCGGTGCTTTTGACGTTGCAGGCACGCTGGTGCTGGCGCTGACACTCGGCGCGTATGCACTGGCAATGACGTTGGGTGAAGGGGTTTGGAGTTCGCTCAACCTCGCGTTATTGCTGATCGCCGTTGCTGGCAGCGGAGTCTTCCTGTTCATCGAGGCGACGGTTGCATCGCCGCTGATCAAACTGACGCTGTTGCGTGAGCGGGGGTTGAGCGCGAGTCTGGCCATGAGCATGCTCGTCTCGACGGTGATGATGTCGACACTGGTGGTCGGGCCGTTTTATCTCTCGGGCGCACTCGGGTTGAATGCAGCGCTGGTCGGGCTCACGTTGTCAGTCGGCCCGCTGGTGGCCGCGCTGGCTGGCGTACCGGCCGGACGCCTGGTGGACCGTTTTGGCGCGCAGCGCATGACCGCTTCCGGGCTCGTCGCGATGGCGCTCGGTGCTGGCGTGCTGTCCATGATGCCGACGGGTTTCGGCGTCTTCGGTTACCTCGCGCCCATCGCCGTGATCACCGCCAGCTATGCGCTGTTTCAGGCGGCCAACAACACGTTGATCATGATCGGCGTGAGTCAGGATCAGCGCGGCGTTATCGCTGGCCTGCTCAGCCTGTCGCGCAATCTCGGACTCATCACCGGCGCCTCGGTCATGGGGGCGGTGTTTGCGCTGGCATCATCGACAACCGACATCACCAGCGCAGCCCCGGAAGCGGTCGCCCATGGCATGGCAATCACCTTTTTGGTCGCTGCGGGACTGATCGGCCTTGCGCTCGCCATTGCGTTGCCAGCCCTGAACAATGAACGCGCGGCGGCGTAAATTCGAAGCAAAAAAAACCCGCCAAAAAAACGGGTTGGCGGGCGTTTGGGAATCGCCGGTTCAGCAAGGAGGGAGCTGGCCGGGTCTTTTATAAAAGGTGGATCAGGCAGCGGCGTCCTGCAGTTGCGCTTTCAGATTGAGGCGCAGGCGGTTATGGGCCAGCAGCCGCATGACATAACCAAGCTTGATCGCCGTCGGGCCCAGAATCGTCATGGCATGCGCGCCCACCAGGGCAGGCAGCGTCAGGTAGGCCTCACAGCCGTAGGCCAGGATGATCCCGACCGCCAACATGATCAGCCCGCCGATCAGCAGCACATGAGACAACTTCAACACCCGATACTGATTTTCAAAAAAGCCATACACGCCAGTCACCGCCCTACACCTGAAGACAAGGGAGATGTTATCGACGGGAAGAGGGCGGGACACTTCTACCTGGGGTCAGTGCAAACACGCATGAGTATGAGCAAGGCATACCCGTGTATTAAGCGGGCAAAATGAAAACGCACAGACCGAGTGATTTGACCGCAGGTGAGCGGGCTCAAGCGGAGCGATTGAGGATGTCTTCGATACAGGCAATCAATTCGCCACAGGGGAATGGCTTGGGAAAAAATGCGACGGGTTTGACGGCTGTAGCGCTGACCTGGGGCAGGGAATCCAGGTATCCGCTGATGAAGATGACCGGCAGGTGAATGCCTCGGGCTGAGAGTTCTTCATACATCTGAATGCCCGACAGGCCGGGCATTTGAACATCGGAGATCAGGCAGGAGGTGATCAGCGGACCGTTAGTCGAGAGGAACTCTTCGGCCGTGGCGAATACCCGGACGGTGTAGCCGTTGGAGCGCAATAAACTGTCCAGTGCAATGCGAACCGACTCGTCATCGTCGACCACGGAAACAATAAAGGGGTAGGACATTTAAGTACCTGGGTGATATCGGGTAGCCCATAAAGAGTGCCCGCCATCAGTGCAAGATACCCAATCCCCAAGCGCGGCACAGTATACCTGCGTATAGACCCGTCCCTAAGGGCGGTTGATTCCCAGCGCTTGCGCCATTCGGACAAGGTCGGCAAACGAGCGGGCGAACATCTTGCGCATGGCCTGGCCGCGGTGGATCTTGACGGTGATCTGGCTCAAGCCGATTTCCCCGGCGATCTGCTTGTTCATCAGGCCTGACACGGCCAATGCCATGACCGTTTGCTCTCTGGGGGTCAGCGTGGCAAAGCGGCTGCGCAACTCATCGTTTTCGCGCTCCGACTCGCGCCGCACCTTGTCCCGTGCGTGGGCAGCGGATACCGCATCAATCAAGTCCTGTTCGCGAAAGGGTTTCTCGAGGAAATCCACCGCGCCGGCCTTCATCGCGCGAACTGTCATGGCAATGTCGCCGTGCCCGGTCATGAAAACGATCGGCAGGTTAATGTTGGCGGCCACCAGCTCCTGCTGGAAATCCAGCCCGCTGGAGCCTTGCAATCGCACATCCAGCACCAGGCAGCTGGGGATGTCCGGACGGTTGTACTTCATGAAGTCGGCAGCGGAACCGAACAGCTCGACCTGCAGGCCGATGGAACGCAGCAGGCTGCCGAGTGCTTCACGCAGCGGCGCATCATCATCGACGATGAAGACCAAAGGCTCGGTGTTGCTGACTTTGTTCATGGGGTGGTATTTGTTCATGGAGCTTCCCTGGGAGCAGTTGTCCTGGTGTTCAAGCCGTTTAGTGGGCGACGGTGACGAGCAGCGGCAAGGCGACCTTGAACGAGGCGCCGTGACCGATGGCGCTGGTGGCCCAGATCCTGCCGCCATGAAAATCAATGATCGAGCGGCAGATGGAGAGGCCCATGCCCATGCCGTTGTCCTTGGTCGTGAAAAAGGGGGTGAACAAGGACGGCAGGACATGGGCCGCGATGCCCGAACCCAGGTCAGCCACTTCCACCACCGCCTCGTTGTCCTTGACCCACGTGCGTACGTGCAGAATTCGTTCGCAGACTTCGACCTCCGCCAAGGCCTGGCATGCGTTGATGATCAGATTGATGATCACTTGCTGCAGCTGTACCCGATCCGCATGGACACGACCCGCGCACGCGGCCAAATCGACCTTCGGACTGATTTTGTGGTGTGCCAACTCTTGTTGAACCAGGCTCAGCGTCTCGTTGACGATGTCGTTCAGCGACTCACTCTGGCGCAGCGGCCCACACTTGCGTGACAGCGTCCTGATGCGACTGATGACATCGCTGGCGCGGCACGAGCTGGCGATGATGCGGTCCAGGGAAGCGATCGCTTCGTTCAGATCCGGGACGGGGCGGTCGAGCCAGCGGCGACAGGCTTCGCTGCTGCTGGTGATGGCCGTCAGCGGCTGGTTCACTTCATGGGCAATCGACGCGGCCAGCTCGCCCAGCGAGGTGACGCGGGTGACGTGGGCCAGTTGTGCCTGGGCGCAGAAGAGGGCCTCTTCGGCTTGCTTGCTGGCGGTGATGTCCATCAGTGCGCCGACGTATTTGGAGCGCTCATGCTGGGTAAACAGCGGACTGGCGATCATGTGCACATGCTTGATGCGTCCATCCGGCATCAACAAGCGGTGCTTGACCTCAATCAGCGCTTCATGACGCGTCGCCTTGGCAAAGATCTCGTGCACCAGCGCAAGGTCGTCGGGATGAGTGCGTGCCAGGACTTTGGAGAAGGTCGGGGCTTCGGTCAGCGGGTACTCAAAAATCCTCGCCGATTCATCCGACCAGGAGATCGCTTCGGCGCCGGCGCGAAAGCCGACGCTGCCGGTCTGGCTCAGGCGTTGGGCGCCGATCAGGTACACCTCGTTATGACGCAGCCGGTCGGCAGCATATTTGCTGCGCAGCGCCAGGAAGGTGATCGCCGACAGCGCGGTCAGGCAGCGGAAGAACCCCGTTGTCGAGTCCCAGCGTTGATAGCCGCCGTTATAAAAAAAGGTCGCCGTCAGCAGCAGCATGCACATCAGCGCGATTGAAATAACGGCGTTGATTGAAAACAGGTTCGCCGCCATCAACAGCAACGTGATGTAAAGAATCGTCGGGGCCAGGTCAGTGTGTGTCTCGGAATTGATGATCACGATGCCGCACGCCACCAGCAGCCCGATCAGCCATCCCAGGGCGTTGATCAGCGGGTTGGAACTGATGCCGATCGCTGCACCAATGCTCGTCTCGCAGGGTATGCGTTGCCCTTTGCCGTTGGCACTGTTGAAAAATGGAAAGGCTTTGCGCGCATTGAAAGACCTGTTGTTGTTCATCTCGGTCATGCACTCCTGGTATCGAGGGGCGGAGTCGGGTGCCTATGCTAGAAGCAAATGTTTGCCCTTCAATAGGACATAAACCCCTGAATTTCGGCCAAAAATCGTCCTGAATATTGGCGTATGAAAAAAGCCCCTCGTGGAGGTGATGCTGTTCACTTAAACCTCTTCAGTCACAGAGAACCTGTGGCGAGGGAGCTTGCTCCCGCTTGAGTGCGGAGCACTCACAAAAATCGACGGTGTTGTCGGATTTTTGGGGCCGCTACGCAGCCCAGCGGGAGCAAGCTCCCTCGCCACAAAAGTAGCTATGTCTGAAGTACCGCGCTTAAGTGAACCGCATTACCCTCATGGAGGGGCTTTCTGTTTATCGAGCCCGTCAGCCGAGCCCTGAATCAATGCTCGATCAGCGGCAGGCGAAGCAGAAGTCGGCGTTCATGTCTGAACCGGAGTCGTAGCCACCATCGGCAACACGGTTCTGCATCAAACGATCGGAGCCGCCTTCCGCGACACGCGTGCCACGCATCCGACTGTTGGCCCCGAAAGCGACGCGATTCTGCTTGAGGTGATCGGAGGCGTCGGCTGCCAGTTGCCGTTCTTTCAGGCGGTCGGCACCGCCCTCGGCGACACGGTTCTGCTTGAGGCGATCAGAGCCGTCCGACGCCAATTGCCGTTCTTTCAAGCGATCGGCACCGCCTTCGGCAACGTGCGGGTGGGTGGGTTTGTCGGAAGCGTGTTGGACCAACGGTGCAACAGCATCCCGATCTCCGCCTGTTCGGCTGCCGCTGGCAGCTGCGTCGCGAGGTTCGGCGGCGTGAATCGTTGCCGTTATCAAGCCAGTGGTAGCAAGCAGGGCGATGCCCAATACGACGTTTGGAGTTTTCATCCTGTTCTCCTTATTTGATCAAGGGATGTTCAAGCAACAAGGGTTTTGCATGCGTGCAACGGTCCGCGAGAGACCGTCGTAGTGACGCGACCCAGGAACGTTTTTTGTCTGATCAAGCGTGGGTATTTGATGGCTGTATCTTAAAGAGACGCGCAGGTGCGTCACTTATGCCTAGGTTGTCTGCGGGGATATGTAGGTGTTAACAACTCATTCCCAGGTATGACTTGAAACAGCAGGCGGGCTCTGATTCGTCCAGCGTCGATGCAACGAATGCCGCCTCAGGGCCTCATATGAAAAGGACGGGTCCGCCGGTGCAGGTACGCATGGGATGGCCAAGCGCAAATTTACCCCGACAACAGGTAACAGTTTTTATGACCGCGGCTGACAAAAATCATGTGACCTGGCTGGTTGAACAATCGATGCTTCATGCCGCCCGGCAGCGGGCCAAGCTCTATTCGGGGCAAGGTCGGCTGTGGCAACAGCCCTATGCCCATACCCGGCCCCGCGATGCCTCGGCCCTGGCGTCGGTGTGGTTCACTGCCTACCCGGCGTCCATCGTCACTCGCGAAGACGGCACCGTGCTGGAAGCCCTGGGCGATGAAACCTTATGGCATGCGCTGTCGAGAATCGGCATCCAGGGCATTCATAACGGTCCGCTGAAAATGTCTGGCGGCCTGACCGGCACCCAACGCACACCGACCATTGACGGCAATTTCGACCGCATCAGTTTCGAGATCGACCCGCAACTGGGCACCGAGGCGCAGCTCCAGGCGCTGGTGCGCATGGCCGCCGCGCACAACGCGGTGATCATCGATGACGTGATCCCTTCGCACACCGGCAAAGGCGCGGATTTCCGCCTGGCCGAGATGGCCTACGAAGACTACCCGGGTCTCTACCACATGGTCGAAATCCGCGAGGAGGACTGGCCGTTGCTGCCGGACATCGCCGACGGTCGTGATGCGCAAAATCTCAGCCCTATGCAGGTCGACGTGCTCCGGGACAAGCACTACATCGTCGGCCAGTTGCAGCGCGTGATCTTCTTCGAGCCGGGGGTCAAGGAAACCGACTGGAGCGCGACTCCGATCGTGATCGGCGTCGATGGCAAACCACGGCGCTGGGTTTATCTGCATTACTTCAAGGAAGGGCAGCCGTCTCTGAACTGGCTGGACCCGACCTTCGCCGCACAACAGATGATCATCGGCGATGCCCTGCACGCCATTGACGTCATGGGCGCGAAAATCCTGCGTCTGGACGCCAACGGATTCCTCGGCGTGGAGCGCAAGCTCGACGGCACCGCCTGGTCTGAAAGCCACCCGTTATCGATCACCGGTAACCAGTTGCTCGCCGGGGCGATCCGCAAGGCCGGCGGTTTCAGTTTCCAGGAGCTGAACCTGACCGTCGACGATATCGCCAGCATGTCCCACGGCGGCGCCGATCTTTCCTACGACTTCATCACCCGACCAGCCTACCAGCACGCGTTGCTGATGGGCGACACCGAATTCCTGCGCTTGATGCTGCGGCAGATGCACACCCTCGGCATCGACCCCGGTTCGCTGATCCACGCCTTGCAGAACCACGACGAACTGACCCTGGAACTGGTGCATTTCTGGACGTTGCACGCCCATGACACCTACCTCTATCAGGGCCAGACCTTTCCAGGCAGCATCTTGCGTGAACACATTCGCGAGCAGATGTACGAGCGTCTGGCGGGCGAGCATGCACCCTACAATCTGAAATTTGTCACCAACGGTGTGTCGTGCACCACCGCCAGCATCATCACGGCGGCGTTGGGCATTCGTGATCTCGACTCGATCACAGCGGCGGATATCCAGCAGATTCGCCAGGTGCATTTGCTGTTGGTGATGTACAACGCCATGCAACCGGGCGTGTTCGCGTTGTCCGGCTGGGACCTTGTCGGCGCGCTACCGTTGCCGGCGGAACAGGTCGAGCATTTGATGGGCGACGGTGACACGCGCTGGATTCACCGCGGTGCCTACGATCTGGTGGACCTCAATCCGGATGCGCCACTGTCCGCGGGTGAAATGCCGCGTCCGAAGACCTTGTATGGCAGCTTGCCCAGTCAATTGAAGGACCCGGATTCGTTCGTCTCGCAACTCAAAAGAATCCTCGCCGCGCGTCGCGCCTACGACATTGCCGCGAGTCGTCAGATCCTGATTCCGGATGTGCAGCATCCCGGGCTGCTGGTCATGGTTCACGAATTGCCGGCCGGTAAGGGGACGCAAATCACCGCGCTGAATTTCGGATCGACGCCGATCACCGAAACCTTGCACCTGCCCAATATTGCGCCGGGGCCGGTGGTCGACATCATTAACGAGCGGGTTGAAGGGGATTTGACGCAGGAGGGGGATTTCACTATTACGCTGGATGCCTATGAAGGGTTGGCGCTGCGGGTGGTGAGTGCTTCGCCGATGATTTGAAGGTGGCTGGTGTCGGGGGGTATATCCGTTTCTGCGGTAACGGCTGCTATTGGTTCCGCCCTTACGGCGGGTGACTTTGAAGAGCGCAAAGTAACCAAACGCTTTCGCCCCTGACGTACGGTGCCTCGCTCCGGTCCTGCTCCGTGGGCCCGCCGCCATCGGCCATCCATGGCCGGGGGCGGCTACCGCGGCATCCCTGCCGCGGTGCCCACTGCGCAGAACCTGCGCTCGGCCTTCCGACGGGGCAGATCAAGATCAAAAGCAAGATCAAGATCAAGATCAAGATCAAAAGCCAGATCAAAAACCAAAACGAGGCGGACTGATAGCCGACCTGATGTGCGTCAAGGTCATCGGTAGTGAACACCATGTCATGTCCGCCAAAAAAACCTGTGGGAGCTAGCCTGCTAGCGATGGACGTCCAGACACCGCGTTCATTCAGACCGAACGCGTAATCGTTAACGTCCATCGCTAGCAGGCTAGCTCCCACAGGGGAAATGCATTCACACGAAGAGCCAGGCCGGAGCGAGGGCATGCCGAGCCTTGGCGAGGTACCGAACGTCAGGGGCAAGAGCCCTTTGGTTACTTTGGGGCTTTTCCAAAGTGACCCGCCGTAAGGGCGGAACCAATACCCGCCGTTACCGCAGAAACGGATATGTACCCCAACCCCAACGTAAGGCCTTCGCGACTATCCGTTGATCGGCATGAGCGCTCAGCGACTTTGTACGCCCGGTTACGGCTTATTAACCTCAACACGCTTGAAGGACAGTGAAAGGAATTTTTTCATTGACCTGGCCATCGGGGTTTCTATTTGTTTGTGGATGATATGAGACGCACCGATCATCAAGGCGATAGTGCCCCAAAGCAGCAGGTGCGGATTCACCGCCGGATAAGCGATGTTAAAGATCATGAAGCCGATCATTTGATGTAAGAGATAAAGCGGGTAGGTCAGTGCTCCCAATGCAGTCCAGTTCAATGTCCCTATGACTCCCGTCCTGTTCGTTGCGACCAGGAAAAACGTCATGAAAAACAGGATGATAATGCAGCAGACGATCAAAGGATTGTATTCGGTCGAATATTTTGTTTCGAGCAATTGGGCCCACACAATGGCGGTGAAGTTGGCCAAGGCCAATGCCCCCGCCAACAACAGAACCCGTGATGTTGTGATGCCCTTGGCCCATATTAGGTAGAACGTTGCACCCGCTATGAAATAGGCCGCGTAATCGGTCACCAGTACCGAACGCATCTTCTCTAACGTGAATACTTCAGCGATGGCAGAGACCAGCAGCCAAAGCATGAGGTAGGTCTCTATTTTTTCTATTTTCTTGAAGCCCAGCACAATGGAGATCATTAGATAAAATTTGATTTCTGCAAACAGAGACCAGTAAACGCCGTCGATCGGCGCGATACCCATCAAGTCGCTCAGAAAAGTCATGTTCGCAATGTATTGATAAAGATCAGCGGTATACCGGGGTTGTCCGATGGCAAGTGTGATGACGAAAGTGAGGGTGCAGCACACCCAGAAAGCCGGGCAGATACGAACGACGCGGGAGATGAAAAACACTTTGAGATTGTTGCTCGAAGCCGTCATCAGGATGACGAACCCGCTGATCATGAAAAACAGTTCGACACCCAGGTAACCGTATTTGGCAGGTTCAGCCAATAGCGGGTAGGGCATTGCCGACATGTCGCCCTTTGCATACCCGCGAAAGGCATAGTGAAAAAACACGACTGCGATAGCCGCCAGGAAGCGCAGCAAATCCAGTTCATTCAGCCGGCGTTTGATCATTTTAATGCGCTCCAGACGTGTTAGCGCTGACTGAAAAACTGACCATCTGCCGATAGAGATTTGACCCGTGCGGTTGTCGATCTGGTGTGGCGGCTATCGACTGCGTTGCCACACCTTGACGTAATCGACGCTGAAGGTAGAGGGCAGGTCAGCATCGTCAACCACGCCGAACCACTGCCACATCGCCTCACTGTCAAAGACAATCTGCATCGGGAAGAAGAAATGGTGGTTCTTCGATTCCCGGACCAGCACGCCATCGACATACCAGCGCAGGGTGTCGGGCTGCCAGTCGAAGCCGTAGATATGGAAGGTATCCGCCAGGCGCCATGGACTGATCCAGGTGCTGCCATCGGCAATATGTTCGGTGCTTTGTGGCGTGGCCCACAGGTGGGCATTCATGTTGTACGAACGGTCGAGCGCCGCGCCTTTGGTCTTGCCGCCGATTTCGAAGATGTCGATTTCGGTGGCGTTGTCGGCCATGCCCGTCCAGGCCAGCCAGAAGGCGCTGGAGCCTGCCGAATTCATGGGTTTGGCGCGCGCTTCGTAATACCCGAAGAGCCCACGCGAATGGGTGCGAACCATCGCCGAGGAGTAGTCCTTGAAGCCGAGCTTGACGTACTTCTGCGGCAAGGTTTCCTTGCGGAAGACGATGTTCAGGTGGCCATCGTGGACCCTTGCATTGTCCGGCTTGAACAGCGCCGGTTTGCGTCCGAGCGATTCGTTCCCTTGGGCATTGTTGACGTGCCAACGTGCAAGATCGAGGGTGGGGCCGTTGAAGTCGTCGGACAGGTTGGTGTCGAGTGCCCACTGGCCGGCATTGGCCTGATCAGACAGCGGCAGGTCGGGGTTGGTATGGACCGGCAACGTGCCCAGCGGTCCGACACGGGTCCAGGTGTCGGCCAGTCTGGGAACGACCATGGACCATTTGTCCGCCAGGTACTCAAACGCTTGTTGCCGCTCGGCGAGGGAGGCAAACGGGCGGTCGTAGACCAGCACTTCGGCGATGTCGCCGCGGAAGTTTTCGTCCTTGCCACCCACGTTGCGCCCGACGGCATACGGACCGATCGGCACATCGAAAAGCTCCAGCACGGAAATGGTCGGCGCATACGCGGTGGTCTGTCGCAGGCTGATGGCGAAATTCGGCAACACGTTATCGTTGTTTGCGATTTGCGGTCGCGAACTGAACAGCCGCTGCCAGGGATCAACATTGGCTTCTTCTGGCCGAAGGGAGACGAGCAATACCGTGACCGGGCCTTTTGCGTTGCGGATGTTTTTGCCCAGAAACCCCGAAACGCCACTGAAACGCAGCACCGATTGACCGTTCAGGGCGTTCGCCACCTGCTTCGGTGCCAAGGCGGCATCGTCTGCCGTGGCGTCGTTGGAATGGCCGGATTTGTCGCGCCAGGACTGCACACGGTCCTGCGCATCGACCGTCAAGGTTGATGCGTCGGCCGCGTCGAGCCACAGCACCAGGCCGCTGGCCGGCGGACGGGAGGCCGCTTGCGCCGCCGTGCCAGCCAGTGAAACCGACCACAGCAGGACCAGCAGATAGTGGCTGAGCATCTGCATTACTTCGCCGTCACCAGGGCCGGTATGTCGAGGGCCGACTGATACCCCTGCGGATTGCGCGACTGCCACCGCCAGGTATCGACGATCATCTGTTCCAGGTCGCGTTGCGCGCTCCAGCCCAGCTCACGTCCAGCCTTGCTCGGGTCCGCCCAGCATTTGGCAATGTCACCGGCACGTCGCGGGGCGAAGCGGTAGGGAATGGTGATACCGGTAATGTCCTCGAAACTCTGGATGATCTGCAACACGCTGTAGCCGATGCCGGTGCCCAGGTTCCAGGCGTTGATGCCGCCTTTGCCTTGCAACACCTCCAGCGCCTTGAGGTGGCCGATGGCAAGGTCGACCACATGGATGTAATCGCGCACGCAGGTTCCGTCCACGGTGGGATAGTCGCAGCCGTACACCGTGAGTTCGGGAATCCGTCCGATCGCCACCTGGGTCAGGCACGGCAGCAAATTGGCGGGGCGCCCGCGAGGGTCTTCGCCGATTATCCCGCTTTCGTGGGCACCGATCGGGTTGAAGTAGCGCAACAAGGCAATGCTCCAGCGTGGGTCCGCGTGGCACAGGTCGGTGAGCAACTCCTCGATCATGAGTTTGGTGCGGCCATAGGGATTGACCGGTTTGCCGGTGCCGATGTCTTCCAGGATCGGGGTTTGCGCAGGGTCGCCGTACACCGTCGCCGAGGAGCTGAACACCAGATTGAAGACTTCATGACGCACCATCGCCCGGCACAGATTGAGTGTCCCGGCGACATTGTTGGCGTAATAGTCCAAAGGCTTGCGAAGGCTTTCTTCGACGGATTTGAGGCTCGCAAAATGCACCACGGCATCGACGTCGTAACGGCTGAAAATCTGGTCGAGCAAGACCGAGTCGCCAATGTCGCCATTGATGAAATCGACCCGGGTGTGGGTCAGCAGCTCTAGGCGCGCGATGCACTCTCGACAGCTGTTGCACAGGTTGTCGAGCACCAGCACAGAGTGCCCGGCATTGATAAGCGCCAATGCAGTATGGGAGCCAATGTAGCCGGCCCCGCCAGTAATAAGCGTGGTTTTAGACATGGTGAGGTGTTCCTGTCTCAGGGGGGAATTCAGCGGGCGGTGAAAACCGTTTTGAATTCTTGCGGCCAGCGTGGGTGCAATACGCTGTACGCCACGGCATAGCTCAGGGCGCCAATACCGATGGTGCAAATCAGGTTCAGATAGCCTTCAAAACCCATGCGGGGAGCAACCATCAGGACGGTTGCGGCCATGACGAGCGAGGCGATCATGCTGCGGTAATTGGCGTCGAAGAATCGGTGCCAGCCATAACCGATGGCCGTGTTGAGTCCGCGGATTTGCAGCGGTGTGATGATCAGCATCCTCGCCAGCAGAGCGAGGGCAGCCGCCATGCCGCCATACAGACTGCCGAAGCTGTAAACCAGCGCCAGTGCCAGTACCGTGGTTGCCACTTCGGCCTTGATGGTCAGGTGGCTGCGATTGACGGCGACCAGTGCGGTCGTGGCGTACATGGCGGTATTGCCGATGGCAGCAGTGCACGCCAGCACTTGCAGCAGGGGAATGGCCTCGGTCCATTTGGCACCGAAGATCAACAGGATCACGTCGTGCGCGGTGAGTGCGATGCCGATGAACAGGGGCGTCAGCAGGAAGCCGCTGACGGCGGTCGAATCGCTGATGATCGCGCGCAACCGTGATGGATCGGCGCTACGCCGGGCAAACACCGGCAGCGCGTAACTGATCAGACCGTGGTAGATCGCCGTGCGCGGCAGATCGATGATGCGCATCGCCATGTTGAACATGCCCACCGCGTTGGTGCCGGCCGTCATGCCCAAAACCACATTGACCCCGCGTTGCAGCGCTTGCGAACTCAGCGCGTTGACGGCCACCGGCGCTCCGGACTTCAACAGTTCGCGCAAGACCGGGCCGTCGATATGAAAGGCAATGCGTCGCGGATCCGCGCGCATCAATACGATGATGGAGACGAACTCCATGATCAGTGCCTGGGCAACGACCGCCCAGGCCCCGAACCCCCACAGCGCGACAGCGATGCCGCCGACACCTCCACACACCTTGCCCAGCAAGGTGCGTGACGCCAGCATCTTGAAGTTACCGCTGCGGCGCATTTGCGCCACATAGACCCGTGCCATCATGGTGAACAGGATTTTCACCGAGGCCACCGCCGTCATCCATTGCAACACCGGATCGGGCGTGTACAGCATCGCTGCGCCCGAGATGACGACGATGGACACCAGGCTGACGAGTACCGCCGCCCAGAACGCCGTGGTGATGTGTTTGTCCTCCAGCCGTTCGAGTCGTACCAGCGGGTCTTCCAGCACCGATGAATACACCAGGCCGATCAACTCGACGACGGCGATGATGACGGTGCCCATACCCAACTCTGCCGGCGACAGCAGCCTGGCATACGCGACAAAGGTAATCATCGACAGGAAGATCAGGCCGAATTTTTCGGTGAAGATCCAGATCAATGTCACCAGACGGTGATTGGCCATGGCGAATACCGGTTCAATGGGCGGTGGTTGAGGCCCTTGCCTTGCGCAAGGTTCGGGCGCAGGCGTAGAGGTAGCGCAAGGTCGGTTTGCCGTTGGCGAAGATCAGCGTTTGCCAGGAATACTCCAGCATTCGCCGATACACGCCGATCACTTCGGCATGCTCGCCACGTCGGGAAAAGGCATTGAGAAAATCGGTGTGGTTGCCCAGCACGAAATCGATCCGTTGCTGCTTGCTGAGCTGCTCGCCATAGCGGGCGAGGTACACGTCGATGAACCTGAGTTTGTTCCCATAGTATTTTTTCGGTTGCGCGGTCATGTTGCCGCCGTTGACCGTGCGCTCCAGCAGCACCTGTGGCACCGTGTGGACCTCCCAGTGTTCGGCGATCCGGGTCCACATGAAGCGGTCTTCGGAGTAACGCAGGCTGGCATCGAAGCCACCGTACTGCATGATCACCTCGCGCTTGACCAGCGCGGTGGATACGCCATTGAGGACGTTGGCGTGGATGAAATCGTAGAAATGCCGACCACTCTTGCGCCGGTTGTCCAGTTGCCGCCGGCCGTCGCTGTAATTGACCTGGGTGTAGCAGTCGATCAGCCCCACCGGCCGTCCCTGACGAGTGAGTTCGTCGTACAGCGCCAATTGCAGCTCGAGCTTTTGCGGACGAAATTGATCATCGGCATCGAGCAGCGCCACAAACGTTTCTTCACTGTGTCGCATTCCGTGGTTGCGGGCACTGGCCTGGCCTTCGTTGGCCTGCTGCAACAGCGTCAGGCGGTACGGCGCCACGAAGTCCCTGACCCGTTGTGGCCCGTCATCGGTCGAACCATCGTCGACGACAATGACGTGATCGGGCAGTCGGGTTTGCTCGACCAGGGACGCCAGCGTTTGCTCGATGCTGTCGGCGCCGTTGTACATCGGGATTACGACGCACACTGAATGAGGTAAAGGGGAGGCTTGGTTGGGCACGGGTGTTTCTCCTTTTGTCACGCCTGGGCTGAATCGCGCGCTAAATCCCTGCCAGACGGACGCTGACGTAGGGGTGTCGGTGATAACTCGGGGAATGTCGCGTGGTGATGCCGAAAGGACAGGGCCAATGTGCAGAACACCAGGAACTCGGCGGAGCGATAGTTGGGAATCACGTACGCCACATAATTGGTGACGACGAACAAACCGATGATGACCAGGGCGCTGGCGCGAAACCGGGCTGCCTGGTTCGCCGTCACGGCGCGGTATTGTTTGAACAGCGCTTCGCCCAGCAGCAACGCCAGCGCCGTCAACTGGATAACGCCGCCGTTGAGCAGGGTCTCCATGTAGCCGCTGTGGGCGTTGCCGATGTAGCCCCAGCGATTGATGAAGACACTGGCATCGGGGCTGGCCCAGAAGGCACCGAAGCCGTAACCCTTGAACCATTGTTGATCGACAAACGGCGCGAGCAGCTCCCAGATCAACGTGCGGTCAGTGAGCGACGGATCGCGACCGGCGATCTCCAGCAACCACGCAACGTGGCTGTACAACAACAGGCAAACCAGCAGAAACACCAGCGTGCAACCGAAGAACAGCCACTGCGAGCGGTGCATGCGCAAGCGGATCAAGGTGAGGAAATACCAGTAGCTCAGCGTGCCGGAAATGATCAATGCCACGCCGGTCGCCGACTGGGCGAGCAGGATGGCGACTAGTGAAAAAAACGAGCAGAAGAGCGCCCAGCGGTTACGTTGGCGGATCATCGGCAGCAACAGCAGGATGGCGATTGCGTTGAGCCGTGCCCCGGCGTTCTTTTCGGCGAAAATCCCCTTGAAGGCGCCGTCGCGAATCCCACCGGACAAGAACGCGACGTCCGGCATGACGACGGCGAGCATCAACCCGATCAACGCCGCCACGCCGATGGCGCAGCCGAGCATGAAGGTGATTTTTTCAAGGGGGTAGTTGTAGGCAATGAAACCGGCAAAAAACACCACGCTGAGCATCGCGATAAACCGCTTGAAACTCAGCATCGGGTCGTGGGACCAGCCGATTGACGCGATCACACAGAACATGAACAGCAGCAGAAAGAAGTTGCTGCGGTAAAAGGTTTTGCTGAGGAACACCTTGTTGCGGATGAAGAAGAACAAGGGCACCAGCAGGGTGATGAGACCGCAGATCTGGTTGGCGACGTTGCCTTCGAGGTCTTTATCGATGTCGCCGAAGCTGGAGGCGCCACCCAGGCTGAGGACAAACGTAATCACCTGGATGTAGAACAGCACGCCGAACAACGTGAACGCGTCGCGTAGCGTGGAATATCTGATTTCCAGTGTGCTCATGGCGATGGCCTGCGGAGCAACGCGGCGAGGTAGGTTTCTACCGCGCTGGCATTCATGAAACGCGCGGCGGCCTCGATGCGGGACTGGCGTTGCAGGTCTGGCGGTGTCGAGAGTTGCAGGGCGATCGCCTGCGCCAACGCGCTTGGGTCGTCGACGGCCACCAGCGGCGCGACGAGGCCACCCATGAGAATGTCTTGTGGGCCATGGGGGCAGCGTGTCGACACCACCGGGGTGCCAGTGGACAAGGCTTCGACCAGCGCGTTGGGACTGCCCTCGAAACGTGACGACAGGACAAAGCAGTCGGCCGCGGCCACTTCTGCCAGGGGATCGCGGGTGTAGCCTGGCAAGTCGAATCGATCAGCCACACCCAGCGTGCGTGCCTGCTCAAGCAACTGCGCCCTGAGCGCGCCTTCGCCAAAAATGATCAGACGAACGTTGGCGTCGGGCAACCTCGCGAAGGCGTTGATCAAGGTGTCAAAGCCCTTTTGCGGGGCGAGACGACCCACGGCGACAATCACCGGGCTGGACTTTTGCAGCAGCCAGCGGTGGCTCGGCGGCCCCGGTTGCCTGTCGCGAAAGTCGTCATCGAGGACCGGATTGTCGGCAATGGTCACGTCCTTCAGACGTGCAAGGGTGGTGTCGACCAGGTCCTGGGCGACGCCTCGCGAGACGCAGATGACAGGGTTGGGGATGAGCCGATACAACAGCGGTGCCACCCGGTACGCCAGGCGCACCATGAAGCCGGGGTTGACGTGCTTGTCATGGGAAAACGTGTTGCGTTCGCTGACGTGTAGCCGTGCCAGTGTCCCTGACAGTGAGGCGGCGATGATGGCCACCACGTTGACGTGAGTGAGGGCCGCCAGTTGTGCGTCAAAGCGATTGGCGCGCAGAAATCTCGCGAGGGCCGGCACCGCACGGGCGGTGCGCTGGCTTTGCAATTCGACTTTCTTGACACGCGGGTCGAGGTTCACCGCATGGAAACCGCCGCCGGTTAGCATCAGCAATGTCACGTCATTGCCTGCGTCCACCAGGGCACCGGCAAGGCGAGCCATCATTTTTTCAGCCCCGCCTGCGCTGAGGTCATGCAGGATAATCAGCAACTTTTTCATTGGTTCCATACCTGGTAATACGCTTGTGCGGCGTACTGGCTGGTGTACGGATGGATGGCGTCACTGAGCATTTTTGCGCTGGGTGCAACGCCGTTCTGTGCCGCCAGGCTTTGCAGCATTCCCCGCGCTAACGCCGGTGCATCGTTCACGGCAACCAGTTGACCCAGTCGACCGTTGTCCAGCAGTTCCCTGGGCCCGGTCTCGCAGTCGCATGCCAGCACGGGTGTGCCCAGCGCGAGCGCCTCGATCAGGACGGTCGGCATGCCTTCCTGCACCGAGCTCAGAATGAACAGCCGTGCGTGCCTCAGCAGCGGATAGGGATTGCTCAGGAAACCGGTGAAATGCACCCGGTGCGTGATGCCCAGTCGGTTGGCCTGAGTGGTCAGTGCGTCGAGCAAGGGACCGTCACCGACGATCACCAGATCCGGCAGTGCTTCGCTGCGCAACGCCAGGGCATAGGCCTCCAGCAACAGATGAAACCCTTTAGGTTCTACCAGTCGGCCCAGGCTCAACCAATAGTCGCGGGGTAAATCGGCGGGCAGCGGCGCTTGTGCGGCGTGAAGCAGTTGTTCGGTGACGACGGCGTTGGGGCAATAGCGGATCCGTTGCCGACCCCAAGGCATCCAGTTGACGAGGGACTGGCGCAAGGCTGTGGAGACCGTGACCACGTTGCCGCTGCCGCAGAGGTACAACGAATAGAGCAGGCGCAGGCTTGAAGGGCCGGTTTTCTGTTCCGTGCAATCCAGTGCCGCGTGGCGGCTATAGATGACTTTGCAAGGACGGCCCAGGGTGGCGAACCAGGTGCAGAGATTGGCCTGCTCCTTGGCGGAAATCAGGTGGGTAACGCCCTCACGGCGAATGAGCCGGCGCAACAGCACAACGGACTTGAGCAGGCCGAAGAGGCCGCTGCCGCTGGCGCTGGCGCTGCCCAGCGTCGGCGCACCTTCAGTGTCTGGCGTGTCACCGTTCATGACGAAAAAACTCACACGCTGGCCGTCCTTGAGAAACTGCTCGGACAACCGCTGCTGGACGCGCTCGATGCCGCCGCCCGTTTTGAAGTCCTTGAGAATGAAGAGGATGTGCATGGTCATTCCCCAACGCTGATGGCGACTTTGCGCTGAACGATCATCGTCAACAGGTGCAAAAAGTTGCTGGGGTAGTCGATGAGGTAGCGTTTGATCGTATGGGGCTCGCGATACATCCGATAAAACGCGCGCATATGCAGGTGATTGATCACCGCCGGGTAGTAAGGCCGCGTGGCCATGGCTTCCTGGCGGATGAACCCGCCACAGGTGAAGGCAACACCGCGAAAACCTGCGCGCAGCGCATCCTGTTCGAACTGTTCCTGCAGCCCGGCACCCAGGCCGACGATCAGGATGTCTGCTTCGCTGCGGCAGATGTCGGCCTGAATGCACCGGGCCTGGGGCGCATCAAAGTAGCCATTGTGATAACCGGCAATGGCCATCCGGGGGTAGAGCCTCTTGATCTTGCCGACAAACAGATCGAGTTCAGCCTGGCGGGCGCCGACGAAATACACGCGCTTGCCCTGTTGCTCGGCGCTGCTGAGCACAGCGTCGGCAATCGACGTGAAATCAAAGCTGACCCGGCCGATCGTCCGGCCGGTCACGCGCGACATGAACGTCGACATCAGCATGCCGTCGCAAAAGTAGGCGACGGTGCCTGGGGCCTGTTCGAAAAGGCAGCCGATAGACGCAAAGTTGATGAAGGAATAAGCCTGATTGGCGTCGAGTAACTTCGGTGAGTAATGCCTGACTATTTGCAACCTGATCATGGCGCGACTCCTTTCAGAGGACCGGGCAGGTCTGGCGACCCACGGAGACGTAGGTAAAGCCGCGTTTGCTCAACCGCTGCGGATCGAACAAGTTGCGTCCGTCAAAAATCAGCGGTTGCTTGAGCTGCCGGCCGAGCAGGTCGAAGTCAGGCGCGCGAAACGATTGCCACTCGGTGACGATGATCAAGGCGTCGGCATTTTTCAGCGCCGCTTCCTTGGTGCCCGCCAGCGTCAAGTCATCGCGCGAGCCATATATGCGCTGGGCCTCTTCCATGGCTTTGGGGTCGAACGCCTGGACGCTGGCGCCGGCGCGCCACAAGGCTTCCATCAACACCCGGCTGGGGGCTTCGCGCATGTCGTCGGTGTTGGGTTTGAAGCTCAGGCCCCACAGGGCAAAGGTCTTGCCGCGGAGTGCGCCGTCGAAGTGATTGAAAATCTTCGTGTACAGGCTGGCTTTCTGTTCGTCGTTGCGCGACTCGACGGCCTTGAGTAACCGAGCGTCGATGTCGACGCTGGCGGCGGCGTGTATCAGCGCCTTGACGTCCTTGGGGAAACACGATCCGCCGTAGCCCACACCCGGATAGATGAATTGATAACCGATGCGCGGATCAGAGCCGATGCCATGCCTGACCATCTCGATATCGGCACCGAGTTTTTCGGCGAGGCTGGCCATTTCGTTCATGAAGCTGATCTTGGTCGCCAACATGCTGTTGGCGGCGTACTTGGTCAGCTCGGCGCTGCGCAGGTCCATGACGATGATCTTTTCGCGGTTGCGATTGAACGGTTCGTACAGTTCCCGCATGACCTCTTCGGCGTGCTGACTGTCGGTGCCGATGATGATCCGGTCCGGGCGCATGCAGTCTTCGACCGCGCAACCTTCCTTGAGAAATTCGGGGTTGGAGACCACGTCGAAGGTCAGGTCGCCGCGGCCGTTGTCGGCCAGCACCTGTTCGATGTGCGCGCGCACCTGGTCGCCGGTCCCGACGGGTACGGTGGATTTATCGACGATGATGTGATGCCGGTCCATGTTCAGCGCGATGGTTTGCGCAACGCTCAGTACATGTTTGAGGTCTGCCGAGCCGTCCTCGTCAGGCGGTGTGCCCACGGCAATCAACAGCACATCACCATGGTGGACGGCGCTGGCAAGGTCGGTGCCGAACTGCAGTCGTCCACTGTGGTAATTGTTGAGGACCAGGCTTTTCAGCCCCGGCTCATAGAGCGGCAGCGTGCCGTCCTTCAGTGCCTGCACCTTGTCGGCGTCGACATCCACACAGAGGACGTTGTGGCCCACTTCCGCCAGCGCGGCGCCTTGGACAAGTCCCACGTAACCAATACCGAATACGCTCACATTCATGATCAAACCTCAGGTCGTCGTGACAGCGATCAACGTTGGGCAGGGGTCAATAGATGTTTTTCGAGAACAAGGTGAAGGGCGTCTTGATGAGGATCTTGATGTCCAGCCACAGCGACCATTGGTTGATGTAGTTGAGGTCCTGGGCGACCCGTAGCTGCATCTTTTCCACCGTTTCGGTTTCGCCCCGATGCCCGGTGATCTGGGCCAACCCGGTAATCCCCGGTTTGAGGCGGTGACGGGCCATGTAGGCGCGGACTTTGCCGGTGTAGTAAATGTTGTGGGTGACGGCATGCGGGCGGGGGCCGACCAGGGCCATTTGCCCGAACAACACGTTGAACAGCTGCGGTAACTCGTCGATGGAACTGCGGCGCAGAAAGCGCCCGAGCGGCGTGACGCGCTCATCGTCACGGGTGGCCTGCTGCACTTCGCGATCGTCGTGGAGGCGCATCGAACGAAACTTCCAGACCTTGATCACTTCGCCATTGCAGCCGTGGCGATTTTGCTTGAACAGCACGGGACCGGCGGAGGTCAGCTTGACGGCGATCGCCACCAGCAAGAGCAACGGACTGAGGGCAACAATGGCCACGGCGGCCAGGCTGCGTTCGAACAGGTCCTTGCAAAACAGGCTGGCGGGGTGCGAGCTGATCAGGCTCTCGTTGAGGTAAATCGCCGGCATTCGCTCGATTTCAGAGATCGAGTGGTTGAGCAGCACCATGCTGCCGAAATCCGGGATCCACACCACGTCGACGTTCATGTCCAGCAGATCGATGTAGAGCGCTTCGATGGTGGCGGCATGCGCCATCGTCAGGACAATGTAGACACGGCGTACGTCCAGGCGAGTGATGATCTCGCGGATCCCGTCGACGTGACCCAGCAGCGGCAGAATGCTCGGTGCCGGGCCGTTGTTATCGGCGGCGGCGATGAACCCCAATACCTGCGCACGGTTCGGCCGGGAGAGCTTTTTCGCGAGTTCGTGGGCGGTCGGGCAAGTGCCGATGATCACCGAGCGACGTTCCTTGAAGATCATTCGCGAGTGCAGTCGGGCGAAATAATGCAAGGGCAGAAAACTCGCCGCCTGGACGAAAAAGCCCAGCACTGCCCAGACCATGATGACCTGGCGCGAGTAAATCGCACTGGTCTGGGTGATGAACGCGATGGCCGCCAGCACCGCCAGCAGGATCAACCAGCCGGCCAATAACCGGCCGAGCCCGACCACCAGGCCATGTCGCTTGTGGTAGACCTGCATCATGCTGTAGATGGGCACCGAACCGAGCACGGTCAGAATCATCAGGATGCGGTATTCGCTGGTCAGACTGCCGACACGCCAATACACCAGGAGCGTCAGCAGCGAGATGGCCAGTGTCATCGCGCACAACCACTGGCCCCAGAACGTCAGGCCTCGGCGATGTGCAACGTGAGCGGTGTACTGCGGAGTCATGGGCTTGACCTCGAGGCAGAGTGGATTCGTCGGCGCTGATGGAGCAGGCAGGCGTGGCTCCCGCAGGCTTTTGAGGAGTCGGCAGAGGTGAAGCAAGGTGTCGTGATGGCAGAAGCGGTGTAACGGCAGGCTGCCGCGCGGGGTAGTTACCGGGGCGCGAAGTCGTAGTTGTAGAACGTTCGGGAATGGTTGTAGCCGTACTTGCGCGCCTTGCGCAGATCGACTTGATTGAGCACTGCGCCAAACACCGGCACGTGGCTTTGTTGCAACATCGAAATGCCTCGCTGCACCTGATTGATCGGCGTGCTGTCGGCCTTGACCACATAGATCACGGCATCCGAATGCCTGGCCAGCAACAGCGCGTCACTGATCATCTCGGCAGGGGGAGAGTCGATGATGATGTGGCGGTAACGCGACTTGAGCACCTCAAGCATGCGCGCCATGCGCGGTGAGCTGAGCAGGTCCTGTGGCGGCGGCTGGCGTGCCGAACTGAGTGGGTCCGCAGGAGACGGCAGGCGCGGTGCGGTGAACAGATCCTGCGATACAGGCGCCATCCTCCCGGCTGGCAGCATGTCCAGATTGCCCACCGAAACGATGCAGTCTTCGAGCCGGGCAGTGCCTGCGATCACATTCGCCAGTCCCGGGCTGTCAGGCGGAAAGTCGAAGTTCAGCGACAGGGTTGGCTGACGCATGTCGGCATCGATCAGCAGCACACGCTCCAGGGGTGTGAGTGAGCTGGCCAGGTTGTTGGCAATCGTGCTTTTGCCTTCACCGGCGACGGTCGAGGTGACCAGCACCACCTGCGATGGCATGTCACTGCTCTGCAACATCAGCCAGGTGCGCAGGTTGCGAATGGTCTCGGAGAAGCGCGGATTTTCATTGTCTTCGAACAACCGCGCCAGTTGCCGACGGCTTTTCTTCATGACCAGGGGAACGACGCTGAGCAGCGGAATGTTCAGCGTGCTTTCAATCGACTCATCGGTCTTGAAGGTGTTGCTCAGTTTGTCCATGAGCAACGCCAGCGCCATGCCGATTACCGTCGCGATCAACCCGACGATCCCCACAATCAATGTTTTACGGGGCTTGCTCGCTTCGACAGGCACAATGGCCGGATCGACGATGCGCACTTTGGTGGAGTCCATGTCGGCGGTGGCGGCGGTTTCCTTCAAGCGGGTGACGAAGGTTTCATACAGGGCGCGCGTGCTGTCGACTTCACGCTGGAACTCGCGCAGCTGGAATTCCTTGCGGGCAATGTCCTGGATTTGCGCCTTGTTACTGTTGAAGGATTGGCGGAGCGAGGCTTCACTGGCCGAGGCCAGCTGGAATTGGCGTTCGATCCCGGCGACCACTTGCTGAACCTGCAACTGCAGGCTGGTGGTCGCGGCGCGCAATTCCGATTGCGCGGAAATCAGGCTAGGGTGTTTCGACCCGTAGCGTCCCGCCAACTCATCGACCTTGGCTTGTGCCTTGGCCCGGTCCGCCTGGAATTGCTGGACCAACGGGTTACTCAAGACCGCCGGCACACTGGAGAGCCGGCTCAAGTCGCCGCTGCTTAGGGCCTTCGCCTGGCGGTATTCGCTCTCGGCTTCAGCACGGTTGCGACGGGCGTCGACCATACGATTGCCGGTCATTTCCAGTTCGTTGGCGCTGATGGTTGCGACCCCGCCAACGTCGACCAGGCCTTGTTCTTCCCGGTATCCCTGAAGCTTTTTCTCGGCGGCGCGCAAGTTATCACGCAGCTTGACCAGTCGTGTGTTCATCCACGCCGTGGTGGTCTGCGAGGACTTCTCGCTGGTGTCCAGTTGGCTGTCGGTAAAGCCCTGAGCCAGGGCGTTGGCCACCGCCGCCGCCAGAACCGGGTCCGGCAATTCGACTTCGATTTCCAGCAGTTGGCTCTTGCCGACGAACTTGACGCTGGTGTGCAGCATGAGGTTCTGCGTGACCTGATTGAAGACATCTTCCTCGCTGGGCACGTCTTTCACCGGCATCAACGTGCCCAGTCCTGGCAGCCATTGGTCAAGTTCGAGGTCCGCCAGCCATTTGCGCGGCGTGAACCACGGCTTCGGTTGCTGGCGCGGGTCGGTGACCGGGTGGGTCGTCAGGCCGAGTTTTTTCACCGCGCGTTCGGCAAGGTCTCGCGATTGCAGGAGCGCTTGTTGTGTCTGTAAGTATTCGGTGGCATTGCTGCCTGAATCCTTGACCTGCTGAAAGGACATCAGCGGCGGTGTTTTATCGTTGAACAGCAAGGTGGTGCTGCCGATGTATTGCGGGGTAATGGTCGACACTGCAATGGCCGCCAGTGCACAGCAGAACAGCACAAACCATCCGATGGTCCATTTGGCACGCCAGATCACCCTCCAGATGTTGAGCAGGTCAATGGTGTCCTGATGTTCGCTGTACGGCTGATGCACATGCGTTTGAAGAGGACGTTCGACGTAGGGGCTAGGGCTGTTGTCCATGGTCAGAAAAACCCTTGTGCAATGGAAATGGTATCGCCGGGGGCAATCGTTGTACTTCGGGTGACTTCGTCGGTGAGTGTGGTGCCGCCATCACCGCGCACGATGGTCACGCGTTTGATCGACGCCCGTTCGGTCAAGCCACCGCCCAGAGCAATGGCTTTTTCCAGGGTTAGCCCAGGTATGAAGGGATAATTGCCGGGTTTTTTGACTTCGCCGTTGATGTAGAAGGGACGGTATTCGATCTGGCTCAAGCTGACTTTCGGGTCGATCAGATACCCTTGTTTCAGTCCGTCGACGATGATTTTTTCGACTTGGCCGGGGGTCAGTCCCTTCGCGGAAATCTCACCCAGAAAAGGGTAGGAAAAGGTGCCGGCATCGCTAAGGCGGATCTTCTTCAGGCTCAACTCCGGCTCGCCAAACACGATGATGCGCAAGACATCACCAGCGGCCAGTTTGTACTGGGTGCCGGGGTCAGCTGCATACGTATTGGGCAGGACCGCCAGTGCGAACAACAAGCCAAGTGTGTGTGCGTTCATGGCGAAACCCTCTTAGAGGCTTACGTTGAAGCTGATCTGAACCACATTGCGGGTAAAACTTTCGTTGTCGGCATCGGAGTCGTTATCGCGGAACCGATAGCCGAGTTCGATATCCAGCCACCGGCGCATCGCATAGATCACGGCCAGGTTGTAGTCCTGCAGATCGTCCGTGCGGCTTTGGCCCTCGTAGACATAACGACCGAATCCGGCTTGTGCCACCGTGGTGATCCGTTCGGTCCAGCCATGGCGCCAACCCACCTGAGTGAAGGTCGACTTGACGGCATCGGCGCCATCGTCGCCCTCGGCGAGGGCCTGACGGGCCACGAAGGTGAATGTTGAATAAGTGCGTGGTTTCCATTGCAAGTCCACTTGCCAGGTGGGGTTATCGAGGTCTTTGGATTCGCTGCTGTCGAAGTCCTTTTTCTCATAGCCGACACGGACTTTACCGGTGGTCTTTGCGGTGATGTCCCAGACGGCACCGGCGAGAACCGCGTTGGATTTACTGCTGCGCGGGCTGTCAGGCTGCTGGTAATCAAAGTTGGTGTGGTCGTATTCGAGCAGGCCACGGGTATTGCTGCCGATGCGGTGATACCAGGTGGTGGTCAGGCCTGCGGTATTGCGCTCTTTGTCGTCATTGATGCCATCGGCATTGTCGTAGCGAAGCTCCGCGTAACTGGCGCCGAAATCGATCTGATTGTCAGCACTCTTGGCGCCGTAGGTGTAGAGGCCATTCACCCGTTTGTTATTGAGCTTGTCATTGACGCCCTCGACCGCCGTCGATTCGGTACGCTCATATTTACGGTATTCGGCTTCGAGTTTCAGACGGTGCCGGTCGGTGAATTCCATGACGCTGTCCGCCCGCACCCGTTGAGCGGTATACGAGGCATCCGACTCGTCATGGTAAATGTAGCGGGCAGGCTGCCAGATCAGCCGGGTGGCGCTGTTGCGATCTTCCGCCTTGAGCTCAAAGTTGGGCACCAGCTTGGTGATCATGGAGGATTGCTTGTTGTTCTCCACCTCCCGGAAGTTATCATCATGGCTTTCTGAAACCAGAAAGGTGGGGGTGAAATCGAACCCGTAAACATCAATAGGCGCCGGATCAATACTCCAGGCCATTCCAGGGTAGAGAGAGGCCATGATCAGTGCAAAAGGGCAACGTGAGTTCAAGGCCATGTCATGGCTCCTGGAAAACATGAGAGTCAGAGAGTTAGAGCGTGGCGTGGGATGAGGCTTGCTGACGTTCAAGGTCACTTAATGGCAAGCAGATAGTCTGTTCCCGATTAAGAAACTGCATCAGGATCATGACGCGCTCAGAGCCATGGGGAGCTATGAATACACCTTCGAGCGTCGACAGCGGACCACGGATGATTTGCAGGTGTTCGCCGGGCGTCAGGGGTGGGGCGTCGGAGGATTCTGCCGATTCGCAACAACGCGCACGAAGATGCTCGATGACGTGTTCGGTCACCGTCGCAGGGCCATGATTGAATTCGACAATACGGCTGACGCCGCGCGTGGAGCGTATGGGCGCCCAGTTATCGTTACCGCCAAGATGGATAAACAGATACCCGGGGAAGAGGGACTCGCGTACGTGGTGTCGTTTGCCGCGAAGGATGCGTTCGCTCAACAGTTGTGGGTGGAACACGACATAGTTTTGTTGAAGGAGGTTGATGTGGGCGCGTTCATCCTGGTGAGGCTTGCATTGCAACAGATACCAGTTGGAACGTTCGGAGCTGATGGCTGACATGCTGGTAAACCTCGTGAAATTCGAAAGTTTAGGCAGGCAGGAGGCTCTATTAAGGCCCGAAGAGTATTTAAGCCAAATAGAGAGGTTATTTTTATTAGGTTTGTTAGGGTGTTTCAATAATGAGTCATGACATGTCTCATTGTTGAAACAGTGTGGTAATGATGGTGCGCTATATCTGACAGTGTATCGGGTATAAAGCTTGGGTTGTTTATCGAAGGCAAAGCTACCGCAGGGTCCCTATCAGGGGGCCATCAAAAACAAGGATTTCAGGAGTTATCTGGCGAAGCAGCGCAAACAAGAAAACTGCACTCGTATTCTGTTTCTCCAGACCACGGATAGTTATTGACCAGTCTCGATAATCTGTCAAACGTTCCTTGTCAAAAAATATGCCTTTTGTCCAGTAATGCATTCGGTTGTGGTCAAGTATTTGTTTTTTAAGCTGATTTGTTTTCCGTCAAACGGTTTAAACTTTTTATGATATTTATAGTCTTGCGCTGCGGCGAAGATCGGGAGACTGATCACTCCTTATTGGGTCTTTTAATAGAATCTGGATCCAAGTCTATCGCAACGCTATAACTAATTGCCTGGGCTTGGACAAGCGGGATAACCATCATGACCATTCTTGTGACAGGTGCGGCGGGTTTCATCGGGTATCACACCGTCAAACGATTGTGCCAGGAGGGGCGAGAAGTTGTCGGTATCGACAACCTTAACGATTATTACAGTGTGGAATTGAAACACGCTCGGCTCAAACAGTTGAGCGAGTTGCACGGTTTCCGTTTTCGGACGATGGATATAGTCGATAAGCCGGCGTTAATGGCGTTATTTCAAGACAGTGGGTTCACCGAGGTCGTGCATCTGGCGGCGCAAGCGGGGGTTCGTTATTCGCTGGATAACCCGGATGTGTACGCGCAATCGAATCTGGTGGGCTTCCTGAACGTGCTGGAAGCCTGCCGCCACTATCGGCCTGCGCACCTGATCTATGCGTCGAGCAGTTCGGTGTACGGCGCCAACAACAAGCTCCCGTTCAGCGTCGACGACCCGGTCGATCAACCGGTTTCGCTGTACGCCGCCAGCAAGCGAGCCAATGAGTTGCTTGCCCACAGTTACTGCCATCTCTACGGTCTACGCGCCAGCGGCCTGCGTTTTTTTACCGTGTACGGGCCTTGGGGACGTCCTGACATGGCTCTGTTCACCTTTACCGAAGCGATGCTCGATGGCCGGCCGATCGATATTTACAACCATGGCCAGATGGCGCGCGACTTCACCTATGTTGACGACATTGTCGAAAGTATCGCCCGCTTGCGTTCAAAGCCGCCGGCACCGGACAAGGAAACTGAAGGGGGCAACCGGATTTTCAACATCGGGCGCGGGAAACCGGTCGCGTTACTGGAATTTGTCGAATGCCTGGAAGCGGCGCTGGGCATAAAAGCCCAGCGCAACTATTTGCCGATGCAAAAGGGCGATGTCATCAAGACGTGGGCCGATGTGTCGGCGTTGGCAGACTGGGTCGGCTTCTCGCCCCACATAGAAATAGAAGCAGGTGTGAGGCAATTTGTGACGTGGTATCGCCACTTTTATAAGCGATGAGCCTTGCGCTCACCCCAACACGAAATCCACCGGCTCGAGTGCCGGAGGCAGCTGTGTTTCCCCCAGCGCTGCAAGAATCTCCCGCTCGATCGTGCGCACGATGGCATCGATCGGCAGGTCGTTTTCGTCGCGACCAAATGGATCCTCCAGGGTGTAGCTGCGGCTTTGTGGCGAGGGGATTTATCCCCGTTCGGCTGCGAAGCAGTCGCAGTCCAGCCTCACGCGATTTTCCAGATAAAACTCGGTGCCTGGTTTGGGACTGCTGCGCAGTCCAACGGGGATAAATCCCCTCGCCACAAGGTAGTTGCTACAGGTGGCTGAGCTATTTTGTTCACAGGGCTGCGCCCAGCAGCTTGAGGTATTCAGGGCTCTCGGAAATGGAATTGTGGCCCACGCCCGGTATGACCCGCAGCGTGGCCACACCTTTGGCGAAATGCGTGAAGAGCTGCTCGGTGCTGGAGCGCGGTATGACTTCATCGTGCTCCGCCGCGATCAGCAGCGTCGGCATCGTGATGTGCGCCGCGTACTTCCATGATTCAAAGCGCTCCTGCAGCAGCCACTTCACCGGAAACCACGGGAACTGGCGCACGGCGAGGTCTTCCAGGCTGTTGTAAGGCGTGATCAGGATCAGGCTCGAGGCCGGGCGCTGGCTGGCGAGGCGCACGGCGACGCCTGAACCGAGGCTGCGTCCGACCACGGCGATTTGGGAGTGGGAGTTGTAGACCTTGTCGAACAAGGTCATGGCATCGCGCTGGATCGACTCCTCCGAAGGCGAGCCCGAGCTTCCCCCGAAACCTCGATAGTGCAGCAAATAGATCGCATGGTCCGGGAAAGCCTGGGCGAACCCGGGCAGGTTGCGAGAGACGTCCTCGGCATTACCGCCGAAATAGATCAACGCCTTTGGCCCGTCGTGGGGCCTGACCGACACCCTCACCTCGGCATCCTCTACGGTCAGCTTGAGCAGCGATTCGGGCGTTTCGATGGCGCTGGGCTGTGGGAAGTAGATCAGCGCACGCTGAAACACGAACAGCGCCGCACAGAGCGCCAGGTACAACGCGGCGAGGATGACGACGATTAACACCAGGGTTCGTGGCATTCGACTAACTTTAGTGGGCGACATTGACGGCTCTGGGCTGAGGAACCCAATCCACGGGATTGGAGCCAGAGTTTAGTTCATCGGTAGCGGGGCACTCCGAGCCCGGCTACAGAGGAGGGCGCCCATGCCCATCGCTGCACAGTGGCTCAACGTGCAACCCGGCGAAAGAACCGCCCTGATGCTGGGGTTCGCGTTCCATTTCTGCGTGCTGGCCAGTTATTACCTGGTGCGACCGCTGCGCGATGCGTTGGGGCTTGAGGGCGGTGCCGACAAATTGCAGTGGCTGTTCTCGGCGACCTTCGTGGTGATGCTGTTGATGGTGCCGGTGTTTGGCGCATTGGCTTCGCGGCTGCCGGCCACGCGGTTCGTGCCGCTGATCTATCGCGTGATCGCCGCGTCGATGCTGGTGTTTGGTGTGTTGATCGCCAATCACGTCGCGCCGGTGGCCGTCGGGCGGGTGTTTTTCGTCTGGATCAGCATCTACAACCTGTTCATCGTCAGCATTTTCTGGAGCGTGCTGGTCGACCGCTTTTCCAGTGAACAAGGACGACGGCTGTTCGGGTTCATCGCGGCGGGTGGGACCCTGGGCACATTCATCGGGCCGTTGCTGGCCGCGACCATGGCCACGCGCCTGGGCCCGGTGGCGTTGACCGTCGCGGCGGCGGTGTTGCTGGAAATCGCGGTTCGCTGCTATCGGGCGCTGCTGTCCCGGACCCGATCGCAGTCCGGCAGTCGCTTGCGGGATGATCGGCGCATGGGCGGCAGCATGCTGGCCGGGATCACCCTGATTGTGCGCTCGCCCTATCTGCTGGGGCTGGTGTTGTTCATGCTGCTTCACACCAGCGCCGCGACCTTGTTGTATTTCGAACAGGGACGGATTGTGGCGGGTAGCTATGCTGATGTGGCCAGCCGCACGCAATTCTTCGCAGTGGTCGATTTGATCGTGTCGGCGTTGACCTTGATCTTTCAACTGCTGCTGACGGCGCCGTTGATTCGTCTGGTCGGTGTCGGCGGGGCGCTGGTGGCGTTGCCGTTGGCGACCATCGTGGCGTTTACCGCCATGGCCCTGGCGCCCGTGCCCGCCACCGTCGCCCTGGCGCAGGGGCTGCGCCGCGCCGTCGAGTTCGCCATCGTGCGTCCGGCGCGCGAGGTGTTGTGGACCGTGGTGAGCCGCGAGGAAAAGTACAAGGCCAAGAATGTGATCGAAACCCTGGTGTATCGCGGTGGAGATGCCGCTAGTGGCTGGTTGTCGGTGGGTTTGACGGCACTGGGCGCCGGTTTTGGTCTGATAGCGTTGGTGATCGTGCCGTTTGCCGGGCTGTGGGGCTGGTTATGCCTGTGGCTGGCCAGGCACCAGGAACAACGGGCTGACAGCAAAAAGGTGGAAGGGCCATTCCATGAGCCACACTGATGGATACACGCGTCGCCAAATACTCACGCTGGCTGCCGGGGCTTCGGCGGTTTTTACCTTCGGTCCGGCCTTTGCAGAAACCACGCCGTCGAAGGAAACAGGAGGCAAGAACATGCTGACCCGCGCCATTCCTTCCAGCTCCGAGCCATTGCCCATCGTCGGGTTGGGCACTTATCGCGGTTTTGATGTCGCGCCGTCGAGCCCGGCTTACAAACAGCTGCCCGCCGTGCTGCGGGCATTGTTCGAGAAGGGCGGAACGGTGATCGACAGCTCGCCGATGTACGGCCGGGCGGAAGAAACGACCGGTGAATTGCTGTCGATTCACGAGCCGCGCTCGCCGGCCTTCCTCGCTACCAAGGTCTGGACCCGGGGCCGCGAAGAAGGCATCGCGCAGATGGAACAGTCCTTCAAACTGCTGCAAACCGATCGCATCGATCTGATGCAGATCCACAACCTGCTGGACTGGCAAACCCATTTGCCGACCTTGCGCAAATGGAAAGAAGAAGGGCGCATCCGCTACATCGGTATCACCCATTACACGGCCTCGGCGTATGACGAGGTGGAAGCAGTGCTCAAGGCCGAGCCGCTGGATTTCTTGCAGATCAACTATGCGCTGGATGACCGTGGCGTCGAGAAACGCATCCTGCCGTTGTGTCGCGAGCGCGGCGTGGCGGTGATCTGCAATCGACCGTTCGGCGGCGGTGACTTGCTCGCTCGATTGAAGGACAAACCCTTGCCGCGCTGGGCGGCGGACGTGAGGGTCAACAGTTGGGCGCAGCTGGCGCTGAAGTTCTTGCTGTCGCATTCCGCAGTGACCTGCGTGATCCCTGGCACCGGCAATCCGCGCTACATGGCGGACAACGCCGGCGCCGGTTTCGGGCCGATGTTGACCGGTGCGCAGCGTGAGCAGTTGATCGATATCGTCGGCTGAGCGTGTTTGTGGCAATACAAGGCCAGCGGAGGGAAGTAAAACGTCAGCGACATCTTTGAGCTCCTCCAGAAAATTTGCCCTCATCAGCATAGCCGCCGCCCAAGAATGTCCGGGTGCAGTGCTAGACTTTTCAGGTGGGATGAGTCAGTTGGAGGTATGACATGACGGCTCAATCGATGGACAAGGAGCACATCAGCGTTGTGGTGCGCAATTACGTGGAGGGCATGGTTTTCGCGGACGAAGCGTTGCTGCGGCAGGCTTTTCATCCCGCTTGTCGCATCATCGGTCACTTTCAACAAACGCTGGAATGGTTATCGCTGGAGGACTTTATCAGCGCGATCAAGGCTGAAGGCCCGGCAGCGAAAGAGGTCGAACCGTTCTGGCAAACCGTTAGCGTCGACATAACGGGTGATGCCGCCGCCGTGAAAGTCATTGATGACTACGTTGGCATGCGGTTCACGGATTATCTGTCGTTACTGAAAATCAATGAACGCTGGATGATTGTGAACAAGGTGTATTTTTTGAACGAATAGAACTTGGCCCGGGAGTTAAAGACTCCCGGGCTATTGGAGGCTATCAGCGGCGATCCAGCCACACCGTCTGTGCGTTGCAGAACTCACGTACCCCGAAGTGCGACAGCTCTCGACCAAAACCGCTTTTCTTCACGCCGCCAAAGGTGACGCGCGGGTCGCTGGCGCAGTAGCCGTTGATGAACACGCCACCGGTTTCCAGCTCGCCGGCCATCTGCTGGGCACGTTCGACGTTACCGGTGTAGATCGTCGCGGCGAGGCCGAATTCGCTGTCATTGGCCAATTCCAGCGCATGAGCTGCATCGCGCGCGGTGATGATGGAGGCCACCGGGCCAAACAGTTCCTGCTTGAACGAGGTCATCTGGTCGGTGACATCCCCGAACACGGTCAGCTCGTAGAAGTTGCCCGGGCCTTCAGCCTTCTTGCCGCCCAGCAGTAAGGTCGCACCTTCTTCCAAGGTGTCGCGCACCTGTTGATCCAGTTCATCTCGTAGATCAAAGCGAGCCATCGGGCCAACGTAAGTGTCAGCGGCCAGTGGATCGCCGACCACCAGTTTGCGTGTGGCTTCGACGAACTTGCGCGTGAATGCTTCGACGATGCCTTGCTCGACAATCAAGCGTTTCGCGGCTGCACAGACTTGCCCGGTGTTTTGATAACGGCCAATCACGGCGGCTTTGACTGCTTCGTCCAAGTCGGCATCGTTGAGCACGATGAACGGATCCGAACCGCCCAATTCCAGTACGCATTTCTTCAACGCTGCACCGGCCTGCGCGCCGATGGCCATGCCGGCGCGGACGCTGCCGGTGAGGGTCACTGCGGCGATGCGTGGATCAGCGATGGCTGTGGAAACGCCCTCCGGCGTGACGTTGATGACCTCGAACACGCCTTCAGGGAACTCGGCTTGCTTGAAGGCTTCCAGCAGCAGGTAAGCGCTGCCCATCACGTTCGGCGCATGTTTGAGCACGTAGGTGTTGCCGGCAATCAGCGCGGGAACGGCGCCACGCAGGACCTGCCAGATCGGGAAATTCCACGGCATCACCGCGAGAATCGGGCCGAGCGGGCGATACTCGATGCGCGCTTTGCCACCTTCAACCAGCGTCGGTTCGGCGCTGAGCATGGCCGGGCCGTGTTCGGCGTACCATTCGCAGAGCTGCGCACACTTTTCGATTTCACCGCGCGCCTGGGTGATTGGCTTGCCCATCTCCAGGGTGATCATGTTCGCCATCGCTGCCGCGTTGTCGCGCAAAACCCCGGCCAGGGTGATCAACCGTTGCGAGCGTTGCGCAACCGAGGTGCTGCGCCAGACGCGGAACCCGGCAGCGGCACGGGACAGCGCAGCCTGCAGCGCCGAATCGGATTCAAAAGGGTAGTGGCCGATCTGCTCGCCCGTGGCGGGGTTGATCGAAATGGCGTGGGTGAGGCTGGATACGTTGGTCATGGCACCGTCCTGCTAGGGTGGGAATGCGTTCAGGTTAAAGTGGCGTTTGTTTTCTGGAAACTGAATAATGCTGAGCATATCGTTCACGTTTGGAGAATGACTGTGGATCTGGTTCAGCTGGAAATTTTCAAGGCAGTGGCCGAGCACGGCAGCATCAGCGTGGCCGCCCAGCACATCCATCGCGTGCCGTCGAACCTGACGACACGGATCAAGCAGCTGGAGCAGGACCTGGGAGTGGACCTGTTTATCCGCGAGAAAAGCCGCCTGCGCCTGTCGCCTGCCGGCTGGAGTTTTCTCGATTACGCCCGGCGAATTCTCGACCTGGTGCAGGAAGCCCGGGCGACGGTGGCCGGTGAAGAACCCCAGGGCACTTTCGCGCTGGGGTCGCTGGAAAGCACGGCGGCGGTGCGCATTCCCGAGCTGCTGGCCGCCTATAACCAGAAGCACGCCAAGGTCGAGCTGGACCTGTCCACCGGACCGTCCGGGACCATGATCGACGGCGTGCTGTCAGGCCGACTGGCCGCGGCGTTTGTCGATGGCCCGGTGCTGCACCCGGCACTCGAAGGCGTGCCGGCGTTCGAGGAAGAAATGGTGCTGATCGCGCCGCTCAACCATGCCCCGATCCACCGCGCGCGGGAGGTCAACGGCGAAAACATCTATGCCTTCCGCTCCAATTGCTCCTATCGACACCACTTCGAAAGCTGGTTCAGCAAGGACGCGGCGGTGCCCGGCAAAATCTTCGAAATGGAGTCCTATCACGGCATGCTGGCCTGCGTCAGCGCCGGTGCCGGCCTGGCGCTGATGCCGCGCAGCATGCTCGAAAGCATGCCGGGCTGCACCACGGTGAGCGTCTGGCCGTTGTCGCAATCCTTCCGGTATTTGCGCACCTGGCTGGTGTGGCGCAGAGGCACGGTATCGCAGAGTTTGACCATGTTTGTGCGCTTGCTGGAGGAGCGGGGCGTGGTGCAGCCAGAAACCTGAATTCTGGATAGACCCGAAAAATCTGTGGGGGATTCTATGTTGCACAGGACCCCGGCAGCCTTGAATTCGGCTGGCATTCGCTCTGGTTTTTCATCAGGGCGAATGCCACCCGGGTACCCAAACCTGACGCAAAACCTGGGTTGCGTTGCGCGAACCCAGGCCCCGCCGCGTCACGCTCGTTTTGGCAATTTCCAGTTCGGCCGAATGAAGTGGCAGGTGTAACCGGTCGGCAGTCGTTCGAGGTAGTCCTGATGCTCCGGTTCTGCCTCCCAGAACGGCCCGGCGGGTACGATTTCGGTGACTGCCTTGCCGGGCCAGAGCCCGGAGGCATCCACGTCGGCCACAGTGTCTTTCGCCACCGTTTGTTGCTTTTCGTTCATATAAAAAATCGCCGAGCGATAGCTGAGGCCAATGTCGTTACCCTGACGATTGGCTGTCGACGGGTCATGGATCTGGAAGAAAAACTCAAGGATCTCCCGGTAGCTGATGATGGACGGATCAAACACGATCTCGATCGCTTCAGCGTGGGTGCCATGGTTGCGGTAAGTCGCATTCGGTACGTCGCCGCCGGAGTAACCGACGCGAGTCGACAACACGCCTTTTTGTTTCCTTATCAGATCCTGCATGCCCCAGAAGCAGCCACCGGCCAGGATTGCGGTTTCAGTGTGCGTGGTCATCGCTTGCTCCTCAGTGTTGATTGATTTGATCAGGTTGTTGCACAGGGTCTTGATCGACGTCTGCAGTGGCGTGAACTCATTCTGCATCAGACCGGTCGCGCCCGAGAACCTCGTTTCTGCCTTCCGACGGGCCGACGAGCAGGGCAACGTCGAACCCGCCGCGCGGTGCGTCACGCCGTGAGGACGTTCAAGTCTACGTCGATGTTGCCACGGGTCGCCTTCGAGTATGGGCAGATCTGGTCAGCGGTGTGCGCCAGGGTTTTTGCAACATCATCCGGCAGGCCGGGCACGCGCAGGGTCAAGCGAGCTTGAAGGAAGTACTCGGCACCGGTCTGACCGACATCGACTTCGATGTCGACGGACATGTCCGCCGGCAGCACCACGTTCAGGTCATTGGCCACCAGGCCGACAGCGGCGGTGTAGCAGGCCGACCATGCACCGGCGAACAATTGCTCGGCGGCGGGGTGCGGCTGGGTGGCGGCGAACACATGCGCGGGTTGGGCGCTGCCGGGCGACGAGATGGCGATGTCGAGGCTGCCGTTATGGCCGCGCGAGGTGTTGCCGGTGCTGCTGGCGGTGGTGTGGGTTTTGCCGGTGGCCAGTACTTTTTCGATCTTGCTCATGGGTGATTACCTGAATGTTTAATAAGTTTGTTATTCGTATGCGCTTACATCGCATGCGATATGTGTAATGTTTCTAGAATGCCGGTTGATGTCAAAACTTCGCGGTGTTTCAAGCCGTGAGAACGTTCAGGGCCACGTCGATGTTGCCCCGGGTTGCCTTGGAGTACGGGCAGATCTGGTCGGCGGCGTGGGCGATTTCAGTCGCCACAGCTTGATCCAGACCTGGAGCGCGCAGTGTCAGGCGTGCTTGAAGGAAGTAAGCGTCGCCTGTCTGGCCGAGGTCGACTTCGATATCGACGGACAAATCGGATGGAAGCTCAACGTTGCGCTGCTTGGCGGCAAGACCGACGGCGGCGATGTAGCAGGCCGACCAGGCACCGGCAAACAGTTGCTCGGCTTTCGGGTGTGGCTGGGTGCCTTTGAATTCATGGATTGGTTTGTCGCTGCCAGGCGACGTCAGCACGATGTCGAGGGTGCCGTTATGGCCACGCGAAGTGGTGCCGGTGCTGCTCATGGTGGTGTGGGTTTTGCCGGAGGCCAGGACTTTTTCGATCTTGCTCATGGGGTGAATCCTCAAAGGTGCAGTAGGGTTTGATTGTATAACGTATACGTTTGTATCGTATGCGATGCAAATAATACTCGCGCAGTCGCCAATCGAAGTCAATAGGGTAAACGCGTGCTTGGCGACGAATGGTCAGGGTTGGGGGAGGTGGCATTGGCTCCCTGTTCCTGCACACAACGAAAAAGCCCGCACAGGGCGGGCTTCGAAATCGAGTAGGTGGCCAGCGCTGGTCTCTGGCTTACAAGGTTTATCAGGCTTCTGACAGAACAGTTTTGTGCTGTCCTGCTTCACACGGCATAAGGGCTGGACCTCACCTCGGAGCGTCTTTCTAACCGTGTACCCTTAGGAGCGCGCCCTACGCTTCCTCGCTATCCTCTTGCGCATCAGTCTGCGTCTTCACCTACAGAATTCAGAATAGCAAAGCCTGCGAAACGCAAACCGGACTTTTTAGACCGATTTCGTCCTTGGGCAAGGGCGGCAGGATGGATAAATGCTATAGGGAACAAGCCGGTACAGCCTGCCGGGGAAGACAGGCCGAACGCGGTGCCCGGTTTAAACCAGATTGATCTCGACGTCGATGTTGCCACGGGTCGCTTTGGAGTACGGGCAGGTCTGGTGCGCGGCATCCACTAGCGTCCGTGCGACAACCGGGTCGAGGCCCGGAAGGCTGACATTGAGGCGCGCCTGCAGGAAGAAGGCATTGTCGGTCTTGCCCAGATCCACTTCAGCATCAACCGCGACGCCGCTCGGCAAGGTCACTTTCAGCGCGGCAGCCGCTTTACCGATCGCGCCGATGAAGCAGGCCGACCAGCCCGCACCCAGCAGTTGCTCGGGGTTGGTGCCAGCTCCGGAAGAGCCGGGTGGGGAAAGCTTGACGTCCAGACGTCCATCCGAACTCTTCGATTCGCCGTCGCGGCCGCCGGTGGTGTGGGTCTTCCCGGTATAAAGCACGGTGTCGATTTCATTGATCATGACGGGTTCCTGCTAAGTGTTGGGGGCATCACCCGGTATGTCGCCGGTTTAAGGGGCGAACGGATGAGGTCCCCACTTTTTCACTTTTATGTAGTGCCTATATGTCCTGATCAGGTGGTTGTGTATCGCTGTGTAAGATCGCCAGCGAAAATACACACCGATACAAACCCGTTACGCCTGCCAGTTTTTTCGGTGAGCCGGTGCGCCAAGAGGCGAACTGGTTGCACCGCCATCGACGACAATCTCGGCGCCTACGACATTCGAAGAGTCGCTGGAGGCGAGGAACAAGGCGACGGTGGCCACTTCGTCAGCTTCGCCTATGCGACCGAGGGGAATAGTGGTGTTCAGTTTTTCCTCCAGCGCATCCATTCCCACTTTCACCGTGTGCGGGTTCCATACCGGTGTGCGCGCCGCACCGGGGGTAATCTGGTTGACGCGAATGCCACGCGGGGCAAACTCTGCGGCCATCACACGGGTCATGGAACGAACGGCGCCCTTGCTCGCTGCGTACGCACTGTAACCAGGCCATCCCATGACGGCGTGAACCGAGCCGTTCAAAATGATCGAGGCACCTGGGTTGAGGTGCGGTTCGGCTGCCTGCACGGTAAAAAATGTGCCGGTGAGGTTGGTCTGGATGATGTTCTGGAACGTTTCAAATGTGGTGCCGCCAACCGGGGTCTGCCCGGCAATTCCAGCGTTGGCGAACACAATGTCGAGCTTGCCAAATACCGCGACGGTTTCTGCTACGGCGCGCTCGATCTCTTTAACATCGGTCAGGTCCGCCTTGATCGCCAACAGGTTTGGACCCAGCGCTTCCCGGGCTTCATCCAGGGTTTTTTGACTGCGACCGGTGATCGCCACTTTTGCGCCTTCAGCGATGAACAGTTTGGCGGTGGCCAGGCCGAGGCCACTGTTGCCGCCGGTGATGAATGCAGTTTTTCCAGCCAGTTTCATTGGGAATCTCCTACGGTTTTATCATGCAACCATTGAGGGCGAAATCACTGTGCGTCTGACACAGGGTATCGCTCGAAATCGGGTTGTCGGTTTCATAATGAAACCGATGGAAGTGATTTTTACCAGCGTAGGTTGTATTATGCAACCACCTGCCATCTGACTGATTTGCGTCAGCGTTGGCACCTTTTTGTCGGAGGTTCGTTTACGTGAAGCGCAAAAGCTTGCAGGGCAGTCCCTGTCCGGTCGCTCGGTCCCTGGATCTGATTGGCGACTGGTGGTCCTTGTTGATCATTCGTGATGCGCTGTCTGGCACGCGACGCTTCAGTGACTTTCAGAAAAGCCTGAATGTCGCGAAGAACATTCTGAGTGCCCGCCTCAAAGGCCTGGTGGCAGAGGGTGTAATGCGCATGGAACCGGCGACTGACGGGAGCATTTACAAGGAGTATGTGCTGACCGAAAAGGGCAGGGCGTTGCAGACTGTCCTGATTGCCCTGTCCCAGTGGGGTAACGAGTTTTTGTACGAGCCCGGCGAAGCGGGATCCGTCATGGTCGACGCAAAGGATCGTCAGCCAATCCAGAAACTGCAGCTGGTTTCAACGGACGGACGAGCACTCAAGCCAGAAGACATCGTGACCAAGTTCGGCGTACCGCACTGACGTGCGTCCGCGGTTGTATCCGAACGTATCCCCGGCGCCAGTCGTTACCTGGGCATACAAAACCATGCTGTTCTCGACACTTGCGCGATACACCGCGACCTCGTAATGAAGCCACCGCAACCGCGGCATTCATTGGAGAATTGCGATGTCCCGTATCACATCCCGTCACACCGCAGGCCTGCTTGGCATCGCCCTGGCTGCCGCTGTATCACTCAACGCGTTCGCGGCTGAAGAAGCAAAAGCGCCCGCGCAAGCCGCGCCGGCAAAAAGCTGGCAGACCGGCCTTCATCGCACGGACCTGGTGCGCCAGGACCTCGACATTTCCAAGGGTGAGGTCATTCAGGTTCGTGTCGATTTCGATCCGGGCGTCGTATCCCCCAAGCATTCGCACCCCGGCGTGGAAGTCGCCTACGTCATCTCAGGCACGTTTGAGTATCAGCTCGAAGGGCGCGCGCCAGTGACGCTCAAAGCCGGCGACTCCTTGTACATCCCCGCAGGCACCGTGCATGTTGCGAAGAACGTCGGTGACGGCAAAGCCTCGGAGCTGGCGACCTACCTCGTGAAAAAAGACACACCGCTGCTGATCCTTAAAGACTAATCGATAGCCGCCCGATGCACCGCATCGGGCGGCCTCGTTACACCGAGTCTTCAGATCTCGCCTGTTTCCCCTGGCCAACCGGCCTGACGCAAGGCCTTGAGCAGTGTTTTTGCGTCCAGACCCGGCACGGTGTGGCCGTTACCTTCAGTTGTTTCAGCGGCCAGCACGGCGTTGATGATCGCTTCCTCTACCGCTTCAGTCGCGGCCAAAAACAACTCGCTGATGTGGTCGTTGTTGACCATGCTCAGGTTGTCGCAAGTGGACGCACCTTTGCCTTCATAAGCGGCCGGTGGCACGTGTTGGTTGCCCGTGGCGAAAGCGATGAAAATGTCGCCGCTGTGGTCTTCGTTGCCGCCGCCGGTACGGGCGAGCCCGAGGCTGGCGCGTTGTGCGAGGCGCGTGCATTGATGCGGCAGCAGCGGTGCATCGGTTGCCAGGCACACGACGATCGAGCCCATGCCCGGATAGGGCAGCGATGCCCTGAGGAACGGTGAGTCTGCCTGTTCCATATAACGCCCGACCGGATAACCATCGACGCGCAACTCATTGCGAATGCCATGGTTGGCCTGGACGATGGCGCCGACGGTCCAGCCGCCTTGAGCCTTGCTCAATTGGCGCGAGGACGTACCAATGCCCCCCTTGAATTCGTGACAGATCATCCCGCTGCCGCCGCCTACCGCGCCTTCAGTCACTGGTCCGCCGACGGCATTTCGCTGGGCCTCGGCCACATGCTCGGGCTTCACATGAAAACCGTTGATGTCGCTGAGCAGGCCGTCGAAGGTCTCCAACACCACCGGCATGTTCCAGTAAAGTCGCCTGTCATCGGGCTGAGCCTCGCGATCCAAAGCAATCAGCGCATCCCGCACCACGCCCAGGCTGTGGGTGTTGGTGAAGGCGATCGGGCTGGTCAGCAGGCCGGCTTCACGAATCCACTCAAGCCCCGTGGCGTCGCCGTTGCCGTTGAGCACATGGACGCCGGCAAAACACGGTTGCTGATTGGTGGACCCGGCACGCGGTTCGATCAGGGTTACGCCGGTGTGAATGTCGCGGCCACTGGCAGTGCGGCCGCGCACATCGCTGTGGCCGACGCGCACGCCGGGAACATCGGTGATGGCGTTGAGGGGGCCGGGTTGCAGTTGGCCGAACTGGATATTCAAATCGCGGGCACGTGGTTTCATCGTTTCTCTCATCTTCATGGGATCGTTAAGTCCTGTAGGAGCTGTCGAGTGAAACGAGGCTGCGATCTGTTGATCTTGCTTCTGGAAAATCAAAGTCAAAAGATCGCAGCCTCGTTTCACTCGACAGCTCCTACATTGGCCGGTCGTGTTTTATTGGCCGTTCTTCACCTTGCTCCAGATCCGCGTGCGCACTCGCTCGGTGGCCGGCGGCAACGGCTGCAAGGTGAACAACGTGGCCAGTGCTTCAGCCGACGGATAAACCGCCGGGTTGTTGCGGGTCGCTTCGGCCACCAGCGGTGTCGCGCTGCGGTTGCCGTTGGGGTACGACAGGTGATCGCTGACCGGGGCTATGACTTCGGGGCGCATCAGGTAGTCGATGAAGGCCAGGCCTTGCTCCGGATGCGGTGCGTCCTTGAGCAGCACCAGCGTATCGAACCAGACCGGCGCACCTTCCTTCGGCAGGCTGTAGGCAATCTTCACGCCGTTCCTGGCCTGCTCGGCATTGGTCTTGGCTTCGAGCATCGCGCCGGACCAGCCCACCGCCACGCAGATGTTGCCGTTGGCCAGGTCGCTGATGAACTTCGAGGAGTTGAAGTAGGCGATGTGCGGACGCAGCTTGAGCAACAGCGCTTCGGCCTTTTTGTAGTCTTCGGGGTTGGTGCTGTTGGGTGGCAAGCCCAGGTAGTGCAGGGCGACCGGCAACATCTCCGAGGGCGAGTCGAGCATCGCCACGCCGCACTGGCCGAGCTTGGCCAGGTTCTCTTCGTTGAACACCAGGTCCCAGGAATCCACCGGCGCCTTGTCGCCCAGCGCGGCGCGAACCTTGTCGATGTTGTAGCCGATGCCGTTGGTGCCCCACAGGTATGGCACGGCGTACAGGTTGCCCGGGTCGTTGTTGGCCAGTTTTGCCAGCAGCTCGGTGTCCATGTTCTTGAAGTCCGGCAGCTGCGCGCGGGGCAGTGGCGCCAGGGCGCCGGCCTTGATCAGGGTCGGCAGGCTGAAGTTGCTCGCCACCACCACGTCGTATCCGCTGCGGCTGGTCAGCAATTTGCCTTCCAGCACTTCGGCGCTGTCGAAGGTGTCGTAGACCGGCTCGATACCGGTGTCGCGCTTGAAGTCGTGCAGGGTGGTGGGACCGATGTAGTCATACCAGTTGTAGACATGAACCGTGGGCCCCTCGGCAGCCACCGCCGACAGCGAAACGCACAAACAGGCGCTCAGTCCAAGATTGATCTGTTGACGGCGACGACTCATGATGCGGCACTCCTGGCCTGCTGCAGGCCGGTGATGAACAGGTGCTTGCAGCGTATCGGCAGGCGGGGGACACACCCATTCCCATCATGGGTTACTCGAAAGGGGTAGTGCGTGGACGCGTTGTTGAAAGAGTTGCCGGTGCACCAGGGGCTGGCGCGGGTATTTGGCGGGTTGGGCCAGGACGGTTTCTGGCGCGCGCTGGTCGACACGCTGCGGCTGCTGGTGCCGCTGGACAACGCGTTGGTGGCGGTAATGCGAACGGGCCGAGTGCCGCGCTTGCTGATCGACTTCGACTCAAAGGGTGGCACCACCGAGCACGAAGAACTGGCGGACTACAGCGCTGGCATGTACTTGCTCGATCCCTTTTACCAGGCCGTTTGCGCGGGCATCGCCGATGGCTTGCACAGCCTCGATTCGGTGGCCCCCGACCAGTTTCAACAGAGCGAGTATTACCTGAGTTACTTCCGTTCGGTGGTGGGCGCAGACGAGTTGCAATTCATGGTCAACATCGACGGTGCCGTGCTCGGTTTATCGCTGGGGCGCTCGACGCGGTATACCCTCGAAGAGCAGGGGCGTTTGCTGTGTGTGCGGGATTGGGTGCTGTCGGCAATGCGCCGGCATTCGCAGTTGATGCCGCCGCAAGGCACCACTGCCGAGGCCGTGGCCGGCGATCTGGCAACCCTGCTGGATCGCTTCGACGCGCGATTGTCCGTGCGCGAAGTCGAAACGGCTCGACTGATTCTCCAGGGTTTCTCAAGCAAAGCCATCGCCCAGCAAATGGGAATCTCCCCGGAGACGGTGAAAGTGCATCGGCGCAATCTCTATCACAAGCTCAACGTGAACGGTCACAGCGAGCTGTTTGCGCTGGTGTTGCAGCCGCGTTGATCCGAGGCCGCCCACCGATCTTGGGTCCGCTACAGATCCCTGTGGGAGCGGGCTTGCCCGCGATGGCAGTGTAATTGACGAAATCAATGTTGGATCTGACGGCCTCATCGCGGGCAAGCCCGCTCCCACAGTGAACAGCACTTAGCTCCCGAGTTTGAACACCAGCGCCTTCAACCCGCACTCAACATCGGCATCCGGAAACTCTGGCGGATTCTCCAACCGCTGCTCGAAACGCAGGCTCGGTGCTTCTCGCTCGACGCCGTCGATCAGGAAGTCCGCGCCAAACGCCGGGTCGTTCATGCACGCCAGCACTGTCCCTTCGGGGCTGAGCAACTCCGGCAGCCGACGCAACACCCGCTGGTAATCCTTGGTCAGCAGAAAACTGCCTTTCTGAAAGGATGGCGGGTCGATGATCACCAGGTCATAAGGCCCTTTGCCGATCACCTTGCCCCAGGACTTGAACAAGTCATGGCCGAGAAAACTCACCTTGCTCATGTCGTGGCCATTGAGCCGATGGTTGTCGCGACCACGGTTCAGGGCCGGGCTGGACATGTCCAGGTTGACCACGTGCTCGGCGCCACCCTCGATGGCGGCGACCGAAAAACCGCAGGTGTAGGCGAACAGATTCAACACGCGCTTGCCCTCGGCATTCGCTCGCACCCAGTCGCGGCCGTAGCGCATGTCGAGGAACAGTCCGGTATTCTGCTTGCGGCCCAGGTCCACGCGATAACGCAGGCCGCCCTCGGTGATGATCAATTCTTCGATCGCGTCCCCAAGCAGCCATTCGGTGGTGCTTTGCAGCAGGTAGCGGTGTTGCAGCAACAGAGTCTTCGCCCCTGATTTTTGCCACTGCGCCGTTTCCGTGATCACCATCAGCAACTGCTTCAATGCTTCCAGCTGCGCTGCTTCAGGTTCCTTGAACAGCGACACCAGCACCACGCCCTGCAGCCAGTCAACGGTCACTTGTTCCAGCCCGGGCCAGCAACGACCCCGGCCATGGAACAGCCGACGGGTTTCTGCGGGTGCATCAGCCAGGGCCGTCAGCAAATGATCGTGAAGGGTGGAGAGAGCGTCAGCGTTCATCGGGCAGGGCCAGCAGTCTGAGGGGGGGCATTTTACACAATTGTGGGTTGGCGAACGGCTGCGATGGTCGGGATGTACTCACAAATTTCAAGACACGCGTATCAAAAATGAATTTCCGCCGAGTCCGCTGCTCCTACCTGTAGGCAGCGGATTTGAGCCCGCGAAATCATTTAGGCAATCAGGGAGTGGCAAAGTCATGTTTCCAAAAACGACCGCGGGCGAGCATCTTCCTGACGGGTTGATTCTGGTGGTTGAAGATGACCCGCTGATTCTTGAATTTCTCTGCGAAATTCTTCAGGAGGAAGGCTTCAAGGTTGAACCGCACGTCAGCGCCGACGCCGCGTCGCAGTATCTGGAGTTGCACGCGAATGAGGTGGGACTGTTGCTCACGGACATCACCATGCCCGGCAAACTCAATGGCGCGGACCTTGCCAACCAGTTCGGCGATCGCTGGCCGGACAAGCCGATCATGATCATGTCCGGATATGAAACTCCCGAAAGCTCCGGGGTGCGGCATGAAGTGTCGTTCATCAAGAAACCCTGGGCGTTGGGACAACTGCTGGATAGTGTCGAAGAGGCCTTCAGGTCGCGACGGTCCGCGTAGGTCGTGTACATTGACGGACCTGCCTGACACACAAAGGAAGCTCATCCTTGTTTGCCCACGAATCCGTTTTTAGTACCCCGTATCGCGCGTTCCTGTTCGACATGGATGGCACCGTCCTCAACTCCATCGCCGCCGCCGAGCGCATCTGGACCACCTGGGCCTTGCGCCACGGGGTGGATGTCGAGTCCTTCCTGCCGACCATTCACGGCGCCCGCGCCATCGACACTATCAACCGTCTGGCGTTGCCCGGGGTGGATGCCGAGGCCGAGGCCAACTGGATTACCGAAGCGGAAATCGAAGACGTGGAGGGGATTGTCGAGGTGGCCGGTGCGGCGGATTTCCTCAAGTCTTTGCCAGCCAAGCAATGGGCGATCGTGACCTCTGCACCGAAGGCGCTGGCGTTGCGGCGGATGGCGGCAGCGGGGATTCCCGAACCCGATGTCATGGTCACGGCCGAAGAGGTCAGCGCTGGCAAACCGGATCCTGCGGGCTATCGACTGGCGGCTAAACGGTTAGGTGTCGAGGTGACCGATTGCCTGATCTTTGAAGATGCCACGGTGGGGATTCTTGCTGCGGAAGCGGCAGGGGCGGACCTTGTGATCATCACTTCGACCCACGACCATCCGATTCAGACGGAGCATGCGACGCTGGCCGGCTATGACTTGGTCGCGGCGCAAGTAGATATCGACAACCATATTCGCCTGCACCCACTCTAATGTGGGAGTGAGCCTGCTCGCGATAGCGGTCTTTCAGTCAAATAAATGCTGGATGTGCCGACGCTATCGCGAGCAGGCTCGCTCCCACATTTGGATTGTGTTTATTCAGTACAACCCGGGGATCAACCGCCAACTCCGGGCGCAATAAGCCTCATATTTACTCCCGAACTGCGCCTTCAATAGCGCCTCTTCCGAGTGAATTCGCGCAATCAGCGGGATCACCGTCAGCGCCGCCAGCAACAACCCGACCCCCGAGCGAAACGCCAGGGCCCAACCCACGGCGATGACCAACATTCCCAGGTAACTGGGGTTGCGCAAGCGGCGGTAAATCCCGTCGGTCACCAGACTGTGGCCCGGTTGAATCGCCACCAACCCGCTAAACCGCTTGCCCAGCACAAACACTGGCCACATCCGTAGCGCGCCGCCGACGATGAACAGCACCGCCCCGAGCCAGCGCACACCTTCGCCACCGAAGGTCCAGAAGTCGATCCGGTCGGTGTAGGCCGGCAGGTACCCGCTCAACAGTCCGATGACGCCGAATGCCGGCAGCACCCAGCGATTCGCCCGGTCTTCACGTTCCCCTGAACTCAGATTGACCTCGGTGAACAACGAGGCAACGACCATCGCCAAGGTGGCGATGACAACGACCACCAGCGGCGCATGGGCGAAGAACGCCGCAAACCCACCCAGTCCCCACACCGCGAGACCGAGGTAGGCGAGGGTAGAGACGATGGCGAAAAACGCCAGCCTGGCCGAGATTTTCATGGGCACTGATTCCCGTTATTGACCGATTTCCTCAGTGTAGAAGGTCATGCTGATTTGCCGGTTTGGGCTAGTCTGAGTTAGTTTTTCGGCCAGGTAAAAGTCCGCGTCGTGCAGGACTTTTCACCACATGCCTGCGTGGATGGACCCCTTCGAGGTGGCGATGCAAAGGCTGATGCCACTGGCCCTGGCCGATGGCGTGGCCTTGCGGCTGATGCCGCTGTATCAAACGGTTGATCTTCGGGCGGCGCTTCCCCGGCGCTGACGATCAAGCCGTCATCTGCGACCTGGCATTGCGTCGAATCACCTGCGGCGGCTGGCCGAACGCCCGAAGGAAGGCTTCGCGCATGCGGCGCCGGTCGGTGAAACCGGCCTCAGCGGCGATCTGGTCAAGGGTCAGGCGCCCGCGTTCGAGCATCTGCCGCGCCGCTTCCAGACGCAGGTTTTCAATGGCCTTGGCCGGGGACTGCCCGGTCTCGGCGCGAAAGGTCCGACTGAACTGCCTTGGACTGAGGCGTGCCACTTCCGCCAGTTGCTCCACCGACAACGCGGATGTCAGGTGTTCCCGGGCATAGCCGAGGACGGTCTGGATACGGTCGGATTTGGGCTCCAGTTCCAGCAAGGCCGAATGCTGCGACTGGCCGCCAGCGCGGCGATGGTACATCACCAGTTTCTGTGCGACGGACCGGGCCAGTTCAGCGCCATGGTCCTTTTCGACCATGGCCAGCGCCAGGTCGATGCCCGCGGTCATGCCAGCGGAGGTCCAGATGGAATCGTCGATCACGTAGATTCGGTCCTCTTCCACCTTGATCGATGGAAAGCGTGCTTGCAGATCCCGCGCATACGCCCAATGCGTGGTGGCGCGCCGTCCGTCGAGCAGACCGGCCTGCGCCAGCACGAACGCCCCCGAACAGATCGACGCCGTGCGCCGTGCGGTTTTTACGCTGTCGCGCAAGTACGCCAACACACCCTCGGGCGCCTGCTCGAGAATCGAATCGCCGCCGACCACGATTACGGTGTCGAACACCCGCTCATCAAACGCCTGGGTACCGACGCTCAAACCGCCGGAAGCCCGCAGGGAACGGCCATCTTCGGAGATCACGCTGACCTCATAAAGCGCTTCACCGGCGCTGAAGTTGGCGTACTCGAACACCGGCATGGCCGCCAGCGCCATGGACTGGAACCCCTCGAAAACCACAAACGCCACGGAAGTCATGATGAAGCCCTCGAAAAGCCAGTGTCCGAAAAACGTACTTTAAACGTCATTTGAGACGAGCGGAAGTCAATTTATAACGGTTCACACCCGGCGACCTTATCGCCTCACTGTGAAGGAAATTGAACATGGCTCTCTCATCCAAAGGCACCGCACTGATCACTGGCGCTTCTTCGGGCATTGGCGCGGTCTACGCCGACCGTCTCGCCCGGCAGGGTTACGACCTGATTTTGGTCGCCCGCAGCCACGGCAAACTCAACGCCCTGGCCAACCACTTGAGCAACGAAACCGGCCGCGCCGTGGAAGTGGTCGCCGCCGACCTCAAAGACAAGGCCGACCTGCTGCGGGTGGAAAGCATTCTGCGCAACGATGCGAGCATCACCTTGCTGGTCAACAATGCCGGTGTTGGCGGTGTGATGCCGTTGCTTGGAAGCCCGGTGGACGCCATGGAGGACATGATCACCCTCAACGTCACTGCGCTGATGCGTCTTTCTTATGCCGTGGTGCCTGGCTTCGTTGCACGGGGCGCCGGCACCGTGATCAACATTTCCTCCATCGTCGCCATCGCTCCGGAAATCCTCAATGGCGTTTATGGCGGGAGCAAGGCGTTTGTGCTGAGCCTGAGCCAATCGATGCACCACGAACTGGCCGACAAAGGCATTCGCGTCCAGGCGGTGTTGCCCGGCGCCACCGCCACCGACTTCTGGAGCGAGGCGGGCAACCCGGTGGAGAACCTGCCGCAAGAGATCGTGATGTCCGCCGAGGACATGGTCGATGCCGCGCTGGTCGGGTTGGCGCAAGGGGAAGTGGTGACCATCCCGGGACTGCACGAGGTCGAAAAATGGGACGCTTACGAGGCTCAGCGCCAAGTGCTGTCCGGTTCGTTTGGTCACTCATCGGCGGCCCCGCGCTACCGGTAAGTCCATAACCCCAGGGGGCAGGGTGAACTAAGCTTGGATAAGGACTGTTCACCACCGGCTTGGCGAAAACCTCGACAAGCCGGTGCTGCCCAAGGGAGCACACAATGCTTCACATCAGAACGCCCTTGATTCTGCACCCAGGCCTGTCAACGCCGACCCGGCGCATCTGGCTCAAGCTGGAAAACCTGCAACCCAGCGGCTCGTTCAAATTGCGTGGCATGGGCCTTCTGTGCAGTCAGGCAAAGGCGCAGGGCAAGCGCAAAGTCGTGTGTCCTTCCGGTGGCAACGCCGGTTTTGCCACCGCCATGGCCGCCGCTGCCCTCGGGCTCAAAGCCTGCATTGTCGTGCCGCACACCACCCCGGAAACCACCCGCGCCAGGATCAGGAAAACCGGCGCCGAGGTCATCGTCCACGGCAAGGTCTGGGACGAGGCCAATTTGCGGGCCAAAGAGCTTTCACAGGAAGCGGATACCGAATACGTGCCAGCCTTCGATCATCCCGTGTTGTGGGAAGGGCACAGCACCCTGATTGATGAAGTCCTTGAGGATTGTCCCCAGGTCGATGCAATGGTGACGTCGGTGGGCGGTGGAGGATTGCTGGCGGGCCTGCTGACTGGATTGATCCGACACAACCGCATGGATTGCCGGATCATTACGTGCGAAACCCAAGGCGCGGCGTCCTTCGCTGCGGCTATCGAGGCTGGACATCCCGTCAGGTTGGCGCGCATCGACACCGTCGCGACATCGCTGGGCGCTGCAAAAGTGGCGGCATGGCCGGTGCAGCACCTCCTCGATTTTCCTTACGAATGTGTGGTGCTTAGTGATGACGAGGCGATCATGGGTGTTGTGCGTTACGCAAACGACCTGCGCCAGTTGGTCGAACCGGCGTGCGGTGTTTCATTGGCAGTGGCGTACCTGGACCATCCGGCGATCGCCGCAGCCCATGACGTGGTGATTGTGGTGTGTGGCGGGGTCAGCATCAGCGCGCAGCTGGTGGCCGGGTGGGCGCGCTTGCCCGCGGGGTGAAGCAAGGCAGGGCTGCACACTCTCCGGCTGTCGCGAGCCCCACCGTTAATTTTTAAACCTTCATTGGCCGGCAGCAACGCCTTCCCGGATCAGGATGGCTCTAGCCAGTTCTTCGTCGCTGGCTTTGAGTCCGGGATTTTCCTGGCGAATCTGATTCAACACCGACTCCAGGTACACACCGCGAATCGTACCGCCACTGGCAACGAAGCTGGAGGCGTCATCGCGGGCGGGAATCGCCAGTTTGTGGTCCTTGAACGTCGAGTACAGCGATGCGGAAACCCCCGCAGAGGTGGCGACATCGCCTGCGTCCACTTTGGCGAAGGCCGAACCGAAGGGCAAACACAACATGAATGAAGAAATGATAATCAGACGGCGCATAGCAATGTCCTCTGAAGCGTGAAGCAAAAAGGGAGTACCTCACATTTAGGATGCTTGGCGCACGTCAGGAGTTCCCTGTGGGTGCGTTATCCGCGCCCGATACCGTTCAAAACCGCAGCGTTGCCCCGGTGGTCAGCCACTGATCACGTTCCCCCGTCAGGTTGCGTCCCACCACCAGATCGACATCGATACGCTTACCGATATGCAACCTCGGCCCGGCCTGCCACGCCTGTTCGCCGCCTTGTTGGCCATAGCGTTCAGCGATCAGCGTCAGGGAACGGGCCAGGTCGTATTCGACGCCGGTGCCCCAGGTCCAGCGATGGTTTTGCTCGCCGTCGTCATAGGCGTGGGACCAGCCGGCATTGAGGTTCAGGCGCAGGTTTTCGAGCGGCTGGTAGGTGAAAGGCAGGTTCAGGTCGGCGCCATCGAAAGCATGGCCCCGATTGAAGGCAAAGTGCGCTGAACCCGCCAGTGCCAGCTCAAGGCCAAGGTCATCCCGAGCGAATATTTGTGTCTTGAATTGCGGGCTCAACTGCGTTTCCGAGTCCCCGTCATCGCGGCTGTGTTGCACGGCGGCGCCGAGTTGCACGTTGGGCAGACCCTTGAACGTGCAGTCCTGTGACACCACGCTGTTGCTGGCTGAACTGTGCCGACCGTTTTGGTACCAAGCGTCGATGTTGCATTCGCCGGGCGCATTGATTCCGGCGTCATCCACCACATAGGCACCGCCGGCAGCGTTGGCGCTGGAGATAATGCTGAGCAATGCAATCACGCTCAGGGTGAGGCTGACGAACAACAGATTGCGGCGCAGGCGCCGGCCTTGAGCGGCTGGCAGACTGCGCACGAAGGACGCGAATAGACGAGTGGGTTTTTGCATGAGTGTTACCTCGAAGTTTTTTGATGGCCCCAGCCGTACCGCGGTCCTGTAGCAGCTGCCGAGCAGCGCGAGGCTGCGTTCGGCTGCGAAGCAGTCGTAAGTCCGGCTGACGCGTTCTTCCTGAAGTACCGCAATCTCAGGTTTTACGACTGCTGCGCAGCCGAACGCAGCCTCGCGCTGCTCGGCAGCTGCTACAGGACCGTGTTGTGGCTGAGATCCTCTACCGATAAGGTTTGCAAACCGGCCGCCCGGGCCTGGGCGACCAGTTCTTCGGTGTCTTCGCCGCCGGGCAGGGCGATCACCACGTCCGGTCGGCTGTCGAGCAACATGAAGCGATTGCGCAGGCGTTCGGCCGACTTGCCGTGGCGCTGCCAGTTGGGTGGGTAGCGCACGATGTCGGCGCCGTGTTCCCGCGCCCATTCTTCGATGTCGCCGCCCAGGTATTGATTGCCGCCATGGATCAGCACGCGCACCGGGTGCATACGCTGAAAGGCGTCGAGCACGCGCCGACACAGACGGCTGTCGGTGTAATGGCGACCCGCGCAGATCAAGAGGCGCATGACGGGTTTTCCTTGGTCAGGTCGGTGTTCTCGACCGGTTGTTCACCGGCACGCTCCAACAGTGGATAGCCCAAGGCGGCGATGTGGTGATGCACGCGGCGGTAGTCACGCAGGACTCGCTGGAAGATGTCGCCGGACTCGGCCCAGGTGTTTTTGTCTTCTTGCAACTTGCGAAAATGCTCGCGGCTGGCGTGCGCTTCGAGCCTTCTGACGGTCTCCTTGCGATGGATCAAGTGGTGCGCGGTTGGAATGTCTTCGCGCAGGAATACGGTGATCGCCAGGCTCAGGCTTTCCAGCAACGCGTCGTGCAGCGGCGCAATGTTGCTCAGCTCGAAGGCCGAGAATTGTTCGCCACGGCGCAAGCGGCGCATGGCCAACTGCGTCAGGCTGCTGGAAAGAATGTCCGCGGCATGTTCCAGGTTGATCACGAACAGCAGGATTTCCTGGGAGCGATCGGCATCGCTGTCACTGATGCCTTCCTTGCCGATGTCCGCCAGATAAGCGCGAATGGCCGCGCCCAGCAGGTCCAGGGATTGATCGATGCGTCGCACTTCATCGGCACAGGCTGGCACCGAGGTGTGGAACAGCTGCACCAACCGGCCGAGCATCGCCGAGAGCATGTCAGCCATGCGCAGGGCTTCGCGGGCGGCGTTGGACAGGCCGATGTTGGCGACTTCCAGACCCGCTTCGTCGAGGTAGTGCGGCATGCCCGGATCGACATCCCGCTCCGGCGCCGGCAACACATGGGTCAGCCATTTGGCGAGCACATCGGTCAAGCCGATGAATACCAGCGCCAGCAGCAGATTGAAACCCGTGTGCAGTGACACCACCAGCACCGACGGCTCCAGCTTCAGCTCGGCCAGAAGTCCGGCAAATGGCAGCACCACCAGGGCGCCGACCGCCCGCACCAGTAGATTGCCCAGCGGCAAACGTCGGCCGACGCTGGAACCGGCATTGATCACCGAAGGCAGCGCACCGCCAATGTTCACGCCCAGGACTAGCGCGACGATGGTGTTCGCCGACAACAGGCCGGTGGCGGCCAGCGAGACGATCAGCAACACCACGGCGACGCTGGAATGACACAGCCAAGTGAGGATGAGCGCCACCAGCAACGCAATCAGCAGATCGCCGTCCAGACTCTGCATGATCAGCTGGAAGACCGGCGCGCCTTCGACTTCCGCCAGTGTCGAGCCGAGCATGCGCAGGGCTAACAACATCAGGCCCAGACCGATCAGCGCACAGCCGACGCTTTCGTAGCGCGAGTCGTCGCGCAGACGGAACACCATCAAACCCGCGAGCAACACGATGGGCGTGAGGATTGAAACGTCGACGCTGAGCAGTTGCACCACCAGGGTCGAGCCGATATTGGCGCCGAGCATCACCGCCAGCGCGGGCGCCAGCCCCAGGGTGCCGGCGGCCGTGAACGACGTCGCCATCAGGCTGACGGCGGTGCTGCTTTGCAAGATGCCGGTGATGCCGATGCCCGAAAGCAGCGCCATCCAGCGGTTGTTCAGGTTGTGGCCCAGCCACTGGCGCAGCGGCGTGCCGAAGCCGCGCAACAACGCCGAAGAAATCATGTGAGTGCCCCAGAGCAAGAGTGCAATGGCGCCTGCGAGGTTGATCAGCAGAGTAGTTCCCGACATCAGGACTCTCCCTTTTTCGATAGGGTTAAGCACATTCCCCTGTGGGAGCGAGCCTGCTCGCGATAGCGGTGGATCAGTCGACATCTCTTTTGAATGTCAGTCAGCTATCGCGAGCAGGCTCGCTCCCACAATGGGATTGTGGTGTTCAGGTGATTTGGGTTTGTCAGGCCCTCAGAACCACTGCTTGAAGCGGCGGATGTAGATCGTCTTCATGATCTGCGCGAACACGCAGTAGCTCAGCAGGGTGCCCACCAGCCAAGGGAAATAAGCCCACGGCAACGGTTGCAGGCCGACCAGGGTGCCCAGTGGCGAGAACGGAATGTAGATACCCAGCGCCATCACCAACCCGGTCATCAGGATCACCGGCAACGCCGCCGTGCTCTGGAAGAACGGAATCTTCTGCGTGCGCAACATGTGCACCACCAGCGTCTGCGACAGCAGCCCTTCGATGAACCAGCCGGACTGGAACAGGCTCTGCATTTCCACGCTGTTGGCGGCGAACACGTACCACATCAGGGCGAAGGTGGTGATGTCGAAGACTGACGAGGTCGGCCCGATCCACAGCATGAAACGGCCAATGTTCTTCGCGTCCCACTTGCGTGGTTTGCGCAGGAATTCCTTATCCATCTTGTCCCACGGCAGCGACAGCTGAGAGATGTCGTACATGAGGTTTTGCAACAGCAGGTGGATCGACAGCATCGGCAGGAACGGAATGAACGCACTGGCCACCAGCACCGAGAACACGTTGCCGAAGTTGGAGCTGGCGGTCATGTTCAGGTACTTCATGATATTGCCGAAGGTCTCGCGGCCCTTGAGCACGCCTTCCTCCAGCACCATCAAGCTCTTTTCCAACAGGATGATGTCGGCTGATTCCTTGGCAATGTCGGTGCCGCTGTCCACCGAAATGCCGACATCGGCATCGCGCAGGGCAGGGGCGTCGTTGATGCCGTCGCCGAGGAAACCCACGGTATGACCGTTGGCCTGCAACGCCTTGAGCACCCGGGATTTTTGCAGCGGCGTCAGCTTGGCGAACACTGTGCGCTCTTCGACCCGCAGCTTGAGGGTGGTGTCGTCCATGTTCTCGATGTCTGGCCCGAGCAGCGGCGTGCCGGGTTCCAGCCCGACTTCGCGGCAGATCTTGCAAGTCACCACGGCGTTGTCGCCGGTCAGCACCTTGACGGTCACGCCCATGTCGCGCAGCGCGGCAATCGCCGGGCCCGCAGTTTCCTTCGGTGGATCGAGGAAAGTCAGGAAGCCACGAATCACCAGCTCGCGTTCATCGGCGGTGGTGTACTGGTTTTTGCTCTGCGCTTTCGGGATCTCGCGGGTGGCGACCAGCAGCACCCGGAAACCGTCTTCGTTGTACTCGTTGGCCAGGGCAAGCAGGTCTTTGCGACGCTGTTCGTCGAGTGCCACCACCGTGCCGTTTTCATGAATGTGGCTGGCGATGGTCAGCATCTCTTCGACCGCACCTTTGCACACCATCAGGTGATCGTCGCGGCTGTCCTTGACGATGATCGACAGGCGCCGACGGACGAAGTCGAACGGCAACTCATCGACTTTGCTGTAGGCAAACGGCATACGAAACTTTGGGTTTTCGTTGGCGAACTGCACCACTGCCTGGTCCATCAGGTTTTTCAGACCGCTCTGGTGATGGCTGTTGAGCCACGCCAGTTCGAGGATCTTGTCGTCGCGCCGGCCGTGGCTGTCGACGTGGTGCTCAAGAATGATCTTGTCCTGGGTCAGGGTGCCGGTCTTGTCGGTGCACAGCACATCCATCGAGCCAAAGTTCTGGATCGCATTGAGGCGCTTGACCACCACTTTGCGCTTGGCCATGGCCATCGCGCCTTTGGCCAGGTTGGCGCTGACAATCATCGGCAGCATTTCCGGGGTCAAGCCGACCGCGACCGCCAGGGCAAACAGGAACGCGTCGCTCCAGTCGCCTTTGGAGAAACCGTTGAGCAGGAACACGATCGGCACCATGACCAGCATGAAGCGGATCAACAACCAGCTGACGCTGTTCACCCCACGGTCGAAGGCCGTTTGCACCCGCGAGCCGACAATGGCTTTGGCCAGCGAGCCAAAATAGGTGCGCGGCCCGGTCGCGACCACCACCGCTTTGGCGGTGCCGCTGACCACGTTGGTGCCCATGAAGCAGATGTTTGGCAGGTCCAACAGGTTGGATTGATCGGCAGCGGCGCGGCTCGCCGATTTCTGCGCGACGTCGCCCAGGGTGTCGTATTTCTCGACGGGCAAGGCTTCGCCGGTCAGCACCGCCTGGCTGATGAACAGGTCACGGGATTCGATCAGGCGGATGTCCGCCGGGATCATGTCGCCGGCACTGAGCTGGACGATGTCGCCAGCCACCAGTTCGCGCATCGGCACTTCGCGCAGTACCGGGCGGTTGCCGTTTTGTCCGCGCCGCAGCACAGTCGCCGTGGTGCGCACCATCGCTTTCAACGCTTCGGCGGATTTGGCCGAGCGGTATTCCTGCCAGAACCGCAGCAGGCTGCTCAGGGTGACCATGGTCATGATAATGATGACCTTGGTCAGGTCCGCCTCGTCGCCTTCACCCTGGCTGATCGGCAGCCAGTAATCGGTGAAGAAACTGATGCCGGCCAGGGTCAGCAGGACATAGATGAAGGGATTGTTCAGGGCTTTGAGCAGTTGGACGAGGGCGTGTGGCGGCTTGTCGTGGGCGACTTCGTTGAAGCCTGCACGGGCCAGCCGGCCTTCGGCCTCGAGTTCGGTCAAACCGTCAGGGGTGGCGTTAAGGTTGGCGAGGGTCACGGCCAGGCCGTTTTGTGCTTCCCGGGCGGCGCGCATCGACAGTTTGGCGTTGTCGTTGCTGGCGCCTTTGGCGCGAATATCCGGCGTTTTTACAGTCGTCATGGTGTGTGCTCCTGCCGCCGTCTTGCGGCACGACACACTGTCCACTCATCTATTCATAGGCGAGCGAATGTATGTCGAGTCGCAAACAGGCGATCGATTCGGAAGTGTTGTGTTCTTGTGTTCTTGTGTTCTTGTGTTTTAACGTTCGCTGCGTATCAATGGAAAGTTGATGCGCAGCGAACCGTCTACTGGCTTCGTCCATAACTAACTCCAATTATTTTATGTTTTAACAGGCAATAAGAAGTTGTCGAATTCCCTATTAAGGAAAACGTTGAGGGAAGGACTTTGAAGTGCCTTCAGATCAACAGAAAGTGCGAGCCCTGAGGGTCAGTCCGAACAGGCGCGCGATGCGCCGACTCGGTGGTTCCTGGCTGTCGTCGAAGCTCCAGCGCTGCTGAAGCCGACCCGTCATCGGGCAGACGCGCCAGTTGGCACGAGGGTGTGCCTTGGCCGGGGAAGAAAGGGTGGAAAACGGGGCGCTGACCCGAGTCGTCAGCAGACGCTCACGGCACAGCTTGACCCGCATGGTCGATGCGAAGGCGCGTACGCCCGGCATTATGGTGGTTTTGAAGTTCATAACATGCCTCTGGACCGGACGGACACCGGTGAGGCAAGTTACGGTGGAGCATCATGCTCTAGCGCAGCTTATCCGACCGAAAAGTCGAGTCCCGTCATTTACTGGGTTATGTGCCAGGTTCCGCAAATTCGCAGTGCCCCGACAGCGACTAGATACTGTGTCCATTGGATTCTTTTGTAAGTTGAAAAAAGGCCTTCGTTGAAGGCCCGGGCAATTTACTCAGGGAGGTCGGTGAAGTCAACCTTCAATAGCCGCTAAATGCGGAGCTGAATGGAAAAACATCGACTCTTTATATTGAAGTTGGAATTGGTTCAGCTAAATGACAGTTAGTACTATCTCAGTGATTAACGGGAGAAACGATTGCGATAATCCCTCGGCGAAATGCCAAGGTTGCGCTGGAAGGTGAAGCGCATGCGTTCTTCATCACCAAACCCGCATTGCCGGGCGATTTGATCGATGTTGCGCTCGGACTCTTCCAGAAGGCGTCGCGCTGCTTCCAGGCGCAACACTTCCACCGATTTGGCCGGGGTGCGGCCGGTCTTGAGTTTGTAGACCCGGGCAAAGTTGCGCGGGCTCATTTGCACCTTGTCGGCGAGCGCTTCAACGGTCAGCTTTTCGCTGCTCAGGTTCTGCGCGATCCACAGGTGCAAATCGTCGAAGGCAGCACCGTCCTCGGTTTGCGATTGCAGCAATTGGCTGTACTGGGCCTGGCCGCCGGGGCGCTTGAGAAACACCACCAGTTCCCGGGCAACCTCCAGCGCCACCTCACGGCCGCAGTCGGCCTCCACCAGCGCCAGGTCGATACCGGCGCTGACACCCGCCGACGTCCACACCGAACCTTGCTGAATGAAAATTGCATCGCTGTCGACTTCAATCAGCGGGAAACCCCGCTTGAGCATGTCGCACATGGCCCAGTGGGTCGCCGCGCGGCGGCCGTCGAGCAAACCGGCTTGCGCCAGCAGGAAAGCGCCGCTGCACACGGAAGCGGTGCGATTGACGTTGACCGCTGCCGATTTCAGCCAGGCGACCAACGCCTGGGAATTGTCCATCGCGTGACGAATATCCGGCGCGCCGGGGACGATCAGGGTATCGATCGAGTGTTCGTCGAGGTCGCTCAATCGCAAGGTCTCTACCACCAGGCCTTCCGCTGTCTGAATCAGCCCGCCGGCAAGGCTTGCGGTGTGCCGGATGTAACCCGGCAAACTGCGCTCGGCCAGGGCTTTGGAGGCGGCCCAAAATACAGTTTGCGCCCCGGTCAGGTCCAGCAGGCCCATCTGCGGGAACGCGACGAACACGATAGAGCGCGGCTGATCGGGATGAGGTGTCCGGGTGATTTCGTTCATGGTCTTGGCTGTCAGCGACGCCGATTCAAACGGCCGGATTTGCGGGGTTTATGTCATTGCGGCCGGCAGAGATCAACCTTCAAACGACGAAATGGCTGCCAGCCCTCTAAATGGCCCCCGGCTTACATATCCCCTGTTGGAGTGAGCCTGTGTGGCGAGGGGATTTATCCCCGTTCGGCTGCGAAGCAGACGTAAAACCGGTGTATTCGGTTTTCTGAAACACCGTAATCACTGGCTCAGGGCCGCTCCGCAGCCCAACGGGGATAAATCCCCTCGCCACACAGGCCCCTCCGACAGATGTCACTCGTGACAATCCAGAACAATTGTATTGCCCATCCCTGTCTGTTTCCCCACACACGGGCTGCGTACCTTGGGTCCACTGCAACCTCACAAGGACCCGCTCATGCTGACCCGATTGGTACTGCCGTTTGCCCTGTTGTTCACCGTCAATGCCGCCCACGCCGCGGATGGCGAAAAATGGTATCCCTCGAAATACGGCGCCAACGATGAAATCGGCGCGCTGAATCTGCTGAACGCCGAATCGGTGATCAATGCTTCCAAACTGATCAAGACCGGCAAAACCTACCCGCTGGCCGTGCCCATCGACAAAACCCTGCCGGCCTTCCGTCACCGCAGCTTTCACCTGACCAACATCCAGCCGGGCGAGGCGGGCGGCACCACCATGGGGCCGAACAAATTCACCTTCAACGATGAACTGGTGGTCGGCTGGACTGGTGTCGGCACCCAACTCAACGGCATCGGCCATATTGGCATCGACAATGTCTACTACAACGGCAACCGTGCCGCCGACTTCGTCACCGTCGAAGGCGTGAAAAAGCTCGGCATCGAGAAAGTCCCGCCCATCGTCACCCGTGGTGTGGTGCTGGACATGACCGCCGTTTACGGCAGCGCCATCGTGCCGGAGAAAACCGAGTTCAGCGTTGCCGACATTCAGAAGGCCTTGGACCTGCAAGGCATCAGCATTCGGAAGGGCGACGTGGTGCTGTTCAACACTGGTTGGCTGGAACTGCTGGGCAAGGACAACGAGAAGTTCCTCGCCGTGGAACCGGGCATCGGCATGGCAGCGGCCAAGTGGCTGGCGGACAAACAGATCGTCGCGTTCGGTGGCGACACCTGGGCTTCGGAAATTTACCCGGCGAAAGACGGCCAGGAATTCCCGGTCAACCAGTTCATGTTGGCCAAGAACGGCATCTACAACCTTGAACTGATCGACAGCCGCGCACTGGTGAAAGACAAGGCCTGGGAATTCATGTTTGTCCTCGGACAACCGCTGTACAAGGGCTCGACCCAGGTCAACATCAACCCGGTGGCGATACACTGACACCGACTGCCAACCAAAGACGGGCCGGGGGATGACAAACACTCATCCCCCGGCCCGTTGTTGTCATTTGTTGCCCATCACCCCGGCCAATAAAGTGAAGCGTGCGCCTTGGGCGTACCCCTTCAATTCGAGTGATCGCCTGCCGAATGCGGGCGAGGGAGTTTTTGATGTCCGCTATTTTGGGCCAGCAGTTTATCGACGGGCAGCGCAGTGCCCTGGGCCGCGAGACGTTGCAAAGTTTCGACGCCAGCACCGGGCAGCCGCTGCCCTACGTTTTTCATCAGGCCAACGAACAGGAAGTCGCGCTGGCAGTGGCGGCGGCCACGCGAGCCTTTGCACCTTTTCGCCAGTTTTCGCCGCTACGACGTGGCGAATTCCTAACCGCTATCGCCGATGAAATCGATGCACTGGGCGACGATTTCATCGCGCTGGTGTGCCAGGAAACCGCCTTGCCCGAGGGGCGGATTCGCGGTGAGCGCAGTCGCACCACAGGCCAGTTACGCTTGTTTGCCCAAGTGCTGAGGCGCGGTGATTTTCTCGGTGCGCGGATCGATCAGGCATTGCCTGAACGCATGCCGTTGCCGCGACAGGACATCCGTCAGTACCGCATCGGCGTCGGCCCGGTCGCCGTGTTTGGTGCGAGCAATTTCCCCTTGGCGTTTTCCACGGCCGGTGGCGATACCGCCTCGGCGCTCGCTGCCGGTTGCCCGGTGGTGTTCAAGGCCCACAGCGGGCACATGGCGACGGCGGACCGCGTAGCCAGCGCCATCGTGCGCGCAGCACAGCGTACCGGCATGCCTTCGGGCGTGTTCAACATGATTTACGGTGCGGGTGTCGGCCAGGCTTTGGTCAAGGCCGAGGGCATCAAAGCCGTCGGTTTCACCGGTTCATTGAAGGGCGGTCGAGCCTTGTCCGATCTGGCCGCCGCACGGCCGCAACCGATCCCGGTGTTCGCCGAGATGTCGAGCATCAACCCGGTGATCCTGCTGCCTGAAGCGCTGAACACCCGTGGTATTAAAATCGCCGAGGAACTGACCGCGTCGATCAACCTCGGCTGCGGCCAGTTCTGCACCAGCCCCGGCCTGATCATCGGGCTGCGCTCGCCGCAGTTCAGCGAGTTCCTGAAAGGCTTCGCGCAGAACATGGGCAGCCAACCGGCCCAGACCATGCTCAACGCCGGTGCGCTGGAAAGCTATCGTGCAGGCCTTCAACACATAGCGGCCCACGAGCGGGTCGAGCACCTGGGCGGTCAGCCACAGGGCGAATCCAAGGCACAACCGCAACTGTTCAAGGCCGATGTGCAACTGTTACTCGACGGCGATCCGCTGTTGCAAGAAGAAATCTTCGGCCCGGCCACGGTCGTGGTGGAAGTCGCCGACCCGCACCAACTGCGTGCCGTACTCGACAGTTTGCACGGTCAACTGACGGCCACGTTGATTGCCGAACCGGCGGACCTGGATCGCTTCAGTGAGCTGTTGCCATTGCTCGAAGACAAGGTCGGACGCCTGCTGCTCAACGGCTACCCGACCGGCGTCGAAGTCAGTGATGCGATGGTGCACGGCGGGCCGTATCCGGCCACTTCGGATGCGCGCGGCACCTCGGTCGGCACCTTGGCCATTGATCGCTTCCTGCGGCCGGTCTGCTACCAGAACTATCCTGATGAGTACCTGCCCCAGGCGCTGCAAAACGCTAATCCGCTGGGCCTCAATCGACTGGTCGACGGCCAGTGGAGCAGGGCGCCCCTGAGCTGACCTTTTGGCCCGCGCCGGCAAATGGCGGCGTGGGCTCTGACGGATTTGTCCATTGAATCGAGCACACACCGACATGGTTCCTTCCCTTGGCAGCATCGCTTCTCGCCTTCGACTCAAACAACTGCGGTTGCTGATCGCGCTGGACGATCGAGGCTCGTTGCACAAGGCCGCCGAGCAGATCTCGATTTCCCAGTCCGGCGCCACCAAGGCGTTGCACGAGGTCGAGTCGTTGCTCGGCATGCCGCTGTTCGAACGCCAGCCCAAAGGCCTGGTCGCCAATGAAATGGGCCGTTGCATGATTCGTTATGCGCGGCTGATCTACAGCGATGTCGAGCACCTGCGCGAAGAGATGCTCAGCATCATGCAGGGCCAGGGCGGGCGGCTGTCGGTCGGCGTGATTATGGGCGCGGTGCCGTTGCTGACCCGGGCCCTGACCGAGTTGCGCCTCAAACAGCCGGAGTTGTCCGTGGAACTGGTGGAAAACACCAGCGCCACGTTGCTCGGGTTGCTGGACCAGGGACGGCTGGACCTGGCGATCTGTCGCACCAGCGTCGGCCAGCGTTCGGACGCCTACGACTGCATCGAACTCAGCGAAGAGCCCTTGGCGGTGGTCGCCAGCAAGGACCATCCGCTGGCCCGTGCCGAGTCGTTGCAGCTGTCGCAACTGAGCGATTACCGCTGGGTGGTTTACCCCAAGGACATGCCGATGCGCCAAGCCCTGGAGCGTGAGTTGAATGAGGCGGGGCTGGAGATTCCGCGTTATCCGCTGGAAACCTCATCGACCTTCGCCACCATTCTGCTGGTGCAGCAGGATCCGACCTTGTTGGCAGTGATCCCGGTGGAAGTTGCGCAATTCTGCGAGCAACACGATTTGCTGGTGAAATTGCCGGTGTCCATGCGCGCGTTGATTGAGCCTTATGGCGTGATCAGCCGGGCCGGCGCCGACTTGTCTCCGGCGGCGACCCTGCTGATCAACGAACTGAAGCAGGACCTGATTACTTGATCACGATCGGGTTCACCGGCGCACCAGTCCCGCCCACGATCTTCAGCGGCGCGGCGGTGTAGAGGAACTGCCACTGGCCGTCTTCGGCGCAATCGCTGGCCAGGTCGTCGAGCAACGCCACTTCGGTGAAGGTCACGCCAAGATTGCGCATCAAGGCGTTGTGCAGCGGGATCAGCACGCCTGTGGTCGGGTCGACCGCCACTTCGTTGGCCATGGTGTCGGTGACCAGGTTGGGGATTTCCATCTGGTGAAACCACTCCACCAACTCACGGCTGAAGGTCAGGCCCGGCTCGGCGAAGTCCTTGTAGAACTCCTCAGGCTCACGCTCGTAGAACGAGCCGATCCAGCCGGTGCGGATGATCAGGATGTCGCGCTTCTGGATCTCGATGCCTTGCGCCGTTGCAGCGGCCAGCAGGTCGAGGTGGTTGAAGGTCTCGCCCTTGTCCAGCACGGACTTGCCGCGATGGCGCGCCATGTCGATCAGCACCGCCCGCCCGACAATCCCGCGTTCGGCAATCGGCAGGATGCTGGCCTTGTCCATGCTGCCGATGGTGCTCATGGCGTCGTAGCCGTTCCACAGCTTGTTGTCGTGCCAGACGTGGCCCAGCGCATCGTATTGGGTCGAGCCTTGCAGGTGCATGAAAATCACGTCGTCGGCGTATTCCACGTGGCCATCGAAGTGAGTTTTGCCCGCGAGGAAGTGCCCCTTGTCCAGCACGTTGACGCGCATCGACGGACGTCGGCCGGGCCACAACGGTTCGCCCTTGGGATGGCCGATCTGCACTTGCAGGGTGAAGGTCTTGCCTTGGCGGACCGAGGCGATACCGCGCAGGATTTCTGCGCTTTGCAGGTAATTCAGGGCGCCGACTTCATCGTCCGGGCCCCATTTGCCCCAGTTGGTGGGCAAGCCTTCGAGCAAGGCTTTGATGTCGGGAGAACGTTCGGCGGCGGTGTTATTGGGATTGTGGTCGCACATGAGGTTGTCCTTGGTTTGAGCGGATTCGGCAGGCCAGCACAAATCCCAGTGTGGGAGCGAGCCTGCTCGCGATGTGGGAGTATCAGTTAACCTTGATGCGTCTGACATACCGCTATCGCGAGCAGGCTCGCTCCCACAGGGGTTTATTTGATGGGTGAGAAATCAGCGGCGATCAGCAGTTTCGATTCCATCTTTTCCAGCATCGGGAACGCCTTCGGCACAAAACCTTCAAGCCAGTCCGGATCCTGATACAACGCCGCGCGTTTGTTGATCCGGTCATCGAGGCTCTCGTAGGCCCAGATGTGGATCACCTGATTCAGCTCGCCGATTTCGGTGTACCACCAGCCCACCAGCGTGGTGTAGCGGGAGATCACCGGCAGCCCGGCCTCTTCGAAGTGCTTGAGGTAGGTCTGCATTTTTCCGATTTGAATCGTGTAGGTGCGCATTTCGTAAAACATGGGCGTCGTCTCTCAGGAATGAATGCCGTGCCAGGCGTTGCTGATGATTCGTTCGATGTCGGTAGCGGTGGTCAGGCGTGGGTTGACCAGCACGTTGCCGCTGCGCATCGAGTCACTGACCATTTGCGGCATGTAGTCCAGGTCCACGCCCAGGTCCTTGATGGTGTCGGGAATGCCGATGGCCTTGTTCAGCGCCACCACGTGCTCCACCACTTTGTGTCCGGCGCGGGCAGGGCTCAGGCCGTCGACGTCTTCGCCCATGGCAATGGCGATTTCGCGAAACAGTTCCGGGCAGGCGGCCAGGTTGTATTCGATGACGTAGGGCAGCAGCGTGGCGTTGGCGATGCCATGGGGAATGTTGAAGACGCCGCCGAAGGTGTGGGAGATCGCATGCACGTTGCCCAGTTTCGATTGGGCGAACGCGACGCCAGCGAGGAAAGAACCGAGGAGCATCTGTTCACGTGCGTGCAGGTCGGAACCTGTGAAAAAGGCTTTTGGCAGGTGGGTGCAGATCATCTTGATCGCTTGCAACGCCAGGGCCTGGCTGACCGGGTTGGCCTGCTTCGAGACGTAGGATTCGATGGCGTGGGTCAAGGCGTCCATGCCCGTGGCGGCGGTGATCGACGGCGGCAGTTTGAGCGTCAGCTCGGCGTCGAGAATCGCCAGTTTCGGAAACAGCGCCGGGCTGATGATCACGGTTTTGAACAGGGTCTTGGTGTTGGTGAACACAGTGGAGGCGGTGCATTCGCTGCCGGTGCCGGAGGTGGTCGGGATCGCGAAGATCGGCAGGGGCGGGTGCAGCAGTTTGTCGTAGCCCTCGTAGTCGAGGATGTTGCCGGGGTTGGTGGCCATGGCCGCCACACCCTTGGCAGTGTCGATGCTGCTGCCGCCACCGACGCCGATCACCGAGTCGCAGTCGTGGTTTTTCAGGAAGGCCACGGCGCGTTCCAGCACATCGGTGGTGGGGTTAGGCTCGACGCCGGAAAACACTTCATAGCCGATGTCGCTCTCGGCCAGCGAGGCAAAAAAACCTTCCATCACGCCCGACGCCATCAGCCCTGCGTCGGTGACTACCAGCAGTTTTTTCCGAACATGGGGCTTGAGCAATGCACCGGCCTGACGCACCAGGCCATTGCCGCTCTTCAAGGTGGTGGGGAAATAAAACTGGAACGGGTTCATGGGTTTCTCCGGTTCTTATTGGTCCGCAGACAGTAATAAGCGTGGGAGGTGGCCGATAATGAAAAGGTCTGATCCGCCGATCACCCTTTGTCATCCCCCGGCGTGTCGGGTTGCGGTGGTAACGTGAGGTTTTCCAACCGTCAGGAGCATCGTCATGGATTTGGGTATTTCAGGTCGCTGGGCCATCGTCTGCGCCGCCAGCAAGGGCTTGGGGCTGGCGTGTGCGCGGGCCTTGGCGAAGGAGGGCGTCAACCTGGTGATCAACGCCCGGGGCGACGAAACGTTGCAAGCTGCTGCTTCAGAATTGCGCAGCCTGGCGTCGGGCATCGAAGTGCGCACGGTGGCCGGGGACATCAGCACGCCCGCGGTGCGCGAGCAGGTTCTGGCGGCATGTCCGCAGGTAGACATCCTGATCAACAACGCCGGCGGCCCGCCACCGGGCGACTTCCGAGACTGGCAGCGCGAAGACTGGCTGAAGGCGCTGGATGCCAACATGCTCACACCCATCGAGCTGATCAAGGCCTGCGTCGATGGCATGGCCGAGCGGGGTTTCGGGCGCATCGTCAACATCACCTCCGGCGCGGTAAAGGCGCCGATCGATGTGCTGGGCCTGTCCAATGGCGCGCGCAGCGGCCTGACCGGTTTCATCGCCGGGCTTGCACGTCAGTCGCGGCTGGCCGGGCACAACGTGACGATCAACAATCTGCTGCCGGGGCCGTTCGAGACCGAGCGTTTGCACAAGACCCTGAGCGCTGCCGCCGAAGTCAATGGCACCAGTGTCGAAAGCATCAGCGAACAGCGGCGCAAGCACGTGCCGGCCCAGCGCTTCGGTCAACCCGATGAGTTCGGCGCCTACTGCGCGTTCATCTGCAGCGCCAACGCTGGATTCCTCACCGGGCAGAACCTGTTGCTGGACGGCGGCAGTTACCCCGGGACGTTTTGATCTTTTCGGGGGATGACGTTTGGTGATCCCCCAATCAGATCCCATCATTATTCACCCCGACGGCGCGTGATTAGAGTGGGACCGCTTGCCCAATACTTGATCAGTCAAAACGCAAAACCTGTGGGCGCGGACCTCTGTGGTGAGGGGATTTATCCCCGTTCGGCTGCGAAGCAGTCGTAAAAATCTATGTTGCAGCCAAAATTTTCAGGGCCGCTTCGCGACCCAGCGGGGATAAATCCCCTCACCACAGGTCGCTCCCACAGGGGAATGCAGTATTCAGAACCATGACTGACAGGTATTGGGCCGCTTGCACCCACAACAACAAGAGCGCCCCTCATGAACAATCCGAGTGCCGAAACCCTGCGGCTGTCCGCCGCGTCTGCCACCGAACGTCCCACCAGCGTGCGCTGGCGGATCTTCCTCATCATGTTGCTGCTGACCGCCATCAACTACATCGACCGCGCTTCGCTGTCGGTGGCCTTGCCGCTGATTTCCAGTGAATTCCAGATCCCGCCCGCGCTGGAAGGCTTGATGCTCAGCGCATTTTTCTGGTCCTACGCGTTGATGCAGATTCCCGGCGGCATGCTGCTGGACCGCTTTCAGACCCGCCGCGTCATTGTCATCGCGACCGTTGCCTGGGGCGCCTTCCAGGCCTTGGCCGCCGGTGCGCACAACTGGATCACGCTGATGATCACGCGCATGGGCCTGGGTATCGCCGAGTCGCCAATCATGCCGGCCGGGGCCAAGCTCAACGGCGCCTGGCTGACCCCCAACGAACGCGGACGCGGCGCGGTGCTGGTCGATGGCGGCGCGCCGTTGGGCAGTGCCTTCGGCGCAATCATCATTGCCGGGCTGATCGGCTGGTTCGATTCCTGGCGTATCGCCTTCGTCATCGCCGGTATCGGCACCATGCTTGCCGGTGTGCTGGCCTGGAAATACATCCGCAACCATCCCAGCGAACACCCCGGTGTCAACGCGGCGGAACTGGCGCACATCACCGAGGGCAATATCAAAGTCAGCCAACCCGGTGCGGTGACCAGCATCCCTCTCAAAGAACTGCTGAAGGACCGTTCGGTGCTGGCGATGTTCGCCGGTTACTGCTGCATTCTCAGCGTGTTCTACGGTTTGCTGACCTGGATGCCGAGTTACTTGCATCAGACCCACGGTCTGAACATTTCCAGCATGGGCGGTGCGACGTTCCTGATCTTCATGTGCGGTTTTGTCGGCGAACTGGTGGGCGGGTATCTGGGCGATAAATGGAAAACCAGCGGCGCCTCGCCCAATCTGGTGATGCGCAGCATGTTCAGCGGCTCAGCGCTGGTTGCGGCGCTGTGCATGCTGGCGGTGGCCTATACCAATGAGGCCGGCAAGGCGATCGGCCTGCTCTGCGTGGCGATGTTTTTCATTCGCTGGTGCGGCATGTACTGGTGCATTCCCTCGATCCTCGGCGGCACCTCGAAAACCGGCGTGCTGGCGGGCACCATGAACTTCTGCGGCAACATGGCCGGGGTGATCGTGCCGATCCTGATCGGGCTGATTGTGCAGTTCACCGGGTCGTATTTCCTGGTGCTGATCTTCTTCGTGGTCATGGCCATGCTGCTGGCGATATTCTCCAGCCTGATCGATTATCGGGAGCGGGGGCTGGCTTGACATGAGCGGAGGGCAGGTGAGCGTCGATATCGAATATGTGGTGGTCGGAGCCGGCGTGGTGGGCCTGGCGGTGGCCAGGGCGCTGGCCCAAAGCGGGCGTGAAGTGGTCCTGATCGAAGCCGGCGAGGGGATTGGCGTGGGCATCAGTTCGCGCAATTCAGAAGTGATCCACGCCGGCATCTATTACCCGAGCGGCAGCCTGAAAGCGCAATTGTGCGTGGAAGGCAAGCAGCGCCTGTACGCCTTTTGCGATGAGCGCGGTGTCGATTACCAGCGCCTGGGCAAGCTGATTGTGGCCACGGATGAAAGCCAGTGCGCGGCCTTGCAGACATTGTTGGAGCAGGGCCGGCGCAATGGCGTCGATGACTTGCAATGGCTGGACGCCGGGCAGGCGCAGTCACTTGAACCGGCGCTGTCCTGCGTCGCCGCGCTCTGGTCGCCGTCCACCGGGATCGTCGATTCCCATGCGTTGATGCTGGCGCTTCAGGCAGACGCTGAAGCCTCGGGCACTTCAATTGCCTTCCACACACCGTTGGTGTCCGCCCGTTGCATCGAACAGGGTTTCGAATTGCACATGGGCGGCGCACAGCCGATGACCTTGACCTGTCGCGAGCTGATCAATTGCGCCGGGTTGTCCGCGCCTGAGGTGGCGAGCCAGATTCAAGGCTTGCCGTCGCAGTACGTTCCCGAGGCACGCTGGTGCAAGGGCAGTTATTTCAGCTTCAGCGGCCGGGCGCCGTTCCGGCATCTGGTCTATCCGGCACCGGAAAGCGCCGGGCTGGGCGTGCACATGACACTCGATCTCGGCGGCCAGGCGCGCTTCGGGCCCGACGTGGAATGGGTCGACCATATCGATTACCGCGTCGACCCGCGCCGGGCCGACGGGTTCTATCAGGCGATCCGGCGCTATTGGCCGGCATTGCCCGATGGCAGCCTGCAACCGGCCTACAGCGGCATCCGCCCGAAAATCACCGCCCCGACTGAACCCGCCGCCGACTTCATCATCAGCGGCCCGGCCGAGCATGGCGTGCCGGGGCTGGTGAACCTGTTCGGCATTGAATCCCCGGGGCTCACCAGTTGCCTGGCACTGGCCGATCGGGTGGTGCAACGGCTTTTCCCGTTCTCATCAACGACGTAATCGGCTAACCGCAGGCAAGCCTGCGTCCAGTTCCTGATCCTCGAAAACGACTGCGGCCTGGCGCTTGATCACGCCGACCTGGCCATCGACGCGGTGCTGGCCGACAGCGACCTGACCCAGGCGCTGAACGTCGAGGCCGGTTCGCCGATCATGCGCATCGAACGCCTGACCCACGATGCCGCAGGCCTTCCCGTGCACTTCGAACACCTTTACTACCGTGGCGATGCCTTCCAGTACCGCTTGCGGATCGACCGGCAAAAAGGGAATCAGGCATGACCCACCGTGGCGGTTTACCCGTGGCCTTACATGACACACCTCACTCCTGGGAACGGCCGAACTCCCTGTGGGTCAGAAGGATTTGCTGATGCTTGCCACCACCGTGGCGCTGCACACATCGTCGAAGCCCCAGTTGCCGGCGCACTGGCTTTTCGACAGGTCAGTGTCGATGTAACTCAAGCCCAGCATCACACCGGCCAGTTCGTGGGTCAGTTTGACTTCCCATTCGCGGTACGAGTCTTCGGCTTCGCCCGACATCGTGTACAGGTGCGGGTCCTTGAAATCCATATTGCCGTATCGCAGTTTCAGACCTGTGTCGTAAGGCAACTCGGTTTCATAGCCGACGTAGCTGTACAGCGAGCTCTGCTTGCTGTCGATGCCCGGCGAATCTGCCGAGTAATAGGCCGCCAGCTTCACCCCATAAGCGCTGAGGATTGCGTAGGTCTCGCCCTGGTTGAACTGGCTTTCCTTTGGATAAGTGTATTTGAGATAGCCAAGGTCCAGGCTCACCGCATCGGTCGCTTGCCAGAGCCAACCGGCGTAGTAATCGACTTCCTGCCGGGTTTTCAAACCGCCACCGAAATCGACGTTTGAACTCCATGCGCCGAGGTACAGGCCGCTGCTGTGCACCAGGGTCAAACCGGCCTGCACCGCAGGGTCATTCTGGGTTTGCGAAATGCCACGGGTGCGGTAGTCGCTGGCCAGGGTCAGATCGACCAGCAGGGCGAAGTCGTCATTCAAGGGCAGGGCCTGGCTGCTCAAGGGAAGAAGGCTCAAGGAACCGAGGGCGAACAGGGTGAAAGCTTTCATGGGGTGCGTCCCGTTATTGTGATTGTTATGGGCAGATTTTTTGCGGCAAGGCTGCGCCGAACCCCGGCGACAAACGCGGGGCAGGGCAGCGGGTGAAGCTGGTTTTTCTTAGAGCGTCGGTGCGTAGACTTCGCGTCCGGCGAACCAGGTTTGCAGCACCTGGGTGTCGTGCAGGGCTTTGTTGTCGACGCTGAATACGTCGCGGTCCAGCACGATGAAATCAGCTTGCTTGCCGGGGCTCAACGAACCGATTTGCTTCTCCAGCCCGATGGTCCGGGCAGCGTTCAAGGTGTAGGCGTAGAACATCGTTTCGCGGTCAATACGCTCATCGGCATTCAACACGCCCAGCGGGCCTTCCCGGGTGATGGCTTGGGCCATGGCGTTCCATGGATTGGGAGAAGACACCGCCCAGTCACTCGCACCGGCAATGGTCGCACCCTGTTTGAGCAGTGAGTGCGCCGGGTACTGATAACGGAAAGCCTGCGCGCTGACATACGGTTTGATCATGTCCAGGGTGTATTCGTCGGCGCTGGCCCACAGCAGTTGCATCGAGGCGATGACGTTGAGCGGCTTGAACCGCGCGAACTCTGTCGGGTTGACCATTTGCAGGTGGGTGATCGAGTGGGTCACGCCGCTCTGGCGATCCTTGCGCGCCTGGGCGATGCCGTTCAACGATTCACGCACCGCGCGGTCGCCGATGGCGTGGATGTGCACCAGCCAGCCACGCTGATCGATGGCGCTGACCAGTTCACCGAAGCGCTTCGGATCGATCAGCAGTTCGCCCTGTTTGTGCGAGTTGTTGTACGGATCGATCATCGCCGCGCTCTGCGCCGGGTATTCGATCACGCCGTCGGCGAAGATTTTGATGCCGGGCAAGGTCAGGTTCGGGATGCCCTGGAATTGCTGGCGGACCTTGTCCAGTGTGTCGAGATCGGCCGGCACGCTTTTCGAGTTGGCCACCAACAGCGCGGCGACGTGGGCGCTCATACCGCCGCTTTCGGCCAAGGCTTTGTACACCGGCAGCACGCCGACGGTTTTCTCCGTGGGTTTGAGCGCGAACACCGGCTCGCCGGGCGCGGCGTTGGCGGCGGGGTCCATCCACGCGGTGATGCCCAGGCTGTTGTTGTAGCGCACGGCGGATTGCGCGGCTTTCAGCATGTCGGCGGGGCTCGGCACCGGCATCTTCGAGGCGACGCGATCCCAGCCGGCGTCCACCAGGAAACCGTTGGGGCTGCCATCGGCGAGTTTGCCGATGGTGTCTTTCTCGGCGTCCGGCAATGACTTGAGCAGCGCCGCATCAATCCCGGCGCGTTCGAGCATCACGTTGTTGGCCCACGCGGTGTGGTGATCGCTGCCGGTGAACACCACGGGCACCTTGGCCCATTCGCCACTGTTGAATTTCTTGCCTAGGGCTTCGGCCTGGGCCCAATAAGTCGAACTCATGCCGGCCACGCTCAACACATCGCCATGCCGGGCCTTGCCATCGTCACGCCAGGCTTTCAGGCGTTTTTCCAGTTCGTCGAGGTCGACCACCTCGTCTGCCATGTTGGCCGAGACCATTTCCAGGCCGCCGAAGACCGCGTGGGAATGGCTGTCGATCAGGCCGGGCATCAGGGCCTTTCCGCCGAGGTCGACGACTTTGGTGCCCGACGCGATCAGGGCCTTGATCTGCGCATCGCTGCCGACTTGCAGCACTTTGCCGTCCTGTACCGCCAACGCCTGCACCTTCGGTTGGGCGCGGTCGGCGGTGAAAATCTTGCCATTGATCAGCACCAGATCGGCGGCGGCCATGGCTTCCATCGAGGCAAAACTGACGGCGGCCACCAATAGATTCGGAATGAATCTTTTCATTGAATGTTTCCTTGTTATTGCGTCTGATGGCCAGATTAGTGGCTTGTCACGGCCAGCAGAACGCCTCGCTCACGAAAAACGTTTTTGCCTGAATGGAAAAAGAATGGACAAGTTGGGTGCATTAAAAATGTTTGTGGTCACCGCGCAACTGGGCAGTTTCAGCCGCGCCGCCGAGCAACTGGGCAAGACCCCGTCGGCCCTGACCAAAGCGGTCAATCATCTGGAGGCGGAGCTCGGCGCCCGGTTGTTCGAGCGCAGCACCCGGCGGATTTTGCTGACCGAATCCGGTCGTCTGTATCTGGAAACCGCGCGCCAGGTCTTACAGCGGCTGGACGAGGCCGGCGAGGAAATCGAGCAGTTGCAGCATGGTCTGCGCGGTAACCTGAAAATCACCGCGCCGCTGGCGTATGGGCATGCATTTCTGGATCAGGTGTGCGGCGGTTTTCTGGAGCAATATCCGCAGATCAACCTGCAAGTGGATTTGTGCGATGAGTTCGTCAACCTGCTGGAAAGCGGCTACGACCTGGCGTTGCGCGAGGGGCATGACGATTTGCCGGGGCTGATCGCCCGCGTCGTCGGCAGCAATCGGCTGGCGTTGTGCGCCAGCCCTGATTATCTGGCGCGCAAGGGGTTGCCGGTCACGCCGGACACCCTCGATGACCACGAATGGCTGCTCTACCGCCATCCGTTGCTCAGCCGCGAATTCTGGTGGGCCGAACGCGACGGGCAACGTTTGAGCCTGGCGCAACCGCAGTCACCGCGGTTGCGCAGCGACAATTACGACTTGCTGCTGGGCAACGCACTGGCCGGGCGCGGCTTGCTGCACACGCCGCTGTGGAGCGCTGCGCCGTACATCGCCGACGGGCGGCTGGTGCGGGTGATGGCCGATTACGCCATCGATCCCGACAGCTTCGGCTCGTACATCCTGGCGGTGTACCCCAGTCATCGGCGGGCAACCGCGAAAGTGCTGGCGTTCATCGATTACATCGCAGGGTTCCTGGCGTCTCGTGGCTTGAGCTGACTGGCGGTCCTTGCCAGGAAAATACTGAAAGAGTACAAATGTACTCCATGACGACTTTAACCCCTCGCCGTACTGCCATCCTGACCTTTATCCGCGATCGAATCGCGGAGCACGGTCAGTCCCCGAGCCTCGCTGAAATCAGCGAGGCGTTTGGTTTTGCCTCCCGTAGCGTGGCGCGCAAGCACGTGCTGGCGCTGACCGAAGCCGGATTTATCGAGGTCAACCCGCATCAGGCCCGGGGCATTCGTTTGCTCGGGCAACCGGCGCGGCCCGAGTTGCTGGACATCCCGGTGCTCGGCCGGGTCGCGGCGGGTGCGCCGATCGGTGCCGATGCCGAGGTGCACAGCCGTTTGCTGCTTGATCCGTCGATCTTCTCGCGGGTGCCGGACTACATGCTGCGGGTCCAGGGTGATTCGATGATCGAGGACGGCATTCTCGACGGCGACCTGGTGGGCGTGCACCGCAATCCCGAGGCGCTCAACGGCCAGATCGTGGTGGCGCGGCTCGACGGCGAAGTGACCATCAAGCGTTTCGAACGGGGCGGCGACGTTGTCCGGTTGCTGCCACGCAACCCGGCCTATCAGCCGATCATTGTCGAGGCCACTCAAGACCTGGCCATCGAAGGGGTGTTCTGCGGTCTGGTGAGGCAAGGGTGATGGGCGCCGTCGTTGCGTTGGATACGCTGTTCAATGGCGGCCAGGTCTGGAAGGGCCGGCCTGCGCCACCGGCGGTCAGCCCGCAACCCACCGGGCATGCCGCGCTGGACGCGGCGTTGCCCACCGGCGGTTGGCCGGAAGCGGCCCTGACGGAAATCCTCCTGGCCGGGCAGGGCGTTGGCGAGTTGCAGCTGGTGTGGCCGGCGCTGGCGCGGCTGTCGGCGGCGGGCGAACGCATTGTGCTGGTGGCGCCGCCTTACGTGCCGTATCCCCAGGCCTGGCAGAACGCCGGGGTCGATCTGCGCCAGTTGTCGATCATCCAGGCCAGCGAGCGCGATGCGCTGTGGGCGGCGGAACAATGCCTGCGTTCGGGCAGTTGCGGTGCGGTGCTGTGCTGGCCGCACAAGGCCGATGACCGGGCGTTGCGGCGCTTGCAGGTGGCGGCGGAAACCGGCTCGACCCTGGCGTTTGCTTACCGCCCGATCAACGAAGCCATCAACCCTTCGCCCGCGGCCCTACGCATCGCCATCGATGCCCGGCCAGCACAGTTGCGCGTGCTCAAGTGCCGGGGCGGGCTGGCCCGTTCGGCGCCGATTGCCTTCCCTGTGGGGCATTGAGGTTGCCATGCGCTGGGTCTGCATTCTCTTCCCGCAATTGGCGCTGGACGCGGTACTGCGTCAGCGTCCCGATCCCGATGAACCCTTGGCGCTGCTGACGGGCCCGGCACAACGGCGGGTGCTGCAAGCGGTCAACGCTCCGGCGCGGGCACTGGGCTTGCGTCCGGGCCAGTCAATGACCGCCGCCCAGGCCTTGAGCAAAGGTTTTGTCACGGCCGAATACGACGTCGCCGAGATCGAACACTGGCAGCAGTTCCTGGCGGCATGGGCCTACCGGTTCAGCTCTCAGGTCAGCGTGCATTACCCGCGTGCCGTGGTGTTTGAAATTGAATCCAGCCTGGGATTGTTCGGGCCCTGGCCGCAGTTCGAGGCGCGGTTGCGTACCGAGCTCGGCGAGCTTGGCTTCCGTCACCGCATCGTCGCCGCGCCGAACCCGGTGGCCGCGCGGGTGTTGGCCAACGTGTATGACGGACTGGTGGTGCCGGACGATCAAGCCTTGCGCTATCACCTGGGGCAGTTGCCTGTCGACCGGATTGCCCTGGAACCGGCGGTGGCCACGGCGTTGTCGCGCATGGGGTTGCGCACCTTGAATCAGGTGCAGGCGTTGCCGCGCAATAGCCTGGCGCGACGGTTCGAGGCGCAGGTGCTCAAGCACCTGGATGCCTTGTTCGGTGAGCGGCGGCTGGCGCTGGCGTTCTACCTGCCGCCGGACCGGTTTGATGTGCGCATCGAGCTCAACTTCGATGTGCAATCGCATCAGGCGCTGCTGTTTCCCTTACGTCGTTTGACCGGCGATCTGTCGGCCTTCCTCTGCGGCCGCGACAGTGGCGTGCAGCGTTTCGACCTGCACCTGGAGCACGCCGGCTTGCCGGACACGGTGATCAAGGTCGGCCTGCTCAGCGCCGAGCGCGATCCGGCGATGCTCTTCGAACTCGCCCGGGGGCGGCTGGAGCAGGTCCAGGTCGAGGCCCCGGTGCGCGGTTTTCGGTTGCGCGCCGAAGACCTGCCGAGCTTCGTCCCGCAACGTCAGGAACTGTTTGACGACCGTCCGCAGCAGTCCTTGCCCTGGGAGCAACTGCGCGAACGCTTGCGCGCACGGCTCGGCGATGACGCGGTGCATGGCTTGCGCTTCCACGCCGATCACCGGCCAGAGTGCGCGTGGCAGGCACGGGCCGACAATCAACTGTGTGAGGGATTGGCGGGGGTGCAGCGTCCGGGCTGGTTGCTGACCGAGCCGCAAGCCGTACACGAAGGCTCGACGCGGATCCTCATGGGGCCGGAGCGCATCGAGTCCGGCTGGTGGGATGGCGATGATGTGCGCCGCGATTACTACCTGATCGAAACCCGTTCCGGCCAGCAGGGCTGGGCCTACCGGGCGGTGGGTGAGGGCGGCCCGTTGTGGCTGCAAGGCTGGTTCGCATGAGCGTCGAGTATGCGGAGCTGCACTGCCTGTCGAACTTCAGTTTCCAGCGCGGTGCGTCCAGTGCCCTTGAGCTGTTTCAGCGGGCGAAAAAGCACGGCTATCAAGCGCTGGCGATCACCGATGAATGCACCCTGGCGGGCATCGTCCGCGCCTGGCAAGCGGCCAGTTCGGTGGAGTTGCCGCTGATCATCGGCAGCGAAATGCGCATCGAGGACGGCCCGAAACTGGTGCTGCTGGTGGAGAATCTTGAGGGTTATCAGAGCCTGTGCCGGTTGATCACCCGGGCGCGGCGCCGTACGCAGAAAGGTCAATATCAGGTGCTGCGTGAGGACTTCAGCGAGCCGATGCCGGGGCTGCTGGCGTTGTGGGTGCCGGACGCGGTCGATGATTTTGCCAGCGGTCACTGGCTGAAACAGACGTTCACCGATGGCCTGTGGCTGGCCGTGCAGTTGCATCGCGGACAGGACGACACCCGACGACTGGACGCACTGCTGACACTGGCGCGGGAACTGCGGATTCCAGCGGTGGCCAGCGGCGATGTGCACATGCACAGCCGTGGACGGCGCGCCTTGCAGGACACCATGACCGCGATCCGTCATCACCTGCCGGTGGCCGAGGCCGGGTTGCGCCTGCATCCGAACGGCGAGCGGCATGTGCGCAGCCTCGATGCCCTGCAATCGATCTACCCGCAAGCGCTGCTCGATGAAACGCTGACCATTGCCCGGCGCTGCACCTTCGACCTCGGCCAGTTGCGTTACCAGTATCCTCGCGAGCTGGTGCCGGAAGGCCAGACGGCCACATCCTGGTTGCGGCATCTGACCAAAGAGGGTGTCGCGTGGCGCTGGCCAAACGGTCCGCAAGCCAAGGTGCTGGTGCAGATCGACAAGGAGCTGGAGCTGATCGCCGAGCTGGGCTATGAAAGCTACTTCCTGACGGTGCATGACATTGTGCGGTTTGCCCGTGAGCAGAAAATCCTCTGTCAGGGCCGGGGTTCTGCCGCGAATTCGGCGGTATGTTTTGCCTTGGGCATCACTGAAATCGACCCGGATCGCACCACGCTGTTGTTCGAACGTTTTCTCTCCAAAGAGCGCAATGAACCGCCGGACATCGACGTCGATTTCGAACACGAACGGCGCGAAGAAGTCTTGCAGTACGTGTTCCAGCGTTATGGCCGGACCCGCGCGGCGCTCACGGCGGTGGTCAGCACCTATCACGCGGCCGGCGCGGTGCGCGACGTGGCCAAGGCCTTGGGCCTGCCGCCGGATCAGATCAACGCTTTGGCCGATTGCTGCGGCCACTGGAGCGATACAACGCCTCCCGTGGAGCGCCTGCTTGAAGGCGGTTTCGATCCCGAGAGCCCGGTGCTGCGCCGGGTGCTGAGTTTGACCGGGCAACTGATCGGTTTTCCCCGGCATCTGTCCCAGCACCCCGGCGGTTTCGTGATTTCCGAGCAGCCGCTGGACACTCTGGTGCCGGTGGAAAACGCCGCCATGGCCGAGCGCACCATCATCCAGTGGGACAAGGACGATCTCGACGCGGTGGGGCTGCTCAAAGTGGATATTCTGGCCTTGGGCATGCTCAGCGCGATCCGCCGCTGTTTTGATTTGCTGCGCCGTCATCGCCATCTGGACTTGAGCCTGGCGACGATCCCGGCCGAAGACTCGCCAACCTACGACATGATCGGCCGTGCCGACACCATCGGCGTGTTCCAGATCGAGTCTCGGGCGCAGATGTCGATGCTGCCGAGGCTCAAGCCCCGCGAGTTTTATGACCTGGTGATCGAGGTGGCGATCGTCCGTCCGGGACCGATTCAGGGCGGGATGGTGCACCCGTACCTGCGCCGGCGTAACAAGGAAGAACCGGAGGTTTACCCGTCCCCGGCACTGGAAGTCGTGCTCAAGCGCACCTTGGGCGTGCCGCTGTTTCAGGAGCAGGTGATGCAGATTGCGATTGTCGCCGCCGACTACAGCCCCGGCGAGGCCGATCAGTTGCGCCGCTCCATGGCCGCCTGGAAACGCCACGGCGGACTGGAACCGCACAAGGATCGCCTGGCCGCCGGGATGAAGAAAAACGGCTACACGGCCGAGTTCGCCGCGCAGATCTTCGAACAGATCAAAGGCTTCGGCAGCTACGGTTTTCCCGAGTCCCACGCCGCCAGTTTCGCCTTGCTGACCTACGCCAGTTGCTGGTTGAAATGCCACGAGCCGGCAGCTTTCGCCTGTGCACTGATTAATAGCTGGCCCATGGGTTTCTATAGCCCGGACCAAATTCTGCAGGACGCGCGCCGGCACCATTTGCAGATTCGCCCGGTGGACGTGCGCGCGAGTGACTGGGATTGCAGTCTCGAACCGATTACCGGCGCGCAACCGGCGATTCGCATGGGGCTGCGGATGATCAAGGGCTTTCGCGAGGACGATGCCCGGCGCATCGAAGCGGCGAGGGCGAAGGGGGGCTTTGTCGACATCGCCGACCTGGGAGAGCGCGCGCGACTTGATGCCCGTGCCCAGGAGCAATTGGCCGACGCCGGTGCGCTGCGTGGCCTGGCGGGAGACCGTCATCGGGCGCGCTGGGAAGTGGCGGGGGTGCAGAAGCAGCTCGGTTTGTTTGCCGGCCTGCCGAGCCAGGAAGAACCTGCGATCTATCTGCCCAAACCCACGGTGGGCGAGGACCTGCTGGCCGACTACAACAGTGTCGGCACCACCCTCGGCCCGCATCCGCTGGCGTTGCTGCGCGGTGAATTGAAAGCCCGGCGTTGCCGCAGTTCGAAAGAGCTGATGGAAGTCGAACACGGGCGCCCGGTCAGCGTCGCCGGGATGGTCACAGGTCGGCAACGGCCGGGCACGGCCAGTGGCGTGACCTTTGTCACCCTGGAAGACGAGTTCGGCAACATCAACGTCATCGTCTGGCGCGACCTCGCCGACCGGCAGCGAAAAGTCCTCGTCGGCTCGCAATTGCTCAAGGTCGATGGCCGCTGGGAAAAGGAAGGCGAGGTGCGACACCTGATTGCCGGACGCCTGAGCGACTTGAGTCCTTTGCTGGATGGCATCAGCGTACGCAGCCGGGATTTCCACTGATCCCAACCACTGATCGCCACTGATCGTTCCCACGCTCGCGTGGGAACGATCAATACGGCAGCCAATGCATTGGCGCCAATAAAAAATTAAACACTGTCCACGATGATGGCACTTTGGCATAATGCCGGCCGTCGACGTCCAGCACGTCGATTATCGATTCGACTCCCCCTCGCTTTTTTCGCCGCTGCCCCCCGCAGCGGCTGGCTATTGCCGTGCCGGGATAAACCGTTTTTTCAGAAGGAATGCACAGTGAGAATGATCTCTCGGATGTTGGTGTCGGCGGCAGCGATTGCCCTTTTGGGCAGCATGGCCGGGTGCGCCACCGAAAGCTCGCGCGCCTTGCCGGTCGCCAAAGTCGAAAGCGCCAGCGTGGCCTATGCCGGTGTACGCGTACCGATGGCGGTCGGCAAATTCGACAACCGTTCGAGCTATATGCGCGGGATCTTCTCCGACGGGGTGGATCGCCTCGGCGGTCAGGCCAAGACCATCCTGATCACTCACTTGCAGCAAACCAACCGCTTCAGCGTGCTGGACCGCGACAACATGGGCGAGATCCAGCAGGAAGCCGCAATCAAGGGCCAGTCCCAGCGCCTCAAGGGTGCAGACTTTGTGGTCACCGGTGATGTCACCGAGTTCGGGCGCAAAGAAACCGGCGATCACCAGCTGTTCGGCATTCTTGGTCGCGGCAAGACCCAAGTTGCCTACGCCAAGGTCAACCTAAACATTGTCAACATCAGCACTTCCGAAGTGGTTTATTCGACTCAGGGCGCGGGCGAGTACGCCTTGTCCAACCGTGAAATCATCGGCTTCGGTGGCACCGCTGCCTACGATTCGACCCTCAACGGCAAAGTGCTCGACCTGGCCATGCGCGAGGCGATCAACCGCCTGGTGGACGGCATGAACGCCGGGGCATGGAAACCAGGTAACTGATCAAGGTTGATGACAAGGAGCGGTAAAAGCATGTTCAAGACGTATGTATCGTGGGCGCTGATGGCGTCGACATTGCTGGTCAGTGGCCTGTTGGGCGGTTGCGCCGGCCCGAAAACCCTTTATCAGTGGGAAAGCTACCAGCCGGAAGTCTACGAGTACTTCAAGGGTGAAGAACCCAAGGAAGCCCAGGCCGAAGCGCTGGAACGCGACCTGCAGAAGATCCGGTCGACCGGCAAGACGCCACCGCCCGGCTACCACGCTCACCTGGGTCTGTTGTACCTGAGCATGGGCAAGGACGATCAGATGGTGCAGCAGTTCAGGACCGAGAAAACCCTGTTTCCCGAGTCGACGCCGTACATGGATTTTCTGCTTAAAAACGCCAAGACCGGAGACACCCAATGATCGCGCGCGCATTGAAACTGCTGGTCGGGTTGCTGGCGCTGGCCGTGCTCGGCGGCTGCGTCAGCCCCAAGACCGTGGATTATTCGGCGTACAAGCAAGCCCGTCCGAAAACCATTCTGGTACTGCCGCCCCTGAACAACTCGCCGGACGTCAAGGCGTCCTACAGCATGTTGTCGCAGGTCACGTACCCGTTGGCGGAAGCCGGTTACTACGTGCTGCCGATCACCCTGGTCGATGAGACATTCCGCCAGAACGGCCTGACCACACCGGCGGACATTCATCAGGCACCGGCCAACAAGCTGCAGGAAATCTTCGGTGCCGACGCGGCGCTGTACATCACCGTGACCGATTACGGCACGCGCTACATGATCATCAGCAGCGAAACCGTGGTGACCGCCACCGCGAAACTGGTGGACCTCAAGAGCGGCACCACCCTGTGGACCGGCTCGGCCCGGGCGTCGAGCGAAGAGGGCGGCAACAACGGTGGCGGTGGTCTGGTTGGCATGCTGATTACCGCCGCGGTCAAGCAAGTGATCAACAGCTCCACCGACGCCGGCCACCCGATTGCCGGTGTGACCAGTGCGCGGCTGCTGTCGGCGGGGCAACCGGCGGGCTTGCTGTATGGACCGCGTTCGCCGAAATACGGTACTGACTGAACCCGGTCTGTTTAAGGAAGCTCCTGTAGTGAGGTGCTTCCTGTGAACGGCTCCCTGTGTGGGGCTGCTTCCTGTGGCGAGTTTCGTCTACTTGGTGACAGGCCAAACCATTCCCCTCCGGTGCATCCGCCGACACTCCAACGCCACCGGCGCCTCGCCGATCCGTGGGCAGTTTGACCGTGGCCCCGGCAATCGCCGTCAGCCCCGCAGTCGTCAACTCATCGAAGCTGGGAGCGAAGCAGCCCCAAAATCGATAAACACATTTTGTATGACACACCGCATACTCCGACTTCACGACTGCTTCGCAGCCGAACGGGGATAAATCCCCTCGCCACAACGCAACTGCAGGGTTCTTTGTCCGGCAAGTACACAACAAATCTGCAGATCAAGAATCGGCTAATCTCTATGAAACCATTGGCGTCGGTAGTGCTCGAAACAAACGGGCCCGCGTCGTCCTCTCGTCGTTGCGATTCCGCAAGCCAGCCAATCAAAGGGACATAAAGCCAGTCGATGCAGTTTCTATCTGATAGCCACGGGTGTGCCGGCTGGAACGGTGAAATGGCCGGGCGCATCCGCGCGTTCGACTGGAGCCAGACCGAGCTTGGAAACATCGACGCCTGGCCCGCCAGCCTGTGCAGCACAGTGCAGCTGATGCTCGCGTCGCCACTGCCGATGGTGATGCTCTGGGGGCGGGCGGGTTACATGATCTATAACGACGCCTACTCGCAATTTGCCGGTGGCCGCCATCCTTATCTGCTGGGTGCTCCGGTGGAGCTGGGCTGGCCGGAAGTGGCTGAGTTCAATCGTCATGTCGTCGATACCTGTCTGGCGGGCGGCACCTTGTCCTATCGCAATAAAGAGCTGGAGTTGCTGCGCAACGGGGTCCCCGAAGACGTTTGGCTCGACCTCTATTACAGCCCGGTCGCCAATGATGAAGGTTGCCCGGGCGGGGTCATGGCGATGGTCGTCGAAACCACTGAACATGTGATTTCCGAACGCCGACGCCAGGAAGCCGAAGACGCCTATCGCGCCGACAACGAACGGGTGCGCCTGGCGCTCAATGCCGGGGCGTTACTCGGCTCGTTCGTCTGGGATATCAAGGGCAATGTACTGTCCGGCGACGAGCGCTTCGCCCGGACTTTTTCCTACCCCTCCGAGCAGAACCTCGCCGACCTTCCTACCGACATCGCTGAAGCCAAGATTCACGCTGACGACCGCAGTTGGGTCCAGGAACAGGTCAGTCAGTCAGTGGCCACCGGCGAGCCGTTCAATGCCGAATACCGGGTTCTGCGACCCGACGGCAGCTATCTGTGGGTGCAGGCGAGCGGGTGCTGCGAGTTCAACGAGCAGGGCGAGCCGTTCCGCTTCCCCGGCGTGTTGATCGACATTCATGAACGCAAGATAGCTGAAGAATCCTTGCTCAAATTCACCCGCAACCTGGAACAGCGCGTGGCTGATGAAGTCGACGCGCGGCTGGCGGCTGAAGAACAATTGCGCCAATCACAGAAACTCGAAGCCATCGGCGGCCTCACCGGCGGCGTGGCCCACGATTTCAATAATTTGCTGCAGGTGATCGCCGGCAACCTGCACTTGCTGGCGCGGCATGAGCCGGATAACGCCAATGTGCAGCGCCGGGTCAGCGCTTCGATTGCGGCCGTCGAACGGGGCGCCAAACTGTCGTCGCAACTGCTCGCGTTTGCCCGGCGCCAACCGTTGTCGCCGGCGGTGTGCGATCCACAGCAGATCTTCGAAGGCCTGGGCGAGTTGTTGCAGCGGGCGCTGGGGGAAACCATCCAGATCAATGTGCAGGTGCCGCAAGAGCCCTGGCACATCAACGTCGATCGCAACCAGTTGGAAAACGCCATTCTCAACCTGGCGATCAATGCCCGTGATGCGATGCAGGGCGAAGGGACCATTGAGTTGAGCGCCGAGAATGTCGCGCTCGACCGTAAATTCTGTGTCGGCAAGGGCATCGTGGCGGGCGACTATGTGCGCGTCGCAGTGGCTGACACCGGCGCCGGCATGTCGCCCGAAGTGCTCGGGCAGGCGTTCGAGCCGTTCTTCACCACCAAGGGTGACGGCCAGGGCACGGGGTTGGGATTGAGCATGGTGTTCGGCTTCGTCAAACAGAGCGGCGGGCACATCGACATCTCCAGCGAGGTCGGGCAGGGCACTCGGGTACAGCTCTACTTTCCGCGCAGCTTGCACGCGTTGCCGACTGAAACGACGCTGCGATATTTACCCCAACGGGGCGGGCACGAAACCATTCTGGTGGTCGAGGACAACGAAGCGGTGCGCAGCTCGGCGGTGGAGCTGCTGCGCGAAGAGGGCTATCAGGTCCTGACCGCGGCCAACGGCGACCAGGCGATGCAGATGTTGCTGGAGGGCGTATCGGTAAACCTGATTTTCACCGACGTGGTCATGCCCGGCCTGATCAAAAGCTCGGACCTGGCGGCCTGGGCCAAGGTGCAAAATCCTCCGGTGGCGGTGCTCTTTACCTCCGGCCACACCCGGGACATCATTTCGCGCAATCACCAACTTAGCCCGGATACCCATCTGCTGAGCAAACCCTATGGGCCCGAAGCGCTGATGCACATGATCCGTACCGTCCTCAGCGGCTGACCACCTTCAAGTCTAAACATACAAGCGAGCCCTGTGGCGAGGGGATTTATCCCCGTTGGGTCGCGAAGCGGCCCCTGAAAATCGGACCGCTGCGCAGTCCAACGGGGATAAATCCCCTCGCCACAGGGCTCGCTCCCACATGGGTTTTATATTTTTTCAGTTATTTATCAAGGGCTCCCGATGACTTCAAAGCGCACCTCCAACCCTCCTTCCGGCATGGTCAGGGTACGCGGTGCCCGGGAACACAACCTCAAGAACATTGACGTCGACATTCCACGGGACGCCCTGGTGGTGTTCACCGGCGTCTCGGGTTCGGGCAAGTCATCACTGGCGTTTTCGACCCTGTATGCCGAAGCACAACGTCGCTATTTCGAATCCGTGGCGCCGTATGCGCGGCGGCTGATTGACCAGGTCGGCGTGCCGGACGTCGATTCCATCGAAGGCTTGCCACCGGCCGTGGCCCTGCAACAGCAGCGCGGCACACCGAGTACGCGCTCTTCGGTGGGCAGCGTGACAACGCTGTCGAGCCTGATCCGCATGCTGTACTCACGGGCGGGCAGCTATCCGCCGGGCCAGCCGATGCTGTACGCCGAGGACTTCTCGCCCAACACGCCTCAAGGCGCCTGCGCCGAATGTCATGGTCTGGGTCGGGTCTATGAAGTCACCGAAGCCCTGATGGTCCCCGACCCGAGCCTGACCATCCGCCAGCGTGCGGTGGCTTCCTGGCCCACGGCGTGGCAAGGACAGAACCTGCGCGACATCCTCGTGACCATGGGCTACGACGTCGATAAACCCTGGCGCGAGCTGCCGAAAAAGCAGCGTGACTGGATCCTCTTCACCGAGGAAACGCCGACCGTCCCGGTGTATGCCGGGCTCACCCCGGAAGAAACCAGAGTCGCGCTCAAACGCAAAATGGAGCCCAGCTATCAGGGCACCTTCACCGGCGCCCGACGTTACATCCTGCACACCTTCAGCCACTCGCAAAGTGCGCTGATGAAGAAACGCGTCGCGCAATTCATGCTCGGCAGCCCGTGCCCGTTGTGCGACGGCAAACGGCTCAAGCGCGAGGCGTTGTCGGTGACCTTTGCCGGTTATGACATCGGCGAGCTGTCGCAAATGCCGTTGCTGCAAGTGGCCGAGGTGTTGAAACCGGTGGCGGCGCACAGTTACCTGGAACAGGTTGACGAGGCGGGCGAAGTGTTGACTCACAGCCAGACCCGCGAGGCCCGTGAACAGCGTGTAGCCCACGGCGCCAGGGCTCATGCCAACGCGCCGGATGTGCGGCATACGCCAAACCTGTCGGTTGAAAAGCGGCTGGCCGCGCAACGGATCGCTCAGGATTTACTGGAGCGGGTCAGCACTCTGACCGACCTGGGCCTCGGTTATCTGGCCCTGGAGCGCAGCACGCCAACGCTGTCATCCGGCGAATTGCAGCGGCTGCGATTGGCCACTCAATTGGGTTCGCAGTTGTTCGGCGTGATCTACGTGCTGGATGAGCCATCGGCGGGTCTGCACCCGGCGGATGGCGAAGCGCTGTTCGAAGCGCTGCAACGCTTGAAGGCGGCGGGCAACACGCTATTTGTGGTCGAGCACGATCTGGAAACCATGCGTCGCGCGGACTGGTTGATCGATGTCGGCCCGGCGGCGGGTGAGCATGGTGGACGGATCCTCTACAGCGGACCGCCCCAGGGACTGGCGGAAATCAAGGACTCCCAGACCCGCGCCTACTTGTTCGCCAAGCAGGTCACCGATGTCAGAACCAGCCGCAAGCCGACCGATTGGCTGCGCCTGGAAGGCATCACGCGCAATAACCTGAACGACCTCAGCGTCGAGTTTCCCTTGGGGTGTTTTACCTCGGTGACCGGTGTTTCCGGTTCCGGCAAATCAAGCCTGGTCAGCCAGGCGTTGCTGGAATTGGTCGGTGCGCATCTGGGGCGCGGCACCGATGCCAGCGAGCCTGAAGAGCTGAGCCTTGAGGACGATGCACCGCAAGTCAGCGGCGGTCAGGTGACGGCAGGGCTGGAATCGATCAAGCGCCTGGTGCAGGTCGATCAGAAACCCATCGGCCGCACGCCGCGCTCGAACCTCGCGACTTACACGGGGCTGTTCGATAACGTGCGCAAGTTGTACGCCGCCACACCCCAGGCACAAGCCGAGGGTTACGACGCCGGCCAGTTCTCTTTCAACGTCGCCAAGGGCCGTTGCCCGACCTGCGAAGGCGAGGGGTTTGTCAGCGTTGAGTTGCTGTTCATGCCCAGCGTCTATGCGCCGTGCCCGACCTGCCATGGCGCTCGCTACAACCCCGAGACGCTGGCGATCACCTGGCAAGGTTTGACCATTGCCCAAGTGTTGCAGTTGACGGTGGACGAAGCGGTTGAGGTTTTCGCCGAGCAACCGGGCATTCGTCGTTCATTGGAAGTGCTGCGCGACATCGGCCTGGGTTATCTGCGCCTCGGTCAGCCGGCCACGGAACTCTCGGGGGGCGAAGCCCAGCGCATCAAACTGGCAACCGAGTTGCAACGTAACCAGCGTGGCGCGACCTTGTATGTGCTCGATGAACCGACCACCGGTTTGCATCCCCGGGACGTTGACCGGCTGCTTGAACAGTTGAATACGCTGGTGGTGGCGGGGCACACGGTGATTGTCGTTGAGCATGAAATGCGTGTGGTTGCGCAGAGTGACTGGGTGATCGATATCGGGCCGGGGGCGGGGGATCAGGGCGGGAAGATCGTCGTTGCCGGCACGCCGCAGAAAGTGGCCAAGAGCAAGAAGAGCCGAACGGCCCCGTTCCTGGCCAGGACCTTAGGCGTAGCTTGAGAGGTGTGGTGGTTTTGCTGGCTTCTTCGCGAGCAAGCCCGCTCCCACATTTGATCTCTGCGGACTCAGGATATGGGAGTCACACCGATCCACTGTGGGAGCGGGCTTGCTCGAGAAGAGGCCTGTCAGGCGCAGTCGAGCGTGCGCCGGACCTTGTCCAGCAGTTCATTGATCTGAAACGGCTTGATCAGCATCTCCATTCCCTCACCGAGGAACACCTGACGGTTGATCGCATTTTCTGCGTAACCAGTCATGAACAGGATCGGCAACCCTTCACGCCAGCCTCGGGCGACATCCGCCAGTTCCCGGCCGTTCATGCGCGGCAGCCCCACGTCGGTGAGCATCAGATCAATCGAGGGGTCGTTTTTCAGGCGTTCAAGGGCGTCTTCGATATCGCCCACCTGGGTGCAGCGATATCCGGCGTCCACCAACACTTCGGTGACAAACATGCGCACCGACGGCATGTCTTCGACAATCAATACATGCTCACCCGAGCCCTGTTGATCGACGCTCGCAGGTTCTGCTTGCGTGGTGCTCGGGTCGGCGCTGGCGGGCAGCATGATGGTCACTTCGGTGCCGCGGCTGGCCACGCTGCGGATGTGCGCGTCGCCACCCGATTGCCGGGCGAACCCGTAAATACTCGACAACCCCAGCCCGGTGCCCTGGCCCAGTGGCTTGGTGGTGAAAAACGGGTCGAAGACCTTGTCAATCACATTGTGCTCGATGCCCGTTCCGTCATCGCGCACGGACAGCGCAACATACGCCCCGTCCGCCAGTTTCAGGTCTCCGTGGGAATACGCCGCGTAAGTGCTGACCCAGATATTCCCGCCTTGCGGCAAGGCATCGCGCGCGTTGATCACCAGGTTGAGCACGGCGCTTTCCAGCTGGATCGGATCGACCAGGGCTATGGCGGCTTTGGAGGTCAGTTCGAGTTTCAGCGCAATGTGTTCGCCGATGGTGCGCACCAGCAATTCTTCGAGGGAGCGGATGTGTTCGTTGATGTCCACCGGCCGCGTGTTGAGCGGCTGCTGACGGGCAAAGGCCAGCAAGCGATGGGTCAGGGAAGCGGCACTCATGGCCGAGTTCAGCGCGGCTTCGGCGTAGAACTGGACCTTGTCGGTACGCGAATCGGCCACCCGTTTCTGGATCAATTCCAAGCTGGTGATGATGCCGGTCAGCAGGTTGTTGAAGTCATGGGCGATGCCGCCGGTGAGCTTGCCCAGTGCGTCCATTTTCTGCACTTGCAACAACTGGCTCTCGGTGCGCACGCGCGCGGCGATCTCGTGTTCCAGTTGCGACGTGGCATCGTCGAGACGGGCCAGGTGCGAGCGTTCGCGGTGACGATGTTCGGTGACATCCTCGACGAACACCAGGCTCAGTTCAGGGGTGCGGTAGGGGGAAATCTGCCACTCGGTTTCCCGCAGCTCGCCCTCGATGCGCATGTTCAGCGTGCCTTTCCAGCGTTCCCCGGCGGTCAGGCGCAGGCGCAGTTCATCGAGGATCGCCTGCTGCTGGTCGGCGAAGCACTCGCGCAAGGAGTCCGGGTCGCGGTTGTCCTGTATCAGTCGGGAGAAGGCATGATTACATTCATGGACTTTGAACTGGGCGTCCAGCACCGCGATGGGCGCCGAGACGTTGACGAAAATCTCGCGAAACCGCGCCTCGCTATCACGCAGGGCGTTTTCCGTCTCACGCACCCGCAACAGGGTGCGCAGGGTCGCGAGCAACACGTCCGGGTCCACGGGATGGATCAGGTAGGCATCGGCCCCGGCGTCCAGACCGGTGATGATGTCACCGGTCTGGATCGATGCCGCCGACACGTGAATCACCGGCAACAACGCTGTAACCGCTTCCGCACGCAGTTTGCGGACAATATCGAAGCCGCTCATGTCGGGCAGGTTGACGTCCAGAATCAGCGCGTCGACGCATTCGTTGTCAATCAGCGCCAGACCGTCGCCACCAGTTCCGGCCTCCAGCACGATGTAGCCGTGCGGCTCCAGGCGTCGACGCAGAGCGTAGCGCGTGGCGGCGTTGTCATCGACGATCAACAGGCGAATGTCACGTTTCATCGGCAGGCTCCATGGCGATGGCCAGCGGGATGATCACGAAAAAGGTCGAACCGACCCCGGGCGTACTCTCGACCCCGACCTCGCCACCCAGCAATGCGGCGAAGCGTTTGCACAACGACAAGCCCAGGCCCGTACCGCGCAGGCGTTTTTGCAGCGGCGAATCGACTTGGGAAAAGTCCTCGAACAATGCGCCATGTAGCTCGGCAGCGATACCTATTCCTGTATCGGTGACGGCGAAGCGTACCTGGCTGGAACCATCGAGCGAGGCCGAGACCCGCACTTCACCGCGGGTGGTGAACTTCAGCGAGTTGGAAATGAAGTTGCGCAGGATCTGCGCCAGCTTCTTGTCATCCGTGTACAGGCGCGGCAATCCCACCGGTTCTTCGAAGATCAAATCCACCGCCGTAGCGTCGACGATAGGCCGAAACATGCCACGCAGGGCGGCAAACAAGTCGAACATGTCGAACCAGGCGGGTGAGATAGTGATGCGCCCGGCCTCGATTTTCGCAAGGTCGAGCAAGTCGTCGACCATGTCGCTCAGCTCCCGCGCGGCGGTGCTGACGAACGCGACCTGCTTGTGTTGCTCGGGGCTCAGCGGACCGTCGATTTCATCGGTCAGCAGGCTGGCAATGCTCAGGATCGAGCCGAGCGGCGTGCGAAACTCGTGGCTCATGTAGGACAGGAAGCGACTTTTGAGATCCGACGCCTGGCGCAGTTCTTCAGCCTGGTTGTCGAGCTCGGCGTACAACGCGAGCACGCCCTGATTGGTTTCGTCGAGCTCTTCGCGCAGTGCTGCAGATTCACTCTGCAAGTGCGCAATCAGCGCCGATTGTTCGTCGATAGACGGCAGGGGCGACTCAGCCATGGGCGGCCTCCAAGGCAACGACCAGGACCGTGACATCGTCCCGGCCGCGACAGAAATCGCGATGCAGGACCGCTGCGATCACGGCGGGATGACGGTGCACCAGGCCAGGGTAGTCGTGCAGGTTCCAGCGGGACTGCAGGCCATCGCTGTACATGATCAATAGATGTCCGTCCACGTGTGCATAGTCAAAAGGCTGGGCTTTGCGGTATTGCCCGCCGACGATCCCCGGGTGGGACGCCAGGCCACGGGACTTGTCCGGGCTGATCAGGCTGCCGCCGATGTTGCCGATGCCGGTGAATTTCAGCGTGCCACGGTGGCCGTCGAATTGGGCAATCGCCAGGGCGCCGCCGCGGGTGCCGATCATCGCGTGGTGAATGTCTTCGAGCAGGAACACCGGCGAGGCGAACGGTGCCAGGGCGAAGGCTTTTTCCCCGGCGCGTGCAGCGTGTTCGGCTTCTTCGCCATGGCCCAGGCCGTCGATCACCAAAACGCTGAGGTTTGCCCCGTCGAACGCCAGGTGCCAGACATCACCGCAGGCAGGGGCGTTGTGCAGCGAGTGCTGACTGATGCCGATGCGCAAGTCCGCGTCCTTGCTGGCGCGCGGGTACAAACGGGCCAGCAACACTGTGCCGCGCGAGTCGGTGTGAACATCGAAGACCTCGGTCTGGCGCGACACCGCGCCCAGGCCTATGCCCTGCGTGCCTCCCGTGGAAAACCCGTCAGTCATGCACGCTTGCAGGTCAAAGCCCTGGGCACGGTCCACCGCGAGCATTTCGATGCCGTTGGCGCTTTTACCGGGCAGGATTCGCAGGTGCAATTCGCCCTGGGCTGCATGCTTGAGCACGTTGCTGGCCAATTCCGTGGCCACCAGCGCCACGCGACCGGCATCGGTCATGTCGAAACCATTGTCTTCGGCGAGCTTCTGCGCGGTGCGCCGGGCAAAGCCGATCTGGCTGCTGTCCTCGATCAACAGCACTTGGGTCAGCGACCCCCCGATATTCATGTCCATCGGGTGATCGTTATGCGAGTGCCCTGGCCGGGCGCGGTGTCGAGTTCGAACTCATCCACCAGCCGTTTGGCGCCGGTCAGGCCAAGGCCCAGACCGCTGCCGGAAGTCCAGCCGTCGGTCATGGCCAGTTTGATGTCCGGGATGCCCGGGCCTTCATCGCGAAAGGTCAGGCGCAAACCGACCCTCGAGTTTTCGTCGAGGATCTGCCAGTCCATGTCGCCGCCACCGCCATACACCATGGTGTTACGCGCCAGCTCGCTGACGGCGGTCACCAGTTTGGTCAGGTCGATCAGGCGCATGCCGCATTCAGTGGCCAGCTTGCGCGCAGTCTGCCGGGCCAGGACCACGTCCTGCTCGATCTGAATCGGCTGAGTGCCGCTGCTGCGCAGAGTCATTGCTCGCGTACTCGATCCTGAAGCAGTTTCATCCCGCGCTCGACGTTCAGCGCGGTGCTGACGCCGGGCAAGGTCAGGCCCAGTTCGACCAGGGTAATGGCGACGGCGGGTTGCATGCCGACCAGCACGGTTTCGGCGTCCATGATTTTCGACAGCCCGGAAATCGTCCCGATCATGCGGCCAATGAATGAGTCGACCATGTCCAGGGCGGAGATATCGATCAGAACCCCGCGTGCCGTGGTCTTACTTATGCGCTCTGAGAGATCGTCCTGAAGCGTCAGGGCGAGCTGGTCGTGCATGTCGACCTGGATGGTCACCAGCAGAAGGTCGCCCATCTGCAGAATTGGAATTCTATCCATCGGCTTAGACTGCCTTGCTGACGGTGATTCCCAGGCGGGTCAGAGCCAGTTTGAGGGCGTCGGCCAGGTTGGCCTTGGTGACTACGCCTTGCAGGTCCAGGCCCAGGTGAACGATGGTCTGGGCGATTTGCGGACGCACGCCGCTGATGATGCAATCGGCGCCCATCAGGCGGATCGCGGTCACGGTCTTGAGCAAGTGCTGCGCCACCAGGGTATCGACGGTCGGCACGCCGGTGATGTCGATGATGGCGATTTCCGAACCGGTATCAACGATCCGTTGCAGCAGCGATTCCATCACCACCTGGGTGCGTTGCGAATCCAGGGTGCCGATCATCGGCAGGGCGAGCACGCCGTCCCAGAGCTTGACCACCGGGGTCGAGAGCTCCAGCAGTTCTTCCTGCTGACGTTTGATCACCGCTTCACGGGATTTCTGGAAAGTACGGATGGTGTGCATGCCCAGTGCATCGAGCAGCTCAGACACTTCCCAGAGCTGTTCGGCCAATACGCCCGGATTGTCTTTGTAGTGAGCTTGCAGCAAGGAAAACAGCGGGCCTTTCAGCGAGAAAATGAAGCTGGCAGTCTGGTGCGAATCCTGGCCGAGCAGGGCGCGGCTGTGGGAGAGTTTCTCGAGGAATTGTCGAGCCTCATCCCAGCCCGGCGCGGCGATGTTCTGACTGTTGCCGTTTTCCAGGCCCGCGACCACCAGTTGCAGGAAGTCCGTGGTCTGCTGCTTTAGATCCTGGTCCTTGAGATTACGGTTGGCACCACTGGCTTCCAGGCTGGTGATCCATTCCCCAAGCAACTGCGTGTGGTTGTTTTTCATCGCGTCGAGTGTGCTGATTTGCATTGCTGCCATGTCCTTGTGCTCCTGAAATATGACGGGCCGATTCCCCAAAATACAATCGACCCGAATCAGTGACATTTGCCGTCTGAAATAGTTGTTTGCTGTGCGCAGGTTTTTTTCGTCCTGGCCCGCACTTGCCCGGTAACTCTAGTCGGCACTGCCGCCAACGGCGATTTTTTGACTTTGATCCTGTCGGGTGCCGGACCATTGGATTGAACCCCTGTGCCGGGATGGCTTCGAACTTTCAAGGCCCCGGCTGTTTCAATCGGGCTGGCCGTCACAAGCGAGGTACGTATGAAAGACGAATCGACACAACAACAGGATCAATCGGGAACGCCGGTCGACCGCAATGACCCGGCCATAGACCCGCAAACTCCGGGTGAAGCCGCGCCAGAGGGGCAGCGTCAGAGCCAATCCACCGACTCGCAGAGCGCCGATGAGGCGGTGGATCAGAAGAATCATCACGATGACAACGACAATGAGTTCAGCCCTGGTTTCAAACCGACACCCGACCGGCCGAAACCCGGCGAAGACACGGATGCCGACATCGATACCGATGGCGGCTAGTTCCGGCAGCATGCAAAAAGGCCGCATCCATCGATGCGGCCTTATTTTTGTGCGTTATTTGCTTGGGTGCGCCGCCTGGAGTTTTTTCGCCATCTCCAGGTGTTTTTCCAGTGCCGGCAACATTTTTTGCGCGAAGCCTTTCAGCTCGGTGGCGCCTTTTACCTTGTCATCCGTCACTGTGTTGGCTTGTTTTTCAAACAGCTTGATGGTGTCTTCGTGGGCCTTCACCTGATTATTGGCATAGGCCGCGTCGAAGGACTCATCACGCATGTCGAGGATTTTTTCCTTGGCTTGTTTGACCAGCGTCGTCTCGTCCGGCACTTCGATGTCATTCTTTTTCGCCAAGGCCGCCAGTTCATCGTTGGCCTTGGAATGATCGGTGATCATCATGGTGGCGAATTCCTTGATGTCGGCCGATGAGCTTTTTTCCAGCGCCAGACGGCTGGTTTCGATTTCCGCAATACCGCCCGCGGCCGCGTTGTCGACAAAGTCATTGGAAGTGGCGGCAAAAGCTGTGCCCATGCTGGTGCTCAAGGCTACGGCCAGAGCGAGGTGGCGCAGGGTGAATCCGTCCATTGGTCATTCTCCACACAGGTTTGGGTAAGCGATCGAGGTGATCGTTATTCAATGGAGGCAGGCGCTCACGCAAAGGTTTTATCGGGTTTGCGGCCGGACGACGAACGGACACCGCTGGTCTGATAGGCGGTCGACAGAACCCGTCAACCGAGGCCATTCTGATAGTTGGCGAACGCAATTGATCGCGTTTGCTGCCGATCAACAAACGGAGGTGTTCCATGCCGGTGCCACACGACCTTTATCAGGACCTGAAACTTTCAAAGGAAGATATCCAGCAAAAACGCTCCAAGGATCCGTTACTTGATTCACTGATCAACAAGTATTCGCAAGCGGACGCCGAGGTAGTCAAGGCTGAAACCGCAAAATCGGATGCGCCGAGCGATGACGCACTGAAGAAGCTCAAGGAGGCGCGTGTGCAGGTTAAGCAAAAGATTGTTGATAGGCTCCAATCGCCATCCTGACGCGCCTTGCCCACTCACCGACAACCGGTGACTGAAAAATTGGAACGGTGATCAAAACCGGCACCTCGAAAGATAAGAGTCCGACCCTTTCGACTCCCTGCGAGGTGCCTTATGACCGACCCGAAATTTCCTAGTGAAGAGCAGGGCGGGTTCGACCCGATCCCGACTCATCCTGAGCCGCTAAGCCCCGGCCGCACGACGATCAACCCCGAAGACGAGCCGGGCATCGACGAATTGCCAAACAACGAAGGTGTGCGCCCGCTGGATGAGGACGATTCCACCGCGATGGACCCGGAACGGGTGCGCGAAGAAACGGACAACGCCGTGCGCGATAACGAGATCGATCCCCGCTAACCTAATCCACCACACATCTCCTGTGGGAGCGGGCTTGCTCGCGAAAGCGATGTATCAGCCAAAGCAGATATCGACTGACACGACGCCTTCGCGAGCAAGCCCGCTCTCACGGGGTTTGTGTCTTACTTCTGGAGGGCCGTGGTCAGGGGTAGGCGCGCCATGTTCATGGCCTTCAGCGAACCCAAATACAACCAGTCCCCATACTCGCGCACGGTGGTAATCGGCGAGTAATTGCCATTGCCCGCATCCTGCAGGTTGGCAATCACCTTGCCCTCAAGGTCCAGGCCCAGCGCAAACGCGCGCTTTTCCACCGGTTTGGGCAAGACCGTCATCGCTCGCACGATCATCTTGCGCACGAACGGGTGCGGTGCCGTGGCGTCGAGCAGCGCATTGCGCGGTGCGTAGAGCGCTACCCAGAAACGGTCGCGGCCATTGAACGCGAGGTTGTCCGGCAGGCCCGGCAGATTGTCGATAAACACGTCGTGGGTTCCGGCTTTCGGCCCGCTCAACCAAAAGCGGGTGATGCGGTAAGCGCCCGTTTCGTTGACCAGTACATAGCTGTCATCCGGTCCCAGCGTCACGCCATTGGCAAACTCAAGCTTGTCCAGCAACACCAAGGTCTTGCCCGTCTGGAAGTCATAGCGCAACAAACGTCCATCGCCACCGTGCTCGATGATCGCCTCGCCATCCCTGCCGTAGCCCCAGCGGCTGGAGGCGTCGCTGAAATAGGCGTAGTGCCCGGACTTGTCGATGACCACGTCATCGGTAAAACCGAAAGGCACGTCGGCGGCCGCAGTGGCCAGCGGGATCAGCCGGCCCTGGGCATCCAGGGACAGCAACCCCTTGACGCCGTCAGCGATCACCAGCAACCCGCTCGGGTGCCGCGCCAGGCCCAGAGGCCGGCCACCGGTATCGGCCAGCACCTTGGTGTCCTTGCCGTCGAGGCTGGTGCGGATCAACCGGCCATCGTGCAGCCCGGTGATGAGCGCGTTGTCTTCCAGCAACAGCGCCTCCGGCCCTTCGATGCCGGCCGGGCCGACGCGCTCCACCCCTTTCAGACGCTGATTGTCGGCATATACACCGCTGGTGAGGGAAGGCGCCGGCGACGGTGTCCAGGCCACCGGCCGAACCTTGGTCGGGAAAAACAACAGAAAAGCGCCGAGGACGATGATCAGCAGCCACAGCAGATGGCGAAACCTGAAGGCTCTTCTCACACGCTGACTCCCGCAGGGGTGAGGTTTTTCTGCGCCATTTCGCGCAGCGCCAGCATCGATGCTGCGGACTCATGCTCGATACGCCGCTTGAGCAGCAATCGATTGGTGATACGCATCGCCAGGCCCGAAAACTGATACTCCAGCGTCCGCACAAAACGCGTGCCTTCGCCTTGCGCCTCGCATTCGTAGGTCACGACCAGCGACAACCCATGATCACCGCGCGCCCTGGCACTCCAGCGGCGGCCTGGCAAGTATTCGTTGACCTCCCAGCTCAAGTGCCCCGTACGCCCGCCGGCACGAATGTCCTCCTCGAACCGCTGGCCGGCATGCAGCGGGCCACCTTGCCCCTCGACCTTGAGGGACGACGGATGCCACTCCGGCCACCGGGTGACGGTGCTGGCATAGGCGAGCACATCTATCGGATTTCCAGCGATAGCGATCTGGTGCTGCATGCGGGTCATGGCCGTTCTCGTCAAGGGCAAGGGGGCAGGCTCCGGTTCCCAGTACAGGGTGCCGAACAGGTAATCCATCAGCGGAAAGACGATATTGAAATTGCGTTCCTGCATCAGCTCGCGGCGGTGATGCAGTTCATGCAGGCGACGCATCTGGCGGATCCATGGCAGACGTGTGACGGGGTTGCCCGGGGGCAAATGTTCGCAGGCATGAAACACCTCGTACATCAGGTACCCAAGGACCAGGCAGCCGCCAAACAGTCCCGCGACATTGGCATCGACCTGCTTGAGCAGCCACCAGAGGGGCAGGGTGATGACCACGGTGTGCAACACGATCAACCAGGCCGGAAACAGAATCACCCGCCAGTCCCGAGCGCTGTCGTAGGTCATGTGCCCAGGGGCGAAAAAGCTGTGATGGTCGCCGGCATGGCGGGCGTAGAACATCCGCGCGAAGCTCTTTTTGTGATGCCCCAGATGCCGATGCACCATGTACACGCCGAAATTGAAGAACAGCAGCGTCAACGGCACCGCCAGCCATTCCAGCGGCTGGACCTGATGCACGGTGCTCCAGAACCCGCCGATGGCCAGCACGCCGAACAGCAGCACAAAGGCGCCGTGCAGCCAGGGGTTGTAGAGCGGATGAATGTCAGCGCGATAGCGGTCGCGAAATGCCTGGGTGGTCTGCCTCACTGCGGTCACCTCTGGTTATTGTTATCACCAGCAGATTAGCTGATCTGCCCGCGCAGCCTCGGGCAAACCTGGATGACACAAGCGCCATGATCCGGTGTATCAGGTCAGCGGGTTCCAGCGTTGGGACCAGTCGTCGTCGGTCTTGATCACTTCACGCAACAGATCGAAGGCCTGTTGCAAGGTCGCCGAGTCGCGATCGCGGGAGTAAACCAGGTAGGTCGGGTAGCTGAATTCCGGAGCTTTGGGCACGGGCTCCAGCACGCCGCTTTCCAGGTAGCTCTGGACCACGCGGGTGCGGAAGTAACCGCTGCCGCCGTTTTCCAGGATGTATTGCAGGGCCAGCGGACCGAGGTTGAAGCTCAAGGCAGCCTTGGCTTTTTCCGGCAGGGCGGCATCGTGTTGGCGGCGGAAATCCGGACCCCAGTCGATATACACGTAAGGATCGGATCGCCCGGCGAGGCGTACGAGGATGAGTTTTTCTTCGAGGATCTGCTCGACTTGCAGGCGCGGCCAGTATTCCGGCTGATAGACCAGCGCTGCGTCCAGCACTCCCAGTTCCAGTTGCCGCAACAGCGTCTCGCCGTCGCGGATTTCCATTCGCAGGGCGTGGCTGGGAATCTTCTCGCGCAATTCGCCGGCCCAACTGAGCATCAGCGGGTTGCACAGACTGACTTCGCCGCCGATGTGCAGTACGTCGTGGTAACCCTCGGGCAGCGGCAAGTCCCGACGCGCAGCTTCCCAGGTTTCGACCAGTTGATTGGCGTACACCACAAACGCCTCGCCATTGGGCGTCAGCCGCGCCCCGGCGCGGTTGCGCACGAACAGCGTGCTGCCCAATTGGCTCTCGAGTTTTTGCACGCGCGCCGTGATTGCGGTCTGGGTGACGTGGAGTTTTTCAGCCGCGGCAGCCAAGCTGCCGTGACGGACAATTTCCAGAAAGGTGCGAGCGAGATCGATGTCCATGGGCAGGCCGGTGCGGGAAGTGCCAGCATTGTAAACGGATATGCGTGGGCCGGCTCAGGTCGCCGCGGCCAATGCCTGCGTCCGACTGCGCTGGCGTGCCCACTGCGCTACCAGTCGCACCGGGGTACCACACGCCTTGCGCTTGAACACAAAGTGACGGCACTTCTCGGCAAATTGACTGCGGTTGTGCACCATGTCCAGTTCCATCTCCTCCAGCTCGGCATTTCTGCAATGCTGCAGAAGTTGAGTGTCGAGCCGGTTCTTGCGCTCGCGCACAGCGGCATAGGCCGGATCGGTCAGCGCATTGCCCGCCCGTTGCAACAACCATACGCCAAACGCCTCCGGGCAGCGTGGGCCGATCTCCTGAACCATGCCCAGTTGCATCGCCTGGGTCGCGCTGACCGGCAGGCACTCCTCGCAGAGTTTTTCCGCCATCTGTGGGCCGACGGCGCGGGGCAGGCTGTAGGTCCGGTATTCGGAGCCATACAGCCCCATGGTTTTGTAGTGCGGGTTGAGCACGATATCCGCTCGGGCGAAGACAAAATCGGCGGCCAGCGCGAGCATCACGCCCCCGGCCCCGGCACTGCCCGTCAGACCGCTGACCACCAATTGCCGGGCACTGAGCAATTCCTCGCAGACGTCGTCGATCGCCTGGATATTGGCCCAGGCCTCCAGTCCTGGCGCCTCGGCGGCCTGGATCACGTTGAGGTGCACGCCGTTGGAGAAACTGCCGCGCCCGCCCTTGATCAGCAGCACCTGGGTGTCTCGGGATTTGGCCCAGCGCAGAGCGGTGACCAGTCGCTGGCATTGCTCGGTGCTCATGGCGCCGTTGTAAAACTCGAAGGTCAGCTCACCGACAGGCCCTGATTCACGGTAGCGGATCGGTTGATAGGTTTCGGTGTCAGGGGTTGAGGCGATCGATCCGTGGAGGATGGGCACGTCCTTCAGCTGTGCAGCCAGTACGTGCCGGGCCGGACGTTTGAAGGTTTCTTCGCCGGGCCGGGGTTTGCGGCGCAACGAACCGATCCACACACTGCGATCGCCGGTGGCGACCAAGACCGCGTCGTCACGCACCGCGAGAAAGGTACCGGCACATAACCGTCGATGAATTTGTCCACGACATCAAGAATACAGCGGACCGCCGCATCACTGACCGGGCCGTTGTACAGCTCGGATTTGCGCAGACCTTGGGGCAGGTTGAACTCGCAGGTGGACCAGACCGGCCCGGCATCCATTTCTTCCACGGCTTGCAGCGCAGTGACACCCCAACGGGTCAGCTTATGGGTGATGGCCCAGTCGAGTGCGCTGGCGCCCCGGTCACCGACAATGCCTGGATGAATAATCACCACTGGCCATCGGCCTCGACTGGGCCTTCATTGGCCTTCGATGCAAGTTATCGTGCGGGAATTACAGGCGCTGGAAGTTGATTTGGGTCAAACCATTCCGGCTTGCTTGTCAGTTGAAAGAGTAGAGCGGACGCACTCGTACTGGCACCTGTAAGAACTAACAGTTTTTTAGACGAGTTTGTGATGGCGGCGGTAGCGAACGAAGGGGATGGATGGGTTCGCGACGGCTTATACAGTTTGAGAAGTCGATGCAGTACCCCTGTGGGAGCGGGCTTGCTCGCGAAGGCATCCTGTCATTCAGCATTGATGTCGGCTGACAAGACGCGTTCGCGAGCAAGCCCGCTCCCACAGGGGATAGTCGGTGTTGGTGAGGTCTTTGTTCAAAACGCGAAACAGGAACAGCCAAACGCCCCCCAGAATCCCTGGAAATCACTGACAGGGGCTGACGACAACCGTGCCCGCTCATGACTATGCGCATGCACCGCGCACGCGCCGACGCATTGATGCATCTGCGCCGTCAGCGGCGCCATGGGCTTCCAATGGCCTGGCACCTTGGCCACGGGCGACCATTCCGGCACCACCGGCACGGACGGCGGCCCGAGTTTTTCGAACTCGACGGCGCCATAGACGATCTTGCCGTCGACGATGGTCAACACCGACTCGATCCATTTGATCGCTTCATCGTCGATGTGAAAGTAGTCCGCCGACAGTGCAATCAGATCCGCCAGTTGCCCGACTTTGATCTGGCCTTTCTTGCCTTGTTCGGAGGAAAACCAGGCGCTGCCGTGGGTGAACAGTTCCAGCGCCGTATCGCGGCTCAAGCCTTGCGGGTACAGCTCCAGTCCGCCGACGGTGCGGCCGCTGACCAGCCAGTACATCGAAGTCCACGGGTTGTAGCTGGACACCCGCGTGGCGTCGGTGCCGGCGCCGACCGGAAGGCCTTCGGCGAGCATGCGCGCGATCGGTGGCGTGTTTTCGGCGGCTTTGGCGCCATAACGGTCGACGAAATATTCGCCCTGAAAGGCCATGCGATCCTGGATGGCGATGCCGCCGCCCAAGGCTTTCACCCGCTCGATGTTCTGCGGTGTGATGGTTTCCGCATGATCGAAGAACCACGGCAAACCGTCGAACGGAATGTCGCGATTGACCTTCTCGAACACGTCGAGCATGCGGCTGATGGATTCGTTGTAGGTGGCATGCAGGCGGAATGGCCAGCGTTGCTCCACCAGATGGCGCACCACCGGTTCCAGCTCCTGTTCCATGGATTGCGGCAGGTCCGGGCGCGGTTCGAGGAAATCCTCGAAGTCCGCCGCCGAGAACACCAGCATTTCCCCCGCACCGTTGTGTCGCAGGAAGTCGTCGCCCTGGCCGTAATGGGAAGTGCTGGTCCAGTTTTTGAAATCGGTCAGCTCTTCCTTGGGCTTCTGCGTAAACAGGTTGTAGGCGATGCGCACCGTGAGCTGCTGGTCTTTGGCCAGTTGCTGGATGACCTGATAGTCGTCCGGGTAATTCTGATAACCGCCGCCGGCATCGATGGCGCTGGTCACGCCGAGGCGATTGAGTTCGCGCATAAACTGGCGGGTCGAATTGACCTGATACTCCAGTGGCAATTTCGGTCCCTTGGCGAGGGTCGAGTAGAGAATCATCGCGTTCGGGCGGGCGATCAGCATGCCAGTTGGATCGCCGTTGGCGTCACGCTGGATTTCTCCGCCGGGCGGATTCGGCGTGTCGCGGGTATAACCGACCACCTTCAGCGCGGCGCGGTTGAGCAAGGCTCGGTCGTACAAATGCAGGACAAACACCGGGGTATCCGGCGCAGCCTTGTTCAGCTCATCAATCGTCGGCAGGCGTTTTTCGGCGAACTGGAATTCGTTCCAGCCACCGACCACCCGCACCCATTGCGGCGTGGGCGTGCGGTCGGCCTGGTCCTTGAGCAGGCGTAAGGCATCGACCAGTGACGGCACGCCTTCCCAGCGCAGTTCGAGGTTGTAGTTCAGGCCACCGCGGATCAGGTGCAGGTGCGAGTCGTTGAGGCCGGGGATCACCGTGCGGCCATGCAAGTCGATGATCTGCGTGCCGGGGCCCTGCAGCGCCATGGCCTGGGCGTCGCTGCCGACCACCACGAAGCGTCCGTCCTTGATCGCGACGGCGCTGGCCTGGGGTTTCTTGCGATCGACAGTGTGCAGGCGTCCGTTGTACAGAATGAGGTCGGCGGGGGCATCGGGCATGGTTTTACTCCCTGCGAATAGCGGGCTGATCCAGGCACCGACGGCACCTGCCGAAAGGCCTTGCAGTACACGTCGGCGATTGAAACCGTCGTGGTCGTCAGGTGGGCTCATGGCAGTGCTCCACGCAATTCATTTGGGAGGCAAGCAGCCGATGTCTGACGCATGCGGCCAGAAGGAATATAGACGGCAAATCCGTAGGTAGCCGTTTTCCGAGGGCAGAAAACGACGAATCCCGCCTCGAGGGGCGGGATTCGTTTGCAGCCAGACGTGCTCCCGAAGACCGGGAGCGGCGCGCTTAGGCCGGGAACAGCTCGGACAGTTTCATGGCCAGCATCATGTCGCCTTCAGCGCGCAGTTTGCCGCCCATGAACGCTTGCATGCCGTCGGTCGAACCGTCGACGATGCCTTGCAGGGTTTCGCCGTCCATCACCAGAGTGACCTGGGCGTCAGGGTTTTCGCCTTCTTGCAGCTCGCAGGTGCTGTCTTTGACGATCAGCGAGAAGTTCTTGGTGTCGTCGATGCGGAAACCGAATACCAGGTCCAGACCGGCAGCGGCGGCTGGGTTGAACTTGGCTTTCATTGCTTGTACGGCATCAGCTACGGAGGTCATGGTTCGATCCTTTCTTGGGTAATAAGAGCAGGGTAATTACAGCTGGTGATTACAGCCAGGGTCACAATAGTCCGGACTCAGCGAAACGTGATGAGTTCCGGTGCCTTCAACAGTTGCAAGTGCGCATGACTGTTGAAAGAAGACAGTGCCACCTCGCGACCACGAAACTTCAGCAGGTTGAGCGAGGTGTTGACGATTTGCCAGTTCAGTTCAAATGCCTGCCGTGCCGGCATTTGCGTAATGAGGTGGAGCAGGGCAGTGATGGTGCCGCCGGAGGTGAACACGGCGATTTTCTGGGTGTTGTCGGCACTTTCGAGGATGCGGTGAAGACCGGCCTGCACGCGTTCGACAAAGCCCAGCCAGCTTTCAAGCCCCGGCGTGTCATAGGTGCCGGCAAGCCAGCGTTCGATGATCAGGGCAAAGATGCGCTGGAACTCGGCGCGGTTCTGCGCGGCGTTGCGCAGGATCTCCAGTGCTTCGGGTTCATCCTCCAGCATGGCTGGCAGCAGCGCGCGGATCACCGCGTCGGCGTCGAATTCGTTGAAGGCGGAATCGATTTCCAGGGTCGGCACCGGCAGGCCCACGGCAGCGAACTGTTCCAGCGCGCTGGTGGCCGTATGCTGCTGGCGGCGCAGGTCGCCCGAAAGGCATCGGTCGAAGCTGACACCCAGCTCGGCAAGGTGCTTGCCGAGGATTTCTGCCTGGCGAACACCGGTCGGCGACAGGACGTCATAGTCGTCTGCACCAAAGGAGGCCTGGCCATGTCGAATCAAGTAGATGCTGCCCACGTCCGCGTCATCCCGGTACGTTGAAGGTCTGGCGAGGTTATGAGTATGGCAGTGAGCTGTCAATGAAAAAACATACGCTTGTTTGAAATGCCCGTTACAGGCTTGTTGCCAGAGGTTTCACGGCTGGCCGCCGAGGCGGAGCATGGGTATGCTTGAGTTATCCCGCGCGTTTATCAGGCTGCGCATCGTTTTTGAAGGAGTCACTGTGGAGTTTTTGTCCGAATACGCCAGTTTCCTGGCCAAGACCGTGACACTGGTGATCGCCATTCTGGTGGTCCTGGCCAGTTTCGCGGCGTTGCGCAGCAAGGGGCGGCGCAAGTCGGCCGGGCAGTTGCAAGTCAGTAAACTGAATGATTTCTACAAAGAGTTGCGTGAACGCCTGGAGCAAACCTTGCTCGACAAGGACCAGCTCAAGGCCTTGCGCAAATCCCAGGCTAAAACCGATAAAAAGCAAAAGAAGAAACCCGAGGCCAAGCCACGGGTGTTCGTGCTGGATTTCGACGGCGACATCAAGGCGTCGGCCACTGAAAGCCTGCGCCACGAGATCACCGCGCTGTTGACGTTGGCGACGCCAAAGGATGAAGTTGTGCTGCGTCTGGAAAGCGGCGGCGGCATGGTTCACAGCTACGGCCTGGCGTCTTCGCAACTGGCGCGCATTCGCGATGCGGGTGTGCCGTTGACCATTTGCATCGACAAGGTCGCGGCCAGCGGCGGCTACATGATGGCGTGCATCGGCGAGAAGATCATCAGCGCCCCGTTCGCAATCCTGGGTTCTATCGGCGTCGTGGCGCAGTTGCCCAACGTCAATCGCTTGCTGAAAAAACACGATATCGACTTCGAAGTTCTAACCGCCGGCGAATACAAGCGCACCTTGACCGTGTTTGGCGAAAACACCGAGAAGGGCCGCGAGAAGTTTCAGGAAGACCTGGACATCACCCATCAGCTGTTCAAGAACTTCGTTTCGCGTTATCGCCCGCAACTGGCCATCGACGAGGTCGCCACCGGCGAAATCTGGCTCGGCATCGCTGCGTTGGACAAACAGCTGGTGGACGAGCTCAAGACCAGTGACGAATACCTCGCTGAACGGGCGAAGAAGTCCGAGCTGTACCACTTGCATTACGCCGAACGCAAAAGCCTGCAGGAGCGCATCGGCATGGCGGCCAGTGGTTCGGTCGATCGCGTCTTGCTGAGCTGGTGGAGCCGGTTGACCCAGCAACGTTTCTGGTAATCGTCCCAGGCATCACCGTCAGTAAAAAAACCGTGGAATGCCCACGGTTTTTTTTGGCCTTCAGAACGTGTTCATGCTTCTTGCGTAAATAACGAATTTTCCTAATGCCATTGTCGAACGGTCGCGCTTTCGTGGGGAGTCAGGTCGGGTAGGGTGACAGACCTGAATTGACTGCAATGGATTGCACCATGAATGATCTCCCTCACCACGTTGCCAACCCTCATCCGGCCCCGTCGCTGCGAATGCGCGACGAACTGAAAGCTGCTCTGGACATCGCCATTCCACAAACGCCCGGCCAATGGGGCGAACGCCTGATCAAGGAAAAATGGGGGCAGGACATTGACCCGCAGACGACGCTGATGGTCACCCTCGATTACCACTACAAGGGCCACCCAGAGGAGAACGGTTTCCAGCAGGGCCAGGTGGCGAGCTCGCTGTCGCTGCTGCAAGCGCTGCTTTCAAATTATCAGACGGTTGGAGACGGGCGTTTTGCCGAGACCGCCTTTGGTCTGTACACACCGCCAGACGTTGGACCGACGGTGCGGATTGTCGAGCATGTCGACGAGTTCGCCGATCACGGCAGCGGCAATCACGAAACCTATGAAGGCATCTATCGGCAAACAACTCCGCAGACTTACGGTCCCGCCTCACAATTGAAACTGAGGCCGGCCGACTTCAAGAAATGGATCTGGGAGCTGGACTTCAAGCGCGTATACGAGGCCTATCTTGATCAGGCCTGGCCCTCTGACGAGATGCTCATGGCGTCCAGACCGTACGCCTTGAGGACATCGGTCAAAGCTGCGTTCGTAATGACGGCCTGGTTGCAGTTCAAGGAACGATGCCTGTCTCAAAAAGGACTTGAACTCGCGATGCAAGCGGCTGGCTTGCCGCCCGGTCAGGCATGGGAAACTACGACCATCGAACAACTGCAAGCAGCGACGTGCACCCCATTGTCCGTCAGGGCCGGGCGTTTGAAGCTGTACCGTTACACCGCAACGGATATCTGGGCGTTCCGTGACATTGCCAGTACCCGAGTGCTGTTGTACATCCCCGGTAACTCTTCACCGATGCACGAATTCACCGATGCCACTCAACTGCACCAATGGGTTGTCGCGCAGGGCAACCTCAGCGAGACAAAGCAGGCGTTGGCCGCCCATTTTGCCGAAGAGGATCGCGAGGACGGTGCGTTTCATGCGGGCGTGCTGACGGCATTGGACGGCATGGCGCAATATCCCGCGATACACCGGTTGACCAACAACGCCGGTTTTTTCAATAACGACGGTTACTGGAGCCCCGCCGATTACATTGGCTACGACGATCCCCCATCGGCGACCGATCCGTTTGCGCAACTGGTGCTGACCATGAAGCAAGCCGCCCGCGCCAGTATCAAAAGCATTCGTACCGATGCACAGGTCAATCGTGACAATTTAAGTGCGGTTGTCGAACCGGTGGTGCAATGGATCAACCGGTTCGGGCCCTTGGCGTTGTTCGTTCCGGGAGGCGAAGGCGTATTGGCGCTGGCCGGGCTTATTGACGCCGGTTACGGTCTTGATCAGGCAGTAAACGGTGAAACACCGCACGAACGGTCGGAAGGCGTGACGCGCACCGTGTTCGGTTTGCTGAATGCGCTGCCGATAGCCGCTGAGGTGGCGCTGAAGGGTGAAACCGCGGTCGCCCATTCAGAAGAAGGTGTGAGACCTGCGACGGAAATATCCGTTGCCTCAGCGCCACAACCAACGAGCCTGGCACTGCCGACACGGGTCGAGCTGATCCGCGGCATCGGCCCGTCCGTGGCGTCTTTCAGTGATGACGTCCTGGCACAGATCGGCAAAGTCAGCGCGATAGACGACGATATGTTGCGGCTGATGCAGACAGGGCATCCACCGACGCCTCTGCTGGCTGACACCATCAGTCGCTTCAAGATCGATCAGGATCTTGGTCCGGGCGGCGCAGCCGAGCCGTTCAACAGCCGTTACGCAGCGCTTCAACACTCGGAGCATGAGTGGGTTCGGCTGTTTCAACGCGAATATCCGGGACTGCCCAAAAACGCCATTGAACAAATGCTCGACCGCTACGGCGTGAATATCCAAGCGGCGCCCAACGTGACGGAGGTCAGGCAAGTGTTCGCACGCCTGGACGGCAAGGCACGGCAATACCAGCAGCATGTGCGGCTCAATCGAGCCTATGAAAGCCTATATCTTCGTTCCGTCGTTAATCCGGAGTCGGACACACTGGCTTTGCACTCACTCCAGAATCTGCCCGGTTGGCCGAAAAGCCTTCGGATCGATGTGCTCGATCAAACCGCCATCGGAAGAGTGCTGGACCGCAGCGGTCCACTTGACGCAACGAACGTCCGACACCTGATCAAGACCAGCGATCACTACCTGCATCACGGCATGCAGACTGACTTCTACCAAGCGCTGCTGGGTGTGCTGTCAGAAGACGAGCGTTCAGCGTTGCATTTGGTATCGCTTGATCCGGCCAGTGAATTGCGGCTGAAAATCAGTGATCAGGCATTACCCCGGTCAGAATTCAGACTCGGCCTCGGGAGAATGGACGCCCGGTTACCCTTCGAGCCGCAGGGACTCAGAGGCGGCGGCTTTCCGTCAACGCCCCAGTCCGAGGCGCTGACGCACCAGATGATGCGGCTGCAACTCAAAGAGGTCTATCCGGAGTTCACCGATGCCCAGGCGGATGTTGTTCTGCAACGGGAAGGCGTAAACGCACAGACTCACATTGAGTGGTTGAAGCAACAGCTGCAGCAACTCGACACCGACCTGACCGCCTGGGTAAATCAGGTGGAGGACGACGTCCATGACATGGATATCGATTTTCTGAACGCGAATGATCCCGCAGCGGCGGGACTGAACGCTGCCCAAATCGAAGCCTATAACGCTCAGCTGGAACAGATTGAAATACAAAACGAACGTGCCATTCGAAATGAGTTGGCGGAGCAGTTGGTCGACATTTGGCAACAGCGCAGACCGCCGCAGGATGTTCTCCCGGCAGGGAATCAGATACGCGGCGTCAAGCTGGATCTCGACTTCGAGAATTACCACCGATTGCCTGATTTGAATGTTCGGTTCAATAACGTTCTCGAATTATCGATGCGCGGCTTCCACCTGACCGAATAGGAAAGCCTGAACGGGTTTCTAGAGAGTTTTCCAAATCTTGAAGGGCTGAATCTGGAAAGTGTCGACCTGAGTCACTTCAACCCGGGCGGGGACGCGCAACGCGCCATGCCTCCTGCAATCAATCAGATGCGGCATCTCACTACGCTGAATCTCAGGTCGACAAACCTGACTTTCAGTGAACACTCGGCTTCTCAACTGACTGATCTGACCGGTTTACGCACTCTGGTTCTGAGCGACAACCCATTGGGTGTCCCGCCTTTGGTATTGGGGATGAACGACTTGCGTTGGCTCGACTTGAGAAATACCCGGATCAGTACTTGCCCGATCGGGATTATGGACCTGCCTTATCTGGAGAGCCTGGATCTACGCAATAACTGGATAAACCGGGTTCCCCAGCCGGTGCTGAATCAAGCTATCGCCAGGGATCGCGTGCTGCTGCAGGGTAATCAGTTAACGGACGAGGACACCCTGTTGCGTATCATGGGCCACCGGCGGCGAACAGGAATCAACCTGTGGTTGAGCGAGCCCGGCCCCAATTACGGCAACCCCATCGAGTGGTTGCGCGAAGGCAATAACGGGCAACGGGAAGCCCGAGTATTGACGTGGCAGAGACTCGCAGCCCGGCCCCATGGCGAACGGTTCGTGAGAATAGTGGATGGACTGAGCCTGACGGCGGATTTCCGGGTTGACTATCTGTCGCTTCAGGCGAGGGTGTGGCAACTTCTCGGCGACGCCGATGCGTCAGAAGCGCTGTGGACACGACTGGTTCAGAAAATTGAAGCGGCTCAGGTCGATCCGCAAAACCCGTTTACGCTGTTCACGGCACTTGAAGGCCGTGCCCGGCTTTATCGGGATTGGGTGGCCTTGGGGCAGCCGTTTCCGATAGATGCGCCGTAAAGGGAGAACCTTGAACCCCGGGAGGGGTTCAAGGTGTGACGATCAGCGACGACGGAACAGCGGCAGCGGTTCGTCGGTGGCGGCCTGATAGGTCACCGAGAAGTCCTTGAGGCCTTCAAGGGCTTCGTACGGGTCTTTATCGGCGCGAATGGCAAATGCGTCGAAACCGCAGCGATGCAGGTAGAACAACTGGTCGCGCAGCACATCGCCGATCGCCCGCAGTTCGCCTTTGAAGCCGTAGCGGTCACGCAGCAGACGGGCGTTGGAGTAGTTGCGACCATCGGTGAAGGCCGGGAAATTCAGGGCAATCACCTGGAACTGATCGACGTCGTCACCGATTTCTTCGGCTTCTTCATCGGCATCCAGCCACACGCCCAAGCCGCCATCGCGGGCCTTGAGCATGCGACTGTGTTCACGCCATAGCGTCAGCGGGACGATCAGGTCGTCGCAGTTGCTGATCTCGTCGATGTTGAAGTCCTTGGGCAGCAAGTGCCAGGTTTCGTCGACGACTTCGTTGTTCTTAATGATTCGCTGCATAGACGCGCTCCTTGAAGAGGTCGATGCCAATACGCTGATAAGTGTCGATGAAACGCTCGTCTTCGGTACGTTGCTCGATGTACACGTTGATCAGCTTCTCGATCACATCAGGCATGGCTTCCTGGGCGAAGGACGGGCCGAGGATCTTGCCCAGGCTGGCATCGCGGCTGGCGCTGCCACCGAGGGATACCTGATAGAACTCTTCGCCTTTCTTGTCCACCCCGAGGATACCGATGTGGCCGACGTGGTGGTGACCACAGGCGTTCATGCAGCCGGAGATGTTCAGGTCCAGCTCGCCGATGTCGAACAGGTAGTCCAGGTCTTCGAAACGACGCTGGATCGACTCCGCGATCGGGATCGACTTGGCGTTGGCCAGCGAGCAGAAATCGCCGCCGGGGCAGCAGATGATGTCGGTCAGCAAGCCGATGTTCGGCGTGGCGAAACCTTGCTCGCGCAACTCGCCCCACATCGCGAACAGTTGGGTCTGTTCAACGTCGGCCAGAATGATGTTCTGTTCGTGGGAGGTGCGCAGTTGACCGAAGCTGTAGCGATCGGCCAGGTCGGCGACGGCGTCCAGCTGCTTGTCGGTGATGTCGCCCGGCGCAACGCCGGTCGGCTTCAGGGACAGGGTCACTGCCACATAACCCGGCTTCTTGTGGGCCAGGGTGTTGCGGGTGCGCCAGCGGGCGAAGCCCGGATGTTGTTTGTCGAGCTCAGCCAGTTCGGCTGCCTGGTTGTCCAGGGCCTTGTAGTCCGGATCGACGAAGTGTTTGGCGACGCGATGCACTTCGGCTTCGGTCAGCGTGGTCTGGCCACCGCGAAGGTGTTCCATTTCCGCGTCGACTTTCTGCGCGAAGACTTCAGGCGTCAGGGCCTTCACCAGAATCTTGATCCGCGCCTTGTACTTGTTGTCACGACGGCCATAGCGGTTGTAGACCCGCAGGATGGCGTCGAGGTAGCTCAACAGGTCTTGCCACGGCAGGAATTCATTGATGAACGCGCCCACCACCGGCGTACGGCCGAGGCCACCACCGACCAGCACACGGAAACCCAGTTCGCCAGCGGCGTTGTGCACCGGCTCAAGGCCGATGTCATGGACTTCGATGGCAGCACGGTCGGAGGTCGAACCGTTGATGGCGATCTTGAACTTGCGCGGCAAGTAAGCGAATTCAGGGTGGAACGTGGTCCACTGGCGAACGATCTCGCACCATGGGCGCGGGTCGATCAGCTCATCGGCCGCGACACCGGCGAACTGGTCGGTGGTGACGTTGCGCAGGCAGTTGCCGCTGGTCTGGATCGCGTGCATCTGCACGGTGGCCAGCTCAGCGAGAATGTCCGGGATGTCTTCCAGCGCCGGCCAGTTGAACTGCACGTTCTGCCGGGTGCTGATGTGGGCATAGCCCTTGTCGTAGTCGCGGGCGATCTTGGCCATCATTCGCGTCTGGCGCGAAGTCAGTTGGCCGTAAGGCACCGCCACCCGCAACATCGGCGCGAAGCGTTGGATATAAAGCCCGTTTTGCAGGCGCAGGGGGCGGAATTCTTCTTCGCTCAGCTCGCCTGCCAGATAGCGTCGGGTCTGATCACGGAACTGCTTGACGCGGTCCTCGATGATCCGCTGATCGTACTCGTCATATACGTACATATAAGTCCTGTTCTCAGGCTTGGGCCGGTCGGATCCCGTTGCGTTTTTTCGCCTGGAGGTCTCCGGTACTGCCTCGGCAATTCTGCGCGCACGGCCGCGCACTCCCTATGGAGCCGGGGCAAGATACCAGTTTGCAGTTATGCGCAAAAGTGATGTTTGAGTATATGTAAAGAACCAAAACGACTAACGAGAGCCGTTATTGATAAACCCGTATTTGTCGTGCGGGCAATCGTCGTCTTTACTGTGGTCGAGTCTTTATGCAATCACCGATAAAACCGACAAGAGGCGATGCAATGAGCAACCCTACCAAAGCGACAAAGCCTGACAGCACGGTCGATGCTTGGGCGATTCTGTTCCTGATCATCCTGGTCGTGGGCACTGCGGTATTTTGGGTCAGCCATCAATAACCGACCCCGTCCGGGCCCGGTTCCGACGATTGTCGGACAAAAACCGGAATAAACGCCGTTTTCCGGGGCTTCGCTGGCTATAATGCGCGGCGAAATTTCGGGGGCTCGGACGTTAATGTTGAAGTTTTTCTACACCTTTTTGCTGATGCTTGGCGCGGCTTACGGCCCTGCTGCGCATGCGGAATCGGTGTTGTTCCTGAATCCCGGGAAGACGGATGAAACCTTCTGGGTCAGCTATTCGCAATTTATGCAGGCGGCTGCCACGGATCTGGGCATCGATCTGCGGATTCTCTATTCCCAACGCATGCCCGAACTCACCGTGGCGCAAGCCCGTCTTGCGCTGCAAGGTCCTGATCGTCCGGACTATCTGGTGTTCGTCAACGAACAGTATGTCGCTCCGCAAATTTTGCGTCTGGCCCAAGGCAGCGGGGTCAAACTGTTCACGGTCAACGCTGCGCTGACGGCCAACCAGCTGAGTCTGTTGGGCGAACGCTCCGATCGATTGGGCAGCCTGGTGCCGAACGACGAGGAGGGCGGTTACCTGATGCTCAAGGATCTGATCCGCCAGCATCCCCCGGTAGCGCCCGGCGAGGTCATCGAGCTACTGGCGTTTTCCGGCTTGAAGATCACACCGTCGGCGCAGTTGCGCGAGCAAGGCATGATGCGCGCCTTGGCCGAGCACCCTGAAGTGCGTTTGCGCCAACTGGTTTACGGCGGCTGGACCCAGGGCCGGGCCTATGAACAAGCCAAATTGCTGTTCCGGCGTTATCCGAAGGTCTCGCTGGTGTGGTCGGCCAATGACGAAATGGCGTTTGGCGCCATGCAGGCGTATTCGGAGACGGGTGGAGTGCCCGGCAAAGATGCGTTGTTCAGCGGAGTGAACGCGTCGCCCGCCGCGTTGCAGGCGATGGTTGATGGGCGTTTGAGCGTATTGTTGGGCGGACACTTCACGTTGGGCGGTTGGGCGCTCGTGGAGTTGCATGACCATGAAAAGGGTGTGGACCTGGACCAGTACGGCGGGCGCGACCGGCTGATTCCGTTACTGCAATTGATCGACAAGGCCCAGGCCAAGCGGTTGCTGGCCATGGGCGCATCGCCGAATTACGGGGTGAACTTCCGTCGCTTGTCGGCCAAGGGGCGGCCGACGTCCTATCGCTATCCGTTCAGCCTGAAAACCCTGATGCACTAACGTCCCGCCAGATGCACCACCAATTGCACGATGCCAAACAGCGTCAGGGCAAACACCGCCGTGAACAGAATCCCCAGAATCACGAAATGACTCGGCTTGCCGTGGGTGAAATCCCGCGCCCGGTTCTTCCCGCTCTGCACCCCGAACGCCGCAGCCATGACACTGTGCAGCATCTGCCAGAAGCTCGGCGGCTTGTTGTCGACTGGATCGTCCATAAACCCCTCGTCACTTATGTGTGAGAGCTAAGCATAGACAATCCCCGGCATGCACAAACCAAATGTGGGAGCGGGTTGATCCGCACATTTGTGAACGACCCAAAACAACTGTGGGAGCGGGCTTGCTCGCGAGGGGGCCGTAACATCCAACACTTTCGCTGACTGTTACACCGTCTTCGCGAGCAAGCCCGCTCCCACAGGGGATCTCTGTTGGCCACAGTATTGTGGCCATGACACTGGGTTAGTTGTCGTAACCGAGGTTCGGTGCCAGCCAACGTTCGGTCACGCTCAATTCCTGCCCTTTACGCGACGTGTAGCTCTGCACCTGGTCTTTGTCGATCTTGCCTACCGCAAAATACTGCGCCTGCGGGTGAGCGAAGTACCAGCCGCTGACCGCCGCTGCCGGGAACATTGCGTAGTGTTCGGTGAGGAACACACCGCTGCGGCCAGCCTGCATTTCGCTGGCTTCAGGGTCGAGCAAGGCAAACAGGGTGCTTTTCTCGGTGTGATCCGGGCAGGCCGGATAGCCGGGAGCAGGGCGGATGCCGGTGTATTGCTCTTTGATCAGCGCCTCGTTGTCGAGCGTCTCATCCTTGGCGTAACCCCAGTAGTCTTTACGCACTTGCTGGTGCAGCCATTCGGCGCAGGCCTCGGCCAAACGGTCGGCCAGAGCCTTGACCATGATTGAGTTGTAATCGTCGCCAGCGTCTTGATAGGCCTTGGCCACTTCTTCTGCACCGATGCCGGCGGTGGTGATGAAGCCACCTACGTAGTCGGTGATTTCGCTGTCCTTCGGCGCGACGAAGTCGGCGAGGGAGAAGTTTGGCTTGCCGTCGGTCTTGATGATTTGCTGACGCAGGTGATGCAGCTTGGCCAATGGCTTGCCGTCATCGCCGTAGACTTCGATGTCATCCTCACGCACCTGGTTGGCCGGCCAGAAGCCGAACACCGCACGGGCGCTGATGAGTTTTTCGTCGATCAGTTTGGCAAGCATTTCCTGGGCGTCGGCGTACAGCGCGGTGGCGGCTTCACCGACCACTTCGTCCGTGAGGATGCGCGGGAACTTGCCGGCCAGGTCCCAGGAGATAAAGAACGGCGTCCAGTCGATGTACTCGGCCAGCACCTTCAGATCAATGTTGTCCAGCACACGCGATCCGGTAAAGGTCGGCTTGACCGGCTCATAGGCGCTCCAGTCGAACTGCGGCTTCTTGGCGATGGCGGCCGGGTAGCTCAGGCGTTCGGTGCGGGCACTGCGGTTGGCGGTACGCTCGCGAACGTCGATGTATTCCAGGCGGGTCTTCTCGACAAACGCCGGTTTCAATTCCTTGGACAGCAACTGCGTCGCCACGCCCACGGCGCGGGAGGCGTCGGTGACGTAGATCACCGCATCGTTGCTGTACTTCGGCTCGATCTTCACCGCCGTGTGCGCCTTGGAAGTGGTCGCGCCGCCGATCATCAACGGCAGATGGAAATCCTGACGCTGCATCTCACGGGCCACGTGAACCATTTCATCCAGCGAAGGCGTGATCAGACCGGACAGGCCGATGATGTCGCACTTCTGCTCCTTGGCAACCTGCAGGATCTTCTCGGCCGGGACCATCACGCCGAGGTCGACGATGTCGTAGCCGTTACAACCCAGCACCACGCCAACGATGTTCTTGCCGATGTCGTGCACGTCGCCCTTCACCGTAGCCATCAGGATCTTGCCCTTGGCTTGCGGCTTGTCACCTTTTTCCAGCTCGATGAACGGGATCAAGTGGGCTACGGCTTGCTTCATCACACGAGCGGATTTCACTACTTGCGGCAGGAACATTTTGCCGGCACCGAACAGGTCGCCGACGATGTTCATGCCGGACATCAGCGGGCCTTCGATCACTTCGATCGGGCGGGCGAACGACTGGCGCGATTCTTCGGTGTCTTCAACGATGTGCGTGGTGATGCCCTTGACCAGCGCATGCTCCAGACGCTTGTTGACGTCCCAGTTGCGCCACTCTTCGGTCTCGGCTTCCTTGACGCTGCCGTCGCCCTTGTACTTGTCGGCAATGGCGAGGAGGGCGTCAGTGCCGTTCGGAGTGCGGTTGAGTACTACGTCTTCAACCGCATCGCGCAGCTCGGCCGGGATCTGGTCGTAGATCTCCAGCTGGCCGGCGTTGACGATGCCCATGGTCAGGCCGTTGCGGATCGCGTACAGCAGGAACACCGAGTGGATCGCCTCGCGCACCGGGTTGTTGCCACGGAACGAGAACGACACGTTGGAAACGCCGCCCGAGGTCAGCGCGTACGGCAGCTCGTCGCGGATGTAGGCGCAGGCGTTGATGAAGTCCACGGCGTAGTTGTTGTGTTCTTCAATGCCGGTGGCCACGGCAAAGATGTTCGGGTCGAAGATGATGTCTTCCGGCGGGAAGCCGACTTCGTTGACCAGAATGTCGTAGGAGCGTTTGCAGATTTCTTTCTTGCGCGCTTCGGTGTCGGCCTGACCAGCCTCGTCGAATGCCATCACGACGACTGCGGCACCGTAGCGCTTGCACAGTTTGGCGTGGTGAATGAATTGCTCGACGCCTTCTTTCATGCTGATCGAGTTGACGATGCCCTTGCCCTGGATGCATTTCAGGCCGGCTTCGATCACTTCCCACTTCGAGGAGTCGATCATGATCGGCACGCGGGAGATGTCCGGTTCACCGGCAATCAGATTGAGGAAGGTCACCATGGCCTTCTTCGAATCGAGCATCCCCTCGTCCATGTTGATGTCGATGATCTGGGCGCCGGCTTCAACCTGTTGCAAGGCGACTTCCAGCGCTTCGGTGTAATTGTCTTCACGGATCAGCCGGGCGAACTTGGCGGAACCAGTGATGTTGGTGCGCTCGCCGACGTTGACGAACAACGAACTGCGATCGATGGTGAACGGTTCCAGACCGGAGAGGCGGCAAGCCTTCGGGATTTCCGGAATAACACGTGGCGCATAACCGGCCACGGCGTTGGCGATGGCTTCGATGTGACCCGGCGTGGTGCCGCAGCAGCCGCCGACGATGTTGAGGAAGCCACTCTGGGCGAACTCTTCGATGACCTTGGCGGTTTCCGACGGCAGTTCGTCGTACTCACCGAATTCGTTCGGCAGACCGGCATTCGGGTGCGCCGAAACGTGGGTGCCGGCCTTGTTCGACAGCTCTTCCAGGTACGGACGCAACTCACTGGCACCGAGGGCGCAGTTCAGGCCGACCGAGATTGGCTTGGCGTGGGCCACCGAGTTCCAGAACGCTTCGGTGGTCTGGCCGGACAGGGTGCGGCCGGAGGCGTCGGTGATGGTGCCGGAGATCATGATCGGCAGTTCGACGCCCAGCTCTTCGAACACCCCTTGCACCGCGAAGATCGCCGCTTTGGCGTTCAGTGTGTCGAAAATGGTTTCGATCAGGATCAGGTCGGCGCCACCTTCTATCAGGCCTTTGGTGGACTCGGTGTAGTTTTCCACCAGTTCATCGAAGGTCACGTTGCGATAGCCGGGGTTGTTCACGTCCGGCGACAGCGAGCAGGTGCGGCTGGTCGGGCCGAGGACGCCGGCAACGAAGCGCGGCTTGTCCGGGTTCTCCAGGGTTTTCGCATCGGCGACCTTGCGCGCCAGGCGGGCACCTTCTACGTTCAGTTCGTAGGCCAGCTCTTCCATGCCGTAATCGGCCATGGAAATCCGGGTGGCGTTAAAGGTGTTGGTTTCCAGAATGTCGGCGCCGGCATCCAGGTAGGCTTTCTCGATGCCGCCAATCACGTCAGGGCGGGTCAGCACCAGCAGGTCGTTGTTGCCCTTGACGTCGCTCGGCCAGTCGGCGAAGCGTTTGCCCCGGTAATCCTGCTCTTCGAGCTTGTAGCTCTGGATCATCGTGCCCATGCCGCCATCGAGAATCAGGATGCGCTCTTTGAGGGCGTGCTTGAGAGCTTGAAGGCGAACACTGCGATCGGACATTGGGACTACTCGAAAAGACCATGACGAAGGGCCGGGATAATAGCAAACCTGTGCGGTTTTAGAGCATGTCCCGGTTTTGCATGAATATCGCTCATGTTGGGGCGCGTGCTGGCCCGGTAGAATCGCGGCGTTTTTTCAGGATCAGGACCAGGGACATGTCGTATCGCGTCATCACCAGCATTTTTATGCTGCTTTTAAGCTGGGGTGCCGTTGCGCAAGGTCCGGCGATTTCCTACACGCAGGATATCCAACCGATCTTCACCGAAAAGTGCGTGGCCTGCCATGCCTGCTACGACTCCGCCTGTCAGCTCAATCTGGGCAGCGGTGAAGGGGTGGCGCGTGGCGCGACCAAATCCCCGGTCTACGATGGCGAACGCAGCCAGGCCGCCGCGCCGACCCGGTTGTTTTATGACGCGTTCGGTAAACGCGCCTGGCAGCAGAAGGGCTTCTATTCGGTCCTTGACGCCCAAGGCAGCCAGGCTGCTTTGATGGCGCGAATGCTGGAGCTGGGCCACACAACCCCGCTGCAACCCAATGCCAAGTTGCCGCAAGACATCGTCCTGGGCTTGAACCGGGAAAACATGTGCGCCATGCCGGCGGAGTTCGGCGGCTACGCCAGCACCCATCCGAAAGAAGGCATGCCGCTGGCGGTCACCGGCCTGACCGACCAGCAATACCAGACGCTGCAACGCTGGCTGGCCTCCGGCGCGCCCATTGATGAGCAAGGCCTGGTGCCTTCAGCGAAAGAAGCCTTGCAGGTGGTGCAGTGGGAAAACCTGCTCAATTCGCCGGGTGCCAGACAAAGCCTGGTCGGCCGCTGGTTATTCGAGCATTGGTTCCTCGCTCATCTCTATTTCAAGGACGGCGAGCCGGGACACTTCTTCCAGTGGGTCCGTTCGCGAACCCCGACTGGCCAGCCGATCGATCTGATCAATACCCGGCGCCCGAACGACGATCCGGGCACCCAGGTGTATTACCGCTTGTGGCCGGTGCAAGGCGTAATCGTGCACAAGACCCACATCACCTATCCGCTGAGCGCAGCGAAGATGGCGCGGATCAAAAGCCTGTTTTACAACGGTCAATGGCAGGTCAACGCCTTGCCGGGGTACGGTCCGGAACGCCGGGCCAATCCGTTCACCACTTTCGAAGCGATCCCGGCGCAGGCGCGTTATCAGTTCATGCTCGATAACGCCGAATACTTTGTGCGCACCTTCATTCGTGGGCCGGTCTGCCGTGGCCAGATTGCTACCGACGTGATCCGTGATCACTTCTGGGCACTGTTCCAGGCGCCGGAACACGACCTCTACATCACCGACCCGAACTACCGCGGCCAGGCCACGCCGTTGCTGGCGATGCCGGGGCAGAACGACGATGTGGGCAGCGTCCTGAGCCTGTGGCATGACTACCGCAACAAACGCAACGAGTACGAAGCGCTGCGTCGAGACAATTACGGGGAATTGCCAGCACCGAGTTGGTCGACCTTGTGGGCGGGCAATGACAACGCGCTGTTGAGCATCTTTCGGCATTTCGACAGTGCTTCGGTAAACAAAGGCCTGATCGGCGACGTGCCGCAAACCCTCTGGCTGTTCGACTTTCCGCTGTTGGAACGCACGTATTATCAGTTGGCGGTCAACTTCGACGTGTTCGGCAACGTGTCGCACCAAGCGCAGACGCGCCTGTATTTCGACCTGATCCGCAACGGCGCAGAGCAGAATTTCCTGCGCCTGATGCCGGCCGATTCACGGGACGATTACCTCAACGATTGGTATCAGGCCGGCGGCCAATTCAAGATGTGGCTGGATTACGAAGCCATCGACAACGACACGCCAACGGCGCTGAAACTGGATGAGAAAGATCCCAAACGCGACTTCGCGATGCAGTTGTTGACCCGTTACGGCGAACTCAATGCCAGGCCCGATCCAATCAACCGCTGCGATGGCGCTTACTGCTCGCGGCCGAACATCGACCCGGCATTGCAGAGTGCCGAGCAGGCCTTGAGTCGCCTGACGTCACGCCCGGCGGCGGGTTTGAAGGTCATCGATCAGTTGCCGGAGGCGACCATGCTGCGCATCGAGACGGCGAGCGGCAAGCGTGAGGTCTACAGCCTGTTGCGCAACCGGGCCCACAGCAATGTGGCGTTCCTGCTCGGTGAGTCGCGGCGTTATCAGCCAGGGCTCGACACCGTGACGATTTTTCCGGGCGTGCTCAGCAGCTATCCGAATTTCATGTTCAACATTCCGGCCGATCAGGTGCCGGCGTTCGTCGATGCGATGGAAAGCGCCAAGGACGCGCACCGTTTCGAAAAAATCGTCGAGCGCTGGGGCATTCGCCGCAGCCATCCGCAGTTCTGGTTCTACTTCCATGACCTGAGTCGCTATATCCACGAAACCGAGCCGGTGGAAGAGGGCGTGCTGGACATGAACCGGTACGAGAATCTTTGATCGACCTTTGATGGATGCATGGTGTCCCAATCTGGAGGCACCGTTGAACCCTGTGGGAGCGGGCTTGCCCGCGATAGCGCCTTCACATCCAACATTGATGGCGACTGATCCACCGCTATCGCGGGCAAGCCCGCTCCCACAAGGATCTGCGGAGATTTTGGCTTTTCGATCGGAGGGGCGTCGATGTTGATTTCGGTACAGGCACTGCGCGCCGTTGCAGCCTGGACGGTGGTCTGCCACCACTTCATGCAGATTTTCTTCGACTTCCAGGCCCGTGGCCCGGTGGGGCAGATGTTCATCGATAAGGGCGCGGTGGGTGTTGATATCTTCTTTGTCATCAGCGGGCTGGTGATCTTCCTGTCCACCGAAGGCAAATCGCTGCCGCCCGGGCGGTTTCTTCTGTATCGACTGTTTCGCATCGTTCCGGCGTACTGGCTGTACACGATGCTGATGGCGCTGGTGGTCGTGTTCGCACAGCCTGTATTGCCGGATCAGACGATCGACTGGTCGCATTTCCTGCTGTCGCTGTTGTTCATTCCCACGGAAAACCCCGGCGGCTACGGGATTTATCCGACGCTTAATGTCGGCTGGACGCTGAATTACGAAATGCTCTTCTACGTGCTGTTTGCCTGGGCATTGCTGTTTCGCTTGCAGGTTCGGCTGCTGATTGTTGGCGCGCTGTTGTTTGCGGTGTGTCAGGCCTGGACCGGATATGGCTGGATCAGCGAGTTCTACCATTCGGACATTGTTTATGAGTTTCTGCTGGGGATCGCCATCGGCATGATTTACCGGCGCGGCTGGATCAAACCCGGTTTCTGGCTGCCCTTGCTGGGGATTGGCGGCGCCTTGCTGGCGATTTATAACCTGGCGCCGCAGCCGCGTTTCCTGGCCTGGGGCGTGCCCAGTGCGGTGTTGGTGATGGCGTGTATGGCGCTGGAACGCTTTTTCGAGAACACCCGGTTGTTCAAGGTGCTCGGCGATTGTTCTTACTCGGTGTACCTGATGCATGTGCTGGTGCTGTCTGCTGGTGGTTTTGTCGCACAGCGTTATGGGGTAAATCCCTACGTGATGTTCGCTGTTTGCGTGCTGACCATCGGCGTGGCCTCCTGGGCGAGTTACGAATTTGTGGAAAAAAGCAGCTATCGGTGGCTTAAAGGCTGGATTGACGGCGAATCGGCAAGCAACGCTGTCCCGGCTCTTTCCCGACAAAAATACTAGGACTTTGTACGGCGCGATGATTGGCGTAAACTGCGCCCAAGCCTGCGAGGAGTTTCCATGACCGCTATTACCATCACTGACGCCGCCCACGATTATCTGGCTGATCTGCTCTCCAAGCAGAACACCCCGGGTATCGGCATCCGCGTCTTTATCACCCAGCCTGGCACCCAGTACGCCGAAACCTGCATTGCCTACTGCAAGCCGGGCGAAGAGAAACCTGAAGACACCGCGCTGGGGCTGAAAAGCTTCACCGCTTACATCGATTCGTTCAGCGAAGCTTTTCTGGACGACGCGGTTGTCGACTATGCCACCGACCGCATGGGCGGCCAGCTGACGATCAAGGCGCCCAACGCCAAAGTGCCGATGGTCAACGCCGACAGCCCGGTCAACGAGCGTATCAACTACTACCTGCAAACCGAGATCAACCCGGGGCTGGCCAGCCACGGCGGTCAGGTCAGCCTGATCGATGTGGTCGAAGACGGCATCGCGGTGCTGAAGTTCGGCGGCGGTTGCCAGGGCTGTGGCCAGGCAGACGTCACCCTTCGCGAAGGCATCGAGCGCACCTTGCTCGAGCGCATTCCCGAGCTCAAGGGTGTACGCGATGTGACTGACCACACGCAGAAAGAAAACGCCTACTACTAAGGTGTTCGCTGCGAAATGAAAAAACGGCACCCGTGAGTGCCGTTTTTTTATGGGTGATCGATTATCTGTGAGTGAATGGACTTACCTGTGGCGAGGGGATTTATCCCCGCTGGGCAGCGAAGCGGCCCCCTGCATTCTTCCGGGTGCACCTCGCAATCAGGTTTAGCGACGGCTTCGCCGCCGAACGGGGCGGTGCGACGTTTCGCTAAATCCCCTCACCACAGAGCCACTTATCTCAGCGTTGTGCTTGGCTCAGGGCCTGTAGAGATGCGCATGCCCCGCGCGATACAGCGACGACTCGCTGAACTGATCACTCCCCAACACCCGGCCCACCAGAATCAACGCCGTACGCCGAAACCCTTTCGCCGCAACCTTCCCGGCAATGTCCTCAATCGTCCCGACGACCCAATCCTGATCCGGCCAGCTCGCCCGGTGAATCACCGCAATCGGGCAGTCTGCGCCGTAATGCGGCAGCAATTGGGCGATGATCTTTTCCAGATGCTGCACGCCCAAATGAATCGCCATGGTCGCCCCATGCTGCGCCAGGCTACCCAGCTCTTCACCGGCCGGCATCACGGTCTTGTCGGCATAGCGGGTCAGAATCACACTCTGTGAGACGTCGGGCAGCGTCAGTTCCGCCCCCAAGAGCGCCGCACACGCCGCCGTCGCCGTGACCCCGGGAACGATTTCAAACGCAATCCCGAGTTCACGCAGATAGCGAATCTGCTCACCAATCGCTCCATAAAGACTCGGATCACCCGAATGCACCCGCGCCACGTCCTGACCGTTGGCGTGGGCGGTTTTGATCAGTTCGATGATCTGTTCCAGGTGCAACTCGGCGCTGTTGACCACCTGTTCGGCACAATGGCCTTCGAGCACCGCGGCAGGCACCAAAGAGCCGGCATAGATGATCACCGGGCAACTGCGAATCAGCCGTTGGCCTTTGACGGTGATCAGTTCCGGGTCGCCGGGACCTGCGCCAATGAAGTAGACGGTCATCGTCCGTTCCTTTGAATAGAGAGTCTGTTGGAAAAAGGGCTCGGGCAACGCCTGATATGAAGATTGCTCATGATCGGAGGCGGGGATTATCGGGGATCTTACGCAACGCAGGCCAATGCGAGGGTGGCCTGGGCATATTTTTGTCGCGAAATCAGCAGTTTCGCCGGTGCCTTGGCCAGGTGTTCGGCCAGGGCCAGGGCGGCACTTTCCGCCACGCCGTAGCAACCGGTGCGCTCGAACGCGATGTCCGAATGGTGGCTGAGTTGCGGTTTGTAACCTTTCAATTGCTCACTGCTGAAATACATCAGCGGCAACGCGAGTTGTTCGGCGAGTTCGACCAGGCCAGGCTCATCACGCTTCAGGTCGATGCTGGCCAGGGCCTTGATCTGGTGAAGTCCGATTTTATGAGCCTGCAGTGCCTGATCGAGTAACGCCCGCAGCGTGCTGGCGGGGCAGCCGCGCTGGCAGCCCAGGCCGACCACTAAAGTCGGCGCTGTGCGGGTATCAATCATGCGTGGTATTGGCCAGCGCTTTTGCGGCGGAACAACCAGGCGCTGATCAGGCCCAGGGCCAGCCAGAACGCGACGTTGGTCAACTGCGAAGCGATTTTGAACTGCGTCTCCAAGGCTTCCGGAGCCAGCATCGAGTGCACTTCCGGTTGTGGCGCGCCGATTACGTGCGGAACGGCGAGAATCGCCACGCCGAGGATCTTCATCAGCCAGTGGCGGCTGAACACAATCAACGCAATGCCGACGGCGGTGGAAGCGGCCGTACAGATCCACCAGAGTTGCCGTTGGGCCAGATCAGCCGCGGCAGTGCCCGGCAGTTCAGGCGGCAGGCCGAGGGTCGGCGCGAGCACGAAGGTCGCGTAACCGGCCAGGCCCCAGAGCAGGCCCTGAGAGGTTTTGGTCGGTGCACGCAAGGTGTAGAGACCGGCGAGCATCAGGGCGAAACCGACAGCCACCACCAGATTGCCACCCGTGGTCGACAGCAGGCGCTGCCAGCCGTCTTCCGGCTCCCAGGCTTCGGCGTCGTGAGTGTGAGCGGCGACACCGGCGGCGTGTTCGTGGACTTCAACCGCGGCCGGCTCGGATTTTTCGTAGGTTTCGGCCTGCAGAATCAGCGGTGACACCCAGAAACTTTGCAGTAGGGTCAGCAACAGGGCGGCCAGCAGCCCGCTGAAACCTGCGGTTTGCGCAATACGCTTGATCATGTCGACAGGTCTCAATGGCACGGGAAGGCGGAGCTGTGACGGGTATCGTGCGCGGCGTTGTGCACCGCTTCGATGTGCGAGAAACCGGCGAAATAGACGAGACACGCGCCGAGGATCGACGCACACACGGCGGCGGTCAGGCGTTGGCTCAGGGTTGTGGTGGTGCTGGCGGTGCTGTGGCCGGTGCTGCTGATGATCGACATGGCGCTTCCCTCTGGTCTGTCAGCGGGTGAATAGAGCGCATGGAAGACCCCTGCGAGTCGGGCACGCAGAGGCTCAACAGCGCCCGCCCACCGCGGGTTTGTTATTCAGTGATCGTAGTGGTCACTTTGTGTTGCGGGCCGGTCTCCGGGCTCACGAGGGGGGCTGGCTTTCGCCGGAACCTGCAAGCATCACCTTCCCATGCCGAACTGCTGGCACAGTGGATCTGACGCTTCGCTCGCTTACCGTTGCGGGGGCAGCACCGGACTGACATGGCTTTGAGTAAAGCACATGATTCACCGGTTTCCCGTTTCACCCTGTGAAGGGCACCCGTAACAAGGCGTGTAGGAGAGCATGGGCGGGGGTTTGGCGTCAATTGCCATGGGTTCTCATCTCTGAGGCGAGGAGGACTCCTGTGGCGATGGGATTTATCTGTGGCGAGGGGATTTATCCCCGTTGGGCTGCGAAGCGGCCCCCTGCATTTCTTCAGACATACCCCGCAAACAGGTCTTGCGACGGCTTCGCCGCCGAACGGGGATAAATCCCCTCGCCACAGGTAAGCCTCCTCCCACAAGGGGCTAATCAACTGACGGACATTGACCCGCCCCCACACGATGCGTAGCCTTGCGCTTTCGAGGTTCTTCGGCATTTGTCGAAGCTAAGAAGGGAACGCGGTCGATGCCGCGGCTGCCCCCGCAACTGTGAACGGTGATGTTCGCTGCCACGCCACTGCAAACCCTGTCCAGCGGGTTCGCGGGAAGGCGCAGCGAATGCCAATCTGCATTTGGCACACCGTCAGCCAGGAGACCTGCCTCGACACAGATTCTCACTACAACCGGGCGGGGTGATCCGGTGGCGAACTCTTCCGCGCGCGCCCGTCGCTGCGATTGTCGTCCCGTATGCCCGCCACCTTGCCAAAGGGCATCCGATGAAAACACTGGCCAAACTCCCCGTCACCATCGTTACCGGCTTCCTCGGCTCGGGCAAAACCACCTTGCTGCGGCACATGCTCGACAACGCGCAGGGCCGCCGCATCGCGGTGATCGTCAACGAGTTTGGCGAGCTGGGCATCGACGGCGAAATCCTCAAGCAATGCTCCATTGGCTGCACCGAAGAAGAAGCCAACGGCCGCGTCTACGAACTGGCCAACGGCTGCCTGTGCTGCACCGTCCAGGAAGAATTCTTCCCGGTGATGCGCGAACTCGTCGCCCGTCGCGGCGACCTTGATCACATCCTGATCGAAACCTCGGGCCTGGCCTTGCCAAAGCCGCTGGTTCAAGCCTTCCAGTGGCCGGAAATCCGCAGCGCCTGCACCGTTGACGCAGTCATCACCGTGGTCGACAGCCCGGCCGTTGCCGCCGGCACCTTCGCGGCTTTCCCGGACCAAGTCGACGCCCAGCGCAAACTCGACCCGAACCTGGACCACGAATCGCCGCTGCACGAGCTGTTCGCCGACCAACTGGCCAGCGCCGACCTGGTGATCCTCAACAAGGCCGACCTGATCAGCCCTGAAGACCTCGCCCGTGTACGCCTGGAAGTCGCCGAAGAGTTGCCGCCCGCCGTCAAAGTCATCGAAGCCAGCAGCGGCCGTGTGCCACTGGACGTGTTGATCGGCCTCGGTGCCGGTTCCGAAGAACACATCGACAGCCGTCACAGCCATCACGATCACCACCATGAAGGTGAAGACGATCATGATCACGACGCCTTCGATTCCATCTCCATCGAACTGCCGCAAGCCGACGAAAGCCTGCTGCTGGACGCGCTGACCCAACTGGTGGTCCAGCACGGCATCCTGCGCGTCAAAGGTTTCGCCGCGATTCCGAACAAGCCGATGCGCTTGCTGATCCAGGGCGTGGGCACGCGTTTCGACAAGCATTTCGACCGTCAGTGGGGCGCCGAAGAAGCGCGTACCACGCGCCTGGTGCTGATCGGCCAGGAACTGGACGCCACGCTGCTTGAAGCGCAATTGCGCGCCGCGCTCAGCGTTTAAGCCATGCACCTGCTCAGGACCCAGCCCGGCGGTTTCGTGTCGGATGACAACATTGCCGACCTTGGACAAACCCCCGCCGAGTTGGTGATCCTGTGCAGCGGCGATTCCAGCCTGGCGTTGCTCGCCGAAGCGGCGCAGCAGTTGCCCGACGATTACCCCAGCGTGCGTCTGGCCAACCCGATGCAGGTGCAGAATCACGCCTCGGTCGACCTGTATGTCGACGAAGTGCTGCGCCATGCCAAGGTGATCCTGATTTCGCTGCACGGCGGCATCGCCTATTGGCGTTACGGTGTCGAGCGTCTGGTGGAGCTGTCCCAACGTGGTGTGCAACTGATTCTGGTGCCCGGCGATGATCGTCCGGACCCGGAGCTCAGTGACCTGAGCACCGCGATAGCCGAAGACCGCGACCGGCTTTGGCAGTTTTTGCGTCAGGGCGGCATGGCCAATGCCCTGGATTTCTTCCGCTGTCTGGCCAATCGCTGGCTGGATCGCGACTACGCCTGGGCCGAGCCGCAAACCCTGCCGCGCACAGCGATTTACCATCCACAAAAAAGCCCCGCTGAACTGAGCGATTGGCAAGCCGACTGGCAGGCCGGTCAACCGGTGGCGGCGGTGCTGTTCTATCGCTCGCATTTGCAGGCGGCAAACACTGCGTTCATCGATGTTTTCTGCCAGCGTTTGCAGGCGGCGGGTTTGAATCCGTTGCCGATTGCGCTGGCCAGTTTGAAAGAACCCGGCTGCCTGACGGTGGTCGAGGACCTGCTGGACGAAGTCGAGGCGGCGGTGATTCTCAACACCACCGGCTTCGCGCAATCAAGCCCTGAAGCGCCGCATTTGCGGCCGTTTCGCCGCAACATTCCGGTGATCCAGGCGATTTGCGCCCAGGACAACGAGCCGGGCTGGCTCGCCAGCGAACAAGGTCTCGGCCCGCGTGATCTGGCGATGCACATCGCGCTCCCGGAGCTGGACGGACGGATCATCAGCCGACCGATCAGCTTCAAGGACCTGGCGTGGCGCAGTGAGCGCAGTCAGTCGGACGTGGTGTGCTATCGGGCGCAACCGGAACGCATGGATTTCGTCGCCGAACTGGCGCGGCGCTGGATCGATCTGGCGCGGGTGCCAAACAGCGAAAAACGCATCGCGCTGATCCTCGCCAACTACCCGACCCGCGACGGGCGCATCGGCAACGGCGTGGGCCTCGACACCCCGGCTGCTGCAATGAACATCCTGCGTGCGCTGCACACCGAAGGCTATCCGCTGCCCGCCGAGTTGCCGGACAGCGGCACTGCGTTGATCCAGCAATTGCTCGGCGGCGTCAGCAACGACCTCGACACGATTGATCAGCGTCCCTGTCAGCAAAGCCTGGCGATGGACGACTATCGGACGATGTTCAAGGCCTTGCCCGAAGCCAATCAGCAAGCCGTGCTGGAGCGCTGGGGCACGCCTGACAGCGATCCGATGTGCCGCGACGGACGCATGATGATCGCCGGGCTGCGCTTTGGCCTGACCTTCGTCGGCATTCAGCCGGCGCGGGGATATCAGGTCGACCCGAGCGCGGTGTATCACGACCCGGATCTGGTACCGCCCCACGGCTACCTGGCGTTCTACTTCTGGTTGCGCAACACCTATGGCGCCCACGGCGTGATTCACGTCGGCAAGCACGGCAACCTTGAATGGCTGCCGGGCAAAGGCGTCGGGCTCTCCGAAAATTGCTGGCCGGATGCGCTGCTCGGGCCGTTGCCGAATATCTATCCCTTCATCGTCAACGATCCGGGCGAGGGCGCCCAGGCCAAGCGTCGCACCCAGGCGGTGATCATCGACCACCTGATGCCGCCGCTGACCCGCGCCGAAACCTACGGCCCGTTGCGCAACCTTGAGTTGCTGGCGGACGAGTATTACGAAGCGCAGCTGCTCGATCCGCGCCGCGCCCGGGAGTTGCAGCGCGACATCCTGCAACTGGTGCGCGACACGCACATCGACCGTGAACTGCAACTGGACGAAAAGCTCAACAGCGACGCCGATGCGGCGATCTGGTTGCCTCGGCTGGACACGTACCTGTGCGACTTGAAAGAGTCGCAGATCCGCGATGGCTTGCACATCTTTGGCGAGTCGCCGACCGGGCGTTTGCGCATTGATACGTTGTTGGCGCTGTTGCGGATCCCCCGTGGCGATGGTCGTGGGGCGCAATCGAGTCTGTTGCGGGCGTTGGCCAAGGCGTTCGAGTTGGGGTTTGATCCGCTGGATTGCGCGTTGGCCGAGCCATGGACCGGACCGCGCCCCGTTGAACTTCTGAGCGTTACTGATGAAGTGTGGCGCACGACTGGTGACACACGCGAACGCCTCGAACTGTTCGCCGCCCAACTCATCGCGCATACTCTGGATACCGACGCCGAACCCCGTGAGAACAAGCTTCTGTGGCGAGGGGATTTATCCCCGTTGGGCTGCGAAGCGGCCCCAAAAAATGGGACTGCTACGCAATCCAACGGGGATAAATCCCCTCGCCACAAAAGCCCGCTCCCACAGGAGGCACCCTGGTCTGAAGTGAGCGCCATCCTCGACAGCCTGTGCGAAGTCGTCGCCCCGCGTCTGGATGCCTGCGGCCCCGCAGAAATGCGCGGCCTGCTCGATGCCCTGAGCGGTCGTTTCGTCCCGGCCGGTCCCAGCGGTGCGCCGAGTCGCGGTCGTCAGGACGTGCTGCCCACCGGGCGCAATTTCTATTCGGTGGACGTGCGCAACCTGCCAACCACCACCGCCTGGCGCATCGGTTTCCAGTCGGCGAACCTGATTCTCGAACGGCATTTGCAGGACCACGGCGATCACCTGCGCCAGCTCGGCCTGTCCGTCTGGGGCACGGCGACCATGCGCACCGGCGGCGACGACATTGCCCAGGCCATGGCCTTGATGGGCGTGCGCCCGGTCTGGGCCACTGGCAGTCAACGGGTCGACGACTTTGAAATCCTGCCGCTGAGCCTGCTCGACCGCCCGCGCGTGGACGTGACCTTGCGCGTGTCCGGGTTCTTCCGCGATGCCTTCGCCAACCTGATCCGCCTGTTCGACGCCGCCGTGCAAGCGGTCGCTGCGCTGGACGAACCGGACGACCTCAACCCGTTGGCCGCCAAAGTACGCGCCGAGCGTGAAGCGTTGATCCAGGCGGGCCTTGATGAAGAAGCGGCCAAGCGCCAGGCCGGCTGGCGCATCTTCGGCGCCAAGCCCGGTGCTTATGGCGCAGGTGTGCAAGGCGCCATCGACGGTCGCTTGTGGCAAAGCCGCGAGGACCTGGCCGAGGTTTACCTGAATTGGGGCGGCTACGCTTACGGCGGGTCCGATGAAGGCACCGCCGCTCGCGAACAATTCGCCCAGCGCCTGAGCCAGGTTCAGGCTGTGCTGCAAAACCAGGACAACCGCGAGCATGATTTGCTCGATTCCAACGACTATTACCAATTCCAGGGTGGCATGCTCGCCGCCGTGGAAAGCCTCAGCGGCGAAGCGGCGGCCAGTTACCATGGCGATCACAGTCAGCCAGACTTGCCGAAGATTCGCACTTTGAAGGAAGAGCTGAATCGGGTGATCCGCTCCCGGGCGGCGAATCCGAAGTGGATCGACGGCGTGAAACGTCACGGCTATAAAGGCGCGTTCGAATTGGCAGCGACGGTGGATAATCTGTTCGCGTTCGACGCTACGACCCAACTGATCGACGATCATCAATACGCGTTGCTGGCGGATGCGTATTTGCTCGATCCGGCGACCCGGGATTTTGTCCGCGAGCATAATCCCCACGCGCTGCGCGACATGACCGAGCGCATGCTCGAGGCGCAACAGCGGGGGATGTGGCAGGAGCCGGGCGCGTATCGCGAGGCACTGGAAAACCTGTTGCTGGACATAGAAGAAGACAGCTGAAATGGATCTGTGGCGAGGGAGCTTGCTCCCGCTGGGCTGCGCAGCAGCCCTAAAACCTGAATGCACATTTTTTCAGGCATTGCTTAGTGTCAGCATCTACGGCTGCTTCGCAGCCAGACGGGAGCAAGCTCCCTCGCCACAGGTTTGGAGTATGTTCTTGAGATCGCTTTTACCGACCATGACTGAGTATTGAAGATGACCGACACCCCCCATTTCCCACTCTCCGCCGTGGTCGGCGCCGACGATCTGAAACTCGCCCTCTATCTGACCGCCATCGACCCGAAAATCGGCGGCGTGCTGATCGAAGGCCCGCGCGGCATGGCCAAATCCACCCTGGCCCGAGGTCTCGCGGATCTACTCGCCAGCGGTCAATTCGTCACGCTGCCTCTGGGCGCCACTGAAGAACGGCTGGTCGGCACCCTCGACCTCGACGCCGCCCTGAGCGAAGGCCGCGCGCAATTTTCCCCCGGCGTATTGGCCAAGGCCGACGGCGGGGTGCTGTACGTAGATGAAGTCAATCTGCTGCCCGATCACCTCGTTGACCTGCTGCTCGACGTGGCCGCCAGCGGCACCAACCTGATCGAGCGCGACGGCATTTCCCATCGGCATTCGGCGAAGTTCGTCCTGATCGGCACCATGAACCCGGAAGAGGGCGAGCTGCGTCCGCAACTGCTCGACCGTTTTGGCCTGAACGTCGCCCTCAGTGGTCATACAGCACCGGCCGAACGCGGGCAGATCATCCGTCGGCGCCTGGATTTCGACAGCGATCCCCAAGGTTTCTGCGTCGAGTGGGAAAGCCAGCAACAGTCGTTGCGAGAACGTTGCCAGAAGGCGCGCAGCGCATTGGCAAGCATCCCTCTGGATGATGCAGCACTGGCGCAGATCACCGAGCGCTGTTTTGCCGCCGGTGTCGATGGCCTGCGCGCCGATCTGGTCTGGTTGCGCGCGGCCCGGGCCCACGCCGCTTGGCGAGGCGCGGGTGCGATCAGCGAGGACGATATCGACGCCGTTGCCGAGTTCGCGTTGCGTCATCGCCGTCGCGAGCCATCGCCTCCGGCGCCGCAACACAATCAGTCACCCTCGGCGCAGTCTTCCAGCCCGAGCGAGGGCCAGGGCCAATGGGGTGAAATGCCCGCTCAGGCGCTGCCGGTCGGCGCCCGCCGTGAAGTGCCGAGCTGGCCAAAAAAGCCCTAGGCATTCGCCCTCGATCTGACGCGGGGGCGAATGCCAGACCCCGCGCAGGACGGCTGGATAACGGTAAACAGGGCAAGCGCCACGCCGCGCGCAGCGGCTCGATCAACTGGCCCGGCACCTTGCTCAATGGCCGGCCGCGTCAGCGCAGCGATGTGCTGTTCCACCTGCGCACCCGTTGCCCTCATGAACTGTGGCTGGTGATCGTTGACGCATCGGCCTCGACTCGCCGTCATCAGGCATTGAGCGATGCCAAGGGGTTGCTCGCGCAAGTGTTCGACGATGCGTATCGACAGCGCGCGCGCCTGGCTTTGCTGACCGCCAGCGGCCAGGCGCCGAAGTGGCAGGTGCAAGGCTTGAAAGCGTCGACGGGGTTGCGTGCCTGGCTCGATGGCTTGGGTGCGGGCGGCGGTACGCCGATGTTGGCTGCGCTGGGCGAAGCGGGGCGCTGGCTTGCGGCGCGACAAAAACGCTTTCCGGCGGAACAGCAAAGGCTGCTGCTGGTGACCGATGGGCGATTGAAGGAATGGCCGGGGTTGCCGGTTCTGGATTGTCCGGGATTATTGATTGATATCGAGCGCGGGCCGATTCGATTAGGGCGGGCCAGACAGATGGCGGCAGAGTTGCAGGCGGATTATCGGCACATTGATGCGCTGGTTTCAGGCTGAGGACTGTGTTGTCTGCAAGGGCTCCTTCGCGAGCAAGCCCGCGACCACAGGGGACCTGTGGCGTTCACAAACCCTGTGGGAGCGGACTTGCTCGCGAAGGCATCACCTCGATTCCGGATATTCATGGCGAATCCGCATCGCTCCCCTATGCTCTGAATGCATTCGATCAAAGGAATGAATCATGCGCGTACTGGCCGTCAACCCCCAGAACGACTTCCGCGTCAAAGCCTACGCCGGCACCAATGGTGTGCTGTTGGCCATGGACGTGGCCGAACCCCGTCGCAAAGGAATGCTGGGTTTCGCCATCGAAAAACAGCAGGGGAGCAAGCCCTGGCTGTTTTTGTTCAATAGCCTGACGTTCCCGGGCAAGGCCCATACCTTCCCCCAATATCGCGCCACCCCGAGCGATATCGCGCCGTTGCAGAAATTTCGCTGGGCCGATTACGCGGTCAATCCGGGGCTGACCATCCATTACCGAATCTATCTGGCTTACGGCAGCGTCGATGCGCCGCAACTGGGTGAGTTCCTGGAGGTGACGGTCGTTTCCGATGACGGTCATCCCGGCAACCAAAGCGTCAATTTCAACCGCGCCGTGGCTGCCAGCCAGGCATTCCAGCGCAAGTTTCCCGAGCTCGACACACTCCTCAGCGGCCAAGACAGACTGCCCATCGAAGCCTGGCCCGATGCCCCGCGCCAGTGGCTGGAGAACGGGCTGCTCGGGCGTTTGCTGGGGTTTATCGAGCGGGCCGTCGATGGCCAGTGGGCACTGGATATCGCCATCTACGAGTACCAGTTGCCGGTGATTGTCGAGGCGGTGAACGCGGCGCACGAGCGTGGCGTAAAGGTTCGCGTCCTCTATCACGCGCAACCGGACGAAGACACCACCGCCCTGAACGAGGCGAGCCTGGAAAAGATCCCGGCGGCGAACAAGCGCGGGCGGGTCACCCACAGTATTTTTCACAACAAGTTTATGGTCCTGAGCCGGCTCGACGGCGCGGGTCTGCGCCAGCCTGAAGCCGTGCTCTGCGGCAGCACCAACTTCACACCCAACGGCATTTACCGCCAGGCCAACGTGGTGCATGTGCTGGACGATCATCGGGTCGGCGCCAGCTACCTGCAAATGTTCGAGCAGGTCTGGAACACACCGGCGGATGTCGGTGCCACGCGGAAATGGATCACGCAACACAACCCGATGGACCCGACGCAACCGATGTTCGCCGGTTTTTCCCCGCGCTCGGGTCAGGGCGACTTGCATGAGTTCGTCGACATCATCAATGCGGCGAAAAAAGACCTGCTGTTCGTCACCGCGTTCACCTTGCCCGACGCCATCCTCAATGCGTTACTCGGCGAACCCCACGACGACATTTTGCGCTATGGCCTGCAAAACTCCGCGAGCAAGATCACCGGATTTCACGCCGACCGCACCGCCGAGTTCACCACGGTTGCGCTGCTCAATACCGGCCTGGAAGGTTGGCTCCTGGAAAGCAAGGAAGGCCAGAAGGGCAACCTGCTGGTGCACACCAAAGCCATCGTCACGGATTTCACTAGCGATTCGCCGACGATCATCAGCGGCAGCCATAACCTCAGTGCGGCAGCCAGTCACAGCAATGACGAAAACTACCTGATCATCCGCGGCGATACTGACCTGGCGGACCGTTATGGTCTGGAATTGCTGCGGTTTTATGAGCATTACCGGTTTCGCTATTACGCGAAAAAACTGGCGCTCAAGCAGGTCAAGCCGTTGGCGGCGGATGACCGTTGGACTGATGATTATTATGTTGAGGGGAATTTGCGGCAGTTGTCGCGACTGCGTTTTTCCGGGCAGTAATCGTTGGCCTCACTGGCCCCATCGCGAGCAGGCCCGCTCCCACATTGGATCTCCTTATGACGAAGATCCTTGTGGGAGCTAGCCTGCTAGCGATGGGGGCGACACGGTTTCAGCGCGTCAGCGAAACAGATTCGTGCGCGCCAACTCAATCACCTCATCCCCACGCCCGCTCATCACCGCTTTGAGCATGTACAAACTGAACCCTTTGGCCTGTTCCAGCTTGATCGACGGCGGCATCGCCAGTTCCTGGGTCGCCGTTATTACGTCCACCAGCACCGGCCCGTCATGGGCCAGCGCCCGGCGCAAGGCCGGTTCCAGCGCCTCGGATTCCTCGACGCGAATCCCCAGAATGCCCATGGCGTTGGCCATCGCGGCGAAGTCGGGGTTGTGCAGGTCGGTGCCGGTGTCCAGCAGTCCGCTGGATTTCATTTCCATCGCCACGAAGCCGAGCGAGGCATTGTCGTAGACGATGATTTTCACCGGCAGCTTCAGTTGCGCCAGCGAGATGAAATCCCCCATCAGCATGCTGAAACCACCGTCGCCGGACAGCGAAATCACCTGTCGCCCGGGAAACGCCGCTTGCGCGCCGATGGCCTGAGGCATCGCGTTCGCCATGGAGCCGTGGTTGAACGAGCCGAGCAGTCGGCGCTGGCCATTCATTTTCAGATAGCGCGCGGCCCAGACCGTCGGCGTGCCCACGTCGGCGGTGAAGATTGCATCGTCATCGGCCAGCTCGCTGAGCAGGCGAGTGAGGTATTGCGGATGAATCGGCCGACCCGGCGCCGACGGTTGAGCCAGGTCATCCAGGCCCTGACGCGCCTTTTGGTAGTGTTTGAGGGATGACTCGAGAAAGCTGCGGTCGCCCTGATAAGGCAGGTGCGGCAGCAACGCGGCGAGGGTTTCGCTAACGTCGGCGGCGATGCCCAGATCCAGCGTAGTGCGCCGGCCGAGGGCTTGCGGGTCGTGGTCGATCTGAATGATGGTGGCGTCGGTGGGATAGAACTGGCGATAGGGAAAGTCAGTGCCGAGCATCACCAGCGTGTCGCAGTTGAGCATGGCGTGATAACCGGAGCTGAAGCCGATCAGCCCGGTCATGCCGACGTCGAACGGGTTGTCCCACTCCACGTGCTCCTTGCCGCGCAACGCATGTACCACCGGCGCGCCTAGGGCGTCAGCCAACGCCACCACCTGATCGTGGGCACCCGCGCAGCCGGCGCCACACATCAGCGTCACGGCTTTGCTTTGGCTCAGCAATTCGACCAGCCGATCCAGGTCCTGAGGCGCGGGCAGGGTGCGCGGTTTTGAGAGCGCCGGCCAGGGCTTGAGGTTGTCTTCGACTTCCTGCAGCGCCACGTCACCGGGAATCACCACCACCGCGACGCCGCGATTGAGGATGGCACTGCGCATCGCCCGATGCAGCACCTGAGGCATCTGCGCCGGATTGCTCACCAGTTCGACGAAGTGGCTGCATTCCTTGAACAGTTCCTGCGGGTGGGTTTCCTGAAAGTAGTTCAGGCCCACTTCTGAGGATGGAATCTGCGCGGCGATGGCCAACACCGGCACATGGTTTTTGTGGCAATCGTACAGCCCGTTGATCAAGTGCAGATTGCCCGGCCCGCAACTGCCGGCGCACACCGCCAGTTGTCCGGTCACCGCCGCGTCGGCACCGGCGGCGAACGCGGCGACTTCCTCGTGGCGCACGTGCATCCACTCGATGCTGTCCATAGTGCGCAGGGCCTCGGTCAGACCGTTAAGGCTGTCGCCGGTCAGGCCCCAGATGCGTTTGACGCCGGCCTGTTCAAGGGTGGTTGCCAGTTGTTGGGCAAGGTTGATTTTCGCCATGGGGTGCTCCACTGATGAATGAATTGTCCTCGCGATTAAAAGAGGACAACACGGTGGCAACCATGACTCACCCGGATGTGTGATTACTTGCCCATCGCCTGCCGGTACTGACGCGTGCGCCGGGCGATGTACAACTGATCGAGGATCAACGCCCATATCGCCGAAACCTGTGGCCGGGTCTTGCGCCCACGGCTCAGGCGATGCAGCTGGAATTTCACCACGGCCATGCTCGCCAGGGCCGCCAGCGGTTTGCGCTTCCAGCGGATCGGCGGCAATTGCGGATGGCTGTCCTGGCCTTCGCGCCAGCGCCTGACCAGCTGCGGTTCGATGGCCAGCGCCGTGCCGATACCGGCCATGGCGATGCCGCTATCGAGCACCTGTTCGACGATGGCCAGGCGTCGAATCCCACCGGTCACCATCACCGGCATACTCGCGACGCTGGCCAGTTCGCCGGCCATTTCCAGAAAGTACGCCTCCCGCGCCAAGGTCCTGCCGTCGCGGGCTTCGCCTTGCATGGCCGGCGCTTCGTAGCTGCCCCCGGAAAGTTCCAGCAAATCGATGTTCTGATCGTTGAGCCACAGGATCACTTGCCGGGCGTCGTCGGCGTCGAAACCGCCGCGCTGGAAGTCCGCCGAGTTGAGTTTTACCGCCACACAAAACTCTGGCGACACGGCCTGGCGAACGGCGCTGACCACGTCCAGCAGCAGACGGGCGCGATTCTCCAGGGAACCGCCCCAACGGTCCGTGCGGCGATTGGTCAATGGCGAGAGAAACTGGCTGAGCAGGTAGCCGTGCGCGGCATGAATCTGCACGCCGGTGAAGCCGGCTTTTTCCGCCAGTGCAGCACTGGTGGCGAAGCGCTGGATGACCTCGGCGATATCGCTTTCCGACATCGGTTTGGGTTCGGCAAACATCTTGGAGAACGAACCCAGGTCCAGCGCCACGGCCGACGGTGCCCAGGCTTGCTGGCCGAGGTTGGCCATGGTCTGCCGGCCAGGATGATTGAGCTGCACCCAAAAGTGCGCACCGCCGGATCGGCCGATGGTCGCCCACTGCCGGAACTGCTCAAGATGCCGTTCGTCTTCCAGCACCACGCCTGCGGGGCCGGTCATGGCGCGGCGATCGATCATCACGTTGCCGGTCAGCAACAGGCCGGTTTCGCCCTCGGCCCAGGCTTGATACAGCTGAAACAGCGCGCTGGACGGTGCTTGCCCGGTGTCCGCGAGGTTCTCTTCCATCGCGGCTTTGGCGATGCGATTGCCGAGGGTCTGGCCGTTGGGCAAATTCAGCGTTTGGAAAGGCGACATGCTTGACTCCTCATCAGTGATGCGTAGAGGCTAAGCTTAAAGTTAACTTTAATGTCAAGCAGGCAAATGAGGCCGAGATGAAGATTGGTGAATTGGCGCAGTTGAGCGGGTTGAACGCGTCGCGCATTCGGTTTTACGAGGCTCAAGGCCTGATCCGGCAAGTGGAACGCCTGGCCAACGGCTACCGGCGTTACCCACCGCAAGTCCTGCAAACCCTGAAGATCATCCAGTGCGCGCAGCAGGCCGGATTCAGCCTTGAAGAGCTGAAGTTATTGTTGCCGGACACGGTGACGGGTGAGTTCAAGCACGATGAACTGGTGGCGAGCCTAGGGCGCAAAGTCGAACAGATCGAAGCGATGCAACTGCACCTGGCTCAGAGCAAGGCGCAGTTGCTGGGGTTGATCGAGAACATCCAGGCACGGCCCGAAGGGATGGCCTGCGGTGAGAATGCCGAGCGGGTGCTGGCGTCGATGAAGCATTAGTTCTGACCGAGGCAGTTTTCGCCAAAGGCCTGGTAACGCAGGACGTGAGTGGTGCCCGCAGTATCAATGTAGGTCATTTCCCGAGGCAGGGGACCGCACCCATCGCTGCTGGTCATGTTGAGCACTTTAGCGATATGAAGCGGGGTCGAATACTTATAGTCCTCGACTTTCGGCGTGCTGGAATTATCGACGGAAGCGGCCGCTGCAACACCGCTCAGACTGATGAGAAACAGGGCGGACAGAATGCGTTTCATGATGGGGCTCTCGTAGTGGCTACTGAACGATTTCAGTGGCAGTACGACGAGCCCCGTCGAGGTTTATTCCAGGCCCAGGGAAAAACTTTTTTGCGCCGGGATCGGATTGCGCATCAGCGTGCCAACCACCAACGCCCCCAGCAAGGCCAACAAACCGGCGACCAAAAGCAGCAGGCTGAAGCCACCGACGAACGCCTGGCGTGCCAGCGGCTCGACCAACGCACGCGCGGTTTCCGGTAGCAGGTTCATCGCTGCCGTCATGTCACCGGCGACCACCCGAGAGGCAATGCCCTGGGTCTGGCCAAGCCATTGCGTGCCCTGCGTCGACAGGCTGGTGCGCAACAGCAATTCGGTGTGGCTGGACAGCAACGCACCAAAGACACCGATGCCCAGCACGATCGCGCTGAAACGCATGGTGGTGCTCATGCCCGAGGCCATGCCGGTGCGCTCGCGGGGGACGCAAGCCATGATGTTTTTTTGCGTGTCGCCATTGAGCAGGCCGGCCCCGGCGCCCGTCACGGCAATGGCCAGAGCGAAGGGCAGGTAGCCGCCGCTGTTGACGGCCCAGGCGCTCAGCAGGTTACCGCTGCCGACCAGGGTCAAACCGGCCGCCATCAGCGTCGCAGGGGCAAATCGATGGGCAAGCCGAGCGCCGATGCGCGGGCAAATCAACATGGTCACGGCAAACGGCAACATCCCCAGCCCCGACGCGATGGCCGAAAAGCCCAGGCCGTTTTGCAGGTAGAACGGCAACAACGTCATCATCACCTGGGCACAACCGGCGTAGGCAAACATGCCGAGCAGGGCGCCGATGAAACGCGGATGCCTGAACAATTGCAGGTCGACCATCGGCCGCTGCTGCATCCGCTCAATCAGCACGAACAATCCCAACAGCAGGGCGCCACCGATGAGCCGAGCGTAGGTGAACGGGTTGTTCCAGCCGATCCGGTTGGCTTCGATCAAGCCCCAGATCAGGCACAGCAAACTCGCACTGAACGCCAGGCTGCCCCAAGGATCGAGGCGCGCCGACTGGGTGTCCCGGGATTCCGGCACGGCGCGCCAGACCATGAACATCAGGAACGCGCCCACCGGCAGGTTAAGGTAGAAGATCCAGCGCCAACCGACATATTCGGTGATCACCCCGCCGACCGTCGGCGCGGCGGTCATCGCCACGCCCATGCACGCGCCCCAAAACGCCCAGGCCTTGGCCCGTTCGACTTCGTCGTGAAAGGTGTGGCCGATGGAGGCCAGCGCCGACGTCAACAATAAGGCCGCGCCGACACCCTTGACCGCCCGCGCGATGTCGAGGAACAACGCCGTGGGCGCCGCTCCGCAACCGATGGAGGCGAGGATGAAAATGCCCAGGCCCCACAGCAGCGTTTTCTGCCGGCCAAAGCGGTCGGCGATGCTGCCTGCCGGCAACAACAACGCTGCGAACGCCAGCATGTAGGCGCTGACTACCCATTCAATGTCGGCAAAGTTCGCGCCCAGGTCTCGTGCGATGGTCGGCAGGGTGACGGCGACGATGTTGGTGTCGAGCACGATCAGCGAGCAGACGCCGGAGGCTGTCAGCAGTGTCAGGCGTGGACTGACCCGGCTCATGGTGTGATTGCCTTTTGGGCAAGATCGATGACGGCGGCAGCGAAAAGAGGTTTGACGTACATGAGGTTGGCTCTCTACTGTGATTGGCACTGAGCTTATCGCGATCGATTACAGGCTTTATTAGCCTGTTATCGGGATTTCATTACCTTTGAGCTAATGCACCCATGGACATACGGCATTTCCGCTACTTTCTGGCCGTTGCCCGGCAAGGCAACTTTACTCGCGCCGCCGAACAACTCGGTATCGCGCCTCCGACGCTGACTCGACAGATCCAGGACATGGAGAACGAACTCGGCACGCGACTGTTCGTGCGCCAGACCCGTGAAGTCAGCCTGACCGAGGCCGGTGCTGCACTAATGATCGAAGCCGAGGCGACGGTGCGGCAATTCGAGTACGCCCAGCAAAATGCCCAGCGCGCCGGACGCGGCGATATCGGTCATATCGAACTGGGTTACGTGGCGTCGGCGGTGTACTCGGGGGTGCTGCAAAGGCAGGTGCAGGCCTTCAGTCGCGAGTGCCCGGACGTCAGCCTGAACGTGCGGGAAAGCCCCATGGCGTCATTGCCGACCATGGTGGTCGAGGGACGATTCGACATTGGTTACGTCCGCTCGCCCATGACTCTGCCTGACGGCCTGGAGGCCATTCGCCTGAATTCGGAAGGCTTCGTGCTGGCGCTGTCCACCGAGTCCTGGCTGTGTCATCTGCCGGACATCAGTCCCGAGCATCTACAAAGCGAGACGTTCATCCTGCCGGAGCAAATCAGCGGGACGTTGCAAGTCGCCGCCGAGGGCGGGTTTGCACCGAAACTGGGTGCGCAGCCGGGCGGGCTGGTGGCGGTGATTGCGCTGGTGTCGTTGGGGCAGGGCGTGGCGGTGGTGCCGGAGTCGGTGGTCGGGCATGTCGGATTGCCGGGTGTGTTGTACCGGGCGATCAAGGGCTGCGAGGCGACATCGTGGTTGTCGTTGATTCATCGGCGGTTCGAGAAGTCGGCAGCGGTGGTCAGGTACATCGAGCAAGTCAAAAAGCGCTGATTACAATTTTTGTAATGATTTCCAACTGTAGGAAATGTCGCTTTCGCCTGTACGATCCAAGGCCATATTCCTTTCAGGACTTGCATGAACACCCTTTTGGAGCCTCCCGGTTATCCTTTCTCCTCGCGCTTCCACGCGGTCTTGATGCACGCGAAACATCCGGTTTTCCGACTTCCGAATCCCCTTGTCACTTCACCGCCACGGCCTCTGCGTCGCGCCTTGCCGTGCCCGGCTTTCTGAATTTACTGAAGAGATCGAGACGTTTTTATGGAATGGATAGCTGACCCCACCGCATGGCTGGGGCTATTGACCTTGATTGTGCTGGAGCTGGTGCTGGGCATCGACAACCTGGTGTTTATCGCCATCCTGGCCGACAAGCTGCCGCCCGAGCAACGTGACCGTGCGCGACTCATCGGTTTGTCCCTGGCGTTGCTGATGCGCCTGGGCCTGCTGGCGAGTATTTCGTGGCTGGTGACCCTGACTCAGCCGTTGTTTGAGGTGTTTGACAAGAGCTTCTCCGGCCGTGACCTGATCATGCTGTTCGGTGGTGTGTTCTTGTTGTTCAAGGCCACCATGGAATTGCACGAGCGACTCGAAGGCCATGTCGGCCAGCGCGCTTCCAATGCGGTTTATGCGATGTTCTGGCCGATCGTGGCGCAGATCGTGGTGCTCGATGCGGTGTTCTCCCTCGATGCGGTCATTACCGCTGTGGGCATGGTCGATGAACTGGCCGTGATGATGATCGCGGTGATTATTTCCATCGGCCTGATGATCGTCGCCAGCAAGCCGCTGACCCGTTTCGTCAATGAACACCCGACAGTGATCATGCTCTGTCTGGGCTTTCTGATGATGATCGGCTTCGCGCTGACTGCTGAAGGCTTGGGGTTCCACATTCCGAAGGGCTACCTGTACGCGGCCATCGGTTTCTCGATCCTGATCGAGATCTTCAACCAGATTGCCCGGGCTCGCCGTAAAAAATCGGTGCAGGGCCTGCGACCGATACGTGAGCGCACGGCCCACGCCGTGATGCGTTTGCTGGGTGGTCGCACGCTCGCGGTGGAAGAGGTTGGCGAGGAGATTGCCGACATGCTGGACAACGGTGAAGCACCGAGCACAAGTCTGTTCGACCGTCGCGAGCGGGTGATGATCAGTGGTGTGCTGCAACTCGCCGAGCGACCGATCCGCACCTTGATGACCGTGCGCGCTGATGTGGATCACATCGACCTGTCTGATGATGCCGAAGCCATTCGCACGCGCCTGATGAATTCGTCCTATTCACGCCTGCCGCTGATTCGCGATGGTGCGGTGGATGAGCCGCTGGGCTTCGTGCACAAGAAGGAGTTGCTCAAGGAATACCTGGCTGGTAACCAGCCAGGTCTTGAGTATCTGGCTCGCAAGACCATCAATTTGCTGGACAGTTACTCGATCCTCAATGCCTTGGAACAGATGCGCAAAGCCTCGACTCACATTGCGTTCGTGGTCAATGAGTTCGGTGACTTTGTCGGTGTCTTGACCATGACTGACATTCTCGAATCGATTGCCGGCGAGTTGCCGGACGCCAGCGAAATCGAGGGCCCGGATGTGGTCGAGGAGCAGGGTGGTTTCATGGTCAGCGGCGCGTTGAACCTGGCGCGGGTGCAACAGCGGACCGGTTTTGCGGCAGAGCCTACCGATGACTATCAAACCCTGGCCGGGCTGGTGGTCAGCCTGCTGGATCGCCTGCCGATGATCGGTGACAGCCACGAGTGGGAAGGCTGGCGGCTCACGGTGGCGTCGGTCGAGGAGCGGCGGGTGACGCGGGTGTTGCTGGTGCGCGCTGTTTAGATCGTTCCCACGTGTGGGAACGATCCTCTCAAACCCCCATCAACGTTCGCGCCCGAGGAACAGTGCACAGTCTGCGAAGGGTCTGGCGTAACCACGCCAGATCGTGAGCCGGTTTACGGGCCACCGTTGCCGGTCTCACGTTTCCGATGTGCCTGGCGAAGTCTTCCTGCAGGGTTTGTTCAGTGCCGATGCCCTTGAGCTTTTTCAGCAGCTTCCCGTCCTTGTAAAACAGCACGGTCGGTGTCCCGGTGACGCACGGGTGTCGAGGCGATTCACCCGTGTCCAGCATGTAGATGTGCGCGTGATGCCGATAAGACTCGGCGATCTGGCGGAAGATCGGCCCGGCCCAATCGCAGGCCGGACAGTGCTGACTGCCGAAGTACAAAATCACTGGACGCCAGGTTTTCAGGGATTTGCGGTAGACCAGGGGCATTGCGTTGTGGGCAGTTATCGAGCGCATTGAAATCTCTTTATTCAACAAACGCACAAGGACTATTTTAGCGGGGGAGTGAACCTCGGCTGATCACCAATCGATGGCCAGCCCGGTTAGAGCTGCTCAGTTTGATAAAGGAATGAGCAAAGCAAAATCAAAACAGGACCCAAACTCGCCTTGGGTACCATCGTTTGCGCTCAACGTTACAATCATCTCGGTGGTGCCAGCAGGCGCGTTGACAATCTGTTCTTGCTTCGTCCATGGAGTGCCGCCGCCAATGTTGAGATGAACGGTTTGATTTGAAGGCAGCAACTCCAATGTTGCTCGACACGCGGAACCGCCGTCCGTTTTCATTCGCACGGAAAACTCGAAATCACCTTCCGCGTTGATTTTGACGCGTTGAGTAATCAGGGCGCCGACCTGCAAGGCACAGTGACCCTCTTCAAACCTGACTTTGGCTTGCGAGTTAGGATTCCAGTGCGTACCGCCGTTTAGGAAATTACCGTTGAGCAGTAAATTGGAATTATCTTTTTCGGATTGTTGGGACATTTAAAAACTCCTGTCAGTGGCAATACATCAATTCGGTGTTCCATCACTTGGCATACGCCCGGGCGACGGTGAAGAGATTGAGCGCTGATATCAGCGTCACCACAACTGTCAGATCTGACAGGTAAAGCGCACTTCCAGACGAACGGCACCGTGAAAATCGGTATTTCTTCCTCGTTCGCGCTCGCTTCTGAGTGGGTGACAACGCACCCAAATGTGGCCTTGTTACCCAACTTGTTGCTTGGGGTAGCGCTTTCCCACGAACGGCGCAATGCAGCCGTTCAACTTGAATATTAACTATCCGGTTGAATTCATTAGCTTTACCTCACCCTAGGATTCCGCGCCGATCCTGTGGCACACTTTCTGCTGTCTATTCCGTTGTTACATACCAACGTCCGGTATAGCGGAATAAACATCACCCTGGAGTGCTTGCCATGCATCGCCGACCTTCTTTGTTCAAAGCGTGTATTTTTTTTGTCGCCGCTTCGGCTGCTGCCATGGGCGTGGCCCAGGCGGCGGACAGCAAGCTCGATAGCGTGCTGTCCCGTGGGAAACTGATTGTGGGTACGGGCAGTACCAATGCGCCGTGGCACTTCCAGGGAGCGGATGGCAAGTTGCAGGGGTTCGATATCGATATCGGGAAAATGATTGCCAAGGGGTTGTTCAACGATCCGACCAAAGTTGAATTCGTGGTGCAGTCCTCCGATGCGCGGATTCCCAACCTGCTGACCGACAAGGTCGACATCAGTTGCCAGTTCATCACCGTGACTGCCAGCCGCGCCCAGCAGGTGGCGTTCACCTTGCCGTACTACCGCGAAGGCGTCGGCCTGCTGTTGCCGGCCAACAGCAAGTACAAGGAAATCGAAGATCTCAAAGCGGCGAACGACAGCGTCACCGTGGCCGTGCTGCAGAACGTGTACGCCGAAGAGCTGGTGCACCAGGCACTGCCTAAAGCCAAGGTCGATCAGTACGACAGCGTGGACCTGATGTATCAGGCCGTGAACTCCGGCCGTGCCGACGCCGCTGCCACCGATCAGTCGTCGGTGAAATACCTGATGGTGCAGAACCCTGGCCGCTATCGCAGCCCGACTTACGCCTGGAGCCCACAGACCTACGCTTGCGCGGTCAAACGCGGCGATCAGGACTGGCTGAACTTCGTCAACACCACCTTGCATGAAGCCATGACCGGCGTTGAGTTCCCGACTTACGCGGCGTCCTTCAAGCAGTGGTTCGGTGTCGATCTGCCGTCGCCAGCCATCGGTTTCCCTGTCGAATTCAAATGATCCCGTGAGAGCGGGGCGGTGATGCATCGCCCCGTTCAAGGTACTGCTGACCATGAACTATCAGTTGAACTTTGCCGCCGTGTGGCGCGATTTCGACACCTTGCTGGCGGGGCTCGGTCTGGGCCTCGAACTGGCGCTGGTGTCGATCGCCATCGGTTGCGTGATCGGCCTGATGATGGCGTTTGCTTTGCTCTCGAAGCACCGTGCATTGCGGGTGCTGGCGTCGGTGTATGTGACGGTGATCCGTAATACGCCGATTCTGGTGTTGATTCTGTTGATCTACTTTGCCTTGCCGAGCCTGGGGATCCGCCTGGACAAGATCCCGTCGTTCATCATCACCCTGTCGCTGTATGCCGGGGCGTACCTGACTGAAGTGTTCCGCGGCGGCTTGTTGAGCATCCCGAAAGGACAACGTGAAGCAGGGCTGGCCATCGGGCTCGGTGAGTGGCAGGTCAAGGCCTACGTCACCGTTCCGGTGATGCTGCGCAACGTGCTGCCAGCCTTGTCGAACAACTTCATCTCGCTGTTCAAGGACACCTCGCTGGCCGCTGCGATTGCGGTGCCGGAGCTGACCTATTACGCGCGCAAGATCAATGTCGAGAGCTACCGGGTGATTGAAACCTGGATGGTGACCACAGCGCTCTATGTTGCGGCCTGTTACCTCATTGCCATGATGCTGCGTTACCTCGAGCAGCGTCTGGCGATCCGCCGATAGGAGGCCCCATGTACGAATCACCCAGTTGGTTGCATGAGTTATGGGTTGCCCGCGAAGTGTTGTGGCAAGGCTTTCTGACCAGTGTGCAGGTCTCTGCCCTGGCGATTTTGCTGGGCACGCTGGTCGGCATTGTCGCCGGCCTGGTGCTGACTTACGGCAAGTTCTGGATGCGCGCGCCGTTCCGGTTTTACGTGGACATCATTCGCGGTACGCCGGTGTTTGTGCTGGTGCTGGCCTGCTTTTACATGGCGCCCGCACTGGGCTGGCAGATCAGTGCGTTTCAGGCCGGCGCCTTGGGGTTGACGCTGTTTTGCGGCTCCCACGTCGCGGAGATTGTGCGCGGTGCGTTGCAAGCGTTGCCCAGCGGTCAGATGGAAGCGAGCAAGGCGATTGGCCTGACGTTTTATCAAGCGCTCGGCTACGTGTTGTTGCCCCAGGCGTTGCGGCAGATCCTGCCGACCTGGGTCAACTCGTCCACGGAGATCGTCAAGGCTTCGACCTTGCTGTCGGTCATCGGTGTGGCGGAATTGCTGCTCAGCACGCAGCAGATCATCGCCCGTACCTTCATGACGCTGGAGTTTTACCTGTTCGCCGGATTTCTGTTTTTCGTCATCAACTACGCCATCGAATTACTCGGCCGGCACATTGAAAAGCGGGTGGCCTTGCCATGACTCAACCTCAAGTTTCGACACAAAACCAGGCCTTGCTGGACATTCGCGGCCTGCATAAACAGTACGGCAAGCTTGAAGTGCTCAAGGGCGTCGACCTGACCATGCAGCGCGGCAACGTGGTCACGCTGATCGGCTCCAGCGGCTCGGGCAAGACCACGTTGCTGCGTTGCGTGAACATGCTCGAAGAATTCCAGGGCGGGCAGATCATGCTCGATGGCGAGTCCATCGGGTATGACGAGGTCAACGGCAAACGCGTGCGTCACGCAGAAAAAGTCATCGCCCGGCATCGCGCCATGACCGGCATGGCGTTCCAGCAGTTCAACCTGTTCCCGCACCTGACTGCGTTGCAGAACGTCACCCTCGGCTTGCTCAAGGTCAAGAAGCTGCACAAGGACGAAGCCGTGGCGCTGGCGGAAAAATGGCTGGAGCGGGTCGGCTTGCTGGAACGCCGTGATCACTATCCCGGTCAGTTGTCCGGCGGCCAGCAACAGCGCGTGGCGATTGCCCGGGCGATTGCGATGAACCCGAGCCTGATGCTGTTCGACGAAGTGACCTCGGCCCTCGACCCGGAGCTGGTCGGCGAAGTGCTGAACGTCATCAAGGGCCTCGCCGATGAGGGCATGACCATGTTGCTGGTCACCCACGAGATGCGTTTTGCCTTCGAGGTATCGGACAAAATCGTTTTCATGAACCAGGGGCGGATCGAAGAGCAGGGGCCTCCCAAGGAACTGTTCGAACGCCCGCAATCACCGCGCCTGGCAGAATTTCTCAAGAACACGCGGTTTTAAACATCATTTTCAATCAGGAGAAACACTCATGAGCATTACTCGTTACGGCACCGGCAGCACCGCCGCTGGCGGTCAGCCTCGCCCTTTCGCCCGAGCCGTTGAAGCCGATGGCTGGCTGCACGTTTCCGGGCAGGTGCCGGCGGTGGACGGCGAGATCATTACTGGCGGCATCGTCGAGCAGACCCACCAGACCATGAAGAACCTGATCGCGATTCTCGAAGAGGCCGGTTATGGCCTGGAAGACGTGGTGCGTGCTGGCGTGTGGCTGGAGGATCCGCGGGACTTCACCAGTTTCAACAAGGTGTTTTCCGAGTACTTCAAAAGTGAACACGCACCGGCCCGGGCCTGTGTGCAGGCGAACATGATGGTCGACTGCAAGGTCGAGATCGACTGCATCGCATACAAGAAAAAGGCCTGAGATTTGCGGTGACTTCTTCGCGGGCAAGCCTCGCTCCTACATGAGACCGCATTCACCTGTAGGAGCGAGGCTTGCCCGCGAAGGCGCCCTAACAGTCACCACCACACTCTGGTTAAACTCCCGGCACTTTAATGGGAACCACTGACATGACCGAAGACACCATCAAGCGCCGGGCTCGCGGTCTGGACCGGGCGTTCGATATCCTCGATTTCCTCAAGGAAGTCGGAAAACCGCTGCGTCCGAATGAAATCGCCAGCGGCATCGACAGCCCGAAATCCACGATCTACGAGCTGGTTGCTTCCCTGCTGGAACGACGCATTCTCGAGCCCGTGGGCAAGGACGGTCACGTCTACCTTGGCCGTCAGCTGTACTTCCTCGGGCAGGCACATTTGCGCCATTTCGACCTGACCCGTGAGGCCGATCACGCCTTGCAGGAAATCGTCAGCCAGACCCACGAAACCGCGCAGATGTGCCTGCTCAACGGGCGCAAATACACCGTGGCGCTGATGAAGGAGGGCGAGCGGCATTTCCGCATTTCCTCGGACATAGGTGAGAACGCGCCCATCCCCTGGACCGCATCCGGGCGCCTGCTGCTGGCGCACTTGAGCGATCAGGAGATCGTCGACCTGATCGACCACGACGACTTCATCCTGCCCGACGGCGACCGGCTGCCGCTGGAGCAGTTTCTCAAGGAAATCCGTCAGGCTGATATCGATGGCTTTTTCTCCTTCGATAGCGTCGCCGACACCTTCACCCATTGCTTCGCCGCCCCGGTCAAAGACCCCAGCGGCGTGGCCATTGCGACCCTGTGCATCGTCGCCCCGCGGGACGACGCCAAGAACAACTACGACGACTATCGCCGGGTGCTGATCGACAGCGCCAATAGCCTGGCCCGGCGTATCAACGAATAACAGCGGCTGGCTGCAGCCGCGACTGTGAGGAGTTCGACCATGTCTTCTGCCCAACATACTGCTGCCGTGGAAAAGGGCTTTGCCCAGACCGGCGCCAACCTGGTACGCGACGTCAGCCTGCCTGCGCTGGTGCTGCACCGCGAAGCGCTGGAGCACAACATTCGCTGGATGCAAGCGTTTGTCAGCAACAGCGGCGCCGAACTCGCGCCCCACGGCAAAACCAGCATGACCCCAGCGCTGTTCCGCCGCCAACTGGACGCCGGCGCCTGGGGTATCACCCTGGCCAGCGCCACGCAAACCCGCGCGGCCTATGCCCATGGCGTGCGTCGGGTGCTGATGGCCAACCAACTGGTCGGCACGCCGAACATGGCGCTGATCGCCGATTTGCTGGCGGACCCGACCTTCGACTTCCATTGCATGGTCGATCACCCGGACAACGTCGCTGACCTCGGCGCGTATTTCGCCTCGCGCGGTGTGCGCCTGAACGTGATGATCGAGTACGGCGTGGTCGGCGGGCGTTGCGGTTGCCGCACTGAAGATGAAGTCATCGCTCTGGCCAAAGCCATCAATGCGCAACCGGCGTTGGCGCTGACCGGTATCGAAGGCTACGAAGGTGTGATCCATGGTGATCATGCGGTCACGGGCATTCGTGAATTCGCTGCGTCCCTGGTGCGTCTGGCCGTGCAGTTGCAGGACAGCGGCGCCTTTGCGATTCCCAAGCCGATCATCACCGCCTCGGGTTCGGCCTGGTACGACTTGATCGCTGAGTCCTTCGAAGCGCAGAACGCGGGTGGACGTTTCCTCAGCGTATTGCGCCCCGGCAGCTACGTGGCTCACGACCATGGCATCTACAAAGAAGCACAATGCTGCGTGCTCGACCGCCGCAGCGATCTGCACGAGGGCCTGCGCCCGGCGCTGGAAGTCTGGGCGCATGTGCAGTCGTTGCCGGAGCCGGGTTTCGCGGTGATTGCCCTGGGTAAGCGCGATGTGGCCTACGACGCGGGCTTGCCAGTGCCGCTGCTACGTTACAAGGCCGGCGTCGTGCCGGCGAATGGCGACGATGTCAGCACCTGCAAAGTGACGGCGGTGATGGACCAGCATGCATTCATGACGGTCGCGCCGGGGGTTGAGTTGCGGGTGGGCGACATCATTTCGTTCGGCACGTCGCACCCGTGCCTGACGTTCGACAAATGGCGCACGGGGTGTCTGGTGGATGAGCAGTTGAACGTCATCGAAACCATGGAAACCTGTTTCTAAGGCTTCGGACCGAGGCGCGGCCATCGCGAGCAGGCTCACTCCCACATTAGATCTTCAGTGTTCACAAGATCCCTGTGGGAGCGGGCTTGCTCGCGAAGTCGCCCGACCAGACAACACCGCAATACCAGAGACCCCACAACAATGAACACCATCAACACCCTCGGCCCCAACATCCCGCGCATCGCCCTGATCGGCGAGTGCATGATCGAGCTGCAACAACGCGCCGACGGCACGCTGCAACAAAGCTTCGGCGGCGATACCCTCAACACCGCGGTCTATTTGTCCCGGGAACTGGGCGCGAGCGGCGTCGTCGATTACGTCACCGCGCTGGGCGACGACAGTTTCAGCGATGCCATGTGCCAGACCTGGGCCGATGAAAACATCGGGCTCGGCATGGTCCAGCGCCTGCCCGGGCGACTGCCCGGTTTGTACTGCATCCAGACCGATGCGGCTGGCGAGCGACGTTTCCTCTATTGGCGCAACGAAGCGGCCGTGCGCGACTGCTTCACCACCCCGCCCGCCGCGCCGATCCTGGCCGCGCTGCCGGATTACGACGTGCTGTATTTCAGCGGCATTACCTTGGCGGTGCTCGGCGTGCAAGGTCGGGAGAAGTTGCTGGAAACCCTGATCGAGGCCCGGCAGCGGGATGCGCGGATCGTCTTCGACAACAACTACCGGCCGCGCCTGTGGGCGTCAGTCGAAGAGGCGCGGGCAGCTTATCGCAGCGTCCTGCCCTATGTTGATCTGGCGTTGTTGACCGTCGATGACGAGCAAGCGCTGTTTCATTTTTCCGATTGCGAGGCGGTGTTCGCCGCTTACGAACAGATTGGCACACCGGAAGTGGTGCTCAAGCGCGGTGCCGAGGCGTGTCTGATTCGCTGTGCTGGCGAGTCGTTCGAGGTGCCGGCGCAGAAGGTCGAGCGGGTGGTGGACACCACGGCGGCGGGGGATTCCTTCAGTGCGGCGTATCTGGCCAGTCGGCTCAAGGGTGGGAGCGCGGTTGAGGCAGCGGAGGCGGGGCATCGGTTGGCAAGTCGGGTGATTCAAGTGCCTGGAGCGCTTATCCCCAAAGATTGAAATGCAACCCTGTGGTGAAGGGGTGTATCTGGATGAAGGGATGTATTTGTGGCGAGGGGATTTATCCCCGCTGGGTCGCGCAGCGGCCCCAAAAGATGGGACTGCTGCGCAGTCCAACGGGGATAAATCCCCTCACCACAGAGGCCTCAGGCAACCCAATCAATCCCGGTAAAACACCTGCACCAGGTGATACCCGAACTTGCTCTTGATCGGCCCATGCACCACGCGCAGCGGTTTTTTGAAGATCACCGCGTCGATCACCCCGACCATCTGCCCAGGCCGCACTTCACCCAGATCGCCGCCGCGTTTGCCGGACGGACAGGTGGAGTATTTCTTGGCCAGCACATCAAAGGCTTCGCCCTTGGCGATGCGTTGTTTGAGCTGCTCGGCTTCTTCCGAGGTTTTCACCAGAATATGGCGGGCTTGAGCTTTCATGGGGCGTACCTTGCAACATTGGTGACGGCGGGGGCGCGCGATTATGCCTCAACTCACTACGGTTGGCCGATCATCGTGCGAATCTTGTTGGCCAGCAGGTCGATGGAAAACGGTTTGGCCACCATGTCCATGCCTTCTTCCAGGAAGCCCTGGCGCTCGGCGGCTTTCTCCGCGTAACCGGTCATGAACAACACTTTGAGTTCGGGGCGGTGCTGACGCGCGATTTCTGCCAGCTGTCGACCGTTCATTCCCGGCAAGCCGACGTCGGTCACCAGCAGATCGACCCGCAGGTTGGATTCCAGCAAGGGCAAGGCGGTCTTCGCGTCCTCGGCTTCGTGGGCGTGATAGCCCAGCTCGTTGAGGAGGTCGAGCACCAGCATGCGCACTGCCGGGTCATCTTCCACTAACACCACGGTCTCACCGGCAATCGCTGGCGGCGCTTCGCCCGTCAACGGCATCAGCACGTTTTCCGGTTCCATGGCATAAAACCGCGGCAAGTACAGGCGAACGCTGGTGCCCTTGCCCGGCAAACTGAACAGGCTGACATGCCCGCCCGATTGCTGGGCAAACCCGTAAATCATCGACAAGCCCAGGCCGGTACCCTGGCCGATGGGTTTGGTGGTGAAGAACGGGTCAAAAGCCTTGGCCAGCACCGACGGTGTCATCCCGGTGCCGTTATCGCTGACGGCAATCATCACGTAATCCCCGGCCTTGACCGGTTCCAGTGTGGTGATGTCGCTGCCGTCGAGGTACACGTTGGCGGTTTCGATCAACAACTCGCCGCCATCGGGCATGGCGTCCCGGGCGTTGATGACGAGGTTGAGCAGAGCGTTTTCCAGTTGACTGACGTCGGTGCTCACCGGCCACACCTCGTCGGCCAGCAGCAGTTTGAGCTCGATGTGGTCGCCCTTGGTTCGGCTGAACAAATCTTCCAGGGAGTGCACCAGCGCATTGGCATTCAGCGGTTTGCGATCCAGCGACTGGCGCCGGGAGAACGCCAGCAAGCGATGCGTCAGGGCTGCGGCTCGGTTGGCAGAAGACACGGCGGCTTCGGTGAAGCGGCCAATCTCGGCGGCGCGCCCGTCAGCGATATAGCGCTGCATCAGGTCGAGGCTGCCGATAATCCCGGTCAGCATGTTGTTGAAGTCGTGGGCGATGCCGCCGGTGAGCTGCCCGACCGCTTCCATCTTCTGCGCATGGCGAAGGGCATCTTCGGCGCGCTCACGTTCGAACATCTCGTTTTGCAGCCGCTGGTTGGCTTCGGCCAGTTGCTGGGTACGGGCGGCGACCCGTTCCTCAAGGGTTTCGTTGAGATTGCGCAGGGCTTCTTCGGTCTGTTTGCGCTCGGTTTCGTCGATCACGAAGATGTAAAAACCATTCACCGCCCCGTCGGCACCGTGGCGCGGCAAATAATTCATCAGGGCATGGCGGATGCTGCCGTCCCGGTGCGGGGTGCTGATGCTGAAACAGCAGGACTTGCCCGTCAGTGCCAAGGCGATGTGCTCGGCGCGCAAGGCATAGGCTTCTTCGCCCAACACTTCACGAATGGTCCGGCCGTAGAGTTCCTGGGGCGTCAGGCCATACCAGTCGAGATAAGCGGCGTTGTTCAAGCGAAAGCGCTCTTCGCTGTCCACGTAGCTGATCAGGATGGGCATGGCGTTGATGATCAGTTGCAGCTCGGTCTGGCTCTGGCGCAGGGCTTGCTCGGTGAGTTTACGTTCGGTCAGGTCCAGCGCGGCGCCGAGGAACCGAATCGGCCGGCCGTGGTGGTCCTTGTAGCATCGACCGCGGGCAAACACCCAGCGCAGGTGGCCGTCGGGTCGCAGCAGCCGATATTCCTCGGCGTATTCCGTGCCGTGGGTAATGGAATATTTGATGCTGCGGGCGACCATCGCGCGGTCTTCCGGGTGCACGGCCTGTAGGTAGGCACTGATGGGCAACTGACTGGCGAGCAGCGGGTCGATGTTGTGCAATTCGGCGAAGTGGGTGTCGGCAATGAAGCGGTCTTCGCCAATGTCCCAGTCCCAGGTTCCGACGGCGTCGGTGGCTGCCAGTGCCAGTTGCAGGCGCTCTTCGGTTTCGTGCTGGGCCTTGAGGCTCGCGGCTGAACGCTGTTCCAGTTCCAGCGCGATGCGGCGGCGTTCATTGGTTTCGATGGCGGTGACCAGAATGCCGGCGACCTGAGCGTTTTCATCGCGAATCGGGCTGTAGGTCAGGTCGAGCCAGAAGTCGGAATCACCTTCGTCGCGCTGCAAGGTAAAGCGTTGTTCGCTGTAGGTTCGCACCTGTCCTTGTAGGACGGCGCTGTAAATGGGGTCGGTAAAGTCTTGGAGTTCAGGCCAGATCTGGTGCGTCGGTTGTCCGAAAGCGTGTGGATGCTTGCTGCCGGCAAGCAGGGCGAAGCCGTCGTTGTAGATCTGCGTGAGCTGCGGGCCCCACAGCAAGAGCATGGGCATCGGTGAGTGAATCACGATGTCCACCGCGGTGCGCAGGCTCTGTGGCCAGGTACTGGCAGCGCCCAGCGGGGTGCGTGTCCAGTCCAGTCTGGCGATCAAGGCCTGGGCATCGCTGCCCGTCGGTGATGCGTTCATCAAATTGTCCTGCGCTTAAGTCGGTGTGGCGGCGTCTACTATCCTTGGAGGGCGGTAGACGCTGGATGACCTGTTTGGGGTCATTGTTTTTTCATTGAATGCTTCGCGGGTGCTTTTTGCCATGGAAATCGATGCACTGTTGCAGATACTGGCTGACCGGAACGGATCCGATCTCTATCTCTCCCCCGGCGCGCCACCCAGTGCACGGTTCGACGGCGTGCTCAAACCGCTGACCGATCAACCGTTCAAACCGGGGGAAGTCGCAGCCATTGCCGAGTCCATCATGGACGCCGAACAACGTCTGGAGTTCGATCGCGAACTGGAGATGAACCTGGCGATCTCCCTGGCAGGTGTCGGGCGCTTTCGGGTCAACATCTTCAAGCAACGCAACGATGTGTCAATCGTGGCACGCAACATCAAGCTCGACATTCCGCGCTTCGAAGACCTCAAGTTGCCGGCGGTGCTGCTCGAAACCGTGATGCTCAAACAAGGCCTGATGCTGTTTGTCGGCGCCACCGATTGCGGCAAGTCGACCTCCCTGGCGGCGCTGATCGATCACCGCAACCGTCACAGCAGTGGCCATATCGTCACCATCGAAGACCCGATCGAGTACATTCACCGGCACAAGAAGTCGATCATTAACCAGCGTGAGGTCGGCGTCGATACTCGCAGTTTTCATGCTGCCCTGAAAAACACCCTGCGTCAGGCGCCGGACGTCGTCTTGATCGGCGAAATCCGCGACCGCGAAACCATGGAGCATGCGCTGGCATTTGCCGATACCGGTCATCTGGTGATTTCCACCTTGCACGCGCACAACGCCAATCAGGCGCTGGACCGCATCATCAATTTCTTCCCTGAGGAGCGACATACGCAGCTGCTGCATGATCTGGGCAACAACCTCAAAGCATTCGTGTCCCAACGATTGGTGCGTACCCGCGACGGGCAGCGCCGGGCGGCGGTGGAGGTGATGCTGGGGACACCGACCATCGGTGACCTGATCCGGCGCAATGAGTTTGCCGAGCTGAAGGGGATCATGGAGAAATCGCTGGAATTGGGGATGCAGACGTTTGACGGTGCGCTGTATGCGTTGGTTGTCGAAGGGGCGATCAATGAGGAGGAAGCGTTGAAGCATGCGGATTCGGTGAACAACTTGCGCTTGCGGCTGAAGTTGCATAGCGATGCGTCACCGCCGACTCAACCGCCCTCGGGAGAGTGGGGATTAATGGACTGAAATCCATCAAATGTGGGAGCGGGCTTGCTCGCGAAAGCGGTGTGTCAGCCTACGTTGATGCTGGCTGATACTCCGCCTTCGCGAGCAAGCCCGCTCCCACAGTGGATCTTCTTCAGGTTTGGAGTTCGCGGCGGTTGCGGAATTGTTCCAGCGCTTCGGGATTGGCCAGCGCATCGGTGTTTTTCACCTTCTGCCCATGCACCACGTTCCTCACCGCCAATTCGACGACTTTGCCGCTGATGGTCCGCGGAATATCGGTCACCGCGACAATCTTCGCCGGTACGTGCCGGGGCGTGGTGTTGGCGCGGATGACCTGGCGAATCTGCTGCTGCAGTGCTTCATCGAGTTCGACACCGTCGCGCAACTTAACGAACAGCACCACCCGCACGTCATCCTGCCACTGCTGACCGATGGCCACGCTGTCCAGCACCTGCGGAACTTTTTCCACCTGACGGTAGATTTCCGCCGTGCCGATGCGCACGCCGCCAGGGTTCAGCACCGCGTCCGAGCGCCCGTGGATCATCATCGCGCCGTGGGGCAGTTGTTCGGCGTAATCGCCTTGGGCCCAGACGCCGTGGAACTGACTGAAATATGAAGCGTGCAGCTTTTCTTGCTGTGGGTCATTCCAGAAGCCGATGGGCATTGCAGGGAAGTGCCGGGTACAGACCAGCTCGCCTTTTTCGCCGATCACAGGTTTACCGTCGTCGTTCCAGACTTCAACCGCCATGCCCAGGCTCTTGCCCTGGATTTCGCCACGGCGCACCGGTTCAAAAGGGTTGCTGTTCACAAAGCAGGAAACGATGTCGGTACCGCCGGACATTGAGGCCAGGCACAGGTCGCTCTTGAAATCGCGGTAGACGTAATCGTAGCTCTGCGGCGATAGGGCGGATCCGGTGCAAAGCAAGGTTTTCAGGCTGGTCAGGTCATGGCTCTCGCGCGGTTTGACGCCGTTGGTTTCGAGGGTCGCGAGGAACTTGGGGCTGGTGCCGAAGACGCTGATGCGTTCATCGTCGATCAGGTCGATCAAACGCTGAGGCTCTGGATGAAACGGCGAGCCGTCGTACAGCACCACTGCGCTGCCCACGGCCAGGGCCGAGACCAGCCAGTTCCACATCATCCAGCCGCAGGTGGTGTAGTAGAACAGTCGGTCACCGGGGCCGAGATCACAATGCAGGCCGTGTTCCTTGACGTGTTGCAGCAGCACGCCGCCGGTGCTGTGGACGATGCATTTCGGCACGCCGGTGGTGCCGCTGGAATAAAGGATGTACAGCGGACGGGCGAAAGGCACGGGGACGAAATCCGGCTCGCCGCCGATGTCGTAGAAATCATCCCACAGCGTTACGTTGGCCCGGGTGTGGAACTGCTCGATGTGTGCCTGTGGCCGGGCATACGGCACCACGATCAACTGTTGCAAGGAGGGCAGGCGTTCGAGGATTTCATTGGCCTTGGTGGTCTGGTCGATGTCCTTGCCCGCGTAGCGGTAACCGGCGCAGGTGATGAGCACTTTCGGTTCGATCTGACCGAAGCGGTCGATGACGCCCTGAGTGCCGAAGTCCGGCGATGAGCAGGACCAGATTGCCCCCAGGCTGGTGGTGCCGAGCATGGCCACCAGGGTTTGCCAGGTGTTGGGCATGCACGCAGCGACCCGGTCGCCGAGGCCGACGCCGGCGGCTTTCAGGCTGTTTTGAAAACCGGCGACATGCTCGGCCAGTTCAGCCCAGGTCAGGTGTTCACGTTGGCCGTTCTCGCCAATGGCAATCACCGCGATGGCATCGTCGCGACGGCGCATCAGGTGCTCGGCGAAATTAAGCGTGGCGCCAGGGAACCACTGGGCGCTGGGCATTTGCAGGCCTTCCAGCAGCACCGTGTCCGGTTGATCGTGGAAACGGATGTCGAAGAAGTCGACGATCGCCTGCCAGAATGCGACCCGCTGATCGATCGACCATTGGTGCAGGGCGGGGTAGTCGTCGAGGTGGATGTTGTGCCGCTTTATGACGAAGCGCCGGAAGGCGTCCATGCGGGTTTTGTTGATGCGCTCGGCGCTGGGTTGCCAGAGGATGTCGGACATGGCTTGCCTCTTTGTTCTTATGCGTACACACAGGCTACTGTGGAGCAGGCTTCTGTGGCGAGGGAGCTTGCTCCCGCTCGGCTGCGCAGCAGACGTAAATAGGCTGGTGCAACCCATTTGGGGCGGCTTCGCCACCCAGCGGGAGCAAGCTCCCTCGCCACAGGGGGGTGACTAATTACTGCGCCAACCACCCACCATCAATATTCCACGCCGCGCCACGCACCTGGCTGCCGGCCTCACTGCACAAGAACAACACCAGTTCACCCAGTTGCGGCGGCGTGACGAACTCCAGCGACGGCTGCTTTTCGGCCAGCAAATCATGCTGCGCCTGTTGCAGGTCGGTGCCTTTGGCAATGCGATCATCAATCTGCTTCTGCACCAGCGGAGTCAATACCCAACCCGGGCAAATGGCGTTGCAGGTCACATTGGTCGTTGCCGTTTCCAGCCCGACCACTTTGGTCAAGCCGATCACACCATGCTTGGCGGCCACGTATGCAGCCTTACCCACCGATCCGACCTGGCCGTGCACCGAAGCGATGTTGATGATCCGTCCCCAACCCTTGGCGCGCATGCCCGGCAGGCTCAAGCGGGTGCTGTGGAACACCGACGACAGGTTGATTGCAATGATCGAATCCCAGCGCTCCACGGGAAAGTCTTCCACTGGCGACACATGCTGGATCCCGGCATTGTTCACCAGAATATCCACGCCACCGAACTCACGCTCGGCGTAGGCGATCATGTCGGCGATCTGCGCCGGATCGCTGACGTCGGCCGGGTGATGGCCGACCTTGCCACCGAATTGCTCAACCTCGGCAATCACTTTGGAAGCATCGCCGAAACCGTTGAGGATCAGATTGGCGCCAGCCTTGGCCAGGCTCAGGGCGATGCCCAGGCCGATGCCGCTGGTGGAGCCGGTGACCAGTGCAGTCTTGCCCGAAAGAGTCGTCATGAATACCTCACACAATGCCAGTGGCGTAGAAAGTACCGATCACCACAAAGACCGCCAGGGTCTTGATCAGCGTAATACAGAAAATGTCTTTGTAGGCTTCGCGGTGGGTCAGGCCGGTCACCGCCAGCAGGGTAATCACCGCGCCGTTGTGCGGCAGGGTGTCCATGCCGCCGCTGGCCATCGAGGCCACCCGGTGCAGCACTTCCAGCGGGATGTTGGCCGCGTGGGCCGCTGCGATGAAGTCATTGGCCATGGCCGCCAGCGCAATGCTCATGCCGCCCGACGCTGAACCGGTGATGCCGGCAAGAAGGGTCACGGTGATCGCTTCGTTGACCAGCGGATTGGGAATGCTCTTGAGCCAATCGGCTAATACCAGGAACCCTGGCAAGGAAGCAATCACCGCACCAAAGCCGTATTCCGATGCGGTGTTCATCGCCGCCAGCAGCGAACCGCCGACAGCGCTGCGACTGCCTTCGGCCAGCTTGCCGCGAATCGCCTTGAAGCCGAACACCAGCACCATGATGATGCCCACGAGCAAGGCGGCCTGGACCGCCCAGATCGCCGTGAGCTTGGCGATTTCGGTGGTCACCGGCGCGGCCATGCCCGGCAGCGCAAGGCTGTGGGTCTTGCCGTACCACTGCGGAATCCACTGGGTAAACAGCAGGTTCATGATGCCCACGGCCAGCAGCGGCGAGAGGGCGATCCACGGGTTCGGCAGTTTGATGTCGGGCGCGGTTTCAGGCTCGTTGCGCAGTTCGGTGCCATAGCCTTCACCGGAGGCCTGAGCCTTGTTGCGCTGGCGCTGGAGAAACAGCATGCCGGCGCTGAACACGAAGATCGCGCCGATCACACCCAGCCACGGCGCCGCCCACGCGGTGGTGTTGAAGAAGGTGCTGGGGATGATGTTCTGGATCTGCGGGGTGCCGGGCAGGGCGTCCATGGTGAACGAGAACGCACCGAGGGCGATGGTCGCCGGGATCAGACGCTTGGGAATGTTGCTCTGGCGGAACATTTCAGCGGCAAACGGATAGACCGCGAACACCACCACAAACAGCGACACGCCGCCGTAAGTCAGAAGTGCGCAGACCAGCACGATCACCAGCATCGCCTGGCGGGTGCCGAGCAGGCGAATCGCTGCCGCGACGATCGAGCGCGAGAAACCCGACAGCTCGATCAGCTTGCCGAACACCGCGCCGAGCAGGAACACCGGGAAATACAGTTTGATGAAGCCGACCATTTTCTCCATGAACACCCCGGTAAAGGCAGGGGCGACGGCGGACGGGTCAGTGAGCAAGACAGCGCCGAGGGCGGCAATCGGGGCGAAGAGAATAACGCTGTAGCCACGGTAGGCCGCGAGCATCAGCAGCGTGAGGGCTGCCAAGGCAATGATCACACTCATGGTGTGTCTCCTGGATTGTTATTTTTGTGGGTGGATCTTTTGTGGGAGAGGGCTTTAGCGAGATTCGTGCCATTTGTTTAAGGTGTTGAAATATAAGGATATTTATTTATTTGTGAGGCGGTTTTGAACTATTTGTCTCTTTTTAGAGATTTGTAGTGGCTGTACGGACGTCTTCGCGGGCAAGCCACGCTCCCACAGGTTTTTTGGTTGCCTTTGAATTTATGGCTCGGCGCAAACCCTGTGGGAGCGGGCTTGCCCGCGAAGAGGCCCTATCTACCAATAGAGACCAATGTCTCTCTATAGAGACTCAACAATCCCCAACGCCACCATCTTCTTATACAAAGTAGACCGCCCCAGCCCCAACCGCGCAGCCGCTTCTATGACTTTGCCCCCGCATTGCGCCAGGGCCGTTTCAATCAATTGCCGGTCAAACCGCTCCCGCGCCTCACTGAATGTCTCATGCGCAACTGCCTCCATCACCCTCGGCGCCACACGCTCTACCGGGGTAAACGTCCCGATTGCTGCGCGAATATCCCCCGCATTCAGCACCAGGTCATCACTGAGCAGCGCCGCGCGTTCCAGCACATTGCGCAGTTCGCGAATATTCCCCGGCCAGGCATGCTGCCCCAGCAGATCCAACGCTTCGCGGTTCAGTTCATGCTGGCTGCGCAGTTCCTCAAGGATCGCTTCGCTGAGCGCCGGCACGTCATCGAGGCGATCGCGCAGGGGCGGCACGTTGATCGGCAGCACGTTGAGTCGGTAATACAAATCGGCGCGAAATTCGCCACGCTTGATCGCTGCTTCCAGATCGGTGGAGGTCGCCGCGATCACCCGCACATCACTCTGGATCACTTCATTGGAGCCGACCGGCTCGAATTCCTTTTCCTGCAACACGCGCAGCAACTTGCTTTGCAGCGGCAGCGGCATGTCGCCGATTTCATCAAGAAACAGCGTGCCGCCCTGAGCGATCTGCAACTTGCCGGCGCGGCCCTTGCGATCGGCGCCGGTGAAGGCGCCGGGCGCGGTACCGAAGAACTCGGCTTCCAGCAACGACTCGGGAATCGCCGCGCTGTTGATGCTGACGAAGGCTTTGTGCGCGCGCGGCGAAGCGCCGTGGATCGCCTGGGCCAGCAACTCCTTGCCGGTGCCGGTTTCGCCGAGCAACAGCACCGGCGACTCGGCACTGGCACTGCGCCGGGCGCGACGTTTGACTTCGAGGCTGGCGGCACTGGTGCCGATGAAGTGGGCGAAGTTGTACTTGGTCTGCCGCGACCGCAGCAACGAGCGGGTGGAGGCCAGTTCTTCCTGCATGCTCAGGTAGCGTTTGAGCATGGGCGACAGGCTGTGCAACTCGTCGAACAGCGCAAAACCGATGGCGCCGATCACCGCGCCGGCGTCGTCATGGATTGGCAGGCGCATCACCACCAGGGGTTCTTTCGGCGTGTCCTGCATGTCCAGCAAGATCGGCCGGCCGGTGCGCACGACTTCGCGCAACAGGCTGCCGGGGATCACGCTTTCGCAGGCCTTGCCGATGGCCACTTCGGCGGACTCAAGGCCGAAACGCCGGGCATAACGCTCGTTCATCCAGACGATGTTCGCGTCGCGGTCGACAATCACCGTGCCTTCGCTCGATTGCTCGATGATTTCGAACAGCGAACGGATCGCCAGCAGGCGAACGCGCTGGTAATCCTTGAGGTTTTCGGTGGTGTTCATAGAGGTCAGATCCAGAATATGTGTTGTCTTGGCGGGCCCTATCGCTAGCAGGCTAGCTCCCACAGTGGACCGCGATTCAATGTGGGAGCTAGCCTGCTGGCGATTGAGGCGACGCGGTCCTGTGCCTACCGCGTATGCGCCGCCGCCAACAGCTCTTTGGTGTACGGATGCTGCGGTGAATCGAACACGTTATGGCTGGCGCCGCTTTCCACCACTTTGCCGTCCTTGATCACGATCATGTCGTGGGCCAGCGCGCGCACCACCGCCAGGTCATGGCTGATGAACAGATAGGTCAGTCCGTGTTTTTCCTGAAGCTGGCGGAGCAGGGCGACCACTTGTTTCTGCACCGTGCGATCCAGCGCCGAGGTCGGTTCATCGAGCAGGATCAGTGCCGGTTTCAGCACCAGCGCCCGGGCAATGGCGATGCGCTGACGCTGGCCGCCGGAGAACTCGTGGGGATAACGATTGCGGCTTTGCGGGTCGAGCCCGACTTCTTCCAGCGCGCGAATCACTTCGGCTTTGCACTCTTCAGCGGTCAGCTGACTATGCACTTCAAGCCCTTCGCTGATGATCTGCGCCACTGACATGCGCGGGCTGAGACTGCCGAAGGGGTCCTGGAACACCACCTGCATTTTCTTGCGCCATGGCCGTAGCTGCTTTTGCGTCAGGCCGTCCAGCGCCTCGCCCTGAAAGCGAATGCTGCCTTCGGAATCGAGCAAGCGCAGGATCGCCTGACCCAGCGTCGACTTGCCCGAGCCGGACTCGCCGACGATGCCCAACGTTTTGCCGCGTTGAATGTTAAGGCTGATGCCGTCCACCGCGTTCAGGTAAGTCTTGCGCTGGAACAGCCCGCCACCAAGGGCGAATTGCACGCGCAGATTGTCCACTTCCAGCACGTTCTCGCGCTCGTCCCGAGGCAGGGCTTCGCCTTCCGGTTCGGCGTTCAGCAGCACGCAGCTGTAGGGGTGCTTCGGCTCGGTGAAGATCGTTTCGCACGTGGCCTCTTCGACGATTTCCCCGGCCTTCATCACGCACACGCGCTGGGCGATGCTGCGCACCAGATTGAGGTCGTGGCTGATCAACAGCAGCGACATGCCGAGCCGCTGTTGCAGGGACTTGAGCAGAATCAGAATCTTGCGCTGCACCGTCACGTCCAGCGCCGTGGTGGGTTCGTCGGCGATCAGCAACTGCGGCTCGCAGGCCAGGGCCATGGCGATCATCACCCGTTGCCGTTGGCCACCGGACAGCTGGTGGGGGTAGGCCTTGAGCCGTTCCTTGGGCTTCTGGATACCCACCAGTTGCAGCAATTCCAGAATCCGCGCTTGCGCCGCTTTGCCCGTCAGGCCTTTATGCACCAGCAGGGTTTCGCCGATCTGTTTTTCGATGCTGTGCAACGGATTGAGCGAGGTCATCGGTTCCTGGAAGATCATCGCGATCCGGTTGCCGCGCAACTCACGCAACACCTTGGTCGGAGCGCCGAGCAGTTCCTTGCCGCGATAGCGAATGCTGCCAGTGGTTTGGGTGCCGGTCTCGGGCAGCAGTTGCAGGATCGAGTGGGCGGTCACCGATTTGCCGGAGCCCGATTCACCGACCAACGCCAGGCATTCACCGGGGCGGATGTCCAGGCACAGGTTGCGCACCACCGTCTGGCCATTGAAGGCCACGCAGAGGTCACGGATTTCGATCAGGTTGGTACTCATGTCAGCCGTCCCGCTTCAAGATCGAGGATCAAACGCATCGCGTAACGCCTCGCCAATAAACACCAATAAGGAAAGAATCAGCGCCAGGGTGAAAAACGCCGTCAGCCCCAGCCACGGCGCTTGCAGGTTCTGCTTGCCCTGGCCGATCAGCTCACCCAGCGATGCGCTGCCCGCCGGCATGCCGAAGCCGAGGAAGTCCAGCGCCGTGAGGGTGGAGATGGCCCCGGTGAGAATGAATGGCAGGTAACTCAATGTCGCGTTCATGGCGTTGGGCAGGATATGCCGGACGATGACTTTTCGATCCGAAAGGCCCAGTGCCCGGGCGGCCTTGACGTATTCCAGGTTGCGCCCGCGCAGGAACTCGGCGCGCACCACGTCGACCAGCGCCAGCCAGGAGAACAGCGCCATGATCCCCAGCAACCACCAGAAATTCGGTTCGACGAACCCCGACAGAATGATCAGCAAGTACAGCACCGGGAGCCCCGACCAGACTTCCAGCAAGCGTTGACCCAACAGGTCGACCCAGCCGCCGTAATAGCCTTGCAGCGCACCGGCGGCGATACCGATCAACGCACTGACCAAGGTCAGCATCAACGCAAACAGGATCGACACCCGCGCACCGAAAATCACCCGGGCCATGACGTCCCGGGACTGGTCGTCGGTGCCCAGCCAGTTGACGCTGGAGGGCGGGCTCGGCGCCGGTTTATTGAGTTCATAGTTGGGCGTGTCATCGCTGAACGGGATTGGCGGGAACAGCATCCAGCCGCCGTCCTTGTGAATCAGCTTCTGCACGTAGTCGCTGCGATAGTCGGCCTGGAACGGCAGTTGCCCGCCGAACTCCTGCTCGGTGTGGCGCTTGAACACCGGGAAGTACCACTGGCCCTGATAACTGACCACCAGCGGTTTGTCGTTGGCGATCAATTCGCCGCCCAGCGTCAGCAGAAACAGACCGATGAACAGCCACAGCGACCACCAGCCCCGGCGATTTTTCTTGAAGCGTTCGAAGCGGCGACGGCCTAACGGCGAGAGCTTGAACATCAGGCGTTCCTCGCGGCGAAGTCGATACGCGGGTCGACCAAGGTGTAGCACAGGTCGCCGATCAGTTTTATCAAGAGCCCGAATAGCGTGAAGATAAACAGCGAGCCGAACACCACCGGATAGTCCCGGGACACGGCGGCTTCATAGCTCATGCGCCCCAGGCCATCGAGCGAGAAAATTACCTCGATCAGCAGCGAGCCGGCGAAGAACACGCTGATAAACGCCTGGGGAATCCCCGACACCACCAGCAGCATCGCATTACGGAACACATGGCCGTACAGCACGCGTCGTTCGCTCAAGCCTTTGGCCCGTGCGGTGACCACGTATTGGCGTGTGATTTCATTGAGGAACGAGTTCTTGGTGAGGATCGTCAGGGTGGCGAAACCACCAATCACCAACGCCGTCACCGGCAGCACCAAGTGCCAGAAGTAGTCGGCGATTTTGCCCACGGTCGACAGCGATTCGAAGTTGTCCGAGACCAGCCCGCGCACCGGGAACCAGTTCAGCGAGGTACCACCGGCGAAGACCACGATCAGGAACATCGCGAACAGGAACGCCGGCATCGCGTAGCCGATGATGATCGCGGTGCTGCTCCAGATATCGAAATGACTGCCATGGTGCACGGCCTTGCGGATGCCCAGCGGGATCGACACCAGATAGGTGATCAGCGTGGCCCAGAGCCCGAGGGAAATGGTCACCGGCATTTTTTCCAGGATCAGGTCGGTGACGGTCGCACCGCGGAAAAAACTTTTACCGAAGTCCAGGCGCGCGTAGCTGGTGAGCATCAGCCACAGGCGTTCGTGCGCGGGCTTGTCGAAGCCGTACTGCTTTTCGATGTCCTTGATCAATTGCGGGTCGAGGCCGCGACTGGCCCGGGAGGTGCCCGACATGGTTTCCCCGGAGCCGCCGCCGACACTCGCGCCGCCGATGCCTTGCAAGTGCGCGATGGCCTGTTCCACCGGACCGCCCGGTGCGGCCTGGACGATGATGAAGTTGACCAGAAGAATGATCACCAGCGTCGGGATGATCAGCAGCAGGCGCCGCAGTATGTAAGCCCACATCAATGCGGCCCTCCGGGTTTGCCACGGCGGATTTTCTCGGCCGTCATCTGCTGGTTGGTCAGCGGCGTGGAGCTCACCTCCCACCAGCTTTCGATGGCTTCGTCATTGCTGGCCTGCTCGTTGGGCATGCCGAAGCGGTTCCACCACACCGTCGAAGTGCCCGGCGGGTAATAGTTGGGAATCCAGTAGTAGTTCCATTGCAGCACCCGGTCCAGCGCATGGGCGTAACGCAGCATTTCTGGCTGGGTGTTGGCGCGCACCAGCCCGTTGATCAGCGTATCGACCGCCGGGTTTTTCAGCACCATGTAGTTGTTGGCGCCGGGGTCGTTGGCCGAGATCGAGCCGAAGTAGTTGAACAGCTCGCCACCGGGGGAAGTGGTGACCGGATAGCCGGTGACGATCATGTCGTAGTCGCGGCTCATCAGGCGATTCACGTACTGAGAGGAGTCGATGCGGCGGATGTTCAGGTCGATGCCGATCTGTTTCAAGGTGCGCTTATACGGCAATAGCAGTCGGTCCATGCCGTTCTGGCTGACCAGAAAGGTGAAGCTCAGCGGCGTGCCTTCGGCGTTGACCAGTTGGTCGCCATCGGGTTTCCAGCCGGCTTGCTCGAGCAGGTTCAGCGCCAGCAGTTGCTTGTCGCGAATCAGGCCGCTGCCATCGGTTTTCGGTGCTTCGAAGACTTGGGTGAAGACCTCGTCGGGGATCTGCCCACGCAGTGGCTCGAGAATCGCCAACTCGCCGGCATCCGGCAGTTTGCGGGCGGCGAGGTCGGTGTTGGAAAAGAAGCTCTGCTGGCGGATGTACAGGTCGCGCATCATCTGCCGATTGCTCCACTCGAAATCCCAGAGCATGGCCAGGGCCTGGCGCACGCGGCGGTCGTGGAACATCGGGTTTTGCAGGTTGAAGACAAAGCCCTGGGCCGATTGCGGGGCTTCTTTGGCCAGATGCGCTTTTTGCAGTCGACCATCGCTCAGGGCCGGGCTTTCGTAGCCGATCGAGTAGCCGGTGGCGGAGAATTCGCGGTTGTAGTCATAGGCGCCACCCCGCAGGACCTGGCGTGCGACGTCGGTGTCGCCGAAGTACTCGATGCTGAAATGATCGAAGTTATAGAGGCCGCGGCTGACCGGCAGATCCTTGCCCCACCAGGTGGCGTTGCGCTCGAAGGTGATGCTGCGACCGGAATCGACCTTGCCCACTTTGTACGGGCCGCTGCCCAGTGGTGCTTCATAACCACCGCCATTGGCGAAGTCACGGGTCTTCCACCAGTGTTCGGGAAATACCGGCAAGGTGGCGATATCGAGGGGCAGGGTGCGGTTTTCGTTGCTTTTGAAGTCGAACCGAACCGTCAGCGGCGCTTCGACTTCGACGCCTTTGACGTCGGCGAACTGGGTGCGATAACGCAGGCTGCCCTGGGTCATCAGCAGGTCAAAGGTATAGCGTACGTCCTGGGCTGTGATCGGGGTGCCGTCGGCGAAACGCGCCTTTGGGTTCAGGTAGAAGCGCAGGGACATGCCGTCCTCCGAGCGCTCCATCTTCTGTGCCACCAGACCGTAGACGGTGTAGGGCTCGTCCAGCGAACGCTGGGCCAGGGGCGAGTAGAGCAAACCGTCGATTTGCGTGACGCCGATGCCTTTGTCGATGTACGGCAGTATATGGTCGAAATGCCCGATCTCGATGGCGGAGCGACGCATCGTGCCGCCCTTGGGGGCTTGCGGGTTGGCGTAGGCAAAATGACTGAAGCCGGCGGGATACTTCGCCGGTTCGCCGTACACGGTCAACGCCTGTTGCGGTGCAGCATTCACACCGGTGGCGCCCAACAGCAGGGCCACGGCAGTGAACAACAAAGTGGGGAAAGCCAGTCGCATTGTCAGCCTTAGAGCCGGGTGATCGATAACCGCAATTTGTACGCTAGCGGCGCGTCCCTCGCCAGCCGTATTACTAACCGAAACACAACGGCCCACCAAAAGGTGGGCCGTCATACACAAAACCAGGGCGCTGATCAGTCCTGGCGGCTGGTCACTTCCAGCAGGTGATAACCGAACTGGGTCTTCACCGGGCCTTGCACTACGTTGATAGGTGCGCTGAAGACGACGGTATCGAACTCTTTGACCATCTGGCCTGGACCGAACGAACCCAGGTCACCACCTTGGCGGCTGGATGGGCAGGTGGAGTTGGCTTTGGCAACTTCGGCGAAATCGGCGCCGCCTTCGATCTGGGCTTTGAGTTCGTTGCACTTGTCTTCAGAGGCAACCAGGATGTGACGGGCAGTGGCTTTAGCCATGGAAGAATACTCCTTTCAATGTTCAGTAAAGTGCGGAGCCTACCGGATTCAGTGGGCTATTTCTCGTCAAAGTTCCGCACGGATTATAGGCCAGCCTTTCTCAGGCGCTCGGCGTGTTGCACATACAAGGTAATCGGGTCGATGCCCTTGCGCAGTGCCCCGGCGGTTTGGCTGAGGCTGTCCAGATGATCCAGCGGATAGTCGGAGCGGATAACTTTGCCCAGATGGGAGCTGTAGCGGCCAACCATGCCGTCATTCTGCTCTGCTTCGGTGGTGAAATAGCGCGAAAAGGCCTGGAGGAAACCGTGCAGCGGATCGATCGCATCCAGCCCTTTGTCCAGGAGATCGCCCTGCAATATCCCGCTCCAGGAGTAATAGCGCACCCCGTTAACCAATTCGCGGCCCTTGCCACCCCAGGTTTTCGGCAGCCCTTGTGGGTACTTGTCGTTAAAAGCGCCCACACCTTCGGTGGTCAACGCATTCAGCGCGGCGACGGCATTTTGCGGCAGGGCCTGGTGGCCGCTGAGCAACGACACAAAGTCCGCAAACAGCGTTGCAACCGTGGATGCGACGTGTTCCGGCAGGCGCCCGGGTGTCAATGCCTTGCGCAGGAAGTCGGCCAGTTCCGAGCCGTGGTTCGGGCCGCTCACCGAAGTTACAGACGCGATGATCTCCGGCGCGATGGCCGCAGCGTAACGCGCCGCAAGGGCGCCCTGGCTGTGACCGATCAGGTTGACTTGCCGGGCGCCGGTTCCTTCCAGCACCCGTTCGATCTGTGCCAACAGTTGGTCGCCGCGCACTTCGTTGCTATGGGTTGCCGAGAGGTGGGGGACAAACACTCTTGCGCCAGCACTCCTGAGGGCCTGCTTGACGTCATGGAAGAGTTCGACTTTACCAATGCGATCAAAGCCGAAGAGCCCGTGGATCAGCAGGATTGGATACTGAGTGGTTGCATTCCGTAGCATGTTCATTCCTTTTTCTCGGTGGTTCAGAGGTGTGAATATGGGCTCACTCTAAAGCACACCGGCAGCTCGGCGATGTATGAGGAATCCGCTGTAAGCTGATGAAAAAGGTATAGAAAACGTAGGAAAGTTCGAAAGAGCCTGAGGTCCTGTTCGGAATATTTGGACATCTTTTTGTCGTTCGTGGCGCACATCATTGCAACGGCCTACCGTGCGCACGCCGTTTACCTGTAAACCGATTCGCTTTTCAGACGCCCAGCCCTCGATCGAGGGCTGGAAGGTCGGCAGTGGTTATGCCGGTTGCTGGACGCTGTTCTGTGCTCGCAACCGGCCTGCTGCCTGGCGCAGCAGTTGTTCGGTTGCGGTCCAGCCAAGGCAGCCATCCGTTACCGATACGCCGTAGCGCAGCGATGGACTCAATGGCTGGCAGCCTTCGAACAAATGGCTCTCGATCATCATGCCGATCAGCGAGCAATCACCCTGCAGGCGTTGCTCCAGCACATCGTTGAACACGGCGGGCTGGCGCGCCGGGTCTTTGCCGCTGTTGGCGTGGCTGCAGTCAACCATGATCCGTGCCGGGATCTTCAGTTTGGCCAAATCGCTATTTACCTGGGTGACGCTGTCGCGATCGTAGTTCGGCCCGCGATGGCCGCCGCGCAACACCAGATGGGTGTCGGGATTACCTGGGGTTTGAATGATCGCAGGATGCCCTTGGCTGTCGACGCCGAAATGGCGATGCGGGTGGGCGGCCGAACGCATGGCGTCGCTGGCTACGGCGACGCCGCCATCGGTGCCGTTCTTGAAGCCGACCGGCATGCTCAGGCCGCTGGCCATTTCCCGGTGGATTTGCGACTCGGTGGTGCGGGCGCCGATCGCGACCCAGCTCAGCAGGTCGTCGAAGTAGCCGGCCGCCATCGGTTGCAACAGTTCGGTGGCAATCGGCAAGCCGAGCCGCAGCATTTCGCGCATCAGTTCGCGTGACAGCGTCAAACCGCCGGCCATGTCATCGCTGCCATCGAGCTGCGGGTCGTAGGCCAGGCCTTTCCAGCCGACTGTGGTGCGGGGTTTTTCAACGTAGGCACGCATCACCAGCAGCATTTCATCGCTGACTTCGGTGGCGAGGCGGGCGAGGTTGGCCGCGTATTCAAGGGCTGACCGGGGATCGTGAATCGAGCAAGGGCCGACGATGACCAGCAGACGGGAATCTTCACCGTTGAGGATCGCACGTACCGCATCGCGGTGATCTGCGACTTGCCGGGTCAGGGCATTGCTGAGGGGCAGTTGCTGTTTGAGTTGCAATGAGCTGGGCAGACGCAGGGTCAGCGCTTCATTGGCAGGGCTCAAGGTGGACAGCGGCAGAGCAGAGACGGACGAGTTCATATTCAGGCTTCCTGGGCTGGCGGCGGGTTCGTTCCCGCGCGCTCGGCCCTACTGGGGTGTTCGACAATTGGCCGGATTGGCTGCGTGTGTGTGCTTGCCACCTGTGGGTGACCGATCGGAGGCGGCAGGCTGTCCCGAGCGGAGGCTGCTAAATCGCCAGGCGGAAAAGCTGTCGTAACGGTAATAAGTGGCGTAGTTCATTTCGTGAATCCTCTGGTTGTCTGGTGTGTCGCTAAAAATGAGTGGGGCTGAAAAAACAAAACCCCCGGTCGGGAGGCCGACCGGGGGTTGAGAATTCTCTGGCGGCGACCCCTTTAAAATGGGCGCCGTGTGGGTATCAGGCGCGCCAGTGGCTAAACCAATACCCAAAATAAAAGCTGACCGGAGCACAAACGTCAGTCGCCCGGGCAGCCGCAACCGAGCGCGGGGCGCTGGCGGTACGAAGCTGTGAGAGGGCGTTGAACATGGTCTGTCTCCAATGAATGCGCCGAGCTTACTAGAGGCCGGTGCGCCGTTTCAATCAGAAAATGCTATCGATGACCGATCCTGTTTTCTATCGCTTGAGCGCATCGGGGTTTATGACACACTTCGCGCTTCGGTCAACGCGTGATGCCACAAGGACAAACCATGACGGCACTGAGCATTGCCGCCCGCGGAGGTTTCAATGACTTTTGACTGGCGTCCGGCGACATCCGGCGACCTTGACTTCGCTCGCGAGCTGACCTGTCGCAATATGCTCCGCTATTACATTCAGAATGATCTGCTCTGGCTGGACGAGGCGTTCGATGTGGCTTGGGCGGGGCGCGAGAGCCGGGTGATCGTGTGCGGCGACTTATCGGTGGGTTATGTCAGTCTCAGTCGCGACGCCAGAGCCTTGTACATCCGCGAATTGCACGTGCTCGAAGCGTTCCAGGGGCAGGGTGCCGGTTCCTGGGCGATCGATCAGGTATTCGCCATGGCATGCAAGGAACGGCGTCCGGGGTTACGCCTGACAGTTTTTGAAACGAATCCAGCCAAGGCGCTTTATGAGCGAAAAGGGCTGAAGGTGGTCGGCCAAGACGAGTGTTTCCTGAGAATGCAGCGCGATGTCGATGAGCTACATCGCTGAAACACGCTGGCGACAAGCCTTTCAAGATGTATTGAAACTTTTTATATAGCGCTTGCCGCTAGGTCTGCCAGTCGCTTTTTGCTAAGGTGTCCGGCAACCCAATAAGACCATATCGCGAGGTGTCTGCTTGATTAGGGTGCTAGTAGTCGATGACCATGATCTCGTTCGTACAGGCATTACACGAATGCTGGCTGACATCGATGGCCTGCAAGTAGTCGGCCAGGCTGAGTCAGGGGAGGAATCCCTGCTTAAGGCGCGTGAGTTGAAACCCGATGTGGTGCTGATGGACGTCAAGATGCCCGGGATCGGCGGTCTTGAAGCCACGCGCAAGTTATTGCGCAGTCATCCGGACATCAAAGTCGTCGCGGTCACCGTGTGCGAAGAAGATCCGTTTCCTACGCGGCTGTTGCAGGCCGGTGCCGCAGGTTATCTGACCAAGGGCGCCGGGTTGCCGGAAATGGTTCAGGCGATTCGCCTGGTCTTTGCCGGGCAACGCTACATCAGCCCGCAGATTGCCCAGCAATTGGCGATCAAATCCTTCCAGCCGACCAACGATTCGCCCTTCGACGCGCTGTCGGAGCGGGAAATCCAGATCGCATTGATGATTGTCGGCTGTCAGAAAGTCCAGATCATTTCCGACAAGCTCTGCCTGTCACCCAAAACGGTCAACACTTACCGTTACCGCATTTTCGAGAAGCTCTCGATCAGCAGTGATGTGGAGCTGACGCTGTTGGCGGTGCGTCACGGCATGGTCGATGCCAGCCTCTGAAAATGACTGAAGTCTTCGATCCAGGCGCTTTTCTGTCCACGGTCAGTGGGCGTCCGGGCGTCTATCGCATGTTCGATAGCGATGCACGTCTGCTGTATGTCGGCAAAGCCAAGAACCTGAAAAATCGTTTGTCGAGCTACTTCCGCAAATCCGGTCTCGCGCCCAAGACCGCTGCGCTGGTCGCCCGTATCGCCCAGGTCGAAACGACCATCACGGCTAACGAAACGGAAGCGTTGCTGCTTGAGCAGACGCTGATCAAGGAATGGCGTCCTCCGTATAACATCCTGCTGCGCGACGACAAATCCTACCCTTACGTCTTTCTCTCGGATGGCCAGTTTCCTCGCCTGAGCATCCATCGCGGTGCGAAAAAGGCCAAGGGCAAGTATTTCGGTCCGTATCCCAGCGCGGGTGCCATTCGCGAAAGTCTGAGTCTGCTGCAGAAGACCTTTTTTGTTCGCCAGTGCGAAGACAGCTATTACAAGAACCGTACGCGTCCTTGTCTGCAATACCAGATCAAACGCTGCAAGGCCCCGTGCGTCGGGCTGGTGGAGCCCGAGGTGTATGCCGAAGACGTTCGCCACTCGGTGATGTTCCTCGAAGGTCGCAGCAATGCGCTGACGGACGAGTTGTCCGCCGGCATGGAAGAAGCGGCGATCAACCTCGAGTTCGAACGCGCGGCCGAGCTGCGTGATCAGATTTCACTGTTGCGCCGGGTCCAGGACCAGCAAAGCATGGAGGGTGGAACGGGCGATATCGATGTGATTGCTGCGTTCGTCAATCCGGGCGGCGCCTGCGTTCACTTGATCAGCGTGCGCGGTGGGCGGGTGCTGGGCAGCAAGAACTTCTTCCCTCAGGTCGGCATCGACGAAGACGTTTCCGAGGTCATGGCGGCCTTTTTGGGGCAGTACTTCATTACCAGTCCCGAGCGCGACTTGCCGAGCGAACTGATCGTCAACGTGGTTCACGAGGACTTCCCGACGCTCATCACAGCCATAGAAGAGTTGCGCGGTCGTGAATTGACCATCAGCCATCGGGTGCGCGGTACCCGAGCGCGCTGGCAACAACTGGCCGTCACCAATGCCGAGCAAGCGTTGGGCGCGAGGCTGGCCAACCGTCAGCACGTCGCCGCACGTTTCGATGCCTTGGCCGAAGTGTTGAATCTGGACGAGCCGCCGCAGCGCCTTGAGTGCTACGACATCAGCCATTCCAGTGGCGAAGCCACCGTGGCGTCTTGCGTGGTGTTCGGTCCGGAAGGCCCGATCAAGTCCGACTATCGTCGTTACAACATTGAAGGCGTTACCCCGGGCGACGACTATGCGGCCATGCACCAGGCCCTAACCCGACGCTTCAGCAAGCTGAAGGACGGGGAGGGCAAGCTGCCGGATATTCTGTTGGTGGATGGCGGCAAGGGGCAGCTGTCGATGGCTCGCGACGTGCTCAATGAACTGGCGGTGCCTGACCTGATTCTGTTGGGCGTGGCCAAGGGCGCGACGCGCAAGGCCGGTTTTGAAACCCTGTACCTCAACGACGCGGCCCACGAATTCACCTTGCGCGGCGATTCCCCCGCGCTGCACCTGATTCAACAGATACGCGACGAAGCCCACCGTTTTGCCATTACCGGTCACCGCGCGCGCCGTGGCAAAACCCGTCGCACCTCGACACTTGAGGGGGTTGCCGGCGTCGGTCCGACACGGCGGCGCGATTTGTTAAAACATTTTGGTGGATTGCAGGAGCTGTCTCGTGCCAGCATCGAAGAGATCGCCAAAGCACCCGGGATCAGTAAAAAGCTCGCAGAGTTGATTTATGCAAATCTGCACAGCGAGTAGAATGCCACCTCACCTCGTAGCCAGTTGTGCCGATGAATATCCCTAATCTGATTACCGTACTACGCGTCCTGCTCATCCCGATCTTCATTTTACTGTTCTACCTGCCTTACCAATGGAGCTACCTGGCGTCTGCCTCGGTCTTCGCATTTGCCGCCGCCACAGACTGGCTGGACGGTTATCTGGCCCGTCGTCTGGAGCAAAGCACACCGTTCGGGGCTTTCCTCGATCCCGTGGCTGACAAGCTGATGGTGGCCGTTGCGCTGGTGCTGCTGGTGCAAGAACACGGCAACCTGTGGCTGACGCTGCCGGCCGCCGTCATCATCGGTCGCGAAATTGTCGTCTCGGCACTGCGCGAATGGATGGCCGAACTCGGCGCCCGCGCTCACGTTGCCGTGTCGAACCTGGGCAAATGGAAAACCGCCGCGCAAATGCTGGCGCTGGTGATCCTGCTGGCTAATCCGTCAGACTTCACCTTCTGGGTCTTGATCGGTTATGCCTTGCTGCTGGTGTCTGCCGGCCTGACATTGTGGTCCATGGTCCAATACCTGCGGGCTGCCTGGCCGCATCTGAAGACCGACGTGGAAAAGAAATAAAACTTTTTTGAATCAAAGGGTTGACGGGGCTTCTGGATTCTATAGAATGCGCCACACCAAGACGCGGGAATAGCTCAGTTGGTAGAGCACGACCTTGCCAAGGTCGGGGTCGCGAGTTCGAGTCTCGTTTCCCGCTCCAAGTTTGTATGCATTTGAAGTCGCGCTACATGACAGCAAATGTTTGAGGCCGAGTAGCAAAATGGTTATGCAGTGGATTGCAAATCCACCTACGCCGGTTCGATTCCGACCTCGGCCTCCACTATAAACAAGCTCCGTAGATCTATGATTTACGGAGCTTTTTTATTTCCGCAGCCTTGCAAGATTTTGTCTTGAAAAGGGTATCTGCGAACTTGCTTCACCGGGACGGGATGTATATATTTCGTCCTCTGCTGCACAAGCCAGACCGCTTCACCGCGCTACCGCCCGAATGGCGAAACTGGTAGACGCATGGGACTTAAAATCCCCCGCTCGTAAGGGCGTGCCGGTTCGATTCCGGCTTCGGGCACCATATATATCAAGGGCTTGCGTGAGATACCTCACGCAGGCCCTTGTTTTTTGCGCAAAAGACCGACCCCTGGTAAATCGAAAACCGCCTGACGGTGGCTATCCGTCGCCCGCTTAAGGATGCAGAACACTTGTCCTCGGCGGATTTTGAGCACGTCCTGACCACGGTTTCAGCCCGCGCCTACGCCAATCCCTTCCTTCTAGTGTTGCAACCCCGAGGTGATCTGTTCGGATCATCCTTTCATTCCCCCCCCTGATTTCGACCCACCCCCCCTGACGATGGGGGGGACGTCGGTTGGCTACGCAATAGTCTGGACTCAACAAGAGTGTGGTGCGTATCAGCTGGCGGGGAGCAGGGCATATGAGTGAAAGAGTGCTGATCGCCGGCGTGGGTATGGCGCCATTCCTGCCGCTGGGTGGCTGTGACACTCACTCGGCGTTGGCGGACCAGGCCATTCGTTCGACGCTGGAGGATGCTCGAATCGACTATGACCTGGTCGATCAGGTTTTCACCTCATGCGTTCAAGGCGATGTCTCTATCGGATCGCAGATGCTGTCCGGGATCGGCTATTCGGGCATCCCGATTTTCAGCCTCAGCGATGGATGTACGTCGGCCAGCAGTGCTTTTCAGTTGGCCCGGCACAGCATTCTTTGCGGTGAAGCCGAGTGTGCGTTGGTCGTGGGTGTTGAGTGCATGCCCGCACAGATTTCCAATCGCGAGTTTTTTGGATTGAAGGATCCCGCTGGAGATCTGTTCGGACACGACGGGCAAGTCCGGAATTCCGTCGTACTGGAGCGTCGACAGCATCCGGCCGTACTTTTTGCGGCTCAAACCAGGTGGCTGTTGACCCGTATGGGTATTACCGAGCGGCGCTTCGATGACGTGCTCGGTCGGGCGCGAGCGCAGGCCGCAGTCAATCCCAATGCGCTACTGAACCGCAGTCCGGATCGTGATGGATGGCTTCCGCCTTACCTTAGCCCGCCAGCTTGCGGTGCGGCGGCGGTCTTGATCTGTTCTCCGGCCTTCGCCCTGCGCTATGGCGTTCGGGCTGACGTGAGCATTCTGGCGAGTGCCCGAGGCAGCGACTGCGCGTCGGAACAGGAATCCGGTTGTGTGCTTGATGTGCTGGGACGGGCAACCACTCGGCGCGTGGTGCAACAGGCCTATCAGCAGGCTGGCCTGGGCCCCGAAGACATTGATGTGGTTGAGCTGCACGATCAAAGCGTTGGTGACTTCATGGTCAACAGTGCAGCTCTGGGCTTTTGCCGAGAGGAAGACATCGACCGTTTTGTGCAGTTAGGTCATCGGCTGAAAGGACAGATGAATGCGGTGTGCCCATCGGGCGGACTACTGGGCCGTGGACACGCCCCGGGTGCCACCGGTCTGGCGCAATTGGTCGAACTGGTCTGGCAACTGCGCGGCACGGCCGGGGGCAGGCAGATTGCAGGCGCCCGAACAGCACTCCAGCACAGCACAGCACTGGGTCGCTCGGTGTCGATCACTCTTTTGCAACGCACTTGATCGCAGGCTTTGCGAGCTGTGAATTCAACCCAAGTTTTTCGTAAACCAAGAGCAGGTGGCAAGTTAGATGAACAAAAATAATAAGATCTGCCATGCAAACCTCCACAAGGGGTTGCTGACTTCAGCCATCCTGGCGGGTCTGGGCATAACACCGGCACACGCACTGGAAATTGATACCGGCAACGAGGACCTGGCTGTTCGCTTCGACAACACAGTGAAGTTCAATTACGCCCAGCGGGTGGAGGCAGCCAACAGCAAGTTGGCCAACTCATGGAACAACAATGACGGGGATCGAAACTTCTCCTCCGGCAGTCCCGTTTCTCAGCGCATGGATGTGCTGTCCGAACTGGACGTTGTATACAAGCAGAAGGTTGGCTTTCGCGTCAGTGCGAATACCTGGTACGACCATGCCTACGACGATGTCGGCAGTGATAACGCATCGACCAACCAGCTCAATAGTGGTGTGCCAGACTCTCGCCACCAGAGTGGTTACGCCGATCGTTATTACAATGGGCCTTCTTCCGAAATCCTCGATGCCTTCGTTTTTGGCAGCACGGAAGTTGGCGATGAGTCGCTGCTCAGCGGCAAGGCAGGCAAGCACACCCTCTACTGGGGCGAGAGCCTCCTGGCCTTTGCCCACGGCAACAGTTACGGGCAATCCGGGCTTGATCTTTCAAAAGCGCTGGCCGTACCGGGAACTGAAGCCAAAGAGCTATTCATCCCGCGCAACCAGTTGTCCGCCAGCTTCACGTTCAACCCGGAACTGACCGTCGCGGCGCAATATTTTCTGGATTGGGATGCCGCCCGACTGCCGGAGTCTGGTACCTACCTTGGGTTTAACGACGGTATTCAAAGTGGTGGGCACAATCTGTCACTGATTGGCGGGCAGAATCCGCGGTTTGGTACTCCTGGACCGCTTGGTGCCAATCAGTTCCTGCGCCTGAGCAATGGTCATACCTTCACCCCCGACAAGCGAGGCGACTTCGGTTTGATGGCCAAGTGGAGTCCGGATTGGTTGCAAGGCACCTTGGGCGTCTACTACCGAAAAACCTCCGACATTCTGCCAAACCTGGCCTTGCAGCCGACCGCTGTAGGTCCTGCGCAACTGATCTCCGGCAACATCGGCAGCTACAACCAGTTCTACGTCGATGACATCGATATCTATGGCATCAGCCTGTCGAAAAGTCTTGGTGGAGTCAGCGTCGGTTTCGATCTGAACTACCGCGAGAACATGCCCCTTGCGAGCGTGGCGGGCTCCGTCAGCCCGGCCGCGGCAGCCGCAGGTGTGCCCGGCTTCATCGGCAGTTTTAACGGTGAAAACGGCGTGGCCCGCGGCAACACCGTGCACGCGGTACTCAACGGTCTGACCACCTTTGGTGACACACCGGTCTGGGACAGTTCTTCGCTGCTGGTCGAGCTTGCTTATAGCCGCTGGCTGGATGTGACCGAGAACAAACAACTGTTCAAGGGCGAGGACTGGTACCACGGCACTGACAAGGTCACCAAGGACAACTACATCGTCGGCGTCAACTTCAACCCGACCTGGTATCAGGTGTTCCCCGGCATCGATATGTTCATGCCGATGACCTACAACGTCGGCCTCAATGGCAACTCTGCCGTCCAGTTAGGCGGCAACGAAGACTCTGGCAGTTATTCGGTGGGTGTTGGCATGGACGTGCATAACCAGTATCGGTTCGACCTTAAGTACGTGGACAACTTCGGTCCATTCGACACGTGCAGTTCGGCAGGCAGCGCTGGCAATCAGGGAGACGGCGCTACACCAGGTGCCAACGGGCAATACAACTGCGTACCGGGGCAGACCACTGCCTTTGGCGGTACTCAGCCTCAGCTCAAGGATCGGGGCATGGTCACTTTTACGTTCAAAACGACCATTTGATCGAAGTCTTTGCTAGATAGCAGGAGTCACTCCATGAAGTTCGTAAATACTCTATTGTTTACTGCCTTGACCGTCGCCGTCGCAGGCGTGGCACACGCAGCCGTCTCCCCGGACGAAGCGGCAAAACTCGGCACCAGTCTGACGGGCGTCGGCGCTGAAAAGGCCGGCAATGCTGATGGCAGCATCCCGGCTTACACCGGCGGCCTTACCACGCTGCCAGCCAGTTACCAGTCGGGCAGCTCGTTTCGCCCAGATCCTTTTGAGGCCGATAAGGCACGTGCCGTCATCGATGGAAAAAACGTTGCTCAATATTCGGACAAACTGACCGCCACCACTCAAGAGTTGCTCAAGCGTTACCCGACCTTCCGTGTCGATGTTTTCCCAACCCATCGCAGCGTTGCGCTGCCGCAGCGGTTGCTGGATAACACCGCGAAAAACGCTGTCGGCACCCGAACGCTTGAGAGCGGTGTCGCACTGGAAAACGCGCTGCCAGGCATTCCTTTCCCGATCCCGAAAGATGGCTATGAGGCCATGTGGAACCACCTGCTGCGCTACCAGGGTTACGCCACCAACTTCAAATACGATTCCTGGAACGTCGACGGTTCCGGCAAGGCGATTCTGGCCACCACCGGTAACGCCTATCTCGAATACCCGCTCTACGATCCGAAACGCACTGACCCGGCGAAAGAGAGTGACCTGTTCTTCAAGACCAAACTCTATTACCAGGCCCCGGCCCGCCGTGCGGGTGAAGCCATCCTGGTACAGGATGCCGTCAACCCTCTGAAGATGGAACGTCGTGGCTGGCAATACCTCCCGGGTCAACGCCGTATAAAACTTGCGCCGGACATCGCTTACGACACCCCTAACCCTGGCTCGGCCGGTGCCTCGACTTATGACGATGCCTGGGTGTTCAACGGCGCATTGGACCGTTACGACTTCAAACTCGTCGGCAAGAAGGAAATGATCATTCCTTACAACACTTACAAGCTGAACTACCACAAGGAAGCAGCAGATATCACCACCGCGCACCACGTCAATCCGGATCTGATGCGCTGGGAGCTGCACCGCGTGTGGGTCGTGGAAGCCACGTTGAAACCAGGCAAACGCCACATCTACAGCAAGCGCACCTTCTACCTCGACGAAGACAGCTGGATCGCCCTGGCTTCGGACGAATATGACGCCAGCGGGAAGCTGTACCGCGGTTCCTTTGCGCACTTGGCTTACAGCTATGACGTACAGGCGCCGAACTCGGACAACCATATGATTTATGACTTTGTTTCCGGCAGCTACAACATCACCGGCATCTACGGCCCGTATGGCGGCATCAAATACATCGACCCGCTTTCAAAAGCGCAGTGGGCGCCTGAGTCGTTGGCCGGCACGGGTATCCGTTAACCGAACTCCATAGCGTCACTTTCCATCGGGAAGCGGTAGAGCTTCCCGGTGGTTTTTTTATCCGGGAAACAGTTATGAAAAACTTCAAGTGGATGGCGTTGGCCGCACTGGCCTCGGCGCTGGCGCTGGCGTTCACCCGACCCGTGGTGGCGGCACCGTTCGGCGATACCCTGGACAGTCCGGCCATTCAGAGTGAAAAGGCGGTTTTAGGCGCGTTTACGGGACTGACCAGTGCTGGAAAGCGTTTGGTCGCGGTGGGTCAGCGAGGCCATATTTTTTATTCCGATGATGCCGGCGTGCGCTGGCATCAGGCACAAGTACCGGTGAGTTCCGACCTGGTAGCCGTGCAGTTCCCCAGCCCGACACAGGGCTGGACAGTCGGCCACGATGGCGTGGTGTTGCACAGCGACAACAAAGGTGAAACCTGGAGCCGTCAGCTCGATGGCCGTCAGATCGGGCAGATCATGCTCGAACACTATCAGCGCCAATCGGCACCGAATGACGTGTTATTGGCCGAAGCCCAACGAATGATCGATGAAGGGGCGGATAAACCCTTTCTGGATGTGTGGTTCACCGACGAGAAAACCGGCTATGTGGTCGGCGCGTTCAACCTGATTTTGCGTACCGACGATGGTGGTCAGACCTGGGTTCCCTTGATGGATCGTACTGACAATCCTGGGGCGCTGAATTTCTATGGGATGCGCGCAATCGGCGACGACCTGTTCATCGTCGGTGAGCAAGGTCTGGTTCTGAAACTGGACCCGACAACGCAGCGCTTCGTCAACGTTCCTACGCCCTACAGCGGCAGCTATTTCGGCATCACCGGCACGCCGGGCGCCGTGCTGGTTTATGGCCTGCGGGGCAATGTCTACCGCAGCGTCGATCACGGCGCGAACTGGGAAAAAGTCGAGGTGGGCCTGTCCTCAAGCATCACCACGAGCACGGTCACGACTGAAGGCCGAATCATCCTGGTCAGTCAGGCCGGCCACGTAATGGTCAGTGCTGACAACGGTGCAACGTTCACACAACAACCACAAACACGTCTGGGGCCTGCCACTGCGGTGCAGACCAGTGCGTCAGATGCCGTGGTGGTCGCGGGCACCCAGGGGTTGCGTCAGCTGCCCTTCGAATAAGCCCACTTCACACAATAAAAAGAGACGAGCCACGTCATGGGTAACTACAACCTCGATACGATGCCGGTGATCCGAGAGCTCAAGGGCTTCGATGCACGTTCCGGCAATGTCCTTGAACGCCTGATCTTCAACAATCGCCTGCTGGTGGTGCTGACCTGCCTGATCGTGACGGTATTGCTGAGCTATTTCGCAGCCACTCGGCTGACGCTCAATGCCAGTTTCGAAAAGATGATTCCGCAGAGTCAGCCGTACATCAAAAATTACCTTGAAAATCGGCAGTTACTACGCGGGCTGGGCAATACGGTTCGGGTGGTGGTGGAGAACACCGACGGCGACATTTATGACCCGAAATACCTGGAGGTGCTCAAGCAGGTCAACGACACGTTGTTCCTGACGCCGGGTGTGGACCGGGCCTGGATGAAGTCTTTGTGGACGCCGGCCGTTCGCTGGACTGAAGTCACGGAGGAGGGCTTCCGTGGCGGTCCGGTCATGCCGGACTCCTACGACGGCACGGGCAGTGGCGTCGAGCAGCTGCGCTTGAACATTGCCCGCTCCGGCATCATTGGCAGTCTGGTCGGCAACAACTTCAAATCGACCATGATTGTGGTGCCGCTGCTGGAGAAGGATCCGGTCACGGGCGCCGCCATCGACTATCACCAGTTCTCGCGGATGCTCGAAGAGCAACTGCGTGACAAGTTCGAATTTGCCGGCAGCAGCGCGGAACACAAGGCGGGTGAAGAGGGCAAGGGCTCGATCAAAATCCGCGTGATCGGATTCGCCAAACTGGTGGGTGACCTGATCGATGGCCTACTACTGATCATGATGTACTTTGGCGCGGCCGCGTTGATCGCCACCGCCATCATTTATGCGTTCACCCGGTGCGTGCGCAGCACCGCGCTGGTGATCTTGTGCTCAGTGATCGCGGTCGTCTGGCAACTGGGCTTGATCACTTTGTTCGGTTACGCGCTCGACCCGTTTTCGATTCTGGTGCCGTTCCTGGTGTTCGCCATTGGCGTGTCCCACGGAGCACAGAAAATGAACGGGATCATGCAGGATGTCGGACGCGGCACCCACCAACTGGTCGCTGCGCGTTATACCTTCCGCCGGTTGTTCCTGGCCGGACTGACCGCACTGCTGGCCGATGCCGTGGGTTTTGCGGTGCTGATGCTGATCGACATTCCAGTCATCCAGGATCTGGCCGTCACCGCGAGTATTGGCGTAGCGATCCTGATCTTCACCAACCTGGTGCTGCTGCCGGTGTTGCTGTCCTATTGGGGCGTCAGCCCGAAAGCGGCGGCGCGTAGCTTGCGCCAGGAGAACAAGGAGCTCAAAGGCAAGGGCCTCGGCAGTCTGTGGAACCTGCTCGACCGTTTTACCGAACGCCGCTGGGCGACGGTGGCGGTGGTGGTTGCAGGGTTGATGGCGGTGGGCGGCTTCGTGGTCAGCACGCACTTGAAGATCGGCGATCTCGATCCGGGTGCACCTGAGCTGCGTGCCGATTCGCGCTATAACCGCGACAACGCCTACATCACGGCCAACTACTCGCTGTCGAGCGACCAATTCGCGGTGATGATCAAAACTGCCAGCGAAGGCTGCCTGAAGTACGAAACCCTGGTGGAAGCCGATCGTCTCGGCTGGTTGCTGCAACAGCAGCCGGGCGTGCAGACCACGGTGTCGCTGGTCAATGCGGTGCGGCAGATCACGGCGGGTTCCTACGAGGGCAACCCGAAAATGCTGACCATCGCGCGCAATCAGAACGTGCTCAACTACGGCGCGCAGCAGGCTTCGGTGAACAACCCGGAGTTGTTCGATAACGATTGCTCGATGATGCCGGTGATCGCTTATCTCTCGGATCACAAGGCTGAAACCCTCGATCATGTGGTGAAGGTCGCCGATCAGTTCGCCCGCGAACACAGCAATGGCGATCGCCAATTCATGCTCGCAGCCGGCAGCGCCGGGATCGAAGCCGCCACAAACATAGTCGTGCGTGATGCCAACCGCACCATGCTGTTTTATGTGTATGGCGCGGTGATCGTGCTGTGTTTCATCACCTTTCGCAGCTGGCGCGCCGTAGTAGTGGCGGTCGTACCGTTGATGCTGACGTCGATTCTCTGCGAAGCGTTGATGGTCTGGCTAGGTATGGGTGTCAAGGTCGCGACATTGCCGGTGATTGCCCTGGGTGTCGGTATCGGTGTCGATTACGCGCTGTATCTGCTCAGCGTCCAACTGGCTCAACAACGTGCGGGACTGTCGTTGACCGAGGCGTACAAGAACTCGGTCGCGTTCACCGGCAAGGTCGTGGCGCTGGTGGGAATCACTCTGGCGGCAGGTGTCATTACCTGGGCCTGGTCACCGATCAAGTTCCAGGCCGACATGGGCATCCTGCTGACCTTCATGTTCATCTGGAACATGATCGGGGCGTTGGTGTTAATACCTGCTCTGTCGCATTTCCTCCTCCGACGCGCACATTAAAAAGAAAACGACCTGTAGGGGCAGGCTTGCTGGCGATGGCGGAGTGTCAGTCGCCAGTGCTGTTGGATGTGCCGGCCACATCGCGAGCAGGCTCGCTCCTACAGGGGCCCGCAGCTCCGGCGTCACGCTTGTGGGAATCCGGTAAAAAAAGAAGCCCGGCATGCGATATGCTGCCGGGCTTCTGGTTTGTGGTAGGTCTCGAGCTATTCACTCACTCAATGGCAAATCATCGGCATGCCTGAATAGACCCAATATGCCGAGGCTGTAATGCCGCAGACCCAGGCAATGGCCTGCCAACGTCCGTTTTGCCAGAGCCACTTGCGCAGATAATTGGTCATCACCGTTGCGCCGCCGCTTTGCGCACGCCAGAGACCGCATAACAAACACCGACAAAATAGACGAGGATGCTGATTCCCTGCGCAGCGAGCCATAGGTTCTTTCCGGCTTGCACCGGTTCGAAATAGAAATTCGGCCAGATCTTGTTGCCCACGTAAAAGCCCACGCCGGCTGCCACAAGTTCGGCGATAAGGCCATATGCACAGAGCCTGGCGGCGATGCGCTCGAGTCTGGAAACGCTCGGCATAGCGCCTTGACGGATCGTGGCCAGGTAGCACAACCCGATAGCGATCATGCCAAGGCTGCCGATTTTGAGCGTCATCTCGGCCAGGACCGCGGGGCAGCCCCACCACAGCGTGACGTTCTTCAGAAATACCGGTCCGACATCTCCCTGCTGGGCGCCGACCATGTAGTGCAGGATCGGGATGAAGCCAACGACGAAACCGGTAATGAACAAGCCAAGACCCCAGCGGATGAATGACCAGCCCAGTTCGGCGCGCGTGACGGTTGCTACGTCACCGACGATGGCCATTGTTGCGTTGCTCATATGAATGTTTCCTGCTGTATGGAGGAGCGCCACTAAGGGCGGGTGGCGAGCGACTGTGTCTCTGCTTGGCAGTCACGTGCCGGTTTCAGGCCTTTCGCACGTACCGCAGCGAGTTCCCGCTTGGCGATATCCAGATCGTCGAGGAATACAGGATCAGCGTGCAGACGGGCGACTGCGGCTGCACCGATGAGCCGCCCTGCGTCGACGTCGCTCTGCCAATGTACGTTGCAAATCACCCGGCTTTGGCCATAGGCAAAACCCCGTGCAAGAAGGGCATCGGTACGTTCAGGTGCCATCTCGGACAAGATCAGTGCCCATGCCCAGCCGACGGCGCTGTGTCCGGACGGGTAGGATCCGTCTTTTTTCAAGGGGCCCGCGTCCGGGGCACAGATAGGTGCCTGATTCACCATCAAGGGGCGTGTGCGAACGTAGAAATTCTTGGCTGCATAGGTTGCCAGTCCGGCATCCGTCAGCGAGCGACGCAAGAGTTGATACAGGTAGGGTGTGTCGTCGCTGCTAATCGGGGCATTCAACGCACAGCTGAATGTCTCGGCGGCCTGCGGAAATCGCAGATCGTTGTCGGCGGTTGCCAGCGCCCATCGCGGTGTATCCCGTAAGTCGAGGGCAGCGCGAGAAATCGCTTCGTCACGCGCCATGTCTGCGGAGTTCTGCTCGGGAGGGGCAGGGAGCAATGCGCGGCTGTCGGGTAAGGATTCAGGCGACAGATAACCGGTCAACAGACCGGGGCGAAACTCAGATACGGCCGTCGGTTGAGCAGGCGCATCGGCATACGCAGCAGCAACCCATAGAGCGAGACTGGTTCCCAGCCAAAAGGGTCGGAGATTCACAGGCGTTCTCATTTGTGGTTATCAAAGTGATGAGTGAATCAACGCAACGAAGAAAAACTCACTTCTGGCCTGAAACAGGCGTAGTGATTTGACTGGCATTCATTTGCCGTCAGTTGCTGCGGCTTTATCTGAAAAGCACTCAGAACGTCGATGAGGATGGGGGTGGCGGCCAGCAACAGAATTGCAGAGAACATTATTATTGTTTTCATCTCATCTACCTGCTTGCGAGTAGTGTTGGAGACTCTTTGGAGCATCTAACTGTTCAGCACAAAAAATGACCCGATCCAAATGTTCTTTCCCCCCCTTTGATGGGGGGGGAGGGACGGGGTCATGTCAGAATGGCTGCCAACCGAAACTAGTTCTGCTCGGCGTAAAGCCACTTGCGATTGCGGTACAGGTAGGCAATCAGGCGGAAATAGCTTTCCGGCATCCAGCGCTTGAGGCGCCAGGCCCATTTGGCGTCAGGCTGGGTCATAACGTAGAGGCGGCCTTTTTCCAGTGCGCGAAACATATCGGCGACAATGTGCTCGGAGGTGAATCGGGATTTTTTCAGTTGGGCCAACAGGCGCTTTTCCATAGCGCGCTCGCTGGTAAGCGAGTCGCCCAGCGATGTCGCGAACACGGTCGGGCACACCACGGTGACGCCGATATCAAATCCACTGAGCTCGGACTTGAGGGTCTCCGACAGGGACACCACACCCGCCTTGGCCACGTTGTAGGGCGACATTTCTGGCCCGGACAAGGTACCGGCGCTCGAAGCGGTATTGATAATGCAGCCGCCGCCCTGATTCTTCAGCAAAGGCACGAAGGCCCGGCAGCCATAGATAACGCTCCACAGATCGACGTTGATGACCTTTTCCCACTCTTCCAGGGGCAGGTCATCAATCATTCCCGCAGAGGCAATACCCGCGTTGTTGAATACCAGGTCGACGCCGCCCCACAGTTGTTTGACGGTGTTGGCGGCCTCCTGCAAAGCCTCCTGCCGGGTGACATCCAACACCATGCTGAAGGTCTCGGCGCCGTGTTTGCGCAGCTGCGCCTCAGCCTGGTCCAGTCTTATCACGTTGATGTCGGCGATCAGCAGTTTCCAGCCCCTGCTTGCCAGGTGCATGCAGATGGCTAGGCCAAAACCACTGGCGGCGCCTGTCACGAAGGCGCGTTTTGCCGGGTATTTCTGTTCGAGTTTCATGATTGCTCGCAATGCCGTTGTCGTTGCTGAAATAGGCGGTGGTAGGCGTGGGAGTACTCAGTGCACAGCCCTGGTCTTACCCTGCCAATACGCTTTACGCAGTTCGGTTTTCAGGACCTTGCCTGCCGGGCTGCGTGGCAATTGCTCGATGAAGTCGACGCTCTTGGGGGTCTTGACACTTCCGAGTCGGTCCTTGACCAATGTAATCAGGTCATCGCCCGTGCAGCTCTTGCCCGGCTTAAGCTGGACAATTGCCTTCACCGCTTCGCCCCATTTGTCGTCAGGAATACCGATGACGGAACAATCCTGAACGGCGTCATGGGTGGTCAGTACCTGTTCGATCTCGTTCGGATAGACGTTGAATCCACCGGTAATGATCATGTCCTTCTTGCGGTCGACAATGGTGATATAGCCGTCCTCAGCCATGACTCCGACGTCACCGGTGTGGTGCCAGCCTTGTTGACGGACTTCGGCAGTCGCCTGAGGATTCTTGAAGTAGCCCGGCGTCACCAGATCGCCGCGAATGCAGATTTCCCCCGCCTCGCCACGCGCCACTTCCTCACCTTCGTCATTCAGAATGGCGACGGTGTTGAGTACACAGGGCCGGCCAATGGATTGCAGGCGCGCCTCATTGATGGTGCCGTCCGCGTCGATGTAGTCCCAGGGTGCCTTGGCGGTAATCGCCGCCGGCGCTTCGGACTGGCCAAACGCCTCGGACATAACCGGGCCGAACACCTGCACGGCTTCCTTGAGCTTTTCCAGTGACGTCGGTGCAGCACCGACCAGGAAATGCTTCAGCGAGCGGTAGTTCCGCTGGCGGATGTCCGGCAACGCCAGCAGCATGTACAGCACAGTCGGCGGCAGGAAAAGATGGGTGACCTGGTATTTTTCGATCGCATCGGCAACCGCTTCCGGGACGGCGCCGGCCATGATCGCGTTGGCCCCGCCACGCGCGAAGTGCAGGCATCCGGTGAGGCCGGCGGTATGGGTCATTGGCGCCACCACCAGATGGCAGGTGGAGTCGTGATAATCGAAGTGTGCGTAGAAGTTGCTGAAGAAGGTGTGGATGTTGCGATGGGTAATCATCACCCCCTTCGATTTTCCGGTCGTGCCACCGGTGGGGTACAGGGCAAAGGTATCGTCCAGGCTGCCGGTTCTGACGGCGGGGGTATAGCTCGCCGGAGCACCTTGCGACCACGCTTCGAGGGAAGTCCCGACGCCGCAATCGCCGTCAATGCAAACAAGCTCCCGAAGCCCGGGGCAACGCACTTTCAGTTGCGCCGCCTCATTGGCGTAGGTGCTATGAAACAGCAGCAACTCGCCTTCGAAATCATTGAACAGATCAACATTGGCCGCCACCGTGTTGCGCGGATTGACCGGCAGCCAGACGCAACGTGCGCGGAACACGCCCAGCAGCGCCAGGAAGGCGACAGTGCTATTGGGGGCCAGAACGCCGACATGGCCACCGGCACTGAAGCCGTTGTGGGCGATTGCGCCGGCTATGGCTTGCGTCACGGGCGCCGCCTGGGCATAGGTCACCGCGCTGGCATCGTTGCCAACGTCGACGAAGGCCAGATTGTGCGGGTAAAAACGTACTGCGTTATCGAAGTGATCGATGATCCGCATGGCAAATGCACTCCATTAAACAGGTGTCCACAACGACTGGCTTTTTCGACACAGCGTTATCCTCGGGCTGCACTCATGGCAGCCCGGGAATGTGGTGGATTGGGTCGTTGGGGGAATCAGTTGGCGCGTTGGTAGGCGCGGCTGAGCCAACGCATGCCCTTTAGTTTGAGCACGTTGGTTTCACCATCCTCGATCATCGATGCCCGGGCGTCGCGCATGAGCTTCTCGATCGGGTATTCCCTGGTCAGGCCATTGCCGCCGAACAATTGCAGCGCTTCGCTGGCTACCTGGAACGCAGTCTCGGTGACATAGGTCTTGCTGGTGATCGAGGCCAGCAGGTGAGGGCCTTTTTCGCTGTAGTTGTAGGCGAACACGCGATGGGCAATCGCGCGCGAGAGCTCGACCTTCTGCCACAAGTCGAAGGTGCGCAGCTGCACGCTCTGATGGTTGATGATCGGTGTGCCGCCTTGCTTGCGCTCGTGAACATACGCCAGTGCATGTTCGAAGGCCGCACGGGCCACGCCAGTGAAGGTCGCGGCCATTTCCATGTTGCCGAACGTCAGGGCGCCGAAGAAACTGGTGATGGCCGCTTCACCCTCGGCGAGGGCGTATTTGCGAGGCACACGCACTTCATTGAAATAGATCTCACCCTGGGGCAGGGCACGCTGGCCGAGTTTTTCCAGCGGCTTGCCCTTCGAAACACCCGGCAGGTCGAGGGGGATGAGAATGGCGATGTGATTCAACCCCGCGCCATTTCCATGTTCCAGGCCATTACCGTAGTCGCAAGGGATGTAGGCCAAGGCAGTCGCCGCCAACGGCGCATACGAAACCCACGCCGAGGACTGGCCTTGAACGATCACTTCATCGCCGTCGACCCGCGCGTAAAGGTTGCCACGCGATTGCTTGGTGCCACGTTGAACCAGGTCGGCGTCGATGTCGACGATGTCGCTGCCACGGTCGGGCTGGGTCGCGAGCCAGCAGCCGGGGAGTCCGCCAAATCGCTCGATGAGTTCCGGGTTACCGGAATTGTGCGCCGCGTACGCCGGGAACGAAGATGCCAGTGTGGCGATGGCCAGGCCCGAATCGCCCCAGCCAAGTTCTTCAAAAATGATCGGCATGATGCGCGACTTTTGCTGGCTGTCCATGGCCGCCAGTGCGCCCAGATCGAGCAGGCCGGATTCGTGCACCTGACGCATGTAGTCGAACAGGGGAGAGCCCGGCGCAACCACTTCCTCGGCAGTCATCTTGTCCAGCTCGGCGCCAATCGGGCGCATGACGTTCTTGGCGAAGCTGTGCGCCACTTCCTGAATGGCCCGTTCTTCTTCCGTCAAGTCACTTTCCAGACCGCAAAGGCCCAGGACAGGCTCGACAATTTTCTCCAGATCGAACATCGATAATTCCTCTTGTTATTGTTCCAACCGATTGACCGAGAGTAATCCGTTACGAAAACGCCGACTTATCGAATCGGGCACAGCACTTGTCCCTGTGACCCTTATTTGAAGGGGCTCGATAAGTCGGGAGGGGGATCTGCTAAATGCGGTTAGCCAGCGCAAATCGGGTGTTGCTCAAGTAGCGCCAGAACAGCGCTGCGTAGAGAATGTCCATCGATGCCAAGGCCGGCAGCGGCCAGGGAATACTGCCTGCCAACCAATGGCCATAGATGAGGATCACAAACACAGGTTTCAGGAGCACCCCGAGCAGGATGTACGGGCGATAGCGCACTGGATCGACGCTGATCATCCAGTACACCCCACCGAACATGACCACCAGCGTCATGGTGAGATGAATGAACAGGGCAGACGTCGGCGTGATTTCCAGTCCCATCAGATCCGCAACCGGACCCATGGCCACCAGCAACGGAAGCCCTGCGAGCACGTTGAAGCAAGCGGCGGATTTGAACAGCCCATTGGTGTAGTTGTTTGACAGGGTGCGAACTGGAGTCATGGTTTCACTTCCTCGATCTCGCCTGGCCGCCAAGTCTTGTCGAACCACGGCTCAAGAGGTCCATAGAGACGAAGCACGGTGTTCCAGCCTTTGCCTGGCATGGTTTGAACCCAGTTGCTTTCCTTGCCTGCCGGCGCTTTGGGACCGAAGAACAGGTCCACCGAGGTGTCGGGGTTGATCACGATGCCTTTGCGCTGGCTGCCGATACTCGGGAACTGCTGGTCGGTTTGCAGCATTGAGCGCGTCTGGTTGTCGTAGAGCACGACCGACCAGAAGTTCTTCGCCGGGATATTGGCCGGCAGGTGCAGCCGGTAGGTCTTGGCTCCATCGAGGGGCTGCTGGTTGGCGTCTACGAAGGCCAATGCGTACTGCGACCCGACGCCAACCATTTTGGCGATCATCGCCGGTGTATTGCCGGTGGCGTAGAAGTAGAAATACGTGCGTGAGTCGAGCAAGCGAACGCCGTCACGCTCGTAGCGATGGCCGCCACCGATGAAGGGCGTACCCCAGGCGCTGTCCGGATAGAGATACGAATCCTTGATGTGCGAGCGGAAGGTGAGCGTGCGTGCCGTGGCGCTGCCAACGGCTGCGGCGTCGGTGAGGATCTTCTTCATCCGCTCGTCAGGTGCGAAGGGTTTGCCTTTTTCAATGCCGATAGCAGCCAACAGGCCCAGCGTTTCCGGGTCCATCGCCGCATTCGGTTCCTCCTGCACCACTTCATTGACCTCGTCGAAGAAGTTGATGTCCATGGCGTGGATGGTATTGAACGCCTTGCCGGAGACATTGACGAAATTCGTCGTCGGCGGGGTAGCGGCCTGCGCCAGCGGATAGATACGCAGGTTCTGCTTGATGTTCTCGACGCCAGGTTTCGGGTCGCCATTGACCTGAAACGCCCGGGTGATGAACAAGTTGCCGAAGGTCGGTGACCTGAACACGAAGTAGCCTTCCGGCACAGGGCCATCGTATCCCGGAGGCAGAAGTAAATATTTGCCGCCCTTGCCCTTGTCGGGTCCGGCGTTGCCGAGGTCGCCGACGTAACGAAACCAGAAGTCGTCGATGATGCTGAGCGTGTTGGGCGGGCTTTCGATGACGATCGGTCCGTCCTTGAGGTCGATCCAGGCCCAGCCGTAGATGCTTTCGCTGTTGCCCGTCAGGAACAGCGACTTGGCGTCCATCAGGTTCTCAAACAGCGCAACGGTCTGGTTGGCCGGTCCGAATTGGGTGATGCCTTTGCGTATCGCCGACATCGAAGCCGCCGGCATGGCCGTGAGGAATGCTTGCACGCCGCGCTGGAAGTCGAGGTTGTCGTAGACCTTCTGCGTGGTCGCCTCGTCCGGGAAACCGTCGGTGAAACTGAGGGTGCCGAGCCGCGTCTCGAGGCTATTGGGGGTCACGATCGAAGGCGGGATGTCCGTTTTGTAGGTCTGGGCGAATGCCGACGACACCGTGGAGGCACCGAGCAGCATCAGGGTTGCAAGTCTGATGTTCATTGATTGATTCCTTACATTGTCCGCGCCAGAGGCTCACTTGATCTCTTCAATTTCACCCGGTTGCCAGGTCTTGTCGAACCAGGCATCGAGCGGGCCGTAGAGACGGAAGAGGGTGTTCCAGCCTTTGCCGGGAAGGGTCTGCACCCAGTTGCTTTCCTTGCCGGGTGGCGGCTTGGGACCGAAGTACAGGTCTACCGAGGTATCGGGGTTGATCACGATGCCTTTGCGCTGGCTGCCGATACTCGGGAACTGCTGGTCGGTCTGCAGCATCGAGCGCGTCTGATTGTCGTAGAGCACGACCGACCAGAAGTTCTTCGCCGGAATGTTTGGGGGCAAATGCAGGTGGTAGTTCTTGGCGCCATCGAGTGGCTGACCTTTGGCGTCGACAAATGCTGCGGCGTATTGCGAGCCGACACCGACCATCTTCCTGACCAGCGCGGGCGTATTAACGGTGGCATAGAAGAAGTAGAACAAGCGTGCGTCGAGCTGGCGGACGTCGTCTTGCAGGAATCGATAGTCACCGCCGGCGAACAGCTTGCGCCACCCACTGTTGGGGTAGTGAAAGGCATCCTGCGAACGGGGCCTGGTGGCAACGGCCCGCGCCGTAGCGCTGCCGACCGACGCCGCTTCGGTGAGAATTTTCTTCATCCGCGCGTCCGGCGCGAATGGCTTGCCTTTCTCGATGCCGATGGCGGCGAGCAGGCCGAGTGTCTCCGGATCGAGCGCCGCGTTCGGCTCTTCCTGCACCACCTCGTTGACCTCTTCGAAGAACGCGAAGTCCATGGAATGGATGGTGTTGATCGTTTTTCCGGAGATGTTGACGAAGGTCGCCGCCGGTGGATTGGCGGCCTGCGCAAGCGGATAGATGCGCAACTGCTTCTTGAAACTCTCGACCGCAGGTTTCGGGTCGCCGTTCACCACAAAACCGCGGCTGGCGAACCAGTTGTTGAAGGTTCGGGATTTGAAGACGTGGTAACCCTCAGGCACTTGCCCCTCATAGTCCGGAGGAAGCAACAAGTACTTGCCGCCTTGGCCCTTGTCAGGCCCGGCGTTACCGAGGTCAGTGACGTAGCGGTACCAGAAGTCGTCGACGAAGCCGAGGGTATTGGGTGGGCTTTCGATCACGACCGGTCCGTTCTTCAGATCGATCCATCCTGAGGCGTAGACACTTTCGCTATTGCCCGTCAGGAACAACGATCGGGAGTCCATCAGGGTCTCGGTGATGAACAGCGTTCCGTTGTCTGGACCGAGCGATCGCAGGCCCCTGCGCATTGCCACTTGTGAGGCGGCGGGAATCGTCGAAATAAACGCCTGTACGCCGCGTTGGAAATCGAGGTTGTCATAGACCTTCTGCACGGTCGCCTCATCCGGGAAACCGTCGGTGAAGCGCAGGGTGCCTAGCCGTGTATCGAGGGTTTCGGGAGTCACGATCGAAGACGGGATATCGGTTTTGTAGGACTGGGCAACTGCCGTCGTAGCCATGAGTAAACCGAGCACGACGCAGAGGGAAGACTCAAGTCTGCGTGCGACGCCTGCACGGCTCATTTGGGGCAATGTCATTCTTGTTGTTCTCCATTGATGCGGACGAAGTCATCCAGCCGATTTTGGCTGGCTTATTCTGAGAACTGCTCCGCATCAATGGTTTGTTAATGCACGACAAACATTTGTGATTGGATGTCACACAGCCTGAAGTGAGGTCGGTTGAACGCGGCGCCAGGCACTCGGCGACATTCCATACCAGCGCTTGAACGCGTGTGATAGCGAGCTTTGTTCGGCATAACCGAGCAACAACGCCACTTGTGAGATTCGCAATGTCGGATCACTGAGGTACAAGGCCGCACGTTCGCGGCGGATGTCGTCCACCTGTTTCTCGAATGCCAACCCTTGATCTTCCAGGCGCCGCTGAAGGGTTCGCACGCTGACGAAGTAGTGGCTGGCGATGGTGTCGAGGGTGCAACGGCCGGTCGGCAGCAGTTTACGAATCAGCGCGTCCAGCTGGTGTTCGAGGTCGAGCCCGGACGCGTCGGCAATCCGTTCCAGATAGTCGGTGACGAGGGCTTTCATCTCCGGATCGTTGCCGTCCATCGGGCGCGCAGTATCACTTGCAGAAAATTCGAGCCCGAAATTAGCTTGCGAGAATCTGGAGGTACAACCGAAGGTACGAGAGTAGTAATCCTTCGATAGCAAGGGGGCATGGGTGAAGAAAATCCCTCGCGGCCGGGCATTGGCACCGGCCAGTATCTGAAAAACACCGACGCCCGCCATAAGGCACCATTGCTCAAACTGGCGCGCGATACCCACTCTGGGCACTTTGATCTGATAGGTCAGTCGCAGCCCGCTGGCGATGCCTTCACATTTGAGCTCCACGGCGGGGTTGAGCAGGCTGATGAAGCGCGCAGCCGCGCCGATCGCCTCGCCAACGGTGGCGCATTGAGTCAATGCCAGCATCACCGGACCAAGGGGAGCGCGCCCCTGCACCGTACCGAGTCGAATACCGAAATCCGGACATTCCAGGTCATCGGCGCAAGCTTCCATCAAGCGGATCAGCGCTGAGCCTGGAATGGGTACTTCACTTTGATCAAGCCCTTGCAGCGGCAGTTGGAAGCGTTTTTCGTAACCCGCCACGTCGCCACCCAGTTCTTCGATCAGGTTCGCGAAGCCCTGCAGCACCCAGCCGCGCATGTACGGCGTCATAACCACTTCTCCTTGATGACGTGGCTGCCATAAACGGCATTCAATCACAAATGTTTGGCGTGCATTAACAAAATTACTGCATACGCAGGTGCCTAAAATGGTCCCGTCAGTCCAGGCAAAAAGCGCTCATTGCCGAGTTGGACAATCAGAGGGGTGTACCGTGACGAACAGCAATGAGTACAACGATGTCATTGAAGTGCATCGGACGCTGAAAGACAGCGTTGCGCCGGTCACGCCAAACCCTGGCTCATCGATCATTGGTGCCTATGCCATTGCGATTGCCGAAGCGCTGGAAAATCAAGGTGCAAGCTCGGATCAGGTGTTCCGCGCCTGTGGAGTGATGTTGCCTGCAACCACTGATCCGATGCTGCGCATCGATAATCAAACGATCGCAAAGCTATATGCCGCGGCTGTACAGGCGACAAAAGATCCGTGTTTCGGCCTGCGGGCCGGTGAAACCTTGCGCCCGGCCAATCTCCATGCGATGGGCTTTGCACTGCTGGCCAGCATTTCGATACGGGATTTCGCGCAACGGCTGAGTTCGCTCTACCGTGTCATTTCGCAGAATGCCAACATCCGGGTGGAGGAACGAAACAACAGGTTCCAGCTCATCACTTCAAGCGTAGCGGGGGCGCACGTGTGCCATGAAACTCATGACGCCTACATCGCCATGATTTTTACGCTTCTGCGGACCATTTCCGGCAACCGCTTCCGTTTGCGGACACTCGAGTTGATCCGGCCTGCCTCTGAAGGTATGGCACAGATCTTTTCCGAGTACTTCCAGTGCGACGTCGAATTCGGTCGGCCCGAGATCGTGATGACAATGGATCTGGACCTGGTGGACAAGCGGCTCCCGGGGGCCAACGAAGAGCTAGCATTGAGCCATGACCGCACGGTGATGGAATATCTTCAGCGAATCGAACGGGGCGATATCGTCAATCGCGTCCGGGCCATTGTCAGCAGTGAATTGTCCTCGCGTGTCCTGAACAAGGATCGTGTGGCTGAGCGGCTGCACATCAGTACTCGCGGCTTGCAACTGAAGCTCGCAGCCAGGGACACCAGTTTTCAGGAAATCCTCGACCATACACGGCGCACCAATGCGCTGGCCTTCATGTCGCGCAGCTCGGTGTCAGTGACCGAGGCTGCCTTTTCCCTGGGTTTTTCCGAAGTCAGCAACTTTACCCGTGCCTTCAAGCGCTGGACCGGTATGGCACCGAGCCAATATCGCCAGAGCCTTGGGTTGGAGCGCTGACAAGGCAGGGCAGAACGCAATCGAGATCAAGTGTCGAAGCCATTGAGCACCTGATACGGGTCGAATGGCACATACCGCGATTGCCGGTCACGCATGACGCTGATCATCGCGACCTCGGGGTCACGCGGCATGATCAACCGGCCACCGCTGGCCACCAGGTGATCCAGTAAACTTTCTTTTTCGTCGATCAGGGATTCAGGGTTGCGGTCGTAGGCGCTGGTCACGCTCAATTGCAGCCATCGCAGCCCTGGTACCAGGTCACCGGCAAAAATCACTGGGCCGCCCGGCATGTCGATCTCCGGCAATAGTTGCCCAGGGGTGTAGCCATCGCTGACATGGAAACGCCAACGAGTGCCGAGCTCCTCGCAGTCGGGCCCTTCGATCAGCGCCAGCCGACCACTGCTTTCCAGTTGCCGCAGTATCTGCGGAACAAACAGCGCCCGGTCCCGCGGGTGGGGTTGGCTTGCCCGTGTCCAATGGCGCTTGCTGGTGAGATAGCGCGCCGCGGGAAACAGCAGGCGAGGTGTCTCGCCTTCCTTGATCAGCGCGCTGAGATCGGCTGGTAATCGAGCGTGCAGATGCGTCAGCAGCACCACATGGATGTCGTGCTCATTCAGGCCATACCGACCCAGGGAATCCAGCAGTCCGGGGCTTCCCGGCTGGCAACGACAGGTGCGTGGCGCAGGGGCGAGCAGGGCGTCGGCACCGGCCATGACGAGGATATTGCGCCCGTCCTGCTGCACCAATAACCCGCGAGAGGCCAGTTCGACCCGGTTGTCATGATCTGGCGTGACCCAGCTGGCCCAGGACTCACGTGGGGTACTGCCGAACATCACACCCCCGTCGAGCTTGCGGCGCTTGCCGTCCAGCGTGGAAATCGTGCAATTCACAATCTGTACCTCTTTAAGCTCATACCGATGGCATTGTCGCTGCGCAATCCCATCGGAAGATGGACACATCTGATGTTCAGGCGCGTTCTTTGGCTTGCATCAAGGGCTTCCAGTGCAGAAAACCGAACAGCAGCGTCAGGACCAGACTTGCTCCCAGCGAGCCCCGGTAGCGCTTGACGTACTTGAACATAACGATCACCTCAAGCAGATGCGCGAGCAACAGCACCGCGGCGATGGTTTTCCAGAATGACCATGCAGCAGGCAGCAAGCCCACGGCACTTGCGACGCCGAGAACATAGACGCCGATGCACAGGAGTTTCAGTAGTGCCATCAAAATGAGTTCCTCTTGGTATCTGCAATTCGACCGTGGTTTCAATACTTCTTGAGAATGTGCACGAATCCGGCACTGCCCAGGCCACCGTTGTGCTGCAACGCGACCCTTGCCCCCGGGACCTGTCGTGCACCTGCCTCGCCACGTAGCTGCCAGGTCAGTTCTGTCAGTTGGGCCAGCCCCGTCGCACCCAACGGGTGACCCTTTGCCAGCAGGCCGCCCGACGGGTTGATCACCCATTGGCCGCCATAGGTACCGCGTCTGGACGCAACAAAGTCATTCAACTCTTCCTGCTTGCACAAGCCCAGTGCGACGTAAGTAGCCAATTCATTGCTCGCAAAACAGTCGTGCAACTCGATGACGTCGACATCCGTCGGACCGATGCCGGCGTCTTCATAAGCCTTGTTGGCCGCAGTTCGGCTTAGTGCCTGAAACATGACATCCATGATGCTGCCTTCAAAGAAGCTGCGCTGGTCACTGCACCAGCCCTGACCGACCAGGCGCACGTCAGAGCGTATGCCATGAGCGCGGGCAAATTCCGGGGTGCAGACAATTACCGCAGCGGCGCCACAGCTCGGTGGGCAGGCGAAGTTTTTGCGCAACCCGCGAAAAATCGGCTTCGTCGCTAGGATCTCTTCGACCGTCAAGGGTGTGCGAAAAATGGCGTTGTCATTATGGGCAGCGTGCTCGCGGGATCTGACGCACACCTCGGCCAAGGTCTCTTCGGTCACGCCCATCTCCAGCATGGCATCGACCTGGGCACCGAACATGCAGACCGCCGGCGGTGTATCGCGCTCCTCGTCACTGAGGTTCATGAGGTTGGCGATGACATCCGAGTGCCGCGCCAGTGGGCTCACCTTTTCGGGAAAGACCATATCAATGGCGCCCGCGGGCATCTGTTCGAACCCAAGCGCCAGTGCGCATTCGACTTGTTGCCCACGAACGGCCTGGACCGCCAGGGCAAACGCCGAAGAGCCACTGGCGCAATTATTGTTGACGTTGAAAATCGGAATGCCGCTGATAGCCACCCGATAGAGCGCCGTCTGTCCCGCGCAGCTATCCCCGTAGACGTAGCCACAGAATGCTTGCTCGATCAGCGCATAGTCGATGCCGGCATCCTTGAGCGCCGCCCGCGTGGCTTGTTCGCCCATGACATCGTAGTTTTGCGACTGACCCGGTTTTCGGAAGGGCACCATGCCTACTCCGGCGATAACAATATCGGTACTCATAGCGACTCCTCCATTTACGTGATGGCCAGTATCCACAATGCTCGACGTTTGTAATTGCACTATAAGCGAGCTGATAACAAGTCGAGTGCGCCGGGACAAATCGACCTTGCGCGGCGCCGTCGTGCTTGGGACAAGACTTGTGCTTGCAAGGACAAGCCCAGAGGCAGGCGGAGGGATAGTTTGGCGGTGAACAATAAAAACCATCTGGCATGAGTGAGGAGATTGACCGTGGAATTTACCGGAAAGGTTGTCATCGTTACGGGCGCCGCCAACGGCATTGGTCGTGCTTCAGCCATTCAGTTTGCCCGCCTGGGTGCGCATCTGGTGCTGGCGGACGTCGATGAACAAGGGTTGCGCGAGACCCTTGAAGTGATTGGCGACAACGCGATCGCTGTTACCACCAACGTCGCCGATGAAGCGGCCTGCCAGGCCATGGTCGACAGAGCGGTCAGCAAATTCGGGCGTGTAGACGTACTGTTCAGCAACGCCGGTATCTGCGGGGTTCGCGGGCGGACAGCCGAAGTCTCCGTGGCCGACTGGCGTCGTGTCATCGATATCAATCTGAACGGCGTTTTCTTCTGCGCCCGGGCGGCGATTCCGGCCATGCTGGCCAACGGCGGCGGGGTTATCATCAACACGGCGTCGGTGGATGGCCTGGTGGGCATGGCGACTCTGCCACACTACACGGCTGCCAAGCATGGCGTCGTCGGACTGACCAAGGCTTGCGCGCTGGAGCATGGACGGCAGAACATTCGCAGCGTCGCCATTGCCCCCGGTTACATCCGCACCGCCATGACCGAAGATAACCTCAGCAAGAACGAGCAGGCCATGTTAGAGGCTATGATTCCCCAAGGTGGCCGTGCAGGCACTCCGGAGGATGTCGCCAACCTGGTGACATGGCTAGCCTCGGACAAGGCCGCTTATATCAATGGGTCGTGCCACACCGTGGACGGCGGGCTGACCGCAGGCTTTGCGCTGCCGGATTGAGTTTGGGGTGTAATCGCGTTCAATAAATGAAGCCGCGTAAGCCGTTCCGGGGCTATCGTCTATACGCAAGACCTTCACCCTTGGAACAACTAGCTGAGTAGGGCATGGATGGCATCAACCATCGATGCCCAGTCTCTTTCACACCGTGCACGGATTGTAGAGAGGCATCGCCAACGTGGATCGCATAGAGCCTGAACTGGTGCTCAAGACAACCCCTCCGCGCAGCCAGAGGGGCGCGCAGTTTCGCGATCGACTGAGCATTGATGCACCCGAACTGGCGGACAAGATGGCGATCAGCGTGCAGGGGCCGGCCGGCTTCGGCAAGACGATGCTGTTGGCGCAGTGGCGACGGGAGTTTTTGTCGCGCGGGGCCGTGGTTGCCTGGCTGACCCTGGATGCGCGTGACGATGGCAGCCGTCTCGCCCTTGGGCTATCGGCGGCCATGGCGTTGGGCAGCGGCCGGCAGTCCTTTACAAGTACCAGCGATGGAACATCCGGCCATGGTCGCGACGAACTGGAAGGGCTGACCCACTGGCTGGCGGAAGTGGCCGACCTCGGCGGCGAGGCGGTAATGATCCTTGATGAGGCGGACACATTGCCGGAGTCCACCGCCCGCCATTGTCTTACTTACCTGATACACAATGCCCCGGCCAACCTGCGCATCATCATGTCTTCGCGTCGTCGCTTGAACCTCAACACCGCTGACCTGGTGGCCAGAGGGCTCTACGTCCGGGTCGCGGTGGATGCCTTGCGATTCCGCGTCGAAGAAACCGTCGCGTTGCTCAGCAACCGTTTCGGAGCACGCATCGACGCTGATCTGTGCCTGCGCCTGCATGAAATCACTGAAGGTTGGCCGCTGGGGTTGCAACTGGCGATTGCGGCGATCGAGAAGAGTGCCCATCTGCAAACCGCCGTCGAGGATCTCTCGGCCTGTTCCGGTGATATCCAGGGTTATTTCGTCGACAGGCTGATCACCCGCCTGTCTGCCGAACAAGTCGATTTCATTACCTCTCTTTCCCTTTTGGAAGTCGTTCACCCTTCACTATGCGCCGCGCTTACCGGCAGTGAGCGGGCAGGGGAAGTGCTGCATGAGTTATGCGCCTCAACGCCTATCTTCGCCGAAGGGGTCGACAGCGATTGGGTTCGCTTCCATCCCTTGGCCAGAGAGTTCTTGCAGAGCCGTTTTCGTGGCTTCCCGCAGGCGCAACGAAAGGACCTCCATGAGCGTGCAGCGAACTGGCTGGAGGCCAATGCTTTTTTCGAGGAGGCAGCGCGGCAATACTTGCAAGCCGGGCAAGCCATCCAAGGCTATTCGATGATCGAACAATGCCTCTACGAGGTCATGTTGCGCGGTCAGTTCAGCCGGGTGCTGGAGTGGATCGAAGAGCTGCCTGCCGAGGAAGTGGAGTCCCGCCCGCGCCTGTCTCTGGCGGCAGCCTGGGCCCTGGCGATGAGCGAGCGTCATGTGGAGGCGGCCAGGTTGATCGCCTGCATCGAACAGGATCCGGCCGCGGATGACGAAACGCGCTGCGAAGCGGCGGCGATAGCGGCCGCTGCCGCCTACTTTGCCGACCAGCCAGACGAATCAATGGCACTGCTGGCTCCGTGGATGGACAAACTGGCGTCCGGTTCGATCAAGTTACAAGCCATCGTTGCCAACCTGGTCGCCCGCATAACGTTGTTCCAGGGCCAACCGGAAAAGGCCCGGCGCATCTTCCAGCGCGCGCCGCATTATGAGTGGACGCCCGGGCTAGATGGCATCCGCGGCTACGGTGAGTGGGTCGTCGGCATGACCTACTTGTACGAAGGACGTATGCCGCCGGCCGAGGCGGCTTTTCGCAAGAGCTTGCTGCGCGCCGAACAGGATATCGGCCGCCGCAGTTCGGTGGCGGTGATGCTGGCCTGTGGGCTGGCCACGGTGCTTCTGGAACGCGGTGAGATCCTTGAGGCCACAACGGTCCTCGCCAATCGATTGGATGTCGTCGAGCGGTTGGCGTCGCCGGATGCCATTGCAATGGGTTTTCTCACGGCAGCACGTCTGGCTGCATTGCAGAGTCAGCCACATCGCAGCCATGACTTGCTGACGGCCTTGTTCGCGCTCGGCGAAGAGCGGGGCATCGCGCGTTTTTGCATGGTTTCGCTGGGTGAGCAAATTCGCCTGCATGCGTTGCATGGCCGAGGCGATTCTTGCCAGTCTCTCTGGCGACGGCTGGATGCGCTGATGCCAAATGTTGCTCGTCAGCAGCACGGCCTGCTGGGGCAGGAGTTGGCTCTGTTAGCCGGGGTGAGTAATGCCTATGCGTATCTCGTTCAGCGCGATTGGCAGGCGATGCTGAGCGTGCTCGCCGTCGCAAACGAGCTTGCCGAGCGTCTGCAGCACGGTCGTGAAATCGTTCAGGTCAAGTTGCTCAAGGCATTGGCGCTCAAGGATTCAGGAGGGGATGGACTGCCTTGTTTGCTGGAAGCGATCAGCCTGGCCGATACCTACGGTCTGCAGCGTATCCTGCAGGACACCCACCCCGATCTCGTCACGTGGGCGCAGAAGGTCCGCCAAAACGATGCTCCGATAGCTGCGGAGGAAACCAACCCGTCCGTTCCGGTTCGCCGGCCGGAGCCTGCTGGCGCAGGCGTTTCTCCCAGCCGACTGCTGACGCCAAAAGAGCGCGAGGTGCTGCAGTTGCTGGCACGCAACCTTACGAACAAGCAGATAGCCCTGGCACTGAATGTCGGTGATGAAACCGTGAAGTGGCATCTGAAAAACCTGTACGGGAAATTTCATGCGGGAACCCGCAGGCATGTGGTGGACCGTGCCTACATGCTGGGTATTCTTGAGTCGACTGGTTGAGCGTGACGTGTCTGGGTTGCCTGATTCAGGCCTGAACACCTGCCGATTCCATCGAAACCTTTACTTGTGCGGATCGCGCCAGCGGGCTGGCGCGACGTTCCGCTATGTTGCTGATCAGAGCTTGGTGACAACGGCGCGAGCCAAACCGCGCTCTTCGCAGAAGCCCAGCAGGTAGCGGTGACCGAATGCCTTGGAGCCCGATGCGAAGCCCACTTTGGCGGTGTCACCGTCGAGCAGTTTGATCACGCCCGCGGCTTGCAAGGCGCCAGTGGCAATGTAAGCAGTAGTACCGAGAACTTCTGCGCGCACGGCCGAGAGCTGACCACGGCCGATTGCTGTGTCGACCGTACGCATTAAAGTCGTGCGCTCGCGTGGTGGCATCGCCGGGGTCGTCGCCTGAACGATGTCTTTGAGTACCTCATCCTGGACATCAATCGGAAGATGCTTGTATTCGGCTTCCCACTTCTTATGCAGCGAATGCACCATCTTCATTGCGTCATTGTCATAGAAACCGACGCAGGAAACGCAGGAACGAACGCGCGGATCATTCTCGAAATAGATCGGCAACGAAGTGCCGCCCCATGGCAAGGCGAACACGGGTTGCATGAAGTGGGGCGAAGGGATCAGGAACGAAGCATCGACCGGGTGTGCCACCAGTTTTTTGTCCCACAGGTAGCAATGCTCGGCGCGGTACATCTCGAAGATCGAAGCCGTGGAGCCGACCGTTACACCAGCACCAACACCGCGTTGGCCACGGCACAATGCCGAGGTTTCAAGCGAGTCGATGCCAGGGTGTTCGAGCGCCAATTCGGCAGCGATCTCAGAGAAGGTATTCATGTAAGCCAGTGATGGCGAAACCAACAAGCCGGCCTGGGCGAAGCGCTCTCCAAACTGATCGCGAACACTACGCACGTACGACTGCTCGCCGGTGGTGTCCAGGTAATGGCAGCCGGCATTAAGCGCCGCTTCGACTGTGGTGAGCCCGAATTTAGCGAACGGCCCTACGGTATTGCACACAACCTTGGCACCCCGGAACGCTTGGGTCAGCGACTCGACCGTATGGTCAACTTCAATGATTTCGTAGGTGGCAGACTCCAGTCGCACCACACGCTGCGCCATCATTTCACGGGTACGCCCGGCATCGCGCGCCACAGCTGTAAACGCAATGTTTTGATCGATCAGCCAATCCATAATGAGCATGCCGGTGTAACCACTGGCGCCATAGACAACGACGGGATGCTTAGCCATTTTTTATTCTCTTGATGTTGTTGGGTATGCGAGAAGGGTGGAGCGATGCACGACAGTTCGCAGAAGCCGAGATTTTCAAGATTTACTTGGCATCTCGGGTGGCTGCATCTCGTCACTGTCGGTGCTGTAACTGCTGTCACTCCGCGCTGTCACTTGAATGTTCAAGTCGTTAATAGAGGCAACGCGATTGATGACACCGCTACCTGCACAGCTCAAAAATAGTGAGTTCGATACCCTTGGCGCCCCCCCACGCCGGGGGGCATTGAACGAACAGAGAGGGTAAGCAATGGATAAGCGAATGACTGCTTCAGGCGAAAGTAGCCTCATTGGGCAATGTTCACCCCATCGCGGTAGTGCGCGAGTGAAACTGATGCAAGGGTCGCTGCGCTATCGACACTCGCCTCCAAATGGACCTGCCGTATTTATCAACGTCTCTGTAAGGACTACGATTTCACGAGTGGCAGATAACGGCCAAAAGCGGTCAATCGGATTAAACTACACCGAAGTCCTGTCAGAGATTATTTACATGCTGATTGAGTGCCAAAGGTGCGGCCAAGGTTACGTTCGAGCAATGCGGGTTCGCTCTACAAAAATTTTGCTGTGGGTGTGCGAAGAGTGTGAGGCAACGTGGACGAGCCAGACTGAGGTGAATGTCTGTAAATTTGAAGATTACGGAACGTTAATGGCCGGCATTGGCCGCAGTTGTTTATGGTCAGAATTGGAGCCACAGTGAAAAGTTAGTTATCGAGTACTTAATGTCAAATGCCCGCTTTGAGTCGTTTGCGGCCTGTCGCGATGGGCAGAAAACGACCCAGGCTGTGTGAAAACGCGCTAAACACCTCGAAAACTGAGAGTCGCGAGGGTTGCCTATGGAATCAGCGGGCGGAAGCGCGAATTAGCTTAGTCAGCTACATAGACGTTTGTAATGCCGATTGGGCCGCGTCAGCGGCCCAATTGGCTACCAACGGGCGAGCCAAGCGGCTGGATTCACGCCCTGATCGCCTCAAGCAGTCCTGCGGTGCCGAAGATGCTCATCATTCGTTTGAGGTTGTAGGCGAGCACATGAAGGCTCATCTCAGTGCTCACCCTCGGAAGGGTTTTGGTCAGGAAGTGGGTACTTCCCATCCAGTACTTGAGCGTTCCAAAAGGATGTTCAACGGTCTGTCGACGAACCCTCATCATCGCTGGATCATGTTCTAGCCGAACTTGCATCGCATCGACTACAGCCTCATGTTCCCAGCGTTTCACACGGCGCTCCTTACCCGTCGTACATTGCTTTTGCATTGAGCAAGACTGGCAGCCCGAGAAGTAGTAACAATGCAATAACATGCCGTCTTCCATCGACGAATGCCGCCGAGTCAGTAACTGCCCCGCCGGGCATCGATACTCGTCCGATGCAGCAAGGTAGATGAAGTCCTGCTTACCAAATCGGCCTTCGGCTTTGCTGCCAGATGTGAGGGGCTTCGGTACGAAGGTAGTGATGCCGGCTTGCTCGCAAGCAAGGATTTCCAGACCTTTGTAATAGCCCCGATCGGCCACCACCGTTAGCGATTCAGCCTCGATTTCTTCACGCGCTTGGTTCGCCATATTGCTCAGTTGCCCACGATCATTACCAACGTTGGTCACCTCGTGGGCAATGATCAGGTGGTGTTTGTCGTCGACAGCTGTTTGTACGTTGTAGCCAACCGTTCCGGTGCCTCGACCGCTCGTGGCCATTGAGCGTGCATCTGGGTCTGTGAGGGAGATCTGCTGGTCTGGACTTTCGTGGAGCTGCGCCTCGATTTCCTTGAGTTTCTGCATCTGCTTTTTCAGTGTTTCTATCTTTTCTTTAAGCCGCTCTGCTTTGGCCTCGGCGACTTCGGGCGTTGCCCGATCCGCCGAATCCATCGCTGCCAGATATCGATCAATGCTCTGCTCGATCTGCAGCATGCGTGCCTTCACCTTGCCCTGGGTGAAGTTACGGTCGCGGTTGTTCACGGCTTTGAATTTGCTGCCGTCGATGGCGATAATTGATTGGGAGAAGAGATTGAGGTTGCGGCAAAGCACTACGAATTGCCGGCAGACACTCCGAATAGCCTTGCCGTTATCCTTGCGAAAGTCGGCGATAGTTTTGAAATCTGGAGCCAAGCGGCCCGTCAGCCACATCAACTCGACGTTACGCTGGGCTTCACGCTCAAGCCGGCGGCTGGACTGAATCCGATTGAGGTAGCCGTAGATATAGATCTTCAGCAAGATCGCAGGATGGTAGGCAGGACGGCCCGTTGCAGCAGGATAAACACCTTCAAACCCAAGTGCACCCAAGTCGAGTTCATCGACGAAAACGTCGACCACGCGCACTGGATTTTCCTCGGCAACGTAATCGTCCAAGCACTCAGGCAGCAACGTGACTTGCGTCCGAGCCTCACCTTCAATGAATCGCTTCATGATCGTCCCCGCCACGATCTCGACGATCAGAAGATTAGACAATCGCAGGCGTTTTCACACAGCCTGGACCCAAAGCGGACATCAACGATGGGCTGTTCGAGCATAGTTAGATGGTCGTAGCGGAAACTGGATGCAATTTTTCGTCAAACTCATTAAGTGAGACGAATGTAACGGTCTGTAGCGTGTCCAGCGATCTCAAGTGCTGACGATACTGCTCCAATAAGTTTGCGCGGGCTTCCAAGGAGATGTACGGCACATTATGCGCCACAAAGGTCGGCAACACAGCCATTCCAGTATACGCCAGCGTGCCACGTAGGATGGGCTTGAGCATATCGTTGAGTTCACCGTGAACGCCGTCCTTGACCAACATGTGAGGTTGACCGCCGATGGTGATGGCAAGCATTGCTTTTTTGCCAGCCAGACCTCCCTGGTCGTAGAAGCGCTTACCGCCGTAGCAAACACCGGAAATAAGTACCCGGTCTATCCAGCCCTTCATGATCGCTGGCATCGAGAACCAATAAATTGGGAAGTTGAAGATCACAAGATCAGCTTTGAGTAACTTGTCCAACTCGTCTTGGATATCGGGTGCAAGCGTGTTCTGCGAGTGATTGTGACGCTGCTCCAAGGCATAGATCAGGTACTCAGGATTGGCGCGGCTGCCAAAGTCGGCGGCGCTGGCGATTGGATTCCATCCCATGGCATACAGGTCAGAAACCTCAACGGAGTGTCCTTGTGCCAGTAGTTCTTGGACCGCGAGATTCTTCATGGCTGCGTTAAACGACTGCGACTCGTTGTGTGCCTGGACAATAAGGATATGCATTGGTCAGCTCTCCAATGAACTTGAGTTGGCTTCCTCGGTAGTCTGTTTCATATCCTACGAGGACTCCCCCCCATGGATGGGGGGCAAAGAGACGATTCAGTCGATCGGCATAGCTCGTGGAAACGACGAAAGCTCATTCCGCAATTCTTTTGGAGTCCTCGATTTTATTGGGTTCCAGGTACTGTAATTTTCGGAGCTGGCGGAAAAATATGAATCATAAATGCATGATTTATAAAGATATGTATGCGGACTTAAAATCCCCCGCTCGTAAGGGCGTGCCGGTTCGATTCCGGCTTCGGGCACCATACATATCAAAGGCCTGCATGAGTTTTCTCATGCAGGCCTTTGTCGTTTCTGCTCCGTGATTTTTTGACAGGCCGTCTCGTCGACCTCAAACCTGTTTCTGCCAGACTCCGGTAGCAGCCGTGCGCCGCACATAATCGCTGAAATCTCGCGCTGGCCGGCCCAGTGCGCGCTGAACGCCATCAGACAGTGGTGTGTTGCGTCCGTCGAGCACCGTCGTGAAGAGATACAGCACCAGGTCGATAAGCTCGGCTGGAAGTTGTGCCTGTTCCAGCGCCTGCCGATAGTCATACGGCGTAACAGCGACGAAGCCGATCTCGAGCCCGGTCCCTTGAGCAATCTCACTGACCGCCTCGGCAAACGTCAGCGCGCGAGGTCCGGTCAATTCATAGAGTTGGCGTGAGTGTCCGGGTTGGGTCAGAGCCTCGACGGCAATTTCTGCAATGTCATCCACATCAACGAAGGGCTCCGCGATATTGCCGACGGGCAGGGCCAGTTCTCCCTGAAGAATCGGTTCCAGAAAATGCGCCTCGCTGAAGTTCTGGAAAAACCAGCTGGCCCGCAGGATCGTCCAGTCGACACCACTGTTCTGAATCACGCGTTCGGCTTCTTCCGCTTCGACCTCGCCGCGTCCGGATAGCAGAACCAGTTTGCCGACACCGCTGTTGATGGCCAAGTCGGTGAACGCCCGGACTGTCTCGACGGCACCCGGAACGGCGAGGTCCGGTTGATAGGAAATGTAAACCGCGTGAACGCCATCAAGCGCTGCATCCCAAGTCGCCCGGTCTTCCCAGTCGAAGGGCGGATTCGCATTGCGCGACCCGAGGCGCACAGGCAACCCCAAGGCTTTGAGCTGTTGAGTGACCCTGCTTCCTGTTTTACCGGTCGCACCGAGAACGAGGAAAGTGTCTTGAGTGGATTTCATCGCGTTCATCTCCATCTTTTTAATGTGAGTGATACTCACGTTAAAAAGATGATAATCCCTCACGTTATTTCGTCAACCAACCTTAGAAAGGAAGCCGACGTACGGACACAACCGCTTGGGGGCATCCGTGGCTAGTGCTAAGGTGAGTGCTTGTCATGTTGTTAACGGAATCACACCAGTGCCAAAGAAAGTCGCCGCCGGGCTTGAGCCATCTGTTTCAGAGCCGAGCCGACGCAATCCCACTCAACAACGCAGTCGTGAGCGGCAGGAGCGGATTCTTGCCGTGGCGACTCAACTGATCGCGACCAAGGGCAGCGACCAGGTCAAGATGAGCGAAATTGCCGAGCGCTCGGAGATCTCGATCGGATCGCTTTATCAGTACTTTCCCGACAAGAGCTCGGTCATTCGCACGCTGGCCGAGCGCTATAACGCTGCCAGCCGTCGTTGTATCGAAGAGTTATTGGTGGCGGTTGAGGATGCCCAAGGGTTGGCGGATGCTTTTTCGAACCTGCTGGATCAGTATTACGAAATCGTTCAGGCCGAGCCCGCGATGCGTGATATCTGGTCAGGCATGCAGGCGGACAAGCAGTTGTTGGCGTTGGAGCTGGAGGAGAGTCGTGTGGCGGGCGGAATACTAGCCGATGCGATGTTGCGGGTTTTTCCAGGTCGCGATGCACAGCGGGTTACGGATTGTGCCTTTCTGATCTGGCAACTCGGTGAAGCGACCATGCGCCTGGCCATTTCTTGTGCGCCCGAAGAGGGGAGGAGGTTGTTTGAAGCGTTCAAGCGCATGTCGCTCGCTGAAATCATGGAGCCCGCGAGCATGAATACGCCCGAGACATCGACAGGACTGGGTCGAGCAAAGTCGACCCAGGTATCGAATCAGCCCTCTAAACAAAAGGCTGGCCAGTAAAACCACGAGGTAATCTTTGCCGCCCGGCCATGGCAGTAAGCCGTTCTACCCAGGCTGCGCGCCAATCATTGGCGGTGTGAGTGACTTTGGCCTTGCGCGCAGCACGGCGTGCTGCATTACGTTCGGCTTTGCGCGCGTCCTTGAACGCGTCGGTGTTTCGGCAGCTTCTGCACTTGACGCGGGTCAATTCGCTGCTTGAGGTGAGATTGCTGCCCTTGTGACCGCAGGCCAGATGCCCGCCAACTTTGAAGTGGGTGACCATGGAACGTCTCCTTCGTGACGTGTGATTGTTTGACCTCCAGCAGTCAGTGACGTTCGCCGGCTGACTGGCGGGCAAAAAAAAGGTCTGCATGCGGGCAGACCAGGGTATTTCTCAAAGGAGTGGTTCACTGTAAGGCGTGTGTTGTGAACATTACGTGAAAAGACGGTCGCAAAAAAAAGCCCGGCGCCAGGCCGGGTGCGGGTGCAACACAAGATAATCAGACAGGCACGAGCACGGTGACGATGAGGTCGCCGTTCATACTCCCTGTATCAGGCCCTTTCTCGAATCGCGCGTCCAGATCGGATCATCTGAACCGCGGAAGAGGGGGATCGACAGGTTTTAACGAAGACAGGGTATTTCGAATCAGTGGCGCGTCTTTCTCGATGTCGTTCAGGCGGTCACGAATTCTGAGGGCTGTCGGGTGCCCTCCTTGATGATCTACCCAGTCGGCAATCTCCTTGCACGCAGCGGCAAGTCGAGCCTGGCGGGAGTCGAGCAGGGTGAGCAGGGTGGTGATGGACTCTTTTTCGGACATGGCAAACACCTCCGTTCAAGAAACCTGGCAAATAGCAGCAAAAAGCCCGCTGTGTGCGAGCTTTCTGCCGATGGGGTCGCCGTTCCTTCAGCTGATTTCAGTATAGACCCGGACTTCAGGCTTGTCGGGCCGTCACTTGTGACTTGGCATTGAGCTGTAGGCATTTACGTTGGGCATCTTCTTCACAATCGTAGTCGTCACCGCAGAAGCCCAAGGTGCGGGTGTCGAAGATTCGATAAAACTCCGCAGCGTCGGGTGGCGGGTGGCCGGCCTCTCCGGCCCGGCGGCCATGAATGATGATCTTGTTGCAACGCTTCACAACGAAAATGTCTTCCATGGCGTCACCGCGGCTGATTCATGTCCACAACAACTATAGAAGTTCCTGGCGATCGTGCAAAAAATGGACGAGTCATTTCGTCGAGTCGGCCGCCTCGATCATCTTCTCCAGATACATGGCGAGCCCGACTTCCTCTGCCCTGAGCCCTTTACGCAGTCTCGGCCGCGGCAGTTGGGCCAAGGCACCGAGCATGAAGCCTTCAACTACCGCCGGGTGGATGTAGCACTTGCGGCACACCGCCGGGGTGTTGCCGAGTTGCCTGGCGACATTCTTGACCATCTCCACCACATGCCGTTTTGCGTCCGATTCGGGTTCCCACTGCAATTCGCGCAGCACCGACAATGCGAGCGCGCTGCCCGCCCAGGTGCGGTAATCCTTGGCCGTGAAGTCAGCACCGGTGAGGGTTTGCAGGTAGGCGTTGACGTCTGAGGAGCTGACGGTATGCCGCTCGCCATTTTCGTCCAGGTACTGAAAGAGGTCTTGCCCGGGAATTTCCAGGCAGCGCTTGATGATTCGCGCCAGGCGCCGGTCCTTCACGGTGATCTGGTGCTCGACCCCACTCTTGCCGCGAAACTGGAACAGGATCGCGCTGCCGTTGACCTCGACGTGACGGCTGCGCAGGGTGGTCAGGCCATAGGAGCGATTTTCCCGGGCGTACTGCGTATTGCCGACGCGGATCAACGTCGCATCGAGCAAAGTAATGACGGTCGCCATGACTTTGTCCCGGCTGAACCCCGGAGCGTCCAGCAGGGTTTCAAGCTGTTTGCGCAGTTTCGGCAGCGCCAGCCCAAAGTCCCGCAGGCGCGAGTATTTGTCGGCATCGCGCACTTCGCGCCAGCGTGCGTGGTATCGGTATTGCTTGCGACCGCGAGCATCACGCCCGGTGGCTTGTAGATGGCCGCGCGGATCGGCGCAGATCCACACATTGGTATAGGCCGGCGGCACGGCGAGGGCATTGATGCGCTTGATTTCGTCTGGATCGGTAATGCGCTGGCCCGCGGGATCGAAATAGCAGAATTTGCCACGCAAGCGCTTGCGGGTGATTCCAGGCTGCGTGTCGTCGACATAATGCAGGTCGGGTGGCAGCACATCGGGCAGCGCGGTATCGGACATGGCGAAAAATCCTTGGCGATCAAGTCAGGGGGCCTGTACAGCCATTGACCGCGCCCGTTCGCCGTGGTGCCGACAGATTTACGCCAGCACTGCCACCGCTTTGATCTGCGCCCAGAGTTGCTGGCCGGGGTGCACGCCCAACTGGTCCCGGGAGTAGCGGGTGATGCGTGCCAGCAGCGGCGTGCCGGCGGCGTTCAATCGGATCAGTACGTGGGCAGCGTTGTCGGCGCCGATTTCACTGATCACCGTCACCGGCAGGCGATTGAGGATGCTGCTGTGCTCGACGCCTTGCAGGCTCAGGCTCACATCACGCGCCTGGACTTTGCAGCGCAAAACCTGACCCGGAGTCATCGGTGCATGCGTCACGCGAATGCTCAGGTTGGTATCGGGCAGTTGCAACGTCAGCAATTGATAGTGGGGGTCGTAGGCGCTGACATGGCCTTCGATCACCACGCCGGCATCGTCGCCCAGCGCCAGGGGTAAGTCGAGACGCGCCAGGGTTTCGCCGATGGGGCCGCTGGCCAGCGCCTTGCCGTCGCTCAGCAGGACGACGTGGTCGGCGAGGCGGGCGACCTCATCTTGCGAGTGGCTGACGTACAACACCGGGATGTCGAGTTCATCGTGCAGGCGTTGCAGGTAAGGCAGGATTTCGTTTTTACGCTGACTGTCCAACGCCGCCAGCGGTTCATCCATGAGCAGGAGTTTGGGGCTGGTGAGCAACGCGCGGGCGATGCCGATTCGCTGCCGTTCACCGCCGGACAGGTGCTGCGGATGGCGGTCCAGCAAATGACCGATGCCCAGCAGTTCAGTGGCATGCGCCATGTCGACCCGGCGTTGTTGCTTAGGGATGCGCTTGAGGCCGAACTCCAGATTGGCGAGCACCGACAGGTGAGGAAACAGGCTCGCTTCCTGAAACACATACCCCAGCGCACGTTTATGCGGAGGTACGAAAATGCCCTTGTCGCTGTCCTGCCAGACTTCGTCGTTGACCCGGATAAAGCCCTGCTCAGCCCGCTCCAGGCCAGCAATACAGCGCAGGCATGTGGTCTTGCCCGAGCCGGAATGACCGTAAAGTGCAGTCACTCCACGGCCGGGCATTTGCAGATCCACCTCCAGGGCGAATCCCGAATAACGCAGTTTCAGACGCATCTGAATCATCGATCAGCTCCAGCCCGCTTTGGTTTTGCGGCTGGAGTAGAGCGCCAGCAACACGGCAAAAGAGAACACCAGCATCGCCCCGGCCAGCCAGTGGGCCTGGGCATACTCCATGGCTTCCACGTGATCGTAGATCTGCACCGAGACCACGCGGGTCTTGTCGGGAATGTTGCCGCCAATCATCAGCACTACGCCGAACTCGCCGACGGTGTGGGCGAAACCGAGAATGGCCGCGGTGATGAAGCCGGGTCGAGCCAGCGGCAGGATCACGCTGAAGAAAGTGTCCCAGGGATTGGCGCGCAAGGTGGCGGCCACTTCCAGCGGGCGAGTGCCGATGGCGGAAAAAGCGTTTTGCAGTGGCTGGACCACGAACGGCATCGAGTACAGCACCGAACCGATCACAAGCCCCGCAAAACTGAAGGTGAGCGTGCCGAGCCCCAGTGACTGGGTGAATTGGCCAACAAAGCCGTTCGGGCCGAGCGCCAGCAACAGATAAAAGCCAATCACTGTGGGCGGCAAGACCAGGGGCAGGGCGACGATCGCCCCGACCGGTCCACGCCACCAGGATTGGGTGCGGGACAGCCATAACGCAATCGGAGTACCGATGATCAGCAGGATAACCGTCGTCAGGGACGCCAGTTTCAAGGTCAGCCAGATGGCGGAAAAGTCGGCACTCGTCAGCGTCATTTAGAGTTGATAACCGTAGGATTTGATAATCGCGGCGGCTTTGGGCCCCTTGAGGTAGTCAACCAGCGCCTTGGCAGCCGGGTTGTCCTTGCCTTTGTTGAGGATCACCGCGTCTTGTTTGATCGGGTCGTGCAGGTCGGCCGGAACAATCCAGGCCGAACCGCCGGTGACTTTGCCGTCTTTGTAGACCTGCGACAAGGCCACGAAGCCCAGCTCAGCATTGCCGGTGGAAACGAACTGATAGGCCTGGGTAATGTTCTGACCTCCAACGATCTTGTCTTTGACTTTGTCGGTCAGGCCCTGCCTGGCCAGCACTTGAGTGGCAGCCAGGCCGTAGGGTGCCGTTTTCGGGTTGGCGATGGAGAGGTGCTTGTACTCGTTCGCTTTCAGCACATCACCCTTGGCATCGACGTAACCTTCCTTGGCTGACCACAACGCCAGTGTGCCGATAGCGTAGGTGAAGCGCGAACCCTTGACGGTGTCGCCTTCAGCCTCAAGTTTTTGCGGGATGGTGTCGTCCGCCGAGAGGAGCACTTCGAACGGTGCGCCATTTTTGATCTGGGTGTAGAACTGACCGGTTGCGCCAAAGGAAGTGACCAGTTTATGCCCGGTGGCTTTCTCGAAATCTGCAGCGATGGCCTGGATCGGCGCGGTGAAGTTGGCGGCGACGGCCACTTGGACTTCGTCCGCCTGGGCGGACCCGAAGGCGAATACGGCGAGCAGGCTTGCGAGGCGGGTGGGGGCAAAACGTGAGGCACGAATGCTCATGAAACGGCTCCGTTATCGGCAAATGCAACGAGGGGATGGAACGCTGTATAGCGGAATATATAGCGAAATGCCTGCCAACGGAATGTGTCGGTACTGAGATTGCGCACGACCTGTTGCCGGTGGCGAGGGGATTTATCCCCGTTGGGCTGCGAGGCGGCCCCAGCGTCCGTTCAAACAGTGAGTTGTCAGGATTGACGACTGCTTCGCAGCCGAACGGGGATAAATCCCCTCGCCACAAGTTAGCTGCTACAACAACGTTCGCTACCGACGAAGCAATTTGGCCAAGCCTTCCTCCGCCAGCCGCCGAGTCAGCTCCGCCGTCCCCATTTCAACCCCCAACGTGAACGCCTGCCCAGCCCAGAGATTGCTGAAGTCCGCCTCACCTTTCGCCCGCAACGGCATCAACGCTCCGCCAGCCAGCGGGAAGGCCGGTGCTTTATCGCTCATGGGCCCGATTTCGCGCATCACCCGATTGAGAATCCCCCGTGCAGGGCGGCCGGTGAAAAGGTTGGTCACCGCAGTCTCGCTTTCCTTGGCCGTGCGCAATGCTTTGTGGTGAGACGCGCTGACCTTGGCTTCCGGCGTGAACAAGTAGGCCGTCCCCACCTGCACCGCCGAAGCGCCCAACAGAAAAGCCGCCGCAACGCCCCGTGCATCGCTGATCCCGCCCGCTGCAATCACCGGCACCTTCACCGCGTCGACGACCTGAGGCACGAGGGCGAATGTGCCTACCTGGCTGCTCAAGTCATCGCTGAGAAACATCCCGCGATGCCCGCCGGCTTCGTAGCCCATGGCGATGATCGCGTCGCAGCCATGCTGCTCCAGCCAGATGGCTTCTTCGACCGTCGTCGCCGAGGAGAGAATTTTCGCCCCGGTGGCTTTTACGCGATCCATCAAGGATTTTTCCGGCAGGCCGAAGTGAAAGCTCACAACTTCGGGGCGAAATTCTTCGAGCACTTCGCAGGCAGCGTGATCGAAAGGTGCGCGATTGGACACCGGGGTAGGCGCCTCTAAATCGACGCCCAGTTCCCGATAGTACGGCTCCAACAAATTCTTCCAGTCCCGGGCACGTTGCTCATCGGCCGCCGGCGTCTGGTGGCAGAAATAGTTGATGTTGAACGGGCGCTGGCTGTGTTGGCGAATCGTCTTCAGCTCTTCGCGCAACTGCTCGATACTCAGCATTGCGGCGGGCATCGAGCCCAGGCCGCCGGCGTTGCTCGCGGCGATGACCATGGCCGAGCCGGTAGCGCCAGCCATGGGCGCCTGGATGATCGGCAGTTCGATGCCGAGCAGGTCAAGGATGCGGGTGTCTGGCCATTGGCTCATTTCAATGATTCTCCGACGGGTAGAACCGGTTTTTTACCAGCAATGGCTGTCGCAGGGCCAGCCGACTTTTGTATCCGGGAGGTTTTCAGGTCTTCCATAAGCGCGGAAAAAAAGCGTAGCCGCACGTCATGGAAACGCTCGGCGCGTTGGCGGTTTGGCTAAAGTCTTGTACGGCGCGATGTTTCTTTGTGGTATTTCAATGGCCCCACCCCCAGATTGACTCCATTGAGAGGCGATGATGTTCAAAGGTATTTTGATCGACAAAGACGACAGCGGTTACCGGGCGACACTGCAAGAGATCAATGACGACCAGCTGCCCGAGGGTGATGTGACGGTACGCGTGGCGTACAGCACGCTGAACTTCAAGGATGGCCTGGCGATCACCGGCAGCAGTCCGGTGGTCAGGAAATTTCCGATGGTGCCAGGGATCGATCTGGCCGGTACGGTCGAAGTCAGTGATCATCCGGACTACAAGGTCGGTGACCAGGTACTGCTCAACGGCTGGGGTGTGGGCGAAGGGCACTGGGGCGGGCTGGCACAAAAGGCACGCCTCCAGGGTGACTGGCTGATTGCGCTACCCAAGGAATTCACCGCGGCCCAGGCCATGGCAATCGGCACCGCCGGTTACACGGCGATGTTGTGCATCCTGGCGCTGGAACACAACGGCGTCACGCCTGAGCAGGGTGAAGTGCTGGTCACCGGGGCCAACGGCGGCGTAGGCAGTTTCGCCATCGCGCTGCTGAGCAAACTCGGCTATCGGGTCGTGGCATCCACGGGCCGCACCTCCGAGAACGATTACCTCAAGCAACTGGGTGCCAGCGAGATCATCGATCGCGCCACGCTGTCCGCGCCGGGTAAACCGTTGGCCAAGGAGCGTTGGGCTGCGGTGATCGACTCCGTCGGTAGTCACACGTTGGCCAACGCTTGCGCCAGCACCAAGGCCAATGGCACGGTCGCCGCTTGCGGTTTGGCGCAAGGCATGGACTTTCCAGCCTCCGTCGCACCGTTCATTTTGCGCGGCGTGACATTGGTCGGAATCAACAGCGTGACCCAACCCAAAGCCAAGCGGATAGAAGCCTGGAATCGTCTGGCCAAGGATCTGGACTTCGCGTTGCTACCGCTGATCAGCCATGAGATCGGCTTGAGCGAAGCCATCGACGCCGCGCCACGCTTGCTCGCCGGGCAATTGCGCGGGCGGGTTGTAGTTGATGTGAATCGCTGATTAGCGAGTCTCGCGTTCCAGCAACTGGCGCTTGCGTTCTACACCCCAGCGATAGCCCGACAGGTTGCCGTCGCTGCGCACCACGCGATGGCACGGAATCGCTACCGCGATACTGTTCGCGCCGCAGGCCTGGGCCACGGCGCGCACGGCTTTGGGCGCGCCGATACGCTGAGCGATATCGGCGTAGCTGGCGGTGCTGCCCGCTGGAATTTCCCGCAGCGCCTGCCAGACCCGCTCCTGAAACGCCGTACCGCGCACGTCCAGCGGCAAGTCCAGGCCAATCGCCGGCGCCTCGATAAAACCGACCACCTTGGCGATCAGCTGTTCGAACGCATGATCGGCGCCAATCAGATTCGCACGGCGAAACTTGTCCTGCAGATCGCAGACCAGTTGATGCGGATCGTCTCCCAACAAAATTGCGCAAACGCCGCGTTCACTTTGTGCCACCAGAATCGCTCCCAGAGAACACTGGCCGACGGCAAAGCGGATATCGTTGTTCTGGCCCGCCGCACGGTAATCACCGGGCGTCATGCCCAGCAACTGATCGGCCGACTCATAGAAGCGACTGTTGGAGTTGAACCCGGCGTCGTACAAGGCGTCGGTGACCGAACCGCCGTCGGCCAGGCGTTCTCGAACCTTGCGTGAACGATGGGCGGTGGCGTAACCCTTGGGTGTGAGGCCGGTCACGGCTTTGAACACGCGATGAAAGTGAAAGCTGCTCAGGCCCGCTACGTCCGCCAGTTCATTTAACGCAGGCAGGTTTTCCGCGGATTCGATGTGCCGGCAGGCGGCCGCTACGGTTGCCGCGTGTTGTGCGGCGACGTCGCTTTGATCCTTTGTGGCTCGTTTGCTCGGACGATATCCCGCCGCCTGGGCCTGCTCGGCGGTGTCGAAAAATTCGACATTCTGCGGTTTCGGCAGGCGAGCGAGGCTGCTGGGACGGCAATAGATTCCGGTGGTTTTCACGGCGTAGACAAACTGCCCGTCGGCGCTGGGATCTCGTGCAACGACGGCGGCCCAGCGAGGATCGTTTTCGGTGGCGATCCTGGTCGAATGAGTTGTCATGGCTTCATGTCCGTTGACTCGTTTCATGCAGATTAACCATCCGGCAACAGCGCTGCACCCCGAGTCTTGCGGTTGAATTCGAGGGTTTCATCCGGCGGTTCGAAAGGTGAAGTTGATCCGTTGTTCGCCCAGGCGCGGGTGATGGCCGTCCTTGATCGGCAGCACTCCGTGATAACGCAAACGATCGACGCCGCCCCAGACCACGATGTCACCATGCAGCAATGGCACGCGTTGGCTTTTATCGCTGCGTTGAAACCCGCCGAACAGGAAGATGGCAGGCAATCCCAATGACACCGAAACAATCGGAGCGGCGTAGGAACCTTCGTCTTTGTCCTGGTGCAATGACATCTTGGCGCCGGGGACATAACGGTTGATCAGGCAGGAATCAGGAATAAAGTCCGCAAATCCCGCTTCCCGGGCCGCCGCTTGTGCCAATTCGAAAAACACGTCGGGCATCGCGGGCCAGGGTTGTCCGGTCTGCGGGTCGTTGCGTGTGTATTTGTAACCGCTGCGATCCGTGGTCCAGCCCCAGGTGCCGCAACTGCTCAACGCCACCGACATGGTGAAACCGCCCGGCGTGGCCATCTGCCGAAAGGGGGCGGCCGTTAGAATCGCTTCCAGTGCCGGCAGCAACTGATCTATCCACTGCAGGGCAAAGCCGCGCAAGACGTAGGATTGTTCGCCGATTTGCTCGCGCCTGGGTTTCTGTTCGGGCTCGGCATCGGCAAACAGATCGAAGGTGGTCGGGATCATGGGGTCATAACGCATCGTGAAAGATGATTCCAAGGGTATGCCGTTTTCCGCTGTGCAGGCGACTCACGCCGTGTCGCATCGTCACCCGGTAATAGCCGCGAACGCCTTTGACCGGACGCTGGCTGACCGCAAAGATCACACCATCGCCTTTCTTCAGGCCGATCACCTGCGGGCGTGACTGCATCCGCGGGCGTTGTTCGGTCAGCACAAACTCGCCGCCGGTAAAATCTTCGTCCGGTTCTGACAGAAGAATCGCCACCTGCAGCGGGAACACGTGTTCGCCGTACAGATCCTGATGCAAGCAGTTGTAGTCCTGCGGGCCATATTGCAGCAATAACGGCGTCGGGCGCTCCTGACCGGCGGCATGGCAGCGTTGCAGGAATGCTTGGTGGCTTTCAGGAAAACGGATCGGCAGGTCCATGCATTCGTACCAGCGATTGGCGATTGGCACGAGACAAGGGTAGAGCGCACTGCGCAGTCGGGCGACCGTGTCCGGCAGCGGGTATTTGAAATACTTGTACTCGCCACGGCCAAAGCCATGACGCGCCATCATCACTTGAGAGCGGAAGGGCGCTGTCTGAGCGTAGAGGGCGCTGATTTCGTTGCACGTCTTTGCACTCAGCAGCGACTTGATGACGGCACAGCCATCCTGATCGAGTTGTTGCTCCAGGGTTGCCCAGTCCAGCGAATCGAAGGTTTGCTCGCTCATCGTGAAACCTCACGGTCCAGCAACTGCCGTTTGCGCTCCAGTCCCCAGCGATAGCCGCCAAGGCTGCCATCCTGGCGCAGCACCCTATGGCACGGCACGACAACGGCGATCGGGTTAGCCCCACAGGCATTCGCCACCGCCCGAAAAGCGCTGGGCTGGCCGAGGCGTTGGGCGATATCCAGGTAGCTGGCGGTTTCGCCGACGGGGATTTGCCGCAGGATTTCCCAGACGCGCCGTTGAAATACGCTGCCGGTCAGGTCCAGCGGCAGATCGAGTGCAATGCGCGGGTCGTCGAGGTGGCGCAGGGTTTGCTCCAAGGCCGGCATCAGACTTTCATCGCGCTGCGAAGTTGGCAATCCAGGGAAACGCCGTGCCAGATCCTGCTCGAGCGTGATCAAGTCGTCACCGAGCAACAACGCGCACAGGCCTTCGGCGCTGAATGCCAGTAACAGGACGCCAAGGCTGGAAGTGCCGCTGATGTAGCGAATCGAGGAAGTAGACATGTTCTGACTCCTTAACCAAAGGTCGAGGTGGCCAGTCTAGGGAGCGCCAAGGGAGTGAACACTCCGGCGCTTGCGGTGGAATTCATATAGGCGCGGAGCATGACGTCCTTGTTGTCGCTCCGGGTGCCGGGTCGCGTTACAGCGCTTTGCTGACGGCGATGTCGCTGATGACGTCTTCGCTCGAACCATGAATGGCGTCCAGCGCGGCCTTGGCTTCTTCTTCTGTGCCGTTTTCGAGCTGGGCAAATTCGAAACGGCGTTCGCCGTTGAGTTTGTATTTGATGACGTACTTGGTCGTTTGGGCCACGGTCATACCTTCTTTTATTCGTGCGGGAACGTCACTCAGCTCAGTTTTGTGCTGGAGCGACGGATGATCTTGATCGAGTGCGTCAGGGTCGGTTTGCGGGTCACGCTGATCGGCCGGCGGTTGACCGTGTCGATGGTGATGTTCCAGAAACCGGTGCTCGGTGCAGTAATCCGCGCCGGGAACGTGTCGAACGCACCGCCGTGATAAGTATGACGGCCGCCGTTCTTGAAGCTGCGAAAGTTGGCGTCGTTCATCAAGCGAATGTTGCAGGTTTGGGAGCACTGGATGACGACAATGTCGTCTTCATTGAGGTGCTCGCGCTGGTGGATAAATTTCATGAGGCGCCTCCAGAAGGGCTTTTTCTACAAAATCAAAACGATAGCATGGGCGATTGACGCAGTTTATCAGCCCGAACAGGTTATTATCCGGTCGTCGGGGTTCGCTTTGACAATTAAAAACAGTTATTCGGAATTCTATGAGCGATAAACGCAACGAACCTCGGAGAAAATCAGCATTTGTGCTGTCGGAGGGTCTTTATCGGAGGTTTTGTATGAAGTGGGGTGTGTTGGTCTTGCCGTTGGCATTGGTAGTGAGTGGCTGTGCGAATGTCTCGGAGATTAACGAGACGTTGCCTACCATGAACGTGATCTCAGGCAAAAAGCCCAATGAGTACGCGCAATGCCTGGTTGAAAAACTGGCCGACAGTCGTGGCGCCCTGCAAGTGGAGTCGCACAAGGACGGGATGCGTGTAATCGTGCCGGCGAAATTCTCGTCGGCCCCGGCAGCCGTATTCGACATCGAAGACCGCTCGGGTGGCAGCGGTATCAAGCTGCATGAGCGCATGTCCAATGTGCCGGTGCGTCCGAAGGACGTGCAGAAAGCCGCCAATGCGTGCATTTCCGGCTGATAGACTGGCCACCGTTCATACTGATGCCGTCAAAGTCATGCTTTGGCGGCATTGTCATTTCTGGAGTCGCGCATGAAGCGAGAGCAAGTTCGGGAACGCCATGCAGAGGGACTGATCTCTGCCACCCACGTCATTCAAAATCCGGCAAACCCCGGGGAATGGATCGTGTTTTTCAAGAAAAGCGCCGGGCGCAGTTATTTCCTGGTGGATGATAACGATGAGGTCGAATCGTTTGGTCGTCTCGACGATTTGATCGAGACAGTGCGCGGCCTCGGGATCAAATTCGCCGAAATTCACATGTAGGGCAGGGCGCCTTACTTGCAGACCACCACGACGCTGCGGTTCTTGAAGTTGCCGACGTCGACCCCCAGGGTCTTGTCACTTTCCTTGGTGGATGGTGTGCCGTCGGTACCGACAATCCGGTAGCCGGTGCCGGCGCAAGAGGCATCGGCTTTTTCGTAGCACGTGGCCCAGGAGTTGGCTTCACCGGAGCAGTCGATCGCCAGTCCTTGCTCGCCGTTGTTCAGGTACATCTTTTCGGAAGTGGCGCAGCCGCTCAGGGCCAGGAGTGCAATCAGGGGCAAAAATCTGTTCATGTTCATAGTCGTCTTCAGCGAGGGGGCTAGACGCTCTGACAGCGCCAGTGTGAAAAGGTTATAGCGATTGGCCACTTGTTTGCATCTGGCCACAAAAAAGCCCTGCTCGATGGCAGGGCTCTGCGCGTGCCGCAGGCTATCAGTCCTGACTCTTGCCGCGTCGCTTCGGCGCGGGAGGTGTGTAGTCGAGCACCGAAGCCACTTCAATCGCCATCGCTTCGCTGGGTAACGGCCCGGAAACATCTTCGCCATTGGTGGCGGTAATGTGCCACTGGCCATCTTTTCCTTTGTCGACCGTGTACCCGTTGATGATTTTTGCTGCGGTCATCTATCTGTCTCGTTCACTGGTTCAAAGTCGCCATGATACCGGCAAATGCTCGCATTGGGGGGCGATAAGCGTATGGTGGTCCAGTTTGCCGGCCTCTTTGAGCTACGCTGATTTGACCGCGCAAAAATCCGGATGGAACTATCCGCGGGAATATTTCTCTATGATGGCATCGGTTAGCCAGCGCGGGGCATTGTAAGGTGCACTCCGCCTGATTAGACTGCGCCGAAACTCGTACACACAGCCCTTTCAAGGACTTATATGATCAAGAAATGCTTGTTCCCAGCAGCCGGTTACGGTACTCGCTTCCTGCCAGCGACTAAAGCCATGCCCAAAGAAATGCTGCCGGTGGTAAACAAGCCACTGATCCAGTACGGCGTCGAAGAAGCACTGGACGCTGGTTTGACTGAAATCTCCATCGTCACCGGTCGCGGCAAACGCGCCCTGGAAGACCACTTCGACATCAGCTACGAGTTGGAAAACCAGATCAAAGGCACCGACAAAGAGAAATACCTGGTCGGTATCCGCAAGTTGCTCGACAACTGCTCGTTCTCCTACACCCGCCAGACCGAAATGAAAGGCCTGGGTCACGCGATTCTGACCGGTCGCCCGTTGATCGGCGACGAGCCGTTCGCCGTGGTCCTGGCGGATGACTTGTGCGTCAACCTCGAAGGCGACGGCGTCCTGACCCAGATGGTCAAGCTGTACAAGCAGTTCCGCTGCTCGATCGTTGCCATCCAGGAAGTCGATCCGCAAGAAACTCACAAGTACGGCGTGATTGCTGGTGAGATGATCCGCGACGACATCTACCGTGTTCACAGCATGGTCGAAAAGCCAAAGCCTGAAGATGCACCGTCGAACCTGGCGATCATCGGCCGTTACATTCTGACCCCGGACATCTTCGACCTGATCGAACAAACCGAACCAGGCAAGGGTGGTGAAATCCAGATCACCGACGCCCTGATGAAGCAGGCCCAGAACGGCTGCGTCATGGCCTACAAGTTCAAGGGCAAGCGGTTCGACTGCGGTGGCGCAGAAGGCTACATCGACGCGACCAACTTCTGCTTCGAGAACTTCTACAAGACTGGCAAGGCTTACTGATAGCGCCTTACCCGCTTGTATTGAAAAGCCACCTTTCGGGTGGCTTTTTCATTTTCCGCCCCCATATCGCTTGCAGCGCTTGCCCAACGGACGTCTGCGGGTATGCTGGTTTCCTGCCGAGGAGATTGAAAATGGCCTACGATTTTGACCTTTATGTGATTGGTGCCGGTTCCGGCGGTGTACGGGCTGCTCGTTTTGCTGCCGGTTTTGGAGCGAAGGTGGCTGTGGCCGAGAGCCGTTACCTGGGCGGTACGTGTGTGAACGTCGGCTGCGTGCCGAAGAAATTGCTGGTCTACGGCGCGCACTTCGCCGAAGACTTCGAGCAGTCTTCGGGCTTTGGCTGGACGTTGGGCGAAGCGAAGTTCGATTGGGCAACGCTGATCGCCAACAAGGATCGCGAGATTAATCGCCTGAATGGCATTTACCGCAACTTGCTGGTCAACAGCGGTGTGACCTTGCATGAAGGCCACGCCAAAATCGTCGACCCCAACACGGTCGAGATCAATGGCGAGCGCCACACCGCCAAGAACATCCTGATTGCCACCGGCGGTTGGCCGCAGATCCCGGAGATTCCGGGGCATGAACATGCAATCAGTTCCAACCAGGCGTTTTTCCTCAAAGAGCTGCCAAAGCGCGTTCTGGTGGTGGGCGGCGGTTACATCGCTGTCGAATTCGCCGGGATCTTCCACGGGCTGGGCGCCGACACGACGTTGTTGTATCGCGGCGAGCTGTTCCTGCGTGGCTTCGACGGAGCGGTACGCAAGCACTTGCAGGAAGAGCTGACCAAGCGCGGCATGAACCTGCAATTCAACGCCGACATCGAGCGTATCGACAAGCAGTCCGATGGCAGCCTGAAGGTGACGCTCAAGGACGGTCGTGAGCTGGAGGCGGATTGTGTGTTCTACGCCACCGGTCGCCGTCCGATGCTCGATAACCTCGGGCTGGAAAACACCGGGGTCAAACTCGACAAGAAAGGTTTCGTCGAGGTCGATGATCAGTATCAGACCGCCGAGCCGTCGATCCTGGCGCTGGGCGATGTGATCGGTCGTGTTCAGCTGACCCCCGTCGCGCTGGCTGAAGGCATGGCCGTGGCGCGTCGCCTGTTCAAGCCTGAGCAATATCGTCCGGTGGATTACAAGATGATCCCGACTGCTGTGTTCAGCTTGCCGAACATCGGCACGGTTGGCTTGAGCGAGGAAGAGGCTCGCGAGGCCGGCCACGAGGTCACGATCTACGAAAGCCGTTTCCGTCCGATGAAGCTGACCCTGACCGAATGTCAGGAGCGTACGCTGATGAAACTGGTGGTCGATGCCAAGACCGACAAGGTCCTGGGTTGCCACATGGTCGGGCCGGATGCCGGTGAGATCGTTCAGGGGTTGGCGATTGCCTTGAAGGCTGGCGCGACCAAGCGCGACTTCGACGAAACAGTTGGCGTGCATCCAACTGCCGCCGAAGAGTTCGTCACCATGCGTACGCCGGTTAGCGGTTAATCGTTTTTATCGGCCTCTGATGCGTCTGGCGCTGTTGCAATGACAGCCGCCAGGCGCAGGCTTTCATCGAGGCTCGCCTGAGTCTTGAGCAATTCAATCTCCAGCCCTTTGTTGATCTGCGACTGCTCGTCGACGCTCTGCTTGAGCGACTGACTTTCCAGCAGGGCGGCACGCAAGCGTTCCTGGAGGAGGGTGCGTTCGCTGTCGATGCGGTTGACCTGCTCCAGCAGTTGGTCCTGGCGGCTGTGGGTGTGTTTGAGTTGCTCCTGCAATAACCCCAGTTCCCGCAGCGTTCCACGGTTCTCGGTGAGCAAGCGCTCGTTGTCGCGATGCAACTGAGTGATCTCATCCTGGCGCACCAATGCGCTTTGCTGGGCCTGGCGCAATTCCATTTGAATCTGCTGCACCTGGCCTTCGTGGCGGCTGTGCTCTTGCTCGCGCTGTTCCTTGACGGCGTTGCGGTAGTGTTCCAGGGCATCGCGTGCGTGCAGGTGCTTTTCTTCCAGTGAGCGGATCTGCTCGTCCTTGTCTTGCAAGCGCAGTTCGAAATCGGCCAGTGCCTGGTTCAGTCCGGCGTTGCGGGTTTGTTCTGCCTGCAGCATGGAGCGGGTTTCTTGCAGGGCTTCGGACTCTTGAGTCAGCGCCAGGCTTTGAATCTCGTATTGCTGGTGTAATTCCGCGTTGTCTTGCCGGGCCGCAGTCAGGTGGATTTCCAGTTCTTTACGTTGCTGATCGAACTGCGCGCGTGCGTGTTCGATGGGTTCTTGGGCCTGTTCCTTCAGGCGTTGCGCCAGGCGCGAAACCAGACCAGCCAGTTCGTCATCAATGGGCTCTGAGGGCGTTTCGACGCGTTCGCCGCCGTCATCCAGCTCCTTTAAATAGCGGTGAATGGTGGTTTTTGAGCCGGTATTGCCCATCTCGATCCGTACTGCATCGATGCTGGGGTTTTCGCCACGGGCAAGGATTGCCAAACGTGCCGCCTGCACTACCGCTTTATTTACGCCGCCACGAGCCATGTGCTCTCCTACGATTTCGTACTGTGGTACATGCCACTAAAGTAAGCAGTGTACCATCGTTTATAAAAAGATAAAAAATGTAGGATACTGATGCGGGATATACTGGTATTACCCCGTGTGATGCGCCGTACGGCGGGTTTTACACCGCTAAAGCGGTACGTTTTCGAGAGATGAGCCCATGACCGATCTGGATCGCTACCTGCAAGCCGCCACCCGCGACAACACCCGGCGTAGCTATCGAGCGGCCATTGAACATTTCGAAGTCCATTGGGGTGGTTTCCTGCCGGCGACGAGCGACAGCGTGGCGCGTTACCTCGTGGCTCATGCGGGCGTGCTGTCGATCAATACGTTGAAGCTGCGGTTGTCAGCGCTGGCGCAGTGGCATAACAGCCAGGGTTTCGCTGACCCGACCAAGTCGCCGGTGGTGCGCAAGGTCTTCAAAGGCATTCGTGCGCTGCACCCGGCGCAGGAGAAGCAGGCCGAGCCCTTGCAACTTCAGCATCTGGAGCAAGTGGTGGCGTGGTTGGAACTGGAAGCGCAAACCGCCAAGGCGCAAAACGATCAGGCGGGCTTGCTGCGCGCCCGACGCGACACCGCGCTGATCTTGCTGGGCTTCTGGCGCGGATTTCGCAGCGATGAGTTGTGCCGCGTACAGATCGAGCATGTGCAGGCGAGCGCCGGTTCAGGCATCACCCTCTACCTGCCACGCAGCAAGAGCGATCGCGAAAACCTCGGCAAGACTTACCAGACCCCGGCTCTGCAACGGCTTTGCCCGGTCAACGCCTATATCCAATGGATCACCGAAGCTGCGTTGGTCCGCGGTCCGGTGTTCCGCGGTATCGACCGTTGGGGCAACTTGAGCGAGGAGGGTTTGCACGCTAACAGCGTGATCCCGTTGCTCCGCCAAGCCCTGGAACGTGCCGGTATCCCCGCCGAGCACTACACCAGCCATTCCCTGCGACGCGGCTTTGCCAGCTGGGCCCATCAAAGTGGTTGGGATCTGAAATCGTTGATGAATTACGTGGGATGGAAGGATGTGAAGTCAGCCATGCGCTATGTTGAAGCCAGCCCGTTTCTCGGAATGGCTCGGGTCGCTGAAAAGCCGTTGGCGCGCTAGATACCGTTTTCTTCTATTAATACTGTCCCCTAATAGCGAAAACCAATCAGCAGCATGAGCTTTGCCAATGAGCCAGGCGGCGATCGAGTGGGTAGGATTCCCCCCATCAACTTCTCAACCAAACTTTTCAACCCTGACGGAGAGTCATCGATGCCTATCATCAACAGCCAAGTTAAACCGTTCAAAGCTGACGCCTTCAAAAATGGCGATTTCGTAAAAGTGTCGGACGCTGACCTGAAAGGCAAGTGGTCTGTCGTGTTCTTCTACCCAGCCGACTTCACCTTCGTTTGCCCGACCGAACTGGAAGACCTGGCTGACAACTACGACGCGTTCCAGAAACTGGGCGTCGAGATCTACAGCGTTTCCACCGATACCCACTTTGCTCACGCTGCCTGGCATAACACTTCGCCAGCCATCGGCAAAATCCAGTACACCATGATCGGCGACCCGACTCACGCCATCTCCCGCAACTTCGACGTGCTGATCGAAGACGCTGGCCTGGCTGACCGTGGCACCTTCGTGATCAACCCTGAAGGCCAGATCAAAATCGTTGAACTGAACGATGGCGGCGTTGGCCGTGACGCTTCCGAGCTGCTGCGCAAAATCAAGGCTGCTCAATACGTCGCTGCTCACCCAGGCCAGGTTTGCCCAGCCAAGTGGAAAGAAGGCGAGGCCACTCTGGCTCCGTCCCTGGACCTGGTCGGCAAGATCTAAGTCTGTGAAAGCACTATCAGGGCGGGTTTCCGCACCTAAGTAAGCCGCAACCGCCCTCAAAAACGCCCGGGCGAGATTCGCTCGGGCGTTTTTTTTCGAATTCAAAAAGGAAATCGCCCGTATGTTGGACGCCAATCTTAAAGCCCAGTTGAAATCGTACCTGGAACGGGTCACCCAGCCGATCGAGATCGTTGCCTCCCTCGACGACGGTGCGAAATCCCAGGAAATGCTCGCATTACTCAAAGACGTTGCCAGTCTTTCCAACCAAATTACCTTGCTCGATAACGGTGACGATGCACGCAAACCATCGTTCTCGATCAACCGCCCGGGTGCCGATATCAGCCTGCGTTTCGCCGGCATCCCGATGGGCCACGAATTCACTTCATTGGTGTTGGCGCTGCTGCAAGTCGGCGGCCACCCATCGAAGGCCAGTGCTGAAGTGATCGAACAGATCCGTTCGCTCAAAGGCGAGTTCAGCTTCGAGACGTACTTCTCGCTGTCCTGCCAGAACTGTCCGGACGTGGTCCAGGCACTGAACCTGATGGCGGTACTGAACTCGAACATCCGTCACGTCGCCATCGACGGCGCGCTGTTCCAGGCTGAAGTCGATGATCGTCAGATCATGGCCGTGCCAAGCATTTACCTCAACGGCGTCAACTTCGGCCAGGGGCGCATGGGCCTGGAAGAAATCCTTGCCAAGATCGACACCAGCGGTATCGAGCGTCAAGCCGAAAAGATCAGCGCCAAGGAAGCCTTTGACGTATTGGTCGTCGGCGGTGGCCCGGCCGGTGCTTCGGCCGCGATCTACGCCGCTCGTAAAGGCATTCGCACCGGTGTGGCTGCTGAACGTTTTGGTGGGCAGGTGCTCGACACCATGGCCATCGAGAACTTCATCTCTGTGCAGGAAACCGAAGGGCCGAAACTGGCGGTGGCGCTGGAAGAACACGTCAAGCAATACGACGTCGACATCATGAACCTGCAGCGGGCCGACAAACTGGTGCCGGGCAAGAGTGGTGAGCTGCACGAAGTCCACTTCGCCAGCGGCGCGACCCTGAAAGCCAAGACCGTGATCCTCGCGACCGGTGCGCGGTGGCGTGAAATGAATGTCCCGGGCGAGCAGCAATACCGCAACAAAGGCGTTGCGTACTGCCCGCACTGTGACGGTCCGCTGTTCAAAGGCAAGCGTGTAGCGGTGATTGGCGGCGGTAACTCCGGCGTCGAAGCGGCCATCGACCTGGCGGGCATCGTGTCTCACGTTACGTTGCTGGAGTTTGATGTACAGCTGCGCGCCGATGCGGTGTTGCAGCGCAAGTTGCACAGCCTGCCGAATGTCACCGTGATCACCAGTGCGCAAACCACTGAAGTGTTGGGTGACGGCCAGAAGGTCAACGGTCTGCGCTACAAGGATCGTCAGACTGATGAACTGCGTAACGTCGAACTGGAAGGGATCTTCGTGCAGATCGGCTTGCTGCCCAACACCGATTGGCTCAAAGGCACCATCGAACTGTCGCCTCGCGGCGAGATCATCGTCGATGCCCGTGGTGAAACTTCAATGCCGGGTGTGTTCGCTGCCGGTGATGTGACTACCGTGCCGTACAAGCAGATCGTGATCGCAGTGGGCGAGGGCGCCAAGGCTTCGCTGAGCGCATTCGATCACTTGATCCGTACCTCCGCACCGGCCTAAACGCCGACGCTGAAAACACAAAACCCCATGAGCAATCATGGGGTTTTTTGTGTCTCACGCATTCCCAATGTGAGAGCGGGCTAAGTGTCACATCGGCGCTGGCTGGATGATTTCAACCCAGTAAGCGTCTGGATCCTTGATAAACGCCAGGCTCTTCATGCGGCCATCATTCAGGCGTTTCTGGAAATCGCAGCCCAGCGCTTCGAAGCGCTCGCATGCGGCGACGATGTCCGGCACGGAGATACAGATGTGGCCGAAACCGCGCGGGTCGGTATTGCCGTTGTGGTAGGCGAAATCTGCGTCGTTCTCGGTGCCGTGGTTGTGGGTCAGTTCGAGAATGCCGGGGATGGATTTCATCCATTCGGTGCGCGCGGCAGCATCGGCCGGAATCTGGTTTTTATCGACCAGCGCCAGGAAGTACAGGCTGAACTCGGCTTCCGGGAAGTCGCGTTTTTCTACCAGCGAAAAACCCAGGATGCGCGTGTAGAAATCCAGGGACTTGGTGATGTCCTTGACGCGCAGCATGGTGTGGTTGAAGACGAACTTCTGGGTGGCGGTGTCGGGTTGGGCGGTAACGCCGGGGAAAGCGTTCAATTCGTGCAGGCTCATGGGCCCTCCGGAAAATAAGTGGGGCTAACAAATGGCGACAATGATACGCAAGGGCTGGGACATCACCAAACGCAAACAGTCGGCTATTGCCTGACGGACGGGTGAGGCTCAGACTTTACGGTTCAATTCGTGAGTGCTCATTGCAATGATCCGATTCTGTAAATCGACCTTCGTTCTGTTCTGCCTGCTGTCGGGTATTGCCAGCGCTCATGCGGATACGCCAGTGGTGACGTGGCCGGAAGGTTGGGAAGTCGAGGCCGTCCCGCTGGACGATGCCAACTCAACGGTTTCACGCCAGCGTGCCGTGAAAAACGACCAGGGCGGCACGCCGGTGATGGTAATGGAGTTGACCATGACCCAAGTTGAGCGCGGTCATCAGGTCAATCTGGAAGGTGTATTGCTGGAAATGCGCAAGTCGGTGCAGAAGGACTTCTTTAAAGGCGGCTATCAAAGCGTCTGCAACAAAATCCATCCAGCGACCTTGAGCCGCTTATCGGGATTGGAAACTACCTGCACGATTACACAGAATGGTCGACATGTTCTGTCGCAAACATTGGTTGCGGCGGTGGACGCCGATAAAGCCTATGTTCTTTCCTTCGCGGGGCAGGCCGAGGCTTATAAGGCAAGTCAAGAGGAAATAACGGCGGCCCGTAACAGCTTGAAACTTTAGTAGGTGGTTTGCATGACTGCAGATTTCAGCACGATCCGAAATCTTTAGATACCTAAACGGATTAAGCGTTAAAGTTGAGTCGGCAAGTAGCGAGTTGATCGGCTGCGCCCGCTGAATTCAAAGGTCTTCCATAAAACAAAGCCCTGCATCGGCAGGGCTTTTTTTATCACCGCGAGTGCTTAACCTCGCAGCCAGGAATCTACGGTAGCGGCGCCGTATTGTTCCTTCCAGGCTTTCAGGCCGCGGTGGTTGCCGCCTTTGGTTTCAATCAGCTCACCAGTGTGCGGGTTGTGATAAACCTTGACCACGCGAGCGCGGCGGGTTTTCGGAGCGGCTGCCTGCAGTCCGGATTTTGTCGGGTTCGGATCGAGGATGGCGATGATGTCACGCAGGCTTTTGCCGTAGGTTTTCATCAGCCCCTGGAGCTTTTCTTCGAATTCGATTTCTTTCTTGAGCCCGGCGTCATTCTTCAGCGATTCCAGCTGCTTGAGCTGTTCTTGAAGGGCCTTTTCAGCGGCACGAAATTCAGCGAGTCTGGACAAATTCATTACTCCAATAGTGTGTTTGGCTGATACCAACCGCAAACAAAGCTATAAGCCAAGAGCCTTGAAGCGACTCGGTGATAAGTGGCTCACCTGCCAATCTTGCGCAGGCATGAAAAATTGTAGTAGTTAATTGGCCAAGAGTAAATCCTGTCTTTTTCTTCATGTAACAACAGTAGTCTTTTGATTCAATTTGGTGCGCCGTTTCGTTGCCTCGTCGCTTAAACGGCAGGTTAATGGTGCCTTAATGCTTTAATGAATTCTGCGCCGGGCATCGGTCGACCGAACAAATAACCTTGCAGGAAGTTAACGCCGTGTGCGGCCAGATAGTCACTTTGCTCCTCGGTTTCAACGCCCTCGGCGACGATGCCCAGATCAAGCTTGGCCGACAGTTCGATAATGCTGTCCAGAATGTGCCGGGAAAGCGCGTCAACGCCGATCATCGCGACAAAACTCTGATCGATCTTCAGGAAGTCCACATTGAACTGGCGCAGATAACCAAGGCTTGAGTGACCCGTGCCAAAGTCATCGATAGCGATCATTACGCCCAAGGCATGAAGCTGCTCGAACAATTGGAGCGTGATGGTCGTCGGCTCGATCAGTTCGCGCTCGGTCAACTCCAGCACCAGATTGACGGCACCCGGCGCGAAGGCACTGAGAAACTCCCGGCAGTCCTCAACCAGCTCCAGGTCCTTGCAATGGCTGGCGGTAATGTTGATCCCGATGTGGAAGGGGCCGTCGAAGGACGCAACAGCAGGCGCCAGCAACACTGCGGTCTGTCGCATCAGCGAGCGGGTCATCGGTACGATCAACCCGGAATGTTCGGCAAAAGGAATGAACAGGTCCGGTCGCACCAGGCCTTCCTTCGGATGATTCCAGCGCATCAGCACTTCGGCCCCGGACCACGCTTTAGTATCGCCATACACCACGGGCTGAAAGTACGGAACAAACTCTTCGGCCTCCAGCGCGCGCCGCAATTCGTGGCTGGGGGACGACGAACGCTGTTGCAGGACATGCCCGATTGCGCCCGAGACCACGCCGAAGAAGATCAGCAAACTGAACAGCGGCGGGTACTCGCTGCTCATGTAACGCCAGGTTTCACCTTCGGGAAAACCGGCCGCGACCGTAAAGGCATAACGCGAGGATGTCAGTTTGCTTTTGGCCACGGGCAAGGCGGGCAGGGCATCTTCGTGAACCTTGCCGTCGGCGGACAACCAATCAGGGCCGACTTGCAACAACAGCAATGTCTTGCGACCAATCAGTCGCAACACGTTGCTCAAGTGATAACCGTCCAGGGTCGTCAGCGCCCCCTGGTTACCTTCGCTGAGTCGATACACCAACAGTGCGGTATTGGGCGTGACCGGGTTGCCATTCATCAACCACAACTTGCCCTGGGTGTAGTCGCCCGGATTGACCGTCTCCTGATAATCACCAAACAACGAACTGCAATAGAGGTTGTTGTCCCACACCAGGTTCGTCGAGCGCACGAACGGTCGGCGGGTAACTTGTTCGCGCAGGGCCAACTTGACGTCGTTACAGGTCTGGCCGGCCAGCGGCAACAATTCCCGTGCGGCCTGGGCGGTATTGTCGAGCATCAGTTCGAATTGGCGGATGGCTTCTTCGGCCGTCAGCTCAGTGCTTTGCTCGAGCGCACGCTCAGCCTGCGCATAGAGGATGAGACTCCCCAAGAGCACCGGAAGCAACCCGCTCAAAATGGTTACAGCCATTCGTTTGCCGCGTTTATGGCGGGTTTTGGCGTTCAGTGGCATTCGCAAAGCCTGTGAGGATGAAAGACGGCTCTCAAAAGCCGGGAGGACAACGGCATGCCTCCCATAAAGAGTTCAGACAGTGGGCATGATAGATGGCCATCAACACTTATGCCGCTCAACCATAGTCAAGGCTTGAAGCCAGTTGAATAAACGCCAGCGTTGCGGGTGACGACTGACGCTGGTCGAGCACTGCCAGACCGACCTGCCGTTTAACCGATGGCAACAGTGGTTTTTTCACGTAGCGGCTGTCGTCGTCGGGCAATGAGCTTTCGGCGACCACGGTCAAGGCGTCGCCGCGGCCCACGGTGTCGAGGGTGCTGAGCAACTGCGAGCAGCGATAACGGATGTTCGGTGTCAGCCGGGCAGTATTGAACAGCCGTGAAACCAGCTCCGAGGACCCGGCTTCGGTCAGCACGAACGGGTCGTGACACAAGTCGCTCAAACTCAGGTGGTCGCGGACTGCCAGCGGATGTTCGCAGGGCAGCAGTGCAACCATCTGGTCTTCCATTAACGCGAAGGTGTCGAAGCGATCTTCTGGCAACACCACAAAACCGATATCGATTCGTCGCTCTTCCAGCCACTGGATAATCTGCCGGTCCGGACCTTCGTCGATGTGGACTTCGATACCAGGGTGGGCAGCGCGGTAGTGCTGCAGGATCTGCGGCAGCAGTTTGATCGATGAAGTCGGACCGAACGAGCCGATGCGCAGGGTGCCGCGCTTCATTCCGCGAGCATCGGCGGCTTCCTGACGCAACGTGTTGGCCAGTCCGAGCATCGCCCGAGCACGCGACAAGAGCTGTTCGCCTATATCGCTCAGTTCGACTTGAGACTGATGGCGCCTGAACAGCTCGACGCCCAATTCCTGCTCCAGCGACTTCAGGGCATGCGACACCGCCGATTGGGAAATCCCCAACCGATTGGCCGCCGCCGTAAAGCCACGCAGTTCGGCGACCAGCGAGAAAATCTCGAGTTGTGTCAGGGTCATGAGGATTTACTCATTTTACGATGATCGTGCATTAGTCGAATGATACGTCATCTACCCTGATTGAAGTCCCGACGCCTTATGAATACTTACGCGCAAACAACGTCATCGGATGTGCCGGTTTATTTCAAACTCGCCGCCGTCACCATGATCTGGGGCGGCACGTTCGTGGCCGGCCGGTTTCTCGCGGACAGCCTCAGTCCGTTGTTCGCCGCCAGCCTGAGATTCTTGCTGGCCAGCGTGGCGTTGCTGCTGTTTTTGCTGCTGGCCCGCGTGCCTCTGGCGAAACCGAGCCCCAGGCAATGGCTGCAATTGGCGCTGCTGGGGTTCTTCGGGATCTTCTTCTATAACCTGTGCTTCTTTTATGGACTGCATTACATCAATGCGTCCCGTGCATCATTGATTGTGGCGCTAAACCCCGCCGTGATCGGGCTGGCGTCGTGGCTGCTGTTCAAGGAGCGCTTGAGTCGGGCGAAGGTTGTCGGGATCGCGGTGTGCATCGCCGGGGCGAGCCTGGTGATCGTCAGCCGCAACCCGCAGTTGCTGGCTAGCAATGCCGACGCCTGGGTCGGCGACCTGCTGATTTTCGGCTGCGTGCTCGGCTGGGGGATTTACTCGCTGTGCTCCAAAGAACTGAACCACTCGCTGGGGCCGGTGCAAACGGTGACCTATTCGATACTGCTGGGCACGTTGATGCTTTGGGTGACCAGCGCGGTAAGTGGTGAACTGAGTGTCAGCGCGCTTGTCAGCCTCGGCCCGCAACAGTGGTTGAGCCTGATGTATTTGGGCGTATTGGGCTCGGCGCTGGCCTACATTGGCTATTACGACGGCATTCGCCAGATTGGCGCGACGCGTTCGGGGGTGTTCATTGCCTTGAATCCGCTGACCGCCGTGATCCTCGGTGCGCTGCTGCTGGACGAGCAGTTGACGCTGGCGATGTGCCTGGGAGGAGGGTTGATTCTTGTGGGGATTTTCCTGTGCAACAAACCCCTTGCGCGATCAGGGAAAAAGGGGATTTGATACAGAAGGCGGACAAACCTATTTACGCTGTGTAGAATCGGGTTACGCATACAATAATAATCGTCTTCTGGCAGCAGAAGCCTCGCCCGCATCAGCCTTGGGTCGACAATGAAGAGTTTTGGGTTTCAATTGATCTACGGTGACTTCCTCGCCCGCAGCGTGCGGGGCATCTCCTGCGCGCCACCCGCCGGCTTCAGCATTATTAGCATCTAACGTTCCGTTAATTCTAAAAAATGATGAGGCGCCAAAATGGCAGATTTATACGAAAACCCAATGGGCCTGATGGGCTTTGAATTCATCGAATTCGCATCGCCGACCCCGAACACCCTGGAGCCGATCTTCGAGATCATGGGCTTCACCAAGGTCGCGACCCACCGCTCCAAAGACGTGCACCTGTATCGTCAGGGCCAGATCAACCTGATTCTCAACAACGAACCCCACAGCGTCGCCTCGTACTTCGCGGCCGAGCATGGTCCGTCGGTGTGCGGCATGGCGTTCCGCGTCAAGGATTCGCAACTGGCGTACAAGCGCGCGCTGGAAATCGGCGCCCAGCCGATCCATATCGAGACTGGTCCGATGGAACTGAATCTGCCGGCGATCAAAGGCATTGGCGGCGCGCCGCTGTACCTGATCGACCGTTTCGGCGAAGGCAGCTCGATCTACGACATCGACTTCGTGTTCATCGAAGGTGTGGACCGTAACCCGGTCGGCGCCGGTCTGAAAATCATCGATCACCTGACCCACAACGTGTATCGCGGTCGCATGGCCTACTGGGCCAACTTCTACGAGAAACTGTTCAACTTCCGCGAGATCCGTTACTTCGACATCAAGGGCGAATACACCGGCCTGACCTCGAAAGCCATGACCGCACCGGACGGCATGATCCGCATCCCGTTGAACGAAGAATCGTCCAAGGGTGCCGGTCAGATCGAAGAGTTCCTGATGCAGTTCAATGGCGAGGGCATCCAGCACGTTGCCTTCCTGTCCGATGACCTGATCAAGACCTGGGATCACCTGAAAAGCATCGGCATGCGCTTCATGACCGCGCCACCGGAAACCTATTACGAAATGCTCGAAGGCCGTTTGCCGAACCACGGTGAGCCGGTTGATCAGCTGCAATCGCGCGGCATTCTGCTGGACGGTTCGTCCGAGTCAGGTGACAAGCGTCTGCTGCTGCAGATCTTCTCGGAAACCCTGATGGGCCCGGTGTTCTTCGAATTCATCCAGCGTAAAGGCGACGATGGTTTCGGTGAAGGCAACTTCAAGGCACTGTTCGAATCGATCGAGCGGGATCAGGTTCGTCGTGGCGTACTCGCCACCGAGTAAGCCGCCTCACCGCTAAAAAACTGTGGGAGCCAGCCTGCTGGCGATAGCGTCTCCAGAGTCAACATTGATGTTGACTGACAGATTGCAATCGCCAGCAGGCTGGCTCCCACATTTGCTTGTGCTGTATTTAAGGTCTGCGCTGACGCATCAAATGCTTGAACCCTTCAAACACCAGCACCACCACCGCGAGCCAGATCGGGATGTAAGTCAACCATTCCCCGGGTTTGATGCTTTCCCCAAGCAGCAATGCAACGCCCAGCAGCAACACCGGTTCCACATAGCTCAACAGCCCGAACAGACTGAACGGCAACAACCGGCTGGCGATGATGTAGACCACCAGCGCCGACGCGCTGATCACCCCGAGTATCGGGATCAGCAGTGACAACCACGGATGTTGGTCAAACACGCCGAAACCCTGTTCGCCACTCTGCACGAACCAGAACGCCACCGGCAGCGTCAACGCCATGTCCAGCCATAAACCGCCAAGGTTGTCGGCGGCCAGGCGTTTGCGCAGGATGAAATACAGCGGATAGCCGATGCAGACCAGCAAGGTCGCCCAGGAAAAACCACCGACTTGATACACCTCGTTGACCACCCCGAGACAGGCCAGCACCACGGCGATTTTTTGCAGGTAGGAGAGGCGCTCGCCATAGGCAAGCCGCCCGGTCAGCACCATGGTCAGCGGCAACAGGAAGTAGCCGAGGGACACATCGAGGCTGTAGCCGTTAAGCGGCGCCCACATGAACAGCCAGAGCTGCACACCAAGCAGGGCCGAGGAGACGATCAGGCCAGCGATCAGTTTCGGCTGGCCGTTGAGGCGCCGAAGAATATCGGTCACGCGTCTCCACTCGCCGGAGACCACCATGAACACGGTCATGCAGGGCACGGTCAGCAGCATGCGCCAACCGAAAATTTCCACGCCGCTCAAAGGCGTGAGCAACGACGTGTAGTAATACATGACGGCAAACAGCACCGAGGCTGAAACCGATAAAGCGATACCTTTAGACAAACTGCCCTCGCGAGGTCGAAGGTGAAACGGGCGCAGAGGATACGTGTTTTTTGTGCTGAATATTGGTCGGGTGCTCAATATTTCCAACATCGCATGAATGATAGACCGGCATCGCAGGCAAGCCAGCTCCCACAAGTATGCGCGTCAAATCACCGCCAGCGGATCAACACAAATCCTGTGGGAGCGGGCTTGCCCGCGATAAATCTCAAGCCGTACGCGATTTACGCCCCGACACAAAATGGCTCACGTCATTAAACCCCGGTGTCGACGAATGCCCTGGCGTCACCAGCGAATCAATAAACGCCTCATCCTCCGTCGTGATCTTCACCGACTGCGCCTTGGTATACGCATCCCATTGTTCCTCGGTCCGCGGCCCGACGATGGCAGAAGCAACGGCTCTGTTGTTCAACACCCACGCAATCGCAAACTCGACAATCCCCACGCCGCGCCCCTGGGTGTATCCCTGAATCTGCTGGGCAATGCGCAACGACTCCACGCGCCATTCGGTTTCCAGGATGCGTTTATCCGCACGTCCGGCACGGCTGTTGGCATCCGGTTTGACATCGGGTGCATATTTACCGCTCAACACCCCTCGCGCCAACGGACTGTAAGGCACCACGCCCAGGCCATAATTCTGCGCGGCCGTGATCTGCTCAGTCTCGGCCTGACGGTTGACAATGTTGTACAGCGGCTGGCTGATCACCGGCCGATCAACACCCAATTGATCCGCCACCCGAATCACCTCGGCAATCCGCCAGCCGCGGTAGTTCGACAGCCCCCAATAGCGAATCTTGCCCTGACGAATCAGATCGCCAATCGCCGACACGGTTACTTCCAGCGGTGTGTTGTGGTCTTCGCGGTGCAGGTAATAAATGTCGAGGTAGTCAGTGCCCAAACGCGTCAGGCTGGCATCGAGGCCATTGAAAATATGCTTGCGACTCAAACCGGCGCGGTTCGGCACGCCATCCACCGGGCCAAAACCGACCTTGGTCGCCAGCACCCATTCGTGACGGTTGCCGGCGATCGCTTCGCCGACAATCTCTTCGGAACGGCCGTTGGTGTAAACGTCCGCCGTGTCGATGAAATTGATGCCCTGGTCCCAGGCCTTGTCGATGATCCGCAGGGAATCTTCGGTGCTGGTCTGTTCGCCGAACATCATGGTGCCCAACGTCAGGGTCGACACCTGTAAACCCGAATGACCCAGCGTGCGATAGCTCATGACGAAATCCTTTTACCGGTGGGAAAGCTTCAATCAAATACCAGAACGTTCGGGCGCAGAAAAGTGAATTTATCGGCGCAGGCGCGACAGTATTAAACAGCACTGTTTAACGGACACCTTCAGACACGTACTCAGGCTACACATCCTTGCGCCGTTACCTACGACTGCGCCAGAATCCGCCGGCTTGTGCGCCTTGGGCCTGGGTTTTATCGTTTCCCCGTCGCTGAATATCAGCGATCGGGTTTGGTAGCCCGGCAATTAGGCGCATAGCGCCACCGTTTGCAGGCCTTTTCAGGTCGCTGTTTTTATGGTGGTCATGCGCAGGGCTCCCTCGGGGGCGCCGGGTCCTAATTGCCGGTCTACCAACCCGCGTATGGCCACCACCCACTCGTTTGGTAGCGAGGGTGAGGGCTCCTTAATCTCAATTAGGAGTTTCATCTATGTTCAAACCAACGCCAAACCCACCAGAAGCGGACGACGTTTCCCCCTACGAATTCCCCGACTCAAAAAAGCTCAACGAAGCCGCCGAACGAGCGCTCGATTTTCACTTCCCGTCGAGTGCCGACATCAAAGCCACCCCGCGAACCCGCAGCACCCTGTTTTCCGTGGACCCCGAAGCCACGACCGAAACCCTGGCGGTTTACCTGGTCGAGACGCTGGCCTCGGTCGATGTGATGGTCCATCAGTTGGTGGATCATCTGGAGGGGGAGTCGCGTTATGCGCTTTTGGGTATTTCGAACAGCATCATGGTGGCGGAGATTGCTGCGAACCGGGTGCTGGATAACGTTGGCCCGCAGGGGTAGCTTAAGTTCTGAGAAGAACACTTTGCTATGTAAGTGCACTTACTTGTGGCGAGGGAGCTTGCTCCCGCTCGACTGCGCAGCAGTCGTAAATCCGGCATATGCGGTGTGCCTGAAAGTTCGCGGTTGCGGCTTTTGGGGCTGCTTCGCATCCCAGCGGGAGCAAGCTCCCTCGCCACAAATGCCTGTGTGGCCAAAAAAGTGTGTCTGGCCACATAAGATCTGAGTACACATGCGAAATAAGAAACGGCCCGAAAGGGCCGTTTTTTGTTGATCTTTAAACCCTCAACGTCCGCGTCATGCGCAACGCCAGCAAGCTGCCACACACAATCACACCCGCTAGCAGATACAGCGCAGCATCCGTCGAACCGGTGCTGTCCTTGACCCAACCCACCAGGTACGGGCTCAGGAAACCCGCCATCTGCCCCATGGAGTTGATCAACGCCAAACCGCCCGCCGCCGCGCCTGCGCTCAACATCGCTGTAGGCACTGGCCAGAACATCGGGAGGCCGGTGAGGGCGCCCATGGTGGCGATGGTCAGGCCGAGGATCGCAATGGCCGGCGTCGTGGCGAAGTTCACGGCGATCAGCAGACCGACCGCGCCCATCAGCATCGGAACCACCAAATGCCAGCGACGCTCTTTGCGCAGGTCCGCCGAGCGACCGACCATCAACATGAACAGCGCCGCCAGCAGATACGGAATCGCACTCAACCAACCGATCACCAGGTTATCGCTGAAGCCCAGGTTCTTGATGATCGACGGCAGCCAGAAGTTGATCGCGTAGACGCCGCTCTGGATGCAGAAGTAGATCAAACCGAACGCCCAGATCGCCGGGTTCTTGAATACGGCCAGCAACGAGTCGGTAGAGGTTTTCGGTTTGTTGGCCAGATCGATGGCGTGGTCGGCTTCCAGCACCGAACGCTCAAACGGCGTCAGCCACTTGGCGTTGGCGTAGCTGTCGCTCAGCAGGAAATAGGCGAGGGCGCCGAGGATCACGGTCGGAATGCCTTGCAGCAGGAACATCCACTGCCAGCCGGCCAACCCGCCCTGGCCGGCGGCGAAATGGTTAAGAATCCAGCCGGAAAACGGGCTGCCGAGCAGGCCGGACACCGGGATCGCCGACATGAACAGCGCCATGATGCGGCCACGGCGGAAGGTCGGGAACCACTGCGAAAGGTAAAGCACCACGCCCGGGAAGAACCCGGCTTCGGCCGCGCCGGTGAACAGGCGCAAGGTGTAGAACTCGGTCGGGGTGGTGACAAACAGCAGGCAGGTCGAGAGCGTGCCCCAGACGATCATCATCAACGCGATCCAGCGCCGTGGGCCGAATTTGGTCAGTGCCAGGTTGCTCGGTACACCGCACAGCACGTAGCCGATAAAGAAGATCCCGGCCCCGAGGCCGTACACGGTTTCGCTGAATTTCAGTGCGTCGAGCATCTGCAGCTTGGCGAATCCAACGTTGACCCGGTCGAGGTAGTTGAACAGGTAGCAGATGAAGATGAAGGGGATCAAACGCAGAGTGATGCGTTTGTAGACGGCGTTTTTGTCGTCAACGATGGCCTGGGTAGCGGCGGCGCTCTGTGACATGGCGGGCTCTCTCTTTATTATGATTTTTTGCGATGCGCAGGGTAACGTTGATCGCCCAGAGAGTCTCGGCCACCCTCGGGGTTGCTGTCTTTGTGCCTGAGCACAGGGTTTGCAACCAAGCCCTGTGCGGGTGAACAAGCCGTCCCATCACGCTCCCAAGGATCCCGATATGTTCGAACTCGATCACGACCTGGCCCAGGACATCGTCGACCGGGCGATGGCCATCCTGCCGTACAACGTCAACGTCATGGACAGTCAGGGCTTGATCCTCGGCAGCGGCGAACCGGAGCGGATCAACACCCGCCATGAAGGCGCGCAACTGGTCCTGGCCAACGGGCGCGTGGTGGAAATCGACGCGCAGACGGCGATTCATCTCAAAGGCGTGCAGCCGGGGATCAACTTGCCGTTGTTGCTCGATCAGCGCCTGATTGGTGTGCTGGGGATTACCGGCGAGCCCGAGCAATTGCGCACCTATGCCGAGCTGGTGCGGATGACGGCGGAGATGCTGGTCGGCCAGCGCAATCAGCAGGCCGAGCAGCAATGGCGGCGTCAGCGTTGCGACGATCTACTGGCGTTGCTGCTGAGCGAGGCCGGAGATTCACCGCGCTTGCTGGATGAAGCGCAGCAGTTGGGACTCAAGCCGCAGATGACGCGGGTGCCGTATCTGTTCGAGCTGGGCATGGAGCATGGGCCGGGGCAAACGGTTGATGCGCTCAGTGCCTGGCTGACCTCGCGGTACCCGGACAGTTGGTGCGTGAGTTCGGCGAAGTCTTCGTTGCTGTGGTGCCGGCCGGCGAGTCAGGCGATCGAGAATGAACGGTTGCTGGAGAAACTTGACGGTCTGGGCTGGAACATTTTGCGTATTGCCGTGGGCGGGCAGGCGGATGGGTTGTCCGGGTTGCGCCGCTGTTATCGACGGGTCGGCGATTTGCTGGCGTATGGGCGCGATGTGTTGCCGTGTTCGCGGTTGCTGACGCTCCACCGGTATCGGCTGCCGGTGATGCTGTGGCGACATCGCAACGACGATGCGCTGGATGAATTGCTCAAGCCGCTGCGCAAAGTCATCGCCAAGGATGGCAACGGTCAACTGCTGGCGACTTTGCGCAGTTGGTGTGAGCACGACGGGCAGAGTCAGGCGTGTGCGGATGCGCTGGGGATTCATCGCAATAGCTTGCGCTATCGAATGGAGCGGATTGCCGAGTTGAGCGGGGTTGACCCGCTGAAACTGGACGGGATGCTTGCGCTGTACTTAGGCGTCCAACTCCTCCCCCAAACCGACTGAAGCCCTCTTTCTGTAGCTGCCCTGTGGCGAGGGGATTTATCCCCGTTCGGCTGCGAAGCAGTCGTAAAACCTGAATGCACGGTCCATCAGATACACCGCGCTATCTGAATTCACGGCTGCTTCGCAGCCGAACGGGGATAAATCCCCTCGCCACAACGTCAGCTGCTACAACAAGTGTGTAGGTCGGCAGGGTTTGTAGAAATGAACAATAAACGCCACCCCCGCTTGTGCAGCGGACCGGCGTTATTGTTCGGGGCTGCTGGCAGCATGGAACGCATTGGAACTGGAGAATTCGCATGAAAATCGTCATCGCCCCCGATTCGTTCAAGGACAGCCTGAGTGCCCAGGGTGTGGCCAATGCCATTGCCCTGGGATTGGCAGAGGTCTGGCCCGAAGCGCAATTGGTCAAATGCCCGATGGCCGACGGCGGCGAGGGCACTGTCGAGTCGATTCTGGCGGCGTGCGAAGGCGAATTGCGCAGGAACCAGGTTAGCGGTCCGCTCGGCATCACCGTCGATGCCGCGTGGGGCTGGTTGCCGCACACCCACACCGCGATCATCGAAATGGCCGAGGCCAGCGGGCTGCAACTGGTTCCACCGGGGCAGCGCGATGCGTGCGTCAGCAGCACCTTTGGCACCGGTGAACTGATTCGTGCCGCGCTGGATGCCGGAGCGCAACGGGTGATCCTGGCCATTGGCGGCAGCGCCACCAACGATGGCGGTGCCGGGGCGATGCAGGCGTTGGGCGTGAAGTTGCTGGATGTGCAAGGCCAAACGCTGGCACCGGGCGGTCTGGCGTTGGCGCACCTGGCTCAGATCGATCTGAGTGAAATCGATCCGCGTCTGACCAACGTGCGCTTCGACATCGCTGCCGACGTCAACAATCCCCTGTGCGGTCCTCACGGCGCTTCGGCGATTTTTGGTCCGCAGAAAGGTGCATCGCCTGAGCAGGTCCGGCAATTGGACGCTGCCCTCGGGCACTTCGCCAAGCTCTGCGCCCAGGCGTTGGGCAAGGACGTCCAGGACGAACCGGGCAGCGGCGCGGCGGGTGGCTTGGGGTTTGCGGCCAAGGCGTTTCTGGAGGCGCAATTCGAGGCGGGCGTGGAAGTCGTCGCCGAGTTGGTCGGGCTCGCAGAAGCGGTGAAGGGCGCTGACTTGGTCATCACCGGCGAAGGCCGTTTTGACGCCCAGACGTTGCGCGGCAAAACGCCGTTTGGCGTGGCGCGCATTGCCCGTGAGCAGGGCGTGCCGGTGATTGTGATCGCGGGGACGTTGGGTGAGGGTTATCAGGCGTTGTATGAACATGGCATTGATGCGGCGTTTGCCTTGGCCAGCGGGCCGATGACGCTGGAACAGGCGTGTGCCGAGGCGCCGCGGTTGTTGCGTGATCGGGCGAGTGATATCGCGCGTGTTTGGCGGATGGCCAGCCGCAAGCGCTGACCAAAACTGTCAGCACACAGGAATCTTGTGGCGAGGGAGCTTGCTCCCGCTGGGCTGCGAAGCGGCCCCAAAATCTACGGCCGCTGCGCAGCCGGACGGGAGCAAGCTCCCTCGCCACAAATGTTCATCAGGGCCGCCACTGTGTTTCAGCGTTGAAACAGATGTCGCCCAGCAAAAATATTTTTCTCAAATCCCCGCGAAAAACCTCATCCCCAGCCGATACATCCAATAGGCGCACACAAACCTATTACAACAGTGGCGCCACGCTGACCCCGCGCGCGCCTCATGCCCGCCACTCAGCCATCACCGCAAGGACGCTCGCCGCTTCAATCACCCGAGTATCGTCCTATGTCCCTGCGTAATCTGAATATCGCGCCTCGAGCCTTCCTGGGTTTTGCGTTCATTGCCTTGCTCGTCATCGTGCTGGGTGTATTCGCGGTGAACCGCATGTCGATCATCCGTCACGCCTCGGTCGAGATGGGCAGTACCCAACTGCCCAGCGTTGGCTACCTGGGCAATGTCACCGAAAACATCCTGCGCATGCGCATTCTGTCGTTCCGCATTCTGGTCAACCGCGAGCCGGCCAGTCTGCAGGAAGCTGAAGCCCGGATTGCCGTGCTCACCGACAAAGCGCGCAAGGCCCAGGCCAGTTATGCCGAATTGAAGGCGGGCCCGGACGAAGCGGCGCTGTATAAAGTGTTCAGCGCCACGCTGGACAAATACATACAAGCGCAGCGCGAGATGTTGGACCTGTCGCGCCAGAACAAGGTCGATGAGATGCGCACCCTGATCAACACGCGGATCAAGGAAGGCACCGACCAGATGGGCGAACAGCTCAATAAACTGGTGGCGTACAACCAGGAGGGCGCCAAAGCGGCCGGTGTTATCGCGCAAGAAAATTACAACACCGCCGTGACCGGCATTATCGCGGTGTCGGTGGTGGCGTCGCTCATGACCGTGCTGCTGGCCTGGCTGCTGACCCGCAGCATCGTCACGCCGCTGAACCGCGCCGTGCAAGCCGCCGAAACCATTGCCGGCGGCAACCTGAGCAAAGCCATCGAGATCGACGGCAAGGACGAACCGGCCCGTTTGCTCGGTGCTTTGTCCGTCATGCAGGCCAACCTGCGCCAAACCATCGAACAGATCGCCGGTTCCGCCACGCAACTGGGCGCCGCCGCTGAAGAGTTGAGCACCGTGACCCAGGAAGCGTCCCGCGGCCTGCAACAACAGAACAACGAAATCGAACAGGCCGCGACAGCGGTCAACGAAATGACCGCCGCCGTGGAAGAAGTCGCCCGCAATGCCGTGTCGACGTCTGAAGCCTCGAACCAGTCGACCCAGGCCGCGCGCGAAGGCCGCGACCGTGTGGTGGAAACCGTCGACGCGATCCAGACCATGACCCACGACGTGCAAAACACTTCGTTGATGATCGAAGGCCTGGCCGCACAGGGGCGCGACATCGGCAAAGTGCTGGACGTGATCCGCGCCATCGCCGAACAAACCAACCTGCTGGCCCTCAACGCGGCGATCGAAGCGGCGCGTGCTGGTGAAGCCGGACGTGGTTTTGCCGTGGTCGCGGATGAAGTCCGGGCCTTGGCTCATCGCACGGCGCAATCGACCCAGGAAATCGAAAAAATGGTCGCCGGCATCCAGAACGGCACGGGCGAAGCGGTCTCGTCGATGCAGCAAAGCAATCAGCGCACCCAAAGCACGCTGGAGATGGCCCGCGCCGCCGGTGTGGCGCTGGAGCAGATCACCCAGTCGATCCACTTGATCAACGAACGCAACCTGGTGATCGCCAGCGCCTCGGAAGAACAGGCCCAGGTGTCCCGTGAAGTCGACCGCAACCTGGTGAACATCCGCGACCTCGCCACCCAGTCCGCCGCCGGTGCCAATCAGACCAGCGCCTCGACCCATGAACTGTCGCGCCTGGCGGTGGATTTGAATGCGATGGTGGCGCGTTTCGTGATTTGAGATAGGGTTGTGGCTGGGAGTCCGCGCGCGACAGGAGAATTACATGCGCTATTCAGCCTTGACCCAACGAATCGCCGGCGACGGAGCGGCAGCCTGGCAGATTCATGACCGAGCGCTGGAAATGCGCGAGCAGGGAATCGATGTGCTGCTTCTGTCGATTGGCGATCCGGATTTCGACACACCGCCGCCCATCGTCCAGGCCGCCATCGACAGCTTGCGGGCCGGCGAAACGCATTACCCCGAGGTGCGTGGCAGTCGCGGATTGCGCAGCAGCATCGCGCGGCGCCATCGACAGCGCAGTGGTCAGGCGGTGGACGCCGATCATGTGATTGTGTTTCCGGGGGCGCAGTGTGCGGTGTATTCGGTTGCGCAATGCCTGCTCGATCCAGGCGATGAGGTGATCGTTGCCGAGCCGATGTACGTCACCTACGAAGGCGTGTTCGGCGCCTGCTCCGCCAAAGTGGTGCCGGTGGCGGTGCGCCCGGAGGACGGCTTTCGCGTTGACCCGGCGGATGTGGCGGCGCTGATCACGCCGAAGACCCGCGTCCTGTTGCTCAACAGTCCGAACAATCCGTCGGGTGCCAGTTTGCCGCTCAAGACCTGGCAAGCGCTGGCCGCGTTGTGCGTGCGCCATGATCTGTGGCTGATCAGTGACGAGGTCTACAGCGATCTGTTGTTCGAGGGTGAGCACACCAGCCCGGCGAGCCTGCCGGGCATGGCCGAACGCACCGCGACCATCAACAGCTTGTCCAAGTCCCACGCCATGAGCGGCTGGCGCGTGGGTTGGTCGATCGGCCCGAAAATGCTGGCCGAGCATCTGGTGCATTTGTCGTTGTGCATGCTGTTCGGCATTCCCGATTTTGTGCAGAAAGCCGCGCAAGTGGCGCTGGATGAAGACCTGCCGGAAGTCGCGCTGATGCGTGAGGAATATCGCCAGCGTCGCGATCTGGTGTGTGCGCGGTTGAGCAATTGCGCGGGGCTCCGACCGGTGCGGCCGGATGGCGGGATGTTCGTGATGGTCGATGTGCGCCCGACCGGGTTGTGTGCCCAAGGGTTTGCCGAGCGTTTGCTGGAGGGGTACGGCGTGTCTGTGCTGGCCGGTGAGGCGTTCGGGCCGAGTGCGGCGGGGCATATCCGGATCGGGTTGGTGGTGGATCAAGTGAAACTGGCCGATGCTTGTCGGCGAATCGCCTTGTGTGCGGCGGACCTGCTGGAAGCGCGGCGCGCCTGACTGATTTGTGTTGTCAGTGCCGGCCTCATCGCGAGCGGGCTCACTCCCACAGGGGATCTGTGGCGTTCACAAATCCACTGTGGGAGCGAGCCTGCTCGCGATGGCTGCCTGACAGGCGTCAAATGTCCTAAGCCTGCCACGCCCCAACATTCACCAGATTCTTGGGCCGCTCCCCAGCCAACGCCATCAGCAGATTATCCACCGCGCATTGAGCCATCGCCTCCCGTGTCTCATGCGTCGCCGACCCCATGTGCGGCGTCGCCACCACGTTGTTCAACGTCAATAATGGCGAGTCAACATTCAGCGGCTCACGCTCAAACACATCCAGGCCCGCCGCGCGAATCTGTCCGGTGCGCAACGCTTCGATCAGCGCTGCCTCATCCACGACTTTCCCTCGGGAAATGTTGATGAAAATGCTCTCCGGCCGCATCAGTGCGAACTCTGCAGCGCCAATCAACCCTTCGGTTTCCGCCGTCAGCGGCAACGTCAGGCAAATGAAGTCGGCCTGCTGCAACAGCTCCGTCAGGCTGCGGTACTGAGCATCAAAACGTTGCTCAACCGCCGGTTTCGGCGAATGGCTGTGGTAGATCACCGGCATGCCAAAGCCAAAATGCCCACGTTGCGCCAGCGCCTCGCCAATCCGCCCCATGCCGATGATGCCCAGCGTCTTGCCATGCACATCGGTGCCGAAATGCACCGGGCCAATGTTGCGGTTCCACTGACCGGCGCGGACCATGTTGGCCAACTCCACCACCCGCCGGGCCGTCGCCAGAATCAGCGCAAAACCCGTGTCGGCGGTGGTTTCGGTCAGCACGTCCGGCGTGTTGCTGAGCAGGATGCGTCGCTCGGTCAGGTAGTCGATGTCGTAGTTGTCGACACCGACGGAGACACTGGCGATGGCTTCAAGATTGGGCGCCAGATCAAGCAGTTCGGCGTCCAGCTTCAGACTTGCACCGAGCAGTCCGTGAGCGCGGGGCAGGGCGTCGCGCAGTTGCGCGATGCCCTCCGGCTTGAGATTGTCGATCAGCGTCACCTCGGTGTGCTCATGCAGGCGAGCCATCAACAGCGGCGAGAGTTTCTTGTACAGCACGACCTGCTTTTTCATCGTCATCATCTCAACTTCAATTCAAGGGTGAGCCGTCACTGGCCGTTGCGCAGCGGCCTTGGCCACGACCCGGTCACTGGCGCCGGGCTTGAGGAAAATCGTCAGCACCACCGAGAGCATCAACGCACCGCTCATCAGCAGGTAAGAAGCACCGGGCGACCCGGTGGAGCTGTTCAGGTAGCCGACCAGATATGAACCGCCAAACGAACCCAGCGCGCCCATGCTGTTGATCAGCGCCATCGCGCCGCCGGCTACGTTGGCAGGAAGAATCTCCGGGACAATCGCGAAAAATGGTCCGTAAGGCGCATACATGCAGGCGCCGGCAATCACCAACAGTGTGTAGGACCACCAGAAATGTTCAGCGCCCAAGGCGTAGGAGCCGTAGAACGCAATCGAGGCAATCAGCAGCGGCGGCCAGACGAAGCGTTTGCGCTTCTGCAATTTGTCCGAGCCCCACGACACCAGCAACATGCCGATGACGGCGGCCAGGTACGGCAGCGCCGAGAGCCAGCCGGCTTCGATCATGTCCATCTGCGCGCCGGCCTTGAGGATCGACGGCAGCCACAACACGAAACCGTAGACACCAATGCTCCAGCAGAAAAACTGCAACGCCAGGATGATTACTTTCGGTGAGCGAAAGGCTTCGGCGTAGTTCTTCACTGCCTTGATGCCGACCTGTTCGGCGGCGAGGGCGCTTTCCAGGTCGTGCTTCTCCTGGTCGGTCAGCCACTTGGCCTGGGCCGGGCGGTCGTCGGCCAGACGCCACCAGATAAATGCCCAGAGCACCGCCGGCAAGCCTTCGATGATGAACATCCAGCGCCAGCTGTAATGCTGCACCAGATAACCCGACACCACCGACATCCAGAGCATGGTCACCGGGTTGCCGAGGATCAGGAAAGTGTTGGCCCGCGAGCGTTCGGCCCGGGTGAACCAGTGGCACAGGTACACCAGCATCGCCGGCATCACCGCGGCTTCGACCACGCCGAGCATGAAGCGGATCACGATCAGCCAATAGGCGTTGGAGACGATGCCGGTCAGTGTGGCGAGCCCGCCCCAGAGGATCAGGCTGACGAAAATCAGTTTCTTCACGCTGTGCTTTTGCGCGTAGATCGCGCCCGGTACCTGGAAGAAAAAGTAGCCTAGGAAAAACAGCGCGCCGAGCATCGACGACAGGCCGGGGGTGATCATCAGGTCGGCGGCCATCCCGGAGGCGGCAGCGAACCCATAGTTGGCGCGGTCCAGATACGCCAGGCTGTAGGTGATGAAGACGATGGGCATGATGTACCACCAGCGGCGGGTGGCGAGTGAGGCGGTTTTCATGGTGGTGCTCCTGAGCTTGTTGTTTTTGTCGCAGCAGGTAGTTACATCTTCAGTGACTGGGCGGGCCTCATTCGCGAGCAGGCTCGCTCCACATTGGATCTAGGTCAGACACAAATCCCCTGTGGGAGCGAGCCTGCTCGCGATGGCGGCCTCGAATTCCACAGATAATTCCAGCCGGGTAGGCAACCCCTCCATATCCCCCCGACTCTGCACCGCCCGGCTGCCAATCCAGTTGGCCCGCTGCACGGCATTGGCAAAGCTGTGGTTTTCCAGCAAGGCGCTGATCATGCCGACGGCAAAGCCATCACCGGCGCCGACGGTATCGACCACCGTTGCCACCGGCACGCCCGCGACAAATCCCTGATCCAGAGGCGTGCGGTAATACGCGCCATGCGGGCCGAGCTTGATCGCCACCGCTTCTGCACCCTGATCGAGGTAAAACGCGGCAATGTCTTCCGGGTCTTCAAACCCGGTCAGCAAACGGCCTTCACTCAACCCCGGCAACACCCAGTGGGCGAGGGCGGCGAGGCGGTTGATCTCAGTGATCATCAATTGTTCGCTGGCCCACAGGCTCGGGCGCAGGTTCGGGTCGAAGGACACACTGCGCCCGGCGTTGCGCATGCGAGACATCAATTCGAAAGACATTTCCCGGGTCGACGCAGACAGCGCCGCCGGAATGCCGGTGGCGTGCAAGTGGCGGGCATTGAGCAACTGCTCGGAGATCGATTGCACCGACAAGTGACTGGCTGCCGAACCACGGCGGTAATACTCAACCACCGGATCACTGCCATCGTCGGCTCGGGACTTGAGCTGAAACCCGGTCGGGTGCGCAGGGTCGATGTCGACATGGCTGCAATCCAGGCCTTCTTTTTCCAGCGTGTCGACGACAAACCGCCCCAGCGAATCGGCACCGACCCGGCTCAGCCACGCCACGTTGAACCCCAGCCGCGACAGGCCGATCGCGACGTTGCTGTCCGCCCCGGCAATGCGCTTGTGGAATTGGCTGACGGCCGCCAGATCACCGTTCTGCTCGGCGACGAACATGGTCATGGTTTCACCGAACGACAGGATATCGAACTCAGACATGAGCACTCTCCCGGCGGGATTGGCCGAGGCGGGCGAGGGTGGCGACGTGTTCGGTGGTCAACTGCACCAGGTCATCGCCTTGCAGCGGATATTCCGCCGCACGCATCACGCCATGGCCCATGTGCCGCAACAGTTGTTCCCATAGATGCACGTCGCTGGCCACCGGCGGGGTGGCGACCAGTTTGCCGTCGGCCCGGCGCGCCACGGCTTTGCAATGCACGTAGCCGACATGCCGGCCGAGCAACCGCGCAGCGCTGGCGGCGGACTGGTCCTGCCATTGCCAGTTGCCGATGTCGAAGGTCATCTTGATCGGCAGGTTGTGTTGTTCGACGTCGCCGAAGAAGCGTTGAAACGGTTCGATGCGACCGCCGTGGAGGGTCTGGTCGTTTTCCACCAGCAGTTGCACCGGGCTTTGCGCGAGGATTCGGCTCAAGGCCTGGAGATCGTTGTTGTCGGTGAAATAGCCCAGGGAGACTTTCAGCCACTTGGCGCCGAATATTTCGGCGCGCTCGAGGGTGGTGAGCAGTTGAGGATTGGGTCTCGACTGGCCGGCCAGCCACAACTCCATCGGCGAGGAATAGATGCTTTCCAGACCTCGGGCCTGGGTGTCGGCGGCCAGTTGCAGCGGATTTTCATCAGTCAGCAACTCTTCGCGCCATTCAATGCGCGAGGCGCCGGCAGCGGCCAAGACCTCGACAAAACTGCCTTGGCCGCGTTGGCGGACCAGGTCGGCGCCATAGCTCGACAGGCTGATGGAAACGGGTGGTTTATTCATTGTTTTGCACCTCTGAAACCGGTTTCATTTTTGTTCAAAAAAAAGGAGCTGTCTTAAGTTTTGTGCTGTTCTTTAGGGCCTCATCGCGAGCAGGCTCGCTCCCACAGGGGATCTGTGGCGTGCACAAAAACAGTGTGGGAGCGAGCCTGCTCGCGATAGGGCCCTAATATTCACCGAATATTCCCAAGGGTCGACCCACGCACAATCAACCGCGCCGAAAAATCCATCGTCCGCACCGGCCCATCATCCCCGCGCAACCGCTTGAGTAAACACTCAAAGGCACTCGCGCCCATCTCCGCCGTCGGCTGGGCCAGCGCCGTAATTCCGCTGCCCACCAGTGGATACCAATCCAGATCATCCAGCGCGATCAGCCCCACATCCTCAAACAGATTGCACTGCAACTCGCGCAACGAATGCGTACTGGCCAGCGCCGCAATGCCGTTGGCGCAGAACAACGCTTTCGGGCCAGGGCCGGGCGTGTTCAGGAAGGTTTTCAGCCGTGAGGTCAGTTCGCTGCCGGTCTCAACGACCGCGCCGGTTAAAGCAGGGCGTCGCTGAGTCTGCGCCTTGAAACTGCTCACCCGCTCAATCCGCGAACTAGTGCCGTCAAACGGCTCCGTCACCATCAGCACATCGCGATAACCGCGCTCCTGCAAATGGGCGAGGGCCATTTCAACGGCGGCCGGGTTGTCCAGCCCGACCAGATCACTCTCCAGCTGCTCGACCTTGCGATCCACCAGCACCATCGGCATTTCCCGATGCAACTCGCGCAACTCATCGCGGTGATGGCCCAGGGTGTTCACGATCAAGCCTTCGATGTTGTACGAGCGCAGCAGCGCCAAGTGCTGACGTTCCTGCTCGTCATCGCGATCAGTGTTGCACACCACCAGGCTGTAACCATGACGACGGCAAGCGGTTTCCACCCCGTGCATCACGGCAATCGAATAAGGGTTACGGATATCGGCCACCAGCATGCCGATCAGGCGCGTACGACCGCGTTTCAAGCCACGGGCCATCTGATTGGGGCGATAGCCCAGTTCGGCAATCGCCTGCTCGATGCGCAGGGCAATGGCATCGGAGAGCAGGGCGCGGTCATCGCCGATGAAGCGCGAGACGCTGGCTTTGGAAACGCCGGCATGTTCGGCGACGTCGAGCATGGTGACGCGGCTGCGTTGGGCGGCGGAGAAATCGTTCACGGTTGAGTCTTCTTATTGTCTGAAACCGGTTTCAGGAGACAACAGTTTCGTTGTTTTCGTCAAGGGCAGATGTTTCCGGCAGCGGGGTATGAAGCCGATATATCCGACGGGCGGTTGAAAAACCTGTCAGATCTGACAGTAGGCAATACCCAAGTTGAAGCGCCTAATTTCTTCGACGGGACAGCAAACCAAAAACCAAAGTATTTCGAATGTGTTTTATACGTCGATGGTAGAAGAATGACCTCAATGACATTTAATAAACCACGAAATGTAGGCGTATTGGCAAAGCCGCTTACTGTGGAAGGCGTCGACGACAACGATCCGGCCGGGCATGTCCCTCGTGACCTTTTGATTAAAGGAACTCGTATCGTTATTCCGTATTGGATTGATCCGGTACCAAACGATGAACTGTGGGTGATATTTCGTCAGAACGGTGTGGGACGCAGGCTCTACAGGAAGTTTTATCCAACGCCTCTGACCGTCCCGTTCTTGTATTTCGATTTGACGGCGCAACACTTGGCTTCTGACGGCATCGCATACCTGTATTACAAAATCTGGAAAGGTTCAGGCGGTACCGATGATCCCTCGCCTGACAGACAACTGACCATCGATCACACCCCGTTAGTAACGTTACCGGAGCCCGTCTTTGCGCACGCCACATTGTGGGGTTATCTGAATAACTCGACAAAACCTCCTTTGACAAGTGGCGCTACCGTTCGAATTTCTGCTTTTACAACCATCGCCGTACCCGGGGACATTGCAAGGATTCACTGGCGAGGATATTCATCCTTGAACGGTAGTGGGCCGGAGCTGCCTGGCACATATGGTGTTTGGGATAAGCCTCTCTCTGCTACCGATATAGCAAATGGATTTGATCATGTTGTGCCGTATCTGCCGCACATAATTTCGCTGTTCGATAATGATTCGGCAGTTGTTGTCTGCCAATTACTTCGTGGTGGCCGGCTTATTGCCGAGTCAAGTAAAGCGCTTGTGAAAATCGACCAAGTAACACCTGGTGAAATTGGCCCGTCCGGGCTTAATGAAGGAGAAAGGGAAATGACTGCTCAAGAAAAGGTATTTAAAGTCAGAGGTACTCCACCGGAACTTGGTGGGCGTGCTAATAGTATTCTTGCAACTGAAATCTCGGTGGAGACGGTAGCTGATGACTTTATTCATAAGAGTCAGTTGGATACCCAAAAAATCATTATCAAGTTGGCTGCCTTTGTAGATCCACGCGACGGTGATGATTGTGATGTTTGGGCTGCTGTTGAGGGGCAAACGCCTATCCGAATAGCTAAAATGGTGCCACTTGGCCTGGTCGCCAGTCGTCCCGACCCTGTCTTGATTGAACTGGACGCAGCGCTTTTTCCGGACTTGCCTCAGCCTGCTGGTCCTACTGCGTACATAGTGAAAGTCTTGGTCTACAAGGACGGTGCCGGTACCGACGACCCTTCCAATGAGGTCAGGATCGTCATTGACAAAAACGCGCCATTCGGGCTCAAGTTTCCTACGGTAAGACTGACCCCACCAGTTCCCGCAGCCGTTTTCACCAATGCACCGACCGATCCGCAAAGGACCGTCAATGAAGCCTGGATGCAGGTGCCTGCAAATGCGAACGCGGAATTGGTGTTTGGCGTCGCTTATCCGAATCGCCGTCCCGATGATGAGCTCGAGCTCCATTTGGTTTCGGGTGGCGTGGATATTGTGGCATTCAAAGGCACGGTTCCGGCTGGCGGTACAGTTCCAGTGCCCAACACTGAACTGCGCAAACTCCCGAACGGCCGGGTCATGGCCTTTTTTTTCTTGACTGACCATGCTGGAAACCGAAGCGCAAGTTCCACTCCCGCGCCCCTCATGACACTAGGTCTTGCATTGCCTCCTGTTTTGCATAAAGCACCGCTGGTGCCGGCGACTGACCCCGATGGTACCACCACAATTTATCTGGATGACTTTCGTGCAACAGGCAACATACAGGCGATCGTCGAGCGCGCATTCATTGATAACCTGGAGCCAGGCGATCAGGCAATGATATACGTTGAAGATACTTCGGACGTTACTAATTTTAAACAGGTAGGTCCTGTCCCTATCATTGACGCGGATGTATCATTCACACTTGACTATAAAGGCTTTTTTGAAGAGCTATTTGGAACATATGAGGAAGCTTCGGAGTTCAAAATATGGACTGAGATTGTTCGGGGAATCGATACTTTTCCATCGCCAGAGCGTTTCTTCTGGATGGATTTGTTCCCGTCTGGAGGGGTGTTTCCTGAGTTGCCTGGCGATGTAAACCCGGCCTTTGCCTTGCCTGTAGTCACCGGTGCCTCCAATACACCGAATGACTTACAACCGGGAGATCGCGACAAACCGGGAAAAATCGAAGTGACGTTGAACCTTGCAGATCCGCCGCTTAGTTCGACTGAAACGGCCAGGTTTTACCTGAACGATAAATATGTAGGAGAAGTTACACCATTCGATGACATGATAAAATTTAGTCATGTCATTGCCCCTGCGCACATGGCTTCGCTGCCGACACCGGAAACAACTGCCTACTGGACACGCCAGAAGACGGGCATTGACAAAAACGTTATCAAGTCCAGTCCAGAAACTGTACTAGTCAGTGGCAAGAAAATCGATTTGCTCACGCCAACCATCCGGATCCGCAACCCTTTAAGAGATCAGATGGATTGCTACGCAATGGACAATGCGGCGACTGACTGGAAGGTGGCAATCGGTGTTCCCAAAGATGCGGTCAATTTGCCGCAGGGTACCGTCATCACTATGAACATTGCAGCGTACAGCGATGAAGCGGGTACTAACTTGATCCCGGGCACGGCGGATTCCCAACCGTATACCATTAAGGACCCCGGTACGCCCGATGTCGCAGCTGTTGGCAGTGCAGAAATCTTCAAGCTTGCACAACCTAGACGGGGTGCGGTGGCTTGGATCATGTATTGGTACACGGCAAATATCGGGGGCGTTCAAACTTCGATTCCGATCATCAAAAAACTGGACACGATCACCTCAAGTGCCGAGTACTGCGACCGAACCCCTGTTCCGCTGACATGATGGTTGAATCGTAAGGGAGGTATATCGTGGGAGAGATTGATCTCTCCCACGATATTGATATTTCTCCGAGGGGACTCTCAATAATTCCCTTCATTTTGCAGATAAATCCTACAGGAACAGGGACTATTCCTACATCTAACTCGCAGATTGCTGATTAGTCTGTCGGACGTTTTTTGGGGCGATTTTTTGGTTTATCAGAAAAGTCGCTTTCGGATTTGTTCGCTGCGTGGAGTTCTTATGCCCCTACTATCAAGTTTCAAACGTTGCAAAACAACTGGATGCCTGTTTACCGCAATTATTCTCAGTACTCCCGTGGCCAATGCCAGAACGCTTATTCCAGGAGAAAGCGCAACCGTTACCAATCCACCCGCGCCGGAGGCATGGTCGGTATCCCAAGGCGGAACACTGACGATCAATAATGCAAACGCACTGTCGATCACTTCGCAAAGCGCCAATGTCATTTTCAATGGTGGTCAGAGTGAGCGGATCGAAGCCCGCGATAGTTCAGTGCTTTCGCTGACAGGGGTCACCGTTAATAGCTCAACAGGCCGGGGCGCCATTTCGCTCAGCGACAGTTCTGCCACTATCGATAACGGAATAATCACCAGTACCAATAGTTTTGGACTTCTACTGGGGCGCAACATCAATACTCCCACCTCCTCAAGTGCGACCGTCAAGGGCGGTAGCACAATTACGGGGCTTCCCGGTGGCGCGAATGCCGTGGGTTTCGCGGTTTTGAATGTTGAAAACTCGACCATTCTTGGTACTGGTGCAACCAGCTACGGCGTGCAATTGGGTGGCGCCACACTTTCGGCGACGGGCAGTACCATTTCCGGCGGGCAAGATGGCCTGCAAATCATCACTGACAACACAGGCGTGAACGCCAGTTCCGCAACGCTCAAAGATACCCTCGTGAAGGGAGGGTCGGGTTCGGCAATCGTACTGGGTTCGTCCGGTGCCGCGGGTTCGGTCGCAGACATTAATATTCTGGGCAGTACAAAACTTGTCGGTGGTAATGGCACAGCGTTGCAGGCGACCAATCGTTCCACCGCCAACGTGAAGGTCGATGGAAGTGCCTTGAGCGGCAATTTCATTGCCGATACCGGCAGCACCATCGCACTGGCGATGCAAAACGCAGCCTCTATTGACGGCAATCTGCAAAACGTTACGCGGGTCAGTCTCGATTCCGGCAGCAGTTTGAACGGTAATGTGCAGGCTGTTGCGGGGACAGCGGCAACGGTCAATTTAAACAACAATTCTGCAATCAACGGCAATGTCGACAATGTCGACAACCTCGCACTGAACAATGGCAGTCGTATCACCGGTAACGTGCTCTTCGATGCCAATGGTAGCGTGTCGCTGGACAACCGTTCTGCGCTCAACGGCAATGTCGCCAATGTTTCCAGCCTTACGCTGAACAATGACAGCAACATGACCGGTGACGTACTCACTGATGCCACTGGCAGCGTGCTGCTGGACAACCGTTCTGTGCTCAACGGCAATGTCGACAATGTTTCCAGCCTTACGCTGAAAAATGACAGCAACATGACCGGTGATGTAGTTACCGGTATCAATGGCAACGTGCTGCTGGACAATGGGTCGGTATTGACCGGCAAAGTCAACAATTCAGGCAATCTGAGCATCAACAACGCGGCGCAGTGGGTGATGACCGGGAATAACGCCATACAGAACCTGACGTCCAACGGCGGTATCGTGCGTATGGGCACCAACGAGCAGTTCCTTCGGCTGGATGTCGCTAACGTCTCCGGAAACGTCACTGTTTTCACGGGGACAGACTTGAGCACCGGCAATACCGATTTTTTCAATGCCGGGCACGCGGACGGTCAAATTAAATTTGATGTCACCGCTACCGGCAACAATCCGCTGACTGCCGAGGACGTACACATCGGCATTATCAATTCGGGCAACGCTGACGTCAGCTTGAATAATGGGGAAACAGTGGACGGCGGCACGTTTGTCTACCGGCTGGCGAGGGAGGGCGAGGGCTTGTACCTGCGCCCGGACAAGGAGACAGTCAGTACGTCGACCAATACGGTATTGGCATTGGCAGGCAGCGCTCGCAGTATCATGAACGCTGAAATGGCCTTGCTCAGCGACCAGTTGGGCGAGCGTGGCATGAGCGACAATCAGATGGGTTCGGTACGTGCAGCCGATGACGGCGCGGTCAAGAACCTCAGCAACAGCGTATGGGTGCGCACGTACGGCAATCAATACAGCATCAAGAACGCCTACGGCGACGGGTATACCCAAAACCAGACGGGTATTACTGCCGGTGCCGACACAACAGTCGAACTGGCGGGCCGGTCATGGGGGCTGGGCGTGTTCGTTGGTTCGAGCCATACCCGAATGGATCTCAAGTACGGGTCCAGTGCAACGGTTGAAAGCCGGCACGCCGGTGTCTATGGCAACACGTCCGATGTTGATAGCGGTGTCTTCGTGAACGTCATGGCCAAGATCAACCAGTTTGATAACAAGGCCAAGGTCACCATGAGCAACCTCACGCGTGCCAAAGGTGACTTCAAAGCATTGGGTGTCAGCGGGTCGGTGGCGGTGGGCAAACATATTCGTTTCGACAACGGCTACTTTATCGAACCTAAAGTGCAACTGGCCACAGCCATCACCCAGAGCGACAACTATCGACTGGACAATGGGCTGGAAGTAGAAAGCGATGCCATGCGTTCGTTTCAAGGCAAAGTCGGCATCCGGGGCGGGGTAGCAATTGCGCTCGAAGGTGGGGGCGTGTTGGAGCCGAGTCTGGTCACCGCCGTCACTCATGAGTTTGTAAAAACCAACGAGGTCACGATCAATGACGATGACGCCTTCGATGACGATCGTGGTCGCAGTGCCGTTGAATATGGTGCAGTCCTGAAATGGACACCTGCACAAAAAAACTGGCAGGTGTCCGGTCAAATGGGTGGTAGCAAAGGTAGGACAGTCAGTCAGGACTGGAGCGGGAGCTTGAGGTTGAGCTACTTCTTTTAATGGAGACAGCTGCTGTCAGCTAACTCAATACAACAATGCCCCGAACGTTTCGGGGCATTTTTTTAGCTGAAGCCTCGCGTCACGCCAGCGCAAGCAAGGCAGAAACCAATAGCAGCAACGCCATTGCGCGATTAAAACGCTGGAGGGCCTTTGCCGAGCCAAGCCATCGGTTTGCACCCTTTCCCAACAGTGCCCAAACAGTCAGGCACGGCAGCGAAACCAGAAAAAATGCCAGCGACAGCCCGACAATCTGAAGTTGACGATCATCGCCGACCCCGGCGAACACACCCACCACGGCAAACGCCATCATCCAGGTTTTTGGATTGACCAACTGCAAGCTCGCGGCTGCCCACAATCCAAACTCGCGTCTTTTTCCACCTTCCACGGTGAATGTCGAGAGCGGCGCATGGTAAATCTGCCATGCCAGGAAGCTCAGCCAGGCGATCCCGGCCCATTTCATCAGCGATTGCACCCCTGGCAATCCGGAGAGCGACTCACCCACACCGCTCCCCACCAGCAACACAATCAGCGCCGCACTGGCACAGGCGCCGAAAATGATCGGCAGCGCTGCCTTGAAGCCAAAGCGGGCGCTGTTGCTCAGCACCAGAATGTTGGTTGGCCCCGGCGTGATGGACGCGACAAAAGCGAACAGCAAAAATGGCAGCAGTGTGGGAACGGTGGACAACATGGCAGCGGGCTCCGTGAATGATCTCTGGAGCCGATCCTCACAAAGTTCGGGTCATGCGTCTGGAAGATTTGAGCAGCGCTTGCGGTACAGCGCCGGAGTCAAGCCATATGCCCGGACAAACCAGCGGCCCAGATGGCTCTGATCGGCAAAGCCCAGTTCCATCGCCACTGCTGCCGGTTGACTCCCAAGGGCCAGCATTCTCCGGGCCGTGGCGAGGCGCAATTGCACGAGGTAGGCGTGGGGTGCCATGCCATAGGCGGCCTTAAAGGCGCGAGTCAGACGAAAACGGTCGACACCCGTTGCTGCGGCCAATTGATCGAGGCCGATATCGTATTGAGCATTGGCGTGTAGATACTCACGAGCCCTCTGCGCCACCAACGGCAGGCGCGGGTCTTCGCCGTAACGGGTGCGCCAGTGTAAATGGCTGGTCAGACGTTCGAGCAAACTATCGAGCGCGGTCTGGCGGACGATTTTCAGCTCGCCGTGATGCAGCGTTTGAAACGCCAGGCTGGTGGCGTGGGCCAGTCGTGGATCGCTGGCCAGGATGTTGGCGAAACTCAATTGACTGTTGTCGGGGGCATTTTCGAAGACGGCACTGAGTTCACGTTTCAGCCACTGCGGATCGAGGTACAGCATGCGGTAGGTGAAACCGTCTTCAGTCGGCGCGTCGCCGTCGTGGATGTCACCCGGTTCGAGCAGGAATACCTTGCCCGGCGTGCTTTGATGCGTCGCCCTCCGGCAATTGAATTGCTGGACGCCTTGTTCGGTGACGCCCACCAGGTAGCTGTCGTGCCAATGCGGGTCGTAGGCGTGGCCCTGGAAATGCGCGCGCAGGGTCTCGATGGCGGTATCGGCGTCCTGGGCCAGATCGATCCAGTTGTGAGTGGTCATGCTGCACCTGTGGGACGGATTGCCGGTTTATTTAACGCCGATGCCGAGGTCGATGCCTAGAACGTTTGTGCACGCATCAGTTGAACAGTCCTGCCGCGATGTTGATCGAGAAGCCGAGGATCGCCGTGTTGAACAAAAAACCGATCAGCGATTGTGCCAGCACGATTTTGCGAATGCCCCGGGTCGCCACGCCGACGTCCGAGGTCTGCACCGCCACGCCAATGGTGAAAGAGAAGTACAGGAAGTCCCAGTAATTGGGCGTTTCCAGGCCTTCTGCAAAGCGCAGCGCCAGGTCTTTGCCATCCCAGGTGTAGAACAGACGGGCGTAGTGCACGCTGAAAATCACCCCGATCAGCAGCCATGAACCGAGAACCGTCAGCGCAGTGAAGCCGTAATGCAGCAGCTTGCGGGTGGTTTCCAGGTCTTTGCTGCCGGCCAGTTCAAAGGTGATGGTCGCGAGGCTCGCAATCGCGGCGATGCACACCACGAACAGCACCAGACCGGCGTTTTCATCTTCGACTTCGGCAATGCGCTTCACGTCCGGGGCCTTGGCGCGCGTGGTGAGCCAGAGCATCAGGATCAGGTACGTCCAGACCCCGACATTCCAGCCGATGAGGATTTTGCTGATGATCGAATCGGCCGGAGCCAGGATGCCTGCCGCGACGCCAAGGGTGGTGGCGGCGGACAGGCGAGGGTGGGTGCGGGCGAGGAAGGGCATGGAGACTCACGGTCAGGGCCTTTTGCAGCACCATAGCCTTGCCGTGAGTGGTGCATCAAGCGCTGCCTTTCAGATCAATCAAAGGCAGGTCAAAAGCGTCAAGGGGTTTGAGGATTACTGTCGAAAGTGAAAACTCCGTTTTTAAACGTAATTCGCATCCCGTTGGAGGCTTCTTCACTGATGAATTCCAGGCGTCCCCTGAACAAACCATGCGATGAACCATCCGCGGGCACTTCCTCAACCACCAATATGCCGCTTTGTGCCGGATAGCCTGCTGCTCCGGGATAAACCTCGTTGTAACTGACGAGGATTTTATCCTTGAATGCGGCCAGGTCATAAGTGCCAGGTCCAAGGTCGCGTGCAAATGAGATAGTGACTATATCCAGCGGGCGGTTGGGCACACCGTGTGAATAGGTCTGGGACCATGCCAGCCAATGTGGAACCTTCAGGCCTACCTCCGGATTCCCGGGGCGTGCCACGAGCAGGAATTGATTGGGGTTGTATTTTTGATACGCGCCACCCTCAAGTGTAGCCGTGAAGGCGCCGGCAGTATCTGCCTTTGAAGCTGCCAGGACTTCAAAGTCTTTCATCTCCAATAAGCCTTGACTGACGACAAGTTCCTTGTTTTCTGGAAGGCGAACGGTGAAATCGAAAGTGCCCGTTACAGTTTGTTGCTTAGTATCGATGGTTACTTTTACTTTGCCCGATTTAGCCAGAAAAGGCGTCCAGTTAGAATCCCGAAATTCAATCCAGCTTGCCTTGGCGGTGGCAAGGTTTGAATAGTCACTGTCAATGGAATACTCCTTGTTCGTCACATCTCCCTCATCCGGTATCCGCAGCTCGATCAAGAAGCTTTGCCCGTCGTCTTTTACATCGGCTGAGTTCGCGACCCAAAAATTGTGCACAGGGTCATGGTAAAGAGTCGGTTTTTTGTCTCCGTGAAAGTTGAACTCTTCACTCAAGTCCGCTTTGATAAAGCCCGTGGTGGTGATTTCCATATGCGCTCCTGAACCGGTAGGGGAGTATTTAATTGCCGCGCGGCAGGAAACAGCTTATGTGTTTGATCGTTCCTTAGTAACTGTCAGATATAACAGGTGTAAGATTCCTGTTTTTTATAACTGAAGTGGATTTTTTCTGGCTGAGACCAGACTTGTGTTCGGCGGGTGAAAACTATTGTTGTCACCCGCTAGGGCGGTATTCATCCTTTATTCATGCGCTTCACCCACTTCATCACCACCACAAAAAACACCGGCACAAACACCACCGCCAGTGTCGCCGTGATCATCCCGCCAATCACCCCGGTGCCGATCGCTTGTTGGCTCGCCGAACTGGCTCCGGTGGCAATCGCCAACGGCACCACGCCAAGGATAAACGCCAGTGAAGTCATCACAATCGGCCGCAAACGCAAGCGGGCGGCTTGCAAGGTTGCGTCGATCAGATCATGGCCTTCGTCATAAAGGCTCTTGGCGAACTCGATGATCAGGATCGCGTTCTTCGCCGACAGTCCGATGATGGTGATCAGCCCGACCTTGAAGAACACGTCGTTGGGCATTCCGCGAAAGGTCACGGCCAGCACGGCGCCGAGCACACCCAGCGGCACCACCAACAGCACCGACGTCGGAATCGACCAACTCTCATACAACGCCGCCAGACACAGAAACACGATCAGCAGCGACAAGCCGAGCAGAATCGGCGCCTGACTGCCGGACAAACGTTCCTGCAATGACAACCCGGTCCACTCCTGACCCAACCCCGCCGGGCCGAGCGCAACCAGCCGCTCGATTTCCGCCATGGCTTCACCGGTGCTGTGACCGGGTGATGGCTCGCCGGAAATGGCAATCGCCGGGTAGCCGTTGTAACGGGTCAATTGCGCCGGCCCCTGAATCCATTTCGCTTGAACAAACGCCGATAACGGCACCATCTTCCCGGCATCGTTACGCACGTGGATCTTCAGCAGGTCGGCGACCTGGCTGCGCTGATCGCCTTCAGCCTGGACCACCACCCGTTGCATCCGTCCCTGATTGGGGAAGTCGTTGATGTAGGCCGAACCGACCGCCGTGGACAGCACGTTGCCCACGTCGGCAAACGATACGCCGAGCGCGTTAGCCTGTTTGCGGTCTACTTCCAGCTGCACCTGCGGCGCTTCGGCCAGCGCGCTTTCGCGCACGTTCATCAGGATCGGACTTTTCTCGGCGGCGGTGAGCAATTCGCTGCGCGCTTTCATCAGCGTGGCATGACCCAGGCCACCACGGTCCTGCAAGCGAAACTCGAAACCGCTGGAGGTGCCGAGACCGTCAACCGGCGGCGGCAGCACCGAGAAGGCCACGGCATCCTTGATCTGGCTCAGCGCGATGTTGGCGCGGTCGGCGATGGAACTTGCCGAGTCGTCGCTGCCCCGATCCGACCAATCCTTGAGCGTGGTAAATGCCAGTGCGGCGTTCTGCCCGCTGCCGGAAAAACTGAAGCCGAGAATCACCGTGCTGTCGCCCACACCCGGTTCCGTGGCGTTGTGCGCTTCAATTTGCTCGACGACCTGCACCGTGCGGTTTTTGCTCGCGCCCGGTGGCAGTTGGATGTCGGTGATGGTGTAGCCCTGGTCCTCAACCGGCAGGAACGAGGAGGGCAGGCGACTGAAGCACAAGCCCAGCCCGATTAGCAGCACGCCGTAGATCAGCAGATATCGGCCCGTGCGTTTCAGCGCATAGGCGACCCAGCCTTGATAACGCGCGGTCAACCGCTCGAAACCACGGTTGAACCAACCGAAGAAACCGGTTCTCTCGTGGTGCTCGCCCTTGGCAATCGGCTTGAGCAGCGTCGCGCACAACGCCGGGGTCAACGTCAGAGCAAGGAACGCCGAGAACAGGATCGAGGTGGCCATCGACAGCGAGAACTGGCGGTAAATCACCCCAACCGAACCTTGCATGAACGCCATCGGAAGGAACACCGCCACCAGCACCAGGGTGATGCCGATGATCGCCCCGGTTATCTGCGTCATGGCTTTGCGCGTCGCCTCTTTGGGCGACAGGCCCTCGGTGGCCATGATCCGCTCGACGTTCTCCACCACCACAATGGCGTCGTCCACCAGAATGCCGATGGCCAGCACCATGCCGAACATGGTCAACACGTTGATCGAGAAGCCCAGCGCCAGCATGGTCGCAAAGGTGCCCATCAGCGCCACCGGCACCACCAGCGTCGGGATCAGCGTGTAGCGGATGTTCTGCAGAAACAGGAACATCACCGCAAACACCAGCAGCATCGCCTCGCCAAGGGTGTAAACCACTTTGGTGATCGAGACTTTGACGAAAGGTGAAGTGTCGTACGGAATCTTGTATTCGACGCCTGCCGGGAAATAGCGCGCCAGTTCATCCATCTTCGCCCGCACCAGGGTCGCGGTGCTCAGGGCATTGGCGCCCGGCGCCAACTGCACACTGACGGCGGTGGACGGCTTGCCGTTCAGGCGCGTGCCGAACTGATATTCCTGGCTGCCGATCTCGACTCGCGCCACATCCTTGATCCGGACGGTGGAACCGTCGGGATTGGCTTTCAGGACGATGTCGGCGAACTCTTCCGGCGTCGACAATTGGCCTTTGACCAGAATGGTCGCAGTGATTTCCTGGGTGGTGCGCGTCGGCAAATCACCGATGCTGCCGGCCGAGACCTGAGCATTCTGCGCGACGATGGCGGCGTTGACGTCGGCCGGGGTCAGGTTGAAACCGATCAGCTTCTGCGGGTCGATCCAGATGCGCATCGCCCGTTCGGCGCCATACAGTTGGGCCTTGCCGACACCGTCGAGACGCTTGATCTCGTTCATGACGTTGCGCGCCAGATAATCACTGAGCGCCACATCATCGAGCTTGCCGTCGCTGGAGGTCAGGGTGATCAGCAACAGGAAACCGGCGGAGACTTTCTCCACCTGCAAGCCTTGCTGATTGACCGCTTGTGGCAGACGCGACTCCACGACTTTCAAGCGGTTTTGCACATCAACCTGGGCCATTTCAGGGTTGGTACCCGGCTGGAAAGTGGCTTTGATGGTGGCGCTGCCAAGGCTGCTCTGGGATTCGAAATACAGCAGATGATCGGCGCCGTTGAGCTCTTCCTCGATCAGGCTGACCACGCTCTCGTCGATGGTCTGCGCCGAGGCGCCAGGATACACGGCGTAGATTTCGATCTGCGGCGGCGCGACATCGGGGTATTGCGCCACCGGCAATTGCGGAATGGCCAGCGCGCCGGCCAGCAGGATGAACAAGGCAACCACCCAGGCGAACACCGGGCGATCGATAAAGAACTGCGGCATAAAAAGCGTCCTGCTTACTGACCAGAAACCTGGGCAAGTGGAAGAGGGGTGTTGTCGATCTGGACTTTTTCACCGGGCTTGGCGTGTTGCAGGCCTTCGGTGACGATGCGGTCGCCGGGTTTGAGGCCGCCAGTGACGATCCAGCGATCGTTCTGCACCGCGCCCAGTTCGACCGGTTGCTGGCCGATGCGCTGCTCGGCGTCGAGCACCAGCACTTGGGCGATACCGGCGCTGTCACGCTGAATGGCCCGTTGCGGAACGCTGATGCCTTGCTGGTTCACCGCTTGCTCCAGGCGCACCCGCACGAAGCTGCCCGGCAGCAAATCGAGGTCCGGGTTGGGGAATTCGCTGCGCACGATGATCTGGCCGGTGCCCGGGTCGACGGTAATGTCGGTGAACAGCAATTTGCCCGGCAGCGGGTAGAGGCTGCCGTCATCCTGAATCAGCGTGGCCTTGGCCTGACCCTGGCCCACTTCTTTCAATTGGCCTGAGCGGAAGGCGCGGCGCAGGTCGTTGAGTTCGCGGGTTGATTGGGTCAGGTCGGCGTGAATCGGGTTCAGCTGCTGAATCAGTGCCAGTGGCGTGGTTTCGTTCTGCCCGACCAGTGCGCCTTCCGTCACCAGCGCACGGCCGATGCGCCCGGAAATCGGCGCGGTGACGGTGGCGTAACCGAGGTTGAGTTTCGCCCGGTCCACGGCGGCTTTGTTGGCGGCGACGTCGGCGGCGGTTTGCCGGGCGCTGGCCCGGGCGTTGTCGTAATCCTGACCGCTGATGGCGTTGCCTTCGATCAACTGGGCATAACGCTGTTCTTGCAGTTTGGCCTGGAAGGCGTTGGCCTCAGCCTTGCGCAAGGATGCTTCGGCGCTGTCCAGGTCTGCCTTGAACGGCGCCGGGTCGATACGAAACAGCACGTCGCCTTTTTTCACGTCGCTGCCTTCGCGAAAGGCGCGTTGCAACACGACGCCGGCAACCCGTGCACGCACTTCGGCAATCCGTGGCGCGGCAATCCGCCCGCTCAATTCGCTGGTGATCGACAAGGGCCGGGCTTCGATGGTTTCGACGCGGACCGTGGCCAGAGGCGCCTGTTCTTCGGCGCTTGAGGACTTGTCACAAGCGCTTAGTGTCAATGCCAAAGCCATCAGGCTGAGCTTGGCAAGCAGGTTCTTTGACATGTAAATACCCCAATAATGACTGCCCGCATCCTACGGGGAGGCGAGGAGAGTAGCGGTGAAGCTTTGTTGGTGCTGTGTGAAATTGTGTAAGGGTTTTACTCACGGGCGGGCGCGGGCGTATATCCTTGGCCGCTTGAAACTTTTTGCGACGGTCATACCGCCATCGCCAGCAGGCTAGCTCCCACAGTAGATTGGGGATGTTCACAAAATCTGTGCTCACATCAAATCCCTGTGGGAGCTAGCCTGCTAGCGATGGCGGCCTGACAGGCGCCACTGCACTTTCTGGAAACACCCCATGCCCAACATCCTCCTGGTCGAAGACGACACCGCGCTCTCCGAACTGATTGCCAGCTACCTGGAGCGCAATGGCTATTGCGTCAGTGTGATCAGCCGTGGCGACCACGTGCGTGAGCGGGCGCGGGTCAATCCGCCGGACCTGGTGATCCTCGACTTGATGCTGCCGGGGCTCGATGGCCTGCAAGTCTGCCGGTTGCTGCGGGCGGATTCGGCGACATTGCCGATCCTGATGCTGACCGCCCGCGACGACAGCCACGACCAGGTGTTGGGCCTGGAAATGGGCGCCGACGATTACGTCACCAAACCCTGCGAGCCCCGCGTGTTGCTGGCCCGCGTGCGCACGCTGTTGCGCCGCAGCAGCCTCAGCGAACCGCAGACCGCCAACGACCGCATCCTCATGGGCAACCTGTGCATCGACCTGTCCGAGCGCACCGTGACCTGGCGCGAACAACTGGTCGAACTGTCCAGCGGCGAATACAACCTGCTGGTGGTGCTGGCCCGGCATGCCGGCGAAGTGCTGAGCCGCGACCAGATCCTGCAACGCCTGCGCGGCATCGAATTCAACGGCACCGACCGCTCGGTGGACGTGGCGATTTCCAAGTTGCGGCGCAAGTTCGACGACCACGCGGGCGAGGCGCGCAAGATCAAGACCGTGTGGGGCAAGGGCTACCTGTTCAGCCGTTCCGAGTGGGAATGCTGAGACGATGTTCAGGATCCTGTTTCGCCTCTACCTGGTGATGATCGTTTCGTACAGCGCGGCGATCTACCTGATGCCGGACCTGGTGATCAAGGTATTCCATGAGCGGTTTGTCACCTACAACCTCGATTATTCGCGCGGGCTGCAAACCCTCATCGTCAAACAGTTCCACGCCGTGCCCGAAGCGCAGTGGCCGGCGCTGGCGAGCGAGATGGACAAGGAATTCGCGCCGCTGCACATCGTCCTGACCCGCCATGACGACCCCGATTTCACCCTCGATGAACGCCAGCGTTTGCAGCGTGGCGAGAACGTCGTGCGCATCGGCGACTGGGGCTGGCGCACCCTGGCCGTGGCGCCGTTGAACAAGACGACGGTCGTGCAAATGGTCGTGCCGCCGGACCCGATGGACGTCAGCCTGTTGTACTGGAGCATCAACGTCCTGATTGGCGCGACGATGCTCGCCTGCCTTTTGCTGTGGCTGCGCCCGCACTGGCGCGACCTGGAACGCCTCAAAGGCACCGCCGAACGCTTCGGCAAAGGCCACCTCGACGAGCGCACGCAGATTTCCCCGCACTCCAACATCGGCAGCCTGGCCAACGTCTTCGACACCATGGCCGGCGATATCGAAAACCTGCTCAACCAGCAACGCGACCTGCTCAACGCCGTCTCCCACGAACTGCGCACGCCACTGACGCGGCTGGACTTCGGCCTGGCCCTGGCGCTGTCCGACGACTTGCCGGCCGCCAGCCGCGAACGCCTGCAAGGGCTGGTCGCGCACATTCGTGAACTGGACGAGTTGGTGCTGGAGTTGCTGTCCTACAGCCGCCTGCAAAACCCGGCGCGGCTGCCGGAGCAGGTCGAAGTGTCGCTGGATGAGTTTATCGACAGTATTTTGGGCAGCGTCGATGAAGAGCTGGAATCGCCGGACATCGTGATCGATGTAGTGCTGCATGGGCAGCTCGAACGCTTTGTGCTGGATCCGCGACTGACCGCTCGCGCGATTCAAAACCTGCTGCGCAATGCGATGCGCTACTGCGAAAAGCGCATTCAGATTGGCGTGCAGGTGTGCGCGAAGGGTTGCGAAATCTGGGTCGATGACGACGGCATCGGTATTCCCGATGATGAACGCGAGCGGATATTCGAACCGTTCTATCGACTGGACCGCAGCCGCGACCGGGCAACGGGTGGGTTTGGCCTGGGGCTGGCGATCAGCCGTCGAGCGCTGGAAGCGCAGGGCGGCACGCTGACCGTCGAATCGTCGCCGTTGGGTGGTGCACGGTTCCGATTGTGGCTCCCCACCTCAGCCTGACGCACGTGGTGTAGCAGCTGCCCTGTGGCGAGAGGATTTATCCCCGTTCGGCTGCGAAGCAGTCGTAAATCCAGACAACTCGGTCTGTCTGAACGGACGCTGGGGGCCGCTTCGCAGCCCAACGGGGATAAATCCCCTCACCACAACGGCAGCTGCTACAGGGGGTTAGCCCGGTACTTCAGTGGAGGAAATCAACCCAACCCCAGCCACCTGCATCCGCTCGATCGCCGCTGCCAATGATCCGTCCAGATCAATCGCCCGGCACGCATCCATCACCACAAACGCATTGAACCCTGCCGCCCGTGCATCCAGCGCCGAGAACATCACGCAAAAATCCAGTGCCAGTCCGACCAGGTAAACGGTGTCGATGCCGCGTTCTTTCAAATAGCCGGCCAGCCCGGTGGTAGTCGTGCGATCCGCTTCCAGAAACGCCGAATAACTGTCGATGTCCGGATTACAGCCTTTGCGGATGATCAATTGTGCGTGGGGCAGGTCCAGATCCTTGTGCAACTCGGCCCCGGTCGTCGCCCGAACACAATGGTCCGGCCACAGCGTTTGCGCGCCGTAAGGCAACTGAATCACATCGTAAGGCTGGCGGCCAGGGTGGCTGGAGGCGAACGAGGCGTGGCCCGGCGGGTGCCAGTCCTGGGCGATGATGACTTGTTTGAACTGGCCGCCGAGTCGGTTGATCAAGGGCACGATCAGGTCACCCTCAGGCACCGGCAGTTGGCCGCCGGGAATGAAGTCGTTCTGTACGTCGATGACCAGCAAGGCTGTGCGAGAAGCGTTGGGCATGGTTAGGTTCCTCCTTGGAAAACGGACGCCAAGCATAGGACAACTTCGCTCACGCGCTAAGTCGGCTGCGCAATAACTTCGCCATGCTCTCCAGTTCCGCCGCCGGGTTATGCCCGATCAGCATCCACGCGTGCTCCATGTCCGCCCAATACACCACGTTCATCCTGTGCCGAATCTCATGGGTGAAATGCCGGCTGCCACTGTTGGAGCGCTTGGCGCACAAGGCTATCGGACCATGCGACGGATCCAGATAAGTAATCTGCGCGATGGGCATGCCGTCGTACTCGAGGATTTGCGCACGCTTCAATTCGGACCGAGGCAGGGCCAGTTGCGCAGGCGTAAGGTTCAGGCCCAGACGCGCGTCGATGGTGCGCAATTGCGCCCGTTGCGAAGCTTCGTCGACGGGCAAGTGCTCCAGGGTTTGCGGCACGTACAGCGACATATAGTCGGCGACCAGGCCCCGCCAATTGCTCTTTTCCTGGCTCATTTGCCAGCCAAGAAACAAACGATCCGCTACCACACCGCCCACCACCAGGCTCGCCGCAGCGGCAAGGAACCAGCGTCGATTCAGGGCCGGGCGTTCAGGTGTGGGTAAGGTGTCGAGCATCGACTGCAAGCGGTCGACGGGCGCCTGCTGAGCCAGTTCGTCGTAGGCTTCTTTGAACGGCAGGCTGCTGCGGGCCAGCCATTGCAGGCGCAGGTTGAGTGTCGAGTCTTCAGCAATGGCCGCGTCGATGCGGGTGCGCTGGTCGGCATCAAGTTGATCGTCGAGGTACGCCACCAGTTGCTCGTCCGTGGGTGTCGTTCGGTCGTTCATCGACGTTCTCCCGTGAAAGGGTTCGGTACTGTGTGCAGCGGCGGATATTCCGCCAGCTTCACCCGGGCAGTGGCGAGGCGGCTCATGACGGTGCCGATGGGCACTTGAAGCACATCGGCGACTTCGCGATACGACAAGCCTTCGACATACGCCAGGTACACCGTCTCGCGTTGGGCCTCGGGCAGAGCGTCGACGCGGCGGATGACCTGGGCGGCGAGCACATGGGTCTGCGCCACGGATTCACCGTCAAACGACAACTGGCTATCGGCATCGACCAGGCCCTGTCCCTGGCGCACCCGCCGGGAGCGCACTTCGTTGAGCCAGATCGAGTGCAGAATGCTCAACAGCCAGCGGTCCATGCGAGTGCCTGGGACAAACTGCCCGGCACGTTCAAGCGCCCGAACGCAGGTGGCTTGCACCAGGTCTTCGGCGACATGTCGTTGCCGGGACAGCAGCAGGCCGTAACGCCATAAACGCGTCAGATGCTGGCCCAGTTCTGCTCGTATTGTCTGATCGCTGGCGATGGCGACCTCCATCTGTTCGGTGTGTCAGGTTTTCGATGAATCGTTGATGGCGTCGGCCAGGTCCTGGTATTCCTCGCACGTGCTGCCACAGATCGATTTGATCTGCTGCAACTGCTCTTGCGCCAGGTCCAGCCGACCTTTGATCACGTAGGCCTCGCCGAGGTATTCACGCACTTGCGCATACCGAGGATCGAGTTTGACCGATTGCAGGTAATAACCGATGCCTTCGTCGGTGCGCCCCAGTTTACGCGTGGCGTAGCCACGATAGTTAAGGGCCTTGGCGGTATTGGGATTCTTGAGCGTGTCGAGCAGCGCCAGGGCTTCTTCGTAACGACCGTCCTTGGCCAGGCGATAAGCGTAATCGGTGCGGTCGGCGTCCGGAACCAGGCTGCTGGTCTGCATCACGCACTTCTGCGACTTGGTGTCGAAAACCTGGCCTTTGGGGCAGTTGGGTTTGGCAGGGGCGTCATCGTCGCCATCGGCCAGGGCCAGCGAGCCGGACAATGCCACGGCAAGCAACAGCGGGGCGGCGGCGAAAACAGCAAGACGGATGTTCATGAACAAGGCTCCGCAGTTGAATTCATTTCAGTTTGAACCACGCCCGGGCAGCATCCGGCGCAAGGTGTTGTCGCGCAAGCCGTAATGGTGAACCAGTGCCATGACCGCATGGAGACCGGCCAGTATGATGATGGCCCAAGCCACTTGTTCGTGCAGGCCGCCGAAGACCGAACGCATGCTTTTGTCGAACGTCAGCAGAGTTGGGACATCGAACAGGCCGAAAAAGTTGAACGGTTCTGCCTGAGCCCAGCGAAACACGAAACCCAGCACAATCTGGCTCAACAACAAAGCATAGAGCGCCCAGTGCGCGGTCGTCGCGAGCATATTCATCACGCCCCGGTTGGCGGATGGCAGCCGACGCCCACGGGACAGGCGCCAGAGCAGTCGGCCGATCACGATCACGGCCAACAAGATGCCGCAGGAAATGTGCAGCGCCTGCAATTCCTTGCGCAGCGGCGTGCCTTTTTCCAGTTGCTGCCAGACCTGTGCGCTGGCGAACAGGCCAATCACCAGCAGGGCGGTCAGCCAGTGCAGGCTCATGGTGAGGCGGTCGTAACGGGGCGGTGAATTGGGGTTCAGGTTGTTCACGGGCAATTCTCATGGAGTGTTGATTGGAGAACACCGCAGGGTGAACAATTATTCATTTCTTTGGCAGGGAAAGCGCAAATCGAGGCGCTATGCTCGACAGCATTCGTTGTCGATCGGGAGCACTGTCATGAAAGATCAGGTCCATCATTCTGCCGCCGCGGGCTATAAAACCGCCGCCGACACTTATGTACGCGGGCGGCCGGATTATCCACCACAAGTGGCCGAGTGGCTGAGCGAGACCCTGGGTTTGAATGCGGACACCACCGTCATCGACTTGGGCGCGGGCACCGGTAAATTTACCGGACGACTGGTGGCGACCGGCGCGCAGGTGATTGCGGTGGAGCCGGTGGCGCAGATGCTTGAAAAACTGACGCTGGCCTTCCCGGACGTTTTGGCAGTCAGTGGCACGGCGACGGATCTCCCACTGCCCGATGCCTCGGTGGATGTGGTGGTCTGCGCCCAGGCCTTTCACTGGTTTGCCAGCACCGAAGCGCTGACCGAAATCGCCCGGGTCCTCAAGCCCGGCGGCAAGCTGGGCCTGGTGTGGAACCGGCGGGACACCAAGGTGAGTTGGGTGCCGAAACTGGATGCGATCGTCAATGCGCTGGAAGGCGATACGCCGCGCTATTACACGGGAGCCTGGCGTCGGGCCTTTCCTCATCCGGCGTTCGGGCCGTTGCAGGCGCAGCATTTCAGCCATGGGCACACGGGAGCGCCGGAGGATGTGATTTTCAATCGGGTGCGCTCGACCAGTTTTATTGCGGCGTTGCCTGAAGAGCAGCGCAAGATCGTGGATGAACAGCTGCACGCGTTGATAGCCGGGGAACCTGAGTTGCGCGGGAAGGATGTGGTGACCGTGCCGTATGAAACTGTGGCGTTTGTGGCGGTGAAGGGCAGTTGATTCAGCGGTGCGGCCTTCGCGAGCAAGCCCGCTCCCACAGGGGATCTGTGACGTTCACAAATCCCCTGTGGGAGCGGGCTTGCTCGCGAAGAGGCCGGCCCATCCACTTAAGATTCATGAGCCAGTCCCGCTTTTGGCCGAACCACTGCCTTACTCCCCACCTTGATGCCTTGTTATAGTCCGGGCCTCATTTCTACCCCGGTAAAGGATCACTGCCATGTCTCAGTACACCGCGTTCACCGTTGAACTGGCCGATAAAATCGCCCATGTGCAGATTAACCGCCCGGAAAAGATCAATTCGATGAACGCCGCGTTCTGGAGCGAGATCATCGAGATTTTCCAGTGGATCGACGACACCGACGAAGCCCGGGTGGTGGTGCTCAGTGGCGCCGGCAAGCACTTTTCCTCCGGCATCGATCTGATGATGCTGGCCGGGGTGGCCAATGAACTGGGCAAGGACGTCGGCCGCAATGCGCGCCTGCTGCGTCGCAAAATCCTCGCCCTGCAAGCGTCCTTCAATGCCGTCGATAATTGCCGCAAGCCCGTGCTGGCAGCGATTCAGGGTTATTGCCTGGGCGGCGCCATTGACCTGATTGCCGCCTGCGACATGCGTTACGCCGCTGAAGACGCGCAATTCTCGATCAAGGAAATCGACATCGGCATGGCCGCCGACGTGGGCACTTTGCAACGCTTGCCGCGGATCATCGGTGACGGCATGCTGCGTGAACTGGCTTACACTGGTCGCACCTTCGGCGCCGAGGAAGCGCGCAGCATCGGTCTGGTCAATCGCGTTTACAGCGACAATGCCAGCCTGTTGGACGGAGTGATGGGCATTGCCCGGGAAATCGCCAGCAAGTCGCCGATTGCGGTCACCGGCACCAAAGAGATGATCAGCTACATGCGCGACCACCGCATCGACGACGGCCTCGAATACGTCGCCACCTGGAACGCTGCCATGCTGCAATCCACCGATTTGCGCGTGGCCATGGCCGCCCATATGAGCAAACAGAAACCCGAATTTCTGGATTGATTAAACATGACTTCACGCTGGACCACTGCAGTACTGGACACCGATCAACCCGGCGGTTGGGCCGTGGCCCGCAGCCCCGAAGGCTTTCTGTTCGATGACAATGGCGCGCTGTTCCCTCGCGAATGGCTCAAGCGCCAGGACCTGTCGATCCTGGCCGAGCATGGCATCGGTCACCTGGATGGCGAACCGGTCTATCTGCTGGAATTGCGCAGTCACAGCGACGTGCCGGGCTGCAACTGGAAAGGCCTGCGGGCGTTCATGCTTGACGGCGATCACACGGTGTACAAGGTGCTCGGTTATGCCGCGCAGATTGGCACCTGGTACCGCGAGCATCGCTTTTGTGGCAACTGTGGCCAGGCGGCGGCGCAAGTGCCCCGTGAACGGGCGATGTACTGCGAGCCGTGTGATTTGCGTTATTACCCGCGCATCTCGCCGAGCATGATTGTGCTGGTGACCCGGGGTGATGAAGTGCTGCTGGCCCGTTCGCCGCGCTTTGTGACTGGGGTCTACAGCACGTTGGCCGGGTTTGCCGAACCCGGTGAGTCAGCCGAGGATTGCCTGATTCGCGAAGTGCGCGAGGAGGTGCAGATCGAGGTCAAGAACATCCAGTACCTGGGCAGCCAGTGCTGGCCGTTCCCGCACTCGATGATGCTCGGTTTTCACGCCGAATACGCTGGCGGCGAGATTGTCTGCCAGGAAGACGAGATCGAAGACGCCCAGTGGTTCAACGTGCATGAGTTGCCGCCTTTGCCGGCGTCGCGCTCGATTGCCCGTTACCTCATCGACGTCTACGTGGCGCGGCGCTTAGGCCACGCTGAACCAGTGTTGCCAGGCTAACCGCACGGTCAGGCCCAGCACCACGGTGATGAACACCGGGCGAATAAACTTCGCGCCGCCGCTGATGGCGGTGCGAGCCCCGAAGAACGCGCCGACCATCACCGACAGGCCCATGCTCAGGCCGATGATCCAGTCCACCTGCCCGGAAAACACGAACACCGACAGCGCCGCGATGTTGCTGACGAAGTTCATGCTGCGCGCGACGCCGCTGGCCTTCACCAGGTCAATCGGATACATCAGCATACTGCTGACGGTCCAGAACGCGCCGGTGCCCGGACCGGCCACGCCGTCGTAGAAACCGAGGCTGAAGCCTTGGGTCGATTGCCACTTTTTCTTGATCGGTGCGTCGCTGTCCAGCGGCGCTTTTGGCGTGCCGCCGAACAACAAATACAGGCCACAGGCGAACACGATCACCGGGAGCATTTTGTTCAGCCATTCGGCGGGCAGGTAATGCGCGACCACGGCGCCGGTCAGCGCACCGACCAGCGTGCCGACGATGGCGTGCACCCACTGCCTTGGATGGAACAGCTTGCGGCGGTAGAAGGTGAAACTGGCGGTGGCGGAGCCGAAAGTCGAACTCAGTTTGTTGGTGCCCAGCACCAGGTGCGGCGGCAGGCCGGCGGTCAACAGCGCCGGAGTGGTCAGCAGACCGCCACCGCCGGCAATGGCGTCGATAAAACCGGCAATGAAAGCGACGAAGGCCAGAATGGCCAGAGTGGTGAGGTCAACGCTGAGTTCGAAAGGCATGGAAATCTGCTTATTCGGCGGGGTGCAGCAAGGGGCTGCGGGGAAGGGCCGATATCTTACCTATATCCGACTTCTGCGGCGACTGGTCTGGCCTCTTCGCGGGCAAGCCTCGCTCCTACGGGATTTATGTCGTCCGACCAGTTTGTGATCACCACAATCCCGTAGGAGCGAGGCTTGCCCGCGATGACTGACTTCCAGACGCTACATCACTGGCTGGAAGGCCCATTCCCGATCTGCCATACAAACGGCGGCTCGGTCCCGTTGATCGTCCAGTCCCCGACAATCCGCGCCTTGTAGATCAGCGGATTGTGCGACGACACCGTCCGCGCATTGCGCCAATGCCGATCCAGCGATTTCCCCTCGCGAACATCCGAAGCCCCCAGCGCATTGAACAACTGGGTGGTCGCCCGCAGTATCAGCTCGGAAACCACCCCCTGTGCCTTGGCCGACTCGATTTCCGCCGCGACATTCGCTGCCCGCTCCAGCACTTCATCACCCGAAAACCGCGCCAGATACGCCCGTTGCGCCGGTTCCGCAGCCTTCAAGGCACTCGCTTCTGCGGCATACACCCATGCCGCGATGTCCCCGACCACTTGCTGAACCTGGGCATCCTGGCTGACATGCTGAGCATTGCCATGACTGTAAATGCGTTTGCGCTCGCGCACCTGATGCGCCACGTCGCGCAATGCCGCGCGGCCGATCCCGGCCAGGGTGGCCAGCAACACTAGTTGATAAAACGCAGTCTGGTATTTGAAGCGGGTGGCGAAGTCGATGATGTTCTCGGCGTCCACTTCGGCGTCGATAAACCGCGAGGTGCCGCTGCCGGTGGTGCGTTGGCCGAAACCGTCCCAGTCATCGCTCTGCACGATCCCGGGCTGGCGGGTGCGGACCGCGGCAATCACATCGCCGCCGGTGTCGCTACGCTGGGCGTACACGTCGATCCAGTCGGAAAACAGGCTGCCGGTACTGTAGAACTTTTCACCATTGAGTCGCCATTGATCACCGTGGAGCGAGACTTTGGTGATGACGTCGCCGATGGCCACGCTGCCAATTTCGGTCCAGGCATTGCCAACGATGTCACCGTCGACAAAGCGCTTGAACCACAAATCCCGGCCCGGTCCCGGAGACGAGTTCAAGCGGTCCTCGACAAAGGCGAAATGCCCGCGCAGGGCCTGGGGCACATTGGAATCGGCTTCGGCCAGTTCGATCAGCAATTCGAACAGTTGCGGCACGGACGCGCCGCCACCGCCATATTCCACCGGCACCCGTACGGCGCCGAAGCCGGCGTCCTTGAGCCATTGAATCGGCTCGAAGGGCAGGCTGCGGGACTGTTCTCGCCCCACAGCGCCGGCGGCGATGCGTTGGAAGATCGGGCGGAATCTTGAGGCCAACGCCTCATAGTCAGTGCCAATGGACAGAGGGTTGATGATCTGGTGTTCGGTCATGGGAGGGTTCCTTGGGCAGTGAATGGCAAGGAGGGATTGCACGGACCATGCCTGGCGCTTCAGGCCAGGTTTTGCGCGACATGGTCGCTGTTCAGAAGTGCCCAACTGTTGCCCAGCCAACAGCGCATCCGCAAATTGCCCCGGACACACCGACATCTGTGGCGAGGGAGCTTGCTCCCGCTGGGCTGCGCAGCGGCCCCAGAATTTTTGTGAGCGCTGCGCACTCAAGCGGGATCAAGCTCCCTCGCCACAGTTCTCTCACAAGTAACCAGCACTGGCACGGTTGCTGCTCCGACCCAAGGACTTCCCAACGTCCCAAGGACAAGCCAATGAGTCAGCAATCCGTCAAATTTGCCTACTGGGTGCCGAACGTCAGCGGCGGGCTGGTGGTCAGCAAGATCGAACAACGCACCCACTGGGGCATCGATTACAACCGCAAGCTGGCGCAACTGGCTGAAGAGGCCGGGTTCGAATATGCCCTGACCCAGATTCGTTTCACCGCCGGTTACGGTGCCGAGTTCCAGCACGAGTCGGTCGCCTTCAGCCATGCGCTGCTGGCCTCAACCACCAAACTGAAGGTGATCGCCGCGATCCTGCCGGGGCCTTGGCAACCGGCATTGGCGGCCAAGCAACTGGCGACCATCGATCAACTGACTAACGGCCGGGTCGCGGTGAATATCGTCAGCGGCTGGTTCAAGGGCGAATTCCAGGCGATTGGCGAACACTGGCTCGAGCACGACGAGCGTTATCGCCGTTCCGAAGAATTCATTCGCTCACTCAAAGGCATCTGGTCTCAGGACAACTTCACCTATCGTGGTGACTTTTATCGCTTCGACAACTACAGCCTCAAGCCCAAGCCACTGGGCCAGCCGGAAATATTCCAGGGCGGCAGTTCCCGCGCAGCCCGGGACATGGCCGCGCGGGTGTCGGACTGGTACTTCACCAACGGCAACACGCCTGAAGGCATCAAGGCTCAGGTCGACGACATCCGCTTCAAGGCGGCAGCCAATCATCACTCGGTGAAAATCGGTGTGAATGCGTTTGTCATCGCCCGCGACACGGAAGAAGAGGCCCGGGCAGTCTTGGCGCAAATCATCGATCAGGCCGATCCGGAAGCAGTGAGTGCCTTTGGTGACGCGGCAAAGCAAGCGGGCAGGGCGTCACCAGAGGGCGAGGGCAACTGGGCGAAATCGACGTTTGAGGATCTGGTGCAATACAACGATGGCTTCAAGACCAACCTGATCGGCACGCCGCAACAGATTGCCGAGCGCATCGTGGCGTTGAAAGCGGTGGGCGTGGACCTGGTGCTGGCGGGGTTCCTGCACTTCCAGGAAGAAGTGGAGTATTTCGGCAAGCGGGTGTTGCCGTTGGTGCGGGAGCTTGAAGCGAAAGCAGCTATCAAGAAGCAGACGGCTGTCGTCTGAACACAATAGATCCCTGTGGGAGCGGGCTTGCCCGCGATAGCGGAGTGACAGACAACATCATCGTTGAATGTCAGTCAGTCATCGCGGGCAAGCCCGCTCCCACAATGGATTTAGGTGAAGTTACAGGCCCAGGTCGGACAGGCTTGGGTGATCGTCAGGGCGACGCCCCAGCGGCCAGTGGAACTTGCGGTCGCTTTCCTTGATCGGCATGTCGTTGATGCAGGCAAACCGGTTGGCCATCAAGCCGTTCTCGTCGAACTCCCAGTTTTCGTTGCCGTAGGAACGGAACCAGTTGCCCGAGTCGTCGTGCCATTCATAGGCATAACGCACTGCAATGCGGTTGTCGGTGAAGGCCCAGAGTTCCTTGATCAGGCGGTAATCCAGTTCCTTGGCCCATTTGCGGGTCAGGAAACCTTTGGCTTCTTCGCGGTTGTAGGCGAACTCGGCGCGGTTTCGCCACTTGGTGTCCAGAGTGTAGGCCAGCGACACGCGTTCCGGATCACGGGAGTTCCAGCCGTCTTCGGCCAGGCGAACTTTTTCGATGGCCGATTCACGGGTGAAGGGCGGCAATGGCGGACGAACTTCTGCGTTAGACATTTAACGTCTCCCTCTCAAATTAAAGTTCAAGCAAGTTGTCGGGCTTGGTTCAAGTGTTACAGGTCCAATAACTTTCGCGCCATGCATTGCGCATTATCGGCGGCACTGTGATCACCCATCACAAGCGCTACGGTAATGGCACCGTCGATCAGGATCAGCAGCTGTTTGGCCAACGTCTCCGGGTCGGTAGCGCCATGTTCGGTGCAGAGCTCGCGCACGTAGTCGAGCAGCTTCTGTTTGTGGTCTTTGGCGACCAGGCGGACCGGGTCTTGCGGGTCGCCGGTTTCGCCGCTGGTGTTAATGAATGCGCAGCCACGGAAGCCTTCGGAGGCGAACCAGGCCTTGAGCACGGCAAACAGGTTAAGGAGGCGGTCGGCCGGGGTTTCAGCCTGATCGACTTCACTTCTGTACCAGTGCATCCAGCGCACGTCGCGGCGTTGCAGGGCGGCGACGGTCAGCTCCTCCTTGTTGGCGAAGTAGCGGTAGATACTTTTTCTGGAGACGCCGGCGGTTTTCACCAGAAGATCCATCCCGGTGGCGGCGATGCCACTTTTATAGATCAACTTTTCGGTGACATCCAGAATGATGTCGCGTGTGTCGTTGCTTGTGATTTCGTTCATGCGGCAAACAGTAGAACGATCGTTCTCCTTGGTCAAGCAAATATTTTTTGGCGATTAGAAAGCCATCGCTAGCAGGCTAGCTCCCACAGGGGAATGCATTTCAAATGTGGGAGCTAGCCTGCTAGCGATGGGGACAGCACAGACACCAGCAAGACCCAAGCCCATCCATGGTGTAAGCTCTCGGACTCTTCGGAATTGACCCATTGCGAGCCCTATGCCGTCGCTTTTCAAACGCTCTCTGCTGCCTAAACTGCGCAGTTTTCCGCTGACCGCCGATGCCGTCACCATTCTTTCCGGCGCTGCCGAGTTCCGTCGTTGCCTGCTGGAAAAAATCGCCAGCGCCACCCAGCGCATCTACATCGTCGCGTTGTATCTGCAGCAGGACGAGGCCGGCCAGGAAATCCTTGATGCCTTGCACGCCGCCAAACTGGCGCGTCCAGAACTGGACGTGGTCGTGGTGGTGGACTGGCTGCGCGCCCAGCGTGGCTTGATCGGTGCCGGCAAGCAGCCGGGCAACTCCGCCTGGTATCAAGAGGCGACGCGCACCCACGAAAGTGTTGTGCCGGTTTACGGCGTGCCGGTGCAGACCCGCGAGCTGTTTGGCGTGCTGCATTTGAAAGGCTTCGTGATCGACGACTGCGTGATCTACAGCGGCGCGAGCCTGAACAACGTTTACCTGCACAAATTCGACAAGTACCGCTACGACCGTTATCACCTGCTGCGGAACGCCGCATTGGCTGATTCCATGCAGCACTTGATCCAGCACGGTCTGGTCGCCTCCAAAGCGGTGCATCGCCTCGACCTGCCGAACCTGCCGACCACCCGCAGCCTGCGCAACGACATCGGCGATTTGCGCAGCCGCCTCAAGCACGCGGCGTACGACACCACCGCCGGCAGTACCGCGAAAGGCGGTTTGTCGGTGAGTCCGCTGCTCGGTGTGGGCAAGAACAACCCGTTGAGTCGGGTGATCTGCGAACTGATCGCCAGCGCTCAGCATCAGTTGACCATCTGCACCCCGTACTTCAACCTGCCGCTACCGGTGACCCGGGAAATCAACCGGGCCCTGGGCCGTGGCGTGAAGATCGACATCGTGGTCGGCGACAAGACCGCCAACGACTTCTACATTCCGCCGAGCGAGCCGTTCAAGGTGATTGCGGCGCTGCCTTATCTCTACGAGATCAGCCTGCGACGCTTCGCCAAACGGCACCAACACAGCATCGACAGCGGCAAGCTGAACCTGCATTTGTGGAAAGACGGCGACAACACCTATCACCTTAAAGGCATGTGGATCGACAAGCGCTACACCTTGCTGACCGGTAATAACCTCAATCCACGGGCGTTCCGTCTTGACCTGGAAAACGCGCTGTTGATCGATGACCCGAAAGGCGAACTGCTGGAGCCGCGCAGTAAGGAGCTGGAGGAGATTTTCCAGAACACCACGCGCATCCAGCGTTATCAGGATCTGGAGACGCTGCTGGAATACCCGGCGGCGGTGGCCAAGTTCCTCAAGCGCGTCAGCCGGGTGCGGATCGAGCGGTTGCTCTATCGCATTCTGTAAGGCTCAGTGTTGCCGGGGTTGTGGCCATAGCGCCACCAGCAGCAACAGCGCAGCGGCAACCAGGTAGGGCAGGCGCGGTTCGATGTCGTAGATCAATGTCGCGGCCAGCGGCCCGATAACCACGCCAAAGCCCTGCGCGGCGCCAATGGAGCCGGCGGTGGCGCCTTGTTCCGAGGCATCGACCGCGTTGGCCGCCAGTGCGGCGAACGACGGAAAGATCAGGCCCATCCCGCCCGCCGACACGAAAAAGCACAGCCACAACCCCCATGCTGTATCCGCCAGGATGCTGCCGGCAAAGCCCACGGCCGCCACCAGCGCGCCCGCGCGGATGAGCCGCAGCGGCGGCCATTCGAGCCGGCGCACCACCAGTTGCGAACAGATCAACGCGAAACCGACCATGGTCAAGGCAATGCCAGCGGTTTGCGCGGCATCGGCCGGGCTCATGCCGAGACGGTCGAGGGCGAAGAAACCGACGGTGATCTGCGCAATCGACACACAGAGCATCGCCACGAACGCGACGGCCATCGGGCGGCGTAGCCGTGGATCGTTCAGATGAACCTTGCGCGGCGCTTGCCGCAGGTGCAGTTCCTGACCCTTGAGCTTGTAGTGCAGCACCACGAACGCCAGCAACGGCAGGACCGCCATGGCATAGAACGGCAAGCTCAGGCTGAAGCGCGACAACAACGCCGCAATCGCCGGTCCGATCACCAGGCCGCAGGCGTTAGCCGCGCCCAAGGCAGCCATGGCTTTGGCTCGGTGTTGCGGCTCGATGTTATCGGCGATCAACGCGTTGCCACCCACCGGAATCGCGGCATAGAACACGCCGATCAGGCCGCGTCCGATCATCAACCCGATAAACCCCAGCAGCGCTGATGGCAGAAACCGCAACGAGGCGTCGATGAACAGGCACAAGGCCCAGTAGGCGAGGGTGAAGCCGGCCGTGGCGATCAGCAGGATCCGTCGCCGGCCATAGCGGTCACTGGCCTGGCCCCACGGACGGGCGAGCAACATCCAGATCACCCCGGACACCGTCACCGCCGCGCCGGCCTGCCAGGTGGCCAGGCCCAACACCCGAGCGATCGGCCCGATCAGGGAGACGAACGCCATCATCGACATGGAACAGGCCATGTTGGCGACCATGAGTGGGCGCAGGTCGAAGGCAGGGGTGGTCATGGTGAGTCTTCCGTGAGCTTTTGTTATTGGCGGGGGATGTTAGCGCGGGTTATGTGCAAGGTAGGAGGAATATTGGTGAGCGTGATAATGCCTTCGCGGGCAAGCCTCGCTCCTACAGTTGACGCATTCCCCTGTAGGAGCGAGGCTTGCCCGCGAAGGGGCCCGCCAAAACGCTACAAAATCCTCAGTTCAAACCCAGCTTCCCACGCAAAGTGGACAAATCCTCAGCCAACGTATTCACCGGCCCAACCAACGCCTTGCGGTCGTTATCTTTCACTTTGTCATACGTCTCAAACCCGCCATCCCTGGTTTTGTATTTGGCCAGAATCTTGTTCACGCTGGCGAAGTTCTTGTCGACCTTGGCAATAAACGCCGCGTCCTGCTTCTCGATCTGCGGACGGAACAGGTCGACGATTTTCTTCGCGCCGTCGATGTTGCCCTGGAAGTCGTACAGGTCGGTGTGGCTGTAGCGATCTTCTTCACCGGAGATCTTGGTGGCCGCCACTTCTTCCAGCAGCGCAGCAGCACCGCCTACCACTTTCTCAGGTGGGAAGGTCAGGCCGGCGACGCGGGTTTGCAGGTCTTTGACGTCTTTGTTCAAGCCATCGGCCAGTTCATTGAGGCCCTTGGTGCTGTTCTCCGAGAACAGCGAATACTCGATGCGGTGGAAACCGGTGAAGTCTTCGGCTTTCACGCCTTTTTCGTGGTCATCGACGCGCGAGTCGATGGACGCATCGAGGTCACTGAACAGCTCGGCAATCGGCTCGATCGACTCGTAGTAAACCCGGGTCGGCGCGTAGAGTTTCCTGGCGGTGGCCAGATCACCTTTTTTCACGGCATCGGTGAACTGCTGGGTGTGGCTGGCCAACTCATCCAGTTGCTCGGTGACGTAGATTTTGTAATCGGAAATCGGCTGCACCAGCTCCAACGGCGCCGTCGCCGCGAAAGCCGAAAGCGGGGTATTGAGCAAGCCAAGGGTCAGCAATAACGCGAGTGGCGACTTTTTCATGGGACGGTTCCGTGTGGGGGTTGATCAGGTGTTTGTTTTGGGTGAGGTAGCGTCAAGCAGCGAGCGACCGATGAAGTCCTTGTCGCCCGTTACACCCGGCAGGGTGAAGAAGTAACCGCCGCCGACCGGCTTGAGGTATTCCTCTAACGGCTCGCCGTTGAGTCGGGTCTGCACGGTGATGAAGCCTTTTTTTAGATCGGCCTGGTAGCAGATGAACAGCAAGCCCATGTCCAGCTGCCCGTTTTTGTTCACGCCGTTGGAGTAGTTGAACGGCCGGCGCAGGATCAGGTTGGCCTGGGTCGCGGCGGTGCGCGGGTTGGCGAGGCGGATGTGCGCGTCGAGCTTGGTCAGCTTGCCTTCCGGGTCCTTGGCATAGTCCGGGACCTGGGTTTCATGTTCGCCGCCCATGGGCGCGCCGGTGCTTTTGATGCGTCCGAGGATGCTTTCCTGTTCCTGCAAGGGCGTGCGGTCCCAGCGCTCGACGAAGTTGCGGATAATCCGCACCGCCTGGTAGCTGCCATTGGCCACCCACGCCGGTTCGTCGCTGCCCGGTTGCACCCAGACGATGCCGTCCATGGCCTTGACGTCGTTGGAATCCGGGTTCGCCGAGCCGTCGCGAAAACCGAGGAAATTGCGCGCGCTCTGCGCCGGCACACCGGGTTTCGCCGGGGCCTGAGGCGGCACGCTGCCTTCCTGTTTCCAACGCACCAGCAGCAGGTCCGGCAGGTTTTTCACGATGTCGCGCAGGGCGTGGATGTTGGTGTCGGTGGTGTTGGCGCAGAACTGCAGACTCAGGTCGCCGTGGCAGCAATCGGCTTCCAGCGCATCGTTGGGAAAACCGACCATGCGCATTAGCCGTTTCGGTTTGGCAGCGGCCAGGCCGAAGCGCTCGTCGAACAGCGAATCGCCCACCGACACGGTGATGGTCAGGTTGTCCGGCGTGACCACCGGGCCGAGGATTCCTGAATCCACCGGCGGCAGTTTCGGATCGACTTGCGCCACCGGGCCGCCCTGCATCAGGAACGCGATGCGCTCGTTGAGGGTGCGGAACAGCCGCTCCAGGTCCTCGCGATCACTGGCCAACACGTCGAACGAGACCAACATGCCGGACGCCGGACGCGGGGTAACGATGCCGGTCTGGTGCTGGCCGTGGAACGCGTGGCGGTCTTCGGTCTTGTCGCTGCTCGGCGCCTCGGTGACTTGCGCGGGGCTCGCGGCCATTGCCGGGCAACTCAGTGCGGAGCCTGCCAGCGCGACACCGGCGGCGCCCATGCCCATCAATACCCGGCGACGCTGGAGGTTGAAGTGTTCTGAATCGTTCATCGTTTTGAGTCTTCTGCTTAAAGGCCGGAGAGGCCGAGGGCGGGATCGATGGCGTCGAGTGCGTCGGCCAGGGCCTTGGTCTTGTCGGCGATCTGTTTGCGCTGTTCGGCGGTGACCGTGTCATAGGTCGCGTAGCCGTCCTTGACCTTCAGGCCATTAAGTTCGGCATCGAGCGCGGTGATCGCACCGTCGATCTTCGGCAGCAACTCGGCGGCAGACTTGGTCAACAACGGGCGCAACAGGTCGACAACTTTGCGCGCAGCAAAGAGGTTGGCGGCAAAACCGTTCAGGTCGATGTGGCTGTAGCGTTCTTCTTCGCCGCTGCTGGCGCGCACATCGGAGAGGCTGTTGAGATTGCGCACGACAATGCTCACCAGTTGCTCCGGTGGCAGCGACTGGGCGAGCAGTTGCTGCTTAAGCGTGGTGACGTCGTTGCTCAGGCGCTGGGCAACCGGCGTCAAGCCGTCGAGGTTGCGTTGCTGGAACAGCGCGTATTCGATCCGGTGGAAACCGCTGAAGGCCGGGTCCTGCTCGCGTTTCTCGAAGTAATCGGCGCGGGCGTTGATCGCGTTGTCCAGCTCGGCCAGACGCTGGGCAGCCGGCGCGATTCGTTGATAAGCGACGCGAGCGGGCACATATAGCGCTTGTGCCTGGCTCAGGTCGCCGGCGGCAATGGCTTGCTCAAGGGCGGCGACGGCTTTGATCAGTGCGCTGCCCTGGCTGCTCAGGTACACGCGGAATTCCGACAACGGCCCCACGAACGCGACCATCGACGGTTTGGCCTTGGCCGCCGCGTCGGAAGCGGCGGTCGGGGTCACGTGCAAAGTGCCGCGCGGGTTGCTCAGCAGTCCACAGGTGATCGCGTAGTCGCCGGGAAGCAGGTTGGCGTTGATGACCTGACTCAGGCCCGGCGCGATGTTCTCCCGTTCTTCGACTACCAGCACGCCGTCGAGGATTTCCCATTCAACGGCCCGGTCCGAACGGTTGACGATGCGAAAACTGGCGCGGCCCGCGGGAACGGTCAGCGCATTCGGCTCGCAGCTGTGCGCGTGAATGGTCACCACAACCTCATCGTGGTTGGTCTGGCGCTTGGCTGCCGCCATTTTCGAGGCGTAATAGAACAGGCCACCGGCGGCGATCATCACGATCACCGAACCGGCCACCGCCCAGCGCAAGGCGCGGGGAGGCAAGGCCTGGAGAGGGGCTTGATTTGGCATGGGTGCCCTTACTGGCTGGAAACGGAAGAGGGTTGTTCAGCGAGTGCGGGCGCAGGGAGAAAAAACATCACCAGCGCCACCACCAGGTAAATCAGATAGACCCCGAGGGTGCTGACCGTCGGCGCGTCCTGGTAACCGAACATGCCGGCCAGCACCGAACCTACCGGGCCGTCCATCGGCAGCGTCGCACTGAAATCGAAGAGCACGGTTTGCAGGTGATTCCACACCCCGGCCTCATGCAGCGCCTGTACCGAGTTGGCGAGAATGCCGGCCGCGACCACCAGGATGAACAGACCGGTCCAGCGGAAGAATGCGCCGAGGTTCAAGCGCATGCTGCCGGTGTAAATGAGGAACCCGACGATGACCGCAAGGATCAGGCCGAGGAGGGCGCCAATCGGCGCTGCCGGGCCTTCGCTCTGCTGGAACACCGCGAGCAGGAAGAACACCGTTTCCAGACCCTCGCGGGCCACAGCAAAAAACACCATGGCGATCAGCGCGGTCACCTGATGTTTGGAGCCGGTCAGCGCGTGATCGAGGGAGACGTGCAGCGAGTGCTTGATCGAACGCGCCACTTTGCGCATCCAGAACACCATGGAGCTGAGAATGCCGACGGCCACCAGGCCGACCACACCCTCAAACAGTTCCTGTTGCTTCTGCGGGAACTCGGCGCTCACCAGTTCCAGACCGCCGCCCACCAGCAGGGCCAGCGCAACGGCGAGGAACACGCCGATCCACACGGCGGGCATCCACTGGCCACGGCCGGTCTGCTTGAGGTAGCTGGCGATGATGCCAACGATCAACGCAGCTTCAATGCCTTCGCGCAGCATGATCAAAAAAGGGACAAGCATTCAGCACCGTCGCGAAATTAGATAGGGTGCTAATTTGTAACATAATGACACTCATTCTCAAATGGCATTCATTGGCATTTACCTGAACCTAACCTGAACAAATCAAAGATCACCCCGTACCTTTGTAGGAGCGAGGCTTGCCCGCGAAGAACGATTACGCGGTTTCAGGGCAAGACCGAGTCGCCTGCTTCGCGGGCAAGCCTCGCTCCTACAGGATTGGGTCGCTGTGCGCTAATATGCCGGCACTCAAACAAGTACAAGGCCCACCTCGCTCAATGTCGGAAAAAGACACCATCGCCATTCAACTGGTGCGTGAAGCGCTGTTGCAGAGCTGCGCCCCTGGAGCCGCCACCGACGAGGTGTTGAATAAGGTCGGCATCGATCCGGCGCTGCTGCACACCACCGATGCCCGGGTCCCGGCAACTGCCTATGCGCGGCTATGGCGCTTGCTCGCCCGGCGTGGGGATGACGAGTTTTTTGGCATGGACCCGCGCAAGCTCAAGTCCGGCAGCCTTGAGTTTCTCTGTCGCAGCTCGATGATCCAGCCGAGCCTGGCGGCCGGCCTGACCTCAGGCCTGAGTTTTCTGTCGTTGATGCTCGAACGCATGCCCGCGCAGTTGGTTCATCAGCAAAGCCTTGCGGAGATCGTGTTGCTGGAAGACGACCAGGACCCGCGCCGCGCCTTTACCTATTTCACTTACTGGATGATCGTGCATGGTGTCGCCTGTTGGTTGGCCGGGCGACGTATACCGATTCTGGCCATCGAACTGCGCTGCCCGGAGCCGGATTTCTGCGATGACTATCAGGTGATGTTCTCCGAAAACCTGCGATTCGATCGGCCTCGCACGCGGATGATTTTCTCGGCCGATTGCCTGGACCTGCCGATCAAGCGCAGCCCGGAAGAGCTCAAGCGGTTCCTGGCCCATGCGCCGGCGAACATTCTGGTCAAGTACCGCGACCCGGAAAGCCTGGCGAGCCGGATCAAGCATGATCTGAGACAACTGCCCGCCGAACAATGGCCGGAGACCGAACCGCTGGCGCAGCAACTGTGCATGTCGGCTTCGACCTTGCGCCGGCGGCTGGCGGAAGAAGGGCAGACGTATCAAGGGCTCAAGGACAGCGTGCGCAAGGAGCTGGCCATTGTGTGGCTGGCCGAGCCACACATTAGCTTCGCCGAAATCGCCACGCGGCTGGGGTTTGCGGATGCGAGTTCGTTCTACAAGGCGTTTCGCAAGTGGTCGGGGTCGAATCCGGGGCATTACCGGAGCTTGATCCTCAACGAAGCACACTGATCTGGATTCTGTGTTGACAGGGCTGACGCCATCGCGAGCAGGCTCGCTCCCACAGTGGGCTTTGGTGTGACATAGATAGTGTCCACACCACAAAACCCTGTGGGAGCGAGCCTGCTCGCGATGAGGCCCGGAAAGGCAACCCACCTCTTGAACCTTGGCCAAACCAGTCAGACAACTTGATAGCTTTGACCATTGCCCCGATCACCGCGCGGGGCGAGTATTTCTGTGATTTTTACGGTTCCCCCCAACCTAATAAAAATACAGAGGGATTCTGGCAATGCGCGATTACTTGTCTGCCACGTCACAGTTCAATTATCAGCACACCGTCGACGCCGCTCTTGCCGGTGATTTGACTGCCCTCAACGCCTGCGTCGAGTGTTGCGACCGGCATGCCTTGCCGGGGCGCATTGCGCTGTTCTGGGAAGGCCGCGACGGCGCCAGCGCGACGTACACCTTCAGCGACCTGCAGGACAAGGCCGCGCGTTTTGCCAACTTCCTGCTGGCCCAAGGCGTGAAGAAAGGCGACAAGGTCGCAGGCCTCTTGCCACGCAATTTCGAATTATTGGTCACCGTCTTCGCCACCTGGCGCATCGGCGCGGTCTATCAGCCGCTGTTCACCGCCTTCGGCCCGAAAGCCATCGAGCACCGCCTCAGTAGCTCCGGCGCCAAAGTGGTGGTCACCGACGCGGTCAATCGCCCCAAACTCGCTGAAGTTGCCGACTGCCCGACCATCGTCACCGTCGGCGGTGCGAAAGGCCAAGGCATCGTCCGTGGCGATTACAGTTTCTGGGCCGAACTGGCCAATTACTCTGCCGAGTGCGAACCGGTGCTGCTGACCGGCGAAGACCCGTTCCTGCTGATGTTCACCTCGGGCACCACCGGCCCGTCGAAAGCCTTGTCGGTGCCGCTCAAGGCCATCGTCGCCTTCGAAAGCTACACCCGCGACGCCGTAGACCTGCGCCCCGAAGACGCGTTCTGGAACGTGGCCGATCCGGGCTGGGCCTACGGCATCTATTTCGGCGTTACCGGGCCGATGGCGATGGGGCATCCGATCACCTTTTACGACGGCCCGTTCACCCTCGAAAGCACTTGCCGGGTCATCAACAAATACCGCATCACTAACCTCACCGGTTCCCCGACGGCCTACCGCTTGCTGATTGCCGGCGGCGATGAATTCGCCAAGTCGATCAAGGGCAAACTGCGCATTGTCAGCAGCGCCGGCGAGCCGCTGAATCCGGAAGTGATCCGCTGGTTCGCCGACAACCTCGGCGTGGTCATTCACGACCATTACGGCCAGACCGAACTGGGCATGGTCCTGTGCAATCACCACGGCCTGGAGCACCCGATCCACATGGGCGCTGCCGGTTTCGCCTCGCCGGGCCACCGCATCGTGGTGCTCGACGACGAATACAAGGAACTCGGCGTCGGTCAGCCCGGCATCCTCGCCATCGACCGCACCCAGTCGCCGATGTGCTGGTTCGCCGGTTACGAAGGCGCGCCAACCAAAGCGTTCGTCGGCAACTATTACCTGAGCGGCGACACCGTCGAGTGGAACCCGGATGGCAGCATCAGCTTCGTCGGCCGCAGCGATGACGTGATTACCACATCCGGTTACCGCGTCGGCCCGTTCGACGTGGAAAGTGCGTTGATCGAACACCCGGCCGTGATCGAAGCCGCCGTCGTCGGCAAGCCCGACCCGGAACGTACCGAGTTGGTGAAGGCCTTCGTCGTGATCTGTGAGCAATACCGCGCGACACCGGAACTGGCCGAAGAACTGCGCCAACACGTGCGCAAGCGTCTGGCGGCGCATTCGTACCCGCGTGAAATCGAATTTGTCAGCGAGTTGCCGAAAACCCCAAGCGGCAAATTGCAGCGCTTTATCTTGCGCAACCAGGAAATCGCAAAGGCTCAAGAGGCCGCCGCGAAGAACGTTTCAGCTTGAATCAAGGAAACAATGATGCAGATCGAAAACAAGGTTTTTCTCGTCACCGGCGGTGCGTCGGGCCTCGGTGCGGCCACCGCGGAAATGCTGGTCGCAGCCGGCGCCAAAGTGATGCTGGTGGACATGAACGCCGAGGCCGTTGCGGCACAGGCTGAACGTCTCGGCGCGCAAAGCGTGGTGGCGGACATCAGCGACGAAGCTGCCGCCGAAGCTGCCGTGCAAGCGACGGTAAAAGCCTTTGGCGGCCTCAACGGTCTGGTCAACTGCGCCGGCATCGTGCGGGGCGAGAAGATCCTCGGCAAGAACGGCCCGCACGCGCTGGCCAGTTTCAGCCAGGTGATCAACGTCAACCTGATCGGCAGCTTCAACATGCTGCGTCTGGCGTCGGCGGCCATCGCCGAAACCGAAGCGGATGCCGACGGCGAGCGCGGCGTGATCATCAACACTGCATCGGCGGCCGCGTACGATGGCCAGATCGGTCAGGCGGCTTATGCAGCGTCCAAAGGCGCGATCGTCAGCCTGACCTTGCCCGCCGCCCGTGAACTGGCGCGCTTCGGCATCCGCGTGATGACCATCGCCCCGGGCATTTTCGAAACCCCGATGATGGCCGGCATGACCCCGGAAGTCCGCGCCTCCCTGGCGGCCGGCGTGCCATTTCCGCCGCGCCTGGGCAAACCGGACGAGTATGCCGCGCTGGTCAGGCATATCATTGAAAACAGCATGCTCAATGGCGAGGTGATCCGTCTCGACGGTGCCTTGCGCATGGCCGCCAAATAAGGAGGATTTGTCATGACTACTTCCAACGATCCTATTGTTATCGTCAGCGCCGTCCGCACTCCGATGGGCGGTTTTCAGGGCGAACTGAAAAGCCTGACCGCACCGCAACTCGGTGCCGCTGCGATTCGTGCAGCGGTCGAACGCGCCGGTATCGCCCCTGAATCGGTCGAAGAAGTGCTGTTTGGCTGCGTACTGCCCGCCGGTCTCGGCCAGGCACCGGCGCGCCAGGCCGCGTTGGGCGCGGGGCTGGATAAATCGACCCGCTGCACCACGCTGAACAAGATGTGCGGCTCGGGCATGGAAGCGGCGATTCTGGCCCACGACATGCTCGTCGCCGGCAGCGCCGACGTGGTCGTTGCGGGCGGCATGGAAAGCATGTCCAACGCGCCGTACCTGCTGGACCGCGCCCGTAGCGGTTACCGCATGGGCCATGGCCGCGTGCTTGATTCGATGTTCCTCGACGGCCTCGAAGACGCCTACGACAAGGGCCGCCTGATGGGCACCTTCGCCGAGGATTGCGCCGAAACCAACGGTTTCAGCCGCGAAGCCCAGGACGCGTTTGCCATCGCCTCGACCACCCGCGCACAGCAGGCGATCAAGGATGGCAACTTCAAGGACGAGATCGTGCCGATCACGGTGACCGTCGGCAAAGAACAGGTGCTGATCAGCAACGACGAACAGCCGCCAAAAGCCAAGCTGGACAAGATCACTTCGCTGAAACCGGCGTTCCGCGAGGGCGGCACGGTGACGGCGGCCAACTCCAGTTCGATCTCCGACGGTGCGGCGGCATTGGTGTTGATGCGACGGTCCGAGGCTGAGAAACAAGGCTTGAAACCGCTCGCTGTCATTCACGGCCACGCGGCATTTGCCGATACCCCGGGCCTGTTTCCCGTGGCGCCGGTGGGTGCGATCAAGAAGCTGATGAAGAAAACCGGCTGGTCGGTGAACGACGTCGAGTTGTTCGAAGTCAACGAAGCGTTCGCCGTCGTCAGCCTCGTGACCATGACCAAACTGGAAATCCCCCACGAGAAGATCAACGTTCACGGTGGTGCTTGCGCCTTGGGCCACCCGATTGGTGCGTCTGGCGCGCGAATCCTCGTGACCTTGCTCTCGGCCCTGCGCCAGAAAGGCCTGAAGCGCGGCGTTGCAGCGATCTGCATCGGCGGCGGTGAAGCCACGGCCATGGCCGTGGAATGCCTCTACTAGGCCAACCTCACTCCTGTGGGAGCCAGCCTGCTGGCGATGACGGTGTGTCATAAAAGTCGACATTGACTGATACGACGCCATCGCCAGCAGGCTGGCTCCCACAGAGTTCTGTGTCGTACCCCGGATTTTAAGGATTCACCATGATTCCCAATGACGACCAACAACAGATCCGCGACATGGCCCGGCAATTCGCCGAGGAACGGCTGAAACCGTTCGCTGCCGAGTGGGACCGCGAGCATCGCTTCCCCAAGGAAGCCATCGGCGAGATGGCCGAGCTGGGTTTCTTCGGCATGCTGGTGCCGGAGGAGTGGGGTGGTTGCGACACCGGTTACCTGGCCTACGCCATGGCCCTGGAAGAGATCGCGGCCGGTGACGGCGCCTGCTCGACCATCATGAGCGTGCACAACTCGGTCGGTTGCGTACCGATCCTCAAGTACGGCAACGACGATCAGAAAGAACGCTTCCTCAAGCCGCTGGCCAGCGGTGCGATGCTCGGCGCCTTTGCCCTGACGGAACCGCAAGCCGGCTCCGACGCCAGCGGCCTGAAAACTCGCGCGCGCCTGGAAGGCGATCACTACGTGCTCAACGGCTGCAAGCAGTTCATCACCTCCGGGCAGAACGCCGGGGTGGTGATCGTATTCGCGGTGACCGACCCGAGTGCCGGCAAGCGCGGCATTACGGCGCTGATCGTGCCGACCGATTCGCCGGGCTACAAAGTCGCCCGAGTCGAAGACAAACTCGGCCAGCACGCCTCCGACACCTGTCAGATCCTCTTCGAAGACGTCAAAGTGCCGGTGGCCAATCGTTTGGGTGAGGAGGGCGAGGGTTACCGGATCGCCCTGGCCAACCTCGAAGGCGGCCGTGTCGGCATCGCTTCGCAATCGGTGGGCATGGCCCGCGCCGCGTTTGAAGCGGCTCGCGACTACGCCCGTGAACGCGAGAGCTTCGGCAAACCGATCATCGAACATCAAGCCGTAGCCTTCCGCCTGGCGGACATGGCGACGCAAATCGCCGTCGCCCGGCAGATGGTGCATTACGCAGCGGCACTGAGGGACAGCGGCAAACCGGCCTTGGTCGAAGCGTCCATGGCCAAGCTGTTCGCCTCGGAAATTGCCGAGAAGGTCTGCTCCTCGGCGTTGCAAACCCTCGGCGGTTACGGTTACCTGAACGACTTCCCGCTGGAGCGGATCTACCGCGACGTGCGGGTGTGCCAGATCTACGAAGGCACCAGCGATATTCAGCGCATGGTTATTTCGCGCAATCTTTAAAAGGAGTCCATTTGTGAGCTACGAAACGATTTTGCTGGAAACCCATGGTCGCGTCGGCCTGATCACCCTCAACCGTCCGCAGGCGCTAAACGCGTTGAATGCGCAGATCGTCAGCGAACTGAACCACGCCCTCGATGGCCTGGAAGCCGATTCGAACATTGGCTGCATCGTGCTCACCGGCTCGAAAAAAGCCTTCGCCGCCGGTGCCGACATCAAGGAAATGGCCGAGCTGACCTACCCGCAGATCTATCTGGACGACCTGTTCAGCGACAGCGATCGCGTGGCCAACCGCCGCAAGCCGATCATCGCCGCGGTCAACGGTTTTGCCCTGGGCGGCGGCTGTGAACTGGCGCTGATGTGCGATTTCATCCTCGCCGGCGATAACGCGAAATTCGGCCAGCCCGAAATCAACCTCGGCGTGCTGCCGGGCATGGGCGGCACCCAGCGCCTGACCCGCGCCGTGGGCAAGGCCAAGGCCATGGAAATGTGCCTGAGCGGGCGTTTGATTGATGCAGTGGAAGCCGAGCGTTGCGGGATTGTCGCGCGGATCGTTCCAGCGGATGAACTGCTGGAGGAAGCGCTGAAAGTCGCGACGTTGATCGCCAAGAAGTCATTGCCGATTGCGATGATGGTCAAGGAAAGCGTCAACCGCGCCTTTGAAGTAAGCCTGTCGGAAGGCGTGCGCTTTGAACGTCGGGTGTTCCATGCGGCGTTTGCGACGCAGGATCAGAAGGAAGGGATGGCGGCGTTTATTGCCAAGCGTGAAGCCGAGTTCACCGGTAAGTGATATTGCGGGGGGTGGCCTTGAAATCCACCCCCTCACCCTAACCCTCTCCCCAGAGGGGCGAGGGAACTGACCGATGTGATTGTAGAAAATTGGCGACCTGAAATATCAGGTCGAACTCAAGTTTTGAAAAGCTTGAAGATCTGCTCCCTTTCCCCCACTCCCCTATGGGGAGAGAGCTGGGGTGAGGGGTGGATTTCAAGACCACCCCCCAATTCCAGCCATCACACTAAGTAATGCTTCAACTCCCGAGCTATCACCATCCGCTGTATCTCGCTCGACCCCTCATAAATCTGCGTGATCCGCGCATCCCGGTAATAACGCTCCACCGGGTAATCCTCCAGATACCCATACCCGCCATGAATCTGCATCGCCGACGAGCAGACCTTCTCGGCCATCTCCGAAGCAAACAGTTTGGCCTGCGAAGCCTCGGACAGGCACGGCTTGCCGGCACTGCGCAGCCGCGCCGCGTGCAGGATCAGCAAACGTGCGGCATTCAGCCGGGTGTGCATGTCGGCCAGCATATTGGCGATGCTCTGGTGCTCGATGATCGGCTTGTCGAACTGCACCCGATCCCGCGAGTAAGCCAGCGCCGCTTCGAACGCCGCCCGAGCAATGCCTAACGCCTGCGCAGCAATGCCGATGCGGCCGCCTTCGAGGTTGGACAGGGCAATCGCCAGCCCTTTACCGCGATCACCCAACAGGTTGGCTTCGGGAATCGTGCAGTTGCTCAGCGTCACCGCGCAGGTGTCGGAGGCGCGAATGCCCATCTTGTGTTCGGTGCGGTCGACGATAAAACCGGCGGTGTCGGTCGGCACCAGGAACGCCGAGATGCCGCGCTTGCCCAGGTCCGGATCGGTCACGGCAAACACAATCGCCAGTTTCGCCCGTTTGCCGTTGCTGACAAATTGCTTGGCGCCGTTGATTACCCACTGACCGTCGCGCAGTTCGGCGCGGGTGCGCAGGTTGTGGGCTTCGGAACCGGCTTGCGGCTCGGTCAGGCAGAAGCAGCCGATCGCCTGGCCGCTGGCCAGATCCGGCAGCCAGGTCTGTTTCTGTTCTTCGGTGCCGTAATTGAGCACCGGGCCGCAACCCACGGAGTTGTGGATGCTCATCAGCGCACCGGTGGCGCCGTCACCCGCAGAAATCTCTTCCACCGCCAGCGCATAGGCAACGTAGTCGACATAAGTGCCGCCCCATTCTTCCGGCACCACCATGCCTAGCAGACCCAGCTCACCCATTTTCGCCACCAGACCGTCATCGATCCAGCCGGCCTTTTCCCAGGCTTGCGAGTGGGGCGCGATTTCGCCGCGGGCAAAGTCCCGGGCCATGTCGCGGATCATGACTTGTTCTTCGCTCAATTCGATATCGTGCATGGCTCAGCTCCCGCTCTGGTCAAAACCGCTGAAGAAACTCGCGACGTGCCCGGCGTCCAGCGCCTGCAAGGTCGGCGGGTTCCAACGCGGTTTTTTGTCTTTATCGATCAGCAAGGCGCGCACGCCTTCGATCAGGTCGCCGCGCTCGAACCACTGACGGTCCAGGTGCAGCTCAAGGGCGAAGCAGTCTTCGAGACTCAAGTGCCGACCGCGACGCAGCATCTCCAGGGTCACGCCCATCGCCAGCGGCGAACGGCTTTCCAGCAGATCCGCCGTGGTCGTCGCCCATTCATGGCTGTCGGCGACCGTCACTTCGCGCAGTTGCTCAACAATACTCGGCACGTCGGGCAGGGCGAAGAAGTGATCGATGGCCGGGCGCAACGCTTCCAATGGCGCATCGGGCAGTTGTTGCACCGCGAGTTTCGCCAGCAAGCCTTGCAGGTCCTTGAGCGGCGTATCGCTCCATTCGAGCTGATCGAGTTGCTCGTCGAGGGTGCTGAGTTTTTCGCTTTCCAGGTACCAGTCGGCCAGACCGCAATAAAGCGCATCGGCCGCGCGGATCTGCACACCGCTGACGCCGAGATAAATTCCCAGCTCACCGGGAATCCGTGGCAGGAAGTGACTGCCGCCGACGTCCGGGAAATAACCGATGGCCACTTCCGGCATCGCCAGGCGGCTTTTCTCGGTAACCACCCGCAAGTCAGCGCCTTGCACCAGACCCATGCCGCCGCCGAGGACAAAACCGTCCATCAGGGCCAGCACCGGTTTGAAGTAGTGATGAATGGCGAGGTCGAGGGCGTATTCCTCGACGAAGAAATCTTCATGCAACGTGCCGCCGCTTTTGAAACTGTCATACAGCGAGCGAATATCGCCGCCGGCACAGAACGCTTTGTCGCCGGCACCGCGCAAGACCACCGCGTGTACGTTGGAATCCAACGCCCAGGCATCGAGCTGGCGCTGCAGGTGGCGGACCATGTCGAGGGTAATGGCGTTGAGACCGGCGGGGCGATTGAGGGTCAGGTGACCGACGTGGTTGCGAACCTCGGCCAGCACTTCGTTTCGGGTGGCATCCATGGACCAAGTCCCCTTCGATGAAACCTGAGCAGTCATCACTAACTCCCTGCTTTTATTGTTCTTTATAGAGAAGCTCGCGCGCGAGCGATGCTGGATCGTAACAGTGCAAATTTGTGATGTACAACCGGGATATGTGCAGGTGCTTCCTGCATATTTGCATGGCTCTAAATGGGGGAGGCGTGTCGTCAGGAACTTTGGCTCAGGACTTCACCAATGCTGTGATGTTTCGCATGCAAGTCACTGATATGGATCAGTTGTTCAAGGTCTTCCGGGGTGACGTCGAAGAACGCTTCCGTTCAGCCAGGGCGAGAATTAAACAGCGTTGTTTAATAGACATCTTCAGAAACTCACTCAGGCTACACATCCTTGCGCCGTTGCCTACGACTGCGCCAGAATTCGCCGGCTTGTGCGCCTTGGGCCTGGGTTTTATCGTTTGCCCGTCGCTGAAGAACAGCGATGGGGGTTTGGTAGCCCCGGGTTTCATGTGAGGTGCTAAGCATCACCATTTGGGGCGTTTTTTCGTCTCTGTTTTATGGTGGTCATGCACAGGGCGTCTTCGGGCGCGCCGGTCTCCTCACATCCCGGTCTACCAACCTGTGCATGGCCGCCACCCATTCGTTTGGTAGCGAAAGGGTGAAGGCTCCTATATATGATGAGAGGAGTTTCACCAATGTTCAAACCAACACCCAACCCACCAGAAACCGACGACGTTTCCCCCTACGAATCGACCGATTCCAAAAAACTCAACGAGGCTGCCGAGCGAGCCCTCGACTTCCATTTCCCATCGAACGCCGACATCAAAGCCACCCCGCGAACTCGCAGCACCCTGTTTTCCGTAGACCCCGAGGCCACGACTGAAACCCTGGCGGTTTATCTGGTCGAGACGTTGGCCTCGGTTGATGTGATGGTCCATCAGTTGGTGGATCATCTGGAGGGGGAGTCGCGTTACGCGCTTTTGGGTATTTCGAACAGCATCATGATGGCGGAGATCACGGCGAACCGGGTGCTGGATAACATCGGCCCGCAGGGTTAGCTTCAATTCTGAAGAGAGCACTTACCTGAGGTGGTCCACTTACCTGTGGCGAGGGAGCTTGCTCCCGCTCGGCTGCGCAGCAGTCGTAAATCGGGATTACGCGGTGTGTCTGAAAGCTCGCTGTTGTGGCTTTTGGGGCAGCTTCGCAGCCCAGCGGGAGCAAGCTCCCTCGCCACAGGGTTTTCAGCGCTTGGCATCGTCAGAGTCTGCCGGGAAGTCTAGTCGCAGATTATCGGCAGGCAAGGTGACGTGTTGTTCGCTGGTCTATCCCTCGACGCTATGCGCGACGCGACAACACTTCACCAATACTGCGACGTTTGGCATGCAACTCACTGATATGGATCAGTTGTTCAAGGTCTTCCGGCGTGACATCGAAGAACGCTTCCATCTCCGCTAACGCCAGTTTCAAGTCCTGCGCGGTGATCGCCTGACTGTCGATCGGCGGATGATCGGCAGGCACCACGGCCACCGGTTCTGCGGCACGTTTGGGGTAGCGAATGCGCGTCAGGTTGTTATAGGCCAGGGCGCTCAGCAGCATGGTCAATGCGGCGAGCATCACCGCGCCGAGAGCTTTCCAGTCCAGCGCGATGGTCGCCGGGTCGGCCAGCACCAACAGCAGCGCCAACGCCCCGGCCGGCGGATGCAGGCAACGCAACCAGCACATCAGAATCAGCGCCATGCCGGCCGCCAGGCAAGCACTGCCGAGGGTTCGCCCCAGTACGTGAGCGACAAGTAGCGACACAACGCCGGCGCTCAAGTAGCCGCCGAGAATCGACCACGGCTGCGCGAGGGCACCGGAGGACACCGCGAACAGCAGCACCGCCGAGGCACCCAGCGGCCCGATCAGATGCTGGGCCACTTCCATGCCGAACACTTGAGCGCACAGCCAGACGCTGAACAGCGTTCCCAAGGACATGCCAATGGCGGCGCGGCTCCATTCGGAAGGACGGGTGTTGACGGCGGCGGGTAACCAGCGAGCGAGCATGAGGCAAACGATCCATTGGCAAAAAACGAGGAAAAAAAAAGGCTTATCTGGGAAACCCAGAAAGCCCTTGAAAGAGTTCCAACTATTGGGGGAGGAACGGGACACAGTGTGCCGTTCATTGCCGATGCTGACAAATTCATATTAATGCAGTTTGAGTGCATTATTTTTGCTGTAAAGCGACTCGGCGGCCACTCATGAAACACAGAAACCCGCCCATGGCTGTTAACGCGCTCAATGCGTAAAACATCGTCGGCGCCGGTGTGTGCATCAGCAGGAATCCGCAAATCACCGGGCTCAGCGCACCGCCGAGGGCCGCGAGGTTCTGGGCGCCGTAGTAACTGCCGCGCAGTTCTTCCGGGGCCAGGGTGTCGACGAAGAGGAATTCGGCGGGGTAAATGATCATTTCGCCGAGGGTGAAGATGAACATCGCCACGCACCAGCTCACCAGACTGTCGGCCAGGCTGAAGCCGATCAGCCCGACGATGAACAGGCTGGTGCCGCCCGCGATCCAGTAACGCAGTTGTTCGCGCTTGAGGAAACGACCGATCTGGTATTGCAGCAGGATCACGCTGATGGCGTTGCAGGCGAGCAGGGCGGCCATGGTTTCCAGCGCACGCTTGGAATCGTGAGTCACCAGCAGGTATTGCGACAGGTACAAGGTGAAGCGGCCGTGGACCACGGTGCTGAGCAGGCAGCCGAAGGTGAACATGATCAGGGTGCGGTCGTTTTTCAACGTGATCAGGGTTTTGAGGAAGCTTTGCGGTTGTCCGATGGCGGGTGTCGGCGCGGAGTCCTTTGGAATTCCGATCATCAGGAAAATACTGAAGAAGGCGATGCCGCCGGCAATCAGGAACGGCGCAATCGGGTACACGCCGGCAATCACCACGCCGAGCATCGGGCCGGTGGCGTAGCCGATGTTGGTCAGGGTGTAGCGCAGCGAAAAGGCCTTGGCGCGTTGGCCCATGGGCAGGTTTTCGCTGAGGATCGCCTTCGAACCGATCAGGAACAGCGCCGAGGCGGTTTCGGTGATCACCAGGGTGGCGGTGGTCAGGTAGAGGTTTTCGGCAAAGGTCAGCAACACGAAGCCGATGGCACTGGAGAGCATGGCGAGGATCAGCAGCCGGCGCTTTTCGAGGCGGTCGATGATGTAACCGCCGTAGAGCGCGAGCAGGGTGGCGATAAACACCGCGATACCCAACAGCAAACCGACGTCTTGTTGGTTGAGGCCGAGTTTGTTGCTCAGGAACAAGGTGAGCAGCGGGCTGGTGATGGCGCGGCTGACGACGATGGTCAGCGAAACGATCATCAACCGGCGGATTACGAGCGAGTAAGTGGCCACGGTGGTGCGGATGTCCTTATTTTGGTGTTTGGCTTGGGATCCACCCCTCACCCTAACCCTCTCCCCAGAGGGGCGAGGGGACTGATCGATGTGTTTTTCGAGTTACATCGACCTGAAACTCCGAGTCGAATTCAGGTTTGAAGAGCATGAAGATCAGCTCCCTTTCCCCTCTCCCCTGTGGGGAGAGGGCTGGGGTGAGGGGTGGTTTTAACGACCACCCAAACCCCCAAGCCATGCACCCAGTGCCTCGACAGATTCCAGCTCTTCAACCCGCCACAATTGCTCAAGCAGTTCTGCCGCTTGCTCCCGCGGCATCACCCGCGACGCCAGACTGAAAAACTTCTCCTCCAGCGCCGCATCACTCAACGGATTCCCCGGCGCACCCAACGGCGGGTCGACGCACAGACTCATCCGCCGACCATCCAAGGTCCGCACACTGACAACGGGCTCGCCATCCTCGGACAGTTGCGGGTCCACTTCAAGACGAATGCGCGACATCCAGTGGGCAATCCGCGGATCGCTCCGTTGTGCTTCGTCATACGCCTCCAGCCGGCAATGCCCATGCACCAGCCGAGCGGCGAGGGCATACGGCAGGCTCATCTGCGCTGCCGCCAGGGTGCGGACCTCCTGGCCACCGCACATGTCCTGAAGAAACCCGCACACCGAAACGTCGATGTCTTCAATCTGATCGGCGCGGACCTGCAGTTGATCCAGCAACAACCCCAATGCATCGATCGCCGAATGCGTCCCCCGGCACGCGGCGTACGGCTTGATCGAACAGCGCGCGAGTTTCCACACGACGCCCAGATCCGCATCGAGTGCGCTCGGGTCTGAAGCCACGCCGGCCAGGGTTCTGAGAAAACCGCCCCAGACATCCTCGAACAACTTCTTCGGTCCGCTGATGCCTTGTTGAGCAAACCGCGCCGCCAGCAATCCACCTTCGGCCGCGCGACCGCTGTGCAGCTTTTTACTCTGCGAGCCGTCGTGGATGAAGGCCCACAAACCGCCGCTGAAACTTCCAGCGATGCCCAGTGCCGACACGGTTTGCGCGACGTCCAGGCCGAGAATCCGTGCACTCGCCGCTGCGGCGCCGAACACCCCGCAAGTCGCCGTCGAATGCCAGCCAGCGCCGTTGTGCGCCGAGTAACCGCCGCAGGCTTCGAGCACGCGTCGGCTGACTTCGTAGCCAATTACCACCGCAGTAATCAACTCGCGACCGTTGACCGGTTTTGTCTGCATCGACACCGCGGCCATGATCGCCGGCAGCACCACCGCGCCGGAGTGGTCGCAGCCGCCGGTGTCGTCCAGTTCCAGGGCATGGGCGGCGATGCCGTTGAGGATCGCGGCCTGAGCGGCGCCGACCCGCAGGTCCGTGCCCCAGACGAGGGTGTCGCCGGCTTCACCTGCAAATACCTGACGCGCCTGTTTTGCCACCTCGCTATCCGCCCCGGCCAATGTCACGCCGAAGGTGTCGAGGATGTGCCGTTTGGCTTGGGCCACCAGGGCGGGTGGCAAGTCTTCAAAACGGGTGTCGACGCAAAACTGCGCCAGTCGCTGCATGCGTTCAGTCATACGAGGTAATCCCGATAATGCCGTTCATACACTGATGCCGGGTGATCCTCGGTCACGGGTACGGCGGAATCCGTCCACCATTGCGCGACCTCGCCAGCCGTGGCGATCCACACATCATCGTGCTGCTGGATGCCCTGGAGCAGTTCTCGCAACACGCCAATCCGCCCCGGCGTGGCGATGATTTCCGGGTGCAGGCGCAGCACGTAACACAGGCCAAACCGATGAAACCCGGCGAAGTCCATTTGCAGGTTGCCCAGGGTGTGGCTGTAAGAGGCGATTCGCGATTGCGCCGGCGGCACCGCCGGGCTGAGGTTGAAGGCGAAGTAGGGTTCGTCTTCCAGTTCGTAGTGCAACGGCAGCTCGATCACTTCGGGTGCCGTGGGGTGGGCGAACGGCAAATCATCGCCGCGCCACGATGAAGACCAGCGAATGCCTTGGTCCCTCAACGCCTCGATGAAGCCCGGCGCACCATTACCGGCCGGGATGCGGAACCCGGTTGGCCGCTGGCCGGTCAATGCCGTCAGTGCGTCGCATCCTTTGGCGATCTCGGCGTTTTGTTCAGCGAGATCGAGCAGGTCGTAGTTCTGATGCCGATAGCCGGCGCAGGCGATTTCATGCCCGCCGGCCTGGATCGCCTGGATGTGTTCCGGGTTTTCCTCGGCGACGATGCCGGGAATGCACCAACTGCTTTTTACGCCGAGTTCGGCGAACAAACCGAGCAAACGGTCGACGCCGCGTTGGCTGCCATAACGCCAGACCGACAGCGTCTTGTCGCGCCCGGCGACTTCCGGCGCTTGGGTCAGGATGCCGTGGACGTCGTTGTAATCGACGGTCAGGACCACGGCGCAGCGGTAGCCTTTGGGCCAGACGTTCGAATCAGCCATGGTGATGCTCCTTGAGCCACCACTGGGCGACATCGCGGCAGGTGGCGAACCACACGTCATCGCGCTGACGCATGTGTTCGAAGAGTTTTTCCAGCAGCAGGATGCGCCCGGGTTTGCCGGTGATTTTGGGGTGGAACAGGGTGGTCAGGCACAGCCCTTCGTTCATCGCACCGTCGTATTCACGGCGCCAGTTGTCGAGGGTCAGTTCGTAGCTGGCGGTGCGGTCCAGCCCGCAAGGAAAGTCCGGCGCACGGGTGTAGGCGAGGGAGGCGTAGTCGTCCATTTCCCAGCGGCCGGGGATTTCCACCAGCGGCGTTTCATGGCCCGGCACTTTCACCAGGTACGGGCGGTCATCGCCGCGCATGCTGCTGGAGTAGGTCACGCCGGCTTCCACCAGCATGGCCGGGGTCTCAGCTCGCCAGTCACCGGACGGGGTGCGGAAACCTTCGGCGCGGATGTTCAGGTGCTTCCAGAACACCTCGCGGGATTTCTTCATGACGTCCTTTTGCTGTTCCAGCGTCAGGGCGTAAAAGGATTCGTGTTTGTAGCCGTGGTACGCCACCTCATGCCCGCGCTCGACAATCGCCTGGCACTGCTTTGGCCAGTTTTCCACGACCCAGGCCGGGACGAAAAACGTCGTCGGGATCCGGTAGTCGTCGAGCAGATCGAGGATGCGTGGCAAGGCCCGATAGGGGCCGTAACCGCCGAAACCGAAATACTCAGGCTTGCGCCAGATCGAGCCGTTGAGCATCGCATCGCCGGTCGGGCCGTCGAGGTCGAAGGCCAGGGCGAGGCAGGCTTTGTGCTGGTCGGGCCAGGTTGGCTGTGGCGAGGAGGACATCGTGTGGCGCTCCGGAATTTATAGTTGAAACACCCGTAGCAGCTGTCGAGCCTGCGAGGCTGCGTTCGGCTGCGAAGCAGTCGTAAAATCAGGCGCCCGGGTGTGCCTGACACACCGTGAACGCAGGATTTGCGAGGACTTCGTCCTCGAACGCAGCCTCGCAGGCTCGGCAGCTGCTACGAATCGAGTTATTTCCCGGCGTTGATGGTCACGGTTTTGATTGCACCCAGTTCCAGATCCCATTTTTTCAGGATGGTCTGGTAAGTGCCGTCATCCACCATGCTCTGCAATGCCACCTTCAACGCTTCACTCAGCTCAGGCTTTTTCTTGCTCACGCCAAGGCCTGTGAACTGCTGGGAGATCGGCAGGCCCACGGTCTTGTACATGTCCTTTTCCTGGGTCTTGAGATACGGCAGGGTCTCGCTGCCCTGCATCGCCGCATCGATACGGCTCTGGCGCAGTTGCGCGCGGGCGTCGGCCGAGCCTTCGGTGCCGACGACCACGATGGCCGGTTTGCCGGCGCCTTCGCAGTGGGCCTTGCTGTATTCGGCGATTTCCGCTGGGAAGGTGGTACGGCGACTGGTGCCGACTTTCTTGCCGCACAGGTCGGTGATCTCGTTGAAGTCCTTGTTCTTCTGCAAGGTGTAGAACTGCGGGCCGCTGGTGAAGTAGTCGACGAAGGTCACGCTGGCCTGGCGCTCGGCGGTGTCGGTCATGCCCGACATCACCATGTCCACGCGGTCGGTGGTCAGGGCATTGATCATTTGCTCGAAGCCGGTTTCCTGCCATTTGATCTTCACGCCTAGGCGCTCAGCCAGGGCGTTGCCCAGGTCAACGTCGAGACCGGTGAGGGTGTTGGTGGCCGGGTCCTTGAAATCCATCGGCGGGTAGTTCGGCATGATCGCTACCACGACCTCGCCTTTTTCCTTGATGCTGGCCGGTAATTCGGCGGCCCAGGTGAAGCCGGAAGCCATAACGCCTGCGAGTACTGCGGGGATAACTATGTTCTTCATGGTCGTTCTCTTATGAGTGTTGTTACGCCAGCTGGCGCTTAGGTTCGAACGGCAGAAATGAAGCTTTGGGTGCGCGGGTTTTGCGGACTTATTAGTATTTCTTCGGGGCTTCCAGCCTCCACGATCTGCCCGCCGTCCATGAACACCATGCGGTTGGAAACCTCACGGGCGAAGCCCAGTTCATGGGTGACGACGATCATGGTCATACCGGTTTGCGCGAGGTCGCGCATCACCGACAGCACCTCACCGACCAGTTCCGGGTCGAGTGCCGAAGTGGGTTCATCGAACAGCATCAGCTTGGGACGCATCGCCAATGCACGAGCAATGGCGACGCGTTGTTGCTGACCACCCGACAGCTCGATCGGGTAGCTGTCGCGCTTGTCGGCCAGGCCGACGCGGGCGAGCAGTTCCAAGGCTTCTTCGTGCGCCTCTTTGGGCGAACGCTTGAGCACCTGGCACGGCCCTTCGATGATGTTTTGCAGCACAGTCATGTGCGGGAACAGGTTGAAACGCTGGAACACCATGCCGGTGGTCAGGCGTTGACGGGCGATCTGCGACTCGTTGAGTTCGTGCAGTTTGTTGCCGACGACCCGGTAGCCCACAAGTTCGCCGTCGACCCAGAGGCCGCCCTTGTCGATCTTTTCCAGCTGATTGACGCAACGCAGCAAGGTACTTTTGCCGGAGCCGGACGGGCCGATGATGCACAGCACTTCGCCTTGCTCGACTTCGATGTTGACGTCCTTGAGCGCGTGGAACTGGTCGTAATACTTGTTCAGGCTCACGGCCTTGACGATGCTTCTCATGTTCGACTCCTCAAGAACGCTTGCCGGCGCCGCGAGCGAAACGACGCTCCAGACGGCTTTGACCGAAGGACAGCACGGTGACGGTGGCCAGGTACCAGATACCGGCGACGATCAGCAGCTCCATCACGCGGGCGTTGGCGTAGTAGATGTTCTGGGCGTTGTAGAGCAGTTCGGAGTACTGGATGACGCTCGCCAGCGAGGTCATTTTCACCATGCCGATAAACTCGTTACCGACCGGCGGAATGATTACGCGCATGGCTTGCGGCAGGATGATCCGGCGCAACGCTTGCAGGCGTGGCATGCCGATCGACTTGGCGGCTTCATACTGTCCGGTGTCCACCGACAACAGCCCGGCACGCACCACCTCGGCGGTGTAAGCGCCCTGGTTGATGCTCAAACCGAGCAGGGCGGCCACGAACGGCGTCATCAGGCTCACGGTGTCCATTTCGAACAGACCCGGGATGCCGATGGTGGGGAAGATCAGCGCCAGGTTGAACCACAACAGCAGTTGCAGAATCAGCGGCGTACCGCGAAACAGCCAGGTGTAGGTCACTGCCACATAACGCAGGATCGGGTTGGCCGACATGCGCATGATTGCCGTGATGACCCCGAAGACGATGCCCAGGGCCATCGCCAGCACCGCCATGACGATGGTGTTGAGCAAACCCCACATGATCGCTTGCGAGGTGAGGAACTGGCCGATGTACGACCATTCGATCTTACCTTCGGCGAAGGCCCGCACCAGCCCGAGAATCGCAATGACGATCACGGTGGCGAAGAAAATCCGCCCGTAGTAACGCCGGGGGACGTGGTGGTACTGGGTGATGTCGAACTGGTTTTCCGCCAGTTTTCGCTCCCGCTGGAGTCGTTCTGCCTGAGTCTGGCTCATGTTGTTTCTCCGTACACTGTTCTTTCAAATCCAACACAGATCCTTGTGGGAGCTAGCCTGCTAGCGATTGCGGTGTGTCAATCAGCGAATGGTTGTCAGACAGAGCCAAATCGCTAGCAGGCTAGCTCCCACAGGGTTATGCGTGGCGGCCGTTAGAGTCGGAAACCCTGATAGTTCTCGGTCCACTCGTGCTGCGCGGCAAGGGCGGTTTTCAAGCGCCCGATCTGCTCGCGCACCTGCTGCGGCGCGGTGCCGCCCCAGCCACTGCGCGCAGCGATGGCGGCTTCGAGGGTCAGGCTGTCGCGCACTTCCGGTTTGAGGCGCGGGTCGATCTCGGCCAGCAGCGCCGGGGAGGCCTCCCACAGTTCGATATCGTGTTTCTCGCAGGCCTGGACCAGCGCACCAGTGATTTCATGCGCTTCCTTGAACGGCACGCCGCGCACCGCCAGCCAGTCAGCAACTTCAGTGGCGAGGGTGAAGCCCAGTGGCGCTTGACGACGCAGTTCTTCGACGTTGACCTTCATGGTCGCAACCATTCCGGCCATGGCTGGCAGCACCAGCAACAGGGTGTCGACGCTGTCGAGCACGCCGTTCTTGTCTTCGCTCAAGTCGCGGTTGTACGACAGCGGCAGGGATTTCAACGTCGACAGCAAACCGGTGAGATTGCCGATCAACCGGCCAGCCTTGCCCCGGGCCAGTTCGGCAATGTCCGGGTTCTTCTTCTGCGGCATGATCGAGCTGCCGGTGGCGTAGGCATCGTCCAGCGCGACCCAGCGAAATTGCCGCGACGACCACAGGCAGAATTCTTCGGCGAGGCGGGAGATGTTGATCCCGAGCATGCTGGCGATAAACAGGAACTCGGCGACGTGATCGCGGCTGGCCACCGCATCGATGGAGTTTTCGCAGACGCCGCTGTAGCCCATTTCCTTGGCCGACTGCTGTGGCAGGCGCGCGATGGCGGAACCGGCCATGGCCGCTGCACCGAGTGGTGACAGCGAAGTGCGATTGTCCCAGTCCACCAGGCGTTGCACGTCACGCAGCATCGATTGCGCGTGGGCCAGCAAGTGGTGAGCGAAGACAATCGGCTGGGCCTGTTGCAGGTGAGTGAAACCCGGGCAGATGCTCTCGATGTGTTGCTCGGCCTGATCCACCAACGCTTGCTGCAAGGCCAGCACTTCAACGGCCAGGGTGCGCACGTGATCGCGCAGGAACAGACGCAGGTCGTTGGCGGTCTGGTCGTTACGGGAACGCCCGGCGCGCAGCTTGCCACCGAGGGCGCCGAGGCGTTCGGTCAGCAGGCGCTCGATGAAGGTGTGGACGTCTTCGTCATCCAGGGTCGGCGCGATGCTGCCAGCGCGGAAGTCATCGCCAATGCGCTGCAGCGCATCGAGCATGGTCAGGGTTTCCTGCTCGCTCAACAGTCCGGCGCGTTGCAATTCACGGGCATGCGCTTTGGAACCGGCGAGGTCATACGGGGTGAGGCGAAAGTAGCGCTCAGGGCAACGGGACAAGGCCGCCAGGGCTTCGGACGGGCCGCTTTTGAAGCGCGCACCCCAGAGACGGTCGGTGGTTTGAGACATTGTTGTTTTCCTCGTCGGTAAAGCGAACTGAATTCGGTGTGCAAGGCCTTGAACACTCGCCGGAAATTATTCGGGCGTGGTTAGGCCAAAGCAGGTTTCAAGAGGGCAGTTGCATCGTTGCGAGAGCTGATCGAAGTGTCAGCTTTTAATAGTTCGGAATCAGTGAGTTGGCACTGAAGTACGGGGATTATTAGCGGTTGCCAAGCCTGGTTTTCTGTGGTCATTATTATTTACCAGCACTGTTTTTGTTGTTGGACACAGAGTGTTGAATAGGGCGCCAGAGGTAAATAAGCATTATGGAAACCCCACTTTCCAATTCCGGAAACCCGCCGCTGAAAACGTCGCATCGCGCGCCGCTGACCCTCAGTGGGCTGGATTTCAAACTGCTCAAAGTGTTCAAGGCCGTGGTCGAGGCCGGCGGTTTCAGTGCGGCCCAGAACGAGCTGAATGTGGGGCTGGCGGCCATCAGCAAACAGATCTCCGACCTTGAAATCCGCATCGGCATGCGCCTGTGCACCCGAGGCCGGGAAGGTTTTCACCTGACCGAAGAAGGCAGCCTGGTGTATCAGGCGTCCATCGACTTGTTTGCCTCGGTCGACAACTTTCGTGATCGGCTTAGTTCAGCGCAGAATGAACTTGTCGGTGATCTGGGTGTGGGGGTTATTGACAATACAATCTCTGATGCTCATTCGCCGTTAGTTACTGCACTTAGAAGGATGAATGAAGAGTCGCCTAAAGTAAGGTTTCAACTTCAGGCTTCGCAACTGGATGAAGTTGAAAGAGGCGTGGTCGAGGGGCGGTTAGTGGCGGGAATCGTCCCGGTTTATCAGAAGCGTGAAGAGTTTGATTACTACGCGCTCTATGAAGAACGCTCGGAGGTTTACTGCGCGGTCGGCCATCCCTTGTTCTCGGTGCCGGACGCCGAAATCGGCAGCCATATGCTCAAGGATTACGAGTTCATCAACCACCGCTACGCGATTCATCGCGACAAACTGAATTTTGCCCACTACGACAGTTTTTCCGCGTCGGCGACCCAGGTGGAAGCCGTGGCATTGTTGATCAAGACCGGGCGCTTCCTGGGCTTTCTGCCGCAGCATTACGCCGCATCGATGGTGGCTCAGGGGCAATTTCGCGCGGTGCGCCCGGACCTGATCAGCATCGTCACGCCGTTCAATCTGATCCTGCGGCACAACACCGTGCGCAGTCCGCTGGTCAAGGCGTTTGCGCGGGCGTTGGGTGTGGATCTGAAGGCGCCGGTCTAAGGTTCAAATGCATCGCACAACGGCGTTCGCCGGGTAAACCGTGGGCCACTTCGTTGTTCAATACTGCTGTTAAACGTGGGCTCAGTTGTGCCGGGCTCAATGTTTCAAAGCCCATGCGCTGATAAAACGGCTGATTCCATGGCACATCGCGAAACGTGGTCAGGGTCAGACCGTGTAGTTCTCGATCCCGGGCGCATTCAATGGTCGCTAACAGCAACTTTCGTCCAACGCCGCGGCCTTGAAAGAGTTGGCTGACGGACAGTTCCTGGATATGCAGTTCGTTGTCGATTTCAACCGCACTGACAAATCCCATCAGTGCGCCATCGGCGGATTCTGCCACCCAAACATCTTCCTGCTCGATTGCCTGTTGATGGTGTACGGCATTAGGCACCGGAGCATCGGCGAGCCAGGCCAGTGAAGGGTCACAGCGAAACAGCTCCGCCGCCGAACGCTCGATGGCGGGGAGGGCGGCGGCGTCGTCAAAGTGCGCGCGGCGGACAATAAAATTCATGCGCGGCACTGTAGCAGCTGCCGAGCAACGCGGCTGCGTTCGGCTGCGAAGCAGTCGTGAAGTCAGGCACCGCGGTTTATCAGGTGAACCGCATGCGCAGGTTTTACGACGACTGCGTCGCCGAACGCAGCCTCGCGGTGCTCGGCAGCTGCTACGGGGCTAGCACAACGCAATCAAGCAACCACCTGAGCCGCCGGCCATTGCTGATGCGGAATCGGCAACTTGCGCGACTCACCACGCCCCATCGGGAAGTACAGAAAACCATTGCGCGCCAGGCGTTCAGCGTCGTACAGATTGCGTCCGTCGAAGATCACCGGCGCATTCAGCCGCTGCTGGATCAGATTGAAATCCGGCGCCTTGAACTGCTGCCATTCGGTGCAAATGACCAACGCATCGGCGCCGGCCAATACCGATTCCGGCGTACCCATCAGCATCAACTTCGACTCGTCGGGATACAGATGCTGGGTTTCCTGCATGGCTTCCGGGTCGAACGCCCGCACGCTGGCGCCGGCGGCCCAAAGCGATTCCAGCAGCACCCGGCTCGGCGCATCGCGCATGTCGTCGGTGTTGGGTTTGAAAGCCAGCCCCCACAGCGCAAACGTCTTGCCGCGCAAGTCGCCCTGATAGAACGCATTGATGCGCTCGAACAGCTTGTGCTTCTGCCGCTGGTTGATCGCTTCCACCGCTTGCAGCAGATCGCTGGAGCAGTGCGCCTCTTCGGCGCTGTGGATCAATGCGCGCATGTCCTTGGGGAAACACGAGCCGCCATAACCGCAGCCGGGGTAGATGAAGTGGTAGCCGATGCGCGAGTCGGCGCCGATACCCAGGCGCACCGATTCGATGTCTGCACCCAAGTGTTCGGCCAGTTCGGCGATCTGGTTGATGAAGCTGATCTTGGTCGCCAGCATGCAGTTGGCCGCGTACTTGGTCAGCTCGGCGCTGCGCAGGTCCATAAACATGATGCGGTCGTGGTTGCGGTTGAACGGCGCGTAGAGGTCACGCATCACGTCGCGCACCTCATCACTTTCGCAGCCAATGACGATCCGGTCCGGGCGCCGGCAGTCCGCCACGGCCGAGCCTTCCTTCAGAAACTCGGGGTTGGAGACGATATCGAACTGCAGCAAGCGGCCGACCTTGATCAGGCACTTGTCGATATGCGCGCGCAAGGTGTCGCCCGTGCCTACCGGCACCGTGGATTTCTCCACCAGAATCACCGGCTGCTCACGGTGCCGCGCTACCGCTTCGCCCACCGACAGCACATAGCGCAGGTCCGCCGAGCCATCGTCCCGGGACGGTGTACCGACGGCGATAAACAACACCTGACCATGCTGCACCGCGAGTTTTTCGTCGGTGGTGAACTGCAGCCGCCTGGCTTCCAGGCTTTCACGCACCAGACTGGCCAGACCCGGTTCGAAAATGCTCACGTGGCCTTGTTGCAGCAACTCGACTTTCTTCTCGTCAATGTCCATGCAGACCACGTCGTGGCCGACTTCCGCCAGGACGGCGGCTTGCACCAGGCCAACGTAACCGCTACCAAATACACTGATTTTCATGAGGCACTCCTGAGTTCGGGCGCGCGAGCTGGACGGGTGTTGATGGTGATGACCCCGAGCATGACCAGGGCCACCCCGAGGCTTTTTGAAAGGCTGAACGTTTCGTTGAACAGCGGCAGGCTGGCCGCCAGCAGATACACCAGCGCGTAGCTGATGCTCAGCAGCGAATAGGCCCGGCCCAGCGGCACATCGCGCAGGGCGGCGAGCCAGCAGAGCATTGAAAGGGCGTAGGCCAGGATCGCGCCCAGAACCACGGCGACCGCCGTCGGATCGATACTGGAAGTCAGTAAATGTTCTGGCGACGGCAGGCGCGTCATGCTCCAGCGCATGCCCAACTGCGCCGCGCTGCCGAGCAGTACGCTGCCCATGGCGAAGGTAGTTCCGCGACGCAGGCTCATGCGTGTTGCCCCAGCAGCATCACGCCGCCGATCACCAGCGCCACGCCCAGCCAGTGCTGGCGGTCGACGGGTTCGTGAAAGACAAAGCGGGCGATCAGGGTGATCAGTACAAAATTCAGGCTCAGCATCGGGTAAGCGATGCCGACTTCAAGGCGCTGCAACACCAGCAGCCAGACCAGCAAGCCTGCACCCAGCGCTGCGAGTGCCAGCCACAACCACGGCGAACGCAGTTTCTCGCCCCAGGCCGACGGCTTCGCGCGCCAGCTCTCGACGGCGAACTTCTGGGCGATCTGGCCCAGGCAGGTCAGCAGGCACGCGGCCAACAGCAGGAGCAGGCTCATGACGCACCCTGAGGAAAGATCAGAATCACCAGATTGCCTTGTTCATAGCGTTTGCCATCCTTGGGCAGGCGTTCGATTTCTTGCAGCTCGTCCTCACCCTTGACCCGCATCACCACGCCGACCGAGCCGCTCTGCCGGGCGTTGCGCATCCATTGCTGAACCTGATCGGGATCGACGCGCTGCTGCACCGAGTCAGGATAAGCAAGGCCATATTTCAGTTCGCCTATCGTGTTGTACAACGCCACGTCCGGGCGCTTCAGGCGCCAGGCCAGGGCGGCCGCAGCGCCGAGATCGTTGCTCAGCAGGCGGTCGGTCTGCCCGAGTTCCCGGGCATGTTCGCGGATGAATTGGTCGGGCATCTTGTTGGCCACTACCGAATCGGGCAGCCCGGCGGGCAGCAGCCCGATCAGCAGCAGGCTGCCGAACGCCGGCGCCGTCCAACATTGCAGGGGTCTGAAGGCTTGCAGCAGGTTGGCCATGATCCAGCCGATCAGGCCGATGAACACCAGCATCAGGTTGTGCAGTTCATGGTCGTAAATCGGCTTTTGCAGTTGCAGATAGACCAGGATGAACAGGGTGGTCAGGCCCAACAGCAGGTTCAGCAAGCCGTTGATCCCAAGGGCCCGACCTTGTTCCAACTGCAAGCGGTCGGCGAGCGCGTGGCCCAGCAACAACGCCAGTGGCAGCAGGCACGGCAGGATGTAACTCGGCAACTTGCCGTTGCTGAGGCTGAAAAACAGCAGCGGCATCAGCAACCACAACAACAGGAACCCGATGGGGGCCTGCGCGCGGGTGTGCCATGCCTGCTTCAAAGCGGGAGGCAATAAACCCACCCACGGCAAACTGAAGGCGACCAGCAACGGCAGATAAAACCACCACGGCGCATCATGCTGGGCATCGTCGCCAGCGAAGCGACGGATGTGTTCGTGCCAGAAGAAGAACCGCCAGTAATCGGGCTCCCGGGCGTGAACCGCCAGCGCCCACGGCAGACTCACCGCGATAGCCACGACAACCGCCAGCGACCCGTAGACCAGCAGCTCACGCCAGCGTTTTTGCCAAATCATGAAGGGCAGGGCGATCAGCACCGGCAGCAACCAGGCCAGGAAACCCTTGGTCAGGAAACCCATGCCGCACGCCAGTCCCAGCACCGCCCAGCCGATCAGGCGCGGGCCACGGCGGACACTGTCCAGCGCAAACCACAAAGCGACCAGGCTCAGATTGACCCAAAAAGTGAATTGCGGATCGAGGTTGGCATAGCCCGCAGCGCCAGCAATGACGGTGAAACTCATGTACAGCAGCGCACAGGCAAAGCTCTTGCGCGGTTCGTTCCACAGTCGACGGGCGATCAAGAAGCACAGCACCACGCTCAGGCCAGTGCTTAGGGCCGAGGCAAAGCGCACCCCAAACAGGTTCTGACCAAATAGCGCCTGACTGGCGGCGATCATCCAGTAACCGGCTGCCGGTTTTTCGAAATAACGCACGTTCATGAAATGCGACGACACCCAGTCGCCACTCAGGAGCATGCCCTGGCTGATTTGCGCGTAGCGGGTTTCGTCGGGGATCCACAAGCCATGGCTGCTCAATGGCAGCAGATACGCCAACAGAAAAATCCCCAGCAGCAGCGGCAGTGCCCAGCGTTGACTCATACGCCTTGCACTCCCAGCCAGCCTTCCCGGCCTTCGAGCGTGCCGCGCACGACACGGCCTGTTGGCAAGGTGTCGAGGGCTTCGGGCAGCAAATCGCCCAAAGGTTTGAAGCCGATGCCACGCAGGCGCGCATCGGCCAGCAGTCGGCGGAAATCGTTGGCCATCAGAATCCCTTCTACTTCGGCATGAACCGTATACACGTTGAGTTTTTCGGGGGTGAATCGATCGAGAGTGAAACTGTTGAAGTCCTTGGCTGCGACGGTCGGGCCCACCACTTCATCGAAGGTCGGCAGGTCCACCGGAATCTGCGGCGTTCCCAATCCACCCCCAGCCAACGTCGGCCGGAACAGGCATTGGCCACGACAATCGCTGTTGTAGCGAAAACCGAAGGCTTGCTTGGCTTCGATCACACGCTCGTCCGCGCGCCAGCCGGCAGACGCCGAGCACTCGATTTTTTGCCCGAGGATATCGCTGAGGCTGTCCACGCCCTGGCGGATCTGTTCGATCAATTGCGCGTCGCTCCAGCGCCCGGCATTGGCTTGCCAGCCATGGTGATCCCAAGCGTGCAGGCCGACTTCATGGCCGGCATCCCGGGCCTGACGCATCAGGTGCCCGAGGTCGCGGCCGATCGGTTTGCCTGGCCAGGCGGTGCCGGCCAGCAGAATGTCCCAGCCATACAGGCTGGCGGCGTTGGACCGGAGCATTTTCCAGAGGAATTGCGGGCGGATCAGGCGCCACAGATGGCGCCCCATGTTGTCCGGCCCGACGCTGAAGAAAAACGTCGCCTTGACCTGCGCTTCATCGAGGATGTCCAGCAGCCGCGGCACGCCCTCACGGGTGCCTCGGTAAGTGTCGACATCGATTCGAAGGCCTGCCTGCATCAGCATGCCTCTTTTGAAGAGCGCTCCGCTTGCTCGAACATGGCCTCGCGCAAGAAGAAATCCAGCGTGTTGCCGATGGTCTCGCTCATCTCCACCGTTGGCGTCCAGTCCAGCAGGCGCTTGGCGTTGGCGATGCTCGGTTTGCGATGGGACACGTCCTGATAGCCGGTGCCGTAGAAAGCCTTGCTTTCCACGTCGCGGAAACCGGCGAACGGCGGGAAGTTGCCACGCAACGGGTGCGCTTCGAACTGACGCAACAGCTCTTCGCCCAACTGGCGGATGCTGGCCTCGTTGTCGGGGTTGCCGATGTTGATGATCTGACCATTGCAGGCATCGTTTTCGTTGTCGATGATCCGGGCCAGCGCTTCGACGCCGTCGGCGATGTCAGTAAAGCAGCGTTTCTGCTCGCCGCCGTCGAACAAACGAATCGGCGTGCCTTCCACCAGGTTGAGGATCAATTGAGTGATGGCCCGGGAGCTGCCGATCCGCGCCGAATCCAGACGGTCAAGACGCGGGCCCATCCAGTTGAAAGGCCGGAACAGCGTGAAGTTGAGGCCTTTCTGGCCGTAGGCCCAGATCACCCGGTCGAGCAATTGCTTGGAGATCGAATAGATCCAGCGCTGCTTGTTGATCGGGCCGACGACGAGGTTGGAGCTGTCTTCGTCGAAGTTCTGGTCCTGGCACATGCCATAGACTTCGGAGGTGGAAGGGAAAATCACGCGCTTGTTGTATTTGACGCAGTAGCGCACCAGTTTCAGGTTTTCCTCGAAGTCCAGTTCGAACACCCGCAGCGGGTTGCGGGTGTATTCGATCGGCGTGGCAATCGCCACCAGCGGCAGGATCACGTCACACTTTTTGATGTGGTATTCGATCCACTCGGAATGAATGCTGATATCGCCTTCGACGAAGTGAAAACGCGGATGGCTGCGCAAGCGGTCGATGGCATCGGAACCGATGTCGAGGCCGTACACCTCGTATTTGTCGTCACGCAGCAGACGCTCGGACAAGTGATTGCCGATGAACCCGTTGACGCCAAGGATCAGCACCCGAGTGCGACGCGGCGCGCGGCCAGACTCGGCACCACGCAACACCGAACCCTCGACCAGCCCCAGTTCGTTGGCCAGTTGCGGCCCGCTCAGGTAAAAGCCGTTGTCGTTGCGCTGGCCGGCGCTGATCACCAGAGAGTCTTCGCCACAGGCAATGCGCAGCGGATTGACGCTGATAACCCGCCCCGGCGCCAGGCCTTCATTGCCCTTGGCGACTTTTGCGCTCCAGACAATCAGCTTGTGCTCACCCACGGCGCAAAATGCGCCCGGGTAAGGCTGGGTGACGGCGCGAACGAGGTTGAACAGTTCTTCGGCCGGTTTTTGCCAGACCAGTTTGCCATCGGCCGCGGTGCGACGACCGAACACCGTGGCTTGGGATTCGTCCTGCGCGGTTTCGCTGATTTGACCCGCGAGCAACGCCGGCAAGGCATCGCGCAGCAGGTCGATGGCGGCCACGCGCAATTTGCCGTGCAGGCTCAGCGCCGTGTCGCTGCGTTCAATGGCCACCCGTTGCTGAGCGATGATCGCGCCGGCGTCGGCACGTTTGACCATACGGTGCAGGGTCACGCCGGTTTCGGTTTCACCGTTGACCAGCACCCAATTGGCCGGCGCGCGACCGCGGTAGCGCGGCAGCAACGAACCGTGCAGGTTGAATGCACCTTTGCGCGCCGTGGCCAACAGCGGTTCGCTCAGCAGGTGGCGGTAGTAGAACGAGAACAGGTAGTCGGGATTGAGCTGGCTGATGCGCTCGATCCACAGCGGGTGATTGGCATCTTCCGGGGCGTGAATCGGGATGCCCTTGCGCGCGCACAACTGCGCAACGGAGGCGTAAAAGGCGTTTTCCTTCGGATCATCGGCGTGGGTAAACACCGCAGCGATGTCGAAGCCCGAGTCGAGCAGGGTTTCGATGCCGGCACAGCCGATATCGTGATAGGCGAAGACAACAGCTTTTGCGCTCATGAGAGAACCTGATCGGAAGAAGTGGAAGTGAGGCCGTCAAAGGTGAGAACCGGCGCCGGGGGGGCGGGTTGGCTACGCAGGACCTTCTCGACGAAAAACCGGGGGCGGGCGCGGACGTCGCTGTACATACGGCCCAGGTATTCGCCCAACAGGCCCATGCCGATGAATTGCCCGCCGGTGAACACGAACAGCACGGCGAACAACACGAAGGTGCCGTCGCCGGCCCATTCGGCGCCGAACACCAGGCGCAGGATGATCAGCGCGGTGGCGAACGCCACTCCCAATCCGGCCATGGCGAAACCGACGATGCTCAGCAGGCGCAGCGGTGTGGTGGTCATGCAGGTGATCAAGTCGAACATCAAGTTGACCAGGCGCATGGGGCTGTACTTGGATTCGCCGTGTTCGCGCTCGGCGTGCATCACCAGGATTTCCGTGGTGTGCCGGGCGAAACTGTTGGCCAGGATCGGGATGAAGGTGCTGCGTTCGCGGCAGGCGAGCATCGCGTCGACGATGCTGCGGCGGTAGGCGCGGAGCATGCAGCCGTAATCTCTCATGGCGACGCCGGTTGAGCGCTGCACGGCGAGGTTTATCAGCCTCGACGGCCAGCGGCGCAGGGCCGAGTCCTGACGGTTGTTGCGCACCGTGGCGACCACGTCATAGCCCAGCTCGGCCTGCGCCACCAGGCGAGGGATTTCTTCCGGTGGGTTTTGCAGGTCGGCGTCGAGGGTGATCACCACGTCGCCTTTGCACTGCTCGAACCCGGCCATGATTGCCGCGTGCTGGCCGTAATTGCGGTTGAGAATGACCGCCACCACCGGGCTGCACTCGCGATTGGCTGCGTCCTCGAGGATTTGCGCGGAGTTGTCGCGGCTGCCGTCATCGACCAGCACGATTTCATAGTCATGGTGCAGCTGCTGGCACGCCGCTTCGGTGCGCCGCAGTAATTCGGGCAGGCTCTCTTGCTCGTTGTAGACCGGTATGACGATCGACACGCAACGGATCGGATAGGGTTTCACAGGCTGGCGTCCAGGGTGTGTTCAATGGCATCGACGACTCGATTGACGTCATCGGTGGTCATGTCGGGGAACAACGGGATCGAGCAGAGGCGCGCCGAGTTCCATTCAGTGTTGGGCAGGTAAATGTCAGGAAAACGCTGGCGGTACCAGGTGTGCAGATGCGTAGCGATGAAATGAATGCCGGTGCCGATGTTCTGTTCCTGCAAGGACTTCATGAAGGCATCGCGATCCAGTCCGCAGCGCTCGGCATCGATGCGCAGGATGAACAGGTGCCAGGCGTGCCGCTGCGGGTACGTCGGAATGGCCAGCGGTTGCACCGGTGAACCTTCGAGGCGTTGCAGGTAGGTACGCGCCAGCTCGGTGCGCTTGGCGTTGATCGCGTCCAGACGTTCCAGCTGCACCAGGGCAATGGCGGCATTGATGTCGGCCAGGTTGTATTTGAAACCCGGTTCCATCACCTGTGCCTGAGGTCTACGGCCATGGGTCAGTCGGTCGTAGGCATCCACACTCAGACCATGAAACTTGAGCATGCGTACCCGGTTGGCCAGCGCGGTATCGTCGCTGACGAACATCGCGCCCTCGGCGCAGGTCATGTTCTTGATCGCGTGGAACGAAAAGATCGCCGTGCCTTGCGCGCCGACATGCCGACCTTTATAGAAAGTGCCCGCCGCATGGGCGGCGTCTTCGATCACGGGGATGCCGTGTCTGTCGGCCAAGGCGTAAAGCGGATCAAGGTCGAAGGCGGCACCGGCGTAATGCACCGGAATGATGGCCCGGGTGCGCGGCGTGATCGCCGCTTCAATGCTGGCCAGGTCACTCATCAGCGTGTCGCGGTCAACATCGACGAACACCGGTTTGGCACCCAGCAGGCAAATCATGTTGGCGGTAGACACCCATGTCTGGGACGGCGTAATGACTTCGTCGCCCGCACCGATGCCCAAGGCCAATAATGCGATGTGCATGCCGCCTGTAGCCGAAGAAAGTGCAACGGCATGACGGCAGCCGACATAGTGGGCGAATTGCTCTTCCAGTTGCTGGGTTTTCGGCCCGGTAGTGATCCAGCCGGAACGCAGTACTTGCTCTACAGCAGCGATTTCTTCTTCGCCGATAGTGGGGCGGGAGAAGGGCAGAAACGCCTCATTCATAAGAATCTCCGGGCGAACGACGCCCTTCAGCGAAATCGCCGAAAGATGCGTGTTTTCAAGGGTTTGACCACCGGAGCAGGAAGCCATCAATTGACTTTCCGGACCGCGACCGGCAGCGTGACGCCCCACAAGGGTTCGTCGGGTTGATTGAAGGTTATGCCCGATTTTGTAAAAGGAACATGAAAAAACGGTCTTCGAATCGTTTATCTGAAAGTCATACAGCCACTGTTCAGGCTTCTGCCGTTTATCGCGATTTTTAGAAGAATGGTCCTACAGAAGTGTCCCCTTTATATGAACAATGTTTCAATCCTTAGTTGTCTTTACTGAATTGTTTCCACTCAAGGCCGTTTCGTTTGATTGACTTAGCTAATACTGATCCTATTGCTTCAAAGACCAACCCGATGACCGTCTACTTGGCCCGACTGGCGCCCTCCAGTCAGCTGACCATGCGTTACGTTTTGCAGGATGCAGCCGACCGTTTGGGTTTCGAAGACTTGAACGTCGAGGAGATTCCCTGGCATCAACTCCAACCCGACAACGTGATTGCGCTGGTCGCGGCGTTGCGCGAAGACGGGTACGCGCCGAACACCTCTTCGCTGTACGTCAACGCGGTGCGCGGGGTGATGAACGAAGCGTGGCGCATGAGCCTGATCAGCCAGGAACACCTGCTGAAAATGCGTACGGTAAAGGGGATTGCCGGCACTCGGTTGTCCCAGGGCCGCAACCTGCGGCGCTCGCTGATTCAGGAAATGATGGCGGTGTGTGCCGCTGACCCGCGTCCTCAAGGGTTGAGAGACGCAGCGATCATCGGGATTTTGTATGGCTCGGGGATGCGTAAATCCGAGTCGGTGAACCTGGACCTGTCACAGGTGGATTTCAGCGAGCGCAGCTTGCAGGTCACCGCCAAGGGCAACAAACAGTTGATCAAATACGCCCCGGCCTGGGCTTTTGAAAAGCTGCAAGCCTGGCTGGAACTGCGCCGTTCGCACCTCAAGGAAGGCGAGGTGGACGACCCGTTTCTGTTCAACCGCATCCGTCGTGGCAGCCACATCACCCGCGAGCGCATCACCAAGCACGCGATCTATTACATCGCCCGTCAGCGCGGCGCGCAGGTCGGGGTGAAAATCATGCCCCACGATTTTCGGCGTTCGTTCATTACCCGGGTGATCGAAGAACACGACCTGTCGATCGCGCAGAAACTCGCTCATCACAGCAACATCCAGACAACGGCCAACTACGACGTGCGCGACGACAACGAGCGGCGGCGTGCGGTGGATCGCTTCGATCTCTGATGTTCACGGTTCGCTCAGCACATGGGCATGGCCGATGGTCGAGACGTGAACCGCACTGCCAGCGGGTGGCGCGTACATGCCGGAACCGCGCACCATCAATGATCGACCGTGCGGGTCGCCGGCAACGGTAGGCTGCAACTCCACGGTCAGGGTGCAGGTGTTGCCGCTGAAATCCCGCTCGGTCACCACGGCGCGGCACCCGGCGACTTCGATCGGGCTGGGCTGGATGCTGACCAATTGCAGCTGCTCGGGGCGCAGCATGATCTGCGCCGATTTGTTGTTGCGGTGGTTGTTGACCGGAATTCGGCCCAGATCGCAATGAGCCCAGCCGGCCTCGATCCGGGCGGGCATGACCACGGCGTCGCCGAGAAACAACGCGGTCTGTTCATCGTCCGGATAGCGGTAAAGGTCCAGCGGATGGCCCGACTGCACCAGCCGACCGTCGCGCATCACCGCCAGTTGATCGGCGAACGACAATGCTTCGCTCTGATCATGGGTCACCAGAATGGTGGTGACGCCGGCGTCGCTCAGCAACCGCGCGACCATTTTGCGCATGGCGCCGCGAAGGCCGGTATCGAGTGCCGAAAACGGCTCATCCAGCAACATCAAGCGCGGCTGCTGCGCCAGTGCCCGCGCCAGTGCCACACGCTGTTGCTGGCCGCCGGAAAGCTCATGGGGCCAACGTTTGCCCATGCTCGAATCGAGAGCCACGCTGTCCATCAGCTCGGCGACTCGCTGGTGTTTGGCGTCACCCTTGGTCGCCAACCCGAAACCGATATTGGCGGCCACGGTCATGTGCGGGAACAGGGCGCCGTCCTGGGGGACATAGCCTATCAGGCGCTGGTGGGCCGGGACTTCATGGGTGTCGTCCACCAGCGTCTGGCCATTGAGCGACAGCTTGCCAGTGTCCGGAGATTCGAAGCCGGCGATCATCCGCAGCAACGTGGTTTTGCCGGAGCCGGACGGACCGACGATCACCGTTCGGCTGCCGCTGGGCACCGACAGGCTGATGTTCTCCAGGGCTTTAAGAGGGCCGTAGGATTTGTAGATCGAATCGAGTTCCAGAGCGTTCATCGGCCAGCCGTTCGTTTGGATTGGTGATAAAGGAGTCCGGTCAACGGAAGCGACAGCACAATCATCAGCAGGGCATAGGGCGCCGCGGCGGCGTAGTCGATTTCGCTGGTCAGTGCCCAGAAACCGGTGGCCAGGGTGCGCGTGCCGTTGGGGGCGAGCAGCAGGGTCGCGGTCAGCTCATTGGTGATCGCCAGAAACACCAGCGCGGCACCCGCGGCAGCCCCCGGCGCGGCCAGGCGCAGGGTGATCAGCCACAATGCCCGCGCAGGCGAACGACCGAGGCTGCGCGCCATGTTTTCCAGCTCTATCGGTGCTTGCGCAATGCCTGCACGCAAACTCACCAGAGCGCGGGGCAAAAACATCAGCAGATACGCCAGCAGCACCATGACCGTGGTCTGGTAAATCGGTCGGGCGAAATGAATGGTGATGGTGACCAGGGCCAGGGCCACAACGATCCCGGGCAACGAACTGGTGATGTAGTTGCAGCCTTCCAGCCATCGTTGCAGCCGCCCCGGTGAGCGGATCGACAGCCAGGCAATCGGAATGGCAGCGCCGGTGGTGAGGATTGCGCCGCAAATCCCCAGCAGCAGGGTTTGTTCCAGCGCGGGCATCAGTTCGGCCAGGTCCCAGACTTGCGTGCCGCCGGCGATCAGCCATTTGCCAAGGGTGATCAGCGGCACACCGAGTGCCAGCGCGCAGGTGGTGATTTGCAGGATCAATCCGAACACGGTGGCTTGCGCGCCCAGACGCACAACCCGCTGTTCACGAGCGCTGCCGGAACCGACCCGCGCGTAACGCGCTGTGCCGCGAGCGGCGGATTCGACGGTCAGCATCAGCAGGCAACACAGGGCGAGCACGCTGGCCAGCATGTGCGCGGCGGGGCCGTTGAAGGTGGATTTGAACTGATCGAAGATCGCCGTGGTGAAGGTGTCGAAGCGGATCATTGCGTACAAGCCATATTCGGCCAGCAGGTGCAGACCCACCAGCAAGGCGCCGCCGCAGATGGCCAGGCGCAGTTGCGGTATCACCACTCGCCAGAAGATTGCCCAGGGTTTGAGCCCAAGGGATTCGGCGACGTCTTCGATGGCCGGGTCGAGCCGGCGCAAGGTCGCTGCGATCGGCAGGTACAGGAACGGGAAGTAGGCGATCACCGAGACCAGCACCCCGGCAAACAGGCCATGGATCGGTGGAACCAGGCTGACCCACGCATAACTGTGAACGAACGCCGGCACAGCCAGCGGCGCGGTGGCCAACAACGACCAGCCACGCCGGCCCGGCAGGTTGGTGCGTTCGGTCAGCCAGGCCAGGGCCAGGCCAAGCACCACGCACAGGGGAATGGTGATCACCACCAGCAACACGGTGTTGACCAGCAATTCGCCGACACGTGGCCGGAATACCAGCGGCACCAGCGTCGCCCAACCGGTTTGTATCGACACGCCGATGACGAAGGCAATCGGCATTAATGCCAGCAGCGACACCAGCACCGACAAACCGACCACCCACGCGCCCCCGCGACCGGCGAAGATGCCACGGGCGCGGCGTCGCAAGTTGTCGGGTATCGCCGTGGGGATACCCGTTGGCAGGGTTTCAGGCATCACTTAAAGCAGTCCCGCCTGAGTCATCAGCTCCACGGCTTTTTTGCTGTCGAGTTTTGAGGCATCGACCGCAGGGGCGTCGAGCTGCTGCAATGGCACCAGTTTTGGATTGGATTGGGCGTTTTTGCCCACGGCATATTCAAACGAATTGCCGGTCTTGAGAATCTCCTGACCTTCCTTTGCGGTGATCCACTTCAGCAATGCCTGGGCTTGTTCCTTGTGTTGGCTGGACGCCAGAACACCGCCCCCCGAGATGCTGACAAACGCCCCCGGATCCTTGTGCTTGAAGTAGTGCAGGGCGGTGTTCTTGCTGTTCTCACCGGTCTTGGCCTGGTCGCCGAAGCTGTAATAGTGATAGATAACGCCGCTGTCGATCTGCCCGGCATTGACCGCTTTGAGCACCGAGCTGTTGCCACGATAGGCGGTGAAGTTGGTTTTCATGCCTTTGAGCCATTCGAGTGTGGCCGCTTCGCCCTTGAGTTCCAGCACGGCAGCGACGATGGCCTGGAAATCGGCCCCGGCCGGCGAAGCGCCCCAACGACCTTTCCAGGCGGGGGTGGCGAGGTCCATCAGCGATTTCGGCAAGTCCGCTTCAGGCAGTTTGCTCGGGTTATAGACAAACACCGTAGAGCGCGCCGCGATCCCTACCCATTTGCCGTGGGCCGGACGATAAGCCGCATCGACTTGCTCCAGCGTCGTTGGCGCAACCGGTGCAAACAGCCCCGCATTGTCCACCAGCACCATGGCCGGGGAGTTTTCAGTCAGAAACACATCAGCCGGGGAGGCGGCGCCTTCCTGCACGATCTGATTGCCCATCTCGGTGTCGTCGCCGTTGCGCACCGTGACCTTGATACCGGTTTCCTTGGTGAAGCCCTCGACCCAGGCTTTGGTCAGGCTTTCGTGTTGCGCGTTGTAGACCACGATGCCGTCGGTGTCCGCTGCAAACACCTGTCCGGCGCTGAGCAGTGTGGTGGCCAGCAAGGCTGTTTTGAGGAAGGAAGGGATAGGGGGGATCATTCTGTCGGCAGCTCCTGTTCTTGTTGGAAGTCATGCACGTCTATTCGCTGGCAAATCGATGCGAACCGTTTGCAGGGTGTGAGTCGCAGGGAATGTAGAGAGCAAAATGAGAAAATAACGTCAAAGAAACCGTTAATGCATGTCATTTTCATTCAGATTAGCAGCACCTCGGCCCCTTGCCCGATGGATCTGAATCAAACGATGTCATCATTGACTGGATGGGCAGCCTCTTGACGCTCCGCCGGCAGCCTGACTGATAGCCGCGGCCAGACGCTTGACGTTGTTCTGATGCGCCACCACCAATTCATCGATGCTGGGGCCCGAAGGGGTCTGCAAGGTGCTGCGGCAGGTCAGCAGCGTGGCATCGCTTTCGCCGAGGTTGCGCAGGCGCCATTTGACGTCGATCAATGCGTATTGCCCCGGAATTGAGTCGAAGCGCTGCACATCCAGGCGCACGGACAGTTTGCGCTGAGGGTTAGTGTTGAGCAGTTGATCGACCATGGCGCTGCGCAATTCATCCACCAGGCTGGCGGCCCACCATTCGGTTTCGAGTATGGCCAGGCCGCTGTTGCCCTGGCGGATGACGATCTGCGGACGATCAACCTGGGGCGGAACGCTGATGCCTTCAATCTGAATTTCCGCGGCACCACCTCTGGATTGATTTCCCAATTGGGTCGGCATCAGGGTGTGGAACTGGATTGGATCACTGCGGCAAGCGGTGAGCAGTAACAGCGCGGTGACCAAGGTGATTTTCAGCGATAAAGCCATGGTGTTGCTCCTGTGGTCAGTTGCGCGGTGGCGCCTGCAGATCCATCGGTGCGGCGTTGTTGGGTCGGCCACGAATCAGCGATTCCGGATGCCGTCCCAGGTAATCCGAGAGTTCACGCAAGGAGCGCGACATGCGTCCGAGTTCGTCCAGGGTCTGGGTCAACTGTTCCCGCTGCGGTGAGTCTTCGGCCAGGGTCGAACTGGCCGATTGCAGCGTCTTGCTCACGTCGGCCAGGGTGGTTTGCACGCCCGGCAAGGTCTTGGCGTTGAACTGGGCGAGGCCTTTGCGCAGTTCGACGAGGTTGCTGTCCAGATTGCCGGCAATCCGCCCGATCGGCAGTTGATTGATCTTGTCGACCATGCCTTCCAGTTTCTCCTGCAACTGTTCGAGGCTGCCGGGGACGGTGGGAATACTGACTGGACGGACGCTCGGGTCGAACGCGACTTTCTCGGCCTTGGGGTAGAAATCCAGCGAGATGTACAGCTGGCCGGTCAGCAGATTGCCGCTACGGGCCTGGGCGCGCAGACCGTTCTCGATAAAGGTGCCCATCAACCGCACACCCGCAGCTTCATCATTGGGATCATGATTGAGCGCCTGTAGCATTTTGGTGTGGGCCATACCGAGGCGCTGCGGGTAGATCACGATGCCGACGTTGACCGGGAAGGTGCGCTTTTTCGCATCGAAATCCAGATTGATCGACACCACTTTGCCGAACTCCACACCGAGGAACTCCACCGGTGCATCGATCTTGAGGCCGCGCAGGGCCTGGTCGAAACGCAGGCTCAAGTATTGGCCCTTGCCACTGGGCGGGGCGAGGGCAGTTTGCTGGTCGGAAAACAGTTCGTAGGCATACTCTTCCGGCGCCGGTTTATCGTTGGGGCTGTACTCCGGCGCGCGAAAGGCGATGCCGCCCACCAACAGCGAGGACAACGACTCGGTCTTCACTGCAAAGCCATTGGCGCCCACGCTGACGTCGATGCCGCTGGCGTTCCAGAACCGGGTATTTTCGGTGACATAGGCGTCATTCGGTGAGTGAATGAACAGGTCGATGTTCACGCCTTTGCCGTCAGGGTCCAGGGCGTAGGCCACGACCTGGCCGACCGGGATTTTCCGGTAGTAAACCGGCGAGCCAATGTCCAGCGACCCGAGGTCCTGGGTGTGCAAGGTAAAGCGTTTGCCCGGCTCGCCATAGGTGATGGGTGGCGGATTTTCCAGACCCGTGAAGTTTTTCGAGCGGTTGTTGGCCTGGCCTATGTCGGCGCCGATGTAGTCACCGGAAAGCAACGTGTCGATGCCCGACACGCCGCCGGCACCGATTCGCGGACGCACCACCCAGAATTGCGAGTCTTCGCGGGTGAAGCTTTCCGCCGTTTTGGCGAGTTTGATCGTGGCGTTGACACTCTTCTGATCGTCGCTCAGTTCCACGTCCGAGACCTGCCCGATCACCACGTTGCGGTATTTGACCTCGGTCTTGTTGGCGGTGAGGCCGTTGCCGGTCTTGAAGGTGACGGTGATGGTCGGGCCTTCCTGCATCATGCTGTGGACGACCAGGGAAATGCCCACCAGTACCGCAACGATTGGCACGATCCAGACCATCGAAATGCTGAATCGACGGGTCTTGATGGGGGCTTGGCCAGGGGCTTGCGGCCCGTCAGTGGCTTGCGACTTCATCCATGTCCTCCTCGTTTTGTGAGGGTTGATCGCGCTCCTGATCCCAGATCATGCGCGGATCAAAACTCATCGCTGACAGCATGGTGAACACCACCACCAGACCAAAAAACAGAATGCCCGGGCGCGGTTCGATATCGGCCAGGGCCTGGAACTTCACCAGTGAAGCCACCAGGGCCACCACGATTACATCGAGCATGGACCAGTAACCGATGACCTCGACGAAACGGTAAAGCTTCGAGCGTTCCTTGCGCGCCCACAGGCTGTTGCGGTGCACCGTGACCAGCAACAGCATCAGGGCGCCGAACTTGATGCCCGGCACCGCGATACTGGCGATAAAAATGATCAGGGCAATGTCCCAGGCGCCGTGCTGCCAGAAATCCAGGACGCCGCTCATGATCGTGCTGTCAGCACCGTTGCCGACCATTTTGGTGTTCATCACCGGCAACAGATTGGCCGGGATGTAAAACACCAACGAGGCCAACAGGTAGGCCCAGGTCCGGGCCAGCGCGTTGGTTTTGCGCCGATGCAACGGCGCGCCGCAGCGCTCGCATTCGTGGGGATCATGGGTCATGTCACAAGCCAGCCCGCAGCTGTGACAGAGGCACAGGTTGAGTTCGCTGGCGACCGGAGGCCTTGTCATAAGGTGTCCCACAGATCACGGACATCGCGCCCGGCGATGCGGATCATCATCAGGCTTAGCACGGCCAAAGCGAACAGACCGATGCCGGGCAGCACATCGAGCAGCCCGGCGAGTTTGATCACCGCGACCATCGCCCCCAACAGGCAAACTTCGAGCATGCTCCAGGGCCGCAGGGTTTCCAGCCAGCGCATGCAGAATTTAAAGCCGGGTGCGCGTCGGGAGGCGAGGGCGTAGCTCAGCACCCAGATCAACAACAACAGCTGGAAGATCGGCGCGATGATCATCGAGATCGCGGCCACCATGGCGATGAAGGTGATCGGACCCAGGCTCAGGGCCAAGACCGAATCCCAGAGGGTTGCGCTGTTTTTCAGGCCTTTGAGGCTGATGCTCATGACCGGGTAGAAATTGGCGAAAATCCACAGCATCAACGCCGTCCAGGTCAACGCCAGGCGTTGCTCCACCGTCAGGCCGTTATAGCGCTGGAGCACGCCGCCGCAGCGTGTGCACAGGGTTTTTTGATGTTTGGCGAGCGTGACTTTTTCATACACGCAGTCGCAGTGCTCGCAGATGATCAGTGGGTCAGTCGTAGCCATAGGCCGCACTCGCCAGAACGCAGGAAAGTCAGAGCACCTCCTCAATATAGAAGTGCCTTGCGATTGAGCAAATCGAAAGGCCTAAACATTTCATTGGGATAGACGGCGACCGGGGGCAAGCCCCCTCGCCACAGGTACTCAGCCAACCAGTTCGCGCAGGCGATACCACAACATCCCAAGCGCCAGCAGCGGCGAACGCAGCATCGGCCCACCGGGAAAGGTCATGTGCGGCACAGCGCTGAACACATCAAACCCTCGGCTGTGCCCGGCATGAATCGCTTCGCCCAACAGCTTCGCGCACCAATGCGTGACGTTCAGCCCATGCCCCGAGTAACCCTGGGCATAAAACACATTCGGGTGCTGACTCAAGCGGCCAACCTGCGGAAAACGATTGGCAGAAATGCCGATCCGGCCGCCCCATTGATAGTCGACACGCACATCGCGCAATTGCGGGAAGACCTTGAGCATCTGCGGGCGCATGTACGCCGTGATGTCGGCCGGATCGCGCCCGGAATAATGACAGGCGCCACCGAACAGCAGGCGCCGGTCCGCCGAGAGCCGGTAGTAATCCAGACCGACTTTCTGGTCGCACAGCGCCAGGTTCTGCGGGATCAATTGCGCGGCGACCTCAGGTGCCAAAGGCTCGGTGGCGATGATGTAGCTGCCGGCCGGGAGCACCTTGCCGCTGAGTTTCGGTTCGAGTTCTTCCAGGTGTGCGTTGCAGGCGAGCACCAGAGTGCCGGCGCGCACCGTGCCACCGGCACAGCGAACCTGCACCGTACTGCCATGGATCAACTCCAGTACCGGGCTCTGCTCGAAAATCTGCACGCCAAGGGAGTGCGCCAGTTTTGCTTCGCCCAGCACCAGATTGAGCGGGTGCAAATGGCCCGAGCCCATGTCGATCAGACCACCGGCATAGACGCCTGAATCCACCACTTGCTGACGAATCTGCTCCGGCCCGACCAGACGGGTTTCATGGGCATAACCTGATTCGGTCAGACTTTCCTGCTCCGCCCTGAACGCCGCGAACTGCGCCTGGGTGTTGGCCAGTTCGCAGAATCCCCAGCGCAGGTCGCAGGCAATCCCGTGTTCGCGGATGCGATTGCCCACCAGTTCCACCGACTCGATCCCCGCACGCTCCAGATAGCGCACGCCGTCCTCACCGACGTACCGGGTGAAACCGCTGACGTCATGCCCGATGCCGCGGATCAGTTGCCCGCCATTGCGCCCGCTGGCGCCCCAGCCGATCCGCCGACCCTCCAGCAGAATCACCGAGAGCCCGCGCTGTGCAAGTTCGATCGCGGTGTTGACCCCGGTGAAACCGCCGCCGATCACGCAGACATCGGCCACAAGGTCCGAGGCCAGCGTGGGGTAGGACGTCAGGCCATTGGCGGTGGCCGCGTAATAGGAATGTGCGTGTTCGTTATTCATTGGTTGGACTTCACTTTGCTCCAGGAACGGGTCATCAGTCGCATGATCGCCTGGGGCGGGGTGGTCGAAATGTAGAGTTTGTCGAGGACTGCCTGGGGTGGATACACCTCAGGGTTGTTCACCAGTTCAGCGTCCATGTATTGCTTGGCGGCCGGGTTCGGGTTGGCGTAACCGACCGAGGCGCTGACCTTGGCAATCACTTGCGGATCGAGCAGGTAGTTGATGAAGGCGTGGGCTTCTTTCTGGTTGCCGGCATCGGCAGGAATCGCCAACAGGTCGAACCACAAGTTACTGCCTTCCTTCGGGATCGCGTAGGCGATGTTCACGCCGTTCTTGGCTTCCTTGGCCCGGTTCGCGGCCTGGAACACGTCACCGGAATAGCCGAAAGCCACGCAGATGTCGCCGTTGGCCAGGTCCGACACGTACTTGGACGAGTGGAAATAGGTGATGTACGGCCGGATGCTCAACAGCTTGGCTTCGGCTTTTTTGAAGTCCTCGGGGTTCTCGCTGCGCGGGTCCATGCCCATGTAATTGAGAATCGCCGGGAACACTTCATCGGCAGAGTCCATCATCGACACGCCGCACTGGCTGAGCTTCTTGATATTTTCCGGTTCGAACAGCACGGCCCAGGAATCGATGTGGTCGATGCCGAGCACTTGCTTGACCTTGTCGACGTTGTAGCCGATGCCGTTAGTGCCCCACAGGTACGGCACCGAATGCTCGTTGCCCGGATCGTTTTTCTCCAGCAGCGCCAACAGTTTCGGGTCGAGGTTCTTGAAGTTGGGCAACTGCGCGCGGTCCAGTTTAAGGAACGCGCCGGCCTTCACCTGACGTGCCAGAAAGTGGTTGGACGGCACGACCACGTCATACCCGGTGCGGCCGGCGAGCAACTTGCCCTCCAGGGTTTCGTTGGAATCAAAGACGTCGTAGGTCACCTTGATCCCGGATTTGGCCTGGAAGTCAGCGAGGGTGGTTTCGCCGATGTAATCGGTCCAGTTGTAGACGCTGACGGTGGGCTGAGCCTGGGCAACAGCACTGAACAGCACGGCCAGCGCGGCGGGAACCATGGATTTCAATAGACGCATTCGACACCTCTTCTAATTATTGGATTCTTCCGCATTTTTTCTGGTGTCCTGGCGGCCGCCATCGCGAGCAGGCTCGCTCCCACATTTGGAATGCGTTCCCCTGTGGGAGCGAGCCTGCTCGCGATGAGGCCTTCACAGACAACGCAAATGTCAGACGCTAAGCATCAAGAACTCACGCTCCCAGGAGCTGATCACCCGTTTGAAGTTCTCGTGTTCGGCACGCTTGACCGCCACGTAACCGCGCACGAATTTGTCGCCCAGATACCGGCCGATGGTTTCGCTCTCTTCCATCTGCGTCAGCGCATCCTCGATGGTGATCGGCAGGCGCAGGTTGCGGCGCTCGTAGGCTCGGCCTTGCACCGCCGCACTCGGCTCGATGCGTTCAACCATGCCCAGGTAACCGCACAACAAACTGGCCGCGATCGCCAGGTACGGGTTGGCGTCAGCCCCCGGCAAGCGGTTTTCCACGCGCATCGAATCCGGCGTGGAGGTCGGCACACGCAGGCCGACGGTGCGGTTTTCTTCGCCCCATTCGACGTTGACCGGTGCCGAAGTGTCCGGGAGGAAGCGGCGGAACGAGTTGACGTTGGGCGCGAACATCGGCAGCACTTTCGGAATGTACTTTTGCAGGCCGCCGATGTGGTGCAGGAACAGCTCGCTCATCGTGCCGTCGGCATTGGCGAAGATCGGCTGCCCGGTGGCGATGTCGACCACGCTCTGGTGGATGTGCATGGCGCTGCCGGGCTCATCGCCGATCGGCTTGGCCATGAACGTCGCGGCGACGTTGTGCTTGAGCGCCGCCTCACGCATGGTGCGCTTGAACACGGTGATCTGGTCGGCGAGGTCCAGCGCGTCGCCATGACGGAAGTTGATTTCCATCTGCGCCGGGCCGTCTTCGTGGATCAGAGTGTCGAGGTCCAGGCCTTGCAGTTCGCACCAGTCGTAGACGTCTTCGAACAGCGGATCGAATTCGTTCGCGGCGTCGATGGAAAACGACTGACGACCGCTTTCCGCACGGCCCGAACGGCCCAGCGGTGCCTTGAGTGGCAAGTCCGGGTCTTCGCAGCGTTGGGTCAGGTAGAACTCCATTTCCGGCGCGACAATCGGCCGCCAGCCTTTGTCGGTGTACAGCTGCAGGACTTTCTTAAGTACGTTGCGCGGCGACAGTTCGATCGGGTTGCCGAACTTGTCGAAGGTGTCGTGGATCACGATGGCGGTCGGCTCGATGGCCCATGGAATCACATACACCGCATCGGCGACGGGTTTGCAAACCATGTCGATATCGGCCGGATCGAGCAGGTCGTAGTAGATGTCGTCGTCGACAAAGTCCCCGGTTACCGTTTGCAACAACACACTTTCCGGCAGGCGCATGCCTCGCTCATGCAGGAACTTGTTGGTGGGTGCGATTTTGCCGCGTGCAATGCCGGTCAGGTCGCTGACGACACACTCGACTTCGGTAATCTTGTGATCTTTCAGCCAAGTGAACAGCTGATCGAAAGGGGCATTCATAAAGACCTCGTTATTGGTTTTATTAACGCCGGGGAGGGTGGTTTCATCCACCACACACTTCCCCTGAGGCGCGTTGACGACTATCTTGGGCGAGCCTTGCGGTTCCATCTATCCACTTTCAGCAGCACCAAAACGCACCAAACGAGTGCGTAAGGTCATTCATGTCAGCGTCCAGTCCGATTCAGGTTCAAGCGTTCAACACCGACGATGTCGCCGCGCAAATCCGCGCCACGCCGGGTTGGGTCCAGCATTATCAGCAGATGTCGCCGGGGCATTTCGCCGGGCGTGTGCGCTACCTCGACCTGCAAGGCGTGGAAATCTACGAAGAGCAGATGAACACCCGGGTCGAACAGAATTTCAGCGCGCCCGAGGGTTCGCTGGCGTTCTGTTTCGATCGCAGCGACAACGCGCTGTATGTGTTGAATGGCGAAAGCCGCAACACCTGGATCACCCCGGAGAACTACCAGGAAGTTGCCGTGGTGTTCGGTCCGGAGTTCGTGCAGCGTCACGGTTTGAATGTCGCGCGGCTGGAAGGCTTGTTCATGTCGCCACTGAACTCGGGGCAGAACGCCTTGTTCAGCCGCTGGTTGAGCGGCACCTTGACTCGGCTCGCCGAAACGCTTGACCCGCCGAGCAAAGAAGCGCTGACCCAGCAACTGCTAGAGGATTGCCTGTACATCCTCGACAACGCCTGCGTGTGCCTCGATCGCGGCGGCCTGCAGCGCCGCACCGAAGAACGCGCGGTGATGAAACGCATCGGCGAATGGGCCGCCGACTCACCGGAAGAAACCCTCAACCTGCTGGAGCTGTCCCAGGTCGCCGGGGTTTCCCTGCGTCAGTTGCAGCACGCGTTCAAGGCTTTCACCGGGATGACGCCGACCCACTGGCTGCGCCTGCGCCGCCTTAACAGCGCACACCGCGAATTGCTCGCGCGAACACCGAATGACACCACCGTCGCCGAAGTGGCGATGAACTGGTCGTTCTGGCATCTGGGGCGGTTTTCCAGCAGTTACCGGGCGTTGTTCAAGGAACTGCCGAGTGAAACGCTGAAGCGTGCGGTTAACGCTCGCGCAACACTGACGTGACGTCGCCAAAGCCGGTTTTATCAAGTGGTTGATGCGGGTTTCGCCAGCTCAATACCCGCCGCGCCCAACCGTTTGAGGATTTCAAACAGCAAATCGCTCTTGGTCGTACTGACAATCCTCGGGCTGCTGACGTAACCGGTGACCGTCAGCGTGATGCCCTCGGGGCTCAGTTTGCTGAACCGTACGAAGGGCGCCGGTTTGTCGAGGATGGTTTCGTGCTCGGCGTAGGTGGTGTACAGCAGGTTTTGTACCTCCTCGGGGTCAATGTCCAGCGGGAACATCAGTTCCAGTGTCGCCACCCCTTGTGCGCTGCCGCCGAGGGTGACGTTGCGCAGGTTCTGCGAAATCAGTTGTGAGTTGGGCACGATGACGATCGAGCGGTCGCTGAGTTGTATTTCCGTGGCCCGGACGTTGATGCGGCGGATGTCGCCTTCGACGCCGCTGATGCTGATCAGGTCGCCGACCTTGACCGGGCGTTCGGTCAGGAGGATCAGGCCGGAGACGAAATTCTTGACGATTTCCTGCAAGCCGAAACCGATCCCCACCGACAAGGCGCTGACGATCCACGCCAGATTGGTCCATTTGATGCCCAGAGACGATAGTGTCAGCAGAATCACCAGGGCATAGCCGATGTTGGCGAACAGTGTGCTGAGCGAGGCACACATGCCGGGGTCCATGTCGGTCTTGGGCAGGAACTCGTTGTCCAGCCATCGGCGCAGTGTGCGAATCAGGTAGATGCCGATGAACAGGGCCAGCAGCGCATTCAACAAGTGGCCCGGGATGATATTGAGTTTGCGCAGGCCATCGCCGCCAAGGATAGCGAACGTCTGGGTGAACAATTGCCCGAGTGTGGTGCCGACGCCACCGACAAACAGTGAAATGACGGCGAGCAGCATTAAACCGGCACGACCGACCCCGGACAGAATGATCGACACTTGTTCAAGGCGCAGGTCGCCGATCCCGAGCAACTGTTTGAGCGCCTTGCCGCTGGGGCTCTTGGGAGAAAACAGGTACTCGCAGCTGTCTCTGAACAACTGGGTCAACAAGTAGAAGCCCGACAGGATGATAAAACCCCAGACCAGTTGGTAGGTGATGAATCGCGCCAGGGAGATGTAGCCGATCAGCAGGGCAATCATCGCGACAACAATGGCGATACCGGCGAATGAATAAATCAGGCCGGCGACGGTGGTGCTCGACTCCGGTGCTTCACCGGTGGCCGCCACGGCTCTGCGGACTTTGCTGGCATGCAGGAACAACGTACCGATAATCAAGGTGACCGCCAGCGCGATCAAACCCCGGCCGAAGAGGATGGCGGGCGGGCTCATGCCGGTGACGTTGGTGATCTGTGCCAGGCCCACCAGAATCAGCAACGTGACGGCCAGCATCCTGGGGAACGGCTGGATTGCCAGTGCCACGGGATCGGCGATCGCCGGCAGTCGCCAGGAGGGATGTTTGGTCGATAGCATCGCCCGGCTCAGGCCGGTAATCAGGATGCAGACGTAGATGACTTTTTCGAATTCTTCGGCAAAGGTCTGAATCAGGGGCGTCAACGGCAATTGTCGAGTCAGCGCATAAAACAGCAGTTGCATCGCAATAGCGGTGGCCAATACCGTGGCTACAACGGAAGCCAGTGCGAGCGAACTTCGCCGCAAACGTCCTTCCGGCATTCGATGAATACACACCCAGGTCAGCCCGCGCTCGGCGATTCTTCGTCCCCAGGACCAGATGCTCACGGCCAGCAAGATCAGCGCGACGGCAAACAGACGCTCGCCGGGTTGCCAGGCATTCTTGATGGCACTGGAGGCCTGCTGGATGAAATCGCTCAGCCGCTGGCGGTCCTCCTTCAGCGGATTGAACAACGGCGCCCAGAATCCCGGGCCCAGGATGCTGCCGCTGCGCAACGTGACTTCGGTTTCCAGCAGGCTGCGGCGAATGCCGGCGATTTGAATGATGAGGTCAGCGGCATTGTTTCGAAGCGCCGTCAGGGTTTTCAGGCTGGAATCGATTTTGGTCTTTTGCTCGAACAGATAGGCTCTTTGCGTCGAAATATCCGTTTTCTCGGACGCGACATCCTCCTGTGATACCGGGCCCAACACATCAAGCTGGGCTTGCAGTTGCTTCTGTTCGGGCAGCAGGGATGACTGGAGGCTGTCCACATCGTTGATAAACGACTGCACGGAGTCTTGCAGGCCGGTCATTTGGGTAAGGTTATTGGCCAGCGAAATCTGTTGCTTGATTCGGTCAAGGCGGAGTTGCAGTTCCAGCAGATCACTCTGGGAGATAGCAACAGTCGCAGTACCTGACATAGGGGTTGGCATCGGCGGCAGGTCGGCGGCCGACAGCACTCCGCCACTGGTTCCCAGCAGCGTAAGCACGACGAACATCATTAACTTCAATGCATTACGCATGGGAGTGCTCGACTCTGTTGTGGGTCGCTCAACCTATGAGGTTAGGCCATCACGCCAAAACGATCGAAAAGAATCCTGCTGACTGTCCGGAAGAGGCAATACCGCGCAGGGAGTGGATGCCGCGTGATCTACACTCTTGGTTGCTCAACAAGGCCCCGGGGAGGTCACCATGAACAAGATTCCGTCTATTGGCCTGTGCGTTCTGTTGTCGGTTTCATGCACCCAGGCCTGGGCCGAAACGGTCGTGCCGGTGCAGGGACAGACCTCGCAACAAACCCGACTCGATATTGATGACTGCCATGACGTAGCGCTCAGCCAGGGCACTGCGGCGGCGCCTGCTGCCGGTACAACCGTGGCTGAACAGCCCGGGCGTCAGCATGACGAATTTTATGAAGGAGGCGATGACGCCACGAAACAGGCGTACACAAACTGCCTGCTGGCAAAGGGATACCAGGTGACCCCTTAATTCAGGCCCTCAATTAGCAGCCTCCAACGGAGAGCGAGTGCCGGGTGATCTACACTTCTTGTTGCTGAATCGAGCCCGTCATCAGCCGTCAGCGGTTTACCAGCCTGCGTTCTTGCAGAGTGACGAGCTGCTTTGGAGGTCAAAATGAGCAAGGTATCGTCCTTTGGCCTGTGCGTTCTCTTGTCGGTTTCATGCACCCCGGTTTGGGCTGCAACGGTCGTTCCGATGAAAGGGCAGAGTTCGCAACAGACCCAGTTGGACATCAATGAATGCAACAGCATCGCGGCCAGCCAGGCTGCGTCGACGGCGCCGTCTCCCTCAGGAGGGCGCCTGAAAGGTGCTGCCGTGGGGGCCGCCGCCGGAGCGGCCGGGGCACAAGTGCGTGGGAATCGGCATGACGAGGCTTATGATCGTGTCGATGACGACGTGAAGCAGGACTATCGGCAGAATCGCGCCAAAGAGACCGCCGCGGCGGGGGCGGTGGTCGGCGGTTCGCGTCAGCGTCAGGAGCGTCGGGCACAAGAGAAAACCAGTGCCGCGAACACCTCGACGGCGTACACCAGTTGCCTGCAAGGCAAGGGCTATCAGGTTAATCCCTGAGCTTTTTGTGGCCGTTGTTCGAGCAGATAAACCATCAGGCAGGCATACAACGTGACGGCAAGGAACAAGCCCATGCGCACCGCAAACGCGGTGTACACGTCCTTGCCGGCGATGCTGTCCTGAACCGATTGGCCCAACAGGATGATCAGCGTGATCAACGTGTTGAGCCAGAACCCTGGGGTGAACCGGGTCGGGCTCAGGGCATACAGCTTGCGCGCGAGCACCAGGCCGAACAGCAGCATCCACAAGTAGAACATCCACAGGTGCACAAACAAGCTGAGGGCGCTCCAGAACAGGATCGCCAGCAAACCGGCAAGCAAGGTCGACCCGACGAGTTCACGGCCGGCGGTGTGGGCGTTGGTCGTGGAGCTTTGCTGACCCAGGCTGACGGCCTTGAGGATGATCGGCAGGTAACCGGCCGGGTCGATCAAGGCCAGCAAGAACGTCGGCAACACGATCAAGGTTGCACGCAGCGCCACCCGACTGACTTCTTCGGCGGGCAAAGCGGGCGCGGGAGGCGGGGAAGGGGCATTGGGCGGATCCGGGAATAACCCATGACTGAGCGCCATGACCGCAACGGCGAGCAATAAACCTTTGACCAGAGCGCCGATGACCATCGCCGCCAGATCGAATTCGGCGACCCCGGCCGAGGAAATCATTGTCAGGCCAATCACCAGAAACGTCACGATCAGGGCATTGCCGCCGCGCAGTCCAAAACGGAACACCAGGAACAGACTCAAGCCGATCAGCAGAACGCCAGTGACAGGGTAATAACGCAGGATCGGGATCAGCAACAGGCCAAGGCCCGTGGTCAACATCGCGGCCAGTGCGAGCACCACCGCGGCCTTGAACGGCAACGGGCGGTTGATCGAGGCCAGCAGGATCAGGCACAGCACCGGCGCCAGAAAGGGGATCGGCAATCCCAGGCCGAAGCTCGCGGCCAGGCACAACGCCGTGCCCGTGGCGAGGCGCAATGCGCGTTGTTCCCGGGGCGTGCGTTTAGTAGGCATACGACAACCAGCTCATGAACCCCACAAACACCCGGCCCAACGGGTTCAGCGGATTGCCCTGGGTAGGGAAGGCCATGACTTCGGCCTGGCCGCCGGCACGGATGGCGCGGCTGTCACGCAAGGCTTTTCGGGCGTCCTCGGAGAACTCGATGATCACCGGGAACCGCTGGGCCGGCCGCAGCCAGTCGCGGCTGTTTTGCACGCCAGGCAAGGTACCGGGCGCGGGAGGCTGGCCGACGCTGACCCCATACCCGACACTGCGCACCCGCCCATCGAACACTTCGCCGGGCAGTGCATCCAGGACGATCGCCACCGGCGTATCGACTTTCACCAGGCCGAGGTTGTTTTCGGTCATGTCCGCGCTGATCCATACATCGTGGATGGCAATCAGCGTCATGACCGGGCCACCGGCCGCGGCGAACTGCCCGGCGTCGGTGCGCAGGTCGGTGATCAGCCCCGCTGAGCGGGCGCGAATCTGCGTATTGGACAAGTCCAGCTCGGCTTTTGACAGGGCCGTGGCGGCGCTACGCAGCAGGGCGTTGTCTTCCTCGCTGCCGCCTTCTTGCTCGCGCGCACGTTGCACTTCGGCGCGAGCGGCCGCGACCTGGCTGACCGCCTGTTCACGGTTGGCGCGAGACACTTCGAGCAGGCGTACGGAAATGGTGCCAGGGTCTTCGCGGTACAGGCCTTCTAGGCGCTGATTGTCTTGTCTTGCCTTGAGTTCATTAGCCTGGGCAGCGCGCAAGTTGGCTTGCGCCGACGCGATGCCGGCGGTGCTGGCGCCGATCTGCCGACGGGTCGATTCAAGGTCGGCACGGGCGCGGTCGACGGCAATCTGATACGGCTGCGGGTCCACTTCGAACAGCACATCGCCAGCCTTGACGTCCTGATTGTTGCGCACGTTGACGCGAATCACCCGACCGGCCACTTCCGAGGCGACCGGAATGACGAAGGCCCCCACTCGCGCTTGTTGTGTATAAGGCGTGAAGCGGTCCGCCGCCAAGTACCACGCCAGGCTCAGGAGGATCAGGATCAGCACCCATTTGATGCCTTTTTTCGCCGGGTCGGCGGCAGGCGCGGGAGGCTTGGGGGCAGGTGCCTCGGGGACAGGCTGCGCGACTTCACTCATGGCTGTTTACCTTGTGGGGCAGAGGGGCGGCGGGCTCGCTCAGCAGGTCGCCCCAGTCGGTGCGTTTCTCCATCTGCTGGCGGGTGGCTTCATCGACTTTGGGCTGGGCGCTGTACCAACCGCCGCCCAGGGATTTGTACAGGGCGATCAGATTGCTCACGGCGTTGCTGCGGGCGACCAGGTAGTTGTCCTGCTGTTCGAGCAATGCGCGCTGAGCATCCAGCACGCGTTGAAAGTCCGAGTAACCTTCGCGGTACTGCGCGCTGGCCAGCACCAGTGAGCGTTTGGCCGCCACTTCGGCCTCACTGAGGATGCGTTCGCGCTCCAGGGATTTGATCAAGCCTGTGGCGGCATCGTCAGCCTCGCGCGCGGCCTGGCGGACCTTGTCGCGATACGCCTCGATCAGTTGCTGCAACCGCGCATCCTGGATGCGCACGTTGTTGCTGATCTGGCCATGGTCGAACAGGTTCCAGCGCAGGCTGGGGCCGCCGATCAGGTCCAGGCTTCTGGACGTTCCATTGAGCGTATCGGCCGACCAGACGATGCTGCCGAGCAAGGTCAGCGACGGATAGAAATCACTTTCGGCCACGCCGATCAACGCCGACTGGGCCGCGACATTCAGCTCGGCGGCGCGCACATCGGGCCGACGCAGCAAAAGATTGGCCGGTACATCCTGGAGCACGGCGCGATCGACCAGCGGGATCAAGCCTTCGTTATTCACCAGCAGCGGTAAGGCGCCCGGCGCTTGCCCGATCAACACGGCCAAGGCGTTGCGGGTTCGTTGCAACTGGTCTTCAAGGGTGGGGATGGTGCTCAATGTGCCAAGGTATTGGGTTTTAGCCTGTTGCAGGTCGAGTTCGGCTTGCTGGCCGCTGTTGAACAGCTTTTCGGTGATCTCGAAGTTGCGCTTTTGCTGTTTGGCGTTCTCCCGGGCGACGCGCAACCGCGCCTCGGTGGTGCGCAACGAGAAGTAAGTGTCGGCAACCTGGGCGCGCAGCAATACCAGCACGTCTTCATAGTTGGCCTGGGCCGCAAAGTAATTGGCGTCGGAAGATTCGATGGCGCGGGCGAAACGCCCCCAGAAGTCCAGCTCCCAGCCAATGTCGAACCCGCCACTGTATTGCCAGAAATGGCTGTCCTGAGGATTGGTGCCACCGGATTGCCGGCGGTTGAAGTACAAGCTGTCGGCGCTGGCTTGCTGCAGTTGCGGGTACAGACCGCTTTGCGCAATGCCCAATTGGGCACGGGCCTCCATCACGCGCAGGCCGGCGATCTTCAGGCTGGAGTTATGGGCATCGGACGCGGCAATCAGCTCATTGAGCAGCGGATCGTTGAAGACCTGCCACCACTGGCGGATATCCGGATGGGTTGCGCGCTGACTGGCCTGTTCAAGGGCTGCGGTGTTCCAGCGTTCGACCCATTTTTCGCCCGGCGGCTGGAAGTCCGGCCCCAGCCGCACGCAGCCACTCAGGCCAAGTGCAGCGAACAAGAGGAGGTGGCCTGGCAGCCTCAGCAAGGAACGGCCTTGATGCATCGCGTATCGTCCAACCGGGAAAGGTCACTGGAGCATAGCCGTCCAAATGAGCAACCGGCTGCTAAGCTTCTCAAGCACCCTCAAACCTTCTGCGATCACTTATAGGCAGGACACTCATGAGTAACCCCCAAGGTTATGTCGAACCGCATTCCGCTGGTTGGCGCTTCAAAGTAGGCATCGCAATTATCTGCGTCATGCTGGGTTCTTGGCTGATGGTGCCGATTGCCGCGGCGCTCGATATTCCAGGTTCAAGAGTAGCCGCGCTGACCGGCGTTTTGTTCATCAGCAATAAAGTCCTGCTGATCATCGTCATCGCCGTCATGGGCAAGGCCGGATTTCAGCAGTTGAAGAGCAAGCTGTTCGGTTATGTATCCGGGCTGGCGCCGTCCATGGACACCGAAGTAGGTCCGATCCGTCACAGGATCGGTATCGTGATGTTTTGCCTGCCGTTGATCTCGGCCTTTCTTGAACCCTACGTCGACACGTTTTGGCCGGGGTTCAGACCGAACCTTTGGCAGCTTCAATTGCTGGGCGATGCCATGCTGATCGGCAGCTTTTTTGTGCTGGGGGGCAATTTCTGGGAGAAGGTGCGGGCGTTGTTTATCCGCACGGCAAAGGTCGTCACTCCAGACGCGGTGTGAGGCCTGCCTGCTAGCGCGAAATGATCCCGTGATCGATCGCGTATTTGACCAGCGCCGCGGGTTTATCGATGTTGAGCTTGCGGCGGATGCTCAGGCGATGGGTTTCTACGGTGCGCACGCTGATGTCCAGCTCGCGCGCCATTTCCTTGTTGTTCAGCCCTTGGGCCATTTTGTACAACACCTGGCTTTCGCGGGGTGTCAGCTCGTTGTCGGTGCTTTTTTCGGCAATCAGCCGCTGGGCGATTTCGGCGCTGTAGAACGTGCCCCCACTGGCGATGGCTTCGATGGCCGCAATGATTTCCCGCGACGGTGAGTTCTTCAGCACATAGCCGCTGGCACCGGCGCGAACCGACTCACTCACGTATTCGTAATTGTCGTACATGCTCAGCACCAGAACCTTCAGCGGCGGATACTGGGCGCGCAGCACTCGGGTCAATTCAAGCCCGTTCATGTCGCGCAGGCTGATGTCGACCAGCAGCAAGTCTGGCTGGCAGCGCCCGACCATCTCGATGGCCTGCGCGCCACTCTCGGCTTCGCCCACCACTTCCAGGGGCGCCATGACCGCCAGCAGCGCTTTGATCCCGTCGCGGACCAGGGAGTGATCGTCGACCAGGGCGACGCGGATCGGGTGGGGCAGGTTCATCGCGGTATTCACTCTTGTTGTAAGGGGGCGAGTCAGCGTTTTGTGCCCGGCATTTTCATTGGCAGCAGCACGTCCAGCTCACTTCTGCCGGGCATCGAAATCAGGTCGAAACGCCCACCAAAATGTTCGACTCGCTCACGGATATTACGCAGGCCAATGCCGGCGTGGCGACGTTCGACCTGGGCGACGTTGAAACCGATCCCGTCGTCGATCACGGTCAGCCGAACGGTATCTTCCGAGCCGTGCAGGGTAATCGAAACGTTTTTAGCCTGCGCATGGCGTTCGATGTTGGTCAGGCCTTCTTGCACAATACGGAACAGCGAGACCGCTGCGCCTTCCACCAGATCGCAGTCGAACTCATTGTCGTCGTAGGTCACGGTGAGACCGCTGCGCTGCTCGAATTCTGCGGCGAGCTGGCCGATCGCCGCCGGCAGGCCCAGGGTGTCGAGCAGTGACGAACGGAGGTCATGGGAGAGGCTGCGAACCTCACCAATCGCGTCGCCGAGGCGCGCCGTGGCGTCTTTCAGCGTGCTCAAACCCTTGTCTTGTCCCTGGTCGTTCTCCAGCAGCAGACTGGCCAGTTCGAACTGAAACTTGATGGAGACGAGCACCTGACTGATGCCGTCGTGCAGCTCGCGGGAAACCCGTGATCGCTCTTCTTCCTGCAAGCTGACGATCCGCTGGGTCAGACGCTGTAGCTTTTTGTCCGCCAGACGATGTTCGCTGACGTTGAGCGTCATGCCGCTGGCGAAGACAAACAGCACGGCCACGAGGGCGACGGCGGCAATCGCCAGCATGGTCTTGCGGATACCGTGAGCCACTTCGTCGCGTGCTTGCTGGGTGGCGCGTTCAACGTCTTCCAGGTAAATGCCGGTGCCAAGCATCCAGCCCCAACGATCCAGCATCACCACATAAGCGAGTTTGTCGGTCACCTGGCCGGAGGAGGGCTTGTTCCAGGCGTAGCGCTGGAAACCTTCGCCGGACTGCGCACTTTTGAGCAGCGCCTGAATCACCGGCAAACCGTGCGGGTCCTTCATGTCCCACAGGTATTTGCCCACCAGTTCCGTCTGGCGTGCGTGCATCAGGCTGCGACCCTCGCGGTCGTAGACGAAGAAGTAGCCATTGATGCCAAAGCTGAGTTTGCGCAGTTCCTCCAGCACTTTTTGCTGGGCACGCTCGTCACCGTGGCCGTCGTCGTACAGCGGCGCGATCAGGCTTTGCGCCATTTCCACGTAGTTTTTCAGCTCGGCACGCTTGCTCGCCAGAATGCTGTCTTCGATCAGTTGCGCCTGTTGATCGCCGAGCTGGCGATTCAGGGAAATCACCAGCGCGCAGATCACGGCGATCGCCAGCACCAGCGGCAGAATCCCGAGCGCGACGATTTTGTGTTTGAGCTGCATCTTGGCTCCTGGCCGGACCGAGGGAAGGCGATGGCCCGGCATCATATGCCAAAGATACGCGGCTCCAGTAGCGGTGCTGGACGGAATGACCTGCGGCCGGAATTAAACGCAAGCCCCCTGTGGGGAGCCAGCCTGCTGGCGATGGCGGTGGCACAGTCAACATCAATGGTGAATGTCAGTCCGCCATCGCCAGCAGGCTGGCTCCCACAGGGGTATTGCATTTCAGCTGACAGATTGGTGGCGTCTACGTAGAACTACGTAGACGCCACGTACGTAGTAACGCGGATTTATTTGTAGACGGCATGCGGGGATATTGGGCCAGCTCCGCACCGCGGACACAATTATAAAAATTACCGCCGCAGTCACTGGCTGTCGGCAGGAGACACGCTATGCCCCGTCTGGCTAAACACCTCGCCTGGTTTGCCGTGGCTGTCCTGGGAGCGTTTGCGCTAAGTGTCGTGGCCCTGCGCCGCGGCGAAGCGATCAATGCCCTGTGGATCGTAGTCGCAGCAGTCGCTATCTACCTCGTCGCATACCGCTACTACAGCCTGTTCATCGCCACCAAGGTGATGCAACTCGACCCCAATCGTGCCACGCCCGCCGTCATCAACAATGACGGCCTGGACTACGTGCCGACCAACAAACACGTGCTTTTCGGTCACCACTTCGCGGCCATCGCTGGCGCGGGTCCGCTGGTCGGCCCGGTTCTGGCGGCGCAAATGGGCTATCTGCCCGGCACGCTGTGGCTGATCGCCGGGGTGGTGCTGGCGGGTGCGGTTCAGGACTTCATGGTCCTGTTCATGTCCACTCGCCGCAACGGCCGCTCCTTGGGCGACATGGTTCGTGAAGAAATGGGCCGCATCCCTGGCACCATTGCGCTGTTCGGCTGCTTCCTGATCATGATCATCATCCTAGCGGTGCTGGCGCTGATCGTCGTGAAAGCCCTGGCCGAGAGCCCGTGGGGGATGTTCACGGTGATGGCAACCATCCCGATCGCGATGTTCATGGGCATTTACATGCGCTACATCCGCCCGGGCCGCATTGGTGAAATCTCCATCGTCGGTGTGCTGTTGCTGCTGGGTTCGATCTGGCTCGGTGGGCAGATTGCCGCTGACCCGGTCTGGGCCAAAGCCTTCACCTTCACGGGCATTCAGATCACCTGGATGTTGATCGGCTACGGTTTTGTCGCCGCGGTATTGCCGGTGTGGCTGATTCTGGCGCCGCGTGATTACCTGTCGACCTTCCTGAAAATCGGCACCATCGTCGCTTTGGCGATCGGTATTCTGGTCACCATGCCCGACCTGAAAATGCCGGCACTGACCCAGTTCATCGACGGCACCGGGCCGGTGTGGAAAGGCGGGTTGTTCCCGTTCCTGTTCATCACCATCGCCTGCGGCGCGGTCTCCGGTTTCCATGCGCTGATTGCCTCCGGCACCACGCCGAAACTGTTGGCCAGTGAAGGCCATGCCCGCTACATCGGTTATGGCGGCATGTTGATGGAATCCTTCGTCGCCATCATGGCCATGGTCGCGGCTTCGGTAATCGAACCGGGCGTGTATTTCGCCATGAACAGCCCGGCGGCGCTGGTGGGCTCCGATGCTGTTTCGGTTGCTCAGACCGTCAGCAGTTGGGGTTTTGCAATCACCCCGGAAGCGCTGCAAGCGGTGGCCAAGGACATCGGTGAAACCACCATTCTGGCCCGTGCCGGTGGCGCACCAACGTTGGCAGTCGGCATCGCGCAGATCCTGCACCACGTTCTGCCGGGTGAAAACACCATGGCGTTCTGGTACCACTTTGCGATCCTGTTCGAAGCATTGTTCATCCTGACAGCCGTCGATGCGGGCACCCGTGCCGGACGTTTCATGCTCCAGGATTTGCTCGGCTCGTTCGTGCCATCCCTGAAACGCACCGAGTCCTGGACCGCCAACCTGATCGCAACTGCCGGTTGTGTGGCGATGTGGGGTTATCTGTTGTACCAGGGCGTGATCGATCCACTGGGCGGCATCAACACCTTGTGGCCATTGTTCGGCATCTCCAACCAGATGCTGGCCGGTATCGCGCTGATGTTGGCGACCGTCGTACTGATCAAAATGAAACGCCAGCGCTACGTCTGGGTGACCATGTTGCCAGCGGTGTGGCTGCTGATTTGCACCACCACCGCAGGCTTCATCAAGCTGTTCGATGCCAACCCGGCGATCGGTTTCCTGTCGCTGGCCAAGAAGTACAGCGATGCGCTGGCCAACGGTCAGATCCTCGCCCCGGCCAAAAGCATCGACCAGATGCACCACGTGATCTACAACGCTTACACCAACGCAACGCTCACGGCGCTGTTCCTGCTGGTGGTCTTCAGCATTCTGTTCTTTGCGCTCAAGGTCGGCATTGCCGCCTGGGGCACCAAGGAGCGTACGGATAAAGAAGCACCGTACCAGGCGCTGCCGCAAGCGTGACGGAGGAGGGCGCCCATGTTCAATGACCTGAGTCGTCTCGGCAAATACCTCGGTCAGGCCGCACGCCTGATGGTGGGGATGCCGGACTACGACACCTACGTCGAACATATGCAGAGCAAACACCCGGACAAACCGGTGATGAGCTATGAGGTGTTCTTTCGGGAACGCCAGGAGGCCCGTTACGGCAGCAAGGCTGGACCGAAGTGTTGTTGAATAATGACGCTTAGGTAACGGGTCGCTCTCATGGAGCCCGGATGACCAGCGATAGCGATCTCAAGATCGTCATCGCTGGTCATCCGGGCTTTTTCTTTGCCTTCGCCGTCGTCGCACTACCTGATTGCTCCCCGGCGAGGCATGCGCGTTCGCCAGCGGCTATGCTTTTTTTTTCAGCCATTCAGCGGCCACCGAGTTATGAGCGACTCCAATGTTTCGCCCCCAGTCCCGGAGCCGGGGCGTATTGCACCGCGGGTGAAGGCGGGCGATCAGACCGGCTGGGGTCGCTGGATGCCGGGACTGCAGACACTGCGCGGATACCCGATTGCCGGGTTGCGGCACGACATCATGGCCGGGCTGGTGCTGACCACAATGTTGGTGCCGGTCGGCATCGCCTACGCGCAAGCTTCAGGCCTGCCCGGCATTTATGGTCTTTACGCGACCATCGTCCCGCTACTCGCTTATGCGTTGTTCGGGCCTAGCCGGATTCTCGTATTGGGCCCGGATTCCTCATTGGTTGCGGTCATCCTCGCCGTCGTCCTGCCACTCTCCGGCGGCGATCCGCAGCGCGCAGTCGCCCTGGCGGGCATGATGGCCATCGTCTCAGGGACGGTCTGCGTCCTGGCGGGGATCGCACGTCTTGGCTTCGTCACCGAGTTGCTGTCCAAACCGATCCGCTACGGCTACATGAACGGGATAGCCCTGACCGTATTGATCAGCCAACTGCCGAAACTCTTCGGCTTTTCGATCGAGGCGGACGGGCCGCTGAGAAACCTGTGGGCCATCGCCACGGCGGTCATGGAGGGCGAAACCAACTGGACCGTGTTCACGGTCGGCCTGTCCACCCTGGCAGTCATCTTGCTGCTCAAAGGCCAGAAGCGCGTGCCGGGCATTCTAATTGCCGTGGTTGGGGCGACCGTCGCCGTGGGTGGGCTGGACCTCGCCGAGCGGGCAAATGTATCGATTCTCGGTTCCCTCCCGCAGGGCTTGCCTTCTTTTGCCATCCCCTGGATCACGACCGCCGATATCGTCCCCGTGCTGATCGGTGGTTGCGCGGTGGCCCTCATCTCGTTCGCCGACACCAGCGTGCTTTCCCGTGTCTATGCCGCCAGGACGCGCACCTATGTCGACCCGAACCAGGAAATGGTCGGGCTTGGCATCGCCAACCTGGCCGCCGGGTTCTTTCAGGGGTTTCCCGTGTCCAGCAGTTCGTCGCGCACTCCCGTGGCCGAGGCCGCCGGTGCCAGAACCCAGCTAACCGGCGTGGTCGGCGCGCTGTGTGTCGCCTTGCTGCTGATGGTGGCGCCGAACTTGCTGCAGCATTTACCCACCAGTGCACTGGCGGCGGTCGTCATTGCATCGGCCATCGGCTTGATCGAGGTCAGCGACTTGCGGCGAATTTATCGCATGCAACGCTGGGAGTTCTGGCTGTCGATCGCCTGCACGGTGGGCGTGGCCGTGTTCGGAGCGATTGAGGGCATCGGCCTGGCAATCGTGATTGCCGTCATCGAATTCCTGTGGGATGGCTGGCGTCCCTATTCTGCAGTGCTCGGACGCGTGGAAGGTCTCAAGGGCTACCATGACATCCAGCGCTATCCCGAGGCGCGCCTTATCCCCGGACTGGTCCTGTTTCGCTGGGATGCACCGCTGTTTTTCGCCAATGCCGAACAGTTTCAGGACCGCGTGCTGAGTGCCTTGGCTGCATCGCCGACGCCAGTGCGGTGGCTGGTCGTGACGGCGGAACCGGTTACCAGCGTGGACGTGACCTCTGCTGACATGCTGGTTGAACTGACCGAAACGTTGCACGCCGCTGGCATCGAGCTGTGTATTGCCGAAATGAAAGACCCGGTCAAGGACAAGCTCAAGCGGTTCGGGCTCTTCGAGCAGTTGGGCGAACAGGCGTTTTTCCCAACAATAGGCGCCGCCGTCGACAGCTATTTGCTGACCCATCAGGTGGATCGGCAAGAAGAGGCTCGATGAAGGTAGACAGTTGCGCCATGGACTAGACTGACGCGGTTGGTTCACGGCTATAAACGAATGAGGCACTCGTGAGGTCTTGGTGATGGCAAAGGATAAGAAAAGCGCCAAAAAAAGCGACGACAGCGTAAAGATGTCAAACAAGGACTACCTGAGCGAACTGCGCCGACTGCATGTCGAGGTCGTGAAGCTGCAGGAGTGGGTCAAGCACAAGGGCATCAAGATCTGCATTGTCTTCGAGGGCCGCGACGGGGCCGGCAAAGGCGGGACGATCAAGGCGCTGACCGAACGGGTGAGCCCGCGGATCTTCCGGGTCGTGGCGCTGCCTGCACCGACCGACCGGGAAAAAAGCCAGATGTATGTGCAGCGCTACCTGCCGCACCTGCCTGCTGCCGGCGAGGTGGTGATCTTCGATCGCAGTTGGTACAACCGTGCGGGCGTCGAGCGGGTGATGGGGTTCTGCACCAAAGAGCAGGTCGCCGGTTTCCTCAAGGCCATCCCCCTTGTGGAGCGCGCCATAGTCGACTCGGGCGTTATCCTGCTCAAGTATTGGCTGGAAGTAAGCCCTGAAGAACAGACTCGCCGGCTTGAGGAACGCATCAAGGATGGGCGCAAGATCTGGAAGCTGACTGCCATGGACCTGAAGTCCTACAGCCGCTGGTATGACTATTCCCGGGCACGCGATGACATGTTCAAGTCGACGGATACCGGACATGCCCCATGGCTGGTGGCCAACTCCAATGACAAGCGGCGGGCGCGCCTGAACATCATCACCGATTTGCTCAGCCGTATTCCCTATGAGGAGGTGCCGCGCGAGACAGTGAAGTTGCCTAAACGGCAGCGGCCGGGGGGCTACCGTGAACCGAATTACCCACTCAAACGGGTCGCTGAGAAGTTCTGACGATTGTCATGAAATGAAAAGCCATTGTCGTCTGATGAGAAGCGTCTCATCAGGCGGCGTCCTACAGTCCAGTCAGCGTAAATCGACGCATTGCAGACTGGAGAATAAGAAAACATGGCCAAAGCCGTCCGCTTTCACGAAACCGGTGGTCCCGAAGTCCTTCGTTATGAAGACGTCGAGGTCGGGGAACCTGGCCCGGGTCAGGTTCGTCTGCGTCATGTGGCCGTCGGCCTGAACTATGCCGACACCTACTTTCGCAATGGCACCTACCCGATCCCGTTGGCTAACGGCATGGGCGTTGAAGCCTCTGGTGTCGTACAGGCTGTGGGCGAGGGCGTTACCCACGTCGAAGTCGGCGATCGCGTTACCTACACCGGTTTTCTCAATACGCTGGGCGCGTACAGCACCGAGCGCCTGATCGCGGCCGCACCGCTGATCAAACTGCCGGAAACCATCAGCTTCGAAACCGCTGCGGCCATGACCATGCGCGGCCTGACGTCGGCGTACCTGATGCGGCGTATTTATGATTTCAAGGTCGGCGACAGCATTCTGCTGCATGCCGCCGCCGGGGGTGTGGGGCTCATCGTTTCGCAGTGGGCCAAGTTGCTCGGCCTGACGGTCATCGGCACCGTCTCCACGGACGTCAAAGGCGAAATCGCCCGCGCCCATGGCTGCGACCATGTCATCAACTACAGCCATGAAGATGTCGCCCAGCGCGTTCGTGAACTGACTGACGGCGTCGGCGTCAACGTGGTGTTCGACAGTGTGGGCAAGAATACTTTCATGGGCTCCCTGGACTCGCTCAAGCGGCGCGGCCTGATGGTGTGCGTGGGCACGGCTTCCGGTCCGATCCCGGCCTTTGATCCGGTGATGCTGGCGATGAAAGGCTCGCTGTTCCTGACCCGCCCGGCCCTGGCCGACTACATCGCCGATCCTGCGGAAAAAGCCGCGCTGGCGGGCGAACTATTCGATCTCGTCGGCAGCGGCCGGATCAAGATCGAGATTAACCAGCACTATGCTCTACAGGATGCCGTGCAGGCCCATCGTGACCTGGAATCACGCAAGACCACCGGCTCGTCGATTTTCGTCATTTAAGGGAGCGGCCAGCCATGAAAGTCGAACAATTGACCTGCAACATCGGCGCGGAACTGATCGGCGTCAACCTCGCCGATGCGATCCATGACGACGGTCTTTTTGCCGAGATTCGTGCCCAGTTGCTCACGCATCGCGTGGTGTTTTTGCGCGATCAGGACATCAGTCGTGCCGAGCACGTGGCCTTCGCCCGTCGTTTCGGCGAGCTGGAGGATCATCCGGTGGCCGGCAGTGACCCGGATCACCCGGGTCTGGTGCGCATCTACAAGAAGCCGGACCAACCGATGGACCGCTACGAAAACGCCTGGCACACCGACGCAACCTGGCGCGAGGCGCCACCGATGGGCTGTGTGCTGCGCTGCGTGGAATGTCCACCTGTGGGCGGCGACACCATGTGGGCGAACATGGTCGAAGCCTACGCAAACCTGCCTGATGATGTGAAGTCGAAGATCGCCGACCTGCGCGCCCGGCACAGCATTGAGGCCAGTTTCGGCGCGGCCATGCCGGTCGAAAAGCGCCTGGCACTGAAGGCCATGTATCCGGACGCCGAGCACCCGGTGGTGCGCACCCACCCGGAAACCGGGGAAAAGGTGCTGTTCGTCAATGCCTTCACCACCCACTTCAGCAACTACCACACTCCCGAGCGCGTGCGCTTCGGCCAGGACGCCAATCCGGGCGCCAGTGAATTGCTGCGTTACCTGATCAGCCAGGCGTACATCCCCGAGTACCAAGTGCGCTGGCGCTGGAAGCCGAACAGCATCGCCATCTGGGACAACCGCAGCACCCAGCACTACGCGGTCATGGATTACCCGCCGTGCCACCGCAAGATGGAGCGTGCCGGGATCATCGGCGACAAGACTTACTGATCGACCCCTCTGCATTCGCACTCGTCACTGCGCCCACCGGGCACGATCCCGGCTGGGCGGATAACCAATAAGAACAGGAGTAACCCATGCAATTCTTCGACGATTCCCTGCACCCGGAAAACATGGAAAAGGTCGTCATCACCGTGGCCCCGTACGGCCCGGAATGGATGCCTGAAGACTTTCCCGAAGACATCCCGCTGACCATGGACGAGCAGGTGCAGAAGGCGGTGGATTGTTATGAGGCGGGAGCAACGGTTTTGCACCTGCACGTGCGCGAACTGGACGGCAAGGGCTCCAAGCGCCTGTCCAAGTTCAACGAGTTGATCGCCGGTGTGCGTGAAGCCGTGCCGGACATGATCATTCAGGTCGGGGGCTCGATTTCCTTCGCGCCGGAAAGCGATGGCGAAGCGGCCAAGTGGCTGTCTGACGATACGCGACACATGCTGGCCGAGCTGACGCCAAAACCCGATCAGGTCACCGTGGCGATCAACACCACCCAGATGAACATCATGGAACTGCTGTATCCGGAATACCTGGAAGGCACGTCCCTGGCCAACCCCCTTTTTCAGGCAGCGTACAGCGAGATGACCGTGCCGGCAGGCCCGGCCTGGGTCGCCGAGCACCTCAAGCGTCTGATGGACAACGGCATCCAGCCGCACTTCCAGCTGACCGGCATGCACGCGCTGGAAACCCTCGAGCGCCTGGTGCGCAAGGGCGTCTACAAGGGCCCGTTGAACCTGACCTGGATCGGTATTGGCGGCGGTTTCGATGGCCCCAATCCATTCAACTTCTTCAACTTCATCCACCGCGCGCCAGACGGTTGCACCCTGACCTCCGAGTCGCTGCTCAAGAACGTCATGCCGTTCAACACCATGTCGATGGCCATGGGTATGCACCCGCGTGTGGGCAATGAAGACACTATCATTGATCACAAGGGCGATCGTTTCGGCTCAGTTGCGCAGATCCAGCAGACTGTGCGCATCGCCCATGAACTGGGTCGCGAAATCGCCACCGGCAAAGAAGCCCGTGAGATCTACCGCATCGGCGTGCAGTACCAGAGCATTGAAGAAACGCTGCTGGCCAACGGCATGGCCCCCAACCGCAAGGCCGGGCAGAAAGGTGTGCCGCAACGCGGCTGATCGACAGACGAAGGGGGAGGTCAGTGGCCTCCCGCTCACTGCACTGCAACACGCTTGATAACAACAATAAAACAAAGCTTTGAGGAGGCTGCATGGCCTTTCACCCAATCGCCGCAGACGATGACGACGGTGCTGTCGTGGTTGCGCGCAAATATGCCTGGATAGTCTTCGCCCTGACGTTCGGGCTGTTGATTTCCGATTACATGTCGCGCCAGGTGCTGAACGCGGTGTTTCCGATGCTCAAGGGCGAATGGTCCCTGAGCGACGGTCAGCTCGGCCTGCTCAGTGGCATTGTCGCGCTGATGGTGGGGCTGCTGACATTTCCCCTGTCATTGCTGGCGGATCGCTTCGGCCGGGTCAAGAGCCTGGCGCTGATGGCTTTGCTGTGGAGTCTGGCGACACTGGGCTGCGCAGTGGCGCAGGACTATCAGCAGATGTTCATTGCACGGTTCATGGTCGGCGTCGGCGAAGCGGCGTACGGCAGCGTCGGCATCGCGGTGGTGATTTCCGTCTTCCCCAAACACATGCGGGCCACGCTGGCCAGTGCCTTCATGGCGGGCGGCATGTTTGGATCGGTATTGGGCATGGCCCTGGGCGGCGCCATCGCGGCCAAGCTTGGCTGGCGCTGGTCGTTTGCCGGCATGGCGCTGTTCGGCCTGGTCCTGGCAATGCTTTACCCGATCATCGTCAAGGAAGCACGCATCGCCCCGCAGCGCTTGGTGAGCAAGGCCGCCGCGACGATCAAGCACCCGTTGCGTACGCTGTTTTCCAGCCGCTCTGTGATCGCGACTTATGTTGGCAGCGGCTTGCAACTGTTCGTCGGCGGCACGGTGATTGTGTGGATGCCCAGTTATTTGAATCGCTACTACGACATGGGCACGGACAAAGCCGGGGGCATGGCAGCGATCATCGTGCTGTGCAGCGGCGTGGGGATGATCCTGTGCGGCATGCTCAGTGACCGTCTGTGCCGTCATTCACCGGAGCGCAAGGTGTCCCTGGCCATCGCATACTGCCTGGGCAGCTGCGTGCTGTTGTCGCTGGCCTTCGCGTTGCCGCCGGGGCCTGCGCAACTGGGGATGATCTGCCTGGGCATGCTGATTGCCGCGGGCACCACCGGCCCGGCCGGGGCCATGGTTGCCAATCTGACCCATCACTCGGTCCACGGCACGGCGTTCGCCACCTTGACCCTGGCCAACAACATGCTGGGCCTGGCGCCAGGGCCGTTCATCACCGGCCGAGTGTCCGATGTGATCGGCCTGCACGGCGCCTTCCAACTGGTGCCCCTCGTCAGTGTCCTGGCGGCGGCGGTGTTTTTTTATGCCCTGTGTCATTACCACAAAGACATCACTCGGATGAGGGATGAGCGCGTCGATGACGTGCCCGGTACAGCAGCGTGCGAGGTGAAGTTGTGAGTGGTCGTTTACGGATTGACGTGTTTTTCGATTTCATCTGCCCCTGGTGCTTGATCGGCAAGCGCCAATTGGAGCATGCGCAGGTCCAGTTTCGCAGTCGCCATCCGGGTGTGCAGATCACCACGGCGTGGCATGGGGTGCAGTTGCTGCCTCAGTTGCCGGTAGAAGGTGAACCCTTCGCCGATTTCTATCGCAAGCGTCTGGGTAATGCCGGCGCCATGACCGTGCGTCAGGCCCAGGTTCAGCAGGCTGCCAGGGCAGTTGGACTGGCCATCGACCTCGGCCGCATCGAAACGATGCCCAACACCGCTGACGCCCATCGTTTGTTCGAGCGGGTCAGCGCGCTGGGCAATGCTACTCAGCGTGAAATGTTGCTCGAACGACTGTTCGCCGCTTATTTCCGCAAAGGCGAAAACCTCGGTTGCCGTGAGACGTTGCTCGCGATTGCCCGCTCCTGCGGCGTCGATACGAACACGGTGCTCGATTGCCTGAAGGGCGACGCCACGCCTTTTGACGGATTCCCCGGAGCGACCAGTGGCGTGCCAGGCTTTCAGTTCGACGGCCGTATGACAGTGATCGGAGCACAACCTGCCCAGGCGCTGCTCGGGGCCATGAATGAAGCACTCAAGGAAAGTGATCGCGAGCGGCAGCCGGCATGATCAAACGTATTCCCGTACCTGTCGGCAAACACCCGCAGGCCGGTGGCCGTGCGCTGTTCGAGTTTGAAGACAAAAGTCTGGCGCTGTTCAACGTCGACGGGCATTTGTTCGCCATCGACGATAGCTGCCCGCACCAAGGCGCCTCGCTGTGTGGCGGGCGCCTCGACGGGCGAACGATTCAATGCTGCGCCCATGGGCTGCGTTTCGATCTGGCCAGCGGCTATTTGCTCAACTCCAACGCACTCAAAGTCGCCAACTACCCGGTCGAGGTGGTCGACGACCAGGCCTTTATTGTCATCGTTTCCCAGGAGTCCGCGCCATGAGCGCCATTGCTCTCACCCGAATCCATAGCCGAACGCGCGAGTTGGCGCCCGGCTTCATCGTCAGCTTGATCGTCGCGGCTGCCGCTTCCTTTCTGTCCGAGCATTACGGTGCGCCGGTGATGCTGTTTGCCTTGTTGCTGGGCATGGCGCTCAACTTCCTGGCGAGTGACGGCGTGTGCAAGGCCGGTATCGAGTTCACGGCGCGCACTGTATTGCGCATCGGCGTGGCGTTGCTGGGCATGCGCATCACCCTTGAACAGATGGCGGCGCTGGGTTGGAAGCCGGTGGCCCTGGTGGTGATTCTGGTGGTCGTGACCATCGGCGTCTCGGTGATCGCGGCCAAGGCTCTGGGTTTTCAGCGTTTGTTCGGCATGCTCACTGGCGGGGCGACCGCCATCTGCGGTGCCTCGGCGGCCTTGGCGCTGGCGGCGGCGCTGCCAAACCATCCGCAGAAAGAGCGTGCCACGTTATTTACCGTGATTGGGGTGTCGGCGCTTTCAACCCTGGCAATGATCGTCTATCCGATGATCGCCAACTGGCTGTCGTTGTCGCCGCAGGTGGCCGGGGTGTTTTTGGGCGCGACCATCCACGATGTCGCCCAGGTGGTCGGCGCTGGTTACAGCCTGTCGACCGAGACCGGCGATACGGCCACGGTCGTCAAGTTGATGCGTGTCGCGATGCTGCTGCCAGTGATCGTCTGCGCGGCCATGATTACGCGAATGCAAGGTGCCGACCCCACAGGCAAACGGCCGCCGCTGTTGCCGTGGTTCGCTGTCGGTTTTCTGATTCTGGCCTGTATCAACAGCACCGGATGGGTCGCGCCGCAGGTGCAGGGGGCGATCAATGAATTGTCGCGCTGGTGCCTAGTGGTTTCGATCAGCGCCCTGGGCATGAAAACCCAACTCAAGGAACTGGCCGCCGTTGGCCTCAAGCCGATCCTGCTGATGGTGGGGGAGACCGTGTTCCTTGTGATTCTTGTGCTGCTTTTACTGCGCTGGGGGATGTAAGTCCCACGGCATGCCGCACCCTGTTCCACAGCCGCCGCATTGCGTTAACTCCAGCGTCGTGCGGCACTCGACCGGCGTCACAAGCACCGGTTTTTTACGGCGACTGCACCAGCAGTCGCCGTTTTTTTTGCTCAGGATTATGTGGGGCCAGGGGAGGGTGGGGTGTCCGTCAAGGCCTTGGAAAGACCGGGCTTTTGCGTGCTGCGCCAGGTGGCGGGCGGCATGCCGAATTGCGTGATAAACCAGCGTGTGAAAGAGCTCGCCATGGAATAACCGAGCATGTCGGCGATCCGGCCCAGCGAGTAATTCGGGTTCTCCAGATAACGCAGCACCAGGTCGCGGCGCACTTCGTTGATCAGGTCGTTGAACGCGCAGCCATCGTCTTTAAGGCGACGCTGCAGCGTGCGCACGTTCATGCCCTGGGTCTGGGCGATTTGCTCGATGGTGGCGCGCCCCATGGGCAGCAGCAGGTAGATGGCTTTACGCACTTCGAACAGGGTCGACGGCCCTTCGGGGCTCTGCAGCGAGTCCAGGTAGCGCTGGGCGTAACGGGCCATGGCCGGATCGGCCTGAGGGTTGGTCATGTCGAGACTGGCATCGGGGCAGACGATGCCATTGAACTCGCTGCCGAATTCCAGGTTGCAACCGAACAGGCGCCGATGCAGCTGCAGGTTGTCCGGAGCCTGGTGAGTGAAGTTGACGCTGTAGGGGTGCCAATGCGCACCGAGCAGGGCGGCGCAGAGCCGGAACATCACACCGATTGCCAGTTCATTGGCTTGTCGGCAGGGCATCGGTGACTCGGTGACCACTTCCTCGCGGATGATCACCATCCTGCCGGCTTCCTCAACAAAGATCGCCAGGGAATCGTTCATCAGGTGGCGGTAATGCACCAACACGTGCAACGCATCGCGCAGCGTTCGCTGATGAGTCAGCAGCAGGCTGACGACGCCGAAATCCGAGAGCTGACGCGATTCGGCCATGCTCAGGCCGAAGGTCTGACAACCGCTGGCCGCCGCCGAATCCTCCAGCAGGCGCACCGCCGAATCGATCGGAATACGATGCTCGGGGGCTTGCAGGCGGGCCTTGCTCAGTCCGACGTTCGCCAGCAAATCATGGGGGTTGAGCGCCAGGTAGTGGGCCACTTCCAGGTAGTTGGTCAAGACGGCGGCGCGAACAAGCTTGGTCATGCAGAAGTCTTTCCTGGTAGGGACTCGATGGAAATGAGCGTGGCCGACTATAGCCAGCACGTCATGAAATGAAAAGTTTTTGCAGAGGCGTTTTCAGCTTCTCAACGACGACTCATCGGCGGCAATCCCGGTGTCATCAAAAGAAAAATCGCTGTCGTCAAATGAAAAGCGAACCAGGTGTGGGCTCTTTAATGTCGGACCTACAAAAAGATTCTGGCAACACAGCCAGTCGAGTCATCGTGAAGGCGAAGGTGTTCAAGTGAACAAACTGCAAACTGCCGCAACCGTTCTGATCGTACCGGGTCTGCGCGACCACGTTGCCGAGCACTGGCAAACGCTGCTGGAGGCCCGGTTGAGCAACGTGCGCAGCGTCCCGCCGCTTGAAACCGACAAGCTCGACTGCGCGGCCCGGGTCCGGGCGATCCAGCATGAACTGGAGCAGATCGACGGCCCGGTGATTCTCGTCGCCCACAGCGCCGGCGTGCTGATGGTCGCGCACTGGGCGGCCCGGCATCGCGCCCCGATCAAGGGTGCGTTACTGGCCACGCCGCCGGACCTCAATGCCTCCTGGCCCCAGGGCTATCCGTCCGCTGAAACCCTTCGAACCCACGGCTGGGACCCTCTGCCTGCCGGCGAGCTGCCTTTTCGCAGCATCGTCGCGGGCAGCACCAACGATCACCTGGCTAGCCTCGAGGCCGTCACCCGAATGGCCCGCGACTGGGGCAGCGAACTGGTCAACCTCGGCGAGGTCGGCCACCTCAACCCTGCCTCGGGCTTTGGCCATTGCCCGCAAGCCGAAGCACTCATTCTCGAACTGGATCGCTAGTCAGGCATCTGGCCGGCCGCGATACGTCCGGCAACTGCTCTGACGCGAGAAACAAACGCCGGCCCTTTCACCAGGGCCTGTGCAAGGAAAGCTGCGCTTAAAAATAAGTACAACATGGCGGAGACACCGTAATGCATAACAATAAGAGTCACGGCCACACACACCCTTCGCGTCACAGTCTGTTGGCCCTGGCCATTCTCGCTGCATCCATGCCGGTGGCCCACGCCGTCGAGCTCGATACCGGCAATCCTGACTGGGCCGTGCGTTTTGATAACACCGTGAAGTACAACTACGGCGTGCGCACCGAAAGTGCGGACAAGCGCATGCTGGGCACGCCGAACAACAACGACGGCGACTACAACTTTCGCAAGGCCGGGACCAACATCACCCACCGTGTCGACCTGTTGACCGAGATGGATGTGGTCTACAAGGACCACATGGGTTTTCGTGTCAGTGCCGCGAGTTGGTACGACAAGGCGTATGAAAACACCGGTTCCAACTCCAACCCGTTCGTCAACGGCAATGGCGGCACCTCGGGCCTGGTCGCCAATGACCCGCGCCTGGCGCCGGTGACTCGCGACAATGTCGGCAACGGCAGCCCACACCTGAGCAACTACGCCCAGCGCTACTACACCGGTCCCTCCGGTGAAATCCTCGACGCCTTCGTGTTCTACAGCACCGAAGTGGGCGAGGAGTCGCTGTTCAGCGTCAAGGCCGGGCAACACAACGTGTTCTGGGGCGAAACCATCCTGAACCCGGTGCATTCGATCAGCTACGGCCAGGCTGGCCTGGACCTGGCCAAGCTGGCGGCATCGCCCGGCACCGAGGCCAAGGAGCTGTTTGTCCCGCGCAACCAGATGTCGATGTCCTTCACGGTCAATCCCGAGCTGACAGTAGGAGCCCAGTATTTCTTCGATTGGGATGCCGCGCGCCTGCCAGAGGCGGGCACCTACTATGGCGGTTCCGATCTGGTGGGTTTCGGCGCGCAGTCGTTCCTGCTGGGCAACACCAATTCCGTGGTCCCAGGCAGCCCGTTGGGTTGCGGCCTGGCACCTTGCAACGCATTGACCAACGTGCGCCGTGGCGATGACCTGACACCTCGTAATTCTGGCGATTGGGGCGTTATGGCCAGATGGTCGCCCGCCTGGCTGGACGGCACTCTTGGCGTTTACTACCGCCAGACGTCGGACATTTTGCCTCAGGCCTGGCTCGACGCCAGAGGTTTGAGCTCGGCCAATGCCAATGGCACCGCCCCGGCAGGTCAAGTGCCGGCGGTGGTCAACACGCTGAACTCGCTGAGCACCGCCACCTATCAACTGGCGTACTCCGACAAGATCGACATCTTTGGCCTGAGCCTGTCCAAGGACATCGGCGGTATCAGCGTCGGCAGTGACCTGAACATCCGCCATCACATGCCGCTGGCCAGTATCCCGGCGATTGTCAGCACCAGCAGTCCGCTTGGGCTGGGCCGAGGCCTCGGTCTGTTGCCTCCGCGAACTGCGGCCACCGGTGTCATCTACGACACCCCGCACGATGGCGACAGCATGAGCGCCACCGGCGACACGCTGCACTGGACGATCAACGGCCTGATGACCCTGCCCAAGACCCCGGTGTTCGACTCGGCCGTTCTGCTCGCCGAGCTCTATTACAGCAATCTCCTCAAGCTCGATGACAAGAATGAAGCGCTCTACAAGGGCAAGAGTACTTACCGCGGTCTCGATGCGCCGACCCGTGACAACTGGGGCATCGCGGTCAATTTCACGCCGACCTGGTACCAGGTATTCCCGGGCGTGGACATGAGCCTGCCGATGTCCGTCAACGTGGGGCTGGACGGTGTTTCCCCGGTCTCTGGCGGTGGCGCGAAAGACACCGGCAACTATGCGTTAGGCGTTGGTGCAGCGATCTACAACAAGTACTTCGTCGACCTCAAGTACGTGGACGCGTTCGGCAAGGCTGACAAGTGCAATGTCAGCGGCAACAGCACCGGTGCGGCCAACGCCGGAAGTGGCGACGGCTCCACGCCGAACGCCTTCAGCGGTAACGAAAACTATGCGTGCTACGCCGGTGGCTATTCAGCCTTCTCGGGCGGCGGTGCGACCACCGAAGACCGTGGCGCGCTGTACCTGACGCTGAAAACCACCTTCTGATTCACCCAATGCTTAGTCACTAAGCAGGAGTATGACCCATGAAATTCGTCCCAACTCTGCTGGCCGCGTCCCTGGCCATGGCCGCTGCCGTTCATGTACAGGCAGCCGTATCGACACAAGAAGCCGCCCGGCTGGGCAGCAGCCTGACCCTGATCGGCGCCGAAAAAGCCGCCAGCGCCGACGGTTCCATTCCCGCCTATGCCGGCGGGTTGACCACCGCCCCGGCCAGTTTCAAGGCCGGCGACAGCATGCGTCCGGACCCTTTCGCCAGCGAGAAACCGGTGTTGGTGATCGATGGCAAGAACGTTGATCAGTACAAGGGCATGCTCAGTGCCACCACGGTTGAACTGGCCAAGCGCTTCCCCAGCTACCGCGTCGATGTCTACCCGACCCATCGCACCGTCGCCTTGCCGCAAGCGGTGCTGGACAACAGCGTGAAGAACGCCAATGGCGCCAAGTCGCTGGAAGGCGGGCTGGCCATCGACAACGTATTGCCCGGAGTGCCGTTCCCGATTCCGCAATCGGGCAGCGAGGCGATGTGGAATTTCCTGCTGCGTTATCAGGGCGTCAACATCAACTCCAAGTACGACTCCTGGAACGTCGACTCGGCCGGGGTGGCGAGCCTGGCGACCACGGGGCAGGCGTTCATCACTTACCCGATCTACGAAAATATGGCGCAGCCCATCAGCAGCGCTGACGTGTACTACCAGATGAAGTTGTATTACACCGGGCCGGCGCGTCGGGCCGGCGAGTCGATCATGCTCAAGGATGCGGCCAACCCGCTGGAGCAGCCGCGCCGCGCCTGGCAGTACCTGCCGGGCCAGCGCCGCGTCAAATTGGCGCCGAACCTGGCGTACGACACGCCGAACCCGGGGACTGCCGGCGCCGGTACTTACGACGATGTGTTTGTGTTTAACGGCGCACTGGATCGTTACGACTGGAAGCTGGTCGGCAAGCAAGAAATGATCGTGCCGTACAACACCTACAAATTGACCTACGCCCAGGATCCGAAAAGCCTGACCACGCCCAATCACCTTGCGCCCGACTTCGTACGCTGGGAGAAACACCGCGTGTGGGTGGTGGAAGGCAACCTCAAGGCAGGTGCACGTCACGTCTATCAGAAGCGCCGCTTCTACCTGGATGAAGACAGCTGGGCCGCACTGGCTTCTGACCAGTACGACGCGCGCGGTCAGCTCTACCGTGGTTCTTTCGCGTTCCTCAGCCAGAGCTATGACAAGCAGGTTCCTGACTCCACGCCTTTCATGATCTACGACCTGATCGGCGGGTCCTACAACATCAACGGTGTGGTGGGCCCTTACGGCGGCATCCGTTACATCGACTCGCTGTCCAAGGCGCAGTGGTCGCCGGAGTCCCTGGCGGGCGCCGGTATTCGCTAAAGCGACCTGTTGCAACGCCGGGCTGCACGCGACGTGCGCCCGGCACCGTTTTTTCATGAGGACGCCGTATGTGTTCGTACAAAAAGTACCGGCAGTTGGCGCTGGGCATGGCCCTTGCTCTGTTGCAGGGCTTTGCTCACGCCACCAGCTTCGTCGACGTGCTGGACCAGCCGGCCAAGGCCAGCGCCCTGGCGGTCAGCAGCCCGTTGCTGGGCGTGGCCCGTGCGGGAGAGCGGCTGGTCGCCGTCGGGCAACGTGGCCACATTCTCTATTCCGATGATGGCGGCAAAGACTGGCAACAGGCCGCCGTACCGGTCAGTGCCGACCTCAATGCCGTCAGTTTTCCTTCAGCAGCCCAGGGCTGGGCGGTCGGCAATGATGGCGTGGTGTTGCACAGCAGCGATGCCGGAGAAACCTGGACCAGACAACTGGACGGTCGGCAGATCGGTGCGTTGCTGGTTGAACATTACGGTGCGCTGGCCCGTGCCGAACCGGCCAATGAACAATGGGCGACACTCGCCGCCGACGGACAGCGGCTGACCGAGGAGGGCGCCGACAAGCCGCTGCTCGACGTTTGGTTCGCCAACGAAAAAACCGGTTATGTGGTCGGTGCGTTCAACCTGATTCTGCGTACCGACGATGGCGGTCATCACTGGACACCGTTCCAGGACCGCACCAACAACCCGCAAGGGTTGCACCTCAATGCCATCGCCTCGACAGGGGATGCGCTCTACATCGTTGGTGAACAGGGGTTGTTGCTCAAGTGGGATGACCCGGGCCAGCGTTTCGTGGCACTCGATTCGCCGTATCAGGGCAGCTTTTTCGGCGCGATTGGCCGGCCCGGCGAAGTGCTTGTCTACGGTCTGCGCGGGCATGTGTTTCGCAGCCTCGACGGCGGTTCCAGCTGGACCCCGCTCAAGACCGGCCTGCAGGTCAGCATCTCCACTGCCACGGTGGACGCCAAGGGTCGATACCTGCTGTTTAGCCAGGCAGGACAAATGCTGGTCCACGTAGACGGCACGCGCCTGACATTGGTGCCTCAGCAAAACCTGTCCCCATCAGCCGGCGCCATCAAGGCGTCCGACGGCAGCCTGGTGTTGGTGGGCAGCCGTGGTGCACGCGTACTGAACGTCAAGTAACAACCGAATCAATAAGAGCGAGTACCCAGACATGGCAAACATCAAGCAAGACACCATGCCGGTGATCCGCCACTTGCGTGACTTCGATCAGCACTCCGGCAACCGGCTGGAGCGCTGGGTATTCAATTACCGCCCGCTGTTCATGCTGTTCATGGCGTTGATCACGTTGGTCCTGGGCTACATGGCGGCTACCCGCCTGGAGCTGCGTCCCAGCTTCGAAAAGATGATTCCGCAGAGCCAGCCCTACATTAAAAACTTTTTGGAGAACCGCAAATCGTTGCGCGGCCTGGGCAGTTCCGTGCGGGTGGTGGTGGAGAATACCCAGGGCGATATTTTCGACCCCGAATACCTGGCCGTGCTCAAGCAAGTCAACGACGACTTGTTCCTCACCGCAGGCGTTGACCGCGCCTGGATGAAGTCATTGTGGAGCCCTTCGGTGCGCTGGAACGAAGTGACCGAGGAAGGTTTCCAGGGTGGCCCGGTGATGCCCGATGCGTACCACGGCTCCCCCGAAGACATCGAACAGCTACGCCAGAATATCAACCGCGCGGGCATCGTCGGCAGCTTGGTGGCCAGCGATTTCAAATCGAGCATGTTGATTGTGCCGCTGCAGGACAAGACCTCGGCGACCGGTCACAGCATCGATTACCACGCGTTCGCGCAGATGCTTGAAGAGCAACTGCGCGACAAGATCGAGTTTGCCGGCGACAGCAAGGCACGCCAGGCGGGGGAGGAGGGGCAGGGCAAGTACAAGGTCCGCGTGATCGGCTTTGCCAAGTTGATCGGTGATCTGATCGACGGCCTGATCCAGGTGATGATGTTTTTCGGTCTGGCCGTGGTCACCTCGTTCGTCATCATCTACCTCTACACCCGTTGCCTGCGCAGCACATTGTTGGTGATTTTCTGCTCGCTGACGGCGGTGGTCTGGCAGTTGGGTATCGTGGCCTGGCTGGGTTACGCCATCGATCCGTACTCGGTGCTGGTGCCGTTCCTGATCTTCGCCATTGGCGTGTCCCACGCCGCGCAGAAGATGAACGGCATCCTGCAGGACATCGCCCTTGGCACCCATAAACTGGTGGCGGCGCGGTACACCTTCCGGCGTCTGTTTATCGCCGGAGTCACCGCGTTGCTGGCCGACGCGGTGGGTTTTGCGGTGTTGATGCTGATCGATATTCCGGTGATTCAGGACCTGGCGATTACTGCCAGTATCGGCGTCGCGGTGCTGATCTTCACATCGCTGTTGCTGATGCCGGTGGCCCTGTCTTACATCGGCGTTGGCGCCAAGGCTGCCGAGCGCGCACTGAAGATCGACAACCGCGCTGCGCAGAGTCGCGGCTTTGGCAAACTGTGGGATTTGCTCGACCGTTTCACCACCCGCAAGTGGGCCATGGGTATCGTGCTCGGTGCTGTGGCGTTGGGTATAGCGGGCTTCGTGGTCAGCCTGCAACTGCAGATCGGCGACCTCGACAGCGGCGCCCCGGAGTTGCGCGCGGACTCGCGTTACAACCGCGATAACGCCTACATCACCAGCCACTATGCGCTGTCCAGCGACCTGTTCGCGGTGATGATCAAGACCCCGCCGGAAGGCTGCCTGAATTATCAGACGCTGATCCTGGCTGACCGCCTGGCCTGGGAGCTGCAGCAATACCCGGGTGTACAAGCGACTTCATCGCTGGTTAACGCGGTGCGCCAGATCACCGCTGGATCGTTCGAGGGCAACCCCAAGCTGAACAGCATCCAGCGCAACCAGAACGTGCTGAACTATGCCGCGCAGCAGGCCTCGGTCAATGCGCCGGAATTGTTCAATACCGACTGTTCGGTCATGCCGGTGATTGCCTTTCTCAAGGACCACAAGGCTGAAACCCTGGACGCAGTGGTCGCCATCGCCGACAGATTCGCCAGGGAAAACAGCACCGAGGACCGACAATTTCTGCTGGCCGCCGGCACCGCCGGTATCGAGGCGGCGACCAACATTGTGGTACGTGAAGCCAACCATACGATGCTGCTTTACGTGTACGCGGCGGTGACGCTGTTCTGCCTGATCACCTTCCGCAGTTGGCGCGCCACGCTGGTGGCGCTGTTGCCGCTGGTGCTGACGTCGATACTGTGCGAGGCCTTGATGGTGGTCATGGGCATCGGCGTGAAGGTGGCGACGTTGCCGGTGATCGCTTTGGGGGTCGGGATCGGCGTGGATTACGCGCTGTATTTACTCAGCGTGCAGCTGCACTACCAGCGCCAGGGCTTGCCGCTGGCACAGGCCTACCGTAACGCGGTGTCGTTCACCGGCCGGGTGGTGGGGCTGGTCGGCATCACCCTGGCCGCCGGAGTGGTGTGCTGGGCCTGGTCACCGATCAAGTTCCAGGCGGACATGGGCATCCTGCTGACCTTCATGTTCCTCTGGAACATGCTCGGTGCGCTGATCCTTATCCCGGCGCTGTCGCATTTCCTGCTGCGAAACATTGCACCCGTTCCATCAAGGGCCACCGAACGCCCGGCGGAACTTGTTGGGGCACACCCGTAGGTTTGTACTAAAGCGAATAAAACGATTGATAAAAACGTATATAAGCTTTAAACGGGAGGCTCTCTGGCGTAGTGCCGGAAAATAATAAATGAGTATCGCCAGTTTTGGCTCAGGGAGCGCTGATGAGTGTTCGTCCATTGACCGACTCCCCGCGGCAATCGATCGATTGCGACGTTGTCGCCGCTCAACTAAAAGGTCATTCGGAAACTGTCGGCATGGCCCACGCCAACAACGACGACGCGGTCGAACAATTGCTGGCCTCTGCGCGCCACTGGTGCCACACCACCGCATGGGTGGTGTACCGCGCCGGTGAACAAATGCACTTGGTCGGGCAGGGCGACCCACAGGCGCAGTGGCCATCCAGCGTTGCCAATGAAGAGTTCGAAGCCTTTTGCCTGACTCGGCAGTTGCACCGCTGGCCAACCGGCAGAGGCGAAAGTGTGCTGGGTTGGGTACTCGCGCCAGTCAATGACGCCGAGGAGTCGGCGCTCGCAGAATTTGCGCAGCGCCTGGGCATTCAAGTACAAACCAACACCCTGGCCCGTGCGCAGATTACTCAGCGTGTGCTGTATGAAATTACCTATCTCGCCAGTTCGACCCGCGACCGGTCAGTGTTTCTGGTGGGGGTTCACCAGTTGCTGGCTAGCCTGATCGATGCCGAGAACTTCTATCTCGCGCTGTATGACCCGCACACTGGCAAGATCGACTACCCGTATTACGTCGACATCATCGACGTTGATGCCGTGGAGGCCGAGCACTACGAATACCTTGATGCCTCGCATCTGTCGTTGACCGGCCAGGTGTTGACCACGGGCCAGCCACTGCTGATCGATGCCGCCGGTATTTGCGAGGCTCAGGCCGAGGGTCGCTTTTACTGCGTGGGGGATCGTCCCGAGTTCTGGATGGGCGCACCGTTGAAAAACGCCTCGGATGACGTGTTTGGCATGCTGGCCATGCAAGTCTATGACGTTTCCCGTACCTACAGCGCTGAAGACCGCGCGCTGTTTCTGGTGGTGGCCCGTCACGTGGCCATGGCGCTGGACCGGATACTGCACCGCGAGAACCTGGAAGGCATCGTCATGCGCCGCACCCTGGAGCTTTCGGCACTCAACGACGCATTGAGGCAGGAGGTGGCAGAGCGAGAACGCGCCGAACATCTGCAGAGTGCGCTGTTCCAGATTGCTGAACTGTCGAGCCAGCCGGGCGATATGGCCGAGTTGTTCCAAACTTTGCATGGCATCGTCGGTGATCTGCTGTTCGCGCAAAACTTCTACATCGCGTTGTTCGACGACGCGACCGGTGAAGTGACCTTTCCTTATTATGTCGATGAGCGACAGACGACTTGTCCAAAGGCACGTCGTGGGCGCAGGGGCTTGACCGAGTACATCATCCGCCAGCGTCGACCTTGCCTGATTGACTCGGGCGAGGCTGAGCGATTGTCTGCACAGGGCGAAATCGAATTGGGCCATGAGTCTGTCCGATCTTACTCCTGGCTGGGCATTCCATTGTTCGATGGCGACGTGGTGCGTGGCGTGCTGGCGGTGCAAAGCTATACCTCGCAGGTGCGCTACTCGCTGCGTGACCAGGAACTGCTCACGTTCGTGTCGCGGCACATCGATACAGCGTTGTCGCGACGCACGGCCGCCGAAGCGATCCACGCTGCCAACCTCAAGCTCGAAGCCCGGGTGCAGAACCGCACGCGCGAACTCGATCACGCCAATGCCAAGTTGCAGCACGAAAACTCCCACGATGCGCTGACCGGGCTGCCGAATCGTACCTACCTGCAACAGCGCCTCAATCTGGCCTGGTCGCGATTCGGCAGCGAAGGCGGGCACCTGGCGGTGATGTTCATCGACCTCGATCGTTTCAAGATGGTCAACGACAGTCTCGGTCACCACTTTGGCGATCTGCTGTTGATGCAGGCCGCCCACCGTTTACGCAGTTGCCTGCGCGACACCGACATGCTCGCGCGACTGGGGGGCGATGAGTTTTCGGTACTCGCTCCCGAGGCGCCGCTGGACGTGCTGATCGAAATCGCCGAACGGATCCTGGTGGCGTTTGACCTGCCGTTTTTCATCAATGGCCATGAAGTTTTTTCGTCCTGCAGTATCGGTATTGTCAGCGCCGACAGTCAGTTCCATCACGAACCCGCCGACTTGCTGCGCGATGCCGATGCGGCGATGTACCGGGTCAAGAGTGCCGGTCGCGACAGCTACGCGGTGTTCAATCAGGAGGTGCGCCGCGAAGTCTCGGACCAGATGGAGCGAGAAGGGGCCTTGCGCAATGCGCTCAAACGTACCGACGAATTGCTGCCGTATTTCCAGCCGATTGTCAGCGTCGAAAGCGGCGAACTGTTGGCACTTGAAGCGCTGATCCGCTGGCATCAGCCGGGCGGCCGAGTGATCGGGCCAGGTGAGTTTTTGCCGAATGTCGAGGGATTGCGTCTGATCGGTCGACTGGACCTGTATATGCTCACCAGCGTCGCAGTGATCCTCGCACAACCCCAGCACGCCAATTGGCCGGCGGTGCACGTCAATTGCTCCAGTTACAGCATGACGCGCCCGGACTTTGCCAGTGATGTGCTTGCACTGTTGGCGCTGCACCAGGTTGCGCCGTCGCGGATCTGCCTGGAATTAACCGAAGGAGCGTTGGTGGCCGAGCCGGCTATTGCCCGGCAGAACATGCAGCAATTGGCCGACAACGGCATGTCGGTAGTGCTCGATGACTTCGGTGCAGGATTTTCATCCCTGAGCTACGTGCATCAATACCGTTTCAGCGGCTTGAAGATCGACAAGTCATTCATCCTCGAACTGACCACCAGCACCCGCAGCCGCGCGATCGTGCGGGCGATTGTACGAATGGCTGAATCGCTTGGCCTTAGCGTGGTGGCCGAAGGTGTCGAGGATGAAGCGACGCTGGTCTTGCTGCGCGAAATAGGCGCTGGGCAGGCCCAGGGTTATTACTTTGCCAAGCCGATGGGGTTGGATGCATTGCTGGAAACGTCGCTGGTCGGTCGCTAGGGTTGAACAATGCATATAACTAAACTAAACAGGTATTTAGCTTATTTATAATTCATAGATATATAAAGGTGGATAGTCACTTAATGAGAGGGCTCAAGCCAAATGACCAACAATGTGTTCAAAACCGTCGTTCCTGGCGTTGATGCACTAATCGCAGCACTGGATTTGGAGCCTCATACCGAAGGTGGTTTCTACCGCAGGACTTTCCAGTCGGATCGCCATGCCATGGTTGAAACAGATAGCGGCCCGCGTTACCTGATGACATCCATATATTATTTGCTGACCCAGGATTCGCCGACAGGCCATTTCCATCTCAACCAATCAAACATCGTGCATTACTACCATTTGGGAGACGCGATTCAGTACAGCCTGATTTTTCCAGACGGCTCGTTGAAAACTGTGGTGATGGGCAGCGACGTTATCGCCGGAGAATGTTTGCAGCTGCATGTGCCGGGCGGTGTCTGGAAAGCCTCGCGGCTTACGGATGGATTGTCGGGATACGGTTTGATCAGTGAAGCGGTTTCGCCCGGGTTTGATTATGCGGATATGGAGTTGGGTAATCGGCAGAAGCTCAGCGAGCAATTCCCGGAGCATTCGCAGCTGATTGGAGAGTTGACGCAGGAATGAGGAGCCTGGCCAATTGATCGCCTCAAAATCTGGGTGTAATAACCGGGCTAATCTCGAAACATAATGTCTCTGAAAATAGGAATGGTCGGATGATTGTTCGGCTCATTACTTATTGAATTTATTGAGTTTTATTAAAAAACTGCATTTGTTGTGTTGCAATATTCATACAGTCGGTTTTGTTGCGTGAAAGGACTTGTCCGTGCGCAACACTTTTGGGCTAACTCAGCTAACAATCGCATGAATGACTGAAGCAAATGTTGCTGTTTAGCCTTAAGCATTCACTGCAGCCTATCGAAATGCTGCTTTCGATTTAGGCCTATTTTTGGCTCAACTACGAGTTCGAACCCCGCGTGCCTGTCGAATTTGGTAATGCTGGCGGATCTGAACTGGTAGCTATCGGCTGTGGATTCAACCGGTCGACAACGACAACGCTGGCTTTTCGGCATTGCTGCTTTAGCGATTGACTTTGAAGGGAGAAAGAACCGTTGGTTGCCTTCAGTTCACCCCTCGCTATGACCGACCGCATACGCTATTTAGCGGGCGCTCATTAGTATACGACTAGGGACGGCAGTGGGGGAGCGATGCTGCTGAGCCCGAGGCAAGTGAATACACCGACGATCTCTTCGTTGAGTCCCAACCCGCTGAAATAACTCGGATAACGGCAGTTTCTTGATCAGATCAACGGCCGCTGGGTCGAGGCACGCTACGAGCCACAAGCGTGCTGACCAATTCAGATTTGGGGATGCGGCGGAAAATGAAGAACCACAACTTCGTTACTAGGATCATTTATGGATTGTGGCGCGTAAGCAAAATCAGCGTAGCAGCTTCAAAACGTCGGGGGGGGGATTGAGGCAGGTTCTAATTCCGAGCGAATTGTCCCGGATCGACAGTGATCGAGATTGGAACCAAAAACGGTTGCTTAGAATTTTTTACAGCCAATACGGAGGAGCTGCGATTTCGTTGTGGCCGACCGGCAATCGATCCATTGCGGACGCTCGCGAGAGTGGCGCCAAATGGCTGCGAAGCCGCTTCAGATAACCGAAATGTATCCATTACAATTTTTTGAACGTATTGGTCTTTTGATTTTACGATGGACCTCAAGACTTTTCTGGCACGAGGCGCACCATGCACATTGCGATCCTTACCTTCGAAGGGTTCAACGAACTCGATTCGCTCATTTCGTTCGGCATCCTCAACCGGGTTCAAAAGCCTGGTTGGCGAGTGTCTATCGCCAGCCCCACAGATAAGGTGCTATCGATGAACGGCCTGAAAATCGAGGCGCAGGCGTCGTTGGAGGAAGCCTGCGGCGCGGATGCAGTGCTGGTGGGTAGTGGGAGATTGACTCGGGACGTCGTCGCGGACGAGGCACTGATGTCTCGACTGAAACTCGACCCGGCTCGCCAACTCTTGGGCGCCCAGTGCTCGGGCACGCTCATACTTGCAACGCTCGGCCTGCTAGACGACGTTCCGGCGTGTACGGATCTGATCACGAAGCCATGGGTTGAAGAGGCCGGCGTGGCGGTGCTCAATCAGCCGTTTGTGGCCAAGGACAATGTCGCAACCGCTGGCGGCTGCCTATCGTCGCAGTATCTGGCGGCCTGGTTCATCTCTCGTTTAGCTGGTGTAGAGGCTGCACGCAGTGCTCTTCACTATGTTGCCCCGGTGGGGGAGAAGGACGTTTACATAACGCGGGCAATGGCGAATATTTCGCGGTTTCTTTAAGGCGAGCAGTGGCTGCTAATGGTTGTTGGAAACGGTGATGGTCAATGCTCAGCCTCGTCGAGCAATCAGGTCGCGTATGCAGACTGGCCTTATAAACGACCGCTGACGAGTTGTTTACCTCGCCTCTGGGTTTCCAGCATCCAGGACAAAAGTATGAGAGGCAGCCTCTATCCGCTCTTCGAGTTGGGCAATGTAGGATTTAGCGTCCTCTAGGCTGGGGATCGAAACTGCCGTTTCGCCTAGCCAAACTTTGCAACCGCTTCCTTGCTCATTTGTTTCAATAGTGATTTTCATCTGCAAACCCTTTGCTGTTGAGGCGGCGGAGGGTAACGCTATTTTTTGATGATTCATAATGTGTCAGAGGCTCTACATCAGACCTTTCAAGGCAATTTGATGTCAGTTTTTAGACTTCGCCAGGTCTTTCGACAGGTGATCAAGCAGCGACGCTAATTTTAGCTCGGCATCAGCCAACGCCTGTTCTGACGCGACTTTCCAGTAGGGTGCGATTTCTAGCAAATCAGGTTCCTCCTCGGCCCGCAGGCACCATTGATGATGATCGTGCCATGAGCCGAGCGACGCTTGTACCGACTTCAATTGATCCCTGGATTTTGCCTTGAGCGGTGACAGTGTTGGAAACGCATCGGAGAGGTATCTCGCGTTTTTCGCAATAATCCTCAGCTCGTGCCGATCAAAATGTTTGTCCCGAAGTCCGGCGATCAGTTGAGTGATTCTTTTCTTCAGGGCTTTCTCAATCTGTCTTTTTACATCAACCAGTTCGCCGGCTCGCTCGGCTGTCCTGAATATCTCTGGCCATCGATCCAGTTCGGCAAATAGTTTGTCGAGCACTGAGCTGGCAGCGATCTTCCGATACTGCTCTGTCAGGGTTGCGCTTCGGCTGATTGCTTGGCGCGAGTACCCCTTTTTTCGAAGCTCATCAACGATGACCTCCAGATCCCTCGTGGGAGTCGTCGCTCTGCCGACCTCAGCGGCAGCTTGATTCAATTCGATAACCTCTGGCATGTTGCGCAGCGGTCGCAAAAGGCTACGTATTTTCCGTACTGCAATCCTCAGATCATGCAGCGCTTCGCTGTCACTGTTGGCTTGCAGCCGAGCGCGCGAGTGATAGAGGGAGACCTCCAGGGAAATGATCTGAGCCACAAAATCGTTGACAAAAGTCATCATCGTCCTCGCTTGTGAGTGGGTTCGCAGAGCAATTGTTCGTTGCAGCCATTGCGCACGGGCACTGCAATATAAAATTCATCAAGTTGCCGCTGTGGATTCGCGGGAAGTCGATAGACTGGAACCTTTTGTCGCAGGAATGGTGTTGATGCGTCGTGTTGTTTTCAATCAAAAAGGTGGGGTAGGCAAGTCGAGTATTGTGTGCAACCTGGCTGCTGCAAGCGCAATGGAAGGCTACCGGACGCTCGTTGTCGACCTGGACGCCCAGGCCAACTCCACGTATTACCTCACCGGCCTGACTGGGGATGATATCCCGGTGGGCATTGCGGATTTTTTCAAGCAAACCCTGTCTTCTGGGCCGGCAGCCAAAAAAAGCCGCGCTCATATCGTTGAGACACCCTACGATAATCTGCACCTCATCACTGCCAGCCGCGAGCTTTCGGATTTACAGCCCAAACTGGAAGCGAAGTTCAAGATAAACAAGCTGTGCCGGTTTCTGGACGACATTTCACAAGACTACGACCGGATCTACATCGATACGCCTCCGGCGATGAACTTCTATACGTTCAGTGCCCTCATCGCAGCGGATGCGGTTTTGATTCCATTTGATTGCGATACCTTCGCTCGTCAGGCGTTGTACCAGGTGCTGGCACAGGTGGCAGAATTTCAGGGTGACCATAATGAGTCATTGGTCGTTGAAGGGATTGTCATCAATCATTACGTCAGCACCACTGGCTTTCACCGCAATCTGGTCGAAGAGCTCATCGCGGAAGGGCTGCCGATTCTTCCGGTGTATCTCGGCAGCTCGGTGAAGATGCGTGAATCACATGAGCGCTGCCAACCTTTGATTCACCTCGACCGGCATCACAAGTTGACAGGCCAGTTTGTTGATCTCTTACACGTACTGGAGGAGACAGGCTGAATCGGCACGGGCGCTGAAAGAATTCGAAATAGTGCATTCCATCGACTTGAGGTCGGGCGATCAAAAACGCTGCTTAACTAAGCATTGGCATTTTTCAGATCAACTGTCCAAGCGGGGTGAAAGGAATGGCTGACAAATTCCGGGTGCTGTTTGTCTGCGCTAAAAACGATGTCCGTTCCTTGCTGGCCGAAGCGCTGCTTCGCCACACTGATTCTTCACACTTTGAAGCTTTCAGTGCTGGCCTCGAACCGGGCGAGGTTGATCCTCGCACCCTGGAGTCTCTCGAACACATAGGCATAGAGAGCAATGGCTTGCGTAGCAAATCGATCGATGAATTTGAAGGACAGCAGTTCCACTACGTCATCACACTGTGTGATAAGTCTTCCGAAGAAGCCTCACGAATGCCGTCTTCCGATGAAGCGATCATGTGGAGTTTTGAAGACCCGACGACCAGTGAGAAACATGAGCCTTTGCGTCATGCACTCCAGGAGATTCACGACCGCATCAAAATGTTCGTCACAGTAAAGACAAGGTCGTGATGTTTCGAAATTCAGGAGAAAAAAGCTTCTGAGCGTTGTTGCGCAGGCTCCGTGTTTCTGTGCCGTTGCTGCCAAGCTAACTGTGCCTGGACTTCAGCTGCTGCATTTAAAACGCTCTGCGCCCAGCTCTCATCATCCGGACGCACGACCACGACGCGAAAACCGTGATCATAGCCTTCAATCTGCACGCCCTCGGAATCATCGACATGCAAGTCGATATCGAATGCGGGTGGAAACTTCGAAGGGGAGTTCGAAAGCCCATGCGCTGTCAGGGCATGGTTATGCCGAACACTGTTGACCACACCGTCAACGTGGATACCGTGTAGTAATAACCAGCGCCGGATGTAAGATGGTGTCCGACCGGACGACGTGTAGACCCAGATGCTGCATCCCTGTCGGCGTAACTCTCGGGTCAGGTCGCGTGTTCCCCTACGCAATGGTTCGCCGAGCCAACGATGAACAAAAGCCGGCAGCCTGCTGTGCTCGACAGCGCAGTGATGGGCCTGACAGGCCAACGTGTCATCGATATCAAACGAAATACGGATGCGCTGGCGGCTGAACGCGTCCATCGGAATGGAACGCTTGATTGCTTGCCACGCTCGACCGCTGGAAACCCGGCATCTGTCGAGCATCGGATACCTGCTCATCATTCGCCCCCCAGATAGACGGGCACTGGTTTGTCGCTCACAAAAAATTCCTTTGGATCAGGCGCTTGTTCTTCCAGGAAGGCTGCATATTTTTTCTTGATCTTGGGCAATTCGTACAAGGCCTTGACGCCATGTTTGGCGGAGTTGCGGATGACGGATGACGGGTTGAAGTAACCCTCGGCGTTGTCCAGCGTCAGTACGAACGGCGGCAGCCCTGCACGCATGAGCAAGTAACTGACGATTAGCGACCCAGTGCGGTTATTGCCTTCAATGAACAATTGCGGCTTGCTGAGGATCCGTACATAGACACCGGCCGCACGCTTCCAGACAGATTCGCTGCGATACGCACAGTACCAGTTGTACAAGTCCTTTATCCCGCCTTCAACGTTGTTGAAGAAGTGTTCTTCGGTCGCCGCGAGGTGCTGAGCGTACTCCAGACGACGTGCCGGGTCTCGGCCGCAGAGAACGGTGGCATTGATCTCCAGCATCAGGTTCAGTTGCTGAAGATCGAACAGATCGACACCACGGGCGACATAGTCGTCAATCAGCGCATAGCCATCAACCACATTGCGCAGCACTTCGTCAGTCAAGGGATCACGCGGCTCGGTGAAGTGCCTGCTGAGCTCGGCAAAGCGACCCTGCACCTTACGGAGTGCACGCTCGATTGCTGGCAAGTCAAGACGACGCTTTGCGGACATTGGCAATCCTGATTAGAAGTGTGAGAGGTAAAAAGACCGAAGGCATGCCAATGTCGTTTGCCATTGGCTGCTTTCGGTCTTGACCGGACGTTTGTCGATTAGCTGAATTTGCCGCTGATGTAATCGCTCGTCATTTGCTCGCGGGGATTGTCGAATATCTGGGCCGTGGGGCCCATCTCAACCAGATAACCGGTACGCGTACCCTGGGAAATATCCACCGAGAAAAATGCCGTGGTGTCAGCGACACGGATCGCCTGCTGCATGTTGTGAGTCACCAGCGCGATGGTGTAATCCTTCTTCAACTCGACCATCAATTCTTCAACACGACGGGTGGCGATCGGGTCAAGTGCGGAGCACGGCTCATCCAGCAACAGGACTTCCGGTTCGGTGGCGATGGCGCGGGCGATACACAGTCGTTGCTGCTGGCCGCCCGAGAGGGACAGGCCGCTGACCTTGAGTTTGTCCTTGACTTCATCCCACAACGCCGCGCCCTGCAAGGCGTGCTTGACGCGGTCACCCAGGTCGCCCTGATAGCGATTGAGGCGCAGGCCAAACGCAACGTTATCGAAAATGCTCATCGAGAACGGGTTCGGCTGTTGAAACACCATCCCGATATAGCGGCGCACGACCACTGGATCGACGCCCTTGCCATAGACGTCCTGGCCGAGGAAATGCACATGGCCTTCGAAACGAAAGCCTTTCACCAGATCATTCATTCGATTGAGGCTGCGCAGCACCGTACTTTTGCCGCAGCCGGAGGGGCCGATGAATCCGGTGATCTTGTTTTTTTCGATTGGCACATGGCTGTCACGTACCGCCATAAAGTTGCCGTAGAAAATCTTGTCCAGCTTGCAGTCCATGACCACAGGTACCTGGGCCTCGAGCGGGGCGACTTTTTGCGCAGATAATACATTCACACTATGTGCTCCCATTCTTAAAACTTTGGCTTGCCGAAGATTCGGCTGACGATATTCACGATCAGCACGATCATCACCAACACCAGCGAGGCCGCCCATGCGAGCTCAAGCTGATTGTCGAACGGCATGCCGGAGAAGTTGTAGATCAGTACGGCGAGCGATGCGGTCGGATTCATCACCGCCAGGCTGCCGTCGTGGTAGATCCAGTAGTTGCTGAACAGGGCGGTAAACAACAGCGGCGCGGTTTCGCCGGCTGCACGGGCCACCGCCAGCATTACGCCGGTCAGGATCGCCGGCAGGCCGGTCGGCAGTACGATTTTCCAGATGACCTGCGATCGGGTGCAGCCCATGCCATAGGCGGCGTCCTTCATGATCTTGGGCACCATCCTCATCGATTCTTCAGCGGTCAGCACAACGATGGGCAGCATCAGAACTGCCAGCGCCACGCCACCTGCCGGTGCCGAGTAGGTACCCGTGGTCATCACCACCAAGGCGTACGCAAAAACCCCGGCCAAAATCGAAGGCAACCCGGTGAGCATCTTGGCGGCAAAGCGCGCGGCATTGGCCAGCTTGCTCTCCGGCCCCAATTCAGCCAAGAAGATGGCCGCCATGATGCCGACCGGAACCGCGATAGCGGCGGCGATACCGACCATGACGAAGGTGCCTGCCATCGCGTTGCCGAAGCCGCCGCCCGTCTCGAAACCGGTCGGCGGCAGTTCGGTGAATACCTCCAGGCTGAGACGGGCACCACCGCGCGTGATCAGCATGTAGAGCACGGAAATCAGGGGCACGCTGGCCAGCAGGGCGCCAGCCCAGACCAGCGTCGTCAACACCAGGCTGCGCAGGGCGCGGCCTTCAAACTTGCGCTGCAGACTGGGCAACGCGGCCGCAGGGGAAGTGAGGTCAGTCATCATTTAGTACCACGCTGGGCATAGACCATGATCATGGATCCGATGACGTTCACGATCAGGGTGATCAGCATCAGGACCAGTGCCGCATACATCAAGACCTCGATCTCGGTCGGTCCCGCCTCGGGGAAGTTCAGCGCCAACAGGGCGGCCAAGGTATTGGCGGGTGCAAACAGAGAAAGGGAAATGTTGTTCGAGTTGCCTACCAACATGGCCAGGGCCATCGTTTCACCCAAGGCCCGGCCCAGACCCAGCACCAGCGAGCCGAAAATGCCGGTGGCAGCGGAGGGCACCATGACCTTGAGAATCGCTTCCCAGTGGGTGGTGCCCATGCCATAGGCCGCCTGCTTGGTTTTCATCGGAACACCGGTGAGGGCATCCTGCGAAACGGCGGCAATGGTCGGCAGAATCATGATGGCAAGTACCAGCGCGGCAGGTAACAGTCCCGGTCCGCTCAAGGTCGTGCCGAAAAAGGGGATCCAGCCAAGTTCACTGTTCAGCCAATCCGTGAGGGGACGAATGGCCGGGATCACCACGTAGATGCCCCACAGGCCATAAACGACGCTGGGAATGGCCGCGAGCAATTCGACAATGGTGCGAAAAACCGCCGCCAGTTTCGCGGGCAGGAAATCCTGGGTCAGGAAAATCGCCATGCTGACGCCGAAAAAGCCTGCGATCATCAAGGCGATGAAGGCGCTGTAGAGCGTGCCCCAAATGGCCGGCAGAATGCCGTACTTGCCCTGGTTCACGTCCCAAACGGTCCCCAAAAGGACGTCAAAACCGTGTTTCTCCATGCCTGGAAGTGCCTTGCGTCCCACCTCGAACACCAAGGCAAAGACCAGCGCCAGAACGAGAACCACACCGATGCGCGCCAGTGCGCGGAAGGTGCGATCAACCAGAAAATCCTTTGCAGACGGTGGACGGCAGGCGGAATCCGGATTGACCGGTACGACAAATGGCTTGTTCATGGGCTGTTCCGGCGTAGGGGAGAACGCTCTCGGCGAGGCTGGAAGCACACGCCGAGAGGTCTCGCGAGCGTCACTGGATGTTGGCGGAAGCTTTGCGAACCTGATCGACGACCGATTGCGGCAGGGGGATGTAGCCCATCGAATCGGCGATTTTCTGACCTTCAGTCAGGCTGTACTCGACCATTTCACGCATGGCTTTGGCCTTGGCCGGGCTTTCGTTCTGCTTGCGGAAGATCATCCAGGTGTAGGAAGTGATCGGGTAGGACTTGGCGCCATCCGGATCAGGCAGCCAGGCCACCAGGCTTTCAGGCATCTTCACCGCAGCCAGAGCCTCGGCACCGCTCTCGGCATTCGGCACAACGTAGTGACCGGCCTTGTTCTGCAATTGGGCAAAGTCGACCTTGGCCAGCTTGGCGAAGCCGTACTCGATGTAGCCAATGGCGCCCGGGGTCTGGCGTACGGTAGCGGTCACGCCATCGTTTTTAGGCGATTTGATGAATTTGTCGCTGGCTGGCCAGTTGACGGTGTTGCCTTCACCCAACTCCTGCTTGAACGCCGGGTTGATTGCCGCCAAGTGCTTGGTGAACACCGCGGTGGTGCCACTGGAATCTGCACGCACGACAACGGTGATCGGTGTAGCAGGCAGTTTCAGCTCCGGGTTGGCCGCGACGATCTGCGGGTCGTTCCATTGGGTAATCTTGCCCAGGAAGATGTTGGAGTAAACATCGCGTGGCAATTTCAGCCCTTTAGGACTGCCTGGCAGGTTATAGGCCAGGACGATTTCACCCGCTGTCATCGGCAGCAACTGCGCGCCTTCGGCAACCTTGGCGATGTCCTCGTCTTTCATCGCCGAGTCGCTGGCGGCGAAATCGACCGTTTTGTTCAAAAAGTCCTGCACACCTGCACCGCTGCCCTTGGATTGATAATCCACGGTGACGCCAGCGGTTTTCTTGCTGAAATCCTTGAACCAAGTGAGGTAAATCGGAGCCGGAAAACTGGCGCCGGAACCTGTCAGTCGAACGCTTTCAGCAGCGAAAGACACTGAGGTTGCACAAAGAGAAACCGTAATGGCGAGCGCAGCAGACTTCATCAAATTTTTCATCGAAGGAACTCCTTGTGATAGCGGGCTCCGGAACTCTGCAACAATCTTGTTACGCTTTTATGAAAGTCGGATGGCACAAGATCCCGCTGACTGAATTGTCTGCCAGCTCGATATCGCCTTGCACCCGTAGCCGCCGTTGATACGAGCCTGCTTTGAAGCAAAAGTTTTTGTAATTACTTCGTAACCAAGTACGACTAACACTGAGTCAGGCCCTTCCCGACGCGAGTTGCTCCCATGCTATCAACCGAAGACACACTGATACAGCGCATCCGCCGTGAGCTGCTTGATCACAGTGACGAAGAGCTGGAACTGGAATTATCCGAAGACGGCACTGACCCGAATGCTCTGTTCGATGAGCAGGTAGAGGAAGGAAGTGAGAAGGAAGCTCGAAGAGTTTATTTCAGCGAACTATTCCGCCTGCAAGGCGAATTGGTGAAGCTGCAAAGCTGGGTGGTAAAGACCGGTCACAAAGTAGTCATTCTGTTCGAAGGTCGTGATGCCGCGGGCAAAGGTGGTGTCATCAAGCGCATTACCCAACGGCTTAATCCTCGCGTGTGTCGGGTTGCCGCGTTGCCTGCACCCAATGACCGCGAACGTACTCAGTGGTACTTCCAGCGCTACGTCTCACACCTGCCGGCAGCGGGTGAGATCGTGCTCTTCGACCGTAGTTGGTACAATCGCGCAGGCGTCGAACAGGTGATGGGTTTTTGCAACGCCGATCAGTACGAAGAGTTCTTCCGCACTGTGCCAGAGTTCGAAAGAATGCTTGCACGCTCCGGCATTCAGCTAATCAAATATTGGTTCTCCATTTCCGACCAGGAACAGCACCTGCGCTTTCTCAGTCGCATTCACGACCCGCTCAAGCAGTGGAAACTCAGCCCCATGGATCTGGAGTCCCGTCGGCGCTGGGAAGCCTATACCAAGGCCAAGGAAGTGATGCTGGAACGCACCCACATCGCCGAAGCGCCATGGTGGGTGGTGCAAGCCGATGATAAGAAGAAAGCAAGACTTAACTGCATCCACCACCTGCTCGGGCAGATGCCCTATGAAGAAGTAGAGTTACCGGTGATCGAACTACCGCAACGCGTAAGACAGGAGGATTACTCCCGCAGTCCGACGCCACGGGAACTCATCGTTCCTCAAGTCTATTAAAGAGAGGCTGGAGCGGGGCGCCCTTCGATTGGAGAGCGGCATTCGAAGCCGGATAGCCTGAACGACCGCCTCGCAAGCCTTCTAATTGCGGTGAAATCGGGGCACAGTGCCCCGGCATTTATAAGTCAGAAGCGAACGTGGCGTCCCCCTGTAACTGATGAGCGTCAGCGGTCGTCTGGCGACCCACCTTGAACCATGCGGCGTACAATGCAGGGACGAAGAAAATCGTTAGCAGCGTCGCCACCGTAAGACCGCCCATGATCGCAATTGCCATCGGCCCCCAAAACACACTGCGCGTCAGCGGGATCATTGCAAGTACGGTCGCCAGCGCCGTCAGCATCACCGGACGGGCCCGGTGAATGGCGGCATCCAGCACAGCATTCCACGGGTCGCGCCCTTCAGTGATTTCGATCTGCACTTGATCGATCAGGATCACTGCGTTGCGCATGATCATGCCACCCAGTGCGATGATGCCCAGGATCGCAACGAAGCCCAGCGGCGACTGGAACACCAACAGCGCCGGCACCACACCGATCAGGCCCAGCGGGGCGGTGAGCACTACCATCCACATGCGGGAGAAATTCTGCAGTTGCAGCATGAGCAACAGCAGGATGGTGATCAGCATCAGCGGGGCCACCGCGAGCAGCGCCTTGTTGGCCTTGTCACTTTCCTCAACGGCTCCGCCCGTGTCGATGCGGTAGCCCGAGGGCAGCTTCGCTTCGATGTCCTTGAGCAACGGTTGGATCTCCTGAGTCACCGAAACACCTTGTTCGCCATCCTTCACATCGGCACGCACCGTGATTGCCATATCCCGGTTGCGCCGCCACAGCACTGGCTCTTCCAGCTCAGAGCGCACTTGTGCGACTTGCGACAGTGGCACAACAGTTCCCTGGCGAGTGTAGAGGTTGATGTCTTTCAGTGTGTCGAGGCTCAAGCGCTCAGCGGGCACGGCACGGGCGACGATGTCGATCAGTTCCTCGTGCTCACGCAGTTGCGACAAGGTTGCGCCATTCATCACGGTTTGGGTCGCCAGTGACACGTCGGCCGGCGTGAGACCGAGCGCGCTCGCCTTGTCCTGATCAAGCTCGACCTTCAGCGTGCGCACCGGGTCGTTCCAGTCGAGCTGGAGATCGCGCACCTTCGGGTTGGACGCAATCACGTTCTCCACCTCGCGGGCGATCTGCCGCACCTTCTGGGTATCAGGCCCGACGACGCGGAACTGCACCGGGTAGCCGACAGGTGGCCCCAATTCGAGCCGGGTCACACGTACCCACGCCTGTGGGAATTGTTGGTCAGCCGAGGCCACCAGCCGCGCACGTACCCGCTCGCGTGCATCCAGGTCCTTGGTCATCACAACGAACTGGGCAAATCCCGGATTCGGCAGCTCGGGGTTGAGCGAGAGATAGAAGCGCGGTGCGCCGGCGCCGGTGTAGGCGGTATAGAAACGCACGTCCTCGTCCTTCGCCAGGATCTCCTCCATGTGCTTGACCTGCTCGGTCGTCGCGGCGAACGAGGAACCCTCCTTGACGCGCAGGTCTATGACCAGTTCAGGGCGCGAACTGTTGGGGAAGAATTGCTGCGGCACCAGCTTGATACAGGCCAGAGCAAGTACCAGAGCGGCAACCGTCGCACCGATGACCACCCAGCGACGCTCGATGGCGGTGTCGATCAGGCGGCGCAGGCTGCGGTAAAACTTCGTGTCGTGTGGATCACCGTGCTGGTGGGTGCCCAAGTCGTTGGGCAGCATCTTGACCGCCAGGTACGGTGTGAAGATGCCGGAACAGATCCACGAGAACAGCACCGCGGCGCCAACGATCCAGAAAATGCCACCCGCGTACTCGCCGGTGGTGGATTTCGAGAGGCCGATCGGCAGGAAGCCCACGACCGTGATGAGTGCGCCGGTCAGGCGCGGCATGGCGGTGGACTGATAGGAGAAGGCGGCCGCCTTCACGCGGTCCATGCCGGTTTCCATCTTCGCCACCATCATCTCGATGGCGATGATGGCGTCATCCACCAAAAGTCCCAACGCGATAATCAATGAGCCGAGCGAGATGCGCTCGAGATTCCAGCCCATCGCCAGCATCACCAGCGCCACGCCGCCCAGCACCAGCGGCACCGTGGCCGCGACCACGAGGCCGGCGCGCCAGCCCAGGCTGGCCAGGCTCACCGCGATCACGATGATCAACGCCTCGGCCAGCGCGCGTCCGAAGTCCAGGATTGCATCCTTCACCGTGGTCGGCTGGTCGGCCACGAGTTCCAGTTCCACGCCATGCGGGAGCTCCGACTGGATCTTGGCGACGGCCGTGTCCATCTCTTTGCCAAGGTCCACGATGTTGCCGTCGCTGGTCATCGTGATGCCGAGCATCAGCACGGGCCGGCCGTTGTGGCGGACCGTGTAGGTGGGCGGATCTTCGAACCCACGTGTAACGGTCGCAATGTCGCCGAGCTTGATCTGCCGGCCGCTCGCAGAGATGGGCACGTTGCGGATCGCCTCTTCGCTGGCGAACTGGCCGCTCACGCGTACCATGACGCGGTCGCCGCGGGTGTCGATCTGGCCCGCCGGCACCATGGCGTTCTGGCTCTTGAGGCTTTCGGCGATGGCCAGCGGTGTGATGCCCAGCGCGGCCAGGCGCTCGTGCGAGAACTCGACGTAGACACGCTCGGCCTGCTTGCCGATGAGATCGATCTTCTTGACCATCGGCACTTTCAGCATCTGGCGCTTGATATCCTCGGCCACGTGCGACAGGTCGGCCTGACCGACGCCGTCGCCCTTGATAGCGTACATCAGGCCATACACGTCGCCGTACTCGTCGTTCAGGATCGGGCCGATCACGCCGTCAGGCATCTCGAGGCTCAGGTCGTTGAGTTTCTTGCGCGCCTGGTACCAGGCTTCGCGCTGGTCAGCCTTGGAAGTGCCGCCGCGTACGGTGAGCGTCATGCCTGCGTAGCCTTGCCGCGCGTAGGTGACCACCTTCTCGAAGTTGTCGATCTGCTCGAATTTCTTCTCCATGCGATTTAGGACCTGGTCCTGCAACTGCTGGGCAGTGGCGCCCGGCCAGATGACCATGGCGGTCATGGACGGCACGGAAAAGTTCGGATCCTCGAACTGGCCGAGCCGGGTGAAGCTGAAGGCGCCAGCCACCGCGACAATGAGGAGCATGAACAGAACGATGGCGCGGTGGCGCAGCGCCCAGTCGGTGAGGTTGAAGTTGTTCATCGGGCGGCCTGCTGCGTGGTATTGGCGTCAACGATCGCCGCACCGGGGAGCGCGACCCTCAGTCCGGAAGTCATCTTCTGGACGCCGGCGGTGATGACCAATACGCCTGCTTGCGGCCCGGAGACGAGTACCTCGTCATTGCGGTAACCCCAAACTGCCACACGCTCCAGATCGACGATGCCTACCGGATCCTTGCCCGTGAGCGTGACCACCCATAGCGCCGGCTGACCGCCGATCTGCGTCAATGCCGTGGCTGGTACTGCCGCCACAGAGACACTTGTCATGACTCGCTCGGCCATCACCGTGGCGGTGGCGCCCAGCGGCAGCGCCTGCAACGGCTTGAGCCGCGCGCGATAGGTGCGCGTCTGTGCTGCAGCCTGTGGCGACAGCTCACGCAACGTGACATCGAAGATCTCGTTCGGCGCACTGGCCAGCGAGGCCTTGAAACGCGCGTCCTTGAAGACGGCCAGTTGATTCTCGGGCACATCGATGACGATCTCGGATTCATCCGGATTCGCAATCGAGACAACGGATTGACCCTCCGCCACGACTTGGCCGGCCTCAAAGCGCAACGCTGTGACGACACCGCTGCGCGAGGCGCGCAATACGGTGTACTTGAGCCGGTTGCGCGCAAGTTCGAGCTTGCGTGCCTCGGCCTCGGCAGTCGCATGCGCCGTTTGGGCATTGGTCTGCGCGCGCTCTTCGTCGGCTGCACTGACCGAGCCGTCAGCCTTCAGTGCGGTCAGGCGCTGGCGGTCCGAGTCGGCCTGGCGCGTCTGCTCGACGGCAACCGTCCACTGTTGTCGCGACGCTTCTTCGGCGAGCCGGTAGTCACTGTCATCCAGCACAGCCAAGATGTCGCCTTCACGCACAAACTGGCCTACATCGACCTTGCGCTGAGCTACCTTGCCGCCCACGCGGAAGGCCTGGTCGACTTCATGTCGCGACTGTACGGTGCCCACATAGCGACTGATGTCGCGGGCATTGTCGTAGCTGATTGCAGCGGTGCGCACCGGTCGTGGCGCCTGCACGGTGGGCTGGTCGGGGCTACACGCAGACAGCATGACGGCGACGGCCAAGGCGCCGGCCGCAGTAAGGGAATTCTTCAAGACGGTTCCTCTTTGGAAAACGACAGATACTTAGGAAAGTGGTGGCCGGTCGGCTTTGGCGGATGCGGTTGAGTTGGCGGGTTGTTCGAACACCTGCCAGCCCCCGCCCAGTGCCTTGTAGAGCTGCACGCTGTCGAGCAGCAGGCGGGTGTTGCTTTCGTTGGAATTCAGGCGTGCCGCCAGGCGCGCCCGTTGCGAATCCAGCAGTGGCAACAGGTCGATTTGCCCGCGGTTATAGAGCGACTGGGCGCGGTTCTGCGCAGCCTCCGCGGACGCGGCGGCCAATTGCAGCGACCCGGAGCGGCGGCGTTCCTGCGCAAGCGTGACAAGGGCGTTTTCCACATCCTCGAGCGCCCGTACGATGCCGTCCTCGGCGCGCAGCAGCGCCTCTTTTTGAGCACTTTCGGCCGCATCGTTGATTGCTTGCGTGCGCCCGGCGTTAAAGAGCGGCATCGCCAGCAAACCCGCCACGTTAGTGAAGCGTGCAACGCCGAGATCGGCGCCGTTCAGGCTCAAGCCCTGGCGGCCGAAGGAGGCGTCGAGGAACAGCCGCGGAAACCACTCGGCCGCGGCCTGCTTGCGGCGCGCATTGGCTGCATCGAGCTGCGCCATCAACGCGAGCACGTCAGGTCGACGTTGCAGCAGCTCTGCGGGCTGGCCTGGCTTGGCCTCGGGCACCACTGCCACATCGCTGATCGAAGACTGGATGTTCGCGGTATTGAAGGACTGGTCTGCAATCAGCACTGCAATACGATGGCGCGACACAGCCACCTGTGTTTCCAGCGGCGGAATCTGCGCCCGCGCCGACAAGGCGTCGGTCTGCGCGCGTTCGACGTCGAAGGCCGAGGCCAGCCCCGCCTGCTGGCGAGCGACAACCAGACGCAGCGTCTCGTCCTGCATCGCTGAGATGGCGCGCAGTGTCGCGACCTGGCGTTGCGCGCCGAGCAGTGTGAAGTAATTGCTGACGACGTCGCTCATCACCAGCAGGCGTACGCCGCGCATGCTGTGCTCCGCGGCCATCGCATCGGCGTCAGCCGCCGCTGCGCCGGCGCGCAAGCGGCCGCTCAGGTCGAGCTCCCACGAGACGTCCAGGCCCGCACTGGTGGTCTTGGTATCCGGATAACCCTGTTTCGTGGCCGAGCTGTAGCCGCTGCTGCGATCGCTGCCGGAGGCGGATGCGCCGACACTCGGGAACAGCCATGAACGGCTGACCGTTTCGCCAGCACGCGCGGCGTGCAGGCGCTCGGCGGCAATCTTGACGTCGCGATTCTCGCGCGCGGCTCGGCGCACCAGATCCGTCAGCACCGGGTCGTGGTAAACCTCCCACCATGCCGCCTCGGGTTCCATTTCGGAGGCCGTGCTCGCGGAGAAGTTGCTCGGCAGGTCTACCGACGGCGCGAGCACCTCCGTGGAGCAACCGGTCAGGATCAGGGCGATGGACGCGGCGAGCGCCGCACCCTTTACGACACCGATTATGCGTTCGGCATGTTGCAGGGGCGTCTGCCCGGTGTTGCGGGTCAACAGGTGGAAGTTCGGAAGTCGCGGCATCGGATTAGGCTCGTGCAAATTCGAGGTGGCATCAGCGTAGGGCCCGGTGTGCGCGAAGTCGTCAGCGAAGGGTCGCCGTTCGGTCGCCATATCGAGCACTCGTTCGTGGTGGAGGCGTCACTCGCCGCCGGTATCTGCCGTGTGCTCGCCGGCTGTCAACGCGAGGTCCGAGGCAATCGACTCCAACAGCTCTTCGGCGGACGAAAACTCGCGCTGTCGTCCGGTGACCAGGTTTTCGAGGCGGCCCACCAGGGCCCCCGGCGCGGCGTCGCTGCGCAGCTTCACTACGTAAGAGCGGCGGCTCGGGTACTTGGATTCAGGGTTCAGGATCATCGCAGACCAGGGGGCAGGAAAGTTCGACGACAGCGTAAGCGGCCCTCTGGGGCGAGTCGTAAGCGAAAGGTCAGACTTCGGTCGGGACAGTGATCCTTACTGCAGAGCAATCGCGTCGCTTCACGCCGGCCTGGCAGCGTGAATCAGCGAGCGCGCACGTTTCGCCAGCTCGGTTCCGTCAGTTTCCGGCGACTGGTCAACCAGCGTCGCCAATGCCAGATGGTCCTCGGCCGTAGCGTCAGGGTGCTCGCACAGTTCGACCAGCGCTTGAAGCTCCAGCCACGGTGCTTCCTGGGCGCGAGCTTCATCAACCGCGCGCCGCACCGTAGCGATGCTGGCGTCGGGCTGACCCTGTGCTCGCGCGATCGCTGCCTCCAGCAGCAATAGCTGCGGCAGGTAGACGCGCTCGCCCAGTTCCTCGCCCACCCGAAATGCTTCCTGCAACTCGACTTGCGCTGCATTGCAATCACCTGCGAGCAGTAGCGCCTCGGTGGCGTAGCCGAGTATCTCGCTGGCACCGGAGCGCATTCCAAGCCCGGTGTGTTCTTCATAGGCCTCACGGATGCGACGGTAGCCGTCGCGCGGTGCACCGTTGCGCGCGTCGGCCCAGCCGCGCCACCAGCGGCAAGCCGTTCGCCCGAGTGCGAGCGAAAATTCATCGACCAGCGCCTGCATGTCGTCGGCCAGCGCAGCCACACGCATGTGGTTTCCCATCCGCACCTCGATCAACACCTCCTGCCAGGCGGCGACCAGCCAGGTCATGGGTTGGCGCAACGCCTGCGCGCGTGCCCGCGCCTGCTGCAGGTGGATTCGGGCTTGCTTAACCAGACCCGAACGCACGAGTTCTATAGCCAGCATGCCGTGCAGCATGACCTGAGGATCAGCCGCAAAAACTTCGTTCGTCCCGATGTCCAGCGGTTCGGCGATCGCGAGGGCGCGTTCCAGCCAGCGGCGAGTCGTTTTTGTGCGTCCCTGGAGGTGATGCACCTCGCCCTGGACGATGCACGCCGCCAGCATGAGCTCTTGATCATTTGCGTCGCAGGAGAGGGCTTCGGCACGCTCCGCCACTTCGAGCGCCAACGCATAGTCGCCGCGCAGACCAAGCAGATAGCCGAATCCGTGCAGCAGGCGACCACGCATGGGGTGCTCAGGTACATCCGTCAGCAGCCTGTAGGCACGTTCGAAGGCGCCTTTTGCTTCGCTGCCGACACCGAACATGTGGAAAGCCGAAACACCCTGCAGCGTAGCCAGGGTAATTTCGAGGGCATTGCGCTCCGTCCCTTCGGGAGCCTGCATCAACAGAACCAAGGCGCGCTCAGTGAGGCCAATGCACAAGTCCGGGCTGAAGTGCAGTAGCGCGGCTTCTGCTGCCTCGGCGTAGTAACGCAGCGCAATCAGCGGCTGCCGAGCGCGGTCGAAGTGCATCGCCAGCTCCGGGGCAGCAACCGGCACGCCGGCCGTGCGCTCGCGTTCGAGGGCAGCGCCAACCTGGCGGTGGAGTTGGGTGCGCAATGAGCGCGGCGTGCGGTCGTACAGCACTTGGCGGAAGAGCGCATGTCGGAAGGAGTGGGGTAGCTCTTCCGTCTCTTCAACTTCTGTGGCCCGCGACCGTATGAGCCATACCTGTTCGCGTATCAGCTCTTCACAGGCGTGGGCCACCGAAGCGAGGTCGCGCTCGAGGGCCAGTGAAACCGTCTCGATGCGGAATTCGACCCCGCACACCGCTGCGGCCGAGAGGAGGGTAAGTTGCTCCGGACCCAGTCTGGCGATGTAGTGATCAATGATGGCTGCGAGATTTTCGGGAACCGCCAGATCCTTAAGTCGAGCCTCGATGGTGGCTTTGTCGTCCTTTGGGTCCATCACTTCAATGGTGATTGACGAAACGAACAATGGCACACCGTCAGTGCGCTCGTGCAGGGCGCGCACGAAGGCTTCATCGCACGCCAGCGAGGCCGAACGCAGCGCCACATAGTCAGCGACCTCGGTTTCCGAGAACGGATCGAGCACCACTTCCTCGCACAGACGTTGCAGACGCAGTTCGTGGCGCAATGAGCTGAGGGGATGATCGAGTGCAACCACCTCGGCCAGGCGGAAGCTCGACAGCCACATCAGCCGCGTGCCGCCACGTCGCCGCGCCACATAGTTGATGAGCTGGACTGTCGCCCGATCGCTCCAGTGCAGGTCTTCGGTTACCAACATCAGCGGGCGCTGCTCTGTGTAGCGGTCCAGCAATTCGCCCATTTCCCTCAGCATGCGATCCGGGCCGACGCCGGCGAGCTCACGCCGCAACGCGTCTTTCTCCTGCGCGGTACTCAGCCACGGGAGTTGCAACAGCCAGGTCGGTGCCACGGCACGCATCAGGGCCGGCAGGGTAGGGTCGTTGCGGCACAGATCGGCTAAGGCCTCCAGCACCGGTAGATACGGCTCGCCGGCGCCGTAGTGCTCCACGCAATGGCCGCGTGCGCAGGCGATGTCGCCAAGGCCAGTGAGGAAATGTTCGATCAACGTGGTCTTGCCGATCCCCGGCTCGCCGGCGAGCCAAACCACGGCGCGCTGGCCGCCATTCGCCCGCTCCCAGGCCCTTTGCAACCTCGCAACCTCGTCAGTGCGACCGATGAATGACGGTGACGAAGGTGTGCCGGCCGCTGTAACCGTCGCGGATGCAGGCGGCGGCAAAAGTGCGGAGGAGGGTGGGGCGATGAAGCGATAGCCGCGCCGCGACACCGTCTCAATGAAACGAGGATGCCTGGGGTCGTCGCCCAGCACCTTGCGCAGATCGCTGATGGCCGTTTTCAGGACCGAATCGCTGACGAACCGATGCCCCCACACGGCATCAAGCAAGGCATCCTTGGTCACCAGCGACCCTGGCTGGCGTGCCAGCACGCATAACAACGTGAAAGGCGTTGGTGCAACTGCAACGGGTTCCCCATTACGCAACAAGCAGGCGTTGGACTCGTCGAGCTCGAATTCGAAGCAGCAGAGCAAGACTGGATCTGGGTGGGGCTGCGGACGTGCCACGGTTGATTCCTAAAGACTAAAACAGGGTTGTGCGCCGCGAAGCTTCACAGGGGGGTCGATGCTGAAAACCGGTGTGCCCGACTTCCCTATCGACCAGCCATTTGAATCAACGGCTCTCCAACCTCGGCAGTCTTGAGCCATTACTCCAATGACAACGCTGATCGGTGCTGAAGCCAAGCGTCGCCGGTCGGAAACTGGCACACGCGCATACTCGGTTCACGCCGCGCAATTCGGCTCGCCCCTTGGCCCCGTCGCGGCTTGAGCATGATCCCAAAAATCAATGACAAAAACATCAAAATTGAAAAATATCTCAATATTGAATACCTTGACCTCGCCTGACGATGAGACCTCGCGTCTCACGACTTCAATCACAACAAGGGCCCGAGATGAACAACAACAAGAAAGTTTGCGAATTGCCTCCCGCCGCCGTCGACGTGCTGGTTAAAGGGGCTGTGCTTTTGCGTTGTTTCCCTCGAAAAAAATCGCAACTGCACACTGACGGAGTTTTCAAAATTAAATATATTCAGATGTTCGACTTTAAGTTTGGCGATCTGTTTGGGACGCATTGCAAGCTGCTAGCAAATACATAAAATACAAACGCAAATTAAAAGAGGGGTTTTGAGGTATGCCAGATCATGTCTTGAGGTGTCATTGAGCGAGTCCAGATAATCAAATACAAATCAAGAAATACATCACCACTCCGGACACTGGCGTATTTGTCCACGGTGTGTTGAGGAAGTGATGCAATTCGAGGTCTGGAATCGTTGCTCAGAAGCCCCAAGGATTGACCGCAACAAAATAATAGCAACGACTTGAGCGCGCTTAGCTGATGATTATTACACTCTGTAACTATTTCACGACGCCGCTTATCATCGATACTTAGGGTTGGGATTAGTGAGGGTTCTAACGTCGTATATATAAGGCATTTATCGAGCCTTTGCAGTGCTTGGAATATCTTAACGGTTGCGCATGCCAATTCAGAAACGGAACGAGCAAGCCACAGCTTCATTAGGTGTACCAATTCTCCGTCAAAGGAACTGAAGTCGAATCTTAGGAATTCACCATTAACCTCGAATGACAATATGTTTTCCGTGGGAATTCTTATTGTTTTCCAGCAGTCTGCAAAATCATCCCAATAACGGATTACAGAGGGCAGGGGAGGCAGGGGAGCCAACGCCTCTATCAGTCTCGCGATACCGAGAAAGCCCGACTGACTCCGCTGCATGCGCTGCTCCTTCATCTGCCCCTTTTAGGAGCGCAGATGGCTGATGGACGTCAAATGCATGATTCCAAACGGTGGCTAAGCGACCCTCAAAAAAAGCTCGTGCGTACCGTCGCGGCATATCCGAGGTGCGGGCCCAGCCAAAAAAGGCACGCAGACGCTGGATGGCCATCTCGAGGTCGTCACCATTTTCTACAAACTGATGCAGCCTGACCGTGGCGCACGTATGCCGCATGTCGTGCGGTGTGATGCGACCGAATACGTAATTGCGCCAGCGTAACGTACTGTTTCTAAAGGGATTACGAACCGAGTACGGATCAATGATCTGGTAAAACTCATCCAGCACTGGGCTTGGCAACGCTCGGACAATTTCTGCCGGCGGCGCGGGCGCCATACCCAGCGAGTCAAACAGCTTCTCCAGACGCTCCAGGCGCATGCTCAGCAGCCAAAGCATGTCAGGATCGGCATGACTTTTCACCAGACACTGAACACAACTTTTGACGAAAACGTAGGCCACACGCCAGTTGGGATGGTAGTTGGCGGCAGTCTGGGCACCATGATTTCTGGCCGTGATGAAAAATGTCTCAAGACAGGCTTCAAGCTCATCGAATTTGAGCTCCGCAATCAAGCGATCAAGGCAGTCAGCCTGGTACAGCCGTTTGGCCGACTGGTACAGCTGTTCGATGACGGACAGCTGGGTTCGTAGTGTGGACGGCGCCAAGCTCGCACCGTCCAGTGCAGACCAGACTGTCGACGCAATAGCGTGGTCGTCCACGGTCATCGGTCAGCAACCAACCAATGAGTCCGGATGGCACGGAATTGTCTTTCAAACGAACAATGGGCATAAGCGCAACAGCTGAAGCTGCTCCTTCTGGCAGGAAGCGTTGCAGTTGAGCCTAGGTAATTTCCTGCGTAACGCAACACTCAGGAACAAGCCTTCCATTCGCATAATGTATATTATGTTAAATCATGTGTCATGGTGGATTTGTTCATGAGCTGTCTAAGCCACTGACTCTACGAATCCGCTACTGACGCCCACTCCCTCAACGGGCCATGTGCAACGTATTCACGGCGAGTCATTGAATGCCGTTTCTCTTCAGGTCAGCGCGCACCGCTGCTCATGCAGACTGAAGATGCGGCGCCGGTGCCCACACTCGTTCCGTTCATCTACGTCCAACTAAAACTCAGGCACCGCGCTTACAACACAGCGGCGGAACATCTACGCGCGAGTGACCTCAATTGATGACGCAATCCTGGCCTGCCACTTCGAGGCGATTCTGGCTTTACAGGACGGTTACGCCATCTGGCTCCAAAGCGGTCGTCAAGCCGACAATCTGGTCGCCCTGATCGGCAATCTGAAACGGCAAATTTTCCGCAGCCTGACAGATACGCGACTTCAGATCGTTCGCACACTGATTCGCCCGGGCGCCGGGAAGAATCCGTTCCCGGGCAGCCTGGAGCCGACTCGACAGTAATGGAGGTTCGCGGAGACCTGATCAGCAGATCAAGAACACGCGTCACCCTCCTCCTCTTTTTCGAGGCGTGTTGGCCGACGCGTTCAAACATTAGAACCAGGTTTCCATTTGTATACCGTATTGCCATACACCTCCGGCGTTGAAGTCCGTCTTGCCGAAGGAGTCTGAGGAACTGTATCTGTCCAGATCCGAAGACCAATTCATGAAGCTCGCGAACACACGCAATTCAGGACGTGTGAGCAGGTCTCCTACGTCAGGTTTAAATGTCGGGGCGATCGTGAATTTCCAGAAGTTACCGTCGACCGCATTACGTTGTAGATACCCCTTCGGGTCGAGGTTCATGGTTTGCCAGCTCATTTCGTAGGCCATCTCAAAATTGCTGTTGATTTCATTGGCCAAACGCATGTTCAGGGTCATCCAGCGGTAATTGTCACCCTTGACGTATCTATCCTTGCTTTGTTCGGCCAACAAGCTGGGACCGATGCGCCAACCAGGCGCAATGGGAGTCTCGCCGTAAAGTGCCAGACGTAGAGCGCGGGCATCGTCAATCAGCTCCCCATCCGAGCCGACGTTCTTGACCTCTGCCCCCAGACCTTGCCCATAGAGCAGTGCTGTTTTGAAGAAGCCTTCCCGGCCGAAGAAGTTTTTCTGGTGATTGGCCAGCATGCTGTGCAAGCCAGAATCCGCAGGCGTCAGGCCTGCTTCATTGCTGCGAGTGCCAACGTCGTTTTTCTTTGAGCCAATGCCATTGAACATCCACTGCCACTGACCACTGTCGAAGAACTGGTTGGAGGTCAGAATGTAGCTTTCCACATCGGCGTTGATGCCGCCTTCACTGAAATCCCCATAATTACGCCCGATCAAAGAGTAATTCGAGCGCCAATTCTTGTTCATCTGCACATCGTAGATTCCACCCCCGGTACCAGCCAGATAGATAACGTCCGAGTCCAGCCAGTGGATATCGAAGTTATCTCGATCAAAGCGCTTACCTGCCCACAAGGTGGAGTTTTCGAACACTGAATTACCCTTGAATGCAGCGAGATGATCGAGTTCGGTAAAGACCTGACGTACGTTCAGGTTGCTCTCGTCGGCCGTCCAGTCATTGGAGCTTTCCACACCATCGGCGATGGAGACCGTGAATTTGGAATGGGTGCCGTTCTGCGCATAGGCCTCTTTCGACAGGTCGATGCGCATGTAGGTGTCGTCTTCATTGCCGAGTCGCCCGACGGCGCCACCGACTGAACCGGCCGGGGTTGTATAAGGTCCTCCACGACCACCACCCAGCCCATCGTTGATCAGCAATCCGGAACGGGCGTAGCCCTTGAAGCTGAACCCGTCAGTGAGGTGTGCGGTACTGCTCTCTTTCTCAATGCTTTGCTGACGGGCTTCGAGTTTTGCCAGCCGGGTGTCCAAATTGGGCGCCGCAATGGTTGTCGCAGTGGACGCAACGGGCTGCGAGGCGGGAGTGGCGAGCTTGATCTGCTGCAATTCCCTGGCGAGTGCCTGGGTTACCTGTTCGGCTGCGGCTGCGCGCTTTTCCGCTGCGGCGGCACGGGCTTCAAACGCGGCCATGCGTTCTTCCAGAGTCGCGGCCTGAGAGGTTGCCGCCGAGGTGCCGAGCACGCCTGCGAGTAGCCAGCCTGGTGCTTTCTGCATGTGGATTTCCCTGTTTTGTTTTTATTGTTTTGTTCCCGCGACCGGCCATTTTTCGTGAGTTGCGAATTGTCGCAATCGACGAAAAAAAGGATGCCTCATCGCAAATACGCTGCTACATTTGGCGATGTTAACGTTAACTTTTCTAAAAACAAAAATAAAGAGGGCTTTATGAAACTGCTTAAATCTATCCTTCCAGCAGCACTGCTTACCCTCTGTGCCGGGCTGCCATCGCTCTCGAGCGCGGCCGATTTGACGATCTCGTGCGGTGCAGTGGGTGCGGAATTACAATTGTGCAAGGAAGCTGTCGAGGCCTGGTCGAAGCAGACCGGCAACAACGTTGAGGTGGTTTCCACGCCTAACTCGGCGACCGAGAGGTTGTCGTTCTACCAACAAATCCTCAGTGCGCAGTCCAGCGACATCGACATCATTCAGATCGATATGGTGTGGCCGGGGATGCTGGCCAAACACCTGATGGATCTGCGTGAGGTGCTGCCCGCCAACGCCACTCACGGTTACTTCCAGGCACAGGTGGATAACGCCACAGTGAATGGACGGCTGGTGACGATGCCGTGGTTCACCGACTCGGGCCTGCTGTATTACCGCAAGGACTTGCTTGAGAAGTACGCCAAGCAGGTTCCCCAGACCTGGGAGGAAATGACCGCTACCGCCAGGGATGTTCAACAGGCAGAGCGCACCGCCGGGAATCCCAATGCATGGGGTTACATCTTTCAGGGGCGCGCTTACGAGGGGCTGACGTGTAATGCGCTGGAGTGGATCAGCAGCCAACCGGAAGGCGGACTGGTCAACCCACGAGGCGATATCGTGGTCAACAGTCAGGCCTCAAGAACTGCTTTGGCCCTGGCGAAAAGTTGGGTAGGAGACATCTCCCCGCGTGGCGTACTCAACTACACCGAGGAAGAAGGGCGTGGCGTATTCCAGTCGGGAAATGCGTTGTTCATGCGGAACTGGCCTTATGTCTGGGCCCTGGTACAAAGCCAGGACAGTGCCGTAAAAGATAAAGTCGGCGTCGCTCCCCTGCCCCGCGGCGGCATGTCCGGCACCCATGCCTCCACCCTCGGTGGTTGGGGTCTGGCGGTATCGCGTTACAGCGCCCATCCAAAACTTGCCGCAGAACTGGTGACCTACCTGACCAGTGCCCAGCAGCAAAAACAGCGAGCTTTGGTAGGTGGCTATAACCCGGTTATCGAGTCGCTTTATCAGGATCCCGAGTTGCTCGCGGCCATGCCTTATTACAGTCAACTCCTCAGCATTCTCAACCAAGGGGTCATGCGCCCCGCGTCAATAACCGCCGATCGCTATCCACGGGTCTCCAACGCGTTCTTCGATCGAGTGCATGGCGTGCTGGCGGGCGAGTTGCCTGTCGATCAGGCGCTGGCTGAACTGGAAAGCGAACTCACGCGCATCAAACGCCGGAACTGGTAAGCCACAAGGAAGGAAATCACCATGTCTGTCTCTACTATCCATGCCCCCTGTGACGAGCTGCTGCTCACCAGGGAAACGCCTGTACAGCGCCGCCGAGTACGCGCCGCCTGGCTGTTTCTGACACCCATGTTGCTGTGTCTGACCCTGGTGGCCGCCTGGCCGCTGCTGCGGACATTCTGGTTCAGTCTGACCGATGCCAACCTGGCGGACACCGGTGGCGGAACCTTCATAGGTTTGAGCAATTATCTGTTCCACAACGGCTCCAACTGGTCGGGCATCCTGGTTGATCCTCAATGGTGGAACGCTGTGCGCAACACCTTGCATTTCACCGTGGTGTCGGTAGGACTGGAAGTCGTCCTGGGGCTACTGGTGGCGTTGCTGTTGAACATCAAGTTCACCGGCCGCTCCTTGGTGCGTGCGTTGATTCTGATTCCTTGGGCGATTCCTACCATTGTCTCGGCGAAGATCTGGTCATGGATGCTCAACGACCAGTTCGGCATCATCAATCACATGATGCTGAGCGTCGGTCTGATTGATGCCCCCTTGGCCTGGACAGCAGATGCGGATCTGTCGATGTGGGCAGTCATCATCGTTGACGTCTGGAAGACCGTACCTTTTGTCACGCTACTGATGCTGGCCGCCTTGCAGATGTTGCCGAGCGATTGTTACGAAGCCGCCAGGGTCGATGGCATTCATCCATTGAAAGTGTTCTGGCGCGTCACGCTTCCGCTGTTGATGCCTGCATTGTTGGTGGCGGCGATCTTCCGCATCCTCGATTCCCTGCGGGTATTCGACGTCATCTATGTGCTGACCTCGAATTCTTCGAGCACCATGAGCATGTCGGTCTATGCCCGCCAACACTTGGTGGAGTTCCAGGATGTTGGCTATGGCAGTGCGGCCTCGACTCTGCTGTTTCTGGTCGTTGCGGCAATCGCCATGCTTTATCTCTACCTCGGACGCCGTCAAATGGAGGTTCGGTCATGAGCCTGCGCCTACTCAAAAAGGCGCTGTTGCGCCTCGGATTCTGGTGTCTGATCGGGGTTTTGCTGCTGTATGCGGTCTTCCCTTTCTACTACGCCATCGTGACTTCGCTGAAGCCATCCAGTGCCCTGTTCCAGGTGAGCTACTGGATCGAAAGCCCCGACTTCTCCAATTACGCGGCGGTACTCCACCAAGCCTCATTCCTGCGGGCTATCGGTAACTCGCTGGTAGTTGCGCTTAGCGTTGTGACGCTGGCGTTGTTCCTCAGTGTCACCGCCGCCTATGCCTTGGGAAGGGTGAAATTCCGTGGACGTGGCACGGTCTTGATGATGGTTCTAGGCGTGTCGATGTTTCCCCAGGTCGCTGTGCTGTCGGGGCTGTTCGAAGTGATTCGCGCCCTGGGCCTGTACAACACGTCTTGGGCATTGATCCTGAGCTACACGATTTTCACCCTGCCCTTCACCGTCTGGGTGCTGACCACGTTCATGGGCCAACTGCCCCATGAGCTGGAAGAAGCAGCAATCATGGACGGAGCGTCCCCCTGGGTCACGCTGACCCGCGTGCTGTTGCCACTGCTCTGGCCCGCACTGGTCACCACGGGCTTATTGGCCTTCATCGCAGCGTGGAACGAGTTCCTGTTTGCCCTGACCTTCACCCTCACCGACACACAACGCACGGTGCCGGTCGCCATCGCCTTGATTTCCGGCGGCAGCCCTCATGAGTTGCCTTGGGGGTTGTTGATGGCCGCCTCGGTGGTGGTCACCGTCCCGTTAGTGATTCTGGTGCTGATCTTCCAGCGCCGTATCGTTTCCGGTCTCACTGCCGGCGCGTTAAAGGGTTGATGCCCGACAATTACAAGGAACAGCATCGTGATCAAATTGAAACTGGATAATGTGAACAAACAGTTGGGCGGCATGCGGATTCTTCGCGATGTCAGCCTGGAAATCGCGGCGGGTGAATTCGTGGTGTTCGTTGGCCCGTCGGGCTGCGGAAAGTCGACCCTGCTGCGACTGATCGCCGGACTGGATTCGATCTGCGGCGGCGACCTGCTGATCGACGGGCGACGGGTCAACGACCTGGAACCGCGCGAGCGTGGCGTCGGCATGGTGTTTCAGTCTTATGCGCTGTACCCGCACATGAGCGTCTACGACAACATCAGCTTTGGCCTCAAGCTGGCCAAGACCGAAAAGAACAGCCTGCGCGAGCGCGTGCTGAAAACAGCGCAAATCCTTCAGTTGGACAAACTGCTGCAACGCAAACCAAAAGAACTCTCTGGAGGACAGCGTCAGCGTGTGGCAATGGGCAGAGCCATGGCACGGGAGCCGGACATTTTGTTGTTCGATGAGCCGCTCTCCAATCTGGATGCATCGTTGCGGGTGCAGATGCGCAACGAAATCGCCCGGCTGCATGATCGACTGGGCTCGACCATGATCTACGTCACCCACGATCAAGTGGAAGCGATGACCCTGGCCGACAAAATTGTTGTGCTCAATGGCGGTCACGTAGAGCAGGTCGGCTCACCGCGCGATCTCTATGAGCGCCCGGCGAGCCGCTTTGTGGCCGGTTTTCTCGGTTCACCCAAAATGAACTTTATGGCGGCGCGCCTGCATGCCCCGGGCGAAACAAGCGAGGTCGACACCCCCGTTTTGGGAATGACCACCCTGCCCTTCGACAGCTCGAACCTGGCGGCGGGGACGTTGTTGAGCCTGGGGATTCGCCCGGAGCACATTTCGCTCAAAAAGGCTGATGGAGCCGTCGGCATCGTCGTGATCGGGGTCGAATACCTGGGCAGCGAAACGTATGTGCACCTCGAAACGGGGCAGGACGAGTCAATGATCTGTCGTTGCGAGGTCAACGCCGGATGGCAGGTGGGCGATCGGGTCGAACTGCAGCTGGACATCGACAACCTGCACCTGTTCGACGACGACGGCACGGCCCTGGAGCGCCACCCACAAGCCATGGAAAACCAGCCGAATGATGTCTCTCTGCGCTCAGTCCGAGCACGGGCCCTATGACCTTGTCTTCGAATCACATGAGCGATCCAATGCCTTCTACCCTTGACCTTGCGCAGCGTGCGCTGAGTGACGGCCTGTCTCGCGTCATCGAGGACTATCGCCCCGGTTATCATATCGCCCCCCCGGCAGGCTGGATGAACGACCCTAACGGGGTCGTGTTCTTTCGTGGCGAATATCACGTTTTCTATCAACATTACCCCTTCGAAGCGAAATGGGGGCCGATGTATTGGGGGCACGCCAAGAGTGCCGATCTGGTTCATTGGCAGCACCTGCCCATTGCGCTGGCACCCGACGATGAATTCGACCGTGACGGCTGCTTTTCCGGTAGTGCGGTGGTGTGCGGAGATACCCTGGCGCTGATCTACACGGGGCACACCTGGCTGGGGGAAGTGGGTGACGAGCGCTTCATCCGTCAGGTCCAGTGCCTGGCCACCAGCATCGACGGCGTCCGGTTCGTCAAGCATGGCGCCGTCATCGAGACCGCACCGCAAGACACGATCATGCACTTTCGTGACCCCAAGGTATGGAAGGAGGATGGCTATTGGTACCTCATTGCCGGCGCACGTCTGGGCGACAGGCCGGTGCTCCCGCTGTACCGCTCCACGGATCTGCACGTCTGGGAGTTCCTTGACTATGTGGCCGGTGGCAGCGAGGGCGATGGCTATATGTGGGAGTGCCCGGATCTGTTCCGACTGAACGGAAGCGATGTGCTGCTGTACTCCCCCCAAGGCATGTCATCCCAAGGTTACGAACGGCTCAACAAGTACCAGACGGGTTATCGCGTGGGTCGACTCGACAGCGACTGGCACTTCATGGGTGGGCCTTTTATCGAACTGGATAACGGCCACGATTTCTATGCAGCGCAAACGCTACTGGCCGCCGATGGTCGGCGCCTCGTGTGGGCGTGGCTCGACATGTGGGACAGCCCGATGCCGAGCCAGGCCCATCACTGGTGCGGCATGCTCGGATTGCCACGCGAACTTGAACTGTGCGCAGATCGCCTGTGCGTGTTTCCCGCACGGGAGCTCACCGCTCTGCGCAAGACGCTATTGCCGAGCACGCCGTGGTGGGAGGCGTCGGGCACCCGGTGGGTGCCAGGAGTGAACGGCGATATGCTCGAAATCCATGTGAACCTGGATTTACTCGGCTGTACCGACGGCCACCTGGGAATCGCGTTGCGCTGCAGCGACGATGGCGATGAACAAACCCTGCTCTACTACGATGCGGCGCTGCAGCGCCTGGTGCTGGACCGCAACCGCTCGGGTGCGCAAGTCACCGGTCAGCGCAGCGTGGCGATAGACCCGACACAAGCGTTGCTGGCATTGCGTGTGTTCCTCGATCGCTCGTCCATTGAGGTGTTCGACGAAAACGGGCGCTTCAGCCTCAGCAGTCGCATCTATCCACAACGCGATAGTCTGGGTGTAAAGCTTCTCGCAAGCGGGACCGGCGGGCGTGTCTCGATTCCCAGGGCATGGCCTCTTGCCTCGGGATGGCTATGAGCAGCCTCATTCGAGTCGCGAGAAGCGCGGGCCATGTGTCATGATCCTGCGTCAACCTGACCGGCCTCGCCTCGTATGACTTCAGTGAAAGACGTTGCACAACTGGCCGGCGTGTCCCTGATGACGGTTTCTCGAGCGCTCAACAATCCGGAAAAACTGAGCCCCGAAACCCTTCAGCGGGTACGTCTCGCCATTGATGAACTGCAATTCGTACCGAGCCTGTCGGCGCGCAAGATGCGCGGCGACAACCTCCAGTCGCGCACCATCGGTGTGTTCGCTCTGGACACTGCGACCACACCGTTTGCGGTCGAGTTGCTGCTGTCCATCGAACAGACTGCGCAACAAGCCGGCTGGAATGTCTTTATCCTCAACCTGCTAAGCAACCCGCCCACCGACCAGAATATCGACCTGATGCTATCGCACCGTCCCGACGGGTTGATCTTCAGCGCTATGGGGTTTCGCCACGTGAGTATTCCCGAGCGCTTGAAGAGCAAACCCCTGGTACTCGCCAATTGCCTGGCAGATGACAGTCGCCTGGTCAGTTATGTGCCAGACGACGAAACGGGGCAGTATCGAGCGGTACATCATGCGTTGAGCCAGGGCTATCGGCGCCCTCTTTGTATCAATCTGCCAAAACAGAGTCTGGCCTGGGGGCTCCGACAAAAAGGCATGCAGCGTGCCTGCCAGGCATTCGGACTAGCGCCTGACGCGCTCCTGCAATACGACCTTTCCGATCATGACGCCTATGGTGAAACCGCCGCCATCCTCGACCGGCACATCATTGATGGTCGCCCCCAATTCGATATTCTGATCTGTGGCAACGACCGCATTGCGTTTTGTGCCTATCAGCTGTTGTTGGGCCGTGGCCTGAAAATTCCCAGCGATGTCGCCGTGCTCGGCTACGACAACATGATCGGCATTGCCGAGCTGTTCATCCCGCCGCTGACCACTGTGCAACTGCCGTACTACGAGATCGGTCGCAAGGCTGCCCGGCACTTGATCGAGACCCTTGAAGAATCGGGAGCCCAGCCAGTTGATTGCCCATTGGTGGTCAGGGCATCACTATAAGAAACAGTCAGGTAATAGCACACCCGCTTGCTTTCGATTGGCCATTAGCCTGTCACGCACTAGAAGTGTTCCGCCGCCACCAGGACGCAGGCAGCGCTTCGATGGCCGGCTGATATTTTCTGCCCGGACGAAAACCGTATGCCTGCATGCGGTGGGGCTTAGTGCCTCTGTCGCCGGGACACTGCTGCTGGACTTATCCACCATTGACGCTTTTATGAAAGAAGCGCTCTCAACTGGGCTGGCACGGCTACAACTTCTTTGGTTTTTGGCGAGACACATACATGTGTGATATTCGCGACGAAGGACAGTGTTCCATTATCTAAAAAACCCTCAACCAAAAAAGTGAAAGAGTGAGCACCCAACGTGGCCACGCCGACTTTAATATTTAATTGATCATCCCATGTCACAGGCGCCAGCAACTCAAATGACATGGCGCGTACTGGCGGCAATATATCAAACCCCATCAAAGTTCTAAGCCCGGGCACTCCCAACCACTTATCAAGCGCTACATAAATAGCTTCTACAGCAAAATATGAAAATCGCGGAGTGTAAACCACTCCCGCAGGATCACAGTCTCCAAACAAAATGGTTCTGCTGACAAAAACCGCATTAGGCATTGATGTATCTCCCCGTCGCTATTATATGCCCGAGTGAAACAGAGCATTGATGCTTTATTAATTTCTGCAATTCGAAAACGATGCTCACCGTGCCGGTGCGGTTTGGTAAAAGTCCTAAAGGACTGGTGCCCTTTGTTCTCGGGTTATCACCTGTACTACCCAAGCCGTCGCTTGCCAACACCCGTCTTTTCGCTTGTTCTGAATGCTCTATGCTGCGAGGCTTTCTATTAGCGTGGCGCATGGGATGGAGTGTTGCTTTGGATCGACCACCCCAAAATCCCCCTTTGATCCCGCTAACGATCTAAATCTATAACGCTCTCAACCGCATCAAGGCCAGCGCAGCGAACTTCGCCTAAAGGGCATCAAAGGACTTTATAGATCTCCGAAATCACCTGCATCGTTGCGTCTTCAATCGTTCCTTCATTACGGCATAAAACCCAGCCGTTATCTGCAATCGCTCGCTCGAACGCCTGGGTACAAGCGACATGTTCTTCCAGCTTATGCATCACCGTACTGCTCAGCCCACGCGATCGTGCCGCAGCCCTCGCCCATGAAATTTCAGGGACGGTGACAACCCCGACATGCAGGTCTGGCACTCGCACGTTTCGATCAATGTTCAACTGCAGGATCTGCGCAAACGGAATTATCCGGCGGAACGCGGCATCAGACGGGTACCAGCGATCGATCAAGATGATGCTGCCGGGTGGCTGTTTAGCCAGCACGTGCCGGGAAATCCAGGTACGGCTATCCGCAAGGCGCTCACAAACCTCGAACTCCAAATCCCGGGTGGGATTTCTGACGAGCTTGTTAACGAGGGCCATTGTTTCACCCCTAAAGGGATCGCTTTTACTCTCGGAAAGTCGGATCACCTTTTTGTTGTCCGCCCTCAGTACTTTCGTAACGGCCTCCAACAGTGTGGTTTTGCCGGTTCCCTTGGGCCCGTCTAGAGAAACAAACAGCGGAGGATTCATTCTTCAAACAACGATTGATACACGGTTTTTTTTACCCGGTTCGCTCGCTGGAACCGCTTGGCGCGGCTACGCGTATCGAATGGAGGGCCCTTATGAACAGACATTGATGAACACTCTAACGTGGTTTCTGGCTAACGGGTCTCAAAATCCAAGGTCACAACCGCTCATGAAGTTAAAGGATTAGTCTGGACGAAAAGCCCGACGTCAGACTGCATCACTGCCAGTGCGCACATAGCTTGACCAGCTCATCGACCACATACCTCACCTTCGGCCGCAGATGGGACACCTTTGGCCAGAGGGCATGCACATCGACAGCTTCCGGTTCATACACGTGCAGAACCTCCACCAGCCTGCCCGCTTCGATATCGTCCTGGAACAGGCTGCGTGGCATCTGGCACAAACCTGTGCCGGCGACTGCGGCGAGAATCATGGCTTCGCCGTCGCCAATCTGATGGGCTGAGGGTGGCGCATAACGGGCGGTCTGCCCTGCTTGCATGACCCGCCACGCCAATGGTTGACCGCGTCGGTGCCCGACAATGCAACGGTGATGGCTCAGATCTTCCAGTGTTTGCGGAACGCCAAACCGCGTCAGGTAGTCGGGGGCGGCACAAATGGCCCAGCGTTGTCGGGTCAGCCGCCGCGCCACCAGACCGCTGGTGTCTTGCAGTTCTCCGAAACGCACCAACAAGTCGATGCCCTCTTCGAAGGGATCAACCAAGTGATCGGAAAACGTCAGGCTCAGTTGCAAGGCCGGGTACTTGTTGGCGATCTCAAACAGCAATGGGGCCACGACCCGACGCCCGAATGCCACGGGAATATCGACTCGCAGGCGTCCGGAGGGCTCACCACCATCGGGCCCCAAACCGCTCTCTGCGGCACCCATTTCTTCAAGGGCGTTGGAGCACGCCACGAAATAGGCCTCACCATCCGCAGTCAGGGAAATGCGACGAGTCGTGCGATGAAACAACTGTGTGCCCAGGCGTTCTTCCAGGCGCGCAATGGCTTTGCCGACGGCGGATTTGGACACTTCGAGGCGTTCGGCAGCCTGGGTGAAGCTGGTCGAGCGCGCTGCCACGACAAATGTGATGACGCCTTGAAACGAGTCGATAGGGACCATGCCAGCTCAATAATTATAGAGTTTTAATCTACCCAGATTATAGTTTCAGGTCGTTTATCACCAGCATGCTCAACAGTAAGATGGGCTCCAGAAAAGTAACGGTGCAGATCGTGATCGCACGTCGCGCACCTCTCTCCCGATCATCAATGCCCAGAAGGACACCATCATGCCCGTCGTACGTGTGAGCTGGTTCGAAGGTAAAGAACACGCACAAAAAGCCGCTGTTGCCGCAGACATCACCGAAAGCATCGTTAAACACACCGGTACAGATGCCAATTTCATCTACGTCATTTTCGAGGACGTTGCGGCTTCGGATTGGGCTGGCGCTGGCAAACTGTTCGGGGACGCGCCCGAGAAATCCTGACCCATCAGCACCGAATGCATCGGCTTGGCCAGCGATGCATACTCAACTGGCTTTTTAGGAAGCCTGCGACGCAAGGGCTACTCATGCACCCACCTATCTCCTGCCTGTTTTCCCTCGCTGTAAAACCTGAAGTGTTTCCAGAGTTCAAGGCGCTGATCTCGAACATCGTGGCAGCCACCCGCGCCGAGCCCGGCACACTGGTTTACGAATACAGCGTCAACGACGACAACAGCACCGTCCACATCCTTGAACGCTATAACGCCGATGCCGTCGTCAGTCACGTAGACACCACCTTCGCCCCCTTCGGCAAGCGCTTCCTCGAGCTGTGCACCGTTACCAGCCTGATGGTCTACGGCACACCGGACGCAGAAATCCGTAAACGCCTTGATCCGTTCGGGGCGGTGTACATGACCCCTTTCGACGGTTTCAGCCGCTGAGTTCAATGAAGGCGCAAGCAAGAGAGCCGCTGAAGGCTCTCTCTGTGCTTGTCAGTTCAAGTCCTCAAGCAACTGCTCGCCAGCCCAATTGGGCACGAGCCTCTTGAAGATCGGACTGCATATCGTGATTCCACAGCCAGTCGAAACGCTCTGCGAGGGTTTTGCCCAGCAGTTGTTCGTCATCGGCGACGGCTGGATCACGCAGTTCATAAAGCTCCCCGGCTTCCCAGGAAGTACGTTGCACACGGCAGGCGCGCGGACGACGGATGGCGTCGTAGGCCGCGAGCACCGCTTGAGGCTGGCTGTCCAGAACCTGCGGGTCGGTCAACAATCGGGCCAGAAGCCAGGCGTCTTCGAGGCCCTGACCTGCACCAGCGCCCTGGTGCGGCAACATGGCGTGCGCCGCATCGCCGATCAGACCCACGCGGCCGTGCACGTAGCCTGGCAACTCGTCGAGTTCATGCAGCGCCCAAAGGGTGGGTGACGGAATGCATTCGAGCAGCACCCGTGCAGCATCTCCCCAATGATTGAAGGCGGAGAGCATTTCTTCCTGGCTAGCATTGCGCACCCACGGAGAATCGCTCGGCCAGATTGGATCAGGGCGACTGCGATCGGAAATAAAGGCCACGACGTTGATCAGCCGGCCTTGCTTGACCGGGAATGTGAGGATGTGTGCGTCGAGCCCCAAGTACATCTGCGGAACGTCAACCAAGTGCTCATCGACACCCCGAGCCCGGTAAGCGGCGCGCAGCTGCTGGCTGTCGATCATCCCACGGTAGGCGCAAGTCCCACTGAAACGCGGAGCCACGAGGGGTTGGCCAAGACCGCTGAGAACATGATCACGAATCGAAGACTTGATACCGTCCGCGGCGATCAACAGATCGCAGCGATGCTCAGTGCCATCGGTGAAAAGGACGCGAGCCTGCTCGGCGCCCTGCTCCACGCTAACGGCGCGCTTGCCGAATTGGGCGATTCCTTCGGGTAACTGACTGGCCAGGGCATCGAGAAAGTCTGCACGGTGTACCGAAGACTGCCCTACCCCTTCGGCCAGGCTGGCGCCCAGATAACCGGCATCTTCACCACGGCGCCATTCGAACCAGATGTCCTGCCACGGATCCTGCGTCTGGTCGGCAATCTTGCGGTAGGGTTCGGCAATCCCCAGACCCGCGATGGCACGAACGGCATTGGCGCCGAAGGAGACACCTGCTCCGACCTCGCCAAAGGCTGCAGCCGCTTCGAACAACTGCACGTTCAGGTGGGAATGACGGCACAGGTCCAGGGCCAGAGCCACGCCGGCAATACCGCCGCCAACAATACCGATTTGCAGTTTGGATTGAGAAGTACGCATAGCAAGTTACCCATGAGGCTGATTGTTATTGGAGTCACCAAATCATCACCATCCGAGCGCTATTGATAAATACCGTAACTCCCATACATGCCATTACGAGTGTGAATATTACTGCACGGGATGAGCCGTCATTGGCCAGAAGAGCTCGTCCTTGAGCTCGCTTTTTTCTGCAATCGTTACTGCGGCACCGGTTGCTTGGATGATGCGGCTTGACGGCCTGGAGAGTTCTGAATCAGAAACACCAGAACAGCGATGGCCCCTATCAGACCGGGCACTGCGAAGATAAGAAAGCTCGCCTGCAGCGGCAATGAAGAAGCGTGCAGTGCGCCCCCTAACAAAGGCCCGATGATGGCGCCGGTGCGACCGACGCCCATCGCCCAACCAAGTCCTGTAGACCGTATGTGCGCGGGGTAATACTGCACCGTGCAAGCGTTAGCCAGGATCTGCGTGCCAATGGTGCACGCCCCTGCGATAGCGATGAGCAGATACAGAACCGGTAACGGCGCCTTGAGCGCCAAAAGGCTCAGGGCTAACGCGCCGCAACTGAAAAACACGAACAAGACCTTGGCGATTCCAATCCGGTCGCCCAGCCATCCTCCGGCCACCGCCCCAACAATCGCGCCGCCGTTGAGCGCTACCAGAAACGCCAGGCTGGAGTTCAACCCATAGCCTGCTGCACTCATGAGTTTTGGCAGCCAGGAGCTCAATGCATAAACCATCAGCAAACAACAGAAAAACGCCAACCACAGCATGAAGGTGTTCAACTTGCGCCCGTCCTGGAACAGCTGTGCAATCGACACGGTCGTGCCTTTGGCGACCATCTGGTTCAACTGGTCATTGGCGCTTGGTTCATAAGACAGCGCGGCTTGTGCCAACAGGTTTTGCGCCTTGACGGTCTGCCCGGTGCGCAACAGGAAATCCATCGACTCAGGCAACTGTCGTATCAGCAATGGCAACGCCAACAGAGGAATCAGCGCCACATAAAACACCGCTTGCCATCCCCACTGCGGGATCAGCACCATGCCCAGGCCCGCCGATAGCATTCCGCCTAACGAGTAGCCACTGAACATGATCGCGACCAACGTACTGCGGGATTTCTTTGGCGCGTACTCGTTCATCAACGCGACAACGTTGGGCATTACACCCCCGATCCCAAGACCGGCGATGAATCGGCACAAGGCAAACGCTTCGGGGCTGCGTGCCAGGCCATTGATCGCTGTGACGGCGCTGAAGATGGCGACACACATCATGATGGTTTTGCGTCGGCCTATACGATCCGACAGTGAACCGAAAAACAGCGCACCCAGCATCATGCCCACCAGCGCACAGCTACCTAACGCACCCGCCTGTAACGAACTGAGGCCCCACTCGGCCATCAGTGAGGGCAATACGACCCCATAGATGACCAAATCGTAGCCGTCGAAAATGATGATAAGCGCGCACCAGAACAGCACGCGCGCATGGAAAGCATTGAAACGTGCCCCGTCAATCAGGGCTGAGACATCAATCGTACGCATGGCATCGCTCTTCTTGTCATTGTTATAGAGCCGGAGGATCGGATGCCTCCGGAAATTGCGCGGTGCCCAATGGTGTTTCGTAGAGCGTTCAGCACTGGACATGGATTCAATCATGGGCAAACCATCACCCCTGATAAATGCAGCCAGGCGAATACGCATTATTTCGAACGTGAATAAAGATCGAAGGGTAGTAAAAGCCCCATCGATCTCACGATGGACGCGGCGGTCTGGCACTTGTTAGGCTTTGGCTCTTGGGCGGCAATTTCAGCGCGGTGCAGACCCAACGGCGGGCAAAGACTTATAGCCCTTATGAGCGCGTAATCTGCACGAGGCGTTATGGAATTACGTGAGCTGGATCTCAATCTACTTCTGGTGTTTAACCAACTGCTGATTGACCGCCGGGTATCAACGGCGGCGGATAGCCTTGAGTTGACCCAGCCCGCTGTCAGCAACGCGTTAAAACGGCTGCGTGTCACGTTGAACGACGAGCTGTTCGTTCGCACTTATCAAGGAATGGAGCCCACGCCCTATGCCCGGCAGTTGGCTGAGCCGGTTGCACTGGCCATCCAGACGTTGCGTGATGCGCTGAGCCGACAGGACACGTTCGATCCGCTCAACTGCAGTCGTCGATTTACGATGGCAATGACCGACATTGGTGAAATTTACTTCATGCCGCGACTGATGGACGCTCTGGCTGAACGCGCTCCGGGTTGCTCGATCAGTACGCTACGCAACACCTCCGACACCTTGGCCGAAGGTTTGCAGAACGGCGCGATCGACCTCGCCGTTGGATTACTGCCGCACCTGCAAGCCGGCTTTTTTCAGCAGCGCCTGTTTCACCATCGTTACGTCTGCATTTGCCGCAAGGACCACCCGGCTACCAGGGAGCCGCTAACGCTTGAGCGTTTTTGCAGTTATGACCACGTTCGCGTCGTAGCGGCGAACACAGGTCACGGCGAAGTCGATACGTTTCTGGCGCGGGCCGGCATCGAGCGCAACATACGCCTGGAGGTTCCCCATTTCGTCGCAGTCGGTCACATCCTTCAACGCACCGACTTAATGGCAACAGTGCCTGAACGGTTCGCCAGCAGTTGCGAACAACCCTTTGGGCTCGTGGTTCTACCGACGCCAGTGGAACTGCCTAACATCGAAATAAATTTGTTCTGGCATGCACGCTATAACAAGGACCCGGCCAATCGTTGGCTTCGCCAGCTGATGTTCGAGCTGTTTTCTGATTAGGTGGCAAAGGTCGCCTCTCTCCACCGGCATGGGGCGAAGGCCCTGACTCTTGCTTGGCTCTTCTCAATACCCCGTCGCCTGCCGATACTGCCGAGGCGTAAATCCAGTCAATGCCTTGAACTGCCGAGTGAACGCACTGTGGTCGGTATAGCCGCACTGCAGTGCCACGTCGGTAATCGGAATCTCGGTGTGTAGCAAACGGTGTGCGTGTTCCAGGCGAACCTTTTGAATCATCTGTCGCGGCGTCAGGTGGAACACGCGTTTGCAATACCTTTCCAGTTGCGCCACTGAAATGCCGGCGATGCGTGTGAGTTCGCCCAAGGTGATGCGGCGATTGAAGTGCGCGCGAATGTGTTCATCCACGGCGGCCAGGCGCTGATAAGCCGGATGTGTGTCACTGGCCGATTGCAGGTCGACCGAAATTCCTGCCAGGCCAATGATTTCGCCTTGGCGGTTATACAGCGGGCGTTTATGCGTCAGGCACCAACCGGGCTCTCGACTGCCGTACAAGTGCAATTCCAGTTGGTCTTCCAGGACAAAGCCTTGTTCCAGTACACGACGGTCCTGTTCGGTGTAGCCCGGCCCCAATTGTTCTGGAAAAACTTCGGCGCTGGTTTTCCCCAGCAGCGGTTGCAACTGTTTCAGCCCACAGCGCTGCACCAGCGTGCTGTTGGCCATGACATAGCGCGCCTTGATGTCTTTGATAAAGATCGCGGCATTGGGGATCACATCCAGCATCGGCAACAGAAGTGCCACGCCCGCCAGTAATGCTTCGAGGGTATCGGGACGATTCTGGTCGTTTCCCTGGCACAGGATCGCCAATGCGTTCTGCGTCATCAATCTTGATCTCCCACTGAAAAAACACGCTTGCGCCCTCTTCGCTCAGCACGTTGTCCAGTGCCTTTCAGCGGCGTTATTGAGGCGCGCGCAGGCAGATTGCCCCAAGGCTTACCCCGTGTCGAGCTGATAGGAACATAGCCGGATCAGCCATCCGCATTGTGCTGATTTCGTCATTCGCATCCATGCAAAACATCAATCGCCAGCGTCCTGACGCGTTCACTCTATCGCCATTGCATGCACACCTGCCTATCCAATAACTCACAAGAAGGCGACGCTATGTCAGGCAAAGGCAAGTTCAAAAAACAACTTTCGTTGATGGACCTAACGTTTATCGGCTTGGGCGCCATTTTCGGTTCCGGCTGGTTGTTTGCAGCCAGTCACGTCTCTGCGATTGCGGGGCCGGCCGGTATATTTTCCTGGCTCTTGGGCGGCTTTGCCGTCCTGCTGCTGGGCATTGTTTATTGCGAATTGGGGGCGGCGCTGCCGCGTGCCGGGGGCGTGGTTCGTTATCCGGTCTATTCCCATGGTCCGTTGCTCGGCTACCTGATGGGCTTTATCACACTGATCGCTTTCACCAGCCTGGTGGCGATCGAAGTGGTCGCCTCTCGCCAGTACGCCGCTGCCTGGTTTCCAGAGCTGACCAAGACCGGTTCGAGCGATCCGACAATCATCGGCTGGCTCGTGCAATTCGGCTTGCTCTGCCTGTTTTTCCTGCTCAACTACCGGAGTGTGAAGACCTTCGCCATGGCCAATAACCTGGTCAGTGTGTTCAAGTTCATCGTCCCGCTGCTGGTCATCGGTGTGCTGTTCACCTTCTTCAAACCGGAGAACTTCCAGGCTCAGGGCTTCGCGCCATTCGGCCTGTCGGGCATCGAGATGGCGGTGTCCGCCGGCGGTGTGATCTTCGCTTACCTGGGACTGACACCGATCATCTCGGTGGCCAGCGAAGTGAAGAATCCGCAACGGACCATTCCGATCGCACTGATCCTGTCCGTGCTGCTGTCCACCTTGATCTATGTGCTATTGCAGGTCGCTTTCCTCGGCGGCGTACCCACCGAGATGCTGGCCAACGGCTGGGCCGGGGTGGCCAAGGAACTGGCCCTTCCTTATCGCGACATCGCCCTGGCGCTGGGCGTGGGCTGGTTGGCCTACCTCGTGGTCGCCGACGCGGTGATCTCCCCCAGCGGTTGCGGCAACATCTACATGAACGCGACACCGCGAGTGATCTACGGCTGGGCGCGAACCGGCACCTTCTTCAAGGTCTTCACCCGCATCGACGAAAAGTCCGGCATTCCACGCCCGGCGCTGTGGCTGACCTTTGCCCTGTCTGTGTTCTGGACCCTGCCCTTTCCTTCATGGGAAGCCCTGATCAATGTGGTATCCGCAGCGCTGGTGTTGAGCTATGCCGTCGCGCCGGTATCTGTTGCCGCGCTGCGTCGCAATGCGCCGGATATGCCGCGCCCGTTCAGGGTCAAGTGGATGAGCGTCCTCGGTCCATTGTCATTCGTCATCGCGGCGCTGATCGTCTACTGGTCGGGCTGGAGCACCGTGTCATGGCTGCTGGGCCTGCAGATTCTGATGTTCGTCGTGTACCTGATGTGTGGTCGTTTTGTGCCGACCCAGCATCTGAGCCTGACCCAACAAGTACGCTCGTCCGCATGGCTGATCGGCTTCTACGCCGTGACCATCGTGCTCTCCAAACTCGGCAGCTTCGGTGGCCTGGGCGTCCTCAGCCATCCCTTCGACACTCTGGTCGTGGCGGTCTGCGCACTGGGCATCTATTGCTGGGGCGCGGCGACTGGCGTTCCGGCGCATCTGGTCCGTCTGGAATCCGAGGACGATGAAAGCGAAGCCGATTTGACTCGCGCCGACACCACAACGTCCCAGCGCCCTGCCCCTGCTCACTTCTAAAGGATAGGTTTATGAAACGGGTTCATGTCATTGACTCCCACACCGGCGGCGAACCGACTCGCCTGGTGATGAGCGGCTTTCCCCAGCTGCCCGGCCAGACCATGGTCGAGAAACGCGATGCCCTGCGCGATCAGCATGACCACTGGCGCCGAGCCTGCCTGTTGGAGCCCCGTGGCAACGATGTGCTGGTCGGCGCGCTGTATTGCGAGCCGGTCTCGCCGGATGCGACTTGCGGCGTGATCTTCTTCAACAATGCCGGTTATCTCGGCATGTGCGGTCACGGCACCATCGGCCTGGTCAACTCGTTGCACTACCTGGGGCACATCGCCCCCGGCGTGCACAAGATCGACACCCCCGTCGGCCCGGTCAGCGCCACCCTGCATGACGACGGCACCGTGACCCTGCGCAACGTGCCCGCCTACCGTTACCGTCAACAGGTGTCGGTGGAAGTCCCCGGACACGGCTGCGTTTATGGCGATATCGCCTGGGGCGGTAACTGGTTTTTCCTGGTCTCCGACCACCGGCAGGTGCTGCAACTCGACAACGTCGAAGCCCTCACCGAATACACCTGGGCGATGCTCAAAGCCCTTGAAGCCCAGGGCATTCACGGCGAAGACGGCGCCCTCATCGACCATGTCGAATTGTTCGCCGACGACGACCAGGCCGACAGCCGCAACTTCGTCATGTGCCCGGGCAAGGCTTACGACCGCTCGCCCTGCGGCACTGGCACCAGCGCCAAACTGGCGTGCCTGGCGGCCGATGGAAAACTGGCCGCCGGTGAGCCTTGGGTGCAAGCGAGCATCACTGCCAGCCAATTCGTCGGCAGCTATGAATGGGAAGGCGAACGTGTCCGCCCGTTCATTACCGGCCAGGCCTTCATGACCGCCGACAGCACGCTGCTGATCGACGAACAAGATCCCTTCGCGTGGGGCATTTGAGCGACCACGCGGCACTTCCCTCAATCCATTTGAATGAACGCTTCAAGGAGTTACAACAATGAGCGATAGCATCTTCACTGGCTGCATTCCTGCCCTGATGACCCCCTGCACGGCCGAGCGCAAACCGGACTTCGACGCGCTGGTGGCCAAAGGTCGCGAACTGATTGATATCGGCATGAGTGCGGTCGTGTATTGCGGTTCCATGGGTGACTGGCCCCTGCTTACCGAAGGCGAGCGTCAGGAAGGCGTGGCCCGCCTGGTTGCCGCCGGCGTTCCGACGATTGTCGGTACTGGCGCGGTCAATAGCCGGGAAGCGATTTCCCACGCCGCCCATGCGGCCAAAGTCGGCGCCCATGGTCTGATGGTGATCCCGCGCGTTCTGTCCCGGGGCGCCTCTCCGGCCGCGCAAAAAGCTCACTTCTCCGCCATCCTGAAGGCGGCCCCGAATCTGCCGTCGGTGATCTACAACAGCCCTTACTATGGGTTCGCCACCCGTGCGGATCTGTTCTTCGAACTGCGTCGCGAACACCCGAACCTGATCGGCTTCAAAGAGTTCGGCGGTGCCGCCGACCTGCGCTACGCCGCCGAGAACATCACGTCCAAGGACGATGACGTCACCCTGATGGTCGGTGTCGATACTCAAGTGGTACACGGTTTCGTCAACTGCAATGCCACCGGCGCCATCACCGGGATCGGCAACGCGCTGCCCCGCGAAGTGCTGCAATTGGTCGCCCTGAGCAAGCAGGCAGCCAAAGGCGACGCCAAGGCTCGTCGCCTGGCGAGGGAGCTGGAATCGGCGCTGGCCGTCCTGTCGTCCTTTGATGAAGGCTGCGACCTGGTGCTCTATTACAAGCACTTGATGGTGCTCAATGGCGACAAGGAATACACGCTGCATTTCAACGAGACCGATGCGCTCAGCGATGCCCAGCGTCATTACGCCGAGAACCAGTACACGTTGTTCCGCCAGTGGTACAAAAACTGGTCGGCAGAACAGAACGTCGCCTGATCTAACCTGAACGCGCCCGCTGTGAAACCACAGCGGGCCACCCTCTTTTCCAGGAAAGCGCCATGACTCTGACAGGCCAGATGCTGATTGGTCAGCACGCCATTACCGGCACTCGCGAAGCGATCCGGGCGATCAATCCCGCCACCGACAAACCGCTCGAACCGGCCTATCCCGGTGGTACCCACGAGCATGTCGAACAAGCCTGCGCTCTGGCGAGTTCAGCCTTCGACAGCTATCGCGAAACATCACTGGCAGCACGCGCGCAGTTCCTCGAAGCGATTGCCGATGAGATCGAAGCCCTGGGCGATGAGCTGATCGAGCGGGCTGTCGCCGAGACAGGCCTGCCGCGCCCACGGATCCAGGGTGAGCGTGGCCGCTCCTGCCAGCAACTGCGCACCTTTGCCCGTACAGTGCGGGCCGGCGAATGGCTGGATGTTCGGGTCGACACAGCGCTGCCTGAACGCCAACCCCTGCCGCGCCCGGACCTGCGTCAGCGGCAGGTGCCGCTGGGGCCGGTGGCCGTGTTCGGCGCGAGCAATTTTCCGCTGGCGTTTTCGGTCGCTGGCGGTGACACCGCGTCGGCATTGGCCGCCGGTTGTCCGGTGATCGTCAAAGCCCATGGCGCTCACCCCGGCACCAGCGAACTGGTGGGCCGCGCGGTGACCCGGGCCGTGGCGAAATGTGAACTGCACGAAGGCGTGTTCTCGCTGCTGTTCGGTTCTGGCCGCGAAGTGGGTATCGCTCTGGTCACGGACCCGCGTATCAAGGCTGTAGGTTTCACCGGTTCGCGCAGTGGCGGCATCGCGTTGTGCCAGGCGGCCCAGGCACGTCCCGAACCCATTCCGGTGTACGCGGAAATGAGCTCGATAAACCCGGTGTTGCTGTTCCCGACTGCCCTGGAATCCCGCGCCGAAGCGTTGGCCCAAGGGTTTGTCGCCTCCCTGACCCAAGGCGCTGGACAGTTCTGCACCAACCCCGGCCTGGTGATTGCCCGTCAAGGTCCGGCCCTTGATCGTTTCATCAACGCGGCGGCGGACCTCGTCCGGCGCAGCCCCGCGCAGACCATGCTCACGCCCGGGATCTTCAATGCTTATGAGGCAGGCGTCGGTTCGATGCTTCAACGTGTCGAGGCGTCCGCCAACGGCCTTGAGGGTGAAACGCCGAACCAGTGCCAGGCCCATCTGTTCGTCACTCAGGCACAGGATTTCCTTGCCGACACGATGTTGCAGGCAGAAATGTTCGGTGCCGCATCGCTGATCGTGCAATGTGCCGACGACCACCAAATCCGCCAGGTCATCGAACACCTTGAAGGTCAGCTGACCGCCACCCTGCACCTGGATGACGCCGATCTGCCAAGCGCCCAAGCGTTATTGCCTGCACTGGAACGCAAGGCCGGTCGCCTGCTGGTCAACGGCTGGCCAACCGGTGTCGAGGTGTGCGACGCCATGGTCCACGGCGGTCCCTTCCCGGCCACCTCCGACTCGCGCACGACCTCGGTCGGTACGGCGGCCATCCTGCGGTTCCTGCGGCCGGTCTGTTATCAGGATTTCCCGGATGCCTTGCTGCCTACGGCGCTCAAGCACAGCAATCCATTGCAGTTGCGTCGCCTGCTCGATGGCCAGAGGGAAACCCCTGAAAATGTCTGACTCCCCCGCTGCAAACAACCCGCACGACAACGCGGATGTCGCCGTGGTCGGCGCCGGCATCATCGGCGTCGCCTGCGCCCTGCGACTGGCACGCCAGGGTCTGCGAGTGGTGGTCATCGACCAGCAGGACCCCGGCCGGGGCGCCTCGTTCGGCAATGCCGGGCATCTGGCGACCGAACAGGTGTTTCCAATCGCCGACCTGTCCATCCTCAAGCGCCTGCCCGGCATGCTCATGGACCCGATGGGCCCGCTGCGCCTGGACTGGAAATACCTGCCGCGCGCCCTGCCCTGGTTCACGCGCCTGTTGCTGAATCTGCGCCCGGCTCCCTTCCAGCGGACCGTGGCCGGTATCCGTGCGCTCAATGAAAACAGCCTTGGCGCCTGGCACCGCCTGCTGGGGGACATTGCTCGCCCCGACCTGCTGCGTGAGGACGGCTCGTTGTTGGTGTTCGAGCGCGCCGATTCGCGTCAGGCGATCGAAGCGCTAGAGGCACGGATGCGTCATCAACAGGTGCCGGTCGACTTTTGGGACACCAACGCCGTTCGCGAGGCAGCGCCACAACTCAGCGAGGGGATTCAGGGCGGGCTGTTCTTTCCGCGCACCGGGCATTTTCTCGACCCTTACCGGGTGGTTTGCGAACTGGTCCATGCCGCCAAGGCCGGCGGCGTGCATTTCCTCAAGCAGCAGGTTCTGGGCGCAAACCTGCAGGAGAACGGCGTCTCTCTCATCACCGACCAGGGCCGTTTGACCGCCCGCCAGACCCTGATCGCTTGCGGTGCGCACTCCGCGAAGCTGACGGCAGCCCTGACCGGCAAAAAGGTACCGTTGGATACCGAGCGCGGCTATCACCTGATGTTGCCCCATGAACACGGGCGGTTGCCGTTCGCCGTCACCTCGCTGGAGCGCAAGTTCATCATGACCCCGATGGCCGATGGACTGCGATTGGCTGGCACCGTCGAGTTCGCCGGCCTTGACCGGCCTGCGGTGATGGAACGCGCCTGGCAGTTGCACCGGTTGAGTGACGGCCTGTTCAAGCGCGATTTGAACGCCGAGGCTGCCACGCCGTGGATGGGCTTTCGCCCCTCCTTGCCGGACTCCCTGCCGATCATCGACCGGGTGTGCGACGGCAAGGTGCTGCTCGCCTTCGGTCACCAGCACCTGGGCCTGACGCAGGCCGCGGTCACTGCCGAACTCATCGCGCAACTGGCTTCGCCGGCGACCGCTGCCGATGGGTTACCAGCCATTGATCCGTACCGTCTGGATCGATTCTGAGACACACCCGCCGCCGGGCGGGTGTGGCAAGTTTTGAGCACTGACTTACACTGCGTACACCCACGGCAATCCGGGCATCAAGCAATGATCTGGGTGAAGCCAACATGAAAACGGTCACGGCCCTTTTCACCTGTCTGCTCGCTGCCAGCGTGTGCGCGGCGGTGAGCACCTGCGCCAATGCAGCCCCCCCTCCCGGCATCGACTGCACCCAGGCAAAAGCCTCCGTCGAAAAGCTGATCTGTCGCGATCCGCAACTGATGCAGATGGACAATGAACTGACGCGCCTTTATCGATTGGCACTCACGGATCAACGCTCAGTGCCGCCCCCGGACAGCATCATCATCGACCAGCAGTTCTGGATCGCGGCCCGCAACGAGTGTGCCTCGGGACCGGAGCAAAAAGCCTGCATCATCCGAAGTTATGCCGAGCGCGCGCACCTGCTGCGCCAAGGCTCGGCCATTGTCCGAACCAAGGATCCGGACCGACTCACCGAAGGCCCCCTGGCGTATCGTTGCGCAGGGTTAAACGCGCTGATTGCCGCCACCTTCTTCAGCACACAACCGGGTGTCGTGTACCTGAAATGGGCCAACACCGCGATCACCCTGAACCAGGTACCGAGCGAATCAGGCACCCGCTATACCGGCAAGGATTACCAGGGTAACTACAGTTTCTGGCAGGACGGCGGCGTGGTGCTTTTCCAGAAACCAGGCTCACGGGAAATGAGTTGCACCGTCGAGCCGGTCGGCTGATGGCCTTGGCGCAAGACCACCCACCGTCTCAATGCCCGCGAATGTAATGCTCCAGCTGCCGAATCAGATCGGCCTGCTCGACGATGGCTTCCTTGACCAGATCGCCAATCGACAACAGGCCGATCAGTTCACCGTCGTCCACCACCGGCAAATGACGCAGATGGCTGTCGGTCATGACTTCCATGCAGCGCTCGATGCTCTGCTGACTCGGCGCCGTCACCACCGGCGCGCTCATGATGTCACGCACCGGCGTGCCCACGGAAGAACGCCCCTGCAACACGACCTTGCGGGCGTAATCGCGCTCGCTGATCACCCCGACCACCTGGCCTTTCTCGATGACGGGAAGTGCCCCGACGTTCTTTTCGGCCATGAGCTTCAAGGCGTCCAGCACCATCTCGTCAGGCGCGATGCTGTGCACCTGACGGTTTTGCACGACCTTGAGTTTGAGCAGCTGTGCGGCTGTTTTCATACATGCCTCCAATGCCGTTAATGACCGTCAAACCACCCCGACTTCCACCACCCCGCCGTTCAACCGCACTGGCCAGACCCGCAAACGCTGTTGCGGGTACTCCAGGCAACTGCCGTCCTCAAGCCGGAAATGCTGTTTGTAGATCGGCGACGCAACCACCAGATCACCCTTGATGCTGCCAATCAGGCCGCGGCCGATGACATTCGCCCCGGATTGCGGGTCATGGTTGTCGATGGCGAAAAGGGTCTTGCCCTCAGCGCCTGGCAGGTAGAACAGCGCCACTTGCGCGCCGTCGAGCCACACGACCACGCCGGAGTTGCTGACCAGGTCCTGTTGTTCGCACACGGTTTGCCAGGCGTCGGCGGTTTCCAGGGAAGCGATGCGGCGGGTAGTGGGCTGGCTCATCAGGCAATCTCCTCGGTGACAGGGATAAGGTTGAGTTCGGCGGCCATAATCGGGCGCCGCTGGCCGCGTTCCTGGACAAAGTGGATGTCCGGGTCCGGGCGTTTATCGTTAACGAAGGTGCGGAAACGCTTGAGTTTTTCCGGGTCCTTGAGGGCGTTGGCCCACTCGCATTCATAACGGTCGACCACCAACTGCATCTGCGATTCGAGCTCTTCACCCAGGCCAAGGCTGTCGTGGATGATCACGTCCTTGAGGAAGTCGAGGCCGCCTTCCAGGCTTTCACGCCATACCGAAGTACGCTGCAATTTGTCGGCGGTGCGGATGTAGAACATCAGGAAGCGGTCGATGTAGCGGATCAGGGTTTCATCGTCCAGGTCAGTGGCAAACAGCTCGGCGTGACGCGGGCGCATGCCGCCGTTGCCGGCGATGTAAAGGTTCCAGCCTTTCTCGGTGGCGATCACGCCGACGTCTTTGCTCTGGGCTTCGGCGCATTCCCGGGTGCAACCGGACACCGCGAACTTGAGCTTGTGCGGCGAGCGCAGGCCTTTGTAGCGATCCTCGATGGTCAGCGCCATTTGCACGCTGTCCTGCACGCCGTAACGGCACCAGGTGCTGCCGACGCAAGACTTCACCGTGCGAGTCGATTTACCGTAGGCATGCCCGGTTTCGAAGCCCGCTTCAATCAGCTCGGCCCAGATGTCCGGCAACTCGTGCAACTGCGCGCCAAACAGGTCGATGCGCTGGCCGCCAGTGATTTTGGTGTAGAGGTCGTATTTCTTCGCCACCACGCCGATGGCGATCAGTTTGTCGGCGGTGATCTCGCCACCGGGGATGCGCGGCACCACCGAATAGGTGCCGTTTTTCTGCATGTTGGCCATGAACGTATCGTTGGTGTCCTGCAACGGCACCAGTGAGGCGTCCATGATCGGCTGGTTCCAGCACGACGCGAGGATCGAGCCCACCGCCGGCTTGCACACGTCGCAACCGGTGTGACCGCGGCCATGCTTGGCAAGCAGTTCTTCGAAGGTGATGACGCCTTCAACCCGTACCAGCGCATAAAGCTCCTGACGGGTGTAGGCAAAGTGTTCGCACAGGCTCTTGTCGACGCTGACGCCACGGGCGATCAGCTCATGCTCGAACACTTGCTTGAGCAACCCGGCACAACCGCCGCATCCGGTGCAGGCCTTGGTTTGCGACTTGAGCAGGCCGAGGTCGGTGCAGCCACCGTCGATGGCCGAGCAGATGGAACCCTTGGTGACGTTGTGGCACGAGCACACCGTGGCCGACTCAGGCAATGCGCCCGGGCCCAGGGTTGGCGCGCCTTCGGACGACGGCAGAATCAGGCTCGCAGGTTCCGCCGGCAGTGCGATCGCGTTCTGCATGTATTGCAGCAGCGTGTCGTAATAGCTGTTGTCACCGACCAGCACCGCGCCAAGCACATGTTTGCCGGTCGCATCCACCACCAGGCGGCGGTAGCTGGCGGTGGTTTCGTCGATGAACTGATAACTGCGCGAGCCCGGTGTGCTGCCGTGCGCATCGCCGATGGAGCCGACGTCGACGCCCAGCAGCTTGAGCTTGGTCGACATGTCCGCACCCATGAACGGCTCGGCGGCTTCGTTGCACAACAGTGCAGCAACACCGCGGGCCATCTGGTAACCCGGGGCGACCAGGCCAAAGATGCTGCCGTTCCACGCGGCGCACTCGCCGATGGCGTAGATGTGCGGATCGCTGGTCAGGCATTGGTTGTCAATCACCACACCGCCACGCGGGCCGACTTCCAGCGAGCTCTGGCGGGCCAAGGTGTCTTGGGCGCGGATACCGGCGGAAAACACGATCAGGTCGGTTTCAAGGAATTCGTCATTGGCGAAATTCATCCGATAGCGGTATTCCTCACCGGCGCTGATCGATTGAGTGCCGCGTGACAGGTGCACACCGACGCCGAGGCGTTCGATCTGTGCCTTGAGCGCACGACCGCCCTGCTCGTCCAGCTGCACCGGCATCAAGCGCGGGGCGAATTCCACCACATGGGCTTCCAGGCCCAGGCTTTTCAGGGCATTGGCGGCTTCCAGCCCGAGCAAGCCACCGCCGACGACCACGCCGCGTCGGGCATTGGACGCAGCGGCACGGATCGCATCGAGGTCTTCAAGGGTGCGGTACACCAGGCGCGAATCGCCCTCGGCGCCTTCGATTGGCGGCACAAATGGGTAGGACCCGGTGGCCAGGACCAGTTTGTCGTAAGCGACGCAGCCTTGGGCGGTGATCAGTTGGCGTTGGGCGCGGTCGATTTCCAGGACCGGCACACCCAAATGCAAGGTGACGCCCGGGGTCTGGTACAGCGAAGCTTCGCCCAAGGCGAGCGATTCGGCATCACGGCCGGTGAAGTATTCGGAAAGGTGCACGCGGTCGTAGGCACGCATCGGCTCCTCGCTGAAGACGTGCAGCCGATAGTGATCAAGCGCCCCGCGCTCGATCAGCTGTTCGACACAATGGTGTCCGACCATGCCGTTACCGATCACGATCAGCGTTTGCAGCTTGTTCAACGCGGCCACATTGGAATTCATAAGAAGCACCCGGCTAAGCCCATCACGGTTCAAAAAGCAAAAAAAAACGCCTGAAACCTTGCGGTTCCAGGCGTCTTTGCCTGTTCTTTTGCGGTGTTGAAACCAGACGTCTATGCCTGACCCACCGATGTTGCCCACGAATCGATCGTCGTTGACCGAGGGGGCTGCCCACTCGACTGCGTTTACGGTGGGCCTGATCGATGTAATGCAGCGATTGTGCCAAGCGCTGAATATCAGTGTTTTAAGGCTTGCGCCGGGGTTTGTCAGGGATCGGTTCTGCCGTTTCTGCCTTGGCGTAGTGCATGACGCACCACGAAAGCTTTATAAAAGTGCATTACAGATACCAGCGATACTCCCGGGCACTGATCTCCTGCATGAACGCCAGATGATCCTGGCGCTTGTTCTCGCAATACACGTCGACGAACTCCGCACCCAGCCCTTCGCGCAGCTGCGGTTGATGCTGCATGGCGCGCACCGCTTCGAGCATCTCCAGCGGAAAGTCGACCCCGCTGCTGCGGTCTTCGTTGAGCGGCAGGATCGGTTCGTTGCCCGCTTCCAGGCCATGCTCGAGTCCCACCAGAATCGCCGCCAGCACCAGATACGGGTTGGCATCGGCACCCGACAGGCGATGTTCGATGCGCAGGTTTTTCGCATCGGATTCCGGAATGCGCAGGCACGCATCACGATCCTCGAAGCCCCAGCTCGCCCGCGTGGCGATGTTAGTCGTGCCGCCCAGACGACGAAAAGCATTCTGGTTCGGTGCGAAGATCGGCATGCAATGCGGCAGCAATTCCAGACAGCCTGCCACGGCATGACGCAGAGATTGCTGCTGATTCGCGGCGAGGATGTTGTTGCCGGCTGCGTCGTAAAGGCTGACGTGCACATGCATGCCGCTGCCCGGGTGCTGCAAGTAAGGCTTGGCCATGAAACTGGCGCGGTAGCCGTGTTTCAGGGACACGCCCCGGGTGCTGCGACAAAACAACGCCGCCCAGTCCGCCGCGCGCAAACCATCATCGAGATGGCCGAAATTGATTTCGAACTGGCCCGGGCCGAGTTCGGCGGTGATCACCGTGGTGTCGATGCCTTGCGCCTGCGACGTCTCGACCATGTCATCAAGCACCGGCGCAAAGCGCGACAGGCGCTCGATGTGCATGTTCGGTTGATCGTCGGCATCGTCGGTCAGGTCATCCCGGGGAAACTGCGGCAGCCCGTCGCGCAGCTTTTTATCGAACAGATAGAACTCGAGTTCGAATGCCACCACCGGATGAATGCCCTTGCCGGCGAGCCGGTCCAACACCTGCGCCAGCACCTGGCGCGGTTCGAACACGATCGGTTGCTCGGTGCCGTCCGAGGTGATCAGCATTTGCCCCAGCGGTTGCGCTTCCCAGCTCACCGGTTTGAGTGTGCCCGGCACCAGGCGGCGCAGCGCATCCGGGTCGCCGTCGTTAAAGCAGTAGTCGCCAATCTTGAACAATCCACCTTGTACACCCAGCAGCACGCAGTTTTGCGGCAGCTTCAGCGCGCTGCCGGCCGCGACCTTTTCCAGCATTTCAACGGGATAGCGCTTGCCGTAGAAGTGCCCCGGAATGTCCAGGGAAATCAGGTCGACATAACGTACATCAGGGTGGCGTTGGCGAAAGGCGCGCACCTCGGCCAGCAGATCAGCGTCCATCATGGTTGGTCCTATTGTGGTTGTCAGGTGTAGACCCAGAGCACTCGCGTGAGCTGCTCGGTGAGGTTGCCGTAGCGGCAACGGGTATGGCTGTCGAATTGAAAACTGTCGCCGGCCTGCAAAGTGACAGCCTCGTCATCGCCCAGCCACAGCGTCAACTCGCCTTCGAGCACGTATCCGCCCTGCTCCGAGCTGTCACTCAAGTGCCGCTCGCCACTGCTGGCGCCGGTTTCGAGGTGACTTTCGAGCATGGAAAATGAAGCCCGCATTTTCGGCGACACCAGAATGTCGGTGATGCCATTGGCGTAATACAGCGTACGGCGTTCATCCGGCCGGGTGACCCACGGCAGTTCCTTGGGTTTGGGCAGGCTGTAGAAGTAAGTGGTCGGCACGCCCAGGGTTTCGCTGATCGCCGTCAGGTCGGCCACGGTGGGCCGTGACAGGCCGCGTTCGACCTGTGACAGAAAGCCGACGGAACGACCGATCTGGTCGGCCAGGTCCTTCAAGGTGTATTTCTTGTGTTTGCGCAGGTCGTGAATAAGGATTGCCAGCGCAGCGATTTCTTCTTGCTTGTTCATGCCCGGAATTCCGCCAAGTGATTCATCAGATGCTGTCGCGCAGTCGATACCACGCCTTGCCGATGGCTTCCAGCGGCGCGGCCAGGTATTTACCGCCGGGGAAGCTGGGGTTACTCAAGCCCTGATACAACGTCAGTTCATCGCTCTGGCCGAGAATCGCGTCGGACACGGCGCGGGCGGCGGCCAGCGTCGGCAGTACGCCATGCCCGGAGTAACCCTGAAGCCAGTAGCGATCACCCCAACGGCCAATGTCCGGCGTGCGTTTAAGCGTCAGGTCGATATGCCCGCCCCAGGCGAATTCCAGCTCGACACCTTTGAGCTGTGGGAAAACCCGTTCCAGAAATGGCCGGGTCGCACCGGCAATGTCCTTGGGCATGCCGCCCAGGTAAGTGCAGCCGCCGCCGAACAGCAAGCGGTTGTCCGGCGTACGACGGAAATAGTCGAGAACGAACTGGTTGTCGGTGACGCAGACATTGCTCGGCAACAGCGCCGTGGCCTGCTCGGCTGTCAGCGGTGCGGTGGCGACTTGATAAGTGCCCACCGGCAACACGCAACTGGCCAACTGTGGGTCGAGCCGATCGAGATAGGCATTGCTGGCCAGCACCAGCACATCCGCGCGAATCGACCCGTGTTCGGTGTTCACCCGGAACTGACCGCCCTCCTCTCGGTAACTCAACGCCTTGCTTTGTTCATGGATACGCCCGCCCGCATGTTCGATGGCGGTGGCCAGGCCGAGGGCCAGTTTCAACGGATTAAGATGCCCACCCTCGGGGTCATAGAGTCCGGCCTGATAGCGCTCGCTGGCCACCCACTCCGGTAGTTGCTCACGATGGATGAACTGCAAGCCATCGTGGCCCCACTTGTGACTGGCTTCGCGCTGCCACTCGGTGAGCAGACCGACCCGACGGGGCATCACCGATGTCCACAAATGGCCAGCGCGATAATCACAGTCGAAGCCATGGCGAGCCGGCAATTCACGCAGCTCTTGCGCAGCCCAGCGCATGCCGTCCCACAACCGTCGCGCCCGTTCGTAGCCCAGCGCCGCTTCCAGAGGCGGCATGTCGCACGACCAGCCGAGAATCGCCTGCCCGCCATTGCGCCCCGACGCGGCCCACGCCACGCGACTGGCTTCCAGCAGCGTCACGCGTTTGCCGGCCAAGGCCAGGCGCAGCGCGGTATGCAGGCCGCTGAAGCCGGCACCGATGATGACGATCTCGGTGGTTTGCTCACCGGCAAGCGCTGGCCGGGTGGTCAGGCGATCGGCACAACTGTGGGCGTAATAGCTGGCGACATGCTGCGTGGACTGCTGAAACATACAAGCCTCATGAAATTATCTTTTTATAATTTCATGAAAAACTACAGCATAATTTTCATTCGGACAACTCAGGTGTGCGGCGATTTATGCCACGGATAGCCCTTCGTGCTGAGTTGGAAGGCGTAATCGAACAGACGCTTCATGTACTCGCCATCGAATTTCTGATTGCGCGGACAGATAAAATCGCCGCCGATGTACGCCAGATTGAAGTCCGCGCCATCCTGCTGGGCGATCCGGTAAATGTGATTGAGGTCGCTGATCCCCTGGGTCTGGATCAAGGTGCTGATGGCCCGGCCGCCGATGCTCAAGGTGCGGCGCTTGGTGCCGGCCCACTGCGGTTCCAGTTTGCCGTTGCGAATGACGTAGAAATGCCGGGCCTGGCGGATACGCGCGCCGGCCACGCTGTTCAGCGCTATCACCGTGCCCGGCGGGTAAAGGAACACTTGAGTGAGGACGCCTCCGTCGACGTGCATTTCCTGAAACTGTTGGCCGTCGACCTCCACATCGATCATGACCGGTGAAACGGCGCCGGGAATGCTCATCGAGGCGATCATGATGTTGCGAAACAGGTGCAGCGCGCCCGGTGCTCCGCTGGAAGCAATCGCGCCCATGTTCCAGGTGACGGGACGCCCGGCATCGAGGTCGGTGGTGCCGATCATCAGCAGCCGTCCCTTGGCGTATTGCGCGGCGATGGCCGCCAGCACGTCGGCGGTGATGTACTTGGCAATGAGGCGCGCCAGCGGCTTGCTGTCTGCGATGCCGTCGCTGGCCAGGCGGGTCAGCACACTTCGCGCATGGAAAACATCTTTCGGACCGATTGCGCTGCAGATTCCCAGAATGATGTTGTCGTACTCAGGCCCCAGGTAAGCGAACGGTGCGACCAGGGCGCCCGCGCTGATACCAGTGACGACTTTGAAAGGCGGTCGGCTCCCATGCAAGCTCCAGCCGGCGATGATGCCCGCCGCAAAGGTGCCGGCGTCGCCGCCCCCCGAAATGGCCAGGTAGTAAGCCAGTGGCAGCGCGTCGGGGGGCAACTCTGTGTCGGCGAGCGCCTCGACCTCGCGATCATTGGCCAGGCTGGCATCCCGGATGAACGACGTCAGGTCCCGGTCCAGCCAGTAACGCGCATTCGGGATGCCCGGGATGACCGCTTGTTCCGTCAGTTCTTGCGGCACCGCGTCACGGCGTTGCAGGCAACCTTCACGCAACATGTTCATCGTTGAGGCGCTGGGCCTGGGCAGAAATGGTTTCACAACGCCTCCTCCGGTCCCTGCCATCGACAGAGCGCACTCGACTGACTTGGTGAAATCTGGCCTGCGCCATCATGCGCGTGCCCTGGAACCTATAACTACTCTTCAGTCAGGCGGCGGTCTCCTGAAGACCAACAGTTTGCCAGTGGCTCGCTGCACCACCTTGTCATTCTGATTGAGGGTTTCCATGAACATCGTCACCACGCCCCGGTCGGGTTTGGTGCTGGACGGGTCGATGGCCTGCACGGTGCATTGCAGGTGCAACAGGTCATCGGGGTAAGTCGGTGTCGGCCAGCTCAGTTCGATGCCTAACCCGATGATGCCGTCCGCCAACGGTACGCTGTCCACCAGCAGTTTCATGGTCAACGCAGCGGTGTTCCAGCCGCTGGCGGCCAGGCCACGGAACAGGCTCATCTCGGCGGCCTCAGGGTCGAGGTGAAACGGTTGCGGGTCGTACTCCTGAGCGAAGGCCAGCATTGAGGCGCGATGGACGCGCAGGCTGTCGCTTTCGAACTGCTGACCCAGGCTCAGGTCATCCAGGTAGAGCTTTTCCCAGGCATGTACGGTCATGATTGATCCCTCCGCGTCGCATCAGGAATAGCCGATTTCGCTCAGGTCGATGGCCACCAGCAACGCATCCTTGTTGGCCTGGCCGTCCCACCCGCGTCGGTAGGCACGCCGCTTGCCGGGCATGCGCAGCCCGTCAGCTTCGATGTAGTCAGACACATACTGGGCGGCCGGCATGGCGCCACTGACGTCGACGTTGTAGTCGTGTCGACGCAGCAAAAAGTCTGCGCCGAAGTAGAAATCCTGTACGGCGCAGTGGGTGGCGATGTGCTCGGGGAAGTGCACCCGCAAGCGGCGCCAGTCTTGTGATCCTTCTTGCCACGGCTCGATTTCTTCGGTCACCACACCGGGCAAGGCAAACAGGAAAGGCATGGTCAGGTAGGACCAGAGTGCATAGCCGTTGAAGTAGGCGCGATGCAGTGGGTCCCACGGGGTGTCTACGTCGTGATCGCGGAAGGATTCCCGGGGTGCCTGGCGCTCGGCGATCACCGTGCCGTCCGTGGTTTCGATGGCGATTCTGTCGGGTGTATAGGCGGTCCGTTTATCCGGGCCGCCGAAGGGCGTTACCGAGGCTTTCTGTTCATGCAGCCAAACGGTCATCTGGCGAGGGGCGCTGTCCTGGGTCAGCCCTTTCGCGCCCCAGAGCGAACCGCCGGTCACCAGCGTGGCGCGTACGGTTTTGAAGCTGTTCCAGCGCTCCAGACCACCATGGGCGATCAGCACCTGATCCAGCAGTTCTTGGTCCTGCGCAGTCATAGTGGCGGCCCTCCTCCTTCCGGCGGTCGATCCTGCACCCATTGCCAGAATAATTGATAGCCGACGGCAAGCACCACCGGGCCGATGAACAGCCCGATGATGCCGCTGGTGACCATGCCGCCCAAGGCGCCAATCAGCACCACCGGCATCGGCACATCGACACCGCGCCCCAACAGTAAAGGTTTGAGGACGTTGTCCACCAGGCCGGCGATGAACACATAGATGGCGAAAATAATGGTCGCGGTGTTGGCGCCTTCCGTGGCGAAGACAAAGGCAATCACTGGCAACGTAATCAGGCTCACTGGCAACTGCATGATGCCAAGCAGCAGCACCGCCAAGGCCAACAGGCCGGCACCGGGGATGCCCTTGAAGACAAAACCGAGCCCGACCAGCAGCATCTGGATAAAAGCGATACCCACCACGCCCAGTGCGACCGCACGGATGGTCGCGGTGCACAGTTCGGCGATTTTATGCCCCTTGACTGGACCGCTGAATCTTGACGCAATCTGAACGGCGGCGCGGCTGCCGCCTTCACCATGGGCCATGAAGATTCCGGCGATGATCAAGGCCACGATGAACATCAGGAAACCCATGCCGACGCCGGCCAGTTTGCCCAACAGGCCCAGGCTGACGTGTTTGATCTGCGGTATGTACTTCTCCGTCAGGTCAGGCAGATTGGTTGAGGCCTGTATCCATAGATCAGTGAGCGGCTGGCCGACCACCGGCCAACTGGCGACTGACGGGGCCGGTGGCGGAATATGAAAGCCGCCACTCTTGACGACTTCCATCGCCCGCTCGACCGAATCGGCAATCGAGGTGCCCAGCAGGTAGATCGGCACCATCAGGATAACAATGGCGATCAAAATGATCAGCGTCGCCACGTGCCCTGGTTTGTGGCTCCCCCTGAGTCGCTCTTGCAGCGGATAGAGGGTGATCGCCAGGATCAGCGACCACAGCATCAGGTCGCGAAACGGGCTGAATATCTCGAAACAAAAAAGCACCAGGACAGCGATCAACCCGGCACGAATCAGCACATCGAGCAGCGTGCGTGCGAGCGTTTTCTCGGAAAAGGGCGTGGGCTCCACGGATGCCTCCTTGCAGGTCACTGCAACGGTGGGGATGGTTAGCCCAGCATAGACGCTCAATACCCGGCGCGAGGCCTCAACGCAGTTTCAGCGGATCGACCAGTCCGGCGGCAATGGCCATGCCCACCAGGTCCGGCAGCGTATTGGCCTGCATGCGCTTCATCACACGCGAGCGATACAGGTCGACGGTTTTTGCGCTGACGCCCAGTTGCTCGGCGATTTCCCGGGTGGTGTAACCCTGCACCAGCGGCAGCAAGACATCGCGCTCGCGGGGGGTCAGTGTCAGCAAGCGGGCCTGCAAGGCGTCATGGCCGTGATTGCCCGAACGGTTGGCGGCGCAGTTGCTGAGCGCCTGCTGCACGCTGTCCAGCAACAACTGCTCGTTGTAGGGTTTCTCGATGAAATCATGGGCGCCGGCCTTGAACGCCCGCACCACGATTGGCACATCGGCGTGCCCGCTGACGAAAATGATCGGCAGGTTCAGCTCCCGAGCGCGCATTTCTTCCTGCACGTTCAAACCGCCCATGCCGGGCATGCGCACATCGAGCAGCACGCAGGCATCGAGCGTGGCATCGCAGGCACTGAGAAACTCCACACCGCTGGTGAACGGCAAGGCCTTGAGCCCGACCGATTCCAGCAGCCAGACCGTTGAATCGAGCATGCCCTGGTCATCGTCGACCACATACACCACGTGCTCCGTCACACCTGCCATTGAATTATTCCTGTTGTTGTTTTGTTGGACCGGCCAGCGGCAAGCGGCAACACATCAGCAGGCCGACCGGTTGACGTCGGGCCTGCAATTCACCGCCGAAACCTTCAATGATGCTGCGGCTCATGGACAAGCCAAGGCCCAGGCCATCGGCCTTGCTGGTATAGAACGGGGTAAATATCTGCTCCAGTTCGGGCTCGCTGACGCCCGGCCCCTGGTCTTGCACACGGATTTCCACGGTGGCACCACCGCCCTGCTCCGCCGTCATCACGATCAGCGAGGGCTGCCCCGGATGTTGTTCGCGGTTGGCGTCGATGGCGTTGCGCAACAGATTGAGCAGTACTTGCTCGAGCAACACCCGGTCGGCATAAACGGGCGGCAGATTATCCGGCAGTCGATCCTCGATTGTCACTTGGCAATTGCTCGCTTCCCAGGCGCACAAACGCACGGCTTCGCGGGCGACGTCGGTAAAATTCAGCGCCTGCATGCGCCGCTGGCCCTTGCGCAGAAACGCCCGTAGACGCTTGATCACTTCCGAGGCATGGGTGGCGTGTTGGGTGATACGTTGCAGCCCTTGGGCCACTCGTTCGGCAGCCTGCGGGTTGGAATCGAGCGTCTGCAAATAGCGCTGGCTGGCATTGGCGTAATTGACCACGGCGGCCAATGGCTGGTTGATTTCGTGGGCAATGCCCGAGGCCAGTTCGCCCAGCGTGACCAGCCGTGCGGTGTGCGCCAGTTCGTCTTGATGGCGGCGCTGTTGCACCTCGCGCAGTTCGCGCTCGGTCATGTCCCGGGCGACTAAGGAGTAATAGCGCTCGCCGCCGGCCGAACGGTGCGCCAGCAGCACCAGCGACACCGGCACTGACGTGCCGCCACCGGGGGGCTGCAGCCGCGCATCGGTGCTCCACACGCCGTCACGTTCGGCGCAGCTCCAGCCGTCACGTTGCAGGCGTGTCAGGTCAGCACTGGCGAACAACTGCGCCAGGGCCGGCATCGGTTGCTGCTCATCGATGCCGAGGATGCGCCGCGCCGCCGGGTTGAGGTAAGTCACTTGCCCGTCAGGGTCGATAAACAACACCGGATCGGTGTTGGCCTCGACCACTTCGGCCAGGCGCCGCTTGTTCTCTTCGGCCTGCACCCGGGCGGTGATGTCCCGGGACACGCTGACCACTTCAACCACCGCGCCGGTGTAGGTTTCGCGAATCGCCCGGCTGGCGGTTTCGAACCACAGGTAATGCCCGGCACGGTGGCGAATGCGGTACGTCATCGTGTGATATCCGTCCTGCTCCAGCGCATCCCGGGCGCGCTGTACCAGATTGGCCAGGTCCTGGCCATGGAACAGGCCCTGGGCCATTTGCCCGCGCAGCTCTTCGGGCCAGTAGCCGAGCAATGTCCAGGACGCTGGCGAAGCATCGAGAAAACGCCCGTCCGGGGTGTGGCGGGAAATCAGGTCGGTGGTGTTCTCGATGATCAGTCGATACAACCGGCGTGCCGTGGCGGCTTCGCGCTCGGCCAGCACTTGTACCGTGGCGTCGCGGCAACGGGCGAGCACGCGGTTGTCCTGGGGATCGGGGATAAATGTCCAGATCAGGATCTGCGCTTCGAACTGCGCTTCAACCCCTTCGATAGCGCGCTGTTGATCAAGGCAGGCGCGCACCAGCACCCGGTGATTGACCGGCAGAAAACCCAGCACCTCGGTCAGCGGCTTTTCCGCGAGCAACGCCAGCAACGCCGCGTTGAACTCCAGCGGCCGGCCCTGTGCATCAAGCAACAGACTCGGTTGCGGATCGTGGCCTAACAGCGGCGACCCCCGCAGCATGCCGTTGACGCTGCTGAGCAAGGTGGTCAGCAAATCCTGAACCCAGCCCAGCCAGTCAAGGCTCACGCCGTCACAGACTTCCACCAGCAACAGGCCTGCCTGACCCGCCTGCAACGCCAGATCAAATACCTGACCGTGGCTGATCGCGGCGCGGCGCAACCGCCCGGACAGCCAGCAATCGAGTTGCCGCACCTGGGCCAGGTCCAGGCGGCCGGTTTCGCCCAGCCGATCAAACAGCAACTGATCGCTGGCTAGCGACGGATCGCCCAGGCCCGGCGGGAAATGCTGTGCGGCGCCTTCGTGGCTGTAAATGCGCGCTGTGGGTTGCCAGCTCAGATAAACCGCCCGGCGTACCTCGGGACATTCCTGCAACGCTCGGCACAACGCATCCGCCCGGGCGGCCAGGGACACGCCCTCGCGTTGCAGGCGCAACCAGCTGTGCAATCGAACGGGAGTCAGGGTCATCACAGGTCCGCTTTGTCCGGGGGAGCCAAGAATATACCGGCGCCAGAGGTATCGCCGCATTCATTTGGACACCGAAGAATCAAATATAGTACATATACTATACTGCGTAGGTTGTACTTCCATATGCATGGCAGATTGTTATATAAAGCAGACCGGACATAAAGGATGACCTCAGCGGCTAAGCTGAACAGGCCATCCATAGAGCTAACAATCAGCCACCGAGTACCCGTCATGTCGATCTATGAACAAGGGCTAGGCCCTTCGGCTGTCAATCACATTGCTTTGTCTCCGCTCAGCTTCATCGAGCGCACTGCCAGCGTTTACCCCCACTACCCGGCCGTGATCCACGGTTCGATCCGTCGTACCTGGGCGCAGACCTACACCCGTTGCCGTCGTCTGGCCTCGGCGCTGGCCGGTCGCGGTATCGGCAAGAACGACACCGTGGCGGTGATGCTGCCCAACATCCCCGAGATGCTGGAAGTGCATTTCGGCGTGCCGATGATCGGTGCAGTGCTCAACCCGCTCAATGTGCGTCTGGATGCCGAAGCCATTGCCTTCATGCTGCAGCATGGTGAAGCCAAGGTGCTGATCACCGACCGCGAGTTCCATGATGTGATTCATGCCGCCATCGGCATGCTCGATCACCCGCCGCTGGTCATCGACGTCAATGACCCGGAATACGGTGAAGGCCAGGCCGTCAGCGACCTGGACTATGAAGCGCTGCTGGCCGAAGGCGATCCGGATTACGCCTGGCAGTGGCCGGCCGACGAGTGGCAAGCCATCTCGTTGAACTACACCTCCGGCACCACCGGCAACCCGAAAGGCGTGGTTTACCACCATCGCGGCGCGTACCTGAACTCGCTGGGCAACCAGATGACCTGGGCCATGGGCAACCATCCGGTGTACCTCTGGACCCTGCCGATGTTCCACTGCAACGGTTGGTGCTACCCGTGGATCATCACCGCAATGGCCGGCGTGCATGTGTTCCTGCGCCGCGTCGATCCGCAGAAAATCCTCACCCTGATCCGCGAGCATCAGATCACGCACCTGTGCGCTGCACCGATCGTGCTCAATGCCTTGGTCAACATGCCGGAATCGGCGAAAGCGGCCATCGATCACCCGGTCAACGCCATGGTTGCCGGCGCTGCACCACCGGCCAAAGTGATCGGCGCTGTCGAAGAGATGGGCATCAAGGTCACCCACGTCTACGGCCTGACCGAAACCTATGGCCCGGTAACGCTCTGCGCCTGGCATGCCGAATGGGATGAGTTGCCGCTGGAAGAACGGGCACAGATCAAATCCCGTCAGGGTGTGCGCTACCCGACGCTCGAAGGCGTGATGGTCGGCGATTCGAAGACCCTGGAACCGACCCCACGCGACGGTCAGACCATCGGTGAGATCTTCATGCGCGGCAACACTGTGATGAAGGGCTACCTGAAGAACCCGACTGCCACCGCCGAAGCATTCGAAGGCGGCTGGTTCCACACCGGTGACCTGGCGGTGTGTCATCCCAACGGTTATGTCGAGATCAAGGACCGGCTCAAGGACATCATCATTTCCGGCGGCGAGAACATTTCCACCATCGAACTGGAAGGCGTGCTCTATCGCCATCCGGGCGTGATGGAAGCCGCCGTGGTCGCCCGTCCCGATGAAAAATGGGGCGAAACGCCTTGCGCCTTCGTCACCTTGAAGGCCGATCACCAGGACGTGCGCGAGGCCGACATCATCAGTTTCTGCCGTGAGCACCTGGCCGGTTTCAAAGTCCCGCGCACGGTGATTTTCACCCTGCTGCCGAAAACATCCACCGGCAAGATCCAGAAGTACGTCCTGCGCGACAGGGCTAAAGCGCTCTAACCCGAACCGACGTTGTCCCCACCCGGCGGCAGGTGCCTTACCTGCCGCTTCGGGCTCGTGCACGCCGAATTCAGCCCCGTTCAAACGCCTATAACAACACATGTGGAGCCACCCATGATCGACATCCATTCAACCGATACCCAACGTTGCGAACGCATTCGGACCAATCCGAAGTTCCTGCAATTGGTCAGCAGCCGTTCGCGCCTGGCCTGGTCGCTGAGCGCTGCGGTGCTGGGCACTTACTACGGGTTCATGCTGGTCGTGGCGTTTGCCCCGCAGTGGCTGCATGCGCCGCTCGCCGAACATCGGATGTTGACCCTGGGTATGCCAGTGGGCGCGGCAATCATCATTTTTTCCTGGCTGCTGACTGGCTGGTACGTCTACCGCGCCAACACGCGCTTCGATGCACTGGGCGCCGCCATTCTCGAGGAGAGCAAGTAATGAACCTGCTTCGTAAGCTCGTCCTCGCCGCTGCCGGCCTGTTGCCGGCCTCCATCGCCCTCGCTGCCCCGGCCGTGGGCGCAGTGGAAAAACAACCGCTAAATCTGCACGCCATCGGCATGTTCTTCGTCTTCGTGCTGGGCACGCTGGCGATTACCTGGTGGGCCGCGCGGCAAACCAAATCCACGTCGGACTTCTACACCGCGGGCGGTGGCATCACCGGGTTCCAGAACGGTCTGGCGATTGCCGGTGACTACATGTCCGCCGCCACGCTGCTAGGGCTGTCCAGCCTGGTATTCGCCAAGGGCTACGACGGCTTCATCTATACCATCGGCTTCTTTGTCGGCTGGCCGATCATCACCTTCCTGATGGCCGAGCGTCTGCGCAACCTGGGCCGCTACACCTTCGCCGACATCGTGTCCTATCGCCTGGACCAGAACAAAGTGCGGATCTTCGCCGCGTTCGGTTCGCTGACGGTGGTGTGCTGCTACCTGATCGTGCAGATGGTCGGTGCCGGTCAATTGATCAAATTGCTGTTTGGTCTCGATTACCCGGTTGCCGTGGTGATCGTTGGCGCATTGATGCTGGTCTACGTGATTTTCGGCGGCATGATCGCCACTACTTGGGTGCAGATCATCAAGGCGGTGTTGCTGCTCGCCGGCGGCACCACCCTCGCGGTGATGGCCATGTCGCAGTTCGGTTTCAGCTACGAAACCCTCGCCGACAAAGCCGTCCAGGCCCATGCCAGTGGCTGGAACATCATGGGCCCGGGCTCGATGCTCGCCGACCCGATCAACACCGCTTCCATGTCCCTGGGCCTGGTGTTCGGGATTGCCGGCCTGCCGCACATCCTGATGCGATTCTTCACCGTGCCCAACGCCAAGGAAGCGCGTAAGTCGGTGTTCTACGCCACCGGTTTCATCGGCTTCTTCTTCCTCGTTGTGTGCACCCTGGGCTTTGCCGCGATGGTCATCATCGGCACCGACCCGCAGTACTACGTTAATGGTGAAGTCGGCGGTGCCTTGATCGGCGGCGGCAACATGGTTGCCATGCACCTGGCCAAAGCGGTCGGTGGCAACTTGTTCTTCGGTTTCCTCTCGGCGGTGGCCTTCGCCACCATTCTGGCGGTGGTGTCCGGGCTGGCCCTGGCCGGTGCCTCGGCAATTTCCCATGACCTCTACGCCACGGTGTTCAAGAAAGGCAAAGCCAGTCAGAAAGAGGAAATGCGTGTGACGCGCATGGCCACGGTTGGCCTGGGCATCATCGCGATTCTGCTGGGCATTCTGTTCGAGAAGATGAACGTTGCGTTCCTGGTGGGCCTGACCTTCGGTATCGCCGCGTCAACCAACTTCCCGGTGCTGATCATGGCCATGTACTGGAAAGGCCTGACCACCAAAGGCGCGATCATCGGCGGTTTCGCCGGCCTGATCTGCGCGCTGGTGCTGGTGATCCTGTCGCCAGCCGTCTGGGTCACCGTACTCGGTCATGCCCAAGCGATCTTCCCGTACGACCACCCGGCACTGTTCTCCATGCCGCTGGCGTTCTTCGTGATCATCGTCGTCTCCAAACTCGACCGCAGCGTGCGGGCCGACAAGGAGCGTGATGCCTACGCCGACCAGTTCGTTCGTGCCCAGACCGGCCTCGGCGCTGCCAGCGCTTGCGCTCATTGATTGAAAGGGCACGGCCTGCCATTGCAGCGCCGTGCCCACCGCACACCTTTTGAGGTTCACGTTATGCCCGAATTCAACGCCCCGCTGCGCGACATGCGCTTTGTGCTGCATGAAGTGTTCGATGCCCCGGCCCTGTGGGCGCGCTTGCCGGCCTTGGCCGACAATGTCGACGCCGACACCGCTGACGCCATTCTTGAGGAAGCGGCGAAAGTCACCTCGCACCTGATTGCGCCGTTGAATCGCAGCGGCGACGAAGAAGGCGCCCAGTGGCTCGATGGCCAGGTCAGCACACCGATCGGCTTCAAACAGGCTTATGCCACCTTCATTGAAGGCGGCTGGGTGGGCCTTTCCGGTAACGCCGATTTCGGCGGCATGGGCATGCCGAAGATGCTCGCCGTGCAGTTCGAAGAAATGCTTTACGGCGCCAACTCAAGTTTCGCCCTGTATTCGGCATTGAGTTCCGGTGCTTGCCTGGCACTGGATGCCCACGCCAGCGAGAGCCTGAAAAAAATCTATCTGCCGCCGATGTACGAAGGTCGCTGGGCCGGCTCGATGTGCCTGACCGAAGCCCACGCCGGCACCGACCTGGGGATCATCCGCACCCGCGCCGAACCTCAGGCTGACGGCAGCTTCAGCATCACCGGCAGCAAGATCTTCATCACCGGTGGTGATCAGGACCTGACCGAAAACATCGTTCATCTGGTGCTGGCCAAACTGCCGGATGCGCCTGCGGGGCCGAAAGGTATCTCGCTGTTCGTCGTGCCCAAGGTGCTGGTCAATGCTGACGGTTCACTCGGCGATGCCAACGCCGTGAGCTGCGGTTCGATCGAACACAAGATGGGCATCAAGGCCTCGGCCACCTGCGTGATGAACTTCGACGGCGCCAGCGGTTGGCTGGTCGGCGAGGCCAACAAAGGTCTGGCGGCGATGTTCACCATGATGAATTACGAGCGCCTGTCCATCGGCATTCAGGGCATTGGCTGCGCCGAAGCGTCCTATCAGAGCGCCGTGGCGTATGCCCGCGAACGTGTGCAGAGCCGCGCCCCGACCGGTGCGATTGCCCCGGACAAAGTGGCTGACCCGATCATCGTCCACCCGGATGTGCGGCGCATGCTGCTGAGCATGAAAGCCATGACCGAAGGTGGCCGTGCGTTTGCCAGTTATGTAGGACAGCAACTGGACCTGGCGAAGTTTTCCGATGACGCCAAGGAGCGCGACAGCGCCCAGACCCTGGTCGCGCTGCTGACGCCAGTGGCCAAAGCGTTCTTCACCGACACCGGTCTGGAAAGCTGCATCAACGGCCAGCAAGTCTTCGGCGGCCATGGCTACATCCGCGAATGGGGCCAGGAACAATTGGTCCGTGACGTGCGCATCGCGCAGATCTACGAAGGCACCAACGGTATTCAGGCGCTGGACCTGCTCGGCCGCAAAGTGCTGGCCGATAGCGGCTTCGCGCTGCGTCAATTCACCGGGGAGATCCGTCGTTTCGCCCATCAGCCCGACGCGCCCTACTCCGTGCAACTGTTCGATGCCGTGCAGCGTCTGGAAAACCTCAGCGACTGGCTGCAAGACCAGGCCGCGACCAATCGCAACGAAATCGGCGCGGCTTCGGTCGAGTATTTGCACCTGTTCGGTTACGTCGCCTACGCCTGGCTCTGGGCGCGCATGGCCCAGGTCGCGAAGAAAAAACTCAGCGACGACCCCAAGTTTTACGGCGCGAAGATCGCCACCGCCGATTTCTACATCCGTCGCCTGCTCCCGCGCACGTTGAGCCTGGAGCATTCCATTCTCGCCGGCAGCGCCTCGTTGTACGGCCTGAGCGCCGAACAGTTCTAACGATTGAACCGACGCGGCGCCACGCTCCTCTCGATTCGGCGTCCGCGTTTTTTTATTGATAAGCCCTCGCCTGCCTGGCGAGGGCCGCGGGACCTGTCTTTCCATAATAAAAACAAAGGGGCTTCACCATGGACCGCAACACCCGCACCCTCGCTACCCGACTGTTACTGGCTGGCGGCGTCATCAGCCTCTCGGCCCCCGCTGCTGCGGACTTTGTCAAAGACAGCAAGGCCAGCCTCGAGCTGCGCAACTTCTATTTCAACCGTGACTATCGCCAGGACAACGCCGCCCAATCCAAACAAGAGGAATGGGCCCAGGGTTTTCTGCTGCGCTATGAGTCGGGCTTCACCGACGGTTTGATCGGCGTCGGTTTCGATGCGATTGGCCTGGTCGGCGTCAAACTCGATTCCAGCCCTGATCGCGCAGGCTCCGGCCTGCTCAAACGCCATCGCGACACGAGCAAAGGGGCGCAGGACGAGTACGGCGAACTGGGTCTGACCGCCAAACTGCGCGCCTCCAAAAGCACCCTGAAACTCGGCACGCTGCTGCCGAAACTGCCAACGGTGTTGGCCAACGATTCTCGGCTGTTGCCACAAACCTTCAAGGGCGGTCAGTTGACCTCGCTGGAGATTGAAGGCCTGACGGCGGATGCCGGGCGGCTGAGCCAGGTCAATCAGCGTGACTCCTCGGACTACGAGGACATGGGCATCACCCGCACCGGCGCCAAAGGCATCACCACGCGGCATGTCGACAGCGACAGCTTCGATTTCGCCAGCCTCAACTACAAGTGGACCAGCAATCTCGCCACCGGCTACAGCTACGGCCACCTCGACAATTTCTACAGTCAGCACCTGGTGAACCTGACCTACGTGATGCCGGTGACCACGGGGCAGTCGTTGAAAACGGACCTGCGTTTTGCTCGCTCCACGGATGATGGCGGCAGCAATGTCGACAACAATGCGATTGGCGCGATGTTCACCTACAGCCTCGGCGGGCATGCGTTTGGCCTGGGTTATCAAGGCATGAGCGGCGACACCGGTTTTGCCTACGTCAACGGCACCGATGCGTTCCTGGTGAACTTCGTGCAGATCGGTGACTTCGCCAGCAAGGACGAAAAATCCTGGCAGGCGCGTTACGACTACAACTTTGCGGCCATGGGCGTGCCGGGCCTGACCTTCATGACCCGCTATATCACCGGCGACAATATCGACCTGGGCGGCAATCGTCCGCAAGGCAAGGAGTGGGAACGTGATACCGACATTGGTTATGTCGTGCAGAGCGGCCCGCTGAAGAATGTCGGCGTGAAATGGCGGAATGCAACGGTGCGGTCGACCAACTTTGGCAGTGATCTGGATGAGAATCGCTTGATTGTCAGCTACACCCTGCCGATCTGGTAAGCCGATTCATGTTTCACAAGGGGGACTCGCTTGGCGGCGCAGTCCTCTTTTTTATGGTGGATTTTCGCTGTCATGGCTGGCCTCTTCGCGAGCCAGACCGCTCCCACATTTAACCGCATTCTCATGCGAGACTCGGTCAAGTGTGGGAGCGGGCTTGTTCGCGAAGGCGGCCTCCAAAACACCAATGGTGATTGTAGGTTAAGATGCCTGCAAACCAGGCTCGCCACGAGACGCCCCGCATGCCAGATAACAGTCGGAACACGCCCCGTCTGATCAAGAAGTACCCCAATCGCCGACTGTATGACACCCACACCAGCAGTCATCTGACGCTGGCGGATGTGCGCCAATTGGTCGTCGATAAAGTTGCGTTTCAGGTGGTCGATGCCAAGAGCGGCGAAGACCTGACGCGCAGCATCCTGCTGCAAGTGATTCTGGAAGCCGAAAGCGGCGGTGAGCCGATCTTCACCAGCGAGATGCTGATGGGGATTATCCAGTTCTATGGTCCGTATCAGGGCGTGCTCGGCAGTTACCTGGACAAAAGCATCCAGACCGTTATCGACATTCAGTCGCAGACCGGCGCGCAGTCGTCCGAGGCCTGGAGCGACTTCATGCATCAACAAGCTCCGGTCATGCAGGACCTGATGCGCCAGTATGTCGATCAGTCCAAAGCCTTGTACCTCAATACCCAGAACCTGTTCGGCATGTTTGGCGCCAAGCCCGGCACCGAAAGCGGGCCGAAAAAAAATGGCGATGGGGAATAAACCCATCGCCATTGTTTGTGCCGCTGGCCTGATATGACTTACTTGTTACCGCTGGTAGCCTTGGCGCCCGCTTCCGGTGCTGCTTTGGTGGCAGCGGCAGTGGCCGCGTCAAAATTGCTCTGAGCCACATCGGAAGCCTGTTTCACGGCTTTCTGTGCACTTTCAAACGCGGTACTGGCATTCGCCAGGCCCGACTTGAAGGCCGCCACGACTGGCTCGGAACCGGCCGGTGCATTCTTGCTGATCGATTCAACGAACTCATTCACCTGCTGGGTGCCCGCCTCGACCTGACTCGCCGTCAGTTTGGCGATGTCCGACTGCGTGCCCACGATCAGCGCTTGAACCTGACGATTGAACTCGGCCAGACGTTCGGTCTGCGCGCTCGGCTGGGTGAACGACGCCTGCAAATCAGCAAAACCTTGTGGATCACGCACGGCCAACAGCTTGCGAACGCCTTCGAAGTGCTCTTCGGTGGAGTCACGCAGTGCCTTGAACTGCAACTGGCTCAGCTGTTCAACGCTGGCGAAGACTTTGCCGCTGATCTGCTGCAAAAGATCGAGGTTGGCTTTCTGAGCGGTTTGCAGTTTTTCCGAATTGAAAAAAGACATGCTTGAATCTCCTGGTACTGGAAGGCCCGGATGGACCTGAGGACGCGAAGCGATCCTGCCAGCCATCGCGTTAGGTTGAATATTGCAGTGCACAAAACAATTTGGCAACGGCTATTTTGTGCAGCGCACAATAAAGTTCGCTTCCTTGACCTATATTCCCTATACACTCGTGATAATCGAACGGCCGGCTCGGCTTCTAGTAGTCAGGGCGACGTTCCCACGCAGGGTGTCAGGAGTCCACGATGGGCCAGGAAGAAAATATTGCGCTGCACGATGAAGGGTTCTCTGCTCCGTCCGGTTTGTTCGAGCATCTGAACCATCTGCAGCGCCTCAACACCCGCAACGTTCTCGACGCCTTGCAACAGCGCCAGGCCAAAACCTACGCGCCTTCAAGCCTTGGGTTGCTCAAACAGCCAACCGCCGCAGACTGGCAGGAATACCTCACCGACCTTGGCCAACGTAGCGTGCTGTTCTGGGACACCTTGCGTCAGCGCGGCGACAACACCCTGGCCCATGAACGCGCGGGGTATCCGCTGCTGCTCAAGTTCAACCATCAAACCCTGGTCGCCGGCGAAGACCTGCCGCGCCCGGTCAACTACTCGTTGTTGCAGATCCTCGCGGGCCCCGGGCAACAGCTCGACAGCAAAAAGCAGCCGGTGATCATCATTGACCCGCGCGGCGGCCACGGTTCGGGGATCGGCGGTTTCAAACAGGATTCGGTGATCGGCGAAAGCTTGCGTGCCGGCCACCCGACCTATTTCATCTCGTTCAGCCATTCACCACGCCCGGGCCAAACCCTGGCGGACATCGTTGAAGCCCAGGCGCGGTTTATCGAAGAGGTCAGCTCCCGACATCCCGCCAGCGCCAAACCCGTGGTCATTGGCAATTGCCAGGCTGGTTGGGCATTGATGGGCCTGGCGGCGACCCGCCCGGAACTGCCGGGACTGATCATCGTCAATGGTGCACCGCTGTCGTATTGGGCTGGCGTCAATGGCCGCAATCCGATGCGCTACACCGGCGGTTTGCTGGGCGGTGGCTGGATGGCGCGCCTGGGCAGCGACCTGGGCAATGACCGTTTCGACGGCACCTGGCTGGTGAGCAATTTCGAAAGCCTCGACCCGGCCAACGCCTTGTGGGGCAAGTACTACCACTTGTTCAGCGAAGTCGACAGCGAGGCCCCACGGTTCCTGGATTTCGAACGCTGGTGGGGCAGCCCGACCCTGCTCAATGGCGAAGAAATCGAGATGATTGTCGACGACCTGTTCATCGGCAATCAGTTATCGGGTGGCCTCGGGCGCAAGAGCAGCGGGCTCGACCTCAAACGCATCGAAGTGCCGGTGGTGGTGTTTTGCTCCTATGGCGACAACATTACTTCGCCGCAGCAGGCGCTGGACTGGATCACCGACGTCTATCCCAGCGACCTCGCCCTGCAAAATGCCGGTCGCACCATTGTTTACCTGCGGCACGCGAGCATCGGTCATCTGGGCATCTTTGTTTCCGGCGAAGTCGCGCGGCGTGAACACCGCGAATTGCTGGGAGCCGTCGACGCGATCAACGAACTGCCGGGCGGTCTCTATGAAATGCTCATCGATGACCTGCCGGAAAATTCGCCAACGCCGTACGCCGTGCGTTTCGAGCCACGGCGTATCGCCGACATCCATGGTGAAGTGCAGCCGGCCCGTGACGACGATCGCGAATTCGCGCTGGTCGAGCGTGCCTCCGATTTCAACAACACGCTTTACGACGGATGTGTACGGCCGTGGTTGCGTCAGTTGATCAACGAGCCGACCGCCGAAATGATGCGCAAGGCACACCCGTTCCACCAGCAACAAGTGATGTGGAACAGCCTGAACCCGGCGCTCTGGTGGCTGGCTGGCAGTGCCGCCCAGGTGAGCAAGGATCGCCTTCCGGCGAGCCCGTCCAATCCGTTGCTGGCCTGGCAGGATCTGTTTTCCAACCAGATTCAGGACGCCTTGAACGGCTATCGGGACCTGCGTGATGCCGCTCAGGAAATGAGTTTTTACGGCGTGTATGGCCTGCTCAACTGCCTCAGCGGCAACACATCGGCGCGCGATCTCCACGCGCATGCCGAGCAGCACGATAAAGTCCTGATTGAACGCCTTCAGGACGCCCTGCCCCTGGGCGGTTTGATGGAAGCCTTGATCCGGATCCTGTTTCTGCTGGGCCGCGACAGCGATGAACCAGGCAAGCAAAGCGTCGAGAAACTGATCCTGCAATTGCAGGTGCTGCTGCAGGACTACAGCGCCGAGCCACTCGACCTGCGCGAAACCCTGCGCCTGCAAAAACTGCTGGTCGCCACCCACCCACAGGAAAGCCTGCACAGCTTGCCTCTGATGCTGGCCGAGGTCGAAGAACGCCAACAGGTGCTGGCGGCCGTCGCCAATTTGCTCCCGGAATTGCTGACCAGCGGCGCAGATAACCCGTTCTGGTGTGAGCTGCACACGCTGCTCAACGTGCCACTGCCGGGTTTCAACCTGACTCGACCACCGGGTGAAGCCGATGTTGTCGAGGAGAAAGCCCCTGCGATAATCCCGGAGCCGATCAAGACGAAAACACCGGTGGTCGTACCAGAGCCCGTCAAACAAAAGGCCCCGGCGGTCGTCGCTGAGCCGATTGCTCCGGTAACGCCGACCAAAACGCGCAAACCGGCCAAGGTCAAAAAAGGCGCGAAGAAACCTCCTGCACCGTGATGAGCAACCTGTAGGAGCGAGCTCTGTGGCGAGGGGATTTATCCCCGTTGGGCTGCGAAGCGGCCCCAAAATCGAAAACCGCGGTGTATCAGGTGCACCGCGCACAATGGTTTTACGACTGCTTCGCAGCCGAACGGGGATAAATCCCCTCGCCACAAAAGCGCGCTCCACAGAGGATTCGTTGTTTACAAAATGTTAGAGCAGTTCACCGCGTCACACCGGCGCGGTTTCCTCGATCTCGAACGATACATCGGAGCGATACTGCCCCGGTGTCATACCAAACCAGCGGGTACAGGCTTTGTTGAAACTGCTGTGGTCATGAAAACCAAGGAGATACGCGACATGCTTCATGTTGAAGTGAGAATGGCGCAGGTAGAAATCGGCCAATTGCCGACGCACCGCGCTCAGCACGTCCTTGAATTGTGTCCCTTCCTTCTCCAGCGCCCGTTGCAGCGTGCGCTTGCTGATGTTCAAGGCGGCTGCGATCGACTCCATGTCGCACTGCCCCTGGCCCTGACTCAAGCGCTCGGTAATCAGCGCGCGAATACGCCCGACAATGCAAAAACCAAACAGCAGGTCCAATTGCGCCTCGGCGAAACTGTCATGCAGCACCGCCAACGCTTCGTTGGCCATGCTCAGCGGTCGCATCAGCTCCTGCCCGTCAAACAGAATGCTGTCGTAAGGTGCATCGAATTGCAGATTGGGGCCAAACAGCCGTCGATGCTCGGAGATGTCTTCGGGCTCGGGATAAGTGAACTCAACGCTCAAGGGATGCGGTGCGTCGCCGCCCAACAGTTTGCGGCAAAAACTCAGCAATGACGCCAGAGCGGCATCGGTGTACTGGCGCGGTTTGACCGAACCATGCTGTTGATGGTCGAGGCTGGACAACCGGTAATGTTGCTGTTCCGCGGTAAAGAAAAGACTGAACCCGGTGCCAATCAACGGACTGAAACGAACCAGGCGTTCAAGGGCCTTTTTCAGATTCAGGCTGGACATCATGGTGTAGCCGATGATCTGAAAGCTGCCGGGGTGAAAACTGCCATAGGCCCGTAAGCCAATGTCCGGATCGCTCGAGGCCTCAGCGGCCAGTCCCCAGAGTCGATAAATGGCCTTTCGCTCGCAAAACGCTCCTGGTTTGTTCGCGACATTAATGTCTAGTCCAGCCTCCCGACACAGACTGGCGACATCCAGTCCCTGAGCCGAGAGCGTATTTACCAGCACGCTGGCATAGCCTGAACTCATTCTATACATGGCGTCCTCAATGACCTGTGGAACCGAACATCCTGTCCGGAGCCATGACTGATCTGCGATGAAGCAAAATTCTAACGGGTTGTTTCGTTGCCAATATTGATCCCAGTATAGGTACTCCTCACTTTTTGCCAGTGTTTCGGGCCATTCGTCGCCCCGATGCAACTAAACCGCTCGTGGCACCGTTGGACACCACGCCGTCACCTCCCAACACTTCCGCATCCCCCTCCAATACCGAACAATCGCCCATCTTGCAGCGCAAAAACAAAAAAGGAACGGAGCTTATGAAGTCGCTTGGTCGTATTGCGTTGGTCACAGGTGGTATGGGTGGGATTGGCACGGCGATAAGCCAGCGCCTGTACAAGGAAGGATTCAAGGTCATCGTCGGCTGTAGCGCCGATTCCGCCCGCAAGAATGACTGGATTGCCACTCAACTGGCGGCCGGTTATCAGTTCGAATGCGTCTACGGCGACATCACCGATTGGGAGTCGACGCGCAAGGCCTTCGAGATGGCGCGCGAGCAATTCGGCCCGATCGATGTGTTGGTCAATAACGCCGGCATCACTCGCGATGCCTCCTTTCGCAAGCTGACGCCCGAGGACTGGAAGGCGGTCATCGGCACCAATCTGAGCGGCGTATTCAACACCACCAAGCAGGTGATTGAAGGCATGTTGGCCAAGGGCTGGGGACGGGTGATCAATATTTCCTCGATCAACGGTCAGCGCGGCCAGTTCGGCCAGACCAACTACAGCGCGGCCAAGGCCGGCATCCACGGCTTCACCATGGCCCTGGCGCGGGAAGTGTCCGGCAAGGGCGTGACCGTCAACACCGTCTCCCCGGGTTACATCCAGACCAGCATGACCGCGGCCATCCGCCCGGACATCCTCGACACCATGATTGCGGCCACCCCGGTCGGGCGCCTCGGCCAACCCGAAGAAATCGCTTCGATCGTTGCCTGGCTGGCTTCCGATGAATCGGGCTACAGCACCGGCGCCGATTTCTCGGTGAACGGCGGCATGAACATGCAGTAGACCGATCAGGGCAAGGACGCCCTGCTCCCGCTGGACAAAATTTTAATGAGGTCACGCATGAACGAAGTCGTAATCGTTGCCGCTACTCGTACCGCCATCGGCAGTTTTCAAGGGGCCTTGTCGGCGATTCCAGCCACCGAGCTGGGCGCCGCGGTGATTCGCCGTCTGTTGGAAGAAACCGGTCTGGACGGCACTCAGATTGATGAAGTGATCCTCGGCCAGGTCCTCACCGCAGGCTCGGGGCAGAACCCGGCACGCCAGACGGCGATCAAGGCCGGCCTGCCCTTCACCACCCCTGCCCTGACCCTGAATAAGGTTTGCGGCTCGGGCCTCAAGGCTGTGCAGCTTGCCGTTCAAGCGATCCGTTGCGGCGACGCCGAGCTGGTGATTGCCGGCGGTCAGGAAAACATGAGCCTGGCGCCGTATGTGCTGCCCAAGGTACGCACCGGTCTGCGCCTGGGTCATGCGCAATTGCAGGACAGCGTGATTCAAGACGGTTTGTGGGACGCCTTCAACGACTACCACATGGGCATCACCGCTGAGAACCTGGCCACGAAGTACAGCCTCAGCCGCGAAGATCAGGACGCCTTCGCCGCCGCCTCGCAACAGAAAGCGGCCGCCGCCACCGAAGCGGGCTATTTCAAGGGGCAAATCACCCCGATCCTGATCCCTCAGCGCAAGGGCGATCCGCTGGTGTTCGATACGGATGAACAACCGCGCCCGGGCGGCACGCTGCAAGCATTGAGCAACCTCAAACCGGCGTTCCAGAAAGACGGCAGCGTGACCGCCGGCAATTCGTCGACCCTCAACGATGGCGCCGCCGTGTTGCTGCTGGCCAGCGCCGCCAAGGCCCAAGCCCTCGGCTTGCCGGTGCTGGCGCGCATCAAGGCTTACGCCAGCGCAGGCGTCGACCCGTCGATCATGGGCATCGGCCCGGTACCGGCCACTCGCCTGGTGCTGGAGAAAGCCGGCTGGAGCCTGGACGACCTCGACCTGATCGAAGCCAACGAAGCGTTCGCCGCGCAATCGCTGGCGGTCGGCAAAGAACTGGGCTGGGACACGAACAAGGTCAACGTCAACGGTGGCGCGATTGCGCTGGGTCATCCGATCGGCGCGTCAGGCGCGCGGATTCTGGTGTCGCTGGTGCACGAACTGATTCGCCGTGACGGCAAAAAAGGCTTGGCCACGTTGTGCATCGGTGGCGGCCAAGGCGTCAGTCTGGTCATCGAACGATAAAAATAAGAAACACAGGACTGCTTGCTTGACTGCTGACGCGGTGCCGAATTCCGGCACCGCGGTTTTTTTCTGCCCGGTTTTGCGATGTGGGCAAGGAGTTCCATGGACAATAACGCGCACACTTTCAACACCTTCTGGTCCGGCCAAGTCCCGTTCATTGCCTCCTTTGCAGTGCAACAATTACGCCTGTGGGTCAGCACCAATCCATGGTTCACCGGCCAGGAATACGAAGAGTGGTTCGACCTGCCGCGCACCACCCTGGAAAGCCTGCAAACCGAGTATCAAACCCAATGGGGTGATCTGGGCCAGCGGCTGCTGACCGGCCAGCCGTTCTCCTTTGAAGATCGACGTTTTGCCAGCGGCAACTGGAGCACGCCGCTGTTCGGCTCCCTCGCCGCGTTCTACCTGCTCAATGCCGGTTTCCTGCTGAAGCTGCTCGATAAACTGCCGATCAAAGACAAGAAACCCCGCCAGCGCCTGCTGTACCTGGTGGAGCAAGCGATTGCCGCCGGAGCCCCCAGCAACTTTCTGGCGAGCAACCCCGATGCCTTGCAGCGCGTCGTCGACACTCAGGGCGGCAGCTTGTTTACCGGCCTGTTGCACCTGGCCAGCGACCTGCAGGAAGGCAAGATGCGCCAGTGTGACAGCGGCGCCTTCACCGTCGGCGTCGACCTGGCCAATACGCCCGGCGAAGTGGTGTTCGAGAACGAACTGTTCCAGTTGATTCAGTACTACCCGCAAAGCGAAACCCAGTACCGGCGCCCGGTGTTCATCGTCCCGCCGTCGATCAACAAGTACTACATCCTCGACCTGCGCCCGGACAATTCGATGGTTCGCCATCTGTTGCAACAAGGCCACCCGGTGTTCCTGATGTCGTGGCGCAACTTCGATCAGGCGCACGCCGGCACCACCTGGGATGACCTGATCGAAACCGGCATCATCAAAGGCCTGCAAGTGACCCGCGAGATCAGCGGCGAGCAACGTCCCAACTGCGTTGGCTTCTGCATCGGCGGCACGCTGTTGAGTTCGGCGCTGGCCGTGCTGGCAGCGCGCGGCGACAAGGACATCGGCAGCGTGAGCCTGTTGACCACCTTCCTCGATTACCTTGACACCGGCCCTATTGACATCTTCGTCGACGAGCAACTGGTGGCCTACCGCGAGCGTACCATCGGCGGCCTGGATGGCCCCATCGGACTGTTCAAGGGCGAGGACATGGGCAACACCTTCTCGCTGCTGCGCCCCAACGATTTGTGGTGGAACTACAACGTCGACAAATACCTCAAGGGCCAAAAACCGATCCCCCTCGACTTGTTGTTCTGGAACAACGACAGCACCAACCTTCCAGGGCCGATGTACTGCTGGTATCTGCGCCACACCTACCTGCAGAATGACCTGAAATCCGGTGAGCTGGACTGCTGCGGGGTCAAGCTCGACCTGCGCGCTATCGATGCGCCGGCGTACATCCTCGCAACGCATGATGATCACATCGTGCCGTGGCGCAGCGCTTATGCCAGCACCCAATTGCTCTCCGGGACCAAGCGCTTTGTGCTGGGTGCCTCTGGGCATATCGCCGGGGTCATCAACCCGCCGGCCAAGGAAAAACGCCATTACTGGACCAACAATCGGGTCACGAAGGACCCTGAAACCTGGTTCATGAATGCCCAGGAACATGCCGGTAGCTGGTGGAATGACTGGTTCGTCTGGCTCGCAGAGCAGTCCGGCGAGCGCCAGCCTTCCGTGCTGCACACGGGCAATGCGCAATACACGGCGATTGAATCCGCGCCCGGGCGTTATGTGATGCAATGACAGACTGCCCCGCACACTGACCGGTAGTGCGCGGGGCCGTTCTTCACGCGTCCTCGCAAAAATCCCAAACACAGCACATCGACTCAATATCCCCGCCCGAATCTACGCAACCATGGCCTCCTCACTCACCCGTAAGGACCTCGCCATGGCCATCGCCAAAGCCGTTCCCGGCAAAACCCTGCTGACCCCGACCGACCACACCCTGATCATGATCGACCACCAATCGCAGATGTCCTTCGCGACCAAGTCGATCGACGCCGTCACCCTGCGCAACAACGCCGCACTGGTGGCCAAGGCCGCGCGGGGCTTCAAGGTCTCGACCATCCTCACCACCGTCGCCGAGAAGAGCTTTTCCGGGCCGATCTTCGACGAAATCAAGTCAGTGTTCCCGGAACACAACGTCATCGACCGCACCAGCATGAACACCTGGGAAGACGAGCGCATCGCCGTTGAAGTCAACGCCTTCGGCAAACAGAAAATCGTCCTCGCCGGCCTGTGGACCTCGGTGTGCATCGTCGGCCCGGCGCTGTCGGCCATCGACCAGGGTTTCGAGGTCTACGTGATTGCCGATGCCTGTGGCGACGTCAGCACCGAAGCCCATGAAATGGCCATGCAGCGCATGATCCAGATCGGCGCCCGCCCAATGACCTCGCTGCAATACCTGCTCGAACTGCAGCGCGACTGGGCGCGTACCGAGACCTACGAAGAAACCGTGAAAACCTCGATTGCCAACGGTGGCTCCTATGGTCTTGGCCTGATCTACGCCAAAACCATGTTCGGTGCCTCGGAAGGCCACTAAGCGCTTTTCCTGTAAATAGCCAGCGACTGCGGACATTGCGCAGTCGTTGCTTTGTGGTGATTGACGATGAAGTTTCGCAAGCAAGTCCTTCCCTGTTGGTTGTCGATGCTATTCGCCGGAACCGCCTTGGCGGATGAACCCGCACAAGGGTTTCTGGATGGCGCGACGCTTGATGTACTCAGCCGTAACTTCTACCTCAACAGCGATTACCGCTCCCCTTCGCCGACAGGCAAAAGCTATAAAGCGGAATGGGCTCAAGGCTTTATCAGCACTTTTGAATCCGGTTTCACACCCGGCACGCTTGGTTTTGGCCTGGATGCCCATGCCTTTTGGGGGTTGAAACTGGATGGCGGCAAGGGGCATTCCGGAACCGGATTGTTGCCCGTGGATGATGACGGGCGTAGCGAAGACAGCTATTCCAGTGGCGGCGGCGCGCTGAAAATCAGAGCCTCGCGAACCACTTTGGCCTTCGGTGAAATGATGGTGGAAACCCCGGTGTTCGACACCGCGGACAAACGCCTGCAACCGGAATACGCCACAGGCTTGCTGCTGAACAGCCGCGAAATCGATGACATGAATCTGGTGGCTGGTCATTTCACAGCGTTCAAGAACCAGGACAGTTCTTCGGGCAAGGGCAACTTCTACGGCTACGGTGCCAACACCGAAGCTGGCGGCATTACGTTTCTCGGCACCGACCTGTTCACCCAACGCCCCGTCGGCGGCGCGCTCTACGCGTCAGAGCTCAGCGACACCTGGCACCAGTATTACGCCAACCTGCACCTGAAGCAGCCCGGCGTGTTGCTCGACGCCAACCTCTACCACACGCGGGACACCGGCAAAGCGCTGGCCGGCGCCATCGACAACACCGCGTTCAGCCTCTCGGGCAAGTACACCGTCGCGGCGCATGCCTTCACCCTGGCGTATCAGAAAATCAATGGCGACACGCCGTTCGATTTTGTCGGCGGCGATTCGATCTACCTCGCCAACTCGATCAAGTACGCCGACTTCAACGGCGCCCACGAACGCTCATGGCAGGCACGCTACGACCTCGACTTGAGCACCTTCCGGATACCCGGCCTGAATTTCATGACGCGCTACGTCATGGGCAGCCAGATCGACGGCACCCATGCGCCCAAGGGCGGTGCCTACAACCCTTTTGATGAGTCCGTCGGTAACTACGTGCCGCAACAAGGCGATGGCGGCCGACACTGGGAACGCGACATCGACCTGCGCTATATCGTGCAGTCCGGTAAGGCCAAGGGGTTGTCCCTGCAACTGTCCCATGTGTCGCATCGGGCCAATACGGCGCAGGCCGGCGATGACATTGATCGGGTGTACGTGGTCATCCAGTACCCGCTGAACGTCGGGCATCTGTGAGGGGAATGTAATGCAGTGACCACCGTCCCAGAGTGGGAGTGGGCTTGTGTGGTGAGGGGATTTATCCCCGTTCGGCTGCGAAGCAGTCGTCAAACCATTGTTTGCGGTATACCTGATACACCGTGGTTTTCGATTTCGGGGCCGCTTCGCATCCCAACGGGGATAAATCCCCTCACCACAAAGGCTCGCTCCCACAGGAGATCAATGGCGCTGGAAATGGCGGAAGGCAGCCGGAGTCGAACCTGCCCGGGAACGGATGCCGTCCCCAACCGGGTTTGAAGCCCGGCCGCGCCACCGGGCGCGATTGCCTTCCTTGAAGTCAGTTGTCTGATCGTTGCGCCAAGGCATTGTCGAGACGCAGATGGCGCTTGTCGCCAAAGCGTCGGGTCAGGCCCAGCCGGTCGAAGTATTCGAGAATCTGGATGCTGCGCTTACGGCCAAGGCCCACTGCATCGCGAAACGCCGCGACCTGAATCACCGGGTCCTGCGCGGCCAGTTGCACAAGCATAGCCGCCAATCGGCGGATGATTGCGTCGGTGTAGAACAGGTCGCGGACGACTTGGTGCACCAGCCCCAGCCTCGCCATCTTGCGCAGCAATTGGCGCACCGCCGCTTCGTCATGACCAAGATCGCGCACCCACGGCGCATTGAACCCGGCCTGTTCGAACACCGGCTGCAGCTGTTGCCACAGGGCTTCATCGTCTTCACTCAAACGCACCTGATGCTCGGGCAAATGCAGCCACGGCCCGCTGGTATGCAGGGCGCCGCTAGCGAGCAGTTCGTCGAGCAGGCTGATGAAGGTCGGACGGTCCAGCGCAGTGCCGGTGAAGCGGCGCAGGCGATCCCGGTCGGGTCCCATCTGGTCCGGTTCGAGTTGGTGGAAGCGTGCCAGATGTTCCAGCAACGGCACTTTCAGGGACTCCCAGCGGTCAGCGCTGAACAGCAATGGACCTTGGCGTGTATCGATTAAACGGACATTAGCGGGCAGCACCCAGGTGTCACGCGGCCGGTTGAACTGGCGCTCAAGGCGCTGCGGATCGAGCCCGGTTTCACTGTTCAGCAATAACGCAGGCAGGACGTCTTCCAGCTCATTGCGAGTGGCGAGTGCCTGGAGCTGCGCCAATCGCTCGGGGCTGCGGCGGTGTCGGGTCGGCGCGAACGGGTCGAGCACCCGACCCCCGCCGAGGGTGCGTTGGGCACTTTGGTCACGCAGAATCAAAGGATCGCCCTTCACCGCCTGCACCGGAGCATTCAACAGGATTTGCGCGCACATTCGCTCGCCTGGCGCTAGGCTGGAACTCTTCAGCAGCGCCACTCGCCCCGTGACGTCCTGAGTGCCCAAGTGAACGTGTACCGGCTGGAAATGCTCGAAGGCCTTGGGTTCGCTGACCAGCAACTGCATCTCGATATCCAGGCGCTGGGTCGGCGCATACAGCCACTCCGCCACCAGCCAGTGACCCCGGTGAATCTGCTCCAGTGAAAGACGCTCGGCGCTCAGGTTCAGCGCGACTCGCTGACCCGCAAAAGCGCTGTCCGCGGCTTGATTTTGCGCATGCAAGCCACGTACGCGCACGGTTTTTCCTAGCGGACCGAGCATCAGCGTGTCGCCCACAACAACCTGGCCCGACAGTGCGGTGCCGGTCACCACGATACCGGCACCGGCCACGCTGAAGGCACGATCAATCGCCAACCTAAAACCGCCGCTCGTGCTGCGCTGAAGAACATCACGCTGCGCATCCAGCAAGGCCTGACGCAAAGCCTCGACGCCCTCCCCGGTCACGCTCGACAGCGCAATCTGCGGCGCGCCGGCAAAAGGTCCGGGCGCCAGTAAGGTTTCGATCTGCTCGCGCACGGCCTGCACGCGGGCAGGATCGACCCGGTCGCATTTGCTGATCGCCACCAAGGCTCGAGGGATGCCCAGCAGTTCGACGATCGCCAGATGTTCGCGGGTCTGCGGCATGACGCCGTCATCCGCGGCGACCACCAGCAACACCAGATCGATGCCCTGGGCACCGGCCAGCATGTTGTGGGTGAAGCGTTCATGACCAGGCACGTCGATAAAACCGGTCAATGCCGCGCCCGGTTCCAACGCCGCGTAGAGATAGCCGAGGTCGATGGTCATGCCGCGTTCACGTTCTTCCCGCCGACGATCGCCGGCCTGGCCGGTCAAGGCCTGGAGCAATAACGTCTTGCCGTGGTCGATGTGCCCCGCAGTGCCGACGATCACCCCGGCACCTGCAATTGATCGAGTTGCGCCAGCCACGCGGCTTCGTCATCCAGTTGGCGCAGGTCCAGCCACAGCGCGTCGTCGTCAAGTCGGCCCAGCACCGGAATGGCCAGCTGACGAAACGCGGCCTCAAGGTTCAGCAATTGCCGTCCGCGCAGGCGCTTGCTGACCTGTGGTCGCAGGCATAAAGCGGCGCTCGGCAGACGCGCCACCGGTTGGCTGCCGCTGCCGATCATGCCCAGCGCCGGCAGCGCGCTGACGGTCCAGCCATTGCCCACGGCCTGCGCCAATGACGGTTGCAGGCGTTCGGCTTGAGCAAGGATGTCGGCTTGCGGTCGGGTCAGCAGGCGCAGGCTCGGCAGCCGTTCGGCCAGTCGATCGGGATTGCGGTACAGACCCAACACCGCTTCGAGGGCTGCCAATGTCAACTTGTCGACCCGCAACGCTCGTTTGAGCGGGTTTTTTTTGATCTTTGCGATCAGGTCTTTGCGACCCACGATCAACCCGGCCTGAGGGCCGCCGAGTAACTTGTCGCCGCTGAAGGTGACGATGTCCGCGCCATCGATCAGCGCCTGGCGCACCGTGGGTTCGGCGGGCAAACCCCATCGCGTCAGGTCCAGCAGACTGCCGCTGCCGAGGTCTTCGAGCAGTGGCAGACCGTGCTTATGCGCCAGCGCAGCCAGTTCGGCCGTCTGCACCCGGGCGGTGAAGCCTTCAATGGCGTAATTGCTCGCATGCACCCGCATCACCAGACCACTGCGCGGGCCGATTGCGGCCTCGTAATCCCGGGCATGGGTGCGGTTGGTGGTGCCGACTTCATGCAGCCGGACGCCGGCCCGGGCCATGATGTCGGGAATGCGGAAGGCGCCGCCGATTTCAATCAGCTCGCCCCGGGAAATGATCCCTTCCTTGCGCGCGCCCAGGCTATTGAGCGTCAGCAGCACGGCGGCGGCATTGTTGTTGACCACGGTCACCGCTTCGGCGCCGGTCAGTTCGCGGATCAGGCCTTCGATCAGGTCGTCACGGTCGCCGCGTTTGCCGCTGTGCAGGTCGAATTCCAGATTGAGCGGATAACGGGCGGCCATTTGCACGGCTTCGATGGCTTCGTCCGGCAACAACGCCCGACCGAGGTTGGTGTGCAGCACCGTGCCGGTGAGGTTGAACACCCGGCGTACGTGGCTGCGATGCCGCAGGGCCAGGCGCTCGCCGGCTCTGCCGGCCAAGACTTCGGGGGTGAGTTCAACGGCGTCGAGTTGGCTTAGCAGAACTGGCTCGCGCAGGTCATCCAGCAACTGCCGCAGACTGGCCAGCAGCGCGTCACGCCCGTAACGCTCGGCCAAAGGCTGACACGCCGGGTGGCGCAGCAAACTGTCGATGGAAGGCAGCCGCAAGGCTGGGCTGGCGGATCTGGCAGGCATCAGGCGCTCCCGCAAACGTTGACTGTCGCGCCTGAGTGTAGCCGTTGTGCTTAGTCGCCTCCGGGTGCCAGCAGAAGATTCGGCGCCGGGCGCACGTAGCCTTCCTGTTCCAGCCGCATGTCCAGCATCAGGCTGGTCAGGTCGGTGGAAAGCGCTTCGGCCTCGGCGTCGTTTTCCAGGTACAGCAGTTTCAGGTAGCTGCGGCAGCCGGGGCAGGTTTCGGCGCGCAATGGCGCTTGATTGGCGGCATGGCGGTCGTCATCGAGGCTGACGTATTCCAGGCCTTTGCTTTGTTCGCAATACACGCACTTGACCCGCACCACGTGCCATTCGCAGGCGCACAACGAACACACCAGATACCGCAAACCGTTGTGTTTGCCACGGTGACGGATGACTCCGGCCATGGCCGGCGAACCACAGGCCGGGCACTGGCTGAGGCTGTCGCCGGGTTTCAGTACGAGGTTTGGCGTACTCAGTAGCCAGTGACTGAAAGCGGCTTGCAATGCCGCGCCGAGGAACGGCACCAGCGCCGCCGGCAGCATCGAATATTGGCCGCTGACCAAGGCGATCGCCCAGGCTTTGCGTTGCCCGCTATTGGCGTTGCGCAAGGTGGCGGCGGCTTTCTCGACAGCGGAGTGCGGCGGTGGCGAGTAACGCTGCAACAAGGCGTCGAGATACGCCAACCAGGTGTCCTCACGCACCAGACTGTCGGCAGCGAACGGTGGCAAACCGTGTTGCTGGCACACTCGCAGGCGTTCGCGGTCGAGCGGCGCAGTTAAAGGTGGATCGTCCAACAGATTCTGCTGAACGCGGCACAGGTCGATCACCAGTCGCAGGTAATCGGCCAGCGGGTGCCCTTCCGCGAGTTTCTCCAGACGCAACGCCCGCAACGCGAACAGGTTGCTCGGTGGCAGGTGCAGGAACGGTGGTGAACCCGCCGCCGCTTCGATCTCTCCCGGCTCAAGAATCGTCGCCAAGTCGTTATCCTTTTTTGTTGATCGGCGGATCAGAGTGCTCGTCCCGGGTCACTTCCCGGTACCAGAGCTCATGGTGCTTCCTCGCCCAGGCGCGGCTGACCCAGCCATGCACCATGGCGCTGACCGAGCCTTTGATCCAGAGGCCGGCGTAGATGTGGATGATGATGCTCAGCACCAGCACAAAACCGGCCAAGGCATGCAGCAGCATCGCCCAGCGAATCGAGGTGATGCCGAAGTATTCGCTGAAGTACGCACGCCAGATCACCAGCCCGCTGAACAGCAACACCAGCATGCACAGCAGCAAGATCCAGAACAGCAGTTTCTGCCCCGGGTTGTACTTGCCGATGGGAGGCACGCCCTCCTCTTCGTTGCGCATCACCCGCCCGACGCGCCGGAGCCACAAGCGGTCATTGCTGATAAAGAAATTCGCTCGAAAGAACTGGATCACCAGACCAAGGAACAGCACAAACATCACCACCCCCATGAACGGGTGCAGGATGCGCGTCCACGGTCCGCCGCCGAACAGATGGCTGAGCCAGAACAGCGCCGGATGAAACAACGCCAGCCCCGACAGCGCCGCCATCAAAAACAGAATCGCCACCAGCCAGTGATTGGTACGCTGGTTCGAGGTGTAGCGCAGGATCTGTCTGCGGATCATGGTCTGTCCTCCCCGCGCGGATCAAAGGTGTGCACCGATGGATCGACTTCATGCACCGCCGGGTCGTTGAGCGGCGGCAACTCATCCTCTTCAACCACTTGCGGGCCGACGCGCACGTAGTGGAAGAACCCGGCCAGCACCGCCAGGCCCATCGCCAGCAAGCCCAAGGGTTTGCTCACGCCCTTCCACAATTCCACCAACGGGCTGATCGTCGGGCTGCCCGGCAAACCGGCGTAGAGCGTCGGCGTGTCCGCGTGATGCAGCACGTACATGACGTGCGTGCCGCCCACGCCTTCGGGGTCGTACAAACCGGCGTGATCGAAGCCGCGGCTTTTCAGGTCGACAATGCGTTCGGCGGCGTGCTCCTTCATGTCTTCCTTGGTGCCGAACACGATCGCGCCGGTCGGGCAGGTTTTCACGCAGGCCGGTTCCAGCCCCACTTCAACGCGGTCTGAACACAAGGTGCATTTGTAGGCCTTGTGATCCTTTTGCGAGATCCGTGGAATGTTGAACGGGCAACCGGTGATGCAATAACCGCAGCCGATGCAATGGTCCTGATCGAAATCGACGATGCCATTGGCGTGCTTGATGATCGCTCCCGGGCTTGGGCACGCCGCCAGGCAACCGGGTTCAGCGCAATGCATGCAGCCGTCCTTGCGGATCAGCCATTCGAGGTTGCCGGCATCGGTTTCATGCTCGGTGAAGCGCATCAGGGTCCAGGTTTCTGCGCTGAGGTCCTGCGGGTTGTCGTAGGTGCCGAGGTTGTGGCCGACCTCGTCGCGCAGCTCGTTCCATTCCGAGCAGGCGACCTGACAGGCCTTGCAGCCGATGCACTTGGTGGTGTCGATCAGCTTGGCCACTTCCTCCTGATTGCGCACCGATGGCGAGACCGTGGTGGTGGCCGAACGGGCGATGATGTCTTGGCTGGCCATTTAGACTTTCTCCACGTTGACCAGGAATGACTTGGATTCCGGGGTCTGTGTGTTGCCATCGCCGAGGAACGGCACCAGGGTGTTGGTCAGGTAACCGTGGCGCGTGAGGCCGGTAAATCCCCAGTGCAGCGGGATGCCGATCTGGTGCACCACCTGATTGTTGACCTGCAACGGACGGATCCGCTTGGTCACCACCGCCACCGCTTCGATATGCCCGCGCTTGGAACTGACGCGGACCCGATCGCCGGCCACGATGCCTTTCTCCTTGGCCAGCACTTCACCGATCTCGACGAATTGTTCCGGCTGGGAAATCGCATTGAGCTTGCAATGCTTGCTCCAGAAGTGGAAATGCTCGGTCAAGCGATAGCTCGTCGCCGCGTACGGATAGTCCTTGGCGACCCCGAGGGAATCCCACACCGAATCGAAGATCCGCGCCGCCGGGTTGCTGGTGGCTTTCTTGTTTTGCGGGTGCAGCGGGTTGATACCGATCGGGGTTTCGAACGGCTCGTAATGCTCGGGGAATGGGCCCTCGTTCATCTTGTCGACGGCGAAGAATCGCGCGACGCCTTCGGGGTTCATGATGAACGGATTCATCCCGGCTTCCGGTGGCGTGTCAGCCTTGAAGTCCGGCACGTCGGTGCCGCCCCAGGCTTTGCCGTTCCACCAAACCAAGCGCTTTTTCTCGTCCCACGGTTTGCCTTGCGGGTCGGCCGAAGCGCGGTTGTAGAGGATCCGCCGGTTGGCCGGCCAGGCCCAGGCCCAGCCCTGATGTTGATGCATGCCGTATGGGTCGTTGTTGTCGCGCCGGGCCATCTGGTTGCCGGTCTCGGTCCAGCTGCCGCAGAAAATCCAGCAACCGGCAGCCGTGCTGCCGTCGTCCTTGAGCTGGCCGAAACCGGCCAGTTGCGCGTTGCTCTTGATTGTCGCGCCGGTGGCATCAGTGAAATCGGCAGTGGCATAGCCGTTGATTTCTCGCGCCAGTTCTTCCGGCGAGGGTTCGTCGGCAATCTTGTACGGCCACGACAGTTTGAGGATCGGGTCGGGATAAGCGCCGCCCTTGGCTTGATAGCGCTGGCGCAGGCGCAGAAACAACTCGCTCATGATCTGCACGTCGGTGCGCGCTTCGCCCGGTCCGTCGGCGCCTTTCCAGTGCCATTGCAACCAGCGGCTGCTGTTGACCAGCGAGCCGTCCTCCTCGGCGAAACAGGTGGTGGGCAGGCGAATCACTTCGGTCTGGATACCGGCGGTTTCCACATCGTTGTACGGCCCGACATTGCGCCAGAACTCTGAGGTTTCGGTGGACAGCGGGTCCATCACCACCAGCCATTTCAGCTTGGCCAGTGCCGCCATCACGCGGTTTTTGTCAGGCAGCGCGGCGATGGGGTTGAAGCCCTGGCACATATAGCCGTTGACCTTGCCCTGGCCCATCAGGTCGAACACCTTGAGGATGTCGTAGTTGGGAATGTCCAGTTTCGGCAAATAGTCGTAAGCCCAGTTGTTCTCCAGCGTGGCGTTGTCGCGGTACCAGGCTTTCATCAGGCTGACGTGGAATTTGCTGTAGTTCTGCCAGTAGGACAGTTGCCCCGGACGCAACGGCATTTGCGTGCGTTTGGTGATGTAGGCGGTGTAATCCTGCTCGGCATCACCCGGCAGGGTCAGGTAGCCCGGCAGCGAGTTGGACAGCAGGCCGAGGTCAGTCAAACCCTGGATGTTGGAGTGCCCGCGCAAGGCGTTGACGCCGCCGCCCGGCATGCCGACGTTGCCCAACAGCAGTTGCACCATCGCCGCGCTACGGATGATTTGCGAGCCGATCGAGTGCTGGGTCCAGCCCAGCGCATAGAGAATCGTCATGGTCTTGCCCGGTTGCGAGCAGGTGGCGATTTCTTCCCAGATCTTCTGCATGGCATCGACCGGCATTCCGCAAATCTGGCTCGCCAGTTCAATGTTGTATCGGCTGTAATGCTGCTTCATCAATTGATAGACGCAGTGCGGGTCATGCAGAATCGGGTCGACCTTGACGAAGCCGTCCTCGCCGAGTTCATAACCCCAGCCGGACTTGTCGGTATACGCACGCTTGGCCACGTCGTATCCACTGAAGATGCCGTCCTCGAAGCCATACCCGGCTTTGACGATGAACGATACGTCGGTGTAGTTGCGCACGTACTCGTGCTGGATCTTGTCCTCGGTCAGCAGGTAATTGATCAGCCCGCCCATGAAGGCGATGTCGGTGCCGGTACGGATCGGCGCGTAATAATCGGCCACCGAGGCGGTCCGGGTAAAACGCGGGTCGACCACGATCAGACGCGCCTTGTTGTGCGCCTTGGCTTCGGTCACCCATTTGAAACCGCACGGGTGCGCTTCTGCTGCGTTGCCGCCCATCACCAGGATCAGATTCGCGTTGGCGATATCGGTCCAGTGATTGGTCATGGCACCACGGCCGTACGTCGGGGCAAGACTTGCCACCGTCGGGCCGTGTCAGACACGCGCCTGGTTATCAAACCCCAGCATGCCGAGACTGCGAATGACCTTGTGGGTGATGTAGCCCGCTTCGTTGGACGCCGCCGAGGCCGCGAGGAAACCGGTGGTCAGCCAGCGGTTCACCGTTTGGCCCTTGTCGTTCTTCTCGATGAAGTTGGCGTCGCGGTCGGCCTTCATCAGGTCGGCGACGCGGTCCAGCGCTTCATCCCAGGAGATACGCGTCCACTCGCTGCTGCCGGGCTTGCGCACTTGCGGATATTGCAGGCGCCCGGGGCTGTGAATGAAGTCGAGCAGGCCCGCGCCTTTGGGGCACAGCGTGCCGCGGTTGACCGGGTGGTCGGCATCGCCTTCGATGTGGATGATGCTTTGCGCGACGTTCTTGGCGGTATCGCCCTGGCTGTACATGATCAACCCGCAGCCGACCGAGCAGTACGGGCAGGTGTTGCGGGTTTCATGGGTGTGGGCGAGTTTGAAATGGCGTACCTGCTCGGCGAAGGCAGGCGCCGGGAGCATGCCCAGCGCGCCGAGGCTCGAGCCCGCAAGGCCGATACCAGCGACCTTGAAGAACTGACGACGGTTGAGGTCCATCGTGCACTCCTGATCAGGTGGAGACCCGGTACTTTTGCCGGGTTTTTCTGGACGATCACGGTGCCGGCAGCGTAACTACCGACATTTCAAACTCTAGCCAATGGGAGAACTGACTGCATGAAAACCGACCATCGGGCAGTGCCCGTATTCCAGCCATCACACATAACCCTGTGGGAGCGAGCCTGCTCGCGATAGCGGTGGGTCAGTTTGCATAGATGTTGAATGAGCTGACGCCATCGCGAGCAGGCTCGCTCCCACAGGGTTTTGTGCTGTTCGGGCGATTACCGTCTCGCTCCCACAGGGGCTTGGCGTTTATCATGGCGCCACGTTCAACCCCGTTTTTATGAGACTGAGCATGACCTTCGATTTTGATCAGGTGTTCGACCGCCACGACACCGGCAGTACCAAGTGGAGCCGCTACCCGGCCGACGTGTTGCCGATGTGGGTCGCCGACATGGACTTCGCCGCGCCGCCGGTCATCCTGCAAGCCCTGCGCAAACGCCTGGAACACCCGATGGTCGGTTACAGCGTGCCTCAGGACGATTTGCGCGCCGCCATCGTCGCCGACCTCTGGAACAAATACGCCTGGCGCGTCTTGCCGGAGGAACTGATCTTCCTGCCGGGCGTGGAGTCGGGTTTCAACATGGCTCTCAAGGCGTTGGTCGAGCCGCAACAGAACGTGGTGGTTCAGGTGCCGAACTACCCGCCGCTGCGTCATGCGCCGGGTCATTGGGGCTTGAACAAGGTTGAACTGGAATTCGACGCGTTGGCTGACGGCACCTACGGCACGCAGATCGAGGCCTTGAGTCAGGCACTGAAAGGCGGCGGTGCGCTGCTGCTGAGCAATCCGCATAACCCGCTGGGCAAGGTGTTCCCACGGGAAGAGCTGCAAGCGGTGGCCGATATCTGCCTTGAACACAACGCGTGGATCATCTCTGACGAGATTCACGCCGAGCTGTGCTTCGACGGGCGCGAGCACATCCCCACGGCTTCGCTCAGCCCTGAGATCGCTAAGCGCACCATCACCCTGATGTCGGCGAGCAAGGCGTACAACATTGCCGGATTGAAAACCTCCTTCATGATCATTCAGGACTCCGCGGTGCGTGCGCGGGTCAATCATGCCCGTTGCGGCATGGTCGACAGCGTCAACCCGCTGGGCATGGAAGCGACTCGCGTGGCTTACAGCGAAGGCGGCCCGTGGCTGGCCGGGTTGAAGGCGTATCTGCAAGGCAATCGGGATTACCTGGTGGAAGCGGTTCGCAGCCGATTGCCGGGTGTGACGATGAACATCCCGCAAGGCACGTATCTGGCGTGGCTCGATTGCTCGGCGCTGGGGCTGGACAATCCGCAGCAATTTTTCCTGGACCATGCCAAGGTCGGCCTGAGCCCTGGCCTGGATTTCGGCGATAACGCCCGGCAATTCGTGCGCCTGAACTTCGGCTGCCCACGGGCGTTGCTGGAAGAAGGATTGGCGCGCATGGAGCGCAGCTTGCGCAGCCTCAAGGCCTGATACCCCTCGGCAACACAACAAATCCCCTGGGGGAGCTACCTGTGGCGAGGGGATTTATCCCCGTTCGGCTGCGAAGCAGTCGTGAATCCGGACAACCCGGTCTGTCTGATCGGACGCTGGGGCCGCTTCGCGACCCAACGGGGATAAATCCCCTCACCACAGGTCGCTCCTACAAGGAATTAACGTGGATTCGGTGTTTTGTGAACGCACCGAAATCCAACCGAACTCAAGGCAAAACACCAGGGTCAACCCTTTGAATCCTGTGCCCCGAGATCGGAGATTTGCCATGACTGACTACCCAAAACCACCCTTCAAGAAACAAGCCCAGCCCGTTCCCGGCTCGCAAAAGAAAATGGAGCCGTACCCGGATTGTGGCGAACAAAGTTACAAAGGCTCGGGCCGGCTGGACGGCAAGATCGCCCTGATCACCGGGGCTGACAGCGGCATCGGCCGCGCGGTGGCCATCGCCTTCGCCCGTGAAGGGGCCGACGTCGCGATCGCCTACCTCAATGAACATGAAGACGCGCAGGAAACCGCACGCTGGGTCGAACAGGCCGGACGCCAATGCGTGCTGCTGCCCGGCGACATCGCACAGAAAGCGCAATGCCAGGCCCTGGTGGACAAGACGGTCGAGCGCTTTGGGCGGATCGATATTCTGGTCAACAACGCGGCCTTCCAGATGACTCACGAGAATTTCGAAGACATCCCGGACGAAGAATGGGTGATGACCTTCGACGTGAACATCACGGCCATGTTCCGGATTTGCCAGGCCGCAATGAAGCACATGAAGGCCGGCAGTTCGATCATCAACACCAGTTCGATCAACTCGGACATGCCCAAACCTACTCTCCTCGCTTACGCCACAACCAAAGGCGCGATCGCCAACTTCACCGGCGGCCTGGCGCAGATGCTTGGGCCGAAAAACATCCGTGTGAACAGCGTGGCACCGGGACCGATCTGGACGCCGCTGATCGTCTCGACCATGCCCGATGAAGAAGTGCAGGACTTCGGCTCGCAAACCCCGCTGGGCCGCCCGGGGCAACCGGTGGAAGTGGCGCCGATTTATGTGCTGCTGGCGTCGGACGAGGCCAGTTACATCACGGGCCAGCGCTACGGCGTGACCGGCGGTAAACCGATGCTGTGATCGATTTCTTGTAGCAGCTGCCGAGCAGCGCGAGGCTGCGTTCGGCTGCGGAGCAGTCGTAAAACCATTCAGCCACGGTGTTTCAGGTAAACCGTACGTGCCGGGTTTACGACTGCTTCGCAGCCGAACGCAGCCTCGCGTTGCTCGGCAGCTGCTACATAGACCTCAGCGAGCGCGCAAAAAAATGAACCCCTGACAAATCTCCCTGATCAATACGTTTAGCCCCCCATCACGGGCCGTTCGAGGAGGTCGTCATGTCCGCACCTATCGTCAAACTCTTCACCCAACCCAACTTCGCCTGGACGGATATTCGCCGCGAAGAGGAAGCACACCCGCGCCATTACCTCGCGCATTTGCTGCTGCTCGCGTTGATCCCTGCCGTCTGCCTGTTCATCGGCACCACTTATGTCGGCTGGAGCCTGGCCGAGAACGAAACCGTCAAGCTCAGCACCCAAAGTGCCCTGCAACTCTGCGTGCTGCTGTACATCACCATCATCGCCGGCGTGGCTGTGATGGGAGGGTTCATCCGCTGGATGTCGCGCACCTTCGACGCGCGGCCGACCCTCAATCAATGCATCGGTTTTGCCGCCTACACCGCGACGCCGTTCTTCCTGGCCGGGTTTGCCGGGCTGTACCCGAGTCGTTGGCTGGCGATTGCGGTATTGGGCGCCGCCTCCCTCTACTCGACGTTTTTGCTGTTTGTCGGCCTGCCAACCTTCATGCACGAACGCAAGGAGCAAGGCCTGCTGAATGCGGCGTGCGTCTGGGGCGTCGGCCTTCTGGTTTTGGTGACTATTCTGGTTGAGATGATTCTGCTGTGGTTCAACGTGCTGACGCCTGAATACCTGCGCGCGACGGTCGGTTGATCCCTAAAGGCCCACACACGCGGCCCACCCCCTGCGAGAACCGAACATGAGTTTCATTTTATGGGTGGCCGTGTTGGGTGCAGTACTGCTGACGCTGGCGCTGACCTCGTCCTACCTGCGCTGGATGCCGGTGACCACATCTGCGGTGTGCCTGGTGCTGGGGGCTGCCATCGGGCCGGCCGGGTTCGGGCTGTTGAAGCTGGACACCGCTGAGGCTTCGATCTGGATGGAGCACCTGACGGAAGTCGCGGTGATCTTTTCGTTGTTTGTCTGTGGCCTGAAATTGCGCTCGCCGCTCAAGCATAAAAACTGGAGGATTGCGATCGGCCTGGCCGGCCCGGTCATGCTGCTGACCATCATCGGCATCTGCTTGTTGCTGCATTACGCGCTGCAGTTGTCTTGGGGCGCGTCAGTGCTGATCGGCTCGATCCTGGCGCCTACCGATCCGGTGCTCGCCGCGCTCGTCCAAGTCAACGACGCGCGGGATGACGACAGCGTGCGGTTTGGCCTCTCCGGTGAAGCCGGGCTCAATGACGGGATTGCGTTTCCGTTCGTCATCCTCGGCCTGCTCCTGCTGCAACACGAGGGTAACCCCGGCTGGTTTGGCGACTGGGTGTTGCACAGTCTGATCTGGGCCGTTCCGGCGGGTTTGCTGACGGGTTACTGGATGGGACGCGGCATCGGGCGCCTGACGTTGGCGCTGCGTATCAAGAATGATGACAGCACGCTGTCCCCGAACGATTACCTCGCCCTCGCCCTGATCGCGTTGGCATATGTCGGAGCCGAGTCAATCCACGCCTACGGGTTTTTGTCGGTATTCGCCGCCGGCCTCGGATTGCGCCAGGAGGAAGTCAGCTCCACAGACAGTGACGAACTGCCGGCCGAGCATTTGGTCCAGCCTGTGGTCGGTCACCAGAACGTCGAACCGCAACACGCTGTGCATGGCGATACCGACAATCTTGAAGACACTCAGGTCGCTGCGGGCATCATGATGGGGGACATGCTCGCCTTCGGCAGCCTTGTGGAGCGGGCCATGGAAGTGTTTCTGGTGACGCTGCTCGGCGTTGTGCTGATCGCTCACTGGGACTGGCGCGCCCTGCTGCTCGGCGGGGTATTGTTTTTCCTGATTCGCCCTTTGAGTGTCGCAGTGATGCCGTGGGGGCGATTGCTCGATTGGCGCCAGCGAATGTTGATCGGCTGGTTTGGCATACGTGGCATCGGCAGTCTGTTTTACCTGTTCTACGCCGTGAATCACGGGTTGGGCCAGTCTGTGTCGACGCTGTGTATGGACCTGACCTTGTCCGTGGTTGCGTTAAGCATCCTGATTCACGGGGTCAGCACGCAACCCACCCTCGCCCGGTATGAGCGGCGTAAGAAACAGGTTATTTGATTTTTTGTCAGCCTGTTCACGGTGGGATCCATCGAATTTTCGCGCTCAGATATTTGAAATCCCTGCGCAACCCGGTAGTCACAACCTTAATTCCGCCTGATTTTTCAGCACGGCGGGACCCGACAGGTTCGGTTCCACTGTGGCAACGATGCCTTCAAAAAGGGACCTCGAAACAGATTAAGGTGCCGGTCATGATCCAATGTTCAACCCCCGATCAAATCAAAGCCTGCCGGGCGTTCGCCCTGGAATGCAATCGCCAGATGTTCGAAGACGCCCAGGCGTTGAACCGCTGCGCCTTCGAGATGCTTGAGGGCGGCGAGATGGACATGGAACGGTTTGAACGCTATCGAGCGATGCGCAGGAAGGCTGATCTGAAGTTTCAGGAAGCGATCGAGCATCTGCGCGTGCTCAACGAAGATTTTCCGCCGATCCCGATGTCGGTGAACAACTCTCACCGGTTGCGCCAGCGGCTTGAAGACCGGGCTTGAGCCGCCGCCCACCAGGCGCGCCTCATTCTGTGGCTCACTGACTAAAGAGCCCGGCTATTTGCCGGGCTCTTTGCTGCCTGGTAGTCAGGTGTTACATCACCGGTACCGCTTAGACTGCGGCCCTCCAGTCTCAAGGTGGCAAGCACGGTTTCGGTGGTGCGAATCTGATCGGCGATAAGATGCTAAAAATTCACATTTTTCGAGGGAAAAATTCACGCCGCGAACTGCATGAGTCAATTTCCGGACTCATGCAGCCTGCACGACCTCAGTTCGCCATCAGCCTTTTCAACCTGTTGTTTTATATGGTTTTATTGATGAGTCAAAGTCGGCACGACAAATGCTCCAGGACAATGAGCGACCTACGGCCATGAGACCGTTTGCGCCCATCCCCGTGACTATTTGAGAGATTCGACCATGAACGCCATCGACCTGTTGAAAGCCGACCATGAACGTGTAAAGGGCATCCTGACCCAATTGAGCGAGTCCACCGAGCGTGGCGTTAAAAAACGCACCGAACTGCTGGCCAAGCTTGAAATGGAAATTGCCATCCATACCCGCCTCGAAGAGGAAGTCTTGTATCCAGCGTATAAAAAGGCCGGAGGCAAGGAACAGGACGTCATGTATTACGAAGCCAAGGAAGAACATCGCACTGTGGATTCGCTGGTGCTGCCGGACCTGAAAGTCACCGACCCATCCACCCCGGAATTCGCAGGTCGTGTGAAAGTGGTCAAGGAGCTGCTGGAACACCACATCGAAGAAGAGGAAACCGAAATGTTCCCTCAGGCCAAAAAGCTGCTGGGCAAAGCCACCCTCGAAGAGTTGGGTGCGCAGATGGAAACGCTGAAAGCCCAGTACAAGAAAGAAATGAGCACGCCTAATCTGGCAGCATGATTGGGGTGACTTATGTAAAGAAGCCCGGCATTTGCCGGGCTTTTTGCATGTGCGGATCAGCCGCCAGGGTTGGTCACCTGAATGTAAACCGCGTAGCTGCCCAGCAAAACCCAGAACGTCGCGAAGATCCATGGCGTGCGCACGGAAAACAGCAGCGATTTACGATAACCCTTGTGGGACGATTCCATTTCGCTGAACAGCGGCGACTCATCGTAAGCCAGCCCCATCAATGGCTCGCTGCGCAACAACTCACTCTGCTTGAAGTGCCAGTGATCGATGATGTCGTAGGCTGCACGAATCCCCGGCCAGGCGTTCAGCGAACTGAGCAGCCCAAGCAACGCAAGGAACGGCGGCACCACCAGGGTGAAGAGTTTTCCCCACTCGGGATTGAGGTTGGACATGCAGGACGCGAAGGCAATTACAAGAAACGATTGCGCTGCCAGGTAAGCATCGGTTCGATTGGCGAGGATGCTGGTTTCGTACTGGATTTCCCGGCGGTAGAAATCCAGGCGCTCCTTTGGTGAGCCGAACATCTTGGCGTTGTGCTCGGATAAAGCTTCTTCGGCGGCAGGTTCGGTCAGTATTCTGGGCACGGGACATACACATGGGCTGGGAAAGCGTTTAGAAGAAACCTTTCCGAGTAAAGTTCAGCCGGACTCAATGCGCGTTCGCTCGAACGCTACTTCGCCGCCGTGGTCCCCTCAGATACAGACTCTGACTTTAAGGACACGCATGGACTCTCTTGATTGGGTGCAATGGCCGGCAATGCTGGTCACGGTGCTGGCAGCGTGGTTGATCGGCTCACAAACACCCTCGCGCAGGGTGTGGGGCTTCAGCTGTTTTATCGTCAGCAACCTGCTGTGGGTGATCTGGGGTTACCACACCCACGCCTATGCATTGATCGTGTTGCAGTTTTGCCTGTGTGCCATGAACTTGCGCGGCTTCAGGAAGAACGCTAACGGCTGAGCGCAATGCGAGTCATTTCATGGCCAGGGCAATGACCTCCACCAGATTGAGTTGGGTAAAAGGTTTGGACAAACGCGGGAGTTCGGTCGCGAAGCCTTCCAGGCGTTCGGCATAACCCGTGGCGAGGATAATCGGCAGGTCTGGCCTCAGGGTCCGGATGGCTTTTGCCAGCTGCGCGCCATTCATTTGTGGCATTGCCATGTCGGTAATGACCAGGTCAATGTGCTGCGCGGTGTTAAACCACTCCAGCGCGTGTGCGCCGGACATCGCACTGAGCACCCGGTGGCCGAGGTCCTCCAGCAGCAAGCCGGTACTGGTCAACACCAGGCTGTCATCGTCCACGACCAGTACGCACAATTGAGCCACTGGGTGTGCTTCCACTTCCGCTGCAGCGGGTTTGATGACCGATGTAGCGGTGGTCGCGGGTATCCAGAGTTCAGCGGTGGTGCCTATGTCCTTCTGACTCTTGAGAATGAATCGCCCGCCCAATTGCTCGATAAAGCCGTGGACCATCGACAACCCCAACCCCGTGCCCTTGCCCACGCCTTTTGTGGTGAAAAACGGGTCCATGGCCGAGGCCAGCGTGGCCTCATCCATCCCTTCTCCCGTATCGGTGACACTCAGGCAGACATATTGGCCGGCCTCCAGCATTAACGTTGATTGATCGGGGATTTCTTCGGTCCGGGTACTGATGACGATTTTGCCGCCGTTGGGCATGGCATCCCGGGCATTGGTGGCGAGGTTCAGCACCGCCAGTTCGAGTTGATTGACATCGGCCACGACCGGTACGAGGTCAGGGGAAAAGCGTGTTTCGAGCTGTACGGAAGGCCCGAGAGAGCTGCGCAACAGTCCGCTGATCCCTTCTACCAGCGCAGGTATCTCAACGGATTCGGACTGGAGTTCCTGACGCCTTGCGAAAGCCAGCATGCGCTGGGTCAGGGAAACGCCACGCAAGGCACCCTGGGTGGCGTTATCCACCAATCGAGTGACTTTCGGATCTTCTCCCACGCGTTTGCGTACGATTTCCAGGTTGCCGAGGATGACGGTCAGAAGGTTGTTGAAATCGTGGGCAATCCCGCCACTGAGTTGGCCGATGGCCTGCATCTTCTGCGCCTGGAACAGCGCTTCTCGGGTCTGCTCCAGGGCCTTCTGTGCGAGCGTGGCCTCTGTGATATCCCGGGTGATTTTGGCAAAACCCAGCAACGTACCCGTTTCGCCCCAGATCGGATCGACCACGACATGGGCAAAGAACCGTGTACCGTCCTTGCGCACGCGCCAGGCCTTGTTTTCGAAGCGACCCTCCCGCGTAGCCGTCTCCAGCGCGCGTTGCGGTTCCCCGGCTTCGCGGTCTTCAGGGGTGTAGAAGATCGAAAAATGCTGGCCGATGACTTCTTCGGGCCGGTAGCCCTTGATGCGCTGGGCTCCAAGGTTCCAGTTGGTCAGGCGTCCATCCGGGGCGAGCATATAGATGGCGTAATCGGTGACGCTTTGAACCAGCAAGCGAAACTGCTGCTCGCTTTGCTTGAGGGTTTCCTCGGCCATTTTGCGGTCGGTCAGGTCACGGGTGATCTTGGCAAAACCCAGCAGCTTGCCGTTCGGATCGATAATCGGATCGATCACAACGTGGCACCAGAAGTGCGAGCCGTCCTTGCGAACCCGCCAGCCTTCGCTCTCGAAACGGCCTTCGCGAGTCGCCGTATCCAGTGCACGCTGGGGCAAGCCGATGCGTCGGTCTTCTTCGGTATAGAACCGCGAGAAATGCTGACCGAGAATCTCCGCCTCTTCATAGCCCTTGAACCGCTTGGCGCCAGCGTTCCAGCTGGTGATGATGCCACCGGGGTCAATCATGTAAATCGCATAGTCCACCACGGCATCAATCAGCAGGCGAAAGCGCATTTCCTCGATAGATTTGGTTTTGGACTGGATATCGCTCATCGATCACACCCGTGACTATTGTTTTGTGGAGTATGCGACAAACCGAGGACTTGGTAAGCCAGAAAACGGTCGTGCACTGGAGCATAGCGCTCAGACCACCTATTCTCGACGCCAAACGCCATTCCTGGCGGTTTCAAGGCGCCCCGATGATTCTGATTCTGTTACCGACTTGCGACTACGATCCCACTGAGAGCAGCGTTCCGTGGCAAGCCATGCGCCAGGCCGGCATCGAGGTGCGCTTCGCGTCACCCGAGGGACTGCCCGCCTACGCCGACTCGCGCCTGGTGGACATCGGCTTCGGCCCATTGAACCCGCTACTGATGACACGCAAGGCCGACCTTGCCAGCTACGCCCGGATGATCGAAGACCCGACATTTCGCAATCCGCTGTCCTATGACGATGTCGACCCCGGCGAGTTCCACGGGCTGCTGATTCCCGGCGGACATGCCAAGGGCATGCGCAGCCTGTTGGAGTCCGAGCAGGCCCGACGGATCGTCCTGCACTTTTTCAAGGCAGACAAACCGGTCGCAGCGGTCTGTCACGGCGTGCTGCTGCTTGCCCGCACGCTTGACCCCGTCTCCGGGTTTTCAGTGTTGCAGGGTCGCAAGGTCACCGCATTGGTGGCCAATGCCATGGAACTGCCTGCCTGGGCAATCACCGCCGCCTGGCTCGGACGCTACTACCGAACCTATCCTCAAACGGTCGAAGCGCAAGTCACCGCCGCACTGTCCAGTCCGACGGATTTCCTGCGTGGGCCATTCCTGGCAGTGCGTGATTCGGCGGACCGGCCACAACGAGGTTTCATCGTCCGTGATGGCCAGTTGCTGACCGCTCGCTGGCCGGGAGACTGTCATCGCTTCGCCGCCGAATGGATACGACTTATCGGTACACGTGTTTGACGATGTAAGCGTACAGGTCGTTGTAGACGAAGTCAGGGACAAGCTGGGCGTAGGTTTGAGTTTTGAGTAACGCCAAGTGGCACTCCTTGATCATTTCGTCACGCTCGGCAGGGGTGTAGATGTCGTTGTTGATGATGTTGCCATAGGCGCTGTACAGGTTCGGCGCTGTCGAGGGGGTGCCATCGACAGCCTTGGTGTAGGTGTTATGCAGACGCAGTGCCCTCTCATTCAATACGCCGAGGCCGCGTTCATACACGGAGATTTGCGAGCCGCTAACTGCTTTCGAGGCGACCTCAAAGGCCAGAATGATCGCTCGCGCATTGCTCATGCTGGCGTCGAGGTCCTTGTAGGTGACAAATCGTTCAAGTTCACGGCTTTCCAGGCTTTTAAGTGCCCGCTTGATACTCGATACGTGAGCGAATTCCTGCGTGCAGGCAACGATGTGCGTTTCGAACTGGTAGTCGGCCGCCGTCGCCAGTGGCGCAAACGTAGCGAAACGGATGTCGTCGAACGCGCACTCCATGATGATGTTGTATTTGAGGGTAAAGGCCTCGGTGAAGATCTTGGTGCTGACTTCCAGGACAAAGGCCTCTGTATGTTCATAGGCATGCAGGACACTGATCTTGATCATCTCCGCGTATTGGGGGTGTTTTTGTCGATACTTGGGCAGGTAGAGGCGAACATAATTTTCGTAGCGCTCGGACGGGAGGAGTTTATTTACCAACAGAAAGGTTTTACCCGACCCTTGCAATCCGGCAACCACCAGAATTTTGGGTGTCACCTCGGCCGTTTTACCGCGAAACAGCTCGGTTTTTATTTCATTGAATGCGGCGGTAACTTGCTCAGAGGTGTAAGCGTAATTCGGTGCAGCTGACATACCTTGATTTCCTTATCAAAGAACCGGCTGAAAAGTGATGCCGGCCCTTTGAATAAAGCTCGTACTCCCCGATTGTTCAAATGAGCGAGTCTTTCAAGATATGCCACTGTTTTTAAAGGTAAAAAAACCTACGCAATAGAGTGAAAATGCGTCGGCTCAACCGCCCACCAGCGCGGCAACAATTGTTTAACCTTGCTATCGCCGAAGCGGTCATCAATCAGCATCACCACGCCTTGATCCTGCTGGGTGCGGATCACCCGTCCTGCCGCCTGCACCACTTTCTGCACCCCGGGATACAGGTAGGTGTAGTCATAACCGGCACCAAAAATCGCTGCCATTCGATGTTTCATCTGCTCATTGACCGGATTGAGCTGCGCCAGCCCCAACGTGGCAATGAACGCACCGATCAGGCGTGCGCCGGGCAAGTCGATGCCTTCGCCGAACGCGCCGCCCAGCACCGCAAAACCGACTCCCCGACTGTGCGCCGTGAACTGATCGAGAAAGGCCTGACGTTGCCCTTCCGCCATTCCCCGGGACTGTGACCACAGAGTGATTTGCGGGTGTCGTTCGGCCATTAACTGCGCCACTTGCTGCAAATAATCGAAGCTGCTGAAAAACGCCAGGTAGTTACCGGGGCGTTGGCTGAATTGCCGGGCGATCAGTTCGACAATAGGCTCGAGGGACGCCTGACGATGGACAAATCGGGTCGATATCTGGCTGACGATGTGCACTTTCAACTGGTCAGCATGGAACGGTGATTCGACATCGATGCACACCGTGTCCGGCGGCGTACCCAGCAGGTCGGCGTAATAATGACGAGGGCTCAGCGTCGCGGAAAACAGCACCGTGCTGCGCGCAGCGGTCAGGCGCGGGCGGATGAAACCGGCCGGCACCACGTTACGCAGGCACAGTTGCGAGAGGTTTTGCTTACGGTCAAGGTCGCGCTTGCTGATGTCGAACAGGAACTGCTCGTCGAAGAGCTCGGCCACACGACAGAACTGCAGCATGTCGAAGTAAAAACCCTGCAACGCGCTGTCCAGGCCCTGGGGGTGATCGTTGAGATAATCGCCGATGCTCGCGCTGCACGACGACAGCGCCTGGAGAAGTTTCTCCGGTGCCTTGTCGTACGCCTGGTACGGCGCCAGTTGCGGATTGTGCAGGGCAATCCACTCACGATTGACCCGCTGCAACGGTTTTTTCAGCGCGTCCGGTGCGGTTTTTCGTACCCCGTTGAGGGTCGACTGATCGAGTGTGGCGCTGTACATCTGCCGGCCGCGTTCCACCAGGTTGTGCGCCTCATCCACCAACACCGCAACTTTCCAGTTATTGGCCTGGGCCAGCCCGAACAGCAACGCACTGAAATCGAAGTAGTAGTTGTAGTCGGCGACCACCACGTCTGCCCAACGGGCCATTTCCTGGCTCAGGTAATAAGGGCAAACCTCATGCGCCAATGCCACCACACGCAATGCGTTCTGGTTCAACAGGCTCAACTCACTGGCGGCTTGGCGGGCGGCGGGCAGACGATCATAAAAGCCTTGGGCCAACGGGCAGGATTCACCGTGACAGGCTTTGTCCGGGTGCTCGCAGGCCTTGTCCCGGGCGATCATCTCCAATACCCGCAGCGGCGGCGCATCGGGGCTATCCAGGATCACTTGCGCGGCGTCCAGTGCCAGTTTGCGCCCCGGGGTCTTCGCCGTGAGGAAAAACACCTTGTCCAGTTGCTGCGGCGCCAAGGCCTTGAGCATCGGAAACAACGTGCCCACGGTTTTGCCGATGCCGGTTGGCGCCTGAGCCATCAGGCAACGACCGGTGCTGACCGCCTTGAACACCGATTCCGCCAGATGCCGTTGCCCCGGACGAAAGTCGGCATGGGGAAACGCCAGTTGCTGCGCCGCGTGATTGCGCGCCGCGCGATGGGCCATTTCCTGTTCCGCCCATTGCAGGAACAGCTCGCCATGATGCTCGAAGAATTGCTGCAGTTCCCCGGCGCTGAAGACCTCGACCAGGCAAGTTTCCTTTTCGCTGACGATGTCGAAGTACACCAACGCCAGATTGATCTGCACCAGGTCCAGCTTCTGACACATCAACCAACCGTAGACCTTGGCCTGTGCCCAGTGCAATTGTCGGTGGTTGGCCGGCTGCTTGCTCAGGTCGCCGCGATAGGTTTTGACTTCTTCCAGGCAGTTTTGCGCCGGGTCATAGCCGTCCGCCCTGCCCTTGACCCTCAAGGTTTTGTACAGGCCATCGAGGACGACTTCGCTTTGATAGCCCTCGCTTCGACGCGAAGCGACGGTGCGGTGCCCGACGATGCCCTCCAGCGCGGTCGGCGACGGGGTAAAACGCAGGTCGAGGTCGCCGACCTTGGCGGTGAATTCACACAGCGCCCGCACCGCAATGCTGTAGCTCAAGCGCTCTGCTCCGCCCATTGCACATTGCAGACGGCGATCGGCATCTGATGTTCGTGACAGAACTCCAGCCAGCGCAATTGGTTGTCTTGCAGGCGATCGCCGGGGCCTTTGACTTCGATCATGCGGTAGGTCTTGTGCTGCGGCCAGAACTGGATCAGGTCGGGCATGCCGGCACGGTTGGCCTTGATGTCCAGCAGCAGACGGTTGAACCAGTGCTTGAGGTGTTCGGCGGGCAGGCAATCGAGCGCCTGATCCAGCAGTTCTTCGCTCAGCGCGCCCCAGAACACGAAGGGTGACTGCACGCCCCACTTGGCGACGTAACGTTCACGAATTGTCTGGAGGTAGCGGCCGTCATCGAGTTCGGCGAGACACGCCTGAAACAAATCCGCGCGACGCGCATGGAAGTCCTCATTGAGCAGGTCCACCGGCCCGCGCTGGAACGGGTGGAAAAACGCTCCCGGCAACGGAGCAAAGATCGCCGGCCAGCACAACAGCCCGAACAATGAGTTGATCAGGCTGTTCTCGACGTAATGCACCGGCGCCGAATCCTCCGCCAGATGCGCCTGAACGTAATATTCAACCGACAGCGCCAGATCGGTCCTTGGCAACTGAAGGTCCAGGCGCAGCATTTCCCGGGGGGATGGCCGCTTCATCGCCGGCCCGCCCAGTTTGCGCCGCAGCCTGGGCAACACACGCAGCACATGCTGATGCTCGGTGGCGCTTTCCGGCGATTGTTCCGCGTGCATGGCCAAGTGCAGGGCCAACTGATATTCACCGCAGCGCTCCAGCACACGAATAAGTCGCACGCGTGCGCCGGGATAGACGCAGTCGCGGTAAATCGTCAGCGCCGTGGAGAAATCCGCCATGCGTTCGCAGTGCTGACCGATCTGGAACAACAACTTGCCGCGACGTCGTTGCAGCCAAGGGTTATCGAGTTGCAATTCGTTGATCTGCTCGACAATGACCGCCACGTCTTCACCGGCCTCGAAACGTTGCTGGCAGTGATGCAGGAACAGGCAGGCGTCCACGTCTTCACGGCAGCGCAAGCCTCGGGACTCGACGCAGAACTCGACTTTCTCATAGGTAAAGATGCCGAGATCGGCCAGCACGAACTCCGACCAGTCCTGATACAGATTGCCGAAGAACATCAGCCGCAAGCGGTCACACAGGTCCATAAGAGTCAACGTGAACAGTCGGTCGTTCAGCTGCGGGCACCATTGCGCGAAGCTTTGTGCTTCGCAAAACTGCTCGCTCAGGAACGCCAGCCATTCGGTTTTCTTGCCTTTCGGTTGCTCGATGACCGCACCGAAGCAGTGAAGAATCTCGGCCTTGAGCAGAACATCAAACAGTTCCTCGATCTGCAGCGGCGACTGATCAGTGATCCAGCCTGCCGCCAGCAACGGCTCGGCAGCGCTGGCAATGTCACCGATTTCGATGTAACTCAATTTTCCGGCCCTGAAATGCAGGCCCTTGCGCATCACCATCCTGACCAGCAGCGCCCGGGACTCGCGGGGTTGCCGACGGAAATCACGGATGAAGGCTTGCTCCTCGACGCTCAGCACATCGGCATAGCGATGTTCAAGCCAATCAAGCACTTGCATGAAGTTGTTCAAGTAATAGAACGGGTCGTCGAGAGGATTTGCAGTCACAGGGAAAAAGGGCCATGGCAAGCGAGTACTGGTTATGCGTACAGATACCAGCTACGGCGTATCCGGTGCAAACGGAAAAGGATAAGCGGCGGCGCTATTTGGTTATTTTCAGGTGGCCATCGAACTTTCTGCCGTTCCACGGCACCAACCGGCATAGCGGCTTTTTTCAAGCATTTGAGAGGTGAGTATGAATATCAAGACTCTGGGTTTGCCTTTGGCAGCGGCGGCCTTCCTGGCCCTGGCCGGTTGCTCCACGCCAACGGTCGTGACGTTGCAGAACGGCACCCAGTATTTGACCAAGGACATGCCGAAAACCAAGACCAAGGACGGCTTCTATGAGTTCGAGGATATTTCTGGCGCGAAAGTGAAGGTCAATGCCAACGACGTGGCCACGGTTCGCGAGGAAGACTGAACACCGCGTTATCGTTCTTCGCGAGCAAGCCCGCTCCCACATTGGATCTCCAGTGTTTGCAGGATCCAATGTGGGAGCGGGCTTGCTCGCGAAGAGGCCCTCACAGACGCCGAAAATCTACGGCATCCACGGCGTACTGTTATCGCAGGAGATGAACTTCCCTCCTCGCCTTCTCAGCTCTTCATTAATCTTCTGGCAGCGGTCATATTCCTGCTGCATCGCGTGATCGATGCTGATATTGCCGGTGATCTCCGGATGCTTTTGCTCCGAGCGAAATGTCACAAAAGGCTGGTCCGGCTGGAGCTGGAAGCGGCTTTTCTCTTCAAGGGGTTCGACGGTTTCCGGCGATGCCGGCGTCGGCAGTTGATCTGGCGTCATGCCATAGCGGCTCAAAATCGAGCTGTGAGGCAACTCCGCGGCGGCACTCCCCGATAACAGGGCCAGCGCCAGACCGATGAGGTGCTTCTTGCGGTTACTCACGTTCCTTAATCTCCTGATTCAGTACTCAATCCTGATATTGCAAGGTATTGGAGTCCGCAGGTGACTGTCGGGTCACGTGTTCCAGGCAGGTTTACCGCGTTATCGTTCTTCGCGAGCAAGCCCGCTCCCACATTTGATCTGTGTCGTGCCCAATTGCCAGGATCACTGAAGATTAAATGTGCGGGCTTGCTCGCGAAGGGGCCTTTACTGGCGCCACATCAACATCAGGCGATTACGATCCCTGAGCCAGACACGCTCTCCAGTCCAACCCCCACCAACGTCACCGAATCAGCGCCAAACGTCAGCACCGTATCCTGCCCCACCGCCGTGGCATGAGCCCGATAGTCATCATTCGGCGCTACCCCCTGAACCCCGAGGAACACCAGCTTGTCGTTTGCCTGATACCCCAGCACCCGGTCCTGGCCGAACGCACCGCTGAACAGGAACGTATCGATCCCGCCTCCCGATTCCATCAGGTCATTCCCCGTCCCGCCGACAAACACATCGTTGCCCTGGCCGCCAATCAAATGATCGTTGCCGTCCAGACCAAACAGCCAGTCGCCCTTTGCATGCGCCTTGAGCGTATCGGCCCCCGCGCCGCCCTTCACCGATGACGCGTACGCGGTCAGGTTGTTGCCGACCGCCAGACCATTGGCCGTCACGCTGTGCGTCACGTCATCCTTGAACAGCCCCCACAGGAACCCCGGTTCCTTGGTGACAATGCTGCCGATGTCCCGGGTAATGCTGATGCCGCCACTGGCATCACGGACGTAGAGGTTGCCCGTGCCGTCATTGGCAAAATCGAAACTTTTCACCGACTGCTGCAAGTCCAGCACGTTGCTGCCCTTGCCCCCCAGCAGGAGGTTGTAGCCGCCACCGTCGCGGAAGCTGTCGTTGCCGTCCCGCCCCTCCAGGTAGTCGTTGCCCTTGCCGCCCTGAATCAGGTCGTTGCCGTCGCTGCCGATGATGAACGTGCTGCCCTTGTGGGTTTCAGCGTTGCGATTCAAGTCCTGAACCCAGGTGTTGGCGCGCGCCGGGTCCGAGAGATTGGCGACGATGATCGTCGAGTCCTTGCTGGTGAGGTCGTAGAACTTCGATTCGATCACCCGGTTCATGCCGTCGCCATAGGCGGTCGGCAAGTGCGAAATCCAGGTCGGGATGTTGAGGATGGAGAACGGCAGCACATTCCACGCTGTCGAGGCGTAGTGGTCGTTGAAACTGACGATGTTATCGGTCGTCGAGGCTTTGGCGGCATCGTGCACGCCGACCGACGACAGGTTGAAGGATGAACCGTCGAGGGCACGAAACACCGGGTCGTTTTCATAGCCGACGTTGAGCACTTTGTCGGTGCTGCTCTGGGTCGGGGACGCGTAGGCGATGTAGTTGGAATCCTTGTAGAACCCGGACCACTTGTCCGTGCTCAAGTCCGCCAGACTGTTGACCGCCAGCCCGCCGAGGCTGTGGCCGCTGACCAGCACGTTTTTGCCTGACAGGCCGTTGGCCTGGGCAAAGGCCATGACGTCACCGAGCAGATTGCCGAAGGCTTCGCCCACATAGTTTTTCGCATAGTCCTTGGGACCGAGCGCCGCCAGCAGATCGTTGATCACGTCGCCGATGGAGTCGCTGATGAGCGTTTCCCGCGGGCCGCTGGTGCCGCGAAAGGCGATGCCGATTTCCGTGAGATGACCCTGCGCGTCGTACTTGCCGAGGATCTCGACCTGCGCGCTGGTGTACCCGGCCTTCTCGCCGAAGAACGTTCCGCGAGCGTCGACCTTGCCGTCATAGCCCAATTGCGAGGCGGTGATGGGCGTCCAGCCAGCCTTTTGCACGGCCTCCAGTGCGGCTTTTTCCGAATCGGGGTTCCATGGAATGCCCGGGATTACGCCCTGGGAATCGGTGCCGCCCAGCAGCGCGGTGACCAGGGTCGCCGGCAAGCCAAGGCCGAAGCCGTTGTGCTGGTAACCGGTGGCAAAGCCGTTGTCGAGGTTGTGATAGGAATACAGCGTGATCGCCATCGCGTCGGTGAATAACGCTTTGGAATCGGCTGTGCCGAAGTTTTTGTAGTCATACACACCCATGGGTATTGCCTCTCTCTTTGTTGGAATTGTCAGAGATAGCTCACAACCAGGACGCCTCGCTCCCGAGGCGCCCCGGAGCATTTAGTGCATGCAGCCTTTACGCAAACGTAATACCTGAAGCCGACAGGTTATCCAGTCCCACCCCCACCAGAGTCACGGCAAAATCGCCAATCTTCAGCACCGTGTCATGGCCTGACTGCGAGGCGTGTTGCTTGTAGTCATAACCCTGCCCCGCGCCCTGTACGCCGAGGAACACCAGCTTGTCGTTGCCCTGGTAGCCATTGATCGCGTCAAAACCGAAGGCGCCGCTGAACAGGAAGGTGTTGTTGCCACCCGAAGCCTGCATCACGTCGTTGCCCGCGCCACCGACAAAGGTCACCTGGCTTTTGTCGCTGCGCAGCAAATCGTCGCCGGCATTACCGAACAACCAGTCGCCGTCGACGCTGGCCGCCAGTGTGTTGCCGTAGGCGTCACCGTTGAGCGAGTGGTTGTAGTGGGTCAATTCGCTGCCATTGAGCAAGCCATTGGCGGTGACGCTGTAAGTCACCTCCTTGCTGCCCCACCATGAACCCGGCTCCTTGCTCACCAGCGCGCCGATGTCGCGGGTCATGCTGAGGCCGCCGTAGGCATCACGCACGTACAGCGTGCCGTCGCCATCGTTGGCAACACTGAAGTTCTGCAACGGCTTCTGCAACTCGAAGGTGTTGCTGCCCTTGCCGCCCAGCAGAATGTTGTAGCCACCGTCATCGCGAAACCTGTCGTTACCGTCGCGACCCTCGATGAAGTCATTACCGGCGCCGCCCTTGAGCAAATCGTTGCTGTCGGTACCGATGATGAAGGTGCTGCCAGTGTGCGGCTCGCCGCTGCGGCCGAGGTCCTCGACCCAGGTGTTGCCCCGGGACGATTGCGCCAGGTTGGACACGATGAGCGTCGAGTCCTTGTCGGTGAGGTCGTAGAAGCGCGAGTCGATCACCCGGTTCAAACCGTCGGCGTAACCCGATGAGCCGTGGGCCGACCAATTCAGCGGATTGAGGATGCTGAACGGCACCAGGTTCTGCGCCGTGGACGCGTACTGGTCATTGAAGTTGACGATGTTGTTAGTCGCCGAGTCCTGATGTCCATCGTGCTTGCCCAGGGAACCGCTGCTGAACGTGGTGCCGTCGAGCACCCGGAAGACCGGGTCGTTTTCGTAGCCGATATTCAGCACGTTGTTGCCCGTGGCGCTCTGGGTCGGCGAAGCGAACGCGATGTAGTTGGCGTCCTTGAAGAACCCGCCCCAGTTGTTGCCGCTCAGTTCGGCGAGGCTGTTGACGCCCAACCCGCCCAAACTGTGGCCGCTGACCATGACGTCTTTGGCGCCCAGGCCATGGGCTATCGAAAACGCGGCAACGTCCTTGAGCAAGTTGTCGAAGGCGTTTTTCGCGTAGTTCGTCGCGTAATCCACCGGGCCGACGGCGGCCAGCAGGTTGTTTTTCATGTCACCGAAGGTGTCGCTGTACCCCAGGCCGCCGGTACCACGGAAGGCAATGCCGATACCGATCAGCTTGCCCGCCGCGTCGTACTTGCCGAGCACTTCGGCTTCGGCGCTGGTGAAGCCGTCCTTCTCGCCATAGAAGGTGCCCTGAGCACCGACCTTGCCTTGATAACCCAGCTGCGTAGCGCCAATCGGCGCCCATCCGGTAGCCGGCAGCGGCTGACCGGTGGGCGTGTACGCGTACAGCGTCAGCGCGATGGCGTCGCTGTACAACGCCTTGCCATCTGCATTTTTGTAATCAAACAGTCCCATGTTGTTTGCTTCCTTTGCGTGAATTCAGAACTGCCAATCGAGTGTCAGACCTACACCGTGGTCTTTCTCGTTGGAGCCCAGCAGTCCGTTGTAATCCAGGCTCACACGCACATCCTGCGCCACCGCCAGACCGGCCCGCGCACCAATGACGGCGGAGTTACGATCCAATGACACGCTCTGCACGCTGAACCCGGTGTTGCCGTTGGCGAAGGCCAGGTGGTCTTCGGAACGGGTGTTGCTCAGGTTGTGCTGCCAGCCCAGGGTGCCGGACAGTTCCAGTTGCTGTTTGTCCGACAGCGCAATCGCTTTGCTCGCCCGCACACCGAGGGTCGAGAGCACGGCGTCTCGGTTGTCTTCGCCCCCCTTGAGCGCGGCGGCATCACCTTTCTCGGTGAAGCTGTCGCGGTTGAGGTGCACGTAAGCCAGGTTGGCGAACGGTTCCAGTGCCAGCGGTTGCAGGTCCAGGCGATACGCGGCTTCGGTGAACAGTTGCGCGGTGGTCGCATCGCGCTTGGATTTCTGTTTGCCGCTGACGTCGCCGAACTGCAGGTCACGTTTCACGTCGATGCGATGCCAGCTGTAGGCGCCGCCGACGCTCAAACGCAGTGCGTCGATTTCATGGCCCAGGTAAGCGCCCAAGTGGTAGCTGTCGACAGAGGCAGATGAATGCGTGCCATCGCCCATGCTCAACGAACTGTCGCTATAACCGGTGACGAAACCCAGCCGCGTATCTTCAGTGATCAGACCGTCGACACCGGCCAACAAGCCGCCGATGGAGCTGTTCGAGCTGGCGTTGTCATGCCCGCCATCGCTCTTGCCCCAGGCGCCGAGGACTTTGACCCAGGCGTTGCTGCGGTCATCGGTCGGTGCCGCGGCATCGAACAGATCACGCTCACGCAGGCGTTCGCCGACGGCGTCGCGCAGATAACGGCTGTCGTTGATCAGCAACGTGCCGATCGCCGGGTGAATCTCACCGGAGAGTTGCTGGAAGGCTTGTTGTGCGACGGCGGCGGTCGGCGACAGCAGCAGGGTTTCATAGAGCGCGTTGCCCGCGCCCAGTTGCTCGGCGGCAGCCGCGACAGCGCGTTGGTTCGGGGTTTGACCGACGCTGGAGAAGGACGCGGCGTTGCGCTCTACCGCCAACTGAATGCCAGTGGCCGAGTAGTCGAGCGCACCACCAATGAACAGGTAGTTCGGCAGGACCGCGCCAAACCGCCCTTCGATGCCGCCGGCCGCTTGCAGAATGTTGTATTGATTGCCGAGCAGGGATTGCACTTCGCTGGTGGTCAGCAAGGTCGGGCTGTTTTCCAGGGACAGGCTGACGGTCGCGCCGTCGATCACGGCTTTGCCGCCCGCGATGATCTGGTCGCTGCTGGTCGGCGACAATTCCACGGCGTAAGTCGAGCCGGGCTCGAACGTCACGTCGCCCGCCACCTGCAAAGTGCCAATAGAGTTGCCCGGCGCCACGGTGCCGCCGCTTTTCGCGGTCAATGCGCCGATGCGGCCGTTACCGCCGAGGATCCCGCTGTCATTGACGGTGACCGCCGAGAGCAGCGAGCCGTTAATGGCCAATCGGCCCTGATTGACCAGCGTCGGTCCCGCGTAAGTGTTGGCGCCGGTCAGCACCAGCGTGCCGATGCCCTGCTTGGTCAGGCCGCCGTGCCCGGAAATGTCGTTGCGCCAGACGTCCCGCCCACACTGCACGTCATTGCACACGCGCTCGGTCGGTTTGCCCGCATCGATGATCGCGCCGATGCCCGGCAAGTCCGCGACAAACTGGCTGGAACCGTAGGCGCCCTGGATGCGGAACTCTTCGGGAATGTCTTGCTCGGTGACAAACATCCCTGGCCCATCGATGCCTTTGCGCAGGTTGATCATGCCCCAGCCGTACAGCGCGTCGACACCCGGTGCGCCCATGTCGGTGGCCGTGGTGCGCAGCACGCTGGCGACTTGGGCGCCGGTCATGTACGGGAAGCGCTCCATCAGCACCGCCACCGCGCCCGCAACGTGCGGCGCCGCCATGGAGGTGCCATTTTTGTTGGCGTAGCCGATGGTCATGTTATCGGCATTGGTGCCACCGATGACGGCGCTGAAGATCTTGCTGCCCGGTGCCGACACGCAGAAACTCGCGGTGTAGCCGCAGCGCGAGGAGAAGGTGCTGATGTTATAGAGGTCCGGACTGTTCAGGTCCGGGTTCTTCTGCAAGGCCGCGACGGTCATCCAGTTCGGCGCGATTTCCGGGACGAAATAGCCCAGGCCGGCGATGGCGTCCGGGTTATTGAGGTTGTAGTCGTTGCCGGCGGCGAAGATCGTCACGATGCCGCTGCGAGCGGCTGCAATCGCACCATCGTAGGCACCGCCCTGGCGTGTGCCGAGGATGGGTTGGATCTGATTGAACTGCAGCTGCGCGTCCTGCACGGTGAAGTGCGGATACGCCGGGTCACGGCCGCCCAGATCGAAACGATCGGTGATGCCGATGCCCCAGCTGTTGTTGATGATCCGTGCGCCGCTGGCGATCAACGCATCCCAACCGGCCTTGTACACCGCGCCGTCGTTGCCGAGGATGATCCCGTCTTCGGGGCCCGGATCGCCGTTGTCGGCACTGATGATCTGCGCGTTGTACGCCACGCCGTGCATCGGGTTGCCGTCACGGCTGCCCGCGGCGATCCCGCCGACGTGAGTGCCGTGGGAGCCAAGCTTGCCGTCGTAACCGACCGAGGGTGAACCGTCATACACAAACGCATCGCCGGCTTTGACCGGGATATACGGGTCGGTATATTCGCGGATACCACTGGTGACCAAGGTGACCACTTTGTTGGCACCGGAAAACTCCGGATGCTGGGCGTACACCGGCTGATCGAAGATCCCCAGTTTCACGCCTTTGCCGCTGTAACCGGCGGCATAGGCATCCTGAGCGTTGATGGCGCCCAAGCCCCAGTCCGCGTTGAATTCGGCGCTGCGCCAGCTGTTGGGATCCCCTGCTCGACCGCTTTCCACGTAGGGCGCCGCTTGTGCGGTGCCTATCGAGGCCAGCGCGCAGAGCAAGGCAAGGTTGTTGTACTTCTTATTCATCCAGCTACCGTCCTTAGTTGTGTTGCGAAATCCTGTGCCTTGAAAAGCACACTTTCATGGTGTGAAGCTGCTACAAGGGTCGCGTCAGAACTGCCAGTTGAGGCTCAGCCCTACGCCATGACTTTTCTCGCGGCTGGCCAGTTGGCCGGTGTAATCGAGGTTCACGCGAACATCCCGGCTCAGGGCCAGGCTGGCATGGGCGCCTATCAGCGCCGCGTCACGCACCATTGGCGAACCTTCCACCGAGAACGCCGTGCTGCCGCTGGCAAATGCCAGATGTTCTTCAGCATCGGTATTGCTCAGGTTGTGCTGCCAGCCGAGGCTGCCGCTCAGGTCTAGTTGCTGCTGGCTGGACAGGTTCACGGTTTTCAACGCGCGCACGCCCAAGGTGCTGAGCACCGCATCCCGCGTGTCGCCACTGCTTTTCAGTGCGGCGCCATCGCCTTTCTCGGTGAAGCCTTCGGTGTCGAGGTGCACGTAAGCCAGATTGGCAAAGGGTTCGAGCGCCAGCGGTTGCAGGTTCAGGCGATACGCCGCCTCACCGAACACTTGAGTGATGCCGGCATCGACTTTAGCTTTCTGTTTGGCGCTGACGTCGCCGTATTGCAGGTCACGTTTGACGTCGGCGCGATGCCAGCTATAGGCACCACCAGCACTCAGGCGCCAGGCGCCCAACTCGCGGCCGGCATAGGCACCCAAGTGATAGCTGTCGACCTTGGCCGATGAATGGGTGCCCGAGCCCATGCTCACGGAACTGTCGCTGTAGCCCGTGACCAGACCGATGCGGGTTTGCTCGTCGATCGCGCCATCGACACCGGCGAGCAAGCCGCCAATCGAGTTGGTGTAACCGGCGGTGTCATGGCGGTCGTCGGTCTTGCCCCAAGCCCCCAACGCTTTGATCCAGCCATTGCTTTGAGAACCTTTAGCGTCAATCAGTCGCTCACCGACCGCATCACGCAAGTAACGGCTGTCGTTGATCAGCACCGAGCCCAACGCCGGGTAAATTTCCCCCGACAACTGCTGGAACGCCTGCTGTGCGGACGTTGCGGTGGGCGACAGCAGCAGACTTTCGTAAACCGGATTCCCCGCTCCAAGCCCTTCCACAGCGGAGGCAACGGCGCGCTGATTCGGCGTCTGGCCGACGCTGGCGAACGTCGTATCGTTGCGCTCCACACTCAGTTGAATACCGGTGGCGGCGTAATCGAGGCTGCCGCCAATGAACAGATAGTTGGGCAGCACCGCACCGAACTGACCTTGAATGCCGCCGGCCGCTTGCAGGATGTTGTATTGATGACCGAGCAGGCTTTGCACTTGGTGGGTGCTGAGCAAGGTCGGGCTGTTTTCCAGCGACAGGCTGACTGTCGCGCCGCTGACGGTGGCCGTGCCGCCCGCGATGATGCGGTCGCTGTCGGTCGGCGACAGCTCCACCGCGTAGGTCGAACCGGGGGCAAACGTCACGTCGCCAGCGACCTGCAAGGTGCCGATGGAATTGCCCGGCGCGATGGTAGCGCCTCGGTTGGCGGTCAGGGCGCCGATTCGTCCCGACCCGCCCAGCGTGCCGCTGTCATTGACGGTCACACGGGATGCCAGCGAACCGTTGACCGACAGCAAACCGCCATTGACCGTGGTTGCCCCGCGATAGCTATTGTCACCGGTCAGCATCAAGCGACCGGCGCCGGACTTGATCAGGCTGCCTTCGTAGACCCGGTTGGCGGCGGCTGAATCGCGAGCCATGCCGACGGCGTAATCCGTCTGGTCCTGTTGGCTGGCACCGGCCGGCACACCGTTCTGCCAACCTTTGATGCTCAAGGTCTGTTGCCAGGCACTGCGTTCGGCGGTGTCTTCGCTCTGCCGCTGGATCAATGCGTTGTCCGAGATGTCGTTGCTCCAGACATCGCTCTGCCCTGCCCCCAGATTGGCGTCGAAGCGCCCAAGCAATTGCCCCGGCCCGCGCATCGCCCGTTCAAGGTTGGCCACGCCCCAGCCGACGCGGGTATTCGGCGCCTGGGTGACAGAACCGTCGAGTTGGGTGGCGGTGGTCAGCAGGGTTTCCAACGCCTGCTGGTTGGTCATGTACGGATAGCGTTCCATCACCAACGCCAAAGCGCCGGTGGCGTGTGGCGCGGACATGGACGTGCCGGACTTGATCGCATAACCGCCGTCGGGAATGGTGCTGTCGATCTTCGCGCCGGGGGTGGTGATGCACCAATACTTGGCGATGCCGCACTGGTTGTACTTTTGCTGATTGCTTTGATCCAGCCCCGACACTGCCAGCCAATGGCCTTCCAGGTCCGGTTCAAAATACGGCAAGGCCGAACGCACGCTGGCATTCGGGTAACCGCTGTTGCCGGCGCTGAACACGTTGATCACGCCGCGTCGGGAAACGCCCGCCGCTTCGTCTAGCCAGGTGCCTTTGTTCCAGTGCTGCGCGTAAGCGGCGTGCAGATCGCCGAGGGTGCGATAGCTGACGTCCGGTGGCTGGCTGCCCCAACTGTTATTGATCGCCCGTACGCCGGCGTCGGCCAAGGCGTTATAGACCGCTTTGAAGTAGCGCGGATCGGGGTTGGGACCGAACAGAAAACTATCGTTCTTGTTGGTGTTGCCGACGTAGACCTGCGCGTTGTAGGCCACGCCGTGCATGCCGGTGCCATCGCGGGAGGCGCCGATGGTGCCCGCGACGTGGGTGCCGTGGGAGTCGTTGTTGGCGTTGAGGGTGCCGTCGACATTGAACAGTGAACCGTCGACGTAACTGCCGCTGGTCAGCACCGCGTGGTAACGGTCGGTGGCGAATTCGGGGTGGGACGCATCGAAGCCTGAATCGAGCTCGCCGATTTTTACGCCTTTACCGGTAATGCCGGCGGCGTACGCCTGATCGGCCTGCATGCGGGCCAGCCCCCAATCGCGCTGGAATTCTGTGGTACGCCAACTGGCGGCATCACCCAGGGTGCCGGTTTCCTGATAAAGCGCCTGGGCCGAGCCGGGCGCTACTGAAATCCAGAGCAACAACGTGCCGACCGACATCGGCTTGATCTGTACGTCCATGTTTACTTCTCGCTTTTTTGGCGTTTTTAGAATTCTGTTTGCCCATTAAGGGCCGCAACGCATCTGTAGCAGTTGGCGAAACATGTGGTGAGGGGATTTATCCCCGTTCGGCTGCGCAGCAGTCGTCAATCCTGAAATGCGTGTAGCTAACGAACTGCTGGGGCCGCTTCGCAGCCCAATGGGGATAAATCCCCTCACCACAGGGGTGTTTCTTCAGGAAATCATTGGGTCTTTGGGCCCTGGCCGAACGCCTCGTCCACCTTGGCCAGATCCTGCTCATTCAAGGTCCCGGCGTAGTAATGCAACTTGGTCCAGGCCATCAGGTAGTCGTACCTTGCCTGTGCCAAATCCCGGCGGGTGGTAAATAGTTGTTGTTCGGCATTTAACGCATCCAGGTTCACCCGCTCGCCGCCCAAGATGCTTTGCCTGGTCGAGACCACCAGCGCTTCCGCCGACTTCAGGGCTTTCTGGTAAGCGCGCAACTTGTTCACCCCGGACAGGCAGGCACTGAATTGCCGCCGCAGTTCGATCAGGGTTTCCCGGGTTTTGCCGTCCAGTTCGTACTCGGCCTGCTCCATGGTGCGGCTAGCCTGTCGGGTCGACGCCGACACCCCGCCACCGGCGTACAACGGCACGCTGACTTCGATGCCGATGGTGTTGGTGTCGTAACGCTGGTTGTAGGTGTTGCCGCTTTCCGACTCGTTCTGACGCACGGAAGCGTACGCACTGACTTTCGGGAAGTGCCCGGCGCGGTTGCGTTCGACTTCATAACGCGCAACGTCCACCGCCTGGCGCTGGGAGGCCAGGTTCGGGTTGTTGGCCACGGCCATCTCGTGCCAGGTGTCGAAGTTGGCCGGCTGCAGGCTGAAGGTCTGGAAGTTCTGGTCCAGCGGCGCCAGGTCCGTGATGTCGACGGCCGGCACGCCAATCAGCGCGCCCAGTTCGCGCAAGGACGCGTCCTGCTCGTTGCGCGCCTCGATTTCCTCGGCGGTCGCCAGCTCGTAGCGGGACTCGGCTTCAAGAATATCGGTGCGCGTGCCCTCGCCCTGACGGAACATCTGCTCGTTCTGCTGGAACTGCTGTTCGAAGGCTTTCTTCTTGGCCAGCGCGATGTCGATCTGATCCTGGGCGAACAGCGCATTGGTGTAGTTTTCCAGCACACGAACCAGCAATTCCTGGTTCTTGCCGCGGAAGGCTTCGTCGGCAAACAACGATTGCGCCACACCTTTGCGATATGCCGCATAGGCTTCGTAATCGAGCAACGGCTGTTGCAGGGTCAGGTTCGAGCCGTAGCTGCTGTAGTTGCGGTCCTCGGTGAAGTCCGGCCGACCTTCATTGATTTGCGTGACCTTGGAGGTGTTGCGGCCCTTGTTGTAGGTGTAACCAATCCGGGGCAACAGCCCGGCACGGCCGATGATGCGGTTTTCAAGACCGGCATCGCGTTCCTTCATGGCGCCAAGGAACACCGGGTCATTGCGCAACGCTTGCTCGTAGATCTCGAACGGCCCCATGGCGGCCATCACACTGTTGCACGTCAGCAACGCCAGGGTGGCTGTGAGCATTGAAAGCTTATTCATACAGCCGAACATCCTTATTCCTCGGTCAACGCGGAGCCTGCCCGGTCGAGCAGCGGTTTGAACAAATAGTTGAGGAGTGAACGTTCACCGGTGCGCACGAACATTTCCGCCGGCATGCCGGGCTTGATCACCAGCCCGTTGAGTTTTTCCATGGCCTGGTCGCTGACGCTGCTGCGCAGCACGTAATACGGCGCGCCGGTTTTCTCGTCGACCATCTGGTCGGCGGAGATCAGGCTGACTTCGCCGGGTACACGCGGTGTACGGCTCTGGTTGAATGCGGTGAACAGAATGTCCACCGGCAAGTGGGTGCCGACCTTGTCGATCAGGTTGATCGGCAGGTGCCCTTCCACTTCCAGGCGAGTGCCTTGCGGCACGATCTCCAGCAAGGTGTCGCCTTGGCGGACCACCGCGCCTTCGGTGTGAACCCCAAGGTTGACCGCAATGCCGTCGGCGGTAGCGATGATTTCGCTGTGTTGCAGATCGAAGCCGGCGGAGGTCAATTGCTCTTCCAGGGTCACGCTTTTGAGCTGCGCGTCGGCCAGTTGTGTGCGGACTTCTTTCTGGTATTCCTCGATGTGCTGTTGCAACTTCAGGCGCGACTCGAGAATGCCCTGCTCGACCCGGCCGCTTTCACCACTGTTTTCCGCCAATTGCTGCTGCACCTGCGACAGTTGCCGCTGGTACTCCATCAAGCGGTTGCGCGGGATGTAGCCGTTGTCCGCCAAGGGCTGCAGATTACTCAGTTGTTGTTGCAAGGAGCTGGCCTGGGCCGTCAGGTCCGTCCGTGCGCGGCGCATGCCGGCCAGTTGCGCACTCGCGCCTTCGATGCTGGCGCGCAAGCCCGCCTGCTCGCGGGAAAACGCTTCGCGGCGGCTGCTGAACAATTGCCGCTGGCCTTCGAGGACCAAGGCCAGGCGCGGATCAGGATCGTTGCTCAACTGGGCGGGGAAATTTACCTGTTTGAGGTTGTCCCGCTCGCTCTGCCAACGGGCCAGGCTGGCCCAGGCCATGCGGTATTGCGCCTGCAGCGATTGCACGTCGGCGGCGACCTGAGTCTGGTCGAGCTGAAACAGCGGCTGGCCCTGCTTAACCACTTGGCCCTCGCGCACCAGAATCCGACTGACCACGCCGTTACTCATCGATTGCACGGCCTTGCGCTTGCCGGAGACCACGACCGTGCCTTGCACCGGAATGCCTTGGTCGAGTGGCGCGAGGCTTGCCCAGGTGAAGAAACTGCCAGCGCCGACGATCGCCAGAATCCAGCCCATGCGGGCGAAGAAACGCGCATCGCGCTCCGGGCGTTCAGCGATGTAATCGTGTTCCATCGTCGCTTCGTTTTCAGTGTTCATGCGAGCGCTGGTCATACACCCGAATTCCTTGTCGTGGGCTGATACTGGCGACTCATGCTGAGACCGCCCGCTGCTTGCGCTGTTTTTTCGCGTTGCTGTTCCTGGGCGCCGGAGAGTGCCTTGAGCACTTCCTGGCTGGGCCCAAAGGCCTGCAAACGACCTTCGTTGAGCACCAGCAATTTGTCGGCCTGGGCCAAGGCCGAGGAACGATGGGTCACCAGAATCACGCTGGTGCCCTGGGCTTTCATCTGCGCGATGGCGCCGGCCAGTGCCGCTTCGCCCACGGTGTCGAGGTTGGAATTGGGTTCATCCAGCACTACCAGGCTTGGCTTGCCGTACAGCGCGCGGGCCAATGCCACCCGTTGCTTCTGGCCGCCGGACAAACCGCTGCCGTCCTCGCCGAGCACCGTGTCGTAGCCCTGCGGCATGCGCAGGATCAACTCATGGACGCCGGCCTGTTGCGCCGCCTCGACGACTTGTTGTGGGTCGGCCTCGCGAAACCGGGCGATGTTTTCGGCGATGCTGCCACTGAACAATTCGATGTCCTGGGGCAAGTAACCGATGTAGGGACCGAGGTCGTCGCGGTTCCAGCGATGGATGTCCGCGCCATCAAGCCGCACAGTGCCGCCGAGGGTTGGCCAGACGCCGACCAGCACCCGGGCCAGGGTCGATTTACCGGAGCCGGAGGCGCCAAGCACACCCAACACTTCGCCGGCACCCAGACTGAAATTGACCATGTGCAGGGTCGCGGCACGTTGCCCCGGAGGGCCGGCGCTGACTTGTTCAAAGGTGATCTGCCCCTTCGGCGCCGGCAGCGCCATGGCTTCATCACTCGGTGGAAAGGCTTGCAGCAGCGAATCAAGACGACGATAAGCGAGCTTGGCGCCGCTCCATTGTTTCCAGACTGCGATCAGTTGATCGATGGGGCTCAGGACGCGGCCCATCAGAATCGAGCCGGCGATCATCATCCCGGCCGTCATGTCGCCTTTGATCACCAGCAAAGCGCCCAAGCCCAGAACCAGGGATTGCAGGCACAGACGCAAGGTCTTGCTCAGGGAGCTGATGATGGCGCCGGTGTCGCTGGCCTGATTCTGCAGGCCGAGAAAACGCGAATGCACCTGGAACCAGCGCTTGCGCAACACCCCGAGCATGCCCATGGCCTGAATGGTTTCGGCGTTGTGCAAGTGACTGGTGGCCAGTTGGCTGGACTTCTGCGAAAAGCCGGCGGCTTCGCCCAAGGGTTTTTTGGTCATCGCCTCGTTAAGGCAAGCGAGGCCGATCAGCACCACCGCGCCCACGGTGGCGAACACACCGAGCCAGACATTGAACAGATAGATCACGAACAGGTAGACCGGAAACCACGGCGCATCGAAGAACGCGAACAGCGCCGGGCCGGTGACGAATTGGCGAATGTGGGTCAGATCGCCAAGGGACTGCCCGGCGTTGCCCTCGCCCTTGAGCAGGTTGCGCTCGAACGCGGCCTGATAGACCCGCAGGTTGAAACGGCGCTCCAACTGGCTGCCGATGCGGATGACGATGAAACTGCGCACGATCTCAAGCAAACCGATGAAGGCGAAAAATCCGACCACCATCAGCGACAGCATGGCCAGGGTGGTTTCGTTTTGCGAAGACAGCACGCGGTCGTAGACCTGCAGCATGTAAATCGACGGGACCAGCATCAACACGTTAATTAACGCGGTGAAACAACCGACGCTGATAAGGATGCTTTTATAGTCGCCCAGTGCCTTGAATAACGGTGCGGTGGCTGGGCTCTTTGCCATCTTCATGGGTTCTTCCTGAGGTGTTATCCCTCGTCATGCCTGACGAAGTTTCCATTAACTGCCCGCACAGCGGCGGATATAGGTTTGGCGCACTAGCGCTTACAAACCAATAACAACTTTCAATCTGGTTGGGTGCTTATAACGATAATGACCATCACTCTTTTCGACGCAGCCTGTCCATTACTGCGCCTGGCGCACAAGTGTTATGACCAGAGCGGATTTCAATGTGGCTTTATAAGCGCCATCACGCTGACGACTGAGAAACAGAATCTTCGAACCTTCGTTGCCGGTGATCGCAATGCCGTCCGGTTCCGGGAACCAGCCGATAGCGGTTTCTCCGTTCAGCCAGGCGCTAAGGCAATCGGCACCGTCACCCAGTGTTTGTTTCAGCTGGAAGTCGATGACGCACACATTGGAGGGTTTGTCCTGCAACGCCTGGGACTCGGGCGAGTCATCTTTGGCGCTCAGGGTCGCCTGCCATTTGCCGGCCAGTTCCGAGGGGTCTGCTAATTTCAGGCTGCTCGCCATGGCTGTCTCTCCAAAAAAAATCATCAACGTCGCCAGGAGCCACGCGGTTGTTCGGTGGGTAAAGGCTTTATGAGCCATAGGTTGTTGTACTCCGGCTGGTGGCCTTTGGCACAGAGGACGGCGCATCGGCGCCGCCCTCCTTATCGCATTACATCACGCAGCGATGTCCGAGAACGCCGCCTGGCCAACGGTGCTGACCAGGAAATCAGCCACGCCATGCCCGGAGAAGTCCACCGACAACAGGCTATTACCGCCCGAGGAGGTCAACACTGCATCGCCTGCCGCACCAGTGAACGAACTCACGAAGTGCAGGCCTGCGCCTTTGGTGATGCCGGTCAGGTCGATCTTGTCCAGGCCGCTGACAAAATCGAGGATCTGGTCGGCTACACCCGGCTTGGAGTCACTGCTGGCCGCGAACACAAAAGTGTCCGAACCGGTACCGCCCCACAATTTGTCCGCACCGCCCGCGCCGTAGATGAGGTCGTTGCCGGCCCCGCCCTTCAGCTCGTTGGACACGCCATTACCAATCAGCAGGTCGCTGCCCGAACCACCGATTGCGTTCTCGATGGTGACACCCTTGGCAATGGAAACGTTGCCCACCAGGCCGCCAACGTCGGAGAACGAGGCTTCATTGAGGTTGATCTTCTGGTTTTGGGTGAAACCGGAGAAGTCCAGCGTGTCCTTGCCGCCCGCATCCCATACAGAAAACACAACCTTGTCCGACGACGAAGACGCGCTCAGGAAATCGCGACCGGCGTTGGAATTGAAACCGTAGGTGGTGTCCCCGGTGCGGGTTGTGGTGTTGGCACCGTAGAGCTTCTGGATGGCGGCGATATCGTCCAGGAGCGGGCCGGACGCATAGGCTTCGACGCCGGCCTTGCTGAAGTTCTGGTCGGTGTTGCTTTCACTCCAGTAGCTCATGAGGCTGTAGCCGCGGGTGTCTTCCGCGTAGGTCGCGTCGTTGTAGGTCGGCGCGCCCTCACCAGCGTTGTAGTCGCCGGGGTGGGCCAGGCCCAGACTGTGACCGATTTCGTGGGTCAGGGTTTGACGACCGTAGTTGTTCAGGTCCGGCGTCTTGTTGGGCGTGTAGCTGCTGTTGGTCAGGTACCACGAAGTACCGTCATAACCGGCACCGGTGCCAGGCAGGTAGGCGAATGCCGCTGCGCCGTCCTGGCCGCTGCTGTAATTGCCGAAGGTCATGTGACCGTCGCCGCCTGTGGCTTTCTCGGTGAACGTGACTTTGGCCACATCGGCCCAGGATTGCATGGCGAGCACGGCCTGGGCTTTCTGCTGGGCGCTGAACTGACTGAAACCGGAAATCCCGTGCTTGTTCATGGTGCTCGACGACGCCGAGGTCAGGAACGTGTAAGTCAGTTCGATTTTTCCGCTGCCGTCCTTGTCCTGGTAGGCAGCGCCGTCACGCAGCAATTGGGTTGCTGCCTCGTCGACGGAATAGGAAGGTTTGCCATTGACCGTGAGATTGCCACCCCGGTCATACTGATGGCTGAAGCTGTCGATCTGGTTGTAGGCGGAACTGGGCGCCGCCAATGATTGCAATGGCGAAAAGGCCTGTTCGGCAAGATCAATAGCATTGTTTTTAACTTTCGACATAAACACACTTCCTTGTTAAGCAATGGAACAGTTTTTGTCAGATAGCGACAATCTCTGGCGAGATCGTCCTATCACTCGCCCAATGAAGGCGAAAGAAAACTGACACAATTCGAAATCAAACGTCTACATTTTTTTTGACGTCAAATTGTTCTGCTCCAGCAAGTACCCGGAAACAATGCCTGCGCTGTCGAAATATAGTTTCAAGCTCATGGTGTTCGGACTAATTGTCTGACAATTGCGTATTTAAATATTAAATATGGGTAAGTTGTTTTTTGTCGAAGGCGTCTCGTTTTTTCGGACTTATTAGTATGTGTGCCAGTGGATTGATATCAGTCGTATTTGTAGTAAGTGTGAGATTTTGACGACTGCTGCGCAGCCGAACGCAGCCTCGCGCTGCTCGGCAGCTGCTACAAAGATTGCGGTGTGCGCGGTTCCTGTAGCAGCTGCCGAGCCTGCGAGGCTGCGTTCGGCTGCGCAGCAGTCGTCAGATACTCACAACCAACACGCATCCCACAGCGGGTAATCATGAACACGTGTTACCAGACCCGCTCGTATCGGGTTAGCCACGACATATCGAGCAAGATCCTTCACGCCCTCCTCCCTGCGAACCGCCCGATCGTGATAGCCCTTTTGCCACAACCGCCCTCGCCGCCCTAACGCCTGGTTGACCGCCAAACTGCTCCGCGATTTTATTCGGCACATCAACTCTGCCAATGACTTGTCGTGCAGTTGCACCAGGCAATGCAGATGATCCGGCATCACAACCCATGTTAAAAAATCAGCCCAGCCGTTTTCTTGAGCCTCGCGCAATTGCAAAGCAACCAGCCTTCCCAACCGCCAATCCGCAAAAAACGGCTGCCGTTGGTCAACGACAGCCGTTAGCAGATAAATACGTCCTGGCTCAGAAAAACGGCCAGTGCGTAGCAGGCCCGCATTTGAACAAACAGGCATTCCATTGCCTCCAGATCCATTGAAAGGAGGCCCGGAATCTACAACGTCGCCATCGAACCCGACGCGCCGCAATCGCTACAAAACATGAACCCTCAACTCCCCGTCCGAATCTTGTTCCACACCCGCGTCCGAATCCGGTCAATGTTGAGCGGCATGGCCTCCAGCGCGAACAGCTTGCCCATCATCTCCGGGCTCGGATACACCTTGGTGTCGTTCTTGATGGCTGGGTCGATCAGGCTGTCGGCCTGTTGGTTGCCGTTGGCGTAGTGCACGTGGTTGCTGATGCTGGCCATGACGTCCGGGCGCAGCAGGTAGTTCATGAACGCGTAGCCGGCCTTTTCGTCCGGGGCATCGGCGGGCATGGCGACCATGTCGAACCAGATGGCGGCGCCCTCCTTGGGAATGGCGTAGCCGATGTCGATGCCATTGTTGGCTTCTTTCGCTCGGTTTTCGGCTTGCAGGATGTCGCCGGAGAAACCGACCGCTACACAGATGTCACCGTTGGCCAGGTCGCTGGTGTATTTGGATGAGTGGAAATAGCTGACGTATGGCCGGACTTTCATCAGCAGCGCTTCAGCCTTTTTGTAATCTTCCGGGTTCTTGCTGTGATGCGGCAGTCCCAGGTAGTTCAGCGCGGCAGGCAGCAGTTCGGGGCCGTTGTCGAGGATAGCGACGCCGCACTTTTGCAGCTTTTCCATGTTCTCGGGCTTGAAAATCAGGTCCCAGGAATCCACCGGCGCGTTGTCGCCCAGTACGGCTTTTACCTTGGCGATGTTGTAGCCGATGCCAGTGCTGCCCCACAGGTATGGGAAGCCATGTTCGTTGCCCGGATCGTTGGTCTGCAACGCGGTGAGCAACACCGGATTGAGGTTTTTCCAGTTTGGCAGCTGGCTCTTGTCGAGCTTCTTCAGCGCCCCACCCTGAATCTGCCGCGCCATGAAATGGTTGGACGGGAACACCACGTCGTACCCGGATTTGCCGGTCATCAACTTGCCGTCGAGGGTTTCGTTGCTGTCGTAGACGTCGTAGCTGAAGGCGATGCCGGTTTCTTTCTGGAAGTTTTTGGTGGTGTCCGGGGCGATGTAGTCCGACCAGTTGTAGATCTTGACGGTCTCGGCCGCGTGGCTGAGGGACGCGACAAGCACAAGGGGTGCGAGGGTCAGTGTCTTTCGGATCATGAGTCGATTCCTGTATGGGCCGTTTTTTTTGTTGGAGCGCTATTGGCAGGCAATCAAAGGATCAAAAATCAAAAAATCAAAACGTAGGTCTTGCGCACGGTTTCCTGGATGTCCCAGATGCCGAGGCTGTTGGCCGGCAACATCAGTGCGTCGCCGGCTTCGATGCAGAGGGTTTCACCGTTGTCCGGGGTAAAAGTGCAGCGCCCCTGGATGAAGTGACAGAATTCCTGGGCAACGATCTGCCGACGCCAGCGGCCGGGCGTGCATTCCCAGACGCCGGTTTCGACGCCATCGTCGCGCTCGACGCTGGTGGTCGAAGCCACCGCCACCGGTGTTCCCAGCGGCACGGCGACGGGGTTCGACTCTTCCAGTTCCAGTGTTGCGGTGTTCTTGAATTGGGTGATGCCCATGGGAGTACCTGTCGATTGAGCCTGTAGATGAGGAGGCGCTGTTTAGTGCATGAAACCTTCCATGAACCCCGCCACCTTGCTCGCCAGTTTGCGGCGCCAAGGGGCCGTAGCCGGGTTGGCCAGGGTCTGGTCTTCGTGGACGAAGCTGCGGATGATTGCGTTGTAACCCAGCCAGCGGCAGGGTTCGGGTTCCCAGGCCCTGAGTGTGTCGAGACCGCCCTGGGGCATGACCCAGGGTTGGCGAACCAGTTCGGTATCGCGCTCGAGAATCAGATCAGCCAGGGTTCTGCCACCCAGGTTGCTGGCACCGACGCCCTCCCCGCCATAACCGCCAGACAGCGCAATGCCACTGGCGTGATCGCAGAGCATGTGTGGCTTGAAGTGCCGGGACATGCCCAGGTTGCCGCCCCACGCGTGAGTGATCTGCACGTTTTTGAGTTGAGGAAAGAGTTCGCTGAACAAATAGCGCCGCAATTCCACTTCGCTGGTGGTCAGGTCAAAGTCATGGCGTAATTTGCCGGCAAACTGATAGCCACCCCGGGCACCGAACACCAGGCGGTTGTCGGCCGTGCGCTGGCCATAGGTGACTTGCCGACTGCTTTCACTGAACGCCTGACCACGGCTCAAGCCGATTTCGTCCCAGGTCGCGGCGGACAGTGGTTCAGTGGCGACAATCAGACTTTGTACCGGCAGCTGATAGCGGCCCAGTGGCGGCAGCGTGACCGAATAGCCCTCTACCGCCGGCACGACCCAGCGGCTGCGAACCTGAGCCTTGGCGGTGCGCAAACTCCCCGACTGCCACTGCGTGACCGCGCTGTTTTCGTAAATTTTAACGCCCATTCGCTCGACCGTTTCTGCCAGGCCTCGCACCAACTTTGCCGGGTGAATGGTCGCAACGTGCGGTGCATAGATACCGCCATAGGGTTTCGCAATTCTGATCTGTTGCGCCAGTTGCTCAGGGCTGAGCCAGCGATAATCGCTTTCGGTCAGGCCTTGGCTGTACAGCTTATCGAGGTATTCGCGCAGGCTGGCTTCCTGTTCGGGATAACGCGCGGCGCAGTACAGCACGCCGCCTTTGCGATAATCGCAGTCGATACCCTCACGTTCGATGGCTATCTCTACTTCATCAGGAATGTTGTGCAGCAGATCGAAGGATGCGCGACGTTGCTCCGCCGGCAAACCGGCCAGCAGACGGTCTTCGCCCAGCAGGTTGCCCATCAGCCAGCCACCGTTACGGCCCGACGCACCAAAACCGGCGGTTTGCGCCTCGACGATGGCGATGTCCAGGCCTGGCGCCAGACGCTTGAGGTAATACGCGGTCCAAAGTCCGGTGTAGCCAGCGCCGATGATGGCTACGTCGACGTCAAGGTCGTGCTCCAGCGCAGGACGTGCCAACAACGGCTCGTCGAGTTGATCCATCCACAAACTGATAGTGCGCCACGCCGACATGCCAGACTCCGCCACTCAAACTTCGATGGCGTCGATCCTAGTGCGTGGGCTCAGGGACTGTCGTGCGCGCGTGCACGCAAAGAAATTTGTTTGACGTAAGCCTTGGGCGACAGCCCGGTGTGCTGGCGGAAACAACTGTAGAACGCCGATAACGAATTGAAGCCGGCGGCAAACGCCAGCTCATCAATGCGCACCGGCGGCGTGACGGCGTCCAGGGCTGCGAGCAAATGTTGCAGCCGTGCCTGGTTCACATAGCGATAGAAGCTCTGGCCCAGCACTTGATTCAGCAGATAGGAAATCTGATTGCGGCTGTAGCCGCACTCCTTCGCCACCCGTTGCAGGTCGAGTTCGGGGTCCAGATAAGGCTGTTGGCGCTGGAAATACTGTTGCAAGTCCTCAGCCATGAAACTCAGCTGGCGCGGTGAAAGCCCGAGACGACTGGCGGCCGGGCGCAAGTTCGCAGCGGTGCTGCTTTGCGGTTGTTCGCGCACCAGGGATGCATATTCGTTGACCCGCCAGATCAACCCGTCGCGCACCGTGATGGCCTCACTGGAACGGAACGACACCAGCCCTTCGCCGCCGCGCAAGGTCATCTGGTACTGGATGAACGCTGTGTTGCCGTCCAGGCGTATGCGATCCGAATGCTCCAGCGCTTCATCCGGGTTACGCGGCATGCTGCCGCGCACGTAGTCGCGCAACTCGTCCAGGCCCATGACCCGGTTCTGGAAAAAGTCGTTGTACTGAATGTCCGGGTGATAAAGCGCCATCACACCGTCCAGATCCCGGTGTTTCCAGCACAGGTGGTAGCGCATGACCGTCTCGCCCGTGGCCTGGGTTTGCAGGGGGCCATCATCATCGGCGTGCATAAAGGACTCGGCGAAAAAAACCGAGCTTGCCGAAGTTCGGTAACGGCTTCAATGACCAGAGCGAATCGGCGCAGTGTCGAGCCAGGCCCGGCACGTGATCCACATCAAAAAAACGTGACCAATCGCCAAACGGACTGAAAAAAATCACATGGTTTTCACATCTGGGTGCTACTTTTAAAGGCAGTCACCGGTTGAGCCATTGAAGGCTCTTCCCTCCTAACATGAGCTAAAGGAAGCGCTCGATGAAGAAGGCGGGCAACACATGAATAAAGGGTCATTCAGCAAAGTTACCTTTCCAAACGCCTGCCAGCTGATGCGCTGGCATTTTCATCCCATGGGATTCGAGGCGAGCATGGACGCGCCGGGCAGCATGATTGCCCGCCTGTTTGACCGAGCCAGTGGCGAGACCATGATCGCCATTGCAGGCATTCCTTGCGCAACTGTGATGAATGCTGCGGACGTAGAACGAATAATCGAAGCCGTGGAAGACGAACTTGAGTCTTTCATTCCTCCCGTGGCCCTCAAGAGTTATGCCTGAAGGTCAAACACCCAACAAAAAGCCCACATCATGTGGGCTTTTTTGTGGGCCTCGGGTTCAGGCCAGGTGTTGACCCTGGCGATGATCAGCGAAGAACGGCTTGTCCTTGCCAACCCTGTCCGATGCCTTGGGCATATTCGCCGCCTGCGTGTCCTGACCTTCGACATACCAATAGCAATGACTCACTGCCCGAGTGATGCCGACATACGCCAGTCGCAGGATTTCGTCTTTTTGTGCGTTGTCGTAAGGCTCGTTGTCGCCAGCCTTGCCAAGTCCCGCCATGCGATAGACCTGGTTCTTGTAAGGAGAACTGGTCAGGTGCTGGCAGTCACCGAGCAAGAACACCGCGTCAGCTTGCAGGCCCTTGGCGCTGTGGTATGTCAGCTGTTTGATGCGGCGAGCGTTGTGCGGCAAGCTAGAATCCACATTAACTACAGACTGAATATGTTGCTCTATCAATAACTTATCGCTGCTTTTTCGATAAAGCATCAAGATCGAATCGCCCTGTCGGTAGTGCTGGATCAGGCGTTGAGCCATGCCCTGATCGTCTCGATCCATGACGTTTACCGGCAATAGTGCCTTGGGTTCACCGGTAGCCTTGGCCTTCTTTCCAGCGATCGATGGCGCTGCGCGAACGATATGCTCGGCGGCATCAATGATGTGCTGATGACTGCGGTAGTTGTCGCTGAGCATTACTTTAGTCGTGCTCGGCGACGGGAATTCCTTGTTGAACTCCATGAAATACGACGGCGAACTGCCACGCCAGCCATAAATGGACTGCCAGTCATCGCCAACACAGAGCAAGGATGAGCGTTGCGCACCACGCCCGACGTGCATCGCCGGGCCGCGACTGCGAATTTCGGCCAGGCTGGCGCGGATCCACGAGACAATCTGCGGCGATACGTCCTGAAATTCGTCGATCATCAAGTGAGACAAAGGTCTTAGCAGCTCATCACTCAGCAGTTTCAGATTTTCCGGGGAGTGTTCGCTGAACAAGGCAAACATTCGGTTGTAGGTCATTACCGGTGGCTTTTGATCGAGCAAATGATCTTCAAGGGCTCGCCAGAACAGGCTCAAGGCCTCGAAGAAAAACCGGTCAGGGTCATCTTTGGCGAAACTCATCTGACCCACAGCATTCGGAACATCCAGGCCCAGGTTTTCGATAAACCCGGCTGCCGCGACAAAACAGTCCAGCAAGGGTGCCGATCCCAATTCGCCTTTGACCTTGTAATCGAAGCCCGGCCCGGCGCTGGCGTCGCCTGCGAGGGAGGCCAACATGCGCTTTGAAGACTCGTAACTATCTATCCATATCAATGGCTTACGACAGAAAGCTTGAAACAGGGTGCGCTTTACTGCCCATTCCGCGCGGACAGTCAACTTGGCATTTGGACGGCACACTTGCGGATTTTCCCGCGGGTCAAACCCGAGTACCACCCAGGCATCCAGCGTCGGGATGTAACCGTGACAATGGAAGGTCGCACCATTGATGTCGAAGGTCTGTCGATTGGGCTCGATGCCTTTAATTGGCCACGCGCCTGCGCGAAACCACAGGTCTTCAATCGTGTCGCAGAGTTCTTCGTCACGCTTGGCCGCCAACTCGGTCACCGCCATGCGTTTCTGCACGTCGGGGTGATCACGCTCCAGCTCCTTGAGCTGCAAGGCATGACGGGACAATGGCTTTATCAGTTCGCGAAAACGCTCATCGCGGGTATGCAGGCTGTGAAAACAGGCATTGAGTTGCTGACGCTGGGCGTCGTTGATGCGCAGGTCAAAGGGGTTGCTGTCGACCTCCTCATCACCGTTCTGCGCGCGATTGCTGAGGTTTTCGAACGCTTGCAGACGTTCGAAGCCCGGCAGACTGCGAACCATGGGCAGGATTCGTGAGTGGAAGGTGCGCACCAGATCCCGCGCCTCTTTGAGGCTCAGGGCCCGATCCCACAAGGCAAACAACTCGATCAGCTTATTGATGAAGTCCTTGCGCGACTCGCGGGTGAAGGTCACCACGGTCATCGAACTCAGCTCGAAGCCCAGGTAATGGGTCAGCAGCAATATGCGCAGTACCAGCGTCGTCGACTTGCCCGCGCCGGCCCCGGCAATCACCGACGTCGAAGGCGTGTCGCTGAAAATCATCTTCCACTGGGCGGCGCTTGGCTGGGCGTGTGGGGGCAGCAATCGGGCGACATCGGCCTTCATCCGCTTCTTTAGCTCGGCGCTCAAGGGCAGGCGCCAATCGTCGAACAAGTTGTCATCGACATTAGGCGGCCGGTGCTCGGTCGAGCGCGAATCGCGGATCAACAGCACTTGCCGACCTTCCTCCAACCCCTCGGCTTTGCCTTCTTTATAGCCGTAGTCCACTCCAGCGCTGTGACCGCTGCGAAAACCATCGGCTTGCCCGTGTAGCCACGACGCACGGTGTTGCGCACGCAGACGAGTCAGGCCATGGCCAAAGAAACGCGCGGCCAGGCGCTTGAGCAGTGGCATCTCGGCCAAGGGGCGAAGTTCGGGAGGAAGATCGGGGGTGTGTTGCGGCACGCGGGCGGACTCCAGGGTGTGAGGCTGACGAGGGCTATGGTGTCCGTATTTGCCGTTGAGTTCTAGTGAAATGCTTACAGGTCATTGGCTTATACGATGAAGTGAAGGCTGGGTGAGAATATTTCGAGGTTAATTGACATCAACTAATTCGATCATGATGAGGCATTTTTTACGCTTTTTATCGATGGGTGCCTGATAGATGATGCCCGCCATCAACCACCGGTTCTTGTTTCGTGGCTCAGGCGCTCTGCCCCATGACGAACCTTTTCAGGAGACGATCATGCTTGAACTCAGACCTTTCAAATCCTTGGGCGGCGCCCACCATGGCTGGTTGGATGCCCATCACCACTTTTCGTTCGCCGAGTACCACGATCCGAAGCGCATGAATTGGGGCAACCTGCGGGTATGGAACGACGACGTGATTGCCTCTGGCACCGGGTTTCCAAAACATCCGCACCGGGACATGGAAATCATCACCTACGTTCGTGAAGGTGCAATTACCCACGAAGATAACCTGGGTAACAAGGGTCGCACTGAAGCGGGCGACGTTCAGGTCATGAGTGCCGGTACCGGGATTGCCCACAGCGAATACAACCTGGAGGCGGGTGAAACCAGGATCTTCCAGATCTGGATCATTCCGAATGAATCCGGCCTGGCCCCTTCCTGGGGCGCCAAGCCTTTTCCGAAAGGTCAGCGCGAAGGTTTCGTGACCCTGGCCAGTGGCAAGTCCGGCGATGATCAAAGCCTGCGAATCCGCGCTGATGCACGGCTGGTGGCGGCGAACCTGAAGGCTGGTGAATCCGCTGAATATCACCTGGACAGTGGTCGTCGCGCTTATCTGGTTCCAGCTACCGGGGTCATTGAGGTCAATGGCTTGCGGGCCCAAGCCCGAGACGGTGTGGCGGTGGCGGATGAGCAGGTGTTGCGAGTGACTGCCATCGAAGACAGTGAGATTGTGTTGGTGGATCTGGCTTGATCGGGTAAATGCAGGGCAAAAAAAGGGGCGACCGTTGATGGTCGCCCCTTTTTACATCTGAACCTTTGTGGTGAGGGGGCTTGTCGGAAAGCCCCATCGCCCCGTTCGGCTGCGAAGCAGTCGTCAGATCTATATCGCGGTATAGCCGGGAAAATGCCGGGACCGCTTCGCGACCCAACGGGGGGCAAGCCCCCTCGCCACAAGTCCCTCAATCACTTCGCAGAAATAGCGCCATCCACCAAGGTCTGAGCTTCTGCAACCAACTGCTTGAGGTGCTCGTCACTGACGAAGCTCTCAGCGTAGATCTTGTAGATGTCCTCAGTCCCCGAAGGCCGTGCCGCAAACCAGCCGTTCTCGGTCATGACTTTCAAGCCGCCGATGGCCTGGTCATTGCCCGGCGCATGGCTGAGGATGCTCTGGATCGCTTCGCCAGCCAGTTGGGTCGAGGTGACCTGATCCGGCGACAGCTTGCTCAGCAAGGCTTTCTGTTCAGGATTGGCCTTGGCATCGACGCGTACCGAGAACGGCTCGCCAAGTTCATCGGTCAACGCACGGTAGGCCTGGCTCGGATCACGACCCGTGCGAGCGGTCATTTCAGCGGCGAGCAATGCCGGAATCAAGCCGTCCTTGTCGGTGCACCAGACGCCGCCGTCCTTGCGCAGGAACGAGGCCCCTGCACTTTCTTCGCCGCCAAAACCCAGCGAACCGTCGAACAGACCATCAGCAAACCATTTGAAGCCGACCGGCACTTCGTAAAGACGACGACCCAGGCGCTTGGCCACGCGATCGATCAAGCCGCTGCTGACCACGGTTTTGCCCACGGCTGCGTCGGCGCGCCACTGCGGACGGTTCTGGAACAGGTAGTCGATCGATACCGCCAGATAGCTGTTCGGCGCCAGCAGACCACCGGACGGGGTCACGATGCCATGGCGATCGTGATCCGGGTCGCAGGCGAATGCGACGTCATAACGCTCTTTCAGGCCGATCAGGCCTTGCATGGCATGGCTCGACGATGGGTCCATGCGGATTTGCCCGTCCCAGTCGACCGTCATGAAACGGAACGTCGGATCGACCTGCTTGTTGACCACTTCCAGGTCCAGACGGTAATGCTCGGCAATCGCCGACCAGTAACGCACCCCTGCTCCGCCCAGCGGATCGACACCCAGATGCAGCTTGGCGTCACGGATGGCATCGAAGTCAATGACGTTGATCAGGTCGGCGACATAGGTGTTGAGGTAATCGTGGCGATGAGTCGTGCCGGCCTTCAGCGCCTGCTCGTAGCTGATGCGTTTGACGCCAGCCAGCTTGTTGCTCAGCAGTTCGTTGGCCTTGGCTTCGATCCACTTGGTGATGTGGGTATCGGCCGGTCCACCGTTGGTGGGGTTGTATTTATAGCCACCGCTTTGCGGCGGATTGTGCGACGGAGTGATCACAATGCCGTCCGCCAGGCCCGAAGTGCGACCGCGGTTGTAGCAAAGAATCGCGTGGGAAATCGCCGGAGTCGGTGTGTATTCGTCACCCTCGGCAATCATCACCGTGACGCCGTTCGCGGCCAGCACCTCCAAGGCGCTGACGCCGGCCGGAGTGGACAGCGCGTGAGTGTCGATGCCGACAAACAGCGGACCGTCGATGCCCTGGGCCTCACGGTACAGACAGATGGCCTGACTGATCGCCAGAACGTGCCATTCGTTGAAACTCAGGTCGAACGAGCTGCCTCTGTGTCCGGACGTGCCGAAGGCAACACGCTGGGTCGAGATAGCGGCATCAGGCTGGCCAGTGTAATAGGCCGTTACCAGTCGCGGGATGTCGACCAACAATTCTGCCGGCGCCGGTTTGCCCGCAAAAGGACTGAGTGTCATGCAAAACCTCTGGAATAGAGTGGTTCAGGAATAGGAATGCAGTTTACTGGCAGTTTGACCGCAGCGCGACGTTATCGATCCCGGGCGAAATGTTATCAATCACCAACGCCCCGGCCCTGGTCAGTCAATGGACTCCAGGCGCAACGCATCGCCCAGCAAACCCATGACCGCTGGGAGGTCGTGGTCGCCGCCGAAGGTATGACTCAGGCGCAAGTGTTGCGCGTGCAATCCGTGGAGGCTGAACAGTTCCCCCGGCGCAATCACCACCTGATGCTTGAGCAGACGCTGAAACACCCGACGTACATCGACCTGACGCAAAGACCGCACCCAGATCGTCGCACCGCCCACGGGGTCGACGAAGTGCAAGGCATCCCCCAGACGTTCCTGCAACAGCTGGGTCATGTGCGCCTTGCGGTCCTTGAGCAGCCGCCGCAGGACCAGCAAGTGCTGATCGATTCGCCCATTGCTGTATAGCCGTGCGATGGCTTTCTGGCGAATCGGCGACAAGCGGAATGAGCGCAACAAGAAGTGCCGCTGCAGTTCGACGCTCAATTGCCGCGAGAGCACAAAGCCATAAGGCGCCTCAGGCCCGATGGATTTTTCGAAGGTGGAGAAGACGATCAGCCGATCCGGGTTCAGCAGATCGCGAAACCGCAGTCCGTCGGACTCGAATTCGAGTTCGCCGTAACAGTCGTTCTCCAGCACCCAGCTGCCATGACGTTCCAACAGCTGAGCGGTTGCCTGCCTGTTGCTGTGAGGAGCCACGCTGCCGCGTGGCATGTTGAGGCCGGATGAAAGCATGACCAGCCGAACCGGCTCGGTCTCCAGCAATTGCGTCAGCTGCTCAAGGTCCAGGCTGCCATTGCCTAGCAGGGGCAGCTCGATGACCCGAACGTCAGCGTCCTGAAGCAAACGCAGAATCGTCCAGTCGCAGGGTGACTCGACGACGACCGTGGCGTCTTTGAGACACAGCACGGCGATCAGTATCTCCAGGACGCCACGCAAATCGGCGCCGATATAGACGTCATCGGCGTGCCAGCAGCGTGCCGGAGAGGAGGTATATCGTGCGGCCAGAGCGGCGCGCAGTTCCAGTTCACCGCAAGGTTGTGAAGTCGTTTGCGGCTGGCGCGGGTATTGACGCAGCAGTTCTCTTTCGAGCAGCAATAACGGGCTGTCCAGGGGCTGCAGCAACGCCGGTTCATCCGCGCTCAACACCAGCATTCCCGGACGTCTGGCATTCACATAGACCGTTTCGAGCAGGTCATTGCCGCTGCTGAGCGGGCGAATGGACGACACCGGCAATGCGTAATAACCGGATTTGGCGACCGAGTACACCCGCCCTTCCTTTTCCAGCAGCGAATAGGCGTACTGGATTGTCGAAATCGACACGCTCAATCGGTCTGCCAACTGCCGCAGTGAAGGGAGGCGGACCCGCGTGTCGCTGACCGGTTCGTTGATGAGGTTAGTCAGGTAACGGTAGACCGCCTGATAGGCGAAGTCGGTTTCGCGTGGTCCTTTCATGGGTAACGACCGAACACGCTACGCACGGGGCGCTTGCGGATGAACGCGGTAAAATCCGGCACTCTCAATGCCCCGTTGACCTTTCGCCACTCGAAGCTGTAATCGCGTCGATGTCCAATGCTTGCACTTGCGTATCGCCGACTTGAGGGCCAGGCATCTCGCCCCGGGCCACCGGCCCCATGCGGTAAAGCGTGCCGATCAGAGTGACGGGCAGCCCGCTGACGTCGGCCATCCATTGCAGAACCTGCTCGGGTGCCGGCTTGCCCTGCATCGCCCGGTGAAGGTCGGGCAACGCCACAAGCATGCCGGGATGACATTGGCGCAAAAAGCGCTCAAGCGAGGCGCCATTCTCGACAAAGGGTGCGAACAGCAAACACACGAGCTGAGCCTCGCTCAAACCGAGGTTTTTCTGGGCCTCGGTTGATGCCCGTGCTCGCTGGTCAGACATTGTCGTCGGATTGCCGAACTTCTCCAGAGCCTGCTCGCAAAAGCGCTCGGGAAGTTGTTTGCGACGCATCATCACCAAGGTCCGCTGCACGTATTCGGCAACGCCCGCTTCATACGTGCGACCGTGAACATAACAAGCCTCCAGCCCCCGAACGTGCGCGAAAATCGAAAGGCTGACGAATTCGTTATCACTGAGCTGGACCGCCAATTCGTCAGGTTGAAAACCAAGGAAATCGGTGAGCAGTGGCCAGCGATCTTCCAGGTTGCTGACCAGCATGTCGTGAATATCGATGAAGGTCGTGCGCCGACAGGCCTCAAAACATTCGGCCGGACGCCACTGGGCCTGGCCATGTCCGGCATAGAACTCGCGATAGCAATCGCCGCCCAGTTCATCCACTCGCGCGAAAAGCTCTTCGTACCCGGATTCAGGGTAACTCGATGCCTTGAGACCGGCCTTTTGCGCTGCACGGTCCAACCCATCCATGAACTGCTTTTGCTGACGAGGTGTATCGCTGCTGACCAATGCATCGACGCCCCGATCCCAACGAGAGATCTGCCCATAAAACTCGCCGGTTGCCAGGTACCCGTCATCCCATAGATCGAGCGGCCCGGTCCAGGCTCTTCGGTGGCCAACCATCAGCAGATTGAGGCGATTTGACTCGCGGCCCGCTTCGGAGGCGGACGCCAGATGATTGAATGGCAGGACTTCACGATTATCGACCATCACCACTTCGACCCGAGGATCGTCGTAGACAAACAACGCGCTGAAACTGCGATGGATGTTTTCAAGGGCCGTCGAGCTTGCTCCGTTCGTGCGCAAAGTCGCCACGCGCAGCTTGAAGGTTGCAGGGGCTCGGCCGGCGATGCTCAGTTGCGCGGCACGCAGCAATGCAAGCGTGTAACAACTGTCGCGGGTCCCGGACTGGATCGCCAACACCTTGTATTCTCCGATACGCTCCATCCCCCCAGCCGCGACCACCAGACGCTGAATCATCAGCTGCAATGCCGTGCGTTCGGCGCGAGAGAAAAAACTCAGCAATCGCTGCAATACTTGCTGATAAACATAGTTCATTGCCTGTTCATGGGTATGGGTCATCATTGTTTACCTGCTACACATAGGTCCGATGTCACGCAAACAACTGTATGCATTGCGCAAACGGCTGCCTGTCATGATTAAAGTGCTGGGCTTGATATCAAATCCTAACACTTAGTTTTCTGTAATTATTTGAAATGAATCGAGCTTACTTATGCCACCACTCGTTTGCGATGGCTGCAAAGCCCCACAGAGCAAGCACCCTGCGATTGAATGATGAGTCCTAGGAAATATCTGACAGAGTCCCACAGACATGTAGCACGAGAAATAAAGAAAGAAGTCGTCATTAATTTTTCGGCAAATGATCGATAACGCGCTATTTGTTGAGTTTGTATTACCGGAGCGCAATGAAAAGTATCTATCCAATACCCAGCCATAGCTCATTCCTTGAGATGAAAGTAATCATTCAATTATCGGGGCTTATAAGGTGATTAGAAGATACAGATTGAGAGCAAAAACCAGTTCAGTTGCTGAACGGTTCCGTCGCAGATTGACCGGACGTCTCGAATTTTCGGAGGGGCAATGCAAAAGTCCGTGCAAGCACGGACTTTTTTCAAGAACGTCAGGCCGGCTCGACCTGCAGGGCGACCCGTTCGCGACACGGGCATTCGTCCATGTAGCGGTGAGCCTCGACAAACTCGGAAAACGGGAAGACCCGAGTCTTGAGTGGCAGCAGCACGCGGTCGGCGGTCAGTTGGTTGATGTCGCGCAAGGCACGTTGCAGTGCGACCTGGTCCTGGATGATGCCCAGTTCCGGCTTGCCGGTGAAGTTGCCGATGCAGTGAACGAAGAACTGAATGTTCTTCTGGAACGCTGCGCAGGCCGGGAACGGTGTCTGGTTACCGCCTTGCAGACCGTACAACACCAGGCTGCCACGAGGCGCGAGCACATCGCCGAGCAGTGACATCTGCGGACCACCGAGGCCATCGAACACCACGTCCACGCCGCGGTTGTCGGTGATTTTGTTGATCCGCATAAGCAGATCTTCTTCCTCAGTGACGATTACTTTTTCGGCACCCAGCGACAGCAGGTATTCACGTTCTTCAGCGGTCTTGGTGGCGGCAATTACCCGCACACCCAATGCCTTGCCCAGTTGCACAAACGAAGGACCGGCACAGTGACTGGCATCAGTCACCAAAGCGAACTGGCCAGGCTTGACCCGTGCCAAGTCGACATAAGCGAAGTAGGCAATCAGCAGCGGCGTGTAATGCACGGCAGCTTCAATCGGGCTGAGCACGTCCGGATAACGGGTCAGTGCCGAGCGAGGCAGAACGATCTGCTCGCCGTAAACCGGATAGTCGTTCGGGCTTTCAGCCGGGAAGCTGGCGACCTTGTCACCGACTTCCAGGTCATCGACGCCCTCGCCGACCGCGGTCACAACGCCAGACATTTCATGGCCAAGGCCAGAAGGCAGACGAGCGTGGGATGAGGCCAGGTTCTGGCGCCAGAGAATGTCGTACCAGCTGATGCCAATCGCCTCGACGCGCACCTGCACTTCGCCCGGCGCAGGGAGAGCGGCCGCATGCTCTTCGCATTTGAGCACCTCGGCTGGACCAAACTTGTGAAAACGGATCGTGCGTGACATCGCAAACCTCGTCAAAGAAACCTCTAATGCCCTGAACTCTATCTGGGCTTTCTACCCAAGACTATCAGTGGCTATTAATAGTCGACATGCCTGTCATTGATTCCGCAGCATCCGTTGGATCAACGGTTGTCTTGAAAATCTGGAGGATCCGTTCCAGGAAAACTGAATTATTCGGTGCAGAGTAGCAGCCTTTCCCCGTAATATTCATGCCGGCCATTGTTCTCATATGGCCGCTCTCGTCAAGCTTGATGACTCTGCCAGGACTCCAGATGAATCGTAATGACCTGCGTCGTGTCGACCTGAACCTGTTGATCGTTTTTGAAACATTGATGCACGAACGCAGTGTGACCCGTGCTGCGGAGAAATTGTTCCTCGGCCAGCCGGCTATCAGTGCGGCGCTGTCGCGCCTGCGCGGGCTGTTCGATGATCCTTTATTCGTGCGCACCGGGCGCAGCATGGAGCCGTCCGCTCGCGCGGTGGAAATCTTCGCCCTGCTCTCCCCGGCCCTGGATTCGATCTCCACCGCCGTCAGCCGTGCGGCGGAATTCGACCCGGCGACCAGTACGGCGGTGTTCCGCATTGGCCTGTCGGACGATGTCGAGTTCGCACTATTGCCGATGCTGCTCAAGCGTTTGCGTGCCGAATCGCCGGGGATCGTGCTGGTGGTGCGTCGGGCCAACTACATCCTGATGCCGAGCCTGTTGGCCTCGGGCGAGATCTCCATCGGCGTCAGCTACACCGCCGACCTGCCGGCCAACGCCAAGCGCAAAGTGCTGCGCCGCAGCATGCCGAAGCTGTTACGTGCCGATACAGTGCCGGGGCCGTTGAGCCTGGATGACTTCTGCGCCCGCCCCCATGCGCTGGTCTCCTTTGCCGGTGACCTGAGCGGCTTTATAGATGAAGAACTGGAAAAGCTCGGACGCAAGCGTCATGTGGTGCTTGCAGTGCCGCAGTTTAACGGGCTCAGCACGCTCCTCAGCGGCACAGATATCGTCGCGACGGTGCCGGATTACACGGCTGATGCGTTGACAGCGGCTGGCGGTGTGCGGGCTGAAGATCCACCGTTGCCGGTGCGCAGCTTTGAGTTGCACATGGCGTGGCGTGGGTCGCAGGACAATGACCCGGGGGAGCGTTGGTTGCGGTCCAGGATCCAGATGTTCTTCGGGGATCCGGATAGCTTGGCGTGATCCGGATCTTTTGTGGGGGCTGATGGCCTCTTCGCGGGCAAGCCTCGCCCCTGCAGGGATTTAATTAGCACCACAATTCCCTGTGGGAGCGGGCTTGCCCGCGAAGGCCGCACCTCGGTCTCCAAGATTGCTCTTTGCGTTCCCCGCAACACAGAATTGTCATCAAGCCAATTGATCCCCATCGAATGTAAGGCGCATGCTAGAGGGCTGGCATCAGACTTATATCATTCCGAATGATAGTTACCTTCGCTTCATTCGATTCGTGCCCTACCACCCCGCCGCTCATCATCCGCCCATCTCAATACATTGGCGGATGCATCCATGGAACAGTCACTCAAACATTTGCGCTTCCCATTGGCCATGTTGGCCGTACTGGTGATGAGCGCCTGCGGCAAGGCTCCGGAGTCTGCCGCTACCATGCCTGCGGCGAAAGTCAGTGTCGCCAAGGTGCTGGAACAACCGGTCAACGAGTGGGACGAATTCACAGGACGCCTTGAAGCGCCAGAAACCGTAGAAATTCGTCCACGGGTCTCCGGCCAGATTGATGAAGTGGCCTTCACTGAAGGCGCACTGGTCAAGAAAGGTGACTTGCTGTTCCAGATTGACCCACGCCCTTTCCAGGCCGAGGTCCGCCGCCTCGAAGCACTGGTTGCCCAAGGTCGCGCCAACGCTACTCGCAGCGAAAACGAAGCCCAGCGCGGTGAACGCTTGCGTGCGAGCAACGCCATCTCCGCGGAACTCGCTGACTCGCGCACCAGCGCTTCCCAAGAAGCCCGCGCCGCCGTCGGTGCCCTCCAGGCGCAACTGGACCTGGCCAAACTGAACCTGAGCTTCACCCGTGTCACCGCGCCCATCAGTGGTCGCGTCAGCCGTGCGGAAATCACCGCCGGCAACCTGGTGACCGCCGATACCACCGCGCTGACCAGCGTCGTTTCCACTGACAAGGTCTACGCCTACTTCGACGCTGACGAACGCGTGTTCCTCAAATACACCCAACTCGCGCGTCAGGGCAAACGCGGTGCAACCACCCCGGTTTACCTCGGTTTGTCCAACGAAGACGGCAACCCGCACCAGGGTGTGATGAACTTCGTCGACAACCAGGTCAACCCGAAAACAGGCACCATCCGCGGTCGCGCTGTTTTTGATAACGCTGACGGGCAGTACACCCCTGGCTTGTACGCGCGGCTGAAACTGGTCGGCAGCGGCACCTACTCCGCCGTGCTGATCAACGACGAAGCGGTCGGTACCGATCTGGGTAAAAAGTTCGTGCTGGTGATGGATGCCGACAACAAGACGGTTTATCGCTCGGTCGAGCTCGGTCCGAAGATCGAAGGTTTGCGCATCGTGCGCAGCGGCCTGAACAAGGATGACACCGTCATCGTCAAGGGGCTGCAACGGGTTCGCCCTGGCTCACCGGTCACCCCTGAAGTGATTTCGATGGCCAGTGAACAAACCCTCGCGGCACTCGCACAACAACGACAAGCGCTGGAAGCCAGCAACCTGCCCCAAGTCGCACCTGCCAAGGTCGCGCCGGGTTCGGTTGTGAAACTGGCTGCTGCGACTCCACGCGGTTAAGGGACGACAACTCCGATGAATTTTTCCCAATTCTTCATCTCACGGCCGATCTTCGCAGCGGTGCTTTCGCTGCTGATCCTGATCGCCGGCGCCATCTCGCTGTTCCAGTTGCCGATCAGCGAATACCCGGAAGTCGTGCCACCGACCGTTGTGGTCCGTGCGAACTTCCCTGGCGCCAACCCAAAAGTCATCGGTGAAACCGTGGCCGCTCCCTTGGAGCAAGCCATCACGGGCGTCGAGAACATGCTGTACATGTCCTCGCAATCCACCGCTGACGGCAAGATCACCCTGACCATCACCTTTGCCCTGGGCACCGACCTGGACAACGCGCAGGTACAGGTTCAGAACCGCGTGACCCGGACTGAGCCGAAGCTTCCAGAAGAAGTGACGCGCATCGGTATCACCGTCGACAAGGCGTCGCCCGACCTGACCATGGTTGTGCACTTGACCTCGCCGGACAAACGTTACGACATGCTCTACCTGTCCAACTACGCCTTGCTCAACATCAAGGATGAGCTGGCGCGTCTGGGCGGTGTCGGTGACGTGCAACTGTTCGGCATGGGCGACTACTCGCTGCGGGTCTGGCTCGATCCGAACAAGACCGCTTCGCGCAACCTGACTGCCACCGATGTGGTAACCGCGATTCGTGAACAGAACCGTCAGGTCGCTGCCGGTGCACTGGGTGCACCGCCTGCACCGAATGCCACTGCGTTCCAGCTGTCGGTCAACACTCAGGGCCGTCTGGTTTCTGAAGAAGAGTTCGAGAACATCATCATTCGCTCCGGCGACAACGGTGAAATCACGCGTCTGAAAGACATCGCTCGCGTTGAACTGGGGTCCAGCCAATACGCCTTGCGCTCGCTGCTGAACAACCAGCCGGCGGTGGCGATCCCGATTTTCCAGCGCCCTGGTTCCAACGCGATCGAGATCTCCAACGAAGTTCGCGACAAAATGGCCGAGCTGAAGAAGAACTTCCCGGAAGGCATGGATTTCAGCATCGTCTATGACCCGACGATCTTCGTGCGCGGCTCCATCGAGGCGGTGGTCCACACCCTCTTCGAAGCACTGATCCTCGTTGTTCTGGTGGTGATTCTGTTCCTGCAAACCTGGCGTGCCTCGATCATTCCGTTGGTGGCGGTGCCGGTTTCGCTGATCGGTACGTTTGCGGTGATGCACTTGTTCGGCTTCTCGCTGAACGCCCTGTCGCTGTTCGGATTGGTACTGGCCATCGGTATCGTGGTGGACGACGCCATCGTGGTGGTGGAGAACGTGGAAAGGCACATCGAGCTGGGAGAAACGCCCGTCGAAGCCACCAAGAAAGCCATGCGAGAGGTGACCGGGCCGATCATCGCGACGGCGCTGGTGCTGTGTGCGGTATTTATCCCGGCGGCGTTCATTTCCGGACTCACCGGCCAGTTCTACAAACAGTTTGCCCTGACCATTGCCATCTCGACCGTGATCTCGGCGTTCAACTCGCTGACTCTGTCCCCTGCCCTGGCCGCCGTGCTGCTCAAGAGCCACAGTGCGCCGAAAGATCGCTTTACCAAAGTGCTTGATAAACTACTGGGCGGCTGGCTGTTCCGTCCGTTCAACCGGTTCTTCGAACGCGCCAGCCATGGCTATGTCGGCACCGTAGCGCGGGTTATCCGTAGCAGCGGAATTGCCCTGCTGTTGTACGCAGGCCTGATGGTGCTGACCTTCTTCGGTTTCGCCCACACCCCGACCGGTTTCGTACCCGGCCAGGACAAGCAATACCTGGTGGCCTTCGCGCAACTGCCGGACGCCTCGAGCCTGGACCGTACTGAAGACGTGATCAAGCGCATGTCCGACCTGGCTCTGAAACAGCCTGGCGTGGAAAGTGCGGTGGCCTTCCCTGGTCTGTCGATCAACGGTTTCACCAACAGCCCTAACGCCGGCATCGTGTTTGTGACCCTGAAACCGTTCGACGAGCGCAAAGACCCGAGCATGTCCGCCGGTGCGATTGCCGGTGCATTGAACGGCCAGTTCGCCGGGATTCAGGAAGCCTACATGGCGATCTTCCCGCCGCCGCCAGTACAAGGTCTGGGCACCATCGGTGGTTTCCGCCTGCAGATCGAAGACCGGGGCAACCTGGGTTACGACGAGCTGTACAAAGAAACCATGAACATCATTACCAAGAGCCACAATGTGCCGGAACTGGCTGCCCTGTTCACCAGCTACACCGTGAACGTGCCGCAGGTCGATGCTGCCATCGACCGGGAAAAAGCCAAGACCCACGGCGTAGCCGTCAGCGACATCTTCGACACCCTGCAGATCTACCTGGGTTCGCTGTATGCCAACGACTTCAACCGCTTCGGCCGCACCTACCAGGTCAACGTTCAGGCTGAACAACAGTTCCGTCTCGAACCGGACCAGATCGGTCAGCTGAAAGTGCGTAACAACAAAGGCGAGATGATCCCGCTGGCGACCTTTATCAAGGTCAGCGACACCTCGGGGCCGGACCGCGTGATGCACTACAACGGCTTCATCACCGCTGAAATCAACGGTGCGGCGGCCCCGGGCTACAGCTCCGGCCAGGCTCAGGCCGCCATCGAGAAACTGCTCAAGGAAGAACTTCCGAACGGCATGACCTACGAATGGACCGACCTGACCTACCAGCAGATTCTGTCCGGCAACACCGCGCTGTTCGTGTTCCCGCTTTGCGTATTGCTGGCGTTCCTGGTGCTCGCCGCTCAATACGAAAGCTGGAGCCTGCCACTGGCGGTGATCCTGATCGTACCGATGACCCTGCTGTCGGCCATTACCGGTGTAATTGCTTCGGGAGGCGACAACAACATCTTCACCCAGATCGGCTTGATCGTACTGGTGGGACTTGCGTGTAAGAACGCGATTCTGATCGTCGAGTTTGCCAAGGATAAACAGCAGGACGAAGGTCTCAGCCCGCTGGCTGCAGTACTGGAAGCGTGCCGTCTGCGTCTGCGTCCGATCCTGATGACCTCCTTCGCGTTCATCATGGGTGTTGTGCCTCTGGTCTTCTCCAGCGGTGCCGGTGCCGAAATGCGTCACGCCATGGGTGTGGCGGTGTTCTCCGGGATGCTCGGGGTGACCTTCTTCGGCCTGTTGCTGACGCCAGTGTTCTACGTATTGATCCGTAACTTTGTGGAGCGCGGTGAAAAGCGCAAAGCGGCCAAGGCGCTAAAACTGGAAAAGCAACTGGAGGCGCAACAATGAGCCTGAAAGCCTTCCTGCCGAGCCTTCTGGTACTGGCCCTGAGTGCCTGTGCCGTCGGCCCTGACTACAAGACTCCAGCGACTGAACCGGCAAACATCACCACCGCCACCGATGGCGCTGCCGGTCAGAAAAACTTCGACCGCACGCGTTTCGAAGGCATCTGGTGGCAGCAGTTCGAGGACCCGACCCTCAACCAGTTGGTGACTCAATCGCTGCAAGGCAACCGTGATCTGCGCGTGGCCTTCGCCCGGTGGAAAGCGGCCCGGGCGATTCGTGATGACGCCAGCAATGACGCCATGCCGACCATCACCAGCCGTGCCAGCAGTGATTTGGGCAAAGGCCAGATTCCGGGCCAGACCACCAAACGGGTCAATAGCGAACGCTACGACCTGGGGCTGGACATGGCCTGGGAACTGGACCTGTTTGGCCGTATCCAGCGCAACCTGGAATCCAGCGACGCCGAGCAGCAAGCGGCCGAAGCCGATCTGTACCAACTGCAAGTCACCATGATTGCCGAACTGGTGGACGCCTACGGTCAACTGCGCGGTGCACAACTGCGGGAAAAGATTGCCCTGGCCAACCTGAACAACCAGCAGGAATCGCGCAAGATTACCGAAAGCCTGCGCGATGCCGGCGTCGGCGATCAACTGGACGTGGAGCGTGCCGATGCACGCCTCGCCTCGGTCGAAGCCAGCGTGCCGCAATTGCAGGCCGAACAGGTTCGGCAGAAAAACCGTATCGCCACCCTCCTGGGTGAACGCCCGGACAAGCTGACCGTCGACCTGAGTCCAAAAGACTTGCCGGCGATTGCCAAGGCTTTGCCGATCGGTGATCCGGGTGAGTTGCTGCAACGTCGTCCGGACATCCTCAGCGCCGAGCGCAAACTGGCCTCCGCCACTGCCCGTATCGGTGTGGCCAAGGCTGATTTGTTCCCTCGGGTCAGCCTCAGCGGTTTCCTTGGCTTTACGGCCGGTCGCGGTTCGCAAATTGGCTCCTCGGCAGCCAATGCCTGGGCGCTCGGCCCAAGCATAACGTGGGCGGCGTTTGACTTGGGCAGCGTGCGGGCCCGTCTGCGCGGCGCCGATGCCGATGCCGAAGGCGCGCTGGCAACCTACGAGCAGCAAGTGCTGCTGGCGCTGGAAGAATCCGAAAACGCGTTCAGCGACTACGGCAAACGTCAGCAACGACTGATCTCGCTGATCCGTCAAAGCGAAGCGAGCCGTGCCGCCGCGGACCTGGCCGAGATTCGCTACCGCGAAGGCACCGTGGACTTCCTCGTCCTGCTGGATGCCCAACGTGAGCGCTTGGCGGCCGAAGATACCCAAGCCTCGGCGGAAACCGATCTCTATCGCGGCATTGTCGCGATTTACAAAGCCCTTGGCGGTGGCTGGCAACCAGAGACGGTCGCTAGCAAGTAAGTTTTTAAAGAGCTCCTTTGGTTGGCCGCAACCAACCAATTTTTTAGCCCTGCGCCTCATTCAGTCGCGGGGCTTTTTTTTGCTCACTCCGAATGCAACGCGTATCCCTGTGGGAGCGGGCTTGCCCGCGATTGCGGTGGGTCAGCCACCATCAATATTGAATGTTCGACCGTCATCGCGGGCAAGCCCGCTCCCACAGGGTTAGGGTTGATCTTGAGATTTGTGGTTTTCCAGGATGGTGACGGTGGCCGTGGTCCCGGCCCGCAAGCGGTTCCTGGCGGCATAGTCGGCATCTATCTGAATCCGCACCGGCACCCGTTGCGCCAGTTTGACCCAGGTGTAACTGGGGTTGATGTTGGCCAGCAGGCGGTTACCGGGCAGGTTTTCCCGATCGGCAATCGCAAAAGCAATGCTCTGCACGATGCCACCGAAGGTTTCGCCGCTCATCAATTCAGTCCTGACCCGGTCGCCCTCACCGATTCGCGGCAGTTTGGTTTCTTCGAAGTAGCCGCTGACATAAAACGAATCGCTGTCGACCAATGCCAGCAACGCGCCCCCCGCCGTGGCGTAGTCGCCCTGCCGGGTCAGCAGGTTGGGAACTGGTGTAGCGCAACAAGGTGCCGCCGGCGGTACAGAGCGCCAGCCACAAGGCCAGCGTAAGAATGAAAGGCATCGGCGCCTGGGGAAAGATTGCCATGATCAACACCGCGACTACCGCACCCAGCGTGGTACCGATGACCTGGCCGAAACTGCGGGCCAGGGCCATGCCACCCAATGGCTGGCTGACGATGACCACTGCCATGATCGACCACTTGGGCTGGTCAAGGTCGAACAGGAAAGCCAGGTACAACGTCAGCAGCCCGGCCGTGATGGTTCTCAAGGCGAACAACAGCACCCCTTGCCCGGGGTTGAGCATTGCCTTGAAGTACTGAAGCAGCGGTTGCATGGGAACACTCGTGGAGGCATCTCCAGCAAGCGTAGTCACTGCTTCAGGGCTTAGAGGGGTTTCAATGTCGACGCGACCTGTAGGCCAAATCGTCGACATTGAACCGAGTCAGGGTTTGACTCACACGCCTACCTGACCGAAGCTGACAGCTTTGCAAAAGCCGCCAGCCCCCGGATTCCTGCATGCCCCAGTTCCGCCGTTACTTGCTCATCAGCCTCTGTGTCCTTTTCGCCATCGCCCTTGCCTGGTTTTTCCTGCGCAGTACGACACCCGTGGTGCCGGAAGCCATCAAGCGCGGCTACAGCGAAGCGTTGACCCAGGCGCGCGCCGGGCAACCGGGGGCCGCACGAGTTTTGTACCAGCAACTGGGTCGCCCTGACCTGTCGGCCAAACGCCGTGTCTGGTTGCATGCCGAACTGCCTAATTACCCGAGCCCGCACGCACTGAAACTGGCAGACGCAGACCTGCAAAACCCTTCGGCCGACGTGCGCATTGCAGCGATCAAAAGCATCAGCGGACTGGTGCCCAGTGGGCAACGCAGCCTGCTGATCGGACCGTTGCTCGATGACAGCGAACAAAGCGTGCGGTTTGCCGCGATCAACGCACTGCTGGGCCTGTCGCCAGATGACCTGGGCTTGTATTTCGGACCGCTGCAACAAGCCATCGATGCCTGGGAACAGGTCCTGAAGAGTCAACCCGCCAGCGCCGAAACCCAATACCAACTAGCCCGCCTGCACCTGCACAATGCCGAACTGAAAGAGGCTCAGCAGGCGCTGGAACGCACGGTGCAACTGGACCCGGGCAATCTGCCGGCGCTGGTGATGCAGATTGATGTCCTGGACAGACAGGGCCAAAGCGACGCAGCGCGGCAGTTGCTGGCGAAACAGTTGAAGGCGCAGCCCGACTCGGCCTACTTGCAACATGCCTTGGGCCTCTGGTTGCTGCATCACGGGCAAAGCGAGTTCGCCCTGCTCGGTCTGTCCAAAGCGGTCGAGATCGAACCGAACAACAAGGACTATCGCTACGATCTGGCAACTACACTGCACGGTGAGCAAGAGCTGGAAGCGGCACAAAAACAGCTGCAGGAAATCGTCCAGCGCCACCCGGCCGATCGCAAGGCCCGGCTGCTGTTGATCAATTACTGGAAAGAAAGCGGACAACTGCAGAACGTGCAAATCCTTTTGGCGCAGCTGGAACAGCTCAACCCAGACGACCCGGCGTTGCAACAAGGCTTGTAAAGCACCCTCCGCTACGCCAACAAAAAGGTTGAACCGTCGCCACGGCAAAAGGTCAAGTGATCAGGCAGTCCATTCAGGCACTTCAGGCCTGCTGCCTCGCTTCCCCTAGTCATGAGAGGGTTTTTTTTGTCTACATCTAACGAGTTGTTCAGTGCAAAAGCCGCCACCGGCATCGAAGGTCTGGATGACATCCTGGCCGGTGGATTGTCCCGCGGCCATGTGTTTTTGCTGGAGGGTGAACCCGGTACCGGCAAAACCACCGTCGCATTGCATTTTCTGTTGGCCGGCGCCCGTGCCGGCGAGCGCTCGTTGTACATCACGCTTTCCGAAACCGAGCGCGAACTGCGCCAAGGGGCCTTGTCCCACGGTTGGGAGCTGGATGAAAACATCCACATCTTCGAACTGACCCCGCCGGAAAGTCTGCTCAATGCCGAGCATCAGCAAAGCCTCCTGTATTCCTCGGACCTTGAGCTGGGCGAAGCGACCAAGCAGATTTTCGAAGTGGTCGAACGGGTCAAGCCGACCCGGGTAGTCCTCGACAGCCTTTCCGAAATCCGTCTGCTGGCCCAGAGTTCCCTGCGTTATCGCCGGCAGATTCTGGCGATCAAGCACTACTTCGTGCGCTATGACGCCACGGTGCTGTTGCTCGATGACCTGACCACCGAATCCCTCGATAAAACCGTGCACAGTGTGGCGCACGGGGTGGTTCGCCTGGAAGAACTGACGCCCAACTATGGCGCCGAACGCCGGCGTATCCGCGTCGTGAAGTACCGCGGCCAGAAGTACCGTGGCGGTTATCACGACTTCACCATCATGGGCGACGGCGTTCATGTGTTCCCTCGGCTGGTCGCGGCAGAACACCGCGGCGGTTACGTCCGTCAGCAGCTGACCAGCAGCATCAAGGAAATGGACGCCCTGCTTGGCGGCGGCATCGAGACCGGTTCCAGCACGCTGATTCTCGGCCCGGCCGGCACCGGCAAGTCGCTGATCTCGATGATCTTCGCTGCAGCCGCCGTCGCCCGGGGTGAAAAAGCCGCGCTGTTTATCTTCGATGAAGAGTTGGGATTGCTGTTTGAGCGCATGAAAAACATGGGCATCGACCTGCAAGCGCTGCAAGACACCGGCAACCTTTTGATCGAGCAAGTCGACGCCGCGGAACTGTCCCCCGGCGAGTTCTCTCATCGGGTTCGTCGTTGTGTCGATGAGCGCAATATCAAAACCGTGGTCATCGACAGCATCAACGGCTATCAGGCCGCGATGCCCGAGGAAAACGCGCTGGTGTTGCACATGCACGAGTTGCTGCTGTACCTCAATCGCCGAGGCGCCGCGACGTTCATGACGGTCGCCCAACATGGGCTGGTCGGGGACATGCAGGCGCCGGTCGACATTACTTATCTGGCTGACACGGTGATTCTGTTGCGTTACTTCGAAGCCCTGGGCAAGGTTCGCCGGGCCATTTCAATCATCAAGAAACGCACCGGCAGCCACGAATCAACCATTCGCGAATACCGCATCGGTAGCACGGGCATGACCATCGGTGAACCTTTGGATGCGTTCCAGGGCGTATTGCGCGGCGTACCGACCTATATGGGCGCCAGCCAGCCACTCCTTCAGGATGATGTCCGGTGAATGCGGTCGAGGCGATGTCCGAGCGCGCGATCATTCTCGCGCCGCTGGGACGCGACAGCCAGATTGCGCTGATGATGCTCAACGAAGCAGGATTCGAAGGTATCGTCACCCGGGATCTGGTCACTCTGTGCCGCGAGCTGGCGCTGGGTGCCGGCCTGCTGGTGATTTCTTCGGAAGCCTTGCTGGGTTGCGATCTCGAACCGCTGCTGGGCTTGATCGAGGAACAACCGGCCTGGTCGGACCTGCCTATCGTACTGATGACCCACCACGGCGGCCCGGAACAGAACCCCGCGTCACGCCTTGGCCCGCAATTGGGTAACGTCACCTTCCTCGAGCGCCCGTTTCATCCGGTGACGTTGATCAGTCTGGTCACCACCGCGTTGCGTGGGCGACGACGACAGTATGAAGCCAGGGACCGGTTGACTGACTTGAGCCAAAGCGAATTGCGGCTGCAAAACACCCTGGAAACCCTCGAGCAACAAGTCGAGGAACGTACCGCCCAACTGCGCCACAACGAAGAAGCGTTAAGGCAGTCGCAGAAGATGGAAGCGGTCGGCCAACTCACCGGCGGCATCGCCCACGACTTCAACAACATGTTGACCGGCATCATCGGCAGCCTCGAGTTGCTGCGTCGACGCCTGGCCCGGGGCCGCACCGAGGACCTGGACAGCCTGATCGATCTGGGGGTGACTTCCGCCAATCGCGCGGCGGGCCTGACACATCGTCTGCTGGCGTTTTCCCGCCGCCAGTCGCTGGATTCCAAACCCGTGGAAATGAACACCCTGGTGGTGTCCATGGGCGAACTCTTGCAGCGCAGCATCAACGAAAGCATTCAACTGGACATGCAGTTGAGCGAGGACTTGTGGGTGGCCGCGGCCGACCCCAATCAGCTCGAAAGCGCCCTGCTCAACCTGGTGCTGAACGCGCGCGACGCCATGCCCGAAGGCGGAAAGCTGGTGGTCACTACTTCAAATCAACATCTGGACAAAAGCTTCACCCAAGCCCACAGCAACCTGCAACCGGGTGATTACGTTGTGCTACGCGTGACCGACACAGGCTGCGGCATGCCGGAAGGCATCATCAACAGGGCCTTTGATCCGTTCTTCACCACCAAGCCGATTGGCCAGGGCACCGGATTGGGCTTGTCGATGATTTACGGTTTCAGCAAGCAGTCCCATGGCCACGTGACCATCGAGAGTGAAGTGGGCAACGGCACGACAGTGAGCCTGTATCTACCGCGCTACAACGGAGATGTGGTCGAGGACACACGGGTGAATATCGCCCACGCGCCTCATGCCCAGGACGGTGAAACCGTACTGATCGTCGAAGACGATCCGGCAGTGCGCGTGCTGGTCAGTGCGGTATTGAGTGAGTTGGGCTACGCGTTCGTCGAAGCAGGCGATGCCGACAGCGCGGTGCCGATTCTCGACTCCGGCCAGCGCATCGATTTGTTGATCAGCGATGTGGGGTTGCCTGGAATGAATGGCCGGCAACTGGCGGAAATCGGTCGGCAGTACCGACCTGATCTGAAAGTGTTGTTCATCACCGGCTATGCCGAACACGCGGCGGTGCGCGGCGGCTTCCTTGACCCTGGCATGCAGATGATCACCAAGCCATTCACCTTCGACCTGTTGACGGCCAAGGTGCGGGAGATGATCCGCATCTGAAAGCCCCCATGACGGGGGCTGCGGGGTCGATTACGACAGCATGTCCTGCATCAGCTCTTGCAACTTATCCAGATCGAACGGCTTGTCGAGAATCGGCGCCTTGCGCGTGATCGGGCTGTCGGTCTCGCGGATTTCCTGGGAATAGCCGCTGATAAAAATCACTTTGAGTTCCGGTCGCAGCTTCACGGCAGGCTCGGCGATCTGCACGCCGGAGATCCCGCCAGGCAGGCGAAAGTCAGTGATCATCATGTCCAGGTGCGGCTTGCTCGCCAGTATTTCGAAGGCCTGCTCGCCGTTTTCGGCCTGCAGAACCCGGTAACCCTCACCCGACAAGTAAGCGGACAAAACCATCAAAATCGAGGGGTCATCCTCGACGATGAGTACTACATCTTGTGCATCTTCACTCATGGGAAGCCTTTGTTCGGTCAATAGCTGCTGATACGACCATAGGGTCGATCAGAGGTTGCGTTTATCCGGCTGATTTCCTACAGCGGCAGACAAACGCGAAATAAGGCGCCCTCGTTGATCTTGCTCTCGACGGCGATGGAGCCGCCATGGGCGGCGACGATCTGTTCGGAAATAAACAGCCCCAGTCCCAGCCCCGCGACCACGGTCTTGGCTGACACCCGTTCGAACTGCTGAAAAATACGCCTCTGGTTTTCTTCACTGATACCAATCCCGCGATCCTGCACTTCGACCCGTGCCTGACCTTCGTGACAGTAGACCCTCACATCGATCCGGCTCTTGCCACCATAACGCAAGGCGTTGGTCAGCAGATTTGAAATCACTTGCTCGATGCGAAATTCGTCCCAGTTGCCGACCACTGGCTGTTCGGCGGTAAACGTCACGGAGCACTCTGCGGCGTCGACCTGTGGCGCGAAGTTTTGCAACAGGTTGCTGACCAATTGTACGAGGTCGAATTTTGTCGTGCGGATCGACAGCTTGCCGGTGCGGATGCGTGACACATCCAGCATGTCCTCAATCAGACGGATCAGGCTTTTGATCTGCCGCTCGTCACGGTCGACCATGGCGTGCATCTTGTCGAGGGTGAACGCTGACGCGTTGTTCCTGGCCAAATGCATCTTGCGCAACTGGGTTTCCAGGATCAGGCCATTGAGCGGCGTACGGACTTCGTGGGCGACGATCGACATGAAGTCATCGCGCATGCGCACCGCTTGTTCCAGCTCGTTCTGGGTGGTCTGCAATTGCTTGAGCAGCGCTTCCTGTTCGCGGCGAGCCTGCTCCAGTTCTTCGACCTGTTGCTTCATCGCCTTGCTCTGGCGATACAGATCGACGAACACATTGACCTTGCTCTTGACCGCGTGAATATCCAGCGGCTTGTGCAAGAAATCCACGGCACCGCTTTCGTAGCCCTTGAACGCGTAGTTCAACTCGCGGCCGGCGGCACTGACAAACACGATCGGGATGTTCTTGGTTTTTTCCGTGCCGCGCATTAACTCGGCCAGTTCAAAGCCGTTCATGCCCGGCATCTGCACGTCGAGGATGGCCATGGCGAATTCGTGTTGCAGCAGCAGCGACAAGGCTTCGTCGGCGGACAAGGCTTTGTAGACCACGCGGTCTTCACGCTTGATCAGCGCCTCAAGCGCCAGCAGGTTCTCCGGCAGATCGTCGACAATCAGCAGTTTGGCTTGGATGTTACTCAGCATGCTATTCGTTCCAGCTCGACAAGCAGACGGCCGATGCCGCGTATAGGGAGAATGTGGTCCGGTTGATGCAGTTCCAGCGCAGCCCGAGGCATGGTCGCGACCTGGGCTTCGTCCGGGTCCTGCACGATGGTCAGGCCACCGCGGTGTTTGACCTGAGCCAACCCGCGGGCACCGTCGCGGTTCGCGCCGGTCAGCAACACGGCTGCCAGGCTTGAACCGTAGGCATCGGCAGCGGACTCGAACAGAAAATCAATGGAAGGACGCGAATAGTGCACGCGCTCTTCCAGGCTCAAGGAAAAGCTGCGGTCCTGTTCCACCGACAAGTGATAACCCGGCGTAGCGAAATACACTGTTCCGGCTTCCACGACGGTTTTGTCGCTGGCTTCCACAACAGGCATCGCCACCCGGCGGGCAAAGACTTCGGCCAGTTGGCTGCGACGCTCATCGGGCAAGTGCAGAACCACAATGATCGGCAGCAGGAAACCTTCACGCAACGGGCTGAGGATGTTGAGCAACGCCTCCACCCCACCGGCCGAAGCGCCGATCACAATAGCTTCTATAGAAGGCAAATCCGCTGCACTGTTCATGATTTACGGTAGATCCGTTCCTGTTTGACCAAGGGCACAAACTGGTTGCCGAAGGCCGAAAAATCCGGGGTTTCCTTACTGCCCAGTACCAGGAATCCACGATGACAAAGGGATTCATGGAACAAACCGAATGCTCGGTCCTGCAGCTTTTTATTAAAGTAGATCAAAACATTACGACACGAAATTAATTGGGTTTCTGAAAAGACGCTGTCGGTTGCCAGACTGTGATCGGCGAAGGTCACGTTCTCACATAACGTCTTGTCGAAAATCGCATAGCCATACGCCGCCGTGTAGTACTCGGCGAACGAACGCTGGCCACCTGCCTGCTGGTAGTTGTGAGTGTAGGCGCGGACGTTCTCCATGGAGAAAATCCCCTGCTTGGCTTTTTCCAGCGAGCGCGGATTGATGTCGGTAGCGTAGATGATGGTGCGGTCGAGCAAACCTTCTTCGCGCAACAGAATTGCCATCGAGTAGACCTCTTCGCCTGTGCTGCAGCCAGCAATCCAGATCTTGATCGACGGATAGGTCTTGAGCAGCGGTACCACTTCGTTGCGGATAGCCAGGAAGTGCGAAGGATCGCGAAACATCTCGCTGACCGGAATCGTCAGCAATTGGAGCAACTGCATGAACGCGGTGGGATCGTGCAGCACCTTTTCTTGCAGTGCCGAAATGGTATTGCACTCAAATTGCACCAACGCGTGATTGACCCGGCGCTTGATCGAAGCGCCGGAGTAATCGCGAAAATCGTAGCTGTACTTGAGGTAGATCGCCTCGATCAACAACCGCAATTCGATTTCGCTGCTTCGCTCCACTGAATCAATACGTTCCACTAAATGCGTTCCATCTTCGGCAACCACACGCGAATCAGCGAGAACAGGCGATCCAGGTCGATAGGCTTGGCCAGGTAATCGTTGGAGCCGGCCTGCAGGCAGCGCTCCTGATCATCCTTCATGGCCTTGGCCGTCACTGCGATGATCGGCAGCTTGCGCCAGCGCGGGTCCTTGCGGATCTCGATGGTGGCTTCGAAACCATCCATCTCCGGCATCATCACGTCCATCAACACCAGATCGATGTCCTCGACTTCATTCAGTCTTTCAATCGCTTCACGACCGTTCCGGCCGATGACCACGACCGCACCCTTTTGCTCCAACGCGCTGGTCAGGGCGAAGATGTTACGCACATCGTCGTCCACCAGCAGCACCTTGCGGCCCTCGAAGACCTTGTCGCGGCTGCGCGCGGTCTTGAGCATCCTTTGGCGATCATGGGACAACCTGGATTCGACTTTGTGCAGAAAGAGTGTGACCTCATCCAGCAAACGCTCGGGTGAGCGCGCGCCCTTGATGATGATCGAGCGCGAATACTTGCGCAGTTCGGCCTCTTCGTCCCGGGTCAGGTTGCGTCCGGTATAGACAATGACCGGCGGGAACGAGCAGATATCTTCGGTGGACATACGCTTGAGCAGTTCGTTGCCGAGCATGTCCGGCAGCTTAAGATCGATGACCATGCAATCGAAGATGGTCGTACGCAGCAGATCGAGGGCTTCCTGGGCCAGGCCGACGGCGGTGATCTCGATGTCGTCGTCGCCGATCAGACGCGCAATGCTGTCGCGCTGCAAATCGTCGTCTTCCACCAACAGCACCCGCTTGACCTTCTGGGTCAGCTTGGCTTCGAGGCGGGCGAACACGTCCTTGAGCTCTTCGCGTGTGGTCGGCTTGACCGCATAACCGATGGCGCCCATGTGCATGGCGGCCTCGACCCGATCTTCCACCGAAATCACGTGCACCGGGATATGGCGGGTTTCGGCATGCTCTTTCAGGCGCTGCAACACAGTCAGCCCGGAATGATCCGGCAGGCGCATGTCCAGCAGAATGGCGTCAGGAATGAACTCCTTGGCCAGGTCGTAGCCTTCATCGGCGCCGTGGGCAACCAGGCAGTGATAACCCAGTTCGTGGGCCAGATCGTAGAGGATGTGGGCAAAATTCGGCTCGTCTTCCACCACCAGGATGCAACGGGTGGTGAACGGCGCCTTGCTGCGGTCATCGTCGAAACGCGGGATGTCGACTTCGGCAATCAGCGGCACCAGCGCAGGCGTTGCTGCTCTCGGTGCCATGGCGACTGGCGTGGCCTGCATCGGCGCGACCGGCACTTCGTTCGGCTCAACGTATTGCTGAGGCAGTACCAAAGTGAAGACACTGCCCTGCCCCGGTTCGCTGGTGACGCTGATCGAACCGCCCAGCAACGCGGCCAGGTCCCGGGAAATCGACAGCCCCAGGCCCGTGCCGCCATACCGGCGATTGGTAGTGCCGTCGGCTTGGCGGAAGGCTTCGAAAATACTTTCCTGCTGGTCGGAGGCGATACCGATCCCGGAGTCGCGGACGATAAAGGCGATGCCGTCGTTTGGCTGGGACGCCACCGTCAGGCTGACGGTGCCTTTTTCGGTAAATTTCACTGCGTTCGACAACAGGTTCTTGATGACTTGTTCCAGACGCTGACGGTCGGTGAACAGCATCATCGGCGAACCGGGTTGCAAGTCGACTTCGAACTTCAACTTCTTGTCTGTGGCCATCGGCTCGAACATCCCGCGCAGACCTTCCACCAGTCGCGCAACGCTGGTGTTCTCCGGGCGCATTTCCAACTTGCCGGCCTCGACCTTGGAAATATCGAGAATGTCGTTGATCAGGTTGAGCAAGTCATTACCGGCGGAATAGATCGACTCGGCGAACTTCACCTGCTCGGTACTGAGGTTTTCCTGAGGGTTTTCTGCCAGCAACTTGGCCAGGATCAACGAACTGTTCAACGGCGTGCGCAGTTCGTGGGACATGTTGGCGAGGAATTCGGACTTGTACTTGCTCGAGCGCTGCAACTCTTCGGCGCGCTCTTCAAGCTGGGCCTGGGCTTGATTGAGTTCGGTGTTTTTCAGGTCCATCGCATCACGCTGATCGGCCAGGATCTGCGCCTGATCGGCGAGTTGCTCGTTGGTCTGTTCCAGTTCGACTTGCTGAGTTTCCAGGTGAGCCTGGGATTCCTTGAGGATCCTCGACTGCTCTTCGAGTTCTTCGTTGGCGGTCTTGAGTTCTTCCTGCTGGACTTGCAGTTCTTCGTTGAGCTGCTGGGTTTCGGCAAGGACTTCCTGCAAACGTTGACGATAGCGAGCGGCCTCGATCGACGTGCCGATGTTACCGGCAATCAGTTCAAGCAACTCGACGTCGCGATCATCCAAGGGGCGCAGGAAGCCCAGTTCGATCACGCCGTTGACCCGTTCATCGTCACTGGTCGGCACCACGAGCACACTATGCGGCAGGCCTTCGCCAAGACCGGAACAGACTTTGAAGTAGTCGCCGGGCACGTTATCCAGACGGATCAAGCGAGCCTGTCGCGCCACCTGGCCGACAATCCCCTCATCGCTGTAGATTTGCTGGTCACGTTCTTCCTGCTCGCGAGAAAAACCGTAAGACGCCACTCGCGTCAGGCCGCCATGTTCTTCACGCACATAAATGGCCGCGACGGCAGAGCCCAGATATTGGGCGCAGAACTGCAGGATATTGCGCCCCAACACATTAAGAGACAGTTGACCCAATACCTGCTCGGCCAGTTCGGTCTGGCCATTGCGCAGCCACGCTTGCTGTTCCAGGCGCCAGGCGCTGGCCTGTTGCGCTGCGAGGTTGGCGCTGTAGCTTTGGGAAAGATTGAGCAAGTCACGGCGACCGATGTAGGCCAGCAACCCGCTGATACCAAGAATGAACAACAGGTAAAGGGAAATGCTCCAGATTGTGGTACGACGCACTTCTTCGTTGCGCGTGGTACGCAACTGCTGCTCCATGTCGATCACGTCTTCGAATTGCTTGCGGATCTCGTCAGTCAGCCGTTTGCCATGGCCCGCTTTGATCGCGCTACGGTAATCGCCGCTAGAACGCTGCAACTCGATCATCGTCTGCGCGTAGGTGGCCCAGTCCTTTTGCAAGGCCTGTAGCCGGCGCAGACGATCGGTCTGCACCGGGTTGTCGGCCGTGAGATCGAGCAAGGTATTGAGCGCGACCGCGATCCTCGGCTTTGCCGTTTCGTAAGGGTCGAGGAAGTGTTCGTCGCCACTGAGCAGAAAACCACGCATTCCGGTTTCCAGATCAACGGTCAGCTTCACCGCTTCATTGGCGTTATTGATCACCCGATCGGTGTGTTCGACCCACTGGATCACCGATAGCAAGTAAGTGATCAGCGAGACAAAGAACACCGCGCTGAGCACACCGACACCCAGCGGCAGGCTGATGTTGCGGCTCAGGAGTTTACGGAATCGTTGCTCATCAACCGAAGACGCAGGGGTCATGGGAAGGCCTTGTCGAACTGTTGAAAAGCAGGGAGTTTGCCCCAGAAGTGGCACCTTGATCCAACACTCTGATGTCTTTGCGTGCGAATTGCCGCATTTTGCTGCTCCGGAGCAAAGGGAGCGGTTATCCTTGCCGGTTCTTGTGCAGCTATTCTTTTTTGCACCGCGTTGGGAACTTGTCGGGATCCGCCACTTACTCATGCAAGAGACCGGCGATTTCGATCGTCCGGCGACCCTGAACCTAACTTGAGAGCCCTCTTATGTCCTCCGACCCATCCATCATCCTGGTAGTAGAAGACGATGCCATCGTGCGCATGCTGATCGTCGATGTATTGGAGGAACTGGAGTTCAAGGTCCTTGAGGCCGATGGCAGCGAAAAGGCACTGGAATTTCTCAATGATGAAGACCAGTACATTGACTTGATGATGACCGATGTGGGTTTGCCGGTGATGGATGGCCGCGAACTGGCAACTCAAGCGCGGATGCTGCGCCCTGAACTGCCGATCCTGTTTGCCAGCGGTTATGCCGAGAGCATTGATGTGCCGGAAGGCATGCATGTGATCGGCAAGCCGTTCTCGATTGATCAACTGCGGGACAAGGTCAAGGGCATGCTTGCCTGAGTCTCGTCGTTTCGCCCTGCCGTTTCTCCTCTGCCCTCTACCCGCACCAAGGAATACCCGTTAATGAGTCAGCCCCGCGCAACCAAAGTATTGGTTATTGGTTACGTCTGGCCCGAGCCCCGTTCTTCGGCGGCCAGTGGGCATGTCATGCAGATCCTCGAAACGTTCTTGCAGCAGGGTTGGGACATTACGTTCAGCAGCCCGGCCGGGACCGGCGAACATCGGGCAGATCTGACGGCGCTGGGCATTCGTGAAGTGCCTATCGAGTTGAACAACAGCAGCTTCGACGCGTTCATCAGCGAACTGGCGCCGGATATCGTGTTGTTCGACCAGTTTTTGATGGAAGAGCAATTTGGCTGGCGTGTAGAGAAACACTGTCCTGACGCGTTGCGTGTGCTTGAAACATCGGATTTGCAAAGCCTGCGCCATGCCCGGCATCAACGGCTCAAGGATCGCTTGAAGGCCAGTGACGACAACAATGATTTCAGCGAGTTGTTTGTACCAGCGTTGCGCGAAGAGTTCGAGTTGATGGCAGACACTGATCTAGCCAAACGAGAAATTGCCGCGCTGTATCGTTGCGACTTGAACCTGATGATCTCCGAAGTGGAAATCGAGTTGCTGGTCGAGCAATTCAGAATGCCACGCAACTTGCTGCATTGGTGTCCGTTGATGGTCGACGTACCGGACTCGACGCCGATACCGTTCGAACAACGGGCGCATTTCCTGAGCATCGGCAACTTCCGGCATGCGCCGAACTGGGACGCCGTCCTCTGGATGAAAACCGCCATCTGGCCACTGATCCGTGAGCAACTGCCCTCGGCCCAGTTGCATATCTACGGCGCTTACACACCGCCCAAAGCGACCGCGCTGCATAACCCGGCCCAAGGGTTTCATATCATGAACTGGGCAGAAGACGCCTTGCAGGTGATGTCGGTGGCACGTGTGTGCCTGGCGCCGTTGCGCTTCGGCGCCGGGATCAAGGGCAAGATTGTCGACGCCATGTTGTGTGGCACGCCATCGGTGACGACGCCCATCGGCGCCGAGGCGATGCAGGGTGATCATCGCTGGCCTGGAGCAGTGACCCGCACGGCGCAGGAATTCGCCGATTGCGCCGTGCAGCTTTACAAGGAAGAAGCGTTTTGGAGGGAGGCCCAATCCCGGGGGCAAGTATTATTGGCTGATCGATATCGACAGTCGCAACATGGCCCCGCCCTGATTGAAAAATTATTGCATTGCCAACAACACCTGTCGCAACTAAGAAGCCAGAACTTTACGGGCAGCATGTTGCGTCATCACCACCACAAAAGCACGCAATACATGGGGCAATGGATTGAAGCTAAAAACAGGAATCCGATTTAGCGGCCGCACACAGGCGATACATACTTTGCATCGTCACGATTATTGACCAAGCCTGTTACCCGCTCTATAAACAACACGCCGAACCCAAGTTTGATCAACAGGCTTGGTACAACTTATTTTAATGAAACACATCAATGCAAGGATGCATTAAATGGACACTATTGTTCAGAATAACTACGCCACGGACAACTGGATGGCCGCTACACCGGACATCGATACGTTGTCGCTCTTCGAGATGACACTGCCGGGCACCCATAATGCCGGTAGCGACTGGAAAGCGTCCTGGCCGCTTATCCCCGGTGCCCATTGGCTGGCCTGTCAGCACGACTCGTTTTACTCCCAGCTTCGCCATGGTTCCCGCGCGTTGGACATCCGATTGACATACGACGCCGACGCCCCGGGGCTTGGGAAATTCTGCCTCCATCACAATGGTTACCGCAATGGTCGCACCTTGGGACACCTTGTGACCGATGTCCGGAACTTTCTTACGGACAACCCCGATGAATTCATCATTCTCGATTTTCATGAGTTAAGTGGGGACTCGTTTGATTTTACTTACTTCAACAAAATGATTGTCCACATGTTGGGATGGCGATTGATCCCTGCAAAGAATCGGACTTTCAACCTCCGTCAACTGAGACAAATCAGTTCCGAGCAACGCATTTTGGTGGCGGCCCCCAGGAATAAGGCACTGGATCAAAACGTATTCATTGAACAGGTCGAGCACAAATGGTCTGGCAACGGCATTACGAGCGCCACCGAATTGGAACAGTACATTATAAAAGTTATGAAATATCCGCCAGGCACATGGGCACCGTGGTCTCTGTCCGCGACCAGTTACAGCGCGCTCGGTGGCCCGGTTGATATTCACGATGAACTTGGCGTGTGGTTTGACCCGAATAAAAGCGACTGGGCGACCCGGTGCAACATTATCAACGTCGATTTTATTGAAGAGAGCAAGATTGTTTCGTACTGCCGAGCGGTGAATTTAAGTAAAGCCGCCAAACGAGCCCATTAGCTGCTGCGCCATTAATTGGCAATTTTTAAGCAAGTATTTCCGCGACTGGCAATGCTGCCGCACAGTTCTATGCTGGGTCATGAAAGCCTTTATACGCAGGCGATCAATAGGGATGTGGCACGTCGCCACATCCCCACCTGAACGGTTTCGCTCACGGATGGAGCGAATCAACGACAAGGAACTGTCATGACCCGCAATACAGCAATCACATTAGATAAACGCCGGTGGATGAGTAACGTACTCGACATCGGCCGGTTGAAGCTGACCGATCTTGTCTGGCCCGGCACGCACAATGCCGGTATGGACAAAAAGGCACCCAACTACGAGGTGGTGCTCGGTAACTGGACGACCTGCCAGAACGATTCATTTGCCTGGCAATTGGCTAATGGCGCACGAGCGTTCGATATTCGGCTCGGCTATACCGCCGGCCCACAAGACCCGGTGTTCTATTTCCATCACAACGGCTACCAATCCCACCGCATTCTTGATGAGTTGATCGACGCGGTGACGGCTTTCCTCGATGAAAATCCCGACGAGTTCATCCTCTTCGATTTCCACCAGCTGGGTGATGCGTCAAAGCCTTTCGACCACTCGCAACTCTATGATTTGCTGATGCGCCGCCTGCGTTTGCGCCTGATCTCTGCTTGGGGTGCATACAGGACCATCGAGCAGCTCAAAAACGACAGTTCACAGCGCCGTATTGTCCTAGCCGCACCGCCGAATCTCGCGGTGTACAGCGATAATTTCTGGCCATCAATCACGCATAAGTGGAATGGCAAGGTATTCACTGACGCCAGCGACCTGCAATCCCATATCCGCACCACGCTCATAGACGCGCCCTATACGACATTTCTGTGGTCGTTGCCGGCGACATGCTATTCGCTGCTGGGCGGACCCCAGCACATCAAAACCCAGATCGACGACTGGTTTCACACAACCCGCGACTGGGTCACCCGCTGCAGCGTCATCAGCACGGATTTCTTCGAGGAGTCGGAAATAGTCCGCTACTGCTGGAGCGCCAACAGCATGAAAGCTGTTTACGGCGAAGCCTTGCATGATCGGGAACCCGCCTGACACCGGGTCGCTGTACGCTGGCATTCCTTACCCGGAAAGAGGCATGATCAGGGCGCAATGACAATAAGAAGCGCCCTGACATGACCCGAACCGCCAGAGTCACCGACCCCTCCTACGAACTGATGGACGACCACAACGGGTTGTCGATCATCTATCGCCAGCATGGATTCCCCTGCCCGCTGGTGCGCTGGCATTTTCATAAGGAATACGAACTGCACCTGATCGTCGCCAGTTCCGGAAAGGTGTTCATCGGTGATTACATTGGCAACTTTTACCCGCAAAGCCTGTTCCTGACCGGGCCTAATCTGCCTCACAACTGGATCAGTCAGGTGGCCGAGGATGAGGTCGTGCCCAAACGCGACATGCTGGTCAACTTTACGGATGAGTTGTTCGAAAGCGGTCATCAGGTGTTCGCTGAACTCAAATCCCTGGCCCCTTTGCTGGAGCGTGCGCAATACGGCATCGAATTTCGATGCAAGCACACCATCCGCCAGGCGACGACGTTGATGCAACGCATCGCCGACACTCAAGGCGTGACCCGGCTTGGGCACTTTTTCATTCTGCTGGAGCTGCTTGCGGCGTCGGACGACTTTCAATTACTGTCGGGCGCCAACACGCCGCAACTGGCGGATGAACACAACATCGACCGCACCAACCGGGCGGTGGATTACATTTTTGCGCATTACGCCCGCGACTTGCCGCTGGAAGAAGTCGCCGAGCACTTGGGCATGAAGCCGACTTACTTCAGCCGGGTGTTCAAACAGGCTACCGGCCGCTGCTTCATCGAGTTCGTCAATCGCCTGCGCATCAGCAAATCCTGCGAGTTGCTGGCCGATGGCGACAAGCCGGTGACCGATGTGTGTTTCGAATCCGGCTTTAACAATATTTCCAATTTCAATCGGCGTTTTCAGCAGCTCAAGGGCATGACGCCTTCGCATTACCGGCGGTTGGCGGTACAGCGGCTGACCGAACAGAATCTAGGTTAAAAACACAATTCTTGTGGGAGCGGGCTTGCCCGCGATGGCGTCGGCACATTCATAATTGATGTGGCTGACATTGCTGTCGCGAGCAAGCCCGCTCCCACAAGTGCTGTATTTACGGCCTGAAACCTGTACATATCCGATGTCACACTATCAAGAAGAGGCGCTTTCCTGTGCCTTCTGTTGAAAACCCCAGTGCAAAATAGTATCGATTCAAGTGCGATGGATGATTTGTCTCATCCTCAATTGAAGGCTGTAATCAGTGCACATTCTTCCTGCCGTCGGAAGACACAAAAACAATAACTGTCCTTCTGTCCCCCATCGGGTGCAGAAAAGGAGTGCACGATGCAACCTTCTGTAAAAGCTCTGCTTGCCCTCACCTGCATGACCCTCAGCAGCGTCAGCCTCGGCGCTCAGACCCTGACCATCGCCACCGTCAACAACAGCGACATGATCCGTATGCAAAAGCTCTCGAAAACCTTCGAGGCCGAGCACCCGGACATCAAGCTCAATTGGGTGGTGCTGGAAGAAAACGTCCTGCGTCAACGCCTGACCACTGACATCGCTACCCAAGGCGGGCAATTCGATGTGCTGACCATCGGCATGTACGAAGCCGCACTGTGGGGCGCCAAGGGCTGGCTGGAGCCGATGAAGGATTTGCCTGCGACTTACGCTCTCGACGACGTATTCCCTTCGGTGCGTGAAGGCCTTTCGGTGAAGGGCTCGCTCTACGCCCTGCCGTTTTACGCAGAAAGCTCCATTACCTATTACCGCACCGACCTGTTCAAGGGCGCCGGGTTGATCATGCCCGAGCACCCGACCTGGACCCAGATCGGTGAATTCGCCAGCAAACTCACCAATAAGGACAAAGAACAGTACGGCATCTGCCTGCGGGGCAAGGCCGGCTGGGGCGAGAACATGGCGCTGATCACCACCGTCGCCAATGCTTACGGTGCGCGCTGGTTCGATGAGCAATGGAAGCCGGAATTCACCGGTCCCGAGTGGAAAAACGCGCTGAACTTCTACGTCGACACGATGAAGAAGTCCGGCCCGCCGGGCGCGTCCAGCAACGGCTTCAACGAGAACCTGGCGCTGTTCAATAGCGGCAAGTGCGCGATCTGGGTCGACGCCAGCGTCGCCGGCTCCTTCGTCACCGACAAGACCCAAAGCAAGGTCAGCGAGCACGTCGGCTTCACCTACGCGCCGCACGAGACAACCGATAAAGGTTCGGCCTGGTTGTACTCCTGGGCGCTGGCGATCCCTACCAGTTCCAAGGCCAAGGACGCGGCGAAAACCTTCAGTGCCTGGGCGACCTCCAAGGAATACGGTGCGCTGGTTGCTGAAAAAGATGGCATCGCCAACGTACCGCCCGGCACTCGGGCCTCGACCTACAGCGAGGCTTACATGAGTGCAGCGCCGTTTGCCAAGGTCACGCTGGAATCGCTGAAAGCGGCGGACCCGAGCAAGCCGACCCTCAAGCCGGCGCCTTACATTGGCATTCAGTTGGTGACCATTCCTGAATTCCAGGCGGTGGGCACCCAGGTCGGCAAGCTGTTTTCGGCGGCGCTGATCGGCCAGACCACGGTCGACCAGGCGCTTGCGGCCGCCCAGCAAACCACAGAACGCGAGATGAAGCGCGCCGGTTATCCCAAATAACCCCTAGCCATCCAAATTGTGGCGAGGGAGCTTGCTCCCGCTGGGGTGCGAAGCGCCCCCAAAAGCTTTGCGACTGCTGCGCAGTCGAGCGGGAGCAAGCTCCCTCGCCACAAAAGCCCGCTCCCACATTTTGATCTTCGTCTGTCTGTCCTAATCGGTTAAATGCCATGAATATTTCAACTGCCAAAGCTCACATGGACATCCCCCAACCGGTGCGTAAAAGCCGGCTGGCCAATCCCGGCTGGTTTCTGGTCAGTCCCTCGGTGGCGTTGTTGCTGCTGTGGATGATCGTGCCACTGGGCATGACCGTTTACTTTTCGATGATCCGCTACAACCTGCTCTATCCCGGTGAAAACGAGTTCGTCGGGCTGGAGAACTTCAGCTACTTCCTGACCGACTCCGGGTTCATGCCCGGCGCCACCAACACCCTGTTGCTGGTGGGCAGCGTGTTGCTGATCAGTGTGGTGCTGGGCGTGCTGATCAGTGCGCTGCTGGAAGCCAGTGAATTCCTCGGCCGCGGCATCGTTCGAGTGATGCTGATTTCGCCGTTTTTCATCATGCCCACCGTCGGCGCGCTGATCTGGAAGAACCTGATTTTCCACCCGGTCTCGGGGATTCTCGCCTACGTCTGGAAACTGTTCGGCGCGCAGCCGGTGGACTGGCTGGCGCATTACCCGCTGCTGTCGATCATCATCATCGTCTCCTGGCAATGGCTGCCGTTCGCGATCCTGATCCTGATGACCGCCATGCAGTCTCTCGACCAGGAACAGAAGGAAGCCGCACGCCTCGACGGCGCCGGGCCGATCGCGATTTTCTGGCACCTGACCTTGCCGCACCTGGCCCGGCCGATTGCGGTGGTGGTGATGATCGAAACCATCTTCCTGCTCTCGGTGTTCGCCGAAATCTTCACCACCACCAACGGCGGCCCCGGCTATGCCTCGACCAACCTCGCGTACCTGATCTACAACCAGGCGCTGGTGCAGTTCGACGTCGGCATGGCGTCCGCCGGCGGCTTGATCGCGGTGGTGATCGCCAACATCGCGGCCATCGTGCTGGTGCGCATGATCGGCAAAAACCTGACCGACAAGACTTGAGGCCTGCGCCATGACCCTTCAACAATCCCGCCGTCTGCAAAGCCTGCTGCTCGGCACCCTGGCCTGGGCCATCGCGATCCTGATCTTCTTCCCGATCTTCTGGATGGTGCTGACCAGTTTCAAGACCGAAATCGACGCCTTCGCCACGCCGCCGCAGTTCATCTTCACGCCGACGCTGGAGAACTACCTGCACATCAACGAGCGCAGCGATTACTTCAGCTTCGCCTGGAACTCAGTGGTGATTTCCTTCAGCGCCACGGCCCTGAGCCTGCTGATCGCGGTGCCGGCGGCGTACTCGATGGCGTTCTACGAAACCCAGCGCACCAAGGGCACGCTGCTGTGGATGCTCTCGACCAAGATGCTGCCGCCGGTGGGCGTATTGATGCCGATCTACCTGCTGGCCAAGAGTTTCGGTTTGCTTGACACGCGCATCGCACTGATCGTGATCTACACGCTGATCAACCTGCCGATCGTGGTCTGGATGATTTACACCTACTTCAAGGACATCCCCAAAGACATCCTCGAAGCCGCACGCCTGGACGGCGCGACCCTGTGGCAGGAAATGGTCCGGGTGCTGCTGCCGATCGCCAAGGGCGGCCTCGCGTCCACGGTGCTGCTGTCACTGATCCTGTGCTGGAACGAGGCGTTCTGGTCGCTGAACCTGACCTCATCGAAAGCCGCGCCACTGACTGCGCTGATCGCCTCCTACTCAAGTCCCGAAGGTCTGTTCTGGGCCAAGTTGTCGGCAGTCTCGACCCTGGCCTGCGCACCGATCCTGATCTTCGGCTGGATTAGCCAGAAACAACTGGTCCGCGGCCTGTCGTTCGGCGCCGTGAAATAGCCCTCAAAGAATAAGCACAAAGGAGCGCCACCATGGCCAACCTGAAAATCAAGAATCTGCAAAAAGGCTTCGAAGGCTTTTCCATCATCAAGGGCATCGACCTGGAAGTGAACGACAAGGAATTCGTGGTCTTCGTCGGCCCGTCGGGCTGCGGCAAATCCACCTTGCTGCGCCTGATCGCCGGGCTGGAAGAAGTCAGCGGCGGCACCATCGAACTCGATGGCCGCGACATCACCGAAGTCAGCCCGGCCAAGCGTGACCTGGCGATGGTGTTCCAGACTTACGCCTTGTACCCGCACATGAGCGTGCGCAAAAACATGTCGTTCGCCCTCGACCTGGCCGGTGTGCCGAAAGCCGAAGTCGAGAAAAAAGTCGGCGAAGCGGCACGCATCCTTGAGCTGGGACCGATGCTCGAACGTAAACCGAAACAGTTGTCCGGCGGCCAGCGTCAGCGCGTAGCCATCGGACGCGCCATCGTGCGCAACCCGAAAATCTTCCTGTTCGACGAACCGCTGTCCAACCTCGACGCCGCCCTGCGGGTGCAGATGCGTCTGGAACTGTTGCGTCTGCACAAAGACCTGAAAGCCACGATGATCTACGTGACCCACGATCAGGTTGAAGCGATGACCATGGCTGACAAAGTGGTCGTCCTCAATGGCGGCAAAATCGAGCAAGTCGGCTCGCCGCTGGATCTGTATCACCAGCCGGCCAATTTGTTCGTCGCAGGCTTTCTCGGCACGCCGAAAATGGGTTTCCTCAAGGGTAAAGTCACCCGCGTCGAAAGCCAAAGCTGCGAAGTCCTGCTGGACGCCGGCACCCGCATCACGCTTCCGCTGGCTGGCGCCAATCTGAACGTCGGTGGCGCCGTAACCCTGGGCATTCGTCCGGAGCACCTCAACCTCGCGCAAACAGGCGACTGCACCTTGCAAGTCACTGCCGACGTCAGCGAACGCCTGGGCAGCGACACCTTCTGCCACGTCGTGACCGCTTCCGGCGAAGCGCTGACCATGCGCGTTCGCGGCGACCTGGCCAGCCGCTACGGCGAAGCCTTGAGCCTGCACCTGGACGCCGAACACTGCCATTTATTCGATGCCGACGGCGTGGCGCTGACCCGCCCGTTGCGCGCAGCGGCCTGATTTAGAGAGCCTGTGATGAAACTCAATAAACACAACCTCAACCGCCTCGCCCCCGAGGTGGTCCTGCCGGCCTACACCCTGAGCGATACGCGCCAGGGCATCGCCCACATTGGCGTCGGCGGTTTTCACCGTGCTCATCAGGCGTATTACACCGACGCGCTGATGAACACCGGCGAAGGCCTGGACTGGGCGATTTGCGGAGTCGGCCTGCGCGCCGAAGACCGCCGCGCCCGGGACGATCTGAAGGAGCAGGACTACCTGTTCACCCTGTTCGAACTCGGCGATACCGACGACACCGAAGTCCGGGTCATCGGTGCAATTCGCGACATGCTGTTGGCCGAAGACGGCGCGCAGGCGTTGATCGACAAACTCGCCAGCCCAGAGATCCGCATCGTTTCGCTGACCATCACCGAAGGCGGCTACTGCATCGACGACAGCAACGGCGAGTTCATGGCCCACCTGCCGCAAATCCAGTACGACCTGGCGAACCCGAACGCACCGAAAACCGTGTTCGGCTTTCTCTGCGCCGCACTGGCCAAACGCCGCGCCGCCGGCACGCCGGCCTTCACCTTGATGTCTTGCGATAACCTGCCGCACAACGGCGCGGTCACCCGCAAAGCCTTGTTGGCGTTCGCCGCTTTGCGCGATGCCGATCTGCGCGACTGGATTGAGAGCAACGTCAGCTTCCCTAACGCCATGGTCGACCGCATCACCCCGATGACCAGCACCGAACATCGCCTGCAACTGGCCGACAAACATGCGCTGGACGATGCCTGGCCGGTAGTCTGCGAACCCTTTGTGCAATGGGTGCTGGAAGACAAGTTCGTCAACGGGCGTCCGGCCTGGGAAAAGGTCGGCGTGCAATTCACCGACGACGTCACGCCCTATGAAGAGATGAAAATCAAACTGCTCAACGGCAGTCACCTGGCCCTGACGTATCTTGGGTTTTTGAAGGGTTATCGCTTCGTTCACGAGACCATGAATGACCCGCTGTTCGTGCGTTACATGCGTGCCTACATGGACTTGGATGTCACACCGCAACTGTCGCCCGTACCGGGGATTGATCTGACGGACTACAAGAACACGCTGGTGGCGCGCTTCTCTAATCAGGCGATTGCCGATCAGCTGGAGCGCGTTTGTTCGGACGGTTCGTCGAAGTTTCCCAAGTTCACTGTGCCGACGATCAATCGTTTGATCGCCGATGGCCAGGAGACCAAGCGTGCGGCGTTGGTGGTGGCGGCCTGGGCGTTGTATTTGAAGGGCGTGGATGAGAATGGCGATACCTACTCGATTCCCGATCCGCGGGCGACGTTCTGCCAGGCGTTGGTGGCGGATGATGTGTTGATTACCCAACGGTTGCTGGAGGTCGAGGAAATCTTTGGTACGGCGATTCCGCGTTCGCCGGAGTTTGTGGCGGCGTTTGAATGGTGCTGCAACAGCTTGCGGGAGGTGGGGGTTTCGCGGACGTTGGAGCGGGTGTTGGCGTAAGTGCGGCGGTGGATTGACTGCCGTCATCGCGAGCAGGCTCGCTCCCACACTGGATCGGTATCGCACACAAAATCGTGGCCTCTGAAGATCTCCTGTGGGAGCGGGCCTGCTCGCGATTGGCTTCACCGAAATCGACCTGACACACCAAGGACTCTCCATGACAAACCAACACCTCTTCCTCGGCATCGACTGCGGCACCCAAGGCACCAAAGCCGTGATCCTCGACGCCCACAGCGGCCAGGTCCTGGGTCAGGGCGCCGCCGTGCACAGCTTGATCAGCGGTGCCAACGGTCGTCGCGAGCAAGACACCAGCCAGTGGCTGGAAGCGTTCACCCTGGCCACCCGCCGCGCGTTACTCGCGGCGAATGTCGACGGTCAGGACATCCTCGGCATCGGTGTCTCCGGCCAGCAGCACGGCCTGGTGCTGCTCGACGAACAGGGCCAGGTGTTGCGTCCGGCCAAGCTCTGGTGCGACACCGAATCCACCCCGCAGAACGACCGTCTGCTGACTCACCTCGGCGGAGAAAAGGGCTCACTGGAACGCCTCGGCGTGGTCATCGCGCCGGGCTACACCGTGTCCAAACTGCTGTGGACCAAAGAACAGCACCCGGACATTTTCGCCCGAATCGCCCGCATCCTCCTGCCCCACGACTACCTCAATCATTGGCTCACCGGCCGCAGTTGCAGCGAGTATGGCGATGCCTCCGGCACTGGCTATTTCAACGTGCGAACCCGCCAATGGGATTTGCAGTTGCTGCGCGACATCGACCCGAGCGGCCGTCTGCAAGCCGCGTTGCCGGAGTTGATCGACGCCCATCAAGCGGTCGGCACGATCCTGCCGAGCATCGCCGAGCACTTGGGCATCAACCCGCAAGCGCTGGTCTCCAGCGGTGGCGGCGACAACATGATGGGCGCCATCGGCACCGGCAACATCAAGCCCGGCGCGATCACCATGAGCCTCGGCTCTTCGGGGACGGTGTACGCCTATTCCGACCAACCGAAAGTCAGCCCGGATGCGTCGGTAGCGACCTTCTGTTCTTCCAGCGGTGGCTGGTTGCCGTTGATTTGCACCATGAACCTGACCAACGCCACCGGGGTCATTCGTGAGCTGTTCGAGCTCGATATCGAACAGTTCAATGCCTTGGTGGCACAAGCGCCCATCGGTGCCGACGGCGTGTGCATGTTGCCGTTCCTCAACGGTGAACGCGTCCCCGCCCTGCCCCATGCCACCGGCAGCCTGCTCGGCCTGACCATGACCAACCTGACCCAAGCCAACCTGTGTCGCGCCGTGGTGGAAGGCACGACCTTCGGTTTGCGTTATGGACTGGACCTGCTGCGCCAGAATGGCTTACAAAGCCGCAGCATTTGCCTGATCGGCGGCGGCTCGAAAAGCCCGGTGTGGCGCCAGATCGTCGCCGACATCATGAACACCCCGGTCATCTGCACCGAACAAAGCGAAGCCGCCGCCCTCGGCGCGGCGATTCAGGCGGCGTGGTGCAAGTCTTGGGCAAACGGCCACAAGGACAGTCTGGCGGACCTTTGCGAGCGTTGCGTGAAGCTCGACCCGGCCAGTGAAACCTTGCCGATTGCCGAAAATGTGGCGGCCTGTCAGCAGGCCTATGAACGCTATCAACAGCATGTCGTAACCCTTTAACGAGCGAATAATTATGTATCTGGTGTGTGGCGAAGCGCTGTTCGATTTCTTCAGTGAAGACGACGCCAGCGGCCTGGCTTCAAAAGTGAATTTCAAGGCGATTGCCGGCGGTTCGCCGTTCAACGTCGCCGTCGGACTGCGGCGGTTGGGCGTGGACGCGGCACTCTTTGCCGGACTCTCCACCGACTACCTCGGTCGACGCTTGCAGCAGGTTTTGCAGAATGAGGGCGTGCGTCCCGACTACCTGGTGGACTTCGCCGCACCGACCACGCTGGCAATGGTCGCGGTCGGCGCCAATGGCTCACCACACTACAGCTTTCGCGGTGAAGGTTGCGCAGATCGTCAGCTTAAATCCGAGCACCTGCCGGAGCTGGGGCCTGACGTGCGCGGTTTGCACATCGGTTCGTTTTCGCTGGTGGTGCAGCCGATTGCCGATACCTTGCTGACGCTGGTGCAGCGCGAAAGCGGTAAACGCCTGATCAGCCTTGATCCGAACGTGCGACTCAATCCTGAGCCGAATATCGACCTATGGCGGTCGCGCATTGCGACGCTGGTTGAGTTGGCCGACTTGATCAAAGTCAGCGATGAGGATTTGAGCCTGCTGTATCCCGAGCAGGATCCGCAGCGGGTGATTGAGGGTTGGCTGCAGCATCGCTGTCAATTGGTGTTTTTGACCCGCGGTGGCGAAGGTGCGACGGTGTTCAGCCGCAAGCATGGCTCATGGTCAGTGCCGGCCAGCGCAGTGAAAATCGCCGATACCGTGGGCGCGGGCGATACGTTCCAGGCGGCGGTGATTACCTGGCTGACGGAGCAGCAGCTGGATTCGGTTGAAGGTGTGCAATCGCTTGAGCGCGAGCAAATCGACGGGATGTTGAGGTTTGCGGTGAGTGCCGCGGCGCTGACCTGCAGCAAGACCGGGCCGGATTTGCCGTATCGGCAGCAGTTGGAAATGCGCTGAATGTAAGGCCCTCATCGCGAGCAGGCTCGCTCCCACAGTAGATCTTCAGTGAACACAGGTTGTGTGCCCGGCAACGATCCAATGTGGGAGATTCTATGTTGCCCGGCAACCCTGAATTCTCAGGCTGACAGGTATTCGCTCTGATTTTTCATCAGGGCAAATGCCACTCGACAGAGCTTTCGGGCCAAGACAACCAAGGCCTGGGTTTTCGAGAAGCCTCTAGCCAGGTATGCCTCGTAAAACGGCTTCCATTTAGGCGAGCGACACGCCGCCATTGCGGCGTTGTACGCCAAACGACGAACCTCCGGATCTCCTTTTTTGGTCAGGTACCGCTGCCCATTCTTCTTGCCGGAGTCTTCGACTGCCAAGTCCATTCCCAGGAATGCGATGAACGCATCGCTGTTCGCAAAATCGCCCCGCATAAAGGTCGTCGCCAACCCGGTTGCGGTCAGTTCCCCAACGCCTTCGATGGCTTTGCAGCGATCAATATTCGCCTCAATTCCCGCCTCTTTGCTGACCTTGCGCAGCAGTTTCTGAATCGCCTGATCCGCTTGCTTGAACGCCTTCTGCTGAGCGACCTGCACTTTCTTCAACAAGGGTTCATTGGCCCAACTCAACATCAGCCCAGCATGGTTCTGGATCAGCGTTGCACGTCTGTGAAGCAGGCTTTTCAGCGAGCTGTAGGCCTTGGGTGGCGGGCTCCAGACCCGCAGTTTGCTTTGTTCATTCTCCAGGTAACGCGCCAGCAAACGCGCATCGCAGGGATCGTTCTTGGCTCGTTGGCCAACGCCACGGCGGTAATGACTCACGCGATAAGCATCCACCACGTAGACCTGATGACCCATCTCATGGGCCAGCTCTACCGTGTCCAAGTGGTAGATGTTGGTGGCTTCAACGGCGATAGCGCTTTGGGCAGGCAGGGTTTTAAGCCAACGCTTGAGGGCGGTTCGATCGTTCTTGATGTCTTGAATGATTTGCAGGTCGGTGCGATAGACAGCAATTTGGGCCTTGGCGATATCGATACCAACAACCGTCTGCGAAGTAAGGATTGTCATGACGAATCCTCGGAGCTAGGGTTTAAGTGCTTGTTGGGGTCTACCGTTGCGCTGGCTTGTCTCTATCGTCGGTTTACCGATGAATTCCTTATCGGCGCTTTGGGTAGAAGGGGCGGGACGAGAAGTCTCCCACAGTCTGTACTGGTCAGAGTCAGAATCGAGTCTGTAGTCCCACCCACCCCTTCAAGTCTAAACATACAAGCGAGCCTGCTCGCGATGGCGATGTAACACACGCCGCCAATCCAACGGTCACACCATCGAAAGCCTGAAATGACTGTCAATTCGGGATCGCCGCAAAGGTGTGACGCTGTCATGTTCAGGAACGGATGACGAACTAAGTCCAGCATTCATTGGCCCAAACCGTGTACCTAGGGGTTTTCCTGATAGCCCAAGGCATCCACACCTACGCCATTTGCGCCTTGAACGAGGCGGTTTAATGCTGCACCATCCGCACCAGCTTATTCAAAGGACGGAATTAAAGGCATGCTGGACGCGAACGCAACCCATATTTCCCTGACGCTGGAAGGCGTTTCCGTTGACCTGCAAGTGCTCAGCTTCGTCGGTCGCGAAACCCTCAATCAGCCATTCTGTTTCGACATCGAACTGGTCAGCGCCCGTCCCGACCTGAAGCTCGAAGAGTTGCTGCACAAGCCTGGCTGCCTGACCTTCGGCGCAACCGGCGAAGGCATCATTCACGGTCTGGTCTATCGCATCGAGCAAGGCGACTCCGGCAAAAGCCTGACGCGCTACAGCATCAGCCTGGTCCCGCAACTCGCTTACCTGCGCCACAACCATGACCAGCAGATCTTCCAGCATTTAAGTGTGCCGAAAGTCATCGCCCAGGTACTTGAGGCGCGCGGCATCCTGTCTGACGCCTACAGTTTCCAGCTCGGCGCGATCTACCCCGAGCGCGATTACTGCGTGCAGTACGACGAATCCGACCTGCATTTCATCCAGCGTCTGTGTGAAGAGGAAGGCATTCACTTCCACTTCCAACACAGCGCCAGCGGCCACAAACTCGTCTTCGGCGATGACCAGACGGTGTTCCGCAAACTCGCGCCCGTGGCCTACCAGCAAGACTCCGGCATGGCCGCCACGAAACCGGTGATCAAGCGCTTCAACCTGCGCCTGGAAACCCGCACCTCCCGCGTCAGCCGCCGCGACTACGATTTCGAAAAACCACGCATCCTGCCCGAAGGCGCCGCCAAGAGTACCTTCGCTCCAGACCTCGAAGACTACGACTATCCTGGCCGTTTCACCGACCGCGCACGCGGCAAACAACTGGCGACCCGCGCGCTGGAACGCCATCGCAGCGACTACAAACTCGCCGAAGGCAAAGGCGACGAGCCCACCCTGGTCAGCGGCCACTTCATGGCCCTCAGCGAACACCCGCGCGCCGAGTGGAACGACCTCTGGCTGTTGCTCGAAGTCGTGCACGAAGGCAAGCAGCCGCAAGTGCTCGGCAAAAACGTCACCAGCGACGTCACCCACAACAAAGACGATTTCCATCAGGGCTACCGCAACCGCTTCCTCGCCACCCCGTGGGACGCGCACTTCCGCCCTGCCCTCGAACACCCGAAACCGAAAGTCCTCGGCAGCCAGACCGCCATCGTCACCGGTCCGCCCGGCGAAGAAATCCACTGCGACGAATACGGCCGCGTCAAAGTGCAATTCCACTGGGACCGCGACGGCCAGGCCAACGACAAGACCAGTTGCTGGTTACGCGTCGCCACCGGCTGGGCCGGCAGTGCCTACGGCGGCATCGCCATCCCGCGGGTCGGCATGGAAGTCCTCGTCACCTTCCTCGAAGGCGACCCCGACCAACCGCTGATCACCGGCTGCCTGTTCCACAAGGAAAACGTCGTCCCCTACGACCTGCCGGCGAACAAGACCCGCAGCACCTTCAAAACCCTCAGCTCACCGGGCGGCAAGGGTTACAACGAGTTCCGCATCGAAGACAAGAAAGGCGCGGAACAAATCTACTTGCACGCCCAGCGCGACTGGGATGAAAACATCGAACACGACCAGAAAATCCGCATCGGCAATGAACGCCATGACACGGTCGAGTCCAATGTTTTCAGCGAGTTCAAGGTTGAAGAACACCGGATTACCCATCTGGACCGCAAGACTGAAGCGCGGGCGGATGATCACCTGACCGTGGCGGTGACCCAGCATGTGAAGGTCGGGACGGCGCAGTTTGTCGAGGCGGGTCAGGAGATTCATTACCACGCTGGCGAGAAGGTGGTGGTTGAAGGCGGAATGGAACTGACGGCCAAGGCTGGCGGGAGTTTCGTCAAGGTTGATGCGGGGGGTGTGACGATCAGTGGGGCTGAGGTGAAAGTGAACACCGGGGGGTCGCCTGGGGTGGGGACAGGGATTCAGATTTTGCCGCCCGTCATCCCGTGGGCCGCCGCTCAGGACAAAGCCGGCGCCCTGCTCGTCCCGGCCGCCGTACAAATGGCCATGGCCAAAGCCGCCCGTGCGTCGGGCGACATACGCTGCCCGATTTGCGAAGCCTGCCGTGAAGGCAAGTGCGATCTGGGGACTGCAGCATGAGCGACGCACTGAACAACTGGCTCGGCGAACAGGCAAAACTCAATCGCGTGCTGATCCTGGCCCTGGACAGCCTCGCTGAGCCGAACCCGGTCACTTCGCTCTACAGCGCCGGATTGATGAAGCGCTCGGTGCAGCTCTATCGACGCACCCAATATGCCGACTTCGCCGCCATCAGCCCGTGGCTGACCGAATTGCACGAACCCAACGCCGATGCCTTCCGCAAACTGCTGGACGACCCGCAGCGCAACTGGGGCTGGATCGGCAGCATGGAAAAAGCCGACCTCGACGGCCTGACCCAACACTGGCAAGCGCGGATGGTCATTGAGGAAGACGGCGAACGATCGTTGTTCCGTTTTCAGGACAATCGGGTGATTGCTCGATGCCTCGCTAACTTGAGCGAAACCGAATGGCCGTTGCTGTTAGGCCCGATCAGCAGCGTGCTGTATTGGGACGAGGAGCAATGGAAAAGCGCCGATAACGCCCGCCCCGGCATGTACCCGGTGCCCAACCCCGCGCCGTGGTTGCGAATTCCAAACGCGCCGGAGCGTACCCGCAGCATCTTGCGTGAAAACCTGAAACGTTGGCTGCTGGTGTACCACGTCGAGGCCGCCGCCAAACTCTCCGAAACCCGCAATGTCCGCGAATGGCTGGAAGAACAGATGGACCTGCTTGAAACCTGGCAATGGAACACGCCAGAACAACGCGAATTCATGCTCAGCCTGAGACTTGATCCCAAATGCGCAGAAGACGTGGCTTGGCAGCCATTGCCGAGTGAAACCCCAGAGCAGCATTTTGCGCGGTGTCAGCGGGTGTTTGACGCGAGTTTGGGCAAACCAGAGCGTGAGTAAGTTTGTGGCGGCTGGCATAACAGCGTTTGCGGCTGAACACTTTTCTGGATGCTTGCCTTTGTTCCTCGCTGCGGCGGGCGTGGTGGCGGCTTCTGGCTGTTCGGCCATCAAGCCTGCCGATAGTTTTACGTTGCTGACGGAACTGCCACCTGGGTTCAGCATTAAAGGTGAAGCGTCTTATGTGCCGCGTACGGGGGAAAGCTGCACAGTCCCGGCTCGCGAAGGAAGAAACCAACCGGGCAAAAAATTTTTCAAACAAGATCTTAAAATCGAAGCGCAAACAGCACGATTTGAAATCCCCCTTATAAGCAACGAAGGAGGCTGCCCTTTAGTGCTTAAACGTTTTGATTATGAAGTAGACGCAAAATATGGCCGAACCCGGCTAAACATAGGGAGAGACTACGCTGGGATTTCTTTTGTAGATAAAGCGATCAGTACCTCACCAATAACGCACCAAAACACACTTCAAAGAAACTGCCAATGGTTATTTCGCACAGCCGGACCAAAAAACAATATCAGCAAGATACTTAGTTGCAAGGCAGTCGCCGCCCCTACTACTCCCGAAGCCATACAACGTGACGAGCTTTTGGGAAAGTCTTTAACTGCTATATTTTCACTGGCACATGAAGAGCTTCCTTATATGGGAGACACCTGGATCAAATTTCCCGAAGGCTGGAAGCGGTGCCTGGGGAAAAGCATCGAGGACCCCTACGGGTTTTGTAACGGAAATACGACTAACTTCAAACCATTCAAGATGCCGGATGGACGTGACTGCACTGTCTACCCCAACTGCACCGAACAAGGACTATAAAATGCTTTATCGCGACTTTTACACTGGACTTGTTCGAGCAGCGGCTATCGGTTTGGGAGCGTTTGGGGCTACAGGTTGCTCCGTCGCACAACAGGATAGCTTTACGCTGATCACTGAACTGCCACCCGGATTCAGCATTAAAGGCGAAGCGTCTTATGTGCCTAGAACGGGAGAGAATTGTACGATCCCGCCTCGCAATGGGCGTAATTACCCTGGCAAAAAATTTTTTGAGCAAGAACTTAATAACGAAGCGCAGACGGCACATTTCGAAGTCCCACTGGTAAGCAATGAAGGAGGCTGCCCTTTAGTACTTAAAAGTTTCGGATATGAGGTCGACGCAAAATACGGAGCTGCCCGCCTCAATTTAGGCAGGGATTACACAGGGATTTCGTTTCAGGATGGAATTGCGGACAATCTCAGCCCTCCTTCACCTACGACACTACAGAAACAGTGCGAATGGTTGTTTCGTACGGTAGGTCCCAATCGTTACATAGCTAAAATTCTAAAATGTAAATCTGTGGCAACGCCTGAACAGGAAAGTGGCGCAGTTGCAAAAGGTCCGCTGCAACGTGCTCAATTGGTAGGAAAGACGGTTAAAGTAGTTTTTGCTATTTCAAGCGAAGAAAGACCGGCCGTAGGTGATAACTGGGTAAAATTCCCGTCTGGCTGGAAGCGTTGCATGGGTGACAGCCTTGAGGATCCTTATGCGTTCTGCGGAGACAATAAAACTGACTTTAAACCCTTCAAAATGCCCGATGGACGTGACTGCACCGTCTATCCGGCTTGCACCGAATAAGGAAATTCACACATGCCAGCAAAGAAGCCAGTACAACCGCTACTGACTGACACTAAACAAGCTTGCCCACTCAGAGGCACGTGGGTTAGTTTTCAACTAGTGGATGAGTCAGGGAATGGTAAACCTTATGCCGGTTTAGCCTACAAACTTGTTGATAGTACCGAGCAATCCCATGAAGGGATTTTAGATTCTGAAGGTTTCGCCAAGGTTTGCGACTATTACGAAGGCCCTGTCATTCTCACAGTTGATAGCGGCTACAAAGGAGACGATAAGCTCTATAAATCTCTAATGACACGACCGAGTTACCCTCTAAAAATTACCGAATTACAGGTGCGAGCCGAAACAACCCGCTTTATTCGCAAGGATGGCCTACGGGTTGAAAATAATCCTGCAAAAGCGAAAGCTGACCAATTTTTTCACGTCGAAGTTCAACACCTAGTTAAAATACATGCCCATCTTCCTCCTGAGTCAAAAAGCAAATACCCACCGAATCACAATCTTCTAAACTTAATGGGTGACCTAGGATTCGGTCAAGAAAAACCGGGCCTATGGGGAGTTGTGTTGCTTCCAGAAAAGCACACAGCTCTTGAAGTTCGTCCATTACGCTCTTTTCGGCCCATGCTTTCAAAAGACAATAAATTCAGCGCGTTGAATTTGTATCAGCTTTCTTTGTTTGCCAGTCTTAGCTACTGTGATTTTGGTCAAGAACCGGCCGAACAGCCAACAGACACTGTCAAATTCCCTCTTGATCCGAGCGTCGGATACTTGTTTGGGAATGGACTGGCTAGTTTCAAAGAAGCTTGGAAAATCAATTCAGCCCAGACGACCCCTTACTACCCGCTTTATGAAGATGTGCCGTACTCGAAGCGTTTCGAAGTCCTACCATTTGATCCGACACTCTACGAAAAAAACAAACCTGAATTAGGCGAAGAGCAGGAATGTCCTGCAAAATGGCATTTCTTTGATGATGGGAAAGTAAAAGGTGGTAGTGATACTCAGGCTTTCATAACCCACCATGACGAAGTCATTCTGATTTCCGTCCGTGGAACGAAAGAACTCGTGGACTTTGTGCGAGACACCGATGCAGAGCAAGTTCCATTTGAAGAAGGTGTAGGTAAAACGCACCAAGGTTTCTACAAGGCCTATAAGGCGATGAGTAAATTTGTTCAGGTTTACCTCGACCAGTTCCACACGGGGCAAAAGATCATTATTTGCGGACATAGCCTAGGCGGGGCAATCGCGACGTTGCTCGCAGAAGCATTACGACGCAGTCCAAATGCGTACGACATATTGCTTTATACCTACGGCTCGCCACGAGCCGGCGACGCCGACTTCGTCAATGGCGCGGTAGGCTTGGCCCATCACCGCATGGTCAACAGCAACGACCCTATTCCAAGTGTTCCCGCGCCCTGGATGAACACCCGCAAAAGTATCTGGATGCCCGGCGTGGTCCTCAGTTTTGTCACCGCCCCTTTAGGCGCACTTATTTTCGCTATAGGCCTGTCGCGAACTGGCGGTGCTCCATACGAACACCAGGGTAATCTGCACCATTTCATGCCCGTTCATTTTAAAGGGCGCGAGCAATCCGCGGTTCTCTGGGACCCAGGTTGCGACTCTATCGAAGAGGCGGCTTGCACCAAGGCATTGAAAAAGTTCGGCGATATGCCCGACCGTGATGCTTTTGTGATGCAACTGTTCCAGATGAGCGATCACTACATGGTGCCCTCCTACATTCCGTACGCTTGGGCAACATTGCGCCGCTGGCAGCAAACCCAGGAAAGCGGGACTACCGTGGTTACCAAAACAGAGTACGACCAGGTTTACTACCAATTGCAAGAGATGCAGGAGCGGCTGAAGGCGAAAGAAGCTGAACTGAGGTTCGCTTACCAATCTGACCGTCGGCAGTACCAGCAAGAGGCAAATGTGTTGAGAGCAGAAATTGGACGGCTTGATACATCAAGACAACGGATTCACACCCTTAGCTTCCTCAAACTAGTGCCTGAGGACATCTACGGCTCCGCCACTCAAGCGCCGGAACATAAAATCAACGTAGATCGCTGGATGGCAAAAAAAGAAAACAGTGTCGAGGTCCAGCTCGCGATGATTCCTGATGCAAGCAGCAGTGACCTGAGGACAGCGTAGTTTTCAGGAATGCTTTAACTCGGTACGCGTGTAAACAAGCCAGTGTCCGCAGGAGACTGGCTTGTTATGTACCGCAGTGGCGTCAGACCGGCGCCTTCCACCCCATCATCCGCTGCTGGGCAACCTGCAACAGATCACAACCATCCTGAGTCAGAAGGTAAACCGCATGAGTGATGTGGGGGATATCCTGAACATCGCCGTGCTTGAAGCATTGGCAGTGGAGCGTTTCAAGCAGCTGACTGGAAGCCCGGACCCGCTGTAGAGCGGCTTCGAGGATGTCTTGGGGATTGGCTTCGGTGTCGATCACCAAGGGACTTGAGTCGGTAACGCTGCTGTTGATTGAACGGTAGCGATCGGGAAATGCGTTTAGCGTTGTCATAGAAAGTTACTCATCTGTTTTGAAGTAACCGCCCCACCGTGACCAAACGATGGGAGGCGGACTGTATACAGGCTTGGTCAACCGAGAACAGTAACTCAGCTCGCCCGAAGGCGTCCTGCACACAGCCGCCACAACGATGCGCTATAAGGACGTAGATGTCCGCTTGGCGAATCATGGCACACATATGTGCACTGTTCTCACAGGTGACCAAACCTGTCCGCTGATTTTGCAGCGAGCCCAAACAGTAATCGCTTCAACCCATCCGGCGAAAGTCGACAAAGCGCCTGACCTTGTAGGACCAAGCCGAAGACTTCGTAGACGCTTTCCTAACGAATCATCCGACAGAAAAAACTCGCGACAGGCGGCGTTCAGCCGGGTTAACCATCCGTTAACCGCGCGGTCCAAGACTTTACTGGACCGCACGCCCTCAGGTACCTCTGACGCCCAGTGCGGCAGGTTCGACGCTCAATCCGTCGAGCTGACTCAACGTCTGCACTGGAGATCGCCCCATGAACATCCGCACGCTGCTGATGACTTCCGCCCTCGCCTGCACCGCGTTTACCGGTCTTGCGCAGGCCAACGACACGTCGCCCTCTCAAGCCACCCCTTATCACTACGGCATGCCACTGAACATCGGCAAAGTAGTCGCGCTGACTGAGCCGAACACACTGGAATGCAAAGTGATCACGGCCGATATGAAGTACATCGATACGTCAGGCAAGCCTGAAGAAATCAGCTACCGGAAGCTTTCTGACGCGTGCAGTTATCAGAACTGACTGAAAGGTCTGATTTTGCACTTTGCGGTACTCATGTGAGGGTTCTGGCGCTATGCTTTGGCGCCTCCCTCACTGCCGCAAGGATTCGCCATGCAGTTATCGTTTCGCACTCTGTCGACCTTCACTTCCCTTCTATGTTTTCTGCTGGCCCTGGTCTGGGGTTTGATGCCGGATTGGCTACTGGCGATCTGGAGTATTGAATTTTCATCGGCGGCAGGGTTTGTTGCGCGGCGCAGTGCGGTGCTGTTCGCGGCGTTGGGCGTGATGTTTTATCTGGTTCGAAACGAGGCGACGTCTGTCGCCCGTAATGCGCTGAGCACCGGGTTTACCGTCGGCTGTTTTGGCCTGGCAGTGCTGGGTTTCGGCGAATGGCTCAATGGCCATGCCGGGCCGGGCATTTTGCTGGCGGTGATGGTCGAGTCGGCGCTGGGACTGGGGTTTATCCAGACCCGGCGCATTTCAGCAGAACTCGAAACTGCGGGCTAAAGCGCTTTCCTGTCGGGATGCAGTGTCTGACTCGCGTCCCGCTGCTGCATCTCAGAACGTAGACCTGCAATCAAGTCGTTGATTTCACGGCAACCGTTCAGGTGTTTGGCATTTATCCCTGTCACCATCAGATCGAGGTGATCGGTTTCACGATCGGAATACACCTTGACGGTCATCGACAGGTCCGGCGACAGCGTGCACTGACAGCGTTTCGGCAGAAAACTGCTTTCAACGATATTGCGTAACTCCAAGGCAGAAAGAAACATGGCGACCCTCTCCTAATTGTGAGATTGCCAATTAATATCCAACGTCGGCGGGTGCTGAGATCTCCCGCTTTACTTCCTTCGCGGGGCATCTGCGTCTCAACAACGGACCGTTTTCTCGTTCCACAGCTGACTCAATATTGTCCCGGTCAACCTATGAACTGCTTGAGCATAAAACATGCCGCAAATTTCGCCGTGCAGCTCATCGGCAAATCAATGATTTAGCGGATTTGCATATAAATGGCTTCATGCAATCTGCAAGAAAGGGCCGTTCAAGCCCTGCAATTTGCATACAACCCCGAGCGGATTTGCATTGGTGGTGGGCGACGGTAAGAATGCGCCTTTCAATCCAGTATCTGCTGACTTTACTCACACGCAAGGAGGCATCATGGGTTCATCGACCTGTATCACTACCGTCGGGCTGATTGTGGCCGGATTGTCCGGCGCGGCCCATGCCGCCAAGCTCGAAACGGTCGCGCCGTTTCCCAAAGCCGAGAGCGGATTTACCCGCCAGGTCATTCATGTAGCGCCGCAGCCCCAGGAAGAAAACTTCCAGGTTGAGGTGCTGGCCGGCAAGACCCTGACCGTAGACTGCAATCGCCAACGCCTGGGCGGTATCCTTGAAGAAAAGAATCTTGAAGGCTGGGGTTACCCCTTTTACCGCCTGGAAAAAGTCATCGGCCCGATGAGCACGATGATGGCCTGTCCCGACGGCAAGAGTAAAAAGGAGTTCGTGCCGGTGGTCGGGGACGGCTTCATGCTTCGCTACAACAGCAAATTGCCGATCGTGCTCTACGTGCCCAAGGACGTCGAAGTCCGCTATCGGATCTGGTCGGCGTCGAGCAAGGTAGAGAAAGCCGTTCAGGAATAATCGCGTTGCCCCTCCTCATGCTGAGGCGCCGCTCAACGCGGCGCGCTCGGCAACGTGCCGCAGACTGTCGAAATTGATATTGGCGCCAGAGTCGATCGCCACCAGCGTTTGACCACGCGCACCGGTCCGAGCGACGTACTTCTTGATGCCGGCCACCGCCAAAGCGCCGGAAGGTTCGGTGATCGAGCGGGTATCGTCGTAGATATTCTTGATCGCGGCGCACAGCTCGTCGTTGCTCACAGTCAATACCTCATCAACGCAAAACCGACACACTTCGAATCCATAAGCGCCGATCTGTGCGACCGCCACGCCATCGGCGAATGTTCCTACGTTGGGCAATACAACCCGCTCGCCAGCCTGTAACGCGGCGTACAGACAAGCCGAATGTTCTGACTCGACGCCGATGATGCGCACTTCAGGTCGCAGGTATTTGACGTACGCCGCGATGCCGGCGATCAATCCTCCGCCACCCACCGGGACGAAGATCGCGTCCAGCGGGCCTTGATGTTGGCGAAGGATCTCCATGGCGACGGTGCCCTGCCCCGCGATCACATCCGGGTCGTCGAAAGGCGAGACGAAGGTGCGACCGGTTTGCTCGGCCAGGTTCAGCGCAAATTCGAGAGCGAACGGAAAACTCTCTCCGTGCAGCACCGCCTCAGCCCCCCGACTGCGCACCCCGAGCACCTTCAGTTCTGGCGTCGTGCAGGGCATGACGATGGTCGCGGCGATCCCCAGCTCACGCGCCGCCAGTGCCACGCCTTGGGCGTGATTGCCCGCTGAAGCGGTGATCACGCCGCGAGCCTTTTGCTCATCGCTCAGTTGCACCAGTTTGTTGTAAGCGCCGCGGATCTTGAATGAAAAGGTCGGTTGCAAGTCTTCGCGCTTGAGCAGGACCTGATTACCAAAGGCCTCGGACAGCGCTGGCGCGGGTTGCAAGGGTGTGCGCACGGCCAGTTCATACACCGGCGCGGCGAGGATCTTTTTCACGTAGTGCTCAAGCAAAGCCTGCTGGGCGGGGGTGCTGCTCATGGTCGTCTCCTGACATTGATCAAAGCCCGGGAGACAGAAAGTAAAAACCCGCCTCTAGGGCGGGTTGGGTGCTGCAGTCGTGAGCTAGCCCGCCAAATAAGGAATGGCGGTAATAATGCTTGGCTGGCAGCGCAATACGGTGGAAGTCATGGCTGGAAATTAGCCGGGCATCGAGGGCAAGTCAATGGCCAATTTTCTGCGGCCTCTGTAGGCTGGCGACACTGCTCATCGCCCAAGGAAGGAAACCATGAAGTCTGTCGCCCTGCCCCTCATTGCCCTGATCGCCTTTGCCGGTTACACCGTTTCCGTGATGCTCCAGGCGGAACAGTCGTTGATCGATTTCGGCATCAGCCTGATGTCGCGCCCGGATACTGCGCAGGTGGTGATTGATCTTTATCTGTTGGCGATTCTGGCCGGGGTCTGGATGTACCAGGATGCGCGCAAGCGTGGGCAGTCGGGGTTGTCGGTGATTCCGTATTTGTTGATCACCGCGGTTTTCGTGTCTGTCGGGCCGTTGTTGTACCTCGTGGTTCGGGGGCTTAAGAACCGCAGGAATTGCGTCGATGCGAGCCAGCAAGCCTGATTCGGAAGTTGTTTTGATGCTGCTAAAGCAATCGCGGGCAAGCCCGCTCCCACAGGTTATCGGTGTTCTTACAGACGACACCTGACCTGTGGGAGCGGGCTTGCCCGCGATTGCGGCCTGACTGCCAACACCGTCATTTCGCCAACCGCCTGAGCCCAAGCACCATCGCCCCCGCTCCAACCATCATCGCCGTCAGAAACAACGGATACGACACCCACCACGGCGTGTCCCCGGTCATCATGCTGAACTCGGACATGCCGCCAATGCTCGCAATCAGGTTCAGCGGCAAAAACACCACGTTAATTAATGTCAGTTTGCGCAGCAGGTTGTTCATGCTGTTGTTCATCAGGTTACCCCGGGCATCGATCAGCCCGGAGAACACCGTGGAATAGATTTCCGCCTGTTTGTAGCACTGGTTGTTTTCGATGATCAGGTCGTCGATCAGGCCGATGGCTTCGGCGCTGAAGTGTTCCTTGGCCGCGTGATTGCGCAGCCGCGTCAGCACCGCGCCGTTGCTGTGAATCGCGTTGATGTAATAGATCAGGCTTTCGCTGAGGTTGAACATCTGGATCAGGTGCTGGTTCTGCATCGAGGCGTTGAATTTCTGTTGCAACTCCCGGGCAACCAGCTTGATCACCTTCAGATGACCCAAATAGTGATGGATGTTGTTGAACAGCAGATCGAGCAGCACATCCAGAGGCGTATTCAACCGCTGCCGGGTGCCGAGCCCGTGCAGCGGCGCATCGTCGGTGGCAATCACCAGCAATCGCTGCGCTGAAAACAACAGGCCACAGGACGACACTTCAAAGGCCAGGCTGCCGGCGCCGGAGTAATTCTCCGGGCGCTTCCAGATCAGGAACAGGTTGTCGGGGTGAAACTCGATGCGCGACACCTCGTCAGGGTCCAGGGCCGAGGCCAGCGCGTGCTCATCGAGCTTGAAATGGCTGTGCAACAGATCCCGTTCGGCGGCATCGGGATTGCTGAACAACATCACCTCAGCGTCTAGTCGCTCGACCGATTGCAAGGCGCCGCCGACCAGTTGAAAGCTTCTGATCATCGGCCGATCACCAGGCCTGGCCGCGACGCTTCAGTTCCAGCCGACGGACGAACTCCTCCAGCACCAGCGAGTACAGATCGTCCTGCAGGTACGCGTCTTCGATTCCGGCGTCCATGTTCGGGTTGTCGTTGACTTCGATCACCACCACCTTGTCGCCGGACTGCTTGAGGTCGACGCCGTAAAGGCCGTCGCCGATCAGGTTGGCGGTTTTCACGGCCAGGTCGACCACGGCTCGCGGAGCTTCGTGGACAGCCAGGGTACGGCACTCGCCGTTGATGTCCTGGCCCTTGGCCTTGTGGTTGTAGATTTGCCAATGGCCCTTGGACATGAAGTATTGGCAGGCGAAGATCGGTTTGCGGTTGAGCACGCCGATGCGCCAGTCGTATTCGGTGTAGAAGAATTCCTGGGCCAGCAACAGCACCGAGTGTTCGAACAGCTCGGCGGTGGCTTCGAGCAAGGCTTGCTGGCTTTCGACCTTGATCACGCCCCTGGAGAAGCAGCCATCCGGGATCTTCAGCACCAAGGGAAAACCCAGGCGTTCGCCGACCCGCTCGAAATCTTCCGGTCGATCCTTGTAGAGGATTTCGGTGACCGGCATGCCCAGTTGATGACTCTTGAGCAGATCGGTCAGGTAGACCTTGTTGGTGCAGCGCAGGATCGACGTCGGGTCGTCCATCACCACCAGTCCCTCGCTCTCGGCTTTTTTCGCGAAGCGATAGGTGTGGTTGTCGACGCTGGTGGTCTCGCGGATCAGCAAGCCGTCGTATTCGGCGATGCGCGCGTAGTCTTTGCGCTCGATCAACTCCACATCGATGCCCAAGGTCTTGCCCACGCGTACGAAATTATCCAGCGCCTTCGCGTTGGAGGGCGGCAAGGCTTCCTGCGGGTCATGCAGGATGGCCAGGTCATAACGGGCCAGCCGCCGTGAACGCGGCACACGCCAGATCTTGCGACTGAAACTGTCCAGGGAGTTGGCGAATTGATCTTCCTGATCTTCGCGTAACTTATGCAAGGCGCCCGACTTTATCCCTTCGATGTGCCAGCCATTCGTTCGGCGAAACTCAACTAACAATATCGGACACGGAAATACTTCAAACAACTGCCGCGCCAGATCCTGCAACGGCTCGATATTGGTTTTGCCAAAGTACAACGTCAGGGTAAAGCCTTCGGTATCGCTGTAAAGATGGTTACTGAGGGCTTTTTCCAAGGGTTTATCCAGGTCGTCCAGCGCCAGGCCGTACAGGGATTTTTTGGTCAACTCACTGATGGTCCGCACCGAAGGAATGACCTTGTGCCCCCGCGCTTCGGCCAGCAACGAGCAGTAATAACCGTGGCCCAGATACTTGTAGCTGCGGCACAGGTTGATCACCTGGACCCGTTTGCCCTGTTCGTTGTCCCGCGTCTGCTCGAGGTATTCCTGGGCGCTGACAATATCCTCGCTGGGAAAATACGAGGCCCAGTCTTCCTTGCGTTCGACGATGATAATCAACTGACTGGAAGTTCTGCCTGCGTCATTTAAATAAGTTGCTGCCGGCAAAGTTTGCTCGGATACTTCGCGCCAATGACCTTGTACCGCTGACATAGTGATTGATCCGTTGGAGAACAAGACCTTTCCTATTAAGCACGAACTTTTTCGAAAGTCCCGTTTCGTTACGCAACTTTTACGGCGGTCATATGAATACTGTCTTTCGCTTGGCGGTAGTTGAAGACTTACCCGCACTGCTGGAACTCGAACAGCAATGTTTCACCACGGATCGGCTCAACGGTCGCAGCTTTCTGTGGATGATCACCCGGGCGCATGGCCAGTTACTGGTGGCCCAGCGTGGCGAGCAATTGGTCGGCTACGCGGTGGTGCTGTTTCACCGCGGCACTTCGCTGGCGCGGCTGTATTCGATTGCCATCGCGACCGGGGCGCGCGGCAGTGGACTGGGCAAGCAGTTGCTCGAACGCATCGAATCCTGCGCCCTAGAACATGATTGCGCCTACTTGCGGCTTGAAGTGCGGATCGACAACCCCGCGGCGATTGCCTTGTATGAGCGCAACGGTTACCGGCGTTTCGCGCTGATCCATGACTATTACCAGGATCATGCCGATGCGCTGCGCCTGGAAAAACGCATTCTTGAGCACCGCGATTCGCGCAACATCAAGGTGCCCTGGTACCGGCAAACCACCGATTTCACCTGTGGACCGGCTTGCCTGCTGATGGCCATGGGGGCGCTGCAAGGTGATCGATGGCTGGAACGTCGCGAGGAACTGCAAATCTGGCGCGAGGCGACGACGGTGTTCATGACCTCAGGTCATGGCGGCTGCAGCCCTCAAGGCCTGGCGTTGGCGGGGTGGCGACGGGGTTTTCGGGTGCGGCTGCAACTGAGCATGGCCGGACCGTTGTTTCTCGATGGCGTACGCGATGAGCATAAAAAAGACGTAATGCGTTTGGTGCACGACGAATTCACCACACAGTTGGAAGAAACTGATGTGGAGCGAGTGATAGGTGGTCCGCTGGACCTTCCTCGGTTACTGAACGATGGCGGTCAACCGCTGGTGCTGATCAGCAGCTATCGGCTGACCCGCTCCAAAGCGCCGCATTGGGTGATCGTCACCGATTGCGATGACGAATTCGTCTACCTGCACGACCCGGATGTGGACCACAGCCAGCATCGTCAACCGATGGATTGCCAGCATTTGCCGGTCAGCCATGGGGAGTTCGAGAAGATGTGCAGTTTTGGCCGGGGCAAGCTTCGGGCGGCGGTTATCCTGCATGACCGGTGACGCCACCTATCCATTGTGGGAGCGAGCCTGCTCGCGATTGCGGTTTCACATCCGACACTGTCGGTGACTGATACACCGCTATCGCGAGCAGGCTCGCTCCCACAGGGGAAGTGGTGGTTTCAGGAACCAGTTACTTCAGTCCGATTTTGTACAGCCCGCCGTCGTATTCGTCGGTCAGCACATACAAGTAGCCATCCGGCCCCTGCCGAACATCGCGAATGCGCTTGTTGAGCTCACCGAGCAAGCGTTCTTCGTGAACCACTTTGTCCCCATCAAACTGCAAGCGAATCAACTCCTGGCTCACCAGCGCACCGATGAACACGTTGTGCTGCCAGGCCTTGAAGCGATCAGCGTCATAAAACGCCATGCCGCTGATGCCCGGCGACTTTTCCCAGACATGGTGCGGCGTCACAGTGCCTTCGGCGGCCTTGCCCTTGGCTTCCGGGATCGGTTGGCCGGAGTAGTTGATGCCGTGGGTTGCCAGTGGCCAGCCGTAGTTCTTGCCGCGCTCGATGATGTTGATTTCATCGCCGCCCCTCGGGCCATGCTCATTTTCCCAGAGGACGCCGGTCCACGGATTGAGCGCCGCGCCTTGCGGATTGCGTTGGCCATAGGACCAGATTTCCGGACGCACCCCGGCCTGGCCGACAAAGGGATTGTCGTCCGGCACCTTGCCGTCGGGATAAATCCGCACGACCTTGCCTTGCAGCTTGTCGAGGTCCTGGGCGGTCGGCCGATCGTTGTTTTCACCCAAGGTAATGAACAGATAGCCGTCGCGGTCGAACACCAATCGCGAGCCGAAGTGATTGCCGACTGACAGCTTGGGCGCCTGGCGGAAAATCACTTTGAAATCCTTGAGGGTTTTCAAATCTTCGGACAATTGTCCCCGACCAACCGCGGTGCCGGCCTTGTCGCCCGCGCCGCCACCTTCGGCGTAGGACAGATACACCGTGCGGTCCTGTTTGAAGTCAGGCGACAACACCACGTCCAGCAAGCCGCCCTGCCCCTTGGCCCAGACCTCGGGCACGCCATCGATCGGTGCTGAAAGCTTGCCGTCGTAACCGACCACCCGCAGGTTGCCGGGTCGTTCGGTGACCAGCATGCCCTTGCGATCAGGCAGGAACGCCAGGGCCCATGGATGTTCAAGTCCTTTGGCGACTTGCGTGACCTCAAGAGTGCCCTGTTCGCTTTTCATTTCTTGGGACGGCGCCGCAAGAACGGGGGGCGTGGCGGTGATCAGTACGCTGGCGCAGAAGGTGGCCAAGAGGGTTTTACGCAACATGCACGATTCCTTTTGTCGTTCGAATGGCTGGCAAGAACGCTGTCCTGCCGTTCAACGGTTGCTGGTGTCTGCGTCTCGATGAGGCGGATTGTGAATGAATTTGGGAGGGCTGGCGGGCGCCGTTCGGTTCTGGGGATAGCGATTGCCGATGCCGCCGTTATCCAGCGTGGGTGGTCGCGGCACTGGCACGGTGTTCGGCCCACGAATGACCGGGGCATTCGGTTGCGTGCCTTGCATGCTATTGGGATTGGCCCGGCGGATCGGGCTGTTGTAAGGGTTGTTATTGCCGGCGCCCGTCGGACTTTGGGCCAGCAGTAAAGTGGAAGACGGTACTTCGACGTCGGCCTGGGCCAGCTGACTCAACAGGCCACTGAATGCCAGTGCGGTGCAGGCGAGCACGAATCGGTTCATGGAAGGTCTCCGGGCGTCGACGTAGATAGGATCTTCGATAGCACGCTACGCCCGGGGTTCGGATTTGTTAACTAAAACCTCTTTCACAAGATGTAACACCAGTTGACGGCCCAGCAGGACCGGGCCGCAGCCCGCTGAAACTTTTGCGCCGCGCTGCGGGTCACCTGAACACATCACTTGCGAGTAGACGACCATGGCACGGGCAATCTGGAAAGGCGCAATCAGTTTCGGGCTGGTGCATATCCCTGTGGCGCTGGTCTCGGCGACGTCTTCGCAAGGGGTGGATTTCGACTGGCTCGACAGCCGCAGCATGGAGCCGGTGGGTTACAAGCGCGTCAACAAGGTCACGGGCAAGGAAGTCACCAAGGAAAATATCGTCAAAGGTGTGCAGTACGAAAAGGGCCGTTATGTGGTCCTCAGCGAGGAAGAGATCAAGTCGGCGCACCCGTTATCCACGCAGACCATCGACATCTTTTCCTTTGTCGACGCCGAACAGATCCCCCTGCAAAACATCGACACGCCCTACTACCTGGCGCCGGATAAACGCGGCGGCAAGGTGTATGCGCTGTTACGCGAGACCCTGAGCAAGACCAATAAGGTCGCCCTCGCCCACGTTGTTCTGCATACCCGTCAGCACCTGGCGGCGTTGATGCCGCTGGAATCGGCGATGGTGTTGGTGATGCTGCGTTGGCCCGCTGAAGTGCGCAGTCTGGATACGCTGGAGTTGGGCACTGAAGTGACCAAGCCCGAACTGGCCAAGGGCGAGCTCGACATGGCCAAGCGTCTGGTGCAAGACATGAGCGCGGACTGGAAACCTGAGGATTACCGCGACAGTTTTGAAGACAAGATCATGGCGCTGGTCGAGAAGAAGGCGAATGAAGGGAAGATTGAGGATGTCGAGACGGCGACAGGTGAAGAGGAACGCAAGACGGCGGATGTTATCGATTTGACCGAGTTGCTTAAACGCAGTTTGGGGGGCAAGGCTGGCGGGAAGACGGTTGCGAAACCGAAGGCTGCGGAGAAACCGGCAGCAGCGAAAAAAACCACGAAGCGGTCGAGTGGTTGATCGTACGGAGTGTCTGAGCGTTTTTCGGAGAATCTACCGGCCCCATCGCCAGCAGGCTAGCTCCCACAGTTGGAATGCATTTCATTGTGGTAGCCAGCCTGCTGGCGATGGCGTAATAAGCGGCGACGCAGAGTTCAGATCAGTACAAAGAATGCCAGCAACCCACCAAAAATCGCCCACTTCTCAAGGTAGTAAAGTTTGCGATTACTCTTCTTCAGCGCCTTGCCCCGCAGGCGAATCTTGTAAATCTTGGCGAACAGACGGTTGATGCCACCAGTCTTGTCCCCCGCATCATTCGGCGCGCCCGCCGCCGACATCACGTTACGGCTGAACCAGCCGTTGAACGCAGCCGCCCAGCGATACTTCATCGGCCGCTCGACGTCGCAGAACAGAATGATGCGGTTCTGCTGGGTGGTGTTTTCGGCGTAATGAATGAAAGTCTCGTCAAACATCACCGCTTCACCGTCGCGCCAGTGGTAGTTCTCACCGTCGACGTTGATGTAGCAACCGGCATCGTTCGGCGTCTCCAGGCCCAGGTGATAACGGTAAGAGCCGGCGTAGGGATCGCGGTGGCGGACCAGTTTGGACCCCGGCGGCAACTCGGCGAACATCGCGGCTTTGATCGACCCGATGCTTTGCACCAGCTCGGTGGTACGTGGGCAGAGTTTCGTCGCCGAAGGATGGCTGTCGCCATACCACTTCAAGTAGAAACGCTTCCAGCCGGTCTTGAAGAATGAGTTGAAACCGACGTCGTCGTATTGGTTCGAACGCTTGATCTCCCCGGCCCTGAGCAGGTTCTGGCCTTCGGCGCGTATTTCTTCCCAATGCTCCTGCAACGGGCTCAGGTCCGGGAAATCGGCCGGATTGAGGTAAGGCTTGTTGGGGATTTTCGAGAACAGATAAAGGAAGCAATTGATCGGCGCGAGAAACGACGAGTGATCGCTCAGTTGGCGACCCAGCTTGTGGCGCACCCGACCGCGCAGATGGACATAGGCAATGGATACTACATAGATAGCGGCAATGATCAGTTTCACAGAAATCGTCACACGTCAGAGGTGAACAAACTGCTTCCCCGGCCAACCTAGCGGCACAGGGGACTTGTGCAGCGTCTGAATACGAAACAGCGGTCCCGGTGGCACGTCCTTGAGCCTGCGCCGACGGTCGGCGTCTGGTGGAAAGTGGCATTTTAGTCTCATTTTGTAACCAATAGTTAACCTTCAAATGTGAAAATCTGTCCGCTGGTGCCGCCAAAGCGTCCGTGCGGCCTCAACGCCCTATCGTTTAAAGAGCCAGACCAGTACAATCGCCGCCAAACATTACGCGCCCCCCTTGGTTGATGACGGGAATGAACCCCGTCTCAGCGCACTTCGACTCGGGCCAAGCGCTCCAACTGCTGCTGTCCACTTATTGCCAGATGGACCTTCCGCTTCTGACCGGGATGCATTTCCCGTGGTTTGAAAACCGGAAACGGGTACTGAATCGGTACTGCCGCAACCCTAGCTACTCTGAATGCTTCGCAGGAAAAACCTTTGATCTCTACAGCTAACATCACGATGCAGTTCGGCGCCAAGCCGCTATTCGAAAACGTTTCGGTCAAGTTCGGCGCGGGCAACCGCTATGGCCTGATCGGCGCCAACGGTTGCGGCAAGTCGACTTTCATGAAAATCCTCGGCGGTGACCTCGAGCCGTCCGGCGGCCAGGTCATGCTCGAGCCGAACGTGCGTCTGGGTAAATTGCGCCAGGACCAGTTCGCCTACGAAGAATTCACCGTCATCGACACCGTGATCATGGGTCACGAAGAGCTGTGGAAGGTTAAAGCCGAGCGCGACCGCATCTACTCGCTGCCGGAAATGACCGAAGAAGACGGCATGGCTGTGGCCGAGCTGGAAACCGAATTCGCCGAAATGGACGGCTACACCGCCGAATCCCGTGCCGGTGAATTGCTGCTGGGTCTGGGTATCGGCATCGAACAGCACTTCGGCCCGATGAGCGAGGTTTCCCCAGGCTGGAAACTGCGTGTATTGCTGGCACAGGCGCTGTTCTCCGATCCTGAAGTGCTGTTGCTCGACGAACCGACCAACCACCTGGACATCAACACCATCCGCTGGCTGGAAAACATTCTGACCCAGCGCTCCAGCCTGATGATCATCATCTCTCACGACCGTCACTTCCTGAACAGCGTGTGCACCCACATGGCTGACCTGGACTACGGCGAGCTGCGCCTGTTCCCGGGCAACTACGACGAGTACATGACTGTGGCGACCCAGTCCCGCGAGCAGCTGCTGTCGGACAACGCCAAGAAGAAAGCGCAGATTTCCGAGTTGCAATCGTTCGTCAGCCGCTTCTCGGCCAACGCCTCGAAAGCCAAGCAGGCCACTTCCCGCGCCAAGGCGATCGACAAGATCCAGCTGGCCGAGGTCAAGCCTTCGAGCCGTGTGAGCCCGTTCATCCGTTTCGAACAAACCAAGAAGCTACACCGTCAGGCGGTCATCGTCGAGCGCATGGCCAAAGGCTTCGACGGCAAGCCGCTGTTCAAGGACTTCAGCTTCCAGGTTGAAGCTGGCGAACGTGTGGCGATCATCGGCCCGAACGGTATCGGTAAAACCACCCTGCTGCGCACCCTGGTCAACGAACTGACCCCGGATGCCGGTACTGTGAAGTGGACCGACGCTGCGGAACTGGGCTACTACGCTCAGGATCACGCACACGACTTCGAAGACGACTGCAACCTGTTCGACTGGATGGGCCAATGGACCCAGGGTGGCGAGCAAATCGTTCGCGGCACCCTCGGCCGGATGCTGTTCTCCAACGACGAGATCCTCAAGTCGGTCAAGGTCATCTCCGGTGGTGAGCAAGGTCGCATGCTGTTCGGCAAGCTGATCCTGCAAAAGCCGAACGTGCTGATCATGGACGAACCGACCAACCACTTGGACATGGAATCCATCGAAGCGCTGAACCTGGCGCTGGAGAACTACCCGGGCACGCTGATCTTCGTCAGCCACGACCGTGAGTTCGTATCGTCGTTGGCCACCCGCATTATCGAACTCAGCCCTAGCGGCGTGATCGACTTCAGCGGCACTTATGATGACTACCTGCGTAGCCAGGGCGTTGTGTTCTAAGCGTTCGCTATAAATGAAAAGCCCTGTCCTTGTGACGGGGCTTTTTGCGTTTCAGGGCCCAAAAATCCGTTGGTGCTGAAACCTTCGCGAGCAAACCCGCTCCCACATTTTGAATGCGCTCCCCCTGTGGGAGCGGGCTTGCTCGCGAAGAGGCCCTCAATGGCACCGCAAAATTCGAGGCCCGATATAGTTAGCCTGCTTCCTTTTATTCCCTACCCAAGCCATGATGCAGCTCTCCCACCGCCGCCCGCGAACGAGCCGCCATGTCTGTGCAGCAACTGCCACCGCAAAGCTCAATGGCGATCACCCTGCAGATCGTCTCCATCGTTTTCTATACCTTTATTGCCTTCCTCTGCATCGGCTTGCCGATTGCGGTGTTGCCGGGTTATGTCCATGAGCAACTGGGTTTCAGCGCAATCGTTGCGGGGCTGACCATCGGTTCCCAATACCTGGCCACCCTGCTCAGCCGCCCGATGGCCGGGCGCATGTCGGACACCATTGGTACCAAACGGGCGATTGTCTACGGCTTGTCGGGGATCGTGTTGAGCGGCGTGTTGACGTTAATTTCAACACTGCTGCAAAGCTTTCCGCTGCCGAGCCTGTTGATCCTGATCGCCGGCCGCTTGTTGCTTGGCATCGCCCAGGGCTTGATTGGCGTGGGCACGATCAGTTGGTGCATGGGCCAGGTCGGTGCGGAGCACACCGCACGCTCGATTTCATGGAACGGCATTGCGTCTTACGGCGCCATTGCGATTGGTGCGCCGCTGGGCGTGGTGATGGTCGCCGAGTACGGCTTTGCCAGCCTTGGGATCGCGCTGTCGCTACTGGCCTTGGCCGCGCTGGTGCTGATCCGCAACAAACCTTCGGTGCCGGTGATTCGCGGCGAGCGCCTGCCGTTCTGGGCGGTGTTCGGGCGCATTGCGCCGTTTGGTGCGAGCCTGAGCCTCGCCTCCATCGGTTACGGCACCCTGACGACCTTTATCACTTTGTATTACGTCAGTCGTGGCTGGACCGGCGCGGCCTACTGCCTGACGGTCTTCGGCATCTGCTTTATTTTGTCGCGGTTGCTGTTTATCTCCGCGATCAGCCGCTTCGGCGGTTTCACCTCGGCGATTGCCTGCATGAGCATTGAAACCGTGGGCCTGGTGCTGCTGTGGCTCGCGCCCTCGACCGCTTATACGCTGATCGGCGCGGGGCTGGCCGGGTTCGGTCTGTCGCTGGTGTATCCGGCGCTGGGGGTCGAGGCGATCAAGCAGGTGCCCAACTCCAGTCGCGGCGCGGGCTTGAGTGCTTATGCGGTGTTTTTCGATCTGGCACTGGCGATTGCCGGACCGTTGATGGGCGCTGTCGCGTTGAACCTGGGGTATTCGTGGATTTTCTTCAATGCGGCGCTGTTGTCGGTGACCGGACTCGGACTGACCTTGCTACTCAAACGCCGCGCAATGGCCTGACACCTGTGCTCCCACAGGAGTTCGGGGAAAATCACTGATCGGCGGTCTGCATCCCGGCCCGGGTAGGTTTGCCCAGCGCATGGGAGAAAAACCGCCCGGCTTCGGACACCATGTTGCGATGGATGTCCTCGCGGTCAACGCCGTCGGCATCGGTGCACAGCGCCGGCATGGCGGCGATTTGCTCTTCATTGCAGGGCGCCATGAACACGAAGTGCCCTGCCCCGGCCAGCAGTTTGAAGTCCGGCGCGATCGGCAGTTTGCGCGCCAGGGCGGCGGCGTTTTTGTCGAATGCCACCAGTTTGTCGCCATCGCCGCTGTAGAGCAGCACCGGCACATGCACGTCAGCCAAGGTGTGGCGGCCGAACTTCAGGCTCAGCGGCGCCATCAGCAGCAACGCATGCACGCGGGGATCCGCCACGGGTTGCAAGTCGTCGCGGTCGACAATCAGTTCGCCTTGGGTGTTGCAGGCATCATGGTCGTCAGGGCGTTCCTGGCAATAGCGGCGCAGACGATCCAGATCAGGCGTCGCGCCGGACAGGATCAGCGCCGTCTCACCTCCCGCCGAATAACCGATCACGCCGACCTGATCGGCATTGACGAACGGCGCGAGCATCCGGTCGCCCAAGGTCGCGGTAATGGCTTCGGAAATCTGGATGGGCCGGCCGTAAAGGTTACTCAACGTACCGAGGCGGCTGTGGTCTTTGGAGTTGTCACCGGGATGGATCACCGCCACCACCACAAACCCTTTGCGCGCCAGCGAGGTGGCAAGGTCGTGCAATGCCAGCGGGGTTCCGGTGTTGCCGTGAGACAGCATCAACATCGGGAAGCGACCCATGGCAACGCGGGTGTCTTCGCCGGCTTCGACCGTGTAACCCTCGATTTTGCTGGTGTGCTCCCGATCGCTGGAGGGATAGAACGCAATGGCGCGCATCGGCTGCAAATCCAGCGGGTCGAGAAAACTCATTTCATGAAAGCCGACGCTCCAGTGAGGATGCGGCGCAGGCGCGGCGTGCACTGAATTCAGGCTGCTGAGCAGACAAATCAGAAACGTTGCACAAAGACGCACCATGGGATGCCCCACCTTATTACTGGACCTGAGTCGGTAACCCTGGACTGCATAACCCGGGCCACAACCTGTAATAGCCAGAAACAAAAAACTCTGTATCTGGCACTTGCGTGATCAGAATACAGAGTTTTTTGGGTGGTGCCTGAGCTGTTTGAGCGCTTTACGCAAGTCTTACGCAGCGGCGAACAGTTGCTCGCTGATTTGCGTGTGAGCGTCGCTCATGGCTTTGGTGCGCACTTCGTCACCGTAGGCCAGGCCGTGGGCGCGAACGAACTCAATGTCGGTGATGCCGATGAAGCCGAACAGCACCTTCAAGTACTCTTCGTGGGCAACGCCAGTCGCCTGACCGGCATGCAGACCGCCGGACGTCGAGACGATCACGACTTTCTTGCCACCGCACAGGCCTTCAGGACCGGCTTCCGTATAACGGAAGGTCTGACCGGCAACGGCAATGCGGTCGATCCAGGCCTTGAGTTGGGTCGGGATGGTGAAGTTGTACATCGGTGCTGCAATGACAACGGCGTCGGCAGCGAGGAATTCGGCCAGGGTGGTGGCGCTGAGTTCGGCTTCGTGCTGTTGCGCGGCGTTGCGCAGTTCAGCGGTGGTGCCGGCGGCAACCAGGGTGGTGGCGGAGAAATGGCTGATGGCATCAGCGGCCAGGTCGCGGTAGGTCACCACGGCGGATGGCTCGGCGGCTTGCCAGGCTTTGACGACTTCGCTGCTCAGCAGACGGGAAGCCGAGTTGTCACCAAGAATGCTCGAATCGATATGCAACAGTTTCATAAGGGATCTCCAGGTGGGGATCGCCACCGGGCGATCTGATGGGGAGGATCCTACAGATGAAACCAATAGCTGATTAGCCCGCAACAATGCGATAGTTCGTCCCACTGATAGAACAATCGGATGTCCAGTCATGCAAGACCTCAATGATCTCTACTATTTCGCCAAGGTGGTCGAAGCCGGCGGCTTCGCAGCGGCCGGGCGTTTGCTGGGGATTCCCAAGTCCCGGCTGTCGCGACGCATTGCCGAGCTGGAAGAACGCCTCGGCGCACGCCTGCTGCAACGCACCACCCGCCAGCTCAAGTTGACGGCGGTGGGCGAGCGCTACTTGCGGCACTGTCAGGCGATGCTGCTGGAAGCCGAGATGGCCGATGAGGCCGTGGCCAGCATGTCCAGCGAACCCCGGGGGCGTTTGCGGGTGTCCTGCCCCGTCGGCCTGGCCCACGAAATGCTGCCGACGGTGATCAGCAGATTCCTGGAAAAACACCCCCAGGTGCAGCTGGAAGTCATGCTGCTCAATCGCCGGGTCGATCTGGTGACCGAGGGCGTCGATGTCGCGCTGCGCGTCCGTGAGTTGGGCGATGAGGATCCGTTACTGGTGACTCGTCGCTTACGCCAGGCTCAGATGGCGATGGTCGCCAGCCCGGCCTTCCTGCACGGCCGTGAGATCAACCACCCCGAAGACCTGAAAACCTTGCCGGTGCTCGGCGCGCTGGAAGCCGACCGCATGGTGCACATCCGCATGCTCGATCAACAGGGCAAAAGCTATGACTTGAGCCTGGAAGCGCGATTGGGCATCGACGATTTCATCGTGCGCAAGGCCTGCACGCTCGCCGGCCAGGGTTTCACCATGCTGCCGATGATGTATTGCGAACAGGAACTGGAAAATGGTTCGCTGGTGCAGTTGCTGCCCGACTGGTCATTGCCTGGCGGCTGGCTGCAAGCGGTCTACCCTCATAGGCGCGGCGTGATGCCGGCCGTGCGGGCCTGGATCGACCATCTGATCGAATCATTCAATGCCTGCGGGGACCGATTGATATGAAGGCTGGACGCATGAGCGAAGAGGACGTCGCGCAATTCTGTCTCGCGCTGCCCGGCGCGCGGGAAGACTACAAATGGGGAGGCGTTCGGGTGTTTTCGATTGCCGGGAATAAGATGTTCGCCTTGCAGAACCTGCGCGGCGATTCCCTGGCGTTCAAGGTCGACAAGGACCTGTTCCTCGGGCATTGCGACCGTCCGGGCATCCACCCGGCGCCGTATCTGGCGCGGGCGCAATGGATCATCATGCAAACGCCCTACCCGCTGGGTGCCGAGGAACTGCAGGAATTGTTGAAACGTTCGCACCAACTGGTGGTGAGCAAGCTGCCCAAGCGTACCCAGGTCAGCCTGCTGCTTTAGTGTTCTTTCTTTTAGAACAATGCAAACAGATGGGCGCCAAGAAACAGCTGATCGATCCAGAACACCTGGTGCATGAGCACAATCAGCCAGAACACCAGCTGGTACGAAACCTTGCGGGTCTTGTGCCGAAACACCTGCTGAGCCAGCAAGGCACCCGGCCAACCGCCCGCCAGTTCCACCGCGTGCAACACGTTTTCCGGGGTCCGCCAGCTGTCGGCGCGCGCCTTGCGCTTGTCGCTCCAGTACAGAAAGAACGCCAGCACGCTGACGATGCCATAGGCCGCCAGGGGAATCAGCGAAACCCCGTGCAGCCACAGCGACACCGAGCCCGTCAGCGGCAGCGCGCACAGGACCGCCAACACCAGCAGTTTCAGCCGTGGATGCTGGAACCACTCGCCCCCGGACCGGCGTCCGGGGTTGTTGCGCGCGCTGGCGTCACTCATGGATTGACCGCGGTCCAGTCGACCCAGCCAAACTGCCAAGTAGCCAGGATCACCAGGCCGAACGCGATGCGATACCAGGCGAATGCCGCGTAGCTGTGACTGCCGATGAAGACCAGCAAGGCCCTGACGGCAATCATCGCGAAGATGAACGCCGTGACGAAGCCGAGCGCAAATACCGGGAAGTCAGACGGCACGAACAGATCGCGGTACTTGTAGCCTGAATACACCGCTGCCGCGACCATGGTCGGCATCGCCAGGAAGAACGAGAACTCCGTGGCAGTCTTGCGCGACAACCCGAACAGCAGACCGCCAATGATGGTCGAGCCGGACCGCGAAGTCCCGGGAATCATGGCCAGGCATTGGGCAAAGCCGACTTTCAGGGCATCTTTCCAGGTGATTTCGTCGACGGTGTGGGCGTGCACTTCGTGCTGGCGCCGTTCAGCCCAGAGCATGACGATACCGCCCACGACCAATGCCGTGGCCACCGTGATCGGGTTAAACAGGTAGTGGTGAATCAAATCGGAAAAAATCACCCCCAGCACCACGGCCGGCATGAAGGCGATCAGCAGGTTCGCGGTAAAGCGTCGAGCGCTCGGCTGAGTGCGCAAGCCGGTGACCACATCGAAGATCTTGCGGCGAAACTCCCACACCACGGCCAGGATCGCCCCCAGCTGGATAATGATGTTGAAAGCGATGGCGCGCTCGCCACCGAAGTTGAGCAGGTCAGCCACAATGATCTGGTGACCGGTACTCGAAATCGGCAAAAACTCCGTCAGCCCCTCTACAACCCCGAGAATCAATGCCTGAAAGGCGGTCCAAAGATCCATCAATCCCCCAAAGGCGATGCGCCAAGGCATGCCCCGTTAGTTTTTTAATCGTTCACTGCGCCAAGCGTAGCCGAAGTCCCGCGCACAAAGGATCCAGACGAAACCGTAAAAATTCCGTGAAAAATCAACTTGGATTCAGGTTTTTCCGCGCGGGGCCGAAATCCTATCAGACAAGCCTCGATAACGCTGCCGCGTAATGAGACTTGGGTCGCATATGCCCGACCGGCAAAGCGTGGTTGGATGCTGGCAATCGTTTATTACAAGAAAAAGAAATCGGAGTGACAGCGTTATGAACAGCTTGCGCAGTGTGTCGATCAGCCGACGCTTGTGGCTCATCTTGATCGTGTCGGTGGTGATGTTATTAACCTTGGGCGTGTTGATGCTCAAGCAGATCCATGACGACCTGTATCAGGCCAAGGCCCAGAAAACCCAGCACGTGGTGCAGACCGCCAGCGGCATTCTGACTTACTACCATGGCCTGGAAACCGCCGGCACGCTCACCCGCGATGCCGCGCAGAAACAGGCACTGACCGCCGTGCGCGGGCTGCGTTATGACCAGAACGACTATTTCTGGATCAACGATCTGACGCCGGTGATGGTGATGCACCCGGCCAACCCCAAACTCGATGGCCAGAACCTCTCGGCGATCCGCGACCCCGACGGGTTTGCACTGTTCAACGAAATGGTCGCCGTGGCCAAGGCCAAGGGCGCCGGCACGGTCAACTACCGCTGGCCTAAACCGGGTGCCAGCGATCCGGTTGAAAAAACCTCTTACGTCAAACTGTTCGAGCCGTGGGGTTGGGTAATTGGCTCCGGCGTGTATATCGATGACATGCAGGCGGAGTTCCATGCCCAGGTCTGGAAGGCTTCTTTCGTCGGCCTGGTGATTGCGCTGATCATGGCGTTGCTGGTGATCATGATTGCTCGCAGCATCGTACGTCCGCTTCAGGCCACGGTGAACGCCATGGCCAATATTGCCAGCGGTGAAAGCGACCTGACCCGCAGCCTCGACACCCATGGCCAGGATGAAGTCACTCAGTTGGCCCGGCACTTCAATGCCTTCACCGCCAAACTGCGAGGGGTGATCAGCGAGCTGCAAGTGTCCGCCAGTGCCCTGGGCCAGTCCTCCAGCGAATTGGGCAACGACGCCGCACAGGCTCAGCAGCGCAGCCAGCAACAGTCCCAGCAAATGGAACTTGTGGCGACTGCGATCAATGAAGTGACTTACGGCGTGCAGGACGTGGCCAAGAATGCCGAACATGCGGCCAGCGAAATGCGCGATGCCGAATCCCAGGCGCAGCAGGGCCAGATCAACATTGATGGCAGCTTGCAGCAGATCGACAAACTGTCCGGCACCATTGATCAAGCGGTTGAAGTGATTCGTACCCTGGCGGCTGAAAGTACCCAGATAGGCAGCGTGCTGGAGGTGATCCGCTCCATTGCCGAGCAAACCAACCTGCTGGCCCTCAACGCAGCCATCGAAGCCGCCCGGGCCGGTGAACAAGGTCGAGGCTTTGCTGTGGTGGCCGATGAAGTGCGCCTGTTGGCCCAGCGTACGCAGAAGTCCACGGCGGAGATCCAGTCGATGATCGAACGCCTGCAAACTCACTCCGAAGCGGCGGTCAAAGTGATCGGCGACAGCAGCCGGGCGTCGCAATTGACCATCGAACAGGCCGGTCTGGCAGGCGCCAGCCTGAATGCAATCGGCCAGGCGTTGCGCAACCTCAACGGACTGAACGCCTCGATCGCCAGCGCGACCCTGCAGCAAGCCCATGTGGTGGAAGACATCAATCAGAACGTCACCCAGGCGGCAGGCTTGTCCCACAGCACTGCGCTGGCAGCCGAGCAATCGAGTGTGGCCAGCGTTCGGCTCAAGGACTTGAGCGAGCAGGTGAACAGCCTTCTCAAACAGTTCCGCGTGTAAAAGCAAACACAGAACCCTGTGGCGAGGGGATTTATCCCCGTTCGGCGACGAAGTCGTCGTGAAATCAGACAACTCGGTAAACCAGATAGACCGTGCGTTTAGGTTTTACGACTGCTTCGCAGCCGAACGGGGATAAATCCCCTCGCCACAGGACGCTGCTCGACAGCGGCTATGGGTTGGTTCTACTTCGCGACGTCTGTCGGTACAATCCGCCCCCCTCTTTCGTTTTCACCAAGGAACCTCCATGTCCGGGCTTGAACTGTTTGCCGCCTCCCTCGGCGTGATTGCCGTCTGGTTGACGGTCAAACAGAACCCCTGGTGCTGGCCGATCGGTCTGGTCATGGTGCTGCTTTATAGCTGGATCTTTTTTGAAGTGAAGCTGTATTCGGACATGCTCCTGCAAGTGATCTACGCCGCGCTGCAGATTTACGGCTGGTGGCAATGGACCCGCGCGGGTGAGGCGAATACCGGTCGGCAGGTCAGCCGGCTCGATGGAAAGTCGATCGCAACGAGCCTTGCAGCCGGCGCCATCGGCAGTCTGTTGCTGGGTGCCGCCATGGCGCACTGGACTGATGCCGCGCAGCCATGGCTCGACGCTGCACTGACCGGCTTTAGCCTGGTGGCACAGTTATGGATGGCGCAAAAACGCGTGCAGTGCTGGCCGTTGTGGGTCGCCCTTGATGTGATTTTCGTCGGGCTGTTCCTTTATAAAGGCATGTACCTGACTGCTGCCCTCTATGCGTTGTTCCTGTTGCTTGCCGTACAAGGCTGGCGTGAATGGCGCGCTGACCCGGCCTTGCACGCATGAAAGTGTTGGTACTCACTGGCCCGGAATCGAGCGGCAAGAGCTGGCTTTCGGGCGAGATACACGCCAACTTTGGCGGCATATTGGTCGAAGAGTACGTTCGGCACTTTATCGAAAGCGAAGCTCGAGAAACCCGCTACGATGACATTACATCGATAGCTCATGGCCAGCTTACGTGGGAGGACGAAGCACGAGCCCGGCAACCGTCACTGCTGATTCTCGATACGCATCTACTCAGCAATATCCTTTGGAGCCGCACATTGTTTGGCGCTTGCCCGGCATGGATCGAGCACGCATTGCTGGCGCGGCACTACGACCTGCATTTACTGCTAAGCCCTGAAACCGTGGCCTGGCATGACGACGGGCAGCGTTGCCAACCGCAATTGGCAGAACGCCAAACGTTTTTCCAGGCCAGCCGCGAATGGCTTGACCTGCACCGCCAGCCTTGCCAGGTCTTGCAAGGGGACTGGCAACAGCGCAAGGACGCGGCATTCGAAGCTGTGACGCGCTTGCTCAAGGCCTGACCTGGGTGCCCCACCCCGCCGAAACTGTCCATCCCTGAAACACCCATTCCTGCGCAAACCCGCGATCTAAAGCGGCTCGAGCGTTCCCGCAAGAAAATGTTAAGCCAGTGATACAACCTTCGTTCAATGCCCCCAGCGAGCACCGCCGCCCGCATGGACCGCGTTTTTGCGCGGCTCTGTCTCGTTGGTGTTACACAATTTTTTTGACCACCCCGACAATTTAAGTCAACCGACTGTTTTTCAAGGAAAAACAGAAAGCGGCACACCTTCTGCTCTCTACCTCGCAACGCTGATAAGGGCCAGCGTTCCAATTACAGAAGGAATTGCCGCCGTGGGGAAATTTGATAGAAGCATCTATGGCCTACTGTTGATCGGATGCGCACTGGGAACCGGTGTCTCGCTGCCCGCACAGGCTGACAACGGCCTCATTACCATCACCCGTGATGTGCAGACGCGCAACGCAACGATTCCTCCGCTAATCCCCGATCCCAACCCCACGACCGTCAATGCCAACCCGTCCAGACAAATCCTCCAGCAAACGAACGAGTTGAGCGACGGCGACTTTGCCAACGTCGCCAGTGGTGCAGGCATCAACCGCCTGGTCACTCAAAACACCAACAACCTGGGCGGCAATATCAGCAACCAGACCCAACTTTCCAACCTCCCTGCCGGACGTTCGGGAAATTCGGGCAATGGTATTGCCAACATGGTCAATTCCAACATCCAGCAAGGCCTGGGTGCTCTGAAAATCATAACGGGAGACCGTTAAGATGAATCGTACGCTGCTGATGATCGCCATGTTTTGCAGTGCATCGACCTTTGCCCAATCTCCCGTCATCAACAACGCCGACATCAACGGTTCGGGCTCGCAATACCAGGGCAACCTCGCGGTCAACCAGGCGGCCGGCGACCTGCAGCAACAGGCTAACGCCCGGGCTTTCGCCAATGGCCATGGCGCCAGCGCGACCACGGAGATTCGCCAGCGGTTGCGCACCATTGTCGACCCCAGGATGGATGCCCACTCCAGCATTCAAGGCGACTCCTTCAGCCATGGCAATGGTGTGCTGGGCGTCAACCAGAGCGCGGGCGCCAGCACCCAGCAAGCCAATGCGCTGCGGATCAGCATCAGTACACAGCCGCAAAGTATCGACGACAGCGTCCTCAGGCAACAGAACGTGACGCTGCTCGACAACTCCGATCCGACTGACTCTGCACCAGGCCATCGCCAAGTCACTACCAGTGACCAGGCTTTCACCGGTAGCCGTGGGGTGATCCAGTTGAATCAGAGCGCCGGGGTGGGAAACCGCATGGCCAACACCCTCAGCGTACGGGTCGTGGATTGACCCAAAAAGGTAGGAAACAACACTTAACCTAAAATAAGTACGGAGAATCACCATGAAACCTTCGATGGCACTAAAGCCTCTGGTTTTCGCAATTGCTGCGGTCATGGCTGTTGCTGTACAAGCTGGGCAAAACGATCGGCGTGGCAACCATCACAACGGTGGCAACAACACCCCTCCTCCAAAAATGGTCCCTATCAGTGCGACTGCCACTGCTAACGACAGACAGAGCAGCACCAACAACCGCATCTGGAATGAAGGGGTAGAAAACTCGGCCGAGATGAGCAGTTCGGCCGCAGGCGCAAGCGGCAACGTCGGCGTCAACGTGGCGGCAGGTAACGGCAACCAGCAAGACAACGCCGCCGCCATCGCCAACGCAGCCTCCGACAACGCCGCGATCGATAACAGCTTCGTGTTCGGCACTGCCACCGCCACCGCCAACGTGAGGCAAACCAGCAACCGTAACGTCGTCAACAACTTCGGCGTAACCAACTCTGCCGTGATGAGTGGATCCGCCGACGGCAGCAGCGGTAATGTGGGTGTCAACATTGCTGGCGGCGATCTGAACCAGCAGAAAAACACCATGGCAATTGCTAATACCAATGCGCCACTGGGTAACGCAAGAGCCACCGCCTCCGCCAACCAAGACGGTCCTGGCCTGATTGTGAACAACACCGCCGACCGGACCTATCGCGTCGATACCATTACGGTTACCAAAACCGCTAGCGGTAGTGCCTCTCGCGAGAAGTCCTTCGAGGCCAGCGGCAGTCAAAGCGCTTCTTCGAGCTGGGCTAAGGCCGGTTCCAGGAGCTCTGATGCCAGCGGTTCTTTGAGCATTGATGTAAGCGGCTCCAACAGCAGCAGTGCAAGCGGTTCCAACAGCAGCAGTGCAAGCGGTTCCAACAGCGTTGCTGCAAGCGGTTCCAACAGCAGCAGTGCAAGCGGTTCCAATAGCAGCAGTGCAAGCGGTTCATCGAGCGCTTCTTTGGATGCTTCCCTGGGCGCTACCTTGGACGCTGCGGCGGCGTCTTCCAGCTCCACTACCTTCAACAATGGTTTTGGCGATCGCACCCGCAGCAGAGAGTCCGACGCATCGCTTAACGCTTCGCTTGACGCAACGCTGAACGTGTCGGTAGACAAATCGTTCGACAAATCGCGCGAATCCTCGTTCGACAGAACTCGCGATTCCTCGTTCGACAAGTCCTACGACTCCTCGTACGAAAAATCCCGTGAATCCGCGTACGACAAATCGCGCGAATCGGAGTTCGCGAAAGCGTTCGATGCTTCGTTCGAGAAATCGTCCTCGTCCTCGTACGATAAATCGGGCAGCAAGTCGTCCGAATCTGAGTACGCAAAAGCGAAAAGCTGGAGTGAAAGCAGCTCGTATGATTTGAGTAACACCTACTCTTATCAAGTGCTGACTCCAACTGGCTGGGCCAACCCTGTGACCAACACTGCAACCCTGAGCGGTTCGGTGAATGGCGGCAGTGGCAACCTGGGCGTTAACGTGGCGGCTGGTGTGGGCAACCAACAAAGCAACTCGTTGGCCATTTCCAACCAATCGTTCTAAATGCTGTCTCTGGAGGCCCCCTTACGGGGGCCTCTTTCAACACCATCAGGGGGCGTCCCACCATGCGCATAATCGCCTTGGCAATTTTGCTTTGCGTGGCCACCGTGATCGAGGCCGCACAAATGCCGCTGTCCATCCTGCCGGGCGGCGCCGTTGTGTACAAGCCGATCCAGAGCGTACGCGAGCGTAAATTTGCCGACCTGGTGCAACAGAAAACCGACTTCAGTTGCGGCGCAGCGGCGTTGGCGACCATCTTGCGCCAAGCCTATTGGCTCGACGTGGATGAAGAACAGATCATCGAAGGCATGCTGGCTCACTCCGATCAAGACCTTGTCCGCGTCCAGGGCTTCTCCATGCTCGACATGAAGCGTTACGTGGAAAGTATCGGCATGCGGGCCCGCGGCTATCGGGTAGCGCCGGAAACCTTGAGCGACATCAGAATTCCGGTCGTAGTCCTCATGGATATCCGTGGCTACAAACACTTTGTGGTCATGCAAAGAGTCCATCAGGGCTGGGTCTACATCGGAGATCCGGTACTCGGCCATAAACGTTACAAAGTCGAGGATTTCATCAAAGGCTGGAACGGCATCATCTTTGCCGTCATTGGCCAGGGCTACGACAAAAACAACGCGCTGCTCGACCCGCCCATGCCATTGACCGCCAGGAACCGCATCAACGCCTTCAGCCCGGTGCAGGACGCAGAGTTGATGGATTTTGGATTTATCCAAAGCGACTTCTTCTAATAACAAGCGAGCATGACGCTCCGGGAGCATCCAATGAAGACTCCATTCTGGCTGGCCGTGGTTTGCCTGGCCGCCAGCCTGCCGACACAGGCACAGACTTTCAAACCCATTGAACTCAAAGATCAGGAACTGGCGACGCTGCGAGGCCGCTATGTCATGCCGGGGCGGATCATCAGTTTCGGCATTGCCATGACCAGCACTTGGCAAAATGCCAACGGTGAAGTGATCGGCGCAACTTCCACGATGCAAATTCAACAATCAACCATCAAGCCACAGTTCTATGTGTCGATGATCGACGAAAAAGGTAATGGCTCCGCGCGCTCGCAAAGTACCGGCACCGGCGCCGTCACGGGCGGCAGCGGCCTCAACACCACCGAAGGTGTCACCCAGGTCGTGCGGGCTGCCGGCGACAACAATACGGCCTACAACAACGTTGATATCAACGTCACCAAGGCCAACCAGGCGCCAACAACGCAACAGCATGGCCAGGCACTCGCCGCAGGCTCGACGTTGGTCGGCGCCAATGGCGCGGGCTCAATGAGCGTTTCCTCGACCGGTACGGGTGTGCAATTCAACATCGTGGCCAACAACAACCAGGGCAGTACCGTACAACGCCTGGCCCAGGGTGGACTGATGCAGAACACGACTTTGCTCGGCAGCAGCAACCAGGTCCGTAACCTCACGTCCTTCAATGTGGTGCTGCGTGACAACGTGCCATCAGCCGGATCGGTGAGCGGCAATCTGGACCAGCTCAAAGGCCTTCGCACTCTCGGATTCTGATCTACGCTCAGTCTCATCAGATGTAGTCAGAAGGGACGGCTAACCCATGCAACGATCTTTTACGTTCAGAGCTTTGGTATGTTTGAGTAGCCTGGCCCCGGCCTCAATGCTATACGCAGCACCGGACCCCCAGGTCGAAATCCTAAAACAAGAACTCATGGAGTTGAAACAGCGTTACGAAGCACAACAGAACGCGTTGATGGTACTCGAGCAACGCGTTCGCCAAGTCGAAGAAGCACCGGCAACACCTGCTCCCAAACGCCTGACCAAATCCCCCGCCGAAGGCACCAAGGGAGGCCAGGCTGTGGCCGCCGGAGCGCCGGGAACCACCGGCAGTTCTTACGGCCAATCGCTCAAGGACGATTCGGAGCCTGCGCAAAGCGTTTCCAACCTGTATGACGAAGCCAGTGGCTTCTTTGGTGGCGGCAAGTTCAGCGTCGAAACCGGCCTGACCTACACCCACTACGATACCCGAGCCTTAACGCTCAACGGTTTCCTGGCACTGGACTCGATTTTCCTCGGCAACATCAACCTCGATCGCATCAAGGCCGACAACTGGACCCTGGACCTGACCGCCCGCTACAACGTGGCACAGCGTTGGCAGTTCGACATTAACGTCCCCGTCGTCTATCGCGAATCGACGTATTCCTCCGGTGGCGCTGGTGGCGCAGGCCCGGTGACGTCTGACGCAACCGTTACTCGCGACCCGACCATCGGCGATGTGAACGTTGGCGTTGCCTACAAGTTTCTGGATGAGTCGGCCAACCTGCCCGACGCGGTCGCTACACTGCGCGTCAAGGCACCGACCGGCAAGGACCCTTACGGCATCAAGCTGGTGAGTGACCCGACCAACGACAACCTCTCGGTCCCCGAGGACTTGCCGACCGGCAATGGCGTCTGGGCGATCACTCCGGGCATCTCGCTGGTCAAGACCTTCGACCCTGCCGTGCTGTTCGGCAGCCTGTCCTACACCTACAACATGCAGGACTCTTTCAGCGACATCAGTCCTCAGGTCGGCTCCAAGGTGAAAGGGGACGTGAAGCTGGGCGATTCCTGGCAGATCGGCGCCGGCATTGCGTTCGCCTTGAACGAGAAGATGAGTATGTCGTTCTCGTTCACCGATCAGTTCGCCCGCAAGAGCAAGATCAGGCCGGACGGTGGTGATTGGCAGTCGATTTCCAACAGCGATTACAACTCGGCCAACTTCAACATCGGCATGACACTGGCCGCCTCCGACAACCTGACGATCGTACCCAACCTGGCCGTCGGCTTGACTGAAGATTCCCCAGACTTTTCCTTCAGCCTGAAATTCCCGTACTACTTCTGATCCACAACAACAAAGCCCCGCTGCGACTTCAATCCCGGCGGGGCTTTTGTGTGTGGAACATTGAAAGATCGCAGCCTCGTTTCACTCGACAGCTCCTACAGGTTTGCACGGAACCCTTGTAGCAGCTGTCGAGTGAAACGAGGCTGCGATCTTTTGATCTTGCGTCTAACGGATCTGATGTTTGTGCAACAAACGGTAGAAGGTAGGCCTGGAGATCCCCAGCACCTTGGCGGCGATACTCAGATTATCGCTGTGGCGATTAAGTACATCGCACAAGGCTTGGCGTTCAGCGCGGGTCTTGTAATCTTCCAGCGTGCCCATCGGCGCGGGAATCGTATGCTGGCTGAGCAGCCCCAGGTCTCGCGCCTCGATCTGCCGGCCTTCGGCGAGCACCAACCCGCGACGTACCCGATTGGCCAGCTCGCGAACATTGCCCGGCCAGTCATGCTTGCCCATGGCAATCAACGCGTCGTCGCTGAAGCTGCGAGGGCGGCGGCCGGTTTCATGACTATAGAAATGGGAGAAGTGGTTGGCCAGCATCGCCAAGTCGCCATGGCGCTCACGCAGCGGCGCAGTGACGACTTGCAGCACGTTCAGTCGGTAGTACAAATCCTCACGAAAGCTTTTTTTCTCGACCGCGGCCTCAAGGTCGACATGCGTCGCCGCCAATACCCGCACATCCACTGGAATCGGCTGGCTGCCGCCAACATGCTCGATGTGTTTTTCCTGCAGGAAGCGCAGCAGATTGGCTTGCAACTCCAGTGGCAGGTCACCGATCTCATCAAGGAACAAAGTGCCGCCATTCGCCGCTTCGATACGACCAACCTTGCGTTGGTGGGCGCCGGTAAAGGCGCCTTTCTCATGCCCGAACAGTTCGGACTGGATCAAGTGTTCGGGAATTGCCCCACAATTGATTGCAACGAAAGGTCTGTTGTGACGCTGGGATTGTCGATGAAGCGTGCGGGCCACCAGTTCCTTGCCGGTACCGCTTTCACCACGAATCAATACCGGAGACTCGGTGGGTGCCAGTTTGCTGAGTAATTTGCGCAGTTCGCGAATCGGTTTGCTATCGCCAAGCAGTTCGTGCTCTGGCTGATCGATATGAATCGTGCCCTGCCCGCGCAGGCGCGCCATGCCGAACGCCCGGCCCAGCGTGACTTGCACCCGGGAGACATCAAACGGCAAGGTATGGAAGTCAAAAAACCATTCGCAGACGAAGTCACCGACGTTTTGCAGGCGCAGGACTTCTTGGTTGAGAACGGCAATCCACTCGGTACCGCTGCGGCTGATCAGTTCTTTGACGGCTTCGGGGCGTTCCAGATGAAAGGGTTGTAATCGCAACAGACCGACATCGCACGTTCGGTCGCCGGCGTTCTCCAAGGAACAGCTGTCAACATCCCAGCCCACAGAGCGCAGACCCGGCAACAGACGATGGCAGTCGTCGCAGGGATCTACTACTAACAGACGTCGTAACGCAGGCGTTTCGATCATGACTGTTCCTTGACGCCAAACTTTAGGAAATATTATTAAAAACAGTCGTTTGGCGGATCTGGCTGTAACATTAGCAAGAATTTGACACTACCTTGTACCGTTTGACTATAGGGATATTGCTTTATTAGTTATAAGAACGGGTTTGTTAGTTACCTAACGAGTTCAACCTTTCACTCAGCTTTCAAAAACCGCCCTGCGTTGAGTATATGAAAGAAAGTTGAAATTTCTTTTGATTTGGGTGTGACCTGACCCCCGGTTGAAGGCATCAGTACAAGTAACCAGCCGAACGGTAAGCCCAACCGACGGCCTGTCACTTGATTGGGCATAATAGAGAGAAGATCCCATGACCGCCCCGCTCCGTATCAACGAAGCTCTTTTGATTGCCGACCGCGCATTCCAACCTTTCCAATGCGTGGCCTGGGCCCCACAAGACGGCAACGGCGAACTCTGCCTGACGGTGATCGATCGCACCAGCACCCCTCTCGGCCGCAAACAAATCCCATGCAGCGCCTATACCGACCCGGCGCAACTCGAACACCTTCTTGAAGAAGCTCGCGCCCAATTGAGCGAAGAAGGTTACATGCTGCAATCGTGGTCCATGCCGCACTAAGAATTTCGCATTTAAAGCGTAAAAAAGATCGCACGCAGCCTCGTTTCACTCGACAGCGCCTACAACGGATACGCTTTCCCCTGTAGGAGCTGTCGAGTGAAACGAGGCTGCGATCTTTTGGCTTTATTACTTGGCAGGCTTGTCAGTGGTTCGAAAAGACACTGTTCTGGCACAAAGCGACCCTCCACCTGTTAGTTGTTACGGTTGTGCAATCGAGCGTTCAGGGATTGAATGTTTTGCACACGCAGTTGCCCTCCCGGTTCCCGGGTTTCGGTCAGCTCGCAAGGAGACGCGTGCATGCCAGACCAGACTGCTTTTGCCCGACCTGCAGCGCAGTACACGGCCGGTCACCTCGATAAAAATTTTGCCTCCAATGGCAAAACCCAGGTGTATTTCGCCGCCAGTACGTCGAGCATCGCCAACAGCGTGGCGATCGATTCCAGCGGTCGCATTCTGGTAGCGGCGAAAGTCGGCACTCGGGGCGGCCATTGCTTTGGCCTGGCTCGCTTGCTTGAAGACGGTTCGGCGGACCTGGCATTCGGTACTCGCGGCAGTGTCATCGGGCAATTCCAGCGCGGTTATGAGGCCATGGCGGGCAAGGTCCTGGTGTTGGGAGACGGCAACATCCTGGTCGCCGGCCTGCACTATGAAGACGCTCACCAGACACTGCCGGCTCTGGCGATGTTTGACTCGCAAGGTCAACCACTCAGAGATTTTGGCGACGATGGATGCTGCGTCATACGCCTGCCGGGAAATCTGTCACGGGGCGTGCGCAACGCCTGGCTTCCTCCTGGCGTCCCGGGAGCCGAAGCCTGCGACGTCCAGGTTCAGGCTGACGGTCGCATCCTGCTGCTGGCCAATCACCCCTTCGAACTGGCCGACCACGTGGGCCTGCTGATTCGCCTCACCGACACGGGCGAGCTCGATAGCTCCTTCAACGGCCGCGGCTTTGTCATGGTCCGGCATTTGCTGATGAACTCCTGGCTCAGCAGCCTGATGGTGCAGCGGGACGGTCGGATCATGGTCGGCGGCTCGATCAATTTCCCTGAAGAAGGCTTGCTGGCGCGCTACCTCCCCGACGGCAGCCTGGATAACCACTTCGCCGTGGATGGTTTCATGACCTTCAGTGTTGAGGGGCACAGCGCTCAGGTCAGTCAGATCGTCCAGCAGGAAAATGGCGATTTGCAGTGTTTTGGCAGCAGCCGCGACCCGATGCATAGCCTGGCGCTGAAACTGCACAGCAACGGTCGCCCGGACGTTCATTGCAACAGTGGCCAGCCACACTTGCTAAAGATCGGGCGCAGCGGTTGCCAGTGGAACGCCGCACAGCTCCAGCCAGACGGTCGCGTGCTGGCAGTGGGCGCCACGATTGGCGGAGTTGAAGCCGACTTTCTGTTGGCCCGGTATTTACCGGGCGGACAGCTGGATCCTGGCTTTGCCGAGGGCACCTGCTGGGTTCGCACCCGCCTGGGCCGCAGCCTGGATACCGCCACGTCGGTGGCTGTTCAAGCGGATGGAGGAATCGTCGTAGCGGGTTATTCGCTGGACGGTAACTACCGGGCGATCGTGGCGCGCTATCTCGGTTAGGCCAACGAATTTTCCCACCCTTGATCTTCCCTTCGGCTTACGGCAAGTTGCGCGCTTCTGAATACAAGGAGTAGCCGATGTCCGGTTCAATGGCCCACGCCTTCGCGCACAACTTTCTCGGCCACTCACCCCGCTGGTACAAGGCGAGCATTGTCGGCTTCCTGATACTTAACGTACTGGTGTTGTGGACGGTCGGTCCGGTGGCAGCCGGATGGTTGCTGGTGCTGGAATTCATCTTCACCCTGGCCATGGCGCTCAAGTGCTATCCGCTGATACCCGGCGGGTTGCTGCTGGTCGAAGCGCTGCTGCTGAAAATGACCACGCCCCAGGCGCTCTACGACGAGCTGGTGCACAACTTTCCGGTGATCCTGCTGCTGATGTTCATGGTGGCAGGCATCTACTTCATGAAAGACCTGCTGCTGTTCCTGTTCTCGCGCTTGCTGCTGGGGGTTCGATCCAAGGCGCTGCTGGCCCTGATGTTCTGCTTTCTCTCGGCGTTCCTGTCGGCGTTCCTTGATGCCTTGACGGTGACGGCGGTGATCATCAGCGCTGCGGTGGGGTTCTATTCGGTGTATCACCGCGTCGCCTCGGGCAACGATCCGCGTCAGGACAGTGGGTTCAGCGATGACCAGCACCTGCCCAAACTGCATCATGACGATCTCAACCAGTTCCGCTCTTTCCTGCGCAGCCTGCTGATGCACGGCGCCGTGGGCACGGCATTGGGCGGTGTTTGCACATTGGTTGGAGAGCCGCAGAATCTGTTGATTGGTCACGAGATGGGTTGGTACTTTTCCGAGTTCTTTCTGAAAGTCGCGCCCGTTTCATTGCCGGTATTGGTCGCAGGCCTGGTGACCTGCGTGCTGCTGGAGAAACTGCGCTGGTTCGGTTACGGCACGCTGCTGCCGGACAACGTACGCGCGGTGCTGGCCAATTATGCGGCCGAAGACAACGCCCAGCGTACCTCGCGCCAACGCGCAGCCCTGATCGTTCAAGGGCTGGCGGCACTGATTCTGATTGGCTGCCTGGCGTTTCACGTGGCTGAAGTGGGGCTGATCGGCTTGATGGTAATCGTGCTGATCACCGCCTTCACCGGCATCACCGACGAGCACCGCATCGGCAACGCGTTCAAGGACGCCATGCCGTTCACGGCATTGCTGGTGGTGTTCTTCGCAGTGGTCGCGGTGATCCACGATCAGCAGCTGTTTACGCCGTTGATCCAGTGGGTGCTGGCGCTGCCGGCCGATCAGCAGCCGGGCATGCTGTTCATAGCCAACGGCTTGTTGTCAGCCATCAGCGATAACGTGTTTGTGGCAACCATTTACATCACTGAAGTGAAGCAGGCATTCGTCTCCGGGCACATGAGCCGTGAGCACTTCGAAACGCTGGCCATTGCGATCAATACCGGCACCAACCTGCCGAGCGTGGCGACACCTAATGGTCAGGCGGCGTTTCTGTTTTTGCTGACGTCGGCGATTGCACCGCTGATTCGGCTGTCGTATGGGCGGATGGTGTTGATGGCGTTGCCGTATACGGTGGTGATGGGTGTTTTGGGTTGGTACGCCGTCAGTTACTGGCTGTAAACACCGAGCAAAATGTGGGAGCGGGCTTGCTCGCGAAAGCGGTGTGTCATTCAGTATAAATATTGACTGACACGGCCTCTTCGCGAGCAAGCCCACTCCCACATTGGTGTTGTGTACTTACCGGGGCAGGATATACCGCTCAATCGCCTGTGCCGCGCCGTCTTCGGTGTTGGCGCCTGTCACCACATCGGCCTGGCGCTTCACCGCTTCTTCCGCCTGCCCCATGGCAATCGACAACCCGGCACAATGAAACATCGCCGGGTCATTGCCGCCATCGCCCATCGCGGCAGTCTGTTCCAGTGGCACGCCGAGAAACTCGGCCAGTGTCGCCAATGCGGCGCCTTTGTTGGCCTGCATCGCCGTCACGTCCAGGTACACCGGTTGCGACCGTGAGACCTGCGCCTGGCCTTCCACTTTCGGCAACAGTTGCGCCTCCAGCTCGATCAACAATTGCGTGTTGTTGCTGGTAGCCACGATCTTGTCGATGCGCGTCAGAAACGGCTCGAAACTCTCGACCACCACCGGCGGATAGCCGAGACCGTGCTGCTCGCGCGGGACCATCGGCCCGTCCGCGTCCTTGAGCAACCAGTCACCGCCACTGAACACCCAGACTTCAACGTCCGGCTGATCGGCAAACAGTGCCAGCGCCGTCAGCGCAGCGGTGGCCGGCAAATAATGCGCAACCAGCAAACTACCGTCCGGATGGACGATCGTGCCGCCATTGAACGCCGCCGTCGGCAGGTCGACGCCGAGGGCTTCGATCTGCTGCAGCATGGCTTTGGGTGGACGGCCGGTGGCCAGGCTGAACAGCACACCAGCCTCGCGTAAGGAACGAACTGCCTCAATGGTGCGCTGACTGAGGCTGTGATCGGGCAGCAGCAAGGTGCCGTCCATGTCGCTCAGCAGGAAACGGATGGGCTGTTGCGGGGCTTCACTCATCCGAGGCTGTGCCAGACGCGACCGTCGCGGGCCAACAGCTCATCAGCCGTCTTCGGGCCGTTCTCGCCGGCCGGATAGCGCTGCACGCTCGCGTCCTGCTGCCAGGCATCGAGGAAGGGCTGCACGGCGCGCCAGCCGTTCTCGATGTTGTCGGCGCGCTGGAACAGCGTCTGGTCGCCGGTCAGGCAATCGTAGATCAGCGTTTCGTAGCCGGTGGACGGCTGCATTTCAAAGAAATCCTTGTAGGCAAAACCCAGCTCAATGTTGGCCATTTTCAGCGCCGGCCCGGGCCGCTTGGCCAGCAGGTCGAACCACATGCCTTCGTTGGGCTGGATCTGGATTCGCAGATAAGTCGGTTGCAGTTCATCGACCTCAGTATCGCGGAACTGCGCATACGGCGCGGGCTTGAAGCAGATGACGATCTCGGTGTCTCGCACGCTCATGCGTTTGCCGGTGCGCAGGTAGAACGGCACGCCGACCCAACGCCAGTTGTCGATCATGACTTTCAGCGCAACGTAGGTTTCGGTGTTGCTATCGGGCGCGACGTTGGCTTCCTCGCGATAACCGGCCAAGGGTTTGCCATCGAGTTCGCCAGCCGTGTATTGGCCACGCACCGAGTTGGCCCGGGCCTCTTCCGTGGACCACGGACGTATCGCACCGACCACTTTGGCTTTCTCGCCACGGACCGCATCGGCGCCAAAGGCTGCCGGCGGTTCCATCGCCACCATCGCCAGCAACTGGAACAGGTGATTGGGCACCATGTCCCGCAACGCGCCGGTGTGTTCATAAAAACTGCCACGGGTTTCCACGCCGACGGTTTCAGCGGCGGTGATCTGCACGTGGTCGATGTAATGGTTGTTCCAGAACGCTTCGAACAGGCTGTTGGAGAACCGGCTGATCAGAATGTTCTGCACGGTTTCCTTGCCCAGGTAGTGGTCGATCCGGTAGATCTGGTTTTCCGACATGACCTTGAGCAAACACGCGTTCAGCGCTTCAGCGGTGTGCAGATCGGAGCCGAACGGTTTCTCGATCACCACCCTTCTGAACGCTTCGGGTGTTTCTTGCAGCAAGCCGGCGGCACCGAGGCGGCGCACCACTTCACTGAAGAAACGTGGCGCGGTGGCCAGGTAGAACACCGCATTGCCCGTGCCGCTGGCGGCGATTTTCGCCGCCAGCGCTTGATAAGTGCTGTCGTCCAGGAAGTCGCCCTGGACGTAGCTGATGCCTTTGGCCAGTTTGGCCCACAGCGCCGGATCAAGGGCTTCATCGCCCTTGCCGACTTTGGTGGCCGCTTCAGTCCTAATGAAATCTTCGAGCTTCTGCGCAAAGGCTTCGTCACTGATGGCGTTGTGGTCAACGCCGATGATCCGCAGTCCATCGCCAAGCAGACCGTCGCGACTCAGGTTGTACAGCGCCGGCATCAGCAAGCGCTTGACCAGGTCACCATGGGCACCGAACAAAAACAGCGTGGTCGGTGGTGCGGGTTCTGCCTTTGATTTATTGCGGATCAGACGCGTCATTTTTTCGCAGTCTCCACATGGCCGCCGAAGCCGAAGCGCTGGGCCGAGAGAATCTTGTCGCCAAAGGTGCCTTGGCCGCGCGAACGGTAGCGGGAGAACAGCGAGTTCGACAGCACCGGTACGGGCACTGATTGCTCCATGGCGGCTTCGATGGTCCAGCGGCCTTCACCGCTGTCGGCCACCGAGCCTGAGTAACCGTCGAGTTTAGGATCGCTGGCCAGTGCGTCGGCGGTCAGGTCGAGCAACCACGACGACACCACGCTGCCACGGCGCCAGACTTCGGCGATGTCGGCCACATTCAGGTCGAAGCGCTGGTCTTCCGGCAGGTTTTCGCTGGCCTTGGTCTTGAGGATGTCGAAGCCTTCGGCGAAGGCCTGCATCATTCCGTACTCGATGCCGTTGTGGATCATCTTCACGAAATGGCCAGAGCCTGCGGGACCTGCGTGGATGTAACCGCGCTCGGCGCGATCGTCTTCCGACTTGCGGTCCTTGGTGCGCGGGATGTCACCCATGCCCGGCGCCAGGCTGTCGAACAGCGGATCAAGGCGTTTTACCACCTCGGCTTCGCCACCGATCATCATGCAGTAACCGCGATCCAGGCCCCAGACGCCGCCGGACGTGCCGACGTCGATGTAGTGCAGGCCTTTCTCCGACAGGGTTTTCGCCCGGCGGATGTCGTCCTTATAGAAGGTGTTGCCGCCGTCGATGATGGTATCGCCGGCTTCGAGCAAGGTGCTCAGGGTGTCGATGGTGTCTTCGGTCGGTGCGCCGGCCGGCAGCATGACCCACACCGCACGTGGCTTGGCCAGGCCGGCGACCAGCGCCGGCAGGTCGATGACGCCCTTGGCGCCCTCTGCGGCCAGGGTGTCGACGAAGGCGGTATTGCGGTCGTAAACAACGGTGGTATGCCCGTTGAGCATCAGGCGACGCGCAATATTTCCGCCCATGCGGCCCAGTCCAATAATCCCGAGTTGCATGTGCTGATGCTCCCTACTACAAATAAAGTGTGTCAAAGGTTATAGCCCAACGCGACTAATGAGGGTTAGTCCAGAGCGCTGGCGTGAAGTTTCCGGGCATTGTGCCCGATCCTGACTGATAACGTCAGAAATCAAACTGAAGACACAACGACCATGAAAAATAAAAAAGTTCCCATCAGGGGCAAAAGAAATCAAAATTGGCGCCGATAGTAAATAAGCACCGATGTCGGGGCGGATTTACAGTTGAGACAGCCATTTGCGAGGTGAGCAATGGGCACAGTACAAGCAGCACGACCAGCACAAACCCTTTACGTCACGATCCGTCGTGATGAATTGCGCCAGTTGAAAGAAGAGCGCGACCTGTTGAAGCAGGAGCTCGCGCAGCTGCGCTTACTCACACAAAGTTCTACGGCACAGCCCTTGCCCGTCACCCAGCGTGCTCCACACGCCTGATCCCCTCGCTTGATCCGGAAACAGCCCTCCGCTGTTTCCGACACCGCTTCCCTGCCTGTCTTGCCGTTCGCGGCGACTCACAAAGTTTTCACATCAACTTGTTGATACTCCCGCGAATTATGGCCGCTCGGTATCCGCGCGGCTTCCGTTCGTCGGCAACATGGAAGGCTCCCGACGTGTCGACGTGATTTCTTGGCTGGAGCGCTGAATGAGTGTGTTCAAACGCAGCACTACGACTGCGAAAGGTTTCGATTGGGCAGGATTTCTCTGGTTGTTCCTGTTCTTCTGGTATTTTTCCGGCATTACCCAACTGCTGATCCAACTGACGGGCACCTCCGGTTTTACCGGGTTCCGCCAGGCCTTTGTGATGAGCGCCATCTGGCTCGCGCCGATGCTGCTGTTCCCTAAGCAGACGCGGGTAATGGCCGCGCTGATCGGCGTGGTGCTGTGGGCCTGTTCGATGGCCAGCCTGGGTTACTTCTTCATCTATCAGCAGGAATTTTCCCAGAGCGTCATCTTCATCATGTTCGAATCGAACATCTCTGAAGCGGGCGAATACATGACCCAGTATTTCGCCTGGTGGATGGTGGCGGCGTTCCTCGCCCACACGCTGTTCGCGTATTTCCTGTGGACCCGCTTGCGTCCGGTGTACATGCCTCGCGGCCGCGCACTGGTTGCCGCAACCGCGATCCTGGTGGCCGTGGTCGGTTACCCGCTGATCAAGCAAACCGCGCGCACCGGCAGCCTGGCCGGCGGCTTCGAGAAATTCGAAACCCGTATCGAGCCGGCGGTGCCTTGGCAGATGGCGGTGGCGTATCACCGTTACCTCGACACCCTGGCCGGCATGCAAGACATGCTCGACAGCGCGAGCAAGATTCCACCGCTAAAAAACCTCAAGGACACGATGGCCAACCAGCCAGCGACCCTGGTGCTGGTGATCGGCGAGTCCACCAACCGTCAGCGTATGAGCCTTTACGGCTACCCGCGTGAAACCACGCCGGAATTGGACAAGCTCAAGGATCAGATGGCGGTCTTCGACAACGTCATCACCCCGCGCCCGTACACCATCGAGGCGTTGCAGCAGGTGCTGACCTTCGCCGACGAAGAAAACCCGGACCTTTACCTGTCCACACCGTCCTTGGTGAGCATGATGAAACAGGCAGGTTACAAGACCTTCTGGATCACCAACCAGCAAACCATGACCAAGCGCAACACCATGCTCACGACGTTCTCTGAACAAGCCGACGAGCAGGTGTACCTGAACAACAACCGCAACCAGAATGCCGCGCAGTACGATGGCGACGTGATCGCGCCGTTCAACAAGGCTCTGGCGGACGCCGCGCCGCGCAAGCTGATCGTGGTGCATTTGCTCGGCACGCACATGAGCTATCAGTACCGTTATCCGCCGACCTTCAACAAGTTCACCGATCGCAAGGGTGTGCCGGACGGCGTGCGTGACGATCAGGTGCCGACCTACAACAGCTACGACAACGCGGTGCTGTACAACGACTTCGTGGTGTCGAGCCTGATCAAGGACTACGCCAAGTCCGATCCGAACGGCTTCCTGATGTACCTCTCGGACCACGGCGAAGATGTATTCGACTCTGCGGGCCACAGCACGCTGGGGCGCAACGAGGCCAAGCCGACCGCGCCGATGTACACCATTCCGTTCATGGCCTGGGCTTCGCCGAAATGGCGTGAAACCCACGACTGGAGTTTTGCCGCTGACCTGGGGCGGCCTTACAGCAGTTCGCAGCTGATCCACACCTGGGCCGATCTGGCGGGCCTGAGTTTTGATGAACTGGACCGCAGCAAGAGCCTGGTCAGCGACAGCTTCACGCCGCGGCCGTTGATGATCGGCAATCCATATGAACGTCAGTCGCGCCCGCTGATCGATTTCAGCCTGATGAAACCGAAAAGCACGCCGTCCGATCCGTCAGTCGCGCAGAAATGATGTCCTGAGGGATCGGCTCCGATCTTTCACTATGTAGAGGAACCAGTGGGAGCTTGCTCCCACAGGGTTTACACCAGCCGCCCGCTTTAACGTCTCCGAAACACCTTAAAATAACAATAATTCTCGTTTAGACCTAAATCCCCTCTCCCCCCTTCGTCTTTGAACAAACGGAATTTTTCCCTCGAAGACAAGGAGTCGGCTGCGATGTTCGCGCCTATCACCCGTTCCATGACCTTTACCCTGGGCCTGTGCAGTGCTGCCCTGAGCCCCGATTTGCTGGCTGAAACCGCCCCGGAACAAGCGCCGAGCCGCACCCTTGAACTCGGCGCCACCAATGTGACCGCCCAGGGGCTGGGCACTACCACCGAAAACACCGAGTCGTACACCACCGGCGCCATGAGCACCGCAACGCGGCTGAACCTGTCGATAAAGGAAACGCCGCAGTCGGTGTCCGTGGTCACGCGCCAGCAGATGGACGATTTCAAACTCGGTACGTTGTCCGAAGCCATGAGCCAGACCACCGGTGTGGTGGTTCAGCACAACGACTCGGACCGCGTCAGCTATTCGTCCCGCGGTTACTCGATCAACAATTTCCAGATCGACGGGATGCTCAACACCTTCAGCTACATGAAGTCCGATTCCGACACCATCATCTACGACCGCATCGAAGTGGTTCGCGGCGCGACCGGCCTGACCACGGGCGCCGGCGATCCCTCCGCGACTATCAACATGGTGCGCAAACGGCCGACCGCACAATGGGCCGCCCAGACCGGTGTCAGCGGCGGCAGCTATGACGATTACTACAGCTATGTGGACGTCGGCGGGCCGCTGGCCTTCGACGGGCGCCTGCGCGCTCGCAGTGTGCTGGCCTATCGCGACAGCGGTTCCTACCGTGACAAGTACGCGCTGCAACGGGAAGTCGGCTACGGGATTCTCGAAGCCGATTTGACCGACGACACCGTGCTGGCCGTGGGTTACGACTATCAGGACAAACAGGTGCAAGGCACGTCCTGGGGCACCGTGCCGTACTGGAACGCTGACGGCAGCAAAGCCAACCTCGGACGCTCCACCAACATGGCCACGCCGTGGAGTTCCTGGCCGCTGAAGGACAAGACCGCGTTTGCCACGCTGGACCAGCAACTGGGTGCCGGTTGGCACCTCAAGGCGGCCTACACCCACCGCGAGAGTGACACCGACGGCAAGATCTATTACGGCGGTGGCGGTTTCCCCGAGGCGGATCGCAGCGGCATGTTTGCCAACGTCAGCCACATGGTCGGCACGCAGAAAATGAAGGCCTATGACTTCAACGTGTCCGGCCCTTATTCGCTGTTCGGTCGTGAACACGAAATGATGATCGGCTATGGCGAAGCCGAGCGTAGCGAAGACAACCCCTACACCGTAGACGGCCCACGGTCGGCGGATTACGAGAGGGTTCCCGACTGGAAGTACATGGGCGGCATTCCCAAATTCCCGGACACCGTCACCGGACTGAAAGGCTCGGATGAAAGCACCCGGCAAAAGGCCGGTTACCTGGCCACGCGCCTGACCCTGACCGACGACCTGCACGCAGTCCTCGGAAGTCGCTACGGAACGTGGGAAATCTCGAAAACGGCCAACAAGTACGACGGCAATCTGCAACTGAGCAGTGTCGAAACCAACCGCCAGCAGCACAACGACATGTGGACGCCGTACGCCGGGTTGCTCTACGACATAACGCCCGAGTACACGGTGTATGTCAGCTACACCGACATTTTCAAGCCGCAGGACGAGCGTGACAGCAATCACACATACCTCGAGCCGGTGGTCGGCAGCAACTATGAACTGGGGCTCAAGGGCAGCCTGCTGGAAGAGCGACTCAACCTCACCACTGCGGTGTTCTGGAGCAAGCAGGACAACGTCGCCGAACTCGACGATTCCGTACCGCCAGACCCGGTCACCGGTGAGGAATTCTTCAGATCGGGCGGCAAAGGCAACAAGGTTCAGGGCTTTGAAGCCGAGATCTCCGGCGAGGTGATGGCGGGCTGGAACATGACGGCCGGCTACACCTACACCCACTCGGCCAATGGCGAGAAGCAGCGCAACAAAACCAACCAGCCGTTGAACATGGTCCGCTTCTCCACCGCTTATCGCCTGCCCGGCGACTGGCAGGCGCTGACCGTGGGCGGCGCGGTGAACTGGCAAAGCGACGTCTACCGCGCCGCCAGACGCCCGGTCGGTCGTGGCGCTGATGGCGAGGTCATCACCGCCAGCACCAACATCCGCCAGGAGGCCTACACCGTGGTCAAGCTGATGTCGCGGTATGAGTTCGACAAGCACCTGTCCGCTTCGCTGAACGTCGACAACTTGTTCGACAAAAAGTATTACGACAACGTCGGGTTCTACAACGGCGTCTATTGGGGCGACCCGCGCACGGTCACCTTGAGCCTGGACTGGAAGCTTTAACGCGGTTGATTCCCAAATACCGGAATCGGCGGATAATGTCCCGGCAACATTGGTTCATGGATGAAAGGCACCCGATATCCGTAGTGGGAGGCAAACCATGAAACGTACTGCGTTGATCCTCGCCAGTCTGATGATGTTCGGTTCGACCACCGCATTTGCCGAAGGCGGCGCCGAGCGCATGCGGTATTACTTCGAAACCCTGCATCTCAAACAACAGCAGGCTAATGGCGTCGAAACCAGATCTATTGAACTGAGGGTTCCGAACGATCAAACCGCACAAGTGACCGAAACTTATCGGCCTAAATAAACGATGACTAACGGGCGTCCTGGTGGACGCCCTTTTTCATGCCCGATCGAAAGGTTTCAAGCGCTCAGCAGCACGCCGCATAAACCACCCAGCAGCACCAGCAACCACGGCGGGCATCGCCAGAACAGCAGCGCCATCAACGCCAGCACCGCCAACAGGACATCCAGCGGGCTGAAAATCGAGCTGGTCCACAACGGTTGATACAACGCGGCCAGCAACAACCCGACCACCCCGGCATTCACTCCGGCCAGCGCCGCTTGCACCCGGCCATTGCCACGCAAGCGCTGCCAGAACGGCAACACGCCGATCACCAACAACAGCGACGGCAGGAAAATCGCCAGCACGCACACCAGCGCCCCACTCCAGCCACTGATGGAGGCTCCCAGAAACGCCGCGAACGTGAACAGCGGCCCCGGCACCGCTTGAGCAGCGGCATACCCGGCGAGAAACACGTCATTGCTCAGCAGCCCCGTATTCACCACCTGACTTTGCAACAGTGGCAACACGACGTGGCCGCCACCAAACACCAGCGCGCCTGTGCGGTAGAAGCCGTCGAACAAGCTCAACATCGAGTCCGGCCAGTGATGCGCGATCAGCGGCAACCCCAGCAGCAAGGTCACGAACACAGCAATCGCCAGCCAGCTGGCCACGCGACTGACCTGAATAGACAAGCCCTCCCGTGGCGTCGCATTGGCGTTGTGCAGCAAGACCAGGCCGATCACCGCCGCCACGGCCATCACCGTCAACTGCCCGCCAGTCGTTGGCCAGAGCAACACCCCGACCGTCGCCACCAGCATGATGCCCACGCGCACCGGACCTCGGCATAACGTACGAGCCATTCCCCACACGGCCTGAGCCACCACGGCGACGGCGACGATTTTCAGCCCGTGAATCAAACCCGCTGGCAACGCCCAGCCACCGTGGGTGATGCCGACTGCCAACAGCGTAAGTATCAACGCCGAAGGCAAGGTGAAACCTGCCCACGCCGCCAATGCCCCCGAAAACCCGGCGCGGGACAAACCCAGCGCCATGCCCACCTGACTGCTCGCCGGGCCCGGCAGAAACTGGCACAGGGCGATCAATTCGGCGTACGCGGCTTCGCTCAGCCAGCGCCGACGCGCCACGAACTCACTGCGAAAATAGCCCAGATGCGCGACAGGGCCGCCAAACGAGGTCAGCCCCAGACGGAGGAAGATCAGGAAAATCGCCCACGGCTTGTCTTTTGTCACGGGTGTGCTGTCCTGCGCACCATCGAGGCTGTTCATGTGGCGTTAAAGCTCCTTGGTCCAGAACAGCATGCGGCCATGGGCCGGGTCGAACATGCCGGGCGCAAAGCCGAACTTGCCATAGGAGGCCTGCGCGACGGCATTGCCTTCGAGCACTTCCAGGGTGATTTTGCAGCAACCCCGTTGGCGGGCGATGTCTTCAACCTTTTGCAGCATTCTTTGGCTCAGCCCCAGACCGCGAAACTTCGGCGCTACCGACACATCGTGCACGTTGACCAGCGGCCGACAGGCAAACGTCGAGAAACCTTCGAAGCAATTGACCAGCCCGGCCGGTTCGCCACGGACAAACGCCAGTACGCTGAACGCATGGGGACGCTTCGCCAGCTCTCCCGGCAGTTGTTGCAGAATGTCTTCGGACAGTGGCTGACCGCCGCCCATCGGGTCTTCGGCGTACGCATTGAGCACCACACCGATAGCCTCGGCATGCAGCGGATTGGTGTAGCTGGCTTGAAGTACCAGAATTTCTGCGGCTTCCATTTCCATCGTCAACGTCCCGTCAAGTGGTCCCGGCGCGTCGCTCGCGCCGGGAGGTCGACGGACATTATCGCGAGGCGCAATCGGCGACAACCCGAACCTGCCTCAAACGCCCCAGATCAGCGTTTCGGTCCAGCCCAACTCGGCAAAATCATTGGCTCTTAACTGCGATTCACCGGCACAGAAAAACTCGTCCAGTTGCGGCGGTTTGACCGAGGTGCCGCTGAGCATCGCGTGAACCTGGCCACGGTGATGAAGCTGGTGCTCGAACAGGTGCGACAGCAGGCGCAAACGGCTGTCATGTTGCGGCGTGTCCCGGGCAATGGTCACGATTCGCCCCAGGTCGGCGTCGCGCAGTTGTTCGCAATAAGCAATCAGGCGACAGTCCACATGCGCTTGTTCACGCTGCAGATCGGCACCCGCAGTGAACGGTTCGTCCTTGACGAAGAACACATGGCAATCAGGATGCGGATCGTCACCGCGCAGTTCCCGCTCAAGCGCATCCACGTAAAACCAGTCGTTGGTCAGGATGTGGTTGAGGGTGGCAATGAGGCTGGGGAAGAAGCTGACGCGCGGTGCCGCCAGTTCAGCCGGGCTCAACTGATTCCAGGCCTTGGCGAGTCGATGATTGGCCCAGGCATTCTGATAAGCCATGGTCAACAAATGGTGAGACAGAGGCTGATTCATATTCGCGGCTCCCGGCCATCAGGCTTCGGCGAAACGTTGCAGCTGCATTTCCTGTAAACGGCTTAACGTACGGCGGAACGGGAATTCCAGATAGCCCTCGGTGTACAACGCCGTCATCGGCACCCGCGCTTCGAGGTACAGCGGCACCTTGCGGTCGTAACACTCGTCCACCAGGGCGATGAAACGCCGGACACCGTCGTCATGCACCGACAATTGCGGCAGCTCGCGATCACCGGCCACGACCCGCTCGGCACCGTCCTCGGTGCCTCGGGCGATACGTCCTTCGCGTTTCTGCGCGCTGAGATTGGGCACGTCACTCAACAGAATAGCGCTGAAGGTGTCGCACAGCACCATGAAGTCCATGGCGGCAAACGGTTGTTCGCACAGGTCGGCGTAGCGGCACCAGAGCACCGTCAAACTGGCCTGTACCACGTTGATCGAGCGATAACCGACCGTAATCGGCTCGCTGGATGTTGACTGGCCAACGGTCAACGCCTTGAACACTTCACCGAGCGCGCTGGGTTGCCCGGAATCCGCCACCCAATAACGTTGCAGCGCAGCGCCCGGATGCAGGCGATGGTCTTCGCCGCCATCCACCGCGATCACCTGCATGTGTTGTTTGATCGCCTCGATGGCGGGCACGAAACGGTCGCGGTTGAAGCCGTCGGCGTATAGTTGGTCCGGCGGCTGATTGGAGGTGCAAACCACCACCACGCCCTGCTCAAACATCACTTGAAACAAACGCCCGAGAATGATCGCGTCGCCAATGTCGTTGACGAACAGCTCATCGAAACACAACACCCGCACTTCCTGGCTCAACTCACGGGCCAGCGCCTTCAGCGGGTCTGCGGTGCCAGTCAGCTGGAACGAGCGCTGATGCACCCAACCCATGAAATGGTGGAAGTGTTGGCGTCGGGCCGGGACTCTCAGGGTTTGGTAGAACTGGTCCATCAACCAGGTTTTTCCCCGCCCGACCGGACCCCAAAGGTAAACGCCGGTGACTGGTGTGCGCCCTTCATGCAACGCTTCGTGGCATTTTTGCAGCGCCCACACGGCATGTTCCTGGGCTTCGTCCTGGACGAAGCCCTTTTGTTCAATGGCGTGTTGCCAGGCGCTTAGGGGAGAGTCGACATTCATGCGCGGCAGTATGCCACGGCGCCCGGATTTACAGAGAGATGTCTAGCCTGGCGATCTTGCCCTGTTCGTTGAGGCGAAACATGTAGCGCAACTCCAGAGGACTGCCGGGAAACGTCCCGGAAATCAGGTTGTGCACCAAGACTTTGCCGGTACGTTGCTGAACGTCTAGCACTTCGACCCGAGGTTCATAACGCTGCGCGGTGTCTTGCATCCACTGGGCGATGGCTTGCGTGCCGATCCGGTGCTGGCCCTCATCGAACACGTTGGCGTCCTCAGCAAAAAAACTGCCGACCCGCGAGGTGTCGCGGGCATTGGCGGCAGCAATGTAGGCGGCGATGGCGGGTGCCAGTGAAGAGGCTGGATTGGACATGGGTGCGGCTCCTTGTTGTTTGATTCTGGAGCCATGCTAGAACAGGTCTGTGTCAGTTCTTGTCAGGAGTGAAACGCCCGGCGTCATCCAGTTGCATCTGCTTGTGCCAGGTGCGCAACAGGTCGCTGCGTCGCCCCGGATAGCGCTCACCCTGCTCAGTGGCGGCCGAGATCCGGTCGGTGCGAAACGTGCGGTAGGCACTGCGCAATTCACACCAGGCGACGATGATCCGCACCTCATTGAGAAAACCCAGCGCCAATGGCCAGATCAGCCGCTGACTGGGCACTTGATGGGCGTCTGCATAGTCGATGTTCAGCTTGGACTGATCGCGGATGGCCTGGCGAAACACGTTTAACGGTACGGCATTTTGCGGATAGCCATAACCGCGCGGGCCCGGCAGCACCGTCGGGTTGCGCAAGGCGTCCTGAGCTTCAGGCGCCAACACCGCAGCAATCTTCGCCAGGGCGTCGGCCGCAGCTTTGCTCAACACCTCGTCGCCACGCTGATCGACGTAACGTAATCCGAGCACGATGGCTTCGGTTTCGTCGGCATTGAGCATCAAGGGCGGCAGGAACAAACCGCTGCGCAACACGTAACCAACCCCTGCTTCGCCGAAAATCGGTGCACCCAGCGCCGTCAGCTCGGCGATGTCGCGGTACAGCGTGCGTTCGGAAATCTCCAATTCACTGGCCAGCGTTGCAGCCGTAGCGGGACGACTTTTGCCCCGCAGCACTTGCAGCAACGTGAGTAAACGAGTGGTACGCGACACGATCTGTAGTCTCTTTCCTGAGAAGTCGTCGGAGCTTAGCAGAGGCTGCTGTCAGAAACTGGCAGGAGCAAAATGCTGCGCGGACTCTCAGTCACACCTACTTTGTGGCGAGGGAGCTTGCTCCCGCTGGGCTGCGTAGCGGCCCCAAAATGAGACAGCAACGCAGATTTTTATGAGTGCAACGCACTCAAGCGGGAGCAAGCTCCCTCGCCACAGGTTTTTTGCTCGACTGAAGATTGTGCTGAGTTTGACAACGTTATCCCCGGTGGTCGGCTGTTTTGCCCTGAATGAAAAAGCGCCTTGACGGCTCATATTACTGACATCATATTTAATACATGCTGATAGACATTTAAATAAATCCCGCCGTTGTTCCTCAGGAGTCACCTCATGCATTACAAAGTCTTCGGTCGCAAAACCGGCTTGCGGGTTTCGGAACTGGCGCTGGGCGCCGGCAATTTCGGTACCGGCTGGGGCCATGGCGCCGAGCGTGACGAAGCCAAGCGCATTTTCGATGGCTACCTGGAGGCCGGCGGCAACTTTATCGACACCGCCAACGGCTATCAGGGCGGGCAGTCGGAAGCCATGCTTAGCGAGTTCATTGCAGCGGAAAGGGATAGCCTGGTCATCGCCACCAAATACACCTTGGGGACCACACCCGCCGCGGGCATTTCCCACACCGGCAATAACCGCAAGAACATGGTTCGTGCCGTGGAAGAAAGCCTGAAACGGCTCAACACCGATCACATCGACCTGTTCTGGGCGCACATGAGCGACGGCGTCACGCCGATGGAAGAAATCCTGCGTGGCTTCGACGATCTGGTGCGTGCCGGCAAGATTCACTACGCCGGGCTGTCGAACTTCCCGGCCTGGCGCATCGCTCGTGCGGATGTGTTGGCCGAAGTGCGCGGTTTTTCGCCCATTGCAGCGATTCAAGCCGAGTACAGCCTCGCCGAGCGCACGGCTGAACGTGAACAACTGCCGATGGCCGAGGCATTGGGCCTGGCCGCGACGTTATGGTCGCCATTGGGTGGCGGTTTCCTGACCGGCAAGTACCGCAACAGTGATGGTGACAACCGCGCCGCCAAACTCGGCATGCTGATTCACGCCGAAAAAAGTGCACGGGAAACCGCCCTGCTCGATACCTTGCTGGCCGTTGCGGCGGAGCTTGGAGCCAGTCCGACGCACGTGGCCATTGCCTGGCTGCGCGAAAAGGCCAAACGCTCGACGACGGCGTTGATCCCGATCCTGGGTTCGCGGACTCGTGAGCAGTTGGATGCGACGTTGGGCGCGCTGAACGTGCAAATGAGCGCGGAGCAATTGTCGCGGCTGGATGGGGTAAGCGAGGTGGCGAAAGGTGTGCCGCATGAATCCATTGCCGGGTCGATGGCGCGGTATAGCGGCGGTGAAACCCTTGACCTGCCAATCATTCCCGTGGCCTGACACAGATCCAATTGTGGGAGCGAGCCTGCTCGCGATGAGGCCATTGCATTCAGCGACGATGTTGAATGTAAATCCGCTATCGCGAGCAGGCTCGCTCCCACATTGGGATTGTGTTTTAACGGTCTGTTTTGTGTTTGGCCGCGTACAAACACAGCATCTCCATCGCCAACGTCGCCGCCGCCAGCGAGGTGATGTCCGCATGATCGTAGGCCGGCGCCACTTCCACCACGTCCATCCCCACCAGATTGATCCCGCGCAACCCGCCGAGAATTTCCAGCGCCTGCACCGTGCTCAAACCTCCGCACACCGGCGTTCCGGTGCCCGGCGCGAACGCCGGGTCGAGGCAATCGATGTCGAACGTCAGGTACACCGGGTTATCCCCCACCCGCGCACGAATCGCCTCGACGATCGCCTCACACCCTTGCCGATGCACGTGCCGCGCATCCAGCACTTGAAAGCCCTGGTGGTCATCATTGGTGGTGCGCAGACCGATTTGCACCGAGCGCGCCGGATCCACCAGTCCTTCCTTGGCCGCGTGCCAGAACATCGTGCCGTGATCGACACGCTTGCCCTCTTCGTCCGGCCAAGTGTCGCTGTGCGCATCGAAGTGAATCAGCGACAGCGGACCATGTTTGCGCGCATGAGCCTTGAGCAGCGGGTAGCTGATGAAGTGATCGCCGCCGAACGTCAACATTGCGCAACCGCCGTTCAGGATCTGCTCGGCGTGGGCCTCGATGCTTTCCGGTACCGAGTGCGGCGAGCCGTAATCGAAGTCGCAATCACCGTAGTCGATGACCGCCAGATGATCGAACGGGTCAAAGGTCCACGGCCAGTGGCGCTCCCAGGCAATCCCGGTAGACGCGGCACGAATGCCGCGCGGTCCGAAGCGTGCACCGGGACGGTTGCTGGTGGCAGTGTCGAACGGCACACCGCTGACCACCACGTCGACACCGCGCAAATCACGGCTGTAGCGACGGCGCATAAAACTGGTGATACCGGCGTAGGTGCTTTCGGCGGCAGTTCCATAGAGGCTGTCGCGGGTCAGGGCCTGATCGTTTTGCATCGGGGCGTCCATGGAGATCTCCTTTTTATTTATTGGCGACTACGGAAAGTGGTCCACAGGCGCGTGCGCGTACGCATGTCCTTGAGGCTCATGCTGCGGTCGGCGTATAGCCGTTCGCGGGTGTCGGCCAAGGGGTAGATGTCCGGGTCGGTGCGCACGGCTTCATCCACCAGCGGCGTCGCCGCCTGGTTGGCCGTGGCAAAGAACAGCGTGTTGGTCAGCGCCGCCACGGATTCGGGGCGCAGCATGAATTCGATGAACGCCCGGGCTGCCTCGGGGTGCGGCGCGTCCTTGGGAATCGCCAGGTTGTCCTGCCAGACCAGCGTGCCTTCCTTGGGAATCCGGTAGGCCACCTCGAACGGTTTATTGGCCTTGCGCGCCTGGTCGGCGGCCATGCTGGCGTCGCCGTTGTAGGTCAAGGCCAGGCACACGCTGCCGTTGGCCAGATCATTGATCTGCCGCCCGGTAGCGACGTACAGCACATTGGGCTGCAGCTGATGCAACAACGCCTCGGCGGCGGTCAGATCGGCCTTGTCGGTGCTGTAGGGATCTTTGCCGAGATAGTGCAACGCCAGGCCGATCACCTCTTGCGGCGAATCGAGAATCGCGATGCCGCAGTCCTTCAGCTGGCTGGCGTATTGCGGCTTGAACAGCAGATCGAGGCTATTGAGAGGGACATCCGGCAAACGTTTTTTCACGGCCTCGACATTCAAGCCCAAACCCAGCGTGCCCCAGGTATACGGCACGCCAAAACGATTGCCGGGGTCGACGGCGGCAAGTTTTTCCAGCAGGTCCGGATCGAGGTTGGCGTAACCCTTGAGTCCGTCGTGAGGAATCTCCTTCAACGCACCGGCCGCCAAACCACGGGCCAATACGCTGGATGACGGCACCACCACGTCATAGCCGCTGCCGCCGGTGAGCAGTTTGGTTTCCAGCACCTCGGACGAATCGAAGGTGTCGTAACGCACGTGAATGCCGGTTTCCTGTTCGAAACGCTGCAAGGTTTCGGGCGCCACGTAATCGGCCCAACTGTAGAGGTTGAGCGTCTTTTCCTCGGCCTGGGCCGACACGGCCATGGCGAGAAACAGCGCGGGCAAACACAGTTTGAATACGGGAGCCATGACGATCACCTGACCAGAGGAAGTGGTTGCAGCGTGCGCGCTCGGATACATTGGCGAAATATCAAGTTTGTTAACCTGACTTTATTGCGGAGCAATGTTTGATGCTCGGTCAACTCCACGACCTCGACCTGCAACTGCTGCGCTTGTTTGTCCGCGTGGTGGAATGCGGCGGGTTCAGCGCGGCGCAAGGTGAACTGGGTTTGAGCCAGTCGAGCATCAGCCAGCAAATGGCCAAACTCGAAACCCGGCTTGGCTACCGCTTGTGCAGTCGCGGCAAGGGTGGATTCAGGATCACGCCCAAGGGCGAACAGTTGCTGAGCGCGACGCGCGGGCTGTTTGAATCCATCGAAGCGTTCCGTCATCAATCCAACGGCGTGGCGGGACGGTTGATCGGCGAAGTGCGCCTGGGCCTGTCCGAAGCCCTTGATCAATCGGTGCTGCAGAAAGTTGCTGGTGCGATCCGGCGTTTTCGTGAGCGGGACGAGTCAGTGCGCATCGAGTTGATGAGTGCCATGCCCGGGGAAATGGAACGCCTGCTGTTGCAACAGAGACTGGACCTGGCGATCGGCTATTTCTCCCAGGTACAAAGCGCGTTTGACTACCGCGAACTGTTCAGCGAAACCCAGCACCTGTATTGCGCTCCCGGGCATCCGTTGTTTACCGATGATGCGCCGGATGATCTGGCGTTGCAGGCGTGTGATCGGGTTGATCACCCTTATCGTTTCCTGCGCAGCGACGAGCCGTTTCAAGGCAAATTATGTTCGGCACGGTCCGAGCAGGTTGAAGGCACCCTCGCCTTCATTCTTTCCGGCAAGCATGTCGGTTATTTGCCCGATCATTTCGCCCGTAGCTGGGAAGACAAAGGTTTGCTACGCGCCGTACGCCGGGATGACCTGAGTTTTGATGTGGCGTTTCACCTGGCGCGCCATCGTGCGCAGGTGCCGGGGGATGCGCAGAAGGCATTTGAAGAAGACCTGCTCGCCGCGTTTGCATGAACACGCACGAACCCTGCGGGAGCGAACTGTGGCGAGGGGATTTATCCCCGTTCGGCTGCGAAGCAGTCGTCAATCCGGACAAACCGGTCTGTCTGAACGGACGCGGGGGCCGCTTCGCGACCCAACGGGGATAAATCCCCCCACCACAACTGGGATTGTGCTGGGTTCCGGGTTCATTGCTCGCTACAAAAAAGTCTTTCTGGCATCCTGCGCCTCCATTTTTTGACCTGGCCCCTGGCGCTTTCCTCGTGACCTCTTCCGAACACGCAAAACCCCAGCCCCGTTCCGACCTGATCTACGGCCTCAACGATCGCCCCCATCTCACCGCCACGGTCTTCGCCGCCCTGCAACACGTACTGGCGAGTTTTGTCGGCATCATCACCCCGACCCTGATCATGGGCGGTGCCCTCGGTCTGCAAAGCGAAGTGCCGTACCTGATCAGCATGGCGCTGTTTGTATCGGGTCTGGGTACGTTTGTTCAGGCGCGGCGCTTCGGCCCGATCGGTTCCGGCCTGTTGTGCCTGCAAGGCACCAGCTTCTCGTTCATCAGCGTGATTCTCAGCGCCGGGTTCATGGTCAAGGCCCGGGGTGGCGGTACCGATGAAATCCTTTCGACGATCTTCGGTGTGTGCTTTTTCGCCGCGTTCATCGAAGTGGTATTGAGCCAGTTCATTGGCAAGCTGCGGATGCTGATCACGCCCGTGGTGACCGGCACCATCATTACCCTGATGGGCCTGTCGCTGATCAAGGTCGCCATGACCGACATCGCCGGCGGCTTCGGCGCAGCGGACCTTGGCGCGGCGAGTCATCTGGCGTTGGCGGCGCTGGTGCTCGGCACGATCGTGGTGTTGAACCGGGTCGATGTGCCGTTCCTGCGCCTGGGGGCAATCGTCATTGGCCTGACGTTGGGTTATGTCGTCGCATGGCTGATGGGCGACGTCAATTTCGCCAGCCTGCCCGACGTGCCGCTGATGAGTGTGCCGGTGCCGTTCAAGTACGGCTTCAATTTTGACTGGGTCGCGTTTGTGCCGGTGGCGGTGATTTTCCTGGTGTCGCCGTTGGAAGCCGCTGGCGACCTGACCGCCAACTCGATGATTTCCCGGCAGCCGGTCAAGGGCCCGATTTACATCCGCCGGATCAAATCCGGCCTGCTGGCTGACGGCCTCAACTCGGCCATGGCGGCAGTGTTCAACAGCATGCCGATGGTGACCTTCGCCCAGAATAATGGCGTGATCCAGTTGACGGGCGTGGCCAGCCGCTACGTGGCGTTTTTCATCGCCGGTCTGTTGGTGCTGTTGGGACTGTTCCCGATGATCGGCGCGGTGCTGCAGTTGATGCCCAAACCGGTGCTCGGCGGCGCCGAGCTGGTGATGTTCGGCACCGTGGCGGTGGCCGGGATCAAGATCCTCGCCGAAGCCGGTTTGCATCGGCGCAACATGCTGATCGTGGCGATTTCCATCGGCATGGGCCTGGGTGTCGCGGCGGTGCCGGACGTGTTGCGCGAGCTGCCGAAGGCGCTGCACAACATCTTCGAATCGCCAATCACCGTCGGGGCGTTGTGCGCTATCGTGCTGAACATCTTCCTGCCCGAGGAGTTCATCGAGCTGGAAGAGGACGATTTCGACCCGGAAGCTTCGATCCTGCAGGTCATGGAAAACCCCGATGTCCCGGCCAAGGGTGAACCCGCACGCACTCAAGCGGTCGCACAGTTGAACCGCTAGAAAGGCTCAAGGGCTGAGCCTGTGGCGGTTCAGCCCTTTTCTTTATGAGAGCGTCTACATGCGCAGCGTCCACGCCGTCATCCTTTCCCTGCTGTTGCTCTCCCTGAGCGCCTGCGCCCTCTTCCCCCATCGCGACCCGTTGAACATCAATGTGGTCGGCATCGAACCGCTGCAAAGCCAGGACATGGAAGTGCGCTTTGCCGTGAAGATCCGCGTGCAAAACCCTAACGAAACACCGATCGACTACAACGGCCTGGCGCTGGACCTGGAGGTCAATGGCCAGCCGCTGGCTTCCGGAGTCAGTGATCAGTCGGGCTCGATTGCACGCTTTTCCGAAACCGTGCTGAGCGTGCCGGTGAGCGTTTCGGCGTTCTCGGTGATACGCCAGACATTGGGGCTGAGCCAGACGCAAACGCTGAACAACCTGCCCTACGTGCTGCGCGGCAAACTGGCGGGTGGTTTGTTTGGCACGATGCGTTTTGTGGACACCGGCAAACTGAGCCTGGGGTCTACGACCGGCACGCGGTAAAACCGACGATAAATATCCCCTGTGGGAGCGCCCGTGGCGAGGGGATTTATCCCCGTTCGGCTGCGAAGCAGTCGTCAATCCAGACAAACCGACCTGTCTGAACAAACGCGGGGGCCGCTTCGCGACCCAACGGGGATAAATCCCCTCACCACAGGTTTCGTGCTCGCCTGAAGATGGTATTGAGTGAACAACATCAGCTTTCACGGGTGGGTTATGCGGTGAAGCGGACCCCAGGCTTGGAACATTCGTCAACGGTCAGCTCAAACACATCCGGGCGCGCGTAGTGACCGACCACATCAAAGTCGTACCGCGCGCGGATCAGGTCGTCGGTGTCGATCTCAGCGGCGAGCAACCCCGCCCCGTCACGCAGCGGCCCCGCCAGAATGTCGCCCATGGGGCCGACGATCACGCTGCCGCCGGCAATCAGCGGCCGATCCGCCGGCCAGTTGGCGATCTCCACGCCCAAGGCCTGCGGTGAGTCCTGGACCTGACACGCGCTGACCACGAAGCAGCGTCCTTCATGGGCGATGTGGCGCATGCTGACCTGCCACATTTCCCGCTCGTCCACCGTCGGCGCGCACCAGACCTCGATGCCTTTGGCGTACATCGCGGTGCGCAGCAGCGGCATCATGTTTTCCCAGCACACCACCGCACCGATGCGCCCGACCTGGCTGTCGATCACCGGCAGCGTCGAGCCGTCGCCCTTGCCCCAGATCAGACGCTCAGTGCCGGTCGGCATCAGCTTGCGGTGTTTGGCGACCAGCCCGGCCTGCGGATCGAACAACAGCGCCGTGCAATGCAACGTGCTGCCGGCGCGCTCAATCACGCCGATCACCAGATTGGCCCCGGTGCGGGCCGACAATCCGGCCAGCGCTTCAGTCTCGGCGCCGGGCACGTCGATGGCGTTGGCAAAATAGCGGGCAAAGGCTTCACGACCTTCCGGCAACCGGTAGCCCAGCTGAGTGCCAAAGCCCTCTCCCTTGGGGTAACCCCCCAGCAACGCTTCGGGCATGACCACCAGCGCGGCACCAGATTCGATAATCGCGTTTTCCCACGCAAGGATCTGTTCAAGGGTCTCGGCCTTGCCGCCGGGCAAGGCGCCGATTTGCAACGCTGCAACAATGGACTTGGGCATGTCTGTCACTCCGAAAGCAATGAGGTGTTGCTCATTCTCAGGCGCCACCGGATCATCAATAAAGCCCGATTCACTGCTGAATGATATGAACCTTATGAATATCGCGACCGTTGACCTCAACCTGCTCAAAGTCTTCGAAGCGCTGCATGAAGAGTCCAGCGCCAGCCGTGCGGCGTTGCGCCTGGGCGTAACGCAATCGGCCGTCAGCGCGGCGCTGCGACGGTTGCGCGAGCTGTATGGCGATCAGCTGTTCGTGCGCACCGGCCGAGGCCTGGCGCCGACGCTCAGGGCCAACCAGTTGAAACCGGTGGTGAGCGACGCGCTGAACAAATGCCGGCAGAGCCTGGCGATGGTCGACCCGGCGGCCAATCATTACGACGGACGTTCGGTCACGGTGGGGTTGTCGGATGATTTCGAGATCGCCTACGGTCGGCGGTTGATCGAGGCCATTGCCCTAAGCGCGCCGAAATTACGCCTGATCTTTCGGCAGACGCACAGTCAGATCGTCGCTCAGGCATTGATGGAGCGCAGTATTGATCTGGCAATCACCGCGGGCGGTTTCACCGAGCGATTGCTCAGTCGCCAAGTGCTGGGGGAAGGCGGTTATCTGTGCCTGGTGGATCCGCTCAGCCTGGCACCGGGGCAACAGGCAATCAGCCTTGAAGAGTTTGTGGCCCGCGAGCACATTCTGGTGTCATCGGGCGGTTTTATCGGGATCACCGATGAGGGCTTGGCAGCGTTGGGGCTGAATCGGCGGGTGTGCGCCTCGACCACGCACTTTGCAGCATTGCCACACCTGCTCAAGGGCAGTCAGGCGGTGGCGACCATTCCGGCCCACGCGGCCAAAAGCATTGCGGCGCTCTGCGGACTGGCGCTGCTGCCCTGCCCTCTGGCCTTGCCACGCTACCCGATCGAACTGGGCTGGCGTACCAGCACGCAACTCGATCCGGTGGTGTTGAAAGTGCGCGAGGCCATTGTCGCGAGTTTTGCCTGAGGCCGGTCTTACTTGGCGGCCATCAAACGGTTCACTTCACTGCGCACCATGTTCGCGAATTCCGGCGGTGACATGGCGTCAAGTTCGGCACGAACCCATTCCGCCCATTTGCCTTTGCGCTTGGCCCGCTCGCCAAACAACCGCGCGGCTTCGCCCTTGGATTTGCCAAGGTTGCTTTGCCAGAGGTCGAACAGACGGGATTTCTCATCTTCAAGCGCTGCGCGCTCAGCCAGGGGTTTGTCGGCCAGATTGAAGCTCATGGGGAGTTACCTGCTGCGTAAAAATAGGCGCCATCTTACACTGTAGGACGAAATGTCTGACTCGGGATTTTTCCTCGACTCACAGTCAGTGCGCAAATTCACTGCAACTTTTTCGGTTGCCGCAGACTCCATTGTTCACTGCCCATTTACCTGCAAGGAGTACCCAATGGCCCGGAAAACAGCCACACAAGTCGCCAATGACCAGATCAAGGATCAGGCATTCAGCGAACTTCAATCCTTGATCGAAGAGTCGGAAAAACTGCTGAAAAGCAGCGCTTCATTAGTGGGTGAGGAAGCAGAGACCCTTCGTGGGCAAATCGCCCAGAAACTCCAGCAGGCCCGGGATTCGGTCACCAGTGTTCGCGACCGCACCAAACCGGTAGTCGACGCGACCGAGACCTACATCGGTGGTCATCCATGGCAAACCGTCGCCATCTCAGCCGGTTTCGGCCTGGTGGTCGGGTTGTTGCTGGGCCGCCGTTAAACGGTCCCGCTTCAATAGCCACACTGCAAAAAGGCGAGCATTGCGCTCGCCTTTTTCTTGTCCGCGTTTTGCTCCGGTTTCAGAGCCCTGCCAGTGCTCGCAAATTCGCCAACGTCTGGGCATCCAGTTGAATGCCTTGGGCATTCGACTTGGTTCGCTGGTGATGACGTCGATCACCCGGCAGGCGTTTGAGCCCCACGCTGTGCATCTGACGAACCAGTTCTTGGCTGCGCTCGGCAAAATTCTGCCCGGCCGCCTTGCTCGGATCGATCACGATCAGCAATTGCCCGGTCCACGGCGTCTTGGCTCCCGGATGGTTCTTCCAGTCGAACTCGAAGGAGAAATTGCCGCCGGTCAGTGCCGCCGCCAACAATTCGACCATCATCGACAGCGCTGAACCCTTGTGCCCACCGAACGGCAGCAACGCGCCACCCTCCAGAATCGCCTTCGGATCCTGAGTCGGCTGACCAAGGCCGTCCACGCCCATGCCCGCCGGCAGGCGCTCACCTTTTTGCGCGGCAATCTGCACATCGCCATGGGCAATGGCGCTGGTGGCCAGGTCAAAGACAATCGGTTCACCGTCAGCCCGGGGCGCGGCGAAGGCAATCGGGTTGGTGCCGAACAACGGCCGGTCGGCGCCGTGTGGCACTACGCACGTCATGCTGTTCACCACGCTCAACGCCACCAGCCCTTCATAGGCAAACGGCTCGACATCCGGCCACAGTGCCGCGAAATGGTGGGAGTTACGAATTGCCAACACCGCAATCCCGGCGCTGCGGGCTTTTTCCACCAGCAGTGCACGGGCCGCCGCCAGCGCGGGTTGGGCAAAACCGTTAGCCGCGTCGACCCGGACAAACCCCGATGCAACATCCTCGACCACCGGCACGGCCTGGCCATTGACCCAGCCACTCTTGAGCGTCGAGACATAACCTGGAATACGAAACACGCCATGGCTGTGGGCGCCATCGCGTTCAGCGCCGGCGCAATTCAGCGCCAGAGTCTTGGCGACATCGGCGGAGGTGCCGTGGCGCAGAAAAATTTGCTCAAGCAATAGAACGAGCGCGTCGAAATCGAGCGAGGGGGTGGTCGAACTGACGGCCACTTCGGGCGTTGCGGTCATCTGAAGCTCCAGTTTTATTATTGAATACGGGCACCAGGGGAAACGAGGTTGCATGGCAACCAACAGCAGACGTCGATTAAGCGCTGTTGTACCGGCGTCCTGTCAAGTCTCGAGCGCTTGCTCTTCTCAAGCAATATGTACCGCACCGACGCCTTCCAATGACCGTAGTGTTTTTTCCCGACCTGACGACCCGCGATCAACCGCCGGTCGTAACACTGAGGAAAACACATGACTGATCCCGCCCTGCCGTATTTTTTTGACGAAGCAGAACGTGCCTCCAAGGCTAAACAGCCTGGGGATCGCGAGAAAGCGTTGACGTTCTCGATGGATGATCTGAAGTGGCTGAATAACGTGTATCTGGCCACCCACGCCGCCCGTATCACGCAAAAAGACCCGATGTTCGCCTGTCAGCTGTTGCTGCGGGTGACGGGCACCCCGGATATCCCCTTGGCTGGAGCCTTCGCCATGAGTCGACCCGACGACGGCGAAGTCACGCTCTACACGCCATGGAAAGGCCTGATCAAATTCGCCGACATGGACGACCTCAAAAGCTGGCTCAAGGAGTGGCTGGCGCAGACCATCGGCAAGCGCGAGCTGCTGCGATTTCTCTCCATCGAGCAACGCAGCGCCTTGCCCGCCGCCTCCGTACCCGACATTGCAACGGAAGACATCAAAGGCGCGGTCTTCCAGGACCAACAGCTCATCCTCGACCGCAATCAGGCCCAAAACATCACGACGATGATGGCTGAACTGGTCAAGACGCCGACCCTGCAATCGATGCTCGACGACGCCCTCAGGAATGCGTTGGAAATACCCTTCCCCAAACTGGACCAGCGCCTGACGCGCCTCAAGAGTTATGTCAGGACGATCTCAGCCTTCGACGACGGTGAAGACCAGCATACGATTTCCTCGTACTCACTGAGCGATGCGCTGTTGCACTTTTACCTGACCCATCACTGGCCTGCGGGTGATTCCAGGGTTTTTTCCAACCACGAACACGGTGTGAGCAGCGACGCCGACAACCAGGCCTGGGAGAACGCGATAAAAGAGATCGCGCACAGCTTTACGCCCCATCTGCAAAGCCTGCTCGGCACATTCTGGAATACGCCCATGAGCAACGGGCTGTCACGGCTGGAATTCTTCACCGAGTGCCTGCGCGACACCTTCCACATGAGACTGCTCAACCAGCGTCAACAAGGGACGTTGACGACGCAGGAATACCTGCGACTGATGAATGTCAGCCTGACGCCTGACCGAAGAGACCCGCTTCGTATCGAAAAGGTACGTGTCACCGCGCCCCTCAAGCATTTCGCCGAGCTGGCCTCGACGTTGATGATCGGGAGCGTCAACACCCTGGGCTTTCTGTACACCCCATCCAGAGGTATCGAGGCGACGAGCAATCTGCCAGCCATCAAGAAAATCGTGCTGCAGATGATGAAAAGCGAAGGACATGACGACACGTTATTCAATTTCATGTCGTTGAACGAACGCGAGACCTTTCTTGCGTTCGAGCCAGATGAGCGCGTGATTGAAGGCAAAACGATCGTCGGCCCGGTGTTTAAACAATTGATGGCCGACATCCTGATCAAACAGCGGGATAACCTGAGCCATGCGTTGGGCCTGTACCGCGAAAGTGAAGGCACGCTAAACCCCTATGCCTTGATTGATAAGGCGCTGGACGTCCGGGGATTGATTGATGACCGACTGCTGACCAGCGACGCCGGGGGGCGCTGGAGTACCCGGGTCGACCATCGCCGGAGCGCGCGACCGGCTACTGTGCGCGCCGAGTCGGCCAAAGCCGAACTGGCACTGCTTGATACCGTTGAGCAGGCGCTTGATCAGCGCCTTGAAAACCACCCGGCCATTCCCGCAACAACCAGCACGCTGACCGAGGCGCTGAACCTCGTCAGCTCATCGGTGGCGAGCCTGCAATCGAGTTTTACGCATACTTTGTCAACAGCCTTGCGCAGTGAACTGAAGCTGCGCGCTGTCACCCGCACGCTGGGGCCGACGGAACAGGCCATCGTCAGTACCGTGCTCGATTCCCCGGTACACCTGCAACGCGCGGCATTAAACGGTTTCTTGCCCGATGTCTTCTCCCTGGCATTAAAGGCCGGCGCTGGGACAGACGTGCTGAAACTGGCCAGTTGTTTTTTGCTGACTGAGCGAGGTGGCCTGGACCCTGTGCATTCGGGCAAAGCGATCTTGTGGACACCTGCGTTCGGATTCGAAGCGTTCAAGACTCTGACGCCGCTGCTGGACGAACTCGATCGACGTCTCAAAGACGATGATCAGCGGACAACCCTTTTAGAAAACCTTGGCCGCAGCGAGCGCTTGCCGGGAACGACTTACACGCTGGCGCCGCTGCAACGGATCTTTGGCCATTTTCTCGATTACCTGCAAAAACCCTATGTCTGTCTGGACGAAACGATGGTCGGCCGCGCGCTCGCCACGAAGCTCCCCGCCACGCCACTCGCCAGCCTTTTGAATCTGGTGGGACTACGCAAGCCCCAGACAGGACTACGCCGCGCCAAGGACATTGCCCAGTCTCTGACAACCCGGCAAAAACTCCCGGCGTGGCTGGCAAAAGCGCCGATCAAAGACTTGATTCTGCAGGGCGAACTGCTGCAGCAATACCTCGATAACGTCAAAGACGACCGGGACTACCTGGCCGGTATTCCGTCACTGCGCCGTACGGCTCACGATGAACTTGAGAAACAGCTCAAGGCAGACATGTTCAACATCGATCCGGATCAAGTCCAGGTCCGTATCAACGCACGCCCAGGCGCTGCGGTCAGGCCGCAAATCCTGACCGATTTTGCGTTGAATCACCTTGAGGATCTGGATAAGGCCCATTTCAAACTGGTGTCGCTGGATGCCACTGTGATTCCTGAGGATATGGACGAAAGCTACATCAAAGACCTGATACGCAACCTGAAACCGGGCGAGCATCAACAAAAGATCTTGAGTGACGCCCTCGCAGACACGGAGACAAACGCGGGGCGCAGGAAACGGTTCTACACCCAATTACCGTGGCAACTGATGCACTACGCCCACTCGGAAAAACTCCAGGAGCGTCTGAGCGAGACGGGGTTTGACCTGATCCGGCAAGTCATGGACATGCCCGACGCCATCGCCCGTGCGGCAATCGAGGGTGCGAACGCGATCATTCGTCCGCTGGAGTTTCTGGGTATCGGGAACGGGCAGTCGATCAAAGTGCCTGGCGTTTATCTGATCGGTTCCAAGGCCGATAGCAAGGCGCCACACGTGCTTGTCGCGCCTCACAGCCCGCAGCACGGGGTCAAAGAATACGCCAACGAAACACACTTGCTGACGGAACTGAAGAACCAGGGCGGATTGTTGGATTGGGTACTCATGAACCTCCCACAGCCTGACCGCACGCATGTGCAATACCGGATGATGACCACCAGCCCCCAGTTGACGCCGGTCACACTGGCGTCCAATCCAGTCAAAGGTAATCTGTTCAAGCATTTGTTCAATGACAATGCCGCGCTATTGGGGCGATTGCTTGGTTTTCAGTCGGATAACCAGAAGCAAGGCGAATGGGCAACCATCAAGCATGTGCTGGGCGAAGATGTGCACGAAGCCTTTTCGTTCTGCATGGGCAAACTCGCTTACCCCCTCACGGTGTGGCGCAGTTATCGCGATATCAAGCAGTCCGCCGAGGACCTCCAGATGCACAAATGGGGCGCGGCGATCAGCGCGTTTATCAGCGGCATTTCACAATTGGCCTCGTTACGCCTATCGCTGGGAGATGAACCGCAGCAACCTTCGTCGCCAGTCGCGCCGGCGACGCAACCCCAAGACACCCGAGTCAAGTGGCAGAACGTCGATATAACGGCACCGGAACGCACTCGTCTGCAGCGCCATGAAAGCCTCGAAGCCGACCTTGGGTCGCTGACACACGACTCTACGCTTGGGCTCTACACGCACCCGACAACCAAAAAGCGCTTCGGGGCAGTCGAGGGCAAAGTCTATCCCGTCGCCAAACATGGCACCCGCTGGCGCATCAGCGACGGAAAAAAAAGGGGGCCTCGACTGCGCCAGAATGTCGCGAAACAATGGATGCTGGACAGGCAATCGTCGGCAGAACGGCCCGGCCTCGTCAAACGGCTGGAAACGGCCCTGACGGTTTGGGAGGGCATGAATGTCGACGCCAATGGCATGCACCGGATCCGCCAGCTGTTTCCGAAGAAGGCGCGTCAGATTGATTCCGCGCTGGACCTGGCGACCACCTATGCCTGGAATGCGTTTCGGAATCTGGAATTGCTCAAATCGACCGATGGAACAGTCACTCCCGCACATCAGCTCATCATGGATTTTATCGACGTGCCGTCGGTGTCAGCGGCCCAGTTGGAAAAACTTGAAAAAGTGGTGGGCGATATTTTTGCAGCGTTGCTGGATCCCTCGCTCAGGAAGCCCAAATCGAAGCGTTTTGTGGTGGGCAGGCTGATCGAAGGGGCGGAACATACGTTCGGCTTTACCGTTCCAACGGATGTAAAACAAAGGATCTATCTGGCAGAAAAATTCTTCGCCCCCGGATTCAATCATTACCGCGAGCATCTTTCCGACACTGCCTTCCCTATCAGTACCCATGCCCGAGCGACGACGCTGATTCATGAGCTCGCCCACACTGCCTGCAAGGCCTCGGATATTTCGTACCTTGATTCCGGCAGACCTTTTCCCGATCTGATCGGAACAGCGACCCTGACCGCCAGCGCTCTGAAAAAAGCATTACGCGAACTGCAAAGCACCGCACTGTCGCTGAAGACCCCTCTTACCCGGTTGTTTATGGTCCAGGATCCGGATACCGAGGTGTGGGAGGACCTGGGCAGCACTTCCGGTGAAGATACCGATAGTGTGAGAGAGCATATCCTGGCCTTGACCGGCGCAGAAAACCTGAGCGGTGCCCGCCACACATTCAGGAAAGACCCAATGGCCAGGCTGTCGGTCCAACTCGCAAACGCCGACAGCGTCGCCTGGCTGATCAGTCATCTGGGCCGTCAACTGCACGTCAGCACGCCCTGATGTCAAAAATAATTCCCATTTGATGGTTAATTGCCATGACGGCTGTTCTCGCATGCTTCCCCACAAGGTTAGAATGTGGGAAATCAGGATGAGTCAATGACCGACAATTCTCTCTCGCAAGCCGAATATGACGCCATCACCGATGCCGCTGCGCACTGGTGCATGCGTCTGCACGCCGTGGACTGCACCGCTGAAGAGCGGATCGCCTTCGAACAGTGGCGAGAGGCTCATCCGCTGCATGCGTTCGAGTACGAGGCCATGCTGGAAATCTGGGAAGTCGCGGGGGATTTGCCGCGTCCCGAAGCCGTCGCACCGGTTGCTCGTTTCAAACCTGCCACGCCCTGGCGCACGATTGGTATTGCCGCCGCCGTTTGTGCCCTGGCGTTGCCGTTGGCGGCGTACAGCGGCTGGAACATGGGCTGGCTACCAAATTCGTATCAGCACTTCGAAGCCAGCGACACGGTTCGTCAGGTCACCCTGAGCGATGGCAGCCAAGTGGAGTTGAACCTGGACAGCGAGCTGACGTTCAGCAACTACAAGGATCAGCGCCGGGTCACGCTGGAAAAAGGCGAGGCCTTCTTCAGTGTCAGCCACGACCTGGCTCACCCTTTTGTTGTCAGGGCAGCGGAGGGAAGAATTCGGGTCACCGGGACCAAATTCAACGTCTGGATGTACGAGGATCAGGTACGCGTGAACCTGATTGAGGGCTCAGTGCTGGTCAGCAGCAACGATGATCTTCCGGGCGATGGCTTGCGTCTCGGACCTGCCATGCAGGCGCGCTATAAACACGGCGACTTCACCCCGCAGATCAATCAGACCTATCCCAACGACAACGCCCTGGCCTGGCGCAGCGGCAAACTGGTGCTTGATGATCTGTCGTTGAACGATGCCCTGCCGTTGATCAACCGTTACCTGAGCAAACCGATCATGGTCGCTGACCACAGCACCGGCACGATTCGTCTGGGTGGCATCTACAACATCAAGGAACTCAACAACCTGGTGGCTTCCCTGCCCAAAGTACTGCCGGTCTACCTGACCCGAAACAAGGAAGGTAATCCGGTACTCAATTCGATCCCGCAACAAACCCCGAAAAGCTGAAAGGCCGCAACCCTCAACGGGAGGCGGCCTTTCATTTGTCGCTTGCACCGCCCTCTTCTTATTGAGCGGCCACCTTCCCGGCTTTTTCATCCTGCTCGCGGATCGTCTGCGCCTGATACTGCGGATCTGACGTGATCTGCTGCTCGGTAAACGGCAACGGACTCAGCTGTTTCTTCGAAAAGGCCAGGGTCTGGTCCCGGGAATACTTCGATGTCGGATCGCTGGACAACGAGAACGCCAGCAGACCTTGCGCGTGCGGGCCTTTGTCATCAAAGGTCACCACTTGCAAATAGCTGGTGCCGCTGATGACTTCGAGTTTGCCATCGGTCCTCGGCACACTCTGGATGGCGTTGTACACGCCCAGCGTGCCCGGCCCGCCGTGGATCGGCGTCTGCTGGCCGCCGCTGCTGACCACCTGAATGTCGCCCCAACGGCTGTCATCCTTGAGCCCAAGCTTTTTGACCTGCTCCACCGACGCCAGCATTGCTTCGCGTATCGCCCGGCTCACCTGCGGATTATCCAGTGCCAGCCCGCGCGGTGTGTGTTGCGGGTCTTTCGGATCGAATGCCACTCGCCAGATGTCCGGGACTTGCTGCAACGGTTCCATTACGTTCTGGAAGTGAACAAACCCGAGCCCGCTGTCCAAATTTGCGCTGCGGTCCCACGCCTTGAGGCTCGCACATACCGGCGCGAGCGTGGCGGCATCGGCGCCCAGATCGCCAGCGCAGAACTGCAACAGATCCGGCATCACTTGCCCGGCCTGATAGACCTGATCGTCCATCACCATTCGTTGCAAATCCGCCGCCGAGATCAGGCCGGCCTTGCTCAGCGTGCTCAATCGATCCAGGGCGAAACGCGAGCGCAGCCCCAGTGCCTGGCCTTCCTGACTGATCAGGGGCGAGAAACCGGTGAGCGGCTGCGCCGGGTTGGCCATCCACGCAGAATCATTGGAGTGTTGTACGTAATCCTTGCGCAGCAGTTGCGGCAACTTGTCCGCCCCATAAATACCCTGTTGCGCGGCGTTCGGATCGCTGTCCCACGCGCAAGCGCTGTTGGAGCCGTCGAGCACGATCATCTGCAACCCGATGCGCGGGTCGCTGCACTTGGCCAGTTTGTCGGCGCTGACGTTCGGCACCACCGACAGGTTCATGTAGAGCGTTTGCCCCTGACTATCCACCGCCAGGGTGTTGACCCACGGGATGCCTTGAATCTTGTGCACCGAGGCCTGCAAATCCTTGAGGCTGGTGGCCTGATTCATCGCGTACCACTGCTGCAACACCCGGTCGTTTTCCAGGTTGGCATCGCGCAGGCTGTAGGCGTATTGATTGTCCCAGTCGAGTTTGCCGGGCCACTGCACGATCGGACCGAACTGCGAGCTATAGACCACATGAGACACCGCTCGGGTCTGGCCGTCGGGCTGTTTCACGTTCACCGTCACGGTTTGCTTGTCCATTGGCAGCGACTTGCCGTCAAGCAGGTAACGAGTCGGATCCTTGGGATCAAGTTGCAGGCGATACAGGGTGAAGTGCTTGGACGTGTCCACCGTATGGGTCCACGCCAGGTGCTGGTTGAACCCGATATTGATCATCGGCAGCCCCGGCAACGCCGCGCCCATCACATCCAGCTTGCCGGGAATGGTCAGGTGCATCTGATAGAAGCGCATCCCGCCAATCCAGGGGAAATGCGGGTTGGCGAGCAGCATCCCACGGCCATTGAACGACCGCTCGTTGCCGACCGCCACCGCATTGCTGCCGCGATCCAGCGCGAACCGCTGCATGCGCGTGGCCGCCAGCTGAAACGACGACCCTTCGCCTGCGGCCTTCGTGACGGCCTTGGGTGGCGTCGCCCCCGCCAGCGCTTCGGCGAACTGCCCCACTCCGCCTTCGACCAACAGACGGCGGGTCAACTTGACCAGGTCCTGCGAGGTGATATCGCGTACCCATTCGCCTTGGCATTGCTGCGGCAAACCCTGTGCGCGGCGTTCGCTCAGCGAGCGGTTGTAGCCCGCAACATAACCTTCGACCAGATCACGCACTGGTGAGGTTTGCGCCTTCCAGAACCCGGCGACGGCGTCAGGGGTATTGAGCCAGGTGAAGAACAGATCGCTGACCTGGTTTTCGCGCTCCTCGACCGTCAGTTGGTCCGGGCCGAAATAGTGTGAACGCTCGCCATTGACGGTGACAATCTCATTGGCCAGCAAGCACAGGTTGTCCTGGGCGTAGGCGTAACCGATGCCATAACCGAGACCACGCTCGTTTTCGGCACGGATATGCGGCACACCAAAACTGGTGCGGCGAATATCGGCGCTCGCCTCCTCGGGCGTACTGCGCGCGCTTGCCGCAAGACTCAGCCCCACCAACATGCCCGCCAGGCTCAACCTGGTTAATTGCCTGGAAATAATCACGCTCGCTCCTGATCGAAAAGACAAACACCCTGCGTCAAACACGCACCGCGCCTTCCCCTAGGAACGAAATCGACGACAAAAATTTAGGCCCTGAAAGGCGCTTTTTCCGGCCATCTCACAGGCTGCTGACATGCCGGTGACGAATTTTCTACATTCGGGCGTTCATTATTTGGTGTGCTCGTACGTCTTATTCAATGAGAGCACCCATCACATTTCCTGGCCGGCTCGGAAAAGGAGTTTTTGCATGTACAACTCGCAACTGCCAACGGACGGTAGTCACGCGCCCAAGGGTTCAGCCATGAGCTCCGGGGTCTTCAGCCAACAAGGCGAGCGCAATGGCAACGAGCGGATCAGGTTGCTGCTCAAAAGCTATGGACTGCGAACCAGTCTGATTCGACTCAAGGTCATCGACGCCTTGCTGACCGCCGCCGAAAGCGAGCGCAGCCTGGGCGTGCGCGGCGTGCATGGCCACTTGCTGGACCTGGATATCCCCCTGTCCTTTCTCAGTGTGCGAGAAGTGTTGAAACGCTTGTGCAGCGAAGGCGTAATCACGCTCAACGCGGACAAAAGCTACAGCCTGCATCCACAGGCTGTAGCCCTGCTTCATCGCGACTGATCAGTTCAATGCGTCGTTCAAGGCTTGACCTTGCGACGCATCACGCCATTGATCACCACCACGATCACCGCCACGCCGATGGCGATGTACTGAAACAGCTTCTCGCTGATGACACCTGCGTTTTGCAGATACGAAAGGCCGAACATGATCCCCAGCACCACCAGGGAGATCAGAATCGAGTATTTCAAACGTTGCGACTGAGTCATTGCGAGTTCCTGAACCTGAAAAATGTATCCGTTTTGTATCTGAAAGCATGCCAAGCCCCTACCTTTGTGCGGGAATGGGACGCTGCAAACGGGGTCTCATGTTACAGCCGATGAAGAGATTTGGCTTTATTGCAGCGATAACCATGAGGATTTTCAAATGTTACGTCGAATCACGTTGCTGATTCCCCTGATCGCTCTGCTAACCCTTAGCGGTTGCATCGTTTTCCCCCACGGGGGCTGGCACGGTGACCACCATTACGACAGAGGTGGACCTGGTTATTACCAGCACCGTTAAAACCTCTTCGAAAGTAAAACTAATCACTTGTAAAAACACAAACGCACCCTGTAAGACTTTTCGATATACCCGCTTAGTAGCGGGTATTTTCGTGTAGGATTTCTCCTGCACCAATGTACGTCACTTCACAAAAACTCTCTCTTTTGTTCTCTGACCCGCGCACTAGACGGGCCGCAAAACTTCTGAAATTTTGTGTCTCACTTATCGCAATGAAATTACTCATCGATAATGACTATTCTTGCTCCACCACCTGAGAACTTACTTTATAACTTAAGCCCCCCGAAGGAACTCCATGCGCAGCGCCTTGATAACTATAAGCCCCATTCGATTATTCGGGTTTTGCATCGCAATTGCTCTTTTCGAACTACTCACTTATATGGCCAGCGATATGATCATGCCGGCCATGCTAACTGTCACCCAACAACTGAATTCCAGTCCCGAGCATGTCCCTTATGCCTTTAATTTGTATTTAGCCGGGGGCGTTCTCCTGCAGTGGCTGATCGGGCCGCTGTCCGATCAGTACGGTCGCCGCAGAATGTTGCTTATCGGTTGCGGGCTATTCGCCCTGGCCTGCGTTGCCACGTTCAACGTGAAAACCATATATGCCTTCAACGCCTTGCGTCTGGTTCAAGGAATGGGGCTGGGGTTTGTCATTGCCGTCAGCTATCCGGCCTTGCAAGAAGTCTTCTGCGAAGCCGATGCAGTAAAAATCATGGCGCTACTAGGGAATGTTGCCCTGCTTTCACCTCTTCTGGGGCCCTTGCTGGGCAGTTTGTTGCTGGAATGGATCTCCTGGCGGGAGCTGTTTTTACTGCTGGGCGTCATTGGCGTGCTGGCCTGGGTTGCGCTGTTCATCTTCATGCCGGAGACCGTGGGAACTTTGCGCCACGATGGTCAGCGCCTGGCTGCAATGCCCTTTGAATGGCGTGGCACCTTTCGCCGCTATGTCGCTTTACTCACCAACCTGCGATTCATGACGGCCTCTGTTGCACTAGGCGTGATGAGCCTGCCATTGATCGCCTGGATCGGACTGGCGCCACTCCTGCTGATTCAGAACCAGGGGTTTTCGTCGCTTGAGTACGGCCTGTGGCAAATCCCGGTATTTGCGGCAGTCATTCTCGGCAACCTGATACTCAACCGATTGATTGCCAACAATGAGTTGCCACAACTGATTCGATACGCGCTTTGGCCGTTTTGCGGTGGGCTTATCGCGCTGCTCGCCAGCAGTGTCTACGGTGCGTCGACGCCTTTGCTGATCAGCGCCCTGGCGCTTTACGCCATCGGCCTGGGCATGAGCAATGCCGCACTGTACCGGCTCGCGCTATTTTCAAGCGACGACAGCAAAGGCCTGGTCTCGGCCATGATCGGCATGATTTCGATCGCCGTCATGGGCGGCGGCGGCTCGCTGATGGCAGCGGCCGGCGCTGGCGTCAGTCACGAATCCTTCGCCCTGATGGCGGGTGTCGCAGGGCTCTTGTGCCTGCTGCCCTTGCGCCTGTTCCTGCGGCGCGCCCTTCCCCCGCTTGCTGCCTGACCCCACTCGATAGGTCCTTCGATGATCCATTTACCCCACACCGATGCGCTTTGCGCGTTAACGCACCCCTATTGCCTGGATTCCGTGCCTGAAGGCCTGTTCGACCAGGCTATGGGGGAAATCAGCCTGTTTCATTGTCACCACACGCCCGGCTACGAGCGCTGGCTCAATGCTAACGGTCTCGTTGCACGAGACCTGGAGACACTGGATGACTGGTCAAGGCTGCCACCGATTTTCGCCCATTATTTCAAACGTCACTTGTTGTTCGGTCCCACAGGCGAAGACGCGCTGGAGCTGACATCCTCCGGCACCAGCGGCCAGAAGAGTCGCTTGCGCTACGACGAGCGCAGCATGGCCGCCGCCCAAGGGATGGTGAGCCACATTTTTCGCCATTACGGCTGGGACACCCCCGACACCCCTTGCAACTACTTGCTCCTGAGCTATGAACCCAAGGCCGCCATCACATTGGGTACCGCCTACACCGACCAGTTTTTGTGCAGTTACGCGCCGGTCAACCGCGTCGCCTACGGATTGCGCCTGACCGGAGAAGGTCACGCGTTCGATCTGTTCGGGGTGATCAGCGCCTTGCAGGCGTTTGCCGAAGAAGGTTTACCCGTGCGTATTCTCGGCTTCCCCGCGTTCCTTTCCCACGCGCTGCAACACATGGCAGACACCGGCGTGGCGGATCTGCAGTTGCCGGCCGAGTCACTGGTGTTTCTCGGTGGCGGCTGGAAAACCCAGGCGGCGCAGGAAATTCCTTTGTCGCAGTTGTATGAACGGATCAACCGCCAACTGGGTATCGACCTGTCCCGCTGCCGCGACGGCTACGGCGCTGTCGAGCATGCCGTGCCCTACGTCCAGTGCGCTCACCAGCATTTTCATGTGCCGGTTTATTCGAAGGTCTTCGTGCGCAATCCATCCGACTTCACCGTCCTGCCCTACGGCCGGCGCGGGTTGCTGGAGTTCGTGTCGCCCTACATTTCTTCCAGCCCCGCGCATGCCGTGGTCATGGGGGATCTGGCGACGCTGCACCCCGGATCAAGCTGCGGATGCGGCTTGCAGACCGACTGGTTTGAACTGCATGGACGCGCCGGCACGAGCGCCAGCCGAAGCTGCGCAATGGCCGCGTCTGAACTGATTGGAGGAGCCTGATATGTACCTGATCCATGGCGAACTGCGTGACGACGTCACCCTCGAAACCGCCCTCGGTGAACTGCACCCACAACTGCCACGGCTGCTGAACGCGCCGATCGACAGCGCCACCGTGATCGACGCAGCGGCCCGTTTTATCCTGCAATTGCAGGCTGGCAGGCTGGACGTGCCCCTCGACGACGATCAACGACTGGGGCTTGTCGACTTCTGCCAACGCAGCAACCTCGTCACCAAGCTTGAGCGAGAGTTGGGTGTGCAACCGCGCTCCCTGCGGCGTATCGATTACCGCCAAGCGTGCTTTGAGAGCTGGCACCCGCTGGGTCTGGTGGTTCACATCACGCCGGGCAATGCGCCGATGCTGGCGTTCTGCGCGGTCGTCGAAAGCCTGTTGGCCGGTAACATCAACTGGCTGCGCCCCAGCTCCAGCGATGATGGATTGACCGCCCGGTTACTCGCAGCGCTGGTGCACTGCGATACCCGCGGCAAGCTGGCTGATTTCATTGCGGTGTTGCCGGTCAGCACTACTCAGATAACGCGACTCTGCACCCACGCTGATGGTGTCGCCGCCTGGGGCGGTGAACAAGCACTCAAGGCGATTCGTCAGCAGATCCCGGCCGGGTGTCGCTTCATCGATTGGGGCCACAGGATCAGTTTCGCTTACCTGTCGCCCGACGCGGCTAGCCCTTCGACGCTGGACGCGTTGGTGGATGAAGTGTGCAGCCTCGATCAACAAGCGTGTTCCAGCCCGCAATGGCTACTGGTGGACAGCAACGATCCGGCGGTTTTGCGGGACCTGGGTGAACGTTTGGCCGAAGCGTTCACACGTCGTGCCTCACACTGGCCGGCGCTGATTCCGACAGACCAGGAGGCTTCGGAGATCACCACCCGCACCGCCATGGCGCGCCTGGAACATTGCTTTGCAAACCGGACTGGTCAGGTCTGGGCCGGCCCCGGATGGAGAGTCATCTGGGATCACAACCAGACGCTCGCGCCCTCGCCGTTGTTTCGCACGTTGCTACTCAAACCGGTGCCGCAACACTTGATCGCCGAGACGCTGTTGCCTTGGCGCACGGTCCTGCAAAGCTGCGCGTTGATTTGCTCACCTGCACAGACGCCCGGGCTGATACGCACGCTGGTCAATGCCGGCGTCACGCGTATCGCCCCGTGCGGTTCGATTCATGACGGTTACCCCGGGGAGCCCCATGACGGCGTGTACGCGCTGTCACGCTTCAGTCGTCGCCTCTCAGTGAGTCTGCCGCCGGAAGCAGTGCCTGGTCGGGCAACGCTCGATGCGCCACCTCCCGCTCCCGATACACGTCACGAACCGATCATGGACAAAACCGCGTTCATGACCCAACCGATCAACGCCTCTGCACAGTTGTATTTCCGTTCCGGCGGTAGCAGCGGCACGCCGGCCCTGGCCGGGTTCAGCTATCACGACTTTCTACGGCAAATGCGCGCGGCGGCTGATGGGATGTTTGCCGCCGGTCTCGACCCATCAACAGACCGGGCGATGAACCTGTTTTACGGCGGCAGCCTGTATGGAGGTTTCTCCAGTTTCACCAAGGTTCTGGAGCAGATGGGCGTTACGCACTTCCCAATGGGCGCGCCGCACAATGATGATTTCAGTGAAATTGCCCAGCTGATTGTGGACCACCGAATTACCGTGTTAATCGGCATGCCAAGTACGTTGCACCGCCTGTTTTTCAACGAACAAAGCCGACTTCGCGCATACGCCGGCATCAGCAAAGTGTTCCTCGGCGGTGAGCACCCCGGCGAGGCCAGCCTGCGCCTGATGGAAAGCTGCGGGGTTTTGACGATTCGCTCGGCGATCTATGGCTCGGTCGACGCCGGCCCGCTGGGGCATGCCTGCACGGCAACCGAAGACGGCGTCTTTCATTTGATGTGCGACACACAGCATCTGGAAATCGTGCATCTCGAACACGATGTGCCGGTGCAGGCCGATGAGGTCGGCCGGTTGCTATTCACCTCCCGCGCCCGGCAAGGCCAAAGCGTGCGCCGGTACGACGTTGGCGACACCGGGCGCTGGATACCCGGAGCCTGTCCGTGCGGGCTCGACTCTCCGCGATTCGAATTGCTGCAGCGTCACGGCAAGCTGATTCGCATGGGCACGGAATTCATTTCTCCGTTGGCACTACAGGAGAGTGTCGGCCTGCCTGTTCAACTGGTCCTGGACCATGCCCTCGATGGCCGGGAGCGACTGACGGTTCTAGCGAACCTGAATGCCGACCAGGTTTATGCAAACTTGTTGAACCATGAAGCATTGGCCAATGCCGTGAACGCTGCACTGTTAACGGTGGAAGTTCACCAGTGCGCTGAATCCGGGTTCACCAGAAACAAACACAGCGGGAAAACACCGTTGGTTATCGATAACAGGAAATAAACCTGTTGCCAGTTTTTCAACCGTAGAAACGCCTGATAAAAAGAGAACCCGGTGAACACACCTTATTCGCTTGAACAACTCGTGAATTACATAAGGCAACACTCAAACTTCTATCGCAAACACCTGCAACACTTGCCATTGGAAGGAAACACTTTAAAAGACCTTCCATTAACCAATGTTGCCGACTATTGGGCAGACAGTAACGATCTAACTGAATGGCCCGTACTGACCGGACAGATCAGTAACGGGCTGGTGTTCAAAACGGGGGGTTCAACCAGCCACGGCAAACTATCGGTGTATTCCAAGGATGAATGGCAAACGTTGGTCAGCACGTTCGGCGACAGTATTTCCTGCCAACTGAAAAACGGCGACCGCGTCGCCAATCTGTTCTTCAGCGGCGATCTCTATGCCAGCTTTCTGTTCATCCACGACTCGCTGACGCACGTCAAACGGTCTATCTGTGAGTTTCCGTTCACTGGCGAAGTCAGCATGGATGTCCTGGCGGATGCGCTGGATCAGCACCGGATCAACGTGCTGGTCGGCGTGCCGGCGCAGTTATTGCGCTTTGCGGCCTACCTGAACCAGCATCAGCGGGTTCTGTGTGGGGTTGAAACGTTGCTGTACGGCGGCGAAAGCCTGTTCGGCCCGCAAATGGCAATATTCACCCAGGTGTTTCCCAACGTGCGCATCGCCTCAATCGGCTATGCCAGCGTCGATGCGGGTCTGATCGGGGCGACGAGCCGAGACTGCGCCCTGGGCGAGCATCGGGTGTTTGAACCGCAGACTTTGCTGGAAATCGTCGATGAACTCACCGGCGAAGTCATCGAAGAATGCGACCGTACTGGAGTGTTGGTGGTGACCAACCTGACACGCCGACTGATGCCACTGCTGCGTTATCCGGTGGGCGACCGCGCCTGCTGGCGTGAGCCAGGCACAACCCCGATGCGCAAATTCGCCCTCAAGGGACGGAGCGCCCATAGTCAGCGGGTTCGGGTGGGGTCTATGTCGTTGTTGATCGACGAAGTTCTGCAGATCGTCCAGCGCGTTGCCGATACCGATCAGTGGCAATTGCGCATCGAACATGACGGCTACAAGGACATCGTCAGTGTGAAATGGGTGCCCGGCGTTCCAGCACTGACCACCGCGCCGATGTGCCAGGCGCTGTATGCAGCGCTTGTGACCCACTATCCCGCGCTCGAGCAACTGAATCGCGAAGGGTTGCTGGAGCTGCGGGTGCTGTCCTGCCCCGCCACCGAACTGAAGCTTCACCCTCGCTCGGGAAAACAGATGCGGGTCTTGGATTTGCGCACCTATGACGCGCCATCACTGGAGACTGCGTGATGTCTCACCTGATTTTTCGACGCTTTCGCCCTTCCGACGCCCGCGCCGTGAGCGAGCTGTTTCGTGAGGTCTATGGCGATCATTACGTTCAACCGGATGTTTACCTGCCGAACATGATCAGCCAGCACATTGCCGACGGCCGCTGGAAATCGATGCTGGCGGTGGACGACGTAAGGGTTCTCGGGCATGCCGCGTTGTGCCAGGAAGTGTTCCCGCAAACTGCGGAACTGGCGCTCAGCGTGGTGCATCCCGCCGCGCAGGGGCAAAGTATCGCGACCCGCCTGGGCCGGGAGTTACTGTTGCAGGCCGGACCACTGGGCTTCAAGAGTGTCGTGATCAAACAAGTGACCCACCACCCGTACACTCAACGCATGGCTGCAAACATCGGCTTCCACAGCACGGGCGTGCTTCCCGACTACGTCCCTTCGCCCTTCGGCGAGCCGCACCCGGAAACCATTGTGATGGGTTGCTACGTGGTTGAAGGCCACGCGCGCCCGCTCCCTGACATTCCCTGGCCTGAGCGCTATCGAGGATTTATGCAGCACCTGTGTTCGCTGTTCGGGACTCATCCGCAAATACCAGCACCACCTTCGATGCCCTTGCAGATCAAGCAACATCATCACCGCTTCGACATGGTCGTTCAGCGCTTGAGCAAACGCCTGCTCGACCAGATCCGGCAATTGCCCGGTCACTGGATGATCTCGACCCGGGTTGCGTTATCACGGCACTTCACCGAAGACCTGCGCAGTTTGACGCTGCTGGGTTTCACCTTCACCGGGTTGATGCCCGCACCCGGCAATCATGGATGGTTCGCCCTGTTTCATAGAGGAGCGCAGCCTCGATCCCTCAACCTGCATTGCCCCTACATGCAACAGCTGCACGACGACTTGCAGCGCAATACCGAAACACTGGCCAGCGCTCGCTCAGCTGCTTGAGTCTTATCTGTGAAAGTCATTGCCCGGCTGCGCGCAAAGCTCCACCAGCCAGTCGACAAACACCCTTACCCGCCGGGACAACTGGCGGTGTGGGGGATAGAGGGCCGTCAATGGCATTCCGGGGGGCGGCGTCGATTTCATGATTTCGCACAAACGCCCTTCCTTCAATTGACGGGCAACGTGGTAGTACGGTGTCTGCACCAGCCCGTAGCCTGCCTCGCAGGCCGCAATGTAACCATCAGCACTGTTGACCGAGACATGCTTGGGCAGATCTACCTGGCGGATTTGATCGTTGATCATGAAGTCCAGGCCGAAGCGTTTTCCGGTTGCACTGGAGAAGTACTCCACCATCCGATGGCCCTCGAGGTCCGCCAGGGTTTGGGGGGCGCCGTAATGCGCCACATAATCGGGGCTGGCGCAGGTCACCTGATCGAGCATGACCAGCGGCCGCGCCACCAGTGAGTCATCCAGCGCCGAACCGCCGCGCAGCACACAATCGACGCCTTCACGAATCAGGTCGACAGGTCGGTCATTCAAGCCGATGTCCAGTTCGATCAAGGGATAGCGACGGGTGAAGTGCGGCAATGCGGGAATCACGATCAAACGCCCGATCCCGGACGGCATGTCCACTCGCAGCAGGCCTTTGGGGTTCTGGCGAGCGGCGGAGAACACTGCTTCGGTTTCCTCCAGATCAGCCAGCAATCGCACGCATCTCGGGTAGTAGGCCGCACCGTCGAGGGTCAGGCTGATTTGCCGCGTGGTCCGTTGCAACAGTTGCACACCAAGATGCGCTTCAAGCTGCTTGATCAGGATGGTCACCGAAGCGCGGGGCAACTGCAGGCTGTCTGCCGCTTTGGCAAAGCCGCCCAACTCGACGATTCGGGTGAACACGCGCATGGCGTTAAAGCGGTCCATGGTCAGAGCGCTCCAAGTGATTGTTTAGAATTTGCAAACAGTGATAGCAGTTTTACCCGGTTTATCTTGTTTCTGTCGAGGTCAACACTGGGGTCTTACACCACAGGGAGTTGATTTTATGCAAACACGTCAATTGGGCAAAAATGGCCCGCAGGTTTCGGCCATCGGTCTGGGCTGCATGGGCATGACCGATTTCTACACGACCGGTGTTGACACCCGCGAAGCCATCGCCACCCTGCATCGGGCGCTGGAATTGGGGATCAACCTGCTCGACACCGCTGACATGTACGGCCCGCACACCAACGAAGAACTGATCGGCAAGGCCATTGTCGGCAAGCGCGAGCAGGTGTTCCTGGCCAGCAAATTCGGCATCGTCCGCGATCCGTCCAACCCCGGCGCCCGGGGCGTCAACGGTCGCCCGGAGTACATTCGCGACGCTATCGACGGCACGCTTAAACGCCTGGGCGTTGAAACCCTGGATTTGTACTACCAGCACCGCATCGATCCGCAGGTGGCCATCGAGGAAACGGTCGGCGCAATGGCCGAGTTGGTCAAAGCCGGCAAGGTGCGTTATCTGGGCTTGAGTGAAGCGTCAGCCGACACGCTGGAGCGCGCGCACAAGGTTCATCCCATCAGCGCCCTGCAAAGTGAATATTCGCTGTGGAGCCGCGATCAGGAAGAAAATGGTTGCCTGGCCGCATGTCAGCGCCTGGGCGTTGCCTTCGTCCCTTACAGTCCATTGGGTCGAGGTTTTCTGACGGGCGCACTGAAAAGCGCGGATGACTTCGCCGCCGACGATTACCGTCGCTTCAGCCCGCGCTTTCAAGGGGATAATTTTGCGAAGAACCTGTTGCTGGTGCAGCAAGTTCAGGCCCTGGCCGTCGACAAAGGGGTGACAGCGGGCCAACTGGCGTTGGCCTGGGTGCTCGCGCAAGGTGATTATCTGATCCCGATTCCGGGGACCAAACAGCGTAGATACCTTGAAGAGAATGTTGCTGCACTGGAAATAAAACTCAGCCGTGACGAGTTGCACGCGCTGGAGGCGATCTTCCCGGCCAATGCCACCGCCGGCTTGCGCTATCCAGAGGAAGTCATGAAGTTGCTTGACCGGTAACCGACGCCTGGCCCACTCAGTCTGAGTGGGCCAGCATTACCGAGCGTCAGGCCTTGGAGCTGACGCCACCATCGGTAGGAGGCACCGTCGTGCCATTGCCCTTGCCGTAGGTCTGCAAGTTCTGCAGTACGTAAATTGCCGTCTTGAATTCCGGGATCAGGCCAGCGGAATACTTGTCGCCCTTGATGCTGTTGCTCTGGATGGTGTCCAGTTGCGTGGCGAAATACTCCAGCGCATTGAATTTTGCATCCGGGTCTTTCTGCACGCCGAACCGGTCAAACTTGTCGCCGGCATTCATCAACGTCATCCACGTGATGTCGGAAATCAGTCCCTTGCCTCTCAAAAAGGAACTGAGATTGCCCAGTTGTTTGGCGGAGACATTTTCCGGATCGAAACCTTTTACGTTTCGATGGATTTTCATTGCATCCATTTTCGCCGTGCTCAGCGCGTTTGGATTGCTCCCCACCAGTGACAGCATTTGCTTGATCCGGGCGCTTTGCTTGATAGGCTTGCCGCCGCCCGTATCCTGAACCAATAAACCTGCCTTGGATGTCCAAGCCCCGGCGTAGCCGATAGTCATGATTGCACTCCCGACGGCGTGACCATAAAAAACTCCTTGTTAACCCCGATTTAGAGCGGCCAAGTATCAGCGTGGCAACTTGCCATACCAACAAGTATTTGCGGTTTTTACAGTTTTCGTACATTTACGATACAAAGCACCAAGAGCCTTGATTCATTGGTCTATACCAACTCGCCGTCATTGGACTGGCAACTGATCAGCCTCGTTTGTATCCACATCGACACCTTCATGACCCGACCGTCCGTCACCCCGCCCGCATCTTGTACGTTCGTACCTAAAGCTCGTCTTTCGCAGGCCGATAGCCCTTCGAAGCGCCGATCTTTTGATCGAAAACCACAATAAAAAACGCTGCACAAGGACCGGTCCCATGCCCGCATTCCGCACCATCCAGGCTCGCTACACGCTGTTTCTGGTCCTGTTCATCCTGCTGTTATTTGTCCTGACAGTGGTCGGCATCAGCCAGTTGGTCGCGCCTAAACTTCGTCACACCGAAGAACAGGTCGCCCTCAACCGCATCGCCGAAGTGGCCGAGCACATCCAGGGCGAGCTGAACAAGGTTCAGGCACAACAACGCAGCATCACCCAGACCATTCCGCTGCTCGACAGCGCCGCCATCGACACGGTGCTGCCGGGCCTGGTCGACCAATATGGCGAGTTGAAAGTCTTCGGCGGCGGGATCTGGCCGTTGCCAGGCCAGCGCGAAGCCGGGCGTAACAAATTCAGCACGTTCTGGCACCGCGATGCCTCGGGCAAGCTGGCGGTCAATACATTCTGGAACAGCGACGCAGCCCCCAACTACTACGACCAGACCTGGTACAAGGGCGGCATGCAAACCCCGCGAGGCCAATGCGCCTGGGCCGCGGCCTACAAAGATGACGCCAGCGCCGAGCCACGCACCAACTGCGCCATGGCCATTCAGAAAAATGGTGCGGCGTATGGCGTCTCGACCATCGACGTGACCCTGGGCTTTTTCAATGACCTGATCGCGCGCAAGGAAAAAGACCTCGGCGCGCAAATGCTGATCGTCGAGGCCGACGGCAAGATCATCAGCAACAGCTCGCGGATCAATGGGCCGATTGTGCTGAAGAACATCAGTGAACTGGCCGGCAACTCGCCATTCGCCAGTCAAGTGAAGGCCGGCCTGCAAAACCGTGATCAGTCGCAGCGTGTCGAGTTCGACAACAACGGCGAAGCCAACACCTTCTTCATGCGCCCGATCGAAGGCACGCCGTGGTTCCTCGCCACCGCCCTGCCGACCAAGCTGATCACCGCCCAGCGTGACGACGTGCTCAGCACCTTGAGCCTGCTGCAAATTCCGATGGTGATCCTGCTGGTGTTGCTGCAGATCTACGCGATTCGCCAACTGATCCAGCGCATGAAAATCCTCAAGGCCAACATCGACGCCCTGTCCGCTGGCGATGCCGATTTGACCAAGCGCATCACCATCCGCGCCGAAGACGAACTGGGCGCCATCGGGCACTCGGTCAACGCGTTCATCATTTATCTGCAGAACATGATCGGCGAAGTCACCCAGGCCACCGGCGCCATGGCGTCCAGCCTCGACAACCTGCAACGCACCTCGGCCCACACCAGCCAGATTCTGGTGCGGCACGCGTCTGAAACCGATCAGACGGTGACGGCGATTACCGAGATGAGTTCGACGGCTGAAAGCGTCGCGCAGAATGCGGCCGAAACCGCGGCCTTCACCCAACGCGCCAACGAAAACGCCGACCGTTCGCGGGTCGTGGTCGGAGAAGCGTCCAGCAGCGTGATCGCGTTGATCGACGAGGTGGCGAGCGCTACTCATAAAGTCGAAAGCATGCAGGAGGATGCGCAGCGCATCACCGAGATTCTCGGGGTGATTGGCGCGATTGCCGGGCAAACCAACTTGCTGGCGCTCAACGCCGCCATCGAAGCAGCCCGGGCCGGTGAGCAAGGTCGCGGTTTCGCGGTGGTCGCCGATGAAGTCCGCGCCCTCGCCGCTCGCACCCAGGCCAGCACCTCGCAAATCAATGAAATGCTCAAGCGCCTGACCCAAGGCGTGAGTTCGTCGGTGAGCGCCATGGAAAACACCCAGGCCAGCTGCCAGTCCGCCGCCGATGCCACGGCGCGGGTCAACACGGGGCTGGATGAAATGGCCGGCTCGGTCAGCCACATCAACAGCCTGAGCACGCAGATCGCCACCGCCGCCGAGCAGCAAAGCGCGGTAACCGAAGAGATCAACCGCAGCATGGTGCAAATCCGCCACATGGTGGATGAGCTGGTGAAAAGCGGCCAGGCCAGTGAGCTCAACACCCAGCAACTGCTGCAAGCCAACGCGCGCGTCAGCTCAATCATGGGGCGATTCAAGGTGCGTTGACCGCTGCCCGATGACACAAGCTCCCTGTGGCCAGGGAGCTGGTGTAGTAAAAGGTTGTGGTGGTGCGGAGCTTTTGTGGCGAGGGGATTTATCCCCGTTCGGCTGCGCAGCAGTCGTAGATTTTTTGGGGCCGCTTCGCTGCCCAACGGGGATAAATCCCCTCACCACAACAGCCCCCTTCAACACAATGGCTCAGCGTTTGCTGTATTACTTCGAAACAACCTCGTATCTCTTCGCGGCAAAAAATGGTCAAAATGCATCTTATTTTGCCCGCCACCCCGAGACGAAATCCCCATGCGAACCCACCTGCGTCTGGTCGCCCTGAGCGCCCTTTTCATCTCCTCCCTGGCCCAGGCCGCCGACCTCGTCCCGATCGAAGTCCACCGTGACGCCAACTGCGGCTGCTGCAAAAAATGGATCAGCCACCTGGAAGCCAATGGCTTCAAGGTTGAAGACCACGTGGAATCCAACATGAGCGAATTCAAGCAACAGCACGGCGTGCCTCCACGCCTGGCGTCCTGCCACACCGGCCTGATCAACGGCAAATTCGTTGAAGGTCATGTGCCGGCGGATCAAGTCCTGGCCTTGAGCAAACGCGATGACCTGCTGGGTGTTGCGGCACCGGGCATGCCCATGGGCTCGCCGGGCATGGAAATGGACGGCATGAGCGATGCCTACCAAGTGATCGGCCTGAAAAAGGACGGCACTGATGTGGTGGTGGCGGACTACCCGGCCCATTGATCGGCGGCGCCTACATCGGGCTGTTTTTTGCGGCATTCGGTGCCGCGACCTTGCTGCCTTTGCAATCCGAAGCGCTGCTCGTGGGCCTGTTGCTCAGCGAGCAGTACTGGCTGTGGTCGCTGCTGGCCGTCGCGACGCTGGGTAATGTCCTCGGCTCCGTGGTCAATTGGTGGCTCGGCTGTCGCCTCGAACGGTTTCGCGACCGACGCTGGTTTCCTGTCAGCCCGCGCCATCTGGAACAGGCCCGAAAACACTATCAACGCTATGGTCACTGGTCATTGCTGCTGAGCTGGGTGCCTCTCATCGGTGACCCGCTGACGCTGGTGGCCGGCGTCATGCGCGAGCCGCTGGGTCGGTTCCTGCTGATCGTGACCCTCGCCAAAGGTGCTCGTTACGGGGTGCTGGCCCTGGCCACGCTGGGCTGGATCGGTTGAACGATCAGCGGCGGCAATTGCCTGTGTTTAATGTCGCCCTAATCATGCCGATCCAGCATCGGCCGTTTCCTACGGAGTCCACCCATGTCCCTTGCTCTTTCGCGCTGGTTGCCCGGCCTGTTCCTGACGGCTGCACTGCCTGTTCTGGCCCACGCTGAAGGCCCGGAATACGGACCGGAACTACAAGGGTTCGAGTACCCCTACACGGTCAAGCATTTCGCGTTCGAGTCCCAGGGCAAATCCCTGCAGATGGGTTACATGGACGTCGCCGCCCATGGCAAGGCCAACGGGCGCAGCGTGGTGTTGATGCATGGCAAGAATTTCTGCGGCGCTACCTGGGACAGTTCGATCAAGGCCCTGAGCGAAGCCGGTTACCGGGTCATTGCGCCGGATCAAATCGGTTTCTGCACCTCCAGCAAACCGGACAACTATCAATACACATTCCAGCAACTGGCGACCAATACCCAGCAACTGCTCAAAGCCCTCGGCATCCAGAAGGCCAGCTTGCTCGGGCATTCCACCGGCGGCATGCTCGCCACCCGGTATGCGCTGCAATACCCCGATCAGGTCGAGCAACTGGCGCTGGTCAATCCCATTGGCCTGGAAGACTGGAAAGCCCTCGGCGTACCGTATCGCACCGTCGATCAATGGTATGAGCGCGAACTCAAGCTGAGCGCCGACGGCATCCGCACTTACGAACGCAACACCTATTACGGCGGCCGCTGGAAGCCTGAATTCGATCGCTGGGTCGACATGCTGGCCGGCTTGAACAAAGGCCCGGGCCACACGCAAGTGGCGTGGAACTCGGCGTTGATCTACGACATGATCTTCACCCAGCCGGTGTATTACGAATTCAAGGACCTGAAAATGCCGACGCTGTTGCTGATCGGCACGTCCGACACCACGGCCATCGGCAGTGACATTGCCTCCCCGGAGGTCAAGGCGAAGCTCGGTCATTACGATGTGCTCGGCAAGCACGTGGCAAAACTGATTCCCCAGTCCACCCTGGTTGAATTCCCCGGCATGGGCCACGCGCCGCAAATGGAAGAACCGGCGAAATTCCACCAGGCATTGCTCGACTGGCTGAACAAAACCAATCCCGTGCGTTAATGAGGTAAGGCTGATGGCTGTGCAGATTGCGGTGATCGATGATTGGCAGGACGTGGCCCGTGATGTGGTCGACTGGTCGGTGCTGGAGAGCCTCGGCGAGGTGAGTTTTATCCACGACTACCCTGCCGATAACGCAACACTGGCTGAGCGTCTGGGCAAGTTCGAGGTGATCTGTGTGATGCGCGAACGCACCCGGTTCGATGAAGACCTGCTGCGTCAGTTACCAAAACTCAAACTGCTGGTCACCGGCGGCATGCGCAATGCCGCGCTGGACCTCAAGGCCGCCGCAGCACTGGGCATCCAGGTCAGTGGCACCGACAGCTACAAACACGCCGCTCCGGAACTGACCTGGGCGCTGATCATGGCCGCAACCCGCAACCTCGTGGTCGAAGCCAATGCCCTGCGCGCCGGGAAATGGCAGCAAGGCCTGGGCGGCGATTTGCACGGCAAGACGCTGGCGATCCTCGGCCTTGGCAGCATTGGCAAACGTGTCGCGCAGTTCGGTCAGGTGTTCGGGATGCGGGTGATCGCGTGGAGCGAAAACCTCACGGCCGAACGCGCCACCGAAGCGGGCGTGACCTATGTCAGCAAGCAAGAGCTGTTCGAACAGGCCGACGTGCTGTCGGTTCACTTGATGCTCAGCGACCGCAGCCGGGGACTGGTCGACGCCCAGGCGCTGGCCTGGATGAAACCTTCGGCGCTGCTGGTCAACACCGCCCGCGGGCCGATTGTCGATGAGACGGCGCTGATCAAGGCGTTGCAGAAGAATCGGCTGGCGGGGGCTGCGCTAGATGTGTTCGACGTGGAGCCTTTGCCGGTGAACCATCCGTTCAGAACGCTGGACAATGTGTTGGCGACGCCGCATGTCGGGTATGTCAGCCAGCAGAACTACCATCAGTTCTTTTCACAGATGATCGAGGATATTCAGGCGTGGTCGGCGGGCGAGCCGATTCGTTTGCTCAGCTGAAACCGAGTTATCGTTCATCGCGGGCAAGCCCGCTCCCACAGGATTTACGCAATCCCTGTAGGAGTGAGCCTGCTCGCGATGGGGCCCTCAGCCCCCACACACCTCGCACCGCAATGGTGCATTTGGCTCCAAACCACGCCCATTTCCCTGACTGGCCAGTCCCGTTTTGACCCACTCTGAAAAATAAACCTGCCCTTCGTCGGTGCGTTTCCCCCTACAGGCGCTGTGCCTTTACCCTCTTTCCACCGATTGTCGAACAATTTCGCCACTTGACCTGCCCCGCTCTAGGATCTGGCCTAGACTCATTTTCGCGAGGTAAAACCGGTCAGTCATCTGGCGGTAAGAAACTCGAAACTTTTGGTCCTGACCGGGGGTCAGGTTAAAGGTAGGGCCACAGCGACTGGTGCATTCCTTGCAAAGGCCCCTCCACCCTTTCTGCATTAGCGCATGGGGCAGCATTGCTCACCGATGCGAAGCGCATTTGCGCCCGGCCACAGGATTTGGCCACGAACACCGTTTGTGCCGGACCTGGAATTAGATCAACAACACGGGAGATTCATATGATTAGTGCGGCTTTAGATATTCAGGGAGAGCGTGCTCATCAGCAGGTCGGCGAATCGAGCGCCGTGAATGCTCCGAGCGCCCAATCGATCAGCGTACCGGGCACCAAGACGCTGACACCGGCTGCCAGTCAGAACCCGAATAGAAAGAAGGTGTTGTTCGTCACCTCCGAAATTGCCGATCTGGTCAAGACCGGCGGTTTGGGTGACGTGTCCGCAGCCCTGCCCCGTGCGATGGCGCTGCTGCACGATGTGCGGGTGCTGATCCCCGGTTATCCGCAAGTGCTGAACAGCGAAAACCCGATTCACATCATCGGTGAACTCGGTGGGCATGCCGCACTGCCGCCCTGCAAGATCGGACGCATGGACATGCCGGACGGTCTGGTCATTTACGTGTTGATCTGCCCCGAGCTCTACGAGCGCGAAGGTTCGCCTTACGGCGCCAACAACGGCCGCGACTGGCCGGACAACCACATTCGTTTCGCCCGCCTGGGCCTTGCCGCCGCCGATATTGCCGCCAATCTTGCACAAATCCACTGGTGCCCGGATCTGGTGCATGCCCATGACTGGCCGGCCGGCCTGGCGCCTGCCTACATGCACTGGCGTGGACAGCGCACCCCGACGCTGTTCACCATTCACAACCTGGCCTATCAAGGTGTCACCAGCCTGGGTTCGTGCCCGGAACTCGGCATTCCCAACCATGCCTTGCAACAGGAAGGCATGGAGTTCTACGGCAAGATGTCGTTCCTCAAGGCTGGCATGGCCTATTCGAGCCACATCACCACCGTCAGCGCCACCTACGCCCAGGAAATCACCACGCCGGCCTTCGGCTGCGGTCTCGACGGCTTTCTCGCCGCCAAGACCCAGCAAGGTCTGCTCAGCGGTATTCCCAACGGTATTGATGAAAGCTGGGACGCCGCCACCGATCCGCATTTGTTCTGCCCGTTCAGCATCGGCGACTGGGATGGCAAAGCGGTCAACGCCGCCCATGTCCGTGAGCTGTTCGGCCTGGAAGACTCCGAAGGCCCGCTGTTTGCGGTGGTCTCACGCCTGGTCTATCAAAAAGGCCTGGACCTGACCGAAGCGGTCTCCGAATACATCGTCGAAAACGGTGGCCAGATCGCAATCATCGGTCGAGGCGAGCCGGAAGAAGAACAAGCCATGCGTGAACTGGCCCTGCGCTTCCCCGGGCAAATCGGCGTGCGCATTGGCTTCAATGAAACCGACGCCCGTCGCATGTTCGCCGGCAGCGATTTCCTGCTGATGCCGTCGCGTTACGAGCCTTGCGGCCTGAGCCAGATGTATGCCCAGCGCTTCGGTTCGCTGCCGGTGGCGCGCAACACCGGCGGCTTGGCCGACACCATTGAAAACGGCGTGACCGGTTTCCTGTTCGACGAATCCACCGTCGAAAGCTACCAGGAAGCCCTGAGCCGCGCGTTCAAGGTGTTTGCCTTCCCCGGCCTGCTCAACGCCATGCGGTGCCGCGCCATGGCCGCACCTTTCAACTGGTGCAAGGCGGTAGAACCCTACGCCGAACTCTACGAACAACTTGTCGCCAAAGCCCTGGGTAAATCGGGCAGGCAGTAAAAAAGAGGTTTTCACCGATGCCGTTACGGACCCTTGAGACCTGGCCCCACGGCGCAATCATGCTGGACGCAGAACACACGCGTTTTGCCTTGTGGGCGCCAGATGCGTTTTACGTCAGTGTCGAACTGGAAGATGGACAATCCTTGCCGCTACTGCCTCAGGCTGATGGCTGGTTCGTGATCAAGACCCGCTGCCCGGCGGGTACGCGTTACCGTTACAACATTGATGGCGAACTGGAGGTGCCGGACCCGGCCTCCCGGGCGCAGGCCGGCGATATCGGCGACCACAGCGTGGTGGTCGATCCCCTCGCCTATCAATGGCAAAACAGCGCCTGGACCGGTCGGCCCTGGAATGAGGCCGTGATCTATGAATTGCACGTCGGTGCACTTGGCGGCTTCAGTGAGGTCGAGCAGCATTTGGCGCGGCTGGTCGACTTGGGCATCACCGCGATCGAACTGATGCCGCTGGCGCAGTTCCCCGGCGACCGCAACTGGGGCTACGACGGGGTTCTGCCCTACGCGCCCCAAGCCTCCTACGGCACTCCCGAACAACTCAAACACCTGATCGACACCGCCCACGGCCATGGTCTGGCGGTGATTCTCGACGTGGTCTACAACCACTTCGGCCCGGACGGCAATTACTTGCATCACTACGCCAAGGGCTTCTTTCGCGAAGACAAGCACACGCCTTGGGGCGCAGCCATCGACTTCCGGCGGCGCGAGGTGCGGGACTTCTTCATCGACAACGCGCTGATGTGGTTGCTGGAATACCGCTTCGATGGCTTGCGCCTGGATGCGGTGCACGCCATCGAGAGCCCGGACTTTCTCCAGGAACTGGCGCAACGGGTCCGGCAACAGACCGATCCGGCGCGGCATGTGTGGCTGACGGTCGAGAACGAACACAACCAGGCCAGCCTGTTGGAAGAAGGCTTCGACGCGCAGTGGAACGATGACGGGCACAACGCGTTGCACGTGTTGCTGACCGGTGAAACCGACGCCTATTACGCCGACTATGCCGACAAACCCACCGAACAATTGGCGCGCTGCCTGAGTCAGGGCTTCGTGTTTCAGGGCCACGTGACCCGACACGGTACAACCCGGGGCGAGCCCAGTGGTCACTTGCCGCCCAGCGCGTTTGTGCTGTTCTTGCAGAACCATGACCAGATCGGCAATCGTGCCTTCGGCGAGCGGCTGCATCAACTGACCGACCTCGACGCCTTGAAAGCCGCTACCGCGCTGTTGTTGCTGTCACCGATGATTCCGCTGATGTTCATGGGCGATGAATTCGCGGCCGAGGAACCGTTCCTGTTCTTTACCAGCCACCACGGTGAACTGGCGGAACTGGTTCGTGAAGGACGACGTAATGAATTTGCAGCCTTCAGCGCCTTTACTGATCCTCATAAACGCGAACAGATCCCCGATCCGAACGCGCAACAGACCTTTGAAGCGTCGCGGCCGAAACTGACCGCCACCCGGCAATCGGCCATGCAGGACCTGTATCACCAGCTGTTGCGGATTCGTCATGACCACATCATCCCGCATCTGCCGGGGGCTCAGGCCCTGGGGGCCGAGGTGCTGGCCGAAGGTGCGGTGACGGCGCGCTGGCTACTGGGTAATGGCCGACAGCTGCGCATTGACCTGAACCTCAGCGACACGCCAGTGGTCCACTCCCCACAGGCCGACGCCAGGTTGTTGTTCGAAACTCCACCTCAGTCCGCCGGCCTGTTGGAACAGGGCACCCTTGCCCCGTATTGCGCGCTAGTCAGCCTCATGGCCGCAGCCCCCTTGCTACCCCCGGATGGAGAGCGCCAATGAGTGATGCGCAACTGGAAATACTGGCCAGCCGTGCCGGTTTGGCAGTCGACTGGATCGACGCCAACGGCCGCCCGCAGAAAGTCGCTCCATCGGTATTGCGTAACGTCCTGATCGGACTCGGCCACCCGGCCAGCACCGCACAGGAAATCGACGCCAGCCTCCTGCAATTGCAGGAGGTGCAACAGACCCGGCATCTGCCGCCGCTGATCACAGCCGATTTCGGCGTCAGCCTCGATCTGGCGCATTTCTTTGAACCCGAAACGCCGTGTGAGATCCACCTTGAAGATGGCTCACGGCTCAACCTGAAACTGGATACCGAGGCGATGCTGCCGGGTCTGGTTCCGGTCGGGTATCAACACGTCAGCATCGACGGGCAATCTTTTACCCTGGCCGTGGCACCGACCCGTTGCTACAGCGTCGGCGATGCCGTGGACAGTCCGATTCCGCGTACCTGGGGCCTGAGCGTGCAGCTGTATTCGCTGCGTCGACCTGGCGATTGCGGATTCGGCGATACCCAGGCGCTGGAAGACCTCGCCCGAGTGGCCGGCGAACGCGGCGCCGAGGCCTTGGCGATCAGTCCGCTGCATGCAATGTTCGGCAGCGACACCCAGCGCTACAGCCCGTATTCACCGTCCAGCCGTTTGTTTCTCAACAGCCTCTATGCCGCGCCGGGTGCAATCCTCGGCGAGCGTGCATGGCGGGCCGCGATTGACGCCACCGGCCTGGCCGCTGAACTGCAACAGCTGGAAGAACAGCCGCTGATTAACTGGCCCGTGGCCGCCGAAGCCAAGCATCGTTTGCTGCAAGCCTTGTACGAAGGCTTCGTCCAGGGCGAACACCCGTTGCATGCCGACTTCAGCAGCTTCCGCCATGCTGCCGGCGAAGCCCTGGAAAATCATTGCCGTTTCGAGGCCATTCAAGAAACCCGCGCTGCCAAGGGTGAAACCCTCGACTGGCGCGAGTGGCCGGAACAATGGCGCGACCCGCGCAGTGCCGCCCTTGCCGAATTTGCCGAAGAGAACGCCGGGCGCATTGGCTTCTTCGCGTTCAGCCAGTGGTTGATCACCCGCTGCCTGGAGCGCGCGCAAACCGCCGCCCGCAGCGCGGGGATGAGCATCGGCCTGATCGCGGACCTGGCCGTGGGCGCCGACGGCGGTGGCAGTCAGGCCTGGAGTCGCCAGGACGAATTACTCGCCTCACTGACGGTGGGCGCGCCGCCGGACATTCTTAACCGTACCGGCCAGGGCTGGGGCATTTCTGCTTTCTCCCCAGAAGGCCTGGTGCGCAACGGCTTTCGCGCGTTCATCGAAATGCTGCGGGCCAACTTCGCCCACGCCGGCGGATTGCGCATTGACCACGTGATGGGCCTGCAACGGCTGTGGGTGATCCCCAATGATTCGCCGCCCGCTGACGGCGCCTATCTGTATTACCCGGTGGACGACCTGCTGCGCTTGCTCAGCCTTGAATCCCATCGTCATCAGGCGATCGTCCTGGGCGAAGACCTCGGGACCGTGGCGGATGGCCTGCGGGAAAAACTCATCGCCCGTTCGATCCTCGGCATGCGGGTGTTGTTGTTCGAACAGGACAACGCGCACTTCAAATCGATTCTCGACTGGCCGGACAACGCCCTCGCGACCACCAGCACCCATGACTTGCCGACGCTCAATGGCTGGTGGCATGGCCGCGATATCGACTGGAATGCCCGACTGGGCCTGGTCGATGCCACGGGTGAAATCGAATGGCGCCAGCACCGTGAACGCGAGCGCGAAGGCCTGCGCCGTGTGCTGAGCGAGGACCCGCAAAACTTTCGCGAAGAGTCCCATGAAACCGACCAGGTGCTGGATGCCGCAGTTCGTTTCCTCGGTCATACCAAGGCACCGCTGGTGTTGCTGCCGCTGGAAGATGCCCTGGGCATTGAACAGCAGGCCAACCTGCCGGGCACCATCGACACGCACCCCAACTGGTCGCGGCGCCTGCCCGGCGGCAGCGAAGCGCTGCTCGATGACCCGGACGCCGCACGGCGCCTGGAATTGCTCGCCTGTGCGCGACTTCAGGCTGGCGAGCGTGACCAATGACTCATCCGTTAATCCAACCGCTGCGCGCGACCCTGCGCCTGCAATTTCATAAAGGCTTCACCCTGGATCAAGCGGTGCCGCGGGTGCCGTACTTTGCCAGCCTGGGCATCAGCCACGTTTATGCCTCGCCACTGCTCGCCGCCCGCTCCGGCTCCATGCATGGCTACGACGTGGTGGACCCGACCACGGTCAACCCCGAGCTGGGTGGTGAAGCCGCCTTGCGCCGTTTGGTCGCGGCCCTGCGCGAGCACAAGATGGGGCTGATCCTCGACATCGTCTCCAACCACATGGCCGTCGGTGGCAGTGATAACCCGTGGTGGCTGGACTTGCTGGAATGGGGACGCCTGAGCCCTTACGGCGAGTTCTTCGACATTCAATGGCACTCGCCTGATCCGTTGATGGAGGGCCAGTTGCTGCTGCCATTCCTCGGCAGCGATTACGGTGTCGCCCTGCAGGACGGCACCCTGCCCTTGCGTTTCGATGCAGAGCGCGGCGCGTTTTATGTCGAGCACTACGAGCATCATTTCCCGATCTGCCCGTCGAGCTATGGTGAGCTGCTGCGAACCGACGACGAACCGCTCAGGTTTCTCGCCGACCGCTTCAGTGCATTGAGCTACCAGACCGATGCTCACAGCCTGGCGCAACCGCTGAAGGCAGAGTTACGTGAACTGGCCAGCGACCCTGCACTCCTGCAATGCATCCAGCAGAATCTCAGCGCCTACGATTCCCTGACACCCGAGGGTTTCCAACGCCTGCATCACCTGCTCGAACGCCAGAGTTATCGCCTGGCCAGTTGGCGCACGGCGGCGGATGACATCAACTGGCGGCGGTTTTTCGATATCAACGAGCTGGGCGGTTTGCGTGTCGAACGCCCGGCCGTGTTCGAAGCGACCCACGCGAAGATCTTCGAATTGGTGGCTGAAGGCCTGGTCGACGGGCTGCGCATCGACCACATCGACGGCCTCGCCGACCCACGCGGTTATTGCCGCAAACTGCGGCGTCGGGTCGATACGCTGTCGCCCGACCGGCACTTGCCGATCTACGTCGAGAAGATCCTCGGTGAAGGCGAAACCCTGCACCGCGACTGGTCGGTGGACGGCACCACCGGTTATGAATTCATGAATCAGTTGTCGTTGCTGCAGCACGATCCCGACGGTGGAAAAACCTTGGGTGAGCTGTGGAATCGCTACAGCGAGCGGCCCGCCGACTTCCGCCAGGAAGCGCAACTGGCGCGCCAGCAGATTCTCAACGGTTCATTGGCCGGTGACTTCGAAAGTGTCGCCCAGGCGCTGCTGCAAGTGGCCCGTGACGATGTAATGACCCGCGACCTGACCCTTGGCGCGATCCGTCGGGCGTTGCAAGAACTGATCGTGCACTTCCCGGTGTACCGCACTTACATCAGCCCGCGTGGCCGTTCTGCCGAAGACGACGTGTTTTTCCAGCAAGCCATGGACGGTGCACGGCAAACCCTCAGCGAGGCCGACTGGCCTGTACTGGATTGTCTGGCCGGTTGGCTGGGCGGTGAGCCGTGGCGCAAACGCCCGGTGGGACGCCCGCGCAAGATCCTCAAGCACGCTTGCGTGCGATTCCAGCAACTGACGTCCCCGGCGGCCGCCAAAGCGGTGGAAGACACTGCGTTTTATCGCTCGGCGGTGCTGCTGTCGCGCAATGACGTGGGCTTCAGCACCGAGCAGTTCAGTGCGCCGGTGTCTGACTTCCATGCCGTCTGCATCAACCGCCTGGAACAGTTTCCGGACAACCTGCTGGCCACCGCCACCCACGACCACAAACGCGGCGAAGACACTCGCGCGCGGTTGGCGGTGTTGAGTGAACGCAGTGCCTGGTACGCCGAGCAGGTTCCGCTCTGGCGAACACTCGCCCGGCCCTTGCGTGACGACGATCAGATGCCCTCGGCGGGCGATGAGTTGATCCTCTATCAGGCGATCCTCGGCAGTTGGCCGCTGGACCTGCGCAGTGACGATCAGCCCGCGCTGGAGGACTACGCTAAACGCCTATGGCAATGGCAGCAGAAAGCCTTGCGTGAAGCCAAGCTGCAAAGCAGTTGGAGCGCGGCGAACGAGCCTTATGAAAAAGCCATGCAGCTCTTTATCGAGCGTCTGCTGCTGAGCCCCGAGGGTGAGCTGTTACGCGCGGCCCTCGGCAAAGCGGTTCAAACGATTACCGCGCCCGGCGCAATCAACGGTTTGGCGCAAACCTTGCTGCGCATGACCGTACCGGGGATCCCGGACCTGTACCAGGGCAACGAATACTGGGACTTCTCGCTGGTCGATCCGGACAACCGCCGGCCAGTGGATTACGTCAACCGCCAACAGGCGATGCAGGAGCCGTTGAACCTGCCCGACCTGCTGGCCAACTGGCGTGACGGGCGCATCAAGCAGACCCTGATCAAGCAGGTGTTGAACCTGCGTGCCGAGCATGCCGAGCTGTTTCGGCGAGGGACGTATCACGCCCTCGAAGTCCTCGGCAGTCAGGCTCACCGAGTGCTGGCGTTTTGTCGCGAACATGAAGGAAAACGGGCCCTCGTGATCGTACCGATCCGTTGCGCCCCACTGCTGGGAAACAGTGCCGCCCCCTTGGTGGATGCGCTGCGCTGGGGCGATACGCGGGTGAAATTACCGTTCACCGCCCCCGAGGAAAATCTGAAGGGACTTTTTTCGAGCTCGGCAGTCACACACCACAGGGAGCTGAACATCAGCGCCGCGCTGGGGGATTTCCCGGTCAATCTCTTTATTCAAACGTTTACCCAAGCTTGAGTTCAGTTCAGGAGTATTGCGATGAGTACCGACGATAAACGCGTTCGCGAATTTGCCTATCAAATCTGGGAATCGGAAGGCAAGCCCGAAGGCCAGGAAGCCCGGCACTGGGAGATGGCTCGCAAACTGGCTGAAGCCGAAGCCCTGGCCCCCAAAAAATCGCCGAAAGCCACCGGCAGCAAACCGGCTGCCAAGCCTGCTGCGGCCAAAGCCGCCAATGGCAAGGTCCCGGAACCGAAAGCCAAGGCCAAGCCTGCCGCGGCGTCGAAGGTGATTCCGCCTGGCGAAAAAGCTGCAGAGAAGAAGCCTAAAGCAGCGCGAAAACCGCCTGCGGTCTGACGCTTCCCAAACCTGTTCTGATTGACCTCGTGGCCAGCCCGCTGGCCACTGTGGGCTCGCTCGCCCACGAAAAACCTGTAGGAGCGAGGCTTGCCCGCGAAGGCGGCATGTCAGTCGATTCAAATGTGACTGAAACACCGCCTTCGCGGGCAAGCCTCGCTCCTACAAAGAATCCCCCCTTTTTGCAGGAGCATGTATGACCAATCCAAAGAATGCCGCGCCAGAACCTCACGCCGAGGCCTCGCGAATCCGTGAAGGCTTGCCCTTCCCGCTGGGTGCGACCTGGGATGGTCTGGGGGTCAACTTTGCCTTGTTTTCCGCCAATGCCACCAAGGTCGAACTGTGCATTTTCGATGATGCCGGCGAGGTGGAACTGGAGCGCATCGAACTGCCCGAATACACCGATGAGATCTACCACGGTTATTTGCCCGACGCCCATCCGGGGCTGATCTACGGCTACCGTGTCTATGGTGCGTACGACCCGGCCAACGGCCATCGCTTCAACCACAACAAATTGCTGATCGACCCCTACGCCAAGCAATTGGTCGGCCAGCTGAAATGGTCCGAAGCGCTGTTCGGCTACACCATCGGCCACCCGGACGCTGACCTGAGTTTCGATGAGCGCGACAGTGCGCCGTTCGTGCCCAAGTGCAAAGTCATCGACCCGGCTCACACCTGGGGCAATGATCAACGGGTCAGCATTCCGTGGGACAAGACGATCATTTATGAAACCCACCTGCGCGGCATCAGCATGCGTCACCCTTCCGTCCCCGAGAACGTGCGTGGCACCTGCGCCGGGTTGATGGTCGATGACGTGCTGGAACACATTCGCAAGCTCGGGGTGTCGTCAGTTGAGTTGCTGCCGATCCACGCCTTCGTCAACGACCAGCATCTGCTGCACAAAGGCATGACCAATTACTGGGGCTACAACAGCATTGCCTTCTTCGCCCCGGACCCGCGTTACCTGGCCAGCGGCAAGATCGCCGAGTTCAAGGAGATGGTCGCGCACCTGCACGAGGCTAATCTGGAAGTGATCCTCGACGTGGTCTACAACCACACCGCCGAGGGCAACGAACAAGGCCCGACCCTGTCCATGCGCGGCATCGACAACGCCTCGTATTACCGCTTGATGCCCGATGACAAGCGCTACTACATCAACGATTCCGGCACCGGCAACACCCTCGACCTGAGTCACCCGTGCGTGCTGCAAATGGTCACCGATTCCCTGCGTTACTGGGCCACGGAAATGCACGTGGACGGTTTCCGCTTTGACCTGGCAACCATTCTCGGCCGCTATCACGAAGGCTTCGACGAACGTCACAGCTTCCTCGTCGCCTGTCGTCAGGACCCGGTGCTGCGTCAGGTAAAAATGATCGCCGAGCCGTGGGATTGCGGCCCTGGTGGTTATCAGGTCGGTGGTTTCCCGCCGGGCTGGGTCGAGTGGAACGACAAGTTCCGCGACACCGTGCGCGCGTTCTGGAAAGGCGATGACGGCCAACTCGCGGACTTCGCCAGCCGCATGACCGCGTCCGGCGAAATGTTCAACCAGCGCGGCCGGCGCCCCTACGCCTCGTTGAACTTCATCACGGCGCATGACGGTTTCACCCTCAATGACCTGGTGTCGTACAACGACAAGCACAACGAAGCCAACGACGAGAACAATCAGGACGGCAGCAACAACAACCTGTCCTGGAACCATGGCGTCGAAGGCCCGACCGACGACCCGGAAATCAACGAACTGCGTCTGCGACAAATGCGCAATTTCTTCGCCACGCTGCTGCTGTCCCAAGGCACGCCGATGCTGGTGGCCGGCGACGAATTCGCCCGGACACAAAATGGCAATAACAACGCCTACTGCCAGGACAGCGAGATCGGCTGGGTCAATTGGGACCTGAGCGAAGACGGCAAGGCCCTGCTCAAGTTCGTCAAACGCCTGATCAAGTTGCGCCTGGCTTATCCGATCCTGCGTCGCGGACGCTTCCTTGTGGGCAATTACAACGAAGACATCGGCGTCAAGGACGTGACCTGGCTCGCCCCGGATGGCAGTGAAATGTCCATCGAACAATGGGAAGAAGCCCACGGCCGCTGCCTCGGCATGCTGATGGATGGCCGTGCCCAGGAAACCGGTATCCGCCGCAAGGGCGGTGACGCGACCTTGTTGCTGGTGGTCAACGCGCACCACGACATCGTCAATTTCACCTTGCCAGAAGTGCCGGACGGCGGTCACTGGACGTGCATGATCGACACCAATCAACCGTCGATTCGCGGGCAGGAACGCTTCGAGTTCGGTGTCGAATATTCCGTCACCGGTCGTTCGCTGCTGCTGTTCGAATTGCAGCATGAGGAAGATGAGTGAAATGGACCTCCAAGCGTTTCTCGATCGCCAGCCAGCGGACTACGCCGATACTCAGGCGCTAGGCCGGTGCCTGCGGGCGCTGGTGGAGGCCGGTCTTGATCAGCTTCCGCTGCCGGGCAGTGGCCAGACGCTGGAGCGGTTCCAGCGCCTGGCCGAGGTCGGTGCTCATGACCTCGGGTTGTGCAAATTGTACGAAGGGCATACCGACGCGCTGGCGATCATCCAGCAACTCGGTGGCTCGCCAACCCCCGGCAGCACGTGGGGCATGTGGGCGGCCGAACCACCACAGGCGCGGGTGCGCGTCCGTCCGCAGGGCCATATGGTCGTGCTGAACGGGCGCAAGGCCTGGTGCTCGGGCGCGGCGGTGTTGAGTCATGCGTTGCTCACGGCCTGGGATCATCAGGACTGCCAGCAACTGGTCGCGGTGGCGCTGGATCAACCCGGCGTGACCATCACCGATCAGGGCTGGCAAGCGGTCGGCATGGGCGCCACCGGCAGCGTCGAGGTGCTGTTCGAAGGCGCCGAAGCACAAGCCATCGGCTACCGGGGAGACTACCTGAATCGCCCCGGTTTCTGGCAAGGCGGCATCGGCATTGCCGCCTGCTGGTACGGCGCGGCACAGAGCATCGCCGAACGCCTGCGCACGCACTGCGCTCAACATGATGAACCCCACGCCCTCGCCCATCTGGGCGCCGTCGACAGTGCGTTGCATGCGGCTGCCGAAGTGTTGCGGGTCAGCTCACTGATGATCGACGCCGCGCCGCTGGACGACGCCGAAGTGCTGGCCCGGCGCGCCCGGGCAGTGATGGAACACGCTGCTGAACAAGTCCTGTTGCACGTCGGCCACGCCCTCGGAGCGGGCCCCTATTGCAAGGATCGGCAGTTCGCCCGATTGATCGCCGACCTGCCGGTATTCCTGCGTCAAAGCCACGCCGAACGGGACCTCGCCGCCCTCGGACAGACCGTCATCAGCGGAACATGGACGTTATGAAAACCAACCCTATCGTCGGCCAAGGCACGCCACTTCATCGGTGGCAGACCTCCAGCCACCTGGCGCAGTTGCCGGTCATCGATATCCTGAGCCTGGTGCCGGAAGGCGCCCGCGCGGTGATCATCGCCCCGCACCCGGATGACGAAGTGTTGGGCTGCGGCGGATTCCTGCAATTACTCGCTGCCGCTGGCCGGCCCTTGCAATTGATCTCGGTCACTGACGGCAGCGCCAGTCATCCGGGGTCCGAGCGTTGGCCGGTGGAGCGCCTGAGCGCGGTGCGGCCTCAGGAGTCGGTCGAAGCCTTGCGCCGTCTTGGGCTGCCACTGCACAGCCTGAAATGGCTGCGCGGCGGTTTCAAGGACAGCCAGGTCGCCGCTCGAGAACACGAATTGAGCGAATTCATCGAACGTCATTTGCGCCCCAACGACGTGGTGTTCACCACGTGGCGCGAAGACGGTCATTGTGATCACGAAGCCGTCGGCCGGGCCAGCGCCGAAGCGGCGAAACGTGCGGGTGCGACCGTGCACGAATTGCCCGTGTGGACTTGGCACTGGGCAACGCCCGAAGACAGTTTCGTGCCATGGCACCGGGCGCGGAAGATCCTGCTGGCGCCGCATTTGGTCGCGCGCAAACGCCATGCGATCCACGCCTTTGCCAGCCAGTTGGAAGGTGACCCGAAAATCGGCCTGCCGCCAGTGCTGGCGCCTTATGTGCTGGAACGACTGTTGCAACCGTTCGAGGTGGTGTTTTTATGAGCGTGGAGGATCGCTACTTCGACGGTTTGTTTGCCGGCAACGACGATCCTTGGTCCTTTCGTCAGCGCTGGTATGAACAACGCAAACGCGCAATCACCCTCGCCGCACTGCCCCGCCCACACTACCGAGCGATCTTCGAGCCCGGCTGTGCCAACGGCGAACTGAGCTTTGAGCTAGCCAGTCGTTGTGATCGTCTTTTGTGTTGCGACACCGCCCCCGCAGCCGTGACGCTGGCCCGCACCCGACTCGGCCCGTTCGACCACGCCGAAGTCCGTCACCTTCGCTTGCCCGCGGATTGGCCGGACGAAAAATTCGATCTGATCGTGCTTAGCGAGATCGGCTATTACCTCGACGCCGACGACCTGAAACGCCTGATCGAACAGGCCGCAGAGTCGCTGACCGCCGACGGCCAACTGCTGGCCTGCCACTGGCGCCCGCCCATCGACGGTTGCCCGCTGAATGCCCGGCAAGTGCATGACTTGCTGCACGAACATTTGCATCTGCCGCGCCTGGTCCTGCATCAGGAAGCGGATTTCCTGCTGGAACTCTGGAGTCGTGAACCCCGCTCCGTGGCGGCTCTGGAGGGTTTGCGATGATTGGCATTCTGATCCCCGCGCACAACGAAGAAGACTTGCTCGAAGACTGCCTTGAAGCGGCCCTGCTCGCCGCAAAACATGAGCTGCTGGGCGGTGAAACCGTCGAGGTGCTGGTGGTGCTTGACAGTTGCACCGACCGCTCCCTGGAGATCGTCAGTGCTTACCCGGTGCACAGCCTGGTGATCGAGGCGCGTAACGTCGGTCAGGCCCGCGCCGCCGGGGCGCGGTTTCTGCTGGATCGCGGGGCGCGCTGGATTTCCTGTTCCGACGCTGACAGCCGTGTGGCGCAGGATTGGCTGGTGGCGCAGTTGGCCCTCGACGTCGATGCCGTGTGCGGCACGGTCACGGTGGACGAATGGCACGAGTCGATCGATGAGTCGGCACAGATTCGCTATCACCAGCATTATCAGGCCCGCGACGGCCATCGGCACATTCACGGCGCGAACCTGGGCATCAGTGCCGACGCCTACCGGCGCGCCGGTGGTTTCGAACCGCTGGCCTGCGATGAAGATGTGCAACTGGTGCGGCAACTCGAACGCTGTGGCGCGAACATCGCGTGGAGCCATCGTCCGCAAGTGCTCACCAGTGCCCGACTGGACAGCCGGGCCCGCGGCGGTTTTGGCGACTATTTGCGGGATCTGGCACAGGTTGGTTAAAAAAAACCGGCTCAGACAACACCACCACGCGACGAACAGCCTGACTTGAGCAATACTCTGCTCGCGGCAATCCAGGGTATGGAGCGCTGCCTATTGCTATCAAACAGAACAAGGACGTAGCCCGATGAAACCCGTTTCCATCATCGACAGCAGCTTGCCGGGACAGATCTGGAACAACGCCCAGCAACTGGACAACATCCCCGTTATCAACACCGAGACCTTGGTCCCTGCTGGCGCCCGCGCGGTGGTGATCGCGCCGCATCCCGGCGATGAAGTGGTCATGTGTGGCGGCCTGCTTCAACTTCTTTCCTCCCTCGGTCATCCCTTGCAATTGATATCGATCACCGATGGCAGCGCCAGCCATCCGGGTTCGCAGCAATGGTCAGAGAAGCGCCTGAGTGTGTTTCGCGGCCAGGAAAGCGTCGAAGCCTTGCGCCGGCTAGGATTGCCGATGCACAGCCTGAAGTGGATTCGCGGCGGCTTCACCGACAACGCCCTGGCCGAGCGTGAAACCCAACTGACGCAATTCATCGCCCGTTATTTGCGCCCCGGTGACGTGGTGTTCAGCACTTGGCGCGAAGACGGCACCTCTGACCATGACGCCGTCGGCCGCGCCAGCGCCAATGCAGCGAGCATGGTCGGTGCGACGATCAACGAACTGCCGGTCTGGGCCTGGCATTGGCCCACCCGGGATCAAGGATTGTTTCCCTGGCATCGTGCCCGCAAAATCCGCCTCGACACCTGGACCGTCGCGCGCAAAAGCCACGCCACCCACGCCTACGCCAGCCAGCTCGACGGCGAACCGGCCATCGGCATCGCACCGCTACTGCCCAGGGTGATCCTGGAACGGATGCGCCTGCCCTATGAAGTCGTCTTCGTCTGACCGAACACGCTCTCTGTAGCAGCTGTCGAGCCACCGTGGCGAGGGGATTTATCCCCGTTCGGCTGTGGAACAGTCGTGAATCCTGCAAGTGCGGTGTGAATGCCGGAATGCTGGGGGCCGCTTCGCAGCCCAACGGGGATAAATCCCCTCGCCACAGCGCAAGCTCGACAGCTGCTACATTTTTGTGTGAAGGCTGCTGGCGACGAATCACTCTGAACTGCCCGCCGCTGAATCAGTCGCATGACTAAGCAGCCCAGATTCAGAGGAGTGAACGTGACCAGCGATGCCGAGCAGCGAGCCGTCGAATCAGTGCCCTTGGACTCGCCCCCGGCGATTCATCGCTTGAGGGTGCTGACGGTCAACACGCACAAGGGGTTTACCGCCCTCAACCGGCGTTTCATCCTTCCGGAGCTGCGCGAAGCGGTGCGCAGTACGTCGGCCGATCTGGTGTTCCTGCAGGAAGTGGTCGGTGAGCACGATCGGCACTCTTCACGTTACAACGATTGGCCGCAGACCTCGCAATACGAGTTCCTGGCCGACAGCATGTGGAGCGATTTCGCCTACGGTCGCAACGCCGTATATCCCAACGGCCATCACGGCAACGCGCTGCTGTCGAAATACCCGATTCGCGAACACCGCAACCTTGACGTCTCGATCACCGGCCCCGAACGGCGCGGGTTGTTGCACTGCATCCTCGATGTACCGGGGCACGCTGAAGTCCACGCAATCTGCGTGCATCTGAGCCTGCTGGAAAGTCATCGCCAGTTGCAGCTTCAGCTGCTCTGCCTGCTGCTCGAATCCCTGCCCGACGATGCGCCGGTGATCATCGCCGGCGACTTCAACGACTGGCAGCTACAAGGCAACGCCGCCCTCGCCCGTCGCGATTACCTGCACGAAGCGTTCGAGCGCCACAATGGCCGACCCGCAAAAACCTACCCGGCGCGCTTTCCGCTGCTGCGCCTGGACCGGATCTACCTGCGCAACGCCAGCAGCCACAACCCGCGAATCCTCGGCAACAAACCCTGGACGCACCTGTCGGATCACTTGCCGTTGGCAGTCGAAGTGCACCTCTAAGTGGTCAGCGCGTCAAGGCGCGTTGACCACGACGTAGGTCACATTGCTGCCCTGATACTGCGGTTGATACCAGGTCGAACCACACTGCATGTACAACGTGTTGTACTGCATGACCTCCACGCAACTCGTGGGCATTTGCGCAGGCGTAAAGATCGAGCCGACCACGGCCGCTGTCACCGCGACCGTCGCGGTCACGGCCGCCGCCGCGGCGATCGGGTGGTAGTGATTGTCGTAGCCATAGCGGCCACGCCCGTCGACATCAATGTCGACATCGCGATTGTTGTTGATGTTGACGTTACGGGTGCTGTTGTTGATGTTGGTGCGGTTGCCGACGTTGTTCCCGGCATTGACCCGGTTGCCTGAGTTCACCCGATTGGCCGCATTCACATTGGTCGCCCGTTGCGAGGTATTCATCCGCTGCGCCCGCTGGGCATTGGGTGCCGGCGCTCGATTGACCGAGGCCCTTGCCTGCCCCTGGCCTCGCGGTCGGGCATCCGCTTCGGCGATCAGGCCGACGGTCAGCATGGTGGCAGCGGCGAGCGATAACAACAGGCTCCACGACATTGTCCGGTTCATGTCATTCCCCTCCCTGCTCAACGGCTTTCTTCAACGGAATCGCCACGTCGCCCTTGGCCGGTTTGAAGGTGAACATCGACTCCTGAAGGCCAGGCTTGAGGTTCCAGCGATACACCGCGCTGTATTCCGGAAAGCTCTTCTCGTCGGTGGTGGTGATCACCAGTTTGCACGGCAGCGGTTTCTCGGAACGGGTGATCCACAATTGCCAGTCGACGCCCTCCTGCCGAAAGGCCAAGTGATCACAGAGCTGACCCTTGATCGTCGAGGGCCCAACGTACAGGGCTTCTTTCAGGGCATCGATCTGTGCCTGATCGCTGCCAAACAGAAACAGGTCTTCCATGGGAATCTGAATACCGTAATGGTCTTCGATCATGTGCAGGGCTTCGGCCACCTTGGGCGGAGCATCCACCGTGGTGTAGTACTTGAGGTACGGTGAGTACTGGGTCAGTTTCTTGCCGTTGTAGAAAAATTCCCGCGTTCGAATATCGCCTTCTGTCCTGGCGTACATTCGATCATACCCAAGCACTTTCAGGGTCGTGGCCGCCTCGGACTTGATCTTCTGACCGGTCTCCAGAACGGTATCCCGGGACACTTCGGCGTCTACCTGAAACTTCGACAGGCTGCGCAGGTAATCGCCCATATCAATCAACTTGTCGACCACCTGAGGGTTGATCGTCGGGGCAGTGTCCGCCGGGGGTGCTTCTTCGGCGCGAGCCCCCGGAGCAAGGGCCAGGGTGACCATCAGGCAGAAAACACTGGGTTGGGTTTTCATGGGTTCCGCTCCTGTCCTTGCACCGGGGTGCCGCCGAATTTCATGGCTGAATATTCAGCCTAGTCGCGGCCCACCCTGTTCGCCAGACAGACAAACCGGCGTGAAGACGCCGGTCACCTTGCGTTCATCTCAGCGCTGCATTACTGACAGAATCGAGACACCGGATCAGCGGTACAACCTTGCACTCTACCTCACCCCGGCAGACCGATAGCCCACTATCCAAAGGCTCTGGCACGCGGGGTTTTTGACGATTTTTCGAACAAACAAGAACTTAGATGCGCGGCAAAAATCAGTCACTTGCGAGCACTAAAATAACACTACCACTTATCGGCCATTTTCTTGACGCCTTGTCAAGGGTCTTCTTAGCTTCACGTTACTACCCCCGGAAATCCACCAGGGGCAAACCTCCAGACACCCGCGAAATCGGGCGGCCAGCGGCTTGCCTCAATCCATTCGGTCGCCCCTCATTCGGGGTAGGAGAGACGCCAGAGCGAGATACGGCATGCGATTGCAAGGTAGACCCCCATGAAAACTTCATTCACCCAACAAGAGATCAAAGTCACTTTTTGCACTGTCTCAAGTTCACTGCTGCTGTGTTCTTCCATGGAGGTGCAAGCAGGGCCCGCAGAGGAAGAAACCGCCCCCTGGTATCGCCAGGATGTTCCGGCAATGACCTTGCCCACGATCACTGTCACCGCCCCCTACCCCGGCCACTTCAGCGCCGCCTCCGATACACGAAGTTCACGCCTGACCATCGAAGATGCCGCGCCTTCGGCCTGGGATCAGCTTTACGGTCAGGCATCGCGCCAAGCACAGACCGATGTCATGACCCAGGGTTATTCAATCCCCGGCAGCACCGAATTCAAAGGCCCGGCGATCCTGACCCTGCAGAGCGGTAGTGGCCATACCCAGCGGGTCGGTCTGATCGGCGGGATGACCCAGTTACAAGGCAACAGCAACGGCCTGTTGACCAGTCGTGCACTCGCCGACCCGGCAAACGACACCCTCAACCTGCAAGGCCAGAGCCTAGGCGCCTACTGGAGCCTGACCGGGCCACAAGGCTGGCACGTGGATTTGTCGGCCAGTGGCGGGCGGGTCAACGGCTACAGCCGTAACGACCAGGGCGCGCGGATGGCGACCGAAGGCAGCGCGGTCACGTTGTCGGTAGAAGGCGGTTTTCCGATTGGCGTAAGCGAAAACTGGGTGGTTGAACCGCAAGCGCAGTTGATCAATCAACGCATCACCCTGGATACGCCTTATGCCGGTTCAAGCAATGCGTCGTCCAGCGACCTGACGTCCTGGAGCGGCCGGGTCGGTGCCCGGTTGAAAGGGAGTTACGACATCAACGGACTGGGCGTCGAACCCTATGTGCGGACCAACTTGTGGCACACCGTGTACACCGGCAATACCGTGACCCTCGATCAGGTCGACAAGATCAGCAGCAGTCGCAATTCATCGACGGTCGAAGTGGGGTTGGGGCTGGTGGCCAGAGTCACGCCTGCGGTGAGTTTTTACGTCAGCGCCGATTACAGCAGTGATGTGGATGACAACGATTTGAACGGGTTGATTGGAAGTCTTGGGGTGCGGATGCGGTGGTGAGGTTTTTCGGCTTGAGTGATTCGGTGTCAGGTCGGACGCCTTCGCGAGCAAGCCCGCTCCCACATTGGAGCTGTGTCGTACACAAAACCAATGTGGGGGCGGGCTTGCTGCGAATGGAGCGGCTCGGTTCTAGATCAACCCTCAGGCCGCAAGATCAACACCGCCAGCGGCGGCAGATTCAACACCAGCGAAAGCGCCTGACCATGGCTCGGCTCTTCTTCGGTAAAGGCTCCGCCGCTGTTGCCATAGTTGGACCCGGCATACATCGCCGCATCGCTGTTGATCATCTCGCCCCAGCGCCCGGCGAACGGTACGCCGATGCGATAGGCCTGGCGCGGCACCGGCGTGAAGTTCGCCACCACCAGCACCGGCCGCCCTTCCTTGCTCCAGCGCAAGAACGCATAAACGCTGTTGATCGCATCGTCGCCGATCAACCACTGGAAGCCCTGCGGCGCGTCGTCCTGGTCATGCATTGCCGGCTCTTCGCGGTACAGCCGATTGAGGTCGCCGACGAGTTTCTGCACACCCTTGTGTTCCGAGTATTGGAGCAGGTACCAATCCAGCTGCTGATCGTGGTTCCACTCGCGCCACTGGCCGAATTCGCAACCCATGAACAGCAGCTTCTTACCGGGATGCGCCCACATGAAGCTCAGATAGGCCCGCAGATTGGCAAATTTCTGCCAGCGGTCACCGGGCATCTTGTCGATCAATGAGTGCTTGCCGTGCACCACTTCATCGTGGGAGATCGGCAGGATGAAGCGCTCGGACCAGGCATACACCAGGCCAAAACTCAGTTCGTTGTGGTGATGGCCGCGGTACACCGGATCCTGCTGGATGTAATGCAGCGAATCGTGCATCCAGCCCATGTTCCATTTGTAGTCAAAACCCAGTCCACCCTGTTGGGTGCTTTGGCTGACACCCGGCCATGCGGTGGATTCCTCGGCGATCACCAAGGCACCCGGCGCTTCCAGGTTGACCACGTCGTTGAGGTGACGCAGGAAGTCGATGGCTTCGAGGTTCTCGCGCCCACCGTGACGGTTCGGCACCCACTCCCCGGCCTTGCGCGAGTAATCGCGATAGAGCATCGACGCCACGGCATCGACCCGCAGGCCATCGACGTGGAAATGCTTGAGCCAGTGCAGTGCCGAAGCGAGCATGTAGCCATGCACTTCGGTGCGGCCCAGGTTGTAGATCAGCGTGTCCCAATCCTGATGAAAACCTTCCTGCGGATTGCCGTATTCGTACAGCGCGGTGCCATCGAACTGCGCCAGACCGTGGGTATCGGTCGGGAAATGCGCCGGCACCCAGTCGAGGATCACGCCGATATCAGCCTGGTGACAGGCGTTGACGAAAGCCGCGAAATCTTCCGGCGAACCATAGCGGGCACTCGGGGCGAATTGCGACAACAGCTGATAACCCCAGGAACCGCCGAACGGGTGCTCCATGATCGGCATCAGTTCGATGTGAGTGAAGCCCAGTTCCTTCACATAAGGAATCAGCCGCTCGCCCAGCTCGTGCCAGGTGTACTGGCGTGCCACTTCACCCAGATCGTCCAGCTCGCACTGCCATGAGCCAGCGTGCAATTCGTAGATCGACAGCGGCGCGCTCGGCAGATGCCGCTCGCCACGGGATTGCATCCACGCCTGGTCCTGCCAATCGATGTTCAAGGGTGCAGCGACTTTTGACGCCGTATCCGGCGGCAGCGAGGTCGCCAGGGCCATCGGGTCAGCCTTGAGCGGCAGAATGCCGTGGGCGCCGAGGATTTCGTATTTGTAGGTTTCCCCCGCCTGCAGGCGCGGAATGAAGACTTCCCAGACCCCGGTGGGATGGCGCAGGCGCATCGGGTGCCGACGACCGTCCCAATTGTTGAAGTCACCGACCACCGACACCCGTTTGGCATTTGGCGCCCACACGGCGAAACGCACGCCGTCGACACCGTCGACGTTCTTCAATTGCGCGCCGAGGCAGGCGCTGAGGTCACGGTGATTGCCTTCGGCGAACAGGTACAAGTCCATCTCGCCGAGCAGCGGGCCGAAGCTGTAAGGGTCTTCGGAAACCTGTTCGCCGCCGGCCCAACGGGTGCGCAGCAGATACGGCTGCGCTCTGTCGAAGTGACCGACAAACAGGCCCGGGGTCTGGGTGGCTTCGAGGTTGCCGAGTTCTTCCCCGGAGTCCCTGGCCAGTACCTGAACGCTCAGTGCGTCCGGCAGATAAGCCCGAATGAATTGCCCACCGGCGTCATCGCCGTGGGGGCCGAGAATTGCAAAAGGGTCCTGATGTTCGGCGCGAACCAGCGCGTCGATATCCCGCGATCTGGGCAGCAGCGCCTCTTTAGCGTGACCCTGTTCCTTGTTCGAGAAACTCATAACTACTCTCCACCAAGATCGGAAAAGGGTTTAAGCCCACTCAATAATCCATACAAACCGTGCAATGGCACCGGCAGCCAAGTGGGGCGATTCTCAGCCTCATACGCCACCTCATACGCCGCCTTCTCCAGCCCGAACAACGCCAGCGCGGCGTCCTCGCCTTCCGGATCTTGCCACGCATGAGCAAGACTAGCTGCCGCCAGCCGATAAGCGTCGACAAATGCCTGTTTTGCTTCATTCAGATAGCGGTCGGCTACCCGTTGCCGTGCCGCTTGGGCCTCGGCCGTGTTGTCGACGTTGTGCACGTTGATCGCCATCGCCGCGGCGTAATCGAAGGAGCGCAACACGCCGCTGACATCTTTATAGGGGCTGTGCTTGCCGCGTCGCTCGCTCAACGGCCGAGCCGGCTCACCCTCGAAGTCGATCAGGTAAGCGTCGCCCTTGATCACCAGCACCTGCCCCAAGTGCAAGTCGCCGTGGACGCGAATGCGCAAACCACCGACGGCTTTTTTGCCCAGGTCCTGGACATGGCTGAGGATGGCTTTTTTGTTGTCCAGTAAACGAGTGACCAGCGCTTTGTCCGCCGGGTTCAGTTCGCTTTGATGTTGCTTGAGCAACTTCAGCGAGTGTTCCAGCTGAGCCGCGACGTCCTTGGCCGAAGCCAGGGCGTCTTTCTGCGTGGTGACCTGCGGCGCGAAGTCCGGGTCATCGGTCGGGGCCGCCAGCACCTGGTGCATTTCCCCCAGCCGCTGGCCGAGCATGCCGGCGAAGTCTTTCAGTTCACCCAAGGCGTTGTAGTGTTGCTCTTGCTCGGACATGGCGTCGGCCAGTTCGTCGCGCAGTGCCCGTTCGAGGTTGTTCTGGGTCCATTCCCAGGCATCGCCCTGATTGCTCAAATAGCCTTGGGCGATCATCAGCAGATTGTCTTCGCCCTGGGCATCGCGGCGAACCACCGAGCCCAGCAGCGGCGAGATGTTGCTGAAACCGGCGTTGGTCAGGTAGGCGCTCATTTCCAGTTCCGGGTGCACGCCCGAGGCGATCTTGCGGATCAGCTTCAGCACCAGGCTGTTGCCGATCACCACCGAGCTGTTGGACTGCTCGGCGGACAGGTAGCGCACTTCCGATTCTGCGTTCAGGCCCAGCTTGGCCAGTTCGGCAGTCGGTTCGAAACGAATCTCGCCGCCGTCCGAAGGCAATACGGTGCTTTCCTGCATGCCATGCAACACCGCGCGGATAAAGTTTTCCAGGCTGAACGCATCGGTGATCAACCCCACCTGCGGGCCACGTCGCACCCGGGACAGCGCCAATTGCTGCGGCAGCGCCGGCCCGACCTGATCATCGGCAATGAAGCCGAACGGCAGCTGGTAACGGCTGGTCTGGCCGCCGCTGGTGACTTCGATTTCACTCAGCAGCACCGGATGCTGCGCGTCGCCGAAGCGCACGCCGTAGGCCAGGTTGACCTTCTCGATGGGCGCGTCCTTGCCGGCGAACCAGCGGCGGTTTTGCAGCCAGTTCGGCAGGATGCCCTGCTCCAGCGTGGCGCGAGACGGCGCTTCGAGCAGTTCTTCCATGCGTTTTTTCAGCACCAGGGTGGTGAAGTCCGGCAGGCTTTGCGCCGGTTCTACGTGCCAGCTCGGCATTTGATTCTCCGCAGCGAGTCCGAACCAATAAAAGCCGTAAGGCGCCAGGGTCAGGAGGAAATTCAACTGGCCGATCGGCGGGAAGGCGTTACCACCGAGCATCTCCACCGGCACCATGCCGACGTAGGCCGACAGGTCGAGCTCCGCCGCTTGCGCACTGCGCGAGACGTTGGCAACACACAGGATGGTTTCGTATTTTCCATCCGGCCCGGTGTATTCACGGGTGTAGGCCAGAATCCGTCGATTGCTCGGCGACAGCATTTTCAGCGTGCCGCGACCAAAGGCCTTGGACTGCTTGCGCACGGCGAGCATGCGTCGGGTCCAGTTCAGCAGTGAGTGTGGGTCGCCGGCCTGGGTCTCGACGTTGACCGACAGGTAACCGTATTGCGGGTCCATGATCGGTGGCAGCACCAGGCTCGCCGGGTCGGCGCGGGAGAAGCCGCCGTTACGGTCGATCGACCACTGCATCGGCGTGCGCACGCCGTCACGGTCGCCGAGGTAGATGTTGTCGCCCATGCCGATTTCATCGCCGTAATACATCGTCGGCGTACCCGGCATCGACAGCAGCAGACTGTTGAGCAGTTCGACGCGACGACGATCCCGCTCCATCAACGGCGCCAGGCGGCGACGGATACCAAGGTTGATCCGCGCCCTTCGGTCGGCCGCGTAGTAATTCCACAGGTAATCGCGTTCCTTGTCGGTAACCATTTCCAGGGTCAACTCATCGTGGTTGCGCAGGAAAATCGCCCACTGACAGTTGGCCGGAATCTCCGGGGTCTGGCGCAGGATGTCGGTGATCGGGAAGCGATCTTCCTGGGCCAGCGCCATGTACATGCGTGGCATCAACGGAAAGTGGAAGGCCATGTGGCATTCGTCGCCGTTAAGGCCTTTTTTGTCGGTGTCACCGAAGTACAGCTGGGTGTCTTCCGGCCATTGATTGGCCTCGGCCAGGAGCATGCGGTCCGGGTAATTGGCGTCGATCTCGGCACGGATCTGCTTGAGGACGTCGTGGGTCTCAGGCAGGTTTTCGTTGTTGGTGCCGTCGCGCTCGATCAAGTACGGAATCGCGTCCAGCCGCAGGCCGTCGATGCCCATGTCGAGCCAGTAGCGCATCACCGACAGCACCGCTTTCATGACTTGCGGGTTGTCGAAGTTCAGGTCCGGCTGGTGCGAATAGAAGCGGTGCCAGAAGTATTGGCCGGCGACCGGATCCCAGGTCCAGTTGGACTTCTCGGTGTCGAGAAAGATGATGCGGGTGCCGTCGTATTTGTGGTCGTCATCGGACCAGACGTAGAAGTCCCGCGCCGCCGAACCGGGTTTGGCTTTACGCGCACGCTGGAACCAGGCGTGCTGGTCCGAGGTGTGGTTGATGACCAACTCGGTAATCACCCGCAGGCCGCGTTTATGGGCCTCGGAGATGAAACGCTTGGCGTCGGCCATGGTGCCGTAGTCGGGGTGCACGCCGCGGTACTCGGCAATGTCGTAGCCATCGTCGCGCCGTGGTGACGGGTAGAACGGCAAGAGCCAGATGGTGTTGACGCCGAGGTCGGCAATGTAATCGAGCTTGGCGATAAGGCCGGGAAAGTCGCCGATCCCGTCATTGTTGGAGTCGAAAAAAGACTTAACGTGTACCTGGTAGATCACCGCATCCTTGTACCAGAGCGGGTCCTTGATAAAGGTGGCTGCCTTGGGTTTCTTCGCCATTTGAAACTCCTGTTGAATTCGAAATAGCCACCACCGAGCCAGTCGCTTGGGTATAGGGCTTTGTGGCGAGGGGACTTGTCCCCGTTCGGCTGCGAAGCAGTCGCATAATTTTGATCTGGCTGATGCGGTGTTTGGGCGGATTAGGGGCTGCTTCGCAGCCCAACGGGGATAAATCCCCTCGCCACAAAAGCCCCCTCTCACCGCTGTCAGGAAGTGGTGATTCGCCAGATACCAAACGGTTGATGCGCCGGGTCGATCCTCATGAACTGGTACTTGCCGTGCCAGGCCCAGCGATGGCCGCTCATCAAGTCTTCGCCCTGGGTGCTGGCGTCGTCGGGCAAGCCCATTTCCCACAGCGGCAACTCGAAGTTCGCTTCCTGGACGTTATGCGGATCGAGGCTGACCGCCACCAGAATGAAGTTGCTGCCATCCGCACTGCGCTTGCCGAAATACAGAATGTTGTCATTCCAGGCGTTGTAGACCGTTAAACCCAGGTGCGTGTGCAGCGCCGGATTCTGCCGGCGGATGCGGTTGAGCTGGGCGATTTCGGCAATGATGTTGCCCGGCGCGTTGAAGTCCCGCGGACGGATCTCGTACTTCTCGGAATTGAGGTATTCCTCCTTCCCCGGCACCGGCGCGGCTTCACAGAGTTCGAAGCCCGAATACATGCCCCACAATCCGGAGCCCATGGTGGCCAACGCGGCGCGGATCAGAAAACCGGCGCGTCCGGACTCATGGAGGAATGCGGGGTTGATGTCCGGCGTATTGACGAAGAAATTCGGCCGGTAGCATTCCCGCCACGGCGACTCGTTAAGCTCGGTGAAATAGGTCGCCAGTTCGGTTTTGGTATTACGCCAGGTGAAGTAGGTGTAGCTCTGGGAGTAACCGACCTTGCCCAGCCGCGCCATCATCGCTGGCGTGGTAAAGGCTTCCGCGAGGAAAATCACCTCGGGGTACAACGCCCGCACATCGGCGATCAGCCATTGCCAGAACGGCAGCGGCTTGGTGTGAGGGTTGTCGACGCGAAAGATCTTCACGCCCTCTTCAACCCAACCGACCACGACGTCGCGCAACTCGACCCACAAACTCGGAATCGCATCGCTGGCATAGAAATCGACGTTGACGATGTCCTGGTATTTTTTCGGCGGGTTCTCGGCGTATTTGATCGTGCCGTCCGGGCGCCAGTTGAACCAGCCCGGGTGCTGCTTGAGCCACGGGTGATCCTGGGAACACTGGATGGCGAAATCGAGGGCAATTTCCAGTCCGTGATCGGCCGCGGCTGCCACCAATCGGCGGAAATCTTCGCGTGTGCCGAGTTCGGAGTGAATCGCCTCGTGCCCGCCCTCTTCGCTGCCGATGGCATACGGGCTGCCCGGGTCGTCGGGGCCAGCGGTCAATGAATTGTTCGGGCCTTTGCGGTAGCTGCGTCCGATCGGGTGGATCGGCGGGAAATACAGCACGTCGAAACCCATGTCCTGGATCATCGCCAGTCGCGAGTGCACGTCGTTGAACGTGCCGTGGCGGGCCGGATCGTCGGTGATCGAGCGCGGAAACAGCTCATACCAACTGGCGAACTGGGCCAGTTCCCTTTCGACGTCCAGCGGAAATTCAGGACTGAGGCTCAGATAAGCGCGGTGATCGGCCTGGGCCATCAGGTCAGCACTGCGTTGGTGCAGAAACAGGGCGACCTGCTCGGCTTCGAGCAGGCCGGACAGCTCATGGTGCAACGCCGCCAGTGCTTCGCTCAGTGGCCCTTCTGCTCGCTCGGCCGCTTGCTGTACCTGATTGCGCCCTTCCTGCAACTCCAGGCTGATGGGCACGCCGGCGATATGTTTCTTCTCGATCTCATACAGAAAGCTCGCGTACTGATCGATCCAGGCTTCGATACAAAAGACGTACCGGCCCTGATCCTCAACCCGGAACTGGCCCTGCCAGCCGTTATTGCCGAGCTCGGCCATGGCCTCGCTCTGCCACGCCTCGTCACCATCGGCACGCCAGCGGATGCGCACGGCCAGTTTGTCGTGGCCGTCGGCGAACACTTTGCCGGTGACTACCACGTCCTGGCCCACCACGGCCTTGGCAGCGAACTGCCCGCCATCGAGGGTCGGCATGATGTTTTCAATGGCGATGCGCGGCAGCAGTAGCGCCTGCGACAGCGGCATATGAGGGTTGTAGTTCAACTCAGTCGGTTTTTCAGCAGTCATCGAGCATCTCTCCTTAACGCCCCATGGACGCTCTTGTGTCTGTTCGTCGTTCACGCAGAACCGTCGGTCCCGAAATGAACTCACTTAGGTTCCGAGCGACAAGCGCGGGGAAAAGTTCACGCCCATTTGCCGGGGAATCAAATCCCTCGCGCGACGGTCAACTCACTTAAGCACGACTTACGCCATGTGCCACTGGAGGCTTCAACGATGAGTATTCCTATCCCGGCCGAGACGCCTGATCCGAACATCGACACCCCGACCATTCCGCCGACCGAACCGGAACCGGTGCCCGAGCAAGAGCCGCCCGGCACCACGCCACCGCCCAGAGAAGATCCACCGGGCACGATGCCGCCGGTGATCGTTGCGCCCGAGTGATGACTACGGCCGCTCCTGCTCGTCTTTATCCCTGTCGAGCAGTTGCACGATTTTCGGCATCACGCTGAAAATCGCCAATGCCAGTATCGTACTCAAGACCGCCGTCGCCTCTCGACCCAACCCGGCCGAGACGCCGATGGCGGCCGTCATCCACAACCCGGCGGCGGTCGTCAGGCCTTTGACGTGGCCTTCATCGCCTTCCTGGTTTTTCAGGATGGTGCCGGCGCCAAGGAAGCCGATCCCGGCGATCACCCCTTGCACCACCCGGCTCATGGCATCGGCCTGGGAGCCGGACATCTGTGGCACCAGGACAAAGAGTGCCGCGCCCAGCGCCACCAGCATGTGAGTACGAACCCCGGCAGCCTTGCCCTTTTGCTCGCGCTCGAAGCCGAGAATGCCGCCAAGAATCGCAGCCATCAGCAATCTCACGGTGATACGCGTCAGTTGTGACGCATCGCCGATGTCGGCGAACTCCGCTTGCAGCGTTACCCAAACCTCATGCCACCAGGCGTTCATGGTGCAATCCTTGTGATTGATCATTATGGGAGGATGGACCGCGCCGACCATTAATCAGTTGCACAGAACGATGTCCGTCGGATGCGCCCTAACAGTTTAGAACCCGCTAAAAAAAGGACACCTCCATGACTGTGCGCATCGAAAACCAGACCTGCTTTTTCGTTACCGAGAACGGCGAAGAAATTCGCCTGTGCCCCGATGTCACGATCATCACCGACTCGGAAAAAGCCATGTCGGCGGTTGAGCTCAACGGCCAGCGCATCTACATCACCGAAGCAGAAGCCGACGCATTGACCGTAGCAGGCGCAGTGGACGGTCGTAAGCATTTGAAAGCCACCGACAGTGATTCGGTGATTTGACTGATGCGGATCAACAACGCCCGCAGGCGCCTGTTATAGGCGTCTGCGTCCCGCTGTGACGGGGTGCATCAAGTTGTCGCAGGCAGCGGATCAAAGTCCATCTGATCCGCTTTTTATTGCAATACCTGAGTCTGTTATGCAAACAGATCGCTGGTCATAGTGCTCATGCCTGATGGAGGCTGATGAGCGAAAGACCATGAGCGAAAGAATCCCCGTCCGAACCGTAGAAAGCGTCCCTTTAGTACAGAGCTTTGAGCCTTCGCGTCCAAAGATGAAGGCCAAGTCCAGCGACAACCTGATCCACACCCGCAGCTTCACCGGCCTGTTCCGCACTTTGCGCCTGAGCGGCGCAGGATTTCTGTTTTTGCTGTTTTTCGGCACCGTGTGGCTGAACTGGGGCGACCGTCAGGCGGTGCTCTGGGACCTTTCCGAGAGCAAATTCCACATCTTCGGCGCGACCTTCTGGCCCCAGGATTTCATCCTGCTCTCAGCGCTGTTGATCATTGCTGCGTTCGGCCTGTTCGCGATCACCGTGTTCGCCGGTCGCGTCTGGTGCGGTTACACCTGCCCGCAGAGTTCCTGGACCTGGATCTTCATGTGGTGCGAGAAGATCACTGAAGGCGAACGCAACCAGCGCATCAAGCTGCAAGCCGCGCCATGGGGCTTGAACAAACTGGTCCGCCGCTCGGCCAAGCACACGCTGTGGCTGGCCATCAGCCTGCTCACCGGGCTGACCTTTGTCGGCTACTTCACCCCGATCCGGCCCCTGGCTGAAGAGATGCTGACCCTGCAAATGGGCGGTGTCAGTCTGTTTTGGGTGCTGTTTTTTACCGGTGCGACTTACATCAACGCCGGGTGGCTGCGTGAAGCGGTGTGCATGCACATGTGCCCGTATGCGCGGTTCCAGAGCGTGATGTTCGATAAGGACACTCTGACCATTTCCTACGATGTGGCCCGTGGCGAAAACCGTGGCCCGCGCAAACGTGAGGTCAAACCGGCCGAGGTGGGCCTGGGTGACTGCATCGATTGTCAGGTGTGCGTGCAGGTCTGCCCGACCGGGATCGACATTCGCGACGGCTTGCAGATGGAATGCATCGGCTGCGCGGCGTGTATCGACGCCTGCGATTCGATCATGGACAAAATGGGCTACGCCCGTGGCTTGATCAGCTATACCTCGGAGCATGAGTTGCAGGGTGGCAAGACTCATCTGCTGCGACCGCGGCTGATCGGTTACACGGCGGTGCTGCTGGTGATGATCGGTGCCCTCGCCCTCGCGCTGGTCGAACGGCCGATGGTGTCGCTGGACGTGAGCAAGGACCGTGGCCTGTTCCGCGAGAACAGTCAGGGGCAGATCGAAAACATCTACAGCCTGAAGGTCATCAACAAGACCCAGCTGCGTCAGGATTACCGGCTGAGCCTGGTGGACGGCGAAGGCTTCGTCCTGCAAGGCAAGACCGAGCTGAGCCTGGCGCCGGGTGAGATTGTCGATGTGCCGGTGTCGGTGGCCATGACCACCGAACGGCCAAGCAGCAGCTCGCAGACGATCAATTTCAAGATTGCCGACAGCGACGAACCGGACATTTATAGCGTGGCCAAAAGCCGGTTTGTTGCGCCGATGAACCGTTGATCCCTTAGACTGCGGTGCCCTGTGGCGAGGGGGCTTGCCCCGTTCGGCTGCGTAGCAGTCGTAAATTCTGGGGGCGCTTCGCACCCCAACGGGAGCAAGCTCCCTCGCCACAACAGCGTACCCATTGAATTACTTCACACCAGGCACTCGATGAAACGCTACGAAAAATTCGCCGACGACATCGCTGAACTGATCCGCTCCGGCGTCCTCGGCCCCGGTCAGCGCGTGCCGTCGGTGCGCTATGCCAGCCAGACGTATGGGGTGAGCCCGTCCACCGTGTTCCAGGCCTATTACCTGCTTGAACGCCGGGGCCTGATCCGCGCCCGGCCGCGTTCCGGCTACTTCGTCAACGCGCACGCGCCGAGTCCGTTCTCGGAGCCGGTGATCAGCAGCCAGGTCAATGAATCCACCGAAGTCGACGTCAGCGAACTGGTGTTCTCGGTCCTCGACTCGATCAAGGACCCGACCACCGTGCCGTTCGGCTCGGCCTTCCCCAGCCCGACGCTGTTCCCGTTGCAGCGCCTGTCCCGCTCCCTGGCCAGCGCCGCCCGGGACATGGACCCGCGCATGGTCGTCACCGACATGTCACCGGGCAACCCGCAATTGCGACGCCAGATTGCCCTGCGCTACATGGTCGGCGGCCTGATGCTGCCGATGGAAGAACTGCTGATCACCAACGGCGCACTGGAAGCCCTGAACCTGTGCCTGCAAGCGGTCACCGAACCCGGCGACCTGGTGGCCATTGAAGCGCCGGCGTTCTATGCCTGCCTGCAAATCCTGGAGCGGCTTAAACTGAAAGCCGTCGAAATCCCGGTGCACCCGCGTGACGGTATCGACCTGGGCGTACTCGCGCAAACCCTGGAACGCCACCCGATCAAGGCCTGCTGGTGCATGACCAGTTTCCAGAACCCGATGGGCGCCACCATGCCCGAGGCGAAGAAGCAGGAGCTGGTCGAGTTGTTGCGCAGCCATCAGGTGCCCCTGATCGAAGATGACGTCTACGCCGAACTCTATTACGGCCAGCAGGCGCCGAAACCGGCCAAGGCGTTTGATACCGAAGGGCTGGTGATGCATTGCGGTTCCTTCGCCAAAAGCCTGGCCCCCGGCTACCGCATAGGCTGGGTTGCCGCTGGGCGTTACGCGCAGAAGATCGAGCGCCTTAAACTCATGACCTCGCTGTGCGCCTCGATGCCGGCCCAAGCCGCCATCGCCGACTACCTGCAACACGGCGGCTACGACCGACACCTGCGCAAACTGCGCTACGCCCTGGAAGAACAGCAAAGCGCCATGCTCGCCGCCATCGCCCGCTACTTCCCGGCACAGACGCGCGTCAGCCAACCGGCCGGCGGCTATTTCCTGTGGCTGGAACTGCCGCCGCAGATGGATTCGCTGAAGTTGTTTCAGATGGCACTGGCGCAAGGCATCAGCATCGCGCCGGGGCCGATCTTTTCACCGACGCAGCGGTTCAGGAATTGTATTCGGCTGAATTATGGGAGCCCGTGGACCGAGGAGTCGGAGAAGGCGATGGAGACGTTGGGGCGGATTGTGCGGTCGTTCTGAGGGTTTGATGTCGTTTGGGCTACCGTCATCGCGAGCAGGCTCGCTCCCACAGTGGATTGATGTGAACACAGTATTTGTGAACAACACTAACCCCCTGTGGGAGCGAGCCTGCTCGCGATGAGGTCAGATCCGGCAAAAAGAATCTTTGGGTTTAACGCCCGCCCCCCAGATCAACAAAAGTCCCGGTCGCATATGACGCCTTGTCCGACAGCAACCAGATAATCGCCTCTGCCACTTCATCCGGCCGTCCGCCCCGGGCCATCGGGATCGCCGACTCCAGCTTACTGACCCGATCCGGATCACCGCTCAACGCATGGAAATCGGTGTAGATAAACCCCGGTCGCACCGCATTGACGCGAATCCCCTCGCCCGCCACTTCCTTGGACAGACCGATGGTGAAGCTGTCCAGCGCGCCTTTCGACGCGGCGTAATCCACATACTCATTAGGCGAGCCCAAACGCGAAGCCACTGAGGACACGTTGACGATGCTGCCGCCCTGCCCGCCATGTTTGGGCGACATGCGCATGACCGCGTGCTTGGCGCAGAGGATCGGTGCCAGGACGTTGGTCTTGAGGGTTTTGAGAATGCGGAATTCGGACATTTCGTCGACTCGGGACTTGTGCCCGACGGTGCCGGCGTTGTTCACCAGCGCGGTGACTCGACCCAGTTCGGTGTCCACCCGGTGGAACAGACTGATCACTTCGTCTTCGATGCTGACGTCGGCGCGCACCGCGATGGCTTGAGCGCCCAAAGCGCGGACTTGCGCCAATACGCCATGCGCGGCCGATTCGTCGGATTGATAGTTGATACAGATCCGATAGCCAAGCTCAGCGGCCAGCAGCGCGGTTGCCGCGCCGATACCACGGCCTCCGCCGGTGATGACAATGACTTTGTCCATGCTGACTTTCCCCCTTCACGCGTAAGCAGTCGGGGCCAAGAATACCCGCCATTGCACGGATTTGCATGGACTCACATCAATCACAACGGTATTCAAGCCGTCGCCAATCGTTCCCCGCGAACAATGTCGGCCATGAAACGATCCGCCGGCAGCGGGTGTCCGAGCAGGTAGCCCTGCAACGAATCGCAACCGAGTTTGGTCAGGAAGTCTTGCTGGACGCCGGTCTCCACGCCCTCGGCGACGATGCGCAAGCCCAACGCCTGGCCGAGGGCGACGATGGCCGAGACGATGGCGGCGTCGTCACTGTCGTGTTCCAGATCGCGGACGAAACCGCGGTCGATCTTCAGTTCGTTGGCCGGCAGGCGCTTGAGGTACATCAAGCTCGAATAACCGGTGCCGAAGTCGTCGATGGACAGGTCGACGCCCATTTCCGAGAGTTCCTGAAGCACCGTCATGCTCGCATCGGCATCACTCATGGCGGTGGTTTCAGTGATTTCCAGGGTCAGGCTATTGGCCGGCAGCTTATGCGTGGCCAAGGCTTTGGAGACGCTCTTGACCAGACCCGCATGGCAGAACTGCAACGCCGAGAGGTTCACCGCAATGCGCCAGTCGGTATAGCCGAGCACGTACCACTCGCGCATCTGGCGGCAGGCTTCATTCAGCACCCATTCACCAATGGGAATGATCAGCCCGGTCCTTTCCGCCAGATCGATGAACTTGTCCGGCAGCAGCATGCCCTGGGTCGGATGCTCCCAACGCAGCAGCGCTTCGGCGCCTACCGGGCGACCATTGCCGGCGTCGAACTTGGGCTGGTAATAGAGGCTGAACTGCTGCTGTTCGAGGGCATTGCGCAAATCCTGCAGCAATTGCAGCTGTTTGCGCGCGTTGCTGTTCATCGACGCGTCGAAGAAGCTGTAGCCGTTTTTCCCCGCGCCCTTGGCGTGGTACATCGCCGCGTCAGCGTTCATCAGCAATTCCTGGGCGGTCTGGCCGTTGCCCGGGTACAACGCGATGCCGAGGCTGGCGGAAATCTGCAGGTCGTGTTCGGCGACCCGGAACGCACTGCCGATCAGCCCGACCTGCCGCGCTGCCACGTTCAGCGCGTCGTTTGGCTCGCTGAGGCGCACCAGCAGGACGAATTCATCGCCGCCAATCCGCGCCAGCGTGTCCTGACTACGCATGTCCTCGCGCAGACGCATACCGACCTCGCGCAACAACTGATCGCCCATGTGGTGGCCGAAGGCATCGTTGACCGGTTTGAAGCCGTCGAGGTCTATGAACATCAGCGCAAAACAACCGCCCTGCTCCTGCACCTTGGACATGGCCTGCTCGATGCGGTCAGCCAGCAACATGCGATTGGGCAAACCCGTGAGTGTGTCGTGCAGGGCCAGTTGGGTCAGTTCGCGGTTGGCTTCCGTCAGCGACCGCGCCAAGTCGGCGGTACGGGCTTCAAGACGCGCATCGAGCACCGAAGTCAGCAAAGCGATGCTCAACACCGCGAGCGTGGTGATCAGCACCAGGTTGTCGAGGCCCTTGCCGTTCAAGCCGCTGATGGCGGCGCCACAGAAACTGCCGTCCGGGAAGCGCGCCGCGGCCATGGCCGTGTAGTGCATGCCGACGATGGCCAGGCCCATGATCACCGCCGCACCGGCGCGAAGCAGGCCTACGTATGGCGTGTGCTGACGCAGGCGGAAGGCGATCCATAACGCCGCACCGGAGGCGCCAACGGCGATGAGCAGCGACGCACCAAACAGCGTCGGGTCGTAATCGATGCCCGGCTGCATGTGCATGGCGGCCATGCCGGTGTAATGCATGGCGCTTATCCCGGCGCCCATGATCAACGCGCCGAACCCCAGTTGCCAGGACGGCAGCCGGGGCTGGCTGACCAGCCACAGGGCAAAGCCGCAGGACAGGATCGCGGTCAACAGCGAGAGTGCCGTGAGGGTGAAGTCGTAACCCAGGTCGATGGGCAACGTGAACGCGAGCATGCCGATAAAGTGCATCGACCAGACGCCAACGCCCATGGCAAAGGCGCCGCCCGCCGTCCATAGAAACACGGCACGGCCTTTGGCGGTCGCGATGCGCTCGGTCAGGTCGAGCGCGGTGTAAGAGGCGAGAATCGCTACGCAGAGCGAAATGATTACCAGCGTGGGGGAATAGCTACCGATGAGCATGTGACTATCTCGCGATCGCCCTCCCGTACTGCTTCCGTTCTCGGGAGGGCAAAACGGGCGATTGTACTGATTGCACAAAAGAACGCACTGACAAAAGTAATCAAATGGCCATCAAACCGATGAAACGCTTGTTTGACACCCCGATGACTCAAGCAATCGCTGGTAGCAGCTGTCGAGCCTGCGAGGCTGCGTCCGGCGACGAAGTCGTCGTGAAGTCAAACGACGCGGTGTTTCAGGAAGACCGCATGCGCAGGTTTTACGACGACTGCGTCGCCGAACGCAGCCTCGCAAGCTCGACAGCTGCTACAGGGATCGCGCTATTTGTTTTCGCTTACCTGGAGCGCTCCGTCCCAGCCACCACCCAGCGCCGCAATCAGCTGCACACTGGCAATCAACCGACTCTGTAACAGGCTCAACACGCTGCGTTCATTACTCAACGCGGTGGCCTGGACAACCACCACGTCCAGGTACGCAATCACCCCGGCCTTGTACTGGTTTTGCGTCAAACGAAGGGATTCACGCGCGGCATCCAGTGCTTCCTGGCGCACGCCGGCTTCGTCTTCCAGCACCTTGAGTTGCACCAGGTAGTTTTCCACCTCGCGAAAACCATCGAGCACGGTCTGGCGGTACTTGGCGACGGTTTCGTCGTAAGCGGCCTCGCTGCGATCGACCTCGGCAGATCGCTGGCCGCCATCGAACAGGGTCATGGCCAGTTGCGGCCCCACCGACCAGAAGCGGTTCGGCACGCTGATCCAGTTGGCATAGGTGCTGCTGCTATAACCGCCATTCAGACTCAGGGTCAGGTCCGGGTAGTAGGCAGCCTTGGCCACGCCGATGTTGGCGTTGGCCGCCATCACCGAACGCTCGGCGGAAGCGATGTCCGGGCGACGCTCGAGCAACTGCGAAGGCAGGCCCAGCGGTACTTCGGGCAACGCCGGAATATTCTTGGTTTCGGCCAGGTCGAACTCGGCTGGCGGTAGCCCGATCAGCACGGCAATGGCGTTTTCGAACTGAGCACGTTGCCAGATCAGGTCGACCATGTCCGCCTGGGTGCTTTTGAGCTGCGTTTGCGCCTGGGCCACCGCGTCCTTGCCGGAGACGCCGGCGCGGTACTGGTTTTCGGTCATTTTCAGCGAGCGCTGATAGGCCTCGACGGTCGCTTCCAGCAGGCGCTTTTGTTCGTCAATCACCCGCAGTTGCAGGTAGTTCTGCACCAGCTCCGATTGCTGACTGAGGCGCATCGCCGCCAGATCCGCAAAACTGGCCTCGGCGTTGGCGGTGTCGGCTTCAAGGCCTCGGCGCAACTTGCCCCAGATGTCCGCTTCCCAACTGACCCCGGCTTGCGCCGTGTAGGTGTCACGAATACCGCTGGAGGAACTGGTCAGGCTTGAACTGCTGCTGCCGGTGCCCTGGCTGGAGCGGTTTTTCCCGACGGTCAGATCCACCGTCGGGAAAAACGCACCCCGGGCGCTGCGCACCAAGGCCTGGGCCTGACGGTACTGGGCTTCAGACTGGGCGACGGTCTGGTTGGAGCTGTTGAGTTTTTCGATCAGGCCATTGAGCTGCTGATCGCCATACAACTCCCACCAGGCGCCGCGGGCCAGGGAATCACTCGGGCTGGCCTGACGCCAGCCGGCGGCTTCCTTGTATTGCACCGGCGCGGCGGCTGGCGGGCGCTGGTAGTCGGGGCCGACAGCGCAAGCGCTGAGCATCGCCACGCACAGCGCCAGGCTCAGCAAGCGCGAGCCCCGGGCTGCGGCCAACGGCGTGGCCAGATTGATAAGCGAACGGTCAGTCATAGCGGAGTTTCCAGAGCAGCATCGGTACGCACTCCACGCCATTTGTTGAAGCGATGGCGCAGTTTATCGAGATAGAGGTAAACCACCGGGGTGGTGTAAAGGGTCAACACCTGGCTGAAGATCAGCCCGCCAATGATGGTCAGACCCAGCGGCTGACGCATTTCCGCCCCTTCGGCACGGCTCAGCAGCAACGGCAACGCGCCGAGGATCGCCGCCAGGGTGGTCATCAGAATCGGTCGCAGACGTTGCAGGCAAGCACTGCGAATCGACTCCAGCGGAGCCATGCCCTGATGACGCTCCAATTGCAGCGCCAGGTCGATCATCAGAATGGCGTTTTTCTTCACCACGCCGATCAGCAGGAACAACCCGAGCAACGAAATCAGGCTGAACTCACCACCCAGCGCATAAATCGACAGCAACGCGCCGACCCCGGCCGACGGCAACGTGGACAAGATGGTCAGCGGATGGATGTAGCTTTCATACAGCACACCCAGCACCAGATACACCGCCACCAGTGCGCCGAGAATCATCCACGGCTGGCTCTTCTGCGTGGCCGCAAAGGCATCGGCGGTGCCGGCCATTTTCGCGATCACACTTTCCGGCAGGCCGACCTTGGCAATCGCGCGCTCAATGGCGGCACTGCCCTGCTCCACCGTGACGCCTTCCGCCATGTCGAAGGCAATGCTTTCGGAGGCGAACTGGCCTTCGTGGCTGACCCGGTCGTCTTCCAGGCTGTTTTCGTAATGGGCAATGGTCGACAGCGGAATCCGCGCACCGTCGGCGGTGATCACTTGCACTTGCTTGAGCGTGATCGGGTCCTGGGCGTATTTCGGATTGACCTCCATCACCACTTGGTACTGATTGAGACTGTCGTAAATCGTCGAGATCTGCCGCTGGCTGTAAGCGTTGTTCAGTACCGAGGTGACCATGTCCATGTCGACGCCCAGGCGCTTGGCCTGATCGCGATCGACGATCAGGGTCACTTGCTGTGCCCCCCGCCCTTCACGGGCATCAATCGCCGTCAGCTCCGGCAACGCTTTCAGAGCGGTGACGACTTTCGGGTACCACTCGCGCAAATCACCGAGGTCGCCGCTTTGCAGGATGTAGGAATACTGCGACGTGGTTTGTTCACGACCGCCGCCGAATTGCAGGTCCTGATCGGCCATCAGCATCAATTGCGCGCCAGCGACCTTGGGCATTTCCTTACGCAGGCGCTCGATGACTTTCTGCGCGGAAATGTTGCGTTCCTTGATCGGTTTCAAGCGCACCAGCATGAAGGCGTTGTTGGTGCCGTTGGTGCCGCCGATGAAACCGGCGACGCTTTGCACCGCGTCGTCCTTGAGCACGGCGCGGCGGAAGATTTCCATTTTCGGCTGCATCACGCTGAACGACAGACCGTCGTCGCCGCGCACGAAACCGATCAGTTGACCGGTATCCTGTTGCGGCATAAAAGTTTTAGGAACAACGACATACAGGGCGATGTTAACGCCGACCGTCACGATCAGGCTGAGCAAAGTCAACCGGCGGTGACGCAATACCCAATCGAGGCTGGTCGCGTATTTGCCGACCATCCACTCGTTGGCCCGCTGACTCCAGCGCTGCAAACGGTTTTCCTGCCCCGGCGTGTGCGGCTTGAGCCAACGGGCGCAAAGCATCGGCGTCAGTGTCAATGAGACTATCAGCGAGACCACGATGGACGCCGCCAACGTGATGGAAAACTCGCGGAACAGGCTTTCGACAATCCCGCCCATGAACAGGATCGACAGGAACACCGCCACCAGCGAGACGTTCATCGACAGCAACGTAAAGCCGACCTCCTCAGCCCCCAGGTACGCGGCTTTCATCGGCGGTACGCCTTCGTCGATGTGCCGGGAAATGTTCTCCAGCACCACGATGGCGTCGTCCACCACCAGCCCCGTGGCCAGGATCAGCGCCATCAACGACAGGTTGTTAAGGGAAAATCCGTAGAGGTACATCACCGCAAAGGTGCCGACCAGCGACACCGGCACCGCCAAGGTCGGAATCAGCGAGGCGCGGAAGTTACCGAGAAACAGGAACACCACCAGAATCACCAGCGCCACGGCGATCAGCAGAGTCATTTCCGCTTCGTGCAAGGTCGCCTTGATCACTGGTGACCGGTCCATTGCCAGGTTCAATTTGACGCTGGCCGGCAGCACCGCCTGCAACGCTGGCAACTGCGCCTTGATTTCGTTGACCGTCTCGATGATGTTCGCACCGGCCTGGCGGTTGATCACCAGCAGCACCGCCGCGTCATTGTTGAAGAAGCCGCTGTTGTAGCGGTCCTCGACGCCATCGCTGACCTTGGCCACGTCCCTCAGACGCAACGCCGCGCCGTCCGCGTAGTGGATGATCAGCGACTCGTAATCCTTGGCTTTCTCCAGTTGATCGTTGGCCTGCACCTGCCACAACCGCTGACCGTCTTCGACTGAGCCCTTGGGCCGGCGCACGTTGGCGTTGGCGATGGTGTTGCGCACATCGTCCAGGGCCACGCCGTACTGGTTGAGCGCCTGGGGTTCAAGCTCGATGCGCACCGCCGGCAAGGAGCTGCCGCCGATCTGCACTTCACCGACGCCCTGCACCTGGGACAGGCTCTGGGAAAGAATGGTCGAGGCCAAATCGTAGAGCTGGCCTTTTTCCAGCACATCGGAGGTCAGCGACAGCACCATGATCGGTGCCTGGGACGGGTTGACCTTCTTGTAGGTCGGCATGCTGCGCATCCCGCTCGGCAGCAGGTTGCGCGAGGCGTTGATCGCCGCCTGCACTTCCCGGGCCGCGCCGTTGATGTCGCGGTCGAGGTCGAACTGCAAAATCACCCGGGTCGAGCCCTGGCTGGAGCGGCTGCTCATGGTGTTGACGCCGGCGATGGCGCCGAAGGAGCGCTCCAGCGGCGTCGCCACGGTCGAGGCCATCACTTCAGGGCTGGCGCCCGGCAGACTGGCCTGGACCACGATCACCGGAAAGTCCATCTGCGGCAACGGCGCCACCGGCAACAGGCCGAAGCTCACGCCGCCCAGCAGCATGATCGCCAGGCTCAGCAACATGGTCGCGACCGGGCGCTTGATGAAAGGTCCGGACAGGTTCATGGCTGCTCGACCGCTTCCGCGGCTTCAGACTTGCGACCCCAGCGCCGGCCGAGGCGGTCAAAATACAGATAGATCACCGGCGTGGTGAACAGCGTCAGCACCTGGCTCAACAACAGGCCACCGACCATTACCAGACCCAACGGCTGGCGCAATTCCGCGCCGGAACCAGTGGCCAGCATCAACGGCACCGCGCCAAACAACGCGGCCAACGTGGTCATCAAAATCGGCCGGAAACGCAACAGCGCCGCTTGATAGATCGCTGTTTCCGGGTCCATGCTCTGGTTGCGTTCAGCGTCGAGGGCGAAGTCGATCATCATGATCGCGTTCTTTTTCACAATGCCAATCAGCAAAATGATGCCGATGATCGCGATCATCCCCAGGTCATTGCCGCTCAGCAGCAGCGCCAGCAAGGCGCCGACCGCCGCCGAGGGCAAGGTCGAGAGAATGGTGATCGGGTGGATGTAGCTCTCGTAGAGCACGCCGAGCACGATGTACATGGTCACCACCGCCGCGAGAATCAGCAGCAAGGTGCTCGACAACGAGGCCTGGAACGCCTCGGCCGCGCCCTGGAACTGAGTCTGCACGCCAATCGGCATGCCGATGTCTTTCTGCACCTGCTCGATGATTTCCACCGCATGCCCCAGCGCCACGCCGGGTGCCAGGTTGAACGACATCATCACCGCCGGGAACTGGCCGATATGCGTGATCGCCAACTGCGCCTGCCGCTCCTCGATGTGCGCCAGGCTGGACAGGCGCACTTGCCCGCCGTCGGTGGTCTTGACGTGAATCTGGTTCAACGCGTCCGGGCCAATCTTCTCGCCGGACTGCGATTGCAGCACCACGCGGTATTGGCTGGCCTGGGTGTAAATAGTTGAAATCTGCCGCTGGCCGAAGGCGTCGTACAGCGCATCGGTGATGTTCGACACCGATACACCGACCCGCGACGCTGCATCGCGGTCGATCACCAGATAGACCTGCAAGCCCTTGTCCTGCAGGTCGCTGGCGACGTCGGTCAACTCAAGCCGTTGCGCCAGTGCGTCTACCAGACGACCGCTCCACAGGCTGAGCAACTCGGAATCCGGCGACGACATGCTGAACTGGTATTGCGTGCGGCTGACGCGGTCTTCAATGGTCAGGTCCTGCACCGGCTGCATGAACAGGCGAATACCGACCAGCTTGTCCAGTTCCGGTTGCAGGCGGGCGATCACTTCGGTGGCGCTCAGGTCGCGGTTGCTGTGGGACTTGAGGTTGATCAGCAGCCGACCGCTGTTGAGCGTCGAGTTGTCACCGTCGACGCCGATGTAGGACGACAGGCTTTCCACCGCCGGATCGGCCAGGATGACCTTGGCCAGTTCCTGCTGACGCTCGCTCATCGCAGCAAAGGAAATCGACTGCGGCGCCTCGGAGATGCCCTGGATAACGCCCGTGTCCTGCACCGGGAAAAAGCCCTTGGGCACGACCATGTACAGGAGCACCGTCAGCGCCAACGTGCCGATTGCCACCAGCAATGTCAGCGGCTGATGCTTGAGAACCCACTTTAACTTGCGCCCGTAAGCCGCGATCATCCAATCAATTGTCGCGCCACTGGCGCGGTAGAAACGGCCCTGTTCTTCTTCCTTGGGCTCACGCTTGAGCAACCGCGCGCACATCATCGGCGTCAGGGTCAGGGACACGACCAGGGAAATCAGGATCGCCACCGCCAGGGTGATGGCGAACTCGCGGAATAGCCGCCCTACCACGTCGGCCATGAACAGCAGCGGAATCAGTACCGCGATCAGCGACAGGGTCAGGGAAATCAGGGTGAAGCCGATCTGCTTGGCGCCCTTGAGCGCGGCATTCAAGGGACTGTCCCCTTCTTCGATAAACCGGGAAATGTTCTCCAGCATCACGATCGCATCGTCCACCACGAAACCGGTGGCAATGGTCAGGGCCATCAGGGTCAGGTTGTTGACCGAGAAACCGGCGAGGTACATCACGCCGAAGGTGCCGATCAACGACAGCGGCACGGCCACCGACGGAATGATCGTGGCACTGGCCCGACGCAGGAACAGGAACGTGACCATCACCACCAGCGCGATGGCGATCAACAATTCGTGTTGCACGTCGGTGACCGAGGCGCGGATGGTCTGGGTGCGGTCGGTGAGGACCGTAACGTCGAGACCGGCCGGCAGGTTGTCGGTGATGCTCGGCAGCAAGGCCTTGATCCGGTCGACCACTTCAATGACGTTGGCCCCGGGTTGACGCTGAATGTTCAGCAACACGGCCTGGTTTTCATTGGCCCACGCTGCCAGACGTTCGTTTTCTGCGCCGTCGACGATCTCGGCCACGTCCTTGAGGCGTAACGGCGCGCCGTTGGCGTAGGCCAGGATCAGGTTGGCATAGTCCTTGGGCGAGGTCAGTTGATCGTTGGCATCGAGCATCGACACCCGGGTCGGGCCGTCGAAGTTGCCCTTGGGCTGGTTGACGTTGGACGCGCCGATCAGGGTCCGCACGTCCGACAGGTTCAAGCCATTGGCCGCCAACGCTTCCGGGTTGACCTTGATCCGCACCGCCTGACGCTGGCCGCCGGCAATGCTGACCATGCCGACGCCGCTGATCTGGGCGATTTTCTGCGCCATGCGCGTGTCGACCAAATCATTGAGCTTGGGCAACAGCATGGTTTTGGAGGTGATGGCCAAGGTCAGCACCGGGGTGTCCGCCGGGTTGACCTTGTTGTACACCGGCGGCGCCGGCAAGTCTTTGGGCAGCAGATTGGTCGCGGCGTTGATCGCGGCTTGCACCTGCTGCTCGGCGACGTCCATGTTGATGTCGAGGCTGAAACGCAGGGTCAGCACCGAAGCGCCGCCAGAGCTGGTCGATGCCATCTGGGTCAGCCCGGGCATTTGCCCGAACTGACGCTCCAGCGGCGCGGTCACGGCGCTGGTCATGACATCCGGGCTCGCGCCGGGATACAGCGTCATGACGCGGATGGTCGGGTAATCCACCTGAGGCAATGCCGACACCGGCAGCAGCCGATAGGCGATCACGCCGGCCAGGATGATGGCCAGCATGCTCAGCGTGGTGGCGACCGGGCGAAGGATGAACAGCCGCGAGATGTTCATGCGCCGCCCTTTTTCGCCTTGTCGGTGGTCGCCGGCTCAGTCGAGCTGGCCGCCGATTTGCCTTGCAGGTGGCCGGTCGGGGTGGTCGGCACGTCCTTGGTGTCGTTGACCACTTCCACTTCGCTGCCTTCCTTCAGGCGGTCGGTGCCTTCGAGGACCACGCGATCTCCGGGGGCCAGGCCTTCGGTGATCACGGTGTTTTCACCGTCACTGGCGCCGACTTTCAACTGACGGATCGCGACTTTCTTGTCGCCGTCCAGGGCGTAGACGAAGGTGCCGTTGGTGCCGAACTGAATCGCCGCGGAAGGTGCGAGCACCACATCTTTGAGGGTGTCGGCCAGCAGATGGACGTTGACGAACTGGTTGGGAAACAGCGCCTGATCACGGTTCTCGTAGCGCGCCTTGAATTTCAGGGTGCCGGTGGTCACGTCGATCTGGTTGTCCAGGCTCTGCAACACGCCGGTGGCCTGCAACTTGGTGTCGCCACGGTCCCAGGCTTCGGCCGGCAGTTTGGCGCCGGCGCGATAGCGCGCCAGTACGACGTCGAGGCTGTTTTCCGGCAAGGTGAAGGCGACGCTGATCGGCTGGGTCTGGGTGATGATCGCCAGCGCCGTGGTGTCGTTGGCCGCCACCAGGTTACCGACGTCCAGCTGCCGCAGGCCCACACGCCCGGCAATCGGGGCGCGGATCTTGGTGAATTCGAGATTGAGCTTGGCGTCGTTGACCGCCGCCTGGTTGGTCTTGACCGTGCCCTGGTACTGACCGACCAGTGCTTCGGCGGTGTCCAGGGTTTGCTTGGCGATGCTGTCTTCCTTGAACAGGCCGCGATAACGCTCGACGTCGACCTGAGCGTTTTTCAACTGTGCCTGGTTCTGCAGCAGCGTGCCTTCGGCCTGGAGCAAGGCGTTCTGGTAAGGACGCGGGTCGATTTCAGCCAGCAGGTCGCCGGCCTTGACCATCTGCCCTTCTTCGAAAGAGATCTTCATCAATTCGCCGCCAACCCGGCTGCGCACATTGATGGTGTTCAGCGCGGTAACGGTGCCCAGCGCCTTGTAGTACAACGGGAAATCTCCCTTGACCGCCGGCGCCACGCGCACCGGGATCGGCCCGGTCGCCCCGCCGAAGCCCGGACGCATCCCCCCCGACTTGCCGGTGTGGCCGGCCACGGCTTTCGGCGCAGCGCCGTCCTTGTTGGCAGTACCGGCGGGCCAGAATTTCCAGCACAGGCCAGCGATGACCAACAGGACAAGCAGGCCGAGGAGCCAGCGACGAGGTTTACGGGAAGCGGAGGATTGCATGGAATGATCAACCATTGGGCGCGTGAGCTTCTTTCTACAGGAGGCTGAACGATAAGCACTGGTGGGTATTAAGCAAAGCGCCTTTACCGGCAATTTACCTTCGGCTTACGTAACAGGAGGTTTATCTAAGACACTGAAGCACAAATGAAAACGGCCTGGACAGGGCCAGGCCGTTAACAATTGTAATGCTTTACTTATTTCAGAACGGCCAGTGCCGCTTCGTAGTTCGGCTCTTCAGCGATTTCCTTGACCAGTTCGCTGTGCAGCACGTTGTCGTTCTCGTCCAGCACTACGACGGCACGGGCAGTCAGGCCTTTGAGCGGGCCGTCAGCGATGGCCACGCCGTAGTTCTCGATGAACTCGGCACCGCGCAGGGTCGACAGGTTCTGAACGTTGTCCAGGCCTTCGGCGCCGCAGAAGCGTGCTTGAGCGAACGGCAGGTCAGCCGAGATGCACAGCACTACGGTGTTGGCGATGTCGTTGGCCTGGGCGTTGAACTTGCGTACCGAAGTGGCGCAGGTCGGGGTGTCGACGCTTGGGAAGATGTTCAGCACTTTGCGCTTGCCGGCGAAGTTCGCCAGGGTCACGTCGGACAGATTGCCGGCAACCAGGGAAAAGGCTGGCGCCTTGGAACCGGCTTGTGGCAATTGGCCGTTGACTTGAACCGGGGAGCCTTTAAGAGTGACTTGAGCCATGAACGGAGTCCTTCTGACGTTGTTGTGGAGAATTTTGAAGAGGCCGAAGTTAACCACGAAATGGTCCGACGACCTATCCCCTGTACAAAACTTGTATACAACCCAAATCCCTGATGGGAGCGAGCCTTTGTGGCGAGGGGGCTTGCCCCCGTTGGACTGCGCAGCAGTCCCCTGAACTTCGGCTATGGGGAGGCTTCGCGACCCAACGGGGGCAAGCCCCCTCGCCACAAGGTCCACAGGGTCGGGGTCAGGCCAGCAACCGCAACATATTGCGGTGTCGCGCCTCGAAGATCCGGCGCATATACGCATTTACCAGTAGCGCCTCTGTCAACGCGCCACCGAAAGCCGAATACGTCACATGATCGGTGTACAGCGTACCGCCCTCTCCCGTCTCCACCCGGTGTTCATGACGAAAGGCAGCCATTGGTCCCTTGAGCATTTCATCGATGAAATGATGCTCGCCAACCTCGCGAATCACCACGGTCCAATCGGCAGGTATGAAATTGAACATCCAGTGTCGAAAACGGAACTGGCGCCCGGCTTCGATTCGAAGATTGCTTAAGTCGATATTGCTTAATAGCGTCACCCGCCCCGGGAAGATCTTCGGAAAGTTGACACCTTCCAGGCAGTAATCGAGGACTTGCGCCGGTGTCCGGCCGGGGATGAGCGTAGTAATTTGCAACACAGGCATTTGCAGTGACATTCCATTGTTTGGCAGGAAGTGAAGTGGCAAGCGTGGCAGGCACATCAATTTATGGTTTCGGGGGTCGGAAACTCTCTTCTGTCCCGGAACATGACGTAAAGGGGGTCCACCCCGGAGCCTGTCGGGAAGACAACGATGTAGTCATCGAATTTGATCTCGCTCGTGCCATCAAATGGCTCCAATAACGGAACAGGCGGAGATTGCAAAAACCCCAGGCGATACTCGGTGGTCGACCCCTGGTCCGGTGTGGTTTCAAGCGCCGCAGGTGCGCGCCAGCTGACAGTGACCGGGGCCGGTCCATCGGCGGTGAGACAGTAAGCTTGCATCGAGTCCTTCCAGACCGCGGGGCGCACCCTCACTTTGGACGACAAGGTGTTGCCATTCGTTGGCGTTATGGCCACCTGTAACAGCGTGCTTATCAATCTCACGCCTTGAGACAGCGTCCCTGCGGGAACATCGTATGTACCGCTGATCATCCTGAAAGCAATGTCCACGTCTGCCGCGTTTGCTGCAAGGTCGTGCCAATCATGCCCCTCGATGGGCTGGAACTCGTGCAAAGGCACACACACCACATACCTGCCAACCTCGGCGCGACTTGAAAATTCCATTCGTAGAACCGCCGCGTATTGCCCCTGATGGGCTTCGGTACCGGAGGTGATCTGCCAGGTAAATTCTGCCACCGCAGAACGCACCGATTTTTGCAGAGCGACCCGGTAAGTTTCCATTGGCTGCGAAAGCGCCCCATCGATCCAGACGCCGGGCCGCGAATTGACGTGGCCCAGTGACGCCAACAAAAGGCCCGGGGTCTGAACGGGACCCACTCCGCCCTGATAGCGTTGGCGTACCAGTTGGGTTTGCGCATTGATCAGTAACGTTTCAGCCTCGATTTGCAGGTGATTCAGGCGCTGCCTGACGACGCTCAACGTCGCCAGATACCGAGACTCAGTGGCAGTGATCAACTGGGCGATGTTTTGCCACTGTGCCTGCTCGGCGCGGCCATAAGTCAAATCGCGTTGGGCAGCGTCCCTTTTGAACTTGAGCCTCATTTCCCAGAACTCGTAGCGCCTGACCACCAGACGTGTATCAAATTCAGCGATTTCGAGACTGCGGATGTCCGCCTCACGCCCACGGATGTCCACTTCAGCGTTCTGTTGGCTGCGCAGATGCTTGATACGGCGCTCTAAAAGGCTTAACGCTGGCTCGACATCATTCTGGGAAGTTGCCACGTCCATGACGACTTTTTGTGCCGCTGCCAGACTTTGAGCGATGCGCAGTTGCGTCACTTGGGCAAACGTCATCGGAGTGGACGGCCAATTGGCATTGGAGCTCGGCATGGGGATGCCCTCGCCCTTGAATGCAGGCTGCCCTTTCTTGTGGTGCCAGTCTTTGACGTAGTACACAACCGAGCCCGTGGTGTGACCGTTGTAATCGTCCTCTGCAGGGTAGAACAACAGATCTGCGCCTTTGGGGTGGCCGACGATCCGGTCGAAGTGGTTGATGAGTCGGTCATGGTCCACTTTAGGCAAATCGACGGCCCATATTCTGTTCACCAACGCCTGGAATTCCGGCTCGGTGTAATCCTTGAGTGTTGCTTTGAGTTCCATCCCTGGTTTTTCCTTGTAGAGAAGACACTTAACAGCTGCAAGATAGATGCATCTGCTCATTAATGATGAGCAGATGGTTTTTCGCTCGAGGTGACTGCATTACTCCGGCTTGAAGCCGGGTTTGTTATTGAGTGCGCGCCATTCCTTGACTGCTTTCAGGATGCCTTCGGGACTGTCTTCCTGGCCTTCCTTGGGGTAGAAAATGACGTCTGAGCGGTCTGGGTGTTCTGAGACCAATTCAAAATGATCAAGGAGGTCATCTCTGTAATCCTCCAGTGCCTGCCCTCGCAGGTCGCTCGTCTGATGGAAAAACTCCCCCAAAAATGCCAAGAACTCTGTCTCTGTGTAGTCCTCCAACCTCTTTTTAAAAATCATGACTGTTTCTCTCTATGTGAAGTTGAATATGACGTTTAGGGGTCATCACCGAGAGGTTGTCCAAGCCGTAGACATCTCCTCCTTTTGAAACTTCAACTTCATGGTGAAGTTCAAACGTCCTACGTCCACCAGCTTGGTCTACAACTGCCGAAAAAGGAGCAGATCCATCCCGCATTCTGTCCAGATTGCTTCGAGAAAACTGGCGACTTAACTCTGCATCCTCCGCAACAGCCCTCCAAAACGCCCGCCTGAAACCATGAAAGTTTCGAAACTCCTTCCACCGCAAATGGTCCGCGATTTGCCCTGGTATCGGCGCCCCATCTCCCCTCGCATCGTCTCCAAGCCAAACTTCTGAAACGTCGGATCCCCACCCCGTTGCAGTCCCCGGATCATCCCGCCGGTCAAGAAACAGAACATCCGACGAAGGCAACTCCATGTCCGCCGGGAATCCGGGAATACTGCCACCGACCAGACCTTGATCAACAGCCGGAAACGTCTCGTTTTGAGGTAGGACCGGGATGGCCGGAGTACCGGGATAAACCGCAGGAATCGACGGTATGACCGGTGAAGTTGTAGGACCGAGGTGTTCGATCCCCGGTGGAACGAGGGGTATCCAGGTACCGACGCCAACAGGACGTATTGGCCAAGGCAAAATTGCCGGTGTTATGCCCAGCCGTCCTTGGCTGCTTTGCGGAGTAGTAATGCTGATTTTGTCGAGGTTGAACGGGTTTTCGCCAAGCTCTGCGAGCGTTTGATAACGCAACTCGAATTCACGCCGCTCACCGACCCAGGTGTTTTTCGGGGCATAGGGTGCAAAGCCTTGCTCGAGGCGTTTTTTGTTCACCTCATCGAATTCGGCGACAAGTGCCGGGTACTCGCCAACTGTTCGCCACAGCGTTTCATCGAAGGCCCCGAACGAATTGACTTCCCGGCCACGGAACTGATCGCCAATCTCTACCGGGATAGCTGCACCGCTCGCTTGGCTGGCTGTTTTCCACCAGTCAAGGCCGGCGGGTTGACCGATGCCGGTGACGACACCAGATCCCATCGCCGGCAAACCGAAAGAGAAGTAAGTCGGTGGCAGGCCTGGCACGCACACAATGCAATCCTGTATGCGTAGATCGACACCCTCCGGGATGTTCTGGACCTGCGCAGTGATCACCGCCAATCCGGATTGACTCGCCGTTGTCCGAAGAGAGGGGACGTCTGGAGTGAACTGCAAGTGCCTGCCGGGATATCCGGGGATCTCGGCGTGATAGGCCCCCGTCAGAAGATCGAGCACTGCATTGACGACCGGAACCTGTGCGTCAATGCCGCCGCCAGTACTGACGGCGATGATCGCGGTGCCTTCCGGCACCGTTTCGGCTTTGAGCCGATAGGCCATTTCAACCGATCCGCCCGCATCAGCGATCGATTGCAAGACGCTGCTGTCAGCAAGGCCTAGCGATTGCGCCGGCACGCCGACTGAATGGAACAGGCGCCTGCGTTGCTCGGGCGTCAGCTCGCCATTGCCAAGCGTCGGCGAGTACACCATGGCGGTAACGAATACCGGTCCTGTTCTGGCTGCAATGCGAGCAAAATCGCCAAGGAGCCTGCCCGCAGCTCTGGAAGCAGCCTCGATTGCCGCCGCGACGTCCTGAGCAACGAGCACACCCTCACGGGTCAAAAACATCCCGCCGGTGGCCGGCGTCGACATGGGCACAGTCAGCGTGTTGACCCGCCTGACCCGTTCGACGCGAGAGTCTTCATCAGCCTGCTGCTTGAACCGGACTCGAGCATCGCGCTGCTCGGAAAACTGACGGAGCGCCTCCCACACCGCTTCCCGCTCACGCCAGACAATGGTCTGCTCGGCATGATGTCTGCCCAGCGCATTGGATTTATCCGTAAGCGCGTTTATCTGCGCGGATAGAAGCCGGGCTTCGTGGGCGGCGTTGTAGGCGTTTTCCCAGATCTGGTGGCCGTCGTTGAGCGCCTGGCCGAACTCACCCAGTCGTGTCAGGTAATCGTTCGAAGTGCGGGTGAGTGGGTCATGTCCATCGAAGGACCTGGCAACCGCATTCTTTGCATTGAGCTCTGCGGTTTTGCGGGCGATCAGCCCGTCAATTTCGTTTTTTTCCTTGGTGATGGTGTAGAGCTGCCAACGCTCGCTCGAACCGCTGTCCGGCGGTCGTCGAACACCGGAGATTTCATGTTCAAGGGAGGGGGCGAGTTGACTGGCCTTAACCGCAAAACTTCGGTCCACCTCGGTTCTGATAGCGTCATGACGCTGGGCCAGGCCGTTGAGAAATTGGTGCAAGGCCTGAACGCGAGATTGCTCCTGAGCCTGTGCCGCGGCTGCCTGAGCTTGAGCTTGAGCTTGAGCTTGAGCTTGAGCTTGAGCTTGAGCCGCCAAGGCTTGCGCTTGAATACCTGCCTGCACACGCTCGTTTTCCTTTGCCTGACGAGCGGCCTCTATGGCCCGCTTTCGGGCCTTCTTCTTTTTCTTGCTGGTTTTACCGAACCCGCCTGAAACCCCTCCGCCGCCGCCACCTCCTCCACCGGAACCACCGCTTGAAGCGGGCGGGCCCGACCGGATGACGACACTTCCTGACGTTCCATCGTTATGTATTTGTTGTGCCATACAGTCACTCCTTGTCTGTAGGGCGCAGCATGTCGGTGGAGCAGTGGTCCGGTGCGGTACATAGTTATAGGGTGGCCATTACACCGACAGTCGACAGCTATCCAGGCGGCGAGTCGAAAACAGATTGGCGCGTACAAATAACTTTCGTCAGCGTTGTCGATTCAGGCCCCGGTTATTCGACTAGACAGCGAATCACCCACAATCCAGCGGAGACAAGACCATGCGATTCATGATCATTGTGAAAGCCAGCCCGGACTCCGAGGCCGGTGTAATGCCCACCGAGGAACTGATGACCGCGATGGGCAATTACAACGAAGAGCTGACCAAGGCCGGCATCCTCATTGAGTGCGACGGCCTGCAACCGAGTAGCAAAGGCGCCCGGGTGCGATTCTCGGGCGAAAAACGCACGGTCATCGACGGCCCGTTCGCCGAAACCAAGGAGCTGATCGCCGGTTATTGGATATGGGAGGTCAAGTCGAAAGAGGAAGCGATCGAGTGGGTCAAACGCTGCCCCAATCCGATGCCGGGTACCGAAGCTGAGATCGAGATTCGCCCTATATATGGGGCCGAAGATTTCGGCGAAGAGTTCACCCCGCAACTGCGCGAGCAGGAAGAACGGATTCGCGAGCAGATGAAAAAGCGTTGAACCGTTCAGGGCATTAAACGGCACACCACTGCATCATCGTTCTTCGTGGGCAAGCCTCGGTCCTACCGGCGCGAGCTTGTCCGCGCCCCCCCACCTGATTCGCATTAACTCCAGTACACAAACAAACTCCGAAAACTTGTTCAAAAATCCAATGCGCCCTCATACCGACTGGCTAACCCGAAGTTAGCTGCTAACTTCAACAGACGTGTCCTACAGGCTTGAAAGGAAAGAGATTACGTCGTAAACGGTAAGGAACGACACCCATTACATCCCACTCGATTTGTGGGGCGCAAAAGTGTGGAAATCCGGGGCCAATATTCTCAACGCCTTCATCGAACCGCAATGGACCGTGGAGCGCAAAGGCGATGGCCTGCTGCAGTTCACGCTGTTCGCCGGGCTCAATGTCACGTTCGGTAAATGAGGATATCTCTATGCACGGTGCAATTCGCTTGGCCGGCTACAGCCTGATGACCATGTTCGTCAGTTGCGGCGTCGGTGCCCAGGACCTCGATACCCGAGTCGGCAAGATGTTGGAAAACAGTCTGCGGGCCCATGAAGCGATCCCCTGGCTCTCTGCCGGTCCGCTGGTGATCAATCTGCCGTCCCGTCCGGCAAACGACGACGCAACGGACGTGGAATGACGCCCAAGGGTTCAATAAGGAATTTTATGAATAACCGCCTGTTGCTCACCGCGCTGTCGCTCGCCCTGAGCACCAGCGCCTGGGCCGACTTCACCGCCACGCCTGAAGAAGCCCGGAGCATCGCCAAGGAAGCCTACCTGTACGGATTCCCGGTGGTGGAGATGTACAAAACCCTCTACTCCCAGGCGGTCGACAAAAATAGCGCGAACTTCAAGGCGCCGTTCAACCGGATCGGCAACACCGCGAAGGCGTTCACCGCCAAGGACACTGCGTTCGTCACACCCAACGCCGACACGCCCTACTCGTTCGTCTGGATGGACCTGCGCGCCGAACCGGTGGTGCTGACCTTGCCGCCCATCGACGAACACCGTTACTACTCTGTGCAATTGATCGACGCCTACACGCAGAACTTTGCGTACCTGGGCACCCGCAGTACGGGGAACAACGGCGGACACTTCATGGTCGCAGGCCCCAACTGGCAGGGTCAGCAACCGATAAAAATGGATCGAATGCTGCGCAGCGAAACCAACATTGCCTACGCCCTGTATCGCACGCAGCTGTTCGATGAAAAGGACCTGGCCAAGGTCAAGAAAGTCCAGAAAGGCTACAAAGTCGAAACGCTGAGCCACTACGTCAAAAAGAAGGCCCCGCCCGCCGCGCCGAAGATTGCCTGGCCGAAACCCACTCCGACCATGAGCGATACGCCGGACCTGTTCCGCTACCTGAACTTCATGCTGGCCTTCGCCCCGGCGCAGGACGCGGAACAGGACCTGCTCGCGCGCTTCAAGACCATCGGTATCGAAGCCGGCATACCTTTCAGACTGCACGACTTCACATCGGAACAACGCCAGGCCCTGGAAGACGGTATCAGTGATGCCAAGGCCGAATTCGCCCGGTTCAAGAAAGACAAAGTCGATACTCACGAGGTCACCAGCAGCGATTTCTACGGCACCCGCGATCACCTCAAGGGCAATTACCTGTACCGCTACGCCGGCGCCAACATGGGGATCTTCGGCAACTCGGCCGAAGAGGCGAATTACATCGGCTATTTCGTCGACAAGGATGGCCAACCGTTCGATGCCTCGAAACACGATTACACCCTGCATTTCGACAAAGGTGCCCTGCCCCCAGCCGATGCGTTCTGGTCGCTGACGATGTACGACGGCAAAAACAAATTGCTGGTGGCCAACCCGATCAATCGCTATCTGATCAACTCGCGGATGCTGCGCGAGCTCAAGTTCGACGCCGACGGTGGCCTGACCCTTTATCTGCAAAACGAGGCACCGTCCAAGGACTTGCAAAGCAACTGGCTGCCAGCGCCAGAAGGCCCGTTCTTCGGGGTATTACGCCTGTACCTGCCGAAACCGGAAGTCACCAGCGGCCAATGGGAAATGCCCCTGTTGACCCCTGTGATCGGCGACTGAAGGCAAGACCCGAGGACTTTTCGACGGGAAACAGGTAGGGTGCGCAAAATCAAACTGCCACCATCCCCCGGTTTCAGGGAAGCTGTCGCGTCGCGGGTTTTCATGGAGTTGCACACGCAATGAGTTGCTGGACCCTCCTCGGTCTCCCGGCCGATGCCGATACGCGCAGTATCAAACGCCAATACGCCATCCTGCTCAAACAGACGCGCCCAGATGAAGACCCCGAGGGCTTCCAGCGCCTGCGTGAGGCCTATGAGCAGGCGCTGAGCATCAAGGAATGGGAGCAGTTGCGCGAGGATGACGCTAGCGACGACGCCCCGTGGGACCTGACCGGGCTGTCGGTGGTTGAAGTCGACACGCTGCAACTGGTCAGCCGTTCGCTGGACGGAATCAGCCGTGTCGAGCTCGAACGACGCCATGCCATCGCCGTCGAACATGGCGCGGCCGATGTCATGGAAGATGCGGTGCTGAGGCATTGCGTCGAACACTTCGAGACATCCGAAACGCTGCTCGACTGGGCGATGGAAACGTTTCACTGGTTCAGTCTCTGGCAGCGACTGGAACTGGACGAAGAGCTGATCGAAGCGTTATCGCAGCAGCGCAAGCGCTTGGCCGAGCGTCGTGAAGCACCGATATTCCTGGCCGGGCAACGGCGTCTCGCCGCAGAACCAGCCGCCACGCCGGAGCATCGCGCTGCCCATTTGCTCTTGGCGCCGGGCTCATTCAGTCAGCGCCGCGCCCTCGCCCGACGTTTGCGCGAAGACGATTGGGTGCAATGCCGCAAGCTCAGCTCTGCGTTATACGCCCACCACCCGGACATCTGCGCAGGCCTGCCAGGTGGCACGCCGTTCTTCTGGCGTGACTGGGAACATGCCTACGACAGTTGGCCGATGTACCTGGGGATCGTCTTTGCCTGCCTGATCGGCACCTTTGTTCAGTACGCGCCGTTGGGCACGCGTCTGGGCGGATTGATCGGCATCGCTGTGTTCTGGTCGGTGATTTTCGCGGTCGTCGGTTGGGTACTCAACTGGCTGACGGCGCACGTTGCCCACCGCTTCTGGTTGCTGGACGACCGATTGAGTGTGCGCCTTTCGCCCTCGCTCATGCCCCTGCCGTTTGGCGTGCTGCGCGATCTGATTCCCTGCATTGCGATGGCGGCGGGCATTGGCAACGTATATGGCGTGGTCGGCAGCATCGTTTACGTCGCCACACTGACGGGTGTCGGACTTATACGCCGGCGGGAGGTCAGACCGCAGGTTTCGTGGCAACACGCCAGCCCCTTGCTCAAACGTTGCCTGATGGGCGCGGGCATTTTGGTGCTGGTTTTAATACTCGGCGTGTTCAAAGTGATCTCAAGCCAAGGTACGGTCAACCGCAACCAGGGCTTGCAACAGTGGACCGAACGCTTGTGCAGCCGGATGCCGGTTACCGCCAGCGACTGCAACGCACCGGCCACTGTTGAGCAGTGGTACGGCCAGGAGAAACAGCCATGAACCCGAAATGGCTGTTCCCGGGGGCCACCATTGTGATGCTGATCCTGATGGGGCTGGCCGGTTCTTCGAAATTTGTCGCCCGCATCGATTTGTGGCTGGATCGACACGACGCTCCGCTCACCGCGCAGGCCAACGCCCTGAGCCCGGTGATCGATTGCATCAACCGGGTCGACGTGCATTGGCGGGTCGCCTACGAATTGTACAAATCGCCGAAGCAACCTGCGGAACCGGTGCGAGACTGGATCGCCAACCAGCATGATTTTGACGACAACGGGGCCAGTGATGCGCCCGGCATTCAAAGGGATATCTGTTCGCCGAAAATAAGCGAAAAACTCAAGCTACTGAACTACGACCCACCGCTGGCGTTGAAAGCCGATGCCTACGCGCAGGCATTACAGCAAGTGACGCCCTTTACGCAGCAAATCACCTTTTACCGACAGGCGCGTTTTTCGACCGCCATCAGTGAGGTGCAGCCCGCCTTTGCCGATCAATTCAGGCCCAGGGCCGAGGACTACCTCACGGCGTCAACGGTACTGAGGCAGCAGGTTGAATCGCTCGACCTTGAACAACGGCGCGAGCAACTCAATCTGATCGAAGCACGTCTGGGCAAGGACATTCACTGGTATTTGCTGGCCTACATGATCCAGGCCAGGGACACGCTGAACCTTGTAACCGAGGGTGTGAAAAATCGAACCCTGACGCCGCCGGCACTGGCTAGAACCATCGCTGAACTGCAATTGGCCTGGGATTACCGGCAGCAGTTCAGCCGATACCAATTACCGGAAACGCAAAATCGTAACGAAGTACCCCGTTATCTCTGGTCGCACATTGCCAGGCCAACACAGACGTATCTGGATGCCTTGAATGCTCTGCACAGGGACTGGAAGAACAAGGCTGAGCCGCAGCGGCTGAGTGATGACTTTTACGCTGTTACCCGTGGGTATGACTCGTTGATCAGCCATTACAACCGGTTGGCCCGTGCAGAGTATTGAGAGATAGGGTGCCTGTAAGGCCGCCTTCGCGAGCAAGCCCGCTCCCACAGGAGGAACGCATAAACCTGTGGGAGCGGGCTTGCTCGCGAAGAGGCCATCAGCTTCAACGCATTATTTGGATTTGAGCTTCAGATACGACTGATGCAAATCCGACGCCCAGCCATCGATCACCCCTTTCACATCATCGGCCTTCATCACCTGAGAATCGTTTTCCAGCGGCTTGCCGGTGCCCTTGCGCACGACCTGGGCTAACACATGGTTATTGCCGCCATCGAGGAACACCGCTTCGGTAGCCAGATCGGTCTGCTGATCACGAATACCGCTGGCCGTGCTGACCGCCGCCGCCACCAGCGCAATCGGGATCACTTCATAAGGTTTCAGCCCTTCTGTCTTGCTGCTCACCGCCGTAATTGCAGCACGCACCACCATCACACCCGGGCCGGGACCTGCGGCCAATGGCAGGGATTTACCCACTTCACGCTTCAGCGCCTGGTCGTAGTAACCGGTGATGCCATTGAGGGTGGCCTGCGGGATTTTCACCGTCGGTTGCGGTTTCGGATACAGCTGAGTCGGCTCAATGTAGACGCTGGTGAATTTACTCATGTCGAGCTTGGGGTCGACCCAACGCATCACCGTCGCACCGGAGGGCGACTTTGCTTCCTTGAGTTGGCTGTAGTCCTTGAGAAAACCTGAATACTGGTCCGGCTCAACGACTTTGCTGGCACATCCCACAACCCCGATCGAGGCAATGCACAACGTGCCCATCATTAACGCAAGCTTCATGCTGTAACTCCTGTCAGAAGGCCGACAACGGTATTGCATAGGGGAATTACAGTTATAGCCAACACACAGCGTTTTGTTTTCAAAAAGCACAATATTCATCTATCGCTGCGCATTGGCTCACAAGCGCCGGGTCTTCACCACGAAGAACCACTCTTCAACGCCAACTCCCGCCGACTGTTCGCCCGCATCGCCTTGATCAACGACACCGTGCCCACCAGGATAATCACCCCGGCGAACAGGAAGTCGATGGTGTACAACTGGAAGTCTTTCATCGGCCCCACCAACAAGACCCGGATCGCACCGATACTCACCAGCGTGGCGAGAAAATCGATCCCCGGCTCATCGCGGTAGAACACGTGCAGCAGCGGCAGGCACAGCACCAGCAACAAGAGCAGCACGATCACTTTGAATGAGCCTTTGCGCTCGACGCTGAACGCGCATTCGTGGGCGCCGTAAGCCTTGTAGTCCTCGTCACGGATCATCGAGTTACGTTCATTGATGTAGTCGACGCGGTTGTACTTCTGGATAGGCGTGAAGGTGTTCGACATCTCCATCAGCGTGGTGATGTTCTTGAACCTCAGATCAATGCGCTCGTTGCCCTTGAGGTAATACAACACCGGTTTGTAGCCGTAGCGGTAGGTATCGAAGGGAAAATCCGTGGCCCGGCCCTGAACCCCGATGGGCCTTGGTTCGAGTTCGGCGTAGGCGCTTTTGCTGGCCGACGCGAGGTTGCGGCTCAGCGGCTGAACCTTGACCTGTTCAAGGAAAATCGGCGTGACGCCGAACGACCACTGCAGGGGTTCCAGGCGCAGGCGCAGTTCGTTGCGACCCAGGTCGTAGCGGTTGAAGGTACGCTCGGACACCACCACGGCGCCACTGAGCATGAACTCCCCGCGCACGGTGTTGGTGATGCGCAGCGTCAGTTGATCCTTGCCCAGCGCCGCGGCATCGCTGGCCGGTGGCGTGCCGCACCACGCCGTACTGTCGAAGGCTCCGCCCAACTGGCCGTCACGGTTTTCCTTGAACACATAAAAATAACTGGCCCACAGCGCCAACATCAGCAACAGCGCAATCAGCCCCAAAACCTTCTTGCCCACACTCAAACCAGACTCCTTTCTTGACTGACTCCCTTTCGAGTTGCGGACTCTACCAAAATGCCATCATCGGCCCAAGAAAAAATACAAGAGCACGCCTCGTAGCAACTGTGGCGAGGGGATTTATCCCCGTCCGGCTGCAAAGCAGTCGTAATACCTGAACGCACGGTCTTTCTGATGCACCGCGTGGTCTGAATTCACGACTGCTTCGCAGCCGAACGGGGATAAATCCCCTCACCACAGGGCGCTGCTCGACAGCTGCTACAAAAAATCTGACACTCTCGTGTCAGCGTCTTCTGAACAACGGCCGCGGTTCAATCACTGAACGTCCATAGAGCACACTCATCCCGGCCAGTCCCTTCAGCGCGTCCTCAGCGGATTTGTCTTCACGAACCGCAAAGCTGTCGAACCCGCATTGGCGCATGTGGCTGAGCTGATCGCGCAGCACATCACCGACCGCGCGCAATTCGCCGGTCCAGCCCAATCGAGTTCGTAGCAAATACGCTTGGCTGTAACCGCGCCCATCGCGAAAACTCAGGAAATCCAGGGCGATCAAGGGCAGCTTCTCGAACCAGGGCCTGAGGCTTTCCACCTCATCGTCCGGCCCCAGCCAGACCGCATGCGGTGCTGGCGCTTGAAGCCAGCGACTCAGCGGCAAAATCACCGACCCGGCCGGCAGCTCACCCTCTACGTCCCGGACCAGCACCCACGGATCGTCAGTCACAATCCGCGCGTCACCCTCCTCCAGTCGCAACAGATTGTTCATGCCGAAACCTCCAGCATCTTCGGATACACCTGCTCCTTGAACGGCTCCAGACCGATGCGCTGCAAGGTGTCGACGAACAGTTCCTCGCTCTCGCGGTAGTCAACGAACGTGGCGATGATCCGCTCGATCACCCCGGGCACCTCAGCTGCGCTGAACGATGGGCCGATGACCTTGCCCAAGGCGCTGTTCTTGCCCTGGCTGCCACCGAGGGTGATCTGGTACCACTCGCTGCCGTTCTTATCGACCCCCAGAATGCCAATGTTGCCGATGTGGTGGTGACCGCAGGCGTTCATGCAGCCGGAGATGTTCAGGCTGATGTCGCCCAGGTCGTGGAGGTAATCCAGGTCTTCGAAACGTGCCTGGATCGCCTGGGCAATCGGGATCGATTTGGCGTTGGCCAGCGCGCAGAAGTCGCCGCCGGGGCAGGCGATGATGTCGGTCAGCAAGCCGATGTTGGCGCAGCCCAGGCCCTGCTCGCAGGCCAGGCACCACAGCGTATAAAGATCGGCCTTGGGCACGTCCGGCAGCACGATGTTCTGTTCGTGGGCGATGCGAATCTCGCCGAAACCGAACTGCTCGGACCACTCGGCCACCGCCAGCATTTGCGCGGTCGTCACGTCACCCGGCGGTGAGTCGTACCCCGGTTTGGTCGACAGCACCACACTGGTGTAGCCCGCGACCTTGTGCGGCTGAACGTTGCGTGTAACCCAACGCGCGAACGCCGGGTTCTCGGCCAGGCGGGTGCCGAAATCCAGGTCCGTGTCGGACAGCGAACGGTAGTCGGGGGATACGAAGGCACTGGCAACCCGCTCATATTCGACGTCGGTCAATTGCGCCGGACCGTCCTTGAGGTATTGCCATTCCTCCTCCACTTCCCTGGCGAACGCTTCGATGCCCAGGGCCTTGACCAGAATCTTGATCCGCGCCTTGTACTTGTTGTCGCGCCGGCCGTGGCGGTTGTAGACCCGCAGCACTGCCTCGACGTAGGACAGCAAATGTTGCCACGGCAAACCCTCGCGAATCTGCAAGCCAAGGATCGGCGTGCGCCCCAACCCGCCGCCGACAATGACCCGCAACAGCATTTGCCCGTTGTCATCGCGATAAAGATAAAGGCCGATGTCATGCATCATGATCGCGGCGCGGTCCTGCTCCGCCGAGCAAATGGCGATCTTGAACTTGCGCGGCAGGTAGAGGAATTCCGGGTTGATGGTCGACCACTGACGCAGAATCTCGGCCAGCGGTCGCGGGTCCATCAGCTCATCCGCCGCCACACCGGCAAACGCTTCGGTGGTGATGTTGCGCACGCAGTTGCCGGAGGTCTGGATCGCGTGCATTTCGACCTGGGCAAGGCGTTCGAGAATGTCCGGCACCTGCGCCAGCTCGATCCAGTTGAACTGCATGTTCTGCCGGGTGGTGAAGTGGCCATAACCGCGATCGTAATCTCGGGCGATGCTCGCCAGCGTGCGCATTTGCGTGGCGCTGAGGGTGCCGTAGGGAATCGCCACGCGCAGCATGTAGGCGTGCTTTTGCATGTAGAGGCCGTTCTGCAGGCGCAACGGCAAGAACTCTTCTTCGCTCAACTCGCCGCTCATGAAACGCTCGACCTGATCGCGAAACTGCGCAACCCGTTCGAAGACCAGGGCCCGGTCATAGTCGTCGTACTGATACATGTGGCTACCTCATCAGGATCTGGCATAGAACCTGTGGGAGCGGGCTTGCTCGCTCCCACAGGGATTGCGGTGGGTGCCGAGCTCTGTGGCTCGTTGAGGCAGTGACTATGAACCTGCGGCGCAGCGCGTTACAGATTCACCTGAGCACTAAAAAACCGTATCAGACTGCGTCAGATCACCGCAGGCAGGCCTCATATCTGATCCGCATAAACTCGGTTTTTCTGAGTCTGTTTTGTTTAAGGCAGGCTTTCTACAGTTGACGGCATGCCAGTCCGGGTGGCCTGGCAAGACTTTGCAACCGTGGAAGCATTGACCATGAGCACAGCAACAATCGGACAGGCCTATAACTACAAGGTCGTGCGCCAATTCGTCGTGGCAACCATTGTCTGGGGTGTCGTGGGGATGGCGATGGGGGTGTGGATCGCCTCGCAACTGGTATGGCCCGAGATGAACCTCGACCTGCCGTGGACCACCTTCGGCCGCTTGCGCCCGCTGCACACCAGCCTGGTGATTTTCGGCTTTGCCGGCAGCGCGCAATTCGCCGCCAGTTACTACGCGGTGCAGCGCACGTGTCAGGTGCGGCTGTACTCCGACAAACTGGCCTCGTTCACTTTCTGGGGCTGGCAATCGGTGATCGTGGTGATGCTGATCACTTTGCCGCTGGGCTACACCACCACCAAGGAATACGCCGAGATCGAGTTCTCCGGCGCGGTGTGGATGACCGTGGTGTGGGTCGCTTACGCCATCGTGTTCTTCACCACCGTGGTGCAGCGCAAGACCAAACACATTTATGTCGGCAACTGGTTCTTCGGCGCGTTCATCGTGGTGATCGCGATGCTGCACGTGGTCAATCACCTGTCGATCCCGGTGGACTGGTTCAAGTCCTATCCGGTGTATTCCGGGGCCACCGACGCCATGGTGCAGTGGTGGTACGGGCACAACGCCGTGGGCTTTTTCCTGACCACCGGGTTCCTCGGGATGATGTATTACTTCGTGCCGAAACAGGTCGGCCGGCCGGTGTATTCCTATCGGTTGTCGATCGTGCACTTCTGGGCACTGATCACCCTGTACATCTGGGCCGGCCCGCATCACTTGCACTACACCGCGCTGCCGGACTGGGCGCAGTCGCTGGGCATGGCGATGTCGCTGATCCTGCTGGCGCCGAGCTGGGGCGGGATGATAAACGGCATGATGACGCTCTCGGGCGCCTGGCATAAATTGCGCACCGACCCGATCCTGCGTTTTTTGGTGCTGTCGCTGGCCTTCTACGGTATGTCGACGTTCGAAGGGCCGATGATGGCGATCAAGACTGTGAACGCCCTCTCCCATTACACCGACTGGACCATAGGCCACGTGCATGCAGGCGCCCTCGGTTGGGTGGCGATGATCACCTTTGGTGCCATCTACCACATGGTCCAGAAAGTCTTCGGCCGCGAGCAGATGTTCAGCACACCGCTGATCAACCTGCACTTCTGGCTGGCAACCATCGGCACGGTGTTGTACATCGCCTCGATGTGGGTCAACGGCATCACCCAAGGGTTGATGTGGCGTGCGATCAACGACGACGGCACGTTGACCTATTCGTTTGTGGAAGCCTTGCAGGCCAGCCATCCGGGGTTTGTGGTGCGCTTTGCCGGCGGGGTGTTCTTCCTCAGCGGGATGTTGCTGATGGCGTACAACGTGTGGCGCACCGTGCGGGTGGCGGACGTGGCGATGGCCGAACGTGATGCGCAGTTTGCGTGAGGTTTGAGATGACCGAGATTGTGCTGAATCTGTTTGGGGTCGTGGGGTTTTGGCTGGCGATTGAATATTGCCTGAAACACCAGACGGCTGAGAGTCTGGAGGATGCGAGTCTGATTCCGTTTGCGGATGACCCTGAGGTGGCGCGGCGGGTGGAGTTGGCGACGGGGAAAACCGTGAAAGCGGTGGCGCCGGAAGAAGCTAAACTTGGTTGGGGCAACCTCGAAATCTGACACCTCACCTGACTAATGTTGGAGGCAGCCTTTGTGGCGAGGGGATTTATCCCCGTTGGGTCGCGAAGCGGCCCCAAAAAAGGGACTGCTGCGCAGTCCAACGGGGATAAATCCCCTCGCCACAAAAGCTCGGCCGCACAATGGATTGGTGGATTCAGCCGCGTTCGCGGGGAATAAGGCTCTGCAACTGCTGCGCCAGGAAGTTCGCATCGAACGCAAACGTATCCGGATCCTTCAAGCCATTGGTCTTGCGCCACTGCCAGCTCGAGGCCGGCGGCAGGCACACCAGCGAAATGCTGCCATACCGGGCAGCCGTCAAGCCCATCACCGCCAACGAAATCTGACCACCGGCGCCCATCACATCCGGCACAAACTCCACCGGTTTGCCGGCGATGACAATGCTCAGTTTCTCGGTCTTGAACGTCGACGTCTCGACGGGAACGCTCGGCCCTGAAGCGACGTACACCTCGCGACTCACTTCCAGCAGATTCGGCACCTGGACCGGTTCCAGCCACTGCTGGATCTGGTCGAACAGTTCACCGATGCGCGTCGCCCACACGGCCGATTGCGACTCAAACACTTGCTTCTTGTGCGCTTCGCTTTCTGCATAGTGGCGAAGCATCTCGCCCAGTTGCTGTACGTCGTCCATTGCGGTGTTCCTTTGGTTGAAGCGGTGCTGCGGACGTTGAGCATGGCAGATGCGCGGGATCGGCGTACGACTAAAAGCGTGAACGGTATTGGCTGGGGGTCATGGCCAGGTATTTGCGAAATGCACTGCCCATGTGTGATTGATGGGCGAATCCCGAATCGAGGGCGATGCTGGCCAGGGTCAGGTCTGTGTGTTCGATCATCCGGCGTGCCGCTTGAAGCCGCACCTCCACCAGAAAAGCATGGGGCGTCAGGCCGATCGCCTGGGTGAAATCGCGAAGAAAACGCAGCGGGGTCTGCCCGTAGGTATCGGCCAATTCCGCGATCGTCAGAGGCTGCTGGAACTGTTCGGCGATCTGGTCCAGCACCCGATCGAAGGACGTGGACGTGATCCGCTGCGGGGTGTCGATTTTCCGGTGGGTCAGGCCAACCAGCGCCAGCGCACATTGTTCAAGCGCCAGTAGGTCGGACTGCGGCGCGAGCAACAGCCGCCGCAACTCTCGTGCAAGGGCCAGCGCAGGTCGATTGCCTGAAGACTGCATACGGTGGGTGACGCTGGGTAACTGTTCCTCGGCAAACTGTTCGTCCAGGCGCATCAGCAGGTATTCGCCGCCGGTGGCAGACTCGGAAAACACCTCGACGCCGATCGGTGTATAAGCCAGGACGCCGGGCAAGGTATCGAAATCCATTCGACGGTCAGAATCGATGGCGTGTACGCCCTGCTGACGCTCCAGCGTGACCCCGAGCGTTTGCGACTGCGCCGCGTCACGCGCGCTGTACGCCGCACGGGGCAAGAGTTGCAGGCAGACTTTGCCGTCGAACAAACGCTGACTCATGACGTCAGGCATGTGAAATTTCCTGATAGATCGAAACCGGGATCCACTGGACACTCTCTCGCAAAGGGTTGCCAACAACAGGAGCACGCCATGCGCACCATCGGCCTTATCGGCGGCATGAGCTGGGAGTCCAGCGCCGAGTACTACCGCCTCATCAACCAACAGGTTCGCGACCGGCTCGGGCCGTTGCGTTCGGCGAAATTGCTAATGTACAGCGTCGACTTCGGCCCTGTCGAACAGGCCCAGCATGCCGGGCGCTGGGACGATGCGGCGGCAATTCTGGTGGATGCGGCGCGCCGGCTCGAGGCCGGAGGCGCCGAGTGCGTGGTGCTGTGTACCAACACCATGCACAAGGTTGCCGGGCAAATTCAGGCAGCGATCAGTGTTCCGTTCTTGCACATCGCCGACCCGACCGGCCAGGCCGCCGTGGACGCTGGAGCGCTGAAAGTCGGTTTGCTCGGGACTGCCTTCACCATGGAACAGGACTTTCTCAAGGATCGTCTGAGCACGATGGGGTTGACGGTGCTGGTGCCGGAAACAGAGGAACGCCAGGCCGTGCACCGGATTATCTATGACGAGTTGTGCGTCGGGGTGATCAGCGAGGAATCACGCAAGATTTATCAGCAGGTCATCGAATCGCTAACCCGGCAAGGCGCCCAGGCGATCATTCTCGGCTGCACCGAAATCGGCCTGCTGATCAAACCCGAGCACAGCGCCCTGCCCTTGCTCGACACCACCGCACTGCATGCGCAGGCGGCGGTGGCGTTCGCGTTGGGCGACTGAGTCAGTCAGACCTTGGCGTGCGACGCAGGCGCGCCATGCTCAAGGTGTCGACCAGTCGGCCGTCACGCACGGCATAGTCGCGGAACAGGCCTTCGGTCTCGAAACCGAATTTGCGGTAGAGCCCGATGGCCGCTTCGTTGTCGGCGTACACCGAAAGCTCGACCCGTTGCAGGTTCATCCAGTTGTCGGCGACGTCCAACGCCGCCGCCAGCAGTTTTGATCCCACGCCTTTGCCCTGCCATTCCACTGCGACCGCCATGCCGAGACTGCCGGCGTGGCTGCGGCGAATTCGCGAGAATTGCTCCAGGCCAATGTTGCCGATGACTACGCCCTGATGCAGCGCCACCAGTTGCACCAGCCGCTCGTTGTCCGATGCCAGGCGTTGGCGCCAGATCTCGGTGGATTGAAACGGCATTTGCAAGACCTGACGGGTGATCGCCGGATCGTTGTAGAGCGCGGTGACGCCGACGATGTGGGATTCGCTGAAGCGTTCGAGGGTGATGACAGAATCGGTGGCGGGCATGGGTGACTCATCCTTGATGCAGACATGGCCGATCACTCTATAACGCGCTCTTCCTGTCTGGCGAGAACCTTTGTGGTAGCGGGCTTGCTCGCGAATGCGGTGGGTCAGTTAACATTGATTTGTCTGCCCCTCCGCTTTCGCGAGCAAGCCCGCTCCCACAATGGGACAGTGTTCAGCTTACGAACCAGTCTCGCCGTTCATTGAAGGTGTTATGGATCAGTTCGACGATCATCTGCACCTCCGCCTGACCCGCCGACTCGGCATTCACCGCCATCCACACCTGGCGCTGCATCGGCTGGTCGAACAACCCCGACAACGCCACCAGCCCCCGATCAAACTGGCTCATGTAATTGGGCAGCAAACCAATGCAGGCGCTGCAACGGATCATCTCCAGCATCAGCTCATAAGAATGCAACTGCACCACACCGGCCAAACGCTGATCCACCACGCCATTCCACGGCCGGAAACACTCGACCTGACGGTCTGGCTGCCATTGCACCAGCATGAAATCGGCCAGGTCATCGAGGCTGTCGGGCCGGGCCGCAACCCGTGAATACCGTTTGGCGATGTGTGGCAGATAATCCAGTCGGGCCAAAGGCTGAGGCTCGCTGATCGGGAAACTCGGGCCCGGCAGCGGTGACTCGGGGCCCGCCAGCCATAGCACCACGTCGGCACTGACCGCTTGCAGCGACAGCTCACTGTCCAACGTGATGATGTCGAGGCGCACGCTGGCGTTGCGTCGCAGCAGCGACACCAGGTCGCGGCCCAGGATGTCGTGCAGAATCGACTCGGAAACAGCCAGGCGGATCAACGGCTGTTCGATCACCGGCACGTCGTGTTCATGGGCCAGAGCGATCAGTTGCGCCTGAAGCTGCAACCCCTCGCGGCTCAAGGCCAGGCCATTGTCCTGATGATTGAACAACGAACACTGCAATTGCGTTTCGAGCTGCGCCAGGTGTTTGCGCAACTGGGTTGATTTGATATTGAGGCTGCGGGCCGCCTGCATGAAACAACCGCAACGGGCGCTGACCCGGAAAGACTGCGCCAGTACCGGATCGATACCGGCGGCGCGGGTGGATTCCATGAATGACATCAATGACTCCTGTCGATCTATCCTTGAAGCCCTCATCCTGCGCAGCGTTTATGAACCTGACGTGACAGCCGAAGCGGAAAATCGATTCAGCCGCCGGGGGGTTGCCGAAAACTCACCGCCAGACGATTCCAGCTATTGATGGTCGTGACGGCGATGGTCAAGTCGACCATTTCACTTTCGTTGAACTGCTCCCGAGCCAAGGCGTAGACGTCATCCGGCACATGGCTTTCAGAGAGCAGCGTTACTGCTTCGGTCCAGGCCAGCGCGGCGCGTTCGCGAGGGTTGAAGAAGCCGCTGTCGCGCCACACCACAATCGAATACAAACGCCGATCAGTCTCGCCGAGGCGCCTGGCGTCCACCGAATGCATGTCGGTGCAAAAGGCGCAGCCATTGAGTTGCGAGGCGCGGATCTTGATCAGATGCAGCAACGCCGGCTCGATACTGAGATTGCTGGTCAACGCCTCCATGGCAATCATCGCTTTCATCGCCTTGGGCGATGCGCTGTAGTAATCCAGGCGGGAACTCATGGGGGGCGGTCTCTGGGATCGAATAGAGACCTCCAAGGTAGGCGTTGATGCGCGGACCTTACAGATCCAATTCAGCGAAAAAGTCGTGGACCACTCGCCGCCAGACCAATCCGCGGTTTTTCGTCCACGCAACTTCTGCGCAGCCGCTCATGCGGGTAATCTGGCGCGACGCACACGCGCCTCAATCGCCCCAGGAGCCTCGCCGGTATGGAACTTCATGTTGTCATCAACGGCCGCAAGGACCTGGCAGGCCAGTTGTACAACCAACTGCGCAGCGCCATTGAATCCGGTCGTCTGGCAGCCGGGACGCAGCTGCCGCCCAGCCGCTTGCTGGCCGAACAGCTGGGCATTTCGCGCAAGACCATTTCCGACACCTACGCGCAACTGACCTATGAGAACTTCCTCACCGGTGTGATCGGCAAAGGCACCTTCGTCAACGCCCGCATAGCCAAAGCCGCACCCAAGCAAAGCCATTCGCAGCTGGCGAGCTTTGAGGTGATCGAGTCCTGGCGCAACCTGCCGGTGTTTCTGCGCCACCCGACGCTGGAAGGCTCATTACGCTACGACTTCATCGGTGGCGCGACCAGCAAAGGCCAGTTCCCGCAGGACGATTGGCGGCGCTGCACCTCCCACGCGTTGCGCCAGATTGCCGCCTCAAAAGGCTTCTACAGCCTGCCGGAAGGCTTGCCGGCGCTGCGCAACGCCATCGCCCGGCACATCGCGTTTTCCCGCGGGGTCAATTGCCAGGACGAAGACGTGGTGGTGTGCAACGGCGCGCAGCAGGCGCTGGACCTTATATCCCGCGTGTTGACGCGTCCCGGCAGCATTGTCGCCATGGAAGACCCCGGCTATCCGCCGGCACGCCTGTTGTTTGGCACCCACGGGGCCACGGTGATAGGGGTGCCGGTGGATGCCGAAGGGATTGAGGTGGATAAAATCCCCTTGGGCACCCGGCTGATTTACGTCACGCCGTCCCACCAGTTTCCGCTGGGCATGCCAATGAGTCAGGCGCGCCGGGTTGCGCTGCTGGAACGGGCCTACGAGTTGGGCGCGATCATCATCGAGGACGATTACGACAGCGAATTCCGCTACGAAGGCCGCCCAACCGATTCACTTCAAAGCATGGATGAGCGCGGCATCGTCGCCTACGTCGGGACCTTTTCAAAAACCATGCTGCCGGAGCTGCGGCTCGGTTATGCGGTGTTGCCGCCGGCGATTCTGGAAGCCGTGATCCGCGCCAAGCAGCTCACCGACCTGCACACCTCCACCCTGCCCCAATGGGCACTGGCCAAATTCATCGCCGAAGGCTGCCTGCTCAAGCACATCCGACGCTGCCATACGATCTATGCCGGGCGCCGCGAACGGATCCTGTCGCGCATGGCAGGCGACCTTTCACCCTGGCTGGAACCGGTGCCCACCACCGCCGGGTTCCACATGGTGGTTATGTGCAAAGTGCCTATCGATATTCCATTGGTGATCGAGTTGGCGAAAAAGGTCGAAGTCGGGCTCTACGCCATCGACAGCTTTTTCTACCAGCAAACGCCACGGGCAGGGTTTTTCCTGGGCTTTGGCGCCATCGAAACCCTGGACATCGACATCGCCCTGGACCGTTTACGTGACATTTTGCAGCAGGTGGCCTGACCGATTGGTCTGCGGCTTTATCCGGTGATTGGCTATTGGCGGTCCCAAGGTGCAGGCCTATCCTGCATAAGCGTTATCCCTCAATGAGCAGGATTCGTCCGGCCTGATTCAGGAGTGTGAGCAATGTCCAACGAAGTGACCAATACCGTAATGGTGCAGGCCGCCGCCGGCCGCTCGGAAGAACTGGGTAAGCAACTGCAAAAGATTGTCGACACCCTGCGTCAGCAACCGGGCTGTGATTCCTATATGGTCGACCGCTGCCCCGAGGACAGCAACCGCTGGACCGTCAGCGCCCGTTGGCAATCGGAAGCGGCCATGCAATCGCATTTCAACTGCCCCGAAGTACAAGGGTTTATTGGCCTGATCGACAGCCAATTGGCTAACTCCGTCGACTTCAACAGCTTCCCGATTCGCTGAACGCCCTGTAGATACCCTGTGGTGAGGGGATTTATCCCCGTTGGGCCGCGAAGCGGCCCCCTGCATTCCTCCAGACGAACAGAGTTTGCAGGATTGACGACTGCTTCGCAGCCGAACGGGGATAAATCCCCTCGCCACAGGGCAGTTACATCAATCATGGGCTGGATTGGTCCCCTCACCTTCGCGAATATTGGCTGTTTGATTGGCCCCACCTGCGGACTATCGTTGGTTTTGACAACTAACCACCGCAGGTGAAGAACCATGAAAGCTTTGCGTTTCCTTGCTGCTCCGTTAACCGCCCTCGCCCTGACTGTTTCAGCGACTGCCATTGCCCACGAAGGCCCTTCGGAGAAGGTCACGGTTCTGCAGGATGAGGCGCTGAAAAACGTGCCGGGCAAAAAAGCCATGATGATCGAGGTCGACTACAAACCCGGCCAATCCTCGATTGCCCACAAGCATGACGGCACCGCCATGGCCTACGTCCTTGATGGCGCGGTCACCTCGCAAGTGAAGGGCGAGAAAGCGACCACCTACAAGGCTGGGCAGTATTGGTACGAACCGGCCGGTTCGGAACACCTGGTCTCGAAAAACGCCAGTGCAACCAAGCCTGCCAAGCTGTTGGTATTCATGGTCTTGTCGCCGGACGAAAAAGTGTTGATCCCTTTGGAAAACTGATAGCTGAAGAGATAGCCATAAATAAAAAGACCCGAATTAACTTTCCGGGTCTTTTTATTTCCCGGCGTCATTACCGGGCATGTTTTAAACCTAATTAAACTATTGGCCACCCAACAAGTTCGGTCATTGGCTATTTCATTCAGCAGCGACAGGTTTAGTCTGGACCCACGCCGGATTAATCCGACATTACAACGTTCCGACTCAAGTTGTTTCACTGGAGAAACACCATGAAACTTGCGCTCGTCAGTACATTAACAATGACCGTTCTCCTGGCCGGCTGCTCGGTTCCCACCGCGCCCAAAGCCGTGTCTTCGCTGGACGGCCTCTTCAGCGAACCGGTTGGCCGCAGCAGTGCCACGCAGGTTCCCAACGGCAGCCAGGTTTCGTTGGGCGTCGTCTACAGCCGCAACACCCAGACCAATCGTGCCTACCTGCAGCACTACCAAGCCAACGCCGGCACCGGTTTCGGCCAGAGCCTGCTGGTGCAGTCGATCCACGACGCCTACGTCGCCACCTCCAGACCGGACCATGCGGTAGATTGGGTCAAGGCATCCTTGCAACGTCAGTTCGGCTCGGTAACCGTGTACCCGAATATGCAAAGCCTCAGGGCGGCGAAGCCCGATGTGGTCGCCATTGTCGACACCCGCAGCCAATTGATGACGTCGCGCAGTTCGGATATCGAGGCGAATGTAAGTGCGCAGTTCTATGACTCCAACTTCAACTACATCGGCACTGCACAAGGGCATGATGCCAGAGCATTGAGTCCGGTATGGGCGGATTACAAACGCAGTGAAGAGATCGTGGCGGATATTAACGAACAGCAGCACATGCAAGTCAGGGCACTGCAGAAGTTTGACCAGTCGCTCAGTAATTTACTGACCAGACCGACAAATAAAGTGTCGATGATTGATAACACAACAGCTCAGAAGTTGTATTAAGGCTAATGTCCCCATCGCGAGCAGGCTCGCTCCCACAGTTTGAAATGCATTCCAATGTGGGAGATTCTATGTTGCCCGGCAACCCTGAATTCTCAGGCTGACAGGTATTCGCTCTGATTTTTCATCAGGGCAAATGCCACTCGACAGAGCTTTCGGGCCAAGGCAACCAAGGCCTGGGTTTTCGAGAAGCCTCTAGCCAGGTATGCCTCGTAAAACGGCTTCCATTTAGGCGAGCGACACGCCGCCATTGCGGCGTTGTACGCCAAACGACGAACCTCCGGATCTCCTTTTTTGGTCAGGTACCGCTGCCCATTCTTCTTGCCGGAGTCTTCGACTGCCAAGTCCATTCCCAGGAATGCGATGAACGCATCGCTGTTCGCAAAATCGCCCCGCATAAAGGTCGTCGCCAACCCGGTTGCGGTCAGTTCCCCAACGCCTTCGATGGCTTTGCAGCGATCAATATTCGCCTCAATTCCCGCCTCTTTGCTGACCTTGCGCAGCAGTTTCTGAATCGCCTGATCCGCTTGCTTGAACGCCTTCTGCTGAGCGACCTGCACTTTCTTCAACAAGGGTTCATTGGCCCAACTCAACATCAGCCCAGCATGGTTCTGGATCAGCGTTGCACGTCTGTGAAGCAGGCTTTTCAGCGAGCTGTAGGCCTTGGGTGGCGGGCTCCAGACCCGCAGTTTGCTTTGTTCATTCTCCAGGTAACGCGCCAGCAAACGCGCATCGCAGGGATCGTTCTTGGCTCGTTGGCCAACGCCACGGCGGTAATGACTCACGCGATAAGCATCCACCACGTAGACCTGATGACCCATCTCATGGGCCAGCTCTACCGTGTCCAAGTGGTAGATGTTGGTGGCTTCAACGGCGATAGCACTTTGGGCAGGCAGGGTTTTAAGCCAACGCTTGAGGGCGGTTCGATCGTTCTTGATGTCTTGAATGATTTGCAGGTCGGTGCGATAGACAGCAATTTGGGCCTTGGCGATATCGATACCAACAACCGTCTGCGAAGTAAGGATTGTCATGACGAATCCTCGGAGCTAGGGTTTAAGTGCTTGTTGGGGTCTACCGTTGCGCTGGCTTGTCTCTATCGTCGGTTTACCGATGAATTCCTTATCGGCGCTTTGGGTAGAAGGGGCGGGACGAGAAGTCTCCCACAGTCTGTACTGGTCAGAGTCAGAATCGAGTCTGTAGTCCCACCCACCCCTTCAAGTCTAAACATACAAGCGAGCCTGCTCGCGATGAGGCCAGATCAGCCAACACAAAACCTGCAGGCAAAAAAAAGCCCCGCATCTCTCAATGCGGGGCTTTTTCATTCAACGCCTGATCAGGCAGCCGGTTCCAGCTCGGCAGCTGCAGTGACAGGCGCAGGCACTACCGTTTGCCCGCTCAACGCCAGGTCCAACAGTTCACGGTTGGCCACCGCGTACATGGCGTAGTCAGTGCCGCTGGCGGCACGGATTTCCACCAACATGGCGCGCCAGCGTTCGATCATGCCGTTGTGCTCTTTCATCCACAGCGCCAGGCGTGTTTCCACGTCCTGAGTGCCGTCGCCCTGTTGCAGGACGGAGATGGTGATCGCACGTTGCTGCCAGTCGACGTCATCACGGAACGCTTCACGGGCCAGGGCCTGCCAGTTGTTTTCAACCGGCAGAGCGCTGATCTGTTGCAGGTACCAGGTGATGTCCAGCGCGCTGCCCACGGCGAAGTAAGCCTTGGCCACGTCTGCAGGGTTCTGGCCGGTCACGTCGGAAGCTTCGATGATCGGCAGCAGGGTGTACAGGTGCGTGGTGCCAGCCACCATGCGCGCCAGCAACTCCGGCACACCGGCTTCGACGTACGCTTGATAACGCGCTTGCCAGGTTTCGCGGATCTCGCCGCTGAGCAGATCGTCGAGCTTGAGGCCCAACTCCTTCAGGTGCGGACCGAAATGCGCGACGTCACGGGCAGCATTCTGCTCGTTGCGACGGGCACGCAGGAACCAGCGCGTGGCGCGACGGCCCAGGCGCATCAGCTCGTCCATCAGCTCCAGTTGCACGTCGGCGGAGACCTGGTAATCCAGGGCTTCGATCTGACGGAACCAGTGCGGGAGATGGAAGATGTCACGCACGATCACGTAGGCACCGGCCACGTTCGCCGGGCTCATGCCGGTCGACTCTTTGAGTCGTTGAACGAAGGTAATGCCCATGTGGTTCACCAGATCGTTGGCGATCTGGGTGCTGACGATTTCGCGCTTCAGACGGTGACGGCGCATGGCTTCGGAGAACTTGCTCACCAGGCTCGGCGGGAAAGCGGTTTCCATGTCGCGCGTCAGGTAGTCGTCGTCCGGCACCAGGGAGTTGAGCAGCGCTTCCTTGAGGTCGATCTTGCTGTAGGAGATCAGCACCGACAGTTCGGCACGGGTCAGGCCATGGCCTTCCACGAGGCGTTCGTTGATTGCCTCTTCAGCCGGCAGGAACTCGATGGCGCGATCCAGCTTGCCGCGGCCTTCCAGATCGTTCATCAGGCGCTTGTATTCGGCAATCCGCACGAAAGCACGGCGGGCCGCCAAGGACAGGGCCTGAGTCTGCTTGTAGTTGTTGCCCAACACCAGATTGCCGACTTCGTCGGTCATGCTCGCCAGCAACTGGTTGCGTTGCTTGTCGGTCATGTCACCGGCCTGAACCACTTCGTTCAGCAGGATCTTGATGTTCACTTCGTGGTCGGAGCAGTCCACGCCACCGGCGTTGTCGATGAAGTCGGTGTTGGAACCGCCGCCATTGAGGCCGAATTCGACACGACCCAGTTGGGTCATACCGAGGTTACCGCCCTCGCCCACGACTTTGCAGCGCAGTTCGTTGCCGTTCACGCGCAGTGCATCGTTGGCCTTGTCGCCGACATCGGCGTGGCTTTCGCTGCTGGCTTTGACGTAAGTACCGATACCGCCGTTCCACAACAGGTCCACCGGGGCCTTGAGCAAGGCATTGAGCAGTTCGGTCGGGGTCAGCTTGTCAGCCTGGATGTCGAAGCGCTCTTTCATCTGCGGGGAAATCGCAATGCTTTTCGCGCTACGGGAGAAGATCCCGCCGCCTTCGGACATGATGCTGGTGTCGTAATCCGACCACGCCGAACGCGGCAGGTCGAACAGGCGCTGACGCTCGGCGAAGCTGTTCGCCGGCTCCGGGTTCGGGTCGATGAAGATATGCAGGTGGTTGAACGCTGCGACCAGTTGCAGCTTGTCGGACATCAACAAGCCGTTACCGAACACGTCACCGGCCATGTCGCCGACGCCCACCACGGTGATGCTGTCTTCCTGGACATTGATGCCGCGTTCGCGGAAGTGACGTTGAACGCCGACCCACGCGCCTTTGGCGGTAATGCCCATTTTCTTGTGGTCGTAACCGGCAGATCCACCGGACGCGAACGCGTCACCCAGCCAGAAGCCGTAGTCGATGGCGATACCGTTGGCGATGTCGGAGAAGGTTGCAGTGCCCTTGTCCGCAGCGACCACCAGGTACGGGTCATCGTCGTCATGACGCACGACGTTGGCCGGCGGAACCAGCGCGCCGTCTTTCAGGTTGTCGGTAATGTCCAACAGGCCCGAGATGAAGATGCGGTAGCAGGCGATGCCTTCGGCCGCGATCTCGTCTCGGCTGCCGCCCAGTGGCAGACGGCGCGGCAGGAAGCCGCCCTTCGCGCCCACTGGCACGATGACCGAGTTCTTCACTTGCTGGGCTTTTACCAGGCCCAGGACTTCGGTGCGGAAGTCTTCTTCACGGTCGGACCAGCGCAGACCGCCGCGAGCGACGTTGCCGAAGCGCAGGTGCACGCCTTCAACGCGTGGCGAGTAAACGAAGATTTCGAACTTCGGTACTGGCTTCGGCAGCTCTGGAATCTGGTGCGGGTTGAACTTGAAGCTGAAGTAGGACTTGTTCTTGCCGTTCGCATCGGTCTGGTAGAAGTTGGTCCGCAGCGTGGCCTTGATCAGGTCCAGGTAGCGACGCAGGATGCGGTCTTCGTTCAGCACCTGGACTTCGTCCAGAGCGGCGATGATCGCGTGTTCCAGGCGTTGCTGCTTGTCTTCCAGATCGTCGCCGGTGAGCTTGCGCGCCAGGTAGAAACGGGTCTTGAACAACCGGGTCAACTCGCGAGCGATGTCGGTGTGGTTGTTCAGGGTGCTGGCGATATAACCCAGGTCGAAGCCCAGGCGGATCTGCTTCATGTAACGGGCGTAGGCACGCAGCAGCGCCACATCACGCCAAGGCAGGCCGGCGGTCAGCACCAGGCGGTTGAACGCATCGTTCTCGGCATCGCCACGCACGATGTGGACGAAGGCGTCCTGCAAGGTGTCGTTGAGTTGCTGGATATCGAGTTCCAGGCCTTCAGCAGCGGTGAACGCAAAGTCGTGAATCCAGAACTCGCGGCCGCTGTTGTGACGCAGGCGGTACGGGAATTCGCCCAGCACGCGCAGGCCGAGGTTTTCCAGGATCGGCAATACGTCGGACAGCGCCAGCGGCGTGTCGGCGTGATACAGCTTGCAGTGCAGCTCGCGCTGACCGGAGACCTGGCCCAGTGGCTGATAGAAACTCATCACCAGTGGATTTTTTTCGTTCAGGCTCAGCAGGTGCTGCATGTCGACCACGGCCGAGTGGGCAGCGAAACGCTCGCGGTAACCGGCCGGGAAGCCTTTCGGGAAATCAGCCAGCACGTTGGTGCCGTGGGCTTCGCCGAAGCTTTCGACGATCAGGCTGGCGTAGTCGTCCTGCCAGCTGCGGCAGGCTTGCACGACTTCTTTTTCCAGCAGGACCGGGTCGATGTCGAGACGGTTCTTCGGATCTACGCGCAAGATCAGTTGTACGCGAGCCAGCACGGATTCGGAGAAGAAGGTCCAGAACTCGCAGTCAGAGGCTTTCAGGCGATCCATCAGCACTTGCTGGATCTTCTGGCGCACTTCGGTGGAGTAGATGTCACGCGGCACGTAGGCCAGGCAGTAGCAGAAACGGCCGTACGGGTCTTTGCGCAGGAACACGCGGATCTTGTTGCGTTCCTGGATCTGCACGATCGACATCACGGTGCTGAACAGCTCGTCCACCGGGGTCTGGAACAGATCATCGCGTGGCAGCACTTCGACCACTTGCGCCAGTTCTTTGCCCAGGTGAGCCTTGGGCTGGAAGCCGGAGCGGCGCTCGATTTCTTCGACCTTGCGGCGGATGTACGGAATGACCCGCACGCTCTCGCCATACACCGACGAGGTGTACAGGCCCATGAAACGGCATTCCTTGATAACTTTGCCGTCGGCATCGATTTCACGGATCGACACGTAGTCCGGGTAGGCCGGACGGTGCACACGGCTTGGGTGTGCAGCCTTGGCGAACGACAACAGGGTCGGTTCGCGCAGGTAGTTCACGGCATAGTCTTCGATGCGCAGGTCATCGTAGGTCAGGCCGGTGCGCAGCAGCTTGGTCAGACCCAGGAACGAATCCTGGTCGTAGACGATGTGGCCGCCGTCGACTTCGTCGCGAACCACGAATTCTTCATAGCCCAGGAACGTGAAGTGGTTGCCCACCAGCCATTCCAGGAAGCTTTTGATTTCGGCTTTTTCTTCTGGATCAACCGCGAACTGGCTGCTGTCCAGGTTGGTCAGGATTTCCTGGACCTTGGCTTTCATCGGTTCGAAATCGGTGACCGCGACGCGGACTTCACCGAGAACCTGCTCCAGCTCTTTGCTCAGGACATTGAGCTCGGCCGCATTGGCGCAACGGTCGATTTCCAGGTACATCAGCGATTCTTGCAGAATGCCTTCACCCTGAGTGCCTTTCGGCAGGATTTCCAGCAGCTCGCCCTTGCTGCCGCGACGCACGCTCAGCACAGTGGTTTGCAGGGTATGAATGCTGTAGCCGCGACGGTTCAGCTCGGTACGCACCGAGTCCACCAGAAATGGCAGGTCGTGGTGCAGCACTTCGACCGCGGTGTGGGTCGACTGCCAGCCGTGGCGTTCGTAGTCAGGGTTGTAGACGCGCACTTGCGGTTGCGCGTGATCGAAGCGCTCAAGCAGGCGCCACGCAGAAAGGGTGCAGCCGGCGAGGTCGGACAACCGACGCTGGGTCAGCTCATCCAGGGAAATGATGCCGAAAAATTGTTCAGCGAACAGCGCCACTTGTGGCAGTGCCTGTTCACTGATGTGCTGGGCCAGTGCCGCTTGCAGTTGGTGCTGGAAGTCGGCTTTGCTGGCTGCGGTGAAGAACGCCATCTGTGGTACTCCGCTTGGGCTTGTTATTGATGGAAGCGTCGCGTGCAAAACCCCTTTCGGGGCGATCCGTCACCCTGTTCCTGATTCTCGGGCAGAGGAAACAGGATGACAGGTGGGTGAAGCTGGACGAGACACTCAGGTCACATTCACCTTCCATGGATGGCTATCGGCAAAAACGCCTGTGCGATGAATTGCACAATGTCTTTACGGATATCCATTCGATGCGCAGCTTAACGAGTGCGGCAAGGCCTGTGCTTGCGGCGCTGCGACATATTCGGTCATCGGTACGCAGCTCGCGGCATACGCCTCGAACAACACTAGCAGTCGTGCAGGAAAACGGGCGTTTTATCCCCGGTTTTACGGCTTTTGCGTACCCGAAATGACCAGCAACACGCTGAGCGTTCACGACACATCCTCTGACACTCAGCCAAGCAGAAATTCCCGCGGGCTGGCAGAATCGCCTTTTATTGCGCTCTCAACGCTCGCCGAGCCAGGATTTCCCCATGCAAATGACCACCCAACTCTTGATCGTCAACCCGTGCGATGACGAAGAAGACAACATGGCCATGCTCTGCTGCCACAGCGAACAGGGCGACATGTTTCTGATGACCCGCTACCCGGACGAAGACGCGCTGGACATCACCCTTGATGGCGAACCGTCGACCCTGGACGGCGTGAAAGTGACCTTGAGCCCGACCCGCTTGCTGATCGAAATCGCCGCGGCGGATGCGGATGCGTTGAATGGGGATGATTCGCTGGAGATTATTCACAGTACCGATGCGAGTGATCTGGCTGAAATTGAATTGACCCTGCAGAACATCCTCAAGGGCACAGGGACTTATATAAGCGAGATTTGATGGTGTCTGAACGGGCCTCTTCGCGGGCAAGCCCGCTCCCACAGGGTCCGATGTGTTGCACAAATCGAAGGCACAATATTGAAACCTGTGGGAGCGGGCTTGCCCGCGAAGGCGGCCAAAAGAACACCGCAATCCCCCACGCCTACAAATCTCCAACAATTTCCCCAGCCATTTCCCACACTTTGCACAAAATGCCGTTAGTCGCCGCCCCCCGCGATGGATTAAAGTAACGCCCCCAGCCCTGGCGTTATTCGAACGTCTTCGGTCACCCTTTCCAGGAACAGTCATCGATGGAACATCGTGAAGCGCTGCTAGCGCTGCGAACCTTTCTTTCAACGCAGATTCTCGGCCAGGAAAAACTCATCGAGCGCTTGCTCATCGCCTTGCTCGCCGACGGCCACATGCTGGTCGAAGGCGCACCGGGGCTGGCCAAGACCAAGGCCATCAAAGAACTCGCCGAAGGCATCGAAGCCCAGTTCCATCGCATTCAGTTCACCCCCGACCTGCTGCCCGCCGACATCACCGGCACGGAAATCTATCGCCCGGAAACCGGCAGTTTCGTGTTCCAGCAAGGCCCGATCTTCCACAACCTGGTGCTGGCGGACGAAATCAACCGTGCCCCGGCCAAGGTTCAATCAGCACTGCTGGAAGCCATGGCCGAGCGCCAGGTCAGCGTTGGACGCAGCACTTACGAGCTGTCGCCACTGTTTCTGGTGATGGCCACGCAAAACCCGATCGAGCAGGAAGGCACGTATCCGTTGCCCGAAGCCCAGCTCGACCGTTTCCTGATGCACGTCAAAATCGGTTTCCCGGACGCCGCCGTCGAGCGCCGGATCCTGCAACAGGCCCGGGGCGAAGCCCTGAACGGCGAAACCAAGCCCGAGCGCCGGGTCAGCCAGCAGGCGATCTTCGCCGCACGCAAGGAAATCCTCGGTCTGTACATGGCCGACGCCGTGGAGGAATACCTGGTGCAACTGGTCATGGCGACGCGCACCCCGGCCAAGTTCGACCCAGAGATGGCCGAGTGGATCGCCTATGGCGCCAGTCCCCGCGGCTCGATTGCCCTCGACCGCTGCGCCCGGGCCCACGCCTGGCTGGCCGGTCGCGACTTCGTCAGCCCGGAAGACATTCAGGCGGTGCTGTTCGACGTATTGCGCCATCGCATCATTCTTTCCTTTGAAGCCGAAGCCGCTGGCATCGATCAGGACCGGGTGGTCCAGCGGATTCTCGACGTCGTAGCCGTCGCTTGACCCCGATGAACGCCCTCCTGCCGCCCGAGCCGGGCATCCGCGTCAGCCTCGCCGAGCTGATCGAGATGCGCCATCGCGTGCGCGAAGTGCAGCTGTTTTCCACGCCGAGCCAGCGCAGCCCGCTGATCGGCCTGCACCACTCCAAGCTGCGCGGCCGCGGCGTCGACTTCGATCAGGTGCGGGTCTATCAGGCCGGCGACGACGTGCGCACCATCGACTGGCGCGTCACCGCCCGCACCCAGGAACCCCACACCAAGCTGTTTCACGAAGAACGCGAGCGGCCGATTTTCATCATGGTCGAGCAAAGCCGTCGGCTGTTTTTCGGTTCGGGGCTGATGTTCAAATCGGTACTTGCCGCCCAGGCGGCGAGCCTGATCGGCTGGGCCGCCCTGGGCCATAACGACCGGGTTGGCGGGCTGGTGTTCGGCGATAACGAGCACTACGAGATCAAGCCCCGGCGCAGCAAACAAAGCCTGCTGCAGCTGCTGAACCGCTTGGTGCGGGTCAATCAGTCGCTGCACACCGAAAGCGAGCAGAACCGCGACTCCCTGAACCTGGCGCTGCGTCGTGCGCGAGAAGTGCTGCGCCCCGGCAGTCTGGTGATCGTGATCTGTGATGAGCGTGCGTTGACCGAAGGCTCTGAACAGCAACTGAGCCTGTTATCACGCCATTGCGACCTGTTGCTGCTGCCACTGTCCGATCCACTGGACCACGCCCTGCCCGCCGCCGGGCTGCTTCGCTTCGCCGAACGTGGTGCGCAACTCGAACTCGACACGCTGAATTTCGACTTGCGCCAGACCTACCGCGCCCAGGCCGAAACGCGTATTGCCCGCTGGGAATTGCTCGCGCAAAAGCTGCGTGTGTTGCTGATGCCGCTGAGCACCCAGAGCGAGATGGTCGAGCAACTGCGCGAATACCTGAACCCACAGAAACCGGGGAAAGGTCGATGAGCAGCCTCGATCAACTGCAACCGCTGATCTCCCCGCCTCCTATCGAATTCTGGCCACCCGCGGCCGGTTGGTGGCTGTTGCTGTTGTTGCTGCCGCTGATCGGTTTCGGGCTGTGGAAGGCACGGCGCTTCATTCCGGACAAACGCCCGATCGTGCGCGCCGAACAACCGCTGGATCCGGTGCGTATCGCCGCACTGGCCGAACTGGCGCTGATGCCAAAACCCTACGATGGCGCACCGGCCGGCGCCTGGTTGCAGCAGCTTAACGGCTTGCTCAAACGCCTGTGCCGCAACCATTACCCTTACAGCCAGAGCCACACGCTCAATGGGCGCAAATGGCTGGCGTTCCTCGACAACCGCTGCCCGGCCGCCGGCCTGACCCGCTGGATGGTGCTGGTCGAAGGCGCCTACAAACCTGAATGCAAACTCGACGACAAGGCCATCGCCGGCCTGACTCAGGCCGTCGATACCTGGATTCGCAAACATGTTTGAGTTCGCCTGGCCGTGGATCTTTGCCCTGCTGCCGCTGCCCTGGCTGATGCGCATCCTGCTGCCGGTGGCCGACAGTGGCGAACCGGCGCTCAAAGTCAGTTTCCTCAATGACCTCGAAGGCCTGGCCCGTCGCCGCGCCCGGGCCAACCTGCCGGCCTGGCGCCAGCAAGCACCGTTCATTCTGTTATGGCTGTTGTTGCTGATCGCAGCAGCGCGCCCGCAATGGTTGGGCGATCCGCTGCCAATTGCCGCCAGTGGCCGCGACCTGCTGGTGGCCGTGGACGTGTCCGGTTCGATGGATTTCCCCGACATGCAGTGGCACGACGAAGACGTCAGCCGTCTGTCGCTGGTCCAACATTTGCTCGGCGACTTCCTTGAAAGTCGCGACGGCGATCGCGTCGGCCTGATCCTCTTCGGCAGCCAGGCTTACCTGCAAGCACCGTTGACGTTCGACCGCCGTACCGTGCGGGTGTGGCTCGACGAAGCGCGCATCGGCATCGCCGGCAAGAACACCGCGATTGGTGATGCCATCGGCCTGGCCCTTAAACGCCTGCGCATGCGTCCCGCCCAGAGCCGCGTGCTGATCCTGGTCACGGACGGCGCCAACAACGGCGGTGAAATCGACCCGCTCACCGCGGCTCGGCTGGCGGCCAAAGAAGGCGTAAAAATCTACCCGATCGGCATCGGCGCCGACCCGGAGCAAAGCGGCACCCTGGGTTTCCTCGGGATCAACCCGAGCCTGGACCTCGACGAACCGGCGCTGAAGGCCATCGCCCAAGCCACCGGCGGTCAGTACTTCCGCGCCCACGATGGCAAAGAACTGCAGGTGATCAAAGACACCCTCGACACACTCGAGCCGGTGACTCAACAACCGACCCAGGCCCGCCCGGCGCAAGCGTTGTATCACTGGCCTCTGGCGCTGGCATTGTTGTTGAGCATGTTGCTGGTGGTGCGCGAGCGCTGGCCGGATAACCCGTTGCAACGGCTGTTTACCAAGGATCTGTTTTTGCAAACGCAACTGCCTGATTGGCGCCAGCGGCTCAAACGCCTGCGTCTGCGGAGGCGCCGATGAGTGCGCTGTGGCCGTACTGGTTCCGCCCATGGTGGCTGCTGTTGTTGCCGCTATTGGGCTGGCTGCTCTGGCAACTCTGGCACCGGCAAAAACGCGCAGGGCGCTGGCAGATGATCTTGCCACCGGCCTTTCATGCCGCCCTGCTGAGCGGTGGAAACGGTCGCGACAGCAAGCTGCCATGGGTCGTCCTCGGCGTGGCGTGGGTGCTGACCGTTCTGGCCTTGCTGGGCCCGAGTTGGCAGCGCGTCGAACAACTCAGCCAGAAACCCGCCGACCCGCTGGTGGTCGTGCTGGAGCTGACGCCGGAAATGCTCGCCACCGACGTTGCGCCGAACCGACTCGAACAGGCCCGACGCAAGCTGTTGGACCTGCTGCAAGCCCGCAGCGACGCCCAGACCGCCATCGTCGTCTACTCCGGCAGCGCGCACACTTTGGTGCCACTGTCGGATGACCTGTCGACCAGCCGTAATCTGCTGGACGCGCTCAAGCCTTCGCTGATGCCCGAGGTCGGTCATCGTGCCGATCTCGCGGTGACCAAGGCGTTGGCGCTGTTGAATCAGGGCGATTTGGGTGAAGGCCGGATCCTGTTGATCGGTTCAACCCTGACGAACCTGGAACGTGAAGGCATTCGCCAGGTGCTGGAGAGGAAATCGACGCAGTTTCTGATGCTCGGAATCGGCACCGCCGAAGGCGCGCCGGTCGCTCAGGAGGACGGCAGTTTCCTCAAGGACGATCAGGGCGCGATTCTGGTGCCCCGTCTTGACAGCCCAAGCCTGAAGGCCTTTGCCAACGACCTCGGCGGAGACTATCGCCCGGCGCGTCTGGACGATGCCGATCTGCGCGGACTCGGCCTGCTCGATGGCCCACGCACCCTGCGCAACGACGGCCAGACCTTGCACCTCGACACCTGGGCCGATCAGGGTTACTGGTTGCTGCTGCCGCTGTTGCTGCTCGCCGCCTGTGCCGGTCGCCGTGGCTGGTTGTTCTGCTTGCCGCTGCTGTTCCTGCTGCCGCAACCGAGCTATGCCTTCGACTTCGAAGATCTGTGGTTGCGCCCCGATCAGCGAGGCCTGCATTTGCTCAGGCAAGGCCATCCGGCGAAGGCTTCGCAGCACTTTGAAGATCCGCAATGGCAAGGCGTGGCGCTGTATGAGGCCGGTGACTACAGCGGCGCCGCCCAGCGGTTCGCCAAAGGCAATGACGCCCACGCCCACTACAATCGTGGCAACGCCCTGGCCAAAAGCGGTGAGCTGGAAGCGGCGTTGGACGCCTACGATCAGGCGCTGGAGCGGCAACCTGATTTACGCCCGGCGCAGACCAATAAGGCATTGGTGGAAAGTCTGCTCAAGCAGAAAAACGCGCCGCCGGTTGAGCCGCAGAAATCCGCCGATGACGAAACCGAGACCAACGCGCAGGAACCGCCACCGGGGTCTGCTACACAACCGGCGGATAACGACCATCCCAAATCCGACGCCGAGCAGACCACGCCGGACGCCGGGCAACAGGCGACAACGCCGCCGAAACCGGGCGCCAATGAAGTCCCGGGCAGCGAATTGGGGGACGAGCAAACCACCACGCCTCCGATGCGGCCGGCCAGCGACAATATCGATGGCGAACAGCGTCAGGCGCTGGAGCAATGGCTGCGCAAGATCCCCGATGATCCGGGTGAATTGCTCAGGCGCAAATTCTGGTACGAACAGCAACAACATCAGGATCAGGAAAAAACGCGATGACCCGCTTCACCCTTCTCATGCTCGCCCTGTTGTTCAGCACCGTTGAGGCTCAGGCGGCAGCTCTGGTCGCCAGTGTCGATCGCAGTCGCCTGAACTCTGGCGAGACGGTCGAACTGACCCTGGAATCCAACGACGTGACGCAGTTCGGCAAGCCTGACCTGACGCCGCTGGAGCCGCTGTTCGAAGTGCGCGGCACCCGCCAAGTCAACCAGCTGACCACCCTGAACGGCGACAACCGCGCCACCACGCGCTGGATCATTACCTTGCTGCCGAAGGAAAACGGCAGCGTGACGATTCCACCGTTGCAACTGGGCGAGGCACAGAGCCAGCCGATCACCGTGCAAGTGGTCGAGAGCGAAACCCAGGACACCGCGAATAAACTGGCCCCGGTGTTCATCGACGCCAGCCTCGACCAGACCAGCGTGTACGTGCAGGCACAGGCCATCCTGACCTTGCGCATCTACCATTCGGTGTCGCTGTACGACGACAGCAGCCTGACCCCGTTGCAGATTCCCGATGCGCGCATCGAACAACTCGGCGAGTCACGCACGTACGAGAAAGTCATCAACACGCTACGCCATGGCGTGATTGAAATGCGCTATGCGATCTACCCGCAACACAGCGGCGAATTGACCATTCCGGCGCAGATCTTCAGTGCCACGCTCGTCGACGCGCAGCCCGCCCAGGACGCCGCCAGTCAGGCGCCGAAATCCGGGAAACTGATGCGTGTCAGCTCCGCCCCGATTCTGCTGACAGTCAAGGCCAAACCCATTACGTACCCGGCCGACCTGCCGTGGCTGCCGGCCCGTAGCCTGAGCCTGAGCGAAAGCTGGAACCCGGAGCCGGACCATGCGCAGGTGGGCGATTCGCTGACCCGCAGCCTGACCTTGAAAGCCGAAGGCCTGGCCAGCTCACAACTGCCGCCGCTGCCCGCCACCGACGTCAACGGCCTGCGGCGCTACCCGGATCAACCGGTATTGAGCAACCAGAGCACCGAGCGCGGTTTGATCGGCAGCCGTGAAGATCGCGAAGCGTTGGTGCCGGGCCGCAGTGGTGCAATCGAGCTGCCGGCGGTGGAAGTAGTCTGGTGGAACACCTTCGAAGATCACCTGGAACACAGCAGCCTGCCAGCCCGAAGCCTGCAAGTGGCGAGTAATCCAAGCCTGGTAGTCGATACACCGATGAGCACCACGCAAGTGAATGCCGGCGTCGACAGCGAAACCCTGTGGAAGTGGAAACTCAGCACCTTGATCCTGGCCTGCACCACCCTGCTCGGCTTCGGCCTCTGGTGGCGTGGCCGCTGGCAACCGGCGGTGCTGCGCGCCGCGCAGACCGGTCCGAGCCCACGCACCGTCCTCGACGAACTCAAGCGTGCCTGCCAGGCCAACGATTCCCACGCCACTCGCCAGGCCCTCGACGCCTGGGCGCGACAACAACCGGAAACCCTCGCTGACATGGCCGCCCGCTTCGTGCCACTGTCCGACGCACTGGACGGCTTGAACGGCGCGCTCTACAGCGAAACCGGCCAGCACTGGCAAGGCGAAGAACTGTGGCGGGCAATCAAGGCGATCCCGATTGCCGAGCGGGTTCAGGATCCGGTGGGTGACAGCGGCCTGCCGCCGCTTTACCCGAAATAACCCCAATCCTGTAGGAGCCGGCTTGCTGGCGAAACGAAGCTGAATCCCGCGGCGCCCTCGAGGCCGCCTTCGCGGGCAAGCCTCGCTCCTACAAGGATTCGCGCCCACCCCGCTCTTGCAGGAGCGAGGCTTGCCCGCGAAGGGGCCCTTGAAATTGGAGTTGAGTTTGAGGCAGCCATCGCCGGCAACCTGTTCCCGCGGTAGGTTTGATATCGCTTTACCCGTAAACTCTCTCCCCTTTCGCCGCCATCATTTTCCACGCGGCCATTACCTTATTTCCTACGGAGTTCGCCTTGCGTCTGTTTCACACCTCCGACTGGCACCTTGGGCAGAACCTGCACGGCCAGGAACGCGATTTCGAGCACGCCTGCTTTCTTGAATGGCTGTTGCGCCAGCTGAAGCTGGACCGGCCTGATGTGCTGTTGATCGCCGGCGATATCTTCGACACGGTCAATCCGCCGGTCAAAGCCCAGGAACGCCTCTACGAATTCATCGTCAGCGCCCACGAACAGCAACCGTTGCTGACCATCGTGATCATCGCCGGCAACCACGACTCCGGCTCGCGGATCGAACTGCCTGCGCCGCTGATGCGCCGTTTGCGCACCCACGCACTGGGCCGAGTCTTGTGGCTGGATGACGGCCAACTGGATGCCGAGCGGCTGTTGCTGCCATTGCCGGATGCCAGCGGTGAAATTGCCGGCTGGTGCCTGGCGCTGCCGTTTTTGCGGCCTGCCGAAGTGACCGGCGCGCAGTTGGGCGACAACTACCTGCGCGGCATCGGTCAGGTTCATGAATGGCTGATTGAAGCGGCCAATGCCAAACGCAAGCCGGGCCAGGCACTGATTGCCATCAGCCATGCGCACATGGCCGGTGGTTCCGTGTCGGAAGACTCCGAGCGCAGTTTGATCATTGGCAATGCCGAAGCCCTGCCTGCCAGCCTGTTCGGGCCGAGCATCAGCTACGTCGCGCTGGGCCATTTGCACAAGCCGCAGAAGGTCAACGGTGAAGAGCGCATCCGCTACAGCGGCTCGCCGATTCCGTTGTCGTTCTCCGAAATCGGTTATCAGCATCAGATTCTCAACGTCACACTCGACGGCGAAACCCTGGTCAGCGTCGAACCGAAACTGATCCCCCGCGCGGTCAACCTGCAACGCATCGGCCCGGCGCCCCTGGCCGAGATCCTCTTGCAACTGGCCGACTTGCCGAACATCGATTTGCTCGCCGACATCCAGCGTCAGCCGTGGCTTGAGGTTCGCGTGCGTCTCGACGAACCGCAACCCGACTTGCGCCATCAAGTAGAAAGCGCGCTGCAAGGCAAAGCCGTGCGCCTGGTGCGCATCGCCGCCGAGTACGCCGGCAACGGCAGTCGCGAGGGCGTCGATGACGGCACCACGTTGATTGAACTGGACCAGCTCACGCCACAGGAATTGTTCAGTCGCGCCTGGCAAGACAGCTACGGCAGCGAGGTCGATGAGCAGACGCTGAAGGACTTTGCCGAGCTGTTGCAGGATGTGCAAATGGAGAGCGAACAACCATGAAGATCCTCGCGATCCGCCTGAAAAACCTCGCCTCCCTGGCCGGACCTTTTGAAATCGACTTCACCGCTGAACCGCTGGTGAGTGCCGGTCTGTTCGCGATCACCGGGCCGACAGGCGCTGGCAAAAGCACCTTGCTCGATGCGTTGTGCCTCGCCCTGTTTGGCGCCGTGCCGCGCTTGAGTAACGCTCAGGTGTCGGCCAAGGCGCCGGACGCCGATGGCGAAATCAGCACCGGTGACCCGCGCACCTTGCTGCGTCGTGGCACCGGCGAAGGGTATGCCGAAGTGGATTTCGTCGGCATCGACGGCCGTCGTTACCGCGCGCGTTGGGAAGCCAATCGCGCGCGCGAAAAGGCTGGCGGCAAGCTGCAGGCTAGCCGTCAGAGTCTGCGCGACATCGATCAGGATCAGTTGCTGGCCAGTCAGAAAGTCGAGTTCAAAACCCAGCTTGAAGCCGTGCTGGGCCTGAACTTCGAACAGTTCACCCGCGCCGTGCTGCTGGCCCAGAGCGAGTTCAGTGCCTTCCTCAAGGCGAACGACAACGAGCGCAGCGAACTGCTGGAGAAGCTCACCGACACCGCGCTGTACACCCGCCTCGGTCGCCGCGCGTTCGACAAAGCCAAAGAAGCCCGCGAAGCGCACAAGCTGTTGCAGGATCAGGCCACGGGCGTGACGCCGCTGTCCACCGAGGCTCGGGCCGAGCTGGATGAACGTTTCAACGAAGCGCAGCAGCAACTCAAGACCCAGCAGTCGCAGCTTAAACAGCTTGAATTGCAGCACACTTGGCTCAAGGACCTGCGTCAATTGCAGGACGAGCAACAGAGCGCCACCGAGCAACTGACCAGCGCCCGGCAGCATTGGGAAAGCCTGGCCGGCGAACGCTTGAAGCTGACGCGCCTGGAGCAACTGGCCCCGCAACGGCACCAGTTCGCCCGCAAGACCGAACTCACCGCCCAGCTCACCCCGCTGGCGGCGCAGATTCAGCAACACACCCAGCAGCAAGCGGAGTTGAACGAGCGTCAGACGCAACTCGAACAGAGCTTGAGCGCTGCGCAGACCGCGCTGGTCGAAGCCCAACGCCAACACACCGAAAAGGCTCCGCTGCTGCGACAGGCGTTTGAAGCGCAAAGCACCCTCGCCCGGCTGATCAAAGACGCCAGCGCGAGTGCGGACCTCAAACAACAAGCGGAATTGGCCAGCACTCAAGGGCAGAACACGATTCAGGGTCTGCTTGAGCAACAAAAGCAGGTGGCTGCACGTCTGGAGCGGATTGCCGGGGAGCTTGAACAAAGCACCCATCTGGCGCCGCTGAGCGAGGCGTGGAACGCCTACCGTGATCGCCTGCAACAGCTGATGCTGATCGGCAATCGCTTGAACAAGGGCCAGGCTGAACTGGCTGCCCTGGAGCAAAGCGCCGCCCGCGCGAGCGAAGAACTGACGGCTCAAAAGCAGCATCTGGAAGTGCTCTACAAAGAGGCCGGTGCCGAACCCGGGGCCGTGGCCGAACAGATCCAGCTGCTCGGCACGCTGTTGCAGGACAACCGCAAACAGCTGCGAGCGTTCGAAGAACTGACCCGGCTGTGGGCCAGCCAGCAAGAGATCGACAAGCGCGGCGCGGAGCTTACGCAACGCCAGCTCCGCGCTCAGCAGGAACGTGATCGCCTGACCCAGGACGGCGTGAAAACCAAGAACGACCTGGTCGTCGCCGAACAGACCCTCACCGTCACTCGCGAACTGCTGGAGCGTCAGCGTCTGGCCCGCAGCGCCAGTGTCGAAGAATTGCGCGCACAGTTGCAGGACGATCAACCGTGCCCGGTCTGCGGCAGCCCCGACCATCCTTATCATCAGCCCGAAGCGTTGCTGCAAAGCCTCGGTCGCCACGATGAAAGCGAACAGGCAAATGCGCAGAAAGCCGTTGACCTGCTCAAAGAAAAACTCACCGATTTACGCGGCGAAGTCGGCGGCTTGATCGCTCAGCAAAAAGAACTGTTGCAGCAACAAGAACAACTCGCCACCCAGCAACAAGGCCTGACGCCGAGCCTCGAAGCGCATCCGTTGTCCACGCAATTGCTGGCGCAGGACGCGAGCAAACGCGACGGTTGGCTGGCGCAGCAAAACAGCCAGTTGAACCAGAGCATCACCCAGGATGAACAACGGCAAACTGCCCTGCTCACCCTGCAACAAGACGCGGCTCGCCTTCAGCAGCAACTGCGCAGTGCCGAAGCGGCGAGCCTGCAAGCGACGCAGCACCTGAGCAATCAGCAGCGTGAGCTGAGCAGTGATCGCCAGCGTCTCGACGAGGAGTTGAGCGCCTTCAGCACCCTGCTTCCGGCGGATACGCTGGAGGCCTTGCGCAACGAACCGGCTGCGACCTTCATGCGGCTTGACCGGCAGATCGTCCAGCGTCTGGAGCAACTCGATCAGCAACGCGATGAGCTCGGTGAACAGCAACAACGCCAACAGACACTGGAAAAAGAACAGGACCGCCAACTGGCCCGCGCCCAGACACTGGAAGCGGCTCAGCAACAGTTCACCGTCCTCGCCGAGCAGCAACAGGCTTGCCAGCAACAGCTGACGCAATGGCTGGGCGAACACAGCAGCGCCGAACACTGGCAGCAGCAACTGGATCAAGCCGTCGAACAGGCACGCACTGCCCAGGCAACGGCCAATCAGGAACTGCAAACCGTACGCACGCGGTTAGTCGAACTGGCTGCCGAACTCAAAGCCAAGCAAGAGCGTCTGCTGGCGCTGGAAACCGAGGACCGCGAGCTGAGCGCGAAGATCGCCGACTGGCGGGCCTTGCATCCGGAGCTGGATGACGGCGGGCTGGAAGCACTGTTGAGTGTCGACGATCAGCACGTCAGCGAACTGCGGCAGCACTTGCAGCAAAGCGAAAAAGCCATCGAGCAGGCCAACGTGCGATTGCAGGAGCGCGAACAGCGCCTACTCAATCATCAAGCGCAACACAACGGCAATCTCGACGCCGAGCAACTCGCCACGGCCCTGACAGACCTGCAAAACCTGTTCGTCGCCAGCGAACACCGCTGCGCCGAACTGCGTGCCGAACAGGCCGAGGATCAGCGTCGGCAGAACGCCAATCAGGCCCTGGCGCAGCAGATCGCTGACGCCTACGGCGAATATCAGCGCTGGGCGCGATTGAATGCGTTGATCGGCTCGGCGACTGGCGACACCTTCCGCAAGATCGCCCAGGCCTACAACCTCGACTTGCTGGTGCATCACGCCAACGTGCAGTTGCGGCAACTGGTGCGGCGTTATCGCCTGAAACGCGGCGGCAGCATGCTCGGGTTGTTGGTGATGGACACCGAGATGGGCGATGAGCTGCGCTCGGTGCATTCGTTGTCGGGCGGCGAGACGTTCCTGGTGTCGTTGGCTTTGGCGCTGGGTTTGGCGTCGATGGCTTCGAGCACACTGAAAATCGAATCGCTGTTCATCGACGAAGGCTTCGGCAGCCTTGATCCGGAGTCCCTGCAACTGGCCATGGATGCGCTGGATGGCTTGCAGGCCCAGGGCCGCAAGGTCGCGGTGATTTCCCACGTGCAGGAAATGCATGAGCGGATTCCGGTGCAGATCCAGGTCCACCGCCAGGGCAATGGCCTGAGCACCCTGGAGGTGAAATGAATACGCTGTATTCGTTCCGCCGCTGCCCTTACGCCATGCGAGCGCGAATGGCCCTGCGCTATTCGGGCGTTGCCGTGCAGATTGTCGAGGTCAGCCTGAAGGCCAAACCTGCCGAGATGCTAGCGCTGTCGGCCAAGGGCACGGTGCCGGTGCTGAGTGTCGACGGTCAGGTGATCGATGAAAGCCTGGCGATCATGCGCTGGGCCTTGGCGCAGAACGACCCGCAGGATTGGTTGCTCAAGGATGATCCCGTCGCACAGGCGCACATCGCCGCGCTGATTGAAGAGAACGATCAGGCGTTCAAGGTGCATCTGAATCGCTACAAGTATGCCGAGCGTTACCCGGAGCAGCCGATGGAAGCCTATCGTGCGGCGGGCGAGGTGTTCTTGCGCAAGCTGGATGAGTTGCTGGAGGGGCGCGACTATTTGCTGGCCGGGCATCCGAGCCTGGCGGATGTGGCGTTGATGCCGTTCATACGGCAATTCGCCCATGTTGATCGCGAATGGTTCGGGCAGACGCCTTACGTGCGGTTGCAGGCGTGGTTGCAGCGGTTTCTGGAGTCGGAACTGTTCATCGCAATCATGGCCAAGTAACAATCCCTGTGGCGAGGGGGCTTGCCCCCGTTGGGCCGCGAAGCGGCACCCTACATTTCTTCAGGTGCATAGAGTTTGCAGGATTGACGACTGCTTCGCAGCCGAACGGGGGCAAGCCCCCTCGCCACAATGGATCTCTCTGGCCTGCAGCTCTTAGGCGAACACTTCGCACATTTCCAGAACGGAGCAATCCACCTGGAACGGCCCGAAGAAATCGTCTTGCCGTTTCATGGGCGGATTGCCGGCCAGCAAGCCCAGAGCTTTTGCGGTTTCGATGTTACGCGCAAGGTTGTGATTGGCTTCGATGGACCGTGCAACGGAACCCGCCGAGCCCTGCCCTATCCCCAACAGGGAAGAGCCATTGGTCATGAACGCCAGGAAGGCGATGACCCAGAGTTTGCCCCCTTTCATGCCCCTGCCGCTCCCGCCAAGTCTTCGTGATCGACCACCACGTTTTGAGCGCGGTGTTCGAACTGGATGGCGGGATAAGCGACCTGAACGGGTGCTTCAAACGTGTGCTGCGATTGCGCCGAAATGCTGACGACCAGTACCAGGGCCACGTAAAGACCTATGGCCAGGTAGGCGCCGTATTTGGCAGAAGTGATGATTGAGCTGGCCATGGTGTTCTCCGTGGGCATGTTTCAGAGCCCACAGAATCGATCAAAAAAGCTGTGACAACCACTCAGGGTTTTCCATAGTAACCATCAGCTTCATTAATCATTAAGCCAGTCTATTTCAGTCTTCAATAAAACTCATCAAGCGCTCGCGGGCCGCATCCGGCTCGTCTGGAACGGGCTGGGCAGCCGAAAGAATGGGGGCGGAATACAGAAACAGAAGAACCACTGCCAGACGCATCGCCATGCTGTCGATCCTTGTTATTGGAAAAGGAGTCAAAAACTCAGCGTCAAATCTAAACGCAATGGCCATGTGATATCAAGCCGTTGATTGATGGCAATGTGATGCTGTCGTAAACGCGTTATGCAGGAGCGACATCACTCAGGTTTCTCGATGCTTCTCAGCCCGATCGACGCAAGTGACTTCGCTCCTGCATAAAAGGTGCAGGGCTTGAATTTCAGGCTTGGGTCTTGTGATCCAGTGCCGCGTAGAAGTTGGCGCTCTGTTGCAGGTATTTCTGGGTGTAGCTCTGGGCGTGGGATTTTTTGTCGCTGATTTCAACGTTGGCGCTGGCTGGCAGAGCAACGGTGGCAGAGATGGCGGATGCGGCGATGATGGAAAAGAGATTGAAGTTCATGGCGGTATTCCTCGGATTCAGTTGGCTTGCTTGCCCGGTGGGGCCGTGAAGCAAACTTAACCTTCGAGGTTGACGCCTTGAAATCTTTTGTAGCATTAGCAGATATCAGTCTCATTAATACAAGGATGCAGGCCCCATCAACCGGGGCCTGCGGCCTATTGACGCACCAGGAACTTGAGGTCGCTCGGGGCATCCATCGGCAGTTTCTGCACGGTTTTACCCAGCAGACCGCTCTTGGCATCGCGCTCGACCACGACAATCTGGTTGCTCTTCTGATTGGCAATCAGCAAAAACTTGCCGCTCGGGTCGAGGCTGAACTCGCGCGGGTGATCACCTTCCACCGAACGACGCTGCAGCTCCTTGAGATGCCCGCTCGCAGGATCAATGGCAAATACCAGCAACTGATTGGCAGTGCCACGGTTGCTGACGTACAGGAACTTGCCATCGGCCGATGCGTGCAGCGCAGCAGCGGCCTTGTCGGACGTGGGCTGCCCCGCCGCCAGATCAACCATCTGGGTTTGCTCAAGCTTGCCGTTCTGGTGATCGAACACCGCAACCTGCGCGCTCATTTCCATGGTCAGCCAGGCATGTTTGCCATCGGCGCTGAACAACAAATGACGCGGCCCGCTTCCGGCTGGCAACTGGACCGACGCCAGTGGGGCGGCAGTCAACGGCAGCTCCGGATTAGCCTTGGGATCGAAGCGGTAGACAAAGATCTTGTCGGCGCCCAGGTCATTGGAGAATACAAACTTGCCGTCCGGCGACGAAACCGTCGAATGCACATGCGCCGACATCTGCCGCTCGGGATTGACCCGGCTCGACGGGTGACTGCTCATCTGCACCACAGGTTTGAGCTTGCCATCGGTGCCCACGGGCAACACCGCCAGGGTGCCACCCGGGTCTTCAACCACGGAATAATTGCTGACGAACAGATGGCTGGCGTCACCGCTGAGGCTTGAGTGCGTCGGCTCGTTGCCCAGGCTCTGCACCTGATTGATCAGGCTCAGTGCATGGGTCTTGGGGTTGATCGCATAACTGCTGACGCGCCCGACCGGGTCTTTCTGGCCCGGGCCATTTTCGTTGACCACGAACAGGCGCTGCTGATCTTTGGACACTGTCATCCACGACGGGTTTTCACTGGTGACCACTTGCAACGGCATAGGGTTGATCTGCCCGGTGTCGCTGTCGAAGTTCAGGCGATAAATCCCCTGGCTCTGCCCCGCCGTGTACGAACCGACCAGCAACTGATACTCGTCGGCCGATGCCACCTCAATGCCCATCGCGCCGAGGCTGCCGGCCATCAACAGTGGCCAGAGCTTATGCATCCTCATTCCCTTCTTCCTCGTCTTCACCGCCGCCGAACGCCTCCATAGGCACCAGTCGATGCTCACCGGAATCGCCGGTAATGATCCAGCTTTTCAAAGCAGTATCGAAAGTCGCCGCCGTGATCTGCGCAATGCTGAACTCCCAACGCTCGAGCGCTCGTCCGTCCATGCATTCGATGTGCAGGTTATCGTCTTCATCGAGGGAAAAATCGAAAGCGTGCAGCCCGTCGATTTCCAGCATGTCGCAGTGTTCGAGGGCGTTGATCAAGGTGTCGGCTACGGCAGTCATGGCAGTCAATCTTTGAATGGAAAGACGCAATGATAGCTCAATGTGGCAGCGCCCTAGCGCCGACCACAAAACTCGGACACAACGCAGGACAAATGTGGGAGCGGGTTTGCTCGCGAAGGCGGAGTGTCAGTCGACACATGTATTGACTGATACACCGCCTTCGCGAGCAAGCCCGCTCCCACAGGGGTTGTGTGCTTGGCCGTTAGAGGGCGTCGCGGGATGGCTTGCCGTCCACTAGGCGCTGAATGCGCAGTGGATTGGCGTTCTTCAACGGTTCCGGCAACAGGCTGTCCGGATAGTTCTGGAAGCACACCGGACGCAGGAACCGATCAATCGCCAACGTGCCCACCGACGTGCCACGCGCATCGGAAGTCGCTGGATACGGCCCGCCGTGGACCATCGAATCACAGACTTCAACACCCGTCGGATAGCCATTGAGCAGGATCCGCCCGACCTTTTGCTCAAGCAATGCCGTCAACTCGCTGAACTGTTCGAAGTCCGCCGGTTCACCAATGATCGTCGCCGTCAGCTGCCCGTGCAGGCCGTTCAATGCGGCACTGAGTTGCGTCTGATCCGCCACTTCGACGAACACCGTGGTCGGGCCGAACACTTCTTCCTGCAGCACTTCATCGCCATTGATCAACAGGCTGACATCGGCTTTGAACAACTGCGGTTGCGCCTGATTGCCTTGCTGCGGATTGCCAGCCAGGTGCTCGATGCCCGGGTGAGCGAGGAGTTTTTGCAGGCCTTTGCCATAGCTGCTCAAGGTTCCGGCGTTGAGCATCGTCTGCGCCGGCTGATCTCCGATGAACCCGGCCACCTGTTGCACGAACGCGGTGAACTGCGGCGAGCGAATACCGATCACCAGACCGGGATTGGTGCAGAACTGTCCGCAACCCTGAACCACCGAAGCGGTCAGGTCACGGGCGATGGTGTCGGCCCGAGCGTCCAGTGCCTGGGGCAACACGATCACCGGGTTGATGCTCGACATCTCGGCGAACACCGGGATGGGTTGTGGACGCGCGGCGGCCATGTCGCACAACGCACGACCACCCTTCAGCGAACCGGTGAAACCGACCGCCTGAATCGCCGGGTGCTTGACCAGCGCTTCGCCGACTCCGCCGCCGTAGATCATGTTGAACACCCCGGCCGGCATGCCGGTTTTTTCCGCCGCGCGAATCAACGCATCAGCCACCTGTTCAGCGGTGGCCATGTGGCCACCGTGAGCCTTGAACACCACCGGGCAACCGGCGGCCAGCGCCGACGCGGTATCACCGCCTGCGGTGGAGAAGGCCAACGGAAAGTTGCTCGCGCCGAACACGGCGACAGGCCCGAGGCCGATTCGGTATTGGCGCAGGTCCGGACGGGGCAGCGGTTGGCGATCCGGCAATGCCTGATCGATTCGCGCGCCGTAGAAATCGCCGCGACGCAGTACTTTGGCGAAGAGTCGCATCTGTGCGCTGGTACGCCCACGCTCGCCTTGAATACGTCCGGCAGGTAACGCAGTTTCGCGGCAGACCACGGCGACAAAGTCATCGCCCAGGGCGTCGAGTTCATCGGCAACCGCATCGAGAAACTGCGCACGACGTTCCGCGCTCAGGCTGCGATAGGCCGGGTAAGCGGCGGCGGCAGCCTTGGCGGCGGCATCGACTTCTTCAGGTGTCGCCTGGAAGAAATCATGAGGTAAAGCCTCGCCGGTGCTAGCGTCGACGCTCTGCATTTTGATGCTGCCGGCAGCGCTGCGCTGGCCGCCGATGTAGTTGTGACCGAGAATCTGGGTCATGGGTGTCTCCTTAAAGGGTGCCGACGGTGCCGGGTTCGAACACTGCTTCAACCGGTGCAATCCCGTTGATCAACGGTGCGCCGAACTCGGCCTGGCTGATCTCGAACACGTCACCCGGCCGGGTGCGAATGCCATCGGCAAAGGACAGGGTCGCGGTGCCGAAGAAATGAATGTGCACGTCCCCTGGACGCAGGAACTGGCTGTACTTGAAATGGTGGTACTCGAGGTTTTCCAGGCTGTGGCACATGTTGGCCTCGCCGCTGAGGAACTCGTTCTGCCACAGCACTTCACCGTCACGCAGGATGCGACTGGTGCCGGCCAGATGCTGCGGCAGTTCGCCGACGCGCAGCTCCGGACCGTAGCTGCAACTGCGCAGTTTCGAGTGTGCGAGGTAGAGGTAATTCTTGCGCTCCATGACGTGATCGGAAAACTCGTTGCCCACCGCAAAACCGAGGCGATACGGCTTGCCGTCGTGGCCGATGACGTAGAGACCACCGAGTTCAGGCTCTTCACCCGCGTCTTCGGCAAACGGCGGTAGCGGGAACGGTTGACCCGGACGCACGACGATGCTGCCGTCACCCTTGTAAAACCACTCCGGTTGCACGCCGGCCTGACCAGCCGCCGGCTTACCGCCCTCCACGCCCCATTTGAAAATGCGCATGGTGTCGGTCATCGCGGCTTCGTCGCCGGCCTGTTGGTGCATTTTGTCGCGGGCCGAAGCGCTGCCCAGATGGGTCAGGCCGGTGCCGCTGACCAGCATGTGCGCCGGGTCCGGGTGATCCAGCGGTGGCAGGATTCGCAGTTGGGCCAGCAGGTCCGCGTAGTCATGGCTGATGCCCAGACCCAGGGTTTTTACCTGCTGCTCAAGATTGACGCCCGCCTCGATCGCCGCCAGAGCCAGGTCCCGCACCGTTCGCGCGTCCTGCACTTCGCGGATCAGGCCGCCCTCGACCACGCCAACCCGGCGCTCGCCGTTACTTAACTCGAATTGAACCAAACGCATGAAATTCTCCTGTTTATTCAAATCACCGCTGTTCCCTGTGGGAGCGAGCCTGCTCGCGATGAGGCCGTCACATCCGACATCAGCGTTGAATGTCAGTCCGTCATCGCGAGCAGGCTCGCTCCCACAGTTGATCGGTGTACATCCTCAGGTACGGGTCGCGCCGCGAGCGCTGGCTGCAAACTGATCCGCTGCCAGCACATGCTTGCGCTCCAACAACCGATACACCACGCCGGTCAACACCAGCCCGAACACCATCACCCCCGACAGGAAATACAGCCCCGAAGCCAGGTTGCCGGTGTATTCCTTCAGCGCGCCGATCACGAACGGGCCGATGTAGCCGCCCAGGTTGCCCACCGAATTGATCAACGCGATCCCTGCCGCCGCACTCGCCCCGGCAAAGAAACGACCGGGCAAGGTCCAGAACACCGCGGTGCAGGAAAACAACGCAAACGCCACCAGGCACAACGCCGCGAGTTGCAGCACCGGCACCGTCAGCCAGGCGCTGAGGAACAGACCGATAGCACCCAGCACGTAAAGCACCGCCAAATGGCCGTAGCGATCATTCAAGCGGTCGGAACTGCGCGGGATGATCAGCAACCCCACAATCCCGAAGATGTACGGCACCGATGACACGAAACCGGTCACCAGATCCGTGCCACCAAACTGTTTGATCAACGTCGGCAACCACAGGCCCAGGCCATAGATGCTCAAGGTCACCGGCAGATAAAACAGCGCCAGCAGCAACACGCGTTTGTCTTTCAGGGCGTGCAGCGGATTGCCGTGACGGGTCTGGCCGTATTCTTCCAGGTCTTTTTTCAGCTCACCGGTCAGCCAGTCTTTCTCAGCCTGGTCCATCCATTTCACCTGTTGCGGGCCATCCGGCAGGTAACGCAGCACCGGCCAGGTCAGCAAGATCGCCGGGGTGCCGATGACGATGAACAGCCACTGCCAGCCATGCAGACCGAGGATGCCATCCATGCCGAGCAAGCCGCCGGACACCGGGCCGGTGATCATCATCGCGATGGGTTGGGACAGGATGAACAGCCCGAGGATCTTGCCGCGATGGCGAACCGGGAACCATTGGGTGATGTAGTAGAGAACGCCCGGGAAGAACCCGGCCTCTGCCGCGCCGAGCAGAAAGCGCATGACATAGAAGCTGTGCGGCCCCTGGACGAAGGCCATGCCGATGGTGATGGCGCCCCAGGTGACCATGATCCGTGCAAACCAGCGCCGGGCGCCGAAGCGGTCGAGCATCAGGTTGCTGGGGATTTCCAGCAAGAAGTAGCCAATAAAGAACAACCCAGCGCCAAGGCCATAAGCCGCGTCACCCAGGCCAATGTCGGCGCCCATGTGCAGCTTGGCGAACCCTACGGCGGAGCGATCCACATAGGCGATCAGGTACAGCAGGATCAGGAAGGGAATCAGTTTCAGCGTGATGCGACGTATAAGCCGCAGTTCCTGGCTCATGAGATCGGTCTCCGATTGTTGTTTTTATAGAACCTCGGGGGACGCCTCTCGCTGAAAACCGCCAGGGCCATCCCTCCGTTGAAAGCGACTATATAGTAATACTAATTACCCAACAACACTTCCAAAGCGACGAATTTGCGCTTATGTTACGCCTTAGTTCGAACAATATAGTCATACAATAAGAGAATCGATCATGTCTGATAAGAAACCCAACCTGCGCTCCGCCCAATGGTTTGGCACCGCCGACAAAAACGGCTTCATGTACCGCAGCTGGATGAAGAATCAGGGCATCGCCGACCACCAGTTCCACGGCAAGCCGATCATCGGCATCTGCAACACCTGGTCGGAACTGACCCCGTGCAACGCGCATTTCCGCCAGATCGCGGAACACGTCAAACGCGGCGTGATCGAGGCCGGTGGTTTTCCAGTGGAATTCCCGGTGTTCTCCAACGGCGAATCCAACCTGCGCCCCACCGCCATGCTCACCCGCAACCTGGCGAGCATGGACGTTGAAGAAGCGATTCGTGGCAACCCGATTGATGGCGTGGTCCTGCTGACCGGTTGCGACAAAACCACCCCGGCACTGCTGATGGGCGCGGCCAGTTGCGACGTGCCGGCGATCGTCGTCACCGGCGGGCCGATGCTCAACGGCAAGCACAAAGGCCAGGACATTGGTTCCGGCACCGTGGTCTGGCAGCTCAGCGAACAAGTGAAAGCCGGCACCATCACCATTGACGATTTCCTCGCGGCCGAGGGCGGCATGTCCCGTTCGGCCGGCACCTGCAACACCATGGGCACCGCATCGACTATGGCCTGCATGGCCGAAGCACTGGGCACTTCCCTGCCACACAACGCGGCGATTCCCGCAGTGGATGCACGGCGTTATGTGTTGGCGCACATGTCCGGCATGCGCGCGGTGGAGATGGTCCGCGAAGATCTGCGGCTGTCGAAGATCCTGACCAAGGAAGCTTTCGAAAACGCCATTCGCGTGAACGCCGCCATCGGTGGCTCGACCAACGCCGTGATCCACCTGAAAGCCATCGCCGGTCGCATCGGCGTCGAACTGGACCTGGACGACTGGACCCGCATTGGCCGCGGCATGCCGACCATCGTCGACCTGCAACCGTCCGGACGTTTCCTGATGGAAGAGTTCTACTACGCCGGCGGCCTGCCAGCTGTGCTGCGCCGCCTCGGTGAAGCCAATCTGATTCCGAACCCGAATGCTCTGACCGTCAACGGCAAGACCCTCGGCGAGAACACCAAGGACGCGCCGATCTATGGCCAGGACGAAGTGATCCGCACCCTCGACAACCCGATCCGCGCCGACGGCGGCATCTGCGTGCTGCGCGGCAACCTCGCGCCACTGGGTGCGGTGCTCAAACCGTCCGCGGCCAGTGCCGAACTGATGCAACATCGCGGGCGTGCCGTGGTGTTCGAGAACTTCGACATGTACAAGGCGCGGATCAACGATCCGGAACTGGACGTCGATGCCAACTCGATTCTGGTGATGAAGAACTGCGGGCCGAAGGGTTATCCGGGCATGGCCGAAGTCGGCAACATGGGCCTGCCGGCCAAGCTACTGGCGCAGGGCGTGACGGACATGGTGCGCATTTCCGACGCGCGCATGAGCGGCACGGCGTACGGCACCGTGGTTTTGCACGTTGCCCCGGAAGCAGCGGCCGGCGGGCCTTTGGCGACGGTGAAGGAAGGCGACTGGATTGAGCTAGATTGCGCCAACGGGCGTTTGCACCTGGATATTCCGGATGCGGAACTGGCGGCGCGCATGGCTGATCTGCAACCGCCGCAAAATCTGATCGTGGGCGGTTATCGCCAGCTGTACATCGACCATGTGCTGCAAGCGGATCAGGGTTGCGATTTCGACTTCCTGGTCGGCTGCCGCGGCTCCGAAGTGCCCCGCCACTCCCACTAATCACATCAGTCCCCTGTGGGAGCGGGCTTGCTCGCGAAAGCGGTAGTGCATTCAGCATTTTTGTTGACTGACACACCGCCTTCGCGAGCAAGCCCGCTCCCACATTGATTTGCACTTGCCTCAAGATTGCGCCGCGCCTGCTATCATGCGCGGCATCTCCATCGCACAGGATCGCGCCGTTTCCCATGGATTACCGCAAACCCTCCGACCGCAAAAGCATGCACTCGCGCATCGTCCAGGAACTGGGCATGCAGATCGTTTCCGGACGCTTCAAGCCGTGTGACAAACTGCCCGCCGAAGCCCTGCTGTGCGAGGAGTACGCGGTCAGCCGCCCGGTGCTGCGCGAAGCCACCCGCGTGCTGGTTGCCAAAGGCCTGGTGTATTCCCGCCCCCGGGTCGGCACCGTGGTCAAGCAGCGCAAGGAATGGCACATGCTCGATCCGGATGTGCTGCACTGGCTGATGCAAAGCAGCCCGCAAAATGAATTCTTCGATTTGCTGACCAGCGTGCGCAGCATCATTGAACCCGCTGCTGCCGCCCTCGCTGCGCAATTCGCCACCGACGCCGACATCGCCTCCATCGGCGAAGCCTACCAGCGCATGGAAGCCGCGCCGACACCTGAAGCGCTGTTGCAGCCCGACCTGGATTTTCACAGCCGCATCGCCGACGCGACCCACAACGACCTGCTGGCCAACCTGTGCAACATGCTGTCGGTGGCGATTGCTGAAGCGCTGAAGCATTCCAACCAGCGGCCGAACCTGCATGAGCTGGCGTTGCCTCGGCACAAGGCGATCCTCACTGCGATCGAAAACCGTGATGCGCTGGGTGCGCGGCATGCGACCCTCGTACAGCTTGATGATGCGCGCAGCGCGCTGAACGTCGTGCTGGGCACCGATCCCTCCTAACACCACAACTCCAATGTGGGAGCGAGCCTGCTCGCGATGGCAATTTCACATTAAACATTGATGTTGGCTGGTAGACCGCCATCGCGAGCAGGCTCGCTCCCACAGGGGCCGGTGTGAATCTTCAGATGAAAAAAAGCCGCAACCAGGGTTGCGGCTTTTTTGTTTCAGCCAGGGATCAGTGAGCGAACAACGAGTTGCCCTTCTGCCCCGCCAGTTTCTCCGGCTTGATCAGGAACCGCGCCAGTGCTGGCAACAGCCACAATGCGCCGAACATGTTCCACAGCAGCATAAAGGTCAGCATCAGGCCCATGTCAGCCTGGAACTTGATGGCCGAGAAGATCCAGGTGCACACGCCGATCGCCAGGCACAGGCCGGTGAACAGCACGGCTTTACCGGTGGACTTCAGCGTCTGGTAGTAGGCTTCTTGCAACGGCAGGCCCGCACGCAGGAAGGTTTCCAGACGGCTATAGATGTAGATGCCGTAGTCCACGCCAATCCCTACCCCCAGCGCCACCACCGGCAAGGTCGCGACTTTCACGCCGATGCCCATGAAGGCCATCAGGGCGTTGCCGAGTACCGAGGTCAGCACCAGCGGCAGCACGATGCACAAGGTCGCCGCCCAAGAGCGGAAGGTGATCATGCACATGGTAGCGACGCAGATGTAGACGAGGATCAGGATGGTCAGCTCGGACTCCTTGATCACCTCGTTAGTGGCCGCCTCGATGCCGGCGTTACCCGCCGCGAGGATGAATTCCAGGCCGTCCTTGTTGTTTTCCTTGGCGAAGTCCTGCACCGCATGCACCGCGCGGTCCAGCGTTGCGGCCTTGTGGTCATTGAGGAACACCAGCACTGGCGCCAGGGAGCAGCTGTTGTTGTACAAGCCGTCGGCACGGGCGATGGAGTTGTTCAGGACGTCAGGGTTACGCGACAGGGTTTCCCATTTCAGGTTGCCCTCGTTCATGCCCTTGATCATCTGCTTGGATACGGTCACCAGGGAAATCGCCGACTGCACGCCCTCGGTGTTCTGCATCTTCCACATCAGCTCGTCGATCGGCGCCATGGCTTCGTAGCGCGAGCAGCCTTCGGACTTGGTTTTGACCATCACCACCAACACGTCGGAGCTGGTGGAGTAGTTGCTGATGATGAAGTTGTTGTCCTTGTTGTAACGCGAATCCGGACGCAACTCGGGAGCACCCTGGTCGAGGTCACCGATCTTCAGGTTCTGGCTGTACCAGAGGCCGCCACCGAAGGCCAGCAAGGCCAGGACGATCGACACCGGTGCGACTTTCGGGCTGGCAAAGCCCGACAGCAGGCGCCAGAACGGGTGTTCGCGGTGTGCGTCTTTCTTGCTGCGTTCGACGGCGCGCTTGCTGATGCCGACGTAAGAGATCGCCACCGGCAGCAGGATCAGGTTGGTGAACACGATCACCGCCACACCAATGGAGGCGCCGATGGCCAGCTCGCGAATCACACCGATGTCGATGATCAGCAGCGTGATGAAGCCCACGGCGTCCGCGAGGATCGCGATCATCCCCGGCAGGAACAGCTGACGGAATGTGCGTCGTGCAGCGGTCAAGGCGTTGTCGGCTTCGCTGGACTGCAAGGCGATCCCGTTGATCTTCTGCACGCCGTGGGAAATACCGATGGCGAAGATCAGGAACGGCACCAGCATCGAATACGGATCAAGCCCGAAACCGAAGAAGTGCATCAAGCCCAGCTGCCAGACCACCGCTACCAGCGTCGTACTCAACACCGCCACGGTGCTGCGCATGCAGTTGGTGAACCAGTACAGCAGGATCAGGGTGATGATGAAGGCGACGCCGAAGAACATCACCACCATGACCAGACCATCAATCAGGTCGCCGACTTTCTTGGCGAAACCGACGATGTGGATCTGCACGTTAGGGTTCTGCGCTTCAAACTTGTCGCGGATCTTTTCTTCCAGCTCGTGGGAGAACTTGCGGTAATCCAGTGCCAGCAACTTGCCCTGGTCCTGCGGGTCCGGGTAGGACTCCAGCAGCGGGATATCGACAATGCTCGACTTGAAGTCGTTGGCCACCAGGCGCCCGACCTGCCCGGACTTGAGTACGTTGTTGCGCAGCAGGTCGAGGCTTTGCTGGGAGCCGTTGTAGCTCTGCGGGATCACTTCGCCACCGGCGAAGCCCTCTTCCGTCACCTCGGTCCAGCGTACGCTCGGGCTCCACAGCGACTTGAGGCCGGAACGGTCGACGCCGGAAATGTAGAACACCTCGTCGTTGATCTGACGCAGGGTCTCCATGTACTCCTTGGAGAAAATGTCACCATCGGTGGCTTCAACGGAAATGCGCACCGTGTTGCCCAGGTTCGCCAGATCGTTGCGGTGCTCCATCATCTTTTGAATGAATGGATGCTCCAGGGGAATCATTTTTTCGAAGCTGGTGGACGGCCGGATCAGCGTCGCCTGCCAGAACAGGAAGATGCTGACCAGCAGGCAGATGACGATCACTGCCGGGCGGTTGTTGAAAATCAGGCGCTCAAGAAACGTCGCCTTGTCTTGATGATGACTGCTCAAGGATGTCATAGACCCGCCTTCTTATTATTTGCCCGGCTCATTGGGACGACCCGTTTTTGCCATTCTCGGCGCTGGCGCCGGTTAGCGAGGTGACGCGAACGCCACCCTGTCCTGCCAGGATCAGATTGCCGTTGCCTGCTGCCGTCACTGCCGAAACGGATATACGATCCGGACGGTTGAATACGCTGAAGGTTTCGCCGTTGTCGTTGCTGCGGATCACCGAGCCGCCGTTGCCGACGATCACGATAGAGCCGTCGTCGAGCAGCGTTGCGCCGGACAGGCCAAATTCCAGCGCACCTCGCGCAGCCTTGAGCTCGACCGGCTCCCAGGTGGTGCCGAAATCGGTGGAGCGAAACAGATTGCCGCGCAACCCGTAGGCCAGCAGCGTGTTGGCTTGAGCCGTGCCGATCACGCCGAACAGCGAACCTTCGTACGGGCCTTCAAGCTTTTCCCAGGTCTGGCCCCAGTCGACGGAGCGGAACATGCTGCCCTGCTCGCCGACGATGAACAGCCCGGCATCCTTGACCGCTGCAATGCCGTTGAGGTGGTACTGGTCTTCGTTGTCGAGACGATCGCTGACATCTTCCCAGTGCTTGCCACCGTCAGTGGTGGCCATCAACGCACCGTAGGCGCCCACGGCAAAGCCGCTGTTGACGTCCTGGAACCAGACGTCGAGCAGCGGCGATTCGCGTTTCAGGTCTTCGAATTGCTTGGTCCAGGTGACGCCACCGTCCTCGCTGGCGAGGATCTGTGCGTCATGGCCGACGGCCCAGCCATGTTTGTCATCGACGAAAAACACCGACGTCAGCAGTTGCCGGGTGGGCACCTTGGCCTGGGTCCAGGTCGCGCCCTGGTCATCGGAATACAGAATGTGCCCGCGATCCCCGACCGCCACCAGGCGCTTGCCGGCGTGCACGACGTCGAGCATCAGGCTCTTGCTGGCTTTGGCAGATTCAACGGCATAAACAATGTCGGACGCTGGCGCCGCAGCGGCCAACGCAGGTGCCGACAGCACGGCACAACCCAACAGCGAGAGCGCTGTGGCCAGCAACGCGAACTTGCGTAATGCCGGCGGGCGGCAAATACCCACACCCATGACAGGCTCACTCATAGACCTTCCCCCATTATTATTGTTAGGTCGTTCAACCTTTCAGGGCGCCGTAAGGGGTCCCATCGGGATTGCCTGTTCTGGAGCATAGTCCTGAAATGCGCAATCTAGAGCCCCTTCGGAAGCTGGCTTATCCTATCGGGGTTTGGAAAGGTCTGACAATCGACGCCACGTTATGTTTTGTTAACTGGGGCGGAATGCGGTTTGGGTGAATGATTGGGTATCAGGTGGGGTGATTGGGGTTTCTTTGGTGTTCGGTGTTCGGTGTTCGGTGTTCGGTGTACATATCCGTTTCTTCGGTAACGGCGACTTATGGTTTCGCTCTTACAGCGACTCACTTTTCCAGACGCCGAAAAGTAAGCAAAAGGCTTCGCCCCGGCGTACGGCGCCTCGCTGAGGCTCCGCGTTCCCTCGCTACGGTGTCCATCAGGGGGCATCGCCTACGGTCTGCTTCGCGACGACCTCCTCTCGATGTGTGCGGCTTCGCCGCACGGCGCTACGCGCCTAACCCCCTGATGAACACCTACGCTCGGCCTGCCGAAGGGGCGAGAGATCTAGATCAAAATCAACGTCAAAAGCCAAAGCCAAAGCCAAAGCCAAAGCCAAAGCCAAAGCCAAAGCCAAAGCCAAAGCCAAAGCCAAAGCCAAAGCCAAAGCCAAAGCCAAAGCCAAAGCCAAAGCCAAAGCCAAAAGGATCATAGCCATCTAGAAGCTTGCGTACATCCGCAAGAACAGGTCGGCTGTCAGGCCGCCATCGCTGGCAGGCCAGCTCCCACAATGGACCGACGTGCGCCTTCCGCTTCTCACCACTCATCAGGCCGAGCGTTAGCTCGCCTTCAGCTTTTGATCTTGATCTGCCCGCCCCTTCGGGAGGCTGAGTGGAGGTGTTCATCCGGGAAGTGGCGCGAAGCGCCGTTCGACGCAGTCGAACACGCTGCATGTAGGTCGTCGCGAAGCAGACCGGAGGGCAGTGTCCCCGGATGGATACCGGAGCGAAGGTACGCCGAGCCTAGGCGAGGGGCCGGACGCTCGGGGCGAGCCTTTTTTTGCTTACTTTTTTTTGGCGTTTGAAAAAAAAGTGAGTCGCCGTAAGGGCGAAACCGCCAGCCGCCGTAACCGCAGGAATGGATATGTACCCGGTCAACCACAACATGGTCGGCCCGAAGGCCGCCATCGCTGGCAAGCCAGCTCCCACAGGGCCCAAGTGAACCCTGAGGGAGCATCGCCAGACTCAGGCCAGGCTCTTGCTGACCACCTCAAACACATCGCTGGACAGCTGACCCGAAGCACGAATCCGCTCCAACTCACCCTTCATCAACGCCTGACGCGCATCGTCGTATTTGCGCCAGCGAGTCAACGGCGCCAGTTGGCGAGAGGCGATCTGCGGGTTAAACCCGTTCAACTCAATCACCAGATCCGCCAGGAAACGATACCCGGAACCGTCAGCCGCATGGAAGTTGATCAGATTCTGCCCGGCAAACGCACCGACCAGCGCCCGCACCTTGTTCGGGTTCTTGATATTGAACGCCGGATGCTCCATCAACTGACGAACACGTTCCAGACCACCCGGCAACGTGCTGCCCGCCTGGACACTGAACCACTGATCCATGACCAGCGGATTGTCCTTGAAGTGCTCGGCAAAATTCCCCAGTGCCTTGGCTTTATCCTCTTCGAATGAAGAGTTGACCAACACCGCCAAGGCCGTCAGGCGCTCGGTCATATTGTCGCTAGTCTCAAACTGCTCAAGAGTGGCAGCCAACACTTCCGGCTTGCCGCAGAGCATCAGGTACGACAGCGCAATGTTCTGCAACGCGCGGCGGGCGAAGTGCTCGGCCTCGGCCACGTACGGGGTTTTCTTCGACAGATCGCGGTTGGCCTGATAACGCAGCCACAGCGCTTCGAACAAACCTTCAGCCAATTGCTTACGGGCAAACTCGCGAGCGATATGGATGGCATCGACGTCTGCCACTTCGCTGATTTCAGTCAGGTACGCCTCGCCCGGCAGCGAAAGCATTTCCGCCACCATCGCCTGGTCCAGCGTCTCGTCGGCCAGCACGGTGCGCAAGGCCGAAATCAGGCGCTGATCCAGCACCAGTTTCTCGCCCTTCTGCTGCTGAGCGATCAGCTCTTGCAGCACCTGCACCGACAATTGCTGACCGGCATCCCAGCGGTTGAAACCGTCGCTGTCATGCTGCATCAGGAACATCAGCTGATCGCGGTTGTACGGGAAGCTCAGTTTCACCGGTGCCGAGAAGCCGCGCAGCAACGATGGCAGTGGCTGTTCAGCGATGTCGACGAAAGTGAAGGTCTGCTCGGCTTCGGTCACCGAAATGACCCGCGAGGTGCCCTGATCACGGTCTTCACCGGAAAGACGCAACGTAATGGCCGCGCCTTTCGAATCCAGCAGGCCCAATTCCACAGGAATCACGAACGGCAGTTTTTCAACCTTGTCCGGGGTCGCCGGGCAGCTCTGGCGGAAGGTCAGGCTGTAGGTTTTCGCGGCGGCGTCGTAAGACTCGCTCACCGCCAGACGCGGCGTGCCGGCCTGGCTGTACCAGCGTTTGAACTGGGTCAGGTCGACACCGTTGGCATCTTCCATGGCTTTGATGAAGTCGTCGCAGGTCACGGCCTGGCCGTCATGGCGCTCGAAGTACAGGTCGCTGCCTTTGCGGAACCCTTCGGCACCGAGCAATGTGTGGATCATGCCGACCACTTCCGAACCCTTTTCGTACACGGTCAGGGTATAGAAGTTGGAAATCTCGATGAAGCTGTCCGGGCGCACGGCGTGAGCCATCGGGCCTGCGTCTTCGGCGAACTGATGAGTACGTAGATAAGCCACGTCCTGAATGCGCTTCACGGTGGCCGAGTTCATGTCGGCGGAGAAACCGGAATCGCGGAACACGGTGAAGCCTTCCTTGAGCGACAACTGGAACCAGTCGCGGCAGGTCACGCGGTTGCCCGACCAGTTGTGGAAGTACTCGTGGGCGACGATCGCCTCGACACGCTGGTGCGCAGCGTCGGTCGCGGTTTCGGCGCGGGCCAGCACGGCGCTGGAGTTGAAGATGTTGAGACCCTTGTTCTCCATCGCGCCCATGTTGAAGTCGTTGACCGCGACGATCATGAAGATGTCCAGATCGTACTCGCGACCGTAGACCTCTTCGTCCCAGCGCATCGACTTCTTCAGACTGTTCATGGCGTGCTGGCACTTGTCGATGTTTTCCGGCTCGACGTAAATGCGCAGCGCCACGGAGCGTTCGCTCATGGTGGTGAAGGTGTCTTCAACGCACCACAAGTCACCGGCCACCAGCGCGAACAGGTACGCCGGTTTCTTGAACGGGTCTTCCCAGGTCGCCCAGTGCCGGCCCTCTTCGCCAGGACCTGAGGCAATCGGGTTGCCGTTGGACAGCAACACTGGATAGCTGTGCTGCTCGGCGACCACCGTGGTGGTGAACGTACTCATCACGTCCGGGCGGTCGAGGTAATAAGTGATCTTGCGGAAGCCTTCGGCCTCGCACTGGGTGCAGAACATCGTGCCGGATTTGTACAAACCTTCCAGCGCAGTGTTGGTTTCCGGGTGGATCCTGACGCTGGTATCGACCGTGAAGGTGGTGCTGGTCGGGTGCAGGGTCAGGTGGTTTTCGGTCAGCTGATAATCGGCGTCGCTCAACTCGCGGTCAGCCAGGGTGACCGACAGCAGTTCGAGTTGCTGGCCATCCAGCACCAGCGGCGGCAGGCCCGGGCCGCGCTCGGGATTGCGGCGCATCACCAGTTGCGCATGGACCAGGCTGTGGTCCTCGAACAACTCGAAGGTCAGGTGCGTCTCGTCGATCAGGTACTCGGGCGCCTGATAGTCCTTCAGGTAAATCATCTTCGGTTGTTCGGTGCGCATGCTGGAGTCCTTACTGATGCACGGCGAGCTGATAAGCCGTGTACTTACGAATATTGATGACGCCGGTGTCGAAAATCAGGTATTGGCCCTTGATCCCCAACAGCGTGCCTTCGGCAATCGGATTCTTGTCCAGGTTGAAGCTGACGATTTTGGCCGGGTATTGCTCGACCGGATAGCGGATTTCGAGGACGTCTACATCGGCAATAGTCTGGATCGCTTGTAGGCCGAATCGTTCCTGCAAACCTTGCAAACCTTCGGCGCAGCTGTCGAACAACTGATCGCGAACCTCAGCCAGGTTCACCGACACCGCGTCGCCCTTGAGCAAAGCACGCCAGTTGGTCTTGTCCGCCACCTGACTGCGGAACAGGTCTTCGACGAACCCCGACTGCTGACGGGTCGAGACGCGCATGATCGGCAACGCCTGACGGGCGCCCTGGTCGATCCAGCGAGTCGGCAGCTGGGTGGCGCGGGTAATCCCCACTTTCACCCCGGATGAATTCGACAGATACACAATGTGATCGGTCATGCAGAACTTCTCGCCCCACTCTGGCTCACGGCAGGTGCCAGCATCGTAGTGGCAACGCTCCGGGCTCATGATGCAGAGGTCACACTGTGCCAGTTTGGTCATGCACGGATAGCAATAACCCTGACTGAAACTGGTTTTGGTCTTGCGCCCGCAATGGGAGCAATGGATCGCCCCCAGGTATTCCAGACGCACCGTGGAGCCGATCAATGGATTGACCGGTACCTCGACGTCATCCAGACGAAACGCGTACTGCACGTCCGTCCCGTCAAGGCGCGTCGACATTTTGCTGATTGCACCGCGGCCAATCTCAATCAATGGACGGCATCCGACTTGAACAGGATATTTGGCACGCTGATCGACTTCGAGCTGCATTCCTGCGGGCCCATGTAGCCGGTACGTTCTTCCTCGGGCAGGTTCTGGATTTCCCAGGCGATCATCGCTTGCAACGACAGTTCACGCTGCTCGGCGGTGAGTTTGCCACCGTCGGACCATTTGCCGATCTCCACCGCCAGTTTCAGGCTCTGGTAGATATCGGGGGTGATGTTCTGGATCATTTCGTTAAAAGAGGACATCAAGGGCTCCGCTCTTTAATACATAACTGATTAGACGGCCAGTTTACGGCGGTTGTACAAACCACCCAACAAACCGGTCAAGCATCCGACGAGCAACCCGCTGACATGGGCCGCGTTGGCGATTTCACCGAAACCGATCATCGAGACCAGCCCCGACAGGCACACCACTAGCCACACCAGCATCATCACCAGCACGCCACGCGGCAGGCGATAAGCCGGGTTCGGCGACAACAACTGGAAAATCCAGCAATGCCCGAGCAGGCCGTAAAGCACCCCGGACAACCCGCCGAACAGGGTCGGGCCGCTGAAAACGAACTGGGTGTAGTTGGACACCAGGCTGAAGAGCAAGGTCAGGCCGATCAGGTTGATGCTGCCCTGGCGCGACTCAATGCGCCGGCCCAGCTCCCAGTACCACATGCCGTTCATGGCCAGGTGCAGGATGCCGAAATGGATCAGCATCGGCGTCACCAGACGCCACCACTGCCCCGCCGCCAGGCTGTCAGCCAGGGGAACAAAATGGATGTACTCGCCGACGATGCGAAAATCGAGAAAGGTCAGCCAGCGCAGCGTGTCGAGGTTTTCACCCAGCAGCGTCACCGCACCAACGATCAGACTCAGCAGCAACACCAGCGCAGTCGCCTTGGCGTGGCGCAGTTGCTCGACGAAACCGGGTCGCCTGGTGGTTTGTGCGACGGGAATATCCAGCTGCTGATCAGGGTCGCCCGCCGGGAAACGTTCATATAAGGAACGCACGTCTTCGCTGATATTGGCCGGCACCCACAGCACCTGCTCGCCGGACTCTTCGCTGACCCGATGCGGCACCTGCATGCGTTGCAGCAGTTTGACGAACCCGCTCAAATCCACTGCCAGCGGCAGGCGTAGAACAGCAACGGTACTCATCGCAACACCTCCGGCCGCTCGACATCGACCCAGACAAATTTGTGCGGATCGAGACGGGTTTCCTGATCCAGGCGATAGGCGACCAGTTTGCCGTAGAGCACCGCGCTGTAATCCAGGCAGGCCAGGTTCGGACGGATTGGTGCCGGTTTTCCGCTGCGCCAGTAGTGGCCGACGAACAACAACGGCTCATCGACGCCATAGCGCAGCAAGGTATTTTTTTCGGTGGACGACAGGGGCGTCTGGGCCACGGGTTCGGGCAAGGCGTCAGGCTGGAACACGATGTCTCCGTAGGTTTGCGGGTCGTCTTCCCAGAATTTGGTGCGGAAGAACGAACGCGTCAGGCCATCGCCGCTGGTCATGGTCAACCCGTGGGGCAGACGCATGTCGGTGCCGCGCAGCAAGCGATCGAATACCGTGCAGGCGAAACTGCCCGGCACGGCCGAGGCCTGGAGGAAATGCTCATCGACGCAACCGTCGGGGAACAGCGCGCGCAGCGGTTCGATCAGGCCGGAATCCCAGCAGGCGTGCACCACGCGGAATCGTCCGGCATCGACGAACAATGGCAATTCGTAGAACCATTGCTGGAAGTCATGCCAGTCACCCGGGTGATCTTCAAACTGGGTCAGGGTTTCACCGAGCAGGCGTGCGTGGCGTGGCGTGTGTTCGCGCACGAACTGCTTGCCGCTACCCGGCGGCGCCGGCGTGGCCCAGCCGAGGGCGTTGAATTCATGGTTGCCCATGATGCACAGCGCCTGACCGGCCTCGACCATGTCGTGAACGATGTGCAGCGCCTCGCGAATCCGCGGGCCGCGGTCGATGATGTCACCGACAAACACCGCCATGCGCGATGGATGCCGCCAGACGCCACCTTGTTTGTGATAACCGAGCCGGTCGAGCAAGTGCTCAAGGGTCAGAGCGCAACCGTGCACGTCACCGATCAGGTCGTAGCTACGCGCGGGATCGAGCATCAGTCGCCTCCACCACCCAACCGGCTGCCCCAGCCAAGCTTGGTCCGGCAGACCTCATAGTAGTTGTGGTCGAGCGGGTGAATCAGCCGCAGTTTCTGGGCTTTTTTGCTGATGGTGATGGTGTCGCCTGGGGCGCAGGTGAAATGGTTCTGCCCGTCACAGGAGACTTGCGGGTAAATCTGCATATCTTTGGACACGACGATTTTCAGCTCACTGTTGCCATCGACCACAATCGGTCTACCCGACAAGGTATGGGGGTACATCGGCACAATCACAATAGCGTCGAGCTTGGGATGCATGATCGGCCCGCCCGCCGACAGCGCGTAAGCGGTCGAACCAGTGGGCGTGGCGACGATCAGGCCGTCGGCCTTCTGGCTGCAGACGAACTGGCCGTCGATGTACAGCTCGAATTCGATCATCCGCGTGGATTTGCCGGGGTGCAGCACCACGTCGTTCAGCGCGTCGCCCTGGCCAATGGCCTCGGCGTGGCGGCGAACTTCGGCTTGCAGCAGGAAGCGGTTTTCCACCAGGTAGTGGCCGTCGAGCACTTCGGCGACTTTGACTTCCAGCTCATCCGGGCGAATATCGGTCAGGAAACCGAGGCTGCCGCGGTTGATGCCGAGTACGGGGATATTGTGTCGGGCCAAGGCACGCGCGGCGCCCAGCAGGCTGCCGTCACCGCCTACCACAATCACCATGTCACACACTTCACCGAGCATCTTGCGTGACGAGGTTTGCAGGCCATGACCGGGCAGGACTTCGGCGATGGTGTCTTCGAGGATCACGTGCAGGTGACGATCGAGCAGAAACCGTTTCAGTCGGCGGACGGTATCCAGCACCTGCGAACTGCCCAGGCGACCGATGATGCCGATATTACGAAATTGCTCCATGAGGTTCCTGCGCGACGGTGAAAAACACGATTATGGGCGAAAGCGCGGGATAGACAAAATCCTTTCAGCCACAAGGGTGTACTCATGTTTAGGGCTATGCTCGCAAGATGATCCTATTTCCCGATTTGCTCCAGTTACCCCACCAGTTGCGCCACCCCGAAGTGCGCGACCTGGCCTGGGTCATCCTCGCGCCGCCGATGCTCGACGAGACGCCGTGGCCGCAGCGTCACCCGCTGGCCGGCAGTGACTGGGTGCAGGCACCGGAACGGCTGGAGCTTTGGCTTCGGCAACTGGACCGGGACAGTTATGACTTGCTGCACTGGCTGGCGCAGGCCAGGACGCGGCGACTGGGCTTGTATTACGAACGGCTGTGGCAATACGCCGTGCGCCATGCGCCGGGGATCGATTTGATTGCCGCCAACATGCCGATCCGCCGCGAAGGCCATACGCTGGGCGAGCTGGATATGCTGCTGCGCGATCGCGACGGTGTGCATCACCTGGAACTGGCGATCAAACTTTATCTGGGGCCGCAGAACGGTGACGGACGCGACACGGCGCAGTGGCTGGGGCCGGGTTGCCATGACCGGTTGGATCGTAAACTGGCGCATTTGACCCAGCATCAATTGCCGATTTCCGCTCGCCCCGAGAGTCGCGAGGTGCTGGCGGCGCTGGATATTCAGCAGTTCAGCGCGCATCTGTGGCTGGGCGGCTATCTGTTGTATCCGTGGCCAGGACAAGCCGAACCACCCAACGGCGCGCATCCGCAGCATTTGCGCGGCAGCTGGTTGCATCAGAAGGATTGGGCCGATTTTGTCGTGCAACGCCCGTTCGGCCGTTGGCAACCCCTGCCCCGCCATGCCTGGCTGGCGCCGGCGCATTATCCGGTGGATCAGACCTGGAACACGGCGCAGCTGAAAGCGTGGCTCAGTGATCTGGAGCCTTTGGCCCCGGCGCAACTGATGGTGCGGCTGATCGAGAACGCGGACGGAGATTGGGAGGAAGCGGAGCGCTTGTTTCTGGTGGCGGATCTTTGGCCGAATGTGCCGGGTAGTGGGTGATATTTGTGGTGTCTGGACTGGCCTCATCGCGGGCAAGCCCGCTCCCACAGGTCTTGTGTCGTTCGCCGAGTTTGCATTCGACAAATCCTGTGGGAGCGAGCTTGCTCGCGATGAGGCCACCTCGATCTAAATGGATAACCGCAACGCCAAAGCCGCCAACGTCACCAACAATACCGGCACCGTCAACACAATCCCGACCTTGAAGTAATACCCCCAGCCAATCTGAATATTCTTGCGTTGCAGCACGTGCAACCACAACAACGTCGCCAGGCTGCCGATCGGCGTGATTTTCGGCCCCAGGTCGCTGCCAATGACGTTGGCATAAATCATCGCTTCCTTCACCACCCCGGTGGCCTGGCTCGCATCGATTGACAGCAAGCCAATCAACACCGTCGGCAGGTTGTTCATCATCGACGACAACAGCGCCGTCAGCACGCCCGTGCCCATGGCCGCGCCCCAAATGCCGTAATGGGCGAACCCGTCCAGCCACCCGGCCAGATACCCGGTGAGCCCGGCATTGCGAAGGCCATATACCACCAGGTACATGCCCAGCGAGAAAATCACGATCTGCCACGGTGCTTCTTTCATCACCTTGCGCGTGGAGATCTTGTGGCCACGGGCGGCGATGGCCAGCAGCAATGCGGCACACACGGCGGAAATGGCGCTGATCGGAATGCCCAATGGCTCAAGGGCAAAGCAGCCGAGCAGAAGAATCACCAGCACCGCCCAACCGGCATAAAACGTCGCCTTGTCGTGGATTGCGGTCGACGGATGCTCAAGTTGTTCGGGGTCGTAAGCCTTGGGAATGTCGCGACGGAAAAACCACATCAGCATCGCCAGCGTGGCGGCAACACTGACGAAGTTGACCGGAATCATGACCGCCGCGTAACGGTTGAAGGTGATATTGAAGAAGTCCGCCGAAACGATGTTCACCAGGTTCGACACCACCAGCGGCAGGCTCGCGGTGTCGGCAATGAACCCGGCACCCATCACGAATGCCAGGGTCGCCGCCGGGGAAAAGCGCAACGCCAGCAGCATGGAAATCACGATGGGCGTCAGAATCAGTGCGGCGCCGTCATTGGCGAACAACGCGGACACCAGTGCCCCGAGCAACACCATATAAGCAAAGAGCTTGCGTCCGCTGCCTCGCCCCCAACGGGCCACATGCAAGGCTGCCCAGGCAAAGAAGCCTGCCTCATCCAACAGCAGACTGATGATGATCAGCGCCACGAAAGTGCCGGTGGCGTTCCAGATGATCTGCCACACGATTGGAATGTCACCCAGGTGCACCACCCCGAAAATCAGCGCCAGCACGGCGCCGAATGTCGCACTCCAGCCAACACCCAGGCCTTTGGGTTGCCAGATCACCAAGGTGATGGTCAGCAGAAAAATCAGCGACGCTATGAGCATGCGGAGCAGCCTTCAAAGAAAAAATCGGAGTTAGCAGCAGCGAACGGGGCGATCAGCCATTGCCTGCAATCGGTCAACATCAGCGGCCAGCCAGTCAGCGTGATCGGCCAGTGCGCCCTGTAACAGCGTGATTACCCAAGGCGACAATTGAGGGTGCAGGCGATAAAAAACCCATTGCCCCTGACGGCGGTCTGCGAGCAGGCCATGGCTGCGCAACTGCGCCAGATGACGGGAGATTTTTGGCTGACTGAGGTCCAGCCCCGCCGTCAATTCACACACGCACAACTCGCCTTCGCGGGCGATCAACAGTGCGATGCGACTGCGGGTGTCATCGGCCAGGGCCTTGAAAATATCGACGGGACTATGGGAGCTGGACATGAGGAGACACGCCTCTGGACAAACGAGGCGTGAATATATGGAATTTCGAATATGCAGTAAAGCAAAGACTGAATAACCGAACTCTGTAGTAGCGCCCTGTGGCGAGGGGATTTATCCCCGCTCGGCTGCGAAGCAGTCGTAAAACCTGAACGCACGGTCTATCTGATGCACCGCGTTGCTTGATTTAGCGACTGCTTCGCAGCCGAACGGGGATAAATCCCCTCGCCACAAGGCACCTGTTACAAGGGATATCCTGCGTTTGGGTCACTCTTTCTTGTGTTGCTCGACCCACTTGCCATATGCATCGATGAACTTCTGCAAGAACGGCTTTACCGACTCGGACAAATTGCCCGCCTCATCAAACGCCGATCCAGCACCGCTCAGGTAGGCTTCCGGCTGCTGCATGCACGGCACATCCAGAAACACCATGGATTGGCGCAAGTGATGGTTGGCGCCAAACCCGCCGACAGCGCCTGGCGAAACACTGATCACCGCCCCCGGTTTGCCACTCCAGGCGCTCTTGCCATACGGACGCGAACCCACGTCGATCGCATTCTTCAGCGGTGCCGGCACCGAGCGGTTGTATTCGGGGGTGACGAACAGCACTGCGTCGGATGAACTCACTTGTTGTCGGAAAGTGCTGTAGGCTGCCGGCGGTGAAGCGCCATCAATGTCTTCGTTGTAGAGCGCCAGGTCGCCGATTTCGACGATGGTGAGCTTGAGATTGGCAGGCGCCAGGTCGGCCAGGGCCAGCGCAACCTTGCGGTTGATCGATTCCTTTCTCAAGCTGCCGACCAGTACGGCGATCGTATAGACGTTGCTCATGGAAGACTCTCGACTGTTCGATGGAAAGACTTGTAGTTATAGATGACGATTCACCCAGTGGGCTGTTGAATTTACCGCCCCTGACTATTTTTTTCCTGTAGGAAAACTTACTTCGCTTAACCACGGTCTACAGAACCGCAAATTGAGTGATTTATCTCCAGAGGTTCTAAGCAGATGGCAGCAGTACTCGTCGGTCAGTTCCATGCAAGAGACGCGGAAGGCCGCGTTTATTCCGTGCATGAGTTCCAGGAATCCACCCCCTCGCATGACGGCCTCACTGGCTCGGCGCCTGTGACCACCTACAAACTGGCCATTGGCGATCGCGTCAACAAGCTCGACGACAACCAGTTTCTGCTGGTGCAATCGAACATCACCATCGTGCGCGAACCCGACACCTATGTCGGCAGCCGGCCGGAAATCACCACCGCCTCATAACCCCGCGTTATGAGCAGAAGTCATATGCGCGCACTTGAGTTAGGATTCAGTTACTGACTCCCTCACCTGCTGAACATGGACTTCACGCATGCGTTTACGTCATATCGAAGTGATCCACGCGCTCTTGCAGACCGGTCACCTGGGCACCGCCGCCGAATGGCTGCAGTTGCCGGTGGCCGAGGTCGAAGGCCTTTTGCGCGACGCCGAGGATCAGTTGGGATTCATGCTGTTTTCCAGCGTGCGTGGACGTTTGCAGGCGACGCGCGAAGCGCGGGAGCTACAGGTTGAAATCGCCCGCGTCTATGACGCGCTTGAACCGGTCCAGCGTCTGGCCAGCAGCCTCAAGCAATATCAGGCGCACCCGCTGCGCGTCATCTGCACCCCGCCACTGGCCCAACAGTTATTACCCCACAGCATCGCGGCCCTACGCCGACGCCTTCCCGATGCGCCTTGCACCCTGCTTAGCCAACCCACCCGCGAGATCGTCAGAAGCCTGCTGCTGCGTGAAAGCGATCTGGGGCTGAGCCTGCATGATCCTGACCACGCCGACGTTCGTTGCCAGGTGATTGCCCAAGGCAAACTCCAGCTGTTGGCGCCCCATGGCTGGCTGCAACCCAAGCAAAAGTACATTTCGTTGCAGGATCTGGCCGGCCAGTCGATGGTTGGCCTGGAAGGTCATGATCCGCTGAGCCCGGCGCTCGACAACAAACTGCATGCCTTGCGCCCTGCCCCGGTCATCCAGACGCGGGTGCAGACTCATCAGATGATGCGCAGCATGGTCGAGGCCGGCGAAGGCCTGGCAATCGTCGACCCGTTCACCGCTCTCGGGGCCAAATCGAGCGGCCTGGATGCCTGCCCGTTGGCGCCTGCGGTACCGATCAACCTCTATGCCCTGACCCTGAAGAACGGCGAGCCCATGCCGGCCGTTCAGGTGTTGCTGGAGATCATCACGGAACAAGCCGTGGCGATGTTGTCGAGCTGAGCGGGTTTTCCAGCGGATTATCAAACAGGCGATACCAGAACAGCGCCACCTCGGCGGTGTTCGGGTCGATGCCGCGATAACGCAGGTGATCGATCCCGCCCACCACGTAACCACAGCGTTCATACAGTCGGCAGGCTCCCAGATTGTTGTTCTGAGTCTCGAGCATGATCCCCGGCAATTTCTTCTTGCGACTCCAGAACTGCGCCACGTCCAGCAACGCCTTGGCCACACCGTGACGGCGCGCCGGCGCATGTACCGCCAACTCGTCGATATGGGCAAAGCCGTTCCAGTTGGTGCTGACCACCAGATGGCCGACGGGCTCGTCGTCGAGATAGGCCATGAACACCGCACTGTCGCCGGCATCGCGGAAGCTGCTGAATTCCTCGGGATCAATGCCGTAGCACTTTCGATAAGGAGTGATCGGCGTTACCCGCCACTGCTCCACCGGCTTGCCGATTTCGGCTGCGCCATAGGCCGCGACTTCAAAACTGAAGTCGCTGCCCCAGATATAGGGCGCGAAACCCTCGTCGGCGACACGCACCGAGAGGCCTGGGTATTTGGGATTCATGATCGGTTGCATACTCGGAAAGGTCCTCATTCCTTGATGCAATCAACGGTGTAATGCCGTCCATTGCCCTCATCTTCGTGTTGCAGTCCGTGCACATCAACGACAAAACCGGGGAAGCTACTGTCGAACGTGCGAGCAAACGACAGGTAATCGATGATCGAGCGGGTCGACTCGGTAAACCGCTCGCCCGGCATGATCAGCGGGATGCCGGGCGGATACGGAACCAGCATCACCGCGGCAATTCGCCCCTCGAGGGCATCGATCGACACCGCTTCCACTTCACCTCGCACCAAATGATCATAGGCGTCAGCCGGCTTCATGGCGATTTCCGGCAGCACGGTGTACATGCGTTTGAGGTGTTTGGCCGTGGCATTGCTGCGATAACAGGCGTGCAACTGATCGCACAAATCCCGCAACCCCATGCCCTGATAACGTGCGACGTTCTGTTTCGCCACGCACGGCAGGCAGGTAGCCAGACTGACGTTGGCGTCGTAACTGCGCTTGAACTCCAGCAACTCGGTCAGCAGCGTGCTCCATTTACCCTTGGTGATGCCCATCGAGAACAGCACCAGGAATGAATACAGCCCGGTCTTCTCGACCACCAGTCCACGCTCCCACAGGAACTTGCTAACCACCGCCGCCGGAATCCCGCAATCGCTCAGTGCCCCGCCCGCAGTCAGGCCAGGCATGACCAGGGTGACCTTGATCGGATCGAGCAACACGTAGTCGTCGGTCACGCCACCGAAGCCGTGCCAGTCGGCGTCGGGTTGCAGCAGCCAGTCTTCGGTAACCACACGCTCGATGCCTTCCACCGAAGGCGGCTGCCAGATGGAAAACCACCAGTCATCCGCGGCAATGTGCTGGCGCAGATTGGCCAGGGCCCGGCGAAAACTCAGGGCCTCGTCGAACATTTCCTGCAACAGCGAACGCCCGGCCGGGCCTTCCATCATCGCCGATGCGACGTCCAGCGAGGCGATGATGCTGTATTGCGGCGACGTGGAGATATGCATCATGAACGCTTCGTTGAAGCGGTCGCGGTCCAGTTGCCGCGCGCCGCCGTCCTGGACATGAATCATAGAGGCCTGGCTGAACGCGGCCAGCAATTTGTGCGTGGAATGCGTGGTGAACACCAGCGGGCTGTCTTCGCCACGGGAGGTGCCCATGCCGTATCGCCCGGCGAAAAAATCGTGGAACGCCGCGTAGGCATACCAGGCCTCGTCGAAATGCAGGACCTCGACGGTGTTGCCCAGTTGCTGCTTGATCAACTCGGCGTTGTAGCAGAGGCCGTCGTAGGTGGAATTGGTCACCACCGCCAATTTTACCTTGGGCTCACGGCCTTGGGTCAGCGGGCTGGCGTCGATCTTGGCCTGAATCGATTCGCGGCTGAATTCGCTCAGTGGAATCGGGCCGATGATCCCCAGTTCATTGCGCTCCGGGCACAGGTACAACGGAATCGCGCCGGTCATGATGATCGAGTGCAGCACCGACTTGTGGCAGTTACGGTCCACCAGCACCAGGTCATCGCGAGCGACCATCGAATGCCAGACGATTTTGTTGGCGGTCGAGGTGCCGTTGATGACGAAGAAGGTGTGATCAGCACCGAAATTGCGCGCGGCCCTGGCTTCCGCCTCGGCTAACGGACCTGTGTGATCGAGCAAGGAGCCCAGTTCCGGCACCGAGACTGACAAGTCCGAACGCAGGGTGTTTTCCCCAAAAAACTGGTGGAACGCCTGGCCAACCGGACTCTTGTGGTACGCCACGCCGCCGCCATGACCGGGGGTGTGCCAGGAATAATTGGAATCGGCGGTGTGTTGCACCAGCGCCTTGAAAAAGGGCGGGAGCAGACCATCAAGGTATTTGCGCGCCGCCCGGGCCACTTGCCGGGCCAGGAAGGGCACGGTGTCTTCGAACAGATAGAGAATGCCGCGCAGTTGATTAAGCTCGGCCATGGCATCGGCCGGAGCATTTTCCAGCGTCACCTGCTCCCCCAGCGCGAAGATCGGCAAGTCCGGCGCGCGAACCCGCGCCAAGCCGATCAGCTCAGCCATATTGTGTAACAAATGCGAATGGGCGCTGGCGTCCTCAGCGGCAATCAACATGCAGGAGAGGCCGTGATGGGTCGAAGCGACCAGCCGCCCTTCGGTGTAATCCACCGCCGACACAATGCTGAAGCCTTCCTGTTCCAGCTCCCGGGCGATGCCCCGCACGCGGTCACCGGCGACGGTGTCGGCCTTGATGTCGCGGTGGACGATCAATACCGGGAATTTCAAATCTTTATACATGAGGCTCAGTGTCCTGAGGCTGCAGACCATGGCCTGCCAATATGCTCAGGATAGAGGGTTGAAGCGGATGTGGCGAGCGTCGATGCCCCGAAGCGGGTCAATGAATGCACCATCATGTGGCCATCAATCTCGAACATTCAGCAGGACTAGTTGTGGCGAGGGAGCTTGCTCCCGTTGGGCTGCGAAGCGGCCCCCTGCATTCCTTCAGAAGCACAGAGTTCGCAGGATTGACGACTGCTTCGCAGCCGAACGGGAGCAAGCTCCCTCGCCACAGGCAAGCCCCCTCGCCACACAAACCGTGTCACATCAGCCCTGATTCACGCCTGCGCCTTGGCCTCAACCAGTTGCTGCCACAGCGACGGGGCGCCGGCGGACTTGGCGATGGCTTCCAGGCGTGCCACGTGCCGGGCCAGGTCATCTTCGCTGGCAGGGATGATCCGGGTCGGCTTGCGATCGGCCGGCAAGCGGCGGATTTCGGTGGCGGAGTTGTCCGCGCCTTCGCCGGAGCCGTTGCCGTCGGACGCATTACCGGCCAGCGACAGGCTGGTCTGTCCGCCGGTCATGGTCAGGTAAACGTCGGCGAGGATCTCGGAGTCGAGCAAGGCGCCGTGGAGTTCACGGCCGGAGTTGTCGACGCCATAACGTTTGCACAAGGCGTCGAGGCTGTTGCGCTGCCCCGGGTGACGTTCCCGGGCCATCATCAGGGTGTCGAGGATCGAGCAGTGTTGCGTGATGTCCGCACGATCGTGCTGGCCCATCAGGGCGAATTCGTTGTTGATGAAGCCAACGTCGAACGCCGCGTTATGGATGATCAGCTGCGCGCCCTTGATGAATTCGAAGAACTCATCAGCCACTTCAGTGAAACGCGGTTTGCCCACCAGGAATTCGTTGGTGATGCCGTGGACGCCGATAGCGCCTTCGTCACTCTCGCGATCCGGTTGCAGGTAGACGTGAAAATGCCGGCCGGTCAGGCGCCGACCGATCAACTCGACACAACCGATTTCGATAATCCGGTGGCCGTCGGTCACCGGCATGCCGGTGGTTTCGGTATCGAGTACAACGGATCTGGTGGCCATCAGTGCTCAGCTCTCAACGGGTCAATCGTGCAAAAGCGGCGATGTTAACACGCTGACGGGATCCGGCGCGCGCAGCCAAGTGACCGACGCTCATGCAGTTTTTAACAATCATTAGCAATGTTCATAAAGTCTGGAGAGGTACGGCTTGTTAGCGTGCGGGGCTTGTTTCCCATGGGTTTGATTTCGTCATGAAGACCGCACGGTTTCTATTATTGAGCACTTGCCTGTTGGGTACAGGCGCCCAGGCCACCAGTTTCGTGATCAGCACGGATGTGACGGTGAGTTTGACGTTGAGCTCGAGCAAAGGCACTAGCGGGTCGTTCAGCGACGACAAGATTGTGCTGGCGGCGAAGGATGATGCGGCGGCGTTTGTGGCGAGCGAGGGGACGATTCGCGGGGCGCGGATCGAGGCGGCTTTTTTGCGGATACGCGGAAAGGTCAGCGATCAGTATTCCGACCAGCAACTGGCGAGCGCGATCCTGATGCTGTGATTTCCTGTGGGAGCCGGGCTTACCCGCGATGCGGGCACCGCGGTCTTTCAGTAAAACCGCGTCATCGTTCATCGCGGGCAAGCCCAGCTCCCACAGGACAGAGTGGAATCATCAAGCCTGCTTGTACCCGCGCACTTCATCCACGCCACGGTTGGCCAACTGGTCGGCCCGTTCGTTGCCGTGGTGGCCGATGTGTCCGCGCACCCACTTCCAGGTGACGTTGTGACGGTTGACCTGCTCATCCAGCAGTTTCCACAAATCAGCGTTTTTCACCGGTTCCTTCGCCGCCGTTTTCCAGCCACGCTTCTTCCAGTTGTCCATCCACTCATTGATGCCTTTCATCACGTATTGGGAGTCGGTCACCAGCAACACGTCGCAGGAACGCTTGAGCTCTTCCAGGCCGCGGATCGCGCCCATCAGCTCCATGCGATTGTTGGTGGTATTGGCTTCGCCGCCCCACAGTTCCTTTTCAACGCCTTTGCACACCAGCAATGCGCCCCAGCCGCCAGGGCCAGGGTTGCCTTTGCAGGCGCCGTCGGTGAAGAGTTCTACGCTATCGCTCATGCCAATCTATCCAGAAAATGCGGTGGCTCGCCGATCAGTGATCGACGATGCCCGAGGCCGGGGCGAACCCGGCCGGGAAATAAAGAATGTGTTACGGCTCGATGTTGCGACGGTTGACTTTGGCCATCGGCAGTGGAATCAGCTTGCCCATCGGTTCGCGACGTTCCTGACGAACCGGCCGCAAGCCAACAACGATCTTGCGCGCCACTAATAAATAGAAGCCGCCACCTGATAGTTGCCAGTCACCGGCCTTGCGCTCCCAACCGGCGAGACGAGCCTGCCAGGCGGGTGAAGCCAGCGGCGGACGATAGCACCCGAAGCGGCGTTTCTCCAGCGCGAAGCCCAGTAGATTCAGCCAGTCGCCGACCCGCGACGGCGAGATGCAGCGCGCCTTGCGCAACCCGTCGTGGGCAAACACATGGCGCAAGCCCCAACTGCTCCAGGGATTGATGCCGATGATCAGCAAATGCCCGCCGGGCCGTACGCTGCTCGCGGCTTCACGCAGCAAACCGTGGGGCGACAGGCAGAAATCCAGCCCGTGCTGCATCACCACCACATCGGCGGCATGCTCGCTCAACGGCCAGGCCTGCTCTTCGCAGACAATCTCGACACCCGGCAACGGTGCACCGAGCCGCACATTGCGCTGCACTTGCGGTGCAGACGGTGGCGTCTGGGCTGACGGACCGTAATGCACCAGGTAGCCACCGAAGAAGCGCCCCAGCTCGTCTTCGAGCATGCGTCGTTCTTCGTCCAGCAAAAATTGCCCGATGGGCCCGGACAGCCATTCACGGGCCGCGCTGATCAAATTCAGCCACTCAGGATCGGCCTGAGCGAACGCTTTATCGGTCATTGCATTCTCCAACGCGCCAGGAAGTTCTAAGATGCGCCATTGTTTTCCGCTTGGCGAATCCGACGATGATACAGATCAGTGCCCTGCCCGCCTTCACCGACAACTACATCTGGTTGTTACAAGACCACAGCACCCAGCGCTGCGCCGTGGTCGATCCGGGTGATGCCGCGCCCGTGCAAGCCTGGCTGGCGGTGCATCCGGGTTGGGTATTGAGCGATATTCTGGTCACTCATCACCATCATGATCATGTCGGCGGCGTCGAGCAGCTGAAAAAAGCGACAGACGCAACAGTCTACGGCCCGGCCAGCGAAACCATCCCGGCCCGGGACGTGGCGCTCAAGGACAACGACCGCGTCAGCGTGCTGGGGTGGGACTTCGACGTCTTCACCGTGCCCGGACACACCCTGGGACATATCGCCTATTACCATCACGGCCTGCTGTTCTGCGGCGACACCCTCTTTGCCGCCGGTTGCGGGCGCCTGTTCGAAGGCACGCCGGAACAGATGCACGCCTCGCTGAGCCGCCTTGCCGCGCTTCCCGAAGACACCTTGGTCTACTGCACCCACGAATACACCCTGAGCAACCTGAAGTTTGCCGCAGCGGTCGAACCGGGCAATCCGGACACCGCCGCACGTCTGGAAAAAGTTACCGAGCAACGTGCAGCCGGAATCATGACGCTGCCCTCTACTCTGGCGCTTGAAAAGCAGACCAACCCCTTTTTGCGTGTCGACGAAACATCCGTTAAAGAAAAAGTGGACGAACGGAATGGAACCCAAAACCGGGCTCCGAGTGCGGTCTTTGCTGCTCTTCGGGCTTGGAAAGATAAGTTCTAACCTGGCTCGCCATTGGTACAAAAATTCTGAATGGTTGACCGCAAGGGGTGCGCTTTCTAGAATCGCCCGACATTTTTGCCCGGAACTTACTTCCAGCCAATGTCGTCACCTATTCGTAAAGCCATCAATTCAGACGCATTGACCCGCTTGGCTCAAGCCATAGCGGTGGCTGTGTCCGCCACTCTGGCGGGCTGTTCCAGCCATGTGCCGCAGACCGAAGCGACACACGTTCCGAATATTGCCGCGCGAGCCAAGCAGAAACCCATCTGGCTCAGCGAGAAACCAACACCGCAAATACCGCAAGACGTCTGGGAACGCATGCGCCAAGGCTTCCAGTTGCAGGACAACCTGGGCGTCAACCCGCGCATCGAGCAACAGCGCCTGTGGTTCGCCAGCAACCCGTCCTTCCTTGAAAACGCCGGCGAACGCGGCAGCCTCTACATTCACTACATCGTCGAACGCCTTGAAGAACGCAACATGCCGCTGGAGCTGGCGCTGCTGCCAGTGATTGAAAGCGCCTACAACCCGATGGCCTATTCCCGGGCCAATGCGGTGGGCCTTTGGCAATTCATTCCTTCCACCGGCCGCTATTTCAACCTGCGCCAGACCCGTTTCTATGATGGCCGTCGCGACATCACCGCCTCGACCACTGCGGCCATGGATTACCTGACCCGCTTGCACGACATGTTCAACGGCGACTGGTTGCTGGCCCTGGCGGCCTACAACGCGGGTGAAGGCACGGTCAGTCGCGCCATCGAGCGCAACGAGAAACTTGGCCTGCCGACCGATTACTGGAACCTGCCGCTGCCAGCGGAAACCCAGGCTTATGTGCCGAAGCTACTGGCCTTGTCCCAGGTTGTACTGGCCCCCGAAGCCTACGGCGTGAACCTCAACCCGATCGCCAACGAACCGTACTTCCAGGTCGTCGAAATCAACCAGCGCATGGACCTGTCCAAGGTTGCCGCAGTGGCCAACATCGACGAAGACGAACTGTTCCAGCTCAACCCGGCCTTCAAGCAGCGCACCACCATCGACGGTCCCCAGCATTTGCTGGTGCCAACGTCCAAGGCACAGTTGCTGACCGCCAGCCTCTCGACCATGCGTCCTGAGGAACTGATCAGCAAGAAGTCGCTCAAGCCGGTCTTCGAAGGTGCTGATGAATCGGAAATCGCCAGCCTCAAACGTGCCTACCGTGTTAAACGCGGCGACAACCTGGCCGCCATCGCCAAGGCGAACAAGGTCGACGTCAAGGACCTGCAGCGCTGGAACAAGATGACCGGCAAGAACCTCAAGGTCGGCCAGACCCTGGTGATGCAAGACACCACCAAACGTAGCGGCGGTCGCGTCAACACCGTCGTGGCGGCGAACAGCAAGGCGTCCAAGAAAAAAACGCAGACCCAATACAAGGTCAAGCAAGGTGACTCGTTGTATATGGTCGCCAAGCGTTTCAACGTTGAAATGCAGCACCTCAAACGCTGGAACCCGCGTGTCGGTCAGGCGTTGAAGCCTGGGCAGATGTTGACGGTGTCTTCGCCGCGCTAAAAACGAGCCCCTGAATCCAGGGGCTTTTTTTGCCTGTGATTTGAGGTCTGCTGAAATCGTGTGGCTGCATGGCTCCCTGTGGCGAGGGAGCTTGCTCCCGCTCGGCTGCGAAGCAGTCGTTAACCCTGAACATGCGGTGCGTCAGAAATTTTAAAGATTTCAGGTTTTGGGGCCGCTTCGCAGCCCAGCGGGAGCAAGCTCCCTCGCCACAGGTTCTGCGGCTGGCCGAGCTACCGCGTCTGCAATTAACCACGCATTAACCACCTGTCTTTTTCCTGTCGATACAAGCTGTTACTGTACGGTCCACAAAGCCCAAGCCGCCTGGATCGGATCTCTGACTTGAAGCGTCCCCTCCTCCTCTTCCTGATCAGCCTGGCCTTGAGCTCCCCCGCAAGCGCGACGATCAGCGAAAGCCATGGTTATGCGCAGTTCGGCACGCTCAAGTACCCGGCCAGATTTACCCACTTCGACTGGGTCAACCCGCAAGCGCCCAAGGGCGGTACCTTGCGGGTGATGGCGTTTGGCACCTTCGATACGCTCAATCCCTACACGTTCAAGGGCTCCAGCCCGGTTTCCACCCCTAATTTCCTGCAATACGGCATCAACGAGCTCAACGAACCGTTGATGGTCGGCACCGGCCAGTACGCGCCGTCCGGCGATGAGCCAACCTCCAGTTACGGCCTGATCGCCCAATCGGTGGAATACAGCGAAGATCGCAGCTGGGTGGTGTTCAACCTGCGTCCGGAGGCGCGGTTTCACGACGGCACGCCGATTACCGCCTACGACGTGGCGTTTTCCTACCGTTTGCTGCTCAAGGAAGGTCATCCGCAGTACCGCACCAGCCTCCAGGAAGTGTTGCGGGTCGACATCCTCAACCCGCAGCGCATTCGATTCGTCTTCAAGCGCGCCGGCAATCCGTTGCAGATCCTGCGCCTCGGCGAATTGCCGGTACTGCCGCAGCATTACTGGAAAGGTCGCGATTTCAAGGCCACCACCTTCGAAACGCCCCTGGGCAGCGGACCGTATCGCATCACGTCGGTAACCCCCGGGCGCCAGCTCATTTTCGAACGGGTCAAGGATTACTGGGGCAAGGACCTGCCGGTGAATCGCGGCAAATACAACGTCGATCGCATGGAAGTGGAGTTCTACCGCGACAGCGATGTGGCCTTCGAGGCCTTCAAGGCCGGCGAATTCGACATCTACATCGAGCACCAGGCGAAGAACTGGGACAGCGGTTACAACTTCCCGGCCGTGCGCCGCGGCGACGTGATCAAGGCGCAGATCCCGCACCAGATCCCGACCCAGACCCAAGGCCTGTTCATGAACAGCCGGCGACCGATCTTCTCCGAGACCAAAGTCCGTGAAGCCATGGGGCTGATGTTCGACTTCGAGTGGACCAACCGCACGCTGTTCAGCGGCGCTTACAAACGCGCCATGAGTTACTACCCCAACAGCGAGTTCTCCGCGACAGGCCTGCCGGTCGGTCACGAATGGCTGATGCTCAAGCCGTATCGCGAGCAGTTACCCGCCAAGCTCCTCACCGAGACGTTCAGCCTGCCGAAGACTGAAGGCCGCGGCATCCCCCGGGAAACCATGCGAAAAGCCCTGGCACTGCTCGCCGAGGCCGGCTGGAAGCTCAACGGGCAACGGATCGAGAACGCCAAGGGCCAGCCACTGAAGCTGGAGGTTCTGCTGGTCAACCCGAACCTGGAACGCATCCTTCAGCCTTACGTCGAGAACCTCGCCAGCATTGGCATCGACGCGCGGCTACGCACGGTCGATCGCGCCCAGTACAAACAACGCCTGGATCAGTTCGATTTCGACATGATCCTGATGACGCTCAGCCAGACCCTCAGCCCGGGCCTGGAGCAATGGCAGTATTTCCATTCCAGCCAGGTCGGGGTCAAGGGCAGTAAAAACTACGCCGGTATCGCCAACCCGGTGGTCGATCACCTGCTTGAACAATTGCTCGCCGCGCAGACCCGCGACGAACAAGTGGCCGCCGGCAAAGCCCTGGATCGGGTTTTGCTGTGGCAGCACTACATCATTCCCAACTGGTACCTCAATTATCACCGCCTGGCCTACCGCAACCGGTTCGCCTTTGTCACCACGCCGCCCTACACCCTGGGCCTCTCCGCGTGGTGGCTGAAATCTTCGGAGAAAGATCGATGAAACCCTTACGCGCCCTGCTCTTGCAGGCCAGCGGCCTGCTGTTCGCCGGGTTGGCCTGCGCCGCCCCGCAACATGCCGTGACCCTCTACAACGAGCCGCCGAAATACCCGGCCGACTTCAAGCATTTCGATTACGTGAACCCCGACGCGCCCAAGGGCGGGATCTTTCGCCAGGCCGGGTTCGGCGGCTTCGACAGCCTCAACCCGTTCATCAGCAAAGGCGTGCCGGCCGACGACATCGGCATGATCTACGACACCTTGGCCAAACAGGGTCTGGACGAACCATTTACCGAATACGGACTGATCGCCGGCAAGATCGAGAAAGCCCCGGATAACAGCTGGGTGCGTTTCTACCTGCGTCCTGAAGCGCGCTTCCATGACGGTCATCCGGTCCGCGCCGAAGACGTGGTGTTCAGCTTCGAGATGCTGATCAAGGACGGCGCTCCGCTCTTTCGCGGCTACTACAGTGATGTCGCGGAAGCGGTCGCCGAAGACCCGCTCACCGTGCTGTTCAAGTTCAAGCACAGCAACAACCGCGAACTCCCGCTGATACTCGGCCAGTTACCGGTGTTGCCGAAACACTGGTGGGCGAACCGCGATTTCAACAAGGGCAACCTTGAAATCCCGTTGGGCAGTGGCCCCTACAAGGTCACCGAAGTGAAGGCCGGGCGCTCGATACGCTATGAGCGGGTCAAGGATTACTGGGGCAAGGACCTGCCGGCCAACCGTGGCTTCTACAACTTCGACGTGATGACCACCGATTACTACCGCGACAACACGGTGGCGCTGGAAGCCCTCAAGGCCGGTCAGTTCGATTACTGGCTGGAGATGAGCGCGAAGAACTGGGCCAGCGCCTACAACATCCCGGCGGTCACCGAAGGCCTATTGAACAAGGAACAGATCCCCAACGGCAATCCCACGGGTATGCAGGGTTTTGTCTTCAACCTGCGCCGTCCGGTGTTCCAGGACGTGCGCGTGCGTCAGGCGCTGACGCTGTTGATGGACTTTGAATGGACCAACAAACAACTGTTCAACGGCGCCTATGTGCGTACCCGCAGTTTCTTCGAAAACTCGGAAATGGCCGCGACCGGCCTGCCCGACGCCGATCAGCTTGAAATTTTGAGTCCGTTCCGCGGCAAGATTCCCGAACAGGTGTTCACCGAGGCCTTCCAGAACCCGGTGACGGACGGCAGCGGCATGATCCGCACACAACAGCGCAAGGCTTATCAGCTGTTGCAGGAAGCCGGTTGGCGGATCGTCGACGACAAGATGGTCGACGCCAACGGCAAACCGGTGACCATCGAGTTCCTGCTGGCCCAGACCGAATTCGAACGGGTGCTGCTGCCATTCAAGCGCAACGTCAGCGACCTGGGCATTGACCTGGTGATCCGCCGGGTCGACGTTTCCCAGTACATCAACCGCGTGCGTTCACGGGATTTCGACATGATCGTCGGCAGCTTCCCGCAGTCCAACTCGCCGGGCAATGAACAGCGCGAGTTCTGGATGTCCGCTGCGGCCGACAAACCCGGCAGCCGCAATTCCATGGGCCTCAAGGATCCGGTGGTCGATCAACTGGTCGAGCAACTGATCAACGCCGATTCGCGCAAAAGCCTGGTCGCCCACGCCCGGGCACTGGACCGCGTGCTGCAATGGGGCTATTACGTGATCCCCAACTGGCACATCAAGACCTGGCGCGTGGCGTACTGGAACCACATCGGCCACCCGAAAGTCTCTCCCAAGTACGACATCGGCACCAATACCTGGTGGGTCAAGCCCGATGCGAAACCTGCGGTAGAAATCGAAACCAAACTGCAAGCCGACCCTGCGGGCACGGAGTAATCAGATGCTGGCGTATATTTTTCGGCGACTGCTGCTGATCATCCCGACCCTGCTCGGCATTTTGCTGATCAACTTCGTGATCATCCAGGCCGCCCCCGGTGGGCCGGTGGAGCAGATGATCGCCAAGCTTGAAGGCTTCGAAGGCGCCACCAGCCGCATTGCCGGCGGCGGTGCCGAAGTCTCGGTTGCCGGCTCGGCCTATCGCGGCGCGCAGGGCCTGGACCCGATGCTGGTCAAGGAGATCGAGCACATGTACGGCTTCGACAAATCGGCGCCGGAACGCTTGTGGATCATGATCAAGAACTACGCCACCCTGGATTTCGGCGACAGCTTCTTCCGCGATGCCAAGGTCATCGACCTGATCAAGGAAAAGATGCCAGTGTCGATCTCGCTCGGGCTGTGGAGCACGCTGATCATGTACCTGGTGTCGATCCCGCTGGGGATCGCCAAGGCGACGCGACACGGCAGCCACTTCGACGTCTGGACCAGTTCGCTGATCATCGTCGGCTATGCGATCCCGGCGTTCCTGTTCGCCATCCTGCTGATCGTGGTGTTTGCCGGCGGCAGTTACCTTGACTGGTTCCCGCTCAGGGGACTGACTTCGAACAACTTCGATGAACTGAGCACGGGCGGCAAGATCCTCGATTATTTCTGGCACCTGGCATTGCCGGTAACTGCGCTGGTGATCGGCAACTTCGCGACCATGACCCTGCTGACCAAAAACAGCTTCCTCGACGAAATCAACAAGCAGTACGTGGTCACCGCCAAGGCCAAAGGCCTGACCAATCACCGTGTGCTCTACGGCCATGTGTTCCGCAATGCGATGCTGCTGGTGATCGCGGGGTTCCCTTCAGCGTTTATCGGGATCTTCTTCACCGGCTCGTTGCTGGTGGAAGTGATTTTCTCCCTGGACGGTCTTGGCTTGATGAGTTTCGAAGCGGCGATCAACCGCGATTACCCGGTGGTGTTCGGCACGCTGTTTATCTTCACCTTGCTCGGTCTGGTGGTGAAACTGATCGGTGACCTGACCTACACCTTTGTCGATCCGCGCATCGACTTCGAAAGCCGGGAGCATTGAGATGAATCTGTCCCCACTCAATCGCCGACGTTTCGAACTGTTCAAGGCCAACAAGCGTGGCTGGTGGTCGCTGTGGCTGTTTCTGGTGCTGTTCGGCCTGAGCCTCGGCGCCGAGCTGATTGCCAATGACAAACCGCTGGTGGTGCATTACGACAACGGCTGGTACTTCCCGGCACTCAAGCGCTACCCGGAAACCGCGTTCGGCGGCGAATTCCCGCTGGAAGCCAACTACAAGAGCCCGTATATCCGCGAATTGCTCAAGGCCAAGGACGCCTGGGTGCTGTGGGCGCCGATTCCCTACAGCTACCAGAGCATCAACTACGACCTGAAAGTCCCGGCGCCCGCGCCGCCTTCAGCCGACAATCTGCTCGGCACCGACGATCAGGGTCGCGATGTGTTGGCACGGGTGATTTACGGCTTCCGGATTTCGGTGCTGTTTGCCCTGACCCTGACCATTATCAGCTCGATCATCGGCGTAATCGCCGGGGCCTTGCAGGGGTTCTATGGCGGCTGGGTGGATCTGGCCGGGCAGCGTTTCCTGGAGATCTGGTCCGGGCTGCCGGTGCTGTATCTGCTGATCATCCTCGCCAGTTTCGTGCAGCCAAACTTCTGGTGGCTGCTGGGGATCATGCTGCTGTTCTCGTGGATGAGCCTGGTGGACGTGGTGCGCGCCGAGTTCCTGCGCGGGCGAAACCTGGAATACGTGCGCGCAGCCCGGGCGCTGGGGATGCAGAATGGCGCGATCATGTTCCGCCACATCCTGCCCAACGCGATGGTCTCGACCATGACCTTCATGCCGTTCATTTTGACCGGCGCCATCGGCACCCTGACCGCCCTCGATTTCCTGGGCTTCGGTTTGCCGCCGGGCGCGCCGTCCCTGGGTGAACTGGTGGCCCAGGGCAAATCCAACCTGCAAGCGCCGTGGCTCGGTATGAGCGCGTTTGCGGTGCTGGCATTGATGTTGAGTTTGCTGGTGTTCATCGGCGAGTCCGCTCGCGATGCCTTCGACCCGAGGAAGTGAAATGAATCAGGACAATCTGATCGAAGTGCGCGACCTGGCCGTCGAATTCGTCGTCGGCGACCACTGTCAGCGGGTGGTGGAAGGCGTCAGCTTCGACATCAAGCGCGGCGAAACCCTGGCCCTGGTTGGCGAAAGCGGCTCTGGCAAATCGGTGACCGCGCACTCGATCCTGCGACTGCTGCCCTACCCGCTCGCCCGGCACCCGTCCGGAACCATCGAGTATTCGGGGCAAGACCTGCTGAGCCTGAAAGAGAAAACCATCCGCCACATCCGCGGCAACCGGATCGCGATGATCTTCCAGGAGCCGATGACCTCGCTCAATCCGCTGCACTCGATCGAGAAACAGATCAACGAAGTCCTCGGCATCCACAAAGGTTTGATCGGCAAAGTCGCGACCAAACGTACGCTGGAACTGCTGGAAATGGTCGGCATTCCAGAACCCGAGAAGCGCCTGAAAGCCCTGCCCCACGAACTGTCCGGCGGCCAGCGCCAGCGGGTGATGATCGCCATGGCCCTGGCCAACGAGCCGGAACTGCTGATCGCTGACGAGCCAACTACCGCACTGGACGTGACCGTTCAGCTGAAAATCCTCGAATTGCTCAAGGAATTGCAGGCCCGCCTGGGCATGGCATTGCTACTGATCAGTCACGATTTGAACCTTGTGCGAAGAATTGCGCATCGCGTATGTGTCATGCAGCGCGGTTGCATCGTCGAACAGGCATCGTGCGAAGAGTTGTTCCGCGCGCCGCAGCATCCGTACACTCGGGAACTGCTGGCAGCGGAGCCCAGCGGCAAGCCGGCGACCAACGTTATTGGCCCGCCGCTGCTGCAGGTCGAGGACCTGAGAGTCTGGTTCCCGATCAAGAAAGGCTTTCTGAAAAAGACCGTCGACCACATCAAAGCGGTGGACGGGATCAATTTCAGCCTGCCCCAGGGGCAGACCCTGGGGATTGTGGGAGAAAGCGGTTCGGGCAAGTCGACGCTAGGGCTGGCGATTTTGCGGCTGATCGGCAGCAAAGGCGCCATCCGTTTTGAAGGCAAGCAGCTAGACTGCCTGACGCAGGCCGAGGTTCGGCCGTTGCGCCGGGAGATGCAGGTGGTGTTCCAGGACCCGTTCGGCAGCCTGAGCCCGCGGATGTGCGTGAGCCAGATCGTCGGCGAAGGCCTGCGGATCCACAAGATGGGCACCGAGGCGGAACAGGAACAAGCGATTATTGCGGCACTGAAGGAGGTAGGCCTGGACCCGGAAACCCGGAACCGCTACCCCCACGAATTTTCCGGAGGGCAGCGGCAGAGAATCGCCATTGCCCGGGCATTAGTGCTAAAACCGGCGTTGATTTTGCTGGACGAGCCGACCTCGGCCCTCGACCGCACCGTGCAACGCCAAGTGGTGGAGCTACTGCGTTCACTGCAAACCAAGTACAACCTGACGTATCTGTTTATCAGCCATGACCTGGCTGTCGTCAAGGCGCTGAGCCACCAGCTGATGGTGGTCAAGCAAGGCCAAGTGGTCGAACAGGGAGACGCGCAAAGTATCTTTGCCGCCCCCCAACATCCGTATACACAGCAGTTGCTGGAAGCCGCTTTCCTGGCTCCGGCCACTGCGCAATAACCTGAAAGAGAGGAGCAACACATGGGTTTTCTCGCCGGTAAGCGCGTACTGATCGTCGGTGTCGCCAGCAAGCTGTCCATCGCATCCGGCATCGCTGCCGCCATGCATCGCGAGGGCGCTGAGCTTGCCTTCACTTATCAGAACGACAAACTCAAGGGTCGTGTCGAAGAGTTCGCACAGAGCTGGGGTTCCAACCCTGACCTGTGCTTCCCGTGCGACGTGGCCAGCGATGAAGAAATTGCCAAGGTCTTCGTCGAACTGGGCAAGAAGTGGGACGGCCTGGATTGCATCGTGCACTCCGTCGGCTTCGCCCCGGGCGACCAACTGGACGGCGACTTCACCGAAGCCACCACCCGTGAAGGTTTCCGCATCGCTCACGACATCAGCGCCTACAGCTTCGTGGCCCTGGCCAAGGCCGGCCGCGAAATGATGAAAGGCCGCAATGGCAGCCTGCTGACCCTGTCGTACCTGGGCGCCGAGCGCACCATGCCAAACTACAACGTGATGGGCATGGCCAAGGCTTCGCTGGAAGCCGGCGTTCGTTACCTGGCCGGATCCCTGGGCCCGGACGGCACCCGCGTCAACTGCGTATCGGCTGGCCCGATCCGCACCCTCGCCGCTTCCGGCATCAAGAACTTCCGCAAGATGCTGGCCGCCAACGAAGCGCAAACCCCGCTGCGTCGCAACGTCACCATTGACGAAGTCGGCAACGCCGGCGCCTTCCTGTGCTCGGACCTGGCGTCCGGCATCAGCGGCGAAATCATGTACGTAGACGGTGGTTTCAACACCACTGCGATGGGCAGCCTGGAAGAGTGATCTTCCACTAGCCACTAAAAACCCGCCGGTTCCGGCGGGTTTTTTTATGCCTGCGGTTTCAGATCTGATGCAAATCCCTGTGGGAGCGGGCTTGCGTTTAGTCGGCGGGCGCCGTCAGGCACTTGGCAAACAGCTGCTGGATCGGCTGTGTGCGTTGGCTGTAGCGTTGCAGCAGCACGATCTCGCGGTAAAACGTCAGCTCATCCAGCGGGATGATCCTGACCTTCGCCCCATGTTCAAGCCATAACCCGGCCTCGGGCAGCAGTGAAACGCCGAGTCCGCATTCGACCATCTTCACGATGGCTTCCAGTTCATCCAGTTCCAGCGCGACTCGCACTTCAATCTGCTGCTCACGCAAAAACCGCGTCACCAAACGTCCGCCAAACGAATTGCGGTCGTAGCGCACGTGCGGGTGATTCGCGAGGATCTGCAACGGGTCATCTCCCTCAAGGTCCATCGGCACGATCAACACAAACGGTTCCCGGCGAATCACCTGCGCCGACAGTTCCTTGGGCAGCTCGAACGGCGGCTTGATCAGGATCGCCAGATCCACTTCGCCGGTATCGACCTGACTCAACAAATTCAATGACACGCCCGGCACCAGTTTCGGTTCCAGTAACGGCGCCTGCTGCCTCAAGCGCAACAACGCCTGAGGCAGCAGCCCGGTCTGGACCGTGGCCACCGCGCCGATTTTCAACTCGCCGCGATACTCGCCGACATCCTCGCTGACGGCCATTCGACTGAACGTTTCGAGAATCTCCCGCGCCATCGGCAATGCCCGTTGCCCGGCGGCGTTAAGCATCGCCTGGCGCCCGGTGCGGTCGAACAGGCGAATGCCCAGCGCCTGTTCCAGATTGCGCATCTGCGCGCTGACAGCCGACTGCGTCAGGCCGATGTGCATGCCGGCCGCCGCGAACGTGCCATAGCGCGTCACAGCGATGAAGGTTTTCAATTCGCGCAACATAAGCGTTCTCGATTGATCGAAATAATTTGAGCTCGACGCAAAAACTATCGTCTTTCCATCAAAAAGCACAGCGCTAAACTCAGCCTCATCTTTCCTGAAGTTCCGAGGCAAACCCGATGCAACTCTCCCCTTTTCACCTGGCCATCCCTGTTTACGATCTCGCTGCTGCGCGGCGTTTCTATGGCGAAGTGTTTGGCCTGGAAGAAGGCCGTTCAAGCGACCACTGGGTGGACTTCAATTTTTTCGGCCATCAACTGGTTATTCACCTGGCACCGAAAAACGCTTCCCAGGAAGCGGCGCACACCAATGCCGTGGACGGCCATAACGTGCCGGTGCCGCATTTTGGCGTGGTGCTGGGGATGGAGGAATGGGAGGCGTTGGCAGAACGACTGAACGCCCTCGACACCCGATTCGTGATTGAACCGGGGATTCGCTTTCAAGGATTGGTGGGCGAGCAAGCGACGATGTTTTTATTCGATCCCTGCGGCAACGCACTGGAGTTCAAGGCGTTCAAGGACATCAATCAGCTATTCGCCCAATAGCGTCGCCGGTCAAAAGTTGACAGCCCCCTGATGACGGGCATGCTCGATGGCGTCCATCAGGCCCTGCGCCGTCTTGTGATGCTCGGGGTCGAATTCGACCTGCGCGACACTGAACCGAATGTCGTAACAGCGATGGACGGTAGCGTTGCGCTCGTCGAGCATTTCCTCGAGCCGGGTCCTGATCCCGGCGACTTCCACAGCGCTGGAACCGGTCAGCAAAACGGCGAATTCATCACCCCCTACTCGCCCGACCACATCACTTTCGCGAAAGGCGATGCGCAATACGTCGGCAAAGGTCTTCAGGGCATTGTCGCCTTCACTGCGGCCGTACACCTCGTTGATGCGCTTGAAAGAGTCGAGATCGAAAACCAACAGGCTCGCCGGTTTCTCCAGATGCTGGCAGGCGTCCAGCCACAACTGAGCCAGCACCTGAAAGCCGTGCAGGTTGGTCAACAATGTCAGCTCATCCATACTCGCCATTTGCACAGCCGTTATCTGGTGTTCGAACTCACGTGCCAGGTTGCGCATCGTGTCGCGCTCTTGCACGCCGGTTTCAAGTACGTTCGGCCCGTGCAGGCTGTCTGCATCGGGGCTGGGCTTAGCCGGTTTGCCGGAAACCAACATTGTTCACTCCTGTGATGGGTATGTCCTTTAGAGCCATCTCTATCGCGTTTGACTCCCTGCTAACGGACCGCCGGTCAACTGCCCTGCACCGGACACGGTCCTCCAGCCTCGGCCCAGAGCTTGAATTGAGTGACGAAAATGTCGTGCGGCACCGACACCGGCGCCCTTCCCTCACCCGGATTCCAGCCCCAGAGCACCAATTTGTCCTCGCTGACGTGCTTGATCAGCGCCGCGAAATCGCGGTCCCCATTGCTGGAGCGATCCTTGATCATCGCGCACAACTGGTCGGCCGGCAGCCCGATCCAGGCCATCTTGTGTGCCGCGGGCGGCAAGCTCCAGTGCGGCGCCCCAGGTGGTGTATTTGGCCCGTAACTGGCGGGCGGATTGGCCTCGGCGTGACAGGTCGCGCAGGGCAGACCGGCCGCGCCCTTGCCGTCCATGCCGCGCACGACATTCATCGCGTGCGGGATTCCAGCGTCGAACTGCAACGGCGAATCGCCCGGGATATGACAGTTCTGGCAACGCGGGCTCTGGAAAACCTTCTGCACCGTATCAAACGCCTTGATGGCTTCCTTATCGTCAGCAAACAGGTCTTCGGCATAACCGGCCAGGCCGATCAACACCACCGCGCCCAGAATCAAATGTCGTCTCATCTCACACCCCTGACAGTTGCAACGGCAGTTCCCGCAAGCGCTGCCCGGTCAGGGCGAACACCGCGTTGGCTACTGCCGGCGCCGTGGGTGGGACACCGGCCTCGCCGATGCCGCCGGACCGTTCGGTGCTCGGCACGATATGCACTTCGACCACCGGCATTTCGTTGAGCCGCAGCACTTGATAGTCGTGGTAATTGGATTGCACCACCTGGCCGTCCTTGAACGTCAGTTTGCTGTGCAAGGTAAAGCCGAGGCCAAAGGTGATGCAGGACTCCATTTGCGCCGCGATGCTCATCGGGTTGACCGCAATTCCACAGTCCACCGCGCACACCACCCGGTGCACGCGGATTTTCAGGTTGTCCTGCGACACTTCCGCAACCTGGGCCACGTAACTGCCGAAGGATTCGTGCACCGCCACACCCAACGCGTGGCCGTCCGGCAGTGGTGCCTTCCAGTTGGCTTTCTCGACGGCAAGGTTCAGCACCGCCAAATGCCGCGGATGCATCTTGAGCAAGGTTCGTCGGTATTCCACCGGGTCCTTGCCGGCCGCTTCCGCCAATTCATCAATCAACGATTCCATGACAAACGCCGTGTGGCTGTGCCCCACCGAACGCAGCCACAACACGCTGATGCCGGTGGTCGGTGAGTGCAGTTCCACCTGGTGATTGGCCAGGCCTTCAAGGTAAGGGCTGTCAGCGACGCCTTCGACCGAGGTCTTGTCTACCCCGTCCTTGACCATCGTTGCTTCAAGCATGGTGCCGGCCATGATCGACTGACCGACCATCACATGTTTCCAGGCGATCGGCATGCCGCCGGCGTCCAGGCCGATGCGAGCCTGATGCAGGAACGCCGAGCGGTAGTAACCGCCGCGCACGTCGTCCTCCCGGGACCAGACAGTTTTCACCGGCCCGCCTGCCGCCTTGGCGACCTGCACGGCTTCAGCGACAAAATCCGAGGTCGGGTTGGCCCGCCGACCGAAGCCGCCCCCGAGAAACTCAGTGTGGATCTCGACCTGTTCGGGCTTGAGCCCGGTGATCTTGCCCGCGATCATTTGATCCAGGGTCTGGAACTGCGTGCCGGTCCAGATCTCGCATTTGTCCTTGCTGATTTTCACCGTGCAATTAAGCGGTTCCATCGGCGCGTGGGCCAGGTACGGCACGCTGTATTCGACGTCGACGGTCTTGGCCGCTTTGCCCAGTGCTGCGGTGGTATCCCCGGCCTTGCTGGCCGAGGTGCCGGGGGTGGCAGCGAGCTTGCGGAAACTCTCCAGCAGTTTCTGACTGTCGAGGCCGGCGTTCGGCCCCAAGTCCCACTCGACTTTCAGCGCATCGCGCCCCAGTTTTGCCGCCCAGTAATGGTCGGCAATAACCGCCACGCCCGTGGGCACCTGCACTACTTTATGCACGCCCGGCACGGCCAGCGCCTCGGCGCCTTCGAAGGATTTGACGCTGCCGCCAAACACGGGCGAACGGACCACCATGGCGGTCATCAAGCCCTCGAATTGCACGTCCATGCCGAACTTGGCGCGGCCGGTGATTTTCTCTGGCGTGTCCAGGCGCTTGGTGGGTTTACCGATGAGTTTCCAGTCCTTGGCCTCCTTGAACTTGATCGATGCCGGATCCGGTACCGGTAGCTTGCCGGCGTCGTCCGCCAGTTCACCGTAGGTCGCGCGGTTGTCGCCGGCAATGACCACGCCCGACTCGGTGCGAATCGCCGAGGGCGCAACATTGAAACGTTTGGCTGCGGCATCGATCAGCATCAAGCGCGCTGCCGCGCCAGCCTGCCGGTAACGATCGAACTCCATCCAGGTCGAGGTCGAGCCGCCGGTGATCTGCATGCCGCCGAACCCCGCCATGCCGTAGTCAGCGGCCGAGGCAGGTGAATGTTCGACGCGGATTTTCGACCAGTCGGCGTCCAGTTCTTCGGCGATCAACATGGTCAGGCCGGTCCATATGCCCTGGCCCATTTCCGAGTGGCCGAGCAGTACGGTGACGACGTTGTCGTTGCCGATCCGCAAAAACGCATTGGGCGCAAAAACGTTTCCTTCATTCTCCGCGCCCACGGCAAAGCGATGAGCACCGGGGATGACGAACGCCACCACCAGACCACCGCCCAACAGTGCGCTGCCCTTGAGAAAACCGCGACGTGATACCGGGTTGATACTGTTCATGTTCAAACTCCCTTCAACGTGGCATCAACCGATCTCGGCGGCGCGTTTGACCGCGGCACGGATCCTTGGGTAGGTGCCGCAGCGACAGATATTGCCGGAGAGCGCCTGATCGATGTCGCTGTCGGTGGGTTTGGGAATCTTCGCCAGCAACGCGGCGGCGGACATGATCTGCCCGGACTGGCAGTAACCGCACTGCACGACGTCGAGTTCGGCCCAGGCTTGCTGCACCGGATGCGAGCCGTCGGTGGACAAGCCTTCGATGGTGAGGATTTTTTGCCCGTGGGCCACCGCAGTGGCGGGCGTGATGCAGGAGCGTAGCGGCGCGCCGTCGACGTGCACGGTGCAGGCGCCGCACTGGGCCATGCCGCAACCGAATTTGGTGCCGGTCAGGTGCGCGACATCGCGCAGGACCCAAAGCAGCGGCATGTCCGCGGGGACATCCAGCTCCTGATCCTTGCCATTGATGTTCAGGGTCAGCATTGCCAATTTCCTCAGACTCACGGTGCTCTGAAGGGGCGTCGCTGTGACAACAAAATGCCCACGCGCGCCTCGGGTTATCCCTACAGCTAAGCGCAAAATGCCGAGGGAGACCGGTTCATCGACCACCGGTCACACAATGAAAGGCGAACCGGGGTGCTTTGTAGCAGCTGTCGAGCCTGCGAGGCTGCGTCCGGCGACGAAGTCGTCGTAAACCCTGCGAACACGGTTCTCTTGAGGCACCGCGGGGTCTGACTTCACGACGACTGCGTCGCCGAACGCAGCCTCGCAGGCTCGGCAGCTGCTACGGACCGAGCTTAGGCTTGGAAATCGGTGGACACCGACACCTCGCGCCATGTCTGCAATTCATCGGCGACGAAGGCGTTCTTGGCTTCGATCGCCGCGACGCAGTCACTGCCCAACGGCAAGCGCAGCGGTGCTTTTTTCGCTTCCACCAGAGTGATCACGGCCTGGGCGAGCTTGTCCGGGTCGCCCGGTTGATTCAGGGTCACGGCTTTGGCAATTTTGCGGACCTCGCCCGCCGTGCTGTCGTAGTCGGCAATCGTCGACGGGGATTCGACCAGGGAATTGCCCTCGAGGAATTCGGTCCGGAAGTAACCAGGCTCAACCACGGTGACTTTGACACCCACCGGCGCCAACTCGGCGTGCAGCGCTTCGCTCAGGCCTTCGACGGCAAACTTGGTCGAGCAGTAGACGCCAAAGCCAGGCCCCGATGCATAACCACCCACCGAAGACAGGTTGATCACATGCCCACTGCGGGCGGCGCGCATGTACGGCAGAACGGCGCGAGTGATATTCAGCAAGCCGAAGACGTTGGTTTCGTACACCCGGCGCACTTCATCGGCGCTGGCTTCTTCCACCGCGCCCAGCAAACCGAAGCCGGCGTTGTTGACCAGCACATCGATGCGCCCGAAGTGCTCGATAGCTGCGTTGGCAACCGCAATGCCTTGGGCTTCGTTGGTGACATCCAGGGACACCGCGAGCAACGCGGGTTGCGTGCCAAAACGTTGAGTGACGCTGCTTGCATCACGGGCAGTCGCCACCACCGCGTCGCCGTTGGCCAAAGCCGCTGCGGCAATCTTGGCGCCGATTCCGCGGGAAGCGCCAGTGATAAGCCAGACACGTTTAAAGGTGTGGGAGGTGGTCATGATCGAGTTCCTTGTTTTGGGTTGGGGTGAGCACAAGGTACGCAGGAAGATTGGCCGGAAAAATGCCCTCGTGTTACAAGCACTATGAAACTGTCTTTCATAATGGCGGCTTTATGAATCACGATCCTTTCGACGGCTTGACCGAGTTTCTGGCGGTGGCCGAGCACAAAAGCTTCACCCTCGCCGCTACCCGGTTGGCGGTCACGCCCACGGCGGTCAGCCACGCGATCAAACTGCTGGAACGGCGCACCGGCGTGCTGCTGTTCCAACGCACCACCAGGCGCGTGGCATTGACCGAAGCCGGCGCCAGCCTGTTTGCCCGTTTGCGCCCGGCAGCCAATGAAATCGATGAAGCCCTGGCAGTGCTCAGCGGTTTTCGCGACCAGCCGATGGGCACGTTGCGCATCACCGCCCCGCGCCTGTCCGGCGCCTTGTTGATCGAGCCGTTGATGCCGCTGTTCCGTCAGGCTTATCCGCAGGTCAGCCTCGACATCTCCCTGGACGACGCGACGGTCGACCTCATGGAGAGCGGTTTCGATGCCGGGATCCGGCTGGGGGAGTCCATCGAGAAAGACATGATCGCCGTGCGCCTGACGCCGGACCTGCAATGGTCGGTGGTGGGCTCGCCGGCGTACTTCGCCAAGGCCGGCAAACCGCTCAGCCCGGAAGACTTGACCCGTCATGAGTGCATCGGCTTCCGCTTTGCCAGTTCCGGCAGCGCGCATCGCTGGGAGTTTCGCCGCGACGGGCGGGACTTCACGGTGGGCGTCGAGAGTAGCGTGCTCGTCAATGATCGCAAGCTGCTGGTCTGCGCCGCCCGGAACGGGCTCGGACTGGCTTACGCCTGCAATCTGGAGATCATCGACGAGCTGGCGAACGGTCAGCTGGAGCCGGTACTGCAGCCGTTTGTGCCGCTGAGTTCGGCGTTGTACCTGTACTTTCCCAGCCGCACCCAGACTCAACCGAAACTGCGCGCCTTTATCGATATGGCCACGCAGTGGATCGCCGATCGCGGTGCGCTGGGACGTTAAAGCCTCGGTTTGAGCAAGATGCCGGTGTAGTGCAGGAGAAACAGGCCGAAAGCACTGCTCCAAAGCAGCGCCGAAAGGCCTAGACCGAACCCGGAAAACGGCACCAGAAACACCCGGCTCAACGCGGCGATCACCAGCAACGCAAACCCCAGCACCACCGTGTTCGACGGCTGCAACAGGCGCCCGGTATGACCCAGGCTGACCCTCGCAATCATCGCCAGGATCAACCCGCCGATACCGCCGACCGCCAAGGCGTGCGTGGCCAGACTTTGCTGCGGCATCAGGCCCGCATGCCACAACGCCATCGCCAGCGCGGCAACCACCAGCCAGGCATACGCGAGGTACAGCGACCAGAGCAGCGGCACGCGCCAGATACCCCGGTCATGCCAGCGCCACAAGCGCAGCAGGTGCAGCGCGCCCATCAGTAGAAACAACGCCGCCAGCAAACGCCTGGGCTCATCGTTCAACCCGCCAGCAAAGGACATCGCCGCGACCAGGCTGCTCAGAAGCAATACTTGAGTTGGCAACGCGGGAGCGGCGGATGCAGCGGCACGGTTCAAGCCGCGCTGAATGAAGAAGGGAATGACCCGGCCACCGATCACGGTCATCAACGCCGCCACCAGCCATAAGGCCGACAACACGCCATGCCGTTGCAGGACTGCGTCATCAATCGCAATGCCCCACAGCGTTATGCCCTGACAGCCGGCCATCAGCGCGATCACCAACAGAATCGGGTAGTTGTCGCGCTTGCCGGCGGCCACCAGATCCCGTCCGATCGCCCAGGCCAGCAGTGGAAGAAAAGGCACTTGCGAGGCCAGCAACAGGCTATCGGAAATGGGCAGTAACCAGGCCAGTCGCGCCAGCAGCCACACTAGCACCAACCCCATCAGCGGCCAGCCGTTTAGGCCGGGACGCCCTGTCCAATTGGGCACTGCAGTCAGCAAGAATCCGGCGATGATCGCCGTGGCAAAACCAAACGGCATTTCATGCCGGTGCCAGGCCAGCATCCCGCCCACAGGCTGCGCGCCGGGCAATCGGCCGAACAGCCAAAGCGCCCAGATCGCCACCGCGATCGCAGCGAATCCGGCGCCTGCCAGAAAGAACGGTCGAAACCCGAGACTGAAGACCGGTGCAGCAGCGAGTCTGCGCATCAGGCAGCAACCCTTACCAGGCCTGTGCCCAAGCGATGCTGGGCCAGCAGGCGCATGACATAGCCGATCTTGAGTAAGGTCGGGCCGATGATGGTCATCGCATGCATCGACACCAGCACCACGATGGGCAGGTGGCCGTTGTAGAGGTATGCGCCGTAGATGCCTGCCAAAAGCAGCGCCAGGCCAGCGCCCAGTACACGACTCGACAGGTGCAGAACGTTCTGAGGATTGCTGAAGAAATCGAACATTTTTCCGTACTCCCGTAGCAGTTCAGTTGTACGTTTTACTTATCAAGTCTCGTGCCAGTTTTTTAGTCCTTGTAAATCAGCCCCCTGAAGCAGTTCGAGTCATATCGACCATTTTCAGAGATAGTCAGTATGACTACTACATTTGTCATTTAGACTCGATCACACCTATATCTGAGGGCCCATGTCGATCTACGGTCCAGCCAATCGCCTACAAGCTGGCTACGCTGATAATCCAGCATGAGTAACCCGTAGAGGAGCAAACCACCATGCAACGTGTGCAAAAACTGACTCCCTGCCTCTGGTTCGACACTCAGGCCGAAGAGGCCGCGAAGTTTTACTGTTCGATCTTCGATCATTCGAAAATCACCGCCATCACACGAAGAAATCGCAACGGGCCATGCAAGCCATGATGCAGATGAAAAAACTCGACATCGCCGCCTTGCAGCGAGCCTTTGATGGCGAGAGCTAATACACTCCGTAGCTGGCCTGCCTGGGACACTGACGATGAAGCACACCGTTGCCAAAGACGCTGACACAGCCCCCCGCTTCTGGCGCGACGATGCCCTGCCCTTCATCGAAGCCCGCTCTATCGCCGACGGCCGCGAGGTCTGCTACACCCGGCATTCCCACGAGCACTTTTCCATCGGTGCGATAACGGCCGGGCGCAGTACCTACCTTCACGAGCAAGCGCAGTTCGAAGTCAGCGCCGGCACCGTGGTGTTGATGAACCCCGATGATGTCCATGCCTGCAATCCGATCGACGACCAGCCGTGGTCGTACTTGATGCTGTACGTCGAGACGCCCTGGCTGACCGATCTGCAACACCAGCTCGGCTTCAGCCAGGACTCGGCATTCCGGCGGTTTTCCATCACCCACACTCGCGACGGCAACCTGTTCGCCGGCCTCAACGGCCTGTACGAAATCCTGGTGGATCCCCTGCAGGACGTGTTGTGCAAACACAGTGCGGCGGTGGAGTTTTTCACCGAGGTGCAACAGCGGCTCAACCCGATCGATCAACCGCTGCGCGAACCCAATTTCAAGCTGGAACGGGCGGCCGACTATATTCGCGATCACTGCACACACCCGCTCAAACTGGAGGACATTTGCGAAGCGGCTCAACTGTCGCCGTCCTATCTCATTCGAGCCTTCAAGCAGCATCACGGCATGACGCCACACGCATTTCTGGTCAACCGGCGTATCCAGTTCGCCCGTGATCAATTGCGCAACGGCAAGTTGATTGCTGATGTTGCGCTGGAAGCGGGATTTGCCGACCAGGCGCATTTTCAGCGGGTGTTCAAGCAGCATCTGGCGGCCACACCGGGGCAATATCGCGGCTGATCAGGGCATCAAAAGGTACGCAGCACTCACCGCCAGCAGCAACGCCATGATCCGGTTGAACAGGCGCATGCCCGCAGGATTGCTCAAGTACCCGCGCAAAAAGGTGCCGGCATACGCCCAACATCCGACGGATACGTAGCAGATCACCAGATACACCGCCGCAAACTGCCAGACCAACCGCGCCTCGCCGTCCGCGACGAAGGCGCCCATGCCTGCCACACACGCCAGCCAGGCTTTCGGGTTGAGCCATTGCATCACCGCGCCGTACAGCATTGAAGGTGCCCGGCGCGACTCTTTCGCGTCGATGTGGCCGTCGTCCGCCGCCAGTTTCCAGGCCATGAACAACAGAAACGCCACGCCGGCCAGTTGCACCACCCGCGTCAGCGCCGGCCACAGCCGCAACACCTCATGCAACCCCAGGCCCATCAGCACCAGCAGTAAAACGAAGCCCAACGTGGCCCCGGCCACATGCCGCTGACTGGCACGAAAACCGAATTGCGCCCCCGAACTCAACGCAACAATGTTCACCGGCCCAGGCGTTATCGAAGCAACCAACGCAAATGTCGCCATGGAGACAATCAGACTCATCGCACACCTTCTTCAATGTCAGAGAAACCAGCGCTCAAGGTACTGAGCGCCCTGCCCTGCGTATTGAAGAAAACTGCCTAATCATCCTCATGCAACTTGATGCCCCGAGCGTGCAGCAGATGAGGCACGACCAGCACCAGCAGCGTCAGCGCGAGGAACGACGCGGCAATGGGTTGGGTCAGAAAGATCATCCAGTCACCCTCGCTGATGGACAACGCGTTGCGCAGCTGCTTTTCCGCCATCGGCCCCAGCAGCATGCCTACGATCACCGGCGCGACGGGGAAATCGAAACGCCGCATCAGCACCCCGCCCCAACCGATTGCCAGCATCAGCAGCAGGTCGAACGAAGAGTGGCGCATGCCATACACGCCGATGGTGGCGAACACCAGAATGCCGGCGTTCAGGTACGGTCGGGGAATCTGCAGCAGCTTGACCCACAACCCCACCAGCGGCAGGTTCAACACCAGCAGGATGACGTTGCCGATGTACAGCGAAGCGACAAGGGTCCAGACCAGATCGCCCGAGGTCTGGAACAGCATCGGCCCCGGTTGCAGGTTGTAGTTCTGGAACGCGGCCAACAGGATCGCCGCCGTCGCAGAGGTCGGAATACCGAGCGTCAGTAGCGGCACCAGAGAACCGGTGGCGCTGGCGTTGTTGGCCGCTTCGGGGCCGGCAACCCCCTCGATGGCGCCCTCGCCCTTGTTGCCCGCGAACTCTTTGGGAAACTTGCTCAGTTTGCGTTCGGCGGAATAGGACAGGAAAGTTGGAATTTCAGCGCCACCGGCTGGAATCGAGCCGAACGGGAAACCGATCAGCGTGCCCCGCAGCCAGGCAGGAATCGAGCGCTTCCAGTCGGAGCGCGTCATCCATAAAGACGTCAGCCGGTGCCGACCGGACGCTTCTTCCTTTTGATACAACAGGCTGTACAACGCCTCGCCCACGGCAAACAAACCGACCGCCACGAGCACGACTTCGATGCCATCCACCAACTCCGGAACACCCAGGGTGTAGCGGGCAATGCCCGAGGTCGAGTCCAGGCCGATCAAGCCGATCGTCAGGCCAATCCCCAGCGAAGCGAACCCCCGCAGCATCGAGGCGCCGAGCACCGCCGATACGGTGGTGAAGGACAGCACCAGAATCGCAAAATACTCCGCAGGACCAAACTTGAGCGCCAGCGTGGCAACGATCGGCGCAAACAAGGTGAGCATAACCGTGGCGATGGTGCCGGCGACAAACGAGCCGATCGCCGCTGTCGCCAAGGCCGGCCCTGCCCGTCCGTTACGGGCCATGAGGTTGCCTTCCAGGGCCGTGACCATGGACGACGACTCTCCGGGGGTATTGAGCAGGATCGAGGTGGTCGATCCACCGAACTGCGCGCCGTAATAGATACCAGCGAACATGATCAGCGCCCCGGTAGGGTCGACCTTTGCGGTGATCGGCAACAGCAGCGCAACGGTCAGTGCCGGTCCGATCCCCGGCAAGACACCAATGGCCGTGCCGAGCAAGCAGCCGATAAACCCCCACATCAAATTGATCGGCGTCAGCGCAGCGGCAAAACCGACGGCCAGACTTGAGAGAATATCCACCGTGTTTATCTCCTTGGGCCGGGGTCAGAGCCAGGCGTTGATCAGGGGCGGCAGGGAAACCCCGAGCCCGGCGTTGAACAGCCAGTAGATCGGCAGCGTCAGGGCAATGCCGATGGCCAGGTCCCGCACCGGACGGCGACTGCCAAAACCCCGGGCCGAACAGGCAAACAGCAACCCGGCCGCCAGGACGAACCCGATGAGGTTGATCAGCATGGCCACGGCCACCAGTCCCGCTGTCACCCAGGCGGCCCCGAGTTTGCCGCCGGGCAGTGCCTTGGCAGACTCATCATCGTGGTCGGCCAATTCGCGAAAACCACCGGTGACGGCCTGATAGCACAGCAGCAGACCGACGACGCCGAGAAACACCGCTAACGCGTAGGGATAGACATGAGCGCCGAGGATGACGAACCCCATCTCCTCAGGAAAGCCGTAGGCGCCTAGCGCCAGTACGGCACTGATGGCGACCACGCCCAAGCCAATCGCCAGTTGTACCGGCATGATTCGACGAGACGGGTTCATTTAATCAACCCGACCTCGACCAGCATTGCACGCAACCGCACATGCTCCTGGTCGACAAAGGTGCCGAACTCATCGCCGGTCAGGACGTTGGGTGCCCATTTATTGGTCTCGACGTTCTTCTTCCAGCCTTCGCTATTGGCGGCGGCCACGACGGCGTCGGTCACTTCCTTGCGCTGCGCTGGAGTAAGGCCCGAGGCACCGTAGACACCGCGCCAGTTGCCGATAATCACGTCGTAGCCGCTCTCTTTCAGCGTCGGCGCATCGATCCCGGCAATACGCTCCGGTGCGCCGATGGCAAGCACACGGAACTGACCGTTCCTGATGTATTGGCCCAGTTCGGCATAACCACCCGTGATCACTTTGATCTGGCCGCCCAGCACCTGAGCAACGACTTCCCCCCCGCCGGCGAAGGCGACGTAATTGACCTTATTGACAGGGATTCCCATTTTGCTGGCCAGATCGGCGATCCCGATGTGATCGATCGAGCCCTTGGAGCCACCGCCCCAGGTGATGCTGGACGGTTTGTCCTTGAAGGCTTTGAGCAAGTCGTCCAGGGTTTTGAACTCGGACTCCTTGCGTACCGCAATCACGTTGTATTCGGTAAACAGCCGGGCGATCGGAGTCACGTCCTTCAGGGTGATTTGCGGCTTGTTCTGCTCAATACCCGCGACCATGATCGCGCCGACCACCAGCAGCGCATTCGGATCGCCCTTGGTGCTGTTGGCAAATTGCGCCAGCCCCAACGTCCCGCCTGCCCCGCCCTTGTTCTCGAAGGTGACGGATTTTGCGGCTTTGGCCTCGACCAGGGCTTTTCCCAGGTCCCGTGCGGTCTGGTCATAGCCGCCACCGACGGAGCCTGGGGCCATGAACTTGACGGTGTCCAGCGCAAACGCCGGCGTAGTGAGCGCGGCAGCCGTCATGGCCACTGCAATGGAGCGACGGAACAAGGCGAGCATATGGAGTCTCCCGATATTATTTTTGTGGGTGCCGATTGAATCTCGCTCAGGAGCAAACCCTGCTCACTGAACATGCGTCTGTGAACAAGCGTAGGCCATGCTTCAGTTTGGTGACGCCCTTCGCTCAGCTGAATGCTTTACGAGATCCTTCGGCGGCGTGACGATCAGGCTGTAGACCGTCAGGTAACGTTCGTGGTCCTGCTCACCGGTGCCGAAGCGGATGGTTTCCGGCTTCGAGGTGGTGACGTAGAGCGTGCCGAACATCCAGTCCCAGAGAGAAAGGTTGATTCCAAAGTTCTTGTTGATGTATCGAGGCGCGTCGCTGTGGTGAGTCTGATGCTGGCTTGCTCGCGAAGAACGATAACGCGGTGTACTTGCAGTCATCCGGTTTTGGCTTGATATGGCTCCGCTATGTGTAAGCCCCCACCACCCGCTTCACTTTCTCCAGCGCCACGCCAAGCGCGCCCATGTCTACCGAGCCCAACGCCAGGCGGATCGCGTGGGGCACATGGACAGAAGTCGCGAACGGTTCTGCGGTCGATACCGCGACGTGCTCACGCATCAACGCCATGGCGATCTGGTCGGCCCGCGCGTCTTCCGACAAGGGCAGCCAGATGAAGTAGGAGGATGGATGGCGCACGAAGTGCAGGCCGGCCAGGTGCTGGTCGGCTATGGCTTGCCGGGCCTGGGCGTCTGCGCGCTTTTGCGCCTCAAGCAGGCTGACGGTTCCATCATCGATCCACGCGCAGGCAATCGCCGTCAGCACCCCGGGGGTATTCCAGGTGGTCGCCCGGATCGTACGCTCCAGCGCAGGCACCGTTTGCAGGGGCGCTGCAACAAATCCGACGCGTAGCCCGGTGGCGACGCTCTTGGAGAATCCTGAAACGTACAGCGTTCTTTCAGGCGCCAGTTGCGCGATCGGCGGCAGCGAATCCTCTGCCAGAAACGCGTACGCCGCGTCCTCGATGATGTGCAGGTCGTGCTTGCGCGCAATGGCCACGAGGCGCTCACGTTGATCGGCGGCCATCACCCAACCCAGCGGATTATGCAGCGTCGGCATGGTGTAGACCGCACGCACGGAACGACTTCGGCAGAGTTTTTCGAACGCCTCCAGATCCGGCCCGGTGTCGGTGCCGGGAATGGGCACGACTTCAAGGTGCAGCGTTTCGGCCAGCACCTTGAACCCCGGGTAGGTCAAGGCATCTGCCGCGATCACATCACCGGGTTGCAGCAATGCCATCAAGGCCACCGTCAATCCGTGCTGAGCGCCACTGACGAGCAACACCTGCTCGGCCTGCACCGTCAGCCCCCGCGCAACCAGATGACGCGCGACCGATGCCCGCTCGTGCGGGCGCCCCGCATGCGGCTGGTAGCGCAGATGGGATTCCAGGTCGCCGGACAACGCGAGCTGACGCAAGGCATTGCGCAGCAGATCGGCCTGCCCCGGCACGGACGGATAGTTGAAATTGAGGTCGATCATCCCCGCCGCAACGTTGGGCTGATGAATGCCCTGGCTGGGCGGCAGCGAAGTCTCCCGAACAAAAGTCCCGCGCCCCGTTTCACCGCTGACCAGGCCCATGGCCTCCAGCTCTGCATAAACCCTGCTGGCAGTGACCAAGGCCAATCCATGGCTGGCGGCAAGCAGGCGATGCGTGGGCAAACGCGTACCGGGCGGCAAACGCCCTGAACGGATATCGGCTGCAAAGGCATCCACCAGCGACTTGTACCGGGAGCGAGGCATATGGGAAATGTATCCATGACAATTTTTTGATTGTATCGATAGTCGGTCATACGATGCGCCTCATGCAACCCGACTGAGTGAACCCAAAATGGAACGTGCATCGAAGCTGCAAAACCAGACCATGGAAAAGAACACCAGCGGGTTGATCAATGGACTCATCGGTGTGCTGATCTTCAGCGGTTCGCTGCCGGCGACACGAGTGGCCGTCCTTGAATTCGAACCGGTCTTTCTGACCGTGGCCCGCGCCACCATCGCCGGCGTGCTGGCACTGTGCATTTTGTGGCTGTTCAAGGAACAGCGTCCGGCGCGACACCAGTTACTGCCCTTGGTCATCGTCGCGTTGGGCGTGGTGATCGGGTTTCCGCTGCTGACGGCGCTGGCACTTCAGTACGTGACGTCCGCGCATTCCATTGTCTTCGTCGGCATGTTGCCGCTTGCGACCGCCGCGTTCGGTGTACTGCGCGGTGGCGAGCGTCCCCGTCCGGCGTTCTGGTTCTTCTCGATCCTGGGCAGCCTGCTGGTGGTCGGGTTCGCCATTTCCCAAGGGCTGACCGCCTCCCCGGCCGGCGACATCCTCATGCTGCTGGCCATCCTTGCCTGCGGCCTCGGTTACGCCGAAGGGGCGAAGCTGTCCAAAACCCTGGGCGGCTGGCAGGTGATTTCCTGGGCATTGGTGTTGTCGTTACCGGTGGTGGCGCCGCTGACCTGGTGGCTGACGCCCTTTTCGTTCTCCGGCATCAGCGCGCCAGCCTGGTGGAGCCTCGGGTACGTGTCGCTTTTCAGCATGCTGATCGGCTTCGTATTCTGGTATCGCGGACTGGCTCAAGGAGGGATTGCCGCGGTTGGACAGCTTCAGTTGCTGCAGCCATTTTTTGGCTTGGCGCTGGCGGCTACGTTGCTTCACGAGCAGGTTAGTCTCGGCATGCTGGGGGTTACTGTTGCGGTGATTTTGTGTGTGGTGGGTGCGAGGAGGTTTGCGAAGTAACGCCGGTACCCGGCAAAGCCCGCAGGTCTTTCGGCTACAAAAAACCCCAGTGATCGGCAGACCACTGGCGTTTTCTTCGCGCTAAAACGTCGCGACGTCTCTGCTATGCCATTTCTGGCCCTGATAGATAGCCAAACATCAGTTCCCCATTACCACCGTAGACCACCCCTACTTGGGCAGATCAACTTTATCCAACACCCGGTTCGCGGTGATCTCCGCCATCATGATGCTGTTGGAAATACCCAACAGCGCGTAACGCGATTCACCCTCCAGATGATCCACCAACTGGTGCACCATCACATCGACCGAGGCCAGTGTCTCGACCAGATAAACCGCCAATGTTTCGACCGTGGCCTCGGGATCTACGGAAAACAGGCTGCTGCGGGTTCGCGGGATGGCTTTGATGTCGGCGTTCGACGGGAAGTGGTAGTCGAGCGCTCGCTCGGCGGCATCGTTGAGTTTTTTGGAATCGGTGGATTCGTAGGGGGAAACGTCGTCCGTTTCCGGGGGATTGGGCGTGGCTTTGAACATGGTGTTGCTCCTTGATTAGTGGAGCCGCCACCGCTCGCGGTCAAACGAATAGAGGTGGCAGCTGTACGCGGGTTGACCGACCGGAAATCAAGGCATCCGGCACACCCGAAGATGTCCCACGCACAGCCACCGCAAAAAAGCCGGACGCTTTTCTTGGGCACTGGTACGCCTTGATTGAATCGGACGGTCAAATCCGGACGCTGAATTGGCAGCGACCCGGAAACGATAGAGGCCCGGCCCTAGGCGCACAAGCCGGCGGATTCTGGCGCAGCCGTAGGCAACGGCGCAAGGATTTGTAGCTTTCAGGAAGTAAACTTGATGGCGTTTAAACAAGCGCTCTCAAACCTGTTGAATGAACGGGGCGCACTCACCACGAGCAACAAAAGTGTACGGCGACTTGCGTCCACCGCTGTACGGGGAATGCCACCCGGGTCCCATGATAAAAATACCGTTCTCGTTACCAGAGACCTGTCATGGACCTCGCCACGCTGACGCTGTTTCTCCCCGCCTGCTTCGCCTTGAACATGGCGCCGGGCCCGAATAATCTGCTGTCGGTCAGCAACTCGACCCGCTACGGCTACCGCATCTCGTGCGTGGCCGGGATCGGGCGGTTGCTGGCGTTTGCCGGGATGATTGCCTTGGCGTCGGCCGGGTTGGCGGTGGTGCTGCAAACGTCCGAGTTGCTGTTCTATGGCATCAAAATTGTCGGCGCGGCGTATCTGTTTTACCTGGCGTGGCAGTTGTGGCGCGCCGATCCGGGGGCCGAGCAGGCAGTGACGCGGGCGTCGGTTGGCGTGTTGGCGTTGGCGCGACAGGAGTTTCTGGTGGCGGCCGGCAATCCCAAGGCAATCCTGATCTTCACCGCGTTCCTGCCCCAGTTCGTCGACCCGACCCGCGCGGTGGCACCGCAGTTCGCGCTGCTCGGCGCGTTGTTCCTGATGCTGGAATGGATCGCCATCAGCGCCTACGCCTACATGGGCCTGCACATGCGCCGCTGGTTTGCCGAGCCTCGGGGCAAGCGGATATTCAATCGTTGCTGCGCCGGGTTGTTGTCGGCGGCGGCTTCGGTGCTGTTGATGGCGCGCCGCGCCTGAGTTCCAGGGCAAACTTTCCGGTGGAGCCGTCGCTCAGCTCGTCTTATGCCTCGCTTCGCGAGCCATTTTTCAGAGCAAGTCTGATACAGTCGCCCCCCTTTAAATTCGTTGACAGGGAGTCAAGCATGGCAAAGCCAGCTGCACGAATTACCGACCCAACCAGTTGTCCCATCCCGGGGCACGGTTCCAAAGCTATCGCCTCCGGTTCTCCTGATGTGTTCTTCGACGGTCTTGCAGCCGCTCGCAAAGGTGACACGTGTACCTGCGGTAGTGCGCTAGCCTCGGAAGTGTCCGGCACCGTGTTTAGTGCTGAAGGGCGTAGGCATTGGGATGGAGTTCGTGCTTAAAGCGGACGAAGCTATTGACCGGGGAGCGTTCGACGCAGAGCTAAAGGAGCACACCCATTGGTACATATTCTGACTCCTGCGGAACGAGCAAGCATCCAGATCGCACTGGCAGAGGCTTTTGTAGACAGCTCTGTCGACTACGCCTCTATCGCAGAAAGAATCCGGGGCTATGACCCAAAGGTCGTTGAGGAGATCTTGTACTCAGAGGTCGCGCCTGTGTGTTTCAGCAACCTTGAAACGCCCGTCCCTCCTGTCTGGACTGGTTTTAAGGATGAGTGGTTGTTAGATGAAATAACCAAAGAGCTAAAAGCGCGAGAAAACAGTTGGCTACGACGTAGATTCGACTTGTTAAAAGTTGCATGGCTTCGCTACAGCTACGGTTACATTTGGAAGGAGCTCATGAAATTTCGTGCTTAACAAGAACGAGGCGATAAGCAACATGTGACCGGGGGAGCATTTGACCAGCGATAAAGCCGGCCGGTCTTGCTGCCAACAAAAGCCCCCAGTGATCAGCAAACCACCGGGGGTTTTCATCGCGTTTGAAACGCAGCGAGTCGCTGCTATGCAACTTCTGGCCCTGATTAACAACCAAACATCAGTTAGCCACTCTCCACAGCAAGCGGCACCTACTTGGGCAGATCAATCGTATCCAACACTCGATTCGCTGTGATCTCCGCCATCATGATGCTGTTGGAAATGCCCAATAAGGCGTAACGCGATTCACCCTCCAGATGATCCACCAATTGATGGACCATCACATCGACCGAGGCCAGGATCTCGACCAGATAAACCGCCAGGGTTTCGGCGGTGGCCTCCGGGTCTACGGAAAACAGGGTGCTGCGTATTCGCGGAGTGGCTTTGATATCGGCATTTGACGGGAAGTGGAAGTCGAGCGCCCGTTCCGCAGCCTCGTTGAGCTTCTTTGAATCAGGTTCGTATGGGGAAACCGGATCGGTGACCGGCGGGTTTGGTGTGACTTTGAACATGGTGAAACCTCGTTTACTGGTGAAGCTGCCACGTTCGTTTCCAAGCGAAGGGGTGGCAGCTGTACGCGGGTTGGAAAACCAGGGTAAACGAGCCCGGCAGACCTATAAGGTCTCCCACGCACAGCCGCCATAACGCAATGCACTTAGTGCGAAAAAAATACGTTATGAAGAGGTGCTTTCGTGTCGTTTACCCGTCGAGTTTCCAAGCCCGACCGCTGAATGATCAGCGGCACGGAAACGATAGAACCAAGGGCTACGACACACAAGCCGGCGGATTCTGGCGCAGCCGTAGGCAACGGCGCAAGGATTTGTAGCTTTCAAGAAGTAAACTCGGCGGAGTTTAAACACGCCCCCTCAAATCATGTTGAATGAGCGGGCGCGCACTCACGAAAAGCAACAAAAGTGTACGGCGACTTGCCTACACCACCGCACGCGGATGAAGTCACTATTTTGCCGGAGCAATAAAAATGCGAACCAACCTGCAGGCCCGCGTCCCCTTCAAAGAGCTAATTGAAAAATACCTGAAGGGAAGTGAGCAACTGATGTCTGACCTAGGCTGAGTAAGCCAAAACATTCCGGAGTGGAAGCGGCTAACAAGGGTTATGACACACTCTGGGCCAGAAGCGGTCACTCGCAGAGCCTTTGGGGTAGTGTGTCGAATTGAACCATTGAAGCTTCACCCCCCTTCACTTGAGGATCTCTAATGACAAACCAATCCGCTATTGTCGAGGTGGTTCAAGAAACCGATCCTATGCTGCTCAGATCTTTGAATGACCTTCTCCCACAGCTTTCCAGAAACGCTCAAGCGATGACAATGGAAGATTTGGAGCAGATTGTGGATTCAGAGTGCTCCGATTTATTGGTAGTGAGAGCGGCAGGTGGAGGAAGCATTTTGGGGGCGCTAACCCTAATTCATTTTCGCATTCCGACAGGCATTCGTGCCTGGATCGAAGACGTCGTAGTAGATGCCAGTGCTCGAGGTCAAGGGGTCGGCAAAGCACTCATACAAGCAGCAATAGAAATAAGCCATGACCTCGGCGCGAGAACTCTGGATTTAACCTCCAATCCAGATCGTGAATCTGCCCATCGTTTATATGAGGGGGCAGGATTTTCGGTCCGTACAACAAAGGTCTACCGACATATCAAATGACTAATGGATAGTCCTTCCACGCATGGCGATCACTCTTGCGTGCAGGAGCGTCCGGAATGGCTGCTTTCGGCCTGCGGATTTAGCAAATCTGTTGCATCGACAGGTTGAATCCACAGCCCAAAAGCAGCCATTGGAATATCATCCCTGCCATGAGACAAAGACCGGGAGCCCTGCGAACCACCCATACAATCAAGGAGAGCTGCACATCATGGACGAAGCCATTATTTACCGAGCAGCAACGGTAGAAGACGCATTGAGCATTTGTGAGTTAGGACAATTGCTTAACGCGGTGCACCACGCTGCCCGCCCCGATATTTACGCGGCTGCCACCCAAGACTTTTCGCGCGATCTTCCTCACTGGCCAGGTCTTTTCGAGAAACCGGGTCAGGTTGTATTCATCGCGAATGTCGGTCACCAGGCCGCAGCCTTCATAACCGCCAGCTTGTCGGCAAGCTCTGGGCCGCTGATGCAACCGCTGAATGTTGTTCGCATTGGATCGGTATGTGTTGCCGAGCAATTTTGGGGGAAAGGTATTGGACGTATGCTTATTCAGCTCGTTAAAAACTGGGCTATCGAAAATGACGCCCAGGACTTGAGGTTGTCCGTCTGGCCGTTCAATGCACGCGCTGCTCGCATGTACACAGAGTTCGGGTTTGAAACTCGTGCTTTCGAGATGGGAATGCGTCTGTAAAGGCGATCCCCCTAAAGGTCAAAAGAGGCTCGAGGGACTTCTGCTGGGTTCATAACTGACAGCTCTGGGCCAGAAGCGGTCATCCAGGTTGAGCGCTATCCAGAATGACTTTGGCCTCGATTTCAAATCTGCTCAACAACGCGGCACCATCCGTAACACCAAGAATCTCATCGATCGCGGCGATTTTCCGAGTTGCGTGGTCGATCTGAAATTCAGCGTTGCTGTATGCAGCCTCCGCCTCATTGTGGAGTGCATAGGCCATATGCGCCGCGACACGGACGCTCATTGGAGCATCGACATCGCTGCCCAGATAATCAGCAAGCAATGTCCTGATCTCAAGCAATGCGAGGGCGAGTAGCCTGGTCTGGTCAGTCAGCATAAAAGGATCCTAGATATTGCAACGAGTGTGCGAAACGAATTTCGCGAGGTTATATAAACTCGCAGACAGGCAAAAGCAAAAGACCGCTTCGGGTTGTTTGCGGCCCGTCGCAACAGGCAGAAATCGGCCAGAAGCGGCCATTCGGGAACCTCTACTAGCTCGGAGATAGCTCATGCCCTGGTAACTCGGTCATACAACCTAAATCACCATGAAGCTAGTGCACGCCGTCTTGCCACTGCTAAGTTTTCCTTTCACGCTGATGAAATGTCGCCAAGTAAGCAAACACTCATCTGCCGGAAATCCTCGAAAAACTTTACGAAAATGAGCTCGCGCTTGCCAACGCCATGAGGGGTTATTGCAAGGATTGCAGGTCGCATGCAGGGGGTATTGGAGCTATAGAAACCTGACGGCGCTTTGGCATTGATCCGGTCGAGTTTTTGGGTATCGCGAAGCATGTGCAGCAAGAGAGCCTTATTAAAAACTAATGAGACCCTTGAAATCGAGAAACACAAAGCCCACTAGGAATATTTGAGATCTAGGTAATTCACTTGCCTATCTCGTGTTAACCCACGAGATGCCATCAATTTAGAATTCACAAATATCAACTATACAGTTTCTACCCTTGGATTTTGCGTGATAGAGCGCACTATCTGCAGAGACTAACAACTGCTTGAGAGTGGATCGCGATTCATTCATCGACGCACATCCAATACTGACGGTGATTTTAATTCCCTCGCCACCAGCATCGACACTAGATGCCTCAATGCTGCTCCTGAGTCGCTCTGCAATAACGGACGTCTCGAGGTTGTTGGTATTGGGCAGCATAATCACAAACTCTTCTCCACCGAACCGGGCTATAGTGTCCGCGGGCCGAAGAACCCCCTCGGAAACTTTAACAATTGACTTCAGAACTTCGTCGCCAATCGGATGCCCCCAACGATCATTAACAAGTTTGAAGTGGTCAGCGTCTAACATGATTATCGATATTGACTGCCTATATCGAGTTGCTCGAGCAAACTCTTTCTCCGCAAGGTTGAAAAAATGAGCCCGGTTAACTGCACCTGTGAGGTGATCTTTAGTTAGCAAGTCAGCAAGATTCTCGCTCGACACCTTTCGCTCGGTAATATCCCGAAACACCACAGTATATCCAGAGAACTCATCATCCTCTTCACGCAAAACGGCGATCATTGCCTGAGCAAAAAAATTGTGTCCCGATTTGTGTTGGCAATAATAGTCTCGTGAATGCCAACCTTCCTCACGTGCGAATGCCAGATGTTCACCTAAAACGTGCACATCCATGGCGGAAAGATTACAGAAGTGGCGCAACGTCTCACCTATAGCCTCAGATTCCGAGTATCCCGTCAAACGCTCTGCTGAGGGACTCCACCTATTAATCTCTCCCTGCTTAGTCAAACCGAGGACTGCGAAATCGTTAACAACAGTATAAATGGCGTCAAGCCATGAGTCGGTCTGCCTTAGCCTCCTTTCAGTTGCAACTTGGCAAGAGATATCAGTCAGAACTGTTATCAAAACATCGTCGTTGACCTTCACAATAGTACATGACAGTACAACACCTCCGTCGGCTGCGGACGTCACGTGAATTCTATGATTTACACATATTGATCCGCATGACTCCCTAAAACTTGTCACAAGGTTACGTAATTCAGGCGCAACGGAAGCAAGTGTTTCAAACAGATTCTCAAGGCCAATAGCTTTAACCAATGGCATCAACAATTGTGTTGCCATAGGATTAAGCATATCAATTTTTCCGCTGGGGTTGGTTCTTACCAGTCCTACGGGTGACAGATACATGAATGAAAGTAACGCTTCGTACTCTGACTCGATTGAGTCATTATCCTGCTCAATGCCACTCATTTTTATGCCCATTCAACCAGTAGGAAGCGGGTGTTATTATTGATTTTTTTAAGTAGTCTTAATCTGACGGGGATTGGCCGCATTCGAAGCGCCAGAACGTAAGAAATAATCACGTCTAACTCAGATTCATTCTCAAACCTTTGAGCGACCATGGCGTTATTCAGGCAGGGTGCAATTTCCACAAATAAATTTTTACCTAAAACACGTGCCTGTCGCAAGCCCGCACTTGTAGCTTCAAAAGTATTGTAAACCGTTACTTCTGAAGCGTCGTTAAAACCAATTATGCCGAAGTTTAGAGTATCCAGTTGGTCAGGCGCATCCAATAATGATTGTATCGATGCTTCTTCGAACGTAAGATTCATTTCTATTCACTCGCTAAGTTCGATATCAATTTGAGCACTTTCTGCCAGACTATCTTCAGTCAACTTTTGATGCAGGGTGCTCACCCTTTCCGCAACCAATATATGACAAGGACCAATTGCAAATTATTATTCTATGTTTTATCGGTCCAGTGGATAATGGCGGCGATGTCGCGGCTGTTATCTTAGCCAAATATTAAATGTGATCGATAAGACTTTGTGGATTTTTACTTATATCCAAGCGCTTGGATCGATGGAAGCCATTGATTTAAATGCAGGTTTGGCGAACCAAAAACCTTGCATTAGAAAAATTCCGCAGCCGGCAAGAAAATTCCGTTCTTCCGAATTTTCTATACCTTCAGCAATGATTTTTACATCTAGATCGGCGCACATTGTAACAATGCCACGCACGATAGCCTGGCGAGCGGAGTCAAGATGAATATTGCGCACCAACGCAAGATCCAGCTTAATAAAATCCGGCTGAAAATCTGCTAATAAGTTTAACCCTGAATAACCCGCACCAAAGTCATCAATTGCCGTTTTGAATCCAAACTTTCGGTATTTTGATAATATATTGGTTAGGTGGTGATTGTTATCAACATATTCGCTCTCAACCGTCTCGAAAATCAACCGATCGAGGGGGAAATTATTAACTCGTGCAGCTTCGAGTGTGCTTCGAATGCACAGTTCTGGACGGTAGACAGCTTTGGGTAGAAAGTTAATCGATAGATGTTGGGTCATGCCAAGCTGCGCTGCAGTAGAAATAGCCCGAACGCGGCACAATTGATCGAATTCATAGCGATTCTGATCGTTGACTTTCTCGAGCACTGACAGCGCGCCTTCACCGTTGAGGCCCCGAACTAATGCTTCATGTGCAAAAATCGACTGATCACGTACGTCCACGATCGGCTGATAAGCGAAGGTGAAATCTAAATCCAGTTCTAAGGAGCTTTTGCATCCTTGGCAACCACTGGGCGAAGTCAATGAGTTCGGGAAAACGGTCACGTCGCACTCCAAATAGTTGGATATTATTTATATTATTTAGTTAATCCTGAACGTTGGAGTGAATAGTGAAATCACTCAGAGTGCCTTACTTAGCTTTCCACTGGAGAATCGGAGTGTAGCAGTCTATTGCTGATTATTTTTTGCAGCGCGGCAAATATGTGTTTTTTAGCCAAAAGTATAAGATGATGGTTTTCGGAGGGTGTTGGCACGCATTTTGTTAGCTTCCTCACGTTGTCCGATCTCGAAGTATCCTGAAGGCGTAAATGGAGGGAACCAGGGATCGTAATTCGGATGAGTTCAGACAACACTAAGGGAGGGGCGATGGATATTCATTTGCCAAGCGGGCTAGGTGATCATGGTGCGCCAAGGTATTGAGAACCACTCACTAGCATTCTGCATCGCACGATTGCAGGGGAACCGCCATCTACTAGGACACGAATGGAATCTCAGCTCGACCTCGAACCTTTTTGAATCATTTAATAGATCCGCTTTGTGGGGGCCTTTCCTTCTTTAACTGCTCAGAATCGCCAGAGACTTTCGCTGCCTTAACCTCACGACGAGCGGCCATTAGCTCGTTGACCGCACATCGCTCACTCAGCGATGGGTTGGTACACCGCCAGAGCTGCCCTTTGACCACAAAGTATTGACCATCAGGCGTCGTTGCCTTCGAAACGTGGAGGACTAGTCATGAACATCTTCGCTACCTGCAGCCGTCAGCCCTGGAACAAAGGAAAATTGGTTGGGCAGAAAGCTCCACTCCGACTGAGAGATATCTGGGCCATCCGGGGAAGGCTTCAAATTGCAGAACGAACCCGTGATCTTGCGCTCTTCGATATGGCCATCGACAGCAAGCTTCGGGCCTGCGACTTAACCACGCTCCGCGTGCGCGACGTCGCCCATGAACACAGGTGGCACGATGGTAACTACCAGAAAGACACCATGGGCAAACCACTTAACCCTCTGATCTCTGAGGACTTTTAAACCATGACCAAAATAAGCATTGCAGCGGCATCACCGACGAGTGATGTGGAAGCCGCGAAATTTCTTCACCAACGCTTCAAAATGTCCCTTATTGGCTCTCAGAAGAAACTTGCCATGGGTGATAAGGGCTTCTTCTATGCCGGTGGGCTCTATGGAAATGATCAGGTGCAACGCGAGAAAGAGATTCGCGACATCATCAGTTTCTTCCAGCTCAAAAAAATCGATTTGCTGATATTGGAAATTGATGATGATCAAGACTGGGGGGATCTGGATATGGCGAACCTCTGTCAGTACGCTATTCCAGCTCAGGAATTGTTGAACGCCCTGGATTCTTCTGCGGGACTTTATCAGTAGCTCCTAGCTTATGGAAAGTAATCCCCGCAGCACACGCGGGGATTGAAACCATCTCACAGACCGGAATGGCTCCCTACATTTACCCTATCATTCAGAGTTTTCTGCAACCACTGAATCGCCACATGGATACCAAATCTGCTTGATGGCCGTAGTGCTGCCCCCGCCCCTGCATGGAGTGATGGTTGCCTGCGATTGAAGTTCGACACGCTGCAACTCTATAAGGACGACGTGCCAATCGTAAAAGTCCCACATTAGCTTGATGGTAAAAGTCCGAACCTGGAACGCTTCACGAAAGCGTATGCTGGCTAAGGTACAGGTGGTGCGCGATAACTCATTCCGAAACCAGGTACTACCACTATCATCAAAGTGGATGAGGTCATTGTCTTGCCGGAGAAGTAACAGTGCTAACCGATCTAGAGGCGCGCGTAGCGCTCAAAGAACTGATTGAAAAATACCTCAAGGGAAACGATCCCGATTACGACCGTCTGATCGAAATTGTTCAGGATCCTTCGCGGCAGGTTCCGATCAGAGGTGTGCTTGAGAACATTAGACGGTACAACAAGGTCCAGTACACGCAGCAGGAGCTAGAGCTGATCGACGACCTTTTGTACATGTATGGGTGAAACGAAGCGTGTTGGTTGCGGGCGAATGGTTGAAATATGCACGCCTTCGATCAGCGTCTACTCAAGCTTGGCGAGATCAACGCAAGCCGTTCGGCTCATTCTAGCCCCCATTCTGATATCTAGCATTACCCGATAGCTACCACTGATGACGGGCAGCTATCGACCCAGGCTGTGTGAAAACGCGCTAAACACCTCGAAAACTGAGAGTCGCGAGGGTTGCCTATGGAATCAGCGGGCGGAAGCGCGAATTAGCTTAGTCAGCTACATAGACGTTTGTAATGCCGATTGGGCCGCGTCAGCGGCCCAATTGGCTACCAACGGGCGAGCCAAGCGGCTGGATTCACGCCCTGATCGCCTCAAGCAGTCCTGCGGTGCCGAAGATGCTCATCATTCGTTTGAGGTTGTAGGCGAGCACATGAAGGCTCATCTCAGTGCTCACCCTCGGAAGGGTTTTGGTCAGGAAGTGGGTACTTCCCATCCAGTACTTGAGCGTTCCAAAAGGATGTTCAACGGTCTGTCGACGAACCCTCATCATCGCTGGATCATGTTCTAGCCGAACTTGCATCGCATCGACTACAGCCTCATGTTCCCAGCGTTTCACACGGCGCTCCTTACCCGTCGTACATTGCTTTTGCATTGAGCAAGACTGGCAGCCCGAGAAGTAGTAACAATGCAATAACATGCCGTCTTCCATCGACGAATGCCGCCGAGTCAGTAACTGCCCCGCCGGGCATCGATACTCGTCCGATGCAGCAAGGTAGATGAAGTCCTGCTTACCAAATCGGCCTTCGGCTTTGCTGCCAGATGTGAGGGGCTTCGGTACGAAGGTAGTGATGCCGGCTTGCTCGCAAGCAAGGATTTCCAGACCTTTGTAATAGCCCCGATCGGCCACCACCGTTAGCGATTCAGCCTCGATTTCTTCACGCGCTTGGTTCGCCATATTGCTCAGTTGCCCACGATCATTACCAACGTTGGTCACCTCGTGGGCAATGATCAGGTGGTGTTTGTCGTCGACAGCTGTTTGTACGTTGTAGCCAACCGTTCCGGTGCCTCGACCGCTCGTGGCCATTGAGCGTGCATCTGGGTCTGTGAGGGAGATCTGCTGGTCTGGACTTTCGTGGAGCTGCGCCTCGATTTCCTTGAGTTTCTGCATCTGCTTTTTCAGTGTTTCTATCTTTTCTTTAAGCCGCTCTGCTTTGGCCTCGGCGACTTCGGGCGTTGCCCGATCCGCCGAATCCATCGCTGCCAGATATCGATCAATGCTCTGCTCGATCTGCAGCATGCGTGCCTTCACCTTGCCCTGGGTGAAGTTACGGTCGCGGTTGTTCACGGCTTTGAATTTGCTGCCGTCGATGGCGATAATTGATTGGGAGAAGAGATTGAGGTTGCGGCAAAGCACTACGAATTGCCGGCAGACACTCCGAATAGCCTTGCCGTTATCCTTGCGAAAGTCGGCGATAGTTTTGAAATCTGGAGCCAAGCGGCCCGTCAGCCACATCAACTCGACGTTACGCTGGGCTTCACGCTCAAGCCGGCGGCTGGACTGAATCCGATTGAGGTAGCCGTAGATATAGATCTTCAGCAAGATCGCAGGATGGTAGGCAGGACGGCCCGTTGCAGCAGGATAAACACCTTCAAACCCAAGTGCACCCAAGTCGAGTTCATCGACGAAAACGTCGACCACGCGCACTGGATTTTCCTCGGCAACGTAATCGTCCAAGCACTCAGGCAGCAACGTGACTTGCGTCCGAGCCTCACCTTCAATGAATCGCTTCATGATCGTCCCCGCCACGATCTCGACGATCAGAAGATTAGACAATCGCAGGCGTTTTCACACAGCCTGGACCCAAAGCGGACTCTGACCAGCATTTGGTTAAGGGGGGGACTTTAGCCCGTCCCATTGAGCGAAGCGAACGATTTGAACCAGTTGTTATGCATGTTTTACTAGCCGTTTCTTTAAATGATACAGGTTAGTCCCGATTGGGCGATCCTCAAGAACACCATAAATCTCATACCCATGCCGCTCATAGAACTGTTTAGCATCAACGGTTTTTAAGAATGCAACTACTGCCCCATTGTTGGCACCAATCGCTTCTGCTTTTTCCAAAAGCATCGATCCTACTTTTTTACCGCGATGAGATTCCTTAACCCAAAAGGTGTCAATTTCTAAGCCATCCCAGTAACAATTACAGCTTATTGCACCGATGTAGTCGCCTACTTCATCGTGTGCAACCACCATAAATATTTTATCTTCCGATTCTGGTGGTAGATTTGGATATTGAATTCGAAGATATTCTGAAAACCTATTATTCAGAACTCCTTTATCCTTTTCTGTTGGAGAACCCAATATATCAATCTTGATTTCCACTTTATTGCTCCTTAAATTCAACTTTGAGGTGCCGAACGGCTTTTGGCATAACATTCCATGTTCATGCGTAATCCCTTGAGCAATCAAAAAATCGAGTCTGTAAACGCGACATCAAGAAGGGGGAAAGCGACATATTACTTTGCACATTACTGACGTATTAGCTGCGTGTCCATGGTCTGCTTCTGGCCGTTCTCTGCCCGTCGTCATTCCCACGTGCGCTGGTCAAGTCGGCTGCAAATGACTGGTCAGTTGCGATGCAGATGGGGGCAAGTCCGTGCAACTCCAAAAGCCCAGCCGCCCGCTGGGCTTTTTACTGCCCGCTCATCTGCTCAGTCGCACACTTTTCACCTGCCAAATTCAAACTATTACGGCCCAGAAAAGCTGGACCTTATTGGTGAGGTGGGTATGTCTACCGATTCGAGTTTTCAAAACCAAACACAAGGTTCTGTTCCATCCAAGCCTGAGCCAGGTTCAGATGAGCCGACGCTAGATCCAGACGATCCGAACAAATACGATCCGTTGAAAAATCCAAGCGATGATCGTCCAGAAGACTGGAAAGATCCTGGTGAGAGGACTACCCCAGAGGCGGATGAACAGACACCTCTTTCAGACGATAGGAGATAAGAGAGAAAGCCCGGCCAGTGAGCCGGGTTTTTCTTCTCCGTTCGTCCACTGCGCTGCACTTGTAACGCTTTGCCGTTTCTCATGTTCAAGCACGGACATCCCGCGCATGAGTACGGAGGTTCAGCATGGACATTGACGAGAACGCACCTGGCAACAAATCACAGCAGCCCGAAACGCGCACGACGGACAACGAAACCGGCCATGACCCCAAGAGGGACGAGCCCGAAGTTCCGCTGCCTCCAGACGACGAGGCTCCTGTCGACGAAGACATGACTGACGTGGATGCAAATAACTCGGTGTCGAGTGAGCATCCAGAAGCTGGACAGAGCGGTCGAGTCGATAACCCTGACGCCGACCCACAGATGGACGATCAGGACGAAAACGATAAGGAAGCTCGCGGTATGCCTGCGAGTGACCCTGAATCAGGTGCCTGAATTAGTTCGGATGATTTCCGATGCCCGCTCAACCCGGGCTTTTTTACGCCTCGAGTTTACCTGTAGCCAGGGGCGCCCTTGGGGAGGCCTTGACGTCGATGGCCGGATAGTGCGACGTACGGAATCAACAACCGGCAGCCCCCGCCCCCTGACCTCACATGCTTTCGGGGTGGTGCGAGACGGGATCAGCGAGACCGATGCAATAGGGCGTCGGCGCCGTGAACGTCTTCGGCAGACAGCGGGATTTAGAGCAATGAATAGCCGCTGGGTTCGTACACGCGTCTAATGCCTGCGTTTGGCCGAAAACAGCCCCTCCGGGCATGGAGGCATCAAACTAGGCCCCAGCGACCCCAAGGCGATCCTGATTTTCACCGCATTTCCTGCCCCAGTCCGTCGACCCGACCCGCTCGATGACACCGCAATTTGCACTGCTCGGCGCGTTGTTCCTGATGCTGGAATGGATCGCCATCAGCGCCTACGCCGCAGGGAACGGCTCGTAAAAGGGAGTTGGCAACCCGGGCAAGCATCCGTATATTCGGATATCCATATATAAGAGCCTTCAGCGATGAGCCCACTCCCCTCTCCCACCAAAGTTCTTTTCATGTGCACCGCCAACAGCTGCCGCAGCGTGTTGAGCGAAGCGCTGTTCAATCATTTGGCTCCCGAAGGCTTTGTGGCAGTGAGCTCCGGCAGTTTCCCCAGCGGCCGGCTCAACCCTCAAGCCGTGCAAACACTGCATAACCTCGGGATCTCGACCGAAGGCATCTACAGCAAAGACTCTTCGGTGTTCGCCGACTCCCCGCCCGATATCGTCATCACCGTGTGCGACAAAGCCGCCGGGGAAGCGTGCCCGGTGTATTTCGGTCCAGCGATCAAAAGCCACTGGGGACTGGCCGATCCGTCGGAGGTGCATGGCAACGAGCAGGAGATTCAGGCTGCGTTCGACAGCACCGTCGAAACGATCAAGCAACGGTTTGCAGCCTTCTTCGCCCTGGACCTGAAAAACCTTTCGGACGCCGAACTGAAAACCGAACTGGACCGCATCGGAGCCCTGTGATGAACGACGACCTGCCCAATCTCGATCTGGAACTGCTGACGTTTCCAACCGAAAGCACCCACAAACCGCGCATCCTGCTGCTCTACGGTTCCACGCGCGAGCGCTCGTTCAGTCGCTTGTTGACGGAGGAAGCCGCGCGGATTCTGCGTCTGCTGGGGGCCGAAACGGTGATTTTCGATCCTTCCGGTCTTCCCCTTCCTGACGATGCGCCCAGCGACCATCCCAAAGTTCAGCAACTGCGCGATCTGGTGCTCTGGTCCGAAGGCCAGGTCTGGTGCTCGCCGGAACGCCACGGTTCGATGTCGGCGGTGTTCAAGGCGCAAATCGACTGGATCCCGCTGACCATGGGCGCGGTCCGTCCGACCCAAGGCAAAACCCTGGCGGTGATGCAGGTCTGTGGCGGCTCCCAGTCGTTCAACACGGTCAATCAACTGCGCGTGCTGGGCCGCTGGATGCGGATGTTGACCATCCCCAATCAATCCTCGGTGCCCAAGGCCTTCATGGAATTCGACGAGGCTGGCCGGATGAAGCCTTCGGCGTACTACGACCGCGTGGTGGACGTGATGGAAGAACTGATGAAGTTCACCGTGCTGGTGCGTGGCCGCGAGGAGTTTTTGGTGGACCGTTATTCGGAACGCAAAGAGAGCGCTGAAGAGCTGTCGAAGCGGGTCAATCAACGCTCGATCTGAGGCTGGGGAATTCTCTGTCGATTTTCCGGTGGAGGCGCCGCTCAACGCGTCTTATGCTCAGCCCATGAACCTACAAAACGCTGTGCTGCCGCCCCACGCCGAGATGGTCCGCGCCATGCTCGAACGAGACACCGCCTACGAGGGGGTGTTCTTTACTGCCGTGAAGACCACCGGGATCTTCTGCCGCCCCAGTTGCACGGCGCGTAAACCCAAGCCGGAGAACGTCGAGTTCTTCGCCCATGCCGATGAGTGCATGTCGGCGGGTTATCGCGCGTGTCTGCGCTGCAGGCCGCTGGACGCTGCCGCCATTGCGCCGGACTGGGTGCAGGCGCTGCTCAAGTCGGTGGACGCCGATCCCGAGATGCGCTGGACCGATGCGCAACTGGTTGCCGAGGGCATTGAACCGCTGAAACTGCGCCGCTGGTTCAAGCAGCATTTCGGCATGACCTTCCACGCCTGGCTGCGCACCCGGCGCCTGGGCATGGCATTGGGCGGTATCAAACAGGGAGATTCCATTGACAACGCGGCGTTCGACTCGGGTTACGAATCCCTGAGCGGTTTTCGTGATGCGTTTCAAAAATCCTTCCACATCACGCCGGGCCGTGCGGCCAACAGTGAGCCGTTGTTGTTCACGCGCCTGACCACACCGCTGGGGCCGATGATCGCCATGGCCGAACGCCGTGGGCTGGTGTTGCTGGAGTTCCTCGATCGACCGGCGCTGACCCGGGAAGTCGAAGAACTGCAGAACCGTTATGGCTATGCCGTGGCGCCGGGGCACAACGCCCATTTGCAGCAGATTGAAGCGGAACTTGCGCAGTATTTCGCCGGCAAACTCACCGAGTTCACCGTGCCGCTGCACTTGCCCGGCAGCGAATTCGCGCGGCAGGTCTGGGCCGAACTGGCGAAGATTCCGTACGGAAAAACCAGCACTTACGGCGCCATTGCCGCGACACTGGGCAAGCCCGGCGCCAGTCGCGCGGTGGGTTTGGCCAACGGGCACAACCGGCTTTCGATTGTGTTGCCCTGCCACCGGGTGATCGGTGCAGACGGCTCGTTGACGGGCTATGGTGGAGGACAACCGCGCAAGGCGTTTTTGCTCAGGCTGGAAAAAGCCGCCGTGCAGGTGACCGAACAACTCGCTTTCTGATCCCCTGGTTTTCTGCAAAAAGTCATAAGGAAGGACATTCGATGGACACGCAATTTCATCAACTGCATCACGACGGCCTGCTGATACTCACCAACGTTGCCGATGCCACCGGGGCGCGCATCGTCGAGCAATTGGGCTGCAAAGCCGTGGCCACCAGCAGCGCGGCGGTGGCCTGGGCGCATGGGTATGCGGACGGCAATGCCCTGCCGCTTGAACGCCTGATATCTACCGTTGAATCCATCGCCCGGGTGATTTCGGTGCCGTTGTCTATCGACATCGAGGCCGGTTATTCCGATGACCTGGCGCGGGTGGCCGAAGTTGTCGAGGCGGTGATCGCGGCCGGTGCGGTCGGGATCAATATCGAGGACGGTGCCTCTGCGCCGGAGTTGCTGGCACGCAAGATCGAAGTCGCCCGAGAGGTTGCCGATCGGCGCAATGTGAAGCTGTTCATCAATGCCCGTACCGACGTGTACCTCAAGGGCCTGGTGCCTGCTGAAGATCGCGTCGCCGAAACGCTCAAGCGCGCTGCGTTGTATCAGGCGGCGGGCGCTGACGGGCTGTTTGCGGCGGGCGTCACGGCGGAGTACGAAATCAAGGCGCTGTGCCAGGGCACGACACTGCCGGTCAACGTACTCGGGCTGCCGGGTTTGCCGTCGCCTGAAGCGCTGCAAGCCCTCGGCGTGCGGCGCCTGAGTGCCGGTTCGGGCATCGCCGAGTTTCTGTATGGCGCCATGGCGTCCTTGGCCAAAGGGTTTCTGGAGACGGGCAAACTGGATAGCAGTGACCTCAAGGCCTTCACGTACGGGGACATCAACGCCCTGCTCAAAACGGCCGGGAATACTTGATCACCATGCCCGATCCCTATCTGCCTGCGACTAAGTTTCTGTCATCGATCGATGAAGACTGGCGGCGCCACATCGCCGCTATCGGACCGTGCCTGCACCAACCCCACGCGGCTCGCGATCCGTATGAGTCGCTGGTGCGGGCGATTGCCTATCAGCAACTGCACGCCAAGGCGGGGGATGCGATCGTCGGTCGGCTGCTGGCGTTGTATCCGTCGACGGCGTTTCCAAGGCCGGAACAGATTCTGGCGACAGGGTTTGATCAGTTGCGCAGTTGCGGGTTTTCCGGGGGCAAGATTGCGACCATTCAGGGGATTGCGCAGGCGTCTTTGGACGGTGTGGTGCCAGATTACGCAACGGCTTTGGCGATGGACGATGAGGCGCTGATTGAGCGGTTGATCACCTTGCGCGGGGTTGGGCGCTGGACGGTTGAGATGCTGCTGATCTACAGCCTGGAGCGCCCGGATATTTTGCCGGCGGATGACTTCGGGGTGCGCGAGGGGTATCGGCGGCTGAAGGGGCTGGAGGTGCAGCCGACGCGTAAGCAGATGGTTGAGATCGGCTTGGCGTGGAGCCCGTATCGGACGGTGGCTTCCTGGTATTTGTGGCGGATGACCGGCAAGTAGACCGCGTCATCGTTCATCGCCAGCAGGCTGGCTCCCACACTGGAGCTCGAGTGTTCACAACCCCCCTGTGGGAGCGGGCTTGCTCGCGAAGAGGCCAGAACATTCACCGCATCACCCAAAGCCAATCACAACCCGGATTTCAACCGAGTAAACGCCCGAATCAGCGCCCGGTTGAACGCCTTGCCATTGTCATTCTTGCTATACAACGAAGCCCGCACCTGCGCCGACGGGTACGTCCCTGGATCATTGCGGATCGCCGGATCGATCAACCCGTCCGCCGCCGTGATCGCGTTGGCGTAGTGAATGGTGTCGGTGATCGGCGCAATCACCTCGGGGGTCATCAGGTAATCCATCAACGCCAGCCCAGCCTCGGGGTGCGGTGCATCCTTGGGAATGACCATGGCGTCAAACCAGATCAACGTGCCCTCCTTCGGTATCCGGTAACTGAGCTTGAACGGTTTGTTCGCCGCCTCGGCCTGACCTGCCGCGATGGCCACGTTGCCGTTCCACGACATCGCCACGCAGGTGTTGCCATTGGCCAGGTCGCTGATGTTCAGGTCATTGTCGAAGTAGCGGATGTACGGCCGGATCTTCGCCAGTTGTTGCTCAGCCAGCTTCAGGTCATCGAGGTTCTGGCGATTGATGTCCAGGCCCATGTACTTCATGACCGCCGCAAACACCTCGTTCGGATCATTGAGCAGGCTGACCCCGCAATCGGCAAATTTCGATACCACCGCCGGGTCGAACAGCATCGCCCAACTGTCCCGTGGCGCATCGGGCAAGCGCTGATTGATCGCTTCTTCCTGATAGCCGACGCCGGTGGTGCCCCAGGCGTAGATCCCGGCGTAACGGTTGCCCGGATCGAACGCCGCCATGTGTTGACGGAACTCTTCCCCGACGCCGGCAAAGTGCGGCAATTGCTGCAAATTCAATGTCTGGATCGCCCCGCTCTGGATCGCCCGGGACAGGTGCTGCCCCGCCGTCAGCACCAGGTCATAACCGCTGCGGCCGGTCAGCAGTTTGGTCTCCGCCGTTTCCAGGGAGTCGAAGTGATCGACCACCACATGGATGCCGGTTTTCTTCTCGAAGTTGGTCAGGGTATCCGGGGCCAGGTACTCGCCCCAGATGTACAGGTTCACCACCGGCTTCGCGGTGTCGGCGGCCTGCACACACCAGGGTGCAAGCACCAGCAATAACGCTTGAGTCAGTTTGTGCAGGCCCATGATTACGCTCCCTGTTTGCTGCGGGCAGGCGCAGCGTATTGCGGCATGGTGATGCACGCGACATTGCCACCGCCGAGGAGGATTTCCCGAGAGTTTTCGATGCCGACGATTTTGTGTTTCGGAAACAATTCAGCCAGGGTCGCCTGCGCCGCCTGATCATTTCGATCGCCAAATAGCGGCACCACGATTGAAGTGTTGCCGGCGTAGTAATTGATGTACGACGCACAGATCTGGGTCCCGGCCTGACGGGTATGGGTGCTGTCCTGCTGGTCCAGGCCTTCGGCCTCTTCAGCGGTCCATTCCAGCACATCCGGTTGCGGCAATTTGTGCACGGTCAACTCGCGGCCACGGCTGTCGCGGGTGCTGCGCAGAATGTCGTAGGCCTCTTGGTAGATTTCCCACTGCGGGTCATCGCGGTTGTCGGTCCATTGCAGGACCACTTCACCAGGGCGCACGAAGCAGGCGAGGTCGTCGACGTGGCCGTCGGTTTCGTCGAACTTGCAACCTCGTGGCAGCCAGATGATTTGCTCGGCGCCGAGGTAATCGGTCAGGCGGCGGGTGACTTCTTCCTTGCCCAGATGCTGGTTGCGATTGCGGTTGAGCAGGCATTGCTCGGTGGTGAGGATGCTGCCCTGGCCGTCGCTCTGGATGCCGCCCAGTTCGGCAATCAACGGTGCGCGGTAACGGTCGAAGCGTTCGATTTCGAGGATTTTGCTGGCGATCTGATCGTCCTTGTCCCACGGATAATACAAACCACCGTCGAGACCGCCATAGGCGTTGAACTCGAAGTCGACGCCGCGCACTTCGCCGCTGTCGTCATTAACGACAAAGCACGGGCCACTGTCGCGGAACCAAGTGTCGTTGCAGGTCATTTCCACCACGCGAACCTGAGGCGGCAACTGGCGGCGAGCGGTGGCGAATTGTGTGGCGGAAGCACACACCGTCACCGGTTCGCTCTGGGCAATGGCGGTGACGATTTGCACCCAGACTTTCTGAGCAGGCTTGGCGCCGTTGCGCCAGACGTCGGTGCGCTCCGGCCAGCCGAGCCAGCAACCGGACTTGGTCTCGAATTCGCCGGGCAAGCGAAAGCCGTCGAGTTTGGGGGTGGAATCGAGCAAACGTGCCATGGTCAGACCTCATCAGCGGGGATTGGAATGACCACAGGCTACGGTCGTCGGCGCCCTCCTCGCCAACGATGATTATTTCGGAATACTTGAATTCAACTCATCAATCGATCAGCTGATCGTTGAACCATTCCAGCATCTGCGCCACGGCCGGACGCTCCAGGCGCACCCGCTCACACACCAGCGCATATTGCCCGAGCGCGGTCATGCTGGCGGTGAAAGGCCGGACCAGACGACCGCTGAGCAAGTCTTCCTGAGCCGTCAGATTGTCGCCCATGGCCACGCCCTGCCCTTGCACCGCCGCTTCCAGTGCCAGGCCCGCGTGGGCGAAATACAGTTGCCGCTGGGGACGCTGATCGCCGGCATGGCTGGTGAGCCATGCGGTCCAGGTCTTACCGTCCTGATCGTCATGCAGCAAGCAGTGGCGCGCCAGGTCCTTCGGGGTTTTCAACGTGCCCTGGTTGAACAGGCCGGGGCTGCACACCGGGAAGAATTGCAGCGCCGGTAAAGGCCGGACGAAGTACGCGCTGCTGTCGACCGGGCCCGTGCCGTAGGTGATCGCCAGGTCGATGTCTTCCCCCGGCGCCGTGGCATCGATCGGTTGTTCGTAAAGGTGCAGCGTGATGTGCGGGTAGCGCGCGTAGAAGTCCGTGAGGCGACTCATCAGCCACTTTTGCGCGAGCTCGGCGGTGACCGCCAGGCGCAATACCGCCAGCGATGACGGGTCACGCAATTCATCGCAGGCTTCGCCGATCAGTTCGAAAGCTTGCTGCAGGCTTTGCATCAACCGGCCCGCGGCCATGGTCGGGCGTATTTGTCGGCCCTCGCGGATGAACAGCGAAACGCCCAGGTGCTCTTCGAGCTGGCGGATTTGATGGCTGACGGCGCTGTCGGTGACGCACAACTCGGCGGCAGCCCGGCCAAAATGGGCGTGACGGGCGGCGCATTCGAAGGTTCTGAGTGCTGCTAAGGAAGGCAGTCGTCGCATGAATTCAGCCCCGGTGATGAAGGCGACCATGCTGCCTTGGGCATGGGTGGGCGTCCAGCGGGACCGCGTTATCGTTCTTCGCGAGCAAGCCCGCTCCCACAATTGACCGAGTTCCCCCAGATGAATGCGATCCCCCTGTGGGAGCGGGCTTGCTCGCGAAGGGGCCGGCACACTCACCACCAATCCTGCGGTCCATCACCCGCCCTTATCCACCATGTCACCCCTAAAACCCGGCGCATGTTCGCCCCGAACTGTTCGCGCAAACCGGCGACCCGTTGAAACTGGTGGCGACCGGCGATACGATTCTGGTGCCGGTCGAAGTGCGCTGACGGTCTAGGCTGTCTTGGGTAACCCAACCCTCGTCGGAGGTTCCCATGCAGCTCGAAGGCTCCTGCCATTGCGGCGCTGTGTCGTTCAGTTTGACCAGCACCCACCCCTACCCGTATCAGCGTTGCTACTGCTCGATCTGCCGCAAGACTCAAGGCGGTGGCGGTTACTCGATCAATATTGCCGGTGATGCCGCCAGCCTGAAGGTCCGCGGGCGCAAGCACGTCGCGGTCTACCATGCGCAACTGAAAAACGAAGGCGACAAGCGCGCCCATCGCAGCAGCCTCGGGCGGCATTTCTGCTCGGTCTGCGGCTCGTGCCTGTGGGTGTATAGCCCTGAATGGCCGGAGCTGATTCACCCGTTTGCGTCGGCCATCGACACCCCGCTGCCGGTGCCGCCGGAACACACGCACTTGTTGCTCGATTCCAAGGCGCCATGGGTGGAAGTCGACATGCGTCCCGGGGACAAGCAGTTCGACGTCTATCCCGAAGAGTCCATTGCCGACTGGCATGAACGCCTGGGTTTGAGCCGCTGAAGCTGCTTCACAGTCTTTGACAGTTTCCCGACAAAGCTCTCAAAGATTGCCGGCCGGCAGCCGCCTAGCATGGGCGCATCCAACCTCCCCTCGGGTGTTCCCATGCTACGTTCGCTGTGTCTGTCGTTGCCTTCGCTTTGCCTGCTGTTTCCCGCCGATTCATTACACGCCGAAGACTGGCGTTACACCTTGCGCGCCGGTGCCGCCAGCGTGCCGCGTTACAGCGGCAGCGACGAGCGCGTGGTGGCGCCGCTGCTGGGCGCCAAGGTGGTCAGCCCGTATGGAGTCTTTCTGGACACGGAAAAGGGATTGGGCTGGGCGTTTGATGAAGAAGACTTCGGTCTGAGCGTGTACATCGGCGCGAGCGATGTGCGCAAGGATCGCAAGACTGGATTCAAGGGCTCGGATGAGCTCAACGGCATGGGCTCGATCAAGTCGCGGCCGGCGCTGGGTCTGGACGGGACCTATAACATGGGCCCGATCATTCTCGGTGCCAGTTTTGAACATGCGCTGGAAAAGGACGATGACGATCACGACACCGGCTCGTCCTGGAATCGCCTGAAGCTGAGCATCAGCGCGCCGTTTTATGAGGGCGACTATGGCAAGGTCACGGGCAGCCTGAACAGTCAGTTTGGTGATGGTAATTACGTGCGCACCTGGTATGGCGTCAGTGCGGCGCAGGCTTCACGCAGTCAGTTCAGGGCGCATGACACTAAAGGTGGGCTGGTGAGTCGCGGGGCGGAGTTGAGCTGGTCGTTGCCGATCGATGATCAATGGAGTGTTTCGACGGTGCTAGCCGTGCAGTATCTGGCGGGTGATGCGGCGGACAGTCCGATTGTTGAGCGGCGGATGCAGGCCTCTTTGGCTGGGCAGTTTGTGTACACCTTCTGATAATGCGGTGTTGCTGATGACCTCTTCGCGGGCAAGCCCGCTCCCACAGGACCGAGTCGTTCGCATAATTTGTGGACGACTCGATCCTGTGGGAGCGTGGCTTGCCCGCGATAGGGCCCGCAAGAACCACATCATTAATCCAGATGCGCCCAAGTCATGCGAAACGATGCCCCACCCCACGGCGAGTCCGCCACCTCCACTTGCCCTCCATGGGATTGCGATACCCGCCGCACCAATGCCAACCCCAAACCAAACCCGCCCGTGCGGCGATCACGGCTGGCGTCCAGGCGGGAGAACGGTTCGAAGATTTTCTCGCGTCCGTCCACCGGCACGCCGGGGCCATCATCGTTGACCCGCACTTCGTAGTGATCACCGGTACGGACCAACGACACTTCAACTCGCTCATCGGCGTAACGAATGGCATTGCGCAGCAGGTTGATCACCGCGCGGGCCATGAAACGCGGCTCGATGCGCACCTCATCGACCTGACACTCGACGATCAACAACTGAACCCCGGCGGCCTCGGCCTCCAGGGCCACACTGCCGACCACGCTGTCCAGCCAACTGTTGGCCTGGATGTTTTCCCGGGTGATAACCGTGGCACCGCGTTCAAGGCTGGCATAGGTCAGCAGCTCGGAGACCATTTCTTCCAGCTCGCCAAGGTCGGCGTACATGTCGGCAATCAGTTCGCGGTTCTGGGTTGGATCGGGTTGTTGTTTGAGTTGGTCCAGTTCAAACGACAACCGGGCAATCGGCGTGCGCAATTCATGGGACACCGCGTTGGTCAGCTCGCGCTGGTTGGCGATCAAGCCTTCGATGCGCGCCGCCATCAGGTTGAAGTGCTCGGAGAGGTCACGAATGTTCGAGCGCTTGGACAGCTGGATGCGCGACGACAGGTCGTTATCGCCAAAACGCTCGGCCGCCAGGCGCAGTTTCTCCAGATCCCGCCAGTGCGGACGCACCCAGAACATCAACACGAAACCGATCATCACCGCGATCATCAGGTACGCCGCGGCAATGTAGAACGGCATCAGACTGGGCTCGGCCGGCAGCTTGATGCTGAGCAACTGAGACCCTTCGTCGATGCGCGAGATGAACTGCGTGTACTTGTCGCGAATCACCAGTAGCCCAAGGGCCAACTCGGCTTTCTCCTGATCGGTCAGGGACAGTTGACTGCTCTCGACCAACGTCAGGCCCAAGCCATAGTGGGGGCGCACCGCTTCCAGTTGTTGCTCCCGGTCCGAACCGTCCAGATCGCGCAACTGCTCGGCCAGCGACCAGGCCTGGCCACGCACCGCCTCGCGGTTGTAGCTCTGCATCTGGCCGGCGAGCAGCGCATCGAACGTGCGCTCGACGGTTTGCAGCCCCAGGACCAGGCCAACGGTCATCACCAGAAACAGCCCAAGAAATAACCGCAGCATTTACAGCTCCCACGCAAACGGATTGAACAGGTAACCCTTGCCCCAGATGGTCTTGATGCATACCGGCTCGCGCGGGTTGTCCTTGAGCTTGCCGCGCAATTTGCTGATGTAGACGTCGACGCTGCGGTTGAGGCCGTCGAAGGCGATCCCGCGCATGCGGTTGAGGATGTCATCGCGAGACAGCGTCTTGCCGGCGGCACTGGCCAGCAACCACAGCAGTTCGAATTCCATGGTGGTCATTTCAATGACCTCGCCCGCCAGTCGCACTTCGCGGCAGCTGCGGTCGATGTTCAGGTTGCCGAACTCCAGGGCATTGCACACGTTGCTGTCCGGGGTCTGACGCCGTTGCAAGGCACGCAGGCGGGCCAACAGCACCGGCGGCTTGATCGGTTTGATCACATAGTCGTCGGCGCCAGACTCCAGGCCGAGGATGTGATCGAGGTCGTCTTCCTTGGCGGTCAGGATGACGATCGGCGTATCGGACACGCTGCGGATTTCGCGGCACACGTGCAGCCCGCTCTGCCCCGGCAGCATTAGGTCGAGCACGACAACTTTCGGTTTGAATTCGAGGAAGGCGGCCAGCGCGAGGTCACCGCGGTGCACTTGGCGGACCTCAAAGCCATGTTGGGACAGAAAATGCGCGATCAACCCGGCGAGCTTCTCATCGTCTTCCACCAGCAATACTTTGCCAAAACCCAGGTTATCCATAACGACCGTCTGCTGCCCCTTGTGTGAAGTGGGCGGCATTATGGCGCCAATCGGTGACAGGACGGTGATGACGGGCAGCAAAAACCGGCCTCAAGGGCCGGTTTTTGGCGATGTTTCATACTCTTAAGAGTTTTTAACAATTCAGACGTAAAAGATCGCAGCCTCGTTTCACTCGACAGCTCCTACAGGAAATGCATTCCAATGTAGGAGCTGTCGAGTGAAACGAGGCTGCGATCTTTTGATCTTCACGCCGCGGCTGGAACACCGCTGTGAAAGCGAAACTCCACGTCCGGTGACTCGATCAGTTCCTGCTCGGCAGCGCGAACCCGGTCAATAACCTGGGCAATGTCCTTGGCATCACCGTACTGGTAAGCCAGTTTCAGATAACCCTGGAAATGCCGCGCTTCGCTTTTCAACAAGCCGAAATAGAACTTGCCCAGTTCTTCGTCCAGATGCGGCACCAGCGCCTCGAAACGCTCGCAGCTGCGGGCCTCGATAAAAGCGCCAACCACCAGCGTATCCACCAGTTTGACCGGCTCGTGGCTGCGCACCACTTTACGCAGGCCCGAGGCGTAACGCCCGGCGGACAGCTGACGCAGCTCGATCTTGCGCTTTTTCATCAGGCGCATGACCTGCTCGTGGTGCACCAGCTCTTCCCGGGCCAGGCGCGACATCAGGTTGATCAGGTCGACGTGGGAGTGATACTTGGCGATCAGGCTCAACGCCGTGCTGGCCGCCTTGAACTCACAGTTCTTGTGGTCGATCAGCAGGGTTTCCTGATCGGCAAGCGCGGCCTGGACCCAGCCATCGGGGGTGCGGCAGCCGAGGAACTCGTGAATTTCGGGAAGGATCATGGGGCTCACGGAATAAAAAGGTATAAATCGAAGGGCGCCGATTATACCGGCCTGCCGCAAGACCACCAGTCGCCACCGTTGATATGCATCAAGTACCGGTTTGGCGGCGAAGAACTATAGTTGTCCAACGCAGTATTTTTTACCTTCCTGGAGATCCCGATCATGCAAGCCATTCGCAGCATCCTGGTGGTCATCGAACCCGAACACTCGGAAAGCCTGGCGCTCAAACGGGCCAAACTGATTGCCGGCGTGACCCAGGCGCATCTGCACTTGCTGGTGTGCGATCGCAAGCATGACCATAGCGGCATGCTGGGAGTGCTCAAGGCAGCCTTGATCGAGGACGGTTATAGCGTCACCACCGAGCAGGCCTGGAATGAGAGCCTGCACGAAACCATCGTCGATGTGCAGCAGGCGGAAGGCTGCGGACTGGTGGTCAAACAGCACTACCCCGACAGCCCGCTGAAAAAAGCCCTGCTGACCCCGGCGGACTGGAAATTGCTGCGTTATTGCCCGACCCCGGTGCTGCTGGTGAAAACCTCGAAACCGTGGACCGGCGGCGTGATTCTGGCGGCCATTGATGTTGGCAATACCGATGGCGAGCACCGCACCTTGCACGCCACCATCGTCGATCACGGTTACGACATCGCCAGCCTGGCCAAGGCCCGTCTGCATGTGGTCAGCGCCCATCCGTCACCGATGCTGTCGGCCGCGGACCCGACGTTACAGCTCAGTGAAACCATCGAGGCGCGCTATCGCGAACAGTGCAAATCGTTCCAGGCCGAGTTTGATATCGATGATGAACACCTGCACATAGAGGAAGGTCCGGCGGATGTGTTGATTCCGTACATGGTCCACAAGCTTCAGGCGGCGGTGACGGTGATTGGGACGGTCGCGCGGTCAGGGTTGTCCGGGGCGTTGATCGGGAATACGGCGGAGGTGGTGCTGGATGCGGTGGAGAGCGATGTGCTGGTGCTGAAGCCGGATACGATCATGGATCATCTGGAAGAGATCGTTACTCAGCATTGAGACAGGCGGTGCCCCTGTGGCGAGGGGATTTATCCCCGTTCGGCGACGCAGTCGCCGCAAAACCGGCGCACACGGTATGTCTGATCCATCCGGGTGCCTGATTTTGGGGTTGCTTCGCAACCCAACGGGGATAAATCCCCTCACCACAGGTTATGTATTCAACCGCCGAAGGCGTCTCTCAGGAAACCCGGCGCGATGTAGCGTTGGTAATGCGCCTCGGACAGCAAAAAGAATTCCCGATCAATGGCATCGCGCAGTTCCGGCAGGTTCCAGTCGCGAAACTCCGGCATCAGCACCATCCCGTAGGCTTCCAGGTTGTTGATGACCCGCGCACCACGGGCGATCAGCTGATACGCCCAGCAATATTCCGACTGATGCGGCACAAAGCGAATCTTGCGCTGCTCCAGCTGCAGGCGCAGGCGCTGGGGGTCGAAAACTTCCAGTTTGCTGGCCATCACCTGGGACAGCAACTGCTCAAGACGCAGCCACACCGCGCGCTTCTCCTCCTCGTTGTAACCATTCCAGTTGATCACTTCATGGTGGAAACGCTTGCAACCACGGCACACCAGATCACCGTAAACAGTGGAACAGAGGCCGACGCAGGGGGTCTTGATGGTCTGATTGGGCATAGGTAGGCAAAACACGGGAAAGCAGAACAGGCCGGCATGTTAGCCCTTTGTCTAACATTGATCACCCCTCAATCTTGAGGGGCTAACTTACCTTTAATTTTTTTTTGCCGTAGAATCAGCCAGCCTTTTAAGGCGCCAATGTCCGTTAGAAGCTGTTTTCAAAGCGTCACGAGCACAGTCGTTCCTTCAGAGCGGAGTTGGCGAAGGGTTTTTCCAGCGGGGAAAAGCGCTACGCCAACCCTCATCAGCTCCCCGTTCTGCAGGCGTAAAACTTTGAAAGCAGCTTCTGTAAGGAATTGTCGGTAATTCTGGCTAAGTGGCCCACAACGCCACGCAGCGCATGAGTACGGCAATTTCGGGATGAGCGTCCCGGACACCCATTTGGGACCACTGATGAGGGTAATAACTGTGCTTGAAGCCTACCGCAAACATATCGAAGAGCGTGCAGCACTGGGTATCGTTCCCCAGCCGCTAAACGCCGAACAAACTGCAGGCCTGGTCGAGCTGCTGAAGAATCCCCCGGCTGGCGAAGAAGCTTTCCTCGTTGACCTGATCACCAATCGCATTCCGCCAGGTGTGGACGAAGCAGCCTATGTAAAGGCCGGTTTCCTGTCTGCACTCGCCAAAGGCGAAGCAAAATCCCCTCTGATCGACAAGAAACGCGCTGTTGAACTGCTTGGCACCATGCAAGGCGGCTACAACATCGTGACCCTGGTCAATCTGCTGGACGACGCCGAACTGGCGCCAGTCGCTGCCGAAGAACTCAAGCACACCCTGCTGATGTTCGACGCGTTCCACGATGTTGCTGAAAAAGCCAAGAACGGTAACGTTCACGCAAAAGGCGTGCTGCAATCCTGGGCTGACGGCGAGTGGTTCAAAAACCGCCCTGTGCTGGCCGACAAGATCAGCCTGCGCGTGTTCAAGGTCACCGGCGAAACCAACACCGACGACCTGTCCCCTGCTCCGGACGCCTGGTCCCGCCCGGACATCCCGCTGCACGCCCTCGCCATGTTGAAAATGGCTCGTGAAGGCATCGTGCCTGACGTCCAGGGCGTCACCGGTCCGATGAAGCAGATTGAAGAAATGCGCGGTCAAGGCTTCCCTATCGCCTACGTCGGTGACGTGGTCGGTACCGGTTCTTCGCGTAAATCCGCCACCAACTCGGTGCTGTGGTTCTTCGGCGACGACGTTCCGTTCGTACCGAACAAGCGTGCCGGCGGTTTCTGCTTCGGCAGCAAGATCGCTCCGATCTTCTACAACACCATGGAAGATGCCGGCGCACTGCCAATCGAATTCGACGTTACCAACATGAACATGGGCGACGTGATCGACCTGTATCCGCATGCTGGCAAAGTCTGCAAACACGGCACTGACGAAGTCCTGACCACCTTCGAAATGAAGACTCCGGTACTGTTGGACGAAGTTCGTGCCGGCGGTCGTATCCCGCTGATCATCGGTCGCGGCCTGACCGACAAGGCCCGTGCCGAACTGGGCTTGGGCCCTACCGACCTGTTCAAGCTGCCTGAAGCACCTGTCGACACCGGCAAAGGCTTCACCCTGGCACAGAAAATGGTTGGCAAGGCGTGCGGTCTGCCAGAAGGCAAAGGCGTTCGTCCTGGCACCTACTGCGAACCGAAAATGACCACCGTCGGCTCTCAGGACACCACCGGTCCTATGACCCGTGACGAACTGAAAGACCTGGCGTGCCTGGGCTTCTCGACCGATCTGGTGATGCAGTCCTTCTGCCACACCGCGGCGTATCCTAAGCCGATCGACGTGACCACCCACCACACCCTGCCAGACTTCATCATGACCCGCGGCGGCGTTTCCCTGCGTCCGGGCGACGGCATCATCCACAGCTGGCTGAACCGTATGCTGCTGCCGGACACCGTCGGCACCGGTGGTGACTCGCACACCCGTTTCCCGATGGGCATTTCGTTCCCGGCCGGTTCTGGCCTGGTAGCGTTCGCCGCAGCCACTGGCGTTATGCCGCTGGACATGCCGGAATCGATCCTGGTGCGCTTCAAAGGCAAAATGCAACCGGGCGTCACCCTGCGTGACCTGGTTCACGCCATTCCATACTTCGCGATTCAGGCTGGCCTGTTGACCGTTGAGAAGAAAGGCAAGAAGAACGCCTTCTCCGGCCGCATCCTGGAAATCGAAGGCCTGGACAACCTGAGCATCGAACAAGCTTTCGAGCTGTCCGACGCATCGGCTGAACGTTCGGCTGCCGGTTGCACCATCAAGCTGTCGAAAGAATCGATCACCGAGTACCTGAACTCCAACATCACCCTGCTGCGCTGGATGATCGGCGAAGGCTACGGCGATGCGCGTACCCTGGAACGTCGCGCCCAAGCGATGGAAGCCTGGGTTGCCAACCCTGAGCTGATGGTTGCCGATGCTGACGCCGAATACGCTGAAATCATCGAAATCGACCTGGCTGACATCAAAGAGCCTGTGCTCTGCGCGCCAAACGATCCGGATGACGCCCGTCTGCTGTCCAGCGTTGCTGGCGAGAAGATCGACGAAGTGTTCATCGGTTCGTGCATGACCAACATCGGTCACTTCCGCGCTGCCGGCAAGTTGCTGGATCAGGTCAAGGGTCAGCTTCCAACCCGTCTGTGGCTGTCGCCGCCGACCAAAATGGACGCTCACCAGCTGACCGAAGAAGGCTACTACGGCATCTACGGCAAGGCCGGCGCACGCATGGAAATGCCAGGCTGCTCGCTGTGCATGGGTAACCAGGCACGTGTAGAGCCGAACTCCACCGTGGTGTCCACGTCGACCCGTAACTTCCCGAACCGTCTGGGTGACGGCGCGAACGTCTACCTGGCTTCGGCCGAGCTGGCGTCTGTTGCTTCCATCCTGGGTCGCCTGCCGACCGTCGAGGAGTACATGGAATACGCTGGCAAGATCGACAGCATGGCGGCTGATGTTTACCGCTACCTGTCCTTCGACCAGATCGCCGAGTTCCGTGAAGCTGCTGCGAACGCCAACATCCCGGTCGTTCAAGCCTAACGCTGCAACGCAATAAAAAACGCCGCCCATCGTGAGATGAGCGGCGTTTTTTTATGCCTGGTTTTTTGTGTAAGCGCACGCATTCTCCCTGTGGGAGCTAGCCTGCTAGCGATGGACGTCAACGATTACGCGTGTGGTCTGACTGAACGCGGTGTCTGGGTGTCCATCGCTAGCAGGCTAGCTCCCACAGGGGTTCCGGGTACATCTGCAAGAACCGACACTCACCCCCAAAAAAAACGGCCAACCCGCAAAGCGGATCAGCCGTCATTCATTCCAGCAAATCAAATCAAACGAGCTGCACTGATCAGGCACTCAGCGAATAAATCAACGCGGAAATAGCCACCAAACCCACCGCCGTCACGAAGACGTTGGACGCCTGACCGCGATAACGCGCCATTGCCGGCACTTTGCGGATCGCGTACATCGGCATCAGGAACAGGATCGCCGCGATGACCGGACCGCCGAGGGTTTCGATCATGCCGAGAATGCTTGGGTTCAGGGTCGCGACAATCCAGCACACCACCAGCATGAACGCGGCGGTCATACGGTCCAGCGTTTTCGGCGCCGGGCGTTTACCGCTTTTGACGATCAGGCCTTTGAGCCCTTCACTGGCGCCGATGTAGTGGCCCAGGAACGACTTGGAAATCGCCACAAAGGCAATCAACGGTGCTGCGAAGGCGATGGTCGGGTTGCTGAAGTGGTTGGCCAGGTACGACAGGATCGACAGGTTTTGCGCCTTGGCTTCGGCCAGTTGCGCTGGAGACAAGGTCAGCACGCAGCTAAAGACGAAGAACAGCACCATCACCACCATCAAGGCGTGGGCGCGGGACAGGATCTGCGAGCTGCGTTCTTCAGCGTGTTCGCCGTAGCGACGCTTCTGGTCCACTGCGAACGCCGAGATGATCGGCGAATGGTTGAACGAGAACACCATCACCGGAATCGCCAACCACAGCGTGTGCAGCAGCGCCGACGGCTCAGGCAGGGTTGACGCCGTGGCCAGGATGCCGCCGTTCCAGTGCGGGATCAGGAACACCGCGAGGAACAGCAGCGCCACGATGAACGGATAGACCATCAGGCTCATGGCCTTGACGATCACCTGCTCGCCGCAACGCACCACCGCCAGCAAGCCGAGGATCAGCACCAACGACAGCACGGCGCGAGGTGGCGGCATGATGTGCAGTTGATGTTCGAGGAAACTGCCCACGGTATTGGTCAGGGCCACGCTGTAGATCAGCAGGATCGGGAAGATCGCGAAGAAGTACAGCAAGGTGATCAACGCACCGGCCTTGATGCCGAAGTGCTCTTCCACCACTTCGGTGATGTCCGCGCCTTCGCGGCCGGACAACACAAAGCGGGTCAGGCCACGGTGTGCGTAAAAGGTCATGGGGAACGCCAGCACCGCCAGGATCAGCAACGGCCAGAAACCGCCCAGCCCCGCATTGATTGGCAAAAACAGGGTACCGGCCCCGATGGCCGTGCCAAACAGGCCCAGCATCCAGGTGGTGTCATGGCGATTCCAGCTAGTGAGAGTCGCTGGTGCCGCCGCTACATAGCGTTCGTCGACGCTATTGGCCTGATCATTCATCCGGTGGGATCTCCGCATTCCGGTCATTTGCTACCCGGTCAGGACGAGTCGGAAAATCCGACGGGCAGCGCCCTGGCCGAAACAGGGGCGCGATTGTCCGGGATTAATGAACGGAAGCAAAGACTTAGCTGAGGAGTGGTTGTGCGGATCAGATTTTCTGGCGCCCCCTCCAATAGACGTTTCCATAGGTTTTCAACATTATCTGGACTTGTTTCACGCTGGTTGAACGGCTACTGGAGTGCTTCACAGATGATAAAAAAAGGGAGGGCATCCATTGCCCTCCCTCCTCTGTACACGCTCCCTGCAGCAATACCGATCAGAACCTCAAGTAGCCAAAATGAAGTCCGAAACAGTGACTGTCGTTGCGTCGGCCACCCCTATCAGGCGGATGGACTCAGCTCCTGCGGAGCTGATCAAGGTATCCGCACCGACATCGGTGATGATGACGGTGGCGGCAAAGGTCGCAGCTGTGACGCCGAACGAGGAAATATCGAGCAGGTCCTGGCCTCCCGCCGCGTTGGCATCGAAGTTGAAGATCTGATCGGCCCCGAAGCCCGCTGCGAACAGGAAGATATCGTTCCCATTGCCGGCATCCATGAGGTCGTTGCCGGCACCACCCGTGACCGTATCGTTGCCAGCACCGCCATCGATCAAGTCATTGCCGTTGCCACCCAACAACGTGTCGTTACCGATACCGCCGAGCAGCGTGTCGTTGCCATCGCCACCCTGGAGCAGATCGTTGCCGGTACTGCCATCCAGGCGGTCGTCACCCAGCCCGCCGAGCAGCGTGTCGTTGCCGAGGTCACCATTGAGCGTGTCGTTACCACCGTTGCCGGTGAGGATGTCGTCGCCGCTGCCACCATTGAGGGTGTCATTACCTGCCCCGGCGGTGATGACGTTGTCCGACACGTTGCCGTTGCCAACGAAGTTGCCGACGCCGGTGTAGGTCAGGTTCTCGACGTTGGCGCTGAGCGTGTAGCTGGCCTGCGACGCCTGCACGGTATCCGTACCACCACCCGCCACTTCTACCACCGCGTCTGCGGTTGTATCGACGATGTAGGTATCGTTGCCGGCGCCCCCAACCAACTGGTCAGCGCCCGCGCCGCCATTGAGGACGTCGTTCCCGACCCCGCCGGTCAGGGTGTTGGCCAGCGCATTACCGGTGCCGGTGAAGTTGCCGGCTCCGGTGAAGGCCAGGTTCTCGACGTTGGCACCCAGCAAGTAGGCGGCCAGACTGGTTTGCACCAGATCGGTACCACCGCCCAGCGCCTCGATGACGGTGTCACCGACGTTGTCGACCACAAAGGTGTCATTGCCGATACCGCCGTTCATGACATCCGCGCCGAGCCCACCGTTGAGGGTGTCGTTGCCGCTATCACCATTGAGGGTGTCATTACCTGCACCGCCGGTGAGGGTGTTGGCCAGCGCGTTACCGGTACCGGTGAAGTTTCCGGCTCCGGTAAAGGTCAGGTTTTCGAGGTTGGCACCCAGCGTGTAACTGGCCAGCGATGTCTGCACGGTATCCGTACCGCCACCCGCCAATTCAACCACCACGTCCGCTGCAACATCGACGACGTAGGTATCGTTGCCGGTTCCCCCAACCATCTGGTCTGCACCCGCACCGCCATTAAGCACGTCGTTACCGGCACCGCCCGTGAGGGTGTTGGCCAGCGCATTACCGGTACCGGTGAAGTTACCGGCTCCAGTAAAGGTCAGGTTCTCGACGTTGGCAGCCAGTACGTAGTTGGCCAGACTGGTTTGCACCAGATCGGTACCGCCACCCAGCGCCTCGACAACAGTGTCACCCACATTGTCGACCACAAAGGTGTCGTTGCCGGTACCACCGTTCATGGCATCCGCGCCGAGCCCACCGTTGAGGATATCGTTGCCGTCCCCGCCACTGAGGGCGTCGTTACCGACCCCGCCGGTGATAGTGTTGGCCAGCGCGTTACCGGTACCGGTGAAGTTACCGGCTCCGGTATAGGTCAGGTTTTCGACGTTGGCGCCGAGCACGTAGCTGGCCAGACTGGTTTGCACCAGATCGGTACCACCTCCCAGTGCCTCGATGACGCTGTCACCGACGTTGTCGACCACAAAGGTGTCGTTGCCGGCACCGCCGTTCATGGCATCTGCGCCGAGCCCGCCGTTGAGGATGTCGTTGCCGTCCCCGCCATTGAGGGCGTCGTTACCGACCCCACCAGTGAGGGTGTTGGCCAGCGCATTACCGGTACCGGTGAAGTTACCGGCACCGGTATAGGTCAGGTTTTCGACGTTGGCGCCGAGCACATAGCTGGCCAGGCTGGTTTGCACCAGATCGGTACCGCCATTCAGTGCCTCGATGACGGTGTCACCGACGTTGTCCACCACAAAGGTGTCGTTGCCGGCACCGCCGTTCATGGCATCCGCGCCGAGCCCACCGTTGAGGGTGTCGTTGCCGTCCTCGCCATTGAGGACGTCGTTGCCGTCTCCGCCGTTGAGAATGTCGTTGCCAGTGCCGCCAAACAACTGGTCAATGCCGGCCAGACCATTGAGCGTATCGTTCCCGCCCAGGCCAAGCAGCACATCGGCACCCGCGCCACCGGTGAGGGTGTCGGCCAAAGCGGTACCCACTAGCACCACGCCAGGCGGTAGCGTAACGGCTGCGGTTGCCGCAGAGGTCACCGTCTCCAGCGTGCCGAAGCCATCGGTATAACGCACGATCACCCGCAGTTGCAGATTGCTCTGCAACAGACCCGGGGTGAACGTCGCAGCGGTCGCTCCGGTGATGTTGGTGAAGGAAGTGCCGATACCTTGCTGCCATTGGAAGCTGAAGGTGCCCAACCCATCCGCATCGGCAATCCCGGCCGTCAGCGCGGTCAGCTCCTGGCCTTGTTCAGGCGTCGTGTCGCTGATCAGCAACGCGCCTGTCGGTGCGTCATTGACGTTGGCCACCGGGTCCGAAGGGTCGGACGCCACGCTTTCGGCCACACCGAAGTCATCCACGTAACTGACCACCACGCGCACTTGATCGCCGACCTGGTCCTGGCCAAGCGTGAACGTGCTCCCGGTGGCGCCGGCGATGTCGACGAAGCTGACTCCATTGGTCGCCTGCCATTGGTAGGTGAACTGCGGAGTGCTGAGGCCATCGACGTCGATGATGCTCGACGGGTCAGCGGTCAACAGTTGGTTCTGCACCAAAAGCCCGTTGACGGTCGGCCCTGCGGTCGGCGTGCTGTTCCCCGACGAGTCGATGATCTCCAGTGTGCCCTTGGTATCCTGATACACCGCCCTGACGCGGATGTTCAGGCCCGCTATATCATCCGCCACCCGGTAGGTGGTGCCGGTTGCTCGCGTAGCTTCGCCGGCAGCAACCACGGTGATGTCTTCATAGATGCCCGTGCCAGGAATGTTTTCGACCTGCCAGTAGTAAGCCACCGCACCGGTCACTGCGCCGGTCGGATTGGCCAGGGTTTGGTTGTCCGCGTCGTGTACCGCCCGATTGCTGACGCGCAGCAACTGGCCGGCGACAGGCGTATCGTCACGCAGACCGGTAGCATCGTCGAGGATCGCCAGATGACCCGATGGGCCTTCGTTCAAGGCGGTGCCCACTCCGGACTCTTGCGCCAGGTCAGAGAACTGCAGACGCTCGATGCCCGTCAGTCGATCGACGCCATCACGCCCCGCCACCAGGTCGGTCACGATAACGGTGTCGCCCTGGACTTCGACAAGGTATTCCGTCGAATTACCCGAGAACACCGCAGTGTCGAAGCGGTCATTGCCGGTCAGAATCTCCCGCACGATGACCAACTGGCCTGGGTTGTAAGTACCGTTGAGCATCAGTGGAACCATCGGCTCCATGCTGTCGAACGTGGCGATTTCCGGGCCAGTGCCATCAATGTTTGCCCGTACGCTGATGCGTACGTTCAACCACTTGTCACCATCGATGATGTCGTCACCACCGCGACCTTCGATAAGGTCGCTGCCGCTGCCACCGAGGATGATGTTGCCGCCGTCGAAGAATGTCGCTCCGGCTGGCAACAGATCAGCCAGGCCGTCGATCAGGTTGATGTTGGTCAACACACTGCCGGTCGCGCCGGCGGTGGGTAGCGAGGTTGCGTCTTCGCTATTACCGCGCAGGAAGTCACCGTGCGCCGACCCCGACAGACCCTCCATGATGTCGAAACGCACGAGCGCCGAGGCACCCGATCCCGGCACCGGAGGTACATCGAAAAAGCGGTCGGTGAAATCGATGGACACGCCTTGGGCAAGGTCCTTGAAAGTCGCCCAGTCATAGCCGGAACCACCGATATAGCGGTCACCGAAGCCGAGACTGCCAACCATGATGTCATCGCCGCCCTCACCGTTGAACTTGTCGTTTTCGCTGGCGCCGATGAACACATCGTGGCCGATGACAGGGTCGTTGCCGAGCGGGTCGAAGTTGTCGCCAGGTGCACCGTCCGAGGTGCCCTTCTCGATCCAGTCGTCGCCTTCGTTACCCATGTCCTGTTCGTTGGCTTTGCTGCCCAGGATGAAGTCGTTGCCCTGGCCACCAATGGCCTCGGACGCGTCCTCGCCGGTGACGATGAAGTCATTACCAAAACCGCCAATGATCAAGTTGACGCCGTTGCCACCGTGCAGTACGTCGTTGCCGTCGCCACCCTGGATGTTATCGTCGCCACCGCGGTCGCTGATGATGTCGTCGCCGGCGCCACCGCGCAGTTGGTCATTACCGTCACCCCCTTCGATGCGATCGTTGCCGCCATCACCCCAGACCGTGTCATCGCCTTCACTGGCGATGAGGATGTCTGCGTTGTTGGTGCCGCCCAGTACGATGTGCTGATCACCGGTGTACCTGATGTAGTTGGTGTCCGGCCCCGCGGTCAGCGGGTTGTCGCGGAACACCACCTGCTCGCCGTTCTCGCCCAGTGGATCGGCATTGCCCAGGCCATCATTGAACTGCTTGCTCTGGTCCCTTTCCAGATAGAACCCCGGGTCCGAGAACACCAGGCCTGGCAAGTGCGTGGCCGAGGTGTTGGCCATGATCAGCTTGGCAAACGAGTTGCTTTCCAGCTCGGCATTCATCGACAGGCCGGAGGTACGCTCCAGATAATAGAAGCGGTCGCCGTCCTGCAGTTTTTCCATCTGGTTCTCGAACACGAAGTTGAAGGTCGAGCCGAGCATGCCGCCGAACGGCGTTTTCTCTTCGGCCAGGCCGCCGATCCAGAGGTCGATGGCATCGACGCCCGTAACGGTCACACCCTTCAGATCGTCGGCAGTCCCCAGCACCCCGTCCTTGCCGGCACGCGTCACGTTGGCCCAGGTGCCAGTGCTGTTGAGGAAGTCCATGCGGTCAGCCGGCGCACCCGTACCACCAAATACCAGCGCCATGGCAGCAGCGCGTTTGGCTTCCAGGGTGGTCGCGGCCGTGATCGTGTCATGCGTGCCATAGGCCGCGATGAAGTTGATCAACGACTCCGGATGTTTGAGGTGTTGAACCAGGTCGACCCAGCTGGTGTAAGGCTTGAGTTGGGTATCACCGGTCTGGCTGTAGATGTCGCGGCGGATCGCGTTGAGTGAGGGAATCCCCACGTCGCGGCCACGGGCGATGTTGATCGCCGGCAGGTCGAGCGGCAAGCCGAGCAGGTTATTGCGCAGCGCCTCGGTCACGAACTCGTCGATTTCGTTACCGGCTTGCCGAGTCACCCCACGGATGATCGCACTGGTCGCATCCTCAGGCGTCACGCCACTGGCGGCGTACGCCAACGGGTTGAGGAACGCCGCGATCAAGCCCAGTTGCTGATCGGGATCAGCGCTGTTCGGATCGCCAACCACGTTGAAATCGACATCGTAGCGATCGACGGTCTCGGTCAGCATCGAGTGGCCAAACCGGTACACGGTGTGAGCGAACTCGGCGACGATCGAGGCATCGAGGTCGACGTCATAGACCTGGGTCGGTGCAAAGAACAGGTCGACTCGGGGCTGAATGGTCCGTGCAAACTCCTCGAACACCAGGTGCTGATACTGCATCTCGGTGCCGAATTTGGCCGCCTGGAACAAACGTTCGCCATTCCACACCAGCGCATCGATCTCGGCCTGGTTGACGGGTAACGCGCTCACCGGAGCCAGCAGCCACTCGTTGAGGAAGGTCAGGTCAGCCGAGTCGAGGACGGTGTCCATCGTCTGCGCAACCAGCCGGTTGTGCTCGGCGTGGAAGATCGCATGCACGGCGGTCAGGCCGATGTTCTCGTTGACCCGGCCGTCGCCGGCGATGTAGTGCGCATCCAGCAACTCGTTGTCGTAGGCCAGGTTAGCCCCGGTCTGCGGATTGACCGGCACTGCGTTGCCTATGTTGGAATCCGCGTCAGGCACGAGCACGCCACCGCTGAACACCGGCGCTGCATTGTGGGCAATGTCGGCGAGGAACTGGTGACCGGTGCGCACCGCATTGGTCAGGTCGACGGGAGCAAGCGGATTGCCTTCGACCAGAACGTCATCCGCCGTGCCGCCAAGACCGTCAGCCCCTTTCATCACAACCATCGGGAAGCCGTTTGGCCCCTTGATGAAGTTGCCATAGGCGTCGGTTGCCAACAACGGGGAGTTATCGACATCGGCATCGGTGAGGCGGATACCCAGAATGTCATTGGCCTGCGCCTTGACTACCTTCCAGGTGGCCATGCCACCGATTTCGCTGTCGTCTGCAGTCCCGAACTTGCCGTCCGTCCCCAGGTCACGGTTAGTGATCAGTCTGCCGGTCGCGATGGGGCCATTGTCAGTCAGCTCATAACCGCGCAGGAAAACCTGGTGCGAGGGGTGCGAGCTGTAGGTCTGGTTCTGGTCCACGAACGGCGTGGTGGTATTCGTGTGCTCACGGACATCGTCGGCCGTGCCGAGCACGCCATCCGCCCCGGGCTGGTTGGTCGCGCGGGTCAGCACCATAAAGTTGGTGTGGCCGCCTGGTACATACAGCGGATCATCCGGTTGCAGCGGAATGTAGACAGTGCCCGAACCGCCCTTGGTAAGCAGGTCCAGACCATGGTCGAAGAACTGCCCGAAGAAGGTCATCCAGGCATTGAACGGCGCGGACAATCCCGCATCCGCGGTGGTGTTCTCGAACAGGTAAACATCGTGGTCGTCGCCCGTACCGAACTGGCCATCCATGCCGGGGCTGGCGACGATCCGCACACCCTCCTTGAGCACGTCATCATTGTCCGGCACGCCATAATTGAGCACTCCGTCCGCCCCCGCGTCGTACGCCGTGGCATAGGCCGCCGGGTTGTTCGACGTCTGGTCGACGATCAGATTACTGATGGTGCGCGGCTGCGAGTCAAACACAGCCCCGCTGGTTTGCTGATAGGACGATCCCGGAATGGCTGGCGAGCCGGGGCCAAAGAATCCTGCAGGAGCACCTTCGGCCGGATTGAACACCGGATCGGTCAGCCGCGGAAAGACGTTATCGGCAGCGCCATACTGGGTGTTGTTGATGCCATTGAGGTTCAACAGGTTGTTGTTCGATCCATCGACCGCACGCAAGCCCAAGGGTGCGCGGATATTCGGGATCAACGAGAGCATGTCCTGACCGGCCGCGTCAGCCTCGGCAATCTTGATCTGATCAAGAATGAAGTTGAGGTCGGAGCGGACCATGTTGAGGCCCTCGCCGCCCGCGGTCGCATCGACGACAGGTGCCTGCGCCACCGGCACAACCGGGGCGCCGGGAGCGACCACGGCAGTCGGTTGCGAGAACACCACTTCTGTCGTGCCATGACCATCCTGGTAGATCGCCTTGACCCGCAACGACAACCCGGCGAGATCTGGAGAGACCTTGAACGAGGTGCCGTCGGCACTCTGGAACGCCAGGTCACCGGCAGGTAGCAGGATGATGTCCTCGAACACGCCAGTGCCTGGATCGGCCTCGAACTGCCAGTAGTAGGACACCGAAGAATTGTTCAGAGTACCCCCGACGTTGTTGGCATCGGTCACCCCGGCCACGCTGACGGTCAGCATGTCGCCCACCGTAATCGCCCCGCCGTTTCCATCGGCAATGGTCGGTCTGCCAACGGGTTGCGCATTAAGCCCCGGCACCAGCACTTGCTGGGTATCGGCGAACTGCAGGCGCTCGATATGCATCAGGGTATCGACGCCGTCGCGACCCACTTCGGTATCGGTCACCGTCCAGACATCGTCCGCCAGGCTGGCCGTGCCGCGGTCGTCCCGTGTCACCACATACTCGGACTGGACGCCGGAGAAAAAGGCGGTATCGAAAGCCGCCCCGCCCGTCGAGGTACCGGGCAGGATTTCCCGTACCGCCTTGAGCTGGCCCGGGTTATAGGTACCGTCCAACATGAAAGGGATCATGTCGACCATGCTGTCGAAACTGGCGATCTCTGGACCGGAATGATTGACATCGCCGGCGTCATAAACCGCAATCCTGACATTGAGCCATTTGTCGCCGTCGATCAGATCATCGCCCCCGCGACCTTCGATCAGGTCACTGCCGTCGCCACCCAGGATGATGTTGCCGGTGGCAAAGCCGGTGGTCGGCAAACCGGCATCCGCCAGAAGCTGCTCCAGACCCCGGATCAACGCCACGTTGGTCAGCGCACTGCCGGTGGTACCACCGTGGTCGACGATAGTGACTGCATCGATATTATCGCCCTTGAGCACATCGCCGAATTTCGAACCGGACAAGCCTTCGACCTCGGCAAACCGGTCGAGGATCGAGGCCGGAGATGCGCCGACCGGATTGAACGGCCCGTTGTTCTGGTTTGGCGCGTTGCCGTGTGGCTGAGCCAGCGCGGCCATGGTCAGATCAACAGTGACGCCGATCCGGTCATTTTTGTGGGTCACCCAGTCGAAACCGGACATGCCGTCCATATTGTCCTGGGCATCGCTGCCGACAAAGATGTCATCGCCACCCTCGCCGATCATTTCGTCGAAGCCAGCACCCCCTATAAAGATGTCGTTGCCGATCACATCGTCGTTGAGCAAGGGCGAGGCGTTATCGCCAGGGGCACCGTCCTGGGTGCCCTTTTCGATCCAGTCATCGCCTTCGTTGCCGGTGGCTGGCAGGTTGGTCTTGGCTCCCAGGATGAAATCGTCGCCCTGACCGCCAAAAGTGGTGCTGATGTCTTCGGTGGTGACGATAAAGTCCTGCCCATCGCCGCCCAGGATCAGGTTGCCGCCAGCCAGCATGCTACCGGCCACGATTACATCGTTGCCGGCATTGCCTTCCAGACGGTTGTCGCCGAACGAGTCAGTAATGATGTCATCGCCCGCGCCACCCAGTACCGCATCGTTCCCGGCGCCACCTTCGAGACGGTCGTTGCCGCCGTCGCCGTAAAGGGTGTCATCGCCGTCACCGGAGATGAGGATGTCATTGCCGGCGGTACCACCGAGGACGACATGGTCTTCACCGGTGTATTGCAGATAATTACTGTCCGCGCCAACGGTGTCGGGATTGTTTCGGATCACCAGTGGCACGATTTCCACGCCGTTGATCATCAGGCCGCCAGTCGGGTCGGCGCCGCCGTTTGCGCCAAGGCCGGTGAACTGATTGGCCTGATTCACTTCCAGGGTGTACGTAGGCGTCAGGAACACGGTGTTCGACAGGTGGGTCACATCGGTGTTGAGCATGATCAGCTTGGCAAAGGAGTTGTTTTCCAGCTCGGTGCCGAAGTTCAGGCCAGCGGTGCGTGACAGGTAGTAGAAGCGATCGCCGTCCTGCAACGCTTCCATCTGGGTTTCAAATACGAAGTTGAACGTAGAGCCGAGCATGCCGCCGAACGGCATTTTCTGCTCGGCGAGGCCACCGACCCAGAAATCGATGTCGTCGACACCCGTGATCGTTACACCCGTCAGGTCATCTGCAGTGCCCAGCACCCCATCCTTGCCGGCCTTCGTCACGTTGGCCCAGGTACCGCTGCCATTGAGGAAGTCCAGGCGGTCAGCCGGTGCACCCGGACCACCGAATACCAGCGCCAAGGCTGCATCGCGTTTGTCGGCCAGCGTGGTCGCCGAGGTAATCGTGTCATGCGTGCCGTAGGCGGCGATGAAGTTAACCAGCGACTCGGGGTGCTTGAGGTTGTCTGCCAGGTCAGCCCAACTGATATACGGCTTGAGTTGGCTGTCGCCGGTTGATGCATAGAACTCACGCCGCGCCTCGTTCAACGTGGGGATGCCCGTGTCGCGACCACGCGCCAGGTTCAGCGCCGGCAAATCGAGCGGCAGACCGAGCAGGTTGTTGCGCAACGCTTCGGTGACGAACTCGTCGATCTCGTTGCCGAGCTGGCGGGTCACACCGCGAATGATCGCCCCTGCCGCTTCGTCAGCAGTGGCCCCGCTTCCGGCGAACGCCAGCGGGTTGAGGAAGGCCGCGATCAAACCCATTTGCGAGTCCGGGTTGTTCGGGTCAGTGAGCAGCGGATTGAATTCGGGGTCGAAACGATCGACGGTCTCGGTCAACATCGAGTGACCGAAGCGATACACCACGTGGGCGAACTCGGCGAGGATGGCCGGGTTGATCGAGGTGTCATACCCGTTGGGTGCAAGGAATGCATCGATCTGCGGCTGAATGGAACGCCCAAACTCCTCGAACACCAGGTGCTGGTACTGCATCTCGGTGCCAAATTTGGCGGCCTGGAACAGGCGTTCGCCGTCCCACACCAAGGCTGAGATTTCGGCGAGCGTCGTCGGCATTGCGGCGACATCGTCCACCAGCCACTCATTGAGAAACGCCAGATCGCCGGCGGCCAGGATGGTTTGCTTGGACTGCTGGACCAGGCGGTTGTGCTCGGAGTGGAACACATGGTGCACGGCGGTCAGGCCAATGTTTTCGTTCGCCCGGCCGTCGCCGGCAATGTAGTGGGCGTCGAGCAGTTCGTTGTCATAGGTCAGGTTATTGCCGCCCGCACCAACGGGCTGCGCATTGCCGACATCGGCGTCGGCATCCGCCTGCAGAACCCCTCCGACGACTACCGGCGCTGCATTGTGGGCGATGTCGTCGAGGAAACCATGCCCGGTGCTTACGGCGCTTGCCAGACTGATCGGAGCATCCCGGTTGCCTTCGACCAGTTGCGTGACGTCATCAGCCGTCCCGGCAATACCGTCGGCACCATTACTGGTGCGCATCACCACCTGAGGCATGCCGTTCGGCCCCCGGATGAAGCTGCCATAGGCATCCGTTGCCAGCAGCGGCACGTTGTGCACATCGAGGTCGGTCAGGTTGATGCCGAGAATGTCACGGGCCTGAGCTTTTACCACTGCCCAGGTCGCCATGCCGCCGCTTTCGCCGTCACCATCATCGGCCGTGCCGAACTTGCCATCGGCGCCGAGATCGCGGTTGGTAATCAAGCGCCCCGTTGCAACAGGGTCACCTGCCGCGTTCAGGACGTACTCGCGCAGGAACACCTGATGCGACGGGTGGGAGCTGTAGGTCTGGCTCTGGTCCACGAATGGCGAGGTGGTATTGGGCTGGCCATCATCGGAAGTGCCGACTAGTCCGTCCGCGCCAGCAGTACGCACAGCTCGTGACAGCACCATGAAATTGGTCGGGCTGCCCGGTATGAACAACGGATCGTCCGGCATCAGCGGAATAAATACGATGTCGGTACTGCTCTTGCTGACCAGGTCGAGGCCATGGTCGAAGAACTGGCCGAAGAAAGTCATCCACGAGTTGAAGCCGGCGGTCAGACCCACGTCCGGCGACTCGTTGGGGATAAAGAACACTTCCTTGTCGTCGTCCGTGCCGAACACGCCATCCAGACCGGGGCTGATGATCGGGGTGGCACCGCCGTTCGCCGCAACCGCGGCCGGGTTGTTGGCGGTCTGGTCGTTAATCAGGTTACTGATAATCCGTGGCTGCGGGTCGACCACCGTCCCTGTCCCGGCGTACGACGCACGATACGAAGCATCAAGCAGGCGCAGGAAGGAATTGTCCGCAGCGCCAAACTCGCTTTGCCCGGCGACCAGGTTGTTGAAACTGCCATCGACGGTTCGCAGGCCGAATGGCACCTGACTGTTGGGTAATAAATCACCAAGGCTGGTTCCGTTGGCATGCGCTTCTGCGATGAAGATTTGCTTGAGGATGAATTCCAGGTCCGACTTGTTGAAATTGGCCATTTCGATTGCCCTCGATCTATATGGGAAAGGCTCGGGACGAATAAATCCTCCCGCGCCAAGTCACGTGCTGGCTTGCGCAGTTCGTTGGTTCAGTGTTTGGCGAGAGCAGGCGTGGGGCAGGCAAAGCCGTCCCCTGCGCCGGTGAATGCGCGCCTGGAATTCGCTGGATGAATTGCTCGCTGAGCGATTAGGCAGAGCGATTCCGAGCCACTGGTGGGCCATGGAATCGGGAAGTCGAAGCGAACTTCCTGAACAGCTCCGTCACGGTGTTACAGAACGAAATGATCGACATGCGGTGCTCCTTCAGGACCACCGTGCCTTGCACTTTCGAAGCGATGGCAAGCTTCAGACGGGCGCCCTTGCACATGACTAAAGTTCTATAGACATGCTCTGTCAATATTACGACGTAAAAAAAGACGATTGGCATCTGACCCGCCAACTTACTGTTCTTAAACGAGATATAGATATTCAGATGAACCAATAGAGCGAAATGTTATTTCAAACTGTATCGCTAGAGAGACAAACGCCACCTACGCTGCTGCATGTGAATATAAAAATTTATGGAACTTTTCAAAGAACGCTATCACTTGTGTCCACGATAAGCATTCGCAACTACATCTATGGTTTGCCACAACATTTGCTGATGCGGTTTTGCCGCAAGCACTACCGGCTTTTTCGGTGAGGGACTATCAAATGCACAAGCTCTCAAGCACCCGATCCGAACTGGCCGACGCGATTTTTCGCCTGCGCCGCAGTTTTTACTCGCTGGCGGGGTTTAGTGGCGTCATCAACGTCATGATGTTGACGCCAGCCGTGTACATGCTGCAGGTCTACGACCGGGCCTTGGTCAGTCGCAACGTCACGACATTGACGATGTTGACCGTGCTGGTGATAGGCCTGTTCTTGCTGATGTCCACCCTGGAATTGGTCCGCACCCGCGTGTTGATCCGGGTCGGCAACTGCCTCGACATGGACCTGAACCGACGCATCTTCACGGCTGCGTTCGAGCGCAACCTGAGCCGCGCCGGAGGCAATCCGGCCCAGGCCCTGCAAGATCTCGCGCAAGTTCGTCAGTTCCTCACCGGCAATGCCCTGTTCGCTTTTTTCGATGCGCCCTGGACGCCGCTGTACCTGCTGGTCGCCTACCTGATCCACCCGCTGCTCGGACTGATCACCCTGATCGGCTCGCTGATTCTGGTGTTCTTGGCTTATCTCACCGAAAAGGCCACGCAGAAGCCGCTGGCCGAAGCCAATCAGGCCGCTCTCTCCTCCGCCTGCTACGCCAACAACAACCTGCGCAACGCCGAGGTGATCGAAGCCATGGGCATGCTGCCGTCGATTGGCAAGCGCTGGTACCAAAGCCATTTGCGCATCCTGGAAATGCAGACCCTGGCCTCCGACCGTGCCGCCCTGATCAGCAGCACCGGGCGCTTCGTGCGTATCACGTTGCAGTCGCTGATCCTCGGCGCCGGCGCACTGCTGGCGATCGAAGGCAAGATCACCCCCGGGATGATGATTGCTTGCTCGATCCTCACCGGCCGAGCGCTGGCCCCGGTGGAACAAGTCATCGCGTCGTGGAAACAACTGCTCGGTTGCCGTTCGGCCTGGGGCCGGCTCAACGAGATGCTTGAAGACTATCCGCGCCGGCCACCCAGCATGTCGCTGCAGCGGCCGCTTGGCATGCTGTCAGTGGAGAATGTGTATGCCGGCGCCCCCGCCACCAACAACACGATTCTGCGCGGGGTGAGCTTCAACCTCTCGCCCGGCGAAAGCCTTGGCATTATCGGTCCATCCGCCTCGGGCAAATCCACCCTCGCCCGCCTGTTGGTCGGCGTCTGGCCGGCGCAGGCCGGCAAGGTGCGCCTGGACGGCGCGGACATATTCACCTGGAACAAGGGCGAACTTGGCCCCTGGCTCGGTTACCTGCCACAGGATGTGGAGCTGTTCGAGGGCACCATCGCCGATAACATTGCGCGCTTTGGTGAAGTGGACAGCGACGCAGTCATCCGCGCCGCAAGAGCGACGGGAGTGCACGAGATGATCCTGCGTTTTGCGCAGGGTTATGAGACCCGTCTGGGCACCGATGGCAGCCCGCTTTCCGGTGGCCAGAAGCAACGCATCGCCTTGGCCCGCGCGCTGTACGGAGAGCCCAATCTGATTGTGCTGGATGAGCCGAACGCCAACCTCGACGACGTCGGTGAAAAAGCCCTGGTCGATGCGCTGGCCCAACTCAAGGGCCGTGGCGCCACCGTCATTCTGATTTCCCACCGCCCCAACGTGCTCTGCGCCGTCGACAAAGTGCTGATGCTGCGCGACGGCGGCGTTCAGATGCTTGGCACACGTGACGAAGTATTCGCAGCGCTGCGCAAGTCCAATGTGATGCCTGCAGGCGCGTCGACTCCGCTGGCCTCCGTCAAAGCACGGGAGTGACCGATCATGCAAATGAACCAACACATTGAGATGATTCACACCGACCCCAGAAACGTGGTGGATCTGGACGTCGGCAAACCCATGCGCAAGGGCATTTGGCTGGTGCTCGCCGGCTTCGGCGGCTTCCTCCTGTGGTCCTGGCTGGCGCCACTCGATGCCGGCGTGGTTGCGACAGGCACGGTCAAAGTCACCAGCAATCGCAAAGCCGTGCAACATCTGAGCGGCGGCACCGTGGAGGCCATTCTTGTACGCGAAGGCGATGCAGTGAAAAAAGGCCAGGAGCTGGTTCGCCTCGACTCACTGCGTGCCGTTGCCGAACAGGGTGCGGTCAGCGCCCAGTACATCGTCAGCAAGACCGTGGAAAACCGCCTGGAAGCGGAACGCGACGGCCGCGATGTAGTGAACTACGACCCCGAATTACTCAAGCGCTTCAGTCATGACCACCGCCTGGTGGCCGCCATGAATCTGCAACAACGTTTGCTCGATACCCGGCGCGCCGGCCTCGCTGGCGAAATCAGCATCCTGCAGGAAAACCTCGCAGCGTCGGCGGTGCAGCTCAAGGGTTTGCAACAGGTTTATGGCGCCCGCGCCTCGCAGATCAACTTCCTCAACCAGGAACTACAAGGCACCCGCGTGCTGGCAGCCGAAGGTTACGTGCCGCGCAACCGGTTGCTTGAGCTGGAACGCAGCAACGCCGACCTCTCCGCAGGCCAGGCCGAAAACCTCAACAACATTGCTCGCATACGGAGCCAGACCACCGAAATCAAGCTGCGCATCCTGCAGCGCCAGCACGATTACCAGAAGGAAGTCGAATCGCAGCTCACCGACACCGCCAAGGAAAACACCACCCTGGCCGACCGCTTGCGTGCGCTGGACTATGAAGTGACCCACACGGTGATTCGCTCGCCCATCGATGGCATGGTCCAGTCACTGAGCATTGCGACCATCGGCGGGATCATTCAACCCGGCTTCAAAATCATGGAAATCGTTCCGGACAACGAACCGCTACAGGTCGACGCGATGATTCCTGTACAGGCCATCGACAAGATGGCCCCCGGCCTGGCCGTGGACATTGCCTTTCCAGCCTTCAACCATGCCCAGACGCCGAACATCCCTGGCCGCGTGAAGACCGTCTCCGCCGACCGCCTGCTCGACGAGGAAAGCAAGCAACCGTTCTACCTGGCTCAGGTAGAAGTCACGCCCGAAGGCATGAGCCTGCTTGGCAGCAATCACATTCGTCCCGGTATGCCCGCCAGCGTCACCATCAAGACCGGCGAGCGCAACTTGATGAGCTACCTTCTCAAACCCATGCTCGAGCGTGTCGACAGCTCGTTCAAGGAGCAATGAAATGGACCGTCATTGCCTGATCTTCTGCCTGCTGGGGCTGTCTCTCCCGGCCAGCGCCATGGACCTCAAACAAGCCTGGGATCTGCTGCAGTACCAAGGCCCCGTCTACCGCGCCGCCGTGCATGAAAAAGAGGCCGGCCTGGAAAACCGCGCCATTGGCCAGGCCGGCCTGCTACCGCAGATCAGTGCCTCGGCCTACGACAACAAGGTCAATGGCACTCAGCGCCAGAGCGGCATCGAAAGGGATCTCGACTACGACTCCAAGGGCGCTAATGTGCGCTTGCGCCAGCCGCTGTTCAACAAACAGAAAATGGCCGAGTACCGCCAAGGTCAACAGCGTGCCGACTACAGCGTCGCGGTGTTCGATGCCAAGAGTCAGGACGCCGCGGTGCGCCTGGCCGAAAGCTATTTCGACGTGCTCCTGGCCAGCGAAACCATCCTCCTCGCCAAGTCCAAGCTGAGCGCCTTCGATGAGCAACTCGCCTCGGCGAAACGGCGCATGGAGCTGGGGGCCGGCACTGTCACCGACATCGACGAGTCGGTCGCTCGCCGCGACCTCGCCGAAGCCGAGCTGATCGAAGCTCAGGACAACCTGATCAATGCGCGCCGCAAGCTTGAGGAATTCATCGGAGAAACGCCCGAATCGCTGACCACCTTGCGTCCGAGCTTCGATACGCCACCGCTACAACCGAGCAACCTGCAGGACTGGTTGGTCAAGGCTCAGACCGATAGTCCGCTGATCCATGCGCGCCGCCATAGCAGCAACCTCGCTGAAGAAGAAGTGAAGCGCGCCAAGGCGGGACACTGGCCGACACTGGATTTCGTTGCCGGCTACACGGCGGGCGATAGCCAATCAATCTCCGAGCTCAATCAACGCAACCGCTACGGCTCAATCGGGCTGGAAGTCAATTTCCCGCTGTACAACGGTGGTGGTACCAGCGCGCTGACACGTCAAGCCAGCGCCAATAGTTTCAAGGCCCTGGACGAGCTCGACGCCACGCGACAGGAAGTCATCTCCGGAACTACCCGCGAGTATGCCGGCATCCACAGCGGCGCCAGACGTATTCATGCGCTGGAGCGGGCCGTGGAGTCCAACGAACGCTCACTGACGTCGACACGCAAGGGTTTCAAGGAAGGCGGCACCAGTACCAATTCGGATGTCCTCAACGCCCAAGAACTGCTCTTCGTTGCGCAACACGATCTGTTCGAGGCCAAGTTGCGTTATTTGATGTCACGCCTGCGCCTGGCCTCTTCGGTGGGCAGCCTGGGTGACGATGATATCGACCAGATCAACAACTACCTTGGCCCGGAACTGCTGGTCACCAACTGACGTTCGCCTGTCGGCCGGTTGAGCCAATGAGGGCCGACCGCCCCCCCACTTCCGGGTAACTTTGATCAATCAAATACCCGCCATTCATCACCGCCTCTCTGAACCACTCTCAACGCTCTGGCACTGATGAAATCGCATTCGCAGTTGTTGACGGCCTGATTTTTCACTGTCGAAAACGGGCAATTACCACTCCCAGAAATGGGGCACTACACCCACCATAAACGGGGACTTTCCACCGTATTTGAGGAATGTCACCCACCCTGTTTTTCGATCACTTGTCACACTCAAAGCCGCCGGTCAATAAAACTGAACTTTTTCTTCGCGCTGCTGTATTGGCTCAATTGTTGCTCCACTCCTTGTACCCGCATTAGCTGTCGTCCCGAGCATGGAGACGGCGGGGCATCACGCGAGGGGTGAAAAATGAAACGCGCAAAACCACCATGCAATTCCATCCACTTGCTGTGCAGGTCAAGCCTGCCCTGTGCGATGCTCCTTACTCTCAACACTGCCAATGCCGTGCCGCTCGACGATGTCAGCCAGCCGTCACCGACGGACCCCTCGGCGTACACCAATCCACCCGCCGACCCTGCGGCAGCGCTGGAAGCCTTGAAAACAATGCCGTCGACCAACCAGGGCGCGATTGCCCTGCCCAACGGCGCGTACGGTGACCGCTACACCCCACTCGCTGGTAACGCACTGCCGCCGAGCCTGCAAACCTCGTTCAAAGTCCCCACCAACGGCAAACCCAGCCCGTTGTTCGGGGCGCAGCCCTTCACCCAGCAACTGCTGCTGATGGAGGAATTCGGCACGGAAAAACTCGACCCGACCCTGCCCGCGCCAACACTGACCTTCCCTGTACCCCTTGCCGGCCCGGCACCACAGCAGGACCCGAACAGCATCGCTCGCAGCGGCCCGTCGAGTGCGGCACTGGAAGCCTTCATGCGCCAACCCGGGCTTTACCCGTTTCCGTCGCAATACTCCAACGTGCTGGACCGCAACCCCTGGAAATCGCAGATTGAAGCCTTCCTCAACCGCCATCCGGTAGGTTCGCCGGCCGAAGGCCGTCCGCCAGGAAAAGGCTGGTCCCATCAACGCTGGAACGAGTTCTACCCGCAGGTCGCCTTCAAAACCGTGCAAGTCGGCGCCAAACTCAACGGCGGCATGCGCGACCGCCGACAACTGCACAACTACGCCGCCGGTGAGTTCGGGCCTGGCGGGCTCTACTACAAGACCTCGGACATCCCGACCACCACGGGCACCACCAAAGGCATCGACACCCGTTTTCACCCCAAAATGCCGATTCAGAACCACAAGGCGCTATGGACCTTCGACGGCACCTTTCCGGTAAAACTGCTGATGGTGCGCTACGGCCAACCGGTGCTGATGCGTCACTACAACGCCCTGCCGATAGACCCTGCCGCAAACATGGGTTTCGGCCTGCACACCCTCAGCACCCACGAACACAACGGCCACAACCCGGCCGAAAGCGACGGCTATACCAATGCGTTTTTCTTTCCGGGGCAGTACTACGACTATCGCTGGCCAATGCAACTGGCCGGCTACGACACCATCAACACCAAGGCTGAAGATCCTCGCGCGGCGTTCCCCTGCGCCCCGGGCGAAACCCTGTTCGTCAACGACGCCACCCCGGGCCTGAAGACCTGCAATAACGGCACCATCAAGATCCGCGGCGACTGGCGCGAAACCATGAGCACTCACTGGTTTCACGACCACATGCTCGATTTCACCGCGCAGAACGTCTACAAGGGCAACGCAGTGATGATGAATTACTACAGCGCCCTGGATCGCGGCAACGAGGCGGTCGAGGACGGCGTCAACCTGCGCCTGCCCAGCGGTTCGGCGCTGCCTTGGGGCAACCGCGACTATGACGTCAACCTCATGGTGGCCGACAAAGCCTGGGATAAGAACGGCCAGCTGTGGTTCAACCCGTTCAACACCGACGGTTTCCTCGGCGATCAGATCCTGGTCAACTGGCAGTACCAGCCGCGCCTGAGTGTGCGCGCTCGCAGCTATCGTTTCCGCATACTCAACGGCTCGATATCACGCTACTTCAGGATTGCGCTGGTGCGTGAAATCGCCGGCACCGGCGGTGAATTCCCCGGACCGGCAGGTTCCAACGTGTCTTTTGCGCGCGTGCCGTTCCACATGATCGGCAACGACGGCAACCTCATGGAACACGCCGTGCCATTCGACGGCAGCATGGACCTCGACGCCGACGGCGACCTGCAGGACCACAACGCTATCCTGCCGACCCAGGGCATCGCCGAGCGTTACGACATCATCGTCAACTTCGCGAAAAACGGGATCAAGACCGGCGACAAGCTGTACTTCGTCAACCTGATGGTGCACCAGAGCGGCAGGGGACCGGAGATAGAACCGGTGAGCCTGGCCGATGTACTGTCCGGGAAGTACAAAGCAGTACTCAAGCTGGGTAGCAAAGGACTGGAATGGGACAACGGCGACCCGGTGGTGGGCAAATTCCTGCAATTGGTGGTTCAGCCTTACAGCGGCACGGATGTCAGCATGAACCCTGCCGAGTACGAGCCGGCCAAACCGGGCAAGGCAGTGGGTAAAATCATGATTCCGTTGACCCTCAACCGTGACGATCCGACGGTGCAGGCCAAACTCAAACTGGCGCGGCATCGCGAGTTCATCTTCGGTCGCTCCGATGGCACCGACGAAGAACCCTGGACCATCAAGACCGACGGTGGTTTTGGCTACCAGATGGACTCACGGCGAATCAGCGCTGCCCCGCAACTGGCCAACGGTCCGACGGATGCCGGGTTCTCCGGCGACGGCACCCTTGAGGTGTGGAAAATCAAGAACGGCGGCAACGGCTGGGCCCACCCGGTGCACGTGCATTTCGAAGAAGGCATCGTCCTCAACCGCGACGGCAAGGCGCCGCCGGAATGGGAGAAAGGGGCGCGCAAGGACGTTTATCGCATTGGCGAGGGCATCGACAGTTCGGTGGACGTGGAAATAGCCATCCGCTTCCGCGAGTTCGCCGGGACCTACATGGAGCACTGCCACAATACCCAGCATGAGGACACTTCGATGCTGCTGCGCTGGGACATCGAGAGGCCCGGCCAGTTTCAGTTGATGCCAACGCCCCTGCCCGGCTGGGACGGCGTCACCTATGTAAACTCTGCGGCGCTGCCGACCTTCCGCACGGGCGAAGGCGAAAACAAAAAACCCGTCGCCAAACCCGACAGCGCCAGCAGCAGAGACGGCAAACCGCTGACCATCAATGTCCTGGCGAACGACTCCGATCCAGACGGTCATGTGCCACTTAAAGTAGTGGGATTAACGCAACCGAGCGCCGGCAAAGGCACGGTCGCGGTCAGCACCGAAGGCGTACGTGTGATCTACACACCACCAGCCACAATCGCAGCGTCGTTCGTCGCCAGCTTTACCTATCAAGCCAGCGATACCAAGGGCGCGTTATCGACACCGGCGACGGTGACCGTGGCGGTCTCGGCACCCCGGTAACACGCTGGACCGCAACGCCGCAGCCCTGCTCAGGAATTGCCTGAAGGGCTGCTCGCAGCGTGGCAGGTTGTGTTGTGTTTGTGTTGTGTTCTTGGGCGGAAAATCTCAATGGATCGATAGCTGCCTTTCATGGGGCAGCTATCGATTTCATCCAAACGCGATCGGCAACATTCTGTCCAAAACCTCTAAAATATTCACTCTTCCAGTTGCTACAGGGCTTCGCCAAACCGGCTGATATCCGCCCAACGCCTCCTCCGAAACCAACTTGAAAATGCCTCCCCATTTCAGAGGAAACACCCCCATAAACGGGCTTTATTTACCCCAACCCTATATCGAAAGAGCCCCATAAAACTGGTTAAACCGGCAAGACTTCAGGCTCTATAAGTGTGGCATAGAGTTTGCTGAATCTTAATTATGATATTAATCAAGAGATCCGGGTAAGCGGCACTCCCAAGGCATCTGCACTCAGCAGGTAATGAAATACCCACGCCGAAGTTCGCCGCTCATAGTACGTTGCTATATTAGGGAGCTACCATCATGCCCCATGAGTCGATAACGCTTACATCTATACTGATTCTTCTCATTTTTACTATAGGGGTAGGCTGGAATCTTATCGGCTTGTTATTCGATTAAGAGTAAACGGCAACTTTTATAGTTCACCTACCGCCACTCCCAACATGCCTATATATATTGGAAGACGATGGTTCCAAAAAATCTATTTGATAAAGGATGAGCGTCAGGTAATTTCAACCCTGACTGCTGATCGGCAGCCCTGATTAAGGAGCCTCTCATGCCACTCGTTCGCGTCGACATCAAAAAGCATCAAGACCCTACTTTCGCCAAACGTGTCGGGCAGTTGATCTACGCTGCCATGCACAGCTCGATTGGCGTGCCGGAAAACGATAATTTCCAGATTCTTTCCGAGCACGATGAGCAGCATTTCATCTTTGATCCCGGCTATCTGGGCATCGACCGCACCCACAGCCTGGTGGTGATTCAGATTACCCTGAGCGAAGGCCGCACCGTCGAGCAGAAAAAACTCCTCTACAAAACCATCGCCGATAGCCTTAACACGGAACTGGCGGTGCGTCTGGAAGACGTCTTTATCAATCTGGTGGAAGTGAAAAAAGAGAACTGGTCGTTTGGCAATGGCATCGCTCAATACGCGCTTTGAGCGGTCCAACAGCAGTGCCGAAGTGACGGCCAGACGCGCGCCCCACCGTTCGCTATGATGCCCGTCATCTATCAACCTTCCCTACCTGTGAGCCGCCATGCCCCGAGTCTCCCGCAAACAAGCTGACCTCAACCGCGAGATCATCGTCGAAGCCGCCTCACGGCTGCTTCGCGAGCGCGGCCTGCACGGGATCAGCGTCGTCGATGTGATGGGCGCGGCCGGGCTGACCCATGGCGGGTTCTATGGTCACTTCGACTCCAAGGAAGCGCTGGCGAAAGAGGCTTGCACCCGGGCGTTCACGCAGTCGATGGAACGCTGGAAGCAGAAAATCGACGCCAGCGACGACAACGTCTCCGCCCGCACCAGCATCATCGCGCCCTACCTGTCGGCGGCCAATCGTGACAACCCGGGCGAAAGCTGCCCGGTCGCGGCGTTTGCCGGTGACATGTGCCATGAAACCGCCGAAAGCGGTTTGCACCAGACCTACACCCATGGCCTGGAAGCCTTTCTGCAGATACTTACGCCCTTGATGGGTGCGGACCAGCCCGAAGCCAATCGCCAGCAAGCCTTGGTCGATTATTCCTTGATGGTCGGTGCGCTGACGCTGGCGCGTGCCACACGCGGGGACGGGTTGTCCGATGAGATTCTCGACGCCGCCCGGAATTTTCTGACCTCACCAGGTCAATCAGTCTGATCAACGGCGTGTGCAATCCCCGGGCGTTGCTAAACTCCTCTGGAATCAGCAGTCTGAAGCAACATTCGAGATCCGACATTCAATACCCACAGGAGCCCAGCATGCCTGCAACCGTTCTGGTACTGGTTGAAACCATTAATGATTACTTGCCGATTCTCGAACATCAGGGCTTTCACCTGATTCTGGCTCCGACACCGGCCGAGCGCGCCGACGCCATCGCACGACATGGCGCCCAGATCGATGCCGTGCTGACTCGCGGCCCCCTGGGTTTGTACGCCGATGAAATCGCCGCCTTGCCCAACCTCAAGATCATTTGCGTAATCGGTGCCGGTTACGAACACGTCGACCTGCAAGCCGCGGCCAACCGCGACATCACCGTCACCAATGGCGCCGGGGTCAATGCCTCTTCAGTCGCCGACCATGCCATGGCCATGTTGCTGGCACTGGTGCGCGACATTCCCCGTTGCGATGCCGCCGTTCGACGTGGCGAGTGGCCGAAGATCATGCGCCCTTCCCTGGCCGGCAAGCGCCTGGGAATTCTCGGCCTCGGCGCGGTCGGCATGGCCATCGCCAAACGCGCCGCCGCCGGCTTCGACATGACCGTGAGCTACCACAACCGCCAGCATCGCAGCGATGTCCCTTATGCCTTCTGCTCGACGCCGACTGAACTGGCACGGGCCTCGGACTTTTTGATCATTGCCACCCCCGGCGGACTGGGCACCAAACACCTGATCAACAGACAAGTGCTCGAGGCCTTGGGGCCAAAGGGGTTCGTCGTGAACATTGCCCGAGCCTCAGTGATCGCCACCGCAGACCTGGTCAGCGCGCTTGAACAGCGACGCATTGCCGGCGCCGCGCTGGATGTGTTCGACGCAGAGCCTCACGTGCCCGATGCGCTCAAGGCGCTGACCAACGTGATCCTGACGCCACATGTCGCGGGCTTGTCCCCGGAAGCGACCCAAGGCACCGTTGAACTCGTGGGGAAAAACCTGGTGGCGTTCTTTTCCGGCCAACCGGTGCTGACGCCCATTGAGTTACCCGCACCGGTCACCACCGCGCTCGTTCGCTGACTGAAGGACGCTCGACAGCGTCCAGAGCCGGGGCGCTGTTCGCCCCCTGAGCCCTGCCCCCGCGCCTGTTCCCGCACATCAGGAACGCTGATTATCCAGCAACACGCTAACCTATAAGACCGTGCCACGCTTGTGGCTGCCCCGGCGCACCATTAGATTAGCCAATGATGTCTGGCCTCCAAAATAAGCAGAAGGGATAAGCATGGCGCTTACTGACCAGTCCACCCGTATCCGTACCGGCGAAGAACTCGATGCCAGCCTGATCGATCCATACCTCAAGGCCCACATTCCGGGCTTGAGTGGCTTGCCTGTAATCAGCCAGTTTCCCGGCGGCGCGTCGAACCTGACCTACCTGCTGGAATACCCGGAGCAGGAATTTGTCCTGCGTCGCCCGCCGTTTGGCCACAAAGCCAAGTCCGCACACGACATGGGCCGCGAATTTCGCATCCTCAATCAGTTGCGCGACGGTTTCCCGTATTGCCCCAAAGCCTATGTGCACTGCACCGATGAATCGGTGATCGGCGCCGAGTTCTATGTGATGGAACGGGTCAACGGGATCATCCTGCGCTCCGAACTGCCGCCGGAACTGGGCCTGGACTCGGCGCAGACCGAAACCTTGTGCAAGAGCTTCATCGACAAGTTCGTTGAGCTGCATCGGGTCGACTATAAAGCCTACGGCCTGGGCGACCTTGGCAAGCCCGAAGGTTATGTGGCGCGGCAGATCAAAGGCTGGAGTGATCGCTACGACAAAGCCCTGACCCCGGACGCGCCGAAGTGGGAAGCGGTCAAGGCCTGGCTTGACGACAAGATGCCGGCCGATCACCCGACTTCCAGCATCGTCCACAACGACTACCGCTTCGACAACGTGATCCTCGACCCGAGCAACCCGATGCAAATCATCGGCGTACTCGATTGGGAACTCACCACCCTCGGCGACCCGCTGATGGACCTCGGCAACACCCTCGCCTACTGGATCGAGGCCGCCGACCCGGCGCCGGTGCAACTGATGCGTCGCCAACCGAGCCACGCCCCGGGCATGCTGACCCGCCGCGAATTCGTCGACTACTACGCCGAGCGCTCAGGCATCCAGATCGACAATTTCGACTTCTACTACACCTACGGCCTGTTCCGCCTGGCCGGCATCGTGCAGCAGATCTACTACCGCTTCTTCCACGGTCAAACCCAGGACAAACGCTTCGCGCAGTTCATTCACATGAACAAACTGCTGGAGCAGATGAGCCTGCAAGTCATCCAGAAATCTACGCTCTGATCGCGGCGCTGATTGCCCCCCCTGGCCCCAATAACAAGACTTTTTACAAGAGAATCCCATGTCCAAGACTCAGTTGTTCGACCTCGACGGCAAAATCGCATTCGTTTCCGGCGCCAGCCGTGGCATTGGTGAGGCCATCGCCAAACTGCTGGCCCAGCAAGGCGCCCACGTCATCGTTTCGAGCCGCAAGCTCGACGGCTGCCAGCACGTGGCCGATGCGATCATCGCCGCCGGCGGCAAAGCCACCGCTGTTGCTTGCCATATCGGTGAAATGGAACAGATCAGCCAGGTCTTCGCCGGTATCAAGGAACAGTTCGGACGCCTGGACATCCTGGTCAACAACGCCGCGACCAACCCACAGTTCTGCAACGTGCTGGACACCGACCTCAGCGCCTTTCAGAAAACCGTCGACGTCAACATCCGCGGCTACTTCTTCATGTCGGTCGAAGCCGGCAAACTGATGCGCGAAAACGGCGGCGGCAGCATCATCAACGTCGCGTCGATCAATGGCATCTCGCCCGGCATCTTCCAGGGCATCTACTCGGTGACCAAGGCCGCAGTGATCAACATGACCAAGGTGTTCGCCAAGGAATGCGCGCAGTTCGGCATCCGCTGCAACGCCCTGTTGCCTGGTCTGACCGACACCAAGTTTGCATCGGCACTGGTGAAGAACGAGGCGATCTTGAACACCGCGTTGCAACAGATCCCGCTCAAGCGTGTGGCTGATCCGAGTGAGATGGCGGGTGCGGTGCTGTATCTGGCGAGTGATGCGTCGAGCTACACCACCGGGGTTTCGTTGAACGTGGATGGCGGGTTCTTGTCCTGATTCATTTCTCCGGATGAACGAAAGGCAGCCTCGGGGCTGCCTTTTTTGTTCGTTCCGTTCGCCCCCACGCGTGGGAATGATCAAGCCATCAACCTGATGAATATTTATTCCGCATATTGCATTAACAGAATTTTTATTCCATAAAGTGCCTTCTGAAAATAAAAATCTAAAGGCCTTCCATCATGCGCGAACTCGGTATCGGACTCATCGGCACAGGTTTCATGGGCCGCGCCCACGCCCTGGCGTTTCGCAACGTCAGCGCGGTGTTCGAGCTTCCGCTTAAGCTCAGACTGGCCGCCCTCGCCGACGCCGATCCAAACCGCGCCCGGCACTGTGCCGATGCCTGGGGTTTTGAAACCGCGCACACCGACTGGCAACAGCTGATCGATGACCCGAAGGTCAATCTGATCGCCATCACCACCCCCAATCACCTCCACTTCCCGATGGCCATGGCCGCCCTTGCCGCCGGCAAACCGGTGTATTGCGAGAAGCCTTTGGCGGTGAATCTGCAGCAAGCCAACGCCATGCGTCAGGCCGCAAAAGCCGCGGGAGTAGTGACGCGGGTGGGTTACAACTATCAGCACAACCCGATGATCGGGCTCGCGCGGGAGCTGATCGACAGCGGCAAGCTGGGGCAGATCATCAGTTTTCAGGGTGAGTTCAGCGAAGACTTCATGGCCGATCCTGATTCACCGTGGTCGTGGCGTTGCGATGCTGATCACGCCGGCGGTGCGCTGGCGGATCTGGGCAGCCATTTGCTGGCGATGGCGCGCTACCTGGTGGGCGATGTCGAATCGGTGTGCGCCGACACTCAGACCGTGCATCTCCAGCGTCCTGCGACGGCGGGCAGCCAGGAACAGCGGCATATTGCGGTCGACGATCAGGTCCACGCGCTGCTGCGGTTTGCCAACGGCGCACGAGGTACGTTCAGCAGCAGTTGGCTCAAGCATGGCTACAAGAATCACCTGAGCTTCGAGATCAGCGGCACGCAAGGCACGCTGGCGTTCGACCAGGAACGCTTGAACGAGCTGCGGTTGTATCGCGTCGGTCAGGACGGTTTCCAGCGTTTGCTCGCTGGGCCGAACCTGCCGGGTTACGCCGCGTTCAGCCCGGCGGCGGGGCATCAGTTGGGGTACAACGAACTCAAGACGCTGGAAGTGCACGACCTGGTACTGGCGCTGGCCGGCCTGTCCCAGAGTGGCACTGACTTTGAGCAAGCGTGGGAAGTCGAACGCCTGGCGACGGCAATCCGGCTGGCGGCAGACGAATCACGCTGGATCAGGATCGAGGACATCTGAGGTTCAGACGCCCACGGCTTCCGGCACCCGTGAGGGTGCCGGGTCAGTCGCACTCAACGCAACGAAGAAGGCAACGACGCAGCCGCTCAGGATTACTGAGTGACGCAACGGGTGATCGTCGTCTCCCGGGTCACCTCTTCGGTCACTCGGGCGTCGCCCATCACTTCTTTCTGTTCAGTGGTTTCACACGTGCGTTGAGGCGCGGGCGGCGGTGCGACGGGTGCTGGTGGTGGCGGACTGGCGCAACCACTGAGAATCGCTACGCAAAAGGCGAGCGACAGAGACGAAAAAGCACGTTTCCCAAGACTGTTCATAGGCTGTCCCGCGATAAGTCATCGACACTTTCCGCGACCCGACGCCCTTACCGCGAAGCCGCAGATTAGTCACAGAAAATAATACCCTCGCATTTCTTATAGCCTAGCCAGCCGCCAATGCCAGCAAATGAGGCCCTTAGCCTCTTTATCAACCCTGAAAAACGACAGCTACGAAACCGAGTCCTGCCGCTGATGCAAACTGTTGCTCTCGAGCTCGTAACGCAGCTCCTCAATCAACGATGCGACCGCTTCCGGGGTTCTGAGCTGAGTGACACTCAGGCCACTGACCACCAGATCCACCTGCCCCGACACCGGGTGATACAGCTTCACCGTCACCGAGTTGTCACCCGACACGCTGCAATCACAAGCAAGAGGGGAAAAGTGCTGTTCCAGTTGCGCACGCAATTGCGTCAGATAAATCATTGCGATTCACCCATGGGCCGGCTGACCCCGTCGACTGAAAACCTGTTGAATTGGCCGAGCATGCGACTGTTCCTTAAGCTGTTTCGTAGAGGACGCGATACCGACCAAAAGCCCGTTTCGCACCCTTACAGATTAAGAACTGCCACGACCCGCCAGAACATCCATTTGCACTGCCCGGCCTAGTGCATTTGCACCTTAACGCTGACCTTTGGGCCGCCACTCGCTGGAGAACAAACCGCGCTCCCGCGCCCACACAATCGCTTCGCTGCGACTGTGCACATCCAGCTTGGAATAAACCGTCGATACGTGGTTGCGTACGGTGTTTGGCGCCAGTTTCAGGCGCGCTGCGATTTCCTTGTCTGCGAGGCCCTCGCAGATCAGGCCGAGCACATCGCGCTCGCGGGCAGTCAGGTCGGTGAAGGACACGCTGGGCAACTGCGGCGAGTTGATGTTCTTCACGTTGGCGAGCTTTTCGATGAGCGTGCGGGTGAACCAGGAGGCGTCTTTCATCACCTCCTCGATCGCCGCCACCAGCTCCAGCTCGGTGCGTTTGCGTTCGGTGATGTTCATCAGCACCAGCAGGTAGCAAGGATTGTCCTGAATGTTCACGGTGTCGGCCGACACCGTGCAGTCGATCAAGGTCGAGTCTTTCCGGCGAATTCTGACATCGACCCTATCCAGGCTTCCGGCCTTCTCCAGTGCTGCAAACAGCCGGGTGCGCGCGCTCTTGTCATCGATAAAGTCGAGTTCGGCAACGGTCTTGCCAAGCACTTCTTCACTGGGGTACGCGAGGGTGTCCAGGAAGGCCTCATTCACGTCGATCACCACCTGGTCTTGCGCATCGCAGACCAATGTCGGCACTGGCGTCAGGCGAAACGCCTTGGCAAATCGTTCCTCGCTCTGACGCAAGGCCACCTCGGCCTTGTGACGCGGCTCCATGTCGACGAAGGAAAACAGCATGCAGTCTTCCTCGTTGAACTCCAGCGGTTGGCCGGCGACGATCACCTGTTTGCTGCCGCCTTCGGGCAGTTTCAGTTCAGCCTGCATCTGCGGGATCGTGGCGTGATCGCGCAGACGCTCGATCGCCAGGTCTCTGTTTTCTACCCCGTCCAGGATGTCCAGCTCATAGGTCGACGCGCCGATCACTTGGTCGCGGGCATAGCCGGTCATTTCCAGAAAGCCCGCATTGACCTTGATGTAACGCAAATCGCTGAGGCGACAGATCACCGCCGGCGCCGGGTTGGCGTTGAAAGTCTTCTCGAATCGCTGCTCGGCGCTGGCCCACTCCGTGACGTCGTCCATGATCAACACCAGCGACTCCGGCTCGCCTGCGCTGTCGGCCAGCACCATGCTGCGCACGTTATGCACCCAGGTACGTTCTTCGTCGTCGGTCGGTGTCACCTCAACCAGCACATCGGCGAACGTCTCGCCCTTGGCGACGCGGCTGATCGGGTAGTTCTCCGGCGCCACCGGGTGATTATTGCGATAGCGCAAGGCAAAGCGCCTGGCGTATTCCTTGGCATTCACGCCCAATTCGCCGATCCGACTGACGCCGTGCATGGCCAGCGCGGCTTCATTGGCCCACAGGATGGTCTGGTCGAGCTCCAGCAGAATCACCCCGTCGGACAAACCGGCGATTATCTGCTGCAACTGGCGGCGATTGGTTTCGGTGGTCAGGACGTCCTGGCTCATTGGATCTCCACGGGTGCAGCGGCGCAGCGACGCGCCGCCCTGTGAAGATTACGACCGCGAGGGGGTGGGATAGTGCAAAGCAGGTGCAGCCGCTGCTACAGACCGTGTGAGGTGGATGTTAATTACTGCACCAGCAAAGACGCTTCCAGCCCCGTCAACTTATCCGGATTAGGTTTGTGACGCGCCGGCAGACATTGGGATCTTTGGTCGTAGGGTTTTCTTGCAGGTGCTGCTCTAAGCTCAAGCAAACGCGTGCCTGCATGCTGATTTTTACCGGACCGGAGAATGGCGATGATGCTCGATACGATTAACTTCACCCCGTGGTCCGCGTTGGCCGGAGGTGCTCTGATCGGCTTGGCGGCCAGCGTGATGATCGTGGCCAATGGACGGATTGCCGGGATCAGTGGATTGCTGGGCAGCCTGATGTCATCCGGCGATTCCGGTCGAGGTGAGAAAGCCGTGTTCATCCTCGGACTGCTGGCCGCCCCCCTGCTGTGGGCGCTGTTTCAGGCGTGGCCGACCATTGAATTCAAGACGGGCGCCGTGGGACTGATCATCGCTGGATTGTGCGTCGGGATCGGCACCCGATATGGCTCGGGATGCACCAGCGGGCACGGGGTGTGCGGCATCTCGCGCCTGTCACCACGCTCCATCGTTGCGACGTTGTGTTTCATGTTCACAGGCTTTGTGACCGTGTTTGTGGTGCGTCATCTGTTGGGGGTTTGAGCATGAAAAAGCTGACCGCTTTCCTCGCCGGCCTGGTGTTCGGCATCGGCCTGCTGTTGGCCGGCATGGCCAACCCGGCCAAGGTGCTGGGGTTTCTCGATATCACCGGGCGATGGGATCCCTCCCTGGCACTGGTGATGATCGCTGCCATTGCGGTGGCCTGGGCGCCGTTTCATTGGGCGGTGAAACACGCCACGTCTTTGCTGGGGGCGCCGATGCAACTGCCGGTCAGTCGCGAGTTGGATCGACGCCTGATCGCTGGCAGCCTGTTGTTCGGAGTCGGCTGGGGCATTGCGGGCATCTGCCCTGGGCCCGCGCTGGTGTTATTACCAACGGGGCATTGGCAGGCCTGGGTGTTTTTCATGGCGATGCTCGCGGGGATGCTGATCTTCAAAGCGCTGCAAGCGCGCCACTGAGTCACGGTCGATCGCAGGTTTGGGCGGCGCATGCGCTGCCAAAGCCTACGACCGTGTTCGCGCTTCAGGCCGCCAATTGGCCGCTGGCAATCGCCGCCGACGCCGCCAGCATTGCCCGCAACAAAACCGCACACCCGGCCGCCAGATCATCCGGCGCGGCGTTTTCGATTTCGTTGTGGCTGATGCCGCCTTCGCACGGCACGAAGATCATCCCGGCCGGGCCGAGTTCGGCGAGGAAGATCGCGTCGTGCCCTGCTCCGCTGACGATGTCCATGTGCGACAACCCCAAGCCTTGCGCCGCGCCGCGTACCGCTTCGACGCAAGCCTTGTCGAAGTACAGCGGCGGGAAGTCGGCAGTGGGCGTCAGTTCGAAGGTCAGGCCGTGTTCTTCGCAGGTGGTTTCGATGACTTCGCGGACTTCAGCAATCATCGAGTCCAGGCGCGCCGGTTCCAGATGACGGAAGTCCAGGGTCATGCGCACTTCACCGGGGATGACGTTGCGTGAGCCGGGATAGGCTTGCAGGCAACCGACGGTGCCGCAGGCATGGGGTTGATGACCGAGGGCGGCGCGGTTGACGGCGCCGACGATCACCGCGGCGCCGACCAGAGCGTCCTTGCGCAGGTGCATCGGCGTCGGGCCGGCGTGGGCTTCGACGCCGCGCAGTTTCAGGTCGAACCATTTCTGGCCGAGGGCGCCCATGACGACGCCGATGGTTTTGTGCTCATCCTCGAGGATCGGGCCTTGCTCGATGTGCGCCTCGAAATAGGCACCGACGGCATGGCCGCTGACCTTGCGTGGCCCGGCGTAGCCGATGGCGTTGAGGGCCTCGCCAACGGTGACGCCATCGGCATCGACCTTGGCCAGGGTTTCTTCGAGGGTGAATTTTTCCGCGAATACGCCGGAGCCCATCATGCACGGAGCGAAGCGCGAGCCTTCTTCGTTGGTCCAGACCACCACTTCCAGCGGCGCCTCGGTTTCCACGCCGAGATCGTTGAGGGTACGCAGCACTTCAACGCCGGCCAGAACGCCGAAGCAGCCGTCGAACTTGCCGCCAGTGGGTTGGGTGTCGATGTGGCTGCCGGTCATGACGGGAGGCAGGTTCGGATTGCGCCCGGGGCGGCGGGCGAAGATGTTGCCGACGGCGTCGATGCTGACGGTGCAACCGGCCTCCTCGCACCAGTTGACGAAGATGTCCCGGGCCTGACGGTCCAGATCGGTCAGGGCCAGGCGGCAGACGCCCCCCTTGACCGTGGCGCCGAGTCTGGCCAGGTCCATGAGCGACTGCCACAAGCGGTCGCGGTTGATGTGCTGATGGGTGGACTGCAGAACGTCTACAGCAGCGTTCATGATGATCTCCTCAGGCAGTTCTTATGGATTTCTTCAGGCAATTTTTGGCTGTCTGGAAGGCCGTCTTCGCGAGCAAGCTTCGCTCCTACAAGGAATACGCGAACCTGTAGGAGCGAGGCTTGCCCGCGAAGAGGCCAGTGTTCACACCGCCGATTTCACGACAGTCGGGTTAGGCCGCATCGAGCACAACCCGTAATAAATCAGCCCACCCAGCGCCGAGCCGGTGAACCAGCCATAGCTGTAGAACCAGCTGAATGCATCGCTGCCCAGCGACAGCAGCGTCAACGCCACTGGCACGCCAAACGCGATAAAGCCGAACCAGTTCCACGCCGGGTACACGTCATCGCGATACAACCCGGCCAGGTCCAGTTGCTGTTTCTTGATCAGGAAATAGTCCACCACCATGATCCCGGCGATCGGGCCCAACAGGCTCGAATAGCCCAGCAACCAGTTTGAATACACGGTCTCAAGGCTTAGATCCGAAACGATCAACCCGAGCTTCTTCAACAGTTCGTGGGCCATCAGCGCCAGGCCGACCAGACCGGTGAGCATCACCGCTTTGGTGCGGTTGATGAGCTTGGGCGCGACGTTCTGGAAGTCGTTGGTCGGCGAAACGATATTGGCCGCGGTGTTGGTCGACAATGTCGCGATGATGATCAGTGCCATGGCCAATGCGACCCAGACCGGGCTCTGGATGTGGCCGATCAGGGTGACCGGATCGGAGACGGTGACGCCCACCAGTTTGACCGAGGCGGCAGTCATCACCACGCCCAGCGAGGCGAACAGGAACATGGTCAGGGGCAAGCCGATAATCTGTCCAACGATCTGGTCTTTCTGGCTTTTCGCATAGCGGCTGAAGTCCGGGATGTTCAGCGACAAAGTGGCCCAGAACCCGACCATCGCGGTCAACCCGGCGGCAAAGTAACTGACCACGCTGGCCCCTTCCGGACGCTTGGGTGGGATCGCCATCAATTCGGTCATCGACACGTTCGGCATCGCCCACACCAGCAGCCCCACGCCCACCAGCACCAATAAAGGCGCGGAAAGGGTTTCGAGCCATTTGATCGAGTCCGCACCGCGAATCACCACCCACAGGTTCAAGGCCCAGAACACCATGAAGCCGATCACTTCACCGGTCCCGCCGAGGGCTTTCCAACCGTCGAACACCGAACCGAGAAACAGGTGAATGGCCAGCCCGCCGAACATCGTCTGAATGCCGAACCAGCCGCACGCCACCAGCGCTCGGATCAGGCACGGAACGTTGGAGCCAAGAATGCCGAAGGACGAGCGCAACAGCACCGGAAACGGAATGCCGTACTTGGTACCGGGAAAGGCGTTCAGGGTCAGCGGGATCAGCACGATGATGTTGGCGAACAGAATCGCCAGCAGCGCTTCACCGACGCTCAGGCCGAAATAGGCGGTGAGCACGCCGCCGAGGGTGTAGGTCGGCACGCAGATCGCCATGCCAACCCACAACGCAGTGATGTGCCATTTGTTCCAGGTTCGCTCGTGCACCTTGGTCGGTGCCATGTCGTGGTTGTAACGGGGACTGTCGAGGACGTCGCTGCCGGCTTCGAGCTCAAACAAGCCGTCGCGCTCGGTCACTTGCGATCTGATCTGTTGCATGGCCGCTCCACTGTTCTTTGAATTATTTTTTGCTCATCAGGGGCTGGCGGCATCAATAAGCGTGCCGGGCACCCCTGTTGCGCATCGGGCAGTTCCACAAAAACTTCGCAACCAACTGATATTTATCAGTTTTTATATACAGTCCGGATAAGTCCTCGGTGACTTGCCTATTCACTCAGGCCGAATGCCAGGCAAGTTGTCCGAACAGTCAGGGCTCAATCTGGTGCATACATCTTTTTTTCAAAGTTGCGCATCAACCATAGACCATCCTCAAGCAGCTGATTTCACATAAGAAATCTCGTTCATTTTTAGAACCTGTCAAGTGCGTCAAAATGGTTCGAAGCCACACCATTTTGGTGAGTTAACGTTTTTATCGTTAATTATCAATATGTTAAAATAGTCATAAGCTTATAAAAAATATTCTTGCTCATTCCATAAACTCAGACTAGCTTCTATTCCTGACAGCGTTGACAGGAATACTCCTGTTTGCGTCAGCTTCATATAAAACATTTAGAACCGGCATAAGTCGGTCATTGCCTGCGAGGAACTCGGAATGTCTCTGTTGATCCGTGGCGCCACCGTTATTACCCATGATGAAAGTTACCGCGCCGACGTCTATTGCGCTGATGGCGTGATTAAAGCCATTGGCGATAACCTTGATGTTCCGGCGGGCGCTGAAGTGCTCGACGGCAGCGGCCAATACCTGATGCCCGGCGGCATCGACCCGCACACGCACATGCAACTGCCCTTCATGGGTACCGTCGCCAGTGAAGACTTTTTCAGCGGCACGGCGGCAGGCCTTGCCGGTGGTACGACGTCGATCATCGACTTTGTGATTCCCAACCCGCAGCAATCCTTGATGGAAGCGTTTCATCAGTGGCGCGGCTGGGCCGAGAAGTCGGCATCGGATTACGGATTCCATGTCGCCATTACCTGGTGGAGCGAACAGGTTCGCGAGGAAATGGCCGAACTGGTCAGCCAGCACGGGGTCAACAGCTTCAAACATTTCATGGCGTACAAGAACGCGATCATGGCGGCCGATGACACCTTGGTGGCGAGTTTCGAGCGCTGCCTGGAACTCGGCGCGGTGCCGACGGTGCACGCGGAAAACGGCGAGCTGGTCTATCACCTGCAACGCAAGTTGATGGCCCAGGGCATGACCGGGCCTGAAGCGCATCCGCTGTCGCGCCCTTCCCAAGTGGAAGGCGAAGCCGCAAGCCGGGCAATCCGTATCGCCGAAACCCTGGGCACGCCGCTGTACCTGGTGCATGTCTCGACCAAGGAAGCGCTGGACGAAATCACCTACGCCCGCAGCAAGGGCCAGCAGGTCTACGGCGAAGTGTTGGCCGGGCATCTGCTGCTGGACGACAGCGTCTACCAACACCCGGACTGGCAAACCGCCGCCGGTTACGTGATGAGCCCGCCCTTCCGTCCTCGCGGCCATCAGGAAGCGCTTTGGCATGGCCTGCAATCGGGCAACCTGCACACCACCGCCACCGACCATTGCTGCTTCTGCGCCGAGCAGAAAGCCGCCGGCCTCGATGACTTCAGCAAGATCCCCAACGGCACCGCCGGTATCGAAGACCGCATGGCCGTGCTCTGGGATGAAGGGGTCAATACCGGGCGCTTGTCGATGCAGCACTTCGTGGCGCTGACCTCCACCAACACCGCGAAGATCTTCAACCTCTACCCGCGCAAAGGGGCGATTCGCGTGGGTGCGGATGCGGACCTGGTGCTGTGGGATCCTGAGGGGACGCGGACTATTTCGGCGAAGACTCACCACCAGCAGGTTGACTTCAACATCTTTGAAGGCAAGACCGTACGTGGCGTGCCGAGCCATACCGTGAGCCAGGGCCGGGTGGTGTGGGCTGATGGCGACTTGCGGGCTGAGCGTGGTGCCGGGCGGTATGTCGAACGGCCGGCGTATCCGGCGGTGTTTGATTTGCTGAACAAGCGGGCTGAACAAAATAAGCCGACTGCTGTGAAACGCTGAAATCGAGGCCTTCGGCCATCGCGAGCAGGCTCGCTCCCACATTTGAAATGCCTTCCCCTGCGGGAGCGAGCCTGCTCGCGATGGCGCCAGTACAAGCGCCACAAAAACCAATGCCCACCAGAGGCAGCCCTCAATAACCGTGAGGCCAACACCGTGATCAAGACCCTGAACCACCTCCCGCATCCCTATGAGAATGCGGCCACCCTCGCCGGCCATTTCACCGACCTGGCGCCGCCACTCAACGACCGTCAGGCGCATCTTGAAGCCTCGCGCTGCCTGTATTGCTACGACGCGCCGTGCGTGAACGCCTGTCCGAGCGAGATTGATATCCCGTCGTTCATTCGCAATATCCATCAGGAAAACGTCCAGGGCGCCGCGCAGAAAATCCTCTCGGCGAACATCCTCGGCGGCAGTTGCGCCCGGGTGTGCCCGACGGAAATCCTCTGCCAGCAAGCCTGCGTGCGCAACAACGACCACGAATGCGCACCGGTGCTGATCGGCCTGTTGCAACGGTACGCCGTTGACAACGCGCACTTCAGCGAACACCCCTTCCAGCGCGCCGCCACCACCGGCAAACGCATCGCCGTGGTCGGTGCCGGCCCGGCCGGGTTGTCCTGCGCTCACCGCAGTGCGATGCATGGCCATGACGTGGTGATTTTCGAGGCGCGGGAAAAGGCTGGCGGCCTCAACGAGTACGGGATCGCCAAATACAAACTGGTGGATGACTACGCGCAAAAGGAACTTGAGTTTCTGCTGCAGATTGGCGGCATCGAAATCCGTCACGGGCAGAAACTCGGCGAAAACCTGACCCTCAGCGAACTACATCAGCAATTCGACGCGGTGTTCCTTGGCCTCGGCCTGGCCGCCAGCAAACAACTGGGCTTGCCTCACGAAGACGCACCCGGCCTGCTCGCGGCCACCGACTACATCCGCGAACTGCGTCAGGCGGATGACCTGAGCCAACTGCCGTTGGCGGATCATTGCATCGTCCTTGGTGCCGGCAATACGGCCATCGACATGGCCGTGCAAATGGCCCGCCTCGGGGCTCGCGACGTGAATCTGGTGTACCGCCGCGGCGTCGAGGAAATGGGCGCCACCGGCCACGAACAGGACATCGCCAAGGCCAATCAGGTGCGTTTGCTGACCTGGGCGCAGCCCGAAGAAGTGCTGCTCAATGACCAAGGCAACGTGCGCGGCATGCGCTTCGCCCGCACGCGCCTGGTAGAAGGTCGCTTGCAAACCACCGGCGAAACCTTCGAATTGGCGGCCGACGCGATTTTCAAAGCCATCGGCCAGGCCTTCGATGCCAGCGCCCTCGCCGATCCACTGGCACGCGAACTCAAGCGTCAGGGCGATCGAATCCAGGTCGATGAACAGCTGCGTACCAGCATTCCCGGCGTGTATGCCGGTGGCGACTGCACCAGCCTCGACCAAGACCTCACCGTGCAAGCCGTGCAGCATGGCAAACAGGCGGCCGAGGCCATCAACGCTCAACTGATGCTCAACGTGGAGGCTGCGTAAATGGCCGATCTCTCGATTGTCTTCGCTGGCATCAAATCCCCGAATCCGTTCTGGCTGGCCTCCGCGCCGCCGACCGACAAGGCTTACAACGTGGTTCGCGCCTTCGAGGCCGGCTGGGGTGGCGTGGTCTGGAAAACCCTGGGTGAAGACCCGGCGGCGGTCAACGTGTCCTCGCGTTACTCCGCGCTCTTCGGTGCCAACCGTGAAGTGGTCGGCTTCAACAATATCGAGCTGATCACCGACCGCTCGCTGGAGATCAACCTGCGGGAAATCACCCAGGTCAAAAAGGACTGGCCGGACCGCGCGCTGATCGTTTCGCTGATGGTGCCCTGCGTCGAAGAGTCGTGGAAATTCATCCTGCCGCTGGTGGAAGCCACCGGCGCCGACGGCATCGAGCTGAACTTCGGTTGTCCGCACGGCATGCCGGAACGCGGCATGGGCGCGGCGGTCGGCCAGGTGCCGGAGTACGTCGAGCAGGTCACCCGTTGGTGCAAGACGTATTGCTCGCTGCCGGTGATCGTCAAGCTCACGCCGAACATCACCGACATCCGCGTTGCCGCCCGAGCAGCCCATCGCGGTGGAGCAGATGCGGTGTCGCTGATCAACACCATCAACTCGATCACCAGCGTCAATCTGGAGCGCATGGTCGCCAATCCCGCCGTCGGCAACCAAAGTACCCATGGCGGTTATTGCGGCTCGGCGGTGAAGCCGATTGCGCTGAACATGGTCGCCGAAATCGCCCGCGACCCGCAGACCCAAGGCCTGCCGATCTCCGGCATTGGCGGCATCGGCAGCTGGCGCGATGCCGCGGAATTCATCGCCCTGGGCAGCGGCTCGGTGCAGGTGTGCACGGCGGCGATGCTGCATGGCTTCCGGATTGTCGAGGAAATGAAGGACGGGTTGTCACGCTGGATGGACAGTCAGGGTTACGCCAGCATTTCGGAATTTTCCGGCCGCGCGGTGGGCAACACCACGGACTGGAAGTACCTGGACATCAACTATCAAGTGATCGCGAAGATTGATCAGGAGGCGTGTATCGGTTGCGGGCGTTGCCACATCGCTTGCGAAGACACTTCGCACCAGGCGGTGGCGAGCCTGAAGCAGGCGGACGGGACGCATAAGTACGAAGTGATTGATGACGAGTGCGTGGGCTGCAACCTGTGCCAGATTACCTGCCCGGTGGAGGATTGCATCGAGATGGTGCCGATGGAGAACGGCAAGCCGTTTCTGGATTGGAATCATGATCCGAGGAACCCGTACCATGTTGCGGTTTGAGATGTGCGTCGCCTGAGCTGACGCCTTCGCGGGCAAGCCTCGCTCCTACAGGGTCCACCGTCGATCATTTAATCGTGGATCGACACAAAACCTGTAGGTGCGAGGCTTGCCCGCGAAGAGGCCGGCAGCCACACCGAAAATCTCAAGGCTCCAGTCCGATCCCCCGCAAAATCACACTCGTCACCGTCTGCACCGCCCGCTCGAACTGCATGTCCGACAGCGGCTGATGATCATTGAGGATATTCACCTGATGATCAAAGTCCGCGTAATGCTGGGTCGAAGCCCAGATCATGTACAGCAGGCTTGAAGGCTCCACCGGCAGGATGCGTTTGTCGTCCACCCACTGGCGGATTTTCGCTTCTTTCATCTTGGCCCAGTCGTACAGGCTCGCGTCCAGCGCCACGCCCAGCGTCGGGGCGCCGTGGATGATTTCGTTGGCCCAGACTTTCGAGCCATAAGGCCGGCTGCGGGAGTGGTTCATCTTGGCGCGGATGTAGCTGCTGAGCACCACGCGCGGGTCGTCGAACATCTCGAAGCACAAGGCGTCCTGCTTCCACACTTCCAGCAAACCCAACAGCACCGCGCTGTACAGTTCGCTTTTGGTGCTGAAGTAGTAATGCAGGTTGGAGCGCGGCAGTTGCACTTCTGCGGCAATGTCGGCCATGGCGGTGCCGCCAAAGCCTTTTTCGGCGAAGACCTTTTCGGCCCCCAGCAATATCTTCTCGACGTTACTGCGACGAATCTCGATCTTGTGATTGCCCATGAGGGCTCCCTGACAACAGCGTTGGCCAAGACTAGCATCCGCTCTACCTCGCGGCGACCTCTGCTTCCGAGCCATGACTCGTCGCCGTATCAGCCGTTGGCGCAACCGATGTTCGCCCTTCAGATATCGGCAGTTGCCTAAGTCATCGTATAACTTCTGATTGACAACCCCTGAAAGCCTCGCAAATAATCGCCCCCAATGTTGTACGACGACGTATGACAAAAAATAAAAACAACAAGAAAAAAGGGAGCTTCATTGTGAGCAAACTCGTCCGTAATTCCTTCGCCAGCACCCCTCGCCCCACCTTCGTACGCCGTCACACCCTGAGCCTGATCGGTTGCAGCAGCCTGGCTTTCGCCTTGCCCATGACCAGCAATGCAGAAGGGTTCGTCGATGACGCCAAAGCCACGCTGAACCTGCGCAACGCCTATATCAATCGCAACTACACCAACCCGGCCTACCCACAAGGCAAGGCTGAAGAGTGGACACAAAACTTCATCCTCGACGCCAAGTCCGGGTTCACTCCGGGCCCCGTCGGATTCGGCGTGGACGTACTCGGCCTGTACTCGCAAAAACTCGATGGCGGCAAAGGCACGGGCGGCACACAACTGCTGCCGATCCACGACGACGGCCGCCCTGCCGACAACTTCGGGCGCATGGGCGTGGCGCTGAAAGGCAAAATCTCGAAGACCGAATTGAAGGTCGGGGAATGGATGCCGGTGCTGCCGATCCTGCGTTCCGACGACGGCCGCTCGTTGCCGCAAACCTTCCGTGGCGGCCAGGTGACGTCCACCGAAATCAGCGGCCTGACGCTCTACGGCGGCCAGTTCCGCCAGAACAGCCCGCGCAACGATGCGAGCATGGAAGACATGTCCATGAACACCAAAGCCGCGTTCACCTCGGACCGCTTCAACTTCGGCGGCGGCGAATACGCCTTCAACGACAAGCGCACCCAGGTCGGCGTCTGGTACTCGGAACTCAGCGACATCTATCAACAACAGTATTTCAACCTGAGCCACAGCCAGCCCATCGGCGACTGGACCCTGGGCGCCAACCTCGGCTACTTCACCGGCAAGGAAGACGGCAGCGCCTTCGCCGGCGACCTGGACAACAAAACCGCATTCGCCATGCTCTCGGCCAAATACGGCGGCAACACCTTCTACGTCGGCCTGCAAAAACTCAGCGGCGACGACGTCTGGATGCGGGTCAACGGCACCAGCGGCGGCACCTTGGCCAACGACAGTTACAACTCCAGCTACGACAACGCCAAGGAAAAATCCTGGCAGCTGCGCCACGACTACAACTTCGTCGCCCTCGGCGTTCCCGGCCTGACGATGATGAACCGCTACATCAGCGGCGATAACGTGCACACCGGGGCGATCACCGACGGCAAGGAATGGGGCCGCGAATCGGAACTGGCCTACACCGTGCAAAGCGGCCCGCTGAAGAACCTCAATGTAAAATGGCGCAACGCAACCATCCGCAAGAGCTTCAGCACCAACGAGTTCGACGAAAACCGCATTTTCATCAGCTACCCGATTTCGTTGTTGTAGACAGACATCTTCTGCAGGTTCACATCACCTGTGGCGAGGGGATTTATCCCCGTTCGGCTGCGAAGCAGTCGTCAATCCAGCTATGCGGTTTGCCTGAAGAAATGAAGATTCAGTTTTGGGGCCGCTTCGCGGCCCAACGGGGATAAATCCCCTCGCCACACGTATTCCCTTTGGCTCAGGTATCTCCTTTGCCAAAGGAAAACACCTTTGCCACAAGACCCTCCGTCATTTTCAACCAAAGTCGCGTTGACAAGACTCGGAAAGCCTAACGATACTTCGGCATAGTCATACGACAACCTACAACAATAATTGCGTACACAGGGACTTCCATGACCAGCACTCCTTCAGCCCCTTTCAATCGCCTGCTGCTGACCGGTGCCGCCGGTGGCCTGGGTAAAGTCTTGCGCGAAAGCCTGCGTCCTTATGCCAACGTCATTCGCCTGTCGGACATCGCCAACATGGCATCGGCCGTCGATGACCGCGAAGAAGTCGTCACCTGCGATCTGGCAGACAAGCAGGCCGTGCACCAACTGGTCGAAGGCGTGGACGCGATCTTGCATTTCGGTGGCGTATCGACGGAGCACTCGTTTGAAGAAATCCTCGGCGCCAACATTTGCGGCGTCTTCCATATATACGAAGCCGCGCGCCGCCATGGCGTGAAGCGGGTGATTTTCGCCAGTTCCAACCACGTCATCGGTTTCTACAAACAAGGCGAAACCATCGACGCCTACTGCCCTCGCCGCCCGGACAGCTATTACGGTTTGTCCAAGTCCTACGGCGAAGACATGGCCAGTTTCTACTTCGATCGCTACGGCATCGAGACCGTCAGCATCCGCATCGGCTCCTCGTTCCCGGAACCGCAAAACCGCCGAATGATGAGCACCTGGCTGAGCTTCGGCGACCTGACCCACTTGCTCGAACGCGCGCTGTACGCGCCGAACGTCGGCCATACCGTGGTCTACGGCATGTCCGACAACAAGAACGTCTGGTGGGACAACCGTTTCGCCACCGCGCTGGGCTTTGCTCCTCAGGACAGCTCCGAAGTGTTCCGCGAAAAAGTCGAAGCACAGCCGATGCCCGCCGCTGATGACCCGGCCATGGTTTACCAGGGTGGCGCGTTTGTGTCGTCCGGCCCTTTCGGTGACTGAACCCGCTGACCTCACTTGATCCCCACAACAAAAACCCAAGGGAATGAGTCGCCATGCAAGCCGAATTGATTGTCGATGCCCGAAACGCGGTCGGTGAAAGCCCGGTCTGGGTCCCCGAGGAAAACGCCCTGTATTGGGTGGATATTCCTGCCGGTGGATTGCAGCGCTGGAGCGCCGACAGCGGTCATGTCCATGCCTGGACCGCCCCGGAAATGCTCGCCTGTATCGCCCGTCACAGCGACGGCGGCTGGGTGGCCGGGATGGAAAGCGGCTTCTTCCATTTGCAGCCGCACAACGACGGCAGCCTCGACAGCGAACTGCTCGCGCACATCGATCACGCCCGTGTCGACATGCGCCTGAACGACGGTCGCTGTGATCGTCAGGGGCGTTTCTGGGCCGGCAGCATGGTGTTGAACATGGGCGCCAACGCCGCAGACGGCACGTTGTATCGCTACAGCGCCGGGCAGCGCGGGCCGCTTGAAGCGCGACTCGACGGCTTCATTGTGCCCAACGGTCTGGGCTTCAGCCCGGATGGCCGGACGATGTACTTGTCTGATTCCCATCCCTTGGTCCAGCAGATCTGGGCCTTCGATTACGACATCGACAGCGGCACCCCGTCCAACCGGCGGCTGTTCGTCGACATGAACCAGTTCCCCGGCCGCCCCGACGGCGCCGCCGTTGATGCCGAAGGCGGCTACTGGATTTGCGCCAACGACGCCGGACTGATTCACCGCTTCACCCCGGACGGCCGACTGGACCGTTCCCTCGCCGTCCCCGTGAAAAAACCCACCATGTGCGCCTTCGGTGGCAGTCGACTGGACACGCTGTTCGTGACCTCGATCCGCCCCGGTGACGACCATGACCCTCAGTCATTGGCCGGCGGCGTGTTCGCGCTCGCCCCCGGCATCAAAGGTTTACCGGAACCGCTGTTCAACGATCTGCTTTAACCGATTCTGCTGCACCGCTGCGCCTTGAATACAAAAAAAATAACAAACTGGAGACACCCCCATGGACTTCAAACGCACCTTGCTCGCCGCTGCACTCCCCTTGGCCTTCACCCTCAGCAGTGCCGCCCAAGCGCTGGAAATCAAATTCGCCGACATCCACCCGGCCGGCTACCCGACCGTGGTGGCCGAAGAACAACTGGGCAAAACCCTGGTGGCCGACAGCAACGGCACGCTGACTTTCAAGATGTTCGCCGGCGGTGTGCTCGGCTCGGAAAAAGAAGTGGTTGAACAAGCCCAGGTCGGCGCCATCCAGATGGCCCGGGTCAGCCTTGGCATCGTCGGGCCGGTGGTGCCGGACGTGAACGTGTTCAACATGCCGTTCGTGTTCCGCGATCAGGCGCACATGCGCAAAGTCATCGACGGTGACGTCGGCGACGAAATTCTCGACAAGATCACCAACTCCGAATTCAACCTGGTCGCCCTGGCCTGGATGGACGGCGGCACGCGCAACATCTACACGAAAAAACCGGTGCGCAAACTTGAAGACCTCAAGGGCATGAAAATCCGCGTGCAAGGCAACCCGATGTTCATCGAGACCATCAACGCCATGGGCGGCAACGGCATTGCGATGGACACCGGCGAGATCTTCAGCGCCCTGCAGACTGGCGTGATCGACGGCGCGGAAAACAACCCGCCGACCCTGCTCGAACACAACCACTACCAGAATGCCAAGTACTACAGCCTGACCGGGCACTTGATCCTGCCTGAACCGATCGTGATGTCGAAGATCACCTGGGACAAGCTCACCCCCGAGCAACAAGTGCTGGTGAAAAAAACCGCCAAAGCCGCACAGGCGCAAGAACGCACGTTGTGGGATGCAAAATCCGCCAGCAGTGAGGAAAAACTCAAGGCAGCCGGCGTCGAGTTCATCGCCGTCGACAAGAAACCTTTCTATGAGGCCACCGCCTCGATCCGCGAGAAATACGGCGCGCCTTACGCCGACCTGATCAAGCGCATCGAAGCCGTTCAGTAACCCTCCCTGCCCTCATGAAAGGCCCGGCGCCGTTGACGTTGGTGTATGTCAGCGCGCGCCCGGTTACGGTGGAACCCGATGAAGAATCTGCTGCTACGCATCAACGACAGGATTTACATGGCCTGCATCTGGGTCGCCGGTCTGTCGGTCCTGACGATTTCCCTGATCATTCCCTGGGGCGTCTTCGCCCGTTACGTGCTAGGCACCGGCTCAAGCTGGCCGGAGCCCACCGCCATCTTGCTGATGATGGTCTTCACCTTCATCGGCGCCGCCGCGAGTTACCGCGCCGGCGCGCACATGGCCGTGGCGATGCTCACTGACCGCATGGCGCCCCGACTGCGCAATGCGATGGCGATTTTCTCGCAATTGCTGATGGCGACCATATGCCTGTTCATGACCATCTGGGGCACCAAGCTGTGCCTGTCGACCTGGAACCAGTTCATGAGCGCCATGCCGACGCTGCGCGTGGGCATCACCTACATGCCGATCCCGATTGGCGGTGTGCTGACGCTGATCTTTGTCCTGGAAAAACTCTTGCTCGGTGACCAGAGCAACCGTCGGGTCGTGCGTTTCGACCTGGTTGAAGAAAGCGAAGGGGCTGCCTGAATGGACGCGTTGATTCTGTTGGGCAGTTTTATTGCGTTGATCCTGATCGGCATGCCGGTCGCTTATGCACTGGGGCTTTCCGCCCTGATCGGCGCGTGGTGGATCGACATCCCGTTCCAGGCGCTGATGATTCAGGTCGCGGGCGGCGTGAACAAATTCTCTCTGCTGGCGATTCCGTTCTTCGTCCTGGCGGGCGCGATCATGGCCGAGGGCGGCATGTCCCGGCGGCTGGTGGCGTTTGCCGGGGTGCTGGTCGGGTTTGTCCGTGGCGGCTTGTCGCTGGTCAACATCATGGCCTCGACCTTCTTCGGCGCGATCTCCGGGTCTTCGGTGGCGGACACGGCCTCGGTCGGTTCGGTGCTGATTCCAGAAATGGAACGCCGTGGTTACCCGCGGGAATTCGCCACGGCCGTGACGGTCAGCGGCTCGGTGCAAGCGCTGCTGACGCCGCCCAGCCACAACTCGGTGCTCTACTCGCTGGCCGCGGGCGGCACGGTGTCGATTGCGTCGCTGTTCATGGCCGGCGTGGTCCCGGGCTTGCTGATGAGCGCGTGCCTGATGGTGCTGTGCCTGATCTTCGCGAAAAAGCGCAACTACCCCAAGGGCGAAGTCATTCCCTTGAAGCAGGCGCTGAAAATCTGCGGCGAAGCGATGTGGGGCCTGATGGCCATGGTCATCATCCTCGGCGGGATTCTCTCGGGTATTTTCACCGCCACTGAATCGGCGGCGATTGCGGTGCTGTGGTCGTTCTTCGTGACCATGTTCATCTACCGCGACTACAAGTGGAGCGAGCTGCCAAAACTGATGCACCGCACGGTGCGGACGATTTCGATCGTGATGATCCTGATCGGCTTCGCAGCGAGCTTCGGCTACATCATGACCCTGATGCAGATTCCGTCGAAGATCACCACGATGTTCCTGACCCTGTCGGACAACCGTTACGTGATCCTGATGTGCATCAACGTCATGCTGCTGTTGCTCGGCACCGTGATGGACATGGCGCCGCTGATCCTGATCCTGACGCCGATCCTGATGCCGGTAATTCTGGGCATTGGCGTGGACCCGGTGCAGTTCGGCATGATCATGCTGGTGAACCTGGGGATTGGATTGATCACGCCGCCGGTGGGCGCGGTCTTGTTTGTGGGGTCGGCCGTGGGCAAAGTCAGTATCGAAAAAACCGTGAAGGCGCTGCTGCCGTTCTATGGCGTGCTGTTCCTGGTGCTGTTGGCCGTGACCTACATTCCGGCGCTGTCGCTGTGGTTGCCGCATTTGGTGTTGTAAAACCGGTTGGTGAGCAAGACTCCCTGTGGCGAGGGAGCTTGCTCCCGCTGGGTCGCGCAGCGGCCCCCTGCAATTTTTCAGGAAGACCGAGTTGCCTGACTTTGCGACTGCTGCGCAGCCGAGCGGGAGCAAGCTCCCTCGCCACAAAAGCACTTTCACATTCCTTTGCAGAACGCCATGAAAACGACTCTCATCGAACTCACAGACGAACTCACCCACCTCACCCTCGCCCCCGAACTCGGTGGCAGCCTCGTCAACTGGACCGTTCGCAGCACCGGTCAACCGCTGCTGCGCCACAACGACGCCCACGCGCTGAACACCGGCCTGCCAGGTAAACTGGGTTGCTACCCCTTGATTCCGTGGTCGAACCGAATCGCCGAAGGGGGCTTCGACTGTCCCGATGGCTGGCTCGCCTTGAAGCCCAACAGCCTCACCGATCCACTGCCGATTCACGGCAGCGCCTGGCAACAACCGTGGCAGGTGGTGTCGCAGACCCATGACGAAGTGGTCCTGCAACTCAACAGCAAAAGCCCCTTCGCCTATCGCGCCCGGCAGCGGTTTCATCTGAGCGAGGGCCGATTGAGCATCGATTTGCACGTCACCCACCTGGCCAAACACCCCGCATGGCATGGGCTCGGACTGCACCCGTACTTTCCGCGCACAGCGAACACCCGGTTACAGGCCAAGGCAGAAAAAGCCTGGTTATGCGATGGATCGAAACTGCCAACTGAACGCATGGCACTGCCTGCCGAGTGGGACTTTGATCAGCTCAAAGTGCTGCCCGACACACTGGTCGACAACGGTTTCTGCGAATGGGACGGTCATTGCCTGATCCAGCAACCCGAGCTCGGTTATGAGCTGGAATGCCAGGCCAGCGGCAGCGATTACTACCTGCTCTATTGCCCGGTGGGTATGGGATTTTTCTGCATCGAACCGGTCAGCCACCCAGTCAACGCCCATCACTTGCCCGGGCGGCCGGGGCTGCGTTTGCTGGAGCAAGGTCAATCCGTCGAACTCGGCTTCAGCCTGCACTATCGCCAGCTTGATCAGCCCAGCATCTGACTCAACACTGCACGCAACTTGCCGGGTTTCACCGGTTTATTCAGCAGCGGCGCGTCGAGTCGCTGCAACGAACGCCGGCACTGGTCGGTGCGGTCGGCAGTGATGATTACCGCCGGAATCGCCTGACTGAAATGCTCGCGCAAATGCCGCACCACGTCACAGCCGACGACGCCGTGATCGAGGTGGTAATCCGCCAGAATCAGTTCCGGCGCCCGCCCCTTCAAAGCGGCCAACGCTGAGTGTTCATCCGTGGCAATCACCACCTCGCAGCCCCACTGCCCGAGCAGCGCGCTCATGCTGTCCAGAATGCTCACTTCGTTGTCCAGCACCAGCAGGCGCCGGCCCGGCAACGGATTGCCCGTGCCCGGCTGCGGTGCTGCCAGGCTGATCGGCAACGGGATCTCATGGGAAATCGGCACGTCGATGCTGAACACCGAGCCACGTCCCGGCCGCGAATGAACCTGAATCCGGTAGTTGAGGATCTTGGCGATGCGCTCAACGATGGCCAGCCCCAGACCCACGCCCTTGCGGTCGGCGGCGCGGCCGACATCCAGTTGATTGAATTCGAGGAAGATCGAGTCCAGCCGGTCCGCCGCGATCCCGCGCCCGGTGTCCCACACTTCCAGGCGCAGCATATCGCCGCGCCGCCTGGCCCCCAGCAGAATGGCGCCCTCATCGGTATAACGGCAGGCGTTGCTGAGGAAGTTGCGCAGGATCCGCGTCATCAAGCGCAGGTCGGTATGAATGGCGTAATCGCCCATGTGCACCCGCAGGTTCAACCCGGCGGCCTCGGCCACCGACTGGAACTCCGAGACCAGCGGCGCGAGTAATTCGTCGAGGCGGTACAACGCGACGTCCGGTTTGACGGCGGCCTGATCGAGTCGGGAAATATCCAGCAAGTCGGTGAGCAAATCTTCAGCGCCTTCCAGCGCCTGATGGGTTCGCTCCACCAGTACCTGCTCGACATCCGGCAACTTGCGCTCGCGCAAGGTCGAGATCAGCAAACGCGCGGCGTTGAGGGGTTGCAGCAAGTCATGGCTGGCGGCAGCGAGGTATTTGTCCTTGCTGCGGTTGGCGGCCTCGGCGGCGTCCCGGGCATCGCGCAAGTCTTGGGCAATCTGTTTACGTTGGGTGATCTGCTGTTGCAGGTTGCGGTTGGCTTCCAGCAATTCGTCAGTGCGCGCGGTGACCCGCTGCTCCAGTTCGTCGTTGAGTTGTTGCAGGCGCTGCTGGGCGAATTTGCGTTCGGTGATGTCGGCGACAAAACCCTCCACCAGCCCCTCCTGGTCGGGTTTGAGCAGCAGGTTCATCAGCACGTCGAGGCTGGTGCCGTCCTTGCGTCGCAACTGGGTTTCATAGCCGTGCAGGCTGCGCTCGCGCTGGAGCATTTCACGGATTTTCTCCAGCTCTTGAGCGCCGCCGACAAACAGGTTGCTCGCCAGGTCGGCCAGCGAAAACAGCACCTCTTGCGGATCCTGATAGCCAAGCATCCGCGCCAGGGCCGGGTTGGCGGCACGCATGCCTTCCATGAGGCTGGCCTGGAAGATCCCGTGGACGGCGTTTTCGAACAGCCACTTGTAGCGATTGCGCTCGGCTTCCAGCTCGTCCAGTCGTGCGGCGAGTTCCGGGTAGTGGCTCTTGCGCGCCGAGTGGCTGCCTAATCCCAGTAGCCCGGCGAGCGCGCGTTGTTGCTCGTCAGAGGGCTTCGCCATAGACGACCTCGACATCACGCTGACTGGACTCACGCGGGTTGGTGAGGATGCACGGGTCGTGCATGGCGTGTTGCGACAGGAACGGAATGTCGGCGGTACTGACTCCGTGCAAACCGAGGGTTTCATGGAAGCCGATCGCATGTTTCAGGGCGATCAGGTGCTCGACCAGACGCCCGCAGATCTGCCGGTGATTGAGGCCACGGCAATCGATGCCGAAGGTCTCGGCGATCACCTTGAAGCGATCCGGCGCCGAGCTGTAGTTGAACGCCACCACGTGCTCCACCAGCACCGCGTTGCACAAGCCATGGGGCAAATCGAGAAAGCCGCCGAGGCTGTGGGACATCGCGTGCACCGCGCCGAGGATCGCGTTGGAAAACGCCAGCCCCGCCTGCATGCTGCCGAGCATGATCTTCTCGCGCAGGGCGATGTCGGTCGGGTTGGCGATCATCTGCACCAGGTTGCCGTTGATCAGGCGCATCGCTTCCAGCGCGTGCGGGTCGGTCAACGGCCCGTGGCCGGTGGAGACGAACGCTTCGATGGCATGCACCAGCGCATCGATGCCGGTACAGGCGGACAGGAACGGGTCCATGCTCAGGGTGGTTTCCGGGTCGATCAACGATACGTCCGGCACCACGGCCTTGCTGACGATGGAGAACTTCATGCGTTCTTGCTGGTTGGAAATGATCACGAACTGCGAGACATCCGCCGAGGTGCCGGCGGTGGTCGGAATCAGGATCAGCGGCGGGCTGGGCACGCGGATGGTATCGACGCCTTCGAACTCAAGGATGTTGCGTCCGTGGGCGACGACGATGCCGATGCCTTTGCCGCAATCCATCGGGCTGCCACCGCCGACCGCGACGATCACATCGCAATGGTTTTCCTTGTACAGCTCGGCGCCGAGCATGACTTCCTCGACCCGCGGGTTGGGCGAAACGTCGCTATACAGAAAGTAATCGATGCCCTGGGCTTGCAGACTGGCTTCGACATCGGCCACCCAACCGGCGGCAATCACACCGGGGTCGCTGACCACCAATACCTTGCGGGCACCGAAGGTCTTGGCGCAGTTGCCGACGTTGTGCCGGCAACCGGCACCGAAAATGATTTCAGGCGAAACGAATTTACGCAGCTGGCTGAGACTCTGGCTCATTGGAAAGCCTGTTTTTATTGTTTTGAAGGTAGAACCACACTAACCCATCCCTCCGCGAATGCAATCAGACCAATGGGTAGCGCTCCTCGGGATATACCCAAATTCTCCACCAGTGAAGATCCCTGTGGGAGCGGGCTTGCCCGCGATGAGGGTAGAACATTCAACATTGATGTCGACGGGGATGCCGCTATCGCGGGCAAGCCCGCTCCCACAAGGTTTGGTATCAGTTCTTGATTCAGCCGCGATAGATCAGCCGCGAAGCCTTCTCATTACGCAACGTCAGGTGTTCCATCCCGTGCCCCGGCGCATCCGCTTCGTCGCGGGCCTTGAGGATCACCCCGTGGTGCGGCGACTTGCTGCACACCGGGTCGGCATTCTCGGCATCGCCGGTGAGCATGAACGCCTGGCAGCGGCATCCGCCCAGGTCCTTGTGCTTTTCATCGCAGGAGCGGCACGGTTCTTTCATCCAGTCATCGCCACGAAAGCGATTAAAGCCGAATGACTCGGTCCAGATGTGCGCGATGCTGTGCTCGCGCACGTTGGGAAACTCCACCGGCAATTGCCGTGCACTGTGACAAGGCAACGCCGTGCCGTCCGGGGTGATGTCGAGAAACAGGTTGGCCCAGCCGTTCATGCAGGTCTTGGGGCGTTCTTCGTAGTAGTCCGGGGTGACGAAGATCAGTTTGCAGGGATGGCCCTCGGCCTCAAGACGTTCACGGTATTCGTTGGTGATGCGCTCGGCACGCTGCAATTGCTCGCGGGTCGGCAACAGGCCGACGCGGTTGAGTTCGGCCCAGCCGTAGAACTGACACGTGGCCAGTTCGACGAAGTCCGCTTCCAGTTCCAGACACAGGTCGATGATCTGCGCGATCTGGTCGATGTTGTGCCGATGGGTGACGAAATTCAGCACCATCGGATAGCCCTGGGCTTTCACTGCACGGGCCATCGCGAGTTTCTGTGCGAAGGCCTTGCGCGAGCCAGCGAGCATGTTGTTGACCTGCTCGTCAGCGGCCTGAAAGCTGATCTGGATGTGGTCCAGCCCGGCGACCTTGAAGTCGCGGACTTTTTGCTCGGTCAGGCCGATGCCCGAGGTGATGAGGTTGGTGTAGTAACCCATGTCCCGCGCAGCCTTGATCAGCTCGGCCAGGTCCTGACGCACCAGCGGCTCCCCGCCGGAAAAGCCCAGTTGCGCGGCGCCCATCTCCCGAGCTTCGCGGAACACCCGAATCCATTCTTCGGTGCTCAATTCCTCACCCTGCTGGGCGAAATCCAGCGGGTTGGAACAATACGGGCATTGCAACGGGCAGCGATAGGTCAGCTCGGCCAGTAACCACAAGGGCGGACCGGGTGGCTGTTCGATCAGGTTCACAGGGCGATCCCCCGGTGCCAGACATTTTCCGTGGTCACGGTGTGATACGGCGGGCGCCCCAGTTCGTAGGCCATGCTCATTGCGTCGAGCATGCTCCACAGCACGTCGAGCTTGAACTGCAGAATTTCCAGCATGCGTTGCTGGCCTTCGACCGTGACGTAGTGCGCCAGGGTGATGCGCAAACCATGCTCGACATCGCGCCGCGCCTGGCTCAGGCGCGTGCGGAAATAGTCGTAACCGGCCGGGTCGATCCACGGGTAATGCGCGGGCCAGGCGTCGAGTCGGGACTGGTGGATCTGCGGCGCGAACAGCTCGGTGAGCGAACTGCTGGCCGCTTCCTGCCAACAGGCGCGTCGGGCGAAATTGACGTAGGCGTCCACGGCGAAACGCACGCCAGGCAGCACCAATTCCTGGGAGAGGATTTGCTCACGGTCCAGCCCCACCGCTTCCCCCAGCCGCAACCAGGCTTCGATGCCGCCCTCGCTGCCGGGAACGCCGTCGTGGTCGAGGATGCGTTGCAGCCATTCACGGCGCACGTCGCGGTCCGGGCAGTTGGCGAGGATCGCGGCGTCTTTCAGCGGGATGTTGACTTGGTAGTAGAAGCGATTGGCGACCCAGCCCTGGATCTGCTCGCGGGTGGCGCGGCCGGCGTACATGGCTTGGTGGAACGGGTGATGGATGTGGTAATAGGCGCCTTTGGCGCGCAGGGCTTGCTCGAATTCGGCGGGGGACATGGGTTGGTCTGTCATGGTGGTTCTCCTGGGAGCTCTGCGGTGCTTGGTCTGGCCTCATTGCTGGCAAGCCAGCTCCCACAGGTTTTTGTAAACACCGCAGAACCCTGTGGGAGCTGGCTTGCCAGCGATGGGGCCAGCGGCTACAACTCAATACTCATGCCGTCGTAGGACACTTCAATCCCCCGCCGCTCCAGCAACGCCCGCTCAGCCGAGTCTTCATCGAGAATCGGATTGGTGTTGTTAATGTGGATCAGCACCTTGCGCTGGCGTGGGAAGTCATTAAGCACCTCAAGCATCCCGCCAGGACCGCTCTGTGGCAGATGCCCCATTTCACTGCCCAGGCTCTGGCCGACTTCGCACACGCGCATCTCGTCGTCGCGCCACAACGTGCCGTCCAGCAGCAGGCAATCGGCGCGCTGCATCCAGCTCAGGACTTCGTCGTCGATTTGCCCAAGGCCCGGGGCATAGAACACGCTGGCGCCGCTGCGCAGGTCTTCGATAAACAAACCAATGGTGTCGCCCGGCTGCGGATTGCCGCGATTGGGCGAGTACGGCGGTGCGTTGCTCACCAGGGGAATCGCACGAAACTGCAGGTGCTCGCAGGCCGCGATGGTGAATGGTTCACGGTCGAGTCCGACCGGTTGCCACTGCAACCCGCCGTTCCAGTGTTCAAGCATGGGGAACAAGGGAAAGCCACTGCTCAGGTCTTGATGAACACGCTCCGTGCACCAGACCGAATGCGGGCAGCCTTCGCGCAGGCTCAGCAGGCCAGTGCAATGGTCGATCTGGCTGTCCAGCAGGACGACGCCGGCAATCGCCGTATCGCGCAAGCGACGGGCCGGTTGCAGCGCCGGGAAACTTTCAAGCTGCGCGCGAATGTCCGGTGACGCATTGCACAGCACCCACTCCACACCGTTGTCGCTCACGGCAATCGACGACTGCGTGCGCCGTTGCGCCCGCAGGCTGCTATTGCGCATTCCGGCGCATTGGCGGCAGTTGCAGTTCCATTGCGGAAAACCGCCACCGGCGGCGGAACCGAGAACGCGGATGTGCATGGGAGCCTCCAGAAGGCAGGCCCGGCCAACGCCACGGTTGGCCGGGTGGACAATCAACGGTTGGCGAAATACATCGTCACTTCGAAACCAATGCGCAGATCGGTGAACGCGGGTTTATTCCACATGGGTCAATCCTCTTCTTGTGCCGGGTGATTCCGGTAAAGCCATTAATGCACGGGGCGCCAAGTGATCGAATGCTACTTTGGGACGAGAGGGCGGCGTGCGTTGGTAGGGGGTGTTAGCGCGGTCCTCAACACCACACATAACACTGTGGGAGCGGGCTTGCCCGCGATAAGGCTGGAACATTCAACATTGATGTTGACTGTCAGACCGCTATCGCGGGCAAGCCCGCTCCCACAGGTTTTTCAGTGTGCTTAAGAGATCAGAAGAACCCCATCGGGTTGATGTCGTAGCTCACCAGCAGGTTTTTGGTCTGCTGATAATGGTCGAGCATCATCTTGTGGTTTTCACGGCCGACACCGGACTTCTTGTAGCCGCCGAACGCAGCATGCGCCGGGTACAGGTGGTAGCAGTTGGTCCAGACACGCCCGGCCTTGATCGCCCGGCCCATGCGGTAGGCGCGGTTGATGTCGCGGGTCCACAGGCCGGCGCCGAGGCCGAACTCGCTGTCGTTGGCAATCGCCAGGGCTTCGGCTTCGTCCTTGAAGGTGGTGATACCCACCACCGGGCCGAAGATTTCTTCCTGGAACACGCGCATTTTGTTGTGGCCCTTGAGCAGGGTCGGCTGGATGTAGTAACCCGTCGACAAATCGCCTTCAAGGCGTTCGGCCGCGCCGCCGGTGAGCAGCTCGGCGCCCTCCTCCTGAGCGATTTTCAGGTACGAGAGAATCTTGTCGTATTGCTGCTCGGACGCCTGGGCGCCGACCATGGTTTCGGTGTCCAGCGGGTTGCCGCGCTTGATCTTGACGATCTTCTGCATCACCACTTTCATGAAGTCGTCGTAGATCGACTCTTGCACCAGTGCGCGAGACGGACAGGTGCAGACTTCGCCCTGGTTGAAGAACGCCAGCACCAGGCCTTCGGCGGCCTTCTCGATGAACTGCGGCTCGGCTTGCATGATGTCTTCGAAGAAGATGTTCGGCGACTTGCCGCCCAGCTCGACGGTGCTTGGAATGATGTTCTCGGCCGCGCATTTCATGATGTGCGCGCCGATCGGGGTAGAACCGGTGAAGGCAATCTTGGCGATGCGCTTGCTGGTGGCCAGCGCTTCACCGGCTTCGCGGCCGAAACCCTGGACGATGTTCAGCACGCCAGGTGGCAGCAAGTCGGCGATCAACTCAGCAAAGACCATGATCGACAGCGGCGTCTGCTCGGCGGGTTTGAGCACCACGCAGTTACCGGCAGCGAGGGCCGGGGCGAGTTTCCACGCGGCCATGAGCAGCGGGAAGTTCCACGGGATGATCTGCCCGACCACGCCCAACGGCTCGTGGAAGTGATAGGCGGTGGTCAGCTCGTTGATCTCGGCGGCGCCGCCCTCTTGGGCACGGATGCAGCCGGCGAAATAACGGAAATGGTCGGCGGCCAGCGGCACGTCGGCGTTCAGGGTTTCGCGCACGGCTTTGCCGTTGTCCCAGGTTTCGGTGACCGCGAGGATTTCCAGATTTTGTTCGATGCGGTCGGCGATTTTCAGCAGCACCAACGAGCGATCCTGAGCCGAGGTCTTGCCCCAGGCATCCGCTGCAGCATGGGCGGCGTCGAGGGCTTTTTCGATGTCGGCGGCGCTGGAGCGCGGGAATTCAGCGATCACTTCGCCGGTGACTGGCGAAGAATTGGTGAAGTACTCGCCATTGACCGGGGCAACGAACTCGCCGCCGATGAAATTGCCGTAGCGCGGTTTGAAGGTCACGACGGCGCCGGGTGTTCCAGGTTGTGCATAGATCATGGTGGGCCTCTGTCTGGGTCGATGCCTGTCGGGCAAACAGGCGATGAACCGATAGTAGAGAGCCTCGCGCGCCAGACGAATGCGCCGTTGGCAGGGGGACTCTCGTTATTTGGTAGTAGAAGGTGTCCGGGGATCAGCAGGTTTTTGTGGCGAGGGAGCTTGCTCCCGCTGGAGTGCGAAGCGCTCCCAAACCCAGACGTTGCGGTTCATCTGTCATACCGCATCGGCTGGTTTTACGACTGCTTCGCAGCCGAGCGGGAGCAAGCTCCCTCGCCACAGGTTGTGTAGGTATTTAGATCAGTGGCAGCAATCAGTGCTTGGCCACGACCAGGTCTTTGGGCAGTTTGAAGGTCCAGAGCATCCCGCCCTGGTTGAAGTCCTTGATGCGCTTGGCCACTTCGCCGCCCCACAGCGGTACGGCGCCGCCCCAGCCGGACAGCACCGAGACGTACTGCTCGCCATCCATTTCCCAGGTCACAGGCGAACCGAGGACGCCGGAGCCGGTCTGGAATTCCCAGACTTTCTCGCCGGTCTTGGCATTGAAGGCCTGGAGGAAACCTTCCGGCGTACCGGTGAACACCAGGTTGCCCTTGGTGGTCAGCACCCCGCCCCACAGCGGCGCGAAGTTCTTGTGGCGCCAGACTTCCTTGCCAGTCTTCGGATCGATCGCACGCAGCACGCCGATGTAGTCTTCATTCAACGGTTTGATGGTGAAACCGGCACCGAGGAACGCCGCGCCTTTCTTGTAGGCGATGCCTTCGTTCCAGATGTCCATGCCCCACTCGTTGGACGGCACGTAGAACAGCCCGGTGTCCTTGTTGTAGGCCATCGGCATCCAGTTTTTCGCACCGAGGAACGCCGGCGCTACGAACACCGAACCGCCCTTGGCTTCGGTGCCTGGAGCACCTGGACGGCTGGCTTCGTTGTAGATCGGCCGGCCCTCTTTATCGAGGCCGGTGGCCCAGGTGATCTTGTCCACGAACGGGAAGCCACGGATGAACTTGCCGTTGGTGCGGTCCAGCACGTAGAAGAAACCGTTACGGTCGGCGGTGGCGGCGGCTTTGATCTCTTTGCCGCCTTCGGTGTAGTTGAACGACACCAGTTCGTTCACGCCGTCATAGTCCCAACCGTCGTGTGGCGTGCTCTGGAAGTGCCACTTGATGGTGCCGTCGTCCGGGTTCAGCGCCAGACGCGACGACGAGTAGAGGTTGTCGCCAGGACGCAGGTGCGAGTTCCATGGTGCCGGGTTGCCGGTGCCGAACAGCAGCAGATTGGTTTCCGGGTCGTAGTAACCGCCCAGCCAAGGTGCAGCGCCGCCGGTTTTCCACAAGTCGCCAGGCCAGGTCTTGCCGGCTTCACCGCCGGAGATGCCGTTTTCTACCGCTTTGCCGTCCTTGTAGGTGTAACCCATGTGGCCTTCGACGGTAGGTCGGGTCCACAGCAGGTCGCCGTTTTTCGGGTCGTAGGCTTCGATCTTGCCGACCACGCCGAACTCACCACCGGCCACGCCGGTAATCAGTTTGCCGTTGATCACCAACGGCGCGGCGCTGATCGAATAGCCCTCCTTGTGGTCGGCGACTTTCTTGCTCCAGACCACTTTGCCGGTGTCCTTGTTCAGGGCCACCAGCTTGGCGTCGAGGGTGCCGAAGAACACCAGATCGCCATACAGCGCGACGCCCCGGTTGATCACGTCGCAGCACGGACGGATGTCATCGGGCAGGCGCGCATCGTATTGCCAGAGCTTCTTGCCGGTGCGCGCATCCACCGCAAACACCCGCGAGTAGGAACCGGTCATGTACATCACGCCGTCCTTGATCATCGGCTGTGCTTGCTGACCGCGCTGTTTTTCCCCGCCGAAAGAGAACGCCCAGACCGGCCGCAGGTCCTTGACGTTGTTGACGTTGAGCGTATCCAGCGGGCTGTAGCGCTGACCCTGGACGCCCAGACCGTTGGTGACGATCTGCTCCGGGTTCTTGGGGTCCTGGAGAATGTCCTGATCGGTGACGCCGGCCAGCGCGGTGCCGGACAACAGCATGGCACTGAGCAGCACGCTAAGGACGAAGGGTTGGCGACGTGCGGGGTGGGTCATGACAGCTACCTCTGCGGTTTTTGTTATACCCGGGAAATTTTCCCGGTCTGGTGCAGATTCTTCGGCGCCGCCGCCCTTGGAACAATTGCCCGCAGTGTTGAGATTGCTAGTTCCTTAGTACCGGGTCGGATGAGACCAACACCGGATATGTCGGTCGACACCGGCCCCCTGTGGGAGCGAGCCTGCTCGCGATGGCGGTGTGTCAGACGACATCAATGGTGAATGTGAGGGCCTCATCGCGAGCAGGCTCACTCCCACATTGGATCTGTGTTGTTCATTTTTTTGCAGTGGAATCGACACGGGTCATTTGCGCGCGCTCGTAGCGAGGATAGAGATGACTGACGCTGCGGATCAGTTCATAGCGGCTCAGGCTGATCGCCGCGAACCGTTCAGGTATGGAACTGCGGATCATCTCGCCCATGTCGCTGCCATTGGCTGCACCCTCTCGCATCAGCTGATCGAGCCAGCCGAGGTAGTCGCGCATTTGCTCGAACGGTTTCGTGTCCGTCGCCACCGGCCCATGGCCGGGCACGATCAGCGTCCACGGCAAGCCTTGCAGCGTGGCGATGTCCGCCAGCCACACCGACAGCCCCGGGCTGTTGGGCGTGGTCAGCGCCCGTTGGTAAAACACCAGGTCCCCGGCAAACAGCACGCCGGTTTGCTGGTCGAGAATAGCCAGATCCGCGCCGGTGTGCCCACCCAGGCTCAGCAGGCGCAGATCATGATTCCCAAAACTGAGGACGGCGGGTGCCAGCGTCCGCGTCGGCAACACCACCTCGGTGCCACGCATCCAGTCGCCCACCAGCCGATACATGTTCTCGGCCATGGCGTCGCCCTGCTGATGCAGCAGCTCGGTGGTGCCGGGCAGCGCGCCGATCGGCACGTCGCTGAAGGCCTGGTTACCCAACACATGGTCGGGATGGTGATGGGTCAGCAGCACCTCGATCACCGGTTTGTCGGTGGTCGCGGCAATGGCTTTGCGCATCGCTTCGCCATAGCGTTTCGACGGCCCGGTATCGATCACCACCACCCCGCGTTCGGTGACGATGAACGCGGTATTGACGATGTTGCCGCCGTTGGCCTTGGCGAAATTGTCGGTGCTGCCTTCCAGCAGCCAAGTGTCTTCGGCGATCTGTCGGGGCTTGAGTTCATAGTCAAGGTCCGCCAGGGCCGGCAGGCTCAGGCTCAAAAACAACAGCAGCATCCAGCGCATCACGCGCTCCTTGGGGTCAGGGTATGGCCGCATCGAATTGATTGCCGCTGTTGTCGCGCAGCAACAGGCGCGTCTGCCCTGCCCCTTCGATGTCGAAGGCCAGGTTGGGGTTCTCGCTGACGGCGGGAAACAGTTCAAGACGAGCCAGCAACTGATCGTTTTGGTCGCGCAGTTCGGCATGGTTGATGAAAAATTCCGGGATGCCGCTGACCATGCCGTTGTCCATCGGATGCGCCACTTGCAGGCGCACACGGCTGAATTCGCCACGGGGATAACGACCGCCCAGCACTTCGCCGATGTGGTCTTCCCAGCCTGGCTGGGTGCGCACCACACTCGGCGCCGTGCATCCGCCGCCCGCCGCATCGATCAACGTAGAGCCGACATGCCAGAGCCCATCACGGGTCAGCACTGCCGCGCGCAACGGCGTGGCCTGCTCGATACGAATGCGGATCGACAGCCACGGCAGGACGCGGTCGACCGGTTGGAAATCAACGATCTTCGGCAAGGGATTGAGTTCCGCCCAGGCGAGGATTTTCACCACCTCGCCTTTGAACGCACGGGCGTCGATTTCCAGTGGCACTTGCCGGGCGTCTTCGGCAAACGGCGGTGCCAGCAGCTTCACCCGGTCATCGAAAATGAACGGTGCATCGCCGAGCATCTGCTTGTGATAGAACGCCCACATCACCGACGGCACCGGGTCTTTGCCCGGCTCGACGGCGCCAGCATGCGCGGCCAAGGGTAGCCAGCAGAGCAACAGGCAACTCGCTCGCCAGTTCACTGTTGATACATCTCTGGCACGTCATAGCGCAGGCCGTAATGGCCATAAATGGTTTTGACCGCACCCTCGCGGATCAACACCTCCAGCGCCTCTTCCACGGCATAGGCCAGTTGACGGTTGCTTTCGTGCACCGCCATGCCGATCTCCCAGAGCTGCTTGCCCATGTTCGGGTAGGCGTTTTCCGCCAGCGCCACTTGCGGGTCTGCTGCTTCGTGAACCTGCCAGTCGATCTCACCACGCATGGCCATGACCGCGTCGACTTCGCCGGCCTTCATCGCCGCAAACGCTTGGGGCACGCCGGGATAGTGGTGAGTCTTGCCGGCAAGCATGCCGCTGAACACCGAGGTCAGGTAGAACGACGGCACGCTGTCGACTTCGACGCCGATCGGGTGGTGCTCGAACACGGCGACGCTGCCCACCGATTCCAGACGGCGACGGTCATAGGCGACTTGCCATTGTTCGTTCTGGTACGGGCCGAACATCACCACATGGCCGTTTTCCAGCTCACCCACTTCGTTGCGTTTTTGCGCGTAATCGCGGTCGTATGGCACGCGCATCATCAGGTCGGCCAGTTGCAGATCGTGCAACTGACTGGCCCGCCAGATGTAATCGCGCAGGTCGTCATCGAGCTTCTCGCCGGCGGGCGCCCAGATCAACGTCAGGCGCACACCCAGCGCTTTGGCCAAGGCTGCGGCGAGCTCGACATCCACCCCGCGGGGCTGGCCGGCGTCTTCAAAACTGTAGGGGGCGAAGTCTTTGTAGACCGCCACTTTCAGCTCCCCGGCGGCGATCATTTCGTCATAGGTACGGACCTGCGCCTGCACGACCTGGCAGCACAGCAACACGGCGCTGATCAACACAGCGAGCAGGCGCATGGATTACTCCTCGACGTGAACGCTGTCCAGGTAAGTGCGCACGGCCCACAAGGCTTCCTGACTCAGGTAATCAGCCATCTTCGGCATGTACACCCGGCCATCGCGCACGGCTCCGTTGCGCACCCGTTCGACAAACCATTCATCTCCCGCTTCGCCCACATCGAGCATGCGCAGATCGGGGGCGATGCCGCCGGACTTGGCTTCCAGGCCATGACAGGCCGCACAGTTCTGGTTGTAGGCCGAAGAGCCGATTTCCACAGCCTTATCGTGTTCCGGGGAGGTGCGATACGGGTTCACCGCCGCCCAACCATCGGCATCCACCTGCAAGCCGGCGTCCTTGATCGGGGTCAGTCCCTTGGTTTCTATGGCCTGAGGTACCACGTTGCCATGGGCCCAGACGGAGCCTGCACTGATAAAACCGGCCAGCAGTCCGGCAACGAGCAAGGCGTTGCGTTTTGTTGTCATTGTTATGCCCTCAAGATTGCACGCAAAACCTCTTTGAAGAGGCTATGGCACCCATCTTGGTACGGGCTTCGCACAATCCCCATGCTGCTTTGGTGGCCGCCGTCTAGTCCCTTGGTAGTAGGGCTTGTGGCGCACACCCAATTCAGGTGCCGCACGGGAAGTTTTCCCGGCAACAGCGGGACTTTTTCCGTATCCGCCACCACGCTGGGCGCACCACCCTGTGCAGGCCAAAACCTCCACTGGGAACTGCAACCATGACAATAAGATCGCTACCCGCCCTTTCCCCTTTGACCCTCGCCGTGCAGGCTTTTCTGCTGGTGAGCAGCCTGTCGCTGAGTTCTGCAAGCCATGCCGCGACGGCTCCCGCCACGCCCACCCGCAACGTGACATGGGAAGACATTGCCAATGATCACCTGACCACCAAGGACGTGCTGCAATACGGCATGGGCACCAACGCCCAGCGCTGGAGCCCGTTGGCCCAGGTCAACGACAAGAACGTGTTCAAACTGACGCCGGCCTGGTCCTACTCGTTCGGCGATGAAAAGCAGCGTGGCCAGGAATCCCAGGCCATCGTCAGCGACGGCGTGGTCTACGTCACCGGTTCGTACTCGCGGGTATTCGCCCTGGACGCCAAGACCGGCAAACGCCTGTGGACCTACAACCATCGCCTGCCGGACAACATTCGTCCGTGCTGCGACGTGGTCAATCGCGGCGCGGCGATCTTTGGCGACAAGATCTACTTTGGCACCCTCGACGCCCGCCTGGTCGCCCTGGACAAGAACACCGGCAAAGTGGTGTGGAACAAGAAGTTCGGCGACCATGCCGCCGGCTACACCATGACCGGCGCCCCGGTGCTGATCAAAGACAAGACCACCGGCAAGGTGCTGCTGATTCACGGCAGTTCCGGCGATGAATTCGGCGTGGTGGGTCAGTTGTTTGCTCGTGATCCGGACACCGGTGAAGAAGTCTGGATGCGGCCCTTCGTCGAAGGCCACATGGGTCGCTTGAACGGCAAGGACAGCACCACCACCGGCGACGTCAAGGCGCCGTCCTGGCCGGATGATCCGACCACCGAAACCGGCAAGGTCGAAGCCTGGAGCCACGGCGGCGGTGCCCCTTGGCAGAGCGCGAGTTTCGATCCGGAAACCAACACCATCATCGTCGGCGCCGGCAACCCTGGCCCGTGGAATACCTGGGCGCGCACGTCCAAGGACGGCAATCCCCACGACTACGACAGCCTCTACACCTCCGGCCAGGTCGGCGTCGACCCGAGCACCGGTGAGGTGAAATGGTTCTACCAGCACACGCCGAACGATGCCTGGGATTTCTCCGGCAATAACGAGCTGGTGCTGTTCGATTACAAGGACAAGGACGGCAAAACGGTTAAGGCCACCGGCCATGCGGACCGCAACGGTTTCTTCTACGTGGTGGACCGAAACAACGGCAAATTGCAGAACGCGTTCCCTTTCGTCGACAACATCACCTGGGCCAGCCACATCGACTTGAAGACCGGCAAACCGGTGGAAAACCCGGGCCAGCGTCCAGCCAAACCGCTGCCGGGCGAGACCAAGGGCAAGTCGGTGGAAGTGTCGCCGCCGTTCCTCGGTGGCAAGAACTGGAACCCGATGGCGTACAGCCAGGACACCGGGCTGTTCTACATCCCGGGCAACCAGTGGAAAGAGGAATACTGGACCGAAGAGGTCAACTACAAGAAAGGCTCGGCCTATCTGGGCATGGGTTTCCGCATCAAGCGCATGTACGACGATCACGTCGGCTCCCTGCGCGCCATGAACCCGACCACCGGCAAAGTGATTTGGGAGCACAAGGAAGCGCTGCCGCTGTGGGCCGGCGTATTGGCCACCAAAGGCAACCTGGTGTTTACCGGTACCGGCGACGGCTTCCTCAAGGCCTTCGACGCAAAAACCGGCGCGCAGCTGTGGAAGTTCCAGACCGGCAGCGGCATCGTCTCGCCGCCGATCACCTGGGAACAGGATGGCGAGCAGTACGTCGGCGTGACCGTCGGTTATGGCGGCGCGGTGCCGTTGTGGGGCGGTGATATGGCTGAATTGACCAAACCGGTGGCTCAGGGCGGGTCGTTCTGGGTGTTCAAGATTCCGAGTTGGGACAACAAGACTGCGCAGAAGTAATCTGCTCGCCCCCTGTGCTCACAGGGGGCTTGCCTGTGTTCAGGCCGCTTTCTGTGGCGAGGGGGTTTACCCCCGTTGGGTCGCGAAGCGGCCCCCTGCATTCTCCAGGGAGACCGAGTTGCCTGGATTAACGACTGCTTCGCAGCCGAACGGGGGTAAACCCCCTCGCCACAGGAACTCAGTTAGCCACAGATTTTGTGTGTATCCAGCTGCCCTCCACCTTTCGAGGACTTGCCATGAAATATCTGCCTCTACTGCTATTGCTCGCCGCCCTTCCGGTTTTCGCCGACGACGACTCCCCACTCATCATCAACGGCTGCACCATCGCCGATCAAAGCCAATGCCCCGGCGCCAATCTCAAAGGCGCCAACCTGAGCAATCAGGACCTGCGCAACATGAACCTCAGCGGCGCCGACCTGCGCGATGCCGACCTGCGTCACGCCCGACTCGACCTCGCCAACCTGGAAAAAGCGCAACTGCAAGGCGCCAACCTGACCCGCGCCAGCCTGCAACAGAGCAACTTGCGCCTGGCCGATTTCACCGGTGCGACGTTGATGGCGATCCAGGGTTGGGGAATGTTTGCCCAAGGCGCGCAATTCCAGGACGCCAACCTCAGCGGCGCCTTCCTGCAATTCGCCCGCCTCTCCGGTGCGAAATTGCACAACGCCAATCTGCGGGCTGCCGATTTGGAGATGACCTGGTTGAGCAAGGCAGATCTCAAGGGCGCCAATCTCAGCGATGCCAACCTGCAAGAAGCCAAGTTGGGCGAAAGCAATCTGGAGCAGGCCAACCTCAGCGGTTCACGGCAGCACTATGCGAATTTTCAGGATGCCAATATGGAAGGCTGCACCGGTTGCCCGACGACTTGGAACAAATGAACTGAATGCACACAAACCCCTGTGGGAGCGGGCTTGCTCGCGAAGGCGGAGTATCAGTCGACATTAATGTTGGATGTGAGGCCCTCTTCGCGAGCAAGCCCGCTCCCACATTAGAAATTTGTTGCCCGGGCTACCGAGTCAGCTGGCGACCCGCACCACCCCCATATCAATCCCCAAATGCACCAGCTCAGTGTGAGACGTGACCTGCAATTTGCTCTTGAGCAAGGTCAGGTGGTTGGAGACGGTTTTGCTGCTGATGCTCAACTGCTCGGCAATCAAGCGTGCCGGGGTGCCTTTGGCGAGCATCACGAAAATCTCCAGTTCGCGCTGGGTCATGCTCTGCAACCGTGGGTCGCTGGCGTCCTGTTGCGGGTGGCACGCCAGTTGGGTGGCCAGCGGTTGTTCGATGTAGGCGTGGCCGGCGAGGATCCGTTGCACCGCCTCGATCAGCACTTGCGGCGCCGAGCTTTTGGTCAAATACCCCGAAGCCCCGGCATCCAGTGCCTGGCGCACCAGCGGCAACTCATCGTGCATGCTGAAAAACAGTACCCTCAGTTGCGGCAATCGTTGACGCAAACGCCGGGTGGTTTCCAGCCCGCTGATCCCCGGCAAACCGAAATCCATGATCACCAGGTTCGGCACGGCTTCCTGAACCCGCGTCAGCGCCTCCTCCCCCGTGGCCGCTTCACGCACCTCCATCGCCGGCAACAATGCCCGCAACAAACTCGCATAGCCCTGACGGACCACCGCATGGTCATCGACCAGCAGAATATTCATGTCGCCTCCAAAGGCATGCTCAAGGCCAGCGCCCAACCCGCGCCGGGGTGGCTGATGATCCGCAATTCGCCGCCGAGGCTGCGGGCGCGTTCGAACATCGAATACAAACCGACGCCGGGCCGCTGTGGCTGCGCTGCGCCGCGTCCGTTATCGCGAATCAACAAACGCAGATGCCCGCCGCGGTGTTGCAGGCGAACCCGAACCTGAGTCGCGTCGGCGTGCCGGGCGATATTGGTCAGCGACTCCTGCAACAGGCGATAGAGATGGGTTTTGTTCGACGCGGACAACGCCGGCAACTGCGCGCTGACCCGCAACTGGCAATCGATGCCCTGGCGCGCCTGCCATTGCTCCACCAGCAAGCCGAGGGCTTCCGCCAGCGGCAGGTGTTGCAGCACCACCGGATAGAGGTCATGCACCAGCGCCCGAAAGCCCTGCTGCAAGTGTTCGCAATTGTGTTCCAGCTCGAGCACCGTGCGTTCCACCACCACGGGTTGATCAGTCACCAGCCGCAACAGACAGGCCTGGGCGCGAATCCCTGCCAGGTACTGGCCGAGATCATCGTGCAGGGTCTGCGCCAGATGAGTGCGCTCCTGTTCCTGCACCGCCAACAGCGTCCGGGTCAGATGCGTATTGTCGGCGCGGGCCTGCTCCAACGCCTCGGTCATGCGATTGAAATGCACCGCCAGTTGCCGCGCCTCCGGTACGCCTTCCGCGCGCAATCGCACCTTGAGCTGGCCACCCGAGACTTGCTGCAACGCGCGCAGCAATTCATCGAGCAAACCCATGCCTCGGCGTACAGCCCAGCGGATGGTGAGCAGACTCAAGATCAAGGCGAGGCCACACAGGCCCAGTAATTGCTGCAATGAATCCCAGACTTCGTCGATCTCATCCCGGGGATCGACTGCGATCTGTACGCGCCGGCCATCGCGCAAATCCAGGACCCGCGCACTGTGCCGGGCTTCGGCGAACAACAGACGCCCGAGCCACCCATCGAGCCCGTCCTGAACCGGCAGCCGTGCCGCTTCGCCGGGTGCCAGCCAGCGCACCCGCACATGCCGCAGGCTACCGGTCAACCGTGGCTGCAAACTGGCGGGATCACGCTCGGCGGATTCGCTCAAATATTCGACCACCGCCTCGGCGGATTGCAGCTCACGCTCCACGTCCGCCAGGGCCTGGTGCACCAGCAAACCCATGCAGGCCAGGGTGACCAGGGCGAAAAATCCGCAGACCCAAAAGTTGATCCGCCACAGGGCCGACACGCTTAGCGCCCCGGTGTTGCGGGCAAGACCAGCACCGGCGCCGGACGCGGGCCGTGCAGCTTGTCGACGCCGATCAGGGTCAGGATCAACAGCAACGGCAGGAGCAACGCTTTGAGAATTCGCATGGTCGATCTCCTCCTGTGTGATGGCCGTTATTGCCCATGCTAAAACCGCGCCGTCCCGGGCGAGCTACTACCTTGGTACTGCCTGACTGGTACTTTCTGCATATTTCATTCTGCCTCGCAGGCTTCCTATGCTGGCGCTACCTGTAATGGAGTGCCGAAATGCGCCAGCTTGCCCCTTACGCCTTGATCTACCTGCTGGCGATTGCCTGCGCCGCCGGGCTGGCGACCCAGAGCCAGGCGGCCGATGCGCCATTGCAGGTGCAAATCGGCTACCTGGGCTTTCGACCTGACCCCGGCCCGTTGCTGTCGAACGTGATTCCCGAACCGGTCGATGCCGGACTTCGCGGCGCCGAACTGGCGATCACCGACAGCAACAGCACCGGGCGTTTTCTCAACCAGAGTTACAGCCTTGTCAGCGTCAACGCCGACAGCGCGGACGCCCTGATCGCAGCGGCCAAGGCCCAGCATGCGCAAGGTCTGCGCCTGTTTGTGGTGAATGCACCGGTCGAGAGTCTGCGTAGACTCAGCGCCGTGCTGCCCGACAGTCTGCTGTTTAACGCCGGCAGCCCGGATGACAGCCTGCGCACCACCGACTGCCTGCCGAACGTGCTGCACAGCCTGCCGAGCCGGGCGATGCTCGCCGATGCGCTGGCGCAATTTCTGGTGGTGCGCAAATGGCAGCGGGCGCTGCTGATCGTCGGCCCGACCCCGGACGATCAGGCTTACGCCGCCGCCCTGCGCCGCGCCGCCAAACGCTTCGGTTTAAAACTGGTGGCGGAAAAAGCCTGGAGCTTCGACAACGACCAGCGTCGCAGCGCCCAGGCCGACATGCCGCTGTTCACCCAGACCGCCGAGTACGACGTGGTGCTGGTGGCGGATGAGCGCGGTGACTTCGGCGAGTACGTGCCTTACCAGACCTGGTACCCACGGCCGGTCGCCGGCACCCAAGGCCTGACCCCGGTGGGATGGCACAAAACCGTGGAAACCTACGGCGCCGCGCAATTGCAGAAACGCTTCGAAGCCCTGGCCGGGCGCTGGATGAATGACCGCGATTTCGCGGCATGGATTGCCGTGCGCAGCATCGCCAGCGCGGTGAGCAAATTGCGAAAGGTTGATCCGATGGCGATCCGTGCGCTGGAAATCAGCGATCAATTGCCGCTGGACGGTTTCAAGGGTCGCAAGCTCAGCTATCGGCCGTGGAACGGTCAGTTGCGCCAACCGATTCCCATCGTCCAGCCCCGGGCGCTGGTCAGCACGTCACCGCAGGACGGTTTCCTGCACCCCTTCAACGAGATGGACAGCCTCGGCTACGACAAGCCCGAGGTCAGCTGCCGCTTTCCCTGATCCAACTTTCCAAAAAAACCAAAACAAAAAAGGAATCCACCATGCGCCGCACCCTGCTCTCTTGCGCTTTGCTGCTCGCCGCCGGGCACGCCGCGGCCAGCACCGCCTGGGTCTCCAACGAAAAAGACAACAGCCTGAGCCTGATCGACCTGCAAACCCTGCAAGTCACTGACACCCTGCCCGTCGGCCAGCGTCCGCGGGGTTTGTTGCTGTCCCACGACAACAAGCTGCTGTACATCTGCGCCAGCGACTCGGACCGGGTCCAAGTGATGGACGTCGCCACGCGCAAGATCATCAAGGAACTGCCCTCGGGCAAAGACCCCGAGCAGTTCGCCCTGCACCCTAACAATCGCTGGCTCTACGTCTCCAACGAAGACGATGCGCTGGTCACCGTGATCGACACCGAAACCTCCAAGGTGCTGAGCCAGATCAGCGTCGGCGTCGAACCCGAAGGCATGGCCGTCAGCCCCGACGGCAAGTGGGCGGTGAACACCAGCGAAACCACGAACATGCTGCACTGGATCGACACCAGCACCCAGACCCTGGCCGACAGCACCTTGGTGGATCAGCGGCCGCGTTTCGTCGAGTTCGCCCCTGATGGTTCCAAGCTCTGGGCCTCGGCGGAGATCGGCGGCACGGTGACCATCCTCGACGTCGCGACCCGGCAGGTCCTCAAGACCCTGACCTTCCAGATCAAGGGCGTGCACCCGGACAAGGTCCAGCCGGTGGGCATCAAGCTCAGCGCCGACGGCAAGTACGGTTTCGTCGCGCTCGGGCCGGCCAATCATGTGGCGGTGATTGATGCCAAGACCTTCGAAATTCTCGATTACCTGCTGGTGGGCCGCCGCGTGTGGCAGATGTCGTTTACCCCGGATCAGAAGCAACTGCTGGCCACCAACGGCGTCAGCGGCGATGTGTCGGTGATTGATGTCGACAACCTCAAGGTGACCAAATCGGTGAAGGTCGGGCGCTATCCGTGGGGCGTGGTGGTGACGCCATGAACGCACTGGAAGTCAGCGAGCTGAGCTTCGCCTATGGTGCCCGGGAGGCCTTGCGGCAGGTGAATTTCAGCCTGGCGCCAGGACGTTTCGCGGCGCTGCTAGGGCCGAATGGTGCGGGTAAATCCACGCTGATTGCGTTGTTGACCCGGCTTTATGACGTGCAGCGCGGAGACATCCGAGTCGGCGGTTGTTCGCTGCGCAATGCGGCGCGTCCGGCGCTCAAGCAATTGGGCGTGGTGTTTCAGCAAAGCACGCTGGACCTGGACCTCAGCGTCGAGCAGAACCTGCGTTATCACGCCGCGCTGCATGGCATGTCCCGGCGTCAGACCGGCATCCGGGTCGACGCCGAACTCGCGCGTCAGGCGCTGACCGAACGCCGTCGCGAGCGGGTGCGTGAACTCAATGGCGGTCACCGCCGCCGGGTGGAAATCGCCCGTGCCTTGTTGCATGAGCCACGGTTGTTGTTGCTCGACGAGGCCAGTGTAGGCCTCGACCCTGCCAGCCGGCTGGCGCTCAATCAACACATCCGCGGCCTGTGCCGTGAGCAGCAGCTCAGCGTGCTCTGGACCACCCATTTGCTCGATGAAGTGCAGCCGAGCGATGACTTGCTGATTCTTCATCAGGGCCGTTTGGTCGCCAGTGGGCAGGCCGATGCCTTGAGCCAGGAACATGGCGGCGACCTCGGTTCGGCCTTCTCCCGCCTGACCACCTCAGGAGCCGCCCGATGAATGCTTATTGGCAATGCTTCAGCGGCATCGTGCTGCGTGAATGGCTGCGTTTTGTGCTGCAACGCACGCGGTTTCTCAGTGCGCTGGTGCGGCCGTTGTTGTGGTTGCTGGTCTTCGCCGCCGGTTTTCGTGCGGCACTCGGGATCGCGATCATCGAGCCCTACGACACCTACATTCCCTATGAGGTGTACATCATCCCGGGGCTGGCCTGCATGATCCTGTTGTTCAACGGCATGCAGGGTTCGTTGTCGATGGTCTACGACCGGGAGATGGGCAGCATGCGCGTGCTGCTGACCAGCCCCCTGCCCCGGACCTTCCTGCTGTGCAGCAAGTTGTTGGCCACGTCGCTGATTTCGTTGTTGCAGGTGTATGCCTTCCTGGCGATTGCCTGGGTGTATGGCGTGCAGCCGCCGGCCATGGGGTTGCTGATCGCCTTGCCGGCGTTGCTACTGGTGGCGTTGATGCTCAGCGCCTTGGGTCTGCTGCTGTCCAATGCGATCCGCCAATTGGAGAACTTTGCCGGGGTGATGAATTTCGTGATCTTCCCGCTGTTTTTCATGTCATCGGCGTTGTATCCGCTGTGGAAAATGCGCGAGTCCAGCGAGTGGTTGTACTGGCTGTGCGCATTGAACCCGTTTACCCACGCAGTGGAGCTGGTGCGGTTTGCCTTGTATGAGCGCTTCAATCCGCTGGCGCTGGCAGTGTGCGTGGGGCTGACCCTGGTATTCGCCCTGCTGGCCGTACTCACCTTCAACCCACAACACGCCGCCCTGCGCAAAACCAGCTAACAACACAAATCCCCCAGTGGGAGCGGGCTTGCTCGCGAAGGCGGCTGTCCAGTCGACAAAAATGTTGCCTGACACACCGCTTTCGCGAGCAAGCCCGCTCCCACAGGATTTGTGTTGGACAGACAGGGTGAAATTACTACTTTAGTACTGGTTTTCCTGTCTATCGTCGCATTCCCAATGCACCGAGACTGGCATGTAATGGGTTCATAACTATAAGGATTGAACCCCCATGCCGCGTGCCCAACGTCGTCTGTTGTGCCCTTCCCTTGCTGCACTGTCGCTGAGCCTGTTGCTGGGCGCCGCGCACGCCGAGACACCGCTGTTTTCCGCCGACGGCTATCGCATCAACCTCTACCGCAGCCCGACCCCGAATCAGCTGCAAGGCGCGGCCATCATCGACACCGCCGCCCTGCAAACCCTGCTCACCCAGACACCGCGCCCGGTGCTGATCGACGTCTATCGTCGCCAATGGCTTCAAGGCCGTTTCATCGAAGACCAGCCCCACGAGAACCTGCCCGGCAGCCATTGGCTGGCCAATACCGGCGACGGCGACCTGACAGCTGACTGGCAGGGCTATTTTGCGCGTAACCTGAACACATTGACCGCAGGAAACCTGGCGCAACCGCTGGTCTTCTACTGCCGCTCCGACTGCTGGCTGAGCTGGAATGCCGTCAAACGCGCCGCCGCCATGGGCTATAAGACACTGTATTGGTATCGCGACGGCCTGGACGCCTGGCAGGCAGCCAATCTGCCCGTGACGCCCGCCCAGCCCGAGCCCTTCCCCTGAGCTTTACGCGTGAGTGTTGTTGCCACACCATAATGAAAATAATGAGGTGAAAGGCTATGTACAAAATTCTGATTGCCGACGATCACCCGCTGTTTCGCGAAGCCATTCATAACGTCATCAGCGATGGTTTTCCCGGCAGCGAGGTCATGGAAACCGCCGACCTCGACAGCGCCCTGCTGCTGACTCAGGAACACGACGACCTGGACCTGATCCTGCTCGACCTGAACATGCCCGGCATGCACGGCCTCAATGGCCTGATCAACCTGCGCAACGAAGCGCCGACCATTCCGGTGGTGATCGTTTCGGCCGAGCAGGACAAGCAGATCGTGCTGCAAGCCATCACCTATGGCGCGGTGGGTTTCATCACCAAATCCTCGCCCCGGGTGCAAATGACCGAAGCCATCCAGCAGATTCTCAATGGCAACGTGTACTTGCCGCCGGACATCATCCGCACACAAAAATGCGGCACCCACCGGCGCATGAATGACAACCCGAGCTTCCCGCCGGAACTGCTCCAGGCCCTGACCCGCAAGCAATTGCTGGTGCTCGAACGGATGACCAAGGGCGAATCGAACAAGCAGATCGCCTACACCCTGGAAATCGCCGAAACCACGGTCAAGGCGCATGTCTCGGCGATCCTGCGCAAACTCAACGTGCACAACCGGGTGCAGGCAATTTTGAGTGCCGGGGATATTGATTTCGGGTCTTATCTGCGGCGTTGAGGGTTGTCTGGAAGACCGCGTCGCGCCCTTCGCGAGCAAGCCCGCTCCTACATTTGATCTTCAGTGAACACAGAATTTGTGTACGTCACAGATCCAATGTGGGAGCGGGCTTGCTCGCGAAGAGGCCAGCACAGTCACCAGAAAATTCAGGGCCGGCCGAGCAAATGACTCATCGCCGTCTTCAGCTTCATCGGCCGTACAGGCTTGTGCATCAACGTATGCCCCAACTCACGAATCTGCTGCTTGAGCTCATTGCTGTAGTTGGCAGTAATCATCATCGCCGGGATCGCTGAACCGCGCCGGGCGTTGATCCGGGCGACGGCATCGACGCCGTTCTGATCGTCATCCAAGTGATAGTCGGCGATCAGCAAGTCGGCTTCTTCATGATAGTTGTCCACCTGCCGCGCCAGGTCTTGCTCCGACAGCGCCGTCACCACTCGACATCCCCACCCTTCCAGCAACGTGCGCATGCCCGCGCAGATCGCCGCGTCGTTATCCAGCACCCACACCCGCGCACCGCGCAGACGCTCCAGCATCGGCTCACTCATCAGCAGCGCCGGTTGCGCCGTCGGGGCGGTGGCGCTCAACGGCACTTCGACGGAAAACATCGAGCCCTTGCCCGGCCACGAACGCACGTGAATCCGGTGACCGAGAATCCCGGCAATCTTCTCGACAATCGCCAGCCCCAGACCCAACCCACGGTCCTGATCCGGGCGCTGCACATCGCCGCGCTTGAATTCCTGGAAAATCTCTTCCAGCCGATTTTCGGCAATGCCCATGCCGCTGTCCCAGACCTCGATCGTCAATCGCTGATGATGACGCCGACACCCGAGTACCACCCGACCGCTGTAGGTGTAGCGAATGGCGTTGCTCAGCAGATTGCGCAGGATCCGCGCCAGCAACTGGATGTCGCTGCGCACTAACGCCGAACACGGGATGAAATGCAGCTCAAGCCCTTCACTGCGGGCCACCTGGGTGTACTCGGCGGCGAGGTTTTCCAGCAGTTCGCTCAAGGCGAACGGTGCAATGTCGGCCTTTATCACTCCCGCATCGAGTTTGGAAATATCCACCAGCGTGCACAACAGGTTTTCCACATCTTCCAGGGAATTGCTGACATTGCGCACCAGAATCGCATTGGCCACCGGCTCGCGGCGTTCCAGCAAAGCGCTGGTAAACAGTCGCGCCGCGTTGAGCGGTTGCAGCAGGTCGTGACTCACGGCGGCGAGAAACTTGGTCTTGGACAGGTTGGCCTGCTCGGCCTCGAGTTTGGCCTCGCGCAAACGCGACTCCACGCGCCGACGCTCATCGATTTCCCGCAGCAATTGGTCGTTGAGGGTGGTCAGTTCGGTGGTGCGTTCGCGCACCCGCAACTCGAGATTCTGATAGGCCTGGTGCAGCGCCTCGGCCGTGCGACGACGTTCGGTGATGTCGCGGATCAACACAAAGATCCCCACCACTTCCCCGGTGGCCAGGCGATTGGGTACGTAGGAACGCAGCATGTAGCGTTCCTGATTGTTGATGTTGGTTTCGGCGAACTCGAACGTCACGCTCTCACCGGCCAGGGCCCGGGCCACGTAGGCTTCGAGGCGCTGGTAATGCTGCTCGCTGTGGACCTCGCGCAGGCTCTGCCCAAGCATCACGCCGCGAGGCCAGCAGTACCATTCTTCGTAGACTTTGTTGGTGAACTCATAGACCAGATCGGCATTGAGGTAGGCGATCAGCGCCGGCACATGGTCGGTGATCAGGCGAATCCAGCGCTCGCTTTCGCTCAGTGCTTCGGCGTGTTGGTAGCGTTCGGTAATGTCAGTGAACGTGTTGACGAAACCGCCGGTAGGCAACGGATGGGTGCGGATTTCCAGCACCCGACCATCGTAAAGACGCTGCTCGCATTCCTGCACGGGCCGCCCGTTGGCATCGCGACTCGCTGGGGTCAGCAGGTTCAATTCGCTGTCGGCGATCACTTCGGCAAACGGCCGATGGGCCGCCACCGGGGCCAGTCCGCTGAGCTCGAGGAAACGGCGATTCCACAGCTCCAGGATGCCTTCGGCATTGACCATGGCCACGCCTTGGGACAGGTTATCGACCGCCCGTTGCAACAAGTGGGATTTCTGCGCCACCGCCTGCTCGCGGCGCACGGTTTCGCTGAGTTTGACGTCGGTAATGTCAGTGAACAGGATCACCCGCCCACCTTCCTGGGTCGGCCGTTCGCTGACCTGCAACCAGCGGCCGTTCTGCAGGCGATAGATCAGGTTTTCGTCGGCATGCCCGCGCGGTTCTTCAGTGAACAAACCGGTGGAACTCATCAGGCGCTTGACCTCGGCCAGGCGCATGCCGGCGTTGATCCGCACCCGGCTGTTACCCCAGAACGCCTTGAAGCGGCTGTTGAACAAGACGATGCGCTGCTCGGCATCGAACAGCACAAAGGCGTCGGAAATGCTTTCGATCGCATCGATCAAATGCTGATGCGCCGTCTCGGCCCGCAGGCGCGCTTCGCTGAGCAAGTGATTGCCCGACTTGAGTTCGGCCATGGCCTGGTTCAAGGCATCGGTGCGCTCACGCACTTGTTCGGCCAGCACCACCGAATGCTGGAAGGCCGCGTACGGGTCGTTGCCGCGGGTAATGCCGGATTCGATCCGTTCGATCAGCGCACTGTTGATGCGCTGCAGTTTGTGGTTGTCGTGGCGCAGACTGGCGAGCTGCGCCTGCAATTCAACGATGTCCAGGGGACCGGCCTCGGGCAATGGCAACCCCGGTGAAGGTCTGGTTGATGTGCATGCCATTGAACTGTTCTCCGTAGGTGTTGAAACCCATCACCCGTTGGTCACGCAGAAATGTTCCGATTTGCTCCAGGCCGCCGCCGTCTTCCAGCTCCAGACGCCTGAGAAAGCAGTCGCAGCCGATGGTCAGCAGCAGATCGCCAAGTCGCTCTTGCAAGCCTTCAAACAAGGTTTGCAGGTTCGGCAGCATCGGGCCGGGGGTCATGACGGTGAGGACGATGCCGTTTTCCACGGCGCAGTAAAAACTCAGACTAAGGTCCGGATGCACTTGCTGGATCGCCCGCACGTAATACTGATCGTTGATCCGCACGGCCAACGGGTGCGCGGCGAAGACCCGGTGGTCGAGCTCGGCCACCGGCACGCCGATGTGCCGGGCGTACTCCTCGGCGGCGGGTTCGGCGTTGAGTTCAAAGACCCGGCGCGAGGCGCTGTCAGCCCCGGTGACCACCAGTTTTTCCGCCCTCGGCAAGATGTGGTGAGTGGTGAACACCTCGAAATCCAGCCAGGTATTGACCAGCACCACCACCGCCGCGCCGCTGTGAAACTCGCCGCCGAAATAGACGTGGGTGTGGGTCAGGTAATTGTCGTCGCCGGCCGAACCGCCGAAATGCGGGATATCGCCCAACGCCGCGCTTAGCGCCGCGAGGACCATCTCTTCACGGCTGGACAGACCATCGAGCAAGGTCAGGGCAAAGCTGTTGCCCTTGATCGGCGCCAGGGTGTTGCTGCGACAGCCACTGACCAGGCGTTCGACCATTTGCTGGGCATCGATCAGGCTGAAGCGCTCCATCTCGCAGATCAGTTCGGCGTCGATGGAGAAATGCCGATGGTCGAATCCCACCGCCGTCACGCAGTTGCGACCGTAACCCAGCGGCGTGATTTCCCCGGCGCTGGTGCAACCCACCAGGCGAATGCCGCCGAAGCTCTGTTGCAAGGCCTGGCCCAGCGCCTGCAAGTCGTACTCGGCGGAACAGAAGAACAGCACGAAGCCCAGGTGCGGGTGCAATAACTGCCGCGCGAGCTCCTGAGCGACTTGTTGGGCATCCATGGCCTGGGACATGCCGCTGACCACTCCTTCACTCTGGACCTGCTGCATGGTCGCCCCCCGCAGGTGCGCGTGTATGAGGCTCGAGTGTACGAAGCTTGCGGGCTGCGACGTATGCTACTTGGGTAGCGGTCAGGCGCTTCGATGGGATGAGTTCAGTGTGACGTTCGAACCCTTGTGGCGAGGGGACTTGTCCCCGTTGGACTGCGTAGCAGGCCCCCTGCGGTCGATGCGCAACCGAAGGGGGCCGCTTCGCGACCCAACGGGGACAAGTCCCCTCGCCACAGGTCATCTCTGTCAAGCCGTTACCAGTTCAACACCGCCCCCACCGCAAAGGTGTCGGTGTCTTCGTTCTGGGCGCTGGTGTCGTGGCCGTTGATTTCGAACTGGTTGTACTCGGCCACGAGCTTGAGGTTATCGTTGACGTCATGGAACAGCGCAATCCCGCGCGTCTCATAATCCGCGCCGCTGCCGACCACGCCGTTGCCGTCATCGTTGGTCTTGCCATATGACAAGGCCAGCCGGTTCTTGCCCAGTTTGTACGAGCCTTGTAGCAGGTAACCGTCGCTGTCGACGTTACGCAGGGTCGGTTCGCCGGCGTTGTTGGTGAAGAACGGATTGATGCCTTTTGCCTGAAAACCGGAGCCGGTCAGCGATAACCCGCCCATCTTCGCCTGCACGCCATAGCCGACGCCTTTGGAAGTGACGGACTGCACGGTGGAGTCGGTATTGTCCGAGGTCTGGTAGCTGCCGTTGACCCAGCTGTAAATCTTCGCGCCGGCAACGTCGAACTGATAGGTGACCTCGCTCTCGGTACGCGGGTTCTCCTGATAGGCCTTGCCCAACGGGCTGCTGTCGTTGGTGTCGACCGGATCGAGAATCCCCACGGCCACCCGCAACCCCTCCATCACCGGGGTGCGATAGGTGATCTGCGAGGTCGGGAACGGGTACGGATAACCCGTGCCGATATTGCCGAACGACACGCCGCCACCGTCCACCAACCCCAGGGTATCGCTGACCTGACCGTAACCGGCGAGCATTTCATCAAGCAAAATGTTGGAGCGGGCGAACAGGCCGAAGTCCTTGCCGATCAGCACTTCGCCCCACTCCGGATTGGCCACGGTGCCGTAGAACTGCCGCACATCGATGGCGGTGTCGGTGCCGTTGGTCTGGCTGTCGTTGATGGTCACCCAGAACGACGCTCGCGCACCGAGCTTCAGGTCATCGACCTGTTTGCCCATGTTGAAACCCAGGTAGTTGGGCAGATAGCCCATTTTCACCCGCGCCTGTTTCCGGTCGTACTGGTCGCCGGCACGGTCCACATCGCTGTTCACGTAGAAGGCGTTGATGTAGCCGTCGGTAGAGAACGTGGTCTGGTCCTTGTCGTACAGCACGATCTCGGCCTCGGCCATTGAGCTCAAACCGAGGGTCGACAGGCTGGCGATGAAGGCAGGCAAGTAACGATGCTTGAAGTTCTTATTGTTGGGCATGACGCGCTCCGCAGCGGGGGACTGGATGTCGGAGGCGATTATCGAAAGGTGACCGGCGGCGGCATACGCTGCCTTGGGGGCGGTTTTGAAGTGCTTTGGAGTGGCAGGTCAAGCGCGGCAAATTCGGTGTAAGACCGGGTCGCGCCAGGACCCGGAACTTAGGATGTACGCCTGTCCGGCAGACGGGTGGCCACAGGAACCGGTACTTCCTAGACGCCCGCCCGGAACAGCATGTAAGCGGCGACCACAACACACACGCTGGCGAAGCCGACTTGCAGCGCTCGGGCCGGAACGCGCGCGCAGAGCTTTCGGCCAACAATCATGCCGACCACGCTGGCGACGATGAACGCCCCACCCAATGCGTCAATTCTGACCCCGGCATGAAACGCGCCGATCACGCCAATGGCCGAAATCAGGCTGATCACCATCAAGGACGTGGCGACAATGCCGCGCATCTGCACATCGGTCAGTTGCTTGAAGGCCGGGACGATCAAGAAGCCGCCGCCAACCCCGAGCAGCCCAGAGACAACACCGGTCACTGCGCCCAGCGCCGCGAGGGTCGCGGTGCATTTGGCGGTCCAGGAAAAACGCCCGGTCTGCTGATCGAGCATGCAGTTTTTCTGGCCCCAGTTGGCGTGGCCATGGTCGCTCGGGCCTTCTTCCTGACGCTCGCGACGCAGCATCCGCCAGGCCACCATGACCATCAGCAGACTGAACAGGATCATCAGGATTTTTTCCGGCAGCTGATGGGCGAAGTAGATACCGACCGGCGAAAAAACCGCCCCCAGCAGTGCAATCAGCAACGCCGCGCGATAGCGCACCAGGCCATGGCGCAAACCATCAATGGCCCCGACCGCCGCTGCACTGCCCACCGCAAACAAGGCCACCGGCGCGGCCTGGGTCATGGTCAAACCCAGTCCCAGCACCAGGGCCGGCACCGCCAGAATGCCGCCACCGGCCCCAGTCAATCCAAGGACCAGGCCCATCACCACTCCAAAAAAACTGGCCAGCAACATAAAACACTCGTGATCCGCGAAAAAAAGCCGGGAACGCCCGGTATCGATGCCTGACAGGATAGAGCCCGTGCGGATTTTTTCCTTCATCAATTAACGCGGGGCTGGTCAGCGCAGGGAAAATGACACTACCCTCATGGCTTATCCTGAAAGAAACGGCCACCATGCCTGCCTTGATTGAAGCTTTTTTAGACCCTGCCTCGTCGACCTACAGCTACGTGATTTACGAACAGGTTGGCGGTCAATGCGCCATCGTCGATCCGGTGCTCGACTACGACCCCGCCGCCGGGCGCACCGCTACCACGCAAGCCGACAAGATCATCGCCTTCGTGCGCGACCATCAGTTGCAGGTGCAATGGCTGCTGGAAACCCACGCCCATGCCGATCACCTGTCCGCCGCGCCTTATCTGCGCCGGGAGCTGGGTGGCAAAATTGCCATCGGCCAGTCGATCAGCAAGGTTCAGGGTGTGTTCAAGACCCTGTTCAACCTTGAGCCGGAATTTCGCAGCGACGGTTCGCAATTCGACCATCTGTTCGCGCCGGACGAATCGTTCATGATCGGCCACCTCAAAGCCACCGCCCTGCATGTGCCCGGCCACACACCGGCAGACATGGCTTATTTGATCGACGGCGATGTGATCCTGGTGGGCGACACCTTGTTCATGCCCGACGTCGGCACCGCCCGTTGCGATTTCCCCGGCGGCAACGCCCACCAGATGTTCGCCTCGATCCACAAACTGCTGGCCTTCCCCGCCAGCGTCCGGCTGTACGTCTGCCACGACTATCCGCCCGAAGGCCGCGAATCCCGCTGCATGACCACGGTGGGCGAGCAGCGCAAAAGCAACATCCACGTTCATGACGGCATCGATGAAACGGCGTTCGTCGCCATGCGAACCCAGCGTGATGCCGGGCTGGGCATGCCGACGTTGTTGCTGCCGGCGATCCAGGTGAATGTGCGGGCGGGGAATTTGCCGCCGGCGGAGGATAACGGCGTCGTGTACCTGAAAATCCCCCTGAATAAACTCTAACGCTCGATCGTTCCCTCGCATGGGGACGATCGAACACGTAACCCGTAGCAGCTGTCGAGCAGCGCGAGGCTGCGTCTGCGGTGAATCTGAAGAAACTCGGTTACCGGGTTTGCGACGGCTTCGCCGCCGAACGCTGCCTCGCGGTGCTCGACAGCTGCTACAGAGGGTTTCGTTTAGTTGTTGAGGGTCAGGCCATTGGCGGGCAATGGCAGCGCGGTTTTGTAGCGCACTTGCTTGAGCGCAAAGCTCGAGCGGATGTTGGCGACGCCAGGGACTTTGGTCAGGAAGTCCATCATGAAGCGTTCCAGCGACTGAATGGTCGGCACCAGCACCCGGATCAAATAGTCCGGGTCCCCCGCCATCAAGTAGCACTCCATCACTTCCGGGCGATCCGAGATCGCTTCCTCAAAATGCTGCAACGCCTCCTCCACCTGTTTCTCCAGGCTGACATGAATGAACACGTTCACGTGCAGCCCCAGCAGGTCGGCATCCAGCAGCGTCACTTGCTCGCGAATCAGCCCTAATTCCTCCATCGCCTTGACCCGATTGAAGCACGGCGTCGGCGACAGGTTGACCGAGCGTGCGAGGTCGGCGTTGGTGATACGGGCGTTCTCCTGAAGGCTGTTCAAAATGCCGATATCGGTACGGTCCAGTTTGCGCATGAGACAAAACCACCTGCTTTTTATGTTTATGCAGATTTTTTATCCTCAAATGATCGCCAACGCAACGAAACAGAGATAAATATTCTTCTGCGCCGGGCCTATGATTGTTGTAGGACAAGAATTCTTTTATCGAAGAATGACGGTCAGCTCACTACAAGAAATTCACAAGATCGAGCGTAGAAGCCATGAACCAAGCGTACGAACCGCTGCAACTGCACGTTCCCGAGCCATCGGGCCGTCCTGGCTGCAAAACCGACTTCTCCTACCTGCGTCTGACCGACGCCGGCACGGTGCGCAAACCCCCAATCGACGTTGAACCGGCCGACACCGCCGACCTGGCCAAGGGCCTGATCCGCGTGCTCGACGACCAGGGCAATGCCCTCGGGCCATGGGCTGAAGGCGTTCCCTCCGAGATCCTGCGTAAAGGCATGCGCGCCATGCTCAAGACGCGGATCTATGACAACCGCATGGTGGTCGCCCAGCGTCAGAAGAAAATGTCGTTCTACATGCAGAGTCTTGGCGAAGAAGCCATCGGCAGCGGCCAGGCCCTGGCGCTGAATGTCGATGACATGTGCTTCCCGACCTACCGCCAGCAAAGCATTCTGATGGCGCGAGACGTGCCGCTGGTGGACCTGATCTGCCAACTGCTGTCCAACGAGCGCGATCCGCTCAAGGGCCGTCAGCTGCCGATCATGTATTCGGTCAAGGACTACGGCTTCTTCACCATTTCCGGCAACCTCGCCACCCAATTCGTACAGGGTGTGGGCTGGGGCATGGCCTCGGCGATCAAGGGCGACACCAAAATCGCCTCGGCCTGGATCGGTGACGGCGCCACCGCGGAATCCGACTTCCACACCGCCCTCACCTTCGCCCACGTTTACCGTGCGCCAGTGATCCTCAACGTGGTCAACAACCAGTGGGCGATCTCGACGTTCCAGGCGATTGCCGGTGGTGAAGCCACTACGTTCGCCGGTCGTGGCGTCGGTTGCGGCATTGCCTCCCTGCGGGTCGACGGCAACGATTTCGTCGCGGTCTACGCCGCCTCCGCCTGGGCCGCCGAACGTGCGCGCCGCAACCTCGGCCCGACCATGATCGAATGGGTCACCTACCGTGCCGGTCCGCACTCGACCTCCGATGATCCGTCCAAATACCGTCCTGCCGACGACTGGAGCTACTTCCCGTTGGGCGACCCGATTGCGCGCCTCAAGCAGCACCTGATCAAAATCGGTCAGTGGTCCGAAGAGGAACACGTCGCCGTCAGCGCCGAACTGGAAGCCGAAGTGATTGCCGCGCAGAAAGAAGCCGAGCAGTACGGCACTCTCGCCGGTGGCCAGATTCCGAGCGCCGCGACCATGTTCGAAGACGTCTATAAAGAGATGCCGGAGCACTTGAAGCGCCAGCGTCAAGAGTTGGGAATCTGACATGAACGATCACAACAACAATATCGAGTTGGAAACCGCCATGACCACGACCACCATGACCATGATCCAGGCCCTGCGCTCGGCCATGGATGTGATGCTTGAGCGTGACGACAACGTCGTGGTGTTCGGCCAGGACGTGGGCTACTTCGGCGGCGTATTCCGCTGCACCGAAGGCCTGCAGAACAAGTACGGCACTTCCCGGGTGTTCGATGCGCCGATCTCCGAAAGCGGCATCGTCGGCGTCGCCGTGGGCATGGGCGCCTACGGCCTGCGTCCGGTGGCCGAAATCCAGTTTGCCGATTACGTATACCCGGCGTCGGACCAGATCATTTCCGAAGCCGCGCGCCTGCGTTATCGCTCGGCCGGCGAGTTCACCGCCCCGATGACCCTGCGCATGCCTTGCGGCGGCGGCATCTACGGCGGCCAGACTCACAGCCAAAGTATCGAAGCCATGTTTACCCAAGTCTGCGGTTTGCGCACGGTCATGCCGTCCAACCCTTACGACGCCAAAGGCCTGCTGATCGCCTCCATCGAAAACGATGACCCGGTGATCTTCCTTGAGCCAAAACGCCTGTACAACGGCCCGTTCGACGGCCACCACGACCGCCCGGTAACCCCGTGGTCGAAACACCCGGCCGCGCAAGTGCCCGACGGTTACTACACCGTGCCGCTGGACGTTGCCGCCATCGCCCGTCCCGGCAAGGAAGTAACCATCCTGACCTACGGCACCACCGTTTATGTGTCGCAAGTCGCGGCTGAAGAAACCGGCATCGACGCTGAAGTCATCGACCTGCGTAGCCTGTGGCCGCTGGACCTGGACACCATCGTCAAGTCAGTGAAGAAAACCGGCCGTTGCGTGATCGTTCACGAAGCGACCCGCACCTGCGGTTTCGGCGCCGAACTGGTCGCCCTGGTGCAAGAGCATTGCTTCCACCACCTGGAAGCGCCGATCGAACGCGTCACCGGTTGGGACACTCCCTACCCGCACGCGCAAGAGTGGGCGTATTTCCCTGGTCCGTCCCGAGTGGGCGCGGCTTTGAAACGGGTTATGGAGGTCTGAATGGGCACGCACGTTATTAAAATGCCGGACATTGGTGAAGGCATTGCAGAAGTTGAACTGTCGGTGTGGCACGTCAAAGTCGGCGACATGGTCGTCGAAGATCAGGTGCTGGCCGATGTCATGACCGACAAGGCGATGGTCGACATCCCTTCGCCGGTGCACGGCAAGGTGATTGCGCTGGGCGGACAGCCGGGCGAAGTCATGGCGGTTGGCAGCATTCTGATCAGCATTGAAGTCGAAGGCGCGGGCAACGTTAAAGAGTCGGCCCAGCCTGCTCCTGTTAAAGAAGCCCCGGTTGCAGCGCCTAAAGCTGAAGCCGTGGTGGCAAGCAAACCGGTTGCGGCCGCAGCGCCACGAGCCGCCGTTTGCCAAGGCCCAATGGTGGCTCGCGAAGCCGACGAACGCCCGCTGGCCTCCCCGGCCGTGCGCAAACATGCGCTGGACCTCGGCATCCAGTTGCGTCTGGTCCGTGGCACCGGCCCTGCCGGTCGTGTGTTGCACGAAGACCTCGACGCCTATCTGGCCCAGGGTCAGCAGCCGCAATCGACCGAAGACGCCGCTTACGCCCAGCGTAACGACGAAGAACAAATTCAGGTCATCGGCATGCGCCGCAAGATCGCCCAGCGCATGCAGGACGCGACGCAACGCGCCGCTCACTTCAGTTATGTCGAAGAAATAGACGTGACCGCGGTGGAAGAACTGCGCGCGCACCTCAACGAAAAACACGGCGCTTCCCGTGGCAAGCTGACGTTGCTGCCATTCCTGGTCCGCGCCCTGGTTGTCGCCCTGCGCGACTTCCCGCAGATCAACGCCCGTTACGACGACGAAGCCCAGGTCATCACCCGCCTCGGCGCCGTCCATGTGGGCATCGCCACCCAGGCCGACATCGGTTTGATGGTACCGGTGGTACGTCACGCCGAAGCCCGCAGCCTGTGGGACAACGCCGCCGAAATCTCCCGTTTGGCCACCGCCGCGCGTAATGGCAAGGCCGCCCGCGATGAACTGTCCGGCTCGAGCATTACCCTGACCAGCCTCGGCGCGTTGGGCGGCATCGTCAGCACGCCAGTGTTGAACCTGCCGGAAGTGGCGATCGTCGGCGTCAACAAAATCGTCGAACGCCCGATGGTGGTCAAAGGCCAGATCGTGATTCGCAAGATGATGAACCTCTCCAGCTCCTTCGATCACCGCGTGGTCGACGGCATGGACGCGGCGCAATTCATCCAGGCCGTTCGCGGCTTGCTCGAACAACCCGCCACCCTGTTTGTGGAGTAAGAGATGCAAACTTTGAACACCACGCTGCTGATCATCGGCGGCGGCCCTGGCGGTTATGTGACGGCGATCCGTGCCGGCCAGCTGGGCATCTCGACCATTCTGGTGGAAGGCGAATCACTGGGCGGTACGTGCCTGAACATTGGCTGCATTCCGTCGAAGGCGCTGATTCACGTCGCTGAACAGTTCCACCAGACGCAGCATCACAGCCAGCATTCGGCTCTGGGCATCAGCGTGTCGGCGCCGACCCTCGACATCAGTAAAAGCGTCGAGTGGAAAGACGGCATCGTTGATCGCCTGACCACTGGCGTCGCAGCGCTGCTGAAAAAGAACAAGGTCCAGGTCATTCAAGGCTGGGCGAAAGTGATCGACGGCAAAACCGTTGATGTGGGCGATACGCGGATCCAGTGCGAGCACCTGGTGCTGGCGACCGGTTCGAAAAGCGTGAACCTGCCGATGCTGCCAATTGGCGGGCCCATTATCTCTTCCACCGAAGCCCTGGCGCCGACGTCCGTGCCGAAACGGCTGGTCGTGGTCGGTGGCGGTTACATCGGCCTGGAGTTGGGGATTGCCTATCGCAAACTCGGTGCTGACGTGAGTGTGGTCGAGGCGCAGGAGCGCATTCTGCCGGCCTACGATGCCGAACTGACCCAGCCGGTACACGATGAACTGAAAAAACTCGGTGTTAAGCTTTACTTGAAGCACAGCGTCCAAGGCTTTGATTCTGCTAGTAATACACTGCAAGTACTTGAGCCGGGTGGCGACACCCTGAACCTGGAAACGGATCAGGTGCTGGTGGCCGTCGGTCGCAAGCCGAACACCCAGGGCTGGAACCTTGAAGCGCTGAATCTGGACATGAACGGTTCGGCGATCAAGATCGACAACCGCTGCCAGACCAGCATGCGCAACGTATACGCCATCGGCGACTTGAGCGGCGAACCGATGCTCGCGCACCGGGCCATGGCTCAGGGCGAGATGGTTGCCGAGCTGATCAGCGGCAAGTCCCGCGAGTTCAACCCGACTGCCATCGCGGCCGTGTGCTTCACCGACCCGGAACTGGTAGTCGTCGGCAAGACCCCGGACGACGTCAAGGCGGCGGGCCTGGACTGCATCGTTTCCAGCTTCCCGTTTGCGGCCAATGGCCGGGCGATGACGCTGGAGTCGAAAAGCGGCTTCGTGCGCGTCGTGGCACGGCGTGACAATCATGTGATTGTCGGCTGGCAGGCGGTAGGTGTGGGCGTGTCGGAGTTGTCGACCGCGTTCGGCCAGAGCCTGGAAATGGGCGCGCGGCTGGAAGACATTGCCGGCACGATCCACGCGCATCCGACGCTGGGCGAAGCAGTACAGGAAGCGGCGTTGCGTGCTTTGGGGCATGCGCTGCACCTCTAAAACCAGACGCAAAACCCTGTAGCAGCTGACGAGCAACGCGAGGCAGCGTTCGGCGACGAAGTCGTCGCAAGACCTGCCACCGCATGCTTTCAGGCATACCGAGTCAGCCGGAATACGACGGCTTCGCCGCCGAACGCTGCCTCGCGTTGCTCGACAGCTGCTACATCGGGGTGCATCGATGGTCGCAGAGATTGAATTCCGGCTGCGAAACCGGCCCGGAATGAAGTATTGTTGTCCCCATCCAGAAAAACGTCAGAAGCCTTGAACCGTTTCGGCGGTTGTTAAGTGATAGAGGGTGTCATGGGTAACGAAAGCATCAATTGGGACAAGTTGGGTTTTGACTACATCAAGACAGACAAGCGCTATCTGTCGCACTGGCGTAATGGCGAGTGGGACACAGGCACCCTGACCGAAGACAACGTGCTGCACATCAGCGAAGGCTCCACTGCCCTTCACTATGGCCAGCAATGCTTCGAGGGCCTGAAGGCCTATCGTTGCAAGGACGGTTCGATCAACCTGTTCCGCCCGGATCAGAACGCCGCGCGCATGCAACGCAGCTGCGCCCGCCTGCTGATGCCACAGGTGTCCACCGAGCAGTTCGTCGAAGCGTGCAAGGAAGTAGTTCGTGCCAACGAGCGTTTTATCCCGCCTTACGGCACCGGCGGCGCGCTGTACCTGCGTCCGTTCGTGATCGGCGTGGGTGACAACATCGGCGTGCGCACCGCCCCCGAGTTCATCTTCTCGATCTTCGCCATTCCGGTCGGCGCTTACTTCAAGGGCGGCCTGACCCCGCACAACTTCCTGATCTCCAGCTACGACCGCGCGGCCCCACAAGGCACCGGCGCAGCCAAGGTCGGTGGCAACTACGCGGCCAGCCTGATGCCAGGTTCCCAGGCCAAGAAAGCCCACTTCGCCGACTGCATTTACCTGGACCCGATGACCCACACCAAAATCGAAGAAGTCGGCTCGGCCAACTTCTTCGGCATCACCCACGACAACAAGTTCGTCACACCGAACTCGCCGTCGGTACTGCCGGGTATCACCCGTCTGTCGTTGATCGAACTCGCCAAATCGCGTCTGGGCCTGGAAGTGGTTGAAGGTGACGTGTTCATCGACAAGCTGTCCGACTTCAAGGAAGCCGGCGCTTGCGGTACTGCTGCCGTGATCACCCCGATCGGCGGCATCAGCTACAACGACCACCTGCACGTGTTCCACAGCGAAACCGAAGTCGGCCCGGTCACCCAGAAGCTCTACAAAGAGCTGACCGGTGTACAGACGGGTGACGTCGAAGCGCCAGCGGGCTGGATCGTCAAGGTTTGATCTGACCCCAGCGGCATCGAAGCCCTCCATCGTATTGGCGATGGGGGGCTTTTTTATGAACGACGTTCGGCTTCTCCCCGCGCAATACGTTTGCCTCCCCTGCCCTTGATTCCGCTCGCCTGACCATCCTGTTGCTTACCCGAGCGTGCCTGGGTAATCAACCCCGGAATCAGCGCGCCTTCCGGCAGGTTTTTCCAGAACCGTGTCGGCAAGTGACCTTGCATGACTTTCGGGTTCAGGCGCGCCGGATTGAAGATGTGGCTGTAGTAGGTCAACCACATGTCACTGTGCGGGTCGTCGACGTTCTGTGCCAGCTGCTGCCATTCAACCGGGCACCGGCGCTGGTGGATCAACTGCTCACCGTCGTAGTAGACCCCATCCCTGGGCGTGGCAATCAACCAGCGATGCCGGCCCATGCGCCCGACAAAATGCTCACTGGCACTGTGCAGGATGTCGTGGGCCGGTTCATGCCAGGCAACGTATTGCGGCCCCTCACCTTCAGGCATCGCGACGAAGCGCACAAATGCATGTAAGTGATGAGCTTCACGCTGTACCTGTTTGATTCTCCTATGAAATTCACTGCCTAGCTTGTCGCCGGCCAGCATCGCGGTGCGGTCGCCGTGACTGACCCGCCACAGCACTTCATACAGCAGACTCCAACGTTGATCACCCCGATAACGAGCCGCGCGTTCAAGAGTGTCCAGCAGCGTTCGCGGTATTCGAGCATGAAATGGACCTTGGGTCTGAGGGGGTGCATCGTCGCTGGCGAACAGATCGGAAACGCCTTCACTGGCCCAACTCACCCGGCTCGGGTCCACCTCATGGCTCAGCAGCCAGCGTGCCTGCTGGCGCCTAGGTGTCGAACAAGTCATCGCAATCCAGACTGATCATCCCCATAACCCCATTTGTTGCGGCTGCGGCCGGTCGCGCAATTGCTGATACAGCAAGTGGCTGGTGACCTCCGCCTGCTGCGGGTGGTAATCGCTGGTGATGAAGAACGGCTTGGCCTTGGCCAGCACGCAGCGCATTCGGGCCAGGTCTTCGTAGCGAATGCGGCGCTGACGGCGCAACTCCACCAGCCGCTCGGTGGTACGCAGGCCGATACCTGGAATGCGCGCAATCAACGACGCTTCGGCGCGATTGAGGTCGAGCGGGAAGACCTCGCGGTTCTCCAGCGCCCACGCCAGTTTCGGGTCGATGTCGAGCGCCAGGTGGCCCGGCCCCTTGAACAACTCGCCAGCGGTGAAGCCATAACTGCGCAACAGGAAATCAGCCTGATACAAGCGGTGCTCGCGCATCAGCGGCGGCGCGGCCAGCGGCACACTTTTCGGGCTGTTGGGGATAGGGCTGAATGCCGAGTAATAGACCCGCCGCAAACTGAAGTTGCCGTACAGCGCCTGGGCGCTGTGGAGAATGGTGCTGTCATCGGTGTCATCGGCGCCGACGATCATCTGCGTGCTCTGCCCGGCCGGGGCGAATTTCGGCGCGCGGGGTTCGTTGAGCACGGTTTGCACGCCGGTGTAGATGGTTTTCATCGCTTGCTTGATCGAGCCCAACTGCTTCTCCGGCGCCAGGGTTTGCAGGCTGGCGTCGGTGGGCAGCTCAATGTTCACGCTCAAGCGATCGGCGTAGCGCCCCGCTTCCTCGATCAGCGCCGGATCGGCTTCGGGAATGGTTTTGAGGTGGATGTAACCGCGGAACTCGTGGTCTTCGCGCAGCAGCTTGGCCACGCGGATCAGCTGCTCCATGGTGTAGTCCGCCGAACGAATGATGCCGGAGCTGAGAAACAGCCCGCTGACACAATTGCGCCGGTAGAAATCCATGGTCAGCGTCACCACTTCTTCCGGCGTGAAGCGTGCGCGTGGCACGTCGCTGGAACGTCGATTGACGCAATATTGGCAGTCGTAGAGACAGAAGTTGGTCAGCAGAACCTTCAGCAACGACACGCAACGCCCATCCGGCGTGTAGCTGTGGCAGATGCCCATGCCGTCGGTCGACCCCAGGCCGCTCTTGCCCTCGGAGCTACGCTTCGGCGCGCCGCTGCTGGCACACGACGCGTCGTACTTGGCGGCGTCGGCGAGAATGCTGAGCTTGTCGATGAGTTCCATGGGGCACGCCTTTTACTGTGCGGATATACAGTATAGGGTCGATCTCCAAGGCACAAGTCATCAGCGAACCCTTGGTCGGGTCAGATCACATCCTGTGCAGGCAGCGGTTGGCGTTGCTCGCGGACGGGTTGCAGGGTTGACTGCGCCAGCGTCAGGTCGAAGCGTGCGCCAAGCTCCTTGCGTCCCAGCGCCGTCAATGCCAATGCCCGGCTGTCCAGATCCTGCGTTACCCATTTGCGCTTGATCGCCGCTTGCAGCAATGCCGCCCCCAGCGAACCGCCCAGATGCGGCCGACGCATGCTCCAGTCCAGGCACGGACAAGCAAAACGGCGGCGCAAGGTGTTCAAGTCGTTGACCTCGATGCCCAGCCCTTGCATCAGCGCCTCGCCACTTTCACTCAGGCGATAAACCTGCTCGTCGGTTTCCAGCAACCAGCCTTTTTCCAGCATCCGGTCATGTAGCAGGACCGCCAGCGTCCCGGCCATGTGGTCGTAGCAAGTGCGGGCGAATTGCAGGCGGTCCGGCGTGCGCGAATTGAAGGGCGGCGCGGTGTTCTGGCCGATCACCATCAGCGCTTCCAGCGCCTGGGCCACGCGTTTGTCCGCGAGGCTGTAATAGCGATGGCGGCCCTGCACGTGCAAACGCAGCAGCGCCAGCTCCTTGAGCTTGGCCAGGTGCGCGCTGGCGGTGGAGGCGCTGACTTCGGCAATCGCCGCCAGCTCGGTGCTGGTGCGGGCGTGGCCGTCCATCAGCGAGCAGAGGATTTTCGTCCGGGCCGGTTCCGCGATGGCCGCGGCCACTTGAGAGACGCCGATGTCGTGTTGTTCAACGTTCATATTTCGCTCCCGGACGAATCAAGGCCGTTTTGAACTGGAGATAGTAGCAACACTTCTCCCTCCACGAACAAGGCTGCGCCCCATGGACCCGATCACCGCTGCGACTCATGCCGACCCCTATCCCTATTACGCCCGGCTGCGCGCCAAGGGTGGGCTGGTATTTCACCAAGGACTGAAATTGTGGGTGGCGAGCAGCGCCCGGGCCGTTGCGGCGGTGCTGGCGCATCCGGATTGTCATGTCCGACCGCCCAGTGAGCCGGTGCCCAAGTCGATTGCCGACGGCATGGCCGGCAAGGTATTTGGCCAATTGATGCGGATGAATGAGGGTGAGCGTCAGCGTTGCCCGAGGTCGGCGATTGAGCCGGGTTTGGCGCTGATTGATGTCGACGAGGTCAATGCGCTGGTGAGCGCGAGGCTGATCACGCCGGATGCCGATGGACTGTACAACGCGATGTTTCGCGGCCCGGTTTGCGTGGTGGCGGCGCTGTTGGGGTTCTCGCCGGCTCAGGGCCGGCCCATCAGTGAGCTGACGGCGGATTTCGTGGCGTGTCTGTCACCGCTGAGTGATCAGGCCCAACTGAAGGTTTCCCATGCAGCGGCGGAACAGCTGCGGGGTTATTTCGTTGAACTGCTGGATGATCCGAACAACAGAAGCGCACTGCTCGCCGGGATTCGCCAGCGTTTCGCGGCCGACTACGACACGCTGATTGCCAATCTGATTGGCCTGTTTTCCCAGACATATGAAGCCACCGCCGGTTTGATTGGTAACGCGATCGTGGCGTTGATCCGAACCCCGTTATTTCTGCCTGACTCGACGCCGGTTGAAGCCTTGATCGCCGAAGTTCAGCGCTTGGACCCTTCCGTACAAAACACCCGCCGGTTTGTCGCGGCACCGTGCGAAATCGAGGGCGTACACCTCAATGCAGGCGATGTGATTCTGGTGCTGCTGGCTTCGGCTAATCGCGACCCGCTGCTCAATGAAGATCCCGACGCCTTTATTCTGGATCGCCCACGTCGGCGCAGCTTTACTTTTGGCGAAGGCCGCCATCAATGTCCGGGGCAATTATTGGCACTGCAGATTGCCAGAGCGACGCTGACGCAGATTCTGGCCCATCAACCCGATTGGGATTGCCTGAGCTGGCATTACCGCCCTTCCCTCAACAGCCGCCTGCCGCATTTCAATGATCGCTCCACTGGCGTCATCAGGCGTTGCGAAACTCCACGGTGAGGTGAGACAACTCATGAACCGGTGCCAGACGTTCGCGAATAGTGTCGGCACTGACCTGGCCGGTGGCTACGACACTGACTATCGCTGCCCGCGCATCAGGCCCCACCTGCCAGACGTGAAGGTCGCTGATGCGCACGTCACCCGCCGATTCCAGCAACTCCCGAATTTTAGCTGCGACAGGCTCGTCGGTGGTGTCGAGCAATACCGCCGCACTGTCGCGCATCAGGCCATAGGCCCATTTGGCAATGATAATGGCGCCGACGATGCCCATCACCGGATCCAGCCAGACCCAGCCGAGGTAACGGCCCGCCAGCAAGGCCGCAATCGCAAGCACCGAGGTCAAGGCATCGGCAAGCACATGAACGTAAGCCGACCGCAGGTTGTTGTCGTGAGGGTGCTCGTGGTGATGGCTTTGGCCATGATCATGGCCGTGATGCCCATGATTGCCCGCCAGTAAAAAGGCACTGGCGATGTTCACTGCCAGCCCGATCACAGCAATCACTGTCGCCTCCGTAAAGGCCACGGTGGTTGGCTGGAACAGCCGCAGGGTGGACTCCACGGCAATGCCGAGCGACACCAGCCCCAGCACCATGGCCGAGGCAAAACCGGCCAGATCTCCCACCTTGCCGGTGCCAAAACTGTAGCGGGCGTTGTTGGCGTGACGTCGGGCATAACCATAGGCCGCCGCCGCGATGCCCAAGGCACCGACATGGGTCGCCATGTGAAAGCCATCGGCGAGCAGCGCCATCGAACCGGTGATGTAACCGGCGACAATCTCGCCGATCATCATGAAAAACGTCAACGCCACCACCCACAAGGTGCGGCGGGCGTTTTCATCATGGGAAGCACCCAAGAACACATGGTCGTGGGAAAAGCGCGAAGCCTGCGGCGTGAGTGTCATGGGTTTTGGCCTTATTTCGAGTAACGACGGATGGCTTGCAGCAACTCTTCCAGACCTTCGGCGCGCGCTTCGGCGCTCAAGCCTGGACGGGCCACATGTTCCCGGGCGTGGGCGTCGATGAACTGATCCATCAAACCATTGACCGCACCCCGGATGGCGGCGACCAGGTGCAGGGTCTTGGCGCAGTCAGCGTCGGACTCCAGCGCGCGCTCCACAGCCTGGACCTGACCTGAAATGCGCCGTACCCGGTTGAGCAAATCGTCTTTGTGTTCGTGAATATGCGACATACCAATACCCCCTCCCCCTATATGACAAACATAGTCATCGATGCGGGCAGGCCTGGCAATAAGGCAATCACGTAGAGAAGTGAAACCATCGGGGGGCAGCGTAGCCTGGTCCAATTGAGCCGCAGCGCACGTAGCGTGTACGGCCAGGATTGGGTGGTCGACAGCGGTTACGCCCTGCGCTAGCCCTGCATCTTTCTGCGCTTCAGGACGCCAGTCGACCCGCGACAAAGTCGACGAAGGCTTGCAACTTGGGCAGCGATTTCCTGGAGCGCGGATACACCATCTGCACCGGTTTGGGCGGCGGAACGTAGGCGTCCATGATCCGCACCAAGTCACCGCTGGCCAACGCCGCCGACACCAGAAAATCGGGCTGCATCAAGATCCCCTCGCCGGCCACGGCCGCCTGCAACAGCACCTGACCGTCATTGCTCTTCAACACCGCGCCTTCAGGCCAGGGCACTTCGCTGGCGCCATTTCGTAGCGGCCAGGCAAAGCGGTTGTTCCAGGATGTGTGGGTGAGAATTCGGTGACGGTGCAGGTCTTCGGGGGACTGCGGTTCCTGCCATTTTTCCAGATACCGGGGCGAGGCGCAGATCACCATTCGATACGGCGGCAATGGTGTGGCCAGCAGGTTGACGCCGATCAGTTCGGAAATCCTGAACGCCAGATCGAATGACGTTTCGTACAAGTCCACCACTTCATTACTGAGAATCAACTCAACCTGAATCTGCGGATAACGCTGCATGAACTCGGCCACCAGAGGCCCGACCAGGGAAACGCCGAGACTCATCGGCGCGGTGATCCGCAGCAGGCCACTAGGCTCTGGATTTGATGCCTCCACTCGACTGAACGCGTACCTCACTTGCTCCAGCGCCAGTTTGGCTTCTTCGTAAAACAAGCGCCCCTCGCCCGTGATGGATTGGCGGCGGGTGGTGCGTTTGACCAACTGGGTATTGAGGGTTTTTTCCAGGCCCTGGATGTGCCGCCCGACCATGACCGCCGACATGCCGACTTCACTGGCCGCATCGGCGAAGCTGCCCGCCTCGACGACGGCGACGAAGACTTCCATTTGCCTGAGTTTGCTCATCATCCTGCCTTGCATTCAATACATCAGGTTAAAGGAGTAATAACCGCCGATGCGTTTATCACCCGGGACTTTGTCCCTAGAGTCACTGCAATAAAGTGCATAACGAGGCGCCATTGATGCAAACCCTACTGGACACGTCACTGAGTTCTTTTGCGCGGGCCGACCTGTTGCAAGGCCCCACGCCGATTCAGCGGGCTGAACGCCTGGAGCAACTGCTGGGCTTGAAGGCGCAAGGCATCGGCCTGTTTCTCAAGCGCGATGATCACATGTTGATCGGCGGTGGTGGCAACAAACTGCGCAAACTTGAATTCCACCTTGGCGCGGCGCTCGCGGCCGGGGTCGACACGGTCATTACCATCGGCGGTCTCCAGTCCAACCATGCGCGCCTGACCGCCGCGGTGTGCGCCCGTCTGGGCATTGCCTGCGAACTGATCCTGACCCGGTCGGTGCCAAAATCCGAAGTGGACTACGAGCTGAACGGCAACATCCTGCTCGACCAATTGTTCGGCGCAGAAATACGGGTGCTTGCCGGTGGCAGTGACTCACTCGCCGAGGCTGAGAAACGCGCCGTGCAACTTCGAGAAGCCGGACGCACGGTTTTGGTGATACCGACGGGGGGCTCAACGCCGCTCGGCAGCCTCGGTTATGCGCGTTGCGCAGCGGAGATCGCGCAGCAGGAAACGGAACTCGGCCTGATTTTTAGCCAGGTGATCGTGCCCAATGGCAGCGCTGGCACCCATGCCGGGCTCGCGGCAGGTTTTCAGTTGCTGGGTCGGGGGACGTCGATCGTCAAGTCGTATTCGGTCTTGTCTGATCGGGACACGTCAGCGGACAGGACCGTGAAGTTGACTCAGGACGCACTGATGTTACTGGGCAGCAACGCCGTGGTTCAGGCTTCAGATATTGTCATTGAGGGCAGTCAACTGGGTGACGGTTACGGTCTGCCGACGCCTGCCATGCTGGACGCGGTGCACCTGATGGCTCGCGCCGAAGGTTTGTTGATTGATCCGGTGTATTCCGGGAAGGCGTTTGCCGGATTGCTGGGTGATCTCAGGCAAGGACGTTTCCAGCGCGGTGACAATGTGCTGTTTGTGATGACCGGGGGAACGCCGGGGTTGTATGCCTATCGGGAGACATTTCAGGTCTGAAGGTGTGCAGCCGCTTGATCACTACAGCGACTTCGCCGACCCGCTGAAAGGCCTGCATCGCAGCAAGGCGCTGGGGATTGCGAAGGTCGTCATGCTGGACGAACTGGCGGTAAACCGGGCGCTGGATAGCATCGATCCGAAAGGCTAGCGGAATTCTGTGGTGAGGCGGATCCCTCACCACAAGAGCCGTAGCGAGCCGTACCTTTTGCAACAACAACTCAATATTCAGAAAATGCCTACATCCATTTAATGCCCATTGAGATAGCGTCCGCATCGCTTACAAAAGTTGAAACAAGGACGCTCATGGCTAGCAACACAAACATACCTCCGATTCAAAACCCACCGTCAGGCGACGGGCACGCCGCCCGCAAGACCTCGCTGGACTATCCGGGCAAAAATCAGGAGGCCCATTATGTTTTCTGGATCAGTGGATTTTCAAAGGGTGATCACGAGGGTGACGTCTTAAAGTACGAATTGACCGTTCTACCTGAGTTTGAAGACGCAATGATGCGTGTACTCGGCTGGAAAAATCTTGAAGAAAGCGCGTACGGGGACTGCTTGCTGACCGCTGAACAAATCCGACAAATCGCCATGGCACTCGATGTGCAGCTACCGACTGACCTGGACCTCTTCATCGGTGTGCGGGAGTAGTGAGGAAATCTGCCTGATTGCGGCGAGGGGTTGCCCCCTCGCTGCACATGCCCTTTCAGCCCGCGCGCCAATCAATCATCCCGCGTCAGCACTTCCAACAACTCAATCTCAAAAATCAGGTTCGAATTCGGCGTGATCTTGCCCATCGTGCGCTCGCCGTAAGCCAAATGCGCCGGCACCAGCATTTTGCGCTTGCCGCCAACCTGCATGCCCATAATCCCCTGGTCCCAACCCTTGATCACCCTCCCCGTGCCAATCACGCACTGGAAAGGTTTGCCACGGCTGTAGGACGAATCGAATTCAGTGCCGTCTTCCAGCCAGCCGCGGTATTGGGTGGTGATCAGCGCGCCTTTGACGGCGGCTTTGCCGTCGCCCACTTCTAGATCGATTACCTGCAGTTCATCATTCATCACGTTCACTCTATTGTTCTCGCACACGATAGGGCCCAATGGGCGCCGTTTTCCCAGAAATGTGCGCCATTGGCAACCCATTCGGAACGGTTTTCGGCATTAACCTCAACTAAGATAAGCAACACCAAGGCACACGGAACAATACGACACGATGGCAATTTTTGAATGAATGACGTCTGGACCAACGCAGCCATCGGCTCGGTGATGCTTGCCCTGATCGTCACGCTGATCTGCCGCGAACGCTCGCTGCAGAAGCAGTTGACTGAGCAACGCGCACTGATCGCCAGCCTGTCCGAAGGCCTGCACATCCGCCAGGACGGCGACGCCGAACGTTTCAAACGCAGTCAATACTTCGCCCGCATCGGCACCTGGGACTGGGATGTCGACACCGACAAGCTCTACTGGTCAGACGCGATCTACGGGATGTTCGGCTTCAAGACCGGAGAGGTAACGCCCTCCTACTCCCTTTTCTGCGCCTGCGTGCACCCGGATGACCGGGCCAAAGTCCGGGCCGGGGAACTGCGCTGCCTGGAAACCGGTGAAAACCATGACGAGGAATACCGCGTGGTCTGGCCCGACGGCAGCATTCGCTGGCTACGGGAAACCGGCAACGTGGTCAAGAACGACCATGACGCCACCATCAAGATGATGGGCGTGGTGCGCGACATCACCGAGGAAAAAGCCTCGGCCAGCTATCTGCAGCACCTGGCGCATTACGACCCGTTGACCGGCCTGCCCAATCGCCTGGTGCTAGAAGAGCGCCTTTGCGAAGCGCTTGAACAGGCACGCGTCAGCGCCACGCGGGTGGCGTTGGTGTTTGTCGATCTGAATGGGTTCAAGGCGATCAATGACCATTACGGGCATGCGGCCGGCGACCGAGTGCTGATCACTATGGCTACGCGATTAAAGAAAATCCTGCGTTCAACCGACACCGTCGCCCGGATCGGCGGCGATGAATTCGTGGTCATTCTTCAGGGCTTGCCCCAAGGCGTCAGCCTGCAAGACGAGGCACGCCGCATCTGCCAGAAAATCTTCGTCGAACTGTCACCGCCGATCACCATCGGCAACGACCAGCGCCACATCGGCACCAGCCTGGGCGTGGCGGTGTTCCCGGACCACGCGCCGAGCATGGACCGGTTGATTCACATTGCGGACCTGGCGATGTATGAGGCGAAACGCAGCGGGAATAATCAGTATCGGTTGGGCACTGAAAACCCTGCGCGTGCTCACAGCGAATAGTCTTTCGGTGGCCTAACGCTCCACCGGCGTGATGTCCACAATCGTCCCGTTGGTGACCATCACCATCATGTACTTGTCATTGATCTGCACCCACTGCGCCTGTTCTTTCGGTGCTTTCAAGCCTTTCGCCTTCCAGTTGCGCAGTGCTTTGTCGCTGCGTTGGTAAACGTCCGGGGCGCGGTCGCCGACCACCAGCTCGCGGGTGTTGTTGACCCCGGGCTGGACGGTTTTTTGGGGTGGGTCATCCGCTTGAACGATCGGGCTGAGACCGGTGAGGCCTGCGACGAGGGCAAGGCTGGCAATAAAGGTCTTGTTGTTCATTGATGAACCTCCAGTAAATTCGTGGTATCTGAACTCCGACTGCGCCTGTGCTGAATCATTCCTTACTGTTGCGATGATTCTGCAATGGAGTGAGCGTATGTGGCTCGGGGGATGGCGCATATTGAGGGGTTTATCTGAGTCACTGGTTGTCCATTCGGACGCCTTCGCGAGCAAGCCCGCTCCCACATTCGACCGAGTTGTCCAGACGAGCACGGTCAAAATGTGGGAGCGGGCTTGCTCACGAAAGCGGCCTGTCAGTCAACATCAGTTCATGTTCATGGCTGACGCCTGAAGCCCCACCCTTTATCCTTGGCACTCCGCCGTACCGAGTTCTGGAGTAAGCCATGCCCCACGAAGGCAACCTGTTGCAAGCCGCTGTCGTTTTTCTGTTCGCGGCGGTGCTCACCGTGCCCTTGGCCAAACGCCTGCAATTAGGGGCGGTGCTGGGTTATCTGTTTGCCGGGGTCATCATCGGTCCGTCTGTGCTGGGCTTGATCGGCAATCCGCAAAGCGTCAGTCATATTTCCGAACTCGGCGTGGTGTTGCTGCTGTTCATCATCGGCCTGGAATTATCGCCGCGTCGTTTGTGGGTGATGCGCAAATCGGTGTTTGGCGTGGGGCTGGCGCAGGTGCTGCTGACCGGTTCGGTGATTGGCGTGCTGGCGCTGTTTGTCTTCGGCCAGCCGTTGAACAGCGCCATTGTGCTCGGCCTTGGCCTGGCGTTGTCGTCCACCGCGTTCGGCCTGCAAAGCCTGGCCGAGCGCAAGGAACTGACCAGTCCCCATGGACGTTTGGCGTTCGCGATTCTGCTGTTCCAGGACATCGCCGCGATCCCGTTGATTGCCATGGTGCCGCTGTTGGCGGGCGGCGATCACACCACCACGGCGACCGAGGATTTGAATCACGGTTTGCGGGTGTTGGGCAGCATCGCGGTGGTGGTGATCGGCGGGCGGTATCTGCTGCGCCCGGTGTTTCGCGTGGTGGCCAGGACCGGTTTGCCGGAGGTGTCCACGGCCACCGCGTTGCTGGTGGTGATCGGCACGGCCTGGCTGATGGACCTGGTCGGCGTGTCGATGGCGCTCGGGGCGTTTCTCGCCGGTTTGCTGCTGGCAGACTCTGAATACCGTCACGAACTGGAAGCGCAGATCGAACCGTTCAAGGGGCTGTTGCTGGGGCTGTTTTTCATCAGCGTCGGCATGGGCGCCAACCTGAGCCTGCTGCTCAGCGCACCGATCACGGTGTTGGGGCTGACCCTGTTGCTGATCGCAATCAAGCTGCCGCTGCTGTTTGTGGTGGGCCGATTGGCCGGCGGGCTGGGCAAAGTCAGCGCCATTCGTCTCGGCATCGTGCTCGCTGCCGGTGGTGAATTCGCGTTTGTGGTGTTCAAGATCGGTCGCGACCAGGGTTTGTTCGAGCCGCGCCTGTACGACTTGCTGGTGCTGACGATCACCCTGTCCATGGCCGTCACGCCGCTGTTGCTGTTGTTGTGCGCACGCCTGTATTCGCCGAAAGTGCAGCCCGTGGTGGTGCCGGAGAAATTCCGCGAAATCGACACCGACACCCCGCGTGTGGTGATCGCCGGCATGGGCCGGATGGGCCAGATCGTGGCGCGGATCCTGCGGGCTCAGAACATCAAGTTCGTGGCGCTGGACACCTCGGTGGAAACCATCGAGCTGTCCCGCAGCTTCGGCGGCGTGCCGGTGTTCTACGGCGACCCGATGCGCCCGGAAATCCTCAGCGCGGCCAAGGTCGAGCAGGCGGAATACTTCGTCATCGCCACTGATGACCCGGACACCAACATCAAGACTGCCGAAATCGTGCACAAGCTCTATCCGCACATCAAGATCATCGCCCGGGCACGTAACCGCCAGCATGTGCACCGCTTGGTGGACCTGGGCGCCGAGGCGATTCGCGAGACCTATTATTCGAGCCTGGAAATGAGCCGCCGCACCCTGGTCGGGCTGGGGCTGACCCAGGCGCAGGCCGATGCGCGGATCAAGCGCTTCAAGCATCACGATGAACAGGTGCTGGAGGCTCAGCATGCGGTGTATGACGATGCGGCGAAGGTGCTGCAGACCGCCCAGGAAGCCCGGGCGGAATTGGCGCGGTTGTTTGAGTCGGATCAGATGGAGGAGCGGGAAGCGGGTAAGGTTTGAGCCTTGTGGCGGCAGTTATGCCGCCATCGCGAGCAGGCTCGCTCCCACAGTGGATCTTCAGTGTTCACACAATCCCTGTGGGAGCGAGCCTGCTCGCGATGAACGATAACGCGGTGTGATGTCAGGCCATTTTCTTCAACCCGACCTCCTCCACCCCAAACCGATCCGCCAAAAACGGCGTGATATCCAACGGTAACGGTTCGTTGTTAACCAGCTTATCCAGCAACACCCCGGTAATCGCCGACGTCAAAATCCCCGTGCGGAAATGCCCACAAGCATTGAGATAACCCTCCACCCCTTTCATCGGCCCAAGAATCGGCAACTCATCCGGCGACCCCGGCCGAAGCCCGGCCCAGGTCCGTTTGAGGTTGACGTCCGCCAATTCGGGGATACACCGAACAGCCCCCTGCACCAACCCGGCAATTTCCGGGTACGTGGTGGTCACGTCGAAGCCTTTATCCTCCGTCGTGCTGCCAATCAGGATTTCGCCGTTGTCCTTCTGCGCCACATAACAATCGCTGGTGGTCAGGCAACCGTTGAGGATTTTCGGCATGCGCTCGGTCAGCAGAATCTGCCCCTTTACCGGTTTCACCGGAATCCGGATCCCGGTGGCCTGCTCGCTCAGATCCGCCGCCCAGGCACCCGCCGCATTGATCAGCGTGTTGCAATGAAACACTCCGGCTTCGGCCGTCTGCACACCGCTGACGCGGGAACCGTGGTGCAAAACCCCGGTGACGTTGGTGTTGAAGTAGAGGTCGACGCCGTTCTGCCGCGCGCCTTCGGTGTAGGCATCGGCCAGCCGGAACGGGCTGACCTGATGGTCGCAGAGAAACTCCAGCGCCCCGCTCGCCTCATGGCTGACACTCGGCTCGGCCTCGCGCAGCGCCGCCTGATCGAGCCAGCGCACCTGATCGGCAAGGTGCGGAATGCAGGCAACGATGTGCTCGGCGTAGAGGCGGTCTTCATCGTCATAGATCACGAACTTCAGGCCGGTCTTCTCGAACTTGAAATCCATCCCGTGGTGGTCTTTCAACTCCTGGTGCAGCGCCGGGTACATCGCGTTGGACTGCAAGGCAAAATCGAAGAACGACGGCGGCAAAATGTGCGGTGTGCTGGCGTCCACCACCACTGCCGAACCCTGGGTTTCGCGCTTGCGGTTGGCCGACATCATGCGAAAGAAAATCACCCCACAGCCCAGTCCCACCGATTCACCAATCGCCCACAGGCCACCGGCGGAAGCGCGGGTTGCATTGCCCGGGCGCTTGCAGTCGATCAACGCGACCTTGAGGTTTTTGCGTTTCGACAACTGATAAGCGCAGGACGCCCCGATCACACCGCCACCGGCGATGACCACGTCATAAAACCTACTCATGATGTGCGGCCTCCGTGCCGACGGAGTGGAACGCAGAAAAGGGAATCGGATCGATCGGGAAGCGCGGCCGCAACCAGCCCACGTCCTGCCGACCGGTGACTTCGCGCAAGCGGTCGGTGCAATAGCCGACGCACATCCGCCCCTGACAATCGCCCATGCTCACCCGAGTGCGCATTTTCAGGCTGGCCAGGTCTTGCACGCCCTGCTCCAGCGCCCGGTCGATATCGGCGCGGGTCGCGTGTTCGCAGCGGCAAATCACCGTGTCGGCGGCCGGCAGCGCGGTTTGCCCGGCGCCGCGTTCGGTGTAGCGGTCCACTGCTGCACGGAAGCGCACGATGGCCTTGAGTTTTGACAAATAGCGGTTGCGCCGAACCAGCGCCAATTCGGCGTCCAGCACGTCCCGTTGCAACAGGATCGACGTGGCCGCGATCCGCCCCGCGAGCATCGCCGCTTCGCCACCGCGAATCCCGCCCATATCACCGGCCAGGTGCACGTGAGGCCCGCTGCTTTGCTGCCAGATATTGGCGCTGGCCCGCAGGTAACCGTCGTCGCTGAAACCGTGGTTCAGGCCCATCTGCTGACTGAGTTGGGTGCGTGGAATGAAGCCGTAGCCGACCGCCAGGGTTTGCGCCGGAACCTGCTCGGCGCGGCTCAGGTCCGGCACCCAAGTGTTGGAATACGGCGCCACGGTCACGGAGTTCAGCTCACCTTCGCCCTGCGCCGCCACCACGCCCCAGCCGTAATGCATCGGGATGCCATGCAGTTTGAGGAACGCGAGCATGCTCAAGCCATCGAGGAACAGCTGCGGCTTGTTCAGCAGCGACAGGCTTTCCCGAGCGATCTTGCCGAACGCGCACGCCTCATACACACCCGCGACGGTCACGCCGGACGCGTGCAACTGACAGGCCACCAACGGCAATAACGGTCCGGTGCCAGCAATCACCACCGGCCCCTGCGGCTTGACCACTCCGCTCTTGATCTGCAATTGCAGACCGCCCAGCAGGATAACGCCGGGCAAGGTCCAGCCCGGAAATGGCACGCTGCGCTCATGGCAACCGGCCGCGAGCAGCAGTTGCGGGTAGTCGATTTCCTGCAACTGCTCGTCGCTGTCCAGCACCACCAACGCGCGCGTGCCTTCGGCGCCGATCACCCGGTGATTCAGGCGCACGTCGATCAGCGCCGAGTGTTCCTGAAACTCGCCATGCAAGGTGTCCAGCGCTTCCGAGTAGCGCGGCCCCAGATAGTCGAGTTGCACGCCATCGCGCAGCGGTCCGCGATAGACCACACCCCCCAGCCGCGAAGCTTCTTCAAGCAATGTGCAACGCACGCCGTGTCGGGCCAGTTCAATGGCCGCAGCCATCCCCGCCGGCCCGCCGCCAACGATCACCGGAAGCTGGCTCATACGCCCTCCTGCTCAACGATGCGGTTGACTTGGGTTTCGACTGTCATGCCGTCACGCACTACGGTCTGGCAGGCGCGACGTTTGTGTCGGCCATTGATTTTCACCAGGCAGCATTGGCACACGCCCATGCCGCAATAGGCGCCGCTGATTTGGTCGTGATCGTTACGGGCCACCTGGCGCAGGCCAAGGGATTGAATGACCGAGAGGACGGTTTCGCCGAGGGCGGCGCTGACCGCCTGGCCGTTGATGTGCACAGTCATATCCGCGCGCAGCAGCGGCTGGATATCAAACGTTCTGTCTAAGCGTGGCATTGCGATGTTCATCCATGATGAGTTCAGGTGAGGTTCCACAGCTCCTTGCTGCACTACACCTTGCGGGCCACGGCTATGTAAAAACTCGCACTGGTACTTCGACAGCGCAACAGGGTGCGCGTCAAAGCAATGTAGTCGAAGCCGCAGTAGGGGCTTGGATCTTTTACGGTAGGAGATATTGCGTAAGAGAATATTGATCCAGGCCAGTGAAAGACGCCGCCCCCACCTCGTCGATCAGTTGGAGAACACGTACTCGCCCCTGACCTTTTTCGCGCCGATGAAGCCCAGGTCCGGGAACAGCAGGTTTTTGACCAAGGCGACGAAGAACGCCATGCCCAAGGTGATTGCGACGCCGACCACAGTCATCACCGGGTCTTCTTCATAACCCTTGAACATCCGCGAGACCTGGCTGACCGTCAGAATCACGTAAATGGTGTAAGCCTGTGGCACGTACTTGTAGAAGCCCCAGGCGAACGCCAGCGGTACCAATGCCGCAAACAAGGTGAAGAACACGACCGCACCGGAGCCGATCATCGCGCCCAGGTAAAACCCGGAGACCGCTCCCAGCAAGGCTTGAACGCAAGTCAGCGCGATCAGAATGTTGACCTTGAGTGAGTGCTTTTCGCGCAGTGCCGGATCCGGCCTGGCCCCAATCCAGTAAGCCAGTACCCGATCCTTGACCGCCCCACCGGAGAACGCCTTGAACGTCTCGGTTTTGGAGCGCCCGGCGTCGAGCATCGCCACCAGTTGCCGTTTTATTTCCTTTTTGTCCAATGTACTTCTCCCCTTCTTGAGTCAATGCAAACTAAGGGGCGCATCTTCGCTTTATTGGACGCCAGAAAGCAAAACGCCGCTTCCACCCGAGGCGGAAGCGGCAGAGGCATGAGCCTCAGAAGATCAATGCATGAACAGGGCGATCAGGATGATGATCGGGATTGGCACGCCAAGAAAGAACAGCAGTAATGAGCGCATGGTAATTCTCCTGGGTTAGCGAACAGGTGGCACGGAAGTGGTGGTCACATAAGCATCAGTTTCCACATACTCCACGGCATCCCGACGACGACCGCCGAAGGTAGCGGCGAGGCTGGCGAAAAACGCACCGATCAGCAGCGCAATGAACATCCACAGCGACGTCCAGGCAGCGACTTTGGCGGCGGTATCAGCCGCTTGTTGTGCAGCCAGTTTGGCGTCGGCCACGGCTTTTTGAGTGCGGGCATAGACTTCATCGACACGGCGTTCGGCATCGGCTTGGGTCAGGTTGGTGCGCTGGGCGACCAGCTGGGCCAGGTAAGTGCGGTCTTCGGCCGACAGCTGACCATCATTGTTCAGGGAGCGGACGAAGATGCGCGTCACAGTGCTACGGGCAGCGTCATCACTGACGGCAGCCGGACGATCATCGCGGAACAGGCTGTCAACGAAGTAACCATACTGGTCGCTGTCGGTATTGCCCGCCGCAGTGCCCGCGGCTTGAGTCGCAACACCGGCAGCGCCACCGACCACACTCGCCCCGGCTTGCACACCACCGCTGACGATGCTGCTGACCGAACCGACGACCAGCGTCGCGGTCACCAGCGTTGCAACGCACCAGGCCAGGAAGCCATGAGCCGTGTCACGGAAATAGACTTCATCACCGTGCATGTTGGCCCATTTGACCCGCAGGCGACCGGCGATGTAACCACCGAGCCCGGACGCGACGATCTGTGTAACGGCCAGCCAGATAATCGTTGAAATCCCCAGGCCCTTGGCACTCACACCTTCGTTAGCCCAAGGCGAAACGGCCGAGAATCCAAGACCAAAACCCAGCAGTACCAGAATCAGCGATAACGCAGCTGCCGCAGCGGCACCGGCGAAGATCGCTCCCCAGGACACACCCGAGAGCGTGCTTGATTCTTCTGCGGCAGGATAGAAACCATCAGAGGATCTATTCATTGTTGTATCGCTCCAGGCAGGAAAGATGGTGTTACAACTCTTCGAATGAGTAATTGCAGTCACCGTGCCAGTCGCCAACTTTCAATAAATCGATTTATTTCAACTGCTTATAAATTTTGAACTTCCGAAATCCATGCAAATTGCAAGGAAGCGGCAATCGCAGCGGGTTTTATGCATTGGACGATCCAAAGCTCGCAGCCTCGTTTCACTCGACAGCGGCTACAGGGAATACGCATTACTCTGTAGCAGCTGTCGAGTGAAACGAGGCTGCGAGTTCTTGTCTTTCCTTCACGTGAAGTTTTATTTAGAAAGTCCGCAAGCATTTATTGGCAAAATGCTCCCACACTCTGCCATGAACTGACTATCAGGCCAGCCCTATGACCCGCATCTTGACCATCGAAGACGACGCCGTGACCGCCCGGGAAATCGTCGCCGAACTCAGTAGCCATGGCCTCGACGTCGATTGGGTCGACAATGGCCGCGAAGGCTTGGAGCGTGCGGTCAGCGGCAACTACGACCTGATCACCCTCGACCGCATGCTGCCGGAGCTCGATGGCCTGGCCATCGTCACCACGCTGCGGACCATGGGCGTGGCCACGCCGATCCTGATGATCAGCGCCCTCTCCGACGTCGATGAGCGGGTGCGCGGCTTGCGGGCGGGTGGTGATGATTACTTGACCAAGCCGTTTGCCACCGATGAAATGGCCGCCCGGGTTGAAGTGCTGCTTCGTCGCCAGAACACCGTGACCGCCCAGGCGACCACGCTGCGGGTCGCCGATCTGGAGTTGAACCTGATCAGCCATGAAGCCAGTCGCGACGATCAGCTGCTGACGCTGCTGCCCACCGAGTACAAGTTGCTGGAATTCCTGATGCGCAACACCGGGCAAATCCTCTCGCGGATGATGATCTTCGAAGAGGTCTGGGGTTATCACTTCGACCCGGGCACCAACCTGATCGACGTGCACATTGGCCGGCTGCGCAAGAAGATCGATCCGCCTGGCAAAGTCCCACTGATTCGGACCGTGCGAGGCTCGGGTTATGTCATTGCTGAACCCCTCTAACGGCTGGCGCTCTTCCAGCAGCCGCTTGCTCGCGCTCTACAGTTCGCTGTTCGTGATCTGGAGCGGAATTCTGATGGGGGTCATGTACTACGAAGTATCCGCGTACCTGGACAACCTGGCCAAGCACTCGCTGATGCAGCGTCAGCATCTGTTTTCGCACTTTAAGGGCGAGCAATTGGCCGACGCCCTCGCCGTCAGCATGACCTTCGACATTCGCGGCATAGACGCCTATGGCCTGTTCGATTCGCAGCACCGCTACCTCAGCGGCGCGCTGCGGCACATGCCCGAAGGCCTGCCGCTGGACGGCAAGATTCACATGCTCGGCGACTGCGCAGAGTCTGACGACCCCAGCCTGCCCACCGACAGTTGCGACGCGGTCGCGACCCAGACCAAGGACGGTCGCTGGCTGGTGCTGGTGCGCGATAACGGTTCGCTGTTTGCCGTGACCCGGATCATTCTGCACGCGTTGCTCTGGGGCGTGACGCTGACCATCCTGCCCGGCATCGCCGGTTGGCATCTGTTGCGACGGCGTCCGCTGCGGCGGATTCGGGCGATCCAGGCCAGCGCCGAGGCCATCGTCGCCGGCGACCTGACCCGACGCTTGCCGCTGTCCAACCGCCGCGATGAGCTGGACATGCTCGCGGCCATCGTCAACGCCATGCTCGAACGCATCGAACGCCTGATGAACGAGGTCAAGGGTGTGTGCGACAACATCGCCCACGACCTGCGCACACCGCTGACCCGCTTGCGGGCGCAGTTGTACCGGATCCAACAGCAGGCGGATGACGGCTCGACCCTGGCCGTGCAGCTCGATTCCGTCCTCGGTGAAGCGGATACGCTGATGGCACGGTTTCGCGGGTTGCTGCGGATTTCCGAACTGGAGGATCGCCAGCGCCGATCCGGTTTTGTGCAACTGGACCCAGTGCCGTTGTTGCAGGAACTGCATGACTTTTACCTGCCGCTGGCGGAGGAAGGCGAACTGGTGTTCAAGCTGCAACTGCCGGCATCGCTGCCGATGTTGAACGGTGATCGGGCGCTGTTGTTTGAAGCGGTGGCGAACCTGTTGAGCAACTCGATCAAATTCACACCGCCCGGTGGCGAGGTGATTTTGCGCGGGGTCAATGAAGGTGGGCGCACGCGAATCGAGGTGCTCGATTCAGGGCCCGGCATTGCGGAAAGCGAACGTGAAGCGGTGTTCCAGCGTTTTTATCGTGCCGAGGGCGGGAATCAGAAAAGCGGGTTCGGGTTGGGGCTGTCGATCGTTGCGGCGATTGTCAGCCTGCATGGGTTTGCGCTTGAAGTGGGCAGCAGTGAGTTGGGTGGTGCCCGGTTGGTGCTCGATTGCGGCCAAGATCTGATTCCACAGACCTGAAGCCACACACCATTTGGTAGCAGCTGCCGAGCCTGCGAGGTTGCGTTCGGCGACGCAGTCGTCGTAAACCCTGAGAACGCGGTTTTCCTGAAACACCGCAGGGGTTGATTTCACGACGACTGCGTCGCCGAACGCAGCCTCGCAGGCTCGGCAGCTGCTACAAAGGTTGCGTTGTACTTCTAGGTTGGGTAGTTCGCCCGCAGGGCCTCAAGCCCGCCCTGATAGATCCCGGCAAACAACGCCTCAACCTCGGCCTCACTGACACCGACGGGCGTAAACCGCCCCGACCAGGTCACCCGAGCCCCCTGCCCTTGAGCCTCTACCTTGATCGTCGCCAGGTACTCAGTCGCCGGAAACGGTGCCTGCAAAATCGAGTAGCTGTAGGTCTTGCCGGCGTTATCAAACGTCTCCAACCGCTCAACCACCACCGCGCCGTCGGACGTTTGCAGACTGCGCACTCGCCCGCCTTCACTCAGTTCGCTTTTCGGAATAAACGGCAGCCAGTCCGGCAGCGTGTCGAAGCCGCCAATCAATTGCCACACCGCATCGGCCGAAGCCGGAATATCAATAAACGCTGATGCCTTTGCCATGTAATGCTCTCTCTCAATCAATAAAATTCAGATCGCCATGCTGTCGACGACACCGCCGTCGACCCGCAATGCCGCGCCCGTCGTGGCCGAGGATAACGGCGAAGCGATGTAGGCCACCAGGTTGGCGACTTCCTCGACATCTGCCACGCGCTGGATGATCGAGGTCGGCCGCGCCTTGCGTACAAATGCGTCGGCTTCTTCCCGGACACTGCGCCCCGATTCGGCGGTGGCGTCCTTGAGCATTTGCTCCAGGCCATCGGTCAACGTCGGGCCCGGCAGGATCGCGTTGACCGTCACGCCAGTGCCCGCCAGCCGTTTGGCCAAGCCATGGGACACCGCAAGGTTGGCGCTTTTGGTCACGCCGTAATTGAGCATGTCGGCCGGGATCGCGATGCCCGATTCCGAGGACAGGAAAATCACCCGGCCCCAGCCCTGCTTGACCATGTCCGGCACGTAATGCCGGGACAGGCGCACGCCGGAGATCACGTTGACCTCATAGAAACGCGTCCACTCGCTGTCGGGCGTGTCGAAAAAATCCACCTCGTTGAAGATCCCGAGGTTGTTCACCAGGATGTCCGCGCGCGGTTCGGCGGCGAACAGTTGCTCAGCCCCTTCGGCCGTGCCGAGGTCGGCGGTCAGGCCGCGCAATTGCGCGCCCGGCACGCTCTGGCGAATGCTCGCCAGCGCCTGTTCGACCTTGGCCGTCTCGCGGCCGATCACCACCACCGTGGCGCCGGATTCGGCCAGCGCCTTGCTGATGCCCAGGCCAATGCCGGCAGTGCTGCCGCTGACAATGGCGAGTTTTCCAGTCAGATCGATCTTCATGCTCAAACTCCTCAGATTGGCAATGGAGCGCGTTCGCTCACCAGTTTCGCGTCACGCATCGCCTGCCAGAATGCAGCGGGGATCACGGCCGACAGTGCCGCAACATCTTCAGCAATCCGGTCCGGACGGCTGGAGCCCGGAATCACCGCCGCCACGGCCGGGTTGGCCAGCGAGAACTGCAAGGCTGCAGCCTTGATGTCGACACCGTGGGCAGCCGCGATGCGTTTGATCTGCTCGACTTTGTTGACGATGGCCGGGCTGGCTTTCTGGTATTCGAAGTGCGTACCGCCGGCCAGAATGCCCGAGCTGTAGGGACCGCCGACCACGATGTCAACGTTCTGCGCCAGCGCCGCGTCCATCAGACGTTGCAAGGCCCGGTCGTGGTCGAGAAGAGTGTAGCGACCCGCCAGCAGAAAACCGTCCGGCTGGGCTTCGGTCAGATCAAGGGTCAGTTCGCAAGGTTCGACCTTGTTCACGCCCAGGCCCCAGCCCTTGATCACGCCTTCTTCGCGCAAACGGGTCAGCACTTTGAACGCGCCGGTACGGGCCTGATTGAAATATTCCAGCCATTGATCGCCGTAGAAGTCCTGAGCGATGTCATGCACCCAGACGATGTCGAGGCGATCGGTTTGCAGGCGCTTGAGGCTGTCTTCGATCGAGCGCATCGTTGCGTCGGCGCTGTAGTCGTTGACGATCTTGTTCGGGCGGCCGTGTTCGAACACGCCGCTTTTTTCGCCGAGGTCGCGGGCCGACGCGTCTTCGACTTCATCGAGGATGACCCGGCCGACTTTGCTGCTCAGCACGTAGTCGTCGCGGTTGTATTGGGCCAGTGCGGTGCCCAGGCGAATCTCCGACAGGCCCGAGCCGTAGAACGGCGCGGTGTCGAAGTAACGCACGCCGGCATCCCAGGCGGCGTGCACGGTGGCCTGCGCCTCGTCTTCAGGAATGGCGCGGAACATGTTGCCCAATGGAGCGGTACCGAAACCCAGCGTGCCGGGCAGTTTGTCTTTCAAGCTCATGATTCAATCCTCGTCAGTTTCAGTGGTCAGTTGCCTGACCGTTGAGCAGATCCTAGATTGCGATGGTCGGACCGTCCAAGACATAATGTGCAGCACTTAAGTCCTGATAGGTCTGACATGATCGACATTCGCCAATTGCGCTACTTCGTCGTCGTCGCCGAAGAAGAACACGTCGGTCGCGCCGCCGAACGTTTGCACATCTCCCAGTCGCCCTTGAGCCGGCAGATCGCCCAGCTCGAAGAACGCCTGGGCCTGACCCTGTTCGAGCGCAGCCAACAGCGCATCCGCCTGACCCGCGACGGCCAGACGTTCCTCGCCGAAACCCGCGCCCTGCTGACCCACGCCAGCCGCCTCGAATCCCTGGGCAAGCGCCTCGGTCGCGGCGAAGAAGGCGGCTTGTGCATCGGCTACATCGAAAACGCCATGCACGCCGGCGTGTTGCCCAATGCCTTGCGGGTGCTGCGCGTCGACCGACCGAGCGTGCACGTTGCGCTGTACAACCTGAGCTCCGCCGAACAACTCGAAGGCCTGCGCCAGCGTAGTCTGGATATCGCGCTGGTCAGTGAACCGCCCGTCGCCGATGACCCGGACCTGCTGGGTTTTCAAGTGCTGGACGACCCGATGCTGCTGGCCCTGCCCGAACACCATCCCCTCGCCCAGCAGGCCACGCTGACCCCGGCGGACCTGGCCGATCAGGAATGGATCGGCGTGCAGCACCGCCAGAATTGCGCCAGCCGCGAAGACTTCGTCAGCGCCTGCATCCGCGCCGGTTTCACCCCGGACATTCGCATGGAAGCCACCGAGCCTTTCACTGCGTTGGGTCTGGTGGCGTCAGGACTGGGGATTGCGATGATTCAGAAAGGCTTGAGCCGCAACGCACCGCCGGGCGTGGTGCTGCGGGAAGTGCCGTGGATTTCGTTTACCACGCCCTTGTGGGCAGCGTGGCACCGGATCAATTTGCGGCCGTTGGTGGAGACGTTCAGGAAGGTGCTGACCGAGCCGGGCCCGCATTGATCGTTCCCACGCGTGGGAACGATCAAAAACCTTTTGGCCTGCAAAACCTCAATGTCTGGAGTTCACAAAACCCCTGTGGCGAGGGGATTTATCCCCGTTCGGCTGCGCAGCAGTCGCAAATCCTGTGCATGCGGTTTGACTGAATGACCGCGGCTGCAGGTTTTTGGGTTGCTGCGCAACCCACGGGGATAAATCCTCTCGCCACAGAGCTGGGTGGATGAATAGATCCTGTCGCGCTCGCCTGTTTAACACCGAAACAGCGCTTGTTTAAACACCCTCGAAGATACTTCCTGAAAGCTACAAATCCTTGCGCCGTTGCCTACGGCTGCGCCAGAATCCGCCGGCTTGTGCGCCTTGGGGCTGCTCGGTAACTTGATTCCCGTCACTGCCCATCAGTGATCGGGTTTAGTCGCCCGGCTAAGTTAAAGCGGTCGCATGAGTATTGTCAGTCAGGTATTCGCCTGTACTTTATGGCAGCTGTGCGCAAGGCGTCTTCGGACGCGCCGGATTTTTGCTTTTCCTTGCCGGTCGACTAACTTGCGCACGGCTGCCACCCCCTCGTTTAGTCGCGAGATGGTTGCGGCCCCTACTACAAAAGGGAAGCATCTATGTTCAAAGTAACGCCCAACCCACCGGACGCCGATCCGGCATCCCCGTATGAACCCGATTCAAAAAAACTCAACGAGGCCGCCGAGCGAGCCCTCGACTTCCACTTCCCATCGAACGCCGACATCAAAGCCACCCCGCGAACCCGCAGCACCCTGTTCTCCGTAGACCCCGAGGCCACGGCCGAAACCCTGGCGGTCTATCTGGTCGAAATACTCGCCTCGGTCGACGTGATGGTCCATCAGTTGGTGGATCATCTGGAGGGAGAGTCGCGCTACGCCCTGCTGGGTATCTCCAACAGCATCATGGTGGCGGAGATCACCGCGAACCGGGTGTTGGACAAGATTGATCTGCCCAAATAAGCGCCGCTTTCTGTGGCGAGGGAGCTTGCTCCCGCTGGGTCGCGAAGCGGCCCCAAAACCTGCAACTGCGGTCATTCAGGTACACCGCATGCACAGGGTTTACGACTGCTGCGCAGTCGAGCGGGAGCAAGCTCCCTCGCCACAGGTAAATCCCTGCGCCACGGGTAGGGCTTTCATTTCAGGTGGGTCTTGCATCACAGGTAACCCCCTCATCACCGGCGCTCTCTCGCCACAGGGTTTGATGCTTTACTGAAAAGACCCCAAAAACCCTGCGAGTAGCCCTCCCATGAACCGCAACGACCTGCGCCGCGTGGACATGAACCTGCTGGTGATTTTCGAAACGTTGATGTTCGAGAAGAACCTGACCCGGGCCGGGGAGAAGCTGTTCCTCGGTCAGCCTGCGGTCAGTGCTTCGCTGGCGAAGTTACGCGATCTGTTCGACGATCCGTTGCTGGTGCGCAACGGTCGGGTGCTGGAGCCGACCCAACGGGCGTTGGCGATTCTCAAGGAGTTGCAGCCGGCGATGGACACCATCTCCGGTGCGGTCAGCCGGGCCAAGGATTTCGACCCGTCGACCAGCCGTGATGTGTTTCGCATCGGCCTGTCCGACGACGCCGAGTTCGGTCTGTTTCCGCCGCTGCTCAAGCAGATACGCGAAGAAGCGCAGAACGTCGTGGTGGTGGTGCGGCGGGTGAATTACCTGTTGATGTCACCGATGCTCTCCTCCGGGGAGATTTCCGTCGGGATCAGCTACACCACGGAATTGCCGGCCAATGCCAAGCGCAAGAAGTTGCGGGACTTGAGCGTGAAGATTCTGCGTGGCGATAACCGTCCGGGTCCATTGACCCTGGATGAGTATTGCGAACGTCCCCATGCGCTGGTGTCGTTTTCCGGGGATTTGACCGGTGCCATCGACAACGATCTGGCACGCATCGGCCGCTCGCGGCGGGTGGTGCTGGCGGTGCCGCAGTTCTCCGGGCTGCGCGCCTTGCTGACCGGCACCGATATGCTGGCCACGGTGCCGGACTACGCGGCCTGTGCGTTGATCGAAGGCAGCAACCAGCTGCGAGCCGACGACCCGCCGTTTGACATCGTGCTGTCCGAACTGTCCATGGTCTGGAACGGGGTCAACGATAACGATCCGGCAGAACGTTGGTTGCGCTCGCGAATTGCCCAACACATGTCGGCTGAACTGCCGGTGCTCTGAGCGAGTTGAAATCCGGATCGGTCTCGCGCAGAAAGATCGGCATGTCGGTCATCGGCGGCATGGCGGGAATGTCGAAATACATCTGGATCACCCAGCCACGGTGATAACTGGCGTGATTGACCACGTGCAGCAGCATCGCGCCGGCGCTCATGGTGCCGCTTTCGCCCGAGACAAACGTGAACTCGACGGGTTTATCCAGCGACCTCTCTGTCTGTCGGGCGCTCCAGTTGCAATACCAGTGATCGATCTCCCTTTGCGCCATGTGCAAATCAGCGAGGTCGGGATGCAGCAGATCGTGTGAGGTTTTGAAGCCGTGCCCTCGGCCTTCGAGGTGAGCCTGCCAGATGCAGTCCACGACGTAGATGTGGTTCAGGGTGCCGATCATGTTCTTGAACACCGACACTCGCTCCTTGTTGACCTCCCCCGGCGGCAATGCGGCCAGGCTGTCAAAGAGGCGCTGATCGGCCCATTGCTTGTAATCGGCAAGCATGCGGGCGGTGCGTACGTTGATCATCAGAGTTCTCCCATTACGATGGGCGCACTGGCAAGCATAGACCGCTCGGCGTACCGCATCGCAATGGCTGATAACCGGCACTGTGCCACAACGCAGCCTCGCGGTGGTCGGCAGCTGATCCAGCGATTCCGTTTCGTGAGTGAACTCGGGAGGGTTCAGGTGCGCTTGAGGATCTGGTCCATCACCCAATCGGTTTTCAGCGCCTGTTCGGCCACCGCCGGATGCTGCGAAACGCCACGGATGTGAGCGTTCATGCCCAGCACGTGATGCCACTGGATGTGCTCGTGATGGTCGATGAGCAGGCTCAGGTGCTCATCCGCTTCAAGCTGCAACGGGTGTTCATCGAACACTGAAAAACTGATCCGGCCCTTGCTGCCGATCAGCTCGACCCGGTCTTCTCGGCGATCTGCCACGAAATTCCAGCAGCCCATGCCCAGGGCACCCGAAGCGAACCGCCAACTGGCGCTGACGGCGTCTTCGGCGGCATACAAACCGGCCTGCCGCGCGGTGAAACCGGCGACTTCGACGATATCGCCGAGCAGATACTGGAACAGGTCAAGACCATGACTGGCCAGGTCGGCGAAGTAGCCGCCGCCGGCCATCACCGGATTCGTGCGCCAATTGTCGGCGCCACCCAGATCGTTCGGGGAAGGTGCTTTGGTCAGGGTCCAGGACAGATGCCGCACCTCGCCGATCCGCCCCTCCTCCAACCACTGCCGCACGTGTTGAAAGCGCGGTAGCGAGCGTCGGTAATAGGACACGAACAGGTGCAATCCGGCGTCGGCAAAGACCTGTTGCATCTCGCGGCTTTGCCCGGCATTCAGCGACATCGGTTTTTCGACGCAGCAATGCTTGCCGGCCGCAGCGACCATCAAGCTATAGGCATGGTGACTGTCGGGGGGCGTGGCGATGTACACCGCGTCCACCTCGGGATCATCGATCAGCGCCTGTGCATCGGTGTAAACCCGGGCGATGCCGTGGCGTGCGGCGTAGTCGGTGACCGCCTCCAGGCGTCGCCCCATCACTGCCACCAGCGCCGAACCGGGGGCCTTGTAAAAGGCCGGCCCACTCTTGCGTTCGGCGACACTGCCACAACCGATCATGCCCCAGCGTACGACGTCCATGTTTTCTCCTTGATCCTTAGCCTATGCGCAAGGCGCGCAGGTCCAGATGACCGTCCTTGAGCGGCGGGCACCAATAGTAACCGCCAGTGATCGGGCGGCTGATGCGGTACAAACCGTCGGTGATGCCATCTTCCAGTCCGCTCATGCGTCGCAGCTGGGCCTCGAACGCATCGAGGGAAAAACCGAACGCCAGGAACATCAGGCCGGCACGATCCCCTTCGATCCACGGCATCGAGCGACGGACCACGAACGCCTCGGGGGCGAAGCTTTCCTGGGCCGTGCGTTTGACGTGGGCGGAAATCGGCGCGTCATCCAGCTCTTCGTTATCGCTCAAGCGTCGGCCCATGATGTTGTCCTTTTCATGGGACGGCATCGCGTGGAAGCCTTTCAGGTCGTGCTGCCACTGCTGGATCGCGGCGAAGCTGCCACCGACCAGGCCTTCAGCGCCGTCGCCCAACAGCGCGGCGGCCATGGCGGCTTCGTCGTGCGGGTTTTCGGTGCCGTCTTCGTAGCCGGTCAGGTCGTGGCCGGTCATGTGGCGGAAGGTTTCGTTCATCTGCACCAGGCGCAGGGCCGGGGCCAGCGCGGCTTCGATGGCGTGGCTGCGATTGAGCAACTCGCCACGGTCGACACCGTGCAACCAGCACCAGAGCGCGTGTTGGGTCGACGGGTTATCGACGCCGACACCGGTCAGCGCCGGAAACGGTCGCAGGCCATCGATTTGCGCGTGCAGAGCCTTGACCAGGGATTCACCAAAGCCGACCACCACCGACTTTCCGTCCACCAGCTGCATCAAGTTATCGAGCGCGGCTGGCAAGGATTCGGCGGATTCGAGGGCGAAGAACATATGACGGGCTTGAGGCGGAACGGGGGTGGCGAGAATGCCCGGCTGGTAGTAACTCATATGAACTCCTTGAAAAAGAGCGCGGAGTTTAACCGGGGATGAGCCTTTCTGTGCACTCCCTGTCGCAGCTCCCTTGTGGTGAGGGGATTTATCCCCGTTCGGCGGCGAAGCCGTCGTGAAATGAGACAACTCGGTGCGCCAGATAGACCGTGCGTTCAGGTTTTACGACTGCTACGCAGCCGAACGGGGATAAATCCCCTCACCACAAGTCAGTTGCTACATGGGATTTGTTGAGAGTGGGGATTCATTGCGAAACGCGCTCGGGCTCATGCCGGTCCAGCGTTTGAAGGCTCGGCGAAAGCTGCGCACGTCGCTGTAGCCGACTTCTTCGGTGATGCGCTCGATGGACAGGTCCGGATTGGCCAGCAGGCTCATCGTCCGGGCCTGGCGTACTTGTTCCAGCAGCGTCTCGAAAGTCAGCGCATGTTCGGTCAGGCGCCGACGCAAGGTGCGGCTGCCGGCAAGCAACTCTGGCCGCCCGACCAGTTACGCCAGGGAATCAGCCGTGGCCCGCGCAGGAACTCGGCCAACGCGGGGGTTGAGCCCAGCGCGGTGAAGGCGCCAATGACGCTCGCCCGTTGCAGCAGTTGGCGCCGTGTTAAATCCATCGTCATGAATCGCATCCGCCGTTCTTATTGTGGGAATGGCGTTGGCCGTCGCCGTGCACCGCCGGGCTTTTCCGCTCATCACCACAACCGCTCAGCAGCGCGGCGAAGATGCCGCCCATCAACGCCAAACAAAGGCTAGGCTTTTCAGAGACTCGACTGGCCCGCATGGTTGTCCTCTCGTTGGGCATCCCTCGCGGGGAGCACTTTTTATTGTGATCAGGCACAGGTCAACACTAAGGCACCAACGCGCACGGGTTGAGGGCATCGGGGGCCAACAAGGGGGGCATCTGAGGCCATGACCGTAGGTGCCGGCCGTTCCACGATCGAAAACCCTGAACCGCCGAACGATGAGATGAGTCATGACAAGCGAGGCCGAGGTCTGCTAAAACGATTCATCAGTTCATCACCCAATCCAGACGGGGTAGCGACATGACCACAGCACACATCCTTGGCAACCTGTTTCCCGATTCAAGCGACATCCCGGAAAAATACCGCCTCGACGGTCAGACCGAGCAGCGTGAATACCTGGTCGATGGCGAACTGAAAACCTGGTCCGGCCCCCTCGCCCAAGTCCGCAGTCCCGTGTACCTGACCGGCGAAAATGGCGACGAACAAGTGATCCTCGGCAGCACGCCGCTGCTCGACGCTGAAACTGCATTGACCGCACTGGACGCCGCCGTCCGCGCCTATGACCGGGGTCAGGGACTGTGGCCGACCATGCGCGTGGCCGAACGCATCCAGCACGTCGAAACATTTCTGGGCCTCATGCGCGAACAGCGTGAGGCGGTGGTCAAGCTGCTGATGTGGGAGATCGGCAAGAACCTCAAGGACTCCGAGAAAGAGTTCGATCGCACTTGCGATTACATTGTCGACACCATCAACGCCCTCAAGGAACTCGACCGCCGCTCCAGCCGCTTCGAGCTGGAACAGGACACCCTCGGGCAGATCCGCCGCGTTCCACTGGGCGTCGCCTTGTGCATGGGCCCTTACAACTACCCGCTGAACGAAACCTTCACCACGCTGATTCCGGCGCTGATCATGGGCAACACCGTGGTGTTCAAACCGGCCAAGCTGGGCGTGCTGTTGATTCGTCCGCTGCTGGAAGCTTTTCGCGACAGCTTCCCGGCCGGGGTGATCAACGTGATCTACGGCAGCGGCCGCGAGACCGTCAGCGCGCTGATGGCCAGCGGCAAGATCGATATCTTTGCGTTTATCGGCACCAACAAAGCCGCCAGCGACCTGAAAAAACTCCACCCGAAACCCCACCGCTTGCGCGCAGCATTGGGCCTGGATGCGAAGAACCCGGGCATCGTGTTGCCGGAGGTCGATCTGGACAACGCGGTCAACGAAGCAGTGACCGGCTCGCTGTCGTTCAACGGTCAGCGTTGCACCGCCCTGAAAATCCTCTTCGTCCATGAAGACGTGGTCGAATCGTTCATCGAGAAATTCAACGCCAAACTGGCCACCCTGAAACCGGGTATGCCGTGGGAAAGCGGTGTTGCGCTGACGCCGCTGCCGGAAGCGAGCAAGGTCGATTACCTGCACTCGCTGGTCGCGGACGCGGTCAGCAAAGGCGCCAGGGTGGTGAACCCGAATGGCGGTGAGGCACGGGCGTCGTTCTTCTACCCGGCGGTGTTGTTCCCGGTGACGCCGCAGATGCGCGTCTATCAGGAAGAGCAGTTTGGCCCGGTGGTGCCAATCGTGCCTTACCGGCATCTCGACACAGTGATCGACTACGTCCTGGAGTCGGACTTCGGCCAGCAGTTGAGTATCTTCGGCACCAACCCGGTGGCGGTCGGTCGGCTGGTGGACACCTTTGCCAACCAAGTCGGCCGGATCAACCTCAACGCCCAGTGCCAGCGCGGCCCGGACACCTACCCGTTCAACGGCCGCAAAAACTCCGCCGAAGGCACGCTGTCGGTGCATGACGCGTTGCGGGTGTTCTCTATCCGCACGCTGGTGGCAACCAAGTTCCAGGAAACCAATAAAGAACTCATCAGCGAGATCATCAGCGGACGCAGTTCGAGTTTCCTGACCACCGATTACATCTTCTGAGGACACCAAGCCTGAACACGTTCAGAGCCCATCGACTGCCACCGCTGCTGCGTCGGCTACTGCGTCCGTTGCTGGACCCGTACCGGCGCTACCGCCACGCGAAACTGATCCACGCGGTCCGCGTGTCGCTGGGGTTGCTGGCATCGATCGTGCTGACCACCGGCATCAACCTGCCCCACGGTGAGTGGGCGTCGGTGACGATGCTGGTGGTGATCGGCGGTTTGCAGCACCACGGCAACATCGGCAAAAAAGCCGCCGAGCGCGCCGTCGGCACGTTGATCGGCGCCACCATCGGCTTGCTGTTGGTGGCGCAACAGGCCTGGCTCGGAATGCCGTGGCTGACCTATTTTGTGATGTCGGTGGTGTGCGGATTCTTCTCGTATCACGCCATCGGCAAGGGCGGTTACACCGCGTTGCTGGCGGGGATCACGGTGTTTATTGTCGCCGGGCATGGTGACAACCCGATCTCCGACGGACTGTGGCGCGGCGTGGATATTCTGATTGGCGTGGCGTTGGCCCTGGCCTTTTCCTTCGCCCTGCCGTCGTATGCGGTTTATTCCTGGCGCTACAACCTGGCCAACTCGCTGCGCGATTGCGCGACGATTTACGGGCGCATCATCGATGGTCAGTCCGTCTCCGATGACGAACACCTGAAGATCATGAATCGCCTGAACGCAGCGATGGTGCAACTGCGTTCGCTGATGCCGTCGGTGTCCAAGGAAGTGAAGATTTCCATGACTGAGCTCGATGCCATCCAGCGCAATTTGCGGATGTGCGTCAGCACCCTGGAGATCCTCGGCAACACCCGGCCCGATGCCAACGATCGCGACGCCATGGCCCATCTGCAATCGAGTTTCAAAGCCGAGCACCGGCAGATTCGCGTGCAACTGATCGGCATGGCCCGGGCGCTGAAAACCGGCGCATCGCAGCGCCTCAGTCGTTCTGTCGATTTGCCGGTTGATTCAAGTCTCGAAGCGCCCGTTTATAACGCGCTGGACGGCTATCGGTTATTGATCCGCCAGTTCGCATCGAACATCGGCGAGATGCGCCAGCGACTGGCCAAGACCGCGCCGCGCTGGAACATCTGACGCCTGTTTATTGGGTGACCGCGCGACGAGTCTTCAGGCCCCAGCCCTGCTGCATGCCAGCGGCGGCCAGCAGAATCGCGGCAACACCGATCCATTGCAGCGGCTCCAGGCGGTGGCCGAAGGCAAACCAGTCCACGAAAATCGCCGCAATCGGGTAGATGAACGACAACGCGCCGGTCAATGCCGTCGGCAGTTTCTGAATCGCGCCGTACAGCAGGACATACATCACGCCGGTGTGAACAATGCCCAGCGTCACCAGGCTGGCCCAGGCACTGGGCGCTTGCGGCAACGCTGAAAAGTGCGCAAATGGCGCGAGCAGCAGCACGCCGGTGCTGACCTGGATCAGAGCAATCAAGTGCGGTGGCGTGCCGGTCAGGTGTTTGATGATCAACGCCGCAATCGCGTACAGAAACGCAGCGCCCAACGCCAGGCCGATGCCCATCAGGTAATCGTTGCCACTCGCGCCCTGCTCGCCATGTGCGCTGACAATCGCCAGCATCCCGAGAAACGAAATACCCAGCCAGAACAGCTTTTGCAGGGTGATTTTCTCGCCCAGAAACAGCGCCGCCAACCCGACCAGCATGAACGGCTGGACGTTATAAACCGCCGTACCAATGGCAATCGACGCGCGAGAATAAGAGGCGAACAACAGCACCCAGTTGCCGACAATCGCCACGCCGCTGAGCACCGCCAGCAAGAACGTGGTGCGGGTGAGGATGCCCGGGCGCAGAAAGCCGAATGCCGCGCAGATCAGCAACAGCGTGCCGGCGCCGAACACGCACCGCCAGAACACCACGTCCAGCACGGGCTGCCCGGACACCAGCACGAACCAACCGATGGTCCCGGAGATCAGCATGGCGGCGGTCATTTCAAATGAACCGCGACGTATTGTTTTGTCCATCATCAGACTCCTGTGATTGAGCCCAAATTATGCCAATCCGCCCAAGGGCTTCTCCAGCGCAAAAAGCAGGCTAAACTCGGTTTCTGCCTTTTTTATCAAGGCGTATTCCGTCAACTGCCTAACAGAGGATTTGCCATGACCGACGACATCGACCAAGTGCTCATCACCGCATTAATGGAAGATTCCCGCCGTTCGCTCAAGGCCCTGGCGCAGATCAGCGGCTTGTCCTCACCCAGCGTTGCCGAGCGTTTGCGCAGGCTGGAAGAGCGTGGCGTGCTCAAGGGTTACACCGTCGAAATCGACCCGAAATGCTTCGGCTATCAACTGCAGGCCATCGTACGGATACGCCCGTTGCCGGGCCAGTTGCAGGAAGTCGAGCGGCAGATTCAGGCCATCCCCGAATTCACCGAGTGCGACAAAGTTACCGGCGACGACTGTTTCATCGCGCGCCTGCATGTTCGCTCGATGGAGCAACTGGACACCCTGCTCGACCGCCTCAACACCCACGCCGAAACCAACACCGCCATCGTCAAGAAGACCCCGGTCAAACGCCGCTTGCCACCGATGGCTTGAGTGCGGTTTTGATTGGAAACGCGTAAATTGACAGTTTTCCGGCGAAGGATTGGCGGTATGAAAATTCAGGTGGTTTTACTCGCGGCATTGATGCTGACGGGTTGCGGTACGGTACAGACTGTGATTCGCGGTGACGAAGTGGCGGCGAAGGATCTCAAGGAGTACAAAAGTTACTGCGGTGCCGTTCCCCGTATCTACAGCGGCGTGACTTACGATTTCTGCATGCTCAATGCTCCCCTGCAAAAAGGACGGGATGCGCAGGTGCATGACAGTGCTCCGGCCATTGTCCTCATCGACGTAGTCATTTCCGGCGCCCTCGATACGTTGCTCCTGCCCTATACCATCTACCGCCAGCAGGCCGATGGCAGCATTATCATCACGGAATAAACCCGAACTCCGGGCGATAAAAAACCCGCCTGAGCGGGTTTTTTATTTAGAACCTGCGATTAATCATCGCGGCTCATGATGCCGAACAGCTGCAACAAGCTGACGAACAGGTTGTAGATCGATACATACAGGCTGATCGTCGCCATGATGTAGTTACGCTCGCCGCCGTGAATGATGGCGCTGGTCTGGAACAGAATGCAGACCGAGGAGAACAGCACGAAACCTGCGCTGATCGCCAGTTGCAGACCGCTGATCTGGAAGAAGAAGCTCGCCAGCGTCGCGCCCAGCAGTACAAAGAAACCTGCGGTGATGAAACCACCGAGGAAGCTCATGTCCTTGCGGGTGATCAGCACGTAGGCCGACAGACCACCGAACACCAGCGCGGTCATCGCGAAAGCCGAACTGACGACTTCAGCGCCGCCCTGCATGCCCAGGTAACGGTTGAGGATCGGGCCGAGCAGGAACCCCATGAAACCAGTCAGGGCAAATGCCGACACCAGGCCCCAGGCCGAGTCACGGAGCTTGTTGGTGAGGAAGAAAAGCCCGTAGAAACCGATCAGCACCACGAAAATATTCGGGTAGCCGACACGCATCTGCTGAGCGACGAACGCCATCACGCCGCTGAATGCGAGGGTGAGAGCGAGCAAGCCGTATGTGTTGCGCAGGACGCGGCTAACCTCTAGCTGCTCAGCCTGCACGCTGTTATTAACTGCGTAATCCTGTTCGCGCATGGCGACACTCCTGTTGGTTTGAAACGTTCAGTCGCAAAGATCATAACAGACGCTCTGTAACAAGCCATGCAGAGAGTTTGACAGTGTGTTTCATTCAGGTATTATGGCGCCCGCAACGCAAACGGAGGTGTGGCCGAGTGGTTTAAGGCAACGGTCTTGAAAACCGTCGACTGTAACAGGTCCATGAGTTCGAATCCCATCGCCTCCGCCATATTTAAACGCTAAAGCCCTGATTATTCAGGGCTTTTTCGTTTCTGGCTTTTGACAAAACCCTGCAGCCCATACTTCAGCCCATACCTTGGATAAATCATCGTTTTTCGACGAGCGGCTAACATTTGAACCCCTCATCGCTGGCAATCAGTGCGGTAGCAAGGCTCAATCAGGTATGAAACGCGAAAGCATGTGGGGCCTAGGTTAACAAATAAAACGCATTCGAAAACGCCGCTCAATGAGCGGCGTTTTCGACTTTGTGGTGGGATGGAAACGAAGGCAGCAATCGGCCCAGAGTGTATAAAAACGCTTCGCCAAAATTGAGATCTGCGCGTCTACGTTAAATCTGCAATTTATCGGCACGTCAGCAGATGTGGATTTTGCGTAGAAGCGCGATTTCGAGTCCGGTTTTGAGTACTTGTCGCGCTGAAGGACGTTTTGACACCGCCTCGGCCAGAATCAGTCATCGAGCCTGCCAAGCAGTGGCACCGAAGACGCCAAACCTCACCACGAGCGGGGGCTACCGGCCAGAGGTGAACACCCGGAGGATTCTGGATTTCCCGGTTTGGTTGGCAGCATGCTAGCCGGATGGAACCAACCCTCGACTATTACGTCTCGCCAGTCCTTGCTGCGTCAAAAGCGCCTTCAGGCTATAAGCTAAGGCTTCAGTCAGCCTGACGCCCCCAAAATGCACACATTATTTCACGTAGATGCAGCGGACATAAAAGCCCTGAACGACGAGCAAGCACGCGCACTGATCGCAAGATTGTGTCGGGCTGAGATTCGCAAGCACGGGGGCTCCGAGTCGGCCGTCACCTGGGGTGGCGATCAAAGAGCAAAAGATGGAGGGGTGGACGTCAGGGTAGAGATAAATCCGCCACTGGGGATATCTGGCTATCTGCCCAATGACAACACAGCCATTCAGGTAAAGGCCGAAGTGTTCCCCCCCAGCAAGATACCTGGGGAAATGGCGCCCAAGGGAGTGCTAAGACAAGCAATACGCGACCTCGCTACGACCAAAGGAAGTTACGTCATTGCCGCGACGCGAGACGACACCTCCGAGTCCGCTCTCGATCTACGACTTAATGCGATGAGAGATTGCTTGTCGGCCAACGGCCTCGGCTCCTCGCCGCGTGTTGCCTTCTATGACGCAAGAAAGATTGCAGACTGGGTCGAGCAACACCCAGCGATCGTAGCTTGGGTCAAACACCAGCTAGGCAAGCCACTTGTGGGTTGGCGCCCATACTCGGGTTGGGCCTACCAGGAGACGACCGTCGACTCAGAATATCTGCTCGATGATCGAGTCAAAGTGTTCACGCCTGACGCCGAGAAGGGCATCAATGTCTCGGCCACTATTGATCGCCTGCGTATCGACCTGTCGAAGGGGGCAAGCGTACGCATTGTCGGCTTATCTGGCGTCGGCAAAACGAGATTAGTGCAGGCGCTCTTCGATCCGCGTGTACAGGCGAATCAGGCTGCGCTGAGTGCTGATGACGTGCTGTATACGGACCTTTCAGATGGACCGTCACCGCAACCTTCAGCGATGCTCGAAGCGCTGATTGAAGACGGAAGTCAGTGTGTTCTCGTCGTGGACAACTGCGGAGCTGACACTCATCAGAAGCTCACCGAACTGCTTAAGAGGTCTAGCAACAAGATTGGCCTGGTTACTGTTGAGTACGATGTTCGAGACGACTTACCAGACGCCACGAGGTGCTACCGTCTCGAAGGCTCCTCTGATGACGTAATTAGGCAGCTCCTTCAGCGGCGCTATCCGATCCTATCAATCAGTGATGTTGATACCATCACGGCATTCTCAGACGGTAACGCTCGCGTCGCGTTTGCGTTGGCAGCGACGGTAACGACGACTGGTGAACTTGCACGGTTGCGAGACTCCGAGCTGTTCAAGCGCCTGTTTCATCAGAAGAACGTCGAGAATGAAGATCTTCTCAGATGCGCGGAAGCGGCCAGTATCCTGTACTCGCTTGACGGCGAGGACGATGGCCCAGGGTCAGAACTCAACAATATTGCCGCTGTTGCTGACGTTTCATTGATCACCCTACAGAGGAAAGTCGTTGATCTACAGCGTAGAGGTCTCGTACAGGCGCGTGGCAAATGGCGTGCTGTTTTGCCACACGCGATTGCTAATCGACTCGCAGCCCAGGCACTAGAAGCGATACCCAAATCGCAAATCGTGAATATCTTTGTCGATACCGCTACCGACCGTGTTGTCCGGTCGTTCTCGCGGCGACTTGGTTACCTACATGAAAGCGCAAAAGCCGCCGAGCTCATACGGGACTGGCTCTCGCCATCCGGGCGTTTTGGCGACCTATCGGCTCTCAATGACATTGGCCATGAGATCTTTCACAACATTGCACCTGTATCTCCGAAGGGCGCCCTAGCGGCGATTGGACGGGCTGCCAATATCCCTAGCTTTCTTTCGGGCGACAACAGCAAGCTTGCCCAGTATGCGCATACGTTGAAAGCCATCGCGTTTGAAGAAGAAGATTTCGATATAGCCGCCGATATTCTTGTCCGGCTCGCCTTGGTAAATCCCGACGGAAATCGGGGACAGGAATCTATTGTGGAAATTCTAAAGTCTCTGTTTTTCTGCCTGCTATCCGGTACGAATGCCCCCCCAAATCAAAGGGCAGAGTTCGTCAGTAAATTGCTTGAATCCGGCGATGCAGAGCGAGAGCAGTTGGGGTTGTTGGCGCTGGATGCGGCGCTTGAGGCATGGCATTTTACCTCCGTGAGCAGATTCGATTTCGGAGCTCGAAAGCGGAGCGAGGGATGGGCTCCGGTATCCCGCTCAGACGTTGAGGCGTGGTTTATGCCATTCATCCGTATGGCACTCGACATTGGTAAACAGAAGTCCGACCTTGCTGAAAGTTGCAGATTTATTTTGGGTCGCCGCTTAAGAGGACTTTGGGTAGGCACGAATCTGAGGCCAGAAGTGTGTGCAGCCGTAAAAGAACTGGCTTCAGCCGTGAGCTGGCCTGAAGGTTGGTTTGGAGTCAAAAGCATCCTTCGATTTGACTTGGGCAAATGCGATGAGTCAATTCAGAACGAGCTGCGCGAGCTGGAGAATCTTCTCAAGCCGAAGGCTATACCTGACATGATTCGAGCTCGACTTCTAGAATCGAATCAATTCGACCTAGATCTTGATGACGATGATGCAGATCAGCGCGCTGAAACGACTGGTGAACGCATCCGCAGATCAAACCAGGCCGTGGAGGAGCTTGGGGAGGCTGCTGCCACCATTGAAGGACTTCTTTTGGAGTTACTCCCGAAATTGATCACAACCAAGTCAGGAGCCAGTGCATTTCATTTGGGGGTTGGGGTTGGAAAGCAAGTTGCGGACCCAAGCTGGATTTTGGATGCGGCAAAGGAACATATCGCCACTGCCACGCCTGGAACAGTCGGTGTCTTTTTCCTTCGCGGCTTGCTCAACGGCTGGCATCACGCATCTCCCGCTTCTGCCGATGAGTTTCTCGACAGCGCAGTGAGTGATGCAATTTGGGTCAAGTGGATCATGGATCTGCATTGCAGCATTCCGATGAACCAAGCGGCTTACGCTCGAATCCACCAATCAATCAAGGCCGGAAATACTCCTGCCTGGCAATACTCCTATCTCAGGATGGGCAGACAAACCGACTCATTTTCTGTTGCAGAGATTGGTGAGTTGCTTTCTGCGATAGCACTGCTGCCTGATGGTGGTGTCGTGTTTCTTGATGTCCTTTCCATGGTCGTCCACTGCGCGTCAGATCACGATGATGCGTATAAAGAATCACTGGCGGCAACCTGCCTAAATCTTCTGGGCTCAGCCGAATGGGGAAAGGTTCTTGGGGATCGTGCCAATAGCGGTTACCGCCTTAAGAGCATATTGGAGTTTTCGCTGAAGCGATTAGCTTCTTCCGAAGCGGCGCTGGAGGTACTGAACGATCTAGTTGCCTTTGCGCGTACGAAGGAATGTAGTTATTCCGATAGGAATGTCATAAAAGACGCCATCTCGCCGTTCCTCACGCACATGCCGCGACGAGCGCTCGACGCAATCTATGTTCCCGGTGAAGAAGCTTACTACCGTCAGATGTCGCCGGTGATTGGGCGCCCTTACAGTGATCGGAAAGAGACAGCAATCAGCGTAGTCCCATTGGACGTATTGATCGATTGGTGTAATGCCTCGCCGTCTGATCGTTACATTTTCGCGGCACGGAGCTGTAAGCTATTCGATACCCGAAGTCGAGCGAGTGAAGAACATGCCAATATCGACTCTGTGGAAGATTCTGAGTTGGTTATTTCGGAGGCCGCGCTCGCTGTGCTCGCTAATGCTCCTGATAAGAAGGCTGTAATCGAGGGCTATTTAATGCGATTTACGCCTTCAGGCTGGTCCGGGTCTTTGGCCGAAATCCTGAAGAAACGGATTCCGCTTCTCGATGCGCTGAATCTTGGCAACGAGGAAGAGCTGAAGCCCGTATTAGCGACAGCTAGAGCGAGCCTCGAACGAAGAATCGCAGCGGAGGAGCTTCGCGAGGACGAAGAAGAGCGCGAGCGTACTGGTAGCTTCGAATAGGCTAGCCCGATGCATCCATTGGCCTATAGCTGCCCGTCCTAACCGGCAGCAATCGGCCAGAAGCGGGCATTCAAGCCATAGGCAATAAATCTGTCCCGTTATTACTGCATCGCTTCGATACAGTGAAAAGTTCGCGACCGAGAGCTCGTGCAGTGTCCATATGAGCAGTCGAATCCTGCGTTTCCGATTCGAGCAGGAGTTCGGACGTCACGACGCATACGCCGCAATAATCGAAGATCCCATGGTCAATCTGCGTCTTCATGGCGTCGGCATAGCCGTGCCGCTCATAGGTTCCCCCGTCGGCGCCGCCGACACCGACAAGATGAACCCGCAGGTGGCGAAGCTTCTTCACCAGCTTGGCATCCGAACTGAAATCGAACGCCCAGCCATTGGCGAACACGCGATCGATCCATCCCTTGAGAAGCGCTGGCATCGACCACCAGTAGACGGGATAGACCAGCACAAGGGCGTCGGCCCGATCGATCCGCGCCTGCTCAGCGGCAACATCCTCGGGGGGCGGTGCCTCCCTGCGATGGACAGCGAGATCAGCCGCGGTGAACCTCGGATCGAATGCTTGCGCCGAGAGATCCGCGATTTCGAAGGAGTTGCCGGGATCGGCCAGGGATAAGCCTTCGGCGACTTGCGCAGCGAGGCTATGGGTGAGGGACTGGGGATCGTGATGAGCAACAACGATGAGTGCGTGCATGCCGAAAACTCCTGCTAGTGATTGAGGGCGAAAGGGCGAACCTTATATACTCATAGTAAGTTACGTACAGTAAGTTACTTTTGGTATATAGCCATGTCAAGCATCGAGACAAGAGAGCAGGACTCCAGTACAAAGCCGCGTCGGCGCATGTCAAGGGAAGAGAGGCAACGCCAATTGCTGGATGTCGCCTGGCGGCTAGTCCGGGAGGAAGGCACGGAAGCCTTGACGCTTGGACGGCTCGCCGAACAAGCTGGCGTGACAAAACCCGTGGTTTACGATCACTTCAGCACAAGGCCCGGGTTGCTGGCGGCGCTCTATCAGGAGTTCGATGCTCGCCAGACCGCACTCATGGACGCCGCGCTTCAGACGAGCGAACCCACCTTGCTGGAAACTGCGACGGTCATCGCATCGTCTTACGTCGAATGCGTGCTTCTCCAGGGCAACGAGATACCCGGCGTGATCGCGGCGTTGGCCAGTTCACCGGAGCTCGAAAAGATCAAGCGCGAATACGAAGCGATCTTCATGAACAAGTGCCGGATGGCCCTCTCCCCATTTACCAGAGAGGGTGCTATCGCGCCCGCGAGTCTTCGGGCGATGCTCGGTGCGGCCGAGGCCCTGTCCCATGCCGCCGCAACCGGAGAAATCACACCCAAGCAGGCGCAGGACGAACTCTTCGAAACGATCATCGCAATGGTCGACAGAAGCGCGCGCGGTTGCACGCAAAGTGTCGGCGAGGGCGGCGAGCTGAGCGCCTAGTGAACCGGAACGCCAAACAGCAGCTAGCTCACGAATCTATCCGACGTTCGAGAAAAGGGTCGTTGTAAGCTGGTCGCGATAGGCAGAAATCGGCCAGTTCCGGTCCAGCGGGCATCAGAACCGAACGGCTGCTCATCGGTGCATGAAAAGAAGCAAGGACGACGTTGCTGACGCAGCTGCATTCAGGACAAATTGTCGCTAACCACGCGCTCAATTATCACTTAGGGATACTGGGTCAGCGCGAACTGAACGCGAAGGCTCAGCGCAAGTCGCGCCCGCCATTTCCCAACAACCAGATCTGATAAGTCTTTCGGGTTGTCGACACTTGTTCTCGTAATGGCGTGGACCGCGGAGAGCAGGTTATCCGCCAAGTCCTGTTCGGGACTCATTCCGACGGCGCGGACGAGGTTGATTGTGTCTGCCTGTTGCGATGACACGCTTCCAAGCCAGTCCTCCGGCCACTCGAAGCGATGTTTATAAAAGTTTGCAGCTCCGTTTGCGATCGCTACGTAGCTAAGGCCTGACTTCGGATTAAGCTCTGCCTCCAACGACATCACGGCATCCTTGCGTATCGTCTGTCCGTTTAGCTCGTAGATCCGTTTTACGATCGAGACCGTCTCGGTGATGGCCGCCTGAATAAGCACAAACATGGCTCCAAGCAGTACGCCGGCTTTGTCGTACATCAACTCCGCCGGGTGATCCCAGTATTTGCGCCCCGGATGCCCCAGATACCCGAGGCGCTCAGACCAAGCATCAAGTGCTTGTTCAGTTAACTCCGCGTGCGATCTGATTACGCTAGAAAGGGGAAACTGGTCGAGTAAGTCTTCTAGCCCCTGCACCAATCTCAATGTCTGTGTATGCGCGTCCAAGATGTCCTCCTATGTGGACGACTACCATAACACCAGTAGACTCCGATAAGCCTCGCAGGGCACGTGCTGCGGGAGTATGGCCGATTCATACTCGTTGAGATCTTTCTCGGGAAGCGTGTTTCGAAACGAACTCAAGCCCCTCTTCTGAGTGTCTATATCGTGCTTTTCCGGTTCAATGCGGCACTTGGCCCAGCCGAGGTTTGACGTGTCTCGTCCAGGCCGGGAGCAATTTGCATTAATTACTGAAATCTTACATTGATCGTTAGACTTCACACGTCTGGCGTCCAGCCCTTCCCGGCGGCCTGTGCCAATAAGCTATGCCTCCGCCGAGGGCGTCAGGTGCGGGTGTATACTCGCTTTCTGACCAATTAGGCTTCACGCCCTAGTACAGGCCCTCAATGACCAAGAACACCCAGACGGATGCTCCAGAGCTGCCAATTTCCGAGCCCTGCAGGAGCGCATGTTCCGATTTGCGTAATTGCATGGACTTGCACACCCAGTTGCATCGCAACTGAACACCAAATTGCATTCGACTTGCACTCCCATTTGCATTCCCACTGCACAGCAGTTGCACCACTTGCACACGTTGGGTGTCCCAGCGAGCTGACGAAAATCATCGAGCTACTCGAAGCGCATCGTGCCGAGTTAGTCGGTGTCGTGGCTCAGCGCCGCGACTTGCTGCGAGGTAAGGCTGACACCCATCGACAGATTGAGGGCCTCCTTGCTGGCGATGGCGTTGTTCATCAGGTACTTGAACAGGCCTTCGTCGGTGGTCTGACCGTCGATGTAGCGCTGGCCGGTGCGGGCGACGACCGCTGCTGGATCAGGCGTTGTTCATACAAACCATCGCCGAGGCGTTTGAGGTCGGGGTCGGGGTCGTAGCCGAGGTTGGCCAGCAATCCCGTTCGTTCACCAATAGCTGCAACTGGACAAATACCGAGCCTTTTACCACCTGACCCACTGGCCGGTGGAAATAAGCTCGGGCTTATTCGGATCTATGGCATATACCCATTCGGGCGGAGCATCTGGATGGGTGGCGATTACAACGCCGAGATGATCTTTGTATGAACGGGGCATGGCCCCGCCGTGGAATGCCTCAATGCGTCCCCCTTTCCAATCGAGCTTCAACTGAAACCGCAGACTGCCATCAGCATTGAAAATAGCGGCGTTGTTGGGTTGCGGAAAATGGTCTGTTCCGTCTTCTTTGACGTATTGCCCCGGCTCGAAGATAGCTACAACACCGGTTCGGTCGGGGAGCATGTAGGCAACTCCAATAAACGGCAGTACAGACCGCTCCTCGTTTTCCAGCAGCAAGTAGGCGGATATTTTTCTTGCAGGGTCTGGGAGACTCTCTACTTTCTCAAATAAGGTCATTGCATCCAGAGGGCTGCCGTCGTAAATCATTTCCGCAATGGAACCATCTGCGCCTTGCCAGACACCGATGACCTGCTTAACCAAACTCGTCATGGTAGTTTCCTAATTTTGGCTGGATCAATGCTGAACATATCCGGAGCCATATAGGGAGACTTATCCATGAACTGGACCTGATGGCCACCCCCCGGCAAATGAGTATTCATATTTTTATCGTACATCGGCCCCACCGTTCCTTCACGCACCCCAATACCTGGCTTTGTGGTGAACTCGACAACATACATCGGATTACCACCTTGCCCCTTCCATTCGCTGCTGATTGCCAGATTATTGCGCACATCTGCGGTGCTTTGTATTGGATCCGTTGTCGCCCAACCGCCTAATTTTTTGGCTGCTGTAACAGTATCACCGCTCTTAAGAGCCTCTTTAATTTCCATATATTTATCTGCGTCAACCACCATCCGATAGGTCTCGGGCTTTGTGGTCACGCGGTCTGTCACAGTTGTGCCTTCTTTCCAGGCAGGGCGCTGTGTTCCCCAATACAGAGTCTTACCCCCAAGCTCCTGTTCTGCCAAGAGTTTTTCATTAGCGGTCTTGGTATCATCAACGCGCGGAAGGCCATCACGGTCGGTAACCTGCCCCGCATTGATATTTTCCGCACGATGCTCCTTCCCTGGCGCAAAGTCACGCTGTGCCGCTTGCCCAAACCCTTCCGCGTCACGACCAAAGTTCAGCTCTATTCTGCGCGCATCCAGCGCTTTCTTCTCCGCCTCGATTGCAAGTCTTGCTGCGCTGCCTACTCCTCCTGCCTGGAAGGCCTTCAACAACGCAAGCCCACCCAGTTCACTAACCGGCAGCCCCAGCAGCATCAAGCGCTGGCTGGTTGCATAATCGGATTCAGCAATATATCCCGCTTCTGTGGCTCGGCTTTGTATATGAAGGAGCTTCTGGTAATAGTCAGCCATACGGGTGGAGTCGAGTGGGCCGACCTCATCGCTCACAATAGATTTGCCTACCGCAAACGGCGACTGAACGAGCCCCGCAATGATCGCGCCGATATCGCCTGCTACCCCAAGCAGGGCTCCACCCGCTCCCTCATAGTTTCTGTTAGCGTCCGCTAGGCCAAACTCTTGACCCGCCCGATATCGATCGCGCCACGTGTTCTGGCCTTCTTGGACAAAGTTATCCGACAGGTACTTTTCGACGCTGGAACCCTTTCCACCATAGGCATCAAAAAGCACTTTCAGGTTTATGGTTTCATTTCGGTACTCTTCAGGCATTGTCACAAAATACAGATGCATACGGCCATCTACGTCTTGATAAGCCAAGCCAGATTTCGCTGCCTCCTCGCGTATGAAGGTCTGAGTAATCAGATCGGCACCATTGAGATCAGTCCAGTGAGCGTCAGCAAGTGCGGCACCACCTTGACTCAGCACTTTAGTGGCTTGCTCGGGGTTCAGGTCCTCTCCGGTTTTTTCTTTTACTTGCTTTATGAAGCGCGCAATGCGGTCTTTGTCTTGAAGGAACTTGACTTCATCCGGATGCAACTGCCGATTATAAACCTCAACCCCAGCCCCCGCTCGTCCTCCCGCAACCCCGGAGAGCAACCCGCCCCCAGAACCCGCCGCCCCGCCTAGACTGGTCGCAATTAATGCCGCCCAAGCATTTTGGCCATCGCTGATCACGCCGTTGTTTTCCAACGCCTTGGCGATTGCCGGCATCAGAGCGGCGGAGGCGGCGGCCCCCATGGCGCTACCTTGCGCATTGCCGCCTGCCAACCCTTGAGCTGCGCCTGCCAGTGTGTGCAGCAAAATGCGTGCGGCCCCGCCTTCAGCCCAAGCGGCCTTCGTCGCACTGTTCTTGGACTCGATGTATTGCTTATTGGCGTAGTCACCTATTTTCTTATAGGTATCTGCGGCGGTGGTGTTGGCGACGATGCCGATGCCTGTTGCGCCACCAGCGCCACCCAGACCCGCGGCGATCAAACCAGTGGCGATATCCGCCATGATTCGTTTGTCGCCGCCATAATCCCAGCGTGCGGCCTCTGTAATAGCCGCTTTTGCCGCCTGTTTCTGCTCGGGTGTTTTTGCATCGTGGTTCAGCTTCGCCGCGTCTTTCTGCTTGGCTGCCACAACGGCATCGAGGGTCCCTTTGGCCAAATCCACGACACCCTGAATCAGGTCCATGCGCTCTTGCATGGCTTTTTCATCAGGGCGATCGAGCTTCTGATTGGCATTAGCCGTATCACGGTTGAGACCGACGAGGTCGTTGGCACCTGCGGGGTTGCGAACGGTGATGGCGCCTTCGCTGACCGCGCTGCGGGTGCTGCTGTGATCGGAGTCCTTGAGCATCAGCGGGACGCTGCCGCCTATGCCAGGCTTACCCCCACCGTCCCAACCGCCGGTGTATGAAACGCTCACGCCAGCTGCCTGGCTTTTGATTTCGCTGCTGTTTTTGATATCGCTGACGATCAACCGGTCGGTGCTGAGCTGGTTCTTGTCAGCCGTCGCATCGCTCGCGATGACCGCACCCTGCAGAACAGTCGTAGCCCCCACGTTGATGTTGTAACCGCCATTGCCGGCAAACAGACCGGTTTGCTCGATGACCGCCTTGTAAGCGCTGTCCATTTTGCTGGCGGCGATACTGGCCGAGCCGGTGACGGGTGCGCCGTAGCAGATCGGCGGAATGCAGATGCTGCCGCCGAATCCACCGCTCTTCTGGCTGTTGACCTGGTTCGCTTCGTCCTGTCGGGAGCTGATGTTCAAATTGCCGCCGATATCGGCATCAATGCGCTCGGCCCGCACCTGGGCGCCGGCCAGGGTGGTGTCCTGGCCGCTCTTGAGGACCAGCCTGCCGGTGTCGACGGTGCTGTTGACCTGGGTCAGCTCGCTTCCGGTACCCATGCCTTTGGCGGTTTGCGCGCCAAGGTCGAGGGTGAAACCGTTCTGCGCGCCAATATTGAAGCTGGCACCAATGCTGGTTTTGTTATGGCTGTCCTGGTTATCCCATTCCTTGCGGTTCTGGGCGCTTTCCAGGGTGATGTTGTTTTTCGCGACCAGCAGCGTGTCCTCAGCTTTCAGGGTGCTGCCGATGACATGGATATCACCAGCCGAACCCGCCGCTTTGCCGGTCGCAATAATGGCGAGCCCCGCGCCACTGGTAAGGCTCGATTGCTTCGCCGTCTCGCTGCTGTATTCGCTGGTGCTTTTGTTATGGGTGGAACCAAGTTCAGTGCCGATTTTAATCAGCGAACCGCTGCTGTTGGCTGGCTTTCCTTCCTTGCTGTTGTCTGAAGCGTCTTGCCCCATCGTGTACAGGTTGTAAGCAGCCAGCACCGCTTGTGCGGTTTTTACCGCCTTCAACCGGTCATCGTCGGCGTTTTGTGCTGCACGGACGTTATCGCGGATGCTTTTCGCCGTGTCGATGACCATGCCGCCGACCACTCGACCAACCGCCAGACTGTTGGACTTGTCGGTACTGCTTTGCTTGGCCGTTTCAGTACCCGCCGTGATGATCACGTCGGAACCGCTCAGGGTCATGTCCTTGGTACTGATCAAATCACTGGCGACCACCTTGAGCTCACGCCCGGCGATCAATTGGACGTCGCCTTCACTGGAACCGATGGTGCTACCCGTCAGCGTGGTTTCCTGTGCTTTGCCGTTATGTTTTTGGGCTCCGATCGATAGATGCTGATTACCCGTGATGTCATCCAGACCACCATTGTTGCCGGTCAACATTCCGCTTAGATCGCGGTTTTTTTCCTTATGCAGTTCGTTGCGGGTGAAGGTGTTTTCAGCTGCATCAATGGTCAAGTCTCGACCAGCCTGCACCTTCAAGTCGGCGGTACTGACCAGTGACGAGCCTTTAACTGCGACATCACGCCCTGCCGCCACCCTGACAGTGTCACCCGACACCATACTGCCGACCGCTTCAGTACGCGTCTCGCTGAGCTGATCCTTGACCTTGCTCGACTTCAAACCGCCCCAGCTACTTTTGCTGGAGCTGCTTTCATGGCGGGCGCTGCTTGAATCAGTGACTGCAACGATCTGCATGTCATTGCCGGCCACCAGCTGCACACCGCCTTTATCGGCCGCGATTTCGCTGCCTTTTATCAGCATGTCATTGCCGGCCAGCAGCGTACTGTTGCCGCCGGAGGTCACTGCGCTGGCGATGTTGGTAGTGCTGGCCACCTCGTCGAGTCGACTCTTCTTGCCCGAGGAGCTTTTCTTGGTTTTGCTGTAAAAGCTGTAATCACTGTCTTCTGCACTCTGGAGCGTCAGGTTATTGGCCGCAAACAAATAGGCTTCATCCCCCGCGCTCACTCGGCTGGCAATCAGGTCCAGATCCTTGCCCGCACTGAGGGTGATGTTGCCCCCTGCATTGACGGTCGTAGACACCTGACTGACGTGATCTTCCTGACTGACAAACTTCTTGTTCGCGCCATAGGCATGCTGTTCATCCGCCGCAGAAGCCAGTGTCAAATCACCGACCGCACTCATGGTCACATCGCGCTTGGCGTCGATCTGGCTGGCGATAACGGTAAGGTCGCGCCCGGCATTGACCTTCAGGCTCTGCCCCACATCCATTTCTGAGCCGTATTGGGTCACGGTTTCATTGCGATGCAGTCCCCGCTCGCTGCTGACAACCTGTTCAGCGGAGACAAGGTTGACGTCACGACCGGCGTTGATCGTGGTATCGGCGCCGCTTTTCAGTACGCCCCCGGTGTTGTTGATATCGCGGCCGGCATTGAGGGTCAGGGCATTGGCGGCTTCAATACGGGCGGCACTGTTGACGAAATCCTTGCGCTCGTTGATGGCGCCGGTACCACTTTCATGGGTGGTGACGCTGCGTTCGTTGATGACATCGCCGCGGGTGGCGGTGAGGGTGACGTCACGGCCTGCGATGATGCCGCCGGCCTTGTTGACGAGGTTGTTCCCCGCCAGCAGGTCGAGGCGATTGCCGGCCTCCACCAGTCCGCTAGTGACCAGGTCGTTGCCCGCGGTGGCGGACAGGTTGTTCGAGGCGCGCAATGTCCCCGCGTTGTTCAAGTCCTGACCGGCGATCAGGGTCACGTCGCGGCCCTGGATCAGGGCACCGTTGGCGGCGAGGCGGTTGTTGGCGTTGGCCAGGTAAAGCACCGGCACCAGTACTTGCTCGCCGTTCACCACGGCGTTTTCCATCCAGACAATATCGTGGGTCAGGGCCGCGACTTGCTCAGAAGTCAGGGAGACGCCCAACGCAAGGTTGAGCTCGTTTTTGCTGGCGATGGCGTTGTTCATCAGGTACTTGAACAGCGCCTCATCGGAGGTCTGACCATCGATAAAACGCTGACCGGTACGCGCCACGACCGCTTGCTGGATCAGGCGCTGTTCATAGAGGCCGTCACCCAGTCGCTTGGCGCTGTTGTCCGGGTCGTAACCGAGGTTGGACAGCAGGTAATCCGAGCTCATGAATTGCTTGAGGTCGGTGAGTACCGGGTTGGTTTCGATCAAGTATTTGTGTGGCTTGGACTGGCTGCCGGCCGGCAAACCTTGCACGCGATTGACCGTCAATGCCGTGGCACGTCCCGGAAGTGCGGCACTGGTCGAGTCGGCAAGCGGTGCGCTGACATCGATCGCGCTGGCCCCTGCAAACATATTGGGCGCTTGACGATCAACCGTGGTCAGGTCTGCGGTGGTCGCTGAAACCTGAGCGTTGCCGGCCAGTTGAATGTCCCGAGGCTTGGCATCAGGTAATGGTTGCTGACGCTGGATCGGGCTGACGGTGGCACCGCCCATCGTCCAGCTCTGCGGACCGCTGGCCACCGGAGTGCTGCTGTCTTGCCCGCTCAAGCGGAACAAGCCGTTCTGGCCCGTGGGCAGGCTGAAACCGGGAAGCGCCAACGGGTTGACTTGTTGCTGCGCCAGGTTGGGCGGGAGTTGCGCGTTGATGTAGATCGGCGTCGAGTAAGCGCTGCCTGCTCCGGTGTCAGCTTTGCTACGACCCGCCGCGACATAGGCGTAGTACGGACGCACCACGCTGTTATTGATGTTCTGTGCAGCGTTTAGGGATACGTTTCCGCCGGCCTGGATAATTGCATCCAGAGACTCACCATTAATGACGCGACTGTTGGCGGGCAGTGTTTCTCCCATCCATTTCAGAAAATTACTCATGTCCTGTTCGACCGTGGCCGAAGGCGTCGGGTTGTTTCGTTGGGTGAAGATGCCAGCCATGCTGATGGCCGAGGCTGTTTCATTGACCCAGCTCACGTACCTTCGAGTGGACAGGATTTCCTGCTCTTGCAGACCTTTGTTGTTGATCGTCGAAGCCGTGATCGCCAAATCACCAGAGGCCGTCACGTTGCTGCTGATGTTGTTCACTTCTCCTGCGTTAATTGTCAGGTCCGCGCCGCTGTTGATCGAGGCAGCTTCAGAATGAAGCGTGACCTTCAAACGATCGGTTTCAGCGATCTCCCACAAACCGTTTCTTCGACCACCGCTACGGTAGTCACACCCAGGCCCCGCGATCATTGCACACGGCAATTCAGTGATGGTCGCAACACTTTTCTCATGTTCCGTGTACTGCAAGACATCCATGACGTTGTTAACCGTCGTGGCTGCAATCGTCAGATCGCCCGTGCTATCAATCCCTGCGGACCTGTTGTCCAGCAGATCAGCCTTGGTCCCGTTTTTGTCCCGTGCAATCAGCGTACTGCCCAGGCTGTACACCTGCCCGTAGCTGTTAGTGAAGCTGGGGCTCAGGAGCTGCATGTCGCCGCCGCTGAAGATCAGCCCACGATTGTTGACCAACGTCCCCGTAGTGACCGTCAGCTTTTGAGCACCAGCCAGCGTTCCGAAGTTATTGATCCCGCCTGAGTTGACCGTCAGGTGCGCTGCAGATGTCAATCGACCGGCATTGTCCAGTTGGCCGCTGACATTGAGCGTTGTGTTACCACCACCGGCAATGCTCGACGTGGCGACATTGAGGCTCACTTGCGCGGCGCTCAGGCCGAGGGTCCCAAGGCTGCTGAGACGCCCGCCGCCCCAGTAAGCACCGCTCAGCCCCACGCTCAGGCTGCCATCACTGGCAATCAGGCCTTCGTTGAACCAATTGATGCCGGTCCCGACGAGGCTGTCGGAAGCCAGCAACTGGCCGCTTGCGGTCTGGGTGAAGTTGTTGACGTTGACGGTCAGGCGCCCGGCCTGGATGACGTTGCTGTTGCTCCAAGTATCGGCGTTAAGCGTCAAACCGCCGCGAGTAACGATGGTGCCGCCGGCACCAGTAACGTTCGCAGTGGAGATGTCGAAGGTGCCGTTGCCCACGTGCAGCAGGCTGCCGCCGCCGTTGAGGAAACTGCCCACCGCCATGCCCAGGTCGGTGTTGGCGCTTTCCAGCGTACCGTTGCGGTTATCGAAGAGGCCGCCAATCTGGAAGCTGGTTTTACCGCTGGTGCCCAGGGCGCGCAGTTGACCGGTCTGGTTGTCGAGGCTGGCAGCCTTGATCGCCAGGGTGCTGTCGCTCTCGACGATGCCCAGGCGATTGTTCAGCGCGCCGGTGAGGTTAAGGTCGATTTGTTGACCGGCGACTCGCCCACCGTTGTCGCCGCTGTTGTCAAAATTGTTGCCGGTGACATTGATCTTGCCTTTGGCGTACAGACCGCCGTTGCGGTTGTCGAAGTTGCCGGTGGCGATGATTGCGTCACCGCTTTGCGCAGAAAGGCGTCCGCCATAGTTGTCGATCCCGCCCAGGGCGGTCAGGTTCAGACGTTGCGCCTGGGTGATGCCGCCCTGACGATTATTGTTCAGGTCATAGCCGTTTTTCAGCACGCCAGTCAGTTGGGCGGTGAACGCGGCTTGCAGGCTGGAGAGCACGCCGCCCCGGTTGTCGAGATTGCCGGCAGTGATGCTCAGGTCTCCGGCCTTGGCGACGATCCGGCCGCTTTGGTTGTCGATATCGCTGCCTATAGTAAGGCTCAGCGCGCTGCCACTTTGCAGCGTGCCCTTGGCGTTGGCGAGGCTGGCGGCCTGGATTTTCAGGTCGCCATTCTGGCTGTAGATCAGGCCGTCGGCGCTGTTCTGAACGGCACCCGGTGTGGTGATGGTCAACAGGTCGTTGGCCGCGACGGTGCCGCGATTGCGGTTGTCCAGGCCATCGGTGAGCAGCGTCATCAAGCCTTGGCTGGCGAGTTGGCCGCCCTGATTATTGATCTGGGTGGTGCGTTGGATCAGCAGCGAGCCGCCGCTGGCCAGTTTGCCATTGGTGTTGGTCAGGGCACCGAGCAGATCCACGGTGACCGCGGCGTTGCCGGCCAGATTGCCTCCGGTGTTATCCAGCGTGGTGCCGGTGAAACTCAGGGCCTGCTCTGCGTTGACGGTGCCGCTGGCGTTGCCCAGGGTCATGGCTTGCACGGCCAGGGTTGCGCCACTGGAAATCAGACCGCCTTGGGCGTTGTTCAACAGACCACTGAGGGTCAGGGTCTGGGCACCGGCGCTGGAAAGGATACCCGTGCTGCTGTTGTCCAGGTTCGCCGCGTTGACGCTCAGGTTCCCCAGGCTGACCAACGCACCGTTTGCGCTGTTGAGCAGGTCACCGCTGACCGTGACGGCCATGTCACCGGGAACGTTTACGCTGTTGTCGACATGACCACTCGACAGCGTGCCTTTGTTGCGGTTGTCCAGGCTGTTGCTGGTCAGGCTCAAGCCCTTCCAGCCGGAGATCAGCCCGCCCTGGTTGTTCACGGTATCAGCGTTTACCGTCAGCAGGTTTTTGCTGATCAGTCGGCCGCTGCGGTTATCCAGCGCATGGGTTTTCAGGTCGATACTCTGGCTGCTGGAAATTTCGCCGCTGCGGTTATTCAGGTCACGCAGGTGCTGGATGCTCAGGGCACCGGTCGTGGTGATCATCCCGCCACCGCTGTTGTTCAGGTCACCGGTGGCTGCGCCGAAATCGATGGCGATCGCACTGCCCAGCAGCGAGCCGTTCTGGTTGTCGATACCGCTGCTGTTGATGGTCAGACCGGTGGTGCCGTTGATCAGCCCCAGGTCCCGGTTTTTCAATTGTCCGTCGAGGTTCAGGTCGAGACTGGCAAGACTGGTCAAGGTGCCGCCGCTGTTGTCCAGGCTGGCCGCTTTGACGTCGAGCGCCGCGGCGGCAATCATGCCTTTGATGCTGGTCAGCGCCTGCTCGATGCGCAGGGTCAGGCTTTGATTGCTCAGCACCTTGCCGGTGCTGTTGTCCAGGCTGCGCGCCGCCAGTGTGAAGGCCTGGGCGCTGGAGATTTCACCGTTGCCGGTGTTGTTGACGTCTGCCAGGTTCTTGAGCACCAGCAAGGGTGCGCTGATCAACCCGTTTTGATTGTTCAACTGGCCATGGTTCAAATCCAGTTCCAGGGACGTGTTGCTGAACAGCTGCCCGCCTTGTTGATCCAGGCCCGTGACGCTGGCGGTCAGCGCACCGACACTGGCGATACGGCCTTTGTCCTGGTTGGTCAGTTGGGTGGCCGTCAGGCTCAGGCTGGCGCCGCTGTTCAGGCGTCCGTCGTGGCTGTTGTCGAGCGACCCAGTGTTGACGACGACGGCACCTTTGCCGCTGATGCTGCCCTTGTTGCGGTTATCGAGGCTGGCGCTTTTAAGCGTGAGGCCGGCGTCCGTCACAATCTCGCCGCCCTGGTTGAGTACCACGCCTGTGGTAGTCAGGGTCAACGGCCCGGCAGCGGACAGGGTGCCGAGGGTATTGGTCAGACTGGCGGCCGTGACACCCAACGTGCCTTCGGCGCTCAGCACGCCCTGACTGTTGTTCAGATCAGCCGTGAGATCGACCTTCAGGTTTTTCTGGCTCAACAGAGTGCCGCCGCTGTTGTCCAGTTCGCGGCCGCTCAACATCAGGTCAGTCTTGCCGGACAGCAAGCCTTTGGCGCGGTTGATCACCTGATCCACCGTCAAGGACAACGCACCTTCGGCGAACACCTGGCCGCCATCGCTGTTGTTCAGCGTGGTGCCAACCAACGTTACGTCCGACTTGCTCGACAACTCGCCACCTCGGTTGTCGACGGATCCGATGGTCAGCTGCAGCGCATTGTTCGCGCCGACGAGACCGCCATCGCGGTTGTCGAGGTGAGTGCCCGTCAGCGTCAAGGCACCGGTTGCGACCAGTTGGCCGCCGTGGTTGTCGAGCGTCGCGACGTTGGCCGTGACATCGGTTTTACCGGCGATCTGGCCACCGGTGTTGTCGAGGTTGTCGGCGCTGAGGTGCACATCACCGTCGGCGATCAGTGTGCCGTCCTGGTTGACGAGCTGACCCTCAACCGTCAGCCCGAGCGTGCCGCGACTGCTGATCAGCCCGCCGCTGTTGTCCAGGCGCGCGCTGTGCACATCCACAGTCTGGGCAGCGATCAGGCCTTTGATGCTGGCAAGCAGTTGTTCGATGCGCAGGGTCAGGCCCTGGTTGCTGATCAACCTGCCGTTGCTGTTGTCCAGGCTGCGGGCGGCCAGTGTGAAGGCCTGGGCGCTGGAGATTTCACCGCCTTGGTTGTTGACGTCATTGAGGTTCTTCAACATCAGCAACGGTGCGTTGATCAGGCCATTCTGGTTGTTCAGTTGCCCGTTATTCACATCCAGGCTCAGAGAGGTTTTGCTGAAAAGCTGACCGCCCTGTTGATCGAAACCGATAACACTGGCGGTCAACGCCTTTTCGCTGGCGATCCGGCTGCCCACGCCATTGCTGACTTGAGTCGCGGTCAGGTCGAGGGTGTCGCCGCTTATCAAGCGACCGCCCTGGGTGTTATCGAACGCGCCGGTGGTGACGGTGATCGCGTTTTTGCCACTGAGCAGACCGCTCTGGCTGTTGTTCAGGTTTTGGCTCTTGAGCGTCAGACCGTTGTTGGTGGTGACGGAACCACCCTGGTTGATCAAGGCGCCAGTCGTGGTCACCGCCAACGCGCCAGCGCTCGACAGGCTACCGCGCGTGTTGTCGAGACTGGCGGCATTAACCGTCAGCGTGCCTTCGCTGCTGATCAGCCCATCGATATTGCTCAAGGCATTGTCGAGTCGAATATCCAGATCTGACTGAGTGACCAGGCTGCCACCGCTGTTGTCCAGACTCTGGCCCGCCACCGTAGTGATGCCTTTGGCGAACAACAGCCCTTTGTTCTGATTGATGATCTGCGCCACCTTCAGGCCCAGATCGGTGCCGGCCAGAATCTTGCCGTTGTCGCTGTTGTTCAGGTGCAGGCCTTGCAGACTCACATCAACGGCACTGGAGATTTCACCACCACGGTTGTCCATCTCATCAACGTTGAGTTTCAGCGCTTTTGTCGCGCCCACCAATCCGCCGTTGCGGTTATCGAGGCCCTTGCCGCTGAGCGTCAGCATCCCTTGGGCAACCAGTTCACCGGTCTGGTTGGTGAACTGCCCAACGTTCGCCATCAGATCGGTTTTGCTGGAGAGGCGGCCGCTGCTGTTGTCGACGCTGGCTGCGTCCAGACGCACCGGACCTGCCGCACTGAGCAAGCCACCACGGTTGTCCAGATGAGTGCCGCTGAAGTTGATAGTCGCCTGACTGTTGAGCAGACCTTGCAGGCGGTTATCCAGTTGCCCGACGTTCAGCTGCAGGTCGTTGCCGGCGCGCACTTTGCCGGTGCGGTTGTCCAGCGAATCGCTGCGCAGGGTCAGACGGTCCTTGCCGGTCAGGTTGCCATTACGGTTGTCGAGGCTGCCGGTCTGCAGATCGACCACACCTTTGGCGCTCAGGTCACCGTTCTGGTTATCGAACAAACCCGTGATGCGCGCGGTCAGGCTGCCATCGCTGACCAGGCTGCCGCCATGACTGTTGTCCAGGCTGGCCGCGTAGATACTCACGTTCTGCCCCGAACCCAGGACACCATTCTGGTTATTCAGAGCACCGATCAGGCCGATGTTCAGCGCAACGTCACCCGTCACCTGACCGTCACTGTTGTCCAGGGTTGTCGCGGAAACGCTGGTATTGCCCGCGCTTGAGACTTCGCCATTGTTGTTGTTCAAGTGCCCGAGGGTGGCGGTGAGGTTGCCGTTGCTGGTGATCACACCCTGGGTGTTGAGAACCTGAGTAGCGCTCAAAGACACTGCGCCGCTGCCCTGTACCCGGCCATTGTTCTGGTTGTCCAGAGTCCCGGCGTTGATGTTGGTGGCGTGTTGAGCGCTAAGCGTGCCGCCCTGGTTACTTAATGTCTGTGCGGTATTGATCGACAGGTTGCGGCTGGCAACCACGCTTTTCCCACTGTTGTTAAGGTTCTGCGCCACCAGGCTGACATCGCCGTTGGTGTTGCGACTGTCATCGGCATTGACCCCGGCCTCGATGATGCCGTTGTTGGTCAACTGCCCGCCTGCACTCAGCGCGATACCGTCCCGGGCGGCGAGGGTTTGCTGGTTGGTCAGGTTGCCTTGGGTTTGCACATTGACGGAGCTGCCGGCATAGACCGGACCCTGGGCGTCGAGGCTGGCGGCTTTGACGTTCACCGCGCCGGCGGCAGAGGTCTGCGCCAGGCTCAGATGGCCATTGGCGTCGATCTGGATATCACCGCCACTGGCCGCCAGGTTGCCGGCCAGTTTCACCCCGACCCCGGCTTCGGTACCGACCAGTTTGATCGCCCCGGCGTACATCCCGCCCAGTGCCGACGAGTCGATGGCCAGTTGCGGTTTCGCGCTGCCGTCATCGGCGCGAGCGATGGCGTTGAGCGTCTGTGCATTGACGTCGTTGCGACCGGCCACAATCGTCAGGTTTTTCGCCTGAATCTCGGCATTGATCTTCGCGCTGCGGGTGATGATTTCGAAGCTGTCGACGTTGTTGGCATTCAGCCCGGCGCCGTCGATGGAAACGCTGCCCTGATCGACCTGAAAGCGATCCAGACGACCGTTGTCCAGCACCGGTTTGCCGGTGGTCAACGTCACACGCGGCGTATTGATAAACCCACAGCCGTTGCAGCTGATGCCGTACGGGTTGGCGACGATCACCCGCGCCGACTGCCCCGCCACTTCCGTATAACCGCGCAACTGGCTCGGGCTGCCGCCAACCACTTCGTTGAGGATGGTTTGCGCCGCGACGCGGTTGGTGAGGTTGGGGTTGCCGACGATGATGCCGCCCAATTGCGTCGCGCCGGTCTGGTTGGCGACGTTGTTGAGGATGACGCCTTGGGTGCCGACGTTGTAATCGTGAAACTGGTTATGCGACAGGCCGGTGCCATTGGGCGTGGCAATATTGACGATCGGCACACCGTTGCCCGCCTGACCGAGACTGGTGCCCGGCGAGGCCACGACGATCCCTTCCGCCTGCGCCCACATCGGTTGCCAGAACATTACGTTGGCCAACAGGAACGCCACTCCCCGCTTGGGCATGCCCCAGAAGTGCTCGCGGGTTTTCACGGCGGCAGAAGGTTGGCGAGCGAGAAAGGCGTACTGGCGAACGTCCATGTGGTAGGTCTCGATGCAACGAAGTTAGAGGAAGAAATCCATGCGGAAATAGATCGGCGCTTCGCGCTCGGTCAGGGTGTCCGGACGTTCGAGGGAATGAGCAAAGGTCACGCTGGCGGCGAGGTGCTGACCTCGGGCAAACACCTCCACCGAGTTGCTGGACAGGCGTCCGTGCTGGTCGCCGTTGTAGCGATCGCCACGAATCACACCCTGGTCGTAACCGAGGCTGGTGCCGTATTCGGCGAACACCGGGCGCAGCCATTCCAGCGTTACCGGACGGCTCCAGCGCAGGTCGTTGCGCCAGTAACCGCCGCTGTCGCCGGACAACGATTGATCCTTGTAACCGCGAATCGACGACTGCCCGCCGAGGCTGGTGCGCTGCGGGCTGAACAGCACGTCTTCACTGCGCTGGCCGGTCATCAGGCTGCTGAAACTGAACGATTCGCCCCACACCTTGAACGGTTGCAGGTAGCTCGCGGTGGCGGTGTATTTGCGGTAGCGCGCATCCGGTTCGCCGGGGCCCGGGTGACCGTTGCCCTGAGCATCGAACGCGCCGATGCCTTGCTGCATGCCGAGGTCAAGGTTGACGAAGGCACTGCCGATTCGCCGACCGTGGTTAATGCCGAACTGCGCTTCGCTGAGGCGGTTGCTGCTCAGTTTGAGTTTGCTGTCTTCGATGAAGTTGTTGGTGCGCAGGTACGACAGGCCGGTGCTGAGGGAGGTCTTGCTCACGGCATCGCGATGGATCACCCGCTCGGCGCGCAGCTGATGGTTCTCGCTGTCGCCGGTCTGCTTGAAGTTGAAGCCGTTGGCTTGCGCCTGCGAGCGGTATTCACTCTGGCTGTAGGTGTAATTGAAGTTCCACCAGCCCCACGGCAGGTTGTAATTGAGCAGCGCGTTATTGGAGGTGTGCTGATGATCGGTCATCGCATCGTGACCGCCGCGCAGATTCAACTGGTCCGCCAGGCCCAGCGGGCTGTCCCAATCAAACGTGGTGCCCCACTGCTGCTCACCAGTACTGCGCTGGCCGTCGTTGCTGCGGGACAACCCGGCACGCCAGGGCTTTTGCGGCGTGTTCTTGACCAGCACTTCACTGCCGCCGACGTTCTTGCCCGGCGCCAATTCCATCTGTGCCTGATTCGATGGCAAACGATTGAGCTGATCGACCAGTTGCTCGATTTCCCGCAGGTTGACCAACTTGCCGTTCTTGCCGGGAAAAGCCATGCCCAACTCGCGGCCCGACAGCTTGCTGCCCTCCGCGCCCTTCAACCCTTCGAGCCTGCCTTCGACCACCAACACCTTCAGATGCCCGCCGGACAAATCCTGCTGCGGCAAGTAGGCACGGCTGGTGACCAGGCCTTTTTCGATGTAGTGATCGGTGATGACTTTCAGCAACTCGTTGAGCTGCGTGACACCCAGGCACTGACCGATGTAAGGCCTGAGCAGGCGATTTTTCTCACGCTCGGAAAGGCTGTCGGCGCCTTTGAGTTCGATGTCCTTGATCGGGAAGCAACGGGAGTCGGCGGGTGCCGTCGGTGCGGCGGGTTTGACTGCCTTGCCGGGTAATTCCTTGAGCTCTTCGAGACGCCGACGTTGCTCTTCGAGCAGGCGATCCTGGCGTTCACGGATGAGGTCGGTTTCCCCTGGAGTGGGGGCGGCATGAGCAAGATTCAGCGGAGAAAGGCACAGCAAAGCCAGGCACAACCTCGCCACGAGGGCGGGTGGGTACATGTTCGATCCCTCGAAATGGAGACTGATAGCAAAATAGTGGCGCGATGTTAGAGCGCCATCATTCTGGCGTCAATCGAATGAATTGCCGTTTGCCTGGATATTGGGCTTGGAATGGCCTGAGTAGGCTCTGATGTTGGCGCCGAAGCTGAATTGACCCAATTGCCGAGATTTCACTGACCCAGTCTGATCCCTCGCGAATCATTGTCTGTGCTGATTTAAGCGGGTTTGGAGATGGGTCAGTCTTGCCTCGGCACGTGGGACAATTCGGCGTCGGCGTCGGCGTCGGCGTCAACAAGCTACGCCTCAGTAGTATTCAACGCGTCTCACCACCTACGGGCGGAGAGGGAAGTCGAACCAAGTTGGAGACCGGCGACTTACTGCTGTCAATCACTGGTGAAGTTGGACTGTTGGGGTTAATTCCAGAAAATTTTGGTGATGCGTACATAAACCAGCACGTTTGCATGATTCGCTTTTTCTGCTCCCTCCGTAGCCGTTTTCTCCCTGAAGCGTTGCGATCTCCGTTGGCGTACAAACAGTACGAAGCACCCCAGCGAGGAATAAAGAACAGTTTCCGCCTTAGCGACGTCTCAAATGCTTGTGCCTTTGCCACCGTTATCTGAGCAACATCGTATCGTCGCCAAAGTCGATGAGCTGATGGCCCTATGCGACCGCCTGGAAGCCCGGCAAGCTAACGCCGAAAGCGCCCACGCCCAACTGGTGCAGGGGCTGCTCGACAGCTTGACTCAAGCCAACGACGCCAACGATTTCGCCAGCAACTGGCAGCGCCTGGCTGAACACTTCCACATCTTATTCACCACAGAATCCAGCGTCGAAGCCCTCAAACAAAGTCTGGTGTAACTTGCCGTTATGGGCAAATTGGTACCGCAAGATCCCAACGATGAAACGGCCAGTGAACTACTGAAGCGCATCGCTGAAGAAAAGTCCCGGTTGGTGGTGGAAGGCAAGCTCAAAAAGCAGAAATCATTGCCAGAAATTGACGAAGAAGAAAAGCCCCATGCTTTACCCTCAAGCTGGAAATGGGTGCGCTTCGACTCGATCTCAAATACCCGCCTTGGAAAGATGTTTGATAAAGCCAAGAACAAAGGCGAACTGCGACCGTATCTTCGAAATATTAACGTCCAGTGGTTCAACTTTGAGACCGACGATCTCAAAAGTATGCGATTTGAAGAGCATGAGCTTGATGAATATCGAGTTACGTCCTGCGACTTAGTAATTTGCGAAGGAGGAGAACCTGGACGGTGTGCTGTCTGGCAGGGCGAAATGGAGGATATGTTCATCCAGAAAGCATTGCACCGTGCTCGCCCCTGGCTGGGTATTTCGCCTTTTTTCCTTCAATTTTTCTTGAAGGCCGCGACTACCTCTGGCTATCTGAATCAATTTTTCACCGAAGCTACGATTAAACACTTCTCCGGCGAAAAGTTAGCGAAGTATCCGGTACCGCTTCCCCCGCTTGCAGAACAATTCCGCATTGTCGCCAAAGTCGATCAACTCATGGCCCTCTGCGACCAACTCAAAACGCGCCTAACTCAGAGCCGTCAACGGAATGAACAGTTGACTAGCTCTCTGGTCGACCGTGCCCTTGCCAAAGACGCGTTACAGGCCCCCACTGCAGCAGATCCTCAAAAAGCGCGTACCTTGCTCGCAGCAGAAATTACTCATCGTTTGCATAGCCAGCGTACCTTCGGCCAACGCAAGCTGCAGAAAGTGATTTACCTAGCCGAACATGCGGCCAGACTCGCCGCGATCCAAGGTGACTACCTACGCGATGCTGCAGGTCCACACGATCGCCAACTAATGAATCAGATCGAAGGTGAGCTTAAAAATCTGAAGTGGTACGAGCGCATAGCACGCGAGACTGTTGGCCATGCTTACCGCCCGTTGTCTCAAGCAGGCCAACACTTGCAGGCATACAAAGACGCTTGGTCAGCCGCACAGCGTGTTTCTATTGAGCAGATTATCGAGTTGATGCGAGGCTGGAACACAGATCGTTGCGAAATGATCGTTACACTCTACGCGGCTTGGAACGACTTTATTCTGGTTCGCCGCCCTGTTACCGAAGAGGCTATCGTGGACGAAGTCATGCATCGCTGGAACGACACCAAACTCCGCTTCAGCAAAAATGAATGGTTGGCGGTACTGGAAGCGATGCAAAAACACGAAATCCTCATACCCTCTGGCTTTGGAAAGCGTACTAGGGGCGGCATGCTCAACTTGCCCGGTATCGTGTAAAAAAGACGTTCTATTCCGATATTGTGATGGGTGCACATCGGTGAAGCTTGAATCGCCCCCAAGTTTTGTAGAACCTTCAAGTGGCCGCTTTTGGCCCAGGCCGTGTAAAAACGCATTCGTCACTTTGAAGTCAGCGTTGCTACGTGAAATCTGGCGTCGACCGTTTGGTAAGTAGACCTGAAATTTGCTTAGGGACGCGATTTTTGGGCTGTTTTCGTCTGCCTACACAGATCGAAAACGACCCAAAGCTGCCCTTCGTGGAGGGCAGCATTTGGCCGTTTTCTGTCAGTCTCGAGAGGCAGAAAGCGGCCAGAAGCAGTCATTCATCAAAGCAAGCCCTTCGCTACATGTCATCATGGCTAACAGCAGGTCGATAATCGACTTGTACTCCCATCTTTAATTCGTCTGAGCTAGCGACGCTCGAGGCCACTCCGAAGGACTTCTCCCATGCTTCACCGTATCGATGCCACTTACCACCAAGCGTCGTTCTCCCGCAGTAGTTGCGCATGGCTGACTATCGATGACGTCGCTATTGAGCAATGGCTATCCGGTCATCTCAATGAACCAGATGTCGCCAAACTTGGTCTTTCGCTGATGTGGTTGTTGGATGAGGACGAAGATGCGCTTGCGAAACGGCGCTTCATTCCAGGACAGGAGGGCACTTCCACAATCGTCCCGCTATTGGTATGCAGTGATGACATGGATTTTGACTGTACCGTGATGGTAGCGGAGCAAATTGTCGAAGGCGCCACGGTGCGCTGGGCTCGTTTTGGTTGGAGCGTTTCCGGAAAGCTCGAAGTGGGTGTGTCGACCCGGTGGGACGCCAATAGCCAGCCGGTGAGCTTTGACTTAGTGAACTTCAACGCTGCATTGGAAAAGTTTGATGCGTTGATGAAGAAACACACAGTCAGCTCATAAACAGCGTTACACGCTCCGCGTACCTATAGCCAGAATGGGACAGTTTGAAAGCTCTCGCGACCGGCAGCTTTGGGTCGGATTACGCCCCTCACTCACTGTGACTGATCCAACCTTATCCTCCCTCAACGTGGAGGATCAGCCATGAACACTAATGCCGCACACAGCCATCAGCCTTGGAACAAGGGAAAGATTGTCGGGCAGAAAGCACCACTCCGAGTCAGAGATATCTGGGCCATTCGGGTCAGACTCCAGCTCGCGGAGAAGACACGGGATTTGGCACTCTTCAACATGGCTATCGACAGCAAACTTCGCGCCTGTGACTTAACCAAGCTGCGAGTGCGAGATATAGCCCATGGAGAACATGTGTCGTCACGGGCCATCGTGATGCAGCAGAAAACCCAGCATCCAGTGCAATTTGAAATCACTGAGCAAACCCGAGCGGTTCTAGAGGCTTGGATGCATCGGGCCCACCTTAGAAGTGAGGACTTCTTGTTTCCAACCCGACTACATGACTCAGAACACCTATCGACCAGACAATACGCTCGAATAGTGAAAGCTTGGGTGACCGCCATTGGACTTGACCCAACCATGTACGGTACTCACACGCTACGGAGAACCAAGGCATCGCTGATCTATCGCAGAACGAAAAACCTGAGAGCTGTCCAACTCCTGCTTGGTCATACGAAGCTTGAAAGCACCGTCAGATACCTGGGAATCGAGGTCGATGATGCCCTGGAAATGGCGGAGCAGACTGAAGTCTGATCATCCATAGTGACGGTCGATGCTAGACCGTCGCTATTCGACCCAAAGGAGACGGTGGCCATGTGGGCTGTGGGCACGGTTTCAGCTCCAATGTAAGCAATGAGGTTAGCGCGCAGGCCCTGCAAATGTGGTGTCCATCGTGTGTCGGTCGTAATCCAGCAGGTATGTATGATGCAGACGATACAGCTGTGAAAGCAGATCTTTGTTGGGGCCGACCACATCCATACCTCTATCGTCGTAGGGGAAAACCATGACGTGCTTCTTCAAATTGAAGAGGTATAAAACGCAGTTGGGTTTAGGCTGAATTGCGGCAAAGTCCCTAGCCAAAGCACACCAAAGAAATGCTTGAAGCAGAGTCGCAGGCGCTTCAAATGCGATGTTGATCCAATACTCCGGCTCCCTTTCGCAAAACCATTCCTCCGGATCTATCTCCTCACTCCAGACTGAGAATTCCGTGGGTATGTTAATGCCGGCAGATCGAAGAGCGTGAATCAGGGGCCGATGAGCAAATCGGTTGCTGCCAGAATGAATGCGCAGACAAGCAACAAGCGTCGCGTCATCAAGGAAGATATCGCTGCAGATCTTTGTTGATTTTCGTAGTGCTGTTAGAAATTGCTCAATCACTCCGCCAGTTTCAGAGAGCTCAAAACGCAGACCTCCTGGATAGGAATAAAAAAGTGGCCTGGCAAATGCTTTACCCCCAAAGATCCTCTCAATTTCAAGTTGTAGATTCACTTGATCCCTTCATGGCTAATAGCCCGACTCCATAGCTTGGGCGGTGCAGACGGATATTACTGTATACGTAAGATCTGAGCTAAGCCGCGAGCGTCCGCTGTTGGCCAATTTTCTGCCTCTCGCGACGGACAGAAAACGGCCAGAAGCAGACATTCGGCATCAAGAACCAACAGTAAAGAAGCGTCGAATGATTTTATCGCGTTGCCGCCTACCAGAATTTCCACCATGGCTTGCGCGGCAGTGGCAGGTCATGAAGGCGTAGGTACCAGATACGCGGCTTGAGGGCATTGGCCCACGGGCAAATCCCGAGGTATTCGCTCAACGCTTCATAACTCAAACGGTTGCTCAACCCAAACTCCGGCACTTCCACCTCTCGGTCGCCCAGATAGTAGATCTTTTGCCGCTCATCCTCAGGGCAATCATCTTCCTCAAAGTAAAACTCAGCTGATGCCCAGCGTTCTTCAAACGGTTTCAAGGGCCCGAATTGCTGCACCGGGCTATAGCATGAATGCAGTCGTGATCGCGTCAGAACTCCGTTCTCGATGAACGCGTAGCCATAGGTGCCTCCGGAGTCGTATTGGCAGAACGGGATGATCATTGCTGGCGAGCCCAAAGTTCGATGCAATTCGCTGGCGTTATAGTGAGGATTCTCCAGCAGCGGCATAGTCAGCGCGTCGCTGCTAATCACCCAGATATCACCGTATTGCTCAACAGCCACCTCGTTAGTCTGGCGAGTGTCGAAGCGCGGGGGGCATTGATCGAGCAGCTCTGCGCGCTTGTTGAACAGATCAGACACCACCTGCTGAGGATTGAAGTCGATCTGCGGAGTACGGAATGCAATTGCCGCTTGCGAAACGCCCACGTGGGTATCCTTACTGAGGGTTTTTTTGGTGGTTATACGGACAGTTGTATCGGCCCTGCTGCTTTGGGCTTGAGTGCTCGTTGAATGAAAGAAAACTCATCAGTTGTCTGGCTAAGCTGCTAGTAACAGTTGAATGTGATCGTCCGCTTTGGGTCGATCGGCACTTCATGTCAGGCAGTAATCGGCCAGAAGCTGCCGGTCAACGTCAGTGCGGATAGTGTCTGGTTCTGAGAGCTGGTAGAGGCGCAGCCGCATACCGGTAGATCCGATAGAAACACCTCGACCTCGGTAATTCACGAGCAGAGGTTTGGTATCCATCCGAGCTCAACGCAGTGGTTTGGTTCGGTGACGATGGCGTTGGCAACTTTATCGGCTGGCTTCCGGAACAGGGCAAAGCGATACTCTGGAATCCGGAAGATGGTAAGGTTCCTTGGAGGGATGGCACTGTGAAAGAGCTATGGGCATTCATGCAGAGTGATTACCTATAATGCCAACAAACTGCTCCAGTTGACCGGCCTGCTTAGGCCACTAAGACGGGCTAAAGCCCGCCCCTTAACCAAACGGTAGAGCGCATCAAATGCATTTCGTCCGCCTCGGCGAGTACCTTGCCGCTTCGCGCATCACTGGGCCTCGGCACAACCTCCTGCAACTGCGCCTGGGGGTTGGTGAGCAGCACGAGCCAATCTGTGAGTGTCTACCACCGCAGGGGACATGCACTCACGAGCCATTGGTTGAGACTGATATAGTTGCCAGCGTACTGGACGGGGCCTCAGAGGCGAATCGGCGCTTTGGCACTTCACATGTCGTAACGCACATCCGGTATGTTCAAAACGACACCAAGCCTGAAGTTGTCTATTGCTTCTTGGCCCTCAAAATCCTTGAACAGTTGCAGGTCGGCGGCACATTCGCTGAGGGCGGCAATACGCTTTAATCCTTCCCATTACGCATCGAAGAACTTGCCCGGGTAGCCAATTTGGGCAGCTCTACGTTGCATCACCGCTTCAAGGCAGTGACGGCCATGAGTCCGCTGCAGTATCAGAAGCAACTCCGTCTGCAGGAAGCCCGCCGTCTGATGCTCGGCGAAGGGCTGGATGTGGCGAGTGCATGTTACCGAGTGGGCTACGAAAGCCCATCGCAATTCAGCCGAGAATACAGTCGTCAATTCGGGTGTCCGCCATCCAGGGATACCAGCCGAACTCGCCGCCCTGCGTGAAAAGCCATACTTGAGTGACTGCCTGGCTGGGTGAGACACGACGGAAGGCCGGGATTGATTTTTTTTATGACGCTTCATTTCACCTGTTTCAAACTCGATTCTCATCGTGTTCTGACTTCAAACAGGTCTTTGCCCACTCTCGATAACTGTCCGCCAGTGTGTAGAGGCAGATGTTCGGAATGTCAGGCCACTCACCACTGCCGCGCCGCTGTTTTTCAGACATGCTCTTCCACGCGCTCAACCCTGTGCGTTTCTTCGCGCCATTGCAGCGCGTCCGCGCAACAGAAGGCGTGTCGCCCGTTGATTTCCAGCGCAGAGGTGAAGAAGAACTGCCCCACGGTTAGCTCGCCAACCGCATAAATCTGCCGCGCCGAGCCCGTCCGGCCCTGAATGCGGTAGGTATCCGGGTCGACGCAGATGCCCCCCATAGGATGACAGGTGGCCGTGCCGTTCTTGATCAGCGAGCTCAGCAAGGTCGACTCAATGAGGTTCGCATCTCGAGGAAAGCCCGTTGCGTAGATCACCCGATCATAGACATGCTCACAGCCCGCCACCCGAATGCTCAGTCCCGGCACATCAACTGGCTCGGGCGCGGTAAACGCACCGGGGACGAACTCCAGCTGGCCGCTTCGCAGGTAACCGAGGATCTTGCGCGCGTTTTCCGCCGGGATGGAGACGCGGTAAGCCATGAAGAAGCTGAAATACTCTTTCATGAACCTGGCTTGTGCAGTGTCGTCCAGCGCCTGCCAAAGGTGTTCGATGAAGCCGTTGGTTGCATAGAGGATGGCCTGCCAGACACGCGGTGCTTGCGAGGCATTGATCTCGTTTTCGATAAAGCTGATGACATCGGCCGGCGGTGCTGGCAGAGGGATCACGGCACTCGTCGAGGCCGGGTCGTGGGTGGCCAGTTCCTTGCGAAACAGTGCGACCAGATCACTGATCTGCAAAGGCCCGTTTTGCGCGACCAGCGCGCGAACACCCTCGCGGGTCAGGTGCTGGAGCTCGACGCGCTCCTGGGTTGCGCGAACCACGGGGAAATAGCCGCTACGCGAATGCATGCGAATCAACTCGCGATGCCCGCCTTCGATCAGCGCGATCACCGTGTCGATGGCGCTCAACCGCGCACCGATGACGGCCACCCGCTCCTCCGGGGAGATTGTTTTGAGCAGGCGCGCAACCGGATAGGGTGTCGCCAGGACGCGCTCGTCGTGCTGGTCCGGATCAATTTTCTTGGCCAACGGCCCGCAGAACAGCAAGACCTTGTGCGTGGCGATACTCAGCCCGCATTGCGTCCGCACGGTCTCCATTCCGTCAATCAGATCGATAGCGCAGACCTCGGCATTCATCAGCACCAATTGGCAGCCGAGCGAGGCGCCACGCAATACGATCTTCTTGATCTGGTGCTGCAAATAAACGCCGAACAAGGCCCGCGGAGCAAAGCTCTCCGGGGTCGGACAAAACTCGGGAAAGGCATGCCGCCACGCCCCGGGATGGTCCTCTAACCAGCGCTGGAAATGACCAGGGAGATGCGGATAGGGCGTAATGAAACCTGTCTTGGTATTGAGGATGTTGCTCTGCAAATCAGCCTCATAAGCCGCGCCGCGCCCGAAGTCTTCGCGTTTTTCGAAGAGGTAAATAGTCCCGGCCGGTGCGTTGCATGCCGCGACGCGATCCAGGTGACGGTGCAGGAATGCGATAGCCGTCGCGCCGCAGCCTACGATTGCAAAGGCATTTTTCATCAAGGTATTTCCTTATAGTGAACCGCTTCCCTACGTGTGTTTCCTCCCGGCAGCAGACGTGGCGCAGCCAGCCACCCCCCGTTCCGGGACACTTCAACGTCGCCAGACCTCGCCCCTGCCAGACCGGTAATCACGAAACGGCAGACAGGAACTCTCTCAAGCGCGCGGCCCCGGCCCTGACCTGCTCGACATCGCTGGAGTACGACAATCGCGCATGACCCGGTGCGCCAAAAAAGCTGCCGGGAATCAGCGCGACGCCGTATTCCTCCAGCAGCAAGGCGCAAAATGCCTCGTCATCGGCGATCAACCTGCCGTGCAGGGATTTGCCCAGGACCTGGCTGATATCCATGAACAGATAAAACGCCCCCGCTGGTTCGCAGAATCTCAGGTGTGGCGCCCCCTGCAAGTCGGCGAGCAATGCCTGGCGCTGACTGTACAAGCGGTCTCTTGCGGCGTAGGAGAACGCCTGGTCACCGCTGAAGGCCGCCGCTGCCGCAGCCGCCGCAATCGGCGGGATATTGGAGATCGAGTTGGAATTGAGCGTGGTGACTGCGGCGGCAATCCGTTCATTGGCCGCCAACAGCCCGACGCGCCAGCCCGGCATTCCATAGAGTTTGGATACGCTGTCGATCTTGATGATGCGGTCGCTCAGATCCGGTGCGACCGACAGCAGACTGGGGCAGCTATCCATGTCGTAGACGAATCGCTGATAGACGTCATCCGAAATGATCCAGACATCCTTTTTACGCAGCACCTGTGCCAACGCAGCGAGTTCCTCGGCGCAATACACGGCGCCGGTAGGGTTGCCCGGCGAGTTCAGCATCACCACCTGCACCTTGTCGGACAAGGCCTCTTCAAGGGCCTGCGCCGTCATCTTGAAATCGGTTTGTGCCGAGCAGGTGACGTTGACCACGCCCGCTCCGACCAGATCGGCAATGTCGAAATAGGTCGGCCAGCAAGGGGTGGACACGAGGATCTCGTCGCCGGGGCGGATGATCGCGCGCAGCACACTGAACAACAGGTGCTTGGCGCCGAGGCCGGCCACCAGATTCTGCTCGCGATAGTGGGTGAACCCCTGTCCATGCAGGTAACCCAGATACGCCGCCAGCAGCGCTTCATCTCCGCGGCTTGAGCCATACCCGCCGGTGTGTTCGCAGGCAGCTTTGACGGCCGCTTCGACGATGTGCGGCGCCGGAAGAAAACCCGGCACACCGACACCGAGATCGATCACTGGATGCAGGGTTTCCCTGACTTTCTGAACGACACCCAGGATCGGGCAAAACCGTGCAAATTCGAGATCTGGCGAAAGAGTAGGCATAAAAATGGCTCCGTTACGCTGAGTCAGGCTGCGCGTTCGGTCACGCGGGCTCGGGCCATGAGCGCGGCCATGTGAGTGGCAGTCGCCGTGATGATGTCGAGGTTGCCGGCGCTTGGATCGAGAAAGTCCCCTGCCCCTTCAACGCGCACCATGGTGAACAAGCGTCCCTCGCTGTAATGCAGATCGACGATGACCTGATACCCCGGCACGGCAGACTGCACCTGGGCCACGGCACGTTCCACTTCACGGCGGGTGGCGGTCAGATCAACCGTCTCTATCAGCGCCGAAACCGCGGTCTGCATAAAGACATTCGGCTTGGCCGGATTGATGTTGAGGATCGCCTTGACGTCCTTGCAGCCGGTGAAATGGCTCAACGCATGCTCGGTGGTAGTGATGTAGTTGCTCAGGTTTCGCCGAGTGGCCGGGCCGGCGCTTTCGGCGCTGATCGATGACACCACTTCGATGTAGCGCACGCCCGGATTAGCCCGGGCGATCGCGGCCGCAAGCGGGATGGAAGCCTGGCCACCACAGGTGATCATGTTGATATTGCTCGCCTCGGTCAGCTCCTCGCCGTTGAGGGACGGCACGCACAACGCGCCCAGAGAGGCTGGGGTCAGGTTGATGATCGCTTTACCGGCCTCGATCAGGCGCGGTGCGTGGGCTTCATGGTCGGCTGCCGAGGTGGCATCGAACACCAGATCAAATTCGTTGATCCGGGCAAACAGGCCGTCGATGCCGTCCGCGGTGGTGGCGACCCCGCGCTCACGGGCAAACGCAAGGCCCGATGAGTGCAAGGAGCGACCGGCAACCAGCGTGCAATCCAGATTCGGATGGGCCAGCACCTTGCACAGGATGTCGCAGCCGATATTGCCACTGCCGATGATGGCGGTTTTCAAAGTCATTTTTTCAGCTCCAGAGTCAGGCGACGACGGGTTGAGAAAGGCGGCTGGCCACCGAGATGATCAGGTCTTCCTGGCCGGCCACGGCGTTGCATCGCGCAAGCTCTTCATAGATTTTTCGCGGCTCGACGTGAAATTCCGCCGCCGCGCGCGCGACGTGCTTCTCGAACCCGCTGCAAACACCGTAGAGGCCGCTGATCAGATTGGCAGTCTTCACCACCGTGGGAGTCCTGACCGGTGCTGAATCCTCTAGGCTCTCGACGGCGCGGCAAAGGTCAAAAACCTTCACCCCGGTCTCGAATTTGTAGCGTTCAAGCACCGCGCACAGCACCTCCAGCTGGGTGTTGCCGGCACCCGCGCCGAATCCGCGCATACAGCCGTCAATGATGGTCGCCCCGGCCTGGGCGGCAGCCAGCGAGTTGGCAACCGCCAAGCCAAGATTGTTGTGGCCATGGAAGCCCACGGGAATAGCAAGCTCCCTGACCAGCAGGCCGATCTTTTCGCGTGTGCTGTCCGGGTCAAAGTGCCCCGCCGAATCCATCAGAACCAGGGCATTGGCGCCATAGCCCTGCTGCTTCAACGCTTCTTCGAGCAGCGTCTCGGGGCTGGCCATGTGGGTCATCATCAGCACGCCCTGGACGTACGCGCCCTTGGACCGCGCATGCTCGATGTAGCTCTCGGTCAGGCTGGCCTCGGTGCAATGGGACGCGATGCGCAGTACGTCGACGCCGATCTGCAGTGCGGTATCAACATCGCTCAGCCTGGCAAACCCGGGAATCATGTGGATGCCGAGCCTGGAATGCGTCAGGTTGGCTCGCGCCGTTTCGAGCATCTCGCTGTCTTTGTAGCGCGCAAGTCCGAGTTGCAGGGAGGACGCACCCAGGCCATTTCCGTGGCCGACTTCTACAACGCTGAGGCCGCAGCCATCGACCGCGCGGCAGTAGGCGGCAATGTCCTGCAGGCTCAGCGTATGGGAGACAGCATGATTTCCGTCGCGCAGCGTTGGGTCGTGAACTGCAATACTCATCGAGATCAAGTCCTTGTCATCATTCGAAGTTTTTTGCAGCCATTACGATCAGGCCGAGGGCTTTTCCTGCAGCAGCCGTTTGGGCAGGAACGCCGGCGAAATATGGATGATCGACATCCGCACCACGTGATTGAGCATCACAAAGGCAGGATCGAGCTTGAGCAGCAAAGCCGCTGCGGTCATCACCTCGACACCGCCCGGAACCCACGACATGAACAGCGAAAGGAACGGCTTGCCAGTCAGCTTGCTGAACGCGAAGGCGACCAGCAGTGTCGTGCAGAACGTCAGGGCGGTGACCACCAGCCCGGCGCGGATGTAGCGCACGAAATCCTTGAGCGTGATGTCCTTGAGACGAATGCCGATCAGGCCGCCGAGCAGGATCAGCGCAACGATCGCCAGCGGATCGGGAACATGCAGATGGACTTGAGGAAAACCGACGTTAACCGCGGCGCTGCAAACCAGCCCGGTCAACATGTAAGGCGCGGGAACATCGAAGCGCTCCAGCAGATAACCGGCCACCACCGCCGCGATCGCCGGAGGAATCACGCCAAGGTAATTATCAAGCGAGCCCAGCACCGGCGCCGCGCTTTCGGCGTGCCCACCGGCAATGATCGTCACCACCAGCAACAGCGCGAGCAAGCGGACAATGTGCACGAACGCGATGCGCCCGGAGGCCGGGCCCTCCTCTCCCGAGACGGTCATCACCGCCGCCATTGCGCCGGGAATCGACCCGAGCAGGCTTTCTATATGCCCCCAGCGCTCCATGCGCCGTAGCCAGTTGTAGCCGACGAAAACCTGCGTGGTCATGCAGATGAGCAGACCGACCAGAATGCTGAAGTCCGTCAGCTCATGCATCATCGAGGCGGTGACGATGGAGCCGACACTGACCCCGAGCAGCAACTGCACGGTGGCCACGAACGGATACGGCATGCGCATGCGCACGCCCATTTTACTGAGCGCCGTGACCAGGCAGATCGCGCCGATCAGCTCACCCAGTGGAAGCCCGGTCAGGTAACCGAGCCATGCGCCCAGGGCCGCCACGGGAATCGGGATAAGGCTTTCAAACACTGTCTTCATTGGATATCCACTTTTCTGCAGGCGTGACGAGTCCGTCCAGCCCAGGGAGGTCAGCTCAATTAATGTCGAATGAGAGTACGGCAGGGTCTATATCGCGGCGGCGATTTCGCTGTCCGACCAGTCGCAACTCTCGTGGAACCAGGCCTCGACCTGATGCAGCTTGTCGCGCAACTCGGCCTCATCCCGACCTGCCACGATGGCGTTGAGGATTTCCGAGTTGGTGAATTCCATGCCGCCATAGGAAGTCATCTTCCTGGCGGAAATCCGGTACTCCAGGACACCGTCGAGCGGGCAGGTTTGCGGGACGTCGCGCAACAGACCGACCTGTGGCGGGATGCTGATATGCCCGACCATCCGCAGCGGCGCGGCCATTGGCTCAGGACGATAGAACGGATCATGCAGCGCGCGCAGGAAGCTCATCCGCGGATCAATGCCCCAGGCGTGGGTCAGCTCCTGATTGAAGAACACCCCACCCAACCGCGAGGCGATTTCGCAGAGGACGATCTCGTCATTTCCATCCACGAAAAGTTCGAGATGAAACAGCATGGTCGGATCGGATGGCAGCACCTCTTCAACCAGCGAACGCGCATAGCGAACCAACCTGTCGCGCATCGGGTTGTCGGCGTCGAGCATGTGCAGGTCATGTGATTTGCCGCCGAGGAAATCCAGCGCCGAGGTCATGACCCGAACCGGTGAAACCAGGATCGGACGGCCATCGATGTACAGGCCATTGACGATGTAATGGCGGCCACGGACATAGCTTTCGATCATCAGGTTGTGGAACGTGCTTGAAGTGCGCCCGGCCAGCCATTCGCGCAGCTGCTGCGTGTTGTCGAGTACCTCGACGCCGTTCGAACCGCGGCCATCGCAAGGCTTGATGACCACCGGGAAACCGAAGCGCTCGCTGAAGCGAACCGCTTGCGTGGCATTGCTGATCAATGCCATTTCGGCGATGGCAAACCCGCAGTCCCTGGCGCGTTGTTTCATCAGGAACTTGTCCCGGTAAAACGAGGCGCGATCCTCGGCACCCACCGTAATCCCGAGCCGATCATTGATGCGCGCCACCCGCAGCACATCGATCTCGGCCAGCGCCACACACAGCGGCGCATGGAGCTCCCGTGCAAGCTCATAGACATCGATCTCGACCAGCGCGCTGTCGTTAAAGTTGTCGAAGAGCTGAAAGTGGACGGTATGGCCCAGATGCGCCGCAATCTCTTGAGATCGGGAGGCGCAGCTCAACAGCATGCCCCCCTGGCCAAGCGCGGCAGACCAGCTCGCGGCAGAGTGCTGGAGAAGAATTTTCGGCGGGCAAAAAACAATGAGCTGCATGCGGCTTTCCTTGCAATCTTCCATAGTTTGTAAATCTCCAACTTCAGGCACATCACATCCACGCCGGATCCGGAGCCTCAGTATCTTGATAAAAACCTGAAGGACAGGCCAATACCGATGCCGTCGTTATTGATACTTTCCCAAGCGCTGGTCAGATCGTGGTCTGTCAGCCCAGGTATTGGCCGCACTCACGCATCACCGCAGCCTTGCGCTGCAGGTATTGGCCGAAGATTTCCTGGGCGGCGGACTTGACCACCACGATGCCCATGACATCGACGAACTCCTCGACCGCTGCCACCGCGTGGGCGAAGTGATTGCTTTCGGTGCCGCCGGTGTGCACGGTGACCCAGGCAACGGTGGCCCGTACCTTCGCGGGCGGCACGCCCATGTCACGTTCGAACCATTGCTTGAACAGCGGATGAATGAACTCCACTTCACCGTGGGTGTAGACCTCGTGAACCAGGGTGACCAACAGCCCCTGCAACAGGTCGCGGTCACGCAGGCGTTGCGCGTCCGTCCAGTCCTTGAAGGCCTGCGCCGATGGCAGGCAATTGCCTGTCAGCAGCCACTGATCGTCACCGCAGATCCGCGTTGCCATGTTGTAAAAAAGTTCGGAATGCAGCGTGTTGCTCAGTGCGCCGAGGTCCTCGTCGGTGATCCGTTGCAGGTTGCCGCAGATTCGGTAGAGCCGTTGCGCCGCTTCGCCCCACTGCTCGGAACGCGCCAGCAGCGTGATGCGGTTGGCCAGGCCGGACACACTGGCCGCCGAGTTGTTGGTTTTCGACCAACTGCCAAAGAACTTGCGCAACTGCGGCGCCGCATGGCGGCGTGAGGTGAGCGTCTGAAACGTACTTTCGATGTCCAGCAATTCCGATTCCTGGCTGCGAAACGCATCCACCAACGCTTGCTTCAAAACCCCGGCCGGCATCAGCTCCAGCACCGGTTCTATCACGTTCAACAACTGGCTTTGCAGCGTCAGCAGGTTACTCACGGTCATCTCTTTTTTCCTTGTTGGATGATGATTTCAGGCACATTCACGGGCGCGGGAGCGGCATTGATGGCAATGGGGAATACTTCCAGCCACTGCGCACGATCAGCAGCGGCAGCAACTGGAAAACCGCGATCAACGCGATACAGCCAGGCCAGCCCCATTGCTCCCACAGCACGCCAGGCACAAACGCGCCGAAGCTGCCGCCCAGGTAGTAGCAGGTCAGATACACGCCCACGGCGCCGGCCTTGTTTTGCCGAGCATGAGCGGTGATAAAGGCATTGGCCGCGGACTGGGCGAGAAACACGCCGGTGCAACTGAGCGCCAGACCGGCAACGATCAGCCACAACGATGGCCACAGGGTCAGCACCGAGCCGCTGACGCCCAGCCATGCCGCCACCCTCACCCATTCACTGCGAGGGCGGGCCTTGCTCATGCGCCCGGCGATCGGCACCACCACCAGTGCCAGCAGGAACACCGCATAAATCGAACCAAGCGCAGCGGTGCCCAGCGCAAACGGCGCCCGACTCAGGTGTAAGCCGACATAGGTAAACATTGCGACTTGGGCGAACAGCACGCAGAAACCCACGGCGTAGGTGGCCAGCAACGGCCTGCTTAGCAATTCGCTGCGCATCGCCTTGCGATCGGCAGGCGTTTGTACGGGTGACCGAAGATTGCGCGGCAACAGCAGGAAAATCCCCAGACCGATGATCAGATTCAGACCGGCCAGCACTGCCAACGCCAGGCGCCAATCATCGAACTCGGTCACCAGGCCGGACAAAAAGCGCCCGCTAAAGCCGCCCAGAACCGTGCCAGCGACATAGAGGCTGGTCATCTCCGTCACTGACTCGCCGCTCCAGCGCACGCCGATGTAGGCGACGCTGGTGGCAAACACCACCGGAATCAGCATGCCTTGCACCGCTCGCCAGAGCAGCAGCTCGCTGAAACTGCCCGAGCAGGCCGCCATCACCGCAGGCAGTGCCAGCAATATCGCGGCCACGGCGATGACCCGGTGCTGCTCGCCCCGCGCCGTCAACCGGCCGACAAAGGGAGCGGTGATTGCCACGGCCAGGGTGGTGACGGTGATGCTCCAGCTCGCTTGCCTGGCGGAAATGTGAAACGCCGCAGCCAACTCGTTGAGCAGCCCTTGTGTGGCATAAAGGTTGATAAAAGCGGCGCACCCAGCCAGAAACAAGGCAACTCGAGGACAACTCACGCGACGATTCCCTGGATTATCTGTAATGTATTTTTACAATTTTATAAGATAGACCGTCGAAAGGATCCAATACCTATTTCTGACCGATTGATACCTCAAGGATGACGATGATTGACCTCCGCCGCCTGCGCTACTTCCTGCTCGTCAGCGACGAGCTGCACTTTGGCCGTGCCGCGGCACGCCTGCACATTGCCCAGCCGCCCCTGACGCGGCAGATTTCGGCACTGGAGGCGGATCTGGGTTTTCGCCTGTTCGATCGCAGCACCCGCAATGTCAGGCTCACCTCCGAGGGCCGGCACTTTCTGCCCTACGCCCGGGCGGTGCTGGAGCAAGTCGATCTGACGGCGAGCATTACCAGCAAGCTGGCGGCGGGTTCCGCGGGTCATCTCGCGGTGGGCTACGCAAGTTCGATTGCGCTGTCGGACATTTTCAGCCAGACCATTCAGACCTTCTGCTCGGCGTACCCGGATGTGCAACTGACGGTGGAAGAAGGCGCGTCCAGCACTCAATGGTCGCAGCTCATCGAGGGACGTCTGGATATCGGCATGAGCCGTATGCAGCCGCCCGCCGACGATGCCGAGATTCAAGCCATCTGCCTGGACAACGAGCCGCTGATCGCGGCCATTGCCAGTGACAGCCCGCTCACCCGGAAAGAACAGGTGACACTCGCCGATTTGAGCGCCTACCCGTTGATCGCCTTCCCGACCGACTACGGTTCCGGGTTGAACGAGATCATCGAGGCGCTCTATCGGCGCCAGGCGCTGATCCCCCTGCCCGCGCCGAAGGGCAAGCAGATCACCTCCATCATCGCCCTGGTCGCCGCAGGCCGTGGCGTCGCCGTGGTGCCCCAATGCACCCAGACCCTGGTCAAGCGCGGCGTGACCTATCGGCCCCTGGCTGAACCCGGGGCCACCGCACCCTTGCTAATATTGACGCGCAAACGCGAACGCAGCCCGCTGGTCAAGGCATTTGTCGAAACCATCGAGCAGACCCGAGCAAGGTGAATGATTTGCCTGTCACATGACAGGGTTACCACTTACTTGATCCGGTAATGGAACGTATTGCGCACAGCCGGCACCGCAACAGCTTGGCCGTCGACGACTCGCGGTTGGTAACGGAAGGTGTTAGCGGCTGCCAGCGATGGTCGAATGAACAGCGGATGGCAACCATCAAGCACCCTGGGATTCTCGACTTTGCCTTGTGGGTTGACGGTGTATTCCACCGAGCAATCACCCTCTATGTTCTTGTCCAGAGCCCGCTGCGGATAGTCCGGTGCTTCCTTGCTCAGAGGTAAATACTGACGAATGTCGGCAGCGTTCTGTGCGGCTGGTCGGCGCGAGCGTTCGGCAGCCAGTCTGGCCTGCTCGGCACGTTGTTCTTGCTGCTGGGCGAGTTGCCGCTGCTGGTTCTCCCGGTCACGTCGTTGCGTCTCCAGTCGCTCGCGTTGCTGCTCGGCTTGCTGCTCGAGTTTTTTATCTTCGACCCGCTTTCGCGCCAACGCTGCCTGTTCGCGTTTTTGAGCCTGGAGTTGTGGATCGACAGCAGGTTTGATCGGCTCGATGGGTGCGGCTGCAACGGGCTCAGGAGGTGCTGGCTGCTCGATTGCGGGTGCCCGTTCGGGAGCCTGCACCTGAGGTTCCGGCGGCAACATCACCCATTGGGTTTTCAAAACTGCCGGCTGACTGACTGGTGTTTTCTCCAGCGACCAGCCGTGTACCAACAACGCCAGAACGATGACGTGCAGCGCCACGGCCAGGCCCGCCGCCAGACTGTTCTGCCAGAACCCGCCGGGAGCACTGCGCGGCAACGTCATGGTGGAGTCGTGCATGATCATCGCCGTCATTGCGCAGCCTCGGTCACCAGCCCGAGGTTGCTGACCCCGCCCTGTTGCAGTGCCGCCATGGCCGCGACCACGCTGCCGTAACCGGCGTCCTTGTCGGCGCGAATGTAAACCTGAGTGTCATGACGCTCGGCAACGATTTGCGCGACCTTGGCCCGCATCTCATCGAGCCCCACCGCACTGTCGGTCTGGTGCTGCGTATCCAGTTCTCCGCCGAGGTTCCAGTAGTAGCTGCCCTCGGCCTTCACCGACAGGGTAAGGATTTGCTGGCGGGTATCGGTGGCCAACGCTTCACTGGCGACCTTGGGCAATTCGATCTTCACGCCCTGGGTCAGCATCGGTGCGGTGACCATGAAAATCACCAGCAGCACCAGCATCACATCGATGTAGGGCACCACGTTCATTTCGGCCTTGGGCCCGTGCTTGCGTTGCGGTCTGACCAGCATCTTCATTCTCCTCTCAGGCTGCGGCGGCCAGGTTCAACGGCTTGCCATGCAACGTGCGATGCAGGCGCACTTGAAGCTCATTGCCGAAGGCGTAGTAACGGGTGAGCAAGGTCTGGCTGCGCGAGGAAAAGCGGTTGTAGGCAATCACCGCCGGAATCGCCGCAAAAAGGCCGATGGCCGTGGCGATCAGCGCTTCGGCGATGCCCGGGGCCACGGTCGACAGCGTCGCTTGGTGTACCTGAGACAAGCCGAGAAACGAATTCATGATTCCCCAAACCGTGCCAAACAAACCGATGTAAGGGCTGACCGAACCGACGGTCGCGAGAAACTGCAAGCCTTTCTCCAGCTGCACTTCCTGCTCGCTGATGGCGACGTACAGCGCGCGTTCCACACCTTCGAGCACCACGTCGGCGGCATTGCCCGTGTGCTGATGAAGATGATTGAACTCGTGAAGCCCGGCGTGAAATATCGGCTCGACGCCGTTCTCGCTGTCAGTAGTGTCCCGGTACAGCGGCAGCAGATCCGAGCTGCTGCGAAAGCGCTTCACAAACGCATTCATCTGCCGTTCGCGCTGTTGCAGCACGAGGCTGCGCTGCATGATCAGGTACCAACTGAGTAACGAGGCCAGCAACAGGGTGAGCATGACCGCCTTGACCAACAGGCTGGCGTCGCTGATCAGCCCCCAGATCGTCATGTGTTCGAGTGTGGCCTGCATGGTGAAACTCCTTGTCTGATGCTCTCGGGCCGCCGATGCGCGACGGCCGTTGAGCTATTCGATGAAAATGTGATGACGCGTTGATGACAGACCGGGTCAAGGCAACTTCAGGGCCCGGGTGACTTCGGCCCAGGGCACGAATTTGAAGTTCTGGGTTTGCTCGGGCATGCGTTTACGGCCGTCCTGCACCACCAGCAGGCCTTGGCTCCAACGCCCGCCAAGGTTCACCGAGGTGACTTCCAGGCCGTCGGTTTCCGACGCACCGTCGATACCAAGCTCGGCGTTCAGCCCTACGCGCAATGCACCGCGAGACGCAAACGGCGGTTCGGCATCGAGCACCACATAGCTGTCGTTGCCTTGGCTTGAGATCACCAGATAGTCCTGCGCCGCGCTTTGATAAAGCGCCAGCCCTTCCACATCCGCCTGCAACTGCGCGCCGACTTTGATCACGCTGCTGAGTGTCGCCGGCTGATCGGCGCGGGCGTCCACCGCCCAGACGCCGACGTCCTCTTCACCGAGAAACAGGCGCTGGCGCTGGTCGTCGGCGACGCAGCCTTCAGGTTGGCTGTCGACCTTGAACTGGCGCACCAGCTCGCCCTGTACGCTGCCGTTCGGCGCGCTCAGGCGGTATTGCAGGAAGGTGCCATCCTTGCCGTTGGCGATCGCGTAAAGTTCGCCGCTGGCCGGTTGAAACAGGCAGATGCCGTAGATGTCCTTGAGCGGCGTGGGGATCTCACCGGCTTCGCGCAACTCACCGTTGGTGCGGTCGATGCTGAACAGGCTGAGGCTGTTTCGATCGCGATTGCTCGCCACCGCGAGGTCGACGGTCTGCTGACCGAGCTTGAAATTCGGCCGTATGTCGACGTTGTTCAGGCGGCCTACCGGCAACTCCTGTAGCAGTTTGCCTTGCAGGTCGTACGCCATCAGCCCCTGCTTTTTATTGGTGCCCAGCACCCGACTCAGGGCGGCTTGCTGCGGATGAATCCAGATCGCCGGATCATCCGCGGCATCACCCTGGCGCCCAACCGGGTCGCTTTGGCTGACTGCTTTTACGTTCGGCAGCACCGGCGCCAAGGGCACCGGCGTGGCTTGCCAGTTGAGTTCGCCCTGATACAGAAGGCCGTTTTCATCGTCGCGCAACAGTACTTGCAAGCCTTTGGCCGTCGGGCGCAGGGCGAGGTTTTCCGGCTCGTTCAAGCCTGGCAACGCCAAGGTGGCCTGAGCCGTCCAGCGTTCGCCCTGCTGCTGATAGAGATGCAGTTGCGCGGCTTTCGGATCGAGTCCGACGATGCCACCCGGCACCACGGCCATCGCACCCGCGAACTGTTTGATCTCGCCGAACGGTTCGCGCATCGCCACAGGTGTGCGCGTTACATCAGCCTCGGCATGCGCCGGGTAGGCCCACCAACCGGCGTTCTCTTCATTGACCACCAGTTGATTGGCCGCGTCGTCGACCTGACAGAACTGTGCCGACGGCGGCAGTGGCAGACCGCGCACCCGTTGCGGTTGCGGGTTCAAAGTGGCGCCGTTGCCCACCAGCCATTGCTCACCCTTGCCCTCCTCGCCCACCAGAAACAGGAACAGATTGCTGGCTTCGTCGCGGTACAGGCACAAACCGTTCACCGGGTAATCCCGCGTTGGCAGATACACCGGTTGCCCCCAACTGCGCTTGGCCGGATCGAGGCTGACCAGCAACGCTTGTTGGCGAGCGTTGTCGAGGCTGGCCACCAAGACGTGTTGACCGGCGGCGCGGCTGTCCAGGCTACTGAACGAACCTTTCAGGCGCGCCAACTCTTTGCCTTGCGCGTCGAGCAGCAGCAAGCCGACGCGTTCGCTGGCGGCCAGGCGTTCAGGGCCAATCTCAGCGGGCAAAAACGCTACCGCGTCGACTGCCAGGTTCGGCGCCCAGGGTGTGAGGCTCAGGTTCGGCGCGGCCGCCATGGCCTGGCCGATGGTCAAGCTGATCAGGGTGGTCAGCAGACCGTGTTTGGGTAACCACGAAATACTCATGAACAGGCAAAGTCCTTGTCGTGCATCCATCACGGCGGCAGCACCGGGCTGCCGCCCCGGGGCTTAGAAGTGGGTAAAGGTCAGGCCGAGCTTGTAGGTCGGGCCGTATTCTTCGTATTGGCCGTTATAGGAGCGGTTACCGGTGTAGACGAAATACGGCTCGTCGGTGAGGTTCTGCGCCTCGAAGCTGACTTGCAGGTTTTTGGTCAGCGAATACCGCGCACTGAAATCGACGAAGGTCTGGGCATCGACGTGCAGGTCGTGAGCTTTGTCGTTGATCGAGGCCAGCTCAAAGAGGTAATCGGACTTGTAGTTGGCCGACAGGCGCAGGCTCAACTTGTCATCTTCCCAACCGAGCATCAGGTTGCCGACAGTGTCCGACTGGTTGGGCAAATCGATGCTGCGCTTGCGGTCGATACCGCTGGCGGCGTCGAAGCCTTCGATCTCGGCATCGGAGCGGCTGAAGGTGGTGTTGGCGCCCAGCAGCAGACCATTCCAGGGCGCCGGCAGCCAGTCGAATTTTTGCGAGTAGGCCAGTTCCAGGCCATAGAGCTTGGCGCTGTCGCCATTGGCAAACGTATGAGCCTCGGAGAAATCGGCCCAGGCGCCGGTGCCCGCCAGGTCAGTGTTGTAGACGAAGTTCTTGATGTCTTTGTAGAACACGAACGCCGAGACTGTGCCAGCATGGCCCATGTAGTGCTCGATGCCCAGGTCGAGGTTGCTGGATTCCAGCGGCTTGAGCTCCGGGTTGCCGAAGGTCGCCTCGTCATCGTCGATGACAAAACCCGGCGCAAGTTGGCCGAACGTCGGGCGCACCACGGACTTGGTCCAGGCCGCGCGCACCTGAGTGTTCTTGTCCAGTTGATAGCGCGCATGCAGGCCCGGCAGCCAGTGGTGATAACGGCGTTTGGTTTCGGTGGACTGGAACTCGCCATCGGTGGCGCCCGTGCCCTTGGCTTCGAACTCGGTGCCTTCGTAGCGCATGCCCGCAATGAAACGCCAGTCATCGATATCGATGGTGTTCATCAGGTAGCCGGCGTCGATGTCTTCGCTGATCTTGAAGTCGTTGACCCGCGATTCGGTCTCGTCATAGAAGTCCGCTTGATTCAGGCCACCGATCAACTGCTTGATGCCGCTGCCGCTGATGCCCGGGCCGAACTGGCCGAGGCGATAGTCCACGGTGCCTTTCTGGAATCGGCTGAGGTTGAGCTGTTCATCGCTGAAACCCAGATCGTCGAAATCTTCATAGACCCAGGCATCGAGGTTGTTGTCTTTGTTGCGGCGGCTGACCTTGCCGCCGAATTTGACCTGGGACGCATAGCCGCTGAGGTCGTAGTCGCGGGCCAGGTCCAGTCGCAGGTTTTTCTCGGTGTCGGTGGTTTTCTGTTTTTCCCAATCGACCTTGTCGAGGCTGAAGTTGTCCGGGTTGTAGAAGCCCTGACCGATCAGGGGTCGCGGTTTTTTGGTGTCGTAGAAACCGCTGTCGGCGAAGTCGTCGGTGCCATTGAACGCGGCGTTGGCGATGTGGCCCGGGCTGTCTTCGCTGGAGCGGCTGTAGCCGGCCTGGCCGCTGAGGGTCCAGAGGCCGAACATACGCTCGCCGCCCAATACGTAAGACTGGATTTCCTGGGTCTCTTCCCGTTGTTTGAGTTTTCGGGCGCCTTCGGCATCGCCCAACTCCCCCGCCGCCAGTGGGTCGGCGAATTCCAGGCTGGTGGAATTGCGCGTCTCGCTGTCCTTGTAGCGGCTGTACAGGGTGCGCAGGTAATAGCTGCTGAGGTCGTCGGGTTTGTAATCGAAGTTCAGGCCGCCACCGGAGCGTTCACGGCTGATGTCGTAATCGCGTTGCTCGAACTCCTGCAATTTGGCGCCTTGCTCGAAGTCCCAGGCGCCGCCGGTTTCGACGTTGTCCGAGCCGAAGTCGCGCTTCTGCCAGCTCAGCGCCGCAGCGACGCCGAAGTTGTCGATGCCGTCGCCAAGGCTGAAGCGATCACTGACGGCACCGGAAAATTTCGGGCTGGTCTGGTGAGTGTTTTTGTCGTAACTGGCTTCGCTGCTGCCGGTGTAGAACAGCCCTTTGTGATCGAAGGCCGAGAGGCTTTTAACATCCACGGTGCCGCCCAGAGAGTTGGCGTCCATGTCCGGTGTCAGGGTTTTGATCACCGACAATGACTGCACCAATTCCGAGGGCAGCACATCGAGGGCCACGGCCCGCCGTTCGCTTTCCGGCGATGGCACCAGTGTGCCGTTGATGGTCACGCTGTTCAGATCCGGACCGAGGCCGCGCACGCTGACAAACCGCCCTTCGCCCTGGTCGCGCTCGACGCTGACTCCCGGCAGACGCTGCACCGCTTCGGCGACGTTTTCGTCCGGCAACTGCGCCACGCCGTCGGCATGCACCACGCTCTTGATGCTGTCGGAACTGCGCTGCTCCTTGAGCGCCTGATCAATGCTCGCCGCCTGGCCCACCACTTCGACGTGTTCGGTGTTCGCCACGGCTTCGGCGGCGCTCAGGCGTTCACTGGCGATTGCCATAGCCAGGGCGGTGAGCGTGAAGCCGACGACTCCAGCGGTGCTGCTGCGCTTATACATGGTGGTCCTCCCCCAAGAGTCCGATAACGCCAGGCAAGTGGCCCGGCAACTGGGAGGGCACGCTAGGCACGGGGGATGACGGTTCTGTGACAGGGGTTGGCGGGAGGTGCGGTAAACCGGGGTTTTGCCGGGTTTCGGGGAGGGAAGTGAGCTGAAATGACTTTGCTGTCCAGTCAGTTATGCCATTTCTGCCGCGACGCACTCTTGTAGCAGCTATCGAGCTTGCGAGGCTGCGTTCGGCTGCGCAGCAGTCGTGAATCAGGTTGATGCGGTCTGCCTGCCACACCGCAATCTCTGGTTTGACGACTGCTTCGCAGCCGAACGCAGCCTCGCAAGCTCGACAGCTGCTACAGATCGCATTACTGCTTGCTGGTCCTCACTCGCCAGAAAATCCCACAGGACCATGAGCTGATTCGACCTCACACCCCAGTCACCCGACTGTCACAAACATCTGCTGTGCTGGCGCGAATTGCTTCTTCGCCAAAGGATCGCGGCCATGTTCTCAGTGCTCAAACCTCACCGTTGGAAACTCGCCCTGCTGCTGTTGGCCGCCAACCTGGGGTTGCTTGTGCATCTGGCCTGCGGCGAGGTCAAACCGGTCAGCGAATGGGTCTGGCTGGACATCGTCGGTGAAGGCGGTTCGGCGCTGCTCGCGCTGGTCTGGCTGGGACTGGTGCTCAAGAGTCGGCCGGCCGGGCGCGTCACCCATTACCTGGTGCTGGGTTTGAGTTGCATCTTTTTCTCCTGGTGGATCGACAGCCTCGACGAGTTCATCCGCCTGCCCGACAGCATCACCTGGGATCACTGGCTCGAGTCCGGGCCGATGCCGGTGGGCATGATATTGCTGACCCTCGGCATCTATCACTGGCACCGCGAACAACTGGCAATCAGCGCACAGATGGAGAAACGCGAGCGGCTGTTCCGCGAGCATCGGTTGTTCGACAAACTCACGCCATTGGGCGGCGCCGATTACCTCAAGCGGCAACTGACCGGCAGTCTTGAGGAAAGTCATGGTCAACAACAGCCGCTGTCATTGTTGGCGCTGGACCTGGACAACTTCTCGGCCATCAATCAGGCCTTCGGGCATGCCGAAGGCGACGCCGTGCTGCAAGCACTCAGTCATGTGCTGCTGCTCAACCTGCGCCGACAGGACTTGCTCTGCCGACTGGCCGGCGACCGTTTCGTGGTGCTACTGCCCAACACCGGCGAGAGCCAGGCACGGTTGCTGGCGCTGGAACTGCAGCAAGCGGTTCAGGGCCTGGCGCACAAAACCCGGCAGCACGGCGAACGCTTGCAACTGTCGGCGAGCTCGGCGGTGGTGATGGCACTGAACGAGTCACCCGACGCCCTGCTCAAGCGCCTTAACCTGGCGCTGGCCCGGGCCAAGCAGCCTCTGGCCAGAACGGCCTGAGACCAGGCCATGACCCTGAAAACCACTTGGTACGAAACCGACAGCCGTTTCATTCCCGGGCATTACCAGCCAGCAACCCTGATCGATCTGGCGCTGTCCCGGGGAATCGACAGCCATCGTCTGTTACGCGGCACCGGACTGTTTCATGACGACATCCTGGTCGGCCAGACTCGCCTCAGCCCGCAGCAGTTTCTCGGTTTGATCGGCAACTGCCGGCGCTTGCTGGATGCCGACGACAGCAGCTTTTTGTTCGGCCAGCGCCTGCTACCGGGGCATTACGGTCCCGCCAGCCACGCCCTGCGCCACGCCCAAAACCTGCACCAGGCCCTCGACACGCTGGTGCAGCTACAGGCGCTGCTCAGCCCGCTGGCCACCCCGCGACTGGTGCTGGATGAAAAACACGCCTATTTCTACTGGCTGGACAGCTGCGGAGCGGGTGAACAGTGGCGTTTTGTGCTGGAGGCAAGCATGACCTCGATCGTGGCCATGAGCCGGTCACAGAGTGGCCAGCGCCTGCCGTGGGAATGCAGCTTCAGCCATGCCGAACCCCGTTATGTCGAGCAATACTGGGTGCATCTGGGTGAGCACACACAGTTCAAGCGCCCGCTGGACCAAATGCGCATCCCCCGGGAATATCTCACTCAGTCCTGGCCCGACGCCTCGGCCACAGCAGGCCAGGTTGCCCGCCAGGAAGCCCACCGACAAATCGAACAATTGGGATTTGCCTCAAGCTTCATCGACTGTGTTTATCGCTACCTTCAAACCCATGTTCGCCAAGCCCCCAACCTCGAACAGGCCGCCCTGGCCTTCGCCATGAGCCCCGCCACGCTCAAGCGCAAACTGCAAAAACACGACACAGGATTTCAACAACAGGTGGATTTGGTGCGCAAGCATGTGGCGCTTTACCTCTATCAGATCAAGGGATTCAGTAACGAAGAAGTCGCGGACTACCTGAGATTCAACGATGCGGCGAACTTTCGGCGCTCCTTCAAGCGCTGGACCGGCAGCACGCCTAACTTGATTCGCGAGATGTTCGAGACCCGTTGAAGTCTGATTTTTGTGTGGACTTCAAATGCGAGGAGCAAAGGATTTGTCGATTGATTGATTCAAATCAGATGACTCAACAACTGACGAACTCAACCTGCTTATCTCTGCGCCTTCAAGCAAGCGGTCGCCAACTAAATATGAAATTTGCTTTCGCAATTTCACAAAGATTTCCGCTCTCGATCAAACCGACTATACCGATGGTGCCGGCGCCGTGTTTTCTCTGGACGGCCCCTTGCCCGACAACACGTAATCAAACGCCGGATTCAGGCTCAATGCGTTGAGCAGATCAAGGAGTTTTCGATGGCCGACTCAAGCAAGAAAATGAGCCTCATGGGGCTCACCACACTGGTGACAGTTAACATGATGGGCTCGGGCATCATCATGTTACCGACAAGCATGGCTCAGCTCGGCGCTGTTTCATTGTTGTCGTGGATCGTCACTGCCGTCGGTTCCATGGCCATCGCGTATTGCTTTTCCCAGTGTGGCATCTACTGTCCGCGTCCAGGCGGGTTATCCGCCTATACCGAAGAGGCGCACGCCAAATCAGGGTTCTTCCTTTGCTCGTATCTGTACTTCCTTTCGCTGGCCATCGCCAACGTGGCGGTCGCCATCTCCGCAGTGGGGTATATGACATCGTTCGTGCCGTGGCTGGGGAGCGGCGCCATTCCGCTGTTCATCGGAACGGTCGGCTTGCTCTGGTTGACCACCGTGGCCAACTTTGGCGGCCCCGACATCACGGGCAAGATCGGTGCGATTACCGTGTGGGGTGTGATCATCCCGGTGGCCGGCTTGAGCATCATCGGCTGGTTCTGGTTCAAGCCCGATGTGCTGGCTGCCGCCTGGAACCCGAACAACCTGCCCATCTCTGAAGCCATCAGCAAGGCGATTCCCCTGACCCTGTGGGCCTTCCTCGGCATGGAATCGGCAGCACAGGCCTCCGATGCAGTGGAAGATCCCAAACGCACGGTACCGCTGGCGTGCCTGTTTGGCACGCTGGGTGCGGCAGTGGTTTATGTGCTGTCGACAACCGTTATTCAAGGCATCATCCCCAATGCCGAACTGGCCAACTCATCGGCCCCTTTCGCGCTCGTCTATGCACACATGTTCAACCCCACGGTGGGCAACATCATCATGGCGCTGGCGGTGATGGCCTGTGTCGGTTCGCTGCTGGGCTGGCAGTTCACCTTGGCGCAAACCGCCAAGATGACGGCTGACCAGGGTATGTTCCTGAAACTGTTCGCCAAGGTCAGCGCACGGAATGCCCCTATAGTCGGAATGCTGGTCTGCGGTGTCTTGCAGACGTTGCTGGCACTATCGACCATTTCGCCCAATGCCAGCGCCCAATTCGCAAAACTTGTCAGCCTGGCGGCAGTGACCAACCTCATCCCCTACGTGACGGCGGCCACCGGCCTGCTGATCATGATGTACAAAGCCAAGGTCAGTTTCGGCGTGTACACCCGCAACACCCTATTGTTATTGGTCGCCGTGGCCTATTCCTTGTACGCCCTGTATGCCTGCGGCAGAGACGCCGTGTTCGGCGGCACCCTCGTCCTGGTATTCGGCTACCTGCTTTATGGTTTCCTCGCCAAACGTAGTGTCGAGGCAGCTCCCGCCGCGCAGACCCGGGCCGACACCCCTTGACCGTTGATTTCAGAACTGCACAGACATCTGAATTAGGGGAATCAGGATATGAACGTGAAACTGACCAACACCAACAACCTGCTGCTCGTCTGCTTGCTCATGCTGGTGTCCGTACTGGCCAATGCCAATACCCTTGAACGCGTGCGGGCGAGCAATACCTTCACCCTCGGTTACCTGCCGGACTTTGCACCTTTCAGTGTCCAGGCAGCCGATAAAGCCAGCGGTTATGCCATCGATCTCTGCCTGAAAATCGCCGACAAGGTGAAGACTGAGTTGGGTTTGCCCGGCTTGCAAATACGTTACCTGCCCGTCACGGTCACCGACGAGATGAGCGCCGTCAGCTCGGGGAAGGTCGATATTCTTTGTACACCGACGCCCCCCACACTGGAGCGGCGCAAGGTAGTGAGCTACTCGGTACCGATCTACACGGCCGGCCTCTCGGCCGTGGTGCGCCAAGATGCATCAGAGGCGTTGCTCAATGTGCTGAATGGCAAGGTGGCTCGGACCGGGCCAACCTGGCGAGCGACGGTCAACCATGGGCTGTCCAACCAAACCTATGCCGCCACGGCTGGCGGTGTCACCGAAACATGGATTCGTCAGCAGATGCGACTACTGGGCGTGGTGGCCACTCTGGTCACCGTCGAAAACACCGCCGCAGGCCTCACGCTGGTCTCCGAAGGCAAAGCCGACGCGTTCTTCGCCGAACGCATGATGCTCCAGAACCTCCTCGCCACAGATAAGTCGGCAACCAACCTGGTGCTGCTCGAACGCGTTTTTGAGTACTCACCCACCGCAATGGCAGTGGACCGAAACGATGAGAATTTTCGTTTGCTGGTTGATACTGCGCTCAGTGAAATGTACAGGTCGGGCGAGATTGAGCAGGGATTCGACAAGTACCTCGGTGGCGTCAGCGAGACGACCAGAAAGCTCTTCAAGGTCTATGCGATACCTTAGATAAAAACCAGAATCAACGTGGTCGACAAGTGCGCAGGACACACTTGCCCCCTTTCGGCTCGGTCGCCAATGTCATCGCGGTCAGCGGGACGTCTTGCCATGGCGTTGGAAATCTTTACGGCCTGGGATGCTCGCTCGACACCGAGTTGTCGGCGTCTACATCCGCCAACTCTTCATCGACAGGCGCTTCGTCGTCCGGCGGCAGCGCAACCTCAGGGTCCTTCCCCTTGGGATCGTGACCTGCTTCGTTATCCGTGCCCCTCGTTACGCCTGCCTGAGAAATGTTTCCAGGTGCATTTTCATCAATGTCCATGCGGGTTCTCCGTTCTGATGCGCGGGATGTCCGTGCTTGTAATTGAGAGCAGAGAGCGCAGAGCAAGTGCCAGGCATTGGACGAACGGCGAAAAAGGCCCGGCGATCAGGCGATTTTTTTGCTCCGTCTGAATCGGCTCACCCCTTGCTGTGTTCAGGTGATGTAGGCCCTTCCTTGATCCCGCGCGGTCCGGCAATCCCCCAGACAACCAATCCGAGCACCGGGAAAACGATCAACCCGATGGCCCAGGCGGCTTTGATGCCCACAGGCTTGTCACTGCGGAACACACTGACAATTGCCCACAGGTCGACGAGCAAGATAATCACTGCTACGGCAATTGCAAAATAACTGGCGGCTTCGGACATGATCATGCCCTCCTGATTCATATAGTGGATTAGGCCGGTCGCGATGGAAGGTGTTCAAAGTTTCAATTCGCAGGTTTTACCTCCCGCACCCAAACCTCAAGTTGTCGCATCCACCGCCGACAAATTACCCAGGACCTCATCAGCATGGAGCAGCCGTGACCGTAATCTCTTCTATCTCCGCCACACAGCCACTGACGGTCGCAAAAGTAGCGACCTCCGTGCTCGTCGGCCATCCCGCCGAATCGACAGCCACCGTGTCTTCGCCCTCGTCGATAGTCACTTTGCTGCAAGACAACAAAGCCATTGATGCACAGACGTATACCTCTCGGGGTGTGATAGCGGAGCTTGATGCACCGCTTTCCTGGGAATACCTGCAGCACGACAAAGCGTCCATGCACATGAGGGGCAATTTCGGGAATTCGTCGACTGCCGGCCGGTTCCAGAACCTGGGCGCTTCACTGCTTTTGCAATTGGCTGAAACCAACAAAAACATTTCCCAGTCAGTGATTCGCTCATCGACTGGAAGGCCGCTTGAGGTCGGTGAGCTGGCGGCTGCCCAAGCCAAACTTCACAGTGGCGTCGCGGACAATTCCATTAGCCTCACGCTGAAAACAGCGAGTGGCAAGACTGTCCAATTGACCCTGTCCAGCCAGGACAATGCGCTGGCGGTGCAGGCGCAGGTCGAGGGTGGTGATCTGAGCAAAGAAGAACTGGCTGCGCTGGGCGCAATGGCGGATGGCTTTGAGTCGGCCATTCAAGGACTGACTGCGGTGCCGCCGCAACTCAAGCTGGAGGCGCTGATGCAGTTCGATTCCAAGGTGTTTTCTTCGGTCGACCTGGTCACACGGTTCAAGCTCAGCGATGACAGCACGCAGACCCTTGATCTGCATGCCGATGCAAGCCAGCGCCGCGTGCGCATGAGTGGCGCGGCGGGCGATCTCAACATCGCCGCGGACTTGAAAAATGCTGCGATTCTCGGCAACAGCACTCAGAAGGCCAAGGCGCTCGAGAGCTACCTGCGTCAAATAGAAGCGGCGCGCGATCGAGGCGATGGCGACTCACGCCTGCTATCGATGTTCGAGAGTGCGTTCAAGACCGTACACACAAATTACTCGGAAAGCCTCGCCGCAACCGTGCAGCAGCCCCCTGGCTCGAACCATCTGACAGACACCGACCGCAGCTTGCTCTCCGGCCTCGCCGATTTCAGCGCGACGGTCACCGAGAAGACTGTAAATGGCAATCCCGCACGGCCTGGCGAGCTCGATTCGTTTAGCTACGACTTATCCCAAGCCACGCAATCCAAAGGTCTGAATCGGCTCAACCGCACCCTTGTCCAGAACCAGCAATCACATCTGACAGCCCAGTACCATAAGCCACTGTATGCCGGGCAAAAGCTGGAACTGACCACTGACTCGGAATCGCAAAACTACCGGTACTACCAGATCAACGATCAGGCCAGCAGCACCAGCCGCATCGGTTATGTCGAAGGTGAGTTGGTTGAAGCATCCGTCAGCCATTCGGCAAGCCAGTCCACGCGCATTTCCAAATACGTAAAGGGGCATTTGGAAGAGGACAATGTGATCCCTGCCTCGGCCTCGAAGACGCAAAATTACCTTGTCGTTCTGCAACAGGCACTGGAGCAGGACAAGGCCGCGACACTGGGACGGGGCACGTCATTGCTCGAATACACCCTGGCCGCTATTCAGGACAACGTGATGCTGATCAGCGATCCGCGCGAGCTCAAGGGTTGACGGTGCACGGAGTGAGCGGCGTGAGGATCTCCTCCAGAAAATCGATGAACACATTGATGCGGCTGGAACCCCGGTGATTGGGCAAATACAGCGCATTGATGCAACTGCTCGCACTGCCGGGATTGACTTCGTAATGTTCCAGCAAACGGGTCAGCCGGCCTGCGGCGACGTCGTCGCGCACCAGCCAGTCGGCCAGCAGGGTCACCCCGCCGTCCGCGATTGCCGCTTCGCGCAAGATGTCGGCGTTGTTACTTTGCAGGCGGCCATGCACGTTGAGCTGGATGGTTTGCTCGTCACCCCGGAACGTGATTACCCGGCTCATCCCTGATCGTTGCTGTGTATCTGATTTACACCGTCTAAATCTCTGATCAAAGCGCAATGGCGCTCCTCGATAGAGCAATCAACGCTCCCCCCAGGCGCACCATTGCAGTGCGCCTCACTGGCGCAAAGCCGTTTCCTCGACTAGGGTTTCTACCGAATCGAGAGGCCCTGCTTCCCCAGCGGGCGCGTGATCAAGGAGGATAGATGACGTCCATTTACAAAGCCGAGAAAACCTATCGCGCCTGGTCCAACCCAATCTTGCTTGCACTCAAAGAGAGAGAGAATGAGCTGGACCGCAATGCCCGCCAGGCTCTTGATAATGTCCTGGCAGAGCGAAGGCTGATAGACACCGGAAACCCTTCTGGCGTCGAGCGCCGCCGCCCGACTTCCTGATGGCTTCTGTCCGTACAGTTCAACAGATCTGCTCTGTTCATCGGATACTTCAAGCGCTCCCTTGCGGTGGTGGCCAGTAGCCGCTACACGTTAAGGTGAATTCGGAAGGAGTACGCGAGGATGATTCCAAGATTCGTTGTTGTTCCTGCAATACCCACGGAAACGGGATCAACGCGCAACGGAACGCGCTTCTACTGCAAAACCGCCCCCATCGGGTTCAACCTCTACGACAATGAAGAAAAACGAAGACTTCCCACCACCTACCTGACACGGATAGAGGCCGACAAGGAATGCTTGCAGCTCAACACTGAATGCCTTCAATGCATGCTGGCTGAGCGCCCCCGCGAGAACACGCCATGAGCGCGTGCATAAATGAATGACGGAAAAACCTGGCGTTTTGTTGAAGCAGACAAAAGTCCGAAAATAGAAGGAACTGGCACTACGCCATCAATGTCGTAGTGGCAGCACCTGGAGATTCGGATGACCCGCCCTCGATATTTTCAAATCACGTATGGCTTCAACAAGACTCGGAATATTTTTGTACAACCCGACTCCCACATGACTGAGGCAGACGCTTGGTACTACGCCTGCCTGCATTCGGGAATCGGGCTTTCGTACGGGGACAATCACGACCAACAAAATTTCGATGCTGTGCGCAGCCATGCACAGGAACATGGCTTGATACAGGTCAATTGGGAGGAGTTACCTTAAACGCCAGTGTGCGGCCCACCTACGTGCCGCCGTCCACACCCTCTATCGCTTTTGCAAATGCGGTACCCGCTTCCTTCACTAACTTGCGCCATTCCGTGCTGTTGATCAGCCCGATACGTTCCATCTCGTCGGCGGCCTTGAGCAACTCGTCGTACTGCTCTTCAACATCCATGCGAATTTCCGGCTCGTTCAGAAGTTTGTACCAGGCCGCCAGGGCTTGTTTCTTTTGATCGTCATTCATCACCCAACTCCAAGGCCAGTTTTTCACTTGGAAGTTTCTGAATGAATGACCGTTCCTCGATTCCGACGTACGGCGCTTATCTATGAAGCTCAGAAGAAGCGAGTGTTACAAGCAGCTGCGAACCGCTTTACGCATCGCGTCCGATTTGGCCCACGGCGGCCCCTGATACAGCGATACGCGACTGCCGTCCTTGTATTTCACGATGTCCAGAATCTCGTCAGCCGTGATGATGCTGGGCGCGTTGATCCGGTAACCATTGGAAATCGCAGTCTGAGTCGTTCTGGAGACTTCCTGTTGCCATAATGGCAAAAGACACGCGGCGTACTCTTTGGGCGGTTTATTACTGTACTTGCTGACGTTAGGCTCACCTGGAACCAGGGATGCCGGCAATGAACAACCCGCCAGCATCGTCATCGCTAATCCCCCAATCAACATTCGCATGACGCTTCCTTATCCTGAAAAACGGGAAATGTAGCGCGTAGCGGACCGGACATCCATCAATAGAATCAGCCCTCAGGGAGCCGCATTGTGATCGCCGGGCGCTGGATAAGACCGTTCGTTCAAATACGTCATCCATCGCTCATACGCTTCATGCTGCCATAGAGTGACCCGTTCCCACTCCGGCCCGCTCAACTGATGGGCCGTAATCAGCTTCATCATCTCCGTGGTGGCTGCGTCCAGGTCAACAATCAACTCATGTGCATGGAATCTGAAATCATCGGTACTGGTCATTTGAGGTTCCCTTGCCCTAGCGAAAATTCGCCACCTCAGTACGACATCACGTCTGTTCGTTCGCGCTCATTCTCCCGACAAGCGGTGCGTCTTCCATTCATTGAGCAGCCGACGAACAGACGCCTTGTCCGTTAATTGGGACTACTCTTTTGTAGCGGGGTATTTGCAGGAGGTCATCATGTGGCTCAACGAGGATGAAAATGAACTTCGGCGTGATCTGCAAGGACTTGCGTCAGACCTGAGGTGGTCGGCGGTGGAACTCTTGCGCATTGCAGAGCAACTACGCCTGGCTGGCAATGATGTTGATGCGCAAGCGGCCATGAAGTTGTGCAATCTATTTCAAGGCGATGAACAGCGACTGGCGGGCTATGCCGAAGAAGTGAAAGCCAAAATCATCAGTCGGACGAAAGCTCAAAAAGCGCGATAGCGGGAGCCTTGTCATGAACAAGCTTCCATTCGCGCTGGTCGTCGTGCTGGCGGTGGAGGTTACTAGCCAGTGCGGCGTACCGGGCTAGCCGGAAACAGGTTTATTACAAGTGTCTCGCCATTTATCCGCGAACGAAGTGATCTTTTCGCTTTTGAGGTCAGGAGAATCGAGAACGGGCTCTCACCCAAATGTCACGTTTAAAATCCTCCCGCCCCTGGTTTGAAGACAAAAAAAAGCCCCGGCATACCAGGGCTTCAAACGCTCGCTCATTCTGATTTCTGGCTTGCAGTCGATCGACCCTCTCTAGCTTTGTAGGCGGGAAGAGCGGCTGCAAACGCCAGTGCCTCCTCTCTGCTGCCAAAGGCTCCGAGCCGGTCGCCTTTGGTGCACACCCGCCAGGGGCCGTTGTTTACGCTGAGTACGTCATAACCGTTCATGTGCATTTTATTCAGCATCGGAACGCTCATAGTCACCTCCTTTTCGGCAGTGATAAGCCACGATTGACTTGGCTACCTTACACCCGACCTTCGCCCAAGTGCCGACCAGACGTCGCGCCGGGTTTACGACATTCCTTTGCACTTTCTGCAGCTCCCACGACTCCAACCCTTGAAACACGGGCCTCGGCCTGAATATTGCATTTTTATGACTGTTTTATGACAAGCGGCGGTTTAGTAACACATGAAAGTAAGGGCAACAGTCATTTGCGAGCAGGATCGGCATGTTCTCCTGGTGCGCAAACCCAGGTGCCGCTGGACCTTGCCCGGAGGAAAAGTCGAGCGCGGTGAAACCACTGCGGGCGCAGCCATGCGCGAACTCCTGGAAGAAACAGGGCTGGGCGTCGACGGCTTGCTGTACTTGATGGAGCTGGAAACGGGCAGCACCCGACACCATGTTTATGAGGCGTCAGTGCTCAATTCGGACGAAGCCCGGCCGCAAAATGAAATCTTCGATTGCATGTGGTATCCGCTGGACGCGGTTCAAAACCTGAACACAAGCGACGCCACGCTCAAGATCGTCAGAGCCTTTCAGCGTCGCCTGTAAGTTTGTGCAGTCATCTCAGCCCTGGTCGCCGCCGCCCACCGGCATGATCATGCCGGTGATGTACGACGCTTCGTCGCTGGCCAGAAACAGGATAGCGCCTGCCTGCTCATCCAGCGTGCCGTAGCGTTTCATCAAACTGCTGTCGAGCGTCTGGTCGACGATCTGCTGGTACCAGACCTTTTCTTCGGTGCTCTGCTCTTCACTGTTTCGCGGGATGACCCGTGGCGGCGCTTCCGTGCCACCGGGCGCAGTGGCATTGACCCGAACCCCTCGCCCGGCGGTTTCAAACGCCAGGCAGGCGGTCAGCGCGTTGACGCCGCCCTTCGCCGCACCATAGGGCACGCGATTGATGCTGCGGGTGGCGATGGAGGATACGTTGACGATGGCGCCGCTGCCCTGCTCCAGCATGAACGGTAGCGCAGCATGGCAGCACCATAATGTCGGAAACAGCGAACGGCGGATTTCAGCCTCGATCTGCTGCTCTTCGTAGTGCTCGAAAGGCTTGGCCCAGATCGTGCCGCCCACGTTGTTCACCAGCACATCCAGACGCCCGAAGCGCTCGACGGCGGTGCGCATCACACGGCTGCATTCGCTGTATTGCTCAAGGTCAGCGGTCAAGGCAAGCACCTGACTGTCCTGCGCCAAGTGTTGCTGCACCTCGAACACCAGGTCCGAGCGATCAACCAGAATCAATCGCGCACCCTCAGCGGCCATGCGCTCCGCCACACGCCGACCGATGCCTTGCGCCGCGCCAGTGATCAGCGCGACTTTTTCGTGAAATCTGTTCATGGTCACCTCAATACGAAAATCAATTTCGCGGGAACGGCTATCTCGGCAGCTGCTACAGAGACGGTGTCGTTGCTGATACTCAAGCCGCGCTGGCGGCGAATTTCTCGTAGTAGAAGTTCGCCGGGGCGACGCCCTGTTCGCGAATGAACTGGCTGACCGCTTCGACCATCGGCGGCGGGCCGCACAGGTAGACGTCGACGTCGCCATCGTTCAAATGCCGTGGCTCGATGTGCTGGGTTACGTAGCCTTTGAGCGGGTGCTGGCTGTCGGGGTTGGCGACGCAGGCACTGAAGCTGAAGTTCGGAATTCGCGCGGCAAACGCTTCGAGCCGATCCAGTTCCACCAAGTCGAAATCGTTGGTCACGCCGTAGATCAAATGCAGCGGATGCTCACTGCCCTGCTCGGCGATTTTTTCCAGCATCGCGGTGAACGGCGCCAGACCGGTGCCGCCCGCCAGCAGCAACAACGGCCGGCGGATATCACGCAGATAAAAACTGCCCAATGGCCCGGCCAGGCGCATGCTATCGCCGGCCTTGGCCATGCCGGTGAGGAAGCTGCTCATCAAGCCGCCGGGCACGTTGCGGATCAGGAAACTGACTTCGCCGTCACGCTGCAGCGAGCTGAAGGAATACGCGCGTGTCTGTTCACTGCCGGGAATCCCGAGGTTCACATACTGGCCCGGCAGGAACGCCAGTTTGCTCAGCGACTCGCCCTTGATCGACAGCGCGATAGTGCTGTCGGACAGCTGCCGCACGGCGCTGATGGTGGCGTCGTAACTGGCCTGCTGGGTACGGCAAACCTGCGATGAAGTCGGCACGCGCACCACGCAATCGCTCTGGGCGCGCATCTGGCAGGTCAGGACAAAACCCTGCTGCGCTTCATCAGCGCTGAGCGCGTCTTCGATGTACTCCTCGCCCAAATCGTAACGGCCGGCCTCGGCGAAACACTTGCAAGTGCCACACGCGCCGTCGCGGCAATCCAGCGGAATGTTGATGCCCTGGCGGTACGCAGCATCGGCCACGGTTTCGCCCACATTGGCGTCGATGAACCGGGTGACGCCGTCTTCAAAATTGAATGCAATGGAATGAGTCATGACGGCCGCCTCAGAGGTGGTAGACATCGATGACCTGGCGAACGTAATCGTTCTTCAGGATCACTTTCTTGGCCTTGATCAGCGGGTTTTCACCGCGCACATCAAGGGTGTAGAAACTGCTGCCGAAATAGCTGTCGACGGTCTTGTAGCGAAAGCTCAAGGTGTGCCAGTTGAAGCGCACCTTGCACAGGCCGTCAGCCTGTTCGAGCAGCTCGATGTTGCTGATGTTGTGCGAGGTGCGGGTGTCCGGAATGCTCGCGCTGGAGCGCTCGGTCTTGATCCGGAAGATGCGGTCTTCCAGGCCGGTGCGGCTGCCGTACCAGATCAGCGAAATCTCGCGCTGCGGGTCTTCGGTCAACTCGTCGTTGTCATCCCAGGACGGCATCCAGAACGAGGCATCGGCGGCGTACATTTCCAGCCAGTCGTCCCATTGCTTGTCATCGAGGTAGCGCGCTTCGCGGTAGAGAAAATCGCGCACGGCGTCATAAGTGATGGTCATTTCACGGCCTCCACAGCAATCAACCCGGACTGTTCGGCGGCCAGGGCCTTGAGCATGGTTTGCTGCCAATACTTGTGTTGCAGCACGAACAGGCCTTCGTCTTCGGTACGCACGCCGCTGAGCAGCGGATGCAGATCAATTTCCTTGGCCGCCTCATCGGCGCCCTCGACCCAGTGCTCGGCACCGCGGGACATGTCATTCCATGTCGTGACGCTGCCCTGATAGCTGGTCTGGCACGAGCGGAACTCTTCCAGATCATCCGGCGTGGCCATGCCACTGACGTTGAAGAAATCCTCGTACTGACGAATCCGGCTCGACCGGGCGTGGTCGCTTTCGCCTTTGGGGGCGATGCAGTAAATGGTGATTTCCGTGCGGTCGACCGAGATCGGCCGGGCGATGCGGATCTGCGAGCTGAACTGGTCCATCAGGTACACGTTCGGGTACAGGCACAGGTTGCGCGAGTTCTCGATCATCCAGTCGGCGCGGGCCTGGCCGAAGTCCCGGGACAGTTCGTCGCGGCGCTCGTAGAGCGGACGATCCTCAGGGTTGGACCAGCGGGTCCAGAGCAGCATGTGGCCCTTGTCGAACGAGTAAAAACCCCCGCCCTGCTTGGCCCAGCTCCCGGCGCTCATGGTCGGGTTGCTGTCACCGGCTTCACGCTGTTTGCGTTGGTTCTGGGTGGCGGCGTAGTTCCAGTGCACCGAGCTGACGTGGTAGCCGTCGGCGCCGTTTTCCGCGGTGAGTTTCCAGTTGCCTTCGTAGATGTAGCTTGAGGAGCCGCGCAGCACTTCGAGGCCATCGGCGGACTGGTCGACGATCATGTCGATGATCTTGGCCGACTCGCCCAGGTGCTCAACCAGCGGCACGACATCGGCATTGAGGCTGCCGAACAGGAAGCCGCGATAGGACTCGAAACGCGCGACTTTGGTCAGGTCGTGGGAGCCTTCGCAGTTGAAGCTCGCTGGGTAACCCGCAGCTGCCGGGTCTTTGACCTTGAGCAGTTTGCCGGAGTTGTTGAAGGTCCAGCCGTGGAACGGGCAGGTGTAGGAACTCTTGTTGCCGGTCTTGTGCCGGCACAGCGTCGCGCCGCGATGGCTGCAAGCGTTGATGAAGGCGTTGAGCACACCCTCCTTGTTGCGCGCGATGAAGATCGACTGGCGCCCCATGGTGGTGGTGTAGAAATCGTTGATGTTGGGGATCTGGCTTTCGTGCGCCAGGTACAGCCAGTTGCCTTCGAAGATGTGTTTCATCTCCAGGTCGAACAGCCGTGGGTCAGTGAACATCTCGCGCTTGCAGCGGTAGATGCCCTGTTCTTTGTCGTCTTCGAGCAGGGAGTGAAGGTATTCGGGTCGCAGGGACATGGCCGCCGCCTCCATTGTTTTTATTCAGGCAGGGCCATGCTAGGACGGGGGGATGCGGGGGACTATCCGATGGGTGCAGACGTGCATCCGATTACTGCAACGTGCGGTGAATGGCTGATGCTTATCACAAGGATTAACACTGACCTGTGGCGAGGGAGCTTGCTCCCGCTGGGCTGCGAAGCGGCCCCAAAACCTGCAACCGCGATCATTCTGTAAAACCGGGGTCACAGGTTTGCGACTGCTGCGCAGTCGAGCGGGAGCAAGCTCCCTCGCCACAGGTGTTCGTCGTCTGCAGTCAGTGCCGGCGCTTGAGGGTGTCCGACGGCAATTCGCCGAATTGTTTGCGGTAGTTGTCGGAGAACCGCCCCAAGTGCAGAAAGCCGTAATCCATGGCCACTTCCGTGATGTTGCGCACATTGCAGGTCGGGTCGCTCAGGCACAGGTTGATGCGTTCGAGTTTCTTCTGCCGGATGTAGTTTTGCGGCGAGGTGCCGGCGTTGCGCTCGAACAAGCCGTACAGCGAACGCAGGCTCATACTGGCCTGCCGCGCCAGTTCTTCACTGTCGAAGTCCTGCTTGAGGTTGCGTGCGATGTAATCGGCAATCCCCTCGAACGTCGCCGACGACGAACCGAGGCTGCCGCGGATGACGTTGGTTTTCATCAGGCTGAGCATCTTGCTGACGATGATCTGCGCGTAGTGTTCCTGCACCCGTGGGATCTGCTCGGTGGCTTCGGCTTCCTGGCAAATCATCGCCAGCAGGCCGACGAAACCTTCCAGTTGATCGAGCTGATAACGGTTTTCCAGAAACCGCACGCCCTGCCCCGGATAGCGCCAGCGCTGCTCCTCGCACACCGACTCAAACAGTCGGGTCGGCACTTTGAGGATGAATTTTTCGCAATCGTCGGAGTACGTCAGGTCCACCGGGTCGTCGGGGTTGATCAGCAGCAATTCGCCCGGCGCAAAGTAATGCTCCTGACCGTGCCCGCGCCACAGGCAGTTGCCGCGCAGCAACACTTGCAGGTGATAGATCGTTTCCAGCGCGCCGGAGGTCACTCGCACACTGGCGCCGTAGCTGATACGGCACAGGTCGAGGCTGGCGAATTTGCGATGACCGAGGCTGGCCAGCGGACTGCCGGCCCTGGGCATGAGGATGCAATGGTTGCCGACATGCTGATTCACATAACCCGACACCGCGTAAGGGTCGGCGTGGTCGAATATTCTGCTGCGCTGACTCAATAGTTGCGCGTGCATCATCGGGTCACTCTCGTTGTTGTTATAGGTGTTGTCGGGCCATTCTAAGGCAGTACCTGCAACGGTGTGTCAGTGGGCTGACCTGTGGAAGGTTCTGGCCCTATCGCGAGCAAGCCCGCTCCCACAGTTGGCCGGGTTTCTTCAGGGCCAACGCGGTCAAAATGTGGGAGCGAGCCTGCTCGCGATAGGGCCACCAGCCTCACATCAACGTTGACTGACACTCCGCTTTCGCAAGCAGGCCCACTCCCACAAGGCGCAGCAATCAATCCTCGAGTGCACGAACCCGTTCGTGACGCTGTTGTTCGTCAGGTTGCGCAGAGGTCTGCAAGGTGAAATCGAATTCGATCTCGGCAAACCGGCCACTGACGCCATGGGCCGCCGCACGCTGTGGATCGTCGCTGAAGGCGATGTGGGCGATCAGTTCGTCGCGGGTGGCATAGGCAAAGTCATCGTGCAGGTATTGGTCGCCGTCGAGGTTGATCTGAGTGGTCAGGTGACGGTGATCCGGCGCGGAGATGAAGAAGTGAATATGCGCCGGACGCTGGCCATGACGGCCCAGTTGATCGAGCAATTGCTGGGTCGGACCGTCCGGCGGGCAACCGTAGCCCGACGGCACGATGCTGCGGAAGCGATAGCGACCCTCGGCATCGGTGACGATGCGGCGGCGCAGGTTGAACTCCGATTGCGTGGCATCGAAGTAAGAGTAAGTGCCGCCGGTGTTGGCGTGCCAGACATCCACCACCGCACCGGCCAACGGTTCGCCAGCGGTGTTGCGCACTTGGCCCTGCATGAACAGAACCACGCCCGGATCAACGCCATCATCCAGTCGCGCCTCACCGTCAGACAGCGGCGCACCCGCCACATACAACGGACCTTCGATGGTCCGCGGCGTACCGCCCGCCTTCCCGGCCTGCTCGTCTTCGGCGTCCATCAGCAAGTCCAGGTAGTGTTCCAGGCCGAGCCCGGCCACCAGCAAACCGGCTTCCTGACGCGCGCCCAGTACGTTGAGGTAGTTGACGGCTTTCCAGAACTCTTCCGGGGTCACGGCGAGGTCTTCGATGATGTTCACCGAATCACGCAGAATGCGGTAAATCAGGGCTTTGACCCGTGGGTCGCCAGCGTCGTTGAGCAAGCCGCTGGCATCTTCGAGAAACTTCTGGGCGCTGGCAGTGTGGGAAATCTTGACGTTCATTTTTGGCGGTTCCTCATCTTGTAATTATTAGCGTAGCGAACTGAACAGGCTGGGTTCAGCGGTCATCGTCTCGAATGGAAGAAGGATGCCGGCACATCGCGTCGACCTCGATCGCCATGTACGGAAACAGCGGCAATTGCATGAGCAGGTCGTGCAATTCCTGAACGCTGTCGACGTCGAAAACGCTGTAATTGGCATAGTGCCCGGCGATGCGCCACAGGTGACGCCATTTGCCTTGCTCTTGCAGGCGCTGGGCCAGGGCTTTCTCGTCGGACTTCAGCTTGGTGGCTGTTTCAGGATTCATGTCGACCGGCAGATTCACGGTCATTTTTACGTGGAATAGCATGATGCTCTCCTCAGGCTTGATGAACGGAAGTGGATGTTTTGTCGCGGCGATAAAACGCCAGGCGCTCTTCATCCAGGCTCAGGCCAAGGCCCGGTGTTTGCGGGACATGCAGCGCAAAATCGCGATAGACCAGCGGCTCGCTGAGGATGTCTTCCGTCAGCAGCAACGGGCCGAACAACTCGGTGTCCCAGGCCAGTTTATTCAGGGTGACAAAGGCATGCGCCGAGGCCAGCGTGCCGATCCCGCCTTCCAGCATAGTGCCGCCGTACAGGCCGATACCGGCGGCCTCGGCGATGGCGGCGGTGCGCAACACGGCGCGTGGCCCGCCGTTCTTGGCGATCTTCAGGGCGAACACCGAAGCGGCCCCTTCGCGCGCCAGGTTGAAGGCGTCTTCCACACACTCGATGGATTCATCGGCCATGATCGGCGCCGGGCTCACGGCATTCAGGCGTGCCATGCCGCTACGGTTGTTGCGCGAGATCGGCTGTTCGATCAGGTCGATGCCATTGCTGCCCAGGATCCGGCAGGCGCGCAGTGCGACAGCCTCGTCCCAGGCCTGATTGACATCGACCCGCACGCTGGCGCGGTCGCCCAGGGCTTTCTTGATGGCGATGACGTGGGCCAGGTCGCGATTGACTTCGCCGGCACCGATTTTCAGTTTGAAGATCCGGTGGCGCCGCAGGTCGAGCATTTTTTCCGCTTCGGCGATGTCCTTGTCGGTGTCGCCGCTGGCCAGGGTCCAGGCCACCGGCAGCGCATCACGAACGCGACCGCCCAGCAACTCGCTGACCGGCAGGCCAAGGCGTTTGCCATGGGCGTCGAGCAAGGCGGTTTCGATACCGGATTTAGCGAAAGTGTTGCCACGGATGCTGCGTTCCAGGCGCAACATCGCGGCGTTCACATTGCCGCTGTCCTCACCGATCAGCAGGGGCGCGAAGTGTTTGTCGATGTTGGTCTTGATGCTGTCCGGGCTTTCGTTGCCATAGGCCAGGCCACCGATGGTGGTGGACTCGCCAATGCCTTCGATGCCATCGGCGCAGCGCACACGGATGATCACCAGGGTCTGGTTCTGCATGGTGTGCATGGCCAGTTTGTGCGGGCGAATGGTCGGCAGATCGACGATGATCGTCTCGATCGATTCAATGGCAGTTGCACGCATGTCGATACCCGTCAGGTTCTTGAAGTTCTGAAATGGATTCTCGTACGGCTTTTTCCCCACGGCCAATATAGAATTGGTCTGGCTCGATACCTTAAAGGTATTCAACTGATCAATGCCTGGAGGCCCCATGGAACTGCGTCACCTGCGGTATTTTCAGGTGTTGGCTCAAACCCTCAACTTCACCCGCGCCGCCGAGCTGCTGCACATTGCCCAGCCGCCCCTGAGCCGGCAGATCCAGCAACTGGAAGATGAACTCGGGGTGTTATTGCTCGAACGCGGCCGGCCGCTGAAGCTGACCGACGCCGGACGTTTCTTCCATGAACACTCCACCGCCCTGCTCGAACAACTCGCCAAAGTGTGCGACAACACCAAGCGCATCGGTCTGGGGGAAAAGACCTGGCTGGGCATCGGCTTTGCGCCATCGACCCTCTACGGCGTGCTGCCGGAACTGATCCGCCGTTTACGCAGTGGCGAGCCCCTGGAGCTTGAGCTCGGGCTTTCGGAAATGACCACATTGCAACAGGTACAGGCGCTCAAGGCCGGGCGCATCGACATCGGGTTCGGGCGGATTCGCATCGACGACCCGGCGATCATTCAGACCGTATTGACCGAAGACCGGCTGGTCGCCGCCCTGCCCGCCGGCCATCCGCTACTGGCCGGGCCGATCAGCCTGCGCCAACTGGCCAAGGAACCCTTTGTGCTGTACCCCGGCAACCCGCGCCCCAGCTACGCCGATCATGTGATTGCACTGTTCGAATCCTACGGCGTGAGCATTCACGTGGCGCAATGGACCAATGAACTGCAAACGGCGATTGGTCTGGTGGGGGCTGGAATCGGCGTCACGCTGGTACCCGCGTCGGTGCAGTTGCTGCACCGAGATGACATTGGTTTTACCCCGCTGCTGGAAGACAACGCGACCTCACCGATCATCCTCAGCCGGCGCGTGGGCGATGTGACGCCGGGGTTGAATCACTGCTTGAAGATGATTGATGAGTTGCTGCCCCGGTGATGGAGCAGCCAAAAAATGACCTGTGGCGAGGGGATTTATCCCCGTTCGGCTGCGAAGCAGTCGTAAATCCAGACAACTTATTCTGCCTGAAATGACGCTGGGGCCGCTTCGCAACCCAACGGGGATAAATCCCCTCGCCACAAATGTGTGGGCTCGCGTTTAAGTGAACAGTATTACGCTCCTACGGGCCGTTTCTCATATTTCTCACGCTCTAATGAGAATCCCCATCCCACAGCCAATTCCAGATCCCCGGCAACTTCACTTCCTCTGAACCGCTACTTACGGTGCGCGCCAACGCCGCCCGTCGCAGCGCCGCCGTGTCGTCGTAAAACGGTTTTTGCGCCACCGTCACCCCAGTGGCCCGGGCGCTGTCGAGGAGGATTTGCAGGTATTCGCGGGCATGCCGGGCGGTATAGCGATTCAAGTCGTGAAAGGTCACCACCACCGGAATCACACCCTCCACCGTCGGCAGCTCGCCCAGCGCAATGCGCTCGCGCACTTCCGACAGTTGCAGCAGCATGTTGGCCCGCCGACGCGGGCTGGCGTTGAAGCCCCAGATCTTGCCGTCGTTGGCGCTCAGGTCCGTCAGCAACAGGTGCATGCCGTGGCGCTGGTAGGCGGCGAACACACGTTTGTCGTAATTCCAGAACGGCGGACGCACCAGGGTAGGCGGCGCGCCGGTGATCGCGGCGATGTCGGCACTGCCTTTGCTCAGCGACTGCTCCAGCTCTTGCGGGCTGAGCGAGCGGTGATTGGTGTGCGAATGAGTCGCCGTGTGGAAACCCAGCACATGCCCTTCCGCCTGTTCCCGGCGCATAACTGCGCGTCCGATGTCGCTGTCGCCGGCCCGTGGCGCGCCGGTCTGGACGAAGAACACTGCTTTGATCCCCGGTTGCACCGGGTTCTGCGCGAGGCTGTCGAGCACCGTCATGCTCGGGTTCCAGAAGCTCGACGCGCTGGGACCGTCGTCGAAGGTCAGCAGGAAGCGGATCGGTGGTTGCTCGCGCAAACGCTGTTCGGTCTGCGGGGTCAGCTCGATCGGTGAGGCAATGCAGCCAGCCAGCGCGACAGCGATGGCGAGCGCAGAGAGAACCTTGAACAGCTGTTTCATGGTTTGCCTTGGGCCAGACCTTGACGGTCATCACGTTAAACGGCAAAAACCCTTCGCCCATTGATCCATTGTCGGCCCGCAGGTGGCTACGGGCCGAGGTTGGATCAGGTTACACAGTGTTTGGTTCCAGCGCTCACCCTCGTAGCTCGCCCGAGCAGCATTCGTCAGGAGCTGGCTGTGGAATTGCCACATCCTCGTGACCGGCGGGACCCGTTGCTCGCGCAACTGAAGGCGTTGTCGCTGACCGAGTTGCAGCGTGCCCCTGTGATTTGAAGACTAAGCTGAACGCTCCAGCCAGCGCTTTCCAGCCGGAGATCAGCCGATGTGCGGACGACTCTCGCAGTACCGTGGCATCCACGACTTTGTCGCGGTGCTGAGCATTCCCGACGCGCTGATCAACCATGTCGGTGATGAACCGCTGGCCCGCTACAATGCCGCGCCTACTACCCAGCTCGCCCTGCTGCACCTTGAGCCCGACGGGTTGCACGCCGATTCGGTGCGCTGGGGATGGCGGCCGCATTGGGCGAAGGATCGCGCGGCGCCGATCAACGCCCGGGTCGAGAAAGTCGCTCACGGCCCATTTTTCCGGGCGATCTGGCCGCACCGCGCGATTGTGCCGATCGACAACTGGTTCGAATGGGTGGATGCCGGCGATTCGACGAGGCAGCCGTGGCTGATTCGTCGACGAGATCGGGCGCCGATCTGCTGCGCGGCGATCGGCCAGTTTCCATCGAGTGGCAGCGAGCAAAAGGAAGGCGACGGTTTTGTCATCATCACGGCGGACAGCGCCGGCGGCATGCTCGACATTCATGACCGGCGACCGGTGGTGTTGTCAGCGGAACTGGCCCGTGAATGGCTGGACCCGGCCACACCCAAAGAGCGCGCCGAGCAGATGGTGCTGATGCAAGGTGAAGCCAGCGAAGTGTTCGAGTGGTACAGGGTCGATAAAGCGGTGGGAAATGTCAGGAACCAGGGTGCGATTTTGATTAACAAGCTGGTTTAAAGTGGATCCATTCCTGAGCCTGAATAACCAAACGAGATAGACGTTACGCAGACTGTTTCATAATAGAAACACTTAGCGGAATGCAACAAAAGGACGCATTAACCGCTTGTCTGACAATTGAATCATCGTGCATACATTTAGAAACGCTACAGCTAGCATGCGCGCCGCATTTCCCTCGGCAGTACCCAATTGACCAAAGAGTCAATAAACAAGGAAATCCCGAAATTTAACAAGCCTTGCAGAGAACTAAGTTGCGCGACGATCTTGTAATTAATCAAGTCAGCGGTCTGGACTGCGTGTACCTGTCGTTGACAGAACGCTATCAACTTGACTGTTTTATCGGGCAATACATAAAGACCCGAAACCTGCGTTCCATCCCCAATATCAACGACATCCTTCATTCCACCCTCGCGGCCTACTCCGGCACACCACCGGTCATGGTCAACGAGCTGAATGCCTGGATCGACAAGACGTTGGGCTATCGGGCCTCCCACCCGGATTTTCCGCCACTGGAAGATCTTTAAAGTGATACACGGTTCAGTTCAACTCACAACTGAACGAACCGGACACCGTTGCACTCGAAGAAGAGGCCCATCTGGGCCTCTTTTTTTTCAACCTTCATTATCTGCGCAAGGATGACACCGCAGATTTTTTCAATGACCCATTCGAAGACTGAACCAGAGCCCTGCGCAGTTAAGGAGGAATACATGAGCGAACTCGTTCCCTATGCCGTGCACTATTTGCTCAACGGCGTTCGTCAGCACTTTTTCAAACTGGCTGAACAGTTCTCCGACGTGGACGCGATTCATTCGGCCTCCGCGCATGCCTTTCCGCAATCCGAGCGAAAGATCGCCGCACATGCCTCTCTCGAAGCGGCGCGCTTGAGCGCTCAACAATTGGGCATCACGCAGATACGCTGGAATGAGGCGATCTGACCCCTTCATCCGCTGCGCTTGATTGCGCAGCGCTGTTCACTCAATCACAGTACTTCAGGCACGCCTGTCTTTGTGGCGAGGGAGCTTGCTCCCGCTGGGCTGCGTAGCGGCCCCAAAATGTGATAACCATGCCGATTGTTGTGAGTGCTGCGCACTCAAGCGGGAGCAAGCTCCCTCGCCACAGGTTTCTTGCTCGATTGAAGATTGAGTGAACAACATTGCGCTTGATCGCGAGCTTTTGGTTTGTGCTGACCGCTCAAGGCTTCAGTGGACGCTCTTCGTCACGGTCTGACAGCTCTCGACTGTCGTCATGTTTCCAGGTCTGGCTTGAACGCCTCTGCCGCTCGAGTTCTTCCTCCGTGGGTTCATCCTCTTCTTCATTCAGATCCGTACGCCGCTTAGGTTCGTTAGCCATGCTCACCTCCTGAAGGGAATCCCCTTTAAGCGTAGAACAATTTCCAAAGCCCGACTCAAAGCCACCAACGCAGCAAAAAGAAAAACCCCATGCTCAACAACATGCTGAGCAAGGTATTGCGGGTGTACAGCACCAACCCCACCGCCACCAGCGAACTGATCAGGTACGGATTGTCCCACTGCAGATTCAGCTGTTTGTCCGGCATGAACACGATCGGTCCGCAGATCGCGGTCAACATCCCCGGCACGGCAAAACCGAGGAACTGCCGGGCATTGCTGCTCAGGCGCAGCGGCAGTCGAGGTTCGAGGAACACGTAGCGGTTCAGAAAGACGAGCACGCCCATCCCGATAATCACAGCCCAGACCATCATGTGCGCCCCATGTAGAATTTGTTGCAGATGAAGCCTGCAGTCATACCCGCCAATCCCGACAGCACCAGCGCCGAGCCCCACTGCCAGTAGCTGAACAGCACCGAACAAAACAGCGAAACCGCGACGCAGACCACCGTCGGCACGTTGCGCACCACCGGGGTGATCAGGGCGATAAAAGTCGCCGCAATGGAAAAGTCCAGCCCCAGGTGTTCGAGGCCGGGAATGCTGCTGCCGAGCACAATGCCCGCGAGCGTGAACAGGTTCCAGGCGATGTAGAACGTCAGGCCCACGCCCAGGGCATACCAGCGATTGAACTGCTGCTTGTCATGCTGGCTGGTCAGGGCGAACAGCTCATCAGTTAGCAAAAAGCCCAGCCCCACACGCCAACGGCCCGGCAGCGGTGAAATCACCGAACGCATGCTCATCCCGTATAGCAAATGCTGCGAGGTCAGCAGCAGCGTGGTCAGCAGAATCGAAAAGATCCCGGCACCGCCCTTGAGCATGCCGATGGCCACCAGTTGCGCGGCACCGGCAAACACGATGCTCGACAAGCCCTGACCTTGCAGCGGCGTGAGATTGGCCTCGATGGCCATGGACCCGGCCAGCAACCCCCAGGGCGCAGTCGCCAGGGACAACGGCATGATCGCTACGGCGCCGCGAAGAAAGGCACTGCGCGGCATGAGTGAGTTCGACATAACGCTCTACAACCAGGGAAAGACGCCAGACTGTGCCAGCAGTTGCGGTCGATGGCTTGAACAATCTTGCGCACTTGCGGGCAACGCCTGCCGAATGGCGCTGAACCGCTGTAATGAAGAGAACGCGAGTACCATGGAGCTATTCGCCTAATGCGTCAGGGAGTCGACATGCTTTACCGGATCGCCGCCGATGGGCTGGTGCTGTTTCACTTGCTGTTCATTCTGTTCGTGCTGTTCGGCGGGCTGCTGGTGCTCAAATGGCGCCCCCTGATCTGGTGGCACCTGCCCGCGGCTGTGTGGGGCGTGAGTGTGGAGGTTTTTCACCTGCCATGCCCGCTGACGCAATGGGAAAACCTCATGCGCCAGGCCGCCGGGCAAACCGGTTACGGCGGTGGTTTCATTGAACATTACGTGTGGCCGGTCATCTACCCGGCCGGGCTGACACCCGCGATTCAACTGGCACTGGGCAGTGTGGTGCTGGCGATCAACGTCGTGGTCTATCTTCGGCTGATCAGGTTGTGGAAGTTACGCCGAGCTGCCTGAAACACCCGCCGAGGACAGAGAAAAAAAGTAGTGATCGCTTCGTTTGAATTCAGTTGGCAATGACGCTCATGTTCCGTCCACTGGCCTTGGCCACATACAAGGCCTTGTCCGCAGCGCTGACCAGGTCGTCGGGCTGATCCTGCGAGGCCGGGTTGTAGGCGCAGACTCCCACACTGACGGTCACCGTCCCTTCCGGGCATTCGCTGTGTTCGATACTGGCCTGCTGGACCGCGCGGCGGATTTTTTCCGCGACCAGGAACGCCCCCACATAATCGGTGCCGGGCAGCACCACCGTAAACTCCTCGCCGCCATAGCGGGCGGCCAGATCGCCGGGGCGCTTGATGTTGTCCTTGATGATCGCGCTGATTTTGCGCAGGCACTCATCGCCTGCCACGTGCCCGTATCGATCGTTGAAGCTCTTGAAGTGATCGACATCTATCATCAGCATGGCGAGGTGAGTCACCGTGCGCCGGGCACGGCCCATTTCCGCGAGAATAAACAGATCGAACTGACGCCGGTTGGAAAGCCCGGTCAGTGCGTCTTCGAGCGCCAGCAATTCAAGGCTGCGGTTGACCTCGATGAGCTTCTCTTGGGCATCGAGCAATACGCTTTGAATGTGATTCTGCTGCTTCATGAAGCGAATCAGGCGATAACCGAGCCCTCCTAGAAACACCAGCAGCAATAGCACGATGCCGGCGCTGAGGATTGACTCCTCGCGCCAACCGGCCAGGACGTCTTGCTTGTCCAGGCCGGCGAAGACGATCAGCGGATAACCATCGACTCGTCGGAACCCGACCACGCGCTCGACACCATCCACATAAGACTTGACGGTGGCCGTGCCGGAATTGCCCTTGGGCAACAGCTGCATAAACAGCGGCCCCTTGGCGACGCTGGTGCCCACTTCTGCTTCGTTGAATGGTCGGCGAACGACGATGCTGGCGTCGTCGGCGATCAGGTTGATCACGCCGTTCTTGCCCATGTCGATGCTGTCGTACAGCCCGAGGAAATGGGTGAGGTAGATCGTTGCCAGCGCCACACCGGCGAAACTGCCATCCGGGTGGTTGATCCTGCGTGACACGGTCATGATCCATTCGCTGGTCGAGCGACTCTTGATCGACGGACCGATGTGGGGGCCTCGGTCAGGATGATCACGATGGTAAATGAAATATTCACGGTCGGAATTGTTCGCACCGGGCATATCCGCGCCGTTGGAATTGGCGATCCACCCGCCTTTTTCGTCAAATACGAACAAGCCATGGAGCTGGGCCAGCTCACTGCGCTGGGTGGCGAGCAAACGTCTGAATCTGGGCAACTGCGCCGGGTTCACGCCCTCATTTTCGATGCGGTCCACCAAGGTAAACAGCAGCGTATCGGCCTGCTTGATCGACGATTGCGCTTGCGATGCCAAGGTCTGGGCCAGGTTGGACATCGCCACTTCTTTGTCATGCAAATGGTACTGACGTGAGCTCCAGGCTTCCCAGATCACAATGGTCGTTAACGACAGACACACCGCCACGAGCAGGACAACCGCATAGCGAACCCTGAGTCGGGACTCAATCGGTTCGGGCTCCCAAGGCACGGTGGGCCGGGTGTGTTCAATTCGGTCGTTGATGGACGGATGTCCCATGACGCTCCCTGAATCGTTATGACATGGCGACTTTTCCCGTTCGCCCTTTAGCCCCATCCAGTTGTGGATCGCGGTGCCCCATCAGAAACAAGATAGGCGATCTGTTAGCGTTGTGAAGGGTTTATGTCGGGGTGATGAGCCACACCACGGATTTTAATTCGACGTCTGCTTGATCGCTTCAAGCCAGGCGGGATTCAACTGCGTCTGTTCGGTGTCGAGACCCAGCGCTTCCATCCGCGCCTTGTGTTGCTCCATTTCCCGGCTCAATTGGCCATGGTCGCTGGAGTTGCCGTCCAGTTCGTGCATCTGGCTCAATCCAAGGTGGTAGAAACGCAGCAGCTTCATGGCCGTCGGATCACCCGCCTCCACCGCCGCCGTCAACTGATGCATCACATTGGTGATGCTCATCAGGCTGCGCTTGAGCTGCCAGCCATACACCGCCGGCGCCATCCACGCCTGAGACCAGAACGTGCCGCGCATCAGCGCCACCATCGCCAACACCGCGACAAACACGCCGCCGACGTTAAACCGCAGATTGTCGCCCCCGGGTTCACCGAACAACGCCACCGCCGTGGTGGACAGCACCATCGCCAGGGCCAGGAAAATCAGGGCAATAATCACCGTACTGCGTCGCGTCTGTTGTCGAAAGCGTTCGGCGTTCATCGGCTGGATTTCGAACATCGTGACGGGGTTCCTTGCATCAATGGTAAAAGGCTCGGTGAGCAAAAAGACTGCGGGGCATTATCGCCCCTGCGCAGGATTTAGCTATGCTGGGCGCCTCTTCATCTTTTCATCGTCAATCGGGGAACATGGCGATACCGCGCAGTTCGTGCCATCTTCTTTCATGGATACATACTATTCGGATGCCATTTGCGGGTATGAACGGCATCGTTTTAAGGATCATTGAATGACCCAACGACAAGTAATCAACGCCTCCGTCAGCCCTAAAGGCAGCCTGGAAACCCTTTCTCAACGTGAAGTACAGCAACTGAGCGAAGCCGGATCCGGCAGCACCTACACCTTATTCCGCCAGTGCGCCCTGGCCATCCTCAATACCGGCGCCCATGTTGATAACGCCAAGACCATCCTCGAAGCCTATAAAGACTTCGAAATCCGCATCCACCAGCAGGACCGGGGCGTGCGCCTGGAACTGCTGAACGCCCCGGCCGACGCCTTCGTCGACGGCGAAATGATCGCCAGCACCCGGGAAATGCTGTTCAGCGCCCTGCGTGACATCGTCTACACCGAAAACGAACTCGACGCCCAGCGCATCGACCTGAGCACCTCCCAGGGCATCAGCGACTACGTCTTCCACCTGCTGCGCAACGCCCGCACCCTGCGCCCCGGCGTCGAACCGAAGATCGTGGTGTGCTGGGGCGGCCACTCGATCAACACTGAAGAATACAAATACACCAAGAAAGTCGGCCACGAACTGGGCCTGCGCAGCCTCGACATCTGCACCGGTTGCGGCCCTGGCGTGATGAAAGGCCCGATGAAAGGCGCGACCATCGCCCACGCCAAACAGCGTATCCACGGTGGCCGCTACCTCGGCCTGACCGAGCCCGGCATCATCGCCGCCGAAGCGCCGAACCCGATCGTCAACGAGCTGGTGATCCTGCCAGACATCGAAAAACGTCTGGAAGCCTTCGTGCGCGTGGGCCACGGCATCATCATTTTCCCGGGCGGCGCCGGCACGGCCGAAGAGTTCCTGTACCTCCTCGGCATCCTGATGCACCCGGACAACGCCGGCGTGCCCTTCCCGGTCGTCCTCACCGGGCCGAAACATGCGGCTCCGTATCTGGAACAACTGGACGCGTTCGTCGGCGCGACCTTGGGTGACGCCGCGAAACAACACTACGAAATCATCATCGACGACCCGGCCGAAGTCGCGCGGCACATGACCCAAGGCCTCAAAGCGGTCAAACAGTTCCGCCGCGAGCGCAACGACGCGTTCCATTTCAACTGGCTGCTGAAAATCGACGAAGGCTTCCAGCGCCCGTTCGACCCGACCCACGAAAACATGGCCAACCTGAAACTCAGCCGCGACCTGCCCCCCCACGAACTGGCTGCCAACCTGCGCCGCGCGTTCTCCGGCATCGTCGCCGGCAACGTCAAGGACAAGGGCATCCGCCTGATCGAAGAACACGGGCCGTACCAGATCCGGGGCGATGCAGCGGTCATGCATCCGCTGGATCAACTGCTCAAGGCCTTCGTTGCGCAGCACCGGATGAAACTGCCGGGTGGCGCGGCTTATGTGCCGTGTTATCAGGTAGTTGCGTAATAAACGGCGCCTGACAAACACCCAATCCACTGTGGGAGCCAGCCTGCTCGCGATGGCGGAGTGTCATCCAACATTAATGTTGAATGACAAGGCCTCATCGCGAGCAGGCTCGCTCCCACAGTAAAGCGGTGTCGAACGCCAGTTTTGTGCACGACTCATTTCCCCCTGTGGGAGCGTGGCTTGCCCGCGATGGCGGTGTGTTAGCCGGCATAAATGCTGGATGTCAGACCGCCATCGCAGGCAAGCCAGCTCCCACAAGGATTGTGTGTACATCTGAAAGAGATTGGTCGGCTGACAGGCCGCCTAGGTCAACCGCCCTGATTGCCACACGCCGCGAACTTGCTGTAATCCAGCACCTTCTGCGTACCGCTCGAATCCAGATACGTCATCCGCGCATTCACAATCCCGCAATTCGCCCCGCCATCTTCTACAGTTGAAATCACCTTCTTGATGTCCAGGTGGCTGCTGCGAGCCTGAACATCCGCATGCGCCGAAAACGCCGCAACGTTCAGGACAGCAAAGAAGCCAGCGGCAACCAATTTGTTCCAATTCATGATCTGTCCTCTAAGTCGATGGGCAGTGGAGCGAGGCAAGTCATCCTGCCTCGATGGAACCCATTTAACCGGCCCGAGGTATCTGCCATGTGTCGCAAAACCGGGATTATCAAGGTGTAAGGTGTCACACAGGGCACCCGATACAGTTCGATACACCCACACCTGAAAAAAGCCGCCTTGTATGCCCATGTATCAAAGTCGCCTCCAGATACAGTGAGATACAAAGGCCGGCAGGCAGGCGCGATGCGGCTCCCTAGAATGCGCGACGTGCGAATAACAAGAGGGTTGAGCAATGGAACACGTGAACCACATCCTGATCGTTGACGACGATCGCGAGATCCGCGAACTGGTCGGTAATTACCTGAAGAAGAACGGCCTGCGCACCACGGTGGTCGCCGACGGCCGGCAAATGCGCAGCTTTCTGGAAACCAACACCGTGGACCTGATCGTGCTCGACATCATGATGCCCGGCGATGACGGCCTGCTGCTGTGCCGTGAATTGCGCTCAGGCAAACACAAGGCCACGCCGATCCTGATGCTCACCGCTCGCAACGACGAAACCGACCGCATCCTCGGCCTGGAAATGGGCGCCGACGACTACCTGACCAAGCCGTTCGCCGCCCGCGAACTGTTGGCACGGATCAACGCCGTGCTGCGCCGCACCCGGATGCTGCCGCCCAACCTGCTCATCACCGAAAGCGGTCGGTTGCTGGGCTTCGGCCGCTGGCGCCTGGACACCACCGCCCGCCATCTGCTGGACGAAGACGGCACGATGGTCGCGCTCAGTGGCGCCGAATACCGCTTGCTCCGGGTGTTCCTCGATCACCCGCAGCGCGTGCTCAGTCGCGACCAGTTGCTCAACCTCACCCAGGGCCGCGACGCCGACCTGTTCGACCGTTCCATCGACTTGCTGGTGAGCCGCCTGCGCCAACGGCTGATGGATGACTCCCGGGAGTCGACCTACATCAAGACCGTGCGCAGCGAAGGCTACGTCTTCTCCTACCCCGTGGAATTGCTCGGCGCAGAATCATGAAGCCAGCCCTGTATTGGCCGCGTACGCTGGCGTCCCGGTTGTCGCTGATTTTCCTGGCGGGCCTGATCGTCGCCCACGGCTTGTCCTTCGGCGTGCAGTTCTACGAACGTTATCGCAGCGCCGAGGCGATGTTGCTGGGTAATCTGGAAAACGACGTGTCGATCGCGGTCTCGATCCTCGACCGCTTGCCGGCCGCCGAGCGCGCTGATTGGGTGCCCCGCTTCGAGCGCCGCACCTATCGCTATTCGCTGGGCGAAGGCTTGCCAGGCACGCCAATCAATCTCAAGGATGCCCACGACGCGGTGCAGTCCATCCAGGACGCTGTTGGTGAGCAATATGCCCTCACCTTCACTCGCATCGAAGGCGCGCAGCAGCATTTCCAGGCCCATCTGAAACTCGCCGACGGCAGCCCGCTGACCATCGACGTCCGGCCGTCCGTGATGCCGCTGTCCTCCTGGTTGCCGATGGTGCTATTGGTGCAACTGACCCTTCTATTGATCTGCACCTGGCTCGCGGTACGGGTCGCCATCCGCCCCCTCACCCGCCTCGCTCAAGCAGTCGACACCCTGGACCCGAACACCCACGCGGTGCATCTGGACGAAAAAGGCCCGACCGAAGTCGCCCATGCCGCCAGGGCGTTCAATGCCATGCAGGCGCGCATTGCCGCCTACCTGAAAGAACGCATGCAACTGCTGGCGGCGATTTCCCATGACCTGCAAACCCCGATCACCCGCATGAAACTGCGGGCCGAATTCATGGACGATTCCAGCGAGAAAGAAAAACTCTCCAACGACCTCAGCGAAATCGAGCACCTGGTGCGCGAAGGCGTGGCCTATGCCCGCAGCGTTCACGGTTCCACCGAAGCCAGTTGCCGGATCAATCTGGACTCGTTCCTCAACAGCCTGGTCTACGACTATCAGGACATGGGCAAGGCCGTGGAGCTTAGCGGCGACAACGCCGGGGTCATCGACACGCGCCCGCATGCCCTGCGCCGGGTACTGGTCAACCTGACGGATAACGCGCTGAAGTTCGCCGGTGCCGCCGAATTGCAGGTGGTATCGAAGGCCGACGGCAGCCATTCAATAAAGGTGCTGGACCGAGGGCCGGGGATTGCCGAAGAAGAATTGGCGCAAGTCCTGATGCCGTTCTACCGCGTCGAAAACTCGCGCAACCGCAACACCGGCGGCACCGGCCTGGGCCTGGCCATCGCGCAACAACTGGCCCTGGCCATCGGCGGCTCGCTGACCTTGAGCAACCGCGAAGGCGGCGGCTTGTGCGCTGAACTCACCCTCCCGCCACAAACCCTGTAGCAGCTGCTACAGGAGTAGAAAATCGAAGGGTTTTGTATCCGTCTGTATAAGAACCCCGAACGGATACGTAGAAGCCGATTTCAGCTCGTTCAAGCACACATCACCGATACACCCCGGCGTTTAACTGTGTTCACCGGATAGCAGCAGCTACCGACCCACACACTCAAGCGCACGGAGAATCAACCATGTTCAACTTCTCGAAAGTCTCGTCCCTGGCACTCGGTCTGGCACTGGTAGGCGGTCTCGGCCTGTCGAACCTGGCATCGGCGAATACCTCAAGCGCTGCGTCCCACAGCCAGATCCAGCAACTGCTGGTGGAAGGCGGCTCGGACCGCCTGCAACAGAATCGCGTCGCTGAATATGGCTCTGAAAACCTGCAAAAGAACCGTGTCGCTGAAGGCGGCTCCGATCGCCTGATCGAGAACCGTGTCGCTGAAGGCGGCTCCGATCGCCTGATCGAGAACCGCGTCGCTGAAGGCGGTGCTGAGCGTCTGCAAGAACTGCGCGAACGTGTCGCGCTGATCAGCCCGAAGAATGCCGTACAAGGGGGTGTGGTCGTCGCGGAAAACCGCCCTGAGTTCGGTTCGAAATATCAGCGTTACTGAGCAAGCTCGACAACACAGCAGAGATCGAAATGTGGGAGCGGGCTTGCTCGCGAAAGCGGTGTGTCAGACGGCAATGATGTCGACTGACAGGACCTCTTCGCGAGCAAGCCCGCTCCCACAGTTGTTTAGTGTTTTGCCTATGTTCCTGCACTAAAGCCATAAATCCTGAAATCTGTCGAAATAGTCCGACAAATTCCCGAGACAGCTGAATACACCCGTACTAAGATTTGCACCTCATTCAATCAAGGACGATTCATGAAGCGCATTGCCGGTTGCCTGCTGTCTTTCCTGACATTCACTGCGGTGGCGGCTGATCTGAACCTGCTCACCGACAACCATCCGCCCCTGCATTTCCAGCAAGGCAACCAACTGGTGGGGTTCGGTGTGGATGTGGTGCAGGCGCTGGCCGAAAGCGCCGGTGACCAGGTGCATTTTCAACAAGTCCCTTTACTGCGCGCCTTGCGTATCGCCACCAACGAGCCGGCCACCGCAGTGTTTACCGTGTTGCGCACCGCCGAGCGCGATGGCCAGTACCAATGGGTCGGCCCGTTGATGGAAGTGGAAACGGCGCTCTACTCCGCCAACGACGCCCAACAACCGGTGCGCAGCTTGCAGGACGCCGGCAGCCTGGGCCGCATCGTTGTTCCGCGAAAATGGCTGGTTTACAGCTATTTGCAGAAGCAGGGTTTGAACAACCTATACGGCGTGGAAACGCCCGAACAAATGATGCGTCTGGCGCGCCTGGGGCGTACCGAATTCGTGGTGGCGGACACCCTCTCCATCGCCGCCCTGGCGCGGGAAGAAGGCCTGGCGCCGAGTCAATTGCATTACCAGATGCCGCTGATGAAGCAAGGCGCCTACATTGCGTTTTCTCCGCTCATCGATGCCCGTCAGGTGGCGCGCTGGCAGCAGGCGCTGGAGGAAATGAGCCGCGACGGACGCCTCGAACAACTCAAGCAACGCTGGCTCAGCGACAACCTGCCCCGCTGACCGTGGATCAACGCGCGTGATAACAACTATGCGCAAAGGTGTTTTCTCATTGCGACGCTCCAGCCCTACAGTGGCCACATCTTCTCCCCACTCTACTGGAGCAACATCATGAAAAGCATCATCGGTCTCGGTTTCGCCCTGTCGGTCCTTGGCGCTACTTCCGCCATCGCTGCCCCACACGCCACCTCGCAAGTTGTCGCAGCCGCTAAAGTCAGCCAACCGGCAACAGTGAACGTAAACACTGTCGGTGTTGATCACAAAGACAACCAAGCCAGCAAACTCTACGTCGCTGAAAACCGCCCTGAGTTTGGCTCGAAGTATCAGCGTTATTGATTAACGGCTTTGGCCTGCTTGAAACAAGAAACCCCGGGTAGATCCGATCTACCCGGGGTTTCTTCATTTCAGGTGATCATTGATCCCGTAACAGCTGTCGAGCTTGCATTGTGGCGAGGGGATTTATCCCCGTTCGGCTGCGTAGCAGTCGTGAAATCAGACGCCGCGGTGTTTCAGGCGAACCGCGATCACAGGTTTCACGACGGCTGCGCCGCCGAACGGGGATAAATCCCCTCGCCACAACGGCAGCTGCTACAGAAACCGGGCGAGTCGTTCGGCAAGGGCTTTGGCCTGGCTCGCCACGTCGGTGACAGCCGTGCTTTCCCACCACATACCGCGCAACGGCGGGCCCATGGCGAACAGGCGTTCGGCGATCTTCCCGTCAGCGTCCAGCACTGCGCCATCAACTGCAGCCGCAATCCCCAACGCCAACGGCCCCGGTTGAATCAGCCCGCGAGCCAACAGTTGCTGCGGTAACGGTCGAGCCACCCGGCGCCAGTCGTATTCAATGCCGCTGGAATTGATCAACGCCGCGCCGCTCACAACCGTGGTTTCAACCTCACCACGACGGCGGATGCGAATGCTCACCCGCCCCTCGACCGTCGATTCCAGCCCTTTGAACGACGCCGCCTGAATCCGCAACCGCCCTTCCTCGTGCAGCCGCGCCACCAATTCCGCACTCAACGGTGGCGAGCGGTGGTGATGGCTTTCCCACCATGGCCGCACGTGTCGCACAAATTGCCGCCGCTGCACGTCCGTCGCCTGATTCCACAACCGGCCAATATGTGCCCGCACGGTGTCGAGCGGCGCCTGCCAGTCGATGCCTTGAGCGATGGCGTCCCGGCAATGCCGGCGCAGTTCGCGCACCAACTGTCGAGGTGTGCGAATACTCAGGTCCTCGGCAAGAAAATCCACCCACGTTGGCGGCTGCCGGCGCACGTGCGGCAGCAAGCCATGACGGGAAAACACTTCGATCGGCCCGCGATGCCCGGCCTGTTCCAGCGACACCACGGCATCGACCATGGTCAGGCCCGAACCGATGATCAGCACTGTCGACTGCGGGTCCAACCGGCGCATGGCCGCGACATCCCACGGATCGAGCGCGGCAGCGTTCAAACCGCTGGACTCGGTCTGCGGCGTGCGCGCGGCGGGAAACATCCCGGTGGCCAGCACCGCGTAGGCGCCTTGCAAGCGTTGCCCGTCACTCAAGGTCACCAACACCGAATCATCGCGGGTTTGCAGATCAACCACCTCGGCCCGCACATGCTCGACCGTTGAACCGTTCACCGCCCCCACCGCCTGCGCCTCCGCCAGGCGCTTCTGCACATAGACACCGAACAGCCCCCGAGGCGGGAACAATTCGCTGACCGGCACATGCTGCTCATCCGACTCCGGCCAGCCACCCGCCGCGATGTGCTCTGTCAGCCATTGGGTCAGGTCGTCGGCGTTGTCTGGTTCCACGCTCATACGGGCCGCGTTGCCGTTGAGCGTATGGCCCAGCTCGACCGCGCTGTACGCCTCGCCCCGGCCAAGTTCAGCGCGCGGCTCAATCACCAGCACCGAACGCTTGCCGGGCAATCGCAGCAACTGCGCCGCCAGCATCGCGCCGCTGAGGCCGCCGCCGACGATCAGGATGTCCGCGTGGCGGATGGCGTCGGTCGCCTGTCCGCGTTGGGTTTGAGTCATGGCGTTCTCACTGGTCAATGTTTACCTAAATAGAAATCGTGCAGGTCGCCCCGCGCCAGCAGCGCCTCACTGCTCCCGGACAGCACCACTCGACCGGTATCCAACACGTAGGCCGTCGATGCGTATTTGAGTGCCACGTTAATATTTTGCTCGGCAATCAGGAAGCTCACCTGCTCGTCGCGATTGAGTTGCGCGACGATCTCGAAAATCTCCTGGACGATAATAGGCGCCAATCCCATGGAAGGTTCATCAAGCAGTACCAAAGTAGGACGCGTCATCAACGCCCGACCGATGGCGACCATTTGCTGCTCGCCGCCGGAAGTCAGCCCGGCCTGGGTCTTGCGCTTGGTTTTCAGGCGCGGAAACCACGCGTAGATGCGCTCCAGATCATGAGCCATGTCCTGACGGCTCAAACGCCGGACAAACCCGCCGCTGCGCAGGTTGTCTTCGACCGTCAGTTGCGGGAAGACGTGGCGACCTTCCAGCACATGGACCATGCCCTGGCGCACCCGCAGGCTTGGATCGACACCCGCCGTATCGCGCCCTAGAAACTCGATGCTCCCGCGACTGACTTCCGCCCTCTCGGCGCGCACCAACCCGGAGATCGCTTTGAGCGTGGTGCTTTTGCCCGCGCCGTTGGCCCCGAGCAACGCCACGATGCCGCCCTTGGGCACAGTCAGCGACACGCCCGCCACGGCCAGAATCGCGCCGTCGTAAATCACCTCGATGTCTTTGACCTGCAACAGGTCCTGGGCAGCAATGTCGCTGGCGGCTTGGCTCATGGCTTATTCATCCCCGGTGCAGGTGCGTGGCGTCAGACCTTTTTCCTTGGCGAAGGCGGCGGATTTCTCATCGATCAATGGCCGCAACAGTGCACGGTCGGCGGGGATCCAGTCGCTGATCAGCGTCCAGTTGGCGCCGTCCCATTGTTGAACCCGCGCCGAACCGCCACCCTCGTGATCCTTGCAGGACAGCTTGAGGTTCTGCATCAAACCGAAGTAGCCCATGTCTTTGAGCCGCGCATCGTCGATGTTCAGGTGTTCCAGGCCCCAGCGCCCTTCCTCGCCATTGAGCGGGCGCTTGCCGAACTTGCCTTGGGCGGTACGGATCGCTTCGACCATCACGGCGGCGTTCACCAGCCCGGAGTTGTAGTAGACGCTGCCGAAATTCTTCAGGTCCTTTAGGTCGCTTTTGCCCTTGTCGAGGATGTTCTACTTGAGCCGTTTGTGGATCTCGAAATCCGTGCCGGCTTTGTCGAAACGAATGCGGGTTTCGAAGGCACCGGCGTTTTTGCTTTTGGATTCGGAGAAGGCATTACCGAAACGATAGCCCTGCAGCACTTTGCCGAAGTAGTAGCGCTTCTGCTCTTCGGTGGCGGTTTGCAGCAGGATGTCGAGGACGCCGAGGTGGTTTTGCGGAATTTGGCCAAGGGATGAGTCGGCGACGGAAATAATCTTGATCACTTCGGCGACGGTCACGTAGGAAACGCCGGCGCCGCCGTATGGCTTGGGAACGGTGATGCCCCAGAGACCGCTGGCGGAGAACTCGTCGAGCTCGGCGACGGGCAGGCGTCGTTCACGGTCGCGGACACTGGCCTCGACGGCGAAGCGTGCGGCGAGCTTGTGAGCGACGGCAATGGCTTCGGCGTCAGAGTGGATGACGTGGGCGGTGCGAGGGGCTTGGGCAGAGGCTGTCATGGGCCGACTCCGGATTTCGGGTGAGTACCCGAGATCTCTTTCACAAGCCGTGCCAGAATATCTATTCCTTATTATTCAACTGGTTATGCAAAAAAACATGCATTATCCGATAAAGAATATGCAGCAAACTGACGTTTACCTGTTGCTTGAGCAACAGCATGTAGGGGAACTTATCAGCGCTCTCGCTTAGAGAACGCTGAGCATGCCATCGAAGCAGCAATCAAAACCAACTTATAAGTCCTCCCTGCTTATAAACAGGGAAGTTTAGATTGATCTCACAGCCAAGTGAATATCATAGGAAACCGGTTTTGACTGCCATCCATTACCACCGCCACCCGGGTAGACAATATACGTAAATGGAACCTTTTCCTGGCCTGAGTAGTTAAGGAAGAATTTTTTTAGCACCACCACCTCTATCTCTTCACCTTCCAGCCCCGTAAGTGTATAGGTGTAGACAACTTCTTTTTTAATGTGAATATCAACTTCATCACCACGAGAAGCATCAGACCAACAAGAAATAATAGCCGTCCCGCCCTCTTCGACCGCCGACATCGTGATCACCCCATCGATAGCTTCTTTAATTTTAAGCGGGTCCAAATCCATTTCCTGATTCCTTCTAGTACACGTTCGAGAGAAGCGCTATCAGCAGATAATTTGCACCGCTGAAGTTATGAAGCGCTGAACGCTATTGAGAGCTCAATGACGTTTAACGTCTACTGTCAGAAATAACAGGTATGCGCTCATTTCCGATGAGCGGTAATCAGGGCTTAGATCACCACGTTTCGCACAAATCGCGCCGCCACCGGCCCATCGTTGCGATAGGCATGGGGCTGGTCGCTGGCAAACATGTAGAACTCGCCGGCCGCGATCTCATGAGGGGTATCGCCCAGCATCAACGTCAGGCAGCCTTCGAACACATAGATCTGTTCACTCCAACCTTCCGCATCCGGCTGCGACGGATAAACCTCCCCCGGTTGCAGGCACCACTCCCACTGTTCCACTTCACGGGTGGCGGTGGCTTTCGACAGCAAAACGGCTTTGCTGCCGGGAATCTTTCCGGCCCAGGCGACTTCGTTGATGCGGCTCGGGTCGCGGGCATCCGGGGCCTGGATCAGATCGCTGAACGCCACGTCCAGCGCTTCGGCCACGCGGTCGAGGGTGGTCAGGCTGACGTTCTTCTCGCCGGCCTCGATGGCCACCAGCATGCGGCGGCTGACCCCGGACTTTTCGGCCAGCGCGGTCTGGCTCATGTCGGCGGCATGGCGCAGGCGTCGGACGTTCTGGCTGACGTGCTGGAGGACCGAAGCCCGCTGGGGAGAATCTTTGTGCACTATATTGCTCACTCGGTGGGGTTGGGCAGTATACTGCGCAACATTCGGCGCATTGTGCGTCGCCCTCAGGTAGTACGCAAGGTCATGACGTCTGTGAACGCCCCTCACACTTCTTCCCGTTTCTCGCGGTTCAGCAAAGCCGAGTGCGTGCTCGTGCTGATCACCATGGTCTGGGGCGGGACATTCTTGCTGGTGCAGCATGCGATGACCGTCAGCGGACCGATGTTTTTCGTCGGCCTGCGCTTTGCCGCGGCGGCGATCATTGTTGCGCTGTTCTCCTGGCGTCACCTGCGGGAGCTGACCCTGTTCGAACTCAAGGCCGGTGCCTTTATCGGCGTGGCGATCATGCTTGGCTACGGCTTGCAGACCGTGGGTTTGCAGAGCATTCCCAGCAGTCAGTCGGCGTTTATCACCGCGTTGTACGTGCCCTTCGTACCATTGCTGCAATGGCTGGTGCTGGGGCGGCGTCCGGGGCTGATGCCGAGCATCGGCATCATGCTGGCGTTTACCGGGTTGATGCTGCTGTCCGGGCCGGCTGGTGCTTCCTTTAATTTCAGTCCCGGTGAAATCGCCACGTTGATCAGCGCCGTGGCGATTGCGGCGGAGATCATTTTGATCAGCACCTATGCCGGCCAGGTCGATGTGCGGCGGGTAACGGTGGTGCAACTGGCAACCACGTCGGTGCTGTCGTTCCTGATGGTGGTACCGACTCAGGAAGTGATTCCGGATTTCTCATGGTTGTTGCTGTGCAGTGCGCTGGGCTTGGGGGCTGCGAGCGCGGCGATCCAGGTGGCGATGAACTGGGCGCAGAAAAGCGTTTCGCCGACCCGGGCGACGTTGATTTACGCGGGCGAGCCGGTGTGGGCCGGGATTGTCGGAAGGATCGCCGGGGAGCGGTTGCCGGCGATTGCCTTGGTGGGTGCGGGGTTGATTGTGGCGGCGGTGATTGTGAGTGAGTTGAAGACCAAGGGTAAGGCGGCTGCGGCGGAGGAAGAGCTGGAACGCGAAACTCACGGTTAAACCGCATTATCTGTGGCGTATGGTAGATCGCCTTCGCGAGCAAGCCCGCTCCCACACTGGAACTGTGTTGTGCCCAGGTTATGTGTACACAGTAAATCCACTGTGGAAGCGGGCTTGCTCGCGAAGAGGCCAGACCTGCTGAATACAGCCCGTTGAAACAATGTGAATCAGGGTTTTTCCGTCTACCTTGTAGGATTCTGCGACAGCTTGGCGTTTGGTGATCGGGGAGCTGGCACGTATGATGCTTCACAAACTTCCGCAGATTAGAAGCCTATGTCCCTGATAGTTCTACTGCTTCTGCCTTTTATCGGCAGCTGTCTGGCGGCATTGCTGCCTCACAACGCGCGTAACACCGAATCTTTGTTGGCTGGCCTGGTTGCCTTGATAGGCACCGTGCAGGTTGCCCTTCTGTACCCGCAAATCGCCGATGGCGGCGTCATTCGTGAAGAGTTCTTCTGGCTGCCCAGCCTGGGCCTGAACTTCGTCCTGCGCATGGACGGTTTCGCCTGGCTGTTCTCGATGCTGGTGCTGGGCATCGGCACGCTGGTTTCTTTATACGCCCGCTATTACATGTCGCCGGACGATCCGGTGCCGCGGTTCTTCGCTTTTTTCCTGGCGTTCATGGGCGCGATGCTTGGGTTGGTGATCTCCGGCAACCTGATCCAGATCGTGTTTTTCTGGGAGCTGACCAGCCTCTTTTCCTTCCTGTTGATCGGCTACTGGCACCACCGCGCCGATGCGCGACGCGGCGCCTATATGGCGCTGATGGTCACCGGCGCCGGTGGACTGTGCTTGCTGGCGGGGGTCATGCTGCTCGGCCATGTGGTCGGCAGCTATGACCTGGACAAGGTCCTGGCCGCCGGCGACCTGATTCGCGCGAACCACCTCTACCCTATCCTGCTACCCCTGATCCTGATCGGCGCCCTGAGTAAAAGTGCGCAATTCCCCTTCCACTTCTGGCTGCCCCATGCGATGGCGGCACCGACACCGGTTTCGGCCTATTTGCACTCGGCAACCATGGTCAAGGCCGGGGTGTTCCTGCTCGCACGGCTATGGCCGTCGCTGTCCGGCAGTGAAGAATGGTTCTACATCGTCAGCGGCGCCGGGGCCTGCACCCTGTTGCTCGGCGCGTACTGCGCGATGTTCCAGAACGACCTCAAAGGTTTGCTGGCCTACTCAACCATCAGCCACCTCGGCCTGATCACCCTGCTATTGGGTCTGAACAGCCCTCTGGCCGCCGTGGCCGCCGTATTCCATATCCTCAACCACGCCACGTTCAAGGCCTCGCTGTTCATGGCCGCCGGGATCATCGACCACGAAAGCGGCACCCGGGACATCCGCAAGCTCAGCGGCCTGATCAAGCTGATCCCGTTCACCGCGACCCTGGCGATGGTCGCCAGCGCCTCGATGGCGGGCGTACCGCTGCTCAACGGCTTCCTGTCAAAAGAGATGTTCTTCGCCGAAACCGTGTTCATCAACGCCACGGCCTGGGTCGAGATGACCTTGCCGATCGTTGCGACCATCGCCGGCACCTTCAGCGTCGCCTACTCGCTGCGCTTCACCGTTGACGTGTTCTTCGGCCCGACCGCCACCGACCTGCCCCACACCCCGCACGAACCGCCACGCTGGATGCGCGCGCCGGTGGAGTTGCTGGTGTTCGCGTGTCTGATCGTGGGGATTTTCCCGGCGCAAGTGGTCGGCCCGTTGCTGGCCGCGGCGGCCCTGCCAGTGGTGGGCGGAACCTTGCCCGAATACAGCCTGGCGATCTGGCACGGCTGGAACGCGCCGATGATCATGAGCCTGATCGCCATGTCCTGCGGCATCGTGCTCTATCTGCTGTTGCGCAAGCAGCTCAAACTCGGGCGTTTCAAATACCCGCCGATCATTGGCCGGTTCAACGGCAAGCGCCAGTTCGAGCGCAGCCTGGTGATCATGATGCGCCTGGCCCGTCGGCTGGAGCGGCGGGTCAGCACCAAACGCCTGCAAACCCAATTATTCCTGGTGGTCCTCGCAGCGGTGTTTGCCGGATTGATCCCGATGCTGCACAGCAGCCTGAGCTGGGGCGACCGGCCGAAAATTCCCGGCTCGATCGTGTTCGTGACCCTCTGGCTGCTGGCGATTGCCTGCGCCCTCGGCGCCGCGTGGCAGGCCAAGTATCACCGGCTCGCGGCCCTGACCATGGTCAGCGTTTGCGGTCTGATGACCTGCGTGACCTTTGTCTGGTTTTCGGCACCGGACCTGGCGCTGACGCAGCTGGTGGTCGAAGTGGTGACCACGGTGCTGATCCTGCTCGGTCTGCGCTGGTTGCCGCGCCGGATCGAAGAGGTGTCGCCACTGCCGAGCACCTTGCGCAAGGCGCGCGTGCGGCGTATCCGCGACTTGCTGCTGTCGACCGCCGTCGGCGGCGGCATGGCGTTGCTGTCCTACGCGATGCTGACGCGCCAGACGCCGAACCACATTTCTTCGTTCTACCTCAGTCGCGCCCTGCCCGAAGGCGGCGGCAGCAACGTGGTCAACGTGATGCTGGTGGACTTCCGCGGCTTCGACACCCTCGGTGAAATCACCGTATTGGCGGCCGTGGCCCTGACCGTATTCGCCCTGCTGCGACGCTTCCGCCCACCGAAAGAAAGCCTGCAGTTGCCGGCCCAGCAGCGCCTGCTCGCACCCGACGTCGTCACCGACCTGGTCAACCCGCGTCACGCCAGCGACACCGCGCTCGGTTTCATGATGGTCCCGGCGGTGCTGGTGCGCCTGCTGCTGCCGATTGCAGTGGTGGTGTCCTTCTATCTGTTCATGCGCGGGCACAACCAACCGGGCGGCGGTTTTGTCGCCGGGCTGGTGATGTCGGTCGCGTTCATCCTGCAATACATGGTCGCCGGCACCCAGTGGGTCGAGGCGCAAATGAGCCTTCGACCGCTGCGCTGGATGGGCACCGGCCTGCTGTTCGCCACGGCCACCGGGCTCGGTGCGATGGCAGTCGGGTATCCGTTCCTGACCACCCACACCTGGCATTTCGAACTGCCGGTGCTGGGTGACATTCACGTCGCCAGCGCACTGTTCTTCGACATCGGCGTGTACGCCGTGGTGGTCGGTTCGACGCTGTTGATCCTCACCGCCCTCGCCCACCAATCGGTTCGGGGTCACAAGACCGCAGCCCTGCCCAGATCCGTCGCCACCAAAGGAGCCGTCTGATGGAAGAAGTCATCGCAATCGCCATCGGCGTACTGGCCGCGTCCGGCGTCTGGTTGATCCTGCGGCCACGGACGTTTCAGGTGGTGATGGGCCTGTGCCTGCTGTCCTACGGCGTCAATCTGTTCATCTTCAGCATGGGCAGCCTGTTTATCGGCAAGGAGCCGATCATCAAGGACGGCGTGCCGCAGGACTTGCTGCATTACACCGACCCCTTGCCGCAAGCGCTGGTGCTGACCGCCATAGTGATCAGCTTCGCCATGACCGCGCTGTTTCTAGTGGTGTTGCTCGCCTCCCGGGGCTTGACCGGGACCGACCATGTCGATGGCCGGGAGCCTAAAGAATGACTGCGATGACGCACCTGATCGCCGCACCGATTCTGCTGCCGCTGCTGACCGCCGCCATCATGCTGATGCTCGGCGAGAAACACCGCCCGTTGAAAGCCAAGATCAACCTGTTCTCCAGCCTGCTGGGCCTGGGGATTTCCGTGCTGTTGCTGCAATGGACGCAAACCACCGGCGTGCCGGGCTCGATCGGTGTCTACCTGCCGGGCAACTGGCAGGTGCCGTTCGGTATCGTGCTGGTGGTCGATCGCCTGTCGGCGTTGATGCTGGTGCTGACCGGGATCATCGGCGTCAGCGCCTTGCTGTTCGCCATGGCCCGTTGGGACGGCGCCGGTTCGAGTTTCCATGCGTTGTTCCAGATTCAGATGATGGGACTTTACGGCGCGTTCCTGACGGCGGACCTGTTCAACCTGTTCGTGTTCTTCGAGGTGCTGCTGGCAGCCTCCTACGGCCTGATGCTCCACGGTTCGGGCCGGGCGCGGGTGTCGTCGGGGTTGCATTACATCTCGATCAACCTGCTGGCGTCGTCGCTGTTTCTGATCGGCGCGGCGCTGATCTATGGCGTCACTGGCACGCTGAACATGGCCGACCTGGCGCTGAAAATCCCGCTGGTGCCGGAAGCCGATCGCGGCCTGCTGCATGCCGGCGCGGGAATTCTCGCCGTAGCGTTCCTGGCCAAGGCCGGGATGTGGCCGCTGAACTTCTGGCTGGTGCCGGCCTATTCGGCGGCCAGCGCGCCGGTGGCGGCGATGTTCGCGATCATGACCAAGGTCGGCGTGTACACCTTGCTGCGCTTGTGGACCCTGCTGTTCTCCGGGCAGGCCGGGGCGTCGGCGTACTTTGGCGGCGACTGGCTGATCTACGGCGGCATGGCGACCATCGCCTGCGCCGGCGTGGCGATTCTTGCCGCACAACGGCTGGAACGCCTGGCCAGCCTGAGCATTCTGGTGTCAGCGGGGATCCTGCTGTCGGCCATCGGTTTCGCCCAGCCAAACCTGATCGGTGCGGCGCTGTTCTATCTGGTCAGCTCGACCCTGGCGTTGAGCGCGCTGTTCCTGCTGGCCGAGTTGATCGAGCGTTCCCGTTCGGCCAACGAAATGCCGCTGTTCGACGACGGCGACCTGCTGCCACGGCCGATGGAATCCCTGCAACCGCCCAAAGGCATCAACCTCGATGACGAGCAGAAAGCCGTGGTCGGCCAGGTGATTCCCTGGACCGTGGCGTTCCTCGGCTTGAGCTTCATTGCCTGCGCGCTGCTCATCATCGGCATGCCACCGCTGTCCGGGTTTATCGGCAAACTCAGCCTGCTCAGCGCCCTGCTTAACCCGCTGGGGTTGGGCAATGGCGCTGATGAACCGGTGTCGAATGCGGCGTGGGGCTTGCTGGCGTTGTTGATTCTGTCCGGGCTGGCGTCGCTGATTGCCTTCTCACGCCTGGGCATCCAGCGTTTCTGGACCCCCGAAGAACGGCCGTCACCCTTGCTGCGCCGTTTCGAATGCGTGCCAATCATCGTCCTGCTGGGGCTGAGCGTTGCGCTGACCTTCAAGGCCGAACCCCTGCTGCGCTACACCCAGGCGGCCGCTAATGCGTTGAACAATCCGCAGCAATACGTCATGGCGGTGCTGGGTACGCGTGTGGTGCCGAGCCCGGAAGCCCGTGCGGCGATGCTGGAGGTGCAGCCATGAAGCATCTGTTTCCGGCACCGTGGTTGTCACTGGCGTTGTGGCTGCTGTGGCTGCTGCTGAACCTCTCGCTGAGCCCTGGCAATCTGTTGCTCGGCGCGATGCTGGGGCTCTGCGCGCCGCTGATGATGCGCAAGCTGCGGCCGCTGCCGATCCGAATTCGTCGACCAGGGGTGATCCTGCGTTTGTTCTTTATGGTCGGTCGCGACGTGCTGGTGTCCAACCTCGTCATCGCCTGGGGCGTGCTCAACGCTGGTCGCCGCCCACCGCGCTCGCGTTTCGTTAAAGTACCGCTGGCTTTGCGCGATGCCAACGGCCTCGCGGCGCTGTCGATGATCTGCACGGTGGTGCCCGGCACGGTCTGGTCGGAACTGGCGCTGGACCGCAGCATCCTGTTGCTGCACGTGTTCGATCTGGACGATGAAGCGCTGTTTATCGAGCACTTCAAGGTGACTTATGAGCGCCCCCTGATGGAGATCTTCGAATGAGCGAATTGCTGTCGAACGCGATCCTGCTGAGCCTGTTCATTTTTTCCCTGGCGATGATCCTGACCCTTATTCGCCTGTTCAAAGGCCCGTCGGCCCAGGACCGGGTTCTGGCGCTGGACTACCTGTACATCATTGCGATGCTGATGATGCTGGCGCTAGGCATTCGTTATGCCAGTGACACTTACTTCGAGGCGGCGCTGCTGATCGCCCTGTTCGGCTTCGTCGGCTCGTTTGCCCTGGCCAAATTCCTGCTGCGTGGCGAGGTGATCGAATGAACACGCAACTGTCTCTGTGGATTGATATTCCGGTGGCGATTCTGCTGGTGCTCGGCAGTCTGTTTGCACTGATCGGCGCCATTGGCCTGGTGCGTATGAAGGATTATTTCCAGCGCATGCACCCGCCGGCGCTGGCTTCGACATTGGGGGCGTGGTGTGTGGCGCTGGCGTCGATCATTTACTTTTCGGCGCTCAAGTCCGGGCCGGTGCTGCATGCCTGGCTGATTCCGATCCTGTTGTCGATCACGGTGCCGGTAACAACATTGCTGCTGGCGCGGGCGGCGCTGTTTCGCAAGCGCATGGCGGGGGATGATGTGCCGGCCGAGGTGAGTAGCCGGCGCACGGAAAGCGGGAGTTAGGTTCAGACGTTTTTGTTGATTGGGCGGGCCTCATCGCGAGCAGGCTCGCTCCCACAGTTGATCTCTGTCAGACACAAAATCTGTGTTCACTGAAAATCCAATGTGGGAGCGAGCCTGCTCGCGATGGCTATTACTGCAACGACTCAGATCCAGGCGACTGCCAGCAACCCCGCCCCCAACACCACACACAACGGCGAATACGCCCAGGTGTCGAGCCGGGCAAACTTCGAATCCTTGACCTGCTTGAAGAACCCGACCAGATTCGAATCGCCGATCGCCCGGGCAAACATCAGCATCGCAATGGCGCTGATCACCCATTGCAGCGCCCAGTGCTGCACCGCCGGCAAGTACAGCCCGACCCGCAGGCACACCAGCATCGCGATCAACAGCAATCCCACCGCGACCAGCAACGTGGCAAACCCCGACGGTTTGAACGCCGGCCTGGGTTCCCCGCCACCGTCTGGTGATATTCGCGGCACCGCCGCCTCGCTACCCAACTTTCCACCTGCCGCCCAGTACAGGTGGATCAGGCTGATCAACAGGAAGATGGCAGCCATCCCTTGCGCGATCATCAGGCTCATATTCAGACATCCAGCGTGAAATGTCGCAGCAGGATGAACCTCCTTGAACGTTTTTGTAAGGGTATTTGTTATCGACGCCGGTAAAGCGCCGCTGAATGAAACTCGCCCGCACTGCTCGCACATAGATGGCCGCGATGCTTTATCGCTGCGTCGTGTTTTTTGTGAACACAGCAGATCCAATGTGTGAGCGAGCCAGCTCACGAAGGCGGTATCAAACTCATCACTTCAACTCGGCGGAGACTTTATCCGCCACATCCTTCGGCAACCATGCCTGCCAAACCTCTGGGTGCGCCTTCATGAACGCCTCTGCCGCCTGCCGTGGCGGGGTGTGTTTTTCGCTCATTTCGGCCAGTGCCTTGTTCAAGGGATCGATCGGGAAATCGACCTTGCTGAAGAAATCGGCAATCTGCGGATACTGTTTCTGGAAGGGCGTGGACACGCCGATCGAGAGCTTCGAGGCCAGCGAGCGCGTCGGTTTCGGATTGGGGTTGTCAGCGTCCGTCAGGGTTTTCCAGGCTTCGGCATCAAAGGGCGGTTCCTCCAGCTGAATCAGCTTGAAGCGCCCAAGCAACGGCGTCGGTGACCAGTAATAAAACAGCACCGGCTTGCCACGACGGATCGACGAACTGATCTCTGCATCCAGCGCCGCCCCGGAACCGCTACGGAAATTCACATAGCTGTCGTTCAGGCCATAGGCGGTGAGTTTCTGCTTGTTCACCACTTCCGATGTCCAGCCAATCGGGCTGTTGAGGAAGCGTCCCTTGCCCGGGCTTTCCGGATCGCTGAACACGTCCTTGTACTTGGGCAGGTCGCTGACACTTCGCAAACCCGGGGCCAGCGGCTTGATGCCTTTGGCCGGGTCGCCCTTGATCACATATTCGGGCACCCACCAGCCTTCAGTCGCGCCCTTGACCGTATCGCCCAGGCTCACGACTTTGCCCTCGGCTTCAGCTTTGACCCAGACCGGACTGCGACCGGCCCACTCTTCGCCAATGACCTGAATGTCATTGTTGGCCAAGGCGGTTTCCAGGGTGATGGTGGTCCCGGGCAAGGTGTCGGTCGGCAGGCCGTAGCCCTTCTCGACGATGATCCGCAGGATGTCGGTGATCAGGCTGCCGCTTTCCCAGTTCAGGTCGGCGAAGTGAATCGGCGCCTGGGCAGCGGATACCGGAACGGGCGAACTCAACACACCCAACGTGGCCAGGGCAACGGCCAGCAACCGTCGAAATCCTTTCATGCTTTTGCACCTCGTGCTGTTCACAGCAATAGCAGGATGGCCTGACAGAAGACCGCAAGCCTCTGAATACTCAGTCAACTGACTGTAGTAGAGGTTCCTGCATTCGAGGGGGCATGAATTACTTTTCGGAAGTTTCCTGCAAGCTTGCCAGCTCTCTTCTTACCATGCTGGCGTACGCCGCCGGGCGCAGCGTGTAGATCTGTGACGCCACCCAATTCAGCCAGCCTCCCTGCAGAACAGCCTTCTGCTCGAACAGTCGCCGGGCTTCGACTTGCGCACTGGCCTGGTTCTGTTCGTGGAAATCGGCGCGGGCCAGGGTCATTACTCGCTGGCCTTGAACGTCACCAGTTCGCCCTTGCGCCACTTGGCGGCTTTGGCGGTTACGGCTTTCAGGGTTTTGGTCAGGCCTTCCTGCAATTGCTGGTGGGCGGCGAAGACCATCACCACGCTATGACCTTCCTTGAACACAACCGCTTGACCGTCTGCGGTGGTGACAAAGGCGTAATCGCCCAGCCCGTACACCGTCAGTTTGATTTCACGGAACTTGATGTCGAGCTTGCCGCCTTCACGACTGGGCAATACCGAAGCGCTGAAATGATCACCGACCTTGAGCTTGAGCCCTGGCTTGTCATCGACCACCAACGCCTCTTCGGTGTCTATCTCGGCAATGTAAATGCCTTCAGCGTTCTGTTCGGTGATGTAAACGAAACGTGACTGGAACTGTTTAACCAGCTTTGCGCGCAAATCACCCAGCACGAACAAAGCATGCATATCGAGATTACTTACTGCCAAGGAAACATCCCCACATCTGAAATTGATGCCGCACGCAGAAAAAGCGCACAGCAGAAAAAAGCGGCCATGCCGAAGTTTTACCGTAAGACCCGAATTGAAATCCTGAGCCGAGCAGAGTGCTCATGCCTCGCGAGGACAGTGAGATTACTGGAATACCACTCGCGCCGTCCTCTGTGAAAGTCGTCAGGTGTTGAAGGAAAACGCCCTTCTTGCAGCCAGAGGAAACCGGATTACCAACTTTAGGGAAGTTTCTCTCTAAAAAAAGCACTTTTCCGACATATCGCCAGTAAAAAATTGCTTTAGATGAACACCATTCGCCAACCGGTGTTGGTGATTCTAGAGCAGCCATGCTCACCGAGACTACCCAAAACGACGTACACACGTCGGTAAAACAATGAAAAGGACTTCACATGTGCACCATGACTCACTTCGCTTCCTCGCAGGCAACGCGCTTAAACAGCTCCGCCCCCTTGCACCCGGCGATGTACCAGCCCCATGAGTTGCAGCCTGAAAGCCTTCTGCTGCCGCGCTTTCAGGTCGTGCTGGCGGGCAGTTCCTTCTTCCATATCAAGGAAATTTCCACGGGTCGTGTAAGAGGTTTCCGTGGCTGCCATAACGAAGCCTGCGCCCTCGCCCGCTCATTCGAGCTACGCGGCTGACGCCCTCGTCTGTCTTCATGCCTATAGACGTTTCGTCACACCGGCGACTTAACTCAGCCGCCGGCAGGCAACTGCTGCCATACTGCCCGACCAATGAAATCCGTCCCCAGGACGGACGGCGTTCAATACAACAACATATTTCCAAGGGAAGGCAGCTACGTGACGGAATTTGATATCGGTGAATTTTTTATCCGGGGCGAAGCCAGAGAGGTCGAAGGCGAATTCCAGGCAGTCATTGTCATGCGTGCCAAACCTCCCTTGACCGCGGTGACGTATCACCAGGTCGAGAAGGATCGCTGGTTCAAGACCTCGGACGTCGCTGCCATCGCCGCCAAAGAAGCTGCCCAGGCTCTGAAAACTGCTGTCGATGAAGGTGCATTGAAAGCCTGATCGTCGGATTTGCCGTCTATGCTCTCTCCTGCTTTCCAACATCGCTTTCGAACTCCTGACGCGCGGCTCCCTCAGATGCAATGAAGCCGCACCTCAGATCGCGACCGCAAGGAGATAAAGATGGATTCACCTACACACGACTTGAAAGGTTTGTTCGACCAGCTCGGTCTGGACTCCAGCGAGAAAGCCATCGACGATTTCATCGCGCGCCATTCGCCTTTGGCCGACGACAAGAAATTGATCGATGCCGAGTTCTGGACGCCGCAACAAGCCGGCTTCCTCAAAGAACAATTGCGTGAAGACGCCGATTGGGCGCGGGTGGTCGACGACCTGAACCTGCGTATGCATCAGGTTCACTGACATCTATTCCTGAGCCAAACGATAAACCTTGTGGCGAGGGGATTTATCCCCGTTGGGTCGCGAAGCGGCCCCCGGCGTCCGTTCAGACATACTGAATTGTCCGGATTTACGACTGCTGCGCAGCCGAACGGGGATAAATCCCCTCGCCACGGGAAGCCCAATCGCCACAAAAACCAGCATCACGCCTTTAGCGAGGACTCTCGGGCTTGTAGCCCAACCGCAACCCACCCCAATGCCGCCCCTTGAGCATGATCGGCACAGAAAGGTCGTGCATCAGTTCGCCCGTGTCGCGGGTGTAGGTCTGCAACAACACCGGCTGTTGATGGCTGCCGCAGCGGATGCCGGTGCGGTCGGCGAATTTGCGTTTGGTGCGATTTTGCACCGTATCAACCTGCGCATCGCCAGTCAGCGGCTGACTGAAAATTTTGTTATGGGTCGGCACGTAACCCTGCTGGGTGCAGGCGATGGCAAACACCAGACCTTCATGGCGCGGCAGCAACGGTTCCTGGATGGCCGGCAAAACCTGATCGGTGTAGCGATCGAAGCGGGTCTGAAACTTGGCCGGGCTGGTGTTGGGGATCGGCTGGTAACTGCGATCGAACAGGTCATCGAGGCTGACCCGACCCTGATCGATATCCGCTTCGAAACGCGCGGCAATCTGGCTGGCGCCTTCGCGGGCCAGGTCATAAATCCGTTGGTGGTAGTCATCCAGTCCGACTTCGGCGAGACGCTCGCTGATGGTTTCGGCCTGACCTTCCATTTGCACCGCCGCCTGGGCCAGTCGCTGGGTCTGTTGGTCACTGACCGCCAGGTCACTGCGCATTTGTTCGATGGCGTGGAACAGGCTGTCGAGTTGCTCGCGGTTGGTGTCCGCGCCCTTGGCGATTTCTCCAACCTGACTCTCTACGCCAGCGGCCAGGCGCGCAATGTTTTCCAGGTGCTGGCCAGTGTGCTCGACCTGCTGGACACCGATGTCGAGGTCGCTGGACAGTTGGCGGATCTGCTCCACCACTTGCGCCGTGCGTTGCTGGATATCGGCGACCATCTCCCCGACTTCACCAGTCGCCGTCGCCGTGCGCGCCGCCAGACCGCGAACCTCATCCGCCACCACCGCAAATCCACGACCGTGCTCCCCGGCCCGGGCCGCTTCGATCGCGGCGTTCAACGCCAGCAAGTTGGTCTGGCTGGCGATGGACTGAATCACCAAAGTGACCCGTTGAATATCGTCACTGCGCAGACTCAGGGCCTCGATCAGTTCGCGGCTGTTACTGGCGCGCTGACTGAGCTGATGCATGCGGCTGATGGATTCGATCAGTTCCGTGCGCCCTGCTGCGCTGCTCTGATGAGCTTCGCTGGCGGCACTGAGGGCTTCGCGGCTGAGTGTCGAGGTGGCTTTTTCGGTCGCGATCATCACTTCGGCGTTGCTGACGATTCGCGCCGCCGCGTCGAGTTGCGATTGCAGTTTGTCCGCCAGTTGCTTGACCGAAAAGGCGACGCCTGCGGCCGACAAGGCGTTATGACTGGTGGTGTAGGAAAGATCGCGAGTCAACTCGGCGATGGCGCTGGCGCCGTCGACAGCCGTTGCTTCGGGAGTGGCGCGCGTGCGCAGTCGAGGCAGCCAGATCACCAGCACCGCCAGTGGCAGGCAAAGGTAAAGCGACCAGCCACCCAGCGCCATGCCGCACAGCAAGAGCATCAGGGCGACGCTTTGCAGGGTTGGCGTCAGCCAAGGGTTTTTCGGCAAAAACACTGGTGCAGGCACTGCCGCAACCAGAGATCCGTCTCTCGTCATCTTCGTCACCCCATGAACCTTCTAATTGTTGTGCATGCATTAAACGCCACTACAGGGCCATTATCTATGGTCCATTAGTAGTGGGCGTTGCAGCAGATCAATAGAAGTGCTTGAGGTTTTCGCAGACAGCAAAAAGCATCGCGGGCAAGCCTCACTCCAGGTTCATCGTGAACCGTGGGAGCGGGATTGCCCGCGATGCGGGGCGCTACGAAATCAGGCCTGACGCTGGTGCTTGTCGATCTGTTCGTGACGCTCTTGAGCTTCGATGCAGTACTTGGTGGTCGGGCTGATCAGCAGGCGTTTCAGGCCGATGGCCTCGCCGCTGTCGTCGCACCAGCCGAAGCTGTCTTCTTTGATGCGTTCCAGAGCCTGTTCCAACTGAGGCAGCATGCGCTGGTCGCGATCGATCGCGTTCACCAGCCAGGTGCGCTCTTCTTCAACAGAAGCAGCGTCGGCCGGATCGGCTGGGGTGTCCAGGCTCTCGATGGCGATGCGGTTCTGTTCGATGCGCTCATGGGTTTCGACTTTCATGTTCTGCAACAGCTCGGAGAAGAAAGCATGTTGCTCGGCATTCATGTAGTCATCCGCCGGCATGGCCAGCAACTTGTCCTTTGTCATTGATATCTCTATAAAAAACGTGCATTAAGGCGAATTAGGGAGCGTTCCGGCGGACCAAGTCTGGCCGTCGCAAAGGCGCCGTTTATTCCAAGCGCCACCCGGCACTCAATTTACGAGGGCCGGCAGTCTAAGGCCGACTTGAGGCATCAGCAACTGAAAAGACAGCGAATTTGTCCGACAAAGCCCGGAAAGTGCTCTATGGCAGTCTTTGCGGTGGTTATCGGAGTGCGTTTATAGCAAGAAATTCAATCGAGCGGCTGTATAGAGAAGACAAACGGCTGCGCCACGCGGGTCAGGCGTGGCGCATTGGCTGTCTGTTCTACGACTCAGCGCTTGAGTTTACGCTTGTTGCGGTATTGGTCGATCACCACCGCCACCACAATAATCATTCCCTTGATGATGTCCTGAATATACGCATCAACCCCGACAAAGGTAAACCCGCTGGCCATCACCCCGAGTATCAACGCGCCGATCACGGTGCCAGTGATGCGCCCGACGCCACCGGCCAGGCTGGTGCCGCCGATCACCGCCGCGGCAATCGCGTCCAGCTCATAAGACATGCCCATCCCCGCCTGCCCGGTCGCGGCACGCGCCGAGGCCACGACGCCCGCCAGGCCCGCCAGCAACCCGGCGATGCTGTAGACAATCACCAAATGACGCTTGACGTTAATCCCCGAGGTGCGCGCCGCCTGCATGTTGCCGCCGATGGCGTAGGTGTACTTGCCGTACTTGGTGTAGCGCAGGGCGATGTGAAAGATCACTGCGACCACCAGGAAAATGATCACTGGCATGGCGCCATGTCCGATGGCCGTGTAGGAATCCGAGAGCATGCTCACTGGCTGGCCTTCGGTGTAGTAACGCGCCAGGCCACGCGCCGAGACCATCATGCCGAGGGTGGCAATGAACGGCGGAATCCCGGTGATGGCAATGATGCTGCCGTTGATCGCGCCCGCCAGCAGTCCTACGCCGAGCCCGACGATCACCGGAATCCACACCGGCAAGTCAGTCAGCGACGGAAACACCGCCCGGGAGAAATCCGAGGTCTGCGCCAGACTGGCAGCAATCATCGCCGACAATGCCAGCACCGAACCGGAGGACAGGTCGATACCGGTGGTGATGATCACCTGGGTCACGCCAATCGCCAGCAGGCCGATGATCGACACTTGCAGGATCATCAGCACCAGGCGCTGGGAGTTCATCAGGAAGCTCTGGTCGCGCACGATCCAGCCGAACACTTCGAAGACCAGGCCGATACCAATCAGCACCAGGAAAATACTTAACTCGGTCGGAAAGCGCCGGCGACTCTTGGCCGGTGCCGTTGCTGGCTTGTTTTCCAGAATTGCGTTCATAACCCACCCTTTAAATAAAATGCATGTGGCGAGAGAGCTTGTTCGTGGCGAGGGGATTTATCCCCGTTGGACTGCGCAGCAGTCCCATTCTTTTGGGGCCGCTTCGCAGCCCAACGGGGATAAATCCCCTCGCCACAGAATCCCTGATCACCACTGAACTCAGCTCACCCCTGGACTCTGCTCACCCTTGATTCAATGGCGTACGGACATACCCGAGGCCAGTTGCATGACTCGTTCCTGGGTCGCTTCGCTGCGGTCGAGGGTGCCCATCAGGTCGCCCTCGTGCATGACCATCACCCGGTCGCTCATGCCGAGCACTTCCGGCAGTTCCGAAGAAATCATGATCACTGCCATGCCTTCGCTGGCGAGGTAGGAAATGAGCCGGTAGATCTCGGCCTTGGCGCCGACATCGATGCCGCGGGTCGGCTCGTCGAGGATCAGGATCCGTGGATTGGTCATCAGCCAGCGCGCCAGCAAGGCTTTCTGCTGGTTGCCGCCGGACAAGGTGTCGATGCATTGTTCCAACGACGGGGTTTTCACCCGCAGCTTCTTGCACATGTCTTCGCACAAGACTCGTAAAGCTTTCTGCTGGATGAAGCCGTGGCCGGCGTAATGCGGCAGCACTGCCATTTCCATGTTTTCCAGCACCGACAGGCACGGAAACAGGCCGCTGAGTTTTCGGTCCTCGGTCAGCAAGGCGAAGCCCTTTTCGATCGCCATGTGCGGATCGCTGATGCGCACCACTTCGCCATCGAGGCGAATCTCGCCACCGTCGCTAGGAGTGATGCCGAAAATCGCTTCGGCAACGTTGGTGCGGCCCGAGCCCATCAGCCCGGCGATGCCGAGAATCTCGCCGGCATGCAAGTCGAAGGACACGCCTTTGAAAATCCCCTCCAGCTTGAGGTCGCGCACCGACAGCAACAGATCGCCGATCGGCTTCTCGCGCACCGGGAACAACTGGCTCAGCTCGCGGCCGACCATCATCGAAATCAGGCTGTCGCCGTCCATGCTGTCGGCCCGTTGCAGGCCGATGTAGGCGCCGTCACGGAACACCGCCACTTCATCGGCGATGGCGAACACTTCGTTCATTTTGTGAGTGATGTAGATGATGCCTTTGCCCTGGCTCTTGAGGTCGGCAATGATCGAGAACAGGTGCGCGACTTCCTTGTCGGTAATGGCCGAGGTCGGTTCGTCCATGATCAGGATGTCGGAGTCGTAGGACACGGCCTTGGCGATCTCGACCATTTGCCGTTCGGCGATGCTCAGGTTGCCGACCTGCTCCTCCGGGTCGAGGTTGATCCGCAGGCGTTCGAGCAATTTCGCGGTGCAGCGGTGCATCTCGCGATGGTCGATCATGTGCAGGCTGTTGAGCTGCTCGCGGCCGATCCAGATGTTCTCGGCGATGCTCATGTGCGGCATCAGGTTGAGTTCCTGGTGGATCATCGCGATCCCGGCCTGGAGCGCGGCCAGCGGCGTGTCGAACACCACCGGTTTGCCCCGAAGGCGCAGTTCGCCTGCGTCCGGCTGGTAGATGCCGGCGATGATTTTCATCAGGGTCGATTTGCCCGCGCCGTTCTCGCCCATCAGCGCCAGCACGGAGCCGGGGCGAACCCGCAGCTGCACGTCGGACAACGCCACCACACCGGGAAAACCCTTGCTGACGTTGATGATCTCCAGCAGGTACGGCTCATCGACAGGTGTTGCGGTTGGCTGGATACCCACCAACGGGGTGCTTGAAGCAGTCGCTGAAGCGAACATGATCAGGTACTCCATCAGCAAGGTCGCGGTGGCAACCTTGCGTGCTTATTGTTGTTATGGGGCAGGCGAGCTATTTGAACGTGTCGACGTTCTGCGGGGTGATCAAGCGGTATGGCACCCACACGGCCTGTTCAACCGGCTCGTTTTTGGCCATTTTCACTGCCGTGTCGATGGAGCCGTCGGCCTGGCCTTTCGCGTCCTGGAACACCGAGACCGCCAGGCTGCCTTTCTTGATCGCGTTCAAGCCGTCCGGCGTACCGTCGACACCGGCGATCAGCACACTGCCCTTGTCGACGCCAGCCTGTTGCAGGGCCATCGCGGCACCAATGGCCATCTCGTCGTTGTTGGCCACGACCGCATCGAACTTGCGGCCCTGGGTCAGCCAGTCGTTGACCAGGGTCATGCCTTTATCCCGCAGCCAGGTGCCGGTCTGTTCTTGTTCGATCTTGATGTTCGGGTATTTGGCCAGCACCTCTTTGACGCCTTTGGTGCGGTTGGTAGTGGAGTTGTTCGCGAGGTCGCCCAACAGGATCACGATGTCGCCCTTGCCGCCCATTTTGTCGGCCAGGTATTGCATCTGCATTTCACCGGCCTCCAGGTCGTTGGAGGCCACCGTGACCACGCCTTTGGGCAGCTTCAGGTCATCCGGGCGACGGTTGACGTAGACCAGCGGGATGCCGGCCTTGACGGCGGCTTCGGTGATTTTCTTGGTGGCGGCGGTGTCCACCGGGTTGACCACGATGGCATCGACTTTCTGGCTGATGAAGCTTTCGACCTGGCTCAACTGCTTGACCACGTCGCTGCGGGCATCTTCGAATTGCAGCTGCACGCCATCGGGGTAGGACTTGGCCTTCTTGTCCATGGATTCGCGCAGGTAGGTCAGCCAGGTGTCATCGAACTGGGACATGCTGACGCCGATCTTCATGTCGGCGAGGGCAGCGCCACTGGCGAACATCAGGGACAAGGCCAGTGAGGCAAAACGGATCTTGGTCTTCATGAAAAGTCTTTCTCCACATTCTTGTTGGTTTTATGGATGAGGCGTGACGATTTTCAGTAAGCAGGCAAGCGGGAAAAGCGTTTAAAACGTGTGCGAGGCAGTTCGCTGGAAATGACTTTATTGGAATATTATTTCTATATCAACTAATTTTAGAATTTTATTCTAATTTTGTTCCATGGCTCGCAAACGGGCTCAATTCCACGACCTGACGCCGTTCGAAACTCAACCGCGCAGCGTCTAGAACGCGGGTGGTCGCCAGTGCATCACGGGCGTCCACGGGCAGTGGGCCACCGCTCTGTAACGCGGTTTGTAGCTGCAAATAGAACTGATTCCAGCAGCCACGCTCCGAAGGCACCCGCTCGCGCACTTCGCCCTGTTCGAACCAGCCCCAGCGGCGATGCTCTTCCACGCCCCAGCGCTCACCCTCGGATTTCGGCGAGAGCCCGGCGAGCGCTGAAGCTTCCTGCCCGTCCAGGCCATCGACGCTGTAACAACCTTGAGTGCCGGTCACGCGAAAACGTGGGCCCGGGGTGTTTTGCAGGCAACTGCCACCCAGGTGCGAGATCACTCCGTTAGCGTGGGTCAGGGATACAAAGAAGCCATTGTCGAAGGCCTGGTCTTTTTCCCGGTAATCCAGTTCGGCGTACACCCGGGTCACCGGGCCGAACAGCAGCAACGCCTGATCCACCAGGTGGCTGCCCAAATCGCGCAGGAAGCCGCCGCCACTGCTGTTGTTCACCGATTGCGGCGAGTAACGCTCGATCCGCGACTCGAAACGGGTGACACGGCCCAGAGCGCCGGACTCGATGAGTTTGCGCACGGTGAGGAAGTCCGAGTCCCAGCGACGGTTCTGGTAGACGCTGAGCCGCACGCCCTGGCGCTCGGCCATGGTGATCAGGGTTTGCGCTTGCTGCGCATCGGCGGCAAACGGCTTGTCGCTAACCACCGCCACGCCGTGTTCGATGCCGTCGAGCACCAGCGCCGGGCGCCCCTTGAGCGGTGTCGACACCACCAGCACATCGATCCCGGCTTCGACCAATTGGCCGATGCTGTCGAAGGCCGGTACGCCGGGGTGCTCGGTCGCCAGCAATTGTCGGCGCTCCAGGGAGCGAGTGACCACGCCCACGAACGTCGCCGCTGGCAGGCTGCTGATCAGCGGAGCATGGAAAAACCGGCCGCCGTGGCCGTAGCCGACAAGTCCGATGCGCATGAATGGATTCTCCTTATAAATAGAACACAGTCCCTGTGGGAGCGGGCTTGCCCGCGATGACGGCAGCACATTCAACGTCTATGTGACTGACGGATCGCTATCGCGGGCAAGCCCGCTCCCACAGGTTTTTTGGTTAGCCGTAGAAGTGGGGGCGGTCAGGGAGTGCGACTTTTACGATCTGGCCGCTGTTCTGGGCTTCGATGCAGGCGTCGGCAGCTACTGCGGCGGCGAAGCCGTCCCATGCCGATGGGCCGCCCACCTGCCCGGCTCGCACGCCGTCGATGAACGCCTGCAACTCAACGTCGTAGGCGGCAATGAAGCGATCCTTCCAGTCCATCAAAATCGCGTTGGACAGCTTCGCCCCGCTGCGCAGTTGAACCTGCGAAGGCTCAGGCAGTTTGGCGATGCCGGTCTCCCCCACCACTTCGCATTGAATGTCGTAGCCGTACTGGCAATTGACGAACACTTCCACATCGATCCGCGTGCCCTTGGCGGTTTCCAGCAACACAATCTGCGGGTCTTTCAAATGTGCGAGGGCTTTGCTGCTCTTGCGCGGAAAAACCACTTGCACCGACACGTAATCGTCGTTGAGCAACCAGCGCAGCACGTCGAGTTCGTGGATCAGCGTGTCGGTGATCGCCATGTCGGTCTTGTAATTCTCGCCCACGGTCGGGTTGCGGTGCGCGCAATGGAGCATCAGCGGTTCGCCGATCTGGCCGCTGTCGATCACTGCCTTGAGTGCGCGATACCCTTCGTCATAGGGGCGCATGAAACCCACTTGCACCAGGCGCTTGCCGTGGGCCACTTCGGCTTCGACGATGTTGCGGCAACCTTCAGCGGTGACGGCCAAGGGTTTTTCGCAGAACACCGGTTTACCCGCCGCAATCGCCGCCAATACAAACGCTTCGTGGCTCGGCCCCCAGGAGGTGACGAGGATCGCTTCGACTTCTGGCGCGTTGATCAGCGCCAGGCCGTCCGGGTAGACCTCGGCGGTCAGCTTCAGGTCGGCAACGACCTTGGCCGCTTGCTGCAAATTGATGTCGGTGACGGCGACCACCTGGCTGTTGAGCAAGGTCTGGCTGCAACGACGAATGTGATCCTGGCCGATGGCCCCGGTGCCGATGACGCCTAACTTTAATGACATGTAAGGACTCCTTGGTGTTCGATTCAGGGCAATCAGTACTGACGGGCCTTGGCCAGTCGTTCATTCAGGGTCTTGGCCACCGCGTTGGTGCGGGCGCTGGTGGAGACTTGCGCCACGCCGACCCGCCACCACGACAGGTAGCCGTGAATCATGGTTTTGGGCAGTACCTTGATGTCGATCAGCGTCGACACCGTCTGCAAGCGCGCATCCGCCAGCGCGGCTTTCAGCTCGTCAGCGGTGTTCACTTTGTAAGTCTTGCAGCCATAGGCCGCCGCGCTCATGGCGAAATCCACCGGCACAAAACCACCATCGAGCTTGCCGGTGTCCGGATTGCGGAAACGGAATTCGGTGCCGAAGCTGTCCATGCCGTTGCCCATCTGCAAGTTGTTGATGCAGCCGAAGGTCATGTTGTCGAGCAGCACCACGTTGATCTTGCGTCGCTCCTGGATCGAGGTCGCCAGCTCCGAGTGCAGCATCATGTAAGAGCCGTCGCCGACCAGCGCATAGACCTCGCGACCCGGCTCTGCGAGCTTCACGCCCAGTGCGGCGTTGACCTCGTAACCCATGCAGGAATAACCGTATTCGACGTGATAGGTGTTCACGCCCTTGCTGCGCCAGCTGCGCTGCAAGTCACCGGGCAGACTGCCGGCGGCGGCGACGATCACGGCGTCATCGTCGAGGGTCTCGTTGAGCACGCCGAGTACGCGGCTCTGGGTCAGGCAGGAGCCAGTCAGCTCGATGAATTCACGCAGGACCGCCGGGTCCATGTGGTCGTTGATTTCCGGGGAGAAGTCTTGGGTCTGGTACTCGACCTGATAGAGACGATCGACCTCCTCGTCCAGTTGCGCCTTGGCCTGGCGCGGTTGATCGCCCCAGCTGGAACGGTAATCGCCCAGTGCTTCGGCCAGTGCCAGCAAACCGGCTTTCGCATCCGCCAGCAGTTGCACGCCATCCAGTTTCAGGGCATCGCACGGGCTGATGTTGAGGTTGAGAAATTGCACGTCCGGATGCTGAAACAGAGATTTCGACGCGGTGGTGAAATCGCTGTAGCGGGTGCCGATGCCGATGATCAGGTCCGCCTCTTTGGCCAGCAGATTCGCCGCCAAACACCCGGTTTCGCCAATCCCCCCCACGTTCAACGGATGGCTGGACACCACCGCGCTCTTGCCGGCCTGGGTTTCGGCGAAGGGAATATCGAAACGCTCGGCAAACGCCTGCAATGCCGCATTGGCACCGGAATAACGAACCCCGCCACCGCAGATGATCAGCGGCTTGCGCTTGCCTTTGAACAGTGCCAAGGCATCGCCAAGCATCGCTTCGGTGGCCGGACGACGCTCGATGCGGTGCACGCGTTTTTGCAGAAAGTAATCAGGATAGTCGTAGGCCTCGCCTTGCACGTCTTGCGGCAAGGCCAGGGTCACGGCGCCGGTTTCGGCAGGGTCGGTGAGCACGCGCATGGCGTGGATCGCCGCGGTCATCAACTGCTCGGGGCGGTTGATGCGGTCCCAGTATTTGCTCACGGCCTTGAACGCGTCGTTGGTGCTGATGCTCAAGTCGTGGAACTGTTCGATCTGTTGCAGCACCGGGTCCGGCTGGCGGCAGGCGTAGACATCACCGGGCAACAACAGCAAGGGAATACGGTTGGCGGTGGCCGTCGCGGCGGCGGTCAGCATGTTCGCCGCGCCCGGGCCGACGGATGAGGAGCAGGCGTAGATCTTGCGCCGCAGGTGTTGCTTGGCGAAACCGATGGCGGCATGGGCCATGCCTTGCTCGTTGCGGCCCTGATGGACGATCAGGTCGCCGCTGTCCTGCTCCAGCGCTTGCCCCAGGCCCAGCACGTTGCCGTGGCCGAAAATGGTAAAGATCCCGGCGACGAATTTGCTCTGGACGCCATCGACCTCGATGTACTGGTTATCGAGGAATTTCACCAGGGCCTGGGCCATGGTCAGTCTTGTTGTGGTCATGCGGCACCTTCCTTTGAAGCTGAATCCGGTGTGTGCTGTGAAATGCGATCACTGTGGGAGCGAGCCTGCTCGCGATGGCGGTGTTTCAGGCGACATTAATTTTGCATGTGCCGCCGTCATCGCGAGCAGGCTCGCTCCCACAGGGGATCTCCATCGACTCGATAAACGTGTCAGGTCAGGGAGTTTTGCAGGTGATCCATGCTTGCGCCGATGGCCTGCTGGATATTGGCCAGGCCATGGACGCTGTCGGCAAACGGTTCGAACGACAGGTAGCCGCTGTAACCGCTGCCGAGCAAGGTGTCGATCTGCGCCGCGTTACCAAGAATGTCGCCCTCGCCCACCAGCACGCGATGGCCGTCGCGAATGGTCGCCAGCGGCGCCTTGGTATCCTCGACGCCAGAGATGTGCACCAGCCCGGTCAATTCGGGGAAAAACTCGGACTCGCCGGCAAGGTGATGGTGAAAGGTGTCGTGAACCAAGCGGAACACATCCAGCCCACCGACAGCCTTGATCGCCTCCACCGCCGTACGTTTAATCCGCAGCGAGCATTCCTCGAAACCCAGCGGCTCGATGAAACCGAGGATGCCGTGATCGCGCAGGATCAGCGCCAGTTCACTCAACGCAATGCGCAACCCGTCGGCGCGTTCGGCCTCGCTGCGCGTATCGGTACGATCATTCAGCGGACACATGACCAAACCCTGCGCGCCGCAATCCCGGGCATAAGCCGCCAGTTTCAAGGCCTGAACCCGGCGCTCGTCACTCCACACATCAAACGGATACAGCGCGTTGATCGACAGCACGGTGATGCCTTGGGCCACGCACAATTCACGGACATGCTCGGCCGAAGTACCGTCCTCGATCTCGACGCCTTTAAGGTCGTTACGAATCTCGATGGCATCGGCCTTGAGGGCTACCGCCAGGTCGATGAAAGCGGGCAGTGACAAACGTGGGGCGACCATACGGTTCAGGGCGAAACGCAGGGGCTTGCTCATTATTGTTGTTCTCCGCACAGGTGAATTATTTGGCTGTCGGCATACTGAATTCGGGGCCTTTGGCGATGCTGTCGGGCCAGCGTTGCATCACGCTTTTGTAGCGGCTGTAGAAGCGGATGCCTTCTTCGCCATAGGCGTGATGGTCGCCAAACAGCGAACGCTTCCAGCCGCCGAACGAGTGCCAGGCCATCGGCACCGGAATCGGCACGTTGATGCCGACCATGCCGACCTTGATGGTGCGAGCAAACGCGCGGGCGATGCCGCCGTCGCTGGTGAAACACGACACGCCGTTGCCGAATTCGTGGGCGTTGATCAAAGCGACGGCGCTGGCGAAATCCGGGACGCGGACGATGCCCAACACCGGACCGAAGATCTCTTGCTGATAGATGCTCATTTCGGTGGTGACGTTATCGAACAGCGTCGCGCCGACGAAGAAGCCGTTCTCCGCGCCCGGCACCTTGAACCCGCGACCGTCGACAATCAGCTGCGCGCCTTGGGCCACGCCTTCATCTATGAAGCCTTCGACCTTGGCCTTGTGTTCGGCCGTCACCAACGGCCCCATGTCGCTGTCGCCCTGCATGCCATTGCCAACCTTGAGCTGATCGATGCGCGGCAGCAGCTTGGCAATCAACTGGTCGCCAACATCGCCCACCGCAACGGCAATCGAGATCGCCATGCAGCGCTCGCCCGCCGAACCGAAAGCCGCGCCGATCAAGGCGTCTGCGGCCTGATCCAGATCCGCATCGGGCATGACGATCATGTGATTCTTCGCACCGCCCAGCGCCTGAACCCGCTTGCCGCGCGAGGTGGCTTGCTGGTGAATGTACTCGGCAATCGGCGTCGAGCCGACAAAGGAAATCGCCTCGATGTCCGGATGTTGCAGCAGCGCATCGACGGCGGTCTTGTCGCCCTGGACCACGTTGAACACGCCGTCCGGCAACCCGGCTTCGGTGAGCAAGCGGGCCATCAGCAAACTGGCGGACGGGTCGCGCTCGGAGGGTTTGAGGATGAAGCAGTTACCGGTGACCAACGCCAGCGGGATCATCCACAGCGGCACCATCACCGGGAAATTGAACGGCGTGACCCCGGCGCACACGCCCAGTGGCTGGCGCAGGTTCCAGTTGTCGATGCCGCCGCCGATATTGTCGCTGAACTCGGTTTTCAGCAGGTTCGGCGCACCGCAGGCGTATTCGACGATTTCGATGCCACGGGTGACTTCGCCCTTGGCGTCGGAGAATACCTTGCCGTGTTCGCGGCTGATGATTTCCGCCAGTTCATCGTGATGACGGTCGAGCAGTTCCTTGAACTTGAACATCACCCGCGAACGGCGCAAGGACGATTGCTCGGACCAGGCCGGGAATGCTTTCAGGGCCGAGGCAACGGCGTCATCGACGGTTTTCTGACTGGCCAGCCCGACGCGCGCTTGCACCTCGCCGGTCGCCGGGTTGAAGACATTGCTGAACCGCTCGCTGCCGCTGTCTTGCACTTGACCGTCGATGTAATGGCCGATGACCGGGGCGTTGCTCATTGTTCTTGTTCTCCGTGCAGAAAATGGAATTCAGGCTTTTAAGTTCAGAGATCGAGCAGCCAACTGTGCTGCGGATCGTTATGGAACTGCCAGACGCGTTTCGGGCCGGCCATCACGTTCAGGTAATACGACTCGTAGCCGTAGGGCACGCTGACCGGGTGATAGCCTTTGGGCACGACCACGAGGTCGCTGTTTTCCACGGCCATGGCTTGATCGATGCTGCGGTCGTCGGTGTAGACGCGCTGGAACACGAAGCCCTGAGGCGGGTTGATCTGGTGGTAATAGGTTTCTTCGAGAAAGCTCTGGTGCGGCAGGTCGTCGGTGTCGTGCTTATGCGGCGGGTAGCTCGACGAGTGTCCCGACGGCGTGCGCACTTCCACCACCAGCAGCGAATGGGCGGGCTCGGTATCCGGCAAGATGTCGCAGACGTAGCGGGTGTTGGCGCCCTTGCCACGCACGCTGCGTTTCATGCTCTCGGGTTTGATCAGCCTTGGGCCGAGGCCTTTTTCAGCTGAGCCCGGGGCGGCGCAGACGGCGATCTGCACATCGCTCAACGCCACGACCTGGGCCTGACTGCCGGGCGGCAAGTACGCGGCGAACGGCGATTTGTCTTCGAACACCGACTGGCGATCGCCGAGGTTGTCCCAGTCGAAGGCGCCCTGCCCCGGTGCTTCGCCCTTGATGCTGATCCGGCCGCTGAGCAGCACCAGGCACAGTTCTTTATCACCCGCCGCCACCGGCAAGGTTTCGCCCAGGCTCAAGCGGTAAGCGGCGAAGCCGACGTATTCCAGCTCACCTTTGCCCAACTCGACCATCGTCCGGCCACGGGCGTTGCTTTTGACCAGCAGGCTCATCGCGCAATCCTCTCGTCGAGCAACGCACGCAAGGTGTCGTAGCCTTTTTTCGCGTAAACGTAGCTCGGTGCCACGGCCGGGTCTTGCTCGGCCTCGACCACCAGCCAGCCGTGGTAATCGTTGGCCAGCAACACATCGAGCAGCGCGGCGAAGTCGATGTCGCCATCGCCGGGCACGGTGAAAGTGCCGTTGATGATGCAGTCCGGAAAGCTCCACAGGTTGTTGCGCGCCAGTTGCATCACCGGTTTACGCACGTCCTTGAAATGCACGTGGCAGATGCGTTCGATGTGTTTGCGCAGCACCTGCAACGGCTCGCCACCACCCATATAGCAATGGCCCGAATCGAACAGCAGACCGACTTCGCTGCCGGTCAGCGCCATCAGCTTGTCGATGTCGGCCGGGGATTCGACGTAAGCGCCCATGTGGTGGTGATACGCCAGGCGCACGCCTTGGGACAGGGTGAAACGCGCCAGTTCGGTGAGCTTGTCGGCGTATTCCTGCCAGGCCTGTTCGGTGTGGAAGCGCGGGCGTTCGACCAAGGGAATGCGTTGGCCCTGGATCGAGTCCGCCACTTCACCGTAAACCAGGACCTTGGCGCCGTTCTTCGCCAGCAGCTCGACATGGCTGCCGATGGCGTCGATTTCTTCCGCCACCGAACGACGGGCCAGACGGCTGGAATACCAGCCCGAGACCAACGCCAGATCATAGGGCCGCAACACGTCACCGACGCCTTTGGCATCCTTGGGGAATTTGCCGTTGAGTTCGAAACCTTCGTAACCGATCTCCTTGCCTTCGCTCAACGCAGTGCTCAGCGGCGTCTCGCCACCGAGGGACGGCAAGTCGTCGTTGCTCCAGGAGATCGGGTTGATGCCAATTCGGATAGCGGGCATGGCTGCACCTTTTGTTGTTTTTTAAATTTCCGTTGGGTCTGAGGCCGTCTTCGCGGGCAAGCCTCGCTCCTACAAATCACCGCAATACCGTAGGAGCGAGGCTTGCCCGCGAAGAACGATAACGCGGTGTTGCGTCATACGCGGGCGGTGCGCCAAGCGTCGATGAGTTCGACGAAGGTGTCCTGCACCTGGCGGATCAGCGCTTCATCGTCGATTTCACCGGCCAGCCATGCGCGGCTCGGTTCCTGGAATATCGTCCGGCCCACGGCGAAACCTCGGCACGTCTGACTCAGCCGGGCCTGTTGAAACCCTTCGGCCAGGGCAGACGCCGGCGCATTCAACCCCAACAACACCACACCACGGCAATACGGATCGCGCTCCTGAATCAGCTCATCAAGTTGCTTCCACTCCTCGGCACTCTGCGCTTCGATCTTCCACCACGCCGGGTAGATGCCGAGGTTGTAGAGGCGCTTCAGCGCGCGATACAGCACGTCCGGGTGGGTCGACGGATGATCCTTCGGCGGGATGATTTCCAGCAGCAGTTCATGCCCACTGACTTGGGAGGCCTGATACAAACCCTTGATCTGCGCTTCCTGTTCCAGGCGCAGCAACGGCTCGTCATCAGGATGGAATTGCACCAGGCACTTGATGATCTGCTCTTGCGGCCAGGCAATCAGGTTGCTGCCGATCGAGCGACCATGTTCAAACGCCAAAGGCCGCGAGCCCTGCACTTCCACAGGCCGCGCCACCCACCAGCCACGACCGGTGGCGGCATTCAGCGAGTCCTGGCCGAAACGCTGATCAGCCAGCAGCCCAACATCGGCATCAATACCCTGCTCACGCAAATCGGTTTCAACCCGCTCCACGGCTTTGATAAAGAGTTGCTTGAGTTCGCAGATAGCGCTCAGGTCACGACCACCCTTGTGCGCCAATTCCACCAGTTGCCCACGATGATCAAAGGCAAAGATGAACAGCTGCCGCCACTGTTTGCGCGGCACACTGACCTGGTGCAGCCGCTGCAACACCGCGTCCTGATCCGGCCGGGTAATCGGCACCGGGCTATTGAACAGGTAATCGAGTTCAGCGCGGGTCGGCATCGCCGGGGCGCAGGCATGGCGCGACACCACCAGACCGCCGCAAGCATTGGCCAACTGGCAGCAGCGCTCGTCACTGGCATCCTCCAGCCAACCACTGAGGAAGCCCGACATAAACGCATCGCCGGCCCCCAACACGTTGAGCACTTCCACCCGAACGCCAGGGTAAATCGCCCCGTCTTCAAGGCGCACCGGAATCACCCCGTGAATCACCGTGCAACCCTGCGGCCCGAGCTTCACCACTAACGTTGCATCACTCAAACGCCGGACATTACACAACGCCGTGAGCAAATCCTCCGAACCGCCAGCAATCAAAAACTCTTCTTCAGTGCCAACAATCAGATCAAAACGCGGCAGGATTTTCTGCACATGCTGGCTGACATTCTGATCGGCGACGAATCGCGTCTCGCCATCAGCCTTGCCGGCCAGCCCCCACAGCACCGGGCGATAGTCGATATCCAGCACGCGTTTGACGTTGTGCTTCTGGGCGTAATCCAGCGCCTGGATGCTCGCCTTGTAGACGCCGTCGGTGGAGAAATGGGTGCCGGTGATCAGCAAGGCTTTGCTGGAGGCAATAAAGGCCTCGCTGATGTCCTCGGCTCGCAGCGCCATGTCGGCGCAGTTTTCGCGGTAGAAGACTAAAGGAAAGGTTTCGCGGTCCTTGAGACCGAGCAGGACCATGGCGGTCAGGCGTTCCGGATCAACCTTGACGCCGCTGACGTCGCAGCCTTCGCGGGCCAGGGATTCCAGCAGGAAGCGACCCATGTGGTCGTCCCCTACCCGGCTCAACATCGCCGATTTCAGGCCCAGCCGCGCAGTGCCGAAAGCAATGTTGGCGGAGGACCCGCCAAGGTATTTGGCGAAGTTTGAAACATCCTCGAGCCGCGCCCCGACTTGCTGCGCATAGAGGTCGACGCCGAGGCGCCCCAGGCAAATCAGATCCAATTGACGCCCACTGGCAAAACGAGTCTGGCCCATGCTGGCTCCTGTTATTTTTATCAGCCTGCGTTCGGGGCGTTTCAGGCGCCGAACGCTCTTGGTGGGATGCAGACTAAAACGACCGGGACCGAACAATCAATAATTATTCCAAATAATTTTTACGTGGAATATTTTTTCCAATAAACTTTTACAAAAGCATTCCAGACACAGTGCATCGTTTCAGCAAACCTCACGCCGGCCGCAAGCTCAAGATTTTATTCCGGCCTACCCTGTAGACTGCGCACAGCCAACCTATTGTCAGGGGATGACACGCAAGTCAGCCCTATAAGAACAAGCCAGAAGGATTCCCTATGTCCCGCACCGATCAGCCGGCTACGACCGAGAGCACGCCCGACAGCGATCTCGTCAGCCCCCCGATCAATGCCGAGCGTCTGCTGCAGCTGATCACCAACGAATACGAAAGCCTGCCGCGCCAGCTCAAACGCATCGCCAGCTACATGAGCCAGCAAAGCGACCGGATCATGGTCGACCGCATCAGCGACATCGCCCGCGAGTGCGAAGTCCACCCCTCGGCCATCGTGCGGTTCTCCCAGCGCTTCGGGTTCAGCGGTTTCAGCGAAATGCAGGCCCTGTTCCGCGAGGCGTACACGCACAAAACCACGCCGGTGCAGAACTACCAGCAGCGCATTCGCAGCATGATCGCCAACAAATCGCAGAAAGCCAGCGGCGGCGACCTCGCCCGCGAATGCATCGACGCGACCCTGTCCGGCATCGAGCGACTGGGGCAAGAGCTCGATGACGAAGCCTTCGACAAAGCCGTGGACCTGGTGGTCAATGCCGACAACATCTACGTGGTCGGCGTGCGCCGCTCGTTCGCCGTGGCCGATTACCTGGTCTACAACCTGCAACACACCAACAAGCGCATCCATCTGGTCTCCGGCCTCGGCGGCAGCTACCGCGAGCAGATGCGCAGCGTGCGCGCCAATGACCTGGTCATCGCCATCAGCTTCACGCCCTACGGCAAGGAAACCCAACACTGCCTGCGCATCGCCCAGCACAACCAGGCGAAAACCCTGATCATCACCGACAGCAACCTCTCGCCCCTGGCCAAACGCGCCAACACCGTGCTGTTGGTCAATGAAGGCAGCTCGTTCGCCTTCCGCTCGTTGAGCGCGACGTTGTGCCTGTGCCAGGCGCTGTTCATCGCCGTGGCCTATCGCCTGGAATTGAAGGTTGACGAGATTCACGAACAGGTCGGTTTCGAGGATTAGCCCCGCACCGTTTGCACGTCGCCGAACCTCAGCTAAGGTAGTCCATCCCGACATGGACACCTGAAGGAGTGGCGCAATGAAACTGATCGGCATGCTGGATTCGCCCTACGTGCGGCGCGTGGCCATTTCCGCTAAGCATTTGGGCATCGACCTGGAGCACGAGTCGGTTTCCGTGTTCCGCCACTTCGAGCACTTCCAGCAGATCAACCCCGTGGTCAAGGCGCCGACCCTGGTGCTGGACGACGGCGAAGTGTTGATCGACTCGACCCTGATCATCGACTACCTCGAAGCCTTGGCCGGTCCCGGCAAAAGCCTGATGCCCGACGACCTCAAGCAACGGCTGCACGCATGGCGCCTAATCGGGCTCGGGTTGGCGGCGTGCGAAAAGTCCGTGCAGCTTTACTACGAACGCAACCTGCGCCCCGCCGAGATTCAATACCAGCCTTGGGTTGAGCGCGTCGAAGGCCAACTCGCCGCAGCCTATTCAGCACTTGAACGCGAACTGGAAAAACAGCCTCTGGCAAACGACGCCTTGATCGGACAAGACGGCATCACCCTCGCCGTTGCCTGGAGCTTCACCAACCTAGTGACCCCGGATCAAGTCGATGCCACACGTTTCCCGCGTATAGCCGAATTCACCGCGCAGGCAGAAAAGCTTGAGGCCTTCATCAGTACCCCAATATCCTGACCGCCCCCCTCGAACGGACCCGACCATGACCGCCGCCGAACAACCTGCCCCGGCGCTGCACGACGGGTCCACTATGCACTTTCTGCGACTGGCGACGAGTACGCGGGATAATCGATGTAGCCATGCGCTCCCCCGCCGTAGTAAGCCTCCCTTCCCGCTTCGGCCAGTGGCCAGCCATGGCGCAAGCGATTGACCAGATCGGGATTGGCTATAAATGGCCGGCCAAAAACCACCAGGTCGCTTAATCCTTCTTCGATGGCCTGCTGCGCTGTTTCAAGATTGAACCCGCCCGACACCATCAAGGTGCCGTCGTAAGCTGCGCGGAAGTCTTTTTGAAAGTCCACCGTGCCGAGATGGCTCGCATGCAAGTAGGCAATCTGGCGTTGCGACAGTGCTCCAGCCAGAGCGAGCCAAGTGGCCTCTTCGCCATCGAACGGGTGCAGATCCGCCAGGTGGGCAAAAGGCGACACGCGTACACCCACCTTCGAACTGCCGATCTGCGCACTCACCGCATCGACCGTCTCAAGCAGCAATCGCAGGCGATTCGCGATCGGTGCACCACCGTAACGGTCTTCACGCGTGTTGAAGCCGCCGTTGATGAACTGTTCAAACAGATACCCGTTGCCGGCGTGAATTTCAACGCCGTCAAAACCTGCCGACATTGCATTGGCCGAGGCCAGGCGAAAGTCTGCAATGACCTGCCGAATCCCGTCTGCATCCAAAGCCACGGGCGCACTCACCGCAACTTGCGCAGGCTTGCCGTCGCTGTCGTAAGCATGCACCAGCGTTTGACTGGCCGGCATGGCCACAGGCGCGACAGGTGAGCGTCCGTCCAACAAGGAAGAATGCGAGACGCGCCCCACATGCCAGAGCTGGAGGAACATGCGTCCCCCGGCTTGATGAACCGCATCAGTCACGCGCTTCCAGCCTTCAATTTGCGCTGCGCTGTGGATCCCCGGGGTAAACAAGTAGCCACGTCCCTGTGGAGAGACCTGCGCGCTTTCACTGATGATCAGACCGGCTCCGGCGCGCTGGGCGTAGTAGGTCGCCATGTCTTCAGACGGCACGGTGCCCTCGACACGAGCGCGGGTCATCGGCGCCATGACGATGCGATTGGGCAGCACCTGATCCGCGAGGTCGTAAGAGTCGAAAAGTGATGACATGAGTGATTCCTCCGCGTGATCTCAGGCATGTGACGGAAAGTACGGCAGAACGTACTCGCCGAGTTCGTCGAGGATTTCGCCATAGGGTTGACGGCTGACCTTGGGGTTGAGCGCGATATGCGAAACGCCGGCAGATTGCGCGTGCTCCAGGTAATTGCGCAGGCCGTTGCGCCCCGCCCGGAAGCCGCCCTGGATGCGCTGGAATGGCTGATCCGGGTTGTCGCTGAGGTCGAAATAGCCGCCCAGGCCCAACGGTTTGAAAGCGTTGCGGTTCTCTGCCTCCTGCACGGCGGCGTGCCAGCTTTCGCCCAACGATGCCAACCGCTCCGGGCTTTGGACGCCGGCAAGATAGCCATCAAGGTGCTGAGCCAACCATTCAACGCTCTGTTGCGCCTGGCCAACAGCAATTGACGGGACGCGGCCATACGGCGCTTTCGGCACCAGGTCCAGGTTTCCGTGTGAGCCACCGAATCGCTCGGAGCGAAAACGCGGAAAGCTCTGCTCGATCAAGGTTCGAAACACCGAAAAGGCATCACGGTAGCGATCACCACGGGATTCATAATCGATGCCCAGCATCGGGTAATCACTGTATCGATCACCCGAGGACAGCCCCAACACCAGTCGACCTTCACTGAGTTGATCGAGGGACGTCGCTTGCTTGGCCAGATACATCGGATCACGGGTCGGCAGCACAATACCCGTGGTGCCCAAGACAATGCTGCGGGTGGCGGCGGCCAGGTAACCGATGTAGACCAGCGGCTCAAAGATCTGCGCCACATCGCCATAATCCGGGTCGTAGAAAGGTATGTCGCGCATCCACAAGGCACCAAAGCCCAGCGCTTCGGCGCGTTGCGCCATCTCCACGTGATCACGCATGGTCGGCGCTGGTCGGCCCGGGTGGGTTTCGAGGGGCAAAATCAGGCCAATCGTGAGCGCCTGCGGTTTAAACAAGCGTTGAAACCCGGGATGGCGCTCAAGCGAAGGATGGGCAGTCAGTAAAGTCGCAGGTTGACCTGGCGGAGAGAAGTGTGTGGCGGTAGTCATGATGGCAGTCCCGTGAGTGACGATGACTGACATATTTATTGATTCCTCAGGCTGGATAAACAGCAGTTCGCGACCGTTACACGGTCCGCTGAGTCCCCAATATCGCTATCTTTCCCAAGGCACTCCTGTTTCCCAACGCTCGATCAACAGGTCAATAAACCTGCGAACGCGGGGGGACAGGTGGCGCTTGCTGGTGTAGACGACTCTGATGGGATCAGGAGGTGCGCGATAGGGTTTCAACACTTCCACTAACGTGCCATCGCGCAGGTCGTTCCCCGTAATGTAGGTCGGCAGATGAATCAGGCCGATGCCTGCCAGCGCCGCTTCTCGCGTGGCTTCTGAACTGTCGATGTTCAGTCGCCCTGGCTGTTCGTAAAGATGAACGCCGGCAGGTGTCTGGTAACGCCAGACGGTCGGCCGCTCGCCACCGAACAAAGCGATGGTGTCATGCCCGACAAGGTCAGCGGGCGTTTGCGGCACGCCGCGTTGGGCCAGATAAGCAGGCGATGCACACGTCGCGAATTGCTGCCAAGCCACGGTACGGGTAAATAATTGGGAGTCATCTTTGGGCATGCCAATTCGTATGGCGATGTCGATGCCCTCCTCGACCAGATCAACAAAGCGATCGGTAAACCAGACATCCGCCCGCAGTTCAGGCCACTGCTTCAGATAAGCATCCAGAATCGGCAGAATGTGGCGCTGACCAAAGGACAGCGGTGCCGTGAGCTTAAAGGTCCCGGTGGGCCGCCCTCGGCGCAAGGCCATGGTCGCTTCCACTTCATCCAGGTCTTCGAGAATCTGACGCCAGCGCTCAAAGGCCACCTGCCCCTCGTCAGTCAGGCTCAGTTTGCGCGTCGTGCGATTGAGAAGCCGTGCGCCCATCCGGCTTTCCAGGCGAACTATGCTTTTCCCCACCGCCGACCGGGTCAGACCGAGAGAGGCCGCCGCCGCGGTAAAGCTTCCAGCCTTTACGGCGCAGACAAATGCAGCGATGTCACCAAAACGGTTGGCTTCCATGGGTCGCTTTACTCCAGGACATGCAGAGAGTGTATGTGGAGCGTGAGGCCCATAAAATTTCCTGTTCATTTATCAATAGGACCGGATCATGATCCTCAAGCGCGCAGGCTCGCAACCCTCGATAAAAGCCCCTGAAGCGTACTTCACAGGCACCGTCCGTATGGACCCACTCAACTCCCCTCCTGAACCGGCCCGAGCGTCCATCGTCAGCGTCAGCGAACGTCGATCCCCCGGGGGAATGATTTGACCTGTGAGCCTGCAACTATCGCGAAATTCACCGCACGAGCAGAAAAGCTTGAGGCCTTCATCAGTACCCCGATAACCTGACCGGCCCCCTCGAACGGACCCGACCATGACCGCCGCCGAACAACCTGCCCCGGCGCTGAAGGAAATCTTCAACGCCGAACGCCTCAAGCACATCGCCACCGAAATGACGGCGGTCTACCCGGCCTTCAACGCCAAAGCCTTCCTGAAAATGGCCAACGACGGCCTCGCCGACCTGTCGATCATGCAACGCATGGCCCGCGTCAGCGAATGCCTGCACGCCGTGCTGCCGCTGGACTACGACAAATCCCTCGAAGTCCTGCGCGCCCTCGCCCCCCGCCTCAACAGCGGGTTTGTCAGCATCTCCCTGCCGCATTACGTGGCGATGTATGGCGCGCATGATTTCGAGCAATCGATGGACGCGCTCAAGTACTTCACCGCGTTTGGCTCTGCGGAATTTGCGATTCGGTATTTTCTGCGCAGCGATCTGCAGCGGTCATTGGCGCTGATGAAGGCATGGTCCCGGGATGACAATGAACATGTGCGGCGCCTGGCCAGCGAAGGCAGTCGACCGCGGTTGCCGTGGTCGTTTCGGTTGGAGCAGATTCAGAGTGATCCGACGTTGGCGGCGGCGATTCTCGACAACCTCAAGGCGGATGACAGCCTTTACGTGCGCAAGTCCGTGGCCAATCACCTGAATGACATTACCAAGGACCATCCGGAGTGGGTGCTGGACTTGATTGAGGGGTGGTCGCTGGAGAACAAGCACACCGCGTGGATTGCCAAGCATGCGCTGCGCAGTTTGATTAAGCAGGGGAATCAGCGGGCGTTGGCGATTATTGGGGCGAGTGGTAAAGCGGAGGTTGAGATTGTTGGGGTGAAGGTAGAGCCGGCGGTGATTCGGTTGGGGGAGAAGATTACGTTGTCGTTTGCGGTCAAATCCACGGTGGCGGAGAGTCAGCGGTTGGTGATTGATTATGCGATTGATTATGTGAAGGCCAATGGCAGCACTTCGGCGAAGGTGTTCAAGCTTAAGGCGTTGACGTTGGCTGGTGGGGTGACTGAACGGGTTAGTCGTGGGCTGCAGATCAAGGAGCTGACTACTCGGAAGCACTATGTGGGGAAACATGCGGTGCACATCCTGGTGAATGGCGAACGCCTCGCCACCACCTCCTTCGAAATCCTCGCATAACCTGAAGCCGCTGCCTCGTGGCGAGGGGATTTATCCCCGTTCGGCTGCGAAGCAGTCGTGAAATCAGGCAGCTGGTTCTTTCAGAAAAACCGCGTTTCCCGGCATGCGAAGACAACGTCCTCAAACGCAACCTCGCGCCGCTCATCAGCCGCTACACATCCAGGCACCGATTGCCTGTTAAGTAAATCCACCCCGCTCTTCCCAGACCAATCTTGCCAGCACATCAAAAATGACAACATCGCCTGATGGCCGCGCTTTATTTTGTCTTTTTCGTGGGTGTGCATCTGGTGTGAACACCGATCTGACCCTGCCCGACTTCTTCCTTGAGCTGTTCAGCTGCGTACTGACATGCCTCCAGATTCTCGTACTCAGCATGATCAATCGATACAACGGGCGACGCGCCGCTAAGAACGACCCAGAGAATGTACTTCATGATGCCTCCGATGCTATGAGAAGTGAGGGAGTCTACCTGTGGATTGATGGCCATGGCATGGGGGGCATTAACTAGGCAAAGGTGGTGTCGGGAGTTGAGAAGCTAAAACGGGAATTGGTGTATTTTTCGGTCCTTGTTGGAAAATACATCCATCCCTTTTTTCCGCTGTCGTGGTCAGCAGATCAAGGAGCTCACCACGCGCAAGCACTATGTGGGCAAATATGCAGTGCGCATTCTGGTGAATGCCTTGCCGGCACCTCATTCGAAATCCTCGCCTGAGACACGCCGTTCTTCTGTAGGAGCGAGGCTTGCTCGCGATGGCGTCAGGACTGACCTCTCGCGTTATCGCAAAAAAACTGCTCTTTGTGTCGTTCGTTTGGGGGCGATTACAGCTTCGCGACAGGCAGCTTTCGGCCATAAGCTGACGCTCAACCTCACGCCCTTGGAGATCGGATTTATAGCTCAGTCAGCAAGGCCAAGCTTTCTGCTAAACCAGTAATAATCTGTATAGTCAAATGCGCCTCCAAACAATTCATCTATTCTCGCTTTGATGATTGTGTAATCATGGCGAGCGCGACCTCTATCGTGGCATTGAGAGTTTTTTTCAATTTGTCCGGCCAGATATTTAATGGAGTTTTCATTAAATAGCTTTATGTACTGGGGGATCGATACTTGAAAGCGCGAATCCGCCTGATCATAGTTTGTGCTGACTCCGTAGTAAGTTGAGGCAATCATACAGAACTTCTCTTGCCATTCTTCAGAATCGGAGAGTTTAAGTATGTAATCAAATTGGTATGAACTGAAAACTGGCTTGTCTTTTACAATCCACTCCTGTAGATCATCGCCATGCTTGAAAATATTCTCCTTTACAAACCATCCTGCAGTTTTACCTATAGGGTCGCTCTCAATATAATGTTCAACTTTTAGACGAGCAGCGTCGCTTAAAATGGGGAACAATTCGTGATTTTCAGAAAGGAAGAATATAAGATATTGCAAAGGGCTACCAGCGCTAGCCAGATTGCTAAAGAAATCAACATCTCCTCGTATTGCTTCAGGAAGCAAAGCTTTATTTCTGGTAGCTATCACCTCAAGCACATGAAGATTGATCAGTCTGTTAGTTTCACACTGCTCATTTTCAACTCTAAACACAATCTTCCATAGCGAACGAAATATATTTAACTCAACTGGCACGGTAGTTCTATCAAAATACCGATTCACAACATATTTTTTTACTTTTGATCTGTCATTAAGTATCTCGCGAGACTCTGAAATATCATCAAGTAATTCTTGAAGAATATGCTGGGTATAGAAAGGAGGCTTGATTAAAACATCGGTCAAAGTATTTCGAATTAATGCTCTAACGGTTTCTTTGTTAGGTGAATGCAGCTCACGCTCCCTGTTCAAAACAGGATGCGCTGAAAGGTGTCTTTGCTTTTGCAGATATCTCAAATTTTCGTATTCGGAACTATCCAGCAAATTTGTTTTATCATTTACCTCATCAATCAACTTCAGTTCCCAAGCGGCAGATTTCTGATCTAGCTCTTGAATCTTACTGACCTCATCTAATATCGCCTTCGCTGACCCATCATCATACAGATCGATCAGATTTTGTAACTTATAAACAATGTCGCATATCGCTACCGACCAAAGCATCACGACTGCCGATCTATAATTTCCGTTTTGATATGAAGACAAAACCTCTCTGAAATATTCTTTTGTCCTGCCATAATGAATACTGTCTGACTTTTTTTCTAACGAGAACTCGTCCATAAAATTTCCGCCTAGTAGTTTGATATCGTGGCGCATTAAATTATAGCATTTAGAATGCACCAATAGAATTGAAGCAGGCTCCCTCTACTTCGTAGTTCTTGCATCCGCAAAGTCTCTCGCGAGCGCCTGCTATCGGCCAAAGGTATACCTCCAAATGAATCTACGAAACTACGGGCGACTCATAGATCTATGTCACGAGTAGCACATCACTACTGGAGCGGGATTGCTGGGTAAGTATTTCTTTTTAGCCCAATCAAATGCGGACGTCACTGGAGGCCAAAGACCCTGAATAACCATCAGCAATGCGAAAGTCAAAAATGCTCGCAATAGAAAAACATGGGTCATTTTTATACAGGTAACTTTTTCGTTCACCAACGGATAATTCAAGTGGATGGCAAGTGTGATTTCCTTGATGAGTGTCGTTGGAGATTCGGAGCTACCTGCGAGGCGGACCAAATCACTCGAATGAATTTGGTTAAATTGAGATACCCTCAGCGTATGAAATGCCCACAGGCCGGCGTTGACCAAGTAACAGACGGCCAATGCAAATATCAGTAGTGACGCACCCGAAAATATTGCGCTCGCCTTATCGTTCCAGATACTGGGGATAAGAGATGTCAAAACCGGCACAAGCGCAGTGATCGCGGCAAAGTAGATTCCAGCTTTTGTGTCAGCGCTTCTGCGGCGTTCAGCTTCTGCATCATAAAGACGACGTGCCTCATCAAGCGCAACAGCGGCGCCTGGGCTCCAATTATCCTGCTGAATGGAGGCCCGAAGCTTGCTCTCAGAATCGCTTAGGGCTTGGGCCTCCGCGACAGTTTGCTTTTCGAGAATGGGCCAAACAAACTCGCGAATTCTGTTCATCCGAAGGATATCTCTTCCAGCTCGTCAACAATGGCTTTGGAAATCGGATAACCCGTCAAGTTCTCTATCCACGCCCATTGTCCGTTCGGGTTGACCTCCAAAAACCAAAGCTTGCCCTCTTGGTCGCACACAAAATCGATGGCACCAAATTTCAGCCCTAGCGCCCTAACGAGAGCAATACAGCGACGACTAATCGATTCCTCGAGCTCAATCCTCTCATGTTTCAAATCGGTTCGAGTGCCCTGACGCCAATCTACTTCAGTCTCTGCATTGGTCTGCGACCAAATTGCAGTCGCGAAAATGTTGGTACCGACCACCGTTACCCGCACATCGTAACGTTTAAGAATTTCCTTTTGAACAATGAAGGGAGCTAGTGCGACAGCTTCAGCATCGCTCTCATTCAGCTCATCGATGCGATGAGTGAACATTACACGCTCGTTATCGCCAGAAAGAACGGCTTCTCGCAAAGGTTTTCCAATCGATCGGTGCTGATTTGTCAGCTTCTTCACCAACGTCCAATCATTAGTAACGCAGCCTTCTGGTATGTCGAAACCCAGTTCGTGAGCGAGGATTAATTGTCGAGGTTTGTCTTCAGCTAAAAATATCTGCGTAGGGCTACTAAACCAGATATCTTCAAGACGCATATACAAGCTTTTGAGAAAACTACCCCACTCGGACTCCACGTATCTCTTCTCGGCTTGATCCTTCACGGAATCCAAGGCATTAGGTGCTCCAGGACGGCGGAAGTAGGCTGCCGTGACCTGGTCTCCTCGAATCTCGTGGTCGCCGATGCGAATCGACCATTTTCTACGCTCTCGCCCCGACATGGTACTGATTGACTGCGGCAAGAGTTCAGTGTTGAGCCGGTAAAACGGTATCTCGCGGCGCCTTAGTTCGGCGACCACATAGTCCATCGTTATATCCCGTCGATTGGTAACCAATAAAATCATCGTCATTCCTTTGGCTAATCGTTGAAATACTGAGACTCCAAGCCAGACGCCGGATCGCCGTTATCATCTTTTTCCACCTGCACATTGGTCTTGGTAACGAGCTCCAAAAACTGGTTGAAATCGTTCGCAGCATCATCTTTTTCGACAACGGTGTCTGTCTTGGTCACCAGTTCCAACAGATGGCTCATTGCAGAGTCAACATCATCACTTTCTGCCCGTACCTCAGTTATAGTTTTCAGCTCGTCCAGCGAATAAAGGCCTTCGTCATCCTGCTCCGCGTTCACTTTGGTCTTCGTCATAAGCTCGGCTAACGCAAAATGGTCAATAATGGGAACAGGGCCAGTTTCTGAATCTACGACCCACATCGCCATTTCGGTTGAGTAGTAACCGGGCAATCTGTCCTCGCCCGTTCTTGCGATCGCAAAGCGCGCCAAAAATGGCATAGCCTCGCCAGATATTACTTTTTTCATCACGCCCATGTTTTGCTCTCCCTGCTCAAGGCTACTATCAAATAGCCGTAACTGACGATACTGCTTTGACATCACGAAGTCGACTCACTAGCTGTACGAAGCTGAGGTTCCTCCCGACCACTTTGCATCACTCCTAATTTTTAAGCACACGGAATGTCAGCTTCTGGCCGGTTGCTGCCCTTCATGATAGGCAGCGACCGGCCAAAAGGAGTCAGTCGGATGTGTCTACGAAACTACGGGCGATTCACCAAGACCCGGTATCGTTTTTAGTAAGCAACCGACACGGAACGCGGAAGGTTTTCAGCAAGACTTTTGGGATTTGTCTTGCAGCCATTGTTTGAGCTTCCCGATAAAGTCAGACTACCCAGCTCCAAGCTGGAACACCTCGCAAAGACTCAAGGACGATACATGATTTCTTCTGCACGACTGGGTGACAAGCATGTCTGTCCTTTGCCTGGCCATGGCACCACCCCGATTGCCTCCGCAAGTGGCGACGTAAATATCAACTTTATGGGCTCCGCACGTGTTGGCGATACATGTGGTTGTGGCGCCGTAATCACCACAGGGTTTCCATCGATTCAAGTGAATGGCCGTCCTATGGCCCACCTTGGCAGTCCTACCAGCCATGGCGGAACCATCATCACCGGGTCAGGCGATGTAGGTGGCGGGTTTGTAATGGGCGATGCTGGCGGTGCAACTATCATCAACTTCATGGCGCTGGGAGCGTTCCGTCCAGATGGCACCGTGGACGATGAGAAGATGGCGACCTTGCTCTCTAATCCAAATTTGAAAGAGAAGGCTCTGGCTGCGAATGCCTTGGTAGATCCGCAAGCAAGCACCGAAAAACCCGAAGCGAAGACAGAGCCTGAAGCACCTACTACGTGCAAAGACCCTGACATGATGGAGCAACTGGCCGGTTACATCGCCGATGAGATGAACCGCAATATCAAAGACCCGGCAGTCTTGGAAATGAAAGAACTAAACAGCTTCGATCCTGAGGCAGAAACCAAGAAGTTCATGGAGCTTCCGCTCTACCTGCGCCTAGGGCAAGACCCCCAGTTTTACAACATGGCACTTGGAAAAAAGGCGATGGCTTTCGCCATCTGGACGAAACAGGTGGGTCAGGGTCAGGATTGGGATCACAAGCCCAAATTGGCCAAACTGTTTGGCGCACCTTGGCACAAACAAGGAGCGTATGACTTCTACTACGATATCTGGTCGAACATCCATTATGGGTATGTCGGCTTAGCCGGTGGACTCTCCGACAGCATGCAATTGGACGGCGCTGGAGTTGAGCAAATAGGCTCAGACAGTTGGCGCTTCCTCAAAGACCCCAAGAGGTTTGATGGCCCACGAAAGACGGAAGAAGTCGAAGGGATGCGAGCATGGGACGATGCTCCAGATAGGGTGTCGATCATCCTGGGAATGGAGCTCTACAAGGAGTATCCGAACGGCGGTGTCACTGCACAAATCATCATGGACAAAGTGTTGGCAGTGCCAATCGCTGACTGGGGTACAGGGGTTCAAAAACATGTCTGCAAGTGAAAAGCGACCACGGCATATTGGGCGGTGGATAGGGCTGGTTCTTATTGGTGCTGTGGCGTGTTGGTACGTAGCTATCCCGCGAGTTGTCGTTTACTACTCAAAAGACGGCACCAAGAAAATTAGTTACGTCCTGAACACACAGCACACCATCGTTCGCGGTGAACTGCTGCCCGGAAAGACAATGGGTGATGCAGGACATATTTTTCCTGACGATGAGTTCTTCATGCGTCTCGACTGGTGGAACGCGAAGGGCCTGAACCGTTGCATCAGCATTACGCCCCAATGGCCGACAACGGAAATACATCTTGACCGTAACAGCGAGATTGACACCAGTGAAGGCAGTGGCACTGATGGAGAGCGATTGAAAGCTTGCGAGTAGGATTTAACCAGGGACAAAAGGGGGGATTCAATTTTATATCCCCTTTTTTGTACACCTTGGAAAACAAATCCGCCCATTTTTTTGAAAGACCGAAAATTGGAAGTATCATATCCAACAGCAAAAAATCTCGCTTTAAGCCAGCTGCAAATAAATCAAACTAAACTATTCCGGTGATACCAAGTGGCTTTACTAGACTTCTCCGAAATTCCTCCATCTAAAGCTCCATCGGCAGATGTCAGTGCTTTTGAGAAATTTGCGAAAGACTTCTTTATTACACTTTATGGGGCTGTAGTCGAGAAAACAGTGGGCCGAGGACCTGATGGCGGCGCCGATATTGTTATCCGAGTAAATGATGAGCGCTGGCTTGTAAGTTGCAAAAACTACTCCAAAGGCGCAATCCTACGCGACGTCGAAAAAGCCCCGCTTGGAGACATGCAGCAGTGGGGATGCCAACAGTTTGTTGGATTCTATAACCCCGAACCATCGTCCGGTTTAGAAGCAAAATTAAGACAAACCAAAGCAAACAACCCGGCGTTCAAGTGTCAGATATTTGACAATGAAGACATCGAACGCAATTTAATTGCGACTGCCTCTTCAGCCGGATGGATGCTCGCTTTTCGCTGGTTTCCTAAAAGTTTCTCTAGAATCGCAACAACATTAGTCCTTCCGTTCTCCGAATACAGTAAGGAGCACGTTGTGAGTAGAGAAGGATCTTCGCGAATAAACGGTATACCGACCACTGTACATTATCGAGCAGATGACGTTGAAGCAGAAAAAACGGCTACTGAGGAGCTCGTATCGTTTGCGAATGAACTGGCTACGGAAAAAGCATTTTCCACTGTGTTCATCGAGCGCATCAAAGATTTTTGTCTGATTGTGCCTGGCTCTTTTGTTCGTCCAGCTTTTATCCAAGATGATAACGTGCGCACTCAAGATCTATTCCCAAGCTGGGATATAAACCTAATAAAAAAAATTTGCTCTGAAAAAAATCGATTCGGCCTAAAAAGCTTGTGTATTGTATGGTCATTCTGGAATTTAAGACTCGCACAGTCTGTTTATATTTACGGCAGAACACTTATTGATAGACGTGAAGATCTCTTGGTTGGCTTAACATCAACCACTACAAACGACCTTGTCAATGCGATAACTGAATATGAAAAAAAAGACGGATATGCTTATCGCGCAAAAGGTTTGCGAGATGAACTATCGCTCGCTGAAATAGCTTCGACCGGCCGCACTTCGGAAAGAGGTTACTATGCATCTCTACTTTGTTTCTGCCCATCAGGATTGCACTCAGCAATTTCAAAAGAATATGCATTATCCAGAATAGCCATAAGACTGGACGAAGAACAACAACTTATAAAGTCAGTCAAGACACTGATATCAAGCTTCGATGAGCGCGACAAGGAATATGTAGAAGCCAAAGGCATAAATTTACTTGAACTACTCATTTCAGTTAATGTAATAGATACAGCTTACATTGAAAAACTGATCCAACTAGCGCCATCATTAAAATGCCTTCGCATGCCTCACACTGACGTATGGCAACCTACTGGACTAGCGAAAGACTCGATCGCTAATACGCTAGGGTTTTCACTGAGCAAGTGAGGAGAGCGTCATTAACAATGTAATACTCATCGCAGCTCGGATTTAGGTTTTTCGTATTCCCTCTGTGGCAACGGTTAGCGTTCGCCACAGAGGGTTCGCCCTTACTCCTTCACCTCAACCTTATCCAACGCCTGATTCACCGCCAATTCCCCCAACATCACCACCTGCGTAATCCCCAGCAGCGTCTTGCGGTGCGAGTTATCCAGCAACGCCGCGAAATTGCTGAGCATGGTCGTCGCCGAGCCCAGTGATTCGCTGGCGTTGGCCAGCAGGGATTCGGTGTCGTATTTGGGGTTGGCGAGGAACATGGGTTCGGGTTCGTGGGTGCTGGCCATGATGTTGGCACCTGGATTGAGGTAGTGGTCGAGGGCGCGTTCGGCGGCTTCGTGGAGTTTTTTGGAATCGAGGGATTCGTAGGGGGATGCCGGATTGGTGTCTGGTGGGTTGGGTGTTGGTTTGATCATGGTGAAACTCCTGATTGTTCATTAGGAGCTACCAACATCACTTGCAGATGATGGGTGGCAGCTATGCGCGGGTCTGCAAGACCGGGAAACCAGGAACCCGGCAGACCGTAAGGTCTCCCGCACAAAGCCGCCATTTCAAGGACCTGAATGAGCGTCCTGTGATAGGGCTATGCGACTGGCATTCCGGCGGGCTTGCAGACCCGATCACTGATGAGCAGTGACGGGAATCAAGTTACCGACGGGGCCCTAGACGCACAAGCCGGCGGATTCTGGCGTACGCGTAGGCAACGACGCAAGGCCTTGTAGCCGTTAGGAAGTAACACTGAGTGTCTTTAAACGTGGGCGCTCAAACATGTTTAAAACAGCGAATATCGAAGTGGGAATCCATGGCTGAGATTGATGGCGTCTGGGATGACGCCATCGCGAGCAGGCTCGCTCCCACAGGGGGTTTGGGGTGAATTCGGGGTCTCGGGGTGGCTATGGATATGGCCGGTGTCTGGTTGGCACCGGGCTTGGGATTAGCGCTGGCGCTGGTTGATGGGATTGTTGGATCGGCCGGGCAGCATGCGGGTCAGGGTGTTGTCGCGGACCCAGTAGTGGTGAAACAACCCCGCCGCCGCGTGCAAGCCGATCAGCCAGTAACCCGCGCTGCCTAGCAGTTCGTGCCAGTACTTGAATTGCTTGGCCAGGTCCGGGTCTACCGCGACCGGCGATGGCAGGTAGAACTCGAAATAAGGCATCGGTTTGCCGCCGGCGGACAGCATCAGCCAGGCCAGCAGCGGCGTGGCGATCATTAATACGTACAAGGCCAGGTGCATCAGGTGCGAAACGCCGGTCTGCCATTTGGGCAGTGCCGGGGTGATCGGTGGCCGAGGCGTCAGGCGTCCGAGCAGTCGCACCCACACCAGGGCAAATATGCTTAAGCCGAAGAGGCCGTGCAGCCCGAGAAACATGGCTCTCAACGGTTGGCCCTTGGGCAGCAGGCCTTTGATTTCAATGCAGGCGTACACGCCGACGAACAGTGCCAGCATCAGCCAGTGCAAGGTGATCGAGAGTTTTCCATACCGATGGGTCATTGATTCGCGGGTCATAACGGGCCTCATGAATGTCATTGCCGGCGGCCGAGTCATTCGTGCGGCCGGGGTGCGGTGTGTCAACGCACCGACGGGGCACACCCTGCCCGCGAAGTCTTAAGGCAATCTGAAGACAGCGGAAGATGATCTTTTTCGCACCTTCAGATTCCGTTAAGAAATGGCTTCGATACTTCTCCCACACTTACTCGGGAGGCGTCTTCCAATGCCTGACTTTGAATGGAATATTCCTCTACCCCTACGCTTCGGCCAGGCCGAAGCCCCGCCGATGAACCTGGCCAGGGCGTTACCGGACGACGTCGAGCGCCCGGTCTTCGAAGCCTTTATTCAGCAACGTTTTCGTAAGGCCCATGGCGCCGATATTCGTCATTTCATGCCGGAGCTGTTTGGCATGAGCGATGCCTCCGGCTCGCTGTGTGCGGTGGCCGGTGTGCGCATGGCCAATGCTGAATCGTTGTTTCTGGAACGTTATCTGGACGAGTCGATTGAGCCGCTGATCAGTGCTGCGGCTGACCGCCCGGTGGATCGTGCCGGTATCGTCGAGGTCGGCAATCTGGCCGCCAGTGACACCGGCAGTGCGCGGATGAGCATCATCGCCATCACTTACTTGCTGGCCATGGGCGGCCTGGAATGGGTGGCGTTCACCGGCAACATCGGCTTGGTGAACAGCTTTCATCGCCTGGGCTTGAAACCGGTGACGCTGTGCGCGGCCGACCCTGAGCGGCTGGGGGACGAACGCCAGCACTGGGGCAGTTATTACGAGAGCAAGCCTTGGGTGCACGTCGGCAACATCCGCGCCGGTTTTATTCATTTGCGCAACATCGGGATGTTCAATCGCCTGGGTTTGCCGACATCCCTTGAGGAATCCAGCCATGTCGCCTGAAACCGAGCGTTTCAAACAGACCTTGCGCAGCCATGCCGAGCGCAAGACCAGCGCCATCGCGTTGTGGGGTGATCATCAGAAGGTGGATTACGCCACGCTGTATGCCGAGGTGGTGTATCGCCAGCAACGGCTGCGCGATGAGCAGGTCAAGGTGATTGCGCTGGCGTTGGACAATGGCGTCGAAGCGATGCTCTGGGACTTGGCCGCGCTGTTCGAAGGCCTGACTTGCCTGACGTTGCCGCCTTTTTTCAGCCCCGCTCAGCGCGCCCATTGTCTGGAACAGAGCCAGGCCGAACGGGTGATTGCCGAACCCGCGCTGGACGACGAGTTGCAAGCGGCCGGCTACGAGAAGACCGGTGAGTTCTGGCGCCGCACGTTCAACGGCCCGAACCGTATGCCGGAAGGGACCGCCAAACTGACCTTCACCTCGGGCACCACGGGCACGCCCAAAGGCGTGTGCCTCAGCGCCGAGAGCCTGTTGACGGTCGCTCGCGAACTGAATCAGGCGAGCAAACCCGCCGATCCGCAGCATCATCTGGCGTTGTTACCCTTGGCGATTTTGCTGGAAAACCTCGGTTGCTACGCCGCGCTGTATGCCGGGGCCACGTTGAGTTTGCCCAGTCAGAAAACCCTGGGGATTCAGGGCGCCAGCGGTGTTGATGTGCCGCGGCTGCTCGGTTGCCTGGCCACCCGGGCGCCCGAGAGCCTGATCCTGGTGCCGCAGTTGTTGCAGATGTTGGTCAGCGCCGCCGAGCAAAAAGCCTTCAGTCCCTATTCGTTGCGGTTTGCGGCGGTGGGTGGCGCGCGGGTGGCCGAGGAGTTGCTGCACCGCGCGCAACGCATCGGCATCCCTGTTTACGAAGGTTACGGCCTGTCGGAGTGCGCCTCGGTGGTGTGCCTCAATCGCCCCGAAGCGCGACGTCTCGGCAGTGTCGGCAGGCCCCTGCCCCACGTCACGATTCGCCTGGCCGAGGACGGCGAAGTGCTGGTCAAGGGCTCGACCTTGCTCGGTTACCTGGGCGAGGCGCCGCACAGCGAAGAATGGTGGCCGACCGGCGATCTCGGCGAGTTTGACCCGGATGGCTTTCTCTACCTCAAGGGGCGCAAGAAGCATCAATTCGTCACCAGTTTCGGGCGCAACGTCAACCCGGAATGGGTCGAGTCCGAACTGACCCAGCGCCGCCATATCGCCCAGGCCTTCGTCTACGGCGAAGCCATGCCGCACAACCACGCGCTGCTCTGGCCCCATCGCCCGGACTGCACCGACGGTGAACTGGCCGCTGCTGTCGCCGAGGCCAACGAGGCCTTGCCCGGTTATGCGCAGGTCCATCACTGGACCCGTCTCGATCAACCGTTCACCCCCGCCAATGGCCTGCTCACCGCCAATGGCCGCCCGCGCCGTGACGCCATCGTCGAGCGCTATCGGGCGCAACTGACTGAATCTGTATTTTCCGAGGAATCCGCATCATGAGTTTTTTCGACACGCTGCAAGAAGCCACGCAACACGAACGCCATGAACTGTTCAATCTGCCGGTCATCCGCGATGCCCTTGAGGGCAAGGTCAGCCTCGAAAGCTATCGCGCTTTTCTCGCGCAAGCCTATTACCACGTGCGCCATACGGTGCCGTTGATGATGGCCTGCGGTGCAAAACTACCGTCGCGCCTGGAATGGCTGCGCAAAGCGGTGTGCGAGTACATCGAGGAGGAATACGGTCACGAGCAGTGGGTGCTGGACGATATCGAAGCCTGCGGCGGCGACCGCATTGCCGTGCGCGACGGTCGTCCGAGCCTGCCGATTGAATTGATGGTCAGCTACCTCTACGACCTGATTGCCCGCGATAACCCGGTCGGTCTGTTCGGCATGGTCAACGTGCTGGAAGGCACCAGCATCGCCCTGGCCACCCACGCCGCCGGCAGCATTCGCGAGCGTCTGGATTTGCCGGAAAGCGCCTTCAGTTACCTGAGTTCCCATGGATCGCTGGACATCGAGCACATGCAGACTTATCGCCGGTTGATGAACACCCTTGACGATCCGGCGGACCAGGCGGCGGTGATTCACGCTTCCAAAGTGGTGTACAGGCTTTACACCGACATGTTCCGCGGCTTGCCGCGTGACGGGGAGGCCCTGCATGAAGTTGCATGAAGCTCGCGTGGTGCTGACCGGTGCCAGCGGCGGCATCGGCCTGGCGATCGCGACCGCGCTGTGTGCCAGTGGCGCCCGGGTGCTCGCGGTGGCGCGGCACCAGGAACCGCTGCTGCCGTTGCTTGAACGCTATCCGCAACACCTGTGCTGGGTCGGCGCGGACCTGACCGTGCTGTCCGACCGGCGCAAGGTGCTGAGCGCGGCCGAAGCGATTGGCGGGGTCAACCTGCTGATCAACGCCGCCGGGGTCAATCACTTCGCCATGCTCGAACAGCTGGAGGACAGCGACGTCCACGCGATGCTGGCGGTGAACATCAGCGCGCCGATCTGCCTGACCAAAACCCTGCTGCCGCTGCTCAAGCAAGCCGAAAGCGCGATGGTGGTGAACGTCGGCTCGACTTACGGCTCCATCGGCTACCCCGGCTACGCCAGTTATTGCGCCACCAAGTTTGCTTTGCGCGGGTTTTCCGAAGCCTTGCGCCGGGAGCTGGCGGACACCCGGGTCAGCGTGCTCTACGTCGCCCCGCGCGCCACCCGCACCAGCATGAACAGCCCGGCCGCGCAGGCGTTGAACGATGCGCTCAAGGCCAACGTCGATGATCCGCAAACCGTTGCCGCTGCGGTGATGCATGCGATTGCCGGTGACCGCCGCGACTTGTACCTGGGCTGGCCGGAGCGCTTTTTCGTGCGCCTCAACAGCCTGCTGCCCAATCTGGTGGACCGTGGCTTGCGCAAGCAATTGCCGCTGATCCGTCGCCTGAGTCAAAAGCCTGACAACGAGAACCTCAAACCATGAAAAAAATCATCGCGTGCCTGCTGCTGGGGGCCCTGAGCCAAAGCGTCTGGGCACTGGAACCCGCCGACCAGCAACGCCTGCAGGGCATCCAGCAAAGCTGGGCGCACATTCAATACGAAGTCCCGGAAGCGCAACGCACCGCAGCGTTCGAGAAGCTGGCGGCCCAGGCCTCCGCGTTCACCCAGGAACGCCAATCGGTGGCCGAAGCGTGGATCTGGTCCGGTATCGTCAGCAGCAGTTGGGCCGGTGCGCAGGGTGGACTCGGTGCGCTGAGCAAGGTGAAAGCGGCGAAAGCCGATCTGGAAAAAGCCATGACGCTGGACCCCAAAGCCCTGCAAGGCTCGGCCTACACCAGCCTCGGCGCGTTGTATGACCGCGTCCCCGGCTGGCCGATCGGTTTCGGCGACTCGGACAAGGCCGAACAGTTACTCAAACAGGCCTTGCAACTCAACCCGGAGGGCATCGATAGTCTGTACTTCTGGGGCGATCACCTCTACCGTCAAAAACGCTACAACGAAGCGCAGGCCGCATTGAAAAAGGCCCTGCAAGCCGCCCCAAGACCAGGCCGGGAACTCGCCGACGCCGGGCGACGCAAAGAGATCGAAACGTTGCTGGTGGACGTGAACAAGAAACTTAACTGACAGGAGTCCGTGTGCGCTTATTACTGATTGAGGACGACGTTGCGCTCGGCGAGGGCATCCATCAGGCCCTCGGCCGCGAAGGCTACACCGTCGACTGGCTAAAGGACGGCGCCAGCGCCTTGCATGCGCTGCTCAGTGAAACCTTTGACCTGGCGGTGCTCGACCTCGGTCTGCCGCGCATGGACGGGCTGGAAGTGCTGCGGCGCTTGCGCGACAGCGGTTCCAACCTGCCGGTGCTGATTCTCACCGCGCGGGACGCGACCGAAGACCGCATTGCCGGACTGGATGCCGGGGCCGACGATTACCTGATCAAGCCGTTTGATCTGGCGGAACTGAAGGCTCGCTTGCGGGCCTTGTTGCGCCGCAGTGCCGGCCGCGCCCAGGTGCTGATCGAACACGCTGGCATCAGCCTGAACCCCGGCACCCAGCAAGTCAGTTATCAGGGCGAGCCAGTGGCGCTGACGCCCAAGGAATATCAGTTGCTCCACGAATTACTTTCGCCGCCGGGCCGGGTCATGACCCGCGATCACCTGATGCAGTTGCTGTATGGCTGGAACGAGGAAGCTGAAAGCAACACCCTGGAAGTGCACATTCATCACCTGCGCAAAAAGTTCTCCACCGACCTGATCCGCACCATTCGCGGTGTCGGTTATCTGGTGGAGGAGCGTCGATGACGTCGATCCGGCGCCGCACCCTCACGCTGATCATTGGCCTGATGCTGGTGGGGGTGGCGGTGATCAGCCTATTCAACCTGCACGACAGCAATCACGAAATTGCCGAAGTCTACGATGCCCAACTCGCGCAAAACGCCCGACTGTTGCAGGGCGTGATGCGCATGCCGATGGCCAGCAAGGAACACGCCGATCTGTATCAGGCCTTCAACAAGGCGCTGGGCGAAGCGGAGCCTCGGGTCGACGGCCATCCCTACGAATCGAAAATGGCCTTTCAGGTGTGGAACCGCACCGGTGAAGTGCTGGTGCACACGGCCAGCGCGCCCTCCTTCAACGCGCCGCCGACCAAACCCGGCTTCAGCGACGTGGTGGACCTGAACAACCGCCACTGGCGCGCGTTCCTGCTGGAAGACAAACAGAACGACCTGAGAATCTGGGTCGGCGAACGGGACGACGTGCGTTCGGACCTGGTGGACCGGATCGTGCGGCACACCTTGTGGCCCAATGTGCTGGGCAGCCTGATTCTGGCGGCGATGATCTGGATGGCCATCGGCTGGGGCCTCAAGCCGCTGGAAGACATGGCGGCGACCTTGCGCGCACGGCACAGCGGCTCGCTGGAGCCGCTGCAACTGACCCCGTTGCCCAGTGAACTGGAGCCGATGCAAGCGGCGCTCAACCGCATGCTCGCGCAGATTCAGGAAGTGCTGGGCCGCGAGCGGCGCTTCATCGCCGACGCCGCCCATGAAATGCGCACCCCGCTGGCCGTGCTGCGTGTGCATGCGCAAAACCTGCTGGAGGCCGGCACTGAACAGGAACGCCGCGAATCACTGGAATTCCTGATCGCCGGTGTCGACCGCACCAGCCGGCTGGTCAATCAACTGCTGACCATGGCCCGCCTCGAACCCAAAGGCATGGACCCGGTGCTGCAGCGCATCGACCTGGCCGCCACCGTGCGAGACAGCCTCGTGCAACTGACGCCGTGGTTGCTGAGTAAAAACCTTGAGCTGGCGTTCGACGTTACGGATCGCCCTTTTGAAGTGGTGGCCGACGCCGCCGCCATCGACATCGCCCTCAACAACCTGATCAGCAACGCGGCCAACTTTTCCCCCGAACACGGCGTTATCACGGTGCAGTTGAGTCAGGCGGACGGGTTCTATTCGCTGAGCGTCGAAGATCAGGGGCCCGGCATCGACGAAGCGGATCGCGCGCGGTTGTTCGAACGTTTTTACAGCCGAGGGAATGCCCATGGAGCGGGTCTGGGCCTGACCATCGTCAACACCATCGCAACGCGGATGGGCGGACACATCACGCTGGCCAACCGCCCCGAAGGTGGGTTGTGCGCGACGCTGTCCATTCCCGACAGTCAGCCGCAAGACCCGCTACAACGCACCACCCGCGAGTTGCCGCCGAGTGCTTGAGTGATCCCGTTACCTCCGAGCGAGTAATCCTCGGCTGAAGGCGGTGCGCCAGTTCTGACGCTATCGCGAGCAGGCTCACTCCCACAGGGGCCGGTGTCGACCACAACACTCGCGAACGACACCGAACCAATGTGGGAGCGAGCCTGCTCGCGATGGCGGTGGCACATCCAGCCTTGAAGTCATTGCCATACAACTTAGCCAGCCGTTAACAGCTGCCTCACTTTTTAGCACTCGCCAAATAATGCGCCACCAACGCATTGGCGTGGCCATGCCCCATACCGTGCTCATCCTTCAGCCAAGCCACCATTTCCATATGCTTCTTGCCACTCACTGTCCCAAGCAGATCCAGCCAATGGCTGATCGGCTGGCCGTACTTTTTCTCGATGGACGGGAAGTACGACGCCGGGCCTTTCACTTTTGTCTCTTCGCTCATGTTGCAAGCTCCCTGTTTCGCGACGGAGTGTCGGATAACGCTCCTTGTCGTCACGCCTAAGATTGGACGCCAAGTGTTATTCCGGCAACCACCCTGCCCCGCCTTCACTCGACCCGCCTCGTCATTGCGAATAACTCAGCGGTGTTGGCTGGAGCCTGTCACTTCAACGCTCCATTAAGGGTACCAATCGCCTTATAAGTCTTCTGGCTCGGGGGCATTATTGGATCGGCGGGGAAGCGATAGTCGCTGAAGCCCTGCATTACCTTTTGGTCGATTGCTCTATTACCCGAACTTTCCAGCAACGAGATCGCAGGAACCACCGACCCGGGCGTATATACCAGCTGTACTTGCACACGTTTGCTGGCAGGCACCGGCGTGTGCTCCGCCGCCAGGGTCTCCTTGATGGCCTCGCTCTTCTTTCTGACGCCGTCCTGCACGCGGCTGGCGAAGACGTAGTTGTAGCGCTGTTGCTGTTCAGTTGTCAGGGTCAGGCCTTTGGCGCGCATCCGTGCCACACCTTCCCATGAGGCGCTGTCGATGACCCCGGCGGAATTCAAGTAATGCTTCAGCGCACCTTGGAAGTCCTGGGGGCCACCTATGCCGTACTCCATGAACTCAGCCAGTTTGACTTCATTGTCGGGAGCCCCGGGTTTGGCGACGGCACGCTGATAAAACTGTCGGGCCTCAACCAGGTTGGGCGGCCCGCCAATGCCTTTTTCCGCCATGCGGCCGAGTTCGCCATAGGCCCTCGGATCGGCGTCGGCCAAGGACTGATAGATAGCCTTGGCTTTCGGTATGTCCTGGGGCACACCATGGCCATTCTCGTAAAGACTGCCGAGGATCGATCTGCATAAGCTATCGCCGCTTTTGCTAAGTTCCTGTATGTAGGCGGCCTCCAGCGCGTTGGTGGACTCATGACCCCAGTAACCAAAGCAACGCAAGCCGGGGGAAACTTTATTGTCCAGACCGCTTGGAAGGAGGATGGATTGGCATCCTGCAATGAGAGCAGTGAACGCCAGTAAAGCAACAGCCTTGTTCATGAACTGCATCCGATGAAATCGTCTGAACTTCATCGGCCGTCGTGAAGAAAAACTGAGTTACCTGACGTGGGTGTGTAGGAGCGAGGCTTGCCCGCGAAGAACGAATACGCGGTGTATCAGGCTTGACGCCTTCGCGAGCAAGCTTCGCTCCTACAGGGGATTTGGGCCGCGCAGTAAGGTTTGTTCGCGTTCGCATAGCTCCACCACGTAATCCCACATCACCCGCAATCTCACCGACTTGTGCAACTCCCGCCGCGTGCTGATCCAGTAGCTGCGCTCAATGCTCTCATCCGGAAACAACGGCACCAGTTCCGGATCGGCGCTGGCCATGTAGCACGGCAGCACCGCGATCCCCAATCCCGAACGCGCCGCCTGTTGCTGGGCGATGACGCTGGTGCTGTGGAACACCACCTGCGGGTTGCGGCAGAAGCTGTTGAGGAACATCAATTCCTGGCTGAACAGCAAATCGTCGACGTAGCCGATCCACGCGTGCCGGCCGAGGTCTTCGCGGCTGTGCAGCGGGGGCGCCTTGTCGAGGTAGGCCTGGCTGGCGTAGAGCGCCAGGCGATAGTCGGTGAGTTTGCGCGTGACCAGCATGTCGGCAGCCGGGCGTTCGAGGTGGATGCTGATCTCGGCTTCGCGGTTGAGGATGCTGACGAAGCGCGGCACGGCCACCAGTTCCACTTCCAGTCCAGGGTAGCGTTCGAACAGGCCGTTCATGCGGCTGGCGAGGAACATGATGCCCAATCCTTCGGTGACGCCAACGCGGATTTTGCCCAGTGGCGCGGTGGACTGGGTGATTTCCTCTTGCGCCAGCAACGCGACGTTTTCCATGGCTTCGGCGTGTTTGAGCAGCGCTTCGCCGGCCGGGGTCAGTTCGTAGCCCTGGGCGTGCTGGACAAACAGCGCGGTGCCGAGGCTCTTTTCGATGGCCTCGATGTGCCGGGCGACGGTGGCGTGCGTGGTGTTCAAACGGCGGGCGGCGGTGAGCAAACGCCCGCTGCGCTGCAATTCGAGAAAAAACCGCAGGTCATTCCAGTCGAACATGAGTCGTCCTTGGGTCTACGCTGGGTGAGGTGCTGTCTAAAAACGCACAGCGGCTGCGCAAAAACTAACATTCTTTTGACGAAAGCTAACAACTAGGATGACCGACAACAAGAACAACAATACGAGGTCAGGGATGCAGACTTCCCTTGATGAATTCGACTACATCGTGGTCGGCGCCGGGCCGGCCGGGTGTTTGCTGGCCAATCGGCTGTCGGCCAACCCGCAACACCGCGTATTGCTGCTCGAAGCCGGCGGCCGCGATAACTACGCGTGGATTCATATCCCCGTCGGTTACCTGTTCTGCATCGGCAACCCGCGCACCGACTGGTGCTTCAAGACCGAAGCGCAACCCGGCCTGCAAGGTCGCGCCTTGAGTTACCCGCGCGGCAAAGTGCTGGGCGGCTGCTCCTCAATCAACGGCATGATCTACATGCGCGGCCAGGCCGGCGACTATGACGGCTGGGCCGCCGACGGCAATCCGGGCTGGCGCTGGAACGACGTGCTGCCGCTGTTCAAGAAAAGTGAAAACCATTTTGCCGGCGACTCGCAATTTCACGGCGCCGCCGGGGAATGGCGGATCGAGCGTCAACGGCTGTCGTGGCCGATTCTGGACGCGTTCCGCATCGCCGCCGCGCAAGCCGGCATCGCCAGCGTCGATGACTTCAACCAGGGCGATAACGAAGGCTGCGGCTATTTTCAGGTCAACCAGAAAGGCGGGATTCGCTGGAACGCGGCCAAGGCGTTTCTCAAACCGATCCGTAACCGACCCAATCTCACCGTGCTGACCGACGTCGAAGTGGACCGCGTGCTGCTGGAAAACGGCCGTGCTTCGGCGGTCAGTACGCGTTATCAGGGTCAGGCGAAAACCTTCAAGGCGCGCAAGGAAATCGTGTTGTGCGCGGGCTCTGTCGGCTCGCCGAGCATCCTGCAACGCTCCGGAATCGGCCCTCGCCCGCTGCTTGAAAAACTGGGAATCGGCGTGGCCCATGAGCTGCCCGGGGTGGGCGGTAATTTGCAGGATCACCTGCAACTGCGGCTGATCTACAAACTGGAAAATGCGCGCACGTTGAACCAGATCGCCGGCAGCGTGTGGGGCAAGATGGGCATGGGCTTGCGCTATCTGTATGACCGCAGCGGCCCGCTGTCGATGGCGCCGAGTCAGCTCGGGGCGTTTGCCCGGTCGGGGCCGGAGCAGACGTCGGCCAATCTTGAATACCACGTGCAGCCGTTGTCGCTGGAGCGGTTTGGCGAGCCGTTGCATGCGTTTCCTGCTTTTACGGCGTCGGTTTGCGATCTGAGGCCGCAGAGTCGCGGGCGCGTGGAGATTCGTTCTGCTGATCCGCAGGAAGCGCCGTTGATTCAACCCAATTATTTGAGCCATCCGGAGGATTTGCGGGTTGCGGCTGATGCTATTCGCCTGACCCGGCGCATCGTCGCCGCCCCTGCCCTGCAAGCGTTCAAACCTATTGAGTATTTGCCCGGTGACCGCTTGCAGACTGAAGAGGAATTGCACGAAGCCGCGGCGCGGATTGGCACGACGATTTTCCATCCGGTGGGCACCTGTCGCATGGGCAATGATGGGGATGCGGTGGTGGATGCCGAGCTTCGCGTTCATGGGATTCCCGGTCTGCGCGTTGCTGATGCTTCGATCATGCCCCGCATCACCTCGGGCAATACCTGTTCGCCTACGTTGATGATTGCCGAAAAGGCTGCGCAACTGATCCTTACCGCTACTGTTGACACACCCCCTGTGGGAGCGAGCCTGCTCGCGATGACGGTGTGACACCCAGCATTGGTGTCAACTGACACACCGCTATCGCGAGCAGGCTCGCTCCCACAAGGGATCGCACCCTGATTCACGGACGTTGACTACGCAACACCAGTGGAACAACAAAAACAATCACTGTGAGGGATACCGATATGTCAGAACATGTTCAGCCGCTGGACGCCACGCTCAGCGTCGACACCAGCCCCGACACCCGCAAGGTCATCTTCGCGTCGTCACTCGGGACGGTGTTCGAGTGGTACGACTTTTTCCTCTACGGCGCCCTCGCGGCGGTAATCAGCAAGCAGTTTTTCGCCGGGGTCAACGACACCACGGCGTTCATCTTTGCGCTGATGGCCTTCGCGGCCGGCTTCATCGTGAGGCCCTTCGGTGCGCTGGTGTTCGGACGGCTGGGGGACATGATCGGGCGTAAATACACGTTCCTCGCGACCATCGTCCTCATGGGCCTGGCGACCTTCTGCGTCGGGTTGCTGCCGACCTACGCCAGCATCGGCATCGCCGCGCCGATCATCCTCGTGGTGCTGCGCATGCTTCAGGGCCTGGCCCTGGGCGGTGAGTACGGCGGTGCTGCGACGTACGTCGCGGAACACGCGCCGATGGGTAAACGCGGTTTCCACACCAGCTGGATTCAATCCACCGCGACCCTCGGGTTGCTGCTGTCGCTGCTGGTGGTGCTCGGCTGCCGTTACTTCACCGGTGACCAGTTTGAAGTCTGGGGCTGGCGGATTCCGTTTCTGTTTTCCATCGTGCTGCTGGGCATCTCGACCTGGATTCGCTTGAGCCTGCACGAGTCGCCGGCCTTCGTGAAAATGAAAGAGGAAGGCAAGCTTTGCAAGTCGCCGCTGCGCGATTCCTTCGGTAAATGGGAAAACCTCAAAGTCGTTCTGATTGCTCTGTTCAGCATCAACGCCGGGCAAGCCGTGACCTTCTATGCGGCGCAGTTCTACGTGCTGTTTTTCCTCACCCAGTTCCTGAAGATGGACCCGGCCCTGGCCAACAGCCTGCTGATTGTCAGCGTGATCATCGGCGCGCCGTTCTTCATCTTTTTTGGCTGGCTGTCGGACAAGGTCGGGCGCAAACCGGTGTTGATGATCGGCTTGCTGCTGGCGACCGCGCTGTACTTCCCGATCTTCAAGTCCATCGCCCACTACGCCAACCCGGCCATTGACCAGGCCAGCCGTCAGGCACCGATCACCGTACTGGCCGACCCGGCCACCTGCACCTTCCAGTTCGACCCGGTGGGCAAGGCGAAATTTGACAGCCCGTGCGACAAGGTCAAAACCTTCCTGGTGAAACAGGGCCTGCCTTACAAGAGCGAAGCGGCCCCGGCCGGTAGCGCCGTGCAAGTCAGCGTCGGTGACGTGAAACTGGATGGCTTCGACGAAGCGGCCCTGCGTGGTGCGGTGACATTGGCGGGGTATCCGTCACAAGCCGATACGCAACAGGTCAACAAGCCGATGATCGTGGGGCTGATGGTGGTGCTGATCATTATTTCCGCCATGTGCTACGGCCCGCTGGCGGCGCTGATGGTCGAACTGTTCCCGACCCGCATCCGCTACACCTCGATGTCCCTGCCCTACCACATCGGCAACGGTTGGTTCGGCGGGTTCCTGCCAACCGTGTCGTTTGCGTTGGTGGTGTATACCGGGGACATCTTCTACGGGCTGTGGTACCCGGTGGTGATTACCGCCGTGAGTTTGGTGGTGGGGATGATTTGTCTGCGTGAGACGAAAAACGTGGATCTGGATACCAACTGATAGCGACCGTGAAATAACGCCCCGCGCTGCGGTGATACTGTTCACTCAAGCCCGGGGCGACACATATGTGGCGAGGGGGCTTTTGTGGCGAGGGGATTTATCCCCGTTCGGCTGCGAAGCAGTCGTAAATCCGGACAATTCATTCAGTATGAAAGAACGCTGGGGCCGCTTCGCAGCCCAACGGGGATAAATCCCCTCACCACAGGTAAGCTCAACGGTCTCTACAGCCCCGACACTCACCAGACCGAGGCACCATGATCATTTCATCCGCATCCGACTACCGCGAGGCAGCACGCCGCAAACTCCCCCGTTTTCTGTTCGATTACATCGATGGCGGGGCTTATGCCGAGCACACGCTACGGGCCAACAGCGCCGACCTGACGGGCATCAGCCTGCGTCAGCGCATCCTGAAAAACGTCGAAACCCTGAGCCTGGAAACCACCCTTTTCGATCAACCACTTTCAATGCCCGTCATATTGGCGCCGGTCGGCCTGACGGGCATGTTCGCCCGCCGAGGTGAAGTGCAGGCGGTCAGAGCGGCAGAGAACAAAGGCATCCCCCTGTGCCTTTCTACGGTGTCGGTGTGTTCGATCGAGGAAGTCGCGGCGCAGAGCCAGCAATCCATCTGGTTTCAGTTGTACGTATTGAAAGACCGGGGCTTCATGAAAAACGCGCTGGAGCGCGCGAAGGCCGCCGGCGTGAAAAATCTGGTGTTTACCGTCGACATGCCTACCCCCGGCGCCCGCTACCGGGACGCGCATTCAGGCATGTCGGGGCCTTTTGCCTCATCGCGGCGAATGCTTCAGGCCATGACCAAACCGGACTGGGCGTTCAACGTCGGCGTCATGGGCCGTCCGCACGACCTGGGCAACATCTCGAAGTACCTGGGCAAAGCCGTCACGCTCGAAGACTACATGGGCTGGCTGGCCAACAATTTCGACCCGTCGATCAGCTGGAGCGATCTGGAGTGGATTCGTGATTTCTGGGAAGGCCCGATGATCATCAAGGGCATCCTCGACCCTCAGGATGCCAAGGACGCGGTCAGTTTCGGCGCGGATGGCATTGTGGTGTCGAACCACGGCGGACGGCAGCTGGACGGCGTGCTCTCCACCACCAAGGCGTTGCCGCCGATCATGCAGGCGGTGGGCAATGATTTGACGGTGCTGGTCGACTCGGGGATCCGTTCGGGACTGGATGTCGTGCGGATGTTGGCCATGGGTGCGAAAGGCGTATTGCTTGGGCGATCCATGGCCTATGCGCTGGCCGCCGATGGGCAACGCGGGGTGGAGAACATGCTGGATATTTTCGCCAAGGAAATGCGCGTGGCCATGACGCTGACCGGGGTAACTTCGATTGGTCAGATTGATGAATCGACGCTGGTGGGAGCTGTTCGCTGAGGGTGCGGGCAATGTCGTTTACTTAACGTTTGTGGCAAGGGGCCCTTGTGGCGAGGGGATTTATCCCCGTTCGGCTGCGAAGCAGTCGTAAATCCAGACAACTCGGTCGGTCTGAACGGACGCAGGGGGCCGCTTCGCAGCCCAACGGGGGATAAATCCCCTCGCCACAGGTTTTGTGTTCGACAAGGATGGTTTGAGAGCACTGCATTGCCGTCAATGCGGTTCACTCAACGTCTTTGAGCACCTCAAACGTGACCTGATCGGGATAGAACGCCACATACCCGCGAATCTGATCCACCGACACTTTGGGATTCTCATAGCGCCACACCGCATTAGCGCCCTCATGCCCCGGGATCTGCAAACTGTAATAAGTGGCATCACCCTTGTACGGGCAATAGCTCGTGTGGTCGGTCCGGGCGTAATATTCTTCGGCGATGTCCTCCCAAGGCACGTAATACACCGGAGGATAATTGGCCTCCAGCAGCACCAGCGCACGCGTCGACGCGGCCACTTGAATACCGTGAAACTTCACCAACAGGCAGCCCGGCTGCTCGGCGATGGTGATGACAGGACTGGGACCGGTGCTTTTCATGGAATACGTTCCTCATGACGGTGATGAACCTGTGGAGGCAAGATTGGCGCCCCGCTCATGTGGCGAGGGAGCTTGCTCCCGCTGGGCTGCGCAGCGGCCCCAGAATCTGAGACTGCGAAGTGTCAGGTATAACCCAAAATTCGCCGACACGACGGCCTCGCAGCCGAACGGGGTGTTTTGACTGCCGCAAACAAACGCAACAGCTTTGCTGTACATCCATACAGATATTGATTGATCCATTGCTCATCAACGGCCATTCTGTGCGCCTCTTGCACACTTGATGAACGATGGTGGTTATGCAGCTGTACCTCTGTGAAAAACCTTCCCAGGCCAAAGACATCGCGGCGGTACTCGGCGCCAAGCGTCGGGGCGACGGTTGCTGGCTGGGCACGGGTGTCACGGTGACCTGGTGCATCGGCCATCTGCTCGAAACCGCGCCGCCGGATGCCTACGACGCGCGCTACAAGCGTTGGGTGCTGGCGGATCTGCCGATCATTCCCGAGAAGTGGAAGATGACGGTCAAACCGCGCACGGCCAGCCAGTACAAGGCGGTCAAACGCTTGCTCGGCGAGGCTGATGAACTGGTCATCGCCACCGACGCCGACCGTGAGGGCGAGATGATTGCCCGGGAGCTGGTGGAGCATTGCCGCTATCGCGGGCCGATCCGGCGACTGTGGCTGTCGGCGCTGGACGATGCGTCGATACGCAAGGCGCTGGCGGCGCTCAAACCGGGGGCCGAGACGTTCAGCCTTTATCATTCGGCGCTGGGGCGTTCCCGGGCCGACTGGTTGATCGGGATGAACATGAGCCGCTTGTTCACACTGCTGGGCCGGCAGTCCGGTTATCAGGGCGTGTTGCCGGTGGGCCGGGTGCAGACGCCGACCTTGCGGCTGGTGGTGGATCGCGACCGCAGCATTGCCGATTTCGTGCCGGTCGCCTATTGGGCCATCGACGTGCAGCTGTTGCACGACGGCACGGCGTTCACCGCCCAGTGGCGTGCGGCCTCCGACGTCTGTGACGATCAGGATCGCTGCCTGAATCAGGCGCTGGCCCAGCAAGCGGCCGCCGCCATCAGCAGCGCCGCGAGTGCCCGGGTGATCAAGCTGCGCACTGAGCGGATGCGTGAAATCGCGCCTCTTCCGTTTGACTTGGGCACCTTGCAGGAAGTCTGTTCGAAGAAACTGGGTCTCGGCGCCCAGGAAACCCTCGACATCGCCCAGGCGCTCTACGAAACCCACAAGGTCATCACCTACCCGCGCAGCGATTGCGGTTTCCTGCCGCTGAGCCAGCACAGCGAAGCCCCGGGCATTCTCGCCGCGCTCCGGCAGGCCGATCCGTCTCTTGATGCCTTGAACGATCACCTGGAGCCACAGCGCCGTTCACGGGCCTGGAACGATGCCAAGGTCACGGCTCACCACGGCATCATCCCCACGGCTGCCGCAAAGAATCTTGATCGACTGGTGGGCAAGCAACGGGCGGTCTACACGCTGATCCGTGCGCGTTATCTGGCGCAGTTCCTTCCCAACCATGAATACGACCGCACCCAGGCGGACTTCGATTGCGCCGGTGAAGCCTTGCGTGCCGTCGGCAAGCAGATCGTCGAGCCGGGCTGGAAACGCGCCCTGCCCGAAGCGCTCGCCCCGGCCAAGGGTCGCGAGGCGCCGGCACCGCAAACCCTGCCGGCATTGGCCGAAGGGCGGGACTGCGCGGTGGCCGACGTGAAGCTCAAGGACCTCTGGACGCAACCGCCCAAGCCATTCACCGAAGGCGACCTGATCAAAGCGATGAAGAACGTCGCCAAACTGGTGGAAGACCCGCTGCTCAAACAGAAGCTCAAGGACACCACCGGCATTGGCACCGAAGCGACTCGCGCCTCGATCATCCAGGGCCTGCTCGACCGCGGCTATCTGATCAAGAACGGCAAGGCCCTGGCCGCGACTCCGGCCGCCTTCAGCCTGATCGATGCGGTGCCGCGCGCGATTGCCGATCCCGGCACCACGGCGATCTGGGAACAGGCGCTGGACATGGTGCAGAGCGGCGAGATGAGTCTGGAAGAATTCGTCACCAAGCAGGCCGCGTGGATGAGCAAGCAGGTCGCCCGTTGCGCCGGCCTGAGCCTGACCATCAGTGGGCCGGCGAGCCCGGCCGGACGGGGTGCCACACCGTGGAAAAACAAACGAAAAACTGCCAAGCGCAAGCCAGCGACGGGCACCACGCGCGCGGCGAAACCGGCCAGCAAAGCGTGAGGGCACTTCGGATGGGCCGTGATGGTCTAGTGTTCTTCAAGCCCGGCGATGGCCCCCTTTTCTAAAAAGCAACGCAGCCTCGTTTCACTCGACAGCTGCTACAGGAATCTTGTTTATGATTATCGTGCACCACCTGAACAACTCCCGCTCCCAACGAATTCTCTGGCTGCTGGAAGAACTGGCCATTCCTTATGAGCTGAAACGCTATCAGCGTGACCCGAAAACCAATCTGGCCCCGCCGGAATTGAAAGCGATCAACGCCCTGGGCAAATCGCCGGTCATCGAAGATGGCGCGCAAAAGCTGATCGAATCCTCGGCCATCATCGACTACCTGATCCGCCGTCATGGCCAAGGCCGCCTGCAACCGGACCCGTCCACCGCCGCCTACGACGAATACGTCCAGTGGCTGCACTTCGCCGAAGGTTCGGCCATGCTGCCGCTGATGCTGAACCTGTACGTCGGGCGCCTGGGTGAGGCCGGTGCGCCGCTGCATCCGCGCATCAACTCGGAAGTGGCCAACTACCTCGGCTACCTCGACACGGCATTGAGTCAGTCCGATTACCTGCTCGGTGACGAGTTCAGCGCCGCCGACATCCAGATGAGCTTTATCGGTGAAATTGCCCGCGCCCAAGGCAAGCTGGGCAACTACCCTCATGTGGCGGCCTGGGTTGAACGCTTCCAGGCCCGTCCTGCTTACGCGGCGGCGTTGAAGACGGGTGGCACGTACGACTTCGCGCCCCACTGAGTGATCCCGAAAGGGCCACGGACGGCCCGCATCTGGAGAGATGCCCAGCATGCCTTCGATTGAACTGCACGCCGCACACCGCGACGAACTGGAAACGCTCGAAAACCTGATGCAGTTCTACATGCACGACTTCAGCGAGTTTCTACCGCTGAAACTCGGCGAGCACGGTTTCTTCGACATCCGATCCAACCAAGATTACTGGCGCAAGCCTGGGACCCAGCCATTTCTGATCAAGGTGGACGGTGAACTCGCCGGTTTCGTGACCGTGGACGACGACACGCATATCGACGGCGCCGAGCACAACATCGGCTACTTGTTTGTCAGTCGGCGCTTTCGTGGCCAAGGTGTCGCGAAGTTTGTCGTGTCTACCCTCTTGAGCCGGCTCCCCGGTCAATGGCAGATTTTCCACATCGACGCGAACCTGCCTGCACGGCGGTTCTGGGCCACGGTGATGCCCGAACTCGCAGACGATGGATTCACCCTGCATCAGCTGCCGGTAGACGGTTATCCTTGCACCTTCTACCGCTTCCAATGCTCGCTGCCAGCGCCCTGACTGGCACCTCGCGACTCCCCTTTTTAATTCCAAAGCGCTTTGTCCGACAATATGTAGTGACTGAAAATAATCACTACATAACGGTTGACGCCTCCGATTTGCCCTTGCATGATGCAGACATCTCCCCGATCGGGAGTAAGGCAACATGTTTGAGCAAGCTCGTCTGACCGCCGAGCTGTTTTTCCCGGATACACGCTGCCCACAAGGCAGATTGAAGAAGCTGACCTGGCCCGAACGTCCAGTACAAAGACGAGAAGCGCTGGCGATCAATCCTCATGAAGCTTGTGGCCGACCCTCAAAAGTCGGCGGTGGCCTCCAGGTTTTCGCTGCTTCTCTTCGTTGTGACGCTATTGCGTAGCAGTTATTCAACACGACTACATGCAACAGACGCGAGACCCCGTCGAATCGACGGCTGACCGCTGACGTCCTGGTTTCGGTGCCAGGGATCAACTAACCGATGGGCTACCTGTATTAGCGAATCAACTTTGAAAGATCACCAAATGGTCAAGGGGCATATTATGAATCTGAACAATCAACCTACTATCGATGAACTGGCTCGTATCTTCGCGGCGCAAAAAGACAGCCACGACAGCCACATTCTGTGGATCAGCAAATCGGGCCAGGTTCATATCGATTGCCTGTCGCCACACGCCCATGAAGCGGAGTTCGACCAGAACAACCAGAACCTGCTGGCCCGACTGAAGATGTACCGTCGCGGCCAAGGCTATGTCGGCAAGAAAGCCGCAGCCGACAAGGACTTCATCGGTAATGTTCTGCAAACGCTGAAACAGGCGTGGGCCTCGATGCAGAACCAGAACGAAGTTCGGGTGATTGACCGGTTCTACTGATATCTCCCCCGCCGCTCAACAATAAAAAGGCCCCGCTCGTAATATCGAGCGGGGCCTTTTTTTGTTTGTCTCGTGCGCGGCAAATGCAGCTATCGTTAAGCGTATTCGCTGCTGTGCCCATGGAGACTTGCGATGAAAAATGCCCTGACATTTCTGCTGTTGCTATCCACTGCAACGATTGCTCACGCAAACAAGATCGAAGGTGTTCCATCATTCGATGTCGAATGCCCCGGAAAAATCATCGTTCACGCGGATCAGGACGGACCGGTGTTGATCAACAACGTAGAAGCCGAAACCAAAGCCATGATCAAAGAGCGCAGCTTCGAAGCCAAGGGATCAGGCGTGACGATTTCGATCGTTCTCGCCGATGATGACTCGGTGACCGTAAGCTCCACGGGCAAGGCCCCCAACGGCGTTTGCCAATCACTGGACGACTGACTCCGTCGCCACCGCGCCCAACACCAGATTCATGAACGCCACCGACGCCGCGCTGTGATAGTTGTTCTTGCGCCGAAGCAGCGCCGCCCCGCGCGTAGGCGCTTCACCCAGCAACGGAATTCTGCGCAGTGCCCGGTCCTGAGTGGCAATAGGCTCAGGGAGAATGGTGGCGATGCCCGTATGTCGAATCACCTCCAGCAAGGTGCTCACCGAGTTGACCTCAATCACCACCTTGGGCGTGATTTGCTCCTGGGCAAAATATTCATCGATGCGAGTGCGGGTGACGAAGTCCTGGGCCAACAGCGCAAAGTCCAGTTGCGCCACCTCTTCAGCGGACAACGCGACCTGGCGTTCATATAACGGGTGATCCCGCCCTACCATCACCCCCAGGGTTTCGGTAAACGCCGGGATCGATTCGATGTCGGCATTTCGCACCTGAGTAAAGGCGATGGCGATGTCCAGCGAGTCATCCGCCAGCCCCGCCTCAATGTCATCCATCGACAACTCGAAAATCTGCAGGTGGATATTGGGAAACAGTGCCACGTAGTCGCGCACCAACGGTCCCACCAGATACGCCATGAACGTGGGCGTCATGGCCAGGCGCAAGGTGCCGCGCGACAAATCCTTCACGTCATGCAGCGCCCGTTTTCCGGCCTCCAGTTCCACCAACACTCGACGAGCACATTCGATGTAGGCCTCGCCCGCATCGGTCGGCTTGACCGTGCGCGACGTTCGGTCGAACAGGCTCACGCCCAGAGTTTCTTCCAGTTGGCGGATCTGCTGGGACAGGGTCGGTTGTGAAACGTGCAGCGCCTCAGCGGCGCGGGTGAAGCCGCCGTGGTCGGCAACCGCCAACAAGTAACGCAGATGTCGCAGCAACATGGTGAACACCATCTATAGGCAGGACTTATGCGAAGCATTGTATATCGGTCTTGGACGCTATGGATCAATCGGCAGAAGATTGCTTCACACCCAAGCAACACAACGCCGATAGGAGAAACACCATGCAACAGTCCCACGCTTATAACGACACCAACCTCGAACTGACCGCCAAAATTCTGGACGCCAAAGCTCGCAAAAACCTGTCATTCGAAGACATGGCCGAGGGCACCGGCCTGAGCCTGGCCTACGTCACCGCAGCCCTGCTCGGCCAGCACCCGCTGCCGGAATCCGCCGCCAAAGTGGTCGGCGAAAAACTCGACCTGGACGCCGACGCCGTGGCCCGCCTGCAAATCATTCCACTGCGCGGCAGCCTCTCCGGCGTGCCGACCGACCCGACCATCTACCGCTTCTACGAAATGATCCAGATCTACGGCACCACGCTCAAAGCCCTGGTTCATGAGCAGTTCGGCGACGGCATCATCAGCGCGATCAACTTCAAGCTAGATATGAAGAAAGTCGAAGACCCGGAAGGCGGCCACCGCGCAGTCATCACCCTCGACGGCAAGTTCCTGCCACTGCGTCCTTTCTGAGTTGATACCGGCCCGCACTCCGGTGCGGGCCAGACCCGATACCCCAAACACTTTGTCCGCTCACCACATTCGAATGGAGGATGCCCCATGAAAAAAATGCTGCTGGTTCTTTCGTTGATAGCGGGCGTATCGGCCCAGGCTCAAGCCCAGGACGCCGCCGTTGCCTACCAATACGGCATGAACCTGGACATCGCCCACGTCGTCGCAATCACCCCGGCCGCTGATGTCTGCGGCGTGGTTCCGGTGGAGATGACTTACCTCGACTCCAAAGGCGCGACTCACATTCTGCAATACAGCGAATTCGGCACCGGTTGCTCGAACTGAGTAGCCACTGTTCATCACTTATGAGGACGTCACCATGAAAGCGCTCATCGAAGGTTTCTTGAAGTTCCAGAACGAAGCGTTCCCGCAACGCACCGACCTGTTCAAACACCTGGCCACCACCCAGCATCCCGGCACGTTGTTCATCACCTGCTCCGATAGCCGGGTGGTCCCCGAACTGCTGACCCAGCAAGAACCCGGCGAATTGTTTGTGATCCGCAATGCCGGCAACATCGTGCCCTCCTACAGCCCGCATCCGGGCGGTGTCTCGGCCACGGTCGAATACGCAGTCGCAGTACTGGGCGTGACGGACATCGTGATCTGCGGCCACTCGGACTGCGGCGCCATGACCGCCATCGCCAAGTGCACATGCATGGATCACCTGCCGGCAGTCAGCGGTTGGTTACAACACGCCGAATCTGCCAAGGTCATCAACGAATCCCGCCCTCACGCCGACGACGCGGCGAAGGTGAGTTCGATGGTCCGGGAGAACGTCATCGCGCAACTGGCCAACATCCAGACGCACCCGAGCGTACGCCTGGCCCAGGAAAAAGGTCAGCTGAACCTGCACGGCTGGGTCTACGACATCGAGACCGGTTCGATCGACGCCCTGGAGGCCGACAGCCGCCGCTTTGTGTCGCTGGCTGAACACCCGACCACCTGCTCCGTGTATGGCAAAGCGGCTGCTTGATGGCTGGCCGCGCTAGATCTCTAGCACCAAGGGCTCATCGCCCTTGGCCGGCACCGCGCAGCAGATCAGCACTTCCCCAGGCGCCGGCAACTCGGCGGGCATGTTCAGATAATGCACCTGCCCGCTGAGTAACCGGGTGCGGCACGTCCCGCACGAACCTCCACGGCAACTGAAGTCCGGATTCAAGCCGCGGCTTTCAGCCAGTTCCAGCAAGCTCCCGCCACCCGGCTCCCAGCGTGCCTCCTTGGCCGACCCTGAAAACACCACTTTCACCGGGCTGTCCGCTGCCGGCACCTGTGCCGGGGCGGGACTGAGTTGGTCGCGCAGACGAATCAACGTGGAAGGCCCGAACGTCTCCGCATGGATACGCTCGTCGCCAATGCGCAAAGCCCGCAAGCTGTCGTAGATCCCCTGGGTAAATGCACCGGGGCCGCACAGGTAGAAATCGTAATCGTCCAGCGGCAGTAACGCCTTGAGCAACTCGATGTCAACGCGCCCCGCCACCTCGAAATCCTCACCTTCACGGGCATGATCCTCGGGTTGGCTGAGCAGGCGCAGCGCTCGCACCGAGTCCTTGGCACGAGTGGCCAGTTCGTACAGCTCATCGCGAAACGCCAGTTCGGCGAGGCTGCGGGCACTTTGAATAAACCAGGTCGGTCGAGTGCGGCGGATGCGTTCGCCTTCGTAGATCACTTCGCGCAGCATCGACAGCAATGGCGTCACGCCGACGCCTGCGGCCAGCAGCACCAGCGGTCGACGCTCATCCGCTTTCACCGTGAACCGGCCCTGTGGCGCGCGGGCTTCAATGAGATCGCCCTCGCGGACACGCTCGTGCAGATGCGATGAAATCAGCCCGTCGCGCTTGACGCTGATCCGGAAAAAGCTGTCCGACGGTGCGCTCGACAGACTGTACGTGCGCACCAAAGGCGCCTGCCCCTCCGTTAGGCAAAAGCGCACGGGCAAATGCTGCCCGGCCTCGAAGCGCGGCAAGCCCGCGTCGTCGGTCGGCTCCAGGTAGAACGAACGGATACGGGTGCTTTCTTCAACGATGCGGGTCACGCGCAGCTGCCGCCATTGATCGCGCAGGGCATCGGCCTGCAACCGCCCCTCAGCCTGCTGCCAACTGCCGGTCATCAGGCTGTTGGGTGAGAACCCTTCGAATTGCCAGCGCAGCGACAGCACACCGGCGCGACGCACGACGTGTTCCACAGTCATTCGCCATAGCCGTTCGGCGCCCTGGAACGCCGCTATTTCCGGGCCTTCCAGGATGATCTCAGTGCGCCCCGCGACTTGCAGCACATCACCGGATTCGAAGTCGACAAACAGCAGGCCCACCTGCGGATTAAGCAGCAGATTGCCCAGGGTATTGAAATGCAGGTTGCCGGCGAAATCGGGGATCGTCAGCACGTTGCCCTCGACCCGCACGAAGCCGGCATTGCCGCCACGGTGCGAGACATCCACCGAACGTTTTGTCGGGTCGCCATCAAGGTCTACGTAGCTGGTAAGGAAAAAGGTATCGGCGTTGCCGATGGTCGCCCGGGCGGCTTCGTCGAGCTCATCCAATCGCTCGACCGCCACAGCAGACGAAGCGCGGCCCACTGACCCGGGGTCGACGGCGCGCAGTTGAATGTATTGCGGGCAATTGCCGAAGGCGTGTTCGACGGCCACGGCAAAACCGTCTTGGGTGGCGGTGCTGATGCGACCATTCATTCGGTTGCGTCGGCGGGTTTTCAGGTCGATACCGAGTAGCCCCACCGAGGCACCCGCCTTGAGCGCGGGCCTGACGGGATCGCCTTCGGCGGGCAGGCGGTCGAGTAACAACTGACGGGGATCAGGCGAATGCGCAAATCCGGGCGGCCCTTCAATCAGGGTCGCCCATGGCACGCCGTGCTCATCGACGGCGCCCACCAGTAAATACGGCAGGTGCGCGTAGAACAATTGATGCTGCTCGGGCAGGTAATCGCGCACCACCTTGCGCCCGAACACCTCCATGCGCTCGGCCACACCGACGCTTTCCTGCAACTGCCGCTCGCCCGCGTGCCAGGGTGACGCGCCTTGCTCCTGCGACTGATTCATGACGACCTCTACGCCTTCGTAAACAGGTGTCTTTCGCCCGAAAGCCCGTGATGGCTTTTGTGGCTCAGGCGTTCAAGCGTAGTTCGCTAAAACGGCCTGTGGCGGGTCGTCGGATGTACGGGCCAGATCAAGGCACTTGCGGCGTTTCATACCACTGGCGAGACGGCGTCGGGAATCGCATTTTCTGCCGGATATGCGCGGCGTTCGCGGGGCTGCTCAGCTGTTCCAGCAGCACGAAGGCGACTTCCGTTGCCGTGCCGGGACCGCTTGAGGTGATGATGCGGCCATCGACTACAACAGGCCAGTCGACAAAACGCGCACCGCTTTCCACCAGCTGGTTTTTGCGCTTGCCACCCACCTGGTGATAGGTCGTGGCGTCTTTGCCTTTCAGCACCCCGGCAACGCCCAGGCACACCGAAGACACGCAGACACTGGCGACGGTTTTACCGGCCGCGACAAAGTGCCGGATGGCCTCCAGAAACGGCTCACTCAAGGCTTCTTCATAAAAGCCCGACGGTTCGAAACCTCCGGGCAATGCCAAGGCATCGAAGCTGTCCAGGTCAAGGTCCCTCAACAAATGAGCCGGGTTGAGGGACAGCCCGAAGGTCGTCACGATCTGCGGCCGCAGGCCGGCATTGATCAATTCCACGGGTTGGTCGCCAAGCAGATTGGCCCAACCGAGCACATCGGTAAAAGCCGCCATTTCCAGCGGTTCAACACCGTTGGCCAACAACATGAGGACGCGTTTCATCGGGTACACCTCTCAGGGATCGGCCGATAGTCGGCCTTTGCCTTACATGAGAGAACACCCAGAAAACGCAATCCATTGTTGCTGGAACTGAAATGCCCGCGACGCAGCGCTCCCGATTGACGGGAGCGCTGCTCACAAGGTCGCCCTGATCAGTGGTCGTCCTGATCTTCCGATGAAGGCCGACGCTCGGAGGTTTCTTCGGCGTTGGGGGGAACTGGATTGCTGCCAGGCGTGAACACGTGGGTCAGCAAGTCCCGGGCGTCGATTTCGACGACACCCGGCACCGACCGGGCCAGTGCAACCACCTGCTCACACTGGCGGTGCGTGTTGACGCGACCGCTCAGTGAGACCGTGCCCGCATGGGTTTTGACATGGATATTCATGCCAAGGGCCGGCTCGGCCCTGGTCAGGGCAGATTTCACCTTGGTGGTAATCCATGTGTCGTGGACGACCGTTTCCAGATCGTGGGAGTAATTCCGAAAAGAATGAAGTTTCATGACGCAGCCCTCACTCAGAACACAGACGCAAACACACCCTTAATTATAGTGCGATCGTTGCCTGCGCCCGGAATGCTCAGCGTTTGACCGACAGATCCGTCTGGGTCATGCGGCTACGGATAGTGAACACGCCATCTCCCGAAAGAATCGCGCTGCGGGCGAACAGGCGACCGCTCTCCCAGTTCGAAAGCCCCAGTTCCGGCTTGTTCAGCGCGTACTGTCCATCGACCCAGCGGGTAATCCCGTTGCCGACAAAAGGTGCGTTGACCGCATTGTAGAAGCGCTCATGCGCCGCGCCCTCTTCACTGATCAGCGACACGGTGAACTGCGGACTGTAGCGATTGAACAAGGCAATCGCGCTGTCCAGGTCATCAACGATTTTCAGGCTGACTTCCGGGGTTTCTTCCCACTCCCACTCGCGGCCCAACTGATCCTCGGCCAAGGGTTCGGCCAGCGCTTCGGTCTGGTAGCCTTCAGCGCGATACACCTCAACGCTGCCGGTTTGCCATTCAGTCGGCAGCCACGACTCGCTGCCCTCGACGATGTGCAACTTGCAGCCCTGGCCCCGAGCGGTGCCGGCCTGTTGCAGTGCGTCGAGGAACAACGGCACCAATTCAGCGGCGCGATCGCGCTGGATCAGGCAGACGTTGAGGGTGTTGCAGACCTTGCGGTCCAGAGAGTTGCGCACCACGGCGGCGAAGCGCGGCGCGTCAGCGTCTTTATCAGCAATCAGCCAGGCACCACCGGTGCCATGCAGGCTGACGGCGGTGCCGGCTTGCTGGGCGATGCTGCCCAGTTGGCTGACCGCGCGACCCGAACCCCGGGCCACGGCCAGAGACAAACGGCGGTCGGCAAACATCGCCCAACCGGCGGCGTGATTGACGCTTTCCACCAAGGACACCGCGCCGGTCGGCAAACCGGCGTCGCTGAGGGCCGGGTTCAGTGCGTGAGTGACGATGGCCTGAGCGGTGCCCAGCGCATCGCTGCCAATACGCAGCACGGCGGTGTTGCCGGTGCGCAACACACCAGCGGCGTCGGCGAACACATTCGGTCGGCCTTCGAACACAAACGCGACGATGCCCAGCGGCGACACCACTTGCTCGACCTTCCAGCCGTCGTGCTCGACGCAACTGATGACCTTGCCGCGAGTCGCCGACGCATCGCGCCAGGCACGCAGGCCGGCGATCATGTCGCGGCGCATGCGTTCATCGGCCAGCAAGCGCGTGGTGGAACGTCCGCGGGCCTTGGCGCGTTCGATGTCAGCCAGGTTCGCGGCCTCGATCAAGGCCCAGCAATCCGGGTTTTCCAAGCGCTGAGCGAAGAGATCGAAGAACGCGCTGATCGCCTGATCCGAAACGCTGGACAGCACGCTGAACGCCGCTTCGGCGCGCTCGATAGCGACCGCCGCCGCTTGCTGGTCAGCCACCGGAATCAGCAACAATTCGCCGCTGACCTGCTCCACCAGCAGATGGTCCCCGGGCTGAAAGCGCGCGGCCAGTTCGGGGCTGACGACAGTGACACGATTACCGGCAAAAGGGATCGGCGTGCCAGCGACTAGACGTTCGAGCGCAAGAGACATGAAGCGGTTTCACCATGCAGGGGGCGGCTGGAAAATGTATAGGAAAATCCACTGAGCGTCATTAACCGCGCCAGCCCGAATGCCTTAGAACACCGACCAGCCAATCCGCTGGCTCAGCAGTTCCAGCGCCGCCATCCCGGCCAGCGAGTTGCCGGCGGCATTCAATTCCGGAGACCAGACGCACACCGTGAACTGCCCCGGCACCACCGCGACGATTCCGCCGCCGACGCCGCTTTTGCCCGGCAAACCGACACGATAGGCAAAGTTGCCGGCTTCGTCATACAGCCCGCTGGTGGCCATGATCGAGTTGACCTGCTGGGTCTGGCGCGCGGTGAGGATCTGTTCGCCGCTGTGTTTGCAGAACCCGTCGTTGGCCAGGAAGCAGAACGCCCGGGCCAGGTCCACGCAGTTCATGCGCACCGCGCAATGGCTGAAGTAGCTGCGCAGCACGGCCTCGACATCGTTGTGAAAGTTGCCGAAGGATTGCATCAGGTACGCCATGGCCGCGTTGCGCGCGCGGTGCTGGTATTCGGATTCGGCGACCTTGCCGTCCACCATGACCTGCGGGTTGCCGGACAGCCGACGGACAAAGTCGCGCATCGACAACGCCGGCGCGGCAAAGCGTGACTGGTTGATGTCGCAGATCACCAGGGCACCGGCGTTGATGAACGGATTGCGCGGGCGGCCGCGCTCGAACTCCAGCTGCACCAGCGAGTTGAACGGTTGACCGGAGGGTTCGTGACCGAGGCGTTCCCAGATCGCTTCGCCGGAATGATCGATGGCCTGTACCAGGCTGAACACCTTGGAAATACTCTGCACCGAGAACGGCGTATCGGCATCGCCCGCGCAATACAACTCGCCGTCGTTGCCATACACCGCAATGCCCAACTGATTGGCCGGCACCGTGCCGAGGGCGGGAATGTAGTCAGCCACCTTGCCCTGACCGATCAGCGGCCGGACAGCGTCAAGGATCTCGTTCAACAGCGCTTGCATGCCGGGTTCCGAAGTCTCGCCCCGAGGGATTGCGGGGACACGGAGGCTAGACGCTGTTGGCTGGCGCCAGGCCACAGATTGACCGACCACAATCTCAAAATCACCCATGCCCCCTGTGGGAGCGAGCCTGCTCGCGATAGCGGTGTGTCAGACACCATCAATGTCGACTGACCGTCAGCTATCGCTAGCAGGCTAGCTCCCACAGGGGGGGCATCAGCTCGAGGTTTTAGTGGCTGTGTATCGCAGTGTGTACAGACCCGCCTGCGACACACCCCGTCCATAAAACCCCGCACCAAAGACACATCGCAGATACACCCGCTTGATGAACTGTGCCTGTCGATTGGCCACGCCGATCAAAGCGCTCAACTCACTCAACGCTACGGAGTATCACCATGTTCAAGCTCTCGACTTCCTCCCTCACCCTCGGCCTGATCATCGCCGGCGGCCTGGCCCTGTCCAACGTCGCTTCGGCTTCCGAATCCGAAGCGTTCAGCATGAAGCAACTGGCCCACGGCTACAGCCAGGCCCAGGCCGACACCTCGGAAAAACCCGCTGAAGGCAAATGTGGCGAAGGCAAGTGCGGTGAAGGCAAGTGCGGTTCCGGCGAGTAATTCATTGCCGCGGGGCAATTACTGCCCCGCACACCTGACTGAACGGAGATCAAGCTCATGAACACCTCAATTTCATCGGCCGTCAAAGGCCTGCACCTGAACCTCGACCGTGCCGGCGGCTGGCTCGCGCCTTTGACGCTGCGGCTGTTCATTGCCTGGGAATTTTTCGAGTCGGGCCTGGAAAAATGGAACGGCGAGAACTGGTTCGCCGACATCCAGGACGCCTTCCCGTTTCCGTTCAATCACGTGCCGGCCACGCTGAACTGGGAACTGTCGATGTGGGCTGAACTGATCTGCGCCCTGGCCATCCTGGTCGGCCTCGGAACACGGGTATCGGCCATCATTCTGATTGTTGTCACCATCGTCGCGACCGCCGCCGTTCACTGGCCGGCCGATTGGTCTACATTGAGTGAGCTTGCCCAGGGTTACTCCATCAGCAACAAGGGCCACGGCAACTTCAAACTGCCGCTGATCTACCTCGCCGCCCTTATGCCACTGTTGCTCTCGGGTGCCGGCAAGCTCAGCCTGGATGCACTGTTGGCTCGATTCTTCTGGCGTCGCCATAACCGTTGACCGACCAGAGCCCGGCGCGTCCTCCACTCCCATAAACACGGAGCATTCGCCATGAGCCTCACTCTCTACGGATTTGACGGCAGTACGTATGTGCGCACAGTGAAGATGCTGCTTGCGGAAAAAGGTGCGGATTTCGACCAGTTGCAGGTCAATGTGATGAAAGGCGAACCGCACCTGCCCGAACACCTGGCACGCCATCCATTCGGCAAGGTGCCGGTCATCGATCACGACGGTTTCCGGATCATCGAAACCGACGCGATCGTGGCCTATCTGGACGAAGTCCTGCCGGGCCCTTCCCTGACGCCCGACAATGCCCACGACCGTGCCCGCACACATATGGTCATGGGAATTTACGATTCTTATGGCTACGGTGCACTAGGCTCGGTGTTCGGCTATCACTTGTTCCCCGACTTTATCGGCGGAAAGAACGAAGAATCCCGTCGCAAAGGCATCGAGACCTCAAAAATGGTCCTGCGTGAATTGATGAAAATCAAAGGCTCCGACCCCTTCGTCGCCGGCCAGGATCCGAGCCTCGGTGACTTTTACCTGGCACCGGCCTGTGCTTACATGGCAATGACCCCGGATGCACCGCAGGTGTTTGCCGTTAATGGCTTCGATGACTGGTGGAAACGGGTTCAGGCATTGCCGAGCTTTCAGGCCACACCACCGCAATAAGCTTTCCCCTCTCACTTGCGTAGACAGGAGCCACCATGAGCGTGACCACCCAATGGATCGAGATCGACAGCGACGAAGGCACCTTCGGCGCTTACCTGGCGATTCCGCATACCCGCAAAGGCCCGGGGATCGTGTTGATCCAGGAGATCTTCGGCGTGAATGAACACATCCGATCGGTCGCGGAGCAATACGCCGCCGATGGTTACCTGGTGATCGCGCCGGACCTGTTCTGGCGCAACGGCCACCGTATCGAGCTGACTTACGACGAAGCCGGCTGGAAACGCGCCGTCGAACTGATGAACGCCACCGACATCGACAAGGCACAGGCCGACATCAAACTGGCCATCGACGCGCTGGATGCGCAACCTGGCCTGGAAGGCGGGATCGCGTCCATCGGTTACTGCTTTGGCGGCTTGCTGTCCTACTTGACCGCCACCAATGGCCTGGTGGATGTGGCCATCGCCTACTACGGCGGCGGCATCCAGAATTATCTGGACCGCGCCGATGAAATCGAAGTGCCGTTGCTGATGCACTTCGGTGAGCAGGACAGCCACATTTCACTGGAAGCCGTGGAGAAAATCGCCGAGCGTTTCGAGAATAACGACAACGTGGAAATTGTCGTGTATCCGGAGGCCGAGCATGGTTTCAACTGCTCGCACCGCGACAGTTACAACCAGCGTGCCGCGGCTGAGGCTCATGGCAATACGTTGATCTTTTTGGGGCAGGAACTGTAAAGACAAGTCCCTTTTTTTGTTGCGCCTGTGATGGCCTCTTCGCGGGCAAGCCTCGCTCCTACAGGTCATGCGCCCATTTTGATGTGGCGTATGACCTGTAGGAGCGAGGCTTGCCCGCGAAGGGGGCGGCGCGGTCTCAAGCCAATCAGCGGCTGATCTCTTCCACAGAATCAATCACCGCCACCTGCAGATGAGCACCCCGCTCATGCACATGCGCCGCTGGCGTGCGGTCGATCAGCAGACTCAGCAACTCCGGACGGCTGTAGTGACCGCGAGAATCCATCATGCGTTTGCGCTTGTCGATCAGGCTCATGTCGAGGTCGACGATCACCTCGCCCTCACCGTCCTGCAAGGAACCCAGCACCACGCCGTCCGGGCTGATGATCGCCGTGAGGCAACCACCGGAAATCGGGCCGATCGGGCAACCGGTGTCGGCCATGATTTGTGCCTGCTGCTCAGGGTTGAGCCACGCCGTGGAGTTGACCACGAAGCACGCTGCTTCGAGGGCATGCTGACGGATGTTGACTTCCATTTGCGACGTGAACAGCGGTCCCGCAAACGACCCCGGGTACATCGAGGCGTGAATCTGTTCGCCGTTGGCCATCAAGGCGTAACGGGCCAGCGGGTTGTAATGCTCCCAGCACGCCAGTTGACCGATGCGCCCGACCGCGCTGTCGGTGGCGCGAAGTCCGGAGCCATCGCCCATGCCCCAGATCATCCGTTCGTGGTAAGTCGGGGAGATTTTGCGGCGATGCTGGATCAGCGTGCCATCGGCGTCGAACAGCAACTGCGCGTTGTACAGCGTGCCGCCGTCACGTTCATTGACGCCGATCGACACGACCATGCCGGCTTGTTTGGCCGCGGCGCCGATGGCATCGGTGGCGTCCGAAGGCACCGTGACGGCCTGATCCAGCAGTTTGAGGTGCTCGGCGCCCATTTCGAACGGCGACTGCACGAAGGAAAAGTACGGGTAGTACGGCACGATGGTTTCCGGGAACACGGCGAACTGAACGCCTTGGTCGCCGAGCTCCAGAATCTTCTGTACGACTTTATTGACGGTGCCTTCGCGGCTGTAGAGCACCGGGCTGATTTGTACGGCGGCGGCTTTGACGAGGGTCATGGCGGTGATCTCATTGAGGGTTGGACTTCGATGAGATCTAGATTACGGAAATCATATTTTGTCTCAAATGCCGAATACACCACCTTTTAGGACACAACTAACGTCACGCACGATGGGCGCGCTGGATCGCCTGCGGCGGCTGCCCGAACGCACGGATAAACGCCCGACGCATGCGCTCGCGATCGCCAAAACCGGTGTCGGTGGCCACCGCATCAATCGAGTGCCGGCCGGTTTCCATCATCAGCCGGGCCGCTTCCACCCGCAGGTTTTCGATGGCTTTGGCCGGGGATTGGCCAGTTTCAGCCTGGAACACCCGACTGAACTGCCGCGGGCTGAGATTGGCCACGCTGGCCAGTTCTTCGACCGACAGCGCCGATTTGAGGTTTTGCTTGGCGTAGGTCAGCGCGGCCTGGATGCGGTCGGTCTTGGGCTCCAGTTCGAGCATCACGGAAAACTGCGACTGCCCTCCCGACCGTCGGTGATACACCACCAGTTGCCGGGCCACCCGACGGGCGACGTCCGCGCCCAAATCCTTTTCCACCAGGGCCAAAGCCAGGTCGACGCAAGCGCTCATGCCCGCGGCAGTCCAGATGTGGCCGTCGTTGATGAAGATGCGGTCTTCTTCGACCTTCACTTTCGGGTACGCCCGCTGCAAGGCCGGCGCATGACACCAATGCGTCGTCGCCCGTCGGCCATCCAGCAGACCGGCCTCCGCCAGCGCAATCGCGCCGGTGCAGATCGACCCCAGGCGTCGGGTGGTCAGGCTGGCGCTGCGCAAAAACGCGACCATGCCCGGTGATGTCGGGCGGATCAGGTTGTCGCCCATCACCAGCAGCGTATCGAATGTGCGCTGGTCGAACGCGCTGGTTTCCACGCCGAATCCAGCAGAGGTTTTCACCGAGCCGCCGTGCTCGGAGAGTAACGCGATGCTGTACACCGGCTCGTCGGCTGCCATGTTGGCCAACTCGAAGGTGGCGCACATGGCGAGGCCCAGCACCTGGAAGCCGGGGTAAACGATGAGTCCGATGGTGTGCATGGCGGCTGTCCGATTACGTGGCATGACGGGTTTCAAGCCATCGTAGTAAAACCCCACGCTCTCCAAAATGGAATCAGCCGTTGATCAAAAAAGGAGATGGCTGTCGGCCTACTTCGCCGACCCATCATGCGGTTTGTAAAACCGGAACATTTTGGTTTCAAAGGTTTTGGTGTACGCCCTGGCCCAGTCCGGTTTCACCGTGCGGTCATGAAAATACATGGCGCCGCCGGTGCGATCCGGCAGTTGTTTGTTCAGCGCCTTGCGCGCGATTTCCTTGGCCAGTGCATATTCGGTTTCTTCCTGGACCGTGTCCGGGCGGCCGTCGCACCACCACGAAAACTGGCAGCTTTTGGTTTCGGAACCTTGCTTGACCACCGCGCACACCGTGTCGGGAAAACCTTCGTGGCCGAGGCGATTCATGACCACGTTGGCGACCGCTTCCATGTCGGCCGTGTTTTTGCCTTTGGCTTCCCAATAGATGGAGCGGGCCATGCAGGTAATAGCGTCGTCCAGTGGGGACTTGCCGGCGGGATCGACGGCCTGGACTTCGGACTGGGTAATCGCTTCGGATTTCGGTACGGGCAGATCGCCGCCCTTCTCTGCTGCCTTGTGCTCAAGCACTTGGGCCTTGTCTTCGGCCACTTCTTTTTTCTGCTGCTGGTCGTCGGCAATAACCTGGCCTGCGACAAGGGTAACCACAAGAATCACAACGGACCATTTGAAGGACATGAGGGAGACACTCTGTGTGGCGTCGAGGGAAGCGCCCGTCTGGCGACTTGGCTTCAGTGTAGTAGCCAAATCATGTCAAACGCTGGCAACAAAGCACAAAAAGGCATTGCGCGGCATGGGGTGGAATCGCGCATCATGGGCGCAGTCAATTCAAGGGAGAATTCCATGCGCGTCCTGTCATCCGCTGTGCGTTTTGCCGTGTTGCCGCTGGGGTTGGTATTCGCCGCCACTGCCGTGGCCACCGAAGAAACGCAACTGGTCGAGTCGATCAACGCTTACCGCAGCCAGGCGCAAAAGTGTGCCGGTCAGGCGTCACAGGAATTGCCACCGCTGACGAGCGATCAGCGTCTGGTTTTATCGGCCAGCGGGCCCGTCGACTTGCAGCAAGCCATGGCCCGGGCGTCGTACCCGATGGTCAACGTGCAGGCGATCACCTTGTCCGGGCCGCGTGATGCGCAGTCCGCCATCACGGCGATCAAGGAGAGCTTCTGCCAAGTGGTGCTGGACTCGCAGTTCGTCGACGTGGGTGTCAGCCACGAGGGACGCGACTGGCGCATTGTGCTCGCGCGCCCCCTGTTGACCGCACGCCTGGGCGACGCCGCGGTCGAAGGCCAGAAGCTGCTGGAAATGCTCAACGCCGCCCGCACCCAGCCGCGCCAGTGCGGCGGTCAACCGTTCGCCGCAACCACGCCGCTGGCCTGGAACGCAACGCTGGCGACTGCGGCCCAGGAACATTCCCGGTCGATGGCCAATAACAATTTCTTCGACCACAAGGACCGCGACGGCCGCACGCCGGGTGACCGCGCGGAACTGGCGGGTTACAACTTTCAGGAGATCGGCGAGAACATCGCTGCCGGGCAAGACACCCCGCGCAAAGTCGTCGATGGTTGGCTGGCCAGCGCCGGGCATTGCGCCAACCTGATGAACCCGAAGTTCCGCGAACTGGGCGCGGCCTATGCGGTTGATCCAAAGAGTGACGCCGGGATTTACTGGACCGCCATGTTTGGTACGCAATAACGGCGGTGGCAAGAGCGGTGGTTCACCGCTCTTACAACGTATGTTGTTGGTTACCGATGTCTTTGGCTTTTTCGATTGCCCATTCCAACGCCGCCTCCATGTCCAGCATATGGGGGGACGGGCGATTGTCCTCTTCAATGACCGAGCCGTCCGGCCGGTAGACTCCGATGAACATCTTCAGGGAGCCGTCTTTCAATATTTCGGCTTTCACCTCGATCCTGCATCCGTTGGAAAGCGTTTCCTTGTGTTCCTCATGGCGTTCAGTCATCGCTGTCTCCCTCTCGTCGGTAGTAGCCGAGTAACGGGGCACGCGGAGATAACCCCCTTTGTGCAAGCCGCTTCACCGCGTTGATCGTGATCTCCTCATTGTTGACGACTTCGGTAAAACCCGCACGCCGAATCTTGTTCAAGTCAACATTCTGTAGCAGCTGTCGAGCAGCGCGAGGCTGCGTCTACCGTCTAACAGAGAGAACTCGGTTGCAGGGTTTGCGACGGCTTTGCCGCCGAACGCTGCCTCGCGGAGCTCGACAGCTGCTACATCGGTTGCGCGTTGCGGGATGGGTGGCGAGAAGCCTGATGTTGCGGCGGGACAGCGGCGTAATGCCACCTATACTCCATGCCACCAACCCCGCCCGGGGCCTGCACTACCAACAATAAAAAGCAGAGGTGGAACATGGTCTGGCAGCAAATCTACGATCCCTTTGGTAACCCGGTGCTCTCAACACTCATGGCGGCAGTGCCCGTGGTGGTGATGCTGGCATCCCTGGCGTTTTTCCATATCAAGGCGCATCTGGCGGCCCTGCTGGCCCTTGGCTCGGCACTATTGATCGCCATCTTCGCCTTCGGCATGCCCGCGAACATGGCCGGCTCGGCGGCACTTTACGGCGCCGCCAACGGCTTGCTGCCGATTGGCTGGATTGTGCTCAACATCATCTTCCTGCACCGGCTAACCACCGAGAACGGCTCATTCAAAGTGCTGCAGGATTCCCTGGCGCGCATCACCGACGATCGACGCCTGCAACTGCTGCTGATTGCCTTCTGCTTCGGCGCCTTCTTCGAAGGGGCTGCCGGGTTCGGCACGCCAGTGGCGGTGACCGGGGCGATTCTGATCGGGTTGGGCTTCTCGCCGCTGGCCGCCTCCGGCCTGGCGTTGATCGCCAACACCGCGCCCGTGGCGTTCGGCGCGCTGGGCACGCCCATCATCACGCTGGCCAAGGTCACCGGGCTGGATGAAATGGAGCTGTCGATGATGGTCGGCCGACAATTGCCGTTCTTCTCGGTGCTCGTACCGTTCTGGTTGATCTGGGCCTTTGCCGGTTGGCGCAAGATGCTTGAAATCTGGCCGGCCATTCTGGTGGCCGGGGTCAGTTTCGCCGTGCCGCAGTTCCTGGTGTCCAACTACCACGGGCCGATGCTGGTGGACGTGATCGCCGCGCTGATCTCCATGGCGTGCCTGACCGGTTTTCTCAAGGTCTGGAAACCGGCCACGATCCACACCTCCGCCGCCCTGTCCGGGCGCGTCGACAACTCGATAATCGACGAGGAGCATCAGCAAAAGCCCGAGTCCAGCGGGGCCTTTGCCAGCGATGCGAAACCGGCGGTGATGCGCGCGTGGATGCCGTGGATCATTCTCACCGTGTTCGTGTTCGCCTGGGGCACCCAAAGCTTCAAAAACATGTTCGATACCCGTCCGGCGATCGATCCGGCCACCAACTCGGCCAAGCTCGATCCACAAGGTAAACCGATGCGCGAAGCCAACCCGATCTTCGCCCCGGTCGTGACCTTCACCACCATTCACCAGCAGATCGAGAAGGTGCCACCCGTAGTGCCCGCGGCTAAAACCGAGGAAGCGGTCTACAAGTTCACCTGGTTGACCAGCACCGGAAGCGGCATCCTCCTGGCGGCCATCGTCGGCGGCCTGCTGATGGGCTATTCCATCCCGCAACTGGCACGCCAATACCTGCGAACGCTGTGGGTGGTGCGTTACTCACTCATCACGATCGTGGCCATGCTCGCGCTCGGCTTTCTCACGCGCTACTCGGGCCTCGACGCGACCATGGGCCTGGCCTTCGCCGCGACCGGCATTTTCTACCCCATGTTCGGCACCCTCCTCGGCTGGCTCGGCGTGGCGTTGACCGGCTCCGACACCGCCTCCAACGTGCTGTTCGGCGGCTTGCAACGAGTGACCGCCGAGCAACTGGGGATCAGCCCGGTGCTGATGGCCGCGGCCAACAGTTCCGGCGGGGTCATGGGCAAAATGGTCGACGCGCAGTCGATCGTGGTCGCGTCCACGGCGACTCGCTGGTACGGGCATGAAGGGGAGATTCTGCGCTATGTGTTCTTCCACTCGATTGTGCTGGCGATTCTGGTCGGTGGATTGGTGACGTTGCAGGCGTATGTGGCGCCGTTCAGCAGTATGGTGGTGGGCGGGCACTAGACGTCAAACGGTCCATAACCCGGGCGAGTTGCCCGGGTTATGGCTTGCAACGCCGGATCAAGTCAGACGGCCCCCCGACATCAACCCCTCCGTCAGCAATGACACCAACGGCTGCACCAGATGCTGAGTGCGAACATCATCGCCAATCACCGCCACTTCGGTACTCGGCAAAGTCGGTAATTTCTCCGACGGTTCCAGGATCCGCATCCCTTCCTGCAAAAACGACGTCCCCAACGCCGTAATCCCCAACCCACCCGCAACCGCCGCCTGAACACCCATCAAATTGCTGGCCAGGCACGCTGACGCCCATTCACGCCCAACCGTAGCCAAGGCCTCGATCATGATGGCCCGATACGCACAGGGTGGCCGCATCATCACCAGTCGCACAGGTTTCGACGATTCGATTTGGTAATCCTTCGCGGCAATCCACACCAACGGCTCGCGCCAGATGACTCGGCCTCGCGTGGCGCCCGAACTGAATTTTCGTTTGGAAATGACCACGTCCAGTAGCCCGGCTTCGTAATCGGTGAGCAGGTCGTCGCTCAAGCCGGTGGTCAGTTCCAGTTGAATGTCGGGATACAACTGGGTGAAGCGCGACAGCAGTTTGGGCAACTGGGTCGGTACGAGGTTTTCCGAGATTCCCAGGCGCAGCAGGGTGACGGTGGCCGGCGCCTTGATGTCCCGCATGAAGGTATCGAAATGCACCATCATCCGGCGCGCGCCCACCAGCAGGCGCTCGCCGTCCGGGGTCAGCGTCAGCGCGCGGCTGGTGCGTTCGAAGACACGAAAGCCGAGCACCTCCTCCAGCCGGATGATCTTCTGGCTCACCGCCGATTGCGACCGCGCGATCACCTCGGCAGCGGCGGTGAAACTGCCGGTCTCCGCCACTGCGATAAACGCCCGTAGCAGGCCAATCTCAAGGTCGCTGCCTTGCATGATGAATTCGCCTTTCAACTGGATGTCATTAAATTTATGCGTTTGTGTTCTAGATAGCAATTGCCGAACATCGTACTCAACCTGAATACGAGGAGTTCCAAAATGTCAGTCAATACAGCCGTAGAGATCGTTGAACGTTTCTGGCGCGAAGTCTGGCAAGCCAAAGATCCACACGCCGCAGCACGCTTTGTGGCTGAAGACTTTGTCATCACGTCTGGCGGTATGGATATCGTTGGCCGCGAAGCCTTCATTCAATGGATCGGTGTCTTTCTGTCGAAGATCGAAGACTTCGAATTCGGCAGTATCGAGACGTTTCAAAATGCCGAAGGCACTCGCGTTGCCTCACGCTGGAAACTGGTCGGAAAGAACCAGGGCTTTATTGGTGGCCGCTCGTGTAACAGCCCGTTTGAAATGCTCGGCACTGCGGTCTGGGAAGTTCGCCCGGACGGCCTGCTGGCGCACAACTGGGTGGAGCGTAATGCGCTGGAAGTTCATCGTGATTTGATCGGGCTCTGAACTTCAACGCGTTAAGTGCCCACTGCATAGTTTCGCCCCGTGGTTGAACTGAAATGGCACCGACGACGTTCTTCATATTGTTTCTGCAGATCCTCACGCCCCCACACGGTGCGCGACCACCTGGAGTTGTGATGGATTTCAGCATTCGGGGCTCTACATTCCGGTAGAGAACTCTGGCGGGTGTTCGATTGCAGATCGTAGGGTGAGTAAGGCTGCATCGTATCGACATAGTATTTGCAGCACCCAGTCGGCACGTGCCCGAATGCGACTATCATTTTCATCTGAAGGCTCTTCGCTGTTTAACATCGACTCTACGTTTCTAATGATGAGTTGTTCAGGCAAATACAAGATCCGGCTATTTTTGTAGCTCGATGCACGTAACTCAGCAATTGGATATGCCCCGCCAAGCCCAGCCGAAACGCCCACCAAGAGCGCAGGCTTATGTCCAATTTCATTGAGCCCTGCGTACAAAAAGAAGTTTTTCAGGGCTGGGCAAGCCATGCCATTCCATTCAGGGCTGATCACGATCAGTGCAGTTGCTCTTTTGAGGATGGATTGCTGGGCGTTCCAGACTCTGTCGGTGTCTTCTTCTGGCCAAAGCGGTAACCGATGAGAAGCCAGGTCTATCAATTCACTTGAGTCACAAAGCTCAAGTTTCTCTAATCGATCGCGCAGAAACCTGGCGACCTTGACTGATTGACTATTTGATCTGTTCGATCCAGACAGCAAAACGATATGACGACTCATCGCGCCACCTTCTGGTTAGCGTTTACCTTGGGTGCGGTACGGCGGGAGCGCACGATGGGCCAGAACAATTCTTCTTTCCAGCTTATCGGTGACAAGTGTTCGATTCCGTAGGCTGGCGGACGCCGACGGGTAATTTTTGCTGTTCCGAACAGTACGTCCCAAAGAAATAACAGGTTGCCGAAATTGCCTTTGTAATGCGTAACGCCATCCTCTGCAGTCAAACCGTGATGCGCAGAGTGAGTGGATGGTGTGGAGAAGGTTCGCTCTAAAACCCAAATAATTGGGCGTAACGCGGGGATGCGATAAAGTTTGTCGTCCCACGCGATGCTGCTATGTGCAGCGAAGATCACGGTCATTTTCAGAATCAAATAAACATAATAAACAGGGGCAAGCCCAAGATAAATCAGCACGCCGGACAACCAGATGCCGGGCATCAGAAGATAGTAGAAACTGTTATTGCGATAGACGATGCGAACACTCATGTAAGGCGCGGAATGATGCGCACGATGCAATGCATAAAGTGCAGAAACCCGGTGAGTCAGACGATGCCACCAATATTGGGTCATGTCATCCAGCAGTAAAAACAATACAAATCCTGCCATCCACGGAATTCCGTCCAACGCGTCCTTCATGTCCGGTACAGCCTGATTTAACATCTTGCCACTTAGCCACATGACTAAAGGGAATGTGACCGCCACCAGTATTCCAGAACCGACGACCTCAATGAGTACGTCACGTTTGCCGCCTGACGGCTGACGAAACGAGGAACAGGCAAGCTCTAGCAAAATGAAGGCAAGGAAAATCCCGGCCACTATCACAGCAGGGTTATTGGCGAGCATTGTTATATTCATGGCACTCTCGATTTAGGCCCTTGTGGGCAATGCCTTGTCATTAGAAACTCAGGAGTCAGCCTTCCCAATGCGCGAAATGGACAGAATTGAGCTAGAACCGGCCAATCGCCCGCCCCAGCGCTTTCATCGTGGCAGGCTGGGCCAAGTGCTGGAGCGCTTCCTTGACAGCCAGGTTTCCCGAAAAAGCACGGATTACAGCCTGATCGAGCTGGATCAGCTTTGGCGCGAGGCGGCGCGCATTGATCCGGCTATCGGGTTAAAACTGTTCGCGCTGTTCACGCCTCAGGACTGGCACGTCCTGGCTTATCTTTGCCTGTATAGCCCCGACGTTTTGTCGTCCATGCACCTTTGGGCCCGGTACGCACCGCTTGCATCGGACACAGACATAGTGAAGTTGGTGAATGATGAAAATGGCGTCGGGATCGAGGTTTGCGTCGATGCACCAGGAGAGTTGGCGCGGTATGTCATCGAACACTACGGCGTGATGTCCATCGCGCAATTGCGACGTGGAACGGGGCAGGATGTGCAGCCGATTCTGGCAAAATTCACTCATTCGCGTCCGCCGTATTACCAGCAATACACCCAGTGGTTTGGAGACCGTATCGAGTTTGACTGCCCGGTTAACCGCTTCTATTTCCATGCTCAAAGCTTGAGCCTGCCGATGCAGACCCGTCATCACGGGATGTTGGAGTTATTGACTCAGGAGCTGGATCGACGAATTGCCGCGCATCGCAATTTCAGCGGTTGGTCAGCCAAGGTTGCCGAAGGTGCGCGACGTTCTCTGGCGAGGGGTGAAACTCCTAACCTGGACAATCTGGCAAAGGCGCTGCACCAGACGCCCAGGACTCTACGCAGACGCCTGGAAGAGCAAGGCACGACCTTCAGACATTTACTCGATCAGATTCGTGCAGAACTGGAACTGCATCTTGAGTTGCAAGGAGAGTCGTTAACGGAGATTGCAGCTCAATTGGGCTACAGCGATTTGACTGCCTATCTGCATGCCCGAAGTCGATGGCGTGACAGGAAATAAGGTGGCGGCCTAATTAGCGATGTTTATTCACTTGGTGCCAGCTTCCCACACCAGGTGAATCCTCAGTCAAGCCAGAACCCGTGTCGAGGGGGCTCGCGCTTTAGTGAACAGAACTGCCCTATCAAACGGCCTTGTCTGCCAAGTCCCCACGAACCTTCATCGCCGAAGATTGCCCCGCTCCAAACACCAACCCCGAAGCAAACACCACCCCAAGAATCACCCCACCCGCCCCCAGCAACTGCCACACATTGGGCAGCACGCCGAGTATCGAGGACACCAACATGGTGAAGACAGGCGCCAGGTTAAAGAAGATCGACGTGCGCGCCGCACCGATCGCATGAATGCCCCTGAACCACAGCAAGTACGCAATCAACGAACCACAGACCGCCAGATAAGCAACAGCGCCATGTACCGACAGCGAAGCCGTGCTGATTGAGGCCATCGGATCCTCATAGATGAAGCCCAGCACGATCAAGCCAATGACCCCGAACAGCATCGAAAACGTGGTGGTTTCCAGCGGAGTCGAGTCTTTGACGAAGCGTCGTGTGCCGACCATGTTGGCCGCCCAGGCGATGCTGCCGGCCAGGATGATCGTGTCACCGGTCGCCACTTTCAGGCCGAGCAGCACCTGGATGTCCCCGCGCGTAATCACCAGGCCGACGCCCAGCAAACCCAAGACCAGCCCGATGACGCGGCCGCGATCGATGCGTTCGCCTTCGAGCAGCACGGCGAAGATCATGGTCCACAGTGGCGTGGTCGCCAGGATCAGCGCGCCGTTGATGGGCGTGGTGGTTTGCAGGCCAAAGAAGGTCGCGAGGTTGAACGCGGTGAAGCCCAGCAGGCCCAGACCGATGAAGGCCGCAAGATTGTTTTTCAGCGTGCTGAGGCGCAATTTGCCCGCCAGGCCGAACATCAGCACGAGCAACAGGGTGGAAATGGCAAAGCGCTCAATGGACGCGCTGATCGGTGCCATGCTCTTGATGATGTAGGCACCGGCGTTGAAGTTGGTGCCCCAGAAAAACGTGGCACCGACGATGCCGGCATACGCGAGAGGCGTTGATTTTGACATGGCTGTTTCCTCGTCAAGTCGTGCGATGAACACACCGCAAACCGCGGAATGCTTCAGACCTGCTTGTCAGGTGTTGAAGGATTCTTGCAGGCTTGGTAGCGGTGCAGAATTCCCTATTTATTCACCCTTCATGTGAGAAAACGCCCATGTTCGATTGGGAGGATTTGCGCTACTTCATCGTCTTCGCCCACGAGCAGTCGCTGTCCGCGGCGGCGCGCAAACTCAAGGTCGACCACGCCACCGTGGCGCGGCGCATCAGCGCACTGGAGAGTTCGCTGAACCTAAAATTGGTGGACCGCCGCCCTCGTTCCTATGTCATCACCGAGGACGGCGAACGCATTGCGCAGCTGGGACGGCGCATGGAAAGCGAGTCTTTCGCGGTGCAGCGCACGGCGTTAGCCGGGCAGGAAAGCTTTACCGGCGAAGTCACCGTCAGCGCCCCGCCCGCCCTCGCCTGCGCGTTGATCGCGCCGCGAATCAAAGCGTTGCGAACCCAGCATCCTCAGCTGTCGTTGCAGCTGATTGGCAGCCTGGACAGCGCTTCGTTGTCGCGGCGCGAAGCCGACATTGCCGTACGCCTGAGCCGGCCCAAGGAACCGGACCTGGTGGCACGCAAGGTCGCGACGGTGCAGTTCAACCTGTACGGCTCGGCGGATTATCTGGCCAAGACAGACCCAGAAGATCTGGCCTTCATCGCCTACGACCAGTCCATGGAGCAAACCCCGCAACAGGCCTGGCTCAAGCAACAAGCGGGTGATCGCCCGATCCTGCTGCGCAGCAATGATCTGAACATCCAGGCAACCATTGCCCAGGCCGGCGTCGGCGTTGCGGCATTGCCATACTTCCTGGGCGAGCACTACGGCTTGCAAGCGATGGAGACTGTGGGTGCGGACCTTGCGCGTGAAGTCTGGCTGGTGGTGCACAGCGATATCCGGCACACCCCGTCGGTGCAGGCGGTGATGGGTTTTCTGGCGTCGTGCTTCGAAAACTGAGTCAGTGCGCCAAACACTGCTTTACTGATTCAGATCCTGAACCAACGGGAAGCGCCCCCATGGACCGTCTCACCGCCAAAGACTTCGCCCCGGAATTGCTTGAGCTCTACGACTACTACGCGCACGGCAAGATCAACCGGCGCGAGTTTCTTGATCGGGCGGCGCTGTTCACGTTGGGCGGTCTGACGGCCAGCGCCCTCCTCGCCGCCCTGAGCCCGAACTACGCGCTCGCCGAGCAGGTTGAATTCACCGACCCGGACATCCTCGCCGAGTACATGTCCTATCCATCGCCCAAGGGCCACGGCAATGTCCGCGGCTATCTGGTGCGCCCGACCAAAGCCACCGGCAAGGTGCCGGCGGTGGTGGTGGTGCATGAAAACCGTGGGCTCAATCCTTACATCGAGGACGTCGCCCGACGCGTTGCCAAGGCAGGGTTCATCGCCCTCGCCCCCGATGGCCTGAGTTCGGTGGGCGGCTATCCGGGCAACGATGAAAAAGGCAAGGAGTTACAAGCGGCTGTCGACCCGGAAAAACTGATGAATGACTTTTTCGCAGCGATTGAATGGCTGATGAAAAACGACAAGACCACCGGGAAAGTCGGCATCACCGGGTTCTGCTATGGCGGCGGCGTTTCCAATGCGGCGGCGGTGGCGTATCCGGAACTGGCGGCGGCCGTGCCCTTTTATGGCCGTCAGCCAAAGGCTGAGGATGTGCCGAAAATCAAGGCACCGTTGCTGCTGCATTACGGTGAACTGGACAAGGGCATCAATGAAGGCTGGCCGGCGTATGAGAAAGCGCTGAAGGCGTCGGGCAAGACGTACGAGGCCTACATTTATGCGGGCTGCAATCACGGTTTTCATAACGACTCCACGCCTCGCTACGACGAAGCCGCGGCGAAACTCGCGTGGGACAGGACAGTGGCCTGGTTCAACAAATACCTGATTTAAGTTCGAAAGATCGCAGCCTCGTTCCACTCGACAGCTGCTACACCGGTTGCTTGTAGCAGCTGTCGAGTGAAACGAGGCGGCGATCTTTGGGGTTGTTTGCAGGTGTGGGCGACCCAGCTATCAATTGCTTCGATCTTTTAAATCATGAAGCCGAATTTTTTATTTTTCAGCGGCGAGTTCAGGATGGCGCCACCTCTGATAATTCGGGCGAAAGCTTCATGAACATCAATTTTGCGTTTGCGTGCTTGATCGTGGTGTCGTTTGCGATTGCGCTGGGGCATGGCTGATCGCTCAGGCGTGCGCTTGCACCACTTCGATTCCCAGCTTGCGATAGTCGTCGATGTCGCCCGACGCCACGTGACGCTCGGTAATCAGGGTGTGCAAACGTGAGCACGGCACGACGATGTACGGTTCCACCGCCCCCAGTTTGTCGGCCGTGGTGACGGCGATCACTTGAGAGGCACTGTCGAACAGCGCCTGCTTCACGGGCACCTCATCAAAATGCAGCGAGCTGATGCCGACCTCCGGATGAATCGCACACACCCCGGTAAACAGCACGTCAGCCTTGATGCCCTGCAACAAACGCACGGTCTCGTGACCGCTGACCGACATCGTCGCCAGGTTAAGTTGCCCACCCGCCAGAATCACCTTGATGCCTGGGTATTCCGCGAGGGTAATCGCGGTCAACGGCGATGTGGTGATGGCCGTGATGGAAATAGTCGAAGGCAAGGACCGGGCGATCTGCAGCGTGGTGCTTCCCGAATCGAACATCACGATCTGACCGTCCCGGACGTGTCGCGCGGCGAGCTGTGCGAGGTGCACTTTCACCTCATCGGTTTCACCCACCCGAGTGAGGAAATCCTTGCCCGTGTCCTTGGGACGAGGCAGCGCCCCACCGTGCACGCGTTGCACCAGACCGGCGCTGTGCAGCTCCGACAGGTCGCGGCGAATGGTGTCTTCTGAAACGGCGAAATGCTGGCTCAATTCCGAGGCCATGACCTTGCCGTCGCGCTCAAGAATCAGAAGGATTTTTTGCCGGCGCACGGAAGGAAGCTCATTTGCCAAATGCTGATCTTGCATGTTTGCGCCTGATTTTGCGTGTTTGTGCGAGATTAGCCAAAGCGCTGCGCAAACACAATCGCGGTTTTGTTTTCTGGCAAACTCCCCGGCGCGTCCATCGAGAGCATTCACCCCATGCATTTCGCCCTTGTCTCAAACGGTTCACTCCTCACGCTTGAACAGCCCGACATAACCGTGCCGTGGTGGAGTTTCACCAAGACGGTGCTCGCCGCCGCGGCGTTGTCGTTGGTGCGTGATGGATTGATCGGTCTGGACGATGTTGTGCCTGAAGGTCCTTTCACGTTGCGTCAACTGCTGCGGCATGAGGCGGGGTTGGCGGATTATGGTGAACTCGCTGACTACCACGCCGCTGTTTCTCGCCATGAGGCATCTTGGCCAGCCGCTGAAATGCTGCAGCGGCTGGATGCCGCCCGGTTGCGCTATGCACCGGGAGACGGCTGGCGATATTCGAACGTGGGCTATCTGTACATCGCCAGACTCATTGAGCGAGTGACCGGTGTCGCGCTTGAGGATGCACTGACGCAACGCGTGTTGTCCCCTCTCGGGTTATCGCGGGTGCGCCTGGCCACGAAGCGCGACGATCTGGATGGCGTGAAGATGGGAGCGGCCGCGAGTTACGATCCGGGTTGGGTCTATCACGGTTTGCTGGTCGGTTCGCTTGCTGACGCGGCCCTGTGCCTGGACCGGTTGTTGGGTGGAGATCTGTTGCCGCAAGCATTGCTGCGGGAGATGCAAACCGTACGCACGCTGGGCGGACCGATGGCTGGACGTCCCTGGGTTGCTCCGGGTTACGGCCTTGGTTTGATGCAGGGCACTGTGGAGGGTGGGCTCACCTTGAGCGGTCACACGGGAGCTGGACCAGGCAGCGTCATTGCGGTCTACCGCTGCGTCGATGGCGGCCGTTCGGCGAGTTGCGCGATTTTTGATGAAAGCGGCAACGAAGGGGCTGTGGAGGCCGAGGTCGTGCGCCACCTGATAAACGCGGCACTTGAATAAATCCGAGAATCATCTGACCGCCCTCCGCCTCAAGGGGGGCGGCAATACCTCAATGCAGGGGAGCACACAAAACCTGTGGCGAGGGGGCTTGCCCCCGTTGGGTCGCGCAGCGGCCCCAAAACCTGCCACCGCATTTATTCAGATAAACCGCGTGCGCAGGATTTGCGACTGCTGCGCAGCCGAACGGGGGTAAACCCCCTCGCCACAGGATTGTGCGCAGTCAGACCTCGATGTGGAAAATTCACAAATTTGGCGGATTAACGGATCACGTTGAATGTGCATCAGTAACTGGCGACCTGCGCCCCACTACCAGAGGTCACCAGCGCCTTCAACGACGCATCAAACTGCTTCAACGCATTCACCTGCACCACGTTTTGCTGGTCTATCTGCGCGGCAATCTCCGGGGCGGCTTTGCCTTGCACCCAGACCGAAGGCATCTGCTGTTCACGTGAGCCTTCGGCCTTGCCGATGTATTGCAGGTTCGAGTCGTAGAACTTAGCCAGGAAACGCGCTTCGACCTGGTTGTTGCGCTTGGACACCAGACGGCTGTAAGTGTCGAGCATCACCACCACATCGGGATGGGCTTGCACCACGGCGTCGAGGTTGTCGTAGACGGTCACCGAAGCGAATTGTTTCTGCAGCGAGCCCATCAGCCAGTTGATCGCCCGTTTCGGATCGGAGCTGTTGACGAAGGCGTTGCTGATGCGCGAATCCAGCGCAGGGTTCTTCGCACCGTTCAGCGCGACAGAATGGTACTGCTCAAGGTATTCGAGGGTATTCAGGGTGTTTTCGCTGTAGAGCACGCCCACCGATTGAGTGTGCTGCAAGCTGGCGGGGCTGTCGGCCATCGGCAGGAAATGGCAGGACGGGTCAGCCGCGTAGGCCGGTGCGGTGGCGGCAACACTGCCGGTCAAAACGGCGGCCAGGGCCAACATGGTAGAGATTCTCATCGCGCAGGTTCCTTCAGAGGCGACTTTGGTATGACGCTATCCTCCTCTCATGACAGAAAAACGGAACTTGCCTTCCTTGATGGTGATTATTGATTAAACGAATGGTTGCGAAGTGAGCCCTGCGGCCTGATCCAGCGGTTGAAAGTGATGGCGAGTGGATATCTGCGCGAAGCCGATTATGCTTCAGGAAACCTTGCAGCGATGCGAGGCAGTCAACCTGTGTGCATGCTTCGCGAAATCCGTAATCCGACGATAACAGCCCAAGGGCCTGGGTGCGGCAAAGAGGTATTAGGTACTCCGGCCTATAACAAGAACGACGGAGAAGACTCATGGCCGCAATCGACAACACTTCCACGGGCAGCGCGCCCCACCACGGCATCACCAAGGAGGAGCGCAAGGTCATCTTCGCCTCGTCCCTGGGCACCGTATTCGAGTGGTACGACTTTTACCTTTACGGCTCCCTGGCCGCGATCATCGCCAAGCACTTCTTCGCAGGCGTCAACGAGACAACATCCTTCATCTTCGCGCTGCTCGCGTTCGCCGCGGGCTTCGCGGTGCGTCCCTTCGGCGCGATCGTGTTCGGTCGACTGGGCGACATGATCGGGCGCAAGCACACCTTCCTCATCACCATTGTGATCATGGGTATCTCCACCGCCATCGTGGGCTTTCTGCCCGGCTACGCGACGATCGGCGTGGCGGCGCCGATCATCCTGATCACCTTGCGCCTGTTGCAAGGCCTGGCGCTGGGTGGCGAGTACGGCGGCGCGGCGACCTACGTCGCCGAGCATGCGCCGAAAGGCAAACGCGGTTATTTCACCTCGTGGATTCAAACCACCGCGACCCTGGGCCTGTTCCTTTCCCTGCTGGTGATCCTTGCTTGCCGGACGATCCTCGGCAACGAAGCCTTCGAGGCCTGGGGCTGGCGGATTCCGTTCCTGCTGTCGATCCTGCTGCTGATTGTCTCGGTGTACATCCGCTTGCAACTGAGCGAGTCGCCGGTGTTCGTGAAAATGAAGGCTGAGGGCAAGTCCTCGAAGGCGCCGCTGACCGAATCCTTCGCCCGCTGGGACAACTTGAAAATCGTCATCATGGCTCTGCTCGGCGGTACGGCTGGCCAGGCGGTTGTCTGGTACACCGGGCAGTTCTATGCGCTGTTCTTCCTCCTGCAAACGCTGAAGATCGACCCACAGACCGCGAACTTGCTGATTGCCGGCTCACTGCTGATCGGCACGCCGTTCTTCGTCATCTTCGGCAGCCTGTCCGATCGCATTGGCCGCAAGGGCATCATCATGGCCGGCTGCATCATCGCGGCGCTGACCTACTTCCCGATCTTCCATGCGTTGACCCAATACGGAAACCCCGACGTGTTCGTCGCGCAGGAGAAGAACCCGGTCACGGTGATCGCCGATCCCGACCAGTGCTCGTTCCAGTTCGACCCGGTGGGCAAGGCCAAATTCACCAGCTCCTGCGACCTCGCCAAGACGGTGCTGGCGAAGCGGGCCATCCCCTACAAGAACGAGAAAGCCGAACCGGGCACCGTCGCGCAGGTGCGCATCGGCGACAAGGTGATCCAGAGCTTCGAGGGCACCGGCATGCCGGCCGCCGACTTCAAGGCCAAGAACGACGCCTTCACCGCCGCCCTCGGCACCTCGCTCAAAGAGGCCGGCTACCCCGAGAAAGCCGACCCGACCAAGACCAATTACCCAATGGTCCTGCTGCTCCTGACCATCCTCGTGATCTACGTGACCATGGTCTACGGCCCGATCGCCGCCTGGCTGGTGGAACTGTTCCCGGCGCGCATCCGCTACACCTCGATGTCGCTGCCCTATCACATCGGCAACGGCTGGTTCGGCGGCTTCCTGCCGACAGTGGCGTTCGCGATGGTCGCGGCCACGGGTGATATCTACTACGGCCTCTGGTACCCGATCGTCATCGCCTTGATGACGGCCGTTCTGGGCATATGCTTCATGCCGGAAACCAAGGATCGGGAGATTCATCACACCTGAGCCTGGCACTTGCCCTCTCGTGCGAGCGAGAGGGCAGTCCTTCTGCGGGATCACAAAACGAATTGAACCCCACGCCTCTTCACGTATTCGAAACCCTATAAGCGCCGATCTTTGATCTTGAGCAGCGCCATTGGAGAGGTAATCCCGATGAACCGTAGACTGCTGTTTCTGCTCGCCAGCCTGAGCCCCACGCTGGTATTCGCTGAAGGCTGTGACGTCCTGACCCGATCCCAAAGCCCTTCCGTTCCGGTGGTCGAGTCCCATAGCTGTTATGAGTACAAAGGCATGCCGGTGAACGCCATCGATTGGTCATGCAGCAACGAGAGCAAGGAAATGCTCAGCAGCACCAAGAAAAAAGTCGAACAGTGTGACGACCATTACCAGGCCACCTGCATCGCGACCTTGACCCAGGAATCCCTGGCCAACCCTCACTCCACCAGCAAGGACAAGAACAGCAAGTCGCTGAATATTCCCGACAACGCCCAAGTCACTACGTATTACTACGGCGCGGAACACTTGAACCAATCGAAGATCGATTGCGAATCGGGCGGTGGGCACTGGAAAGCGAAGTGATGTCGCCGGCTGATACGTCGCCGTTACATTGCGCTTTTCGCTGTATCCGCGTTGTTACCTTACCGACCGAGTTGTCACTTCTGCGGTGCCCGGCAGGCCAATAGAGTATTGGCTTCGGTGTGTTGGCAGGATCGAGAAAACCTCTCGACCCTGCTGTCCGCCGATCCCCCCATCACGGAAGAGGTGACACCATGAGTTTCGTAACCGTTGAAAAAAACCAGAGCAGCGCCCCGTCGGAAGCCGATATGAAAAAGGCCATGACCGACTCTGGCGGCAAACCCGGGGAAGTCACCGGGAGCAACGCGGCCCGGAAGCTGACTTACACCGGCACGGTCAATCACACCGTGTATGAGAACAAGCTGATCGAGATTGCCAAGGGCAAACGAACCAGCTGGAACTTCGTCTGGGCGGACGCGAAGGTGAGTAGCCCGGCGGCATGACGCCACGGTGGGGCGGCCGCACGGCCGCCCCGCTGTTTCAATCACAGATCCCCTTGATACAACCTGGTTACGCAAGCTGTTACCTCGCCGGTTCAAACACCCTCCCCCCTGTAACGCCAAGACACTTCGCCGCCCTGAATCCTGCGCCTACTGTGAAGCCGTCAATGTGTTTAGAGGGTGCTGCCCGATCACTTGTCGGATTCGCTGCCCGCTGCCCATTGATTGCCCAACACAACCAAGGAAGAGGGAAACCATGAGCAAGTCAACCGCAGTAAGCAATCGTAGCCAACAACTTCAAAATGACGTGCAAGAGGCCGTCCAGGCGATTCTTGGAGCCACCACGGCCTTGAGCCCTGCCGACTATGGCAAGGTGTTGAGGTCGACTCTGGCAGCTACTCAAAAAGTGGTCACGATCGAGATCGCCGACGCTGATCTGAAAATGCTCAAGCAGTCTAAATACAAGCTGTGCTTTGCCAAAAAGGTGGGTATCGAAGATTACAACGTGGTCTGGCAGTCCTATGACGCATACCTGAGCAACAACGACTTCAGCTGGACGCCTCAGTATCAGTTGTTTGCCTCCAACGTGTTCAAGGACAACGTAACAGTCAAAGCCTCAACCAAACCCGTCGACATTGGCCTTGGGCAAACCGCGATACTCGATTCCAGTGGTGTGATGGGCCCTGCGGTGACAGGCGGCCCTGCCACCTCCTTCACAATGGTGAACAACTACGCGCCCATTCACCCAGGAGTTAATCAGTTGTCTACGGGCATCGATGGCACTCAGATCAGTACACCCATCTACGTAGCCGTCAACCAGGTCGTCACCGGCAACACCGTTTTGACCCCCGTCGAGACCATTCTCGTGTGGTTCGAACAGAATATGCAGACCAGCACCATGTTCAGCACCTCACGCTCCAAGTCCATCGAAATCGACCTTACCTTCGCTAATGATGCAGCCCGCCTCTACGAAGGCGGCGAATGGAAAACGATATAGCCGTCGCATCGAGGGGCAACCTCGCGGTTGCCCCTTCTACTCAGGAAACGTCACCACCGCCCCTGGCGAAATAGCCCGTCAATGATCGACAGATAGATTCCGCCAGATCTTCCTGGGTCGCGATGCCGTAAGGTCGATTGCGATCGAACTGCTCGGACCAGCGGATGCGCCCCTGAGCGACATCAATCAGGCGCACCGACGTCCGGACACGGCTCGGCTCCACCCTCACGCTGCCTTCAAGGGAATAGTTACCGCGCCCGGCTCGCATAACGTCCAGTGCCTTAATGCTGCTTCGCGGCACCTTCATCAACACATGGTTACCATGGCTTTGCGTCTGCTCGAACGACTCGAACAGCCGGCAGCTCAGCTCTTCGCACAAGCCCCGGGTGAAGTCATCGCCGTCGCGGGTGATGCAGGTAAATGGCTGAATCTGCAGGACAGGATGACGAGTCGAGGTGCTTTTGGGCCTGAGCCGCTGGTAAGCCAGTCGATAACAACCGGCCGGTATGCTCAAACGAACCGGGTCTTGCTGCCCCAGGGTGGCGTAATGGGTCGCGAGCTTGCGCCGCAACCGGCCCACCTGGACGCGCACCACCGGGTCATCGCCCGTGCAGTAAACCGCCGGGTCACGGCGAAACACCGCAATGCCGATGGCATGTTCAGTGAGCGGAATGTTGGAAAATTGAAGATCGTGATCGACCAGGAACCGCAACAAACTGCCCATGCGCCTGGACTTGGCAAACACCGGACTGGCCAGCAACAACGCCAGCACCCGTTCCATCTCTTCACGATCGAGTGGCTCGGGAATACCCTCGGCACTCGAATGGCCTACGTGCTTGATCACCATTGCCTGCCTCCGTGCAGGTTACCGACAATCGTTCGCCACCCCTGTCAGAAGTGGATATTGATACTGAAGTCGTACTCCATGGCCACGCGCAACGCCCGATTCCAAGAAGGCTCGGACGCTGCAACGTCGAAGCTTAGCAGCCGTAACGCAATGGCGAGGAGATTGTGGTGATCAGCGCATTCCCGGCGGCATTCAGCAGCAACGCGTGGTGCATTGCTTGCCGCCGTAACGGGCTTCCTGACGCTCACGAAGGAACGCCGAATAGCTCATCACCGGCTGTTCCGGGTGTTTGAGCGCCATCTGCGCGACGTAGTTGTCGTAATCGGGGACGCCGACCATCAAACGTGCGCTCTGGCGGAGGACGCGGGCGGCTTGTTGCAGTTTACGGAACATGGCAACGCTCTCATTGTGATGGGGGGACGTGCCCATGAAAGCGCACTTATGTATCTGGAATGTGTCCGCGCGACAATGTGTCCAATACCAGCGATCAACCGCAACGCATAACCTGTAGCAGCTGGCGAAGCCTGCGTTCGGCTGCGCAGCAGTCGTAAACCCAGAATGCACGGAATGCCTGACACACCGCATCGCCTGATTTTACGACTGCTGCGCAGCCGAACGCAGGCTTCGCCAGCTGCTACAGGGGATCGCGGTATGGTCGGTCGCTTTTCTGCTGATCTGTAGTTTTCTGCAGTTACTGCACCTGTACCAAACCCGCCCCTCGTCCAACAATGCGCGACGCACGGCCACAGTTTGTTAATATCCACGCGTTTTTTTCGTCTGACTCATCAGGCGCTGTAGATTTCCCGTCGCAACACAGGAATGTTTTTCCATGAGTACGTTGTTTACCCGTCGCACGGTCCTGCGCGGTATGGGCTTGTTGGGTCTTGGCCTGATCGCCGGCTGCGATGATGGCCCCAAGCTGTCGTTCAAATACGGCAAGGACCTTAGCGACAAGATCATGGGACGTACCTTCAAGCTCAAAGACGCCCAGGGCGAAACGAAGATGCTCACCAGTTATCGTGGCCTGATGCCGATGGTGTTCTTCGGTTTCACCCAGTGCCCGGCGGTCTGCCCCACGACCCTGGCCCGTGCGGCGCAAGCCAAAAAACTGATGGGCCGCGATGGCGAGAAGTTGCAGGTGATCTTCATCACCCTCGACCCCGAACGCGACACACCGCAAATGCTCGACGCCTACGTCAAATCGTTCGATCCGAGTTTCGAGGCGCTGCACGGCACGCTGGAAGAAACCGCCGCCACCGCCAAAGAGTTCGGTGTGTTCTTTGAAAAGATCCCCAGCGGTTCGACCTACACCCTCTCCCACACCGCGACCAGCTACGTCTTCGACTCCCGGGGCAACCTGCGCCTGGGGCTGTCCGCGTCCCTTACGGCTAAAGAGTGCGCAGAAGACCTGCTCACCGTCATGGAAGTCTGCTAATGAATTCGATCCACGCAAACACCACTTTCTCGCGCCGCGTCCAGCAACTGGTCCTGGGCTGCGCCCTGATCGGCATGGCCTGGCAGGTATCGGCGCAAACCCGAGTGGACGACGCCTGGGTCCGCGCAACCGTGGCCGGCCAGCCATCGACCGGCGCGTTCATGACCCTGAAAGCCGACAGCGACAGCAAGCTGCTGAGCGTGCAATCGTCTGTCGCTAAAATCGTGCAAATTCACCAATCAAGCATGAAAGACGATGTGATGAGCATGCGTCAGGTCGAGTCCGTCGCGCTGCCGGCCGGCAAGCCGGTGAGTTTTGATCCCCACGGTTACCACGTGATGCTGATGGATCTGACGGCGCAAGTTAAGGAAGGCGATAAAGTCCCGCTGATCCTGACCGTGGAAAACGCCAAGGGCGAGAAGGAGACGATTAAGGTAGACGCTGAGGCTCGGGCACTGGGCATGGTTGATCACAGCAAGATGCATTAACGCTGTTCACCCAAGCAATGCCACCCATATTTGTGGCCTGGCGGAGCTTTTGTGGCGAGGGTTACTCGTGGCGAGGGGATTTATCCCCGTTCGGCTGCGCAGCAGTCGTAAATCCGGACAACTCGGTTTGTCTGAATGGACGCTGGGGGCCGCTTCGCAGCCCAACGGGGATAAATCCCCTCGCCACAGATAAATCCCCTCGCCACAAAAGCCCTCTCGCCACAGGATTTATGCTCGGCTGATCTTATTTAACGAGTCGCTTCTCCTTGGATGGCCGGTAGCCGAAATACGAGCTGTAGCACTTGCTGAAATGACTCGGCGACACAAAGCCACACGCTACCAGCACGTCCACTTGGGACAGCTCCGTATGCTGGAGCAACCGCCGCGCTTCGGTAATCCGCAGCTCCATGTAATAGCGCTGCGGCGTGGTGCCCAGTTGCTCCTTGAACAAGCGCTCGAGTTGTCGCCGCGAACGCCCTGCGTACACCGCCAGCTGCTCCAGCTCCAAAGGCTCTTCGAGGTTGGCGTCCATCAGCTTCACCACCTCGCGCAACGGCGCACTCACACAGACATTTTCCGTCGGTTTGATGCGCCGGTAGCGAGATTCCTCGAACGCCAGGATGTCCTCGATTCCCTCGACGAGCGCTTTGCCATACAGCCCCTTGATCCAGTCCAGCGCCATGTGGAAGGCCCCGGAAGGACTGGACGCCGTCAGCCGGTCCCGATCAATGATGTAGGGCTCGCTGCTGACCTGCGTGGCCTTGCAGAAATCCGCCAGCGCCGGGCGATGTTCCGGGTGAATCGCGCAACGGTAACCGTCGAGCAAACCGGCCTTCCCCAAAAACCATGCACCGTTCCACAAACCGGCCAGGCTGACGCCCTGGTCCGATGCCGTGCGCAACAGGCTGATCAAGCCTTCGCTGGCCTTGAGTTCCGTCCGGTAGCCGCCGCAAATCACCAGCAGGTCCAGCTCTTTGACCGCCGGACAATCAATACGGGCATCGGGCCGAATGACCAGGCCCAGATCGCTGATGACTTCGCCGTCGTTCAAGCCGAACGTGCGCGAAGAAAACGACTCCGGCCGCAGCAGATTGGCCGTAACCACCGTGTCCAGCGCCTGGGTGAACGCAGGCAGCGAGAAATGTTCGAGCAGCAGGAATCCTGCGCGGACCGTTTGCTGGATCCCATCCGGGTGCTCATTCAGGTAGCGAAGGTTTTTGCCCTTCATGCCTCCGCTAAATTGGCGTCGTTCGATCAATGCTCGCCCCACTCCATTACGTTACCGAACAGGTTGTCTGGTGCTTTGATAAAGCGCCATCTTACCCCGCAACGCCACTACGGCGTACGCTCGATAGAGCGCAAGCAAACCCGCTGCCTCAGTTATTTATACTCAAATGCCAGCTTAATAATATTTTACCGATACCAGGGTCATCCCTAGTCTTGAGCCCAAGAAATGGCAGGTCGTTCGCGACCTCACTCCAACTTCGAAGGGTATTGAGATGACCACTGAAAAAATAAAAACAGATACGCTGATTGTTGGCGCCGGTCAGGCTGGCGTGGCCATGAGTGAACACCTGAGCAAACTTGGCGTGCCGCACCTGGTGCTGGAGCGCAGCCGCATTGCCGAGCGCTGGCGCACCGGGCGCTGGGATTCGCTGGTGGCGAATGGTCCGGCGTGGCATGACCGCTTTCCCGGTCTTGATTTTGACGACCTCAGCCCCGACGAATTTGCCCCGAAAGAACGCGTCGCCGATTACTTCGAAGCCTATGCCAGGAAATTCAACGCGCCGATCCGCACCGGCGTCGACGTACTTAAAGTCGAGCGCAATGTCGGTCGCCCGGGCTTCACCATTGAAACCTCCGAAGGCGTGATTGAAGCCAACCGCGTAGTCGCGGCCACCGGGCCTTTCCAGCGGCCGGTCATTCCACCGATTGCGCCCAAAGATCAGCCTTTCATGCAGATCCACTCCGCCGACTACCGCAACCCGGCGCAACTGCCTGAAGGCGCGGTGCTGGTGGTCGGCGCGGGTTCGTCCGGCGTGCAGATTGCCGATGAATTGCAGCGCGCCGGCAAGAAGGTCTACCTCTCGGTCGGCGCTCACGATCGCCCTCCTCGCGCTTATCGCAACCGTGATTTCTGCTGGTGGCTGGGGGTGCTGGGCGAGTGGGATCAGGCGGCGATGAAACCGGGCCGGGAACACGTGACCATCGCGGTCAGCGGCGCCCATGGCGGCCGCACCGTGGACTTCCGTGGATTGGCTCATCGCGGCATGACGCTGGTCGGTCTGACTCAATCGTTCAACGGTGGCGTGGCGACGTTCCAGCCGAACCTGGCCGACAACCTGGCCCGTGGCGATGAGAACTACCTGGCGCTGCTGAATGCCGCCGACGCCTATATCGAACGCAACGGTCTGGACTTGCCGGAAGAACCTGAAGCCCGCCACGTGTTCCCGGATCCCGAATGCGTGACCCATCCGATTCTTGAACTCGACCTGACCATGGCCGGCGTCACCTCGATCATCTGGGCCACCGGTTTTGCCACGGATTACAGCTGGCTCAAGGTCGATGCCTTCGACGACAACGGCAAGCCGCAGCATCAGCGCGGGGTGTCGAGCGAGGCTGGTGTGTATTTCCTCGGCCTGCCGTGGCAGTCGCGGCGCGGCTCTTCGTTCATCTGGGGCGTGTGGCATGACGCGAAGTACGTGGCTGATCACATCGCCATCCAGCGCTCTTATCTCGACTACCACGATGCGGCGCAACGCGAGACTGAACAGGCCCCGGTCGCCCATAAAACCACAGTCAGTGCCTAAGCCTTTTTCTGTCAGGAGCTAAACATGTCCACGCCAACCCATACCCGAATTCGCATGTTCAACACCAAGGAAACCTACCCGAACCAGAGCCTGGACAACGATCTTTGCCAGGCCGTCCGGGCCGGCAACACCGTTTATGTTCGCGGCCAGGTCGGGACTGATTTTGAGGGCCGACTGGTCGGTCTCGGTGATCCGCGCGCGCAAACCGAGCAGGCCATGCGCAACGTCAAGCAGTTGCTGGAAGAGGCTGGCAGTGACCTCAGCCACATCGTGAAAACCACGACTTATCTGATTGATCCGCGGTATCGCGAGCCGGTTTATCAGGAAGTCGGCAAGTGGCTGAAAGGTGTGTTTCCGATTTCGACCGGACTGGTGGTGTCGGCGCTGGGGCAACCGCAGTGGTTGATGGAGATTGATGTGATTGCGGTGATTCCTGAGTAGACCGAGTCGCGGCCATCGCTGGCAGGCCAGCTCCCACAGGGTTAGTCGTCGTGCACAAAATCTGTGTTCGCTGAAGACCCCCTGCTCGCGATGAGGCCCGCACAGACACCTTATTCGCCAAGGCCAACCAAGGAGCAAAACCCATGACCTTCTCCATCACCGCCCGTTGCCCCGAAACCGGTCAGTTCGGCATTGCGATCAGTTCCTCCAGCATTGCCGTCGGCGCCCGTTGCCCATGGCTGCTGCCGGGTGTCGGCGCCGTCTCCACACAAAACATCACCCTGCCGTCGTTAGGCCCGGAAGTCCTCGCCCTCATGGAGCAAGGCCTCGCCCCCGCCGAGGCGCTGGACAAGGTATTGACCCGCAACGGCTACAGCCAATACCGCCAGATCACCGCCATCGACCACCTCGGCCAGACCGCGCATTTCAGCGGCGCGCAAACCCTCGGCAACCACAACGCCGTCTCCGGTGAGCAATGCGTCGCCGCCGGCAACATGCTCGCCGACCGCGCGGTGATCGAGGCCATGGTCGAAGCGTTCGAACACGGCGAAGGCCAACTCGCTGATCGCTTGCTCGCTGCGATGAAAGCGGCCATCGCCTCCGGTGGCGAAGCCGGGCCGGTGCATTCGGCGGCGATGGTGGTGGTCGGCGAACTGACCTGGCCGATCATCAACCTGCGGGTGGATTGGGCCGATGAAAACCCGATCGGCCAGCTGGAAAAACTCTGGGACGCTTATCGTCCACAAGTTCAGGACTACATCGACCGCGCCCTCGCCCCCGACAAATCCCCAGGCTACGGCGTTGCCGGAGACGACCGATGAGCGCAAGCCGCGATTTGCTGAAAACCCTGGTGGCGTTCGACACCACCAGCCGCGAATCGAATCTGCAGCTCATTGAGTTTGTTCGAGACTACCTCGCGGGTTTCGATGTGCCGTGCGAACTGATCTACAACGAGCAACGCAGCAAGGCCAATCTGTTCGCGACGATTGGCCCGGCGGATCGGCCGGGTATCGTGCTGTCAGGGCACACCGACGTGGTGCCCGTCGATGGCCAGCCGTGGAGCGTTGCGCCGTTTGAACTCACCGAGCGCGACGGCAAGTTATTCGGTCGCGGGACGGCGGACATGAAAGGCTATATCGCTTGCGTGTTGGCATTGGTGCCGTCGTTGATGAACGCCCGGCTGCGGCTGCCGGTGCACATTGCGCTGTCCTACGATGAAGAAGTCGGCTGCCTCGGCGTGCGCTCGTTGCTGGCGGAGTTGGAACGGCGTCCGGTCAAACCAACGCTGTGCATCATTGGTGAACCGACCGAGTTGAAACCGGTGCTCGGGCATAAAGGCAAACTGGCGATGCGTTGCGATATTCACGGTGAAGCGTGCCATTCGGCGTACGCGCCGCTTGGGGTCAACGCCATTGAATACGCCGCCGAACTGATCGGTGAACTGGGGCGGATCGGCAACCGACTCAAAGCGCCTGAGCATCACGACACGCGGTTTGATCCGCCGTTCAGCACCGTGCAAACCGGGGTGATTTCCGGTGGCAAAGCACTGAACATCGTCCCCGCCGATTGCCGCTTCGACTTCGAAATCCGCGCGTTACCCTCGCATGATCCAAGTGAGGTTGCGCAGGCAATGAAGGCCTATGCCGAGCAGCAGGTTTTACCGCGTATGCGGGCGGTGAGTGAACAGAGCGAGATTCGATTCAGCCAGTTGTCGGCGTATCCCGGTTTGGCCACCGATGTGCACAGCGAAGCGGCCGAGTTGATCGCCATGTTCTGCGACTCCCGGGAGTTCGGCACCGTGGCCTTCGGCACCGAAGGCGGCCTGTTCGACGCCGCCGGAATCCCCACCGTCGTCTGCGGCCCCGGCAGCATGGACCAGGGCCACAAACCCGACGAATTCGTCAGCCTCGAACAACTCACTGCCTGCGACACCATGCTGCAACGGATGCTGACCTCCATCGCCGACTGACACGCAACCTGTAGGAGCGAGGCTTGCCCGCGAAAGCGGTGTGTCAGTCAACCACGATGTTGAATCGTTCGGCCGCCTTCGCGGGCAAGCCTCGCTCCTACACGGTCCGTGGTGTTTTAACGATCCGGCAGGCCTGAAATCACGAAGCATTGAACACCCAAAAACCCCTGTGGGAGCTAGCCTGCTAGCGATAGCGATCTGTCAGCCAAATCAATTTTGACTGTCAAACCGCTATCGCCAGCAGGCTAGCTCCCACAGGTTTTTCGGCGACCCGGCGGCATACATTTTTTAACGTCTATACCCACAATCTTACTAATTTATCTATCCGCCCCCACCGCACATCATCCACTCCAACAAGAAAAGCGTCGCCCCCGCGTGGCGCTCACCGAAGTACGTCCACGTACTCAAATTGCCTTGGAGTCCGTCATGGTTACCACAGCAACAACCGCCGCCCCGCTCATCGAGAAACACACCATCGGCTACGTGCCGCCCGAAGATCGCCACGGCAAAACCCGCGACCTGTTCACCCTCTGGTTCGGCGGCAACATCGCCCCGCTGCCCATCGTCACCGGCGCCCTCGGCGTGCAGATGTTCCACCTCAACCTGGTGTGGGGCATCGTCGCCATCCTCGTCGGCCACCTGGTCGGCGGCGTGCTGATGGCGCTGCACTCGGCACAAGGCCCGCAGATGGGCATCCCGCAAATGATCCAGAGCCGCGCCCAGTTCGGCTCCCTCGGCGCCCTGCTGGTGGTGCTGATCGCCGGCATCATGTACATCGGCTTCTTCGCCTCCAACATCGTCCTCGCTGGCAAGTCGCTGCATGGCGTGGTCGACAGCGTCCCGGTGCCGGTGGGCATCGTCATCGGCGCCCTCGGCTCGGGCATCATCGGCATCATCGGCTACCGCTTCATCCACGTGCTCAACCGCATCGGCACCTGGGTACTCGGCGCCGGCATCGTGCTCGGCTTCGGCTACATCTTCACCCACGTACAAACCGCCGACTTCCTCACCCGCGGCAGCTTCAACATCTCCGGCTGGCTCGCCACTGTGTCGCTCGCCGCACTCTGGCAAATCGCCTTCGCGCCCTACGTCTCCGACTACTCGCGCTACCTGCCGGCAAACGTGCCCGTGGCCGCGACGTTCTGGACCACCTATCTCGGCACCGTGCTCGGCTCCAGCCTCTCGTTCATCTTCGGCGCCGTCGCCGTGCTCGCCACGCCCGTCGGCATGGACACCATGGACGCCGTCAAACTCGCCACCGGGTCCATCGGCCCGCTGATGCTCGTGCTGTTCCTGCTTAGCGTCATCAGCCACAACGCCCTCAACCTCTACGGCGCCGTGCTGTCGCTGATCACCCTGGTGCAAACCTTCGCCTACCGCTGGATCCCCACCGCGAAAAGCCGTGCCGTCCTCTCCCTCATCATCCTTGCCGCCTGCTGCTTCGCCGCCGTCGGCGCGTCCGCCAACTTCATCGGCCACTTCGTCGACATGGTGCTGGTGCTGCTCGTGGTGCTGGTGCCGTGGACCGCGATCAACCTGATCGACTTCTACGCGATTCACAAAGGTCAGTACGACATCAAATCGATCTTCCAGGTCGATGGCGGGATCTACGGCCGCTACAACCCGCAGGCATTGCTGGCGTATGCGATCGGGATCGCGGTGCAGATTCCGTTCATGAACACGCCGCTGTACGTCGGGCCGATCTCCGAACACATCAACGGCGCTGACCTGTCCTGGCTAGTCGGTTTGCTCATCACCTCCCCGCTCTACTACTGGCTGGCCAACCGCGACACCGCGTACAAACGCCGCCTCTCGACCGGAAAACTGGCCAACTCGATCTAACTAATCCCCCAATCCCCTGTGGGAGCGAGCCTGCTCGCGATGAGGCCCTGACAGCCAATATCAATTTGACTGACAGACCTCCATCGCGAGCAGCCCCACTTACGTCTCCCCAAAATTAAATGAACCCTGCCCAGCACACCCCACCTAACAGAGAGACTATCTGGAGGGTGACCCATGCAAATCGAAACAATCTGGATCGTACTCACAGCCGTTCTTTTGCTGGTCGAGCTATGGGCCATCAACCGAGTGCGCAAAGCCCAAGGCAAATCGAGCAACAAACTCTTGTGGATCGTGGTGATCGTGTTTGTGCCGCTGATCGGGCTGGTGGCGTGGGCGTTGGCGGGACCGAAACACACTGAGCACAATCCGCATTCACCGCAGGCTAGACAATAAGGTCGGATGGTCCGCGGTAACGATTTGGAAACTGCACAATTCGAAATGACAAAGCCCCGATGATTTGGGGCTTTGTTGTTTCTGGCCATTCGATCAGCGTATGAGCCGCCGACAGCCATAATCTTTTGATTTTGCCTTCCGAAAATCGTGTAGGAAACCACCCTCCGTGGCGAGGGAGCTTGCTCCCGCTGGGCAGCGAAGCCGCCCCAAACCTCGCCAAACTTTTAAACGTGTCCACATCCTGTAGCAGCTGGCGAAGCCTGCGTTCGGCTGCGCAGCAGCCGCAATCCCGGCGCGCACGGTTCACCTGGCACTAAACACCTCTGGATTCACGTCAGTTACTCAGCCAAACGCAGTCTCCACCATCACCTACAAAATCCGGATTTCGGTCCTACAACCCCGTTTGCAGCCGCCAAAATCGCCGCTTATAGTTTGCCCCGTCACTGACGACCATCAGAGACAGGGTTTCGCAGCCCTAAAAGAAGATCACCAAATACCGTCAGACATGACACGGCCGGTTTCCGTCTGTGAATGGATTTTGGCGACTTTGATTCATTTTTTAGGACTATAAGCATGTCAACTCAAAACCCTCCCCGCCGCTTCACCCCAATGTCCCAACTCGCCACCGACTACCCCGTCCTGCTCATCGACTACGACGCCCCACTGCGCGAACTCCACAACTGCCTCAGCGAACGCTTAAACGCCGTCCTCAAATACCTCAACCTCATGGCTTGCACCAGCCTCCCCGACTACGCCGAACACGACATCAACACCGTCACCAACATCGCCCGGATCCTGGTCCAGGATGTGAACGATGTGTTTCGGGTGATAGAGCAGCGTGGGTTTGATACGCACAAGGGGCACTGACCCGTTTTATACCGCAGCAAGAACCGTTGCTGCGGTTTTTCCCATTACTCAAGGCGTAGACTACCGAGGAGATTGATATGGACCTGATGACATTCGAAAGCCCGGTTAATGCGGTATTATCCGGGCACGAAGCACCAGAGCGCTCGCTCAAGCGGAGAATCCCGATGACTGCAAAAACCAAAAAGCTTTCGGAACAGGAAATGGACGCGCTGGAGCGCCAGGTACCGGATCTCGCTGAAATAGCTACAAAGACGGCATATGCCCGCGCACTGTTGGTGAGCGATAGCGTACTGCGTGTCGATTCTGGCGATTTGGTATGGATGTCACTTGACGGCAGCAAGACGGTTGTAGCAAAAGCAAAACCTCGCCGCAGAGTCAAGGTAGGCGAGGTAATCACAGTGCGCCGCGTCGAAGATCAAACGGCTGGTGGTCATGCCTAGGTTTCGAATATTTGCGGGACCGAATGGGTCAGGCAAGAGCACCATCAAGGGAGAAATTGATCCCGCCCTTATCAAGACGTACGTGAATGCCGATGATCTCGAGAAGGAAGCAAAAGAGACCGGGTTCATCGATTTGGCTACCTTTGAAGTCGCCACGACATTATCCGAGTTGCTCACATTCCATACCGAACACTATCTGATCAGAAACAGAGGGCTCAGCGGTCAAGCCGAACAGATTGGATTGCTGGGTACCAAAGTCGACTACCGAAACGTCAACGTCAATTCCTATCTGGCCTCTGTGCTATCGGACTTCCTTCGCCAACGCCTGCTGGAAAAAGGCGTGAGTTTTACCTTCGAGACGGTGATGTCACATCGCAGCAAGGTGGACTTCATGAGAGAGGCTCAAGCTCGCGGTTATCGGACATACCTTTACTTCGTTTCGACTGAAAACCCGGCGATCAACATAGACCGCGTAGGAATCAGAGTACGCGAAGGCGGACATCCCGTGGCATCTGAAAAAGTGAGCGAACGGTATTACAAATCTCTGGGCCTTCTACCAGACGCCATTGCAGTCAGCAACCGGGCGTACATCTTCGATAACTCCGGCGACAGTACGGTTCTTCTGGCGGAGATTACAGATGGAATAAGCCTTGAATTTTGCACTGACGATGTCCCGGATTGGTTCTTCGAATCGTATGTCGATAAAGTTGAAACCACTTAAAAACATAGAAAAACAAGCATGAAAAGTTGAAATTAAAAAGGCGACAGATCTATTTATTGAAATAACGCTGTCATCTTTTTTCCGTAAAAAACCCGCACCGAGTTGCGGGTTTTTTATTTTGTTCAGACCTGCCCAGTTGGCGAGAGAATGGTCTTCTCTATCATCGCAGCAACATCCTTCGCACCAAAACACCGAAACTTAACGCTGCCAGCGCCGGTATCCAGACGGATGATCTTCGTCATGAACCCGCCTTCAATCGTGACCTTCCGGATTAATGCCAATGGGAGTTCAATATCCAGCGTCCCGTCCTGAACTAGGCGGTTCATGGCATTGGCACTCAAACGAACCATTTTTTGAGTCAGCTCCATCTTCCCGCCAACCCAAAGTCCGCCGTATGCTTCCTTGAAGGCCTCCAGCACATCGCCCAACGCGTCCACATTGCCCGCCTCAACCATGGAATATAAATCGTCCACGTTGTCGTAATTCACCTCGGCATCGGCCACCAGAAAATTCACCAACTTCGACTTCAAAACCTGTCCAGTCATCTTTGCCTCTCCATAATTTGAGTCGCAGCCCTGAAATCCAGATGCCTGTTTGTCGCTGTAAGCGCCGTTCTATTTGGCAGCCAGCACTCATGCTAATATGCCATCACCCTATCAATGAAGTACACCCGCATGGATGCCACGTTCCTCCGCCCTTTCAGCTTTTTTTCACTGCTGACCGTTGCCGTGATCCTCTCTGGATGCCAAGCAACAACACCCGCTCAAATCAAAACACCTGAGGCCCAGCCGGGTTTTGCGGTTTTCAACAGTGTGCTGTTCGAGACACCGGAGCCGAACTCGATCGTGCGTGAGGGCGATCGGATCACCTATCTAGTGACTTCGTCCCCAAGTCCGGATCTCCACTATCTGGCACGTTTCGACGCCCACTGCAGCCAGCCGGATGCGCAAATGGCTTACCGCAGCAAAGCGGGAATGTCGCTATTCGCCGCCAACCCGCGGGGGCTTTCGGAGGACGCCCGGCAATTGCCTGCTGAACAAAAGAGTCAGTACCTGCAAAGTGCGCAGTTGAAGCAGGTGTGTGCCCAGACAACACCTCCTCAATGGCGCATTTTCTCGGCACCCGATCATCAGGATTGGCAGATGATCGACCGCGCCAGCCTGAAAGTAAAAGGTGATGAGGTGACTTTCTGGACGGCTCGGGTACTGCCCGGCGAGATGTTGATGCCCGGCAAAAACGCCTTGTATGGGCAGGTACGCCAGCGGTGGACGGCCAACTGCGACCTGCAACAACTGACTGGGTTAAGCCATTTCTACCTTGATACTCACAGTCGTGTGCTCGCTGGAAGCATGCAGACAGATTTCAAAGCCATCGGCCCGCAAAGCCTCGGCGCCGATGAGCGTCAGCTGATTCAAGTGGCCTGTGGCACACCGCAGTCGCTGGACCATTACAAACAATTTGAAGGGCGTGAGCAGTCGCCCTTCGAACCACCGGCCCCCGTCGTTGCTGCCCCGGTGTTGAAAGCCATCGAGGCATTGAATATGCCTAAACCGGAGAAAAGCATTCAGCACCTGCGTCGGGTGTTCAAGGATAACTCCGAGCCAAGACAGTATTCAGATGAAGGCTTGCGGCTCAACGGGCGTGACTCGAAATACCTCTCAAGCGAGGCAGGCAATCAACTGACGGAGCGTTTTGAAAAGCAAGGAAGTCAGTGGGTCAAAGCCACGTTCCGAGGCCTGATTGACTTGGGTGAAAGTAAATACAGAACTCGTGCAGGTGAGATAACGATCGAGAAAAAGACGCTGACGAACCTCAGCTTCGAGGGCGATTGGGCGCACATGCCGGTCGGCGCACTCCTGCGATACACGGCGCAGGAGATGCGGCTTCTTTATACCAACAACGGGAAAGGTCCCAGAGCCCTGGTGCCGGTCGACGACAGATACAGCTGTGAGGTGCAGTCACAGAAACCCGCCAGCACGTATCACCCGAGTTTGACCGGGACTGCCAAGGTAATCAGCTGCATTAAAGATTCTTACCAATACAGCACCGACATTTACGTCTACCTCGAAGCGTATGGAATGTTTGTGCCGTTCCAATACGTCACGAAGAACGTGCAGGCAGAATGGACGATTGAGGTGGTGGAATCTTAAGTGGCCTAGCCATTAAAAAGTGAACAGATCTTGTCCGCATTTTTCAGCCACAAAAAACCCGCATCACTGCGGGTTTTTCATCACCTGTTTTTAGCCCCTCTCCACCTTTCCCAATCAAGGCAAAAGCCCCTTCACCATAGGCACACACGCCAACTGAAGCCCTGAAGGTGAATGGTAAATCGCAGGTTCGTTGCCTACGAAACCGCAGCGCCGGTAAAAATCAGCCGCGTTTAACGTCGCTTCCAGATTAACTTCTTTCACGCCCACCTCCCGAGCCAGGCATTCCAGATGGTTAAGCATCTTCAAGCCGATGCCTTGCCCCATGAAACCGGGCAGCACAAATATCGCGCCGATTTCACTGTTCTCCAGATCAAGCATCCCTGTCGCCACCGGCTCCCCCTGTATACAGCCCAGATAAAAGTGTTTTTCCATTAAATCGCCATACCCATCCTTGGCGGCTCCGGCTGTCCAGGCGAGCATTTGTTCTGCGGTATAAGCGCCGATGCATTGGTGCCGTATCGCTTGAAGGCGAATATCGAATGCGGTTTGGGCATCGCTGGGCTGGGCGCGTCTGATCTTGAACATTTCATTCTCCTTGAGCCATCGGTGGACGGAGAACTAAAAAGCCCCGTCCATTTCTGGCGGGGCCTTGTGTCACTACGTCAAATCCTGTGAACGCGTGACCTCACGGCCCGCCAGCGGCGGTCATGGAAGTGCACATCATGTTCATGCGGGAAATGTAAGTCATGGGTCGATAGTGTTTTGAATGATCCGGGTTGTCAATTTTGAGGGGGAATAGGTCGGCCTCCCCACGTCACGAATTTGTACTATTTTTATAGATTCTCTGGATTGACCTGTTCCTGATCAGAACAGGTTGACGGTCATCAATGATCCGAAACAGGAGATCGCATCATGAAGCGCTTGCTTGGAGCCCTTGGATTCTCATTGTTACTGGTGGCATCGGCGGTGTTTGCTCATCACGGCTGGAGTGAGTACGACTCGAGCAAAGCCTTGCAGCTGGACGGAACGATCGAGGAGTCCGGTTATTCCCACCCGCATGGGTTCGTTCGCCTGAAGACAGACGACAAGACCTGGAACATTGTGCTGGCGCCGCCCTCGCGCATGGAGAACCGTGGTCTTTCCAAGGAAATGCTGAGTGTCGGAAAACGGGCTACGGTGGTGGGCTATCAGAATCGCAGCAACCCCGATGAACTGCGCGCAGAACGCATCACGGTCGACAACAAAACCACTGAGTTACGCTGATGCAGACAACTGGTACCAGCGGTGGATCGGGTCTGGACGGCTGGCTGGACTATGTGGGTGACTCGCCACTCGGTTCGGCCATGCGCAGCGAGTTATGGCTGTATCCGATCGTCGAGGTGGTTCACATCCTTGGTTTCGTGGTGCTTGTCGGCTCTGTCGTCATGTTCGACCTGCGGGTTCTCGGGCTGTCGAGAGATCTTGCGGTGACGGCACTGGCTCGCCACCTCCTGAGGTGGGGAGTCGCGGCCCTGCTATTGATCGTCCCGGCTGGGCTGATGATGTTTTCAGCCCATCCGCACGACTTCGCATCCAACGGCGTTTTCATTCTTAAGCTTTGCTTGATCGGTATTGCGGGCCTCAATGCGGCTCTTTTTCACGTGGGTGTCTTCCGTTCAGTAGCCCGGTGGAACACCGACATCGCGGCGCCTGGAATAGCAAAAATCCAGGCGATCTTTTCGATTATGTTATGGGTCAGCGTGGTGTTTTGCGGTCGACTGTTGGCGTACACCTGACAGGGCAAAATAGAAAAAATGACCTGATCTATTTATTCCACTTCCAACAAATAGTATTAGAGTGCCCACCTCTAAGCGCTACGGATAGAAACGCCCATGAAACCGTTGTATTCAGGCTCGCTCCTGCTTCTGATTGCGGGTTGCTCGCCGATCCCGCAATACGAAACTCCCGCCAATGCGCCCCAAGCTCAGATTCGCAGTGAAATGGACGCACTGATCAACCGTCGCAACTACCTGACCCTTAGCGCAGCGCCGACCACAGCCTGCAAGTACGGCAGGTCGGTACCCGTTACACCCGCACGGGAACTGTTCTCGGTCAGTGGTGGGTACCCCTCGAAACCCGAAGGTTTTCGAGCCATTGAAGCGGGCAAACCGATTCACCTGGTGCTGGAAGGCGGGGCCAGCGGCAACCGCAGATGCACGGTCGATTTTGTCAGTGAGTTCCTGCCGGGCGCCCGCTATGTGATCAAGGGCGGAATCACTGATGGCCCCAATGTCATGAGCGGCTGCCAGATCAACATCGTTGATCTGGATTCCGGAGCTCGACTCTTTCAGGCTAAACAGTCACCGGCCAACGGCTGTGCTCTGGATCGGTTATCACTGCCAACGCCTTGAGCGCGCTGACTGATTGAGCGCTGTCATCTATTCCGTTACTGATCGTCGGGCCCTCAACGGCGTCGGCATCAGCGTTTGTCATTTTCGTTCCTTGAAAAGTGACCGCATCCTAACGATCGTAAGCTAAACAGCGGCATGTCTAATGACCAAACATCAGTCCAACAGTGCAACCTTCTTCAGCAGCTCGTACAACCCGGCAGGAACCAGCGGCGTATCGCCAGTAAGACTGTCGAGCGGCAGCCACTTCGCAATAAAGGCAGCGCCATCGCTTTCTTGAGCGTTCAAGTGGGACCGTTCATAGACGGCGGCATCCACGAATTTTGCATCGTAGACCTGCACGATTTCGTGCCCGGGTGTGCCGGCATAGGTGAAGATGTTTTCGAGCGTGCCGAGCAGGCGAACATCGGTGATGGATATACCAAGTTCTTCATCGACTTCACGTATTACGGCTTGGGCGCTGGTTTCGCCAAACTCGATTCCGCCACCGATTGGGCGCAAGAATGGCTTTCCAGTAACGGGGTCCAGTGCTTCGTTGACCAGTATCTTGCCATCGTGATGGAAGATGCAGAGTGCTAGGGCGCGAATGCGGAGTGAGGTCATGAGGTGAAGTCCATTTACTTTGTTTAAACCCTATAGCAGCTGCTGCCCATCGGCGTTGGCCGCGGATGCAGCCTTCGGCAGGTGCTACAGGGTGTCCGTTTTGATATCAGAAGTTAGCCGGCGTGTTGGCGCTGATAATCTCCGCCTCATCCTGGCCGATATTGCGAAACTTGTGAGGCAGCGTCGTCGGGAAGTAATACCCGTCGCCAGCGTTGAGCACACTGATCTGTCCATCAACCGTCAGCTCAACAGTGCCCCGAGTCACGAGCCCACACTCCTCCCCTTCCGAATGCACAATCGGCTCTTCCCCCGAACTCGCCCCCGGTGCGTATTGCTCACGCAACAAGCGCATCTGCCGGCTCGGCACCGAAGCCCCAATCAGCAGCAACCGCAGCCCATGACGGCCGAGGTCCGGTTGTTCATTGGCGCGGAACACGTATTGATGCTCACGCGGTGGTTGGTCGAAGGTGAAGAAGTCCGCCAAAGACATGGGGATACCTTCGAGCAGTTTTTTCAGGGAGCTGACGGAGGGACTGACGCGATTCTGTTCGATCAGGGAGATGGTGGCATTGGTGACGCCGCTACGCCGGGCCAGCTCGCGCTGGGAGAGTTTGTAGCTTTCGCGTACTAGTTTGAGTCGTGAGCCCGTGTCCATGACAGCCTTATGCGAGAAATACTTAAGGGTTATGGGGGTGGATGGCGGGCGACTTTTGGCCGCGAAAGTACCGCTTCCCTGTCCCGGAAATGTGAAAGGCGGGTATTAAATCACGTTTGGTGGTGTTGCTCAGCAGGTTCGATAAGTGGTTGGGTAAAAAGGTTGTTGGGCGCTGATGCCAGCCAGTTCAGCGACGCAAGCTGCGGGATTGAGTCTGCTTGTGATGAGCGTGAGTCAGGCGATATCGATGGTGACTGATAGGGCCTCATCGCGAGCAGGCTCGCTCCCACAGATTGATCTGTGCGTTAGCCGAGTTTGTGTACACCGCTAATCCCTGTGGGAGTGAGCCTGCTCGCGATGGCGGTGGTTCTGGCGACATCGATGTTGACTGTGCCGCCGTCTTCGCCAGCAAGCTTGGCTCCTACAGGGATTGCGTTGGGGCTAGATGCCAAACCGGTCCCGCAGTGCGTAATACGCGGCGCCCATGGCGGTGAGTGGGGCCTGGAAGGTGCGGCCGCCGAGCATGGGCATGTGCGGCAGCGAGGCGAAGGCATCGAAGCGTTCGGCGTCGCCGCGGATCATTTCCGAGATCAGTTTGCCGGCCAGGTGCGAGCAGGTGACGCCGTGGCCGCTGTAGCCTTGCATGTAGTAGGCATTTTTCTCGATGCGGCCGAATTGCGGCATGCGCGACATGGTCAGCAGGAAGTTGCCGGTCCAGCGGTAATCGATTTTCACGTCCTTCAGTTGCGGGAAGGTCTTGAGGATTTTCGGCTTGATCAGTTGCTCGATGTCGTCCGGTTCGCGGGCGCCGTAGACCACGCCGCCGCCGTACAGCAAGCGGTTGTCGGCGGTGAGGCGGTAGTAATCGAGCAGGTAGTTGCAGTCTTCGACGCAGTAGTTGTTCTTGATCAGGCTGCGCGCAACCTTCTCGGACAACGGCTCGGTGACGACGATTTGCGAGCCGCACGGCATGCTTTTGCTGGTCACGCGATTGTCTAGGCCCTGCGGCAGGTAGGCGTTACCGGCGATCAACAAGTACTTGGCGCGGACCAGGCCTTTGGCGGTGCGCACGGTGATCGGTTCGCCGTAGGTGATTTCCACGGCTGCCGATTGTTCGTAGATTTTGCCGCCCAGGCCGATGATGGCCGAGGCTTCGCCGAGGGCCAGGTTCAGCGGGTGGATGTGGCCGCCCTGCATGTCGAGCAGGCCGCCGACGTAGTTGTCGCAACCGACTTCGCGCTTGATATCCGCGGCGTCGAGCATTTTCAGGTTTTTGTTGCCGTAACGTTCCCAGCTGCTTTTCTGCTCGGCCAGGCCTTTGAGCTGCTTCTTGTTCAACGCAGCGAAGATGCCACCCGGCTTGTAGTCGCACTGGATGTCGTAGTGTTGTATGCGCTGACGAATGATGTCGGCGCCTTCGAAGATCATGCTGCCGAGGACCTCGGCGGTCTTGTCGCCGTAGCGTTCTTCGATCACATCGACATCGCGGCTGTAGGAGTTGACCAGTTGGCCGCCGTTGCGACCGCTGGCGCCGAAACCGACTTTGGCGGCTTCCAGCACGGTCACGCTGTAGCCCGCTTCGCAGAGGAACAGCGCCGAGGACAAACCGGTGTAGCCAGCGCCGATCACGCAGACGTCGCAGTCCACCGCTTGTTCGAGCACCGGGAAGTCGCCGGTGAAGTTGCGGGTGGCGGCGTAGTAGCTGTTTACGTGGGTTTGTTTCACAGAATCTTGTTTCATAGCTTTCTCCGATGGCCACCGGCAGCGTGCCGGTGACCGTCGCTTTTTTATAGGTATTAGAGCTTGATCCAGGTCGCTTTGAGTTCGGTGTATTTGTCGAACGCGTGCAGCGATTTGTCCCGACCGTTACCCGACTGCTTGTACCCGCCGAACGGCGCAGTCATGTCGCCGCCGTCGTACTGGTTGACCCAGACGCTGCCGGCACGCAAGCCACGGGCGAAGGTGTGGGCCTTGCTCAGGTTGCTGGTCCACACGCCTGCCGCCAGGCCGAAGATGCTGTCGTTGGCAATCGCCAGCGCTTCTTCCTCGGTGTCGAAGGTGATCAGCGACAGCACCGGGCCAAAGATTTCTTCACGGGCGATGGTCATGGCGTTGGTCACGCCGTCGAAAATCGCCGGTTCCACGTACAGGCCACCGGTGTCTTCGAGGGTGCGGCTACCGCCCGCGATCAATTGCGCGCCCTGGTCTTTGCCGACCTGGATGTAGCGCAGCACGTTGTCCAGTTGACGCTGATCGACGACCGCGCCGACGGTGGTTTCCGGGTCCAAAGCGTGTCCCGGTTTCCAGGCTTGCAGTGCTTCCACCAGCAGCGGAATGAACTGCTCGCGGATCGAACGCTCCACCAGCAAGCGCGAACCGGCAGTGCAGACTTCGCCCTGGTTGAAGGCAATCGCACCGGCCGCCGCTTGTGCTGCCGCGCGCAAATCCGGCGCGTCGGCGAACACCACGTTTGGACTCTTCCCCCCTGCTTCGAGCCAGACGCGTTTCATGTTGCTTTGCCCGGCGTAGATCAGCAGTTGCTTGGCAATCGCGGTGGAGCCGGTGAAGGCCAGCACGTCGACGTCCATGTGCAACGCCAGCGCCTTGCCGACGGTGTGACCGTAGCCTGGCAGGACGTTGAACACGCCTTTGGGGATGCCGGCGTCCAGCGCCAACTGAGCGATACGGATCGCGGTCAGTGGCGACTTTTCCGAAGGCTTGAGGATGAACGAGTTGCCGGCGGCCAGGGCCGGGGCGAACTTCCAGCTGGCCATGATCAACGGGAAATTCCACGGCACGATGGCGGCGACCACGCCCGCAGGTTCGCGGGTGATGAGGCCGAGTTGGTCGTGCGGCGTGGCGGCGACTTCGTCGTAGATCTTGTCGATGGCCTCGGCGCTCCAGCGGATCGCGTTGGCGGTCGCCGGGATGTCGATGTTCATCGAATCGTTGATCGGCTTGCCCATGTCGAGGGTTTCGAGCAGGGCCAGTTCTTGCTGGTTGGCCAGGATCAGGTCGGCGAAGCGGATCAGGATGCGCTTGCGCTCGGCCGGGGCAAGGTTGGCCCAGATGCCTGATTCGAAAGTGCGGCGCGCGACGGCCACGGCTTCGTTGGCGTCGGCTTCGTCGGTGCTGGCGACGTTGGCCAGGAAGCGGCCGTCGACCGGGCTGATGCATTCGAAAGTGTCACCGCTGAGTGCCGGGCGGTATTGGCCGTCGATGAAGGCGCGGCTTTCGAGGGTGAGGGACTGGAAGCGTTGTTCCCAGTCGCTACGAGTGTTTGTCATGGTTGTGACTCGACGCAGAGGAAATTGGGTGGGTGTCTGGCTGATGTGTTTGGCTTGGGGTCCAGCCCTCACCCTAGCCCTCTCCCGGGGGGAGAGGGGACTGATCGGGGGATGCTCGGGAACTCCTGCGACCTGAAGCTTTTGTACCGACTCCATAATCGACTGGATCGGTCAGGTCGCTGAATGTCCTGAGATAACTCGGTCAGTCCCCTCTCCCTCTGGGAGAGGGTTAGGGTGAGGGCCTTTCAGACTCAAACGGTGTGCAAATACCAGTTGTACTCAAGGTCCGAGATGGAGTTCTCGAACTCGGCCAGCTCGCTTTCCTTGCACGCCACGAACACGTCGATGTACAGCGGGTCGATGTAGCGCGACATGACTTCGCTGTCGTCCAGCTCGCGCAGGGCATCGCGCAGGTTGTTCGGCAGGCTCTGCTCGTTTTGCTCGTAGCTGTTGCCTTCAACCGGTGCGCCCGGCTCGATTTCGTTGGTCAGGCCGTGGTGAATACCGGCCAGCACCGACGCCATCAGCAAGTACGGGTTGGCATCGGCGCCGGCTACGCGATGCTCGATGCGCACGGAGTCCGGCGAACCGGTCGGTACACGCACTGCAACGGTACGGTTGTCGATGCCCCAGCTCGGCGAGTTCGGCACATAGAACTGCGCGCCGAAGCGACGGTACGAGTTGACGTTCGGGCACAGGAAAGCCATCTGCGCCGGCAGGGTCTCGAGCACACCGCCGATCGCGTGTCGCAGCGCGGCGTTCTGCTCGGGATCCTCGCTGGCAAAGATGTTGTTGCCCTCTTTGTCGAGAATCGAAATGTGCACGTGCAAACCGTTGCCCGCCTGGCCCGGATACGGCTTGGCCATAAACGTGGTGTCCATCTCGTGGTCGTAGGCGATGTTCTTCACCAGACGCTTGAGCAGCACCGCGTAGTCGCAGGCCTTGATCGGGTCGTTAACGTGATGCAGGTTCACTTCGAACTGCGCCGGAGCACTTTCCTTGACGATGGCGTCAGCAGGAATGCCCTGCTCTTTCGCGCCTTCGAGGATGTCTTGCAGGCAATCGACGTACTCGTCGAGGTCGTCGATCAGGTAGACCTGGGTCGACACCGGTCGCTTGCCCGATACCGGCGAACGCGGCGACTGTGGACGACCGTTCACGTTGTCCTGGTCGATCAGATAAAACTCGAGTTCGAATGCCGCGCAAATGGTCAGGCCAAGCTCATCGAACTTGCGCACCACATTGGCCAGCACTTCGCGCGGATCGGCGAAGAACGCCTCGCCTTCAAGTTCGTGCATGGTCATCAGCAACTGAGCGGTTGGGCGCTTCTGCCACGGCTCGATGCTCAGGGTACCCGGGATGGGGAAGCAGATTCGGTCCGAGTCGCCGATGTCCAGACCCAGGCCGGTGCTTTCCACCGTAGAACCGTTGATGTCCAGAGCAAACAGTGACGCCGGGAGGTTGATGCCTTTTTCGTAAACCTTATGAAGACTGGTGCGTTCGATGCGCTTGCCGCGCACCACACCGTTCATATCCGCAATCAGAAGGTCGACGTACAAAACCTCAGGATATTTCTTAAGGAATGCGTTTGCTTCGTTGAGTTGAACGGTACGCAGAGGGACCGACATGATGCACCTATTAGCTGTTAATTATTATGTTCACTACCTTGTTGCGAGCCCAGTCAACCCGAACGGCAAAGTGAAGTCAATAGCGAACACCTGGCCTCTCAACCTTTATTTTCAGGCCTTTTTTGGGGACGAGAGTGCCAATTTAGTCATGCGCACTGCGTAAACCCTGATGATCAGACGTGCGGCGTTTAGAATTTTTTACATGAGAGTTGTTAATTAAAATCAACAAGGCTAAGCTCCGGAAAAGCTCGTTCAAGTGTGAAACTTCGAGGTGATAAAAATGGCATTCAAGCCATTGATCGGCGTTACAGCGTGCGTCAAACAGATTGGCCTGCACCCCTACCACATCAGCGGCGACAAGTACTTGCGTGCTGTCAGCGTTGCGGCTTTGGGGCTGCCTGTGGTCATTCCTTCCTTAGGCGATTTGACTGAAATCGAAGATGTGCTGGCGCATCTCGACGGTCTGCTGCTGACCGGCTCTCCTTCAAACGTGGAACCTTTCCACTATCAAGGCCCGGCCAGTGCCCCCGGCACGGATCACGATCCGGCGCGGGACGCCACTACCCTTCCTTTATTGCGTGCAGCCATTGCGGCGGGCGTTCCGGTGCTCGGCATCTGCCGCGGCTTCCAGGAAATGAACGTGGCGTTCGGCGGCAGCCTGCATCAGAAGGTGCATGAACTGCCGGGCATGCTCGATCACCGCGAAGCGGACAGTCCGGAGCTGGCGGTGCAATACGCACCGGCCCATGCGGTGACGGTGCAGCCGGGTGGTGTATTCGAAGCGCTGGAGTTGCCGGCGGAGTTCATGGTCAATTCGATTCACAGTCAGGGCATCGACCGACTGGCGCCGGGATTGCGCTCGGAAGCAGTTGCGCCAGACGGCTTGATCGAGGCGATTTCGGTGGAGCACAGCAAGGCGTTTGCCGTCGGCGTGCAATGGCATCCGGAATGGCAGGTCCTTTCGAATCCACCCTATTTAAGTATTTTCCAGGCGTTCGGCGATGCGTGCCGGCAACGGGCCGCGCTGCGTAAAACCCGCTGACTTAAAACACCCCTTTACTGCCCCCGCGAGTCCGGCGGGCGTGCCTTTGCGCGTCCGTGACTTGCGAAACAACACACTGCAATAACAACAAGTACGACCCAGGCAGCCAGGATGGCGGCGCCGAATTAGCCTGAGCGGTCAGCAAGCGCAATCCCCTGTAGGAGCGAAGCTTGCTCGCGAAGGCGGTGTATCAGGCAACGATGATGTCGACTGACACGCCGTCTTCGCGAGCAAGCTTCGCTCCTACAAGGGCAAGCGCCAACCGGTAATACCGGCTCAGGCTAGCAATCCACTCTTAAGTCAGGCCGCGTTGGCCCGACGACTGAAACCTGTTGGGAGTTTCACATGGCAAACGCCTCCAGCACTTACAGGAAGGCTCTTGAAGGTCACCAGACATCGAAAAAGGTGTTGGTGAAAGTCGACCGCGTCACCAAGAAGTTCGACGAAACCTGCGCCGTAGACGATGTCTCGCTTGAGATTCATCAAGGGGAAATCTTCGCCCTGCTCGGTGGTTCCGGCTCCGGCAAATCGACCCTGCTGCGCATGCTCGCCGGCTTCGAGCGCCCGACCGAAGGACGGATTTTCCTCGACGGTGTCGACATCACCGACATGCCGCCGTACGAACGGCCGATCAACATGATGTTCCAGTCGTACGCCCTGTTCCCGCACATGACCGTGGCGCAGAACATTGCCTTCGGCCTCAAACAGGACCGTTTGCCCGCCAGCGAAATCGACGCCCGCGTTGAAGAGATGCTGCGCCTGGTGCACATGACTCAATACGCTAAACGCAAACCCCATCAGTTGTCCGGCGGTCAGCGTCAGCGCGTGGCCCTCGCCCGCTCCCTGGCCAAGCGTCCGAAGCTGCTGTTGCTCGACGAACCGATGGGCGCACTGGATAAAAAGCTGCGCTCGCAGATGCAACTGGAGTTGGTGGAAATCATCGAGCGCGTCGGCGTGACCTGCGTGATGGTGACCCACGACCAGGAAGAGGCCATGACCATGGCCCAGCGCATTGCGATCATGCATCTGGGCTGGATCGCGCAGATCGGCAGCCCGATCGACATTTATGAAGCACCGGTCAGCCGCATGGTCTGCGAATTCATCGGCAACGTGAACGCCTTTGAAGGCACGGTGGTGGAAGACCTGGAAGGTCACGCGATCATTCACAGCCCGGACCTGGAGCAGAAGATTTACGTCGGTCACGGCGTCAGCACTTCGGTGCAGGACAAGTCGATCACCTACGCGATCCGTCCGGAAAAAATGCTGGTCAGCACCCTCAAGCCGGACACCCGTTACAACTGGTCCGAAGGCAAGGTGCATGACATCGCTTACCTCGGCGGTCACTCGGTGTTTTACGTCGAGCTGCCTGGCGGCAAGGTCGTGCAATCGTTCATGGCCAACGCCGAACGCCGTGGCGCCCGTCCGACCTGGGACGACAAGGTCTACGTGTGGTGGGAAGACGACAGCGGCGTGGTACTGCGCTCATGAAAACACTCAATCAGCAGTTCATGCGGCTGATGCCGAGTGGTCGAAAGCTCGTCATCGGGATTCCGTTCCTGTGGCTGTGCCTGTTTTTCCTGTTGCCGTTCTTCCTGGTGATGAAGATCAGCTTCTCGGAAGCGGCCCTGGCCATTCCTCCCTACTCCGAGATCTACACTTTCGCCGAGCAGAAATTCCAGCTGCTGCTGAACATCGGCAACTACTCGCTGCTGACCGAAGATGAGCTGTACATCTCGGCCTACTTCGGCTCGTTGAAGGTCGCGTTTTTAAGCACGCTGATGTGCCTGGTGATCGGTTTCCCGATGGCCTACGCGATCACCAAGGCGAACAAGGAAACGCAAAACGTTTTGCTGTTGCTGATCATGATGCCGACCTGGACCGCGATCCTGATCCGCGTGTATGCGTGGATGGGCATTCTCAGCAACAACGGTTTGCTCAACGGGTTTTTGATGTGGACCGGGCTGACGGATCACCCGATCGAGATCCTCAACACCAATACCGCCGTGTATATCGGCGTGGTGTATGCGTATCTGCCGTTCATGGTGCTGCCGCTGTACGCCAACCTGGTCAAGCACGATCAAAGCTTGCTGGAAGCCGCGTCCGACCTGGGTTCGAGCAACTTCAACAACTTCTGGAAAATCACCGTGCCGCTGGCCAAGAACGGGATCATTGCCGGCTGCATGCTGGTGTTCATTCCGGTGGTCGGTGAGTTCGTGATTCCGGAACTGCTGGGCGGCCCGGAGACCCTGATGATCGGTCGCGTGCTGTGGCAAGAGTTCTTCAACAACCGCGACTGGCCGGTGGCGTCTGCCCTGGCGGTGGTAATGCTGTTGATCCTGATTGTGCCGATCCTGTTGTTCAACCGTAGCCAGGCCAAAGAGATGGAGGGTCGGGGATGAAACGCTTCGGATTTTCAAAGTTCATGCTGATTTTCGGCCTGTCGTTTATCTACCTGCCGATGCTGATTCTGGTGATTTACTCGTTCAACGCCTCCAAGCTGGTCACCGTTTGGGGCGGCTGGTCGTTCAAGTGGTACGCCGGCTTGCTCGACAATACGCAACTGATGGGCTCGGTGGTGCGCTCGCTGGAAATCGCCTGCTACACGGCGATTGCCGCTGTCGCGTTGGGGACGTTGGCCGCGTTTGTATTGACTCGGGTGACGCGCTTCAAGGGACGCACGTTGTTCGGTGGCTTGGTGACGGCGCCGTTGGTGATGCCGGAAGTGATCACCGGTCTGTCGCTGTTGCTGCTGTTCGTGGCGATGGCGCAGTTGATCGGTTGGCCGATGGAGCGTGGCATCGTCACCATCTGGATCGCCCACACCACGTTCTGTGCAGCGTATGTGGCGGTGGTGGTCTCGGCGCGTTTGCGTGAGCTGGACTTGTCCATCGAAGAAGCGGCCATGGACCTGGGGGCGAAGCCGTTCAAGGTGTTTTTCCTGATCACCATTCCGATGATCGCGCCGTCACTGGCGGCCGGCGGCATGATGTCGTTTGCCTTGTCGCTGGATGACCTGGTGCTGGCGAGTTTTGTGTCGGGGCCGGGTTCGACGACGTTGCCGATGGAAGTGTTCTCGGCGGTGCGTCTGGGCGTGAAGCCTGAGATCAATGCCGTGGCCAGTTTGATTTTGTTGGCGGTTTCGATCGTAACGTTCATGGTCTGGTACTTCAGCCGCCGCGCCGAAGCCACCCGTAAACGCGCGATTCAGGAAGCGATGGACCAGACCGCGAGCGAGTCGTGGCAGCAACCTGAAAAGCGAATGGCGGAAGCGACGGCGTAGTGCCGTTGTTGATGAGGTGAGTGAACACAAAAACTGTGGCGAGGGGATTTATCCCCGTTGGGTCGCGAAGCGGCCCCAAAACCTGCAACCGAGGTGTATCAGGTACACCGCGTGTGATGGTTTTACGACTGCTTCGCAGCCGAACGGGGATAAATCCCCTCGCCACAAATAGATCCCTTCACTACAGGTAAATCCCCTTACTGCAGGGTTTTGTGTTCACTGCATCTTGCTGTGTGATTTTGAATAAAAAAGAAATGGAGTTGTACCGATGAAAATGTTTGGCAGGACTCTGCTGACACTGTCCTTATTGGGCGCAATGGCTACTGGCGCCCAGGCCAATGACAAGGTTCTGCGCGTCTATAACTGGTCGGATTACATCGCCCCGGACACGGTCAAGAAGTTCGAAGACGAGACCGGCATCCGCGTGACCTACGATGTGTTCGACAGCAATGAAACCCTTGAGGCGCGGCTGCTCGCAGGCAAATCCGGCTATGACATCGTTGTGCCGTCCAACAGTTTCCTGGCCAAGCAGATCAAGGCCGGGGTCTATCAGGAACTGGACAAGTCGAAGCTGGCGAACTGGAAAAACCTCAACCCGGTGCTGCTTAAAAACGCGTCCGCGAGCGACCCGGATAACGGTCATGCTTTCCCGTACATGTGGGGCTCCATCGGCATTGGTTTCAACCCAGCCAAGGTCAAGGAAGTGCTCGGCGCCAACGCACCGACCAACTCCTGGGACTTGCTGTTCAAACCGGAAAACGCGGAAAAGCTGAAAGCCTGCGGTATCAGTTTCCTTGATTCGCCGACGGAAATGCTGCCGGCCGCCCTGCACTACCTGGGCTACCCGGTGAACTCCCAGGACAAGGCTCAGATCGCAGAAGCCGAAGCGCTGTTCATGAAGATTCGGCCGTCGGTGGCGTACTTCCATTCGTCGAAATACATCTCCGATCTGGCCAACGGCAACATCTGCGTCGCGGTCGGGTACTCCGGCGACGTGCTGCAGGCCAAAGCGCGCGCCCAGGAAGCGGGCGACAAGGTGAAGATTGACTACAGCATTCCGAAAGAAGGGGCCGGCAGCTTCTACGACATGGTCGCGATCCCGCGGGACGCGGCAAACGTCGAGAACGCCTACCTGTTCATGAACTTCCTGATGCGCCCGGACATCATCGCCGAGATCACCAACAACATCGGCTACAGCAACGCCAACGCAGCGGCCACGCCGTTGGTGGATGAGGCGATCCGGAATGACCCGGGGTCGTACCCGCCGCAAGCGGTGATGGCGACGTTGTATGCGATTCCGGATATGCCGATCGGTGTTCAACGGGTGATGACCCGGGGCTGGACGCGGGTGAAGCTCGGGAAGTAATTGCTGAATTTGAAACCGCCATCGCGAGCAGGCTCGCTCCCACAGGGGATTCGTGTCGTTCACAAGCCTGTGTTCCACCACGGAATAATGTGGGAGCGAGCCTGCTCGCGATGAGGCCAGAGCTTTCACCATCAATGCTGGCAGGTATTACCGTTTCCGTTCACGCAGCGCCTTACCACCGCTGCACCCTCTCTGACGAACGGCCTCACCTGGCTTCCTCGGTTCAGGTGAATTCAGGCGCCCTCCTCGGGCGCCTTTTTTTATGTGGGGACGAGCGGCCATTCCGCCAGCGCCCGATACCTTCCCTTATGGGATTCAAACAAGACAAAGCGGTCGGCCCGCAGGAAAAACTCGGGCGGCGTCGCGGATTCAGGCACCGGCACTCGATAATCACGCATCAGCGTCAAGTGCGGCCGAAACTCTTTCGGCGCCTCCTCAAAGCCAAACGGCAACATCGCCTGTTCCAGCGCATACACCAGACGCAACAACTCCGGTGGTGCCTGTTCTGGCGCCAGCACCAACACCCCTGCCCTGCGCCAGACATCCAGCCGATCCAGCGCCAGGCTCAGTGGCGCACCCGGTACGCGAACCTTCGCAGCCGCCGCACAGATCTCGCCGATCTGCGCCACGCCGACAGCCCCTAAAAACAACAACGTCAGGTGAAAGTAGTCCGCCGGCACCGGGCGCCCGCTGCGCAGCTCAAGGGCGCTGCGCCATTGGGCAATGGCCTTGCGTTGCTCCGGCGGGCAATTCAGCGCAAAGAACAGCCGTTTGGACGGTTCATGGGATTCGTCAGTCATGCCTGGCAGCTCCTGACATGCACGTTATAGTTGAACCAACCGAATCAACGGGAGGGGGCCATGCGAGCAATCATCAGCAAAGAGCCATGGTGGGCGATGCCACCGAAACCGGGGCAGGATGAGTCCGAGCTGGAATGGGGCTGGCTGGTTCACTATAGCGAAGGTGAGCCGCGCTTCGAGTTCGTCAGGGAGCGGCCGACGGACAGCGAGATCCGCAACCGCAAAAGCTGCAGGATCACCCCGTCGCCGGAGTGATCCTTTCGTCGGGATCAGGCCTTCACAATCATCTCGAAACCACCATAGACCAGGCGCTGGCCATCGAAGGGCATCGGATTGACGTCCGGCTGCATTCTCGGATCGTTCATGAGTTTGTCCATGCCCGCATCACGGGTGGCCTTGTCTGGCCAGATGATCCAGCTGAAGACTACGGTTTCGTCTTCCTTGAGTTTTACCGCCATGGGAAACGAAGTCACCTTGCCCTCAGGCACATCGTCACCCCAGCATTCAGCGACGCTGAGCGCGCCGCTTTCCTTGAAAATGACTGCGGCGGTTTCGGCGTGTTTCTTGAATTTTTCGCGATTGGCGGTGGGAACAGCAGCGAGGAAGCCATCAACGTAGGACATGGTGTTTCTCCTTCGGTTATGGAACGGTCTGCTGGCTAGTCGTTTCCATCGGGCTCCAATCGACAGCGCCGCTGCTCGAACTGACCGACGGTACGTCGGCGCTCCCCGCCAGGTTGCCCTCGATCTGCGCCGCCATGTACAACGTCCCCGCCATCACGCCGGTAGTCGGGTTCTGCACCAGTTTCGTCCAGGCTTTGTCGAACGTATTGCCCAGGCTGCTGCGAATCAGCGCCTCGCTGTCCGGCCGATCGTTGGCCTGGATAATCGCCCGAACGCCCGCGACCCCCACCGAAATCAGCGCTCCGGCCAGTTTCCCGGCGGCCGCCGCCACCGCACTGGCCGCTCCTCGCGGGGCCATTTCCGCTTCTATCCGTTTACTGGCGCGCTTGGCCACCGGTGCCATGGCGGTCTCGGTGTTATCCACCCCTTTGTCGCCGCCCGCCTTGTGGATCTTCTCGATCAGCGCCGCATACGCCGGCAAGCTGTTCAACGGCTGGGTGTGCACCACTTGATACAACGAAGCATCCCGGGCGGGCGGCGGGCCCAGTGCAATGGCGGGGATTTTCTGGATGCGGCCGTTGAGCTGGGTCATTGGTATGCCGTGGCGCTGAGAGATTCGCTGCAGCTCTTCCTGAACAATGTCCACGTAGAAGGCCGTTGCCAGGCCGAGAATCGCGTCGGGATCGATCTCCACCGCGACCGGCGCCAGCACGCGCTTCTGGTATTGCTCCAGCAGATAGGCGGCCAGGCGCTTGGCCGAGGCATCCTGCTCGCCCTGGGCACTGAGGCTGTACCAGCTGACCTTCATCGACAGCCATTCCTGGGTCCAGTAACTGCTGAACCAGGGAATGAAGTTCTCTTCGGTCAGTTGGTAGACCCGGGTGCGCCAGTAATCCATGGCGCCGCGAGCGTAGATTTTGGTCTGTTCGGTGGCCGATTGGGAGGCTGCGACAATCTCCTGATCCACTTGGCGCCAAGTGCTTTCGGACACCACCACGATCGGCGCCACCACCGGGGCACGCGGAGGCGTGGCGCATCCCGCCAACACCACCATCACGGCGACGATCAGCGAACGCAGGTTCAAGATCGCGGTTCCTACAGTGTTCCCCGGGCGGTATGTCCGGTGCTCGAAAAGCCTATTTATTTGAGTATAGGTGGCGGTAATTGTTCGCTTGGGATTGGTGGTGATTTTCAGGACCTCATCGCGGGCAAGCCCGCTCCCACAGGGTTTTGTGTCGATTGCAAAACTGTGTTCCCCCGCAAACCACTGTGGGAGCGGGCTTGCCCGCGATGAGGCCCGCGAGACCACCATCAACGGCGTCGATACTCACCATCGCGATGATTGCCTTCCGCTAAAAAACCGCCAGGCGCAGGATCAACTCATCCCAAGGCAAAACCCCACACCGGAGGGGAAAATCATGTTGATCCATCTGCTGACCTGTCTGGCCCTGACGGCCGTGACCTTGACCGTTTTTTCCTACATTGTCCTCGCCGAGGAGCGCAGATCATGATCCACGCCATTACCCTGTCCGTCAGCTTCCCGGTGTTCGGCAACAACTTCTATTCGCAGCCATTCGTCTCTCGCAAGGTGCTGTCGCTGGTGTTCGACAAAAACTTCGAGGCGTTGCTGATACCGGCCGCCGCCAACCACTTCAACAATGAAGTGGTCGGGCTCAACGATCAGTTCCGGTTTCTCAATGACGTTTTGGTTGAACACCTGCTGGAGATCGAATTGGCGCAAAGCGCGCCTCGATCTTCTCGCGCGTTCACCTTCTAGGATGAGGCGGGCCGACGAACGGCCCGTACCTTACCGCTGTTCCCTCCGCCGCAGAAAAACCGCTCCGCGCCGTCGGACTCAAGCCCCGATACGCCGACACCGGTCGGCAGCGTAAGGCTTTCCAGCACCTCGCCGGTGTTCGGGTCTACTCGCCGCAATTCCCCTTCCTCTCCTTCCCATGTGCCGTGCCAAAGAGCGCCTTCCACCCAGGTCACGCCGGTGACGAAGCGGTTGGACTCGATCGTGCGCAGAATCTTGCCGGTGTCCGGGTCGATCTGATGGATCTTGCGTTCCTGATACTGCCCGACCCACAGCGTTCCTTCGGCCCACGCGAGCCCTGAATCGCCACCGCCGCCAGGCGCAGGAATGGTGCCGAGTACCCGGCCGTTCGAAGGATCGATCTTCTGGATGCGATCCTCGGCGATCTGGAACAGGTGCTGGCCGTCAAAGGCGGTCCCGGCATGTGCGGCGATATCAAGCGAGCGCAGTGTCTTCCCGCTAGTCGGGTCGAGGGCATTGAGTTTTTCTCCGGAGGCGAACCAGACGTGCTGGCCGTCATAAGACACGCCATGCACGCTGTCGACGCCCGGAAAGGGTCCGTATTCGCGGATGATTTCGGCAGATGATTGCTTCATGGTTGCATCCTCTTCGTTGGGTGGTGGAATGGATCCTAGTCACCCGGCACCCAAGCTGTGAGTAACAAAGTCGTCGCGAATCCCGGCAGCGGCGGCATCATCCAGCGCTGGGCTCGCCCGCGGCCAAAGGACTGCACTTTGCCCGCCGCCGCCAGCGAATCGAGTGCCCGTTGCACCGTGCGCTGACTGGCCTTCAGCGCCAGGGCGAGCGCCGAACTCGACCACGACTCGCCGTCGGCCAGGAAAGCGAGCAGCGCCGCTTGCGGCTCTTCGACGGGCCGCGCCAGCACCATAACCTCGTCAGCAATCTGCGGTTGCAGCGCAAACCCGCGCTTCGTCGCACTGACACCGGCCAGAGGCTTCAGCGCCGCACGAAGCCGACCGATTTCGACGCGCAACCGTGCGCGATGGGACTCGTCGGTGAGCTTCAAGCGAAAGGCCTGGGTGATCAGCGTTTCCCGCGCCACATCCGCGGGCCAGGCTTCGGCCAATGCCCGCACGAGGGTAAAAAGCACCGGGCGTTTGGCCAGGGATATCGACATCCCCGCGCCGCGCACGCCGTATCGACACGCGTCCACCACCAGTGACGGTGAACTCAGCAGCGCTTCCACTTCATCCAGCAACAGGGGGCGCTCTTCACCACGGGCAATCCGTCGTGCCACGGGCGTGTCGAGGACTTGAGCGGCGTGTTCGACCTCGGCGGTCAGCGCGGGAATGCCGGCGTCGAACGCAGCACGTTGAGCCCTTTCGAGCGCAGACCGCGCCTTTTTTGTTTCGAGTCGCCGCACGGCGACCCCGGCCACCACCAGTTCATGAACGGCACGCAATGCCGGCGGCAGCGGCGCAGGGTCGAGCTCGGCGAGCATCCCTTCGACCTCATCCAGATGCCCGATCAGCAACAAACGGCGAATCTGCAAATACCGCGCATGGGCCGCGTTCGAGTGATCGCCATGGGCCTCCAGCGTCACTCGCGCCGCTTCGAGCGTCTTCACTTGCCAAGCCAGATCCCGCGAAGCCAGGGCGATTTCGGCTTCGGCGACCACGCACCGCGCCCGGGCTACCGGCGCTTTCGGACCGAAGGCGCGTGCGGCGCTGCGCACCAATGCCTTGGCCCGGACCAGATCGCCCAACTGCGCCATGGCGATGCCGCGAAGTGCCAGCGCAGGGGCATCGTCGCGCAAGGCAACCCGGTTCAACGCGCCGAGGGGATCACCCGCCGCGAGTGCGTGCGCTGCAGCGGTGATCAACGAATCCATTTGAATTGCGCCACAGGTGTCACTCCCACGGTTCGATGCCCGTTGATGAGTCTATCTCACGCCCACGAAACCTGTGGGAGCGAGCCTGCTCGCGAATTGTCCGGCACATCCAACATCGATGGCGACTGATCCACCGCCATCGCGAGCAGGCTCGCTCCTACAGGGATTGTGTTCAATCGACAGGGTGGTCAGCGCGGGCTTCTTGCGTCTTGCAGCCATTCGCGCGGGCTGACGCCGGTTTTGCGCCGGAACGCCCGGGCCAGCGCCGAGGGGCTTTCGTAGCCGACTTCATCGGCGATCAGTGCGATGGATTTGCCTTCACGCAAACGTTTCTGCGCCAGACTGATACGCCAGCTCACCAGATAGTCGACCGGCGTCTGCCCCACCACGGAACGAAAGTATTCAGCGAAACTGGCCCGGGACATATTGGCCGCTGCCGACAGTTCAGCCACCGTCCAGGCTTTGCCGGGCGAGTCATGCATCAGGCTCAAGGGACGCGCCAGGCGTGGATCGGCAAGGCCGGCCATCATCCCGGGCGTCTGGTCGCGGCTGGTCAGAATGTGCCGCAATAACTGAATCACCAGCAGTTCGAACAGCCGGTCCATCATCGCCTCGCGACCACAAATGCCGCCGAAGGCTTCGCTAAACAACCAGTCCAGCGTGCCGGCCAGGGTCGGGATGCTGTCGAGTTCGAGCACCAGGTATTCAGGCAGCGCGGCCGCCAGGGCATTGCCCGCCCCGCCATCGAATTCCAGGGTGGCACACACCAATTGAGTGCCCGACGTTTCGTTGGCGAGCAACCGATGGCGATAAGGTCGCGGGAAGAAAATCAACGTCGGCTCATTGAGTTGCAGGTCTCGCCCATCCGCGAGTTTGAGCGTCAGTTCGCCGGCCTGAAGCAAATGCAGGTGTCCGGTGGCCTGGTCGCCATCAAACGCCGTGACGCCGCAAAAATCCCCGCTGTGGAAGGTTCCGGCACTGACACCGAAATGCGTGAGCAAGGTGGACAAGCGATCCATGGAACGACTCCCCGGGAGCATATTTGGACGATCTGTCGCATATCCTCGACGATTTGCACCCTCAAAGCCAGCACAGATCCCTAGCATGGACCCCGTACCCAGCGCATACCGCGCTTGAATCGACGGAGTCTCACCATGAGCCGCATCAACACCCTGAGCCTTGACCAAGCCACCGAAACCACTCGCCCGCTGCTGGAAGGCGTGCAAAAGAAAATCGGCTTTTTGCCTAACGTCTTCAAGACGCTGGCCCATGCCCCCGCTGTGCTGTCTGCCTATCTGCAACAGTCGGTGGCCCTAGGCAAAACGTCCCTGAGTGCGCCTGAAAAAGAAGCCATCTTCCTGGCCACCTCGCAAGTCAACGGCTGCGATTACTGCCTGGCGGCGCACACGCTGTTTGCCGGCAAGGCCGGGTTGTCTGCGCAAGACATCGTCAGCGCCCGACACGGCCAACTCAACGCATTTGCCACGCTTGCCCGGCAGATCACCGAAAGTCGCGGCCACGTGAGCAACGAGCAGATTGAAGCGGCGCGCTCAGCCGGCATCTCCGACGCCAAGATCATCGAGGTGGTCGCCCACATTGCCTCGCAGACCCTGACCAACTACCTGAACAATCTGGCGCTGACCGACATCGACTTCCCGGCCATCGACGCTTGAAGCGGATCTCTAATTCGAGGAGTACACACCATGAATACTGTGACGCTTTACACCACTGACACCTGCCCCTATTGCCGCAATGCGAAGGCGTTGCTGGCCAGCAAAGGGATCGCCGCCCGGGAAATAAACGTGCAGTCAGACCCCGGCAAATTCCAGGAGATGCTCACCCGCAGCGGTCGTCGCAGCGTGCCGCAGATTTTCATCGGTGACACCCATGTCGGAGGCTTCGACGACCTGGCCAAACTGGACCGTCAAGGTGCTCTGCTGTCGATGCTGGCCTGAAGCTGTAATCCAGACGCCCTTCCCTTTACCCGGCAAGACTTCTATCAGCATAGAAGTCTTGCTTCGTCGTTTTGCCACTCTTCATTTTAATTCTGCCAAGTTGTACGATGACCGACGAGTCATTCATAACAACAAGGAAATACCCATGAAAAAAGTGAACGTGCTGATTGGTTTTCTGTGCCTGTTCAGTGGCTACGTGGCAGCAGCCCCGGGCGAGAAGGATGTCGCAGACGCTGTGGACCATCTGACGCAAGCCATGCTCCATAAAAACATCCCCGAACTGAAAGCGTTGACCGCTGAAAACCTGACCTACGGGCACTCCAGCGGCAAGGTCCAGGACAAGAAAGACTTCATCGCCGATATCGAAACGGGCAAGAGCGCTTTCAAAACCCTGGAAATGCAGAACCAGACCATCACCGTCTCGGGTGATGTTGCGTTGGTTCGCCATCATTTTTCGGCACAGGCGATCAAGGGCACCGAACTGGTCCCGACTGAAATCGAGAACTTCCAGATCTGGCAGAAGAAGGCTGGCAAATGGTTGCTGGTAGGCCGACAAGCCTTCCGCATCTGAATAAAAAATCCCGCCCAAGATCACTTGAGCGGGATTTTTTCAGGCAGGCCGTATCATCGAGACACCGCTGCCAACCTCTCAGGCCACAACCGGAATCATCGGATCCGCTGCCGCCAGCGCTGTTGCACGGTCAGCCGCCGGCGGGTAGATCCACACCGTGTTGATCTGGGTCTTCAGCGATTTGCCTTCCTCCTTGACCAGTTTCACCTGGCGATCCCAGCCCTCGGTGTACACCGCGCCCCACGCCCCCAGATCCAGACAGGTAACGTACTTGGGCTGACTGTACGCCCTCGGATCCACGCCCAGAATTTGCGCAGCAACGTTGTTGCCGGCGTGACGCCCCAGCGAGATCGCGTGTTGGCAGGTCATCAAGGCGTAGTTGCCGATGTCGTCAGTGGCGGCATAGGCCACATCACCCGTGGCGAAAATGTCGTCCTGACCGATGACTTTCAGATGCGCGTCGACGTGCAGGCGGCCGAGGTGATCGCGTTCGGCCGGGATCTGCTCGGTGAGCGAGCTGGCCCGTACACCGGTGGTCCAGACCACGGTTTTGGCGTCGATGCGCTGGCCATTGTCCAGGGTCACACCGTTTTCATCGACGGCCACTACCGACGACTTCAAGCGCCATTTCACCCCCAGCTCAGAGCTGGCTTCGGCGATTGAATGGCTGATTTCGCTGCCCATGGACGCCCCGACTTTTTCGCCGCGATCAACGATGATCACTTCGATGTCGGCGTCTTCACCGAGGATGGCCCGCAGTCGCGCCGGCATTTCGGTCGCTGTTTCAATCCCGGTGAAACCACCGCCGGCCACCACGACGGTGTTGCGGGCTTTGCTTTGCGGCAGGTTGGCCAGGGATTTCAGATGGTTTTCCAGGCGCACGGCTTGTTCGATCTGGTCCACGTCGAAGGCGTGTTTGGCCACGCCCGGGGTGTTGGGCAGCGCGAGACCGCTGCCGGTGGCCAGAACGAGTTTGTCGTAGCTGCACACTTGTTTGGCACCCGACGCATCGGTGTAGCCGACGCGTTTTTGCTGCACGTCGATGGTTTCTGCGGCGCCCTTGATGAACTTCACACCGACCGCATCGAACAGGTCGCCGAGGGGTGCAGCGAGTTGATGAGCATTCGGCTCGTAGAAGCGCGGACGTACCCGCAGCTCGGCCTGAGGCGCCAGTACCGTGACTTCTACGTGATTGTGATCGTGAATGTCCAACAGGCGCGTGGCGCTCAATGCCGTCCACATGCCACCGAAACCTGCGCCTATTACCAGAATGTGCTGTTTCATTGTTTTAACTCCGAAGAAGACTAAAGACTGAACTCGTTGCCGAGCTGACAACGGCGACTATAGTGATCCGAGTTAACGGAAGCAATGACCATCTATCGATGGTTATCATCACTCATACAGATACTTCGGCCGTCCTCACTAGAGCTTCTACCCACAAGCTGCGCAGTGCATAAAGGTGTTCAAGCCATGCCGATGGCTCGTTGCAGCACTGACCATCGGCTGGTAACATTGGCGACTCATTCAGTCGGAGATAACCATGTCTCTTTACAGCGCGGGCGTTGAGTACGGCATTCACTGCCTGCTTTTTCTGGTAGGCGATTACGGCGATAGCCGTGAGGCAAGCGTGCGCGACCTCGCTGAACTGCAAGGCGTGCCTCTGGACTACCTGGCAAAAATCTTCACCAAGCTGGCCAAGGCCAAACTGGTTGTGGCGACCGAGGGTGTGCGTGGCGGGTTCAAACTGGCGCGGCCGGCGGATGAAATCAGCGTGCTGGACATCGTCAACGCCATCGACGGCCAGAAGCTGATCTTCGATTGTCGAGATATCCGCGGGCGCTGCGCGTTGTTTGACGGTTCCCCGCCGACGTGGGCCGTGGAAGGTCATTGCTCGGTTCACGCGGTGATGATGACCGCACAGCAACGCATGGAAGATGCCCTCGCCCAGCAGACTATTCTCGACCTTGCCCGCAGAGTCGGGCGAAAAGCCCCGGCCGAGTTCGGCGCCCAGGTGGACAACTGGATCAATGATCGTCGGGAAAAGAAAACCGCCACCGGCACTCAGCCCGATGGCGAACAGATCATCCCGGCGACCGATATTTCCGACTGACGATTTGTCCGGGCCGCTCTATGATTAAGGCCCATGACGACCTCGACCCCGATCCGCTCACCCTGCCCGCCCGGCGCCTGCATCTGCGGGCGAGACCCGTTGCTGGAAACACCGGGGGCGGACGTGCGCATCCTGTTTCTGACCCGTCAGGAAGAAAAGCGTCTGCTTGATCGTCTGGAAAACCTGCAAAGCCTGGCTGACCTCGAACGCTTGCAAAACCGCATGTACGAACAATTGGGCATCCGCGTGGACATCGTCCCCAGCTTCAACGAAGTACGCACCATGCGCGGCATCGGCATCACCCTCGGCGAATTGCCCGGTCTGTGTCGCAAGACCCGGCAGTCGATCCCGGCCGCGATTCGTCGCAGCCTGGAGAAGCGCCCGGAGATCGCCTTCGAGATCCTCAACGCCAATGACCTGTTGCGCGACGCCTGAGGTCCGCACCGATGAACCTCCTTCTCGAATTCCCCGTTACCGACGAAATACTCACGTCCTATGCGCTGGCGATCGGCACCGATCTGCCGGGTTATCGCAATCACATTTACCGGGTGCTGAACTTCTACCGCGCGATCAGCGGTATTGAAAGCCTGCCCTCCGAAGCCGTGCAGATCGCGGGGGCGTTTCACGACCTGGGCATCTGGACCGACCAGACCATCGATTACCTGGAACCCTCGGTTCGCCTGGCCACCGACTACCTCGCCAAGCGGCAACTGTCGCACCTGAGTGGCGAAGTGACGGCGCTGATTCTGGAGCACCACAAAGTGCGGCCTTACGCTGCCGACCATGCGCTCAGCGTCGAGCCCTTCCGACGCGCCGATGTCATTGATGTATCCCTCGGCCTGCTGACGTTCGGTCTGCCACGGGCGTACATCAAATCAGTGAAGTTGGCGCTGCCCAATCATGGCTTTCACGAGATGCTGCTCCGGCAAACCGCGCGGCAATTCCTGCGCTCCCCGCTCAAGCCGCTGCCGATGTTTCGCTGGTGAAACAGGCGTCGCTCAAACCTCGAAAAAAGCCATTAAAGAGGATCAGCGGTCGTACGCACACGGCCGGGCGCTGCTATGCCTTCACAGGGGGCAAGTAGCGCTAGACACAGCGTCACCGTGGTCCCGGCGCCAACCCGGTGCGCTCAGACAAACAGGTGCCGATCCGTAACAGGAGGTGGCAAATGTTATTCATCGTCAGCTGGTCGATAAATTCGGACAACCGTAACAAAGCGATCGAGCGCTTCCTCAAGACCGGCGCCGTCCCACCGGCCGGCGTGCAGATGCTCGGGCGTTGGCATGCCGTCGGTGGTTCGAGCGGTTTTGGCATCGCAGAAGCCAGTGATCTGGTGCTGATTCAGAAGTGGGTGCTGGAGTGGAACGACATCATGAAGATGGACGTCCAGGCGGCATTGACCGATGAACAAATGGCACCGCTGCTGGCAGGTACGGTCGGCAAATAGCTGTCATCGGGGCGGCGGATGTTGCTCGCCGCCCCATCCTCTGTCGAACCACTGAAACCGACTGGAAAATTCTGCGACCGAACCTACGCTCATGGCGAAGGATCCGGTTTGAGCCAGGGTTTGCCCCGGCCTGGACTGACCGGGCCGACCCTGCGCTGAACCTACGGAGTAGAAAACAAATGAACCTGTCGCAGAAACTGTTCATAGGCGCTGCACTTGCCAGCCTGTTGCTCGGCGGGTGCACCTCGAAAGTCACGGAAAAAGACCAGTACTCAGGCTTCCTGTCCAACTACAACAACTTGCAGCAAGTCACCACCAGCAGCGGCGAAACCGCGATGCGCTGGGTCAGCCCGTCGTGGAATCCGAAAGCCTATGACACCGTCGTCTTCAACAAGCTGGAGCTCTATCCGGCGCCAAAGCCCAACGAGCGGGTCAATCGGCAAACCCTGGATGAACTGCAGAGCTACATGACCAGCAAGACCAAAGGCGTGCTGGGCCAGAGATACCGGGTGGTGTCGAGCGAACAATCAGCGCCGGCCGGTTCAAAAAAACTGATCATGCGCGCGGCGATCACCGGGGTGAATGCGGAAAACGAAGGCATGAAATGGTATGAAGTGGTGCCTGTCGCGGCTGTCGTCGGTGGCGTTTCCGCAGCCAGCGGGCATCGGGATCAGGACACCACGCTGTTCATCGAGGCTGAATTTATCGATCCCAGCAACAACCAGACCGTGGCCAAGGTGGTGCGCAAGGTGTTTGGCAGCACACTGGAAAACGCCAGCCAGAAAATCACTGCCAAGGATTTCAAAGTGGCGATCGATAAACTGACCAGCGATTTGCAGGCGTTTATCCGCTAGCAACCTGTGGCGAGGGGATTTATCCCCTCGCCACAGGGCAGCTGCTACAAGGCTGTGTCGGGCGCTATTTTTTCATCCCGACCCGCCGACGCATGTCGGCGGTGATCGCTTGCCGGGTTTTCTTCAGGTCCGCCCAGGGCTCATCACCCACTTCCGCCAGTCGCTCCTGCACGTTGTGGATGTTCCACTGATTACCGCCCTTCAACTCGGCCACTTCTTCGCGAAAGATCGGCACCGACACCGGCAGCCCTTCACGGGTGCGGGCGGCATAGGCGCAAATGGTGGTGGCGCCCAGACCATTGCGCAGGTAATCGATGAAGATCCGCCCGACTCGATTCTTCGGCCCCGACACCGCAGAAAAACGTTCCGGCAGCAACTTGGCCATGTGGCTGACAATCGCATGGCTGAAGTCCTTCACCTCGTCCCAACCCAATTTGCGAGTCAGCGGCACCACCAGGTGAATCCCCTTGCCGCCGCTGGTCTTGAGAAAGGCCTTGAGCCCCAATTCATCAAGCACCGACAGCGTCAATTGAGTCGCCTCGACCATGCTTTTCCACGGCAGCGCCGGGTCCGGGTCGAGGTCGAGGACGAAGCGGTCAGGCTTGTCGAGATTCTCCGTGGTGGCGTTCCAAGTGTGCAGCTCGACGGTGCTCATCTGCACCGCACCGATCAAGGCTTCGGCGTTGTTGATGATCATCACCGGTTGGCCGGTTACGTCCTTGTCCAGCGTAGTGATGCCCGGAATGGCCAGGCGCTCGGCGTTTTTCTGAAAGAACAGCTCGCCGGCGATGCCGTCCGGGGCGCGCACCAGCGCTACTGGCCGGTCCTTGAGCTCGGGCAAGATCCATTCGGCGACACTGGCGTAATACTCCGCCAGCTGCACTTTGGTGGTGCCGCTGCTGGCATCGATTACCCGGTCTGGATGGGTGATGCGCACCTTGCCTTCGCCGAGGCCGATTTGTGAGGGCGCGGGCGCTGCCTTGGCCGGTTTCTTTTTCGCCGCGGCGGCAGGCTTGTCAGCAGCGGCTTTCTTGCTGGTCTGGGCTTTCACGGCTTTCGGACGCTCCTCAGTGATGTCTTCGGCGGGTTTGTCATCGCGCAAGCCATGGAACACCGCGTGGCGTACCGACCCGTCCTTGGTCATCTCGGCGAACGCAACTTCGGCGAGCAAAACCGGTTTGAGCCAATGCACGCCCTTGGCGTCAAAACCGGTCGGTGGATTGACCACTGCCGGCTTTTTCACCTGCAACGGTTTCAGCTGTTCGTAGATGTGCTTGAGCGTGGTCTCGTTGAACCCGGTGCCGACCTTGCCGGCGTAGCGCAACTCGCCGCTGTCACGGTCATGCAGGCCCAACAGCAACGCACCGAAGGCATTGCGCGCACCTTTGGGATCGGTGAAACCGACCACAACGAACTCCTGCCGATGCTTGCACTTGAGCTTGATCCAGTCGTTGCTGCGCCGGGACACGTAAGGCGAACCCAGGCGCTTGCCGATCAGCCCTTCCATCTGCATCTGGCACGCACTGTTGAGCAAGGCTTCCGGTTCTTCGCCGAACGCGTCGGAGAAACGCAGCAGCGGGTCTTTATTGGGTTTGAGCACCGTCGCCAGCGCGACCCGCCGCTCCTCGACCGGTACTTCGCGCAGGTCGACGCCATTGAGGTAAGGCATATCGAACAGGTAATAAACGATGTTGCCACTGCGGTTGGCTTCGAAGGCATTTTGCAGCGCCTGAAAGTCCGGCACGCCCTGCTCGTTGGCCACCACCATTTCACCGTCGAGCCAGGCGGATTCGAGGCCCAGCGCCGCCAGCGCCTCGGCCTGTTTCGGCAGCTTGTGGGTCCAGTCGTGGCCGTTGCGGGTGAAGAGTTTCACCTCGTCGTGGTCGATGCGGGCCATGATCCGGTAGCCGTCGAACTTGATCTCATAACTCCACTCGCCCTGCGGGGCTTTTTCCACCAACGTCGCCAATTCCGGTTTGAGCTGGTCAGGCAGCTTGGCCTTGTGCGCGCCGGTGAGTTGCGCTGACTGTTCTTTCGGCGTGACCTTGCGCGCAGGCTTCTTGACCGGTTTGGGTTTGGGTTTGGCCTCGGCCTTTGCCTTCCTGGGGACGATGGTTCGGTCACTGAGCACGCTGTCCGGTTCGGCGACGACCACGTCGTAATCGCTTTCGGGTTTCGCCGCACTGTCCTGGTGCTTGATCAGAAACCATTGCTCCTGCTTGCCGGGCATATGCGTGCGCACCAGATTCCACAGGCCGCCGAGTTTCTCGCCTTTGAGTTCGAACTTGAGTTTTCCCTTGGCGTAGGCCTTGGCCGGATCTTCCTGCGGAATCCATACGCCCCGGTCCCAGACAATCACGTCGCCGGCGCCGTAATGCCCTTCTGGAATGCTGCCCTCGAACGTGGCGTAATCGATCGGATGGTCTTCAACGTGGACCGCCAGGCGCTTGACCTTGGGGTCCAGCGAAGGGCCTTTGGGCACTGCCCAACTCTTCAATGCACCGTCGAGTTCCAAGCGAAAGTCATAGTGCAGGCGCGAGGCATCGTGCTTCTGGATACAGAACTGCAAGGCGTGGTCTTTCGCGGTTTTTTTGCCCGAGCGTTTCGCGGCGGGTTCAGAGGTCGCCGAGAAATCGCGCATGCGGTTGTAGTCGTCGAGATTCTTGCTCATGGCGCACCTGCTGGCTCAACGCTTCCCCCAATGCCGGAGCCGATGCGCGTGACGATCAAGGCCACGACTGCAATCCGCTCCACCCGTTGATAACCGGGGGTCAGCAGCTCTTCACCGAACACATCGGGATCGAGTTCGCGGTAGGTCCAGCCGAACATCGACGCCTCGAGATGCGGGGTCAGCGCCTCGAGAAACGGGTCCTGGCCATCGATCATTGCCACCCCGGTGTACAGCACCAAAGAGCCACCCGGCGCCAGGCGATACAACGCCTGCTCGACAATGCGCAACGACAATTGCTCACCGAATTCGCCGCCGCCATGGCGGTAAGCACGCTCGGCTGGGTCGGCCATGTAGGGCGGATTGGCGACGATCAGGTCGAAATGGCCGTCGACGTCTTGCAGCACATCGCTGGCTTCGACCGTGACGTTAGCGACTTCGGCCAGCGCCGCGTTGACGGCCGTCAAGCGTAGCGCCGCGGGGTTGATGTCGACGGCCAGCACTTCGGCTTCACGGCGTGCGCGGGCAATCACAATCGCTCCGACACCCGCGCCGCAGCCGATGTCCACGGCGCGTCGGATCGGGGCGAAGTTTTGCTGCAAATGGGCGTGAATAAGCTGCGCGAAACGGTAGCTGTCCGGGCCGAAAAACACCGCGTCAGCTGCATCGGTAGGAAACCCCGAGTGCACGAACAGCATTTCATCCAGGCTGGACCAGCGGACGCGGCTTTTCAGTCGGCCGTTGCTTTCTTGAAGGACGCCCGCCTGCTGTAACTGCAACTGTTCATCCGCCGACAGCAGGCCCGGTTCGAACGAGCGAGACCAACCGAACACATCACGCAGGGTCCGAGCGCTCTGTCCGAAAGCGCGGTCGTTGACCCGCTGATGGGTGAGCGGCGTCGGGGTGATGAACCGGTAGCCATCGGCCTGCAAGCGGCGCCCCAGTTGCACCAGCGCCAGATCGGCCGTGCCCAGTTGCTCTTCCTGATTCATGCCGTGCTCCTATCGCAGGCGGGATTTGAGTTCGATGAACCGTCGCGTGGCCATCAGGCCGGCCGGATGAGAATGCCGATGCGCCGACAACCATGGGATCAACACCGGCATCTGTTCGTGTGCGGCAAGCCCGTCCAGCGAGGTTTGCAGGCTCTGGATATCCGGATCGTTTTCGGGCACCGGCGGTTCTGTCGCGACGCTCGTGCCCCGGCGAACCGCTGTGGCCGGGCGCTCAGGCGTCCAGTCGCCGGCGATCCAGTCATGCAGCAGCTGTTTTTCGTAAGGGCTGAACACCCCGAACATCGCGGCACCGTCACCCTCGATCAACTGCCAGAACCGGCTGGCTTGCGGGTCCTGCTGACGCTTGATCCAGCCTTTGTTTTCCATGGCGGTGAGGAAACCTGGCAACTGCTCGGGTGCCGACAGCCATTGGTTGACGGTCTTGCCTTCGAAGCGGCAGTAGTCGGAATGCATGTGCTGGCCGAACGGACGCTTGCGCTCAAGCATGTTGAGCAGCTCGGTGTCGAGATCGAACGATTCGATGATCGCGCGACTACCCTGCCCCAGATCATTGAGTCGATAACCCAACGCGACCCGGCGCAGAAAGTCTTCACGATCGCCCTCCACCGGCAGCAGCTGCAGCACCGACTGCACGGCCTTGTGCGCGTGGCCGGTGCTGGCATTGTCGATGGTCACGTGCAGGGTGAAGTAATACGGATCGATACCCAGTTCGCTGAGTTCATAGGCGCTGATCAGCAAATGCAGCGGCAGTTGTTCGTAGCCGAGGTTGTAGCCGATCACCTCCGGCAGAAACTCGTCGGCGGATTCGCCCAGCGCCAGTTGTATCGCGCCTTGCAGGTAATGCTCGTCGGCGATCACCCCGGTGTCTTGCAGGCCATGTTCGGCGAGCAGCTTGCGGTAGATCACCACGTGATTCTGCGCCGGGTTGCCGTCGCCCAGCTCTTCCAGATAAGTGCAAATCAGCCCTTCAAACCGCGGGTCGCGCCACTGACGTAACAGGCCGTACAGCCAGGCGCCGTCAACCAGTTTGGTCGGAGCCACGGCTTGCAGGAAAAACAGCGCGTGCGCCTTGTTCGTAAAGAACTGGCGCGGCCCGCCTGCCTTGCGTTGTTGCAAGTAGTCGGCGTATTGGCGGGCGACCTCGACGCTGTGCTGCTCGACGAACGACTGCAGCGCCGACAGGTCCGTCGGCATCTCCTGAGGCAGGTCGGTGGCGTGTTCGATCTGCGTCTCAAGAAAGCTTCGGGCAAGTGCGCGCCGTTGCTCGGGGTCGTCGCTCAGTAGCAGTTGTTCATAGGCTTGTTTCAGGCTTCCGGCGTCCGGGATCGGGTGTTCGTCGGCAGTCCGCGATTCAAGTCGTGTCAGGGCAGTCATGGGCGCATCTCTCGGTCTGAGGCCAGTGGCAGGACGCTGAATCAACAGGTCTCTACATCAGCAGAGCGATTTGCCTGGATAAAAATTCAATTGGCGTTGAATTTGCCCTGACGGACGGGCTTGTGGGGGCGCCGCTTGGCTGACGCGCCAGGCATATACTCAGTGGGTGTTGACTCATCTTCGGAGAGCAATCATGCGAACGGTGCACGTCATCGAACAAGCGCCTGCGCCGGTGAATGTCGTGGGCGAGGCGATCACGATTCTCGCAGGCGGCGACCTGAGCAAGCCCTTTGAAATGCATATTCAGGAAGGCGTGCAAGGCGGGGGACCGCCGCCGCATTTTCATCCTTGGGACGAAGCGTTCTACGTGGTCGACGGCCAGGTCGAAGTGACTGTGGCGGGCAAGTCCACCACTGTCTCTGCCGGGGGGTACGTGCATATCCCCGGCGGATCCATCCATGCCTACAAGAACATCAGCCCTACCGCGAAGATGATTGGCGTGGTGTCGGATCCACGGGGCGGGCAGTTTTTTGCGGCGGTGGATCAATTAAGGGTGCCGGAGGATTTGCCGCGGATACTCGAGATTGCCGAAGCGCATGGGGTCATCTTTCTGGTGCCGAAATCACCGCCTGCCGTGTAGCTGCCGAGTCTGCGCAGGCTTCGCCAGTGGCAACAGGGGTGGCGTGACTCAGTCAACCCTGCTTCAAGTCGAGGCAGTAGGTGTAATAACCGGTGTCGCGCACGTAACCCAACGACTCATACAACCGCTGAGCGCCGAAATTATCCGTAGCCGTTTCCAGCACCATGCCCTTGGCGCCAGTCGATAGCGCAAAGGCTCGGGCAGCGTTCATCAATAACCTCCCCACGCCCTGCCCCCTTGCCTCGGGGGCGGTGAACAGGTCGCTGAGCAGCCAGGTGCGGTGGGCGTCGATTGAGGAGAACGTCGGATACAGCTGGACGAACCCCTGCGCATCGCCGGTGGAATCCGATGCGAAAAAAATAACCGATTCATCCCGGGCAACGCGCTCAGCAATGAAATCCCGAGACTGCTGCAAGTTCGAAGGCTGGCCGTAAAAGCCTCGATAAGCGTCGAAGAGACTCGCGATTTTGTCGATGTGCGTTGTGTCGACGCGCAAGACTTGAACGGCCATGCTGAGGGTCTCCGTACGTATGAGTTACTTCGGTTGCGCCACCGTGCGCAAATAAGGTTTCACCGTTTTGAAACCATCCGGGTATTTCTTCTTCGCGTCCTCATCGGACACCGAAGTCGGAATGATCACATCTTCACCCGGACGCCAGTTAACCGGGGTGGCAACGGTGTGCTTGGCATTCAATTGCAGCGCATCGAGCAGGCGCAGTACCTCATCAAAGTTACGCCCGGCGCTCATCGGGTAGATGAGCATCGCCTTGACCTTTTTGTCCGGCCCGATGATGAACACGGAACGCACCGTGGCGTTGTCCACGGCCGTGCGTGCGCCGCCGCTGGCATTTGGATGGATCATGTCGTAGAGCTTGGCCACCACCAGGTTCTCGTCGCCGATCATGGGGTAGTTGACCGCATGTCCCTGGGTTTCTTCGATGTCCTTGGCCCAGCTTGCATGGTTACTGACGGGGTCGACGCTGAGCCCGACGACCTTGGTGTTGCGTTTGTCGAACTCCGGCTTGAGCCCGGCCATGTAACCGAGTTCAGTGGTGCACACCGGGGTGAAGTCCTTGGGATGCGAGAACAGAATCGCCCACTTGTCGCCGATCCACTCATGGAAATGCAGCGTGCCTTCGGTGCTTTCGACGGTAAAGTCCGGTGCTTCGTCGCCAATGCGGATGGTCATGATCGTTCTCCTGACTGTGAGCTCGTAGGGAAGCCGTCGGAACGCGAGTTGCGGTTCCAACGGCGTTCGGGATCTGTGTTGAACCTGTCAACGCGGATCAGTATAGGAGACGCTTCAAGACATGCCGGTGACCGGCGCATTCACTTTGTAAGTCCTTGATTCAAGCCTTTGAAGGCTGCTCAGGCAACACCGCCACCGCTGATGTTCTCGCCAGCAGGTAGTAGAAAATGCCCGGCACCACCAGCCCGACGATCCAGGAAATATCGACACCGCCGAGCTGCGCGACCATCGGTCCGGAGTAGAAATGGGTGTCGACGAAAGGCAACTGGATCAATACGCCGATGACATACACGCTGATCCCGCGCACGTTCCAGCGACCATAACGGCCTGCCGGATCGGACAACGCCGGAATGTCGTAGCGCTCTTTGTTGATGAAGTAGTAATCCACCAGGTTGATCGCGCTCCACGGGGTGAAGAAGGTCAGCAGAAACAGGATGAAGTACTTGAACGAGTTGAGGAACGAGTACTGCCCCAGCAGCGCCAACGTGGTGGACGCCGCGACAATCAACAGCACAAACACCATGCGCTGGCGGGCGGTGATTTCGAGACGGCTGCGAAAGCCACTGATGATCGTCGCCACGCACATGAAGCTGCCATACGCGTTGAGCGTCGACACCGTGACCTTGCCGAACACCACGCTCAAATACAGCAGCGAGGCCATCACTCCGGTGCTACCCAGGCCGACGATGGTTGCCACTTCATGACCGCGAAAATTCACGCCGGCCAACGCTGCGGCAAACACACCCAGCACCATGGACGCCTGGGCGCCGAGCACGGTGCCCAGGCCGACGGCAGCGAAGGTCTTCCAGGACGAGGTTTTACTCGGCAAGTAGCGTGAGTAGTCGGCCACGTAAGGGCCGAAGGCGATTTGCCAGGACGCGGACAGCGACACGGCCAGCAGGAAGGTGCTCCAGCCGAAGTGACGGTTTTCCAGCAACAGGCCGATATCATTGAGCGTCATCAGCCGGGTAAACAGATAGGCAAAGGCAATGATGCCCAACACGCTGGCCACCCGTCCGACCAGATGAATGACCCGATAGCCGAAGATCGTCAGAAACGCGATGCAGGCGGCGAAAATCAGGATACCGGCGCTGTCGCTGACATGGATCAGTTGCGCAATGGCTTGCCCCGACAGGACCGCGCCGGTGGCGCTGAAACCGAGGTACATCAGGCACACCAGCACAATCGGGATCGCCGCCCCATAGACTCCGAATTGCACACGACTGGAGATCATCTGCGGCAGCCCGAGCTTAGGTCCTTGGGCGGCGTGCAAGGCCACGACCGCGCCGCCGAGCACCTGGCCGATCAGCAAGCCGATGAGCGACCAGAACACGTCACCGCCCAGCACCACGGCCAGTGCGCCGGTGACGATGGCGGTGATTTGCAGGTTGGCGCCGAGCCACAGGGTGAACTGGCTGTAGAGGCTGCCATGACGCTCGGCCTCGGGGATGTAATCGATCGAACGGGTCTCGATCAGGGGACTTCGTTGTTGGGTCATTACGGTGTTCTCTTGTTATGGGTGGACGCTACTGACGATCATCTATGGCGCAGAACCTGTGGGAGCGAGCCTGCTCGCGATGAGGGAGTGTCAGTCGACATTTATGCTGGCTGACACACCGCTATCGCGAGCAGGCTCGCTCCTACAAGGGTTTTGTGTTTGGCCTTTATTGGATCGGCTTTTGTACGCCAGCCACAAGCGGCGCCTTGGCCCACACAACCTTGCCGCCGACCACCGTCATCAGCACTTCATTTCGGGCCAATTCATCCTCAGGCACTTGCATGAAGTTCTTGTCCAGGACGATCAGGTCGGCGAACTTGCCCACTTCCACCGAGCCGACCACCGCGTCCAGTTTCAGCTGTTCGGCAGCGTTGATGGTGATGGTGCGCAGCACCTCCGTGCGCGACAGTGCCGGGTCGGCATTCAGCCGGCCGGCGTACTTGGGGCCGTAGCTGTGTGGGTTTTGCGGATCGCCTGAGCGAGTGACGCCGATCTTCAGCGCGAGGAACTCGTCGAGCGGGTCGACGGGCCAGTCGCTGCCATACGCCACGCGTCCGCCTGCCCGGGCGATGCTGCCCGACGGTTCCATGCGAGCGAAACGCTGGGCACCGAGGTGATCGCTGGTGCCGTCGATGGTGGACGGTGCCTGCTGGGCCCACTGGAAGGACATGTTCGCGGTCACGTCGAGGGCCTTGAAGCGTGGATAGTCGGCAGGGTCCACGGACTCGTTGTGAGTGATGGCCGGGCGAAAACCATTGCCAGGCAATTGCTGACGCACGTATTCGATGCCGTTCAGCGAGTCACGCACCGCACGGTCTCCGGTGGCGTGCAGGTGCGGGTCGAGGCCGGCTTGAACGGCTTGCAACAGCAACGGCTTGAGCACTTGCGGCGGGAAGTACAGCTCACCGACGTTCTTGCCCGCTGTCCACTTCGGTGCCTTTTCGGTTCCGGCATTTTTCAAGTACGGCGTCAGCATTGCCCCGGTGTCCGCCGGGGCATTGATGATGCCGTCCATGAACAATTTGACGTGGCGCATGCTCACGCCCGGCGCGACGTTGGCTTCGCCCTGATCGTAAGTCGTGGCCAATGCCTTGGCTTCGGCGATGGTTTTTGTTGGATCCGCAGCAGCAGCGGCCGGGTCCAGTTTGATCGCCAGCAAGGCCCGGGCGGTCAGCTCGCCCGACTGCTGCAGGCTGGTGAACGCCTTGCCGTTTTCGGGCCCTGACAAGGCATCGAAGAAACTGGTGATGCCTTGCTGGCGCATGGCGTCGAGCGCGGCGCGGGTCTGGTTGAGTTTCTCTGCATCGGTGGCGGGTGGCACCACGGCGGCCATGGCATCGGCCGCGCCGTCTTCGCAGATGCCGTTCGGGTTACCGGCGCTGTCACGCACGTATTTGCCATCGCTCGGATTGGCGGTGTTTTTGTTGATGCCGGCCACGGCCAGGCCGCGGGAGTTGGTCAGCACGGTATGGAAGTCGGTGGAGCGGACCTGGATCGGACGCTGGGTCTTGAGCGCGTCCAGCGTTGATTTGTCCGGGTCGCCGTCGAGTCCGTCCATGCCCATGCGATCCCAGCTGCCGACTTCGAGCCAGACATCGGGACCCTTGTCCTTGTCGGCGTCCAGGCACGCTTGAATGGTTTCCTGGAATACCTTGCGCGTCATCGTCTGGTATTTCAGGTCGCACAAGGTCATGGCGCGACCGCCGTCCCCCGGGTGCATGTGCGCATCAATGAAGCCCGGCATCAGCATGCGCCCGGCCAGATCGATCAACTGGGTCTGCTTGCCGATGTACGCAGAAACCCCTTCGTCGCTGCCGACATAAACGATCTTCCCGCCCGAAACGGCAATCGCCTGCTGCACGGAGTTCTGGCCATCGACGGTGTAGACGTAGCCGTTGCGCATCACCATGTCAGCGGGCGCCGAGCCCTGGGTCTGACACCCCACCAGCGCCATGGAAGAAAGTGCCGTAGTGGTCGCAACCGCGATAAACAGCCTGGAAAATTTCAACTGCCTCACCTCTGTTTTTATAGTTTTGGAAGTGGCCCGGACAGACTGCCGTGCAAGCCCCTGATATGCAGGGCATACCCTATAGAGCGCCGCCGCCTGCGGGACCTCCACAAATGAGGAGGGGCAACAAAAATAGCCCAGCAACAAATCTCCCCTTGTGGGAGCGAGCATTTAGTTGGGGAGATTTGTGGCGTTAATCGCGGCGTGTGGCGTCTCGCAGGACGGAACCCAGTTCGACCTTGCTTTTCACGCCGAGCTGCAAGTAGCAGTTACGCAGATAGGTGCGCACGGTCGCCGGGCTCAAGGTCAGGATTTTCGCAATTTCTTTATAGGAATGACCGGCCGCAAACAGCATCGCCGCCGTCCGTTCCCGTGGCGGGAGCACTGCTGCGCGGGACTGCGCTTCGAGCGACAGAATCACATGCTCTGCGTTGGGACTCAGCGTCAGCGCACACCGGCCCAGACGCATCACGCAAGGGGCCTTTTGCAGTTGCCCGATCACCTCGGCCGGCAGCATCGAACCGCTCCACCCGGGCAACTCGCGCTGAATGGCGGCGCACAGGCTGGCGCCGACGTACAGCAGACTGCCGTCCAAACGCGCCACGCCAAAGTCGGTCGCGCCGTTGCCGGTGTCGCTGCGGATCATGTCTTGCACCTGGAACCGCCACAGCTGCAACAGGTGATCGCAGAACGCCGAAAACAACGCGGCCTCGCTGTCGCTGAACGCAGGAGCATCCATGCCACGGTAGAGACAGACGAAAAACATCAAGCCGCTTTCGGGCAATTCGAAGGTGATGCACATCGGATGAAAGAGGTCATGGCGCCGAGCGAAGGCGTCCACCGCTTCATCAGGATCGGTGAAGCCGCTGTCGCGCACGACCGCACCGGGTTGACTCAGGGTGTCGTGGGAGAATTTGTCGCGGCCCGCGCTCTTGTGCCATTCAGCGGCAAACGATTCGGGCAGGTTGATGCGCCCGTGCATCCAGCTTTTAGGCGGTGCGTTGACGGCTGATGCAGACATCTCGCCCCACCACGCCGACGCAAAGGGCACCAGTTGGCGGAACGCTTGCAGGCCTTCGGCGATGAACTGCGAGGCGCCACGCTCCCGAGCCAGCCGCCCCAGGTGCAGCACGCAACGATTGAACGCCTTGAGCGTTGCCATCGACGGCTGCGCGCCGACTTCATCACCCTCCTCCATCGTTCTGATCCTGTTCGCTGTACGACGTATTTTTTCGACGATGCCATAGGCCGGGTAATAGCGTCCAGCGAGCTGTTCAGGTTGTACAGCTGTTTACCAATGGTCTGCGCAATCAGCACCTCAAGACACTCACAGAAACTCTGTGAGTGGACTGACCATGTTCGCGTCCTTGTTTGTCCTTACATCTCCACCTGAGTCCCCAGTTCAATCACCCTGTTCAGTGGCAATCTGAAATATTTCAGGTTGCTGTTGGCATTCTTCAGCAGGAACGCGAACAGACTTTCTCGCCAGCGCGCCATACCCATGCGCTTGGTGGCGATCACCGTCTCCCGACTGAGGAAATAGGTCGTGCGCATCGGACTGAAATCCAGCTCATTCAAGTGACAAAGACTTAAGGCCATCGGTACATCGGGCTCCTCCATGAAACCGAAGTGCAGACTGACTCGGAAGAAACCTTCGCCATAAGCTTCAACTTCAAATCGTCGATCAGCAGGCACCCGAGGACTGTCTTCGGACACCACGGTTAGCAATACTACCTGCTCGTGCAAAACCTGGTTATGCAGCAGATTGTGCAGTAGCGCATGCGGAACTGCATCGGCCCTGGCCGTCAGAAAAACCGCCGTACCCTGCACCCGATGCGGCGGCTGCGAACGAATGCTGCTGATGAACAACGGCAGAGGCAGTGCGGTCTCGTCCAACCGCTCGACGATGATTTTTCGCCCTCGCTTCCAGGTGGTCATCAAGATGAACAGGCCAATACCGGCGATCACCGGAAACGCACCGCCCTGAAAAATCTTCGGCGCATTGGCGGCGAAGTACAGACCGTCTACCAGCAAAAATCCGAGCAGCATCGGGATGGCCAGCCAGCGCGGCGTTTTCCAAAGAAGCAGGACGACAGCTGAAGATAAAATGGTGGTGATCAACATGGTGCCCGTCACAGCGACCCCATAGGCAGCAGCCAAGGCACTGGACGACTCGAAGCCGATCACCAGCAGCACAACACCGACCATCAGCGCCCAGTTGACCGTGCCGATGTAAATTTGCCCCTGTTCCTGGCTGGAGGTGTGCTGGATAAACATCCGAGGAACGTAACCTAGCTGGATAGCCTGTCGCGTCAGGGAGAAAGCACCAGAGATCACGGCTTGAGAAGCGATGATGGTCGCCAGTGTGGACAGCGCGACCATCGGCAGCAGCGCCCAGCTCGGCGCGAGCAGATAGAACGGATTGCGCACAGCGTCCGGGTTCTCCAGGATCAGCGCACCCTGGCCAAAATAATTGAGAACCAACCCTGGCAACACCAGAATGAACCAGGCACGGGAAATCGGTTTGCGACCAAAGTGGCCCATGTCGGCATACAGCGCCTCAGCACCGGTCAGTGCCAACACGACAGCGCCCAAAATCGCTACACCCATGCCCGGATGAACCACGAAAAACTGCACGGCCCAAGCGGGGTTAAGCGCTTGCAGAACTTCGGGGCGCTGCAAAATACCGTAGACACCGAGTGCACCCAACACCACAAACCACAGCACCATGACAGGGCCGAACAGGATGCCGATTCGGGCCGTACCATGTTTCTGTATCAAGAACAGCGCCACCAACACGACCACTGACAGGGGCACAACCCAGTGCTCTATCCCGTCAAACGCCAGCTGAAGTCCTTCGACCGCAGAGAGCACTGAAATAGCCGGGGTGATCATGCTGTCCCCGTAAAAAAGTGCCGCACCAAACAGGCCGAGCAACACCAGGACCTTGCTCATGTACGGATAAGGCGCAGCCGCGCGGCGGGCTAACGCTGTCAACGCCATGATGCCGCCTTCACCCTGGTTGTTGGCACGCAGGATGAACAGCACGTATTTGATCGAGACGACCCAGATCAGTGACCAAAAGATCAACGACAGAATACCGAGCACGCCGTCATGGTTTACCTGGACACCGTAGTGGCCGGAAAATACTTCTTTCAGCGTGTAGAGGGGGCTGGTGCCAATGTCCCCGTAAACCACCCCGACAGCGGCGACGAGCAAGCCCACTCCAGAGGTTTTGGATGGGAAGTCTTCGTGTGCAACGGTTGCTGTCTCACTCAAGGGTCGCTTCTCTCAAATTACGGGGAGGAAGTGCATCCCATCCTTGGGCAATACAGTTTGCCAGGGCCATTGGAAAAGCAAGGCGCATGGACGATCAAAAAAATCGCGGCCAGTATCGTTGCGGGCAAAAGCAACGAACGTAAAGAAAGCGTAAAAATTTTTACGGCAGCCAGGTAATCCGGGGGCTGCAGTTCGAGACGTCGGTACGTGTCGAGTTCTCTTCTTCACCATTTTTGTCTGCTCGCGAGAAAACTTGCGTTCAGCAACCGTAGGCTAAGCTTAGGGCAGCTAATTGCTCACGATGCTCGCGTCTGCAGGTTTTGGGTTGTTCTGGAGAGCGTCTGCAACAGCTATTTCAGACAGGCCCAACCTATTCACGCAGGACTACGTGATGACCGAGCCCCTCCTCAGTTTTGATCAACTCAAGCGTGCTGCCGCCTCCGGCGAAATTGATACTGTTCTTGTTTGCATGGTCGACATGCAAGGCCGACTGGTCGGCAAGCGATTCCAGGTCGAGTTTTTCATCGACAGCGGCCATGAAGAAACCCACTGCTGCAATTACCTGTTGGCCGACGACATCGACATGGAACCCGTGCCGGGTTACGCCGCTGCCAGTTGGAGCAAAGGCTACGGCGACTTTGTCCTCAAGCCTGACATGTCGACGTTGCGGCGAGTGCCCTGGCTTGAATGCACGGCGCTGGTGTTGTGCGACGTGCTCGATCACCACCATCGGCGCGACCTGCCGCACAGCCCGCGGGCGATCCTGAAAAAGCAGATCGAGCGACTGCGCGAACGCGGCTACACCGGCATGTTCGCCTCGGAACTTGAGTTCTATCTGTTCGACGAAAGCTACGAGGCTATCCACAAACGCAATTACCTCAAGCCGAAGACTGCCGGCCACTACATCGAGGATTACAACATCCTCCAGACCACTCGCGAGGAGCCGGTGCTGCGGGCGATTCGCAAGCATCTGCAGGCGTCCGGCATTCCCGTGGAAAACTCCAAGGGTGAATGGGGCCCGGGCCAGGAAGAGATCAACATTCGTTACGCCGATGCGCTGACCATGGCCGACCACCACGTCATCATCAAGCACGCCTGCAAAGAGATCGCGCAGCTGCAAGGCAAGGCGATCACGTTCATGGCCAAGTGGCGGTATGATGCCGCCGGTTCCAGCAGCCATATCCACAATTCGCTATGGGACAAGAACGGCAAAAAACCGCTGTTCTTCGACGCCAAGGCTGAGTTCGGCATGTCGAAACTGATGCGCGCCTGGGTGGCCGGGCAGCTGAAGTATGCCAACGACATCACCTGCTTTCTCGCGCCCTATATCAATTCCTACAAGCGTTTCCAGGCCGGCACCTTTGCGCCGACCCGGGCGGTCTGGAGTCGTGACAATCGCACCGCAGGCTTTCGTCTGTGTGCGGAAAGCAGCAAATCCATCCGCATCGAATGCCGCATCGGCGGCGCCGACCTCAACCCATATCTGGCCTTCGCCGCATTGATTGCCGCGGGCCTGGCGGGTATCGACGAGAAGCTCAACCTCACGCCGCCCTTCGAAGGCGATGCCTACGTTGACGAACATCTGCCTGAGGTGTCGAAGACGTTGCGCGAAGCCTGCGCCGCGCTCCAGAGCTCGACGATGTTGCGCGAAGCGTTCGGTGATGAAGTGATCGACCACTACGTGCACACCGCCGAATGGGAGCAGAAAGAGTACGACCGGCGTATCACCGACTGGGAATTGCAGCGCGGTTTCGAGCGCTATTGAGACCGACATCATGACTGCAACGATTCAACTCATCTCACCGGTCGATGGCCGGGTCTATGTCGAACGTCGCTGTGCCGATGAGACTCAACTCGAACAGGCACTGACGGCAGCCGCAACGGCCCAGGCTTTATGGAGACGCCGGCCACTGAGCGAGCGCGCCGCATTTTGCAGCGCTGCGGTGGACGCGATGCTGGCCATGAAAGACGAAATCGTCCCGGAGCTGGCCTGGCAGATGGGCCGCCCGGTGCGCTTTGGCGCGGGCGAACTGCGCGGCTTCGAAGAGCGCGCCCGGCATATGATCGCCATTGCGCCTGAAGCGTTGGCAGCGGTTGAACCCACGCCTGTCGCCGGTTTTCGACGGCATATCAAACGTGAGCCGCTCGGCACGGTGCTGGTCATCGCGCCATGGAATTACCCCTATCTGACGGCAGTGAATACGATCATTCCGGCGTTGATGGCCGGCAACAGCGTCATCCTCAAACACGCTTCGCAAACGCTGCTGGTGGGTGAACGGTTCGGCGAAGCATTTCGCCGTGCCAATCTGCCCGAAGGTCTGTTCCAGAACCTGCTGCTCGATCATCGCCAGACTGGCGAGATCATCGCCTCCGGCCGCGTGCAGCAGGTGAACTTCACCGGTTCGGTCGACGCCGGCAAAGCCATGGAAACCGCCGCAACGGGCCGCTTCCTCGGCCTGGGCCTGGAACTTGGCGGCAAAGACCCGGCCTACGTTCGCGCAGACGCCAACCTTGAACATGCGGTGGAAAACCTGGTGGACGGCAGCTTCTTCAACTCCGGGCAAAGTTGCTGCGCCGTCGAGCGCATTTATGTCGATGAAAAAATCTACCCGGCGTTTGTCGAGCGTTTCGTCGCACTGACGAATCAATATGTGCTGGGCAATCCACTGGACGAAGCCACCACGCTCGGCCCGCTGGTGAACCCGGGCGCGGCTGAATTCGTGCGCAGCCAGATCGCCGACGCGTTGGCAAAAGGCGCCAAGGCACTGATCGATCCGAAGGCCTTTCCCTTCGACGCACCGGGCAGCGCCTACCTCGCGCCGCAGGTGCTGATCGACGTCACTCATCAAATGTCGGTGATGCGCGAAGAAAGCTTTGGCCCGGTGGTCGGCATCATGCCGGTGGCCAGTGATGACGAAGCCATCGCCTTGATGAACGACAGCGAGTTCGGGCTCAGCGCTTCCCTCTGGACCCAGGACCTCGCCGCCGCCGAACGCCTCGGCAACGAGATCGACACCGGCACCGTATTCATGAACCGCTGCGATTACCTCGACCCGGCCCTGGCCTGGACCGGCGTCAAGAACAGCGGCCGCGGCGTGACCCTGTCGCGCCTGGGTTACGAACACCTGACCCGGGCAAAATCCTTCCATTTGCGCCACGAGATCTGAGCCATGAGCCTGACCGGGAACTGGAACTACCCCACGAGCATCCGCTTCGGTGTCGGCCGCATCAGCGAGCTGGCCGAGGTCTGTCGCAGCCAGGGTATCCAGCGACCGTTGCTGGTCACCGACAGCGGCCTGGCGCGCGCGCCGATCACCACGGCCGCGCTGGATTCCTTGCGTGATGCCGGCCTCGGTGTCGCGCTGTTTTGCGACCTCAAGCCCAATCCCGTCGAAGCCAACCTCGCGGGCGGGCTCGATGCCTGGCGCGCCGGCAAACACGATGGCGTGGTCGCCTTCGGCGGCGGCAGCGGCCTGGACATGGGCAAGCTCATCGCCTTCATGAGCGGCCAGACCCGGCCGGTCTGGGATTTCGAAGACATCGGCGACTACTGGACTCGCGCCGACGAAAGCCAAATCGCCCCGGTTATCGCAGTGCCGACCACCGCAGGCACCGGTTCGGAAGTCGGTCGCGCGGCGGTGATCATCGACGAGCGCACCCACACCAAACGCATCATCTTCCACCCGAAAATGATGCCGCGCGTGGTCATCAGCGACCCGGCCCTGACCGTCGGCATGCCGGCAAAAATCACCGCCGGCACGGGCATGGACGCCTTGGCGCATTGCCTGGAAGCCTACTGCGCTCCCGGCTTTCACCCTTTAGCCGACGGCATCGCAGTGGAAGGCATGCGTCTGGTGGCCAACGCTTTGGTACGGGCCGTCCACACACCCTCCGACCTGGATGCACGTGCGCAAATGCTCGCCGCCGCCGCGATGGGCGCCACGGCATTCCAGAAAGGCCTGGGCGGCATGCACGCCCTCTCGCATCCGGTCGGCGCGCTGTACGACACCCATCACGGCATGACCAACGCCACCTTCATGCCCTACGTCTTGCAATTCAATCGCCCGGCCATCGAAGAGCGCATCACACGCCTGGCGGCTTATCTGCGCCTGCCCTCGCCCGGGTTCGACAGCTTTCTGGCCTTCATCCTCAAACTACGCAAAGACATCGGCGTGCCGCACACGCTGGTTGAATTGGGCGTGGATGATCGGCAAGCAGACTTGATCGCGGACATGGCCATTGTCGATCCCTCTGCCGGCGGCAATCCATTGCCATTGACTCGGGAAGGCGCGGCAAACATTTTCGCGGCGGCTTATCACGGCCGTATTTAGAGCAGTTGTCTGTCCAGACATAAGGCATGGACAGTGTGTAGCGGTTGGAAAAGGAGCAGTACGACAAGGGGTTGAAAGCCAGCCCATCCGGGACCCGGATGGATGCGTATCAAAACCTGAAGGGGCACACAACATGAATCCAGCAAGTCAGCCCGGCACAAGCGCGCCGCAAGACGATGACGTCAAGGTGTTGCACAGCATGGGCTACGCCCAGCAGCTCTCGCGACGCATGGGCGTTTTCTCCAACTTTGCCATTTCCTTTTCGATCATCTGCATCCTCTCGGGTGGCATCAACTCACTCGCCCAGGGCACCTCGGGTGCAGGCGGCGCGGCCATCGGCATCGGCTGGCCAATCGGCTGCCTGATCTCCGGGGTTTTCGCCATGGCCATGGCGCAGATCTCCTCCGCCTACCCCACCGCTGGCGGCCTCTATCACTGGGGCTCGATTCTCGGTAACCGCTTCACCGGCTGGCTGACGGCCTGGTTCAACCTGTTGGGGCTGGTCACCGTGCTCGGCGCGATCAACGTCGGTACTTATTACTTCTTTTTCGGCGCCTTCGGACCGGCAATAGGCATGGAAGACACCACCACGACACGGGTGATTTTCCTGGCGATCCTCACGGGCCTGCAAGCCTTGTGTAACCACTTGGGTATCGGCCTGACCGCGAAACTCACCGACTTCTCGGGCTATCTGATCTTCGCCACGGCACTGGCGCTGACCATCGTCTGCCTGATCTCGGCGCCCAGCTATGAGTTCGCCCGGTTGTGGACCTTCAGCAACTACTCCGGCGAAGCGGGCGGCAGCGTCTGGCCGCAGGTCTCGAACGGCTGGGTTTTCATGCTTGGCCTGCTCTTGCCGATCTACACCATCACCGGTTACGACGCCTCCGCGCACACCTCGGAAGAGACCCGCAACGCCGCCATGTCGGTGCCCCGCGGCATGGTTATGTCGGTGGTCTGGTCGTTGCTGTTCGGCTGGGTCATGCTCAGCTCCTTTGTGCTGATGCTGCCGAGCATGGACGAGGCCGCGAAGCATGGCTGGACCGTGTTCTTCTGGGCAATGGACACGCAAGTGAACCCGACGGTAAAAACGGCGCTGTACGTGGCCATTTTCATCTCGCAATTCCTCTGCGGACTGGCGACCGTGACCTCGGTGTCACGGATGATCTTCGCCTTCTCCCGCGACGGCGGCCTGCCCTTCTCCAGAGCACTGGCCTCGGTCTCGCCGACCCTGCGCAGCCCGGTGGCGGCGATCTGGACCGGCGCCACCCTCGCAGTGCTGTTCGTCTGGGGCTCGTCGGTGATCTCGGTCGGCGAAACGCCGGTCTATACCATCGTGGTCTCCTGCACGGTGATCTTCCTGTTCTTCTCCTTCATCATCCCTATCGTGCTGGGCCTGTTCACCTACGGGACGTCGAAGTGGCCCACCATGGGACCGTGGAACATGGGGCGCTTCTGGTTCACCGTGTTTGCCCTGCTCTCAATCCTGTCGATGGTGATCATCTTCATCATCGGCATCCAGCCACCGAACGATTGGGCGCTGTACATCACCATCGGCTTTCTGGTGCTGACGGCCATCGTCTGGTTCGGCTTCGAAGCCCGCCGCTTCCAGGGGCCGCCGGTGGGCGACGTGATCATCAGACGCCAGGCTGAAATCGCTGCGGCGGAAGAGGCGTTGAATAAACGCGCTGGCGGCTGATACCACCACCCTAAAAAACGGGACGCCAAGCGTCCCGTTTTTACAAACACAAATAGAACAAACAACAAGCAACCTGTGGCGAGGGAGCTTGCTCCCGTTGGCCTGTGCAGCAGGCCCATCTTTTGGGGCCGCTTCGCTGCCCAGCGGGAGCAAGCTCCCTCCCCACAGGTCCGCGGTTAAACAGAAGGCTGAACTTTATCCAACACCCGGTTCGCCGCAACCTCCGCCACCATGATGCTGTTCGAAATGCCCAACAAGGCATAACGCGACTCACCCTCCAAATGATCCACCAACTGATGGACCATCACATCGACCGACGCCAGCGTCTCGACCAAAAAAACCGCCAGGGTTTCGGCCGTGGCTTCTGGGTCTACGGAAAACAGTTTGCTGGAAGTACGCGGGGTGGCTTTGATATCGGCGCTTGATGGGAAGTGGAAATCGAGGGCGCGTTCGGCGGCGTCGTTGAGTTTTTTTGAATCGGGTTCGTATGGGGAAACTGGATCGGTGTCGGGTGGGTTGGGTGTGATTTTGAACATACCTTAGGTTCCTAATGTAGTGGTCAACTAATCCCGGACACGACGTTAAGTTTTTCTTCGGCCCGAGCTGGCGCCAGTCCATCGTTGAATTGATGGGGCCGAATCCAGTTGTACCGATGCATCAAGAAATCACTGATATCGCGTTGGGCTTCTTGAGCAGTCCTGTAGCCCGTGGTCGGTATCCATTCTGTTTTCAAGCTGCGGAACACGCGCTCCATCGGCGCGTTGTCCCAGCAATTTCCCCGACGACTCATGCTCTGACGCATTCGATAACGCCACAGTCGCTGGCGAAATAAACGACTCGCATACTGCGACCCTTGATCAGAGTGAAACAGCAGGCCCCGAGGCCTTCCTCGTTGTTCGTAGGCCATATCCAGCGCCTTGATAGCCAGCTCGGCGTCCGGCTTTTCCGACAACGCCCAGCCCACCACCCGGCGCGCGCAAAGATCCATCACGACAGCCAGATAATGCCATTTCCCCTGAGCCCAAATGTAGGTGATGTCGCCGCACCACACTTGGTTGGGTGCCGGGACATCGAACTCCCGATTCAAGATGTTCGGGATATCCAACCGCTCAACCGTCGCCCGTTTATAAGCATGAGACCCTGGCTGTTTGCTCACGAGGTCAAGCTCACGCATCAAGCTGCGTACTTTGAACCGACCGAGTTGCTCACCATCGTCACGCATCAACGAGAGAATGCTACGGCTGCCGGCAGCACTGCGACTTTGCGAAAACAACTCGCTCACCCGGCTGCGTAGCCGAAGCCGTTCGACATCAGGCGTTCGACGCTTGAGGCGGTGGGCGTAGTAACTTGAGCGGTTGATTTCAAACACTTGGCACAGCCAATCAACCGGCTCGTGGACGCTCAGCTGATTGATCAGCGCGTACGCTCGTGATCTTCCGACATCAAGAGCGCGGTAGCCTTTTTTAGTATCGATTTCTCCCGTTCAAGGCGGGCGATCCGGGCTTCCAGCTCCTGGATTTTCTGCTGCTCTGATGTCAGCGCTTTGCTCTGCGGAGTAACGCCTTGGCGTTCCTTCTGAACTTGGTCAACCCAACGGCGCAGGGCCGACTCGCCGACGCCGAGTGAACGGCTGGCTTCGATGTAGCTGTAGTTTTGCTTGAGCACGAGGTCGGCAGCCTCGCGTTTGAACTCAGCGGAAAAGGAACGGCGTTGTTTGGTCATCTGACACCTCGATCTGGCGAGCATTCTCGCCTAAATGGGTGTCCGGTTTCATTAGACCACTACATAATGGTGTGCCAACCTCTTGCTGCTAAACGAGAGGGAGGCAGCTGCACGCAGGTTAGCAGACCGGGAAACCTAAGAAGCCGGCGCGCCCAAGGGCGCCCTGCGCACAGCTACCATCAAAATGCAGGTGCAAAACCTGACTGATAGAAGCGTCGTGCGTCTTAGGTTATCCACGGGCTGCTAAACCCGATCACTGATGAGCAGTGACACGGATCAAGTTACCGAGCGGCCTAAAAGCGCACAAGCCGGCGGATTCTGGTGCAGTCGTAGGCAACGGCGCAAGGTTTTGTAGCTTTCAGGACGTAACCTTGAGGGTGTTTAAACATACTCCCTCAAGGGTTGTTGAATAAGCTAATGCGTACTTCCTACAGACGGCGAAAGCTTCGAAAAAAATTCAGAAAGCCAATGTCGTGATTACGAGGGTAAGCATCGCATATGTGTCAGCAACGTGGCCTCTTGGATCAGCCTGCTATCGGCCAAAAGTGGACGCTAACTGCCATTCCCCATCCAGTGTTCCCAGACAGGAACCAGACCCAGTCATTTCAACGGGTCATACCTGATCAACGTCTTCGGCTCCAAATACGCGCTCATCCCCCACCTGCCCATTTCGCGCCCAAGGCCTGAATGCTTGAATCCACCGAAGGGGGCACGCGGTTCGTGGGCCAGGGTGTTGATGAGCACGCGTCCCGAATCGATCTGACGGGCGACGTTCATACAACGTTCGGAGTTTTTTCCCAGCACCAGGGCGCTCAGCCCATAGTCCGTATCGTTGGCAATGCTGATCGCATCGGCATCATCCTCGTAGGGGATGATCGTCAACACGGGCCCGAAGATTTCCTCACGCGCGATGCGCATCCGGTTGTGGGCATCAGTGAAGATCGTGGGCTTCACGAACCATCCGGCATGCAAGCCTTCCGGTCGACCTTCGCCACCCGCCAACAACCTCGCGCCTTCTTCCTGGCCGGTACGGATGTAGCGCTGCACCCGTTCCCATTGTTTCTGGCTCACCATCGGACCGATGTCGGTGTCGACGTTTCGTGGATCGCCCGATTGAATCTGTGAGACACCCTCCTTCGCAATCCGCTCGAACTCTGCCAACCGGCTGCGCGACACGAGGATACGAGTGCCGGCGATGCAAGCCTGGCCGCTGTTGAGAAATCCGGCTTGCAGCACCAGCGGCATGACTGCCTGGAAATCCGCATCGTCAAGCACCACGGTGGGCGACTTGCCGCCGAGCTCGAGCGTCACGCGCTTCATGGTGTCGGCACCGGTTCTTACCAGATGCTGACCGACAGCGGACGAGCCCGTGAACGAGATTTTGGCAACGTCGGGATGACGGGCGATTTCCTCACCTACTACATCGCCTCGTCCGTTGACGACATTGAATACACCCGGTGGCAGACCGGCCTCGTGCAACGCTCTGACCACGACCTGCGTCTGTAACGCGCTCATCTCGCTTGGCTTGATGACGGCAGTGCAGCCTGCTGCCAGCGCGGTGGCCAGCTTGTTGCAGATGAAGCCCGCATTGCTGTTCCAGGGTGTGATCAGACCGGCAACGCCCACGGGCGTGAGAATGACCCTGGCCATGCCGACCTGCTCCTCGAAATCGAACGCCTGCAGGGCATCGATTGCTTGCGCGATCACGTCGGCCGGATAAGTCGCCATCGAGCGCCCGCGAGCCGCAGGCGCACCGTATTCCGTGAGGATGGCTTCCAGCAGCTCTTCCTCCTTTGCCGCCACGGCCTGGTGCATGCGTTGCAATGCCGAAATTCGTTCTTCCCTGCTTGTACGAGCCCACGCCGGGAACGCAGCCTTGGCTGCTGCGATGGCACGCTGAGCGTCCAGTGCATCGCCCAATCGAACCTGACCAATGACTTTCTCGGTGCTCGGGTTATGAAGGTCGAACCATTCCTGACCGTGTGGAATAACGAACTCGCCGTTGATGTAGATATGTTCAATGCGTTGCATGGCGACTCCTCGCTCAAAATGACTCGCCTGAATCGAGCCCCTGTGATGAAGTCTAAGAAGGGTTCATTATTCCGATAAGCCATCCTTTTCCTTATGAAGCATCCTTATATTCAGGACAATCCATGCACAGAACAGGAATGACCGAGCTGGAAGTGGTTCTGGCCGTTGCGCGCCGCAGCAGTTTTCGCGGCGCAGCACAGGAGTTGGGCATGTCCACTACCGCCGTGAGCAGCGCGGTGGCCAGCCTGGAAGCACGCCTGAAAGTGCGCCTGTTCAATCGCTCCACGCGCAGCGTGGCCCTCACCGACATCGGGCAACGCTATGTGGCACGCATCGCACCTGCGTTGGCGCAGATCAAAAGTGCCGGCGAAGAAGCCAGCGTCGGCCCCGATGAACCCAGCGGCACATTGCGCATCAATGCACCGCATGGCGCGGCCTACCTGCTGTTGGATCCGCTATTGAAGCAGTACGCTCAGCGCTATCCCGAAGTGCGCATCGACATCGTCAGCGAATCAAGCATGGTCGATATTATCGCCGGTGGCTTCGATGCCGGGATTCGCCTGGCAGAGTCTGTGCCGCAAGACATGATTGCCGTGGCACTGTCAGGTGACATCCGGATGCTCGTGGTAGCAACGCCCGAGTACCTCGAACGCCACGGCGTGCCCGAGCATCCGCGAGATCTACTCACCCACCGGAGCATCGGCATGCGCATGGCCCATGGTGGCCTCTACCAGTGGGAATTGGAGCGCGATGGCCAGAAGCTGCAGATGGATCCGCCGGTGCGCTTCGCCTCCAACGAAGTGCTGGCCATCAAACAGGCCGTGGTGTTGGGCCTTGGCATTGGTTTCATTTCCGAGTGGTTCATCCAAGAAGAACTGGCAAGCGGCGCCCTGTTGCCGGTGTTGATGCCGTGGTGTCCGTCGTTTGGCGGGTTGAGGCTCTACTACTCGGGCCATCGCTTCGTGCCGGCGCGATTGCGCGCACTGATTGAACTGGCGCAGGAGTTGCGGCCCACGGTGGTTTGATCATGTTTCGCCCACTTTTTATCGTCCAAACTGTCCTGGAATACCCATGGAAACCCGCCACCTGCATCGCTTGCTCCAGGGAACAGCGGAGTGTAATTCCGCTGTCGAGTCTCTCATCCTCATACTTGAGGCCGCTGTTGAACTGGTGTCGATTCCGGGAAATGATTTCTGCTGGTCGTATTGGGCTGATGAGTTCAAGGCGAAAGCTGAACTACAAGCCCTGATCCACTCATTAAAAACCGGTACCTTGCCTGAGCGGTTGAACGTCGCCGTGTTGTTTGCGCCCACCGGACCGTTGCAGGAACTAGGCATAAGTAGTGGATGGGCTGAGACTTATTTGAAGGTCGCCGGCAAATTTGATGAGGTTGAAAGGTTGCTGTGGGGAAGATGAGATTGATTGGCCCTGTGATAGACAAAAAGGGAGGCAGTACACCGTTGCGGCGTTCATTCGACCCGGTTTGATGGTTGTCATGCACAGGGCGCTTTCGAGCCTGCCGGTCTACTCGCGTACGGGCCTACAAACCAGTGCAAGCTGCCCCCCTTCGGCCAAAAACCACCCATCAGAAAGGACCGCTTTCGGCCAACAGCAGACGTCCACCCAAGCATGCGACCAGGAGATCAGATCATTGAAGGCAGAGGGGGGGCTATTCGGTCAACTGCAAAGCGAAAAGGCTTTGCAGGCTTGCAAAGCCTTACTGCAGAGAAGATCAGCGCGAAACGGCCATCCAGCCCGCACAACCGGTCATTACGCCGGCTGACGCTCTGTTCAGACGCTTCATTGCCTTCGGTGACTGGATGGTGCGCTTGATTCGCGATGCGGTAACCAGGTAAACCAGTTGGATGGTGAGATCGATCCCGATGCCGAGCGCGGTAATAAAGACGACTTCTGGCCAGGTCAGCGCCGTCAGATCAAATGCATGAGGCAGCACCGCGCCGAAAAATACAACGGCCTTTGGATTACTCAGAGTCAGCACAGCGCCTGCAAGAAGGCCTCGGCTAGCTGAGCGCTTCGGAGGTTCTTGAAGTTGTTCGGTGTTCTTCGACCATAAGTTCCATGCGATGAACAGGATAAAGGCAACACCGAGCCATTTCACCGCGATGAACACAGGCTCGAACTGCAGTGCCAGCGCCGCGAGACCGAGGGTGGCGACCACCAACCAGACAGCATTACCCAGCACCATGCCGCCGATGAAAGGGATCGTAGACCTTGCGCCACGCGACACCACTTGACCTAGAAGGGCTCCCTGAGCGGGGCCGGGGATTGCTGCTGCAATCGCGAAGGGCACGACAAAAAACCAGATCGAAGAAGTAGCGCTCACGTGCGAAGCCTCCATGTTGCCTTGGTTTGCAAAGCGGCATATTCGCATTGGGTGAGCAGGTAAAACAATACGGGAAACCTTTATCAGCAGCGTGGGTGAACGGCTCGTTTGTTCAATCTGATCGGCCCAAGTGACCGTCCACTAAGGGTCGTTTTCTGCCGTCGCGAGAGGCAGAAAACGACCCAAAGCGGTCATATTTGATATGAGCACTCTGAGAACGGCGTTAAAGATGGGCCACGACCGCAGGCACGGCCATAAAAATTTCATGTTTGCGGTGCGGTCCGTTATTCCCTGAAACGTCCGTTGCCATCAGCCCTGAGCTGAAAGCAACACGGCTAATCATCTCGCGATTTGAGAGGCTGTTGGTGGGGTCCGAAATGTACGCGTTCAGCGAAATCCATTTTGCGTCCTCGATCTCATCAACGTCCAAGATGTTAATAGCATGCGTCAAGGCTCTCATCTGGCAGATGAAATGGAGGTTGGATTTGCCAAACTGATAGGGGTGTTTGGACGTAAAACCGACAATTGACTCAAATTTTGCATCGATTCCTGTTTCTTCCAGCACTTCTCGCTGGATTGAATCTTGAATTCGTTCCGTTGCTTCGACGTGACCGCCGGGCAGCTTGAATCCTTTGCTACCCCGTTCTTTCACGACCAAGATTTCGTTTGTGTCGCTCAGAACGATTGCACCTGCACCAATGGTATGTGTTGGCACAAACGGTACGAAGGTTGGATATTCCGGTTGTCGAACCAAAGTCAGCTCATCTCGCAGGCAGCTATGGAACGTAAAGCCTGCATTGATGAAAAGAGGAATGCTTGCTGCGGACGCGATCGGGACTGAGATCCAGGCAAGCGATTTTCGCTGCCGAATCAAATAGGTGATTAATTCTTCGAGATCAATGATCAGATTATTAATGTCTGCCGGCAGTGAAGTCGGATCGATCACGACTCCATTATATCGATCTAGGTCAAATCTCATCAGCGTCTCCCTTCGCCTTTTATTTCCAAGAGCGATTCTAGATCATCGACGTGTCTGGCGGGCTCAACCTACACAAATCTTTTGCCGCAATGGGGCTTTCTGCCCGACAATCTTTCCCTTGTTCCAAGGCTGATGGCTGTATGTAGCAATAGTGTTCGTGGCTTGTCCTCCACGCTCAGGGAGGACAAGGGTGGATCAGTCACAATGAGTGGTGGTCGCTATTCGACCCAGAGCAACCCTTGGCGATGGGCAGCAATCGGCCAAGGCTGTGTGAAATCTCGCTGGATGAATTAAACGCTAGAACTTGCGCAGCTCACCTGAGGGGTTGGAAAAAGAAGTACCCGATTGGTCCACGCAGACCATTCAGACCGGTATGTGGATGCGTGGACCGACTCAGGGGGCTCTGGTCCCCGTGGGTTGCGCTCGGCCTCCCGTTCAAGCTGGCGGCTGGACTGAATCCGATTGAGATAGCCGTGAGACAGATCTTCAGCACGACCGCTGAATGATAAGCCGGGCGACCTGTCGTGGCGGGGTCAACACCCTCAAAACCGAGCGCGCCCAATCTGAAGGAAGCCAGACGAGGGCGGGCGGCAAACAAGGTATTCCGGTCAGGAATACGCCCATGAAAATCATGAATTTTATTTATCGCTGTGGATCTCGTAGCGTGCCTCCTTCTGCATAAGGAGATGACCCTGTGAATAATTCCCGCCTGCGCTTGTACGTTGACTCTCAATTTTCCAGCCCCTATGCCATGTCGGCTTTCGTGGTACTCCGCGAAAAGGGCATCGAATTTGAAATGATCCCGCTAGACCTCGACGCATCCGAAAACCAGTCAGAGGACTATGCCAGCCTCTCGCAGACCCAGCGGGTACCCACACTTGTGCACGGCGACTTCGCCTTATCTGAATCGTCGGCGATCACTGAGTACCTAGAAGACGTTTTCCCCCAGGCGCCGGTTTACCCACAAGACCTGATGCAGCATGCAAAGGCACGACAAGTCCAGGCATGGGTGCGAAGTGACCTGCTGCCCATTCGGCAGGAACGATCCACATTGGTTGTGTTTTATGGACTCAAATCAAACCCCTTGTCGCCAGCTGCCGAGTCGGCAGCGCGCAAGCTGTTCGGTGCCGCACAAACGCTACTGGCCGACAGCCCCGAGTACCTGTTCGGCCAATGGTCGATCGCCGATGTGGATCTGGCCTTGATGCTCAACCGGCTGATATTCAATGGTGACTCCGTACCACCCGCGCTGGTGGAGTACGCGCAACGCCAATGGCAACGACCAACCGTACAGGAGTGGGTCAAATTACAACGTCCTCCGATGTAGTCGGCACACGTATCATTTTATGGAGAGCGGCTTATTTTTAGAGAGAGGGTTTCGGGCTCGTTTCAGAAACTAGGCCTGGGACCCATTCTCGATGGCCGGATGTAACGCAAGCAGCTTCGGGAATAGGTACAGGGTACCAATCGAAAAACGCTTTCGATCAGCGGCGGCGATTGTAATCGGAGTGGACATCGCGTTTCTGAGCAAACTCCAAGTTCGCCGACTGACCGAACGCTGGCAGATTTTACGTAAAGGCGAGGACTTCAAAATGCTGCTTGTGCTTTCACACAGCCTGGGTCGATAGCAGCCCTTCACAACAGGCAGCAATCGGCCCAGTTTGTGTAAAAACAGCTTCCAAGGTCGACGGAGTATGTTTCAGGCCAGGAGTTAAAAACAGCCTGAAAATTCTTGGTATGGTGCGAGAAGGCTTCCTCTTTTTAGGACAAAAATGATTTCACATGTATTCATCGGAGTGAATGACTTCAATAGAGCACTTGTGTTTTATCAAGGGGTCATGCAGATACTCGGACTTGATCTCAAGTTCACAGACCTTGAACGCCCATGGGCTGGCTGGAAACACCCCGACACTGCACGCCCTCTTTTCGTGGTGGGCAAACCGTTCGACGGCGAATCTGCGACGCTAGGAAATGGGCAAATGATTGCTCTGCTAGCACCTAATCGACAGATCGTACACAACGCCCATGCTTTGGCGTTGGTATTGGATGGAACATGCGAAGGCACTCCGGGCCTGCGACCCGAATACCACCCGAATTTTTATGGGGCGTACTTTCGAGACCCTGAAGGAAACAAGCTTTGCGTCTGTTGTCACGATCCAGAATAGATCAAGTGTAGGATATATTTTTGGCTGAAATCGTGAACAAAACATTGTCGAGAACCCTTCTATGATTTCTGAGGATTTCATCGCAAGGATTGCCCATGAAGCGCTTTATTCAAGCTGAACATCGAGGCTAAGGTCGCAAGATGTGTGCTTCGTTGTCGATAAGGAAATCGCCATGTCACCGAACAAGGCTTGCCCCGTCATCCTCTCCAGCATTCCTGGTGCACACATCCTTCTGTTCCGCCATCCAATAGCAGGCGTACAACTGGTCAAAGGGACAATCGAGAAAGGTGAAACTCCAGCTGAGACCGCTCTGCGCGAATTAAGCGAAGAATCAGGCATAGCCGCCTCGGTTGTCAGCAATATGGGCTGCTGGGACGCCGGGCATCTCGACCAGATATGGTCATTCCAGCTGTGTTTCACGCGGGCATCCTTGCCGGAGCAATGGACTCATCACACGCTCGATGACCATGGCCATACCTTCAGCTTTTTTTGGGCTCCGCTCGATAATTTGCCGTATGCCGACTGTCATCCGGTCTTCCGCCGAGCATTAAGCGTCCTAACTGCCAGGCTGACAGCGCGAGGTTTTGTATTGGCTCATGATCAAAGCAGAAACACATCATCCGAAGCTCCGACTTGATGTTCTCAGGCGTCTTTCGAGCGGCCGGTTATGGCCGATTTCTGTCTGTCACCAGCCTCACCGGGTCGATTCCGGTCGCTTACGACTTTGGTATCTGGTTAGTCAGGTGCAATGCAAATAATTGGTCAGGTCGAACGCATATAAGTAGGCAGGTGAGATGCGACTTGGCAGATTATCGATCACATCTTGACTTCGGCTCGGACCAATCCGGTACTGGGTACGAGGCCCAATACCACGGGATAGACGGTGGTGCTGGAGCCAAAGCAGATCGACCCTCAGCACCTAAGGCCCGGATTGCCCGGGACGGCCGCCCAGAATTACTTCAGTTTCGCCAGCATGGCTACGGCGACTGCCTTGGCCGATTGTGGGTTCTGGCCGGAAATGACTTCTCGGTCTTCGATCACGTTCTCACTCCATGGCTTGGCTTCGGAGAAGTTAGCACCGGCTGCCGTCAGGCCATCCTGCGGGAACAGTTTCATATGGCCGCCGCCGAGGAAACCTTTGGCCTGCTCCTCTTCGGCGTCGGTGAAGGCGGTGACTTTGTAGCCCTTGTAGATCCAATTGGCTGGCGCTGCCGGCTGTTTGCCCGATTCCAGTGCAGAGACAAAACCGTGCGCGTCCGGGATCGCCGACAACATGGCTATGGTGCCATGGCAGGTGAAGCCGGTGACCTTGCCTTTTTCATGGAAGTTGGTCAGCAGTTGGCCCAGTTGCTTGTCCTTCAGCAGATCCTGCATCGGGATATGGCCGCCAGGCACGAATACGGCATCGAACTTGTCGTAGCCGATTTTCTGAACCTGCGCGAAGCTGATTGCCGGCGAGCCGCTCTTCGAGGTCAGCTTCAGCGTGTCCAACAGCGCGAGACTTTCCTGACGGGCCTTTTCATCGCCGCCCCAGAAGCTCACATCATTGGATTTCTGGTCCGCGGTTGGCGCCTTGCCGCTAGGGGTGGCAAATACGACGGTTTGACCCGCCTCGATGAAGGTCTGCACCGGTTGCATTAATTCGTTCAGGAAGAAGCCTGTTTGCATGACCTTGCCGTCTTTCAGGTCCAGTTGAGCCTGATCCGACAGTACAACCAATACCGTGCCGGCGTTGGCATAGTTAGCGGCAGCGGTTAGCAGGGCGGCAATAATGGTTTTTTTCACGCGATTCTCCAGTAGCAATGGTTTGTTGACGCCATCTTATTACTAGAGCAGACAGTGATAGAGCCCCTGAATTGAATTTCACTTATTACACTGGGTAATCAATAGTGGGGACTTGCTGTCGCTGAAGTGCTAGGCCTGTGGTTGAAATTTTCTCGGTGCAAACTCCGGGGCATGGATAACCCTCCGTATCAACGATCATAGGGATTTCCTCAAACAGGACGTGCCAACGCCCGGAAATACCGGGCGTTGGCCAATGGAAAAGACTTGATGCGATTGTTCAGCCAGGTATTGATTCGCGGCTGAAAGCGTCCAACTCCCGCACCAGGCTCTGTGCTGCCAGCATGACCAGGTCACGACCTTTTTCTGGCGTCGCCAACGCCGGGGCCGAGCCCATGCGGCCATCAGGATGGCGTGCGCGGAAGTCCATCGCTTCGCGGATCGGGCCCCAGGGGGCGATCTGCGGCGAGTATTCAGCCGATTTGATCGAATCCGGGTAGGCCCATTGTGTGACCGCAATCTCGGACGGCGTGGCGTGAACGCCGTGCCCCGTAGGGAACTGCTCGCGCGCAAGCTCCCCTACCCCCTCAAGGTCCCACCAATTGCACAACTTCAGCGCGAACCCTGCTGGGCGTCGAGCGAAGCTGGCTTCGGCGTAGAGCTCAGAGAACGCCGCCTCAATCGATGCAACGTTGCCACCGTGGCCATTGAGGAAGAGGATTTTTTCAAACCCGTGAGCGGCCAGCGAGCGCACCCAATCGCCAATCGCCGCAATAAAGGTCGACGGACGCAGCGAGATGGTTCCAGCGAACCCAAGATGGTGCTGGGCCATGCCGATATTGAAGGTCGGTGCAATCAGGATGTCTGCGTTTTTTTGCGCTTCACCGGCAATGATTTCCGGGCACATCCAGTCGGTCCCCAGAAGGCCGGTAGGACCGTGTTGTTCGTTCGAACCAATCGGGATCACGATGGTGCGGCTGCGTTGAAGAAATTGGCCGATCTCGGCCCAGGTCGACAGGTGTAAAAGCATTTGAGTTCTCTCTTTAAAGGGTTCCTTGCGGAACATGACATAGAACGCGGGTGGCGAAAGATCAACCCGCACTGTATTCAGGCACCGCGCCGTCACGCGTTTTCGGCTTGGTCGACAAGATCACCAATGCTGCGCACAGAAATACGCAACCCACGATAACGATGCCAAGATTCGCGCTGCCGGTTGCGGTTTTTGCCCAGCCGATTATGGCCGGCCCCCAGAAGCCGCCGGAAAGACCGATGGTATTGATCAAGGCAATACCGCCTGCCGCCGCCTCGCCCTTGATGTGTTCGGAGGGCATCGCCCACAACACGGTGTAGGCCATGAACATCATGGCGGTTGCCAGGGTCAGCAGTGCCAGCGCGGCCATCAGGTTGCCGTCGGCAAAGGGGTACAGAAGCAGCAGGATCGCGCCGATCCCCGCAGGCACTGCGCAGTGATAGCGCCTTTCACCGACACGGTCTGATCGGCGCCCTATCCAGTACATGCCGCAAGCGGCGGCGACATAGGGAATCGCGGCGTACCAGCCCAGTTGCATGGTGTCGTTGACGCCCTGGGCCTTGAGGATTGCCGGCAGCCAGAAACTCATGGCGTAGATCGAGAAGATGATGCAGAAATAGGCGCTGGCGAGAATGTAGATTTTCGGGTCGCGCAACACCGCACGGAACGAATGGACGCGACCGGTCGATTCACCCAGCTCACTGGCCAGCAAGCCCTTCTCTTCATGGCTCAGCCAGCGCGCCTCAGCGGGTCGATTGGAAAGGATGAAATAAGTCAGCACACCGAGGAAAACGCACGGCAAGCCTTCAATCAAAAACATCCACTGCCAGCCGGCCAGACCGCCAACGCCTTCGAACGTGGTGATCAACCACGCAGACAGGGGGCCACCCACAATGCCGCCAATGGGGCCAGCGATAAACACGATCGCAATGGCCCGCGCCATACGCTTGGGACCGTACCAGCAGGACAGGTAATAAATCATGCCCGGTGCAAAACCGGCTTCGAACACACCCAGCAAAAAGCGCATGGCGTAAAACATCGGCACGTTGCGCACGAACAACATGCAGGCCGAGGTGATGCCCCAACACACCAGAATACGGCTGAAGGTTTTCCGTGCGCCGACCTTCGGCAGCATCAGGTTGCTCGGCAACTCGAACAACACATACCCCAGAAAGAAAATACCGGCGCCCGCGCCATAGGCCGCATCGGAAAGCCCAAGGTCATTCTGCATCTGCAGTTTGGCGAAGCCGACGTTGATCCGGTCCAGATACGCAAATACGTAACAGATGAACAGCAGCGGCAGCAGCCGCCAGTTGAGTTTGCGGTAAAGGGCTGAAAGGGCATCACTTCGTGCCTGCGCCTGAAGAATTGACATGCGAATCTCCCGTTATTCTTGTTGGTCCGCGTTCGTGCCAAAGAATGTTGCACCGGCACCTCAGGACCAGCAAGAGCAACTAAGTTCGTGTAGTGTTGCTTTATAGGCAACGCTACATCTCTGGAGAGAGTTCCCGACATGCGCGAAATCAATCAACAACGGCTTCGGTATTTTCATGAGGTGCTGACTCACGGATCGATTCGTGGCGCGGCCGACAACATCAATACGTCGCCCTCAGTGATCACGCGCCAGATCAAGCTGCTGGAAGAGGAAATCGGCGCAAAACTGTTCGAGCGCCAGGCACGGGGCGTTCAGCCCACCGAGGCTGCGGCGCACCTGCTGGAGTTCTGGCGCGGCTATCGATCGCACCAAGAGAAACTCGAAGATCAGTTGCAAGCGATCAAGGGCCTGCAGCAAGGCCATGTGCGCGTCGTCATCAGCGAGGGCTATGTCGATGCGTTGGTCGACAACGTGCTCGCGCCGTTCTGCAAGCAGTACCCCAAGCTCGATGTGCGGCTGGACATTCTGCCCGTCGACGATGTCCTCAACGAAGTCGCCGAAAACCGTGCGCACATCGGCCTTGCGTACAATCCGCCGCCGCATCCGCACATCGACTACCGCGCGACGTTTTCGCAACCGGTGATGCTCTTGGTTCGCCCGGATCATCCGCTGGCATCGCGAGGCACGGCGGCAACCGTCGAGGATATCCTCGCCTGCCAACTGGTCCTGACGCCCACGACGTTCGGTATCGGTCATGCGATCAAGATGCTCGAGTATGCCGAGAAAATCGAGATCCGCCCGGTACTCGTCAGCAACTCCCTCGCGGCGCTCAAGCGCATGGTGGAGGACGGCGGTTTTGCTTCGTTGCTCGGCGAATTCGCGGCCTATCGGGAAATCGCCAACGGCAGCCTGGCGGCGGTATCGATCGACCATCCGTTGTTTCTTGGGGTTGAAGCAAAACTGTTGGTGAAGTCCGGCCGACCGTTGGCCGCCCCTGCTCAAGAGCTGCTGAACTGGATGTTGCAACGCTTGCCGATGTTTGCGTCTGGTACAGGAGTGCCGAGTGCCTGACCAGAGACAAGTCATCCCTATTCCCTCGCCTTCTCTCCTGATGGAACAGACGTGTTCGAGATGCTCGGAAGGCCAAAGGAACAACCTGACCAGGTTGTAGAACAACGAAACAAGATCCGCTCGGCACAAACCATCAGAAAAATGTGATCTCGTAGCCGAATCGCGAGGCTGCGTTGACGATATGTTCCCCCATGATCTGGCGTGCCGCCGTCGCATTTCGATCGATAAAAGCCTGCACGAGTTCTTCATGCTCCCCGCGCGCGGCGTGAGGAATGTTGCTGAACACCGGGCCTCGCCGCGCGAAGTTCATGGTGATCAGTGCGCGCATTGGCTCGAGCACTGTGCGAATCATCGTCTCGAGATAATCGTTGCCCGACGCTGCCGCAACGGCCCTGTGAAAATCGAGGTCGGCGTTGACGGTTTCCAGGGTCGGTTCGCCTTCGTATTGCATGCGCAGGACCGCGGCCTGAATGACTTTCAGCTTGGCCGGGGTCATGTGCGACGCGGTGAGCGCGGCGGCCTGGCTTTCCAGGACGGCCCGCACTTCAAACATGTTTCGGATGGTGTTGTCACCGTCCAGCATCGGCGCACTCGCCTGCGGTGCCAAAGGCTCTGACGCTTGGGAGGCGGCGGAGACGAAGACGCCTACGCCCTGGCGAGACTGAATCAGCCCCTGCGCCCGCAGCGTGGCGATGCCCTCGCGCACCACGTTGCGGCTGACGCCGAAGTTCTGCGAGAGAAACTGTTCAGTGGGCAAACGGTCTCCCGGCCGCAGCCGCCCGGAAGCAATCTCGTCGCTCAGCGAGCGGGCGATGTGCTCGGCCAGATGAGGTCGGCGGGTTACGGGTTGCACATTCATTTCACTCATTCTTTTTTCTCCCCTCATGTCTTCTTAATCTACATCAGAAGACTTGTTCCTGACAGTTGAAACTGAAATTCGCTGAACGCACAAAACACATTATTCTATTAAAACAATCACTTATATAAAGAGCAGTTCAAAATCTGCCGAAATGGCGCAGTTGTTCTGTTGAAGGACAACAGGATGTGATGTACGTTGCCCTCAACCTGGCACGGACGAATAAAAAAATCGCCGTGCCAGCTTCGCAACCCGCCTGAGGCGCAATCCTATGAAAATTGCCAGCATTGAAACCATTCCGCTTCGTATTCCCTTCACCACGGGTGGCCCGTCGGCCGGCGGGGTCTGGGGGCCGAAAGACCTGCAAATGGTCGACTCTCTCGTGGTCAAGATCACTACCGATGACGGCATCGTTGGCTGGGGCGAAACCTTCGGCTTCACCGCGATCCCTGCGGTAAAAGTGGTGATCGACACCATCCTTGCGCCTGAACTGATTGGCAGCGATGTCACTCGACGGGAGAAATTACAGGGCGATCTGCAGAAGAAGTTTCATGTTTTCGGTCGCAGCGGCGCGTTCATCTATGGCCTCTCGGCGATTGACATCGCGCTGTGGGACATCGCGGGCAAAGCCGCCGAAAAACCGATCTACCAGTTGCTGGGCGGCAGTGAGGCCACGTCTCTTGCGGCGTATGCAAGCCTGATCCGGTATGCCGATCCCGAACTCATCCGCGTCAATGTGCAGCGCGCAGTCAACAGCGGTTTCCGTCACCTCAAGCTGCACGAAGTGGATATCGACGTCATCCGCGCTGCGTGCGAAGCCGCCGGTCCCGGCGTGGAAATCACCCTCGACGTCAACGCTCCGTGGACGGTGCGCGAAGCGCTGGACATGACCGAAAAACTTCGCCCGTTGAACCTGCGCTGGATCGAAGAACCGGTGTGGCCACCGGAAGACTACTCGGGGCTGGCAAGGGTGCGCGCGCACGGCGGCATCCCGGTTGCGGCTGGCGAGAATGCCTCGACGCTCATGGACTTCCAGCACCTGCTTGAGGCCGGCGCGGTGGATTTCGTGCAGCCGAGCCCCGCCAAAATGGGCGGCATCACCGAACTGCAAAAAGTCTATGCACTGGCCAACGCCCATGGCGTCACCGTGATGGTCCACGCCTTTTATGACGGCCCCGGCCTGCTGGCGGCGGTGCATGGAAGTGCGGCCCTGGGCGGCGCCAAGTCACTGGTCGAATGGCGTTACTTCGATCTCGAAGCGCAACTCTATGGCGACGCCATCATTCCGCGTGACGGACGCATCGACGTACCTCAAGGGCCGGGGCTCGGCATCGAGCCGGACCAGGACGTCATCCGGGACTACCGCTTCAAACCTTGACCCCAAAAGCCGCTGGTTCACTGCAGCGTTGATCGACGCCGACGTGTCGGCCTCGATCAGCCATGACGACATTCTTGATAAAAATAAATACGAGGATTGATGACATGTTAGACAGGATCGTAGGACCCATCTTGCCCGTCGCCTTTGTGATCGCGCTGGGCTACATCGCCGGCAAGCGCGGACGGCTGACCCATTCGGACAGCCTGCTGATCAGCCGGCTGGTGCTGGGCTGGATATTCCCAGCGTTGCTTTTTGTCGGGATGGCGAGCACGCCCCGTGAACAGCTCTTCGACTTCAAGTTCATCGTGGCGACATTCATCGGCATCATGGGCATGTACACGATAGCGCTGGCAATCGGCTGGTTCAGCACTCGCGATCTCAAGGTGGCAACGCTCAAGGGCTTCGTGAACGGTTATCCCGACGCCGCCTTCATGGGCATCCCGATCCTGGGTGCAATGTACGGCGCGGGCAGCATCTATTCGGTGCTGGTGCTGAACCTGGTCGCGAGCCTGGTGATGATCCCACTGACGACCATGTTGCTCACCATCGCCGATGGAAAGGCCAGTGGCGGCCAGGCGTTTTTGTCGAGCCTTTCAGGGGCGGTACGTCGTCCGCTGATGTGGGCGCCGGCCTTGGGGATTCTGCTTTCCGTGCTGCAGGTCGAGTTGCCTGCGCTTGCGGCGGAGTCTTTCACCCTTCTCGGCAAGGCCACGCCTGGTGTATCCCTGCTGTGCCTGGGACTGATCATGTCGTCGGAGAAACTGAAAATGTCCGGTGAAGTCTGGGGCAACCTTGGGCTCAAGCTGCTCATTCACCCGGTGTTAATGTTCGGCGCCACGGTACTGCTCGGCACTCATGGCCTGTACGCACAACAGATGATCCTGCTTTGCGCCCTTCCATCGGCGACGATCCCGGCGATGTTTGCGAACCAGACCGGCGCCTATCAAAGCGAAGCAGCGACCTCCATTCTGGTCAGCACCGTGCTGTCGATCGTGACGTTCTCCTTTGCGATCTACCTGATTGATGGAGGGCTTGCCGCTGCTTGACTGCGGGCTCGCGCAGGCGCTGCTGCGGTAGAGGCGTTGAATAAACGCGCTGGAGGCTGATACCACCACCCTAAAAAACGGGACGCCAAGCGTCCCGTTTTTACGAACACAAACAGAACAAACAACAAGCAACCTGTGGCGAGGGAGCTTGCTCCCGCTGGCCTGCGCAGCAGGCCCATCTGTTGAACCCGCGTCGCCGCTCAGTGGAAGCAATCCCCCTCCCCGCAGGTCAGCAACTACTTAGACGGCTCAACCCTATCCAACACCCGGTTCGCCGCAACCTCCGCCACCATGATGCTGTTTGAAATGCCCAACAAGGCATAACGCGACTCCCCCTCCAGATGATCCACCAACTGATGGACCATCACGTCGACCGACGCCAACGTCTCGACCAAAAAAACCGCCAGGGTTTCGGCCGTGGCTTCTGGATCTACGGAAAACAGCCTACTGGAGGTACGCGGGGCGGCTTTGATATCGGCGCTTGATGGGAAGTGGAAATCGAGGGCGCGTTCGGCGGCTTCGTTGAGTTTTTTTGAATCGGGTTCGTAGGGGGAAACTGGATCGGTGTCGGGTGGATTCGGTGTGGCCTTAAACATATTTCTGTCTCCAACATATGGAGCCGTCACCGAACGCTGCTAAACGTGGGGTGGCAGCTGTGTGCAGGTTAGCAGACCGGCGGAGACGAAAATCCGGCGCGCCCGAGGGCGCCCTGCGCACAGCTACCATAAAGTGCAGGCATGAAATGACCTGACTGTCTGGATGCAGATACGCTTCGTCACGACGGGCTGCTAAACCCGATCACTGAAGGGCAGTGACACGAATCAAGTTACCGAGCGTCCCAAAAGCGCACAAGCCGGCGGATTCTGGTGCAGCCGTAGGCAACGGCGCAAGGTTTTGTAGCTTTCAGGACGTAACCTTGAGGGCGTTTAAACACGCACCCTCTAGAGTTGTTGAAAAAGCTGATACGCACTTCCTACAGGCGGTGGAAGCTTCGAAAAAACTCAGGAAGCCACTGCCGAATTTACAAGATGACCGTCGCAAGTGTGAAAGCAACGTGCTCTCTTGAATCAGTCAGCTATCGGCCCAGGCCGTGTAAAAACGCATTCGTCACTTTGAAGTCAGCGTTGCTACGTGAAATCTGGCGTCGACCGTTTGGTAAGTAGACCTGAAATTTGCATAGGGACGCGATTTTTGGGCTGTTTTCGTCTGCCTACACAGATCGAAAACGTTTTTACACAGCCTCGGCCAATAGATGCCGGTCAACACGGGCGGAAAGTAGCCAAATGAAGCCTTTGAGAATCTAAAAAGGACGATTCAAGCTGACGCAAAAATGAAGCAAATTAGACTTTCGTTACTGGTCTGTTCAACAAGCAGCTTCCGCACAAAAAAGATGAGCCCGATTGTATCAGGGCCATTGCCAATTTCTGTCCAGCATGTACACCCGGCTGAGGTCACAGAGCAAGACGCATGCCTGATAAACAGCTATCAATCGAGAGACAAAAGATCGGCTTTTTTGTTGAATACCAAATGCCTTTGAGTTACCGCTAAACTGCGGTGAACGTTGTTAGCGCGTACCAGTGTGCGCAAGGATGAAACATGGAACCAGTAATCACAGCGGGGCTTCGAGCAATACTTCCGATGCTGAAGGCCGCGTGGAGACGTTTGAATATCTTTCGAGCTGAACGCGCAGCAGCTATCGACCCTAGCAGCGCGAACCCAATCGATGAGGAGATTTTCGACTCTGCGATGCGCCGCATGGCAGCTGGTCAGCTAGACGAATCGTTGATTCAGAAGTGTGTCAGCAACATAACTGGTCTATTGTCTACACCTTCGTTTTTAAAGTCACCGAACCTCGGCGCATGGCTCTCATTACCGGACGTAAAGGCCGGGCTCAGAAGAGCTGTGGCCGCAAATTTGCTAGGAACTGAGCCGCCTACAGATCTCATAAAGCATCTTGAAACGTCTTTCATCAAAATCGCCTTTGCCGGGGTTCGCGAAGCCAGCGGGCTGGTTGAAACAGTAATTGCTATTCTCGTCGCCTCGGTAAAGTCCCAAGTAGACGACCGAGGCGGGGGCGCTCTCATCACCGCCTCGCATCTAGGAATTACCAGCGAACTGCATGAGATTAGAAGTCATCTCGAGCGTTCATCTAGCATCAGCTTTCGCACGTTGGACGTGGGCTGGGACGACTGGGCAAAGGTCGCTACGCCCCCTCTCGTAGGTTCGCTGTTTAGCTCCGCGATCGAAGCTTCAAAGCGAAAGGTTCTGTCTTGGATATCACAGCCGCCCGAGAAGCCCCTTCTAATTACCGCTGATTCTGCCGAGGAAGCTCTCGCGTTCATCTCGCAACTTTTCGGCGAACTGGGTGGCAACGAACTCAGTGCATATCGGGAACAAGTTATAATAATCGATCAGGCAGGCGCTTTGCCAAGATTGGCGGCTGAGGAAAAAACATTTATTCCGGTAGTATTCAGCCGAGAGGTAGAGCGCGAACTAGCAACTCATGCAAACTTAATTCATTCTTTAGTTGTCTATCCCCGAAACGCAATAAACAACAAGCCGGACATTACTTTGGAGCCGGTCAGTCAAAAATCATTCAGTAATGCATTAGAAAGTATGGGAAAAACCCGAGATGAAATTTCGCGGCTTTCTGACGCGTCGGGACGTTCATTAACGGTTCTTCGGCGCAAGCTTTCGACAGTTCCAGCCGTACAGATGCCGGAATGGGCTGCGGACGGCTCAGTTGCATCACAGCTTATTCCATTTCTTTTTGTCGGTGCTTGGGACACTTCTAACCAGTCGGATCAAATTGGGCTGAACCTTTTGAGCGGAGGTCGTAATTTTGATGAGATTGAAAAGGAACTTCAGAGCCTTTGCCACCTAAATGATTCTCCAGTCTGGTCAATTGGCACCTTTAGGGGTGTGGTATCAAAGATTGACCTGCTATATGCAATTGCGGGAGTCGTAACGGCTGCCGACCTTGACCGCTATTTCACTGTCGCTCGAATGGTGCTAGGAGAAGATGATCCTTCCCTCGATCTTGAGGAAGACCAGCGGTGGGCAGCATCAATACATGGCAAGACGCGTGAATTCTCAAGCGCCTTCAGGCAAGGAATATCTGAAACGCTCGTACTGCTTGCAGTACATGGTCAACAGTTATTTGACATTCGGTTAGGCGTTCACACAAATACTGAAGTCATACGTACGATAAGGGAATTGCTGCCGACGCCGTTAACAACAAGGATCTTAGAAGCAAATGACCACGATTTAGCTACCTATGCAGAAGCTGCGCCCGACGAATTTCTTTCCATCATCGAGCGGGATTTAAACTCTGAGAATCCGGCTGTTTTTGGTCTTCTACGCCCAGTTAATTCAGGTGTTTTTGGGAGCAGCCCGAGCCGAACAGGTCTGCTCTGGGCGCTGGAAGGACTTGCATGGGCTCCCAATACGTTGCCTCGCGCAACGTTTATCTTAGCGCGGCTCGCGCAGATCGAAATAAATGATAATTGGGTGAATAAACCCGCCCACTCGTTGGAGTCAATTTTTCGGTCCTGGATGCCGCAAACCGCAGCGAACCTACAAGATCGAATCGCCCTAATGAAAAGGATAGCTGAACGGTTTCCAGACGTTGCTTGGAAAATTTGCATCGCCCAATTTGGCACTCACGCACAATTTGGGGAATACAGCCATAAGCCACGGTGGCGTCCAGACGGGTACGGATTTGGCGAACCTTTGATTAGATTGGAACCGCGAATCGAGTTCGTCCGCGAGATGACGGACATGGTATTGGATTGGCATAGTTATTCTATTGAAAAACTTTACGATCTGGTGGAGCAACTATCTTTTTTTTCAGAAGAAGACCAAAGTCGCGTCTGGAAAATAATCGTCACGTGGGCCCAGAAAACTGCTAGTGATAGCGATAAAGCCGCAATGCGCGAAAAAATCCGTGTGACTACTCTCTCTCGCGGTGCCTTAATACGTGCAAAAAGGAATGGTAGTTCATCGGGTTTAGCCGCCGCCGGAAAAGAAGTGTGCGCAGCGTTAGAACCTACTGAAATTATTAATAGGCACTCTTGGCTGTTCCGAAGTGGATGGATCCAAGAGTCCGCAGATGACCTCGAAAATGTAGAAGAAGTAGACTTTAGAGCTAGGGAAGAGCGAGCGCAAGATATGAGAGTTAATGCATTGCGCGAAATATTTGAGCTCCATGGTTCAGCCGGAATTCTAGAGCTTGCCAAACTGGGCCAGGCTTCTTGGATAATCGGAGCACTATCGGCGAGCTATGTCCTTTCGAGAAAAGACCTTGAGGACCTTTTGACTCTCACTCTGCCTTGCATAAAAGAGAATAGTGAGTGCGCAGGTCTATATAAAAATCTAGTTAGAGGGATAATTCGCTCTTTGGCAGATAACGACGTACGTAGGGAAGTAATTAGGAATGTCACCAAGGGTCATCCGGAAGTACAAATAGTAGAGATTCTTTTGCTCTCGAAATTTTCCAGGGATACTTGGGCTTGGGTAGACACTCTTAGTGTAGAAAGTCAGAAAAAATATTGGGAGGATGTAACGCCTGAACATATCCATGACTCGCCTTCCGAATGCAATGAGAGCGTCGAAAGATTGTTGAACCATGGTAGACCACGAGCAGCATTCTCGGGAGTATGTCATTCATTAAAGGAAATTAATCCGGAAGTTCTTGCAAAGCTATTGTGGGCCATAATTCAGCCTGGGAAAGAGCAGGCAGGTCACTACATGCTTGATAAGTATTATGTGCAAGAGGCCTTCAAACAACTGAATGATAGTGGCATTTCAACGATTGAACAGATGGCAAGTCTGGAATTTGCTTATATTGATATCTTAGGCGAGTCTTTAGGGCGTCAGGAGGGCTATCAAATACCTAATCTCGAGCGATATATTGAATCGCACTCAGAGTTTTTTGTTCAAGCAATTTGTTGGGTATACAAGCGAAGTGATGAAGGAGCAGACCCGGTTGAACTCCACGTCATGGAAGAGCAAGGTCAAACTATGGCAAAACGAGGAATGAAATTTCTTCAGTCGCTGAAAAATATCCCTGGACACAACGAAGGTGGAGAGCTGGAAGCGACGTTGCTTTTAAGTTGGATTGTCGCCGTTCGGGATGCCTGTGATATGTATAGCCGAAACGGTAAAGCTGACTATTGGATCGGAGAGCTATTAGCGCATGCCCCTGTGGGCATGGATGGCATATGGCCTTGCGAACCCGTACGCGAAGTAATTGAACAAATCCAGTCGGAAAGAATGGTACATGGCACCCAGATCGGCACTTTTAATATGCGCGGAGCTCATTTCCGTGGTGAGGATGGCGCACAGGAGCGCGAACTTGCAGAAAAATACCGCTCATGGAGTGAGGCTCTAAAAATTTCTCACCCGTTTGTTTCCTCCCAACTACTCTTAAACTTAGCGACAAGTTATGACTATGACGCTCTCAGGGAAGATACAAATGCGGGAGTAAGACGTCGTCTAAATTAGCATTGGGTGCGATGAGTCGTATTTATACATGACTCACCCACCAGAAAAAAAGCTGAGTGTCCGTATATGGACTCCTCCTCATTGCAAGCCCCGTTGCTTTGGCGCCCGTGCCGACTGCACACGTATATTCGGCCTCTTAATACGGCATCGTTTCGATGCAGGGCCATGATGGGCTATTCGCGCGCCGGCTCCCGATCGCTTTTTCGTGCTTTTCGCACTTGGACATTCGAGGGTTTTGCCGACGCCGGTTCGACCGGTTTGCCATCGTTCAGGTTGCTTCGCAATCGTGGTTAAGAGTTGTTTCTCTCGTAGAACACGCCGGGTAAATAGATCAGGCCGCTGCCTGATTCGGTTGGTAATCAGTACCGTGACGCAGCATCGCCCAAGCCATGCGTGCAGTTTTGTTGGCCAGCGCAATAGCGGCCACATTGGGATGCGATCGCTCGGCTAAACGAACGGCCCACTGGCTGAGCCGATCCTCTTTGGATTTGGCTGTGCGTAGCGCCGAGCGTGCGCCATGCACCATCAATGTTCGCAGATACGTATCACCGCGCTTGCTGATACCGAGCAGTCGATCCTTACCACCAGAACTGTGTTGCCTCGGTGTCAGTCCCAGCGAGGCGGCAAACTGTCGGCCATTGGCAAACTGACGGGCATCACCGAGGGCGACGACGAGCGCTGTGGCGATCATTGGACCAACACCGCGCAGCTGTTGAAGGCGAACGGCGGACGGCTCGTTTGTCGCGATCGCAGTGATCTCGCCGTCGAGCTTGCATACACGCCCATCCAGCGCACGAAGGTCGTCCCACAAACCATCCAGCAGACGACGAAAGCGTGCCGTCAAACCGTTATCCGCATCCTCTAGCCAGCACGGTATTGCACGACGCAGCATCAGCAATTCCTTCGGTGCAACGAGACCGTACTCGGCGACCAGCCCACGGATCTGATTGGCTTTGGCCGTCCGCTGTTCGATTAAGCCGGCCCGGATGCGATGCGTCGCCTGGATATCCTGTTGTTCGATCGTCTTGATGGCGACGAAGCGCATGCTGGGACGGCTCATCGCTTCGCAGATCGCCTCGGCATCGTTCGCGTCGTTCTTGTTGCTTTTGACATAAGGTTTAACGAACTGAGGGGCGATCAGCTTGACTCGAAATCCGAGAGCTTCTAGTTGCCGCGCCCAATGATGGGCCCCACCACAACTCTCCATGCCGATCTCACAACCAGGTTCGACCTTTTCCAGCACCGTTTGAAGCCAGCGATCACGTGGGAGCCGCTGCCTCCAGACCGGCTTCTCATGACAATCCACGCCATGGATCTGAAATACGTTCTTGGCCAGGTCGACCCCAATTCGCATAAGCTTCATGTGTGGACTCCTTCTCACTGTTGACTGTGGTTCGCACTTTCAGTCTGGCACCCAAGATGCCGAAGTGAGGAGGAGTCCATCCCATTGCTTATGGCCGATTTCTGTCCTTCGTATCAGGCAGAAATCGGCCAGAAGATGTGTGGGCAGTCAGGCAGATCCCGCCCCTGAACAGTACGTCGCTAAAAAACTCATGAGCGGTTTACACAAAAAAGTAGAAGTCGCCCCTTCCCTACCTCGGCATCTGATATGCCAAAACAGGAACGGGATACCGCTTCACCCCTCAACACATCCATACAACCCCAACCGCCGATCCCGATGCAAATCGTTACGCGCACTAATCCGCTTATTCCGCGCCTCAGCAAGGTTAAGCGTCGCCAACAAAATCTGCTCCCCACCCTGCTCCGCCGGCCCTGCCAGCGGATAACCATCCGCATCAACAATCACCGAACCCTGCACCCAACCAACCCCACGCTCATGCCCATGCCGATCACACGCAGCAATAAACATCCGGTTCACCGATGCATTGGCCTGAACCCGCACCACTTCCGCCGGACGCTCAGTTGGCGGCCTCGGCCCATCGGGCCAATTGACGGGAGCGCAAAGAAGGTCAGCGCCAGCCAGCGCAGGCAGTCGCACCCATTCCGGAAACTCCAGGTCGTAGCAAATCAGTATGCCGATCCGTCCATGGACCGTTTCCACAACCGGCGGCGCGTCGTTGCCGGGGCTGAAGATTTCGCTCTCGGCGTCCCACAGGTGTGCTTTGCGGTACACGGCGCGCAGGCCCTGGGGATCGATCATCGCCGCGCTGTTGGCCAGTTCATCGCCTTGCAGTCGCTCGCAGAATCCGCCCACTACAACGACGTTCAATTCCTTCGCCAGCGCCGCCCACAGACGCAAGGTTGGTCCGTCGGTTGTTTCGGACAAGGACAACGCTTCGTCATGGTCAGCAAACAGGTAGCCGCTCTGCACCAGTTCAGGCAGCACCACCACTTGGGCACCTTGCAACGCCGCCGAGCGAATCGCACGTTCTGTCAGGGTCCGGTTGTAAGCGAGGTCGCCTATTTTCGGTGCCACCTGGCAGCAGGCGACCACGGTATTTTTCACGCTGTTCAACGTCCCTCCTCCACTGGTTGATGCGCCATGGAAACAATGTCGCTCTCGGTGATGGAGTCGATGATTCGGCGTTCGTATTCGAGGTCGATCGAACGGCTGAGCAGGTAATACGTCAGGCCTGAAACCACCAGGCCCACCAGCCAGGCGATGTCCACGCCTTCGAGCATGCGCGCCAGTGGTCCGACGAACACTTCTTTGCCGGCGGCGGCATCGAAGATGTAGAAGAATGGCACCATTGCGGCAAAGCCGATCAGGTACGAGACGATCCCGCGGAATTGCCAGGCGCCATAGATGCCCTTCGGCGTGAAGAAGTGCGGGATCGCGTAGCGGCCTTTGCGCACGAAAAAGTAGTCGACCAGATTGACCGCGGTCCAGGGCACGAGGAAGTACAACAGCAACACGAGGAAGGTGTTCAACAGCGCGATGCCGTCGCCTTTGATCGAGAGTACGCAGGTCAACAGGATGAGGCTGATCGCGGAGATCGACATGACCCGGGCGCGGGGTGTCGGCGTGATCTTTTTGATCGAGTCGACGCCCGTCAATAACGTCAGCATCGCGCTGTAGGTGTTGAGCGCGATGATCGGCAGGAAACCCAGCACCGAGACGATGACCAGCACATTGCCCAGGCCCGGAATCATCGAAGAGCCAACCTGGTTAAGCGCCACCAGCGCATCCGCCGCTTTTAACTGCTGCGCGAGCCAGGCACCGAGGCCGATCATCCAGCCGCCCGACAACGATGCGCCGATGAAGATGGCGGCGATCAGTTTTGGCCGGCTGGTGCTTTTCGGCAGGTAGCGGGAATAGTCGGAGACATAGGGCGCATAGGAAATGTTGTAGCTCGCGCCGATGGCAAACAGCGTGGCGAACGCGACCCAGCTGAAACCCAGATCGGTCGCCGGTGCGACGCCCTCTTGGCCGGCGCCGAACATCAAGGCGATGGTGACCAGCGCATACAGCGGTAAGGTCGCCAGCAACGCCCATTTGAAGGCTTTGTGCATCAGGTCGTGGCCGTAGATCGACAGCAGCGCACCGATCAGCACCACCGCAACGGCGACGATGGTCGGGTCGATGCCAAAGACGTGTTCGAGGCCGTTCATGATCAGCGAGATGTTCACCACGTTGAAGCCGACGAACACAAACATCGTCGCCATCAAGGCCAGGATCACACCGCGATAACCGAACTGGGCGCGGGACTGGATCATTTGCGGGAGGCCCATTTCGGGACCTTGCGAGCCGTGGAAGGCCATGAAGATCGTGCCGAACATGATCCCGAGCGCACCGGCCACCATAGTCCACAGCGCCGACAAGCCGAGGCTTGGGCCGACAAAACCGATGGAGATGGTGAAGAAGTGGAAGTTGCCCAAAAACCAGAAAGGCCCCTGGCTGCTGAGTTTGGCGTGACGTTCGTTTTCCGGAATGTAATCGATCGAGTGGCCTTCGATGGCCAACCCGCCACTCGCCTCGAGGGCGTGCGCAGAATGAGGAGACCCTGACATACGATTGTTCCTATGCAGTTGATTGTTGTTTTTATGGGCAAAGCGCCGGTTTCATTGCAATGTAGGGCCTCAGACAGGGCTGTAAAATATCGCGGGCACACTGTTTACATAGATCCGGGTCTATGTGAATGAACATTGAGGGACACCCCATGCTGGGCACTGTATCGGAGCTGGATCTGCGTTTGATCCGGGTCTTTCTGACCGTCGTTGAGGCGGGCGGCATCTCGGCTGCGCAAACCGCGCTAAACACCACCCAGCCCACCATCAGTGCGCAATTGGCGACGCTGGAAGCGCGGGTGGGATTTCGTCTGTGCGAGCGCGGGCGCGGCGGTTTTTCGGTGACGCCCAAGGGCGGACAGTTTGTCGAGGCGGCCCGCCGGTTGCTGGCGGCGGCTGAAGGTTTTCGGGTTGAAGTCCAGCACATCAATCGCAAGGTGTCGGGCAACATCAACATCGGTTTGCTCGGTCAGATCGACCCCGTTGCCAACAAGAAAATCGCCCTGGCCATCGCGCGTTTAAGGGCCCGCCATGAAGGCCTGTATTTCCACTTCACGGAACTGTCGTCGTCGCTGCTGGAAGAGAAAATCATCAACAGCCATATCGATCTGGCGATCGGTTACTTCTGGCACCGCTTGCCCAACATCGATTACTTCCCCTTGTTCCAGGAAACCCAGATCGCCTACTGCGCCCCGGCCCACCCGTTGTTCGAGAAGGTGGGCGAGCTGACCCGGGATGACGTCAGTGACTACGACTGGGTATGGCCCAGCCACCCCTTGCCGGAAATGCCCGCGCCCACCTCGATCGAACGCCTGACCGTGCTCACCGACAGCATGGACGGCGCGGCGCTGCTCATTCTGTCGGGCCAGCACCTGGGCTTTCTGCCGCAGCACTATGCGGCGAAGCATGAACAGCTGGGACAGTTGCATCCGCTCAACCCTGAGCTGTTGCGTTATGAGGTCGGCTTTCATGCGGCGGTTCGGCATTCGGCGCGGCAGCGCGATTTGGTCAGCGCGTTTCTGAGCGAGCTGATCGATATCTTCAGTTCTTGATCACTATTTCGCTGGCCGGGATGATGTCGATCCGTGCAACGGGCCCCGTCAAGTGCGCCAGGTCTGCGTTGTGCTCGGCGATGATGTCTTCGGCGGCGAGGTTGCCGTTGTCGACGGTGGAATGCGCGTCGGCGGCGAGCACCACGTCATAGCCCAGGTTCAGGGCCTGGCGGACTGTGGCGTTGACGCAATAGTCGGTTTGCAGCCCGCAGATAATCAGGCGGTCGATGGCAAAATCTTGCAGTTGGGCTTGCAAGTGGGTCTTGTAGAACGAGTCTCGCGTGGTTTTTCGCACGCGAAGGTCTTGCGGTGAAGTCATCAGGCTTTCGGCCAGTTGCCAGCCTTCAGAACCCTGTTGCAGCAGATCGCCCTTTTCTTCGTGCTGGATGAGGATGACCGGTATCTTGGCCTCTCGGGCCTTGGCGCTCAGGCTGTTGATTTTCTCGATGACGCGCTTGATCTCAAAGCATTCGTACTCGCCAGTGCACAAGGCATGCTGGACGTCGATGATCAGCAGTGCAGTAGTCATGGTTCCTTCCTTAAGAGGTCGGTGGATCAGGGGACAGAAAATAGATCTGTCCCCTTTGAAAAACAACCCTTAATAACCGAGCGACAATCCGGTATTCCTGCGCGGGTCATTGGCCCCATAGAAGCGATTGTTGCCCACTGGTTTGCCTTCCAGCGAAGGCGCGCCCACCAGGATCGCTGCCACATGGTTGGCATCTTGCGGCCCGGCGAACTTGTGGCCCCAGCTTTCGAGCATCTTCACCGTGTCCGGACTGGTGGTGAAGGTTTCCAGGTTGGTCTCTTCCGGCAGCCATTGCTGGTGGAAACGGGGCGCATCGACCGCTTCCTGGATGTTCATGCCGTAGTCGATCACGTTGAGGATGGTCAGCAAGGTCGCGGTGATGATGCGACTGCCGCCGGGGGTGCCGACGACCATCACAACCTTGCCGTCCTTGGTGACGATGGTCGGGCTCATGGACGACAGCGGTGCCTTGCCGGGTGCGATGGCGTTGGCTTCGCCTTGTACCAGGCCGTACATGTTGGGCACGCCGATTTTCGAGGTGAAGTCGTCCATTTCGTCGTTGAGGATGACCCCGGTTTTGCTGGCCATGACACCGGCGCCGAACCAGTCGTTGAGGGTGTAGGTCACCGATACCGCGTTGCCCCATTTATCGACGATGGAGTAATGCGTGGTGTTGCTGCCTTCATGGGGCGCTACGCCGGGTTTGAGTTCGCTCGATACGGCGGCCTTCTTGGGATCAATCGCGGCACGGATTTTAGTCGCGTAGTTTTTATCCAGCAGGTGGGCGATCGGATTTTTCACGAAGTCCGGGTCGCCGAGGTAGCTGTTGCGGTCCACATAGGCGTGGCGCATCGCTTCGATCTGGTAATGCATGCCTTGGGCCGAGTGGTAGCCCAGGTCTTTCATCGGGTAGCCTTCGAGGATGTTCATGATCTCGCAGATCACCACACCACCGGAGCTGGGCGGCGGTGCCGAGACCACGTGATAACCCCGGTAGTCGCACTCAATCGGCGCCAGTTCACGGGTCTTGTATTTGTCGAGGTCGGCCTGGGTGATGATGCCCTTGTTGGCCTGGCTGGAGGTGACGATAGCGTCGGCCACCCAGCCTTTGTAGAAACCGTCTTCGCCCTTCTCGGAAATTTCCCGCAGGGTTTTCGCCAGATCCTTCTGTACCAGTTTTTGCCCGACTTGCATCGGCTCGCCATTGCTCAAGAAGATCGCGCCGGAATCCTTGATGTCCTTCTTGAACACGTCGGTGGCGTATTCCAGCAATTCGACATCGCCCTGCTCCAGCACGAATCCGTCTTCGGCGAGCTTGATCGCCGGGGCTATCACTTCCTTGCGCGGTTTGGTGCCGTATTTCTTCAGCGCCAGTTCCATGCCGGATACGGTGCCGGGCACGCCAACCGCCAAGTGGCCACGGGTGCTCAGCTCCGGCACGACATTACCCTCTTTATCGAGGTACATGTTGGCGGTGGCAGCCAGTGGGGCTTTTTCGCGGAAATCGAGGAAAGTCTTGCGCCCGTCCGCCAGTTGAACGGTCATGAAACCGCCACCACCCAGGTTACCCGCAGCGGGATAAACCACCGCCAGCGCATAACCCACCGCGACTGCGGCATCGACGGCGTTGCCACCGTTCTTGAGTACGTCGACGCCCACATGGGAGGCCAGATGCTGGGCCGTGACGACCATGCCGTTTTCGGCCGCAACCGGGGCCACCGAGGCCGCGTAAGCACTGAGGCAGCTGAGCGCCAAGGAGGTCGCAATCAGCGATTTGGCAAAAGGTTCGAACTTCATGAGTCGGTCTCTTTTTGTTTTTTGGCTCTGTTTAAAAACGGAGGAAACGTTTCAAAGCAGAGGCAAGTATGGCTGGGATTGCGTATTGCGCCTCCCCGTCGAGGCAGTATGCTTGGCCTCTGTCCAGCCCTTGCGCGGAGTTCGCCGGCATGACCTACACCTTCACCACCATGGCGTCTCCGGTCGGCGAGCTGAAGCTGGTTGCGAAAGATTCAAGACTGGCCGCCATCCTCTGGGAAAACGACAAGCCGAACCGCGTACGGCTCGGGCCGATGAGCGAAGCCCCGGACAATCCGATCCTCGTGCGCGCCGTTCAACAGCTGCAGGAATACTTCGCCGGCACGCGGAATCGCTTCGAGCTGGAACTGGATTTTGCCGGAACGGACTTTCAGAAGAAGGTGTGGCAGGCGCTGCTGACCATTCCGTTTGGCGAGACGCGCAGTTACAGCGAAATCGCCGAACAGATTGGCAACCCGAGTGCGGTGCGGGCGGTGGGCGCGGCGAATGGCAGGAACCCGATTTCGATTATTGCGCCGTGCCATCGGGTGATTGGGGCGTCGGGGAAATTAACCGGGTTTGCGGGTGGGCTTGAGGCGAAGGAGCGTTTGTTGACGCTGGAGGGTTGCGAGTGGTCAGCGGCCAAGCGAACGGGCGAGCTGTTTTAAACTGAGCCCCCGGAAACTCTGTGGCGAGGGGATTTATCCCCGTTCGGCTGCGCAGCAGTCGTGAATCCGGACTACGCGGTGCATCAGATAGACCGTGCGCTCAAGTTTTGCGGCTGCTTCGCAGCCGAACGGGGATAAATCCCCTCGCCACAGGACAGCGGCCACAAAGGGCAAGCGTCGCTCAGATGAAGATGTTTTTCATCGCGGCGTACTGCAGCAACATGATGGTCTTCGCATCGCAGATCTCCCCGCGATAAAACGCCTCGAGCGCTTCGTCGAATGTCCACTCCAGCACTTCCAGTTCTTCGGTCTCTTCTTCCAGCCCGCCGCCCTCGCTGACTTTCGACGCAGCGTCATATTCGGCGATGAAGAAGTGCAGTTTTTCGGTTACCGAGCCTGGGCTCATGTAGGCCTCAAAGACCTTTTGCACGTGGTGAACGCGATAGCCGGTTTCTTCTTCGGCTTCGGCGCGAATGCGCTCTTCTGGTGCAGCGCCTTCGAGCAGCCCCGCCGCCACTTCAATCAGCAAACCATCATGGCCGTTGACGAACACCGGCAACCGAAACTGACGCGTCAGCACCACGGTTCTTTTCTCGCGATTGAACAGCAGAATCGCCACGCCATTGCCACGGTCGTACACCTCGCGAGTCTGGCGCTGCCAATCGCCATTGTTACGCAGATAGTCGAAGGTGATTTTCTTCAGCAGGTACCAGTCGTGGGACAACACCTGGGACTCAATGATGTTGACCCTTTCGGCTGTGTTCGCCATCACAACGCATCCTTTTTTTCGTCAGAAGATCCACATGGTAGGCGAAAACGAAAAAGCCCGGCATCTCTGCCGGGCTTCTTTTACAGCTGGCTGGCGACGTCAGGCAGCGCGCTGTCTTCCTGTGAAGAGAGCTGCTTGCCATTGATCATCGGCCCGTAACGACGGCTGAACTCCCAGTTGTAAGGCACGCGGTCCCTATTGACCCCGTTGTCCCAATTCACCGACCAGGTCATCAGGCCCTTGATCGAAAGTCCCTTGGCGTCGAGACGCTTGAAGGCATTCACCACTGCCGCCGGGTTGATCACGTAGCCGGTGGCCGCCGCATCGACGTTGGCGGGCAGGCCAATCACGAATTTGTCCGCCGGGATCTTCGTGAACCCACGAGTGCCACTCACCAGACTTTCGGTCAGGTAAAACAGGAAGTCCTCTTTCAGCGCGTCGTTGTTCTGCGCGATCCACGCGCCATTGCCGTTATTGGCTTCCGGCACCCAGATTCCGTCGCCGCCCTGGTTGTAATACTGCGGGGCGATGAAGTCGTAGTAGCCTTCCAGCGCCTGAAGGTAACCGACATATTTGCCGGCAGTGGTCAGGTATGGGAACTCCGGGGCCATGCTGATGATGAAGTGCTTGCCTTCACCGGCGTAATGGTCCTTGACCAGCTTCAGCGCGGCAGGCAGGACGCTCTTGTTGTCGGCGAAATCAATCGCGCTCTGTTCAAGATCGATGTCCAGCCCATCGAAGCCGTAGGTTTCCACCAGACGGATGATTTCGTTGGCCAGCGGTTGTTCGTTGCCTTTGTGCAGCTCGATGTGCGCGTCGGCGCCACCGAGGGAAATCAGCACCGCCCTGCCCTGGCTATTCAGCAGACCGACCTGGCGACGGAGCTCGGCGTCGGACAGGTTGTATGGCTTGAAGGTCGGGATGCCGTTGCCCTTCATGAAGGCCACGGCCACCACGTTGTAATCCTTGGGCACATCCTGCAGCGAAATGTTGCCGAACTGGCCCCGCTGGTAACCGTCGCTCGGGCCGGCGGGCCAGTTGTGCCAGAAGCCCATGAGGATCTTTTTGCCGGCAATGCTCGGCATCAACGAAGCGGCGTCGGCGAGTGGCGATTTCAATAACGTAAAGTCGAATTTTGACATGTTCTATTCCTTCAGAACGTGTGGAGGATTAACGCTGCGGGCTTACTTGAAGTCCACGTCGAACGCTTGGTAGAAGGCATTGCCGGTGTTGGCCACGATCCACATCAGCACGATGACGTGATGGCCTTTTTTGTTGCCGGGCAGTTTCACTTCGTGGTTGACCTTGGCCTTCATTTCAGCGGAATGGCTGAAGTACGGGACCTGGGTATAGAAGTCGTCGAAGAACGATTTCGGCTCCAGTTGCGCACGGTTGATGCGCTGTTTCGGGTTCCAGCCATCCTTGGTGATGAACCAGCTGTAGCCGCGGGTCACGTGGGGCGCGGTGTATTCCCAGGTGACCTTGAAGGTCTGACCCGGATCGACGTTCAGCAAAGGCCAGGTGAACGGGCGGCCAAGCTTGAGGCTCATTTCTTCGTTAGTGAAGTTGATGCAGTCACGGGCATCCGTCTTGCCTCCGCTGAGGATGTTGCCGTCGGCGGGTGGCGTGACGCTGTCGCTGTCGGTTTGATACGGCACCGCGAATGGCCCCGCCGTCAGCGACGGGAAGTTCTTGCCGCCTTCCATTTCGTTGACTTGCCAGTTACCCAGCAGCCCCAGCTCGACGGCGACCGCACCGCGGCTGGAGGGAGAGGTGACACGACCGTGTCGAAGTTGCGGTTGAGTCTGTGGTTGGTTCATTTTTTTCACTCCGTTGATTTAAGAACTCTCCTTCCTGAGGAGAGGCCTTCAACCTAACGGAGCTGGTTTTTTTGTCCATCGACCCATTTGTGGCCCGGATGAGGCCGCTTTGGCTGACCACCTGCAAACACTGGATATATAACCAGTGCCCTGATTCAAATCCTACGCCCTGTGTAGCAAAAGGATTACAACGCAAGGCAGCAATCGGGGTCATGGTGACGCTTAGGAAAGCTGTGCCTTGTATTCCTTTTCGTATTGGCCAGCCAGGGTCTCTTTCTGCTTGTCGTCGAGCAGCTTGCCGGCCATCTGGAAGAATTTCTGCTCTTCCTCTTCCAAGTGATGATGAACCTTATCGGACAGCTTCTTGGCGGTCGCCAGCCAGGACGGGCTGGACATTTCCGTCTCATCCAGCTCTTCCATCATTTCGTCCATCTCGTGGTGCTCGGAGATGGCGTGGCGGCTGAGATCGACGCCATTGTCGAACTCCATCAGCGGAATGTAGAAGTGGCGTTCTTCAGCGGTTTCGTGGGCCTGGAGTTCGGACTTGAGCTGTTTGTAAGCCTCGACCCGCTCCGGGGTGTCACCGCTGGTCTTGATGAGGGCTTTGGCGTAGGTGCGCTGGCGGTCGTGACTTTCACGCAGGGCTTCAAAAATATTCACGGGGTGATCCTCATTGGCCGCGTTCAGGAATGACGCTGTTTAGGCTAGACATCCAGGCGCGAGCGAGGGTTCCACCTGAAGCGCTGGAACTACGGCTGCTTGGCGCGATAGGCTTGGGCCTGTTTTTTTCCAAAGCCATAAGGATGTAGCGGATGACCCTGCGTATCGAACAATCGCTGAACCCCACGGATGAAGAACGGCAAGCGATCCTGCTGCCGTTGCGTGCCTACAACGCCTCAAAGGCCGGTGTCTCGACGCAGGAGACATTTGCCTTGCTGGTGCGTGACGACAACGGCGAGATCCTCGGTGGTCTCTACGGTCGAGTGTTTTACCAATGGATGTTTATCGAATTGCTATCAGTGCCTGAGCAGGCCCGGGGACAAGGCCTGGGCTCAAAGCTGATGCGAATGGCCGAAGACCTTGCGCGGGAGAAGGCATGCGTCGGGGTATGGCTCGACACCTTCGACTTCCAGGCGCCGGAGTTCTACAAGAAGCTGGGTTATAGCGAGTTGGGGCAGATCGTCGACTATCCGCCGGGGCACAAGCGCCTGTTTTTCCAGAAGCGCCTGATCAACGACGTGTAACCAACTCGTATGATCCACACCGTCCACCTGTGGGAGCTAGCCTGCTAGCGATAGCGTTGGGTCAGTCGACATCTCTGTTGAATGATGAACCGCTATCGCCAGCAGGCTAGCTCCCACAGGTGGACGGTGTGGATCAACGCCTCAATTCAGAGGCAGGTCGCGAGCGCCGCGAGGCGGCGCTTGGCCACGAAGTCATCCTGCTGCGCGTAGTAACTCAGCACGGTACCGGAAGCATCGGTCGTCACGTCGACAAACGACTCCGCCGAACGCGTGTAGACGGTGGAGCCACCCTTCTCACCCGGCTGCAAATAAGCGCCGGCATCAACACCGAACACCGCCTCGTCCTGCCAGGAAAACTGCACGCACTGGGCGACGACTTTTTCCGGTTTGTCCGAGTTCAGGGTCTTGTACGGGGCTTTGGTGCGGGCATCGTTCATCACCGAGCCGGCGCATCCCGCCAGCAACGTTGCGGCCAGCGCCACCATCAGAATTCGCATTGTGTTCGCTCATCAAGAAAAAGCGGACTGTATCACCGTGGCACGGCGTATCGTTCTGCTTTACTTCATTTATACCGCGACACCGCGTGACGATTCGCGCACCCTGTCGCGCCATTAACGTTGCATCGCCCATTTTTTCGGGCTCATTTTTCTGGAAAGGTCATGACACCCAACGCCGAGTATTACAAACCGACCGCCGAATACGCGGACAAGCTGATCAGCCAGATCGGTCAGACGCCGTCCTGGATCGCCAAGCGAATTGGCGTCACCGACAAACGGATTCGTTACATCCTCGACGGCGAACGCACCGTCAAAGGCGAAACCACGCCGATCCAGATGACCTACCCCGAGCAGTTTGCCCTCGAGTGCCTGGCCGCTGCGGCCAAAGCCAGCAAGAAGCAATCTTCGTAACCCCAGCCTCAAGGAACGACCATGGCGGCAACCGAACAGCAACACGAACAGGCGCTGAAGAAGTTTCTCGATGAGCGCCCTGAACTGCGGGTCGAACTCGACAACCTCAACCCGCTATTGGCTCAGGCCAAGGGCGAGACCGCAGCGCAGTACCGCGACGAGCGCCTGCATGAGGCCTTCGAAGCCGAGGCCGAGCGCCTGGGTCTGTTTGCCTGGGAGCTGACCTTGCAACTGACTGCCGCGACGCCTGAAGACTACGAGGCCCAGCGTAGGGAAGTGCACAAGGAAGTGGCCGAGATGGCTGGTATGGACTGGCTGGACTATTGCGAGTTATATGGTTTGACCAAGTGACCGTGACGGTCGCTGCCTGAGGACGATTTCCGCCGATGTTGCCATCCCTCTCGACTTCTCGCGCCAGTCCGGGCCACCTGCATATACAGAAATGGCGCGGACGCATCGGCATGGTGCTGGTGGCCGCCCTTTCGGTACTCGCCGGCATGACCGACGCCATCGGCTTCATGGCCAGCGGCGATTTTGTCTCCTTCATGAGCGGCAACACCACCCGCCTCGCCGTGGCCATCAGCGACGGCGATCTCGGGCTGACACTGCGTCTGTTGATTCTTGTGGCGACCTTCGTCGTCGGTAACGCCTTGGGCATTGTCGTCAGCCGCCTCGGTGGTCGCCGTGCGCTGCCCTTGTTGCTGTGCATCGCGATGCTGCTCTGCGGCGCCGCAGCCTGGCCTTATGAAGAGCAATTGCCGGCGCTGCTGGCGGCAATCATTGCCATGGGCATGCTCAATGCCGCGGTGGAAGAAGTGAATGGCCTGCCGGTCGGCCTCACCTACGTCACCGGCGCCCTGTCGCGCTTCGGCCGTGGGCTGGGACGGTGGATGCTCGGTGAGCGGCGTAATGGCTGGCGGGTTCAGTTGATTCCCTGGACCGGGATGTTTGCCGGTGCGGTGCTCGGCGCAGTGCTGGAACATTACCTTGGGCTTAAAGCGATGTTTGTCAGCGGGTTGCTGGCGGGGGCGATCGGGTTGCTGTCGCTGAAGATTCCGCGGCGGTGGCAGTTGGGGTATATGCCGCGTTGAGCGGTGCCTGAGAGTCAGCCATCGCGAGCAGGCTCGCTCCCACAGGGTTTTGTAGAGAATTTCAATTTCGTGTACGACACAAATCCCTTGTGGGAGCGAGCCTGCTCGCGATGGCCGCGACTCGGTCTAGGAGTAAACGCCCTTCGCCGCCCCGCCGATAAAGCTTTATCATGGCCACAGTTTTGCTGATCGAGTCCGTCATGAAGTTCGCCATCGCGCTGTTTTCCGCCGCCCATGCGCCCTCCTCGCGCCGTGCCTTGCTGTTTGCCGAGGCTGCACTGGCCGGCGGGCATGAGATTGTCCGGCTGTTTTTCTATCAAGACGGCGTCTATAACGCCTCCGGTAGCTTGGTCACCCCACAGGATGAGCTGGACCTGCCCAAGCAATGGCGCGCCTTTGTCACCGAGCATCAGCTGGACGGCGTGGTGTGCATCGCCGCCGCCCTGCGCCGTGGTGTGTTGAACGCAGAGGAAGCCGGACGCTATCAGCGTGACGCCGTTGCCGTGGGCGCGCCGTGGGAATTGTCCGGCCTCGGCCAGTTGCATGACGCGGTGCAAGACGCTGACCGCCTGATCTGTTTCGGAGGCGCTTGAGATGGCTAAATCCCTGCTGATCATCAGCCGTCAGGCCCCGTGGTCCGGGCCGAGCGCCCGGGAAGCACTGGACATCGTGCTGGCCGGCGGCGCGTTCGACCTGCCCATTGGCTTGTTGTTTCTCGATGACGGGGTGTTCCAGCTCGCTGCGAAACAGGACGCCAAGGCGCTGCAACAGAAAGACCTGAGCGCCAACCTGCAAGCGCTGCCGATGTTCGGTGTTGAAGACCTGTTTGTCTGTCGCGACAGCGCTGCTGAACGGGGTCTGGACCTCAACGGTCGCTCGCTTGAAGAAGCCCAAGTGCTGGCCGCTCAGGAAATCACTGCACTTATTGACCGTTACGACCAGGTGATCACCCTCTGATGTCGACTTTGCATGTGTTGTCTCATTCCCCGTTCGGCGATGACCGCCTGACCAGTTGCCTGCGCGTGATCGGCACGAACGACGCGCTGTTGCTGACCGGTGACGCGGTATACGCGTTGCAGCCGGGCACCACGCCGTTCAACGCGCTGACTGCTCGCCCGTTGAAACTGTTCGTACTGGCCGAAGACGCCCAGGCCCGGGCGCTGGAGATTCCCGCCGCAGCCGAAGCCATTGATTACCCAGCCTTCGTCGAGCTGTCGATTCACTACGACAAGGTCAACAGCTGGTTATGAATTCAATGACCGTCGGCGCTCGCGCCATCGAATTGGACAAGGACGGTTTCCTGGTCGAACTGAGCGACTGGTCGAACGAGGTGGCCATCGCCCTCGCCGCCGCCGAAGACATCGAGCTGAGTCCAGACCACTGGGAAATCCTCGAATTGCTGCGCAGTTTCTACGCCGAATTCCAGCTGTCCCCGGCCACCCGCCCGCTGATCAAGTACACCGCGTTGAAGCTCGGCCCGGAAAAAGGCAACAGCCTGCACCTGAATAAACTGTTCAAAGGCACCCCTGCCAAACTCGCCGCGAAACTGGCGGGCCTGCCCAAACCGACGAATTGCTTATGACCGACTTTCCAGCGCTGACTCTCGAAACGCCCGCCGAACACCCGTTTGCCCAGTTCGTGCGCATCCTCGGCAAGGGCAAGCGTGGCGCCCGCGACCTGACCCGGGCTGAAGCGCGGGAAGCCATGGGCATGGTGCTCGACGACAAGGTCGAGGACACCCAGCTCGGTGCGTTCTTGATGCTGTTGCGGCACAAGGAAGAAAGCGCCGAGGAAATGGCCGGCTTCACCGAAGCCCTGCGTGAACGGTTGAACCCGCCAGCCCTGGCGGTAGACCTGGACTGGCCGACGTATGCCGGCAAGAAGCGTCACCTGCCGTGGTACTTGCTGGCGGCCAAATGCCTGGCGCAGAACGGTGTGCGCATCTTCATGCATGGCGCTGGCGCGCACACGGCCGGTCGGCTGTACAGCGAGCAATTGCTGGACGGGTTGAACATTCCGTTGTGCCGCGACTGGCAGCAGGTCGGCACGGCACTCGATAACGGTGGCCTGGCGTTCATGCCGCTGGTGGACTGGGCGCCGCAACTTCAGCGCATGATCGACCTGCGCAACACTTTGGGCCTGCGCTCGCCGATCCATTCCCTCACCCGGATCCTCAATCCGTTGGGCGCTCGTTGCGGCCTGCAAAGCATTTTCCACCCCGGTTACCAGGCGGTGCATCGCGATGCCAGCGGCTTGCTCGGCGACACGGCGATTGTGGTCAAGGGCGACGGTGGCGAAATCGAGATCAACCCGGACGCCGACAGCCACTTGTACGGCACCACCGGCGGCGAAAGCTGGGACGAGGAATGGCCGCAGTTGTCGAGCCAGCGCCACGTCAAACCCGCCGCGCTCGATCCCGAGCATTTGAAAGCCGTCTGGCGTGGTGATGTGGTCGACAGCTACCCGCAAATGGCCTTGATCTCGACCATGGCCCTCGCGTTGCGCGGCCTCGGTCAGACACGCGAACAGGCCTTCAAAACCGCCCAGCAGTTTTGGGACGCTCGGGACAGATCGATTTAACCGATCATAACCCCCGAACCTTTGCGCTATTTTATCGAACCTATGCGAATAGACTCCTCTCCAACGCTTATCGGTTGAGGAGTCTTGAACATGGGTTTGTTAGTTGAAGGTCGCTGGCAGGACCAGTGGTATGAAAGCAGCAAGGACGGCGCGTTCCAGCGTGAACAGGCGCAACGTCGCAACTGGCTGACCGTCGACGGCAAGCCCGGCCCCACAGGTGTCGGTGGTTTTGCAGCCGAGGCCGGTCGTTATCATCTCTACGTGTCCCTCGCCTGTCCGTGGGCGCATCGCACGCTGATTTTGCGCAAACTCAAAGGCCTCGAAAGCCTCATCGACGTCTCGGTGGTCAGCTGGCTGATGCTGGAAAACGGCTGGACCTTCGACCAGAACCTCGGATCGACCGGCGACAAGCTCGATCATTTCGATTTCATGCACCAGCGCTACACCGCCGACACCGCCGATTACACCGGTCGTGTCACCGTGCCGGTGCTCTGGGACAAACAGCAGAATCGCATCGTCAACAATGAATCGGCGGAGATCATCCGCATGTTCAATGGCGCCTTTGACGACCTGACCGGCAATGACCTGGATTTCTACCCGGCGCCCCTGCGCGGTGAGATCGATGCGTTGAACGAGCGGATTTACCCGGCCGTGAACAACGGCGTTTACCGCGCCGGGTTTGCCACCTCACAGCAGGCGTATGAAGAAGCGTTCGATGATGTGTTTGCCGAACTGGATCGACTGGAGCAGCTGTTGGGCGCCAACCGTTACCTGACGGGCGAGTACCTGACCGAAGCTGATATTCGGCTGTTCACCACGCTGATTCGCTTTGATGCGGTGTACCACGGCCACTTCAAGTGCAACCTGCGGCGGATCGCCGATTATCCGAATCTGTCGAACTGGCTGCGGGAGATGTATCAGTGGCCGGGGATTGCCGAGACGGTGGATTTCCAGCACATCAAAAATCACTACTACGGCAGCCACAAGACCATCAACCCGACCGGGGTTGTGCCGAAGGGGCCGGCACAGGATTTCACCGCGGCTCATGATCGAGCGCGGTTGAGTGGGAAAGGGGTTTGGCGCAGGGCCTGAGGTTTGTACCGTTTTTGAGGACCCCAATCGCTAGCAGGCTAGCTCCCACACTGGATTTGTGTCGTTCACAAATCCCCTGTGGGAGCTAGCCTGCTAGCGATTGGGGCGACTCAGTGTTCAGACTTGCGCCTGAGCCCCTTCAAACCACGCCAGTTTCTCGCGCAGTTGCACCACTTCCCCAACAATCACCAGCGTGGGCGCATGCACTTCATGCTCCGCCACCAGTCGAGGAAGATCAGCCAGCGTGCCGGTAAACACCCGCTGATTGACCGTGGTGCCCTGCTGGATCAACGCCGCCGGGGTGTCCGCCCCGCGACCGTGCTTGATCAACTGCTCGCAGATGATCGGCAAGCCCACCAACCCCATGTAAAACACCAGGGTTTGCGCCGGCGCGACCAGGTCGGCCCACGGCAAATCGGTGGAGCCGTCCTTCAAATGCCCGGTGACAAATCGCACCGACTGCGCGTAATCACGATGAGTCAGCGGAATCCCGGCGTACGCCGCGCAACCGCTGGCGGCCGTGATGCCCGGTACGACCTGGAACGGGATGCCATGGGCCGCCAGCTCTTCGATCTCTTCACCGCCGCGACCGAAGATGAACGGATCACCGCCCTTCAATCGCACGACCCGCTTGCCCTGCTTCGCCAGATCCACCAATTGCTGGTTGATCTGATCCTGAGGCACGGCGTGATCGGCGCGACGCTTGCCGACGTAGACCCGCTCGGCATCGCGACGGCACAAATCGAGAATCGCCGGGGCGACCAGGCGGTCGTAGAGCACCACATCGGCTTGCTGCATCAGGCGCAAGGCACGGAAGGTCAGCAAGTCCGGATCACCTGGACCTGCGCCGACCAAATACACTTCACCCGTGGCGACCGGCGCTTCGCCATTGATCTTGGCGAGCATCAAGCGCTCGGCTTCGGCACCCTGCCCGGCCAGTTGGCGGTCGGCAATCGGCCCCTGGAACACATCTTCCCAGAACGCCCGACGCTGCTGCACATCCGGGAACAGGCGTTTGACCTGGCTGCGAAAACGCGCCGCCAGACCGGCCAGTTGACCGTAGGTGGAAGGAATCCAGGTTTCCAGCTTGGCGCGGATCAGCCGCGCCAGCACCGGAGCATCGCCGCCGCTGGACACCGCGATAATCAAGGGGGAACGGTCGACGATCGCCGGGAAGATCACGCTGCACAAGGCCGGCGCATCCACCACGTTGACCGGCACGCAACGCCGATGGGCATCGGCGGAGACTTGCGCGTTCAGCGGTTCGTCATCGGTGGCGGCAATGATCAGCCCGCAACCATCCAGGTCCGCTTCGACGTAGCCACGCACCAGACACTCGCCACCGCTGCCGACAACCAGCTCGCGCAGTTGCGGTTCGATTTCAGGTGCAACCACCCGCAGCAGCGCACCGGCTTCGGCCAGCAGGCGGGATTTGCGCAAGGCAATCTCCCCGCCGCCGACGACCAACACACGACTGCCGCGAAGGTTATGAAACAGCGGCAGATAGTCCATTTAGCCGATGACCTCAAGGCCACCCATGTACGGTTTCAGCACTTCTGGCACACGGATCGAACCGTCGGCCTGCTGGTAGTTTTCCAGCACTGCCACCAGCGTACGACCGACCGCCAGGCCGGAACCGTTGAGGGTGTGAACCAGTTCAGGCTTGCCGGTTTCCGGGTTGCGGAAACGCGCTTGCATACGACGCGCCTGGAAGTCGCCGCAGTTGGAGCACGACGAAATCTCGCGGTACTTGTCCTGGCTCGGGATCCACACTTCCAGATCGTAAGTCTTGACCGCGCTGAAGCCCATGTCGCCGGTGCACAGGGCAATCGTGCGATAAGGCAGTTCCAGCAGTTGCAGGACTTTTTCAGCGTTGGCGGTCAGGCCTTCCAGTGCTTCCATCGACGTCGACGGCTCAACGATCTGCACCATCTCAACCTTGTCGAACTGGTGCTGGCGGATCATGCCGCGGGTGTCACGGCCCGACGCACCGGCTTCACTGCGGAAGCACGGCGTGTGAGCAACGAACTTGATCGGCAACAGTTTCGAATCGACGATCTCGCCGGCGACGATGTTGGTCAGCGACACTTCAGCGGTCGGGATCAGGTACAGATCCGCTTCGCCTTCACGGCTGATCTTGAACAGGTCTTCTTCGAACTTCGGCAGCTGACCAGTGCCTTGCAGTGCTGGCGCCTGGACCAGATACGGCGTGTAAGCCTCTTCGTAACCGTGTTCGCTGGTGTGCAGGTTGATCATGAACTGCGCCAGGGCGCGGTGCATACGGGCGATCGGGCCGCGCAACAAGGCGAAACGGGCGCCAGACAGCTTGGCGGCTGTTTCGAAGTCCAGCCAGCCGAACTTCTCACCCAGGGCCACGTGATCCTGAACCGGGAAATCGAAAGCGGTCGGGGTGCCCCAGCGGCGCACTTCGACGTTGCCGTCTTCGTCATCACCGATCGGCACGGACTCGTGCGGCAGGTTCGGGATACCGAGCAGGATCGAATCCAGATCGGTCTGGATCGCGTCCAGCTCGACTTTACCGGCGCTCAATTCGTTCGCCATGCGCTCGACGTCGGCCATCAGCGGCGCGATGTCTTCGCCGCGCTGCTTGGCCTGACCGATGGATTTTGAGCGCGCATTACGTTCAGCCTGCAGTGCTTCGGTGCGGGTCTGGACGGTCTTGCGCTGTTCTTCCAGCGCTTCGATGCGCGCAACATCCAGCGTGTAGCCACGGGATGCCAGGCGGTCCGCTACGTCCTGAAGGTTGCTACGTAACAGTTTGGAATCGAGCATATCGGTCTCTCGTTATCAAAGTTTGGTCAAGGACAGGCCAGCCCAGGTGGCGAGCAGCCCGCCGAATACGCTGATGGCAGCATAGCCCAGGGCCAGCGGCATTTGCCCGGTTTCGAGCAGGCGCACCGTATCCAGTGAAAAGGATGAAAAAGTCGTCAGCCCCCCGAGGAAGCCGACCATCAACCCGGCGCGCACCTCGATCGGCACCTCCGGGCGTATCAAAAACAGACCGTATAGAACGCCGATCAACAAACAGCCGACGATATTAACGGCCAGCGTTGCGGTATAGAAGTGCCGCGGCCAATTAGCGTTGACCCAATTACCGGTGGCAAAGCGCAACAGTGTTCCGGCGACACCGCCGACGGAGACCGCAATGACCAAAGAAATCACTTATTTTCTCCGCTGCCGGGGGCTTAGACGGTCAAGTTGTGCGAGGTGATTGAGCTTTTCGCCGATTTTCAGCTCCAGGCCACGGGGCACGGGCTGATAGAACGGTTGCGGCTCGAGTTCTTCCGGGAAATAGTCTTCGCCGGCGGCATAAGCATCCGGCTCATCGTGGGCATAACGGTATTCATCGCCGTAACCCAATTGCTTCATCAGTTTGGTCGGCGCGTTGCGCAGGTGCAGCGGCACTTCCAGCGAACCGTGTTCGGTGGCGCTGCGCATGGCGGCCTTGAAGCCCATGTACACCGCGTTGCTTTTCGGCGCGCAAGCCAGATAGGTGATGGCCTGGGCCACCGCCAATTCACCTTCGGGGCTGCCGAGGCGCTCCTGCACTTCCCACGCCGCCAGGCACAGACTAAGGGCACGCGGGTCGGCGTTGCCGATGTCTTCGCTGGCCATGCGCACCACGCGCCGGGCCAGGTACAGCGGATCGCAACCGCCGTCGATCATGCGCGCGAACCAGTACAGCGCACCGTCGGGATTGGAGCCGCGCACCGATTTATGCAGCGCGGAAATCTGGTCGTAGAACGCTTCGCCGCCCTTGTCGAAACGCCGACGGGTATCCCCGAGCAGACTTTGCAGCAGATCGACACCGATCTCGCTGTTGTCTTCGGCCAGGTCGGAAGCGTTTTCCAACAGGTTGAGCAGGCGCCGACCATCGCCATCGGCGGCGGACAACAGCATCTGGAAGCCTTCATCGCTGAGGGTCAGTTGCCGCTTGCCCAAGCCACGCTCTTCGGTCAACGCCCGATTCACCAGTTTGCGCAGGGCCGATTCGTCGAGGCTTTTGAGCACGTAGACGCGTGCCCGGGAGAGCAACGCGTTGTTGAGTTCGAACGAGGGATTTTCCGTGGTCGCACCGATGAAAATCAGTGTGCCGTCTTCGACGTACGGCAGGAATGCATCCTGCTGCGACTTGTTGAAGCGATGCACCTCATCGACGAACAGGATGGTTCGCTTGCCGTACTGGCCGGCCTGCTGCTTGGCGATCTCCACCGCCTGACGGATTTCCTTAACGCCGGCCAGCACCGCCGAGACCGTTTCGAAGTGCGCATCCGAGACTTCCGCAAGCAACCGCGCCAAGGTGGTCTTGCCCACGCCCGGCGGACCCCAGAAGATCATCGAGTGCAAGGCACCCTGCTCCAGCGCTTCGCGCAAAGGCTTGCCGCGAGCGAGCAGGTGTTCCTGACCGACGTACTCGTCCAGATTGGCTGCGCGCAGGCGTGCTGCCAATGGTTGAGCTATCGGGGCGCTGCGAAACAGGTCCATCACGTGCGGTTGAAACCTCGCTTTATTACGCAGTTCTCAAGTCTGGCGAAATCCTGTGGCGAGGGAGCTTGCTCCCGCTGGACTGCGCAGCAGTCCCATTTTGGGGGGCGCTTCGCGCCCCAGCGGGAGCAAGCTCCCTCGCCACACAAGCCCGCTCCCACAGGTTTTGCGTTTTACTCTTGGATGACGTCCGCGCCTTTAGGGATGTCGAACTTGAACTTGGAGGCCGGGATCGGCTCGTTGGCCTTCACGCCGGTGAACAGGATATTGGTGCGCTGACCGACGCTGTCGATCATCTGCATGTCATTGACCAGGCCGTTGCGGAACGACAGACGCAAGCTGTCGAACAGGGTGTCCTTGGTTTTCGGCTTCAAGGTGAAATCGATCACGCCGCCGGCTTCTTTGGCGCTGATGTCGAAGCTCTGGCTGATCTTGGACACGTCACCGGACAACAACAGTGCCGGCGTCTGGGTCAGACGCTGGTCGAGGTTCTTGATGGTGGCCTGCTCCAGGTCCGGATCCCACAACGTTACCTTCTTGCCATCGGAAACCATCGTCTGTTCGGCTGGCGCGTTGGTGTGCCAGTAGAACAAGCCAGGACGCTGCAAGGACATTTCACCCGCGGTTTCCTGCAACTGGGTGCCGCTGCCGTCCAGCGTCAGCTGAGAGAAGCGCGCAGTCAGGGTCTGGGATTTTTCGAGCAGTTGGGTCAGACGCGCCACGTCCTTGTCATCGGCGTGGGCCGAGAGCGTGGTCAAAGCCAGTACCGGCAGCAACAGCATGCGGATAAGACGCATGGGAGTCCTCATAACATTCGTGGGAGTTCGGGTGGCGCATCAGTGCGCCATCCTTTCAAAATCAAATCAGTCGCGTACCGGGCCAGGCGCCAGGACTTCACGCGAGCCGTTGGTATTCATGGACGTCACGACCCCGGCCATTTCCATGGCTTCGATCATGCGCGCAGCGCGGTTGTAGCCGATTTTCAGCTTGCGCTGAACCGCAGAGATGGACGCACGACGGCTTTCCAGGACGAACTGCACCGCTTCGTCATAAAGCGCATCGGATTCACTGTCTTCGTCACCACCGCCACTGCCGCCGTCGAAACCGCTACCGGCCTCTTCAACACCGGCCAGGATTTCGTCGTTGTATTCCGGTGCGCCACGCAGTTTCCAGGCTTCAACCACCCGGTGAACCTCGTCATCGGACACGAACGCACCATGGACACGAATCGGCAGGCTGGTGCCCGGCGGCATGTAGAGCATGTCACCGTGGCCCAGCAGTTGTTCGGCACCGCCCTGGTCGATGATGGTCCGGGAGTCGATCTTGCTCGACACCTGGAACGCCATACGGGTCGGGATGTTGGCCTTGATCAGACCGGTGATCACGTCAACCGACGGACGCTGGGTCGCGAGGATCAAGTGGATACCGGCCGCACGGGCCTTCTGGGCAATACGGGCGATCAGTTCTTCAACCTTCTTGCCGACGATCATCATCATGTCGGCGAATTCGTCGACCACCACGACGATGGTCGGCAGCTTGGTCAGCAGCGGTGCTTCGTCGTGAATGCTTTCGCGCTTGTACAGAGGATCGGTCAGCGGCGTGCCGGCGTCCTGGGCTTCCTTGACCTTGGCGTTGAAGCCCGACAGGTTTCGTACGCCCATCTTCGCCATCAGCTTATAGCGACGCTCCATCTCCGCCACGCTCCAACGCAGCGCGTTGGCCGCGTCCTTCATGTCGGTCACGACCGGGCACAGCAGGTGCGGAATGCCTTCGTAGATCGACAGCTCGAGCATTTTCGGGTCGATCATGATCAGCTTGGCGTCTTCCGGGCCGGACTTGAACAGGATCGACAGGATCATCGCGTTCACACCCACCGACTTACCGGAACCGGTCGTACCGGCCACCAGCAAGTGCGGCATTTTCGCCAGGTCGGTGATGACCGGCTTGCCGCCGATGTCGTGGCCCAGGGCCAGGGTGACCGGCGACTTGAAGTTGTCGTACTCAGGCGTCGACAGCACTTCGGAGAAACGCACGATCTGGCGGTCTTCGTTGGGAATCTCGATACCAACGGTGGTCTTGCCCGGAATCACTTCCACCACACGGACGCTGGTCACGGCCAGGGAACGCGCCAAGTCTTTTGCCAGGTTGGAGATGCGGCTGACTTTGACGCCGGCGGCCGGCTGGATTTCGTAACGGGTAATGACCGGGCCCGGGTGAATCGAATCCACCGAGACTTCGACGCCGAATTCCTTGAGCTTGATTTCCAGCAAGTGGCCGACGGCGGCCAGCGACTCTGGCGAATAATTGAGTTGTTTCTTTTCGGCCGGGTCGAGAATCGAGATCGGCGGCAAGGTGCCTTCGACGGCGCTGTCAACGAACAACGGCGCCTGCTTCTCTTTCTCTACGCGCTTGCTCGGCGCTGCCGGCTTGGGCGGCGCAGGTGCGATGACAGGCGGCACCTGCTTTTCGCGGTCCGACATGTGCTTGCTCAGGGCCTGCTCACGTTCGATCAGGCGTTCCTTGACCTTGGCTTGCTCGCGTTTGTCGGTCACCGTCGGGGCGACCACGTCATGCACGCGATCGTCGACTTCACGCAACTGCGCAACCAGCTGTTTGCGCTCGACACGGGCGGCCCACCAGCGATTGGCCGCACCCTGGAACAGTTCGAACAGGTCGAGGGTGATCTTGCCGGTGACGTCCATCACCTTGAACCACGAAAGGTCGGTGAATACGGTCAGGCCGAACAGGAACAGCGCGATGAACAACAGCGTGCTGCCCTGGATGTTCAGCGCGTTCCTGGCCAGGTCGCCAAGGCTTTCGCCCAACGCGCCGCCAGCACCGGCCGGCAGACCGGTGGCCGCATGGAAATGGATATGCGCCAAAGCGGCGCCCGACAGCACCAGAAACACCAGGCCGATCAGGCGCCAGGAGAACAGCCAGCCGCTCCACTGCCACTGTTCGTGGCGCTGACGGAAGATCTGATAGGCCTTGATCGCCAGCAACAGCGGGAAGATGTAGGCGAAGTAACCCAGCACCATGAACAGGATGTCGGCGCTGTAGGAGCCGACCGGTCCGCCGAAGTTCTGCACGTCGTCGATCTTGCTGTTATGGCTCCAGCCTGGATCGTCCTTGCCATAGGTCAACAAGGCCATCATCAGGAACAGGCACAAGCCGCCGATGGCGATCAATGCACCTTCCTTGAGCCGGTAGTGCAAATGCTGGCGCCAAAGTGGAACGACGGCTGGTTTAGGTGCTGCGGTGGATTTCTTCAAAACGCTTCTTTTCCTGCGCCTGTGGCGCGTCCATCTGTTGAATGACTATAAAAACTGCCCAATCCAGGCAGGTAAAAAAGTTAACACGCACAACTGGGACTACTTTTAACACTGCACCCCGGTTTTTATAAACACGGCACGCACAGCTTATTTTGTTACAACCACTGTTACAGACGGCATTGTACGGGTTTGTTCGCCCGATGCCATGCTTGAAGCCCTTCGGTGTAGCATAGCCAGCAGCACGTTACGCGCGGTTCAATTTGAGCATGCATTCTCTTTTGTGACAAAGGCTTATGAGGTGTTTTTATGAGCGAACCGAAGCATTCCCGCCTGATCATTCTGGGTTCCGGCCCTGCCGGATACAGCGCGGCCGTTTATGCCGCACGCGCCAACCTCAAACCCGTTGTCATCACCGGCATACAGGCAGGTGGCCAGCTGACCACCACCGTTGAAGTCGACAACTGGCCTGGCGACGTCGAAGGCCTCACCGGCCCGGTGCTGATGGAACGCATGCAAAAACACGCCGAGCGCTTTGCCACCGAGATCGTTTACGACCACATCCACACCGCCAAGTTGCAGCAACGGCCGTTCGAGCTGATCGGCGATGGCGACACTTACACCTGCGACGCCCTGATTATCGCGACCGGCGCTTCAGCGCAGTACCTGGGGCTGCCATCGGAAGAAACCTTTGCCGGCCGTGGGGTTTCAGCCTGCGCCACCTGCGACGGGTTCTTTTATCGCAATCAAGTGGTCGCGGTTGTCGGCGGTGGCAACACAGCGGTTGAAGAGGCGCTGTACCTGTCGAACATCGCCAAGGAAGTACACTTGATTCACCGGCGCGACAAGTTGCGCTCGGAGAAGATTCTCCAGGACAAGCTCTTCGAAAAAGCCGCCAACGGCAATATCCGCCTGCACTGGAATCAGAATCTCGATGAAGTATTGGGTGATGCCAGCGGCGTGACCGGCGCCCGTCTGCGCGACAGTCATACTGGCGAAACCAGTGAATTGGCGGTGGCTGGCGTGTTCATCGCCATCGGTCACAAGCCCAATACCGACCTGTTCGAGGGCCAGCTGAAAATGCGTGACGGTTATCTGCTGGTCAGGGGTGGCAGCGAAGGCGATGCCACGGCCACCGAGATCCCGGGGGTGTTCGCCGCCGGCGACGTGGCCGACCACGTTTACCGCCAGGCCGTGACCTCCGCCGGGGCTGGCTGCATGGCCGCGCTGGACGCCGAGAAATACCTCGACGACATTCCCACTGTTTGACGGCACACTTTACGGCGGGCCCACCAGCCCGCCACCGCCCTCCCCTTCTGCAAGCCCGGATGCCATGCTGACTTGGTTACAACGCAACACCCTGACCTTCCCGCCGCTGGAAAAAGCCATGCGCGACCCCAACGGATTGTTGGCCGCGGGTGGCGATCTGTCCGCCGATCGCCTGATTCAGGCTTATCGCCACGGCTGCTTTCCATGGTTCTCGGAAGGCCAGCCGATCCTTTGGTGGTCGCCCGATCCGCGCACCGTTCTTTTTCCCGACGAACTGCATGTCTCGCGCAGCCTGAATAAATTGCTGCGCCAGCAACGCTATCAAGTGACCTTTGATCAGGATTTTGCCTCGGTGATCAGCGCCTGCGCCGCACCCCGGGAGTATGCCGACGGCACCTGGATCACTGACGCGATGCAGACGGCTTACCTCGAACTGCACAAGCGTGGCTACGCGCATTCCGTGGAGGTTTGGGATGATGGCGTGCTGGTCGGCGGGCTCTATGGCCTGGCGATGGGTCAGCTGTTCTTCGGCGAATCGATGTTCAGCCGCGCTGACAATGCCTCGAAATATGGCTTTGCCACTCTGGTGCGACATCTGAAAGATTCAGGTTTTGTGCTGATCGACTGCCAGATGCCGACCGACCATCTGCACAGTCTCGGCGCCCGAGCGATTCCTAGGCGCGATTTCGCCAACTTCCTCGCGCAGCATCTGGATCAACCCAGCCGCGCCACCTGGGTTTGCTGAGCGACTTTTGCGCGCGTGGCTTACACTTAATCCAAAGCTTATTCCCGAGGGTTGATCATGACCGAGTTGGCGCGTTTGAAGTTTTATGCCACTCAGCCCCACTCTTGCAGTTATCTGCCCGAGGAGCAGGCCACGACGCTGTTCCTCGACCCTAGTCAGCCCATGGATGTGCATGTCTACGCAGACCTGTCTGAAATGGGTTTTCGTCGCAGCGGCGATCATCTCTACCGGCCTCATTGCCAGAATTGCAATGCGTGCGTCCCGGCGCGCATCCCTGTGGCGCAATTTGCACCCAACCGTCAGCAGAAACGCATCTTCAAACGCAACGCCGACCTGCAAGTGCGCCCGGCCCGGCCGACATTCAGCGAAGAGTATTTCGATCTCTATCAGCGCTACATCGAACAGCGTCACGCCGATGGCGACATGTACCCACCGAGTCGCGACCAGTTTTCGACGTTCCTGGTACGTGACCTGCCGTTCTCGCGTTTTTACGAATTTCGTCTCGAAGGCCGACTGCTGGCGGTGGCCGTGACCGACTTGCTGCCGAACGGTCTGTCGGCGGTCTACACCTTCTACGAACCCGATGAAGAACGCCGCAGCCTGGGTCGCTACGCGATCCTCTGGCAAATCGCCGAGGCCCAGCGCCTCGGGCTGGAAGCCGTCTACCTCGGCTACTGGATCAAAAACTGCAAAAAGATGAGCTACAAGACGCAATATCGGCCTATCGAACTGCTGATTAATCAGCGCTGGGTCATCCTGAACTAGAACCCCTTGGCTTAAACCCCATTTTTCGGGCACAATGCACGCCGCTTTTGCCTGGCGCAGTTGCACCGGGCCATTCATTGGACACCGAGGGCTTTACTGCATGTCGAAAGAAGACAGCTTCGAAATGGAAGGCACTGTCGTCGACACCCTGCCCAACACCATGTTTCGTGTGGAGTTGGAAAATGGGCACGTCGTAACCGCGCATATCTCCGGCAAGATGCGCAAGAACTACATTCGTATTCTTACCGGTGACAAAGTGCGCGTCGAGCTGACGCCCTATGACTTGAGCAAAGGGCGCATCACTTACCGCGCTCGCTAATCAAGTCAATACAAAACGCCCGGTTTATGCCGGGCGTTTTTGTTTGTCTGCGATTTGATGGATCAACTCTGCCCCCTGTGGGAGCGAGCCTGCTCGCGATAGCGGTGGATCAGCTTGCATTGACGTTGAATGTGCGGGCCTCATCGCGAGCAGGCTCGCTCCCACAGGGTGCGGTGTACAAACCCCAGACAGCAAAAAGGCGCCTCTCGGCGCCTTTTGCTTTGTTGCGGTTAACGTCAGGCCATTTCAGCCGTGGTTTCGAACTCGAAGGTCAGCTCGCCGTCCTTGAGGTCGATGTGCACCACGCCGCCATGGTCGGCCAGTTCGCCGAAGAGGATCTCTTCCGCCAGCGGACGCTTGATCTTGTCCTGGATCAAACGCGCCATTGGTCGAGCACCCATCGCCGAGTCGTAGCCACCGGCTGCCAGCCAGCTTCGCGCTGCGTCGGTCACTTCCAGCTGCACACGCTTGTCTTCCAGCTGCGCCTGAAGCTCGGTAAGGAACTTGTCCACCACGCTTTTGATGACCTCATGACTGAGGCGACCAAACTGGATAATAGTGTCCAGACGGTTGCGGAACTCCGGCGTGAAGCTCTTCTTGATCACTTCCATCGCATCGGACGAGTGGTCCTGATGGGTGAAACCGATCGAAGCGCGAGCAGCTGTTTCGGCACCGGCGTTGGTCGTCATGATAACGATCACGTTACGGAAATCCGCCTTGCGCCCGTTGTTATCGGTCAGCGTACCGTGGTCCATGACCTGCAGCAGCAGGTTGAAGACTTCCGGATGCGCCTTCTCGATCTCATCGAGCAACAGCACGCAGTGAGGCTGCTTGGTGATGGCTTCGGTCAGCAGACCGCCCTGATCGAACCCGACGTAGCCTGGAGGCGCACCGATCAGACGCGATACGGTGTGGCGCTCCATGTACTCGGACATGTCGAAACGAACCAGCTCGATGCCCAACGCCTTGGCCAGCTGACGCGCCGCTTCGGTTTTACCGACACCGGTAGGACCGGCGAACAGGAACGAACCGACAGGCTTGTCAGGCGACTTGAGGCCGGCACGGGACAGTTTGATCGCGGTCGACAGCGAGTCGATCGCGGCATCCTGGCCAAATACGGTCAGCTTCAGGTCACGCTCAAGGTTACGCAGCAGCTCTTTGTCGGAGCTGGTGACGTGCTTAGGTGGAATCCGCGCGATTTTCGCAACGATGTCCTCGACCTGAGGAACTTCGATGCGTTTCACGCGTTTCTCGATTGGCTGCAGACGCTGATAGGCGCCGGCCTCGTCGATGACGTCGATGGCCTTGTCCGGCATGTGCCGGTCATTGATGTAGCGCGACGCCAGTTCAGCGGCGGCACGCAACGCTTCATCGCTGTATTCGATGTTGTGGTGCGCTTCGAAACGACCTTTCAGGCCGCGCAGGATGCCAATGGTGTCTTCCACCGAAGGCTCCGACACGTCGACCTTCTGGAAGCGCCGGGCCAAGGCACGGTCCTTCTCGAAGATCCCGCGGAATTCCTGGAACGTGGTCGATCCGATGCAACGGATATCGCCCGACGACAGCAGCGGCTTGAGCAGGTTCGAGGCATCCATGACGCCACCGGACGCAGCGCCCGCACCGATTATGGTGTGGATTTCGTCGATGAACAGGATCGCCTGCGGACGTTTTTTCAGCTCGTTGAGCAACGCCTTGAAGCGCTTCTCGAAATCGCCGCGGTATTTGGTCCCGGCCAGCAAGGCGCCCAAGTCGAGGGAATACACCACGCTGTTGGCCAGCAAGTCCGGCACCTGGTTGTCGACAATGCGTTTGGCCAGGCCTTCGGCAATCGCGGTTTTACCCACGCCCGCCTCGCCCACCAGCAACGGATTGTTTTTGCGACGACGCGCCAGGATCTGCGCGACGCGCTCGACTTCCAGCTCACGGCCGACCAACGGATCGATACGACCCTGGCGCGCGAGTTCGTTGAGGTTGCTGGCATAAGCATCCAGAGGATTGCCTGAAGAAGAAGACTCACCGCCCTCGTCGTCCTGCATATCTTGCTCACCTTCAGAGTGATCGCCATGCCCAGGCACTTTGGAAATGCCATGGGCGATGTAGTTGACGACATCAATGCGCGCAACGCTCTGCTGTTTCAGCAGGAACACTGCCTGACTCTCTTGCTCACTGAAGATGGCGACCAGCACGTTAGCGCCAGTCACTTCGCGTTTGCCCGAGCTCTGTACGTGGAAAACAGCACGTTGCAGTACACGCTGGAAGCCCAGGGTTGGCTGGGTTTCGCGATCCTCGTCATGGACAGGAATCAATGGCGTGGTGGAGTCGATGAACTCCTGCAGATCGTGCTTGAGTTTGTCGAGGTTTGCGCCGCAGGCACGCAAAACGGTGGCGGCAGCCTCATTGTCCAATAGGGCCAGCAGGAGGTGTTCGACGGTCATGAATTCATGACGCTTCGATCTAGCCTCCTTGAAGGCAAGATTGAGGGTGACTTCGAGCTCGCGGTTTAACATAGCTTCACCTCATACCCAAGTGGTCGGCGATTAACCGTCCTTCTCGATTTCACAGAGTAGCGGATGCTGGCTTTCCCTGGCGTACTGGTTGACCTGCATGGCCTTAGTCTCGGCGATGTCGCGGGTAAACACTCCACATACTGCCCGTCCTTCTGTGTGGACGGCCAGCATGACCTTGGTCGCCAGCTCCCGATTCAGGTTAAAAAACACCTCGAGCACTTCGACGACGAAATCCATCGGTGTGTAGTCATCGTTGAACAAAACCACCTTGTACATCGGCGGCGCCTGTAAAGCAGGCTTTGCCTCCTGAACAGCAATGCCTGCGGAATCGTCGTCGTGGGGCTCCGGGTGATCTTTTTGGAGAGCCGGGCGATCCTGATTGAATGTTAGTCGAATCTGGCTGATTGCATGCATGGAAAGAAAGGTTCGTCAGTTGTTCAAATACAGTGGTGGGGGCGGCTATGGACGATTTCAACTCCGACCGCCCGGTCACCTTGACTATCGGGAAAACAGTGTTACAACCAATAGAGCCCACAGTGGGTAAAAAAGGTCCGCGGAGTCAATCTTATTTAAAGATCTGACTGCGGATGTACTGGATGATACTCCAGTGATGGAGTCTGTTGCAGAGGGATATGGGTATGTCAGTCGGTAAGGTGAAATGGTTCAACAATGCCAAGGGGTTCGGTTTCATTAACACCGATGCCAGAGAAGGTCGTGACGAGGACGGTGGTCTTATTGATTTCTTTGCCCACTACTCGGCCATCGATATGAACGGGTACAGGACACTGAAGGCCGGGCAAATCGTAAGCTTCGAGATCATCCAGGGCCCCAAAGGGCTGCACGCGGTAAACATTACAACCGCCCCTGTCGAGAATGAAAAGGCTGCCCCTGCCATCCAGCAGGAGAAAGTGTCGAGCTGACGCTCCCCGTCATCCAGTCATAAAAAAAACCGCCCGAGGGCGGTTTTTTTATGCCGATTCGCTTACATATGCGAGATGAGCGCATCACCAAACGCCGAAGAAGACAGCAGTTTCGCACCCTCCATCAGACGTTCGAAGTCATAGGTCACGGTCTTGGCGGAAATCGCGCCGTTGGTGCCCTTGATGATCAGATCAGCCGCTTCGGTCCAGCCCATGTGGCGCAGCATCATCTCCGCGGACAGGATCAGCGAGCCCGGGTTGACCTGGTCCTTGCCGGCGTACTTCGGCGCAGTACCGTGGGTCGCTTCGAACATGGCAATGGTGTCGGACAGGTTGGCACCCGGTGCGATACCGATACCACCCACTTCCGCCGCCAGGGCGTCAGAGAGATAGTCGCCGTTCAGGTTCAGGGTCGCGATCACATCGTATTCGGCCGGGCGCAGCAGGATCTGCTGGAGCATGGCGTCGGCGATGGCATCCTTGACGATAACGTTCTTGCCGGTTTTCGGGTTTTTGAACTGCATCCACGGACCGCCGTCGAGCAGGGTCGCGCCGAATTCTTCAGCGGCCACTTCGTAGGCCCATTCCTTGAAGGCACCTTCGGTGAACTTCATGATGTTGCCTTTGTGCACGATGGTCAGCGAGTCGCGGTCGTTGTCGACTACATACTGCAGCGCTTTTCGCGCCAGACGCTTGGTGCCTTGCAGGGAAACCGGCTTGATGCCGATACCGCAGTTTTCGTCGAAACGGATCTTGGTGACGCCCATTTCATCTTTAAGGAACTTGATGACCTTGGTCGCTTCCGGCGAACCGGCTTTCCACTCGATACCGGCGTAGATGTCTTCCGAGTTCTCACGGAAGATCGTCATGTCGACGTCGCCTGGCTTCTTGACCGGGCTAGGCACGCCTTCGAACCAGCGCACCGGGCGCAGGCAGACATAAAGGTCCAGTTGTTGACGCAGGGCCACGTTCAGGGAACGGATGCCGCCACCGACCGGGGTGGTCAGAGGGCCCTTGATGGAAACCACGTAATCTTTAACTGCGTCCAGGGTTTCCTGAGGTAGCCAGGTGTCCTGATCGTAAACCTGAGTCGCTTTCTCCCCGGCGTAGACTTCCATCCAGGAAATTTTGCGCTCGCCGCCGTAAGCCTTCTTAACAGCAGCATCGACAACCTTGATCATGACCGGGCTGATATCAACGCCAATACCATCGCCTTCGATGAAGGGGATGATCGGGTTGTTAGGAACATTGAGAGAATGGTCCGCGTTGACGGTGATTTTGTCGCCGACTGCTGGAACCTGAATCTTCTTGTATCCCATGCTGAACTCCATTGTTTGGATTGAACATCTGGCTTCGTTCGAGCGTACCCCAGTTAAATCGGCACGCAAACCCTATGTTCCAACCATCTGCCGCAAAGCTGCACAGTTCGCGACGTACAAGCCTGAAAGCAAAGGGAAAAGCGCCAAACTCAAGCACGGTGCAAGACTCTACGCCCCACTCGCCCCTGCGACCTTTAGACCAATGGACGAGAATCGTTACGTATGAACCATCGGCAGATTGCCAGCTACCTATGTATAATGCCGCCCGCTGACCACAGAGTCACGACGGCCAACCTTTCCTGCAACTGAATAAGTAGCCGAGACTTGGGCCTGAAAAAGCAGGGTTGTTACCGCAACCCACCCGCTTGACGCTCGACTGATGCACCCAACATCACCGCGCACAAATCTCGACATTCGGCTCATGGACGACTTTGAACGAACGCGCTTACCCGGCGCCCCTCGAGTTTTTCTGCGCACGCTTTAGCAAAGAAGAGAGAGTTAATCCGAATATGCCCACCCGCTCGAAGATCATCTATACCTTCACCGACGAAGCTCCCGCCCTCGCCACCTATTCACTGTTGCCTATCGTAGAGGCCTTCACCGCCTCCGCTGATATCGCCGTGGAAACTCGCGATATCTCTCTTGCAGGGCGCATCCTGGCCAGCTTCCCCGAGCAATTGGGTGACAAAGCCGTAGCCGATCACCTCGCCGAACTGGGCGACCTGGCCGTTACGCCTGAAGCCAACATCATCAAGCTGCCGAACATCAGCGCCTCGGTTCCGCAACTGCAAGCCGCGATCAAAGAGCTGCAAGCCCAGGGCTTCGCTCTGCCGGACTACCCGGAAACCGTGACCAGCGACGCCGACAAGCTCGCCAAGTCGCGCTACGACAAGATCAAGGGCAGCGCCGTAAACCCGGTTCTGCGCGAAGGCAACTCCGATCGTCGCGCGCCGCTGTCGGTCAAGAATTACGCGCGCAAGCACCCGCACAAAATGGGCGCCTGGGCTGCGGACTCCAAGTCCCACGTCGCGCACATGAGCACCGGCGATTTCTACGGCAGCGAAAAAGCTGCCCTGATCGACGCCGCTGACGCCGTCAAAATCGAACTGATCGCTCAAGACGGCACCACCACCGTCCTGAAAGAAAAAACCACCGTGCAAGCCGGTGAGATCCTCGATTGCGCGGTCATGAGCAAAAACGCTCTGCGCAGCTTCATCGCTGCCGAAATCGAAGACGCCAAGCAAAAAGGCGTGCTGCTGTCGGTTCACTTGAAAGCCACCATGATGAAGGTCTCCGACCCGATCATGTTCGGCCAGATCGTTGCCGAGTTCTATAAAGACGCACTGGCCAAGCACGCTGACGTGCTGGCACAGATCGGCTTCAACCTGAACAACGGCATCGGCGACCTGTACGCTCGCATCAAAGCCCTGCCGGCTGAACAGCAAGCGCAGATCGAAGCAGACATCCAGGCGGTCTACGCCGTTCGTCCGTCGTTGGCCATGGTCAACTCCGACAAAGGCATCACCAACCTGCACGTGCCGAGCGACGTGATCGTCGACGCCTCGATGCCGGCCATGATCCGTGACTCCGGCAAAATGTGGGGCACTGACGGTCAGCTGCACGACACCAAGGCTGTGATCCCGGATCGCTGCTACGCGACCATCTACCAAGCGGTCATCGAAGACTGCAAGGTAAACGGTGCTTTCGATCCGACCACCATGGGCAGCGTGCCAAACGTTGGCCTGATGGCGAAGAAGGCCGAAGAGTACGGCTCGCACGACAAGACTTTCCAGATCAAGGCCAACGGCGTCGTTCGGGTTTCCGATGGCGCTGGCCGCACCTTGCTGGAGCAGTCGGTTGAAGCCGGCGACATCTTCCGCATGTGCCAGACCAAAGACGCGCCGATCCAGGACTGGGTCAAACTGGCCGTCAACCGTGCCCGTGCAAGCGCAACCCCGGCTATTTTCTGGCTGGACCCGATGCGCGCCCACGATGGCGTGGTGATCGAGAAAGTTCAGGCTTACCTGAAGGATCACGACACTGCCGGTCTGGACATCCAGATCATGGCGCCTGTCGACGCGATGAAGTTCACCCTGGACCGCACTCGCGAAGGCAAGGACACCATCTCGGTGACCGGCAACGTACTGCGCGACTACCTGACTGACCTGTTCCCGATCATGGAACTGGGCACCAGCGCCAAGATGCTGTCGATCGTTCCGCTGATGAATGGCGGTGGCCTGTTCGAAACCGGCGCCGGCGGTTCGGCACCGAAGCACGTTCAGCAGCTGCTGGAAGAGAACTTCCTGCGCTGGGATTCGCTGGGCGAATTCCTGGCCCTGGCCGCTTCCCTCGAGCATCTGGGTGTTACTTATAACAACCCGAAAGCGCTGGTTCTGGCCAAGACTCTGGATCAGGCCACTGGCCAGTTCCTTGACAACAACAAGTCGCCATCGCGCAAAGTCGGCAACATCGACAACCGCGGCAGCCACTTCTATCTGGCGCTGTACTGGGCTCAAGCCCTGGCGGCCCAGACCGAAGACACCGCACTGCAAGCGCAGTTCGGCCAACTGGCCAAGACCCTGACCGAGAACGAAGCAACCATCGTTGCCGAGCTCAACGCCGTTCAGGGCAAACCAGTGGACATCGGCGGTTACTACCACGCCAATGCCGAGCTGATCAGCAAGGCCATGCGCCCGAGCAACACTTTCAACGCCGCGATCGCTGCGCTGGTTTAAGGTTGTAAGGAAGCATCACAAACCCCGGCCATGTGCCGGGGTTTGCGTTTTTGAAGACAACGCAAAACCCTGTGGGAGCTGGCCTGCCAGCGATAGCGGCTTATCATGCAACATTAATGGTGACTGACTAATCGCAATCGCTGGCAGGCCAGCTCCCACAGGGATAGTGTTTCAACCTTTGGAATTCGAGGAAGCTTCATGGACTGGAAACCCCACATCACCGTCGCCACCATCGTCGAAGACGACGGCCGTTTCCTGATGGTCGAGGAAACCAAGCACGGACGAACGGTACTCAACCAGCCCGCCGGCCATCTCGACCCGGACGAAACCCTGATCGAAGCCGCCGTGCGCGAAACCCTGGAAGAAACCGGCTGGGACGTCGAAGCGACCGGCGTAGTAGGTATTTACCTTTACACCGCCCCGAGCAACGGCGTGACCTACCAGCGCGTCTGCTTCACCGCCAAACCGCTCAAACATCACCCCGACTATCAACTGGACGACGGTATCGTCGGCGCCAAATGGCTAACCCGTGACGAACTGCTGGCACAGCGCGCAAACTGGCGCAGTGAGCTGATCATCCGCTGTATCGATGATTATCTGGGAGGCTTTCACTTCGGTCTCGAACTGATCCGCCCTTCTCTTTAGCCTTGCGGGCTTCGGCCTGTTAGAATCGCGTCCTTTTTCAAGACACTCATTGAATCCCTATGCGTGATCCAGCCCCTTCTGACACACAAAAGAAGCGCGTCATTGTCGGCATGTCCGGCGGCGTAGACTCTTCCGTTTCCGCTCTCCTGCTGATCGAGCAGGGTTATGAGGTGGAAGGCCTGTTCATGAAGAACTGGGAAGAAGACGATGGAACGGAATACTGCACCGCCATGGATGACCTGGCGGACGCCCAGGCTGTGTGCGACAAGATCGGCATCAAGCTGCACACCGCCAACTTCGCCGCCGAGTACTGGGACAACGTGTTCGAGCATTTCCTGGCCGAATACAAGGCCGGTCGCACGCCGAACCCGGACATCCTTTGCAACCGCGAGATCAAGTTCAAGGCGTTCCTCGACTACGCCATGATGCTCGGTGCCGACCTGATCGCCACCGGCCACTACGTGCGCCGCCGCGACATCGATGGTCGCACCGAGCTGCTCAAGGGCCTGGACCCGAACAAGGACCAGAGCTATTTCCTGCACGCTGTCGGCGGCGAACAGATCGCCAAGACCCTGTTCCCGGTCGGCGAACTGGAAAAACCCGAAGTGCGCGCGATTGCCGAGAAACACGACCTGGCGACCGCGAAGAAAAAGGACTCCACCGGGATCTGCTTTATCGGCGAACGCCGCTTCAGCGACTTCCTCAAGCAATACCTGCCGGCACAACCGGGCGAGATCAAGACCACCGAAGGTGAAGTCATCGGCCGTCACCACGGCTTGATGTACCACACTATCGGACAGCGTCAGGGCCTGGGCATCGGCGGCTTGAAAGACGCCGGCGACGAGCCGTGGTACGTGCTGATCAAGGACCTGGAAAACAACGAGCTGATCGTCGGCCAGGGCAATGACCACCCTTACCTGTTCTCCCGCGCCCTGCTCGCTTCGGACATCTATTGGGTCAACCCGATCGATCTGACCGAGCCGCGCAAGCTGACCGCCAAGGTTCGTTATCGCCAAAGCGATCAACCGTGCACGCTGGAAAAAACCGCCACCGGCTACCGCGCCACATTCGATGACCCGCAACGCGCGGTCACCCCGGGCCAGTCAGTGGTGTTCTATGACGGTGAAATCTGCCTCGGCGGCGGCGTGATTGAAGTCGCAGAGCCATGGAGCAGCAAGGCATGAACCCCACTCAGGAGCAACTGACGGCGCTGGGCGGCGTGTTTCTCGCCGCGGTCCTCGTCGACAAGATTGCCAAGACCGGCCAGACCACCGAAGCCGGCCTGACCTGCATGCTCGGCAGTCTGCTGATCCGCGACCCCAAGGACACCCTGGAAGTGTACGGCGGCGACGACATCAATCTGCGCGAAGGCTATCGCGCATTGATCGGCGCCCTGGAGCGCGACCCGAGCACCCTGCAGCGCGAACCGCTGCGCTACGCCCTGGCCATGCTGGGCCTTGAACGTCAACTGGCCAAGCGCGATGACATGCTTGATGTGATCGGCAAGCGTCTGCCGCAGATTCAATCCCAGGTCGAGCACTTCGGCCCGGCGCATGAAAACGTGATTGCTGCTTGCGGCGCGCTGTACCAGGACACCCTGAGCACCTTGCGCCAACGAATTCAGGTCCACGGCGACATGCGCAACCTGCAGCAACCGAGCAACGCCTCGAAGATCCGCGCCCTGTTGCTGGCCGGGATTCGTTCCGCGCGCCTATGGCGGCAGTTGGGCGGTCATCGCTGGCAGTTGGTGATCAGCCGCCGCAAGTTGCTTAAAGAGCTTTACCCGCTGATGCGCAGCAGCTGAACCGCGCCCGCAACACTGATTTAGATCTGTAACGCGTAATACGCCGGTCAGTTGGCAACGGACCGGCGGATTTTTTCATGTATGATACGCGCCCCATTTCGTTGCCCGACTGTCCGAGAACACCCCATGCAGCTTTCTTCGCTCACTGCGGTTTCCCCTGTTGACGGCCGCTACGCCGGCAAAACCCAGGCCCTGCGCCCAATTTTCAGTGAGTACGGCCTGATCCGTGCTCGCGTTCTGGTTGAAGTGCGCTGGCTCCAGCGCCTGGCCGCTCATCCAGGCATCAGCGAAGTGCCGGCGTTCTCCGCCGAAGCCAACGCGGTGCTGAACACCCTGGCGGACAACTTCGCTCTGGAGCACGCCGAGCGCGTCAAAGAGATCGAGCGCACCACCAACCACGACGTCAAAGCCATTGAGTACCTGCTCAAGGAACAAGCGGCCAAGCTGCCGGAACTGGCCAAGGTCAGCGAGTTCATCCACTTTGCCTGCACCAGCGAGGACATCAACAACCTGTCCCACGCCCTGATGCTGCGCGAAGGCCGTGATGACGTAATGCTGCCGCTGATGCGCCAGACCGCTGAAGCCATCCGCGAACTGGCCATCCGCTTCGCTGACGTGCCGATGCTGTCGCGCACCCACGGTCAACCGGCCTCGCCGACCACCCTGGGCAAAGAGCTGGCGAACGTGGTTTACCGACTGGAGCGTCAAATCGCTCAGGTCGCTGCCGTTCCGCTGCTGGGCAAGATCAACGGCGCTGTCGGCAACTACAACGCTCACCTGTCGGCCTACCCTAAGATCGACTGGGAAGAAAACGCCCGCGCCTTCATCGAAGACGAACTGGGCCTTGGCTTCAACCCGTACACCACGCAGATCGAACCGCACGACTACATTGCCGAGCTGTTCGACGCGATCGCCCGCTTCAACACCATCCTGATCGACTTCGACCGTGACATCTGGGGCTACATCTCCCTGGGTTATTTCAAGCAGCGCACCATCGCTGGCGAAATCGGTTCGTCGACCATGCCGCACAAAGTCAACCCGATCGACTTCGAAAACTCCGAAGGCAACCTGGGTATCGCCAACGCATTGTTCCAGCATTTGGCGAGCAAGCTGCCGATCTCCCGCTGGCAGCGTGACCTGACCGACTCCACCGTGCTGCGCAACCTCGGTGTCGGCTTTGCCCACAGCGTGATCGCGTACGAAGCCAGCCTCAAAGGCATCAGCAAACTGGAGCTCAACGCGCAGAAGATCGCCGCTGACCTGGACGCGTGCTGGGAAGTATTGGCCGAGCCGATCCAGACCGTGATGCGCCGCTACAACATCGAAAACCCGTACGAAAAGCTGAAAGAGTTGACCCGTGGCAAGGGCATCAGCCCTGAAGCACTGCAAACTTTCATCGACGGCCTGGACATGCCAGCCGCCGCCAAGGCCGAGCTGAAATTGCTCACCCCGGCGAACTACATCGGTAACGCTGCGGCACAAGCCAAACGCATCTGATCGACCGCTTTACCCGTTTGAGACGCCCGGCAGCGCCGGGCGTTTTTATTCCCGTATGAAAAGTGCATTTTTTCAATAGGTTACACATGAATCCTGACATTCCTCTTCAACTTCTAGGCGGCATCACGGCGCGCGAATTCCTGCGCGACTACTGGCAGAAAAAACCTCTGCTGATCCGTCAGGCGATTCCTGAATTCGAAAGCCCGATCGACGCCGACGAACTGGCCGGACTGGCGCTGGAAGAAGAAGTCGAGTCGCGCCTGGTAATCGAGAACGGCGAGCGTCCTTGGGAATTGCGCCGCGGCCCCTTCGCCGAAGATGAATTCAGCAAACTGCCGGAACGTGACTGGACCCTGCTGGTTCAAGCGGTTGACCAATTCGTACCGGAAGTCGCCGAGCTGCTGGAGAACTTCCGCTTCTTGCCGAGCTGGCGCGTCGACGACGTGATGATCAGCTTTGCCGCCCCGGGTGGCAGCGTCGGTCCGCACTTCGATAACTATGATGTGTTCCTGCTGCAGGGTCACGGTAAGCGCAACTGGAAAATCGGCCAGATGTGCGATTCCGAGAGCAAATTGTTGCAGCACGCGGACCTGCGCATCCTCGCTGATTTCGAAGCCTCCGATGAGTGGGTCCTGGAACCGGGCGACATGCTCTACCTGCCGCCGCGCCTGGCCCATTGCGGCGTGGCCGTCGATGACTGCCTGACCTACTCGGTCGGCTTCCGCGCCCCAAGCGCCTCGGAAGTGCTGACACACTTCACCGACTTCCTCAGCCAGTTCCTGACCGACGAAGAGCGTTACACCGACGCCGACGCAGTGCCTGCTGTCGATCCGCATCAGATCCAGCACGACGCCCTTGATCGCCTGAAAGCCTTGCTGGCCGAGCACATGAGCGACGAGCGCCTGCTGCTGACCTGGTTCGGCCAGTACATGACCGAGCCGCGCTACCCGGAACTGGTTGCCGGCCCGGAAGAAATCGAAGAAGAAGACTTCCTCGCCAGCCTCGAACAAGGCGCTGTGTTGATCCGCAACCCGAGCGCGCGCCTGGCCTGGTCCGAAGTCGATGACGACCTGCTGCTGTTCGCCAGCGGCCAGAGCCGTTACCTGCCAGGCAAGCTGCGCGAGCTGCTGAAATTGATCTGCGCCGCTGACGCCCTGCACACCGACAACCTCGGTGACTGGCTGAGCGACGAAGACGGCCGCGGCCTGCTGTGCGAACTGATCAAGCAAGGGAGCCTGGGGTTCGCTGATGAATAAAATTCACGTACGTGTCGCAGACTGGCAAAAGGACAACGCCGAGATCCGGCGCATTCGTGAGACGGTGTTTATTGCCGAGCAATCCGTTCCACCTGAGCTTGAATGGGATGCCGATGACGCTACGGCAGTGCATTTCCTGGCCTTCGAAGGCGACTTTCCGATCGGCACCGCACGCCTGTTGCCCGATGGTCACGTCGGCCGGGTGTCGGTGCTTAAAGACTGGCGCGGCCTGAAAGTCGGCGATGCGCTGATGCAAGCGGTGATCGGTGAAGCCGAGAAGCGTGGACTGAAGCAGCAGATGCTGAGCGCACAGGTCCAGGCCACGGCGTTCTATGAGCGCTTGGGTTTCAGCCTGGTCAGTGAGGAGTTCCTGGAAGCCGGGATTCCGCATGTGGACATGGTGCGGCATTCCGCCTAAAACCCTGTGGTGGGGACTTAATCTGTGGCGAGGGGGATTTATCCCCGTTCGGCTGCGCAGCAGTCGTCAAACCATCGGATGCGGTATACCTGATGCACTGTGGTTAGAAATTTTGGGGCCGCTTCGCGACCCAACGGGGATAAATCCCCTCACCACAGATAACCCCCCTCGCCACAGGGAACACCACAAAACGCCCCGCCATCGACCGATGCCGGGGCGTTTTGCTGTCTGCGATTCAACTTGCCCCACGCCGGGCCGACAAACTGGCAATATCAACACTTCAAGATGTCGGAGATAACGGATATGTCCCTACGCACCCTGCTCACCACGCTGCTGCTGACGTGCAGTTTTTCAGCCATGGCAGCCACCGAGATCGTGCCCCTGAACTACCGCACCAGTGCTGATATGCTCCCCATGGCACAGGATTTTATTGGCAAGGACGGCCAGGTCAGCGCCTACGGCAATCAGCTGATCGTCAATGCCGATCAACGCAAGATCGACGAACTTAAGGCCCTTGTTACCCAACTCGACGTGGCCGCCAAGCGCCTGCTGATCACCGTCGACACCAACGAAAATAACTTCCAGGGCGACCAGGGTTACTCGGTGAACGGCGCCAAGCCGAGCCAGACGCGCATCATCAACCGCAGCACCGACAGCCGCGATGGCGGCATCCAGCAGATTCAGGCCAGCGAAGGCGCACCGGCATTGATTCAGGTCGGCCAGAGCGTGCCGCTCACCAGCAGCCAGACCGATTCCTACGGCGATCTGCGCAGCCAGACCGAATACCGCAACGTCACCCAGGGTTTCTATGTCACCGCCAGCGTCACCGGCGACATCGTTCACCTGTCGATCAGTACCAACCGTGACCGCATGAGCCAGGAACGTCCCGATGTAGTGAATGTGCAAAGTACCGACACAACTGTCACGGGACGCTTGGGCGAGTGGATCACCCTGGCCGGGGTAAACCGCCAGACTCAGGCCGACAAACAGGGCCTGACCCGCAGCTACTCGACTCAAGGCCGGGATGACATGACCCTGCGGGTGAAAGTCGATACCTTGGACTAAACCACCGGAAACTGACTGATAAGTCGTATTAGACCAAAGATGTAGTGCTTGAAAAAAAGCACTACAAAACGTTTGACGATCGAAAAAAGCAAAGGCATGATGGCCTCGCTCCCGCTAATCAGGGGCCCTGGCAAGGGCCTTCGAAGCGATGCTCGCATCTACCCCAGCGAGCCGTTTCGTGTCTGTACCGCCCACAAGGTGTGTTTGACGAGGTTGCCGACTGGAACGAAGTTGTCCCGAGGGACGGAAGCGTAATTAGGTAACCCGGCTCCACACTGAAGTTCGTATAAAGGCCCACGACGCCCGAATCCGCTCGCCAGTTCGCCCTTACCTGCTCACTTCCCCTCGAGCCCATCGTTCATCCCGTCGCCAACCCCGCCGAATCCGACTTGACCACCTAAGCTTCTGGTCAGCGAGCAGCCTTTTACGCTTCTTTAATTTGCGTAGTTGGCAGGAGCAGGAATTTTCCACCCCAGACCTATGCGACGAGGTTTATCTCCATGGCACTGACACGCGAACAGCAAATTGCAGCCCTCGAAAAAGATTGGGCTGAAAACCCACGCTGGAAAGGCGTGACACGCGCTTACTCCGCTGCTGACGTCGTCCGCCTGCGTGGCTCGGTTCAACCTGAGCACACCTTTGCAAAACTGGGCGCCGAGAAGCTGTGGAACCTGGTGACCCAGGGCGCCAAGCCATCCTTCCGTCCTGATAAAGATTTCGTCAACTGCATGGGCGCCCTGACCGGCGGCCAGGCTGTACAACAAGTCAAAGCCGGCATCCAGGCAATCTACCTGTCGGGCTGGCAAGTGGCTGCGGACAACAACTCCGCCGAATCGATGTACCCGGACCAGTCGCTGTACCCGGTGGACTCGGTTCCAACCGTGGTCAAGCGCATCAACAACTCGTTCCGTCGTGCTGACCAGATCCAGTGGAAAGCCGGCAAAGGCCCGGGCGACGAAGGCTACATCGACTACTTCGCACCGATCGTGGCTGACGCTGAAGCCGGTTTCGGCGGCGTTCTGAACGCTTACGAGCTGATGAAGAGCATGATCGAAGCAGGCGCCGCCGGCGTTCACTTCGAAGACCAACTGGCTTCCGTGAAAAAATGCGGCCACATGGGCGGCAAGGTACTGGTTCCTACCCAGGAAGCTGTACAGAAGCTGACCGCTGCCCGTCTGGCGGCTGACGTTGCCGGTACTCCGACCATCATCCTGGCCCGTACCGACGCTAACGCAGCTGACCTGCTGACCTCTGATTGCGACCCGTACGACCAGCCGTTCGTGACTGGCGAACGCACTCAGGAAGGCTTCTACAAAGTGCGCGCTGGCCTGGACCAGGCGATCGCTCGCGGCCTGGCTTACGCGCCGTACGCCGACCTGATCTGGTGCGAAACCGCCAAGCCGGATCTGGACGAGGCTCGTCGCTTCGCTGAAGCGATCAAAAAGGAATACCCGGACCAACTGCTGTCGTACAACTGCTCGCCTTCCTTCAACTGGAAGAAAAACCTGGACGACGCGACCATCGCCAAGTTCCAGCGCGAACTGTCCGCCATGGGTTACAAGCACCAGTTCATCACCCTGGCCGGCATTCACAACATGTGGCACAGCATGTTCAACCTGGCGCACGACTACGCCCGCAACGACATGACTGCCTACGTGAAGCTGCAAGAGCAGGAATTCGCTGACGCTTCGAAGGGCTACACCTTCGTGGCTCACCAGCAAGAAGTGGGCACCGGCTACTTCGACGACATGACCACCGTGATTCAAGGTGGCTCGTCTTCGGTGACCGCGCTGACCGGTTCGACTGAAGAAGAACAGTTCCACTGATCTGCTTCGCCTGAGCTAACGGCCGTTGCGGACCGAATAGAAAGCTAACCGCAACGCCGCACATCTGACGCCCCGACTGGTTCGGGGCGTTTTTTTGCCCGGGATTTACCAAACACCACATAACCCTGTGGGAGCAGGCTTGCTCGCGAAAGCGGTAGATCAGCCGACATCAATGTTGAATGTTGAACCGCATTCACGAGCAAGCCCGCTCCCACAGGGTCGATGGTGATTCGGGAAAAACCGTTGATCCAGAGCAGTTTCACGACCAGGAAAACAGAGTAAAACGTTGACGGCCGCTATTTGCAGTAACAGCCATATAAGACAACTTCCGGCCCACTCACCCGTTAAACAGTTTAAAAACCAAGCCAAACAATATTGATTATCATTTAGCCGCAACTATGTTCGTTACATTCCCTACAAAACAATATTGATAAAAACCCGGCTAATGCCCGCATCGCATGGGCTGCGGGGCTTCGGAGGTGCGCTATGTCCTTATTCCATTAAATAATTTCGCTATCTGAATTTTACTTGCACCGTGTTGTGCCATAAAATCAGCGGGATTGATTGCTGCGACATATCGTCACTGCTTTGTTTCTTTTCAAGCTCAGAGACCTTTGCTCTCTGTTAAGGATTACCAGCATGCCCGAAGCGACAGGACTCATGGCCCACAACTGGGGCTTTGCCATTTTCCTTCTGGGCGTCGTCGGCCTTTGCGCCTTCATGCTTGGCGTCTCCAGCCTCCTCGGGTCAAAAGCCTGGGGCCGCAGCAAAAACGAACCGTTCGAATCCGGCATGCTACCTACAGGTGGCGCCCGCTTGCGGCTCTCAGCCAAATTCTATCTGGTCGCGATGCTCTTCGTGATCTTCGATATCGAAGCCCTCTTTCTCTTTGCCTGGTCTGTGTCCGTCCGCGAAAGCGGCTGGACCGGATTCGTCGAAGCTCTCGTTTTCATAGCAATTCTGTTGGCAGGTCTTGTCTACCTGTTCCGAGTGGGCGCCCTTGACTGGGCTCCGGAAGCTCGTCGCAAGCGGCAGGCGAAGCTGAAACAATGAGGCTTTGGCAATGCAATACAATCTCACCAGGATCGACCCCGATGCTCCTAACGAGCAGTATCCGATTGGCGAGCGGGAAACCGTTTCCGATCCGTTAGAAGATCAAGTCCACAAAAACATCTTCATGGGCAAGCTCGAAGACGTGCTTAACGGCACGATCAACTGGGGGCGCAAGAACTCCCTGTGGCCGTATAACTTCGGTCTTTCGTGCTGCTACGTGGAAATGACCACCGCCTTCACGGCGCCCCATGACATCGCGCGCTTTGGCGCCGAGGTTATCCGGGCATCGCCGCGTCAGGCGGATTTCATGGTTATCGCCGGTACCTGCTTCATCAAGATGGCGCCGATCATTCAGCGTCTCTACGAGCAAATGCTCGAACCTAAATGGGTTATCTCCATGGGTTCGTGCGCCAACTCCGGTGGCATGTACGACATCTACTCTGTCGTTCAAGGGGTGGACAAGTTCCTGCCCGTGGACGTCTACGTGCCTGGCTGCCCGCCCCGTCCTGAAGCTTTTCTGCAAGGCTTGATGCTCTTGCAAGAATCGATTGGACAGGAGCGTCGTCCGCTTTCCTGGGTCGTCGGTGATCAAGGCGTGTACCGCGCCGAGATGCCTTCGCAAAAGGAACAGCGCCGCGAACAGCGTATCGCAGTCACCAACCTGCGCAGCCCCGACGAAGTCTGATCCAGATCTGCTTCTTTTATAGAACGAGACACTGGCTTCATTCTTTACGTTGACCGAAAGCGATAAATAACCATGACTACAGGCAGTGCTCTGTACATCCCGCCTTATAAGGCAGACGACCAGGATGTGGTCGTCGAACTGAACAACCGTTTTGGCCCCGAGGCGTTCACCGCCCAGCCTACCCGCACCGGCATGCCGGTGCTTTGGGTTGCCCGCGCCAAACTTGTCGAAGTCCTGACCTTCCTGCGCAACCTGCCCAAGCCATACGTCATGCTCTATGACCTGCACGGCGTGGACGAGCGTCTGCGCACCAAGCGTCAAGGGCTGCCAAGCGGCGCCGACTTCACAGTGTTCTATCACTTGATGTCGATCGAACGTAATAGTGACGTAATGATCAAGGTCGCCTTGTCCGAGAGCGACCTTAGCGTGCCGACCGTGACCGGTATCTGGCCGAACGCCAACTGGTACGAGCGTGAAGTGTGGGACATGTACGGCATCAATTTCGCCGGCCACCCGCACCTGACCCGCATCATGATGCCGCCGACCTGGGAAGGTCACCCGCTGCGCAAGGACTTCCCGGCCCGTGCCACCGAGTTCGATCCGTTCAGCCTGACGCTGGCAAAGCAACAGCTTGAGGAAGAAGCCGCGCGCTTCAAGCCTGAAGACTGGGGCATGAAGCGTTCCGGTGCGAACGAGGACTACATGTTCCTCAACCTCGGTCCCAACCACCCTTCCGCGCACGGTGCGTTCCGCATCATTCTGCAGCTGGACGGTGAAGAGATCGTCGACTGCGTGCCTGACGTCGGTTACCACCACCGTGGTGCCGAGAAGATGGCTGAGCGTCAGTCCTGGCACAGCTTCATCCCGTACACCGACCGTATCGACTACCTCGGCGGCGTGATGAACAACCTGCCGTACGTGCTCTCGGTCGAGAAACTGGCCGGCATCAAGGTGCCCGAGAAGGTCGACGTCATCCGCATCATGATGGCCGAGTTCTTCCGGATCACCAGCCACCTGCTGTTCCTGGGGACTTACATCCAGGACGTCGGCGCCATGACCCCGGTGTTCTTCACGTTCACCGACCGTCAGAAGGCGTACACGGTGATCGAAGCCATTACCGGTTTCCGTCTGCACCCGGCCTGGTACCGCATCGGTGGCGTCGCTCACGACCTGCCGCGCGGCTGGGAAAAACTGGTCAAAGACTTCGTCGAGTGGATGCCAAAGCGTCTGGACGAATACCAGAAGGCCGCGCTGGACAACAGCATCCTCAAAGGCCGGACCATCGGCGTCGCTGCCTACAACACCAAGGAAGCCTTCGAATGGGGCGTCACCGGTGCAGGCTTGCGTTCGACCGGTTGCGACTTCGACCTGCGTAAGGCGCGCCCGTACTCCGGTTACGAGAACTTCGAGTTCGAAGTGCCCCTGGCCGTCAATGGCGATGCCTACGATCGTTGCATCGTGCGCGTCGAAGAAATGCGCCAGAGCATCAAGATCATCGAGCAGTGCATGCGCAACATGCCGGCAGGCCCGTACAAGGCGGATCACCCGCTGACCACGCCGCCACCGAAAGAGCGCACGCTGCAGCACATCGAGACCCTGATCACGCACTTCCTGCAAGTTTCGTGGGGCCCGGTCATGCCGGCCAACGAATCCTTCCAGATGATCGAAGCGACCAAGGGCATCAACAGTTATTACCTGACGAGCGATGGCGGCACCATGAGCTACCGCACCCGGATTCGCACCCCAAGCTTCCCGCACCTGCAGCAGATCCCTTCGGTGATCAAAGGCAGCATGGTCGCGGACTTGATCGCGTACCTGGGTAGTATCGATTTCGTTATGGCCGACGTGGACCGCTAAGCATGAACAGCACGCTTATCCAGACAGACCGTTTCACCTTGAGTGAAACCGAGCGCTCGGCCATCGAGCACGAGCTGCATCACTACGAAGACCCGCGCGCGGCGTCGATCGAAGCCCTGAAGATCGTCCAGAAGGAACGTGGCTGGGTGCCTGACGGCGCGCTCTACGCCATCGGCGAGATCCTCGGCATCCCGGCCAGCGACGTTGAAGGCGTGGCGACATTCTATAGCCAGATCTTCCGTCAGCCGGTCGGCCGCCACATCATTCGCGTCTGCGACAGCATGGTCTGCTACATCGGCGGCCACGAATCCGTAGTCAGCGAAATCCAGAACAATCTGGGCATCGGCCTGGGTCAGACTACCGCCGACGGTCGTTTCACCCTGCTGCCGGTCTGCTGCCTCGGCAACTGTGACAAGGCGCCGGCGTTGATGATCGACGACGACACTTTCGGTGATGTGCAGCCAGCAGGCGTTGCCAAATTGCTCGAGGGCTACGTATGACCCTGACTTCCTTCGGTCCTGCCAACCGCATCAAGCGTTCGGCCGAGACTCACCCGCTGACCTGGCGTCTGCGCGACGACGGCGAAGCTGTCTGGCTTGACGAGTACCAGGCCAAGAACGGTTACGCCGCCGCGCGCAAAGCCTTCGCCGACATGGCTCAGGACGACATCGTCCAGACCGTGAAAGACTCCGGCCTCAAAGGTCGCGGCGGTGCAGGCTTCCCCACGGGCGTGAAGTGGGGCCTGATGCCCAAAGACGAATCCATCAACATCCGCTACCTGCTGTGCAACGCGGACGAGATGGAACCGAACACCTGGAAAGACCGCATGCTGATGGAGCAACTGCCCCATCTGCTGATCGAAGGCATGCTGATCAGTGCTCGCGCGCTGAAAACCTACCGTGGCTACATCTTCCTGCGCGGCGAATACACCACCGCCGCCAAGCACCTCAACCGTGCAGTGGAAGAAGCCAAGGCAGCCGGCCTGCTGGGTAAAAACATCCTGGGCAGCGGCTTCGATTTCGAGCTGTTCGTCCACACCGGCGCCGGGCGTTACATCTGCGGTGAAGAAACCGCACTGATCAACTCCCTCGAAGGTCGCCGCGCCAATCCGCGTTCCAAGCCGCCCTTCCCTGCCGCCGTTGGCGTGTGGGGCAAGCCGACCTGCGTGAACAACGTTGAAACCCTGTGCAACGTGCCGGCGATCATTGCCGACGGCGTGGACTGGTACAAATCGTTGGCGCGCGAAGGCAGTGAAGACATGGGCACCAAGCTCATGGGCTTCTCCGGCAAGGTCAAGAACCCAGGCCTGTGGGAACTGCCGTTCGGCGTCACCGGTCGCGAGCTGTTTGAAGACTACGCTGGTGGCATGCGCGACGGTTACACGCTCAAGTGCTGGCAGCCAGGCGGCGCCGGTACCGGTTTCCTGTTGCCTGAACACCTCGACGCACAAATGTACGCTGGCGGCATCGCCAAAGTGGGCACCCGCATGGGTACCGGCCTGGCCATGGCGGTGGACGACAGCGTCAACATGGTGTCCCTGCTGCGCAACATGGAAGAGTTCTTCTCCCGTGAGTCGTGCGGTTTCTGCACCCCGTGCCGTGACGGTCTGCCGTGGAGCGTCAAGCTGCTGCGCGCGATCGAGAACGGTGAAGGGCAAGCCGGCGATATCGAGACCTTGCTGGGTCTGGTCGGTTTCCTCGGCCCGGGCAAGACCTTCTGTGCTCACGCACCGGGCGCCGTGGAGCCATTGGGCAGCGCAATCAAATACTTCCGTCCAGAATTCGAAGCCGGCATCGCGCCCACCAGCGCCGCCGTCCCGCCTCTGGCAAGGCCGATCGTAGTCGGCGCGTAAACGCTTAAAAAGGCGAAGGGTCCGTGCCCTTCGCCTTCTCGTTCGATGACGCCTTTTATGGGCTGTTTGGATTCGGACGAATAACAAGATTCCATTAGCCACGCCCGCTGACACCGGGCCAACGAAGAACTTTGAACCATGGCCACTATCCACGTAGACGGCAAAGAGCTCGAAGTCGACGGGGCAGACAACCTGTTACAGGCATGTCTGTCGCTAGGCCTCGATATCCCTTATTTCTGCTGGCACCCCGCCCTTGGCAGCGTTGGCGCTTGCCGCCAGTGCGCGGTCAAGCAGTACACCGACGAAAACGACAAGCGTGGTCGGATCGTCATGTCGTGCATGACGCCCGCCACCGACGGCAGCTGGATCTCCATCGACGACGAAGAAGCGAAAGTGTTTCGCGCCAGCGTCGTTGAATGGCTGATGACCAACCACCCTCACGACTGCCCGGTCTGTGAAGAAGGCGGTCACTGCCACCTGCAAGACATGACCGTGATGACCGGCCACAACGAGCGCCGTTATCGCTTCACCAAGCGTACTCACCAGAACCAGCAACTGGGCCCGTTCATTTCCCACGAAATGAACCGCTGCATCGCTTGCTACCGCTGCGTGCGCTTCTATAAGGATTACGCTGGCGGCACCGACCTCGGTGTGTTCGGCGCCCACGACAACGTGTACTTCGGTCGCGTTGAAGACGGCACCCTGGAAAGCGAGTTCTCCGGCAACCTTACCGAGGTCTGCCCGACCGGTGTATTCACCGACAAGACTCACTCCGAGCGCTACAACCGCAAGTGGGACATGCAGTTCTCGCCGAGCATCTGCCATGGCTGCTCCAGCGGTTGCAACATCTCTCCGGGCGAGCGCTACGGTGAACTGCGTCGTATCGAAAACCGTTTCAACGGTTCGGTAAACCAGTACTTCCTGTGCGACCGTGGCCGTTTCGGCTACGGCTACGTCAACCGCGAAGACCGCCCGCGTCAGCCAAAGCTGGCCAACGGCGCCAAGCTGACCCTCGACGAAGCACTGGATAAAGCCGCTGACCTGCTGCGCGGTCGCAACATCGTCGGCATCGGTTCGCCCCGTGCCAGCCTCGAAAGCAACTACGCGTTGCGCGAACTGGTCGGCGCTGAGCACTTCTACTCCGGTATCGAAGCCGCCGAACTGGAACGCATTCGTCTGGTCATGCAGGTGTTGAAAGACAGCCCGCTGCCGATCCCGAACATGCGCGACATCGAAGATCACGATGCGATCTTCGTGCTTGGCGAAGACCTGACCCAGACCGCTGCCCGTATGGCGCTGTCCCTGCGTCAATCGGTCAAGGGCAAAGCCGAAGACATGGCCGATGCCATGCGCGTTCAACCTTGGCTCGACGCTGCAGTGAAAAACATCGGTCAGCACGCGCTGAACCCGCTGTTCATCGCCAGCCTGGCTGAAACCAAGCTCGACGACATTGCTGAAGAATGCGTTCACGCAGCACCGGACGACCTGGCCCGCATCGGTTTCGCCGTGGCTCACGCCCTCGACGCCAGCGCTCCAGCGGTTGAAGGCCTCGACACTGAAGCCCTCGATCTGGCCAAGCGCATTGCTGACGCCCTGCTCGCGGCCAAGCGTCCATTGATCATCGCCGGCACCTCGTTGGGTTCCAAGGCGCTGATCGAAGCCGCCGCCAACATCGCCAAAGCCTTGAAGCTGCGCGAGAAGAACGGTTCCATCAGCCTGATCGTGCCAGAGGCCAACAGCCTTGGCCTGGCCATGCTCGGTGGCAACTCGGTCGACGAAGCGCTGCAAGCGGTGATCGACGGCAAGGCCGACGCCATCGTCGTGCTGGAAAACGATCTGTACACCCGCACCGACAAAGCCCGTGTCGATGCTGCCCTGAACGCCGCGAAAGTGGTGATCGTGGCGGACCATCAGAAGACCGCCACCAGCGATCGCGCGCACCTGGTCCTGCCAGCCGCCAGCTTCGCTGAAGGCGACGGTACGCTGGTCAGCCAGGAAGGCCGCGCCCAGCGTTTCTTCCAGGTCTTCGACCCGACTTACCTCGACGCGAGCATCCTGGTTCACGAAGGCTGGCGCTGGCTGCATGCCCTGCGCGCGACCCTGTTGAACCAGCCGATCGACTGGACCCAACTGGACCACGTCACTGCTGCCTGCGCCGCCAGCACGCCGCAACTGGCGCGCATCGTCGATGCCGCACCGTCCGCCGCGTTCCGTATCAAAGGCCTGAAACTGGCCCGCGAGCCGCTGCGTTACTCCGGTCGTACCGCCATGCGCGCCGACATCAGCGTGCACGAACCGCGTACTTCCCAGGATAACGACACTGCGTTCTCGTTCTCCATGGAAGGTTACTCGGGCTCGGTCGAACCGCGTCAGCAAGTGCCATTCGCCTGGTCTCCGGGCTGGAACTCGCCGCAAGCCTGGAACAAGTTCCAGGACGAAGTCGGTGGTCACATCCGCGCTGGCGACCCGGGCACCCGCCTGATCGAAAGCACCGGTGATTCGCTGAACTGGTTCGCTGCTGTTCCGCGTGCGTTCAACCCGGCACCGGGCACCTGGCAAGTCGTACCGTTCTTCCACCTGTTCGGCAGCGAAGAGAACTCTTCCAAAGCCGCGCCGGTTCAGGAACGCATTCCGGCCGCCTACGTCGCTTTGGCCAAATCCGAAGCCGACCGTCTGGGTGTCAATGACGGCGCCTTGCTCAGTTTGAACGTCGCTGGCCAGACCTTGCGTCTGCCGCTGCGCATCAACGAAGAGCTGGGTGCCGGCCTGGTCGCATTGCCGGCCGGTATCGCCGGCATTCCGCCCGCGATCTTTGGCAAATCCGTTGACGGTCTGCAGGAGGCAGCTCAATGACCTGGTTCACGCCTGAAGTGATTGACGTGATCATCGCGGTCCTCAAGGCCATCGTGATTCTGCTCGCCGTGGTGGTGTGCGGCGCGCTGCTGAGCTGGGTCGAGCGTCGTCTGCTCGCCCTCTGGCAGGACCGTTACGGTCCGAACCGCGTCGGCCCGTTCGGTGCGTTCCAGATCGCGGCCGACATGATCAAGATGTTCTTCAAGGAAGACTGGACCCCTCCGTTCGCCGACAAGGTGATCTTCACGTTGGCGCCGGTCGTGGCCATGAGTGCCTTGCTGATTGCCTTCGCGATCATCCCGATCACCCCGACCTGGGGTGTGGCGGACATCAACATCGGCATCCTGTTCTTCTTCGCCATGGCTGGTCTGTCGGTCTACGCGGTGTTGTTCGCCGGCTGGTCGAGTAACAACAAGTTCGCCTTGTTGGGCAGCTTGCGGGCCTCGGCGCAAACCGTGTCGTACGAAGTGTTCATGGGCCTGTCGCTGATGGGCATCGTGATCCAGGTCGGCTCGTTCAACATGCGCGACATCGTTGAATACCAGGCGCAGAACCTGTGGTTCGTGATTCCGCAGATCTTCGGTTTCCTGACCTTCTTCATTGCCGGCGTCGCCGTGACTCACCGTCACCCGTTCGACCAGCCGGAAGCGGAGCAGGAACTGGCCGACGGTTACCACATTGAATACGCCGGCATGAAATGGGGCATGTTCTTCGTTGGCGAGTACATCGGCATCGTGTTGATTTCGGCGCTGCTGGTGACCTTGTTCTTCGGTGGCTGGCACGGCCCGTTCGGCATTCTGCCGCAGATCCCGTTCATCTGGTTCGCGCTGAAAACCGCGTTCTTCATCATGTTCTTCATCCTGCTGCGCGCCTCGATCCCGCGCCCACGGTATGACCAAGTGATGGATTTCAGCTGGAAGTTCTGCCTGCCGCTGACCCTCGTCAACATGCTGGTGACCGCTGCGATCGTGTTGCTCAACACGCCCGCCGTCGCGGCTCAGTGAGGATAGAGAATCATGAAGTACATATTTGACATCGTGCATGGCTTCTTCACCCAGCTTCGCAGCCTGGTGATGATCTTCGGCCATGCCTTCCGCAAGCGCGACACGCTGCAGTACCCGGAAGAAGCCGTGTACCTGCCGCCGCGCTTTCGTGGGCGTATCGTCCTGACCCGCGACCCTGATGGCGAAGAGCGTTGTGTTGCCTGCAACCTGTGCGCCGTGGCGTGCCCGGTTGGCTGCATCTCGCTGCAGAAAGCTGAAACCGAAGACGGTCGCTGGTACCCGGACTTCTTCCGCATCAACTTCTCGCGCTGCATTTTCTGCGGCCTCTGCGAGGAAGCCTGCCCGACCACCGCGATCCAGCTGACACCGGATTTCGAGATGGCCGAGTTCAAACGTCAGGACCTGGTTTACGAGAAAGAAGATCTGTTGATCTCCGGCCCCGGCAAAAACCCTGATTACAACTTCTATCGTGTTGCAGGTATGGCGATTGCCGGGAAGCCGAAAGGCTCCGCGCAGAATGAAGCCCAGCCGATCAACGTGAAGAGCTTGCTGCCTTAAGGAAGAAAGATGGAATTCGCTTTCTATTTCGCATCGGGTATCGCTGTGGTGTCCACGCTTCGCGTGATCACCAACACCAACCCTGTGCACGCCCTGCTCTACCTGATCATTTCGCTGATCGCCGTGGCCATGACGTTCTTCGCCCTCGGCGCACCGTTTGCCGGTGTTCTGGAAGTGATCGCCTACGCTGGCGCCATCATGGTGCTGTTCGTGTTCGTGGTGATGATGCTGAACCTCGGTCCCGCCTCGGTTCAGCAAGAGCGCGTCTGGCTCAAGCCCGGCATCTGGCTCGGCCCGGTCGCCCTCGGCACCCTGCTGCTGGTTGAACTGCTGTACGTGCTGTTCAGCCACTCCAGCGGTGAGGCCATCGGCCACACCACCGTAGACGCCAAGGCCGTGGGCATCAGCCTGTTCGGTCCTTACCTGCTGGTGGTCGAACTCGCCTCGATGCTGCTGCTTGCCGCAGCCGTCACGGCGTTCCACTTGGGCCGTAACGAAGCCAAGGAGCAATGACGATGCCTGCTATCCCTCTGGAGCATGGTCTGGCGGTCGCCGGCATCCTGTTCTGCCTCGGTCTGGTCGGCCTGATGGTCCGCCGCAACATTCTCTTCGTGCTGATGAGCCTGGAGATCATGATGAATGCCTCCGCCTTGGCCTTCATCGTCGCCGGTAGCCGCTGGGGTCAGCCGGATGGACAGATCATGTTCATCCTGGTGATCAGCCTGGCAGCCGCCGAGGCCAGTATTGGCCTGGCGATTCTGTTGCAGCTGTATCGCCGCTTCCACACTCTCGATATCGACGCTGCCAGCGAGATGCGCGGATGAATCTTCTCTATCTGACTTTCGTATTCCCTCTCATAGGTTTCCTGCTGCTGTCGTTCTCACGCGGCCGCTTTTCGGAAAACCTGTCGGCGCTGATTGGCGTCGGTTCCATCGGCCTGTCTGCCATCGTCACCGCTTACGTGATCTGGCAATTCAACGTCGCACCACCTGAAGGCGGTCACTACACCCAGGTGTTGTGGCAGTGGATGGCGGTGGAAGGCTTCACGCCTAACTTCGCGCTGTACCTGGATGGTCTGTCCCTGACCATGCTCGGTGTGGTCGTCGGCGTCGGCTTCCTGATCCACCTGTTCGCGTCCTGGTACATGCGCGGTGAAGCCGGTTACTCGCGCTTCTTCGCCTACACCAACCTGTTTATCGCCAGCATGCTGTTCCTGGTCCTGGGCGATAACCTGTTGTTCCTGTACTTCGGTTGGGAAGGTGTGGGCCTGTGCTCGTACCTGTTGATCGGTTTCTACTACAGCAACCGCAACAACGGTAACGCGGCACTGAAAGCCTTTATCGTCACCCGTATCGGTGACGTGTTCATGGCCATCGGCCTGTTCATCCTGTTCCAACAGTTGGGCACGCTGAATATCCAGGAACTGCTGGTGCTGGCACCGCAGAAATTCCAGGCCGGCGACTTCTGGATGGTCATGGCCACCCTGATGCTGCTGGGCGGCGCTGTCGGTAAATCCGCGCAACTGCCGCTGCAAACCTGGCTGGCGGACGCGATGGCCGGTCCTACTCCGGTTTCGGCACTGATTCACGCCGCAACGATGGTAACCGCCGGTGTCTACCTGATCGCCCGTACCCACGGTCTGTTTGCCCTGGCGCCGGACATCCTGCATCTAGTAGGAATCGTCGGTGGCGTGACCCTGGTCCTGGCAGGTTTTGCCGCACTGGTTCAGACCGACATCAAACGTATCCTCGCCTACTCGACCATGAGCCAGATCGGCTACATGTTCCTGGCGCTGGGTGTTGGTGCATGGGATGGCGCGATTTTCCACCTGATGACCCACGCCTTCTTCAAGGCGCTGCTGTTCCTTGCGTCCGGTGCGGTGATCGTTGCCTGCCACCACGAGCAGAACATCTTCAAGATGGGCGGCCTGTGGAAGAAACTGCCACTGGCCTACGCCAGCTTCATCGTCGGCGGCGCGGCACTGTCGGCCCTGCCACTGGTGACCGCAGGCTTCTACTCCAAGGACGAAATCCTCTGGGAAGCGTTTGCCAGCGGCAACCACGGTCTGCTTTACGCAGGTCTGGTGGGCGCGTTCATGACTTCGCTGTACACCTTCCGCCTGATCTTCATCGCGTTCCACGGTGAAGCGAAGACCGAAGCGCACGCCGGTCACGGCATCGCTCACTGGTTGCCGCTGTCGGTGCTGATCGTGCTGTCGACCTTCGTCGGCGCCATGATCGTTCCGCCACTGCACGGTGTGCTGCCGGAAAGCGTCGGCCATGCCGGCGGCGAAGCCAAGCACAGTCTGGAAATCGCCTCGGGCGCCATCGCCCTGGCCGGTATCCTGCTGGCCGCGCTGCTGTTCCTTGGCAAGCGTCGTTTCGTCACTGCAATCGCCAACAGCGGCATCGGCCGCTTCCTTTCGGCCTGGTGGTTCGCTGCCTGGGGCTTCGACTGGATCTACGACAAACTGTTCGTCAAGCCATACCTTGCGATCAGCCACGCACTGCGCAGAGACCCGCTCGACCAGACCATCGGTCTGATCCCGCGTATGGCCAAAGGCGGTCACACCGCCCTGAGCCGTACCGAAACCGGTCAACTGCGTTGGTACGCGGCATCGATGGCAGCCGGCTCCGTGCTGGTCATCGGCGCCATCGTGCTGGTAGCGGTCTGATATGAACCTTGCGAACTTGCGAAAGGAATTGAGCCCGTCATGATTCTGCCTTGGCTAATCCTGATCCCCTTCATCGGCGGCCTGCTGTGCTGGATGGGTGAGCGCTTCGGCGCTACCCTCCCCCGCTGGATTGCGCTGTTGACCATGACCCTGGAACTCGCGCTCGGCCTCTGGCTGTGGGCCCACGGTGATTATTCATTTGCTCCGGCGCCTGGCGCCGATCCGACCTGGGCGCTTGAGTTCAAGCACATCTGGATCGAGCGCTTCGGCATCAGCGTGCACCTGGCCCTCGACGGCCTGTCGCTGTTGATGATCCTGTTGACCGGTCTGCTGGGTATCCTCTCGGTACTCTGCTCGTGGAAAGAGATCCAGCGTCACGTTGGCTTCTTCCACTTGAACCTGATGTGGATCCTGGGCGGTGTCGTCGGCGTGTTCCTCGCCCTCGACCTGTTCATGTTCTTCTTCTTCTGGGAAATGATGCTGGTGCCGATGTACTTCCTCATCGCGCTCTGGGGTCACAGTTCTTCGGACGGCAAGAAAACCCGGATCTACGCGGCGACCAAGTTCTTCATCTTCACTCAGGCGTCCGGCCTGATCATGTTGGTGGCGATCCTGGGCCTGGTGCTGGTCAACTTCAACAGCACCGGCGTGATCACGTTCAACTACGCCGATCTGCTGAAAACCAAGATGTCGCTCACTACCGAGTACATCCTGATGCTCGGCTTCTTCATCGCCTTCGCGGTGAAGCTGCCAGTCGTACCGTTCCACTCCTGGCTGCCTGATGCTCACGCCCAGGCGCCAACAGCGGGTTCGGTCGACCTGGCCGGTATCTTGTTGAAGACCGCGGCTTACGGCCTCCTGCGTTTCGCCCTGCCGCTGTTCCCGAATGCCTCGGCCGAGTTTGCGCCGATCGCCATGACCCTGGGTCTGATCGGGATCTTCTACGGTGCGTTCCTGGCCTTTGCACAAACCGACATCAAGCGTCTGATCGCCTACTCCTCCGTTTCCCACATGGGTTTCGTGTTGATCGGCATCTACTCCGGCAGCCAACTGGCGCTGCAGGGTGCAGTGATGCAGATGCTGGCGCACGGTCTGTCGGCCGCGGCACTCTTTATCCTCAGCGGTCAGTTGTACGAGCGCACCCACACCCGCGACATGCGTGAAATGGGTGGCCTGTGGTCGAAGATCGCTTACCTGCCGGCCATCAGCCTGTTCTTTGCCGCCGCGTCCCTGGGCTTGCCGGGCACCGGTAACTTCGTCGGTGAGTTCCTGATTCTGATCGGCACGTTCCCGGCCGCCCCATGGATCACCATCATCGCGACGTCCGGTCTGGTGTTCGGTTCGGTCTACTCGCTGATCATGATCCACCGTGCCTACTTCGGCCCGTCCAAGTCGGACGCGGTGTTGCATGGCATGGATGGTCGCGAACTGATCATGGTGGTCGGTCTGGCGGCATTGCTGATTTACATCGGCGTGTACCCGCAACCGTTCCTCGACACCTCTGCCGCGACGATGCATGGCGTGCAGCAGTGGCTCGGCACCGCCTTCACTCAACTCGCTTCGGCCCGGTAAGAGCGCTATGGAATTCACGACTCAACACTTTATCGCGCTTGCGCCGTTGTTGATCACCAGCGCCACGATCATCGTGGTGATGCTGGCGATTGCCTGGCGCCGCAACCACTCGCAGACCTTCCTGATTTCCGTGGCGGGTCTGAACCTGGCGTTGCTGTCGATCCTGCCAGCCCTGAAAGTCGCGCCTCTGGCCGTGACTCCGTTGCTGCAGATCGACACCTTCGCCTGCTTGTACATGGCGCTGATCCTGGTCGCCACCCTCGCCTGTGTCACCCTCGCCCACGCCTACCTCGGCGATGGCGGTTCGGGTTACCCGGGCAACCGTGAAGAACTTTACCTGCTGATCCTGATGGCCGCCGCCGGTGGCCTCGTACTGGTCAGCGCGCAACACCTGGCCGGGTTGTTCATCGGTCTGGAACTGCTTTCGGTACCGGTCTACGGTCTGGTGGCTTATGCCTTCTTCAACAAGCGTTCGCTGGAAGCCGGTATCAAGTACATGGTGCTGTCGGCTGCCGGTTCCGCGTTCCTGCTGTTCGGGATGGCCCTGCTCTACGCCGACTCCGGCAGCCTGAGCTTTGTCGGTATCGGCCAAGCGCTGGCCGCCACCGGCTTGCCGAGCTCGCTGGCGCAACTGGGCCTGGGCATGATGCTGATCGGTCTGGCGTTCAAACTGTCGCTGGTACCGTTCCACCTCTGGACCCCGGACGTTTACGAAGGTGCTCCGGCACCGGTGGCGGCGTTCCTGGCCACTGCTTCGAAAGTGGCCGTGTTTGCCGTGATGGTGCGTCTGTTCCAGATCTCGCCTGCAGCAAGCAGCGGTGTGCTGAGCGACGTGCTGACCATCATCGCCATTGCGTCGATCCTGTTCGGTAACCTGCTGGCACTGACCCAGAGCAACCTCAAGCGTCTGCTGGGTTACTCGTCCATCGCTCACTTCGGCTACCTGCTGATCGCCCTGGTGGCGAGCAAGGGTCTGGCCGTGGAAGCCATCGGCGTGTACCTGGTCACCTACGTGATCACCAGCCTCGGCGCGTTCGGCGTGATCACCCTGATGTCCTCGCCGTACAACGGCCGTGACGCGGATGCCCTGTACGAATACCGCGGCCTGTTCTGGCGTCGTCCGTACCTGACCGCCGTCCTGACCGTGATGATGCTGTCCCTGGCCGGTATCCCGCTCACCGCGGGCTTCATCGGCAAGTTCTACATCATCGCCACCGGTGTCGAGTCGCACCAATGGTGGCTGGTCGGTTCCCTGGTACTGGGCAGCGCCATCGGCGTCTTCTACTACCTGCGCGTCATGGTCACCCTGTACCTGATCGAGCCGAACCTGCGTCGCCACGATGCGCAACTGCACTGGGAACAACGTGCAGGCGGCGTAATGCTGCTGGCCATCGCTCTGGTGGCATTCTTCCTCGGCGTCTACCCACAACCGCTGCTGACTCTGGTTCAGCAGTCGGGTCTGGCGGGCTGATCACTCGGCGATATCTGGCTACAAACAAGAACGGCACCTTCGGGTGCCGTTTTTGCATTTGTGGGATTTGTTACCGCTGCCCTGCCCTCCTTCTGCAATCCCAGAAAGCTCATGCGGGATTGTCAGGTTCGTCCTACAGCCAGAATTGAGGCAATGCCTCTATCGTGAATGCCTGCTGGAAGACGAACCGATGCAAGAGCGAACAATGAAACGTGAAGAACTGCGCGAACAACGAATCGGAGCAATGAAGGGCAAACTTGTGCTTCCCGCTGACTTCGATGCTCCTCTGTCAGACGAACTGCTGGATGCCTTCGAAGGGTTGCTGCCATTGCTTCCCTCATGCGCGTTGAAACACGAGAAGCATCCAATAGAGAAGCCGATACGAGATCCCACTATGAAACGTGACATTTTTTCCGAACTGATGGATGGCCTCGAAGCCCTGTCGGATGAGCGCCAAGGCAAAATCACTTTGCGAACCCACAAGGTTCAATTGCCAAAACTGGTGCCCATCACGGCCGAGGAAGTGGTAGCCATCCGCCAACAGCTCAATCTTTCCCGGTCGGTGTTCGCCATGTATCTGCGCACCAACACCCGAACCCTCGAAAACTGGGAACAGGGTCGGGCAGTACCCAATGCCCAAGCCACGACACTGATCCGTCTGGTGGAACGCTTTCCGCAGACAGTAGCGCAACTGGCGGCGCTGACTTGAATTGTCTGTGCCATCTTTAATGACCCGTTCACCGGATCGTCGCCCGGAGTGACGGTTCGACCTGCTCGCTAAAGCGGTGGAACTGGCACAAACAAAAACGGCACCTCTCAAACCTGAGTGAATAGGCACTGAAGGTGGTTTCAAGAAAAACGCCCCGACTTGTTCGGGGAGTTTTCATTTGTGCAGACAGCAAAGGCTTCTGCCGGTTGAATTCGAAGGGTAAAACCGCACCGCTGCCTGAAGAAACTTCAAACGCGATAGGAAAAGTCTCCGCTTACCACCTGCAAAGGAACGAAAACGAACTAATCATTGCGAGCTGGCTACCCAACTATCTGAATTTTCCCACATCCCATTTCCCCCTTCGCTGCAGCAAATGCGGCGTTTATTCGGCATCCGCCCCTGTTTACGAATCAAAGTCGTCAATCGCGGATTAATGTGTATGTATTTCCTCACACCAGAAATAACGACACCGTAACTCCCCGTCACTTTTGACCGACCAACTTTCAACTTATACAGTTGCTCCGTGCTTGATTAAGCACTCCACTATCCAACAAAAAAGAGAGTTTACCTATGGGTTACCTTGTCAGCTGGAACGCAAACAAAGTTATCGATCTGGAACAACAGGACACCCCCACAGCAGAGCAAATTGAACAACTGCAACTGACCGAGGATGAACAAGCAGAACTGGAAGCCGTTTAAGAAAGCGGGGGGCAAATGCCCCCCGTTTTTTCAAGGGAGGGAACGATGGATAACTTTACACGCGTAGAACGAGAACTCACCCTTGCGCAGGCTGAAAAGAGGATTCACGCCGAACTGGAAAACCTGGGGCTTCGCGCAGAACCCCGCATACTCGGGCAAAAAATTGTCGCGGTGCATGTCTCGGCGAGTGCTGGCAATCAACAGGGCATCGCCAGGGGAGCGGGAAAAGGTTACCTCCATCACGCCCAGGTGGGTGCACTTTACGAAACACTGGAACACCATCTAAGTGATCATTTCAGCGCCTGCGATATTCACTGTATTGCCCCGCATTACTTTTCTGACTCCCCACTATTTGTCGATGACACGGTTCTTTCTACTCTCACCGACCAACCCGATGCTTTGACAGCCTGCAGAACTTACACGGACATATTCAAAAAAACTTTATTCTCTTACCCCGTTGCATTATGCACTCCCGACTATTCACACCAGCCACTGGAACAAGACTCTACGAACTACGGCGTATTACGGCGCTATGCCTCTAACAGTGGAACGGCCATTGGCGCGAGCTACGACGAAGCGGTCTTGCATGCGGCAAATGAATGCATCGAGCGCGATGCGGTTTCGTTGTTTCTGCTGGAGCATTTTTACTACGAGAACCGGCCTGTGCTGCGCCGGGTCGGTCGCGTGGCAGATCACGAACAATTGGGCCAACTGTGGTCGGATGCCGAAGCGGAGATCGGAGCGGAAATCATCCTGATCGACATCAGCACTGAATTCCTGCCACACACCTTTCTGGCGTTCTCAACCGAACCCGGCTCCCATCCTCGCGTGTTCGGCAGCGGTAGTTCGATCAGCGCCCGACATGGCGCCTGGCGGGCGCTGACCGAACTCGTCCAACTCCATCACGGGGCCTCGGAGCCAGAACTGCAACACTACCTGAGTAACGCGCAACGGCACTTGAGCAAATTTCCTCGCCTGCTCCGCTGCCTGCAATTTGATCTGTATCCACTGCTTACCTTGTGCGAGCAAGTCACGGTCGAATTACCCGAAACGATCAATGAGCGCCCGTTGGCCGAGCAAATCAACTTGCTGGCAGAAGATCTCCACCAGCATGGGCGCGCGCTGGGGGTCACCCAACTCCATCAAACCTCGTTGGGGACCACGCTGGTCAACGTCGTCATTCCGGGGCTGGAGCGTTTTTTTGTGGTGTCCAGTGGCAATGTGGTGATACCGCAGGCACGAGGGCGGCGCCTGCAAAGGAATCAGGGAGTGGCAGCATGACCCCTGCCCTTTGTCGAGAACACCACCTCGCTCAATCATTCCCCCGGCGCAAGGCATCGCCGGGCGAGCTCGATCGCTTCATCGAACCCTTCGGCTCGGGCCTGCATCATGTGTTTGTATTGCGTGTCGGCGGCAACGAATGGGTCGGCCGCAAAGTCCTGCAATACAGCGAGACGGTCGGCTGGCACATCAGCAGCGTGCTCCAACCCTGGATGCTGCTCGGACCGCTGGTGCAATGGCAATGGGGCAATCAAGGCACCGTGATCTATTTCCGTGCGGTAACTGCGCAGGAGAAAGAAACCGCGTTCCATAACGCATTGACGCAGTCGGGCAGCGAAGTGAGTTTTCCGTTTCCTGCCATGGATGACAGCGGCCGAGAGTGCGTCTGCCCGCCCGAGTATTGGCAATGCAATGAATCGCTCGCCACACAGCTGGATGCTGACGAACAGCATTTTCGCCAGCATTGCACACGTCTGCTCAACTCCCTGTCATCGCCCGGCGCGGTGATCCATGACCCGGCGTGTTCGACGGGCGAGTTCATCGCACACCTCGCTGGCGAACTTCCGGATCGCCAGTGCCTGGGGTCTGATCGCTCAGCGTCGATGATCGACTATGCCAAAAAGCATCATGGCACCTCAGCCGCCCGGTTCTACCTGGCCGATGCCCGCCACATCGCGACTACAGGTATTCAATGCGATGTGCTGATCCTGCGTTTCCTCAATGCCGAAGTGATGACGCGCAAGGACGCGCAGCGAGCTCTCCTCGATATGGCAGCCGGCGTTAAACCGGGTGGCACGATTCTCCTTTTCGGCCATACGCCGGTACTGATCGCCGTGCCCTATATGGCGCAGGCGCTGAAGCTTGAACTGATATCCAGCGTAGCGGCCCGGCCCGGCCACACAGAACTGTTTCAATTCTACAGGCTGAGGACACCCGCCTAATGGTGAACAGTGGCTACTACTCGACCGGCGACGGTCACCAACTCTATTGGGAGCGGCACGGCACACCCGGTGGCGAACCGATATTTTTCCTGCATGGCGGACCGGGGGGTTGCAGCGACAGCCGTCATCTCAAGTTCTTCGATGAACGCTGTTTCGACATTATCCTGTTCGACCAGCGCGGCTGCGGCCGCTCCGTTCCCCACGGCGAACGCCAACACAACGACACCGGGCTTTGCGTCGAAGACATCGATGCCCTGCGGCAGCATCCGGGGTTCGAAAAAATCAGCATGCTCGGCGTCTCATGGGGCAGCTGGCTGGCCATTCAATACCAGCAACGCTATCCAGAGGCCGTTCTGAAAACCACACTGGTCTCAGTATTCGTACCGTTTGCAGCCAACGTAAATGCCTACGATCAAACCTTGAATGACGGCCTGTCAGCCATGGCACATGGGGCATGCGCCGTCAGTGCCGGTGCGATCTACCAACTCCTGGACAATGGCTGCGCAATCCAGCAGCGTCAGGCGGCCCTCCACTGGTTAAGGGCGACTTTGCAATTGAGCGGACAATCGATGCAGCCGAGCGCACTCGAAGAATTCGTGGACGACGAAGCCGTGCGCGCTATCCGCCTAGAATTGCATTACCACGTAAACCAGTACTTCTTCACACGCGCGGACGAAGCGCCTTCGCTTGATGCCCATACTGAAGTGATCCAAGGCATCAGAGACACCTTCGGCATGTCCAGCGTGCGGTGGCTTCGGCAGCGCCAGCCGCTACGGTGCCGGCTACTCTTCGCCGGACACAATGCCTTCGACCTCCCGATTCTGAAAGCCGTGCGCCAGTCGCTGAAACGTGAAAGTGAGCGTTAAACAAGAACGGCACCCGAAGGTGCCGTTCAACAGTGCAGATGGTCTGTTACTTGCGCGCCGCCTCCCACGATTTCAGCAGTTCGGCATAGCTCACGGTTTCACCTTTAGGCTTCTCGTTCGCCAGTTTCGGCTTCGGTGCACCCGGCTGATCGAACCAGTACTGAGCATCGCGCTCCGGGTTCATTTTCGGTGCGCAGGTGGCTTGAGCCTTCGAGCGTTCCAGACGCGCCATGATCGCGTCCTGATCCTTGGCCAGGCCATCCAGCGCCTGTTGCGGAGTCTTCTCGCCGCTGGCCGCTTCCGCGATGTGGCTCCACCACAGTTGAGCCAGACGTGGATAATCCGGCACGTTGGTCCCGGTCGGGGTCCATTGCACGCGGGCCGGGCTGCGGTAGAACTCCACCAGGCCGCCGAGTTTCGGTGCCAGGTCGGTCATGGCTTGCGAGTTGATGTCCGACTCACGAATCGGCGTCAGGCCGACGATGGTTTTCTTCAGCGACACGGTTTTCGAGGTCACGAATTGCGCATAGAGCCAGGCCGCCAGTTTCTGCTTCTCAGGCGTGGATTTCATGAACGTCCAGGAACCCACGTCCTGATACCCCAGCTTCATGCCCTCTTCCCAGTACGGTCCGCGGGGTGATGGCGCCATGCGCCATTTCGGCGTGCCGTCGGCGTTCATTACCGGCAGACCCGGTTTGGTCATGTCGGCGGTGAACGCGGTGTACCAGAAGATCTGTTGGGCGATGTTGCCTTGGGACGGCACCGGGCCGGATTCGGAGAAGGTCATGCCCGCTGCTTCCGGTGGTGCGTAGGCCTTGAGCCAGTCGACGTATTTCTGCGTCGCATAGACCGCCGCCGGGCCGTTGGTGTCGCCGCCACGGGTTACGCTGGAACCGACCGGGTGGCAATCCTCGACGCGGATGCCCCACTCGTCCACCGGCAAACCGTTGGGGATGCCTTTGTCGCCGGCACCGGCCATGGAGAACCAGGCATCGGTGAAGCGCCAGCCGAGGGACGGGTCTTTCTTGCCGTAGTCCATGTGCCCATAGACTCGCTTGCCGTCGATCTCCTTGACGTCTTCGCTGAAGAACTTGGCGATGTCTTCATAGGCCGACCAGTTCACCGGCACACCCAATTCGTAGCCGTACTTTTCCTTGAACTTGGCTTTGAGCTCTGGCCGCTCGAACCAGTCGGCACGGAACCAGTACAGGTTGGCGAACTGTTGGTCAGGCAATTGATAGATCTTGCCGTCCGGTGCAGTGGTGAACGAAATGCCGATAAAGTCCTTGAGGTCCAGGGTCGGCGAAGTGAAGTTCTTGCCTTCGTTGGCCATCAGGTCGGTGATCGATTCGGTCTTGCCGTAGCGAAAGTGCGTACCGATCAGGTCCGAGTCGTTGACCCAACCGTCATAGATGTTTTTGTCCGACTGCATCTGGGTTTGCAGCTTTTCCACCACGTCGCCTTCCTGCAGCAAATCGTGGGTCAGCTTGATCCCGGTGATTTCGGTGAAGGCCTTGGCCAGCGTTTTGGATTCATATTCGTGGGTCGCGATGGTTTCCGAGACCACCTTGATGCTCATCCCGCGAAACGGCTCGGCGGCCTTGATGAACCACTTCAGCTCTTCGAGCTGCTGCTCTGGCGTGAGGGTGGACGGTTTGAATTCGCTGCCGATCCATTTCTTCGCGGCGTCTTCGTAGGCATCGGCCCAGGCCGAAGCGCTCAGACCGCTGAGTGCCAGCATGGCTGCCAATGAAATGCTATGTCGCAGCTTATTGTTTTTGTCGAACATAGAGACCTCCTGTTTGGTTTTCGGAGCAACATTGCCGATCGATTTCGACTAGCCCCAACGCATCACAGCCAACAGCCACACCAGGGACAACGCGAACGCAACCCAGATGCTCCAGTCGGTGACGCCGATTACCAGCAAATGCAGGTAGGCGCTGCCGAGAAGACCGATAAACAGCCGATCGCCACGGGTGGTGGCAATCGGCAAGAAACCACGCCGAGGGACACTCGGCGAACGTAATTCCCAGGTCGTCATGCCCGCCAGGATCAGGCCAATGGCGATGAAGAACGCCGCCGTGGGGACAGTCCAGCTCATCCATTCCATCATCAGCTCCTCAGACCCGGCCCAGGGCAAAGCCCTTGGCCACGTGGTTGCGAACAAACCAGATCACCAGCATGCCCGGCAGGATGGTCAATACCCCCGCCGCCGCCAGCACGCCCCAGTCGATGCCGGACGCCGAGACCGTGCGGGTCATCACCGCCGCAATCGGTTTGGCGTTCACCGATGTCAGCGTCCGTGCCAGCAGCAGTTCGACCCAGGAAAACATGAAGCAGAAGAACGCCGTGACGCCGATCCCCGAGCCGATCAGCGGGACGAAGATCTTCACGAAGAACTTGGGGAAACTGTAGCCGTCAATGTAAGCGGTTTCGTCGATTTCTTTCGGAACGCCGGACATGAAGCCTTCAAGAATCCACACCGCCAACGGCACGTTGAACAGGCAGTGGGCCAGGGCCACCGCGATGTGCGTGTCGAACAAACCGATCGAGGAATACAGCTGGAAGAACGGCAACAGGAACACCGCCGGTGGCGCCATGCGGTTGGTCAGCAGCCAGAAAAACAGGTGCTTGTCACCCAGAAAGCGATAGCGCGAGAACGCGTAGGCCGCCGGCAACGCCACGCTCAGGGAAATGATCGTGTTCAGGCTCACGTAGTACAGCGAGTTGAGGTAACCGTTGTACCAACTCGGATCGGTGAAGATCACCTTGTAGTTGGCAAAGGTGAAATCCTGCGGAAACAGCGTCAGACCGCCGAGGATTTCGGTGTTGCTCTTGAAGGACATGTTCAGCAGCCAGTAGATCGGCACCAGCAGGAACAGGATGTAGATCAGCAACGGAATCAGCTTTCTCTTGCTCATGGCGGACCTCAGCGGTTGGCGTCAGAGTGAGTCATGGCGGTGTAGAACAGCCAGGACACCAACAGGATGATCAGGAAGTACACCAGCGAGAAAGCTGCCGCCGGGCCGAGGTCGAATTGCCCTACAGCCATCTGAGTCAAGGTCTGACTCAAGAAGGTCGTGGCATTCCCCGGTCCGCCGCCCGTGAGGACGAAGGGCTCGGTGTAGATCATGAAACTGTCCATGAAGCGCAGCATCACCGCGATCAGCAGCACGCTCTTGAGCTTGGGCAGCTGGATATGTCGGAAAACCGCCCAGGACGATGCCCGATCAATCCGCGCTGCCTGGTAGTACACGTCCGGAATCGCCCGCAACCCGGAGAAGCACAAAAGCGCCACCAGCGACGTCCAATGCCAGACGTCCATCACCAGCACCGTGACCCAGGCGTCCATGGTGTTGGCCGCGTAGTTGTAGTTGATGCCCATCGCCTTGAGGCTGGCCCCGAGCAGACCGATGTCCGCACGACCGAAAATCTGCCAGATAGTGCCGACCACGTTCCACGGAATCAGCAGCGGAATCGCCAGGATAATCAGCACCAGCGACGACCAGCGGCCCTTGGTCGGCATGGTCAGGGCGATGGCGATGCCCAGGGGGATTTCGATCAGCAATACGCAGGCGGAATAGATGAATTGCCGCAGCAGCGAGTCGTGCAACCGTGGATCGAGCAGCACCTGCTTGTACCAGTCGGCGCCGACGAAGTAGCGGCTGGACTGGTCGAAGATGTCCTGCACCGAGTAGTTGACCACGGTCATCATCGGGATCACCGCACTGAACGCCACCAGCAGAAACACCGGCAGCACCAGCCACCAGGCCTTGTTGTTCTGCACCTTGTTCATGGCTGCACCTCATGATTGGCTTGCGCTGGCAGAAGGTAATCGTCCGCATAGACCATCAACCACTGCGCCGGGAAGCTGATCCAGGCCGTGCCTTCCGGCACCGGTTTGTCTTCGGCCAGACGCACTTTCAACGGCGCGCCGTCGAGGTTCAGGGTCATGATCTTGTAGGTGCCGAGGTCTTCGACGTGTACGACTTGTGCCTGCATCGCGTCATCGAACGGCTCGTCCCACACGTGCACGAACTCCGGACGGATGCCGACCTTCAGGGTTTTCCATTCCGATTCGGCGATGCGTTTCTGTTGCGCGTCGGACAAAGGCAGGTGCGTCGAAGCAAAACCGACGCCGCCCGGTTGTGGCTGCACCTCGATCAGGTTCATTCCCGGACTGCCGATGAAATAGCCGACAAAGGTGTGGGTCGGCCGCTCGAACAATTCCCGCGGGGTGCCGAATTGCACGATCTGGCCGCCGTACATCACCGCGATCTTGTCGGCGAAGGTCGAGGCTTCGAGCTGATCATGGGTGACGTAGACCATGGTGATGTTGAACTGCTCGTGGATCTGCTTGAGCTTGCGCCGCAGTTTCCACTTCAGGTGCGGGTCGATTACCGTCAGCGGCTCATCAAACAGGATCGCCGAGACGTCGTCGCGCACCAGCCCACGGCCCATGGAGACTTTCTGTTTTTCATCGGCAGTGAGGTTGCGCGCCTTTTTGCTCAGCAGCGCTTGAAGGTCAAGGACCTCGGCAATTTCCTGCACCTTGCTGTGAATTTTTGCTTCGGCCATGCCTTGATTGCGTAGCGGGAACGCCAGGTTGTCGAACACCGTCATGGTGTCGTACACCACCGGAAACTGGAAAACCTGGGCGATATTGCGCTTCTCGGGAGTCAGGTCATTGACCACTTTGCTGTCGAACAGCACCTGGCCCTGGGACGGGCTGAGCAACCCGGAAATGATGTTGAGCAACGTCGACTTGCCGCAACCCGAAGGCCCGAGCAAGGCATAAGCACCGCCCTGCTCCCAGACGTGGTCCATCTCGCGGATCGCGTAATCCTCGGGACCGGTCGGCGTGCTGGTGTAGCTGTGGGCGAGGTTCTGCAAACGGATTTCGGCCATCAGGCAACCCTCGCGATACGGCGACCGGGCGCCTGGACCAGCCGCCCCTGCGCATCGAACACAAACAGTTTATGGGTCGGGATATAGATCCGGATCGGCGCATCGACGTCGTATTCGTGAACGCCGGGCAAGTGCAGCACCAGCAGGAAATGCTCGTTGCGCACATGCAGGAAGGTTTCCGAACCGCTGATCTCGGCCACCTCGACGGTTACCGCGAGTTCGAGGTCATCGTCGTTGCTCGGCACCAGTGAGATATGGCTTGGGCGCACGCCGAAACGGAACTCGCCCTCGCCCACCGGGCGCAAATCGACGTTCAATGGGAAATGCACGAAATTGGCGAAGCTGACTTCGTTGCCCGCGATACGGCCCGGCATCAGGTTGATCGGCGGCTCGGAGAACAGCTCCGCCGCCAGCACCGTTTGTGGCTGGTGATAGACCTCCGAGGATTTACCGCTCTGGATCACCCGGCCTTCGTGAAGAATGGTGGTGGTGCCGCCCAGGGCCAGCGCTTCATTGGGTTCGGTGGTGGCGTAGATGGCAATGGTGTGCCGGGCCTTGAACAGCTCGCGCATTTCCTGACGCAGTTCTTCGCGCAACTTGTAGTCGAGGTTGACCAGCGGCTCGTCGAACAGGATCAACTCAGCATCCTTGACCAACGCCCGGGCCATCGCGGTGCGCTGTTGCTGGCCGCCAGAAAGCTCCAGCGGATAGCGCTTGAGGAATTTCTCGATGCGCAGCATCTTCGCGGTTTCCAGCACTTTGCTCTGGATCAGCTCGTTGGAAACACCGCCCTGGCGCAATGGCGAAGCGATGTTGTCGAAGACGGTCATGGTCGGGTAGTTGATGAACTGCTGATAGACCATCGACACGTTGCGCAAACGCACCGGGCGCTGCGTGACGTCGACACCGTTCATCAGGATGCGGCCGCTGTCGGGCTTGTCCAGCCCGGCCATCAGGCGCATGAGACTGGTCTTGCCGGACAGCGTACGCCCAAGCAAAACGTTGAAGGATCCGGCTTCGAAACTCAGGCACGCATCGTCGATCCAGGTCTGGCCCTCGACGGTGCGGCTGACGTGCTCCAGGGTTAATGACATGGCTCGGCCTTTTTATTATTTGGAGTCAAGCGACCCAGGCTGTAGAGCGAGTTTCATGCCAAAAAATGTAAGTTGTTGAACTACTTTGAAAATCTTCGAGGCAGCGATAAAACCGCTTTCGATGCTGAACAGAAATGAACAACCGCGACTGAACAATTGAACAATCCAGCCGTTGACAATGAACAATAGTGAACAACACTCTACGGATGCTTTTGTGACACGATTATCCGAATTCACCACGATCCTGTAGCAGCTGGCGGAGCCTGCGTTCGGCGACGCAGTCGTCGTGAAATCAAGCAGCGCGATGTGTCAGGATGACCGCACATGCAGGTTTTACGACCACTGCGTCGCCGAACGCAGGCTCCGCCAGCTGCTACATGAATCGCGCTGCACATAACAAAAATAATAATGCTCAGAGATCGACTGCCATGGCCGTACCTGCCTCGCCGCTCTCCCACGACACCATCATCCAGGACTCCTGGTCCCGTTGTCGCGCGTTCGGCCTTAATCATCAAAGCGCCCCGGCGTTCGATCAGCTCCCGGCCGAAGGCATCGCCCAGTTGCTGGAAAGCCAGCATTCGCTGGTGCAGACCACGCATCAGGAAGTCCTGCCGTATTACGAAAACATCCTGAGTAATTCCAACTGCCTGATCATGCTCGCCGACAATCAGGGCCAGGTGCTGACGTCCTGGGGCACCCAGCGTTTTATCGAACCGACCCTGACCCGCGGCTTTAGCGCCGGCGCCAGCTGGATGGAGCGTTGCAGCGGCACCAACGCGATCGGCACTGCCCTGGCCTGCGAGCAAGCGGTGCACATCGAGCACGATGAGCATTTCCTCAAGGCCAACCGCTTCATGACCGGTTCCGCCGCGCCGATTTTCGATGCCGAACGCAAGGTGATCGCGGTGCTGGACGTGTCCAGCGACAGCTACCTGCCGCCGTCCCACACCCTCGGCATGGTCAAGATGATGAGCCAGACCGTGGAAAACCGGCTGATCCTCAACCTCTTCCACGGCCAGCATTTTCAACTGACCTTCAACACCGGGCTGAACAACCTCGACAGCCAATGGGCCGGCTTGTTGATCTTCGATGAAACCGGCCAGGTGCTGTCCGCCAACCGCCGTGCCGACAATCTGCTGGGCATCAGCCTGTCCCGGGTCAGTGTCGAGAGCCTGTTCAAGGTGTCATTGCTGGAGTTGCTGAACCAGCCGGAAGGCCTGCCTTTTGCGCTGCAAGCCTCCGGGCGCAACCGTTTTCAATGCCTGTTGAAACGGCCGAAACAGGTGCCGATTCAAGCCAGAATGTTTTCTGAAACCAAAAGCGCGGAACCGGCCGTGGCCGCGCCCGCTGCGATCAGCCTCAATACCCTGCATTTCGGCGACAGTCGCGTGGAAAAAGCCGTGCGCCAGGCCGAACGATTGCTGGAAAAAGACATTCCGCTGTTGATCCACGGTGAAACCGGGGTCGGCAAGGAAGTCTTTGTCAAAGCCCTGCATCAGGCCAGTTCCCGCAGCAAAAATCCATTCATCGCCGTCAACTGCGCAGCGATCCCCGCCGAACTGGTGGAATCCGAACTGTTTGGCTACGAGAAAGGTGCATTCACGGGTGCCAATCAGAAAGGCAGCATCGGCCTCATCCGCAAGGCGGATAAAGGCACGCTGTTCCTCGACGAAATTGGTGACATGCCGTTGCCGACTCAAGCTCGGCTGTTAAGGGTTTTGCAGGAGCGTTGCGTGCAACCGGTGGGCAGCAGCGAGTTGTTCCCGGTGGACATCCGCATTATTTCGGCGACCAACCGCTCGTTGCGTGAGCAGGTGCAGCTCGGCCGGTTTCGTGAGGATCTTTATTACCGGATTGGCGGCTTGACCCTGGAGTTGCCGCCGCTACGGGAACGCAGTGATAAACAGGCGCTATTCAAGCGCTTGTGGGAACAGCATCGCGAGCCATCGCAGTGGGCCGGGTTGAGTCGGGAGGTAATGGAGTTGTTCGGCCGTCATCCGTGGCCGGGGAATCTACGGCAAGTCAGCAGCGTGATGCAGGTCGCGCTGGCCATGGCCGAGGAACAACCGGTGCGGCCGGAGCATTTGCCGGATGATTTTTTTGTCGATCTGGAGATGGAGCCGGTGGAATCGCAAGAGCCGCTGGCGGTGGATTTGAATGATGCCGAGGATTTGAATCGGTTGTTGCAGGCGGCTGGGGGGAATATTTCGCACCTCGCCCGGCGGTTAGGGGTGAGCCGCAATACCCTTTACAAGCGATTGCGCCAGGCTGAGTAATTGAGTGAACTGCGGTGATAGTGTTCGGCTTGAGACCATCGCGGGCAAGCCCGCTCCCACAGGGTTTTGTGGCGTTTACAAAATCGGAATCCACCTCGATCACTGTGGGAGCGGGCTTGCCCGCGATGGCGCCAGCCGGTACACCACTGCATTTAAGCCCAGCCCACAAACAAAAACCCGCACAAGGCGGGTTTTGTTTGTAGCAAACACAGCAATCAGTCAGCCAGACGCCAGGTCGTGCCGCCCTTCCCGTCTTCCAGCACCACGCCCATCGCGGTCAACTGGTCGCGGATACGGTCGGACTCTGCCCAGTCTTTACCCGCACGAGCCGCCAGACGCGCAGCAATCAGCGCATCAACCTCAGCCGCATCCACCCGCCCTTCGGCACCGGCCTGCAGGAAGTCATCCGCCTCAAGCTGCAACACGCCCAGCACGCTGGCCAGTTCCTTCAAGCGCGCTGCCAGACCCGCCGCCCCATCAAGATCGCTCTCACGCAGACGGTTGATCTCGCGCACCATCTCGAACAGCACCGCGCAGGCTTCCGGCGTGCCGAAGTCGTCGTTCATCACCTGGGTGAAGCGCTCGACAAAGGCTTCGCCGCCAGCCGGCGCCACGTTCGGCAGGCCTTTCAACGCATGGTAGAAACGCTCGAGTGCGCCTTTGGCGTCCTTGAGGTTGTCTTCCGAATAGTTGATCGCGCTGCGGTAGTGGCTCGACACCAGCAGGTAACGCACGACTTCCGGGTGGTACTTTTCCAGCACGTCGCGAATGGTGAAGAAGTTGTTCAAGGACTTGGACATCTTCTCGCCATTGATGCGAATCATGCCGCAATGCATCCACGCGTTGGCGTAGGTCTTGCCGGTGGCCGCTTCGCTCTGGGCGATTTCGTTTTCGTGGTGCGGGAACTCGAGGTCGCTGCCGCCGCCATGAATGTCGAAGGTCTCGCCGAGGCAGCAGGTCGACATCACCGAGCACTCGATGTGCCAGCCCGGACGCCCGGCGCCCCACGGCGATTCCCAGCTCGGTTCGCCCGGCTTGGTGGCTTTCCACAGCACGAAGTCCAGCGGGTCCTGTTTCGACTCGTCGACTTCGATCCGTGCGCCGATGCGCAGGTCTTCGATCTTCTTGCGCGACAGCTTGCCGTAGCCCATGAACTTGGCGACGCGGTAGTAGACGTCGCCATTGCCCGGGGCGTAGGCGTAACCCTTGTCGATCAGGGTCTGGATCATGCTCAGCATGCCCGGAATATGATCGGTGGCCCGCGGTTCCATGTCCGGCTTGAGGATGTTGAGGCGCGCCTCGTCCTCGTGCATCGCGGTGATCATGCGCTCGGTCAGCACGTCGAACGGCTCGCCGTTCTCCTTGGCCCGATTGATGATCTTGTCTTCGATGTCGGTGATGTTGCGCACATACGTCAGGTTATAACCGCTGAACCGCAACCAGCGGGTCACCAGGTCGAACGCGACCATGCTGCGGCCATGGCCAATGTGGCAGTAGTCGTACACGGTCATCCCGCAGACGTACATGCGCACATTGTTGCCATCCAGCGGCTTGAAAACTTCTTTGCTCTTGGTGAGCGTGTTGTAGATCGAAAGCACGTTAGAGGTTCCTTGAATCACTGGCCCCACGAATCACGCAAGGTCACGGTACGGTTGAATACCGGAGCACCTGGTTTCGAGTCCTTGATATCCGCGCAGAAGTAACCTTCGCGCTCGAACTGGAAACGGTCTTCCGGCTGTGCATTGCCCAGCGAAGGCTCAGCACGACAACCGGTGAGGACTTGAAGCGAGTCAGGGTTGATGTTGTCCAGGAAACTGGCGCTGTCTTCGGCCTTCTCAGGGTTCGCAGAGCGGAACAGGCGATCGTACAGACGCACTTCGCACTCGACGCTGGCCGCGGCCGGCACCCAGTGCACCACGCCTTTGACCTTGCGGCCTTCAGGGTTCTTGCCGAGGGTTTCCGGGTCATAGGAGCAACGCAGTTCAACGATGTTGCCGTCGGCGTCCTTGATCGCTTCATCGGCACGAATCACGTAGCTGCCGCGCAGACGCACTTCGCCGTTCGGCTCCAGGCGCTTGTAGCCTTTTGGCGGCTCTTCCATGAAGTCATCGTGGTCGATGTAGATTTCACGGGCGAACGGCAGCTTGCGCACGCCCAGTTCTTCTTTCTGCGGATGACGCGGCAGTTCGAGGTTCTCGACCTGGTCTTCCGGGTAGTTGGTGATCACCACCTTCAACGGACGCAGCACGCACATGGCGCGCGGAGCGTTCTGATCCAGATCCTGACGGATGCTGAACTCGAGCATGCCGAAATCGACGACGCCGTCAGAACGGTTGGTGCCGACCATGTCGCAGAAATTGCGGATCGACGCAGGCGTGTAGCCACGGCGGCGGAAGCCCGACAGCGTGGACATGCGCGGATCGTCCCAGCCATGAACGTGCTTTTCATCGACCAGTTGCTTGAGCTTGCGCTTGCTGGTGATGGTGTAGTTCAGGTTCAGGCGGCTGAATTCGTACTGACGCGGGTTCGCCGGGACCGGCAGGTTCTCCAGGAACCACTCGTACAGCGGACGGTGGCTTTCGAACTCCAGGGTGCAGATCGAGTGGGTGATGCCTTCGATGGCATCCGACTGACCGTGGGTGAAGTCATAGTTCGGGTAGATGCACCACTTGTCGCCGGTCTGGTGGTGATGCGCGTGACGGATGCGGTACATGATCGGGTCGCGCAGGTTCATGTTCGGCGAAGCCATGTCGATCTTGGCCCGCAGCACGCGTGCGCCGTCCGGGAATTCGCCGGCACGCATGCGGGCGAACCAGTCGAGGTTTTCTTCCACGGAGCGGTCACGGAACGGGCTGTTCTTGCCTGGCTCTGTCAGCGTGCCACGATATTCCTTGGCCTGTTCCGGGCTCAGGTCGTCGACGTAGGCCTTGCCGGCCTTGATCAGCTCGACGGCCCAGTCGTGCAGCTGGTCGAAATACTGCGAGGCATAGCGCACTTCACCGGACCATTCGAAGCCCAGCCATTTGACGTCGCTTTCGATCGCGTCGATGTATTCCTGGTCTTCCTTGGCCGGGTTGGTGTCGTCGAAACGCAGGTGCGTGACGCCGCCAAATTCCTGGGCCAGGCCGAAGTTCACGCAAATCGACTTGGCGTGACCGATGTGCAGGTAGCCGTTGGGCTCAGGCGGGAAACGGGTGACGATCTGCGTGTGCTTACCCGAGTCCAGGTCCGCCTGGATGATCGGGCGCAGGAAATTGACCGGCACGGCAGGGCCGGTCTTGGAATTCGAGGTAGGGTCGACAGTGGGCTTGCTCATAGGATCCTTGAACGTACAAGTGCGCGGCCAGTTGGCCAAATCAAAGCGGCTGTTAAAACAAAGGGGCTTATCATAGCCGATGCCGTCAAGTCGCTGACAGAGCAGGCCCGAAAACGGCTGCATTTAATCGGATGCAAATGAAAAACAGCCTCGAAATTCGCGCCCGGCACGCTAAACTGCGCACCTTGGCTGTTGCTGGCCAGACCGGTTGGGGGCTGTAACGCCCCGAAACCCACGAATTCATATAAAACGCATCTCCTAAAAGAGTCCACGATCATGACCCAAGTCAAACTCACCACCAACCATGGCGACATCGTCCTGGAACTGAACGCTGAAAAGGCACCGCTGACCGTTGCCAACTTCATCGAGTACGTCAACGCCGGTCACTACGAAAACACCGTTTTCCACCGCGTCATCGGTAACTTCATGATCCAGGGCGGCGGTTTCGAGCCAGGCATGAAAGAAAAGAAAGACAAGCGCCCAAGCATCCAGAACGAAGCCGACAACGGCCTGCCGAACGACAAATACACCGTCGCCATGGCTCGCACCATGGAGCCGCATTCGGCTTCCGCCCAGTTCTTCATCAACGTAGCTGACAACAGCTTCCTGAACCACAGCGCCAAGACCACTCAGGGCTGGGGCTACGCCGTATTCGCCAAAGTCGTTGAAGGCACCGACGTTGTCGACAAGATCAAAGGTGTTTCCACCACCATGAAGTCCGGCCACCAGGACGTGCCAGCAGAAGACGTGATCATCGAGAAAGCCGAGATCATCGAAGCGTGATACTGCTGATTTCAGACTTGCATCTGGAAGAGGAGCGCCCGGACATTACCCGGGCGTTTCTGGATTTGCTCGCCGGACGCGCCCGCTCGGCGAGTGCGCTGTACATTCTGGGCGACTTTTTCGAGGCGTGGATTGGCGACGATGCCATGACGCCATTCCAGCGTTCCATCTGCCAGGCCCTGCGCGATCTTAGCGACAGCGGCACGGCCATTTTTCTGATGCACGGCAATCGCGACTTCATGCTCGGCCAGGCCTTTTGCAAACAGGCCGGCTGCACATTGCTGAAGGACCCGAGTGTCGTGCAGTTCAACGGTGAGCCGGTGCTCTTGATGCACGGCGACAGCCTCTGCACCCGCGACGAGGCTTATATGAAGCTGCGTCGCTATCTGCGCAACCCGATCACCCTGTTCATCCTGCGGCACTTGCCACTGCGCGCACGGCATAAACTGGCGCGCAAACTGCGCAGCGAAAGCCGGGCCCAGACGCGGATGAAGGCCAATGACATTGTCGATGTCACGCCAGACGAAGTGCCGCGGATCATGCAGGCATATGGCGTGAAGACCTTGATCCATGGCCACACCCATCGCCCCGCCATCCACAAGTTGCAGATTGGCGAGCAAGCAGCCAAACGCATTGTGCTGGGGGATTGGGACCGTCAAGGCTGGGCGTTGCAGGTGGATGAGCAAGGGTTTGCCCTGGCCCCCTTCGACTTCACCCCGCCGCCACAACTGGCAGCCCCCACCAACTGACAGATCACCACAGATCCCATTGTGGGAGCGGGCTTGCTCGCGAAGGCGTCCTGTCAGCCAGCACTTGTATCAACTGACACACCGCTTTCGCGAGCAAGCCCGCTCCCACATTTGCCGCGTGTTGACTTAATGGCCGGAGGCGGCTGGCCCTGCCTTCGCGGCAAACGGCGGTTTCGCCAGCCACACAATCACGATCAAACCCATGAACGCCCACCCCAGCAACGTGAAGTAATCCACGGTGGAGAGCATGTACGCCTGGCTGGTCAGCACATGATCCAGCTGCGCATACGCCGGGTTGCCCGCCCCGCCCAGCGCATTCAGTGCCTCACGGGTCGCCGGTTCATAAGTGGTGATGCTTTCGCTCATATAGGCGTGATGCTGATCCGCCCGGCGAATCCAGATCCATGTGGTCAGCGACGCCGCGAAACTACCGCCCAACGTCCGCAGAAACGTCGCCAGACCAGCGCCGTCGGCGATCTGGCTCGGTGGCAGGTCCGACATCAGGATGCTCAAGGTCGGCATGAAGAACAACGCCACGCCAATACCCATGAACAGCTGCACCAGCGCGATGTGCTGGAAGTCCACTTCGTTGGTGAACCCGGCGCGCATGAAACAGCTCAGGCCAATCGCCAAAAACGCCAGACCGGCCAGCAGCCGCAGGTCGAACTTGTGCGCATATTTGCCGACAAACGGCGACATCAACACCGGCAGAATCCCGATCGGCGCCACCGCCAGCCCCGCCCATGTCGCCGTGTAGCCCATCTGGGTTTGCAGCCATTGCGGCAGGATCAGATTGATGCCGAAGAACCCGGCATAACCCAACACCAGCACGATGGTGCCGATGCGGAAGTTGCGATACGCAAACAGCCGCAGGTTGACCACCGGATGCTTGTCGGTCATTTCCCAGATCACGAACACCGCCAGCGCGATCACTGAAATCGCCGCGCCGATGAGGATGAAGTTCGATTCGAACCAGTCGAGGTCGTTGCCCTTGTCGAGGATCACCTGCAACGCGCCGACGCCGATGATCAAAGTGATCAGCCCGACGTAATCCATCGGTTGACGGCTGGTTTCCACCGGGCGTGCCTTGAGTTGCTGACGCACCACCATCACCGCGAAGATGCCGATTGGCACGTTGATGAAGAAGATCCACGGCCAGCTGTAACTGTCGGTAATCCAGCCGCCGAGGATCGGGCCGGCAATCGGCGCGACCACCGTGACCATCGCCAGCAACGCCAGGGCCATGCCACGCCTGGCCGGCGGATAGACCGCAATCAGCAGCGTCTGGGTCATCGGGTACAACGGACCGGCCACCAGGCCTTGCAACACCCGGAAGCCGATCAGCTCGGGCATCGAGGTCGAGATGCCGCAGAGAAACGAGGCCAGCACAAACAGAATGGTCGCCCAGAGAAACAGCTTCACTTCACCAAAGCGCCGGCTGAGCCAACCGGTCAGCGGCAGCGCGATGGCGTTGCTCACCGCAAACGAAGTGATCACCCAGGTGCCCTGCTCCGAACTCACACCCAGGTTGCCGGAAATCGTCGGCAGCGCCACGTTGGCAATGGTCGTGTCGAGCACTTGCATGAAAGTCGCCAGCGACAGGCCGATGGTGCTGAGCAGCAGGCTGGGCGGCGTGAAAGACGCGTTATTGCTCATCGCAAATCCTTTGAAACCTGATGGGCGCAGCGCCTTTTACAGACGCAGCTGACCTTGTGGGAGCGAGCTTTTGTGGCAAGAGAGCTTGTGTGGCGAGGGGATTTATCCCCGTTCGGCTGCGAAGCAGTCGCAAAGCTTTTGGGGCCGCTTCGCGACCCAACGGGGATAAATCCCCTCACCACAGAAGCTCGCTCCCACAGGGTTGGCGGATGGCAATCAGCGCTGCGCGGTTTTGCTGACCGCTGCGCTGTTGTCGTGGATCAACTGCGTGATCATCGCGTCGGCTTCAGCCAACTGACGGTCGTAGACGTTGGTGCTGAACGAAGCCTTTTGCGGCGGCTGTTGCGCCAGCACCGGGCCGCTCTGGTCATGCAGGTTCACATCAACCTGGGTCGACAGGCCTACGCGCAACGGGTGCTTGGCCAGTTGTTCGGCGTTGATGTGAATCCGCACCGGCACCCGCTGCACGATCTTGATCCAGTTACCGGTGGCGTTTTGCGCAGGCAGCAGGGCAAACGCGCTGCCGGTGCCGGCGCCGAGGCTGTCGATGGTGCCACTGAACTTCACGTCGCTGCCGTAGAGGTCGGCTTCGATATCGACCGGTTGGCCAATGCGCATGTCACGCAGCTGGGTTTCCTTGAAGTTGGCGTCGATCCACAGCTGATCCAGCGGAATAACCGCCATCAGCGCCGTGCCCGGCTGGACGCGCTGGCCCAGTTGCACAGAGCGTTTGGCCACGTAACCGGTGACCGGCGCGATCAAGGTACTGCGGGAATTGTTCAAGTAGGCCTGACGCAATTGCGCAGCCGCCGCCATCACGTCCGGATGCGACGAGACCACCGTGTCATCCACCAACGCGCTGGTGGTTTTCAGTTGCTGCTTGGCGTTGGCCAGGGCGTTTTGCGCCGAGGTCAGGTCGTCACGGGCGTGGGACAGTTCTTCCTGGGAAATCGCCCCGCCAGCGGCGAGGTTTTTCCGACGATTGAAGTTGTCCTGGGCCTTTTGCACTTCGGCCTGCTGGGCGTTGACCTGGGCTTTCATGCCATCGACGTTGCTGTACAAGCCGCGCACCTGACGCACGGTGCGGGCCAGGTTGGCCTGGGCACTTTGCAGACCGACCTGGGCGTCGTTCGGGTCGAAATTGACCAGCACCTGGCCTTCATGGACCAGGTCGCCATCGTCGGCGCCGATGCTGACCACGGTGCCGGTGACCAGCGGGGTGATTTCCACCACGTTGCCGTTCACATAGGCATCGTCGGTGCTTTCGTTCCAGCGGCCGTAGAGTTCGTGATAACCCCAGACACCGACACCGGCGAGGATCACGACGATCGCGAGCACGACCAGCATGACTTTGCGCTTGCGCGGATTGCTGGTGTCTTGAGCGTTGTCAGGAGTTTGTGTTGTCGTTTCGGCGGTGGCCATGACAAATACCTTGAATTAGTTGTGCTGCGTGGCTGGGAGTACGTTGGCTGCGGTCAGGGTTTCGCCCTGGAAGCCGCCGCCCAGCGCCTGCATCAGTTGGATCGACAGGTCGATCTGCTCGGCATTCAGGTTGGCCAACTGACGCTGGGCCTGGAGCAATTGCTGCTCGATGCTGAGCACGTCCAGGTAGTTACCGATGCCGGAACCGTACCGCTGGACCACGGTGTTGTAAGAATCCTGGGCAATGTCGGTGGCGTGTTGCTGCGCCCCGATCTGCCGGCCGATATCGCGCAACTGGTTGATGGTGTCACTGACATCACCCAGGGCTTTCACCAGGCTTTTGTTGTACTGCGCCACCGCGAGGTCGTAATCGGCGTCGCGGGAATCGAGGTCGGCACGCAGGCGGCCGCCGTCGAAAATCGGCACGGAAATCGTCGGTGCAACGTTGAAGAAACGGCTTGCCGAACCAAACATCGCATCACCCAGCAACGACTCGGCACCGGCCGCCGCGCTCAGGTTGAGGTTGGGGTAGAACTGGGTTTTACCGGCGGCGATGTTCTTGCTCGCGGCTTCGACCCGCCAGCGTGCAGCCACTAGGTCTGGACGACGACCGAGCAACTCGGCGGGCAGTACCGATGGCAAGGCAACGGCGCTGGCTTGCAGGATCTTCGGCCGGGCGATTTCATTGCCGCGATCCGGGCCTTTGCCGAGCAGCACGGCCAACGCAATCTTCGCGCTTTGCAGGCGCTTTTCGGCGTCGATCAGGCTCGCTTCGGAACTCGCTTCCAGGCTTTCGGTTTGCTGGAACTGGTATTGGCTGTCGATCCCCGAGCTCAGGCGACGCTGGCTCAGGTCGAGCATTTGTTTGGTGCGTTTGAGGTCTTCGTTGGCCAGGTCGTAGACGATGTGCGCCTGCCCCAGGTCGCTATAGGCGCGGGCGACGTCGGCGGACAAGGTCAGTTGTGCGGCCTGCTGATCGACTTCGGCCGCACGGGCCTCGCCCAACGCAGCTTCCCAGGCATCCCGCTGACCGCCCCAGAGGTCGAAGTTGTAATTGAAACTGGCACCGATGTTGCGCACGGTGGAATACGTACCGCCCTGCCCGCTCGGGTCTTGATCTCGTGCCAGGCGCGAACGGCTGACTCCGGCGCTGGCATCGAGGGTCGGCATGCGCGCGGCATCGGCGGCGTACGCGGCGGCGCTGGCCTGATGGGCGCGAGCGTCGGCGATTTGCATGTCGGGACTGTCGTGCAAGGCTTCGCGGATCAGGCCGTCGAGTTGCGGGTCGCCGAGGCTTGTCCACCAGTCGCTTTTCGGCCAGGCCGCGGGCGACAGGGTCACGCCGCTGAGGGATTGCCCGGCCTTGAGGTTTGTCGCATCAAGGCTGACGCCTTCGGTATTCAGGCCGCTGTAACTGGCGCAACCGGCCAGGGTCATGGCCGCCAGCACCAGGCTCAGGCCGACACGCAGGGTTTTACTGCTCATTTGTCACCTACCCGCAGCAAGGTGATCGAGTCACCGGCCGCCACAAGGATTTTCTTGAGGATCTGTTCCAGGGTTTTCAGCTCATCCGGTGTGATCGCGCCAGCCAGTTCATTCATGGCATCAGCGCCGATCTCCGGCAGGCGGTCAGTCAATTGCTGGCCTTGCTCGGTGAGCACCAGTTGCACCTGACGGCGATCCGCCTCGGAACGTTGGCGGGCGAGGAAACCTTTCTGTTCCAGACGGTCGAGCATGCGAGTCATCGAACCGCTGTCCAGCGACAGGTGCCGGCACAGCTCGGCCGGGGTATCGACGCCGAACTGGGCCATGATGATCAGCACTTTGAACTGCGCAGCGGTGATGCCGTGGGGTTCCATGTGCGTGTCGATGATCCGGTCCTTGAGCAGCGCAGCGCGCCCGAGCAGGAGGCCGAGATGGCAAGTGTGGAATTCGTCTGGGGTGAAGTGTTTCATCTGACCACCAATTAGCTGCCTAGGCAGAGAATGTATGTCGAGATGTTACTGCCTAGGCAGCGAATGTCAACGTAATAGTTAGGTTGCTTGCTATTCAGTTGATAAAAGGCGCGGATTTTTGTGGTGAATACTCTGACGCCATCGCGGGCAAGCACGCTCCCACAGGGATCTCGCTAAACCTGTGGGAGCGGGCTTGCCCGCGATGGGAGCGACTCGGATTTGGAGAATGCGGGACTTAGAAATCCCGCTTGTAGAAGATATCCAGCGAACTGGCCACGCCGCCGGCGGCTTCGAGGTAGACCTTTTTGCTCAGCTTGTAGCGCAAGGCAATGGTGTTGGCCGGCTCGAACACGCCCACGCCATAACGCAGGCTGAGCTTCTCGGAGATATTGCCGCTGGCCACGACGCTGGTGGTGTTGCCGCTGCCCTGAGTATCGAGCTGGAAGTCCTGAATCCCCAGGTCGTTGGCCAGTTTGCCGGTCACCCCAGAGCTGCCCATCAAGCCCAACCCGAGCGCCGCCTGGGCCAGCATGTTGTTGTCTTCGCCGTTGCTGCTCAGCGGACGCCCCAGCACCAGATAGGACAACGCCTGCTCCTGGCTCATCGCCGGCTCGGAGAAGATCTGCGTGGTCGGCTGCTCGGCGCTGCCGCTGAGGCGAATGCCGGCGATCACGTCGTCGGTCTGGCGAATGGCCTCGATGTCCAGATACGGCTGATCGATCGGCCCGGCGAACAGCAGCCGCGCACGGCGCACCGTCAGCCGCTGACCGTACGCCCGGTAACGGCCGTCGTTAAGCCAGAGCTCGCCGCGGGTGTCCATGTTGTCGCCGATGTGCACGTGCCCTTGCAGGTTGGCGGTCAGGCCAAACCCGGCGAAACTGAGTTTGTCCTCACCCACCACCACGTCGATGTCCATCTTCATGGCCAGCGGCGGTTTGCCCTCTTCGGTCTGCTGGCCAATGATCACCGTGTCATCGGAGACCTTGACCGTGGACGGAGGCAACTCGCGCACGGTGATCTCGCCCTTGGGCACCCGCACTTTGCCGGCGATCGCCAGTTGCTCATCCTTCATCGAGATTTTCAGGTCCGGCGCCACTTCCAGCTTGGCGTACGGTTCGACGGTGACGGGCAATTGCGAGCCCTTGAGCGTCAGATCCACCACCAGCGCCTGACCCCAGGCAATGTTGCCGTTAAGACTGCCCTGCCCGCTTTTGCCGCTTTTCCAGCCACCGTTCAATTGCACCGCTTCGCCGGCGATCTGCGCTTGAAGCTGCAAGCCCTGCAACTCCATCGGCAGTTCAGGCCCGGACACTTCGCCGTCGCTGAGCAGCAGATTGCCGTTTACCTGCGGCGCCAGCAGATCGCCGGAGAGCGTGCCGCTACCATTCAAACGCCCGGTGAGTTTCTCGACCATCGGCACAAACGGCCGCGCCACCGACAGATCCAGTCCGGTGAGACGGAACGAACCGGTAAGCGGTTTGTTTTTCGGCAGCGGATTGATCTGCGCCTGCACCATCAGTTCGCCGAGCTTGCCGCCGACGAAATTGAGATCGGTGTCGATGCGTTTAGGCGTGAGTTTGCTGGTGAGTTTCAGGGTCTGGTACGGGAAGTCCAGCCACTGATCCTTTTCCTTCATGCGCAACGTGCCACCGCTGGCATCGACGCTGATCTGGCCGTTCGGGCCGCTGGCCGGCAGGTCCAGTTGCAGGTCGGCATTGAGCCGGCCCTTCCAGGCGAACTCCTTCGGCAACCATTGCGCGAGGCTTTCAATCGGGAATTGCTTGAGGTGATAACGCAGCTTCGGCTCCGGCATCAGACGCTGGTCTTCGCCACACAGACTGGCCGCGCCAGACATCCAGCAATGGGCGCCAAAGTTGATCTTGCCGTCCGCCAGCCGTTCAAGTTTCGCCGGACCTTGCAACTTCCAGTCCTGACCACCGGCCTGGATATCGCCGCTGGCCAGGCGTCCGCGCCAGTTGCCCTTGTCCAGATTGCCGTCCAGGCCGAGCGCCAGTTTCAGCTTCGGCCCTTGCAGATCCAGGGTAAGTTTCTGGTTCTTGATATCGCCCTGGCCGCGGGCGGTCAGCGTGCCCAGCGAGGTGTCACCGGCCTGAATGCCGCTGCCCTTGAGGTCGATTTTCGCCCGTTGCGCGCTATCGAGGGTCGCGTCCAGGTTCAGGCTTTGCAGGCGATTGTCCTGGAAGGCCAGTTGCGTGCCTTGCAGCCCGAGCTTGCCTTGCGGCGCTTTGAGCGTGCCGGCGACGTCGAGGCGACCGTTGAGCTGACCGCGCAGTTGCGGCCAGAGTTGGGCCAGGCGCGGCAGCTTGATGTCGATCTGCCCGGCGAGCTTCTGTTGCAGGCTGCCCTTGCCGTTGATGCTGTTGTCACCGAGGCGGATGTGCAGCGCGTTGAGGTTCCATTGTTCACCGGCGCCATCGGCCTTGGCCTGAAGCACCGCCGGTTGTCCGCGCAGTTTGCCTTTGAGGTCGAGGTCGGCGTTCAGGCTGAGTTTTTCATTCTTCATCTCGCCTTTGCTGCGCAAGGGTCCGGCCAGCGTCCCCGGCAACTCCGCGACCCAATACGCCGGGTTGATCGCCGAGAGGTCGAGCGCGGTGTCCCAGGCAATGCCATCGGCAAATTGCAGGTTCAGATGCCCTGCCGCCTTGCCCTGCCCGGCTTCGAGTTGAATTTGTTGCAGATAGATTTTTGTCAGGTCGCCGCTGAACGGGCTTTCGAGGCTGAACGCACCTGCCGGGCCATCGAGTGCCGATTTGAAGTGACCGATGTATTTTCCGTCGGTGTAGGAAACTTCACCATTGAAGCTGCGTAACGCCACTTCAGGCTCGTCGATCAGCGGATAGAGACGGTGCCAGGGGAAATCCAGCCAATCGATTTTCGCGTCGGCGCTCAGGCCTTTGCTCCAGTCGAGGTTACCGGTGAGTTTGAGGTTTTGCTTGTCGTTGGCGGTCAGATCGAGGGCAGCAATCTGTGCGCCGTTGGCGTCGACCTTGCCTTGCAGCACCAGGGCCACCGGGCCTTTTTCAGCAGGCAGCGTGGCTTTGCCGAGCAACTGGTAACCGTTTTTCAGGTCGCCGTCGCCAGTGAGCTCCAGTTGATTGAGTTGCAAGGTTTCCGGCAAATCGGCGCTGGGCTTGAAGCCATCGGCGGTGATCCGTACTTTCGCCGGAAGGTTGTCGACCAGCGGTTGCAGCTCGCCAGTCAGCTGGCCATTCAAGTAACCGCTGCTGTCGGCTTTCAGGTTCAGGGTTTTCAGCAGGTCACCGTCCACCTTCAACGCCAGGCTCCAAGGCTCGGGAGCCGGCAAGGTCAACGTGCCTTCGGCCTTGAGCGGCCAGTTGCCGCTGGGTTGCAGCAGGCCGGACAGGTTCAGGCTGAGCTCGTCACGCTGCAACTTCACCGAGTCGATCTGCAAGCCCTGCGCCGTCCAGTGCGCGGCCAGTTGCAAGCCCTTGAGTTCTTCGCTGCCGTTGAACAACAGACTGCCGACCTGCACATCACCCAGTTCGATCGCCAGGGGCAAGTCCAGATCCGGAAGCGTGATCGGCCCGTCGCTGTCTTCTTCAGTGCCCGGCGGGAATTGCAGGCTGACCTGATCGGCCTTCAATTGCTCGATGCACAAGGTCATGCGCAACAGGCACAGCGGCGACCAGGCGAATATCGGTTTGCTCAGCTCAACCCGGCTGGTGTCCTGCTGCCACAGCAGATGATCGGCACTCCACTGCCCGCCCAGTCGGCCCTGGAAATTCTCCACAGTGAGACCCGGCACCCAGCCGAGCGCCCAACGGCTGCCCGTCGCTGTGCCCAGCACCGTGGTCACGGCGACGATGACCAGCATCAGCAGCGCCAGAATCGCCAGCAGCGTTATCTTCAAACCACGCTTCACAGCTCAGGCCCCATGGAAAAGTGCAGTCGAATGCCGCCGTCGTCGTCCATCGCGTGGGCCAGGTCGAGGCGAATCGGCCCCACCGGGGAAACCCAGCGCACGCCGATGCCCACGCCGGTCTTGAGGTTCGGCAGTTCGAGTGTATTGAAGGAGTTGCCCTGGTCAACGAAGGTCGCGACCCGCCATTTTTCGGCCACGGAATACTGATATTCGACGCTACCGGCGATCATGTAGCGGCCACCGATGCGGTCGCCATCGGAGTTTTCCGGGGACAGGCTTTGATAGTCGTAGCCGCGCACGCTCTGATCGCCACCGGCGAAAAAGCGCAACGACGGCGGCACGGATTTGTAGCCGTTGGTGGCGCTGCCGCCGACCTGCACTCGACCAAGGAAACGGTGTTTATCGAAGACCGTGGTCAAGCCTTTGACCAACGCAGTGCCGTAGACCAGGTTGGTGTCCGAACCCAGGCCTTCCTTGGCCACTTTGGTCTCGAATTCCAGGCGATAGCCGTTGTGCGGGTCGATGCGGTTGTCGCTTTTCAGGTAGGAATAACTGACGCCGGGCATCAGCAACGTGCTGAGCCCCGAGTCGTCGCCGAGCCGGTATTCCTCGCGCTGCCACTTGAGCGACACCACGCGCTGCCAACCGCTGGGCAACTTGCTGTGCCACTCAGGGCCGAGGGTCAGGAGTTTGCTGAGGGAGTCCTTGTCGGCAATTTCTTCGTTTTGGTAACCGCCGGCGAAACGCAATTTGTCGGTCAGCGGCGGGTCCAGAGGGATGTCGTAGAACACCCCGACGTTCTGTCGGGGCGCCGAAACTTCGGTCTCCCAGCCATAACTGTGACCCTGCGGGTTGACCCAGTGCCGGGTCCAGTTGGCCTTGACCCGGGGGCCGACGTCGGTGGAATAGCCAAGCCCCAGGCCCATAGTCCGTGGTTTGCGGGTTTCGAGTTTGACGTCGACCGGGATTACATCGTTCTTCGACGCCGTCGGCGCTGCATCCACCCGCACGCTTTCGAAATAGCCGCTCGATTGCATCGCCTGATTGAGTTCGGCGATCAGCTCGGAGTCGTAAGGTGCGCCTTCCTTGAACGGCACCATGCGCCGCAGCAGGTCTTCATCGAACGGCGTGTCACCCTCGAAACTGACCTTGCCCAGCGCATAGCGCGGACCGCTGTCGTAGACGAGGTCGATGTCGGCGACGCCGGCACGCGGGTCCACCGACAATGTTTGATGAGTGAAGTGGCCGCTGAAGAAGCCATAGCGCGAGGCCTGATTCTGGATCAGTTTCTTGGCGTCTTCATAACGGCCATGGTTAAGCACCGCGCCGGTTGTCAGCGCAGCGCTTTTGGGGACACGAAAGGATTTGAGCGAGGCCGCCGGGCCGTCGACGCGAATCGTGACATTGCGCAAATGCACGGGCTCGCCAGGATCGATGTTGAGGATCAGGCGCGGCGTCTTGCCGCCCTTCACGTCGCTGTCGATCTGCGGCTGGTAATACCCCAAGGCCTGGGCGGCCTTGCGCGCCTGTTCCTCGGCGCCACGACTGAAGCGCAGCAAGGCTTCTTCGTCACGGCCGCCGAGGCTGCCGATATAGCCCTCTATATTGGCTTTCAGTTCATCGTTGGACGGTTTGATCCGCACATCCAATTCACTTTGCGCCAGTGCCGCGCAGCTGGTGATCAGCATCAGCACGCCACTGGTAATTCTTCCTGGAAACTTCATAGGCGCGGATGCTATCACGAGCTTGGGAGCGTGATAGAGCCTGGCGTGGCGTGAAAGTTCTACCTTTATGCCGTTGCTGTTTGTAACACCTGGGGATTGGCGTGGAAAAACACGTGTTCGCGGATCGGTCCGACGGCGACCTCGCCGATTTCCTCGTAGCCCTGCCGTTTATAGAACTCCAGATAACGTGGATTCCCGGTATCAAGGATCACGCCCTCGGAAGTTTCATCCACGGCGCACCAGTTGTGCACTGCTTGCAGCAGTTGCTCGCCAAAGTGCTTGCCCTGGAACTGCGGATGAATCCCCAGCAACGGCAGGACATGCACCGAGTCGGACGGCACGCAAGCAGCAACGGCGGCGTGGTAATCCAGATAGCGGCGGGTGCAACGGAAACCAGTGCTGAGCACCATGCGCAAGCGCCAGGCCCAGCTTTCAGTGATGCCCAGTCGACGTTGTGGCGGCGCGATCAGGGCGATGCCGATCAGGCGGTCGTTGACCAGCAAGCCGATGGCCGGCAAGTCCTGGAGAAAGTGTTGCTTGACCAGTTCCCGCACCGTCGCCCGCACGCGATGCTCGTAGCCGGGGCGTTCAGCCTCGAACAGGTAGCCGAAGGTCGGTTCGTGCCGGTAAGCGTGGTAAAGCAGGGAGCGCGCTTCGTGGGCGTAGCCGCTGTCGAGCATGTGGATATCGGCTATGGCGGTCGAGGTTTCGGGCATAACGGTAGATCTCCCCCGGGCGCCGCTCAAAATGGCGGCGCTCTTATTGGTACGAGCCTTTGGGTGGTAATACAGTTCCCCCACAGGTATAGACCAAGGCTGGATCTTCATCGACTGGACTGGCCCGATTCCTACAGGTCAGCTAGCATCGCCCTTTTGCCAGGACTGCCGACCATGAAGATCGTCTCCTTCAACATCAACGGGCTGCGCGCTCGCCCGCATCAGCTGGCGGCGCTGATCGAAAAGCACCAGCCGGACGTGATCGGGCTGCAGGAAACCAAGGTCCACGACGACCAGTTCCCGCTGGCCGAGGTTCAGGCGCTGGGTTATCACGTGTATTTCCACGGGCAGAAAGGCCATTACGGCGTCGCCCTGCTCTCCCGTAGAGAACCGATTGCGCTGCATAAAGGTTTCGCGACCGATGAAGAAGACGCCCAGCGCCGCTTCATCTGGGGCTCGTTCGCCGACGCCAATGGCGTGCCGGTGACCATAATGAACGGCTATTTCCCACAGGGCGAAAGCCGCGATCACCCGACCAAGTTCCCGGCCAAAGAGCGTTTCTACGGCGACTTGCAACAGTTGCTGGAAAGCCAGTTCAGCAATGAACAGCCGGTGGTGGTCATGGGCGACGTGAACATCTCCCCGGAAGACTGCGACATCGGCATCGGCCCGGACAACATGAAACGCTGGCTGAAAACCGGTAAATGCAGCTTCTTGCCGGAAGAACGCGAGTGGATGGCCCGCCTGAAGAACTGGGGCCTGGTGGACAGTTTCCGCCACTTGAACCCGGACGTGGCCGACCGTTTCAGCTGGTTCGACTACCGCAGCCGCGGCTTCGAGGACGAGCCCAAGCGCGGGCTGCGGATCGACCTGATCATGGCGTCCCATGGACTGTTGCCGCGGGTGAAGGATGCAGGCGTGGATTACGAACTGCGCGGGATGGAAAAACCATCGGATCATGCGCCGATCTGGCTTGAGTTGAGCTGATCCTCTCGACATCTACATAAATCAACTGTGGGAGCGAACTGTGGCGAGGGGATTTATCCCCGTTCGGCTGCGAAGCAGTCGTAAAACCGGAGAATGCGGTTCTTCTGAGAGACCGTAATCACAGGTTCAGGGCCGCTTCGCGCCCCAACGGGGATAAATCCCCTCACCACAGGCTCGCTTGTATGTTTAGACTTGAAGGGGTGGGTGGGACTACAGACTCGATTCTGACTCTGACCAGTACAGACTGTGGGAGACTTCTCGTCCCGCCCCTTCTACCCAAAGCGCCGATAAGGAATTCATCGGTAAACCGACGATAGAGACAAGCCAGCGCAACGGTAGACCCCAACAAGCACTTAAACCCTAGCTCCGAGGATTCGTCATGACAATCCTTACTTCGCAGACGGTTGTTGGTATCGATATCGCCAAGGCCCAAATTGCTGTCTATCGCACCGACCTGCAAATCATTCAAGACATCAAGAACGATCGAACCGCCCTCAAGCGTTGGCTTAAAACCCTGCCTGCCCAAAGTGCTATCGCCGTTGAAGCCACCAACATCTACCACTTGGACACGGTAGAGCTGGCCCATGAGATGGGTCATCAGGTCTACGTGGTGGATGCTTATCGCGTGAGTCATTACCGCCGTGGCGTTGGCCAACGAGCCAAGAACGATCCCTGCGATGCGCGTTTGCTGGCGCGTTACCTGGAGAATGAACAAAGCAAACTGCGGGTCTGGAGCCCGCCACCCAAGGCCTACAGCTCGCTGAAAAGCCTGCTTCACAGACGTGCAACGCTGATCCAGAACCATGCTGGGCTGATGTTGAGTTGGGCCAATGAACCCTTGTTGAAGAAAGTGCAGGTCGCTCAGCAGAAGGCGTTCAAGCAAGCGGATCAGGCGATTCAGAAACTGCTGCGCAAGGTCAGCAAAGAGGCGGGAATTGAGGCGAATATTGATCGCTGCAAAGCCATCGAAGGCGTTGGGGAACTGACCGCAACCGGGTTGGCGACGACCTTTATGCGGGGCGATTTTGCGAACAGCGATGCGTTCATCGCATTCCTGGGAATGGACTTGGCAGTCGAAGACTCCGGCAAGAAGAATGGGCAGCGGTACCTGACCAAAAAAGGAGATCCGGAGGTTCGTCGTTTGGCGTACAACGCCGCAATGGCGGCGTGTCGCTCGCCTAAATGGAAGCCGTTTTACGAGGCATACCTGGCTAGAGGCTTCTCGAAAACCCAGGCCTTGGTTGCCTTGGCCCGAAAGCTCTGTCGAGTGGCATTTGCCCTGATGAAAAATCAGAGCGAATACCTGTCAGCCTGAGAATTCAGGGTTGCCGGGCAACATAGAATCTCCCACATTTAGCAGCTGTCATCTTTTAGAAATCTTACTGACTTATTCTCCCGGCACTTCCTTTGGCCAAACAAGGTGCCGGCATGACGCTGCGCATATCGTTCCTGTTGATGCTGTGCGCCTGTTTGCCATTGACGGCTTCGGCCGGCGATTTGCCGACACCCGAAAACGGCCCGGTCCTGCGCATCCAGGGCTCCAACACCATCGGCGCCGCATTGGGGCCGGCGCTGGTCGAAGGCCTGATGCGCGAACAGGGCCTCATCAAGGTCCACAGCGAAATCCCGGATAAAGCCAACGAACAACGCATCGTCGGCGAAACCATTCAGGGACGCCGGGTTGTGGTGGACGTCGCGGCCCATGGTTCCAGCACCGGGTTCAGCGCCCTGAAAACCGCCTCCGCCGATCTTGCTGCCTCCTCGCGCCCGATCAAGGACAGCGAACGGGAAGACCTCAAATCCTTGGGCGACTTTAAAAGCCCCGGCGCGGAACAAGTCATCGCCATCGATGGACTGGCGATCATCCTCCATCCGCAAAATCCGCTGAACCCACTCACCACCGAACAACTGGCGCGAATCTTCAGCGGCGAGGCAAAAACCTGGGAAGAACTCGGCGGCCGTGGTGGGACGATTCATCTGTATGCGCGGGATGATCAGTCGGGCACGTACGACACCTTCAAGGAATTGGTCCTCAGTCGTCGTGGGAAAACGCTGAGTAACGCCGCGAAACGCTTCGAATCCAGCGAGCAATTGTCCGACGCCGTCAGCCAGGATCCGCAAGGCATCGGTTTTATCGGTTTGCCATACGTGCGCCAAGCCAAAGCCGTGGCGATTGCCGATGGCCAGTCCCAGGCCATGTTGCCGCTCAATAACCTGATTGCCACGGAAGATTATCCGCTGTCCCGGCGGTTGTTCTTTTACCTGCCACCCAACGGGAAAAATCCGTGGGCACAAGCGTTGGTGGCGTTCGCGCAAAGCAGCAAAGGGCAGGAAATCGTCGCGTCTAACGGTTTTATCGCGCAGACCGTGCAAGCCATGAGTGTCACGCCGAACGCCTTGATGCCCGAGGGTTATCAAGCGCTAAGTCGCCACGCCCAACGGTTGTCGGTGAATTTCCGCTTCGAGGAAGGCAGCGCGACGCTGGACAACAAGGCCCGACAAGACTTGTCGCGGGTGCTCGACTATATAAAGCAGCGTGACAAAACCAATCGACAGGTGACGCTGGTTGGGTTTGGTGATGCCAAGAGTGATCCGGCGCGTGCCGACCTGTTGTCGAAGTTGCGGGCGATGGCGGTACGGCGGGAGCTGGTGAAAAGCGGCGTGGTGTTTCGCGAGATCCGCGGTTTTGGCGCCGAGATGCCGGTGGCGGCGAATAGCGCGGATGAGGGGCGGATCAAGAATCGGCGGGTTGAGGTTTGGGTGTATTGAACCTGCATGCGAACAAATGTGGCGGGGGAGCTTGCTCCCGCTCGGCTGCGCAGCAGTCGCAAAATCAGGCAACCCGGTACATCTGAAACACCGGGTTGCCGTATTTCAGGGCCGCTTCGCGCCCCAGCGGGAGCAAGCTCCCTCGCCACAACAGCCCACAGGGTTACTGCCCGCTACGCATCATCTCTTTCGGCACGTACTTGCCGATCTCGAACTTGCCGATCGCCGCGCGGTGCACTTCGTCCGGGCCGTCGGCCAGGCGCAGGGTGCGCTGCATGGCATACATGTAGGCCAGCGGGAAATCGTTGGAAACCCCCGCCCCGCCATGCATCTGGATCGCCCGGTCGATCACCCGCAAGGCCACGTTCGGCGCGACGACTTTGATCTGCGCGATCTCGCTCTTCGCCACTTTGTTGCCGACGGTGTCCATCATGTACGCCGCTTTCAACGTCAGCAGGCGTGCCATGTCGATTTCCATCCGTGAGTCGGCGATCTTGTCGATGTTGCCGCCCAGGCGTGCCAGCGGTTTACCGAACGCGGTACGGCTCACCGCACGTTTGCACATCAACTCCAGCGCACGTTCGGCCATGCCGATCGAACGCATGCAGTGGTGAATGCGGCCAGGGCCAAGGCGACCTTGAGCGATTTCGAAGCCGCGCCCTTCGCCCAGCAGAACGTTTTCGTACGGCACCCGGACGTTTTCAAACAGCACTTCGGCGTGGCCGTGAGGCGCGTCGTCGTAGCCGAACACCGGCAACGGACGAACGATCTTCACGCCAGGGGCATCCACCGGTACCAGAATCATCGAGTGCTGGGCATGGCGCGGCGCGTCGGGATTGCTCAGGCCCATGAAGATCAGAATCTTGCAGCGCGGGTCGCAGGCGCCTGAGGTCCACCATTTCTTGCCGTTGATCACCCACTCGTCGCCGTCACGCACAGCGCGGGCGGCCATGTTGGTGGCGTCGGACGAAGCGACGTCCGGTTCGGTCATGGCAAACGCCGAGCGAATATCGCCGCGTAGCAGCGGTTCGAGCCAGCGTTGCTTCTGCTCTTCGTTCGCGTAACGCACCAGCACTTCCATGTTGCCGGTGTCCGGCGCGGAGCAGTTGAAGGGCTCAGGACCGAGCAGCGAACGGCCCATGATTTCCGCCAATGGCGCGTATTCGAGGTTGGTCAGGCCGGCGCCGAGTTCGGACTCCGGCAGAAACAGATTCCACAACCCTTCAGCCTTGGCCTTGAGTTTGAGCTCTTCCATGATCGCGGTCGGCTGCCAGCGATCGCCTTCGGCGACCTGGCGCTCGAACACCGCTTCGGCGGGATAAACGTAGGTGTCCATGAACGCGGTCACGCGCTCACGCAGTTCTTGCACCTTGGGCGAATAAGCGAAATCCATGGGCAGCTCTACCTTTTTGACTGGGTTCAGAGGAGTTGTTCAGGTCATGTAATCGATGCTAGAACAGCTACGAAAATTTACCTAGCCTATTCTCGGCGTGTATTAACATTCATCACCGATATATGATCGGCTGATCATCAAGGCCAAAAACGCCCCTACAACAAGAGAGCCGCGTAATGAATCTGAGCAAGGTCGACCTCAACCTTTTCATCGTCTTCGACGCGATCTACACCGAAGCCAACCTGACCCGCGCCGGGCAGATTGTCGGCATTACCCAGCCAGCCGTCTCAAACGCTCTGGCCCGCCTGCGCGAGACCTTCAACGACCCGTTGTTCGTGCGTACTGCGCAGGGCATGGTGCCGACGCCGATGGCGCAGAACATCATCGGGGCAGTGCGTAACGCCCTCTCCCTGTTGCGGGTGTCGGTGCAGGAAAGCCGGATCTTCAACCCGTTGCAGGCGGTCAAGACGTATCGCATCAGCATGACCGACCTGACCGAAGCGGTGATTCTGCCCCCACTGTTCCAACGCCTGCGTCGCCTGGCGCCGACGGTGATCATCGAAAGTTTTCTGTCCAAGCGCCGCGAGACCACCAAGGAACTGGCGGCCGGTCGTCTGGATTTCGCCGTCGATGCGCCGCTCAATACCGACCCGCAGGTGCGTCACGTCAAGTTGATGGAAGACCGTTACGTCTGCGCCATGCGCAAGGGTCATCCGCTGGCGGGCAAGGAGAAATTCACCCTCGATGATTATTTGTCGCTGACGCACATTCATATTTCCAGCCGCCGCAGCGGCCTGGGGCATGTCGACCTGGCCCTGGGGAAAATGGGCATCCAGCGTAAGATCGCCCTGCGCTCGCAGCATTATCTGATGGCATCCCAGGTGTTGCAGCAGACCGACATGGTCATGACCGTGCCGGAGCGCTTTGCCCGTCGTCATGACTTGTACTCAGTGAACTTGCCGGTCAACGACGTGCCGCCGGTGGAAACGCACCTCTATTGGCACGAAAGCACCGACCAGGACCCGGCCAACCGCTGGATGCGCGAACAAATGATTGAGTTGTGCCAGCAAGTGACGGCGCATGAGAAGAAGCTCGATAAGGTTTAGGGCTTTGGACCGCGTTATCGTTCTTCGCGGGCAAGCCCGCTCCCACAGGTATAACGCGATCTCTGTGGGAGCGGGCTTGCCCGCGAAGAGGCCAGTGATATCAATGAAGATCCCTGCCCCTTGACGTAAACGTCAACCTGCCATTAGCTTAGCGCCATGACCTTCTTCGAGCGCTTCCATGAGCAGCCAGACCTATAGCATTTCCGACCTCGCCCGCGAGCTCGACATCACCACGCGGGCCATTCGCTTTTATGAAGAGCAAGGCCTGCTCAGCCCTGAGCGGCGTGGCCAGGAACGCGTGTATACGCCCCGTGACAAGGTCAGCTTGAAGCTGATCCTGCGGGGCAAGCGCATTGGCTTCTCCCTGGCCGAATGCCGCGAGCTGATCGAACTCTACGACCCGACCGGCGGCAACCAGAAACAACTGCAAACCATGCTGAGCAAGATCGCCGAGCGCCGCGAACAGCTGGAGCAGCAGATGCTCGACATCGAGCAGATGAAGCTGGAACTGGACACGGCGCAGGAGCGCTGCACCCAGGCGCTGGAGCAGACGATCAAGAGCCAGGAAGCGATTCAGTAAGTCAACACAGTCCCCTGTGGGAGCAACTGTGGCGAGGGGATTTATCCCCGTTGGGTCGCGAAGCGGCCCCCTAACCTGAGACCACGTATCTCAGATAAACCGAATTCACCGGTTTGGCGACTGCTTCGCAGCCGAACGGGGATAAATCCCCTCACCACACAGGCCCGCTCCTATAGGGTTTTCTGAATATTCAGACAATCAGCACAGGTCGATTCCCATGTCCCTACCCACTCACGTACGCCTGGTCGAAGTCGGTCCCCGCGACGGTCTGCAAAACGAAGCCCAACCCATCAGCGTTGCCGACAAGGTGCAACTGGTCGACGCGCTGACCGCTGCAGGCCTCGGCTATATAGAAGTCGGCAGTTTCGTTTCGCCCAAGTGGGTGCCGCAAATGGCCGGTTCCGCCGAAGTGTTCGCGCAGATCCAGCGCAAACCGGGCGTGACCTATGGCGCCCTCGCCCCCAACCTGCGCGGGTTTGAGGATGCGATCGCGGCCGGGGTCAAGGAAGTCGCGGTGTTCGCGGCGGCCTCCGAAGCGTTTTCCCAACGCAACATCAATTGCTCGATCAGCGAAAGCCTGGAGCGCTTCGTGCCGATCATGGACGCCGCCAAACAACATGGCGTCAGCGTGCGTGGTTATGTGTCTTGCGTGCTGGGTTGCCCTTACGAAGGTAACGTCGCCCCGGAACAAGTCGCACGGGTCGCCCGCGAGCTCTACGCCATGGGCTGCTACGAAGTCTCTCTGGGCGACACCATCGGCACCGGCACCGCCGGCGCGACCCGCAAGATGTTCGACGTGGTCTCGGCCGAGGTGCCGCGTGAAAAACTCGCCGGGCACTTCCACGACACCTATGGCCAGGCCATGGCCAACATCTATGCGAGCCTGCTGGAAGGCATCTCGGTGTTCGACAGCTCCATCGCCGGCCTCGGCGGCTGCCCATACGCCAAGGGTGCCAGCGGTAACGTGGCCACCGAAGACGTGGTTTACCTGCTCAACGGCTTGGGCATCGAGACAGGCATTGATCTGGACGCTCTGATTCTGGCTGGTCAGCAGATTTGCGCGGTGCTGGGGCGACCAACCGGTTCGCGCGTGGCCAAGGCTCGCAGCGCAAAGTGAGGCGTGGGGGTGTTACCGCTGCGCCTGAAACGTGGGGCGTAAGCGAGTAACACGGAAACAAATTGTCTGGTTTCGCCCGAAGGAAAAATCCGACAAAATCTTAACTATTTGATTTATAACGATTTTTAAAAGTTGGCACGGCTTCTGCTATCTCTACTGCATAACAAGAACAAAAAAAGCGGCAAACCTAATAAAAATAAGACGTAACGACTCTGACATAACAAAAACAACACGGCAGAGACGCAGCTAACAGATTTTTTTGGAGAGGATGTGCTTTTCAGGGTGCTTTTCGAAGTAACCCGCAACCGGGCAGAGAACAATAAAACTACCTTCAGGTAGCTCCCGAACTGGTTGGATCGCTTAGCGAAAAAGTAGATCAGCGCTCAAAAAAATACGTTTGCTCTTGATCCCGGATGGGGATCGACAAAAACAGCGGTAAAGGGCCACGGTCACTAAAAACAACAACAGACCGCCCCTCAATAATAAAAAAAGAGCACGCGCAACGAAAATTAAAGGGGAGCTTCGGCTCCCCTTTGTGCTTTCTGCGATTTGTGTTTTCACCACCGCCCCTGTGGGAGCCAGCCTGCTGTCGATTGCGGTGATTCAGACACTCCGCTATCGCCAGCAGGCGGGCTCCCACCAGAGAGAATTTATCAGCCCTGCTTTTCGCGCAATTCCTCGGTACTGATCTCGCGCATCCGGAATTTCTGGATCTTGCCGGTCACGGTCATCGGAAACTCTTCCACAAACTTGAAGTAACGCGGCGTCTTGAAGTGCGCGATGCGTTCCTTGCACCAGGCTTGCAGCTCTTGCTCGGTCGCACTGTGGCCCGGGTGGAACTTGATCCAGGCAACAATCTCTTCGCCATAGCGCGAACACGGAATCCCGATCACCTGCACGTCCGCCACTGCCGGATGGGTGAAGAAGAACTCCTCCAGCTCACGCGGGTAAATGTTCTCACCGCCGCGGATGATCATGTCCTTGTTACGCCCGGCGATGCATACGTAACCCTCGTCGTTCATGCTCGCCAGGTCGCCGGTGTGCATCCAGCCCGCTTGATCGATGGCTTCGGCGGTGCCTTGCGGGTTGTTCCAGTAGCCGAGCATCACGCTGTAACCGCGGGTGCACAGTTCGCCAATGGTGCCGCGCGGCACCAGGTTGCCCGCTTCGTCGATGATCTTGCTTTCGAGTTGCGGCTGGGTGCGGCCGACAGTGGTGACGCGCAACTCCAATTCGTCCGACGGACCGGTCTGCAAAGACACGGGGCTGGTTTCTGTCATGCCATAGGCAATCTGCACTTCGCTCATGTGCATCTCGCTGATGACCCGGCGCATGACCTCGATCGGACAGGTCGCCCCGGCCATGATCCCGGTGCGCAGGCTCGACAGATCGAACTCGGCGCGCTTGGGTTGATCAAGCATCGCGATGAACATGGTCGGCACGCCGTAGAGCGCGGTGGCTTTTTCTTCGGCTACCGTGGTCAGGGTCAAGAGCGGATCGAACGCATCGTTGGGGTAAATCATGGTGCTGCCGTGGGTGATGCAGCCGAGATTGCCCATGACCATGCCGAAGCAGTGATACAACGGCACCGGGATCACCAAGCGATCATCGGCGGTCAGCCCGAGGCTTTCACCGACCATGTAACCGTTGTTGAGAATGTTGTAGTGACTGAGGGTCGCGCCTTTCGGGAAACCGGTGGTGCCGGAGGTGTACTGGATGTTCACCGCTTGGTCGAAGTTCAAGCTGTCCTGGCGTTCGCGCAATTGTTCAGCGGACACGCTGACAGCGAGATCGCCCAATTGCGACCACGGCAGGAAACCCGACGGTGGTTGCGCATCCAGGCTGATGACGCCGCGCAATTCCGGCAGGCGTTCGCTGTGCAGCTTTCCGATGGATTGCTCCGCCAATTCAGGCACCAGGCCTTGCAGCATGCCGTGATAGTCGGAGGTCTTGAAAGCACCGGCGCAGACCAGCCATTGGCAGCCGGATTGCTTCAGCACGTATTCGAGTTCGGAGCTGCGATAGGCCGGATTAATGTTGACCAGGATCACGCCGATCTTCGCGCTGGCAAACTGGCTGATGCACCACTGCGCGCAATTCGGGGCCCAGATACCGAGGCGGTCGCCGGCCTGCAAACCCAGCGCCAACAGGGCTCTGGCGTGCAGGTCGACGGCATCGGCCAGTTGCTGCCAGGTGTAGCGCAACTGCTGATGGCGCACGACCAGCGCTTCCCCGGCCGGGTATTGCGCGACGGTCTGATCGAACTTCTCGCCGATGGTCATCGCTAACAACACTTTGTTCTGGGAACCACGGGTATAGCTGCGCTGCGGGCTTGCACTGGGTTGATCCATGACGACCCCTATTGTCTTTATTAGTGGGTGTTACGGCGGCCTCCACAGAGTTGGCTCGCCTTCTATGAACTGACCCTACTGTCGCTCAAGTTGACGTTAACGTAAAGGGTGATTGACAGCCATTCGTCACAGGCTTACGTTAACGTAAAGGTGAGAGCCGAAACACTGCCCTCCCCACCCTACAAAAAAGCCAAAAGGTGACCCATGAGCTACCCATCCCTGAACTTTGCCCTCGGTGAAACCATCGACATGCTGCGCGATCAGGTTCAGTCCTTCGTCGCCAAAGAGATCGCCCCGCGCGCCGCTCAGATCGACATCGACAATCTGTTCCCGGCCGACCTGTGGCGCAAATTCGGCGACATGGGCCTGCTCGGCGTTACCGTGCCGGAAGAATACGGCGGTGCTGGCCTGGGCTATCTGGCGCATGTAGTGATCATGGAAGAAATCAGCCGCGGCTCGGCGTCGGTCGCCCTGTCCTACGGCGCGCATTCCAACCTCTGCGTCAACCAGATCAACCGCAACGGCAATCACGAACAGAAAACCAAGTACTTGCCCAAGCTGATCAGCGGCGAACACATCGGCGCCCTGGCCATGAGCGAACCGAATGCCGGTTCCGACGTGGTGTCGATGAAACTTCGCGCCGATAAACGTGGCGATCACTACGTTCTCAACGGCAGCAAAACCTGGATCACCAACGGTCCGGACGCCAACACCTACGTGATCTACGCCAAGACCGACCTGGAAAAAGGTCCCCACGGCATCACCGCATTCATCGTCGAACGTGACTGGAAAGGCTTCAGCCGCAGCAACAAATTCGACAAGCTCGGCATGCGCGGCTCCAACACCTGCGAGCTGTTTTTCGATGACGTCGAAGTGCCGGAAGAAAACATCCTCGGCATCCTCAACGGCGGCGTGAAAGTGCTGATGAGCGGCCTCGACTACGAACGCGTCGTGCTGTCCGGCGGCCCGACCGGCATCATGCAAGCCTGCATGGACCTGATCGTTCCGTACATCCATGACCGCAAGCAATTCGGCCAAAGCATCGGCGAGTTCCAGCTGATCCAGGGCAAAGTCGCCGACATGTACACCCAACTCAACGCCAGCCGCGCCTACTTGTATGCGGTGGCCCAGGCCTGCGAGCGTGGCGAAACCACCCGCAAGGACGCCGCCGGCGTGATCCTCTACAGCGCCGAACGCGCCACGCAAATGGCCCTCGACGCGATCCAGATTCTGGGCGGCAACGGCTACATCAACGAATTCCCGGCGGGTCGTCTGCTGCGTGACGCCAAGCTGTACGAAATCGGCGCCGGCACCAGTGAGATTCGTCGCATGCTGATCGGTCGCGAACTGTTCAACGAAACCCGCTAAACGGAGCTGTCCATGGCTATCCTGCATACCCAGCTCAACCCCCGTTCGGCGGAGTTCGCGGCCAACAGCGCGGCGATGCTCAAACAGGTCGACGCCCTGCACACCCTGCTCGCCCAAGTGCAGCAAGGTGGCGGCCCAAAGGCGCAAGAGCGTCATACATCGCGGGGCAAATTGCTGCCGCGTGAGCGGATCAATCGCCTGCTCGATCCGGGCTCACCGTTTCTCGAGATCAGCCAACTGGCGGCCTACGCGGTGTACGGCGAAGACGTTCCGGCGGCTGGCGTGATTGCCGGGATCGGCCGTGTGGAAGGCGTCGAATGCATGATCGTCGCCAACGACGCCACCGTGAAAGGTGGCTCGTATTACCCGCTGACCGTGAAAAAACACCTGCGCGCGCAGACTATCGCTCAGCAAAACCGCTTGCCGTGCATCTATCTGGTGGACTCCGGCGGCGCCAACCTGCCGCGTCAGGATGAAGTGTTTCCGGACCGTGAGCATTTTGGGCGGATCTTCTTTAACCAGGCCAACATGAGCGCCATGGGCATTCCGCAAATCGCGGTGGTCATGGGTTCCTGCACCGCCGGTGGCGCCTATGTGCCAGCGATGGCTGACGAAGCGATCATGGTGCGCCAGCAGGCCACCATTTTCCTCGCCGGTCCGCCGCTGGTAAAAGCGGCGACGGGTGAAGTGGTCAGCGCCGAAGACCTCGGCGGGGCCGATGTGCACTGCAAGATTTCCGGTGTCGCCGACCATTACGCCGAGAGCGACGAACACGCCTTGGCCATTGCACGACGCAGCGTTGCCAACCTCAACTGGCGCAAGCTCGGCGAACTGCAACAGCGCACGCCGATCGCCCCACTCTACGCCAGCGACGAGCTGTACGGCGTGGTCTCGGCCGACGCCAAGCAACCGTTCGATGTGCGCGAGGTGATCTCGCGGTTGGTCGACGGGTCGGTGTTCGACGAATTCAAAGCGCTGTTCGGGACCACGCTGGTGTGCGGCTTCGCGCATCTGCACGGTTACCCGATCGCGATCCTTGCCAACAACGGCATCCTGTTCGCCGAAGCCGCGCAGAAAGGCGCGCACTTTATTGAACTGGCCTGCCAGCGCGGCATTCCGTTGCTGTTCCTGCAAAACATCACCGGTTTCATGGTCGGCCAGAAATACGAGGCCGGCGGCATCGCCAAGCACGGCGCAAAACTGGTGACCGCGGTGGCGTGCGCCAAGGTGCCTAAATTCACGGTGATCATTGGCGGCAGTTTTGGCGCCGGTAACTACGGCATGTGCGGACGCGCTTACGATCCGCGTTTCCTGTGGATGTGGCCGAACGCGCGCATCGGCGTGATGGGCGCCGAACAGGCGGCCGGCGTGCTGGTTCAGGTCAAACGCGAGCAGGCCGAGCGCAGTGGCCAGGGTTTCAGCGCCGAGCAGGAGGCCGAGATCAAGCAGCCGATCCTCGATCAATACGAGGAACAGGGCCACCCTTACTACTCCAGCGCACGGCTGTGGGACGACGGCGTCATCGACCCGGCGCAGACCCGCGACGTGCTGGCCCTGGCCTTGTCCGCGTCGCTGAACGCGCCAATCGAACCGAGCCGCTTCGGCGTGTTCCGGATGTGATCGGGAGAAAATCATGAGCGACTTCAACACCCTCGAACTGCTGACCGACCCACGAGGTTTCGCGACCCTGTGGCTCAGCCGTGAAGAAAAGAACAACGCGTTCAACGCCGAGATGATCCGCGAACTGATCCTCGCCCTGGACAAGGTGTCGACCGATGCCAGCCTGCGGTTTCTGCTGGTGCGCGGCCGCGGCAAGCATTTCAGCGCCGGTGCCGACCTGGCCTGGATGCAGCAATCGGCCGAGCTCGATTACCACACCAACCTCGACGACGCCCGGGAACTGGCGGAGTTGATGTACAACCTCGCCAAACTGAAAATCCCGACCCTGGCCGTGGTTCAGGGCGCGGCTTATGGCGGCGCGCTGGGCCTGATCAGTTGCTGCGACATGGCGATTGGCGCCGATGACGCGCAGTTTTGCCTGTCGGAAGTACGCATCGGCCTGGCGCCGGCGGTCATCAGCCCGTTCGTGGTGCAAGCCATTGGCGAACGCGCGGCACGTCGCTATGCGCTGACCGCCGAGCGTTTCGGCGGCCAACGGGCGCGGGAGATAGGCCTGTTATCGGAAAGCTATCCGGTCGCTGAGCTGGAACAGAACGTGGAAAAGTGGATCGACAACCTGCTGCTCAACAGCCCGGCCGCCATGCGCGTCAGCAAGGATTTGCTGCGCGAAGTCGGCAACGGCGCGCTGACCCCTGCGCTACGTCGTTACACCGAGAATGCCATCGCCCGCATCCGCGTCAGCCCCGAAGGCCAGGAGGGCCTGCGCGCCTTTCTGCAGAAGCGTCCGCCGAGCTGGCAAGCCCCGACCACCACCAAGGAGCCGCGTTGATGAGCGCACCTGTTCTCACCACCCTGCTGGTGGCCAACCGTGGCGAAATCGCCTGCCGGGTCATGCGTACCGCCAAAGCCCTGGGCCTGACCACCGTGGCCGTGCACAGCGCCACTGACCGTGAAGCCCGACACAGCCGCGAAGCGGATATCCGCGTCGACCTCGGCGGCAGCAAAGCCGCTGACAGTTACCTGCAAATCGATAAACTGATCGCGGCGGCCAAGGCCAGCGGCGCTCAGGCGATTCATCCCGGTTATGGCTTTTTGTCCGAGAACGCCGGGTTCGCCCGTGCCATTGAAGACGCCGGCCTGATCTTCCTCGGCCCGCCCGCCTCGGCCATTGACGCGATGGGCAGCAAGTCCGCCGCGAAAGCCTTGATGGAAACCGCTGGCGTGCCCCTCGTGCCCGGCTATCACGGCGAAGCCCAGGACTTCGACACCTTCCGCGACGCCTGCGAACGCATCGGTTATCCGGTGCTGCTCAAGGCCACGGCGGGCGGCGGTGGCAAAGGCATGAAAGTGGTTGAGGACGTCAGCCAGTTGGCCGAAGCCCTGGCCTCGGCGCAACGTGAAGCGAAATCCTCGTTTGGTGATTCGCGGATGCTGGTGGAGAAATACCTGCTCAAGCCGCGTCATGTGGAGATCCAGGTGTTCGCCGATCAGCACGGTAACTGCCTGTACCTCAATGAACGTGACTGCTCGATTCAGCGTCGCCATCAGAAAGTCGTCGAAGAAGCGCCCGCTCCCGGCTTGAGCCCGGAACTGCGTCGCGCCATGGGCGAAGCCGCCGTGCGTTCGGCGCAGGCCATCGGCTATGTCGGCGCCGGCACCGTGGAGTTTTTGCTGGATTCACGCGGCGAGTTTTTCTTCATGGAGATGAACACGCGTCTGCAGGTCGAGCACCCGGTGACCGAAGCGATCACTGGCCTCGATCTGGTGGCGTGGCAGATTCGTGTGGCGCGCGGTGAAGCGTTGCCGATGACTCAAGAACAGGTTCCGTTGATCGGCCATGCGATTGAAGTGCGGCTGTATGCCGAAGACCCAAGCTATGATTTCCTGCCGGCCACCGGGCGCCTGGCGCTGTATCGCGAATCAGCCGAAGGCCCGGGACGTCGGGTCGACAGTGGCGTCGAAGAAGGCGATGAGATTTCGCCGTTCTACGACCCGATGCTCGGCAAGCTGATTGCCTGGGGCGAGGACCGTGAGCAGGCGCGACTGCGATTGTTGAGCATGCTCGATGAGTTTGCGATCGGCGGGCTGAAGACCAACATCAACTTCCTGCGCCGGATCATCGCTCACCCGGCATTCGCTGCGGCGCAACTGGATACCGGGTTTATTCCGCGTTATCAGGAGCAATTGTTGCCAGAGCCTGCGGACCTCAGTGATGAGTTCTGGCAAGCCGCCGCCCAGGCGTTTGCGCAGAGCCAGCCGGGTACTCCTCGGGCTGATAACCTGAGTTCGCCTTGGGCTGTGGGCAATGGTTTCCGGGCGGGACTGCCGAGAGAAATCACCCTTCACTTGAGTTGCGAAGGACAGGACCGGGCGCTGACGCTGGGTAACGTTGACACCCACACCGCACAGCTCAAGGGTGAGCAGTTGCTGACCGAACACGACGGCGTGCGTCGCCAGCACCGGGCAATCCGTCGTGGCGAGGTGGTGTATCTGCAATGGGAAGGTGAATTGCGCCGCATCGAGGCCTACGACCCGATCAGTGCCGTCGAAGCCAGCCACAGCCATCAAGGTGGGCTCACCGCGCCCATGAACGGCAGTATCGTGCGCGTACTGGTCGAGGCAGGGCAAACGGTCGAAGCCGGGGCGCAACTGGTGGTGCTGGAAGCAATGAAGATGGAGCACAGCATTCGCGCGCCTCACGCCGGGGTGATCAAGGCGCTGTATTGCCAGGAAGGCGAGATGGTCAGCGAAGGCAGTGCGTTGGTCGAACTGGAAGAAGCGTGAAATGAAGATCGGTCCTACGCATTGCGAGGACCGATCTGACTAGAATTTAGCCGTTGCCTGAACCACTACACCGAGGATTCGACACTCTTCGGTGAACAGGGCTTTCGGATACGTCGGATTGAGCGGGACCAGGTAACGCTGCCCGCCCTCCTCGATCAGCTTGCGAAAGATCGCTTCGACGCTGTCCGCCCATTGCGCGATCACCAGTTTTCCGGGTTCCGGCACAATGGCCGGGTCCACCAGGATCATCATGCCCTCGGCAATGCTGATTCCGCTCGGCGCGGTCATAGCGTCGCCGACCACTTCGAGCCAGAAGGCCGCGCCCTGAGCGTGGTAATCGGTCAGTTCGAATCGCGGCTTGCCGTAGACCGAGAGCTCACCGTCACGCACCTCGGCAGGCAGGCGCCAGTCACTGACCGGGTAACGGAAGTACGGGTTGTACTTGTGCGTCAGGGACATCTCGTCGTCCTGCAGCACCACGGGCTCCCGGATCACCATTGCCACTTCCAGAAAATCCATCCCGAGCGCGCGCAAGACACGATTCATGTCTTCGATGCTCGGCTGACGGCGTTTATTCAGCCAATGACCCACGCCACCCTGGGACATCCCGAGGCGATCGGCGAGTACTTCCTGAGTGACTTTGAGTTCACTCATCTTGGCTTTGACCAACTCAATCCATTTATCCATGGGCGGCACGATACGTCGCGGACTCCGAGCAACAAAACACAAATTGTAGTATTTAAATTCTCGTCACAAATACAGTTCGTACTAGGATTGTTTCACGGATCTGAATCTATCACGGAGCTTGCCATCGCCATGACGTTACCCAGCAATGACCTGTCGGATATGCAAATGGACACCACCCTCACCTCGCCCAAAGGCAACGCCGCCGCGCAAAAAGCCTTGGACTATTACTTGAAACCAACTGTGTCAGAAGCGGTGGTCGAGGAGCGATTTTTTGATGTGAACCCTGCCGTCAGCGGTGAAGAGGCGCTGGTGCATGCGTCGGATCTGTTGCGGTGTGCCGCGGCGACGGCCTACGAGTCGGCCAGCAACCTGAACGGCGCAAGGCGCGATCTGGCCTTTTCGACGGTGCATATGATCGACATGGCCAAGGCGATGATTGATCGCTCTTTACAAGGGCATCAGAGCGTCTGAGTCGGACGCTCTGCTGAGGAAGACGGGAAAGAATTTTCCAATCGCGCAGATAAAATCATTTGACTTGCAAACGAGAATGATTATTATTGCATTCAGCTGATCGCGAGATCAGTCGATGGACCAAGAGACCTTAGGTCGGTCTCCTGGACTATCTCCTCATCAGGCTAATCACGGTTTTCGACCCGGCTTTTTGCCGGGTCTTTTTTTTGCCAGTTATTCTGGCTTTGGCTTCAGGCTAATGAAGTCTTCAAGTGTTGCGAATTCGATTGGCGCGGATGATATCAAAAGAGTATCCATTGGCAAGAGAAGCCCGGCATCATTGGCCCAAACTAAAGAAAAATAGCACTTGAGAATCACTAGCACAGTCTCTAAGCTGCGTCTGCGTCAAGGAAGACGCCCCCCTTTTACCCCGCAATTTCCCCCGGTTTTTCCCCTCCCAGCGTGTAAAGTAGCAGCCATAAAAATCATATTCAGGAATCGACTATGACCGTGGCTAAATCTTCTTTCGACATCAGCGCCAATTTCGACAGCGGCAACATTGAAGTGCTGGACATCAGCAATCCACTTCAAGCCCTGCTCGCCATCAAACCCGACACCCGCAGCCAACATTTCCAGTGGTTCCATTTCAAGGCCAGCGGTCTGCACGTCGGTCAAGAGCACTGGTTTCGACTGAACAATGCCAGCAAGTCCTCGTATAACAAGGCCTGGGACGGTTATCAGGCCGTGGCGTCCTACGACCACGTCAACTGGTTCCGCGTGCCGACCATCTTCGAAGGCGACTGCCTGCGTTTCAGCCTCGAAGCCACGGCCACCCACGCCTGGTTTGCCTATTTCGAACCCTACAGCCGTGGCCGTCATGACTGGCTGATCGAACAGGCGCAGACCAAGGCCGGCGCCGAGCTGCTGGCGACCGGCAAAAGCGCGGAAGGTCGTGACATCCAGTTATTGCGTAAAGGCACCGGCGCCGAAGGTCAGCGCAAGGTCTGGATGATTGCCCAGCAACACCCCGGCGAACACATGGCCGAGTGGTTCATGGAAGGCGTGATCGAACGTCTGGAAAAGCACGACGACCCGGTCCTGAACAAACTGCTGGCCAGCGCCGACCTGTACCTGGTGCCGAACATGAACCCGGACGGTGCCTTTCACGGTCACCTGCGCACCAACGCCATGGGCCAGGACCTGAACCGCGCCTGGCAGAGCGCCAGCCAGGAAATCAGCCCGGAAGTGCTGTTCGTTCAGCAACAAATGGAAGCGTACGGCGTCGACTTGTTCCTCGACATCCATGGCGATGAGGAAATCCCCTACGTGTTTACCGCCGGTTGCGAAGGCAACCCGGGTTATACGCCGCGGATTGAAAAACTCGAAACCCACTTCCGCGATCATCTGAAACACCTGACCAAAGACTTCCAGACCAAGCACGGCTACACCCGCGACGAACCGGGCAAGGCCAACATGACGCTGGCCTGTAACAGTGTTGGTCAGAAGTACGACTGCCTGTCGCTGACCCTGGAAATGCCCTTCAAGGACAACAACGACGCGCCCAACGCACTGACTGGTTGGTCGGGCAAGCGCTCCAAGCAATTGGGCAAAGACGTGCTGACGACCGTTGCCGATATGGTCGATACCCTGCGCTGACAACGCGGTCCATGTAGCAGCTGCCGAAGGCTGCGTCCGGCTGCGAAGCAGTCGTAAAACCAAACACCGCGGTCTTTCATATCAACCGAGGTGTCCGAATTACGACCGCTTCGCAGCCGAACGCAGGCTGCGCCAGCTGCTACAGATCATCAGCGATCCTTCCCGCGCAACATGCTATCCAGCACCTCATCACGTCGCACCCAACCGTGAAACAACGCTGCTGCCAGATGCAACAGCACGGTTAGAAACAGCAGATACGCCAGATACCCATGAGCCTTGCGCAGAAACGCAAACATCTGTGCATTGGCCGGCAGGATCGACGGCAACTGAATCGAATTGCTGAGCATCACCGGGTCACCCGCCGCCGAGATCATCGCCCAGCCCAGCAGCGGCAAAATCAGCATCAACGCGTACAGCAAGACATGCGAAGCCTTCGCCGCCACCACTTGCCAACCGGGCAAGTCCGCCGGTAATGGTGGCTGTTGCGTGGAAAAACGCACCACCAGCCGCACAATCACCAGCAACAGAATCGCGATGCCCAAGGGTTTGTGCAGATGGATCAGCCATTCATGCCGCTCGGACACCGAGGCCACCATGCCCGCGCCGATAAACAGCATTGCGATGATCATCAGCGCCATCAGCCAATGCAGCAGCCGCGCCAACGGTGCGAAATGGTTAGGTTGAGCGCTCATTGATGAGCCTCCTGTTTAGCGTTGGCGGCAGGCAACTGTTTGACTTCACTGGTGCGGCGCAGGTAGGAACTGGCGTACCCCGCCGAGCGCGCGGCGAGCAATGGGTCGTCGGAACCTTCGATACCGGCCGGCAATACGAGGGGGTCGTAGTTGATGTCACGGCATTCGCCGTCGAGTTGCGGTTGCGTGCGTTCCAGCACCAAGGTGCCGGCGTTCACCACTTTGCGGCCGTCAGGCCAGGCCTTGCTGGCGTCGTTGACCGGATCACCGGCGTTCGCCAGGGTGATGTTCAACTGCCAACGCAGCGGCCCGGCGGACAAACGTTGCACCAGGTCTTTTTCCAGGAAGTCAGCCCCTTCAGGCGCCGTGGCACCCGCCGCATCCTGAGCAATCGGCGTCATGCTCCAACGCACCGCTTGGCGCTGACCGGCCGCGTTCACCAGGTAAAACGCGTTGACACTGTTGTAGGTCTCCGTCGCATAACTGGCTGACGGCTTGGCAGTCTTGATCCAGGCCAGGAACGGCGCGGCTTCCGGGTGAGCGCCAAAGAAGGCCGGAACCGCCGCGGGGTTCGGCTTGCCGGTGGCCGGGTCCGGCGATTGCGCTTGCTGCAATTGATAGAACGCTTCAGGCGTGCCCACCGGGAACACCGGCATGCTGTTCATCCCGGTGCGCCATTGCTGACCGTTAGCCTGGGTGAAACGCAACGCCATGCTGCGGATCGGCACGCTGTTGTCAGGCGCGTAGGGATTGCCCGCAGGCAATGCGAAACGCCCGACCACCGGGGTCTGCGGCTCGCTGAAGACCTGGGCGCTGGAATAGCTGCGTGCCTCGCCACTGCTCTCGAAATGCCCGATCACGCACACCCCTTTGGAGTGGTTACGGCGAAACCCCGGGTGCACGCCGTTGTTGGTTTCCAGCACATTGATCAGCTTTTTCGGCGTCAAGCGCTGTGGGTCGAGTGTGCCGTTGACGTAGGCAAAAGCCCCGGCCAAAACAGCGACGACCACAGCAATGCCGGTCAGGCGAAATGCCCGGCTCGCGGCACTCAAGGGTGGCCGGGTGGGCGGAGATGAGCGATCTACCATGAATGACTCCAGGGCCATCGGCCACAAGTGAGAAGAACCAAGCAGACGTACGCCACACCGCTTTATTCCATCGCCCGGTATTTATTTTTTCAGGCGTGGAATAACCTCCAATGGCGGGCGTCTCCCTGACACTCACCACAGCGTAGTGACTAGTCAGAACTTCATGAACGATATCGACGAACAACTCAGAGAAATCATTCCCAGACTGCGCCGGTTTGCCGTGTCGTTGACACGCAATCCCAGCAGCGCAGACGATCTGGTGCAGTCGAGCCTGGAGCGCGCCCTGTCGAGTTGGGGCGACAAACGTGCCGAGGGCGATTTGCGCGCCTGGCTGTTTTCTATTCTTTACCGGCAATTTCTCGACGCTCATCGGCGCACCCGGCGTTACGCGCGGATGCTCGAATTCTTTACCGGCCGTGACGATGCCGAGCCGTCGGTAGAACGCACCGTGATTGCCCAATCCACCCTGCAAGCCTTCGACCAGCTCACCACTGAACAGCGCGCGCTGCTGCTCTGGGTGTCGGTGGAAGGTTTGAGTTATAAAGAGGTCGCCGAGATTCTCGACGTCCCGACCGGCACCGTGATGTCCCGCCTGTCCCGCGCCCGTCAGGCCCTGCGCCAACTCAGCGACGGCGAAATCACCAGCCCTTCTCTGCGGATACTCAAATGATCAGCATGCCCCCGAGCGAACGCGACCTGCACGCCTACGTCGATCATCAACTCAACGACGCCGACCGACGCCTGGTGGAAACCTACCTGGCGAGCAATCCGGAAACCGCCGCGCAAGTGCGCGACTGGCAGCAGGACGCCCAACAACTGCGCGCGGCCATGAGCGGCGCGTTGCACTACACGGCCAACCCGGACCTCGACCCGGCGTTGATCCGCCAACGAATCAGACGCCAGTCCCGCCGTCATCTGGCCAGCGCTGCGGTGCTGTTGATCGCCGTCAGCGTGGGCGGATTGAGCGGCTGGCAGGCGCGGGAAATGACGCTGGTCAGCGCGCCACCGCCGATGACCGATGCGATGCAGGCTTACCGTTTGATCGCCCAGCAAGGCATCCTGCCGGCCGACTACAAGGTCAGCGACGACGGCGACATGCAGGGTTGGCTCGACCGCTATTTCTCTCACGCCAATCGCCTGCCGGACCTGTCGGGCTCAGGCTTCAAACCGGTCAGCGGCCGCTTGCTCAGCACCGAGCAAGGGCCGGCGGCGATGGTGGTTTACGAGGATCAGGGCGGGCACAAGATCAGCTTCTACGTGCGACCACCCGGGCCGAAAAACAACCTGCTGCCTCGGGGCAGTCGCAGCGATGGTGAATTACAGGCCGAGTATTGGTCCGGCGCCGGTTACAACTATGCGATGGTCAGCCCGAGCGATACACCGGCGGCGCAGATGCTCAAGCAGACCACCCAGTTCTGACCACACCACCGATCCCCCTGTGGGAGCGATGATGTGAGGGATGTGTTCAGCCCTGCCCGAACACTTGCGAAGGCCTGCGCAACAACGGATCAAACGGATTGATCCGCGGCCCGATCAACGCCGCTTCGCGCTTGAGCATCTCCACCACCGTCGGCAAACGGTCCGGCCCCAGGCGATCACTCACCGTGGCTACGCTCAACGCCGCCACGGCCCGCCCCTCGCGATCCAGAATCGGCACTGCCACCCCGGCCATGCCTTGCAGCACGCCAGTGTTGCGCCCGGCGTAACCCAGCGTGCGCACATTCTCGACTTCCGAACGCAGGAACACCTCGTCGTACAGGTGAAAATCCTTGAGCCGCGGCAAGTTGTAATGGATCACCGTATCGCGCTCCTCCTCCGGCAGAAACGCCAGAATCGCCAGGCTGCCCTGCCCCACACCCAGCGCCACCCGCCCACCGATATCGCCGGTAAAGGTGCGAATCGGAAACGGCCCTTCGCTGCGGTCCAGACAGATCGCATCAAAGCCGCTGCGCGCCAGCAAAAACAACGAATCCCCCAACGAAGCCGACAGCCGCAACAACGACGGCCGCACCAGTTCGCGCAGGTTTCCGGTGTTGCCGGCCCGCGCCGCCAACGCGAAAAACTCCAGGCTCAGGCGATAGCGTTTACTGCGTGCATCCTGCTCGACCATGCCTTCGTCCATCAAACTGCGCAACAAGCGGTGGGTGGTCGGTTGCGACAGCCCGATGCGCTGCGCCAGTTGCGTCACTCGCTCCCCGCCCTCGACGGTGTCACCCAGGCTGCGCAATACCGCAAACAGTCTGGACACAGCCCCGACACCGACTTCATTTTTGTTTTCATTCCGCTCAATGGAATCAGGCATGTGATTTCTCGACAATAAATTTACTCACTGAATGAAACTGAAAATAGTCATCGCTTCAGTGAAATAGGCCATTGAGCCCATCCTAGGCTTCGTCCTACTCTGCGTCCAGACAGGGGCGATTCGAACAACAGCGGCAGCCGACTGAAGTCGAGCGCCAACGCACCCAGCAACACCTTTCGTATCTGCCCATACAAAAAAGCGCGCCTTCGGGCGACGCATAACAATCTCAGGTGGAGCGCAGTTATGGCTTTTGTGCAACTTGAAGGACTCGGCAAACGTTACGGCGAGATCGACGCCGTCGTCGCCACCGACCTCTCGGTCGAGAAAGGCGAATTCGTGTCCCTGCTCGGCCCCTCCGGCTGCGGCAAAACCACCACCCTGCAAATGATCGCCGGCTTCGTTGAAGTCAGCAGCGGGCGCATCCTGCTCGACGGTCGCGACATCACCCACGCCAAACCCGCCAGCCGTGGCTTGGGCGTGGTGTTCCAGAGTTACGCGCTGTTCCCGCACATGACCGTCAAAGACAACGTCGCCTTTGGCTTGCGGATGCGCAAAGTGCCCGCTGCCGAGTTGCAACAGCGGGTCGATCGGGTGCTGAAACTGGTGCGCCTCAATCAGCACGCCGAGCGTTACCCTCGGGAACTCTCCGGCGGCCAACGCCAGCGTGTTGCACTGGCCCGGGCCCTGGTGATCGAGCCGCCGGTGCTGCTGCTCGATGAGCCGCTGTCCAACCTCGACGCCAACTTGCGCGAAGAGATGCAATTCGAGATCCGCCGCATCCAGCGCGAAGTCGGGATCACCACGTTGATGGTGACCCACGATCAATCCGAAGCGCTGTCGATCAGCGACCGCGTGGTGGTGATGCAGGCCGGGCGCATCACCCAGATCGATGCGCCCTACACCCTTTACGAACACCCGCGCACCGAGTTCATTTCCGGCTTCGTCGGCAAAGCCAATTTGCTGCCCGGCGAGCGTGATGCCGCCGGCGTGGTCCAGGTGCAAAGAGACGGTGACCTGACCCTGAGCCTGCGCCCGGAAAAAATCGATTTGCGCGACCAGGGCCAGGGTCGCCTGCAAGGCAAGATTGTCAGCCGTTTCTTCCTCGGCAGCCAATGGTTGTACGGCGTCTCGACGACCTTGGGCGAACTCAGCGTGGTGCGCCGCAACGACGGTTCGGCACCGCTGACCGAAGGCACAGCGGTCGGCCTCGATTGGGACGCGACATTGCTGCGGGTGCTGACTGTCGATGAGGTGCCGGCATGAGTACGCTTGCCGCCATTCGCCAAGGGCGCCAGGGTTACTGGCTGTCGGCACCGGCCCTGGCGTTGTACCTCGGGCTGCTGATCATCCCGCTGCTCCTGACCCTGGTGCTGTCGTTCAACGTCTTTGACTACAGCTCGGGGATCAATGGCGACGCTTTCACTTTTGATCACTACAGCAGCTTGCTGGGCGATCCGTACTTCTACGAAATCTTCCTGCGCACAATGTGGATCAGCGCCTTGACCACCCTGCTCTGCGTGGTGATCGGTGTGCCAGAGGCCTACATCCTCAGCCGCATGGGCGCGCCTTGGCGCTCGATTTTCCTGATTCTGATCCTCACGCCGCTGCTGATATCAGTGGTGGTGCGCGCCTTCGGCTGGAGCCTGCTGCTCGGTGCCGACGGGCTAGTCAACCAGACCCTGCAAGCCTTCGGCGGCTCGCCGATGAAGTTGCTGTACACGCCGTTCGCAGTGGTGATTGCGCTGGTCCACGTGATGCTGCCGTTCATGATTATTCCGGTCTGGACCTCGCTGCAGAAACTCGACCCCGCCGCCGAGCAGGCCGCGCTGTCGCTGGGCGCCAGCCACTTCACGGTAATGCGCCAGGTGGTGTTGCCGCAGATCATGCCGGGCGTGTTGTCGGGCACCTTGATCGTGTTCGGCCTCGCCGCCAGTTCCTTTGCCATTCCCGGCCTGCTCGGCGGGCGTCGCCTGAAGATGGTCGCGACGCTGATCTACGACCAATACCTGTCGGAGCTCAACTGGCCGATGGGCGCAGCCATCGCGGTCGCGCTGCTGTTGCTCAACCTGCTGATCATGCTGTCGTGGAACCGGATGATCGAAGGCCGCTACAAGAAGTCATTGGGATAACTCGTCATGTCCAAGAACGGTCCTTTCGCCCTGCTGTTCCATGCCCTGGTGGTGCTGTTCATGCTCGCGCCGCTGGTGGTGGTGTGCCTCGTGGCCTTCACCCCGGAAAACACCCTGAGCCTGCCCACCACGGAGTTTTCCCTGCGCTGGTTCCGCGCGGTGTTCGAGCGCGCCGACTTTGTCGATGCGTTCTACAACAGTCTGATTCTGGCATTTTGCGCGGCCAGTATCGCGACGTTAATTGCGGTGCCGGCGGCGCTGGCGATCACGCGTTTCGAGTTTCCGGGCCGGGATTTTCTCAACGGTTTGTTTTTGTCACCGATCATCATTCCGCACCTGGTGCTGGGTGTGGCGCTGTTGCGTCTGTTTGCGCTGATGGGCGTCAACGGTAGCTTCGCCTGGCTGATCTTCGCCCATGTGCTGGTGATTACGCCGTATGTGTTGCGGTTGGTGTTGGCCTCGGCCATTGGCCTGGATCGCAGCGCCGAACACGCGGCGCAATCACTCGGTGCCGGGCGTTTCACGCTGTTCCGGGAAATCACCTTGCCGATGATTCTGCCGGGGGTCGCCGGCGGTTGGCTGCTGGCGTTCATCAACAGTTTTGACGAGGTCACGCTGTCGATTTTCGTCACCTCGCCGGCCACGCAAACCCTGCCGGTGCGCATGTATGTGTACGCCACCGAATCCATTGACCCGATGATGGCGGCGGTGTCGGCACTGGTGATCGGGCTGACTGCGCTGACGATGATTCTGCTCGATCGGGTGTATGGCCTGGATCGGGTGCTGGTGGGTAAACAATGAGGGCGCCATGGCACTGCTGAAACGACTGGCCGAAGGCGACCGCCCGGCTGTGGAATTTACCCTCGACGGGAAACCGGCGACCGGCCTGCTCGGCGACACGCTGCTGACCGCCGTGCTGACCTGCAGCGAACACCTGCGCGGCAGCGACTTCAGCGCCGAACCCCGCGCCGGCTTCTGCCTGATGGGCGCCTGCCAGGACTGCTGGGTGCGCCTGGGCGATGGCCGCCGCGTGCGCGCCTGTTCAACACTGCTTGAAGCCGGCCAACACATCAGCCGCGAACCGGGGCGCTCCGTATGAACACCTTTTCTACCCGCAGAACCGAGACCCCCTGTGGGAGCGAGCCTGCTCGCGATAGCGGTCTGTCAGTCACCACCCATGTTGAATGGGCCGCAGTCATCGCGAGCAGGCTCGCTCCCACAGGGGGATGGGTATGAAGCCTGTGGTCATTGTCGGTGCCGGGCCGGCGGGGATTCGGGCGGCGCAGACGTTGGTGGCGCATGGGGTTCGTCCGGTTCTGTTGGACGAAGCGGCGCGCGGTGGCGGGCAGATTTATCGGCGCCAGCCGGAGAATTTCAAGCGCTCGGCGGTCAAGCTGTATGGCTTCGAGGCGAGTAAGGCCAGTGCGTTGCATCAGACGATCGACGCGCTGCGCGAACACCTCGACTACCGCCCCGAGACGCTAGTCTGGAACGCCGAAGACGGTGCGCTGGACACCTTGCATGTGGGCCGTGCCGCACGACTGGAATTCTCCCGCGTGATCGTCGCCACCGGTGCCACCGACCGGATTCTGCCGGTGTCGGGCTGGACGTTGCCGGGTGTCTACAGCCTCGGCGCCGCGCAGATCGCGCTCAAATTCCAGGGCTGCGCCATCGGTGAACGCGTGGTGTTCGCCGGCAGCGGCCCGTTGCTGTACCTGGTGGCGTATCAATACGCCAAGGCCGGCGCGAAGGTGGTGGCGGTGCTCGACAGCTCCCCTTTCAGCGCTCAGGCCCGCGCCCTGCCCGGCCTGCTGTCGCAACCATCGACGCTGGCCAAAGGCATCTATTACCGCAGCTGGCTGACCGCCCACGGCATCCCGGTGCATCAGGGCGCAACCCTGAAACGCATCAATGGCGAACAACGCGTGCACTCGCTGGACTGGTCCAACGCCAAAGGTGAACAGCAGATCGATTGTGACGCCGTCGCCTTCGCCCATGGCCTGCGCAGTGAAACCCAACTCGCCGATTTGCTGGGTTGCGCATTCGCCTGGAACCCACTCAACCGCGCCTGGTTGCCGCAGCGCGACCACGCCGGCCGCAGCAGTGTCGCCGAGGTTTATCTGGCTGGTGATGGCGCCGGCATCATGGGCGCCGATGCCGCTGAAATGGCGGGTGAACGGGCAGCCCTGGCATTGCTCGAAGACATCGGCTACCTGATTCCACCGCAACGTCCCGACAACCTTGAACGCTCCCTGCAACGCATCGGCGAATTCCGCCACGGACTGGAGCGCGCCTTCGCCTTTCCCGAGCACTGGGCCAACGAAACCGCCGATGAGGTGGTCGTCTGCCGCTGCGAAGAAGTGCGCGCCGGCGAGATCCGCCAGGTGGTGCGTGAAGGTCACTGGGAGATCAATCGGGTCAAGGCGCATTGCCGCATTGGCATGGGTCGCTGCCAGGGGCGGATGTGCGGTGCCGCAGCGGCGGAAATCATTGCCTGCGAAAGCCGGCGCCCGGTGTCGGAAATCGGTCGATTACGGGCGCAGGCGCCGATCAAACCGCTGCCGTTTGGCCTGGAGGTCGAGCCATGATCGAAGTCGATGCGGTGATCATTGGCGGCGGCATTGTCGGGGCCTCGGCCGCACTGTTTCTGAGCAAGGCCGGCCGTCGTGTCGCGCTGCTGGAGCGCGACTTTTGCGGCTCGCATTCCAGCGGCGTGAACTACGGCGGCGTGCGACGACAGGGCCGTCCGCTGTCGCAGTTGCCATTGTCGCAACGGGCCCACGAGCTATGGGGACAGTTGCCGCAACTGATCGGCATCGACGGCGAATACCAGCGCAGCGGTCACTTGAAACTGGCCCGCAGCCTCAGCGATCTGCATGCCTTGCAGCACTATGCCGTCAGTAGCCAGGGCTTCGGTCTCGATTTGCAGGTGCTCGACCGACGCGAATTGCGCGCGCGTTTTCCGTGGGTCGGCGACGTCGCAGTGGGCGCATCGTTTTGCCCGGACGACGGCCACGCCAACCCGCGACTGGTGTCCCCCGCCTTCGCGCAAACGGCTCGTCGGCACGGCGCGCAAGTCCATGAACAATGCGCCGTAACGGCGGTGGAACATGACGGTCAGCGCTTTCGTATCAGCACTCAAACCGGCCTCGAATTGCACGCGCCCTGGTTGCTGAACTGCGCCGGGGCCTGGGCCGGACACCTGGCCGCACAGTTTGGCGAAGCGGTGCCCATGCACGCCGGCCACCCGGCGATGCTGGTCACCGAGCCATTGCCGCTGGTGATGAATGCCAGCACCGGCGTCGAGGGTGGCGGCATCTACGCCCGCCAGGTGGCGCGCGGCAATTGCGTGCTCGGCGGCGGCCAGGGTTTTGCCCTCGATGACGCGCGCGCCCGCCCCGGCCAGCACGCCGTGATCGAGATCTTGCGCCAGGCCGTCGAGCTCTACCCGTTTCTTGAAGGTGCCCAGGCGATTCGTACCTGGAGCGGCACCGAAGGTTATCTGCCTGATCGCCAACCGGTGATCGGGCATAGCAGCACCCGGCCCGGTCTGTTGCACGCTTTCGGCTTTGCCGGCGCGGGTTTCCAGATCGGTCCGGCGGTGGGCCTGGCGCTCACCGAGATCATCTGCAGCGGCGCCTCCAAGACGCCACTGGATGCGTTTTCCATCACCCGGTTTCACTCCATCTCCGTTGCTTGATAGAGGAAGGTCGCGCCAATGAATAACGTCAAACGCACTGCACTGCTCGGTTTCTCCTGTCTGACTGCCCTGTTCACAGTCACCCAGGCCCAGGCCGAACCCACGCTTTATCTCGGCATGAACGGCGGGACCATGGAGCGGCTCTATGCCGACAAGGTGCTGCCGGTGTTCGAGAAGGCGAACAACGTCAAAGTGGTGATCGTGCCGGGGACTTCCGCCGATATCCTGGCCAAGGTCCAGGCCAGCAAAGGCAACCCGCAGATGCACGTGATGTTCCTCGACGACGGCATCATGTACCGCGCCATCGCCATGGGCTTGTGCGACAAGCTCGAAGACAGCGCACCGCTGGCGCAGATTCCGGCCAAGGGTCGCATCAAGGATCAAGCAGTGGCGGTCAGCCTCGGCGTGACCGGGCTGGCGTACAACACGCGCCTGTTCAAGGAGAAAGGCTGGGCTGCGCCGACCTCGTGGATGGACATGGCCGACCCGCGCTTCAAGGACAAACTGGTGTTCCAGTCGATGGCCTCCTCGACCTTCGGCCTGCACGGTTTCCTGATGTTCAACCGGATTCAGGGCGGCAGCGAAACCGACGTCGAACCGGGCTTCAAGGCTTGGCCGAATACCGTCGGGCGCAACGTGCTGGAGTACATTCCAAGTTCGGCGAAGATTTCCGAAATGCTCCAGACCGACGAAGCGGCGCTGTTCCCGCTGACCCCGACCCAGGTCACCGCGCTGAAACTCAAGGGCATGCCGGTGGAATATGCGCAGCCCAAGGAAGGCTCCGTGGTGCTCAACGTGGCTGAGTGCGCCATCGCCAACAACACCCAACCGGAACTGGCGCAGAAACTCGCTGCGTTTTTGCTGACCCCTGAAGCCCAGGCCGCGGCGCTGGAAGATGGCGACCAGATCCCGTCCAACCCGAACACGCCGACCACCGACAAGACCCGCGGCCAGGTCGAGGCGATGAAGCAGTACCTGACCACCGCGATTGCGATTGATTGGGATCAGGTCAACGAACAGCGCCCGGCGTGGAATGCGCGGTGGAATCGCAGCATTGAGCGGTAGTCACTGACACTACTGTTCGACTGGAATGCTACCCCTGTAGCAGCTGCCGAGCAGCGCGAGGCAGCGTTCGGCTGCAAAGCAGTCGTAAAATCAGGCAACCGGTTCTTTCAGGAAAACCGCGTAACCCGGGTTTACGACTGCTTCGCAGCCGAACGCTGCCTCGCGCTGCTCGGCAGCTGCTACAGGTGGGAGTGCTTGGTTAGAACCCGACATCAAGGATCACGCTGTCCAGATAGGTCCCGGCCGGCGGTGTGATCTGGTCCGTGTAGATTTTTGCGTTGTAGTTAAACACCTGGCTGCCCGTGCCCAAGCCATTGCCTGGGTTGACCTCCGCATCGGAACTGGCCCGGCGCGCACTGCCGACATTGCCCCAGCGGGTGGTGCCGGCGCTCTTGAAGATGTCGTAGGCCAGGTAATTGGCCCCGGAGATCATCTGTCGACGCCCGCCGATACCGGCCGCATGCTGGCCGTCGTCCAGCCCCACGGTGTACGCGCTGCCCTTGGTGCAGGCCAGGTTGATGGTCTGGCCGGTGACGGCGGTGAAGGCGCTGACCACCGGCGCACTGCCGAAACTGATGTTCGGCGCGGTGATGGTGCAGTCGTTGGCCACGGTCATGTTAACGGTTAACGTCGCAGTGCCACTGCCGATGTCGCGCCCCAGGCAGATGCTGCCGGCACCGACGCCCGCGCAATAATTCCAGTTCCAGAAAATACTCAGGGTTTCGCTGTAGACGCCCGCTGCCACATTGCTGCCGATGGTCGTGCGCAAATAAACGGGCGCGGTTTTCGGTATCACACTGCCCAGCAGGCCGAGGGCGTCGATGATGCCATTGCGGGCGAAATCGAATGCCACGGCCCGGTTGATCGGATAGCTGGTGCTGTTGTCGGCGTACAACGTGTAGCCGATGACGTCCCCGGTCGGCCCGAGCAAGCCGGATTGAGTCGATGAGACTGTTGCGTAGAAGTGGTCATTATTGGTCAGCAAAGACAGCAGTGAACCGCTGCAACTCAACCCCGCATTGGGGGTGGAACTGGTTTGAGCCGTGGTGCGCACCGCAATCGAACTCTGGGAACCGAACCCCGCCGCTGTGGTGCTGACCACAGAGCACAGCGCCCAGGCGCCACCCGGCAGCCACAGTGCCAAAAACACCAGCCATTTCATTGGCACACCAACGGACCGATCAACGGAATCTGATCCTGATTCAAGTCCACGGCGAAATGCACCTGACAGGTCTTTCCATCCGCCAGGGTCACCTGCAAGCTGTTTTGCTTCTGAAGGTTTTCCAGGTACACCAGACCGTCCCAACCGACCACGGTTTGTACGCCGCTCTGCTCGTGTACAACGTTGCTGCCCAAGGGCAACTCCTGTTGCTGCGCATCCACCAGCACGATGCTCGCGGCAATCACCTTGGTGAGTGGAAACTCCAGCAGATAACCGCTGCCCCGGCGTACCGCGATCCGCTGCTCGACATTGGGGCTGCGCACGTTGGCCGGCAAATTCAGCGGATCGATCTCGTATTTGCCACGGTAATAGGCGCTGCTCCACGGCACCAGCAAGTGGCCGTTGCGATCCGTCTGGCCGACCTGCTGGTTTTCGTAGCGCACGGGAATGTCGGCGAAACCCTCGGTGCTGACCACCACGAACGCATCGTCGATCCGGTTGGCCGCAAACACCTGACGGTCCATCCAGACCAGCGAACCGCTGGCATCGGCCCAACGGGTTTCAGCGTCGCTGTTGCCGTAGACACCCGCCTGCAACTGCACCGATTGCAGGCGCCAGGTCAGGTCGGCCTGACGATAATCCGGGCCGTCGCCCTGGGCGTAACCGAGGTTGAAACCCACCCCGCCTTCGGTGGGCACCGCACGGCTGTAGTTGACCCGCTGCTGGTTTTGCCCGGTCTTGCTGCGCTCGCTGCTGATGGCCAGGCTACCGCGCAGATCGAAGGGGATCACCAGTTGCGCCTGCACCGCCCAGTTGCTGTCACCGATTTCGCGGTTGGCCGACAGGTAGAAACTACTGTTGCGCCACAAGGGTTTGCTCCAGGTCATGTTGAGCAGCCGGGTGCGCGAATCATCCGCCGCACGCACGTCGAAATAACCGACACCGAGGCTGCCCCAGGTCTCGAGGTTGAGGCTCAGGGTCGCTTGTTCGCTGCGTGTGCTCAGGGTGGTGTAAGGGCTGTCGATCACGGTCAGGTCGGCGTAATGGTCGCGACGTTGCAGACGCTGCCAGGAGAAGCTGTAGCGCTGGCTGCTGTACTGATAACCGAGGCTCAGTTGCTGACCGCTTTTGCCGTCGAAACGGCTTTGGCTGAGCGCAGTATTGAGCACCCCGAAATTGCCCAGCCGCAGGTTACCGCCCACGCCACCGAGACTCAGGGAATCCGAAGCTTCGGCATGGCTTTCCAGGGTGAGGTTATCGCTCAGGCCGTAACGCAGGCTGCCGGACGTAACACCGGGGCCGTAGCTGAAATCGCGGATCCCGTAGTCCCGGCGCAAGGTGCCCGCCGCCACGGAATAATCACTCAAGCCTTTTTGCAGCAAGCTGCTGGTGACGTAGAACGGCACCGTGGTCGAGACCTGTCGGCCCAGTGCATCCGTCGTCACCACGACCGCTTCGCCGGCGCCGTTGATGAACGGGATATTGGTCAGTGTGTAAGGCCCGGGCTGCAGTTCGGCGCTACTGGATTTGTAGCCATTGATGAACAGGTCCACCGAGGACGGCACTGCCGCTTCCCCGGCAAACTGCGGCAACGGATAGGTCACCAGGTCCGGGCGCACGCCGAAGTCGCGGGAGACCTGCACGCCGCCCAGGCGCACCGAACTGCTCCAGGGCAAGGCGCCGCTGACCAGGTCGCCGGCCTCATAAGTGAGCAATCGCTCGTCGTCGGAGTAACGCCAGGTGGTGTCGTAGCGCAGGTAACCGTTGTTCAGTGTGCTGACCGCATTCCCCGACAAGGTGCGGCGGTATTGCCCGGTGTTGGACAGCGTGCCCCAGCTGTCGAACAGCCTTACTTCGTTCCACGCCGCAAGGTAGGTGCCGGCGTCATCGGTGTCGTTGAGGTACAGGTCGTAGTTGAGCAAGGCCCCGAAACTGCTCAGCGCTGGCGTTCGCGGATAGGCTTGGCGGTTGCCGACGAACTGCTCCGGCAGCCAGTCCGGCGGAACCTCCAGCAGCAGCCGTTGAGCACCACTGTCGTACTCGCTGTGCAGGCCCGGCAGGCTGTCGAGGTCGACTTCGGTGTCGGTGTTTTCAGGCAATTTGATGCCGCTGTCGCGCAACGCACTGGCCGGTAGAAAGAAGCTTGCGCCCCGCTGCTCCACCGCCACGATTCGTCCGGTATTCATCTGATTGACCACCAATTCCAGAAACAACTGTGCATCCGCCACAGCCTCCATGCCGCTGGGCGGGGGCGGCAGATCACCGGCCCGGGCCTGAGAGTTGAACACCAACCAGCACGCGCAGCTCAATGCCCACAACGGCCGCTGGAAACTGCGAGCCAGGCGTTGGCTCATTCGCGCATTAGGTCCGTCTATGGACAGATCCCTCCTTGTCACAGCACACACGACCTGTAGCAGCTGCCGAAGGCTGCGTTCGGCTGCGCAGCAGTCGCTTGATCAGGCACCGGGGTTATTCAGGTAAATCGCGGAGACCGTTTTGCGACTGCTTCGCAGCCGAACGCGGGCTTCGCCAGCTGCTACAGGGATGTGATCAACGAGCGGGCGTGATGCTTTGAACCTGCGGCGCGCCATTGATCCGCACCTGCAACGCCGGATTGGCGGCCATCGGTCCCGGTGCCGGCCAGCGCATGATTGCGCCGGGCAGCACGTAACCCAGCAGGCCTTCCACCAGGGGTTGGGTCTGGCCGCCTTGCTTGAGTGCCACATCGGTCAGCCGAGCATGCACTGCGCCCTGATTGCGCACTTCGACATAGGGCCGACCGTCCACCGCCACCGTACGCCAGCTCAGATCGGGCAAGCCGACGCCTTTGGGATCGCGTTGGCGGGTGGTGTCTTCCTTGCTCCACAGCCCGGCGCCATAGGCGAACAACGGGACGGAATAACGCATCTGAAAACGAATCGCCGCAGCGGTCTTGCCGTTTTCGGAAGCCGGGGTTTTAGCCGAGGGAATTTCATCGATGATGATGCGGTAAGCCAGTTCCTGCCCCGGTGGAATCTCCCGGGTGCGGGTCAGGCGCACCAGTTGTTTCTGACCCGGTTCAATCTTCGCCACCGGTGGGCTGCCAATCACATCGCGCTGATTCTGATACTGATCGTTGAAGCCGCTCTGGCTCCAGGCGAATACCCGGATCTGCAGGTTGGCGGTCTCATTGCCGCGGTTTTCCAGCCACAAGGCACTGGCCTGTTGATCAGCCTCCAGCACCGGGTCGATCGGCCAGATCAGCACCGAACTGGCGGCTTGCACCTCGACCGTCCCCAGCAACACCATCACCAATACCGCACAACGCATGACTGAATGCCGCTGCGAAGGTGAACTCATAGGCCTGCTCCTTATTCAAAACGACGCGTTACCACGACAGCTGCACCTGCAACACATCGCTGTACGTCCCCCCAGGCTGATTGCCCGGTAATTGCACCCGTCCATAAATCGGCAGGCTGATGTTATTGGCATCGCTGTAGGCCACGGCAACACTCTGGCCAATCCCCAGGCTCTGGCTGAACGCCGCATCGCGAAACAGCTGATACGCCACACGGTTACTGCCGGTGGTGAGCTGCATATGCCGCCCGCTGTTGTTGTACTGGCCACCATCGACACTCATGTTCATCGTCACCCCCGGCGTGCATTGCAAACGCACACCAGCGCTCAACGCCACCTGCACCGTGTCGGTGGCCAGGGCTGACTGACTGCCGAAGTCGAGGCTGCCGTAATTCGATACGCCGCCCACCACCAGGCACCCGGCGGTGATCGTAGCGCTGACCTGAAAACTCTGGCTGGTCACCGCCGCCAGCGGCAACGGCACGCTCCCAGCACACAGCAGGATCAGCGCCGCATAGCCGTGCTTTTGGGTCATCGCGCTAGAACGTCAGTTCGACGGCAACGGTGTCGGTGTAAGTACCGGCCGGTAGCCCGGCCTTGCCCACGGCTTTACCGTAGAGGTTCACGGTCTGCGCCACACCGGTGCTGGTCGCGAGATTGATCACCCCGTCGATGGCCAGAATCTGAGAATGCCCGGAGTCGGTGTACAGGTCATACGGCACGTAGTTGCCACTGCCATCTGCCAGCGCCCGGGTTCCGCCGGCAGACAGGCCGTCATTGGCACCCGCCCGGACCTTCACCGCCGGCGTGGTGCCGCTGGAACAGAGGATCGACAACGCCCCGCCACCGCCGCCCAGCACTTGCGCATTGGCGGTGGTGAACAGGCTGTTTTCGGTGCCGAAATTCAAAGCACCGAAGTTCAGGCCGCTGGAACCACCGGCACCGTTGACCTGACAACTGTTGGTCAGGATCAGGCTGGAGGTGATCTGGCCGGTGACCGTGGTCGCGGCATGGGCACTGGACACCAGCGTCAGGCCGAGCAATGACAAACCTATCCTTGATACGAGCATGTGCATGGTGTCCGTCCTCTACGGGGTTACCAATCCAGCGTTACCGTCAGGGTGTCGGTATAGACACCGGCCGGTAGCGCTCGGGCATTCGCCACCACCGAGCCAAATACCGGAATCGGTATCCGGGCCCCGCTGGTGACAGCGAAATTGTGTTGCTGGCCGATGCTGTAACGCTGGTTTCCGGACGCATCGAGGAACAACTGATAAGGGATGGTCTCGCTGCCGTTGCTCAGGCGACGAGTCGTACCGTCGCCATGGGCGCCGCCATCAATGGTGACGGTGAACCCGGTGACCGACGGATTGCAGACCACGTTCAGCCTGCCGTTACCGTCATCGCCCAGGCTGGCGTTGATCGGACGATTCCAGGTCGGGCCTTGCTGGCCAAAATCAAGCGTGCCGAAATCGCTGGGCGCACTGCCAGGTTCGGCACCATTGGTGACTTCACATCCGGAGGTAATGGTCAGCCGCGCATGAATCTGCCCGCTGACCGCGGCTTGCGCGTCTTCGGCCAGCAGAACCAGCAAGCTCGTGGCGATCACCCTCCAGTGCCTGTTTGTCATGGCGCCAACCCACTCCTCGTTACCAGGTGACCGTCACTTTCACCACGTCTGAATAGCGGCTGACACGGGGAATCTCCGCGAGCCGTTCGATACGGGCATACAAGGGCAAATCCACTGAACCGGAATCCGGTACACGACCACTCACCGGGACATTCACCGCCAGCGGGATCAGTCGCGCCGGGTCCTGGTAGAGCCGATAAGGGATGGGTTTGCTGCCGGCGGAACCGGCCATGTAGCGCACGTCACCGACACCACCGTGCAGGCCGCCGTCGACGCGTAATTGATAAGGGGTGTCGGGGTTGCATTCGAGCCGTGGCAGTCGCTCATTCATCAGCGCCGCGCCCAGCGGTCCGGCCGGGTCATCCAGTCGCGCGGTGCTGCCGAAGTCGAGCACGCCCAGTTGCTCGATTCCTGCTCGGTGTTGCTGCCCAATCACCTGGCAACCACGCTGCACGTCGATGCGCACGTCGACCTGAAGTTCGGCGGCAAACACTTGCGCGCTGAGCGCCAGACCTATAATTGCCACGACCCTAATTCCTTTCACGGTCCCATTTCCTTGTGTGGGGTGGCTACTAGACATCAGGGTAGCAATGGACCCGAATTTCGCCAGCCGCTGATCGTCATTGCACCTCTGCAACAGGCGTTTTCTACCGGGATTTGGCGGAATAACACCGATATAACGGCTTAAAAAAGCTCTACAACCCGAAGAATCCTGTTGAGATATCGGGTCATCGGTCGACAGCACTGGCAGGCAAATTCAGCCTTTGGTTACACTACGCCGCCGCAGCTCGGGCAGCCTGCCTGACGATTACGGGGTGACCTCACAGTGGCTGTTCGACCGCCCAACCGTTCGCGACTCGCACCGCGCTGGCCCTCGCTTCGCCGTTTGTTCGGCAAGGTGTCGGCTGCGCCAGCCAGTGCGTCCGGTCGAGTGATCCACGACTACTTCCGCCACAAGGCTCACGCCCAGGGCTACACCCTCAGCCACAGCCAACAGCGCGTGATCGACTGCATGGCGCAGCACGCCACGGCACTGCTCGGTGCATCGGCGAAAACACTCCCCGGCCTTTACTTGCATGGTGCGGTCGGTCGCGGCAAGAGCTGGTTGCTCGACGGGTTTTTCCAGGCCATCCCGATCGCGGAAAAACAGCGCCTGCACTTTCATCAGTTCTTTGCCCGGCTGCACCAGGGCATGTTCACTCACCGTGATCAGCCCGATGCGCTGGCCGTCACCCTTGATGAGTTGCTGAACGACTGCCGCGTGTTGTGTTTCGACGAGTTCCACGTCCACGACATCGGCGATGCGATGCTCATCACGCGCCTGTTCAAGGCTTTGTTCCAACGGGGTATCCTGCTGCTGGTGACCTCCAATTATCCGCCGGAAGGTTTGTTGCCCAACCCGCTCTACCACGCCCGGTTCAAACCGGTGATCGACTTGATCCACGCGCGCATGCAGGTCATGGAAGTCGGCGGGCCCCATGACTACCGCAGTCAGATGAAAACACACGCGCATCAGGTGTTTACCCAGGGACGGTACGTCTGGCCGGGCACCGTGGAGCAACGTCAGGCGTTGAAACTGCCGGAACGTGGCGCACCGGCCCTGCAACTGCCGGTCGGCGCACGGCATCTTCAAGCGCGACGCTGCGAAGACCGCAGCATCGGTTTTACCTTTGACGACCTGTGCGAACACCCCACGGCAGTCATGGATTACCTGGACCTGTGCCGGCGTTTCGATGACTGGACCATCGACCAGCTGCCCAACCTGGCAGCGTGCTCGATGGCGGCGCAACAGCGTTTCATCAATCTGATTGACGTTTTGTACGATCAGGACAAGCACCTGACGTTGGTCGGTGAGCAGTCGTTGCGTGAAAGCCTGGGGGGCGATGCGATTGACTTTGCGCGTACGCGGAGTCGGTTGGGGCAGTTGATGGAGGTCAGGGAGCCGTAGTTTTTGTGTCGCAGTTTCGGCCTCTTCGCGAGCAAGCCCGCTCCCACTGGTGACCGAGTTGCCTGGGTGGACTCGGACTCATGTGGGCGCGGGCTTGCTCGCGAAGGCGGCCTCACAGGCAACCTGCCTTTGCCGCTATCATGTCGCCCATTTCCAGGCCCCCGCGCCCTCCCTCGATCAAAAGCGAACCCGCCCATGGATACCCTCGCCCAACTGCGCGCCGGTCAACTGACAGGCATCACCCGTCTGGACCTGGCTTGCGGCCTGACCGAATTTCCACGCGAAATCTTCGATCTGGCGGACTCACTGGAAGTGCTCAACCTCAGCGGCAACGCCTTGAGCTGCCTGCCGGATGACCTGCATCGCCTGACCCGTTTGCGCGTGCTGTTTTGCTCGGACAACCAGTTCACCGAACTGCCCGCGTGCCTCGGCCAATGCGCCGCGCTGACGATGATCGGCTTCAAGGCCAATGCCATCGAAACCGTCCCTGCGGCTGCACTGCCGCCGCTGCTGCGCTGGCTGATCCTGACCGATAACCGCCTGCTTGAATTGCCCGCCGAGTTGGGTCATCGCCCACACCTGCAAAAACTCATGCTTGCCGGCAACCGCTTGCAACGCCTGCCCGAAAGCCTGAGCCACTGCCATCAACTCGAACTGATCCGCATCGCTGCCAATCAGCTGACCGAACTGCCCGAGTGGCTGCTGACCCTGCCGAGCCTGACCTGGCTGGCCTACGCCGGGAACCCGCTGGAAACCGAAGCCGATGCGGCGGCCCTCAATGCCACGGCGAGCATCCCGTGGTCCGGGCTGCGCCTGGAGCAACAATTGGGCGAAGGCGCTTCGGGGGTGATTCATCGGGCCACGTGGGAACGACCGGGCCAACCGGCCACTCAAGTCGCGGTCAAACTCTACAAAGGCGAAATGACCAGCGATGGTTCACCGCTGCACGAAATGAACGCCTGCATCACCGCCGGCATTCACCCCAATCTGATCCGGGTCGAAGGCCGCATCGTCGGGCATCCCGAACAGCAGGCCGGGCTGGTGATGCAACTGATTGATCCGAGTTATCGCAATCTCGCCGGGCTGCCGAGCCTGGCGTCCTGCACCCGTGACGTCTATGCCGATGACACCCGTTTCAGTGCTGAGGTGGCGCTGCGCATAGCCCGTGGCATCGCCTCGGTGGCGGAGCATTTGCACCGCCAAGGCATCACCCACGGCGATCTCTATGGCCACAATATCTTGTGGAACGAGCACGGGGATTGCTTGCTGGGGGACTTTGGCGCGGCGTCGTTCCATGCGACATCCGACAGCCTTGAAAGCCGTGCGCTGCAACGCATTGAAGTGCGGGCGTTTGGGGTGTTGCTGGGGGAATTGCTGGCGCGGATCGATTCGGGGTTGAGCGATGAAAGGCGTGTGCAGCTGGAGGAATTACAGCAGCGCTGCTGTCAGGCGCAGGTGTTGGCGCGGCCGGGGTTCAGGGAGATAGGACTGGAGTTAGCTGCCTCCCACTGAGCTAAAGGCAAATACAAAACCTGTGGCGAGGGAGCTTGCTCCCGCTGGACGGCGGAGCCGTCCCAAAAACGACGGCTGCTGCGCACCCGAGCGGGAGCAAGCTCCCTCGCCACAATAGAATCACAAACAGTTCGGCTTAACCCGCCAAACCAACAAACATATCCTGCACATCATCATGGTTATCGAGGCCTTCCAGGAACGCCTCGACTTCAGCCATCTGCTCGTCGCTCAAACCGCTCACCGGGTTTTTCGGCTGATAACCCAGCTTGGCCGCCAACACGGTAAAGCCTTGCTCAGGCAGCGCTTTCTGAACGGCGTCCAGGTCACCAGGTTCGGTCAGGAACAGGGTGGTGCCCTCTTCTTCACCTGGCTCGAAATCCTGGGCTCCAGCTTCGATCGCGGCCATTTCCGGATCGGCGTCAGGGCTGTCCGGGGACGCTTCGATCATGCCCACATGGTTGAAATCCCACGCCACCGAACCGGACGCGCCCAATTGGCCCTTGCGGAAGGCCACGCGGATTTCCGCGACGGTGCGGTTGATGTTGTCGGTCACGCACTCAACGATCAGTGGTACCTGATGCGGGGCGAAACCTTCGTAGGTCACGCGATGGTACTGCACGGTTTCGCCCAACAGGCCCGCGCCTTTCTTGATCGCGCGATCCAGGGTTTCCTTGGGCATCGAGGCTTTCTTGGCCTGCTCGACCACCAGGCGCAGGTGTGCGTTGGTGGCAGTATCGGCACCGTTGCGGGCAGCTATGGTGATTTCTTTCACCAGTTTGCCGAAGATCTTGCCCTTGGCGTTAGATGCCGCTTCTTTGTGTTTAACCTTCCACTGTGCGCCCATTACTCACTCTCTTGATCTGTGGCGCCGAGACATCTATTGGCCGACGCATGGCGCCAAGTTTATACGGCCTAAAGTTGGCAATCGACCAAAAATTCCACCTGGCCCACCGGCGTGACCAATCGACATATTCACCAGTGCTTGTAGGGCGATTCTGAAAAGTCGATTTGCGGTGACTATAAGGGGCCGTGGTTTCGTACCCTCTGCGCCCATATTCCATGGCAGAAGCGCGTTCGATGCACAACGACAAGGAAAGTCCCTACACCCTGACCCTCCTGGACAGTGGATTGAGTCTGCAGGTGTTGCGGTTCAGTGGCCGTGAACGTCTCAATCAGCCCTATCGTTTCGAGATCGAAGTGATCGGCCTGGCACCGGCCATGAACCTTACGCAGTTGCTGCAGCAACCGGCGTTCCTGAGCCTGGGGGATGAAACCGGCATTCACGGCATCTTGCACACCGCCAGTCGCGAATACCGTGGCCCGCACCGGGTCGGCTACGAACTGGTGCTGGTGCCCTGGCTCCAACAACTGGACCATCGCCCTTGCCGTCGGGTGTTTCATCAACTCGGCGTGCCCGACATCTTGCACCAGTTGCTCGTCGACAACGCAATTCCCGAACACAGCTACCGTCTTGAACTACCGAACGGGCGTTATCCCGTGCGACCGTTTTGCATTCAGTTTGACGAGACCGACCTGGCCTTCCTGCAACGGCTCTGCGAAGAGGAAGGCATCCACTATCACTTCGAACATCAGCGCGACGGCCATGTGCTGGTGCTGGCGGATGACAGCCTGAGCTTTCCCCAGGAACCGCTGTTGATGCCGTTTTACGACGAATCACCTCAAGGCACCCACGCGCCGGTGATCAGTGAGTTGTTCCAGCGTCATGCCTCGCCCCCACTGACCGCGGCGCCTGCGCCGCAACAGCTCGAGCGTGAGCAATCGAGTCGTCGCTTACTCGAACGTCTGCGCTGCCAACATCGGCAGATACAGGGGCAAAGTAACCACAGTGAATTGCGCAGTGGCTGCATCGTGCAAGTATCGGAACATCCCATCGCGAACTTCAACGATCAGTGGCTGCTCACCGAAATCCGGCATCAGGGCCAACAGCCGTCGATTCTCGCCGAGGACACATTCAACACAACCCGGCGTTACAGCAACCAATTCAGCGCCATCCCGTGGTCAACGGTGTTCCGCCCCGCGTTGACACAGGCCAGGCCGAGCATTCCGGGCTATCAACCGGCGCGAGTGTTGGGCCCTGCCGGTCAACCGGCGGTGCTGGATGCACAGGGGCGGATTGAGGTTCGGTTGTGGCCCACAGCGCCGGCCGATGACGATCAATCCACCGGCCTGTGGCTACCCGTGGCGCTAGCCGCGGCGGACGGTCGGATCGATCCGTCGAGGCTGCCGCTCGCGGGCACCGAGGTGCTGATCAGTTTTCTCGACAGCGACCCGGATCGCCCGGTGCTTTGCGTCGCGGCGAGCAACCCGCCCGCGCCTCGACTCGCTCGCCAGCCCCGCAGTGACGGCCGACTTCTGCTCGATTGGCTGGTCAACCGTCAGGATTGATCAGCCCTTGTCAGCCTTGCCCGCAGCCGCCGCGAATTTGGCCAGTCGCACATCCAGATGCCGTGGCCGGCGTCCGTGATCCTCGGCGCGCTCCTTGCGGCGGATGGCGTTGCGCACCAACAATGAGCCGAGGTAACGAATCGGTTCCGGCGGAAAGAAACCCAACGGGCCATTGACCAAGGGCGAGCGAGTCCAGGCATTGTCCAGCCCCTGAACCATCGAGGCGAGGATCTGCCCGCCCATATGGCACGGGCCGACGCCGCTGCCGGAATAACCGAAACCGTAAAACACGTTACCGCTGGCACTCATCTGGCCGAAGAACGGCAAACCGGTCACCGAGCGGTCCGAGGGGCCATTCCAGGTGGCATCGACCTTGACCTCGGCAAACGCCGGGAAGAACTCGCTCAGGCTGTGTTTCAACAAACCGGCATAGGGTGACGGTTGATCGAACACCGGCAACATTCGCCCGCCGTAGGCAAAGGTATTGCCACCTTTACCAAGCATGATCCGACCGTCCGGGGTGTTGTGGTAGTAGTGCACGAAAATCCGCGAATCGAGCACCGTGACGCCGCTGGTCAAACCGATTTCGTTGAGCAGATCGGGCCGGGGCTCGGTGATCAGCATGTCGCTGGAAACGATCGCCACACTGCGCTCGAATTGCGGGAACGCGCGGGCCATCCAGGCGTTCATGGCCAACACCACCCGGTCAGCGTGGATGGTGGCGTTGGGGGTTTGAATCCTCGCCGCCCGGCCCTCCTCCAGGCCGGTCATCGCCGTGTTCTCATGAATCCTCACGCCCAGCTGCAAGGCAACCCGCCGCAAACCGCGCACCAGCTTGCCCGGCTGCACACTCGCGGCGGCCGGCGAGAACCAGCCTTCCAGATGCTTGCTGGAGCCGGCCATGCGCTGCACGTCAGCAACCGGCCTTTGCGTAAAGGAGTTGATGCCGTTGCGCTCCAGCGCCGCGATCACCGCATCGGTCGAGCCGCATTGCGCGCGGTTGGTGGCGGTGTAGAGCGTGCCATCGAGGCGGTAATCGGCGTCCACGCCGTACTGTTCGCAGAAGGTGCCGATCGCATAAATGCTGTGCTCGGATTCCTTGACCAGCCGCACCGCCTCCTCGACCCCGAACAACCTTTCCAGGGTGAAATACTTGGCCGACCACGACAGCGCACAGCCGCCGTTTCGTCCGCTGGCGCCGGCTCCGCAGATGTCCGCTTCGATCAGCAGCACATCCAGCTCGGGGTTCTGCTCTTTGAGCATGATCGCGGTCCACAGCCCGGTGTAGCCGCCGCCGACGATGCAGACGTCAGCCCGGGTATTACGAGCCAAAGGTTCACACGGCACGCAGGACTCAGCCTCCAGCGCCTGTTCCAGCCAGAAAGGTCTCATCGGTTTTTCCTCAGGTACGCAGGGGTTTTACGGTCATTGCCTGGTTAGGCACGAAAGCGCTTTTGATCAGCAGGCCAGCCGGACGGCTGTTCCAATGGGGGATCAGCACCAGGGCGGAGAACAACGCGCAGCCGGCGAAGACGATGAACACGGTGACCGAGTCGAAGTAGCCCGGCAGCAATCCGCCGAGAATCGCCCCGACGGAGCCGCAACCGTTGACGAAACCGGCCGCTGTGGCACCCGCCTTGGCGGTGCCGAAATCGATCGCGGCCGCGCCGCTGATCATCGAGTCCGGTCCGTACAGGGTCAGGCCCATGACGAACAGCAGCGCCACCACCAGCATCACGCTGCCGGTATGCAGGGCGCCCATGAACAAGGTCAAGGTCACGGTCAGCGCCAACAGGCTGAGCACACACGCCGGCATGCGTCGGGCGCCGAACAGTTTGTCTGAGGCCAGCCCGAGCAGGATCGGCCCCAGCAGCCCGGCCAGTTCGAACGCAGTGGGAATGATCGCCGCGCCGACCTTGCCCACCGAGGGCATCTGCTCGAAGACGATCACCGGCCCCCAGAGCAGAATCGCGTAGCGCGCCGGTTTCAGCAGAAAGTACGCGAGGCCCAGAACCAGCACGGTGCGGTTGCGCAGAATTTCTTTTAACGGTTCCAGCATGCTGATCTTGCTTTGCGCTTCAGCCTCTTGCGCCGTCAGTTGCGGCTCCGGTTCCACCGCCGGCAAACCAACGTCTTCGGGTTTGTTGCGCTGAAAAATAAAAAACAGCACGGCGACCAGCCCAACCACCGCCGCACTGGAAAAGAACGCCGCATGCCAGGTGCCGATCAGCGTATACGCCCACCAGCCTGCAAACGGCGAAGCCACCAGACCGCCAAAGGCGTAGCAGGAACTCCACAACCCCAGCACCCGCCCGCGCTGTTCAGAGGGAAAGAAGCTACCGAGGTTCTTGCACAGCCCGGACCAGCCGGTGGACTGGGCAAACCCTTGAATCAGCATGCAGGTAGCGAAGATTGGCAACGTCGCGAAACTGCCCATCACCAAGGCTGCCGCTGCTGAAATCAACAACCCGCCAAACACTACGACCCTTGGGCCGAAGCGGTCGGCCAGAATGCCCCAAGTGAATTGCCCGATGGCGTAGGCGGTCAGGTAGATGGCGTCGAGGTTGGCCATGGCCATTTTGTCGAGCATGAAGCTGGGGTCTTCGGCGATCCCCAGTTTTGCCACGGAAAAAGCTTTGCGGGTGAAGTAGAAAGCGGCGTAAGCGAGCCAGGTGATCGCGAAGATCTGCACGCGCCAACGCTTGATAGTGCCGATGTGCTTGTTCATTGTGGTTCTGACCTCAGGGTGTGAGTGTGCCGGCAGAAATTGAGAAATAACGCCTGTTTTTTTATTGTTGAGCACTTCGATACCGCGGCTTCCCTTTGGCGATACCGGTCAGATGAGGCCTGCAATTGCACGCACAGGCTCATGGCCGCCGATGCTGTTCGACTGACCAGTCACCGGGGCTGAGGTCGATAAAAACAATTACTGATTAATAAGTGAAATCGATTTATCGTATTTCCAATATAAGCTCAGCTTGTTACTGGAGGTTCCGATGTCGGTTTCCCACGCCCAGCTCAAAGCCTTCCACGCCGTGGCCGTCCACGGAAGCTTTACCAAAGCCGCCGAGCGGCTTTTTCTCACGCAACCGGCGATCTCCGACCAAGTGCGCAAGCTCGAAGAGCGCTTCGGTGTGCTGCTGTTCCACCGCAACAAACGCTCGGTGCGCCTCACTGATCTGGGCGAGCGCTTGTTGACCATTACCCAACGGCTGTTCGTCATCGAGGCCGAGGCGCAGGAGCTCTTGCACGACTCCAGGGCCTTGCAAACCGGCACCCTGATTCTCGCGGTGGATGCGCCAGTGCACGTGTTGCCGCAGATTGCTCGATTTTGCGAGCGCTACCCCGGCATCAGCGTGAAGATCGAAACCGGCAACACCGATGAATCGCTGTTTCGGCTGTTCAACTATCAGGCCGACCTGGCGTTGCTGGGTCGGGAGGTGAGTGACGAACGTCTGATCTCGTTGCCGCTGCGTAACGACCCGATGGTGGCGTTCGTTTCGCGCAATCATCCGTGGGCAGATCGCGAATCGATTTGCCTGGCGGATTTGCACGACACACCACTGGTACTGCGGGAAATCGGTTCGGTGACGCGCCAGACACTGGAAGAGGAAATGGCCCAGGCCGGGTTTTCCATCCGCCCGGCGATCCAGGTGGAAGGTCGGGAAGCCGCGCGTGAGGCGGTGGTCGTGGGGATTGGGGTTGGCGTGGTGTCGGCCGCCGAGTTTGGCGCGGATTCGCGGGTGTGTGCGTTGCCGATCACCGATTGCACACGGCGCCTGACAGAGACGCTGGTGTGCTTGCGCGAGCAGAGTTCGCGGCGGGTGGTGGCGACGTTTCTGGAGATGGTGCGCGAGAGTCTGGTGTAGGCAGGTCTGGCCGCTTCGCGGGCAAGCCACGCTCCCACAGGTTATGCGTCGTATACAAGATCTGCGGCCAGCATAAAACCCTGTGGGAGCGTGGCTTGCCCGCGAAGGCCGCGCCTCGGTCTATCGGGTAGGCGCCAACTCAAAAAACGCCCGAATCAAACGCAAATCCCGCCGCCGTTCCATGCACCCGATCATGTGCCGGTTAACCAGACCCTCGCCAAGAATCGGCACCGCCGCCACCCGCGGGTCGTGACTGACCTCCACCGACGACACCACGCCAACCCCCAACTCGGCCGCAACGGCCTCGGTCACCGCCTCGCGGCTGTCCAGCTCTAACAGCACCCGAGGATTGACCGACGCCATCGCGCAAGCCTCATCGAATGTCCGTCGGGTAATCGAGCTCGGCTCGCGCAACACCATGATCACCTGATCCAGCTCCTTGAGCTTCACGCCCTTGGACGCCTTGGCCCAGGGATGACTGTCAGGCACCAGCGCGCAAATCCGTGATTCGCTCAACGCTTGCAGATGCAGGCCTTTGCGCGGCTCGACTTCAGTCAACACCGCCACGTCGGCGTGCTCGGACAACAACGCCGACAAGGTTTCCTGAGCATTGCCCAAGCGCAGGTTCACGGTGATCCCCGGGTACCGCGCGCGCAGGCTGGCCAGCATCGGCATCACCATGTGCGGCCCGTCCGCCGCCACCTCAAGGCGCCCGGTCAGCAACTGCCGATTCGCCTCCAGCAGCACTTGCGCTTCTTCGGCCAGGCCGAACATCGCCCGAGTGATCGCCGCCAGTTTGGTGCCCTCTTCCGTCAGCTCCACGCGTCGCGCAGTGCGGCGCAACAAGGTGATCTGGTAATGCTCTTCCAGAGCCTTGATGTGTCCGGTGACCGCCGGTTGGCTGATGAACAGCCGCTCGGCCGCGCGGGTGAAGCTGCCTTCGCGGGCCACGGCGTCGAACGCTCGAAGCTGGAACAGGTTCATGGATAACTCTCACTGATGGCTAGCATAACAACAAACAATTTGATTGATAGCACCCGAAATTGCAATTTATGTCCCGTAGCTTCATCCCACAGAGAGCTTTTGCGAGGACACAAGAATGAGCACTGCCGAGCCAATCCTGCTCACCCCCGGCCCACTGACCACATCGGCCCGCACCCGTCAGGCGATGATGGTCGACTGGGGTTCATGGGATGATCGCTTCAATCAACTGACCGCCAGCCTGTGCGAACAATTGCTGGCAATCATCAACGGCGGCAACAGCCACCACTGCGTGCCCCTGCAAGGCAGCGGCACCTTTGCCGTCGAGGCGGCAATCGGCACCCTGGTGCCCCGCGACGGCAAAGTGCTGGTGCTGATCAACGGCGCCTACGGCAAACGCCTGGCAAAAATCTGCGAAGTACTTGGTCGCCCGTTCAGCACCTTCGAAACCGCCGAAGACGAACCGACCACCGCCGCCGACGTCGACCGTCTGCTGCACGCCGACGCCAGCATCACCCACGTCGCGCTGATTCACTGCGAAACCAGCACCGGCATCCTCAACCCGCTGCCGGAAATCGCCCACGTCATCGCGCAACACGGCAAACGCCTGATCATCGATGCCATGAGCTCCTTCGGCGCCTTGCCGGTCGACGCACAACAGGTGCCCTTCGATGCGCTGATCGCCGCCTCGGGCAAATGCCTGGAAGGCGTGCCGGGCATGGGTTTTGTCTTCGCTCGCAAAGACGCGCTGGCCAACGCAGCCGGCAACTCTCACTCCCTAGCGATGGATTTGTACGACCAGCACACCTACATGGCCAAGACCGGCCAATGGCGCTTCACACCGCCGACCCACGTGGTCGCCGCGCTGCACGAAGCCCTGCTGCAATACAACGAAGAAGGCGGTTTGCCGGCGCGGCATCAGCGCTACGCCAACAATTGCCAGGTGCTGCTCGATGACATGGCCAAACTCGGCTTGCGCAGCTTCCTGCCCGCTGAGATCCAGGCGCCGATCATCGTCACGTTCCACGCGCCGAAAGACCCGCGCTACCAGTTCAAGGAATTCTACGAACGCGTCAAGGCCAAGGGTTTCATCCTCTACCCCGGCAAATTGACCCAGGTCGAAACCTTCCGCGTCGGCTGCATCGGACACGTCAACCAGGCCGAGATGCACGCGGCCGTGGCGGCGGTCGCCGAAGTGCTGCGCGAGATGGAAGTCCTCGACATCTGAATGAGCACACACCGCTGATCCTGTAGGAGCGAGGCTTGCCCGCGAATGCAGACGACGCGGTCCTTCAGGCACACCGAATTATCGTTCTTCGCGGGCAAGCCTCGCTCCTACAAAGGAATTTAAGACATGAATTACGCAAACCCAACCAAACTCCAGGCCGCCATCCTCGACTGGGCCGGCACCGTGGTCGACTTCGGCTCTTTCGCGCCGACGCAGATTTTTGTCGAAGCCTTCGCCGAATTCGACGTCCAGGTTTCCATCGAAGAAGCCCGCGGGCCGATGGGCATGGGCAAGTGGGACCACATCCGCACCCTGTGCGATCAGCCGGAAGTCGCCGAGCGCTATCGTGCCGTGTTCGGCCGCACGCCGACCGACGATGACGTCACCGCCATCTACAAACGTTTCATGCCGCTGCAGATCGAGAAAATCGCAGAGCACTCGGCGCTGATTCCGGGTGCACTCGACACCATCGCCAACCTGCGTCAGCAAGGGATCAAGATCGGTTCCTGCTCCGGCTACCCGAAACAGGTCATGGACAAGGTGGTCGAACTGGCCGCCACCAACGGTTACGTGGCCGACCACGTGGTCGCCACCGATGAAGTGCCGAACGGCCGCCCATGGCCGGCTCAGGCACTGGCCAACGTGATTGCGCTGGGCATCGACGACGTCGCGGCTTGCGTGAAGATCGATGACACCGTGCCGGGCATTCTCGAAGGTCGTCGCGCCGGCATGTGGACCGTGGCGCTGATCTGCTCCGGCAACGCGCTGGGTCTGGACTACGAAGGCTTCCGCGCCCTCGGCAGTGAGCAACTCGACAGTGAACGCAAACGCATCCACGGGATGTTCGAAGGCTCGCGGCCGCACTACATGATCGACACCATCACCGACTTGCCGGAAGTGATCGCTGACATCAACAAGCGCCTGGCCAAGGGTGAGATGCCGCAAAGCAGCTGATCCACCCAAAAGCACCGCGTTCCCTGTAGGAGCGAGGCTTGCCCGCGAAGACGTCCTACCAGCCGAGATCCCTGCTGAATGTTCAGACATCTTCGCGGGCAAGCCTCGCTCCTACAAGGGATAGCGGTGCTTTTTTCTGCCTGTAGCCTGAACCAGCACGTTGAACCTTTACCAGGATCAGGCAGACCCGTCGAATCAGGCTTACAGTTAAGGAACACCGTCGACCAAGAACGGTGGCCGACCTGTGAGGAACACCGTATGCCGTGGAAGAACTCCGACTCACGCTACAGCACCGTGTCGATCACGCTGCATTGGTTGATGCTGGTTCTGCTGGCGCTGGTTTACGCCTGTATCGAGCTTCGCGGGTTCTTCCCCAAAGGCAGCGGTGGCCGGACGCTGATCACCGAATCGCACTTCATGCTCGGTTTGACGGTGTTCGTATTGGTTTGGCTGCGGCTGTTCGCCCGCAGCCTGGGCCCCGCGCCGCAAATCTTCCCGGCCTCGCCCCGGTGGCAGACGGTGCTCGCCAGGTTGATGCACTGGGCGTTGTACATATTCATGATCGCGATGCCGATCCTCGGTTGGCTGGTGACCAGTGCCAAGGGGCATCAGGTGATGTTTTACGGCTTTGATTTGCCGTTGCTGATCTCGGAGGACAAAGTACTGGCCAAGCAAATCGAGGGCTGGCATGAGCTCGGTGGCACCATCGGTTACTGGCTGATCGGCCTGCACGCGGCGGCGGGGATTTATCACCATTATGTGGTGCGCGATAACACGCTGCTGCGGATGATGCCCAAGCGCGGGTGAGCGGTAACCAACCTTGTGGCGAGGGAGCTTGCTCCCGCTGGGTTGCGAAGCAGCCCCAATACCTGCGCCCGCATCCCGTCTGGCACAGCGCGTTCAACAGTTTTGCGCCTGCTTCGCAGTCGAGCGGGAGCAAGCTCCCTCGCCACAAAAGCATTCGGTGTCTTTTACAGTGTTGAACTGAACCCCCGACGGCCCTGCAAACCGCCAGTGTGGATGAAGATCAGGCGCGTGCCCTTTTCAAATTTTCCAGCCTCGACGTGCTGCTTGAGCATCAGCAATGCCTTGCCGGTGTACAGCGGTTCAAACGAAATACCCGTGACCTGCTCGGTCTGGTCGATGAAGTCGAGTAACAGCGGATCGACTTTGGCAAAGCCGCCACGGCTGGCATCGAACAACTCGTAATCCGGCTCCTGCAAACCGGCCTCTCGGACAATTGATTCAACCTGCTGTGCCACACCATGATCGTCGGGCACGGCGAGCGCGCCATACACCGGATGTTCGCCCGCCTCGGCCAGCGCCAGGCCGGCCAGGGTCGTGCCAGTTCCGCAGGCCAGCCACCAACCGTCGTAATCGCTCCAGCCCAAATTGCCCAGTTGCTCAAGGACCATCGCCTTCAACTGCATGCAGCCACGCGCCCCACGCAGACCACCGCCACCTTCAGGCACCGGGTGCAGATCGGGGTATTGCGCCTGCCATGGCTGCCAGAAACCCGCTTCGTGCCGTGCTCGATAACCGCCATAACCCAACCAGTGCAGCTGCATGCCGAACGCTTGCAAGTCCTTTATCGTCGGCGTTTCCTGCGGATGACCGCGCAGCAGGCCGACCGTTTTGAAACCGAAGCGTTTGCCGGCGGCGGCCAGTGCATGCAAATGATTGGAATGCGCACCGCCGAGGCTGATGATGCCTTGGGCGCCAGTTTGGTCAGTGGCTTTGAGGTGTTCGATGAGTTTGAACCACTTGTTGCCGCTGATCAGTGGGTCGATCTGGTCGAGGCGCAGGATGGCGACTTCGATTCCGGCTGCGGTGAGCCAGTCGAGGTGAAGGGGTTGGAGCGGGGCTTGGGGGAGCCAGTCGTTGGGAGGGAGAAGCATCGATGCCGGCTCTGCGGTAAATAACCGGCATCTTAGCAGCCTTGAGGATGCCTTCGCGGGCAAGCCTCGCTCCTACAGAAAAACACGATTCCCGTAGGAGCGAGGCTTGCCCACGAAAGCCATTGGCACGCTAAACCTGCAGATTACAACTCGGCAGCCAACCGCGAACCCTGGTTGATCGCGCGCTTGGCATCCAGCTCCGCTGCCACGTCCGCACCACCAATCAAATGCACGTTCTGCCCCGCTGCGACCAAACCCTCCTGCAATTCACGCAGCGGATCCTGCCCGGCGCAGATCACAATGTTGTCCACCGGCAGCACCTGCGGCTCACCGGTTTCGCCGATACGGATGTGCAGGCCTTCGTCGTCGATCTTCAGGTACTCGACACTGTTGAGCATCTGCACCTGCTTGTTCTTCAGACCGGTCCGGTGAATCCAGCCCGTGGTTTTGCCCAGACCGTCGCCGACCTTGGATTTCTTGCGTTGCAGCAGGAACACTTCCCGCGCCGGTGCATGGGGTTCAGCCTTGATGCCGGCGACACCGCCGCGCGCTTCCAGATGCGTGTCGATGCCCCACTCTTTCCAGAACGCCTCGCGGTCCTGACTGGTGGCCACGCCTTGGTGAACGAGGAATTCCGATACGTCGAAACCGATACCGCCTGCGCCAATCACCGCGACGCGCTTGCCCACCGGTTTACGCTCCAGGATCACGTCGAGGTAGCTCAGCACCTTGGCGTTCTCAACGCCGGGAATCGCCGGGGTTCTTGGGGCAATGCCGGTGGCCAGGATGATTTCGTCATAACCGCCCTCCACCAGTTTCGCCACATCGACACGGGTGTTCAGGCACACCTCGACATTGGTGGTCTGCAACTTGCGGTTGAAATAGCGCAGGGTTTCGAAAAACTCTTCCTTGCCCGGTACACGCTTGGCAATGTTGAACTGGCCGCCAATCTCACTGGCCGAATCGAACAGCGTCACCGAGTGCCCACGCTCCGCCGCCACTGTGGCAGCGGACAGGCCCGCAGGACCGGCTCCGACCACGGCGATTTTCTTGATCTGCTGCACCGGCAGGTAGTTGAGTTCGGTTTCATGACAAGCGCGCGGGTTCACCAGGCAGCTGGTCAACTTGCCGCCGAAGGTGTGGTCCAGGCACGCCTGGTTGCAACCGATGCAGGTGTTGATTTCATCGCCACGGCCTGCGGCCGCCTTGTTGACGAAGTCCGGGTCGGCGAGGAACGGCCGCGCCATGGACACCATGTCGGCGTCGCCTTCGGCCAGAATCTGCTCGGCCACTTCCGGGGTGTTGATGCGGTTGGTGGTGATCAGCGGAATGTTCACCGAACCGCGCAGCTTGGCCGTGACCTTGCTGAACGCTGCACGCGGCACCTTGGTGGCGATGGTCGGAATCCGCGCTTCGTGCCAGCCGATGCCGGTATTGATGATGGTCGCACCGGCCTGCTCGATGGCTTTGGCCAGGGTCACGATCTCTTCCCAGCTGCTGCCGCCTTCCACCAGATCGAGCATCGACAGGCGGAAGATAATGATGAAGTTCGGGCCGACCGCTTCACGTACACGGCGGACGATTTCCACCGGCAGGCGCATACGGTTTTCGTAGCTGCCGCCCCAACGGTCAGTGCGGTGGTTGGTGTGGGCCGCGAGGAACTGGTTAATGAAATAACCTTCCGAACCCATGATCTCGACGCCGTCGTACTCGGCTTTTTGCGCCAGGGTCGAACAGGTGACGAAGTCGCTGATCTGTTTCTCGATGCCTTCCTCGTCCAGCTCTTTAGGCTTGAACGGGTTGATCGGCGCCTGAATGGCACTCGGCGCGACCTGTTTCGGGCTGTAGGCATAACGGCCGGCGTGGAGGATCTGCATGCATATCTTGCCGTCCGCCTCGTGCACCGCACGGGTCACGATCTGGTGCTTGAGCGCTTCTTCTTCGGTGGTCAGTTTGGCCGCGCCGGAATACACCCCGCCCTCATCGTTCGGGCCAATGCCGCCGGTGACCATCAAGCCCACACCGCCGCGAGCACGCTCGGCGAAGTACGCCGCCATGCGTTCGAAACCGCCGGGCTTCTCTTCCAGACCGGTGTGCATCGAACCCATCAGGGTGCGGTTGCGCAGCGTGGTGAAACCCAGGTCCAGCGGGGCCAACAGGTGCGGGTAATGAGCGGCGGCCATTTGTAACTCCACATCGAGCGATCACGGAAAATATGCAGGAGCTCTTCGGCCCCCGTCAGTCATGTAGGACAGACTAAGAGTCGCGCCCTTGTCACTCAATGACCGAAACTGACAACTTATTGATCCAAATGTGCAGCGCCCCTTGGCAAGCGCCGGCATGCGCCCTACCCTAGTCGCGAACCCTGCACACGGCTGTCGACTGTTTCCCCATGCGCAAACTTCTGTACCTGACTTTCTCCATGGCATTGATTGCCGCCCTGACGACCTACGCCATGTGGGCCGCGGACCGTCCGGTGGGTCATTACCTGTCGGACCTGCGCATCCACCTCGCGGTTGATCAAGGCACCCCTGCCGATCGCGGCAATCTGCTGGGCATTCAGCCCGAGCTATTCCCCACCGACTATCAAAGCCCCGAACGCCTGCACCGTAAGCTCGCCGCCTATTTGCAGCAGGCTCAGGACCAAGGCCTGCTCAATGAAAAGACCATCGTCGTGCTGCCCGAACACATCGGCACCTGGCTGATGGTCAGTGGCGAGAAAGATGAGCTGTACCAGGCGACCACCCTCAAGGAAGCGATGAACTGGCTGGCGGTGAGCAATCCCGTGCAGTTCGTCCGTGCGCTGATCAGCGCCAAGGGCGAAAGCCGTCTCGACGACGCTCACTTGCGGATGAAGGCCAAAGGCATGGCCAAGGACTATCAGGCACTGTTCGGCGGGCTGGCGAAGGCGTTCAACGTGACCCTGGTGGCCGGCACGATTGTGTTGCCCGAGCCGAGCATCATCGACGGCACGCTGAAGGTCGGCCACGGTGCGTTGTATAACAGCAGCGTGGTGTTCGGCCGCGACGGGCTGCCGCTGGGCCAGCCGCAACGCCAGATGCATCCGGTCTTCGCTGAAAAAGACGTTATCGAAGCCAATGGCGAGCACACGCTCAACGTCGTCGACACCCCGGCAGGACGCCTGGGCGTACTCATCGGCAGCGACAGCTGGTACCCGGACAACTACCGCAAACTCGACGCCCAGGGCGCCCATCTGGTGGCTGTCCCCGCCTATGTCGTCGGCCGCGACACCTGGGACAAACCGTGGCGGGGTTACAAGGGGTTGTCGACGCCAGGCTCCGTCAGCCTCAAGGCCGGTGAACTTAGTGAAGGCCAGGCCTGGCATCGCCTGACACTGACCGGCCAATCGCCCAGCAGCCAGGCCATTGCCGGCATGAGCGTGTTCCTGCGCGGTCAGTTCTGGGACAAGGGCAGCGCGGGTCAAAGTTTTCTCAGTAACAACGGGCAGCAGTTCGCCGACGGCAATGCCCGTGGCGCGCGTTTGCTGAACCTCTGGTTGTAAACCATGAAACCGCTGCCGATGCGCCTTGGGGATCTGTCGGTGGGCTTTGTTCATAGCCTGGCCGACGCCGTGCGCAGCCACGGTGTGGACCCGCAACCGTTGCTTGAGCAATACGGCCTCGATGCCGCGCGTTTGGCCGAGGCAGGCGCCCGGCTGTCGATCCCGCGCTACATGCGCCTGGGCCACGGTGCCATTCAGTTGACCGACGACCCGGCGCTGGGTTTGCGCATGGGCCAGCTCAGTCGTCTGAGTCAGGCCGGTCTGGCCGGGGTCACCGCCGCCCAGGCACCGACGGTTCGAGAAGCGGCGCGGTGCCTGATTCGCTTCGAAGCCTTGTATGGCTCCAACTATCGTGGCCAATCGAGCTTTCATGAAGACGCTCAGGGCGCGTGGCTGCGGTTCTATTCCATCAGCCCCTACAACGCCTACAACCGCTTCGTGGTGGATTCGATCATCGCTGGCTGGCTGCACCAATTGTCCAGCGTGAGCCCTGCCCCGCTACGCGCCGAGCGTATCGAGATCGAGTTTGCCGAACCGGATTATCGTGAGGCGTATACCGCGCTGGGCGATTGCCCGATTCAGTTCGGCGCCGAACAGAATCAACTGCGCCTGAGCCTGGCCAGCCTCGCCCAGCGCAATCCGGAGCACTGCCCGAGTACCTGGCGACACTTGCTGCAGCTCTGCGAAAGGGAACTGGAGCAACTGACACGCACCCGCAGCCTGCGTGAACGGATCACTCAGTTGCTGGGGCCGTTGCTCAATGGTGGCCGGGAACCCGACCTGGAAGAAGTGGCGGCACGCCTGAAGCTGCCTACCTGGACTTTGCGTCGCAAACTCGCCGAAGAAGGCACGCAATTTCGCGCGATTCTCAACGACACCCGCCGCGACCTGGCCATGACTTACATCCGCGACACGGAACTGGCATTCGGTGAAATCGCCTACTTGCTGGGCTTTGCCTCAGCCGAAGCGTTTCAACGGGCCTTCAAACGCTGGAACGGCCAGACCCCCGGCGAGTTTCGCCGCAGTCATCGCCAATCCGCGTGATGTTTACAGCTCTGTAGCGTCTTCCGCTGGCTCCAATGGGTCCAGTTCAAACGCCTGATACTCGAGCAGCTCTTCTTGATAATCGTCCATTGTGAAATCCCCCTACCGCTCGTTTAAAAAATGCCTGAATAAATGACCAACGCCTTGAGCATAAAGTGCCCACGTGAAAGAAAAATGACGCGGGCGCACCGCTCAGCGGCTACTTATAAAACGTAGCAGGCGGTCAGGAATTTATCACAGGATTTTTTCGATAGGGGTTGTAGGACTACAGCCCGGGTTGACGCGGATCAATCAAAAAGCCATTTCGGGAACGGTGTCATCTGACACGGTCCCGAAATGTAGATCGATTACTGACTAGCGCCAGGCATGGCCGAAATAGGCTCGCTCGGTGGCGGCAGGCTGGATTGCGGCGGTGGCGTAACGGTTTCCGAGGACGGCGCCGGTTCCGGGTTTTCAACCGGGGTGATCGGCGCTGTTTCAGGCGGCGGTGCGACGGGTTCCGAGGCAGCAGGTGCTGGAGCAGGAGCAGGAGCTGGAGCTGGTTCAGCCGCAGGCGCTGGCGCGGGTTCCGCCGCAGGAGCCGGCGTTGGAGCCAAAGGCGCCGGAGCAGCCTTGGCCTCAGGCATGCCCAGGTCGGTCTTGGGTTTCTCGGGGATGTGCGCAGCCTTCTTTGCTTCCGGCGGCAGGAACAACTCGACCAGCGCAAAGAATCGCTCGTAGAACTTGGCCGACGAGACGGTTTCGCTGGCGACCTTGACCATCGAATCGTCGGATGAGCCGATCGGCATCGATACCGAACCCAACACGCCTACACCTACACTGGCGGAGTTATTGGTTTTCTTCAGCGCATAGCGGTCCTGCAGGGCGTTGGCGAACATGGTCGCATGATGCCCTTCGCTGCCGTCATCGGCACAGACCACACTGAAGCTGATCTCCATGTGGGTCTCGCCGGTCTGCTGGAAGCTTTTGTGCCCGCTGACCAGTTTCGGGTCGGCGCTGGTGATGATGTAGCCCTGGCTGAGCAACGCCCGACGGGCGGCTTCGCAGGTTTGCGCATCCGTCACCGGGTAATTGCGCGAAAACGTCCCGGAGTCATCGAAGTTCTCATGCTCATAGATGGGGGCTTTCTTTGACGAGCAGCCGGCAGCAGTGGCCAGCATCAGCGCCAGCCCGGCAACACGCATGGGAATTGATTTAAACATTGAACATCCTGAGGAAAACGATCCGGGGCGTATTGTGCAACAGATCGATGCTTAGCGGAGCATCGATTAGTGTCTTAAAACGTTTACAAATCTACTGACGGTCATTTACAGGAAAAAGTCGGGCGGTACATACGCAGCCGACGGATCGCCAATATGCTTTTGCTTCTTCCATAAAAAACCCCGGCCTTTCGGCCGGGGTCTTTGTGTAGCGGGCAACTCAATCAAGCATCAGAAACGCTTGATCTCGGCCTCGCTTTCCAGCTGCTTGCGGTAAGCCGCAAAGTCCTGCTGGCCAATGCGCGAGGCGAGGAAGCGACGGTACTGAGCCTTCTCTTCTTCGGTCGGCGCGGCGGCTTCGTTCACGCCGTTCAGGCGCACGATCACCAGGCTACCATCGGCCAGGGTCACGCTGCTGAAGGTCGGCTTGTCCTTGGCGACAGGTTTAGGCATGCGGAACAGTGCTTGCAGCACGGTTGGGTCAATCCCTTCCTGAGCGCGAGTCGCTGCTGCGGTGACTTTCCAGCTCTGGCCGTCAATCGCCTTGTCCAGTGGCGTCTTGCCGTCGCGCAGGCTGGCGATCAGCTCATCAGCCTTGGTCTTGGCGGCAGCACTGGCGTGCTCCTTGGCCAATTGCGCACGAATGCTGGCATTGACGCTTTCAAGCGGCAGTTGCGCAGGCTTCAGGTGCTCCTTGGCGCGCAGCACGATCACGGTTTCCGGGTCCAGTTCGATGGCGGTGCTGTTGGCACCTTCATCCAGCACTTCAGGGCTGAACGCAGCGGTGACCACGGCACGGTTGGCCGTAACACCTTCGCCACCCTCGCGGCCGAACGGCTTGGAGGTGTGAACGGTCAGCTTGAGGTCTTGCGCCGGCTGGGCCAGATCGGAAGATTCAAACGAGGAGTCTTCCAGTTGCTTGGTCGCCTCGACGAAACGCTGCTCGACCTGCTGGGTTTTCAGCTCGCGGGTCAGCTTGTCTTTCAGGCTGGCCAGCGTCGGCACTTCAGGTGCTTCAACGCCCAACAGTTTGATCAGGTGGAAACCGAAGTCAGTGCGAACCGGTGCCGACACCTGATCCTTGGCCAACGCATACAGCGCGGTTTCGAATGCTGGATCGTAAACGCCAGGGCCTGCGTAGCCCAGATCACCGCCGTTGTTCGCCGAACCTGGATCCTGGGAGAATTCCTTGGCCAGGGCCTCGAATTTCTCGCCTTTGGCCAGACGCGCCTGAACTTCTTCGATCTTGGCCTTGGCTTGCGCTTCGGTCACCTTGTCGTTCACTTCGATCAGAATGTGCGCAGCCCGGCGTTGCTCGGACAGGTTCGCGATTTCTTTCTGATACGCCGCTTGCAGGTCTTCGTCCTTGACGGCGACCTGATCAAAGAAGGAAGACTTCTTCAATTCCAGGTAATCGATGACCACCTGATCCGGCGTCATGAATTCCTTGGCGTGTTCGTCGTAGTAAGCCTTGACCTCATCGTCGGTCAGCTTCACCGCTGCTGGGTCAACCTTGACGTTCAGGGAAGCGAAATCGCGGGTCTGTTTTTCCAGACGGGCGAACGCCAGAACCTGTGAGTCGGTGACGAAACCGCTACCCGCCAAACCAGCACGCAGCTGACCGATCAGCATTTCCTGAGCCAGCATCTGGCGAAATTGCATGCGGCTGTAGCCGAGCTGACGGATCACCTGGTCGAAACGATCGGGACTGAACTTGCCATCCACCTGGAACTCAGGCGTTTGCAGGATCACTTGGTCCAAAGCCGCTTCGGAGAAAGCGAATTTCGATTCTTCTGCGCCTTGCAGCAGCAGTTTGCGATCGATCAGGCCTTTGAGGGCCGATTCGCGCAGCATTTTTTCGTCGAGCAAGGAAGCGTCGAAATCCTTGCCCAGCTGTTGCATCAGCTGACGGCGTTGCATATCGACCGCCTGGCTCAGCTCGTTCTGGCTGATTTCTTCGCCATTGACCTTGGCCGCATCCTGGCTGTTGGTCGTAGCTTGGAAAATGGCCTCGATACCGGTGAAAGCCATCAGTACAACGATGATCCCGATAATGGTCTTGGCAATCCAGCCTTGTGAATTGTCCCTGATATTCTGCAGCATGCGTCCCCCAGAAACGGTTGAACTTCAAAATTAGGCAACCGTGGAGCGTGGGTAGAATCCGGATAGAAGAAAGGCGCATCCGAGGATGCGCCTTCTCGTAACTGGCGGAGCGGACCAAGGGTTCGAACTTGCGACCCTCGGTGTCTCGGACCGGCAAATTGCCGACTGGACTACCGCTCCGCTGCCAGGTCAGGCATGACCCCGACCCGGATAGGCAAAAACCTGAAGCGAACTTAGTTGACAGCTTCTTTCAGTGCTTTACCGGCTTTGAAACCTGGTTTTTTGGCTGCAGCGATTTCCAGCGTCTTACCGGTCTGTGGGTTACGACCAATGCGAGCTGGACGATCGGTAACGGAGAAGGTACCGAAACCAACCAGAACAACAGAGTCGCCAGCCTTGAGAGCGCCAGTGACGGATTCGATTACAGCGTCCAGCGCACGGCCAGCAGCAGCTTTCGGGATATCAGCGGATGCAGCGATAGCATCAATCAGTTCCGACTTGTTCACTCTAAGTCCCCTTATATCTATTTGAGTATGATTCTAAGTTTTTTGGTGAAAGCAAAAACGTGTGCTGAATGGCCTACAGACACTTAAGAGCCGCTTTATAACAAGGGCTCTAAAAAGCTGTCAACAAGCCACTCAGGCAAATGCGTACTAATGCGTGCTAATTCTTTCCTTAGAGTCAGACTCGCGTTTTTCATCCTTTGCAACTATCTCTGGAACCACATCAGGCAGCGGCTCCGGCGCGTATTGCAGCGCAATTTGCAGGACCTCGTCAATCCATTTAACCGGTTTAATCTGCAGATCTTGCTTGATATTGTCAGGAATTTCCTTCAGATCGCGTACGTTCTCTTCAGGAATGATCACGGTCTTGATTCCACCACGGTGAGCCGCCAGCAGTTTTTCCTTCAGACCGCCGATTGCCAACACTTGGCCACGAAGGGTGATTTCACCTGTCATGGCGACATCCGCACGCACCGGGATCCCGGTCAATGCCGACACCAGGGCCGTGCACATACCTACACCGGCGCTAGGGCCGTCTTTCGGAGTCGCCCCTTCCGGCATGTGGATGTGCGTGTCGCGCTTCTCGTGGAAGTCCAGGGGGATCCCCAGGCTCTTCGCGCGGCTGCGGACAACGGTCAGCGCGGCGGTGATCGACTCGACCATCACATCGCCCAGTGAACCGGTCTTGATCAACTGGCCTTTACCCGGCACGACAGCTGCTTCGATGGTCAGCAATTCGCCACCCACCTGAGTCCATGCCAGCCCGGTCACTTGACCGATCTGATCCTGCGATTCGGCCAGACCGTAGCGGAATTTACGCACGCCCAGGAAGTGTTCCAGCATCTCGGCAGTGACCTTCACAGAGAAGCGTTTTTCCATTGCATGCTCTTTGACTGCCTTGCGGCAAACCTTGGCAATCTGGCGCTCCAGCCCACGTACACCGGCTTCGCGGGTGTAGTAGCGGATGATGTCGCGGATCGCTTCAGCGTCGAATTCCAGCTCGCCTTTCTTCAAGCCGTTGGCCGTAATCTGCTTTGGCGAAAGGTATTTGACGGCGATGTTGATCTTCTCGTCTTCGGTGTAACCCGGCAGACGAATCACTTCCATCCGGTCGAGCAGCGCCGGCGGAATGTTCATGGAGTTGGAGGTGCAAAGGAACATCACATCGGACAGGTCGTAGTCGACCTCCAGATAGTGATCGTTGAAGTTGTGGTTCTGCTCAGGATCGAGCACTTCCAGCAACGCCGACGCCGGATCGCCACGCATGTCGCTGCCCATTTTGTCGATCTCATCGAGCAGGAACAGCGGGTTGCGGACGCCCACTTTTGTCATTTTTTGAATCAATCTTCCTGGCATCGAACCGATGTAAGTCCGGCGATGACCACGAATTTCCGCTTCGTCACGCACACCACCAAGGGCCATACGGACGAATTTGCGGTTGGTGGCGTGAGCGATCGACTCCGCCAGAGAGGTTTTACCCACCCCCGGAGGACCGACCAGGCACAACACAGGACCGCGAATTTTCTTCACGCGCTTTTGCACGGCGAGGTATTCGAGGATCCGCTCTTTGACTTCTTCGAGACCATAGTGGTCTGCATCGAGAATGTCTTCTGCGCGAGCAAGGTCCAGGCGCACTTTGCTCTGGGCCTTCCACGGCACCTGAACAAGCCAGTCGATGTACGAACGCACCACGGTCGCTTCCGCGGACATTGGCGACATTTGTTTCAACTTGTTCAGTTCACCCTGGGCTTTGGCCAAGGCATCTTTCGGCAGGCCGGCGGCATCGATGCGCTTTTTCAGCTCTTCGATTTCGTTGTGGCCTTCGTCGCTGTCGCCGAGCTCTTTCTGAATGGCCTTCATCTGCTCATTCAGGTAGTACTCGCGCTGGCTGCGCTCCATTTGTTTCTTGACGCGACCGCGAATGCGTTTTTCGACTTGCAGCAGATCGATCTCGGCATCCAGCAACGCCAGGACGTGCTCGACCCGGGCCGACAAATCGATGATTTCGAGGATTTCCTGTTTCTGTTCGATCTTCAGGGCCATGTGCGCGGCCATGGTGTCGACCAGGCGACCTGGCTCGTCGATGCTATTGAGCGACGAGAGGACTTCAGCCGGGACTTTCTTGCCCAGCTGCACATATTGTTCGAACTGAGCCAGCAGGCTACGGACAAATACTTCCGACTCGCGCTCTGGCGCGTCGACTTCGTCGATCAGCGAGACTTCGGCACGGCAGTGGCCGTCCACTTCGCTGAAGCGCTCCACGGCGCCCCGCTGCTCGCCTTCGACCAAAACCTTGACCGTGCCGTCAGGCAGCTTGAGCAGCTGCAGAACGGTCGCAATTGTACCTACGCGATAAAGTGCTTCTTCACCGGGATCGTCGTCAGCAGGGTTTCTCTGAGCCAGCAGAAGGATCTGCTTGTCGCCCGTCATCGCGGCCTCGAGGGCTTCGATGGATTTCTCGCGCCCCACGAACAGCGGGATAACCATGTGCGGATAAACCACAACATCACGCAATGGCAGGAGAGGCAATTCGATGGTTGTCTTCATGATTTCGCCTCTACGGCGGCCATAAGGCCGTAAACAGATGGAAGTAAGCTTGAAACCAAGATGGGGGCTGCTTTGAAAAAAAACAAGCGCAATGAGGGTGTTAAAAACTCTTTAAAAGAAAAGGGGCCCGAAGGCCCCTTCTTTATTCCAGCTGCCTGACGCTTAAGCGTCTGGCGCAGCCTTGGCAGCCGGCTCACTGTTTTCGTAGATATACAGTGGCTTGGACTTGCCTTCTATCACGCTTTCGTCGATCACTACTTTACTCACCTCGGACTGCGAGGGGATTTCATACATAGTGTCGAGCAATACACCTTCGAGAATCGAGCGCAGTCCACGGGCACCGGTCTTGCGTTCCAGGGCACGTTTGGCGACCGATTTCAGCGCGTCGGCCCGGAATTCCAGGTCCACACCTTCCATCTCGAACAGCTTGGCATACTGCTTGGTCAGAGCATTTTTCGGCTCGGTGAGAATCTGCATCAATGCAGCCTCATCAAGCTCGTCCAGCGTGGCAAGGACCGGCAGACGACCGACGAATTCCGGGATCAGACCGAACTTGACCAGATCGTCAGGCTCGACTTCACGCAGGGATTCACCGACTTTCTTGCCTTCTTCCTTGCTACGAACTTCCGCGTTGAAACCGATGCCGCCCTTGGTCGAACGGTTTTGAATAACCTTTTCCAGACCGGAGAACGCACCACCGCAGATGAACAGAATGTTACGGGTGTCGACCTGAAGGAATTCCTGCTGCGGATGCTTGCGACCACCTTGCGGCGGAACGGAAGCGACCGTGCCTTCGATCAACTTGAGCAGGGCCTGCTGCACGCCTTCACCGGAAACGTCCCGGGTGATCGACGGGTTGTCAGACTTGCGCGAGATCTTGTCGATCTCATCGATGTAGACAATGCCCATCTGGGCTTTTTCTACGTCGTAATCGCACTTCTGCAGCAGCTTCTGAATGATGTTCTCGACATCTTCACCCACGTAACCCGCCTCGGTGAGGGTGGTTGCGTCAGCGATGGTGAACGGAACGTTCAGCAAACGGGCCAGTGTTTCGGCAAGCAGGGTTTTACCCGAGCCTGTCGGGCCGATCAGCAAGATGTTGCTCTTGCCGAGCTCGACGTCGTCATTCTTTTTGTCACGCTGATTCAGACGCTTGTAGTGGTTGTACACCGCTACGGCCAGAACCTTTTTCGCACGCTCCTGACCAATCACGTACTGATCAAGGATGCCGCTGATTTCTTTAGGCGAAGGCAATTTATGCGCGCTGCTTTCGGCCTGGGCTTCCTGCACCTCCTCTCGGATGATGTCATTGCACAGGTCGACGCACTCGTCGCAGATAAAGACCGAGGGGCCGGCAATCAATTTGCGCACTTCATGCTGGCTTTTGCCACAGAAGGAGCAATAGAGCAGCTTGCCGTTGTCCTCGCCGTTGCGGGTGTCAGTCATTCGTTCGATCCAAATCCGATAGGCTTGCAACACAAGATGAAGGCTATTGCGGGCTTTTTCAAGCCCGCTAATGATCAGACCAGCCGACCAAGCCTATTTTGAGCTGCTTATTTTTAAGCAGGGCGCTGGGCGATCACTTCATCGATCAACCCGTACTCACGCGCAGCTTCTGCACTCATGAAGTTATCGCGGTTGGTGTCGCGCTCGATTTCTTCAAGAGTGTGGCCGCTGTGCTTGGCCATCAGCGTGTTGAGACGCTCACGAATGAAGAGAATTTCCTTGGCATGGATTTCGATATCCGACGCCTGCCCCTGGAAACCGCCCAGCGGCTGGTGAATCATCACGCGCGAATTCGGCAGGCAATAACGCTTGCCGGCAGCACCGGCGGTCAGCAGAAACGCGCCCATGCTGCACGCCTGGCCGATACAGGTGGTCGATACGTTGGGTTTGATGAACTGCATGGTGTCGTAGATCGACATGCCTGCTGTCACCGAACCGCCCGGGGAGTTGATATAGAGATGGATGTCCTTGTCCGGGTTTTCCGCTTCAAGGAACAGCAGTTGCGCACAGATCAGGTTGGCCATGTAGTCCTCTACCGGACCAACCAGAAAGATCACTCGCTCCTTGAGAAGACGCGAGTAAATGTCATAGGCGCGCTCGCCACGAGCAGACTGCTCGACAACCATCGGGACCAGGCCGCCTGCGGCCTGGATATCAGAGTTCTGCTGAATATACGAATTACGGAACATGCTCTGCAGTCACTCCCAAATAGTTATGTCTTGAATACGCATAAGCCAGCACGAAGGCTGGCTTATGGTGTGTACTTCTTATCGCAAAAACGATCAGTCGGCTTGTGGAGCTTCTACCGGCTTGACTGCTTCTTCGTAAGAGACCGATTTGTCGGTCACGCTAGCTTTCTGCAGAACAGTATCCACAACTTGTTCTTCCAGCACAACCGAACGGACTTCGTTCAGTTGCTGGTCGTTCTTGTAGTACCAAGACACAACCTGCTCAGGCTCCTGGTAGGCCGAAGCCATTTCCTGAATCATTTCACGAACGCGGGCTTCGTCTGGCTTGAGGTCGAATTGCTTGACCACTTCAGCCACGATCAGACCCAGCACAACGCGGCGCTTGGCCTGTTCTTCGAACAGCTCGGCCGGCAGTTGATCAGGCTTGATGTTGCCGCCGAACTGCTGAACAGCCTGCACACGCAGACGGTCAACTTCGTTGGACAGCAGAGCCTTAGGCACTTCGATCGGGTTGGTGGCCAGCAGACCGTCCATTACCTGATTCTTGACCTTGGATTTGATCGCCTGACGCAGTTCGCGCTCCATGTTCTTGCGAACTTCGGTGCGGAAGCCTTCCAGACCGGTTTCCTTGATGCCGAATTGAGCGAAGAATTCTTCGTTCAGCTCTGGCAGTTTTGGCTCGGAAACAGTGTTCACAGTCACGGTGAACTCAGCGGTTTTGCCCGCCAGGTCGAGGTTCTGATAGTCCTCTGGGAAGGTCAGGCTCAGAACGCGCTCTTCGCCGGCTTTAGCGCCAACCAGACCGTCTTCGAAACCAGGGATCATGCGGCCGGAACCCAGAACCAGCTGAGTACCTTTGGCGGAACCGCCAGCAAACACTTCGCCGTCAACCTTGCCAACGAAATCGATGTTCAACTGGTCTTCGTTCTGGGCAGCGCGATCGGCCACTTCGAAACGGGTGTTCTGCTTGCGCAGCACGTCCAGCATCTTGTCCAGATCGGCATCAGCCACGTCAGCGCTCAGGCGCTCTACGGTGATACCTTCAAAGCCGGCAACGGTGAACTCAGGGAACACTTCGAAGATGGCAACGTATTCCAGATCTTTGCCGGCTTCCATCGATTTAGGCTCGATCGAAGGGGCGCCAGCCGGGTTCAGCTTTTGCTCGACAACAGCTTCGTAGAACGAAGACTGGATCACATCGCCTACAGCTTCCTGACGCGCATCAGCACCAAAACGGCGCTTGATTTCGCTCATTGGCACTTTGCCTGGACGGAAGCCAGCAATCTTGGCCTTTTGGGCAGTCTGCTGCAGACGCTTGTTGACCTGAGTCTCGATGCGCTCAGCCGGCACGGTGATGCTCATGCGGCGCTCAAGAGCAGAAGTATTTTCAACAGAAACTTGCATGGATATTCCTCGTTGCACAGACGTTAGCCGGCCGTTTCCGACCCCAGAATCAAGGGCATGCATTCTAGTGGGTCAAACTCAAGAAGTCACCCTACTGAAAACGGGTAAAAAAGCAGCAGGCAATTTATAGGCGAGGGACAAACGGTTGTGCCTCGCCCTGTTAGCAAATACAGCCAGTCACGCCAGGGCCCTGCACCCATCCTTCTATATATAGAAGAAGTTGCCAATCATCTCCCTGACAGCCGGTCTTGCGAGCAAGGCCGGCGGGCGGCGCGGCATCATCGAGAAACATAAATACGATGAAACACCCCACCCCTGCGACCCAGAACATGCAGCCACTTGATACTCGAACCGCTAAAACAAAAAAGGCGCCAGACTGTTAAATCTGGCGCCTCTCGAAATATGGGGTGGACGAAGGGGATCGAACCCTCGACAACGGGAGTCACAATCCCGTGCTCTACCAACTGAGCTACGCCCACCATATTGCCTTGCAAAGAAGCCAAACAACTCCCTTGCTGCGCCCCAATCAAGCCAGCCGGCCTGAGTGAAGCTTATTTGGTGCGGATGAAGAGACTCGAACTCTTACACCTTGCGGCGCTGGAACCTAAATCCAGTGTGTCTACCAATTCCACCACATCCGCGTTTGAAGCTGTTAAAGCAAAGGCGCCAGACTGTTAATCTGGCGCCTTTCGAAATATGGGGTGGACGAAGGGGATCGAACCCTCGACAACGGGAGTCACAATCCCGTGCTCTACCAACTGAGCTACGCCCACCATATTGCGCTACTTGTGCCAAAGCTGCCTAATGGCGCACCCGGCAGGACTCGAACCTGCGACCATCCGCTTAGAAGGCGGATGCTCTATCCAGCTGAGCTACGGGCGCCTTATTAATCTGTACTCTTGGAGGACTACAAACTAAGAGCTTTCCAGCCTCGCAGAACCGTAATTCCGCTCGACCTTCTCATCCAGTGCTAGGCTGTGCCCGACAAGTGCGACGAATAGTATAGAGCGCCCCGAGGGTCGTCAAATCCTTTTTATAAAAAATTCATTTAATTAAAGGGCTTAGAGGAATTTGCAGACCAAGCGCCTTTGCCCTCACCGCATGACATGCGAGAATGCGTTCTCTTTTTTTCCCCTCTCGATGGTTAATCACGCGCAATGACTGCACAACTAATCGACGGCAAATCGATCGCCGCCAGCCTGCGCCAGCAGATCGCCAAACGGGTCAACGAGCGTCGCGAGCAAGGCCTGCGCACGCCGGGCCTCGCGGTGATCCTGGTCGGCAGCGATCCTGCCTCTCAGGTTTATGTCTCGCACAAGCGTAAAGACTGTGAAGAGGTCGGCTTCATTTCCCAAGCCTACGACCTGCCTTCCGAAACCACTCAAGAAGCACTGACCGATCTGATCGATCGCCTGAACGACGATCCGGCAATTGACGGCGTTCTGCTTCAGCTTCCTTTACCTGAACACCTGGATGCCTCCAAATTGCTGGAGCGCATTCGTCCGGATAAAGACGTCGACGGTTTCCACCCTTATAACGTCGGTCGCCTGGCCCAGCGCATCCCGCTGCTACGTCCGTGCACCCCCAAAGGCATCATGACCCTGCTGGAAAGCACCGGTGCTTGCCTTTACGGGATGAATGCCGTGGTCGTCGGAGCGTCCAACATTGTTGGCCGTCCGATGGCGATGGAATTGCTGCTGGCCGGCTGCACCGTGACCGTCACCCACCGATTCACCAAGGATCTGGCGGACCACGTCGGCCGTGCCGATCTGGTCGTCGTCGCCGCCGGCAAGCCGGGCTTGGTCAAAGGTGAGTGGATCAAGGAAGGCGCGATCGTGATCGACGTCGGTATCAATCGACAGGAAGACGGCAAACTGGTCGGTGACGTGATCTACGAAACCGCCCTGCCCCGCGCCGGCTGGATCACTCCGGTACCGGGCGGAGTCGGCCCGATGACGCGCGCCTGCCTGCTGGAAAACACGTTGTACGCTGCGGAAACACTGCACAGCTGAGTGCCCGTTTTGGCATAAGCGACGAATAAAAGAACCCCGCCAATGGCGGGGTTCTTTTTGCCTGAAGTAAAAGATCGACCATCCGCCGGAAAATGACTTTTTTTTCATGTTCCCAAGGACTTTTACGTCCTGCTAGAACAACCATCGACAGTTATTCAGCCATACTCCAGAATGTCGCGCTTTTACGAAATAGCCCGTTACATAACGGCTTATCAACACCTTATGAGTCTGCCAGCGTGAAAATCCGTCTTTCCATCCTGAGCCTATTTTTTGCATTTACAGGGACGTTCATCACGCCAACCGCCAGCGCTGCGGAGACCACCGCGGCCCCCCGAGACACGAAACAACTCAAGCTCGCTTCCGGCAGCTCTTTGCTGCTGGATATGCAGACCAACAAAGTCATTTATGCCAGCAACCCCGACGTGGTTGTCCCTATCGCCTCCGTCAGCAAATTGATGACCGGCCTGATTGTGGTTGAAGCCCGACAGAACATGGACGAGTACATCAATATCAACATCAGCGACACGCCAGAAATGAAAGGCGTGTTTTCCCGAGTCAAACTCAAAAGCGAATTGCCGCGCAGGGAAATGCTGCTGATCGCCCTGATGTCCTCGGAAAACCGTGCAGCCGCGAGCCTGGCCCATCACTATCCGGGCGGCTATGTCGCATTCATTGCCGCGATGAACGCCAAGGCCAAGGCGCTGGGCATGACCAGCACCCACTTCGTCGAGCCGACGGGCCTCTCCCCTCGTAACGTCTCTACCGCCCGCGACCTGAGCAAATTGCTGATCGCCGCGCACAAATATCCGTTATTGACCGAGTTGAGTACCACCAAGGAAAAAACCGTCACCTTCCGCAAACCCAAATACAGCCTGGGTTTCCGTAACACCGACCATTTGGTCCGCAAGCCAAACTGGGACATCAAGCTGACCAAGACCGGGTTCACCAATGAAGCCGGTCACTGCCTGGTGTTGGTGACCAGCATGGGCAATCGCCAGGTGGCGCTAGTGATCCTCGACGCCTTCGGTAAGTACACGCATTTCGCCGATGCCGCCCGCATCCGCAGTTGGGTGGAAACCGGCAAAGGCGCAGACGTGCCGTCGGTAGCCTTGCAGTACAAGTCGGACAAGAACCTCAAGCACCGTCAGAGCGGTGTGGTTGAAGCTTCAAAATAAGTCAGGGACAGAAAAAACAAAGCCCCGATCATTCGGGGCTTTTTTTCGTCTGGAGCTAATCGTTGGGCAACGGCATCTGATCGTCATCCGGAATGCCATCCCCGGCACTTGGATCTTTCATGCCATGGGGATGCTCCGTCGGGACCACCATCGGACGCGCCAACGGATCTCTTAGCGGGTCATCAGGATCCATCACCGGATCAACACCCTTTTCGGGGGTTGTTGGAACACTGTCCGGACGTTTGTCGTTGAAACTCGAATCAGTAGACATACGCACCTCACCAAGGGTTAGGGTTTCAGATCAGCGAGTGGGTCGTAAGGCTTCGCCGGAGCCTTGGGATTGTCGCCCGGCTTCACATCCCGGGGCGCCTTGGCGGGCCCGATGGGATCGACCTGAGGGTCAGAGAGGTCCGGCGAATCAGGGTCGAAACCCAACTCGTCACCCGAAGAATGCTCGGATGAATGCGGGCCGTCGGGGGTATTGGAATGTGCCATGGGGGCGCCTCCTGGGATCTGGCCCGGAGAAACCGGGTCTTGTCCTTTAGAGGCCAGGTACGCCCGGCGGTGCCGGGCACATGACGAACGGAAGCTTATTGCGAGGTCAGCGCCTTCTTCGCACGGGCAGCGGCCTGTTCCTGACCGGCCTGGCCAAGATCACTCGCTGCCTTGAGCCAGCGCTGCTGATCGACATTGGCGGGGATCTGATTGGGTTTCTGGATGAGGACGGCCCAGCCGCCAGCATCCTTGAACGCCGACTCAAACGAACTGAAGCTCATCAAATTCCGGCGATTCATCCCGGCACGCAGCAACACCGTCTGCTTCTGGCGATTGTATCCGGCGAGAATGGCATAACGCGGCTCAGCCCAGAGCGCCGAGCCTTCAGTGAAGCGCACCATCACCGGATAGCCGGCCGCGACCTGGGTCAACAGCGCCGGCAAATTGCTGTCGAGGGGATACACCACCATCCCGTACTCACGCGCCAGGTTTTGCATGTTCTGCTGCAACTGGGCCTCGGCGCCCGGCAAGTGCAAGGGTTTTTCGAGCAATCCAGGCGTAATCACGATGCCCTGCTGCGACAACAGGCTGGCCAGCACCTGAGGCCCGCTTTGATGGTCTTGGCCGCGGTAGAACGTGCCGCTGAGTTCGACGCGTTCCGGCAGTCGCTTGATCTCCGGCACCACACTCCCCGCGCATCCGGCCAAACCTGCAACGCAGCCGACTATCAGCGCCGCCGTTCGAATTCGAGAAAATACCCGCACGATCATCACTCTCTTGTTCAGACGCCAGGCAAAACGCTCCCGGCTTGGCCGTCGATCATAGGACGCCACGCAGCGGCGGTATAGCCTTAAACCGCAGTTGAGTGCGTTCGATAGAGCGAACTGGTTGATGACAGCCGACCTTTGGTCAATAGCCTGAAACACAGCAGCGACTAGACTGTCATTTGCAAAGAGTGTGTGCCCGAGGCAGGGCAAAGAGGAGGCACTGATGAGCCTGACAATGACAATCGTGATGTTGATTTCCGGCTGGCTGGCTGTGGCGGCCGCCATGTTGTGGGGCGTTTTGCGGATTACCCGTCGGCACCATCACCACCCCGTTCAATCGGCGCCTTTGGCAAAGACCGATAAACCACCGGTCCACCACGCGACCGCGCACTGATCCTTTCCGATTCGCCAACAAAAACGGCCGCCTGGGCTCTTTCGAGCGCAGGCGGCCGTTTCGTTTTTCGCGGGTTAAGCTTCAGCCGCTATTTTCTTCTGCCTGGCCCGACGCGACATCATGTTCAAGCCCTCGATCGTCGCCGAGAAGGCCATGGCTGCATAGACGTAGCCCTTAGGCACGTGAGCCCCGAAACCTTCAGCGATCAGCGTCATGCCGATCATGATCAGGAAGCCCAGCGCCAGCATCACCACCGTCGGGTTGTCGTTGATGAATTTGGCCAGAGGATCAGCCGCCAGCAACATCACCAGCACCGACACCACCACGGCGATGATCATGATTGGCAAGTGCTCGGTCATGCCCACTGCGGTAATGATGCTGTCGATGGAGAACACCATGTCCAGCATCAGGATCTGACCGATCGCGGCAGCAAAGCCCAGGGTCACGGTCGAGGTCGCCGACATCGGATCATCCGGGGCCGGGTCCATGCTGTGATGGATCTCGGTGGTCGCCTTCCACAACAGGAACAGGCCACCGGCGATCAGGATCATGTCCTTCCAGGAGAACGCGTGGCCGAGAATATCGATCACCGGCTCAGTCAACTGGACGATGAACGCGATGGTGCTCAACAGGCCCAGTCGCAGAATCAACGCCATGCCGATACCGATGCGGCGTGCTTTCTGCCGATGCTGCTCGGGCAGTTTGTTGGTCAGGATCGAGATGAAGATCAGGTTATCGATGCCGAGCACGATTTCCATCACGATCAACGTGGCCAGGGCGACCCAGGCGGTGGGGCTTGCAGCAAGTTCTAAAAGGTATTCCATGGGTCAGTCCTGACTCGTTGTGACGGTTTAGATTTCCTGGGACGAAGATTCGGTTTTGCGCTTGTCTTCGGCCGATGGTTCTTTCTTGCTGATCAGGCCGCCGGTGGCATCACTGATCGCTTGTTCGGCGGCTTTGTGGGTGTCGTCGATCGCCTGTTTAGCGGTTTCGGCAGCCTTGCCCATCAATTGCTGCGCGCTCTTCTCGGCCTGGTCGCAACCGGCCAGTACCAGTAAAGACGCGATCAGCAGTGCCGTGGTTTTAAGCTTCATGATGCCTTCCTCGATAGAACAGAACGGGCCGAAACGATGGCCCGTTGATAGCGATGCATTCTAGGGAGGCAAACACTTCAGGAAAATTCGTATTTTTAGCAGCTATACTTCGGTTTTTACGAACTTTAGGTCGTCATGCTCAACTATCGGCAATTGCATTATTTCTGGGTGGTAGCCAAGACAGGCAGCATCGTACGCGCCTGCGAGCAACTGAATCTGACACCGCAGACCATCAGCGGGCAGATATCCTTGCTCGAACAAACCTATGGCATCGAGCTGTTCCGACGAGTCGGTCGGCAGCTTGAGCTGACGGAGGCCGGGCGTCAGACCCTGCCCTACGCCGAGCAAATGTTTCAGCTGGGTGGCGAACTGGAGTTGATGCTGCGGGCGCAACCCAACGAACAGCAGATCCTGTTCCGGGTGGGCGTCGCGGACGTGGTGCCCAAATCCATCGTCTATCGCCTGATTGCGCCGACCATGGAATTGAGCGAGCCGCTGCGCATCACCTGTCGCGAAGACAAACTTGAGCGTTTGCTCGCCGACCTGGCGATCCAGCGCCTGGATCTGGTGATTTCCGACAGCCCGATGCCGTCGCACCTGGACATCAAGGGCTATAGCCAGAAACTCGGTGAATGCGGGATCAGCTTCTTCGCCACCGCCGAACTGGCGGCGCAGTACGGTCAGGATTTCCCGCGCAGCCTGCACGGCGCACCGCTGCTGATTCCCGGGCCGGAAACCGTGGTGCGCAGCCGCTTGCAACGCTGGTTTGCCGAGCAGCAGATCCAGCCACGCATCGTCGGCGAGTTCGACGACAGCGCCCTGATGCAGGCTTTCGGTCAGTCCGGCAGCGGGATTTTCATCGGTCCGAGCGTGATTGCCGACGAGGTGAAACGCCAATACGGCGTGGAGTTGATTGGCCAGACCGACGCCGTGACGGAGTCGTTCTACGCCATTTCAGTGGAACGCAAGGTCAAGCACCCCGGCATCGTTGCGATTACCGAAGGTGCCCGACGCGAACTGTTCACCGAGGTGTGAAAGGTCAGGCGCAGACTTCGCGCGGCTTCATGGTCATCAGCGCCATGGCCAAGAGAATCGACACCAGGATAAACGCGGCGGCTGCAAAACCCAGCCCGCCCAGACCAACGCTGTCGATCACCCGCCCGCCAACCATCGCGCCCAAGCCAATCCCGAGGTTGGCCCCGGCGATGTTCAGCGACGCGGCAAAGGCCGGCGCCTCGGGCGCGACCTTCATCAATCGCACATGGCTGACCAGGAACAGCGCGGCCTGGGTCACGCCCCAAATCCCCATCGCCGCCGCCAGACCGAGCGGCGAATGAATGTTCGGCACCAACGCCACCATGCCGGCGATCATGAACGCGCAGAACATCACCGAAGCCATCAGCGGATGACGATCCACCGCACGACCGCCCAACGAGTTGCCAATCAGCCCGACTGCGCCAAAGCCCATCAGGCACCAACCGACCACCGTGCCGTTGAAACCGGCGAGGCGTTCAAGGATGTCCGCCAGGTAGGTGTAAACGGTGAACATGCCGCTGAACACCAGGATCGACAGCAGCACATGGCCCAGCATCAACGGGCTGCGCAAGATCTTGAACTGCGAACGAAAGCTCACCTGATGCTGGTGCAGGTTGGTTTTCGGCAGGTAGATAAACAGTAGCAACGCCTTGGCAAACGCGATCACCGCCAGAATGCCGAAGGCACTGCGCCAGCCGAACGCATCGGAAATCAGCGTGCCCACCGGAATGCCGAACACTGTGGCGCAGACAATGCCGAACCCGATCTTGGCGATCGCCCGCCCGGCGAAATCCGGCCCGACGATGTCAACCGCGGTTTCACTGGCCAACGCCCAGAACACCGGCAGCCCCAGCGCGGGGATCAACCGGGCGATGGCCATTACCCAGATGTTCGGCGCAAACGCCGCGAGGGTGTTGGCCAGGCCGAACATGATCAGCACCGAGATGAACAGCTTGCGCCGCTCGAACCTTGCGAAGTAGGCGGTCAGGAACGGCCCGAACGCGGCGACGGTGAAGGCGAACAAAGTCACCAGCAAACCCGCTTGGGGAATGCTGACTTCAAGGTCTCGGGCAATCGCCGGCAACAGGCCGACGATGATGAATTCCGTGGTCAGCACGGTAAAACCGGCGGCTGACAACAGAAGGATGGGCAACAGCATGCAGAACTCCAGAAAACGACGACACCAGCGATAGCCCGAAGGCCCACTGGCATGACTTTGAAATGAGGATGCGCAATCTTAACAGAGTGTTTCCGATCAGGGTTGCACGAACCTGCCGATCTCGTTGAACGTGCGGGTGGCAGATCGTCACAGGTCTGAAGGATCAAGACCACGCTGTGATAAAGTCCGCGCCCTGCGATACGTACACCCTGTTCATCGGCCATTCATTGGCATTGATGTCGCGATACCCCCGCACCTAATAATCAGAGATGCCGTTTTATGACTGCTTCATCCCCTTCGCTATTGCAACGCTTGAAACGCTTGAGCCTGGTCTCGCAAATCGTCATCGGCCTGATCGCCGGGATTGCCCTGGCGCTGATCGCGCCTGAGGTGGCGAAGTCCACGGCGTTCATCGGCAAAGTCTTCGTCTCGGCACTGAAAGCCGTCGCGCCGATTCTGGTGTTCGTGCTGGTCATGGCGTCGATCGCCAACCACAAGCACGGCCAGGAAACCCACATCCGGCCGATTCTGTTTTTGTACCTGCTGGGCACGTTTGCCGCCGCGGTGGTCGCGGTCGTTGCCAGCATGATATTTCCGTCCAGCCTGGTGCTGTCCACTCATGACGTCGCCGTGACTGCGCCGGGCGGCATCAGCGAAGTGCTGCAAAGTCTGCTGCTCAGCGTGGTCGACAACCCGGTCAGTGCGCTGATGAACGCCAACTTCATCGGCATTCTGGCCTGGGCGATCGGCATGGGTGTTGCAATCCGCCATGCCGGCGAAACGACCCGCGAAGTGCTCGGCGACCTGTCCAACGGCGTGACCCTGATCGTGCGCCTGGTGATTCGTTTCGCGCCGCTGGGGATCTTCGGCCTTGTCGCGTCGACCCTCGCCACGTCCGGCTTCGGTGCGTTGATCGGCTACGTGCATCTGCTGGCCGTGCTGCTGGGCTGCATGTTGTTTGTGGCGCTGGTGATGAACCCGGTGATCGTGTTCTGGAAACTGCGTCGCAACCCGTATCCGCTGGTGCTGATGTGCTTGCGGGAAAGCGGCATCACCGCGTTCTTTACCCGCAGCTCGGCGGCGAATATTCCGGTCAACCTGGAATTGAGCAAGCGCCTGGGCCTGCATGAAGACACTTACTCGGTATCGATTCCGCTGGGCGCGACCATCAACATGGCCGGCGCGGCGATCACCATCACCGTGCTGACGCTGGCGGCTGTGCATACCCTGGGCATCGCCGTGGATATTCCGACAGCCATTCTGCTCAGTGTGGTGGCGGCGATCTGTGCCTGTGGCGCTTCGGGTGTGGCCGGTGGTTCGCTGCTGCTGATTCCGCTGGCGTGCAGTCTGTTCGGCATTCCGAGTGAAATCGCCATGCAGGTGGTGGCGGTAGGTTTCATAATCGGGGTATTGCAGGACTCTGCGGAGACTGCGCTGAACTCCTCCACTGACGTGCTGTTTACCGCCGCGGCTTGCCTGGGCGAAGAAGCGAAAGCAGAACGCCTGGCCTGACACCGCACCTTGTAGGAGCCAGGCTTGCCGGCGAAGGCGATATCAAGGACGCCTTCGCCGGCAAGCCTGGCTCCTACAGGTTTGGCGTGAGCCGCAAAAGCACGATATCCCCTGATCCGTAGAGTCAAACAAAAAGCCCGCCAAGGCTTGCACCTTGGCGGGCTTTTTAGTGCGCGGACGGTTTAGAACGCGCCCATGTAATCGCGCTTGCCCACTTCCACACCGTTGTGACGCAGCAGTGCGTAAGCGGTGGTGACGTGGAAGAAGAACTGCGGCAGGCCGTAGCTCAGCAGGTAAGCCTGGCCACTGAAACGCTTCTCTTTAGGCGTGCCTGGACGGGTGACGATCTCGATGCCTTCCTTGCCGTCGATCTGCTCAGGCTTGATCTCGCCGATGTAAGCCAGAACCTTGGCGATCAAGGCTTGCAGCTCAGCGAAGGTGGTTTCGGTGTCGTCGTACTTCGGCACTTCGATCTCGGCCAGGCGCGAGGAAACGCCTTTGGCGAAATCAACGGCGATCTGCACCTGACGCACCAGCGGGAACATGTCCGGGTACAGACGGGCTTGCAGGAACGCGTTCGGATCGATGTTCTTGGCGGTGGCGTGGGCTTCGGCCTTGTTCAGAACGTCGCTCAGGGCGTTGAGCATTTGTTTGAAAACAGGAACGGAAGCGGCATACAGGGAAATAGTCATGACAGTCTCATGTGGTGACAGGAGGAAAACGTGGGCCGATTATAGCCATGCCCGCCCCTCCTGCGGCTTGTCTTTTATCCTGCAAGGATTAGGCTAGGCGGCTTCGACTGCATGCTTCGACTGCATAGGGAAAAGCGCGATGAGCACTGAGCAAGAAACGACCTTCGACGAACCGCGGCTCAACAGCACGGAAATCCGCATTCTAGGCTCGTTGATCGAGAAGCAGGCCACCAGCCCGGAAACCTATCCGCTGACCCTCAATGCACTGGTGATCGCCTGCAACCAGAAAACCAGTCGTGAACCGGTGATGAACCTGACACAAGGCCAGGTCGGCCAGAGCCTGCGCGCCCTTGAAGGTCGCGGCTTTACCAAACTGGTGATGGGCAGCCGTGCCGATCGCTGGGAGCACAAGGTCGACAAGGCGCTGGAACTGGTGCCGGCCCAGGTGATTCTGGCGGGACTGCTGTTTCTGCGAGGCCCGCAGACGGTCAATGAACTGCTGACCCGCAGCGGCCGCATGCACGATTTTGAAGACGCCGAACAGGTGGTGCATCAACTGGAACGCTTGATTGCTCGTGGGCTGGCGTTGTTGATTCCGCGCCAGGCCGGGCAGCGCGAAGACCGATATATGCATGCGTTGGGTGATCCGGCGGATATCGAAGTCATCCTCGCCGCCCGGCAAAACCCGGCCGAACGTGGCACCAGCAGCGGCGTCTCCGTAGAGCGGATCGAAGAGCTTGAGGCGCGGATTTCAGCGCTGGAAGAACGCCTGGCTCGCCTCGAATAACCAACACTGTGGCCTGTAGGAGCGAGGCTTGCCCGCGAAAGCGATTCAACATCCAACATTATCGTCGAATTGAAAATCGCCTTCGCGGGCAAGCCTCGCTCCTACAAAAGGAGTGCTACTCGCCATCCCAGTAATCAACGCCGTCACCCGGCCGGGCGATGGCGACGAAGCCTGAGGCATTGCCTTCGGCGTCGATCTTGAAATCGTCCATCACTGCGTATTTGCCGGAATCCGGGTACTCGCAAATCTCCGGCGATTGCTGGGTGCTGACCGCCAGGTAGCGCAGTTCACCCTTGCTGGTGTTGATGATCTGGTGCGCAGCTTCAGGACCGCCCGGTGGGCAGGCGATCACGTCGCCGGCGCGGATCGGAAAACGCTCGGCACCGAGGCGCACCTCCCCTTCCCCGGCCACGACATAAAACATCTCCTCGTTGACCCGATGGCTGTGAAACGGGCTGCCACGCATGCCCGGCTCCAGAACGTACAGCCGATAACCGAGCTTTTGCGCGCCCAGTTGCTGGCCGACCCGGGCCATTCTTTGCTGGTAGCGCCCGGCGGTTTCACCAGTGGGCGCCAGGGCTTCGGGCAGCGGTTCGAGTTCGACCTGATTCAGGTTGAGAATGGGGGGATGCATGGGAACCTCGGGCACGGTTTGTTGGTTGGGGGCGGCAAGTCTTTGCTGGCTGGCGGGGAGTATAGGCGGGGAAATGTGCGGCAACTGACCCAGGGTATGACTCAAGGACGAGTCGCGGCCATCGCGGGCAAGCCCGCTCCCACATGGGTTGGGTTGCCCGCAAAAATTGAGGTCGACTCAGATCCTGTGGGAGCGGGCTTGCCCGCGATGGCGTCAGTACAGTCAACAGACAACTGGAGGGTTCAGCCCCGGGCAAACTCCACCGCTTTCTTGAACTGCTCATCCGTCGGCCGCACGCCGGTGTACAGGACAAACTGCTCCAGCGCCTGGATCGCGATCACTTCCAGCCCGGTAATGACGCGCTTGCCCTCGGCGCGACCGCGCACGATCAGCGGTGTTTCCGAGGGAATCGCCACCACATCGAAGACAGTCTCGGCAGCAGCGATGGTTTCAGCGTCGAACGCCAGTTGATCGGCCTCAGGACCACCGCTCATGCCGATCGGCGTGACGTTGATCAACATCTGCGGACGCTCAGCGCCCAGCTCCGCCTGCCACTGATAACCCAGCGACTGCGCCAACGCCCGCCCGGCGCGTTCGTTACGGGCCACGATCAAGCCGTTTTTGTAGCCGCCATCGCGCAAGGCACTGGCCACGGCCTTGGCCATGCCGCCGCTGCCGCGCAGGGCAAAAGTCGACTCCTTCGGCACCCGATGGGTATCAAGCAGTTGGGCGATGGCGATGTAATCAGTGTTGTAGGCCTTGAGATGGCCGTCGGTGTTGACGATCGTATTGATCGATTGAATGGCCGCTGCGGAAGCGTCCAGCTCATCGACCAGTGCAATGCAGGCTTCCTTGAACGGCATCGACACGCCGCAACCACGAATGCCTAGTGCACGAATGCCGCCAACGGCACCCGGCAGATCCTGACTGCTGAACGCCTTGTAGTAGAAATTCAGGCCCAACTGTTCATACAGATGATTGTGAAACCGCAGGCCGAAGTTGCCGGGGCGCCCGGACAGCGACATGCACAGCTGGGTGTCTCGGTTGGGGTTCATCTGCATGAAACATCTCCTTCTATAAGCACTTTCAGATGGACGGGATTAGCCATTCCATCGCGTTCTGATCGATCATTAAGGCGTGCCAGTGCAGGTTCGCAAGGGCCGTAAAGAAGCCGGTACAGACCTTACACAAAATTTACCCAACGGCTGTGCTGATTTTCAAAAAAACGCTGTCTTAGATGTATCCCCGCGACGATCCTTGGGTCTATTGCAGACGCAAGCGCCGGGTCGAAGAACCGAGGAATTATCATGATCCGTAAAATCCCCACAGTTGCTTTGCTGCTTGGTGCTCTTGCTATCACAGGGCAGGCAGAGGCTGGCGGCGGTCACGGTTGGCAGGGTCCAGCGGTATTTGGCGCGATCGTTGGTTCGGCAATCGTCGGCTCGGCCATCATCAACAGCAACCGGCCTGTCTACGTACAGCAACCGGTCTACGCCCAGCCGCAGCCGGTTTACGTACAACAACCGCCACCGGTTTATTACCAGCCTGCGCCGGTCTACGTGCAGCAACCGGTCTACTACGCGCCACCGCCGGTTTACTACGGCCCGCCACGTGGCTATTACGGTCCACCGCGCGGCTACTACGGCCATCCCCACGGTTATGGCCGCTGGTAACAGCCTCAATCAGGCCCCGCCTTATCAGCGGGGCTTTTTTGTGACCGTTCGTCGGCAAAGGTCTGGAAAAATCGCGTCAAGGTCGCTGTCGGGACAGTGTGGGCGGTTCAAGTTGGCAAGATTGACGCGCCCGCCCTTCCCCCGCATTGGGTAAAACGGTCATATTTATGTCACGCCAGGTCCGCAAGCTTGGATCTGTCCGTAAACAACAGGTTGATAAAAACAAGGACGACCTCATGCCCACGCAAAACCCGCACCGCATCGTCGGCTTGTGCACTTCCAGCAAGGTGTACAACGCGTTGACCGAACTCAAGCACCTGGAAGGCCATCGCAGCGCCAAGTTTCTTTCGCTGCTGGCCGAAAACCTGGTGCGCAAAGGCCTGCTCAACGAGCAGGAAGTGGTCCACATGCTTGATCTGGTGGTGGACTGATCCCAAGACTCACTGTCATCAATGACGACTATCGAAAGTGTTGATTGTCCGTTTTAGTGGCTGGTCCGTAAGGTGGCTCCATAGATTAGTGGAGGTACTTATGGCCCAGGTTCAAATCATGTCCGTCATCGGCAGCGCCGTTCCCGCACCGCTCAGAGAGCTAGGATTGCTCGCCTGTTGGTATCTGGTTCAGGACGGCGAACCGATCAGCGGACCGCTCACTTCGCTGCCGGCCGCCAAGGCACTGTCGCAACAAATCGGCCAGGGGCAGCTCAGCGCTTAAGGCAGCTGCACCCTTGGTTTGGTTTCGATGAAGATCGCCCAGCTCGACATGAACAGCGCTGCAATCAGCGGCCCGATGACAAAGCCGTTCAGGCCGAAAATCGCCAGGCCGCCCAGGGTCGAGATGAGGATCAGATAGTCCGGCATCTTCGTGTCCTTGCCCACCAGGATCGGTCGCAGCACGTTATCCACCAGGCCGATCACGAAAACCCCGAACAACCCCAGCACCACGCCCTGCCAGATCGCCCCGGTGAACAGGAAGAACGCCGCCACCGGCGCCCACACAATCCCCGCCCCCACGGCTGGCAACAGCGATAGAAACGCCATCAATACCGCCCAGAGCAACGCGCTCGGGATGTCCAGAAACCAGAAAATCAAACCGCCCAATGTGCCCTGAGTGATCGCCACCAGCAGGTTTCCCTTTACGGTCGCCCGAACCACGCGGTTGAACTTGAGCTGCAAACGGCGTTTCTGGTGTTCCTGCAAAGGTACGGCAGAGCGAACTTTACGGGCCAGTTCCGCGCCGTCTCGCAGGAAGAAGAACAGCAGGTAGAGCATGATGAAAAAGCCGACCACAAAATCGAACGTGCCCTGACCGAAACTGAAGACTTGCGTGGCGACAAACTCATTGCCCGTCACCGCACTCTTGATGATTTTCTCCCGCAGCCCGTCCAGCTCGCCGAGCCCGGCCCGATCCAGCAAATGCTGGAAGTATGGCGGCAAGCTGTGCTTGAAATGCGTCACATACCCCGCAATGTCCAGCTCGCCGCTTTCAATGCTCTTGTAGAGTGACGCCCCTTCCTGGACCAGCAAGATACTGAGGATGATCACCGGCAGGATCGCGATCACCAGGCAGATGCTCAGGGTGAGCAGCGACGTCAGGTTGCGCGGCCAGCCGAACTTCAGTTGTATCCGCCGCTGCAGCGGCGCGAACAGAATCCCGAGGATCACCGCCCAGAACACCGCGCCATAGAACGGCAGCAAAATCCAGATAAAAGCGGCGGAGACCACTCCGAGCAAAATCACCAGCGATTTATTGTGTACCGTCTGTTCGTTCATGTCCGATCCATGTCAGTGCGCTCTCGTATTGAAGAGCCGTGCTGATGCTTAGTCCGCCACGGTTCGCGCGAGTGCCATCCGTTTATTCATCAAGCATAGATCCAGATCAATGAACCCCGCGGGCAAGCCGATTACGCTTGCGGGCTTTTGCGATCAACACCGCCATGACTCTCCTTGCTCCAGAACTGCTGGCTCCCGCCGGCACCTTGAAAAACATGCGATACGCCTTCGCCTACGGTGCCGATGCGGTCTACGCCGGCCAGCCGCGTTACAGCCTGCGGGTGCGCAACAACGAATTCGATCACGCCAATCTCGCCCTCGGCATTCGCGAGGCACAGGCGCAGGGCAAACGCTTCTATGTGGTGGTGAACATTGCGCCGCACAATGCCAAGCTCAAGACCTTCCTCAACGACCTGGCCCCCGTGATTGCCATGGCGCCGGACGCGCTGATCATGTCCGACCCGGGCCTGATCATGCTGGTGCGCCGGCACTTCCCGCAGATGCCGATCCACCTGTCGGTGCAGGCCAACACGGTGAACTGGGCCAGCGTCGAGTTCTGGCAGCAACAGGGCTTGAGCCGGATCATCCTGTCGCGGGAACTGTCGCTGGAAGAAATCGCCGAGATCCGCCAGCACGTCCCGGCGATGGAGCTTGAGGTGTTTGTCCATGGCGCGCTGTGCATGGCCTATTCCGGCCGCTGCCTGTTATCGGGTTACATGAACAAGCGCGACGCCAATCAGGGCAGTTGCACCAACGCCTGTCGCTGGAAGTATTCGGCGACGCAAGCCATGGAAAATCAGCTCGGTGAAATCGTCCAGCAGTTCCGGCCTGAACCGACCCTGGGCATCGGCGCGCCGACCGATCAGGTGTTCCTGTTGCAGGAAGCCAATCGCCCGGATGAACTGATGCCGGCCTTCGAAGACGAGCACGGCACTTACATCATGAACGCCAAGGACCTGCGCGCCGTGCAGCATGTCGCACGCCTGACGCAGATGGGCGTGCACTCGCTGAAAATCGAAGGCCGGACCAAATCGCACTTCTATTGCGCGCGTACCACGCAGGTTTATCGCCGCGCGATTAATGACGCAGTGGCCGGTCGCGAGTTCGATCGCAGCTTGATGACGGATCTGGAGTCCCTGGCCCAGCGCGGCTACACCGAAGGTTTCCTGCGCCGGCATGTGCATGACGAATACCAGAACTATCAGCACGGCAGCTCGGTTTCAGAACGCCAGCAGTTTGTTGGCGAGTTGACCGGTGAGCGTCGTGACCGGCTGGCGCAAGTGAAGGTCAAGAACCGGTTTAGCCTGGGCGATCACATGGAACTGATGACGCCCCAGGGTAACTTCCACTTCGATCTGCATCAGATGCAGAACGGCAAAGGTGAGGCGATCGACGTGGCGCCGGGGGACGGGCACACGGTGTATGTGCCGATTCCGGATGCGGTGGATTTGCGGTTCGGGCTGTTGATGCGGGATGTGGGCGCGTAGATCAAACGAACTCCTCGCACAACATCGCCACAAACGCTTCCCGCGCCGGATGAACCCCGGCGTTTTCATGCCAGTAAAACAAGTTGTCGATGGCCGTCAGCTCGGGAAACTCGAACCCTGCGCACCCAGCCCCTTTGGCGTACTGGTCAAACACGCCTTTGGGCACCAGCGCGACCCCGGCCCCGGCACTGACACACCCGACAATCGCTCCATAACTGGCCAGACTGACAATCGGCAACGCCTGCCCCTGCCGCAACAGCCAATGCTCCAGCGCCGCGCGATAAGGACAACCTTGTGGCCACATGAACACGGTCTTGTCCTGCAAATCGGCGATATCACGCACCGGCCCCAGGGATGTCGAGGCAATCAGCAGCAGCTCTTCGCGGTACATGGGCGTGCGTTTGAGTTGCGAGCGCTCGACATCCACCGCCACGATTGCACCGTCGAGCCGATGATTGAGGGTCTCATCGAGCAGTTGGCTCCAGGTGCCGGTGGTCAGTTCCAACGCGACGCCGGGATAACGCTTGTGAAACTTGGCCAGCAGGCGCGGCAGACGACCGGTGGCCGAGGACTCGATGGCACCGATACGCAGCGGGCCGGAAGGTTCGGCCGAAGGGTCAACGGCGCGTTTGGCTTCAACGGTCAGCGCCAGAATCTTCGAGGCGTAAGACAGAAACGTCTGCCCCGCCGGGCTGATGCGCAAACCTCGACCCTCGCGCAAAAACAGCGCCACACCCAACTCGGCTTCCAGCGCCTTGATGCGTGCCGTGATATTCGACGGCACGCAATGCAACAGCTCCGCCGCCCGGGCGATGCTGCCGACCTCGGCAACGGTCTTGAACATACGAATCTGCGCCAGCTCCATACATCACCAAAAGTGAACAGTTTGCGCAGTATAAGTCAGTTGTGGCGAATGATCAGGCTTCCGATACTCGGTGCATCAACCCACCGGTGATCGACCATGAAGCCCTCCACACACACCCTGAAAATTATCCTGGCCATGGCGTTTGTCGTCGCCTGCTGGGGTTACTCACCGACCGGCATCCACATTGGTTTGCAGGCCTATGACCCCGGCCACCTGGCGCTGCTGCGCTTTCTGATTGCGTCGGTATTCATGGCTGTCGTCGCCGCGTTCAAAGGCATCAGCCTGCCGAAGCTTGGCGATTTGCCGCTGCTGTTCGTCCTGGGTTTCTTTGCCGTGAGCCTGCACCACGTCGCCCTGAATATCGGCCAGCAAAGTGTCAGCGCCGGCGCCTCCAGTGTATTGGCGCAATCGACCCCGCTGTTCAGCACCTTGCTGGCGCGGTTCGTGTTCAAGGACCGGGTCAGCGCCTGGCGCTGGGCGTGTGTGTTGCTGGGGTTGATCGGGGTGGTGATTGTGGTGGCCGGTGATCGTGGGCTGGGCAGCCTTGATGCGCACGGGTTGCTGATCTTGCTGGCGGCGGTGTCGTGGAGTTTCTACTTCGCGTTGCAGAAGCATCATTCCGGGCGCTACGACGGTTTGACGCTGGTCTGCTACACGGTCTGGTCGGGCACCGCGCTGTTGCTGATTTATCTGCCGGGGTTGGCCGGCAAGGTCGTCAGTGCGCCGATGCCGGTGCAAATGGCAGTGATCGCATTGGGTGTGTTCCCCAGCGCCCTCGCCTACCTGGCCTGGGCGTTTGTGCTGGCCCACATCGATTTGAGTCGGGCAACCATGACGCTGTATCTGATTCCGCCGACGGCCATGGTCATTGCAGCGTTTGCCCTGGGTGAACAGCCGACGTTGATGGTCGGGGTCGGTGCGGTGGTGGTGCTGATCAGTGTGCTGGCGTTGAATCTGGAGCGGCGTCCCACCGTCATCGCGACCAGCCTGCCCGGCCAGCGCTGACCATCTCATTAAACCCGGCACATTGGCCGGGTTCTCTTTATCGCCTGTCGTCGGACAAGGGGGTTGGCTCATCCGCTGGCGGAACGTCCTCGTCAGCAGTCGGATCCTTCCAGTCTTCAGGTCGATCAGCGTCTGCGGCAGCCGGGTCCAGCGACGGGTCCCTGCCGGGCGGAGCATCGTGATCCAGCGTCGGCTCGTCGGTGCCGGGCATGGGTCTGGTGGGGTCGGTATTGGGTGTTCCACCCTGGAACATTGAGTCGTTAGCCATGACGCACCTCACTGATGAGGTCCAGCAAATCTGGGCCGTACTCGTTGGAAGCAGGCGCGCGAATGGCGTGCTATCGAGTAGACAAACGGTCGTCAGGCACCGGCCGAAAACCGGTCGCGGCTGTTGGTCAAGTGCAGCCACATGGCGGCGCGCGCAGCGTCCGGGTCTTGCCGTTTGATCGCGTTGAGAATCGCCTCGTGCTCGAGGTTGGCCAGTTGCCCGAGCTTGCTCAGATCCGCGACGCCACGCTCGGCGGCGTTGACCCGGGTCCGCGGAATCATGGCGCTGCCCAGATGCTGCATGATTTCGGTGAAGCACACGTTGCCGGTGGCTTCGGCGATCAGCAGGTGGAAGCGCTTGTCGGCCTCGACGCAGCTGTCGTTGTTGGCGAGCAAACTTTGATAGTCATCGAGCGCTTCGCGCATCTGCATCAACTGCTGCTCGGTGCGACGGCTAGCCGCCAGTGCGGCGGCCTGGGTTTCCAGGCCCATGCGCAACTCCAGAATGCTGCGTACCCCCAGCGCGGTATCGACATTCAATCGCAGCCCCTGCTCCGGTGCGCGCTCCAGCACAAAGGTGCCGATGCCGTGACGGGTTTCCACCAGGCCTGATGCCTGCAACTTCGAGATCGCCTCACGCACCACCGTGCGACTGACCCCGTGCTCCTGAACAATCGTGTTCTCCGACGGCAGCTTGTCTCCCGGCAACATCTGCCCGAGCAAGATGCTCTGGCTCAGCTTGGCCACCAGGTCATGAGCGAGGTTGTGGGTGCGCTTGCGCGCGGGCGCGTCGAGGTCTTCTTGCATGGCGATCATCCGGAAGCTGGGCTAACGGAATCGTAGCACTGCGCTTGGCTGGAATCCCCAAGAAATCAACCCGGCACTTGTATGACAACACTCAACAAGTGGACGTAAATGGCCTTCCAGAAGATCAGACGAAACCGCAAAAAGAATAAGAAATCGGCGTTAAAGCGCCACTTAGCTGGACAGCAGTGCTTGCAAGACGAAAAAACCTAGTTGTATGATGTCTATCGACACCGCAACATCCAGCTACACCCCGCATAAAAATAATCAGTGGGAGAAAACCAAGTGAATACATCCGTATCCGGGATGCACGAGGGCGCCGATTCGGTCCTGAAGTCCGCCATCTCGAAAGTGAAACGCCATGTCCTGCCGCTGTTCGTCATCATGTTCATCGTCAACTACATTGACCGCGTGAACATCGGCTTCGTCCGCGCCCACATGGAACAGGACCTGGGCATCGGCGCTGCCGCCTACGGCCTCGGTGCCGGCCTGTTCTTCATCGGTTACGCGTTGTTCGAAGTCCCCTCCAACATGCTTCTGCAAAAAGTCGGCGCCCGCATCTGGCTGACCCGCATCATGCTGACCTGGGGCCTGGTCGCCGCCGGCATGGCATTCATCCAGAACGAAACCCACTTCTACATCCTGCGATTCCTGTTGGGCGTGGCGGAAGCCGGGTTCTTTCCCGGGGTGATTTATTACTTCACACGCTGGTTGCCTGGCGTCGAGCGCGGCAAGGCGATTGCCATTTTCCTCAGCGGTTCGGCCATTGCTTCGCTGATTTCCGGCCCGCTGTCCGGGTTGCTGTTGCAGATCAGCGGGTTCGGCATGCACGGCTGGCAATGGATGTATTTCATCGAGGGGATGTTCTCAGTCGGGCTCTGCGTGTTCGTATGGTTCTGGCTGGATTCCAAACCCCACGACGCCAAATGGCTGACCCGTGCCGAGCAAGATGCGCTGGTCAAAGCCATCGATGACGAACAACTGGCCCGGGAAGCGGCGACACCGATCAAGCCGTCGCTGGGCACGCTGCTCAAGGATCGCCAGATCATCCTGTTCTGCCTGATCTACTTCTTCATCCAGCTGACCATTTATGCCGCGACCTTCTGGCTGCCGAGCATCATCAAGAAGATGGGCGACCTCAGCGACATTCAGGTCGGGCTGTTCAACTCGATCCCGTGGCTGCTCTCGATCGTCGGCATGTACGCCTTCGCTTCGCTGTCGGCCAAATGGAAACACCAGCAAGCCTGGGTCGCCGCTGCACTGCTGATCGCGGCAGCCGGGATGTTCATGTCCACCACCGGCGGGCCGATCTTTGCCTTCGTGGCGATTTGCTTCGCGGCGCTGGGTTTCAAGTCCGCGTCGTCGCTGTTCTGGCCGATCCCTCAGGCTTATCTGGATGCGCGGATCGCGGCGGGTGTGATCGCGTTGATCAACTCGGTGGGCAACCTCGGCGGCTTCGTTGCGCCGACCACCTTCGGCCTGCTTGAAGAACACACCGGCTCCATTCAGGGCGGGCTGTATGGCCTGGCCGCGACGTCGATCATCGCCGCGATCATCGTCTTCGCCGCACGCAACACACCGAAAACCGCACCTGTCGTTGCCTTGGGCAAACCAGCGCCCAATCACGCCTGAATCTCTGTTTTGAAGGACAAGACCATGAACCCACAAGACATCGCCAAAGCCCCGATCATCACCAGCATGCAGGTGGTGCCGGTGGCCGGTCATGACGGCATGCTGCTCAATCTGAGCGGCGCCCACGGCCCGTTTTTCACCCGCAACATCGTGATCCTCAAGGACAACGCCGGGCACACCGGGGTCGGCGAAGTACCGGGCGGCGAGCGCATTCGCCAGACGCTGGAAGACGCACGTTCGCTGGTGGTCGGCAGTCCGATCGGCACTTATCAGAAGATCCTCAATCAGGTGCGCCAGACCTTCGCCGACCGCGATGCCGGCGGTCGCGGCTTGCAGACCTTCGACCTGCGCATCACCATTCACGCGGTCACGGGCCTGGAAGCCGCCCTCCTCGACCTGCTCGGCCAGCATCTGGACGTGCCGGTCGCCGCCCTGCTTGGCGAAGGCCAGCAGCGCGACGAAGTGAAGATGCTCGGTTATCTGTTTTATGTCGGTGACCGCAATGAAACCGACCTGGCTTATCGCAGCGAAGCGGACGCCGACAACGACTGGTTCCGCGTGCGCCACGAGAAAGCCATGAGCGCCGACGCCGTGGTGCGCCTGGCCGAGGCCGCGCACGCTCGCTACGGCTTCAAGGACTTCAAACTCAAGGGCGGCGTGCTCAGTGGCGACGAAGAAATCGAAGCCGTCACCGCGCTGGCCGAACGCTTCCCGGACGCACGAATCACCCTCGATCCGAATGGTGCGTGGTCACTCAAGGAAGCCATCCGCCTGTGCCGTGATCAGCATCGCGTGCTCGCCTACGCTGAAGATCCGTGCGGGGCGGAAAACGGTTATTCGGGTCGTGAAGTCATGGCCGAGTTCCGCCGTGCCACGGGCCTGAAAACCGCGACCAACATGATCGCCACCGACTGGCGGGAAATGGGCCACGCGATCCAGCTGCAATCGGTGGACATCCCGCTGGCCGACCCGCATTTCTGGACCATGCAGGGTTCGGTTCGCGTGGCGCAGATGTGCCACGAATGGGGCCTGACCTGGGGCTCGCATTCCAACAACCATTTCGATATTTCCCTGGCGATGTTCACCCATGTCGCCGCGGCCGCGCCGGGTGATATCACCGCCATCGACACGCACTGGATCTGGCAGGACGGCCAGCGCCTGACCAGGGCTCCGCTGCAAATTGTCGGTGGTTGCGTGCAGGTGCCGAAGAAACCGGGGCTGGGGGTTGAGCTGGATCTGGATCAACTGGCCAAGGCCCATGAGTTGTACAAAGGCATGGGACTGGGCGCGCGGGATGACAGCGTGGCGATGCAGTTTCTGATTCCGGGATGGCAGTTCGATAACAAGCGGCCGTGCCTGGTGCGCAAAATCCTTCGAAACACCTCATTCTCTGTGGGAGCGGGCTTGCCCGCGATGAGGGACTGACATTCAACATTGATGTTGACTGACAGGCCGCCATCGCGGGCAAGCCCGCTCCCACAGGTTTTTGTATCAGCCCGAAGCTTGCAGCAGCCACTCCTTGAACATCGTCATCGCCGACGTTTCAGGGCGCGACTGCAAACGAGTCAGCCAATAACTGCCGGTGGTGATGCCGATGTCGAACGGTTGCTCGATCGCACCTGCTGCCAGTTGCCGGGCAAACATCAGTGGGGGCGCCAAGGCGATGCCGGCGCCCTGTAGGGCGGCTTCCATCATGGCCAGCGAAGAGTCGAAGACAATGCTTTTCGGCGCCGGCGTATTGGCTGGCAACCCGGCAGCCAGAAACCATTCGGGCCACTCATCCGTGCGGTAGGAACGCAACAGCGTCTGCTTGAGCAGATCGGCAGGTTCTTGCAACTGCCCGGCTATTTCCGGAACGCAGAGCACCGACAACGGCGCCTCAATCAGTTTTAGCGCTTCGATCCCGTGCCAGGCGCCGGCGCCAAATCGGATGGCGTAATCCAGCCCTTCGGCGGCCACGTCCACCCGGTTGTTGTTGGTCGACAGGCGCAAATCTATGAACGGATGTTTCGACTGGAAGTCCGCCAGTCGCGGCAACAGCCAACCCACCGCAAACGTTCCCACCGCGCCCACCGTCAACACTTCACGAAAATGCCCCCCTTCGAAACGCTCAAGGGTTTCGGCAATCCGGTCGAAAGACTCGCGCAATACCGGCAGCAAGGTTTCACCCTCACTGGTCATCATCAGGCCGCGGGGCAAGCGTTTGAACAGCGTCACGTTAAGCTGGGCTTCAAGGCTTTTGACTTGATGACTGACCGCCGCTGGCGTGACGAACAACTCCACCGCCGCCCGAGTGAAGCTCAAATGGCGCGCGGAAGCCTCGAAGGCGCGCAATGCATTCAGCGGCAGATGAGGACGAATCATGTCCACTCCCAAATTTTTCTAATGGCTAACCCGAAATATCGTCGTTTGTCGATTGTCGCCCGACTGCCTAGATTTGGCGCGCCCGTTAGCCGTCCGGTTTTCAATCCGTTCGGAGTGTAGCGGTTAAAGTAATGGCAACTCATGGAGAGTGGTTCCAATCATGTACAAATTTCATCTGCCAAGATTGGCGTCCTTCAGCGCTTTCGCCCTGTTGCTCAGTGCAAGTCACTGTATGGCCGCCACAAAATCCGACGATCAACTCGACGCCCTGGTAAAAGCCGCCATCGGGCCGGTCATGCAGCAACAGAATATTCCCGGCGTAGCCGTCGCGATCACCCTGAATGGCCAGCAGCATTACTTTAACTACGGCGTGGCGTCGAAAGAGGACGGCAAACCGGTCAGCCAAGACACCCTGTTCGAAATTGGTTCGGTGAGTAAAACCTTCGCCACGACGTTGGCAGCTTATGCCCAGGCCAGCGGCAAGCTGTCTTTGTCTGACCGGGCCAGCCAGGTGTGGCCTGACTTGCGAGGCAGTGCGTTCGACACTATCAGCGTGTTGCAACTCGCCACCTACACCGCTGGCGGGCTGCCGCTGCAGTTCCCTGACGAGGCCGATCGCCCAGACAAAATGCTGGCCTATTTCAAACAGTGGAAACCGGTGTATGCCGCGGGCACCCACCGCCAGTATTCAAACCCCAGCCTTGGGCTGTCCGGTTATCTGGCGGCCAAAAGCATGGGCCAGCCGTTTGATGAGTTGATGGAAAAAACCCTGCTACCGAAACTCGGCCTCAAGCACACCTACCTCAAAGTGCCGCAGGATCAGATGGGGCTTTATGCCCAGGGTTACGGCAAGGATGGCAGTCCGGTGCGGGTGAGCCCGGGCGCACTGGATTCGGAGGCCTATGGCGTAAAAACCAGCGCGGCGGATTTGCTTCGTTATGTTGAAGCGAACCTGAAACCGGCGACGCTGGAGAAGCCATTGCAGCAAGCGATCGCCCTGACTCACAGCGGGTACTACACCGTGGGCAAGATGACGCAGGGGTTGGGATGGGAGCACTACCACTATCCGGCCAGCCTCGATACGTTGCTGAATGGCAACTCGACGGAGATGGCGATGGAGGCGCATAAAGTCCAGTGGCTGAACCCGCCGCAACCTGCGCAAGACGCGGCATGGTTCAACAAGACCGGGTCGACGGGTGGTTTCGGGGCTTATGTCGCGTTCGTGCCTTCGGAAGATATCGGTATCGTTATTCTTGCGAACAAGAATTACCCGAACTCGGAGCGAATAAAGCTGGCTCACAACATACTGAGTGCCCTGACCGAATAACCCACGCCACAGGGGTCAATGCTGGCAATAAAAATGGGCGACCTCTTGAGGTCGCCCATTGTCGTTACTGCGTCAGCTCAATGCCGGGTCGGCGTCTGAGGGTCAGGCACATCGTTCCTCGGATCAAGGTTGTCCCGAACCTGATTCACCATCAACTCCGCAATCCCTGTCAGTTGCTGAATCGCCCCCAACATCGCTCGGTTCGAGCCATCCAGCTTGTCGGCAAAATTCATAATCACGGCATTCAGCGAAGCAAGGGTCTCGCAGGCCTGATGCAAGAGGGTGATGGTGTCGACGCCCGGGGCAACTGACAAGATTTGGTTGATCGGGACGGAACGCCTTGGCTTGCGCACGCGAATGCTGGTGCCGTGCCCGGTCGTTTCTCCCAGCCTGACGAGCTTCAGGTGACTGGCATCGGTTGGGCGTTGCGGATCATTCTTGCCGAACTTCTTCATAGACGAGGCTCCTTTCTGGCCATTGGTTTTTTCGTCCCTGGATCCCTCAGTGTTGCGGATTCCCACGTCCGACCGCGATTTGTGCGGTGGCTGACGAAGGCTAACGGCGCGCTCTGACAGAAACCAGTTCATGAAGTCCGACAGGACTTGCAGGAAATTTCCGAGACCAATGAAACCAAGACATCTCCGCGCCGAACACGCTTTTTTTTGTAGCAACTGCCGAGCAGCTTGCCGGGCTCACGGGCCGAGGTGGGGGGTGGCGTCAGGGTGACGGCGGCTGAAACACACAACTTCTTCGCCGAAGCGGGCTATACCAAAGGCAACGATATCGAACAGTCTTGGGCAGTGACGGTCGGCTATCGCTACACCTGGTAACGACATCAACCCTGTGGGAGCGGGCTTGCTCGCGAAGAGGCCGGCACATTCAACATTGATATCGATTGAACTGACGCCTTCGCGAGCAAGCCCGCTCCCACAAGGGGTTGGCGGCGCGCACAAAGACCGGGCCGGTTTCCACAGGAGTCAGTGGGTGTTCAATCGTCCGGCATTTCAGGGGGCTTGGCCGGTTTCGCCGGTTTACCCGGTTTTGCGCCCTTGGCGCCTTTGGCGGCCGGTTCGGCGACGACGGGCGTTGCGACTGTCGGCGGCGCGGCTTCTTTCTCGGTCGCCGGCAGGGCGTCGATGGTGTCGAAGATTTTCTTCAGATCGACCGACCTTGATTCATCCCCCGAACTCTCGAACTTCTTCTCGCCGTCCTTGCCCACCAGAATGACTTTGGGCAGCGCCCCCGCGCCGAGTTTCAGCGAGCGGATCAGTGCCATGGTGTCTTGTTGGCCAAGGTCCTTGCCGTCCAGTTGACCGAACATGTTCAGCACGGTGTACACCCTGATGTTGCGCTGGGCGACACCGTCCTTGTTGGCCGGATCACTCAGCGACTTTTTCAGGCCCGTCCAGACCGGGTCAACCGTGCTGGGAGCAATCACAATCAGTGGTCGGGCCCTGCCCTTGTCTATGTCCAGCGGTGAGCCGTCTTCGGCGGCGAGCAAGGGGCCGGCGAAAGCCAGCAAGGTAGTCAGGGTCAAAGACCTGATGAGCATGCGCATCTCCTTTTGATATCCACGCTCTAATGATTGCGCATCGCGGCGATCGTTCCGGGTGACGCACCGCAATTGTGTTCCGCCTTGACCCAAGCTTAGGTCAGGGCGGTCATTGCGCAACAGGCTGAGCTAATCTCATCACTCATAACGATCCACCTGATCCGCCGTGAGGACACCCGCCATGAGCGCTCAGTTAAACCACACCATTGTCTGGTGCCGAGACAAGCAGATCTCGGCCCATTACCTCGCCGAGATCCTCGGCCTGCCCGCTCCCGAGCCGTTCGGGCCGATGCTGGTCGTCAAGTTCGACAATGGTGTTTTGCTGGATTTCTACGACAACGACCCGCCCATCGCTTCCCAGCACTATGCGTTTTTGATCGGCGGTGAGGATTTCGATGCGGCCTTCGCACGCCTGCAAGCGCGCAAGCAACCCTGGTGGGCTGATCCCGGCAAGCAACGGCCGTACGAGATCAACGATTACGGCGGTGGCCGGCGGGTTTATTTCGATGACCCGGACGGGCATCTGCTGGAGATTCTCACACGGCCCTGATGCGGCAAGCCGTGCCGGCTCAGAACGCCAGTTTGTAGCCGATCAGCACCAGCATCGTGGCCAGGCACGGACGCAGCACTTCGTCAGAGATGCGACCGGTCAAGTGACTGCCCAGGTAAATCCCCGGCAGCGAACCGATCAGCAAGTAACCCAGCACATGCCAATCCATGTTGCCCATGCTCGCGTGGCCCAGGCCGGCGACCAGGGTCAGGGGCACGGCGTGGGCGATTTCCGTGCCGACGAGGCGGCGCGTCGGCAGCAGCGGATAGAGGATGAACAGCGCCACGGTGCCGAGGGCGCCGGCTCCAATCGAGGTCAGCGCAACCATGGTGCCCAGCACCAGACCGGTGATGACCGTCAGAAAATTCAGGCGCGAACCGCTGGGGTTGTACTGGCCGCCCGCCCGTTTGTGGGCGAAGTCGAGCAGGCGTTTCTTGAAGAAAATCGCCAGTGCCGTGGCAAACAGTACGAAGCCGAGCGCCTGTTTGATGACGGCGTTCATCGCATCGGGTGAAGTCTGCAAACTGCTGAGGAACCACAGCGTCAGCGCCACCGCCGGCACACTGCCGAGAGTAAGCCAACCGGTAATCGCCCAGTCGATGTTGTTGTTCTTGCGATGGACCAGCACACCGCTGGATTTGGTAATGGCCGCGTACAACAAGTCGGTGCCCACCGCCGTGGCCGGATTGATCCCGAACCACAACAGAATCGGGGTCATCAACGACCCACCGCCCACGCCAGTCATGCCGACGATAAAGCCGACGACCAATCCTGCAACCACCAACCCGAAGTTAACGAAATCCATTAACACGCCCGCAAAAAAAGCATGAAAAAACTGGCCCGCAGCATAGCGATTTTTCTTATAACCACTTATATCGATGCGGACTATCGTTATTCCACAACACTCGATGAGTCAGGTGTACTCAATTCCCTGTGGGAGCGGGCTTGCTCGCGAAAGCGGACTGTCAGCCAACAATTTTGTTGAATGTTCGACCGCATTCGCGAGCAAGCCCGCTCCCACAAGGGGATCTGCTGTGTCAGTGAGTGCGGTGGGGTTGATTTACTGCACCGGCAAGAAATTCAAGAACAGCAAGCTCTGGGCGTAGTTCAGACCGATCCGCCGGTAGCGCTCGTCCAGCATCTGCGTCAGCAGGTCCAGCCGCGCGACGATCTTGCCGAACTCCACGGCAAAACTGAGGTTGCTTCCCTCCTCCGAAATTTCGTTGGAGAACAACAAAGGCTCACCCTTCTTGTTTTGCCGCTGGCTCAGGATCCAGGTGGCTTTCTCGATATTTCGCGCAGCGTTGTTGACGAAGGTCGGGTTGATCGCATCGGTCATGTAGAACTCGAGGCGATTGCCGTGGGCCGTGACCAACATGCTGCCGATGGCGTAGATGAAGGCACCGACCCGGTCGCCGAGAAACTCCGGGCTCATGGCATAACTTAGCGCGGCGAGGTCTTTCTTGCCCCCGAGGGTTGGCAGCGGCTGTTGTTGTTCGATGGCCAGACGTACTTGCTTGCCTGCGGTGCGGGCGTCGAGGAAGCCGGATTTTTTCAACTCGTCCGGGTTGCGCAGGTAGAGCTTGCTCATCAGCAAGTAAAGGCTGTCGAGGTTGTCGCGCATCGCCAGGGTCGCCATGCGGTCGACGCTGGTCTGGAGGAATTCCTGGGGGCTGCCTTCACGGAACTGGCTGACGAAGTCGCTGCCCTGTTGCTGGCTGCAACCGCTGGCGAAGAGCATCGACAGGCTGGCCAGCAGCAGGCATTGGCGACGGATTGATGAAGTGAAACAGGGTAAAACTCGAGCCATGGGTGCTTGAACTTGGGCATTGGCCGGCGGTGGGGATCGCCGCAGGCTGGCCAAGGATAGAGCCGCCAAAGCTGAAAAAGTGCAGTGCCGATGGTCCGTAAACCTTGGCGCCCAGAACGATTACCATCACATTAGTCATACTTTTTAATTGCAACACGTTGCACATAAGCTATAAATCCTTCCTTGATCGCCTGTCAAACCGATCATTAGTATGACTACATACCAAAAACAACAAGAAGGAAGGTCAACCATGCTGCAATCCCGACACCTGCTCTCCGGCCTCGGACTGTCCCTGATGATCGCCACCCTCACCGCTCAAGCGGCTGGCCTGTCCAGCGAACACAAAGCCTTCGGCAAGACCAACGACGGCACCCCCGTCGAGCAATACGTCTTGCGCAACAGCCATGGCCTGCAAGCCACGGTCATCACCTACGGCGGCATCTTGCAGTCGCTGAAAGTACCGGACAAAAACGGCAAGCTCGACGATGTGGTGCTGGGTTTTGACGACGTTCAGGGCTATCAGAGCGGCACCGCGTACTTTGGCGCGACCATCGGGCGTTTCGGCAATCGCCTGGCCAACGGCGCGTTCGAACTGGACGGCAAACGCTATCAGGTGCCGCTCAACGACGGCTCCAACTCGCTGCACGGCGGCCCGCAAGGGTTTGACAAACACGTGTGGAAAGCCCAGCCGAGCAAAGGCAAGGATTCGGTGGGCGTAACCCTGACATATCTGTCGGCGGACGGTGAAATGGGCTTCCCCGGCAACCTCAAAACCGAGGTCACCTACAGCCTCACCGAGAACAATGAGTTGCGCATCGACTACAAGGCCAGCACCGATAAACCGACCGTGCTGAACCTGACCAACCACAGCTACTTCAACCTCGCCGGCGCCGGCAACGGGGATGTGCTGAAACAGCTCGTCACCCTGCATTCGACCCACTACACGCCGGTCACCGCCAAGCTGATTCCGACCGGCGAACTGGCTCCGGTCGCCGGTACGCCGATGGACTTCACGCAGCCCACCGCCATTGGTAAAAACATCAAGGCCGATCACCCGCAACTGAAATTCGCCGAGCCCAAACAAGGCGGTTTCGATTTCAACTGGGTCCTGGACGCCAAGGGTGACGTTGGCAAACTGGCCGCCGATGTCAGTGATCCGCAATCGGGGCGCCGCTTGCAGCTCTACACCAGCGAACCCGGCGTGCAGTTCTACACCAGCAACTTCCTCGATGGCACGGTCAAGGGCAAGGGTGGCAAGGTTTATCCGCATTGGGGCGCGTTCACGCTGGAGACTCAGCACTATCCCGACTCGCCAAACCAGCCGAACTTCCCGTCCACGCGACTCGACCCGGGTAAAACCTATACCCAGAGCACCGTGCTGAAGTTTTCGGCTAACTAAACCTCCGGCATCACTCGATGCAGCTTCCGAGCCTGCCCCACCTGTGGGAGCGGGCTTGTGTGGCGAGGGGATTTATCCCCGTTCGGCTGCGAAGCAGTCGTCAAACCTGCAAGCGCTTTACGTCAGAAGGAATGTAGGGGGCCGCTTCGCAGCCCAACGGGGATAAATCCCCTCGCCACAGGGCAGCTACACATCTACGGAACCACCGGGCTATTCTGCTGCCAACCAGAGAGCACTTATCGATTGGAAAAAGGAGGTTTTCATGCGGACCCTCGAATTGGCCGGCGTCAACGTACCGGTCATCGGCCAAGGCACCTGGCGCATGGGCGAAGATCCCTCGCAATACAGCAAGGAAGTCGCCGCGCTGCGTCTGGGCATCGAGTTGGGCATGACCCTGATCGACACCGCCGAGATGTATGCCGAAGGCGGCGCCGAGGAAGTGGTGGGTGAAGCCATCGCCGGTCTGCGCGACAAGGTCTTTCTGGTCAGCAAGGTCTACCCGCACAACGCCAGCCGCAAAGGCATCCCCCAGGCCTGCGAACGCAGCCTGCGCCGTCTGAATACCGACTACATCGATCTATACCTGCTGCACTGGCGCGGCCAGTATCCGCTCGCGGAAACTGTCGAAGCCTTCGAACGCCTGCGTGAAGAAGGCAAGATCGGCCGTTGGGGCGTGTCCAACTTCGACGTAGACGATCTGCAGGAATTGAACTCGCCGGCCTGCGCCACCAACCAGGTGCTGTACAACCTGGAAGAGCGCGGCATCGAATTTGACCTGTTGCCCTGGTGCCAACAGCATCGGCAGCCGTTGATGGCATACTGTCCTATCGGTCAGGGAGGAACGATGCTGGCTCATACGGCGCTCAAGCAGATCGCCACCCATCACGCCGTGACGCCGGCTCAAGTAGCACTGGCATGGATTCTGCGACAAAGAGACGTGATCGCCATCCCCAAGGCGGTCAGACATGAACATGTGCAACTGAATGCGCAGGCCGCGCAATTGCGGCTCGAAGACGAGGACCTGAAGGCGCTGGACCACGCGTTTCACGCGCCACAACGCAAGCACCGGTTGGCCATGGTCTAAGCCATCGCGGTACTGTCAGAGGGCTTCTGCATGAGAAGCACTGATCAGCTCGACGACTTCAATTTGCCACGCTTTGTGCAAGCGCAAGACCCGGTGTTCGAGTGGGTCCAGGAAGAGTTGAAAGCCGGCCGCAAGCGCCGGCACTGGATGTGGTTCGTCTTTCCGCAATTCGCCGGACTGGGCGGTAGCGAGATGTCCCGACATTATGCAATCCGTTCCCGCGAAGAAGCCGCGGCCTACCTTGAACATCCAAAGCTGGGCGCCCGCCTGCGAACCTGCACGCAATTGGTCCTGGACAGCAAACAGCGCACGATTACCGAGATTTTCGGACATCCCGACAACCTCAAGTTTCACTCGTCGATGACCCTGTTCGCCCAGATCGCCCCCAAAGGCAGCGTGTTCCATAAGGCACTGGATCAGTATTTCCACGGCATACGGGATGACTGGACGCTGCAGCTGCTGGACTCAAAACAGGCCCAGTTGCCCACCAATCAAGGTTGAGAAGTCGTCGTCCACGAAGGGCAGAATTGCATCCGCCACCGGCTGCAATTGCCGGGTGACGTAATGGTCGTAGTCGATGGGCGCGCTGCGAATCTCCAGCGGCTCGGGTCCGGCGACGCTGATCACGTAGCTGATCCAGCCGCCGTTCTGGTATTGCCGGGGGCGGCCCTGCTGATCGTTGTAGTCATCGGCGATCCGCGCTGCGCGAACGTGGGGCGGCACGTTACGCTCATAATCGTCCAGGGTACGGCGCAGGCGCTTGCGATAGATCAGGCGGTCGTCGAACTCGCCGGCCAGGGTTTTGCGCACGTAGTCGCGCACATAATCCTGATACGGCTGGCGATGGAAAATCCGCGAGTACAGCTCCTGCTGGAATTGCCGGGCCAACGGCGACCAGTCGGTGCGCACGGTTTCCAGGCCCTTGTAGACCATTTCGTCAGTGCCATCGGCGCGGGTGACCAGCCCTGCGTAACGCTTCTTGCTGCCCTCCTCGGCGCCGCGAATGGTCGGCATCAGAAAGCGTTTGTAGTGGGTCTCGAACTGCAACTCCAAGGCACTTTCCAGACCGTATTCCTGCCGCACATGCTTACGCCACCAGTGGTTGACGTGGTCCACCAGCGCGCGGCCGATCTGCGCGGCTTCTTCCTGGCCATGAGCACGACGCAGCCAGACGAAGGTCGAGTCGGTGTCGCCGTAAATCACCGTGTGCCCCTGTGCTTCGATCAATTGCCGGGTGCGCAGCATGATCTCGTGGCCACGCAAGGTGATGGACGAGGCCAGTCGCGTATCGAAGAAGCGGCAGCCGCTGGAACCGAGCACGCCATAGAAGGCGTTCATGATGATCTTCAGCGCTTGCGACAGCGGCGCGTTGTGTTCGCGCTTGGCGGTCTCGCGGCCTTCGGCCACCCGGGCGACGATCGACGGCAGGCAGTGCCGGGTCCTGGAAAAACGCGCGCCACGGAAACCCGGTACGGACTCGCTGTCATCGGGATGCTGCAAGCCTTCGATCAGCCCGACCGGGTCGATCAGGAAGGTGCGGATGATCGACGGATAGAGACTTTTGTAGTCGAGCACCAGCACCGACTCGTACAGACCCGGTTGCGAGTCCATGACAAAACCGCCGGGGCTGGCCTGCGCAGGCTTGTTCCCTAGGTTCGGCGCCACGAAACCCTGGCGGTGCATCAGCGGCATGTACAGGTGCGTGAACGCCGCCACCGAACCGCCGCTGCGGTCCGCCGGCAAACCGGTGACACTGGCGCGTTCCAGCAGGAACGTCAGCAATTCGGTCTTGGCGAAAATCCGGGTTACCAGCTCGCAGTCCTTGAGGTTGTACGTGGCGAGTGCCGGTTTGTCCTCGGCGAACATGCGATTGATTTCGTCCATGCGCTGGTACGGCGTGCTGATCGCCTTGCCCTCGCCGAGCAGGGTTTGCGCGACGTTTTCGAGGCTGAACGAGGGGAAGCTCCAGGTCGCCGAGCGCAGGGACTCGATGCCGTCGATGATCAACCGGCCGGCGGCCGAGGCGAAGTAATGGTTGCGACTGCCGTGCTCGCGCCACTGCATTTCTTCACCGCCACGCCCCAGTTTCAGCGGGACGCCCAGCTGTCGGGCGTGCTGGTGCAGCACCCGCAAGTCGAACTGCACGACATTCCAGCCGATGATCGCGTCGGGGTCATGGCGGGCGAACCACTCGTTGAGCTTTTTCAGCAGCACGGTGCGGGAGTCGCAGTAATCGAGCTGGAAATCCACCGCGCTGTCGTCGCCATTCGGCGGGCCAAGCATGTAGACCTGGCGCTCGCCGCAGCCTTCCAGGGCGATGGAATACAACTCGCCCTGAGCGGTGGTTTCGATGTCCAGGGACACCAGCCGGAGGTTGGGCCGGTAGGCGGGAGCCGGTTTCATCTGTGCGTCGAGCAGCAGACCGTCGTCGCCTGGCGTGCCGCCGAACAGCACGGGTGCGGTAATGAAGCGCTCCATCATGTAGCGTTCCGGCGGGCGCACGTCGGCCTCGAACATCTCGACGCCTGCTTTGCGCAGCGCGGTTTCCAGGCGCATCAACTGACCGTGTTGCTGGCAATACAGGCCGAGTACCGGGCGGTGCTCGAAGTCCTGAAGGGCCAATGGCTTTAGCTCGACATTTTTTTCGCCGCGCAAAACGGCTTCGGCCTGCTCGCGCTGGACAGCCGGGATGAACGCCACCGACGGTTGATGAGGCAGACGGATACGCTGGGGACCGGTGTCCGTCGCCAGCCAGAACTCGACGTGCGTACCGGCCGGGGTGTCGCGCCAATGCCGGGTCAGGACGAAACCCTGCTGTAAATCCACCACTGCAACCTCAAGATTTGATTCAGGCGGCAATTCTACGCGTCATTGCGGGGGATAGCCCCATCTCGAAGCTGATGCAATCCCTGTAGGAGCGAGCCTGCTCGCGAAAGCGGTGGGTCAGCCAATACGAGTGTCGACTGTTACGCCGCTATCGCGAGCAGGCTCGCTCCCACAGGGTTGAGTGGAGCTCATGGATTAGGGAAAAACTTCAGGTTTTCCGAATAAAAACCGCTGAATGGCGTTTTTTGCGCGTTATCTGCCGCTTTCCGCCTTGCCCTCTGCGCTCGGGTCTACGATTCTTCAAGAACAACGACAACACCTGAGAAGCCATCATGAAAACCGTCGCCCAACTGCTCAAGTTGAAAGATCAGAAAAATCAGGAAGTGCACCAGATCAAACCCGATCACATGGTGCTGGAAGCCCTGATGAAGATGGCCGAAAAGAACGTCGGCGCCTTGCTGGTGGTGGAAAATGACGAAGTGTTGGGCATCATCAGCGAGCGTGACTACGCGCGCAAACTGGTGCTGCATGGCCGTTCTTCAGTGGGCACGCCGGTTCGCGACATTATGGTGTCGCCGGTGATCACCGTGGACACCCATCAAACCGTCGATACCTGCCTGGGCATCATGTCCGACAGACGCCTGCGCCACCTGCCAGTGGTGGAAAACGGCAAGTTGATCGGCTTGCTGTCAATCGGCGACCTGGTCAAGGAAGCCATCGCCGAACAGGCTGAATTGATTCGCCAGTTGGAGCAGTACATTCGCGGCGAGTGATTCCAACACACCACATATCCCTGTGGGAGCGAACTGTGGCGAGGGGATTTATCCCCGTTCGGCTGCGAAGCAGTCGTAAAACCTATGCAAGTGGTTTACCTGAATGACGGCGGCTGCAGGTTTTGGGGCCGCTTCGCGACCCAACGGGGATAAATCCCCTCTCCACAGGTCGCTCCCACATTGGGTTGGTGGTGTTTTCAGGTTGGCCAGTGGCGGGCGAAGACGGGGGCCAGCGTGGGATGGCGGTCGATGCGTGTCAGCCAGGCATAAAAACCGGGTCGGGCATTGCGCAGATGCTCGCGACTGCCCGCCCACCGCGTCACTACCGCCGCCAGCACATCCAGTGCGCCCGGCGTCTCGTCGTCCAGGTACAACTCGCCCGAGAACTGATCGGCAAATACCTCCCAACTCCAGTGCAACCGTCGACGGGCGCCGGTCATGAGGTTTTCCATGGCCGATTGATTCGCCTCGATCAGCCAGCGCTCGGGGTAATCGATGATGCCGATGGCCGCGTAGCAATTGCTGACGATGTACACCAGGCCGCGAATGGCCTGATCCCGCTCGGCGGGGGTTTTTGACAGCAGGTTCGACTCGGGAAACGCCAGCGCCAGATGAATCAGGATCGCCGCGCTCTCGGTGAGAATGCTGCCGTCGGGCAGTTGCAAGGTGGGAATCTGCTTGAGCGGGTTGAGTTTCTCCAGGGCTTTGGCGGCCTCTGCAGACGACTCGACGTCGATGAAGCGATAAGGGATTTCACAGAGCTCGAGGGCGGCTTCTATCGCGGCGGCGCCGGAGTTCTGGTGTCCGTAGAGCTGATACATAAGCACCCCCCTTCAAGATTGTCTCGTTGTAGCATCTGATACTGACCATGCTGGAAAATTTCTTTTTATACCACTGCATCCAAATCGCTTTCCGATGGGTAGTACCTGTAGCAGCCCTGAGGTTGCCGAGCAGATTACTCATTTACGGAGCGCTATTCATGAACGCCAGACAGCTGATTTGCCTTGCCGGTTTGTTCGTCGCAGGTTCCATGGCCTACGCCCAGCCAGGCGTGCCCGACAGCATCAAGGTCCCGGACGGGCACAAGGTCGCCCTCGAAACCACCGGTGTCGGCGAGATTACTTACGAATGCAAGATCAATCCTGCCGGCCAGACCGAATGGTTGTTTGTCGGTCCCAAAGCGGTACTCAATGATCGCAGCGGCAAACAGATCGGCACCTATTTCGGGCCGCCAGCTACCTGGCAGGCGAAAGATGGCTCGAAAGTCACCGGCACCCAGTTGGCTGTCGCGCCTTCGAGTCCGGGCAACCTGCCCTACCAACTGGTCAAGGCCAATCCGGCTGAAGGCAAAGGTGCGATGACCGGCGTCAGCTACATCCAGCGCGTCGCCCTCAAAGGTGGCGTGGCCCCGAGCACTGAATGTTCGACCGCCAACAAGGGCAAGCAAGAAGTGGTGAAGTACCAGGCGGATTACATTTTCTGGGCGGCCAACTGAAACAAGGCCTGCGGAAAATTGGTCTACGCTGCTCAACACTGGCCCCGGTCCTGTGGCCCGGGGCTGCGACCCATTATTGACGGCTGAATACAGTGTCCTTGCCCGAAACTCTTTTCGATTACGAAGCCCACCTCGCCGCCTGCGCCCGCGGTGAACGTCAGGCCCTGCGTGATTTGTATGTGCAGGAGAGTCAGCGCCTGCTGGGCGTTGCCAAACGCCTGGTGCGTGACACTGCGCTGGCGGAAGACATCGTCCACGACGCCTTCATCAAGATATGGAATGGCGCCGCGCAGTTCGATCCGGCGCGAGGCTCGGCGCGGGGCTGGATGTTCAGTTTGACGCGGCATCTGGCACTGAACTTCATCCGTGACAACAGCCGCGAGATTCAAAGCGATTTCGATGAGGTGGAGGACACCGCAACACTCGATGCCGAGGCTCATTCGGGGCGCATTCATCACTGCCTGGAACAACTGGACCCTGCAAGGCGCGTCTGTATCCTGCATGCCTACGTCGACGGGTATTCTCACGCTGAAATCTCACACAAACTCGGCACCCCGCTGGGCACCGTCAAAGCCTGGATCAAGCGGAGCCTGACGGCATTGCGGGAGTGCATGGGATGATCAGCAAACCAACGAATGAAACCCCGGAAGAACTCGATGAACTGGCCAGCGAATATGTGTTGGGCACACTGTCGGCAGAGCTTCGCACTCAGGTCCGGCAGCGCCTGCGCGACGAACCTGAGTTACGGGCTGCCGTGGACGCCTGGGAACGTCGACTGCTCGGCCTGACCGATCTGGCCGCGCCTCACCCGCCGTCACCCCACCTTTGGCAGCGTATCGAGCGCAGCGTGAATAACGTGAATCGGCCGACTTCGCCTGTCGCGGCTCAGTCTTCATCCTGGTGGAATCTGTTGCCGCTCTGGCGCGGGCTCGCCGGTGCAGGTCTGGCTGCCACGTTGCTGCTCGGCGCATTGATGCTGACGCAGACCACCGTCAAGCCGACTTACCTGGTGGTGTTGGTCGGCCCCCAGGACAAGGCACCGGGCTGGGTGATCCAGGCCAGCAACCCGCGGGAAATCCAGCTGATTCCGCTGGGCATCGTCGAGGTCCCGGCCGACAAGGCGCTCGAGTTCTGGACCAAGGCCGATGGCTGGCAAGGACCGGTGTCACTGGGGTTGGTCAAGCCGGGACAGACGCTGTCCATCCCGCTCGACAAATTGCCGCCGCTGCAACCCAACCAGCTGTTCGAACTGACGCTGGAAAATCCGCAGGGCTCTCCGATCGGCAAGCCCACCGGACCGATCCAGTTCATCGGACGGGCAGTGAAAGTCATCTGACCGCGATCAGGCGAGCGCCGCGATCAACTCCGCCGTCGTGACAATCGAGTGGGCATAGGTCGGCCCGTTGATCTCATGGGCGGCGTGCATGGCCTCGGTACTGAAAGCGGCAGTGGCGTCGCGCACCAGCGTCACGTGATAGCCCAGTTCAGCGGCGAATCTGGCGGTGCTTTCGATGCACGTATTGGCGAGCATCCCCACCACCACGACCTTGTCGATCCCGTGTTGTTTAAGCAGGTAGTCCAGATCGGTGTTGGCAAAACCACTGCCGCCCCAGTGTTCCTTGACGATCACGTCACCGGCCTTGGGCTGAAAGTCTGGATGCCACTCACCGCCCCAGGTTCCGGCGGCAAATACCTGCGCGCGGCTGGCACCTTGTTGATAGGGACTCGGGTGTTTCCATCGCGCCAGTTCATCAGGTTCGGCGCGGTGATGCGGAACATAGAAAATCTGGATTCCGGCCTTGCGAGCGGCCGCCACCACGGTCTTCAGGTTGGCCAGCGTGCCGACGCTGTCGGCCACCGGTTGAGCGCGGCCATGCAGTTTGCCGCCTTCGCTGAGGAAGTCGTTGTAAGGATCCACCAGCAGCAGGCCGGTGTGGGCGGGAACATAGGCACTGGCATTCATGATCGACTCCTCAAGGGCAAGGGCACGCGCCAGCTATCCAGTGTAGAAGCGCCGCTCAATCCAATCGCGACCATCCGACGACTGAACCATCACGCCCACGAGGGGGTATCGCGCGACCTATCATTGCCGTCGATGTTCACCATCACCTCAATGAAGTTCTCATAAAAAATCCGCAGCGTAAGATCGGCTCCATACCAAACAACTACACCCCGGAGCACACCATCATGAAACGCCAAATCCTTCTCAGCATCGCTTTCTCGGTTTTCGCAGTTAACGCTTTCGCCGCTTCTTCTGCTCACCCGGTTGTCGCTGAAGGCGGCTCGGATCGTCTGATTGAAAGCCGTGTGGCTGAAGGTGGTTCGGATCGTCTGATCGAAAACCGCGTCGCTGAAGGTGGTTCGGATCGTCTGATCGAAAACCGCGTCGCTGAAGGTGGTTCGGATCGTCTGATCGAAAACCGCGTCGCTGAAGGTGGTTCGGATCGTCTGATCGAAAACCGCGTCGCTGAAGGTGGCTCGGATCGTCTGATCGAAAACCGCGTCGCTGAAGGTGGTTCCGACCGTCTGATCGAAAACCGCGTCGCTGAAGGTGGCTCTGACCGCCTGATCGAAAGCCGCGCTGCATAAATGATTGGTTTTACCGCAGTACTCGACGAAAAACCCGGCCTTATCAGCCGGGTTTTTTACGCCTGTTTTTTGCGACCGATCACTTGCCCGCCCGCGTCATGCATCGCTGATAACGCTCATCGACCCGCTTGGCAAACCACGCTGTCGTGAGTTTGCGGGTGATTTTCGGGCTTTGCAGCACGATCCCCGGCAACACCGCCCGAGGCAACCGTCGACCTTCAGCTTTCTCGGCCAGGTCAAACACACGCGTATAGAGCTGGGTGTCCTCGAACTGGAGGCTTTTGCCCTCCTCCAATTGATCCCGAATGGTCGTGTTACGCATGCCCAGTTGCTTGCCCAGCGTACGCACCGCCAACTCCGTAGTGCCCGGCATGATCGCGTCGTAACGCACCAGGTCCCCATCCAGCGCCAAAGGGATTCCGGACGCACGACTCACCGCGTTCTGAAACGCCGCATTGCGGCTGGCGTACCAGCCTGCATTGAAATCGGCGAAGCGATACAGCGGTTGCTTGTAGCTCACGGGGTACCCGAGCAAATGGGCGATGCCAAAGTACATGCCGCCGCGACGACTGAACACTTCACGACGGATCGAGCCTTCCACCGGATACGGATAATCCCGCGCCTGCTGCTCGGCGAAGTCGATGCTGACCTGCATCGGCCCACCGGTGTGCACCGGGTTGAGCCCTGCAAACAAGGTGCGCCCCATGGGCACAATGCCGATGAAGTCATCGAAAATCGCGCTGAGTTCCTTTTCACTGCGCGCCGCATTCAGTCGGTCGCTGTAGCTTTTACCGTTGGATGAACTGACCTGCAGTGCACCGCTGACCAGCAGGCTGGGGATATGCACTTTGGCGGCACGACGGTCGATCTCTTCGCGGGCGATCTTGCCCAGGCCCGGCACGGGTGGGTCGACCTGGAAGGTCGACTCTTGCTCGGTGACCGCGAGTACCGAACACAGGTTTTGCGTGGACGGGTAGATGTTCTGCGCGGCGAAAGCAGCGTAGATGTCCGTGGCCCAGCCTTGGCGGTCGACGGTTTTGGCCGGCAGCAGGCGCACGATCTCGGCCTTGACCTCGGCGGGTTTTCGGGCCGGCAACTCCTGAGTGCGCTGGGTGCCGCAACCGGCCAACACCAGCAATGCAGCGACGCTCATGATCAATCGATTGGCTTGCATGGTGCTCCATCAACGCTGCTGAACCGGGTTAACCATACGACCAAAGGCATGGCGCAGGCTATGACTCCTGCCGCAACGCCCCGTTCCCCTTGCCCGGCATCTCCCCGCCACTTCACGGTTGCGGGGCCTTTTTCCGTTGGGCGGCCGGCCTTTTCATATGCCCGTGCTAGACCATACTGGAGCCACACACCGAGGAGGACAGGCTCATGAACCGTAGTGACGTACTGATCGTCGGCGCTGGCCCGACCGGGCTGGTACTGGCGCTGTGGCTGAGCAAACTGGGAATTCGGGTACGGATTATCGACAAGACGTCGGCCCCCGGCACCACGTCGCGGGCGCTGGCGGTCCAGGCGCGGACGCTGGAGCTTTATCGCCAGCTCGACCTCAGCAATGCCGTGGTACAGAAAGGTCATCGAGTGGACGCGGCGAATTTCTGGGTCAAGGGCGAGCCCGTGGCGCGCCTGCCATTGACCGGTATCGGCGAGGGGCTGACGCCTTACGCGTTTCTCGAGATGTTCCCTCAGGACGAACACGAACAGTTGCTGATTGAACGCCTCGAAGGGTTCGGCATCAAGGTCGAGCGCAACACCGAACTGGAAAATTTTGAAGAAACCGGCGATGGCATCAGCGCAAGATTGCGCTTGCCCGATGGCCAGCAGGAAATCTGCCAGGCGTGTTATCTGGCGGGTTGCGACGGCGCCCGGTCAATCGTGCGCAAAACCCTGGACACCGGTTTTCCAGGCGGCACTTACCAGCAGATTTTCTATGTGGCCGACGTCCAGGCTCGCGGGCCGACGTTCAACGGCGAACTGCACCTGGACCTCGATGAAGCGGACTTTCTCGCGGTGTTTCCGTTAGCCGGTGAAGGCCGCGCCCGCTTGATCGGCACCGTGCGCGATGAGCGCGCCGACCGGGCGGAAACCCTGCAGTTTAAAGACGTCAGCAGCCGGGCCATCGAGCATATGAAAGTGCAGATTGATCAGGTGAACTGGTTCTCGACCTACCGGGTGCATCACCGCGTGGCGGATCACTTTCGCAACGGTCGCGCCTTTCTATTGGGCGACGCCGCGCACGTCCACAGCCCGGCGGGCGGCCAAGGCATGAACACCGGGATCGGCGATGCCATCAACCTGGCCTGGAAACTGGCGGCCGTCTTGAGCGGCGGCGCCAAGGCCACGCTGCTCGACACCTACGAAACCGAACGCATCGCTTTTGCCCGAAAACTGGTGGCCACCACCGACCGCGTGTTCACCTTCGTCACCGCCGAAGGGCGCATGGCCGATTTGCTGCGCACCCGTCTGGCACCGTTCCTGATCCCGAAAATGGCCTCGTTCGAGACGTCTCGCGAGTTTCTGTTTCGCACGGTCTCACAGATCACCCTGAACTATCGTGGGACAGCGTTGAGCGCGGGTGTCTCCGGCCATGTTCATGGAGGCGATCGCCTGCCCTGGGCGCACGACGGCGAGGGAGACAATTTCGAAACGCTGAAGAACCCGACCTGGCAAGTGCATGTGTATGGCGACACCAGCGACGAAATGATCGCCTGGTGCCACGAGCATCACCTGCCGTTGCACGTGTTCGACTGGCGGCCGGCGTTTGAAGCGGCGGGGTTGGGGCGTAACGGGTTTTACCTGCTGCGGCCGGATACCTATGTGGCGATTGCCGACAACTCGGCCGATCCCAAGGTGATTGAGCGGTATTTCAAGGAGCACGGGATCCGGCCGTTTTTTGGTTCGCTCTGATTCAGTACAGTCCAAATGTGAGACCAGGCTTTTGTGGCGAGGGGATTTATCCCCGTTCGGCTGCGAAGCAGTCGTAAAACCATTGTTTGCGGTGTGTCTGATACACCGCAGTGTTCGATTTGGGGCTGCTTCGCAACCCAACGGGGATAAATCCCCTCGCCACAAAAGCCCCACCACCACAAAAGCCCGCTCCCACAGGGGGATAGATGGTGGGGTTTAGATCCCGGCCAGCGCCAGGTCCATCGCGAAGTAGGTGAAGATCAGGTCCGCCCCCGCCCGCTTGATCGCGCCAAGGCTTTCACGCACCACGCGCTCCTCATCAATCGCCCCGGCCTGCGCGGCGAATTTGATCATCGCGTACTCGCCGCTGACCTGATACGCCGACAGCGGCAAACGCGATACCTCGCGGATGTCGCGGATGATGTCCAGGTACGCGCCGGCCGGCTTGACCATCAACGCATCGGCGCCTTCCTGCTCGTCCATCAGCGACTCGCGCACCGCTTCGCGGCGGTTCATCGGGTTCATCTGGTAGCTTTTGCGGTCGCCTTTGAGCGCGCTGCCGCCGGCTTCGCGGAACGGGCCGTAAAGCGCGGACGCGAACTTGGTCGAATAGGCCATGATCGCAGTCTGGGTGAAACCGGCTGCGTCGAGTGCCCGGCGAATGGCCTGGACCTGCCCGTCCATGGCCGCTGACGGAGCAATCACATCAGCCCCCGCCCGGGCTGCCGCCACGGCTTGTTTGCCGAGGTTGATCAGGGTCTGGTCGTTGTCGACTTCGTGGTTGTGCATCACGCCACAATGGCCGTGATCGGTGTATTCGCAAAAGCAGGTGTCGGACATCACGATCATCTCCGGCACCGCATCCTTGGCAATACGCGACATGCGCGACACCAGGCCGTTGTCGCTCCAGGTATCACTGCCGCTGCTGTCCAGTTGATGGGACACGCCGAACGTCATCACCGACTTGATCCCGGCCCGGGCATAGCGCTCGATCTCGCCAGCCAGTTTCGACTCCGGAACGCGCATCACGCCCGGCATGCTTTTGATCGGCACGAAATCATCGATTTCTTCCTCGACGAAAATCGGCAGCACCAGGTCGTTCAGGCTGAACTCGGTTTCCTGGAACAGGCTGCGCAGGCTCGCATTGCGGCGCAAACGGCGTGGACGTGCTTCGGGGAACTGACTGGACATGAGGGGTTCCTGAAAAACCGAGGACGAGACGAAAGTCATAGGAGGCGAAGCTTATGCCCTGCGAGGCGCGGGGTACAAACCTCAAGCACAGAACACACCGTTACCAGACCGGCAATAATCTCCTGCAACACAAACCTTCGTAGCAGCTGTCGAGCAGCGCGAGGCTGCGTCGGCGGTCTGTCAGGCAGAACGCCTTTGCAGGTTCTACGGCTGCTACGCAGCCGAACGCTGCCTCGCGGTGCTCGACAGCTGCTACAGGGGGCATTACTTCCGATTAAAGTCTCAGGGTGCCGCTTATGCAGGTCACCACAGACCCGCCAATCCAGATCTCATCCCCCACCTGCTCCACCTGAATGCGCCCGGCGCGGCCCATGGTCAGGCCCTGGCTGACCACGTAAGCCGGCGGCGCCAGCCCTTCAGCAAGCAACCACTGCGCAATCCCGGCGTTCAGGCTTCCGGTCGCCGGGTCTTCCGGCATGCCGTCGCCGGAGATGAAGGCGCGCACTTCAAAATGCGCGTCATCGCCATCGCGCTCGGGGTGCCACGGCGCGATCACACCGACGGCCAGGCCCAGCATTTGTGAATGATCCGGCTGCAAATCCAGTACCTGCCGGCGATCCTCGACCATCACCGCCAACCAGCCGGCTCCGTTATCGACCCACTGAGCCCGGACAATCGCACCCGGCTCCAACCGCAGCCCACGGCGCACGCGCTCGACCACGTCGGCGTCCACCGGCCCGGTCCTGATCAGTGGCGGCGCAAGAAAGGCCAGCTCCGCGCCTTGCCTGCGGACCCGCACCAGACCGACGCCGCACTCCTGAATGATCTCGTCGCCCTTGGGCACGCCACCGGCTTCAAGCCATGCGTGGCAGGTGCCGAGCGTCGGGTGACCGGCAAACGGCAACTCGTTCAGGGTGGTGAAGATCCGTACCCGATAGTCGGCGCGAGGGTCGCGCGGTTCGAGGATGAACGTGGTTTCGCTGAGGTTGGTCCAGGTCGCGAACGCCGCCATGCGTTCATCGCTGAGCCTGTCTGCACCGAACACCACCGCCAACGGATTGCCCTTGAGCGCAACCCGGCTGAAGACATCCACTTGCTTGAAATCGAATGAGCTCATTGCCTGCCTTGGTCTTGAGAAAGTCGAAGAGGTTTACTTGGGAATTTCCAACCCGCGGATCACCGCCGGCCGCGCCAGGAAACGCTCCAGTACGCGTGTGACATTGGGGAAATCCTTGATGCCCACCAGATCGCCAGCTTCATAGAAGCCGATCAGGTTGCGCACCCACGGAAAGGTCGCGATGTCGGCGATGGTGTAGCGTTCGCCCATGATCCAGTCGCGTCCTTCCAGACGGCCATCCAGCACTTTGAGCAGGCGCTTGCTTTCGTCGACGTAACGGTCACGCGGACGCTTGTCTTCGTAATCTTTGCCGGCGAATTTGTTGAAGAAACCGAGTTGGCCGAACATCGGCCCGATGCCGCCCATCTGGAACATCAACCACTGGATCGTCTCGTAACGCGCCGCCGATTCCTGCGCCAGCAACTGGCCGCTCTTGTCGGCGAGGTAAATCAGGATCGCGCCGGATTCGAACAACGGCAGGGGTTTGTCATCGGGACCGTGGGGGTCGAGGATCGCCGGGATCTTGTTGTTGGGGTTCAGCGACAGAAACGCAGGGGACATTTGATCGTTGGTGTCGAAGCCCACGCGATGGGGCTCGTAAGGCAGACCGATCTCTTCGAGCATGATCGACACCTTGACGCCGTTGGGGGTCGGCAAGGAGTACAGCTGGATCCAGTCTGGGTATTGAGCCGGCCATTTGTGGGTAATCGGGAACGCGGACAGATCGGTCATGGGAGCATCCACAGGGAAAAGTAGCGCTGATCATAATGGAGGAGCCGGCTTTTTTCGTATCAATCTTGCTGATGAACAAGATCAAAACATTGCAGTCTTTCTTCGGCGCCTCTACGTGTACCGTGTCCATAAATCCGCAACATCCTGTCGATAACCTCTGCTCCAACCCATGCAAGGTTACCGGTACATTGCGGCGCACTCGCCGGAATCGAACCAAATGGGCTTCAGAGGACTCTGAGAACTGCCCTTTCGGAAACGGACCGGCACAACGACATGGAAAACACCCGATGCTGGGAGCTCGTGGTGTAAAGGTTTGTCAGCCTTAACCGAATAAGCTGAAGATCACCTATTCAAATGATGAACCTTTTGAAATTTGTCAATCGCTTCAAGCAACGTGCGTATGTCGTCCTGCCCTCCCTGCTGGCGGTGAGCGCGTTGTTCCTTTCCCTGGAGTCCAGCGAGAGCCGCGCCCAACCGGCAGACGGCACCCAGACCCTGGTGTTCCTGCGTCACGCGGAAAAACCCGAAGGCGGCCTGGGCCAGCTCAATTGCCAGGGCCTGAACCGTGCCATCGACCTGGCCACCTTGCTGCCGGAAAAATTCGGCAAGGCCAATTATGTCTTTGCCGCCAACCCGACCCGCAATGTCGAGGAAGGCGAACTCGATAATTCCTACAGCTACATCCGCCCGCTGATGACCATCAGCCCCAGCGCGATCAAGCTCGGCTTGCCAGTGAACATCAACTTTTCGGCCAACGACACCAGCGACCTGGCGGACGAACTACTCCACGACAAGTATCACAACTCGGTCATCTACACGGCCTGGTCCCACGGTTACCTGCCCGAGCTGATCAACAAGGTCGCGGGCGACGCGGTCGGCAAGAAACAGAAGATCACTGAAGACTGGGAATCCAGCGACTACGACTCGCTGTTTGTGCTTACGCTGACGTGGCACAACGGCAAGGCGAGTCTGCAGAGCCATAGCTACAAGCAAGGGCTGGATAATGGGCGGGAGACGTGTCCGACTTAAGCTGTCGGGCCCCTTCCCGGCATTAAAGTTTATAGCGCCTGTTTGGGCCTCATCGCGGGCAAGCCCGCTCCCACAGGGATCCGTGGTGAACACAAACCCTGTGGGAGCGGGCTTGCCCGCGATGAGGCCGGCAAAAACAACGTTATCCTCGCTGGATAGCACGCTCGCGCAGGTACTCAAGAACCGCGCCCTTCTCCCCGACAAACTCAATCCGCGCGCCCTTCTTCTCCCGCTGAAACGCATACATCGGATCGTAATATTCACGCAGCAACCCTTCGATCCAGCCCCGGTGCAAATCCACCGCTCCGCTGTTCGCCTGCTCCGCCAGCGCGTCTTCCATCAGGGTCAACATCCGCCGGTGCCGTTCACCGCCCAGACGCTTCTGCACGTTGTTCAGGCTCTCCAGCAGACGCTCGGAAAACAGCGCAAAACCCTCATCGCCATGCACGCTGATGAATTCGGCACACAGGTCCACGACGTAATCGCGCAAGATCCGTTCGACCCGCCCTTGCAGACTGTCTTCCAGCCAGACCATCGGGAACTGCTGCATGCCTTGAAACAGCGGCAACGGCAACGCGCAGCTTCCGATCGCGCGGCTTTCGTCTTCCAGCACAAACTGCTCGATGCCATGGGCGCGCTTCTTCAGCACGTCCACCGCCAGGCGGTTTTCAAAGTCGATATTGGAGGGTTGGCCGGTGGCACGTTTGCCGAAGCTGGAACCGCGATGATTGGCGTGACCTTCAAGGTCCAGGCCGTTGCGCAGCTGCGTGAGCACCTCGGTCTTGCCGGTGCCGGTCATGCCGCCCAGCAACACGAAATCGCACTGGGCAACGGCTTGATCGATCGTGTCCAGCAGGAAGCTGCGCATCGCCTTGTAGCCGCCACCGACGCGTGGATAGTCGATGCCGGCCTCGTCCTTGAGCCACTGCTGGACGATCTGCGAACGCAAGCCGCCGCGAAAACAATACAGATAACCCTCAGGATGCGCCCGGGCAAATTCGGCCCAGGCCTGGATGCGTTCGGCCTTGATCTCGCCGGACACCAGTTGATGCCCCAGGGTGATCGCCGCTTGCTGGCCGTGTTGTTTGTAGCAGGTGCCGATCCGCTGCCGCTCGTGGTCATTCATCAGCGGCAGATTGACCACACCGGGGAATGCACCCTTGTGGAATTCGACCGGCGCGCGGGCATCCATCATCGGCCGGTCGTTGAGGAAGATGTCGCGGTAATCGGTGAAGTCGATTGACATCAATACACCTCGACCGCGTTGGTCTGTCGCTCAACCAGCTCACCGATCGGCTCAAGGGACAGGCCCAGTTCGCTGGCCACTTTGAGGAACTGTTCGTTGCCTTCCGGCGTGACCGCAACCAGCAGGCCACCGCTGGTCTGCGGATCGCACAGCACCCGTTTATGCAGTTCCTGCACGCGCCCGACCTTGCTGGCGTAGCTGTCGAAATTACGCAAGGTGCCGCCCGGTACGCAGCCCTGATCGAGGTAATACTCGACACCCGGCAGACGCGGCACACGGTTGTATTCGATGCGCGCGGTGACGTTGCTGCCGTCGGCCATTTCCACCAGGTGCCCCAATAAACCGAAACCGGTGACGTCGGTCATCGCGGTTACGCCGTCGAGCTTGCCGAAGCGGCTGCCGGGTTTATTCAGGGTGCACATCCAGTCGCGGGCCAGGCCGATGTCGGCCGTGCGCAACTTGCCCTTTTTCTCGGCGGTGGTGAGGATCCCGATGCCCAGCGGTTTGGTCAGATAGAGCAGGCAGCCGGCGGTGGCGGTGTCGTTGCGCTTCATGTGGCGTTTTTGCACAAGCCCGGTCACCGCCAGGCCGAAAATAGGCTCCGGCGCGTCGATGGAATGCCCACCGGCCAACGGAATACCCGCCTCGTCACACACCGAGCGACCGCCGCGAATCACTTCCCGGGCAATCTCCGGCGCCAGCACATTCACCGGCCAGCCGAGGATCGCAATCGCCATCAACGGATCACCGCCCATGGCGTAGATATCGCTGATGGCATTGGTGGCGGCGATGCGGCCGAAATCGAACGGGTCATCGACGATCGGCATAAAGAAGTCGGTGGTCGAGACCACGCCGCGTTCGTCGTCGATCGCATACACCGCCGCGTCATCGCGCGAAGCGTTGCCGACCCAGAGTTTGGGGTCCAGATTCTGCGCCCCGCTGCCGGCCAGAATCACCTCCAGCACCTGCGGCGAAATCTTGCAGCCACAGCCTGCGCCGTGGCTGTATTGAGTCAGACGAATCGGCTCGCTCATGGGGGAATAACCTCGTGAAGACAATAGGGGCGAGTCTAGCATTGGCGGCCAATCCAAGGCGCAACACCTTGTGGCGAGGGGATTTATCCCCGTTCGCTGCGAAGCAGTCACGAAATCAAGCAATGCGGTGTATCAGATAGACCGTGCGTTCAGGTTTTACGACTGCTTCGCAGCCGAACGGGGATAAATCCCCTCGCCACAAAGCTGCTACAGAAGCGTCAGCCCGCGTACCTGACCAAAACGACAATAAAAACTCTGAATTCATCGATTTTTCATGGAATTGAAATAATTGGCATCGCTTGTGCAAACGTTTGCGAGTCGCTGATACAGACGTTTTCACGACATAACTGCGCACGCCCGAAGAACCGGGCTTTCGATCCGCACGAAAAGGGACTTTTAATGCACCGCTCGTCCAGCCGCGTGACTTGCTCGCGCACCTTTGCTGTTTCCTTGCTGTTGGCCAGCGTTACAGGACTACTCAGCAGCACCGTTTTAGCGCAACCCGCCCCCGCCGAAGAATCCGCCCAGGGCGAAACCCTCAGCCCTGAAGCCAGCCCGCCGAAAAAAGGCGTCTACCTGTCGGACTGGTTCAACCAGGACCTGACCGTCATCGGCAGCAAAGACATCAGTTTCGGCCCGCAACCGGCCGACGACATTTACCTGGAGTACGAGTACTTCGGGCGCAAGGGGCCGTTCGAGTTGTACGGCTACATCGACATCCCGAAGATCTTCGACATCGGCAACAGTCATGACAAAGGCGCATGGGACCACGGTTCACCGGTGTTCATGGAGCACGAACCGCGCATCTCCATCGACTACCTCGCCGGCCGCAGCCTGGCCATCGGGCCGTTCAAGGAATGGTACGTGGCGTTCGACTGGATCTACGACCACGGCAGCAACAGCGCCAACCGCGCCAATACGCTGTACAGCGGCCTGGGCACCGACATCGACACCCACTCGCGAGTCAATCTGTCGGCGAATTTCTACGGGCGTTATCAGTGGGAAAACTACGGCGCCAGCAACGAGTATTCGTGGGACGGCTACCGCGCCCAACTCAAATACATCGTGCCGATCAGCAGTTTCAGCAACGGGGCGTCGCTGACGTACATCGGCTTTACCAACTTCGATTTCGGCTCGGACCTGCACAAGGACAACCCGGCCCGCACCGCCAACGCCACCGTCGCCACCAACGTGTTGCTGTACTCGTTCACCCATTTGCGCTTCACCCTGGTCGGCCGTTATTTCCACAACGGCGGCAACTGGGACGATGGCAGCGAGTTGAATTTCGGCGACGGCGACTTTCGCGCTCGCTCCAATGGCTGGGGTTACTACGCCGGCATCGGTTATCAGTTTTGAGGCTTGATTGAACCTGGAGGTTTTATGAATGCAATGACGCGTGTTTCCCTGGCCTGTGCCGCCCTGCTCTCTTCCACTGCCTGGGCGAGCGAAGCGCCGATCCAGCCGAAAGTGATGCTGATCACCATGTTCGCCCCTGAGGCGCAAAACTGGATTGATCGCCTGGAACTCAAGCAGGAAGTCCGGGTGCCAGGCCTGTCCGCCGAGTACCCGACCATTCGCTGCAACACGCAGCAGGTGTGCCTGATGGTCACCGGCATGGGCCAGACCAACGCTGCGGCTTCGACACTGGCCCTGGCCCTGTCGCCAAAATTCGACCTGCGTAAAAGCTATTTCCTGATCGCCGGGATTGCCGGCATCAGCCCGAAACACGGGACCATCGGCACGGCCGCGTGGGCGCATTATCTGGTGGAGTTCGGCACCCAGTGGGAACTGGATTCGCGCGACGCGCCGAAGGACTGGCCGACCGGGTACATCGGCATCAACACCAAAGGCCCGAACGAAAAACCGCCGCTGGATTACAAGACCGAAGTGTTCGAGCTCAATCCGAAGTTGCAGGCCAAGGCATTCGCGCTGACTCACAACGTTGAACTGAGCGAGAGCAAGGAATCGGCGGCGTGGCGTCTGAAGTACCCGTCGGCCCCGGCCAATCAGCCGCCGGTAGTCACCCGGTGCGACACGCTGGCGGGCAACACCTGGTTTTCCGGGACGCGCTTGAGTGAGCGTGCCGAGGTCTGGACCAAACTCCTGACCGACAACAAAGGCGAATACTGCACGACGCAACAGGAAGACAACTCCACCTATGAAGCGCTGTTGCGCGCCAGTCGCGAGGGTTTGGTGGATGTGCAACGCCTGGCAGTGGTGCGTGCCGGCTCCGATTTTGATCGACCGGCACCGGGTCAGAGTGAGGTGGATAACCTGCTCAAGTATGCGGATCAGGGCGGGTTTGTGCCGGCGCTGGAGAACCTGTATCGGACGGGGAATCCGTTGGTGCAGGACATCTTGAACAATTGGTCGGCGTGGGAGAATGGTGTTCCCGAGGCTTGAGTCACGCTTGATAGCGCCATCGCGAGCAGGTTCGCGCCCACAGGTTCAGCGCAATCCCTGCGGGAGACAAGCGAGCCGGCTCGCGAAGGCGTCATCACCATTCGTCATCCCGCCAACACCCTCCGCCGTCCCCGTTACACCATCAGCAGGTAACGACTGATCCTGGGAGACGTGCGCAGATGAACATCAAAATCACCACGCTGTTGTTGACGGGTTTGCTGGCCGCAGCAACAGGGGTCACTTACGCAGCCTCCGGCAACGACAATGAGGCGAGCGAGACACGGTCCTGGTCTGGCGGACGCTCGATCATGTCGCCCAATCACTCTCCGGATCAACCCTCAGGGCGATATACCTCTGACGGGGGAAAAGGCGGATATGGCTCATCGAGAGAAGGCAATGGTGGAAATGCCGGGAACAGTGGCTCGGGTGCGGGCGGCGGCACGGGCGCTGCCGGTGGAGGGACCGGCGGTGCGGGAGGCGGGACCGGCAGCTGGACGCGTAGAAGCGGCCAATGACGGGAAATCTTCGGCTGCTCTCTACTCAGTGTGCTTAACGTAGTTGCCATACCCGCCGAGAGTGCCGGCAATCATCGACCCGCCGTGACCACTCGAGCATGGATTGCGACCGGCTCCGTTTTTTTGCCGACCTGCGACAACGGCGTCACGGTGTAGCCCGCCTGAATCCTGTTTACCGTCGCATAGTCCACCGCTCCGCTGACGTCGGTGCGACCGACAACCCAGACGAAGGGCGTGGGCGCCGGCAAATGATTCAGTCCTGCCGGCACCGTTCCGGCCCATCCCGGTGGCGTCAGCAGAAACTCACTGGCCTGTGTGTCCGTCGCATATCCACCCGGCGCGGCGAACACATCGCTCCACATGTCGAGCATGGGCAACACGTAAAAATGCCCGGCGGTGTCCGGCGCGGTAATCACCAGCGGTTCTTTGGTCAAATCGAGCCAGGCGATGGAATACAACGTGTCGACATTCGACTGCACCACGGCTTTGAAATCTTCGGACGGGTACTGCGGCACCGTCACAAAGGCGTTGGCTTCCTGCGGCGAGATATTCGATTGAGCCTGGCTGGCCAGCGGAAAGACAGCGCAGGCTGCAAGGGTTAGAGCAACGGCTGTCAATGCTTGAGGTATCAACATTTTGGCGATCGTCCGTGCTGTGGGGAGACCTGACGGGTTCGGCAGAGCTACCGGAACTCTAGACGATCAAAGCAGATGGACCTGACAGGTAGACAAACGGACGATGAACTGTTGCAGCACTGAAACAACGGCACAAATGTTTCAACGATCAGAGCGCATCAACGCCTCCACGCCACCCTCCATCGACAGCACCGCCGAACGGTTTCGACCCGAATGCTTGGCCTGATAAAGCGCTGCATCCGCGCGCTCTATGAACACTTCGATGCTGTCGTGCCCGGTCGGTACAAACGCGTAACAGCCAAGACTGACCGTCACGTAACCCGTGGGCGAACCGCTGTGGGTGATGTTCTTGTCCATGACGCTACGACGGATCTGTTCGGCAATCACCACTGCGCCATGAAGGTCGGTGTCGGGCAGCAACACCGCAAACTCCTCGCCGCCATAACGCACCGCCAGATCGGCTTTGCGATGGCAGCAACCCTTCACCGCCCGCGCCACTTCCGCCAGGCAATGATCCCCCGCTACATGGCCATATGCATCGTTGTAGCGCTTGAAGTAATCAATATCGAGCATGACCAGGCTCAGCGAACTCGACTGCCGGGCGCCTCGGCCAAACTCGATGTCCAGCGCCTGCTCGAACAGCCGGCGATTGGCCAGGCCCGTCAGGCTGTCGTGAGTGGCGATCAGCTTCAGGGCGTCCTTGGCCTTGCGCAAATCGGCCTCGACCCGCACGCCGACGCGCACCTGGCGAACGAACACCCAGCCGAACAGGCCGACACCCAATACCACCAGGGCAACGATGACGCTGGATTGAAAGGCGGTGCCGTACCATTCCTTGAGTATCGAGTCCCTGGACGATGCCGCCGAGACCACCAGCGGATACGCGTCGAGCTGACGGTAGCCATACAAACGTACAACGCCATCGACCACCGAGCTGATCATCGCGTTGCCGGCAGGCGCGGCAGGCAAGCGCTTCTGAAAAATTTCGCCCTTGGCCAGGGACGTGCCGATCTGTGATTCCACAAACGGCCTGCGCGCCAGCAACGTGCCGTCGGCCAACGCCAAAAACATCGAGCCATTGTCATCGATGCTGAAGCTTTTGAAGAACTGATCGAAGTAGGCCATTTTGATCCCGGCCAACACCACGCCCTGGAAGTTGCCGTTCTTGTCGTTCAACCGTTTGGAGACCGGAATGATCCAGTCACCATTCTCCCGACTGCGAAGTGCCGGCCCGATGTGCGCGAGGGTGGACGCGTTCTGCTGGTGGAACTTGAAGTACTCCCGATCAGCCACGCTGGGACCATGGGTCAAATCCTCGAATGAGGTCACGACCCACTGCCCTTGTTTGTCGAACAGAAAGATCCCGTGCAATTGACCCAGTGTCTGCACCCGCCGGGCGAAGGTTTTCTGCAAGCGTGGTTTTTGTGCCGCGCCGTAACCATCGGCCTGAATCCAGTCCACCAGGCTGGTCAACACCAGGTCGGCTTTCATGAACGTGTCTTCAGCCTGCTGCGCCATCGCGCGCGCCAGGTTCGACGACGAGACTTGCGCCACTGCCAGCGCGTGGCGCCGCGATTGCTCCAGCTGCAGGTAAAGCAGAGCAAAGAGACACAGGCACACCGTGGCGATAAACAGCACCGCTGCCTTGAGCAGGGATAACCGTTTCAAAGCGCCGCCCGGGATTTGCTCCGGATCTTGAGTGAGGATAGGCAAAAGCTCGTCCTGTAAGGGCAAGGCATGGGCGAAGGCCCAAAGCCCTTATATTTTGTGAGCTTAGTCTACGCAGTAATGAGGGGCAATTGTCCTTTGGATAGCTGCCGCATCGCACTGTGCAAATGCGCCCGCGCGCTTTCGGCATCGCCCCGGCGCATTTGCTCGTAGGCCCGCAGGGCAATGTCATGGGGCACCGGCTTGAGGTCACGTTGGGTTGCCATCGCCATCAGTTGCACTTGCGCGGCACGTTCCAGGTAATACAAATCATCCCAGGCTTCGGCGATGGTCGGCCCGGCGACGATCACCCCGTGGTTCTTGAGGAACAGCACGTCGGCGTCGCCCATGACACTGGCAATCCGGTCACCTTCGGATTCATCGAGGGCCAGGCCATTGTAGTTCTCGTCCACCGCCGTGCGACCGTAAAACTTCAGCGCCGTCTGGCCCAACCACAACAGCGGCGGCCCTTGCAGCAAGCACAACGCCGTGGCGTGAGGCATGTGGGTATGGAACGCCACTTTCACCCTCGGCAGCTGTTTATGCAGGCGGGCATGGATGTAAAACGCAGTCGCCTCGGGCTGCCCCTCACCATCGACGACGTTGCCGTGGAAGTCACACACCAGCAGATTCTGCGCCGTCACCTCGGCGAACGCGTACCCGTAGGGGTTCACAAAAAACAGATCATCGCGCCCCGGCACCATCGCCGAAAAATGGTTGCAGATGCCCTCCTCCAGGCCATGCAACGCGGCCAGTTGAAAACACGCGGCCAGCTCCGTGCGGGCCGTGATGACGGCTTGCGAATCCAGGTTGAGGTCGGCATAACGCGCGGAACGTGAACGGCCTGCAAGGGTGTGTGCCATGGCGAAGTCTCCGTGTTTTTACCAGCCCAGGGATGTGAACAAAGGCACGACTTGATCCAGCGTGTTCAATATCGCATCGGGTCGGTAGTCCGGCAGCAATTGCCGACCGGTGCCACGGTCGATCCACACGCAGCGAAAGTGCATGTCGCGGGCGGCGGTGTGATCCAGCGTCGGGCTGGCGCAGATGTGCACCACTTGATCACGGCTGACACCGAGCTGTTCATGAGCGTAGTCAAACAACCGCGGATTCGGCTTGTAGGCCCCCGCCTGTTGCGCGGTGATCACACGATCAATATGCCCGCCCAGTTGCGCAACGTTGCCGGCGATGATGTCGTCGTCAGTGTTGGAAACGATGCATAGTTTGAAACCCATTGCCTTGAGTTTCGCGAGGGTCTCGATCACTTCCGGGAACGGCGGCATCCGCGGAATCGCGCCGGCCAACCGTTGACTGTCTTCGGGCAGGCTCGCCAACCCCAACTCCTCCAGGGCGAGCTGCAACCCGAGCGTGCTCAGTTGGCGAAACGAGCGATGCGGCGGCATCTGCTCCAGCCGATGTTCATGGCAGTCGTAGACCTCGATCAGACGAGCGACTTCAACGCTGTGGTCACCTTTGTCGTGCAGGATTTCGGCGACCACGGCCTTGAGACCTTCATCCCACTGGATCAACGTGCCGTAGCAATCGAAGGTCAGCCATTCGGGGCGCGGGGTGTTGTTGAGTGTCATGTTGGCATCCTCTGAAGGGTGATCTTCAGATTACGAGCCGTTGATGATAGTGTGAAATTAAATTAATACTGATCCGTCAGTGGCAAATCAAATATCAAGGAGACCACCATGCTTGACCTTGAACTGCTCAAGACTTTCGTCTGCGTGGTCGATGAAGGCAGCTTCACCCGTGCTGCCGAACGCGTGCATCGAACCCAATCCACCGTGAGCCAGCAGGTTCGCAAACTGGAAGAATTGGTCGGTCATCCGCTGCTGTTGCGTGACCGCACCGGGCAGAACGTCAACGTCACCGAGCATGGCGAACTGCTGATTCACTACGCCCGGCGCTTGTTGGCCCTGTCATCTGAAGCCGTTGAAGCGCTGGCCAGCGACCTGGATCTGGAGATCCTGCGCATCGGCGTACCGGAAGACTTCGATGCGCGGCGCATGGCGCTGATCCTGGCCGGCTTCAATCGTGCGCGGCCGCAAGCCCGGCTGGAAACGGTCAGCGGCATGAGCACGGATCTGAAACAGAAACTCGCATCGGGTGGGATCGACATCGCCTTGGTCAAACGCGAACCGGACAGCGGGCCGTGCTGGGCGGCGTGGCCGGAAGTGCTGGTGTGGGTCAAAGGCGCGGGCGTGGACTCGGCCAACGGGGTGTTGCCATTGGCGTTGTTTCCGCAAGGGTGCATTTATCGGCAGCGGGCGATTCGTTTGCTGGACGTGGCGCAGCGCCCCTGGCGGGTGGCGTTTGGCAGCCACAGTTTGACCGGGATCCAGGCGGCGGTGGCTTCGGGGTTGGGGATTTCCGTGCTGCCGGCTTCGGCGGTGTTGCCGGAGCACAGCGTGTGTACTGACCTGCCGGAGTTGCCGCCGACGGAGTTGGCGTTGATCAGCCGCGAGGGAGCGTTGACGGGGTTGCAGCGGGATCTGGTGGAGTTTTTGCGGGGAGAACTGGCGGTCTCGGGCAACTGACTGTTGAGTAGAAATGATTTGTCACGCTTGTGTCACTGACATGACGCAGGGCAAAGCCCGGATGGCATTGAAGGAGCTACGATTACTCTTACATCACGACAGGGAATCGAAATGAGTAAGGCAGACGAACTCGCGGCAAAGCTGAAACATACCCGGCCTACCAGCGCGGATCAGATGATCGACAGCTGGCCCGGCCAAGTCTACGAGCTGTATGAGCAGATCGAGGCGTGGCTGCTGCCAGTGACCGAGGTCGGCCTGGTCCTTCGGCGCAATCCCACGCATGTCTTCGAGTGCGATTCAGAGGGCGCGACTTTCGATTATGCAATTGACCAATTGCTGATCGAAGGCAATGAGCACGGCATCACCTTCGACCCTGTTGCGCGCTTTACCGAAGATGGCGCGGGGCGTGTCGAGATCCACTCGAAAGGCAAAGAACTCGCGCTGCTGCGCACGGTGGACGAGCATGGCGAGACGCATTGGTGGCTGCAGGCGATAGAGCAGGCCGGACAGCAACTGGATGCGGTTGCGCTGACTGAGCACAATCTGCTTTCAGTTGTACAAGAGGGACTGGAACTCTAATTATTAAATTCCGGACATGTAGAAGTCCTAATACAACGGAAAGGGGACGGACTTATTAAAACAAGCCCACGCCCCTACTGCCGCGCCGGCCCTGCCGCTACCACCGACCCCACCGCCGTGTGCAACTCCATCACAGGCGCAGGCGAAGGCCGATTCAACGCCCGCAACACCGGCGCATCGTAGCCATACACATCAGGCTTGAACGCCACTCGCCCGTCGCTGCCCAAATCCACGGTCCAGTACGCCAGCAACACCGGCACTTTCACTGGCAGCCGAATGTTCTCGGTCTTGCCGCTGGCCAACTGCTTTTGAATGCCTTCGCTGTTCCATCGGACCGGGTCGTTGAACAACAACTCCACCAGTTGCAGCGGATTCTCTACCCGAATGCAGCCCGAGCTGGTCGCACGGACAGTTTTGGCAAACAACTCCCGATGCGGGGTGTCGTGGAGGTAGATCGCATAGTCGTTGGGAAACCGGATGACCACTTGGCCGAGCGAGCTGTCGGGCCCAGCGTCCTGACGTAACGTGAGGCCGCGAGGATTAGTCCAGTCGACGGTCGACGGATCGAGCACATTACCTTCGCGATCCAGCACTCGAATCCGGTTGGCCGCGAGGTAGCCGGGATTGCTCTGAACCTTCGGCAGCATATCTTCCTTGAGGATCGTTGGCGGTACGGTCCAGGTCGGGTTAAACGTGATGTAGGTAATCTGCGCCTGGAAGATTGGGGTATTGCGCGCCGCTTTACCGACCTGCACCCGGGATCGCCAGATCGGCAGGCCATCGCGGTACATCGCCACCTTGTAGCCGGCGATATCGACGATGACGAACGTGCCCTGGAGTTTGTAGAGCAGCCAGCGCGCCCGCTCCATGTTCACCCGGACCTGGTCGATGCGCGCCTCAACGGGCACGTTCAGCGCCGCCAGTGTTGTCGCCCCTGCCATGCCGTCCGCGCCCAGGTATTGCTCGTTTTGATACTTTTTCACCGCTGCGGTGACGACACCGTCGTACTGGGTGCCGTGGATCAGTCGCGGATCGAGGAAACCGGCCGCGACCAGCCTCGCGCGCAAATGCGCGACAGCGGGTTCGTCCATGCCCGGTTTGAGCGAATGGTCGACCACCACTTTCGGCCAGCCGCCCCGATCGCGGATACCGCGCAATTGCGCCAGGGCCTGACGCAAACCGACGTACACCGCCTCTTGCGGCGGTGCCTGGGCAAACGCCTTGGCCACGTCGTGACTGTCGAGCGCGGCAAAGAAAGCATTGACGTCGTCACGTGGATCGACGCCATTCGAATCAAAATTCCAGTGAATATCGAGCCGCGAAGGGTCGACCTTGCCGCGACGCAACTGCAGCAGCGCGGTGATGAAAGTATGAGTTGTCGCCAAATCGAAAGCCGCCCGCTGCTCGGGCGTTACCGGCGTGGTCTGCATCGTGGTCTGGGACCGGATCAATTCATCGATATGAAAGTCCGCCGGGGTCAAGCCGTCAGCCTCGGTCGCGTTCAGGCTGGCGATCAATTGCGCGACATCGCTGTCATTCGTCCACGCCGCGCGATAGGCACGATGGGTATAAAAATCCATGACCAGATGGCTCACGTCTACCCGCCGATTGCGTGGTGCGGTGAGCAACGGCGGAAATGCGGTTTTCAACGGCTCAAGCGAGGCCTGGATCGCTTGACCGACGTTATCGTCCGCTGCAGCCTCGATCATGGAGCTAGGCGCATTTACAGGCTCAATCGACGAAGTTTCCGCGAGCGCCGTGCCGCTGATCAGAAAGCCCATAAAAAATACGCGGCTTATGACGAATAACCTTGTTAAAAGCACCATGAATAATCCTTAATCTCCCGCATTCAACGCCTGGCTGCCAACGCACTGCTAGACTCGAACTTAACATGATGAGACATCTATATGGCGCCACTACGTATTGGCTATCTACTTTCGGCCCTGCTACTGACTGCAATGTCCGTACCGTCAGCCTACGCCGATTCTCTCGCGGCCGCCCTCATCAAAGCGGCGCCGAAAGCTAACGCCAACGTCATCAACCTCGCCGTTCGCGCCTCTCAATGCAGCATCGCTCAAGGCAAAGCGCCTGCCCAAAGGCTTGCGGTCATCGACTATTCCCTGCCTTCGACCGAACAGCGGCTCTGGGTGTTCGATTTAAAGAAGCGCAAGTTGCTGTTTCATGAACTGGTCGCCCATGGACGAAACAGCGGCGAGAACATGGCAGTCAACTTTTCCAATCAAAACGAAAGCTTCGCTACCAGTCTCGGCTTGTACCGTACGCAGTCAAGTTATGTCGGGCAGAATGGCTACTCGCTGCGCATGGAAGGCCTGGAGCCGGGTTTCAATGACAACGCGTTTGACCGCGCCATCGTGATTCATGGCGCGCCTTATGTGAGTCCGGTCCTGGCCCGTGCAAATGGGCGGATTGGCAGGAGCCTCGGTTGCCCGGCGGTCAGACCGGCGGTTGCTCGCCGCCTGATTGATTCGATGAAGGGTGGGCAGCTGTTGTTTTCTTACTATCCGGATCAGCGTTGGTTGAAGTCATCTTCGTATATCAATTGTGGCAGCGGCACCGTGGCTGATACATCCGGGCCCAAAAAACACCTTTAAGAAAAGGCGCCCGTTCAGTGGCGCCTCCCTCCTGCTTCAACGCGCCTACACCGGCGAAACTGTCAAAATTGTAATCCTGGCCTCAGCCTTCTGAAAGGTGCCGCTCGTTAGCCTCGACGTCAAGCTAGCTCCAGGCTGACGGACGGGGAACACAACGGCATGCATTCCAACACTACAAGACGCACCTTCGTGAAAGGGCTCGCTGCGGGCGGGCTGCTTGGCGGTCTCGGCTTATGGCGCACGCCGGTCTGGGCAATTACCAGCCCTGGCGAACCCCAGGTGTTGACGGGCACCGACTTCGATCTGTCGATTGGCGAAACCCCAGTCAACATCACCGGCACCCCGCGCAGCGCCATGGTCATCAACGGCGGCATTCCCGGCCCGCTGCTGCGCTGGCGCGAAGGCGACACTGTGACGTTGCGGGTGCGGAACAAGCTAAAGGTCGACACGTCCATTCACTGGCACGGCATCTTGCTGCCGGCCAACATGGACGGCGTACCAGGCCTGAGTTTTCACGGCATCGAACCGGGCGGCCTGTACGTCTACCAATTCACAGTCCGTCAGAACGGCACTTACTGGTATCACAGCCATTCGGGCTTTCAGGAACAGTCCGGCGTTTACGGCCCGTTGGTCATCGATGCCAAGGAGCCAGAGCCGTTCCAGTACGACCGCGATTACGTGGTGATGTTGACCGACTGGACCGACGAAGACGCCGTCGGCCTGATGAAGACGCTGAAAAAGCAGGCGGATTACTACAACTACAACAAGCGCACCGTGGGTGATTTCATCCACGACGTCAGCGAAAAAGGTTGGGGGGCCACGGTCGCGGACCGAACGATGTGGGCCGAGATGAAGATGAACCCCACGGACATCGCCGACGTCAGCGGCGCCACTTACACCTACTTGATGAACGGCCAGGCACCCGACATGAACTGGACCGGTGTATTCCGCCCCGGCGAGAAGTTGCGGCTGCGGTTTATCAATGGCTCCGCCATGAGCTACTTCGACGTGCGCATTCCCGGGCTGAAAATGACGGTGGTCGCAGCCGACGGCCTGCACATCAAACCGGTGAGCGTCGACGAGTTTCGCATCGCGGTTGCAGAGACGTTTGACGTGATTGTCGAGCCGACCGAAGCGGCTTACACCCTGTTCGCGCAATCGATGGATCGCACGGGGTTTGCACGGGGCACGCTGGCAACGAAGCCTGGTTTGTCGGCGCCGACCCCCGCGCTGGACCCTCGTCCGTTGGTGACCATGGATGACATGGGCATGGGCGGGATGGATCACGGCAGCATGGGCGATATGGCGGGCATGGATCACAGCAACATGGCCGGCATGCAATCTCATCCGGACACCGAAAAAGACAACCCGTTGGTGGACATGCAAGCCATGACCACCTCGCCCAAGCTCGACGATCCCGGACTGGGCCTGCGTAACAACGGGCGCCGAGTCCTGACCTACTCCGACCTGCGCAGCACCTTCGAAGACCCGGACGGCCGCGAACCCGGCCGCACCATTGAGCTGCATCTCACCGGCCACATGGAGAAATTCGCCTGGTCGTTCAACGGCGTGAAATTCTCCGACGCCGAGCCGCTGCGCCTCAAGTACGGCGAGCGGGTCCGCGTGGTGTTGGTCAACGACACGATGATGACCCACCCCATTCACCTGCACGGCATGTGGAGCGATCTCGAAGACGAGAATGGCGAGTTCATGGTGCGCAAACACACTATCGACATGCCGCCCGGCTCCCGGCGCAGCTATCGGGTCACCGCCGATGCGCTGGGCCGCTGGGCCTATCACTGCCATCTCCTGTACCACATGGAAATGGGCATGTTCCGTGAAGTTCGCGTGGAAGAATGAGGCGCATCCCATGACCAGATTGACTCCCCTCTCTTTAGCACTCGTGACCGCGGGCCTGACACTTTCTTCGGCAATGGCCGCCACCGACGACATGCAGGGCATGGACCATAGCCAGATGCCTGGCATGGACCACAGCCAAATGCAAAGCATGGATGACGGCCAGATGCAGCCCGCCGCGCCGACCGAAAGCCGCACGCCGATCCCGACGCTGACCGATGCCGACCGCGCCGCCGTGTACGCCAGCCCGACCGGGCACGGCGTGCATGACACCGCACTCAACTATTACTTCCTCGCCGACAAACTCGAATGGCAGGACGCGGACAACGGCAGCGCCCTGGCCTGGGATTTATCAGGCTGGGTCGGCGGCGACATCGACCGTCTGTGGCTGCGCTCCGAGGGCGAACGCATCAACGGCAAGACCGAAGACGCCGAAATCCAGGCACTGTGGGGCCACGCGATCTCCCCGTGGTGGGACGTGGTGAGCGGCGTGCGCCAGGATTTCAAACCCGGCGCACCACAAACCTGGGCCGCCTTCGGTGTGCAAGGCATGGCGCTGTACAACCTTGAGACCGAAGCCACAGCCTTCATCGGCGAAGGTGGCCAAACCGCCGCACGACTGGAAGGCGACTACGACATCCTGCTGACCAATCGGCTGATTTTGCAGCCGACAGCCGAACTCAACTTCTACGGCAAAAACGACCCGCAACGGGGTATCGGTTCCGGATTATCCAACACCGAGGCTGGCCTGCGGCTGCGCTACGAAATCCGCCGGGAATTCGCGCCCTACATCGGCGTAACCTGGAACCGCACTTACGGCAAAACCGCCGACTACGCCAACGATGAAGGCGAGGATCGCAGCGAAGCGCGCCTGGTCCTCGGCGTTCGGCTGTGGTTCTGAACGCTTCAACAAAAACCAAAAACCAACCGTTTAAAACGGTAAGAGGCCTCGCATGCGCATGATCAAAACCACCCTTGTTGCCCTGGGGCTGCTGATGAGCGCACTCGCTCAAGCCCATCCGAAACTACTGTCCTCCTCCCCCGCTGAAGGTGCAGACGGCGCAGCACCCGCCAAAATCGAACTGCACTTTTCCGAAAATCTCATGACCCAGTTTTCTGGCGCGAAACTGGTCATGACCGAAATGCCCGGCATGGCCCACGCCCCCATGCCGATGAAGGCCAAAGTCTCCGGCGGCAGCGACCCGAAAACCATGGTCATCACCCCGCTTTCGCCACTGCCCATCGGCACCTACAAAGTCGAATGGCGCGCGGTCTCTTCGGACACACACCCGATCACCGGCAACGTTACGTTCAAAGTGAAGTGATTAATGAGCGACTCGATCGGCATTGCGCTGCGGTTTGGCTTGTATGTGGATTTGATGCTGCTGGTGGGATTGCCGCTGTTTGGGTTTTACAGCCTTAGAGGGCGGGAACGCGTGTCGGGCGCTGTGTTGCCATTTCGGTTGATGCTGGCGGGGACGGCGGCGCTTGGGTTGCTGTTGTCTATCGCGAGCATGGTGGTGATGGCGAGCGGCATGAGCGGTGAAACGGACTTTGCCGAGTTGCGTCCACACATCGAGATGATGGTGTTGGAAACGGACATGGGCCTGGCCTGGGTCGTGCGTCTTGTCGCACTGGTTGTTGGAGGATTGGCGGTGACGCTAAACCATCGTGCCCCCGGCTTTAGCTTGCTGGTTGCGGCGATTGCTGGCGGTATCGCTCTCGCCTCTCTCGCCTGGAACGGACATGGGGCGATGGATGAAGGCATCCGCCGTGTCTGGCATTTCACTACCGACATCCTGCACTTGCTGGCTGCTGGCGTGTGGTTGGGAGCGCTGGTGGCGCTAGCGTTGATGGCGAAAAATGTTCTGCAGACCGAAGAGCGCATCCGGCTGCTGGCCCGCGCAGTGAAACGGTTTGAATCGGTGGGCGCGTTGATTGTGGTCGTCATCACCGTCACGGGTGTTGTGAACTATCTCTTCATCGTTGGGCTTAAGCTTGATGAAGTATTTCTAAGCACTTACGGGATTTTGCTGTTTATCAAAGTCGCCTTGTTTACGGGGATGCTGGTGCTCGCCGCGTTGAACCGGTTTCACCTTGGACCGGCTCTGCAACTGGCGTTGCGCAAGGGGCAATTTCGGGTGGCGGCGAATGCATTGCAGCGCAGTGTGGTAGTGGAGTTGATGGCGGCGGTGTTGATTGTGGGTTTGGTTGCCTGGTTGGGGACGTTGAGTCCAGAGATGGAAGTCAGCGCGGAGTAACGTAAAGGTGCACTAGTTGATATGGATCAATGATGGCCTCTTGCTCGGGACTAAGCTCAAGAAAATCCCTCGGATCAGGTACACACAATGCTCTGGCTCCGCACTCACCTACCGCTGCTGATCCGCCAAGTGCTCGCACTGTGGCTGCTGGCCTTTGCAGTAGCGGCGAGCCAGGGATGCCTGAGCCTGCCGCCTCATGACCTGACCGCCACCCATGAAATTACCCACAGCGCCGACCCTGTCGACAGTCATGAGCTGCATGCCAGCGGCTGCCTGCAGTACTGCGAACACAGCTCCACAGCGCTGAGCCCCACTCTGACCCTGCCCACCTTCGAACACACCCTTTGGGCCGTCCTGTTTCTGCTGCCTGCACTGATTCTGAGTGCCCGCTCCCAGACTCGGTTCGCGTTTCTCACCCTACACCGCCCGGCGCCACCCCGGCCGCCAGCGCGTCTGCGATTCGTTCGCTTCAACGATTAAAACCACTCTTCGAGCGTCCGGAGTTCCGGCCGCCCCCCCTTTGGCTTCGCCTCTTTAGCGCGGCTCAATAGTTCCTGTACGTCCCTGACTCACTGGAGATTGCCATGCATACGCACTTCAAAGCACTCGTCGCCGCACTGCTCATCAGTAGCCCATTGGTTGCTATGGCCGTCGAGGAACATCACCCCGACACAGCGCCAGCCACACCGGCCACCGCCACCGCCACCGCCGCCACGCAAGACAAGGCCATGAGCGAACAGATGGAAAAAATGCAGGCGGCCCACGAAAAAATGATCGCCGCCAAAACCCCGGCCGAGCGCCAGGCCGCCATGCAAGAAGGCATGGCCACGATGAAGGCCAGCATGGGCATGATGCACAACCATTGCCAAGGCATGGGCATGGGCAAAGGCATGTCCGCCGGTAAGGACCACTCAGAACAGATGATGGGCATGATGATGAAAATGATGGATCAGCAGTCGAGCATGATGAAGATGCCGATGGCGCAGTAACCGCCTGAAAGAAGCGCTTGACCTTGCCATCGTGGCAAGGTCAACCATCGATGCACGTCATCACACCACCTGCCACTCACCGTAAAAGAGGTTTACGTAATGAACAGTACTGAACTGCAAGTTGAAGGCATGAGCTGCGGCAGCTGCGTCAAACACGTCAACGCTGCGTTGCTGCCGCTGGCCGGGGTTGGTGAAGTGACTGTCGATCTGACGTCCGGCCGGGTCAAAGTGACCGGGGACACCGACAGCAATGCCCTGTTATCGGCATTGAATGAAGCTGGGTATCCGGCAAGCGTGTTGACGGGGGAAAGCCCCGAAAACATCAAGAAAAAGTCAGGGTGCGGCGGTTCAAGTTGCTGCTGTCACTGAGTCCGAACGGTCAGGATGACATCGAGGCCAGACCGCATTTTGCAAACACAAAAAAGGGCGCTCCCACAATGAGCGCCCTTTTTCGTCGTGGATAGCCGCCGAGAAACTGTTTCACTACACTCCATTTTCTTCAAACCCACCCTCATAAAAGTCCGCCAAAAATGAAAACCATAAAACGCACTATGATGCTCGGTGGCCTGCTCGCGCTCTCCTTCGGCGCTCAGGCACAGGACGGCCCTTCGCATCTGGACAGCATCATCCAGCAAGGCCAACTGCGCGTGTGTACGACGGGCGACTATAAACCCTATACCTCCAAAGCCGAGAACGGCGAATACTCGGGGATCGACATCGCCATGGCCCGCTCACTGGCCGACAGCCTGGGCGTCAAGGTTGAGTGGGTGCAGACCACGTGGAAAACGCTGATGCCCGACATGCTGGCCGGCAAATGCGACATCGGCGTCGGCGGCATCTCGGTCACCCTGGACCGCCAGAAAAAAGCCTTCTTCAGCACAACACTGGATGTCGACGGCAAAATCCCATTAGTGCGCTGCGAAGATCAGGCGCTGTACCAGACCGTCGAACAAATCAACCAGCCTTCTGTTCGTTTGGTTGAACCGGCCGGCGGCACCAACGAAGCGTTTGTTCACGCGTTTCTGCCCAAGGCGCAACTGAGACTTCACGACAACGTGACCATCTTTCAGGAACTGTTGGATCAGAAGGCCGATGTGATGATTACCGATGCGTCGGAAGCGCTGTATCAGCAGAAACTTAAACCCGGGTTGTGTGCAGTGAATCCGAGCCAGTTTATGCAGTACGGTGAAAAGGCCTACTTGTTGCCCCGCGATGACATGACCTGGAAGTTATATGTCGATCAATGGCTGCACTTGGCCAAAGTGACCGGCACCTATCAGAAAGTCCTGAGCCAATGGATCGCAACGCCCGCCTCCAAATAGCCGCCACACCACGCCCCCTGTAACAGCTGGCGAAGCCTGCGTTCGGCTGCGAAGCAGTCGCAAAGTCAGCCCCCATGGTGCATCAGATAACAACGCGCCCCGGCGGAAACATCTTCCGCCGTTGCATCATGCCTTAGTCCTCATCCTAAGACGCCAATTCGTCAGACATTATGAAACCCGACCGTGCGACAGCATTAGTTCAGCTATGGCGGTTTTTGGATGTAAAAAAGGGCGCTCTCTTATACCGCAACGCCCCCACGTCAGACTCGCCTCAACCTCAAAAGCCCATTCCTGATAAACTCCCCCACCACCCAGCCCCACCGATTCCAGATCCCCAATGCCCTCAATCACCGCCACACCCGCCCCGCTCTCCCGCCGCTTCTCCGTCGCCCCGATGATGGATTGGACCGACCTACTGTAAAAGCCAATGAAATATAGGGCTTTAACGAGATTCACTTACTCCAGTACCAGTTCCGTACCATCTTCTATGCTAATACGTTGTTTTCTGTGTAGCTCATCAGCTTCAGAAGGTAAAATTCTCTCCATTTTTCCGAGCAGAAATGGCACCATGCCACCACGCTAGGGAAGAATGTAACCACTATAATGAGCAACATAACGCAACTGACTAATGCAATTTTTGCGGTCGAAACCAACAATGACGCACGACTTGCTGGCATCATTATCGAACGTTATCTGTTGCAAAAACTTACGACCAAGCTCGCCCAATACAAATATTCGGATATTCAAACAGGTTGGATCATTCGAAAACTAGACTCCTGCTACTCTATCGAACTGGGTGGAGAGGAAGAGCACTGGTATAGGTTGATTACTCCAGGCACTACGCTTTCGACGGTTGACCATTCAGTTGTCAACACCTTCTCTCAAGTGGGAAGACGTTTCTTTTCTGTTGAATATTCGTCAGATTTGATCGATATACCGAATAAAAAAATTGGACTGACTGTAAGTGAAATAAAACTTAACGACGAGATTGATCGATCGCAATCTGCCGTCCCAAACTTGCAACAACAGCTTGACAACTATCTGATAAAAAAGAACCTCAACAAAGTGAGCGGATTGCTCTCAAAATGGTTTCACCGCCTTGATCAAAGTGAACTCGAGTCAATCTTTATACAGCGCTGCATCATGAACTCCATGAGTAACTGCGTTGATATCGACGCTATCACTTTAAGCGAAACCAAAACCCTCACCTTCCTTGAAGTCAAGCGAAAATACCCCACGCTAGGGGTTAGAAAATTCACAACAAGCTTTTCGCCAAGCTTTTCAAATATTTCGAAGATCATCACCAATACGACACCAAAAATAAATTTTTACAACAACAAGGTTCTTACCGGCAGTATAGCTAGCAGAGATAGAACTCACGCATTGGCAGACGAGCTTGACAAGCTGCTTCCTCGAAGCGATGTACTAGGGTATGAAAAGACACCGAATTCATTCTATTGCGGCCTAGACTGGAGCCATTACCAGATCCTTAATATGTGCGACATTGCTGGGGTAACTTACAAATATTTAGTTTGGAACCTCGACCCATACGGTATTGTTACATCAAGTAAAAAGTCCTCAAACTATGAGGATGAAATTTTGAGTTACTTACTGACACCTGCCGCAAAAAACCAAAGGCAAAACTCTTTCTTATATGCAACCTTAAACTGTTCCAGCGCAATCGGCTTAACCTTCACTGAAGGCTCTGATTCAGGTGCACTGACTAAAGATGTAAGACTACAAACAGTTTTCTCTCTAAATCATAGAAAGGTTAATAGAAATAAGCTCTATTGGTAGTCTGACCAGCATGAGAGCTTTACATGATGGATTGGACTGATTACTGATTACCGCCTTTATCTATATAGCCTGTAGCCGATAACGATCTGCCCCGTACCAGTTTTGTACCAGCGCTATCCACTCGTCTCTCTAAATTGTTGTCCGTACAAATTAATTTTTCGCGTCCCTTTAGTGCATACATACGTGTTTGCCATTTGATACCAGCGGTCCAAACATGCGCTGACCATACGTAATCTGACAACAGTCCTTCCCGCCCTGTAGCAAATTTTAAGCGACTTCTCTGTGGTGCCTGTTACGGGCACTGTCGCTGCTATGCTTGGGTTGTCTCGAAAGGAGTCGATTCATGCCAGGTGATTATTCGTTGTCGGATGTGTTGGAGAGGATTTACCACACCCAGTTAGCTCTGGAGGCGGCCGTGATGGAGCTGACGCTTCAGGTGGAACAGCAGGGTTTAGCTGAGACGGGAGAAAATGTCCGGGGGGCGCTGCAGTCGATTGGTGAAAAACGCTGGCCATATCAAACAGGGTCTGGCTCGGCTTAAGGGTCTGGATCTCGGCTAAGCGCCAAACTCGAGGCGACTTCAGTGTCGCCCGCGGTAAGCCTAAAGATTGCCAATATAAATATGCTCAGCCGGCCATCATCGGCCAAAAGGAGCCAGTCGGAACCGTCTGGGGAATCAGAGGTAAATCACAGATCATGGTGGCACTGTGGCATAAAGGGATTGAGGAGCATCTCGCTCTCTGCAAGACTCGCCCAAATTCAGCAAACGAATTGCGGTGTTCATTCTGGACTAGGTAAGGACCCTGATCAGGCGACAGCGCGATGCATGTCTTGGCCTAATGTCCACCTAGGCTGTAATCAGAACATTGAATGGAAAGGAACTGCAATGCCTCAAAAAATTTACTTTGACGAATCCGGTTTCACAGGCAACAACCTATTGCACCCTCGTCAAAACTATTTTGCCTACGCCTCCATTGCGTCCGATGATGATGAAGCCAAGGTTCTCGTTGAGCGATTGATCAAGAAGTACAACATTCAAAATGGTGAGCTTAAAGGCTCCAACTTAGTGAAGTTCGCCAAAGGCCGGAAAGCGATTTCCGAAATATTGGCGGCCTTCGATGGGCGCATAAAAATCTCGATCTCGGACAAAAAATTCGCGCTCGCAGGGAAAATTCATGAGTATATATTCGAGCCCTGCTACTCCGATGTGAGCTCACTTTTCTACGGAATTGGCTTTCACCGATTCATCGCAAACATCCTGTACATGGAGTTCGTGGCCCGGGGCGCAGGTGCGGAAGAACTATTCGCTGAGTTTGAGAGTCTGATGCGCGAGTTGGATGGGAAAGATCTGCAGACAATCTTCTCCTCATCCGATGCCTCTCATTCCGAAACCCTCAGGATGATCAGAGAATTCGCCCAGAAGCGTCACACCGATATTCAAAAGGAGCTGGACTCTCTTGCTGACGGAGAGACCGGCAAGTGGGTATTGGATCTCACCGACAGCGCGCTTTTCACCCTCCTGGCAAACTGGGGCACTCAGTATGAGCAGCTTACCGCGATCTGTGATCACTCCAAGCCGCTCCTAGCCAATCAGGAGATGTATAGCGGCATGATTGGTAATACTAAAAAGATTTTTTCAGGGCTTGTGGACGGGCAAGAACATCCCGTGACTTTCAACCTTTCGGGGCCGATAGAGTTTGCAGACTCCCGCACGACGCACGGTATTCAGCTCGCGGACACGATTGCAGCTGCTGCAGTCTACGTATTCTCTGGAAAGGTAGATGAGTCGACCGAGCATTGGCGCTACATCATCGCACGTCAGGCCCACTACGGCAGCGTCATTCCAGACATGGACGAAGTGAAGTTGGAGAACTCCCGTTCGAAACTCAATGCCTTAGTACTACATCAATTGCATGATCGAGCTACGCGGGGGGTTGATCTCATTGAAGGAGCGAGGGAGATGATTATAGGCCTAGCGCGAAGTCTCAGCTCGCCTAGATACCAAATGAATCGCCCCTGATTCTGTTGGCGTCACAAGCGCCCAACCTTTATCGAATGTACTAAGGATGTAGAAATGGATCTCGACGAAATCGCGGTAAATTATTATCATGACTCTTTGGAACTAGCGCAGAAAGCATTAATATCTGGATTAACCGTTTCCGGAGTCGCTTATTTCGTAGCCATATCCGGAGAGAGCAAGTCCCCCTACATAATTCCATTTTTTGAAATTGAAATAAACTCATTAAGATTCTTCTCGATATCCTTGTTAATCCTTTACTTTGCCTGTGGAATGCTTTGCTTATATGGAGTGCAGAAATCAATCGATAATTGGAAGCTTGTTTCAAAGGAAGAGCTGTCGCTTAGATTGCTTCATGTACCAAATATACTGTTGGTGGGAACCATTTCTAGAGCCTGTCTTTATGGAGGGCTTTTTATGGTTGGAGCCAGTCTATCGTCACAAATCCTGGAAATTGAAGGGTGGAAAAATTCCTTAGCTGGAAGCTTATTGGCCTCTCCGTATTTCGTGGCGTTCCGATGCTCCTCGGATCTTAAAGACAATGCAAAGAATAAATCACTGGCTACGTAACAGGTTATGCAAGGCATTCTCTAAGTCCATTAGGAAGTGCGCACTCATCCCTCTTACAGCAGGATATAAAACATGTCAGATTCAGCCCGCATTGTTGGAATATCTCAAAACCTATCATACTCAGCATTTGAAATTTTCCCCAGCGTCAACGAAATTCGCCTTGCTAGCGGAACGGCTTTTGCTTATAAACACAATGGAAGATCCTACTTCATAACAAACTGGCACAATGTAACAGGTCGCAACCCCCTCACACATGAATGCCTTTCCGCCCACGCGGCGATACCGGACAACATACAATTTCGTTATCCAGAGCTAAAATCGTCGGGTGAAAATAAACTTTTAGGCTGGCAAGGAAGAAAATTAAAACTTTATGACGACTCTGATAAACCCATTTGGCTTGAGCATCCCAAGCATGGTTCATTAGTTGATGTCGTTGCTATAGAAGTTTATGGCATAGACGAAACAGCAATGCTGTTCACAAATGAGAATGAAGACGTAGCGAAATACCAAAATATAGGCGCCGGCACGGAAGCCATGATACTTGGTTTCCCTCACGGCATTTCAGGCGGCTCAAAATTCCCGGTGTGGAAAAGAGGAAGTATTGCATCCGAACCTGACTTTGACCTTGACAACCTACCAAAGTTTATCTTGGATACGGCAACCCGAAAGGGAATGTCTGGGTCACCGGTTTTCGCCAAACTAACTGGCTTCAATTTGCCTGTCGGCACCCAAGACATGGGAGAAGCTATATTAGGAACGTGCTACGAATTTTTGGGATGTTACTCTGGAAGTATTGGCCGCGAACCATTCGATGCTCAGCTAGGAATTGTCTGGAAAGAACGAGCGATCATAGAAATTATTGAAGGTAGTAAGAGAGGTGAGTCATCACATGTACTCAGCGTCAGAGAACACCCAAAAAGAGGCGATCAACACTTCTTCGATTGGGACGATTGGGGATTTGCCGATTGAGCAAGCTTCCCAAGCTGATAACGAGGGTTCGATTCCCTTCACCCGCTCTACTATATTCAAGGCCTCCAGCCTTAACCGCTTCAACCAAGTGTCTGTTCAGGTGTCTGTTTTTGGTTTTCCCAGATACATGACGAACTGAAACAGCCCGCGCGCAGGCCCTCTGAATCTATTCCGCACTCTCCAGCGTCCTGTCTGCTGGCATCAAATCACTATTTGCAAGCCACCACCCACAGCTGATCAAGCTTGGTCGTATAGCTCTGGCTCATAATATCCCGTCGCATGCCCCTATCCGGATTGGGCGTAGTCCCTCGTCTGCACCCTGCTTTGTAGCAATTTCTAAGCATCCAGCAACTAGAGTCCACAAAGGGCACTACCGGTACTATGCTTTTCCTTTTGCCAAAGGAGTCGATGCTGTGACTGACAAATATTCGTTATCGGATGTGCTGGAAAGGATCTACCAGAATCAGCTCGGCCTGGAAGCCGCCCTGATGGAGATTACGCTTCATGTTGAACAGCAAGGTTTCACCGAAGTCGGAGACAACGTCCGTGGGGCCTTGTGGGCGATTGGCGAAAACGCTGGATACATCAAGCAAGGACTGGCCAAGCTGAAGGGAAAGAGTGGGAGTTAGCCTCGGTTATTGCCGTTCCGAACGAGCACTACTCGGCCGCTTTCGGGATAAACAGCATCTGGTGTCTACAACGTCCAAGGATCACCTCTCATGCCAACCCAGTTAGAGAAACTTGAGGCTCACGCATCCCACTTGCTCGACGCTTTTATTAAACTGCGTCAAAGGTATTCGATCCTCGAACCGTTGCTTTTCGATAAAACTGTAGTGACCACCCTTGGCTCCGGAAAACGAGCTGTGGGATTTAGCATTCTCAAGGACTCGCTATTCCTCTCTTGCGCGCAGGACATAGCAAAACTGACGCTCGATGACGACACGCGAACTCCTAGTTTAAAAAATGTTATTCGAGCACTAGCAGACGACGCGCTTCGACTCACACTGCGTGAGCAGTTTGCTGCCTGGGAAATCCCTCAGGAAGAGGATGAAACTGAGCCGGAGATACTTGAGGCTCTCAGACGCATTGAGCTGCGAGAGGAGGCTCAACGCGGAGCCCAATTCGATGATTTGTATTGCGAGGCCACCGGCCTGTGGTCAGCTTTATCCGACAGTTCAACGATTAAATCCTTTAGAACCATCCGTGACAAGGTAACTGCGCATACCGAAGTGCACTTGGTCGTAGACAAATACCAGCTCGTTGATATCGGCACACTGGGCATTAAATGGGGAGACATGAAAGCAACTCTAGAGCAGATGCAACGGCTTGTGGAGATCATCGGGATGCTAATCCGCAATGCCGGTTTCGCATGGGAATCATTCGATGAGCAACTGAAGCGCGCGAGCATGGGCCTTTGGGGCGTGGATGAAGTGGCTAGCTAACCACCCATTGCAGCGAGTCAATTATGCGGGATGGGGATTCGAACCCCTTCCTGTGTCCTTGTAGTGGTCAACTAATCCCGGACACGACGTTAAGTTTTTCTTCGGCCCGAGCTGGCGCCAGTCCATCGTTGAATTGATGGGGCCGAATCCAGTTGTACCGATGCATCAAGAAATCACTGATATCGCGTTGGGCTTCTTGAGCAGTCCTGTAGCCCGTGGTCGGTATCCATTCTGTTTTCAAGCTGCGGAACACGCGCTCCATCGGCGCGTTGTCCCAGCAATTTCCCCGACGACTCATGCTCTGACGCATTCGATAACGCCACAGTCGCTGGCGAAATAAACGACTCGCATACTGCGACCCTTGATCAGAGTGAAACAGCAGGCCCCGAGGCCTTCCTCGTTGTTCGTAGGCCATATCCAGCGCCTTGATAGCCAGCTCGGCGTCCGGCTTTTCCGACAACGCCCAGCCCACCACCCGGCGCGCGCAAAGATCCATCACGACAGCCAGATAATGCCATTTCCCCTGAGCCCAAATGTAGGTGATGTCGCCGCACCACACTTGGTTGGGTGCCGGGACATCGAACTCCCGATTCAAGATGTTCGGGATATCCAACCGCTCAACCGTCGCCCGTTTATAAGCATGAGACCCTGGCTGTTTGCTCACGAGGTCAAGCTCACGCATCAAGCTGCGTACTTTGAACCGACCGAGTTGCTCACCATCGTCACGCATCAACGAGAGAATGCTACGGCTGCCGGCAGCACTGCGACTTTGCGAAAACAACTCGCTCACCCGGCTGCGTAGCCGAAGCCGTTCGACATCAGGCGTTCGACGCTTGAGGCGGTGGGCGTAGTAACTTGAGCGGTTGATTTCAAACACTTGGCACAGCCAATCAACCGGCTCGTGGACGCTCAGCTGATTGATCAGCGCGTACGCTCGTGATCTTCCGACATCAAGAGCGCGGTAGCCTTTTTTAGTATCGATTTCTCCCGTTCAAGGCGGGCGATCCGGGCTTCCAGCTCCTGGATTTTCTGCTGCTCTGATGTCAGCGCTTTGCTCTGCGGAGTAACGCCTTGGCGTTCCTTCTGAACCTGGTCAACCCAACGGCGCAGGGCCGACTCGCCGACGCCGAGTGAACGGCTGGCTTCGATGTAGCTGTAGTTTTGCTTGAGCACGAGGTCGGCAGCCTCGCGTTTGAACTCAGCGGAAAAGGAACGGCGTTGTTTGGTCATCTGACACCTCGATCTGGCGAGCATTCTCGCCTAAATGGGTGTCCGGTTTCATTAGACCACTACACCTTGTAGACCGCTGAAGGCCAACGGCTGCAACGTTTTTGCTCTTTGGTGTTGGTGTCCTGAGGTCTATAGCGGCCCTGAGTTTGCCCTAATTTTGCCCTAAACCTCACCATCACTGCCGCTTCAGTGATCAGGGCTTTTGAAGGCGTCGACCTCATACCAGGTGTTGACACTTTTCGCCTATTGGTCGCAAAGAAGTTATCGCAATCAGCTAACCCAGAGGAAGGGACAATGGAACTGGACAGCATGATCGAAACGGCGGATTCATAAGAGGCCGGAAGGAAGGTTCACGCCACCCTGAAGGTAATTTGCGAAGCGACGATTACATCCCACAACGCTGCTCGACTGACGAATCTGGCCATGGTTCTAACAGAGTCGGTCACGCACAGACTCGTTTTTTCTTGCTCACTTAGCTGTACATATATACAGTACGAAAACGGCATCAGGACAGGAAAATTCATCACGCTGCGGCAGTATCCGATCGAGCAGCCTTTCGACACTCCCGTTACCTCATGCCGGGTTTACCATGGAATATGGATCCAAATGCCGGATAAGACTTTACTCTGCTAGGCGTTGGGGATTCGCCCTCCTTTGTCCTTTATGGATCCGGGCAATCCCGTGCAAAACCTTCCGTCTGAGTCTATAGTCGCCGGTGAATGTATCCGTTTCTCCTATTCGGCCCCTGTAGCGGTTAATAGTTGAAAGCTACGGGAGCATATTCTTTCTTAGGAAGCGTTTGATTTTTCATGAAAATTGCCTCGACTGACCGAGTTGTCTACGGGAAAAACCCTCTAGCAGAAGTTGTATGCCAGATTCGGTTTCAGCCCTTAGAAATCTCCGATGCCTCGTTTGAGAAGCTCCAGCACTGCTTCAGCGAGAGCGGTTACACCCAACGGAACGACGAAGTCTCATTCAACGTCGTTCTGGAAGCAGCTGAGGACGGTTCTCCACCGATTCCGCGGACAAGTATTGGCTCTACGATTCGTCACTATGCCAAAACTGACGGGACATCGAAGGTTTCCATTGGTCCAGAATTCATTGCATACACCTCGACGATCTATCAAAGCTGGGACATATATGCTCCTGATTTGTTGAGGGCTGTTGCCTCGTTGAATCAAGAAGCTGAGACGCTGCGTGTGACACGCATCGGTCTGCGGTACAAAGATGTCATTGAGCGCTCAGTGTTGGGCTTGGATGGAACGCCTTGGCATGAGCTAATTAAGCCATTTTTGCTCGGACCCCTTGCCCGCAATGCTTTGTTGGACGAAGATCACTTTGATGAGGATTCGATTGAAAGTCAGGTATCCCAATCGCTCATTCGCCTCGATGAGTGCAAGCTGCTTCTGCAGACTTCACTGCTAACCTCGATGGCTGATGGCGCCAAGGCATTCTTGATCGACGCTGATTTCTTTCTCGAGATTGATGGAACAGATGAGTCCCGCAACGTTACGGAATCTTCTGAGGAGTTAGAAACCCTGCTGGAGACTCTGCACAGCAATGCAGGGGCCTTGTTCCGGCGCGCAATTACGGAGAAGCTGCATGATGCACTCATCCCTCAGTAATACCTGGTTTCCGGAGATTGCTAGCCGGGAAACCCAGCAGCGCTATCGGACCAAAGTGGATCTCGGCCACGCTTTCGGCATGCCGGAACTGAGCCAAACACTACGACAGTTTCGAGAGGTTGCCTTCATGGTAGGTAGCTTCTATTCGGGAGCTGACAAGACCCTTAAGGATTACGTCAGGTCCACTCAGGAAGTGACTACCTACAGTAAGCTGCGGGCTCTGGTTTCCTCCGAGAACCGTCTAGCGGACATAGACAGTTTAACTGTGACCGCCGAAGCTGCGCTTGAGGCAGTTGCTGAATTCGGCCCGGAAATCATTCCTACAAACGATCTAATCGGACTACAGATCCACGGGGAGCATCTGGCAACTCTCCTGCGTGCTACTTATGTATGGCGTAACGAAATTCCTGGCTGGAATCAGGCTCTTGACGTCGCACGTCAGGCTTTGGTGGATCAGGGCGTTGATCCGGATGATGCACTCTATGGAATGGTTAAGAGCCTCTAAATGGTATTCGGCAGCGTAAATAATGTTGTCTTACCCGAGCACGGAATCGCGCTTGCCCTTTTTCATAGTGATCTGGGTGGGGGGCATCTTGGAATTTTGTTCAACGAAAAAGGTAACAAGCTTAGGCTGATGGAGCTTGGGTGGCATCACAAGCTGTTCGTATCGGACCTTCCACGTCCTAAGTGTGGGATTGCTATTCCTTTGGCCCTACCACCGTCTGCAAGTAAGGGAGTAGTGGCAGTGGTCCGGGCGATATCTCGGAAACTGCCAAAAATTTCCTATGGAATTGATTTCATTGCTTCGAAAGGTTCGTTCAACGGCTCTGTGTACTCGCCCCCAAAGGGAAGCACCGGCCTGACTTGCGCATCATTCGTGCTGGAAGTTATGAGATCGGCAGCAGTCTTGCTCATTCATGAAGAATCCTGGGAACCTTCCCCCTCCAACGCTGAGTGGGTGGCGGAGGTAATTAAACTCCTTAGGGAGCATGGTGCAGAAGAGAAGCATATTGAAGCCGTTGAGAAAGGCATGAGTGACTTACGGCTGATACCGTTTGAGTTAGCTGCCGCTGCCACTCTGCCAGTCGACCAGCGACCAGCTTCCTACACCGCAGTGCAGCAAATCGCTGGCGAACTAAGAACACATCTCAATAGAATTTGTCCTTTGCCGCCACAACCAATTATGCAGGGCATATTGCAGGCTGGGTGAAGAGCGTCGACTATCGATCGGCCAATGAGCACGATCGTAAAGCCTACATTACCGTAGGACGGAGACTTGGGGTATATCGACCCAAGCCCGCATAGGAACACGGTTTACCCCTAGATACTCCCGCCTAATGAGCTAATTGCAAGATACCGTCCATAATTGATCAAGCTTGGTTGTATAGCTCTGACTCATCATTTCCCGTCGCATACCCCAATCAGGATTGGTCGGCACGATAGCGGTTCGTAGTGTGCCCCGCCCCCACCGTCCATTGATCTGATCAAGCACTGCCATAACTCTTGTCGCTTCTATTGGCTGGGAAGTGGCGAACAGATCGTCGGTATACTCGCCTGGCTGACACAGATTCAGCAGCATGACCTCTGCTTTGCTGTAACTGAAACCGGGACGGAACACGCGATCAACCGCATCGACGGCAGCCGCAGTCAGCAGCCGAACGTCATCCGTCGGGTAGGGCAGATCTACCATTACACCATTTGCGTATTTGGCCTCATCGGGATTGAACATACCGGTGCGGATGCTGACTCGGATCTTCTTACACAGTGATTTCTGCGCCCGGAGCTTTTCCGATGCCCGCATCATGTAGGTGGCCACGGCCTCCTTGATCGGCGGCAGTTCCTTCAGCCGTCTGCCGAACATACGACTGCAACAAATCTCCTGCTTTGGCGGGTTCGGTTCGTCCAGCTCCAGGCACGAAGTGCCGGCAAGCTCGCGGGCCGTCTTCTCGATCACCACAGTGAAGTTCTTGCGCAGCGACCAAGCGTCAGCCTGGGCCAGATCCATGGCCGTCTTGATGCCCATGGAATTTAGGTGCATTTTCATGCGCCGACCTACACCCCACACCTCGGCCACATCCGTATTGCGTAGCACCCAGTCACGTTTAACCGGGTCGCAAATATTCACGACTCCGCCAGTCTGCGCCTGCAATCGTTTAGCCATATGGTTGGCGAGCTTGGCCAAGGTCTTGGTAGGAGCGATACCCACGCCGACCGGTATACCTGTGCAACGCAACACTTGGCTGCGAATCTGCCGACCGAGCAGATCCAGACCTTCAATACCGGTGAGATCGGCAAAGGCTTCGTCAATGCTATAGACCTCGACCGCTGGGACCATCGACTCAATGATGGTCATCACCCGCTCACTGATATCGCCATACAGTGCATAGTTAGACGAGAAAGCAACGATGCCGTGCTGCCGGAGTTGTTGCTTGATCTGGAAATACGGCTCCCCCATTTTCACGAACGGCTTGGCGTCGTAGCTCCGTGCGATGACGCAGCCGTCGTTGTTCGAAAGCACCACAATCGGCACCTTGGCCAGATCCGGGCGGAAGACGCGCTCGCAACTGGCGTAGAAACTGTTGCAATCGATCAGGCCGAATACCGGCGTCACTTTAGACATGGCTGCGCACGCTGCCGATGATGACACCCCAGATGGCCAACTCATCACCTTCCAACACGTACCGAGGCGGATACTTGGGATTCTCGGATAAAAGGATAACGTCCTTTCCCCGGATGCACAGGCGTTTGCATAGCGGGTCGTTGTTCAACAGCGCCACGACGATGTGACCATGGGCCGGCTCCAGCGAGCGATCTACCACGGCAAGGTCGCCGTCAAAGATGCCCGCCCCCTGCATACTTTCCCCGGTGATTTTCACCAGATAGACATGCGGGGCGCGGATGTTCAGCACCTCATCTAAAGAGATGTGTGCCTCAATGTGATCTGCCGCCGGCGAAGGAAATCCAGCGGGCACCTGGAACAGACACAGAGGCAGCTTCCGGCCGACCTCGGCAATACGGCCTAGAATTGAGTAGCTCATGACGCACGACTTCCAATACTGTACGAATGTACAGTTAACTTTCAGAAACGCTTGCGGTCAATTTCTGTAGTAAATATCTGATAGGCGGGCGACATATGTGCGGACGACTTTCTCAGTACGACGGTATCCATGACTTTGTGGCAGCGTTAAGCATGCCTAACGCCCTGGTGAACAATACTGGCAATCAACCCTTCAGTCGGTACAACGCTGCCCCGACAACACAACTGGCAATTTTTCATCAGGAAGGTCAGTACCTGCACGCCGACATGGTCCGTTGGGGATGGCGTCCACACTGGGCCAAGGATCGGGCGGCGTCCATCAACGCCCGGGTGGAGAAAGTCGCCCACGGTCCGTTCTTTCGCGCGATCTGGCCGCACCGGGCGATTATCGCGATCAACAATTGGTTTGAATGGGTGGATGAAGGCGGCCCGAAGAAGCAACCCTACCTGATCCGGCATCGGGATGGGTCACCCATTCTTTGCGCTGCCATCGGCCAGTATCCGACTAACGACCGTGAAACCAACGAACACGATGGCTTCGTGATTCTCACCGCCGACAGCGCCGGCGGCATGGTCGACATCCATGACCGGCGCCCAGTGACCCTATCACCTGATCTGGCCCGGGAATGGCTGGATCCTGCCACGCCCAAGGAGCGCGCCGAGCAGATGGTGTTGCTCCGAGGTGATCCGACTGAGGCGTTTGAATGGTTTAAGGTGGATCGGTCAGTGGGCAATGTGCGTAATCAAGGACCCGAGTTGATCAATGCAATTTCCGCAGTTCAAGACGATAATTCTTTCTAGATCGCTCCTCGACTTGCTGTGATCAATCGCCGCTTTGAAAATCACAACCTTACCTCACAACTCGGCTTTCGTTCCGAAAATTGATTTTCGAAAACATTCATCAAATGGATATACTTCAGACACAAGCACCGCGTAGTTACGCCACCGAATAACATGATTGCTGGTGACATAAAAAATGAATATGACTCTCAGTTCCTTTTTCGAGGCTCTTAATAGGCAAGAAAAAAAATTCATCCCCAAACTCGAGGCAGACAATCTTGGCTTATATTTAAGGGCCGCAATTAATGAGTTGGACTGGTATCACTACAATATCAGCAGAAGCGAAAACCCGTCTTACGATCAAACAGAGCAGTACTACATAATGAAACTTGGAGTTGGCCGACTGATACAGCTAGCACTAGACGCGCGGCCATCCTTTGATGCACCGACACTCATGTTTACGCGAAAAAAAGAGATAACAATTCCGGTATTAGAGCTGGCAGCCGGCTTAGGCTTCATCGAACACGGTCGTCGCGTCGCTCAGACTGTTTCGACTGGACTGTGTAGCATTGAAAGTATAGATGGAAAAGAATTCATCATCACCTTGCCACTTGAGTTGCCAGATGACGAATACTATGAGCGCGAACTTGCAGAGCACTATCGAAGGGAATCCATAAGGTTTGTCAATCAGGCTCGAAATTTAACCCTTAGCGAAGAATTCGAAACAGATATAGATGAAATTCTAGAGGCATTAGTTTTCCCCTTTCACACTCACTTTATCGGATATGGTGGTGCCCCCCTACTAGATAGTTACTTTTACAGCATCGCATTTAGCGAGCTCCAAACTCTTGAAGGTTATGATACATTTAACTATGCAACCCGTTTCGGCGGAATCCATCTCCAAAATTACATCATAGCGTTAAACTTCACCAACGCCATATCAATTCGACACGAGCGCTTTGCTGAAGCACTCGTAAAGAAAGACCCCAGTGTAAAACTAGAAAATATACTCACTATCTCAGCTGAGACAGAGAGCTTTGTAGAGGCGCTCAGAGATGCAATCAATCATTTTGGAGCTGACAGCATAGACTTTGAAGAAACGAGTTTGGAAGATGCCCGACGTATATTCGAAGTCCTTTCATGCAGTAGGAAAAACACTGCGTTACTAGCAAAACCCGGATCCCCTTTCCCCCACCTGATCCAATGCTCCGATCAAGGCTTTATCCGTTCACTTACTGGAGCTCACAGTAACTCCATACTATTCCTGCTGGAATCCCTGAGACACCATTACCCTAAGGATTACGACAAACATCAACAGTCTCGTGAAAGATCAATGCAAACAGCAATGAAACGAATTTTAAATGATGGATTTGAGGATCTTGAATACCTTGAAAATATCAAGATAAAATTAGACGGCAAATTATTAACAGATATTGATCTGGCAGTAATTGAAAGATCCACAGGAACAGTATTTCTTTGTCAATTAAAGTTCCAGGAACTTTACGGACAGGATCTTCATTCGAAACATATTCGAGCCAATCGCTTAAAGGAAGAAGCAACTCGCTGGCTTGTCAGCTTAAATAAATGGATAGAACATGTAGGAGAAGCAGGCATCAGAAACTCACTTCGACTAAACAAGGGATTCCCAACGCTGAATGTGTTCCGCCTTATAATAGCGAAGCATTACAGCCACCCTCTAAAGGATCTAACTGCATGCAATAATACGGCCCATGCAAATTGGAATCACTTCTTTAATTCTGTCGAGTTAATCAAGCAGCGGAAAACCAAAAGCTCGAGATTATCAGACCTCATCTCCATGATAAAGAACACAGAAAAACCTCACGGAACAAAAACCCATAACGACGAGCCACTTAGCAACGAGTATATTTTAGACGAGTTGAAGTTCAAAATAATTCATAAAACTGAGTAACGATAATTCTTACTCAAAATAATTTTTATAGAAATTGAGTCTTAGCGACGAGCATCAGTTGGCCTTCAAAAATGAAACTTCTTTGGCGTAGGCCTGACAGGCCGCCAGCGCGATCAGTCCTTGGTCGCCGGCATCGGTGATGCCGATAATTCGTTGAGCATGCGCTGGGTCAAGTTGGGCTCTTGTGGCGCCATGAACCATGCCGCCGGTTGTGGTGGCGGGTGACACTGTGCAGCCGTTGGCTGTATCTGTGGCGTCGAGTAGGACTGACAAGCGCAGATCAGCAGTGGCAAGGCGGTCGCGCAGGCGACCTTGATCACGTTGGGCATCGCTCAAAACTCGGTAATGGGTTTGTTCACTGACGGAAAGCCGCTGCTCGAGCGCCAGGCGCTTATCCTGCTCGGCGAGTTGTTGCGCCGCCGCGGCCAAAGCCAGCTGATTGAGAGTGTCGGTGTGCAGCCTGGCATGCTCCGCCAATTGCTGGCCGTAACGCCAGTCTTGAACCTGCCAAGTCAACGCGGCAGAACCACCAACCACGGCGACGAGCAGCACACCAATGGCGACCAGCCGATACGGCGCAGGGATCAGGTCGACGAGACGCATAGCACCGCCCTCGCCCGCTCCCACAGCTGCAGTCGATCCGCCAGGCCATTGAGGCCGCCGTTGATCTTGCGGGTGATCGCGTTGAACTCGTTTTGATCCGCCAGCGCGTTCAACCCATTCACCGACCAGAACCACGCGGCCGACTCAGCAGCCCATTGCGGCAGTTCCAGCAGCTCTGGGGTGCGCAACAGTCGCTCATCACCAAACAACGCTAAGCTGCAGCGCAGGTAATTGTTGTGGCCGGTGATCTGGATCAAACCGCGACCCCGATAACGCTGGCCATCGCCGTCCGATTCCGGCGTGTTGCCGAGTTTTACCGCCAGATTGCCGGTGTCGTATTTGCTCAGGTACTGCTCACCCCCCAGCTCACGGACGTACTGCAGCTGGCCCGACTCGTGCCCCACTTGTGCCAGAAACGCCGCTTGGCGCTTCGGCGTATTGATTTGCCGGTGCGCCATGGCTGCGTTGAGGGCGGATACAAAAACGCCCGCTTGGCGGCGGGCGTTCGGCATGATGCGTTGTAGCTGTTGCTCGGTGATGGACATACAAACTCCAGGCACAAAAAAACCGCACGCGGCGGATTGGGATGCGCGATTGCGCGGTTACAGGGTCACGACTTTGAGCGGCTTGGCTTCCTTCTTCTTTTTCTTGCCCTTGGCACTGGCCTTGCCCGTCTTGCCGCCGTTGCATTCGACGGTGGTCGACCAGCCGGCTTGGGTAAAAACCTGCTCGACGGAGTCGGCCAGGTATTCGCCATCGAGGCCGACCTTGAAGCCCTGGGCGATGATCGGGCGTTCGGCAAACAGGTCCGTGCGGCCGGGCATTTCGAAACGCACGCCGGCGCTCGATCGGTTGAACGCGGCCAAGCGCGCCTTGGCGGCGGATTCGGCGGCGGTTTTGTTGGGGTAGATATGCCGGTCGGTGTGCACCGAGGGCAGCCCGGCCGGCAGGTCGTCATTGTCCAGGGACACCACCACCAGCTTTCCGGTTTTCTTGTCTTGGTGCTTGGCCCCCACCGATTTGTGCGTGTCGCGATCCTCTAGATTGAACTGCCAACGGCTCACGTCGCGGCGCGTCAGGGTGATCGCGCCGAAGGCCTTGCCGCTGGCGGTCTGCCCGCCTTGACGCGGCATCACCATCAATTTGCCGTCGGCGACCTTGGCCGTGCAGTCGTATTGCTTAGCCAGGCGCGTGATGAAATGAAAGTCGGACTCGTTGAGCTGGTCCGCCCGGGCGACTTTGGTCGACACCGGACACGCCGGCGCCCAGCCGTTTCGCGCGGCGATATCGCCGACGACCTTCGACAGCGGCACGTCCTCCCAGCTCCCGCTGCGGACAGTCTTGCCACTGCCGCGCATGTCGCTGGCCTTGCCCTTGATCACGATCGTATCCGGCGGCCCGGACACCGTCACCGAATCGACCACGTAGCGGCCCAAGCGGGCCAGCCCCGTCTCGGCATAGCCCAGGTAGACCTCGATCCCGATGCCGCGCCGGGGCAGCGTCACCAGCCCGTCACGGTCATCAATGCGCAACTCGAAGGTGTCCGACTCCATGCCCGGCTTGTCGGTGGTGCTGAGCTGAATCAGCCGATCGTTGATCAGGGCGGTGATGTCGGCACCATCGGCCACGATACGAAACATGGGGGTCATGGATTTTTTCCAAAAGAAAACCCGCACAAGGCGGGCTTAGGGGGATAGAGCGTTACGCGTAACGAACGGATTCACCGGACGGCGCTCCGGACGGCGTCAATCCCACAGGGTGACTTGTTCCTGGGCGGGTGCCGCCAGATCCGGCAGCACGATCACCACGCCGGCGCGGTACGGTTGGGGCTCATCGGCCAACCCCTGATTGACATCAAGGACCGCCTCCACGCTGCCGTTGAGGTGGCTATAAAAGTTATGGCAGATGGTGTCCAGCAGATCCCCGTCAGACGTTCTGCATGTCGTCGCCATAGCGCACAAACTCCAGAGTGAACCCTTGTTTACGCGGGATGCCGCCCTGCATCAGCGAGCTTTGTTCTTCGTCGACGCTTTTCAGGCACCAGGTGCCCAGCACGTCGCCATAACCCGTGGTCAGCGACAGTGGCTTGAGTTGCCCCCCCAGCGCGCGCAACATGTCGAGCTGCTTCAGGCCTGCCTTGAAGCCGGGAAAAATAGCGCCCTTGAGCGTGATCTTTTCCTCACCCATGCCCACGCCTTGCTGCGCCGGCCGACGCGACAGACGCTCCTGGGAGGCCCAGCGGAATTCGGTCGAGCGTCGCAGCTCATCAAAGGCCGCCGTGTCGAGGTTGAAGAAATACGGCTGCGCCTTGGGGTCTTCCGGCTGGATGATCAGCAGGTGTGGAAACGGCTTAACCGCCTCCGGCGCCGGCGTCTGATCCGTGGCAAAGGCCCTAGTGGGCACGATGTTGGCCAGCGACGGACTGACCTTGCCGGCGATCTTGTTGATCGCCGTCGCCGCCTTGCCCGCCTGCTCCTTTAGCACGCCCAAGCGCTCGTCAATTTGCGACAGCGCCCGGGTGGCCGTGCCGTACATGGCCACCACTTGCCCGACCTTAGCCTGAGCTGCATTCACTCCGCGCATGACGCGCTGAAGCTTGGCCCCGATCGCCGGACCGACAAAGGGCAAACCCTCCAGCTCGGACGCCGCGCCGGTGATTTCCCCGATCGCGCCATTCACCGGCCCCAACATGCCGTCCAGGCTGCGCCGGCCTGTTTCCCCGGCCGAGGCCAGAAACTTCAGCCCCGACTGTAACCGCTGCAATGAAGTCTTTTCCTGATCAGACATACGCCCTCCTGATTAAACGTGCGGCGCGTCGTGGAGCTGAGCGCTCCCCATTTGCTTGGCCATATCGCGATAGTGCTGATCGAGCAACGGCTTGAGCTGGCCATAGAGTTGCGCCGCGTCCTTGACGTCACCGTTGACCGTCAGCGAAAACGGCGCCTGAATCGCCACGTTGGACTCGACTTTGGGCGCCTCCGCTTTCGCCGCCATCGGCTTGACCAAGGCCCCCGCTGCCGCGTCGGCACTGGCTGGCGGCAGCATCATGGCTTTGGCCGCCTGCCCCGGTTGCGGCGCCGGATCTTCCAGGCCCGAACGAATGACTTTCGGTCGACGCAACTCCGAACCCGGGAAGCGCACCTTGTTGGCAAAGTGCGGCATCAACATGGCGTCTTTCGAGTTGAGGTCGCGCGGGTCATACGACACCGGCGGCGCGGCCGGCACGATCGGCGCGGCGGCCGTCGTCGCGGCGACACTCGCCCCCGGGCCAGCGCCGGGACTGGCCAGCATCAGCGGCCCGGTGGTCGACGGGGCGAACGATTGGGCAATGCCGCCCAGCACCGGCGGGATGTCCTTGCCGGCATTGGCCATCATCAGCGGCCCAGCGGCCGGCAGGCGCTTCAGCTCGTCAGGCGTGCCAAAAGCGGCCTTACCCAGCGCACCGCCCAGGGCGTCACCGCCCTGACTGCCGAGATAGCCGCCAATCAAACCGCCGACGAAGGTGCCAATCACCGGCAGCACCATCGTGCCGAGCGCCGCCCCAGCGGCCGCCCCGGTCAGCGTACCCGCCAAGCCCCCAGCGGCCGCGCCGTAACCTTCGGCCTTTTCGTCCTGCGTCACCGCGTTGTCGTAGGTGTCCTTGGCTTTCAGACCGGCCTCAACGACCGCAAAGATGGCCGGCCCCTTGACCCCCGAGGCCACGGTTCGACCGACGCCACTCACCGCCCGCCCGACTGAACCGGCAGCGCCGGCCGTGCTGGCCGCCTTGGCCGTGTTTGCGGCGGTCGAGGCGACACTGGCCAACTTGCCGCCTTTACCACCTCGGCCGCCCTTCCTGCCCTTCTTGTCGCGCTTGCCGTCGTCGTCCAGATCACCAGCATCCAGGCCACCACCCCCGCCACCCCCCCCGCCCACCACAATGACCTTTTGCGGGATGTTCGGGTTACCCATCAGCGAACCGCGACCGATGTTGAGCAAGCCCTTGGCGATCTTGAAGGTACTCATCGCGCTCTGAAAGGCGATCACCGCTGCCACGGCCGCGCCGATGCCGGTCACCACCTTGGGCGATTCGTCCGACAGCTTGCTCAACCCTTGGGTGACGTAGGTCAGCCCGTCCGCCACGGCATCCGTGACCGGGCGAAACGCGTCGCCGATCGCGCGCATGGCGTCGTCCGCGCCCTGGGCCATTTCCGCCCACTTCTGCGCCGACGATTGCCGGCGTTCCTCCAGGTTCTTGTCCAAGATCCCGGTGGCGTTGGCCGAATCCTTTTTCAGACTCGCGTATAGCTCCTTGTTCTGCATGAACGCCGTCAGCGCGCCCTTGACCTGCATGTCGGCGAACAGATCGCCGGTGCGCAAGGCTTGTTCCAGGGACGCGATCATGGCCTTGGCTTTTTCCGGGTCGGCCTCCTTGCTGATCTTGGCCGTGGCTTCGGCCATGGCGGCGGCCTTCTTCGGATCGGTCGCGGCGATGTACTTTTGCGCCAATTCAAAGCTGGATTCCAGCGTGGATTTACCATTCTGCAGCCCGGTATTCATCGACGCCTGATAATCGATCCCGGCCTTTTTGTAGGCCTCGACCGTGTCACCCGAACCGATCTTTTCCATCCAGTTCTTGAGGTTGTTGGCCGCCTCATCGGAACCGCCGGCGGTCTTCATTTGCACCTGAAGCATGGCGCCCAGTTGCGACACGGAGTCCATGCCGGTGATGCCCAGCTTGCCCATCCCCGCCAGCAACTCGGGGAACCAACGCGCCATGTCGGCCGCTTCGAAACTGCCCGCCTGCCCTTGGTAGGCGATCGCCTCCAAGGCCTTTTGCATCATGGCCGGGTCGGTGATCTTGGCGTTTTGCCCCAGGGCGTTGATCATGCGCGCCGTTTCGCCACCGTCGGAGCCCTGCCCCACGGCGAACTTGGCGGCCGTCGGGGCGTATTGCAGGGCCTTGTCCAGCTCCATGCCAGCACCCACCAGGGCGTTGACCACCTCGGCCACCTGATTGCGCGCCATGCCCGTGTCCCGCGACGTGTCGACGATCTTTCTCGACAACTGCGCTTCTTCGGGTTTGTTGGCAATGTTGGACTTGATCGCGATGTCACGAATGATCGCGCCATAGTCCGCGCTGACCTTGGTCGGGATCGCCATCGCCGCCGTGGCGGCCACGGCTTGGCCGACACTGCTTTTGAGTTTCTGCTTGCCTTCGTCGAGCTGCTGGTGACCTTTGGCCTTCAGCTCGGCCTTGTTCGCCGCCTGCCCCATGGCCGCATAGGCCTTGGTCAGATTGCGCACTTCCACGCCTTCTTTCTTCAGGCTGTTCAGGTTGCTTTCGAGTTGCTTTTGCAACGCCGAGGCGCCCTTCTCGCCGGCCATGTGCGCCCGGCGCCATTCGTCGCGCAGGCTCATGGTGTCGCCAATGGTCTTTTCCAGCACCCGGGCATTTTTGCCTTCCGTCTCCAGGCGCTTGATGCGACTGGTGACGTCCTTGAACGCCGAGCCCACCGTGGAGCTGACCGCCCCGCCAATGACCAGACCGAGCGCGAGTTTGTTCGCCATGTTCGTGCCCTATACGTCGGGGAGTTCAAAGGCGGCTCAATCCGTGAGCCACCACAGCATCTGATCGAAGGGCAGGCTCTCAATTTCGACCGCCGAGAACCCTGTCTCTTTGGCCAAGCGTTGAGCCGTGCCCCGCAGCGTGACGGCGTTAAACGTCGTCTTCTTCGACCAGGCGAAAATAGCCCGCCGAAAGGCGCTGGTAGTCTTTGAACTTCAAGGTCAACAGCTCCGCTTCAGACAACCCGGTCAAGCTGCTGAACAGCGATATTTCCTGCTTTTCATAGTCACCATTGCCGGCGACCTTGGACGCGCGCCAGTCCTTGAGGCTGGGCGCACGCATGGTCAGCGCGTCCGTGAGAACGTCACTGATCAGGGTTGGGTATTTGAGCGTTACGGTCACGCCCTCGTCGCTTACCTTCAGCCACTTCGGCAAGGTCGGCTCGGAGGTGTCTTGGGTTACTTGAGTCATGTTCTTTTAGTCCTTAGAGGCCGAGGGCCGAGCGTTCTGCGGCCAGTTGATCGACACCGTCGACCACCTGAATCATGTTGATCGGGTCGATCTCGTACATCACGCGACCGTCGATTTCGAGCTTGTAGTAAACGGCCTTGATCGCGTGCTTGATCTCGGCTTTATCGCCCGGCTTCCAGTCGCCCATGTCGACCTCTTTGATGCCGCCGCGCAGGGTGACCACGACCGGTGTCACCACGCCTTTCAGGCCCCGGAAGGCGCCACGGAAAACGATGGTGCAGGCGGTCTGATCGGCCAGACCGAAGTACTTCAGCGACTCGCGGCGCACGCCGTTGGTGGTAAATGCCGCCTCGAGCTTTTCCAAGCCCATGGCCATTTCAATCGGGGCGGACATGCCGCCACCCTGATAGTCATCGGTCTTTTGCGTCAGCTTGGGCAGCGACAGGGTTGGCACGTCGCCGGCGAAACTCACACCGTCGACAAAGGCGTTCATGTTGGAGAGAACTTGAGGAATCATTGAGCGGCCCCCTTAGGCGGTTTCAAGAACTTCGGTCAACCATTCGTTGGTGACTTCAATGAGGAAATTCGGGTTTTCGGCCGGCGGCACGTCGGTGAAACGGATGCGCCAGTAAATTTTGCCCTGCTCGATTTGGCTGGCCGTGTTCCGTTCCGTGTCCGCGTAGACCTCGAAATTGATGATCGCGCCGGCGTTCTTCTGGTCGCGCATGAACGCCTGAAGGCCTTCGGTCACGTCCTGCACGTAAGTCTTGGTAATCGAACGGTCGACCGCCCACTTGTGCCCGGCCTGAATCGCATCCATCAAGATGTCGCAGGTCCGCACCCGGGTAACGAACGCCCATTTCGGATCGCTCGACAACGTGCGGTTACCCCACAGGCGATAACCGCCATCACGGAGAATCGTCGAGATGTTCGCGTTATTCAGCAGGTTGGCCCGGCACGTTTCGTCGCCGTCCAGGTACTCGATCGGGCGAGTGGTGCCGGTGATGCCAACGAACTCTTTGTTCGACGGCGACGCCCAGTAGCCGTAATTGGCATCGGTCCAGGCAAACAGCCCCGCGACCCACGCCGAGCCCGGCGCATCGACCGTTTCACTGGCGACGGTGTCCCAGTACTTCACGCCGGGGTCGACCAGATAAATGCGCTTGCTGCCAAACTCCAGGGCGTAAGCCATGGCCGCCTCATCGGTGGTGTTCGGACCGTCGATGATGGCGATCGCACGCAACTTGCCGGCCAGGGCGTCCATGGCCGTGGCCACCGCTTGGGTCGACGAATGCCCCGGGGCGATCAACAGCTTGGGCTGGGCGTTGTGCTTGCTCTTGCCGTCCAGCAGCGCTTGCAGGCCGGTACGCTGGCCCGAGGCGAGAACGCCACCGATGATGGCGGAGGTTTGCAGCGCCGCGTCAGCGAGCTTAGGCACGCCGATGGCGACGATCACCGCCTTGGCCCGCACGTAGATCGCCTGGGCGGCCTTGGTGATTGCCGAGTCAGGACCGAATGCGGCAATGGCTTCGCGCTCGGACGTGAGCAACACCAGCTCGCCAGCCAGCGCCGTACCGCCGCCAAGAACGCCCGGGGTGAAGGTGTCGCACAGGCCGATGATCGACGACGACGGCAGCGAAATGGTGCGCGCGCCGGTGTCGATCAACGAGGTGGTGACGCCGTGAAAGAAACTCATAAGGCTTACTCTCCAGAAACGAAAAAGCCCCGCATAAGCGGGGCTGTCAGGGATGGTCGTGTTACGCGTAACGGAAAAGAAAACGCCCCGTCAGTGCGGGGCGTTATTCGGTCATTTCAGCGGCCGGCGTGGACCACGGAAATTCCTTTTGGATTTCGTTAAACCGCCGCACACCTGCAGCGCGAATATCCTGCCAACCGGGCTCGCCCATGGCCTCCATGCGCTGGGCTTCTGCAAAGTAGCGATCGGAGCCTGTCAGCGGATCAGCATAGGCGCGAAGGCGCATAGCCTCGACCAGCTCGCTGGTGTATTCAGACGGCAAAAGCTCAGGCAAAGAATGCTTGGAAATAGCGCCATCCTCGCCCAGCTTCCAGACGCCATCGACCTCTTGGGTGATCCGCATCCACAGGCTTTCGTCAATTTCCACAGCCTTCTCAGGTATTTCATTTACGCCACGGATCAGGCGCTCTTTAAGAACTCCAGCCCCATCAAAAGTTAAAAACTTCATGCTGCCCCACCTTAATGCCCGATTGATAGCCAGTAGAAGTTCACTACTGTTTGCACCGCCGTCCCCGTCGCACCAGAAGTAACCCCGACGGCATTGAATCCGGTTGTATTAGGCACTGCGGTCAGTTCTACAACGTCGGCACCACCCGTCACGTTGAACGCGGTGGCCTGCACGCCGAAACAGGCGCTCGGAAAGGTAAGCGGGAACGGGATAGCGGTCGAGGCTGCTGGAATTGAAGAGTAACCCCATTGAAAAATGAAGCCACCCAACCATGACGGCAGAACCAAATAACCGTTTGCAGCCTTGAGTATCTGAAAACCCCAGCGCAGTTTTTTGGGCGTTACGATTCTGGTGTCATCAACACCAGCATCTGTAAGCGCCTGCGTCGCAATCTTCGCCGTCCCCTGATTCGCTTCAGTGGCTTGAGCGGCAAGTGCCACTAGGGCCGCTATATCAATGCTCCCTTGGTTGATAGGGGCGTTCCAGGCCTTGAGGCACCACATCACCGCGAGACTGCGCGGACGCGTTTCGGAGCCACCTGAGTTAACCGTATTGGTAGTGGCCACAGTCTGCACGGAATCAGCGCCCGTACCAGCGAGGAACCCGCCGAGGGCTATTGGCCTGACAACACCGTTAACAACACCAGTAGCAGCAAGGCCATAGGGGTCGATATCTGCATCCACCGCATCAAAATAACGGTGATTGTGGCTTTCGTTCTGGCCTAGCTGATAAGTGCCAATCCCACGGCCAACGTCGACCCCGCGCCCATGGTCCCAACCGCGCAGGAACTCACCGCGTGATTCCGGCAGACGGAAATTGCCCGCCCCTTCGCCGCCCGTATTGAACGCCGTCCCGAGAAACGCCGCCAGATCGGGATAAGCCGCAATGCTTTTGACACTGCCGTCAATTTCCAGAAACCCGGGCGGGAGTTTGTTTACCGGGAAGGCCACCATCGTGCCGACCGGCAGCGCCGAAGCCTGGGCAATCATCGCCTCGATTTCCGGCTTGGTGTACGCATCCATGATGCCCATGGCGGCCAGCGTGCTGGGGTTGTCACCCGACACCACAACCCCGCGATCGTTGGTTTTAACCCGCGTCCACTCGCCCGGGATCTTGTTTTTCGGCAGCACCTCCAGAATGGCCGCGTCGACGTAAGCCCGCGACGCCAGCACCACCGCCGGATCAATCTTGAGCGTGATGTTGCCGGAGTTGTTGACGATGAAATTCATCCGCACCACTTGCGTGCGGCCGGAGCCCTGCGACAACAACGGCTTGTAGCTCGGCGCGCAGTTGGCCACCGCCACCAGATCGCCGTCCGCGTCGTACAGACCGATTTCACGAATCCAGCGCCCGCCCTCATCGGCCGGAATGATCTGCTCGGCAATGATGATCGCTGGGTCTGCCGCGTCGACCTTGAGCTGATTCAGCGGCCGGCGACGCCATTCGTTGATCAGACGGGTTTGCGTCGCCGTAGGGATCGGGTCGGTCAGGTTGGCATCACCCACGCCCATGTCGGTGATCTTCCAGGGAATGCCGAGCGCGTCGGCGTTCGCCTGCTTGGCCAGCCCCACATTGGTAAGGATGGCGAAAAACTGGGAATTCGCATCAATCATGGTAAACGTCCAGGGTGTCTATGGAGTGTTCGCGGCCGATCACGGCAAAGCGTCCCGTGACCTCGATGTCACGCATCACCGGCGGGTACACGTCGATTTCGTCGCCTTCGTAGAGGCAAGCGGCAATGTTCAAATGACCTTGGGTTTCGAGGCTGATCGCCAGCCCCGTGAGCTGCCGGGTGACGGGCTTGGCGTCGTCAATCAGGCGCTCTAGCTCCTGATACATTTCCTCGGTGATGCCGGTATCCAGCACGCCGACCTTCAGCGCAAAGGTGCCCGGCGGCCCCTCCGGCACCGTCTTGAACCACTCGATGATCTCGATCAGATAACCCAGAGGCTCGACCACCCGGCGCAACGCGCCGATGGTCCCCTTGTGGGCATGGATGTAATACGACGCCTTGATGGCCGCGCGCTTGGTCGCTTCCGACCACCGATAGTCCCAGCGATCGACCGACCACGCCCACGCCAAATGCGGCAGCAAATGGACCGGGCAGGTGTCGGGGTTGTACAGGGTGCGCAGCGGGACAATCGTTCGCTCGTAGAAAGCCGCCTCCAGGGCGCGCTCCAGTTGCGTGCTATTGCTCGGCAGCAGACTTTTCATGTCGCCCCCGCCAAAGTCACCTCGTAATCGACGCACCACGCCGCCTGCGCCTTGGTCGGCGCCAAGTCCACCCAGTCGACCAGCTCCACCCGGGCCACGCCGGCAACGTGCAGTTGCGCGTCCACGGCCGACCGCGCGACCTCGACCCCTAAGCGTTTGCGCGGATTGATCCACGCCGCCAAGCGCTTTTTGGCTTCGACCAAACTGGCGTCCCCCTCAGGCCCGGCGCCGGTCATGTGCAGAATGGCGTCAACGCGATACTCGATAATCTCCGCGCTTTGCACCGTCACCCGATCGCACACCGGCCGCACGTCGTCGTCATTCAGGGCGGCCCTGACCGTGTCCAACAGCGCGGGACTGGCCTCGCCGCGCCCTTCAGAACCCAACACCGTTACCGTAACGTAGCAAGGCGCCGGGCTTTCGGCCGTAGCATCAGCCACCAGCCCCGAGGCGTTGCGCGCGTGAAGAATGTAGCTGTTACGCGGCCCCGCCGTGGTCAGGCCCTCAAAGGCCAACTGGATGCGCTCGCGAAACGGGTCGTCCAGTTCCTTGACCTCGGGCACCGGTGGCACCGCCGCCAGATCCGCCGCCTGAATCACCAGGCGTTTCAGGTTGTAATTGGCGCCTAGGTGATCGAGGTCAGGGCCGATCGCATGGGCCAGCAACAACGCCTTGCCGGCATCGTTGACCCGGGCGCGGTTACCGACCTTCAGATAGGCCGCCACCTCCAGCAACTTCACCACCGGATCACTCTCCAGCGGCGCGCTCCAGTTGTCGCCCATGTAGCCGCGAAAGGTGGCCAGCACTTCGTCGTAAGTGTCTTCAAAGTCCAGACCTTCCAACACGTCCGGCGCCGGTAACGCCGACAGATCCACGATGCTCATACGCTCACCTCAAACAGAAAACGGTCGCCGAGGTATTCGCCGGCAAGACTTAGCTGGACCTTGCCGCCCAACACCGAAACGATGCGGATGCGCTCCAGCTTGACGCGCGGCTCCCAGCGCCCGATCGCGCGGACCGCCTCGGCTTGCACCGAGCTTTTCCAGCCTTCGTTAACCGGCATGTCGACGTATGAGGGCACCTTGCTGCCGTACTCCGGCCGATGCCGACGACTGCCCAGCCGCGTGCCCAGAATGTCAGCGATGCACTGGCGCAGATGCTCGATGCCGGAGATGGGTTGGCCGGTGTGGCGATCCATTCCGATCATCTAAATCACCCCATCGGTTCGAATTCTTGATGGGCCTTCAGGTAGCTGACAGCCTGCTCGTCAGACACGGACACTTCGACGCAGCCCTTGGCCACCGGCAACGTGCGACCTGAGCCCGTAATGATCAAAGTGCGAGAGGTAAAGACCTTGTCGCGAAACTTCAGAATTAAATCCGTCGCTCGGTGCGGCTGCGGCTGCGGCTGCTCAATGCTGAGAACATCGTTTGTCTTCGCCATGGTTTCTCCAGGCATGAAAAAACCCGCACCGGGCGGGCTTGAATGGGTTAGTGATTAGTGCGAATGATGGTTACTGTTACCCGTGGCGTCGATGATCGAGGCGTCACTGGTGATGTTCTGCGTGACGTGTAACGGACCGTCGATTCCCACTGCGCCGACCAGCTTGATGGCCGCCGCCGTGACCGTCGCCGACTCCGATGTCAACGCCACTTCCGTGCCGCCGACATTAGCCGTCACGGCGTCATCCGTAACGGCCACCTCGGTACTGCCGACTTTGATCGTCACCGTCCCGCTCGGCAGAGTGATGGTGTAGGTCATGGCCTGCCAGTCGTAGACCAGAGAGCCGCCATCGTCGAAACGCCAGACTTCGACATGGTCGCGATTATCCGGCGGCGCGCCGGAATTGCCGTACAGCCCCGGGATAAAGGTGCCCATGCCGGCCTGACCACTGGGGTTAAACAACACCCCTTGCTCGCCAATGCTCGGCGCTCGCCAGTGCCGCGCTTTACCAGCCGCGAGACTGTGCCAACGCACCCAGGCGCTCGTCCACTCGCCATTCGATACCCGCACCATGGCCGCCGGCAGATCCAACCCGACCACCGCACACGGCATCAGCATGGCCGCGATCATGCGGTCATGCTCACCTACCGCGAAACTCACAGGTCCTCCGGCTTAACCGGACCATCACCCGGCTCAATATCAAACACCAGCGAGCCTGGAGGCTCGTCCGGCCATGGCCACTCCTCGATACCCAGGTAGATTTGGTGAGTCCATTCCACCAACCAGACCACATAGCCATCCAGCTCCGGCTTGGTCCAGTCCTGCATGGCCTGGACAAACTCGGCGGGGTCGACCTCAAGCCCCCAGGTTTGCAGTCGCAACAAAACAGCCAACTGGGCTGCAAGGTACGCGGCTTGCTGGCAATGCTGCGGCCGAATTGGATCGACAATGATCCGCGCTTCGAACTTGCAAACCAGAGTGGTTTGCCCTGTTCCGATGTCGACACCAGGTTCCATCTCAGCCAACTCGATGAACACCGCCGGCAGTGCAATGCGGTCCTTGATGTTCGGCCACGCTGTCACCGCGTGAACGCCTGGAAGATGAGCCTTCAGGTGTTGTTCTATTGCCCGGTAAAGCTGATCGAGACTAAACGGCTCATCAGGCATTGGCCGTCCCCTTCAAATACTTTTGCAGCTCAAAGTTGAATTCCTGCCGCAGGACTTCCAGCAGGCGCGCATCAGCGCGTTTGACCCAACTGTCGAAGTGCGGCCGGGCTTGTTCCAGTGACACCTTCGCTTTCGCCAACGGAAAGCGATTGCCATTTTCCGCAACCCAGCCCGAACTGGCGCCGCCACCGGACGACACCGTGCTATCGGGATAGTCGTCCGCGTTGAAATGCTTGCTCGCGGTGCGGATCCAGATGTCGGGCTTGTTGCCGTAGACCTTCTTCAGAAAGGCACCTTGGTAACGCCGACCGGCCACCGACACGCCACTACCAGACTGCCGCGCTCGGCCGATCCGGCTGGACTCGATGGCGTTCAAACCGAACCACAATTTACCGCTGGTGGCCCCACCGGTGACCGGGTAGCTGCGCAAGCGCTGACGGACCGCCGCGACGGCAATACGCTCTTGCCGACTCACCGCCCGGGCGATGTGCGTGCGCAGCCAACCCAGCGTTTTGTTGATCGCCCGACGTTGGGCGGCTGCGGCAGCCTTAGGCACCAGCTTGGCGAAGTCCTGAAACGCGTTCAGGTCCGCCGTCGAGGACTGGATGGAAATCATCCCGCCACCGGCCGAGGGCTTGAAGTAACTGCCGACGCTCACGGGCGCATCCTCAGAATCAAGGCAACCAGACCGTCGCCGCTCGGCTCCAACTGCAGCAGGTCGTAATCGCCACCGCCATCCAGCGCGGGCAGATCGATGCTGACCAGCATGCCCTGCTCCAGGCCGTGTGAATCGCTGACGCGGATCTCGAACCGTGGCTCACGCAACCCGGTGTTGAGCTTGCCGAATTTGGGCTGTAACCAGGGCGCGGCGAACATGCCGAGCACCGGTTCAGCTCGGCCCTCGATCCGCGCGCTATCGCCCAGAGTTTCGAACACCACCGCGTCGACCTCGGCCACCAGGTCGCGAAAGCCCACGGTCAGAGCTCCAGCAGGATCTGTGCACGCGGCCGGGTGCACAGGTGCAGCGGGTTGGACTGGGCTTCACCGGCCATGCCCTTGCCGAACTGCATCGGCTCAATCTTGCTGTAGTACGGAATACCCTGAGTGTTGACCGTCTCCATGTAGTCGGCAGGAGCAAACGCCGAGATGTACAGATCCGGCACGCCCTCTGGAACCAACAGCGCCTTGTCATCGTGGACAAACGACACACCGGCCACTTTGCCACGGTAGCGCTCCCAGATAATGCCACCGAACTCGAAGCTTTCCCGGGCATCACCGCGCAAGGACGCCGCCTGCTGGCTGTTGAGATAGGTGTCCTCAACCGACTTGTGAACAACGAGCTTGTTCCAGAAGTGCTTGCCGCAGAAGGCTCGGGAACTGGTGCTAGTCACGGCGCCCAATGCGTCTTCTTGCATATCCAGCGCTTCAAGGCACTTGACCCGTAGTTTCGTGTTCGGGTCGGCCAAACCCATGGACAACGTCTGCCGCTCGACACCAAAACGATCGTAAATATTTAACAGCGGCGTCTGGCCATCAGCATCCAAGATCAGTCCATTGAGCGCCCCCATGCGCTGGAATTCATGAGTCGCGTCCAACTGACGGCGTGCTTTGGCCAGGCGGGTATTGACGACATCCTGCACCGCCTGCAACTCGGTGCGGGTACCGAAGGCGCGAATACCCTGGATCTCATCGGCCTTGATAGTGAAGCGCTCCGGCAGGTGCACGGTATTGAACGGGATCAAGTTGCGCTTGCTGGCTGCGACTACCAGGCCAGAGCTGCCGCGTTCCCCGGCTGGCACCAGAGCCAGTGTGTCGCCGTCCTTTTCGATCTGAACGGTCAGGGTGGTAATGCCTTCCTCGCGGAACAGGCCCAGGGCGCTGATGCGGCCCGGCAAGTAGGGTTGATCGTTGAGTGCAGCAGTCAACGCGGTAACGGTAAACGCTTCGTCGTCAAAAATGGCGATCTCGGCCATGGGTACTCTCCAGAAATGAAAAAACCCGCTCAAGGCGGGCTGGGCAAACGTGAATGACGGTCTTAACGAACGATCACGAAATTGGTGGCCAGGTCTTTTTCGGCCTCGGGGTCCAACCCGGTCAGGTGCACCTCGCTGACCTCCGCCATGCGCACAACGGCCCGACCCCGGCGTACGATGTCCGACTCTCCCAGTGGCCCGTAGAGAATCGCCACGGCAGCCTGGGTACCGTCTTCAGCGGCCGGGGCATAGGGTGCGAATTCGCCTGTGGCCGTCACCAGACCGAGAACCTGACCCGGATTCAGCGCGGGGCCAGCGGCGACGTTGATTGTTTCCCGAGAAATGTTCCCTGCGCCCTCGGACAGCAGAAACTCACCTGCGTGGATCGGCTCTTTTTTGATGGTCATGCTCTTGCTCCTTTCGCGCCGCGCGCAGTTCCAGATTGGGCCGCTTGTCGCGAAGCCCAGATCGAGGTGGGATCAGGTTGTTTGGCCAGCACCTTGACTGCCGGGTCGTGGTCGAGCGGTAGGCTGTTGTCGATTTCAAATCCCTTTCCACTGGTGACAATCTTGTCGAACAGACGCGCTCGAACCGCTGCAGCGTCCAGCCCCGCTGACACGTACTCGGCGCTGAACTCTGGCAAGCGGGCGGCCACACACAGGTCATTCACCGCCTTGGCACGCGCTAATCCGGCCAAGACGATCTCTTCGCTTTCGAGCTGGGTCGAGCTGAGCAGCGACTCGACCAGGTTGCTGATGCCCGCCGCCGTGCAGCGCTGGGTGATCATCAATGCCAACTTGGCCGAATCGACGACCGGCGGCACCAAGGGTGGATCGACCGGATCCAGATCCAGATCCGTTTCCGGTGGTTCGTCGAGCTGGGCCACTAGTTCAGCCGGTGCATGCTGGTAACGCTGCAGCACGGCCCCTTGGCCGAGGCAGGCCTTGACCGTAATGCCGTCGCCGACTTCATCGGCCAGACCCAGTGCCACCGCTTCATTGGCCGTCAGCCAAGTTTCGGCGTTGACCATGCGCCGCAGCTCCGCGTCATCGATGTCGGGCGCCTTGGCCTTGTAGGCCGCAATGATCGCCTCCAGGGTCTGATCCAGCACATCAGCGACCCGGCGGAAGTCCTCCGCGTCGCCTCCGGCATAGGTGTAAGGGTTGTGGATCATCAGCATGGCGTTCGATGCAATGACGACACGGTGTGCACCACACACCGCCACGCTGGCCGCACTGGCGGCCAACGCATCAATCCGGCCGGTGCAGCGCTCGCCCAGACGCGACAGCGCGTTGTGCATCGCCAACCCGTCAAACAAATCGCCGCCGATGCTGTTGAATGCCGCGATCACCGGCGAGACGCCGTCGTCCATGGCGCGCAGGTCCTGTACAAACTGATTGGCAGTGATGCCCCAGGTGCCAATCTCGCCATAGACAAAGACTTCGATCACTCGCTCGGTGTCCTCGCCGCTGGCCTGCAACGCGTACCAGGTTTTGTCCTGAACTTGCACACGCTGGCCTGCCCGGTTGTAAACGCGCGGTCGCGTTTTTTTGCTCATGGTTGCTCCTTGTCGTCGGTTAATTCGACGGCATCCAGGGTGTTGTAGTTGAGGCCCAGTGCGGTGGCCCGCGCCAGATCGGCGGCGTTTTCCAGGTCGACCGTTTCGGCGTCGTAGCCAGTGCGCAGGACCATCTCGCTGCGCGAGGCAAAGCCGGCCTGCACTTCCATCCGTCGTGCTTGAACGTCCTGCACCGGTTGGATGTAGGCCCAACCTTGCGGCACCCAACGGGTACGCAAATAGTCACGGCGCTTCTGCGCGTAATCGCCCAGCACCAGGACACCGGACAACACGGCCATGTCCATCCAAGCGGCCCGCACCGGGCGACAAAGTTGGTGCACGTAAACGCTAAATTGCAGTTGCTCCAAGCGACGCCGAAATTCGTTGAGTACCACCCGCAGTGCCCGGTCGTTCACCTCGCGCATGTCGCCGGTGAGGATCTCGTAAGGCGTGCCGGTCCCCGCCGCTGCAGCCATCAACTGCTGCCGCATGAAGTCGGGATAGTTGTTGCCGGCGTCCGGTGGTTTGGAGAATTCCACCTCTTCACCCGGCCCCAATTCCTGCATGGTGCCAGGCTCCAAGGCCACCATCGGCGTGAAGCCATCGCGATCAAGACTCAACGGTTGGCCGGTGACGGGATCTCTGGGCGTTGGTCCGGAGTCCGGCGCCGGTCTACTGATGAACCCGGCAAACAGGTTGGCCACCTCCTGGCGGAACAATACTGCGTCGTCGTAGTTGTCGAGACTGCGCAGGCGCTTGAGTACTGGCGACAAGCGCGGCACGCCACGTAGCTGGCCCGGCTCGACCGGTTCAAAGATATGCAGCACCTGCGCGGCTGGTACCCGCACCAATTGGTTGTAACCGGCGTTCAGCGACGACGCATCACGCGGATGAGACAGGTACATCCAGTACGCCACCCGCTTACCGCCGGGGGTGAATTCGATCCCGGCGCGGATAAGGTTGCCGGTTTTGGTGGTCTCAAACTTGTCGTGCGGCACGAACTCCGGTGCCAAGATCTGGAGCTGCAACGGAACAGCGAGACCTTCATCCAAGCTGCGAGGTCGCAGCCGCACAAAACATTCGCCTGAGGTTTCCACTGTGCGTGCCACCAGTGCCTGCTGGCCGTTGAAGTCGGTGCGTTCATCGGCGTCCGATTCATCGACCCAATCGTCCCAGAGTTCCTGCAGCAATTTGCGCAGGGCTTCGTCGTCGGTTTTCGGTCTCGGCGTAATGCCGGTGCCTATCAGGTTGCTGACGCGCTTATCGATGACGTTGTAGGCATACGGGTCGTTGCGAACCGCTGCCCGAGAACGTGAACGCAAGTTGCGCAACGCCGGGGTGTTGATACTGTTGATCCCGTTGTCGGGAGCATCCCAACCAGTGGATCGTCGGCCCTCTCCGGCGCCTTCGTAACTGGCCTTGATGTTCGACGGCAATACGAATCCGTTACGGGTGAGCGTCGGATAGTGGCGAGCCATTAGAGTCCTTTACCTCCGTGGTACAACCGAACCACCCGAGAGCGTGGCCCGGCCGCGCTGATCAGTGACGAACGGATTTCTTCGCGCGCCTTGAGCAGTTCGTCGATGGTGCGGTATTCCACGGTACGGTCGGTGTAGCGCACGACTTTTTCACCGCGCGCGATGGCCGCCTCAACCGCGTCGAGGTGCTTCTGGGTAAATGACATATCAGCGTCTCTTCAGGTAACCGCTGGTGGAGCTGCGGCGTTGAGGTGGCGGTGCTGCTGGTCGCGGTTGCACGACCGGAGCAGTGGGTTGCGAAGCCGGTTGCAGTGCAGCAGCGGATATTGCTGGTGAGGTGACGCGTTCACCTTGAACGGACTTGATGCCCAAGGGGTCGTCGAACAGACCCGACTGCGCCAGGGACTGACGCACTCGCTCCCAGTCATGTTCCTTGTAACGGTTGAGGCCGAGGTAATGCGCCATAGCCAGGCAATACACCATCAGGTCGAGCGCTTCGTTGCGCTCGGCCTTGCCCTTGACCCATTCGATGCGCTTGTGGCCGCGTATGTAGCGCGCGACCTTGCGTTCGGCGACGCACTGGTCGAAGAAATCGTCGGGCAGGTCATTGGCAAAGTGCAGCGCTCCCGGCCCCGACTCGAATGGGTAGCGGTTGTAGATCCAGTCCTTGGCCGTGTCGGTACCGACGAACCACAGCTCGGCGCCGTTGCGTTCGGTCTGTCCTTTCCAGGTCACGTCCACCATCGACGGGCGCTGAGCAATCACCGGCTTACCGGGTTTGCTCGCGCCCTTGATGGCGAACACATTTCGCCAGCGGCGCACGCGGCAGAACTGGTAGACCTCGTCCGTGTGGTGACCACCGGAGTCGACGGCGACCGCCAGAATGCCTAGGCCGACACCGCACGGGTGGCGGTATTTGGCCTTGAGCAATTCGTCCAAAGCCGCCCAAGTACGCTCGTCTGCGGGATCGCCCGCCACCACCTGGTAGTCGACCACCCAGCGCTCCATGCCGACGCCCCAACCCATCGCCATGAACTCTAGGCGGTTCGCCTGAACGTCGACGGAGCCGGTGATCATCAGCACCGCGGCCGACAGCGAGCCGAGGGTGAAGGATTCCAAACGTGCGCGCTGCCGCAGCACATCAGCTTTGGTCTGCTCTTGAGCCGCATCCCAGACCTTGGCCAGACGGGTGTTATAGAACACCTGCATCGGTTCGAGATCCCCCTTGGCCTGAGCCTTTTTTGCTTTCTCGAATTGCTTGGCCAGTGACTTCCAGTCCATCCAGCCCAGCGGCGAGTACAACGCATTCAAGTGAAAGCCGATCGTCTCACCGTCGCCCTCGGCATGGGCACGCCACTCGCCTTTGGCGAGCATCTCGCCCTTGTGGTACTCCTCGATCAAGACGTCACAATCAGGGCCGGCGCATTGGTAATGCACGACGCTGTAGTCTTTCGAGTAATGCAGCCGTTCCCACTCCAGAGTCTGCATGAGGCCGCAGCTCGGACACGGGACGTAGTAGTAACGCTGGTCGCTTCCCTCGAACAGGTCGTTGATCCGCGAGGCGCCCTTGATCGTCGGCGAGCTGGAAAAGTAGAACTTGGCGTTGCGGCCGAAGGTACTGCCTCGGGTTTCGGCCAGCTCAATCGGGTCACCTTCTTCACCGATGTCCACCTCCCAACGATCGATCTCGTCGCCGTATACATAGCGCGCGGACAGCTCGGCCAGGTTGGCCGCCGAGCCGGCCGTCGTGACGTACAGCGAACCGCCCTCGAACTCCTTGGTGTCCATCGTATTTCGCGAGTCCCGCGATCGGCTGGACGCTACGCGTTCACGCAATACCGGCGTGGCCTTGATCGTCTTGCTGATCCGCGACGACACCCGCTTGGCCAGGCCAAGGCTCGGCAACAGAGTCAGGATGTTGGACGGCGCCATGTGGATAAGGCCGCCGATCCAGTTCAAAGCGATCTGCGTTTTCATCAGCTGCGAGGCCACCATGGTGACCACGCGCTTGCAGGGGTGCGCGGGCGACAGGCATCGCATGGGCTCGCGGGCATACGGCGTGCGCGCAGTGCGGTACTTGCCGGGCTCAGCGGCGCCGGTGTCTCGCGGGATCCGCATGTACTCGTCGGCCCACTGATCGATCCAGACATCCGGGTCGGGCCGCAGCCCACGGAAATACTCCTCGCGGTACACCACTGCACCGTCAGGAAATTCCGTGTGCATAGGATTAACTCGTGGTCAATGCGTGTTCAAGGTCCGCTGTCGACATGCGTTCAGCGTCTTCCAGGGAGCGACGTATCGCCGCCGTGAGGTGCTTTTCGATTTCCCAAGGGTCGGTCATGGACGCCAGTTCGGGAGCGAGCTGCGGAGGCATGCCGAGCAGTTGGTCGCGCAGCATGCGGCCGGCGTTGTAGGCGCCGGTTTTGACCGTTGCCAGTGCGACCAGTGACCCCTTGGCTTTGTGCAACTCGATCTCGGCGAGCTGAGCGAGGTTGTGTTCGCGCAGTGCCCGGGCTTTCTGGAAGTCGGGCACTTGCCCCGCAGGGTTGATCAGGGGCGGCGGCGCAGCCGTTGAAGTCGGCTCTACCTGCGTAGATAGCTGGCTGTACACATCCCGTTGGAGCCGATCTTGGTGATGGCGATCGGCAACAGCAGCTTTGCTGGGATCAGCAGTCTTAGCCAGGAGTGCTTCCGTGGCTTCAAGGTCGACCTTGCCGTCCTGGGTCAACACCAACCGATCCTGATTAGCTAACTTGGAAACATAGGATTTAGCCCAACCTCGCCGTGCCGCAAACTCCGTTTTGCTAATTGCAGTCATGATGGAATGTCCTGTTCACCTCGGGTGTTCACCTGTTCACCTGAGTTCACTAAACTGGTGAACTGTCCGCTAACACAGTCCCGCGGGTTTCCGACCCCGTACCCTCCAAATAACCCCAGGGTCCCCGGTGGTTTCAGGCTGGGCCGCCGCCATTCGGCGGAACTTCGCACACACCAAGCCGCTTGGCAGCCCAGCGTTCGTACAACCCGATGGCAACATCCGCGCCGGCCATTGCCGTCAGGCAACCCAAGGCGCCCGCTGTCCAGAGCGACATGCCAGCAGCGATCATCAGCATCATCGCCGAGACCCCGCAGACAATGCAGGCACCAGACCGAAGCGCGAGCCTGCGCAACAACGCCCAGCCTCGCGCCCCATCCTTGTCTGCCCGCCACATCTCCCCCGACACACCGCCGACCAGCGCCAGGACAACCACTAACCAGATTGGCATCTCTGCCAGTGCTTGTTGCTCGTTTGTCATCGCCTACCCCATGAACGCAAAAACCCGGCGCGATGGCCGGGTTTGGTGGTGTGGTGCCTGCCGCTCTCTGCGGTCGCACCTATCGAAGATGACTACTTTTTACAGGTCGATTCCGGTGGCAGCAACCCTGTTTTAATGCCACCCGGTGAATAAGTGGGTAACACAGGGTGAACGCCTAGCGAATGTCGGCGAATACATCACCACGGCATTCTGTTGTTGCGGTGGTGTCCCATACGTCCCACTTTTCAAAATCGAAGTGGGACGCCTGAGAGTGCCTAAATTCGGGGCTTCGCCCCACTGTCCTACTTATCTTTCTTCTTTCTCGTGTAAAGGAAGAATTTTAAAGAACACGCGTTCGCGCATAAGCGCGTAATGATCACCCGCTACGCTCACACGGGCGGGAGGCACTACTAGGCGGGACGGTGGGACAACCCAACAACGACAAGGCCCGCACCTGTCCCACTGCATCAAAACGCAGCGAGACAAGACGGGACAGTGGGACAACAACAGCCAGACGAATACTCGGGGTCACGCAGCCAGCCCCATCATCACGCCGAAGATCTGCAGATGTGCCTCATGCAAACGCTGGTAGTACGTATCGCGGCCACAACCGCAGTGGGCATACCGCAAGCGCATATCCACATCGAGCGTGCAGTAATGCTCCCGCACCACCGTCACCAGCTCCGGCGCGAGGTGCTTGGTCACGATCAGTTCGATGTCCAACGAACTCTCCAGCGGCGCACGGAAGGCACGCCGCCCCCTGATCAGTTGCCCGTTGCTCTCCATCATCATTGCAACCATATTCCCCCCTGCCAGCCCTCCTTTTGAATATTCCGAGTGCAGCTCCTGCGCCCACAACCTAAGCAGCGAATCGATCTCCTTAATCAAAGCAAGGCTCCTCGATCGTTTCACGCTGCAACGCCGAGGCGCCGCCCCACCCTGCCGGCTTTTTGTATGCCCAAGGCCGCTGGCCGCTCTTAGCCAACGCCGGCAACCGAACACGCCGCCAGCCCAACCGATGCATGATCGCGCCGACGCGCATCTGCTCCGGTTTGCCCCAATGTCCGAAGTCCAACTTCAACGCACTGGTCAGCACGTCACTGCCGGTGGTGGTCTCGCCAATCTGCGACTCTTCAAGCCACGTCAGAATCGGCCCCTCCCATTCATCCACAACGAAGCGCTCGTCCTGCTCTTCGCCGAACATTGCCGCCTCATCCAGCGTCACCCACCAGAGGTCGCCCGCGTCGTAGCAGAACACCGCCTCGGCCCACAGCTGATCGCGCATCGAGCGCAACAACTCCAGATCCACCTTGGTACACGCTACCGGCCAGTAACGCCGGTTGCCGGTGGCGTCCTTCAGGTACTCGTCTTGGTTGGTCGTACCCACGAAAACACACTGGCGTGGCACGTCCATCGTTCTGCGGCCGTAGCTCTCGCGATAGGTGTCGGTGGACGCCGAAAAGAACTGCTTGGCCTTCGTACTCTCAGCCTTGTTGAAACTGTCCAGTTCGCCCAGCTCAACGATCCACTTGCCCCGGATCGCCTGAAAGCCGTCCTTGTCGCCCAGGGCAAACGGCGTGTCCATGAACCACTCGCCACCGAGAATGCTCATCGCGGTCGATTTACCAGCGCCCTGCGCACCTTCCAGAATCATCACCGAGTCAGCCTTGCAGCCGGGCTTCATCACCCGCGCTACCGCCGATAGCATCCAGCGCTTGCCGACCTTTGCCGAATAATCTGTCGCCTTCACGCCCATGACGTCGGTAAGCCAACTTTCGAGCCGAGGCACCTGATTCCACTGCAGCTTGCGCAGGTACTGGCGTACTGGATGAAACGCATGGTCATGCGCAACCACACTCACCGCCTCGATCACATGCGATGCCTTGACCCGCAAGTTGTACTGCTGCGCGAGCCACTTCATCACCCGAACATCATCAATGTCCGCCCAATCGCCCGTTCCGCCGCCATAAGGCGCCGCCCGCAGCTTCACGATTTTCGAACTGAACGCGCTGTAACTGATCACCCCGGCCCAACGCTCATCGTTGGCCAGGATCAACTCGACGTTCTGCATGTGCGCAATCAGCGCGCCGCTTTCGCTGCGTGCCAACAGATCCTTCCAACCACCAGCGGCCGGGGGCTTGACCACCGCCAACACCTGACGGCGCACCGCCTCCAAACCTTCCGCAACATGCAGGTCGTTGAAGTCGGTCCACTTGGCTTCCCGTTCACCGGAAAAGAATGGCGCAACTACTTGGCCACCGACAATCAGCGCCGCGTTGTTCGCTTTCTCTTCACCGGGGTTCCACGCATCACCATTTGGCTTCGTGGTTTTCCAGTCATCGTCTCGGCAAATGATCAGAGGGCAACCGGCGAAACGCTCGCGCATGGCCTTGCAAACCACCAGCAAATTACCCGCATCAAACGCGACGGCCACAGTCAGTGACGTGGCCATATGCAGACTTGCGCCTGTAGCGTAACCCTCACACACCAGCACCGGCTCGCCCGGATCCGGGTGCGGCCCGATGAGATGGAAAGCACCTTCCTTCGACATGCCGTAAGGCCAATAGGACTTGTCCCGGCCGGTGTCCTCTTGCTTGGTCGGAAACACCACCTGCAGGCCGACAATCTCGTCACGCACGTTGCTCATAGGTACCAGAAACGCACCAGTGCGCGGCGCGTACCGAACACCGAAGCCGACAATCTGCTTGCGATCCAGATAGTCGCTACGGCCCTTCTCCGGCATGCGCTTGAACATACCGGCCGCTCGCTTGGCCGCACGACGCGCTGCGCTGGCCGAGATCTCAGCTGCCCGGCGCTTGGCCTCTTCCTGTCGAGCGCGCATAACCTCGCGCTCTTCAGGCGACATCCGCCCGGCCTTGACCTTGATCTTCTGAGACTCGCCCGAACGCCAGTCACCGAACGCACCGAAGATAAGCATTTCGCCTTTCTCGGTGCGCTGCTCATGAACGACATACCAGCCGTTCTTTTCCTTGCCCTTGTCCTGCGAAGTCTTACACCGGGTCAGCTTGCCAAACACCAGAGGCTGCGCAGGCTCAAGGCCGTAGTCCGCGAATTGCCCCAATACTTCATCGAGCATGGACGGCCTCCATGATCTCCTCGACCTCCTGGCAGCTCACGCATTGCGTGCAGCCAGGAACAGCTAATCGCCGCCCCTCAGGGATTGGGCTGTCGCAGTTTTCACAGAATAGAAACGAATGCGCCGCCAATGCAGGTTTAGCAGCGTTGCGTGCAGCGAGCGCTTGATCGATGCGCTCTTGCACCAGGTCATTAGCGAAATCCGCGATGTCAGCCACGATCAACACCCCGCGTCGTCTGATTGACGTAGGTGGCGCGGTTGAACAACCCCAACAGCCCTTGAATGCCTCGAAACACCTGCAGGCGAATCGCGGCCAGTTCTTCATCAGAAACCACCCCGTCGCCAATGCTCTTGGCCCAGGTATCCGCCAGATCCGCGACCTGCCGGAAGTACTCAGCAATTCCGGTGGTCAACGTCTCGGGCATGTCATTGGTGTACGCCTCAGCCAGCTCCTGCCAAGTCGTGTCACCGACCAATGCATGCACGGCATCCAGAATTCGGCGATCCTTGGTCAGCTCCAGAATCTCGCCGAACTCTTGAATGTTCACCGTATGGCTTGGGTGGGTTGGGGACAGCTTGTGCTGCAGCGTGGTCGCATTTCGGCCGGTGGTGGCGGCGATGGCTGCGGCGCCGCCGGGGTAGTCCCGAGCGGCATGGTAAAGCGCGAGATCGAGCGGCAAAACTTCCCGCTGCGCCCGCTCAACAGAACTCAGAGCGATACGGCTCATGGCATTAATCCTTGTAAGTTGCCAGTGCCGCGCGACATGCAGTGGTGATACATTTGCCGCGTGGCTTGAAAGGGCCCAAACGCCGGCTAGATCTTCGGGATCGATACCGGCACCGTGCCGGGGCGAGCAATCCGTTGCTCACCCCTGGCGCAACAGCTGCCTAATCTGTGGTGGAAAAGGCAGCAACACCAAGGCTTCCGAGCCTTGGAAAAGCGCGATAAAGAAAGGTGGTTGCATGTGGTGTGTCCGCCTTTCTCTATCGCGACCCGACAGCGCTGTGGTGGTGCGTGCCGGGAGGAACTGGGCGGCCAATTGGTCGCCTTTTTTCTGACTACGCAGCAGCTTTTTGCGGAGCCGAAGCGTTCAACAACCAAGCAGCTTGAAAAGCATTGCCTTTCTGTTTCGCCGCAGTCGCCAACAGCTCGGCGTATTTGGTTTCACCTGTGTAATCCGTTCGCGGTAGACATGCCGCCTGACGCCATTTGTTCAGCGCTTGATAGCTTCTATCGCAAACCTTCGCGGCGGCCCCGATGCCGCCGACGGCTTCAAACGCGAACGCAATCGCGCTCGGAAAATCTGCGGGGTCCAACATGACAACCTCCATTTATCAACTTGCGGTTGATGTTATAGATCAACTGACTATTGCGCAACCTTTATGAGACTCTCAACCCATGGTTGATAAAAACTCTCTCCGCGCAGCTTTCAGCGAGCGCCTACACGAAGCCCTCGACGATGCCGGCATACGCAGCCGGGGTCGTGGTGTGGACATCCATCGACACCTGAAAAGCGTGGGGGTTGATAAAACAACCCAAGCCATTAGCAAGTGGTTGAATGGCGAAGCGATGGCTGAGGCGGATAGCATGTCTGCGCTCTGCTCATGGCTTGGTGTCAGGCGGGAATGGCTTGAGTACGGGGTGCTGCCAAAAGAGCAGACTGGCCATAGCAACGTTCGCGCTATAGCCCCTAGTGATTTGAGCAACGTTAGCGAAATCAATCAGCGCTTTGGCAAGGTACCATTGATCTCTTGGGTTCAGGCGGGTGCTTGGTGTGAGGCGATCTCAAATATTGAGAACTATGACAGTGATTCTTGGTTGTCGTGCCCGGTTCCGATCAGCACACATGGCTACGCGTTGAAAGTTCTCGGTGATTCAATGACTAATCCAGGGCCGGGGCGCAGCTATCCAACAGGATGTATTATTTTTGTTGATCCTGAAGCAGAAACGAAAACAGGAGATAGAGTCATCGCTAGAGTTCCCAGAACTAACGAGGCCACATTCAAAGTTCTAGTAGAAGATGCGGGACGACAATTTTTAAAACCTATCAACCCGCAGTACCCCATAATTGAAATCACGGAGGAGACGCATATTTGCGGAAAAGTGGTCGGATCCTTCATTCCTGAGTAATAGATCAGGAAAACCTTAATGGTGTTGATGATGATGTAATCTCACATTCCACACCCAATTTATCCAACATTTTTTGCAGACCAGCTTTTCGCAACTGAAAATCACCAGATGGACCGATAATAATTTCGCGAATACTGTTACTGTTGAATTTAATAGGCACATAGGGAAAGATCACCCCATTCCGTTCCCTGAAATTAACGTCACTTTCCTTATAATCATAGTCCTCATGTAGCTTGAATTTTTTGGATGACAACACTAGCCGACGCTCTACCTCGTGTTTAAACCCTTCGAATTTGTAAGCTCCACAAGAAAAAACAATTTCATTAAAAATCCTCTCCAGTTGCTTTAATGGGCCAAGCGGATGAGATTCTTCAATGATTTCATCTAAAATCGTGCTCTTCGATTTCCCTTTTTCTTGACCAGATCCATAAGCTCCCGCCCTCATCCCTCTAGTAATTGCCTCGACAATTACATCTTTAGACAGAATTTTTTCCAATCGAGCATTGAAGCTCGCCGACTCATATAATACGCCCTCAAACTTCAAAGCGTATTTCATCGCTATTTCAAGCTTCTCGGACGGATCAAAAAATGAATCCTCGTCAAAGCCAATACAATAACCTTGGTTCTTTTCGCAATAGCTAAACCAATGAGAAATACTATCCCGATCTGTGGCGAACGAGACAACGTATGTATCTCTACCAAGCACGTTAGGCTCAATAAATTCGCGAAGAGTTTTGTAGAAACCTATGAGCACTTCCTTATAAGGATCCATCATTGTTTCGATCTTATGGTCGATAAAAGCTAGTGCCGCAGTGTATCCATAGACATGCTCCTTATGATCATTCAGAAAAGCAATGTCAGTCGCCCAAAATTGGCTGTGGGTCAACATCCCGATTAACGAAGAAGCAGAGGTGTAGTGGTAAATTTTTTTCATAGGGCTCCCGTCAGCATTGCCCGATCATAGCAATCAGTGTTCCTGAATCGCAGAAAAATCAAAAATCAACCTAAGGTTGACTTATCGCAACCATTGGTTGATATTCGCCTCACTCTTCCACCACAGAGCGAGGCAACATCATGCACACCACAGCTACCCTGCATGTCCACCCGGCCGCTGCCAACCCGTTCCAAATCTTTGAGATCAGGCGCCTAGCCCGCGAGTACGGCTGCGCGTTCGCCATCAGCAAACCGAAGCTGACAGCACGCGCCACTCCTGCCCCAGTCAATCCGAACGGCGGAGGGCATGCAGCATGATCAAGTACATGATCGACAACCGCACCCTGCAGTTGCTCAATGCACAAGTAAACCTGACAGAGACTTTCAACCACGTCCTACGGACCGCGCCCAGGCGCGAGTGTCTGGCGTTTCGCCTCAAGGTTGAACGTGGCATCACGGAAAGCTCCTTCGTCGTGGAGCTGGGCAGCGAACGCCACACGCTGACCCTGCCAAACGATAAGAAGATGCATCTCAAGCTGGCCGACTTCATCGAAGAGATCGCCAACGGCCCGTTCGACGCGAGCAATACCAGCGACCTGCTGCATCGCCCCCACGCCAGCCGCGAATACGGCCGCTTTGAAGTCTCAGACAAGCAGCGAGTGTTTGAGCTGGTGCGTACCGGCGGCGTGCTGAGCCTCGACATGGGTTTCGACTATCCACTAATCGTCGCACTCCATCGCACTCACTCTCGATCAGGTGTCACCACCATCCTGAGCATCGGTAACAAAAGCCCGCACACCCGTTGCTTCACCGTGTACGGCACCGATGTCGAGATCTACGGCAAGGTCAGCGAGTCCATCAACCACCTTGCTGCAGCAGCAACTCCTGCTGCTCACGCGGCATGAGGGGCACACCATGGAACGCACCCTCGCCCAAGCAGCAACCCAACTTGGCCTGACTCGTCCGAAGCTCATCGCACGCATGCGTGAAAAAGGTCTGCTCAACGAGCGCAACCTACCGACCTACCCCAACCGTGATCGCGACTACCTGCGAATCAAGGACGGTCAGTGGTACCACGATCAGCTCGGAATGCAGTACAGCCAATCGACCCGGATCAAACAGCCCGGTATCCGTTGGCTAGCCGAGCAGTTGGGTATCGACCTACCCGCCATTCCGGCAGACAGCCGTGACGTGGCCTAGGGAATACGCCCGCCAGATCATCGCCATGCGGACACGAGAGGAGCGCAACGCCGCGCTCCTCGAAGTGCCCGAACATCTGCGCGAGCTGACCAAACGGCACTGCCTGAACGCCTGGAACCACCCGGCCAGAAAACAACGCAAGGAGGCCCAACAAAGCCATGAGTAGCACAGCACAAAACCCGCTCCGTCTGCACCCGGCACCGGAGTCCGCCACCGTTGAGTTGCTCTACCGCATATTCGGCGACGTCCTGATTCCGCTGGACAAAGTGCGCGAGCAGTACTTTCGCAATCTCAACGAGCAATCGTTCGTGGCCGAGATCAGCAGCGGCCGTATCCAGCTCCCCATCACCACACTGGACACCAGCCGCAAGGCACCGAAGTACGCCCACATCCGGCACGTCGCTTCCCTGATCGACATCCGCGCCTACAAGGCCGACGAAGACATGCAGCAGCAGCGGCAGCAGGACGACACCAACGAGTAACACCCAAAACCGAATGGCTGCCACCACCAGCCGAAGACTTCACCAGGAGCACACCACATGACTGCAGTTCAAATCTATGCGCTGGTAGCGATCGTCCTCATGACCGCCGGCGTTTACTGTCTCGCCTACCGCAATGGCTTCAGCAACGGCCGCGCCGAGGGACACTCAGAGGGCTACAGCGAAGGCTATGACGTCGGCGGCTGCGTTGGATTTCGAGACGGGATGGCTGAAGGCAAAACCATTCAACGATCTGAAAATTGGGAAGAGATTCGCAACTTGGAACACTCCCTCAATCAGGCAACTGACCAGCGCAAGAAACTGTACACCCACTACGAGCGCGCACTTGCAGCTTCAAAACTTGGTGAAAACGAACGACTCACCTTGCTGGAAATCGCCGAGAAGCTACGGATCGCATCTGAGACGTTCAGCGCCTTTCGCACCGGCAAAAAACTGGAACGCGACACCCGCACCCTCCGCGATCAGGCGCTAGCCATGGCTGCCCTGCTTGAGCCGGCCAAACAAGAGAACGCCGTATGAGCGAGATCCGTCCCCGATCCAGCAACCACCGCAATCCGGCTAACGCCCTATCAGCGGCTGATGAACCAACGCGCATTCGAACCTCGGAGGAAAGCGGCATGCAAAAGGACCAGCACAACACCCAATCCACGACCGCTGTGCTCCGCACGGAAATCAGCGTCGACACACTAGAAACAAACAGCCTCTGCTGCGCAGCTGCAGGCATTATTGCTCCTCTCAGCTCCACTGCCGAAGCACTTAGACCCCACGAAAAGCTGCGCTGGGCAGCGCTCGATGATGCAACGCTAAACGCTCAGAAACGCCCGCTCGCGCAGCCTGTCGTGGGGTATGAGAGCTCACTTAGCTTCAGCATCAATTTCCGTAATGATTTTCTCAAGGCTAAGAATATAGCCAGGAAGATCATTATGGATCTCGATCAGACGCCCTTCGAACCCACGCCGAACGTTGGCACTACACGCGTCGCTCGGGCTGATAGATCCCAAAAAGTCCAGAACAATCAGGCGCATATCGTAGGTGCTCTTCAGCAGAAACTTATCAGATCGCCCAGACTCCAGAGAACTCAAACGCTGGAGGATATCCAGCATTCCAGTTTCAACAAGAGCGCGATTCCTTCCAAAACAATTGGGATTGACCTGATCACCCTTGGTAAGCAGATGCTGAATTTCTTGAATCAGACGCCTCAACTGAAAGCAGTCGGCGATTTGTCTCTGATATTGGTCGGCTTCTCGTCGAAGCCCCTCAAGCCTTCGTTGCCAGGCCGGAACAGCACCCGCAGCCAAGATGGCGCCAATCGAACCAACTGCCTGCACCCAGGCAGGTGCAGCCTGACTTTCCCAAGACCACGTAAATACCCACCAACCTATCAACACAACCAAAGGCGACAGCATCAAAGCCTTCAACAGCGTGATGATGGGAATAGTTACGACAACTCTCTCGGGCAGCATCTTCATCTCCTTGCCTTCAATGGCGGCGAAAGATTGCCCCATCTTCCTTCTAAGTTCCAGGGGGCAGCATGAACACCGCGTTCATCCTGATGGCCCAATACAATGGCCGAGCAATCATCCCCCTGGACCAGGTCTGCAAGGACTACTTCACACACCTGACACCGGAAATGTTTCAGCGCAAGGTGCTAGCAGGCCAGATCAAAATTCCAATCACCCGATTGGAGCCCAGCCAGAAAAGTGCAAAGGGTATACACATCACTGATTTAGCGGCCTACCTAGAATTGCAACGCGAGGCGGCCGTGAAGGAATGCAACCAGCTCAACGGATACCGCCGAGCCAGCTAATTTACTGCTTGCCCCAGGCGCCCAGCTTTACGGGCGCCTGAATGATCTTCTCTAGCCACGGCCATTCGGCATAGTGGTCACCTCGTCCGCGCAGATGCGTGTATCTACGCAATGAATTCCAATCCCGATGCCCAGAAACACTGGCCACTCGCGGGATGTCCCAGTCCATTTCAAATAACCGGCTCACGCCGTCGTGCCGCAGATCGTGGAAGTGCAGATCTTCAATCATCAGAAACTTGCATGCCTTTGCCCAAGCAGTGGCGATCGATGACGAGTTGTAGGGGAAAATCTCTGCACGCTCCTTTGGCATGCTCTTCAGGATGCGCCAAGCTTCATCCGGGAGGTGACACCAAACATCGTTGCCAATCTTCTGGCCTGGGTTCTTCATGTCCCGCACCATCACCCGCTGACGCTCTTCATCGACGTCCTCCCAAAGCATTCGGCCGATCTCGTCTTGCCTACGCGTGGAGAACAACGCGAAGCCGGTGACTTTGAGCATATTGATCGAACTAGGGCGACGCTGCTGAATACCTACAAAGTGCTCAAGCACCTTATCCAGCTCTTCCTTGGTCGGCCGCCGATCCCGCTCGCGGCTTTTCATGTTGTATCCCAGCTTTCTCAACACCTTTCGAGCATCTGCCATCGCGTGGATATCGACCTCATACCCCCAAGCTGGCCGTGCAATCGATAGGACAGCCCCAAGGTGCGCCAGATCGTTACCGGCCGTCTGCGGCTGGACACCGCCGCCCTCTTTGCTCATACGCCAGAGTGCAAAATCCACCAAGCGCTGACTGTTGATAGCCGAATCAACGGTCTGGCCAAACTCCGTCGCCGCGATAGCATTTAGAGTGGCTTCCTTGGTTTTACCCAACGGCCGGACTTTCTCCATTTCATCCAGGTACTGCTTGATCATGTCCTGTACGGTGACGCCCTTGCGGTTCGCCCGCTCAATCGCACCAGGCTGATCTAGCTCTGCCTCACGTCGCCGCACCCACGCTTGTGCCGCCTGTTTCCGGGCGAAGGTCTGGCTCTCTTGGTAGACTTGCGCTCCATCGCGAAACAGGCGTATCTGTGCCGTGTAACTGACTGAGCCATCGGTGCGTTTTCGTGCTCTGATCGTTGCCATAGTGAACTGGTACAATTCCGAAAGTGATTGGTACATTGTACCAGCGCCATCGAAAAAACGCCTGAAAACGCCTAAAAACACGCTATAAATACGTTGAGCCAAATGGTACCAAACACCCACTCCAGCCCAGTAAACTCAAGCCCTGCGCTATCTCGGCGGTTTTCCGTCGCGCCGATGATGGATTGGACTGACCGCCACTGCCGCTTTTTCCTACGGCTACTCTCCAAGCACGCCCTCCTCTACACCGAAATGGTCACCACCGGCGCGCTCCTCAACGGCGATCACGACCGCTTCCTGCGTCACAACGAAGCCGAACACCCGCTCGCCCTGCAACTCGGTGGCAGTGTTCCATTGGACCTGGCCGCCTGCGCCCGCATGGCCCAGGACCACGGTTACGACGAGGTGAATCTGAATGTCGGCTGCCCGAGTGATCGGGTACAGAACAATATGATTGGCGCGTGCCTGATGGGGCATCCGCAGTTGGTGGCGGATTGTGTGAAGGCGATGCGCGATGCGGTGTCGATTCCGGTGACGGTGAAGCATCGGATCGGGATTAACGGACGGGACAGTTACGAGGAGTTGTGTGATTTCGTCGGCACGGTCCGGGATGCCGGGTGCACGAGTTTTACGGTGCATGCGCGGATTGCGATTCTGGAGGGGTTGTCGCCGAAGGAGAACCGTGACATTCCGCCTCTGCGTTATGACGTGGCGGCACGGTTGAAGGCGGATTTTCCGGAATTGGAGATTATTCTCAACGGCGGGATCAAGACGCTGGAGGCGTGTCATGCGCATTTGCTGACGTTCGACGGCGTGATGTTGGGCCGTGAGGCGTATCACAATCCTTATGTGATGGCTGAGGTGGATCAGCAGTTGTTTGGCAGCACGGCGCCGGTGATCACTCGAGCGGAGGCGCTGGCGCAGTTGCGGCCTTATATAGCGGCGCATATTGATGCGGGTGGTTCAATGCACCATATCACCCGGCATGTGCTGGGACTCGGCACCGGGTTTCCGGGGGCGCGCAAGTTTCGGCAGTTGTTGTCGGTGGATATTCACAAGGCTAAAGAGCCTTTGGCGTTGCTGGATCAGGCGGCGGAGTTGCTAGAAGGGCGTTAATCCGTTTTATCTTTATAAATACCAGGCTGGCGGGTCCGCAGCCTGGTTCAAGTGTCAGAGCGCTGCTGCTTCAGTCCAGTTAACCCAACCGAATACCCAAGTCGCCAGGATCAGCAAACCGAATGCGATCCGGTACCAGGCGAATGCGGCGTAGCTATGGCTGGCGATAAACTTGAGCAAGCCGCGCACGGCGATCATGGCGAAAAAGAACGCGGTGACGAAGCCCAAGGCGAAGACTGGCAGGTCGCCGGCCTGGAACAGATCGCGATACTTGTAGCCTGAATAGACCGCCGCACCGACCATGGTCGGCATGGCCAGGAAGAACGAGAACTCGGTGGCCGCCTTGCGCGACAGTCCAAACAGCAACCCACCGATAATGGTCGACCCAGAGCGTGAGGTGCCCGGTATCATCGCCAGGCATTGAGCGAAACCAACCTTTAACGCGTCAGACCAGCGCATGTCGTCGACATGGTCGACATACACCACATGTTCCCGCTGCTCAGCCCACAACATGATGATGCCGCCCACAACCAATGCAGTCGCCACGGTGATTGGGTTGAACAGATACTCATGAATCTTATCGGCGAACAATACGCCCAAGACGACGGCCGGCATAAAACCGATCAATAAGTTCAAGGTAAAACGTTGTGCATTGCGTTGGATTGGCAGGCCTGTGAAGATCTCGAGGATCTTGCGGCGAAACTCCCATACCACAGCAAGGATGGCGCCCAGTTGAATGATGATGTTGAAGGCCATCGCTCGCTCACCGCCGAAGTCGAGCAGGTCCGCCACAATGATCTGGTGGCCAGTACTGGATATAGGCAAAAACTCCGTCAGCCCTTCCACCACGCCTAAAATCAATACCGTTACGGTAGTCCAAAAATCCATTAATCCCCCTCATCGACAAAAGCAAATCCGCTGACGAACTTCAAATTTAGCGCCAACGCGTCAGTAAAGCGCATTTAGCCTTCTATTAAAACTCAACGTTAACAATCGTCCATGACCACAACATCAACCGGGGTGTTATATAACAACCCATATCACCTAGTTCAAAACTAACGACAGGCCCAAAACGACACATAAATCAGACTAGTTACGTCAACTCATAATACCCATTTAACCAATTCAACTACGGATGCTCTAGCCACCGGTGCCATGCTTATTGAACTGGAAAAGCGGGACATTGAGCGAAAAGATGGCACAATGATACTCCTTTGCCACTGCGCGGACCAAGCGCACGCAGCACAAAGGATCTCGTCAGATTGACAGCAATGTTAAAAAATTTGTGACGCCTGCTTGAAAAATCCGTGAAATGTTACCAATTGTCAGTCACAAATGAGAATTGGTGCTTTAACATCCAAATGTCAGCACCCAGCCGAGTCAAAGCATGATGCTTACAGGGAAATTAACGAATACCAGCCACAGCCACGCAAAGGAGGTGACGGGTATTCTCACCATTGGGCGGACCCATAGTTTAGCTGAGGGTTTCAAGACATCAGTTGCAAGTTATGTAGCGCATGATATACCCGTTGATACGATGTGCTACAACAACTCGTTTAAAAAAAACAAGGAACTCTATTCATACCGTGCAGCATTCATAGTCATTGATAGCCCTCAGGCATTCGATGAAAGCCTCGCCCTCGTGGAAAATATGCGTGCCGACAACCAGGCCCTTATTATCTTTGTGGCCATCACTGGCAAAGGCACTTATAACAAGATGAAATACTATCTTGCAGGGGCCGACCATTGTATTAAATTCAGCATGACTCCTGAAGAAAAAACGGACGCACTTTCCGAGTTCTTTAATAGCGCAGAATGGCACAAGCAGCACAATTTGCTCTTGGATCCGACGCGCATGTGCTTGATTGGAGACTACAAGAAGCTGGATGTATCGTTTCCGGAAATGAAAATTCTTGAAGCTTTTTCCGAAACGAAAAATCAAATATTGAGCCATGATGAAATCGCCAGAATCATGGGTCTGAATATAACGTTTTATGACCCAAGAGCCTTGGAAAAATCTATCAGCCGCCTTCGCGGAAAGATAAAAGGTATGTATGGCACCAACGCCATTCAAAGTATTCGTGGGCATGGATATCGTCTTGTCAGGGGTCTGATCTCGACCGCCTGATGATTAATATGCAGGGAGTTATTGCAATATGAACGCTACGATGAGCGCGTCACACATCTATCGTGCGAGTCATTATCTGTCTCGACAATTGATCCTCACTCGCGACGACTGCCCATTTGGCAGTGAGATCAGAATTCAGTTTGACGCCAGTCAGACTCATGCATCCTATGCTGTACCGCAAGAGATAAACGGCATTTACAGTGAAGTTCTCATGCAGACTCGGCTGATTGCCTTTTCGCTAAAGGACCATAATATTTCTAGCAAAAACAAATACTTAAGCCGTCGATTCGTTTGCGCTGGGCAGTCAGATCTGGCCGATTCCGCACTCACGGAAGAGTTGATACAGTCCAGCGACGCCCTTCGCAACTTTGGCCAGACACTGGTTATCGCGTTCAATGAGTTACCCCTTTCGGCGGTCAGCTTCATTGATAAAAAGAAAATCCTCAACAACGTATATCTGTTGAAAGATCACGGTGTAGAAATCGCGTTCGATGGCTATAACATCGAAAACGAAAGTATCGAAATATTTACAACCCTGAATCTTTTCGACTATATAAAGATTCCTCTTTCAGCCCTAGACTTGAGCCTTAAACTGACGGGCAACCCCGATTTATTCAATCGTCTGCACGAACGCATGACCATGCTGACTCACACCACCAAAGTCGCGTTTATAGCTGACAGAGTCGAGCATGCGGCTAGCCATATACTGGCACGCGCATTACCTTTTGATTACTTTCAAGGGAGCCATTACTCCCCTGCCGACATCCTATTAAACTAAAATCCGAGTGCACCCCTTCAGGAGAGAGACATGGAAAGCAGTACACCCCTCCCCAGAAAATATTTTGTCGTCGTTACTCATAGCCCGGCATTACAACTTGAGCTTGAGGCATTACTATCGAGCGAGCGATATAATTCATTCGGTACGTCGCAGGCAAAGATGTTTGTCGAAGGTGTTGCCCTACCTTCTTCCGCCCCTAAGCTAATGGAATTTATTTCCCCTCACCTTGACAGGTTTGTCCCTCCTGTTATCAAACATGATACACAGCGCATACTCTCGACCTTCGAATCCGAGTGGCGAGCGGCGCAGTCAGAAACACGGTTTAATAACAGATCCTCACTGGCAGATGAAGATCGAGATGACACCCGGGACTCCCTGTCCAATGTGTCGACCAGCCCCCACTACCCTTATACCGAAGCCTGGCGACTCAGCAATGTCAATGGCGCTTTGATTAAAGACGACGTCGAAATTGTCTTGACTGGCCTGGAGGCCACACTGGTCAAAAAGATGCTGCACCATGATGACCGGGTAGTCAGTAAAGATGACCTTATTCGGAGCATTGGCAGAGAACCCGAACATTATCGAGGCCTGGAAATGTGCCTGAGCCGGCTACAGGAAAAGTTTAAAAATGCCAGTAATGGTGAGCGTCTTTTCCGAGCGGTTAGAAATCGCGGCTATTGCCTGATTCAAAAAATCATTCGGGGGAAAAGCCTCACCTGAGCCAATGAAATGACCACCATGGTAGTGCATACAAAAACAACAAAAGCACCCCACCACTTCATCTTTTCAGCACCTCTCTCCTCTCAAATAAATCCCGCTTGAACCTCCCCTCAAACAACTTAAATTCTCGACTATTTCTAACACCTCGCCACCCCCAACATAACCGTCAAACAAATAACTCACCCGTTAAAAGTCGTCAGACAGCTTTCAGCCCAATAAATTAATCTATTCACTGACGAGCGCGCCGCACAGTGGCGTTTCGACCGTCAATGCTTTGCCCTCTTATAAAAATAATAATGTTTGTTACATCAACTTGGCTGTTGTCTGTCGACGCGCGAATGGACGTATTTTGGGGATATCGCATGGTTAACAATCTTCGTATCAATCGAAATACCCACCTCAAAGGATTGACCTTCTGGGGACAATGGGCACTGGGTCAGGGCTTTGTTGTAGCCCTGTTGTTTCTATTGGTTTATTACCAGACCGGAACGGTAGAGTTCTATTATCGAGTGTGCGCAATTCTGACGGTACTTGCTTCGGTTCCCGCCTATACCTGGTGTGGCGTCTATGCGAAGAAAGATAACTACCTGGAGGGATTGGGACGTTTGTTGATGGGCTGGACAATGACCCTGGCGGCATTGGCCTGTGTGGCGTTCATCTGCAAGGCTGATGAACTGTTTTCCCGTCAACTGATTCTGGTATGGGCCGCCTGCGGTTACATCGGGCAGGCACTGTTTTACGTTCCGCTGCACGGCTTCTCGCAATACTATCAACGCTCACTTCAAAGCGAGCATAAAACCCTGATCGTCGGTACCGGTGAGTTGGCATTGGGACTCGCCAGGAAGCTGCGTAGCCTTGAACACTTCCCACTGGTGGGGTTGGTCAGCACCGACACCACGCTCCCGCTGGCGATGGGCTCACCGCCGATCGTAGGCCCGCAGGAGCAGCTGCTGGAGTTGATCAAGGCCCATGACATCCGACGTTTGTACATCACGCTGCCCCTGAGTGAAGCGGCAAAAATCGAAGCGATGTATATCGATTTGCTGGGTGCCAACGTAGACGTGGTCTGGGTACCGGACTTGAACAGCCTGACGCTGCTCAACCACTCGGTAAGAGTCGTGGACGGCCTGCCGGCGATCTACTTGAATGAAAGCCCGTTGACCAGCCAGCCGACCGCGGCACTGAGTAAGAGCCTGCTGGAAAAGAGCGTGGCGCTGTTGGCCATTGTGCTTCTGAGCCCGCTGCTGTTGCTGATTGCCCTGGCCGTTAAACTCAACTCCCCGGGCCCGGTGTTTTTCAAGCAAGACCGTCACGGCTGGAATGGCAAGGTGATCCAGGTCTGGAAGTTTCGCTCGATGCGCGTGCACGATGATCTGGAGGTCAAGCAAGCCAGCCGTAACGATTCGCGGATCACTCCGGTTGGACGCTTTATCCGTCGCACTTCGCTCGATGAACTGCCGCAACTGATCAATGTGCTGCAAGGCCATATGGCTTTGGTCGGGCCACGTCCGCACGCCGTTGCGCACAATGATTACTACTCCGGGAAAATTCTCGCCTACATGGCGCGTCACCGAATCAAACCGGGGATTACCGGGTTGGCTCAAATCAACGGTTGCCGCGGCGAGACCGACACCATCGACAAAATGCAGAAGCGTGTGGAGATCGATCTCAAGTACATCAATAACTGGTCGTTGTGGCTGGACCTGAAGATCTTGGTAAAGACACCTTTCACCTTGCTGTCAAAAGACATTTATTGATGGCTTAGAAATCAGAAACCGCAAAACGACAAGGGGACGAAAGTCCCCTTTTTCGTGGGCGTCTATCAGGCTTGGATACGGACTCAAGACCATTAACAGGGGATCTATGCCAGCCCCCTGCTTACCGTTGTGAATAGGTGGGATAACGCAGGGAATCCTGCGCAGAAGTGTCCTCACTGTAAAACCTTCCGGGCATCACCCTTCCGGTTCACCGCGTCGCGAACTACAACGCCTGTCGCCCTGTAGTTCGCCCGCCTTCACTCAGTGATTTTGTCGAAGTTGCGGTAGAACAAATCGCTGTCACGGCTATCGGTCATGGAATGCAGCCAGTAGCTGCGATTGAGCCGCGCACCGCCGTCCCGGGTCAGCGGAGACCAGACGATATTGGCGCGACGCATGGTCGACATGCTCATCAGTTCGTCGAAAGGAATGGAGATGTAGATGCCCTTGTCGAAGCTGCCTTCGCCGTATTCCTCTTTTGTCGCGGTGGTGAGCGTGGCCCAGGCACCGAATCGTACACCATTACGGAACTCCCGCGACAGGTCGACGGTGGCGCCCCAATCCCGCGCCAGGTAACGGCCGACACTGACGGCTGCCTGGGTATCGAAAGGCAAATCGGTATAGCCGGTGATGTGGCCGGTCACGGTTGAGTAATCACGCAGGCCAAAGCCCTGGTTGAACTCGCGCTGACGCACGTAGTTCAGGTCTGCACCCACCGACCAGCGCTGGCCTGCCGGACGAAACAGCACCTCACCGCCAACCCCGGCAAACATCGACTCCAGATAGCCGCCGTAGACCATGCCGTACAGGTCTTTATCCAACTGCTCGGCATGGGTGAGTTGGAACGTGGGCATGGTGACGTCAGAGGTCGTGAGGTACTTGCGCAGGTCCGTCCGTACTCGAGGCAAGCCACTCGGTGCGTCGTAGGTAAAGTTGTCGTAGTTGTTCACCAGGTTGGCACTGAGCAGGCCGCTCCACCAGGTATTGCGCGTGAAGCGATACTCGGCGTCCGCATCGGCACTCAACTGATAGAGCAAACCGTCAGGGCCACCGACGTTCTGTTTGTAGCCCAGCCCGATGCCGTAGTTGAACGGATCGCGCGCCGCAGTAAAGAGCGTGGTCTCGTTGTGCGGCATCGCCCCATTGACCTCGGTCGTGCGGTGCAACGTTTGCAGCGGCTCCTCGTTATTGACCACTTCGCGAAAGGTCTGGCGAGGCACGCTGGTTTCTTCCAGCGGCATGTCGTAGCGCTTGTTCACCAAGGTGAACCAGTCGATATCGTCATTGACGCTGTTGTCCAGGATCCGGCTGGCGCGGCCGACAGCTTTGGCTGAATGGAAATAATTGGTCTGCTCGCCGTACACAAACAACTCGGGGCCGCGCTGGGTGATGCGCTCGACTTTGTAGCCGGCATTTTTCTGCAAGCGTTGGGACACGTTGGCCCAATTGACCTGATCCGGAGGGGTGGCGGGTGCCTGTGTCGGCAAACGCTCCGCCGGCGGATCGTAAGTCTTGGCCGGCGTCTTGCGGCTGACGAAGTTGGTATGCAGTGTGATGCCGAACATCGCGGTATTGCCGCGCTCCCAACCCGCGCTGAGATCCACCGAATCGGTCAGCTTGAACACAGCGCCGATATTGATGGGCGAATCTTGCTTGATGGCATTGTCTTTCGGCTCGTTTTTGTAGTCGTTGCCTTCGTACTCGAGCTTCAGGCTGAGCGGGTCCCACGGTGTCTGGTAGGTGACGCCGCCAAACAATGAAGGTCGCCCACGGAAATAGGCATTGGTGTTGACGTCACCGGTGCCCTCGCCGTCCGGCCGGGTGTTGAAGCGATCCGCCGCCCAACCCAGCGGGTTGTCGAAATCGCCTCGATTGCCGATGTATCCCCAGGCGATACCGGCGCTGAAATCAAAGTCGTCATAGCGTTTGTTGGCGACCAGGAATTCGCTGGAGAACAGGCCGGTACCGCCGATGTCGCGAAAGCCCAGGGCCAACTCAGGCGCCCAGTGGCTTTCTTGCCACAGGCGCACCTTGAGGTCCACGGCTTTGTCTTTATAACTCTGGTCGCCACTCAACGACTCGGGGCCATACCGGCGGTTGGTGATCGCGGTGTAGCGAAACGAACCTTCCAGCCATTCGAACGGCTGCAATGAAACGCTGTAACGGGTATAGGGATCGGTTCGACTGGCATTCACGCTCAGTTCACCGGCCGGGGCCATTCGGGCCGTCGGCGTCTGCATCAAGCCCACGCCGCCGAAATCATTTTGAGTCAATCGCGGCTCTGCGTGAGCCAAACCACACGGCAACAACAGCACTGCAGCAAAACGTAAATTCAAGGAACCACCTCAGCCAGTTGCGTGGCAAGAAATTCGGCCAACTGCTGATTCAGTTCAGGTATAGGCGGATTAAGATCATCGGTTTTGACAGGAACCAGGATTTTGCTACCGGCCGCAGGCACCTGCCCGCTTTCGCGATTCCACGGCGCAATGCCGACCCGGCGGGTGACACCATCGGGCTGAATGATCCAGAGGTAATCGGCGTCGGCATCGACCAAAGGCGAACACCCTTGCAAGTAATCGCGGGCTTCCTGCAGCGGGCGATAAGCGAGCCGGCACGGTTCGGCGACAGCGCCCAGCACTTCAACCCCATCGGAACGCATCGGGTAGATCAGGCTGTCGCCATCATCGAGTCGGAAGTTGCGCGCGAACCCGACCTCGACCGCGACCGGATCCAGCACCGCCACCTGACGCCCGGTGACCGGCCAGCGGCTGACGTGCTCGTACAACCGCAACGCCAATGCCGCCCGGCTCGGGCGATCGAAGAGCAATGCGGTGCGTTGCAGCACCTTCAAATCGAACAAGACCCCGGCTTTGAGCCGAGTCTGCTCCTCGATCAATGAGTGTCGCAGCCAGGCGGCCGCCAGCCAGTAGCTTTCAGGATTGGGTTGCGCGACACGCATCACGTCCAGCACGCGGCCCCCGGGTTGCAGTTCGACCGGCCCCGGATTGCGCACATCGCCGCTGACGGTGACGGCCGCATTCGCGCCGCCGGCGATCAACAACAGGCACGTCCATAACACCTTGGGAAACTTCAACGGACAGCCCTGCGTTCAGAGGTCAACTGCACGATCTTCACCCTGAGTTGCCCCGTCAGTTGCTGCTCACTCTGGAGGATGAAACCGTTAGCCGGGTCGACCCAATAATGATTGGTCGCGCGCAGGCCAATGGCCGGAGCCTCTATCTGCTCATCGACACGCAGCACGGCGTATTCCTTGTCCAGGATCCTGATGGTCTCCATGGGTTTTCGGTTGAAGCGACTGCGCACGACCACACCCACTTCGTAACCGCGATAAAGATCGATCCAGCGCTGGCTGGTGTAGCCATCGGGCAATCGGTGAAGGCCTTGCTTGAACGGCGAATCCGCTTCGATACGGGTCCCGTCCAGGTCACCTTCGAAGCCCAGTCCGACAGTACGAACCGCCAGGCCGTCGCGCAGCAACAGCACCTGCTTGCCGGACGCGACCCAGTACTGCAAGTCGCCTCGCTCACGCACCATCGCCAACACCCCTTCACCAGAAGGGGTGGACAATTTGAGTTGCGGATACTGAACTTCGGCCACTTGCGCCGGGGTCAACTCCAGGTCGTCGGGCCCGGCGGCCACGGCTTTGAAGTTGGCCAACGTGGCCTTCATCAGCGGATTACATCCACACAACAGCAAGGCCGCCATCAAGCAGACGCTAACTTTCAACGTTCTCACAGTGGGACCAGACCTTATCTGCTGTTGGCTTCACTTAAATTGTTTTGTGCCGCCGCGCCCATGCCGAGAATCGAGGCCGATGGCACCAATTGACTGATGAAGCGGTTCCAGCGGGTGACGTTGGCAGGGCCTACGTAAACAATGTCCTGGGGACGAACATCGAAGTGAGTGGCGAGCGCCATGGCGGACGGCGACTCGGCTTGCAGCTGATAGATCTTGGCGGGTTCGACATCGAGGTTTTCCACCCCACGAATGACGTACACGGCGTTGCCGTTGGAGGTGGTCTGGTTCAATCCGCCTACCGAGCCAATGACGTCAGAAAGATTCATGGTGCGGGTCTTGAACGTCAACGCACGCGGCTGATTGACCTCGCCCATCACGTAGATCTTTTTGCTGTCGTTGTACGGCAAGTACAACTGATCACCGCCTCTGAGGTAAACGTTTTGCAACTCGGCATTTTGCTGATTGAGCCCATCGAGATTCAGCGGATAGCTCCGTCCATTTCGCGTCAACAGCAACCCGGACAAATCCGCATTCAGCGGATCGACACCGGCCGAACCCAAGGCTTCGACCACATTGAGCGGGTTGGTGGAAATCGCTTGCGGGCCAGCTCTCAATACGGCGCCCGACACCACCACTTTCTGACTGGCAAAGCGCAATACGGCGACGTCCACTTGTGGGTCCGAGATGAAGGTCGATAACTTCTCGGCGATGTCGGATCGCAGTTGCTGGATGGTCTTTCCGGCTGCCTGGACTTCTTTGATGTAGGGGTAATAAAGCGTGCCATCGGAACGCACAAGACGGCCGTTCGCATCGATCTGCTGTTGCGCGCCAGAAGGTGCGGTCAGCTCGGGGTGATCCCATACCGTGATGTACAAGACATCGTTGTTGCCAATGCGGTATTCGTCGGGCGTGGTCAGCAATTCCGGAGGCAATGACTCATGTGTCTGAGTGGCCCTGTCCATGGCGATGAGCTTGGGGGTAATCGGAATAAGCTCGACCCGACTGTTTTCACTGGCGCCTTCGCGAGTGATATCGCTGGTGCTCATATGTTGCCCCGGCGAAAACATACAACCTTGCAAAGCAATACTTGCCAGCATTAAAAAAGGAACACTACGAATCATAATGGCACTACGCTATTCAAGGGCAAACCCAAAACAAGATCGCCCAGTGTTAGCCGGGCAATCTTGTGTGACACCTGCGGTATTTTTTCAGTTTGTGCCGGTGGTCCCGGTAGTGCCAGTTGTCCCGGTACTTCCGGTGGTTCCGCCATTGGAACTTCCACCACTGCTGGAGGCCGCCACGGCACCTGAAACCAGCGCAGTGCTGGCCAGTGCAGCTTGTGCCGCCGTTACATCACCCAGCACTTTTGTATCCAGTGTGAGGGGTGCTTCGACCGCGAAGGCCCCACTGCTCATCAGGGACAGCACGGCAATGACTATCATCTTTTTCATATCAAACTCCTTCCTGCGTGTTCTTTATATCTACGGACTTGCCGGATGTGTTTCCAGTCAATTTTCCCGACCATAATTAACATCGCGCCCTGATATAACAGTTCAGCAGAAAAACCATGGGTTGAAGGGCCCCTCAAGCATTAGTCGATGTAGCCCCTGGGATGGTTCGATTGCCAACGCCAGGTGTCCGCCATCATCTCCTGCAAACTCCGCGTGGCCTTCCAGCCAAGCTCCTTTGCCGCTTTGGAGGGGTCGGCCCAGCACGTGGCAACGTCGCCGGAACGTCGCGGCATCACCCGATAAGGCACTGGCCGCCCGGAAGCCTGTTCGAATGCCCGCAGGACCTCGAGAACGCTGTAACCGTCGCCCGTGCCCAGGTTCCAGATATTGATGCCGGTGCGCGACGAGATCGACTGCAATGCCTTGAGGTGCCCGTCCGCCAGATCCACCACGTGGATGTAGTCGCGCACGCCGGTGCCATCGACGGTGGGGTAATCGTCACCGAATATCGACAGTTCCTGCAGGCTGCCGACGGCAACCTGGCTGATGTAAGGCACCAGATTATTGGGAATCCCGTTGGGGTCTTCGCCCATATGGCCGCTGGCGTGTGCGCCGATCGGGTTGAAATAGCGCAGCAGCGCAATGCTCCAGCGCGGCTCTGCCGCACTCAGATCCTGCAGCACGTTTTCGATGAACAGCTTGGATTGCCCGTAAGGATTGGTCGGCGTGCCTGTAGGAAAATCTTCGCGAATTGGCATCTGCTCCGGCGCGCCGTACACCGTCGCCGATGAACTGAACACCAAGCGGAATACACCGGCCGCGGACATCGCCTGGCACAGCGTAATGCTCCCGCAGACGTTGGCTTCGTAATACTCAAGCGGCTTGCGCACGCTCTCGCCTACGGCTTTGAGCCCGGCAAAATGCAGGACAGCATCGATGCAGTGCTCCTGAAAAATCCGGTCCAGCAATGCCCGGTCGCACACATCCCCGCGAATCATCAACGGGGTTTTGCCGCAGATGGCTTCAATGGCGTGCAGCGACGCGTCAGAGCTGTTGCAAAGGTTGTCCAGCACAACCACGTCGAAGCCCGCCTCAAGCAGCGCAAGTGTGGTGTGAGAACCGATATAACCGGTTCCACCCGTTACCAGAATCTTCATAGAGCGGTCCATAGTGGGGTATTGAAGTGCTCGATTACATGCAATGTTTGATGCGCACGTAACGAAGTGACGCCGAACACTTATTAGCACTTCAAAACAACCGACACTATTGATAGACACCGACTAAAACTAACTAAACAACCTCAAGCCCGACAACTAATAACATTTACCCTACTCTGCACCCGCTAATAATTGCCAATAAACCCCCATTCAGGTATTAAAGTACAACTTCAGCAATACATCAAAACTCACGGCCATTCCCGACACTGCTCTCTGTATGGCTGTGGACAATGACTTTCCAGGATATATCTATGATTCGTAAATGCTTGTTCCCCGCCGCCGGTTATGGCACGCGTTTCTTGCCTGCTACTAAAGCAATGCCGAAGGAAATGCTGCCGATCGTCAACAAGCCTTTAATCCAGTACGCCGTTGAAGAAGCACGGGACGCCGGTCTGCAACACATGGCGATTGTGACCGGCCGGGGCAAACGTGCGCTGGAAGACCATTTCGATATCAGCTATGAACTGGAACACCAGATTCGCGGCACCGAGAAGGAAAAGTTTCTGGCCGGCACGCGGGAGCTGATTGAAACCTGCACGTTCGCCTACACCCGCCAGGTCGAAATGAAGGGCCTGGGGCATGCGATTCTCAGCGGTCGCCCCTTGATCGGCGACGAACCTTTTGCCGTGGTGCTGGCGGATGACTTGTGCCTGAACCTGCAAGGTGACGGCGTACTGGCGCAGATGATCAAACTCTACAAAAAATTCCGCTGCTCGATCGTGGCCATTCAAGAAGTCCCACGGGATCAGACGCACAAATACGGCGTGATCGCCGGCGAGCTGATTTCCGAAGGCATCTACCGGGTCAACAGCATGGTCGAGAAGCCGGCGCCCGAAGACGCACCGTCCAACCTGGCAATCATTGGCCGTTACATTCTGACCCCGGATATTTTTGATCTGATCGCCGACACCCAACCAGGCAAGGGCGGTGAAATCCAGATCACCGACGCGCTGATGAAGCAGGCGCAAAATGGCTGCGTACTGGCCTACAAGTTCGAAGGAATGCGCTTTGATTGCGGTGGTGCAGAAGGCTATATCGACGCCACCAACTTTTGCTACGAGCAGCTGTATCTCAACGGTCTTTAACCCGACCCATTCACCCAGGCAGGCCACTATGACCACTGCAAAACGCTCGGCAGACATCGAACACAAAGCGAGCAATTTCGGGGTGATGGCCTGGCTGTCAAAAAACCCGTCGTTATCTTCCACCTCGGCTGCCTGGTTTGGTACACCCTTACTGGTTGAGCGCATCGGGGTGTTCCCCTCTTCGGGCGATATCCATCGCCCGGTCAGCAATCCCTTTGCGCTCTTGGACCACCTGAAAAGTCTGTACGCGCACCAGGCTCTGGATATGGATGATCGCGACGGACTCAAAGTGATTCTCAACGATTGGCGATTCCGGGTTCGCGTCCGTTACAGCGACCCGGCAATCGTTATCAATGTTGAAACCCGACGTGATCCTGACTTGATGCCAGTGAAGACCGCAGAGCTGCTGAGCCATCTGGAACACTTTGAACGGTGAGTGATTACTTCAACGCAGAATCGCACTCACTGACTCCACCGACAATCAAGCGATACACGTAATCGGAGATAAGCCGGCCGCCCGCCCCCGGGATCGGGTGTATTTTGTCCGGGCCAATCATGGGGGTCGGCCCGTCATTGGCATAGCGTTTAAAGTCGGGACCGAACGTGCACTGCAAACTCGAATACGCGATGTTTTGCGAACGCGCCCAGGGTTCAAGCACCTGGGCGTACTCCGTCATCGGATAGGCACTGGAGCGTGTCGTGTCCTGACGCAGGATCACGTTGATGCTCGCCGCCGGATGAACTTCACGAATCATCCGTACCAACCCTTTCATGTTCTCCAGGTAGTCCTTGGGCTTTACGCCAAATCCCTGGTCATTACCGCCTAACATGATCAGGTAAACGTCCGCCGGTATCTTCGAAACGACGGCCTTCCATTGGGTCTGCCATTGGCGATCGCTTTTATAAAAGTCACCTGAGGCGGCACCGGAAGCGGCGAGTTTGGAGACCCTGACGCCGCCACGATTATTAGCCAGCCACAGACCAAACAACGTCGGCGCACCTTTCACCACTTCGAGCCTTAGCGCCCATTCAGCCTTGGCGGGAACGCTTAGTTGCACTTCCTGAACCCCTGACCCCGTCATCGTCAAAGGATGCCAGTCGTCCGAAGGTGACCACCGGTAGCGCATCTCACTGGTTTTGCCATCGCCCAGATACAGCAATTTGGCTTGGGCGATGGAGGTATTGATGACCGCCGTTTCGTTGGAATCCACTTCTAGATAAGCACCCGGTTGCCCGGAAACGGTGCGGCTGTCCGGACTTGCCTGGCCAAGACTGGAAACGTCCCAATCCCCACCGAAGTGCTTCTTGCTGCTGCGGGTGTATTTGAAATTCGAGCCACCGAGTGCGGCGCCGTGATTGAACCCGACATAACCAGGCCCGGCGAAACCGAAATCTTTCGCCAGGTGCTGAGTGAGGCCATTCAAGTAAAAGTCCTGCCCGGCGCTGTAGCTGTCGCCGATCACCGAGATGGCCAGTACCTCCCCCGCTTTACCCTTGGCCATTGCGGCAAGCCGTTCGCGTGGACGGCTCACTTCGATCACCGGAGCCGAAACGGGTCGTACATCTTCGACATAGTCCATTGGCTCATCCATCTATCTATCAGCAGGTCGGCAGAATCGGCGCTCAGGATTGAGACACCTTGAGCCCTGACACTGGAATCTTTTTGCTGCTTGAACGTTCGCCCAAAAACAGAACTGAAGTCATGGCAAAACGGCTGAAAATATTCGACAGCACCACCGGCCCCAACAACCCGCACAACACACCGCCGACGACCAGAACGCTTTCGTCCATAACGCCCAAACGCCCCAAGGCGAACCGTGAACTGGCGGCAAACAGTACGTGAAAGAGGAAGATGGCGTAAGAATATCCACCGAGCCAGATCAGTGCTTTGGAGCGCATGTCACTCGACAGTAGCGCGACACAGGACGTACAGCCAACGAGCAAACCGACAAGACTTCGGCGATCGACAATGAGTTCGCGATCCACCGCGGCGATATAAAGCAGCGCGACCGATATCAAGACGAACACGACCGGCCCGATCACTTTGAGTGACTGCTTTAAAACGCTGACCTTTTCGTGGCAAATCATCCCCGTCACGAAGAACGGCAGCAAATAGACAGCGCCATTGATGCCAAACGCATCGACCGGAAACAACGGCAGCAAGAACACCACCGCCGAGAACAAAAACAGCAGGTACAGCCGCGTCGCCGTCTGCAACAGACCGCGCCACTGTAAAAACCCGACAAACATAAAGATGATAAAAACCGCCTGCAAAAACCAGAAATGGTTAACCGGCACGTAGAACGACAACAAGGCGTCTATTAAACCGAGGTCCTTGTTCACACCTGGCCCGACAACCTGCAGCACCGAGAAAGGGATACCGACAAAAAACAAAGGCACGATCAACCGTCTCACCTTGCCAACGCAGTAAGCGGAGAAGTCATTGCCCCGGATTTTGTAAATCGAATAGATATAGCCCGAGATAAAGGTGAACAGCGGCATCCTGACGTACACCATCGAATCCGCGAGAATCCGAAATGGCGAGGCCAGGTCTATTTTCAGTCCGCCACCCAGCGGACCTATCACGTGATAGAGCACCAGCAACAGGCACGCCAGGCCCCTGAGCGTTTCGATTTCCAACGATTTTTTCTTGCTTTGCATAGACCGCAAACCTCAGCGCAACACGCTTGATTCAACCGACTCAGGTGTTCTTGAGCGCAACTGCAACCCCAGCCCCAGAAACAGCACCGGCACCACCATGGAGAAATGTCGGGCGAACGAGCCGAAGTCAGGCTCGAACAAACCCTGCACCAATAGAAAGGACAGTGGGATCGCAATCAGCTCTTTGACTTTCGGCGCGATGGTTGCGCCCTTGTAATGACTCGACGTCATCATTTTGAACATCAGCAACGAGGTCATCATCATCAGGACGACGAATATGATCTGCCCCAGGCCGGAGAGCAGAATCAACTCTACCGGGAACGACAGCCTGAAAAAGATGCTCATCGAGTCCACGGCCTGCGACACGAAATCACCGCCACTGAGCCACGACACGATCAACGACTTTGACCCCTCTTCACCGAGGGTCCGCTGTTCATTGTTACTGGCGCGAATGGACGAGACGGAATAGCCGACCAGCAATTGAATCGCCGTCGCGATCACCAGATAGAACATGAACAACATCACGAAAAAGCTGAAACGCGATACATGCTTTTTCATGAAGCACACACCGACCCAGACCAGTGAAAACAATATCCAGTAAGGGCGAATCAACACGCCGTAAAACAGCGCAGAAAGGAAAAAGCCCGCTCGGTATCGTTTCGAAAAGGAAAAAAACAAAATGGCGATCACCGCCACCGAGACAATGATTTCCTTGGTCAGGTTGTCCAGGAAAAATGACCTGACAACGCCCCACAGGCACAAGGTCAGGAAGATCGTTATCGGTATTCGTTTGAAGATGAAGATCGGGATAGAGGTCAGAAACAGATTGCACAGCATCCCGTATGCCCACGCATTGGTCAGGTTGATACCGGTGGGACGCAACAGGTAGGCGGAACATTCGTAAGAGGATCGGTCTGGTGAAAACGGATTCCAGAAATTGCAGTTGTCTGAACGTACGTATGACGTCCACAAGGTCATTGCATCAGGACCCGGATCGCGGTGCATCAATAGCGGCATCGCAATAGACAGAAAAAGACCACAGAGCAGAATCAGGAATGAAATGGGCGAATCGAGTTTTCTTCCGCGAAACTCTATGGACGGTAGAGAGATAGCCATTACAAGCTCCCCTTCGCCCGGGCAAACCTGGTCAGCAACGCAATAACGGCCAGTTGCACCGTAATTGAAAAGACATTGCCCCACGCCGCGCCATAAATTGAATAGTGCTTGATGAGCACATAACTGACAGGCAACGAAATCACCAGGCAGATCGCCGCACTCGCTAATGAAACCCGACTGTTCCTGGAGGCAATAAGGCCGCCCCATACGATGTCGCCGACGGCGCGCAGGGCAAACGAGAAAATCAGAATCGCTAAAATCCGGTTATCCGGACGCGGAACTGCCGCGGCCACGTAATCGAGCAAGATGTTAAAAAAGGCATAAATCAGCACAGCCACCGCGCAGGAAACAATGAGTGAACGCAGCACCCATTGATTGACGAATAACTGCCGGACCGTCAGCGCCTGCTGGTTGTCTTTATAACGCTTGGCGAGCACGGGAATGCCCACGACTGCGACAACGGCGTAGGACAGCGCTTGCAACGTATTGGCGGCGGACCAGGAATACACGTACTTGCCGAGGCTGGCATACGGTTCCAAGTCCAGAATCAGAAAACGCTCAGCGTACTGACTTAATGCGATCAGCCCACCGCCCAGATAAAAGGGCAGCCCTGCCCGCCAGACCGAAACCGTGGTGACGGCACTGATGTCCCGCCCCTTGTGAACGTTAACCACAATCAAGTAACCGGCCACGATCACCATAAGGTTGGTGGCCACCCATAACCAAAGCACACTGGCGATGGTAGACACTACGCCCGCCATGAGTCCGCCCACGGCAACGAGCGCCCAGAGGCCGGTCTTGATGAAAAACAACAACGCGCCCCAGTTGGCTTTTTGTGCGGAAAAGACAAACGAGTTTATTTCGAAGGAAAGATGCTCGGTGAGCAGCAACAGCGTGACGCACGCGATCAACGCGGCACTCGCCTCAACATCGCTGAACAGTGAATAGAGTGCGACCGTGACCACCGATAACAACAAACCAACGGCCAGGTACAGAATCAGCACCTTATCAACGACGAGCCTTGTACTGCCTCCCACGCTGATCAGCCGATTGATTTCAGAGCTGAATCCGACGCTGTAAAACTTGGAGGCGATCAAAGAGGCAGCGACCACCACACCGTAGAAACCCAATGCGTCATAACCCAGGTAATGAGTGATGGCCAACACCAGCAAAAACTTCGCGCCTAATGCCCCTCCCCGTAGCAACAACCGAAATATCATCGAACAATCCCTTTGATGATAGTGTCCATCAGCTCCGTTTTGGCTTCGATTTCTTTGCAGGTATCCATCAGCTTCTTACCGAATCGGGACAAGGCGTTTGGCGCGTAAACAGTGTCGATAATGGTGTCGACATTGATATCTCCACCGTTGATCACCCAGTCTTCCACGCCCATATCCTGATAGGCGCCAAAGCCTTTTCGTTCATAGCTGATATGGAACGCAGGCACGCCGGCGAGGAGCGATTCAATGGCTCCGTGCAGCCGTACGGAAATGACCAGATCAGGCTGATACTTGGCCAGTGTCGCCTTCAGGGGCAGGAGGTCCTCGGTAATACCGAGTTCCCGGTAGAACGCCCCGTCATCGTTGCCACGGACGGCGCTCTGGACAGCGCAGACCACTTTGCTCTTCGCCCTTAGTCGCTTCAACAGAAGCTTCAGGTTGGCAACATAGGCAACTTTCTTCTCTTTGCTCCATTCCGGCGGTTTGCGTAAAACCACGCAAACCACGGCAGGCGATGACGCACATCGAGTGAACTTGGGTTGCATCAACATCTTTTTCGCCAACGCCTGGACCGCCAGGTCTGGCGCTCGATAGACATTTTCATTGGCTTCGAAAATGGCCGAAGACCTGTTGTCACGGACAAACACCGCATCGGCGCTGGCGTAGTGTTTTACGATGGCACTGCTCTCACCGTGGAACGGGCCAATACTTTGCGGCAGGTAAACCGACGGCACCTTGCTCAAGATCGCCGTTTCAAGTTGTTTGGCATGACCCAGTTTCAGCTTGATGTGTTCAAAGGCGCTTTTTGACCGCATGTACCCGCCGCCCACCCCGACAATCAGATCGGTAGTGCTCAAGAGGTCAGCGAGCGGCGCGTAAGACTGTTTAAGGAACACCGCTTCCTTTACGCGCCCCAGCCCTTTAGCCGCCATGACCGGCGCGTCATACCGCTTATACGGAAGATAACTGAATGATTTGGGGTCGGACGCAACGACGTTGATTAACGTGTCAGCACCAAAGTTTCGCAGCACCAGGGCGATAGCCAAATCCACGAGAAGGCCGTCACCTGAATTGGATGCACTGTAGCCATGCAAAATAGTTACGTTCATAGCTTGATATCTACTTAATAAGTTTGAGCGGAATACACGTCGTAGGTTTGCTGGATCATCAGCGATGCGCTGAACCGTTCGCGCACCCGCTTGCGGCTTTCGGTGCCGAGTTCCAGCAACTTCTGTTTCTTGATATTCACTAAAATGTTGGTCAGCGCCTGGTGATCGCCCGTTGAAAATATGTAGCCCGTGACGTTGTGCGTCACCAGTTCAGGCAGGGATGTACAGTCACTGGCAATAACGGGTACGCCCATGGCCATTCCTTCGAGAGGGACCATGGCAAAACCTTCCCAGCGACTGGGGACAATCAGGGCATCGGCCGTTTTATAGAGGGCATTTACTTCGGCCGGGGTCACCCAAGGCAGGTATTCCACGGCGTCAATGACGGGGCACTCCACCGACTCCTCATTCACGGCACTGCCAACAACCGTCAGTTTCAAGTCGGTGCGCTCGACGTCCGTGAACGCCTTGAGCAAAACATCAAAGCCCTTCTGGTAGTCCAGTCGCCCCACAAACAAGAGCTGAATATCCGTACGCTGATCGGACAGGCTCTCATCGTTTTTATAATGAATGCCGTTGTAGATCAGTTTCATGCGGTGACGGTCGATACCAAACGAGGCCGCTTTATCCAGTTCATATTGGCTGACACAGATAATGACATCCGTCACTTTCTGCAAAAGCCGCTCAATCAGCGAATACACTTTCTGTTTGGCCGGAGAGCTTTCCATCAAGAACGAAAACGCGTGCGGGCAATAGATGATTTTCGGTGACCGCCAAGGGCGCATGACCAGGCAGACGCATCGACCTATGACGCCGGAAAACGTGCTGTGCAAGTGCACGACATCAGGTTTTTCCTTGAAGATCACTCGGATGAGTTGCCAGGCAAACCGCAGCAGGGAGACAACATCTCTCTTGTTCCGAGAGAACGTCCTGATGTCTTTTTCATCAATGCCATGCAGTTCTTTCTTCTGGTCGAACGGGATCAAATAGACCAGTTCATACTGCTGGACGTCGTCCTCAGGGGGGGTCGATATCGTCCGAATGACCGTCGCAACGCCACCTTTGATCGTTTCCGCTACGTGTAATATTTTTTTCACAATCCACCCAATTCCATGAACGTATTCGCAGGGCAAAAGAAACCCGGAAAGTGGTTAACGATCGTTAATCCACTCTCAACCTGATTACCTGGCAGATAGCACTCGCATCACGACTTGTCAGAGGCGTATTCATAGTTGTAATAGCCGTAGCTGCCATTACCGTAATAACTGGACGCCCGCTTCTCGACACCGTTAAAAATCGCACCTTTCAATTCGATACCGTTTTGAGCAAATCGACGAATCGTCAATTCGATCTCTTTGGCTGGATTTACACCGAAGCGCGTCACGATCAGATTAATGGCGGCTTCTCGACCAACGATTGCCGCATCGGTCACGGCCAGAAGAGGTGGCGTGTCGATGATCACCACGTCGTAGAGTTCGCTTAGTTCTGCGAGTAGCGCTCTGAAGTTGGCATGCATCAACAGCTCTGACGGGTTGGGCGGCACCTGTCCACGGCTGATGAAATGCAGGTTTTCGATTTCTAGCTTATTGATCGCTTGCTCAATGCTGCAGCGCTTGGTCAACAGATCGGACAAGCCATTGCTGATTGGAGTCGCTAACGTTTTGTGCAGATGACCTTTGCGCATATCAGCATCGATCAGGACGACCCTCTGCCCGCTTTGCGCAATGACCGCGGCCAGGTTAGAAGAGACAAACGTCTTGCCAACCTGAGGGCTCGGACCGGAAATCATGATCCGGTTGTTGGTCGCATCCAGCCCGGCAAAGTGCAGGCAAGTTCGCAGGCTGCGTATCGATTCGATCGACAGGTCGGTGGGGTTACGCAGGGCCAATAGAAACGACTGGCTGTTGTCGCCGTCGTCGAGCCGGACTTTTTTAGTGTCCTCTTCCTGTTGCAGGGTGCTGTAAGGAATGGAGGCATAAACGGGCAGCCCAAGTTGCTCGATGGCTTCCGGCCCTTCGAGTCCTCTGCTCAGCGATTTACGCACTAACACCAGGGCAACACCGACAAAGCCCCCCAGGAAAGTTGCAATCAGAACGATCAGGGCTTTGCGGGGTTTGACCGGGGTGGTGATGTCGACGTCCGCCGTATCAATCAGCCGCGCATTGCCGACCGCCCCTGCCCTGACGATGTCCAGCTCCTGGGATTTATTCAGAAGTTGGGTATAGATCTGTGTTGCTACTTCCACGTCACGGGTCAGGTTTAACAGTTCCTGCTGTGTCGCTGGCAGCCCTTGGACCTTCTTTTCCAACCCTTGTCGCTGCTTGTTCAAATCTCCCATCTGAGCCATCAAGGCACGGTAGGCCGGGTGCTCTCGGGTGAACTTTCGATCCATGTCCGCTTGCTGGAGTTTCAGGTCCGAAATGCGCGTATCCAGCACCACAATCTGTTCCAGGACAGACTTGGTTTCGAGCGAGATGTTTACCGTATTGCCGCGGGTTTGATAGCTGTTCAGCGCGTTGCTGGCTTTCACCAGATCGTCTTTGACTTGCGGAAGTTGCGCCTGCAGAAACTCCAGACTCTGGGCCGCCTCGGCAGAAGTGCGTTGCACATTCTGCTGCACGTAAAGCCTTGAGATCTTGTTGAGAATCTTCACCGCCATGGCGTAATCGGTGCTGGCCAGGGCCAGGCTTATAATGCCCGACTCTTTACCTTGCTCGGAGACTTCGAGGGCGTCCTGGTAATTCTGAATGGTGACGATACGTGGATTGCGCACCACTTCAAATTTAGTGCCTGGATTCGCGATCATGCTCGCGATGAGCACCTCGACACCCTCCTGCGCGACGGACTCGCCTGTAACTCCGTCGGCCAACAAACCGCCATTGTCGTCGTATAGCTTGAACCGATTGCGCTCTTCGGCAACCAGCGTCAGTTTCTTGCCCAGCAGCTCATTCGGCAGATGCAGCTGTTCGATATCAAGGCGCTCGCCGCCCCATGCATAACTGCTCATGCCAAAGCGCGGCGGCGAAACCGTTTCCGTTGGCGTACTTTTATATCGCCGTGCGAGAAAGCCGCCGATAACGGGAAAGGTGTTGGGGGTGATCACAATATCAAGACGCAGATCATCGACCGTTTTACCGATGACCGCGCGGGACTTGATGATGCCGATCTCAGTTGCCGCCGGTGATTGCCCACCGAGCATGCTGCTGATATCCGAGAACCCCAGCATGTCGTTCTTTTTCGGCTCGACCTGAACCAGCGCGTTCGCCAGATACACGGGTGGCGATAAAACCGAATACGCGGCACCGGTCACCATGAACGCCCCGGTGATGGCCCCGATCAACCATTTATGGTCAATCAATGTGCCTAATAAACCGAGCAGATCAATTTCGTCTTTATCTTGATCCCGGGTGTTGATTACTGACGGTAACTGCATAAGGTCTATTCTTTTACCATTATTACTAATCTGAAAATTCGTCCATCAACGTCCGAGGCGCTGCGCCCATGAGCAAACGGCATCTTCAATCAATGCGTGGGCATGGACAAAAGCAGCTGTTCCTTGACGATACGGGTCCTTTATTTCGCGCTCGCTTTGCCACTTCCCCAGAAGAAACACTTTGCCCCTGGCGTGTGATGCAATCTTTAGTACGCCCTGCACATGCTCTTTTTCCATGACCAGAATCAGGTCTGATTCATTAACAATGGCTGGCGTGATCTGCCGCGCTTTAAACCCTTGGGCTGCATGCCCTTGCTCTTCCAAAACCCGAAGTGCGTCGGGCTCCATAGACTCACCCACCCGCGCGTTCAATCCCGCGGAGGTCACTGAAATACCTGAAGGTTGCAGCGCATGACGAAGCAACAGTTCAGCGGTCGGACTTCGGCAAATATTGCCGACGCACACCACAAGAATCTTTCTGAACAAGGCTACTCTTCCCGTGTAGTGTCGAATCGGCCCACGTATAGCGAGGAGCTTATTGGACCGAAAAGATTGTCCCGCATTCAGAGAGGGATCCAACATGAAAATACTTTCGTATTAAATACCACGACACCTAAAAAACGCCCAACCGGAAAGGCGGACCATAAATAACAATTGAGATCTGGAAGTTGTTTATCCGACAAAAATTAACAATGAAGCGCCTGGAATAGAGGAATGATGATATCGCTGTATTAACTGACTAATGCTATTTTCACCCGGCTCACATTGAATCATCAGGAAATCCAGCTATGCCCTCCCCGCGTTTGCGACTGATTGCCACTTCAACACTATTTTTACTTGGCGCATGCAGCCACGCTGATGCCAGCGAGGCTTTTTCAACACTAGCGCAAGACAACAAGACAATAGGCGTCCAGGTCAAGATTCAGAATTTCTCAGCCGCCGACGCCCACCAGATCAAAGCCTCCGGGTTCGGATTCGTACGCTTTGGCGTATGGACGAACAGCCTGGGCAACCCGGCGTACCAACACCAGATTGATGAAGCCTTCGCTTCCGCCAAATCCGCCGATCTACCGGTATTGATGACTGTTCGCTCAACCAAAGCGTTAACCCACAAGACGCAAAGCAGTGGCAGTGATCTCGCCGCAGCGGGAGACGCCTTCGCGAACTCGGTCATCGGCCTTGAAAACGCCTTCAGCACGCAGCTTGTGGCCATTGAAATCTGGAATGAACCAGACTTGCCAAAATACTGGCCTACCCAGGATTTTGAAGTCACGTTTGTGCCTTTCATGAGCTCAGTGTGCAGCACACTGCAAAAGCGCGATCACTCAACACCACTGATCGGGTTCGGGTTCGCAAAGGCACCCACCAAAGACTCCAAGGCGACCGTCGCACTGACTAAAATCCTGAAGGATTATCCGCAATGCCTCAGTGCTGTTTCTTACCACCCCTATGGCATGTCGGGCACGCAGATCAGCACTACTCAAGCGTTTATTCTTGAGAACTTTCATGTGCCAGGGGTCATTACCGAATGGGGTGTGCCATCGCTCAGTTCCATCGGAGGCACCGCCGGGCAAGCATCACGCATCACAAGATTCATCTCGGATGTCAAAAAACTGAATATCCCGCTGACCTCCCTTTACGAGTGGAAAAACAGCGACTCTGGCAGTAATGATCGCGAGAGAAGTTTCGGATTGAAGTCGTCTGATGGACAATCAAAACCTGCGGAAACAGCCGTCAAAATGTTATTAACGTCGCCCAGTGAATGAAGCCGCGCTACGTTAAATCTGGCTTTCTATTAATCAACTCCGCATAACTCGCAGCGTCCATTGCCAGTGATGCCTCCACCAGCACTTCGAACAATACGACTTGCGCTTCGAGGCGCAGGTCATGTTTGAACATCTGCGAATCGCTTATTTGCTTCATCAGCACGCCTGTGACTTGCCTGGGCATACTGTGTTTTACTCGTTTCAGCCAGCCAGGGATTTTCTTTGTTGCTTTCACCCTGCCCATCTCCACCAGCCCCTTTAGATTGTCCGGGTGGTTTTTCTTTGAAGCGGCCATCAATTCTTCAAACACGCTGGTCAACTTTTTCAAGGCATAACCGAGAATAAGATCATCGAAGGCCTCCACCATGGCGGACACCCGTTCCTCCTGTGAAATCATCTTCTCATCCAACACCTGCATTTATGCGCGCCACATTACACGCCATCCGAGCGGCTCTTTTTGACTTCTTATAACGTTTGAACTTGACCATTTTTAACGCTCACGGACACCGCCATGCAGGCATGACAGGTCAGGCGCCGGCGTTGCCCGAGAGCCGTCAGCGGTCAGTTGCTTTGAACCTGCGCCGCGTTTTGGCATCGTATTAACCGATACCCGCGCCCCGCCTTTCAAACATCCGTTTCGCGGATGTTGCCCACGGGGCCACCGATACGTACATGCGCCCTTGAGTGGCTGTCAGCGCTCGGGTAATGTCATTAGACCCATAGGACAGAGCACGCCCATGACTTCCAAGCTGGAACAACTCAAACAAATGACCACCGTCGTTGCCGACACCGGCGACTTCGAAGCTATCGCTCGCGTAAAACCCGTCGACGCTACCACCAACCCTTCCCTGCTGCTGAAAGCGGCCGCCATTCCCGGTTATGCCGAACTGCTCAACGCCTGCGTTCACGACTGCAAGGGCGATGTGGGCCTGGCCAGCGACCGATTTGGCGTGGCGGTAGGGCAAGAAATTCTGAAAGTTGTACCAGGCCGTATTTCCACCGAAGTGGATGCACGCCTTTCGTTCGACACAGACGCCGTATTGAAGCGTGCGCACCGTTTGATCGAGCTGTACGACAAGGCCGGCATCGGTCGCGACCGCGTGCTGATCAAGATCGCCTCCACTTGGGAAGGCATTCGCGCCGCCGAGAAGCTGGAAAAAGAAGGCATTCAAACCAACCTGACGCTGCTGTTCTCGTTTGCTCAGGCTGCAGCGTGTGCTGACGCTGGCGTGTTCCTGATTTCGCCATTCGTAGGCCGCATCTACGACTGGTACAAGAAAGCCAACGGCAACGACTACACCGGCGCGGATGATCCAGGCGTGCAGTCCGTCACGCGCATCTACAACTACTACAAGGCCAATGACTACAAGACCGTGGTCATGGGTGCAAGCTTCCGCAACCTGAATCAGATCGAGCAGTTGGCCGGGTGTGATCGCCTGACCATCAGTCCGGACCTTCTAGAGAAGCTGGCAGCGGACACTGGCAAGCTGGAACGCAAATTGGCCCCGGGCCATGCGGGTGAAGCGCGCTTGAGCCTGAATGAAGCGCAGTTCCGTTGGTTGTCCAACGAAGATGCGATGGCGACCGAGAAACTGGCTGAGGGGATTCGTCAGTTCGCTCGAGACCAGGAAAAACTCGAAGCGTTGCTGCAAGCCAAGCTCTGATTCAGCAAGAGCAAACGCAAAAAGGGCGAACCTTAACGGGTTCGCCCTTTTTTATGCGTAGATTTTGGGGCCGCTTCGCAGCCCAGCGGGAGCAAGCTCCCTCGCCACATAGAGATTAGTGGCGCTCTAGGGCATTCACCAGGTCATGGAACGCTTCACGATTGGAGTCATTCAGCCCCATGAGTATTTTGTGTGCCTCAAGCACTTTGATCCGCACCACTTCTTCGGACTGATCCTGGTCTGGCAAGTCGGTCAGGCACTCAGGGCACGGGATCGGGCGGTCAACGATGTTGAACACTTGCTCGAAGCCCATGGACTGCAGCAGACGGGTGATGTCTTCGTGGGTGGTGACGACGGTCGGCAGCAAGCCGACCTTTTGCCGCGACAGGATCGACAGTTTGGCCAGCAGGCCAAGGGTGGTGCTGTCGATGCTGCGGGTTTCGGTCAGGTCGATCACGATCGCGTTGAAGTTCAACGCGGTGAAGATCCGCTCAATAGTCGCATCCAACGCCGAACACAGGGTCAGGCGAACTTCACCGACGAACTTCAGGACGAAGGTGCCATCCTGCTCGGCGAACTGGATTCTACCGGTACTCATCAAAGATTCCTGCTCAACACCAACAGGGCGATATCATCCGGCATCTCCCCTAGCGTGGCCAATCCAAAAACCTGCCGCAGACCATCCAGGCTGCCGCCCGCTGCCTTGACCCGCTGGGGCAAAGCCGCTTCTTTTTCTTTGAGTGTAGGTTCTGGCAAAAGGTCCAGAATGCCATCGGACATCAGCGTCAGGCTGAACGTCGGCGGCAGTTCCAGCACGTGGTCTTCATAGGTGGCTTCATTAAAGAGGCCCACCGGCAGACCACGTCCTACCAGATAACGAACACTGTCTGGCGTGTACAACACAGGCAACGGCAAATGACCACCGATGCTATAGGTCAACAAACCTGTCTCCTCGTCGATGACTCCACCGACCATTGTGACGTGTTTACCCAGCTTACAACTGATCAGGCCCCGGTTGATATGACCAAGGACCTCTGAAGGCTTGAATTCCGGCAATGTGCCGCTGCGCTTGGATTCGAACAGCAGGCGCGTGGTCATGAATTTCAGCAGCACGGTGACGAAGGCTGAAGAGGCGCCATGACCGGAAACGTCCGCCAGGTAGAAGGCTACCCGACGCTCGTCGACCCGAAAGTAGTCAACGAAATCACCCGACAAGTAGAGAGACGGGATGATCTGGTGCGCAAACTGAAACTCGTCGATGGTCCAGGGGCTGACCGGCAGCATGTTCATCTGCACCTGGCGACCGGCGTTCTGGTCTTCCTGGAGCAGGTTCAGGCTGGCGGCGAGCTCGCGGTTGGCCTTTTCCAGCTTCTCGCGGTAGCGCTGGTTTTCCAGCAGCAGACGCGCGCGATCCAGGGCCCGGCGCACAGAATGCTCGAGCACAGCCAGATCCTCGAGAGGCTTGATCAGGTAGTCCGCCGCGCCCAGGCGCAAAGCCTCGACCGCGTCGTTCATCACACCGGCACCCGAAACCACAATCACCGGGGTTTGCGGCGACAGCTCCGTGACCTGGCGAATGAGTTCGAGTCCGCCCATCTGCGGCATGCGCAGATCGCAGATGACCAAGTCGGGCTTGTCTTGCTCGAATACCTGAAGACCCTGCTGACCATTGCTGGCCTGCAGGACACTGAAACCACTGTCTTCCAAGTAGGCCGCGAGGCTCGCGCGCACTACTTCGTCATCATCGATTATCAGCAGCGTGGCACTGGTTTTTGGCATGTGGGCAAACGGCGCCAGAATTAGGTTGGCGTAGCAGGCACGGGGTTTAACCCGGCTCACACTACTGGATTCGCTTTCTAGCCTCTCTGTCGCACCGTTATCGGGCATTTGCCCTACACACAGGTACACCAGAGGTGCCCTTCTAAGGCGCAGACGGTACTCCCATCCGCGGGGCGTTTCAAGCTCACGCCGATGGTCGCTTGACGTCTTTACTTGTCAAATCACCGGGAGTTATAAGAACAGGCAAATCCGTAACCCAATGGAAGGATGAAGCTCATGAGCCAAACCGATCGGGACTACAGCGAAAAGCGCGATTTCATCCGCATGCGGGTCGATGCCGATGTGTCGCTGATTCACGAAGGTGATGAGGTGCCAGCCGTCTGCATCGACCTTTCCAGCAGCGGCATGCAGGTCGAGGCACCCCGCCTGTTCAAGGTCGGTGACCGAATCAACGTGCGCATCGATTCCGACCACGCCGCGCTCAAAGGCCTTGAAGCCGACACCGAAGTGGTCTGGGTAAAGGAACAGGACGGTGGCAGTCAGAAACTCGGGCTTACAATCTTGAAGATGAAATAAGCCCTGACTCAAACGAAAGAAGGCGGCCGATTGGCCGCCTTCTTCATTTTACCGGTCGAGATCAAAAATCGTCTTCGACCTGGCCGTCTTTGACTTTGAACTCGCGGTTCTGCAAGTACGCATTGCGGATGAAGGTGTACTTGTCGCCCGTGATCAACTTCTCGCTCGACAGCAAGCTGGCGCGGGTATCGACGATGTTCAGGCCGAAGATCGAGTTACGCACGGGCACGTCGTTGATATAGCGGTACGGGCCGGTGTAGCCGTCGACGTACTTGGAGGGTGCGTCACGCAACGTGCTTGGACCCAACAGTGGCAGCATGACGTACGGGCCGCTGCCCACGCCCCAGTAGCCGAGCGTCTGGCCAAAGTCTTCATCGCTACGATTCAGGCCCATCTTCGTGCCGACATCGAAGAAGCCCAGCAAGCCGAAGGTGGTGTTGAAGATCAGTCGCGCCGTGTCTACGCCCGCGGCTGCCGGTTTGACCTGCAGGACGTTGTTGGCAAGGTTGGTGACATCACCGACGTTGCGAAACATGTTGTGAATCCCGTCTTCCAGAAACTGCGGCGTCACGAACTGATAGCCCTGAGCGATTGGCTTCAGTGCATAGGTGTCGACGAAATCATTAAACTGGAAGATAGGACGATTGACGCTTTCCCAAGGGTCTTCTTCCGTGGCGGCCTGGGCTGCAAACGGAACCAGCAACATGCTGGCACACACACTAAGCTGAGCTAGACGATTGCTCCAGCGCATAGAAAACTCCTTGGATTGTACTGACATGGGCACTTGGCCCAGGCGATAAGCTGGCTAGTATAAGACGGAAAAGCCGATTTAGGGCAGCCTCGCGCGCATTGGCCTGTGGATGATTCACCCTGATTGAGAGCGCTTCATATCAGTGTCACTCAACTGTCACCGGCAACGCATAGGCTTGTCGCTATTTCAGGGACGTTGATATGCCGCACGCCGAAGCCTTGCCCCTCGCTGCACCCAGCCTGACCGCCGTATTGTTCGGGCTCAGCGGTTGCCTGGTGGACTTCGGCGCCCGGATACGCCAGAACGATGCTCACACGCTCGAACATGCCGAGCTCACACCTGGCGCGCTGGACAGCCTGAACAGCTTGCAGCGTCAGCAGATTCCTTGTGCCTGGCTGGACGAGTTGTCCCCCGCCCTCAGCCATTCGCTGGCCGGCGCCCTGCCTGCGTGGATCAAACCCTCGCAACACCACGCAACAATCAATCCTTGGCCGGCCCCGAACGCCTGTTGGCAAGCCTTGATGACCTTGAATGTCCAACGACTGGACGGTTGCGTGCTGGTCAGCGGCGAACCGCGATTGCTGCAATCGGGACTGAACGCCGGGCTGTGGACGATCGGCCTGGCGTCCTGCGGCTCGCTTTGCGGGTTGGCACCCAGCGCATGGCAGGCCTTGAGCCAAAAGGAACGCGAGCATCGGCGCGGTAAAGCGACCGTGCAGCTGTTCAGTCTGGGCGTACATTCGGTGATCGATCACTTGGGCGAACTCGATACCTGCCTGGCCGACATCAGCCTGCGTCGGCTCAAGGGCGAAAAGCCCTGATCGAGATCATGCACGTTGCACAGGAGTGGATTAATCTAAAGGCAAGCCATAGACCTTTGGCGCGCTGCTGCGGTCTATGCCAGTGCCTATCGATAAAAGGAAGAACGCCATGCCTGCCCGCGAACTGCAAGAACAGCTCAATACTCTGCGCGAGCAATTGGAACAGAATCCGCCCCTGACGGAAGCCGAGCGCGAAGACCTGCACGCGCTGATGCAACAGATCGAATTGGAGCTCGAGATCGAAACCAAAACCCAGGACTCCAGCCTCGCCGACAATGTGAACCTGGCCGTCGAGCGCTTCGAAATTGAACACCCTACCCTTGCTGGCACCTTGCGCAACATCGTGCAAGCCTTGGCCAACATGGGGATCTGAACCCTCCAGATGCAAAAAAGCCCCGCTATCGCTAGCGGGGCTTTTTCATTTCTAGGAAATGCTTTCCCTTGTGGGAGCGGGCTTTATTGGCGGACCAACCGATGGTTCGGCAATTGCACGTCGTCAGTGCTGCGATACGGGTTGATGTCCAGCCCACCGCGCCGCACATACCGCGCATAGACCGTCAACTTTTCCGGTTTCAACAACCGCTGCAAGTCGAGAAAAATCCGCTCCACGCACTGTTCATGGAAGTCCGAGTGCTGACGGAAGCTCACGATGTACTCCAGCAGACTCGCGTGATCCAGCGCCGCGCCACGGTATTCCACCGCTACGCTGCCCCAGTCCGGCTGGCTGGTGACCGGGCAGTTGGATTTGAGCAAATGGCTGTGCACGCTCTCTTCGACAATGCGCGAATCATCGCAACGCAGCAGCTCCGGACGCGGATGCTCGTAGTTGCTGACGCTGATTTCCAGGTCATCGATGCACACGCCCGGCAGCGCCACGACGCCTTCGGCTTCAACCTCCTTGAGGCTGCGAATCCGCACACCAACCGGCTTGCCGGCAGCGGCTGACAGGTCTTCCACCAGCGTCGCTTCAAGGGTCGCGGTGTCGGCAAAAGGCGTCTGGTTCAACGAGTTCAGGTACAGCTTGAACGACTTCGACTCGATGATGTTCGGCGAATCCGCCGGGATGCTGAATTCGCCAATCGCCACCACCGGTTTGCCGGACGGCAACAGCCACGACAGCTCGAAGCAGTTCCAGAAGTCCACACCTTTGTAGGGCAGGGTCTGCGCCGTCAGGCCCAACTCGGCCCATTTCGCAGTGCGCGGGATCGGGAACAGCAGGGACGGCGTATAGGTGGCGATGTATTCGCTGGATTTGCCCAGCGGCGAGTGTTCGGCTGCGGGATGCATGGCGGAAACCTGACTGAAGAATCAGCGGATTCTACCAGCCTTTACGCTCGCCTTTGAGTGCTTACTGACTGACAGTCAGTTTGCCGACCATGCCTGCCTGATAGTGGCCGGGAATATTGCAGGCAAATTCCAGGTTCGTGGCCTTGGTGAAGGTCCAGGTCAGCTCGGCGGTTTTACCCGGTTCGACGAAGACGCTGTTCGGGTCATCATGCTTCATCATTCCGTGATCCATGCCCGCCATCGAACCGTGGTCCATTTCCTTCATGCCTGTAGGCGTGAGCATGCCGCTCTGCTGCATCTTCAACATTTCCTGCTGATGCCGGGCATGCATCGCTGCGTCGCCGAGGTTGAATTCATGCAGCAACTGGCCTTTATTCACCAACACAAAACGAACCGTCTCACCGGCCTTGATATCGATTGCCTTGGACGTGAACGACATGTCGCCCATCACCACCTCGACACTGCGGGTCGCCTTGGCCGCCGGGGCCGGTTGACCGAAATCGTAGGTAGGCGCCGGTGATGCCCACACCGGCGAGCTCAGTGCCAGCAAACTCGCGGCCAGCCCCAAAGGTTTGCGCAAAAACATAGTCGTACTCCAACAAGATAAGGTTCAGCCTGTGGAAAACTCTAAACTGTCGCCACTGCCCACAACCTGACAGCCAGATTACAACTCTGTCAGGTTGAGCTGTATCAACGCCGCCCACGGTATAAAGCGTTCGTTCCATTTGCCTCGAGTCGCCCATGAAACTGCTGATCGTCGAAGACCAACCGAAAACCGGCCACTACCTGCGCCAGGGCCTGACCGAGGCCGGTTTCACCACTGAGCTGGCGGCCGACGGCAATACCGGGCAACAACTGGCGTTGAGTGGCGATTACGCGCTGTTGATCCTTGATGTGATGCTACCGGGCCGCGATGGCTGGCAAATTCTGCAAGCGGTGCGCGGCGCCGGTCTCGATACGCCGGTCCTTTTTCTGACGGCGCGAGATGCGGTGGAGGACAGAGTCCACGGCCTTGAATTGGGTGCCGACGATTACCTGGTCAAACCGTTCGCCTTCTCCGAGTTGCTGGCGCGGGTCCGCAGCTTGTTGCGACGTGGCAGTGCTTCGCCGCAGGAAACCAGCCTGCAACTGGCCGACTTGCGCATGGATTTGATCCGCCGCCGGGTAGAGCGAGGCGGTCAGCGCATCGACCTGACAGCCAAGGAATTCGCGCTGCTGGAAATGCTCCTGCGGCGCCAGGGCGAAGTGTTGCCCAAATCGCTGATCGCCTCCCAGGTCTGGGACATGAATTTCGACAGCGACACCAATGTCATCGAGGTCGCGATCCGCCGTTTGCGCCTGAAGGTCGACGATGAGTTCCCCAACAAGCTGATTCATACCGTGCGCGGCATGGGTTATGTCCTTGAAGAGCGCCCTGCCTGATGCGTCGACTTTCGCTGAGCAGCCGTCTGGCGCTGCTGTTTGCGGCCTGTACCGCCGTGGTTTCATTGTTTGCCGGAGTATTGTTCAGTCGCGCCAGTGAGGCGCACTTCATTGAGCTCGACCAGCAGTTGCTGGAGGGCAAGTTGATTGGTTTGCGTCGGGCGCTGCACGACATTCAGTCGAGTGAAAGCGAAGTCAAACTGGCTGACGAGCTGAGCCAGCAGGCGGATCTGTCGCTGCGAATCACCGGCAGCGATGGCCAGCGCTGGTATGACAGCTCGGCGCGGCTACCGCAAAAAAACCCGCAAAAACCGGGTTTATCCACGCTGAACGATGACGGCACCGATTATCGCGTGCTGAATGCGCCGTTATTTGTCGACCGCCCCGATTCACCACAACTGACCTTGCTGCTGGACATCACCCATCACCAGCACTTTCTTCAACGCATGCAGCACCTGATCTGGCTGACTGTCGGTTTGTCAGCGCTGGCCACCGCGCTGCTCGGTGCGTGGGCGGCGCGCAGTGGCTTGCGCCCGTTGCGGCGTATGAGTGCGATTGCCAGCGGCGTATCGGCACAATCGCTCAATGCCCGGCTGCCCGAAGCGAATATGCCGTCGGAGCTCACGGAATTGGCCCACAGCTTCAACGCCATGCTCGGACGCCTCGACGACTCGTTTCAACGTCTTTCGGCGTTTTCCGCTGACATCGCCCATGAACTGCGCACGCCACTGTCGAACCTGCTGACCCACACCCAGGTCACCCTCACCCGCCCTCGGCCGATAGAGGATTATCGCGAAGCGCTGCACAGCAACCTCGAAGAACTGCAATGGATGGCGCAACTGGTCAACGACATGCTGTACCTGGCCAAGGCTGACCATGGTTTGCTGACGCCCAAGCACGAATCCCTGGAACTGGCAGAAGAAGCGGATGTGTTATTGGAGTTCTTTGCGCCGTTGGCGGAAGACGCCCGGGTGACAATGAGCCGTGACGGCTGCGCGCGGATGGCGGGCGACCGCAGCATGTTGCGGCGTGCGCTGTCGAATCTTCTGGATAACGCGATGCGGTTTACGCCCGCTGATGGCGAGGTTCGGGTGCGGATTGTCGATCAGGTCAACGGCTTGAGCTTAACGGTTGAGAACAGTGGCGAAGGCATTGATGCGGCGTTGCTGCCGCGATTGTTTGACCGGTTTTATCGGGGTGATCCGGCGCGCCAGGAAGGCAGCAGTGAACATGCGGGGTTGGGTTTGGCGATTACGCAGTCGATCATTCGTGCCCATGGTGGACAGATTCGATGTGAATCGGAGAATGGGTGGACGCGGTTTGTGATTGAGTTGCCGAAGGGGGATTGAGGCCAGCAGGTCTGGCCCCTTCGCGAGCAAGCCCGCTCCCACAGTGACCGAGTTGAATCACAATATTGTGAACGGCCCAAAAACCTGTAGGAGCGAGGCTTGCCCGCGATGACGGTGTAACGGCTTACGAATAACGCAACGCGTGAGCCGGCTCGATCTTCGCCGCACGCCAAGCCGGGTATACCGTCGCCAGGAAGCTCAAGACGAACCCCGCCGAGCAGATCAACAGCACATCCCCACCCTGCAGTTCCGAAGGCAGGTTGCTGACGAAATACACGTCGGAACTGAAGATGTGCTGGCCACTGACCCGCTCCATCCAGCCCACCAACTCACTGACGTTCAACGCCGCAATCACGCCGAGCACCCCACCGATCAAGGTGCCGACAACCCCGATCACCGTGCCCTGCACCATGAAGATCGCCATGATCTGCCGCGGTGTCGCGCCGATGGTGCGCAGGATCGCGATGTCCGCGCCCTTGTCGTTCACCACCATGATCAGCGTTGCGATGATGTTGAACGCCGCCACCGCGACGATCATCAGCAACAGCAGACCAATCATGGTTTTTTCCATCTTCATCGCACTGAACAGGCTGCCCTGGGTGTGGGTCCAGTCGTCAGCCCTGTAAGCAGTGCCCAGCCCGCTGGCAACATCACTGGAGACCTTCGGCGCCGCGTACAAATCCTTCACCGCCAAACGCACGCTCTGCACCTGATTCGGTTCCCAGTGCTGCATCTGCGCGGCATCGGCGACGTGGATCAGCGCCATCGAGCCATCCAGCTCGGCGCCGACCTTGAACACGCCGACCACATTCAGCCGCTGCATGCGCGGGGTGATGCCCCCCGGTGCGCTGCTGATTTCCGGCACGATCAGAGTGATCTTGTCGCCGACGTTCAAGCGGAAACGTCGCGCAGTGATTTCGCCGATCACCACGCCAAACTCGCCCGGTTTCAAGGCATCGAGACGGCCCTGAACAATGTGCTTGGCGACAATAGAGACCTTGCCTTCCAGCGCCGGATCAACACCGCTGACCTGGATCGGCTGCATCGTGCCTTTATAGGAGAGCATGCCTTCCATCTCGGTGAACGGCACGGCAGCGGTGACTTCCGGATTTTTCATCGCGGCGGCGGCCACGGGCTGCCAATCGTCGATCGGCTTCACGCCAACGATGGTCGCGTGCGGCACCATGCCGAGGATGCGCGAGCTCATCTCGCGTTGGAAGCCGTTCATCACCGACAGCACCACGATCATCGCCAGCACACCGAGGGCGAGGCCGATCATCGAGGTCATCGAGATGAAGGAAACAAAGCGATTGCGGCGCTTGGCGCGGGTATAGCGCGTGCCGATAAAGATCGATAACGGTCTGAACATTCGCTGGGGCACCGTATAAAAATAAAAGACCCGACGCGTTCTTCACACGTCGGGTTTCGGTCAATCAGATGGGCGTCAGGCAACCTTCCTGCAAATGCAGGACGCGATCCATCTGGCGGGCCAGGTTCATGTCGTGAGTCACCACCAGGAACGCCGTGCGCATCGAGGTGCTGAGTTCCAGCATCAAATCCTGAATGCCCTGGGCGGTGTGGGAGTCGAGGTTGCCGGTCGGCTCGTCGAGCATCACCAGGCCTGGCTTGTTCACCAGCGCGCGGGCGATGGCCACACGCTGACGTTCGCCGCCGGACAGTTCGGCCGGTTTGTGCTCCAGGCGATGGCCCAGCCCTACCCGCTCCAGCAACGCGGTCGCACGCTGACGCGCTTCCGGGATCGCGGTCTTGCCGATCAGCAGCGGCATGCAGACGTTTTCCAGCGCGGTGAACTCAGGCAGCAAATGGTGGAACTGGTAAACGAAACCCAGCGACCGGTTGCGCAGCAGGCCGCGATTCTTCTCGCTCAGGGCCGACAACTCTTCGCCGTCGAGCCAGACGCTGCCCTTGGTCGGCGTGTCGAGACCGCCCAACAGGTTGAGCAAAGTACTTTTGCCCGAACCCGAGGTGCCGACAATTGCCACGCGCTCACCCGGATGCAACTCCAGTTGCAGGCCGGCCAGCACTTCTACCGACTCCGGGCCTTCCTCGTAGGATTTGCCCAGGTCGCGGCAGCTCAAGATTGCTTTATCACTCATACCCAACTCACTCATAACGTAGCGCCTCCGCAGGCTGGGTGCGCGCGGCACGCCAGGCTGGATACAGGGTGGCGAGGAAACTCAGGACCAACGCGGCGGCGCAGACCATCAATACGTCCTGGCTCTGCACTTGCGACGGCAGGTAATCGATGAAGTAGACGTCGGCGTTGAGGAACTTATGGCCGATCAACCCTTCGAGGGCTGAGATAGCGGCGCTGACGTTCAGCGCGGCGAAAATCCCGACCACGGCGCCGATCAGCGTACCGATCACGCCAATGACCGTGCCCTGGACCATGAAGATCGCCATGATCTGCCCCGGCGTGGAGCCCAGGGTGCGCAGAATCGCGATGTCGCCCTTCTTGTCGTTCACCACCATCACCAGTGTAGAAATGATGTTGAACGCGGCGACGGCGACGATCAGCAGCAACAGCAGGCCGATCATGGCTTTTTCCATGCGGATCGCCTGATACAGATTGCCATGGGTGCGTGTCCAGTCCCGGGCATAGAAATGGTCTTCGCCAAGTTGCTGGGCGATGTTCCACGCCGTGCGCGGGGCCTGGAACAGGTCGTCGAACTTCAGGCGGATGCCCTGGACCTGATCCGGTTTCCAGCGATGCAACTTTGCCAGATCCTGCAGGTTCGTCACGCCCAGATAGCCGTCGATCTCACCGGCGCCGACATGAAAGATGCCGACCACAGTAAAGCGTTTCATGCGCGGGAACATCCCGGCCGGGGTGACGGTGACTTCCGGCGCCACGAACGTCAGCTTGTCGCCGATGGCCGCGCCGAGCTTCGCGGCAGCCTTGTCGCCGATGACGATGCCGAAGCTGCCTGGCGTGAGGTCGTCGAGTTTGCCCTGCTGCATGAAGTTATCAATGATCGAGACCTGGCGTTCCAGCGCAGGGTCGATGGCATTGAGCAGGACTTTGGAGACCTTGCCGTTGTTGGTCAGCAAGCCCTGCATCTGAGTGAACGGCGCCACGGCCGTCACCTGCGGGTTCTGCTTGACCTTGGCGGCCAGGCTTTGCCAGTCGCTGATCGGTTCACCGGACTCGATGGTCGCGTGGGGCACCATGCCCAGCACGCGGGTGCGCATCTCATGATCGAAGCCGTTCATGACCGAAAGCACGACGATCATCACCACTACGCCGAGGGCGAGTCCGATCATCGAGGTCAGGGAAATGAATGACACAAAATGATTGCGGCGCTTTGCACGGGTATAACGCGTGCCAATAAATACGAAGAGAGGTCTGAACATGTCGGGGCTTGTTCGGAGGGAAAAGGAACGTCCTTGTGGCGGGGGTCGATAACCAGCTTTACACTCAGACCACCGCCGCTACCATGGGTTCGCCATGTCGACATTAGATGAAGAAGATCGCCGCGAATACTACCGTATCGAGGACACGATCGCACTGGAAATTCGGCCCCTGTCCGCTCCCGAAGCTGCAGGCCAGGAAGTGTTGCAGGATGCTTCCCCTCTGTTCAACTTGCTCAGCGAACTGCACCTGAGCGAATTCGAGTCGCAGCACCTGCTGCGCCAGATCAGTGAGCGCGACCGCAACCTCGCAGCGTTCCTGAAATCCCAGAACAAACGCATCGATCTGCTGAGCCAGGTGATCGCCATCACCGTGCTCGGGCAGATCGGAGAGCCGCAGCCGGTGATCATTTCCGAAGGCGGCATCGACTTTCAATACCCGACACCCATCGCCGTGGGCGCGCACCTGTCGGTCAAGCTGGTACTGATGCCGCAAGCCCTCGGCCTGTTGCTGCGGGCCAAGGTCACGCATTGCGATCGCAAGGCGGGTGCCTACGACGTCGGCACCGAGTTCGAATACCCGACCGACGCGCAGCGCCAATTGCTCGCCCGCTACATTTTGCAGAAGCAGGCCCAGGAACGACGTCTGGCCCGCGAAAACGAATCAGGCATTTAATTTAAGGAAGAACCGTGACCCTCATCTACGGCCATCGCGGCGCCAAGGGCGAAGCACCGGAAAACACGCTGACCAGTTTTCAGCAATGCCTCAAGCACGGCGTGCGCCGCTGCGAACTGGACCTGCACCTGTCCATGGACAACGAGTTGATGGTCATCCACGACCCGACGCTCAAACGCACTACCGACCGACGCGGCAAGGTCGTCGAGCACACGGCGGCAGAACTGGTGACCTACGACGCACGCAAGGGCGGTCCGGGCTGGATCAAGCCCTGCCCGATCCCAACGCTGGAAGAACTGTTCGAGAAATGCGATTTCGAGCACTGGCAGCTGGAAGTCAAAAGCGCTTCACGCACCCGCGCCGCGACGACCGTGCTGGCGATTCGCGAAATGGCCCAGCGTTTCGGCCTGCTCGACAAGGTCACGATCACGTCGAGCTCACGTGAAGTACTGAAAGCCGCGCTCGACCTGGTGCCGGACGTGTCCCGTGGATTGGTGGCCGAGTATGCGTGGCTGGACCCGTTGAAGGTCGCGCAAAGTTATGGCTGTGAGATTCTGGCGCTGAACTGGACCCTGTGTACGCCGGAACGCCTGCAGAAGGCGCAGCGTCAGGGGTTGCATGTGTCGGTGTGGACAGTCAACGAGCCCGCGCTGATGCGCAGACTCGCCGACTTCGGCGTTGACAGCCTGATTACAGACTTTCCCGGTTTGGCCAGCGCCACCCTCGAGAGTTGCTGAAATCGGTCTCCCCGGCCGGCTCAGGCCACCGGCCGGAGCCGCTCAAAAAAGCCGGTTGAGGCCATCGTACGCCGCTACCCGATAGGCTTCGGCCATGGTCGGGTAGTTGAACGTCGTGTTGACGAAGTACTTCAAGGTGTTCAATTCGCCCGGCTGGCTCATGATCGCCTGGCCGATGTGCACGATCTCTGACGCCTGATAACCGAAGCAGTGAACGCCCAGCACTTCCAGGGTCTCGCGGTGGAACAGGATTTTCAGCATGCCCTGAGGCTCGCCGGCAATCTGTGCACGCGCCATACTCTTGAAGAACGCCTTGCCCACTTCGTACGGCACCTTGGCCTGGGTCAGCTCCTGCTCGTTCTTGCCGATCGAGCTGATCTCCGGAATGGTGTAGATGCCGGTCGGCACGTCATTCACGAAGCGCCAGCTATTGTTATCGACGATGCTGCCAGCGGCCGAACGACCCTGGTCGTGCGCGGCACTGGCCAGGCTCGGCCAGCCGATCACGTCACCGGCGCCGTAAATGTTCGGTACGCAGGTGCGGTAGGCTTCGTCGACTTCGATCTGGCCACGGCTGTTGACCTTCACGCCGATGTTTTCCAGGCCCAGCTGATCGGTGTTGCCGGTACGGCCGTTACACCAGAGCAAGGCGTCGGCCTTGATCTTCTTGCCGGACTTGAGGTGCAGGATCACGCCGTTGTCCACGCCTTCGACGCGGTCGTAGTCTTCGTTGTGGCGAACCGTGATGTTGTTGTTGCTGAAGTGATAGCTCAGGGCCTGGGAAATTTCCGAGTCCAGGAAACTCAGCAACTGACCACGGTTGTCCACCAGTTCGACCAGTACACCCAGGCCACTGAAGATCGACGCGTACTCGCAACCGATCACACCAGCGCCGTAAACAATGAGTTTGCGCGGGGTGTGGCCGAGGCTGAGGATGGTGTCGCTATCGTAGATACGCGGGTGATGGAAATCGATGTCCGCCGGGCGATAAGGACGCGAACCGGTGGCGATGATGATGTGCTTGGCCACCAGTTTTTCGACCACGCCGTTGGCGCAGACCACTTCGATGGTTTGCTCGTCGGCGAAGCTGCCGGTGCCGAAGAACACGTCGACGCGGTTACGGGCGTAGTAGCCAGTGCGCGAGGCGACTTGTTTGGAAATGACTTTTTCTGCGCTTTTCAGCACGTCCGGGAACGAGAACCAGCGCGGCTCACCAATCGCCCGGAACATCGGGTTGGTATTGAACTGCATGATCTGCCGGACCGAGTGACGCAGTGCCTTGGACGGGATGGTACCCAGGTGGGTGCAGTTGCCGCCGACCTGGCGACGGCTATCGACCATCGCCACCTTGCGCCCTGCTTTGGCGGCGTTCATTGCCGCGCCTTCTCCCGCCGGGCCGGAACCCAGTACCACCACGTCGTAGTTGTAGACAGCCATGCGTACTCCTCAGAACAGGCCGCGGCGCCCTCGGCACCTGCGGCTAAATCACGCCGATCTGTGGCGTGAAGGAACAATTTGGGGCCAATGCAGAACCCGGACACAGTCTATAGAAGCGTCAACGCCGGGCACATTAACCCTTGGTCGCGTCGTAGGCTAGTTTTGCCTGCACTACAACGCCAGTCTTCAATGCGCTGATCGCCGCAATCATTTGGTTTTACCACCACTGAGGCGCTCAAAAGCCTGATTGGTTCGTGTGACGAAACCTGTATCGGCACGAATCACAAAAAATGCGCCGATATCGTGTTTTTCTGCGTAGTCCCAACCGCGCTCCGGGCCGAGAATCAGCAACAGCGTCGATAAGCCATCGGCCATTAACGCGGAAGGATTAATCACCGTGACTGATGCCAGGAGGTGCGAGACCGGCGCACCAGTGCGGGCATCGAAGGTGTGGGAATAGCGCTTGCCGTCCTGCTGAAAATAATTGCGGTAGTCACCGGAGGTGGACAGACCGTAGCCGTCGATGGAGATGATGCGTTCGGCCACTTGCTGGTCGTCACGGGGTTCTTCCAGCGCGATCTTCCAGGCTGAGCCATCGAGCTTTTTGCCCGCAGCCTTCAGCTCGCCGGTCACTTCGGCGAGGTAGTTGTGGATTCCCATCGCTTCGAGTTTTTCGGCAATGGTGTCGACGGCGTAACCGGCGGCGATGCTGTTGAAGTCGACTTCGACGGCGGCGTCCTTGCACAACTGATCACGGTCGATGCGCAGGTGTTGGTAGCCGACCCGCTGCCTTACTTCGGCGAGCGCTTGAGCTGCGGGGACTTTTTCCTCGCGGGCCTGCGGGCCGAACCCCCAAAGGTTGAGCAACGGTTCCACCGTCAGGTCGTAGGAGCCTTCGCTTTGTTCTGAGAGTTGCTCGCCGACGCGTACCAGTTTGAGGATTGAGGCTGGCATTTTCTGACAGCGATTGGCAGGCAAGTCGTTGAAGCGCTCGATGTCGGAGTCGCTGCGATAAGTCGACATTTGCTGATCGACGTCGGCGAGGATTTTTTCTACTTCGGCCTGCACCGCTTTCGGCCCGGGCGTGGAGGAATGTCTTGCGTATTGAATGGAATAACGACTGCCCATGGTCGGGCCGTCGAAGCGTTCCAGGCTGTCGCCGTTGCCACAACCGGACAAAACGCCGGCCAGCACCACAAGTCCACCCCACCGTCCAGTTAACAAATCTTCATCTCCCCTCAAAACCGCGCCCGCCATTATGGGCCTCAGAGCGCATGGGAGCGAGGTCTGCCAGTGCCCGTCAGTAAGACGCAAAATCTGAGGGAGCGAACCTGCTCGCTCCCTCAGGCCCAGCGTTTCAAGCAAGATTTACCAGCGTGAGTACCTGAAAATGTCTTCCAATACGAGCAAAGGCAAAGCGATTTTTCGCGTTGTCAGCGGTAACTTTCTCGAAATGTTCGACTTTATGGTCTACGGCTTTTACGCCACGGCCATTGCCAAAACCTTCTTCCCTGCCGACAGCGCGTTCGCCTCCCTGATGTTGTCGCTGGCCACTTTTGGTGCCGGCTTCCTGATGCGCCCACTGGGTGCGATTTTCCTCGGCGCCTACATCGACCGTCATGGCCGCCGCAAAGGCCTGATTATCACCCTGGCGATGATGGCTGCCGGTACGGTGCTGATTGCCTGCGTGCCGGGTTACGCCACCCTCGGCGTGGCCGCGCCGCTGCTCGTGTTGTTCGGCCGACTGCTGCAAGGCTTCTCGGCCGGCGTGGAACTGGGCGGTGTCTCGGTGTACCTGGCGGAGATTTCCACCCCGGGCCGCAAGGGCTTCTTTGTCAGTTGGCAGTCCGCCAGCCAGCAAGCCGCAGTGGTGTTCGCCGGTCTGCTCGGCGTCGGTTTGAACCATTGGCTCAGCCCGGAAGAGATGGGTGACTGGGGCTGGCGCGTGCCATTCCTGATCGGCTGCATGATCGTGCCGGTGATTTTCGTGATTCGTCGTTCGCTGGAAGAAACCCCGGAGTTCCAGGCGCGCAAACACCGGCCTACCCTGCGCGACGTGGTCCGCTCGATCAGTCAGAACTTCGGCATCGTCATCGCCGGCATGGCGCTGGTGGTGATGACCACCGTGTCGTTCTACTTGATCACTGCCTACACCCCGACCTTTGGCAAAGCCGAACTGCACCTGTCCGATCTGGATGCGTTGTTGGTGACAGTGTGCATCGGCCTGTCGAACTTCTTCTGGTTGCCGGTGATGGGTGCTGTGTCCGACAAAATCGGGCGTAAACCCCTACTGCTGACGGCGACCATTCTGGCGATCCTCACGGCCTACCCTGCCCTGTCGTGGCTGGTGGCAAACCCGAGCTTCAGCCATTTGCTGATTGTCGAGTTGTGGCTGTCGTTCCTGTACGGCTCGTACAACGGCGCCATGGTCGTGGCGCTGACCGAGATCATGCCGGTGGAAGTTCGTACGACTGGTTTCTCGTTGGCCTACAGCCTGGCGACTGCAACGTTCGGCGGGTTTACACCGGCGGCGTGCACGTACCTGATCCACGTGCTGGACAACAAGGCGGCGCCGGGGATCTGGCTCAGTGGCGCGGCGGTGTTGGGGTTGATCGCGACACTGGTGTTGTTCAAAGGCAATCGGCATGAACTGCGGACGGCGCAGGCCGCTGTGGTCGGCGGCGCCTGACAAATCGCTTTCGCGGGCAAGCCCGCTCCCACAGGGATCTGTTGCGCGAACACCATCGAGTGAACACCACCAAACCTGTGGGAGCGGGCTTGCCCGCGAAGAGGCCAGCACAAACAACACATCTCCCACTGACAACCGCCACAAACAAAAACGCCCCGACCAAAGTCGGGGCGTTTTCATGTGCAGCTAAGGCTTAGCGCGGGAATGCTGGCGGGTTTACACCGGCCATGTCTTCCATCACACGAACCACCTGGCAGCTGTAACCGAATTCGTTGTCGTACCAAACGTACAGAACAACGCGGTTGTCTTGGGTGATGGTCGCTTCAGCGTCCACAACGCCTGCGTGGCGCGAGCCAACGAAGTCGGTGGAAACCACTTCCTGCGAGTTGACGTAGTCGATTTGCTTATGCAGATCGGAGTGCAACGCCATGTAGCGCAGGTAATCGTTCATCTCTTCACGGGTAGCGGCTTTCTCAAGGTTCAGGTTGAGAATGGCCATCGACACGTTTGGCGTCGGAACGCGGATCGCGTTACCGGTCAGCTTCCCGGCCAGCTCAGGCAGAGCCTTGGCAGCAGCGGTGGCAGCACCGGTCTCGGTGATCACCATGTTCAGCGCGGCACTACGGCCACGGCGATCGCCTTTGTGGAAGTTGTCGATCAGGTTCTGGTCGTTGGTGTACGAGTGAACGGTTTCGACGTGGCCATTGATGATGCCGAACTTGTCGTTGACAGCCTTCAGTACCGGCACGATGGCGTTGGTGGTGCAGGAAGCGGCCGAAACGATCTTGTCATCAGCGGTGATTTCACCGTGGTTGATGCCGTGAACGATGTTCTTCAGCTTGCCTTTGCCCGGCGCGGTCAGAACAACGCGATCGATACCCGGGCAAGTCAGGTGCTGGCCCAGGCCATCGGCGTCACGCCATACACCGGTGTTGTCCACCAGCAGCGCGTCTTTGATGCCGTACTGGGTGTAATCCACTTCAGTCGGGTTTTTCGCGTAGATAACCTGGATCAGGTTGCCGTTGGCGGTGATGGTGTTGTTGGCTTCATCAATGGTGATGGTGCCATCGAACGGACCATGAACCGAGTCACGACGCAGCAGGCTTGCACGCTTGACCAGATCGTTCTCGGCGCCCTTGCGGACAACGATGGCGCGCAGACGCAGGCCGTCGCCACCACCGGTTTTCTCGATCAGGATGCGCGCCAGCAGACGACCGATACGACCGAAGCCGTACAGGACAACGTCGGTGCCTTTACGAGCGGCAACGTTTTGCTGACCAACGACGTCAGCCAGTTCTTCGCGAACGAACTGCTCGGCAGTGCGGCCATTGCCTTCGGCCTTGAACTTGACGGCAAGCTTGCCCAGGTCAACCGAAGCGGCGCCGAGCTTGAGCTCGCTCATCGCCTTGAGCAGCGGGAATGTTTCGTGGACGGACAATTCGCTGTCATCGGACTGACGATGACGAGCAAAGCGGTGAGCTTTGAGAATCGCAATGACTGAACGATTGATCAGGCTGCGGCCATAGATCGAGCTCACCACGTTGTTATTGCGGTAGAGCTGACCGATAAGCGGAATCATCGCTTCTGCGAGTGCTTCACGGTCGATCCATTCACCAAGACACTGGTCGGGCTTCTGAGTCACGGGAACCTTCCACATGTAGGGGCAGAAAAAAGGGGCTACATTATGCCGCCGAGTGCCTCTCGTAGCAATGCGCGCCTGTCGCGCGATCCGTAACAAATTCCTGTTCAAAAAAATTACGCACCGCTAAAGCCCAGTAAAACCGCGGCTTTCAGCGCAGTCAATTTTTTGGAGACACCGCTGTCTTATCCGTAACCCTCCGTAACACTCGGTCGTTTTGCCACTACATAATCATCAATTTTCAGCAAAAAACCGGCGAATTTTGTCTTTACCACTACATTTCGCCAAACCGGCGTAATAGACACATCTGCAACTGACAGGCGGCACCCGGGGCCGCTACAATTACCGACTTTGTCGCAACGCTTGGAGCTCAACCTTCCGTGCCCGTTCTGCGTCTACCGCTTCTCCCTGCCGCGGCAGGTAAACAGCACTGGGGCAACCTGCCCGGTGCCGCCCTGAGCCTGGCCATTGCCGAGGCTGCCAGCGCTGCCAAGCGCTTTACCCTGCTGCTGACCGCCGACAGCCAAAGTGCCGAACGGCTGGAACAGGAGCTGAGTTTCTTCGCCCCGGATTTGCCCGTATTGCATTTCCCGGACTGGGAGACCCTGCCCTACGATCTGTTTTCGCCACACCAGGACATCATTTCCCAGCGCATCGCAGCCTTGTACAGGTTGCCGGAGCTGAGTCATGGCGTATTGGTCGTGCCGATCACCACCGCGCTGCACCGCCTGGCGCCGACCAAGTTCCTGCTCGGCAGCAGCCTGGTGCTGGACGTTGGCCAGAAGCTCGACGTCGAGCAGATGCGCACCCGACTTGAAGCCAGCGGCTATCGCTACGTCGACACGGTGTACGAACACGGCGAATTCACCGTCCGCGGCTCGCTGATCGACCTGTTCCCGATGGGCAGCAAACTGCCCTTCCGTATCGACCTGTTCGACGACGAAATTGAGACGCTGCGTACCTTCGATCCGGAAAACCAGCGCTCCATCGATAAAGTCGACACCGTTCGCCTGTTGCCCGCGCGGGAATTCCCACTGCAGAAAGACGCGGTCACCCGTTTCAAGGCGCGCTTCCGTGAGCGTTTCGATGTCGACTTCCGTCGCTGCCCGATCTTCCAGGATTTGAGCAGCGGGATCACGCCGGCCGGTATCGAGTACTACCTGCCGCTGTTCTTCGACGAAACCTCGACGCTGTTCGATTACCTGCCCCAGGACACCCAAGTGTTTTCCCTGCCGGGCATCGAGCAAGCGGCGGAAAACTTCTGGAACGATGTGCGCAACCGCTATGAAGAGCGCCGCGTCGATCCTTCCCGTCCTTTATTGCCACCGGCCGAGCTGTTCCTGCCGGTGGAAGACTGCTTTGCCCGCTTGAAGAACTGGCCGCGTGTGGTGGCCAGTCAACAGGACGTGGAAACCGGCGTCGGCCGCGAGCGCTTCCCGGCGCGCGAACTGCCGAACCTGGCCATCGAAGCCAAGGCTACCCAGCCATTGGCGGCGCTGGCCGGCTTCCTCGACGAGTTCCCCGGCCGCGTATTGTTCACCGCCGAGTCTGCGGGCCGCCGTGAAGTGCTGCTGGAATTGCTCGAACGCCTGAAGCTGCGGCCGAAAACCGTCGACAGCTGGCCGGACTTTGTCGCGAGCAAGGAGCGCCTGGCGATCACCATCGCACCGCTCGACGAGGGCTTGGTGCTCGACAATCCGGCCCTGGCGCTGGTGGCCGAAAGCCCGTTGTTCGGTCAGCGCGTGATGCAGCGTCGTCGCCGCGAAAAACGCGCCGACGCCAACAATGACGCAGTGATCAAAAACCTTACCGAGCTGCGCGAAGGCGCGCCGGTCGTGCATATCGATCACGGCGTCGGTCGCTACCTCGGGCTTGCGACCCTGGAAATCGACGATCAAGCCGCCGAGTTCCTCACGCTGCAATATGCCGAAGGCGCCAAGCTTTACGTGCCGGTGGCTAACCTGCACCTGATTGCGCGTTACACCGGTAGCGATGACGCCTTGGCCCCGCTGCACCGCCTCGGCTCGGAAACCTGGCAGAAAGCCAAACGCAAAGCCGCCGAACAGGTGCGCGACGTCGCCGCCGAATTGCTCGACATCTATGCCCGTCGCGCCGCTCGCGAAGGTTATGCATTCGAAGACCCGAAAGCCGATTACGCGACGTTCAGCGCCGGCTTCCCGTTCGAAGAAACCCCGGACCAGCAGACCACCATCGATGCGGTCCGTGCCGACATGCTCGCCCCGAAGCCGATGGATCGCCTGGTCTGCGGCGATGTCGGATTCGGCAAGACCGAAGTGGCGATGCGCGCGGCGTTCATCGCGGTGCACGGTGGTCGTCAGGTGGCGATTCTGGTGCCGACCACCCTGCTCGCCCAACAGCATTACAACAGCTTCCGCGACCGCTTCGCCGACTGGCCGGTGAGCGTGGAAGTGATGAGCCGCTTCAAGTCGACCAAGGAAGTGAACGCCGCGGTTGCGGATCTGGCCGAAGGCAAGATCGACATCGTCATCGGCACACACAAGCTGCTGCAAGATGATGTGAAGATCAAAAACCTCGGGCTGGTGATCATCGACGAAGAGCACCGTTTTGGTGTTCGTCAGAAGGAACAACTCAAGGCCCTGCGCAGTGAAGTCGACATCCTCACGCTCACCGCCACGCCGATTCCGCGCACGCTGAACATGGCGGTGTCGGGCATGCGCGACCTGTCGATCATCGCCACGCCGCCGGCCCGTCGCCTGTCGGTGCGGACCTTCGTCATGGAGCAGAACAAAAGCACGGTCAAAGAGGCCCTGCTTCGTGAGTTGCTGCGTGGCGGTCAGGTCTACTACCTGCACAACGACGTGAAGACCATCGAGAAATGCGCCGCCGACCTCGCCGAACTGGTGCCGGAAGCGCGGATCGGCATCGGCCACGGGCAGATGCGCGAACGCGAACTCGAACAGGTGATGAGCGACTTCTACCACAAGCGTTTCAACGTGCTGATCGCCTCGACCATCATCGAAACCGGCATCGACGTGCCGAGCGCCAACACCATCATCATCGAGCGTGCCGACAAATTCGGCCTGGCGCAGTTGCACCAATTGCGCGGCCGCGTCGGTCGCAGTCACCACCAGGCTTATGCTTATTTGCTGACGCCGCCGCGTCAGCAGATCACCCCGGACGCGGAAAAGCGTCTGGAAGCGATCGCGAACACCCAGGACCTCGGCGCGGGCTTCGTGCTCGCCACCAACGACCTGGAAATCCGTGGCGCCGGCGAATTGCTGGGCGACGGTCAGAGCGGGCAGATCCAGGCCGTCGGCTTCACCCTGTATATGGAAATGCTCGAGCGCGCGGTGAAGTCGATCCGCAAGGGCGAACAACCGAACCTCGATCAGCCGCTGGGCGGTGGTCCGGAAGTCAATTTGCGCGTCCCGGCGCTGATTCCGGAAGACTACTTGCCGGACGTGCACGCCCGTCTGATTCTCTACAAACGCATTGCCTCGGCCACCGATGAGGAAGGCCTCAAGGACCTGCAAGTGGAGATGATCGACCGTTTCGGCCTGCTGCCGGAGCCGACCAAGAACCTGATGCGCATCACGGCGTTGAAGTTGCAAGCCGAACTGCTGGGCATCAAGAAAGTCGACGGTGGCCCGCAAGGCGGCCGGATCGAGTTCGCGGCGCAGACGCCTGTCGACCCGCTGACCCTGATCAAACTGATCCAGGGCCAGCCCAAACGCTACAAATTCGAAGGTGCCACGATGTTTAAATTCATGGTCCCGATGGAAAGCCCGCAAGAGCGCTTTAATACTGTAGAGGCGCTGCTTGAGTGCCTCATTCCGAAAACTGCTTGAAGGACGCCGCATGCGCCTGTTTCGTTTACTGACTTTGCTGACCACCCTGGTCGCTCCAACGGCGTTTGCCGATGACCTGTACCAGGTTGAAATGATCCTGGTGCGGCAGAACGCCGTGCCCGCCATTGTCAGCAAAGCCGCCCCGGAAGACTGGGCAGCCGGCGCCCAGCGCATCAGCCCCGACAGCTTCCGCACGCCGAGCCTGAATCCCGAAGTGGAAAAGCTCACCGCCAGCAATGAGTACTCGGTGTTGCTGCACAAGGCGTGGCAGCAACCGCTCGGCGAAGAAGCCACCAAAGTTGCGATCAGCGAGGGCACCGAACAATTTGGCCAGTTCCCGATCGAGGGCACGCTGAGCATGAAACTGGGGCGGTTCACCGACGTCGACGCCGACTTCTGGGTCAACCAGATCGACGCCAATGGCTTGGTCACCGCCAGCGAACGACTGAAGCAGGAAAGCCACACCAAGAACGGCCAGCTGAACTTCCTCGACAACGGCCACCTTGGCCTGCTGATCAAGATCACTTCGCTGACCGCCCCGGCACCTCGGCCAGTCCCCGATGAAATTCCGGACTGATTGAGTCCTTATGTCAGCGACCCTGAGCAAACCCCTGGCACCTTCATGGGTCAGCCGATTCAAGGAACAGAGCCTGGAGCGTGGCCGTCGTTACGCACTGGAAAACCGCGTCAGGATCGTCGAGGCCGGCGACGCCACGATCATCGCCGCTTGCGAGGGCTCTGGCGGTAACGTTTACCGTCAGACCATCCGCCTGCGCGAGTCAGCCAAAGCGACCTTGCTGATGGTCGACGCCACGTGCACGTGCCCGGTTCACGTCAACTGCAAACATTGCGCGGCCGTGCTGCTGAAGGTGCAAGAAACCCTGGCCTACCCCGCCGCCGCACAAGACGCCGAACTGCTGGAAAAACTTCAGGCCGTGCTGGAAAACCGCAGTCCGAAGGCGCCGCCCCAAGTGCTTGTGGATAACGTGCAACCGGTGCCGCGCCTGTGGCTGGCGAGCATCGAATTCAGCGCCTTCGAACCGCGCAACGGCAAGATGCAGCGCTACATCCAGCACCGTGCGGCGCTGTCTTTCAGTTATCTCGATGAATACGTTTCCGGGCAGAAGAACGCCGACGTCCTGATTCGTCAGGAAACCCAGACGCTGCGGATAAAACGCCACCCGGAAGTCGAACAGACCTACAGGGAACAGCTGCGAATCCTCGGTTTCAAAGTCGCTACCCGTCAAAGCAAAGCCTTGCCGGAAAGTGCCGGCGAACTCTATGAGATGGTCAACGACAGCGCCTGGCTGACCTTCACCCTCAACGAACTGCCAAAGCTGCGCACTCAAGGCTGGGAGCTGCAGATCGACGAAGATTTCGGCTTCGACCTGACCGCGGTGGACGACTGGTATGCCACCGTCGAACAGGCGCCGGAGCGCGACTGGTTTGATCTGGAGCTGGGGATCATCGTCAACGGCGAGCGCCTGAGCTTGCTGCCGATCCTGCTGAACCTGATGCGCTCCCACACCGAAATCCTCAATCCGGAACGCCTCGCCCGGCGGCGTGACGACGAACTGATTCTGGTGAACATCCCCAACCGCCCGAATTCCGAGTACGGCCCCTTGCAGGTCGCCCTGCCCTTCGGCCGGTTGAAACCGGTGCTGGCGACCCTTGGCGAGTTCTACCTGCAAGAGCCCGGCGAAACCACGCTGCGCCTGAGCAAGGCCGACGCGACACGCCTGAACCCGTTGGAAGGCATGCCGCTGCTTTGGGAAGGTGGCGAGCAGATCCGCACGTTTGCCCAGCGCCTGCGGGACATCAAGGATTACACCGCGACGGCCCCCGAAGGTTTGAACGCAACCTTGCGCCCGTATCAGCTGGAAGGCCTGAGCTGGATGCAATCGTTGCGGCAACTGGAAGTCGGCGGCATTCTCGCGGACGACATGGGTCTGGGTAAAACCCTACAGACCCTGGCGCATATTCTCAGCGAGAAAATCGCCGGGCGCCTCGACCGGCCGTGCATGGTGGTGATGCCCACCAGCCTGATCCCGAACTGGCTCGACGAAGCGGCGCACTTTACGCCGCAACTCAACGTGCTGGCGCTGTACGGCGCCAGTCGCAAAAAGCATTTCGACCATCTGGCCGATTACGACCTGATCCTCACCACCTATGCGCTGCTGCCCAAGGACGTCGAACGTCTGGCCGCTCAGCCTCTGCACGTGCTGGTGCTGGATGAAGCGCAATACATCAAGAACCCCAACAGCAAGGCTGCCCAGGCGGCCCGCGAGTTGAATGCGCGTCAGCGTCTGTGCCTGAGTGGTACGCCGCTGGAAAACCACTTGGGCGAACTGTGGTCGCTGTTTCACTTCCTGTTGCCCGGCTGGCTCGGCGACGTCAAAAGCTTCAACCGCGATTACCGCGTGCCGATTGAAAAGCGCGCCAGTGAAGTCAGACTTCAGCACCTCAATGGTCGGATCAAACCGTTCCTGTTGCGCAGAACCAAGGAACAGGTCGCGACGGAGTTGCCACCCAAGACCGAAATCATCCATTGGGTCGAACTCAACGAAGCCCAACGCGATGTGTATGAAACCATGCGCCTGGCGATGGACAAGAAAGTCCGCGACGAGATCACCCGCAAAGGCGTGGCGCGCAGCCAGATCATCATTCTTGAAGCGCTGCTGAAGCTGCGCCAGGTGTGCTGCGATTTACGCTTGGTCAACGATGCCGCACTGCCGACGCGCGGCAGCACCTCGGGCAAGCTCGATAGCCTGATGGAAATGCTGGATGAGTTGTTTGAGGAAGGTCGGCGGATTTTGCTGTTTTCACAGTTCACCTCGATGCTGGCGCTGATCGAAGTTGAACTGAAGAAGCGCGGTGTTGAATACGCGTTGCTCACGGGTCAGACCCGGGACCGACGGGCGCCGGTGAAGGACTTCCAGAGCGGCAAGCGTCAGATCTTCCTCATCAGCTTGAAGGCAGGCGGTGTCGGTTTGAACCTGACGGAGGCGGATACGGTGATCCACTACGATCCGTGGTGGAACCCGGCGACGGAAAATCAGGCGACCGACCGGGCGTATCGCATCGGCCAGGAGAAGCCGGTGTTCGTCTACAAGATGATTGCTCGCGGCACGGTGGAAGAGAAGATTCAGCACCTGCAAAAGGAAAAATCCGACCTGGCGGCGGGTGTGCTGGATGGGCGCAAGACCGGGGACTGGAAGTTGCAGAGCGATGATATTGAAGCGTTGTTTGCGCCGTTACCGGATAAGCTGGAGAAGCGCTGAAATCTGCGGCGCCTGGTAGATCGCCTTCGCGGGCAAGCCCGCTCCCACAGGTTCAGCGATCATTCTGTGGGAGCGTGGCTTGCCCGCGATAGCGTCAACTCGGTTTCATTTAAGATCGGAAATCAGGACTTGAGATTTGGCAGCGGTGCAAACAGCGCCTCGATATCACTCTGCTCAAGCTTCCACCCGCCAGTCGTCCCGCCTTCAAGCACCGCCCCAGCCAATGCCGCCTTCTCCAGCTGCAGTGCCTGTATTTTTTCTTCTACGGTGCCACGAGCTATCAGCTTGTAGACGAACACCGGTTTGTTTTGCCCAATCCTGTAGGCCCGGTCAGTCGCCTGGTTTTCCACCGCCGGATTCCACCAGGGATCGAAATGGATGACCGTATCCGCAGCAGTCAGGTTCAGACCTGTGCCGCCGGCCTTCAAACTGATCAGAAACAGCGGCACTTTACCGCTCTGAAAATCCTTGACCGGTGTGCGCCGATCCGTTGTCTCACCCGTCAACAACGAGTAGCCCAGACCACGTTGCTGCAACTCCTCCTCAATCAAGGCGAGCATCGAAGTGAACTGTGAAAACAGCAAAACCTTTCGGCCTTCGCTGAGCAACTCTTCCAGCATCTCCATCAAGCTGACCAGTTTCCCACTACCAGACCGAAGGGCCTTGGCGGTGAGCGGCGTTTTGATCAACCGCAGATCGCAGCACACCTGACGCAGCTTGAGCAATGCATCGAGGATGATGATTTGGCTGCGCCCGACACCACTGCGGGCAATTTCGTCACGCACCTTCTTGTCCATCGCCACGCGCACGGTTTCGTACACGTCCCGCTGTCCATCGCTGAGATCAACCCAATGCACAATCTCGGTTTTCGGCGGTAATTCTGTCGCCACCTGATCTTTCTTGCGACGCAGCAGAAAGGGCTTTATCCGGGCGGTCAGGTGTTGCATCCGTTCGCTATTACCGTGCTTCTCGATCGGCGTGCGGTAGTCGCGGTTGAAGGTTTTGCTGTCGCCAAGCCAGCCGGGCAGCAAAAAGTGAAATTGCGACCACAACTCGCCGAGGTGGTTTTCCAGCGGCGTGCCGGACAGACACAAACGCTGGCGGGCCTGCAAGGCTCGGGCGGCCTGAGCCGCTTTGCTGACCGGGTTCTTGATGTTCTGTGCCTCATCGAGAATCAGCACACTCCATAACTGAGGCTGCAAAATCTGCAGATCCCGCGGCAGCAGCGCGTAGGTGGTCAACACCAAGTCGTATTCGGCAAGGCCGGCAAAGTCTTTTTGCCGTGCGGGGCCATGTAACGCCAGTACCTTCAGCTGCGGCGTAAAGCGCAGTGACTCGTCGAGCCAGTTGGGGATCAGGCTGGTGGGCATCACGGCAAGTGCCGGACGATCAAGCCGCCCGGCCTGCTTCTCCGTCAGCAGATGAGCCAGGGTTTGCAGGGTTTTCCCCAAGCCCATGTCGTCACCGAGGATGCCGCCAACTTCCAGTTCGCGAAGGGTTTGCATCCAGTTCAGCCCTTCCAGCTGATACGGTCGCAATGTTGCCTTCAACCCCTCGGGCGCCGAGACGTGAGCATGGGTCGACTCACGCAATCGTTTTGCAAAACTGCGCAGCCGCTCGCCGCCCTGCCAAATCAGCGGAATGCCTTCCAGTGCGTTGAGGCGCGCGGCATCCGGCAAACTCAAACGCAATGAATCACCTTGATGCGCCCCCAGGTACAACTCGCCCAAGGTGGCCATCAGCGGTTTGACCCGACCATAGGGCAGTGCGACTTTGCCATGGGGTTTGGCATCGAAACGCCCATCACCCAGTCCAATCAGCAACAGTTCGTCATCGTTACGTTGCGCCAGGATTGCGGGATCCAGCAGTTGCGGCTGGCTGCGCAGCAAATGCAGCAAGATTGGTAACAGGCTGTGGCGTTCGCCGTTGACCACGATACCCAGTTGCAAATCGAACCACTGGTGCCCCGATTCTTCCTCGACTTGCGCATACCACTCTTCCACAGGCTGCAAGTTGAAGTGGAAGTTATCTCTGATATCGATCAGCCAGTTTTTCTCCCTCAGCGCCGGGACCCCGTCCTGCGCAAAAGTAACCCAGGCTGCGTCATCCGCCAAGGTGAACATTTCGCCGGGACGATCCAGGCTACTTTTGCGCGTGGCCTTCTTAAAACCGTGTTTTTGCAGGGCCTGACGCAGGGCTTTCTCGGCGGAGGGATTGCGCTGTATACGCTGGGTTTCAGTCCCGGAAAGGATCAATACTTCCGGGTTTCTGTCCGACGTCGGATGGCCGTTGTAGGTGAACGCCAATGCAGCGCGATGCTCTGGTTCATGCTGCCAGCGGACATAACGCTTGCCGCTGGCGAGTGTCAGGTGAGCCTGAGGAAAAACGCCGTCAATGACCCGCTCCGTCAGGGCATGCGGCGGCGGTGCAACTTGCGTCGCTGCCCTCATCCGATGACTGAACTGCATTGCCTGACGCGCCGGAATATCCGGGACCAACGACAGGTGACAAGCCAGTTTTTCATCCATCTCGCTGAACAGCGGCCCTACTTGTAGCCGCTCGCGATCCAGATAGTACAAGGGCTCCAGGGCCAGGATCGTTTCCACTGGGGCTGCGTCACTGCCCCATTGCGGGCGAAAACTGCCATTGACTTGTTCAGCCCAGGCAAACTGACCCGTTCTTCTCATCCCGGGCGTCAGGGGTTGTGGCTGTTCGAGATCAAGGAAAAGGCGCGAGGTTCGCAACAGCATTTCGATGAGCTCGGCGCCGCTACTGCCTTCCAAGGGGTAGCCAGAGTAATAGGCGTGGTGGGAGTGAATGGCGACTAACAACCTGGCGATTCGCAGGTCGAGCCCGGTCAGGTAACCGGGTTGGCGTATCAGCGTGTCCGACATCGAGTACATCGACTTGATGTCTTGCAAACGGCCGTCCTTGAGCTGACGCGCCTTGAAAATCTCCAGTGTCCATTTTCCGGCGGTAGGCGTTGCCCTGAGTTTGTACAACAGGCGCGTACTTGTTACCTGCGACGGTTCATCGAGGGAGTTGCTTGCAGATGGAATACCATCAAGCCAGCGCTCCAGCTCACGATTCAGGTGAGCGGAAGCCGCACTGTCAGCCACCGCGACAGGAAGCTCTTGCAGGTGATAGATAACGGTTGCGCAATGTTTGCAATCAATCACTACGGGGCATGAACAGGTGCAGTCCAGCTCAAAATCACCATTGGCATCTTCGACCAGTTCGATGTGCTGTTCGTAGACGTTACCTTGAGAGCCCCTGCAGGTCGCCCGAACCAACACATCATCAAGTTCAAGGATTTCTACCCGATGCTCAGGGGCGTATCTGCGCGCCTTATCCAGAGCGCGATGACTGAATGCCTCCGCCCACGGCAGCTGTTGAAGTTGCTCGATGATTGTCGACATACACTCAATGCTTTTGGTAATGAATTAATGATGGTGGCGTACAACCTAGCCTTTTAACACCCGCGCCAACGTCGACTTAACCTTGCCCATCCCGTCATGCAACGCCTGCTCGATCTCGGCCATGGTGATCACCGCCGCGGACTTGCCCGCCGCCGGATTCACCACCAGTGCCAGACACGCATACTCCAGTTCCAGCTCATGGGCCAACGCCGCTTCCGGCATGCCTGTCATGCCGACGATGTCGCAACCGTCACGCTCCAGCTTCGCGATTTCAGCGACGGTTTCCAGACGTGGGCCCTGGGTGCAGGCGTAGACGCCTTGGCTGCTGTAATCGACGCCTTCAGCCGCCAGCGCCGCAATCAATTGCTGACGCAACGTCTCGCTGTAGGGATAGCTGAAGTCAATGTGGGTGACGTGTTCCAGGTTATCGGCGAAATAGGTGTGTTCGCGACCGCTGGTGTAGTCGATCAGTTGATGCGGCACGCAGAAATGCCCGGTACCCATGGAGGCATGAATCCCGCCCACGGCGTTGACCGCGAGTATCGCTTCGGCGCCGGCCTGTTTCAGCGCCCAGAGGTTGGCGCGGTAGTTCACTTGATGCGGCGGAAAACGGTGCGGGTGACCGTGACGCGCGAGGAACAACACTTCCTTGCCGGCGTATTCACCGATCTGCACGTCGGCCGAAGGCGCGCCATAGGGCGTATCCACCGCCAGTGACTGACGAATGTTCAGGCCTTCGAGTTGAGTCAGGCCGGTGCCACCGATAATCGCGTGAACCGTCATAACGAAAAGTCCTTATTCAATAAGTTGAGCTTCTTTGAGCGCGCCGATGGCAGTCAGCCAGCGCGGGTTCTGACGGTATTCAGTGTTGGCGTACGACTGGCCACGCATCCGCGCGATGCGCTCGGACGGCGTGACTTTCAAGCGCTGGGCGGCACTCAACGCCAGCTCCGCCGCAGCGCGGTCATTGCACACCAGGCCCATGTCGCAACCGGCAGTCAGCGCGGCTTCGATACGGCTGGCGGCATCGCCAACCACGTGGGCACCGGCCATGGACAGGTCGTCGCTGAAGATCACGCCATCGAATTGCAGCTCGCCGCGCAGGATGTCCTGCAACCAGCGGCGTGAGAAGCCTGCGGGCTGGGAATCGACTTGTGGATAAATAACGTGGGCCGGCATGATGGCGGCCAATTGCTTGCTCAACTTGGCGAACGGTACCAGGTCTTTGGCGCGAATTTCGTCGAGGCTGCGCTCGTCGTTCGGGATCGCGACGTGGGAATCCGCCTCGGCCCAGCCGTGACCGGGGAAATGCTTGCCGGTGGCGGCCATGCCGGCACTGTTCATGCCGCGGATGAAGGCACCCGCGAGCAAGGCTGCGCGCTCCGGATCACCCTCGAACGAGCGAGTGCCGACGACGGCGCTGCGCTGGTAATCCAGGTCCAGCACCGGGGCGAAGCTCAGGTCGAGCCCAACGGCCAGCACTTCGGTGGCCATGATCCAGCCGCACTGCTCGGCCAGATACTCGGCGTTCGGGTTGTCGGCAATGGCGCGCATGGCCGGCAGCCGGACGAAGCCTTGGCGCAGACGCTGAACGCGACCACCTTCCTGATCCACCGCCAGCAGCAGGTCGGGACGAATGGCGCGGATTGCAGCGCTGAGCTCGCGCACCTGGCGCGGGCTTTCGATGTTGCGGGCGAAAATGATCAGGCCGCCCACTTCGGGCTGACGCAACAATTGGCGATCTTCGGCCGTCAGCCAGGTACCGGCGACGTCCACCATCAACGAGCCTTGCAGGCCAGCAGTCATAGAGATTCCTTGAGAACGAAAAACCCGGCTCGCACGCGTTCGCCGCCTTGGGCTGTGCCCGGCAGGTCGGCGATATCAATGGGGAGCGGGTTCAGAACGAGAGTCGGCATGGGCGGCTAGCTTAGCGGATGTCAGCCGCCGCGCCCACCCGTGCTCGGTTAAACCTTGGCGGCAGCCGGGGTCGACTTGCTGCGCGGACGCAGTTGCGCAGTGGCCATGGCCGCATCGGTGACGCCGGTTTCGGCGCGCATGCCTGCAGCCAGGAACGGCACCATCAGGCGCATCACTTGCTCAATGGATGTGTTGACGCCGAAATCGGTCTCGGCAATCGCTCGCAACGCCTTGATCCCCGACATGCTGAACGCCGCGGCGCCGAGCATGAAGTGCACGCGCCAGAACAGCTCGATCGGTGGAATGCGCGGCGCAGCTTCGTTTACCAGCATCATGTAGCGGCGGAACACCTTGCCGTACATGTCTTCCAGATAACGACGCAGGTGACCCTGGCTCTGACTGAACGCCAGTCCCAGCAAGCGCATGAAGATAGACAGGTCGTTGCCGCTGCGAGGCTGCACGACGAGGGCTTGCTCAACGAGGATCTCGAGCAACTCTTCGAGTGTCGGCTTGTTGTCAGGCTTGGACTGACGCCGCTCCAGCTCTTTATCAAGACTCAGGCAAAACGGCCCGAGAAAGCGCGAGAAGACCGCCTGGATCAGCGCCTTCTTCGAACCGAAATGATAGTTGACCGCCGCCAGATTGACACCAGCCTTGCTGGTGATCAGACGCAACGAGGTTTCGGCGAAACCTTTTTCCGCGAACAACTGCTCGGCAGCATCGAGAATGCGTTCAACGGTTTCCGACTGGGCCATGGCTACTCCGCCTGACAAACACTTGTTTGAAACATACGTTTCAGCCTGTGCATTGTCAAGCCTGCCGGTTCGTTTTGGGAATGGTCGGTCAGCTATTTAACCATACAACGGCGAGGCTTTAATCAGCAGGCTGATTGACCGTCCAGCGGCCGGCCAAAAAAGGGGCATTGCCAAGACCGTTTCACTGTATATAATCCCAGTCACTGTATAAAAAGACAGAGCGATCAATATGCTAAAGCTGACGCCACGCCAAGCAGAGATTCTGGCCTTCATCAAACGCTGCCTAGAAGACAACGGCTACCCGCCAACCCGTGCGGAAATCGCTCAGGAACTGGGTTTCAAATCGCCCAACGCGGCGGAAGAACACCTCAAGGCGCTTGCCCGCAAAGGTGCGATCGAGATGACCCCGGGCGCTTCCCGAGGCATTCGCATTCCGGGCTTCGAAGCCAAGGCCGATGATTCTACCCTGCCGATCATTGGCCGAGTCGCTGCCGGTGCGCCGATTCTGGCCCAGCAGCACATCGAAGAGTCCTGCAACATCAACCCTGCCTTCTTCCATCCGCGCGCTGATTATCTGCTGCGCGTTCATGGCATGAGCATGAAGGACGTCGGTATTTTTGACGGCGACCTGTTGGCCGTCCACACCACCCGGGAAGCCCGCAATGGCCAGATCGTCGTGGCACGGATCGGTGACGAAGTGACCGTCAAGCGCTTCAAGCGCGACGGCAGCAAGGTCTGGTTGATTGCCGAAAACCCTGAATTTGCCCCAATCGAAGTCAACCTGAAAGATCAGGAACTGGTGATCGAAGGCTTGAGTGTCGGCGTCATTCGCCGCTAAAGGAGGCTTTATGCAGTTCCCACACACATCACAGCAAGCCCAACTGCCGTTGTTCGAGGCATTCATGGTGCAACCGTTGGCGCCAATCCTGAAAGACGTGGTCGAGACGCCCTGGAGCGCCGAACCCGAAGTTTTCAGCGAGCTTTCACTGCGTGGTGCGGCCGGGAACTGCCTGAACCTTTTGGCGCCGATCCTTCGGGAACTGAGCCAGGATCAGGACGCGCGATGGCTGACACTGATCGCCCCGCCCGCCAGCCTGACCCAGGCGTGGCTGCGGGACGCCGGTCTCAACCGCGAACGCATCCTGCTGCTGCAACCTCGCGGCACTCAGAGCGCCCAGCAGCTGACCTGCGAAGCTTTGCGCCTGGGCCGCAGCCACACCGTTGTCAGCTGGCTCAACCCCTTGAGCACAAATTCACGGCAACAGTTGATCAGCGCGGCCCGTACCGGGGATGCGCAGAGCCTGAATATTCGATTGGGTTAACCTGTAAACAAAGCGCGCAATCAATTGCGCGGGGCTTCTCAAAGGATTAGAGAAGCCGGTCCGAAGCCGTATCAGCAGAAAGCGACGAATGGGATCAGTGGAGAACCCGCGAACTCTCATCCGTATTGAATTCGCCTTCAACCAGACGCCCTGCCATCTGAACACCGACGCTCAACATCGCCTTGGCGACTTCGACGTGCTGGCCCTGCAGGAAAGCCTTGGCATCCTCGGAGAAATCCAAAGTGACCAGAGAACCCTCGTCCTCAGCCCTGCGCAGCTCGATTCGGCCGTCTGGTAACTCGACAATTTCTAGAAAGGACGTTGGCATAAAGGTCTGTTCTCCACGAAAGGCGGGGATTATATAGGCATCGGCCAGGCTTCGCTCGGTAACTTGACCAGCAGCGCTTTTAATCGCACCGCCGGCACTCAGTCGATCAGCACTCGTTCAAGCCTTCGCGAAAACGGATCGCCAACCCTTTCAGGTTCTGGCGCCAGCTCTCCAGCTCTTCGCGACTCAACTCCTCTGGCGCCTCTTCTTCATCCAGGTTAACGGCCAGGATGAGCGGCTGAGTGACGTCACCCTTGGGCTTGTGTGGAGCACGAGGCGGCTGGAACATCGCCGCGTGAGCCGCCAGCAGCTTGGCCAGCCAGGTTTCCGGATTCTGGGCCAGCTCGACCATCTCAGCCATCTCGGGAATGGCGATGGCTTCCAGCACTTCCCGAGTCAGCAGCATCTCCACCCGAGGCGCATTGGCCTGCGGCAAGCGATAGAAACCGGCAATTTCATGGCACAGCCCCAGCAACGCGCCGTACAAGTGAAACAACGCCGACTCACGCCCGGCCTGAATCAGCGCCAGGGAATTCATCGTCCGCCCCTCTTCGGCTCTGGCAAGCGCTTCGAGCGACAGGCCGGCGAAATAAATCTTTTGATTAGTACGGGTATAGAGTTCGTGGGCCATGACGGCAGCCTCCACAACGAAAAAATTGCTTCACGCAGATCAGACAGTGTCGTGGATCAGCCGAGCTGACCGCAAGCACAAAACAAAAAGGCCGCATGAAAACCCGTGGGTTGTCATGCGGCCTTTTGTGTACAGCCTGTTTTTACGCTTTGGCTGCCGGACGCTTGTCTTCAACCGTCCATTTGCCGCCGTCGTAGTACGCCTTCCAGCCGGTCGGCTTGCCGTCGACTTCTGTCTGCACGTACTGCTCTTTGGTCTTGCGGCTGTAACGGATCACAGCAGGCAGGCCGTCCGGATCTTTTTTCGGCGCTTCACAGAGGAAGTGGTACTTCGGATCGATCTCATCCTTGTGCGGCACAATTTCCATGACCAGCGGAGCACGCGTCTCGCGGTTTTTCGGAAACTGGCTGGCCGCCAGGAACAGACCGGAAGCACCATCGCGCAGGATGTAGGTGTCGTTGACCTTTTCGCATTTCAGCTCAGGCATCTTCACCGGGTCCATCTTCGGCGGCGCCGCGTCACCGCTTTTCAGCAGTTTGCGGGTGTTCTTGCACGTCGCGTTGGTGCAACCGAAGAACTTGCCGAAACGGCCGGTCTTGAGCTGCATCTCGCTGCCACACTTGTCGCATTCCAGGCTCGGACCTTCGTAGCCTTTGATGCGATAGGTGCCCTCTTCGATTTCGTAGCCTGAGCAATCCGGGTTGTTACCGCAGATGTGCAGCTTGCGCTTCTCATCCAGCAGGTAAGCGTCCATTGCCGTGCTGCAGATCGGGCAGCGGTGCTTGCCACGCAGCACCAGGGATTCCGATTCACCCTCGTCGTCCGCAGCGATTTCATCGCCCGGCACCAGGTTGACGGTGGCCTTGCAGCGTTCTTTCGGCGGCAGACTGTAACCCGAGCAACCGAGGAACACGCCAGTCGATGCGGTACGAATCTGCATCGGACGACCGCACAACACGCACGGAATGTCAGTCATGACCGGTTGGTTGGCGCGCATGCCACCTTCGGCACTTTCGGCTACTTCGAGTTTTTTCTTGAAGTCGCCGTAGAACTCGTCAAGCACGTTTTTCCAGTCGCGTTCGCCCTGGGCCACGTCATCGAGGTTCTCTTCCATGCCGGCGGTGAAGCCGTAGTCCATGAGATTGGAGAAGCTCTCGGCCAGACGTTCGGTGACGATGTCGCCCATCTTTTCCGAGTAGAAACGACGGTTGTGCAGCGCGACGTAGCCGCGGTCCTGGATGGTCGAAATGATCGCCGCGTAGGTCGAAGGACGACCGATGCCACGTTTTTCCATTTCTTTTACCAGGCTCGCTTCCGAATAACGCGCCGGTGGCTTGGTGAAGTGCTGGGTCGGATCAAGCTTGATCAGCTTCATCGCGTCGCCCTGGGCCATGTCCGGCAGCACGTCGTCATCACCAGGCTTGGCGATTTGTGGCATGACGCGGGTGTAGCCGTCGAATTTCAGGATGCGGCCCTTGGCGCGCAGCTCGAAATCGCCGGCACCGACGGTGACCGTGGTCGACAGGTATTGGGCCGGCAGCATCTGGCAAGCGAGGAACTGGCGCCAGATCAGCTCGTAGAGCCGCTCTGCATCACGCTCCATGCCCGACAGCTTGCTTGGCTCGGTGTTGGCGTCAGACGGACGAATTGCTTCGTGAGCCTCTTGTGCGCCTTCCTTGCTGCTGTAGACGTTCGGGTTTTCCGGCAGGTACTTCTTGCCGAACTCGCCTTCAATATAAGTGCGCGCCATCGTCACGGCATCGGCCGAGAGGTTGGTGGAGTCGGTACGCATATACGTGATGTAGCCGGCTTCGTACAAACGCTGGGCCATCATCATGGTTTTCTTCACACCGAAGCCCAGGCGGTTACTCGCGGCCTGTTGCAGGGTGGAGGTGATGAACGGTGCCGACGGCTTGCTGCTGGTCGGTTTGTCTTCGCGCTTGACGATGCTGTAGCTGGAAGCCTTGAGCTTCTCCAGCGCGGCCATGGCCTGGGCTTCGTTGAGCGGCTTGAAGGCCTCGCCTTTTTCCCGAGCCACGTCAAAGCGCACGGTTGCGCCCTTGGTGGTACCGAGATCAGCGTGGACTTCCCAGTATTCTTCCGGGTTGAACGCGCGAATTTCACGCTCACGCTCAACGACCAGTTTTACCGCAACCGACTGCACACGACCGGCGGACAGGCCACGGGCGACCTTGGCCCAAAGCAGCGGCGAAACCATGTAACCCACCACGCGGTCGAGGAAACGACGCGCCTGTTGGGCGTTGACACGGTCAATGTCCAGCTCGCCCGGTTTGGAGAAGGCTTCCTGGATCGCTTTCTTGGTGATTTCGTTGAACACCACGCGCTTGTAGCGGCTGTCATCTCCACCGATGGCTTCGCGCAGGTGCCAGGCAATGGCTTCCCCCTCGCGATCCAAGTCGGTTGCGAGATAGATGGTGTCAGCATCTTTGGCGAGCCGGCGCAGCTCTTCGATGACCTTTTCCTTGCCCGGGAGGATCTCGTACTTGGCTTTCCAGCCATGATCGGGATCGACACCCATGCGCGAGACCAGCTGCTTGCGCGCCTTCTCTTTCGGCGTGAGCACCGGACCTTCACCCGCGGCGGCCTTGCCGCGCTTGGCGGCTGGCTCTTTGCTGGCGCTAGCCGAACCGCTGGTGGGCAGGTCTCGGATATGGCCGATACTCGACTTCACCACGTATTGGTTACCCAGATACTTGTTGATGGTCTTGGCCTTAGCCGGGGATTCCACAATGACCAGCGATTTGCCCATGGATCAGAAAATTCCTGAATTCTAGAAGTGAAAGGCGGTTGGCGCCTGACGCGGCACCGCTATATATAGTGGCTACAAGGTGAGGTCAAGCGCAGGGTCCTGCGCGCACTCAGCTTATGGCGTCGAAAAAAGGCTCGGTTCGGCTTGCACCAAAGCAAAGCGTGGCACCTGTTCGCCGTCAACCTCGACCGACTCCAGGAACATGCTCAAGGGACGCACCCAAAAGCCGTAATCGCCATACAGGGCTTGGTAGAAGACCACTTCTTCTTCGGTTTCCGAATGCCGCGCGATGCTGAATACGCGGTACTGCGGACCTTTGTAATGCTGGTAGAGCCCAGGTTGTATCGGCATGGTTTGGCCCTCACTCAAATCTTTTAAAAATAAAAACAAAAAATAAATTCAGAAAAACAAAAACCGGGGCACTTGGCCCCGGCTTCCATCAACGAAACGCTTAAACGCGTTCGAAGACGGTGGAGATGCCTTGGCCGAGACCAATGCACATGGTGGCTACCCCGAAGGTGCCGCCATTCTGCTTCATCACGTTCAGCAGGGTGCCGGAGATACGCGCACCGGAGCAACCGAACGGGTGACCCAGGGCGATCGCGCCGCCGTGCAGGTTAACCTTCTCGTTCATCTTGTCGAGCACTTTCAGATCTTTCAGCACTGGCAGGGCCTGTGCAGCGAAAGCTTCGTTGAGCTCGAAGAAGTCGATATCGTTAATGCCAAGGCCCGCACGCTTCAGTGCTTTTTGAGTGGCCGGTACTGGACCATAGCCCATGATTGCCGGATCCACACCTGCCACTGCCATCGAACGGATAACCGCCAGCGGCTGGATGCCCAGGTCCTGAGCACGCTGTGCCGACATCACGATCATGCACGAAGCACCATCGGTGATCTGCGACGAAGTACCAGCCGTCACGGTGCCGCCCTTCGGGTTAAACGCTGGCTTCAAAGCCGCCAGGCTTTCCAGGGTGGTTTCCGGACGAATGGTTTCGTCGTAGTCGAACAGTTTCAGGAAACCGTTCTCGTCGTAGCCCTGCATCGGGATGATTTCGTCTTTGAACTTGCCTTCCAGGGTCGCCTTGTGGGCGAGCTGGTGGGAGCGCACGCCGAAAGCGTCCTGCTGTTCGCGAGTGATGCCGTGCATTTTGCCCAGCATTTCAGCGGTCAGGCCCATCATGCCCGAGGCTTTTGCCGCGTACAGCGACATGTGCGGGTTCGGGTCGACACCGTGCATCATGCTCACGTGGCCCATGTGCTCGACGCCGCCGACGACGAACACGTCACCGTTGCCGGTCATGATCGCTTGTGCGGCAGTGTGCAGAGCGCTCATCGACGAACCACACAGTCGGCTGACGGTCTGGCCGGCGGCAGTGTGCGGGATCTGCGTCATCAGGGACGCCATGCGGGCGATGTTCCAGCCCTGCTCCAGGGTCTGGTTTACGCAGCCCCAGATGACGTCTTCGACTTCATTCGGGTCGACCTTGACGTTGCGCTCCAGCAATTTGCTGATCAGGTGCGCCGACATGTCTTCGGCGCGGGTGTTGCGGTGCATGCCGCCCTTGGAGCGGCCCATCGGAGTACGACCGAAGTCGACAATCACGACGTCTCTTGGATTCAAGCTCATAAAATTTCACTCTCGCTCAAGTGTTGGGACGCTTAACCGAAGAACCGTTGGCCGGTTTTGGCCATTTCACGCAGTTTTGCGGTCGGGTGGTACAGCGCGCCCAAATCAGCGTACTGGTCAGCCAGGGCAACGAACTCGGCAACACCGATCGAATCGATGTAGCGCAGCGCACCGCCACGGAATGGAGGGAAACCAATACCGTAGACCAGACCCATGTCGGCTTCGGCGGCGGTTTCGACAATGCCGTCTTCCAGGCAACGCACGGTTTCCAGGCACAGCGGGATCATCATCCAGTTGATGATGTCTTCGTCAGTGACTTCGCGCTGCTCGTAAACGATCGGCTTGAGCACTTCCAGCACCGACGGATCGGCGACTTTCTTCTGCTTGCCTTTCTTGTCGGTCTCATAGGCGTAGAAACCCTTGCCATTCTTCTGGCCCAGGCGCTTGGCTTCGTAGAGCACGTCGATAGCCGAACGGCGATCGTCTTTCATGCGGTCCGGGAAGCCTTCAGCCATCACGTCGCGGCCGTGGTGGCCGGTGTCGATGCCGACCACGTCCATCAGGTATGCCGGGCCCATTGGCCAACCGAATTTTTCCATGACCTTGTCGATACGGACGAAGTCCACACCGGCGCTGACCAGTTTGGCGAAACCGCCGAAGTACGGGAACAGGACGCGGTTGACCAGGAAGCCCGGGCAGTCATTGACGACGATCGGGTTCTTGCCCATTTTCTTGGCGTAGGCAACGGTGGTGGCAACAGCCAGCTCGCTGGACTTCTCGCCACGAATCACTTCAACCAGCGGCATCATGTGCACCGGGTTGAAGAAGTGCATGCCGACGAAGTTTTCCGGACGCTTGAGGGCCTTGGCCAGCAAGGTGATGGAAATGGTCGAGGTGTTGGACGCGAGGATGGTGTCCTCTTTGACCTTGTCTTCGACTTCCGCCAGAACCTTCTGCTTGACCTTCGGGTTCTCGACGACTGCTTCGACAACCAGATCCACGTGACCGAAATCACCATAGGACAGGGTCGGACGAATGCCGTTAAGCACTTCGGCCATTTTCGCCGGGGTCATGCGACCTTTATCAACGCGGCCGACCAGCAGCTTGGCGGCTTCAGCCAGGCCTTGCTCGATACCGTGCTCATTGATGTCCTTCATCAGGATCGGCGTACCTTTGGAGGCCGACTGATAAGCGATACCGCCACCCATGATGCCAGCGCCCAATACAGCGGCCTGCTTCACGTCCTTGGCGATTTCGTCGTAGGCCTTGGCCTTTTTCTTCAGTTCCTGATCGTTCAGGAACAGACCGATCAAGCTCTGCGCGGCAGAGGTCTTGGCCAGTTTGACGAAACCGGCGGCTTCGATTTCCAGCGCCTTGTCACGACCGAAGTTCGCTGCTTTCTGGATGGTCTTGATCGCTTCGACCGGTGCCGGGTAGTTCGGGCCGGCTTGACCTGCCACGAAACCTTTGGCGGTTTCGAAGGCCATCATTTGCTCGATGGCGTTCAGTTTCAGCTTTTCCAGCTTCGGCTGACGCTTGGCCTTGTAGTCAAACTCACCGGAGATGGCGCGCTTGATCAGCTCCAGGGCCGCTTCCTGCAATTTCTCAGGGGCAACCACTGCATCGACGGCGCCGACTTTCAGCGCGTCTTCAGGACGGTTTTCCTTGCCGGCGGCAATCCACTCGATGGCGTTGTCGGCACCGATCAGGCGCGGCAGACGCACGGTACCGCCGAAGCCCGGGTAGATGCCCAGTTTGACTTCCGGCAGACCGATCTTGGCCTTGGTGGACATGACGCGGAAGTCCGCCGCCAGGCACATTTCCAGACCGCCACCCAGCGCGATGCCGTTGATCGCGGCGACAGTCGGGACGTTGAGGTCTTCGAAATCGCTGAAAATCTTGTTGGCTTCGAGGTTGCCAGCTACAAGCTCTGCATCAGGCAGCTTGAAGTTCTCGACAAATTCGGTGATGTCGGCGCCGACGATGAAGACGTCCTTGCCACTGCTGACGATCACACCCTTGATCGAAGCATCTGCCTTGATGGTGTCTACGGCCTGACGCAGTTCGTTCAGGGTTAGACGGTTGAACTTGTTGACGGACTCACCCTTGAGGTCGAATTTCAATTCGACGATGCCACTTTCAAGAGCCTTAACCGTGATGGCTTTACCTTCGTAAATCATCAACTGATCTCCACGATATGGAAGCTGAACAGTACACGTCGGACGCAGGCGACTGGCTCGGCAGGACGTTTATCGTCGATGCTAACGCCAATCCACCCGGCACACCCGCCAACGCGATAGTCGGGATTCTGTAGGAGCGGTCTGAAATACAAACGCTCAATTCATACGCCCGTTTGATTTGGGTACGCCACCTTCACGGAATTTCCGGCAATTGTCAATCGCCCAAAATACTGGTTGAAACGCGACTTTGCGGTCACTTCCGTACTGCGAAGATCTTCAACACGCACCTGCATGTGAAGCCATTCATAGAATCAATAGTTAGAAAAGTCGCCCTAATTCGCTGCAGCCTTTGTTTAACAAGCTACGCTGGCGGAACATTGAGAAAAAATTTGAACACTTTTGGCGAACGCCAAGCGTAAGATCGGCGGCACAAAGAATTACCGGCCTGCCTGGCCAACCCCAGCCCGATGATGATGTCGGGCTTTTTATTGCCTGTCTGTCGGAGGTTTCGCGCCATTGCAGCGCGAAATGTCTGCGAATCATGCCAGCGCTTTCAGCACCGCATCGATGTCCTGCAAAACCGTCGCCTCGCCCTTCTCGCCCCAATACAGGGTGATCATCTGTTTATCCGCCTCGACCTTGTAGACATTGGCTGGCAATTTTTCGAAATGATTGAGTAGCGCTCGATCTTCGCAGACCTCCTGCCACTGGTTCACCCACACGCCCGGCGACTTTTGCCAGTAACTCCAGCACGCCGGCTGATTGCCACGACGCGGCCGATGGTACTGGGCGCAAGGGCTTGGCGGCTCCTGGCTCAGCCAGTGCGGCCACTCCTGGGGCGCAAGTTGCATGGCCAGGCCGATACGCCGCGCCTCCATGCGCAGGGCCATGCGCCCGCTCTGTCCACGGGACGGTCGCAACCATGCCAGCGGACTCAGGACCACCAGCAGGATTGACACCACTATCCAGACCGTCATATCTGTACTCCCGATTCTTGATGGGCGCTTTGAGTCACTTTGGAACCATTGCGCTTGAAACCAGCCATACTTACCAATATTGCAATCCTCAGGAGGAGCACCTCATGCCCTACAACCACATTCTGGTCGCTGTAGATCTAACCGAAGAGTGCGACCCTGTAATCCACCGTGCTCGCGAGCTCTCAGTGAGCAATGGCGCGAAATTGTCGCTGGTCCACATCGTCGAACCGATGGCCATGGCCTTTGGTGGTGACGTACCCATGGACCTGTCACAACTGCAACAGCAGCAGTTCGACCAGGCCAAGGAACGCCTGGACCGACTGATCGTCAAGTATCCGGAACTCTCCAAAGAATACAGCCACCTGACCTACGGCCAGCCCCGCCAGGAAATTCACCACCTGGCCAAGGAACAGACCTGCGACCTGATCGTGGTGGGCAGCCACGGCCGACATGGCCTGGCATTGCTGCTGGGTTCGACGGCCAATGACGTGCTGCACGGTGCGCCGTGTGATGTGCTGGCGGTGCGCCTGATCAAAAGCTGACAACACACAACCATGTGGGAGCGGGCTTGCTCGCGAAGGCGGACATTCAGTCGACATCAATGTTGAATGTAAGCTCCTCTTCGCGAGCAAGCCCGCTCCCACATGAGATCTATAGCAACGAACAGATCGCATTCCATACGAAAAGCCCGGCGCTCATCACTGAACGCCGGGCTTTTTTATTACAGGATCAATCAGGCATCCAGCTCGGCCCAACGCTCGACCATCACGTCGAGCTCAGCCTGCAACTGCTCAAGCTGAGCGATCACCGCAGCGGTTTCTGCCGCAGGACGCTGATAGAAACCCGCATCGGCCATTTGGGCCTCGACGGCAGCGATCTGCTGTTCCATGGCTTCGATCTGAGCTGGCAACATTTCCAGCTCACGCTGCAACTTGTAGCTGAGCTTTTTCTTCGCCACTGGCGCTTCAACGGCTGCCGCAACCGGTGCCGCTTCCGCCGTCACGACCGCCGAGGTCAGGTCGGCCTTGCCGGATTTGCTCTCGGTCACGCCCAGCAGGCGCGGCGAACCGCCCTGACGCAGCCAGTCCTGGTAACCACCGACGTATTCACGAACCTTGCCTTCACCTTCGAAGACCAGGGTGCTGGTGACCACGTTGTCGAGGAATGCCCGGTCGTGGCTGACCATCAGCACGGTGCCGTTGAAGGTCAGCAAGACCTCTTCCAGCAACTCGAGGGTTTCGACGTCGAGGTCGTTGGTCGGTTCATCGAGGACCAGCAGGTTCGCCGGCTTGCTGAACAGTTTCGCCAGCAGCAGACGGGCACGCTCACCACCGGACAGCGCCTTCACCGGCGTGCGGGCACGCTGCGGGCTGAACAGGAAGTCGCCGAGGTAGCTCAGCACGTGACGGCTCTGACCATCGATATCGATGAAGTCGCGACCTTCTGCAACGTTGTCAATTACGGTCTTTTCCAGGTCCAACTGATGGCGCAACTGGTCGAAGTAGGCCACGTCGATGCGCGTCCCCTCTTCCACTGTGCCACTGGTTGGCTGCAGACCGCTGAGCATCAGCTTCAGCAGTGTGGTCTTGCCGGTACCGTTGGCGCCCAGCAGACCGATACGGTCGCCGCGCGTCAGGACCATCGAGAAATCCTTGATCAGGAACGGGCCGCCCGGGTGAGCAAAGCTCACGTTCTCGAGGACCATCACCTGTTTGCCGGACTTGTCAGCGGTGTCCAGCTGAATGTTGGCCTTGCCGGTGCGCTCACGACGCTCACTACGCTCAACGCGCAAAGCCTTCAATGCGCGAACGCGGCCTTCGTTACGGGTGCGACGGGCCTTGATGCCCTGGCGGATCCAGACTTCTTCCTGAGCCAGCTTTTTATCGAACAACGCATTGGCGGTTTCTTCAGCCGCCAGGGAGGCTTCCTTGTGCACCAGGAAGCTGGCGTAGTCGCCGTTCCAGTCAATCAAGCCACCGCGATCCAGTTCCAGAATGCGGGTCGCGAGGTTCTGCAGGAATGAACGGTCGTGCGTGATGAACAGCACGGCGCCCTGGAAATCCTTCAGCGCTTCTTCGAGCCAGGCGATTGCACCGATGTCCAAGTGGTTGGTCGGTTCGTCGAGCAGCAGCAGGTCCGGTTCAGAAACCAGGGCCTGGGCCAGCAGGACGCGACGACGCCAACCACCGGACAGCTCGGCGAGGGTCTTGTCGGCCGGCAACTGCAGACGGCTCAAGGTGCTGTCCACCAGTTGCTGCAAACGCCAGCCGTCGCGGGCTTCGAGGTCGTGCTGGACGTGCATCAGTTTGTCCAGGTCGGCGTCGGTGACGATGTTCTGGCTCAGGTGGTGATACTGCGCGAGCAGCTCACCGACACCGTCCAGGCCTTCCGCCACTACGTCGAACACGGTCCGCTCGTCGGCTACCGGCAATTCTTGCGGCAATTCGCCAATCTTGAGGCCGGGGGCACGCCAAACGGAGCCCTCATCGGGCTTCTGGTCGCCCTTGACGAGCTTCATCATGCTGGACTTGCCAGTGCCGTTGCGGCCGATGATGCACACCCGCTCACCACGGGCGATCTGCCAGGACACCTTGTCCAACAACGGCATAGCGCCGAAAGCAAGGGACACATCGCTGAATTTGAGCAGGGTCATGAGCTTCTCCAAAAACCGGGCGCGCATTCTACCTGACTTGAGGCTTCAGAAGGCCGGCAATTTCAATGTCGAAGCACTCTGCATGACAATTGTTGCGAACTTATGCCGAGAGGCCGGCAAAGCTTTCGCCCGTTGCTGGCAAAAGGCTAAGCTACAGATAATTCAGTGCAGGTTATGCCTGCACTTGTCGTGATTTCTATGCCCGGACGTCTCATGCGCAGTCGCCTCTTCAGTCTTTTATCTTGTTTGCTTCTTTCTGCCGCTGCCGTTCAAACCGCCCAGGCGGTGGACTTGTCCACCCAGCGCCAATATTACGATGAGGCCAAGCGCGCCTTGGCCAAGGGCGATACCGGCCCTTATTTCCGTTACAGCCAGGCCCTCAGCGATTATCCACTGGAGCCGTACCTGGCCTACGACGAGCTGACCGCGCGGCTGAAATCCGCCAGTAATGCCGAGATCGAAAAATTCCTCGCAGAACATGGTGACCTGCCCCAGGCCAACTGGATGAAGTTGCGCTGGTTGCGCTGGCTGGCGGAGCGCGGCGACTGGGCGACCTTCGTCAAGTACTACGACCCCAAGCTCAATTTCACCGAACTGGACTGCCTGAACGCGCAGTACCAGATCGGTCATAACCAGAAAACCGAAGGCTATGCCAACGCCAATAAACTGTGGCTGACCGGCAAATCCCAACCCGCTGCCTGCGATGCGCTGTTCGGGCAATGGGCCGCCGAAGGTCAACTGACCGAACAAAAACGCTGGGAGCGCGTCAAGCTCGCGGCCCAGGCGCGCAACTATCCGCTGGCCAACAGCCTGGTCAACGGCCTGTCCACCCTCGCCCCTCGCGGTCGTTTGCTGGTGGATGTGGCGCAAAAGCCTGAACTGTTGAACCAGCCATCGCGCTTCACCCCGGCCGACGAACCGATGTCCGACGTGGTCAGCCTCGGTCTGCGCCGTCTGGCACGCCAGGATCCCGACAAGGCCATGAGCCTGCTCGACGGCTATGCCAGCAGCATGCACTTTTCCCGCGACGAAAAAGTGGCGATCGCCCGCGAAATCGGGCTGACCCTCGCCAAACGCTTCGATCCTCGCGCGCTGGAAATGATGACCAGGTATGACCCGGAACTGCGCGACAACACCGTGTCCGAATGGCGTATGCGCCTGCTGTTGCGTCTGGCCCGTTGGGACGATGCCTATCAGTTGACGCGTCGCTTGCCACAGGACCTTGCGACCACCAACCGCTGGCGCTACTGGCAGGCCCGCAGCCTGGAACTGGCGCAGCCGCAGAACCCGGAAGCACAAAACCTGTACAAGAATCTGGCCCGTGAGCGCGACTTCTACGGTTTCCTTGCCGCTGACCGTTCACAATCGCCCTACTCGCTCAACAACAAACCACTGGTCCTGAGCCAGGCGCTGATCAACAAGGTGCGCAACACGCCAGGCATTCGTCGCGCCCTTGAATTCCACGCACGCGGGCAGATCGTCGACGGTCGTCGCGAGTGGTACCACGTCAGCCGTCACTTCAGCCGTGACGAAATGGTCGCCCAGGCGAAACTGGCCTACGACCTGAAATGGTATTTCCCGGCGATCCGCACCATCAGTCAGGCGCAGTACTGGGACGATTTGGACATCCGCTTCCCGATGGCCCACCGCGAAACCCTGGTGCGTGAAGCCAAGGTCCGTGGCTTGCACTCGAGCTGGGTGTTCGCCATCACCCGTCAGGAAAGCGCCTTCATGGCCGACGCCCGCTCCGGCGTCGGCGCCAGCGGCCTGATGCAACTGATGCCCGGCACCGCCAAGGAAACCGCGCGCAAGTTCAGCATCCCGCTGGCCTCACCGCAGCAAGTGCTCGACCCGGACAAGAACATCCAGCTCGGCGCCGCGTACCTGAGCCAGGTCCACAGCCAGTTCAACGGCAACCGCGTCCTCGCCTCCGCCGCCTACAACGCCGGCCCTGGCCGTGTGCGCCAGTGGCTGCGCGGTGCAGATCACCTGAGCTTCGACGTGTGGGTGGAAAGCATTCCGTTCGATGAAACCCGCCAGTATGTACAGAACGTGCTGTCGTACTCGGTGATCTACGGCCAGAAACTCAACTCGCCACAGCCGCTGGTGGATTGGCATGAGCGGTACTTTGACGATCAGTGATAGTGATTTGAACTGGAAATAAAAATGCCCGCATCGATTGATGCGGGCATTTTTGTTAAGACAAGATCAAAAGATCGCAGCCTCGTTTCACTCGACAGCTCCTACAGTTCCTACAGTTCCTACAGTTCCTACAGTTCCTACAGTTCCTACAGTTCAAGTCCGAGTTCAGCCTTCCCATCACTAAACTGCAACGCCGCCAACCGTGCATACAACGCATTACTCGCAATCAACTCCTGATGCGTCCCTACCGCCACCAGTTTCCCCTGGTCCATCACCGCAATCCGGTCGGCGTTTTTCACCGTGGCCAAGCGGTGGGCGATGACCAGGGTGGTGCGGTTTTTCATCAGACTTGGCAGGGCTTGCTGGATCAGGTGTTCGCTCTGCGCATCGAGGGCGCTGGTGGCTTCATCGAGCAACAGGATCGGCGCGTCCACCAGCAGCGCCCGTGCAATAGCCAGGCGTTGGCGCTGGCCGCCGGACAACCCGAGGCCGCCGTCACCCAGGTGGGTCTGGTAGCCGTTGGGCATTTGCTCGATGAAGTCGTGTGCGTAGGCGATTTTTGCCGCTTCTTGAACCTGGGCCAGGGTCGCCGACGGGTTGCCGTAGCGGATGTTTTCTTCAATGCTGCCGAAGAACAGCGCCGGATTTTGCGAGACCAGGGCGAAGCAGCGGCGCAGGTCGAGCGGATCGAGCTGGGTCAGCGGCACGTCATCGAGCAGGATCTGGCCCGAGGCAGGATCGTAAAAACGCAGCAACAGGTCATACACGGTGGACTTGCCGGCTCCGGACGGACCGACCAGGGCGAGGGTTTCGCCCGCATTTATAGTCAGACTCAAGCCATCGACGGCGTAACTTTCTGGACGTGACGGGTAGGAAAAGCGCACGTCCTGCAGTACCAGATTGCCCTTCACCCGATCAGGCAATGTCACCAGGCCTGTGGTGGGCGGCTGGATAATGTTTTCCGAGCGCAGCAATTCGGCAATCCGCTCGGCTGCGCCCGCCGCGCGCTGCAATTCGCCGATCACTTCGCTCAACGTGCCGAAGGCACTGCCGACGATCAGGCTGTAGAAGACGAAGGCCGCCAGTTCACCTGCCGAGATCCGCCCGGCGATCACGTCCATGCCACCGACCCACAACATCACGCCAACGGCGCCCAGCACCAGCACGATCACCAGTGTGATCAGCCAGGCCCGTTGAAATATGCGTTTGCGCGCGGTGTTGAAGGCCTCTTCCACTGTCACGGCAAAGCGCTGCTCGTCCTGGATCTGGTGGTTGTAGGCCTGCACGGTTTTGATCTGGCCGAGGGTTTCGGAGACGTAACTGCCAATGTCGGCGATCCGATCCTGACTCAGGCGCGACAGGCTGCGTACCCGACGGCCGAAAATCAGGATCGGCGCGATCACCAGCGGCAACGCCACGACCACGATGCTGGTGAGTTTGGGGTTGGTGATAAACAGCAGGACGATCCCACCAATCACCATCAGCAAATTACGCAGAAACAGCGACAACGAAGAGCCGATCACCGATTGCAGCAACGTGGTGTCGGCGGTCAGCCGTGACTGGATCTCGGAGCTGCGATTGTCTTCATAGAAACCGGGATGCAGATAAACCAGGTGGTTGAACACTTGCTTGCGGATGTCCGCGACCACGCGCTCACCAATCCACGACACCAGATAGAAGCGCGCAAAGGTGCCAATCGCAAGCCCGACCACCAGCACCATGAACAGGCCTATCGTCTGGTTGAGCAGATGCGCCGACTGGGTCATGAAGCCCTGATCCACCAGCAAACGAATGCCCTGCCCCATCGACAAGGTGATGCCGGCGGTGATGATCAGGGCAAGCAAGGCACCGAAGGCCGGCCAGCGATAAGGTGCAAGAAAACGGCTGGTCAGGCGGATCGCGCGGCGGTGACGGGCAGAGAGCATCGGGTTATCCAGTACGCAAGTGATGGGGCCAGCCTATACCGCTTAAGTGGGGTGGAACTCTGTAAATCACAATGAGTCAGGTTAATTATGACCACAACGACTAGCACCTAGACGCTATTGGTCTAAAGTCCGGGTGGCAACACTGCGGTATTTCTGGTGGACTGATATTGCCGCCCTGGAAAGATCGCAGGGAGTTGTCACAGCCCGGTCACCTGGCGGTTTTAAAGTGGGTACACAACCTGATGAGGAGACAGGCCATGTCCTTGCAAAACAGCAGCGATGACAAGATTCAAGTGATCCGCACACAGCCAGACCAGTCTCTGGGTTGCTCAATTATTGATAAGGATGGGCGAGAAGTACCGATCACTGAAGGCATGATCCAGGACGCTTGTCGCGAACTGGAAAAGCGATTGGTCAAGCCTGCCGAACAAGAGTGATATAGCCACCGTCTTCTTGACCCGGCCCTGATGGCCGGGTTTTTTATGGGTGCTTATCCGGGACTTGCGGTGCGGCTATTCGCGGGCAAGCCACGCTCCTACAGGATTTGGGTTGTTCGCAAAACAGGTGGACGACCCAAAACCTGTGGGAGCGTGGCTTGCCCACGATGGGGTCAACTCGATCTTCAGACAGCCGTTGCACCCAATGCCGCCACAATTTTCAGCAACTCAGGCGAATTCCCTTCAATCCGCACCGTCAACCCATCAATCTCGCGCCGCTGCGGGTAATGCTTGCGCAACGCATCAAACGCCGCACGCTGCTCGCTCACATTGCCTACAAGGCTACGCCGAAAATCCGCATCGTCCCGGCGTGGGTCGTACACGCCACGGCACAACATCGCCAGCGCCCAGGCCGGATCGCTGTCCGCGTGCAGGGTCACGTGCGATAACCACGGCGCCGGCAGCAGATCGCTCAAGCTGACCTCGGTCGGCTGCCCGATAAATTCGCAATACGCCTGATAAATCTGCGCCGTTCCTCGTTGCTTGCCATCGAGGCTGTAGCCGGCAATGTGCGGTGTCGCCAGCACGCAGAGGTCGGCCAGCGCCACATCGACTTCAGGCTCGCCTTCCCACACGTCGAGCACCGCTTGCAGGTCTTCGCGCTGCAACAAGACCTGGCGCAGGGCAGCGTTGTCCACCACCGGGCCACGACTGGCGTTGATCAGCCAGGTGCCGGGCTTGAGTTGATTCAGACGGTTTTTATCGAACAGGTGCCAGGTTGACTGTGAACCGTGTTTCTTCAAAGGGGTGTGCAGGCTGATCACATCGCACTGCTCGATGATCTGTTCGAGGCTGACGTAATCGCCCCCTTCAGCGGCTTGCCGTGGCGGATCACACACCAGCACGTTCCAGCCCAGACCTTGCAGGACCTTGACCAGACGCCCGCCGACTTCACCGGCACCGACCACGCCGTAAGTGCGCCGAGTCAGGTCGGCGCCTTCGATTTCGGCCAGGGTCAGCAGACTGCCGAGCACATAGTCGACCACGCCCCGGGCGTTGCAACCGGGTGCGCTGGACCAGGTAATGCCGGCCTGCTGGAAGTAATCCAGATCCAGATGATCCGTGCCGATGGTGCAGGTGCCGACAAAGCGCACCTTGCTGCCCTCGAGCAACGCGCGATTGACGTTGGTCACGGAACGCACCAGCAGCACATCGGCCTGCTCGACGGTGGCGCGGTCGATGGAACGTCCCGGCACCCGGCGGATTTCGCCGAAACCTTCGAAGAAGGCCTCGAGCAGCGGAATATTTTCGTCGGCAACAATCAGCATGGCAGGCTCCTTTGGCGGGCTGGCAGTGTAGGCGTAGATGACTGTAGTGGGCCAGCGGGCATTGCACAGCACTTGGCTGTGAACACTGCTCCCTTGTGGCGAGGGGATTTATCCCCGTTGGGCTGCGAAGCGGCCCTGAAGGCTTCAACCCCGTCCTTTCTGAAACACCGAGTGCAATGGATTGGCGACTGTTTCGCAGCCGAGCGGGGATAAATCCCCTCACCACAAGGAATGTCGCAACGTTCGAAAGGTGATTACAAATAGCTAACACAGGACTTTTCCTGACCACTGCGTCAAGGCGTAGAATGCGCCGCCTCGTGCATCAAAATCTTTGGACGTTTCGCCCTTGAATTCCGTGACTGATCACCCCGCCGCTACTTCCCTCACCCGCCCTGCCCGGGTTCGCCTGGAGCTGAAAAACCTGCTCGCCCTGGCGTTGCCGATCATGGTCGCGCAACTGGCGACCACCGCCATGGGCTTCGTCGATGCGGTGATGGCGGGCCGGGTCGGCCCGCGTGATCTGGCGGCTGTGGCGCTCGGCAACTCGATCTGGGTGCCGGTGTTCCTGTTGATGACCGGCACTTTGCTCGCCACTACTCCGAAAGTCGCCCAGCGTTTCGGCGCGGGCACCCATAGCGAGATCGGCCCGATTGTACGTCAGGCGTTATGGCTGGCCCTGGTGGTGGGTTTGATGGCGACCGGCATGCTGCTCAGCGCCGAGCCGATTCTGCACTTGATGAAGGTTGATCCCGAGCTGATCGGCCCGTGCATGCAGTACCTGCACGGCATCGCCAGCGGTCTGCCCGCCGTCGCCTTCTACCATGTGTTGCGCTGCTTCAGTGACGGCCTGGGCCGGACGCGTCCGGCGATGGTCCTCGGCTTGTGCGGATTGGCGCTGAACATTCCTCTTAACTACATCTTCATCTATGGCCACTTCGGAGTGCCGGCCATGGGCGGCGTCGGTTGCGGCTGGGCCACGGCGATTGTGATGTGGGTGATGGCGCTGGGCATGGCCGGCTGGGAGCGCTGGGCACCGGCCTATCAGTCGAGCCAGTTGTTCAGCCGTTTCGACTGGCCGCAATGGCCGGTGATCAAACGCCTGCTGGGCATCGGCCTGCCGATCGGCATCGCAGTGTTCGCCGAGTCGAGCATCTTTGCGGTGATCGCCCTGCTGATCGGCAGCCTCGGCGCCACCGTGGTTGCAGGCCATCAAATCGCCCTGAACTTCAGCTCGCTGGTGTTCATGATCCCCTACTCCCTCGGCATGGCCGTGACCGTGCGCGTCGGCCAGGCGCTCGGTCGTCAGGAGCCGCGTGAAGCGCGCTTTGCCGCCGGCGTCGGCATGGGTACGGCGCTGGCCTATGCGTGTATTTCGGCGAGCATGATGCTGTTGCTGCGCGAACACATTGCAACGATCTACACCGCCGATCCGACGGTGATTCGTGTGGCGGCGATGTTGATTGTGTATTCGGCGCTGTTCCAGTTTTCCGATGCGATCCAGGTCACAGCTGCCGGCGCACTGCGTGGTTATCAGGACACTCGGGTGACGATGATCCTGACCCTGTTCGCCTACTGGGGGATTGGCTTGCCGGTGGGCTACGCTCTGGGCCTGACCGACTGGTTCGGCACGCCGAGCGGCCCGAGCGGGCTGTGGCAGGGTTTGATCGTGGGCTTGAGTTGCGCGGCGCTGATGCTGTCGATCCGCCTGACGCGCAGCGCACGCAAGCGGATCCGCATCAGTCATTCGGCGGGTTAAGCGAGTTTCTTGCGGATCCAGTAGAGGTAGGTGCCTGCCTCTTCGTGCTGTGCGACCAGTTCATGGTCGAGAAACACGCAGAACTTGGGAATGTCGCGACGGGTCGACGGATCGGTCGCGATCACCTTGAGCAAGCCGCCGGGTGCCAGGTCACGGATGTGCTGGTGCAGCATCATCACCGGTTCCGGGCAGTTGAGGCCGGTGGCGTCGAGGGTGCCGTCAACCGGCGTATCAAGCATTTCACTCATGATTCACTCCTGAAACTGGCCGGCATTGTCGCGCATTGCCGGGTGCCTTAACAAATCGTACTGACTGTAACTGTGGCGAGGGAGCTTGCTCCCGCTGGGTCGCGAAGCGGCCCAAATTCTGGCTATGCGGTCTATCAGAAGATTTCGGCGCCTGATTTTAGGGCTGCTGCGCAGCCCAGCGGGAGCAAGCTCCCTCGCCACAAAAGCCTTTCAGCGGGACTTGGGTTTCTTCACGTCAAGCCGGCGCAAATGGCACGTCACCTCTTCACGGTCGTGATACAGCTGCTTGCAGCCGATCTCGACCCGAATCCCGCGCTCCTTGAACCCCTCGGCAATCCGTTCCAGCAAGCGTTTCACCTCGGCGTAACGCTGCTTCATCGGCAGTTTCAGGTTGACCACCGCTTCGCGGCAATGCCCCTCGCCAATCCATTCTTCCAGCATCGCGGCGTTGCGCGCTGGCTTCTCGACGATGTCGCAGACCATCCAGTCCACCGGTTGCTTGGGCTTGAAGGTGAAACCGTCGGCCATCAAGTGTTGCACCAGACCGGTGTCCATCAAACTTTCAGCCATCGGGCCGTTGTCGATCGCGGTCACCAGCATGCCACGGTTGACCAGTTGCCAGGTCCAGCCGCCGGGGGCGGCACCGAGGTCGACGCCAGTCATGTCGCTGTGCAAACGCTCATCCCACTGATCGCGAGGGATGAAATGGTGCCAGGCCTCTTCCAGTTTCAGTGTCGAACGGCTCGGCGCTTCACGCGGGAACTTCAGACGCGGGATGCCCATCGGCCACATCGCCGAATTGTTGGATTCGGCCAGGCCCATGAACACTTCGCGACCGCTCTTGAAAGTCAGCAGCAGACGCGGTTTGTGCGCGTCTTCGACCAACTTGCCGGCCGCCATCAGCGCCTTGCGCAGGTGGCCTTCGAACTTTTTGCAGAAGTTCGACAGTTCCTTGCCATCGTTGGTGTCGACCATTTCCAGCCACAGGCTGCCGCACAGCGGGAAGTCCGCCATGTGCGCGAGGATCACGCTGATGCGGTCGGTTTCCGGCAGATCGATGAAGATCCCGCGCGCCCACTGGCGCGGGAAGATCAGCTCGGCGAAACGCTGCCCGCGCATCAGGCGCTCGGCGCCGTCTTCTTCGGTGCAGATGAATTCCGCGCAGGCGCTGGCGGTCTTGGCCTTGGCATAACCCGCCACATTCAGCCGTGCGGCGTGTTCGGAAATCTCGGAACAGACTTCGCCTTCGAAGCCCGGCCGGCAATGCATAAAGAGGGTGTTCATTCTTACTCCTGGGCAGTTGGCGAAGAATTCAGCCACTGCGCGATGCCCAGGCTTGCGTTGAAGCAAAGCCTGTCACGAAAACCGGCGCATGATAGCCGAGTTCGGAACCTCGGACTTGTCGATAGAGTCCAGTTATTAGCCAGCTACTTAAAACAGGGCTAGTTTTAATGCTCTGTCCGTCCCCTCAGTCCGTAGCCGTGCGGACTCAAAGGAGTGATCGCAATGCCGTCCCTCGATAGCCTGAACACCCTTAAAACCTTACAAGTCGACGACAAGACCTATCACTATTTCAGCTTGCCGGATGCCGCCAAAAGCTTGGGCGATCTCGACAAACTGCCCATGTCGTTGAAAGTGCTGCTGGAAAACCTGCTGCGCTGGGAAGATGAAAAAACTGTCACCGGCGCCGACCTTCGGGCGATTGCCGCCTGGCTCAAGGAGCGGCGCTCCGACCGCGAAATCCAGTACCGCCCTGCCCGCGTCTTGATGCAAGACTTCACCGGCGTGCCTGCCGTGGTCGACCTGGCGGCCATGCGCGCCGCCATGGCCAAGGCCGGAGGCGACCCGCAGCGCATCAATCCGCTCTCCCCCGTGGATTTGGTGATCGACCACTCGGTGATGGTCGACAAGTTCGGCAGCTCCAGCGCCTTCGAACAGAACGTCGACATCGAAATGCAGCGCAACGGTGAGCGTTACGCGTTCCTGCGCTGGGGCCAGAGCGCCTTCGACAACTTCAGCGTGGTGCCGCCGGGCACTGGCATTTGCCACCAGGTCAATCTGGAATACCTCGGCCGCACGGTCTGGACCAAGGACGAGGACGGCCGCACCTACGCCTTCCCCGACACCCTGGTCGGCACCGATTCCCACACCACCATGATCAACGGCCTCGGCGTACTTGGCTGGGGCGTCGGCGGGATCGAAGCGGAAGCGGCGATGCTCGGCCAACCGGTGTCGATGCTGATTCCGGAAGTGATCGGTTTCAAACTCACCGGCAAGCTCAAGGAAGGCATCACCGCCACCGACCTGGTGCTGACCGTCACGCAGATGCTGCGCAAGAAAGGCGTGGTCGGCAAATTCGTCGAGTTCTACGGCGATGGCCTCGCCGATCTGCCGCTGGCCGACCGCGCGACCATCGCCAACATGGCCCCCGAATACGGCGCCACCTGCGGCTTCTTCCCGGTGGACGACATCACGCTGGAGTACCTGCGCCTGTCCGGTCGCCCGCTTGAAACCGTGAAACTGGTCGAGGCCTACAGTAAAGCCCAGGGCCTGTGGCGCCTGCCGGGCCAGGAACCGGTGTTCACCGACACCCTGGCGCTGGACATGGCCAGCGTCGAAGCCAGCCTGGCCGGGCCGAAACGCCCACAGGACCGGGTTTCGCTGCCGAATGTCGCGCAAGCGTTCAGTGATTTCATCGACCTGCAATTCAAACCCACCAGCAAGGAAGTCGGTCGCCTTGAAAGTGAAGGCGGTGGTGGCGTGGCGGTGGGCAATGCCGATCTGACGGGCGAAGCCGATTATGAATACGACGGTCAGACCTATCGGTTGAAAAACGGCGCGGTGGTGATCGCCGCGATCACCTCTTGCACCAACACCTCCAACCCGAGCGTGATGATGGCCGCTGGTCTTGTGGCGAAAAAAGCGGTGGAGAAAGGCCTCAAGCGCAAACCGTGGGTCAAGAGTTCGCTGGCCCCGGGTTCGAAAGTGGTCACCGACTACTACAAGGCTGCCGGCCTGACGCAATACCTGGATGAACTGGGTTTTGACTTGGTCGGCTACGGCTGCACCACCTGCATCGGCAATTCCGGCCCCTTGCCGGAGCCGATCGAAAAAGCCATCCAGGCCGCCGACCTGACCGTCGCCTCGGTGCTGTCGGGCAACCGTAACTTTGAAGGTCGCGTGCATCCACTGGTGAAAACCAACTGGCTGGCGTCCCCGCCACTGGTCGTGGCCTATGCGCTGGCCGGTACGGTGCGCACCGACATTAGCAGCGAGCCATTGGGCAACGACAAGGACGGCAATCCGGTTTACCTGCGGGACATCTGGCCGAGTACCCAAGAGATTGCCGACGCGGTGAATCAGGTCAACACCGCCATGTTCCACAAGGAATACGCCGAAGTGTTTGCCGGCGACGAGCAATGGCAAGCGATTGAAGTGCCGCAAGCGGCGACCTATGTGTGGCAGGACGATTCGACTTACATCCAGCATCCACCGTTCTTCGATGACATCGGCGGCCCGCCGCCGGTGGTCAAGGACGTCGCGGGTGCCAGGGTCCTTGCGCTGCTCGACGATTCGGTGACCACCGACCACATCTCCCCCGCCGGCAACATCAAGGCCGACAGCCCGGCCGGGCATTACCTGCGCGAGAAAGGCGTGGAGCCGCGGGACTTCAACTCTTACGGTTCCCGTCGCGGCAACCACGAAGTGATGATGCGCGGCACCTTCGCCAATATCCGCATCCGCAACGAGATGCTCGGCGGCGAAGAAGGCGGCAACACGATCTACATCCCGACCGGGGAAAGGATGCCGATCTACGACGCGGCCATGCGTTATCAAGCGTCGGGCACGCCGCTGGTGGTGATCGCAGGGCAAGAATACGGCACCGGCTCAAGCCGAGACTGGGCGGCCAAGGGCACCAACCTGCTGGGTGTAAAAGCGGTCATCGCTGAAAGCTTCGAGCGGATTCACCGTTCCAACCTGGTGGGCATGGGTGTGCTGCCGTTGCAGTTCAAACTGGATCAGAACCGCAAGACCCTCAACCTCACCGGCAAAGAAACGCTGGATATCCTCGGTTTGACCGGCGTCGAGTTGACGCCGCGGATGAACCTGACACTGATCATTACCCGCGAAGACGGCAGCCGCGAGAAAATCGAGGTGTTGTGCCGGATCGATACGCTCAATGAAGTGGAATACTTCAAGTCAGGGGGGATTTTGCATTACGTGTTGCGGCAGCTGATTGCGTCGTAACCGCCTGCTGACACAGACACCGCCTTCGGGCGGTGTTTTTGTTTGAGTCGCCTACGCCTCTATAATCCTGCACCCAACGTGCAGACAACACTGATCTAAATGTGGGAGCGGGCTTGCTCACGAAAGCGGATTAGCTGTCGACGATGATGGTGAATGTCATGGCCTCTTCGCGAGCAAGCCCGCTCCCACATGGACCGAGCCAACCCGCAACACTTCGGACACAAGGACTTAAAATGCTCGCCCTGCCATGGACTTACCTGGCCCTTCTCTCCCTCGGCTACACCCTCGCCCTGACCTACGGCCAAATCGGCTGGCTGGCCGGTATCTCCGTCGCGTTGCTGCTGGTCGCCGGTTTCGCTGTCCGCCAGCAAAAGATTCCCGTTGCACGCTACCTCGGTCATGGCGTGTTCATCATCCTCGCCGTGGCGCTGGCGATGCACTGGCTGCCCGGCTTCTACAACGGTCGCGGCATCGCCCCGCAACGCTTCACCGTCGATGCCGTGCCGTTTTCCATGTACCTGAATCAGGACAAACCCCTGATCGGCTTCTGGCTGTTGCTGGTGTGCCCATGGATTGTCGGCCGGCGCTCACTGCGTCTTTCCCTCTATGCCACCGCATTGGCGCTCACGTTAAGTGCCGTGCTGGCATTGGGCGGTGCGCTCTTGCTGGGGGTGATCAGTTGGGCGCCGAAGTGGCCGGATCAAGCCGGGCTGTGGGTACTGAACAATTTGCTGCTGGTGACGCTGGTGGAGGAAGCGTTGTTCCGCGGCTACATCCAGGGCGGCCTCAGCCGGTGCTTCAAACACCTGCCCTACGGCGAAAACCTGGCGTTGCTGCTCGCCTCACTGTTGTTCGGCCTGGCGCATGTGGGGGCGGGTTGGCATTGGGTGCTGCTGGCGGGCCTGGCAGGTGTCGGCTATGGTCTAGCCTACCGTTTTGGCGGTTTGGGGGCGGCCATCGCCACCCATTCCGGCTTGAACCTGCTGCATTTCGCCCTGTTCACCTACCCGATGCTCGCCGGCTGAGGCAATGGCCGTTTTGCGACGCGCCGCTGATTATTGAAAAATAATTTTCAATAAATTCCTGACGGCGCCGACAACCTCTCAAAGCCTTGCGGATTGAAAAAGCCATGCGTAACAACCAGCCCACCACACAACGCGAACGGACCTTCCCGGCTCAGCAACGGTTGATTTCCACCACCGACGCCAAGGGCGTGATCACCTACTGCAACGACGCCTTCGTCGAAATCAGCGGGTTTTCTCGTGAGGAGCTGATCCGTGCGCCGCATAACCTGGTCCGTCACCCCGACGTCCCGGCCGCGGTGTTCGCACACATGTGGGGCACACTGAAACAAGGCTTGCCATGGATGGGCATTGTCAAGAATCGCTGCAAGACCGGTGACCACTACTGGGTTAACGCCTATGTCACGCCGGTGTTCGAAGGCAGTCAGGTGGTCGGCTACGAGTCCGTGCGGGTCAAACCCACCGCCGAGCAGATCCGCCGTGCCGAAGCGCTCTACCAACGCATCAACCAGGGCAAGTCGGCCATTCCTTCGACAGACAAATGGTTGCCGGTGCTTCAGGACTGGCTGCCGTTCATTCTGGTCAGCCAACTGAGCTTCATGATCGGTGCGTCGCTCAACTCCCAGTGGGGCTTCGCCCTCGCCGCCGGTCTTTCGGTGCCGTTGGGCCTGTTGGGCTTGAGCTGGCAACAGCGTGGTCTCAAGCGCTTGCTGCGCTTGGCCGAGCAGACCACCTCCGACCCGCTGATTGCGCAGATGTACACTGACAGCCGTGGCGCCCAGGCACGGTTGGAGATGTCGATCCTCAGCCAGGAAGCGCGTCTGAAAACCTGCCTGACCCGCTTGCAGGACACTGCCGAGCATTTGAGCGACCAGGCAAAACAGTCCGACACCCTGGCTCACAGCAGCTCCACTGGCCTGGAACGTCAACGCGTCGAAACCGAGCAAGTGGCCACCGCCGTCAATCAGATGGCCGCCACCACGCAGGAAGTCGCCAGCCACGTACAGCGCACCGCCGACGCGACTCAGGAAGCCAATCGCCTGACCGGTCGCGGCCGCGACATCGCCGGGGAAACCCGCGAAGCCATCCAGCGCCTGTCGGTGGTGGTCGGTGAAACCGGGCTGACCGTGACCCAGCTGGCCAAGGACAGCGATGAAATCGGCGGCGTGGTCGATGTGATCAAAGGCATCGCCGACCAGACCAACCTCCTGGCCTTGAACGCCGCCATCGAAGCGGCCCGTGCCGGCGAGATGGGCCGTGGTTTTGCGGTGGTGGCTGACGAAGTGCGTCAACTGGCGCAACGCACCAGCGAATCCACCGGGCAGATTCACGCCCTGATCGCCAAGCTGCAGCAAACCGCCAGCACCGCGGTGCAAACCATGGAAGCCGGGCATCGCCAGGCGGAAGAAGGCGTGGCGCGGGTACTGGAAGCGGATCAGGCGCTGGTGGGGATCAGCGAAGCGGTAGCCAACATCACCGACATGACCACCCAGATTGCTGCGGCGACTGAAGAGCAAAGTGCGGTGGCTGAAGAGATCAGCCGCAACATCAGCAACATCTCGCAACTGGCGGATCAGACGTCGGAACAGGCGCAGCACTCGGCGTTGTTAAGTGAAGAGCTGACGAAGACGGCGAATACACAGTATTCGTTGGTGGAGCGGTTCAATCGCTGATTGGCTTGGTGAAGTCAGAAAACCCGGATGGCGAGAGCTTCCGGGTTTAATGAGATGGTCAGCCTGACCGAGAAGCCCTGCAGGTTTACGCTTGCAGGGCTTTTCTCGTTTTCGGCGGAGGATCTCTCATGAATACGATGACGCTTCTCGGTATCGACATTGGCAAACACAGTTTCCACCTGCATGGCCAGGATGCCAAAGGTCATCAGGTATTGCGCAAGAAAACCAACCGCGGCCAATTGCTCAGCACATTGGCGCAGGTACCGTCCTGTACGGTGGTAATGGAGTCCTGCGGCGGCGCCCATTGGCTGGCTCGACAGATTGGTGCATTGGGCCACGAGGTGAAGCTGATCGCCCCGCAGTACGTCAAACCATTCGTCAAAGGCAACAAAAACGACTTCATTGATGCCGAAGCGATTTGCGAGGCGGCGAGCCGCCCCGCGATGCGCTTCTGCTCGATCAAAACCGCAGAGCAACAAACGCTTTCAGCCCTGCATCGTGTCCGTAAATCTTTGATTGGCCAGCGAACCGTCGCGACCAACCAGATTCATGGCTTTCTGCTGGAGTTCGGGATCAGCCTGCCTATAGGTGCCGCTGCGTTGCACCGCGTGCCGGCGCTGTTGGACGACCCGCAGCACCCGGTTCCGTTGCGCCTAAAGGGCGTAGTGATGCGTCTCCATCATCAAATTCAACAGCTGAATGATGAAATCAAGGACATCGAGTCCGATCTGAAGCAGCAGCTGAAAGAAGACGATGCCGGGAGTCGTTTGCAGAGTATTCCTGGCATCGGCCCGATCACCGCCAGCGCGGTATTGGCGGATGTGGGCGATGCGTCGAACTATCGAAGTGGACGCGATTTTGCCGCTTCGCTAGGGCTGGTGCCGAGGCAGTATTCGACGGGCGGAAAAACAGTACTACTGGGGATCAGCAAGCGCGGCGACAAGCACATCCGCCAACTGCTGGTGCAGGGCGCGCGATCCATCATGCAGCATATCGATAAGCGGGAAGACGCCTTGGGGCCCTGGGTTCGAGAGCTGCTGACGCGTCGCCACTCCAATGTTGTCGCGTGCGCGCTGGCGAACAAACTGGCGCGCATCGTGTGGGCGGTACTGGCCAAAGGCGGCCAGTACGACCCACATCCGAACGCTTGAACGTACAGCTTTACTACCGGCTTTTGCGACGTCACTGACTGATGACAGTAAACGGCAAACGGCCCGACTGAGAACCTGGCAATAAAATCAGCTTTAGAGGCTGAGGGTTTTTTCAGGACAGTCGGGAGCGGCTACTCATCGAGGGCCGAGCGTTGTTGCAGCAACGCTCACAATGAGCCCGGATACATTAGCGCAAGCCAGCTTTACCGAAAACAGCCCATGAGGTTGCAGGAGATGGGCTGACCATACATTTTATTATCGGTTTAAAAGCTCAAATGCCAAAAGCCCACCATCGCAGGCTACACAACTATGCGCCACTGCCTACAGCCGCACCGGAATCCGCCGACTTGTTCGCCTCAAGGCCGGACTCTATTGTTTGCTGGCAAAAACTCAATCACTTAAGCTGGTCAGCATGAATACATTTCCTTCGGAGCCTCCGATGGCCACCACCAGAAAGATTGGCAAACCCGACAAAAAGCTCGTTCGCGATGAACTGACTTTTCTTGATGTCCGGCAGGCCGCGCGTGATGGGCAGAAAGCGTTCGATAAATTTGTGATCACTGGCAAGCTACCTATTACAAAGTAGCATTGGATGCCAGCCGTCAAAATTTCTGCGCTTTTTGAACAGATCAACAACTGGCAGAACTTCGCCGCACACTTCTACAACTACAAAGTGTGCGATGAACTGCCAGCCATTTTCGGGCGAGACGAACGACTCGACCTGATTGATATGCACCACATCCATTTGGCCAGCACTCAGGAAACTCAAGCACGTTGGGCAAAAATCGACCGTCAATATTATCGAACGGTTCTGCTTGACGACCCCGGCAATGACTTCTGGCTGATCTATGCCTATGACGCTTTCCGGGATGAGTATCTTTTGCTGACGATCACTGGCCCGGATGCACATAACCGCAGTGAATGGGGTTCATTTCTGCGCACGGTGCATTGTGAAATTGTCGAACCTTGGGTAGTTGGCAAGATTCACTATCCAGATCTGGATGATTAGTCGCCGGGGGACCTTTCAACATTACGCAAGAAATCCAGTTACCTTCTGCGCCGCTGCAACCAAATGCTGCTCATGCGTAAACCCCGAAGCCTTCAACGGCTTCAAATCATGATCCCCCGCCACCAGCCAGAACACCTGGATGCTCGGCGCCAACTCATAACCTTCGACCGCCTCGCGATTGCCCAGCGCATCCCGCTCACCCTGCACGATCAATGTCGGCGTCTTCAACGAAGACAAATGTTCGACCCGAGGTTTCTCCGGTTTACCCACTGCATAAAACGGATAACCGAGGCACACCAGCGCATCCGCCTCCAGCTCATCCGCCAAAAGACTGGCCATCCGCCCGCCCATGGACTTGCCGCCAATGGCCAGACGCCCAGTGACATGGCGTCGCACCTCGGCGTACACCTCACGCCAGCATTCCAACAGTTTCGGCGCCGGATTCGGTGGACGCTTACCCCCGTCAATACGCCGTTGTGCCATGTATGGAAACTCGAAACGCAGCACGTTGATCCCAGATGCAGCAAGGCGTGCAGCCATGTCGTTCATCCAGCCGCTGTCCATTGGCGCACCGGCGCCGTGGGCGAGGATCAGGGTTACCGATGCAGGTCCTGAGGCGGCATTCCACAACCATCCATGATCCCGCACACACTGCGCCCATTGATCCCCGTCAATACTGGCCTTGTGCTCTTTGTCCATGCTTACCTCGCTTTTAGTCTGCCTATAACTCCAGGCGAAGGACGCGCTGCCTTTTTGTTGCAAGCGTGCTCACTTCGGCTGAACCGTGGATGGGGAACCATGAACACTTCTATCAGTACCGCCTACAACTACAAGGTGGTCCGCCAATTCGCCATTATGACGGTGGTGTGGGGCATCGTCGGCATGGGGCTCGGGGTTTTTCTCGCGGCCCAATTGGTCTGGCCTGAACTCAACTTCGATTTGCCGTGGACCAGTTTCGGCCGGTTGCGCCCGCTGCACACCAACGCGGTGATCTTCGCCTTCGGCGGTTGCGCCCTGTTCGCCAGTTCATTCTATTCGGTGCAACGCACCTGCCAGACCCAGCTGTTTGCACCGAAAATCGCCGCGTTCTGCTTCTGGGGCTGGCAATTGGTGATCCTGCTGGCGGCGATCAGCCTGCCCCTGGGCTACACCAGTTCCAAGGAGTACGCCGAGCTGGAATGGCCGATCGACATCCTGATCACCATCGTCTGGGTCGCCTACGCCATCGTGTTCTTCGGCACACTGGCCAAACGCAAGACCAAGCACATCTACGTCGGCAACTGGTTCTTCGGTGCGTTCATCATCACCGTGGCGATTCTGCACATCGTCAACAACGTTGAATTGCCGGTGAGTTTCACCAAGTCGTACTCGGTGTACGCCGGTGCGACCGATGCCATGGTTCAGTGGTGGTACGGCCACAACGCCGTAGGCTTTTTCCTCACCGCCGGTTTCCTCGGGATGATGTATTACTTCGTGCCGAAACAGGCCGAGCGTCCGGTGTATTCCTATCGCTTGTCGATCGTGCACTTCTGGGCCCTGATCACCCTGTACATCTGGGCCGGTCCGCACCACTTGCACTACACCGCGCTGCCGGACTGGGCGCAGTCGCTGGGCATGGTGATGTCGCTGATCCTGCTGGCGCCAAGCTGGGGCGGGATGATCAACGGGATGATGACCCTGTCGGGCGCCTGGCATAAGTTGCGCAGCGACCCGATCCTGCGCTTTCTCGTGGTCTCGCTGGCCTTCTACGGCATGTCGACCTTCGAAGGGCCGATGATGGCGATCAAGACGGTCAACGCCCTCTCCCACTACACCGACTGGACCATCGGCCACGTTCACGCCGGGGCACTCGGTTGGGTAGCGATGATTTCAATCGGCGCGCTGTACCACATGATCCCGAAAATCTTCGGCCGCACGCAGATGCACAGCATCGGCCTGATCAACGCGCACTTCTGGCTCGCCACCATCGGCACCGTGCTGTACATCGCCTCGATGTGGGTCAACGGCATCGCCCAGGGCCTCATGTGGCGCGCAGTCAACGAAGACGGCACGCTGACCTACTCCTTCGTCGAAACCCTGGTGGCCAGCCACCCAGGCTTCGTCGTGCGACTGGTGGGCGGTGCGATCTTCCTCAGCGGCATGTTCCTGATGGCTTACAACACCTGGCGCACCGTGCGGGCCTCGCAGCCTGCCGAAGTCACCGCTGCCGCGCAGATCGCCTGAGGAGTCCGCCATGAAACACGAAACAATCGAGAAAAACGTCGGCCTGCTGATGCTGCTGATGGTCTTGGCCGTGAGCATCGGCGGTCTGACCCAGATCGTCCCGCTGTTCTTCCAGGACGTGACCAATAAACCGGTGGAAGGCATGAAGCCCTACACCGCGCTGCAACTGGAAGGTCGCGACATTTACATCCGCGAAGGCTGCGTCGGTTGCCACTCGCAGATGATCCGGCCATTCCGCGCCGAGACCGAACGTTACGGCCACTACTCGGTGGCCGGTGAAAGCGTCTGGGATCACCCATTCCTCTGGGGCTCGAAACGTACCGGTCCGGACCTGGCCCGGGTCGGCGCGCGCTACTCGGATGACTGGCACCGCGCGCACTTGTACAACCCGCGCAACGTCGTACCCGAATCGAAGATGCCTGCCTACCCATGGCTGGTCACGCAAGCGGTCGACAGCAGCCACACCGAAACCAAGATCCGCACCATGCGCACCCTCGGCGTGCCATACAGCGATGACGACATCAGCGGCGCGGTCGCCAGCCTCAAGGGCAAGACCGAAATGGACGCACTCGTTTCTTACCTGCAAGTGCTCGGCACTGCCATCAAGAGCAAGAGGTGAGCCATGACCATACCCTTCGAAATAGTGACCGTGATAAGCAGTGGAATGATCCGCGGTCTCGGTACGGTCGTCGTGTTCGTGGCCTTCGTCGGCCTGACGCTATGGGTGTTCAACAGCAAGCGCAACCCGGAATTCGCCGAAGCGCGCCTGTTGCCGTTTGCCGATGAGCCACAACCCGATAGCACCCAAGAACCTGAAACAAGGAGTACCCGGCCATGACCACCTTCTGGAGTACGTGGATCTGCGTACTGACCATCGGCAGCCTGATCGGCCTGACCTGGCTGCTGATCGGCACCCGCAAGGGCGAAACCAAGGGCAGCGTCGACCAGACCATGGGCCACAGCTTCGACGGCATCGAGGAGTACGACAATCCGCTGCCGCAGTGGTGGTTCATGCTGTTCGCCGGCACGCTGGTATTCGCCGTGGGCTACCTGATTCTTTATCCGGGCCTGGGCAACTGGAAAGGCATCCTGCCGGGTTACGAGGACGGCTGGACCGGCGTCCACGAATGGGAAAAGGAGATGAACAAGGCAGACGCCAGGTTCGGGCCGATCTTCGCCAAATTCGCCGCCATGCCGGTGCAAGAAGTGGCCAATGACCCGCAAGCGCTGAAAATGGGTGGTCGCCTGTTTGCGTCCAACTGCTCGGTGTGCCACGGCTCGGATGCCAAGGGCGCTTTCGGCTTCCCGAACCTGGCCGACAGCAACTGGCGTTGGGGCGGCGACGCCGAGCTGATCAAGACCACAATCATGGGCGGTCGCATGGCGGCCATGCCGGCCTGGGGTGAAATCCTCGGTGAGGCCGGCGTGAAGAACGTGGCCGCGTATGTGCGTCACGAACTGGCCGGCCTGCCACTGCCCGCTGACGACACCGCCGATCTGCACGCCGGACAGCAAGCATTCAGCACCACCTGCGTAGCCTGTCATGGGGCAACCGGCAAAGGCACTGAAGCCATGGGCGCGCCGAACCTGACGCAACCGGCCGGATTCATCTACGGTACAAGCCTGGCGCAACTGCAACAGACCATCCGCCATGGCCGCCAGGGCCATATGCCGGCGCAGAACGAATTGCTCGGCAACGACAAGGTGCAATTGCTGGCCGCCTACGTTTACAGCCTGTCTCACGGTCTGAACACCGACCGTCTGCAAGCCGAAGACAAACGCGAATAAATCTCGACCGCTCTACTGCCGCATTCTCCCCGGATGCGGCAGTTCCCTGCCTCTTTGCGACCAAGTGTCGCACCCCTCCGTTGGTCCTCCTTTCGGTTCACCTGATTCGGGTCTAAGCTTGCTCCGATGCGAACTGGCATGAGCCGGTTCCAGGTCGACTCAACCCGATGTGTTCGACGAATCTGCTCGATGACAGGCCGCAAAGGCTGGTAGATACCGGCTGTCGTGCCAATTGCCATCGGTCACCCGATCGTTGTGTTTGAACACACCCCGTAACAACTGACCTGACCCCCTCACCTTTTTCGTTCACTGCGACATTTTGTCCGAGGCCGATTTTGTCCTTACGCGGCGCATGGAAAGGCCGCAGAATCAGCTTTTGAAAGCATTGACCCAGGTCATGGCGCGTTGCAATGACCCCCCGCTTTCTACATACTTGCGGCCGATTTTTACTCCTAATAAAACACCCAAACCGTGGAACCTTAGAATGAGCACAGCAATCAGTCCGACTGCTTATAACTATAAGGTAGTCCGCCAGTTCGCCATCATGACGGTGGTCTGGGGGATCCTTGGCATGGGGCTTGGTGTCTTCATCGCCTCACAGCTTGTATGGCCGGAATTGAACTTCGGTCTGCCGTGGACGACTTTTGGACGCTTACGCCCGTTGCACACCAACCTGGTGATTTTCGCCTTCGGTGGTTGTGCTCTGTTTGCCACTTCTTATTACGTCGTGCAGCGAACCTGCCAAACGCGACTGATTTCCGACAGCCTCGCAGCCTTCACCTTCTGGGGTTGGCAAGCGGTCATTGTCGGCGCGATCATTACCTTGCCGTTGGGTTACACCACCACCAAGGAATACGCGGAACTGGAATGGCCCCTGGCTATTCTGCTGGCCATCGTCTGGGTGTCCTACGGTCTGGTGTTCTTCGGCACCATCACCAAGCGCAACACCAAGCATATCTATGTGGGTAACTGGTTCTACGGTGCCTTCATCGTCGTGACGGCGATGCTGCACATCGTCAACCACGCGTCCCTGCCGGTCAGCTTCTTCAAGTCCTACTCGGCCTACGCCGGTGCGACTGACGCGATGATCCAGTGGTGGTACGGCCACAACGCGGTCGGTTTCTTCCTGACCACCGGCTTCCTGGGGATGATGTACTACTTCGTTCCGAAGCAGGCCGAGCGTCCGATCTACTCCTATCGCCTGTCGATCGTGCACTTCTGGGCGCTGATCACCCTGTACATCTGGGCCGGTCCGCACCACCTGCACTACACCGCACTGCCGGACTGGGCTCAGTCCCTGGGCATGGCGATGTCGATCATCCTGCTGGCTCCAAGCTGGGGCGGCATGATCAACGGCATGATGACCCTGTCGGGCGCCTGGCATAAGCTGCGCACCGACCCGATCCTGCGCTTCCTGGTTGTGTCGCTGGCCTTCTACGGCATGTCGACCTTTGAAGGCCCGATGATGGCCATCAAGACCGTGAACTCGCTGTCGCACTACACCGACTGGACCATCGGCCACGTACACGCCGGCGCCTTGGGCTGGGTTGCGATGATCTCGATCGGCGCCATCTATCACATGATCCCGAAACTGTTCGGTCGCGCGCAGATGCACAGCATCGGCCTGATCAACGCGCACTTCTGGCTCGCGACCATTGGCACCGTTCTGTACATCGCTTCGATGTGGGTCAACGGCATCACCCAGGGCCTGATGTGGCGTGCAATCAACGACGACGGCACCCTCACCTACTCGTTCGTCGAAGCCCTGCAAGCCAGCCACCCTGGTTTCATCGTTCGCGCCCTGGGCGGTGCGTTCTTTGCCAGCGGCATGCTGTTCATGGCCTACAACGTATGGCGGACCGTACGTGCCTCGAACCCGGCTGAAGCCGAAGCCGCCGCTCAGATTGCTGTAGTTGGAGCTCACTGATGAAGCATGAAGCAGTCGAGAAGAACATTGGCCTGCTGGCCTTCTTCATGGTTATCGCCGTCAGCATCGGCGGCCTGACCCAGATCGTTCCGCTGTTTTTCCAGGACGTCACCAACAAGCCGGTCGAAGGCATGAAGCCTCGCACCGCCCTTGAACTGGAAGGCCGCGACGTTTACATCGCCAACGGTTGTGTCGGCTGCCACTCGCAGATGATCCGCCCGTTCCGTGCTGAAACCGAACGTTACGGCCACTACTCCGTTGCCGGTGAAAGCGTCTGGGACCACCCGTTCCTGTGGGGTTCCAAGCGTACCGGTCCGGACTTGGCCCGTGTCGGCGGTCGTTACTCCGATGACTGGCAGCGTGCGCACTTGTACAACCCGCGCAACGTGGTGCCTGAGTCGAAAATGCCGGCCTACCCGTTCCTCGTGGAAAACAAGCTCGACGGCAAAGACACTGCCAAGAAAATGGAAGTCTTGCGCACGCTCGGCGTCCCTTACACCGACGAAGACATCGCCGGTGCCAAGGATGCTGTGAAGGGCAAAACCGAAATGGACGCGCTGGTGGCCTATCTGCAAGGCCTGGGCACCATCATCAAAAGCAAACGGTGATTTAGATGGATATCGGGATGATTCGTGGCCTGGGCACCGTTGTTGTGATGGTGGCCTTCATCGGTCTGGCGTTGTGGGTATTCAGCCCAAAGCGCAAGTCGGAGTTTGAAGACGCGACCTTGCTGCCTTTCGCGGACGATCCCGAAGCCATCAAGCACGTCGAGCAAGCTTCTAGGAGTAACAAAGAATGACTACGTTCTGGAGTCTGTACGTCACAGTCCTCAGTCTCGGCACCATCTTCGCCCTGACCTGGCTGCTGCTGTCCACCCGCAAGGGCCAGCGAGCCGAGCAGACAGAGGAAACGGTTGGCCACTCCTTCGACGGGATCGAGGAGTACGACAACCCACTGCCGAAATGGTGGTTCATGCTGTTCGTGGGCACCATCATCTTCGCCTTGGGCTACCTGGTGCTGTACCCGGGCCTGGGCAACTGGAAAGGCCTGCTGCCAGGTTACAACTACCTGGATAACGAGAAGCAGACCGCGTTCGCCAACGGCCAGACCGGCTGGACCGGCGTTCACGAGTGGGAAAAGGAAATGGCCAAGTCGGACGCCAAGTTCGGTCCGATCTTCGCCAAGTTCGCTTCCATGCCGATTGAAGAAGTCGCCAAGGACCCGCAAGCCCTGAAGATGGGTGGCCGCCTGTTCGCCTCCAACTGCTCGGTCTGCCACGGCTCCGACGCAAAAGGCGCTTATGGCTTCCCGAACCTGACCGACGCCGACTGGCGCTGGGGTGGTGAAGCGGAAACCATCAAGACCACCATCATGGGTGGCCGTCACGCGGTCATGCCAGCGTGGGCTGACGTGATCGGCGAGCAAGGCGTTGCGGACGTTGCTTCGTTCGTGCTGACCAACCTCGATGGCCGCAAGCTGCCGGAAGGCACCAAGGCTGATCCGGTCGCCGGTCAGAAGCTGTTCGCCGCCAATTGCGCGGTATGCCACGGTCCGGAAGGCAAAGGCACCCCAGCGATGGGCGCACCTGACCTGACTCACCCGGCAGCGTTCATCTACGGTTCGAGCTTCGCTCAACTGCAGCAGACCATCCGTTACGGCCGTCAGGGCCAGATGCCTGCGCAAGAACAGCTGCAAGGCAACGACAAGGTTCACCTGCTGGCCGCTTACGTCTACAGCCTCTCTCACGGTGAGAAAGCGCCGGCGGAAGACGCTCAGTAAAGGCACACGCTTGCTGCAACAAAAAAACGGCCCCGTCATTTGACGGGGCCGTTTTCGTTTGGGGCCGGAATGTGGGGATTATCGAACCGCGATGGTTTCGACCTCCTTGCGGCTTGGCCAGTTGTTACCGTTGACCTGATGCACCGTCAGCGTCTTGCGATCCAGCGCAAAACTGGCGATCAGGTAGGTCTGATTGGAAGCGCCGCCACTCAGGAACACCGGAACGTCACCAAAGTAATCCGTCCTGTTCCATCCGGTAAAACGCCCCGGTTCATTATGTAAATGCCCTGCGAACACCGCGGTGACCTCGTAGCGTGCAATCATGGCCTTGAAGCGTTCAATCTGTTCCGGGCTTCCCTTCCAGCGATCAGGTTTGTGCATATTAATTAAAATGATCTGACCCTGATTGCGCGCCTGCAGCAGATCGCGCTCCAGCCAATCCAGCGCATCCGAGATTTCAAAGTTAACCTTATTCAAAGGAAACCCCGAGGAAAAATTCACCGTGTAAGTAGGCTCGTTATTGAGTTGTATCAGGTGAACATCACCCACAGACTTTGAATAAGCAAGACTTCCGTAATAGACTTTTGCACCCCCCTCGCTCCGAGCTGCAAAATCAAACGTATTGACCTTCCCCCAATATTTTCCCCGCAACTCAACAATGCTACCAGCGGCGCAATTATTCTCGGGAAAACTGCAGTCATTAATATTGTTTTCGTAGTCGTGATTACCCAGACCGTAGTCATAAACACCGCCCAGGTACTTCTCCAGAATCGACTGGGTTGTGGAGCGTTCGCTGCCGTGGCCGAAAGCCGTCATATCCCCATTGATCATGACCGGAATATGGCCAGGGTCCTGGCTGTGGTTGCTCCGAAAACTGGCGACATCCGAATACTGGGTTTCAATCAACCAACGAGAACGCTTGTCTCGGTCCGAATCCGACTCCTCCCAACCGTAATCAGAACTTTCGGTCCAGGGGAATTGCGGATCCGAAGTAAATATCAAATGGCGAGGCGAGAAGTCGGTGGGGTTCGCATGGGCAGCCGACGCGGCAATACATAACAACACGCCAGCAAGTGGCCTGGTGCATTTAGTCAAAAACATAGAATTCCATTTCCATAACAAGATTAGTTAACAGGTGTGCAACTTACAAACCTACCAACAATTTATGCCATGTTTTAAATCCATGCAAAGCCCGCAATTAACAACCTATATTTCAAAAACCACCAAACATTTGAGAACTCCCAACTAACGAACATAAATTCAACCATTACTTACTTGTTGGTGACACCTCTAAATCGAGCGTGGAATCACCCTCATCGAACCGTGGATCTGTCCTGATGTTCCTGCTCGATACGAACGTGATTGCTGATTTGCGCCCCCCCCAGGCTGAGGCAATGACTCGCAACATGGCGGACGCTCCTTCCAGCCCTGTGCGATTGATCAACCCGTGCTGATTGACCCGCGCGCCCTGCAAAACCGTCCATAATTCACAAGTCAATTGATTCAAGTCATTACACTGTCAGTTGATTTCCACCAACGTGACCAAAGGTCGCACCCTTGAGCTAGAGCGACAGGCGTATCATTGCGCCACTGCAACACCTCTTTTTGACCGCGGTCGGCATGTACTGACCGAGGCATTTTTCCACTGCCGTGGGATGCAATGATGAGCAATCAGATTCCGGTACACGACGTCACACCGCCAGCCAAAGACGCGAACACCAGCGTCGACCTCTACGCCTCTCGGGAAAAAATCTACACGCGAGCCTTCACCGGCCTGTTCCGCAACCTGCGGATGATGGGCGGTGCCGGGTTGTTTCTGCTGTATTTCGGCACGGTCTGGCTGAACTGGGGCGGCCATCAAGCCGTCTGGTGGAACCTGCCGGAGCGCAAGTTTTTCATCTTCGGGGCGACCTTCTGGCCTCAAGATTTCATCCTGCTTTCCGGGATCCTGATCGTCAGCGCCTTCGGCCTGTTCTTCATTACCGTGTACGCCGGTCGGGTCTGGTGCGGCTATACCTGCCCGCAGAGCGTCTGGACGTGGATTTTCATGTGGTGCGAAAAGGTCACCGAAGGCGACCGCAACCAGCGCATCAAACTCGACAAGGCGCCGATGAGTGCCAACAAATTCCTGCGCAAATTCAGCAAGCACTCGATGTGGCTGCTGATCGGCTTCGTCACCGGCATGACCTTCGTCGGTTACTTCTCGCCCATTCGCGAACTGACGATCGACTTCTTCACCGGCGAAGCCGATGGCTGGTCGTATTTCTGGGTCGGTTTCTTCACCCTCGCCACCTACGGCAACGCCGGCTGGTTGCGTGAGCAGGTGTGCATTTACATGTGCCCGTATGCGCGTTTCCAGAGCGTGATGTTCGACAAGGACACCCTGATCGTCTCCTACGATCCGCGCCGTGGTGAAAGTCGCGGCCCGCGCAAGAAAGGCATCGACTACAAGGCCCAGGGCCTGGGCGACTGCATCGACTGCACCATGTGCGTCCAGGTCTGCCCGACCGGGATCGACATTCGGGACGGTCTGCAGATTGAATGCATCGGCTGCGCGGCGTGCATCGATGCCTGCGACAGCATCATGGACAAGATGGACTACCCCCGCGGGTTGATCAGCTACACCACCGAACACAACCTGTCCGGGCAAAAAACCCATAAACTGCGCCCGCGCCTGATCGGCTATGCCCTGGTGCTGCTGGCCATGATGGGCTTGCTGGCGGGCGCGTTCTTCATGCGTTCGCTGGTGGGTTTCGACGTCAGCAAGGACCGCGTGCTGTACCGCGAGAACGCCGAAGGCCGGATCGAAAACGTCTACAGCCTGAAGATCATGAACAAAGACCAGCACGACCATACCTACGTGCTGGAAGCCTCCGGTTTGCCGGACCTGAAGCTGCAAGGCAAGCGCGAGATCAAAGTCGCCGCCGGGGAGATTTTCAGCCAGCCGGTCGAATTGTCGATCGCACCGGAAAAACTGCCGTCGAGCACCAACGAGGTGAAATTCATCCTCAAGGATGCCGATGACGACAGCGTCCACGTTGAAGCCAAGAGCCGATTCATCGGCCCACAAATTCGTTGAGAGAAGTGATCATGCCCGCAGCAAACGCCGCAAGCCCTTGGTACAAGCATCTTTGGCCATGGATCATCATCGCCATCCTGGCCTGTTCCGTGACCCTGACCTTGTCCATGGTGACCATCGCGGTGAACAACCCGGACAACCTGGTCAACGACAACTACTACGAGGCCGGCAAAGGCATCAACCGCTCCCTTGACCGCGAGCTGCTGGCCCAGACCCTGTTGCTGCGCGCCAGCGTTCATCTGGACGATGTGACCGGCGAAGTCGATTTGCGCCTGAGCGGCAACAGCCAACCGAAAACCCTTGAGCTGAACCTGATCTCGCCGACCCAGCCGGAGAAGGATCGCAAGATCACCCTGGCCCGCAGCGAAACCGAACAGGGCCGCTATATTGGCCAGTTGAGTGACAAGGTTGAAGGCCGTCGTTTCGTCGAATTGCTGGGCACTCAGGACGACCACATCTGGCGCATGTTCGAAGAAGAGCTGGTCAGCCATGACAAGGATCTGCTCTTGGGTGACGAGCCGCTGCAAGGCGCGGAAGACCTGAAGAAGTAAACTCGCAATGTGGCGAGGGGATTTATCCCCGTTGGGCTGCGAAGCGGCCCCCTGCATTCTTCCAGTCATATTTCCGCTAACAGGTTTCACGACTGCTTCGCAGCCGAACGGGGATAAATCCCCTCGCCACAGAACCTGCCCCGGTTTTAACAATATTGTTTTCATGGCCACTTAGATGACCACCCAACTGCCCTGCTACCACTGCGCCCTGCCCGTCCCGGCCGGCAGCCGCTTCACCGCTGCGGTCCTCGGTGAAACCCGCGAGTTCTGCTGCCCGGGTTGCCAGGCCGTGGCTGAGGCGATTGTGGCCGGTGGGCTGGAAAGCTATTACCAGCATCGCAGCGAGTCGTCGGCCAACCCCGAAGCCTTGCCGGTGCAGTTGGTGGATGAGTTGGCGCTCTACGACCGCGCCGACGTGCAAAAGCCTTTCGTGCGTCACGACGGCGAACTCGCCGAAACCACCCTGTTGATGGAAGGCATCAGCTGCGCCGCCTGCGGCTGGTTGATCGAAAAACACCTGCGCGCCTTGCCCGCGGTGGCCGAAGCGCGATTGAACCTGTCCAACCATCGCCTTCACGTACGCTGGGCCGACGCGCAATTGCCGTTGAGCCAAGTGCTCAGCGAATTGCGCCACATCGGCTACGCCGCGCACCCGTATCAAGCCGACCGCGCCAGCGAACAACTGGCCAGCGAAAACCGCCTGGCCTTGCGCCAACTCGGTGTCGCCGGACTGCTGTGGTTCCAGGCGATGATGGCGACCATGGCCACCTGGCCGGAATTCAATATCGACCTCAGCCCCGAGCTGCACACCATCCTGCGCTGGGTCGCGCTGTTCCTCACCACACCGATCGTGTTCTACAGCTGTGCGCCGTTTTTCAAAGGGGCGATGCGTGATTTGCGCACCCGCCACCTGACCATGGATGTGTCGGTGTCACTGGCGATCGGCAGTGCCTACATCGCCGGGATCTGGACCTCGATCACCGGCGTCGGCGAGCTGTATTTCGATGCCGTAGGGATGTTCGCGCTGTTCTTGCTGGCCGGGCGTTATCTGGAACGTCGCGCCCGCGAACGCACCGCCGCCGCTACCGCACAGCTTGTAAACCTGTTACCTGCTTCGTGCCTGCGCCTGAGCTCCGACGGCCAGAGCGAGCGGATCCTGCTTAGCGAGTTGCGTGTCGGCGATCAAGTGCTGGTGCACCCGGGCGCTATTCTGCCGGCCGACGGCAAGATCCTCGATGGCCAGTCGAGCATCGACGAATCGCTGCTGACCGGCGAATACTTGCCGCAACCGCGTACCCAAGGCGATGCGGTCACCGCCGGCACCCTGAACGTCGAAGGCGCGTTGACCGTGGAAGTCTTGGCGCTGGGTCAGGACACGCGACTGTCAGCCATCGTCCGCCTGCTGGACCGCGCTCAGGCCGAGAAGCCGCGACTGGCGGAAATCGCCGACCGCGCCGCGCAATGGTTCCTGTTGCTGTCATTGATCGCTGCCGCAGCGATTGGCCTGTTGTGGTGGGAACTGGATTCGTCACGAGCCTTCTGGATTGTTCTGGCGATGCTGGTTGCGACGTGCCCGTGCGCCTTGTCGCTGGCCACGCCGACCGCCCTCACCGCCGCCACCGGCACGCTGCACAAACTCGGTTTACTGCTGACCCGCGGTCATGTGCTGGAAGGTCTGAACCAGATCGACACGGTGATTTTCGACAAGACCGGCACGTTGACCGAAGGTCGATTGGCCTTGCGTTCGATCCGCCCGCTCGGCGCACTCGACAGCGATCAATGCCTGAGTCTCGCCGCCGCGCTGGAAAACCGTTCCGAACACCCGATCGCCCGCGCATTTGGCCGGGCGCCGCTGGCGGCCGAAGAAGTCCTCAGCACGCCGGGGCTGGGCCTCGAAGGTTTGGTCGGCACGCAGCGCCTGCGCATTGGCCAGCCGGGTTTCGTCTGCGAACTCAGTGGCGCCGCCGTGCCGGTGATGCCCGACGAAGCGGGTCAGTGGCTGCTGCTCGGCGACAGCCAAGGGCCACTGGCGTGGTTTGTCCTCGATGACCGCTTGCGTGCCGATGCGCCGGCGCTAGTGGAAGCGTGCAAGGCCCGTGGCTGGCGCACATTGCTGCTGTCGGGCGATACCTCGCCAATGGTCGCCAGCGTCGCCGTCGAACTGGGCATCGACGAAGCCCGGGGCGGTTTGCGCCCCGATGACAAATTGCAGGTCCTGCAACAGCTGCACAAGGAAGGCCGCAAGGTGTTGATGCTCGGTGACGGGGTCAATGACGTGCCGGTGCTGGCCGCTGCCGACATCAGCGTGGCGATGGGTTCGGCCACCGATCTGGCGAAAACCAGTGCCGATGCGGTGTTGCTGTCCAACCGTCTCGATGCGCTGGTGCAAGCCTTCAGCCTGGCGCGGCGCACCCGCCGGGTAATCATCGAGAACCTGCTGTGGGCCGGGCTGTACAATGGCCTCATGTTGCCGTTCGCCGCCCTCGGCTGGATCACTCCGGTGTGGGCTGCGGTCGGCATGTCCATCAGTTCGTTGACCGTGGTGCTGAACGCCCTGCGCCTGACTCGCCTGCCGAGCGCGCCTGCCGCCCACACCACGCCAGAAACCCGCCCGCTGCCGGCCTGAGCCGCGCGGGCATGGAGTCCAGATGCCAGCTCTCTACGTGATGATCCCGGCCGCGCTGCTGATCGTGGCCATCGCTATCTTTATCTTCTTCTGGGCGGTCGACAGCGGTCAGTACGACGACCTCGACGGCCCGGCCCACAGCATTCTGTTCGACGACCAGGACCCGAACCACAAGGCCGCGGTCGACGAAGCCAGCGGCCATCCGGCCAAACCGGACGACAAGGCGCCGCCTCATGCTTGAGTTGGCGCCACTGTTGGTGTCTGCGGTGATTCTCGGCCTGCTCGGCGGAGGCCATTGCCTGGGCATGTGCGGCGGCCTGATGGGCGCGTTGACCCTGGCGATTCCCAAGGAGCAACGCAGCCGACGTTTTCGACTGTTGCTGGCGTACAACCTGGGGCGAATTCTCAGCTATGCGACGGCCGGTCTTCTGATCGGCCTGGCGGGCTGGGCGGTCGCCAACAGTCCGGCGGCCATGTTCATGCGCGTGATTGCCGGATTGCTGCTCATCGCGATGGGGCTTTACCTCGCCGGCTGGTGGAGCGGCCTGACCCGCATCGAAAGCCTCGGACGAGGCCTGTGGCGGCATATCCAGCCGGTTGCCAACAAACTGCTGCCGGTATCGAGCCTGCCCCGCGCGTTGCTGCTGGGCGCACTGTGGGGCTGGCTGCCGTGCGGGTTGGTTTACAGCACGTTGCTGTGGGCGGCGAGCCAGGGCAATGCGCTGGACAGTGGGCTGCTGATGCTCGCGTTCGGGCTCGGCACCTGGCCGGTGCTGCTGGCCACGGGGCTCGCGGCGGAGCGGGTCATGGCGTTGTTGCGCAAACGCAGTGTGCGGATGACGGGTGGGTTGCTGGTGATGGTGTTCGGCATCTGGACCTTGCCGGGGCCGCATCAGCATTGGCTCATGGGGCATTAGATCGGTGGTGCGCCCTTCGCGGGCAAGCCTCGCTCCTACCTGTAGGAGCAAGGCTTGCCCGCGAAGAGTTCCTGATCAACAACACAAATCCTGACCGTTGATGCAAATCAAGATGCCCCGCCGCCCCACCCCATAGACTCGCTGACACTGCCAGCCTATCCGGGGGAATGCCCGCATGATGCTCGACGCCATTCGTTGGGACACTGATCTTATCCGCCGTTACGACCTGGCGGGGCCGCGCTACACCTCTTACCCCACCGCCGTGCAATTCGACGGACAGGTCGGCACCTTCGACCTGTTTCACGCCCTGCGCGACAGCCGCAAGGCACTGCGCCCGTTGTCGCTGTACGTGCACGTGCCGTTCTGCGCGAACATTTGCTACTACTGCGCCTGCAACAAAGTCATCACCAAGGACCGTGGCCGCGCCCTGCCCTATTTGCAGCGCCTTGAGCAGGAAATCCAGCTGATCGCCTGCCACCTCGACCCGGCTCAGAAAGTCGAGCAACTGCACTTCGGCGGCGGTACCCCGACTTTTCTCAGCCACGACGAACTGCGCCAGTTGATGGCTCATCTGCGCAAGCACTTCAACCTGCTGGACGACGATTCCGGCGACTACGGCATCGAGATCGACCCGCGCGAAGCCGATTGGTCGACCATGGGCCTGCTCCGCGAACTGGGCTTCAATCGGGTCAGCATTGGCCTGCAAGACCTCGACCCGGCGGTGCAACGGGCGGTCAATCGCCTGCAAAGCCTGGAAGAAACCCGCGCCGTGATCGACGCCGCCCGGACCCTGCAATTTCGTTCGATCAACATCGACCTGATCTACGGCTTGCCGAAGCAGACACCGGACAACTTCGCCCGCACGGTCGACGAAGTCATCGCACTGCAACCGGATCGGCTTTCAGTGTTCAACTACGCGCACCTGCCGGAACGCTTCATGCCGCAGCGGCGGATCAACAGCAACGAGTTGCCGACGCCGGCGCAGAAGCTGGAAATGCTCCAGCGCACCATTGAACAACTGACCGCTGCCGGTTACCGCTACATCGGCATGGACCACTTCGCCTTGCCCGACGATGAGCTGGCGATTGCCCAGGAAGAATCGACCCTGCAACGTAACTTTCAGGGCTACACCACTCACGGCCATTGCGATTTGATCGGGCTGGGGGTGTCGGCCATCAGTCAGATCGGCGACCTCTACTGCCAGAACAACAGCGATCTGAATCAGTATCAGAACACGCTGGCCTCCGCCCAACTGGCCACCAGCCGTGGTTTGCTGTGCAACGCCGATGACCGCGTGCGACGGGCGGTGATTCAACAGTTGATCTGCACGTTCAACCTGGAGTTCGCGGACATCGAACAGGCCTTCAACATCGATTTTCGCGGTTACTTCGGTGAACTGTGGCCTCAGCTACAGACCATGGCCGATGACGGTTTGATCAGCCTCGACAACGAGCGGATCAGCGTACTGCCCGCCGGTCGCTTGCTGGTGCGCTCGGTGTGCATGGTGTTCGATGCCTATTTGCAACAGCACAATCACCAGCGGTTTTCGCGAGTGATCTAGTCATCAGCTCACTTGCCGGTTAGCAAAATGCTGGCTTTACGACCCTGCGGCAAAATCGCCGCGTGCCTGAATGTCCTCCCGTGAGTTACCCTTACGGCTTATGTGTGTTTTCCCACAAGGATTGAAGAAATGTCCGAGCCAGTAAAACTGCGCGCTCAAAGCCAGGTCCATTGCAAGGATTGCAGCCTGGCCCCCCTCTGCTTGCCACTTTCTCTGAATCTGGAAGACATGGAAGCGTTGGACGAAATCGTCAAACGGGGTCGTCCGCTGAAAAAAGGCGAGTTCCTGTTCCGCCAGGGCGACACTTTCGATTCCGTTTATGCAGTACGCTCCGGCGCCCTCAAGACCTTCAGCCTGAGCGATGGCGGTGAAGAACAGCTCACCGGTTTCCACCTGCCAAGCGAACTGGTCGGGCTGTCGGGCATGGACACTGAGAAGCATCCGGTTTCGGCGCAAGCCCTGGAAACCACGTCGGTGTGCGAAATCCCTTTCGAACGCCTCGACGAACTGGCCCTGCAACTGCCGCAACTGCGCCGTCAGTTGATGCGAGTGATGAGCCGCGAGATTCGTGACGATCAACAAATGATGTTGCTGCTGTCGAAGAAAACCGCCGACGAGCGCATCGCTACATTCCTGGTCAACCTCTCGGCACGCTTTCGCGCGCGGGGTTTCTCGGCCAATCAGTTCCGCCTGAGCATGTCGCGCAACGAAATCGGCAATTACCTGGGCCTGGCGGTGGAAACCGTGTCCAGGGTGTTCACGCGCTTCCAGCAAAACGAACTGATCGCCGCCGAGGGCAAGGAAATCCACATCCTCGACCCGATCCAGCTCTGCGCCCTGGCCGGTGGTTCCCTCGAAGGCTGATTCTGGCGATTGCGGCTGAGCGAAACGGTTCAGCCGCCGTTATACTGCGACGTTTGCAGCCTGCCAGGATTCTTCGACCATGGCCTTTGACGCCTTCGACATCAAATCCCTCATCCGTCCCGTGATCGACTTCCCGAAGCCGGGCGTGATCTTTCGCGACATTACGCCGTTGTTCCAGTCGCCCACGGCCCTGCGCCTGGTGATGGACAGCTTCGCCCATCGTTATGTCGAGGCGGACTTCACGCACATCGGGGCGATGGATGCCCGTGGTTTCCTCATCGGCTCGATCCTGGCCTATCAGTTGAACAAGCCGTTGGTGCTGTTCCGCAAGCAAGGCAAACTGCCGGCCGACGTGTTATCCGAAGGTTATGCGACCGAATACGGTGAAGCCTTTCTCGAAGTACACGCCGACAGCTTGTGCGAAGGCGACTCGGTGGTGATGTTTGATGATTTGATCGCCACCGGCGGCACGCTGATCGCAGCGGCGAACCTGATCCGGCGCATGGGCGCACGGGTTCATGAAGCGGCGGCGATTATTGATCTGCCGGAGCTGGGTGGGTCGCAGCGGCTGGAAGAGATGGGGATTGCGACTTTTTGCCTGACGCAGTTTTCGTTGAGCGAGAAGTAAGCGGCGCCTGTACTGACGCCATCGCGGGCAAGCCCGCTCCCACAGTGACCTACGCCGTACACAAGATTTGTGTCTGACGATAATTCTGTGGGAGCGGGCTTGCCCGCGATGGTGTCAGCCGCTACACCGCCGATTAAAGCCCCATCTGCTTGCTGATAATCTCGTTCATCACTTCCCGCGTCCCGCCACCGATCGACAGAATCCGGTTATCCCGATACAACCGCTCCACCAGGCTTTCACGCATGTAACCCAAACCACCCAAAATCTGCACCGCATCCGTGGTAATTCGGTCAGCCGTGTCCGTCGCAAAATTCTTCGCCATGGAAATCTCCTTGATCACGCTCTGCCCCGCCGCCATTTTCGCCGCCTGACGGTAAGTGAACTCCCGTGACACCTCCAACGCCGTAGCCATTTCCGCGAGGCGGTGCTTGAGCACCTGGAATTTGCCGATGGGTTTGCCAAAGGCCTCACGCTGACGCGCCCATTTCAGGCTTTCCTCCAGCGCCAACTGCGCCGTCATGTTGGCCATCAACGCCAACGCCAGGCGTTCGCTCTGGAAGTTACCCATGATGCAGGCGAAGCCCATGTTCTCGGCGCCAATCAGATTTCCTACAGGCACCCGGCAATCGTCGAAGAACAATTCGGCGGTATCCGACGCCCACCAGCCCATTTTCTTCAACTGCCGCCCTACGGTGAAACCCGGTGTGCCCTTTTCTATCAGGAGCAGACTGATGCCGCCGAAACCCGGCTCGCCGGTACGCACCGCAACGGTATAGAAATCCGCGCGCACACCGCTGGTGATAAAGGTCTTGTTGCCGCTGACCCGGTAGAAATCACCGTCACGTACCGCACGGGTTTGCAGGTTGGCAACGTCGGAGCCGCCGCTGGGTTCGGTGACCGCCAGCGCGCTGATCTTCTCGCCGGCCAGCACTGGCGGCACGACGCGGTCACGGACTTCGGGACTGGCCCACTTGAGTATCGGCGGCAGGCCGATGTCCAGTGAACCGAGGCCGGCCACCAGACCGCCAGAGCCGCAACGCATCAGTTCTTCGCTGGCCGCGACCTTGGCGAACAGGTCGCCTTCGTGGCTGCCGCCCAAAGATTCGGGATAACCGATCCCCAGGATGCCCACCGCACCGGCCTTGAGGTAGAGCTCGCGCGGAAAGCTTTCCGCCTCTTCCCACTGGTCAATGTCCGGAAGGATCTCGCGTTCGACGAAACGTCTGACGCTGTCACGGACCAATTGGTGGCTGGGATCGAAGTATTCCTGGAAGGCAGGCATCGGCGAACTCCACTGAAGGTTCAGCGAAGTTAACCGAGCGCTTGCTTGGTTTTCAACAGGATTGTTGTGAACCATATGGATCGAGGTGCCTGCATCGCGAGCAAGCTCGCTCCCACAGGGACTGGGGTTCTCACAGATTTGTAATCAACACCGGACACTGTGGGAGCGGGCTTGCCCGCGATGGCGCCAGTTCAAGCACTACAAGGCTATCGGTTTACGCCCGGCAAACGAATGCGCCAACGTCCCGCCATCCACCAGTTCCAGCTCACCCCCCAACGGCACACCGTGGGCGATACGCGAAGCAACCAGGCCTTTATTACTCAGCAACTGCGCGATGTAATGCGCCGTCGCCTCACCTTCCACCGTCGGGTTGGTCGCCAGGATGACTTCGGTAAAGGTGCCCGCCTCTTCAATCCGCACCAACAGCTGCGGAATGCCAATGGCCTCGGGTCCCAGGCCGTCGAGCGGCGAGAGATGGCCCTTGAGCACAAAATAGCGACCCCGGAACCCGGTCTGCTCCACGGCGTAGACGTCCATCGGACCTTCCACCACGCAGAGCAAGGTGTCGTCACGGCGCGTATCGGCACATTGCGGGCAGAGATCATCTTCGGTCAGCGTGCGACATAACCGGCAATGGCCCACCCCTTCCATGGCCTGGCTGAGTGCCGACGCCAGTCGCGAACCACCGCTGCGATCACGCTCAAGCAGTTGCAGCGCCATGCGCTGGGCGGTTTTCTGACCGACACCCGGCAAAATTCGCAGGGCATCGATCAGTTGGCGAATCAAAGGGCTGAAGCTCATGGGGAAACGTCCGACAAATCAACGAGACGCGGTTTATACCCGCGCCTCTGTATAGCGTCAATTATTCAGTCCTGGGCGACCCGTACCACCAGTTTGCCGAAGTTGCGTCCTTCAAGCAGACCAATGAACGCCTCGGGGGCATTCTCAAGGCCATCGACCACGTCTTCGCGGAACTTGACCTTGCCGTCCCGGACCCACGGCGCCATGGCACTGACGAACTCTGGCTGACGATCACCGTAGTCGTCGAACACGATAAAGCCCTGGATGCGTACGCGCTTGGTCAGCAACGTACGCTGCAACTGCGGCAGGCGATCCGGGCCGGTCGGTGCTTCGTGGGCGTTATAGGACGCGATGAGGCCGCAGAGCGGAATCCGCGCCTTGGCATTGAGCAGCGGCACCACCGCGTCGAACACCTTGCCACCGACGTTCTCGTAGTAGATATCGATGCCCTCGGGGCACGCTTGTGCCAGTTCCTCGGCGAAGTTCGGGCTCTTGTGGTCGACGCAGGCATCGAATCCCAACGCCTCCATCACGTAGCGACATTTTTCCGCTCCGCCCGCCACGCCCACTACGCGCAGGCCTTTGATCTTCGCCACCTGGCCGACCACCGAACCCACCGCACCCGACGCCGCCGCGACCACCAGGGTTTCGCCAGCGTTGGGCTGGCCGATGTCCATCAGGCCCATGTACGCGGTCATGCCCGGCATGCCCAGCACACCCAAGGCCATGGACGGGCTCGGCAACCCGGACGGCACCGGAATGATGTTGCGGCCATCGCTGATGCTGTGGCTCTGCCAACCGGTGGCGCCCACCACCAGGTCGCCTTCGTGGAATTTCGGATTCAGCGAGCGCTCGACGCGGCTGACAGCGCCACCGGTCATCACCTCGCCGATTTCCACCGGTGCGGCGTAGGACGGCGCATCACTCATACGGCCGCGCATGTAGGGATCCAGCGACAGGTATTGCGTTTTGAGCAGGACCTGACCGTCAGCCAGGTCCGGCAGGGCCTCCCGTTCCAGGCGGAAATTCTCTGGCGTCGGTGCGCCTACGGGGCGGGACGCCAGGACGATACGTTGGTTGAGGGTCAATGCGTCTGGCATGTGAGCGTCTCCTGTGATCGATGAATTCGGCGGTATAGGGGAGAAGACCTTTGTGGTGGTGTGGCGTTCGATGTTTCTGCCTTTCATTGTGGCGAGGGAGCTTGCTCCCGCTGGACTGCGCAGCGGCCGGCCCCCTTCTTTTCAGCTAAAGAGCGGGGCCGCTTCGCGCCGCCAGGCAAAAACAAAAATGCCAGGCGCGATGCCTGGCATTTTTTTGTAGCTCATCCGACGCGCTTTGGCGAATCAGAACGGCAGTTTCATACCCGGTGGCAGTTGCATGCCAGCGGTCATGTTGCCCATTTTGTCCTGGCTGTTGGCTTCGATCTTGCGCACGGCGTCGTTGACGGCGGCGGCGAACACGGCCTCCAGCATCTCTTTGTCGTCTTCGCTCAGGCCTTCAACCAGGCTTGGGTCGATGGTCACGCGCTTGACGTCGTGACGACCGGTCATCACCACGGTGACCATATCGCCGCCGGCTTTACCGGTGACTTCGGCGTTGGCCAGTTCTTCCTGCATCTTGGCCATTTTTTCCTGCATCTGCTGTGCCTGCTTCATCAGGCCGGCCATGCCACCTTTCATCATGGGAATCACCTCAAAAGTACTTGGATTAAACAGCGCCCGGCCCTAAGGGCCTAGCGCCTTCAGTTATTAGCCCTGACTGACCAGGGCTTCGACAGGTTCAATAGTATCGTTGCGGACCACCGCACCGAACTGCTGCATCATTTGCTGGATGAACGGATCACCGTGGATCGACTCCTCGGCCTCGCGCTGACGGTTCGCACGACGACGGGACGCGGCCTGGGCCGGGGTTTCCTGCTCAGGCTTGATCAGCTCCATGGTCAGGGTCAGCGTACGCCCGTGAAACTGGTTCAACGCATCGTTGAGACGGCGTTGCTGGGTCGCGTTGAACAAGGCGCTGTGGGCCGGGTCCAGGTGCATCAGCCAATTGTCGCCATCGACGGCGATCAGGGTGCAGTTGGCGGCGATGCTGCCGGTCATGCCGGAGATAGGCAGTTTCGGGAACAGCTCCAGCCATTGCAGGGCCAGACCGGTGGCGGGCATGGCGGCCGGCTCAGGCTCGGCTTCCGGCGCGGGTTCGGCGGTGTGTTCACTGGCCAGTTCATCAAGGTAACTGTAGGCCGAATCCATGTCCGGCTCGATGTAGTCTTCGTCCAGCGGCGGCTCGTCATCCAGGTCCACGCCCGGGGTGGCGGCATCGACTTCGGCCACTGACGGCTCCGGGATCGGCGCAGCGGCCCACTCCGGCGCGTCCGGCACCACGCTGTCAGGCGTCGGCAACGGCATGGGCGGTAGATCGGGTTGTTCGCTGGCAGTTTCCAGGACCGGCTCGACGGCGGGTTGCTGGACGGGTTCGGGCTCAACCGGGTCATTCCACGGCAAGTCGACCACCGCTTCAACCGCGACAGGCTCGACCACGGGCTCGGTCACGACAACGGGCGCAACCGGCTCAGGCGCTGGAGCAGCAACCGCCGCCGCAACGGGTTCAGGCGCGGGCACAACGGGTGCAACTGCCACAGCGACTACCGGCGCCACAACCGGCGCGGCAGCCACTGAATTTGCGGAATCAACTGTGGCCTGGCTGATCCCCACTGGCTTTAGCGGTTGCCTCGGGGCGTCGGCCGTGTCCGCCGGTCGGAACGCGAGCATTCGCAGCAGGACCATCTCGAAGCCACCACGCGGGTCCGGCGCCAGCGGCAAATCGCGCCGACCGATCAGGCCCATCTGGTAATAAAACTGCACGTCTTCGGCCGGCAAGGCTTGAGCCAGGGCCAGCACCCGATCGCGGTCGCCGTGACCGTTGTCGACGCCTTCAGGCAAGGCCTGGGCGATGGCGACACGGTGCAGCACGTTGAGAATTTCCGAGAGCACGCCGTTCCAGTCCGGGCCTTGTTCGGCCAAGTGACGAACGGCTTCGAGCAAGGCTTTGGCGTCGCCTTCGATCAGCGAATGCAGAACGTCGTAGACCTGACCGTGATCAAGCGTGCCGAGCATGGCCCGCACGTCGGCGGCCATGACCTTGCCTTCACCGAAGGCGATGGCCTGGTCGGTCAGGCTCATGGCGTCACGCATCGAACCGTCGGCGGCGCGGCCCAGCAGCCACAATGCATCGTCTTCGAACGGCACGTTCTCGACGCCCAGCACGTGGGTCAAATGCTCAACCACACGTTCCGGGGTCATGTTCTTCAAGGAGAACTGCAGGCACCGCGACAGAATGGTTGCAGGAAGTTTCTGCGGGTCAGTCGTCGCCAGGATGAACTTGACGTAGGGCGGCGGCTCTTCAAGGGTTTTCAACAGCGCATTGAAGGAATGGCTGGAGAGCATGTGCACTTCGTCGATCAGGTAGACCTTGAAGCGCCCGCGGCTCGGCGCGTACTGCACGTTGTCGAGCAGTTCGCGGGTGTCCTCGACCTTGGTCCGGCTCGCGGCGTCGATCTCGATCAGGTCGACAAAGCGGCCCTCATCGATTTCACGGCACACCGAGCACTCGCCGCAAGGCGTCGAAGTGATACCTGTTTCACAGTTCAGGCATTTGGCGATGATGCGCGCGATGGTGGTCTTGCCGACCCCGCGCGTCCCGGTGAACAGGTAGGCGTGGTGCAGCCGCTGGCTGTCCAAGGCATTGATCAGAGCCTTGAGCACATGGGTCTGGCCGACCATTTCGCGGAACGAGCGCGGACGCCATTTACGTGCAAGAACCTGATAACTCATCGAAAACCGTCGCAACTAAGGAACAGAAGCGGCTAATGCTAGCGGAGCAAGGCCAAAATTGCATCCGGTGCGCTCGTCTAATCTGGCTAAGATGCACTTTGGGGGGGCTTTTATCGGCTCAGGTTTGCGACGTACCGGAGCGTTTATGCGTTTTGCCTTAGGGGCACTGCTGTGGATAAGCCTGAACGTCGCCGCCGCTGAAGCGCCGCTGCGTTTCGTGGTGCCCGACAGTTGGGCGATGCCGATGGTGCAACTGGAGCGCGGGCGTGTAACCCAGGGCATCCTGTATGACGTGATGCTCAGCCTTGCCACCCAGGTCGGCGTGCCGGCCGAATTTCACGTGCTGCCGCGGGCGCGGGTGCAAGGCGCCATGGAACACGGTGAGGTCGACGTGCGCTGCTATGCCGCGCAGTCCTGGCTGCCGAATCAGTCCGGCGACTACATCTGGAGCATTCCGCTCTGGTTTCAGCGCGACATGCTGATCAGCCGGCAAGATCCGCTGCCCTCGGTAGTGCCTGCAAACCTGTCGCGACAAGCCGTCGGCACCGTACTCGGCTACAGCTACCCAACGTTGCAACCGCTGTTCGATACCGACCGACTGCACCGTGAAGACGCGCGCAACCAGGAACAGGTGCTGGAAAAACTCCACGCCGGGCGCTATCGCTATGCCGTGAGCAATCAATGGACGCTGGACTGGTTCAATCAACGCCTGTTACCCGACAAGCAACTCAAAGGCGTGGCGGTGCTGCAGGAACAGAGTGTCGGTTGCTACATGCGCAACGACCCCAAGGTGCCGGTGCAACGTATATTGCGCACGTTGCTGCGGATGAAAATGTCGGGGGAGATTGATGACATTATCCGGCTTTATATAGGTTCGGAGCCTGGTGCGCCTTAGCGATCTTTCTAATCAACTCGGGCCCCTGTGAGAGCGGGCTTGCTCGCGAAAGCGGTGTGTCATTCAGCGTTGATGTCGACTGATACACCGCTTTCGCGAGCAAGCCCGCTCCCACATGAGTCCAGTGGTGATCTCAAGACTTCAGCCAACCTGATCCATCGCTTGCCATTGCGGCGGCGCGACAAACCCGGCGACCCACGCCGGCACTTCGGCGGGCGGCATTGGCCGGGCGATGAAATTGCCTTGAGCCACTTCACACCCCAGTCGCAACAGCAATTCCCCGTGCTCGATACTTTGCAGCCCTTCGGCAATCACCTGCCGGCCAAACGCCCGGGCCAGTCCGATCACTGCCGTAGTCAGCGCCAGGTCATCGCGATCATCCAGAATGTCGCGCACAAAGGATTTATCGATCTTGATGGTTTGGGTGCGCAAACGCTTGAGGTAGCTCAGCGATGAATAGCCGGTGCCGAAATCGCCCAGTGAAAACTGCACCCCGAGCGCCTGACAGGCCTGCAGACAGGCGCTGACGTGCTGGATATTTTCGATCGCCACCGACTCGACGATTTCCAGGTCGAGCATCTGCGGCGCAACTTCGGTATGCCGGGCGAGGACTTGCCGGAGCCGATCGACGAAATCCGCGCGCTGAAAATGCCGTGCCGCGATGTTAATGCTGATCGGCCAGCCCTGCCCCGCCTGCTGCCAGCGGTGCAACTGCGTCAGCACCTGATCCATCACCCATTCACCGATGTCGACGATCAGGTCCGTCTCTTCCACAAACGGCAAGAACTCCCGGGCCGGCACCATGCCGTTTTGCGGATGTTCCCAGCGCAACAGCGCCTCGAAACCGACCACTACACCAAGGCGCATGTTGACCTTGGGCTGGAAATGCAGACGCAACTCATCGGCGGCCAGCGCCTGGCGCACGCGCTCGACCGTCTGGTGAGTGGCCTTGACCTCCTGATCCCGGGACACATCGAACAGATGGAATCGGTTGCGCCCGCGCTGCTTGGCCACGTACATGGCCTGATCGGCGTGACGCAGCAAGGTTTCGGCATCTTCATGGTCGAGGGGAAACAGCGTGACGCCGATGCTGGCGAACACATTGATGTCTTTGCCGTGCAAGGTGTACGGCGCCGAGATCGCCCCCAGCACCCGGTTTAGCGCCGCGCGCAATTCCGGCAGATCCCGCACGTAACGCAACACCAGCACGAACTCGTCACCGGCCAGCCGCGCCACCACATCTTCGCCGCGCACGATCTGGCGCAAGCGCTTGGCCACTTCTACCAACAATTGATCGCCACTGGCGTGCCCGTAACCGTCGTTGACCGCCTTGAACCCGTCAAGGTCGAGCATGCACACGGCGAGCGGGATGTTTTCCTGCCGGGAAAACTCCAGCGCCTGATCCAGAAGATCCGAGAGGAATGCGCGATTGGGCAGCCCGGTCAGCACGTCATGGCCGACCCGCCATTGCAGGGAATGCAACAACTGGCGTTTTTCGCTGATGTCGAAACGAATCGACAGGTATCGATCAACCCGTCCGGTGGCGTCATCGAGGACCGGCACCATGGTGCTTTCCACCCAGTACAGGCTGCCGTCCTTGGCGCGATTGCAGATATCGCCTTTCCAGACTTCGCCCAGCGCGATGGTGCGCCACATGCCGGCGAAGAACTCCGCGGTGTGCACGCCGGAATTGAGGAGACGATGATTCTGCCCGAGCAACTCGTCGCGGCTATAGCCGGACACCGCGCAGAACTGATCATTGACGTGGGTGATCCGGCCGCTCAGGTCGGTCTCGGAAAAAATGGCGGCGGCATCCACGGCCCTGCGGTACTTCTCATCCATGAATCAGGCTCGCTGTCGCTAGCGGTGGGACTGCGCAAACACGTTTTCACTCCATGGCCAGCATTTGATGAACTCGCAGAACCGAAGATCAGCTAGTCTCAAAAACCTCGTGCAAGGCTCGCAAAGGAGCGCAATGCTGGCGGTTTCGCATCGCCCATTTTCGGGAAACAGGTCACCAATCACCCCTTATTGGCGGCGATTCTACGAAACACATCACATTTTGCAAAGCAAGGTGATGGATCATGCAGTTGTCTAATGCAAAAATCTATCGTTAAGTTCTTGATTCTAAATGGGAATTGAGCGATGCAAATTTCAAGTTTGGGTCCAGCCATCCGACGCTACCGCAAGGTCGCGGGGCTTACTCAGGCTGAACTCGGCGAAAAAACCGGTTTTGACCCTAAAACCATCAGCCGCTTTGAAACCGGAACCTATACCCCCAGCGTTGAAGCCTTGTTCCTGCTTGCCGACGTGCTGGACGTCAAGCTGAAAGCCTTTTTCGCGGATTTAGGCGATGAAGAGGAACAGCGGGCATATCTGTTCGGTGTCATCCACAAAGCCACCCCGAAGGATCTGGGAAAGCTGATCGCAGCGGTTGACCAGGCCTTGTCCAAGCCTTAGTGGCGGAAATGAAAAAGGAGGCCGACGTGTCTGATACGACACGTCGGCCTCCTTTTTTACGTTCATTCTGTAAATCGGAAACGACAAAAAACCACCTGGAACAAACGCCATGGCAGCACAACAAAAGTCTTTTGGATAGATAACGCGAGAGAGAACTCGCGGTGCGTTATGGAGGCAACCCCACCAGCCACACCCCGGCACACAATGTTCCCGCTGTGGCTGCTTCCTTCCGGATCTGACCAGGTTCACGGGTAATCGTTGCGGGGGGACCGATGGGGTCACCATAACGACGCTCACCTGACGGCGAGCCGCGCCATTGTACCTATCTGAGACGAAGTTACAACCGTTCGGGGGGATTAAAAAATATGTGCTGCTTCAAGGACATGCAAAGTCTGCAGAACACCGCAGTCTTGTAGCAGCTGTCGAGCCTGCGAGGCTGCGTTCGGCTGCGAAGCAGTCGTAAAATCAGGCGACTTGGTTTTTCAGGTAAACCGCGCATACCGGATTTACGACTGCTGCGCAGCCGAACGCAGCCTCGCAAGCTCGACAGCTGCTACAAGCGGACGCGGGCGGCTACAGGTCTTGCAACACTTCATCCGCCCTGCCGCCCTCTTGCTGGATCACCAGATGGATGAAGTGCAGCTTGGCAATCACTGCCGGCGGCAGGACGAACGGGTAAAAATCGGGCTGGCCCATGCTGCGCGACAGTTCATTGAGCATGCCGGCCAGTTCGATCCATGCGTTGACGAACGACAGGAACGCCGCGCCGCCGGGATGCCGTGGATCGTAGAGCGTGCTGGACGGAAACGGCTGGTAGTCGAAGTCCATTTCCCGCGCGCTCATGCCGAACCCCAGCGCGGTGTCCACCGCGTCCATCATGTGCAGGTAATGCGCCCAGGTTTCCGCCCAGTCTTCCCACGGATGCATGGTGGCGTAGGCGCTGACGCACTGGTGCTGCCAGTCGAGCGGCGCGCCTTGCTGGTAATGGCGTTCGAGGGCGTCGGCGTAGCTGACACGCTCGTCGCCGAACAGCCCGCGAAATGGTTCCAGCCAGTGACCGTTGGCGATCAGCCGATCCCAGTAGTAATGACCGACCTCATGACGAAAATGCCCGAGCAGCGTGCGATAAGGCTCGTGCATTTGCACCCGGACCTTTTCACGGTGGGCATCGTCGGCTTCCTTGATATCAAGGGTGATCAGGCCGTTGGCGTGACCCGTGGTCGGCGGTTTGCCTTCAAGGTCGACACCGATGAAATCGAAGGCCAGACCGGTTTGCTCGTCGACGGTTTTGGGGATCACCTGCAACCCCAGGCTGATCAACTGCGCGACCAGGCGACGCTTGGCGGTTTCGACCTGGCGCCAGCGTTCGTGGTTTTCGGCAATCGACAGGTCAGGGATGGTGCGATTCAGGCTACAAGCGATGCACAGCGCATCGTGGTCATTGGCCGGCAGCAGCCAATTGCACGCGGCCGGGGAATCGAGGTTGGCGCAGCGTCGGAACAAACCGGCTTCGGGGTCGGCGTCGAGCAACCAGGTATCCGCTTGCAAGCCTGGTTGCAGCGAGGACAAGCGACTTTGCTCCGGCTGATAACCCAACGCTGCCGAACAGGCCAGGCACTGGCTGTTGCGAAAGAACAGCGACTGCCCGCAGCGGCAATGCCAGACCTTGCTGTTGCGCGAACTTTCACCCACGAAGGGCGCGGCGATGCGTGAGCTCAGCTGTTCGAAGAAGCGGTACATGACGATCTCTCCCTGGGGCTTGCCAAGACTAGATCATTCCCCAGCGAAGATCGTTCCCACGAGAACACACCTGCGTGCATTGCTTTTGTGGCGAGGGGATTTATCCCCGTTGGGTTGCGAAGCAACCCCAGATCCGGCAACCGCATTATCACAGACAGATTGCGGGCAACGGCCTTGCGACGACTTCGTCGTCGAACGGGGATAAATCCCCTCACCACAAGTTCAGTGTTAGATCGAGATGTCGTGTTTTTTCAGGAAATCGACGAACGCTTCTTCATCGAGCACTTTCAGTCCCAATTCGTTAGCCTTGGTCAGCTTCGAACCGGCACCCGGCCCCGCCACCACGCAATGAGTCTTGGCCGACACCGAACCCGCCACTTTGGCTCCGAGGCTTTCGAGTTTGTCCTTGGCGATGTCGCGGCTCATCAATTCCAGCGAACCGGTCAACACCCAGGTCTGGCCCGCCAGCGGCAGGCCTTCGACGACTTTTTTCTCGCTCTGCCAGTGCATGCCGAAATCGCGCAACTGCTTTTCGGCAGCCTCAGCAATCTGGCGATTTTCAGCAATCGCGAAAAACTCGCGAACCGAATTCGCCTGCTTCTCCGGCAAGGCCTGACGCATGTCCAGCCAGTCCGCGCTAAACACACCTTCCAGAGAACCAAACTTGTCCGCCAGCTTCTGCGCCCCGCCCGGCCCGACCGATGGAATGTGCAGCTTGTCGAGGAATCCACCCAACGTGGTGCTGGCGGCAAACTCGGCACCCAACTCGCCCTGATCCTGAATCTGCATACCGTGCTTGAGCAGATCCGCAATCACCTGCCGGTTATGCGCATCTTCAAAGAAGCTGTGAATCTCGTGAGCCACTTCCAGGCCGACATCCGGCAAGTACGTGAGCACTTGCGCCAACGCCTGCTGAACCCGCTCCAGCGAGCCAAGAGAGCGCGCCAGCACCTTGGCCGTCTCCTCGCCGACATCGGGAATCCCGAGGGCGTAGATAAACCGTGCCAGGCTCGGTGTCTTGCTGTCTTCGATCGCGGCGAGCAGCTTATTGCTCGACAGCTCGGCAAAGCCTTCCAGGTCGACAATGTCATCGAACTTCAAGGCATACAGATCGGCGGGAGAACTCACCAGACCTTCATCGACCAATTGTTCGACACTCTTGTCGCCCAAGCCTTCAATGTCCATCGCGCGGCGGGAGACGAAGTGAATGATCGCCTGCTTGAGTTGCGCACCGCAGGCCAGACGACCGACGCAGCGGTACACCGCGCCTTCGCTGACGGTCTCGCGCCCCTTGCTGCGCTTGACCAGTTGCGTGCGCTCGACATGCGAGCCGCAAACCGGGCACTGCTCCGGAATCTGTACCGGACGCGCATCGTCCGGGCGACGCTCCATGACCACTTGCACCACTTGCGGAATCACGTCGCCCGCACGGCGGATGATCACGGTGTCGCCGATCATCAGGCCCAGACGCGCCACTTCATCCATGTTGTGCAACGTCGCATTGGCCACGGTGACACCGGCGACCTTGACCGGTTTCAGGCGCGCCACAGGCGTCACGGCGCCGGTACGACCGACCTGGAATTCCACGTCGAGCAGTTCGGTGAGCTCCTCCATGGCCGGGAATTTGTGGGCAATTGCCCAGCGCGGTTCGCGAGCACGGAAGCCCAGTTCACGCTGGGACGCGATGCTGTTGACCTTGAACACCACGCCGTCGATTTCATAGGCCAGGCCGTTACGGCGCTCACCGATGTCGCGGTAGTAATCCAGGCACTCATCGATGCCGTGCGCCAGTTTCAGTTCGCGACTGATCGGCATGCCCCACGCCTGGAGCTGCTTGAGATTGCCAATGTGCGTGTCGGCAATGTCCGCCGAAATCTGGCCGATGCCGTAGCAGCAGAATTCCAGCGGACGGTTGGCAGTGATCTTCGAATCCAGCTGGCGCAAGCTGCCGGCCGCCGCGTTGCGCGGGTTGGCAAAGGTCTTGCCGCCGACTTCCAGTTGCGTGGCGTTAAGGCGTTCGAAACCGGCCTTGGACATGAACACTTCGCCGCGCACTTCCAGGGTCGCCGGCCAGCCGGTGCCTTGCAGTTTCAGCGGGATATTGCGCACGGTACGCACGTTGACACTGATGTCTTCGCCGGTGGTGCCGTCGCCGCGTGTCGCGCCGCGCACCAACACGCCGTCCTGATACAGCAAGCTGACCGCCAGGCCATCGAGCTTCGGTTCGCAGCTGTATTCCACCGCCGCGCCGCCACCAAACAAGTCGCCGGCCGGCAGGTCGAGGCCTTCAGTCACCCGGCGATCGAACTCGCGCATGTCGGTTTCTTCGAAGGCGTTGCCGAGGCTGAGCATCGGCACTTCGTGGCGCACCTGAGTGAACGCCGACAGCGCCGCGCTGCCGACGCGCTGGGTCGGCGAGTCGCTGGTGATCAGGTCGGGGTTGGCCGCTTCGAGGGCCTTGAGCTCGTGGAACAGCCGGTCGTATTCGACGTCCGGAATGCTCGGCTCGTCCAGCACGTGATAACGGTAGTTGTGCTGGTCCAGCTCAGCGCGCAGCTCTAGAATGCGGGTTTTGGCGGCGGTCATGGGTGGTCTCTCATAAAGCAAAAGAGCAGCCGAGGCTGCTCAATCTTCTAAACAATAGCGTAACGACGCATGTTCTGTGGCGAGGGAGCTTGCTCCCGCTCGGCGGCGAAGCCGTCGTAAAGCCAGCGATTGCGGTGTGTCTGAATGAAGGGGGCTGCTTCGTAGCCCAGCGGGAGCAAGCTCCCTCGCCACAAAAAGCTCTCCTGACATAGAGAGCTTCGTTTTGAATCAACGCTTCTGGGTCAGGGCGCGACGTTCGAACTCAACGATACGCTGACGGTAATGCTCAATCGTCTGGGCGGTCAGCACGCTGCGCTGGTCGTCTTTCAGTTCGCCGTTCAACTCCTGGGACAGTTTGCGCGCCGCGGCCACCATCACGTCGAAGGCTTGCTTCGGATGACGCGGGCCTGGCAGGCCGAGGAAGAAGCTCACCGCCGGGGTGCTGAAGTGGTCGATGTCGTCCAGATCGAAGATGCCCGGCTTGACCGCATTGGCCATGGAGAACAGGACTTCACCGTTGCCGGCCATGCTTTCGTGGCGGTGGAAAATATCCATCTCGCCGAAACGCAGGCCGCTTTCCAGAATGTTCTGCAACAGCGCCGGGCCCTTGAAGCCGGCTGCGTCACGGCAGATCACGCTGATCACCAGCACTTCTTCGGCTTGCGGTTGTTCCTTGTCGCTGACCGAAGGCGAGGACTTGGTGTCATCCGGGAAATCGTCGTCACGGCTGCTGAAGCTCGGGCCGCCGTCCAGGTCCAGGCTGAGGTTCATGTCACCCTGGGAAGGTTCGCCGTGGCCACGCTTGCCGCGCTTGGAACCCGACTCACGCGGTTCACGTGCAGGCATGCTCACCGACGGCAGATCGTGCTCGTCCAGTTGTGGTTCTTTATGCGTATCCAGCACGCGGGGCGGGCCCAACAGCTCGGCGCTGGTGTCCTCGTCCGGCAGGTTGGACAAACTTCGGTCAAGACGGAATTTCAGTTTTCCCTTGCCGCCGCGCATGCGACGCCAGCCATCGAAAAGAATACCGGCAATGACAATAATGCCGATGACGATCAGCCACTCGCGCAGACCGATTTCCATGTAATCCCGTGCCTCTATAAAAAATGCTGAAAAATAAGGGGTTTACAACTCGTAAACCGCTTTAAAACGTGGCGCCAACTCTATGTTCTGACAGGCGTTTTGCCCACGTATACGAAAAATTGACATTAAACTAGCACGACCAAAGGCAACTTTACACCGTCTGTCACACCGGCTTGCGCGAATATGTCGATTGGCCAGCAAGTCAAGACAGGTAAAAAAGTCCTACAGACCCAAAATACTTGCCCTACAAGCGCCGACTCAGGCCTCCACCATCGCCATCGCCTCCTCGACATCCACTGCTACCAGACGCGAGCAACCCGGTTCGTGCATCGTCACACCCATCAATTGTTCAGCCATTTCCATGGCGATCTTGTTGTGGGTGATGTAGATGAACTGCACCGTCTGCGACATCTCTTTGACCAACCGTGCGTAGCGTCCAACGTTAGCGTCATCCAGGGGTGCATCCACTTCATCGAGCATGCAGAACGGCGCCGGATTCAACTTGAAGATCGCAAAAACCAGGGCCAATGCGGTCAGGGCTTTTTCGCCACCGGAGAGCAAATGGATGGTGCTGTTCTTCTTTCCTGGCGGCTGCGCCATGATCGTTACCCCTGTATCGAGTAGATCTTCGCCCGTCAGTTCCAAATACGCGCGCCCTCCACCGAAAACTTTTGGGAAAAGAGCCTGTAAACCGCCATTGATCTGATCAAAGGTATCCTTGAAGCGGTTGCGGGTTTCCTTGTCGATCTTGCGAATCACGTTCTCGAGGGTGTCCAGTGCTTCCACCAGATCGTCATTCTGCGCATCCAGATAACGTTTACGCTCGGATTGTTGCTGGTATTCGTCGATGGCGGCCAGGTTGATCGCACCGAGGCGCTGAATACGCGCGGCAATGCGTTCGAGTTCTTCTTCGGCGTCCTTCTCGCTGGCCTCGGCGGTCAGCGTGGCGAGCACGCCATGCAGGTCGTAGCCGTCTTCCAGCAACTGATCTTCCAGCGTTTTGCGGCGCACGGTCAGGGCTTGCCATTCCATGCGCTGGGTTTCCATCTGCCCGCGAATCATCTGCGATTGCTGCTCAGCCTGGTTGCGGCGCTTTTCCGCGTCACGCAATTCACGGTCGGCGTCTTCCAGGGCGATCTGCGCCGTCTTGAGTTCTTCGTCGACGGTCATCCGTTTGTCGAGCAACTCTTCGAGTTTCAGGCGCAACTCTTCCAGTGGCGCTTCGCCCTCCTCCAGATTGAGGCTCAGCTGTTCGCGTTTCTCGGTCAGGCGCTCGGACTGCATTTCCAGACGCTCCAGCGCCTGACGCGTCGAGTCATGTTGCGCCTTGAGCGAGCCGAGGCGTACCGCCAGTTGATGAGCGTGATCCTTATGCTGCCGGGCTTCCTGGCGCACCCGATCAAGTCGCTCGCGCAGGCTGTCGCGTTGGGCCAGCAGCAACTCACGCTGCTCGGTGTCCAGCGCCATGGCGTCGAGGGCTTCCTGCAATTGCAGACGCGCTTCGCCGATGTTTTCGTGCTCAAGCGCCCGTTGTTCGGCCAGCTCGGTGAGTTCTTCATCGAGGCGCGTGCGACGCAACGTCAGCTGCTCGACCTTGGCTTTGCCGGCAGACAACTGGGCTTTCAATTCACCTTGCTGACGCGCTTCGTCTTGCAGCAAACGACGCAAATGTTCGCGACCGTTTTCCTGCTGACGCTGCTGCGCCCTGAGGTTTTGCAGCTGGGTTTCCAGGGTTTCGACCGTGGCTTCGCGCTCTTCACGCTCGATGCTCAGACGCTGGATTTCCTGACCACGAGCGAGCACGCCGCTCTCCGCTTCGCTGGCCCGCCGCACACGTAGAAAGTGCCGCCCGACCCAAAAGCCGTCGCGACTGATCAGGCTCTGGCCGGCAGTCAATTGACTGCGCAAAGCCAACGCCTGTTCAAGGTTCTCAACCGGTTTGACCTGCCCCAGCCACGGCGACAGATCGATCTGCGCTTCAACCTTGTCGAGCAGGCTGCCCGGCACGCGCACGCCATCGCTGGCCGGGCTGAGCAAACGCAAATCGCCCTGGGCAAACCCGGCCAGATCGAAATCGCCGAAGTCATCCACCAGCACCGCTTGCAGGTCGGCGCCGAGCACGGTTTCCACCGCCAGCTCCCAACCCGCTTCAACTTTCAAACCTTCGGCCAGACGCGGACGGTCCGCCAGATGCTGTTCGCGCAGCCATTCGGCGGTGCCGGTGCCCGGATCGAGCGCGGCTTGCTGCAACGCTTCGAGGGACGCGAGACGACCGTTAAGGCGCTGTAAATCGCCTTGGGCCTGCTGCTGATTTTGCAAAGCCAACTGCAATTCCTGACGCAGTTGCTCAAGGCGCTCGACCTGGGCTTCTTCGCTGGCCTGCAAATCTTCAAGCGTCGCTTCGCTCGCGGCCAGTTGCTCGCTGAGTTCCATGATTGCGGCATCTTCCGGGTCCGCCGAGAGCAACGCGCGCTCTTCGCCAAGGCGCTTCTGGCGATCGGCCAGACGCTCCATGCTGGTTTCGAGTTGCTGAATGCGAGACTGCTGAACTTCGGATTGGCGGCGCGGCTCGGCGGCAGTCAGGTTGAACGTGTCCCACTGCTCCTGCCAGGCGTGCATGGTGGTCTCGGATTCTTCCAGCGCGGCGGCGGCTTCTTCGGCGGCGGCGCTGGTGACTTCCTGCTCCGGCGTGAGCATGTCCAGCTCTTCGCCGAGGGTCAGCAGCAAGGTGCGGTCGTGGCCCAGGTGCGATTCGGTTTCCAGGCGCGCGCGCTCGGCTTCTTTCAGATCATCCTGCAATTGCCGCAAGCGCTGCTGACCGTGCTGGATGCTCTGCTCGACCCGGGCGATGTCGCCGCCGACCGAATAGAAGCGTCCCTGCACCAGATTGAAGCGCTCTGACAGGTCATGGTGCCCGTCACGGAAGCGCTCGATAGCCGCATCGGCATTGCGCTGCTCGGCGACCAAGGCTTCGAAAGTGACTTCCTGATTGCCGATGATCGCTTCGCGCTGCCCGACCTGTTCGTTCAACGCCTGCCAGCGCAGGGCCGACAGCTGGGCCTTGAGCTGACGCTCCTCGCCTTTGTATTCCTGATACTTCTTGGCGGCCTCGGCCTGGCGGTGCAAACGCTCAAGCTGACGCTCGAGCTCTTCGCGCAGGTCGGTCAGGCGGGCCAGGTTTTCATGGGTGCGGCGGATACGGTTTTCGGTCTCGCGCCGACGTTCCTTGTACTTGGAGATGCCCGCCGCTTCTTCGATGAAGTTGCGCAGATCTTCGGGCTTGGACTCGATCAGCTTGGAGATCATCCCCTGCTCGATGATCGAATAGCTGCGCGGGCCCAGGCCGGTGCCGAGGAAAATGTCGGTGATGTCACGACGGCGGCATTTGGTGCCGTTGAGGTAGTAAGTGGTCTGGCTGTCGCGGGTCACTTTGCGGCGAATGGAAATTTCCGCATAGGCGGCGTATTCACCGAGCAAGGTGCCGTCGGAGTTATCGAACACCAGCTCGATACTCGCCTGGCTCACCGGCTTACGGCTGGTCGAACCATTGAAGATGACGTCGGTCATCGACTCGCCACGGAGGTTCTTCGCCGAACTTTCGCCCATCACCCAACGAACGGCGTCGATGATGTTCGACTTGCCGCAGCCATTGGGCCCGACCACTGCCGCCATATTGCTCGGGAAGTTCACCGTGGTCGGGTCGACGAAGGATTTGAACCCTGCCAGTTTTATGCACTTGAGCCGCACGCTTAAGCGTCCGTCAGGGCAGAAACCACCAGATCGCTGCTGCGCTGGGCATAGGCCGTCAGCACTTCGCGGATCTGCGGAAAGTCACGAGCCAGCACGGCCGCGAGCAAGCGTTCGAACAGTTCGAGGAACTCGCTCATCGACGCCTTGCGCTGGTCCAGGGCGAGGAAATACGCGCGGCTCATGGCCGGCTGCAGGTTCTCGACGGTTTCCTGCAAGTACGGGTTGTTGGCGAACGGGTACGCGGCGCGCATCACGTTGAAGCTGTCGTCGACGAAAGTGCGGATGTCCTGACGTTCGTAGCTGGCGGCCAGGCGCTGCTGGATCTGCACGAACGGCGCCATGTCGGCCTGGACCTGCCAGCCTTTGGCCACGGCATTGCCTAGCAGAATATAGAGCTCGCTCATCAGCGTGCACAGGCTCTGCACCTTATGGGCGGTGAGCTCGGTGACGTGGGCACCGCGTCGCGGCAGGATCGCGATCAGGTGGCGGCGCTCGAGGATCAGCAAGGCCTCACGGACCGAACCGCGGCTGACATTGAGGGCCAGCGTGACCTTCTGTTCCTGGATGCGCTCTCCCGGCTTCATTTCGCCGCGAATGATGCGTTCGGCGAGGTGATGGGCGATTTGCTCGGCGAGGCTGTCCGGCGCCTTGAACGTCATGTGTGTCCTTCAAATTCTTCGATCTGCACAAGCGGCGCAGTGTAGCGCACATGAAGGGTCATGGCGGAGTGCCCACTCAGCGGTTTTTGGCACGAATCAAGCAAAAAGCAGGCTAACCCGCGAGGGTCAATAATGAAGGAACGAGTCGTTGATCGACAAAATACTGTTTCCTGACCTTTAAGTCAGAAAATCATTGACCGCAAAGTCAGACCTGATAAATTCGGTCCAAGTCGGTTAACAACAATAATGAGTCTGCGAGGCCTTCCGTGATCCAGTTTTTACTTAACCAGGAACTCCGTAGCGAGCACGCCCTGGACCCAAACCTGACCGTGCTCAATTATCTGCGCGACCATGTGGGCAAACCCGGCACCAAAGAAGGCTGCGCCAGCGGCGACTGCGGCGCCTGCACCGTGGTGGTCGGCGAGCTGCAAACGGATGACGATGGCCGCGAACACATTCGCTATCGCAGCCTCAACTCGTGCCTGACGTTCGTGTCGTCATTGCACGGCAAACAACTGATCAGCGTCGAAGACCTCAAGCACCAGGGCGAACTGCACAGCGTGCAGAAAGCCATGGTCGAGTGCCACGGCTCGCAGTGCGGCTTCTGCACCCCGGGCTTCGTGATGTCGCTGTTCGCGCTGCAAAAGAACAGCGATCAACCCGACGCCCATAAAGCCCACGAAGCGCTGGCCGGCAATCTCTGCCGCTGCACTGGCTATCGGCCGATTCTGGCAGCCGCCGAACAATCCTGCTGCGACAAGCAAACGGATCAGTTCGACGCTCGCGAAGCCGACACCATCGCCCGCCTGAAAGCCATCGCTCCCACCGACATCGGCGAACTCAACAGTGGCGACAAGCGCTGCCTGGTGCCGCTGACCGTGGCCGATCTGGCCGACCTCTACGACGCTTATCCACAAGCCCGGCTGCTGGCCGGCGGTACGGACCTGGCGTTGGAAGTCACTCAATTTCATCGCGCGTTGCCGGTGATGATCTACGTCGGCAACGTTGCTGAAATGAAGCGCATCGATCGCTTCGACGATCGTCTGGAAATCGGTGCTGCGACCGCCCTCTCCGATTGCTACGAAGCCTTGAAAACCGAGTACCCGGACTTCGGCGAATTGCTGCAACGCTTCGCCTCTTTGCAGATCCGCAACCAGGGCACCCTCGGCGGCAATATCGGCAACGCCTCGCCAATCGGTGACTCGCCTCCCCTGCTGATCGCGTTGGGCGCGCAGATCGTTTTGTGCAAAGGCGAAGTCCGCCGGACGATGGCGCTGGAAGATTACTTCATCGATTACCGGGTCACCGCACGCCAGGAAAGCGAGTTCATCGAAAAGATCATCGTGCCGCGTGCCAGCGCCGAACAACTGTTCCGCGCCTACAAGGTTTCCAAGCGCCTGGACGATGACATTTCCGCGGTTTGCGCCGCGTTCAATCTGCGCATCGAAAACGGCGTGATCGCCGATGCCCGTGTGGCGTTCGGTGGCATGGCCGCGATTCCGAAACGCGCCAACAACTGCGAAACCGTGCTGCTCGGCTCACCGTTCAACCACGCCACCGTCGAACGCGCTTGCGCCGCATTGGCCGAAGATTTCACGCCGCTCTCGGACTTCCGCGCCAGCAAGGAGTATCGCCTGCTCAGCGCGCAAAACCTGCTGCGCAAATACTTCATCGAACTGCAAACGCCGCACATCGAGACTCGGGTGACCGCTTATGTCTAACCATCACGCCGTAGAGAAGACCCAGGCCGAACTGGCTGAACTGTTCGCCAAGGACCTGACCACCGGTGTCGGCCGCAGCGTCAAGCATGACAGCGCCGCCAAGCATGTGTCCGGTGAGGCGCAGTACATCGACGACCGGCTGGAGTTTCCCAATCAGTTGCACCTTTACGCACGCCTGTCGGACCGTGCCCACGCGAAAATCATCAGCATCGACACCCAGCCCTGCTACGCCTTCGAAGGCGTGCGCATCGTCATTACCCACGAAGACGTGCCGGGACTGAAAGACATCGGTCCGTTGCTACCGGGTGATCCGCTGCTGGCGATTGATGACGTGCAATTCGTCGGTCAACCGGTGCTCGCCGTTGCCGCAAAGGACCTGGAAACCGCCCGCAAAGCCGCGATGGCCGCGATCATCGAATACGAAGATCTCGAGCCGGTGCTGGACGTGGTCGAAGCGTTGCGCAAACGCCATTTCGTGCTCGACAGCCACACCCATCAGCGCGGCGATTCGGCCGGCGCCTTGGCGACCGCTGAACATCGTATTCAAGGCACGCTGCACATCGGTGGCCAGGAACACTTCTACCTCGAAACCCAGATCTCTTCGGTGATGCCGACTGAAGACGGCGGGATGATCGTTTACTGCTCGACGCAGAACCCCACCGAAGTGCAGAAGCTTGTCGCTGAAGTGCTCGACGTGTCGATGAACAAAATCGTCGTCGACATGCGCCGCATGGGCGGTGGTTTTGGTGGCAAGGAAACCCAGGCCGCGAGCCCGGCATGCCTGTGCGCAGTGGTCGCGCACCTCACCGGCCAGCCGACCAAGATGCGCCTGCCGCGCGTCGAAGACATGTTGATGACCGGCAAGCGTCACCCCTTCTACGTCGAGTATGACGTCGGCTTCGACAGCACCGGCCGCCTGCACGGTATCGCCCTGGAACTGGCCGGCAACTGCGGCTGCTCGCCGGACCTCTCGGCCTCGATTGTCGACCGCGCAATGTTTCACGCCGACAACTCGTACTACCTGGGCGATGCGACCATCAATGGTCATCGCTGCAAGACCAACACCGCGTCTAACACCGCTTACCGTGGCTTCGGCGGTCCGCAAGGCATGGTCGCCATCGAAGAAGTGATGGACGCGATCGCCCGTCATCTGGGCCTCGATCCGCTGGCGGTGCGCAAGGCCAACTACTACGGCAAGACCGAGCGCAACGTCACCCATTACTACCAGACCGTCGAGCACAACATGCTCGAGGAAATGACCGCCGAACTGGAAGAAAGCAGCCAGTACGCCGAGCGCCGCGAAGCGATCCGTCGTTACAACGCGAACAGCCCGATCCTGAAAAAAGGCCTGGCGCTGACCCCGGTGAAATTCGGTATTTCCTTCACCGCCAGCTTCCTCAACCAGGCCGGTGCGCTCGTCCATGTGTACACCGACGGCAGCATCCACCTGAACCATGGCGGCACGGAAATGGGTCAAGGGTTGAACACCAAGGTTGCGCAGGTTGTGGCCGAAGTGTTCCAGGTGGAAATGGACCGCGTGCAGATCACCGCCACCAATACCGACAAGGTGCCGAACACCTCGCCGACCGCTGCTTCCAGTGGTGCCGATTTGAACGGCAAAGCGGCGCAGAACGCGGCTGAGATCATCAAGAAACGCCTCGTGGAATTCGCCGCGCGCCAGTACAAGGTCAGCGAAGAAGATGTGGAATTCCACAACGGCCATGTGCGGGTTCGCGATCACATCCTGACGTTCGAAGCGCTGATCCAGCAGGCGTATTTCGCCCAGGTGTCGCTGTCGAGCACCGGCTTCTACAAGACCCCGAAAATTTTCTACGACCGCAGCCAGGCGCGTGGTCGGCCGTTCTACTACTACGCCTTCGGTGCCGCCTGTTGCGAGGTGATCATCGACACCCTGACCGGCGAGTACAAAATGCTGCGTACCGACATCCTCCACGACGTCGGCGACTCGCTGAACCCGGCCATCGACATCGGCCAGGTCGAGGGTGGCTTCATCCAGGGCATGGGCTGGCTGACCATGGAAGAACTGGTGTGGAACAACAAAGGCAAACTGATGACCAACGGTCCGGCCAGCTACAAGATCCCCGCCGTGGCCGACATGCCGCTGGACCTGCGGGTGAAGCTGGTGGAAAACCGCAAGAACCCGGAAGACACGGTGTTCCATTCCAAGGCCGTGGGTGAGCCGCCGTTCATGCTCGGCATCGCGTCGTGGTGCGCGATCAAGGATGCCGTGGCGAGCCTCGGTGACTACAAGCATCAACCGAAGATCGACGCACCGGCGACCCCGGAGCGGGTGTTGTGGGGGTGTGAGCAGATGCGGCAGTTGAAGGCGGCGAAGGCTGTCAAGGCTGAAGCCGAGTTGGCTTCGCTTTAAAGACCGAGTCGCTGCCATCGCTGGCAAGCCAGCTCCCACAGGATTTGCGTGGAATACAAATTCTGTGACGCCACAAAACACTGTGGGAGCTGGCTTGCCAGCGATGAGGCCCGAACAGACACCAGAGATGTAGAGGTGAAATATGTACAACTGGATCGACGCCCTCGCCGACCTGCAATCCCAGGGTGAACCCTGCGTCTTGGTGACCATCATCGAAGAGCTCGGCTCGACGCCGCGCAATGCCGGTTCGAAAATGGTCATCAGCGCCACCCAGACCTTCGACACCATCGGTGGCGGGCACCTGGAATACAAGGCCATGCAGATCGGCCGCGAGATGCTGGCCAGCGGCAAACAAGACACGCACCTGGAGCGCTTCAGCCTCGGCGCCAGCCTGGGCCAGTGCTGCGGCGGCGTGACCGTGTTGCTGTTCGAACCGATGGGCCAGGTCCAGGCGCAGATCGCCGTGTTCGGCGCCGGCCATGTCGGCCGGGCGCTGGTGCCGCTGCTCGCCAGCCTGCCCTGCCGGGTGCGCTGGATCGATTCGCGGGAAGCGCAATTTCCCGAACAGATCCCTCACGGTGTGCGCAAAATCGTCGCCGAAGAACCGGTGGATGAAATCGACAACCTGCCCGCCGGCAGCTACTGCATCGTCATGACCCACAACCACCAGCTCGACCTCGAACTCACCGCCGCGATCCTCAAGCGCAACGACTTCGCCTACTTCGGCCTGATCGGTTCGAAGACCAAACGGGTGAAGTTCGAACACCGCTTGCGTGACCGTGGTTTCGACAGCGCCGTGCTGCAACGCATGCGCTGCCCAATGGGCATCGGCGAAGTCAAAGGCAAGTTGCCTGTGGAAATCGCCATCTCCATCGCCGGCGAAATCATCGCCACCTATAACGCCAGTTTCGGCCAGCAAACTGCCAGCGCCGGATCATCGATTGCCAAACTGCTGCCTGCTTCACGCCGCAGCCAAGCCACCAGTTGAGAAATCACATGCCTTTGACTCGCAAAGCCTACCGCGCCGCCATCCTGCACAGCATCGCCGACCCTGCCGAAGTGGGTATCGAAGCCTCTTACGAGTATTTCGAAGACGGGCTGCTGGTGGTCGATAACGGCCAGATCAGTGCCCTCGGCCACGCCAGCGAATTGCTGCCAACCCTGCCGGCCGACATCGAGATCACTCATTACCAGGACGCGCTGATCACCCCGGGTTTCATCGACACCCACATCCACTTGCCGCAAACCGGCATGGTCGGCGCCTACGGCGAGCAATTGCTGGACTGGCTCAACACCTACACCTTCCCGTGCGAAAGCCAGTTCGCCGACAAGGCTCACGCCGATGAAGTCGCGGACATTTTCATTAAGGAATTGCTGCGCAACGGCACCACCACGGCCCTGGTGTTCGGCAGCGTGCACCCGCAATCGGTGAATTCGTTCTTCGAGGCCGCCGAACAGCTGGACCTGCGGATGATCGCCGGCAAGGTGATGATGGACCGCAACGCACCGGACTACCTGACCGACACCGCCGAATCCAGTTACGTCGAAAGCAAGGCGCTGATCGAGCGCTGGCACGGCAAGGGCCGCTTGCACTACGCGGTCACCCCGCGCTTTGCCCCGACCAGCACCCCGGAACAACTGACCCTCGCCGGCCAGTTGCTGAGTGAATACCCGGACCTGTACATGCAGACCCACATCAGCGAAAACCTCAAGGAAGTCGAGTGGGTCAAGGAACTGTTCCCCGAGCGCAAGGGCTACCTGGACGTTTACGATCACTACCAATTGCTGGGCGAGCGCTCGGTGTTTGCCCACGGCGTGCACCTGTGCGACGACGAATGCGCGCGGCTGGCGGAGACGGGTTCGGCGATCGCGTTCTGCCCGACTTCCAACTTCTTCCTCGGCAGTGGCCTGTTCAACCTGCCGATGGCCGAGAAGCACAAACTCAATGTCGGTTTGGGCACGGACGTCGGCGGCGGCACCAGTTTCTCGCTGCTGCAAACGTTGAACGAGGCGTACAAAGTCATGCAGCTGCAAGGTGCTCGACTGAGCCCGTTCAAATCGTTGTACCTGGCGACTCTCGGCGGTGCGCGTGCGCTGCGTCTTGAAGACAAGATCGGCACCCTGCAACCGGGCACCGACGCGGACTTCCTGGTGCTGGATTACAACGCCACGCCGTTGCTGAGTTATCGCTTGAAGCAGGCCAATAACATTGCCGAGACGTTGTTTGTGCTGATGACACTGGGGGATGACCGGACCGTGTTGCAGACGTATGCGGCGGGGAATCAGGTGCATCAGCGGTAAGTTCTTCCAGGCATAAAAAATCCCCCGTTGCTTTGCAGCCCGGGGGATTTTTGTTGCCGGTCAGATCGCTATCGCTGGCAGGCCAGCGATTGGGTCGCCTCGGTCTATCTTAAAGCTTGACCGCAGGCCGCCCCGGCTTCTTGGTCTGCAACAAATGCGAGAACACCGCATGCAAATCATCCGACGCGCTTTCTTCGTCGAGGTTGAGTTTGCTGTCGATGTGATCCATGTGATGCATCATCAGGTTCACCGCCAACTCACCGTTGCGCGCTTCAATGGCGTCGATCAGTTGGGTGTGCTCGTCGTAGGAACAGTGGGAACGGTTGCCGCTCTCGTACTGGGCGATGATCAGCGACGTCTGGGACACCAGGCTGCGCTGGAAGCTGATCAGCGGCGCATTCTTCGCCGCTTCGGCCAGTTTCAGGTGGAATTCACCCGACAGACGGATACCCGCACCGCGATCACCGCGGGAGAAGCTGTCCCGTTCGTCGTCGACCATCTGCCGCAGCTCGGCAATCTGCTCGGCAGTGGCATGCTGAACCGCCAGTTCAGTGATTGCGCGCTCGACCAGACGCCGCGCGAGGAACACCTGACGGGCCTCTTCGACACTCGGGCTGGCGACGACAGCGCCGCGATTCGGACGCAGCAGCACAACGCCTTCATGGGCCAGGCGCGACAGCGCGCGGCGAATGATGGTGCGACTGACCCCGAAAATTTCCCCCAGCGCTTCTTCGCTCAACTTGGTGCCGGGCGCCAGACGCTGTTCGAGGATGGCCTCGAAGATATGCGCGTAGACAATATCGTCCTGGGTACCGCTGCGGCCGGCTTTGCCTGCTCGCGGTTGTTTCTTTAGGGGCTGCAACTGTTCGTTCATGGGCACTCGAGTCGGGAGAACTGCGGCGAATTGACCGTGACTGTAATACGGCACAGTAGGTCGCTGGCAAGTATCGCGTAAAAAACACCGCGATTGTACACAATGGATGGTGGCAACACGACTGTACGGCTGTTTGTCGCTTCTGCTGTATCGCAACGGTTGGTTACTTTTGAGTTTAGGCTTGAATCCATAAATTTGAGATCCGTACAAACTCTGTGGCGAGGGAGCTTGCTCCCGCTGGGCTGCGAAGCGGCCCCAAAACCAACCTGATCGCAGCTTCAATCAAAACGTGTCAGCAGGGTTTACGACGGCTTCGCCGCCGAGCGGGAGCAAGCTCCCTCGCCACAAAAGCCACGCTGAAGTCACCGTTAGCCATAAGGAACACCGCTGTCATGAACGACGCCACGCACACGCAGCTCCGCCCCTTGGCCGATACGTCACCGTCGGCGATCGTCGCCGGTTTCATTGCGATGATGACCGGCTACACCAGCTCCCTGGTCCTGATGTTTCAGGCCGGACAAGCGGCGGGCCTGACCAGCGGGCAGATTTCCTCGTGGATCTGGGCGATCTCGATTGGCATGGCGGTGTGCTCGATCGGCCTGTCCCTGCGTTATCGCACGCCGATCACCATCGCCTGGTCGACGCCCGGCGCGGCGTTGCTGATCACCAGCCTCGGCGGCGTGACCTACGGCGAAGCCATCGGCGCCTACATCACCTGCGCGGTGCTGGTGACCATTTGCGGCCTGACCGGCAGCTTCGAACGGCTGGTGAGAAAGATTCCGGCGTCCTTGGCCGCCGCCCTGCTGGCGGGAATTCTGTTCAAGATCGGCAGCGAAATCTTCGTCGCCGCCCAGCATCGTACCGGGCTGGTGCTGGGGATGTTCTTCACTTATCTGCTGGTCAAGCGCCTGTCGCCGCGTTATGCGGTGCTTGCGGCGTTGCTGATCGGTACCGCGCTGTCGGGGTTTATGGGGTTGCTGGATTTCAGCGGTTTCCATCTGGAAATGGCGACGCCGGTCTGGACCACGCCGCACTTCTCCCTGGCCGCGACCATCAGCATCGGCATTCCGTTGTTTGTGGTGGCGATGACCTCGCAGAACATGCCCGGCATCGCCGTATTGCGCGCCGACGGCTACACCGTGCCCGCCTCGCCGCTGATCACCACCACCGGCATCGCCTCGCTGCTGCTGGCGCCGTTCGGCTCCCACGGGATCAACCTGGCGGCCATCAGCGCGGCGATCTGCACCGGGCCACATGCCCATGAAGATCGCAACAAACGCTACACGGCAGCGGTCTGGTGCGGGATTTTCTACGGGATCGCCGGCGTGTTCGGCGCAACGCTGGCGGCGTTGTTCGCGGCGCTGCCTAAAGAGCTGGTGCTGTCGATTGCAGCGCTGGCGTTGTTCGGCTCGATCATCAACGGCCTGAGCATTGCCATGACCGAAGTGAAAGAGCGGGAGGCAGCGTTGATTACCTTTATGGTCACGGCGTCGGGGCTGACGCTATTTTCCATTGGTTCGGCGTTCTGGGGGATTGTCGCGGGGGTGTTGACGCTGGTGATTCTGAATTGGCGCAAGACCTGAAAGACGCAGCCTCGTTGCACTCGACAGCTGCTACAGGGAGCGCATTCCAACGTAGCCGCTGTCGAGTGCAACGAGGCTGTGAGCCTCTTGATCTTGTAGGCATAAAAAAACGGCGACCCTTGGGTCGCCGTTTTTTTTGACATCAAGCTACCGGATTGATCGGCTTTTCCGGGTACCAGACGTCGATCAGCGGGCTGACGGTTGCTTCGGTCAGTTCGCTGCGGCCTTTGAGCCAGGCTTCAACAGCAGCGCGCTGCTCTTCGGACACCGAGCCACGTTTCTGCAGGCAAACCAGACCGAAGTCGTCGCCGCCAACATAACCCAGACCGTTGGCTTCCATGGCTTCTTTCAGGAACGCGTCGAGGAAAGCATCAATGGCTTCATCAGCCAAATCTTCTTTGAAATCCAGGTTCAGTTCGAAACCCAGCTCTTGAAATTCATCGACGCACAGTTTTTTGCGCAGACGCTGGGAACGGTTAGTCGCCATTGGAACAATCCTCATAAGTAATAACGGGCGGCACTTTAGCAGTTTAAGCCGCTAATTGCCCGACTCTCTGGGGCGCGTCAGTGACCGTCGGTAAAAAAATTGCGGATTAGAGGGCCACGGCAAGGCACAAGCCGTTACACCTTGGGGCATAATGCCGACACTTTCATGACCACTGAGGGAATTTATCTTCATGCCCTCGCCTTTTTTCCCCTCGAATGCAGGGTTGTATTTCAGATGATCAAATCTTTACGTCCATTGTTGCTGGCCGGTTTCCTTCTTCCTCTGGCCTTCTCCGTTTCCGCCGCCACTATCAACACCGGTCTGTCACCCAACGTCGAAAAGGCCCTCAAGGCCAGCAAGCTTCCGGACAACGCCTTGTCGCTGGTGATGATCCCGTTGAACGGTCCGGGCACCCCGACCATTTACAACGCGGACGTATCGGTCAACCCGGCCTCGACCATGAAGCTGGTGACCACCTATGCCGCGCTGGAAATGCTTGGCCCGAACCATCAGTGGAAAACCGAGTTCTACACCGACGGCACCCTCAGCGGCGGCATCCTCAACGGCAACCTCTACCTCAAGGGTGGCGGCGATCCGAAACTGAACATGGAAAAGCTCTGGCTGCTGATGCGTGACCTGCGCGCCAATGGCGTGACGCAAATCACCGGTGACCTGGTGCTGGACCGCGGTTTCTTCGTGCAACCGCAACTGCCGGAGTTCAACGACGACGGCAATGACGAGAACAAACCGTTCCTGGTCAAACCCGACTCGCTGTTGGTGAACCTCAAGGCCCTGCGTTTCGTGGCGCGCAACGACAATGGCCGGGTCCTGGTGTCAGTAGAGCCGCCGATTGCCAGCATCAATATCGAAAACCAGGTCAAAGCGGTCAATTCCAAGCAATGCACCGGTGGCGTGCGTTACAACCCGGTGACCCAGGCCGATGGCAGCGTGACCGTGACGGTCGGCGGTCAGTTGGGCGAAGGCTGCAGCTCGCAGACTTATCTGTCGCTGCTCGACCACGCAACCTACACCGCCGGTGCCGTGCGGGCGATCTGGAAGGAACTGGGCGGCAGCATTCAGGGCAGGGATCGTCTGTCTCCGACGCCGAGCAACGCCAAGGTGTTGGCCCGGGCTTACTCGCCGGATCTGGCGGAAATCATTCGCGACATCAACAAATACAGCAACAACACCATGGCTCAGCAGCTGTTCCTGAGCCTGGGCCAGAAATTCCGCACCGACGCCGACGGCGACGACGCCAAGGCTGCCCAGCGCGTGGTGCGTCAGTGGCTGGCGAAGAAAGGCATCACCGCGCCGCACCTGGTGATGGAGAACGGCTCCGGCCTGTCCCGCGCCGAACGTGTGAGCGCCCGTGAAATGGCGGCGATGCTGCAAGCCGCTTGGCGCAGCCCGTATTCCGCCGAGTTCATCAGTTCGATGCCGATTGCCGGCACCGACGGCACCATGCGCAAACGCCTGAAGACCACGGCGATGCGCGGCGAAGCCCACGTCAAGACCGGCACCCTGAACACCGTGCGCGCGATCTCCGGTTACAGCCGTGACGTCAACGGCAACACCTGGGCGGTGGTGGCGATCCTCAACGACAAGGCCCCGTTTGGCGCATCGTCGGTGCTGGATCAGGTACTTCTTGACCTGTATCGCCAGCCGAAAGTGCCGGAAACGGCTTCGGTGTTGTAAAGCAGAACACCTCAGATCCAATGCGGGAGCGAGCTTTTGTGGCGAGGGGATTTATCCCCGTTCGGCTGCAAAGCAGTCGTAAAACCATTGCATGCGGTGTATCTGATACACCGCATTGTTCGATTCGGGGCCGCTTCGCAGCCCAACGGGGATAAATCCCCTCACCACACTGGCTCGCTCCCACAGGGTTCGGCATGAAGGCTTAGTTCATCTGCCCTTCGACTCGATCCCGTCCCGCCTGCTTCGCTGCGTACACCCCCGAATCCGCCCGCAGCAACAGCGCATCCGCGCCCTCCCCGACTCGCCAACTGGCAATCCCGAAACTCGCGGTCACGGTTCCTACGCCTTCGATCGGTGAACTGCGCAACCCTTGCCACAACTGCAAGGCCAGCACGTGAGCCTGTTCGGCATCGATGTCCGGGCACAACACCATGAATTCCTCGCCCCCCAGGCGGCAGAACACATCAGTACGCCGCAGACGATGGCCGATGCGCTCGCACACGGCTTGCAACACCCGATCACCCACGGCGTGGCCATGCAGGTCATTGATGCGTTTGAAGTGGTCGATGTCGAGCATGATCACCGACAACTCGCCACCACCGCGCTCGACCCGGGCCATTTCGGTGGTCAGGCGCTCTTGAAAGTAGCGGCGGTTGTGGATGCCGGTCAGCGAGTCGGTGATCGACAGCGCCCGCAGCTCTTCTTCCACCCGCTTGAGGTCGGAAATGTCCGAGATGTAACCGTGCCAGAGCACGCCGCCACCCGGCAGTTCCTCCGGGGTCGCTTCGCCGCGAACCCAGCGCAGGCCGCGCTGAGGCAGTTGCACCCGGTATTCCTCGCGCCACGGGCTGAGGGTGTCCGCCGACGCGCGGATCGAGGCGCGCACGCGAGTCGTGTCCTGTGGATGAATCCGCGTAAAGATCGCTTCCGCGTTGAGCAGCAGCACATCCGGTTCGAGCTCGTAGATCTCGCGAATCCCGTCGCTGGCGTAGATCACGCTGAAACGACCGTCGAATTCCATCTTGAATTGATAAATGCCACCGGGCACATGGGCGCTGAGTTTTTTCAGCAACAGATCGCGCGCGGCCAGGGCCTCGTGAACACGTTTGCGTTCGGTGATGTCGATGCAGACCGCCAGATGCCCGACCCACAGGCCTTGCTCGTCGAGTACCGGGGTCGCGAGCATATTAACGGTCAAATGGCTACCGTCCTGACGGACCAGCGTCCATTCCCGCGCTTCGTGACCGCCCTGTTCTCCGCCTTCGACCAACATTGCCTGACAGGTCGGGATCGGCTTGCCATAGCGCGCACTCAACTCCGCCGCGCGAGTCACCAGCTCCCGGGGAAAGTGCAGGTTTTCCAGGGTCATGTGCCCGACCACTTCAGCGCTGGAGTAACCCAGCATCTGCTCGGCCCCGGCGTTGAAGGTGCTGATGACACCACGCAGGTCGGTGGCGATGATCGCCACTTGCGTCGCGGCATCCAGCACGCCGCGCAACTGGCCGTGAGTGCCGCGCAATTCCTGCTCGCGGTCGTGCAACTCCTGGGTGCGCTGCTCGACCATTTTCAACGCACGCTGGCGTTGGCTGACCAACACGTAGAGCAACGCACTGAGCAGCACACTGAGCAACCCCCCAAGCACCACCAGGCTGGTCACCGAGGAATGGTTGGCTTTCAGAAAGGCTTCGCTGGGTAATATGTCGACTTGATAGTCGTGGTCAGCCATACGCAACAAGCGTGTCGCAGATAATTCGCTGGGCGCTGCCGAGTTATAAGACTCGTAAAGCACTTCGTGCTGGTCGTCGGTGGACAGGTCGAGGATGCGTACCGAGAGGTAGTCATAGCTGGCCTCCGGCAACCCGTCCGCCAGCAGCTGACGCATGCTGATCACGGCCATGACATAACCGAAGGGCTTGGCGGCCGGCGTCGCCGCATCACTCTGACGCTTCACCGGCGCCACCAAAAGCACACCCCGCGCATAGGCTGGCTCGATGCCGACCAGATGCATCGGTTGCGACACCGCCATGCTGCCCGAATTGTCAGCCCGATCAAGGGTGGCGCGGCGCAACGGCTGGGCAAACAAGTCGTAGCCGAGCGGCGAGCCGAGCCGGCTTCGGGTCTGGCTGTAGAGCACCGCCACGTATTCATCCCGTTCGGCGGCCAATTGCAGTTGGCCCTCGGCGTTGAGCTCACGCAGGGTGAAGTCGCTCAAACCTTCTTCTTCGCGCACCTTGCGCTCGAACTCTGCCCGCTCGGCGCGTGTGACCCGCGCAGCGAATGAATACGCCTGGGTGCGGTGCAGCAATGGTTGGGTGTAGCCGTCGAACTCCTCGCGGGAGACCGACTCGGAATTGGCGAAGAACCGGCGCAGGCCGTCGAGGCGCTGCTCCTGATCTTCGAAACGTTCTTCGATGCGGCTGTAACGTTCGCTGGCGAGCAGCTGGAAACGTTGCCGTAATTGATGGTGATATAGATTCAGCGTCGACCAGGCCAGCAATCCGGTAAGAATCCCGCCGACGAGCAATACCAGCAGCGCGACCAGCCAGGCCGAGACATCTTCGCTGATAAAACCCAGGATCTTGGGACGCACGGCGTGCAACGACATAAACGCAACTCAAAACGCCAGGTGCGGGAAAGCCCATTGGCCATGAGTTGAGTTATAGCTATTAGCCATCAATTTGACCAGCACAGAAAGAACCCAAGAGCCTTTAAAAATCAAGGCTCTGTGGATCCAATCACTGATCTGTCAACGGGCTGTGATTTTCCAGGCACGGTGGATCTTGCCATTACGGGCGAAATCCGGATCGATGGTCTGGGCGGTGATTTCTTCAACGGCATAACGCTCGGTGAGGTTTTCCTCGAGCGTGAACTTGCGGAAGTTGTTGGAGAAATACAAAACGCCGCCCGGCGCCAGGCGCGCCATGGCCAGGTCAATCAATTGCACCTGATCGCGCTGCACGTCGAAGATCCCTTCCATGCGCTTGGAGTTGGAGAACGTCGGCGGGTCGATGAAGATCAGGTCGTATTCGTCACGGCAGGCGTCGAGCCACGCCATCACGTCACCCTGCTCCAGGCGGTTCTTGTCAGAGAAACCGTTCAGCGACAGGTTGCGACGCGCCCAGTCCAGGTAGGTTTTCGACAGGTCGACGCTGGTGGTGCTGCGCGCGCCGCCCTTGGCCGCGTGAACGCTGGCCGTCGCGGTGTAGCAATACAGGTTGAGGAAGCGCTTGCCGGCCGCCTCTTTCTGGATGCGCATCCGCATTGGGCGGTGGTCGAGGAACAGACCGGTGTCGAGGTAGTCGGTGAGGTTGACCAGCAGCTTGACGCCACCTTCGTTGACCTCGACGAACTTGCCCTGCGCTGCCTGGCGTTCGTACTGCTTGGTGCCGCTCTGACGCTCGCGACGCTTGACCACCACACGACTCTTGTCGATGTTCAACGCCTGGGGAATCGCGGCCAGGGCATCGAACATGCGCGCCGAGGCTTTTTCCGGGTCGATGGACTTCGGTGCGGCGTATTCCTGGACGTGGACCCAATCCTGATACAGGTCGATGGCCATGGAATATTCCGGCATGTCGGCATCGTAGACGCGGTAGCAATCAATGCCTTCACGCTTGACCCACTTGCCCAACGCCTTGAGGTTCTTTTGCAGGCGGTTGGCAAACATCTGCCCGCCTTCGCTCAAGCGCGGTTGCTCGATCACCACCGGGGCCGGTTTGATCGGGTTGCCGTTCTTGTTGTACTTCTCGTACTTGCCCGGCGCTACATCGTTGTCTGCAACTTCGACTTCCGCCTGCTCGCGCTCGACCTGACGCTGTTCCGGGGTGCGACGCTCGCCGGTGACGAACTGGTCCGGGGTAACTTTGATCAGCAGCAATTTGCACGGCAAGGCGCCGTTCCAGAACGAATACTGTTTATGGCTGCGGATGCCCATGCGCTTGCCCAGGTCCGGCGCGCCGGTGAACACGGCCGCTTCCCAGTTCAGGCACGCCTGACGCAGACGCTCGCCGAGGTTCTGGTAGAGGTAGAGCAAGCTCGCCTCGTCGCCCAGACGCTCGCCGTACGGCGGGTTGCAGATCACCAGGCCTTTCTGGTTCTGGTCCGGACGCGGCTCGAAGGTGCCGACTTCGCCCTGGTAGATCTTGATCCACTCGCTCAGGCCTGCACGCTCGACGTTGTTGCGGCCCGGTTGAATCAGGCGCGGGTCGGCTTCGTAACCGCGAATCCACAGCGGTGGCTTGGCCAGGCCGGCCGCAGCGCGTTCGGTGGCTTCTTCGTGGAGCTTTTTCCACAGCGCCGGCACGTGACCGAGCCAGGCGGTGAAGCCCCACTGCTCGCGACGCAGGTTCGGCGCCATGTCGGCGGCGATCATCGCTGCTTCGACGAGGAACGTACCGACACCGCACATCGGGTCAGCCAGCGCGCCACCATCGGCCGCAATGCGTGGCCAGCCGGAGCGGATCAGGATCGCGGCCGCGAGGTTTTCCTTCAGCGGCGCCGCGCCCTGCTGCAAGCGATAACCGCGCTGGTGCAGGCTGTGGCCGGACAGGTCGAGGGACAGAATGGCTTCGCCACGGTCCAGGCGCAGGTGAATGCGCAGGTCCGGGTTGAGCTTGTCGATGGACGGACGGTCGCCTTGCGGGGTGCGCAGTTTGTCGACGATGGCGTCTTTGACTTTCAAGGCGCCGAAGTGGGTGTTGTCGATGCCCGAGCCGTGACCGCTGAACTCGACGGCCAGGGTGCCGTCGTTGAGCATGTGGTCTTGCCACTCGATGTCGAGCACGCCGTGGTACAGGTCTTCGGCGTCTTTCATCGGGAAACGCTTGAGCACCAGCAGGACCCGGTTCGCCAGACGCGACCACAGGCACAGGCGATAAGCGGTTTCCATGGTGGCCATGCCGCGCACAGCCGAGGTGTGCTCACGCGCTTCTTCAAGGCCAAGCCCGACGGCTTCCTCGATAAGCAGGCCTTCAAGACCTTTTGGGCAAGTGAGGAAGAGTTCGAAACGATCGGACATGGTAATTCCAGAGCCTTTAGCTAAGTGAACCGGCAACGCATTGCCGGCCCGGTTTTCAATCAGGCGCTTTTCTAAAAGAGCGCCCGCGTGGCACGAAGGTGTGCCGTCCCACCCGTGCTGCTCAGGTTAGAAGAGCTTAGATGCACAGGCAGATAAAAAAGTTGATGCAACAAAATGTCATAAGCCGACCCTTCGTCGAATAGTCGTCCTGCTCAACAGGAGCCATTCTCACTAAAGGATTAACCCCGTCATCCTGCGGGGGGCCGATCATACAGGGCTTTGACCAATAAACACGGGACAACATCGTGTTACTTATGGCCTTAGCATCTTTCTGGTTACGTTCTTATGACAAAACGATCATTCCCTCGATGTGACGCATTGGTTAGAACTCAACACAGGTTGACGTCGCAACGGCGTCAACACCTTGGCTCGCGACGCCGGCAGCGAGCCCCAACGGCAGGAGTTTTTTTCTGCCAGACCTCAATTGAGGTCGACGCGATAAATACAGTCAACAAGTGAGGGCAACACCCTATGAGAAGACTTAAGCGTGATCCGTTGGAAAGAGCATTTTTGCGCGGATATCAATATGGCGTTGGTGGCAAATCCCGTGAGCTTTGCCCATTTACTCTACCGTCGGTACGCCAAGCCTGGATTAACGGCTGGCGAGAAGGACGCGGCGACAACTGGGACGGTATGACCGGCACTGCGGGAATCCACAGACTCAACGAACTTCACGCCGTCGGCTAACACAGGGCACAACACTCCGACACGACAATCTGATTACGTAACGACTTACCACGCACGCCCCATCCGGGCGGCGGGCTCCGGCCCAGGGGCACCTTCGAGGTGCCCTTTTTTATGCCTGTAAAAACACGCACTGGGGAAATCGCTTTTGTGGTGAGGGGATTTATCCCCGTTGGGTCGCGAAGCGGCCCCAAACCCAGGCAACTCGGTGAATCAGTCAAAACTCATTGGCCGGATTTGCGACGGCTTCGCCGCCGAACGGGGATAAATCCCCTCGCCACAGAGAACTCACCTCAGCCCAGAAGCACTCTTGCCACAGGGGTTCAGCGCAGGGCGGCGATGGCGTCGACGGATTCGCGAATCAGCGCCGGGCCCTTGTAGATGAAGCCGGAGTAGATCTGCACCAGACTCGCGCCCGCGGCGATTTTCTCGGCTGCGTGCTTGCCTTCAGTGATGCCGCCCACGGCGATGATCGGCAAGCGCCCGGCCAGTTCCGCCGCCAGTACCTTCACGGTATGGGTGCTCTTCTCGCGAACCGGTGCGCCGGACAGACCGCCCGCCTCGTCACCATGCTCCATGCCTTCGACGCCCACGCGGCTCAGGGTGGTGTTGGTGGCAATCACCGCGTCCATCCCGGTGTCGATCAACGCTTGCGCGACCTGCGCGGTTTCTTCGTCGGTCATGTCCGGTGCGATCTTGATCGCCAGCGGTACATGTTTGCCGTGACGCAACGCCAGTTCTGCGCGACGGGTCGCCAGATCAGCCAGCAATTGCTTGAGCGAATCGCCGAACTGCAGGCTGCGCAGGCCCGGGGTGTTCGGCGAGCTGACATTGACCGTCACGTAGCTGGCGTGGGCGTAGACCTTGTCCAGGCAGATCAGGTAATCGTCGACTGCGCGCTCAACCGGCGTATCGAAGTTCTTGCCGATGTTGATGCCCAGCACGCCCTTGTACTTGGCCGCCGCCACGCGGGCCAGCAGGTGATCGACGCCGAGGTTGTTGAACCCCATGCGGTTGATGATCGCCTCGGCATCCGGCAGACGGAAAATCCGTGGCTTCGGGTTGCCCGGCTGCGGACGCGGGGTGATGGTGCCGATTTCGACAAAACCGAAACCCAACTGGGCAAAACCGTCGATGGCCGCGCCGTTCTTGTCCAGACCGGCCGCCAGACCCACCGGGTTCGGAAATTCCAGACCCATGACATTCACTGGCATTTTCGCCGGCGCCTTGCACAGCAAACCGTTGAGGCCCAAACGTCCGCCCGCGCCGATCAGGTCCAGGGACAGATCGTGGGAGGTTTCCGGGGAAAGTTTGAACAACAGCTGACGGGCCAGGGTGTACATGGGCGGTTTTGACTCGATTGGCGGCGAAATGAGGCGGCGATTATAGCCGGGCATCGCGGTCGCAAGCGAGGCGCACAACAAAATCAGCGGACGATGGCATATGCCTTGCACCAACACTGACATCAGCACTCATGCCAACGGCGGGATGAGTCGAAAGACAAAGGCGTCGTCACTTGGCCTTGCCCTGGCAAGCAGCCCGGTACGGCGCTTTTTTTTTGGAAGGTGTTTAGCCATGAATGAAACCACAGCGGGCCCGTTGGCCTGGGTCAATGGCAGCGATGCCCCGGAAAAGACTGAAATCAACCTCGGCTTCATGGCCTTGAGCGACTGTGCCTCGGTGGTGGTCGCGGCCACGCAAGGTTTTGCACAGCCTTACGGCCTGACCCTGAACCTCAAGCGCCAGTCGTCCTGGGCCAACCTGCGAGACAAACTGGTCAGCGGCGAACTCGACGCCGCCCACAGCCTGTATGGCCTGATTTATGCCGTGCACCTGGGCATCGGCGGCGTGGTGCCGACCGACATGGCGGTGCTCATGGGCCTGAACCAGAACGGCCAGAGCATCAATCTTTCTCACGGCTTGCAGGCCTTGGGGGTGACCAGTCCTGAAGCACTGGACCGGCACGTGCACCAAAGTCGCCCAAAACTGACCTTCGCCCAGACATTTCCCACGGGCACCCACGCGATGTGGCTGTATTACTGGCTCGCGAGCCAGGGCATTCATCCGTTGCAGGACGTCGACAGTGTGGTGGTGCCACCGCCACAGATGGTCGCGCACCTGCAAGCCGGGCGCATCGATGGTTTCTGCGTCGGCGAGCCGTGGTCCGCCAGCGCAGTGAAGCAGAACCTGGGGTTCACCATGGCGACGAGCCAGACCATCTGGCCCGACCATCCGGAAAAAGTCCTCGGCTGCACCCGCGCCTTTGTCGAGCAATACCCCAACACCGCCCGAGCGTTGGTGATGGCGATCCTCGAAGCCAGTCGCTTCATCGAAGACAACAACGAAAACCGCCGCAGCACTGCGAAGCTGTTGAGCGCGCCGCAATACCTCGATGCACCACTCGATTGCATCGAACCGCGCTTGCTCGGCGACTACGCCGATGGCCTCGGCAATCGTTGGCAGGACCCGCACGCGCTGCGTTTTCATGCGAACGGCGAGGTCAACGTGCCGTACTTGTCCGACGGCATGTGGTTCATGACTCAGTTCCGCCGCTGGGGTTTGTTGCGCGACGACCCGGATTACCTCGGCGTGGCCCGTCAGGTCCAGCAACTAGACTTGTACCGAGAGGCCGCCAGCGCAGTCGGTGTTGCCTGCGAGGGCGAGGCAATGCGCAGCAGCCAGTTGATCGACGGCAAAATCTGGGACGGCTCCGACCCGGCCGGCTATGCCCGCAGTTTCAAGCTGCATGCCATGAGCGAAAGCTCGCACCGAATCGCCAGCCGCTGACAGGAGACTGCGAATATGTTGCGTATCCTGCTGATCAACGACACAGCAAAAAAAGTCGGTCGCCTGAAAGCGGCGCTGACCGAAGCCGGGTTTGAGGTCATTGATGAATCCGGCCTGACCATCGACCTGCCCGCGCGCGTCGAAACGGTGCGTCCGGACGTGATCCTGATCGATACCGAGTCACCGAGCCGCGATGTGATGGAGCAAGTGGTGCTGGTTTCCCGCGATCAGCCGCGGCCAATTGTGATGTTTACCGACGAGCACGATCCCGATGTGATGCGCCAGGCGATCAAGTCCGGGGTCAGTGCCTACATCGTCGAAGGCATTCACGCACAACGCTTGCAGCCGATTCTTGACGTGGCCATGGCCCGCTTTGAAAGCGACCAGGCCCTGCGCGCCCAGCTCAACGCCCGCGACCAGCAACTGGCCGAGCGCAAGCGCATCGAGCTGGCCAAGGGGCTGCTGATGAAAATGAAGGACTGCAACGAGGAAGAGGCCTACACCCTCATGCGCCGCCAGGCCATGAGCCGGCAGCAGAAGCTGATTCAGGTGGCGGAGCAGATAATTGCCATGAGCGAATTGCTCGGCTGACCCCTCGCCACAAAAGCAGGGTGTTGGCACAGATCTGGCTAAGTAATCGTTACAGGTAACCAACGGCGGTTGCCCCACCTACGACAAAGACGTCGCTCACCTCATTTGCCCATGGCGAATCGGGTGGCGGCGTTTTTTAGTTTTGGCCCCAGAGATCGGGGCCGGTGGTGCGGCCGATGCGGCGCCCCACCTGCAAGCTCCTGACTCCTTCTCGAGACTCCCTACAGCTGAGGTGCGCGATGAATTCAAGCTTCTGGAAATCCGGTCACACGCCGACATTGTTCGCAGCGTTCCTCTATTTCGACCTGAGCTTCATGGTCTGGTACCTGCTCGGCCCACTGGCGGTGCAGATCGCCACCGACCTGCAACTGACCACCCAGCAACGCGGGCTGGTGGTGGCCACGCCGATTCTGGCCGGGGCCATACTGCGCTTTTTGATGGGCTTGCTGGCTGATCGCCTGTCGCCCAAGACCGCTGGCCTGATCGGCCAGGTGATCGTCATCTGCGCCCTGTTCGTTGCCTGGAAACACGGCATCCACAGTTACGAACAAGCGCTGCTATTGGGCTTGTTCCTCGGTGTGGCCGGCGCATCCTTCGCCGTCGCCCTGCCGCTGGCCTCGCAATGGTATCCGCCGCAACACCAAGGCAAGGCCATGGGCATCGCCGGGGCCGGCAACTCGGGCACCGTGCTCGCCGCATTGATCGCCCCGGTGCTGGCGGCCGCCTTCGGCTGGAGCAACGTGTTCGGTTTCGCCCTGATCCCGCTGATCCTGACCATCATCGTCTTCGCCTGGCTGGCCAAAAACGCCCCTGAGCGGCCGACAGCCAAGTCCATGTCCGACTACATGAAAGCATTGGGCGACCGCGACAGTTGGTGGTTCATGTTTTTCTACAGCGTGACCTTCGGCGGTTTCATCGGCCTGGCCAGCGCCCTGCCCGGCTACTTCAACGACCAATACGGCTTGAACCCGGTGACCGCTGGTTACTACACCGCAGCTTGCGTGTTCGGTGGCAGCCTGATGCGTCCATTGGGCGGCGCGCTGGCCGATCGATTTGGTGGGATTCGCACGTTGCTGGGCATGTACACGGTCGCAGCGGTCTGCATCGCGGCTGTAGGTTTCAACCTGCCGAGTTCCTACGCGGCACTGGCGCTTTTCGTCTGCACCATGCTCGGTTTGGGTGCGGGTAACGGCGCCGTTTTCCAATTGGTCCCGCAGCGTTTTCGTCGTGAGATCGGCGTGATGACCGGTTTGATCGGCATGGCCGGCGGCATTGGCGGCTTCGCCTTGGCGGCGGGCATGGGTGCGATCAAGCAAAGCACCGGCAGTTATCAAATGGCCTTGTGGTTGTTCGCCAGCCTCGGCGTGCTCGCCTGGTTCGGTCTGCACGGGGTGAAACGTCGCTGGAGAACCACCTGGGGTTCGGCCGCTGTGACCGCTGCCCGGGTCTGAAACTTCAATGAGCCTGCAACTGAGTTTTGCCGAAGCGAGCGCCATCGGTCCTCGCGAGGAAAATCAGGACGCCCTGCGCCTGGTCACTCCGGCCCCGGCGCTGGCGGCGAGCAAGGGTTACCTGTTCGCCATCGCCGATGGGGTCAGCCAGTGCGCCGACGGCGGGCTCGCCGCCCGTTCAACCTTGCAGGCTCTGGCGCTGGACTATTACGCCACCCCGGAAACCTGGGGTGTCGCGCAAGCGCTGGACCGCCTGCTGTTGGCACAAAATCGCTGGCTGCAGGCCAATGGCGGTGGGCAACCGCTGCTCACCACGGTCAGTGCCCTGGTCATGCGCGGCAGGCGTTTTACCCTGGCGCATGTGGGCGATTGCCGGGTCTATCGCTGGCACGCCGACACCTTGCAACGGGTCAGCGAGGATCACGTCTGGGAGCAACCGGGCATGCAGCATGTGCTCAAGCGTGCGCTGGGGCTCGATCAGCATTTAGTCCTGGATTTCCTCGATGGCGAGTTGCTCCTCGATGAGAGCTTTGTGCTGCTCAGCGATGGTATCTGGGCTGTGCTGGGTGACACGGCTATCGCGGCGATTCTGCGCGACCAGCCGGACCTGCACAGCGCTGCGCAAACCCTGGTCAGCGCGGCGCATCTGGCCGGCAGCCAGGACAATGCCAGCGCCCTGCTGGTGCGGGTCGATGCCCTCGGTGAAACGAGCATCGGCGACGCGTTGATTCATTTGCAGCAATGGCCGCTGCCGCCCGCGCTGAAACCGGGCCATACGTTCGAGGGTTGGCAGGTCGAAGGGATTCTCGGCCAGAGCCAGCAGTCACTGCTCTATCGGGTTCGCGACAGCCAACAACAACCCTGGCTGCTGAAAACCTTGCCCGCTGCGCTGCGCGACGATCATCTGGCCGGGCAGGCATTGCTGTCGGAGGAATGGTTTCTCAAGCGCGTGGCCGGACGGCATTTTCCTGAAGTCCATGCCGCCAGTCAGCGTCAGCATTTGTACTACGTGATGCGCGAATATTCCGGATCAACCTTGGCGGAGTTGCACGAACGGGTTGCCGCGTTGCCGCTGGCGCAATGGCAGGATCTGGCCGAGCGCCTGCTGAAAGCTGTCGGCATGCTGCATCGGCGGCAGATTCTTCATCGCGACATCAAGCCGGAGAACCTGTTGCTGGGGGACGACGGTGAGTTGCGCCTACTGGATTTCGGCCTCGCTTACTGCCCCGGTCTGTCCGAGGATCAGCCCTCTGCACTGCCCGGAACTCCCAGCTACATCGCGCCGGAAGCCTTTGGCGGTGAGGCACCGACACCGCAGCAGGATTTGTACGCGGTGGGAGTGACCTTGTATTTCCTGCTGACCGGTCATTATCCCTACGGCGAAATCGAAGCCTTCCAGCGCCCACGGTTTGGCGTGCCTGTCAGCGCCAGCCGCTACCGCCCCGACCTGCCGGACTGGATCGCGCAAAGTCTGGAACGCGCGGTGGCGGTGGATCCGGGTCAGCGCTTTGAAACGGCGGAGGAATGGTTGCTGCTATTAGAACAGGGTGAGCGGCGCAGCTTGAGTGTGCGGCCCAGGCCCTTGCTGGAGCGCGAGCCGTTGAAGGTATGGCGGACGTTGGCGCTGGTGTCGTTGGTGGTGAATCTGGTGCTGCTGGTCGTGGTATTTCACGGCTAACACTGCCCCCTTCACAAAAACCGCGCCAATTGCGGGCAACGTGCATTTAATCGGTGCAAAAGCGCCCCTATCAAAATGCCGAGAGCGCGATAAAACCGTAGAAATCCGAGAATCTGAAGCACTTGGCACAACCACTGCATTACCTCTCCCAACAGACATAAAGCCCAGCCTTCAACGATGAAGGGTGCGCTTCCCGAGAGAACGGGACCAGGACAAAGGCGTCCTCGCTAGGCAACTAGCGGGACGCCTTTTTTTGTTTGCGCAAAATATGTCGAGCAAGACCTGACAGCCCAGATGAGGCGGGTCCGAGCTCCCCGGAGAACCTGATGAAGAAATTAAAACTGGTGATGATCGGCAACGGCATGGCCGGGGTCCGCACCCTGGAAGAACTGCTCAAGCTGAGTAACGAGCTGTACGACATCACGGTCTTCGGCGCCGAACCCCATACCAACTACAACCGTATCCTGCTGTCGCCGGTACTGGCCGGCGAGCAGACGTTCGAAGAGATCGTACTCAACGATCTCGACTGGTACCTGGACAACCACATCAAGTTGCTGCTCAACCGCAAAGTGGTGGAGATCGACCGGATCAAACGCCGCGTGATCGCCGATGACGGCACCGAGGCCGAGTACGATCGCCTGTTGATCGCCACCGGCTCGACCCCGTTCATCCTGCCGATTCCCGGCAACACCTTGCAGGGCGTGATCGGCTACCGCGACATTGCCGACACCCAAGCCATGATCAACACCGCGAAAACCCACAAGCACGCCGTGGTGATCGGTGGCGGCCTGCTCGGCCTGGAAGCTGCAAACGGCCTGATGTTGCGCGGCATGCACGTCACGGTGGTGCACATTGGCGAGTGGCTGCTGGAACGGCAACTGGACAAAACCAGTGGCCAACTCCTGCAAACCGCCCTGGAAGCCCGTGGCCTGCATTTTCGCCTGAGCGAACAGACCCAGGCCCTGCACGATGCCGGTAACGGCCGGGTCGGCTCGGTTGAATTCAAGAACGGCGACATTATCCCCGCCGACCTGGTGGTCATGGCGGCCGGCATCCGCCCAAGCACGGAACTGGCAGAAAAATCCGGCATCCCTTGCCATCGCGGAATCCTGGTCAATGACACGATGCAAACCTACGACCCTCGGGTCTATGCCATCGGCGAATGCGCCAGCCACCGTGGCACCGCCTACGGCCTGGTCGCGCCGCTGTTCGAGCAAGCCAAGGTCTGCGCCAACCACCTCGCGCAACTGGGCTTCGCCACCTACAAGGGCTCGGTGACCTCGACCAAACTGAAAGTCACCGGCATCGATCTGTTTTCCGCCGGCGACTTCATGGGCGGCGAAGGCACCGAAACCATCACCCTCTCCGACCCGATCAGCGGGATCTACAAAAAACTGGTGATCAAGGATGACGTGCTGGTCGGCGCTTGCCTGTATGGCGATACGGAAGATGGCGGTTGGTACTTCCGGCAGATCCGTGAGAATCACGCCATCGACGAGATCCGCGATCACCTGATGTTCGGCAGCTCTTCGTTTCCGGGGCCGGCCCTCGGCGACGCAGGACACTCAGGCCGGGAAGCAAGCTGATGAACCAGATCACCGCTTCCACCTGCTGCTACTGCGGGGTCGGCTGCGGCGTGCTGATCGAGCATGACGGCGAGCAAATCCTCGGCGTCAGCGGCGATCCGAGCCACCCGGCCAACTTCGGCAAATTGTGCAGCAAGGGTTCGACCCTGCACCTGACCGGCGATTTGACGGCGCGAGCGTTGTATCCCGAACTGCGCCTGGGCAAAGGCCTGGCACGCAGCCGTACCGACTGGGACACCGCTCTCGATCACGCGGCCAATGTCTTCGCCCAGACCATCGTCGAACACGGCCCGGACAGCGTCGCGTTCTACATTTCCGGGCAGTTGCTGACCGAGGACTATTACGCCTTCAACAAACTGGCGCGGGCGCTGGTGGGCACCAATAACATCGACAGCAATTCGCGGCTGTGCATGTCGTCGGCGGTGGTCGGCTACAAGCGCAGCCTGGGCGCCGATGCGCCGCCGTGCAGCTACGAAGACCTGGAGTCGAGCGACTGCGTGATGATCGTCGGCAGTAACATGGCCTACGCCCACCCGGTACTGTTTCGCCGCCTGGAAGAAGCCCTGTCCCGCCGCCCGCAGATGAAAGTCATCGTCATTGACCCCCGTCGTACCGACACCTGCGATTTGGCTGACCTGCACCTGGCGATTCTTCCCGGGACCGATGTCGCGTTGTTCCATGGGATTCTGCACCTGCTGCTGTGGGAAGACTGGATCGACCGCGACTTCATCCAGGCTCACACCGAAGGCTTGGCCGAACTGAAAAACCTGGTGCGCGATTACACGCCGTCAATGGTGTCGCAGCTGTGTGGGATCGAGGTCGAGCAATTACAGGAATGCGCCGAATGGGTCGGCACCTCCAAGTCGTTTCTGTCGCTGTGGTGCATGGGGCTGAACCAGTCCACCGCCGGCAGTGCAAAAAACAGTGCGCTGATCAATCTACACCTGGCCACCGGGCAAATCGGCCGCCCCGGCGCAGGACCTTTCTCCCTGACCGGTCAGCCAAATGCCATGGGCGGACGGGAAACCGGCAGTCTGTCGAACCTGCTGCCAGGCCATCGCGAAGCGGCTAATGCAGAGCATCGCGCGGAAGTGGCGGCTTATTGGGGCGTTGAGCAACTGCCGGAAAACACCGGACTTACCGCGATCGAGCTGTTTGAGCAGGTTCGAAGTGGAAAAATCAAAGCCCTGTGGATTGCCTGCACCAACCCCGCGCAATCGCTGCCGGACCAGACCGCTGTGCGCGCGGCCCTGGAAGCCTGCCCATTCGTGGTGTTGCAGGAAGCCTTTCGCACCACCGAAACCGCGGCATTCGCCGACCTGCTGCTGCCCGCCGCCAGTTGGGGCGAAAAAGACGGCACCGTGACCAACTCCGAACGGCGTATTTCCCACGTTCGCCGAGCCATCGTCGCACCGGGTGAAGCGCGCGCCGACTGGGCGATCACCGTGGATTTCGCACAACGCCTGGAACACCATCTTCGCCCCGGCCAAGACAGCCTGTTTGCCTTTGAAACGCCGGCGCAGGTCTTCGACGAATACAAACTCCTGACCCGCGGGCGTGATCTGGACTTGTCCGGCATCAGCCATGAGCTGATCGACCGCCTCGGCCCTCAACAATGGCCCTTCCCCGAGGGTGCCAGCACCGGCACTGCCCGACTGTACCTCGACGGTGTTTTCCCGACCGCCAGCGGGCGCGCGAAGTTTGTGGCTGATCCGTATTGCGCCGCCAAGGAACAACGCGACGCACACTTCCCGCTGACGCTGATCACCGGTCGCTTGCGCGATCAATGGCACGGCATGAGCCGCACCGGCACCGCCGCGCAGCTGTTCGGACATGTCAGCGAAGCCGTGCTGAGCCTGCACCCGGATGAATTGAGTCGGCATCGCTTGCAACCCGGCGATCTGATCAGCCTGAAAAGTCGGCGAGGCGCGGTGATCGTGCCGGTTGCCAGCGACGACAGCGTGCGGCCCGGACAAGCCTTTCTGCCCATGCATTTCGGCGACCGATTCCTCAAGGGCGGCGTGAATACCCTCACCCTTCCCGCCTTCGACCCGCTGTCGAAACAACCGGAACTGAAACACAGCGGCGTGCGAATCGAGCCTGTGCACCTGCCTTGGCAGCTATTCGCCCTGGTAGAGGGCAATGTTCAACAGCATTTCGAGACCCTACGACCGCTCTGTGAGGCGTTTTCCTACGCCAGCCTCAGCCTTGTCGGCCGCGAGCGCCCCGCGCTGCTGATACGCGCTGCCAGCGCCATCGCGCCTGATCCGCAATTGCTGCGCGATATTGATCAATGCCTGGCGCTCACCGATGGCCCGGTACTGGCCTATGACGACCCACGCCGCGCCATCGGCAAACGCGTGCGGATCGACAACGGCCGGATCACTGCGATTCGCCTGGCCGGCGAAACCCTCGCCCAACACTGGCTGCAAAACCTTTGGCTTGAGGGGCGCGCCGACGAACAACTGCGGCGCTGGCTGCTGGCACCGCTGAGCGCGCCACCGGGCAACGCTGGAACTGCCACAGCAAGTACAAAAATCCTGTGTAACTGCAAGAACGTCAGCCAAGGCGCGGTCTGCGCCGGCATCAGCTGTGGCCTGGATTTGCAGGGTTTGAAACAAGAATTGGGTTGCGGCACGCAATGTGGCTCCTGCGTCCCGGAAATCAAGCGCCTGCTGGCTGCCACTGCGCAGCCGATCGCCGTCATCTCGTGAGGAAAATACGATGAGCGCAAAAGTCTGGCTGGTGGGTGCGGGTCCCGGCGACCCAGAATTATTGACCCTCAAGGCGGTTCGGGCGCTGAGTGAAGCGGATGTGGTGTTGATCGACGATCTGGTCAATGACGCGGTGCTGGAGCATTGCCCCGGCGCGCGGATCATACCCGTGGGCAAACGCGGCGGCTGTCGCTCCACGCCTCAAGCCTTTATTCATCGACTGATGCTGCGTTATGTCCGCCAGGGTAAATGCGTGGTGAGACTCAAGGGCGGCGATCCATGCATCTTCGGTCGTGGCGGCGAAGAAGCGCAATGGTTGCGCGAGCGCGGGGTTGAAGTCGAACTGGTCAACGGCATTACTGCCGGGCTGGCGGGTGCGACGCAATGCGATATTCCGCTGACCCTCAGAGGCGTTGCCCGTGGCGTGACGCTGGTCACCGCCCACACTCAGGATGGCAGTAGCCTTAACTGGCAGGCCCTGGCACAGGGTGGCACGACGCTGGTGGTTTACATGGGCGTGGCGAAGCTGAGCGAGATTCGCGAGCAACTGCTGGCTGGGGGGATGGCGGCGGATACGCCGGTGGCGATGATTGAAAACGCTTCTTTGCCGCACCAACGAGAATGTCGGAGCGATCTGACGGCCATGGAAGAAGCTGCCCACAGCTTCGAACTCAAAAGCCCGGCGATTCTGGTGATCGGCACGGTAGCAGCCGTTGCGACTCCATCTCTGTGGGAGCGCGGTTTGCCCGCGATGACGGCCGATCAATCAGCCTGAATGTCACTGATTCCCCCTCGCTCACCAAATCGCAGACAAAGAAAAGCCCGGCCTAAGCCGGGCTTTTCTCAGAGCTGCGCGCTAATTACTTAGCGTTAGCTTCTACCGACGCTTCTACGCGACGGTTTACAGCTTGGCCAGCTTTAGTAGCGTTGTCAGCAACTGGGCGGGATTCGCCGTAGCCAACAGACTGAACGCGGGACGATTCAACACCGTACTGGTTGGTCAGAACTTGCTTAACGGCGTTTGCACGACGCTCGGACAGTTTCTGGTTGTAAGCGTCAGGACCGACGGAGTCAGTGTGACCTTCAACAGTGGTGCTGGTCGATGGGTACTGCTTCATGAAATCAGCGAGGTTTTTGATGTCGCCGTAGCTGTTAGGCTTGACTACCGACTTGTCGAAGTCGAATTTCACGTCCAGTTCAACACGAACAACTTCAGCAACTGCTGGGCAGCCATCAGCGTCAACAGTTACGTTGGCTGGGGTGTCCGGGCACTTGTCAACGTTGTCGCACACGCCATCGTTGTCGCTGTCGGAGCAGACTTCAGCGGGTGCTGGAACTGGAGCAGCAGCAGGCTTGGAGCCGCCACCGAAGTTCACACCGATACCGACGCTTGGAGCCCACTCGGTGTCGCCTTGGTCGATGTTGTACTGAGCTTCAACGCCAGCACGGGCGTAGAAGTTCTCGGTGAAGTACAGCTTGGCACCGCCGCCAACGTTGGCGAAGGTAGAACGGTTACGACCGTTGCTGCCATTCTGGTCGATGCTCTGGTCCGAGAAACCGGCAGAGACGTAAGGACGCAGCATGTCACCTGGGTTGTTGAAGTGGTACAGAGCGTCCAGAGCGGTGTTGGCGCCCTTGATGTTCTTGCCGTCGTCGGAACGAACGTTGTGCACTTCGTCGTAGCCCAGACGCAGTTCTACGTCGTCGGTCAGGAAGTAACCAACAGAACCGCCGAACAGGTTGCCGTTGTTCTTGAAGTTACGAGCGCTGTCGAATTGTTCTTTCTTAGCGAAGCCTTCGATTTCAACTGCGCCTTGGCCTTGTGCCAGAGCGCCGAACGAAGTGGCAGCAATAAGAGAACCAATGGCCAAGCCCAAGGTGTTTTTCAGTTTCATCCGTTAAATCCCCATCTGGTGATTGTGAAGCAGTCCCGCAAACCGGGGGACAACTCGGCGGCAAGTCTATCAGAACTTGCCTACACGTAAGAGATATTTGCGCCGAACTAAGTTTCAGCAATGCCTGCAAATTTCTCACGCAATTTATCTAGAGCACGTTTGTACCGCATTTTTGTTGCACTCAAGCCCATATGCATGATGTCTGCGATCTCCTGAAACTCCAGCTCTGCGACAAATCGTAGCACCAGAATTTCACGGTCAATCGGGTTCACATACACCAGCCAGCGATCAAGTCCACCCTTATCCTCGGGTTTCGGCGTCTTTTCTTCAGACGCTTCCTCAAGGGGGTCCAGACTCAAAGCGTCCATCAAGCGACGCTTTCGCCGTTCTTTCCGATACTGCGTGATGCATTCGTTGTACGTGATGCTGTAGAGCCACGTCTTGAACTTCGATTTCCCCTCGAAGTTCTTCAGGCCATACAACACCTTCAACATCACTTCCTGACAGACATCGTCTGCGTCGCGATCGTTCCCCAGATATCGTGCGCAGACGTTAAATAATGTTCGTTGGTAACGCCGCATCAGTTCTTCATAGGCGCGTGTTACGTGAAACAGCTCGGTATGCGAGCGCGCGACCAACTCCTCATCAGAGAGCTCGCGGGGGTCGTAGCGCGTGGAGAGCGATTGAGCTTTATTCAAAACAAGTCGGGCCGACAGTCAGGTCAATGTCCGCCGCAGCCCTTACAGGGCACTTTGCGGCGGCATACATTAGCAGGGTTTGCCGGGTTAGCGGCTACTCACATGCTGCTCCAGGAGGATCCGATTGGAGAGAGAGACTAGCTCACCCTCATCGGTCAGCAATGTGGTTTTAACCGTGCCGATCTCTTCGATCTGACCTTCGACCTCGCCAACACGCACTTGTTGCCCAACCTGATACAACTCACGCACATAGATTCCCGCAAGAATCTGACCGGCAATTTCCCGGCTTCCCAACCCCATGGCCAGCGCAACCGCCAGACCAACGGTAATCAATACGATCACAATCACATGGTTGAGCAGGTCAGTCTTGACCTCCAACTGGCTGATTGCGACAGAAATACTGATGATAATCACCAGGCCCTGGGCAATTCGCCCCAGGCCCGCGGCGTAATCCAGCCCTACGCCTTCTGCTGCACCACGCACCAGCCCATTGGCCAGTTGCGCCAGCAAAACACCCACCAGCAGCACCAGCGCGGCGCCAAATACTTTCGGCAAATACAGCGCAAGCATGTCCAGCGTAGCCGAAACTCGCTCAAGTCCAAGGGATTCTGCGGCAGAAACCAGAAAAATCAGCAGAACGAACCAGTAGACAATCTTGCCAATCAGGGTCGAGATCGGTACTTGCAGGCCGGCCCGGGACAGTAATTTTGTCAGACCGGTGCCGCCCATCAGGCGATCAAGGCCCAGCTTGGCGAGCAACTTGGACAGCAAAGTGTCCAAAAGTTTCGCAACGACGAAACCCAACAGCAACACAACCAGTGCGCCGAACAGGTTCGGGATGAAATTTGCCACCTTGGTCCATAACGCAGTCATTGCAGTGACGAGGCTCTGAGTCCAGAGATCAAGTTCCATATTCAATCAGCCTTATCAGCGGTGCGAACGGTAGGTTTACGGTGGCGGGATACCGGCGAGACGTGGGCCGAGCCGTTATTGAGAGCAATCATCAGCGCGGGCAACCAGCGGCCCAGCAGGCTGAACAGATCGCCAGCGCCGACCTGGCGGTTGGCGGTTTTCAGGACACGCCCAAGACACGCATCGTCGTCACGGGTGGACGGCGAAGCGTTCAGCATGTCGCGCAAAGACTGTTCAAACGGATCGTGCATACGCACCTCTCGTGATGTCTGTGAAAGACGCGGTCAAATTTGCCCGGGTCACATGAGTCATCGTCACACCCATCGCAAACGGCGGAATAACCACCACTGCCCGAGCGCCACCGAGACCATCATCAGGCAGGCGATCAGGAAGCCATAAGGGCTTGCCGAGAACGGAATGCCACCGACGTTGATGCCCAACAGACCGGTCAGAAAACTCATCGGCAAAAAGATCCCGGTGATGATCCCGAAGCGGTACATCGTGCGGTTCATGCGCACGCTCAAACGCCTGTCCTCGGCCTCGAGGACCAGCCCCACCCGCTCCCGGGTCAATTCCAGCTCCTCGAGATAACGGGTCAGGCTGTTGTTCAATTCGTTCCAGTAATCACCATCGTCTTCGACGAACCACGGCAGTTTTATCCGCGTCAGCTGCCCGAAAATTTCCCGCTGCGGCGCAAGGAAACGTTTCAGTGCGGCAGCCCTTCGACGGATCTGCAAAATGGCGCCATGCTCGGGCGTATACCGTTCGTCGGCATCCAGCTTTTCTTCTTCCTCATCGACCACTTCCGAGAGGCAACTGACCAGATCCTGCACCTTGTTGGTGAGGTACTGAGCCATATAAAGGATGAGTTCGGAGGCGGTTTTCGGCCCTTTGCCTTCAGCCAGCTGCACCAGCAACTCATCGGTGGCGCGCAATGGGCGCAAACGCAGGGAAATGACGCGTTGCGCAGAAGCGAAGATCCGCACCGAGACCATGTCTTCCGGCTCGGCACCCGGGTTCAGGTTGACCCCGCGCAGAAATAGCAGCAGTTCAGAGTCCGGCAGCGGCAATAGACGCGGGCGGGTGTTCTCTTCAAGCAGCAGGTCACAGCTGAATTCACTCAGACCGCTGGATTTGCGCAGCCAGGTCTGGGTTTGCGGGTGACTGCGATCCCAGTGCAGCCACAGGCTTTCATGGGCCTGCAGCTGCAAGTCGTCAAGTTCAGTCCGGGCTATCGAACGCGCACCGCCTTTACCATCCAGCACCAGGGCATGCACCAGCCCCCACTGCGCGTTGTCTTCCTCGAACATCCTCACCCCTTTGTTGATTCGCGGCTTTATTCAGGCATCTTCAGCGGGCTTGGCGAGATGATCACCCCGTTGTTGTCCGCGTAGATGTAATGGCCCGGATGGAAGGTCACGCCCGCAAAGGTTACCGCCACGTTGAGATCGCCGAGACCGCGCTTGTCGGTCTTCATCGGGTGGCTGGCCAGGGCCTGAACCCCCAGGTCGGTTTGCGCGATGACGTCGACGTCACGGATGCAACCATAGATCACCAGCCCTTCCCAACCGTTTTTCGCGGCTTTCTCGGCGATCATGTCGCCCAGCAGCGCACGACGCAGGGAACCGCCGCCATCGACCACCAACACCTTGCCATTGCCCTTGAGCTCGGCTTGTTCCTTGACCAGCGAGTTGTCTTCGAAGCACTTGATGGTCACGATTTCGCCGCCGAACGAGTCACGGCCGCCAAAGTTGCTGAACATCGGTTCCAGCACCTGCACCAGCTCCGGATAGGCGTCGCACAGGTCAGGCGTGAGGTAATGGTTCATCGAGAAACTCCTGTAAAGAGGAAGACAATCGAGTGTGTCGCAAAGTGACCGGAACAGCTCAATGCGTCATATCTTAGCCTCAAGCCGAACAGAGCGAAATGCCCTTGTTAGAGCATCAGGCTCAGACTGCCGAGGCCAAATCCGGCTTTTCTCCCAGCAAAGGCGTTTGCTGATCCGCCAGCCAACGCGCCACCAACGGCCAGACTTCGGCTTGAGCGGCTTTGCTGACGAGCATTTCCACGTGACCAAAATTATCGCCAAAGCCCTGCTCGCGGCCAAGGTTGATGAATTGCTTGTGTTCGGAACCCACCTGATCGAACAACTTGCGACAGGCCCACGCCGGATCCTGATGATCGCCAGCGGCGCTCACTGCCAGCACCGGCACCTGAACCTCGGCCAATCCCGCCCACCAATCCTTGTCCGCATCGCCGAAGCGTCCGAACAGGCCATACCAGCGCATGCTTTCCAGGGCCAGGCCAATCGGCTCGTCCTCCGGGCCGCGCTTGAGCCGTGAACCGGACAGCTGGGCGAAACGCTTGAGAATGAAGCGCCCGCTCCACTCCACTGGTGGAATCTTCAACGGCCAGTAAGTGCGACTGACTTGCGTACCGAAAAACGCCGCAGACGCAACGACAGGCTCGCCGATGTATTCCCCACCCAGTGCCGCCGCCAGCGTGATGCCGCCCAGCGAGTGACCGATCCAGTGCGGGATCTGGCCGCTCTGCTCACGCACGAACGCGCCAATGGCCGGCAGATCGTAACGGGCGTAGTCGCTGACGCGGTTCTTGCGGTAGTTCTGGTTGCGCTGGGACAGGCCGTGGCCACGCATCTCCGCAATCCAGACATCGAAGCCCAGACGCGCCAGGTAGGCGCCCAGCCCCAGCCCTTTCGGCGAGAACCAGAACCGGCGATTGGAAAAGCTGCCGTGCAACAGAATCACCGGCACGCCACGCACGGACGGTTCATCGGCCATGCCGAGACGCGTCACAGCCAGTTCGACGGTGCCGTCAGGGCTGTTGCCGGGTTTCAAACGATAGACATCTTCGCTCAGATCACCGCGCCGCTCGGCGCTGATCAGGGCGACAGGAAATAGGTTGCTGCTGCTTTGCATAATGCTCTTGCACAAAAAAGGGCGGCATCCAGAGGAGCCCGCCCTACTTGAATCTTAAAGCCCCGGCCACTAAAGCTGCCGGGGCTTCACTCACACCATCAAGCCGAAGCCTGACCTTCAGCCAGGAAGAACCAGGTTTCCAGTACGGAATCGGGGTTCAGCGAAACGCTTTCGATGCCCTGCTCCATCAGCCATTTGGCCAGATCAGGGTGGTCCGAAGGGCCCTGACCGCAAATGCCGATGTATTTGCCGGCCTTGTTGCACGCGGCAATGGCGTTGGCCAGCAGCTTCTTGACCGCCGGATTACGCTCGTCGAACAGGTGAGCGATGATCCCGGAGTCACGGTCCAGGCCCAGCGTCAGCTGAGTCAGGTCGTTGGAGCCGATGGAGAAGCCATCGAAGAACTCGAGGAATTCTTCAGCGAGGATCGCGTTGGACGGCAGTTCGCACATCATGATGATGCGCAGACCGTTCTCGCCGCGGGCCAGGCCATTTTCCGCCAACAGATCGATCACCTGGCTCGCTTCGCCCAAGGTACGGACGAACGGCACCATGATTTCAACGTTGGTCAGGCCCATCTCGTTGCGCACGCGCTTGAGGGCGCGGCACTCGAGTTCGAAGCAGTCACGGAACGCTTCGCTGATGTAACGCGAAGCACCGCGGAAGCCCAGCATCGGGTTTTCTTCTTCCGGCTCGTAGAGCTTGCCGCCGATCAGGTTCGCGTATTCGTTGGACTTGAAGTCCGACAGACGCACGATGACCTTTTTCGGGGTGAACGCAGCGGCCAGGGTGCTGATGCCTTCGACCAGTTTATCGACGTAGAAGCCGACCGGATCGTCGTAACCGGCGATGCGCTTGTCGACGCTGTCCTTGATGTCCTGCGGCAGGCCGTCGTAGTTCAACAGCGCTTTGGGGTGAACACCGATCATGCGGTTGATGATGAACTCCAGACGGGCCAGGCCCACACCGGCGTTCGGCAGTTGCGCGAAGTCGAAGGCGCGGTCCGGGTTGCCGACGTTCATCATGATCTTGAACGGCAGATCAGGCATGGCGTCCACGGAGTTTTTCTTGATGTCGAAGCCCAGTTCGCCTTCGAAGATGTAACCGGTGTCGCCTTCAGCGCAGGACACGGTCACGCCCTGGCCGTCTTTCAACAGCTGGGTGGCGTTGCCGCAACCGACCACGGCCGGGATGCCCAGTTCGCGAGCGATGATCGCCGCGTGGCAGGTACGACCGCCACGGTTGGTGACGATGGCACTGGCGCGCTTCATGACCGGTTCCCAGTCCGGGTCGGTCATGTCGGAGACCAGTACGTCGCCTGGCTGGACCTTGTCCATCTCGGACACGTCCTTGATGATGCGGACCTTGCCGGCGCCGATGCGCTGGCCGATGGCGCGACCTTCAACCAGCACGGTGCCGGTTTCTTTCAACAGGTAGCGTTCCATGACGTTGGCCGAGGTACGGCTCTTCACGGTTTCAGGGCGGGCCTGAACGATGTAGAGCTTGCCGTCGTCACCGTCTTTGGCCCATTCGATGTCCATCGGGCACTTGTAGTGCTTCTCGATGATCATCGCTTGCTTGGCCAGTTCGCTGACTTCAGCGTCGGTCAGGCAGAAACGGGCGCGATCAGCCTTGTCCACGTCGATGGTCTTGACCGATTTACCGGCCGTGGCGACTTCGCCGTAGATCATCTTGATGGCCTTGCTGCCCAGGTTGCGACGCAAGATGGCCGGACGACCGGCTTCCAGCGTTCCTTTGTGGACGTAGAACTCATCCGGGTTCACCGCGCCTTGTACGACGGTTTCACCCAGGCCGTAGGCGCCGGTGATAAACACCACGTCACGGAAGCCCGATTCGGTATCGAGGGTGAACATCACGCCGGCAGTGCCGGTTTCGGAGCGGACCATGCGCTGCACACCAGCCGACAGGGCCACCAGCTTGTGGTCGAAGCCCTGGTGGACGCGGTAGGAAATCGCGCGGTCGTTGAACAGGGAGGCGAACACCTCTTTGGCGGCGCGAATGACGTTTTCGACACCACGGATGTTCAGGAAAGTTTCTTGCTGACCGGCGAAGGAAGCGTCCGGCAGGTCTTCGGCGGTAGCGGAAGAGCGCACGGCCACGGCCATGTCAGGGTTGCCGGCCGACAGCGTGGCGAACGCAGTGCGGATCTCGGCGTTGAGCTTCTCGGGGAATTCGGCTTCCATGATCCATTGACGGATCTGGGCGCCAGTCTTGGCCAGGGCGTTGACATCGTCGACGTCGAGAGCGTCGAGGGCGGCGTGGATCTGATCGTTCAGGCCGCTCAGTTCCAGAAAATCACGATAAGCCTGAGCTGTCGTGGCGAAGCCACCGGGCACCGATACACCGGCGCCTGCGAGGTTACTGATCATCTCGCCCAGGGATGCGTTCTTGCCCCCTACGTGCTCTACATCATGGACGCCGAGCTTATCGAGGGAAACTACGTACTCTACCAAGGTGATCTCTCCACTAACTGTGTTGGAAAAGCTCAGAAGCCGGCGGCTCGGGGGAGCGTTTACCGGCTGTATGGCCTGGACCTGGAAAATAAGTGAGAATGCGGGCCACTGGCGGCCGGCAAATCGCGCCTATCATATCCAGAAATCTTCACTAGCTTAAGGCCCAAGGTGCAAATGAAACGATCTGCTTTCTTTATCTCCGATGGCACGGGTATTACCGCCGAAACCCTCGGTCAAAGCCTCCTGGCGCAGTTCGAAAACATTACCTTCAGCAAATTCACGCGTCCGTACATCGATAACGTGGATAAAGCGCGGGCCATGGTACAACAAATCAACAAAGCCGCCGAAACCGACGGCTTCCGGCCGATTATCTTTGACACCATCGTCAATCAGGACATCCGTGAGATCCTCGCAACGTCCAATGGTTTCATGATCGACATTTTCTCGACCTTCCTGGCGCCGCTTGAACAGGAACTGACCGAGCATTCCTCCTACACCGTCGGCAAGTCCCATTCCATTGGTGGTAACTCCAATTACATGGAACGCATCGAGGCGGTGAACTTCGCCCTCGACAACGACGACGGCGCCCGCACGCATTATTACGACAAGGCCGACCTGATCCTAGTGGGCGTGTCGCGTTGTGGTAAGACGCCGACGTGCCTGTACATGGCCATGCAATTCGGCATCCGCGCGGCCAACTACCCGCTGACCGAAGACGACATGGAACGCCTGACCTTGCCGAACGCCCTGCGTGCTCACCAGCACAAGCTGTTCGGCCTGACCATCGACCCGGACCGTCTCACCGCCATCCGCAACGAGCGCAAGCCCAACAGCCGCTATTCGAGCTACGCCCAGTGCGAGTTCGAAGTGCGCGAGGTGGAAAACCTGTTCCGTCGGGAGAACATTCCCAACATCAACTCCACGCATTTTTCCGTTGAAGAAATTTCCGCGAAGATCCTCGTCGAAAAAGGTGTTGAGCGGCGGTTCAAGTAATTCTCCATTGCCTGTTATGGCCTCATCGCCAGCAGGCTAGCGATTGAACGATAACGCGGTCCTCTAGATAACAAACAAATCCACAAACCGATTAACAGGCGTCGCTTCAAGCGCTGCCTGATCCTTGCACAACTCGAAAATCTCATCACTGCGCTGCGCGGTGAAGCGTGTCGCCAGGTTCGCCCTGAACTTATCCTCCAGCAACGGAATCCCGTCAGCACGGCGACGCCGATGACCGATCGGGTACTCGACCACCACGTTCTCGGTGCTTGAACCGTCCTTGAAAAACACCTGGATCGCGTTGGCGATGGAACGCTTGTCAGCTTCCAGATATTCGCGGGTGAATCGCGGCTCTTCAACGATGACCATTTTTTCCCGCAGCACGTCGATGATCGGATGCGCCGCATGGAAGTCATCTTCGTATTGCTCGGCGACCAGGTTGCCAAACGCCAGCGGCACGGCGGTCATGTACTGAATGCAGTGATCGCGGTCCGCGGCATTGGCCAACGGGCCAACCTTGGAAATGATGCGGATCGCCGATTCGTGGGTGGTGATGACGATCTTGTCGATTTCATGCAGACGATTTCTAACCTGTGGATGCAGGGTCACTGCCGCTTCACAGGCGGTTTGTGCGTGGAATTCAGCGGGAAAACTGATTTTGAACAGCACGTTTTCCATCACGTAGGTGCCGTAGCTGCGGGAGAGACTGAACGCGCGCTTGTCGTCCGGCTTGAGCGCCAGATCGTTGTTGGTGTGGCTGAACAACACGTCGTAAAAACCCCACTGCTTGGCCGTCAGCACGCCGGGAATACCCATCTCGCCGCGCATCGCGATGTCCGCCAGGCGCACACCCCGACTGGACGCATCGCCCGCCGCCCAGGATTTGCGCGACCCGGCATTCGGCGCATGCCGATAGGTGCGCAGCGCTTGCCCGTCGGCAAAGGCGTGGGACAACGCTGACAGCAGTTGCGCGCGATTGGCGCCCATGAGTTTGGCGGTGACGGCGGTCGAGGCGACTTTCACCAGGATGACGTGATCGAGCCCTACACGATTGAAGGAGTTTTCCAGGGCGATCACGCCTTGAATCTCGTGGGCCATGATCATGGCTTCGAGCACCGCGCGGATGGTCAGCGGCTCATCGCCATTGGCCAGGCGCTTTTGTGACACGTGGTCGGCCACCGCGAGAATCCCGCCGAGGTTATCGGACGGGTGGCCCCACTCGGCCGCGAGCCAGGTGTCGTTGTAGTCGAGCCAGCGCACGATGCAGCCGATGTCCCACGCCGCCTTGACCGGATCGAGCCGGAAACGGGTGCCGGGAACCCGCGCGCCGAACGGGACGACGGTGCCTTCGACGATCGGGCCGAGGTGTTTGGTGCATTCGGGGAAACGCAAGGCCAGCAGGCCGCAGCCGAGGGTGTCGATCAGGCAGTTGCGGGCGGTGTCCAGCGCTTCTTTGGATTCGATTTTGAAGTTGAGGACGTAATCGGCGATGTCCTGCAGGACGGTGTCGTAGTCGGGGCGGTTGTTCAGGTCAACGTTGGTGCTCATGTTCGATTCACTCGGTTAGTGCTTCGTTGATGGGACCTCGGTTCAGTTAAATCTCAGTCGGTGACAACATTCTTATTATTGAAATGCGATCCACTGTGGGAGTGAGCCTGCTCGCGATGGCGGTATGACTGGCAACAAGGATGTTGAATGTTATGGCCTCATCGCGAGCAGGCTCGCTCCCACAGGGTTTAGTGTTTATTTCTGGATTTGTGTCAGAACGAATCACCCGGCACGCGCACGAAGCCTTCCATCAACACCCGCGCACTGCGGCTCATGATGGCTTTGTTCACGGTCCATTCGCCGTTCACCTGACTGGCCTCGGCCCCCACGCGCAACGTGCCGGACGGATGGCCGAAGCGCACTGCGTTGCGTTCGATACCGCCTGCTGCCAGGTTGACCAAGGTGCCGGAAATCGCTGCCGCCGTACCAATGGCAACCGCCGCCGTGCCCATCATCGCGTGATGCAGTTTGCCCATCGACAGTGCGCGCACCAGCAGGTCGACATCACTTGCCTTAATCGCCTTGCCGCTGGACGCCACGTAGTCCGCCGGCTTGGCCACGAAGGCCACCTTTGGCGTGTGCTGACGCTTGGCCGCTTCGTCCAGGTCCTTGATCAAGCCCATGCGTAACGCGCCATATGCACGGATGGTCTCGAACATCAGCAAGGCTTTCGGGTCGCCATTGATCGCGCCCTGCAACTCGGTGCCGGTGTAACCGATGTCTTCGGCGTTGACGAAAATCGTCGGGATGCCGGCGTTGATCATGGTCGCCTTGAAGGTGCCAACGCCGGGCACTTCCAGGTCATCCACCAGGTTGCCGGTGGGGAACATCGAACCACCGCCGCCCTCTTCTTCCGCCGCCGGGTCCATGAATTCGACCTGCACTTCGGCGGCGGGAAAGGTCACGCCGTCGAGTTCGAAATCACCGGTTTCCTGCACTTCACCATTGGTGATCGGCACGTGGGCGATGATGGTCTTGCCGATGTTGGCTTGCCATACGCGCACCACGGCAACGCCGTTGTGCGGAATGCGACTGGCGTCTACCAGACCGTTGCTGATGGCGAACGAACCGACCGCTGCAGAAAGGTTGCCGCAATTACCGCTCCAGTCGACGAAAGGCTTGTCGATCGAGACCTGACCGAACAGGTAATCGACGTCGTGATCAGCCTTGGTGCTTTTCGACAGGATCACGGTTTTGCTGGTGCTGGAGGTCGCACCGCCCATGCCGTCGATTTGCTTGTCGTACGGGTCGGGGCTGCCAATCACGCGCAGCAACAAGGCATCGCGTGCCGGGCCGGGAATCTGTGCCGCTTCGGGCAGGTCTTTCAGGCTGAAGAACACGCCTTTGCTGGTGCCGCCGCGCATGTAGGTGGCGGGGATTTTGATCTGAGGTGCGTGAGCCATGGTGCTCCTTCAAAGCAGACACGGGACTCTACATCCCGTGTCCGCACATCGTGATTTAGACGGCGACTGCCGATTCAAGGAAGTCCTGCGCGAAACGCTGCAACACGCCGCCCGCCTCGTAGATCGACACTTCTTCGGCGGTATCGAGGCGGCAAGTCACCGGCACTTCGACGCGTTCGCCGTTCTTGCGGTTGATCACCAGCGTCAGGTCGGCGCGCGGTGTGCGCTCACCGATGACGTCGTAGGTTTCACTGCCATCGATGCCCAATGTGTGACGGTCGGTGCCCGATCTGAACTCCAGCGGCAACACGCCCATGCCCACCAGGTTGGTGCGGTGGATGCGTTCGAAACCTTCGGCGGCGATCGCTTCTACACCGGCCAGACGCACGCCCTTGGCCGCCCAGTCGCGGGACGAACCCTGACCGTAGTCGGCGCCGGCAATGATGATCAGCGGCTGCTTGCGCTCCATGTAGGTTTCGATGGCTTCCCACATGCGCATGACTTGGCCTTCCGGCTCGACGCGGGCCAGCGAACCTTGCTTCACCTTGCCGTTTTCCTGAACCATTTCATTGAACAGTTTCGGGTTGGCGAAGGTGGCGCGCTGCGCGGTCAGGTGGTCACCGCGGTGGGTCGCGTAAGAGTTGAAGTCCTCTTCCGGCAGGCCCATTTTCGCCAGGTATTCGCCGGCGGCGCTGTCGAGCATGATCGCGTTCGATGGCGACAGGTGATCGGTGGTGATGTTGTCCGGCAGCACCGCCAGCGGGCGCATGCCCTTGAGCGGACGGGCACCGGCCAGTGCGCCTTCCCAGTACGGCGGACGGCGGATGTAGGTGCTCATTTCGCGCCAGTCGTACAGCGGCGTGACTTTCGGGCCGGTGTCTTCGTGGATGGCGAACATCGGAATGTAGACCTGACGGAACTGCTCCGGCTTGACCGATGCTTTGACCACTGCGTCGATTTCTTCGTCGCTCGGCCAGATGTCTTTCAGGCGGATTTCCTTGCCGTCTGCGTCCAGGCCCAACACGTCTTTTTCGATGTCGAAACGGATGGTCCCGGCGATGGCGTAAGCGACGACCAATGGCGGCGAAGCCAGGAACGCGTTCTTGGCGTACGGGTGAATCCGGCCGTCGAAGTTGCGGTTGCCGGACAACACAGCGGTGGCGTACAGGTCGCGGTCGATGATCTCTTGCTGGATCACCGGGTCGAGCGCGCCGGACATGCCGTTGCAGGTGGTGCAGGCGAAGGCCACTACACCAAAACCCAGTTGCTCCAGTTCGTCGGTCAGGCCTGCTTCGTCGAGGTACAGCGCCACGGTTTTCGACCCCGGCGCCAGGGAAGATTTGACCCACGGCTTGCGGGTCAGCCCGAGTTTGTTCGCGTTGCGCGCCAGCAGGCCGGCGGCGATCACGTTGCGTGGGTTGCTGGTGTTGGTGCAGCTGGTGATGGCGGCGATGATTACCGCGCCGTCCGGCATCTGGCCCGGCACGTCATCCCACTGACCCGAGATGCCTTTGGCCGCCAGATCCGACACCGCGACACGGGCGTGCGGGTTGCTCGGGCCAGCCATGTTGCGCACCACCGAGGACAGGTCGAAGGTCAAGCCGCGCTCGTATTGCGCGTCTTTCAGGCTGTCAGCCCACAGGCCAGTGGTCTTGGCGTAGTTCTCGACCAACTGCACTTGCTCGTCTTCACGGCCGGTGAGTTTGAGGTAGTCGATGGTTTGCTGATCGATGTAGAACATCGCCGCCGTGGCGCCGTATTCCGGGGCCATGTTGGAGATGGTCGCGCGGTCGCCCAGGGTCAGCGCCGCGGCGCCTTCACCGAAGAACTCCAGCCATGCACCGACGACTTTTTGCTGACGCAGGAACTCGGTCAGCGCCAGCACCATGTCGGTGGCGGTGATGCCCGGTTGCAGCTTGCCGGTCAGTTCAACGCCAACGCTTTCCGGCAGGCGCATCCAGGAAGCGCGGCCGAGCATCACGCTCTCGGCTTCCAGGCCACCGACACCGATGGCGATCACGCCCAGCGCATCGACGTGCGGGGTGTGGCTGTCGGTGCCGACGCACGTGTCGGGGAACGCCACGCCGTCACGCACCTGGATTACCGGAGACATTTTCTCCAGGTTGATCTGGTGCATGATCCCGTTGCCCGGTGGAATCACATCAACGTTCTTGAAGGCCTTTTTGGTCCAGTTGATGAAGTGGAAACGGTCTTCGTTGCGACGGTCTTCGATGGCGCGGTTCTTCTCGAACGCCTCCGGATCGAAGCCACCGCGCTCGACGGCCAGGGAGTGGTCGACGATCAATTGCGTCGGCACCACCGGGTTTACTTGCGCCGGGTCGCCACCTTGCAGGGCGATGGCGTCACGCAGGCCGGCGAGGTCGACCAGTGCGGTCTGGCCGAGGATGTCGTGGCAGACCACGCGGGCCGGGAACCACGGGAAGTCGAGGTCGCGTTTGCGCTCGATGAATTGCTTCAGGGATTCGGTGAGCGTGGCCGGGTCGCAGCGACGCACCAGGTTTTCCGCCAGCACGCGGGAGGTGTACGGCAGGGTGTCATAGGCGCCGGGCTGGATGGCTTCGACAGCCGCGCGGACGTCGAAATAATCCAGATGGCTGCCGGGCAGCGGTTTGCGGAATTCAGTGTTCATCGTCAGGACTCGGTCACGGTAATTGCAAAAGGTGGGGCCTGGCATTCGGTTTGAATTCAACACAACCCCTGTGGGAGCGGGCTTGCCCGCGATTGCGGTGGGTCAGGCGACATTTATGTCGAATGTGACTCCGTCATCGCGGGCAAGCCCGCTCCCACAGGGATTTGCGTAACGTTCAAATCCCTGTGTCAGGCCCCCACCATTCAGCGTTGTTCGATTGGCACGAACTTGCGCTGTTCGACGCCGACGTACTCGGCGCTTGGGCGGATGATGCGGTTGTTGGCACGTTGCTCGAACACGTGCGCTGCCCAGCCAGTCAGGCGCGAGCAGACGAAGATCGGTGTGAACAATTTGGTCGGGATGCCCATGAAGTGGTACGTCGACGCATGGTAGAAGTCGGCGTTCGGGAACAGTTTTTTCTGCTCCCACATGGTGGCGTCGATGGCTTCGGAAACCGGGAACAGCACGGTGTCGCCCACTTCTTCAGCGAGTTTTTTCGACCAGCCCTTGATCACCTCATTGCGCGGATCGTTGTCCTTATAGATCGCGTGACCGAAGCCCATGATCTTGTCCTTGCGCGCCAGCATGCCAAGGGTGCCCTCGACGGCCTCTTGAGGCGACGAGAAGCGCTCGATCATTTCCATCGCCGCTTCGTTGGCGCCGCCATGCAACGGACCACGCAGCGAACCGATGGCGGCAGTGACGCAGGAATACATGTCCGACAGTGTCGAAGCGCATACCCGTGCGGTGAAAGTCGAGGCGTTGAACTCGTGTTCCGCGTAGAGGATCAGCGAAACGTTCATCACCTTGACGTGCAACTCGCTCGGCTTCTTGTCGTGCAGCAAGTGCAGGAAGTGGCCGCCAATGGATTGTTCGTCGCTCACGCAGCTGATGCGTTTGCCGTCGTGGCTGAAGCGATACCAGTAGCACATGATCGCCGGGAACGCGGCCAGCAGACGGTCGGTCACGTCGTGTTGTTCGGAGAAGTCTTTCTCCGGTTCGATGTTGCCCAGAAACGAGCAACCGGTGCGCATCACATCCATCGGGTGGGCGTCGGCGGGGATGCGTTCCAGCACTTCTTTGAGCGCTTGCGGCAGGTCGCGCAGCTTGCCCAGTTTGCTGATGTAAGCGGCGAGCTGCGCTTTGGTTGGCAGTTCGCCGTAAAGCAGCAGGTAAGCCACTTCTTCGAACTGTGCGTCAGCCGCCAGTTCGCGAACGTCGTAGCCACGATAGGTCAGGCCTGCGCCCGACTGGCCCACGGTTGACAGAGCGGTTTGCCCGGCAACCTGGCCACGGAGCCCGGCGCCACTGAGTACTTTTGCTTCGGCCATTGCTGTCTCCAGTTTTCTTGAATTTGTTAGGGAATCTGCAATTTCTATACGGTTGTCTTCTTTTCGTAGCAGCTGTCGAGCAGCGCGAGGCTGCGTCCGGCTGCGCAGCAGTCGTAAATCCTGCTGACGCGATCGCCTGTCTTGGCGAGTCCTTCGGACTCGAACGCAGCCTCGCGCTACTCGGCAGCTGCTACATAAACCTCTACTTCTTGGACGCAAACAACGCATCGAGCTTCTGCTCGAAGGTGTGGTAGTCGATGCGATCGTAGAGCTCCATGCGGGTTTGCATGGTGTCGATGACGTTCTGTTGCGTGCCGTCACGGCGGATCGCGGTGTAGACGTTTTCCGCGGCCTTGTTCATGGCACGGAAAGCCGACAGCGGGTACAGCACCAGCGACACGTCGGCAGCGGCGAGTTGCTCGGTGGTATACAGCGGGGTCGCGCCGAATTCGGTGATGTTGGCCAGGATCGGCGCTTTCACGCGGTTGGCGAACAGTTTGTACATGTCCAGTTCGGTGATGGCTTCCGGGAAGATCATGTCGGCGCCGGCCTCGATGCACGCCGCGGCACGATCCAGAGCAGATTCCAGACCTTCCACCGCCAACGCATCGGTGCGGGCCATGATCACGAAGCTGTCGTCGGTGCGCGCATCAACAGCCGCCTTGATCCGGTCGACCATTTCCTGCAGCGACACGATCTCTTTATTAGGACGGTGACCGCAGCGCTTGGCGCCGACCTGGTCTTCGATATGAATCGCCGCCGCGCCGAACTTGATCATCGACTTGACGGTGCGCGCGACGTTGAACGCCGAGGAACCGAAACCGGTGTCCACGTCCACCAGCAGCGGCAGGTCGCACACGTCGGTGATGCGACGCACGTCAGTCAGCACGTCGTCCAGACCGGTGATGCCCAGGTCCGGCACGCCGAGGGAGCCGGCAGCCACCCCGCCACCCGACAGGTAAATAGCCTTGAAACCGGCGCGCTTGGCCAGCAACGCGTGGTTGGCGTTGATCGCGCCGACCACTTGCAGCGGATGTTCGCTGGCGACCGCATCGCGGAAACGCTGGCCTGGAGTGCTCTTGTTGGAACTCATGACTCACCTCGTTCAGTGGCTGTCTGGTTAGCGCCGTCCTGGTAGTGACGGGCGATATTGCGTTTGGAGGCGCCGATGTGGCGGCGCATCAACAACTCGGCTAGCTCACCGTCACGGTCGGCGATGGCGTCGAGAATTCGGTGGTGCTCGGCAAAGGCCTGGTGCGGGCGATTGGGTGTGGTGGAAAACTGGATGCGGTACATGCGCACCAGCTGATAGAGCTCGCCGCAGAGCATTTGCGTGAGGGTGCGGTTGCCGCTGCCCTGGATGATCCGGTAATGGAAGTCGAAGTCGCCTTCCTGCTGGTAATAGCCAACGCCTGCCTGAAACGCCTCATCGCGCTCGTGGGTTTCGAGGACCCGGCGCAGTTCGTCGATTTCTTCGACGGTCATGCGCTCGGCCGCCAGGCGGCAAGCCATGCCTTCGAGCGATTCGCGAATCTCGTAGAGTTCCAGCAGCTCGGCATGGCTCAGCGAAACCACCCGCGCCCCGACGTGCGGCACGCGGACCAGCAGGCGCTGGCCTTCCAGACGATGGATCGCCTCGCGCAACGGCCCGCGGCTGATGCCATAGGTACGGGCCAGTTCCGGCTCGGAGATCTTGCTGCCCGGGGCGATCTCGCCTTTGACGATGGCCGCCTGAATACGGCGGAAGACGTTTTCGGACAGCGTCTCCGAATCGTCTTGCGTTATCACCGGGGGATCGAGTTGATCCAGCATATTGTCGACACCTTGAAAGCCAATGCCGCAAAAACTAGCGAAAACAGGCGCAACAGTCAAAGGATAAATAGGTATTGTCGACAATCGTCTAATAACCGACTGCACCACAAGGAAGCAGCCCCTCTGTTTATAGCCGCCTGCCAGCGGTGGCGCCATAAACCCACCGTGCTAGAATGCCGCCCGCATTTGTTTGTGACATCTGCACGGCTTGTCAAAAATAGTTGATAGGCATACGAGGGAGCTTGCGCAGCGATGCCAGGGCCTTGAATCGAAGTACGGACCGCTGCGCACCAGGATTTATGAGACTCAAGCCCTTCCCCACCTTCCTTTATCTTCTTTGCCTGCCCGGTTTCGCCGCGGCGGGGGAAAAGACCGTGTACGGCCTCAACGAGTACGCGTCTCTGAACGGCATCAACCTGGAAGTCGCCGCCAAACTCGACACCGGGGCGAAAACAGCGTCCTTGAGTGCCCGCGATATCAAACGCTTCAAACGCAATGGCGAGTCCTGGGTACGCTTTTATCTCGCTATCGACGCCGCGCATTCGCACCCCATCGAACGGCCACTGGCCCGTGTCAGCAAAATCAAGCGCCGTGCCGGCGACTACGACCCGGATGAAGGCAAGAAGTACACCGCCCGTCCGGTGATCGAGCTGGATATCTGCATGGGATCGGCTTTACGCAGCATCGAAGTGAACCTAACTGACCGAAGTGCCTTCCAATATCCGCTGCTGATCGGCTCCGAAGCGCTGAAACGCTTCGACGCGCTGGTCGACCCCAGTCTTAAATACGCTGCTGGCAAACCCGCCTGCGCCACCGACGCACATACCGCAGAGTAATTCCAATGCGCTCTCTTACCCTTCACCTGAAATTCCTGATCGCCATCCTGGTGGTGCTGGGCATTTCAGTTACGGCCTATCAGATTTTCGTGCTCGGCATTCCCGTGACCGAAGACGCCACCGACGACTTGTGGAACATCGACGCCAAGGTCGAGTTCGTCGCCAGTGCCAAAGACCCGGTCAAGATCCAGATGTTCGTGCCGCCGCTGAGCCGCGACTACGTCAGCCTCAATGAAAGTTTCATTTCCAATAACTACGGCGTGGCCGTGAACCGCGTCGACGGCAACCGCAAGGTGACCTGGTCGGCGCGCCGGGCCAAGGGCAATCAGACCCTTTATTACCGCCTGGTGCTGACCAAGCGCTACACCGGCGAAAAATCCAAGGTCAAAGGCCCGACCTTCCGCGACAGCATCGCCGTCGAAGGCGCGGAAAAAGTCGCCGCCGAAGCGCTGCTCGCGCCAATCCGCCAACACTCGGCCGACGTCGAAACCTTCATCGGCGAAGCCATCAAGCGTGTCAACAATCTCAACGACGACAACGTGAAGCTGTTGCTGGGTGGCGATCCGTCCCCTGGACACAAAGCGAAAATCGTCGAGCTGGTGCTGTCCATCGCCCACGTGCCGGTGGAAAAGGTCCACACCATTCGTCTGGTGGCCGACCAGCCGCAAACACCGGAACTCTGGCTGCGCAGTTTCAATGGCACCGACTGGCTGTACTTCAACCCGGAAACCGGCGAACAAGGCCTGCCGACCGACCGCCTGCTGTGGTGGACGGGCGACGAAAACCTGATCACCGTCGATGGCGGCAAGAAAGCCAACGTGACGTTCAGCCTGAACAACAGTGAAATGAACGCGATTCGCCTGGCCAAGCTGACCGACGAAAACACCGACGCCAACTTCCTCGAATACTCGCTGTACGGTCTGCCGCTGCAAACTCAGCAGACCTTCATGATCATGGTGATGATCCCGATCGGCGTGCTGGTGATCCTGATCCTGCGCAACCTGATCGGCTTGCAGACCCTCGGCACCTTTACCCCGGTGCTGATCGCCCTCGCCTTCCGCGAAACCCAGCTCGGCTTTGGCATCGTGCTGTTTACGGTCATCACGGCGCTGGGGCTGTCGCTGCGCTCCTACCTTGAACACTTGAAGTTGCAGATGCTGCCGAGGCTGTCGGTGGTGCTGACGTTCGTGGTGGTGCTGATCGCGGCGATCAGCCTGTTCAGCCATAAACTCGGCCTGGAACGCGGGCTGTCCGTGGCGCTGTTCCCGATGGTGATTCTGACCATGACCATCGAACGCCTGTCGATTACCTGGGAAGAACGCGGTTCCGGGCATGCGATGAAAGTGGCAATCGGTACGCTGTTCGCCGCCGCCCTGGCGCACCTGATCATGAGCGTGCCGGAGTTGGTGTACTTCGTGTTCACCTTCCCGGCGATCCTGCTGATCCTGGTGGGCTTCATGCTGGCGATGGGTCGTTATCGCGGTTACCGCCTGACCGAACTGGTGCGTTTCAAGGCTTTCCTGAAAAAGGCTGACGCCTGATGTTCGGCTTCTGGAAGACCTGGAAGGCCCTGGAAGCCCGGGGCATCATGGGGATCAATCGGCGTAACGCGGACTACGTGCTCAAGTACAACAAGCGCAGCCTGTACCCGATCGTCGATGACAAGATCATCACCAAGGAGCGCGCAATCGCCGCCGGCATTCATGTGCCGGAACTGTATGGCGTGATCTCCACCGAGAAGGAAATCGATAACCTCGACAAGATCATCGGCGGGCGCACCGACTTCGTGATCAAGCCCGCCCAGGGCGCGGGCGGCGACGGCATCATTGTGGTGGCCGACCGTTTCGAGGGCCGTTATCGCACGGTGTCCGGCAAGATCATCAGCCATGAGGAAATCGAGCACCATGTCTCCAGCATCCTCACCGGCCTGTATTCCCTGGGCGGTCACCGCGACCGTGCGCTGATCGAATACCGCGTGATTCCGGACCAGATCTTCAAAAGCATCAGCTACGAAGGCGTGCCGGACATTCGCATCATTGTGTTGATGGGCTATCCGGTGATGGCGATGTTGCGCTTGCCGACGCGCCAGTCCGGCGGCAAGGCCAACCTGCACCAGGGCGCCATCGGCGTCGGCGTCGACCTCGCGACCGGGCAGACTTTGCGCGGCACGTGGCTGAACAACATCATCACCAAACACCCGGACACCACCAATGCGGTGGACGGCGTGCAACTGCCCTACTGGGACGGTTTCATGAAACTCGCTGCCGGCTGTTATGAGCTGTGCGGCTTGGGCTACATCGGTGTCGACATGGTGCTCGACCAGGAAAAGGGCCCGCTGATTCTTGAGCTCAATGCCCGGCCTGGTTTGAATATCCAGATTGCCAACGATTGCGGCCTGACGCTGCGCACCCATGCGGTTGAAGCGCGGCTGGAAGCGCTGAAGGCGCGCGGGGTTGTTGAGACAGTTCAGGAGCGGGTTGAGTTTGTTCAGGAGATGTTTGGGCATATTCCTGCCGTCGAAGGCTGATCCTTTGTGGCGAGGGAGCTTGCTCCCGCTCGGCTGCGAAGCAGTCGTAAACCGGCTGATGCGATCTGCCTGATACTCCCGAGGTGAATGATCCGGGGGCTGCTTCGCAACCCAACGGGAGCAAGCTCCCTCGCCACAGGTTTCGTATTGCCGCTGCTAATCGGTCAGTTCCCGACATCCCCTCTAGGAGCAAATCCTGCAGAGGACTACAATCGCCACCCCGCCTCGATGGCTGATCTGCCCCGCCCATGTTGACCTGTTCCGTACACTCGCTGCCCTATCGCGCCAACCCCGCCGAGTACTTCGCGGCGATCCGTCATGCCCCCGGCGCCGTGCTGCTCGACAGCGGCCGGCCCACCGCTGATCGCGGGCGTTTTGACCTGCTCAGCGCCTGGCCGCTGGAGCAGTTGGCCGTATTACCGGACGAGAGCGGCCTGCATTTCCTGCAACGCCTTCGCGACAATCTGGCGCGACTCGGCGAAGCGGCCGTTCCCGATGAGCTGCCGTTCGCCGGTGGCCTGATCGGTTACCTGAGTTATGACTTCGGCCGGCATCTGGAACATCTGCCGAGCCAGGCGCAGGACGACCTGAAACTGCCCGACGCGCGTTTCGGGCTGTATGACTGGGCATTGATCAGCGATCACCAACTGAGCACAAGTCAGTTGGTCTTCCACCCGTCGCTGGTCGACAGCGAGCGCCAGCGCCTGATCGCCTTGTTCAGTCAGCCTGCGGTTGAACCGATCGAGCCGTTCAAGCTGAAAGCGCCAATGAAGGCCGATCTGAGCACCGATGAATATCGCCACGCCCTGGAACGCATTCAGCAATACATTCAGGCCGGCGATTGCTATCAGGTGAACTTCGCCCAGCGCTTCCGGGCTGAATGCCAAGGCGATCCGTGGGCCGCGTATGTCGCACTACGGGCCGCGTGCCCGACACCGTTTTCCGGTTTCCAGAGCCTGCCCGACGGCGGCGCGGTGTTGAGCCTGTCTCCTGAGCGCTTCGTCAAAGTCAGCGAACGTCACGTGGAAACCCGCCCGATCAAAGGCACCCGCCCGCGCGGCCTGACGACTGCCGAAGACGCCGCCAACGCCGCCGAACTGCTGGCCAGCCCCAAGGATCGTGCGGAAAACCTGATGATCGTCGACCTGCTGCGCAACGACCTCGGCCGCACCTGCCGCATCGGTTCGGTGCGGGTACCGGAGTTGTTCAGCCTGGAAAGCTATCCAAACGTGCATCACCTGGTGAGCAGCGTGACTGGCGAGCTGGCGGATGACCGGGACGCGCTGGACCTGATCGCCGGCAGTTTCCCGGGCGGCTCGATTACCGGTGCGCCGAAGATTCGGGCCATGCAAATCATCGACGAACTGGAGCCGACCCGGCGTGGGTTGTATTGCGGTTCGTTGCTGTACCTGGACGTGCGCGGCGAGATGGACAGCTCCATCGCCATTCGCAGTTTACTGGTCAAGGATGGGCAGGTGTGCTGCTGGGGCGGTGGCGGGATTGTTGCGGACTCGGAGTGGCAGGCCGAGTATCAAGAGTCGATTACCAAGGTGAAGGTCCTGCTCGATACCCTGCAAAACCTTTGATTCCGGGCTTTTGTGGCGAGGGAGCTTGCTCCCGCCGGGGTGCGAAGCGCCCCCAAAACCAGGCACAGCGCATCGTCAGATAGAGCGCATGCGCCGCATTGACGACTGCTGCGCAGCCGAGCGGTAGCAAGCTCCCTCGCCACAGGTTGTGCTTACAGACTTAGGGCCCGATTCGAAGCCTTGATGAACTCCTGCTTCAAATCCTCAAAGCTGTGCACCGCCGGAAATTGCGGGAACTCGCGAATCACATTATCAGGTGCATGAAACAGAATCCCAGCATCCGCCTCACCCAGCATGGTGGTGTCGTTGTAGGAATCCCCCGCCGCAATCACCCGGTAATACAGACTCTTGAACGCCAGCACCGACTGCCGCTTCGGATCTTTCTGACGCAACTGATAGCTCGTCACCCGCCCTGAATCGTCGGTAATCAGACGATGACACAGCAACGTCGGGAACCCTAGCTGACGCATCAGCGGCTGGGAGAACTCGTAGAACGTGTCCGACAGAATCACCACCTGAAAGCGCTCACGCAGCCAGTTAACGAACTCGATGGCGCCGTCCAGTGGCTTCAGCGTAGCGATCACTTCCTGAATGTCAGTGAGTTTCAAGCCGTGTTCGTCGAGAATCCGCAGGCGCTGCTTCATCAGCACGTCGTAGTCGGGAATGTCCCGGGTGGTCGCCCTCAGGGATTCAATACCGGTTTTTTCAGCGAACGCGATCCAGATTTCCGGGACCAGTACGCCTTCGAGATCCAGACAGGCAATTTCCACAAGACACTCCCATTTGTATTGATTATTGAGTCGAGCGAGTAAAAGGACTGCCGAACTCTAGCGACTCAAGCTGCACCGCGCAACGCAGAGGGCGCGCCAGGCGTTGCTGGATTTTGTTACCATCGGCCCTATATAGAGCGCCCAGCGCCACCGACCTGTAGGAAGCCGCCCTGATGAGCCCATCGTTCGATGTCGTGGAACTCGCCACGACCTATGCCAACAAATCCGCCCAGGACATCCTGAAACTCGCGTTTGCCGAGTTTGGCGATGACCTGTGGATATCTTTCAGCGGCGCCGAGGACGTGGTGCTGGTGGACATGGCCTGGAAGCTTAACAAGAACGTCAAGGTGTTCAGCCTCGACACCGGCCGCTTGCATCCGGAGACCTACCGCTTCATCGATCAAGTGCGTGAGCACTACAAGATCAACATCGAACTGGTGTCGCCGGACTACACGAAACTTGAACCGTTCGTGAAGGAAAAAGGCCTGTTCAGTTTCTACAAGGACGGCCACGGCGAGTGCTGCGGCATCCGCAAGATCGAGCCGCTGCGCCGCAAGCTGTCGGGCGTGAGCGCCTGGGCCACCGGCCAGCGTCGGGACCAGAGCCCGGGTACCCGCAGTGCTGTGGCGGTGATGGAAATCGACACCGCCTTCTCAACCCCGGAACGCACCCTGTACAAGTTCAACCCGCTGGCGCAGATGACCAGCGAAGAGATCTGGGGTTACATCCGCATGCTCGAACTGCCGTACAACAGCCTGCACGAGCGCGGCTTCATCAGCATTGGCTGCGAACCCTGCACCCGCCCGGTGCTGCCAAACCAGCACGAACGTGAAGGCCGTTGGTGGTGGGAAGAAGCGACGCAGAAAGAATGCGGGTTGCATGCGGGGAATATCATCAGCAAATCCAAGGCATAACCTCCAGCCTTGTGGAGATCCAAATGTGGGAGCGGGCTTGCTCGCGAATAGAGCGTCTCAGTCGACATCAGCGTTTGCTGAGACACCGCTTTCGCGAGCAAGCCCGTTCCCACAGGTTCTGTGACCTGCCTCAAAGATGTGTACACAAATATCACCATAGGTGCCATTTTTGTGTGCACTTTTCATTTGTGCGCCCCAAAAGGTTACATCCTCTTTTCCTGACTTCCCCAGTCGAGCTTTCCCACATCCTCCGACGGAAAATAAATACCTGTTCAACCGGTCAATTTATATCGCCTTTTTTTCAGTCACTTATTGTGATCCATCAACAAAACGAAATTAGAAGCGATTTTCATAGATCCGTATCTGGCATGGATCTGGCTTAAGCGCATACATTCTTTGTATACAATCATTTAAAAACATACACACACTTAGATCCGTAAGTCCGGCCTCGGCGCCCTGCTCGGCCGCTGTACGGTCGACTACTGGCTTGTACGAAAAGGCCAGATCAACGTGCCGTAGTTTTACAGCGAAGAAGGATTTTCCATGCGAATACTCGTGGTCAACGTCAACACCACCGAATCCATCACCCAGGCCATCGCTCGTTCCGCACAAGCCGTGGCCGCGCCGGGTACCGAAATCATTGGTCTGACGCCCTACTTCGGCGCCGACTCCGTCGAGGGCAATTTCGAAAGCTACCTGGCCGCCATCGCGGTGATGGACCGAGTGATGGCTTACGATCAACCCTTCGGCGCCGTGATCCAGGCCGGTTATGGTGAGCACGGTCGCGAAGGTTTGCAGGAATTGCTCAACGTACCGGTGGTGGACATTACCGATGCGGCGGCCAGCACAGCGATGTTCCTGGGCCATGCTTACTCGGTGGTCACCACGCTGGACCGCACCGTGCCCCTGATCGAGGATCGACTGAAACTGTCCGGATTGTGGGACCGCTGCGCGTCGGTGCGGGCCAGTGGTCTGGCGGTGCTTGAATTGGAATCTGACCCGCAACGGGCGCTGGAAGCGATTGTTCGTCAGGCGGAATTGGCGGTATTGGAGGACAAGGCCGAAGTGATTTGCCTGGGCTGTGGAGGGATGGCCGGGCTGGATGAACAGATTCGCCAGCGCACCGGGGTTCCGGTGGTGGATGGGGTCACGGCGGCAGTGACGATTGCCGAGTCGCTGGTGCGGTTGGGGTTGTCCACTTCCAAGGTGCGGACGTATGCGACGCCTCGGCCGAAGAACATTATTGGTTGGCCGGGGCGGTTTGGCAGATAGACCGAGTCGACCCCATCGCGGGCAAGCCCGCTCCCACAGGGTTCTATGAACGACACAAATCCCTGTGGGAGCGTGGCTTGCCCGCGATGGGGACTACTCGCAATCAAGCCAAACTCAAACCGCACTGAACCGCCGCCCCAACCCCTGCTCCGCAAACAGCTCAATAATGAAATCCACAAACGCCCGGGTCTTGCCCGGCAGCAGTTTGTGTTCTGCGTAATAGATAGAAATATTGCCGTCGTCGACATACCAGTCAGGTAACACCCGTTGCAACGTCCCGGCCTCCAGATACTGCACAGCAAACGGCATGCTCACCAATGCAATGCCCAACCCCTGGGCCGCCGTCGCGCACGCCGCTTCCGAATCGCTCATGGTCATTCGCGCCTTGAGCGTCAGCGGGTTGTGTTGCTGAGTGCGACTGGTCAATTGCCAGGAACGCACACGGCCTGTCTGTGGGGAGCGAATCAGGATGCCATCGTGGTCCTTGAGTTGATCGGGCTCGACGATCACAGGCCGCGCAGCCAGATAATCCGTTGATGCCACCAACACCCGATGCGCCGGGGTCAGCTTGCGCGCCACCACGCCCTGCGGCAGTTCGAATCCCCCACCGATCGCCGCATCGAAACCCTGAGCGATAAGATCGACCTGACGGTTATCGAAATGCCAGTCCGGGTTGATCGCCGGAAAACGCCGAAGAAACTCACCCAGCAAGGGCACGATATATAGACGCCCGAACACCGTACCCATGCTGACCTTCAGTGTTCCCGCCGGCCGCCCTTCGGCGCTGGCGAGGTTAGCCACCGCATTCTGAATCGTGTGCAGGCTGGAACTGACTTCGCCGAGAAACAGATGACCGGCCTCAGTCAGCGTCAGGCTGCGCGTGCTGCGCTGGAACAGCCGCACACCCAGTCGGGCCTCGAGCTTGGCGACACTTTTGCCCACCGCCGCCGGGGTCAGGCTCAAGCGTCGCGCGGCTTCGGCGAAGCTGCCAACCTCGGCGCTGCGCACGAAGCATTCGATACTGCTGAAGGTTTCCATAGGCACCACTATAAACTTCTGGTTTACACAGACTATCGCAATTGCCGTCTACTCAGCGTGTAATCCTCAATCAATACTAGGCTCCATCAACCGAGACAATCTCGCCTCGGGACTCTGGAGATCGACATGACTACTCAGAACCTCAGCGGCAAAGTGGCTTTGATTCAAGGCGGGTCCCGCGGCATCGGCGCAGCCATTGTCCAGCGCCTGGCTGCTGAAGGCGCGACCGTTGCCTTCACTTACGTCAGTTCCACAGCCAAAGCCGAAGCCTTGCAAAACAGCATCATCGGTAACGGCGGCAAAGCCCTCGCCATCAAGGCTGACAGCGCCGACGCCGAGGCCATTCGCAATGCCGTGAACGCCACCGTAGAAGCCTTTGGCCGCCTGGACATCCTCGTCAACAACGCCGGCGTGCTGGCTGTTGCGCCACTGGAGGATTTCAAACTCGAAGATTTCGACCAGACGTTGGCCATCAACGTGCGCAGCGTGTTCATCGCCACCCAGGCCGCCGCCAAACACATGACTGAAGGCGGTCGCATCATCAACATCGGCAGCACCAACGCCGACCGCATGCCCTTCGCCGGTGGCGGCCCGTACGCCATGAGTAAATCAGCACTGGTTGGCCTGACCAAAGGCCTGGCCCGCGACTTGGGCCCACGCGGCATCACCATCAACAACGTGCAACCGGGCCCGGTCGACACCGACATGAACCCGGCCAGTGGCGACTTCGCCGAGAGCCTGATCCCGCTGATGGCGGTGGGTCGCTACGGCAAATCCGAAGAAATCGCCAGCTTCGTTGCCTACCTGGTAGGGCCGGAAGCCGGTTACATCACCGGGGCGAGCCTGACCATCGACGGTGGTTTTGGCGCCTGATGCTTTAAACGCAAACCAAATGTGGGAGCGGGCTTGCTCGCGAAAGCGTAGTGTCAGGCGACATTGATGTTGTCTGACACTCCCTCTTCGCGAGCAAGCCCGCTCCCACATTGATCGTCGTTAAGTCCATTCGAGCGCTGGCAAACCACAAGCACTTGGCTTGAACGCCTTCAACGTACGAAGAATCCCATCGGCGTGTGCGTACTTTTCGTCAGCCATCGCCGCATCGGGAATCGCAATCGCCGTCATCCCCGCCGCTTTCGCTGCCGTAACCCCGAACGGCGAATCTTCGAACACCAGGCAATCTTCAGGCGCAACGCCCAAGCGCCGCGCTGCCGTCAGAAAGATGTCCGGCGCCGGTTTGGCCGCGCCGACTTCAGGGTCATCGGCCGTCACAATAAAATCGAACAGCGCGAACCAGTCGCGATGCAAGGTGGTTTTCTGGCCGAACGACTGGCGCGAAGAACTGGTGCCAACCGCAATCGGGATGTTGTTGGCTTTCAAGTGCCGGACCAGTTCCTCGGCGCCGGGCATCGCCAGCGCTTGCGGAAAACGCTCGCGCATCAGCGGCTCGCGAATCACCAGAAACTCTTCGGCGGTGATGGGCAGCTCCAGCGCCTCGACCACGTACCGCGCCAGATCACCCGCGCCACGACCGATGATGTTCTGTTTGATGCTCCAGTCGAAAACCCGACCGTAACGCGCAGCAATCAGGGATGTAACCTCGGTATAGATGCCCTCGGTGTCCAGCAGCAAGCCGTCCATATCGAAAATCACGGCCTTGATCGGGCCGAATTCATTCAGCGGTGCATTCATCGCATCTGATCCGTTTTCTAATGACATCCCAGAGGCGGCTCAGGTGCGGCCGGGTCCGTGATCGATTAAAGGATTCAGCAGCATAGCGAGCGCGGCAGCCATCGAGCAACGGGCAATGCCTGACAGATACAAAAAGTGCTCGTCGTCATTTAGCGATTTTCCCTACATAAAACGCCTCTTTTCCCGACTTCTTTACCCGTTGATCCCAAGCAAAGTCTCGCGCTCAAACTTGATCTGCGCGAGGGACTGCGAATGTTCGTACCTGACAAGGTACTGGCCTTGAATAACGCCATTGGCCTGCTGGTGGTCGCCGCCATGGACCCCGAGCAGCCGAACGTCGAAGCATTGCTCAGTGACTTTCGGCTTTGCCTCAATGACTACGACGCCTGGGCTGAAAGTTTCTGGACCGGCCAGTCGCTGGATGTCGAGCAGGTGTTCAAGGTCGGTCACGACGTTCGCCTGGCCGCGCCGAAAAACTCCACCACTCCCGTCAGCTCCACCGTCGCCGCGTGCCCGGCAGCAGGTCCCCTGACACTGGTGCACATGTTCGACGCGGCGCGGTTCGTGCCGATCGGCAACACGCCGGTGATGCTTGAGCCTCTGAACGCTGACGGCACATTCGGCGAGCCGGTTTATGACGAGATCGGCTCCAGCGGCATCCTCGAAATCCCAGAGTGCGAGCGCAGCCTGCGTTACCGCATCACCTTCTTCCCGAATGTTTCCGCCGAGCATGTCAAAGCGCTCTACGCCTCCTATCAAGGCGTCATCAGCGATCTGGAAGGCTGGCTGCGCAACGAGTGGACGACTGAGTTCGAACCCTCGTGGGCCGAGTTCGCCGAAGCCGGTTTCATCAAGCGCTACGGCCTTCTGCAGCAGGCTGACTGGCTTGGTTTCGAGGCTTCGTTGAACGGATTATGGGATGACGTGAAGCAGATCTACGCGCTGATAGCGAACCTGCAGGCCAACAGTGAAAAGCTCCTTGAATACCTGACCGAAACCGAACTTGAAACACTGCTGCAGGCTTCGGCGGAATCCATCGCCAACCTGCTGCTGGTGTTGAGTGATGAACCGCTGATGTTCATTCATCTGGCGGCGATTACCAGTTGGCTGAGGATGTTGCCGCCGCAGTTCATTGCCGAAGTCGTGGCGCAGATTCGCACAGGAATATTGATCGGCTTCCTGCTGGCGCGCTTCACAGGTGCTGCCGGATTGAAGTTCGGCATCAGCGCGAAGGTGCTGGACAAGGTCAAATCCGACCGCGCGCGCAACTGGCTGGCCGCCGCGAGCCTGAGGTTGGCCGGGCTTGGCACCAGGTCCGACCTGACGACCCACGCGGGCGTACTCAAACCCCTCGCAGTCAATGTCCGAAATGCTCCTCTGAACCCCGCGCCCGCCGTGCCGTTACAGATCAGCACGGGCACTACGCCGGTTTTGTTAGTGAAAAACCCGGTTGCCATTGCTCGTGACAAATCCGCCGCCATGACCCGACTGGGCCGGCAGGAGCACCGTGACGACGTTCCCGATCAAGCGAAAAACCCCAACGGAGACAGCGCCGATTGCGGGCTGTTGACCTGTACCAACGGTTGCCCGGTGTCGATGGTCACCGGCGAAGAATTGCTGACCCTCGACGACGGATCGCTGAACGGTTTGCTGCCGTTTGCGTTTACCCGGTTGTACCGAACCAGCGCCGTAGAACTCGATTGCGGGCTGGGCCGGGGCTGGAGTCATTCACTGGCACATCGGCTGGAACTGGACGCAGAACACGTCGTCTGGACCGACCATGAAAACCGTCGTACGACGTTTCCGCAGCCCAGTCTTTCGCGTCCGGCAATTCATAACAGCCTGTCGCGGGCCGCGATTTACCTGGGAAACAAGCCTGAAGAATTGGTGGTCGCACTGGCCGGTGCAAAGGTGCGGTTTTATCACTTTGTGAATGGTCGGCTGACGACCATCAGTGATGCCTACGACAACCGGCTGCACATCACCCGCGACCGCCAGGATCGCATTCAACGCATCGACAACGGCGCAGGCCGCTCACTGCTTTTGCGTTACGAGCGCAGGCACATCGTGGCGGTCGAGTATCAGTCGTTTCACCCCGCGGAGGGATTGGTAGATGCCTGGCATACAGAGCAAACGCTGATTGCCTACCGTTACGACGCCCGACACCGCCTGATCGAAGCGACCAATGCTGCCGGCGAAGCCGAACGGTACGACTACGACGATCAACACGTGATTCTCCAGCGGCAACTGGCCGGTGGGGCCAGTTTCTTTTGGGAGTGGGAAAGGTCCGGCAAAGCCGCCAGATGCGTCAGGCACCGGGCGACTTTTTCGCAGATGGATACACGCTATGTCTGGGACGACGACGGCGGGGTTCTGGTTAAAAACGCCGATGGCAGTGAAGAGGTCTATGTCCATGACGATAAAGCGCGATTGGTGCGTCGGGTCGAGCCGGATGGCGGCGAGTATCTAAAGGCATACGACCCAAAAGGCCAGTTGATTGCCGAGCAGGGGCCGCTGGGGGCGACTACTGAATACCGCTACGACGAGATTGGCCGGCTGATTGCGCTGATTCCTCCTGAAGAAGAGCCAACGTCCTACGAATATCGCAACGGTTTCCTGCATGCGCGATATCACGGTAAAGCGGTGTGGAAATACCAACGCAATGCTCAGGGTGATGTCACCGAGGCAATCGACCCCGACGGCCACATCACTCACTACCACTACGATGCTCGAGGACGGTTGCTGTCTATCCGCTACCCAGACAACAGCCGTCATGTGTTCGTATGGGATGCAATCGGGCAACTGATTGAAGAAACGTTGCCGGATGGCAGTCAGCGGCGTTTTTCCTACGATGTATTGTGCCGGCAGATTACCCGTCAGGACGAACACGGCGCCGTCACTCAACACCAATGGGACGCCGTTGGCCGACTGATCAGGACGGTGAATCCTACCGGCGCCAGCCGCGCGTCCAGCTACAACGCCTACGGCAAGATCACCGCCGAACGCGATGAGCTGGGGCGCGTCACCCGTTTTGAATACGACAATGACTTGCACCTGGTCAGTCGCCGGATCAACCCCGACGGCACGCAGTTGCGTTATCGCTACGACAATGCACGGCTGCTACTGACGGACATCGAAAACGAATCCGGCGAACACTATCGGCTGGACTACACGCCTGGTGGATTGATCCGACAGGAAACCGGCTTCGATGGCCGACGCACGGCGTATGCCTACGACCTCAATGGTCATCTCCTGGAAAAAACCGAATTCGGCGATGACGGCTCGCAGCTGTTTACGAGCTACCAACGGGATACGGCCGGACGCCTGCTGGTCAAAAACCTGCCCGATGGCGTCAACGTCGAATATCGCTATGACAGCCTCGGCCGATTGGCCAGCGTCGATGACGGTCACGACCATCCGCTGGAGTTCGCGTACGACAAGCACAATCGGCTGATCACCGAGCATCAGGGTTGGGGCACGTTGCGCTACGGCTACGACGCTTGCGGCAAGCTCAACCATTTGCGTCTGCCGGACAACAGCAAGCTCGACTATCACCACGCCAAAGGCGGTGTGCTGACAGCCATCGATCTCAACGGCACACGCCTTACAAGCCATACGTATAAAGCCGGCCGCGAGCTGCAGCGTCAGCAAGGCATGTTGTCGAGCCAATACGACTACGATGAACAGGGTCGTCTGAAAGCCCACGCTATCAGCCACCCCCAGCAACAGCTGTATCGCCGCGACTATGCCTACAGCGCCAACGGCAATCTCGAACACATCGCCGACACCCGTCATGGCCAACGCAGCTATCAATACGATCCGCTCGACCGCCTGATCCGCGTCCGCCACTCCCGCGACCAACAACCCGAAAGCTTCGCCCACGACCCCGCCGGCAACCTGTTGATGCAGGACCGGCCCGGGCCGGCCACCCTCAAAGGCAATCGCCTGCTGATGCAAGGCGATCGCCATTTCGACTATGACGCCTTTGGCAACCTGATCCGCGAACGCCGCGGCACCGCACAAAAACTCGTCACCGAATACCGCTACGACAGCCAGCATCGATTAATCGGCGCCACGCTCCCGAACGGCAGCACCGCCAGCTACCGCTACGACGCCTTCGGCCGCCGCGTCAGCAAAACCGTCGATGGCAACACCACCGAGTTTTTCTGGCAAGGCGACAATCTCGTCGCCGAAAGTGGCAGCGAGCATTACCGCAGTTACGTCTACGAACCGGGCACCTTCCGCCCACTGGCCATGCTCGACAGCAGAGGGCCACGCCAGGCCTGCCCGTTCTACTACCAACTCGACCACCTCGGTACACCGCAAGAACTCACCGACTACAGCGGCGACATCATCTGGGCCGCGCAATACACGACCTACGGCCGCCTGACTCGCCTCAATCGTGATACCCATCAGGTTCTGGATCAGCCGCTGAGGTTTCAGGGGCAGTACTTCGATGCGGAGACGGGGCTGCACTACAACCGGCACCGGTATTACAACCCGGATGTGGGACGGTATCTGACGCCGGATCCGAGCAAGTTGGCGGGTGGGTTAAACGGGTATCAGTACACGCGCAATCCGACGGGGTGGGTTGATCCGTTGGGGTTGAGTGAGTGTCCTGGAGGGGATGGGTGTAAGAGGCCTTCGTTTGGGGATGAGGATCCGGCGGGGAAGGTGAAGGTTGATGGGGGGGAAGCAACACCTCCAATACCTGGCGTCAAGGCAGAATATCTCTATCGCGGTGACTCGAAGCACCCCGAGGAAATATTCAGAACAGGATTTAGGAGCAAAGGAGAAAGCCGCGACCTATTGCTTCATGCTATTGACAGCGATGATCCGCCAAGCAATTTCATCAGCACGTCGCCATCCCGGCGTACAGCCATACAATTTGGTACAAAATTTGAAACAAGGAAAGGTTTCTTGTACACACTGAGAAAAATTAACGGAAGAGACGTCAATAAAGAGCTGAAAAATCTTGTTCCGTTTGCTGATGAAACCGAAATTGCGATACCAGATAGAATTGATACGACCGATATATTAGGTGTAACACCGTTAAAGAAGGACGGGAGCTATGTCGGATACTCCACGCCAAACCCAAGCAGGAGACAAAATGGAAACCACTAGAATATCCATAGTCGTTGACGATCATAAGGAACAGGCACAGCTGCAATATGACGCTGCAAAAATATTTATAATCTTCACAATGAAAAATGGTTTCCGCAAAAAATATGAAAGCGAAGACCTTTACTTATGCCTGGCAAAAATAAGGCATGATCTTCCACATGTAAAATTCCTATGCAAAGGATCCAAACTTAATGTAACCCCATCCAGAATGTGTTCTCAAATGAGTGGCGGATTCGTCGCATACGAACTAACAATGGGAAAATCCGCAACATTCAACGACATAGTTCACATATTCGATTACGAGGAATATAACATTGCAAAAACATTGGAAGAACAGAAAGAATTTTATAAATCTTGGCTAGAATCGCTACACACGGAGTAATCAAAAAAGTCAAAGCTCTTAGCGAAAGCTCAAGCCTCAACGAATTAGCGTGAACCTAAAATGCCCAGCAGATCGCTGGGCATTCAACTTCAAACATTGAGCTGTTTAACCACCCGAACCACCAGTCCCACCCCCAGCACTACCCGTCCCTCCTCCCGCACTCCCCGAACTCCCACCACTCCCACCGCCACTCATTCCTGAACCACCAGAACTACCGGATCCTCCAGACCCACCGCCAGAACCGCTCCCAGTCGAACTTCCACCACTCATCGACCCGCTTCCCGCCCCCGGGCTGGTACTACTCCCGTTCGCATCCCCCGCATTTCCACCGCCAATGGAGCCCGGCGGCAGCGTCTTCGCATCGTCAGAGCCCGCATTCATTTCAGTAGACGGCGGCATTCCACCCTTATCCACCGGCGCGCCGGAAGATTGAGCAAACGCCGCCATTGAACTGATCGACAACACGCTGCTCACCGTCAGGGCCATCAATGTTGACCTGATCATGGTGCATCTCCTTAAAAAAGTGCGTACCTGATTTCTGGCAGCGCTGGCTTTTTAAAGGTGCCGCTCAATCGACGAATGGTTTTTTAGCTCGGCTCACCGGAGCCATCGTTACCGGCAATGTCTGGGTCTTCGGGGATCGCCTCGACATCGCCGCGCTTCACATCATCAGTCGGCACTTGCTCCACTGCGGTGTCGTCGTCAGGCGGGCGCTGATCGCGACTCAATGAATCGGTGGGCGAAGGCAGCGGGTATTCAGGGGTGTCGTCGACATCGTCGACTTTCGGATCAGCGTTCATAAAGCACCTCTCGAAGGGCCTGAAAGGCAGGCCCTGAAATTTCGAGGGCTGGGCAATGCTTGCGTTCGATCAGAGGGACGATCGGTCGATTGCGCCACCACGCAGGTCAATCTTCGTCTTCTTCCTCGTCTTCATACTCGAGGTTTCCCACATCGCCGGCGTCATCGGAATCGTTGAGCGGTACCGTTGCGTCATCCATCAGAGAACCCGGATCTTCATTGCCGGGGTCATTGATGAACGGAAGCCCACTCGGGCCTTTTTCTTCCTTGCCTTCGGTTTCAGGAGTCATGGCAGTCCTCACAACGTTTGGGGTGTATGACGTTCGAGGCGCCCTGGGGCCAAACGTTCCGGAGCGCTGCAGGCAGATACGAAAAACCCGGCCTGGGCCGGGTTTCTGGTGTCACTTGATGTCGAATCAGTGATTTTTGTTTCTGTGCTTGTTCTTGTGCTTATGCTTGTGTCCGCCACCGGAATGAGACTTGCCACTATCGGTGCCCAGATTGTTGCCTACTGCCCCACCTGCTGCGCCGCCCAGGCCTGCGCCAATGGTCGAACCGGTAGAACCGCCGAGGCTATTGCCAATCACCGATCCGCCTGCCGAGCCTAATCCACCGCCAATCGCTGCCTCTGTGCGACTGCCCTTGTTCGCACCAACCGCACTGCCCGCAGCACCGCCAACGCCGGCGCCAATCGCTGCGCCTGTGCTGCCGCCCATTTGCTGACCCACTACGTTACCGAGTGCACCGCCAATACCACCGCCAACTGCCGCAGTGCCGTCACCGGCAGCCATTGCACCTTGAGCGACCAGAAGTCCCAGAAACAACGTGGACAATGTCAAACGCATGATATGAACCTCAAATTCCGCATCGGGGGTGAAAGTACGCCTTGCGGATGGGCGTGAGTCTAGCACCTGCACTCACTGAATCCGGCCAGCGATGAAGGTTGGACAGCGGTAAATTCGAAGTAGGAGAAAAAGAAACATCCAGATACGAAAAGCCCGGCATCTAGCCGGGCTGTTCGATCCGATCGATCAGAATCAGTGACGCTTGTGACCTTTGGCCAGATTGCTGCCCACGCCGCCGCCCAATGCGCCGCCCAAGCCTGCGCCAATGGTCGAACCGGTCTTGCCGCCCAGGCTGTTGCCGATTACCGAACCACCGGCCGCACCGACACCGCCACCGATGGCCGCTTTGGTGCGGCTGCCTTTACGTGCTGCCACCGCACTGCCGGCTGCGCCCGCAACACCCGCACCGATTGCCGCGCCGGTGCTGCCGCCCATGCTCTGGCCGACCACGTTACCCAACGCACCACCCAGACCACCACCGATCGCAGCGGTGCCATCACCGGCAGCCATCGCACCTTGAGTCACCAGAAGTCCCAGAACCAGAGCAGGCAGTGTTAAACGCATGACGAAAAACCTCAAAAATAGAGAATACCGAAAAGCCGGGGATTGAATGCTTTCGAGGAGGAAAACGTCCACACAAAATCGCCCCCCTTCTCGCAATTGGCGACGGTTGGACAGCTTTTATGGAAAAGGTTTTATGACAGGCAAAAAAAAGCCCGCTGGGGAACGGGCTAGGGTACTGCTTTCTAACGGATGAGCTGAGACTACGTAGGCGGGTGTGAAAAGTTTGTGAAAAAACATCAACAGAAAAATTTTCGTTTGTCTGTCGGCCATTTCCGGGGGTATAGAGCCCCTCTAACAACAAAAAACCCCACTCATTGGCGGGGTTCGTCCGGTTGATCATTACTTCGTGGGCGGCACCACTTTGGGCCTGAATTTCGATTTGAACACTTTGGTCGCTGCAGATTTCACTTTGCTGGTCTCGAGCGGATCTTCACCAAAGCCCGCCACATACTCCGTCTGGCCACACTGCACGCAATTGTTGATTGGAAATTCTGCCCCGTCGTCTTCGATATACGGATCAGCCATAGCTCTTCCCCTCTCAAAGCGGGATCGATACCGGCAAGCCCTATTGCCTGAAAAATATCGACCACCAAGGCTTTTGAGACTAGCCGGTCATTACCGGACTTGTAATTCATATTTCCCCGTGCCCGACGAATGGACCACGCCGCTTCCTACAAAACCCACTAGCGAATAAACAGGCCTATTGCTTCACTCACCTCAGCTTGACCGCCGTCCCGGTCACAAACACCACCACCATCCCGCCCTTTCCGGCCGGCATGCTGATCTCAAAATCGAGCCCGACCACCGCATCCGCCTGAAGCGCCCGCGCACGCTCCTTGATCTCCTCGGTCGCCTGAATCCGCGCTTCCTTCAACGCCCGCTCCAGCGTTTGAGAACGCCCACCGAAAAAATCCCGCATTCCGGCAAACATGTCGCGAATAACGTTTACGCCCTGCACCGACTCGGCGCTGACGATGTCCAGGTAAGCGGTGATTTGACGGCCTTCGATGGCGTGGGTGGTGGTGGTGATCATGGGAATTCCTTCTTTATTCAGGCACGCATTATTCCTCTGCGGCCAATCGTTGAAAACAAAAAGCCCAGCAACGGCTGGGCTTCGATAATCAGGTATCACAGTTCTTCAGGCATATTTACAGAGTCAAAGAAGCTTGATCAACACCGTCGTGATGGTTGCCACCGTGCCAATCAGTCCAGTCGCAACAGCCACCGGATACCAGAAGGTTTCACGAGTCATCTTGCCGGCTTCAGTGTTCAGCTTTCGCTGCTCAGCCATCAGCTTGACGATTTCCACATGAACCTTTTCCAGCTCTGCCTGCTTCATGGTCATTTCCTGCATAACGTACGTGGGTCCATTCCGAATAGTGGGGGGAACGCCCTATGCGCTGCCTTTGATTCATTTTGTACCCCAGGGGTACGAAACGAATACCCCTTCACGAAAGAGTTCATTTGAGTCGTTTGAACCGTCGGAAGCCCCCATCCGCTTGGCGCTCCTGCGTTACTTCCCACACGCCTTTCACTATTCCTACACCATTTTCAGAAGCGACTTCGCTTATTCGCTTGAGCCAACAACGGTGCCATGATTCAAATACTAACGCCAGAAACCACAAAACCCCTGATTTCTCTCGAAATCAGGGGTTCTGGTTACATCGAATTTGGCGGTGAAGGAGAGATTCGAACTCTCGATACAATTTCTTGTATACACACTTTCCAGGCGTGCTCCTTAAGCCACTCGGACACTTCACCGTATCTCGTCAAACATGTTCTGTCTGTCGAGGCGCGCTAATGTAGTCGAAAGCTTTTCTGATGGCAAACTTTTTTTGCAGAATTTTCATGCGCTTAGCGATTTAGTCGTTCCTGTCGGTTCCGGGCGATGGCAAACCTGCCAATCTCCGGCTTCGCGCCCTCTTCTATAAGGAGAGGAATGCACGGCAGGAGTGGCGGGCTACGCTTGCCCGGCGGGGAAACGGTGACTGGCGGGTCAGTCACGGCGCTTTACCTGGCCTGCCGCGGTGGGTAACGTCTGCCCAACTTTCATACAAGGAATAGCGTCATGAGTGAGTTGATTTCCTACCACCTCGAAGACGGTATCGCGACCCTGACCTTGAGCAATGGCAAGGTCAATGCCATCTCCCCGGACGTGATTGCTGCGTTTAATGCTGCGCTGGATCAGGCGGTGACTGATCGTGCGGTAGTGATCATTACCGGTACGCCGGGAATTCTGTCCGGCGGTTATGACTTGAAGGTGATGACCTCCGGCCCTAAAGAAGCGGTGGCGCTGGTGACGGCCGGTTCGACGCTGGCCCGTCGTCTGTTGTCGCACCCGTTCCCGGTGATCGTCGCGTGCCCTGGGCATGCAGTGGCCAAGGGCGCGTTCCTGCTGTTGTCGGCGGATTACCGCATCGGTGTCGACGGTCCGTTCAGCATTGGCCTGAACGAAGTGCAGATCGGCATGACCATGCACCACGCCGGTATCGAGATCGCACGTGATCGCCTGCGCAAGTCGGCGTTCCACCGCTCCGTCATCAACGGTGAGATGTTCAACCCACAGAGCGCGGTGGATGCCGGTTTCCTCGACGTGGTGGTGTCGGCCGAAGAGCTGCAAGGTGCTGCGCTGGCGGCTGCGCGCCAGTTGAAGAAGATCAACATGACCGCGCACAAGAACACCAAGCTGAAAGTGCGCAAGGCGCTGCTCGATACGCTGGACAACGCGATCATACTGGATCAGGAACACATGGGCTGAGCCCAGACACGCTGCACCGAAAAGCCCGACCGTCGTGTCGGGCTTTTTCGTACGTGCGCTGTTGAAAATCTCACAACCGCTCTAGGACGCGTCTGACCCACAAGTCGGAAACATGCGCACAAACATCGCCTATCTCCACCCTCTATAGCGGCAATTGCCGAAAACAGTGCACATCCGTACACTGCGCCACCTTTTGTCCCGGTGGGGCCTGTAAATGCTGTTCGTGTTTCGTATGTTATTGATGGGCCTGCACTTTATTCTGGCCGGTGTGCTGGGGGTGATTCTGGGCCTGTGCCGTCCGTTCAACCCGGACAACAGCCGTTTGTGCGCGCGCCTGTATGCGTGGCCGGCGATGTGTATTTTGCGTTTGCGGGTGAAGGCCGATGTCGGGCCGCTGATGGATAAGCCCGACAGCTGCGTGATCGTCGCCAACCACCAGTCCAACTACGATCTGTTCGTGTTCGGCAACGTGGTGCCCCGCCGCACCGTGTGCATTGGCAAGAAGAGCCTGAAGTGGGTGCCGCTGTTCGGGCAGTTGTTCTGGCTGGCCGGCAATGTGTTGATCGATCGCGGCAATGCGCACAAGGCGCGCCAGTCGATGTTGACCACCACCCATACTTTGCAGCATGAAGACACCTCGATCTGGGTCTTTCCCGAAGGCACGCGCAACTTCGGTGAAGAGTTGCTGCCGTTCAAGAAAGGCGCGTTCCAGATGGCGATCGCCGCGGGCGTGCCAATCGTGCCGGTGTGTGTCAGCAGTTACGTCAAACACATGCGATTGAACCGCTGGCGCAGTGGGAAAATTCTGATTCGCTCGCTGCCGGCGATTCCTACGGCGGGAATGAGCCTGGACGACATGCCTCTGCTGATGGCCCAGTGCCGCGAGCAGATGCGTGAGTGCATCGAGTCGATGGATCGGCAACTGCAAGCCGCTTGATAACAAACCCGCCGAGTGCGGGTTTTTTTTCGCCTGCGGACTTTTGCCGGCGAACTCGGCAGATTTCACTGACTCTCAAGCAGCAGACAAGGCTAAGCTGAGCACTGCCTGCCACTGCCACCTGCAAATAAGAAGTGAACCTGAATCATGGGTAGAGTTGTTGCTGCTGCGGTTTACAGCGCCGGTAAGAAAGTCACCAATATCACCCTCGACGAAGGCGCTGCCTGGGCTGCAAAGCCTGGCCACTTTGTCTGGATCGGCCTTGAAGAGCCGAACGCCCTGGAGCTGACCAACCTGCAACGTCAGTTCAACCTGCACGAACTGGCCATCGAAGACGCCCTGGAAAAACACAGCCGACCGAAGCTCGAAACCTTCGGCGACGCCTTGTTTATCGTCACGTATTCGCCGATCCGGCACGAAGGAAAACTGGAGTTCATCGAGACTCATATCTTTGCCGGCAACGGTTACATCATTACCGCCCGCAACGGTCACTCGGCGTCCTACGCCCTGGTCCGCCAGCGTTGTGAGGCGCGTCCGATCCTGCTGGAGCACGGGGAAGATTTCGTCCTCTATGCCATCCTCGATTTTGTGATTGAAAACTACCAGCCGATGGGCGAAGCGATCCATGCCGAGATCGATGAGCTGGAGCGCAACGTGCTGTGCAGCGCGTTGAATGAACACGACATCCAGAAGCTCCATGGCCTGCGCCGGGACGTGTTGCGCTTGCGTCGTTATGCGGCGCCGATGGTGGAGATTGGTGAGGAACTGCAGAAGCTGAACTTTCCGTTTATCGACAAGAACATGCGCCCGTATTTCCGCGATGTGCAGATTCACGTAACACGGCAGATGGAAGACCTGACGACCCTGGCCGATATTGCCAGCCAGACCATTGAGGTCGGAGTGTTGCTGGAGGCGTCACGGCAGAGCGTGGTGCAGCGCAAGTTTGCGGCGTGGGCGGCGATTCTTGCGTTCCCGACAGCAGTGGCGGGAATTTACGGGATGAACTTCCAGAACATGCCGGAGTTGACCTGGCACTACGGGTATTTCGGGGTGTTGGGGTTTATTGCAGTGGGGTGCGTGAGTTTGTGGGCGAGTTTCAAGAAGTCAGGGTGGCTTTGAAACGCTTTTGTGGCGAGGGAGCTTGCTCCCGCAGGGCAACGAAGTTGCCCCAAAATGGGCCTGCTTCGCAGTCCAGCGGGAGCAAGCTCCCTCGCCACACATTCACTGCACGGCTTTAAACCGCTTTAGCTTCTGGCTTGTGCGCCACAAACCGCATCATCCACTCCGCAACGGTCGTGCCGTGATGCTCCAGCTCAAGGCTCGCCACGCCTTTCGTATAAACCTGCTGACCCAGCGCCTCCTGCCGAATCTCCAGTAGCGCCCGGGAATAATCGTGAATGAATTCCGGGTGCCCCTGGAAGCACAGCACTTGGTCGTTGATGTGGTACGCGGCAAACGGGCAGAAATCGCTCGACGCGATCACGGTGGCGTTTTCCGGTAGCGACGTCACCTGGTCCTGGTGGCTGATCAACAGCGTCAGCTCTTCACGCACCGGACTCATCCACGGCGCCTTGGCAGCGAGTTTGTATTGGTGAGTGCCGACGCCCCAGCCCTGGGTCGCACGCTCACTCTTGCCGCCCAACAACAGCGCCAGCAACTGGTGGCCGAAGCACACGCCCAGCAATTTGTCGCCGCGCTTATAGCGAGTCAGCAGATAAGCCCTGAGGGTTTCAATCCACGGATCGGTGCCGAAGGAATCGGCCTTGCTGCCCGTGACAAGGTAGGCATCGAACGTCAAATCATCACTCGGGTACTCGCCCTGCACCACGTTGTACACCGTGAACTCTGCAGCGATAGGCTGCTGCGAAAACAGATGCTGGAACATCTGCCCGTAACCCTGATATTGATCGATCAGCTCTGGACGCAGGATGTCGGTTTCCAGAATGCAGATGCGTAACGACATAAAAAATACCTGACACGTGATGGGAATAATGCACACCCCAGAGCCTGCCTCGAAACACCGTGACAAGGCAAGCCCCGGAAGGCGTCATACGTCCCTTAGAAGGTCTCCCCTTTGGCCGCTTTCTCCAGCAATAACGCCGGCGGCGCAAAACGCTCGCCATATTGCCGGGCCAGGTATTGCGCGCGGGCAACGAAGTCTTTTACGCCGTACTGGTTGATGAATTGCAGCGCCCCGCCAGTCCAGGCCGCGAAACCGATGCCGAAGATCGAGCCGACGTTGGCGTCCGCCGTCGAAGTCAACACGCCCTCCTCCACGCACCGCACGGTTTCGATGGCTTGCACGAACAACAGGCGATCGCGCACATCCTTTGGCGAAATCTGCCCGTCGGCTTTCTCGAAACGGGTCTTGAGCTCGGGCCACAGATGTTTCTGGCCACCGGCCGGGTACTCGTAGAACCCGCCTCCTGCGGCTTTACCGGGCCGCTTGTATTCGTTGAGCAGCAAGTCAATCACGGCGAACGCCGGGTGCTCGATCAGCGGTTTCCCTTCTGCTTGCAGGTCTTTGGCGGTTTGCTGGCGGATATGGCTCATGAGGCTGAGGGAAACTTCATCGGAGATCGCCAGAGGCCCGATCGGCATGCCGGCCTTGCGCGCTTCGGTCTCGATCATCGGCGCGCTCACGCCCTCGCCGAGCATCGCGATGCCTTCATTGGTAAAGGTGCCGAACACTCGCGAAGTGAAGAAGCCACGACTGTCGTTGACCACAATCGGTGTTTTCTTGATTTGCAGGACGAAATCGAACCCGCGCGCCAGGGTTTCGTCGCTGGTGTTGGCGCCCTTGATGATTTCCACCAGCGGCATTTTCTCCACCGGGCTGAAGAAATGCAGGCCGATGAACTTCGCTTGATCCGGCACTGCGGTGGCCAGGCCGCTGATCGGCAAGGTCGAGGTGTTGGAGGCAATCACGGCGGACGGGCCGACGACTTTCTGCGCCGCCGAGGAGACTTTGGCTTTCAGCTCGCGATCTTCGAAGACCGCTTCAATAATCAGGTCGCATCCGGCCAGGTCCGCATCGCTTTCGCTGGTGTGGATCCGCGCCAGAATCGCCTCTCGCTGTTCCGGGAGCATCTGGCCGCGCGCGACTTTCTTGTCCAGCAGCGCCGCCGAGTGGGCCTTGCCCTTCTCCGCTGCCGCGAGGTTGATGTCCTTGAGCACCACGTCGATGCCGGCCGAGGCGCTGACAAAAGCAATGCCCGCGCCCATCATCCCGGCGCCGAGCACACCGACTTTTTGCGTGACGTAAGGCGCAAACCCTTTGGGCCGCGAGCCACCGGCGTTGATTTCATTGAGCTGGAACCAGAAGGTGCCAATCAGGTTTTTCGAGATCTGGCCGGTGGTCAGTTCCGTGAAATAGCGGGTTTCGATGAGGTGTGCGGTGTCGAAATCCACCTGGGCGCCTTCAACGGCGGCACAGAGAATCTTCTCCGGCGCCGGCATGCAACCCTGGGTTTTACTGCGCAGGATCGACGGCGCGATGGCGAGCATTTGCGCGACTTTCGGGTTCGACGGCGTGCCGCCGGGAATCTGATAACCCTTCACGTCCCAACGCTGCACGGCCGCCGGATTGGAAATAATCCAGGCTCGCGCCTTGCTCAGCAATTCATCGCGATCCGCTGCCAGCTCATCGATTAAACCGGCTTGCAACGCTTGTTGCGGCCGGACTTTTTTGCCTTCGAGCAGGTACGGCAAGGCTTTTTCAATGCCCAGCATCCGCACCATGCGCACTACACCGCCACCGCCCGGCAGCAGGCCGAGGGTCACTTCCGGCAGGCCGAGTTGTACGGATGGACTGTCCAGCGTCACGCGATGATGGCAGGCGAGGCAGATTTCCCAGCCGCCGCCCAGCGCCGCGCCATTGATCGCGGCCACCACCGGTTTGCCCAAGGTTTCCAGAGTGCGCAGCTGGCCTTTGAGTGTCAGGACCATGTCGTAAAAGGCCTTGGCTTCGGGTTTGCCAACCTTGATCAGTTCATTGAGGTCACCGCCGGCAAAAAAAGTCTTCTTGCCCGAGGTGATGATCACGCCGGCAATGCTGTCCTTTTCGGCCACCAGACGGGCGACGCAGGCGGCCATGGCCTCGCGATAGACCGCGTTCATGGTGTTGGCGCTCTGGCCCGGCATGTCGATGGTCAGGACGACGATCTGGTCCTGACCTTTTTCGTAACGAATGGCTTCGGTCATGTCACTTGTTCCTTAAGGTCGGGGCTCAGAGGCGTTCGATGATGGTGGCAATGCCCATGCCGCCGCCGACACACAGGGTCGCGAGACCATAGCGCAGGCGCCGGATTTCCAGTTCATCGAGCAGCGTGCCGAGAATCGCGCAGCCAGTGGCGCCCAGCGGATGGCCCATGGCGATGGAGCCGCCGTTGACGTTGACTTTGTCCGGGTCGATGGCCATGTCCTTGATGAATTTCAGCACCACCGAGGCGAAGGCTTCGTTGACCTCGAACAGGTCGATGTCTTCGACCCGCAGCCCGGCCTTGGCCAGTGCCTTGCGAGTGGCCGGTGCCGGGCCGGTGAGCATGATGGTCGGATCGGTGCTGGTCACGGCGGTGGCGACGATCCGCGCCCGTGGCTGCAGACCCAGCGCCCGGCCCTTGGCCTCGGAGCCAATCAACATCAGGGCGGCACCATCGACGATGCCGGAGCTGTTGCCCGGGGTGTGGACGTGGTTGATCCGTTCCACCTGGCTGTAAACGCGCAACGCGGTGGCGTCAAAACCCATCAGCCCCATCATCTCGAAACTTGGCTTGAGCTTGCCCAGGCCTTCAAGGGTGGATTCGGCGCGGATGAACTCATCGTGATCGAGCAGGATGATGCCGTTCTGATCCTGCACCGGCACCAGCGACTTGTTGAACGAGCCGTTTGCCCGCGCGCGCGCTGCCTTTTGCTGGGAATGCAGCGCGTAGGCATCGACGTCCTCGCGGCTGAAGCCTTCAATCGTGGCGATCAGGTCGGCGCCGACGCCTTGCGGGGTGAAATGGCTGTGCAGATTGGTTTCCGGATCCAGCGCCCAAGCGCCGCCATCGCTGCCCATCGGTACGCGGGACATGGACTCGACGCCACCGACCACCACCAGATCTTCGAAACCAGACCGGACTTTCATCGCGCCGAGGTTCACGGCTTCCAGCCCCGAAGCGCAGAAGCGATTGATCTGCACGCCGGACACACTGACGTCCCAATCGGCGACCTGTGCCGCGGTCTTGGCGATATCCGAGCCTTGATCGCCGATCGGCGTGACACAGCCGAGCACCACGTCATCGACCTGACTGGTATCCAGCGAAGTGCGCTGCTGCAACGCCGTGAGCAGCCCGGCCACCAGATTCACCGGTTTGACGCTGTGCAGGGCGCCATCGGCCTTGCCTTTGCCACGGGGCGTGCGTAACGCGTCGAAAATCAAAGCTTGGGTCATGACGTCCTCGAACCTGGGCGGTGAGTAAATACTGAGCTTCCACCTTAGGCCGAGCCGCCATGGATTCAATGACCGCAGTGCTCACTGGCGTTGACGGTCACGCTCAGACGGACGGTCGTTCGAGTGTGGATTAACCGATTCACGTCACCAAGCTGTCTAGCAGACGGGCGCCCAAGAAGCTGGCAATAGGCCTCATGCGTTTTTAAAAGCTTTAAGTGATAAAACCATACGAAATGGATCTAAACCAAGCGTGACGCGGGCTCTAAGGTGAACATATACGAAGTTGTCGTCGGGTTTTGCCGAGGCACTCGTCTTACAGGAAGTTCAGCGCTCTGCCGTCATGGAGATATGCAGGCAAGCATCAGGAAATAACAATAAAGGCGGTCAAGCCATGTTCAAGCATTCGAAAGTACGTCAAGCCGGGCTCATTCTTTTCGCCACTACGCTGTTGTTGATTTTGCCGAACCTGACCAAGGTGATCGGCTAGTCGGACTTCAAATAATACGGCGCCAGGTTTTTATATCGCCCTCTTAAAAATGTGACTGGTTCGCTACCCGGGCCAGCGTGGGTGTGCCAACCTTTATGGCACTTCCACGACATGGACGGCGATCATTTGAAAACGCTCATTCTGTTCGGGGCCTTGCTGCTCAGCACGCCTCTATATGCCGCCCAGCTCAATCTCGAGTTGGGCGCGAGCAGTCGCACCTGGCAGACCGAGGAATTGCTCAAGCACCCTCAGACCCAGACCATCACCATCAGCGACGACGTTTCCTACAAGCGGGAGATGAGTTATCGCGCAGTTCCGTTGGCGGCATTGTTGACCGGCATCAAGCCTGAAGATCATCTGCAAGCCGTGGCGCTGGACGGGTTTGCCGCAGAACTGTCGGCGGCACCATTGCTGAACACCAAGGGCGCGCGCGCGTGGCTGGCGATTGAAGACCCGGCCAAGCCGTGGCCTGCCTTATCCGAAGGGAAACCCGGCGCCGGGCCGTTTTATCTGGTTTGGGTCGATCCGCAGGCCGGCAACATCAGCCCTGAGCAATGGCCGTTTCAAGTGGCGAGCATCAAGCGCATGGCGCCGGTGGCCGAGCGCTTCCCTGCCCTGCTGCCTGATCCTGCGTTGAAGCCGGATGATCCGGTGAATAAAGGCTTTGCGTTGTTTCAGAAAAATTGCCTGGCCTGCCATCGATTGAACGGTGCCGGGGATGCGCAGTTCGGGCCGGACTTGAACATTCCGTTTAACCCGACCGAGTACTTTGGGGCGGATTTTCTAAAGCGCTACATTCGAGATCCGCAGAGCTTGCGGCAGTGGCCTCAGGCGAAGATGCCGGGGTTTGCGGCGACGGTATTGCCGGAGGGGGATCTGGAAATGCTGGTGGGGTATTTGAAGCATATGGCCGGGCGCAAAGCTAAGCCCTGACACTTCCCCCCTGTGGGAGCGAGCCTGCTCGCGATAGCGGTGCGTCAGTCAGTACAGTTGTGACTGACAGTCCGCTATCGCTAGCAGGCTAGCTCCCACAGGGGTTATTTGGTGCTGCGGTTATTGCTGCTGGACCGAGATAACCGGCGCCGGCGCCGGCATCGGCGTCGGCGTCGGCGTCGGCGACACAAACACCTTCGCATGCATCTGCTCGCACCCACCGCCACGGCGCATGCCGCGTACCGGGCAGGCGTCCAGGTAATCCAGGCCCACGGCCAGTTTCAAATGGCGCTCGGGGCGGGCCAGTTCGTTGGTCACATCGAAGCTGTACCAGGCGTCATCCAGCCAGGCTTCGGCCCAGGCGTGACTGGCCAAGTGCTCGCTGTTCTCGCTGTACAAATAACCCGACACATAACGCGACGGAATGCCCAGGCTGCGAGCACACGCGAGGAACGCATGGGTGTGGTCCTGACAGACGCCGGAACGCCCGGCGAAGGCCTGGGCGGCGCTGGTGTCGACTTCAGTGGAGCCCGGCGTGTAGGTCATGTGCGAATTCAGACCATGCATCAAGTCGATCAGCGCCGTACGATCCCGGCGCTTTTTGCATTCTTTCTCAGCGAACGCACGCAACGCCTCGTCGGCTTCTGTCAGCCGGGTGAAGCGCAGGAACGGCAGCGCCGACTGGCTCTCATGTTCGGCTTCGCGCAGTTCGTCGATGTCCACCTGGCCCCGGGCGCCGATGATGATCGCCTCATGGGGTTCGTCCATGGTCAGCACGTGCAGGATGTTGCCGAACGGGTCGAGTTGCGCACGCACCGGGCGCGGCAGGTCGAGTTGCCAGCTGAGCACGTGCTGGCGCTCACTGTCGTGGGGTGTCAGCCGCAGGTACTGGATGCTCGCCCGCACCTGATCTTCGTAGTGATAGGTGGTTTCGTGGCTAATGGAAAGTCTCATGCAGCCTCCAGGTAGGAACTGTGAATGGCGTTACCCAACTGGCGCACCAGCGGGATGAATTCGGTCAGCCAGGCGTGCAGCCCTTCGTCGAGAATTTCGTTGATGCCGGTGTAGCGCAGGCGCGCGTCCATTTCCGCCGCCAGACGCTGCGCGGGACGGCCATTGGCCCCCGGCAGTTGGGCAAGGATCTGGTCGATTTCTTCGGTACAGGCGCGCAAGGAACGTGGCACATCGGCGCGCAGCAACAGCAATTCGGCCACATGCCGGGCGCCGGGTGCGTCGCGGTAGATCTCGGTGTAAGCCTCGAACGACGACAACGCCCTTAACAAAGCGCTCCACTGGTAATACGCGTGAGCCGTGCCATCGCTGACCGCTTCGGCCTGATCGCCGGCCATTTCGTATCGGGCGTCGAGCAGGCGCAAGGTGTTGTCGGCCCGTTCGATAAACGTCCCCAGGCGGATGAAGCGGAACGCATCGTTGCGCATGATCGTGCCGTAGGACGCACCACGGAACAGGTGGGAACGTTCCTTGATCCACTCGCAAAAACGGCTCATGCCGTAGCGACTCAAGCCTTGTTCGGCGATCCCGCGAATTTCCAGCCAGGTGGCGTTGATGTTTTCCCACATGTCGGCGGTGATTCGCCCACGCACCGCATGGGCACTGGCCCGCGCTGCGCCGAGGCAGCTGTAGATGCTCGCCGGGTTGGCCGCGTCCAGGGCGAAGAAATGCAGCAGCCGTTCGGCGTGCAAATCTCCGTGACGCTCGAGGTAATCGTCCAGGGTGCCGGTGATCAGCAGCGGCATGGCCAGTTCGTGCAGACCGTCGCCGCGACCATCCTGTGGCATCAGCGACAGCGAATAACTGATGTCGAGCATCCGTGCGAGGTTTTCCGCCCGCTCCAGGTAACGCGACATCCAATACAAATCCGAGGCAGTTCTACTTAACATGGCAAGCTTCCTTCAATCCTCGACTACCCAGGTGTCCTTGGTGCCGCCGCCCTGGGAGGAATTCACCACCAGGGAGCCTTCACGCAGGGCGACACGGGTCAAACCACCGGGCACAACCCGGGTTTCGCGGCCAGACAATACAAACGGACGCAGGTCGATGTGACGTGGCGCGATGCCGTTTTCGACAAAGGTCGGACAGGTCGACAGCGACAACGTCGGTTGCGCGATGTACGCGTGGGGCTTGGCTTTTATCCGTGCGCGGAACGACTCGATTTCCGCCGCGGTCGCCGCCGGCCCCACCAGCATTCCGTACCCGCCAGAGCCCTGGGTTTCCTTGACCACCAGGTCTGGAAGATTGGCCAGTACGTGGGAAAGCTCAGAAGGATTGCGACACTGGAACGTCGGCACGTTCTTCAGGATCGGTTCTTCGTCCAGGTAAAAACGGATCATGTCGGTGACAAACGGATACACCGACTTGTCATCCGCCACCCCGGTGCCTATGGCGTTCGCCAGCACCACGTTGCCAGAGCGGTAAGACGACAGCAGCCCTGGAACGCCGAGCATCGAGTCCGGGTTGAACGCCAGCGGATCAAGGAACGCATCGTCGAGGCGACGGTAAATCACGTCGACGGCTTTCGGCCCGTCCGTGGTGCGCATGAACACCTTGTCGTCACGCACGAACAGGTCCGCGCCCTCAACCAACTCGACGCCCATCTCCCGCGCCAGGAAGGCATGCTCGAAAAACGCGCTATTGAAGCGACCCGGCGTCAGCACCACTACGCTCGGGTTATCGATCGGGCTGGAGCTTTTCAGGGTGTCGAGCAACAGGTTCGGATAATGATCGATCGGCGCGATGCGCTGGGCCGAAAACAGTTCGGGGAACAGCCGCATCATCATCTTGCGGTCTTCGAGCATGTAGCTCACGCCGCTGGGTGTACGAAGATTGTCTTCGAGCACGTAGTACGTGCCGTCACCATCGCGCACCAGGTCGACGCCGGAGATGTGCGAGTAGATATCGCGGTGCAGATCGAGCCCTTGCATCGCCAGCTGGTATTGCTCGTTGGCCAGCACTTGCTCGGCCGGAATGATGCCGGCCTTGATGATGCGCTGCTCATGGTAGAGGTCGGCGAGGAACATGTTCAACGCCTTGACCCGCTGGATGCAGCCGCGCTCGACGATCCGCCATTCACTGGCGGGGATGCTGCGCGGGATGGTGTCGAAAGGAATCAGGCGCTCTGTGCCCTGCTCATCACCGTAGAGCGTGAAAGTAATCCCGGCGCGATGAAATAACAGATCGGCCTCGCGTCGCCGTTGTGCCAAAAGCTCGTCAGGCGTCTCGGCCAGCCAACGGGCAAACTCCCGATAATGCGGGCGGACCTGGCCGCCGGCATCGTACATCTCATCAAAATAGGTGCGGATCATGCCGTACTCCTTGTCACCCGGACATCTAGGCTTCGCAAGGCCCGTGCCATCGGCAGAAACGCTTTGTTATCAACCAGTTGGATAATCACGCCGTTTGCACCGCACCAATCCTGTGCAGCAAACGCCTCAACCTGATCGCCCCCGCTTCATTGCAAGGCGACGTTGTCGCCTATCACCAGCATAGTCAGAGTTGATTTCACTGCCCGGCCGGCGCTGCGGATAATCCGCGCATTCGCTGCAAAACCTGACCAAAACTTCCCTTTAGCCGCCTGCTCAGGCGGTTTTTTTTGCGTCGGATTCTTGTTTCAGGGTTTTGCCGAGGGGATGTTCCGGGCGCCATAAACGAAAACGGCCAACCCGAAGGTCAGCCGTTGCTGAGCGTTGTCACTGTTCATAACGTTATGCGAGTCGCCCTCGTACTTCCTGCTTGACGCCCCACCCTTCGATGATACCGCCCAGAGGCTCAACCACCGCCTCGAAACCCTGTTCGAAATCGCCGATGTCATCGTAGGTGGCGTACATGACTTTGCTCAGTTCGAGCGCCCATGCGCCGTCATCGCGCACACTGATTTGCGCGTTCAACGATTCACCCTTGTATTGCCCTGCCGCCCTGCGTGCCCGCTCCTCGTCCGGGAAAATGGCGTAGAACTCGATGGGATGGAATCGTGAGAAATCGAAACCGCCTTCTTTCATGCGGCGCAACACGCTGCTGCTGATGTCTTCTTGATAGGCTGTGCTCATGAAACGTCCCCCTCAATCTTGATGGATAGACTTTCCGTATTCCCGGCACTCGCAACCGATTGGTGCGAGCGATGCGGCAACAACGTTGCCGGTGGGAAGCAAGCATGTAGCTGACAAGACCAGACCTTAGCGATCCGTTCGCTGATCTCGCTTGCAGAGTAGCCCCAAGACAGAGGCGCTGCCAAGGCCTGGATAAGAATGAGACAGGTGTTGTTCAGATTGGCGTGATGCCGAGGATTTGTATGCTGTTCTGGGTCTTGAGATCTTTGACGCTTGCGTCGGCGGTTCGCCCTTCCAGATCGTTCAGATCCAGTTCGGCGGCGACAGGAAGGAGCCGGGCCTTGATGAGTTTCGCGGCTTGCTCGTTGTCCGGGCATTCCTCGCACTCAAAGACTTCATCGAGTGTTTCACCGTGATCATCCACGAAAGTGATTTTCCACTTTTGCATCAGTGCCTCCTCGAACAAACCCGCAAATGGGCTTACAACCATCTGGACTTTTGGCCTGAGTGATCGTTCAAACGGATTACCGCGTAGAAGTATGAAAAACACAGAACCTGTGGGAGCGGGCTTGCTCGCGAAGGCAGTCTGTCAGGCAACATCACTGTTGAATGGAGAACCGCTTTCGCGAGCAAGCCCGCTCCCACAAGGGGTTATGCGTACATCTTGAGTTTAGTCGTTGCTTGGCTTGTTGATCGCTTGCAGCACGTATTGCGGCAAGGCGAAGGCGCCGATGTGGATTTCCGGGTTGTAGTAGCGGGTGATGATGCCGCTGCCGGCGAAACGCTGCTGCAAGGTTTCACGGGACAACTTGCGATAGGCCGTGTTGGTCGCGCCCCAGGCAAAGGTCATCGAGCCACCGATGTAGGTCGGCACCGCCGCCTGATAGAAGTGCCAGTCCGGGAACAGGCTGCGCAGGCGACCGGCAGTGGTTTTGACTTCTTCGATCTGCATGAACGGCGTGCCGTTCTGGGTCACGAGGATGCCGCCTTCGTTCAGGCAGCGACGGCAGGCCTGGTAGAAGTTTTCCGAGAACAGCACTTCACCCGGACCGATAGGGTCGGTGGAGTCGGAAATGATCACGTCGAATTTTTCAGTGGTGGTGGCGACGAAACGCATGCCGTCGTCGATCACCAGGTTCAGGCGTGGATCATCGAACGCACCCTTGGAGTGGTTCGGCAGGAATTCCTTGCACATGTCGACCACGGTGCCGTCGATCTCGACCATGGTGATGTGCTCGATGCTGCGGTGCTTGGCCACTTCACGCAGCATGCCGCCGTCGCCGCCACCGATGATCAGCACGCGCTTGGCGGAGCCATGGGCGATGATCGGTACGTGGGTGAGCATCTCGTGGTAAATGAATTCGTCGGCTTCGGTGGTCTGGATCACACCGTCCAGCGCCATGACCCGGCCCATGCGCGGGTTTTCGAAAATCACCAGGTGCTGGTGTTCGGTGCGCACTTCGTGCAGCAGTTTTTCCATGCGAAAACGCTGGCCGTAGCCTTCGTAGAGGGTTTCCAGGTAATCGCTGGTGGTGATGTTGCTCATGGGAAGTGCTCCGATGAATGCGGTGGCAACGGACGGTTACCCGCCCATGACGGCTAATCGATCGGCTCGATTAACCGGGAAAGGCGCGCATTCTACGTTGCGGAAGATGACAGGTCGAACCTCACTTGATGAGTCGACACAATACCTGTGGGCGCTAGCCTGCTAGCGATAGCGGAGTGTCAGTCAGTAAAGTTGTGGCTGACACTCCGCTATCGCTAGCAGGCTAGCTCCCACAGGGGAATAGTGATGGCTTTGGTTGCGTATTCAGATCCGGACATTGCCCCGTGGCCCGGCGATGGCCCAGATGATCAGGCCCAGGACCGGCAGCAGCAGGATCAGCAGCACCCAGATGATTTTCATCCCTGTGTCGGCGCCACTTTTGAGCACGTTGATGATTGCCCAGATGTCCAGGACAAGAATAATCAGGCCAATCAGGCCGTTGAACGTGGAACCCATGGTGTCGCTCCCTAAGAGTGGTGTGCACTCTTAGGATAGCCGGGCCTTGCGAGGGTTCCGCTTTTTAAACGTGGACCGCGATTTTCAGGGCTTCGAGCGAGGGTGCGGCGGTGATGCCCACTTCGGCGCACAACTCGAGCACGCGCGGTACGTCGTTGCCGAAGACCAGCACCACTTGCAGTTCGTCGTCGAGCAACTGGCTGAAGTTCATCAGCGTGTAACCGCCGTTTTCCTTGTTCATGCTGCCCATCTGCACCTGAATGCGATTGAGCGCGGTCAGGGCTTCGGTCTTGGCCAGTTGCTTGGGCTTGATGTTGAAATCAACACCGGGGCCAAACGAGGCGACGATCTGGGCGAACAGGTCCACGTAGGTGTCGGCCTGGAACAGCACGGTTTCCGGCAGGCTGCCGACCACCACCCACTCGCCCAGTGGAATCGGGAAGGTGTCGTCGTAGTTGATGTCCGGATTGGCCGTCAGGAAAGCCTCGGGATCGGCGTAGGCCTGGGCCGCTTCGTCGGCGACTTTCAGGATTTCGTCATCGCTCATGCACCCGGAGCTGATTTTAGTGATGAGTTCGACGAGTGCGGCTTTCATGGGGCGGATCCTGTAGCGAGTGAATTTTGAGGGCGCGAAGGATAGCGCATTCAGCGTGAGATGCGGACTTGTGGTGAGCTCCCTGTGGCGAGGGGGCTTGCCCCCGTTGGGCAGCGAAGCGGCCCCCAGCGTCCGCTCAGACAAACCGAGTTGTCCGGTTTTGCGACTGCTTCGCAGCCGGACGGGGGCAAGCCCCCTCGCCACAGGATTCTGCTCGACTGAAGATTATTTTAAGTGAACAGGATGACCCACCACAGGGGACCGTGCGAAATCAGGCCAGCAGTTTTTGCAGCTGCGCAGTGGTATCGACAGCGCCGAGGGTCTTCGCGGCATCCAGCGCTGTGACGCCATTGGCATCCTTGGCTTTCGGGTCGGCGCCTTTGCTGATCAGGTAATCAACGATTTCAACGCGATTGAACATCGCCGCCATCATCAGCGCCGTGCGGCCATCGAAGGACGAACCTTCCACTTGCGCACCACCCTCGACCAACGCCTCGACCACCGCCAGGTCGCCCTTGAACGCGGCACCGGCAATCGGACTCTGGCCGTTGTCGTTGCGGATTTCCGGATCGGCCTTGTGTTCCAGCAGCACTTTTACCGTCTCCACATGGCCGTGGTAAGCGGCAAGCATCAGCAACGTGTCGCCCTTGTGGTTACGCAGGTTCGGCGGCAGGCCTTTGGTCAGCAGCGCAGCCATCATGGCCGCATCGCCCTCACGCGCCTTGTTGAATACCTGTTCGGCAAATTCAGCGGCTTCTTCGGGGGTCATCTGGCGGCTTTGGTCTGACATTGGGGACTCCACTTTCTGTCATTCGGGAAAGCCGACAGTTTCCCGAGCAGCCCCGAGGCTGTCACTTCTTTTTTCTCGAGCGCCGTCATAGCCACATTCAATAGCGCTGCTTTCAATAACGAAAAGCGCCGCCGTGAATATCCGCCAGCAACTGCGGAGTGACTTGCACGTAAGTCTCGGTGCCGGGCAGCCAGGCGTAGATCGGGTCATCGCCGGTTTTGCCGGGGTCGAAGGCTTCGTCCTTGAGCCGGGTCTTCTGGTATTTGAAGGTTCCGGTGGTTTCCATTTTCACTTTCACCCGCAGGAAAAGCGGCACCGCATACGCGGGCATTTGCTGGCGGGCGAACGCCAGCAACTCGCTGAAGTCCAGGGTCGCCAAGGACTCCGCCGGGGTGATAGCAGCCATGCCGGCACGTCCATTGGTGTTCTGGATTTCCACGCCATACGCCACGGCTTCAGAGATATTCGGGTGTTGCAGCAGGATGTTCTCGACCTCGGTGGTCGAGACGTTTTCACCCTTCCAGCGGTAGGTGTCGCCCAACCGATCCACAAACTGCGCATGGCCAAAACCAATGTTGCGCAGCAAGTCGCCCGTATTGAAGTAGCGGTCGCCCTGGGTGAACACGTCGTGGAGCACGACTTTTTCGGTTTTCTGCGGATCGGTGTAACCGTCCAGTGGCGCCTTGTCGTCGATTCTCGCCAGCAACAGACCTTGCTCGCCCTTGGCGACTTTGCGCATGAAGCCCTTGGCGTCCCGAATCGGCAGGCCGCTGTCGTGGTCGTAGGCCACCAGCTCCCAGGCCATCAGGGAAAAACCGATGGTGTTGTCGAAGTTGAGGATGTTGGTGAACCCGATGTTGCCGTCGCTGGCGGCGTATAGCTCGCAGATGTGATCAACGCCAAAGCGCGTCTTGAACTCGCGCCAGGCACCGGGCCGCAGGCCATTGCCGATCATCTTGGTCACGCGGTGCTGGTTGTCGTCGGCCGAGGGTGGTTGATCCACCAGGTAGCGGCATAATTCGCCGACATAACCGAGGGTGGTCGCCTGGTATTTGCGCACGTCATTCCAGAACTGGCTGGCGCTGAACTTGCGGCGGATGGCAAATCCTGCGGCGCCGCTGATCGCCGAGCCCCAGCACACACAGAGTCCGGTGGCGTGGTACAGCGGCAAGGTGCAATAGACGACATCCTGCGGCTGCATATTCAGGGCGATCTGGCCAAAACTCGCCGAGCTGCGCATCCAGCGACCGTGTTTGAAAACACCCGCCTTGGGCAACCCGGTGGTGCCTGAGGTGTAGATATAGAAACAAGGATCGTCGAAGAAAACCTGCTGGCTGCTGGCCGGATTCTCACTGGACGTTTGGGCGCTGGCACTCATCAGATTGATGAAACCGTCGGGCGCATTGCCCGGATGCCGGTAGGTGTCTTGATCGGCAACGAACCAGGTGCGCGTCGGCTCGATCGATACCCGCTCGCGGACTGCACTGAAAGCCGGGACCAGTTCTTCGCCGACAATGATCGCCGCTGGTGCCACGAGGTTCAGGCTGTGGGCCAGGGTGTCGCGGGTTTGCGAGGTATTGAGCAAGGCGCTGATCGCACCGACCTTGGCCACTGCCAATATCGTCACCAGCAACTCCGGACGGTTCTCAAGAAAAACCGCGACCACATCGCCCTTTCTGATGCCTTCGCAGATCAGGTGATGGGCGATGCGATTGGCCCACTGGTTGACCTGTGCATAACTCAGCGTCACGTCGCCCTGCAGCAACGCTGGGCCGTCAGGATTGCGCAAGGTCGCTTGCTCGAACGTCCAGCCGAGGCCACACGGTTGGGTCGGGTCCTTGACGTTGGCGACTTTCATGCCTTTCACCACTCGCGGAATGGCTTTGGCAATGGAAGGCAGCTTGCGGAGCATCATGCCCCAGGTAATCGTGTCGCTCATGCTTGCTCCCGTTCGATCTTTTTATTGTCGGGTGGCGGTCTATGAGCCCGAAAATACGTCAGGGGTTCTTGAGCTGTACACGCGGTTTTTGAAATGTTTTGTATCCGCGCCCGGTGCGTTCGAGATCGGGAACCTCAGCGAGGGTGATTGGTTCCATCGAATCATGGCCGACCACGCAAAATGCAGGATGCACGATGGCCATTCATGCAGATTGCACGAAAGCAAAAAACCACTGAAAACATAACTTATTGATTTATAAGCATTTTAAAAATATCAGGTGCTGGCACAATCACTGCAACTACCTCTCCATGCTTGCCAATCAAGTGCTAACGGAGCTGATAGACATGAGCCTGATCCAAGAAAAATTTACCTCCCTGTTCTCCAACTTCGAAGTGAACACCCAACCACGTCCGGATGGCGGCATTCTGCTGACCCTGCGCAGCGCCGAAGGCAAAGTGTTCAAGCGTTCGATTTCATACCAGCAATTGCATGCCGGCGATCAGTTGTCGTGGGTGATCAGTGCAATTCGCCGTGACCTGGCCGAACAGGCCAGCGAGCTGCCGCAGATCTCCATGCTGCAAAGCCAGCAACGGTTTGCCCTGCCGACCTATCACTCGGCGTGAACCCTGCGGTGGTGTAAAGAAATACGCTGCACACAAACAGGCCGTGAGAGCTTTCGCTCCACGGCCTGTTTAGTTTCTGAACCTACACCGAGCCTTTGTAGGAGCGAAGCTTGCTCGCCAAGGCGGCGTGTCAGACAGTATTAATGTTGACTGACACGCCGCCTTCGCGAGCAAGCTTCGCTCCTACGGGTAGGGTGTTGTGATTTAGAAGGTGGAGGGATCAATCCGCGCAAAGCTGTCGACGGTTACATGCCCTGCCAGCTCCCCACCTTCTCGGGCCAGTCCGCAGGTGGCCATGCCAGCCGTGCGCGCCGCGTCCAGCTCTTCGACTATATCGGAGAGGAACACAATCTGCGCAGCCTCAACCCCGATGGATTGGGCGATGCGCGCGTAAGACTGCGCTTCACGCTTGGGCCCCGACGTGGTGTCGAAGTAGCCGCTGAACAGCGGCGACAAGTCCCCCGCCTCCGAGCAGCCGAAGATCAGCTTTTGCGCCTGGATCGAGCCCGAGGAATACACAAATAGTTTGAATCCATCCTGATGCCAGCGCTTGAGCGCTTCGACGGCGTCCGGGTAAACGTGGCCTTTCAACTGCCCGGCCTGATAGCCCTGCTCCCACACCATGCCCTGCAACGCTTTCAGCGGCGTGGCCTTGCGGTCTTCGGCAATCCAGCCCAGCAGGATGTCGATCACCCGCTCAACATCGGCGTCCGGCTCGTTGCTGTCACGGCGCACTGCGGCCAGTTGTTCGGCTACATCGGCGCGCCCGGCGTGCTGGCGAACAAAATCCGGCAGGTGTTTAGCGGCGTATGGGAACAGCACGTCGAACACAAAACTCACCGCGCTGGTGGTGCCTTCGATGTCGGTGAGAATCGCTTTGATCGGCATCGGCTCAGTCCTCAAGACGCGGGAAGCGGCTGGCGATGTCTTCGCCGGTGAACTTGGCCACCCAGCCTTCAGGGTTGTTGAACAGACGGATCGCGACAAAATGCGGATGCTCGCCCATGTCGAACCAGTGCGGCGTGCCGGCCGGCACCGAGATCAGGTCGTTCTTCTCGCAGAGCACGGCGTAGACGTAATCGTCGATGTGCAGGGTGAACAGCCCACGGCCGGCGACGAAAAATCGGACTTCGTCTTCGCCATGGCGGTGTTCGTCGAGGAACTTGGCGCGCAACTCTGCTTTTTGCGGGTGATCGCTGTTCAAGCTGATCACATCGACGGTGACGTAACCGCGCTCGGTCATCAGCTTGTCAATCTGTTCCTGGTACGCGGCGATCACTTCTTCCTGGCTGGCGCCGGGCTGGATTTTCGCCGTGGCTTGCCAGCGGTCGAAACGCACGCCCTGCTCGGCCAGGGTCGAGGCGATGTCTTCGAAATGGGTCAGCACCTTGTTCGGAATGTCAGGGCTTGAGACGTGGTAAACGGACAGGCTGCTCATCAGGGCAACTCCTTAACGGTTCAGCTTTTATGGTTCAAGAGTGAGCGCATCTTCAACTCGCACTCGAACAGAAATTCAAACGCTTCAATCTGCCGCAACGCGTCGCTCATCCGCGCGCCCCAGGTGTAGAGGCCGTGGCCGCGAATCAGGTAGCCGACGCAATCGGGATGGGCTTCGAGCCAAGGCTGCACCTTGGCGGCGAGGCGCGCAATGTCCTGATCGTTGTCGAAAATCGGCACGCGCACCCGGGACTCGTGGGTCGAGACGCCGCTGAAGGCCTTTTGCAGTTCGTAATCTTCGAACTCGATGAACGCGTCTGGCGTCAGGCGCGACAGCACCGTGGCGTTCACCGAATGGGTGTGCAGCACCGCGCCGATCTCCGGGCGCCAGCTGTAGAGCTGGGTGTGCAGCAGGGTTTCGGCGGACGGCTTTTTGCCCGGTTCCAGGCTGTTGCCGGACAAGTCGGTGGTCAGCACATCATTTGGACCCAACTGGCCTTTGTGCTTGCCGGACACAGTCAACAGCGCCTCGGTCGGCGACAGGCGGGTCGAGTAATTGCTGCTGGTGGCCGGCGACCAGCCGCGGCCATACAGAAAACGCCCGGCGTCGATGATTTCCTGGGCGAGGTGTTCACGGGTAAGGCTCATGGCCTGTCCTCTTGCATACGTGTGGCAATGATAACGGCAGCGGCGAAGGCTGCGAGACTGGCAATACTAAAGGTGAACGTGGCACCAAGGGCGTTCCAGCTGTAGCCGGAGTACAACGCGCCCAATGCGCCGCCGGTGCCGGCCAGCGCGGCATAAAGCGCCTGGCCCTGCCCTTGCTGGCGCGCACCGAAGCTACGTTGCACGAACTGGATGGCAGCGGCGTGAAAGCTGCCGAACGTTGCGGCGTGCAGCACTTGGGCAAACAACAGCACCCAGAGGAATTCAGCCAACGAACCCAGCAGCAACCAGCGCACGGCCGCCAGCAGAAAGCTCACAAACAGGACCCTACGCACCGAAAAGCGCGCGAGGATCTTGCTCATGGCCAGGAACATCAGGACTTCGGCGACCACGCCGACCGCCCAGAGCATGCCGATCACGCCCCGGCTGTAACCGAGCCGTTCAAGGTGCAGGGTCAAAAAGGTGTAATAAGGCCCGTGGCTCACCTGCATCAGCGCGACGCAGCCGTAAAACGCCAACACACCGGGATTGCGCAATTGCCTGAGAAACCCGTCTCCGGCAATTCGCTCGCCCTGAACCGGTTGAGCGTTGGGCACCCACAGGCTGCTGACGACAATGCCGGCCATGATCAGCACCAGCGCCACCGGGTAGATGTCGAGGCTCAGCCATTCGAACATCCGGCCGAGCGCGACCACGGTGATGATGAAACCGATGGAGCCCCAGAGGCGGATCTGACTGTAGCGCGAGGTCTGCCCTTTCAGGTGAGCGAGGGTGATGACTTCGAACTGCGGCAACACCGCGTGCCAGAAGAACGCATGCAAGGCCATGACCATCGCCAGCCAGGCGTAGGTTTTGCTGACGAAAATCAGCGAAAACGTCAGCAGTGTGCAGACGGCGCCGAAGCGCACGATGGCCAGGCGACGGCCGGTGTAGTCACCGAGCCAGCCCCAGATATTCGGCGCCACGCAGCGCATCAGCATCGGGATCGCCACCAGCTCGCCGATGCGCGCGCTGGAAAAGCCCAGGTGATCGAAGTACAGCGCCAGAAACGGCGCTGTCGAACCGAGCAAGGCGAAATAGAACAGATAGAAACTGGAAAGCCGCCAGTACGGGAGTGCCGCCACGGCCGTCAGGCCGCTGCGGCGTAAAGGTCAGCCATCAAAGCTGACCCAGCACCGGCGTGCTCACGCGCACGTCGGCGTTCTGCCCGCGATGACGCAACAGGTGATCCATCAGCACGATGGCCATCATCGCTTCGGCGATCGGCGTGGCGCGGATGCCGACACACGGGTCGTGACGGCCCTTGGTGATGACATCCACCGGGTTGCCATGAACGTCGATGGAGCGGCCCGGCGTGGTGATGCTCGAGGTCGGCTTAAGCGCGAGGTGCGCAACGATTGGCTGACCGGACGAGATGCCGCCCAAAATACCGCCGGCGTTGTTGCTGAGGAAACCTTCCGGGGTCATTTCATCGCGGTGTTCGGTGCCGCGCTGGGCAACGCTGGCGAAACCGGCGCCGATTTCCACGCCCTTGACCGCGTTGATGCTCATCAGTGCATGGGCCAGTTCGGCGTCGAGGCGGTCGAAGATCGGCTCGCCGAGGCCAGGCATCACGCCTTCGGCGACGACAGTGATCTTTGCGCCGACCGAATCCTGATCACGGCGCAACTGGTCCATATAGGCCTCCAGCTCCGGCACCTTGTCCGGGTCAGGGCTGAAGAACGCGTTGTCTTCCACCGAATCCCAGGTCTTGAACGGGATTTCGATCGGGCCGAGCTGGCTCATGTAGCCGCGAATGACGATGCCCTGGGTGGCCAGGTATTTCTTGGCAATCGCGCCGGCGGCCACACGCATGGCGGTTTCACGGGCGGAGCTGCGACCACCGCCGCGGTAATCGCGCTCGCCGTATTTGTGGTGGTAGGTGTAGTCGGCGTGGGCCGGGCGGAACAGATCCTTGATCGCCGAGTAGTCTTTGGACTTCTGGTCGGTGTTGCGGATCAGCAGGCCGATGGCGCAACCGGTGGTGCGACCTTCGAATACGCCGCTGAGGATTTCGACTTCGTCGGCTTCCTGGCGTTGCGTGGTGTGGCGGCTGGTGCCGGGTTTGCGGCGGTCCAGGTCGCGCTGCAAATCCTCAAGGGAAATCTCCAGCCCCGGCGGGCAGCCGTCGACAATGGCGACCAACGCCGGACCATGGCTTTCGCCCGCGGTGGTGACAGTGAACAGCTTGCCGTAGGTATTGCCGGACATGCAGGACGCTCCGTGAAATGAACCTGAATACGTAATGCGCGCCAGTATACGCAGGCTACCCAAGTAGTTCATCCTCGAACCTTATGGGTGCCCGCGAGTCCAACCGGCACCTTTGTGAATGATGGCGTGATGATGCTGCGAGTTCTAGCCTTGAGCCTTACCCTGTTTACCGGCTTTGCCCAGGCCACTGTCCTGCAACGCCCGATCACGTTGGATACCGGCACCGGCGAGCTTTTCGGCTCGCTGTTGCTGCCGAAATCCGAGACCCCGGTGCCGGTTGTCCTGATCATTTCCGGCTCTGGTCCTACGGATCGTGACGGAAATAACCCCGATGGCGGACGCAACGACAGCCTCAAGCGGCTGGCCTGGGTGCTGGCCAAACACAACATCGCTAGCGTGCGTTACGACAAGCGCGGCGTGGCGGCGAGCCTTGCGGCGACGCCGGACGAGCGCAATCTGTCGGTGGAAGCCTATGTGGCCGATGCCGAGGCCTGGGGCCGCAAGCTCAAGACCGATCCGCGCTTTGGCCAGCTGATTTTGCTGGGCCACAGCGAAGGCGCCTTGATTGCCAGCCTCGCGGCACCGAGCGTCGAAGCCGCAGCGGTCATCTCCATGTCCGGCAGCGCCCGGCCGATCGATGAGGTGTTGCGTCAGCAATTGAGCAATCGCCTGCCCCCGCCGCTGATGCTGCGCAGCAATGAACTGCTCGACAGCCTCAAGGCCGGCAAAACCGACGACAACGTGCCACCGCAGTTGCAGGTGATCTTCCGCCCGAGTGTGCAGCCGTATCTGATTTCGTTGTTCCGTCAGGATCCGGCGGCGGCGTTCAGCAAATTGAAAATGCCGGCGCTGATCATTCAGGGCAGCAACGACATCCAGGTCGGCGTCGGTGACGCCCGAATGCTCAAGGCCGCCAAGCCTGACGCCGAACTGGCGCTGATCGAAGGCATGAACCACGTCATGCGCATCGTGCCCAACGACGTGAAACGGCAAATGGCCTCGTACAAGGATCCACAATTGCCTCTGGCCGCCGAACTTGGTGCACGAATCCTCGGGTTTATTGACGGACTTCGCGCCAGTTAAGAGGCTTTTGCCCTCCAGTCCTGAAAAAAACGGCCGATAAGCCTTTGTCGCCAGCGCTATGACTGGCGACAAGCAGAGCTTGGACAGGATCTCGCCGTTATGACTGATACCCAGACTTCACCCGACACGACCGCTGAAAAAGACGCACCGCCAGCGGTCGAGCTGCCGTGGGCGGACGTCCACGTCGAGCACCACAAGATGCTCCGTCTGGCGCCGCTGCAGACCGACCGCAATACCGGTGGGCGGCCGCTGCGCTTTGTCGAGTTCGGTTACGCCGACCGCAACAGCAAGGACTACAGCCTGATGCGCATGAGCATCAAGCTGCCCGGCCAGCGCGTGCGCAAAGAGCAGAATCACCTGGACGTGTGGGTCAATCACACCACCAAACGTGTGCATTTCGAGCCCGATAGCGGCTTGCAGATTGAACCGATCAACCGTGGCATCGGCCGGTTCATGGCCGCCCAAGGGATTACTTGGGCGAAAAAACGCTGGCCCGGCTACACCGTCGACGGCACCGATCTGAACAATAAAGATGCGTTGAACGAAGACACCCGCCTGCGCCGCGATCACTTTCTGAAGGCGCATGGGTTTGAGGTGGTGTATGCCGACGCTCAGCATTTGAAAGGCAGCGTCAAAGAAGTAAAGGTCGAAGACCTTGTGGGTGACTGGAACAGCGAAAAGCTGCAACTGGTGGAAATCCTTGAAGCCGCGCAGATGCTTCAGCAGGCCGAGCAGAATCTGGCCGAGCAGGAAGTGAAGCTGAAGAAACACGAAGAAAAGGTCAGCAAGTACAAGCGTGAAGACGCCGGGCTGCGCTTTACCATTACGTGTCTGGTGGCGTTTGCGGTGTTTCAGGCGGGGTTGTTGATCTGGATTGCTACGCACCGCTGATTGCTTTTGGTGGCGAGGGGATTTATCCCCGTTGGACTGCGTAGCAGTCCCTCTTTTGGGGGCCGCTTCGCAGCCCAACGGGGATAAATCCCCTCGCCACAAAAGCCAATTCAGTCAGACGCGGGAAGCGAACAGGGCCTGATGATCGCGGCACTGCTCTGCGCTCAACATGAACACACCATGCCCGCCGCGTTCGAAATCGAGCCAGGCGAAGTCGACTTCCGGGTACAACGCCTCGACGTGAACCTGGCTGTTGCCCACTTCAACAATCAGCAAGCCCTTCTCGGTCAAATGATCTGCCGCCTCGGCGAGCATCCGTCGCACCAGGTTCAAACCATCATCACCGCAGGCCAGGCCTAGCTCGGGTTCGTGCTGATATTCGTCCGGCATGTCGGCGAAATCTTCCGCATCGACGTAGGGCGGGTTCGACACGATCAGGTCGAAACGCTGACCCGGCAAGCCATCAAACCCGTCACCCTGAACGGTGTAGACCCGCTCATCAACGCCGTGACGCTCAATGTTCTGGTTGGCCACTTCTAGCGCTTCGAACGACAGATCGGCCAGCACCACTTCGGCGTTCTGGAATTCGTAGGCGCAGGCGATGCCGATGCAGCCGGAACCGGTGCACAGGTCCAGAATCCGCGCAGGCTCGGCGCCCAGCCAGGGTTCAAAGCGTTTTTCGATCAGCTCGCCAATCGGTGAACGCGGGATCAGCACGCGCTCGTCGACGATGAACGACATGCCACAAAACCAAGCTTCGCCCAGCAGGTAAGCAGTCGGGATGCGCTCTTCGATACGGCGCTTGAGCAGGCGTTGCAGGTTGACCAACTCGTCCTCTTCCAGATTGCAGTCGAGGTAGCTGTCGGCGATTTCCCACGGCAAGTGCAAGGCACCCAACACCAGTTGACGGGCTTCGTCCCAGGCGTTGTCGGTCCCATGGCCAAAAAACAGATCCTCCCCATGGAAGTGGCTGACGGCCCAACGGATATGGTCACGCAGGGTACGAAGGCGGGAAGTGATCACGGGGGCAAACTCCAGAAAAAACGACTGGCGATTCTAACAGCCAAAACGCGCCACGACGACGCGGGAAAACAGCGGATCAGATGTAGGACACATCCATTTTTGCTGTTGGCTATTGAACAAAACCTGCATCTTGACAAGGCTGCACGCCAGCAACGACGGCGTCTACGATAGTAGCGATTCACAGAACCGCTCAGCCAGAGGACAATGTCGCAAAAGCCCCACTCCAAGGAGCCCCAGAATGTCCGTTCCACAAACGATGTTTCAACTCAGCGGTCGCGGTTACCCGGCGGCCAAACTGAGCCAAGCGACCCTCATCATCATCGATGCCCAGAAAGAATACCTCAGCGGCCCGCTGGCCCTGAGCGGCATGGATGCTGCCGTCGCGAACATCAAGCAACTGGTCGCCGCTGCCCGTGCAGCCGGTCGTCCGATCGTGCATGTACGCCATCTCGGCACTGTCGGCGGGCTGTTCGATCCACAGGGCGAACGCGGTGAGTTCATCCCGGGCCTGGAGCCACAGGCGGACGAAACCATTATCGGCAAACTGCTGCCGAGTGCGTTTCACGGCACCGAATTGCTGGAACGCTTGCAGAACCTGGGTTCCCTGGACCTGATCGTGTGCGGCTTCATGAGCCACTCCAGTGTCAGCACTACCGTGCGTGCAGCGAAGAACCTGGGCTTTCGCTGCACCCTGGTTGAAGACGCCTGCGCGACGCGCGATTTGCCCTACAAAGGTGGTGTACTCACGGCCGAGCACGTTCAACAGACCGAAATGGCGATCATGGCGGACAACTTCGCCACCCTCGCACTGACTCACGAACTGATTTGATCGGCTTCGAAGAGCGGTCAATACCGCCGCTCATCCGCAAAAGCCTCTCATTTGCTGCAATTGACTTAGCCTCAGGAACAACCCGGACAACTCCCGGTCGAAGGGCCGATACCCATTGAGGAAGGTCGGAATGAAGTTATCCGATGGTTTTGATGCACGCCGCTTGCGGCCCAAGGGCCAACGCAACTGGCGTTTTCGATTCGGCGCAGCTTTTGCTGCCTTGCTGGCGACGTGCGGTGTGTTGCTGGCCATGGCCGGTGCCGCCAGTCTGCTGGGCCGTCCCCCGGCCCTGGGCGAGTTGAATGCCAGCCCGCTGGGCTCGGCGATCATTCTGGCGGTTGGCCTGTTCGTGCTTTATATCGGGGTGTGGCTGTGGCGTCGCTGCCGTCGCCGCTCGCGCCAGTCGCGAGAGCTGAACATGTCCCCGCACCTGATGAAAAAACACGATTGAATCAAAGGCCCGGCGCTCAGGCGGGCCTCAATTGTTATGGATAGCGCCTCGACTTGGGTAAACTGGCCGCCCTTCGCGGAGGCTGACATGCAAGACGACGATTTTTCCCTGTTCAAAAGTGCGATCCAAGGCGTCAAGCCGATCAAGCACGATCGCGCCGAAACCGGCAAACCCAAGGCCGATCGCGCGCAAATCGCCAAGCTGCGCCAGGCCGCGACCGTTCGCACCGATGCCACCACCGTTGATGGTCTGTCTGACCAGTTCGTGATCGATGTCGGTCCGGAAGACGAACTGATGTGGGCCCGCGACGGTGTTCAGGAAAGCCAGATGCGCAAGCTCAAGATCGGACAGATCCCGTTCGAAGGCAGCCTCGACCTGCATGGCATGAACGTGGAGAAAGCCCGGGAAACCCTCTGGGCATTCCTGGCCGAAGCGACCAAATTCGAAATCCGCTGCGTGCGTGTCACCCACGGCAAGGCCGTGCGTCTGGACGGCAAGCGGCCGATGATCAAAAGCCACGTCAACACCTGGTTGCGTCAGCATTCACAGGTGCTCGGCTTCACCTCGTGCCAACCGAAACATGGCGGTGCCGGCGCGGTTTATGTGATGCTCAAACGGACCATGATGGAAGGTCGTGACGAGTAAAGCTGTCGCTTCACGCTTGCAGCGCCGTGCCCTATGGCAATTTTCTTTAAAACGACTCGACTGGCTTATTTGCCTGCTGATCCAGCTTTTTTTGGTCAAGCTTTGGAAAGGAAAACTTTAAAATCAAATAAGCATCTTTACCTACGCTATTGACGATTAGATCTACGGTCCTCACATTGTCAGGGGCCAATAATAATAATCGACGAAAGTTTTTAGCATATCCAATCGAAACTCTATTATCTATGAAAGTATAAGCAACATGACCCGCCCCCAAGGCCATACTTTCATAATTAGAAACTCCGATTTTTACATCCTCGGCTTTTGTCAATCTGCTCGCCAGATAAAGTATATCGATAGTAGATTCCCCATTGCTAATCACTGCCATGCCAAAGCTCTTCCTAACGGCAGCCATGGCGCGCAGGTACAACTCACGATCAAACGGGGAACGTAGCGAAACCATCGAAAGCTTGTCATTTTTGAAAACTAGCGATGCTGTGAATTTATTTTCAATAAAAACCAATTCAGTACATTTAGCCGTAGTACCTACCTGCGACGAACAATCATGATAACCGGTAGCCTCAGTATACTTTGAGATAGGTGAGTCATAAGCGTAGTTTTTAAACAGGTTGTCAGTTGCAACTGCATTCTGCGCACTCGAGATAATGGCTACCATGGACAGGGCCAGCGCACAGGTTTTTTTAAACATGGATTCCGTTCCTGGGATAGAGGGCAAGGGATAGCCCAATGCTATCAGCCCTGGATCAGATTTGTCTCTTCAACCCAAGCAGGCCGGTGTGGTCTGCAGATACCTCAGGTCAGCACCGACCGGATTGAAGGTTCACGCCCGCCGGCCATACAACTGCCGACACACTTAAGCTACCATGTGCAGCACGACGGGTATGAAACCCTGCAATCACTGCCTTTAAGCTCGGTCAAAGCGTCAGATGCTGTCGACCTATGCCCTGTGGACCTCCAGCACCGACTGGATGACCTAGGCAAACGAAACAGCTCGATTGATACAAAATTGGTACAGACAGAATAAGTACCCTCCTGAAACCCTTATGGAATCAGCCTCTGTGACACTGGAACAGAATTACACCGCGATTCTCGGCCAATTGGGCGAGGACGTCTCCCGCGAGGGCCTGCTCGACACGCCAAAGCGTGCCGCCAAAGCCATGCAGTACCTTTGCCGCGGCTATGAACAAACACTGGAAGAAGTCACCAACGGTGCCTTGTTCAGCTCCGACAACAGCGAAATGGTGCTGGTCAAGGACATCGAGCTTTACTCGTTGTGCGAACACCACCTGCTGCCGTTCATCGGCAAGGCTCACGTCGCCTACATTCCGAGCGGCAAAGTGTTGGGCCTGTCGAAAGTCGCACGGATCGTCGATATGTACGCCCGCCGCCTGCAGATCCAGGAAAACCTCAGCCGCCAGATCGCCGATGCGGTCCAGCAAGTCACCGGCGCCCTGGGCGTTGCTGTGGTGATCGAGGCCAAGCACATGTGCATGATGATGCGTGGTGTGGAGAAACAGAACTCGTCGATGATCACGTCGGTGATGCTGGGTGAGTTCCGCGAAAACGCGGCGACCCGCAGCGAGTTTCTCAGCCTGATCAAGTAATTTGTTACACGAAGAAAACCGGCATTCATCGCCGGTTTTTTTTCGCCTGTGAAAAATCAGGTAAGCTGCGCGCCTTCCGTTCGCCCTGTGAGGCTTATTCCGTGTTCGTAAAAGCGCTTCGTGTCGGCCTTGGCCAACTGATCATCTTCATCGACTTTATCACCCGCCCTGGCAAGAAGCAGCGCCCTGCCGCCGCCCAGGCCCAGGTCGAATCGGCCGCCAAGGACCTGACGTTGTATCAGTTCCACGCTTGCCCGTTCTGTGTGAAAACCCGCCGCACCCTGCGTCGCCTGAATGTACCGGTGGCGTTGCGCGATGCGAAAAACAACGAACAGGATCGCCAGACCCTGCTGGAGCAAGGCGGCAAGATCAAGGTGCCATGCCTGCGCATTGAAGAGAATGGGCAGACCACCTGGATGTATGAGTCCAAGGCGATTATTGATTATCTGGATAAGCGGTTCGCAGCGGCCTGATGGTTTTGTGGTGATTTGACTGACGCCATCGCGGGCAACCCGCTCCCACAGTGATCTGTGGTGCACACAAAACCTGTGGGAGCGGGCTTGCCCGCGATGAGGCCCGCACCAACACTGCAAATCCCGAACAGAAAAAACCGGCCGATCGCCGGTTTTTTTTCGCCCGCACACCGGCGATAGACGGCTCGCGAAAGCATCCCTCCCGGCGATATACCCCTATTGCCAAACTTTTCGTCTACAAAACCAAAAACATTATTTGCTTTATTTGTATACAAAAGCATAATCCACTTCGTGCGAGTTTCTGACCAGCCGGTCAACAAATTCGCAAGTGCCTCAAAGGGTCGCTGCCACCCTCATGGGTCCGGCCCTGGAAATAAAAATAAAACTCTTGAGGAGTATTCGCTGTGGAAAGCCGCAAATCCGAAGCCCCGACGCTGGAACTCTCGCCGCCGTTACGCAATGGCTTGCTTGAGCGCATCTTCAAACTCAGCTTGCACGGCACCACGGTGAAGACCGAGCTGATTGCCGGTCTGACAACCTTCATCACCATGGCGTACATCATCTTCGTCAACCCAAACATCATGGCCGACGCCGGGATCGATCACGGTGCCGCGTTCGTCGCAACCTGCATCGCTGCGGCCTTGGGCTGCCTGTTGATGGGCCTTTACGCCAACTGGCCGGTCGGCCTCGCGCCTGGCATGGGTTTGAACGCGTTCTTCACCTACACCGTGGTCGGCACCATGGGCTACAACTGGGAAACCGCCCTCGGCGCGGTGTTTGTTTCCGGTGTGTTGTTCATGTTCCTGACCTTTTCGCGGATTCGCGAATGGCTGCTCAACAGCATTCCTGTGAGCTTGCGTTACGCCATGGGTGCCGGCGTGGGTCTGTTCCTGGGGTTGATCGGCCTGAAAACCGCCGGCATCGTCGTCGATAGCCCGGCCACCCTGATCAAACTCGGCTCTCTGCGCGAACCCGGCCCGCTGCTGGCCGCCATCTGCTTCCTGATGATCGCCGTGCTCAGCTACCACAAAGTGTTCGGTGCAATCCTCATCAGCATCATCACCGTGACCCTCGCGGGCTGGGGCCTGGGCCTCGTCCACTACGAAGGCATCATGTCTGCCCCGCCGAGCCTGGCGCCGACCTGGATGGCCATGAATGTTGCCGGCGTATTCAACGTCAGCATGATCAGCGTGGTGCTGGCCTTCCTGTTCGTGCACATGTTCGACACCGCTGGCACCCTGATGGGCGTCGCCCAGCGCGCCAACCTGGTGAACGCTGACGGCCGCATCGAAAACCTCTCCCGCGCCATGAAAGCCGACAGTGCGTCCAGCGTGTTTGGTGCGGTGGTGGGTGTTCCTCCCGTCACCAGCTACGTGGAAAGTGCCGCGGGTGTAGCGGCGGGTGGTCGGACTGGTCTTACCGCCGTGACCGTAGGTGTGCTATTTATTGCGGCAATGTTTTTCGCACCGCTGGCTGGCATGATTCCCGCTTACGCCACCGCCGGTGCGCTGATTTATGTGGCGATGCTGATGATGGGCGGTATGGCGCACATTGAGTGGGACGAAGCGACCGACAGCATTCCGGCGATCGTCACCGCGATCATGATGCCGCTGACCTTCTCGGTCGCCGACGGCATCGCGCTGGGTTTTATCACGTACGTGGTGCTGAAGGCTTTCACCGGTAAGCACAAGGAAATCTCCGTCAGTCTGTGGGTGCTGTGCGCGATCTTCATCGCCAAGTTCATTTTCTTGTAAGCCGTCCACGTTTCAAAAACAGTGTTTCAAAACAGCCTCACCCCGGCGGGTGGGGCTTTTGCACAAATGGAGGAAAGTGATGAGTCTGGAAACCTGGCTGCTGTTCAGCGCCGCTGCGCTGGTGGTGATCCTGATCCCGGGGCCCCTGTCTTTGCTGATGATCAGCAACAGTCTGAATTACGGTTTGCGCCGTTCTTACCCGGCGTTTCTGGGCGGCGTGTTTGCTTCGATCTGCCTGTTAAGCGCTTCCGCACTTGGCTTGGGTGCGTTGCTGCTGGCATCGGAACAGCTGTTCAGCGCGCTGAAAATCGTCGGCGCCCTGTACCTGTTCTACCTCGCCTGGCAGAGCTGGCAGCAATCGCGGCTGCCCTCCGTCGGCGCTGAAGTGCCCCAGGCTGCGCCAGTGCCACGCTTTCGCGCACTGTTCGGGCGCGCGTTTGTGCTGGGTGCGAGCAATCCGAAAGACATTCTGTTCTTCGCCGCTTTCCTTCCGCAGTTCCTCAGTGCCGGGCAACCGTTCCTGCCGCAATTGCTGGTGATGATTGCAACGTGGACCGTACTGGATTTGCTGTGCAAGTTGGCTTACGGGCTGGGAGCCCACGGCGCGGCGCGGTACTTGCGCAGTGGCAAGGGGCAGAGTTGGTTTAATCGGGTGAGTGCGGGGTTGTTCAGTGGTGCCGGTGCGGCTTCGTTGTTGAGCCGCTAAAGTCTAAAGCATCGCTAGCAGGCTAGCTCCCACATTGGATTTGCGGCGTTCGCAAGCCTCCTGTGGGAGCTAGCCTGCTAGCGATTACGCCTGCACGGACGCCACGTTTCACCAGGCAAAAAAAAGCCCGCAGTGTGAGCGGGCGAAAGACCAAAGAAGCTATATGCGCAGTCGCTTCCAGGTTGAGGCAGCTGCTTGGGGGATCAGCTGCCGCGGTACGTGGAATAGCTGTACGGCGAAATCAGCAACGGCACATGGTAGTGATCCTGTTCCGCAGAGATGCCAAACCGCAGCACCACCACATCCAGAAACGCCGGCTCCGGCAGCTGAACGCCGCGGGCGCGGTAGTAATCGCCCGCATGAAACTGAACCTGATAGACCCCGGAACGGTAGTCATCGCCTTGCAGCAACGGAGCATCGACACGGCCGTCGCTGTTGGTGATCGCGCTGGCGACCAATTCCAGCTGCGAGCCTTCAACGCGGTACAACTCGACCTTGATCGAGCTGCCCGGGCAACCGTGTGCAGCGTCCAAAACGTGTGTAGTCAAACGTCCCATTGATTCTGCGCGCCTGCTGCATGGAGCAGTCAGACCTCGCGCCTCCCGAAGTCAGTTGAAAAGGAGACCGCACCGATTCGGAGCACGAAACGCTGCGGCGAGCGATTGATTAAGACACTTTTCAGAAAAATTGTACACAATAAAAACGACATTTTTAGCGCTACCCTCGCCATTCATGGAAATACGGAAAATCTAACGCCAAACCATACGTTCAAAGGATCTTCCCTCCATAAGCTGACCATTCAGGCAGGTTTCTTGCAATAACATGAACAAATGACAGCTCATCAAAAATGCAAAAAATCAGGCTTACAAAGTGAACATAAAGTTGTATACAATCAGCCCATCGCTGTGACGCCAGCCTGACTTCCCATCTGCAGGCACGCCACACAACCTGTCAACGAATAAGAAGGAAGACTGCAGTGAGCGCTGACTACCCACGCGACCTGATCGGTTACGGCAGTAACCCTCCTCACCCACACTGGCCGGGCAATGCCCGTATCGCCCTGTCGTTCGTACTCAATTACGAAGAAGGCGGAGAGCGCAACATCCTGCACGGCGATAAAGAATCCGAAGCCTTCCTGTCGGAGATGGTCTCGGCGCAGCCGCTGCAGGGCGAGCGCAACATGAGCATGGAATCGCTTTACGAGTATGGCAGCCGAGCCGGCGTCTGGCGGATTCTGAAACTGTTCAAGGAATTCGACATTCCGCTGACCATCTTCGCCGTGGCCATGGCCGCCCAGCGTCACCCGGATGTGATCCGCGCTATGGTCGAGGCCGGCCACGAAATCTGCAGCCACGGTTATCGCTGGATCGACTACCAGTACATGGACGAAGCGCAGGAACGCGAGCACATGCTCGAAGCGATCCGCATCCTCACCGAAATCACCGGCGAGCGCCCACTGGGCTGGTACACCGGCCGCACCGGCCCGAACACCCGTCGCCTGGTGATGGAAGAAGGCGGTTTCCTCTACGACTGCGACACCTACGACGACGACCTGCCCTACTGGGAACCGAACAACCCGACCGGCAAGCCGCATCTGGTGATCCCGTACACGCTGGACACCAACGACATGCGCTTCACCCAGGTCCAGGGTTTCAACAAGGGCGACGACTTCTTTGAATACCTCAAAGACGCCTTCGACGTGCTGTATGCCGAAGGCGCCGATGCACCGAAAATGCTGTCGATCGGCCTGCACTGCCGACTGATCGGCCGTCCGGCGCGTCTGGCCTCGCTCAAACGCTTTATCGAATACGCTAAAAGTCATGAACAGGTGTGGTTTAGCCGTCGCGTCGACATCGCTCGCCACTGGCACGAAACCCACCCGTACCAAGAGGCTGCCAAATGAGCACCTTTCAAACGCTGAAACCCTCGACCCTGGCCCGCGACGCGTTTGTCGCCGCTTTCGCCGACATCTACGAACATTCGCCATGGGTGGCCGAGAAGGCCTTCGATTTGGGCCAGGACGCCTCGATCGACGAGATCGAAACCCTGCACCAACGCATGAGCGACATCCTGTTGAGCGCCGATCACGAAAGCCAACTGGCCCTGATCAACGCTCACCCGGACCTGGCCGGCAAAGCCGCCGTCCAGGGCCAACTGACCGAAGCCAGCACCAATGAACAGGCTGGCGCCGGTATTCACCAATGCACGGCCGAAGAGTTTTCTCGCTTCACCGAGCTGAACGACGCCTACAAGGCCAAGTTCAAGTTTCCCTTCATCATGGCGGTAAAAGGCAGCAACCGGCATCAGATCCTCGCGGCGTTCGAAACGCGCATTCACAACTCGGCAGACACCGAATTCAAATGCGCGCTGGCGGAGATCAACAAGATCGCCTTGTTCCGTTTACTGACCCTATAGCGAGCCTGGCCCGAGAAACCTCATGAACGCTTGCGTTTCCCAGGGCCCTGCAAGCATCCCAAGCCAACTTATTAAAGGCAGACAAGAAGAATGAAAGCTTACGCCGTACCTTTCGAGAAGTTCGTCAACCTGGCCGACGCCCGTCTGGGCACCAAAATCATCTCGGTCACCGATGACTGGTTCGCTGATGCCAACCGCCTGTTCCAGCCGACTCCGGCTGTGTGGAAAGAAGGCGTGTTCGATGACAACGGCAAGTGGATGGACGGCTGGGAGTCGCGCCGCAAGCGCTTCGAAGGCTACGACAGCGCGGTGATCCGCCTGGGCGTACCGGGTTCGATCAAAGGCGTGGACATCGACACTTCATTCTTCACCGGCAACTTCCCGCCATCGGCGTCCCTGGAGGCCTGCTTCCTGGCCTCGGGCGAGCCGGACGACAACACCCAGTGGACTGAAGTGCTGTCCGCCGTCGAGCTGCAAGGCAACAGCCATCACTACCACGAAATCAGCAACGACCAGGCGTTCAGCCATCTGCGCTTCAACATCTATCCGGATGGTGGCGTGGCCCGTCTGCGTGTGTACGGCATTCCGTTCCGCGACTGGTCCGCTGTCGGCGACAACGAGCAGGTTGACCTGGCTGCAGCCCTCAACGGTGGCCGCGCCCTCGCCTGCTCCGACGAACACTTCGGCCGCATGAGCAACATCCTCAACCCGGGCCGTGGCATCAACATGGGCGACGGCTGGGAAACTGCACGTCGTCGTACGCCGGGCAATGACTGGGTGATCGTCGCGCTGGGTCATGCCGGCGAGATCGAAAAAGTCATCGTCGACACCCTGCACTTCAAAGGCAACTACCCGGACACGTGCTCGATCCAGGGCGCGTTCGTGAAGGGCGGCACCGACAGCCAGATCGAAACCCAGTCGCTGTTCTGGCGCGAACTGTTGCCGGCGCAGAAACTGGAAATGCACGCCGAACACACCTTCGCCGAGCAGATCAAGGCGCTGGGTCCGATCACCCACATCCGCCTGAACGTGTTCCCGGATGGTGGTGTTAGCCGCCTGCGGGTATTGGGCAAGGTCGCTAAATAAGCGCTGAACCCAATCGCCAGCAGGCTGGCTCCCACAGGGGAATGCATTCCAAATGTGGGAGCTAGCCTGCTAGCGATAGCAATAGAACAAACAACACAGAACTCAAGGTAAGAAGACCAGCATGCGCACACTGACGATTGAACCGCTGACCAAAGAAGCCTTCGCCCCTTTCGGTGACGTGATCGAAACCGACGGCAGCGATCACTTCATGATCAACAACGGTTCGACCATGCGCTTCCATAAACTGGCGACGGTGCAAACCGCCACGCCAGAGGACAACGCGATCATCAGCATCTTCCGCGCCGACGCGCAGGACATGCCGCTGACCGTCTGCATGCTGGAGCGTCACCCGATGGGCAGCCAGGCTTTCATTCCGCTGCTCGGCAACCCCTTTCTGATCGTGGTCGCGCCACTTGGCGATGAACCTGTATCAGGCTTGGTCCGCGCCTTCGTCACCAACGGCAGGCAGGGCATTAATTACCATCGCGGCGTTTGGCACCATCCGGTGCTGACGATCGAAAAGCGGGATGACTTCCTGGTGGTTGATCGCAGTGGCACAGGCAATAACTGCGATGAGCATTTTTTCAAAGAGGATGAGCGTTTGATCCTTGCCCCCCACCAATAAGAGAAGGTCTGATCACTCGACAACAGAGTGACAGGCGAGAGGTAAAGACTGTGGAAGCACATCTGTTGGAATGGCTGAACCTGAGCGTGCGCTGGGTTCACATGATTACTGGCGTGGCCTGGATCGGTGCGTCGTTCTATTTCGTCTGGCTGGAAAACAACCTCAATCGGGTCAACCCGAAAAGCGGTCTGGCGGGCGATCTGTGGGCGATCCATGGCGGCGGTATCTACCACCTGGAAAAATACAAACTGGCCCCACCGACCATGCCGGACAACCTGCACTGGTTCAAATGGGAAGCCTACTTCACCTGGCTGTCGGGGATCGCGCTGCTGTGCGTGGTGTTCTACTCCAACCCGACGCTGTACCTGCTGGCACCGGGCAGCAGCCTGACCGGCCCTGAAGGGGTCGCACTGGGCATTGCTTCGTTGTTCGTCGGCTGGTTCGTCTACTCCTTCCTCTGCGACTCGGCCCTGGGCAAACGCCCTGCCCTGCTCGGTTTCATCCTGTTCGTGCTGATCATTGGCGCCGCTTACGGCTTCAGCAAAGTGTTCAGCGGTCGGGGTGCGTACCTGCATGTCGGCGCGATCATCGGCACCATCATGGTCGGCAACGTGTTCCGCATCATCATGCCGGCGCAGCGCGCCCTGGTGGCGGCGATTGCCGAGAACCGCACGCCGGATCCGGCGCTGCCGGCCAAAGGCTTGCTGCGTTCGCGTCACAACAACTACTTCACCTTGCCAGTGCTGTTCATCATGATCAGCAACCACTTCCCGAGCACCTACGGCAGCCAATACAACTGGCTGATCCTGGCCGGGATCGCGGTGCTGGCGGTGTTGGTGCGTCACTACTTCAACACCCGTCACGACAGCCACAAGTTCGCCTGGACCTTGCCTGTCGCGGCTGTTGGCATGATCTGCCTGGCCTACGTGACTGGCCCGGCGCAAATGCCGAGCGCACCTGAAGTGGCCAAGGCTCCTGGCACCATCGAGTACCAGCCGCTGCCGGAAACCGCCGTCGGTGGCGGTGCCAAACCTGCCGCTGCGAAACCTGCTGAAGCACCGGTCCAGGCGTCAAACGCCGGCCCGAGTTTCGACAAGGTGCACAGTGTGATCCAGGAACGTTGCTCGGTGTGCCATTCGGCCAAACCGACCAGTCCGCTGTTCAGTGCCGCGCCGGGCGGTGTGATGTTCGACACCCCCGAACAGATCCGTCAGAACGCCGCGCGGATCCAGGCGCAAGCCGTCACCACCCAGATCATGCCACTGGGCAACATCACCCAGATGACCCAGCAGGAACGTGACCTGATCGGTGCATGGATTGTTCAGGGAGCTCCCACCAACTAAGCAGAACAAAAGCCCGTGAAAGCGGGCTTTTGTGGCGAGGGAGCTTGCTCCCGCTGGGTCGCGAAGCGGCCCCCACTTCCTGTCAAAAAAGTAGAGGACTGCTACGCAGTCCAGAGGGAGCAAGCTCCCTCGCCACAGGTCCACCTGATTCGAAAACAACTGCCAGCAGCACCGCAGTTGTCAATCACAAGAATAAAAAAGATCCGAGGTGTTGCATGTCCGAGCTATCCGAAGCGCGCATCCCCGACGCACCCGCTATTCAGCGTTTGCCCCTTTTGCAACTGATCCTGGTCGGTCTGCAACACGTTCTGCTGATGTACGGCGGAGCCATCGCGGTGCCGCTGATCATCGGACAGGCCGCCGGTCTGAGTCGTGAAGAAATCGCCTTCCTGATCAACGCCGACCTGCTGGTCGCCGGCATCGCCACCATCGTGCAATCCTTAGGCATCGGCCCGATGGGCATCCGCATGCCGGTGATGATGGGCGCCAGTTTCGCCGCCGTCGGCAGCATGGTCGCCATGGCCGGCATGCCGGGCATCGGTCTGCAAGGGATCTTCGGCGCGACCATCGCCGCCGGTTTCTTCGGCATGATCATCGCCCCGTTCATGTCCAAAGTCGTACGCTTCTTCCCGCCGCTGGTGACCGGCACGGTCATCACCTCGATTGGTTTGTCGCTGTTCCCCGTGGCCGTCAACTGGGCGGGCGGCGGTGCTGGCGCCACTCAATTCGGCTCACCGATTTACCTGGCCATCGCCGCGCTGGTGCTGGCCACCATCCTGCTGGTCCACCGCTTCATGCGCGGGTTCTGGGTCAATATTTCCGTGCTGATCGGCATGTGCCTCGGCTACGTGATTTGCGGGCTGATCGGCATGGTCGACCTCAGCGGCATGGCGGATGCGCCATGGCTGCAGATCGTCACCCCACTGCATTTCGGCATGCCCAAGTTTGAACTCGCACCGATCCTGTCCATGTGCCTGGTGGTGGTGATCATCTTCGTCGAGTCCACCGGGATGTTCCTCGCCCTGGGCAAAATCACCGGCCAGGAAGTCTGCCCACGGATGCTGCGTCGCGGCTTGCTGTGTGATGCCGGCGCCTCGTTCTTCGCCGGTTTCTTCAACACCTTCACTCACTCCTCCTTCGCGCAGAACATCGGCCTGGTGCAGATGACCGGCGTGCGTTGCCGTTCGGTGACCATCGTTGCCGGTGGTTTGCTGGTGCTGCTGAGCTTGCTGCCGAAAGCGGCATTCCTGGTGGCATCGATTCCGCCGGCGGTGCTGGGCGGCGCGGCGATTGCGATGTTCGGCATGGTCGCCGCCACCGGGATCAAGATTCTCCAGGAAGCCGACATCGGTGACCGTCGCAACCAGTTGCTGGTGGCGGTGAGCATCGGCATGGGGCTGATCCCGGTGGTGCGTCCGGAGTTCTTCGCGCACTTGCCGTTGTGGATGAGTCCGATCACCCACAGCGGCATTGCGATGGCGACGCTGAGTGCGCTGTCGCTGAACCTGCTGTTCAACATTCTTGGCGGCCGCGAACGCGCGGCGATCAACGACTGCCACGCTCACCCGCGCTAACCCAATAACGCCCCAAAACCTGTGGGAGCGAGCTTGCTCGCGATAGCGGTATCACATTCAACATCAATGTTGATTGAACCGACGCCATCGCGAGCAGGCTCGCTCCCACAGGTTGGGGCTGCCTGTGCCTCAAACAATAAAAACAAGAGGGAGCAACAGATGATTCGGACTCAGACAACCCTGCTGTTGGGCGGTGGCCTGCTGGCTGCAAGCCAGGCCATGGCCGGCGATTTATTGCTGTGGCAGACCAACAGCCTCAGCTATTTGTACGGCAAGGATTTCGCGGTCAACCCGTCGATCCAGCAGACGATAACCTTTGAGCATGCCGACCGCTGGAAGTACGGCGACAACTTTCTGTTCGTCGACAGCACTTACTACAACGGCGAGAAAGACCGGAACAAAGGCGTTCACGCCTATTACGGAGAGTTCAGTCCGCGCCTCTCCTTCGGCAAAATCCTCGACCGCCGTTTCGAATTCGGCCCGATCAAGGACGTGCTGCTGGCCATGACCTACGAGAATGGCGAAGACGACACCGAGGCCTACCTGATCGGCCCCGGCTTCGATCTCGCGGTGCCAGGATTCAACTATTTCACCTTGAACTTCTATAACCGCCAGACCGAAGGCTCGCGCCCCGGCGATGATGTCTGGCAGATCACACCGGCCTGGTCTTACACCGTTCCATTGGGTAATTCGAGCCTGTTGATCGACGGCTACATCGACTGGGTCGTGGACAACGACCAGAACTCGCACGGCACCTATCACGCCAACCTGCACTTCAACCCGCAGATCAAGTACGACCTGGGCAAAGCCCTCGGCTGGCGCGAAAAACAGGTGTACGTCGGCGCCGAGTACAGCTACTGGAAAGACAAGTACGGCATCGAAAACAACGGCAACTTCGACACCAATGAAAACACCACCAGCCTGCTGGTTAAGGTGCACTTCTAAGATGGCCCGCAACCGTGCTCCAAACCTGTCGTCGGTGCGCTGTTGCGGGGCACTTGAGACCTGGCCAAGGAGTCAGTATTCTCCGCGGCCGCCTGAATCCGCTTTAAAAAAAAGCCCGGATTTAATTCCTGACCAGAAAGCCAACTTATCCCGGCTCTGGACGGTTCCAAGGCACTCCACCCCCCCTCTCAATCGACTGCTCTTGAGCAGCCGAGCGGGAGTTTTTTGGTTTTTTGAAAGCCTTGGCGCAGCTCTTGCTAACAGCACTGAAGCTGACCGAATGGATGATTTTTTACCGCTACAGAAAAAGGCGCCACACCAGAGCGTCGACCTTAGAAAAATAACGTGGAACTACTACTTTTTGGGAGCAACCGAATGAAACGTATGTGCACCAGCCTGATGCTCGCGGGATCGCTGCTGGCCGGGGGCCAGGCCATGGCCGGCGACTTGCTGCAATGGCAGAACAACAGCCTGACTTACTTGTATGGCAAGGACTTCCAGGTCAACCCGCGCATTCAGCAGACCGTGACTTTCGAACACGCCGATGGCTGGAAATACGGCGACAACTTCTTCTTCATCGACAAGATCTTCTACAACGGCAAGGAAGACGCCTTCGCCGGTGAGAACACCTACTACGGTGAGTTCAGCCCACGCTTGTCGTTCAACAAGATCTTCGACCAGAAACTCGAATTCGGCCCAGTCAAAGACGTGCTGCTGGCCATGACGTATGAGTTCGGTGAAGACGATACCGAGTCCTACCTGATCGGTCCTGGTTTCGACCTGGCCATTCCAGGTTTCGACTACTTCCAGCTGAACTTCTACAACCGTCACACCGAAGGCGACCGTCCGGGTGATGATATCTGGCAGATCACACCGGTCTGGTCCTACACCATTCCCGTTGGCGATTCGAACATCCTGATCGACGGTTTCATGGACTGGGTGGTCGACAACGACGTCAACAAAAAGGGCGAATATCACGCCAACCTGCACTTCAATCCGCAGGTCAAATACGACCTGGGCAAGGCACTGAACCTGGGCGAAAAGCAGTTGTACGTCGGCGTCGAGTATGACTACTGGAAAAACAAGTACGGCATCGAAGACAGCCAGGGTTTCAAGACTGATCAGAGCGTGACCAGCTTCCTGGTCAAGGTTCACTTCTGATCCGGCGGCGTCTGTAAGGACGCCATCGCTAGCAGGCTAGCTCCCACAGTTGATCTGAATGACACTGAAGATCCACTGTGGGAGCTAGCCTGCTAGCGATAGCAACACCGCAGCTCTCAGGCCGTAACCACCGGCTCCGACAACCCCAGAAACCGGCACAACTCCTCGCGCTTGGCCAACGCATCCCGCCGCCCCAGATCAATCAATTCGCTGCAATACCCCGCCTCGAACAGCAGATAACTCAGCACCCCCGCCCCACTCGTCTTGGTCGCCCCCGGCCCGCGCAGAAACAGGCGCAACGCCGCCGGCAATTCCTGCCGATGCCGCGCCGCGATTTCATCGATCGGCTGACTCGGCGAAATCACCAGCACCTCGACCGGCGCCACGCCCAGCGCACGGGTCGGCGTGCCATCGGGCAACAAGTGACTGAACTGATTCAGACGCTGCAGCAACTCGATGTCACTTTCCAGGCTGTCAATGAACGTACTGTTGAGCATGTGCCCGCCGATCTGCGCCAGGGTCGGCTGCTGACCGGTGTAGGCGCGTTGCAGTGGCTGCTCCGGGTCGACGCCACGCGGGTTGCCGCTGACGCCCACCACCAGCACCCGGCTGGCGCCCAGGTGCAGGGCCGGGCTGATCGGCGCTGATTGGCGCACCGCGCCGTCGCCGAAATACTCTTCGCCGATTTTCACCGGCGCGAACAACAGCGGAATGGCTGAACTGGCCAGCAAGTGGTCGACGGTCAATTGCGTGGGCACGCCGATCCGCCGATGGCGCAACCAGGCATCGATGGTGCCGCCGCCCTGATAGAACGTGACGGCCTGCCCGGACTCGTAACCGAACGCCGTGACCGCCACCGCCTGCAACTGCTTCTGGGCGATGGCCTCGGCAATGCCGTTCATGTGCAATTTGTCGTTGAGCAACCCGCGCAGCGGCGAACTGTTGAGCAAGGCAACCGGAACCTGAGCACCAATGCCGAGCAAGCTGTGGCTGACGAAGCGGCTGGCCTGATGGATCACGCCCGGCCAGTCGCTGCGTAGAACCAAATGACTGCGAAAGCCTTGCCAGAAAGCGGTCAGGCGCTCAATCGCGCCACGAAAGTCCATCGCCCCACTGGCCAGGCTGACCGCGTTGATCGCCCCGGCCGAGGTGCCGACGATCACCGGGAACGGATTGTCTGCGCCCACCGGCAGTAACTCGGCAATCGCCGCCAGCACGCCCACTTGATACGCCGCCCGAGCCCCGCCGCCGGAAAGAATCAACCCTGTAACCGGTTCAGCAGGACTCATCGCAACACTCCATGGTGCTTAAAGGGATGGGTGACTCAAGCGCGTTTCTTGTACAGCTTCGGCTCGCCCGGTGGACGGCTCTTGAAGCGGCGATGGGCCCAGAGGTATTGCTCAGGGCACTCGCGCAAGGCGCCTTCGACCCACTGATTGATGCGGATGCAGTCGGCCTCTTCGGTCTCGCCGGGGAACCCTTCGAGCGGCGCATGAATCGTCAACCGATAACCGCTGCCGTCCGCCAGACGCTCCTGGGTGAACGGCACCACCAGCGCCTTGCCCAGCCGCGCAAATTTGCTGGTGGCCGTGACCGTCGCCGCCTGAATCCCGAACAGCGGCACAAAAATACTTTGCTTGGCGCCGTAGTCCTGATCCGGTGCGTACCAGATCGCCCGACCGGCCCGCAGCAACTTGAGCATGCCGCGCACGTCGTCGCGCTCCACCGCCAGCGAATCGAGGTTGTGCCGCTCGCGGCCCCGGCGCTGGATGTAGTCGAACAACGGATTCTTGTGCTCGCGGTACATGCCGTCGATGGTGTGCTGCTGCCCCAACAGCGCCGCGCCGATTTCCAGCGTGGTGAAATGCACCGCCATCAGGATCACGCCCTTGCCTTCGCGCTGGGCCTTTTTCAGATGCTCCAGGCCTTCGACATGGGCCAGCTTCGCCAGCCGCTCGCGCGACCACCACCAGCTCATGGCCATTTCAAAGAAAGCGATGCCGGTGGAGGCGAAGTTTTCCTTGAGCAGGCGTTTGCGCTCGTCGGCGGACTTTTCAGGGAAACACAGTTCCAGATTGCGCTTGGCAATGCGCCGTCGGTCGCCGGCCAGCCGATACATCAGTGCACCGAGCAGGCGACCGATAAACAGCAACGCCGGATACGGCAACTGAACAATCAGCCACAACAGCCCCAAGCCACACCACAGCGGCCAGAAACGCGGCATAAGAAATGTTTTTCGAAAACGCGGGCGATCCATTAAAGGTTCCGGAAAGACAATGGCCGCGCATTCTACATCGTTCGACCCGGCTTGCGGCTTGCGGGCGTTCTCGTTATAAGTCTCGGCACTTTTAGTGACAAGCCGTTGTATGCCGACCATGAGCCAAACCGAACCGCAAGACCAGGATCCCGTGTTCCAGTTGAAGGGCAGCATGCTCGCCATTACGGTGCTGGAGCTGGCCCGCAACGACCTCGAGAACCTTGATCGGCAACTGGCCGCCAAGGTCGCCCAGGCGCCCAATTTCTTCAGCAACGCGCCGCTGGTGCTGGCCCTGGACAAACTCCCGGCCAGTGAAGGCGCCGTTGATCTGCCGGGCGTGATGCGTGTGTGCCGCCAACATGGCCTGCGCACCCTGGCGATCCGTGCCAGCCGCATCGAAGACATCGCCGCCGCCATCGCGGTGGATTTGCCGGTGTTGCCGCCGTCCGGCGCCCGTGAGCGTCCTCTTGATCCGCTCGAAGGCGCCGTCAAGAAAAAGCCGGAAAAACCGCCTGAGCCGACCATCAAACCGACGAAAATCATCACGTCGCCCGTACGCGGTGGCCAGCAGATTTATGCCCAGGGCTGCGATCTGGTGGTGATCTCCTCGGTCAGCCCGGGTGCGGAACTTCTCGCCGATGGGAACATCCATGTATACGGTCCGATGCGCGGTCGCGTGTTGGCCGGGGTCAAAGGCGACACGAAAGCCAGGATTTTCTGTCAGCAGATGAGCGCTGAACTGGTCTCCATCGCCGGCCACTACAAGGTTTCCGAGGATTTGCGCCGTGACCCTTTGTGGGGGGCGGGCGTGCAAGTCAGCCTGTCAGGTGACGTGTTGAACATCATTCGGCTTTAACGGATACTGCCGCATTTTCCAAGCATCTCTAAAACGTAGCGAAAACGGCTCAAACGAAGTAGGAAAAAGGCCAAACGCAGTGTTTATCGCTGTTCTGGACCGGATTCCAGCCAAGGCTGTCCGACTGCAGTAGTTTTTCAAGAGATGTTTTTCAGGGGCTAAAAGTCCTTTTCCTTAGGGGTGAAACACCTTGGCCAAGATTCTAGTGGTTACATCCGGCAAGGGTGGTGTGGGTAAGACCACCACCAGCGCCGCTATCGGTACCGGCCTCGCACTGCGCGGCCACAAAACAGTGATCGTCGACTTCGACGTCGGTTTGCGTAACCTCGACCTGATCATGGGTTGCGAGCGCCGCGTGGTGTATGACTTCGTCAACGTTGTGAATGGCGAAGCCAACCTGCAACAAGCCCTGATCAAAGACAAACGCCTGGAAAACCTCTACGTCCTGGCCGCCAGTCAGACCCGCGACAAAGACGCGCTGACCGTGGAAGGCGTTGAAAAAGTCCTGATGGCGTTGAAAGAAGACTTCGAATACGTGGTCTGCGACTCCCCGGCCGGCATCGAGAAAGGCGCCCACCTGGCCATGTACTTCGCTGATGAAGCGATTATCGTGACCAACCCGGAAGTGTCCTCGGTACGTGACTCGGACCGCATGCTGGGCCTGCTGGCCAGCAAATCCCGTCGCGCCGAAAAGGGCGAAGATCCGATCAAGGAACACTTGCTCCTGACCCGCTACAACCCGCAGCGTGTCAGTGATGGCGAAATGCTGGGCGTCGAAGACGTCAAGGAAATCCTGGCGGTCGCCCTGCTGGGTGTCATCCCGGAATCCCAAGCGGTACTCAAGGCCTCCAACTCGGGCGTGCCCGTGATTCTCGACGACCAGAGCGACGCCGGTCAGGCGTACAGCGATGCGGTCGATCGTCTGCTGGGCAAATCCGTGGAACATCGTTTTCTCGATGTGACGAAGAAGGGCTTCTTCGAGCGCCTGTTTGGAGGTAGATAATGAATCTTTTTGACTTCTTTCGTGCCAGCAAAAAGGTCAGCACCGCGTCGGTAGCGAAAGAGCGTCTACAGATCATCGTGGCGCATGAACGCGGCCAGCGCAGTACGCCGGACTACTTGCCAGCCTTGCAGAAGGAACTGGTGGAAGTGATCCGCAAGTACGTCAATATCGGGTCCGACGACGTGCACGTCGCGCTGGAAAACCAGGGCAGCTGCTCGATTCTGGAACTCAATATCACCCTGCCGGATCGCTAGTCGATCCAGCGGGAGCCACGGCGGCGCAGGCTCTTATGCACTCCGTAGGAGCGAAGCTTGCTCGCGAACAGAGGCAACTCGGTGTATCTGATAGACCGAGGTGACGCATTCGCGAGCAAGCTTCGCTCCTACAGAGTGCGGGGGCCTGAGTCGCCGTTGGCGTTTGTTACGAGGCTGTTTTAATGCCGTTGTCCAACATCCGCATCATCCATCAGGACGCCGCCGTACTGGTGGTGGATAAACCGACCCTGCTGCTCTCTGTCCCTGGCCGGGCCGATGACAACAAGGACTGCCTGATCACTCGCCTGCAAGAAAACGGCTACCCGGAAGCGCGAATCGTCCATCGCCTGGATTGGGAAACGTCCGGAATCATTCTGTTGGCCCGTGACCCAGACACACATCGCGAGCTGTCTCGGCAATTTCACGACCGCGAAACCGAAAAAGCCTACACCGCCCTGTGCTGGGGACAACCGGAACTGGACAGCGGCAGCATCGACCTGCCCTTGCGCTACGATCCGCCGACCAAGCCACGCCACGTGGTGGACCATGAGTTCGGCAAACATGCCCTGACCTTCTGGCGAGTGCTGGAGCGTTGTGGCGATTGGTGCCGCGTCGAACTGACGCCGATCACCGGCCGCTCCCACCAGTTGCGCGTGCACATGCTTTCCATCGGCCACCCGCTGCTGGGTGACGGGCTTTATGCCCACGAACAGGCCCTGACCGCCTGGCCGCGTTTGTGCCTGCACGCCAGCATGCTCAGCTTCACCCATCCGCAAACCGGTGAACGCTTGCGCTTCGAATGTCCCGCACCGTTTTAAGCACTGCCTGACACGCAGTCGCCTGCTTTAGCAAAAGGATACCCATCCCGATGAGCTTTACCGAATTCCCGGCAACACCCGTCAAGAAAACCCGAAATCAACTGCTCTACCTGATCTATGGCAGCCAGGACGTTTACCGGCGCGAAGCCAAATTCAGTATCTTGACCGCGCTGTCCCACGCGAAGAACGGCAAGCTCCCGAGCATCCGCATCCTCACGGATCGCCCTCAGGACTACGCCGGCTGGCCGGTCGAAACGGTCTTGCTGACCCAGGAAACCCTGACCCTGTGGCAAGGCGAAAACGGCTATCACCATCGCCGCAAGGCCTGCGCGATTGCCGCCGGCCTGCAGTTTGCGGAAAAAACCCTGTTCGTCGATACCGACACGCTGTTCACCAGCGATCCGAACCTGATCTTCAACCAGATCCAGCCGCAGCACTACTTGATGGATCGCTTCGAGTACGACTGGCAGAACGTGTGTGAACGCCCCGAATACGTGAAGCTCGGCGGTTGCCTGCACGCTCACGGCGTCACTGCGGACAACGGTTTCAAGCTGTACAACAGCGGATTGTGTGGCGTGACCGACCGCGACGCCGGGCTGTTCGAAGAGTCCATCAAGTACATCGACGAATGGACCCGGGACGGCTTCGACATCCACACCATCGAGCAGATCGCCTTGTCGTTCGCCATGCGCGACAAACCGATTTATGAAGCCCGAAAATACATCTATCACTACTTTGCGGAAAAACGCTTTTTCCATGCGATGCAGGCGTATTTTTTCTCTCAGCATGGCGAGCGGTTCAGCCAGCGGCTGGTTGAATTGTGCCGGGACGTGCCACGGGTCAAACCCTTCCCTTCGGCCTGGCAGCGGCTGAAAATCAAATGGAAACTGCGCAACCAGAGTGGCGCCCTGCGCAAGGTCGGCCGCGATCTGCTTTACGGCAGCGCGGCGCCCGATCACCCGTACTACACGGCCTGCCGCCACGAATGGTGGGAGTGTGCCTCGCGGGAGATCCTTCGTTGGGACCAGGCGCAACAGAAAAAGCTGCTGGAGACCCATCAGAACGGCTGGCCCCGGCAATTGCCCAAGCCTGAAAAGCCTGAAGATGAGCGGATCATCATGAAGTACCTGAAAAAGCGGGTAGAGGCTGCCAGCTGACGTGACCGGCTCACGTCATGCCCAAAGGCCCCGGCCAATACGTTAAACTCCCGCCCACTGCTGTCTGGAGCTTCTTATGCGCGAAGAGTTGAACCAAGGCCTGATCGACTTCCTCAAGGCCTCCCCTACCCCGTTTCATGCCACTGCCAGCCTTGTTCAGCGTCTGGAAGCGGCGGGTTTTGTGCGCCTTGACGAGCGCGAGCCCTGGACTACCGAAGCCAACGGTCGTTACTACGTCACCCGTAACGACTCGTCCATTGTCGCGGTCAAGATGGGCCGTCATTCGCCGCTGCATGGCGGTATTCGCCTGGTCGGCGCCCACACCGACAGCCCGTGCCTGCGGGTCAAGCCGCAGCCGGAACTGCAGCGCCAGGGTTTCTGGCAACTGGGCGTCGAAGTCTATGGTGGTGCGTTGCTGGCGCCGTGGTTTGACCGCGACTTGTCCCTGGCCGGCCGCGTGACGTTCCGCCGCGACGGCAAGGTCGAGAGCCAGTTGATCGACTTCAAGGCACCGATCGCTACCATCCCGAACCTGGCGATCCACCTCAACCGTGAAGCCAATATGGGCTGGGCCATCAACGCCCAGACCGAACTGCCGCCGATCCTCGCGCAATTTGCCGGTGACGAGCGCGTGGACTTCCGTGCCGTGCTCACCAATCAGCTGGCGCTGGAACATGGCTTGAATGCCGACGTGGTGCTCGATTACGAGCTGAGCTTCTACGATACGCAAAGCGCTGCGATCATCGGCCTGCACGGCGACTTCATCGCCGGCGCGCGCCTGGACAACCTGCTGTCGTGCTATGCCGGCCTGCAAGCCTTGCTGACCGCTGAAACCGACGAAACCTGCGTGCTCGTGTGCAACGACCACGAAGAAGTCGGTTCCTGCTCGGCCTGCGGCGCCGATGGCCCGATGCTTGAGCAAACCTTGCGTCGCCTGCTGCCTGAAGGTGACGAATTCGTTCGCACCATTCAGAAATCCCTGCTGGTCTCGGCCGACAACGCCCACGGCGTGCACCCCAACTATGCGGAAAAGCACGACGCCAACCACGGCCCGAAACTCAACGCCGGCCCGGTGATCAAGGTCAACAGCAACCAGCGCTACGCCACCAACAGCGAAACCGCCGGGTTCTTCCGCCATCTGTGCATGGCCGAAGAAGTGCCGGTGCAAAGCTTCGTGGTGCGCAGCGACATGGGCTGCGGCTCGACCATCGGCCCGATCACCGCCAGCCACCTGGGCGTGCGCACCGTGGACATCGGCCTGCCGACGTTCGCCATGCACTCGATCCGCGAACTGTGCGGCAGCCATGACCTGGCCCACCTGGTCAAAGTGCTGAGCGCGTTCTACGCCTGCCAGGAATTGCCGTAACTCGACCCAACGACCAACCTGTAGTGAGGATATTCATCTGTGGCGAGGGGATTTATCCCCGCTGGGCTGCGCAGCGGCCCCGAAACTGGCACCGCGGTCTCTCAGGCAGACCGCATTCGCTGGCTTTGCGACCGCTGCGCGGTCGAACGGGGATAAATCCCCTCGCCACAGAAGCTTTCCATCTACACATATTGCGTTTTATGTGTGGCCCGTCGCTGACACACATCACCACCGATCCCCCAAAAGCCACCTAGACTTTAAATACTCCCTCCGACAAGGCAGTCGCCCATGATCTCTATGTCCTCGTTCCACGCCATGCTCATCCCCATTCTTGCCGGGATGATCATGCTGGCCATCGGCTTCAATTTCCGCGATAAAAACGCCGGCGTGTTCGCCATGTGGATCGGCATGCTGACGATCCTCGCCACCGTGGTGTTCAAGATCCTCGCCAAACTCAACGAATAAATCCTCCCCCTTGGCTCGCATTGATTTTGACGGGCTCGTACACTCGGCCGATCTGTTTATCCCAAGGTTGACCGCCTAGTGTTCGCTCGTCTTTTCGCCCTGCCGTGTTTCCTCCTTGTCTGCCTGATGACGCTGCTGCCGATGACGCCTGCCCAGGCGGTCGGCTTGCCGGGGCTGCTCGGCAGCTCGTCAAAAGCCCAGCCGGAGGCGCAAGAACCGCTGGGGCAGTCGCTGGACGAAGTCATCAAGTCGCTGGAGAACGATCAGCAGCGCAGCAAACTGCTGGCGGATCTGAAGAAGCTGCGCGACGTCACCAAAAAAGCCCAGCCGACCGCTGAACAAGGCGTACTCGGCCTGATCGGCGGCACGCTGGCCACCTTCGAAAAGCAGTTCTCCGGAGCGGGCAGTCCGCTGACGCGCTGGTCCGAGGAGTTTGATCTGGCCAAGGACGAACTCGCGGCACTGATGCTGCCGGCCAGCGAGTGGCTGCCGATCATCTTTGCCTTCGCGATGATTCTGATGGTCTGGAGCCTGCTGGCCGCTGCGCTGATCTGGGTCAGTCACCGGGTACGCCTGCGCTTCGGCCTGACCGAAGAACTGCCGCAACACCCCAAGGCCCTCGACATGTTGCGCTTCGCACTGCGCAAACTCGGGCCGTGGCTGATTGCCTTGGTCATCACGGTCTACATGAGTTACGCCTTGCCTTCGTCACTGGGCAAAAGCCTCGCCATGGTGCTGGCCTATGCGCTGGTGGTTGGCACCTGTTTTTCGGCGATCTGCGTGATCGCGTTTTCCTTGCTCGACGGCCCGCATCGCCACCGCGCCTTGTACATCCTGCGCCATCAAGCCTTCCGGCCGCTGTGGCTGATCGGCAGTTTCGCCGCGTTCGGTGAAGCGCTGAGCGATCCGCGTCTGGTCGCCAGCCTCGGCAGTCACCTGGCTCACACCGCCGCCACCGTCGCCAACGTGCTGGCGGCGCTGTCCACCGGGTTGTTCATCCTGCGTTTCCGTCGGCCGATCGCCCACTTGATCCGCAACCAGCCGTTGTCCCGACGCCTGACCCGCCGCGCGCTCAGCGACACCATCGATATTCTCGGCACCTTCTGGTACGTGCCGGCCCTGGTGTTGGTGGGCATCTCGCTGTTCGCCACGTTTGTCTCTGCCGGCGACACCAGCACCGCACTGCGTCAGGCACTGATCTGCACGGTGTTGCTGGTGTTGTGCATGGTCATCAACGGCCTGGTGCGCCGCCATTCGCTGAAACCGCAACGGGGTGTGAAGCGTCATGCGTTGTATTCGGAGCGCCTGAAAAGCTTCTTCTACACCCTCGCCCATCTCGTGGTCTGGCTGGTCTTTATCGAACTGGGCCTGCGGGTCTGGGGCATGTCGCTGATTGCCTTCACTGAAGGCGAAGGCCATGAAGTCAGCGTCAAACTGTTCAGCCTCGCCGGCACGCTGATTTTTGCCTGGCTGATCTGGATTCTCAGCGACACCGCAGTGCATCACGCCCTCACCCGCTCGCGCAAAGGCCTGGCCAACGCCCGCGCACAGACGATGATGCCGCTGATCCGCAACGTGTTGTTCGTGGCGATTTTCATCATTGCGCTGATCGTCGCGCTGGCGAACATGGGCATGAACGTCACGCCACTGCTGGCCGGTGCCGGCGTGATCGGCCTGGCCATTGGTTTCGGTGCGCAGTCGCTGGTCGCGGACTTGATCACCGGCCTGTTCATCATCATCGAAGACTCCCTGGCCATCGACGACTACGTGGACGTCGGCGGCCACCTTGGCACCGTCGAAGGCCTGACCATCCGCACCGTGCGCCTGCGAGACATCGACGGCATCGTGCATACCATTCCGTTCAGCGAAATCAAAAGCATCAAGAACTACTCCCGGGAATTCGGCTACGCGATCTTCCGGGTGGCGGTGCCCGCCAGCATGGACATCGACGAGGCGATCAAACTGATGCGCGAAGTCGGCCAGAAAATGCGCACCGACCCGCTGCAACGGCGCAACATCTGGTCGCCGCTGGAGATTCAGGGTGTCGAGAGTTTCGAGTCGGGCAACGCGATTCTTCGGGCGCGGTTCAAGACTGCGCCGATCAAACAGTGGGAAGTTTCACGAGCGTTCAATTTGTCGCTGAAGCGGCATCTGGATGAGGCCGGGATGGACCTGGCGACACCACGGATGAGTGTGCAGGTGATAACCGCGGGTGGTGGCCCGCAGAAGGATGTGTCCGCTACCTGATTTATAGGGTGGCTGAGAGGCCGCCATCGCGAGCAGGCTCGCTCCCACTTTGGAGTGCATTTCAATGTGGGAGCGAGCCTGCTCGCGATGGCCACGACGCGGTTTATCTGACTAAACCACATCAACACCCACATGAATCGCATCATGCCGCCAAAACTCCAGGTCACAATCGATCAGCCGCTCATGCTGATCGTAATTGACCCGGGCAATCCGCAACCCCGGGCTCCCCACCGACACCCGTAACGCTGCCGCCGCATCCACCGACAACGCCGTCGGCACGATCTCGAAACGCACCCGGCCGTAGTGCAGATCGTAATGCCTGGCGTACAGCTCGGTGATCGACTGATTCAGATCGAACTCCAGAATCCCCGGAAAGTACTGCGGATTCAGGTAGTGCTCCACGTACAACACCAGCCGCTCATCAATGCGCCGCGCCCGGCAGATCTGGATCACGCTGGACAGCGCCGGCAACTGCAACCACGCACACACCGCCGCCGACGCCGGCTGTAACCGCGCCGAGATCACCTCGGTCGACGGCACCCGCCCCTGCGCACTGACCATCGCGTGAAAGTGACTGCGCTGCATCAGGTTGTAGGCCAGGCGCGGTGGCGACACGAACCAGCCACGGCGTTCCTCGCGATAAATCTGCCCCTGGGCCTCCAGTTGCAACAATGCTTCACGCACGGTAATGCGCGTGGTACCGAACAACTCACTGAGCTTGCGCTCGGCCGGCAGTTTGCTCCCGGGCGCCAACAGGCCATGGTCGAGCTGTTCTTGCAGAACCTGCCCGATGGCTGTCACCGCTTTGGTGGTCTCGATGCGCATCAACGTTACCTATCTGGACTAGACCAGCACTGTTTCGGGGCAGAAACCGTGATTCAAACCGGCTCCTTCAACTTCCTGCAAGCCTAGGCACTGCGTGTGACTGGCAGATGACAAAGCCGCCGAACGGTTGCGCAAGACACCTGCAAATTCACGGCCAAGTCCTTTCGGATCAGCCCTTTAGCCATGGTCTACGCTTACTCGCAAGCCTGAGCGTTACCGCGTGAAAAATGTAGGCCGACCGATCGTCGACATCAAAATGTCATCAGCGGCGCCTAAATTGGCTCAGGTATTGCTGACCTAGACCAACACAACCGCAATCGCAGCGTGAAAACGCCCAAAGGAGCTTCGGATGAAAAAGCTTTTCCTGGCATCACTGTTAGGCTCGACCATTGCCATGTGCAGCGCCGCCATGGCCGCTGATGATTTGAAAACCCTGGAAGCCGCTGCGAAAGCGGAAGGCGCGGTCAATAGCGTCGGCATGCCCGATGACTGGGCCAACTGGAAAGGCACCTGGGCAGACCTGGCCACAAAATACGGCTTGAAACACATCGACACCGACATGAGCTCGGCGCAGGAAATCGCCAAGTTCGCCGCCGAGAAAGACAACGCCAGCGCCGACATCGGCGACGTTGGTGCAGCCTTCGGCCCGATCGCGGTCAAACAAGGCGTGGTGCAACCTTACAAACCAAGCACCTGGGATCAGATCCCGGACTGGGCCAAAGACAAGGACGGCAACTGGGCGCTGGCGTACACCGGCACCATCGCGTTCATCGTCAACAAGAAGCTGCTGCACGGTTCCGAAGCCCCGACCAAATGGGCTGACCTGAAAACCGGTAAATACAAAGTCTCGATCGGTGACGTGAGCACCGCCGCACAGGCCGCCAACGGTGTACTGGCCGCGGCACTGGCCAACGGTGGCGACGAGAAGAACCTGCAGCCCGCGCTGTTGCTGTTCGCAGACATCGCCAAACAGGGCCGCCTGTCCATGGCCAACCCGACCATCGCCACGATGGAAAAGGGTGAAATCGAAGTCGGCGTGGTCTGGGACTTCAACGGCCTGAGCTACAAAGCCAAGATGGCCAACCCGGATGATTACGTGGTGCTGATCCCGTCCGACGGTTCGGTGATTTCCGGCTACACCACCATCATCAACAAATACGCGAAGAACCCGAACGCCGCCAAGCTGACCCGCGAATACATCTTCAGCGATGCCGGTCAGATCAACCTGGCGAAAGGCAACGCCCGTCCGATCCGCGCCGAGCACATCAAGTTGCCGGCAGACGTGCAGGCCAAGCTGCTGCCTAACGAGCAGTACAAAAAGGTCACGCCGATCAAAGACGCGGATGCGTGGGAAAAGACTTCCAAGGCTTTGCCGCAGAAGTGGAACGAAGAAGTCCTCGTCGAGATGAAATAACCCTGTAAAACCCCACATTGGAGATCCACTGGAGATCCAATGTGGGAGCGAGCCTGCTCGCGATAGCGGACTTACATTCAGCACATATGTTGACTGACACGCCGCCATCGCGAGCAGGCTCGCTCCCACAGGGGAATTGGTTGCGTACCTGAATCATCTGTTTCGCGGAGTTTTGCCCTATGAAGCACAACGTCATCCTTGTCGTGCTCGACGGCCTCAACTACGAGGTCGCGCGCCACGCCATGGGGCACCTGCAGGCTTATGTCGGCGCAGGACGCGCGGCACTCTACAAACTGGAGTGCGAACTGCCGGCCCTGTCCCGACCGCTTTACGAATGCATCCTTACCGGCGTCCCGCCGATCGAGAGCGGCATCGTCCACAACAACGTCTCGCGCCTGTCCAACCAGCGCAGCATTTATCACTACGCCACGGATGCCGGGCTGACCACCGCCGCCGCGGCCTATCACTGGGTCAGCGAGCTGTATAACCGCTCGCCGTTCGTGGCCGCCCGGGATCGTCACACCGACAGCCCCGACCTGCCGATCCAGCACGGTCACTTCTACTGGAACGATCACTATCCGGATTCGCACCTGTTCGCCGACGCCGAAAACCTGCGTCTGCGCCACGCGCCGAACTTCTTGTTGATCCACCCCATGAACATCGACGACGCCGGGCACAAGCACGGCCTCGACACTGCGCAATACCGCAACAGTGCACGCTTCGCCGACATCTTCATCGCCGACTACCTGCAAGGCTGGCTTGACGCCGGCTATCAGGTGCTGGTGACCGCCGACCACGGCATGAACAACGACCGCTCTCACAACGGTCTGCTGCCCGAAGAACGCGAAGTGCCGCTGTTCGTGCTCGGCGACGCCTTCAGTTTCAATGCCGATGCGGCGCCGAAACAAACACAAATCTGCGGCACTGTCTGCGAGTTGCTGGGCGTGGCCCACGACAAACCTGTCTGCCGGGAGCTGCTCAAGTGAACTCCATGACCCGTGGCAAGTGGCTGGCAGCGTTGTGCCTGGTACCTTTCGCCCTGTTCTTTATCGTGTTCGAGATCGCCCCGCTGGTCTGGGTAATGATCAACAGCCTGCAATCGGAAGAGTTCGGCTGGGGCCTGGCCAACTTCACCAAGATCTTCAATTCGAAGTTCTATATGCAGGCGATCCAGTACAGCCTCGAGATCAGTTTCTGGTCCAGCGTATTCGGCATCATCATCGCGGTACTCGGCGCCTATTCCCTGCGTCGGGTCGATTCGAAACTGCGTAACTTCGTGAATGCTTTCGCCAACATGACCAGCAACTTCGCCGGTGTACCTTTGGCCTTCGCGTTCATCATCCTGCTGGGCTTCAACGGCAGCTTCACCATCATGCTCAAGCAGGCCGGGATCATTCAGGACTTCAACCTGTACTCGAAAACCGGGTTGATCATTCTCTACACCTACTTCCAGATTCCATTGGGTGTGCTGCTGCTCTACCCGGCCTTCGACGCCCTGCGCGAAGACTGGCGTGAGTCCGCCGAACTGCTCGGCGCCAACGGCTGGCAGTTCTGGCGGCACATCGGTTTGCCAGTGCTGACGCCTGCGCTGCTGGGCACCTTCGTGATCTTGCTGGCCAACGCCCTTGGCGCCTACGCCACGGTCTACGCGCTGACTACCGGCAACTTCAACGTGCTGCCGATCCGCATCGCGGCGATGGTGTCCGGCGACATTTCCCTTGATCCGAACCTGGCCAGCGCCCTGGCCGTGGTGCTCGTGGCATTGATGACCCTGGTGACCATCGTGCATCAACTGCTGTTGAAGAGGAGCTACCATGTCTCGCGCTGAACTGGGCCCCGTCGGTGTCTATCACCGCGTCGTGGTGTATGTGCTGTTCGCCATTCTGTTGCTGCCGCTGGCCGGGACGCTGATCTACTCGATCGCCAGCAGTTGGTCGGCGACGATTCTGCCCAGCGGCTTTACCTTCAAGTGGTACATCCAGCTGTGGAGCGATCCGCGTTTTCTGCATGCCTTCGGGCAGTCGCTGCTGGTGTGTGTCGGTGCGCTGATTTTGTCGGTGGTGCTGATTCTGCCGCTGCTGTTCGTGGTGCATTACCACTTCCCGAAACTTGATGCACTGATGAACATCCTGATCCTGCTGCCCTTCGCTGTGCCGCCGGTAGTGTCATCGGTGGGGCTGTTGCAGCTCTATGGTTCCGGGCCGTTTGCGATGGTCGGTACGCCGTGGATTCTGATCGGCTGCTACTTCACCATCGCGCTGCCATTCATGTACCGGGCGATCACCAACAACCTGCAAGCGATCAACCTGCGCGACCTGATGGACGCCGCGCAGTTGCTCGGCGCCAGCACTTGGCAAGCGGCGTTCCTGGTGGTGCTGCCGAACCTGCGCAAGGGTTTGATGGTGGCGTTGCTGCTATCGTTCTCGTTCCTGTTCGGTGAGTTCGTGTTCGCCAACATCCTGGTCGGCACCCGCTACGAAACCCTGCAGGTCTACCTCAACAACATGCGTAACAGCAGCGGCCACTTCACCAGCGCGCTGGTGATTTCCTACTTCTTCTTTGTGCTGGTTCTGACCTGGGCGGCCAATATCTTGAACAAGGACAAAAGCGAATGAGCTATGTCAGCGTCCAACACCTGCAAAAAAGCTATGCCGGCACCCCGGTGTTCAGCGATATCGACTGCGAGATCCAGAAAGGTGAGTTCGTCACACTCCTCGGTCCTTCCGGTTGCGGCAAATCCACGCTGTTGCGTTGCATCGCCGGCCTGACGTCGGTGGATGGCGGCAAGATTCTGCTCGATGGCGTCGACATCGTGCCGTTGAGCCCGCAGAAACGCGGGATCGGCATGGTCTTCCAGAGCTACGCGCTGTTCCCGAACATGACCGTAGAGCAAAACGTCGCCTTCGGCTTGCGCATGCAGAAGGTCAACGCCGACGACAGCCAAAAGCGCGTCGCCGAAGTGCTGGCACTGGTGGAACTGAAGGACTTCGCCGCGCGATATCCGCACCAACTGTCGGGTGGCCAGTGCCAGCGCGTGGCCCTCGCCCGCTCCTTGGTCACGCGGCCACGGCTGTTGTTGCTGGATGAACCGCTGTCGGCCCTCGATGCGCGGATTCGCAAGCACCTGCGCGAACAGATCCGTCAGATCCAGCGCGAACTCGGTTTGACCACGATTTTCGTCACACACGATCAGGAAGAAGCCCTGACGATGTCTGACCGGATTTTCCTGATGAATCAGGGAAAGATCGTACAGAGCGGCGACGCCGAAACCCTCTACACGGCGCCAGTGGATGTGTTTGCCGCAGGTTTTATCGGCAACTACAACCTGCTGGACGCCGACAGTGCCTCGAAACTGCTGCAGCGGCCGATCAGCCATCGCATTGCGATTCGCCCGGAAGCCATCGAGCTGAGCCTGAACGGCGAGCTTGATGCGCAAGTGCGCAGCCACAGTTTGCTGGGCAACGTGATTCGTTATCGGGTTGAAGCCCGGGGTGTGGAATTGGTGGTGGATGTACTGAACCGCTCGGCGGCCGATCTGCACCCCGATGGTCAGCGCCTGGCACTTTCCATCGATCCGACGGCCCTGCGTGAGGTAGCCTGATGCCTTTGTTGATGTCGAAGAGAGAACTGCACTGATGGCCCTGGCAATTTTTGATCTGGACGAAACCCTGATTCACGGCGACTGCGCCACCCTCTGGAGCGAGCAAATGGGTCGCCTGGGCTGGGTCGATCCCGAGTCGTTCATGCGTCAGAACAACGAACTGATGGACGCTTACAGCCACGGCAAGTTGCGGATGGAAGAGTACATGGATTTCAGCCTGGAACCGATGATCGGGCGCACACCGGAAGAGGTCGACCATCTGGTCGGGCCTTGGGTGGAAGACTATATCGAGCCGATCATTTTCAGTGATGCCACCAAAGCCATCGCGGCCCATCGCAAGGCCGGCGACCGGATCCTGGTGATTTCGGCGTCGGGTACGCACCTGGTCAGGCCGATTGCCGACCGGCTGGGCATCGACGAGATTCTCGGCATTGAACTGGAAGTGGCGCATGGGGTGTATAGCGGCCACACCGTTGGAACGCTGACGTACCGCGAAGGCAAGATCGTTCGATTGCTGGAGTGGCTGGATGCGGAAGAGGAAAATCTGGAAGGCGCGAGTTTCTATTCCGATTCGCGTAACGATTTGCCGCTGCTATTGAAGGTGGATTTCCCACATGCGGTGAATCCGGATCCGGTGTTGCTGGAGCACGCCGAAAAGGCCGGCTGGCCGATCCATCTCTGGAAATAACCGATACCCCTGTAGGAGCGAGGCTTGCCCGCGAAGAACGATGACGCGGTCTCACTGGTAAACCGCGACGCCTCATTCGCGGGCAAGCCTCGCTCCTACAGGGTCAGTGTGTCCTTCAGGACAGGCTTGGGTCGATTATCAACACCAACTTCCCCGCCACCTTATTACTCGCCAACTCCGCAAACGCCGCTTCGGCGTCCTTGATCGGGAATGTCTTGGCCAACTGCGGACTCAACCGCCCCTCGGCAAACAGCGGCCACACGTGCTGGCTCAAATCACTGAACAAATCTGCCTTGAACTGCTCATCGCGACTGCGCAAGGTCGATCCCAGTATTTGCACGCGCTTGGCCAGGACCTGCGCCAGGTCCAGCTTCGCCTCACGACCGCCCATCAAACCGATCAGCACCCAACGACCGTCGAGCGCCAGCATTTTCAGATTCAGCGCGGCATAGTTGCCGCCGACCGGATCGAGAATCACGTCGAACGGCCCCAGATCACGCAAGCTGTCCAGGTCGCCGGTGCGCACCACCCCACCCTGCGCACCCAGTGCTTCGCAATACGCCAGACGCTCGGCAGAACCAACGCTGACCCAGCACGGGTTGCCAAAGGCCTTGCACAGCTGAATGGCAGCTGAACCGATTCCACTTGCTCCGGCGTGCAGGAGAACTTTCTCACCCGGTTTGAGCGCAGCCAGTTGAAACAAATTCAGCCAGACGGTCGCGTAAACTTCCGGCAATGCCGCCGCCTCGGCCAGGGAAAAACCTTCGGGAGCCGGCAGCACATGCCGTCCGTCGACAACCACCTCCTCGGCCATCCCGCCCCCGGCCAGCAGGGCGCAAACCCGATCGCCGACCTGCCAGGACGAGCCCGCACCGACCTCGCTGATCACCCCCGAACACTCAAGACCCAGTACCTGGCTGGCTCCCGGCGGTGGCGGATAAAGTCCTGCCTTCTGTAACAAATCGGCGCGATTGAGGCCCGCTGCCGCCACTCGAATTCGAACTTGTCCTACATCGCATGTAGGACTGGGCTCTTCAACCCACTCCACTTGACCTTCCACGCCTTGCAATGCTTTCACAGTGCCTCCATAGTGAGTCTGGACTGAGCCCGTAGCTGTAGCGCCGGGCTTTCTTGCATTATGTGACCGGCCCTTTGTGGAACCGGCGACTTCAAAGACGGCCTAATATGCGTGATCAATTGTCCCCGCGTCGAATCAGCATGAAGCATTTTCTCCCCAGCACCGCCCTAGCCCTGTTCATTGGTATCGGCCTGATGCCGATGTCGAGCAATACTTTCGCAGCCAATAGCTGGGACAAGCTTCAGCCTGATCGTGACGAAGTGATCGCCAGCCTGAACGTCGTCGAGTTGCTCAAGCGCCATCACTACAGCAAGCCGCCGCTCGATGACGCGCGCTCCGTGATCATCTATGACAGCTACATCAAGCTGCTGGATCCGTCGCGCAGCTACTTCATGGCCAGCGACATTGCCGAATTCGACAAGTGGAAAACCCAGTTCGACGACTTCCTCAAAAGCGGCGACCTGAACGCCGGGTTCACCATCTACAAGCGCTACCTGGACCGCGTCAAAGCGCGTCTGGACTTTGCCCTTGCCGAGCTGAACAAGGGCGTCGACAAAATCGACTTCAACACCAAGGAAACCTTGCTGATCGATCGCAAGGACGCCCCTTGGCTCAAGTCCACCGCCGAACTCGACGACCTGTGGCGCAAACGCGTCAAGGACGAAGTCTTGCGGCAGAAGATCGCGGGCAAGGACTCCAAGCAGATTCAGGAAACCCTGACCAAGCGCTACAAGAACCAGTTGGCGCGCCTGGACCAGACCCGTGCGGAAGACATCTTCCAGGCGTACATCAACACCTTCGCGATGTCCTACGACCCGCACACCAACTATCTGTCGCCGGATAACGCGGAAAACTTCGACATCAACATGAGCCTGTCCCTCGAGGGCATCGGCGCCGTGTTGCAGAGCGATAACGACCAGGTAAAAATCGTGCGTCTGGTGCCTGCCGGCCCGGCCGACAAGACCAAACAGGTTGCACCGGCAGACAAGATCATCGGCGTTGCCCAAGGCAACAAAGAGATGGTCGACGTGGTCGGCTGGCGCCTGGACGAAGTGGTCAAGCTGATCCGTGGTCCGAAAGGCACCGTGGTGCGCCTGGAAGTGATTCCGGCCAGCAATGCGCCAAACGACCAGACCAGCAAGATCGTGCCGATCACCCGCGAAGCGGTGAAGCTTGAAGACCAGGCTGTGAAGAAGTCGGTCCTCAACCTGAAACAGGATGGCAAGGACTACAAGCTCGGTGTCATCGAGATCCCGGCCTTCTACCTCGACTTCAAGGCGTTCCGCGCGGGCGATCCGGATTACAAGAGCACCACTCGCGACGTCAAGAAACTGCTGACCGAGTTGCAGAAAGAAAAAGTCGACGGCGTGGTCATCGACCTTCGCAACAACGGCGGCGGCTCCTTGCAGGAAGCCACCGAGCTGACCAGCCTGTTCATCGACAAAGGTCCGACCGTGCTGGTGCGTAACGCCGACGGCCGGGTTGACGTGCTGGAAGATGAAAACCCGGGTGCGTTCTACAAAGGCCCGATGGCGTTGCTGGTCAACCGCTTGTCGGCCTCGGCTTCGGAGATTTTCGCCGGCGCCATGCAGGACTACCACCGCGCACTGATCATCGGCGGCCAGACCTTCGGCAAAGGCACCGTGCAGACCATTCAGCCGCTGAACCATGGCGAACTGAAACTGACCCTGGCCAAGTTCTACCGGGTTTCCGGCCAGAGCACCCAGCATCAGGGCGTACTGCCGGACATCGATTACCCGTCGATCATCGACACCAAGGAAATCGGCGAAAGCGCCCTGCCGGAAGCCATGCCGTGGGACACCATCCGTGCGGCCATCAAGCCGGCGGTCGATCCGTTCAAACCGTACATCGCGCAGCTCAAGTCCGAGCATGACGTGCGTTCGGCCAAAGACGCAGAGTTCGTGTTCATCCGCGACAAGCTGGCCCTGGCGCAGAAGCTGATGACGGAAAAAACCGTCAGCCTCAATGAAGCCGATCGTCGTGCGCAACACGCCGATATAGAAGCCAAGCAACTGGTGATGGAAAACCTCCGTCGCAAGGCCAAGGGCGAAGAACCGCTCAAAGAGCTCAAGAAAGAAGACGAAGACGCGATTGCGGCCGAGCTGGACAAGACCAAGCCAGAAGACGATGCCTACCTGAGCGAGACCGGGCGGATTCTGTTGGACTACCTGAAACTCAACACTGCGGTCGCCAAGCATTAAGATGATGGCAAATTAATGCTGACGCTCTTCGGAGCGTCATCATACAGTCATCATTCTGTCGTGAAATAAAGGACTGAGCGCTTTGGCGCTCAGTCCTTTTTTTATCGCCAGAGATCGCCATGACCACGACCGAACAGCTGAGTGCATTGAGTTCAATACTGACTCAAAGCGGTTTGCACAGTCTGTTCCAGCCGATCATTTCCCTCTCCGAGCGACGCATTGTCGGCTACGAAGCCCTGACCCGCGGCCCCTCGAACAGTCCACTGCACTCCCCCATCGCGTTGTTCGCGGTCGCCCGTCAGGCCGGCCGCTTGAGCGAGCTGGAAATCGCCTGCCGTGAAAGCGCTTGCCGACGTTTCAACGAACAACAGCTTCCGGGCAAACTGTTTCTCAACGTCTCTCCGGAATCCCTGCTTGAAGCCGCTCACCAACCGGGCCGCACCCTGCAATTGCTGCAGGACTTTGGCATCCCACCGAGCCAGGTGGTGATCGAGCTCACGGAACAGACCCCGACCGACGATTTCCAGTTACTGCAAAACGCCCTGCATCACTATCGGGCGATGGGGTTTTCCATTGCACTGGATGATCTGGGCGCTGGTTATTCAAGCTTGCGGCTGTGGTCAGAACTGCGTCCGGACTATGTGAAGATCGACCGGCATTTCATCGACGGTATTCATCAGGACGCACTCAAGCGCGAGTTCGTCGGCTCGATCCTGCAAATCGCCAAGGCCTCGCGGGCGAAAGTGATTGCCGAAGGGATCGAGCTACCGGAAGAGCTCGCGGTGTTGACCGAGATGGGCGTGGATCTGGTCCAGGGTTATCTGCTTTGCCGCCCCCAGGAACATCCACCTCGCGACGCCCGGGCCTTGATGCCCAAACAGGACAACACCGCCGTGGCGCTGAATGACGAAGGCAGCGACCTCAGCGCCTTGCTCAACGACCAACCGGCCGTGGCCCGGGACACTCCGACGGCCACAGTGCTGGAAGCCTTCCGCCGCCAGGCCAACCTGAACTCACTGGCGGTGCTCGACGAGCAAGGCCATCCCTGCGGCATCGTCCATCGGCATTCGCTCTCGGACGCGTTGCTCAAGCCCTTTGCAACCGACCTGTTTGCGCGCAAGCCGATCAGCCGCTTGATGAACGATGACTTCCTCGCCGTGGAAATGAGCCAGTCGCTGCAACAGGTCAGCCGCTTGATCACCAGCCGCGCGCGGCAACGCATCGAGGAGGATTTCATCATCACCCTCAACGGCGGTTATCTGGGATTGGGCCGGGTGATCGATGTGCTCAAGCTGATTACCGAACTGAAAATCCAGCAAGCCCGCTACGCCAACCCGCTGACCCTGTTGCCGGGCAACGTGCCCATCCAGCAATGCCTGACGCGGCTGCTGCAACAGGAGCGGGAATCGGTGATTTGTTACGTCGACATCGACAGTTTCAAACCCTTCAATGACATCTACGGCTACGGCCGTGGGGATGAAGTCCTGCTATGCCTGGCGCAATGCCTGAACGATCGCGTCGACCCGTCCCGCGACTTTGTCGGTCATATCGGCGGTGATGACTTTCTGCTGGTGCTCGGTCCGGAAGACTGGCGCAGACGTTTGAACCAGCTGCTGGACGACTTCCAGAGCCAGTGCCGACGCTTCTACCGCAGCGAACACCTGGAAGCTGGCTGCTTCATCGCACCGAATCGCCAGGGCGTGCGCCAGGAGTTTGCGCTGCTGTCATTGTCGATTGGCGTGGTGCATTTGCATCCACAGGCCTGTGGACAACTCGATGCGAGCCAGTTGGCGGAGATGGCATCGCAGGCCAAGCATCACGCGAAAAATGTGCCGGGGTATAGCGTGCATGTGATTGATAGTTTGGTGGTGCCGGTGCAGGACGTGAACTTGATCATTGAACAGCGGTGATTGAACGGACGCCTTCGCGGGCAAGCCTCGCTCCCACAGGGTTTTGTGTCGTTTGTGATTATGGTGAACGACACAAAACCCTGTGGGAGCGGGCTTGCCCGCGAAGAGGCCCGACCAGACAACCAAAATCTCAGGATCTAGTCAGCCGCTGACCGCGCCCCCAACCGCCGCCCAACCACATCCAGCACATCACAGCCATCGCGCAACGGAATGGCGCAGAGCAACGCGAAGTCGCTGAGAATCATGGAATCGCACTCAATCGAACCGCGCATGGACAGGTTCTCCAGCACTTGGGTGACGGCTCGGATTCGGTAGCGGGCGGCGTCGGTCAAAATATCCAGCGGCGCGTGGGTATCGACGAACAGTGTGGGCATGTCGCTGCAATTACTGGTCAGCGCCATGAAGCGGTTTTTTGGATGGGAAATCGGCTTTTCGTAGGGTGGATCAGGATGAAGTGTTGGCATTTGAGACCTTCCGATGACAATGGGAGCTGCCAAAAGCCTTCCTACAGGCTTGGGTGGCAGCTATACGCGGGGTAGGAATACCGAGCATCGGAGACTCGACCACGCCGAAGCGTGCCCGCGCACAGCCGCCGCAACAGATGTTACGGACGTACATAGACGGCCGCAAATCAGGTTTCGACGCTAACGCAATACCGATGCTGAAAGGGTTCCTACACCCCACCACTGAGTTTTCAGTGACCATCAAAGGCTATCGGGTGAACCTCCTTCGCACCAGTTCATGAAAGCCGCCACAACTCGAAGGAAATCTCCGACGGATTTACACAACAATAAACGCGCAGCACTTTGCGGGGGATCAATCAGGAAAGAAGCCAGCAAAGGACGATGTTGGCGTAGGGCAATTCTCTAATGCGCCGTCGCTAATAAAAGAAACGTCAGAAACGCAAACGTGGCGGGAGGTTTCCCTCACGCCACGTCATGTTCTTCAAACAAATGATGGACTTACTTCGCAGCATCACGAGACGCCAGCTCCTTGAGCTTCGTCTCAGCCAACGGATGCCCCGCCTTTGCCGCCATCTCCCAAAATCTCGCCGCTTCAGCCGGATCCGGCGCCTTGCTCGGCGATCCCGCCAAACTGATCACGCCCACCTGATACGCCGCTTTGCCATCCCCCGCCAACGCCGCCAGGCGCAGCAATCGCACACCCTCTTCACGCGCCCCAAGGCCGACGCCGCGAAAGGTCAGGATGTGGCCGTAGAAGCTTTGCGCGCCGACGTCACCCAGGTTGGCCATGCGGGCGAACTGGCCTTCGAGCCAGCTCCAGCCGCGCGGCTGACGCACGAACCACGACCAGTGAAACAACCGGCGGGCCAGCCAGTAACCGGCCCGCGCCTTGAGTTTCAGAAACACTCAGGCCTCCGCCGATTCCGGGTACTCGTATTCGAACACGCGCACCACTTCCGAGGCGTGCCACGAGGCGGCAGCAACGCCGTCGGACGGACCGGAGAAACGCCCCAGACGTTCGACGCATTCGAAGAAACCGGTGCGTGGCAGGCGGCTGGCGCCTTGGCTGATCACCAGGGAGCTGCGCAGCGGCTGCTCGGCCTTGGCGTCCAGCGCGGCCAGGTGCTCAAGCGCGGCGGTGAGGGTTTGCATGGCCGGCGTGGGCAATTGCAAACGTTCCAGCAAGGCTCGATAAGTCAGCAGATGGCGCTGCCGACGAGCCTGATCCAGCTCACCGAGCAACCCGTCCCAATGTTGACGACTGATGCGTACGCTCACGATTCATCCCTCCACCCTGGCACCGTCAGCTCCCAGGCCAGACTGCGGCGAATCGCAGCGTCGGGTTGACGCTCGCCACTTTCGATCAGGGCCAGATAAGACGGGCTGATGCCTACCGTGCGGGCCAGCGCCTCAATGGCGATGCCCTTCCCTTCGCGCAAACTGCGTAGTTGATCCAGACCCGGAAGAATCGGGTCGGGTGATGCTGCGTGACGCACCGGCGTGTCGGGCGCCGGTTGTTGGTTGATGCCTGCTGCTTTCAGTAGAGCCTGGTACTGAGCCCACGGCAAAACCGCGTATTCGGGCTCGCCTTCGCGTGTGATTATCTGAATATCCATGACTTCCCCGTAGGACAACGACACTTAGCGAGTCGGCACTTTTCCCTAGAAGTGTAATCCTAACAGCGGCCACGGTCGCGGGGGGTATGAATATAAGGACGATCCTCAATCGAATCAGGTTTTTTTCGGGCCCTGAAGCTGAAGTTGCTCAGGGGTATCGGGAAGACGTTCGACCACCGCAAGCTTCTCCGGCACCTGGCGTTTGCGCCAGGCACGGAAGGCATTGAGTTCGTCGTCGAGAACTTTCATCAACCAGGCCAGCACGGCGATGTCATCGAGCATGCCGAACATCGGGATGAAGTCCGGAATCGCATCCACCGGGCTGAGGAAGTACATCAGGCCGGCCACCACCGAGATTATTGCCTTCGGGCTGATGGCGCGGTACTCGCCACGCCAGTAGGCCAGGCACAGGGCCTGTAACAGGCGCAAATCGTCCTTGAGCTTGCCCAGGCGGTTGCCCTGGCTGGCACCTTTGCTGGCGACGGCGAACAGCAGGGTCGGCAAGCGTCCACGGGCAAGCAGGCGTCCGGCGAGTGGCAGGAAACGAGCAAAATTCCAGGGTGCTTTCATCATTCCTCCCGCTGAAATGTTATCCACACAAATTGTGGATAACCTTGTGAACAGAGCTATATTTCACGGCTGAAAGCCCCGTTTCATAAGGGCTCAACTCAGATCGGGCGTTTTTTACTCACATAAAAAAACCCAAGATTTCATTGACTTGGCGCGCCGGCGCGGCTAGCACGGCGTCCTCAATGGCTATGACTGCAACGTACAGCGTCCGTTCGCTTTGTTTACCCTTGCCGAACGCCAGATGCAACAACGCCCCGCAAAAAGCGAGGCGTTGTTTTTAAAGCCGACGCTGATTACTGAGCGGCGTCTGCTTTTGCTGGATCCTTGATCGCCAGCAGTTCCAGGTCGAAAACCAGCACCGAGTTGGCTGGAATCGCTGGGCTTGGGCTTTGGGCCCCGTAGGCCAGCTCGCTAGGGATGTACAGTTTGTACTTCTCGCCAACGTGCATCAGTTGCAGGCCTTCGACCCAACCCGGAATCACGCCGCTGACCGGCAGATCGATCGGGCTGCCACGGTCGACGGAGCTGTCGAAGGTAGTGCCGTCCGTCAGCTTGCCGGTGTAGTGAACAGTCACTACGTCGGTCGGCTTAGGCTGTGCGCCATCCGCTTTCTTGACCACTTCGTATTGCAGGCCCGAAGCAGTGGTGGTGACACCCGCTTTCTTGGCGTTGTCTTCGAGGAATTTCTTGCCGGCGGCTGCCGACTCTTCGCTCATTTTAGCCATACGCTCTTCAGCACGCTTCTGCAGTGCTGCGAAGGCTTCAACCAGCTCGTCATCCTTCAGCTTCTGTTCTTTCTTGCCGACGGCATCTTCAATGCCTTGGGCTACGGCTTTGGAGTCCAGGTCATCCATGCCTTCCTGAGCCAGGCTCTTGCCCATGTTCAGGCCAATTCCGTAGGAAGCTTTTTGCGCCGGGGTTTTCAGCTCTACGCTGGTCTGCGAATCACAACCCGCAAGTACCAGGCTAACCAGGGCCACCGCCGCCGCCAACCGATGCTGTTTCATGCTATTTCCTTGTTCATGCGCCTAAAGGGCAATCGAGTAAAGCCGCGAGCTTATCAGGCGGCCACGACCAATGGCTACCGGCATGAGAGCAGGAAACTTCTGATAAGTTCAGGGGTTTTAACGCATTTCGGGATTGGAAGGATGAAGCTTCTGTCATCTTGGGCCCACAGGGATGGATACCGGATCCCACAGCATCTGGCGTAATGGCCACTTGCCGCACCTCAGGCACTGAGGCATAAGAGAGCTACAAATCGACAAGGATGTTTATCTTGCGCCTCTTATTCCGCCTGCTGGTGTTGCTTGCTGTGCTGTTGGGACTGGGCCTGGCCGTGGTGCTGTACTACGTCGCCAACCCGAAACTGCCGACCTGGTCACCAGCGCAACAGGTGCATTACCTGGAGCAGTGGAGCGCCGCCGACCGCCAGACTTACTACTTCACCCCACAAGGCACTCAGGTCAAGGGCTTGCGCTATGACTGGTTCAAGGCACTCGAACTGCCCTTCTCGGAACAACGATTCGCCGCCCCCGAGTATCTCGCGCGCTTTGGTTTTCTGATCGACCGCGACCAGAAGGAAACGCCGAACAACAACCCTGGCAACCTGCCGGTAGGGTTTGCCCGCCATCAAAACCCCGGCAGTCAGGATGAGTTCCTCGACATCACCTGCGCCGCCTGCCACACCGGTGAATTGCGTTTCAACGGCCAGGCCGTGCGCATCGACGGTGGTTCGGCGCAGCATGTCCTGCCTTCCAGCGTTCCTACATTGCGCGGTGGCAGTTTCGGACAAGCGCTTGTCGCCAGTCTGGCCTCGACGTACTACAACCCGTGGAAATTCGAACGCTTCGCACGCAACGTGCTTGGCGAGGACTACGACGCCCGCCGCGAACAACTACGAAAAGACTTCAAAACCTCGCTTGATACCTTTGTAAAAGTGGCGTGGAACGATACCCATCGCGGGCTCTACCCGACCGAGGAAGGCCCCGGCCGCACCGATGCCTTCGGGCGAATTGCCAATGCCAGCTTCGGCGACGCGATTTCCACCGATAACTACCGCGTGGCCAACGCACCGGTGGACTACCCGCAACTGTGGGACATGTGGACCTTTGACTGGGTGCAATGGAACGGTTCGGCGCAGCAACCGATGGCCCGCAACATCGGCGAGGCGCTGGGCGTCGGCGCAACCCTGAGCTTCTTCGACGCCAACGGCCAACCGCTGAAAGGTGACGCGCGCTACCCGTCGAGTGTCCGCTTGCGCGACCTGCACCAGATCGAACAAACCCTGCAACGGCTCAAACCACCTGCCTGGCCGGAAGACGTGCTCGGCGCTGTCGATAAGCCCTTGGCCGCCAAAGGGCGCGAATTGTTCAGTGAAAACTGCGCCGGTTGCCATGTGCCTCGATCGGTCCAGACCAACGGGCGCTGGGTGCAACACCTGAAAATGCTGCCGGTGGACTACATCGGCACAGACCCGGGCGCCGCCAACAACATCGCCGACCATCGCTTCGACCTAAGCGCCTTGCAATGGGACCCGGCAGAGCTGGCGAAACTGGATGTGCAGTTGCAGCCGCCGCCCACCGAGCCGTTGGACTTGAGCAAGCTCTCGTCAGCCAAAGGCCTGGCCTACGTCACCGCGTTCGTAGGAAACCGCGCTTACCGCGAGGCGAAAATTCCCGAGGCCGAGCGCCCGGACATGGATGGCTTCGGCCTGCCGATTGGCGTGCGTGAATTGCGCGACTACAAAGCCCGACCATTGGCCGGGGTCTGGGCGACGGCGCCGTTTCTGCACAACGGTTCGGTACCAAGCATCTATCAACTGCTCTCGCCCCAGGATGAACGCGCAACGACCTTCTACAAAGGCACGTTCGAGTACGACCCCAGGCACCTGGGCTATCGCACCGAAGCGTTCACCAATGGCTTCAAGTTCGACACGTGGATCACCGGCAATCACAACAGTGGCCACGAATTCCGGGCTGGCAAGCGCGGCAACGGCGTGATCGGTCGCCTGCTGCAACCGGAGGAGCGCTGGGCGCTGCTGGAATATCTAAAAGTGTTGGGCGGCCCGTTGGAGGCACAATTGCCATGAGCAGACTCTGGAGGTGGTTTGGCGTCTTCCTCGGCAAAACCCTGTTGTGGTTGCTGGGCCTGGGGTTACTCGGCTGGGCACTGGCCACGGCGTGGTTTGCCTGGCAGCACCGGGGACCGGTCTCGGCTGAAGAACTGATCCCGAACGGCGAAGCGGCGATGACTCAGGACATCATCCAGACGGCCGTGCGCATCGTCGATCAGCACCGTGAAAACACCCGCTACCTGCGCGATGCGCATGCCAAGGCGCACGGTTGCGTGAAGGCCGAAGTCCAAGTGCTGCCGGATCTGGCGGATGAGCTGCGTCAGGGCGTGTTCAGCGAACCCGGCAAAACCTGGAACGCGACGATGCGGCTGTCCAATGGCAATGCTTATCCACAGTTCGACAGTATCCGCGATGCCCGGGGCATGGCGATCAAGTTGCTCGATGTGCCCGGCAAACAACTGCTCGCCGATCAACAAAGCCGTGGTGAACAAGACTTTGTGATGTTCAGCCACCCGAACTTCTTCGTCAGCGATGTCGCCGAATACCGTCAGAATGTGGCCGCCCAGGCCGATGGCAAGAAGCTGATGGCGTTTTTCCCCGGTTGGGATCCGCGCACGTGGCAGGTTCGTCATCTGTTCATTGCCTTGGCGACGCTCTCCCCTGCCCCGGAAAGTCCGACGCAGACGACGTACTTTTCAGTTTCGCCCTACAAGTTTGGTGACGCCAACGCGAAGTTTCGGGTGACGCCGGATCCCGACAATTGCCCGGCCTACACGCTGCCGGTGCAGAACCAGAAGCTGCCGAATTTTTTACGCAATGCGCTGAATCAGCAATTGTCGACGGATCGGGTGCCGGCGTGCTTCGTCTTGCAGATCCAGCGCCAGGATCCGGGCAAGTACATGCCGATCGAGGACACAAGTATCGAGTGGAAGGAAAAGGATGCGACGTTCGAAACCGTGGCCCGGATCAAACTGCCCGCTCAGGACTTCGATACGCCGGCGCTGAACCTGCAATGCGACAACCAGTCGTTCAATCCGTGGTTCGGGCTTGAGGCTCATCGGCCGATTGGTGGCATCAACCGCTTGCGCAAAGCGGTGTACGAAGCGGTCAGCGATTACCGCCACAGCCGCAACGCCGAGCAATAAAGCCAAATCCCGGACAGCAAAAAGCCCGCATAAAGCGGGCTTTCTGTGTGGTGACCTGGCGTTCAGCGCTCCAGGTTACCGAATATGGCGCAGCGGACGGGACTCGAACCCGCGACCCCCGGCGTGACAGGCCGGTATTCTAACCGACTGAACTACCGCTGCGCGTAGCGTTGAAAGTAAGTGGTGGGTGATGACGGGATCGAACCGCCGACATTCTGCTTGTAAGGCAGACGCTCTCCCAGCTGAGCTAATCACCCTTTACCTTCGTTGCGGGGCGCATTGTGCCACAGATTTTCGTAAAGTGTTGATTTAATTGAATAATTTTTCAAAAAAATCTGAAATCCGGTGAAACGACACGACCTGCAGGAACAACGTACAAACTTTGGGCAGAAAAAAACCCGCGTTAGCGGGCTTTTCCGTGGTGACCTGGCGTTCAGCATTCCAGGTTACCGAATATGGCGCAGCGGACGGGACTCGAACCCGCGACCCCCGGCGTGACAGGCCGGTATTCTAACCGACTGAACTACCGCTGCGCGTAACACTAAAGCGAATGGTGGGTGATGACGGGATCGAACCGCCGACATTCTGCTTGTAAGGCAGACGCTCTCCCAGCTGAGCTAATCACCCTTCACTTTCGGTGTGGCGCGCATTCTACGGAGCGACCCCACCTCTGGCAAGCACTTTTTTAAATAATTTTTGCAGCCCTTCCAAAGGCTTAGAGAAGGGTTGGCCTATGGCTTCGCTAAGAGAATAATGCCCCCCTTTGTATAAAGGAGAGACTCGCCCCATGTGGTTCAAAAACCTGCTTATCTATCGCCTGACCCAAGATCTGCCTTTTGATGCCGAGGCGTTGGAAACTGCACTGGCCACCAAACTGGCGCGTCCATGTGCAAGCCAGGAGTTGACCACCTACGGTTTCGTCGCGCCGTTCGGCAAAGGCGAAGATGCACCCCTGGTGCACGTCAGCGGCGACTTCCTGCTGATCTCCGCCCGTAAAGAAGAACGCATCTTGCCGGGCAGCGTCGTGCGTGACGCCGTGAAGGAAAAGGTCGAAGAGATCGAAGCCGAACAAATGCGCAAGGTCTACAAAAAGGAACGCGACCAGATCAAGGATGAAATCATCCAGGCGTTCCTGCCGCGTGCCTTTATCCGTCGTTCGTCGACCTTCGCCGCCATCGCACCGAAACAGGGCCTGATCCTGGTCAACTCGGCCAGCCCGAAACGTGCCGAAGACCTGCTGTCCACTTTGCGTGAAGTGATCGGCACACTGCCAGTACGTCCACTGACCGTTAAAATGTCGCCGACCGCGACCATGACCGAATGGGTCACCACCCAGAAAGCCGCGGACGACTTCTTTGTGCTGGACGAGTGCGAACTGCGCGACACCCACGAAGACGGTGGCATCGTGCGTTGCAAGCGTCAGGACCTGACCAGCGAAGAAATCCAGCTGCACTTGAGCACCGGCAAAGTGGTCACTCAATTGTCGCTGGCCTGGCAAGACAAGCTGTCTTTCGTCCTCGACGACAAGATGGTGGTCAAGCGCCTGAAGTTCGAAGACCTGCTGCAAGACCAGGCGGAACAGGACGGCGGCGAAGAAGCCCTCGGCCAGCTGGACGCCAGTTTCACCCTGATGATGCTGACCTTCGGCGACTTCCTGCCGGCACTGGTTGAAGCGTTGGGCGGTGAAGAGCTTCCGCAGGGGATCTAAACCGACGTGGTCTAAATGTGGGAGCGGGCTTGCTCGCGAAGGCGGTCTTACAGGCGACATAAATGTTGAATGTACCGGCCTCTTCGCGAGCAAGCCCGCTCCCACATTGGTTTCGTGGTGTTACTTAATAAAAAGGATCAGGCCATGCGCGCCCTCGCTGCATTGAGTCGTTTTGTCGGCAACACCTTCGCTTACTGGGTACTGATTTTCGCCGTCGTGGCGTTTTTGCAGCCGGCGTGGTTCATCGGCCTGAAAGGCGCGATCGTGCCGCTGTTGGGCCTGGTGATGTTCGGCATGGGCCTGACCCTCAAACTCGAAGACTTTGCCGAAGTCGCTCGCCATCCATGGCGCGTGGCATTGGGCGTGGTTGCACATTTCGTGATCATGCCCGGCGTGGCGTGGTTGCTCTGCCAGGCGTTTCACCTGCCGCCGGAAATCGCCGTCGGCGTGATTCTCGTCGGCTGCTGCCCAAGCGGCACCTCGTCGAACGTAATGACCTGGCTGGCGCGCGGTGACCTGGCGCTGTCGGTGGCCATCGCCGCTGTCACCACCCTCCTCGCTCCGTTGCTGACGCCGGCGCTGATCTGGCTGTTGGCTTCGGCGTGGCTGCCGGTGTCCTTCATGGAGCTGTTCTGGTCGATCCTGCAAGTCGTGCTGCTACCGATCGTGCTCGGTGTGGTTGCCCAACGCCTGCTGGGTGATCGGGTGCGCCATGCGGTGGAAGTGTTGCCGCTGATTTCGGTGGTGAGCATCGTGATCATCGTCACCGCCGTGGTGGCCGCCAGCCAGGCGAAGATCGCCGAGTCTGGCCTGCTGATCATGGCCGTGGTCATGCTGCACAACAGCTTCGGTTATTTGCTGGGTTACTTCACCGGGCGCCTGTTCAACTTGCCACTGGCCCAGCGCAAATCCCTGGCGCTGGAAGTCGGCATGCAGAACTCCGGTCTGGGCGCCGCGTTGGCCAGTGCGCACTTCTCGCCACTGGCGGCGGTGCCTAGCGCGCTATTCAGCGTCTGGCACAACATTTCCGGGGCGTTGCTTTCGACGTATTTCCGCCGCATGAGCGAGAAACAAGACCGCGAAACCGCGGCACAACAAGCTGCCGAGTGATCCGCAAACTTGATCCCCGGATTAATGATGGGCACTCTATGGCGCAACGCGAGGACGACCTCGCGGCTCGATCGAGTCATTAGTCTGGGGACGACCCCGTCAATCGATGGAGGTCTTTCATGTCCTGGATCATTCTGTTTTTCGCCGGTCTGTTCGAAGTCGGCTGGGCCGTTGGCCTGAAGTACACCGACGGTTTCAGCCGCCCTCTCCCGACCGCATTGACCGTTGCCGCCATGGCGATCAGCCTTGGTTTGCTGGGCCTTGCCATGAAGGAATTGCCGCTGGGCACGGCCTATGCGATCTGGACCGGTGTGGGTGCCGTGGGCACGGTCATCGCCGGGATTATTTTGTTTGGCGAGTCGATGGCGCTGTTCCGGCTGGCCAGCGTTGCGTTGATTATTGCCGGGTTGATTGGCCTCAAGGTTAGCGCCTAAGCCACTACCGCTATCGCGGGCAAGCCCGCTCCCACAGGGTTCAGTTTTATGCCTGCCATCTGTGGCACGCCAAAAAACCTGTGGGAGCGGGCTGCCCGCGATGAGGCCACCACACTCGCCAACTATCTAACGGTCCCACGCAAATCCCCAACCATCGCCTGCAACTTCGCTGGCTCCGCCGCCTCAACCGCCACCGCCGGCCCTGCCACCAATGTCACCCGCGACCACAACCGACGAAACAACCCCTTGCCCGGATCGCGGCTGAAGAAACTCCCCCACAGTCCTTGCAACGCCAGCGGAATCACCGGCACCGGCGTCTCTTCAAGAATCCGCACCAGCCCGCCCTTGAACTCACTCATATCCCCGTCAGCGGTCAACTTGCCTTCAGGGAAGATGCACACCAGCTCACCGTCCTTCAGATATTGAGCAATCCGTGTGAAGGCCTTTTCGTAAATCTGAATGTCTTCCTGGCGACCCGCGATCGGAATCGTCCCCGCCGTGCGAAAGATAAAGTTCAGCACCGGCAGGTTGTAGATTTTGTAATACATGACAAAGCGAATCGGCCGACGCACCGCGCCGCCAATCAGCAGCGCATCAACGAAGGACACGTGGTTGCAGACCAGCAACGCCGCGCCTTCATCCGGGATCAGATCGAGGTTGCGATGCTCCACGCGGTACATGGAATGGCTGAGCAGCCAGATCATGAAGCGCATGGTGAATTCAGGAACGATGCTGAAGATGTAGGCGTTGACGCCGATGTTCAGCAGCGACACCACCAGAAACAGCTGCGGGATCGACAGCTCGACCATGCTCAACAAAACGATCGAGACAATCGCCGACACCACCATAAACAATGCGTTGAGAATGTTGTTGGCGGCAATCACCCGCGCCCGTTCGTTCTCGGGGGTGCGCGACTGAATCAGCGCATACAGCGGCACAATGTAGAAACCACCGAAGATCCCCAGGCCGAGAATGTCGACCAGCACCAGCCAGGTGTGGCCAAACCCCAGGATTTCGATCCAGCCATGGCCATCAACGCTGTCTGGAATACCGCCCGAATGCCACCACAGCAGCAAGCCAAACACCGTCAGCCCAAAGGAACCGAACGGCACCAGGCCGATCTCGACTTTGCGTCCGGAGAGTTTTTCGCAAAGCATCGAACCGAGGGCAATACCCACCGAGAACACCGTCAGAATCAGCGTCACCACGGTCTCGTCGCCGTGCATCCATTCCTTGGCATAGGCCGGGATCTGCGTCAGATAAATCGCCCCGACAAACCAGAACCACGAGTTGCCGACGATGGAACGCGACACCGCAGGCGTTTGCCCCAGGCCCAGTTTCAAGGTGGCCCAGGACTGGCTGAAGATGTTCCAGTTCAGGCGCATTTGGGGTGATGAAGCGGCCGCTCGGGGAATGCTGCGACTGGCCAGGTAGCCGAGCACCGCGATACCGATGATCGCGGTGGAAACGATGGGCGCGTAATGACTGGAGGACATCATGATCCCGGCGCCGATGGTGCCGGCGAGGATCGCAAGGAACGTGCCCATTTCCACCAGCCCGTTGCCGCCCACCAGCTCTTCTTCTCGCAGGGCCTGGGGCAGGATCGAATATTTTACTGGCCCGAACAGCGCCGAGTGGGTGCCCATGGCGAACAGCGCCACCAGCATCAGCGACAGGTGATCGAACAGGAATCCGACCGCGCCGACCGCCATGATGGCGATTTCCCCGAGCTTGATCAGACGGATCAGCGCGTCCTTGGCGAACTTTTCGCCGAACTGGCCGGCCAGCGCCGAGAACAGGAAGAACGGCAGAATAAACAGCAGCGCGCACAGGTTGACCCAGATCGAACGGTCACCTTCGATAGTCAGCTTGTACAGAATGGCGAGGATCAACGACTGCTTGAAGATGTTGTCGTTGAACGCCCCGAGGGACTGCGTAATAAAGAATGGCAGGAAGCGCCGGGTGCGAAGCAAGGTGAACTGCGAGGGGTGGCTCATCTTCCATGTGTCCCTGATGTTGGGTAGAGAGTGGCTTGGCGACTGTTATTGGAATGTCGAACGTCGATTCAGGCCACACATTACCTAATCTTTGCCGCTTATTTCTTTAATCCTGCAATGCACGGCGAGACAAACAACTCGCCCCGCCACGCGCCTTGCACCGTGCGTGTGGAGACGATCAGCCACATCACCGCCAGCATCGCCACCAGCACGCAGCCAAAGACACTGAAAAACGCCAGGTTCAAGGTGCTGCCCAGTTTCAACGTCGTCAGAGAATAGACGCCCAGCGGGAAGGTGAAGCCCCACCAGCCAAGGTTGAACGGGATACCTTCGCGCAGGTAACGCACGGTGATCAGCACAGCCATCAGCATCCACCAGAAGCCGAAGCCCCACAGCGTGATCCCGGCCACCAGGCCCAGCCCTTCAGCAATTTCACCGATGCCCGGCAGACCGTTGGCCGCAAAGATGGCCGGCGCGTCGGCGCCCAGCAGCAACATGCCCAAGGCCCCGGTGCCGATCGGCCCCAGCGCCAGCCAGCTGGAGGCAGCCATGTTTTCGTGAGGCAATTTATGCAGCGCCATGCGCAGTAACAAGATCGTCAGAATGCTGAACGCCACCGGCAGGGAAAAGGCCCACAGCACGTAGCTGGTCGTCAGCACCACCAGTTGCGAATGGGCATCGGCGAGGTGCGGTGCCAACAGACCTCCACTGGCGGCAGCCACTTCCGCCGCGACCACTGGCAACAGCCAGACCGCTGTCATCTGGTCGATGCTGTGTTCCTGACGGGTGAACATCATGTACGGAATCAATACGCCGCAGGCCAGAGACATGGCCACATCCAGCCACCACAGCACTTCGGCGACATGAATCACTCCGTCGCCCCAGCGCGGCAAGCCGAACACCAGGAAGCCGTTGATGATGGTCGCCAACCCCATGGGAATGGTGCCGAAAAACATCGAGACCGTGGAATGGCCGAAAATCCGCCGAGCCTCATCGAAGAACAGCACCCAGCGTGCTGCGTAGGCGGCGGTGAACAATGCAAAGAGGCAGATGTTGAGCAGCCATAGGCCTTCGGCCACCGCATGCAGGCCGGGTATGGCGACGGGCAATTGCGCCAGCGCCAATGCCAGCACGCCTGTGCCCATGGTCGCGGCGAACCAGTTGGGCGTGAATTGGCGAATAGCCTCAAGCGGGTGTGGCAAATGGCTGAGTGGCTTGAAACCGGTGGTGTTGGGGCATGTCATGATGAATTCCTCTCCTCTTGTGAGGTGGAATTCATGGTAGATCCGAATCGAATATCTATATAACGGGTAATATCTCTAACTGTTATCTGTTTAGCAGATATAGCGTCAGACGCTGCCTTCCGTTTCGATCACCAGGATCCTCGCCGCACCTTGTGGATGAGCGACGTGCTCGGTGCCGACCGACGCATAGAAAATATCGCCCACGTCCAGCAGTGTTTCCTTTTCGACGCCCTCTTCGCGGTAGTGCATCCGCACTTGCCCATCCAGCACGACGAACACTTCCTGCCCATCGTTGACATGCCATTTATACGGTTGGTCGGTCCAGTGCAAACGGGTGGTGATGCCGTTCATGTTGGCGATATCCAGGGCGCCCCAGGCACGGTCAGCGGTGAAGGATTTGCTGCGAATGATCTTCATCGGGTGGTCCGTCGAAATGAGTGGCGGTGCCAAGGCTAGCGGTCATCGAACATTGGCGCCACAGACTTTGACAGGCTCCTGACGCATCAACGCGAGCAGAGCACTGACCGACAGGATAATCAGCACCGCGCCATAACCATCGGTCGTCGCCACCAGACCAAAGGCTCGCGTCAGGTTCCCCGCCAGCAACGACGGCAGACAGAACGCCAGATAACTGAGCACATAAAACGCCGACATCAACCCGGCCCGTTCGTGAGGCAAGGCCAGCGGCACGACACTGCGCAACGAACCCAAGAAACTGGCCCCGAAACCGCATCCGGCCACCAGCGTTCCGATGAAAAACAGCAGCAGGCTGGCGCTGTGGACCGCCAGTAAAATCAGCGCTACACCCACGGGCAGAATGCTTGCGCCGATCCGCAAGACTTTGTCAGCCGGGCGACTGCGCAAGGTGTAGATCATCAATGCGCCGGTGACGGTCAGCGCAGCCACTGTCGCGCCGCCAATCAGATTCGAGGTCGATCCGGTGGCCGTCCGTACAAGGGACGGCGCGAGGGAGGCAAAGAAGCCGCCGAGCGCCCATGCGGCGGTGTTTAGCGGCAGCACCAGCCACAACACGCGCCGCGCCTGGATCGGTACATGCAGGGTCGGAAACAGCGAAGCCAATGCCCCCGCTTGTGGGCTGACGCTTTCCGGCAGACGCCAGACGTACAGCGCTTGCAACCCGAACAGTCCGAGCAACACCCAAAAGGTCAATTGCAGCGGCAACGGCGCAAACTCGGCCAACAAACCACACCCCATGGCACCCACCGCCATGCCGAGCAGCGGCGCGACGCTATTGACCAGCGGACCTTGCTGGCGATCAGTGTCGAGCAGCGCGGCACCTAATACAGCCGTGGCCATTCCGGTAGCAAAGCCTTGAAGCACTCGGGCGCTGATCAACCAGGCGACGCTGTCGGCATTGATAAACAGCAGCATAGCCAGCATGTTCAGCACCACAGCGGTGAAAATCACCGGTTTTCGCCCCAGGTAATCCGACAGCGAACCGACGGTGAGCAACGCCGCGAGCAGGCTGATGGCGTAGACGCCGAAGATCAGGGTCAGGGTCGCTGCTGAGAATTGCAGGTGTTCCTGATACAAGTGGTACAGCGGCGTTGGCGCAGTGGAAGCGGCAAGAAAACTCAGTAAAGTAATCGCCAGAAACCACAGGCTGGAACGGTTTGATATCGAGCTGGACATGCGCACACTCCGCAAAAGCTAATTTATTGCGTTTGCGGAGTGTGCTACTGGCCAGCGCTTAAAGCAAATTCTTTGTGTTAAGGTCCGCCGTATGGCTATTAAAGAAGGTTTACGCCCCGGCGGTCGAAGCGCCCGGGTGCAAGAGTCGATTCATTCGGCTGTCCGCCAACTCCTCGAAGAGCAGGACCGCGCCACCGTGACCGTCCCGCAAATCGCTGCGCGCGCGGGGGTGACGCCGTCGACGATCTATCGGCGTTGGGGCGATTTGTCGGTGTTGCTGGCCGACGTCGCCCTCGCCCGCCTGCGCCCGGACAGCGAACCGGCCGTCACCGGCAGCTTGCGCGGTGATGTGCGGGCCTGGGCGGAGCAGTATCTGGACGAGATGAGCTCCGAGCCCGGCCGGAACATGCTGCGCGACGTGCAATGCAGCATCACACCGGTTTACTGCGCGACGATCATTGGCGGGCAGTTGCAGGCGATTCTGGATCGTTACCCGGATCAGCCGAAGCCGAGTGTCGATCGATTGATCAATTTGGTGGCGGCACCGACGGTGTTTCGCATCCTGTTTTCGGCGGCACCGTTGGAGGTTGGGGAATTGCATCAGTTGATCGAGATTGCGTTGAGTCAGTGAGGCCGTCTTCGCGGGCAAGCCCGCTCCCACAGGGAATTTGTGAACGACGCAAATCCAATGTGGGAGCGGGCTTGCTCGCGAAGAGGCCAGCACAAACACTAAAAATCCAACTGACAAACACCCTGCGACACCCCACCACGCCACGACCTTGGTCGACACTGACTAACCCCGGCCATCGTGCGAGACTGTCTGACCGGGCGGGAGTCCCGGGTGTCTTTTGCCGGGAGTTCCCATGTCGCTGTCCAGCGGGCTGATCGCCGTCGTCGCCCTGGCCTATATGGCCATCATGTTCGCCATCGCCTTTTACGGCGACCGTCGCAGCACACCGTTGCCGCCGCGAGTGCGCGCGTGGGTGTACAGCCTGTCGCTGGCGGTCTATTGCACCAGCTGGACCTTCTTTGGCGCTGTCGGCCAGGCCGCCGAGCAGCTCTGGTCATTCCTGCCGATCTACCTCGGGCCGATCCTGTTGCTGGTCTGCGCGCCGTGGGTCCTGCAAAAAATGGTGATGATCAGCAAACAGGAGAACATCACCTCCATCGCCGACTTCATCGCCGCCCGCTACGGCAAATCCCAATCGCTGGCGGTGGTGGTGGCGCTGATCTGCATGGTTGGCGTGCTGCCTTACATCGCCTTGCAGCTCAAGGGCATCGTGCTCGGGGTGAACCTGCTGATCGGTGCCGGTGCCGACGCCATGGGCACTCGCGCGCAGGACACGGCGCTGATCGTGTCGCTGGTGTTGGCGCTGTTCACCATTGTCTTCGGTACCCGCAACCTCGACGCCACGGAACACCACCGTGGCATGGTGCTGGCGATTGCCTTTGAATCGCTGGTCAAGCTGTTTGCGTTTCTCGCGGTCGGGGCATTCGTGACTTACGGCCTGTACGACGGCTTCGACGACCTGTTCAACCAGGCCATGCTCGCCCCGCGCCTCGAAGAGTATTGGAAGGAAACCATCAACTGGCCGTCGATGGTGGTGCAGACCGGCGTGGCAATGATGGCGATCATTTGCCTGCCCCGGCAGTTCCACGTGACGGTGGTGGAAAATATTGATCCCCAGGATCTGCGCCTGGCCAAATGGGTGTTCCCGGCTTACCTGGCGCTGGCCGCGCTGTTCGTCGTACCGATCGCCCTCGCTGGTCAGATGCTGCTGCCCAGCTCGGTACTGCCGGACTCTTTCGTCATCAGCCTGCCGCTGGCCCAAGCCCACCCGGCCCTGGCGATGCTGGCCTTTATCGGTGGCGCCTCAGCGGCGACCGGCATGGTGATCGTCGCCAGCGTGGCGCTGTCGACCATGGTTTCCAACGACATGTTGCTGCCGTGGCTGCTGCGGCGGAACAACGCTGAGCGACCGTTCGAAGTGTTCCGCCAGTGGATGCTCTCGGTGCGCCGCGTCAGCATCGTGGTGATTCTGTTGCTGGCCTATGTCAGTTATCGCCTGCTTGGCTCGACCGCCAGCCTGGCGACCATCGGCCAGATCGCCTTCGCCGCCGTGACCCAACTGGCCCCGGCCATGCTCGGCGCGCTGTACTGGAAGCAGGCCAACCGCCGAGGGGTTTTCGCTGGCCTCGCCGCCGGGACATTCCTCTGGTTCTACACCCTGATTCTGCCAATCGCCGCCCACAGCCTCGGTTTGTCCTTGAGTAGCTTTCCAGGGCTGGCCTGGTTGCACAGCAACCCGCTGAACCTGCCGCTGACCCCGCTGACCCAAGGCGTGGTGCTGTCGCTGGCGGCCAACTTCACGCTGTTCGCCTGGGTATCCGTGCTGTCACGCACGCGGGTGTCGGAGCACTGGCAGGCCGGTCGTTTCATCGGCCAGGAAATCAGCGCACGCCCCAGCGCCCGCTCGATGCTGGCGGTGCAGATCAACGATTTGCTGCAACTGGCTGCACGCTTCGTCGGTGAAGAACGGGCGCGGCAGAGCTTCATCCGTTTTGCCTACCGCCAAGGCAAAGGCTTCAACCCGAACCAGAACGCTGACGGTGAATGGATTGCTCACACTGAACGGTTGCTGGCCGGTGTACTCGGCGCTTCTTCGACGCGCGCGGTGGTAAAGGCCGCCATCGAAGGTCGGGAAATGCAGTTGGAGGATGTCGTCCGCATCGCCGACGAAGCCTCGGAGGTGCTGCAGTTCAACCGCGCCCTGTTGCAAGGCGCTATCGAAAACATCACTCAGGGCATCAGCGTGGTCGACCAGTCGCTGAAACTGGTGGCCTGGAACCGGCGCTATCTGGAGCTGTTCAATTACCCGGACGGGCTGATCAGGCTTGGCCGACCGATTGCCGACATCATTCGCTACAACGCTGAACGCGGGCTGTGCGGCCCCGGCGAGGCCGAAGTGCACGTCGCTCGCCGTTTGCACTGGATGCGCCAGGGCCGCGCCCACACCTCTGAACGACTGTTCCCCAACGGGCGTGTGATCGAGCTGATCGGCAACCCGATGCCCGGCGGCGGTTTCGTCATGAGTTTCACCGACATCACCGCGTTCCGAGAGGCCGAACAGGCCCTGACCGAAGCCAACGAAGGCCTGGAGCAACGCGTTACCGAGCGGACCCATGAACTGTCACAACTCAACGTGGCGCTGACCGAAGCCAAGGGCACCGCAGAATCGGCCAACCAGTCGAAAACCCGCTTTCTGGCAGCGGTCAGCCATGACCTGATGCAGCCGCTGAATGCCGCGCGCCTGTTCTCCGCCGCTCTTTCCCATCAAGAGGACGGTCTGTCCAGCGAGGCGCAGAAACTGGTGCATCACCTGGACAGTTCGCTGCGTTCTGCCGAGGACTTGATCAGCGATCTGCTGGACATTTCCCGCCTGGAAAACGGCAAGATCAACCCGGACCCCAAACCCTTCGCGCTCAACGAACTGTTTGATGCGCTCGGTGCCGAGTTCAAGGCACTGGCTCAGGAGCAAGGGCTGAAATTCCGGGTTCGGGGCAGCACGTTGCGGATCGACAGCGACATCAAACTGCTGCGACGGATTCTGCAGAACTTCCTGACCAACGCGTTCCGCTATGCCAAGGGGCCGGTGCTGCTTGGCGTCCGGCGGCGCAAGGGCGAGTTGTGCCTGGAGGTCTGGGACCGTGGGCCGGGGATTGCGGAAGACAAACTGCAGGTGATTTTCGAGGAGTTCAAACGCCTCGACAGCCACCAGACGCGCGCCGAGAAAGGCCTGGGTCTGGGACTGGCGATTGCCGACGGGCTGTGTCGCGTATTGGGTCACAGCTTGCGCGTACGGTCCTGGCCGGGGCGTGGCAGCGTGTTCAGTGTCAGCGTGCCGCTCGCGCGGGCTCAGACTGTCGCGCCGGCCAAGGTCAGCGAACTCAATGGCCATGTGTTGAGCGGCGCGCAGGTGCTGTGCATCGATAACGAAGACAGCATCCTGATCGGCATGAACAGCTTGCTGACACGCTGGGGTTGCCAGGTCTGGACCGCGCGCAACCGCGACGAATGCGCGGCGCTGCTGAAGGACGGTGTACGTCCGCAGCTGGCGCTGGTGGATTACCACCTGGACCATGGCGAGACCGGGACCGAGTTGATGGCGTGGTTGCGCACTCAATTGGGAGAGCCGGTGCCGGGGGTGGTGATCAGTGCCGATGGCCGGCCCGAGACGGTGGCCCAGGTGCATGCGGCGGGCCTGGAGTACCTGGCCAAACCGGTGAAACCGGCGGCGTTGCGGGCGTTGTTGAGTCGGCATTTGCCGTTGTGATGGAGGGCTTGAGCTCTTTGGCGGCAGTGCTGACGCCTTCGCGAGCAAGCCCGCTCCCACAGGGAATCGGAGTTGTTGCACACATCGAGTGAGCAAGCCAAAAAACCTGTGGGAGCGGGCTTGCTCGCGAAGCTTTTGACCTATTCAGGCAACTCAGCCAATCCATCGACATCGGTCATCGCTCGCTCCAGTAGATCAGCCGGCAAGCTCTTGCTGGCGCGCGCACCCAGCAATTTCAACTGCTCACTGCGACTGACCAGATTGCCGCGCCCTTCTGTCAGCTTGTTGCGCGCAGAGCTGTAGGCCTTGTCCAGTTGCTGCAAGCGATTGCCGACTTCATCCAGATCCTGGATGAACAACACGAACTTGTCGTACAGCCACCCGGCACGCTCGGCGATTTCCCGGGCGTTCTGGCTCTGGCGCTCTTGCTTCCACAGGCTGTCGATGACCCGCAGGGTCGCCAGCAACGTAGTCGGGCTGACGATGACGATGTTGCGGTCGAAGGCTTCCTGGAACAGTGTCGGCTCAGCCTGCAAGGCAGCGGAAAACGCCGCTTCGATCGGCACGAACAGCAAGACGAAATCCAGGCTGTGCAAGCCGTCGAGTCGCTTGTAATCCTTGCCCGACAGGCCTTTGACGTGATTGCGCAGCGACAGGACGTGCTGCTTGATGGCGATCTGGCCGATGGCATCGTCTTCGGCCGCCACGTATTGCTGATAGGCCGTGAGGCTGACCTTGGAGTCGACCACGACCTGCTTGTCGCCCGGCAGATAAATGATCACGTCCGGCTGGAAACGCTCACCGTCCGGGCCCTTGAGCGTGACTTGGGTCTGGTACTCGCGGCCCTTCTCCAACCCGGCGTGTTCGAGCACGCGTTCAAGAATCAGCTCGCCCCAGTTGCCTTGGGTTTTCTGCCCTTTCAAGGCGCGGGTGAGGTTGGTGGCTTCGTCGCTCAGGCGCAGGTTCAGCTGCTGCAGGCGCTCCAGTTCCTTGGCCAGGGAAAACCGTTCGCGGGCTTCGGCCTGATAGCTTTCCTCAACGCGTTTTTCGAAAGACTGGATGCGTTCCTTCAAAGGATCGAGCAATTGGCCCAGGCGCTGCTGGCTGGTTTCGGCGAAACGCTGTTCACGCTCGTCGAAGATCTTGCCCGCCAGCTCGGCAAACTGAGCTCGCAGCTCGTCACGCGAGCCTTGCAGGTCGTTGAGGCGTTGTTGATGGCTGTCCTGCTGCTCACGCAGTTCGGCGGTGAGCGAGGCCGCCCGGGCGTCCAGGCGCCGCAGCTCGGCTTCTTTGCCGGCGCGCTCGATGTTCCAGGCGTGAGATGCATCGCGGGCGTCATCGCGCTCGATTTGCAGCAGTTCGATTTCACGGCGCATGGCGGCCAACTCTGCTTGCTTGGCACCGTTGGCCTGGCTCAGATCACCGATTTCATCGCGGCAGGCTTCGAGCTGAGCGTTCAAACCGTCCTGCGCCAGTTGCGACATGGCCAGACGCTCTTCCAGCAAGGCCACCTCGGCCTGCCCCGCGCTCGCCCGGCGCTGGATCTGCCAGGCGAGTACCAGCAATGGCAATGCAGCGCCCGCCAGACCAAGCAAAATGCTGGTCAAGTCCATAGCCATAGCGACTCCTGCCGATGAGATAAAGCTTGAAGGGTAACCAAGGCGTCAGAACTTGGACAGCTCAGTCTTCGACCAGGCCCAGTTCCTGTAGGGCGCGCCGATCCCCTGCTCGCGCGGCTTGGCGCAGCAGGTCCTGGCCAATGCGGCGATCGCGGGCATTGCCGCATTCGCGGCACATCAGCTGGCCAAGACGACTTTGCGCGGCCACGACACCTTCACGGGCAGGCTGCTTGAGCAAACGCCCGGCGAAGTGTTTGACGTTGGTGTTTTCACCCAGGCGCGGGCTATCGAGCAACCACTCCGCCACTCGCATCGAAAAGCGTTTGGGAGGGGTAACACCGGGAGGTGTGGAGGTCGCAGAAACTGATACGGAGCGAAACTTCATAAAGCACTGTGGGGCAGATCGGAAGGCGCGCCACTCTACTCTTTTTTTCTTACAGGTAAAGCCTAAAAAAACCCGGCACGCCCGTCCTAGAGCAAGCGCTCGGGACAATCCACAGAAGCTGTGGATAACTCAGTGGACAACCGCCCTTGAACTCTCGCAAAGCCCTGTGGAATGGGGCTCGCAGTCAAACTGACGATTTTTTCACCAGTAAAAAAAAGCGATGTTTTTCATTGACTTAAATTTTCAATACAGGCACCCACTGTGATCGATTCGCGGATGACAGTGCGGTTACAGTCTGCGCAACTTATGTGCACAAGTACCTTCGCGGCAGTTATATCGATGCGCTTTTTCGGAGCGTTTTGCAGACCGTTTCTGGGGATAACCTTGGCAAACCCTTGTCCCAGGCTTGTGCCGGACAGATGACCAGTGGTCGGAAATCGGCCCAATGCGGAGCGAGATTGCGGGGCTCTGCAATTATTTTGCTTTCACGCTTCCCTTCGCCCACTCGATCCGTTAGTATCCGCGGCGTTAGTACCAAGCTGAAAGTCAATTCTGGTCGAACAAATCCTCCCGGTCAGCCTTCCCAACGGAAGCCTCTACCGAACAAGCGGGATCGACCACCTCGATGGTTTCCAGGTAAACCTTGCGCCAACACAGCCTTTGAATCGAAAGCAAAGGGTGTTGCGAAGCTCACTTACTCTGACCGAACCAGCCTGCAAATTGATCAGGATCTTCACCCCGGGCCCAGAACCTTTGCCCTTGATGTGTTGCCTGCCCTCCTAAGTACCTACCTGCCAGCCCAAGCGCGCCAATTATCAGCGCTTCAAACTGGCTGCTTTGTTCCAGTCGGGTTCTTCGTTCGACCAATGGTGGTCGTCGTCACTGGAACGTTTTAATTTTGCACGGTTCTTATCCGTGTCGCTTGTAGGAACACCCATTTAATGACTACTCAAATCCACACCCAGGATGCCATCCGCACCCTAACCAACGCTTTTGCACCAATGAACTGCCTGATCATGGCTGCTCGCAAAGGCTGCTTCAGCTTCACTCTGGTCAACGAACACGGCATCGCTCGTCACAGCGAACGCCTCTACCCCGATCAATACTCCAGCGCAGAACCGCTGCAGGCCGTGATCGAGCGTACCCGTCAGGCACTGGTTGCCTGATACGCCAGAAAGACTGAAAACCTCAAAAGCCCTGCTCAAAAAGTGGGGCTTTTTATTGCCTGTTATTTCCCCTCAGGCAGCCTGCGGCTAAGCACTAACCGATATAACGGTTATAACTCGAAGCCGGAAATATTTTAAAAACAGTCCTTTACAGCGCGAATATGACACTACACTTCAACTCAAGCGGCTTGTTCCGCTTCCGGCGAGCCTGATTCGATTCACCAGCTGCCAACGCTCCCTTCAGGTATCGCCGACCACTTCATGTTCCGAGGGCTTTATGGGTATCGCTGCCAGCGAACTGTGCCGTTATGTGATCCGCCCGACTTTGATTTACCTAGGGCGCCATAGCGCAACTGCCGAATCCTTGCTGCTGGGCATCGCCGCCAGTCAGTCAGCCCTTGGTTCCGCCCTGCATGACCGCCGTGGGCACGGCCTGTACCGAATTGCCGAACCCCGCCACCAGGCTCTCTGGGATCATTACCTGGCCCTGGACCCGGAGCGAGCAAGTCTCGTGCGCGGCTTGGCCAGCCAGCATGCCTTTCTCAGCGGACCGCACCTGGAATTGACCGTCAACCTGCGTTACGCCACTGCCATCGCCTGGCTGCTGGTGGAAGAACAGAACACTCCCCTCCCCGCCGCAGATGACTTGTTGGGAATGGCCCGAATCTGGCGCCAGACTTTTCAGCCTCAAGGTCGCCTTCGCGACTTCACCTACGCTTGGCAAACCTGTGTTTCACCAATGAATCAGGTCGCCTGCTGACCCTCCGGTTTCCAAAGATCCTGTAACGGGTCGCGAATCTGGTTGGATTGTCCTACAAAACCGCTCTAACTCAAGCGATACAGCCTATAGCGCTGGGACGAAAATGTTGGTAATTTTCGCCCCGGTGATCACCAGGAGTTCTAATAATGAAAAAAGTAATGCTCAAAACCACCATTAGCCTCGCCGTTGCCATGGCATCCACCCAGATTTTCGCAAGTGGCTTTGCCCTCAACGAACAAAGCATCAGCGGGATGGGAACAGGTTTTGCCGGGCGATCTTCTTCTGCCGACGACGCATCCACCATTGCTGGTAACCCTGCCGGCATGTCCCGCCTCAAGCGCGAACAAGTGACCGGCGGTATTGCATTCATCGACGCGCACACTGACATCAGTGACGCCAGCTCCAGTCCGAATGGCGGTACCAACAAAGGTGACATGGTCCCTTTCATGGGCGTGCCGATGGGCTACTACGTCAAGCCAATCGATGACCACTGGGCAGTCGGTTTCGGCGTCTACGCTCCATTCGGCCTGGTGACCGACTACGAGAAAGGCTTTGCCGGCCGTTACTTCGGCAGCAAGAGCGAAGTCAAGATCGTGACCCTGCAACCAACTGTCAGCTACGCCTTCAACGACAAGGTCTCCATCGGTTTCGGCCCGACCATCAACCGCGTCGACGGCACCCTCGAATCGAACCTGTCGATCACCCAGGCCGCGCCGGACGGCAAGGTCAAGATCGAAGGTGACGACACTGCGCTGGGCTACAACATCGGCGTGCTGGTCCAAGCCACCGACAGCACTCGCGTCGGCCTGACCTACCACTCGAAAGTGAAGTACAAGCTCGAGGGCAACACCAAGGTCGACTACAACGTCCTCGCTGCCGTGGGTCAGAACCCAAGCCAGAAGTACGATGCCTCGCTGGACCTGACCACGCCTGAATCGGTGGACTTCTCGGTCACTCACCAGCTGGACGACAAGTGGACCCTCTACGCAGGCAGCACCTGGACTCGCTGGAGCCGCCTGAAAGAAATCACCGTTGATAACAAAGGTGTTCCGGCGATCCTGAACGGCCAGTTCGGCACCATCACCGAAGAACAGAACTGGCACGACACCTGGGCTCACGCCATCGGCGCGTCCTACCAGTTGAACAAGCAATGGGTATTGCGTACCGGTCTGTCCGTCGACCAGGCGCCGACCAACAACACCGACCGTTCCCCACGCATTCCGACTGGCGATCGCAAGATTTTCAGCCTGGGCGCTGGCTGGAGCCCGACTGACGACCTGACCATCGACGTCGCGTACTCGTACCTGCGTGAAGAGTCGGTCAAAGTTGACAACAGCAACAACCGTGGCCAGAACTACAACGCCAAGTATGAAAACTATGCGAACGGTTTCGGTGTAGGCGCGACCTACCGCTTCTGATGATTCACGGCGAGCCTGAAACGCTCGCCACCTGAATCAAAAAAAGCCCCGCGCTCTTGTACAGAGGCGGGGCTTTTTAGTGGGCGTCAATCAGGGTTGCGAGGCCAGTGCTTTTTCCACCGCCTCGATGAACTCAGGGTCGTCGGGTTTGGTCAGGCTGGAGAAATTGGCGATCACCTTACCCTTGCGATCAACCACGTATTTGTAAAAATTCCACTTCGGCGCGCTGGTCTGTTTGGCGAGGACCTTGAACAGGTGAGTCGCGTCGTCACCGCGGACTTTCTGTGGCTCGGTCATGGTGAACGTCACGCCGTAGTTCACGTAGCAAACCTTGGCGGTCTCGGCGCCGTCCTTGGACTCCTGCTTGAAGTCATTGGACGGAACGCCGATCACCTCCAGCCCCTGATCCTTGTAGCGCTGATTCAGTGCCTCAAGGCTTTTGAACTGCGGGGCGAAACCACAGAAGCTTGCGGTATTGACCACCACCAGCGGTTTACCCTCAAACCGCTGGCACAGGTCGATGGATTCCTTGGCGCGCAGCTTGGGCAACGAACCCTGCAACAACTCCGGGCACTCGGCCGCTTGTGCCAATCCGGTAAACGCCACCAGCAACGCGGGGACTGCAATCCAGCGCATCAGCATGTCGGTTTATCCTTGATCAATGGTCACAAACGAAGTTACTCGCCCTCGCCTGTTCCTAGCAAGCACCCATGCCCAACTGCATCAGCGCCAGCCCGCCTTGATGCCAGCCCCACCAGGCCAGCGCCAGCAGCAAGGCGCCGACAGCGGCGACCGCTATTCGCGGCCAGAGACCGTTCATATCGCACTCAACCGGGTTTGCAGGCGCGCTACCGGCTGCTCACGCACCGGCCAGTTCAGGGCGGCGGCCAACAGGCTCAAGAGGATTGCCACTTGCCAGATCAAGTCATAGCTCCCGGTCCGGTCATACACCACCCCGCCCAACCAGCCGCCGAGGAACGAGCCGAGCTGGTGGAAGAGAAAAACAATCCCACCGAGCATGGACAGGTTTCGCACACCGAACAAGGTCGCCACCGTGCCGTTGGTCAATGGCACGGTCGACAGCCACAGGAAGCCCATCGCCATGCCGAACAGGTACGCGGTGGTCGTGGTGACCGGTACCCACAGGAACAGCGTAATCACCACCGCCCGCAGCAGATACAAACCGGTGAGCAAACGCGGCTTGGACATGCGCCCGCCAAGCCATCCTGCGGTGTACGTGCCGAAGATATTGAACAGCCCGATCAGCGCCAGCACCGTGGTGCCCACCGTGGCGGGAAGGTGTTGATCCACCAGATACGCCGGCAAGTGCACGCCGATGAACACCACCTGGAAACCGCAGACAAAAAAGCCGAACGCCAACAGCCAGAAACCCGAATGGGAGCAGGCTTCATGCAGCGCTTCGGAAAGGGTCTGTTCATGGCCGAGCACAGGCAGCGGTTTGTCCTTGAGCATGCTTACCAATGGAATGATCAGCGCCACCAGCAGGCCCAACACCAGCAATGCCGCGGACCAGCCCAGCCAGCCGATCAACCCCAGCGTACCGGGCAACATGGCGAACTGACCAAACGAACCGGCGGCGCTGGCGATACCCATGCCCATGCTGCGTTTCTCCGGCGGCACGGCGCGACCGACCACGCCGAGGATCACCGAGAACGACGTGCCCGACAGGCCGATGCCGATCAACAGGCCCGCACTCAGGGACAAGGTTACCGCCGAGTCGGACAAGCCCATGAACACCAGGCCCAAGGCGTACAGCACACCACCGACCAACACCACTTTCGCCGCGCCAAAGCGGTCGGCCAGCGCGCCGGTGAACGGCTGCGCCAGGCCCCAGATCAGGTTCTGCAAGGCAATGGCAAACGCAAACGTCTCCCGTCCCCAGCCGAATTCGGCACTCATCGGTGCCAGAAACAGGCCGAAGCCGTGTCGCACGCCCAACGACAATGCCAGGATCAGCGCACTCCCCACCAACACCCAACCGCACGTACGCCACATCGAGGTCATTCTTATTCTCCGGTAGCGGGTATATACCCGCTTATGATCGGAAAAACCGGCATCACGCCAGTTCGTCCAGCAGTCGCAACAAGGTTTCGCGTTTCTCGGCACCCAGACGGTCGATCAACCGCTGCTGTGCCGCTTCCCACGCCGGCAAGGCCGCTGTCAGGCGATCAGCACCCGCCTGGGTCAGGCGGACGATGCGGTTACGCATGTCCTCGCCCTCGACCAGCGCCACCAGCCCCTCACCTTCCAGCACCCGAAGATTGCGCCCCAGGGTGCTACGGTCCAGGCCCATGGCTTCGGCCAGGGTGGAAATACTCGGTTCATTCAGACGCTGCAGATTGCACAGCAAAGAATACTGGGCGACGTTGATTCCGAAGCCATCGAGAGCGCCGTCATAATGCCTGCTGACGCCACGGGCGGCGCGTCGCAGGTTGGTGCATAAACATTGAGAGTCGAGCATGGTGCGTGTATATACCCGCGAGTGTGTTAAATCAAGTTACAGATGGGTTCAATCAGCGATATAGAAATGTCTGGCCGACCGCAATCGCGAGCAGGCTCGCTCCCACAGTAGATCTTCAGTGAATGTTGAATTCATGTACGACGCAATAAATGTGGGAGATTCTATGTTGCCCGGCAACCCTGAATTCTCAGGCTGACAGGTATTCGCTCTGATTTTTCATCAGGGCAAATGCCACTCGACAGAGCTTTCGGGCCAAGGCAACCAAGGCCTGGGTTTTCGAGAAGCCTCTAGCCAGGTATGCCTCGTAAAACGGCTTCCATTTAGGCGAGCGACACGCCGCCATTGCGGCGTTGTACGCCAAACGACGAACCTCCGGATCTCCTTTTTTGGTCAGGTACCGCTGCCCATTCTTCTTGCCGGAGTCTTCGACTGCCAAGTCCATTCCCAGGAATGCGATGAACGCATCGCTGTTCGCAAAATCGCCCCGCATAAAGGTCGTCGCCAACCCGGTTGCGGTCAGTTCCCCAACGCCTTCGATGGCTTTGCAGCGATCAATATTCGCCTCAATTCCCGCCTCTTTGCTGACCTTGCGCAGCAGTTTCTGAATCGCCTGATCCGCTTGCTTGAACGCCTTCTGCTGAGCGACCTGCACTTTCTTCAACAAGGGTTCATTGGCCCAACTCAACATCAGCCCAGCATGGTTCTGGATCAGCGTTGCACGTCTGTGAAGCAGGCTTTTCAGCGAGCTGTAGGCCTTGGGTGGCGGGCTCCAGACCCGCAGTTTGCTTTGTTCATTCTCCAGGTAACGCGCCAGCAAACGCGCATCGCAGGGATCGTTCTTGGCTCGTTGGCCAACGCCACGGCGGTAATGACTCACGCGATAAGCATCCACCACGTAGACCTGATGACCCATCTCATGGGCCAGCTCTACCGTGTCCAAGTGGTAGATGTTGGTGGCTTCAACGGCGATAGCACTTTGGGCAGGCAGGGTTTTAAGCCAACGCTTGAGGGCGGTTCGATCGTTCTTGATGTCTTGAATGATTTGCAGGTCGGTGCGATAGACAGCAATTTGGGCCTTGGCGATATCGATACCAACAACCGTCTGCGAAGTAAGGATTGTCATGACGAATCCTCGGAGCTAGGGTTTAAGTGCTTGTTGGGGTCTACCGTTGCGCTGGCTTGTCTCTATCGTCGGTTTACCGATGAATTCCTTATCGGCGCTTTGGGTAGAAGGGGCGGGACGAGAAGTCTCCCACAGTCTGTACTGGTCAGAGTCAGAATCGAGTCTGTAGTCCCACCCACCCCTTCAAGTCTAAACATACAAGCGAGCCTGCTCGCGATGAGGCCGGTACATCCTGCCCACAAACCATCAGACCAACGCCAATCCTACCAACACCACCATCTCCAGCAACTCCAGCATCGCCCCGGCCGTATCGCCCGTCGTCCCGCCCAATCGCCGCAGCATCACCTGCCGCAACCAAACGAACATCCCGCCCGCCAGAACAAGCGCCCAGACACCGCTGAACCCTGCGATCAGCACACACGCCAACGCACTGACCGCCAACACTTGCTTACCCGCCGAGCGCGGCAAATGATCGGCCAGCGCCTGCCCCAACCCGCCGGCACGCACATACGGCGTGGTCAGAAACAACCCCAGCATCGCGCTACGACCCATCAGCGGAACGATGATCAGCAAAACAGTGTCCTGCTGCTCGATCAACGCCAGCAACGCGGCGAATTTGAGCAGCAACACCAGCACCAGCGCCACCACCGCAATCGGCCCGCTGCGTGGGTCTTTCATGATCGTCAGCGTGCGCTCGCGGTCGCCGAAACCACCGAGCCACGCGTCGGCGCTATCGGCCAGGCCGTCCAGGTGCAACGCGCCGCTGAGCAGCACCCAAACCGTCAGCAACAGCGCGGCGTGAAGCAACAACGGCGTGCCTAGTAACAGCCAGTTCAGCGCCCATAAAATGACGCCGAACAGCAGCCCGACCAGCGGATAAAACAACAGCGAACGTCCGAGTTCCTGAGGCGCCGGCATGCCGGGCAGACGAATCGGCAAACTGCTGAGAAATTGCAGGGCGATCCAGAAGGGCAACATGGTCAGATCGTTTCCTTGAGAATGGCGCCCGACTCGACGCTCAACGAAAACAGCGAGCCATGCCCGACCTCGACATTCAGCAACTGCTCTCGCGGCAAACCCCGAGCCTGCGCCAGCAACAAACGCATGACGCCGCCATGGCTGATCAACAAGATCCGTTCGCCCGCATACGCCGCGTGCAGACGCTCCACCGCCGTCAGCACCCGCGTCGAAAAATCCCCGACTGGCTCACCCTCAGGCGGCGTAAACGAATACGGATCGGCCCAGAACAGCCCCAACCCTTCGGCGTCTGTTTCCATCAACGCCGCCGCGCGCTGCCCTTCCCAGGCACCAAAGTGCAGTTCTTGCAGATCGTTGTCGAGGTGAACGGGCAGCCCCAACTGCGCTCCGAGTTCATCAGCAAACCGCGCACAACGTTGCAACGGCGAACTGATCAACCGATCCCATGGCCCTTGCTCGACCACCGCTGCGCGCATCTGCTCCCAGCCCTTGGCGGTTAGCGCATCGTCGAGGCTGCCGCGCAGACCGCCGCCGAGTTCGGTTTCACCATGACGCAGAAGGTCCAGACGCAACGTCATGCCGGGCGGTCCGCCACTGCCGCTTCGGCGAAGGTTGCCATCTGCCCGTGAAGATCGCAGGCCAAACGCAGTAACGGCACAGCCAACGCAGCACCACTGCCCTCGCCCAGACGCAGGCCGAGATCCAGCAACGGCTCGGCGTTCAGTGTTTCCAGCACATGACGATGACCCGGCTCGGCGCCGCGATGGCCGAACAACAGCCATTCACGGCATTGCGGGTTCAAGCGCACTGCCACCAACGCGGCGACGCTGCAGATAAAGCCGTCCACCAGCACCGCAACACCCTCCTGGGCGCACGCCAGATACGCGCCAACCAGCGCCGCAATCTCAAACCCACCGAGGTTGAACAGCGTCTGCAACGCATCGCCGCGCTGAGCGCCATGCAATGCCAAGGCACGTTCGATGACCCGGGCTTTGTGGCTGACACCCGCAGCGTCCAGACCCGTACCCGGCCCAGCCAGATGCACCACCGGGCAATCGAGCAAGGCACAGGCCAGCGCGCTGGCCGCCGTGGTGTTGCCGATGCCCATCTCGCCGCCGATGAACAGCTGCGCACCGGCGGCGACCGCACGCTGCACGCTGTCGCGACCGGCCTGCAAAGCGAGTTCACCCTGGGCCTGCGTCATGGCCGGACCTTTGACGAAATTGGCGGTGCCCGCACCGATGTTGAGGTGACGCACGCCCGGCAGGTTCAACGACGGCGTTACGGTGCCGAGGTCGACCACTTCCAGGGAAGCTCCGAGCTGGCGCGCCAGCACGCTGATCGCCGCGCCGCCGCTGACGAAGTTGTGCAGCATCTGCCCGGTGACTTCCTGAGGGAACGCCGAGACGCCTTCCGCCACCACACCATGATCGCCGGCAAAAATGGCAATCCACAGCTGATCAAGACTCGGTTTGACCTGACCCTGCAGCCCTGCCAATTGCACCGCAACGGCTTCGAGCCGGCCGAGGGAGCCGGCGGGTTTGGTCAGTTGCTGTTGACGTGCCTGCGCCAGTTCCACGGTTTGCGAATCGACCGGCTTGCACGGGTTCAGCCACCAGGTTTGAGTCATAACGCAGTTCCTTTCAAAGTCAGGGGCAGGCCGGCGACGGTCAGGACGACACGTTGGCAGCGCTCGGCCAGGGCTTGATGCAGCCAACCGGCTTCATCGACATAGCGGCGAGTCAATTCGCCCAGCGGCACGACACCCATTCCGGTCTCGTTGCTGACAAAAATGATTTCACCCGGCAACGAGGCCAGGCAGTCCAGCAGGGCTTCGCGTTCAGCGTTGAGACGTTCGGCGTCGTCGAGCATCAGCAGATTGGTCAGCCACAGGGTCAGGCAATCCACCAGCAGGCAACGCTCGGCGCGGGCGTTTTCGCGCAGCACTCGGGCGATTTCCAGAGGCTCTTCGATCAACGCCCATTCGGCCGGGCGACGGGCACGGTGATGGGCGACGCGTTCGTTCATTTCACCGTCCAGTGGCTGGCTGGTGGCGATATAGGTGACCTGAAGCTGGCTGTCTGTCGCGAGTTTTTCAGCGAGGCGGCTTTTGCCGGAGCGGGCGCCGCCAAGGATTAGTTGCAGCATGGTTCATTCCTTAAAATCATCGGTGAGGCGACTGGCCTCATCGCGGGCAAGCCCGCTCCCACAGTTTCTGTGGTGGACACCTATTTGTGAGCAGCCTCCATCCTTGTGGGAGCGGGCTTGCCCCCGATGAGGCCGGCACAGCCACCTCAAATCCCGCAGAGCTCACGCAGCAATCGGGTATCCAAATGCTTCTCCACCAGATCCGCCAACCGCTCGATATCCCGCTCGCGCAACCCGTGGTAATCCACATCTTGCACATCCTGCAAACCCGCCCAGCGCAGCAGCGCACTGCAGGCTGCGGGTGATTCAAACAGGCCATGCAAGTAGGTACCAAAAATCTGGCCGTCAGCACTTTGCGCACCATCGCAGCGACCGTCGTCCAGCTGCACCGCAGCGTTTTCCAGCGCGGGGCCGGTGGTCACTCCGGCATGGATTTCGTAGCCGCTGACCTGCGCATCCTCCAGCGCCAGACGACCGCGCACATTGCGCAATTGCTTCTCTTCTTCGAGCCGGGTTTCAAACGCCAGCAAACCCAGACCGGTACTGGAACCGGGCGCGCCTTCGAGGCCCAGCGGATCGTGCACCTGCTCACCGAGCATTTGCAGACCGCCGCAAATCCCCAGCACTTTGCCGCCATAACGTAAATGACGACTGATGGCCGTGTCCCAGCCATTGGCCCGCAGGTACGCGAGGTCACTGCGCACGCTTTTCGAGCCGGGAAGAATGATTAGATCAGCCGGCGGGATCGCCTGGCCGGGGCCGATGAATTGCAGGTCAACTTGCGGATGCAGGCGCAGCGGATCGAAATCGGTGTGGTTACTGATGCGCGGCAGCACCGGCACCAGCATTTTGAGCACGCGCTCAGCCTTGTCGGTCTGGCGCTGATCGATGCCGTCCTCGGCTTCCAGGTGCAAATCCATCACATACGGCAGCACGCCGATTACCGGTTTGCCGGTGCGTGCTTCCAGCCAGTCGAGGCCGGGTTGCAGTAAGGCGATGTCACCGCGAAAACGGTTGATGATGAAGCCTTTGACCCGCGCCTGTTCGGTCGGCGACAGCAGTTCCAGCGTGCCCACCAGATGCGCAAAAACCCCGCCACGATTGATGTCGGCAATTAACACCACCGGGCAATCCACCGCTTCGGCAAAGCCCATGTTGGCGATGTCGCCAGCACGCAGATTGATCTCGGCCGGCGAACCCGCACCTTCGACCATCACCACCGGATACGCCGCGCTCAATCGCTCATGGGAGGCCAGCACCGCTTGCATGGCGATGGTTTTGTAGTCGTGATAGGCGACTGCGTTCATCGTCGTGACCGCGCGACCATGGATGATGACCTGGGCGCCTGTGTCGCTGTTGGGTTTGAGCAGCACCGGATTCATGTCGGTGTGCGGCTCAAGGTTGGCCGCCTGAGCCTGCACCGCCTGGGCGCGACCGATCTCGCCACCGTCGGCGGTCACGGCACTGTTGAGCGCCATGTTCTGTGGTTTGAACGGCACGACACGCACGCCCTGACGCGTGACCCAGCGACACAGCGCCGTCACCAGCGTGCTTTTACCGGCATCCGACGTGGTGCCCTGCACCATCAACGTTGTCATTGGGTTTCCTTTACGAAGGCTTGAAGCGCTTGCTCAAGACGCAGCCAATCGGCTTCATCCGCCGGCAAGCCGAAACGCACGCTGCTGTTGTGGGTGAACAGCCGCAGCAAAATGCCGCGCCGCGCCATGAACTCGTGAAGCGCTTCAGCATGCTCGGTGATCAGCCATTGAAACAACGCGCAGCCACCCTGCGGCTGCAAACCATACTGCCCAAGCAAAAGTGCCAGACGCTCGCTGGCCGCTTCGCTGCGCACGCGCTGCCTGGCGTGGCCTTCGGTGTCCAGCAAACAGGCTTGGCCCAACACCCGTGTCGGGCCACTGACCGCCCACGGGCCCACCTGCTCGGCGAGCAGTTTGAGCAGCTTGCGCTCAGCCAGCACAAAGCCCAGCCGCACACCGGCCAGACCAAAAAACTTGCCGAAAGAACGCAGCACAATCAAACCGACCTGATGGGCAAACGGTGCCAGGCTCAGCGTCGGCGTGTTGTCCATGAACGCTTCGTCCACCACCAGCCAGCCACCGCGCGAGGCCAGTCGGGCGTGCCAGTCGAGCAGGCGGCTCGGGGTCAGGCTCAGGCCCGTCGGGTTGTTCGGGTTGACCACCACCAGCACGTCGAGGCTGTCGATATAGAAGTCGACTTCCTGCTCCAGCACTTCGCGCACGATGTAGCCGTTACGCCGCCAGGCTTGCGCGTGTTCGGCGTAACACGGCGACAACACGCCGACCTTGCCGGCCCGGCGCAAACGCGGCAGCAACTGGATGGCCATTTGCGAACCGGCGACCGGCAGCACCTGGGCCGCACCGTAATAATCGCAAGCGGCCTGCTCCAGGCCGTCATCGGTTTCCGGCAAGCGCGCCCAGGCCCGCAGCGGAATCTCCGGGGCCGGGAATGGCCACGGCGCGAGGCCGCTGGACAGGTCCAGCCAATCGGCTTCGGCGATGCCGTATTCGAGCGCTGCCTTACGCAACCGGCCACCGTGCTCAAGCATAGAATTCAGCTCCCACGCAGAGAATCAGCAGCCATAACCATACCCCGCGCTGGACCAATTGCCAGCCACGGTCGATGGAGTCGGCATCCGCCGGCACGCCTTCGCCCAGTTGCGGACGCTGATGCAGTTCACCGTGATAGATCGCCGCCCCGCCCAACTCGACGCCGAGCGCCCCGGCACCGGCCGCCATCACCGGCCCGGCGTTCGGGCTGTCCCAGGTCGGGCCCTGGGTGCGCCAGCATTTCAACGCCAGTCGGGTTTTGCCCAGCAGCGCGTAGGTCAACGCCACCAGGCGCGCAGGAATGTAGTTGAGGACGTCGTCGATCTTCGCCGCCGCCCAGCCGAAACGTTCGAAGCGTTCGTTGCGATAACCCCACATTGCGTCCAGGGTGTTGCTCAAGCGATAGAGCACCACGCCGGGTGCGCCGGCCACGGCAAACCAGAACAGCGCGGCGAACACCGCGTCGCTGCCGTTCTCCAGGACTGATTCGGTGGCGGCGCGGGCCACTTCGGTCTTGTCCAGTTCGCTGGTCTGACGGCTGACCAGATAGCCCACGCGAATACGCGCTTCAATCAGATCATCGCTGCGCAAGGCCTTGGCCACCGGCTCGACGTGTTCGCCGAGGCTGCGCATGCCGAGGGCGCAATAGAGCGCGAGAATCTCGACAATCCAGCCGACATAGGGCGCCCAGGAAAACGCCGTGGCCAGCAAGGTCAGCGGCAACACTGCAATCACCCAAGCGGTGACGCCATGACTACGCCAGCCACGACCTTCACCGTTGAAACGTTGCTCGATGCGGTCGGCAAAACGGCCGAACGCCACCAGCGGATGCCAGCGTTTGGGTTCACCCAGCAGCGCGTCCAGCGCAACCGCGGCGACACTCAATAACGCCACACTCATTGACTCACTCCCCAATAATTTTCATACAGCAACTCACTGAGCGGACGCACCTGCGCCCACCCTTCGAGTACCAGCATCGGCGCCGGATAGAATTCCTTGACCGGACCGAGACAAAGAACCGCCAACGGCTTGGCCCCGGGCGGCAGACCCAGCAAGTCCGCCAGCGCTTGTGGCTCGAACAGCGACACCCAGCCCATGCCCAGACCTTCGGCGCGGGAGGCCAGCCACAGGTTCTGGATCGCGCAGGACAACGAGGCCATGTCCATTTCCGGCAAGGTGCGACGACCGAAGATATGGCGCTCGCGATCGTCCATCAGCGCGGCGACCAGCACCTCGGCGCAGTCGTTAATGCCTTCGACCTTGAGCGTCATGAATTCATCAGTGCGCTCGCCGAGGGCTTCGGCGGTACGGATGCGTTCTTCTTCCACCAGTTGCTGGATCTTGCCGCGCAGGGCCCGGTCGCTGATGCGGATGAACCGCCAGGGCTGCATCAGGCCGACGCTCGGCGCCTGGTGGGCGGCTTCGAGCAGGCGTCGCAGTAACTCGGGCTCGACCGTGCCACCGCTGAAATGACGCATGTCACGGCGTTCAGCAATTGCCCGATAAACCGCTTCGCGTTCGGCCTCGGAGAAGGCGTTGTCGCTCATGGCCTCTTCGCGGGCAAGCCCGCTCCCACAGGGTTTTGGTCAGGCGCAAATAGCGCTGCAACCGCCGATGGATTGGACGGAAAATAAAAGTGCACATAAGAGGCGGTCATCCGCCCCTCACGATAAACCGCCTCAGCCCCACGCCCGCCATTGGGGCTCAGCCCGCGGGCAATCGGCTCAAGCTCGGTGCTGGTCAGCGAATGGTGATAGGTGTGCCCGCGCAGCGAACCTTCCGGCAACTCAACCGCTTGCAACGCCAGCGCGGCCAGACGCTTTTGCATCACCGCATCACCTTTGAGCAAGCCGACCAGTTCGGCGCGAGTGCCTTCGACATCGGTCAAGGAGTCGAGCAGGTACAACATCCCGCCACACTCGGCCAGCAACGGTTTGCCGGCGGCATGATGGGCGCGGATCGCATTCAGCATCGAGGTGTTCTGTGACAGCGCCACGTGGTGCAGTTCCGGGTAACCGCCCGGTAGATAAAGGCTGTCCGCCTCTGGCAAATCAGCATCGCGGATAGGCGAGAAAAACAGCAACTCGGCGCCCATCGCCCGTAGCAAATCCAGGCTCGCGCCGTAGGTGAAAGCGAACGCTTCATCACGGGCGACGGCGATTCGCACGCCGGCCAGCAAAGGCTCGGCGACGATCATTTCAGGCGCCGCAAATTCCACGGGCGGAGGCAGCGCCACATCGCAACTGCTGGCCAGCGATTCAGCCGCCGAATCGAGGCGCAGGTCGAGATCGTTCAACTCACTGGCCTGGACCAGACCGAGATGCCGACTCGGCAATTCGATCCCGGTTTCCCGCGACAACGCGCCGTACCAGCGCAAACCTTCAGTCAGGCTGCCTTCGAGCAATTGCGCGTGGCGTAAAGTGCCCACGCGGTTGGCCAACACACCGGCAAACGGCAAGTCCGGCTGATACTTCGCCAAACCCAGCGCCAGCGCTCCAAAGGTCTGCGCCATGGCCGTGCCATCGATCACGCCGAGCACCGGCACACCGAAGTGCCGCGCCAGGTCAGCGCTGGACGGCGTACCGTCGAACAGCCCCATGACGCCTTCGATAAGGATCAGGTCGGCTTCACCGGCGGCTTCCCACAACAGTCGACGACTTTCCTGCTCGCCGACCATCCACATGTCCAGTTGATACACCGGCGCACCGCTGGCGCGCTCGAGAATCATCGGGTCGAGAAAGTCCGGCCCGCATTTGAACACGCGGACCTTGCGTCCCTGATTGCGATGCAAACGGGCCAGCGCGGCGGTGACGGTGGTCTTGCCCTGACCGGAGGCCGGCGCGGCGATCAGTACCGCCGGGCAATGACGATGGCTATTCATAAAGTGCAGCTCACAACTCGACGCCTTTTTGCGCTTTGATCCCGGCCTGGAATGCGTGCTTGATCACGCCCATTTCGGTGACCGTGTCAGCCAACTCGATCATCTCCGGCTTGGCGCCGCGACCGGTGACCACCACGTGTTGCATCGACGGACGCGCCTGCAAGTCAGTGAGCACTTGATCAAGGTCGAGGTAACCGTGCTTGAGGGCGATGTTCAATTCATCGAGCACCACCAGGCCGATCGATGGATCGCGCAGCAATTGGCGGGACACCGCCCAGGCGGCTTCGGCGGCGGCTATGTCACGCTGGCGGTCCTGGGTTTCCCAGGTGAAGCCCTCGCCCATCACATGAAAACGCACCTGATCCGGGAAGCGCCGGTAGAACAATTCTTCGCCGGTGCTGTTGCGGCCCTTGATGAACTGCACCACGCCGCACTGCATGCCGTGGCCCATGGACCGGGCGAGCATGCCAAAGGCCGAGCTGCTCTTGCCTTTGCCATTGCCGGTCAGCACCAGCAGCAGGCCGCACTCGTTCGGCGAGTTGGCGATGCGTTCGTCGATCACGGCTTTTTTGCGCTGCATGCGCGCCAGATGGCGTTCGTCACGATCAGGGGAATCAGTCATGGGGGAGCTCTCCGTTGAGGCTGGATAACGGCGGGCAGGCACAGAAACAGACGGCAAGAAGCCTGGCATCGCCCACCGTGATGCCGTTGGATGAATCAGGCCGGTCTCCGGGCTCATGAGCGGCATTCGCCGGACTGCGCGCCTTCCCATGTCGACAGTCAACACAGTGGCTCAAGGCGTAGTCTTCACTCATTTACCGTTGCGGGGGCAGCGCCGGGATCGTGACGTTTCGTCGCGTGAAGATAGTCACTCACCAGCTTCCCTGTTTCACTCTGTCGGCTTCGCCACAGAGCACCTGAAACAAGCGCGAAGGTTAGAGGGTTGGGGGTGGAGCGTCAATTGAAGACAAAGCCAGGGCGAGCGATATACTGCCGCCGGTCAATTTACTGACACCCCAACTTGCACCACACTGTCAGCAGTGATATCAAAGCGCCACAACCCAACAACACAATTACAAGGGTGAGCACATGCAAGGCATGATCATCAGCAATCCGAAGCTGGAATTCCTGCGACCGGCGCTGGAACGCTGGTTTGACTGTATCGACCGCTACAATGCGGTGCGCGGCGATAACGACACGCCTTATTGGTACGACGAAAAAGCCAACCTTGGCTTGCTCTCCGCCGCGGCCTGGATGGCGGAAATGGTCACGTTGCAACAAACGCCGACCCGTAAACAGAACGAAGAAGGCGAACGCAACAGCCGCGCCGATCTGTTTATCGCAACCACCGAAGAACGCGCCTACCTGCAGGCCACGCAACGCTGGCCGAAGGTCAATAGCCTGAACCTGACCCAGGCATTGCAGGACATCACCAGCGACGCCAAACGCATCAGCTACGCCAGCGACCTGAAACTCGGCTGCCTGTTCGTTGCGCCACAAAAGGCCCAGCAGAGCGCGACGCCGGAAGAACTCCAGGACATGGTCGACGACCTGCAAAAGGAACACAGCTGCGCCGTGGCCTGGTATTTCCCGTACGCCTATCGCAAGTTGCGCAACGAAGCCGGCAACTATCACCCTGGCATCGCCGTCCTGTTCAAGGAAGCCCGCGGCTGACCGGTTGAACCATCGCGCGTCTAAGCTTCTCTATGATTAAGTCAATGCATTCATAGGGAAGTCCAGCATGCGCAAGCCCCAGCTCGTTCTTGTCATCGCGCTCGCCGGAGGGCTCGCCGCTTGTGGTGAAACCTCCAGCCTGCAAGTCTCCGACGGCACCGGCCCGTCACCTAAGTTGCCCGAACCGAACAAGACCCTGATCCCGACGGTGAATATCGCCCCGGCGATCGGCTGGCCGGAAGGTGCGAAACCCACCGCCGCAGCCGGCACTCAGGTGGCGGCCTTTGCCGAAGGGCTCGATCACCCGCGCTGGCTCTACGTGCTGCCCAACGGCGATGTGCTGGTGGCTGAAACCAACGCGCCACCGAAACCCGATGACGGCAAAGGCATTCGCGGCTGGGTCATGGGCAAAGTCATGGGTCGCGCCGGTGCCGGCGTCCCCAGCCCGAACCGCATCACGCTGCTGCGGGACAAGGACCACGACGGCATCGCCGAAACCCGCACGGTGTTCCTGGAAAACCTCAATTCCCCTTTCGGCATGACCTTGGTTGGCAATGACCTGTACGTCGCCGACACCGATCGTTTGTTGCGTTTTCACTATGGAAATGGCGATACCGCGATCAAATCGCAGCCGATCAAGGTGGTCGATCTGCCGGGCGGCACGCTGAATCATCACTGGACCAAAAACGTCATCGCCAGCAAGGACGGGAGCAAGCTGTACGTCACGGTCGGCTCCAACAGCAACGTTGGCGAAAATGGTCTGGATCAGGAGGAAGGTCGGGCGGCGATCTGGGAAGTGGATCGCGCCACCGGCAACCACCGGATCTTCGCCTCGGGGATTCGCAATCCAAACGGCCTTGCGTGGGAACCGCAGACCGGCGCGCTGTGGACGGCAGTCAACGAGCGTGACGAGATCGGCAGCGATCTGGTGCCGGACTACATCACGTCAGTGAAGGACGGCGGATTCTACGGCTGGCCCTTCAGCTATTACGGCCAGCACGTCGACATTCGCGTCGAGCCGCAAAACCCGGACCTGGTGGCCAAGGCCATTGCCCCGGACTACGCGGTGGGCCCGCATACCGCGTCGCTGGGCCTGTCGTTTGCCGAGGGCAACACACTTCCAGCGCAGTTCAAGGAAGGCGCCTTCATCGGCCAGCACGGGTCATGGAACCGCAAACCGCACAGTGGTTATAAAGTGATTTTCGTCCCATTCAGCGCAGGCAAGCCGACCGGGCAACCGGTGGATGTGCTGACTGGTTTCCTCAATAAGGATGAGAAGGCTATGGGCCGGCCGGTGGGCGTGGTGATTGATCAGCAGGGAGGTTTGCTGGTGGCCGATGATGTCGGGAACAAGGTGTGGCGGGTTTCGACCGCTAAATAGGTCTCAACTGCCAACATCTAACCAATATGAGAGCGGGCTTGCTCGCGAAGACGGCATTACATTCAACATCAATGTCGACTGTTATGACGTCTTCGCGAGCAAGCCCGCTCCCACATTAGATCGGTTCAGCGCCTACCTTTTGCGGCACAGCGTTAAACCATCCCCCAACGGCAACAACGACAGATCCACCCGCGTGTCATCCTTCAAGGCGCGATTGAGCGCCTGGATGGCGCGGGTATCTGCACTCTCGGGACTCTGCTCAAGCACCCGCCCGCTCCACAGCGTGTTATCGAACACTGCTAGCCCGCCAACGCGCAGTAAACGCAGCGCATGCTCCAGATAGCCCGGATAGTTAGCTTTATCGGCATCGATGAAGATCAGATCGAATTGCCCCGGCTGATTCAGCTGAGCCAAGGTTGCCAGCGCAGGCGCCAGGCGCAGATCAATACGATGGGCGAGCCCCGCCTCCTGCCAGTAACGGCGTGCGATAGCGTTGTAGTCGCCGGGGATATCACAGCAGATCAGCGAGCCGTCCTCCGATAACGCTGAAGCCATGCACAAGGCGCTGTAACCGGTGAACGTGCCGACTTCCAGCAAGCGCTTCGCGCCGATGAGCTTGACCAGTAACGCGAGGAACTGCCCCTGCTCCGGCGCCACTTGCCAGCGCGCCATGGGTAGCGCCTGGGTTTCGTCGCGCAAGCGCTTGAGCAACGGCGTTTCTCTCAGGGAAACATCGAGCAGGTATTGGTACAGGGAATCGTCGAGATTGAGCGTGCGAGCGGTCATGACAACCTCTTCGGACAGAATGCTACGGGTTGCGCGCCAAGTGCTCAGGCTGCAGAACGCGCTTGGCGCTCAGATACGCTTTCTGCCAGTAAGCCTTGGACAGACTGTCGAGCTTGACCGTGCCACCAGTGGCTGGCGCATGAACGAAGCGGCCTTCACCGACGTAGATACCGGCATGGCTGACCTGGGAGCCGCCATTGGTGGCGAAGAAGATCAAGTCACCGGTTTGCAGGCCTTCCTTGCCAACGCTGGCTGCCTGCATGCTGATCATTTCGCGGGTGGTACGCGGCAGGGAAATGCCGGTGACATCACGGTAGACGTAACCGATCAGGCCGCTGCAATCGAAGCCCGAATCCGGCGTGTTGCCACCCCAACGATACGGCGTGCCCACCAGGCCAAGCGCGCGGAACAGCACGTCTTCTGCCTCGGGGGAAAAGGGTTGCGGGTTGCCGAAAACAATGGGGGCGCGAACCACCGGCGCGGGCGGCGGTGTGCGACTGGCGCAGGCGCTGAGCAGGGCTGCGAAGAGCATGATGGTGAGGCGGGCCGACATCGTCATAAGCAGAACATCCTGATCTGGCTGCGGCTTTTCCTGCCGCAAAGGCAGAAAAGAAAACCGCCTGCGCAGGACGCAGGCGGTTTGCCATCAATAATAGATCTGGATTCTAGCGGCTATACGCCAAACTTCAAGTAAGACTTTAAGTTCGCCTTACAAACTGTCCGCCTACTTCGTTGCGAAGAGGCTTTTGTCGCCACTGACGTGGCGACAGGCTGAAGATTTACTTGCGTGCCGTGACCACGGTCGGGGCCATTGCGAGTGCGCGCTTGGCTTCGATGAAGGTCTTGCTCCAGTAGCTATCGCCCAGGCTATCGACCCGGACACCACCGCTTTTGCGGCTGCTGGAGTGGATGAACTGGTTGTCGCCCAGGTAGATCCCGGCGTGACTGACACGACCGCGACGACCATTGGTGGCGAAGAACAGCAGGTCCCCCGGCTTCAGCGCGCTGCGAGCCACCAGCGGAGCGTCCACGTTGATCATTTCGCGAGTGGAGCGCGGCAGGTTCATGCCGGCTTCTTCACGAAACAGATAACCGATGAAACCGCTGCAATCGAAGCCAGCCTCGGAGGTGCCGCCGAAACGGTAACGGGTACCGATCAGGGACATGCCACGTTCGAGGATGCTGTCGGCCAGAACCGGAAGCTGGTATGACTTGCCGTCGGCGAAGTTTGCCAGCTCTTTATCGGTGGCCACGCCGTCCTGGTAAAGATCTTCCTGGAAAAGAACGGAAGTGGACTGCGCAGTAACTGAATTCTTGACCTGCTGTTGTTGCTCTTGCTGAGACACTGGAGAGTGGGCAGCGCAACCGAACAACAGGGTAACGAGTGCGAGAGGCACGAGGGGTGCGAAGCGCTTTAGCATGGGCACGACCGTGGCTGATAGTGGGTAAAGAAGCCGCGACTATGCCCGCTATCATCCTCATTTGCAAATTCAATCGAACTTTATGTGACTTCCCGGTTCCGGGTTTACATCTAAGCGCTTAAGCCCGTTCTAAACGCCTGCGCTGCCTGCAACCTGTAGGAAAGCGGATTTTCTGGCGCCTGAAATATGCCGAAAACCCCGCCAGGCTTGGGTTTGGCCAAGCTTTTTTTACCAGCCCAGCGTTTCTTTAAGGAAGGGAATCGTCAGCTTGCGCTGAGCTTGGAGGGAGGCCTGATCGAGTCGCTCGAGCAATTCGAAAAGCGCACTCATGCTGCGGGTACCGCGCGTCAAAATGAAATGCCCGACTTCATCGGTCAGGTGCAGGCCGCGACGGGAAGCACGCAACTGCAGCGCACGCAGTTTGTCTTCGTCGGAGAGTGGACGCATCTGGAAAATCAGTGCCAGGGTCAGGCGCGATTTCAGGTCAGCCAGTTTCACCGGCAGTTCGCGCGGCGAGGTCGATGCCGCAATCAGCAGACGCCGACCGCTGTCGCGCAGACGATTGAACAGATGGAACAGCGCCTCTTCCCAATCCGCCCGGCCGGCGACCGCCTGCAGATCATCAAGGCAGACCAGTTCATATTGTTCGAGGTTGTCGAGAATCGAGATGCCGCGATCCAGAAGCTCGGCCAGCGGCAGATACACCGCAGGCTCTCCCAGTTGTTCAAAGCGCAGGCAGGCCGCCTGCAACAAATGCGTACGCCCTACCCCGTCCTTGCCCCAGAGGTAAATCAGGCTTTCGGTCCAGCCGGCGTCGGCTTCGCATAGCCGCTCGACATAGCCGAGTGCAGCGGCATTGGCGCCTGGGTAGTAATTGATAAAGGTAGCGTCATCACGCAGACGCACACCTAGGGGCAGCTGAATCGGTTTCATGCTGACTGAACAGTTCCAAAGGAACCGTTAGTGGCCTCTGTGTAAAGTTTGCGAAGTTTATACCCGTGAGGCGGGTCGCACAATGCGACAGACCACAAGCAAAATCAAAGGTTTGCGTTAACGCCCTGGTTTCATGACAGTTTCTTTGGCGGCGCATGTGACAGCAGCGCGAGGGATACGGGCCTGCCTGGCATGACACCAGGCCGCCCGCCATGAGACTTCAACGACCTTTATAACTCCGGTTCGTCGACGCCACTGTAGATATCCGAATCCTTATACAAATCATGAACATGGCGCACCAACACCATGATCACCGCCGCCACCGGCAACGCCAGCAATATGCCGGTAAAGCCGAACAGTTCACCCCCCGCCAGAATGGCGAAGATCACCGCTACCGGGTGCAGGCCGATACGATCGCCCACCAGCAAAGGCGTCAACACCATGCCTTCCAGCGCCTGCCCAACCATGAATACCGCGACGATGCCGATCATGGGATACAGATCGCCACCGAACTGGAACAGGCCGGCAATCAACGCCGCGCCGATGCCGATGACAAAACCCATGTACGGCACAATGGCCGCCAGGCCTGCGATCAGACCGATCAACAACCCCAACTCCAGTCCCAACAGCATCAAGCCCGCCGCGTAGATCACGCCCAACGCCACCATCACCAGCAACTGCCCGCGCACGAATGCACCCAGCACTTCATGGCATTCACCTGCCAGGGTCACAACACGCTCTTCGCGATCACGGGGCAGCAGGCTGCGGATCTTGGCCATCATCAGGTCCCAGTCCCGCAGCAAATAGAAGACCACCACCGGAATCAGCACCAGATTCGCCAGCAAGCCAATCAATGCGAGGCCGGAGGCCGTTGCCTGACTCAGCACAACACCGACAATGTCAGTGGTTTGGCCCATGTGCTCACTGATCGCAGCCTTGAGCTTGTCGAACTTCCAGAAATTATCCGACAGTCCAAATTTCGATTGCGCCCACGGCAGTGCGGTGTGCTGCAACCAATCGAGCATCTGCGGCGTCAGTTCGTACAAGCGAAACAACTGCTTGGCGAGCATCGGCACCAACACCAACAGCAGTGTCGTGAAGATCAAGGTAAACAGCGCAAACACCGCCACCACGCCCCAGGTCCGTGACAGACCGGCCCTCTCCAGCCGATCCACCAGCGGATCGAACAGATAGGCCAGCAGCAACGCGACCAGAAAAGGCGTCAGGATCGGATGCAACAACCAGACAAACACGCAGAGCAGAACCACCCCACCCAACCAAAACCAACGCCGCGTATCGGCCATGTACCACTCCATCTGCATCTATATAAAGAAAGAAAACCTTACCAACGGAATCTCAACTGCGGCACCGGTGCCGGGGTTGGCGCAACCACAGGCGCCGAACCATCGGCCACCGGCTGAACAGGCGCTGCCGGAGCTGGCGCCTCACCGGCCGGAACCTCCTGCAACTTCGCCAGGGACAGCTGCGAGCGTAACTGCTCGGCACTGCCATTGACCCGATAGAGAATGCGATCGCCGTCGACCGTTTGCAGGCGCGCCCCAAAAGGCTCCAGCAAACGACCAAGGGCGGCGTAGCGTTCCAGGTTCATGCCCTGCACTTCCAGCAATTGTTCCCCCGAAGCCCCCGGCTTGACGACAAACCGCGGCGCCAGACGCTGGCTCACCGCCAGCATCACCGCATCGGCCACCGCGGCCTGGTCCGCCCCCTGTACGCTGCCCGCTTCCTTCTTGTCGCCCAGCCACAAATTCCACTTGGCCTGCCACTGGCCACCCTCTTCCCGGGCATGCACTGCGAGCAAGGCGTCCGCGTTGTAACGATCGGATGCACCACGTAGCGGCGCTGCATCCGCCCCTTCAAGATTCGGTGCCGTAGCGACCAGTTGCTCACTCAGGTCCGCTAGCGGCAGACGCAACGGCAGACCACGGTGTTGTGCCGCGCGACGCAACGGCGCGGCGCTGGCCTGGCCATCACCCACCAGGCTGGAACCCTCGGCGGAATCGTTCAACCACCAACTCAGGATCGAAGGTCGATTCGCCCCCCACAAAGACAACCCGGCGCGGCGCAAGGCCTGTTCGGTGCTGGCCGGGTCGAAATCGACCTTCAGTACTTCCGGCGGGCCGGCATCAAAACCGTATTGACTGATGATCTGCTGCGGGTCTTTACGCAGTGCCGCCAACCCCGGGCTTTGCGCAGCCTTCGGGTCGCCGGTCAGGCGCAGCACCAGCGTGTCCAGCGCGCGCTGGGTCGCCTGATCGCGCTCCTCGGCCGACTGACTGCTGACAGGCTCGCGCACTTGATACAAGCCTTTGACGGTTTCGGCATGGCTCGCCAAGCTGACCAGTGACAAACAGCCTGCAAATAAAAATCTGGAAAAAAAACGCATGGAAGATTCCTGACGACGAGAGCGGCTGGAACAGACCGCATGAAGATGATCGAGCAAGGCTGTGACCACGTCCCTGCGCAAAACATTCACCACGATCTGACTAAGTTTTCGCACTGTCATAACGATAGACGGTTAATCGCGATACCTTATACAGCCATCGAGGCTGCGACCAACATGGGCAATAACGGTTTTTTTCAGCCGATATGCCCCTGCCGTCGGCGTGAGGATGGCCGCTGCCCCTCAAGCCTGATAAAATCGCGCGCCTTCGCAGACCGGCAACAGCCGGGCACCCTGAAATTCGCGGACGGCACTCGCCTTCGTCTGTTTCGGCGGTCCCACTGGACTCGGTCGTTACCCCTGAATCCCCCCTAAAGGCCTGGATCATGAGCAAGCAACCCTCCCTGAGCTACAAGGACGCCGGTGTAGACATCGACGCCGGTGAAGCATTGGTCGAACGCATCAAGAGCGTCGCCAAGCGCACTGCGCGCCCGGAAGTCATGGGCGGCCTGGGCGGTTTCGGCGCCCTCTGCGAAATCCCGGCCGGCTACAAGCAGCCCGTACTGGTTTCCGGCACCGACGGCGTGGGCACCAAGCTGCGCCTGGCACTGAACCTGAACAAGCACGACAGCATCGGCATCGACCTGGTGGCCATGTGCGTGAATGACCTGGTGGTCTGCGGCGCCGAGCCGCTGTTCTTCCTCGACTACTACGCCACGGGCAAACTGAACGTCGAAACCGCGACCCAGGTCGTGACCGGTATCGGCGCTGGTTGTGAATTGTCCGGCTGCTCCCTGGTCGGCGGCGAAACCGCTGAAATGCCTGGCATGTACGAAGGCGAAGACTACGACCTGGCCGGCTTCTGCGTCGGCGTCGTGGAAAAATCCGAAATCATCGACGGTTCGAAAGTCGCTGCCGGCGATGCCCTGCTCGCCCTGCCGTCTTCCGGCCCGCACTCCAACGGCTACTCGCTGATCCGCAAGATCATCGAAGTGTCCGGTGCCGACATCGAAAACATCCAGCTCGACGGCAAACCGCTGACCGACCTGCTGATGGCCCCGACCCGCATCTACGTGAAGCCGTTGCTCAAGCTGATCAAGGACACCGGCGCCGTCAAAGCCATGGCCCACATCACCGGTGGCGGCCTGCTGGACAACATCCCGCGCGTTCTGCCAAAAGGCGCACAAGCCGTGGTTGACGTCGCGAGCTGGACCCGCCCTGCGGTATTCGACTGGCTGCAAGAGAAAGGCAACGTCGACGAAAACGAAATGCACCGCGTGCTGAACTGCGGCGTCGGCATGGTTATCTGCGTCGCTCAAGAGCACGTCGAGACTGCGCTGAACGTCCTGCGTGAAGCCGGCGAGCAACCTTGGGTCATCGGTCAGATCGCCACCGCTGCCGAAGGCGCAGCCCAGGTTGAACTGAAGAACCTCAAGGCTCATTGATGTCCCAGACCTGTGATGTGGTGGTGCTGTTGTCCGGCACCGGCAGTAACTTGCAGGCCTTGATCGACAGCACGCGGACCGGCAACAGCCCGGTCCGCATCGCTGCGGTGATTTCCAACCGCGCCGACGCTTACGGCCTGCAACGCGCCAGGGACGCGGGTATTGACACCCGCTCCCTGGATCACAAGGCTTTCGAAGGCCGCGAAGCCTTCGATGCCGCGCTGATCGAACTGATCGACGCTTTCAACCCCAAACTCGTTGTACTGGCCGGTTTCATGCGCATTCTCAGCGCCGACTTCGTGCGCCATTACGCGGGTCGTCTGCTGAACATTCATCCCTCGCTGCTGCCCAAATACAAAGGGTTACACACTCATCAGCGCGCGCTGGAAGCCGGCGACACGGAACACGGCTGCTCCGTGCACTTCGTCACCGAGGAACTCGATGGCGGACCACTGGTCGTACAGGCAGTAATACCGGTAGAGTTGCACGATTCGCCGCAGAGTCTGGCGCAGCGGGTCCACGTTCAGGAACACCTGATCTACCCGATGGCCGTACGCTGGTTTGCCGAGGGTCGTTTATCGCTCGGCGAGCAAGGTGCGTTACTGGATGGAAAGTTACTCGCGGCCAGCGGCCACTTGATTCGAAACTAGGAGATTTTATGCGTCGCGCCCTGCTCTTCGCTTGCGCTCTGCTCGCACTGCCTTTTGCGCAGGCAGCAGAACTTCAACCGTTCTCCGCCAGCTACACCGCCGACTGGAAACAGCTGCCCATGAGCGGCACGGCCGAACGCAGCCTGACCAAGGAAGCCAACGGTGTCTGGAAGCTCAGCTTCAAGGCTTCGATGATGATCGCCAGCCTGACCGAAGAAAGCACCCTGACTGTGGACAAGGACACCCTGCTGCCACAGTCCTACCACTTCGAACGCGGTGGCCTGGGTAAAGCCAAGAAAGCCGACCTGGACTTCGACTGGACCAACAAAATGGTCACCGGCACCGATCGCGGTGACGCGGTCAAGATCCCGCTCAATCGCGGCATGGTCGACAAATCCACGTATCAGCTGGCCCTGCAGCACGACGTAGCCGCCGGCAAGAAAAGCATGAGCTATCAGGTTGTCGATGATGGCGAAGTCGATACCTATGACTTCCGTGTGCTGGGTTCGGAAAAAGTCGACACCAAAGCCGGCCAGATCGACGCGATCAAGGTCGAGCGCGTGCGCGACCCGACACAAAGCAAGCGCATCACCGTCCTGTGGTTCGCCAAGGATTGGGATTACTTGCTGGTCCGCCTGCAACAGGTCGAAACCGACGGCAAGGAGTACAACATCATGCTCCTCGACGGTAAGGTCAACGGCAAGACCGTCAAAGGCAGCTGATCAGGTTCGACACAAGAATCCGGAATCCGACAAGGATTCCGGATTTTTTTATGCCTGCTGAAAGCTAAATTCGCGCCAGCGCCTGGGCCAGATCACCGCGCAGGTCTTCGATATCCTCGACACCCACGGACAAACGCACCAGCGCATCGCCAATGCCGAGTTGCGCGCGCGTGTCTGCCGGGATGGTGGCGTGGGTCATGATCGCTGGGTGCTCAATCAGGCTTTCCACCCCACCCAGGCTCTCGGCCAGGGCGAAAATCTGCACACTTTCAAGGAAGCGTCTGGCACCGGCCAGGTCGCTGTTCAGATCGAGGGATATCATCCCGCCGAATCCACGCATTTGCTGCCGGGCCAGTTCATGCTGCGGGTGCGACGGCAGGCCCGGATAGTAGACGCGCGCCACCTGCGGCTGACGCTCCAGCCATTGCGCCAGCTCCAGCGCGTTGCTGCAATGGCGCTCCATGCGCAACGCCAGGGTCTTCACCCCACGCAGGGTGAGGAACGCGTCAAACGGCCCGGCGATAGCGCCCACCGCGTTCTGCAAGAAGCCCAGGCGCTCGGCCAGTTCAGCGTTCTGCCCGACCACCGCGATACCGCCGATCACGTCTGAGTGGCCGTTCAGGTACTTGGTCGTCGAGTGCACCACGATATCGAAACCCAGCTCCAGCGGACGCTGTATCCACGGGCTGGCAAAGGTGTTGTCGGCCACGCAGAGGATGCCGCGCTCGCGGCAGATACGCGCAATGGCGGCGAGATCAGAGAGGCGCAGCAAAGGATTGCTCGGCGTCTCGACACAGACCATCCGCGTGTCGTCTTGCAACGCCGCTTCGAAGGCCGACAGGTCGGTCAGGTCGACGTAGCTGAACTGATGCCCGGCGCTGCGCTGACGCACCTTGTCGAACAGTCGGAATGTTCCGCCGTACAGGTCGTTGCCGGAGACGATGTGCGCGTTGGCGTCGAGCAGCTCCAGTACGGTGGAAATCGCCGCCAGTCCGGAGGCGAAGGCGAACGCCCGGGTCCCGCCCTCGAGGTCTGCCACGCAACGTTCCAGCGCGAAACGCGTCGGGTTATGAGAGCGCCCATAGTCGAGGCCCTTGTGTACGCCGGGGCTCTGCTGCAAGTACGTGGAGTTGGCATAAATCGGCGGCATCAGCGCCCCGGTGGAAGGATCCGGCGTCTGTCCGGCATGGATCACACGGGTGCCGAAGGCACGTGGCGCGCCGGATTCATCGTGCTGACTCATGAAAGGGATCTCCGTAAGTGATTGAGCATGTCGACTCGTGTAATCAAGCCGTGGAAGCCCGAGGCATCAGCGATGATCGCCACCAGCCCGCGATCGAGCTCCGCCTGCAGTTCGGCCAGACTGGCGTCCGCCGGCAGGGTTTGCAACTTGTCGGTCATCGCGCTGGCCACGGGCATGCGCAAGTGCGAAGCGTCTTGGTGCACACCCAGCAGAATGTCGGACTCGTCTATCACACCGATCAGCCGCTTACCGTCCGCCAGCACCGGCAGTTGTGAGACATCCGCCAGGCGCATGCGCTGGAAGGCCGTGAGCAGTGTGTCGTCGGGGCCGACGCTGATCACGCGGCCATCCTCGAAGCGCCGCGCGATCAGGTCGCGCAGATCGCCGTAGCGCTTGTATTGCAGCAGGCCCTGATCGTTCATCCACTGGTCGTTGTAGACCTTTGACAGGTAGCGGGTGCCGGTGTCGCAGACGAAGCTGACCACGCGCTTCGGCTCGGTTTGCTCACGGCAGTAACGCAGGGCCGCCGCCAACAATGTACCGGTCGAGGAGCCGCCGAGAATGCCTTCGGCGCGCAGCAACTGGCGGGCATGATCGAAGCTCTCCTCGTCGCTGATCGAATAGGCATGGCGCACGCTTGAGAGGTCTGCAATCGACGGAATGAAATCCTCACCGATGCCCTCCACCGCCCAGGACCCGGCCTTGCCGAGAATGCCACTGCGACTGTACTCGGCCATCACCGAGCCGACCGGGTCGGCCAGCACCATTTCCAGGTTAGGCTGCACGCGCTGGAAGAAGCGCGTCAGCCCGGTCAGCGTGCCGGCCGAACCGACACCGACGACGATGGCGTCCAGATCATGCTGGGTCTGCGCCCAGATTTCCGGCGCGGTGCTGCACTCGTGGGCCAGCGGGTTGGCCGGGTTGTTGAATTGATCGGCGAAGAACGCGTCGGGAATTTCCTGCGCCAGCCGCGCCGCCACGTCCTGATAGTAATCGGGATGGCCCTTGCCGACGTCGGAACGGGTGATGTGCACCTCGGCGCCCATGGCCTTGAGGTGTAAGACCTTCTCGGTGGACATCTTGTCCGGCACCACCAGCACCACTCGATAGCCTTTGGCACGACCGACCAGGGCCAGTCCGAGGCCGGTGTTGCCGGCGGTGGCCTCAACGATGGTGCCGCCGGGTTGCAGACGGCCATCGCGTTCGGCGGCGTCGATCATCGCCAGGCCGATGCGATCCTTGATCGAACCGCCGGGGTTCTGCGATTCGAGTTTGAGAAACAGTGTGCACGGGCCGGTGTCGAAGCGGCTGACGCGCACCAGCGGCGTATTGCCGATCAGTTCAAGCACGGCAGGGCGGGAGTCGTTTGGCATGTCGTAACCTCGCTGCGAGAATCCGCACTGGATGGACAGCGACTGCGGCGGGTCATCGCACGCGAGTCGCCAATAATGCCTCGCTTGGAACATAGGCACGGATTGCGTCATCCGCAACCGCCCGCAGCCAATCGGTCACCTGGCCGCCTTAACGGTTACGCGGCAGAATCGACAGGAAATTGTCCCGTGCGACTTTCCTCGCAACCTCTTCAGGCAAGGCGTCGAGAAACGGATCGAAGCTGCGCATTTCCTTACCGAGCTTGTTGAAACGTCCCACCACATCAGAGCCGAGCATGAAGCGATCCGGGAAGCGCTCCACCAGTTTCAGCCAGGCTTGCGAGGGTTTGCCCTGCTCATCCAGCAAATAAGGCGTCAGCATGCTCCAGGACAGGTCGATGTACAGATTGGGGTAAGCCTCGAGCATTCGTGTCAGGGTCGGCAACAGAAAATCCAGCTGGGTCTGATGCCGATGGACTTCAGCGCTGGTCCCCGCGTGGGCCCAAATGAATCGCGTGTGCGGGTGATTGCGCAGCGGCTCCTCGACTTCCGACAGGTACAGCGGATTTTTCTCACGCTTGGAGGTGATGTTGGAGTGCAGCATCACCGGCAAGTCGTTCTCGGCCGCGAGGTGATAGATCCGCGTCATCGCTTCGTTGTTGGCCCGTGGCGTGTCCCCGGAAGTCAGCGCGGTCAGGTCATCGTGCCGGGTGAACACTTCGCCAATCCCCTGCCACAACCCCGGATTAAGGTCGAGCATGCGCTGGATGTGCGCCGCGGAGTTTTTGTCGTTGGGGTTGAAGCCCGACAGGAACGGGTGAAAACGCTGGCGCTGCTCGGGCGTTAATTTGTTCACCGCCGCCGCAACGATCACATCAGTGGCGCTGTACCAATAGGCATCGGCGTCATCACCGGCGTAATAGCGTGGGCGCTTCGGTTCGTCTTCGTGCCATTTCTTCGCCACCGGGATGCCGGAAATCATCACGTGCTCAATGGCATTGTCGTCCATGGCCTTGAGCAATGTCGGCATGCCGGCCGTTTCCTGGAAAAAGTCCACGTAATGCAGGTGCGCGTCGCTGTAGGCGTATTCGCGTGCATTGGCGTAAGCACTGGACAGCGCCAGCAAACAGAAAAGGCTCAAACGGAACAAGGGCACGGGCAATCTCCGGGGGCAGGAAACACGTAGACCTCCGCGCACTCGAAGCGGTTCATCCTGTAATAAAGTGGAACGCGCACCAGTAGGAATGCTCTATACCTTCAAGGTCTTTTTTGATCGAATGACTTTTTAGCCTGGGAGGCTTCTCATGACCGTTACCGTCAATACCGTTTCCGCCGAAGGTTTTCGCCACAGCGTCCAGATCGATGACCACGAACTCTTTGCCGATGTGCCGACCACATCCGGCGGCGAAGGCACGGCCCCTGAGCCACACGATTACTTCGACGCTGCCCTGGGCGCCTGCAAGGCCCTGACGCTGAAGATGTACGCGAAGAAGAAAGACATTCCGCTGACTGGCGTCACGGTCGAAGTCAAACGTGACAACAGCGAAGAGCAGAAAGGCAAATACGCCCTGCACGTCAAGCTGACCCTCAAGGGTGTGCTCACCGACGCACAGCGCGACGAGCTGCACCGCGTGGCCGACCGCTGCCCGGTGCACAAGCTGATGACCAGCTCTGAAGTCAGCATCGAAACCCACCTGTCCGAAGGTGCCTTCAGCCAATAGCGGCAAGGGCTGCGCAAGCGGGTTATGCTCCACGCGTCACCCGCTCAGCCTGGAATGCACCATGAACACTCCGCTCGTGATCCGCCCTCGCGCCGAAGATGTCGAAGGCCAGCCCATTCTCCGCCCATTGCCGTCGGCCAAATGCCGCAGCGTCGGGCCTTTCGTGTTTTTCGACCACATGCTCGAAACCCGTTATCCGGCGGGTAAAGGCATGAACATCCGTCAGCATCCGCACATTGGTCTGTCCACGCTCACCTACTTGTTCGAAGGCAAAATCCAGCACAAGGACAGCCTTGGCTCTGATCAGGTGGTAGAAGCCGGTGATGTCAGCTGGATGACGGCGGGCAGTGCGATTGCTCACGTTGAACGTACCCCTGAAGCCTTGAAAGAAAGCGGCTTCACGATGCACGGCTTGCAGATCTGGCTGGCATCGCCCAAGGAGCATGAACAGGGCCCAGGCCACTACAGCCATCACCCGGCGGCGACGTTGCCGGTCAGCGATAACCTTGGTGTGAAGATCCGGATGATTGCCGGGTCAGGCTTTTGCCTGGAATCGCCGGTACCGGTGCTTTCTCCTACGTTGTATGCGGAGCTGAACCTGCAAACCGCGACCACCTTGCTGATTCCGGCCGAGCATGAAGAACGGGCGCTGTATGTGCTCAGTGGCGAAGCGCAGCTGGATGGCGAACTGCTGGAACCGCATGCGCTGGTGGTGTTACCTGCTGGGGAGGAAATGACACTTTTCGCCGAGAGCGACTGTCATGCGGTACTGTTTGGCGGGGCGCCGCTGGACGGGCCGCGGCGGATCAACTGGAATTTTGTGGCGAGCGATCCGGCGGCGATCGATGAAGCGCGGCGGCGCTGGGCGGCTGGGGATTGGCCGACGGTGCCCGGGGAAAGCGAGCGGATTGAACTGCCTTAAGATCTTCTGCGTCAGTCATTGCGCCATCGCGGGCAAGCCCGCTCCCACAGTTTGCCGAGTCGTATTCAAAAGTTGCATACGACACAATTCCCTGTGGGAGCGGGCTTGCCCGCGATGAGGTCGGCACTGACACCGAGAGTCTCAGGGCGGAATCAGCTATCAGTCTTTAAAAACTTCATCCAGCAAATTGTGCATCGAGGTAAACGCCCTAGCCGCCGTCTTCGCGTCATACATCATCTTGCCCGGCACGTCCGCATGCGGATCCGTAAACGAATGCACCGCACCGCCGTAGCTCAGCAGTTGCCAATCCACGCCCGCTGCGTTCATTTCCTGTTCAAACACCGGCAATTGCTCTTTCGGCACCAACGGATCGGACGCGCCGTGCAACACCAGCACCGAGCCCTTGATGTTTTTCGCATCGTTGACGTTCGGCGTATCCAGCGTGCCATGGAACGACACCGCCGCTTTGACCGGCGCGCCCGTGCGGGCCAGTTCCAGTGCGCAGCAACCGCCAAAACAGAAACCGAAAGTCGCCAGCTTCGAGGTATCGACCGCCGCCTCGCCCTGCCCTTGCAACTGTTCGAACGCCGCCTGCATGCGCGTGCGCAGCAACCCGCGGTCGTTCTTCAGCGGCATCATCGCTGCGCCCGCCTCGTCGGCGTTCTGCGGGCGTACCGACTGACCGTACAGGTCCGCGATCAGCACCACATAACCCTTCGCTGCCACCGACCTGGCAATCTCCTCGGCACCGGCACTGACGCCCATCCAGTTTGGCGCCATCAACAGACCGGGTCGTGGGCCTTTGTGGCCGGCATCGAACGCCAGGCGGCTTTCATACGCCTGGCCATCAATCTGATAAGCGACGGAACGAACAGTGATTTGGCTCATGACTAACTCCCAGCAAAAGACACCAGAATGAAAAAACCCGCCGAAGCGGGTTTTTGTACAACTCAGTTAAACCGACAGTTCAACCAGCAGCTTGTTGAGGCGGCGCACATACGCGGCCGGGTCTTTCAAGCTGTCGCCGGCCGCCAGGGCCGCCTGATCGAAGAGAATGTGCGACAGGTCGCCGAAGCGCTCGTCGCTCTGCTCGTTGTCGAGCTTCTCGATCAGCGGGTGAGCCGGGTTGAATTCGAAGATCGGCTTCGAATCCGGCACCTTCTGACCGCTGGCTTCGAGGATCTGACGCATCTGCATGCCCAGGTCCTGCTCGCCGATGGCCAGAATCGCCGGGGAGTCGGTCAGGCGGTGGGAAACACGCACTTCGGCAACGGAGTCGCCCAGCGCGGTTTTCAGACGCTCAACCAGGCCCTCTTTGGACTTGGCGACTTCTTCCGCGGCTTTCTTGTCCTCTTCCGAGTCCAGGTTGCCCAGGTCCAGGTCACCGCGGGCCACGTCGACAAAGCTCTTGCCGTCGAAGTCGCTGAGGTAGCTCATCAGCCACTCGTCGATGCGGTCGGTCAGCAGCAGCACTTCGATGCCTTTCTTGCGGAAGACTTCCAGGTGCGGGCTGTTTTTGACTTGCGCGTAGGTTTCGCCGGTCAGGTAGTAAATCTTGTCCTGACCTTCCTTGGCGCGAGCCAGGTAATCCGCCAGACCCACAACCTGCTCACCTTCTTCGCCCTGAGTGGAGGCGAAACGCAACAGGCCAGCGATTTTCTCTTTGTTGGCGAAGTCTTCTGCCGGGCCTTCTTTCATGACCTGACCGAAGTTCTTCCAGAAGCCTTTGTATTGCTCAGGCTCGTTCTTCGCCAGTTTTTCCAGCATGTCCAGAACACGCTTGGTCAGCGCCGACTTCATGGAGTCGATGATCGGGTCTTTCTGCAGAATTTCCCGCGACACGTTCAGCGACAGGTCGTTGGAATCGACCACGCCCTTGATGAAGCGCAGGTACAGCGGCAGGAACGACTCGGCCTGGTCCATGACGAATACGCGCTGCACATACAGCTTCAGGCCTTTCGGCGCTTCACGCTGGTACAGATCGAACGGAGCACGGGTCGGCACGTACAGCAGCGAGCTGTATTCCAGCTTGCCTTCGACCTTGTTGTGGCTCCAGCTCAGCGGATTCTCGAAATCGTGAGCGATGTGCTTGTAGAACTCCTGGTATTCCTCGTCCTTGATCTCGGTGCGAGGACGGGTCCACAGGGCGCTGGCGCGGTTGACGGTTTCCCATTCAACGGCCGGCTTCTCTTCGCCTTCGACAGCTGCCACTTCTTTCGGCAACTCGATCGGCAAAGCGATGTGGTCGGAGTACTTCTTGATGATGTTGCGCAAGCGCCAGCCATCGGCGAATTCGTCTTCACCGGACTTCAGGTGCAGAACGATACGGGTACCGCGCTCGGCTTTCTCGACGGTGGCCACTTCAAAGTCGCCTTCACCCTTGGACGACCAGTGCACGCCTTCGCTGGCGGCAACACCGGCACGGCGGCTGAACACGTCGACTTTGTCGGCAACGATGAAGGCCGAGTAGAAACCAACACCAAACTGACCGATCAGGTGCGAGTCTTTCTTCTGATCGCCAGACAGGTGTTTCATGAAGTCGGCAGTGCCGGATTTGGCGATCGTGCCCAAGTGGGTGATCGCGTCTTCACGGCTCATGCCGATGCCGTTGTCTTCGAGGGTGACGGTTTTCGCGTCCTTGTCGAAGCTCACACGGATTTTCAGTTCGGCGCCACCTTCCAGCAGTTCAGGCTTGGACAGGGCTTCGAAACGTAATTTGTCGACAGCGTCAGAGGCGTTCGAGATCAATTCGCGAAGGAAAATTTCCTTGTTGGAATACAGCGAATGGATCATGAGGTGCAGCAATTGCTTCACCTCGGTCTGGAAGCCCAGGGTTTCCTTTTGAGTTTCCACACTCATGGTCATCAAACTCCAATCAGATGGCAGTGGCCGCGACCTTGAGGGTCGGCGGCGGGTTGTCATCAGAGTTTGGGGCTGAGTTCAGGATTTCAAGGGCTCTTCAATTTTGAAATGGCCGCGGGCCGTGGCAATCGGTTCGCCTTCGGTGGTTTGCCAGGCCGTAATCGCCACGTTTGCCACGCGCCGGCCCTGGCGGCAAACCTGACATTTGGCCCAGGTGTCGCGAAACTGCCCGGCTCGCAGGTAGTCGAGGGAGAAGTCGATGATCTTCGGCACACCGGGCGAACCGGTGAAAATCAGCAGGTGCAGCGCTGCGGACAGCTCCATGAACCCGGCGATCACCCCACCGTGGATGGCGGGCAGCAAAGGGTTACCAATGTTGTCCTTGTTGGCCGGCAGGCGAAACAGCAACTCATCCCCGACACGCGAACACTCGACGCCGATCAGTTTGGCGTAGGGAAGCAAATGCAGCAGCGAGGCGTAATCGCCCTGCTCGTGGGCCTGCTGAAGTTGTTCCTTGAACGTGTCAGTCATTTCGCACCTCCGGCGATCGCACCGCCAAAACCCTTGGTGCCTTTGACGGCCTTGCCCATGCGCATGAATGTGCCGACGACATGGGCGATCGGCTGCTCGGGATCGTCCTGGTAGGCAAAGCCGCGGGCGAAGATCACGTCGGTGGTCACCCGGTAGCATTGGGCGAAACCGTAGACATCCTTGTGAGGCTCGGCGGCGTGCATGTAGTCGATGCGCAAATCGAGGGTCGGGCAGACTTCAAATTCGGGCAGGACGCAGAGGGTCGACATGCCGCAGGCGGTGTCCATCAGTGAGGTCAGCGCCCCGCCATGGATCACCCCGGTTCGCGGATTGCCTACGATTTGCGGGCTGTACGGCAGGATGACCGTCAGTCCGTCGCTGCTGGCGCTGTGAACGCGCAAACCCAATACCTGACAATGCCTGAGCGCGGAAAGAAATCGCGTCGCGCGCTCAAAAACGGGGTTTTCGGCCATGTGATAAACACTCTTTTTAGTACTCGAAAATCGTATTCAGCGTATTCGTAAAAGTTCCCGTGGGAATAATCTTATATATCTGAACGAATTGAGGAACTTAACCCTGATGGCTGTGCTCGAAAGGCCAGTAGATATTTTCCATAAGGAGATACACCCCATGCGTAAGACTTTAGCTATTGCCTTGATGTTGACCGCTTCCCTCGGTCTCGCTGCTTGCGATAAAAAATCCGAGGACAAAGCTCAAGATGCTAACCAACATGCCGAGCAAGCTCAGCAAGACATGAACAAAGCTCAGGATAAAGTGAACGACGCTGCGAAAGAAAACGCCGAAGCCGCCAAAGCTCAGGCTGAATCGGATGCAGCGGCAGCAAAAGAAGCACCTAAAAACTAAAACAGTTTTTAGCGTGATAAAGAAAACCCGCCAAGTGCGGGTTTTCTTTTGCCTGTGATTTGTCCCGCTAGAGCAAAATAGTTCTAAAAGTCGGACTAATCATCAGCAGCAACGAACACACTAGTCCGATGAACCACACCAGACTCCGCTGCCAGGCAAGATCTGCCCAATAGCACAGCAAATAAATGATCCGGGTGATCACGAAGATGATTGCCAGCGAATCGATCAGCCACCCGGCCGTTTGCGTGGTGTGCGCCATCAACACTCCCACCGCAAATAATATGAATGCCTCGAAGCAGTTTTGATGAGCCGCCACCGCGCGGGCGCCAAAACCGGTGAGTTGCGCTTGTTGCTGACGCGGCAGGTGATTGTCGTAACCGCCCTGCTCTTTCATGGCCTTGGCCACCGGAATCTTTGCCACGTAAATCAGCAAGGCGCTGATAAACACGCACCAGAACGGAATACTCATCAAGCGGCCTCTTTGTTGGCTTCGGGCAATGGCGCCTCTGTAGGGGTATAGACCATCACATCGAGAACGTCGGAATGAAACTCCCGGCGATACAACACCAGCACCACGCCGGCACTCATCAACATGAACAGCCACGGGCTGACAAACCAGGCCAGCATGGTCATGCCGAAGTAGTAAGAACGCAGGCCAAAGTTGAACTGGTTGGCGGCCATGGAAATAACCCGGGCCGCGCGGGCCGCAAAGGCTTTGCGCTCTTGTTCAGACACGTGGCGCTCGCCAACCATTGGCGCCGACCCGATCAAAATGGCGGCGAAGTTGTACTGGCGCATGCACCAACTGAAGGTGAAGAACGCGTAGACAAACACCAGCGCCAGACACAGCAACTTGATCTCGGACATGCCTTGCGACGCCTGCTGCACCATCGGAATATCCGCCAGCAACGACACGGCCCGTTCGGACGCGCCGAGCACCGTAAGAATACCGGCCAGGATAATCAGCGTGCTGGAAGCAAAGAACGAGGCGTTGCGCTCCAGATTGCCGACCACGCTGGCGTCGGCGATGCGGTTATCGCGCAGCAGCATACGGCGCATCCAGTCTTCACGGTACAAGTGCAGCACACTGGCCAGGCACGCGGTGTCGCGGCCTTTCCACGAGGCGTATCGGGTGTAACCACCCCAGCAGATGACAAACCAGACGGCGGCGAGGATGTGGATGATGTTGGCGTGGATGAACGACATGCAGGTCCTTGTGATGTGAGATCGGTACACCGAAACCCTGTGGGAGCGGGCTTGCTCGCGAAGACGGCTTATCATTCAACATTGATGTCGACTGACCCACCGCCTCGCGAGCAAGCCCGCTCCCACAGGGGATTTGCAGTGTTTCGACGTTAGCTGACAAAAAAAGACACCGCATCACGCGCATAAAAAATGCCCCGTATCGATTGATACGGGGCATTTCTGTAGAGGCTCAAGACCCGCTTGTGGCGGGCCATGAAGCCGCTTAAGCCAGCGCTTCTTCGCGCTTGCCCAGCAGACGGTCGCACACCACCGCAACCACCAGGGTCATCACCGACGGCACCAGCCACGCCAGGCCCTGCTCGCTCAGTGGCAAGTGGGACAGCTGAGTCGGCATCCAGTCCGCCAGACCCGCGCCCTTGAGCGCATCGATCATGCCGAAGATGAACGACACCAGCATCACCGGGCCAACGATACGGCCCTGTTCATGCCAGAAGTCCTTGCAGAAGCTCAGCGCTACCAGGGCGATGCACGGTGGGTAAATCGCGGTCAGCACCGGGATCGAGAACGCAATCAGATTGGTGAGGCCCAGGTTGGACACCAGCAGGGAGAATGCGGCGAGGATGATGACCAATGTCTTGTAAGACAACGGCAGCACACGGCTGAAGTATTCAGCGCAAGCGCAGGTCAGACCGACCGCCGTGACCAGACAGGCCAGGGAGATCAGCACCGCCAGGAAGCCGCTGCCCAACGAACCGAAGGTATGCTGAACATAAGCGTGCAGCACCGCGGCGCCGTTGGTTGCACCCGCCGCCACTTCATGGCTGCCGGAACCCAGCCGGAACAGGCTGACGTACACCAGCGCCAGGCCCACGCCAGCGATCAAACCGGCGATGATCGCGTAACGGGTGATCAGCGCTGGAGACTCGACGCCACGGGAGCGGATCGCGTTGACGATGACGATGCCGAACACCAGCGCGCCAAGGGTATCCATGGTCAGGTAACCATTGATGAACCCCTGGGAGAACGGTGCCGCGACATACTCAGGCGTGGCCACGCCAATATCGCCGGCCGGCAGTGCGAACGCGGCGATGCCGAGGGCGGCCAGGGCGATGATCTTCAGCGGCGCGAGGAAACGTCCCACGGTATCCAGCAAACGGCCCGGATACAGCGAAATGAAGAACACCAGCAGGAAGTACACCGAGCTGTAGAGGAACAGCGCCAACGGGCTTTCGCCGGTCAGCGGCGCCAGGCCCACTTCGAACGACACGGTTGCGGTGCGCGGCGTGGCGAACAACGGGCCAACCGCGAGGTAACACGCCGCAGCCAGCAAACCGCCGGCGACTTTGCCGATCGGGCTGCTCAGCGCATCCATCGCGCCGCCGACCTTGGCCAGTGCAACCACCGTGATGACCGGCAGACCGACCGCTGTGATCAGAAAGCCCAGTGCCGCCATCCAGACATTGGGCCCGGACTGTAAGCCGACGATAGGCGGGAAGATGATGTTGCCAGCCCCGACAAACAGGGCAAACGTCATAAAACCAAGTGCCAGGATGTCCTGGCCTTTCAACACTTTCATTAAGGAAATACCACACTACTGAATCGGAATTTAGAGAGGGATTTCCCTGAGGGGTGAGGGAAATGCTGTCGGTCCGTATAGGACTGACCCGTTTAGCGCGACGCTTCCTTGTGGGACGCAAACGCAAAAATGGCGGCTAGCCTAACGAATTTGCCCGACAAACGCACTGTTAAGGGGCGATCTATCCGATACGCGACATTTCTGTGTCGCGTTTACATATTTTATTTACTTGCACAGAACCCCGTGGCGAGGGGATTTATCCCCGTTGGGTCGCGAAGCGGCCCCAAAACCTGCATTCGAGGTGTATCAGATGCACCGCATACAATGGTTTTACGACTGCCGCGCAGTCGAACGGGGATAAATCCCCTCGCCACAACGGCCCATCACAATCTCCAGAAACGACAAAGGCCACCCGAAGGTGGCCTTTGTTTGGTGAAGCGTCAGGTAAGCGCGAGGCTTACTTGATCGCCCAACCGGTCAGCTCGGACAAAGCCTTGCCGATGTCTGCCAGCGAACGCACGGTTTTAACGCCTGCGTCTTCCAGGGCAGCAAACTTCTCGTCTGCAGTGCCTTTGCCGCCAGAGATGATTGCGCCAGCATGGCCCATGCGCTTGCCCGCAGGGGCAGTCACACCAGCGATGTAGGAAACAACCGGCTTGGTCACGTGTGCCTTGATGTAGGCAGCCGCTTCTTCTTCAGCCGAACCGCCGATCTCACCGATCATTACGATCGCTTCGGTCTTCGGGTCTTCCTGGAACAGCTTCAGGATGTCGATGAAGTTCGAACCCGGGATCGGGTCACCGCCGATGCCGACGCAAGTCGACTGACCGAAACCGGCGTCAGTGGTCTGCTTAACAGCTTCGTAGGTCAGGGTGCCGGAACGGGAAACGATACCGACCTTGCCTGGCAAGTGAATGTGACCTGGCATGATGCCGATCTTGCATTCACCTGGAGTGATCACGCCTGGGCAGTTAGGACCGATCAGGACTACGCCCAGTTCGTCGCACTTGACCTTGGCATCCAGCATGTCCAGGGTAGGAATGCCTTCAGTGATGCAAACGATCAGCTTGATGCCGCCGAATGCTGCTTCCAGGATGGAGTCCTTGCAGAAAGGAGCTGGAACATAGATCACGCTGGCGGTGGCGCCAGTGGCAGCTACAGCATCTTTCACGGTGTTGAACACTGGCAGGCCCAGGTGCTCGGTGCCGCCTTTGCCAGGAGTTACGCCGCCAACCATCTTGGTGCCGTATTCGATGGCTTGCTGGGTGTGGAAACTACCTTGCGAACCGGTAATACCCTGGCAGATAACTTTGGTGTCTTTATTGATCAGGACGCTCATTATTTGCCCTCCGCAGCTTTAACGACTTGTTGAGCAGCGTCGGTCAGGCTGGTAGCAGCGATGATGTTCAAACCGCTTTCTGCCAGTACTTTAGCGCCCAGCTCAGCGTTGTTGCCTTCAAGGCGAACAACAACCGGGATTTTCACGCCGACTTCTTTCACGGCGCCAATGATGCCTTCGGCAATCATGTCGCAACGAACGATGCCGCCGAAGATGTTGACCAGTACTGCAGCGACGTTAGTGTCGGACAGGATGATCTTGAACGCTTCGGTAACGCGTTCTTTGGTAGCACCGCCGCCCACGTCGAGGAAGTTGGCTGGTTTGCCGCCATGCAGGTTGACGATGTCCATGGTACCCATGGCCAGGCCAGCACCGTTGACCATGCAACCGATGTTGCCTTCCAGCGCTACATAGTTCAGTTCGAACTTGGCAGCGTGCGCTTCGCGCGGATCGTCTTGCGACGGATCGTGGAAAGTCTTCAGCTTAGGCTGACGGTACATGGCGTTGGCGTCGATGTTGATCTTGGCGTCGAGGCAATGCAGATCGCCGTCAGCCTTGATCACCAGCGGGTTCACTTCCAGCAGAGCCAGGTCGTGATCCTTGAACAGCTTGGCCAGACCTACGAAGATCTTGGCGAACTGAGCAACTTGCTTGCCTTCCAGACCCAGCTGGAATGCCAGCTCGCGACCCTGGAATGGCTGAGCGCCAACCAGTGGATCGATAGTGGCTTTCAGAATTTTTTCTGGTGTGTCGTGAGCGATTTTCTCGATGTCCACGCCACCTTCGGTGGAAGCCATGAACACGATGCGACGGCTCGAACGGTCAACGACAGCGCCCAGGTACAGCTCTTTAGCGATATCAGTGCACGATTCAACCAGGATCTTGGTGACTGGCTGGCCGTTGGCGTCAGTCTGGTAAGTCACCAGACGCTTGCCCAGCCACTGCTGTGCGAAGGCCTTGGCGTCTTCTTTGCTGCGAACCAGCTTTACGCCGCCCGCTTTACCGCGACCACCTGCGTGAACCTGGGCTTTGACAACCCATTCGGTCCCGCCGATTTTGTCGCACGCTTCTGCTGCTGCTTCCGGGGTGTCTACGGCGAAACCCTGGGATACTGGCAGGCCGTATTCAGCGAACAGCTGCTTACCCTGATACTCGTGAAGATTCATGCTTATTACCGTCTTCGTTAGGTACTGCGCATTCGGTGCTGCACTTGTTCAAGTGCCGCACCACCTGTGACTGCTGCTTGCGTACGTGTTCCGGATAACCGGTGAGCCTACGCAAGGCTGCGTCCGGCGGACATTCCGCGGTGAGTCTTGCACGCAAGGCTCACGACGGGCCTTCCGCCGTGGTTTCTTATTGTCTTGTCTTAACGCTTCTTGCGGTTGGCAATGTGGATGGCGCCGCCATTCACAGCCAAAGCTGCTTCGTGCAAGGCTTCAGACAGGGTCGGATGGGAGAAAACCATCATGCCCAGGTCTTCAGCGCTGGTGCCGAATTCCATGCCGATCGCGCCCTGCTGAACCAGTTCTGCAGCGCTCGGGCCAATCACGTGGACGCCCAATACGCGGTCAGTCTTGGCATCGGCAATGACTTTGACGAAACCGCCGGTGTCGTTGGCTGCCATGGCACGGCCACTGGCTGCGAACGGGAAGGTGCCAACGTTAACTTCAACGCCTTCAGCCTTCAAGACCTGCTCGGTTTTACCGACCCACGCGATTTCCGGGTGAGTATAAATAACAGACGGGATCAGGTCATAGTTGATTTGGGCTTTGTGGCCCTTGATGCGCTCAACCACCATGATGCCTTCTTCGGACGCCTTGTGCGCCAGCATCATGCCGCGAACCACGTCACCGATCGCGTAAACGCCCGGCACGCTGGTGGCGCACTGGTCGTCAACGAATACGAAACCGCGCTCGTCGATGTTCACACCGCTGTCGGCAGCCAACAGTTCGGTGGTCACTGGACGGCGACCAACGGCAACGATCAGCTTGTCGAAGGTGATGTTCTGTTCGCCGTTGGCATCGGTGTAGTTCACAACGACTTCGTCGCCGTTCACTTTGGAACCGGTGACGCGAGCGCCCAGCTTGATGTCCAGACCTTGTTTGGTCAGGGTCTTGAAGGCTTCCTTGGAAACGGCTTCGTCAGCGGCTGGCAGGAACTTCTCCAGCGCTTCCAGGACAACCACTTGCGAACCCAGACGCGACCACACCGAACCCAGTTCCAGACCGATGACGCCAGCGCCGATCACGCCCAGACGCTTAGGTACGGATTGGAATTCCAGAGCGCCGGTCGAATCGACAATCACGTTCTGGTCAACCGGAGCCGGTGGAATGTCGATAGGACGCGAACCCGAAGCCAGAATCACGTTCTCGGCTTCGATGATTTCGACGGTGCCGTCCGGCTTGGTCAGTTCGACTTTCTTGCCGGCCAGCAGTTTGCCGTGGCCTTGCAGGGAAGTAACGCCGTTCGCCTTGAACAGGGTAGCAACGCCAGAGGTCAGGCCTTTGACGATGTTGGCTTTACGGCCAACCATTGCCGCCACGTCCATGGTCACGCCAGCGTGATTGATACCGTGGATGGCGAAGCCTTCTTTGGCTTCCTTGTATTTCCAGGAGCTGTCCAGCAGCGCCTTGGATGGAATGCAGCCGACGTTCAGGCAAGTACCGCCGAGGGCCAGTTTGCCTTCCTTGTCGGTGTATTTCTCGATGCAGGCAGTGGAGAGGCCCAGTTGCGCTGCTTTAATGGCAGCCACGTAACCGCCAGGGCCCGCGCCAATCACTACCACGTCGAATTTCTGAGTCATGTGTCATTCCTTCTCGAATCAAACCGGACTATCCCTTTTGGGGATTGTCGTGGGACGAAGCTGGTCATTACAGGAGGGCCGCCCATCACTGGCCGGCCCGTGCAACGAAATCAGATATCCAGCAGCAAACGAGCCGGGTCTTCCAGCAGGTTCTTGATGGTAACCAGGAAGGTCACAGCTTCTTTGCCATCGATCAGACGGTGATCGTAGGACAGAGCCAGGTACATCATCGGACGGATTACGACCTGACCGTTGATCGCCATAGGACGCTGCAGAATGTTGTGCATGCCCAGGATGGCCGCTTGTGGCGGGTTGACGATCGGGGTCGACATCATCGAACCGAAGGTACCACCGTTGGTGATGGTGAACGTACCGCCGGTCATTTCGTCCATCGACAGTTTGCCGTCGCGAGCCTTCTTGCCGAAGGTGGCGATGCCGCCTTCGATTTCAGCCAGGCTCATCAGTTCGGCGTTACGCAGAACCGGTACAACCAGGCCGCGGTCGCTGGAAACAGCCACACCGACGTCAGCGTAGCCGTGGTAAACGATGTCGGCACCGTCGATCGACGCGTTGACAGCCGGGAAGCGTTTCAGCGCTTCGGTGGCAGCCTTGACGAAGAACGACATGAAGCCCAGGCGTACGCCGTTGTGGGACTTCTCGAACAGGTCCTTGTACTTCGAACGCAGGGCCATGACTTCAGTCATGTCGACTTCGTTGAAGGTGGTCAGCATCGCCATGTTCGACTGCGCTTCTACCAGGCGCTTGGCCACGGTAGCGCGAACGCGGGTCATTGGAACGCGCTTCTCGATGCGGTCGCCAGCGGCAAACACAGGAGCAGCGGCAGCCGGGGCTGCAGCCTTGGCAGGCGCGGCAGCCGGAGCGGCTTTCTTGGCAGCAACGGCTGCAACCACGTCTTCCTTGGTCACACGACCGCCTTTGCCAGTGCCGGCAACGGAGGCGATGTTGATGCCGTTTTCTTCAGCCAGCTTGCGAGCAGCCGGTGCAGCAACAGGATCGTCTTCGCCTTCAGCGGCTGGAGCAGCAGCTTGTGCGGCGGCCGGAGCAGCGGCAGCAGCTGGGGCGGCAGCAGCGCCGCCCGCTTCGATGGAGCCCAGGACTTCGTCGGACAGAACGGTGTCGCCTTCGTTCTTGACGATAGCGCCCAGCACACCGTCGGCGGTAGCCAACACTTCCAGCACAACCTTGTCGGTTTCGATGTCGACGATCAGGTCGTCACGCTTTACAGCGTCGCCCGGTTGTTTGTGCCAGGTGGCAACGGTGCCATCGGCAACCGATTCCGGGAAAGTGGGGGCTTTGATTTCGATAGCCATTATCTGTGAGTCCTTAAATTCGGTTTCAGGTGCGCGAAGGCGTTAAACAGTAAAGGCGTCTTGCAGCAGTTTTTCCTGCTGCTCAGCGTGCATCGATGCATAACCACAAGCAGGTGCAGCAGAAGCATCACGGCCGGCGTATTCGAGTACGAGCGACTTGTTGTGATTGCCAACGATGCGGCGCATGTGATGCTGGCTGCAGTACCAGGCACCCTGGTTCATCGGCTCTTCCTGACACCAAACGATATGTTTGAGGTTGGTGTACGGAGCCAGGACTTCGTTCAAGTCGTCCTCAGGGAATGGGTACAGCTGCTCGATACGCACGATGGCGATGTCATCACGACCTTCGGCACGACGTTTTTCCAGCAGGTCGTAGTAGACCTTGCCGCTACACAGAACAACGCGCTCGACCTTTTTCGGGTCCAGTGCATCGATTTCCGGGATCACGGTCTGGAACGAACCTTCGGCCAGATCTTCCAGGGTCGATACGGCCAGTTTGTGACGCAGCAGCGACTTCGGAGTCAGAACGATCAATGGCTTGCGCAGCGGGCGAATCACCTGACGGCGCAGCAAGTGATAGATCTGCGCCGGGGTAGTCGGTACAGCCACCTGAATGTTGTGCTCGGCGCACAGTTGCAGGTAACGCTCCAGACGTGCCGACGAGTGCTCCGGCCCCTGACCTTCGTAACCGTGCGGCAGCAGCATGGTCAGACCGCAGAGACGGCCCCACTTGTGCTCGCCACTGGTGATGAACTGGTCGATAACCACCTGGGCACCGTTGGCGAAGTCGCCGAACTGGGCTTCCCAGATCACCAGCGCCTCAGGCGTGGTGGTCGAGTAACCGTATTCGAACGCCAGCACGGCTTCTTCGGACAGGAACGAATCGTACAGGTCGAAACGCGGCTGGCCCTTGTACAGGTTTTGCAGCGGAACGTAGGTTCCCGCGTCTTTCTGGTTGTGCAAGACAGCGTGACGGTGCGAGAACGTACCGCGACCGATGTCCTGACCCGTCATGCGAATCGGGTGACCTTCGAACGCCAGGGTCGCGTACGCCATGGTTTCAGCGTAACCCCAGTTGATCGGCAGGCCGCCGGCTTGCATCTTCTGACGGTCTTCGTAGATTTTCGAGACCTGGCGCTGAACCACGAAGCCTTCCGGAATTTCCAGCAGCTTGGCGGACAGTTCCTGCAAGGTTTTCAGGTCGAAGCGGGTGTCATGACGTGCGGTCCAGGCGTGGCCCAGATACGGACGCCAGTCCACGAACAACTCTTTGTTCGGCTCTTTGACCAGGCTTTTTACAACATGCAGACCGTTGTCCAGCGCGTTGCGGTATTCGTCGACTTTCGCCTGAACACGCTCTGCGTCAAGTACGCCGCCCTGGGTCAGACGATCGGCATACTGCTCACGGGTGGTGCGCTGTTTGGTGATCTGCTGATACATGATCGGCTGGGTGCCGCTTGGCTCGTCGGCCTCGTTGTGGCCGCGACGACGGTAGCAGACCAGGTCGATCACCACGTCACGCTTGAACTGCATGCGGTAATCGATGGCCAGCTGGGTCACGAACAAAACGGCTTCCGGATCATCACCATTCACATGGAGGATCGGCGCCTGGATCATTTTCGCAACGTCGGTCGCGTACTCGGTGGAACGCGAGTCCAGCGGGTTGCTGATGGTGAAACCAACCTGGTTGTTGATCACGATGTGCACAGTGCCGCCGGTCTTGAAACCGCGGGTCTGCGACATCTGGAAGGTTTCCATCACCACGCCCTGACCGGCGAATGCCGCGTCACCGTGGATGGAGATCGGCAGAACCTTCTCGCCGGTAGGGTCGTTACGACGATCCTGACGGGCGCGAACCGAACCCTCGACCACTGGAGATACGATTTCCAGGTGAGACGGGTTGAAGGCCATCGCGAGGTGAACTTCACCGCCGGTGGTCATGACGTTGGACGAGAAGCCCTGGTGATATTTAACGTCACCGGAACCCAGCTCGACCTTCTTCTTGCCTTCGAACTCGTCGAACAGCTCGCGCGGGTTCTTGCCGAAGGTGTTGACCAGCACGTTCAGACGGCCACGGTGGGCCATGCCAATGACGATTTCCTTGGTGCCGTAGGAACCGGAACGCTGGATCAGTTCGTCGAGCATCGGAATCAGGCTCTCGCCGCCTTCCAGACCGAAACGCTTGGTGCCCGGGTATTTGGTGCCCAGGTATTTTTCCAGACCTTCGCCGGCAGTAACACGCTCAAGCAAGTGGCTCTTGATGTCGGCGGAATACGTCGGGCGACCACGCACGCTTTCCAGACGCTGCTGGAACCACTGGCGCTGCTCGGAATCGGTGATGTGCGTAAATTCAGCGCCGATGGTGCGGCAATATGTCTGCTGCAACGCTTCGTGAATTTCGCGTAGGCTCGCCTCCTCTTTGCCGATGAACAGGTCGCCGGCACGGAAGGTCGTATCAAGATCGGCATTGGTCAAGCCGTAATGATTGATCGACAGGTCTGCAGGTGCAGGACGCTGCCACAGCCCCAGCGGGTCAAGCTGGGCTGCCTGGTGGCCACGCATACGGTAGGCCTGGATCAATCGCAGCACTTCAACTTGCTTCTTCTCGTGCTCACTGCTCACGCTGCCGGCGGAAACCGGTTGGGCGCGGCGCTGGTTCTTTGCCAGCAGCACGAAATGATCGCGAATTGTGGAGTGCGAAACATCGGTGGCAGGGTTGCCGTCAGCCGGCAACTTCTGAAAGTAGGTGCGCCACTCTTCTGGCACAGCGTTAGGGTCGTGCAGGTAGAGCTCATAAAGCTCTTCCACATAGGCAGCGTTACTACCGGATAGGTAGGCGCTGTTCCACATGCGCTGCATCACGCTTTCTTGCATGCTTGGTCACCCTCGGTTAGGGGAACACCACCGGCGTCGACACCGAGCAAACTTGCAGAAGTCCGAATGCAGCGACCAAAACAAGCCACTTAGGATCACGCTGATAGTCCGGGTACCAGCCCGGATGCCCCTGCTTGTCTCATTTCTTCAAAATAAGAGCCGCAGCCTTATAAGCTGCTGCTCAGGTTAAAACTACGGCGCCGGTTGAAGCCTGCGCCGTAGCATCTACGGGTACAGCGGTCCTGCCTTCTGAATCACACGCCGCTTTGCAGCAGCATGTTACGTACGTGACCGATGGCCTTAGTCGGGTTCAGGCCTTTCGGACAGACGTTGACGCAGTTCATGATCCCGCGGCAGCGGAATACGCTGAACGGGTCATCCAGTGAAGCCAGACGCTCGGCAGTCTTGGTGTCGCGGCTGTCTGCCAGGAAGCGGTACGCTTGCAGCAGGGCAGCTGGACCCAGGAACTTGTCCGGGTTCCACCAGAAGGACGGGCAAGAGGTCGAGCAGCAAGCGCACAGGATGCACTCGTACAGACCGTCGAGCTTTTCACGCTCTTCAGGAGTCTGCAGACGTTCGATGGCCGGAGCCGGCGTGTCGTTCTGCAGGAATGGCTTAACCTTCTCGTATTGCTTGTAGAAGATGCTCATATCGACGACCAGGTCACGGATAACCGGCAAACCTGGCAACGGACGAACGATCAGCTTGTTACCTTTTACGACAGAAGACAGCGGCGTGACACACGCCAGGCCGTTTTTGCCGTTGATGTTCATGCCGTCGGAACCGCAAACACCTTCACGGCAAGAGCGACGATAGGAGAAACCTTCGTCCTGCTCTTTGATCAGGGCCAGCACGTCCAGCACCATCAGGTCTTTACCACCGGTGTCGACCTGGAATTCCTGCATGAACGGCGCAGCGTCCTGATCAGGGTTGTAGCGATAAACACTGACTTGCAACATGGCGGCCACCCTTAATAAGTCCGAATCTTAGGTTCAAAAGTCGGAACAGTCTTCGGCGAGAAGTTCACAGCACGCTTGGTCACGCGCTTGTCACCCGGGAAGTACAGGGTGTGGCACAGCCAGTTTTCGTCGTCGCGATCTTCGTAGTCTTCACGGGCGTGAGCGCCGCGGGACTCTTTGCGGATCTCTGCAGCGATGGCAGTGGCTTCGGCCACTTCCAGCAGGTTCTGCAGTTCCAGGGCTTCGATTCGAGCGGTGTTGAACGCCTGGCTCTTGTCGTTGATCTTGACGTTGGCGATACGGCCACGCAGATCAGCCAGCTGGGCAATACCCTTCTGCATGTATTCGCCGGTACGGAATACACCGAAGTAGTTCTGCATGCAGCTTTGCAGCTCTTTACGCAGGGTGGCGACGTCTTCGCCTTCGGTACGCGAGTTCAGGCCATCGAGACGAGCCAGGGCTGCGTCGATGTCGGACTGGCGAGGACGGGCGTAATCAACGCCTTCTTTCAGGGTCTGCTCCAGGAACAGGCCGGCCGCACGGCCGAATACCACCAGGTCGAGCAGCGAGTTGCCGCCCAGACGGTTGGCACCGTGAACCGATACGCACGCCACTTCGCCCACTGCGAACAGACCAGGAATGATCTGGTCGACGCCGTCGGCGTCCTGGGTGATTGCCTGGCCATGAATGTTGGTGGCTACGCCGCCCATCATATAGTGGCAGGTTGGAACGACCGGAATCGGCGCCACGGCTGGATCGACGTGGGCGAAGGTCTTGGACAGTTCCATGATGCCTGGCAGACGGCTGTGCAGAACTTCTTCACCGAGGTGATCGAGTTTCAGCATTACGTGGTCGCCATCCGGACCGCAACCGTTGCCGGCGATGATTTCTTTAACCATCGAGCGAGCAACAACGTCACGACCAGCCAGGTCTTTGGCGTTCGGAGCATAACGCTCCATGAAACGCTCGCCGTGCTTGTTGATCAGGTAACCGCCTTCACCGCGGCAACCTTCAGTAACCAGCACACCAGCGCCGGCGATGCCGGTCGGGTGGAACTGCCACATTTCAATGTCTTGTACCGGCACGCCAGCACGCAGGGCCATGCCGACGCCGTCACCGGTGTTGATCAGGGCATTGGTGGTGGACGAGTAGATACGACCTGCACCGCCAGTCGCCAGTACGGTGGCGTTAGCGCGGACGTAGGAAGTTTCGCCAGTTTCGATGCAGATGACGATCATGCCGACAAAGGCACCATCTTCGTTCTTCACCAGGTCGACGCCGTAGTATTCGTTGAGGAATACGGTGCCGGCCTTCAGGTTGGCCTGGTACAGGGTGTGCAGCAGCGCGTGACCAGTACGGTCGGCAGCGGCGCACGTACGTGCAGCCTGGCCACCTTTACCGAAGTCTTTCGACTGACCGCCGAACGGACGCTGATAGATGCGGCCCTGCTCGGTACGGGAGAACGGCAAGCCCATGTGCTCAAGTTCGAAAACAGCTTCCGGGCCTACGGAACACATGTATTCGATAGCGTCCTGGTCACCGATGTAGTCGGAACCCTTGACGGTATCGTACATGTGCCAGCGCCAGTCATCGTTCGGATCAGCCGAGGCGATGGCGCAGGTGATGCCACCCTGGGCGGATACAGTGTGCGAACGAGTCGGGAAAACCTTGGTAACCACGGCAGTCTTGTGACCACCTTGTGCCAGCTGCAGCGCAGCGCGCATGCCAGCACCGCCGCCGCCAATGATGATGGCGTCGAACGAAAGCGTATTAACGGTAGTAGACATGAATCAGATACCCCAGAGAATCTGCACACCCCAGACGAAGTAAGCGAACATCGCAACGCCGCATACTGCCTGGAAAAGGAAACGTATTGCAGTCGCGGACTTGCCGAACGCCATTGGCGTCAGGTAGTCGGTCGCGATGGTCCACATGCCGACCCAGGCGTGAGCGCCGAGGGCAACGAGGGCCAGGAGACTGAAAATACGCATCCAGTTGCTTGCGAACAGTTCATGCCATTGGGCGTAGCCGATGCCAGGGTTGGCGACGACGTATCCGATCAGGAAAATGAAATAAGCCGCGAGAACGACCGCAGACACACGTTGTGCCATCCAGTCATAGAGGCCCGAACGCGACAGGTTCGTGACGTTAGTTACCATATCCAGACTCCTGCCAGAACGATTACCACCACGGAAACGGCGATAACGATTTTCGAGCCCAGTTTGCCGCCTTCAAGCGACTCGCCGATGCCCATGTCCATCATCAAATGGCGCACACCGGCAACCAGGTGATACAGCAAGGCGGACAGGATGCCCCAAATCACTAGCTTGGCTAGCGGACTGGTCAGACACGCTTTCACCTGACCGAAGCCTTCTTCCGAGTCGAGCGACTTGTCCAATGCATAAAGCATGATGGCCAGGCTGACGAAGAGAATGATTCCGGAGATTCGGTGAAGAATGGACGTGTAAGCAGTGACTGGGAGTTTGATGGTCCTTAGGTCTAGGTTTACAGGTCGTTGGCTATTCACGGCTTTTTTTCACACTGAAGAGCCCCTAACAATCAGGGCAAAGTTGTTGGGGAGTGCACTGGTCAGGTACCCACCACCCAGGGAGTGCGACCCCCAGTAAAGCAGGCCCAAAAGCCCCTGGCGGTCGGAGGCCGAGTATAGACAGTTAGGCTACTAATGACAACGCGTTCACCTTCCCCTAATAGCTCATTGCACAAGTTGGATAAAAGGCGTAAATGGCAGTCAATTTCGAGGAAAAAGTCCGGTTAAAGCCTTCTGGAGCAAGACTTTAGGCAAATTGACATTCGAATTTATCTCACTATAGTGGTGCGGGCCCTGCGTGGGGGGTCTGTCTGATGATTTCAAGCATAAATAGGAGGCCACATGGCTGACAAAAAAGCGCAGTTGATCATCGAGGGCGCAGCCCCCGTCGAGCTGCCCATTTTAACCGGCACCGTTGGTCCCGATGTAATCGATGTTCGGGGCCTGACGGCCACGGGCCGTTTCACCTTTGACCCTGGTTTCATGTCGACAGCTTCCTGCGAGTCGAAGATCACCTATATCGACGGCGACAACGGCATTCTGCTGCACCGCGGTTACCCGATCGAACAGCTGGCTGAAAAATCGGACTACCTGGAAACCTGCTATCTGCTGCTCAACGGCGAATTGCCGACCGCAGAACAGAAGGCCCAGTTCGTCAGCACCGTGAAGAACCACACCATGGTTCACGAGCAGCTGAAGACCTTCTTCAACGGCTTCCGTCGCGACGCCCACCCAATGGCCGTCATGTGCGGTGTAGTCGGCGCCCTCTCGGCCTTCTACCACGACTCCCTGGACATCAATAACCCGCAGCATCGCGAAATATCCGCGATTCGCCTGGTTGCCAAGATGCCGACCCTGGCAGCGATGGTTTACAAGTACTCCATGGGCCAACCCATGATGTACCCGCGCAACGACCTGACGTACGCGGAAAACTTCCTGCACATGATGTTCAACACCCCGTGCGAGATCAAACCGATCAGCCCGGTACTCGCCAGCGCCATGGACAAGATTTTCATCCTCCATGCCGACCACGAGCAGAACGCATCGACTTCCACTGTACGCCTGGCCGGTTCTTCGGGTGCCAACCCGTTCGCCTGTATCGCCGCCGGCATCGCTGCACTGTGGGGCCCTGCCCACGGCGGCGCGAACGAAGCTGTTCTGACCATGCTTGATGAAATTGGCGATGTGTCGAACATCGACAAGTACATCGCCAAGGCCAAGGACAAGAACGATCCGTTCAAGCTGATGGGCTTCGGTCACCGGGTTTACAAAAACCGCGACCCGCGCGCCACCGTGATGAAGCAGACCTGCGACGAAGTGTTGAAGGAACTGGGGATCAAGCACGACAAGCAACTCGAACTGGCCATGCGCCTGGAAGAGATCGCGCTGACCGACCCGTACTTCATCGAACGCTCGCTGTACCCGAACGTCGACTTCTACTCGGGGATCATCCTCAAGGCGATCGGCATTCCAACCAGCATGTTCACCGTGATCTTCGCTCTGGCGCGGACTGTCGGCTGGATCTCCCACTGGAAAGAAATGCTCTCCAGCCCGTACAAGATTGGCCGTCCGCGCCAGCTGTACACTGGCTACGAGTCGCGTGACATTACCAAGCTGGAAGACCGCAAATAAGACCTGTCTTGCGATAACGTCTTAAGTTGTACCGGGAACGGCCTCTATTTATATAGAGGCCGTTTTTGTTTGTGTGGTTTCAGTGGTATCAGCGGCCAGTGGGCCGACTGGGTTTTGGGTTGGGTGCATATCCGTTTCTGCGGTGACGGCTACTGGCGGTTTCGCTCTTACAGCGACTCACTTTTCCAGACGCCGAAAAGTAAGCAAAAGGCTTCGCCCCGGCGTACGGCGCCTCGCTGAGGCTCCGCGTTCCCTCGCTACGGTGTCCATCAGGGGGCATCGCCTACGGTCTGCTTCGCGACGACCTCCTCTCGATGTGTGCGGCTTCGCCGCACGGCGCTACGCGCCTAACCCCCTGATGAACACCTACGCTCGGCCTGCCGAAGGGGCGAAAGATCAAGATCAAGATCAAGATCAACGTCAAAAGCCAAAGCCAAAGCCAAAGCCAAAGCCAAAGCCAAAGCCAAAGCCAAAGCCAAAGCCAAAGCCTTCGGGAAGCTTGCGTACATCCGCAAGTACAGGTCGGCTACCAAGCCGCCTTCGCAGGCAAGCCAGCTCCCACAGGGTTCGGTGTATACCTGCAAGAGATTGGTCGGCTGTCAGGCCGCCATCGCGAGCAGGCTCACGCCCACATAAAGCAGATCGACGACACCTGCTTCTCACCACTCATCAGGCCGAGCGTTAGCTCGCCTTCAGCTTTTGATCTTGATCTGCCCGCCCCTTCGGGAGGCTGAGTGGAGGTGTTCATCCGGGGAGTGGCGCGCAGCGCCGTTCGACGCAGTCGAACACGCTGCATGTAGGTCGTCGCGAAGCAGACCGGAGGGCAGTGTCCCCGGATGGATACCGGAGCGAAGGTACGCCGAGCCCAGGCGAGGGGCCGGACGCTCGGGGCGAGCCTTTTTTTGCTTACTTTTTTTTGGCGTTTGAAAAAAAAGTGAGTCGCCGTAAGGGCGAAACCGCCAGCCGCCGTTACCGCAGGAATGGATATGTACACCTGAAAGAACATGGTCGGCTATCAGGCCGCCATCGCAGGCAAGCCAGCTCCCACAGATTCAACCCAACGCCCAAAAAAATACCCCAATCTCTCGACCGGGGCATTTTTCGTTTAACGCAACTTACACAGACAAACTCGAAGCCTTAGTGAGAAACCGCCCCACTCGCCCCCAACCCGGTCTGCGAACGAACAAACTGCGGGAAGAACAGCGCACGCTCATTAACGCCAGCCGCGGACTTGTCAGTGATCGAGAAGAACCAGATCCCGACAAACGCAATGGCCATCGAGAACAACGCCGGGTACTCATACGGGAAGATAGCCTTCTCGTGATGCAGGATCTGCACCCAAATGGTTGGCCCAAGCACCATCAAACCAACAGCGCTGATCAGACCCAACCAGCCACCGATCATCGCACCGCGAGTGGTCAGTTTCTTCCAGTACATGGAAAGCAGCAGCACCGGGAAGTTACAGCTCGCCGCGATGGAGAACGCAAGGCCCACCATGAACGCGATGTTCTGGCTTTCGAACAGAATGCCCAGACCGATCGCCAGCACCGCCAAAGCGATGGTGGTGATTTTCGAGACACGGATCTCATCCTTCTCGTTGGCCTTGCCTTTCTTGATCACGCTGGCATACAGGTCGTGAGACACCGCCGAAGCACCGGCCAGGGTCAAACCGGCAACCACTGCCAGAATGGTCGCGAACGCTACCGCCGAGATGAAGCCCAGGAAAATACTGCCACCCACCGCGTTGGCCAGGTGCACCGCCGCCATGTTGTTGCCGCCCAACAGCGCGCCAGCCGCATCTTTAAAGACCGGGTTAGTGCTGACCAGCAGGATCGCACCGAAGCCGATGATGAAAGTCAGGATGTAGAAGTAGCCAATGAAGCCGGTTGCGTACAGCACGCTCTTGCGAGCTTCCTTCGCGTCACTCACGGTAAAGAAGCGCATCAGAATGTGCGGCAGGCCAGCGGTACCAAACATCAGTGCCAGGCCGAGGGAGAACGCGGAAACCGGATCTTTCACCAGACCGCCCGGGCTCATGATCGCTTCGCCTTTGGCGTGAACCTTGATCGCCTCGGAGAACAGCGTGTTGAAGTCAAAGTTGACATGCTTCATCACCATCAGCGCCATGAACGAGGCACCGGACAGCAACAGTACTGCCTTGATGATCTGCACCCAAGTGGTCGCCAGCATGCCGCCGAACAGCACGTACATGCACATCAGGACGCCGACCAGGATCACGGCTACATGGTAATCCAGACCGAACAGCAACTGGATCAGCTTGCCGGCCCCGACCATTTGCGCGATCAGGTAGAACGCCACCACCACCAGCGAACCGCAAGCGGACAGCGAGCGAATCTGGGTTTGCCCAAGGCGGTAGGACGCCACATCGGCAAAGGTGTACTTACCCAGGTTACGCAGGCGCTCGGCGATCAGGAACAGAATGATCGGCCAGCCCACCAGGAAGCCGATCGAGTAGATCAGGCCATCGTAGCCGGAGGTGAACACCAGAGCGGAAATACCCAGGAAGGACGCCGCGGACATGTAGTCACCGGCAATCGCCAGACCGTTCTGGAAACCGGTGATCTTGCCGCCAGCCGCATAGTAGTCGGCCGCCGAGTTGTTTTTCTTGGAGGCCCAGTAGGTGATATACAAAGTCGCGCCGACAAACGCCACGAACATCAGGATCGCGGCGACGTTCAGCGGTTGTTTCTGCACGGCGCCGGTCAGGGCTTCAGCCGCCCAGGCACCCGGTGCGAATGCTGCAACGCTCAATAGAGCCAATAGACGCCGGATCATTGCTGAGCCTCCTTGAGAATCAGATTGTTCAGGTCGTCGAATTCGCCATTGGCGCGTCGTACGTAGATTGCAGTCAGGACAAAGGCCGAGAGAATCAGCCCGACACCAATCGGTATCCCCCAGGTAATCGAAGACTCGGGGTTGATTTTCGCCCCAAGAATATGCGGCCCGTAAGCAATCAAAAGGATGAATCCGGAGTACAGCCCAAGCATGATCGCCGAAAGAATCCAGGCGAACCTTTCTCGCTTACTAACCAGCTCCTTGAAGCGCGGGCTGTTTTGAATCGAGAGGTAAATGCTGTCGTTCATTGTTTTTATCCTCGCAGCACAGATTAAAGTTGGAACGTTATCCACTCTATGCGGCTGCGGAACTGGTTCCAGACGACCTTAGTATTAGAACGACATGACGGTCTGGCCATTTTCCAGCAGATAATAATTAGCCAGCTTTGCACCCTTCTCCTGCGGAAAAGAAAAAGGCCCGTTGGCAGAACTGCCAAAGGGCCTTGAGAGGTGCTGATTAGAGGCTTCAGCTCAAATCACTTGATCCAGTCTGCAACGCGCTCAGGGTGTTTTGCCACCCAATCCTTCGCCGCGGCTTCAGGCTTGGCGCCATCTTGAATCGCCAACATGACTTCGCCGATTTCGTCTTTCGACGCCCACTGGAAGTTCTTCAGGAACTTGGCAACTTCGGGTGCCTTGGTCGCCAGTTCTTTGCTGCCGATGTTGTTTACGGTTTCAGCCGCGCCATAAACGCCTTTCGGGTCGTCCAGGAAGCGCAGTTTCCACTTGGCGAACATCCAGTGCGGCACCCAACCGGTCACGGCAATGGATTCGTTCTTCTTCTCGGCACGGGTCAGCTCGGCAATCATGCCGGCGCCGGAACTGGCCTTGAGTTGATACCCGGTCAGATCGTAATCCTTGATCGCCTGCTCGGTTTTAAGCATCACGCCCGAACCGGCGTCGATGCCGACGATGCGTTTTTTGAAGGTGTCGTCAGTTTTCAGATCATCAATGGTTTTGGCCTTGACGTATTCCGGCACGATCAAGCCGATTTTTGCATCCTTGAAGTTCGGACCGTAATCGACGACTTGATCCTTGTTCTTGGTCCAGTATTCGCCGTGAGTCACCGGCAGCCAGGCCGACAACATGGCGTCGAGTTTACCGGTGGCCACACCCTGCCACATGATCCCGGTGGCGACGGCTTGAAGTTTCACGTCGTAACCCAGCTTTTGCTTGATCACTTCGGCGGCCACATGGGTGGTCGCGACGCTGTCGGACCAGCCGTCAACGTAACCGATGCTCAGGGTTTTGCTCTCGGCATTGGCCATCGTGGAGCCAATCGCAAGCACCAGAGCGGCACCGGCGCCTAAAAGTCGTCGCATCTTCATCGTTACTTCCCCGAAAGTGCTGCGCTCGACGGGTGCCGAGTCGCGTCAACGTATTGTTATGGTGCACAGCGCCCCCATCACACCCACCGCAAACTCGTTCGAACATCAGCGTGATTTTCAATGAGAGCACTGATGCGTCGATCATCAACCTGACGACAACCGCGACCTGCTCTGTCAGCGACCTCAAGGCATCGAGAAACGACATCAGATCGCCATTAATCTAGTGCACAGAAAGCACACCGGCCAATCCGCCTGAACTTTGCATGTCAAAATCATGCAAGGGCCCAAGTGCGGGGTAAATGCAGGTAACATGCGCGGCTTTGCTCCCAGACGGCCTGACCATGCCCGCGACATCCCGCTTTCCTTTTCTGGCTTATCTCTTCGCTTGCCTGCTGGGGCTGTTTGCCCTTGGCGGCTTCTGGTATGGCCTCGGTAAACCGGTGGTTCTGCCGGACGTGGCCAGTGCGACGCACAAGCTGCAGTGCGCCTCCTATACCCCGTTCGACAAAGACCAGTCGCCGTTCGACGTGCCGTTCAAATTGCGCCCCGAGCGCATGGACGCCGACCTGGCGCTGCTGGCCAAAAGCTTCGAATGCATTCGCACCTATTCCATGACCGGTCTCGAGGCCCTGCCCGATCTGGCCCGCAAGCATGGTCTGAAACTGATGATCGGTGCCTGGGTCAACAGCAACCCGGTGGACACCGAGAAAGAAGTCGACCTGCTGATCGCCTCGGCCAACGCCAATGCGGACGTGGTGACTTCGGTGATCGTCGGCAACGAAACCCTGCTGCGCAAGGAAATCACCGGTGCGCAACTGGCGAAGCTGATCAATAAAGTCAAAAGTCAGGTCAAGCAGCCGGTCACTTACGCCGACGTCTGGGAGTTTTGGCTCAAGCACCCGGAAATCGCCCCGGCGGTGGATTTCCTGACCATCCATTTGCTGCCGTATTGGGAAGACGATCCATCGAACATCGACGCAGCGCTGCAGCACGTGGCTGAAGTGCGTCAGGTGTTCGGCAACAAATTCGCGCCCAAGGACGTGGTGATTGGCGAAACCGGTTGGCCGAGCGAAGGCCGCCAGCGCGAAACCGCCCTGCCGAGCCGGGTTAACGAAGCCAAGTTCATCCGTGGTTTTGTCATCATGGCCGAACAGCAAGGCTGGCATTACAACCTGATCGAAGCCTTCGACCAGCCCTGGAAACGCGCCAGCGAAGGTGCCGTCGGTGGTTACTGGGGGCTGTTCGACGCTGATCGCCAGGACAAAGGCGTGCTGGCCGGCCCTGTGTCGAACGTGCCGTACTGGTCGCAGTGGCTGGCCGTTGGCGGCTTGATCTTCCTTGGCACGCTGATGCTCGGCGGGCGTGTACGCACCACGCGCGCCGCCTTGGTGCTGCCGCTGCTCGGCGCACTGGCGGCGTGCTCGATTGGCGCGTGGGGCGATCTGGCGCGTGTCACTACCCGATTTGCGAGTGAATGGTTGTGGGTGGCGTTGCTGACGGGGTTGAATCTGCTGGTACTGGCGCATGCCGCGCTGACGCTGAGCGCCCGAACTGGCTGGCGTGAGCGGGCGTTCAATGCACTGGAACGTCGAGCGGGCTGGTTGGTCGCTGCGGCAGGTTTTGCGGCGGCGGTGATGATGCTGGAGCTGGTGTTCGATCCGCGTTATCGCAGTTTCCCGAGTGTCGCGTTCATCCTGCCGGCACTGGTTTACCTGTGCCGCCCGGTGAACGTGCCGCGCCGTGAAATCGCCCTGCTGACCTTCATCATAGGCGCCGGCATTGCGCCGCAGCTGTACGTTGAAGGCTTGCAGAACCAGCAGGCCTGGGGTTGGGCTCTGGTGAGTGTGTTGATGGTTGCCGCGTTGTGGCGCTGTTTGCGGGTTCGCAAGGCCTGATCTTCAGCGCGGCTACCGGCCTCATCGCGAGCAGGCTCGCTCCCACAGTTGATCTCTGTCGCTCAGATGATCCCTGTGGGAGCGAGCCCGCTCGCGATAACGGACTGTCAGGCGCTGCGGGAAGCCCTGACCAGACGCAGAGCAGCAATCACCACCGCAAAAACAGCCAAAGTAGTGTTGTACAACGCCAGCGCCGGAAACCCGAACACCAGCGCCAGCACCGCCAGCCACCACCCCGCCCGACCCGGCACCACAAACCCGATGATCGCGGCGGCCAATGCGGCGTAGCCCAACATCTTGAAGTGAATCATCAAGCCCAGGCTCGAACGAATCTGGCATTCCCAACGACTCGACTCGTCCACACAGACGCCAACCCACTGCGCATCCTCCATAAAGCCATAACGCGCGCCATAACTGGCGGCCAGCCATAACGGCAGCAGAACGAGTAGCAGAATCACAGGCAGACGGCGAGACATGAAGCACTCCAATAAACGAAAACGGCGGCCAGCTTAATCCCCCGACAGCACTTAGCAAACGCGCATAGCAGATAATTGGTCACGAAATAGCTGCAAAGTGTATCGTCCAGCTACTATTGATCCGAAATACGCCCTGATTGGTGCCGCAGCATGGCACTTTGGCGCAAACCCCGTGGTCATAGCCTGCGAACTTCATTCGGCACCTTCCTCTAAGGGATCTAGTCATGCTCCGTTCCTTGCGCTTCGCCGCCCTGTTTGGCGGCCTTATTTTGAGTGCGTCCGCACTGGCGGTCGATATCGACGCCGCCAGTTATGGCTACCCCTTGACCAACCCGTTCGAGGCGACTATCGCCACGACTCCGCCGGACCTGCGTCCGGAGTTGCCGCTGGACGACGACATCGACCAACAGACACGCAGCGTGACCCTGCGCCCAGAGCGTGCATTCGAACTGCCAGACAATTTCTGGCCGGTCAAAAAGCTGACCTACCGCATTGCCACGCAAGACAAGGCAGCGCCGCTGATTTTTCTGATCGCCGGCACCGGTGCGCGTTATGACAGCAGCCTCAACGAGTACCTGAAAAAGCTCTACTACAAGGCCGGTTATCACGTGGTGCAGCTGTCGTCGCCCACCAGCTTCGACTTCATGAGCGCGGCTTCACGCTTTGCCACACCGGGTATCACCAAGGAAGATGCCGAAGACATGTACCGGGTGATGCAGGCCGTGCGGGCGCAAAACCCGAACGTCCCCGTCACTGATTACTACCTGACCGGTTACAGCCTGGGCGCGCTGGACGCGGCCTTCGTCGCGCACCTGGACGAAACCCGTCGCAGCTTCAACTTCAAGAAAGTCTTGCTGCTCAACCCGCCGGTCAACCTCTACACCTCGATCACCAACCTGGACAAGCTGGTCCAGACCGAGGTCAAGGGCATCAACAACAGCACCACGTTCTATGAACTGGTGCTGAACAAGCTGACCCGCTACTTCCAGCAAAAAGGCTACATCGACCTCAACGATGCCCTGCTCTACGACTTCCAGCAGTCCAAGCAGCACCTGACCAACGAACAGATGGCCATGCTGATCGGCACTTCGTTCCGCTTTTCGGCGGCCGACATTGCCTTCACCTCGGACCTGATCAACCGTCGCGGCTTGATCACCCCTCCGAAATACCCGATCACCGAAGGCACCAGCCTCACGCCGTTCCTCAAGCGTGCGCTGCAATGCGACTTCGACTGCTACATCACCGAGCAGGTTATCCCGATGTGGCGCGCCCGCACCGACGGCGGCAGCCTGCTGCAACTGATCGATCAGGTCAGCCTGTATGCCCTCAAGGATTACCTGCACGACAGCCCGAAAATCGCGGTCATGCACAACGCCGACGACGTGATCCTCGGCCCAGGCGACCTCGGTTTCCTGCGCAAGACCTTCGGCGACCGTCTGACCGTTTATCCACTGGGCGGCCATTGCGGCAACCTAAATTACCGCGTCAACAGCGACGCTATGCTGGAGTTCTTCCGTGGCTAAATACCTCCTGCTTATCGCTGCGTTACTCTGTGCAGGCGTCGCCAATGCAGACAACAGCAAAGCCAACGCCCCTGTCGTGGTCGACACTGACGGTTTCAAGGAACCGCTGAGTAAACTCAAGTTCAACCCAGGGCTGGATCAGCGCGAGTTCGAACGTTCCACGCTCAACGCGCTGAACGTCTACGACCCGCTGGAAGAGTGGAACCGCCGGGTTTATCACTTCAACTACCGCTTCGACCAATGGGTGTTTCTGCCGGTGGTCGACGGTTATCGCTACATCACGCCAAGTTTCCTGCGCACCGGCGTGAGCAACTTCTTCAATAACATCGGCGATGTGCCGAACCTGATGAACAGCCTGCTGCAGTTCAAAGGCAAGCGTTCGATGGAAACCACCGCGCGCCTGCTGCTCAACACCACCATCGGCATTGCCGGCCTGTGGGACCCGGCCACCGCCATGGGCCTGCCGCGCCAGGCCGAAGACTTCGGTCAGACCCTGGGCTTCTACGGTGTACCGGGCGGCGCCTACTTCGTGTTACCGATCCTCGGCCCTTCGAACATCCGCGACACCGGCGGCCTGGTGGTGGACTTCAGCGCCGAATCGGCGATCAACTTCCTGAACGTCTCGGAAGTCAGCTCTAACCATCCTGAAGTCTGGGCCCTGCGCGGCGTCGACAAGCGCTACCAGAACAGCTTCCGCTACGGCCAGCTGAACTCGCCGTTCGAGTACGAGAAAGTGCGTTACGTGTACACCGAGTCACGCAAGTTGCAGATTGCCGAGTAAATCCGGCGGCAACAAAAAAGGCCATTCGATGCGGATCGAATGGCCTTTTTAATGGGTATTTTTCAAGCACCACGAAACCACTGTGGGAGCGAGCCTGCTCGCGATGGGGCCAGCACAGTCAACATCTATGCTGACTGACACTCCGCTATCGCGAGCAGGCTCGCTCCCACATTTGGACAGTGTCCGCCTTCAGCCTTTCAGCGCCTTGTAGAGTTTGCTGACGACCATCACACCAGCCAACACAACGGCCCCCGCCACAATCCCCGCCACCGCATTCAGCAACGTCGGCACGATAAACCCGGCACCGCCCGCCCCTGCACTGACGCTCTCAATCCAGTGATGAACCACCGGCACGCCATGGGTCAGAATCCCGCCGCCCACCAGGAACATTGCCGCCGTGCCGATCACGGACAGGCTTTTCATCATGTACGGCGCTGCACGCAGAATCCCGCCGCCGATGCTTTTGGCCATCTGCCCAGGCTTTTGGGTCAGCCACAGGCCCAGGTCATCAAGCTTGACGATGCCCGCCACCAGGCCATAGACGCCGATGGTCATGACGATGGCGATGCCCGACAGCACGATGACCTGCTGGGTCAACGACGCATCCGCCACGGTGCCGAGGGTGATGGCGATGATTTCTGCCGACAGAATGAAGTCAGTGCGGATGGCGCCCTTGATCTTGTCTTTCTCGAACGCCACCAGATCAACAGCCGGATCGGCCACCGCTTCGACCAACTCCGCATGCTCGGCCTGGTCTTCAGCCTTGCTGTGCAGGAATTTGTGGGCGAGCTTCTCGAAACCTTCGAAGCACAGGTACGCGCCGCCGATCATCAACAACGGCGTGACCAGCCACGGAATGAATGCGCTGATGGCCAGGGCTGACGGCACCAGGATCAGTTTGTTGAGAAACGAGCCCTTGGCCACCGCCCATACGACCGGGATTTCCCGCTCGGCACGTACGCCGGAAACCTGTTGGGCATTTAGCGCCAGATCATCGCCGAGTACGCCAGCGGTCTTCTTGGCGGCCATTTTGGTCATCAACGCCACATCGTCGAGAACGGCGGCGATGTCGTCGATCAGCAACAGCAAACTGCTTCCTGCCATGAATCAGGTGTCCTTCTGGAATGAATGCTGCGCAGCATAGCGCGACCGAGCGCCACACGGGGCATTCTTGAGCGCTGCGCGAGGCCGGTGCTACCATGCGCAACCGCCAGAACAGGCAAGGAACCCCCTGGTTTATGAGCACTATCCGCGAGCGCAACAAAGAACTGATCCTGCGTGCCGCCAGTGAAGAATTTGCCGACAAGGGCTTCGCTGCGACCAAAACCAGTGATATCGCAGCCAAGGCGGGATTGCCCAAGCCCAACGTCTATTACTACTTCAAATCCAAGGAAAACCTCTACCGTGAGGTCCTGGAAAGCATCATCGAACCGATTCTGCAGGCTTCGACGCCGTTCAACGCCGACGGTGTGCCCAGCGAAGTGCTGAGCGGCTACATCCGCTCGAAAATCCGCATCTCCCGCGACCTGCCCTTCGCCTCCAAAGTGTTCGCCAGCGAAATCATGCACGGCGCCCCGCACCTGAGCGCCGACCTGGTCGAACAGCTTAACGGCCAGGCCAAGCACAACATCGACTGCATCCAGACCTGGATCGACCGCGGGCAAATCGCCCCGATCGATCCCAACCACCTGATGTTCAGCATCTGGGCCGCGACCCAGACCTACGCCGACTTTGACTGGCAGATCACTGCCATCACTGGCAAGGCCAAGCTGGATGAAGAGGACTATGAAGCGGCGGCGCAGACGATTATTCGGTTGGTGCTTAAAGGGTGTGAGCCGGATTGATACACGGTGGTGCAGCCATCGCTGGCAAGCCAGCTCCCACAAGTTTCTGTGTTGGATTCAAATGTTGAGAACGACCCAAATCCCTGTGGGAGCTGGCTTGCCAGCGATGAAGGCAACTCGGTGCCGATTCAAACCCAAACAGCATCCCACAACGGATAGTCACCAAGCTTTTCCACCAGCCCAGCCCGCAACGGGTTTGCCACGACATACCGGGCCAATTTCACCAAATCCTCTTCCCGCCTTAACGCCCGGTCGTGATAACCCTGCTGCCAAAGCGGCCCACTTTTACTACTCGAAAGATTCACCTCTCTAGTGATAAGGGATTTAGTCTGGCGCATCAGCTTTCTGAGCGAACAGTTTTCCAATTCGACCAGCCAATGGAAATGATCGGGCATGACGACCCAAGCCAGTGATTTTGCCAATCCGAGATCTTGTGCCCGACGAAATTGATGAACCACCAATCTGCCCAAAGCGAAGTCGGCAAAAACCGGCTTGCGGTCATGTGTATTGGTGGTCAGCAAATAGATTCGGTTGGGTTCGGCGTAGCGGCCCATCCGCAGGCGATGTGAAGCGGGTAAATCAGGCATTCCTTTGCCTCTCTCTCATGTATTCATGAGAAGACTAGACTTGTGAATGCCAGAGAGTGGGACAGACTTTTAGCTGGATGTGTCTGATAAATAGTCATCGCGGGCAAGCCCGCTCCCACAAGGATCAAGGGTGTTCACAAATTTTGTGTCCACCCACTAACACTGTGGGAGCGGGCTTGCCCGCGATGGCATCGGGTCAGGCGCTGAAGATCAAGCCACCACCCCAGCATCCGCCCTCAACCCCACCGCCTCGATCGCACTGATCGCACACTGCTCGTCAACATCCGACAGATCCCCGCTGATCCCCACCGCCCCCAGCACGTTCCCGTCCTGATCCCGAATCAACACACCGCCCGGTGCCGGCACGACGCTGCCCTGCCCCAGGCTGTTCAGCGCGGTGAAGAAGGCCGGGCGTTGCTGGGCGTCCAGTGCCAGCAGGCGTGAGCCTTTGCCGAGGGCGATGGCGCCCCAGGCTTTGCCGATGGCGACCTGCGGGCGCAGCAGGCTCGCGCCGTCTTCGCGTTGCAGGCTAATCACGTGCCCGCCGGCATCCAGTACCGCGATGGTCAGTGGCGCCGCGGAGATTGCACGCCCGGCGGTGATGGCCTGATTGATCAGGTTGACTGCAACTTTCAAGGTTAAAGCGCTCATGGTGCCGTCCTCATTTTGTTATAGGGAAAGCCAGTGGCCTGCGCGGTTGTGCCGCAGTCCGATGCAACAAATAGAACACAATGAGTTATTTTTTTGCATACAATAATTCTCGAAAAGCGCCACACGCGACGAAAAGCCACAGTAGACTGGGCTTCCGACGAATGAAACAGTCGCTTGAGAAAATGGATTGACCTGCGCCGTCCGCCGTGAATACACTCTGCGCAAAGCCACTTGTATACAATTACAAAACGTAAGAGGCACAAAACCATGAGCAAAATGAGAGCAATCGAAGCCGCCGTTCTGGTGATGCGCCGTGAAGGGGTTGATACCGCTTTTGGCATCCCGGGCGCCGCGATCAACCCGCTGTACTCCGCCTTGCAGAAGGTCGGTGGCATCGATCACGTCCTCGCGCGCCACGTTGAAGGCGCCTCGCACATGGCCGAGGGTTACACCCGCACCAAGGCCGGCAACATCGGCGTGTGCATCGGCACTTCCGGCCCGGCCGGCACCGACATGGTCACCGGGCTCTACAGCGCCTCGGCCGACTCGATCCCGATTCTGTGCATCACCGGGCAAGCACCCCGCGCCCGTATGCACAAGGAAGACTTCCAGGCCGTTGACATCACCACCATCGTCAAGCCAGTGACCAAGTGGGCAACCACCGTCATGGAACCGGGCCAGGTGCCGTATGCGTTCCAGAAAGCCTTCTATGAAATGCGCTCCGGCCGTCCGGGCCCGGTGCTGATCGACCTGCCGTTCGACGTGCAGATGGCTGAAATCGAATTCGACATCGATGCTTACCAACCACTGCCGCTGGCCAAGCCAACCGCCAACCGCGTGCAAATCGAGAAGGCCCTGGCCATGCTCGACCAGGCCGAGCGTCCATTGCTGGTAGCCGGTGGCGGCATCATCAATGCCGACGCCAGCGAGTTGCTGGTTGAATTCGCCGAGCTGACCGGTATTCCGGTGATCCCGACTTTGATGGGATGGGGCACCATCCCGGACGATCACCCGCTGATGGTCGGCATGGTGGGCTTGCAGACATCGCACCGTTACGGCAACGCCACCCTGCTGAAGTCCGACGTGGTATTGGGCGTCGGTAACCGTTGGGCCAACCGCCACACCGGTTCGATCGACGTTTACACCGAAGGCCGCAAATTCATTCACGTAGACATCGAGCCGACGCAAATCGGCCGCGTGTTCAACCCGGACCTGGGCATCGTTTCCGACGCCGCTGCCGCGCTGACCGTGTTCATCGAAGTCGCTCGCGAATGGCAAGCCGCCGGCAAGCTGAAAAACCGCAGCGCCTGGCTGCAAGACTGCCAGCAGCGCAAAGCCAGCCTGCAGCGCAAGACTCACTTCGACAACGTGCCGGTCAAACCGCAGCGTGTGTACGAAGAGATGAACCAGGTGTTCGGCAAAGACACCTGCTACGTCAGCACCATCGGTCTGTCGCAGATTGCCGGCGCGCAGTTCCTGCACGTCTACAAGCCGCGTCACTGGATCAACTGCGGTCAGGCCGGTCCGTTGGGCTGGACCATTCCGGCAGCACTCGGCGTGGTCAAGGCCGATCCGACCCGCAAGGTCGTGGCGCTGTCGGGCGACTATGATTTCCAGTTCATGATCGAAGAGTTGGCGGTGGGCGCGCAGTTCAAGCTGCCGTACATCCACGTCGTGGTCAACAATTCGTACCTGGGGCTGATTCGTCAGGCCCAGCGCGGTTTCGACATGGACTACTGCGTGCAACTGTCCTTCGATAACCTGAACGCTCCGGAACTCAACGGTTACGGTGTCGACCACGTCGCGGTTGCCGAAGGCCTCGGCTGCAAGGCGCTGCGAGTGTTCGAACCGGGTCAGATCCAGCCTGCCCTGCGCAAGGCCCAGGAGCTGATCGAAGAGTTCAAGGTGCCGGTGATCGTCGAGATTATCCTGGAGCGCGTGACCAACATTTCCATGGGTACCGAGATCAACGCCGTCAACGAATTCGAAGACCTGGCGCTGGTCGGCAACGACGCGCCGACCGCGATTTCGTTGCTTGATTAACAGCTGAACGCTCTCCCTGTGGGAGCGAGCCTGCTCGCGATGAGGCCGGCACATTCAACATTGATGTTGACTGTCCCACCGCTATCGCCAGCAGGCTGGCTCCCACAGGGGATCTGCACATACTTTCGGGAGACCACCATGCCGCGTTTCGCAGCCAACCTGTCCATGCTGTTCACTGAGCAGGATTTTCTTGCCCGTTTCGAAGCGGCCGCCAAGGCCGGCTTCAGTGGTGTCGAATACCTGTTCCCCTACGACTTCAGCTCCGCCGAGATCAAGGCCAAGCTCGACGCCAGTGGCCTGACCCAGGTGCTGTTCAATCTGCCGGCCGGTGACTGGGCCAAGGGCGAACGCGGTATCGCGTGCCTGCCGGACCGTGTCGAAGAGTTCCGTGCCGGTGTCGATCTGGCGATCGCTTATGCGCAAGTGCTCGGCAACACCCAGGTCAACTGCCTGGCCGGTATTCGTCCACAAGGCGTCGACGATGCCACCGTGGAAAAAACCTTCGTCGCCAACCTCAAATACGCCGCCGACAAGCTGCAAGCAGCGGGCATCAAACTGGTGATGGAAGCGATCAACACCCGCGACATCCCGGGCTTCTATCTGAACAACACGGCGCAGGCCCTGTCGATTCGCGAACAGGTCGGCAGCGCCAATCTGTTCCTGCAATACGACATCTACCACATGCAAATCATGGAGGGCGACCTGGCCCGCACCATGGCTGCGCACCTGGGCGAGATCAACCATATCCAGTTGGCCGACAACCCGGGGCGCAACGAACCGGGCACCGGTGAAATCAACTACCGCTTCCTGTTCGAACACCTTGACCGCATCGGTTATCAGGGTTGGGTTGGCTGTGAATACAAGCCGCTGACCACCACTGAAGCGGGCCTGGGGTGGTTGAAAACCCACAACGCGATCTGACACTAAAGCAGGCCTTTTGTGGCCTTGTACTTGTGGTGAGGGAGCTTGCTCCCGCTGGGTCGCGAAGCGGCCCCAAAGCCATCCACCGTGGTGTATCAGGCAGAACCGGTTCTCAGGTTTTGCGACGGCTACGCAGCCGAGCGGGAGCAAGCTCCCTCGCCACAGAAAGTGGTCGCCTCAGCTACGCGCACATTATTTGGCTACACAAAAACAAGAGGAATTTCTCATGGCTAAAATCGGATTTATCGGCACCGGCATCATGGGCCACCCAATGGCGTTGAACCTGCAGAATGCCGGTCACAGCCTGTTCCTGTCGGCGCACCACGACGCCGCACCGGCCGACCTGGTTGCCGGTGGCGCCGTCGCCCTGGCCAACCCGAAAGAAGTCGCCCAGGAAGCTGAAGTCATCATCATCATGGTGCCGGATACCCCGCAGGTCGACGACGTGCTGTTCCGCGCCGACGGCGTTGCGGCCGGCGTGGGCAAAGGCAAAATCGTCATCGACATGAGCTCGATCTCGCCGACCGCCACCAAGGCCTTTGCGGCCAAGGTCAACGAAAAAGGCGCGCAATACCTCGACGCCCCAGTGTCTGGCGGTGAAGTCGGCGCCAAGGCTGCAAGCCTGAGCATCATGGTCGGTGGCGATGCCGATGCTTTCGAACGCGCACTGCCTTTGTTCCAGGCGATGGGCAAGAACATCACCCTGGTCGGTGGCAATGGCGACGGTCAAACCGCGAAAGTGGCGAACCAGATCATCGTCGCGCTGAACATTCAGGCCGTAGCCGAAGCGCTGTTGTTCGCCGCGAAAAACGGTGCCGATCCGGCCAAGGTGCGTGAAGCGCTGATGGGCGGTTTCGCTTCGTCGAAGATCCTCGAAGTGCACGGCGAGCGCATGATCAAAGGCACCTTCGACCCGGGCTTCCGCATCAGCCTGCACCAGAAGGATTTGAACCTGGCCCTGCAAGGCGCCAAAGAGCTGAACATCAACCTGCCGAACACCGCCAACGCCCAGCAAGTGTTCAGCACTTGCGCGGCCATCGGTGGCAGCAACTGGGACCACTCGGCGCTGATCAAGGGCCTGGAACACATGGCGAACTTCTCGATTCGCGATAAGTAACAAAGCCCTGCACAAAACCTGTGGGAGCTAGCCTGCTAGCGATGAAATCAACGCGGTGTGTCTGATAGACCTGGGCGCCTGAATCGCTAGCAGGCTAGCTCCCACAGGGATCTGAGTTGCCCTTTCGAATAACAAGAATTCCCGGGAGCCCGCCATGTCGGTCAATCCGCAACAATTCCTGCGCGAGCTGTTTGCCACAGCCATCGACGCGGCCCATCCGCAGCAAGTCCTCGAAGCCCATTTGCCCCAGGATCGCAGCGGTCGGGTGATCGTCATTGGCGCCGGCAAAGCCGCAGCCGCCATGGCCCAAGTCGTCGAGCGTTGCTGGCAGGGTGAAGTCTGCGGCCTGGTGGTCACCCGTTACGGCCACGGCGCCCCGTGCGAAAAAATCGAAGTCGTCGAAGCCGCTCACCCGGTGCCTGATGCTGCTGGTCTGGCAGTAGCCAAACGGGTATTGGAAATGGTCAGCAACCTGACCGAAGACGACCGCGTGATCTTCCTGCTCTCGGGCGGCGGTTCTGCGCTGCTGGCATTGCCGGCGGCCGGCATCACCCTGGCCGACAAGCAATCGATCAACAAAGCCCTGCTCAAATCCGGCGCCACCATCGGCGAGATGAATTGCGTGCGCAAGCACCTCTCGGCGATCAAGGGCGGCCGCCTCGGCAAGGCCTGCTGGCCCGCCACTGTTTATACCTACGCGATTTCCGATGTGCCGGGCGACCTCGCCACGGTCATCGCTTCCGGCCCCACCGTGGCCGACCCAAGCACTTCGGCTGAAGCCCTGGCGATCCTCAAACGCTACGGCATCGACGTTCCGGCCTCGGTGCGCAACTGGCTGCAGAGCCCGGAATCGGAAACCGTCAAACCCGGAGATCCGAGTCTGGCACGCAGCCATTTCCAGTTGATCGCCCGTCCTCAGCAATCCCTTGAAGCGGCCGCGGTGAAAGCCCGTCAGGCCGGTTTCAGTCCGCTGATCCTCGGCGATCTGGAAGGCGAATCCCGCGAAGTGGCCAAGGTTCACGCCGGCATCACCCGCCAGGTGGTCCTGCATGGCCAGCCATTGGCGGCGCCGTGCGTGATTTTGTCGGGCGGAGAAACCACCGTCACCGTGCGCGGCAATGGCCGTGGCGGACGCAACGCCGAATTCTTGCTCAGCCTGACCGACAGCCTCAAAGGCTTGCCCGGCGTCTACGCCCTGGCCGGTGACACCGACGGCATCGACGGCTCCGAAGACAACGCCGGCGCCATCATGACCCCGGACAGCTACGCCCGCGCCGCCGCCCTCGGCTTGAGCGCCAGCGACGAGTTGGACAACAACAATGGCTACGGCTATTTCGAGGCGCTGGACGCACTGATCGTCACCGAGCCGACCCGCACCAACGTCAACGACTTCCGCGCCATCCTGATCCTCGAGAGCCCAAAAAATGACGCCTGACAAGAAGGTTAAAATCCTTGCCACCCTCGGTCCTGCCACCGACGGGATCGACGACATCCGTGAGCTGGTGCAGGCCGGGGTCAACATCTTTCGCCTGAACTTCAGCCATGGCGATCACGCCGACCACGCTCAGCGTTATCAGTGGATTCGTGAGGTCGAGCGCCAACTGAATTACCCGTTGGGCATCCTGATGGACCTGCAAGGCCCGAAACTGCGGGTCGGCAAGTTCGCCGAGGGCAAGGTGCAACTGCACCGCGGCCAGGCCCTGCGCCTGGATCTCGATACGACGCCGGGTGATCAGCGTCGGGTCAACCTGCCGCACCCGGAAATCATCGCCGCGCTGGAACCCGGCATGGACCTGTTGCTGGACGACGGCAAGCTGCGTCTGCGCGTGGTCACCAAGTACGCCGACGCGATCGATACCACCGTGCTCAACGGCGGCGAACTCTCGGACCGCAAAGGCGTGAACGTGCCGCAAGCGGTGCTGGAATTGAGCCCGCTGACCGCCAAGGATCGTCGTGACTTGAGCTTCGGTCTGGAACTGGGTGTGGACTGGGTGGCGCTGTCGTTTGTGCAGCGTCCGGAAGACATCCGCGAAGCCCGCGAACTGATCGGCGACAAAGCGTTTTTGATGGCCAAGATCGAGAAGCCCTCGGCCGTGACCCAGCTGCGCGAGATCGCCGAGTTGAGCGACGCGATCATGGTCGCTCGCGGTGACCTGGGCGTGGAAGTGCCGGCGGAAAGCGTGCCGCAGATTCAGAAAAACATCATCAGCATTTGCCGCGGACTAGGCAAACCGGTGGTGGTGGCGACGCAGATGCTCGAATCGATGCGCTTCTCCCCGGCCCCGACCCGCGCCGAAGTCACCGATGTCGCCAACGCCGTGGCCGAAGGTGCCGATGCGGTGATGCTATCGGCCGAAACCGCGTCCGGCGAGTACCCGCTGGAAGCCGTGCAGATGATGAGCAAGATCATTCGCCAAGTGGAAAACGGTCCGGATTATCAGGCACAACTGGACGTGAGCCGGCCGAAGGCCGAGGCGACGGTTTCCGATGCGATCAGCTGCGCAATCCGGCGCATCAGCAACGTGCTGCCGGTGGCGGTGCTGGTGAATTACAGCGAGTCGGGGACGTCGAGCCTGCGTGCGGCGCGGGAACGGCCGACCGTGCCGATCCTCAACCTGACGCCGAACCTGCAGACCGCGCGCCGCTTGACCGTGGCGTGGGGCGTGCACTCGGTGGTCAATGATCGGCTGCGCCAGGTGGATGAGGTCTGCTCGACGGCGCTGGAGATTGCGCAGGCGCAGGGAATGGCGCAGCGCGGGGACACGTTGTTGATCACCGCGGGTGTGCCGTTTGGGCAGCCGGGGTCGACTAACTCACTGCGTATCGAGACGTTGATCTAGAGCGCCCATACCGGCCTCATCGCCAGCAGGCTGGCTCCCACATTGGTTTTGTGTCGATCACGGAATCAAGACTGAACTGAGATTCAGTGTGGGAGCCAGCCTGCTGGCGATGAAGGCGACTCGGTTTCACTGTCTTTTAGAACTGCCATGCCTGCCAACCACTTCAACACCCACTGCCCCGATTGGGCGACTGCCCTGCTCAACGGTTTCAGCCAGATCTTCCTCCAGCGTCATCCGCTGTGCGGTCTGCTGTGCCTGTTGGCGATTCTTCTCACCGCGCCCACCCTGCTCGGCGGTGCACTGCTGGGCGGTGTCGCCGGGTTGCTCACGGCGCAACGTCGCGGCTATGCCAAGGCCGATCGCCAGGCCGGGCTGTTCAGTTACAACGGTGTCTTGCTCGGCCTGCTGCTGAGCCTCTATTTCCCCTGGTCCGCGCTGTTGCCACCGCTGGTCATCGCTGCGGGTGGGCTGAGTGCGATGGTCACTCAACAGTGGCTCAAACGCGTCCGGGTCAGCCACTACCTGCCTGCCTACACCGCGCCCTTTGTGGGGCTGGGCTGGTTGCTGCTGTGCTTCGCCACGCCCTCGACAACTCCACACTTGATCGAAATCAATACGCTGAACATGCTCATCGCACCACTCAAAGGCCTTGGCCAGGTGATGTTCCTCGGCCATCCCCTGGCCGGCGCGATGATTGCCGTGGGTTTGCTGATCGCTGATCGCCGCGCATTCTGTTGGGCGTTATTGGCGTCTGTCGCGGGCATGGGCTGGAGCCTGCTGCATCACGACTTCTATACCGCATTGATCGGCCTCGGTGGCTATAACGCCGTACTCGCCGCCCTCGCCTTCAGCTCGCAACGCCAGAAACCTTGGCTGCCGCTGCTCGGTATTGCATCAGCGCTGTTGCTGACGCCGGTGTTTGCCGCCATCGGTCTGCCAACGCTGACCGCGCCGTTCATCCTCGCCTGCTGGCTGATCCGCACCGTTGTTCAAATGCTCGGCAAGACTCCTGTCGCCCTTACGCCTTGCACTCTGGAGGAGAATCAACCTAGGCTTCGCTGATCATTGGTTCAGGCGGTATCCATGGACAGCAGCAAAAACTGGCGTGAAGAGCTTTACGTCATGGTTTTCCAGAGCGACACCAAGGCGGGGCGGCGCTTCGACGGCATATTGCTGTTGATCATCCTCGCCAGTATCGTGATCGTGATGCTCGACAGCATCGACACGGTCCACAAGAACTACGCCGACGTGCTGGCGTACATCGAGTGGGGTTTCACCGTCATTTTCGCCATCGAATATGGCTTGCGTCTGTACTGCTCACCCAAGCCGTTACGCTATGCGTTCAGCTTTTACGGGCTGGTGGATCTGCTGGCGATCGTGCCCGGGATCCTGGCGCTGTATTACGCCGATGCGCAATACCTGCTGATTATCCGGATCATCCGGATGCTGCGGATCTTCCGCGTCCTCAAGCTCAGCCCGTACCTCAAGCAAGCCAACTATTTGATGTCGGCGCTACGCGGCAGCAAGCAGAAAATCGTGGTGTTTCTGGTCAGCGTCTGCACGCTGGTGACGGTATTCGGCACGCTGATGTATGTGATCGAAGGCCCGGAACACGGTTTCACCAGCATTCCCAAAGGCATCTACTGGGCGATCGTGACGTTGACCACGGTGGGCTTCGGCGACATCGTGCCAAAGACACCGCTGGGCCAGGTGATTTCGTCGCTGGTGATGATCACTGGTTATTCGATCATCGCCGTACCCACCGGGATTTTCACCGCCGAACTGGCCAATGCCATGCGCGGTGAACAGCTGCAACACGACTGCCCGGTATGCAAGAAAAACAGCCACGAACACGGTGCGGCATTCTGCTCGCGATGCGGCAACGCTCTGTTTAAGAAACTGGAATAAGCAAAGAGCTTTTTAATCTTTAAGGGCCTATGCGAGCCCGGCTATAGTCGCTGGCAAATTGCCTCACTTTTAAATAGAACAAGGAATGCGCAGTGAAAAAACTCTTTGGCGCCTCACTTCTGGCCGCTGGCCTGGCACTGACCAGCGTGGCTCAGGCCGCACCGACCCTGCTCAACGTTTCTTACGACGTGATGCGCGATTTCTACAAGGACTACAACACTGCGTTCCAGAAACACTGGCAAGCCGAGCACAACGAGAACATCACCCTGCAGATGTCCTTCGGCGGTTCCAGCAAACAGGCGCGTTCGGTGATCGATGGCCTGCCGGCTGACGTCATCACCATGAACATGGCCACCGACATCAATGCCCTGGCGGACAACGGTAAACTGATCCCGGACAACTGGGTCACCCGCTTGCCGAACAACAGCGCACCGTTTACCTCGGCCACCGTGTTTATCGTCCGCAAAGGCAACCCGAAAGCCCTGAAAGACTGGCCGGACCTGCTCAAGGATGGCGTGCAAGTGATCGTGCCGAACCCGAAAACCTCGGGTAACGGTCGCTACACCTACCTGTCCGCCTGGGGTTATGTGCTGAAAAACGGTGGCGACGAGAACAAGGCCAAAGACTTCGTCGGCAAACTGTTTAAGCAAGCGCCAGTGCTGGATACCGGCGGCCGTGCCGCTACTACCACGTTCATGACCAACCAGATCGGTGACGTGCTGGTGACCTTCGAAAACGAAGCGGAAATGATTGCCCGCGAGTTTGGTCGTGACCAGTTTGAAGTGATCTACCCAAGCGTCTCCGCTGAAGCCGAGCCGCCGGTGTCGGTGGTCGACAAAACCGTCGACAAGAAAGGCACCCGCGCCGCAGCCGAGGAATACCTGAAGTACCTCTGGTCGCCTGAAGGTCAGGAAATTGCCGCGGCCAACTACCTGCGTCCACGTGATCCGGCGGTGCTGGCCAAGTACACCGATCGTTTCCCGAAAGTGGATTTCCTGTCGGTGGAGAAGACCTTTGGCGACTGGCGGACTGTGCAGAAGACTCACTTCAATGATGGTGGGGTTTTTGATCAGATTTACAGCGGTCAGTAATTCCTGAGCCCAACAAAAAGGCGACCCGATAAGGTCGCCTTTTTTTGTGGTTTTTTAGCCACGCCCACTGAACAACTGTGGGAGCGGGCTTGCTCGCTCCCACAAGGATTTCGATTCGCTTTACATCGGTGGGGTGACGCCATCCTTGCCGGCAGAAATCGATTGAGCGGTGAGCGTCCCGTCAGCACTTTGGGTCACAAACGTGACGATCTTCACCCCGACCTTCAGCAAACTCCGATCCCCCGGCATCAGGTTCACAATCGGCACATCTTCCGGCACCAGGATCTTCTGCTGCCCGCCCTTGTAGTTGACTGTCAACACCCGGCCATTGCTGACCACCAGATCGCCCACGCTGCCATTGGTCATGCTGCTGCCCTTGGCCAGGTCGAACGGTCGATGCCCGTCGCCGCTGCCTGCCAGTTCCGGTGGAAAGACGTGGACTTCCAGCGCCTTCAAGGTGCCGTCGTCTTGTGGAATGGCCGCCGAACCAATGTAGCTGCCGGGTTTGATATCTTCGATATTGGCCAGGGTAACGGCGCGGACTTTGGTGTCTTGGGTCAGGTTGATCACCACGTTTTCACCGCTATTGACGTGGACTTTCAAGACATCGGGGCTGACCCCGGTGATCTCGCCGCGCACGCCAATGCGCATTCCCGGCGCGTCGGCGGCTTGAGCGAAACCTGCCGTGAACATGCCGATCAAGGTGACCACTGAAACGCCGCGAATAAGGTGACGAAACATCGCATTCATGGAAGTGCCTTCCGGTTATGAATCGTGAAGGAGAACATAAGCACGCTATCGAACAGGATGTAAGTGAATGTATCATCGGACCTCAACATTTTGACGCAAGGTTCGTCGATGGACAGCACTCACGTCCGTCACTCATTCCGCAAAGGAATGATTGCTATCACTCCAACCCCTCTTCTGCCGAATTCGATAGCTCTTTAGCCTGCGCGCATTCCCTTTTGTTCAGCGAGACACCTTATGAACCCAGCGACTCAGGTGCCCCACGGCACCGCGACAATGACCAAAGGCATGGTGCTGCTGTTCGCCTTCTGCTGTGGCGCGATTGTGGCCAACATCTACTACGCCCAGCCGATCATCGGCCTGATCGCGCCGGACATCGGCCTGACCAGCACCATGGCCAGCCTGATCGTTTCGCTGACCCAGATCGGTTACGCGCTGGGCCTGTTCTTCCTGGTGCCACTGGGGGATCTGCTGGAAAATCGCCGGCTGATGATCATCACCACTGTGGTGGCGATCGCCAGCTTGTTGGGTGCGGCGTTTACCGATCAGCCGAACGCGTTTTTGCTGATCTCGTTGCTGGTGGGTTTCAGCTCGGTGTCGGTGCAGATCCTGATTCCGCTGGCGGCGCACCTTGCGCCGGAAGAGTCACGGGGTCGGGTCGTCGGCGGGATCATGGGCGGGTTGCTGCTGGGGATTCTGCTGGCGCGGCCGGTGTCCAGCCTCGTGGCTGACCACTTCGGCTGGCGCGCGATGTTTGTGATCGCGGCCGTGTTGATGGCGGCGATCAGCGTGGTGCTGGCACTGACGATCCCCAAGCGCCAGCCTGATCACAGCGCCTCTTATGGCCAGTTGCTGGGTTCTCTATGGACGCTGTTGCGCCAGCAACCGGTGTTGCGTCAACGCGCGTTCTACCAGGGCTGCATGTTCGCCACGTTCAGCCTGTTCTGGACTGCCGTGCCGCTGGAACTGGCGCGCAATCATGGCCTGTCGCAAACCCAAATCGCGATCTTCGCCCTGGTCGGTGCCATCGGTGCGATTGCCGCGCCTATCGCCGGTCGCCTGGCCGACGCCGGCCACACCCGCATCGCCTCATTGCTGGCCCTGCTGTTCGCCAGCCTCAGCTTCCTGCCAGCGTTCATCCACCCGGTCTACAGCGTCATCGGCCTCGCGGTCACCGGCGTGGTGCTCGACTTCTGCGTGCAGATGAACATGGTCCTCGGCCAACGCGCGGTCTACGCCCTCGACGCCAAAAGCCGCAGCCGCTTGAACGCGTTGTACATGACCAGCATCTTTATCGGCGGCGCGTTCGGTTCGTCGGTGGCCAGCGCGGTGTATGAGCATGGCGGCTGGCTGTGGATCGTGATCGTGGGCAGCGCGTTTCCGCTGTTGGCGTTGTTGCGGTTTTTGAGCGTTTCGCCGAAGGCTTCGTTGGCGACGGCTTAAGGCGTCAAAAGCTTCGCGGGCAAGCCACGCGCCCACAGGAATCTGGTTTGCTCGTGATTGATGTGCGACTGATGTTCCGCACATCAAATCTTCAACACTCCCCAGCCTCTGCCTGAGAACTCCGGATTGCCTCGATGCTCGCTCACCGATGTGGGCGCCGGAACATCCCCAGTTCTTCCATTTGTTGCAGAAGTATCTGCGTCGTATGCCTCCTCGAACGTATCCCCGGCAGCCACAGCACCCGGGATATCCGGTATTTGAATACCTGTCGCAGTCCGTTCATCTCCCCACTCAATAATGATTGGATAGTGCACAGCGGTTCCTTCAGCAAAATTCACCTTAATGGAACGCCACTGCACCATAGAAGCCAGGCAGGATCTGTTCACGTTGTTTTTCAGGATGTGAATTCCTCATGCCCCAAGCATGAATCCTATAGCTTCACCTGAGCGCATTTCGCCCCTGCGGTCAGGATGGATCTCACCTGATTCGTTACCGCCAGGGCCAACCCGGATTACACTCAGCGTCCAGCGCCTGAAGCGATGCCGGATGCGATTCGCGGCTGACCCGTTCAACGGCTGCCTGCCCCGGCGGCATGTCCTTTCAAGGAGTTCGCAATGACCCGACGTACTTTTCTCATCACTGGCGCCAGCAAAGGCATTGGCCGGGCAGTGGCCGAGCATCTGGACCGCGCGGGGCATCGGGTAGTCGGGATTGCCCGAACCCCGGACCTGTCGTTCCCCGGCATTCTGTTTCCGCTGGATTTGAGCGACAGGACGCTGACCCAGGAAGTGCTGGCGGATTTGTCCAGAACGTATGAATTCGATGGGCTAGTGAATAACGTCGGCCTGGTTCGCCCGCAAGTGCTGGGCGAAATCGACCTCGATACCTTCGACGACGTAATGCGTGTCAACCTGCATTCGGCGTTGCAGGCCACTCAGGCGCTGCTGCCGAACATGCGCGCCAAGGGCTGGGGCCGGGTGGTGAATATTTCCAGTTTGACCGTGCTCGGGATCACCCAGCGCACGGCGTACGCGGCGGCCAAAGCAGCGCTGATCAGCTTCACGCGCTCCTGGGCGCTGGAACTGGCGCAAACCGGCGTGACCGTGAATGCCGTGGCGCCGGGGCCGACGGAAACGGAGCTGTTTCGCGCCAACAACCCGCCGGGTAGCGAAGGCGAGGCGCGGTATCTGGCGGGTGTGCCGATGGGTCGGTTGGGGCAGCCGCATGAGATCGCGGCGGCGATTGCGTTTTTGCTGTCCGAGCAGAGCGGGTTTATCACCGGGCAAACGTTGTTTGTCGATGGCGGTTCTTCTATCGGCAAAGCCGCGTTCTGACCAACAACACAAATCCCCTGTGGGAGCTAGCCTGCTAGCGATGGCGGACTGTCAGTCACATTAATGTTGGATGTGCCGCCATCATCGCGAGCAGGCTCGCTCCCACAGGGAGTTGGGTTGAAACCAGAATCGATTTCCTGCGCGCACAAAAAAGGCGACCCGAAGGTCGCCTTGTTCTGTGCTAGCGGTTACTCCCCGAACTGCCGCCCCAACCCACCCGGCACGCCATGGATATTGGTCTCTTCCCATGGCCCGTTCGGGCTGATCGACCGGCTCCAGCCGTTGTTCCAGCGGTAGTAGGTGCGCTGGCGGTAGAAGGTATTGGGCTGATCATCCAGCACGTAAACGCCAAGCTTGGCATCCCAATGGCTGTTGCCGCCCGGTGGTGGCGCAAAGCTCGCGGAAGTGCGTGGCAGCGGCTTGGCGGGTTTGGCCGGGGTGGTCGGTTTGCTTGGCACCGTCGAGGGCGCCGGTTTGGTGCTGGGCTGCGATGGTGGGATCGGTGGCGGGGTTGGCTGCTCAGGGGGCCGTTGGACCGCACAAGCGCTTAACCCCAAAACCAGACTGAGCAGGGTGATACGAGCGATGGCGGTCATGGCGGTGCTTCCTGTTAATTATCCCGGGCTGTTATTTGTCCGGGCTGTCGATAGTCAGTTTTTGCGCCGCAGTGGTGCTGCTGGCCAGGGGCTGGCTGCGACCGATCCATTCGCCGGCAGTCGGTTGGCCGGCGCGTGAGATGCGCGCAACCAGTTGGACTTCAGGGAAGTTAGACAGTTTCAACTGCGGCATCATTGCGTCGGCATCGCCCAGTTCGACGGTGGCCGGCAAGTCGGCCACGGTCAGACGCTTGGCGGCCAGCGGGGCCGGTGGACCCGAGGTGGCGCGGGCAAAAATGAACACGCTGTCGCCAGGCTGGACCTTGGCTTTGAGCTCAGGCGCCAGATCGACAGTGACTTTAAGTTTCGCTGCCGCTTTGGCCACTGGGGCCTGGGCGACTTTGCCGCCGCTGGCTTCGAGTTTCTCGGTGGCCCGGGTGATCCCGCCTTGCAGCGCGGCACGGGAACTGTCCTCCGGCGGCAGTTGCGCCAACAGGCGATTCCAGTAGTCGATGGCGTCCTGATACCGCTGGCTTTCAAACGCCGCGATACCCAGCAAGCCAAGGCTGGTGACTTCTTTCGGATCGGCTTTCAGCGCTTCGTCAGTCAGCGCCTGAATCTTGTCCGACCACTTTTTGCCATCGGCGAAGTACTGGGCCTGGGCCCATTGACCGAGCAGCTCCGGCTGACGACCGGCCAGGTTCACCGTGCGCTCGAAGATCTTCGCCGCATCGCCAGGACGGTCCTGAGCCATGTACGTGCGACCGAGGAAATACAAGCCTTCAGCGGAATCCGGCTGCGCCGCGACCGCGCGCTCCAGACGCTGGGTCATCTCCTCCATCGACTGCGGCGCCTGGGCGAATTCGCGAGTCAGTTCGACCTTGTCGCTGGCACCGTAATGCAGGTACAAGCCCAACCCCAGGACCGGCACCAGAATCGCCGCCAGCAAGGGCAACGGTTTGCCCAGGCGCGCCACGCGCGGTGCCTCGACGCCTTCGGTGTCGGCGAGCAACTCACGGGCCGCTTCGGCGCGACCGGTTTCCAGTTGCGCAGCGTTGAGCACGCCCTCTTCCTGTTCGGTTTGCAACTCAGCCACGCGCTCCTGATACAGCGCGACGTTCAGGGCAGTACGATCCTCTTCAAGCTGCGCACGACGGCCACGCAAAACGGGGATCAGCAGAAAACTCAGGGCAACCAGAAGTAGCAGACCTGCAGCGAGCCAGAAATCAATCATTCTTGGTTTTATCCAACAGGTGGTCGAGGCGCTCACGCTCCTCGGCAGAAAGCTCGTCCTTGGTGTCCGTGCGTTGCACGCGACGACGGCGGACGATCACGGCGATGATCACAAAACCGCCCAGCAACAGGCCGGCAGGGCCGAACCAGAGCAAGGCGGTCTTGGCGTTCAGAGCGGGTTTGTAGCGGACGAAATCACCGTAGCGATCAACCATGAAGTCGATGATCTGCTGGTTGTCCTTGCCTTCGCCCAACATGCGGAAAATCTCTTTGCGCAGGTCGGCGGCGATGGGTGCATTGGAATCGGCGATGTCCTGATTCTGGCACTTGGGGCAACGCAGCTCTTTGGTCAGCTCGCGAAAACGCTCGCGATCACCTTCTTTGGCGAACTCATAGGTGTCGATGGCCGCGTGCGCGACGCCGGCCATGCTCAAACCCAGTACAACAGCGGCTATCCAGCGTTTCATGGCTTGGCCTCGTCGACTAGCGCCTGATACCGGGCCGCCAGTTTTTCGCGCCAGACCTGCTCGTCGATCACCCCGACGAACTTGTCGCGGATGATGCCCTTGGCGTCGATGAAGAAGGTTTCCGGGGCGCCGTATACGCCGAGGTTCAGGCCCAGCGAACCGTCCGCATCACTGATGCCCAACTGGTAAGGGTTGTGGAATTCCACCAGCCACTTCTTCGCGTCGGCGTTGACGTCCTTGTAGTTGATGCCATAAATCGTCACGCCCTGCTGGGCCAGTTTGTTCAGTACCGGGTGCTCGACCTTGCAGGCGATGCACCAAGTGGCCCAGACGTTGACCAGCGCCGGTTTACCGAGAATGTCGGCCTTGGTCAGGGTCTTGTCGCCTTCCACGGTCGGCAGGGAAAACGCCGGGAACGGCTTGCCGATCATCGCCGAAGGCAACTCGGCCGGGTCCAGGTACAACCCGCGATACAGGAAAACAGCCACCACCAGAAAAATCGCCAGTGGCAACAGCATTAACCAACGTCTCATGCAGTGGCTCCTGTCATGCCCAGTGCTTCACGCACACGGCTTTTCACCTTGACCCGATAACGGCGATCCAGCGCCGCCAGCAACCCGCCGAAACCTGTGAGCAGCCCGCCGAACCAGATCCAACGCACGAACGGTTTGACGTGCACGCGCACAGCCCAGGCGCCATCGCCCAGCGGTTCGCCGAGTGCGACGTAAATGTCACGGGTGAAACCGGCGTCGATCCCGGCTTCGGTCATCACCGAGTTCTGCACGGTGTACAGGCGTTTTTCCGGGTGCAATACGCTGACTTCCTTGCCATCGCGGATCACTCGCACGGTGCCCTTGTCGGAGGTGAAGTTCGGGCCTTCGTAGTGCTTGGCGCCTTCGAACACGAAGTGATAACCGGCCAGGTCCATGGACTCGCCCGGCGCCAGGCGCAAATCGCGCTCGGCGCTGTTCTGGCTCGACAGCACCACACCGAGGGCACACACGGCGATGCCCAAGTGCGCGATCTGCATGCCCCAGTAGCTGCGGGTCAAGGTCGGCAGGCCTTTGATCAGGCCTTTGTGGCGGGTCTTGTCGAGGATGTCGCGCACACCGGCCAGCAACACCCACGCGGCGAGCATGAACGTGGCGATCACCGCCCAGTTGAAATCGCCGTAAGCGACACCGGCCACCACGGCCAACGCAGCACTGCCAAGCAACACCGGCGTGAGCATGCTCATCAGCCATTTGACCGGGGTGTCTTTCCAGCGCACCAGCATGCCGACCGCCATCACCATCATCAGCAACGCCATCAACGGAATAAACAGCGCATTGAAGTACGGCGGGCCGACCGACAGCTTGGCACCAGTCATCGCATCAAGAATCAGCGGGTACAACGTGCCCAGCAGAATCATCGACGCCGCCACCACCAGCACCAGGTTGTTGCCCAGCAGCAGGGTTTCCCGGGACCAGAGGTTGAAGCCGACGTGGCTCTTCACCACCGGCGCGCGCAGGGCGAACAGCGTCAGCGAACCGCCGACCACGAACAGCAGGAAAATCAGAATGAACACGCCTCGCTCAGGATCGGACGCAAACGCGTGAACCGAAGTCAGTACACCGGAACGCACGAGGAACGTGCCGAGCAAGCTCAACGAGAACGCGGCGATGGCCAGCAACACGGTCCAGCTCTTGAACACGCCACGTTTTTCCGTGACCGCCAACGAGTGAATGAGCGCCGTACCGACCAGCCAAGGCATGAACGAGGCGTTTTCCACCGGGTCCCAGAACCACCAGCCGCCCCAGCCGAGTTCGTAGTAGGCCCACCACGAACCGAGGGTGATGCCGATACCGAGGAAGGCCCAGGCAACGATGGTCCATGGACGCGACCAGCGCGCCCACGCCGCATCAAGACGACCGCCCATCAGCGCCGCAATGGCGAAGGCGAAGGCCACCGAGAAACCGACGTAACCCATGTACAGCATCGGCGGGTGAACGATCAGACCAATGTCTTGCAGGAGCGGATTGAGGTCCGCGCCATCGCTGGGCACTTGCGGCAGGATGCGCTTGAACGGGTTCGAAGTAAGAATCAGGAACAGCAGGAAACCGGTACTGATCATTCCCATCACGGCCAGCACGCGGGCCAGCATCACTTGCGGCAACTGCCGGGAGAACACCGACACTGCAAAGGTCCAGCCGCCGAGGATCAAGGCCCACAGCAGCAGCGAACCTTCGTGAGCGCCCCACACCGCGCTGAACTTGTAGTACCACGGCAAGGCGCTGTTGGAGTTGCTGGCCACATAGGCGACGGAGAAGTCGTCGGCCATGAACGCGTAGGTCAGGCAACCGAAGGCGAACACCAGGAAAGTGAACTGACCCCAGGCGGCCGGCTGCGCGAGACTCATCCACAAGCGGTCACCGCGCCAGGCGCCGAGCAACGGCACGATGGCCTGGACCAGCGCGAAACACAGCGCCAGGATCATGGCCAGGTGGCCGAGTTCAGGAATAAACAGTCCGGATGTCATCGATCAACCCTCCTTCGCGGGCGTTGGAGCAGATTGACCGCTGTCTTTCAAAGCCTTGGTCACTTCCGGCGGCATGTACTTTTCATCGTGCTTGGCCAGCACTTCGTCGGCCACCACCACGCCTTCGGCGTTCAGTTTGCCCAGCGCCACGATGCCCTGCCCTTCGCGGAACAGGTCCGGGAGGATGCCGCGATAGCTGATGGTCACGGACTTGTTGAAGTCGGTGACGATGAATTTCACGTCCAGCGAATCGCCGGAACGTTGCAGCGAACCTTTCTCGACCATGCCGCCGGCGCGAATGCGCGTGTCTTGCGGGGCTTCGCCGTTGGCGATCTGGGTCGGGGTGTAAAACAGATTGATGTTCTGCTGCAGGGCGCTCAGGGCCAGGCCGACGGCTGCGCCGACACCCACCAGGATCGCGAGAATGATGATAAGACGCTTTTTGCGCAGCGGATTCACTTGCCGTTCTCCCGGCGCAGACGACGCGCCTCTTGTTGCAGATACCGCTTGCGGGCCAGGATCGGCGCCGCCACGTTGAGGACCAGCACCGCCAGGCAGATGCCATAGGCCGACCAGACATACAGGGCGTGATGGCCCATGGCGAGGAAGTCGCCGAATGAAGCAAAACTCATCGAACGGCCTCCAGACTGTTCTGCACTTCCGCTTTCACCCAGCTCGCCCGGGCTTCGCGCTTGAGCACTTCAAGGCGCATGCGCAGCAACAGCACCGCGCCGAAGAAACAGTAGAAGCCCAGCACCGTCAGCAGCAGTGGCAGCCACATCTCGGCAGGCATCGCCGGTTTTTCGGTGAGGGTGAAGGTCGCGCCCTGGTGCAGGGTGTTCCACCACTCCACCGAGTATTTGATGATCGGGATGTTGATCACGCCGACAATCGCCAGGACCGCGCAGGCCTTGGCCGCGCTGTCACGATTGCTGATCGCGTTGCCCAGCGCAATGAGACCGAAGTACAGGAACAGCAGAATAAGCATGGACGTAAGTCGCGCATCCCAGACCCACCACGAGCCCCAGGTCGGCTTGCCCCAGATCGCGCCGGTGACCAGCGCCACGGCGGTCATCCACGCACCGATGGGCGCCGCGCATTGTAGGGCGACGTCGGCCAGTTTCATTTTCCAGACCAGCCCGACGATGCCGCACACCGCCAGCATCACGTAGACGGACTGCGCCAGCATGGCCGCGGGAACGTGGATATAGATGATGCGGAAGCTGTTGCCTTGCTGGTAGTCAGGCGGCGCGAAAGCCAGGCCCCAAACGACACCGATGCCGATCAGCAATAACGCGGCGATGCTCAGCCACGGCAGCAGTTTGCCACTGATGCCGTAAAACCATTTGGGCGAGCCGAGCTTATGAAACCAGGTCCAGTTCATTACTGTTTCCATCACGGTTGCTCTTCGCTATGAAGAGCCAAGGGTCTTTACTGGTCAAAATTTAACCAGACCTCATTATTCGCCGACGCTGATCTTCAGGCCAGCAGCTATTGCAAACGGTGTCAGTGTTATCGCCAGGGCGGTCAGGCTACCAAGCCACAAGAGATAACCGGTCGCCGGCATGCCCTGCAAGGCTGCCTGCAAGGCGCCACTGCCGAGAATCAACACCGGGATGTACAGCGGCAGAATCAGTAGCGCCAGCAACAGGCCGCCACGCTTCAATCCCACCGTCAGGGCTGCGCCCACCGCACCGAGCAGGCTCAGCACCGGTGTACCCAGCAATAAAGAAAGCAGCAACACCGGCAGACAGGCGGTTGGCAAACCGAGCATCAACGCCAGCAGTGGAGCGAGCAAAACCAGTGCCAGGCCAGAGAAGGCCCAGTGTGCCAGTACCTTGGCCAAAACCAGAAGAGGCAGGGGGTGCGACGAAAGGACCCACTGTTCAAGCGATCCGTCTTCGAAATCACTGCGAAAGAGCCCGTCCAGCGAGAGCAGGACCGATAAAAGGGCCGCCACCCAGACCAGTCCCGGAGACAAGGTTTGCAACAATTGAGACTCGGGGCCGACCGCCAAAGGGAACAGCGAAACGACGATCGCGAAAAATACCAGCGGATTGGCCAATTCCGCAGGACGGCAGAACAACAGACGGGCCTCACGGGCGACCAACAGACCGAAAACACTCATACGGCCCATTTCCCCAGATCGATATCGCGATAGCTGGCCGGCATGCGGCTCAGCGTGTGGTGAGTGGTCAGCACCACCATGCCGCCGCGCTCGCAGTGGGCGGCCAGGTGTTCTTCGAGTTGCGCCACGCCTTGTTTGTCGAGCGCGGTGAACGGTTCGTCGAGGATCCACAGCGGCGGGCTGTCCAGATACAGCCGTGCCAACGCCACGCGGCGCTTCTGCCCGGCAGACAACGTGTGACAGGGAACATCCTCGAAACCACGCAGTCCGACATCGGCCAGCGCTTGCCAGATCGCCTCGTGGGAGGCCGGTTGATGCAGCGCACAGAGCCAGGTCAGATTCTCCTCCGGCGTCAGCAGATCCTTGATGCCGGCGGCATGGCCGATCCACAACAGGTTACGCGCCAGTTCCAGGCGCTGATCGTTCAGCGGCTGGCCATTGAGCAGCACTTCACCGGCGGTCGGTTGCATCAAGCCGGATAACAGACGCAGCAGGCTGGTCTTGCCACTGCCGTTGGGGCCGCTGATTTGCACCATTTCGCCACTGGCCAGTCTCAATTCGAGATTTTCGAAGAGCAGCCGAAGGTCTCGCTCACAAGCGAGGGCAACGGTTTGCAGGACAGGACTGGTCAAGAGATCACGGGCCTTTTGCGGTTCAAGTCGGCGGCGGAGCGGCCGCTAAAGAGATGCAGCATAGATGCATTGGCGGCTTGTTCTAGAGAGCTGCGTCAAACAAATGCAATGTTTTCGCCACTCCCCGAAAGACGGGCGGCATTATACATGCCATGCCCTACTCTAAAGAGTGCATTTTCCTCAGGTTGTGACCGCGTATGACAGGCGAAATGAACATCCTCCCGCTCCCACAGACCACCCCCGCGACTTCGCGGCCGCTGGTGGTGAGTGGCGATCTGCTCAAGCTGCTGACGCCGATGGAGGGCCTGATCACACCCGGCCAAACCGCCAAGGCCGAAGTGCTGTCGCTCAAGCAAGCGGATCAGACCTTTCAACTGTTGCTCAAAGTCACCCTTGAGAGCGGCCGCCAGACCACGGTCCAGGCCACCAGCACCCAGCCGCTGCCCCAAGGCACGAGCCTGGCGATCACCCAGCCGTCAGCCAGCAATCTGGCGATCACGGTGCAACAGGCCATCGCGTCCAGCGTCGCCACCCTCACCCGCATCGACACCGCGCAGCTGCCGGTCGGCACCTTGCTGCAAGGCAAAGTGCTGACCTCGCAGGTGCTGCCGCAGGTGCCGGGGCAACCGACGGTGTTTCGTTCGATGGTGAGCCTGCTCAACACCGCGTTGAGCGGCAGCACGCTGAGCATCGAGAGTCCGACGCCGCTGCGCATCGGCACGTTGTTGAGCGCCCTGGTGCAGGACACGCAAACCCTGAAATTCGTGCCGCTGAGCAATCGTCAGGAGCAGTTGGCGGTCACCCAGCAATTGGTCAGTCAGCAGAGCCGCCAAGGCTCGCTGGATGGCTTGATCAAAGTCCTGCAAAACCTGCCACCGTCAGATCAGACGTCCAGCGACCTGCGGGTTGCCGTGGAAAAACTGCTGGCCGGTTTGCCGGACGTTCAGCAACTGAGTACCCCGAAAGGTTTGGCTCAGGCGCTGGCCAATAGCGGTGTGTTCCTCGAAGCGAAACTGCTGACCGGGCAAAATCCGACACTGGCGCCGGACATGAAAGGCGATCTGCTCAAGCTGATCGCGCAATTGACGCCAGGATTGCCGGCCAACACCAATCTCAACGCGATCATTGCGGCCAATACGCTGGTCCAGACCATGCCGAGTTTTGTGCGAAGCGCATTGGGCATGCTCGGTCAGGTCAGCGCCAAACCGCTGCCGACCAGTTTCCCGCTGCCCGAGCGCCTGCTGCAAAGCCAGGACGGTGAAAACGATCTGGAGCATTTACTGCGTCTGGCTGCGGCGGCGGTTTCGCGCCTGCAAAGCCATCAATTGTCGAGTCTTGAGCAGACCGGCGTCACTGACGATGGTCGACTGCTCAGCACTTGGCAGCTTGAAATCCCCATGCGCAATTTGCAGGACATCGTGCCGTTGCAAGTCAAGTTCCAGCGCGAAGAAGCGCCGGAGAAAGAACAGCCGCACGAACGTCGGGACGAACGCGAGCCGAAGCAACAACTGTGGCGCGTGGACCTGGCGTTCGACATGGAACCGCTGGGCCCGTTGCAGATTCAGGCGCAGCTGATCAAGGGCAGCCTGTCCAGCCAGCTGTGGGCCGAACGGCCGTACACCGCCAGCCTGATCGAAAGCAATCTGGCCGCGCTGCGCCAGCGCTTGCTGGATTCCGGGCTGAACGTCGGTGATCTCGACTGCCACCTCGGCACCCCACCGCAAGGCCCGCAAACCCGCCTCGAACAACGCTGGGTCGACGAAACCGCATGAGAAACCCCAACACCCCACGCCAGGCCATCGCCCTCAAATACGACGGCACCCACGCCCCTACCCTCACGGCCAAAGGCGACGAAGCACTGGCCGAAGCCATTCTGAAGCTTGCCCGTGATTATGAAGTGCCGATCTATGAAAACGCCGAGCTGGTGAAGCTGCTGGCGCGGATGGAACTGGGGGAAAGTATTCCGGAAGAGTTGTACCGCACGATTGCCGAGATTATTGCGTTTGCGTGGAACCTGAAGGGCAAGTTTCCGGCGGGGCATGATCCGGATGCAGTGATGGTCGAGAAGGATGTTACCGAACGCGGGGATGATTACTAAAACTTCACGGATGCCATCGCGAGCAGGCTCACTCCCACAGGGTTCAGCGGTGTTCACACAATTTGTGTTCAACCCCATCCCCATGCAGGAGCGAGCCTGCTCGCGATGGCAATCTCAGCCGAGTCGCAATGATCAGCTCTTGTGCAGCTTGCGCATCAACTCCGCCTCAGCCTGGGTCAACCCGCAAGACTGAGTCAGTTCATCCACCGTAGCTCCCATCCCGACCAGGCGTGCCGCCTGTGCAAACGACAGGCTCGACGGATCACGCTGTTCAAGCTGCGCCAGTTTGTCCGGCAGGGGACCGACGACGGCGCGCAGTTCGTGCAGGTCTTCACCCATGCGCACGTTGCCGCTCTGATAGTCATCAACGCGCTTGGCCAGGTCCTTGATGCGCTGATCGCGCAGCGCATCACCCTGGGCCTGTTGCGCGGCAATTTGCCGTTGAGCGCGAATGTACGCCAGGAACATTGCCAGCGTACCTGCCCAGAAAAGGAACAGGACAATGACCGCTACCTCAAGAATCAATCAGATGTTCTCCAGGTCCGACCATTCTTCTTCGCTCATCATCTTGTCCAGTTCGACCAGGATCAGCAGTTCGTTGTTCTTGTTGCACACGCCTTGAATGAACTTGGCGGACTCTTCGTTACCGACGTTTGGCGCGGTTTCGATTTCTGACTGACGCAGGTAAACCACTTCGGCCACGCTGTCGACCATGATCCCGACCACTTGCTTGTCGGCTTCGATGATGACGATACGGGTGTTGTCGCTGATCTCGGCATTCATCAGGCCGAAGCGCTGACGGGTGTCGATCACGGTGACCACGTTACCGCGCAGGTTGATGATGCCCAGCACGTAGCTCGGAGCACCCGGAACCGGGGCGATTTCGGTGTAGCGCAGGACTTCCTGAACGCGCATCACGTTGATGCCGTAGGTTTCATTATCCAGTTTGAAGGTTACCCATTGCAGGATCGGATCTTCGGAACCTTTTGCATTCGTCGCTTGACTACTCATACCCTGACCCCTCGAAAAACCGCTTCTGGCGGCGTGTGTTCTGTGTGGCGGCATTCAACAATGCCGTCGCATGATTGTTATGTCGGCTGTTATGTCGATTTGTGTAGCGGCTTGCTGCCGCCCATGTGCTTTGCCCCGCCGCTGGCGATCAACTCGGCCAATGCGGAGACGTCCAGCAATGCACACATGTGCTCAATCACCGTGCCGGCGAGCCATGGCCGCTGACCTCGGTGACTTCTCCATTTGATTTCATTCGGGTCCAAGCGCAACGAGCGGCTGACCTGATGCACCGCCAGCCCCCACTCGTAGCCCTGAACCGAAATAACGTATTGCAGGCCCTGGCGGAAATCATCGCGGTAGCGGTCGGGCATGACCCAGCGCGCGGTATCCAGGACTTTCAGGTTGCCGGCCTGACTCGGCAGGATCCCGAGGAACCATTCCGGCTGACCGAACAGCGGCGTCAGCTCGTGCCCCGCCAGCGAGTAAATCGAGCCCAGACACACCAGCGGCACCGCCAGGGTCAACCCGGCGACATCGAACAGCAGGCATTCGAACGGCTCGGCGGCCCACGCCGGACGACCGTCGGTTTCCACCGGTGGCGGCGTGTTGCTCGGTGGCAGATGGACTTCGACCAACGGCGGCACGAGGGTTTGCAGCAACGGTGCGAGGGTCGAGACCGGGGCCAGGATCGGTGCCGGCGATTCTTCGATCACCACCGGGGCTTTTGCGACCGGCGCAAGCACTGGCGCTTCGACAGGCGCGGCAGCCACAACGGACTTCTGCGCATCACGCGCCTGCTCTTCAAGCACTGCTGCCTGGAACTCGTCCAGTGCCGCTTCAACCTCGACCGTTTCAACGACCTCAATGACTTCAGCCACCGCTTCGACTTCCAGCGGCAACTCTTCAGTTGCCTCCATCAGCAAGCTGTCCAGATAAGACTGGAGCGCCAGTTGCGGACGCGAGGTGATTTTCACCGGCCGATTCATCTCAGGCCACCTGCGGGACAAGTTGTGCCGCCAGCAAATGCTTGAGCAGTGCGCGGTACGCGAGCACCCCACGGCTCTTGCCGTCGAATTGCGAAGGCGTCAGCCCGGCCCGGCTCGCATCCCGCAGACGCGTGTCGATCGGGATGTAGCCCTGCCAGATTTCTTCCGGGTATTTGTCGCGCAGCACGCGAAGGGTCCCGAGGGATGCCTGGGTGCGGCGGTCGAACAGGGTCGGAATGATGGTGAACGGCAACGCCACTTTGCGTGAGCGGTTGATCATCGCCAAGGTGTTGACCATGCGCTCCAGTCCTTTGACGGCCAGGTGCTCGGTCTGCACCGGGATCACCAGTTGCTGGCTTGCCGCCAAGGCATTGACCATCAGCACGCCGAGCAACGGTGGGCTGTCGATGACCGCGTAATCGAAGTCCTGCCACAGTTGCGCCAGGCTCTTGGCGATCACCAGGCCCAGGCCACTCTGGCCCGGCGACTGACGTTCAAGCGTTGCCAGAGCGGTGCTCGACGGCAACAACGAAATGCGTTCGTCACTGGTCGGCAACAGCAATTGACCAGGCAAGCCCTGCGGCACGCTGCCCTTGTGCAGGAACAGGTCGTAGCTGCTGTGTTCCAGGCTGTCGGGGTCGTAGCCGAAGTAGCTGGTCATCGAGCCGTGCGGATCGAGATCGACCACGACCACGCGCTTGCCCGCCTCGGCCAGTAACCCGGCTAAAGCGATAGAGGAAGTGGTTTTACCAACACCACCCTTTTGATTGGCAACGGCCCAGACTCTCATTCGGATTGTTCCACTCGGTCGACAAGGTGGACCGAGAAATAGCTCAACGTGTTGATGCAGGTGACGGAGAATTGACGGCGCTCTCTCGTACCGGCGACTTGACCGGGGTCGGTGCAGTTTGTGTGCCAGCACGCTTCAACGCCGCATCCGGTTGCGCATGGGCGGTCCCGGTGCCGGTGAGGCTGCGGCGTACATCGAGATTTCGAGACACGACTAGTACGACGCGACGGTTGCGTGCCCGGCCCTCGGCAGTGGCGTTGTTGGCTACTGGCTGGAATTCGCCGTAACCCACTGATGCCAGGCGGCCAGGGTTCACACCCTGCATCGCCAGCATGCGCACGATGCTCGCCGACCTGGCCGAGGACAGTTCCCAGTTGGTCGGGTATTGCGCGGTGCGGATCGGTTGATCGTCGGTAAAGCCTTCGACGTGAATCGGGTTGTCGAACGGTTTCAGAATGCCGGCAACCTTGTCGATGATGCTGAACGCCATGTCGCTGGGCATGGCGTCGCCGCTGCCGAACAACAGGCTGGAGTTGAGTTCGATCTCGACCCACAACTCGTTGCCGCGCACGGTCATCTGGTTGGACTTGATCAAGTCGCCAAACGCCGCACTGATGTCATCGGCGATGCTTTTCAGCGGATCGCTGGCACCGGAAACACCGGCATCGACCTGCTCACTGTCCTTGACCAGCGGCTTGGCCGGGGTCACGGTCTGCGGCCGTTCTTCACCAATCGGAATCGGCTTGAGCGAGCGATCGGCATCCGTAAAGACCCCGATCAACGCCTGCGAGATGACCTTGTACTTGCCCTCGTTGATCGAAGAAATCGAATACATGACCACGAAGAATGCGAACAGCAACGTGATGAAGTCGGCATAGGAAACGAGCCAGCGTTCATGGTTTACATGTTCTTCAGGTTGCCGACGACGAGCCATGATCCATATCCCCCATCAATCCATGAAGCCCTGAAGCTTCAACTCAATAGAGCGAGGGTTTTCACCTTCGGCGATCGACAGGATCCCTTCCAGCAACATTTCGCGATAACGCGACTGGCGCAAGGCAACGGACTTGAGCTTGGCGGCAACCGGCAGCAACACCAGGTTGGCACTGGCCACGCCGTAGATGGTGGCGACGAAGGCGACGGCGATGCCGCTGCCCAGTTGCGACGGATCGGCCAGGTTGCCCATGACATGGATCAGGCCCATTACCGCACCGATGATGCCGATGGTCGGCGCGTAACCGCCCATGCTTTCAAAAACTTTGGCCGCTTCGATGTCGCGGGATTCCTGGGTGTAGAAATCCACTTCCAGAATGCTGCGAATCGCTTCCGGCTCAGCGCCGTCCACCAGCAGTTGCAGACCTTTGCGCGAATAACTGTCAGGTTCGGCATCGGCCACCCCTTCCAGACCGAGCAGCCCTTCCTTGCGCGCGGTCAGGCTCCAGTTGACGACGCGGTCGATACCGCCGGCCAGGTCAACGCGCGGCGGAAACAGAATCCAGCCAACGATTTGCATGGCACGCTTGAAAGCGCTCATCGGCGATTGCAGCAACGCCGCGCCGACGGTCCCACCGATTACGATCAGTGCCGCCGGGCCGTTGGCCAATGCGCCGAGGTGACCGCCTTCAAGGTAATTGCCGCCAATGATGGCGACAAACGCCATGATGATCCCGATAAGGCTTAAAACATCCATCAGATACAGGCCTCGACCAAGTGTCTGCCAATATCGTCCAGGCCGTAGATCGCGTCGGCGAGGTCTGCTTTGACGATCGCCATCGGCATGCCGTAGATCACGCAGCTGGCTTCATCCTGTGCCCAAATCGCACTGCCGCCCTGCTTGAGCAGGCGCGCGCCTTCACGACCGTCGGCGCCCATGCCGGTCAGTACGACCGCCAGAACTTTGTCGCCGTAGGACTTGGCGGCGGAACCGAAGGTAATGTCCACGCACGGTTTGTAGTTCAGACGCTCGTCGCCCGGCAGGATTTTCACCGCGCCACGGCCATCGATCATCATTTGCTTGCCACCCGGCGCCAGCAGCGCCAGGCCCGGACGCAGGATGTCGCCATCCTCGGCTTCCTTGACGCTGATGCGGCAAAGCTTGTCCAGCCGTTCGGCGAAAGCCTTGGTGAAGGCGGCCGGCATGTGCTGGATCAGCACGATCGGGGCCGGGAAGTTGGCCGGCAACTGGGTCAACACCCGCTGCAAGGCAACCGGGCCGCCCGTGGACGTGCCGATGGCCACCAGTTTGTAGGCTTTGCGTTTTGGCGCGGGCGACGACGGGCCCGACGATGCCGGGGCGTAGCTACGCGCCGGAATCGGTGCCGCTGCCGGACGCGCAGGCGTGCTGCTGCCGTAACTGCTGACGCTCGAAGGCGCAGGCGTCGGGGCTGGCGCGGCGACAGGAGCCGGTGCGCTGTAGGTGTTGGCACGACGGTTACTGCGCGAGATGCTGAGAATCTTCTCGCACAGCAGTTGCTTGACCTTCTCCGGGTTACGGGAGATGTCTTCGAAATTCTTCGGCAGGAAATCCACCGCGCCAGCGTCCAGCGCGTCGAGGGTTACCCGAGCGCCTTCGTGCGTCAGCGAGGAGAACATCAATACCGGGGTCGGGCAGCGCTGCATGATGTGCCGCACCGCCGTGATGCCATCCATCATCGGCATCTCGTAGTCCATGGTGATCACGTCTGGCTTGAGGGCCAGCGCCTGATCGATCGCCTCTTTTCCGTTGGTCGCCGTACCGACGACCTGGATATTCGGATCCGCTGAAAGAATTTCCGAGACGCGGCGGCGGAAAAACCCCGAATCGTCCACCACCAGGACTTTGACTACCATAAACACTCCGTTAGGACGGAGCGAGGCTCAGTCGCCCCGCTCCACCAGAATCAAATACGCCGTGCGGCGTAACGCTTGAGCATGCTCGGTACATCGAGAATCAGCGCAATGCGACCGTCACCGGTGATGGTGGCGCCCGACATGCCCGGGGTTCCCTGGAGCATTTTGCCCAATGGCTTGATGACCACTTCTTCCTGGCCCACCAGTTGGTCGACGACGAAGCCGATCCGCTGAGTGCCCACCGAAAGGATCACCACGTGGCCCTCGCGCTGCTCTTCGTGAGCGGCGGAGCTGACCAGCCAGCGCTTGAGGTAGAACAATGGCAGTGCCTTGTCCCGCACGATCACCACTTCCTGGCCGTCCACCACGTTGGTGCGCGACAGGTCGAGGTGGAAGATCTCGTTGACGTTCACCAGCGGGAACGCGAACGCCTGGTTGCCGAGCATGACCATCAGCGTCGGCATGATCGCCAGGGTCAACGGGACCTTGATGACGATCTTCGAGCCCTTGCCCTTGGTCGAATAGATATTGATGGTGCCGTTGAGCTGGGCGATTTTGGTTTTCACCACGTCCATGCCCACGCCGCGTCCGGAGACATCGGAAATTTCGGTCTTGGTCGAGAAACCCGGCGCGAAGATCAGGTTGAAGCAATCGGACTCGCTGAGGCGATCGGCTGCATCCTTGTCCATCAAGCCTTTCTTCACGGCGATGCCGCGCAGAACGTCAGCGTCCATGCCTTTGCCGTCATCGGAGATGGACAGCAGGATGTGGTCGCCTTCCTGCTCAGCGGACAGGATCACCTTGCCGCTGCGAGGCTTGCCCATCGCTTCACGCTCGGCCGGCTCTTCAATACCGTGGTCGACCGAGTTGCGCACCAAGTGGACCAGCGGGTCGGCCAGGGCCTCGACGAGGTTCTTGTCGAGGTCGGTTTCTTCGCCGACCAGCTCCAGGTTGATCTCTTTCTTGAGCTGGCGAGCCAGGTCGCGAACCAGACGCGGGAAGCGCCCGAAGACTTTCTTGATCGGTTGCATCCGGGTCTTCATGACCGCGGTCTGCAGGTCGGCCGTGACCACGTCTAGGTTCGACACGGCCTTGGACATGGCTTCGTCGCCGCTGTTGAGGCCCAGACGGACCAGGCGGTTACGCACCAGAACCAGTTCGCCGACCATGTTCATGATTTCGTCGAGACGCGCGGTATCAACCCGCACGGTGGTCTCGGCTTCACTGGCCGGTTTTTCCGGTGGTGGCGCGGACGGTGCACGGGCTGGAGCCGGTGCAGCGGCAGCCGCTGGCTTCGGCGCTTCGGCTTTCGGCTCGGGCGCCTTGGCAACCGGTTTCGGCGCCGCAGCCTTGGCGGCTGGAGCAGCGACTGCTGCACCTGTGCCGACTTCGGTGAACTTGCCTTTGCCGTGCAATTCGTCGAGCAGCGACTCGAACTCGTGATCGGAGATCAGATCGCCACCAGCCGCTTTAGCGGTTGGCGCAGCCGGTGCAGGTACGGCGGCAATGGCCGATTCCAGCGCATCCACCGCAAAGTTGCCCTTGCCGTGCAGTTGATCGAGCAATGCTTCGAATTCGTCGTCGGTGATGTCAGAGCTGTCGCCTGCCGCTTTCGGGGCAGCCGGTGCAGCGGGCGCTGCCACTGCGTCGACAGCGAACTGGCCTTTGCCGTGCAGTTGATCGAGCAACGACTCGAACTCGGCATCGGTGATTTCGTCGCTGGCCGCAGAATCCGCAGCAGCCACTGGAGCAGCTGCCGGTGCTTCGGCTTGAGCCTTGACGGCGTTCAGCGAGTCCAGCAGTTGTTCGAATTCGTTATCGGTGATGTCGCCCGACTCTTCAGCGGCCGGTGCTTCGACCACTTCAGCCACCGGTGCAGCTTCATCAGCCGTTTGCGGCTCGGCCAGACGGGCCAGTGCCGCGAGCAATTCAGGCGTGGCAGCCGTGATCGGGCTGCGTTCGCGCACTTCGGTGAACATGCTGTTCACCGCGTCCAGCGCTTCGAGAACCACGTCCATCAGTTCCGAGTCGACGCGACGTTCACCCTTGCGCAGGATGTCGAACACGTTCTCGGCGATGTGACAGCACTCCACCAGCTCGTTGAGCTGGAGGAAGCCGGCGCCCCCTTTTACAGTGTGAAAACCGCGAAAAATTGCATTGAGCAAATCCGCATCATCCGGTCGGCTTTCCAGCTCGACCAGCTGTTCGGACAGTTGCTCTAGAATCTCGCCGGCCTCAACCAGGAAATCCTGAAGGATCTCTTCATCGGCGCCGAAGCTCATTAAGGGGGTGCTCCTGAGGTCTAAAAACCTAAAAAACCTAAAATGCTAAAACTCTAAAATCCTAGGCTGGATAACAAATCGTCCACATCGTCCTGACCGGACACAACGTCTTCTCTTTTATCGGCATGAATCTGCGGACCTTCACCCTGAGAGAGATGTTTTTGCGGATCTTTTTCAGCGAGCATCGCATCACGGTCATGTTCGATACCCGCAAAGCGGTCTACCTGGCTGGCCATGAGCACGAGCTTGAGCAAGTTGCTTTCAACTTCGGTGACCAATTGGGTTACGCGTTTGATCACTTGACCGGTGAGGTCCTGGTAATCCTGGGCCAGCAGAATGTCATTGAGGTTGCTCGACACCGTGCGATTGTCTTCGCTGCTGCGTGTCAGGAAACCGTCGACCCGCCGAGCCAGTTCGCGGAACTCTTCGGCTCCGACTTCGCGACGCATGAACCGACCCCAATCCGTGCTCAACGCCTGGGCTTCTTCGCTCAGGCTGTTGACCAGCGGCGTGGCGTTCTCCACCAGGTCCATGGTGCGGTTGGCGGCAGCCTCGGTCAGCTTGACCACATACCCCAGGCGCTCGGTGGCGTCCGTGATCTGCGACACTTCCTCGGCTTGCGGCATGTTCGGGTCAATCTGGAAATTGACGATCGCGCTATGCAGCTCGCGAGTGAGCTTGCCCACTTCCTGATACAGGCCGCGGTCACGGGTCTGATTGAGCTCATGGATCAGTTGCACGGCGTCGCCGAACCTGCCTTTTTCAAGGCTTTCGACCAGTTCGACCGCGTGTTTTTTCAGGGTCGATTCAAAATCGCCCAATGAAGATTCTTTATGCTCCATAGCTCCCCCGTGGCGCAGTGGATCAACCGATGCGTTCGAAAATCTTCTCGATTTTTTCTTTCAACGCCTGGGCCGTGAAGGGTTTGACCACATAGCCGTTAACACCGGCCTGGGCCGCTTCGATGATCTGCTCGCGCTTGGCTTCTGCAGTCACCATCAGCACTGGCAGGTGCTTGAGCTTTTCATCGGCGCGTACGTGACGCAGCAGATCGATACCGGTCATGCCAGGCATGTTCCAGTCCGTTACCAGAAAGTCGATGCTCCCGCTGTTGAGAACCGGAATGGCGGTAGTGCCATCGTCAGCCTCGACCGTGTTGGTGAACCCAAGGTCACGCAACAGGTTTTTTATGATCCGCCGCATCGTTGAGAAGTCATCAACGATGAGGATTTTCATGTTCTTGTCCAATTCGACCTCCAAGCAGTCTTAAACGCGCCCAGCACCTGGACGCGCCATTTCAATCAATCCGGCAATGCATTCGATGACTGTCTGGAGCACAACAGATCGCGACCGGTGCAGTTCAACACCCCACCGGCCTCGTTCGCAGTGTCCCCACACTGCCTTCAGCGCGCTCGCCACTCCCCCAAACGCCCCCGCAAACGGGCCGCGCACTGGCTATGTAACTGGCTGACCCGCGATTCGCTGACCCCCAGGACCTCACCGATTTCCTTGAGGTTCAGCTCTTCGTCGTAGTACAGCGCCAACACCAGTCGCTCACGCTCCGGCAAATTGGCAATCGCGTCCGCCAGCGCTGCCTGGAAGCGTTCATCTTCCAGATCGCGTGACGGCTCCAGATGTGCACTCGCGCCATCCTCGTGCAGCCCTTCGTGTTCGCCGTCCTGCAACAGATCGTCGAAACTGAATAACCGGCTGCCCAGGGTGTCGTTCAAAATCCCGTAATAATCATCGAGACTCAATTGGAGTTCGGCCGCAACCTCATGATCTTTAGCGTCACGACCGGTTTTAGCTTCAATCGAGCGAATTGCGTCGCTGACCATCCGGGTATTGCGGTGGACCGAACGTGGCGCCCAGTCCCCCTTGCGTACTTCATCGAGCATCGCGCCACGGATTCGAATGCCCGCGTACGTCTCGAAACTCGCGCCTTTGCTGGCGTCATATTTGGTCGATACTTCAAGCAGGCCAATCATCCCGGCCTGGATCAGGTCTTCAACCTGAACACTGGCCGGCAGACGGGCCAGCAAGTGGTAAGCAATGCGTTTGACCAGTGGCGCGTAACGCTCGATCAGCTCGTACTGCGCATCACGTGCCGACTTCTTGTAGAGGTTGTAGCCACTGGCTGTCATAGGACGGGTCCTGCGGTCTGTTGCACGAGGCGCTCGACGAAAAACTCCAGGTGCCCACGCGGGTTGGCAGGTAACGGCCAGGTGTCGACCTTCTGCGCGATTGCCTTGAACGCCAGGGCGCACTTGGAACGCGGGAAGGCTTCGTAGACGGCGCGCTGCTTCTGCACAGCCTTGCGCACGCTTTCGTCGTAAGGCACCGCGCCAACGTATTGTAGGGCGACGTCGAGGAAGCGGTCCGTGACCTTGGTCAACTTGGCGAACAGGTTGCGACCTTCCTGCGGGCTCTGGGCCATGTTGGCCAGGACGCGGAAGCGGTTCATGCCGTAGTCGCGGTTCAGCAGTTTGATCAACGCGTAGGCATCCGTGATCGAAGTCGGCTCGTCGCAGACCACCAGCAAAACTTCTTGCGCGGCGCGAACGAAACTGACTACCGAGTCACCAATGCCCGCAGCGGTGTCGATCACCAAGACGTCGAGGTTGTCGCCGATATCGCTGAAGGCCTGGATCAGGCCGGCGTGTTGGGCCGGGCTCAAATGAACCATGCTCTGCGTGCCGGACGCGGCCGGGACGATGCGGATACCGCCGGGGCCTTGCAACAGCACGTCGCGCAGCTCACAGCGGCCTTCGATCACGTCGGCCAGGGTACGTTTGGGTGTCAGCCCCAGCAGGACGTCGACGTTCGCCAGCCCCAGATCGGCGTCCAGCAGCATGACGCGCCGGCCGAGCTCAGCTAGAGCCAGGGACAAGTTCACTGACACGTTAGTCTTCCCGACGCCACCTTTGCCGCCGGTCACCGCGATCACCTGTACGGGATGCATGCTGCCCATGTTATTTCTTTACCTTGTCTTGCATAGACGGAGGCCACATTACTGGCTGCGCGTTCATCAACTGAACAATGCATGGCAGACCATCGATGTAGGTACAAAAACTGTTCATTAGTACCTCAGCCAACCTGCTTGGTCGGGCTGTGGTAAATATCAGCGAACATGTCAGCCATGGCTTCTTCGCTGGGTTCTTCCTGCATTTGCACGCTTACGGCGCGACTGACCAACTGATGACGACGCGGCAGATGCAAATCATCCGGAATACGCGGGCCATCGGTCAGGTAAGCCACCGGCAATTCATGACTGATCGCCAGGCTCAACACCTCGCCCAGACTTGCCGTTTCATCCAGTTTAGTCAGGATGCAGCCAGCTAGCCCGCAGCGCTTGTAACTGTGATAAGCGGCCGTTAGAACCTGTTTCTGGCTGGTGGTTGCGAGAACCAGATAATTTTTTGACTTGATGCCACGTCCAGCCAGGCTTTCGAGCTGCATGCGCAGGGCCGGATCACTGGCCTGAAGGCCCGCGGTATCGATCAGCACCACGCGTTTGCGCAACAAGGGATCCAGCGCCTGCACCAGCGATTGGCCCGGATCGACGTGAGTGACCGACACGTTGAGAATCCGGCCCAGGGTCTTCAATTGTTCCTGCGCACCGATACGGTAGCTGTCCATGCTCACCAGCGCGATGTTTTGCGCGCCGTATTTGAGCACGTAGCGGGCCGCGAGCTTGGCCAGGGTGGTGGTCTTGCCCATGCCGGCCGGGCCGACCATGGCAATCACGCCGCCCTCTTCCAGTGGCTCGACTTCCGGCGTGGCAATCATCCGCGCCAGGTGCGCCAGCAACATGCGCCAGGCCTGACGGGGCTCGTCAATGTCGGCAATCATCGCCAGCAAGTCGCGAGACAACGGGCCGGACAGGCCGATGCGTTGCAGGCGACGCCAGAGATTGGCCTGGGCCGGACGGCTGCCTTGCAGCTGATTCCAGGCCAGGGAGCCGAGTTGCACTTCCATCAGCTCGCGCAGGCTGTTGAGCTCGAAACGCATCGAATCGAAAGCCCGTGGGTCCACGCCGCCAGCAGCGGGTGCCGGGGCTGGAGCGGAACGACGAGGTTCGGCGTAGGTCGGTTCGATCAGCGGCTCGGCGGCGGTCAATGGCAGGCCGGCGAACAACTGGCGATTGGTGGTCTTGTCGCCTTCGGTCTCGCCTTCGCCACGCAGGCTCAATTCGGCCTGGGCGGTGACGATCCGCGACTGGGTCTTGCGCAACTCATCCTCGAGTTCCATGTTCGGAACACGCGGGGCCAGCGCCGACAATTTGTAATCCAGGGCAGCCGTCAGCTCGACACCACCGGCGATCCGGCGATTGCCAATAATGGCGGCATCAGCGCCCAGCTCATCACGAACCAGTTTCATGGCCTGACGCATATCGGCGGCGAAAAAACGCTTAACTTGCATAAACCACTACCTCAGCCGTTGGGCCCTACTGTCGCAACGATGGTCACTTGCTTGTTGTCAGGTATTTCCTGATAAGCCAACACATGCAAACCCGGGACTGCCAGTCGGCCGAATCGCGAAAGCATCGCGCGAACCGGACCGGCCACCAGCAGAATCACCGGTTGACCTTGCATTTCCTGACGCTGCGCCGCATCGATCAACGAACGCTGCAGCTTTTCAGCCATGCTTGGCTCCAGCAGAACGCCCTCTTCCGAGCCTTGTCCTGCCTTCTGAAGACTATTGAGCAATATTTGTTCCAACCTTGGCTCCAGCGTGATAACTGGTAGCTCGGAGTCAGTGCCTACAATGCTTTGGACGATTGCGCGGGAAACGCCGACGCGCACCGCAGCCACCAAAGCGGCAGTATCTTGACTCTTGGCCGCATTGTTGGCGATGGCCTCGGCGATGCTGCGAATATCCCGCACGGGCACCTGTTCGGCCAACAACGCTTGAAGCACTTTGAGCAGCTGCGAGAGCGAAACCACCCCCGGCACCAGCTCTTCGGCCAGCTTCGGTGAGCTTTTGGCCAGCAATTGCATGAGTTGTTGGACTTCTTCGTGACCGATCAACTCGCTGGAGTGCTTGTACAGAATCTGGTTCAAGTGCGTCGCCACGACCGTGCTGGCATCCACGACGGTGTAACCAAGCGATTGTGCCTGGGCACGCTGGCTGATTTCGATCCACACCGCTTCCAGGCCAAAAGCCGGATCTTTGGCGGTTATGCCGTTGAGCGTGCCGTAGACTTGCCCCGGGTTGATCGCCAGTTCGCGATCCGGGTAAATCTCGGCTTCGGCCAGGATCACGCCCATCAGGGTCAGGCGGTAAGCACTCGGCGCCAGGTCGAGGTTGTCACGAATATGCACAGTCGGCATCAGGAAGCCCAGGTCCTGGGACAGCTTCTTGCGCACGCCCTTGATCCGCGCCAGCAACTGACCACCCTGGTTGCGATCCACCAGCGGAATCAGGCGATAGCCGACTTCCAGGCCGATCATGTCGATCGGCGTCACATCGTCCCAGCCCAGCTCCTTGGTTTCCATGGCACGGGCCGGCGATGGCAGCAGCTCTTGCTGACGCTTGACCTCTTGCAGGGCCTGAACCTTGACCACGTTCTGCTTCTTCCAGAACAGGTACGCACCACCGGCCGCCAACGCGGCCATGGACAGAAAGGAGAAGTGCGGCATGCCGGGCACCAGGCCCATCACCGCCATCAAACCGGCCGCCACGGCCAACGCTTTGGGCGAGGCGAACATCTGGCGATTGATTTGCTTGCCCATGTCTTCCGAACCGGACGCACGGGTCACCATGATCGCTGCAGCGGTCGATAACAGCAGTGATGGCAATTGCGCCACCAAACCGTCACCGATGGTCAGCAAGGCGTACACCCGGCCGGCGTCGCCAAAGGTCATGCCGTGCTGGAAGATACCGACCGCCATGCCGCCGATCAGGTTGATGAACAGAATCAGCAAACCGGCGATGGCGTCACCGCGCACGAATTTGCTGGCACCGTCCATTGAGCCGTAGAACTCGGCTTCCTGGGCCACTTCCACCCGGCGCAGTTTGGCCTGGTTCTGGTCGATCAGGCCGGCGTTCAAATCGGCGTCGATCGCCATTTGTTTACCGGGCATCGCATCGAGGGTGAAACGCGCGCTCACCTCGGAAATCCGCCCGGCACCCTTGGTCACCACGACGAAGTTGATGATCATCAAGATCGCGAAGACCACGATACCAACCACGTAGTTACCGCCGATCACCACCTCGCCGAAGGCCTGGATTACCTTACCGGCGGAAGCGTGACCGTCCTGTCCGTGAAGCATCACCACCCGGGTGGATGCCACGTTCAGCGCCAGTCGCAACAGCGTCGCCACCAGCAGAATGGTCGGGAACACTGCGAAATCCAGCGGCCGCAAGGCGTAGACGCAAACCAGCAGGACGACGATCGACAACGCGATGTTGAACGTGAAAAACACGTCCAGCAGGAACGGCGGGATCGGCAACATCATCATTGCCAGCATGACCAGCAGCAACAACGGCACACCCAGGTTGCCCCGACTCAAGTCGGCAACGTTTGTGCGGGCAGTGTTGAATAACTGAGAGCGATCCACCGGTTTTCCCCGTTTCTTTAAAGCAAACTTTTGACGCCCAAACCAGGCGCAAGGCGGCTATTGCAAGAAACCTTCCAACTTTTGCAGGCGCTTGAAATAGAGGGGGTCTAAGGGAAATCGCAGTGGCTGATCCGGCGCTTTCGCGAGCAAGCCCGCTCCCACATTTAACCGCGCGCGCTCAGAGAAATGCGGTCGAATGTGGGAGCGGGCTTGCTCGCGAAGAGGCCATCAGCGACAGCGCAAAACTCAGGAATCGCGGCGCAGATCCGGTGGAATCGGCAGATTATCCTTGAGCGGATCCGGGCGCTTGCCCTTGCCCGCGCGGTATTGGCGGATCTGGTAGACGTAGGCCAATACCTGGGCAACCGCCAGATACAACCCACCAGGGATTTCCTGCTCCAGCTCCGTGGAGTAGTAGATCGAACGTGCCAGGGCCGGCGATTCGAGCAGCAGCACATTGTTGGCCACGGCGATTTCACGAATCTTCAAGGCGAGGAAGTCATTACCCTTGGCCAACAGCACCGGCGCACTGCCCTTGTCCGGGTCGTACTTGAGGGCGACGGCGTAGTGCGTCGGGTTGGTGATGACCACATCAGCTTCGGGAATGGCCGCCATCATCCGCCGCTGCGACATCTCGCGCTGCAACTGGCGAATGCGCTGTTTGACCTCCGGACGCCCTTCCTGATCCTTGTGTTCGTCGCGCACTTCCTGCTTGGTCATCAGCAGTTTCTTGTGGCTTTCCCACAGCTGCACCGGCACGTCGACGGCGGCGATGATGATCAGCCCGCAGGCCATCCACAAGGTGCTCCAGCCGACCACTTGCAGGCTGTGAATGATCGCCATGTCCAACGGTTCGTGGGCAATGCGCATCAGATCGTCGATGTCGGAAGACAACACCGCCAGCGCCACGAACAGCACGATGAAAAACTTCGCCAACGCCTTGAGCAGTTCGACCAGCGCCTTGGCCGAGAACATTCGCTTGAGCCCCGCGCCGGGGTTCATGCGACTGAATTTCGGCGCCATGGAGCCCGCTGCAAACAGCCAGCCACCGAGGGAAATTGGGCCGATCAGCGCAGCCAGTAACAAAGTGATCATTACCGGTTGAATCGACAGCAGGGCGATCTGCCCCGAGTGCAAGAGGAAGGTGCCCATGTTGCGCTGATCCAGAATCACTTCACGCGACAGCGTGAAGTTCATCCGCATCAACTCCATCAGGTCCTGGGCCAACGCGCCGCCGAAAATCAGCAGCGCACCGGCGCCGGCAAGCATGACCGCCAGGGTGTTGAGTTCCTTGGAGCGCGCAATCTCGCCCTTGTCCCGGGAGTCCTTTTTACGTTTCTCCGTGGGGTCTTCTGTTTTGTCCTGACCGCTTTCGCTCTCAGCCATGACTCAGCGCGCCCGTGCCAGTTCGCGTAACAACTGCAAGGCCTCGGAGGCCAGCGGTTGATACTGATTGATGATGTCCGCCAGACCGACCCAGACGATGAACAGCCCGAGCACCAGGGTCAGCGGGAAGCCGATGGAAAAGATGTTCAGCTGCGGCGCGGCCCGGGTCATCACGCCAAACGCAATGTTGACCACCAGCAACGCCGTGATCGCCGGCAGCACCAGCAATAACGCAGCACCGAGGACCCAGCCCAGCTTGCCGGCCAGTTCCCAGAAATGATTGACCATCAAGCCACTGCCTACCGGCATCGTGGTGAAGCTTTCGGTCAGGACTTCGAAGACCACCAGGTGGCCATTCATGGACAGGAACAACAGCGTCACCAGCATGGTGAAGAACTGCCCGATCACCGCCACTGAGACGCCGTTGGTGGGGTCGACCATCGACGCGAAGCCCATGCCCATCTGAATGGAGACGATCTGCCCCGCCACCACGAACGCCTGGAAAAACAACTGCAAGGAAAAGCCCAGCAGCGCGCCGATGAGGATCTGCTCGGCGATCAGCAACAGCGCACTCAAATCCAGCGCATTGATCGGCGGCATCGGCGGCAGGCCCGGCGCAATCACCACTGTGAACGCCAGGGCGAAGTACAGGCGCACGCGAGTGGGCACCAGGGACGTGCCAAAGACCGGCATGACCATCAGCAACGCGCCAATGCGAAACAGCGGCAACATGAACGTCGCGACCCAGGTACTGATCTGGGTATCGGTCAGTTGCAGCAGCGTCGGCATGGTTTAGCCGATGACCTGAGGAATGCTGCCGTAAAGCTGCAGGATATATTCCATGAACGTCTGCACCATCCACGGGCCGGCGACGATCAGCGTCACCAACATCACCAGCAAGCGCGGCAGGAAACTCAGGGTCTGTTCGTTGATTTGCGTGGCGGCCTGGAACATCGCCACCAGCAGGCCCACCAGCAGGCTCGGAATCACCAGCACCGCAACCATCATCGTGGTCAGCCACAGCGCTTCGCGGAAGATGTCTACCGCCACTTCCGGCGTCATGGCGACACACCACCGAAGCTGCTCGCCAGGGTACCGATAATCAACGCCCAGCCATCCACCAGCACGAACAACATGATCTTGAACGGCAGGGAAATGATCAGCGGCGAGAGCATCATCATACCCATGGCCATCAGCACGCTGGCCACGACCAGGTCGATGATCAGGAACGGAATGAAGATCATGAAGCCGATCTGGAACGCGGTTTTCAGCTCAGACGTCACGAAGGCCGGCACCAGAATGGTCAACGGCGCCTGATCCGGCGAGGCTATGTCAGTGCGCTTGGACAGGCGCATGAACAGCTCGAGATCGCTGCTGCGCGTCTGCGCCAGCATGAAGTCCTTGATCGGCACCTGGGCCTTGGCCACAGCATCCTGAGCGGTGAGCTTTTCCGCCAGGTATGGCTGCAAGGCGTCCTGATTCACGCGGTCGAATACCGGCGCCATGATGAACAGCGTCAGGAACAGGGCCATGCCGGTAAGGATCTGGTTCGACGGCGTCTGCTGCAGGCCCAGGGCCTGGCGCAGGATCGAAAAGACGATGATGATCCGGGTGAAACTGGTCATCAACATGACAAACGCCGGGATGAAACTCAGCGCCGTCATGATCAGCAGAATTTGCAGGCTGACCGAATATTCCTGAGCGCCATTGGCGTTGGTGCCCAGCGTGATCGCCGGGATCGACAACGGATCGGCGGCGAACGCCAGCGGCGCGACCAGCATCAGGGCCAGCGTCAAGACGATGCGTAACGCACCCATTACTTCTTATCCTTCTGATCCTTGCCGAGCATCTTCAACAGATGCTGGGCAAACTCCGGAGTCGCGCTCTCGGTGGTGGTCGGCACGTCAATCGGCTCTTTAAGCACATGCAGCGCAGTGATCGTGCCAGGGCTCAGGCCAAGCAGGATTTGCTCGTTGCCGACCTGCACCAGCATCAAACGATCGCGCGGCCCCAAGGCACGGGAGCCGACAATCTCGATCACCTGCCCTTTACCGGCCGGCCCGGCCTGCTGGACCCGGCGCAGCAGCCAGGCGAGGAAGAAGATCAACCCCAGCACCAGCAGCAAGCCGAACACCAACTGCGTCAATTGCCCGGCCACACCGCTACTGGTCGCCGGTGCAGCAGCGACCGTTGCAACCGTGGCCACGGGTTCGGCTGCCAGAACACTGAACGGCAACGCAAGCAGAAGCCCCAGAACCTTTTTCACTTAGCGCAGCTTCTTGATACGTTCGCTAGGGCTGATCACGTCGGTCAGGCGGATGCCGAACTTCTCGTTGACCACGACCACTTCGCCGTGGGCGATCAGGGTGCCGTTGACCAGCACGTCCAGCGGCTCACCGGCCAGGCGATCGAGCTCGATCACCGAACCCTGGTTGAGTTGCAGCAGGTTGCGGATGTTGATGTCGGTGCTACCCACTTCCATGGAAATCGACACCGGGATGTCGAGAATCACATCGAGGTTCGGACCGTCGAGGGTGACCGGATCGTGGTTCTTCGGCACGCTGCCAAACTCTTCCATCGGCAGACGGTTGGACGGAGAACTGGCGGCGTCGGCAGCCAGCAAGGCGTCGATATCGTCCTGGCCGGCATCACCGGTTTCTTCCAGGGCGGCAGCCCATTCGTCAGCCAGTGCCTGGTCGTCCTGGGCGTTCATATCGTCGTTCATCATGTGTCCTCGGCGGGCAACTGCTCAATCAAGAGCAGCCAATTAATAGGGGGTTGGAGCGCCGGTCAGCGACGCTCGATCGGCTCGATCACTTGCAACGCGAGGTTGCCTTTGTGCGAGCCCATCTTGACCTTGAAGGCCGGCACGCCGTTGGCGCGCATGATCATTTCTTCGGGCATCTCGACCGGGATTACGTCCCCCGGTTGCATGTGCAGGATGTCGCGCAAGCGCAACTGGCGACGGGCAACCGTGGCACCGATCGGCACGTCGACGTCGAGCACGTCTTGGCGCAGGGCGTTGACCCAACGCTCGTCCTGGTCGTCCAGGTCCGACTGGAAGCCGGCGTCGAGCATTTCGCGCACCGGCTCGATCATCGAGTACGGCATGGTCACGTGCAGGTCGCCGCCACCACCATCGAGTTCGATGTGGAACGTCGACACCACCACCGCTTCGCTCGGGCCGACGATGTTGGCCATGGCCGGGTTCACTTCCGAGTTGATGTACTCGAAGTTCACTTCCATGATCGCCTGCCAGGCTTCCTTCAAATCGACGAAGGCCTGCTCCAGCACCATGCGCACCACGCGCAACTCGGTGGGGGTGAATTCACGCCCCTCGATCTTGGCGTGACGGCCGTCGCCGCCGAAGAAGTTGTCCACCAGCTTGAACACCAGTTTGGCGTCGAGGATGAACAACGCGGTGCCGCGCAACGGCTTGATCTTGACCAGGTTGAGGCTGGTCGGCACGTACAGCGAGTGCACGTATTCGCCGAACTTCATCACCTGCACACCACCGACGGCAACGTCCGCCGAGCGGCGCAGCATGTTGAACATGCTGATGCGGGTGTAGCGGGCGAAACGCTCGTTGATCATTTCCAGGGTCGGCATGCGTCCGCGGACGATGCGATCCTGGCTGGTCAGGTCGTAGCTTTTTACGCTGCCGGGTTCGGCGGCGGTATCGGTCTGTACCAGACCATCGTCGACGCCATGCAACAGCGCGTCGATCTCATCCTGGGACAGCAGGTCCTGCACGGCCATGTCGTGTTCCTACTGCAGTACGAAATTAGTGAAAAGCAGCTGTTCGATAACCACTTTGCCGAGTTCTTTCTGCGCCACTTCCTGGACGCTGGCCGTGGCCTTCTGACGCAACATCTCCTGGCCGACCGGGGTCGCCAGCGTGGCGAAATCCTGGCCGGAGAACAGCATGACCAGGTTATTGCGGATCACCGGCATGTGCACTTTGAGCGCTTCCAGATCAGCCTGATTGCGCCCCAGCATGGTGATGCTCACCTGCATGTAACGCTGGCGACCGCTCACGTTGTAGTTGGCCACGAAAGCCGGGGCCATGGGCTCGAAAATCGCGGGCTGCTTGCCGACGACAGCAGTTTCAGCGGCGGCAGGTTTGCTCTGGGCGCTGTGCATGAAGAACCAGGTCGCCCCCACAGACATGCCGATCGCCAGCAGCAGGGCCACCACGATCACAATGATCAGCTTGATCTTGCCTTTGGTTGCGGGGTCTTTTACTACTGCGTCGCTCTTCGCCATGCCAATAATCCGTCACTATTCTAGTTTTCACAGTCGCACGGCAAGGCAAGAGCAAGTGTTATGCCAGAAGTGTCGGGAGGGAGTTGAGCGGGGAGTTGCGGCACACCACAACCCCCTGTGGGAGCGAGCCTGCTCGCGATGAGGCCATAACATTCAACATATGCATTGACTGTTACACCGCTATCGCGAGCAGGCTCGCTCCCAGAGTGGGTATTGCGTTGGATCAGGCGTAATAGTCGACGGCGCTGGAGCCGATCACGCTGGTCGCGGTGGCCGCCACTTCAGTGACGGTCGGTGCAACCTCGTCATCCATGCCATCGAGGCGTCCGCCGCTGGCATTGGTCCGACCGCCCTGCCCCTGTTGAGCCTGATCCTGGCCCTGCCCTTGCCAGCCACGAGACTGGTCGGACACGTTGACGTCCACCTGGCCCATGCCCTGTTGCGTGAACATGTCACGCAGGCGATGGATCTGGCTGTCCAGCGCTTCGCGTACGCTTGGATGGGCGCTCATGAAGGTGACCTGGGTTTGCTGGTCCGGAACCATGTTGACCCGGATATCGAGACGCCCCAGTTCCGCCGGTTGCAACTGAATGTCGGCTGCCTTGAGGTTGGCACTGGAAAGGTACATGACGCGGTTGACCACTTCCTCGGTCCAGCCGCTCTGATGCATGGCAATCGGCTGGTTCACCGGCAAGGCATTGGCGGTTTTCGGAGTGGCCGCCTGAGTCAGTGCCGCCAGACGGTTGGCGAAGTCATCGACTCGGGTATCGCTGCTGGCAGACGTCAAATCCTTGAGGCCGCTATCGATCAGACCGCTGAAAGCCTTCTCGCCGCCCTGGCTGGTGCTGTCCTTGTCGGCTTGCACGTCGAGCATGCTGGCCATGCCGGCGGCAAAGTTCTGCGCCGCCGTCAGCTCACCGTCAGCCTGGGTTTGGGCAGGTGTGGCTTTTGGCTGGGCCTGGCTGCTGGCGGACACATGACCGCTCTGCTCCATGGCCATGCGCACGGCCGGCAGCGCGTCGAGCGGATCAGCCTCAGGATCGAAATCGCTATCGGTGACAGGCGCCGCTTGCACGGTCGCGGCAACGACGGCTGCGGCAACTGGCGCTTCAGCCTGTGGCGGTGCGGGCGTGACGACTGGCGCAGCGGTTGGTACGACCGGCACGGTCACCAACGGCTGCACTGCCTGCATCAACGCAGTATCAAGGGCGGGATCGAGGCTCGGATCAACAGGCGCCGCATCAACCACCGGCGTTTCAGTGGTCTCGGCCTGATCGTCGCTGGCCGTTACGTCATCGGTCGGCGCCGGTTTATCGGCGGGCAAGGAATTGCCGCTATCGGCAACCACCGGCTCCGGAGCGGCAGGCTTGTCACTGCTCACATCCGGTTTGCCGGTGCCCTGCGGGGCATTATCGGCAGCAGATTTAGTCGGTTTATCAGCGACCGCAGAAGGCTTGTTCCGGGCTTGATTGGCGTAAACATCAGCGAAGCTGGACGCCTTGCCCCCTGGCTCAGAGCCTGGCGCCGGGGTATTGGCGGAGGCGACTTGAGTCTTGGCCGTCGCGACGGCCTGCAGAAGCGAATGGGGGGTAACGGGCATAAAACGGTCTCCGCTGCACTGGGATCGTAGGTACAGTTGAGCGAGATAGTTGCAAAGGTCGAGCCAGGTTGGCTCGACAGCGGCCAAAAGCGCCGGACGGTCGCGTTACTCAGCGATAGAGCGCTGTTTCTCAGCCTCATACAGCGGGCGGACAATGGCAAATTCACCATCGATTTCACCGACAAGCGCTTCGATACCCGTGAGGCTCTTTTCCTTGGCGCGACGTTCCAGCTCACTGCACAACTCTGCCAAGCGAACGGCGCCCATGTTGCTGCTGCTGCCCTTGAAACTGTGGGCGGCATTCATGAGTTGCGCTGCATCTTCTGCCTTTCGCAACACGCGCAAACGCTCTTCGGAGTCGGAGATGAAGGTATCCAGTAACATCGGATACTCACCCTCCATGACTTCCTGCAACGCGCTCAGCACGTCGCGGTCCAGATGTGTGTCAGCCACTTGCTCACTCCTTGATCAAGAATGGGTGAATTATGCCAGAGCCTCCCAGAAAAACTCCACGCGAGCACTACGACCATCGTCGGACCAGCTCGCGCTACGGCTCAATTGGCGGATCAGACTGACGCCGCGTCCCGACAGACGGCCACCGTCAACGGGACGCTCCATCACCCGCGCCACATCAAAGCCTTTGCCGCTGTCTTCGACCCGCACAATCAGGCTCCCGCCCTTGCCGGTCGGCACGACTTGCAAATGCACCCGCACATAGCCGTCGCTTAACGCCTCCAGCCGCTCACCGCGCGCTTGATAATAGCGCGCGAACCCCGAGGCATCGCGTTTGAGGCTTGAATCCAGCCCGAGCACGCCGTGCTCAAGGGCATTGGAATAAAGCTCTGCCAACACGCTGTAGAGCGCGCCACTCTGAGCTCGCAGACCGTGGACCTCAAGCAACAATTGCAAAAGGTACGGCAGCGGATTGAAACGCTTGAGGGTCGCGGCACGAAATTCGAAACTCACCGACCAGTCCAGCGGACAGGACTGACCACTGTCGGAATACACCGGCGCCGGTGGAATCAGTTGCGCAGCCTCCAGCAGACTGACCTCGACCATGCTCACGTCATCGCGAGCCTCGCCACGAAAGTCCAGCAACGCTTGCTCGATTTCCTCGAACAGCGCGTCTGGATGACGATTGGCCGCAAACACCCGCTGCAGCCGCTCCACACCAAACAACTGTTCGTTGGCATCGCAGGTATCGATGACCCCGTCGGACAGCAGGAACACCCGATCGCCGACGGCCATCGGAAACACTTCGGTGCGGTCATTGAAGGTTTGCGGGCTCAGCACACCCAGGGGCAAGTGCCGCGCCGGCAGCGGCGTGCGCTCCCCCGTGGCGATACTGTGCAAGTAACCGTCCGGCATCCCGCCGTTCCAGACTTCCACCGAGCGCCGCTGAAAGCTCAGACTCAGCAAGGTGGCGCAGCAGAACATGTCCACCGGCAGGATGCGTTTGAGCTTGGCATTCATCTCGCGCAAGGTTTCGGCCAGGCCGTAGCCCTTGGCGGTCATGCCGTAAAAGACTTCAGCCAGGGGCATGGCGCCCACGGCGGCCGGCAAACCGTGACCGGTGAAATCCCCCAGCAGCACGTGCATGTCGCCGGCCGGGGTGAACGCTGCGAGCAGCAGATCGCCGTTGAACAACGCATACGGCGATTGCAGGTAGCGGATGTTCGGCGCACTCAGGCAGCCCGAATGCGCCACCTTGTCAAACACGGCCTTGGCCACCCGCTGCTCGTTGAGCAAGTAGTCGTGATGTTTGGCGATCAGGTCACGCTGCTGCAGCACCGTGGCCTGTAACCGGCGCAAGCGGTCCATGGCCTTGATCTTGGCGGCGAGGATCACCTGGTTGTAGGGCTTCGCCAGAAAGTCATCGCCACCGGCCTCCAGACATCGGGCCAGGGCCTCGCTTTCGGTCAGCGAGGTCAGGAAGATGATCGGCACCAAGGTTTCCCCGGCCAGCGCCTTGATCTGCTGTGCCGCCTCGAACCCGTCCATCACCGGCATCATGGCGTCCATCAGCACCAGGTGCGGCCGCTGCTCGCGAAACGCTTCGACCGCTTCGGCACCGTTGGCGGCCGTGAGCACCTGGTGGCCCTGGCGGCGGACGATGCTCGACAGCAGCATGCGATCGGCCGCGCTGTCTTCGGCGATGAGGATCGTCAGCGGTTCAAGCGACGGCTGCATGGCGGTCATGCAACGTCGAAGATTTGTTCAAAGTTGGAGATGGCGAGAATCTTGCGCACATCGGCGTTGGCGTTGGTCAATGTGATTTCGGCATTCTCGCCGCCGGCGTGATCACGCAACAGCAAGAGCATGCCGAGCGCGGAACTGTCGAGGTAGGTGGCATCCTTCAAATCCACCTCGAAGGACTCGGGTTTTGGCTGCAGGTTTTCGTAGGATTCACGAAACTCCTGATGCTTGGCGAAATCGAATCGTCCCTTGATCGAAATCGTCAGTTTTTGCCCATCCTGGGAGATTTCTGTAACGACTGACATTTTTAACGGCTTCCTTGTCATGGGGGAACGTACGTGTACAAGGTTTAGCACTTGGCGGAGATGGGAGCAAGGCGGGAAATTGTGGTGTCTGTCAGACCGCCTTCGCGGGCAAGCCTCGCTCCTACAGGTTTTGTGTCGTACACAGCAATTACGAACGACACGGATCCTGTGGGAGCGAGGCTTGCCCGCGAAGAACGATCACGCGGTCCGACTGACTCAATACGGATCATGCCGCGGCAACCGCTGGGACAACTCATCCAGCAGCTTCTGCTCGCGCTTGTCTTCGAGCTTGCGCGCCTCGTCCATGTAGCGTTGTACAAGTTTTCGCAAGCCTTCGACCCGGGCAAACGCCTGCTGCCATGACTCGCGCGCCTTGTTCAGGTTGTTCTGGTGCCAGTTCAGGCTTTGGCGCTGCTGATCGATGGCGGTGCCCAGTTGCGCAAGAAAGCCCTGATAGCCGAGCAACCACTGACCGGAAACGCCCGAACTGCCGCGCACGATCCATTGTTCCTGGTATTCGAGGCGAAAGTTTTCGAGGTCGGCGAGTTTGCTTTCCGCCACACGAACCTGGCCCTGGAAGTGCCCGAGGCGCATGACCGCGGTTTTTTCGGCCTTTTCGGCCATTTCCACCACCGGTGCCAAGCGTGCCGCGCGGCTCTGGGCCATGGCCGGTTAGCCGCCCGCTGCCGGGGCGAAGATGGTGGCGAGGTGGTTTTCGCTGGCGCCCATGCCGATGTTGTCGTTCAAACCCTGACGCAGATACGTGGTCATGGCCGGTTGCAGGGAAATCGCGATGTCGGTTTCTCGATCACCGCCCGGCACGTAGGCGCCGACGCTGATCAAGTCGCGGCTTTGCTGATAGCGCGACCAATACTGCTTGAACATCTGCGCGCGCGCCATGTGCTCGGGGCTGACCACCGAGGGCATGACCCGGCTGATGGACGCTTCGATGTCGATAGCCGGGTAATGGCCTTCTTCGGCCAGGCGCCGGGACAGCACGATGTGCCCGTCGAGCACGCCTCGCGCCGAGTCGGCAATCGGATCCTGCTGGTCATCGCCTTCCGACAATACGGTGTAGAACGCGGTGATCGAACCGCCGCCCTTCTCGGCGTTACCGGCCCGCTCCACCAGTTTCGGCAACTTGGCGAACACCGACGGCGGATAACCTTTGGTCGCGGGCGGTTCGCCGATGGCCAGGGCGATTTCCCGCTGGGCCTGGGCGAAACGGGTCAGCGAATCCATCAGCAACAGGACATTCTTGCCCTTGTCGCGGAAATATTCAGCGATGCGCGTGCAGTACATGGCCGCGCGCAGACGCATCAGCGGCGCATCGTCCGCCGGCGAGGCGACGACCACCGAACGCTTGAGCCCTTCTTCACCGAGGATGTGCTCGATGAACTCTTTAACTTCACGGCCCCGCTCACCGATCAGCCCGACCACGATGATGTCGGCCTCGGTAAAGCGGGTCATCATGCCCAGCAGCACGGATTTACCGACGCCGGTACCGGCGAACAGACCGAGACGCTGACCGCGACCGACCGTCAACAAACCGTTGATGGTGCGGATGCCCACGTCCAGCGGCTCACTGATGGGTTCGCGTTTGAGCGGGTTGATGGTCGGGCCGTCCATCGGCACCCAGTCTTCGGCCTTCATGCCGCCCTTGCCGTCCAGCGCACGACCGGCGCCGTCCAGCACCCGCCCGAGCATGCTCATGCCCATCGGCAAGCGGCCAGTGTCTGCCATAGGAACCACACGGGCACCGGGCGCAATGCCGGCGACGCTGCCGACCGGCATCAGGAACACCTTGCTGCCGGAGAAACCCATGACTTCGGCTTCGACCTGCACCGGTTGATAACTGTCGTCGTTGATGACCATGCAGCGGCTGCCCATGGCAGCGCGCAAACCTTCGGCTTCGAGGGTCAGGCCGACCATGCGCAGCAGACGGCCTTCGAGGATCGGCGCCCCCGCCAGCGTAGTGACCTCGGCGTAACTGCCGAGGCGCTTGGCGAAGCTGGTGCGATCAAGGCGCATCGGGGTCGTCCAGTGTCGGAGCGACCGCAGGCTTCTCGTCGACCGGCAGTTCCAGGCTCAGATCCGGCGCAGCCGGGTGCAAGGCCTGGTCGTGCAACTGATCGAAGAGCTTGGCCATGACCTGGGCGACACGGGTTTCAACAGTGGCGTCGATGCGACTGTGCTCGGTCTCGACCCGGCAACCGCCAGGCAACAGAGACTCGTCCTCGACGATGCGCCAGGTTTCTTCATGGCGCTCGCGCAGGGCTTTGACCTGTTCGAAATCCTGCGGATTGATGTACAGCCGCACATTGCCCACGCCCAACGGCAAAAGCTTGAGGGCTTCGCGCATGACGTGTTCGATTTGCGTCGAGTCGATGGCCAGTTCGCGCTGAATCACCTGTTTGGTGATGTGCTGCACGAGATCAACCAAAGACTTTTCGATCTGGGTGTCTTGCTCGGCGATGGGCTCGAACAAGTTGGCCATCAGCTGTTCCAGGCCCGCGACCTTTGGTGCCAGGACGGCTTCGGCTTCCTGACGGACCTTGAGCGTGGTGCTGTGGAAGCCTTCTTTCTCGCCGATGGCGAAGCCTTCGTTGTAAGCCTCCTGACGGATGCTTTCGAGTTCTTCGAGGGTCAGTGGCTGGACTTCATCCAGCGGCACTTCTTCCATTTCCGGCGGTTCAGGCTCGGGTTCCGGCTCGGGCTCCGGCACAAAAGGATCGAAGCTGGGCAACGCCCAGACGTCGAAACCGGCGACGTCCTTGCCTCGGATCAGGTCGGTCTGGGACTCATCATGTTTGGACGACATAGTGACCTTAGATCATCTCTTCGCCGCCCTTCCCGCCGAGAACGATTTCTCCGGCTTCGGCCATACGGCGGGCAATGGTGAGGATTTCTTTCTGCGCGGTTTCCACGTCGCTGACGCGCACCGGGCCTTTGGCCTCGAGGTCGTCGCGCAACAGTTCGGCCGCTCGTTTGGACATGTTCTTGAAGATCTTCTCCTTGACGCCTTCGTCCGAACCCTTGAGGGCCAGCACCAGCACGTCGGAGGACACTTCGCGCAGCAACGCCTGAATCCCGCGGTCGTCGACATCGGACAGGTTGTTGAACACGAACATGAGGTCTTCGATCTGACCGGACAGGTCTTCGTCGACTTCGCGAATCGAGTCCATCAGTTGGCCTTCGATCGAACTGTCGAGGAAGTTCATGATATCGGCCGCGCGCTTGATGCCACCCAGGGTGGTGCGCGAGGCATTCGAGTTGCCGGAGAACTGCTTCTCGAGAATCTGGTTGAGCTCTTTCAGGGCCGCTGGCTGCACGGTGTTCAGCGAGGAAACCCGCAGAATGATGTCCAGACGCACCTTGTGATCGAAGTTGCCAAGCACTTCACCGGCCTGATCCGGGTCGAGGTACGCCACGACGATCGCCTGGATCTGTGGGTGCTCGTATCGGATCACGTCGGCGACGGCGCGCGGCTCCATCCACTTCAGGCTGTCGAGGCCGCTGGTGTTGCCGCCCAGCAGGATCCGGTCGATCAGGCCGTTGGCCTTGTCTTCGCCCAGTGCCTGGGTGAGCATTTTGCGCACGTAGTCGTCGGAGCCGACGCCCAGGCTGGTCTGGTCGCCGACGATGTCGACGAACTCACTCATGACCTGCTCGACCTGCTCGCGATGGACGTTGCCCATCTGCGCCATGGCCACACCCACACGCTGGACCTCTTTGGGCCCCATGTGGCGCAACACTTGCGCAGCATCGGTAGAACCCAGGGACAGCAGCAGAATCGCGGCTTTGTCGACCTTGGTCAGTTTGGCGGCAACGGCTCGGTTATCACTCATCTGCGTTAATCCACTCTTTCACGACCTGGGCCACGCGACCCGGATCTTCTGCCACCAGACTCTTGATTGCATTCAACTGTGCGTCATAGCCTTCGCTCGGGCTCGGCAGCAGGATGCTTTGCGGACCGCCGAGGCTGACGCGGTCGTTGGCCAGTTCGCCGTCCAGGCCGCCCATGCCACCGAGTTCCACATCACTTCCCAAGCCAGCAAGCTGTTTGCCTTTGCCGCCACCGGTGATGTTGTTGAGCACCGGACGCAGCACACCGAACACCAGCACCAGGATGAACAACACACCCAGCACTTGCTTGACGATGTCCCAGAACCACGGCTGGGAGTAGAACGGAATATCGGCAATCACTTCACCGCGCTCGGCGGAGAACGGCATGTTGATCACGCTGACGCTGTCACCCCGGCTGGCGTCGAAACCGACGGCGTCCTGCACCAGGCGCGTGAAGCGCGCCAACTCATCGGCGCTCCACGGCGCACGAGTGGTCTCGCCGTTGGCGGCGTTGACCTTGACCTGATCATCCACGACGACCGACACCGACAGGCGATTCAGACGACCCTGCTGTTGCTTGGTGTGGCTGATCGAGCGGTCGAGTTCGAAGTTCTTGGTGGATTGTTGACGCTTGTCCGCCGGGTACGGCGCCAGCATCGGCTGACCGGTGGCCGGGTCCATGATTTGCTGACCGTTGGCATCGATCAACGGCTGGCCTGGCTGCACCATGCCGGCGGCTGCGGTGCTGCCACCGGTGGTTTGCGGCGCGGAGGCTGGCGATGGCGGCTGGTTGCTCAGGGCACCCGGCACACCTTGCGGGCCATTGCTGGCGGTGCGTTGTTCGTTGACCGACTGCTCGCTGCGCAGCGCCGGTTGGTCCGGATTGAACTGCTCGGAAGTCGACTCGACGGCGCTGAAGTCCACGTCGGCCGATACTTCGGCTTTATAGCGGTCGTTGCCCAACACCGGTTGCAGGATGTTGTGCACGCGCTGGGTCAGCATGCTTTCCATGCGACGGCTGTAGTCGAATTGCTTGCCGGCCATGGTCAGTTCGGAGTTTTCCGCCTGATCCGAAAGCAAGTTGCCCTTCTGATCGACCACGGTGATCTGGGATTTGCTGAGCTCGGGAACGCTGGTCGCGACCAGGTTGATGATCGCCACCACCTGACCCGGCTCCAGCGAGCGGCCGGAATACAGCTCAACCAGCACCGATGCACTTGGCTTGCGTTCGTCACGCACGAACACCGAGCTTTTCGGAATCGCCAGGTGCACGCGGGCACCCTTGACGTTGTTCAGGCTGGAAATGGTGCGGGCCAGTTCGCCTTCGAGGCCGCGACGATAACGGGTCGCTTCCATGAACTGGCTGGTCCCCAGGCCCTGGTCCTTGTCGAGGATCTCAAAACCGATGTTGCCATCGCTGGGAGTGACACCAGCGCCCGCGAGCTTGAGCCGCGCACGGGACAGGTCTTCGGCCTTGACCAGCAAGGCGCCGGAGTTGGGTTCCACGGTGTAGGGAATATCGGCGGCGGCCAGGGTATCCATGACCTGCTTGGCGTCCATACCGGCAAGGCTGCCGTACAGAGGCCGGTAGTCCGGCTGCTGAGACCACAGCACCACGGCAAAGCCAATCGCCACGCTCGCAGCCAGGCCGACCAACAGGCCTACCTGACGCAACATGGTCATCTCGGAGAGGTTTTCCAGGAAGGACAACCCGAACAGCGGCGGTTTGCCGTCTACTGGGGTGGCCTTGGCCGGAACGTTATCGGCGACTGCTTCTGCCATGACTCAATTCGTCCTTAAACCGGCATCTGCATGATGTCTTGGTATGCCTGAACCAGCTTGTTGCGCACTTGGGTCAACGCTTGAAAAGACACGCTGGCCTTCTGCGAGGAAATCATCACGTCCGTCAGGTCGACGCCACTTTTGCCGATCTCGAAGGCACTGGCCAACTGACTGGACGCCTGCTGGGTGTCGTTCACTTTATTGACAGCCTGACCGAGCATGTCGGAAAAGCTGCTGCCACCCAGTTCAGGGACTGCGGCAGTCGATTTAGGCGCAGACATGGCATCCATTTGCATGGAACGCATGTCCAGCATCAACCGATTGAATTCAATACCTTGGCTCATGATCTACTCTCATTGGCGACCCGCAATTTTTTGACACTCACTCGGCGGGTAGTGAGGTGTTAGCAACAAGGGTGCCAGCTCCGTGGCCGCTCTGAACAAAAGCCCTTCCCGGGCCCTCCTCAACTGTGAATCACCACAAAAACCAAGTGGGAGCGGGCTTGCTCGCGAATACGGTTTTCCATTCAACAGAGATGCTGGCTGGACTACAGCTTTCGCGAGCAAGCCCGCTCCCACATGTCGATCGGTGTTGCTAGCGTCAACTTTCAGGTAGCAAACAAATACGCTTCCACATCCATGCCGGCATCACGCATCTGCGCCAGCTTGTAGCGCAAGGTGCGCGGGCTGATGCCCAGTCGCTCGGCGGCTTCCTTGCGGCGGCCGCGTTCGGTGCGCAAGGTGTCGATGATCATCTGGAACTCACGGCGGCGCAGGTCGTCGCCCAACGCCCCGGCCGATTCAGCCTCGACCTCCACCGCCCGCACCGGCGCCAAGGCCGGCAACGGCGCACAGGCCACCGGCCCGGCCAGGCAGAAATCCTGAGGCTGGATCAAACCGCCCTGCTGCAGAATCAAGGCGCGCTGGATTGCGTTGTCCAGTTCACGCACGTTGCCCGGCCACGGATAACCGATCAGGCACGCCTGCGCCTCGGGTGACAGTTTCGCCGCAGCATGCTTCATTTTATTGACGTGTTTGGCCAGCAGACGCTCGGCCAGCGGCAGGATGTCGGCGGTGCGCTCACGCAACGGACGCCACGCCAGCGGAAACACCGACAAGCGATAGAAGAGGTCTTCACGAAAGCGCCCCGCCGCCACTTCACCGGACAGATCACGGTTGGTGGTCGCCACGACCCGGATATCCAGGGTGATCGGCTTGCGCGCGCCGACCCGCTCGACTTCGCGCTCCTGCAACACACGCAGCAATTTGGCCTGGAGCCCGAGGGGCATTTCAGAAATTTCGTCGAGCAGAATGGTGCCGCCATCGGCCTGCTCGAACTTGCCAGCCTGCGCCGCGATGGCACCGGTGAACGAACCTTTTTCGTGACCGAACAAGGTGGCTTCGAGCATGTTGTCGGGGATCGCCGCGCAGTTGATCGCAATGAATGGCTGACTGGAGCGATGGGAGTGCTGATGAATGTAGCGAGCCAACACTTCTTTACCGGTCCCGGACTCGCCGGAGATCAATACCGTCGAATCGCTGCGCGCAACCCGCGCGGCCAGCTCCAGCAATTGCACGCTGGCCGGTTCGAAGGCGATCGGCCCTTCGCTCTCGGTCGCGCCGAGCGCGCCCAATGCGTGCCGCGCCACCAGATCGAGCAAGGCTTTGGGTTCGAACGGCTTGACCAGATAATCCGCAGCGCCCTGGCGCATCGCATCGACGGCCCGTTCGACAGCGCCGTGAGCGGTCATCAGCAACACCGGCAGCTGCGGCTGACGCGCTCGCAGCAAACCGAGCAGTTGATGGCCGTCCATGCCCGGCATATTGACGTCGCTGATCACCAGGCTGAACGCCTCGTTACCGACCGTCGCGAGCGCCTCTTCCGCCGAACCGACCGCCGTGTAATCGTGCCCCGCGAGCAACAGCGTATCGGCCAGTGCTTCGCGTAGCGCGCGGTCGTCCTCGACCAGCAGAACCTTGATTGCCATTTCCTTCACTCCGCTCCCTGAGCGCTGGGCTGCTCACCGGAAAAAAGCGGCAGGGTCACTTGCGCACAGGTGCCGCGACCCGGCCGCGAGCGCAACTGCAATTCTCCCTGATGAGCACGGGCCACTGCCTTGACCACGGTCAGGCCCAGGCCAGTCCCTGTGGTTTTAGTGGTGAAAAACGGCTCGCCGAGACGCGCCAGCACTTTACCGTCGATACCGCTGCCGCTGTCACTGACGCACACGCGCAGGTTGTTTTCACGGGCGTAGAAATGCACCTTCAAGCGGACATCACCGGCACTGGCTTGAATGGCGTTCTCGATCAGATTGAGAATCGCCCCGACCAGGGTGTCGCGATTGCACAGCAACTCGCCGGCGTGACTGTCGCACTGCCAGCGAATCGGCAGGTCTTGAACATGGGTCAGCGCTGCCGATTGCAGCGACTGCATCAGCTGCTTGGGCGTGACGCGGTCGGTCAACGGCAGCTCGCCGCGCGCAAACACCAGCATGTCGCGAACCTGATGCTCCAGTTCATGCAGGCGCTCTTTAAGGCGCCCGGCGAAACGCTGCTGGGTGGCGACAGGCAACTCCTGCTCAGTCAAATGACTGGCATAGAGCAAGGCGGCGGACAGCGGCGTACGAATTTGATGGGCCAGCGAAGCGACCATTCGCCCAAGGGACGACAGGCGTTCGTGACGGGCCAGTTGATCTTGCAGATGACGGGTTTCAGTCAGGTCGTTGAGCAACACCAACTGCCCAGGCTCGGCATCCAGCGAGCGAGTGGCGATCGACAGACGCCGACCGTCCTTGAGAGAGATTTCATGACCGTCGTCTTCGCGGGGCGCAAAGCAGCGGGCAATGACATGGCGCCAGAGTTCGCCTTCGAGAGGCAGTCCGAGCAGTTCGCAGGCCGCCGGGTTGGCTTCGCGCACGATCCCTTGGGCGTCGATGACGATGACGCCGCCGGGCAACAAATCAAGGAGGTTTTGCAGACGGTTGGCCAGACGTTCTTTTTCCGCCAGCTCTTGCATGCGCTGCGCGCTGACCACTGCCAGCTCGCCCTTGAGCTCGGTGACCCGGGCTTCAAGCATGCTGTAGGAATCAGTCAACTGGCTCGACATCTGATTGAACAGCGAGAACGCCTGCTCAAGGCCAAGCCGGCTTGCCTGCTCTACGGACGACGGTTGCCCCGAAGTGTCAGGGACAGGAGACATCTGGGCGGCTTGGGGCATCGTGCTCTCTCGCTTGGCTGACCGTCAGTTAAACGGAACGTTGCGAGGGATGTAGCAATACCCGTGCCTAAAAAAAACCGCCTATATATGAACGACTTGAAAAACAGGCGTCAATCATCCGCCTGTTCATCACCGTCACGACGGCTCATGCCGTACTTGCGCATCTTCTCCACCAGGGTGGTGCGACGAATACGCAGGCGTTCCGCTGCACGCGCCACGATGCCGTTGGCATCGTCCAGCGCCTGCTGAATCAAGCCCTGCTCCAGACCACCGAGGTAGTCTTTGAGGTCCAGGCCTTCCGGCGGCAACATGGCGTTGGCGGTGAAGTCCGGGGTATGACCGTTGATGGCCACTCGCTCTTCAAGATCGCTGCGCAGGCTGTCGACCAGTTGCTCGTCTTCGTCATCGACGTAGCGGAATTTTTTCGGCAGTTCGACCACGCCGATCACTCCGTATGGGTGCATGATCGCCATGCGCTCCACTAGGTTGGCGAGTTCGCGGACGTTGCCCGGCCAGCCGTGGCGGCACAGCGACATGATCGCCGCCGAGTTGAAGCGGATCGAACCGCGCTTCTCGTGCTCCATGCGCGAGATCAACTCGTTCATCAGCAACGGGATGTCTTCGACACGTTCACGCAGTGGCGCCATCTCGATCGGGAACACGTTCAGGCGGTAGTACAAGTCTTCACGGAAGGTGCCGATCTCGATCATGCTTTCGAGATTCTTGTGGGTCGCTGCAATGATGCGCACGTCGACGCTCTGAGTCTTGTTGCTGCCCACGCGCTCGAAGGTGCGCTCCTGCAACACGCGCAGCAACTTGACCTGCATCGGCAGCGGCATATCACCGATTTCGTCGAGGAACAGGGTGCCGCCGTTGGCCAGTTCAAAACGCCCGGCGCGGCTGGTGATCGCCCCGGTGAAGGCGCCCTTTTCGTGGCCGAACAATTCGCTTTCCAGTAACTCGGCCGGGATCGCCCCGCAGTTGACCGGTACGAATGGCCCGTCACGACGCTTGGAGTGGTAGTGCAGGTTGCGCGCGACCACTTCCTTGCCGGTGCCGGACTCGCCGAGGATCAGCACACTGGCGTCAGTGTCGGCCACTTGCTGCATCATCTGACGGACGTGCTGGATCGCCCGACTGGTGCCGACGAGGCTGCGGAAAAGATTGGGTTCGCGATGACGACCGCGCTCGCGGGCCTGGTCATACATCTCGCGATAGACCTGGGCACGGTGCAGCGAGTCGAGCAATTTGCTGTAGCTGGGCGGCATTTCGAGTGTCGAAAGCACTCGGCGACGCTGGTCTTCAGGCAAGTCAACGGAAGAATTATCGCCCATTAACAAAACCGGAAGGAACTCATCCCAGGTTGCGAGTGTCTTTAACAAGCCCGGAAGTGCGCCAGGAGCATTGACCGTCCCGATGAGGACACAGATCACTTCACGACTTGATGACAAAGAGCCGACCGCCTGCTGCCAGTCATGGCTACCGCAGGGTAAATTTTCTTCGCCGAGAAAATTTAGAATCACCGCCAAATCGCGGCGGCGGACGCTATCGTCATCAATCAGCAGAATTTTGGTTTCACGCCACATGCAATAGCAACTTCCCTAGTCAACTCAATGCCCAAATGATGGGGCAAGCTAGACGCTTGCAGACACGTTATGCCTGTAGACGCCTGAAATCTGGAACCAGCCACTAGTTAAGTCAAAAAACCGTGCACAGTCAAATTTATGGCGCACTATGTTCGGATTAACTGAGGATTAATTAACCAAACAGATGGTAAACCTTTGCCGCGCTCTGTGCTTGATGGATCTGCGACATCTCGTCGACTATCGCCTGCCTCTCCCCCGTCGCCGCCTCCAGAAGCTGCTTGTACACCCCCAGCAACTCCTCAAGATTATCGCGCAGAGCAGCTTCGTCCACCGAAGCCTCACTCAAGACGTCTTCCATGCAGGAACGACACGCCAGGTCCAACTCACCAATGGCTTCCCAATTGCGCTCGGCCAATGCACCGACCAGGGCGTCGCGGGTGTGTTCGATACGCTGCAATACAAGACTCATGGTGATCTCCTTAAAACTGCGGACCCGGTGCGGCAATCGCATCCCAACCGTCTTTGACTGTTCGAAGCAAATCAGCGACTTCGTCGAGAATCGCCGGATCAGTCTTGATGTTGGCCTCGGCCAGACGCTTCATCATGTAGGTGTACAGGTTGTCCAGTTCACCCACTGTTTCGACGGAGTTCTCAAGGTCCAGGCCTTCACGCAAACCACCGATGATGCCGATGGCCTTGCCGATCAGTACACCCTTGTTCGGAATGTCTTTGCGCTCCATCGCACCCTTGGCCTGGGCGATACGGTCAAGCCCGCCTTCCATCAGCATCTGAACCAGACGATGCGGGCTGGCTTCGGAAGTTTGCGCTTGAGCGCCAATCTTCTTGTATTGGCGAAGGGCTAACATTGGATTCATGTTGTACCTCATCAAAATTCTGTAGTTCGTCTAACCAGTGTATCGACGACGCGTCAAAAAACTTTAGATTCAAATGCAAAAAGCCCGGAGCGCTTGAAAACGCTGCCGGGCTTTTGGCGTTGTGCGTGTTACGAGTTCTTCTGCTGCGCGTTCATCGCTTCAAACATCGAGGTGATGTTGCTGGCTGTCGCCTTCAACTTGCCAACGAGCGTATCCATATCGTTGTACTTTTTGGTCAATACCGCGGTCAGTGTTTCGACCCGACGATCCAAATTAGCCTGATCAGCGGTCAGCCTGGTTTTGGTCACATTCAGATTGGTGGTGCGAGTATCAAGAATACCGCCCGTATCGGTGTACGGCTTGATCACATTGTTCATGCGCTCAAGCAGACCATTGGTACCGGTAAACAGGGTTTGAACTTCGCCACCGAGCTTCTTGGTATTCATCGCTGCGGTGAACTTGGTGGAGTCGAAGTTCAGTGCACCGGTTTTCTGGTCAGTGGTGATCCCCAACTGCGAGAGCACGGTCAGCTTGTCGCCAGCACCGGTCTGGGACAGCGGACCACGAATGGCGGCCAGCAGCGACCGTGGTAACGGGTCACCGGTCAGCGCAGCAGCGACAGTCGGCTTGCCATCGTCATCCAGGGACGGTTTGGTCAAGGACGTCACAGCATTAGCGATGGCGTTATAGGCGTCAACGAACTTCTGGATCGATGCCTTCAGACCATCGTTGTTGGGAGCGACGTTAACAGTCGATGTACCTGCGCCGGTCAGGGTCAGACTCAGACCGGAGATCGTGTTGGCGATGGTATTGGACTTGCTGGTCATCGCCAGACCATCGACCGAGAACACCGCATCCGCGGCCAGACCACCGATAGCACCCGAAGAGGTTGCGGTCGGTACGTCGGGCATTGGGGCCGTCCCGTCGATTGTCAGGCCGGCGATACCGCTGGCGGAGATATCGGAACCTGCACCGGTCGCGGTAGAACCCAGTACCAGGCGCGAACCGAAACTGTCGGTCACGATGTTGGCGCTCAGGCCACTGGCCTGGTACTGACTATTGATCGAGTCACGCACCGATTGCAGCGTGGCGCCCGCACCTACGGTGACAGGGTAGCTGGTGCCGTTCTGGGTGATGGTCAGCGTGCCTGCCGGGATAGCACTGGTCGCGCCGCCGGCAAAGGCCGCCGAGGCGACTTTCGACGAGGTGGCAAGGCTGGTGACTTTGACCACGTAATTGCCGGCAACAGCCGTGTTACTGGACGTGGAAGTCAGCACTTTGGGGTCGGAAGACGTTGCCGAATAACCCGTGAACTGAGGGGTCGTCGTGCTGCCCAGATCGGTGAGTGCTTTCTGGAACGTGGCCAGCAGCGACTTCAGTGTACCAATCCCGGAAATGCTCGCGGTGTTGGTAGTGGTCCCACGGTCGATCTGACCTTGCTTGGCCGCTTTGTCAGCGTTCACCAAGGCTTTGACGATAGCACCGGTATCAAGGCCAGAGCCTAAACCCGTGCCCGGTAAAATTGGACTTGCCATGTGGAACTCCCTTCAGTGTGTCGCCGGCCTTTTGACCACTACAACGCCCAAAAGAACATAGCAACAAAATTCATGCCAACTGTCAGGCTTTAGCGCTGAACAACAGGCTGCTTGCATCATTCAAACTATTGGCCAGTTTCAGGACTTCTTCGTTGGGGATCTGACGGACCACCTCACCGGATTCACTGGCAATGACTTTCACAACAACCTGACCTGAAGGCTCATCAATCGAGAACTCCAGATTACGTTTAACCGACTGAACGAACTTTTCAATTTCTTGAACAGCCATTTTCAGCTTGTCCTGCTCAGTCTGTGCGCTCTTGCGCACCTCCTTGACGTCGACCACTTTCGCGGGCTCCGCTCGAGGCTTTTCCGCAGGCTTGTCCGCCACCGTGGTTGCGTGCTTCGCCGTCGGATAAGACAAGTTCAGCTTCACGCTCATATCCATGTCCATCACCTCTAAAAGTAAAAAAGCGAGAGGGCACGACCAGCGCACACCCCTCGCCAAAACTCAATCAGCTATTACTGAAGCAGTTTCAGTACAGCGGATGGCAGTTGGTTGGCCTGAGCCAGAATTGCGGTGGAAGCTTGTTGCAGAGTTTGTTGCTTGGTCAGCTGAGCAGTTTCAGCAGCGAAGTCGGTGTCTTGTACGCGACCACGAGCAGCTTCAGCGTTTTCGTTGATGTTCTGCAGGTTGGAGATGGTGCTGGTCAGACGGTTTTGTGCAGCACCGAGGTCAGCACGGGCGGTGTTGATGGTCTGCAGAGCGGCGTCGATACGGGTCAGGGCAGCGGAGAACGAAGCCTGAGCGGTAGCCGAGTTGTTACCAGTGATCTGAGTGGTAGCCGAGTCAACCGACAGGGTTGCAGCGCCGAAACCGGAGGCCAGGGTCAGAGTGATCTGGTTAGCCGAACCAGTGTTGGAACCAACCTGGAAGGTCATGGTGCCAGCAGTACCGTCCAGCAGGTTCTTGCCGTTCAGGTTGGTGGAGTTGGCGATACGAGTGATCTCGTCCGACATTGCCGCGAATTCTTTGTTCAGAGCAACGCGGTCTTGAGTACCGTTCGAGTCGTTTCGAGCTTGTACGGCCAGTTCACGCATACGCTGCAGAATGTTGGTGGTTTCCTGCATCGCGCCTTCAGCGGTCTGAGCGATCGAGATACCGTCGTTGGCGTTTTTGATCGCCATTGTCTGACCGCGGATTTGCGAGGTCATACGAGTGGTGATTTGCAGGCCGGCGGCGTCGTCTTTAGCGCTGTTGATTTTCAGGCCGGAAGACAGACGAGTCATCGAAGTCGACAGAGCGTCGGAGGAGCGGTTCAGGTTCTTCTGAACGCTCAACGATGTGACGTTGGTGTTTACTGTTAAAGCCATGACGAATTCCTCGTTGGTTGGGTACTGCGGCTTCCGGCCCTGGCAACCGCCGGGTATGGCCTAGAGAACCTTCGTAATAGTTATCGTCGCCAATGCAACTTGCTTTAGGGGATTTTCAAAATTATTTGCCATCACGTTGCCACCCCCCGCAAATCAAGGGGTTGGCGACGATCCGACAGCGAAAAAATGACGTCAGGGAAATGTCGGCGACAGGTGGGCGAGGACTCGCCGGCACCGACAGAGGGCAAATTGCTTATATGGACAGCGTGTCATTCAGCAACTGGACCAGTTCATATTCCAGGTAATCGGCCAGTGCGAGCCAGTTCTGCGCTTCCTGACACGCGAACATCTGGCCGAGCACAAATGCCCACTGCTGCTGAGCCTCCTGCGGCTTCGAATCGAACACCGGGTGGACCGCACCGGCCAACTCGATCATCGCCAGCCCGGCTTCGACATCACGCCCCAGACGGAACAAGGCTGCACAGTGCTGCGCATCGGCAACGAAGGTTTCAAGCGCGCTCACGATGCAAACTCCGGATGAAAAACCGTGCCGGCGATCATCGCCCCTGCCCGACTGCTGTTAAAGAAGCGCACCTGCGGATGGCCCGCGATAAAACGCTCCAGCTCACACAAATAGCTGCGGAAGTTGAGCTGCGTCTTGATGCGCTGGCCGTGACCGTCCAGCACCCAGTGCTTGGCGGCGCCCAGTTGCGGCCCCAGATCACCGTCGTTCCAGCCGGCGTGGGTCTTGTCGCCCGGGAAGGCGAAGTCGGCGCCGAACAACGTGATCTGCGCCGCGCCCATTTTCACCGCCAGGTCCGCCGCCGGATGAATCACGCTGCCGCCGACATACAACTCGCCCCTCGGCAATTGCCGACGCAGCTGCTGGTAGATCGGGCTCGCGGAGTAACCGGCATAACGCGGCCCCTGCCAGGCCTCGATCACCGCCGGATCAAGCATGGGCATGTACACCAGCGTGATCTCGGTCGTGCCTTCAGACGGCAGGTGTCGATCCGAAATACGTTGGTCGATGCTGACGACGATGTCGGGCCGTATGCCGTGTTTGAGCAATGGGCGATAAGCCGTATCGACGCAGATGAACAACGGCCGCCCGGCTTCATTGCGAATCGCGCGCAAGGTCGCAAAGTGCTGTTCCAGGCTCGGGCCGGTGGCGATGACAAACACCTCCCTCCCCGGTTGTGAACCGGACAACTCGGCCACGTCGCGATCGGCCTGCACCCATTTGAGACTGACCTGCAAGCGCTCGATAATCTCTGGCGCCTGCGGATCGAACTCACGGTTGTTGAAGGTCAGATGAGTTTCACTGATCAGGCGATCACGGATCTTCGCGTTGAAATCGTCGGCCAGCACCAGCTCGGAGGGCAAGGCAAAAAACGGTAGTTGGATTTCCCCGAGGTCACCGGCATACAGCAGCTCGACCCGAGGATCACCGAGCCACGCCTGCTGATCAAGTAGTTGCAGCACCAAGGAAAACACGGCGCCGTTGAGGATGTGCACGTACAGCCGCTCAAGACCGGCGCGTCGCAACAAATCCATTTGCAGATCACCGAGCCCGGTGCCGTAGACATGCGCCACCGGACTGTCGAGCGGCAAGCTGTTGGCCTGAAGCATGGCCTCGCGACTGCGATCATGGCGGCTGGTCAGCTGAATGCCATTGATGCTCAACGTCGAACCCAGGCCTTCCACCAGATCAGCCTGCAACAGGCTCGTGTCTTCGACCAGCAAACGCACAGCCAACGCCGGCCAGCGCTGCTGGATGACGTCGACGTTGTGCTCAAAGAACTCGCTCATGGCGCCTCGCTTTTGGTTCGGGCAAAAAAATAGCGCTCAAGATTACACCTTGAGCGCTATTTTTGTGTCTGGCTTTCGTTGACTAAAACACCGGATTCAAGGGCGATAAAGGATCGCCGAGCCCCAGGACAGGCCAACACCGAAACCGCTCAACGCGACGCGCTTCCAGTCGGAGTCCAGCACGTGTTTTTCCAACAGCAGCGGAATGCTCGAAGACACGGTGTTACCGGTCTCGACCATGTCCTTGATGAACTTCTCCGGCTCGCCTTCGAAGCGACGCGCCACGGCGTCGACAATCGCTGCGCTGCCCTGGTGAATGCAGAAGGCGTCGATGTCATCAGCGGTCAGTTGCGAGTCGGCCAGCAACTCATGCAAATGCGCCGGGACTTTGAGCAGGGCAAAGTTGAACACCTGGCGACCGTTCATGTAGAACACGCCGTCGGTGACTTTCAGGTGCGGTGCACCGGAACCGTCGGTGCCGAATTTGGCTTTGCCCAGCTGCCACGGCGCGTTTTCACCCATCCAGGTCGCGGTGGCGGCGTCACCGAAGAGCATGGTGGTGTTGCGGTCTTCCGGGTCGACGATCTTCGAATACGGGTCGGCGGTGATCAGCAAGCCATTCTTCAGGCCGGCGGCTTCCATGAAGCCCTTGATCGCGTAGATGCCATAGACGTAGCCGGAGCAGCCCAGGGAAATATCGAACGCGGCCACGGTGGTCGGCAGGCCGAGCTTGTCCTGAACGATGGCTGCGGTGTGGGGCAGGCCTTCTTCGTCGCCGTTCTGGGTGACGACGATCAGCACATCGATGGATTCACGTTTCAGATCGGGGTTGTTGGCGAACAGCGCATTGGCTGCTTCGACACACAGGTCCGAAGTTTCCTGCCCGGCGTCTTTGCGCGGCAGGAAGGCCGAACCGATTTTGCCCAGGATGAACTCTTCATCCTTTTCGAATTTTGCACCTTGTGCGTAATTGTCCACGCCGGCTACAGGAACGTAGCTCGCAATGCTTTTTATGCCAATCATTACGGCTTCCCAATAATAAACAGCCCAATACCACCGCTCGTAATGATTCGAGGGGCGCCGACAAACAGTGAAAAACGTCGCCCCATCGAGGCGGCAGCGGGAAGAAATAAAAGGCCATCACTGGGCTGAAAACAGACCAGGCGCCACCTCCCCGATTAATACAATACAGTGAAGATGCGCGTTATGACCCGCAGGTCACGCTATTTTGCCGAAACAGAGCTGCAAGGCGTTATTCGACCAACGACCAGTCCAGCGCGGTTCCACGCTTGATGGCATGGCGGGCGCGGCGGCCCAGAAGGGTTTCAGCGTGTTTGGGTGCCAGCCCCAGGCCAGGACGGATGGCCCGCAGATTGGCGACGGTAAACGGCTCGCCGGCCGCCATGTCCTGCGTGACATAGAGCGAGCGTCGGTACACCAGGGACTTGCGCTCGGCTTCGGTCACCCCGTAATGCACCTGACCCATGGCCTGCCAGGCACGCTCGGTTTCGATCACCAGGCTTTCGAGTTCGGCCGGCTCCAGGGAGAAACTGGCGTCCACGCCACCGGCCGAACGGTCAAGGGTGAAGTGTTTTTCCACTACCGTCGCGCCCAGCGCCACCGCCGCTACGGACACGCCGACACCCATGGAGTGATCGGACAGGCCGACCTGGCAGCCAAACAATTCGCGCAAATGAGGAATGGTCCGCACGTTGCTGTTGGCCGGTGTCGCCGGATAAGTGCTGGTGCATTTGAGCAGCACCAAATCCTTGCACCCCGCCTCACGGGCCGCGCGTACGGTTTCGTCGAGCTCGGCGATGCTGGCCATGCCGGTGGAGATGATCAAGGGCTTGCCGGTGGCTGCGACCCGGCGAATCAGCGGCAGATCGGTGTTTTCGAAACTGGCGATCTTGTAGGCCGGCACATCGAGGCTTTCGAGGAAGTCGACAGCACTGTCATCGAAGGGCGTGGAGAACGCCAGCATGCCCAGCTCTTTGGCTCGGGCGAAAATCGGCGCATGCCACTCCCACGGTGTATGCGCTTTCTCGTACAACGCAAACAACGAGGTCCCGGCCCACAGACTGTTGGGGTCCTTGATGAAGAACTCGCCTTCGGACAGGTTCAGGGTCATGGTGTCGGCGGTGTAGGTTTGCAGCTTCAAGGCATGCGCGCCGGCCCTGGCTGCGGCTTCGACGATTTGCAAAGCCATGTCCAGCGACTGGTTATGGTTGCCACTCATCTCGGCGATGATGAATGGCGGCGCGTCGGTACCGATCATGCGGTCGCCAATCTTGAAGCTAGTCATTTCTGTGATCCTTCAATACGCGCGTGAACGCGCAAGCACTCTGAGTGAAACCGGCTTCGCGAAAGACCTTCAGCGACGGCTGGTTGGCTGGCAAAACCTGGGCGGTGATGGCGATCAATTGCGGCCAGTGGGCCGTGACGAACGCCTCGCCGCGGGCCAGCAACGCCCTGCCCCAGCCCAGGCCCATGCGATCTTCGAACAGATAAATCGAGACTTCCGCTGTAAAGCCACGCAAGTCATAACGCAACACGCCCACAGGACCGTCATCAGCTTCGGCGATCAACAGCAAGCGTTGCGCATTGTTCAAACTGGCGGTCAGCCAGTTTTGATGCGACGACCATTCAATCGCACCGGTCTCCAGCGACCAGCGTCGTACCGCCTCGGCATTGCGTCCGTCGAACAGTAGCCGGGCATCGACGAGGGTTGCAGCACGGATCTGCAACACCGCACCGGCCAAGGCGGCCGCTACCCGTTGCGCGCCTCGGCCATCAACCAATTGCCGTGAACGGTCGGCCAGGCTCTGACGTATTCCCTGATTGCCCGCGACAAAACCGATCGCCTGACGCAACTGTTCGACGCTGACCTGCTCACGAGCCCCCAAAAAAACATGGGCACCCGAAGCCGCCATCACCTCGCCGTTGGCTTGCTGATTGTTCGAGACCGCAATGCAAATCGTCGGCAACCCCATGGCCGCCCGCTCCCAACTGGTGCCGCCACCGGCACCGACAAACAGGTCGGCCTCGGTCATCAGCCGGTAGAAGTCGCTGACAAAACGGTGCAAGCGCCAGTTCGGACGATCCGCCGCCATGGCCGCCATCGTGTCCCAGGCCGGGTTGTCGGCACCGGCCACGAAATCGACTTCCAGCGCGTCGAAATCCGCCATCGCCAGCATCGCGTGATGAGTCTGCATCGCCGCATCGAAGCCGCCGAAATTCACCAGGATCCGTTTGGCCTGGGGCTTGATCAGAATCGCCGGGCAGCAGAATTCGTCGCGCAGCATCGCGAAACGTGGACCGAACAATGTCTGGCAACCTGGCGCGAGCAGCGATTCATAAGCCTCTGGCGTGCCGGACAGGTTCTGGTTGAGCAGCAGATCGACGGCGTACTGGCGAGTAGCAAGGTCATCCACCGCAGCAATCCGAGGCGCCCAGCGCCGGGCCGCCGTCTGCCAGTGATGGTCGAGACCATAGTGGTCGACGACGATCCAGTCGAACGCCGGCTGGTTTTCCAGCGCGTGCGCGAGCGCGTCGATGTCTGCCTGCCACGGCAGCATGGATTCGATCGCTTGCTGCGGGTCTTCATCCAGATAACGCGCCGGCAGAGCGAAGGTTTCAAAGCCTTCGGCCGCCAGCGCGTCCAGACGATGCCCCGGCAGCAGCCGGCAAGCAAAGGCCACGTGCGAGCCCTGCTTGCGCAAGGTTCTGGCCAGAGGCAACAAGCGAGCGATATGCCCGCTGCCAATGGTCGGCGACGCGTCGGAACGAATCAGCACTCTCATTGCAGTTCACCGCCGGCCTTCAGCGCGGCGTAAAGGTATTCAGCGCGCTTCCAGTCTTCGGGAGTGTCGATGTCCTGCACCAGATGCCGCGGCAGAATCACCGGCAGGCTCGCCGGGGAGAACAACACATCGCCACGCAACCAGGCCTCGCGACGCCCCCAATAGAACTGCCCCGCATCTTGAAAGGCTTCAGCCAGATCCTGAGAGCGGGTGTTGCGAAATTCCGGGTACAGCGACGTCAGCGCACCGTGCTCGTCGAGGGTCAAGGCACGCTGCACGGGAAAGCCGAAACCGGCCACGGAAAATGCGAAGGATTTATCGGGATGCTGCTCCAGCAATTCAAATCCCTGACGCAGATACCGCGCCTGCAAAAGCGGTGCGGTCGCGTAGATACAACAGGCATAGTCGAACGCCGGAAGCTCATTCAAGGCATGCACCATCACCGCCGCCGTTCCCGTGAATTCATCGGCCAATGTTGCTGGACGCATGAACGGCACCTGAGCGCCATGCGCGCGCGCGACCCCGGCGATTTCATCATCGTCGGTGCTGACGATCACTTGGTCGAACAGCTGCGAATCCAGTGCCGTACGGATCGAACGAACGATCATCGGCACGCCGTCGAACGGCTTAAGGTTCTTGCGCGGTATGCGCTTGCTGCCGCCCCGGGCCGGAATGATGGCGATGCAACTCACAGCCAACTCTCCGTTGCCCGACGACAAATCATGATGCTCACCCCAGAATTCGCCTCAAATGTTCCACCACTTCTTCCTGCTCTTCATCCGTCAGATCCGGGAACAGCGGCAAGCTGATGGCTTCGGAAAAATACCGCTCAGCCTGCGGGAAGTCGCCATCCTTGAAACCCTGCTCACGGTAATACGGCTGCAAATGCACCGGAATGTAATGCAGGTTCACTCCCAGCCCGGCGGCTCGCAACGCTTCGAACACCTGGGCCTGATTGAGTTTGATCTGCTCCAGCTGCAACCGGACAACGTACAGGTGCCAGGCCGATTCAGTACCTGGCTGGGTTACCGGCAACGTCACCGCGATACCGGCCAGCAGTGTTTCATAACGCGCGGCCAATTGACGACGCCGGGCGACAAACGCATCGAGCCGCGCCATCTGCGACAGGCCCAAGGCAGCATGCAGATCGGTCATGCGGTAATTGAAGCCCAGCTCCAGTTGCTGGTAGTACCACAACCCCGTGTCCGGCACGTTCATCTGCGCCGGATCACCGGTAATGCCGTGACTGCGCAAGCGACGCAAACGGTCGGCGAATTCCGCGCGATTGGTCAGCACCATGCCGCCTTCGGCGCTGGTGATGATCTTGACCGGGTGGAAGCTGAAAATCGTCATGGCTGCGTATTGACCACAACCCACCGGCCGCCCCAGATACGAGGCGCCCACCGCATGGGAAGCGTCCTCGATCAAGGTAAAGCCATAGCGTTCGGACAATTGCGAGATTGTTCGCATGTCGCAACTCTGCCCCGCGAACGCGACCGCCACCACCACTTTGGGCAGCTTGCCGGCGGCTTCGGCGATCTCCAGTTTCTCTGCGAGTAACCGTGCATCCAGGTTCAAGGTGTGCGGGTCGATGTCGACGAAATCGACGTTGGCGCCACAGTAGCGACCGCAGTTGGCCGAGGCGACAAAAGTGTTGGGACTGGTCCAGAGGTAGTCGCCCGGTCCAAGTCCCGCGACTAGACAGGCAATGTGCAGTGCCGCCGTGGCGTTGCACACCGCGACCGCATATTCAGCCTGGCAGTGTTCGGCCAGGGCTTTTTCAAAGCGCTCGATCGTCGGCCCCTGAGTCAGCCAGGGCGAGTTGAGCACTGCCATGACGGCGTCGATGTCTGACTGATCAATGTTTTGTCGGCCGTAGGGAATCCGGTACGGCATCATGACCGTGACTCAACACATTGCCCAACCCGCAGGCAGACACGCGTGTCCTTGAACATCATTTTGCGGTTGCACATGTGCTGAGTCCTTTTGCTGATCAGACAGCTTAAGCAAGCAACTGCGCCCAGTTCACACTGGAAGCGTCGCCGAGGGTAAAGCCCTTGCCGGTCAAGGCCAGGTTCTGGTTGTAAGCCGAATCTTGGGCAAAACGCGCTTGCCATTTGTCTTGCAGGGCCGCGGCGGTTTGCGGTGCGTCAGGCAACAGGCCCGGGTGCAGCATTTGCGCTTGAGGGCACCAGACGATCAGGTAACCGGCGTCGGCGACTTTCAGGCACAGGTCGATGTCTGCGAAGGCTTCGTCGAAATGTTCTTCGTCCAGACCGCCGACCGCTTCATACAGGTCTTTGCGAACCATCATGCAGGCCCCGGACACCGCCGAGTAGTTCTGCTCCACCTGATGGCCGTTCATGTAGCCTTTGGCATCTTTGCGCTCATCGATAAACACCGAGCCCAGCACGCCATTGAGGCCCAGCACCAGGCCGGCTTGCGTGGTGACGCCACGAATGTCCATCAGCTTGGCGCCGACAATCCCGACTTCCGGACGCTGGGCCTGGTTCAACAGGCTGTCGAGCCAGTTGGCGTTGACCACTACGGCGTCAGTAGACATCAGCACCACGTAGGCACCCTTGGCCTCACGCACGGCAAAGTTATGCAGCGCCGAGGCGCTCAGACGCTCGCCGGTACGCAGGACGCGCAGGCGATCGTCCTTACCTTCCAGGCTGGCCAGCCAGGTCAGCAATTCTTCGGACTGGCTGTGGTTATCGGCGATCAGAATTTCGTGCTGCTGATAACGGGTGCGTTGCAGTACGCTGACCACGGCTTGTTGCAGCGACTCGAAATTGTCCTGGCTGTGCAAGATGATCGAGACCTTCGGCCGTTCGGCGTGCTGGTAGTTGATCTGCCAGGTCTGCGGCAATTCGCAGCTGATCTGAGCGCGATAACCGCGCTCCTTGAGGGAACGTGTCAGGGTCTGACGTTCGTGGGCGTTTTCCTCGGTCGACGGCGCGTTGCAGATCAGCAGCGGCTCGGCCAGATGTGCCAGGCCACCCAAGCCGCCGTCTTCGATCAGGCGCAACACCAGATCGAATTCCAGTGCCGACGCGTATTCAGTCGAGTAACCACCCGCCTCGACCAAGACGTCACGCTGGATCAACCAGTGACGGGCCATCATCGACGGCACGGTTTGCAGCAGATCGAGGTTGACGCCTGGACGGAACACATCGCTCAGGGAACCGTTTTCCTGACGCTGGATTTCGTCCATGGACACGGCGCGCACGCCTTCGGCACCCAACAATTCGAGGCTCGCGCGCAGCAGGCCGCTGGCGGTGAACTGATCACCGGCCTCGGCCAGCACCAGCCAGTCGGCGGTGGACTGGGTCACACTCTGGTTGATGCGTTCGACATAGTTGGTGGCGGTGACCTTGACGAAGTGCACCGTGTCACGCGCCGTGGTGGTCGCTGGCAAATCGCCGGTGGTAAACACCACCACCTTGAACGCTTTGCAGTGACCACTGACCAGGCTGTCGAAGGTGGTCTGCAACTTGACCATGTCAGCGTCAAGGTCCAGCAAGAGAATGCCGAATTGCGGACCGCCGTTGTGTTTGGCCAGGTGCGCACTGATCGACTTGAGTTGCTTTGCGTCAGGATTGCGCGCTTCGATCCAGTTCAGCAGGCGACCGGACGGCATGTTCTCGAACAACGACTGTTCGTCCTGTTTCGGCACCGACACGAGACGCTTGGCCCAGGCTTGCAGCTTGACGCCCTCCTCCTCTTCTTCGGTGCCCTGCAACGACTCGGCCAGACGCGCAACCACGGTGCGGTTGAACGCATAGAGGCTCAGTGCTTCCCACAAACGGGCACGCAGAGTGCGGTCGTTATCATTGGGATGAACGCGCATCAGCTCATGTTGCTTGAGCAAGATGCCTTCCAGTTCCTGCAACTGCAGTTTGCCGGCCGGCATGGTGTGCAGGAGGAATTCGAATTCAGTCAGCAGATCGAACACCGGCTGGTTGTAGAACGGCATTTCGACAAACTGCTCGGTGTTGAACGTGCGCACCGGCTCTTTGCCAGACTCCAGCCAGGCCGAGGTGAAAATCAGCGTGCCTTTCAGCGAACGCATGTTGTTCAGGCAGTCGGCCATGGTGGCGAAACTGTCCAGCGCCACCTGCTTGCCCTCGGCCAGCGTCTTGTGGCTCATGCCGGTCGGCAATGAGGCCAGAAACTCGGCGAAGCGCTCGCGGTCGGCCACGGTTTTTGCGTCTTTGAGCGTCAACACCGTCAGCACGTTGGTGTTGTGCTCCGAGGCCCCGTAAGGGATTTCCCGCACGGCGAACGGGATCGGCAAAATCCGCGCCTTGGCCCGAGCGAGCATGTAATAGGCATGGCCGATTTCCTGCCATTCGAAGCTGGTGCCTGGCAGCAAAGCGTTGTGCCAGTCTTGCAGCAGCTCGGTGCGGCTGACCGCGTAGAACGGCGGCAGGAAGTGCCCCATGAATTGCATCAGGCGATCTTCGGCTTTATCGGAGCAGTAATCTTCCGGCCCCTTGCGGTCGCGGCGGAAGTAATTCACTTCCGTGGCGCGGGCCAGGTACATGATCCCGTAGCCGTGGGCCATGCCGTAATCGGCGTTGTCTTCGAGGAACTCCAGCGACTCGGTGACCGCATCGTGGATCAGGAAATCGTCATCAGCCGCCAGCACCATGTACGGCGTGGTCACCTGGTTCACGCCATAGGCGAGTTTTTCCTGGAGCCCGGTGTAGGTGAACTGCGGCAGGTGCCGGTAATCGACCATCGGGTAATCGCGGGTGATGTTTTCATCGCTTTTCAGCGAAGAATCCAGGACCAGGATCGTGCAGGGATAGCTGCTGTAGTACTGCAAGGTGCGCCGCAGGTAGGCGTTGCGGTTGTGGGAAATCACCACCACCGTCAACCGTTCTTTCAGCGATGCCACATCGTTACGAGCAGTGTTTTGAACGCGCATATCTCTATCCCCACAACCGGCCAAGCGCCGAGAACCCAGATTCAATAATGATTAACGAACGCGACGCAGGTAGCCGTCCGGCGCCACGGTGATCAGCAGCTTGTTCTGCAACTGACGGTCGATCTCGAAGTCAGCGTTTTCTTCCAGGTATTTCCACACGGCAGTCTTCGGGTTGTCGCCCGGGCCCCATTGACGATCCGGGAAGAAGTCGGCCGGCATGTCTTCAACCACGGTGTCCATCACCACGCAGTAGCTGTCGACCGAGACCAGTGGCGCATACAAGCGCAGCTCTTCCAGCACGTGGTCGTGGGTGTGGTTGGAATCCAGGACCAGAATGACTTTTTTGCCTTCGGCCGCTGCGCGCACTTGCTCGGCGATGGCCGCGTCGATGCTCGAACCTTCAATCATTTTGATGCGCTTGCTCATCGGGTGGCATTCGATGGCTTCGCGGTTGTGCGGGCGAATGTCGAGGTCGATGCCCAGCACTTCACCGTGGCCTTGCAGTTCCAGCAACGAGGCGTAGTAGATGATCGAACCGCCGTGGGCGATGCCGCATTCAATCACCAGGTCGGGTTTGACCTGCCAGATGATTTCCTGCATCGCCATCATGTCTTGCGGCAACTGAATGATCGGACGGCCCATCCACGAGAAGTGGTAGCTGTACTTGTGCTTCGCCGACTGGTTGAAGAAATCCTGGGCCAGGCCGGTGAGTTTCTGGTCGTCGCCCTGGGCTGCGATTTCTGCCTGGCATTCGGCTTCGAAGGCTGTATTGATGGTGTTGTCAGTCATTTTTCTAATCTCAATAGTCACTGGAACGAAGCGCTGTCGACGGCGTGATAGACGTAGCGTCCATCGGTCATCCGCTTGATTTCTTCGAGGTAGTTGGAGTTCATCACAAACAGGTTGGCGCCTTCGGGCAACGCATCCATGGCCTCTTGCGGCGAGGACACCCGCACGCCGCTCAGGGGCAGATACCGGCCCTGTTTGGCCGGGTTGATATCCACCACGCGATCCACCGCCACACCGGCCCGCTGCAGGAACAGCGAATAGATCACGCCTTTGGACGACGCGCCCCAGATCACCGAACCCTGCTCGGGGGCGGCTTGAATGATCTGCACCGCGCGCTCGAGGCTGCTGGTGAAACCCTGTGGCAACTCAAGGCGCGGCACCGGTTGTTCCGGGGTCAGGCGCAAGGTCGCCAGGTCCGCCACGATGTACAGGTATTGGCAACCGAACAGGTGACCGGCCTCGTGCACCGTGCCGAACATCCGGCGCAGATCGTCGAGGCGGAAGTAATTGACGTGCTCGTAGAACAGGTCGAACCAGGCGCGGTGCTCCAGGATCCAGTCGAAGCACGGCACTTCGATGTAGATTTGCCCGCCCTGATTGGCGTCGGCTATTTCAGCGAGGAAACTCACTGGATCCTGAATGTGCTCCAGCACATGGCGCAGCACGATCGCGTCCGCCGCCAAGCCCAGGCCTCGAGTGAACGGTGCCTTGATCACATCGGCGTTGCTGCCTTCGTAGGCCGGGTCGATGCCGGTGATGGCGTAGCCCAGGCTTTTCAGCAGCTCCAGGAAGTAGCCTTTGCCGCAGCCGACTTCGATCAGTTCCTGACCCTTGAAGTGACGGGCAATGATGCCTTCGACATCGCTCAGGTGCTTCTGGAACTGGCCCGAGTGCGCCTGCTCGTTCTGGTAGTCAGCGTCGTAGCTGAGCTTGTCGGCATCGAAGGCCTGGTTGAAGATCAACCCGCTCTTGTCGTCCTGCACCAGGACCATGTCGGCGCACGCTGACGCTTTCGCCGACGCAGGGTCGGCAAAGGTGCGGTTCTGCAACACCGGCAGGTCGGCGACCCGATACAACTCATGCCTCATGCTCTGCTCCCAGTAGCTGTTGCAAACGGTCCGCCACGCCCCAGAACGCCATGGGTTCGTGGGTCGGGTATGGGTAATGACCGAGGTTCAGACGGATCGCCGCGCCACGTTCCTGCAGTCGCTGCTCGACCAGCGCCCGCACCGAAATCGGCTGGCCGCTGGAACAATTGATCACGCCGTCGAATTCACGGTGTTGCACGATGGCGGCGAGGTAGCCGGCGGCCGTCTCGATCGCCAGGTAATCGCGCAACTGTTCGCCGGCCGACATATTGAAACTGGCGTCACCGGCATCGATGGCCCGGTCCAGCGCCGCCAGCAAACTGTTCGGGTTTTGCCCCTCGCCGTGCAGGTAAAACAGCCGCGCCCATTGCAGGGTGAACGGTTGAACCCGCTGCAGATTTTCGAGGAACAGGCGCAGTGTGTTCTTTGCCAAGCCATAAGGATTACTTGGCTGTGGCGCGGTTTGCTCGCCGAGCGGACCGCTCTGCAAGCCGTATTCAAAGCAGGTGCCGGTGACCAGCACTTGCGAAACGCCCGCCTCGACCGCGCCCTTGATGAACCGATAGTCGGCCATCAAGTTGTGCTCGAAGTGAAACAGCGCCTGATAGTTCGGCAACCCAGGCCAAGCCAGGTGCGCCAAGGCGTCGATGCCATCGGTCAGCGCGGCGATGTCGAGGTCGGCGGCGTGAATATCCGCCGCAACGAATTCCACGGCATTGATCCACGGCATGTTCGCAGCGGTCTCGACGTTACGTGCCACGGCGCGGACTTCGCAGCCGCGGGCGAGCAAGGCCTCGACCAGATGGCGACCGACGAACCCGGTCGCCCCGGTGACCAGGACCTTCACAGGACGGTCAACTCAGGCACGGCGATGACAAAGCGGCCGCCCCACTCGCGCACCTGGGCCAGTTGCTGACTGACTTCGTGCAACAGGTTCCACGGCAGCACCAGGACGTAATCGGGTTTTTCCAGATCGATCTGCGCCGGCGACACAATCGGGATGCGACTGCCTGGCAGGTATTTGCCCTGCTTGTGCGGATTGGCGTCGGCAACCCAGGCCAGCAGGTCCGGCTTGACCCCGGCGTAGTTGAGCAAGGTGTTGCCCTTGGCCGCGGCGCCGTAACCGACCACGCGCTTGCCATCGGCTTTGGCCTGCAACAGGAAACACAGCAGTTCGTGCTTGATGCGCTCGGCGGCGGGCGCGAGGGTCGCGTAGTACTCGGGGGTTTTCACCCCGGCGTCGCGTTCGGCTTGCAGTTGCTCTTGAACCGCTGGCTGGACTTCCCGGCGCAGACCATCAAAGCGCTGAACGAACACGCGCAGCGATCCACCATGGGTCGACAGCTGACTGACGTCGAACACTTCCAGACCGTTGCGCTCGCACAGGGTCTGCACCGCGGTCAGCGACAGGTAGGAATAGTGCTCGTGATACAGCGTGTCGAACTGCTGTCCGGCCATCAGGGCCAGCAATTGCGGAAATTCGAAGGTCGCCACGCCGGTCGGTTTCAGCAATGTCGCGAAACCACCGAGGAAATCATTGATGTCCGGCACATGGGCCAGCACGTTATTGGCCGCCATCAGGTCGGCGGACCAACCGTCGGCGATCAATTGCGCAGCCGTGTCGCGGCCGAAGAACAGCTCGCGGATCTCCAGGCCTTTTTCTCGCGCCGCTTGCGCGGTGCTGCGGGTCGGCTCGACGCCCAGGCAGGGAATGCCGCGCCCGGCCACGTACTGCAGCAGGTAGCCATCGTTGGCGGCGATTTCCACCACGCGGCTGTCGGCGTTCAGGCCGAAGCGTTCGACCATCTCGGCCACGTACTTATCGGCATGAGCCAGCCAGGTGCTGGAAAACGAACTGAAATACGCGTACTCGGCATCGAACAGGCTATCGGCGCTGGTGTAATCCTCGGTCTGCACCAGCCAGCACTGCTGACACACCGCCACTTTCAGCGGCACCCATTGCTCGGCTTGCTCAAGTTGATCGGCGCGCACATAGGCGTTGGACGGCGGCGAGGTGCCGAGATCGATCAGCGGCAAGGCCAGGGAAGTCCCGCAACCACGGCAGTTCATACACGCACTCCAGCGAATTGTTCATCGAGCAAGGGATGGCTGGAATCCCGTGCCGACAGATTATTGACAGGCAACGGCCAGGCAATCTCCAGCCGTGGATCATTCACGCTCAAACCACCCTCGTGCACAGGCGTGTAGTCAGCGCTGTGCAGGTAGAGCAATTCGGCGTCGTCAGTCAGGGACTGGAAACCGTGGGCGAACCCGGCCGGAATCAACAGGCTGCGACCGTCGCCGGCGCGCAGGTGTTCGGCGTGCCAGTGCAGGAAGGTCTCGGAGTCGGGGCGCAAATCCACCGCCACGTCCCAGACTTCACCGCGCAGGCAGGTGATCAGCTTGGCTTCCGGCGCACTCGCGTTCTGGTAATGCAGACCGCGCACACTGCCGCGTTCGCGGGTGCAGGAATGGTTGATCTGGCGAATATGAAACGGCTCGCCGAACGCGCTGAGGCTGCCTTCACAGAACAGCCGCGCAAAGTGTCCGCGTTCATCTTCGAAGCGTTTGTGCTGCACGCTGAACAGCCCGGCGAGCGGCAATGGTTTCAACAGAAACTCGCTCACAGCGCGCCTCGGTACAGGTTCAACTGGCCCAGGGTGATAGCGCGCATGTCGTCGCCGTTTTGCCACGCCAGGTGCCAGTCGAGGGTCTGGGTCAGGCACTGCTGCAACGACCATCGCGGTTGCCAGGCCAACAGTTGACGGGCGCGGCTGCTGTCCAGACGCAACAGACCGGCCTCATGCAAATCACTCGGCTCGATGCGCAAACCACGGGCTTGCGGCCAGCGGCTGGCAAGCAATTCGACGACTTCGCCGACGCTGCACATGTCCGCTTCGCTCGGCCCGAAGTTCCACGCACCGGCAAATGCCGGACCTTTTTCATAGAGGCCGGCGGCCAGTTGCAGGTAACCGGCCAGGGGCTCCAGCGCGTGCTGCCACGGGCGCACGGCTTGTGGGTAGCGCAGGGTCACGGGTTCGTCGGCGGACCAGGCTTTGAGCACATCGGGGATCAAACGCTCTGGTGCAAAATCACCGCCGCCCAAGACGTTGCCGGCACGCGCGGTGGCCAGGGCCAGACCGTGCTCGGCATGCTTTTCCGCCGGGAAGAACGAAGCGGCGTAAGACTGTGCCAACAACTCGCAACAGGCTTTGCTGCTGCTGTAGGGATCGTGCCCGCCGAGGGCTTCGTTTTCACGGTACGGCCACAGCCATTCCTGGTTGGCATAGACCTTGTCGGTGGTCACCAGCACACAGGCGCGCACGCCGCCGACTTGGCGGATCGCTTCGAGCAGGTTGAGGGTGCCCATGACGTTGCTGGAGTAAGTCCCCAGCGGGTCGCGATAAGCTTCGCGCACCAACGGCTGGGCCGCCAGGTGCAGGACGATTTCCGGCTGGGTCTCGGCGATCAGCTCCAGCAACGCGCCGAGGTCACGCAAGTCGCCGCGCTGATCGTTGATGCCTTCGTGCACCCGCGCCAGCTCGAACAAGCTCGGCTCGGTCGACGGGTCCAGCGAAAAACCGCTGACCTCGGCGCCGAGGCTTTGCAGCCACAACGTCAACCAACTGCCTTTGAAGCCGGTATGGCCGGTCAGCAGGACCCGCTTGCCGCGCCAGAACTCCGGGCTCAGTCCCATTGTTTCCATGGGGCCTCCCCGCTCAGCCACAACTGCTCAAGGTGGTTTTTGTCGCGCAGGGTGTCCATCGGATGCCAGAAACCGTCGTGCTGGAAGGCTTGCAGTTGCTGTTCGCTGGCCAGCGCGGCTAATGGCTCGGCTTCCCAGGAGGTTTGATCGTCGGCGATGTAGGGCAGCACTTTGGGTGACAGCACGAAGAACCCGCCATTGATCCAGCCGCCATCACCGCGTGGTTTCTCGATGAAGCCTTTGACGCTGTCGCCGTCGCGCTCCAGAGCGCCGTAACGACCCGGTGGCTGAACGGCGGTGACGGTCGCGAGTTTGCCGTGGGTCAGGTGGAAGTCCACCAAGGCGCCAATGTTGAGGTCCGAAACGCCGTCGCCGTAGGTGAAGCAGAACGCTTCTTCGCCTTCCAGGTAACGGGCGGCGCGACGCAGACGGCCACCGGTCATGGTGTCTTCGCCGGTGTCGATCAGGGTGACGCGCCACGGTTCGCTGTAGTTCTGGTGGACGTCCATGCGGTTGTTGCACATGTCGAAGGTGACGTCGGAGGTGTGCAGGAAGTAGTTGGCGAAGAAATCCTTGATCGCGTAGCCCTTGTAGCCAAGGCAGATCACGAAGTCATGAATCCCGTGGGCGGAGTACTGTTTCATAATGTGCCAAAGAATTGGCTTGCCGCCGATTTCGATCATCGGCTTGGGCTTGAGGTGCGACTCTTCGCTGATCCGCGTACCGAGACCACCTGCCAGAATTACTGCCTTCATCGCTGTCCTCTTGCTCTTCGCGCGGCCCTGCCACCCCCGCGAGGGTTGGCGAACCGTCAGATGCACATCATTTACCCGCAGCCACTGGGGCCTTCACGTGTTTTGAGGTGAAGGTTTTATGGCGATATGCGGGGGACTTGCAGGAAGTGAGCCAATTGTTTGGGGTCGGCGACTGGTGGGGGTTGGAGGGATTTGGGATTTGGGATTTGTATACATATCCGTTTCTGCGGTAACGGCTACTGGCGGTTTCGCTCTTACAGCGACTCACTTTTCCAGACGCCGAAAAGTAAGCAAAAGGCTTCGCCCCGGCGTACGGCGCCTCGCTGAGGCTCCGCGTTCCCTCGCTACGGTGTCCATCAGGGGGCATCGCCTACGGTCTGCTTCACGCCCTGAGCGTTTCCGCCGCACGGCGCTACGCGCCTAACCCCCTGATGAACACCTACGCTCGGCCTGCCGAAGGGGCGAGAGATCAAGATCAACGTCAAAAGCCAAAGCCAAAGCCAAAGCCAAAGCCAAAGCCAAAGCCAAAGCCAAAGCCAAAAGGATCGCAGCCGTCGAGAAGCTTGCGTACATCCGAAAGAACAGGTCGGCTGTCAGGCCGCCATCGCTGGCAAGCCAGCTCCCACAGGGTTCGGTGTACATCTGCAAGTAATTGGTCGGCTGTCGGGCCGACATCGCTGGCAGGCCAGCTCCCACAGGGGTTTGGTGTACACCTGCAAGAGATAGGTCGGCTGTCAGGCCGCCATCGCTGGCAGGCCAGCTCCCACAATGGATCGGCGTACGCCTTCCGCTTCTCACCACTCATCAGGCCGAGCGTTAGCTCGCCTTCAGCTTTTGATCTTGATCTGCCCCCCCTTCGGGAGGCTGAGTGGAGGTGTTCATCCGGGGAGTGGCGCGCAGCGCCGTTCGACGCAGTCGAACACGCTGCATGTAGGTCGTCGCGAAGCAGACCGGAGGGCAGTGTCCCCGGATGGATACCGCAGCGAAGGAACGCCGAGCCCAGGCGAGGGGCCGGACGCTCGGGGCGAGCCTTTTTTTGCTTACTTTTTTTTGGCGTTTGAAAAAAAAGTGAGTCGCCGTAAGGGCGAAACCGCCAGCCGCCGTTACCGCAGAAACGGATATGTACACCAAACAATCAATCAATCAATCAATCAATCAATCAATCCGGCAACCACCCCCAAAGCCAGTGCTGCAGATTATCCCCCCGCAACATAAAGTCCCGATGCACCGCCTCCCGCAATTGATCCCCCATGCGATAGCTGGCATCCGGATCAGCCAGGTGCATACGAATCGCCTGCAACCACTCCTCAGTACTGTTACTCACCACCTTGGTACACGGCAGAAACCCGTCATACGCCCGGGTATCAGTGCAAATCACCGGATAACCGCACGCGCCATATTCCAGCAACCGCAAATTGCTTTTGCAGTCATTGAAGATATGAAACTCCAACGGTGCCAAGGCGAGATCAAGGTTCAAGCTCGCCAGCTTGTACGGGTAACTCTGCAAATCGATCGTGCCATAGAACTCATGGATGTACGGGCGCAAGGCGTCCGGGCACATGCCAAAGAACACCCACTCCACCTCATTGGCCAGTTCGCGAACCACGTCGGCAATGATTTCCAGGTCGCCGGTGTGGCTGGTGCCACCGCCCCAGCCAACCCGTGGTTTTTTCGAGGTGCGACGCTGACTGGTCAGCGTCGCCCACGGATCTGGCGGCAACATGTTGGGCACCACGCGTATCTCGCTGTGCATGCTCGACAGCGAATCGGCCAGCGCCTGCGTGGTCACCACGACGCGGTCGCACAGAGCAACGCACTCACGCAACATCTGCTCGGTGTTGATCGGCTTGTTGCGGGCGTGAGTGTTCTTTTTCGGCGTGCTGATAATGTAGTCGTCCAGCTCGAAAATCCGCAGGGCGCTGGAGTATTTCTTCATGCGCAGAATGTCTGCCGCCGAACCGTCGCTATAGCGCCCCTGCAAGATAATGGTGTCCGGCGACAGCCGCTCGATTTCCACGGTCGACGGCGACTCGTAGGCCACTCGCGAAATGACTCGCCCGGCGGCCTCAAGCTCGGCCAGAGGCGCGGTCACACGGTAATGCCCGATCGCTGATTCATTGACCGGCAAGCCGAGAATCAGCGGCAGGTCGCGATGGCAGAACGGGTTCCAGTTGTTGCGCAGCGAAGGCTCCAGACTGAAGCTCGCCACACCGAGCGTCAGCGCCGGGTTGTAGGCCGGATCACGGGAGATTTTCGGCAGCCACTTTTTGTAGAAGGTTTCGTGCTCAAGCACCTGCGCCTGTACATCGGCCGGCGAGGTTGCGGGCGAGGTTTCTTCACCCATCATCACGGTCGCAAAAGGTGTCCAGACGATCAGGTAGCCGTTTTTATCCGCCCGGAGGCACAGATCAACACCGCCGAGCCCAAGGTTGAATTTAGCCTCATCCAGCTGACCCAGGCTGTCGAACACCTCTTTGCGCACCATCAGGCAATCACTGCTGACAGCGCTCCAGTTCTGCGCCACCTGCAGACGCTGCATGTAGCCTCGGGCACTGGCATGCTCGCCGAAAAATGGCGAATTGGCAGGCCCGGCCAACCCCAGAATCAGACCGGCGGAGACGATCGCACCGTTGGCACCCAGCAACCGCGCGCCCACAACGCCGACTTCCGGACGCTGCGCGTGATTGAGCAGTTCAGCGAGCCAGTCGTCCGCACAAATCACACTGCGCGGGCTGAGCGTCAGCAGGTACTCGCCACGTGCCTGGCAGGCAGCGAAGTTGACGATGGCGGCCTCACCGGAGCGCCCGTCATAACGCAGCACCCGCAGCATGGCCGCGCCCAACTGAGCCATGGCGCCCAGCCATTCGGCCATCGCCGCATCACCGCGCCCCTCATCGACAATCAGGATCTCGTATTCGGTGTAAGTGGTCTTTTCGATCAGGCTTTCGGTGCAACGCTGCAAGGCCGACAGCGAGGTGCCCGCGGCAATGATGATCGAGACCACAGGCCGGTGAGCGTGCAGGTAATCGATGCGTTTGAGCAGCGGCAACTCTTCATTGCGAATCCGGTGCTCGAGACCGATGCGGGTCAAGTGCGCGCTGACCACCGCCTCACTGCCCTCAATCACTTCAGGCAACGACAGCCAATCGGCAAAGGTCAGGGTCGACTCCACCTGAATCTCGGCAATGTGCTCGATGGTGTGCAACCCGGCCTCTTCAACCAGACGCCAGAGCAGATCATGCGGCGCCAGTTCGCCGTGAGCCGAATCGAAGCCACCCACCGCCAGAAAGCGCTGACGCTCGAACGCCAGCGCCCGCCCGATGTAAGGATAAGAACGCATGAGGTCGAGATTGAAACCCGGCTTGAACACCGGTTCGATGGACTCACCTTCGACCAGCGCGCCTTCATCGCTGTAGGCGCAAAGCATGCCTGGCGTACCGGCGATGCGTTCGGCCAGCACCAGCAACGCCGACTCACGTAGCGTGTCACCCGCCCGCAGCAGATAAAACCAGTGCGCGCCTTCGAGTTGCGGCACCACGCCATTGAGCTGTTGCGACCAGTTGTCCTCAAACGGTAGCTGCAGCACCTTGTCGTTGGCATCGCAGTCAGCGTTGGACAGCACGATCACTGCTTGCGGTGCGTACAGTTGAGTGCCGATGCTGGCTAGCGTGGCGTTGAGCGCAACGCTGTCGGATTCAGTGTCGATGATGATCGGCACCAGGTTCGGACGCACGGCCCAGCGGCTGATACGTTCCGGCATGTGCCGCGCTTCAGCCGGGTTGAATTTGCGAACCGACAGCCACTCGCGATAGAACTCGGCATAGCTTTCGCTATTGCCACCCACTCGACCATTGACCACGGTGTTGCGGTTGCCCAACACGCGCACCACACACAACTCTTCCCACTGGCGCGGCTCATAAGAGGCCTTGCTCAACTCAACGCTGCGCACCCAACCCGAGGCCGGTGCCGACTCGCCGCCGCGTGCTGTCAGCATTTGCGCCAGCCATTCCCATTCCTGCACGGCGGCCCGAGTCATTTCCAGGGTTTTGCTCAGGCGCTCCGGGTACAGACGCTCGGTACTCAGCACCGTGTTTATCGCCACCAGGTTACCGCGACGCAACAGGCACACGAACAACGCAAAATCGAGCATCGCGACAAAGCCGGAACCTTCCTGAATCAACGCAGGCAACAGCTCCAGCACATCGGCACGACGCATCAAAGTCGAGCTGAAGTTGCCGATGAAATTTTTCGGTGTGCTCTCGAAAATCGCCAACATGTCATCGCCTTTGAGCAGCGAATCGAGGGGCGAAAACCGGCAGTTATCGATGCGTGGCGGCAAGATGAAATTGTTGGCATCGCTCATCATCCGCAGGCCACAAACGAGGGTGGCGTCGGGATGGTCGATCAGTACCCGGGCTTGCATCTCGATGCTGGGCGTGAACAGACGGTCGTCGTCGCACAACACTTTGATGAACTCCCCACGAGCTTCCTTGACGCAGCGCAGCAGGTTCTTTTGCAGGCCAAGACGCTTCGGGTTACGCAGGTAACGAACGGTGTGCACGGGGTCGGCAAACGACTCGACGATGTCGCGAATCTCGTCAGAAGACGAATCGTCACAGATGACGATTTCGACGTTCTCATACGTTTGAGCGAGCGAACTTTCCAGCGCCTGGCTGAAGAAGCGCGGGTTGTAGGCGGGGATGACGATACTGACTAAAGGGTATTGATTCACGACGAAACTCTCGAGCGGCGAGCCCCTGCCCTTTCAGGCAGAGGCTTCGTAACCGCTTAGGAAAAGACGGTTGGCAGCTCGACAGGCACAGACTCAGATCTTGTTGAACAAGCCCAGCTGAGCAATCTTGCTGAAGGCCAGTTGCGACGCTTGCAACATGGTTTGCTGCAAGGTCAGACGAGTCATCACAGCGGCCGGATCGGAATCGCGGATCGACGACTGGGTCTGGGCGTTGGCCAGTACCAGGCTCTGGTTGGTGTCGCTCTGGGTATCCAGGGCCGAACCGCGACCGCCCACCGAACTCAGCGCACTGGACAACTGATCGCTGCCGCTCGCCAGGTTACCGATGCCCGAAGCGAGGGAGGCTTGCAGCTTCTGGGTCAGGATCGGGTCGCCATTGGTTGGCGTGTTCAGCGCAGACTTCAACTGGCTCACGGTGTCCAGAATGTTCTGGGTTTCGTGTGTATTGACGGCCACGCTGAACTGATCGCCTGCCGCCGGTGTGCCGGCCAGGTTGAAGCTCACGCCCGAGGCGGTGGCAACGCCCGCCACCACAGTGCCGGAAGACACTGGCTTGCTGTCGGCTGTCAGCGGTGCCGCGTACAAATCGAAGGCGGTGGCACTGGTGAATTTCATCACCGCCGAACCGGTCGGGAAACTGGCGTGGTAAGCCGCCGGGTTGGTGATGCTGCTGCCGGTCACTTGAGTCGCTGACGGGTTGCCCGGGCTGCGGGTTGCCGTGAAGGTGTCAGGCTTGGCCGCCAGAGTGAAACTGTGGCCCGGCAATACGGTCGCCGCGTTATCGCCGGCCGCCAGGTTGATGTTCAGGGTCAACTCGACACCGCGGAAAGACACGCCCTGGCCGGCTTTGGCAGCCGGGTCGAACGCACCGCCCTGACTGGCCTCGGCGGTCACGTCGTTACCGCCCGAGTCGGTGATTTTCAACTGGGTACCGCTGACGAAGTCGACGGTGTACGGTTCGCCCGCACGGAATTTGCTGTTGTAGGTCACGCTCGACGACACCTGGCCATTGGACAGGACCACGCGGCCGTCATCCACGGCCGGCGCGGTCATGGTGACCTGGCTGCGGCTGGTATTGATCGCCTGCTGGAACACTTCCCAACCGGTGCTGTTGGTCGCCATCGACATGGTGTCGCCGATCGCCAGGTCAAGGGTCACCTGGTCACCGTTGTAGCTGTAGGTGCCATCGCTGTTGCGCGAGAACGGCGCGGTATCGCCCTTGGAGCCGGCGAAGATGTATTTGCCGTTCTCGTCCTTGCTGTTCATCAGGCCCAGCAACTGTTCTTCGATCTGACCCAGCTCTTTGGCGTTGGCCTGACGGTCGGCATCGGTGTAGCCACCGTTGCCGGCACCGACCGCCAGTTCCTGGGCGCGCTGCAGCACGTTGTTGATGCTGGTCATCACCGCTTCGGTCTGACCCAGGGTCGCCTTGAGGGTGTTGGTGTTGGCCTTGTACTGATCGAGCATTGACGCCTGTTGGCCCAATTGCAGCAGGCGCGAAGCGCCGACCGGATCATCGGCGGCGGTGTTGACGCGAACCAGGCTGCTGGCCTCTTCGCTGCTTTTGACTACGTTGGCGAAGTTCTTCTGGTAGTTCGCAGCAGAGGACTCGTAAAACTGGGCGGTAGAAATGCGCATGGGCTACGACTCCTTAAAGACTGTTGATCAGTGTGCTGAAGATTTCCTGCGCAGCCTTGATGATCTGCGAAGAGGCGGTGTAGTACTGCTGATATTTGACCAGATTGCCGGTTTCCTCATCGAGGTCGACACCGGACAACGAGTCGCGAGCGCCTTTGGCATTGGCCAGGATGGCGCCGGTGGCGGCACTGTCGAGCTTGCCCTGAGCGGCTTTTGCACCCACGCCTTCAACCAGTTTGCCGTAGGCGTCGGTCAGGGAAATGCCTTTGCTGGCGCTCCCGGTGTCCACGACCTGCTTGGTTTGCAAACCGGCCAGGGCGGTGCCGTTGCGGTTGTCCATCGTGCCTGGCTGCGCGACGTTGATGTCGATCGCGCTGCCGGTGCCCGGCGAGCCGGCCACGGTCATGTCGAAGGTCGCGGTACGCTGCACGGCCGGCGGACCCGGGTCCATGATCGGCACACCCGCGGAATCCTTGAGAGGGATGCTCAGGCTCAGGGTGTTGTTCTGGTTTGGCTTGATGGTGCCGGTGCTGATCTGCACGCCTTTGGCGTCCAGCAACTGGTAAGTCTGGCTGGTGCCGTCGGCCGATGGCGCACCGAATACCACTTTGACTGGCGTCGAGTTCTTGATGCCGTTCTGGATCGCCGTGGTGGTGGCGGCATCGTAAATATCGAGCTTCGTGGTCAGGGTCGGTTGACCGCTGGCCGGGATCGTCAGGGTACCGCTGCCGCCCGGCGTGATGGCCGCGCTCAACGGTGCCGCGATGGCCAGACGCTTGGAGTCGGTCATCTCGGTCTTGATGTTCTCCGCCGCGTTGCGGGTCGGGGTGATCTTGAACGTGTCGCCCGCCGCGGCGGTGCCGCCGGAAAGCTTCAGCGAGAAACCGTCGATCACCGGCGGTGGCGTGGTCAGGGTGCTGAAAGCGCCCATGGACGTGCCATCCGGCAGACGCGAAACGGTGTAGTTGGTGCCGCTGGTGAAGGTGACCTTGTAATCGTTGATGGTCAGCTTGCCGCTGTCCGCGATGGTCACATCAAAGTTGCCTGAACCGGCGCTGTTGCCGACGGTGGCGACACTGCGGCTGGCCATCTGCGCGGCACTGTTGATGCTGTTGAACAGGTTCGAGCCGAACGCACCGTTCTTGTCGATGCCCTGTGCCTGGAGGCTGTTCATCTGATCGGCGACCACCAGGGCCACGCGGCCCAGTTCGTTCATGGCCGGGTCCAGCACGGTGCTGCGATAACGCAGCAGACCGCCCATTTCACCACCGGTCATGACCGAGGTGATGTCGACGGTGGTGCCGTTGCGATTGAGCTGAATGCCCATGCGCGAAGGATCGTTCAGGCTGGGTGCCACGGACAGGGTGCTGGCGGTGCCGCCCATGACCAGCGGCTGGCCGCTGCCCAGGTAAACGTCGAGGTTACCCTCGCGCTCGATGACCTGCGCACCGGTGAAGGTGGAGAGCTGACGCACGGTTTCGTTACGCGCATCGAGCAGCTCGTTCGGCATGCCGCCGGCCTTGGAAATCTCGGAAATCTTCTGGTTCAACTGCGCCACGGTGGCGGCGAGTTTGTTGACCTGGTCGGCCATGTTCGTCAGGTTGCCGTTGACGCTCGCGTTCTGCTGGGTCAACTGGCTGGACACTGAGTTGAAACGATTGCTCAACGCCTGGGCATCGCTAAGCAGCAATTGACGCGACGCGTCATCACCCGGCTTGGCGTTGACGTTCTGCACCGAGGCGAAGAACTTGGTCAGGGCGCCATTGAGGCCGGTGCCGCTGTCCGAGAGCAAGGCGTCGAGCGGGCTGATCTGCCCGGCGTACGCGGCCGCATCGCTGTTGAGCGAGGTGGTGGTCTGCAGTTGCGCATCGAGGTAGCTGTTATAGACGCGGCGCACATCGGCCAGGGTCGTACCGGTGCCGATGTAGACATTGCCGAACTGATTCGAGGCTTTGGTGCCCTGCACGGTTTGCTGGCGTGAGTAACCGGCGGTGTCGGCGTTGGCAATGTTATTGCCGGTAGTCATCAACGAGGATTGGCCAGCGGCCAGACCCGACATCCCGATATTGAGCAAACTCATGGTTCAGACCTTATGCCTTGTGCCTATAGAGGCGTAGTGGAAGCGCCCGCCGCAGCGTAGTTTTGGTAACTCGTCATCTGCTTGGCTATCTGCGAAATCTTGCTTGCGTAGGCCGGGTCGGTTGCATAACCGGCTTTCTGCAGCTCGCGTACAAACTGTTCTGGGTTATCGGCAGACTTCAGAACATCTTGATAGCGATTATTGGTTTGCAGCAAAGTCACCAGGTCATGGAAGCTGTCTTTATACGAGTCGTAGGAACGGAACTCGGCCGTCTCCTTGACCATCTCGCCATTCCTGAATTCGCTGGTGATTGCGCGTGCCGACTCACCCTTCCAACTGCTGCTGGCCTTGATGCCGAACAGGTTGTGGCTGCTGCTGCCATCCTGGGCGCGCATGACCGATTTGCCCCAACCGGTTTCCAGGGCCGCCTGGGCCACCAGGTAACGCGGATCGACGCCGATACGGTCGGCGGCTTCCTTGGCCATCGGCAGCATGGTGTTGACGAATTCGTCGGCGGAGCTGAAGGCTTTCTTCGGAGGCGCCAGTGGAATCTGCGCCATCGCACGACCGTAAACCTGCAAGCGTCCGCTCGATTTGTTATCGGCTGGCGAAGGCAGCCAGTCACCATTGAACAGTGGCCCGGCACCGGTCACTACCGGCGTCGCGGCGCGTTCAGGCAGCAAGGTTTTGTTCGGAGTTGTCGCGGCGGTCGTCGTTGCCGAAGGCACCAGACCGGCGAGCAAGCGATCGGCCAGTTTCGGCGGCAAGGCCAGACGGCGCTGATTGATCAGCTCCATGTCATTGTGATGGGTGCCCTCGCCTGTCGGCGCTTTCACCGAACGCGAGGCCCACAACGGACGCTGACCATTGAGCCGCGACAGCGGACCGTCGGTGGCGACGGTGCCTGCGGCAATCGGCGTTGGCACCGCGGCTTTCGCCGCTTCCTGCTTGGCGGCGGACAAGGCCGCAGCCTCGCCCGGCGCCAGCGGTTTGTTCTTCGACATCTGCCGCATCAGCACGTCTGCCAGACCAATACCGCCGCCCTCGCGGGACATGGAAACGGCCAACTGCTGGTCGTACATTTCCTGGTATTGCTTGGCCGCCGGCGTGTTGAGCGGATTGTCCTTGCCCAGCGCATCGGTGGCCGAGCGCATGGACTTGAGCATTTCACCGAGGAACAGCGACTCGAATTCCTGCGCCACTTTGCGCATGTTCGCGTCACTGTCCTTGTCGCCGACCTTGAGCTGGTTCAAACGATTCAAGTCCGAATAGGACCCCGAATCGTTGCTGCTCACACCAAGACCGCCCTTGCGCATATCCATGGTCGCTGTCCTCAGATCACGATCAGGTCGGCTTGCAACGCGCCGGCCTGCTTCAGTGCTTCGAGGATCGCCATCAAGTCACCCGGCGCCGCGCCGACCTGGTTCACCGCCCGCACGATCTCGTCGAGGGTGGTGCCCGGGCCGAACTTGAACATCGGCTTGGCTTCTTGCTGGGCGTTGACCCGCGAGCGCGGCACGACGGCGGTCTGGCCATTGGACAGAGGGCCGGGCTGGCTGACGATCGGGTCTTCGGTGATGGTCACTGTCAGGCTGCCATGAGTCACGGCGGCCGGCGAGACCTTGACGTTCTGGCCGATCACGATGGTGCCGGTGCGCGAGTTGATGATGACTTTCGCCACCGCCTGACCCGGGTCGACTTCAAGGTTCTCGAGGATCGACAGATAGTCGACGCGCTGACTTGGATCGAGTGGCGCGCTGACACGGATCGAACCGCCGTCGATGGCTTGGGCCACGCCAGGGCCGAGCATGTCGTTGATCTTGTCGACGATGCGCTTGGCCGTGGTGAAGTCCGAACGATTGAGGTTCAGGGTCAGGCTGTTGCCCTGGTTGAAACCGCTCGGTACCGAACGTTCCACCGAGGCACCGCCCGGAATACGACCGGCCGACGGAACGTTGACGGTAATCTTCGAACCGTCGCGACCTTCGGCATCAAAACCGCCGACCACCAGGTTGCCCTGGGCGATCGCGTAGACGTTGCCGTCGATACCTTTAAGCGGCGTCAGCAGCAAGGTGCCGCCGCGCAGGCTCTTGGAGTTACCGATCGATGCAACGGTGATGTCGACCTGCTGACCCGGCTTGGCAAACGCCGGCAGATCAGCACTGATCGACACGGCGGCGACGTTCTTCAGCTGCACGTTGCCCGAACCCGGCGGCACCTTGATGCCGAACTGCGAGAGCATGTTGTTGAAGGTCTGCAGGGTGAATGGGGTTTGCGTCGTCTGGTCGCCGGTGCCGTTAAGCCCGACCACCAGGCCGTAGCCGATCAATTGGTTGGAACGCACGCCGGAAATACTAGCGATATCCTTCAGCCGCTCGGCTTGCGCGTTGAACGCAGCCGAGAGCATCAGGGCGGCCACCATCAGGTGTTTAAGATTCAACGTAGCCACCTAGAAAGGGAACAGCGGGCTGAGGAAGAAACGGTCGAACCAGCCTGGCTGACTCGCATCGGCGAACGCACCGGTGCCCGAGTAGGTGATGCGCGCATCGGCGACACGGGTCGACGACACGGTGTTGTCAGTGGCGATGTCATCGGAGCGCACCATGCCAGCAATCCGCACCAGCTCATCGCCGGTGTTGAGCGTCAGCCACTTCTCGCCGCGCACGGCGATGATGCCGTTGGGCAGCACGTCAGCGACGGTCACGGTGATCGAGCCGGTCAGGCTGTTGCTCTGCCCGGATTTACTGTCGCCCTTGGTTGCGCGGTCGCCTTCGTAGCCGACGTCCAGGCTCAGACTACCGCTGCCCACTGGATCGCTGGTGCTCAGGCCACCGCCGAAAAACGAGCTCAGACCGATGTCGGTCTTGCTGTTCTTGCCGATTTGCGAGTTGGCATTCTTGCTGGCCTGAGTCCGCTCATTCAGCGTGATGGTGATGATGTCACCGACCCGGAACGCCTTGCGGTCGCTGTACAGGTTCTGTTCGAAACCGGCCTGGTAGATCGAGCCGTTATTGGCGGCAGCCGGCAGCGGCGTGCGCGGCAACACCGGGGCGTAGTAAGGGTCATTGGGCTTGGGCGGCGGAGCGACGCAGCCCGCGAGCACGACGACCCCACTCAGTGCCAGAACAGATACAAAGCGATTCATGACCCTACCTCACGGTGTTGCAGGCGACCTCATGGTCGCCTCATAGACTGATTACAGATTCTGCGTTACGAACGAGAGCATCTGGTCGGCGGTGGAGATCACCTTGGAGTTCATCTCGTAGGCGCGCTGAGTGGTGATCATGTTGACCATCTCTTCAACGGTGCTGACGTTGGACGTTTCCAGGGTGTTCTGCAGCGTGGTACCGAAACCGTTCAGGCCCGGCGTACCGATTTGCGGCGCGCCGCTGGCAGCGGTTTCCAGGAACAGGTTGTTCCCCACGGCTTGCAGGCCGGCCGGGTTGATGAAGTCGGCGGTTTGCAGGTTGCCGATCACCTGGTTGGCCGGGTTACCCGGAACGGTGATGGACACGGTGCCGTCGCGACCGACCGTGAAGGTCTGCGCGTCGTTCGGAATGACGATGGCCGGTTCCAGGGCGAAGCCGCTGGCGTTGACGATCTGACCGTTGGAGTCGAGGTGGAACGTACCGTCACGGGTGTAGGACGTGGTGCCGTCCGGCTGCAGGATCTGGAAGAAACCGCGACCGTCGACCGCCAGGTCCAACGGCTGCTCGGTGGTTTGCAGGCTGCCGGCGGTGAAGTTTTTCTGGGTGCCGACGATGCGCACACCGGTACCCACTTGCAGACCGGACGGCAGTTCGCTGTCCTGGGTCGACTGGGCGCCTGGCTGGCGTTTGATCTGATAGAGCAAGTCCTGGAACTCGGCGCGGTCACGTTTGAAACCCGTGGTCGACACGTTCGCCAGGTTGTTGGAAATGGTCGTCAGGTTGGTGTCCTGGGCGGACAGACCTGTTTTGGCAACCCATAGAGCCGGAAGCATTCGATTCTCCTCGTGCGCCTGTTTTACGGCGCGACGTTCTGATAATTAGCTGATCTGCAAGACCCGAGCCATGGCCTGGTCATCGTCTTTGGCGGTGTTCATCATCTTGATGTGCAGCTCGAACTGCTTGGCCAGCGCCAGCACCGAGGTCATTTCTTCCACGGCATTGACGTTGCTCGACTCAAGGAACCCGGACACCAGCTTGACGCCCGCATCGGCTTGCGCCGGCTTGCCGTCTTTGGTGTGGATCGAACCGTCCAGGCCTTTGGTCATGTTCTTCAGGTCAGGGTTGACCAGTTTGATGCGGTCGACTTCAGCCATCACACGCGGGCCTTCACCCATGGCGCGGATGCTGATGGTGCCGTCTTCGCCGACTTCGATCTGCTGCTCGGGCGGCACGGCGATCGGTCCGCCATTGCCCATCACCGGCATACCGTTGCCGGCCCGCAGCACGCCCAGGGCGTCCACGTTCAGGCTGCCGGTGCGCACGTAGCTTTCTGCGCCATCGGGGGTCTGCACGGCGATCCAGCCATTGCCTTGCACCGCGACGTCGAGGTCACGACCGGTTTGAACCAGCGAACCTGGAGAGAAGTCGGTGGCCGGACGCTCGGTCATGGCAAACGCACGCGCCGGAAAGCTGTCACCAAACACCGGCATCGAACGGGCCTGTTCCAGGTCCTTCTGAAAACCGTTGGTGGAGATGTTTGCCAGGTTGTTGGCATGAGCCTTCTGCGCCAGTGCATTCTGGCTGGCGCCGGTCATTGCCACATAAAGGTACTTATCCACGCTCTTTCCTCTGCATGCCGGACGTTTGCCGTCCACCGCTGTACTGCTGAGCGATAAGCAATTTACAGACCAACTTTTTTCTGACGGCGCGAGGCCCGGCAAACAAAGGACTTGAGGGGTTTTGCGGGGATTGGGGAAATGTATCGGAGACGAAAAACCGGCGGTGTTATGCCGTTTGGTGGCAAGTGTCGACTCCACGGGCTCAACCGAACCCTTGTAGCAGCTGTCGAGCACCGCGAGGCAGCGTTCGGCGACGAAGCCGTCGCAAATCCGGCATGCAAGGTTTTCCTGACACACCGCGGTGTCTGGCTTCACGACTGCTGCGCAGCCGAACGCTGCCTCGCGGTGCTCGACAGCTGCTACAGGGACCTAGGTGTTGCCGGGTTCTTTTCCGACTTCATACTCACGCAACTTGTTGGCAATGGTCGTATGGGAAACCCCCAAGCGCTTGCCCAGTTGCCGACTGCTCGGATGCTCGGAATACAGCCGTTCCAGCACCGCTTTCTCAAAGCGCCCGACAATCGCATCCAGCCCGCCCTCGAGGGAGAAATCGCCAAGCGGCTGACGCACGCCGTAATCCGGCAAGCGAATGTGCTCGGCTTTCACGGTCCCGCCCTCGCACAGGGAAACCGCCTGGAACAACACGTTCTCCAACTGCCGGACATTGCCCGGCCAGTGGTAATGACTCAGCCGCTCCATTGCCGCCGGCGCCAGTTTCGGCAACGGGCAGCCGATCTGCCGGCTGGCCTGGTCGAGGAAGTGCTCCACCAGCGGCGTCAAACCGTCGAGGCATTCACGCAGCGGCGGGATATGCAGCGACAACACGTTCAAGCGGTGATACAGGTCCTGGCGAAACTCACCCCGCGCGCACAACTCGGACAAGTCCACCTGCGTCGCGCAGATCACCCGCACATCCAGGTAAACCTCTTCATCACTGCCCACACGACGGAAGCATCCGTCCTGCAGGAAACGCAGCAATTTCACCTGCAAGCGCGGGCTCATTTCCCCGACGCCATCGAGAAACAGCGTACCGCCCGCCGTCAGCTCCAGCAGCCCAAGCTTGCCTTCGGCTCGCGCCCCTTCGAAAGCGCCGGGGCCGTAACCGAACAGCTCGGTCTCGGCCATCGATTCCGGCAGACCGGCGCAGTTGAGTGCCATCAAGGGTGATTGACCGCGAGGGCTCGCCAGGTGACAGGCACGCGCCAACAACTCTTTACCGGTGCCGGTTTCGCCTTCTATCAACAGCGGCGCATCCAGCGGCGCCATGCGTCGAGCCTCGCGCACCACGGCGGCCATGACTTTGGAGCTCTGGAAGATGCTGTCGAACCCACGCAGTTCCTGTTTGCGCACGTTATAGATGCGCTCACCGACCCGATCAGCCCGGTGCAGCGTCAGCACCGCCCCGGCCATGGCTTCGCTGTCGTCATGCTCCGATTGCAGCGGCGCGATGTCGGCGAGAAACACGTCGCCCTTGACCTTGACCCGTAGCCCGTTGATCCGCGACTTGTTGGCGCGCACCAGTTCCGGCAAGTCGAAATCCTCGGCATATCGGGACAGCGGAATGCCCGGCACCTCATCGACCCGCACACCCAGCAACTGCGCCGCCGCACGGTTGGCCGCGACGATGGAGCCGCCCATGTCGATCGACAACACCGGAAACTCCAACGCACCGAGTAAGGCATTGAGCTCCATGTGCCGACGCTCGCTGGGCATCAGCCCTACACGCTTGACACCAAACACCCCGGCAATCGACTCGAATTTCGGACGCAATGCCTGGAACTGAATGTTGATCAGGTTCGGGCAATGCAGGTAGATCGCGTTGCCATGCTCTCCGCCGACCTCGCCGCGAGCGACGTTGATCCCGTACTCGACCAGCAAGTTGAGAATGTCGCGCAGGATGCCGATGCGGTTCTGGCAGTGGACTTTGATACGCATATAAAAGGCCTGATAAACGATGATTGACCTGTGGGAGCCAGCCTGCTGGCGATGGCGTCGCATCAGGCGATGTTGATGTCGAATGACACACCGCTATCGCCAGCAGGCTGGCTCCCACAGGGTTAGCGCCCGATTTTTCTGATGGGGCACTCAGATAGTCGTCAAGATTATGTGACACCTGTGCGCCGTTTCAAACCCGCAAATCTCAATAGCTGCGCCATAGGCGCCAAACCGTAACGAATACTTTACGAAAAACGACGATTTTTCCTACGCACGCCAGCGCTCACCTGCTGCAACACCGCACGCCTTGGGGTATTTCTAAGTCCATAGCAGCACATAACAAGAACGAAATCCCCTAGCAGGAGAGCAGCATGAAGCAGACGCAATACGTGGCTCGCGAGCCCGATGCGCAAGGTTTTATCGACTACCCCGCTGAAGAACACGCGGTGTGGAACACGCTGATTACTCGTCAACTGAAAGTGATCGAGGGGCGTGCGTGCCAGGAATACCTGGACGGTATCGAAAAACTCGGTCTGCCCCACGACCGCATTCCGCAACTCGGCGAGATCAATAAAGTCCTCGGTGAAACCACCGGCTGGCAAGTCGCCCGCGTCCCGGCGCTGATCCCCTTCCAGACCTTTTTCGAATTGCTGGCCAACAAGCAGTTTCCGGTCGCGACCTTTATTCGTACCCGCGAAGAGCTGGATTACCTGCAAGAGCCGGACATTTTCCACGAGATCTTTGGCCACTGTCCGCTGCTGACCAACCCCTGGTTCGCGGAATTTACCCACACCTACGGCAAACTCGGCCTACAGGCCACCAAGGAAGAACGCGTGTACCTGGCGCGTCTGTACTGGATGACCATCGAGTTCGGCCTGGTCGATACGCCAGAAGGCCTGCGTATCTACGGCGGCGGTATTCTCTCCTCGCCAAAAGAAACCGTTTACTGCCTGTCGGACGAACCTGAGCATCAGGCCTTCGATCCGCTGGAATGCATGCGTACGCCGTATCGCATCGACATCCTGCAACCGCTGTACTTTGTCCTGCCGAACCTCAAGCGCCTGTTTGATGTGGCTCATGAAGACATCATGAGCATGGTCAAGCAAGGCATGCAGCTAGGCTTGCACACCCCGAAATTTCCGCCGAAAGCTGCGTGATCCGCAGCTTTTAGAATCAAGTGAGCCTGTCAGGACACGACGCTTTGGTTTAGCGTGGTGAAACTGACGGCCGATTTCCAATAATTCGATTTCAGGAACCCATCATGTCCACATTGAACCAAGCCCATTGCGAAGCCTGCCGCGCCGATGCCCCTCAGGTCAGCGACGAAGAACTGCCGGTCCTGATCAAGCAGATCCCGGACTGGAACATCGAAGTCCGCGACAGCGTCATGCAGCTGGAAAAAGTTTTCCTGTTCAAGAATTTCAAGCACGCGCTGGCATTCACCAACGCGGTCGGTGAAATCTCCGAGGCCGAAGGTCACCACCCTGGCCTGCTGACCGAGTGGGGCAAAGTTACCGTGACCTGGTGGAGCCACTCCATCAAGGGTCTGCACCGCAACGATTTCATCATGGCCGCCCGCACTGACGAAGTGGCCAAGGACGCCGAGGGCCGCAAATAATGCATTTCGACGCCATAGGTCGAGTGCCCGGCGACCCGATTCTCGGCCTGATGGAGGCCTATGCGCAGGACCCCAACCCGCGCAAATTCGACCTTGGCGTGGGCGTCTATAAAGATGCCCAGGGCCTGACCTCGATTCCCCAGTCCGTGAAGCTCGCCGAGCAGCGCCTGGTGGATCGCCAGACCACCAAGACCTACATCGGTGGTCACGGCGAACCGGCGTTCGGCAAGGCGATCAATGAGCTGGTGCTCGGCGCCGATTCCCCGCTGATCGCCGAACAACGGGCCGGCGCTACCCAGACACCGGGCGGCACCGGCGCGTTGCGCTTGAGCGCAGATTTCATCGCCCAGTGCCTGCCGGGCCGTGGCGTATGGCTGAGCAACCCGACCTGGCCGATCCACGAAACCATCTTCGCGGCAGCCGGGGTCAAGGTCAGTCATTACCCGTACGTCGGCAGCGACAACCGCCTCGACGTCGAAGCCATGCTCGCCGTCCTCAAGGATGCGCCGAAGGGCGATGTGGTGTTGCTGCACGCCTGCTGCCACAACCCAACCGGGTTCGATCTGTCCCATGACGATTGGCGCCGAGTGCTGGACGTGGTGCGCAGTCGCGATCTGGTGCCGCTGATTGACTTCGCTTACCAAGGCTTCGGCGATGGACTGGAACAGGACGCATGGTCGACGCGGCTGTTCGCTGCCGAGTTGCCGGAAGTGCTGATCACCAGTTCCTGCTCGAAGAATTTCGGGCTGTATCGCGATCGCATCGGTGCGCTGATTGTTTGCGCGAAAACCGCTGAGAAGCTGGTGGATATCCGCAGCCAACTGGCCAACATCGCCCGCAACCTGTGGTCGACACCGCCGGATCACGGCGCTGCCGTGGTGGCGACGATCCTTGGCGATCCGGAGCTGAAAAGCCTGTGGACCGACGAGGTGGAAGCCATGCGCTTGCGCATCGCCCAATTGCGCAGCGGTCTTGTGGAAGCGCTTGAACCCCACGGTTTGCGTGAGCGTTTTGCGCACATCGGTGTGCAACGCGGTATGTTTTCCTACACCGGTTTGTCGCCGGAGCAGGTTAAACAGCTGCGCGATCATCACAGCGTTTATATGGTCGGCACCGGCCGGGCGAACGTCGCTGGTATCGACGCGACACGCCTTGATCTGCTGGCCGAGGCCATCGCCGCAGCCTGCAAATAACCTCAAGTACCTGCGCCATCCCTGTGGGAGCGAGCTTGCTCGCGATGAGGGCCTGACAGTCGACATCAATGTTGACTGACAGCCTGCAATCGCGAGCAAGCTCGCTCCCACATTGTTTTGCATCGCTCGCACCGACCTGTCTAGACAACTCCATCCGTCGAAACAAATGGATATAAAAGTCTATTTGTCATTTCTCCTGCTGTATCCTGCCCAAGCTTTTTAAAAGCGCGGATCTACCAGATCTATCAACAGACTTTGCGAGGAGCGCGAAACATGCACGAGATCCCTAATCTCCCCTTCCCAAGCCTGCACGAAACTGAGCAGACAACCACGCAACAAGCCGGTGCCCAACAGCCCGAGCCGAAAGAAGCCTCTGAACGCCGCCAGGCCGACAGCGAAGACTGAAACACCTGCAATGCCAGACCGTGTGGAAAGCGCTAACATGCGCTTTCCACACCGCCTGAACCCCGAGTTCCACACAATGACTGATGACTTCTCTGAAACCCAGGCCAGCGTTCTGATCGGCACCGCCGAGAAGATGATCGAGATCTGGAATCGTCTCTCTCCCGAGAAACAAGCCGCGTTGCTCGCCCGTTTCGGCACCGAAGAAAACGCCCTGGCTGCCCTGGTCACGACGCAACTGGTTGCCCCGCAAAAACCTGAATAACCCCCGCCCGGCAAATAGTTTTACTTTTTCCACGACCCTCGGCCGTTCGCGCCGCTATCATAAGCAGCCTATCTATCCCGCTTTCCCGTGGACCTTTACCCATGTCTGAAAACCAGCGCCCCCTGGCGGTCACGCTGCAAGTCGTTTCCATCGTTCTCTTTACCTTCATCGGCTACCTGAACATCGGCATTCCCCTCGCCGTATTGCCCGGCTATGTCCACAGCGACCTCGGCTTCGGCGCCGTGATCGCCGGACTGGTGATCAGCGTGCAATACCTGGCCACCCTGCTCAGCCGGCCGTACGCCGGGAAAATCATCGACAACAAGGGCAGCAAACTCGCCGTCATTTACGGCCTAGCCGGCTGCGGTTTGAGCGGCGTGTTCATGCTGATTTCGGCCTGGACCCAGAGCTTGCCGATGCTGAGCCTGATCAGTCTGTTGATCGGTCGCTTGGTACTTGGCAGCGCGGAAAGTCTGGTGGGTTCGGGCTCGATTGGCTGGGGCATCGGCCGGGTCGGTGCGGCGAATACCGCCAAAGTCATCTCCTGGAACGGCATCGCCAGTTACGGCGCACTGGCGGTCGGCGCGCCGTTGGGCGTGTTGCTGGTCAGTCAATTGGGCTTGTGGAGCATGGGCGTGAGCATCGTGCTGCTGGCCATCCTTGGCCTTGCGTTGGCCTGGCCGAAAACTGCCGCGCCGATTGTGGTCGGTGAACGGCTGCCGTTCATGCATGTGCTGGGACGGGTACTGCCCCATGGTTGCGGCCTGGCCCTGGGCTCGATCGGATTCGGCACCATCGCCACCTTCATCACCCTGTATTACGCCACGCAACACTGGGACAACGCGGTGCTGTGCCTGAGCCTGTTCGGCGCCAGTTTCATTGGTGCGCGGCTGTTGTTCGGCAACCTGATCAACCGCCTCGGCGGCTTTCGTGTGGCGATTGCCTGCCTGTCGGTGGAAACCCTGGGGTTATTGCTGCTGTGGCTGGCACCAGATGCTCACTGGGCACTGGCCGGCGCGGCGCTGAGCGGTTTCGGTTTCTCGCTGGTGTTTCCGGCGCTGGGCGTGGAAGCGGTCAACCTGGTGCCGGCCTCCAGTCGCGGTGCGGCGGTCGGGGCTTATTCGCTGTTCATCGATTTGTCGCTGGGGATTACCGGGCCGCTGGCCGGTGCGATTGCCGCCGGGTTTGGCTTTGCCTCGATCTTCCTGTTCGCCGCACTCGCCGCGTTGAGCGGTTTGGCGCTTAGCGTTTATCTGTACCGGCAGGCGCCCAAGCACCTTAATGAAAAGTATCGCGAAGAAAGAGATGCGCGCTAGAAATCGATCTTGCCGCGTCCGGCCTTGATGCTGCCACGCTTGGTCTTGGACTCCAGTCGACGCTTCTTCGACCCGAGGGTCGGCTTGGTCGGGCGGCGTTTCTTCTCGACTTTGGTGGCGCTGAGGATCAACTCGACCAGCCGCTCCAGCGCATCGGCACGATTGGCCTCCTGCGTGCGGTATTGCTGGGCCTTGATGATCAACACCCCGTCGCTGGTGATGCGACTGTCACGCAGCGCCAGCAGCCGCTCCTTGTAGAACTCAGGCAAGGACGAGGCCGGAATGTCGAAGCGCAGGTGCACGGCGCTGGAGACCTTATTGACGTTCTGCCCACCGGCGCCTTGCGCGCGAATGGCCGTCAACTCGATCTCGGCATCCGGCAGATGCACATTGTTGGAAATCACCAGCATGGAAAAGGGGTCCGCATTTGGGGTTCATCAGGATACCCGAATAGCCGGTAGGGGAATGCGGACCATTGTGGGAGCGAGCCTGCTCGCGATGGCGTCGTTGCATTCAACATCCATGTTGGCTGACAGATTGCCATCGCGAGCAGGCTCGCTCCCACAGGGTTCTGCGGCGCGCACAAAAAACCCGGCGCATGGCCGGGTTTGTTGCTTCTGCAAACTGAACTTACTTCGCGTTTGCCGCCTGCAACGCATGCTGAGCGCTGCGCTTGTTCTTGATGCCGTAGCACACCCACATGAACGCAACCCACACCGGAATCGCATACACCGAAATCTGGATGCCCGGGATCAACAGCATCACGCCGAGAATGAACACCACGAACGCCAGGCAGACGTAGTTCCCATACGGGTACCACAGGGCCTTGAACAATGGCGTCTGTTTGGTCTTGTCCATGTGCTGGCGGAACTTGAAGTGCGAGAAGCTGATCATCGCCCAGTTGATCACGAGGGTGGCAACCACCAGCGACATCAACAATTCCAGCGCGTTTTGCGGGATCAGGTAGTTCAGCAACACCGCGATCAACGTCACCGCCGCCGAAGCGAGAATCGAGCGTACCGGCACGCCGCGCTTGTCGATCTTCGCCAGGGCTTTCGGCGCATCGCCCTGCTCGGCCATGCCCAGCAGCATACGGCTGTTGCAGTAGGTGCCGCTGTTGTACACCGACAGCGCCGCAGTCAGGACCACGAAGTTGAGGATGTGCGCGGCGGTGTCGCTGCCAAGCATCGAGAACACTTGAACGAACGGGCTGCCGCTGTACGAATCACCCGACGCGTTCAAGGTCGCCAACAGGGCGTCCCACGGCGTCAGCGACAGCAGGATGACCAGTGCACCGATGTAGAAAATCAGGATCCGGTAGATCACCTGGTTGATGGCTTTGGGGATCACGGTTTTCGGCTTGTCGGCTTCGGCTGCGGTGAAACCGAGCATTTCCAGGCCGCCGAAGGAGAACATGATGATCGCCATGGCCATCACCAGACCGCTGACGCCGTTCGGGAAGAAGCCGCCGTGGGCCCACAGGTTGGTCACCGAGGCTTGCGGGCCGCCATGGCCGCTGACCAGCAGGTAACTGCCGAGCGCGATCATGCCGACGATCGCCACGACCTTGATGATCGCAAACCAGAATTCGGCCTCGCCAAAGACTTTGACGTTGGCGAGGTTGATCAGGTTGATCAGCACGAAGAAGCCGGCGGCCGAGACCCAGGTCGGGATGTGCGGCGCCCAGTAGTGGATGTACTTGCCGACCGCGGTCAGCTCCGACATGCCCACCAGAATGTACAGGATCCAGCAGTTCCAGCCCGACAGGAAGCCGGCGAAACCGCCCCAGTATTTGTGCGCGAAGTGGCTGAAGGAACCGGCCACCGGCTCTTCGACAATCATTTCGCCGAGCTGGCGCATGATCATGAACGCAATGAAGCCGCAGATGGCGTAGCCGAGGATCATCGACGGGCCGGCGGATTTCAGGACGCCGGCCGAGCCCAGGAACAGCCCGGTACCAATCGCGCCACCGAGGGCGATCAGTTGAATATGGCGATTTTTCAGGCCGCGTTTCAGCTCGCCTGAATGCGAGTTTTGTCCACTCATGAAAAGGGTCTCACGCAAGGTTTGATGATGTTCGTTAGACGTTGCTGCTCGGTTGCGATTTCAAGCAGCGCCGATCAAACCCCAGCGAAGGCAAAAGGAGTTCAGCGTTTTTACAACGGTCATGCGTCACCTGTTTGTTTTTATCTGTGACGAAATCGAACCCGACACGCTTGTGGCGCGGCGGAGTGAACAAGGCGGATAGCCTTGAGGTTTGCGCAGGTGCGCAGGAGGTCACAGTTAAAACGCGGCGCATTGTACACCTGTAACCCCCTGCTGCCAGACACCGCTGGATCAGCGCGTCGTTTGCCGGGATTGCCTGTGTCCGCCCCGAGGGTCTCGGGCGGCTGCAAAAATAGGGTCAGACCTTTGCGGGTCTTCGATAAGGGCGACGGAAAAATCGCCCCTTGGGGAGAAGTGGAAATGAGTCACGGCGTACATTGCGCCTCCTTCTTGTTATGCACCTGCACGACAGGCATGGGACGCATCTCACCCTTCCAGCGCCGCTGAAACAAGCGGGCCAGAGCCTTGCAGGATCAGCGATCGATTGGTTTACGGAAGGTTTTCCTTACACCCCTTCCGCATGCGTCAATCCAAGGGCTTTGAGGCGCGATTCCGTCAGCTTTTCTTTACAAGCTGTAACGCATATTTTCCAAATCAGATCAATCCGTAGGACGACTGCAAATTGACGGTAGGAAGCTTCCTAACGAAAAGGTCGAGTTAGTTTTTTGTTTTTTATCGATAAAAGCCCCGCCAAAAAACAGAATAAAAAGTTCAATTAAAACTAATTTGATTATTTTTTTGCAATTTAAAATCCTCTGAACTAGGTTTTCAGCGACTTGCCGAGACGCATCGACCGGCAAGTTGGCGGGTTAATCAATGACTGAAAAACACGCCGCTGTACTTACCGAAAAGTCATCTGGGAGATTCACAATGCAAGCACTTGAAAAAGACTTGGAAACTGAACTGCAACTGGACGATTGGTTTGAAGCACCGACCCATGAAGCCGCCGTTGAAATGATGCAAGCCGATGCGGTCGTTCCGTTCGGCACGGCGATGTGGCCGCTGTAAGACACCTCGGCAGGCACGATCCGGCCGGTTGTGCCTGCCACTTTTTTCGGTTTGTCAGGGAGGACTACATGGATAAGCAACGCGCCATTTCGCATTTCCTTTACTACCTCGAACACCACCCTGCCCTTGCCGGCATCAACCCGGCGAAGGTCTTGCTCGGCCACACCGCTGATTACGAGGTACTGACCGGCGCCATCGCCGAACAGGCCGATGACAGCCCACGGTTCAGCTTCAGCGCGATGCGGCTGGATCTGGAACCCACGGAACTGCTGGCCCAGGCGATTGCCGACAGCGATCTGTACATTTTCTTCTACGACTCTTCCACCCTGCCCAACCCTCGCCCCGACGGCCCGGAATTTGTCCGTGCGCTGCAGGGCGTGATGGCCGAGAACTGGAAGAAGTCGCTGCTGTTCAAGGATTACGGCGATTACTTCTACGACACTTTCAGTGTCACTCCGCAGCGTATAGCAGGGCTCAACAGCCATTTGATCCAGCGCATGTCTCACGCGAAAACGTTAAGTTTCAAAGATGATCACGGCTCGTGGTTCGAAACCCCGATGCATAGCATCAAGAAGTGGACCGATATCAACGGCGTCGGCAACTTTGACTTGGCGCCCGGTGAAATTGCGACGCACAGCGAAGCGATCAACGGCCAGGTGAAGTTCATGGGGACGTTCCTCAGTACGATTCCGTTTGCCCGCAAGTATGGGGTGCTGGATTCGCCGCTGGAGTTGTGGATCGAGAATTCGACCATCCGCAAGATCGCCACGGATGTACCGGGGCTGGAACATGACTTCAACAAGTACCTGGAAGCCAATCCGTCGAACCGGCGTATTGAGGAGTTGGGGATTGGCACCAATGAAGGCGTGAAGAGTCTGTATGCCCGAAATGCCGGGTTTGAAGAGCGCCATTGCGGGTTGCATCTGGGGTTGGGCGGTGGGGCCAAGGGCAGCCATCATCTGGACCTGATCTTCTCCAGTGGGGTGTTGGCGCTGGATGATGAGCCGGTGTTTGATGGGCGGTTTGTGTTTTAGCGGCCGACGCTTTCGCGGGCAAGCCTCGCTCCTACAAGGACATCGCCGATCCTGTAGGAGCGAGGCTTGCCCGCGAAGGGGACCGCACAAACACCACAGAGCTAATGCCGAGGCAAAAAAAACGCCAACCCGAAGGTTGGCGTTTTTTATGCGGCGCTTACCGATTACTCAGGCTTGCGACGACCGAAGCCCGGACGCTGGCCCGAACCGGCTGGCGCACCACGGCGTTTGCCCGACGGTGCATCCTTGTCGACCAGAACGATGCCTGGACGCTTCTTCGCCGGTGCCTTGGCCGGGCGCTTGGTGTCGGAAGGACGGTCTGCCACTGGTGTACCGCGACCCGACTCACCACGAGACTCGCCACGACCGGCTGGAGCACCGCGATCGCTACGACCGCCGCTTGGCGCACCGCGGCCTTCGCCACGCTCGGTGCGACCGTTGGCCGGACGCGGCGTGCGTGGACCGCGCTCGCCATCAGCGCGTGGCGCTGCTGGTTTGCGGGCTGGACGCTCGCCTTCGATTTGCGGCTCACGGGAGTCACGCGGCGTAGCAGCGGTCTGGTTACCGATGGCTGGACGCAACGAACGCACGCGCTCGGTCTTGCCCATTGGACGCGACGATTTACGCTGCATGCGGTCAAGTTTGTCTTTGCTCTTGGCGTTCATCTGCGGCATGGCCACAGGCGTCAGGCCAACTTCAGCACTGAGAATATCGACTTCGTACTGGCTCATTTCGCGCCAGCGGCCCATCGGCAGGTCGGAGTTGAGGAACACCGGACCGAAACGCACGCGCTTCAGACGGCTGACCACCAGGCCCTGGGACTCCCACAGACGACGAACTTCGCGGTTGCGACCTTCCATCACCACGCAGTGGTACCAGTGGTTGAAACCTTCGCCACCCGGTGCTTGCTTGATGTCGGTGAACTTGGCCGGGCCGTCTTCAAGGACGACGCCTGCTTTCAGACGCTCGATCATCTCGTCATCGACTTCGCCACGCACACGTACCGCGTATTCACGGTCCATTTCGTAGGAAGGGTGCATCAGGCGGTTGGCCAGCTCACCGTCGGTGGTGAACATCAGCAGGCCAGTGGTGTTGATGTCCAGACGACCGATGTTGATCCAGCGACCTTCTTTCGGGCGCGGCATCTTGTCGAAAACGGTCGGACGGCCTTCCGGATCAAGGCGGGTGCAGATTTCGCCGTCGGGCTTGTTGTACATGATCACGCGGCGTACCGACTCGGCAGCTTCTTCGCGCTTGATCACCTTGCCATCAATGGTGATGGCGTCGTGCATGTCGACGCGCTGCCCGAGGGTGGCGTCTTTGCCGTTGACCTTGATGCGGCCGTGGCTGATCCAGGCTTCCACGTCACGGCGCGAGCCGACGCCGATACGGGCGAGGACTTTCTGCAGTTTTTCGCCTGCTGGGCCGATTTCCTGGTCGTCTTTCTGGTCGTTGATACTCATCTGGGCACCTCCCGGTGTGGTCTGTTCAGGCGGCCCTGAATTGAGCGTCCTGAAGCGATGTAAATCTGGGTACTTTTTGAAGAGCTTGGGCGAAGCGATCGCCGAAGGGTCGCGAATCATACGCTCATGGAAGCGTTTGCGCATCAGAGACTAGCTGATGATGGCCTGCTTATTTGCTTTTGCGCCGAACGGCGCCGCCGAGTTTGATCAACCTGAGCGCCGACTCCGCGAGTACCGTGCGCTTGTCGGCCTTGTCGAGTTTCTTCCAGGCCTTGATCTCACGCTTGCTGCGACCGCAGCCGAGGCAGATGTCGTCGGTGAATTTGCAGACGCTGATACACGGGTCTTTGGTAGAACTCATCAAATACTCCAGTCAACACCAATCCACTGTGGGAGCTAGCCTGCTAGCGATGAGGGAGTGTCAGTCGACATCATTGTTGCCTGACACTCCCTCATCGCTAGCAGGCTAGCTCCCACAGAGGGCCTTCATTGTCCACAGGGATGGGTTCAGTCGTCGAATTCGCGGCGTTCGGCTTCGATGGCTTCGGCCAGGGCCCGGGCCTCGGCTTCTTCGTCGCTCAATTCGGGCTCGGGTTTTGGCTGTTCTAGAGCGGCGACAGCGGCCAGGAGTTTTTCGCGCGCTTCGGCGACGCCGAGCACGTCATCCTCAAGCGCTTCTTCCGGCTCTTCTTCGACTGTGGCTTCTGGCTCGACCTGAAGTTCAACTTCGATCTCGGGCTCAGGTAGCTCCAGCACCTCTTCGGATTCCGTCACCGCGCTATCGCGCAGGATGTCATCAAAGTCGGTCTTGAGCCCCTCCTCCATGGTGTCCAGTTCCAGCAACAGCGTATGGAAACTGGTCTCCTCCTTGGGCTCCTCCGGCTCGGCGCTGGCATCCGCCAGCTCCTGCAAACTTGCCGGGACTGGCGCGTCGTCGAAGTCCAGTACCGGATCAGGCTCCAGTTCTCGCAACTCAGCCAGCGGCGGCAAGTCGTCAAGGTTCTTCAGGTTGAAGTGATCGAGAAACGCCTTGGTGGTGGCAAACATCGCCGGTTTGCCGGGCACGTCGCGGTAGCCGACGATGCGGATCCACTCGCGTTCCAGCAGGGTCTTGATGATGTGACTGTTGACCGCCACGCCCCGCACGTCTTCGATCTCGCCCCGGGTGATCGGCTGGCGATAGGCAATCAGAGCAATGGTTTCGAGCATGGCACGCGAATATCGCTGCGGGCGTTCTTCCCACAACCGTCCTACCCACGGCGAGAACTTTTCGCGGATCTGCAAGCGATAACCGGAGGCCACTTCCTTCAGCTCGAAGGCGCGGCCGTCGCAGGACTTGGCCAGAAGCGTCAGGGCTTTCTTGAAGACCGGCGGCTCCGGCCGCTCGCCTTCTTCGAAGAGTTCGAACAGGCGTTCAAGCGATTGCGGTTTTCCCGAGGCCAACAGAAAGGCTTCAAGCAGTGGCGCCAGCTCGCGGGGTTCAGTCAGGTTCATGATTCAACTCGTTATTCGGCTCGGGCTCGCACGTGGATCGCCGCGAACGGCTCATTCTGCACCAGCTCGACCAAAGATTCCTTGACCAGTTCGAGGATCGCCATAAAGGTCACCACCACCCCCAGGCGTCCCTCTTCAGCGGTGAACAATTCGACAAAGGGCACGAAACCGCCGCCCTTGAGCCGGTCCAGCACATCGCTCATGCGTTCGCGGGTGGACAGTGCCTCGCGGCTGACCTGGTGGCTTTCGAACATGTCGCCACGGCGCAGGACCTCGGCCATGGACAGCAGCAGCTCTGACAAACGCACATCCGGCAACAGCTTGCGCGCCCGGGCTTCCGGGGCGTCGAGCTTGGGCACTACTACGTCACGTCCGACACGGCTCAGGCCATCGATGCCTTCCGCCGCCGCCTTGAAGCGTTCGTACTCCTGCAAGCGACGGATCAGCTCGGCGCGCGGGTCGTCTTCTTCGTCTTCGATGGTTTCGGCACGCGGCAGCAGCATCCGCGACTTGATCTCGGCCAGCATCGCGGCCATCACCAGGTACTCGGCGGCCAGCTCCAGGCGCACCGACTGCATCAACTCGACATAGCCCATGTACTGGCGAGTGATTTCCGCCACCGGGATGTCGAGGATGTTGATGTTCTGTTTGCGGATCAGGTACAGCAGCAGGTCGAGCGGGCCTTCGAAAGCTTCGAGAAACACCTCGAGCGCATCCGGCGGGATGTACAGGTCCAGCGGCATTTCCAGGACCGCCTGGCCATAGACCATGGCGAAGGGCAGCTCCTGCTGGGCGCCGGCCTGACTGTCGACAACAGGTTCCACTGCAGACATCTACGCCTCGGCCATGAACGGCGTCGGGTCGCCGCAACCAACGCGGATCACTTCCGGCTCGCCGTCGGCGAGGTTGATCACGGTGGACGCCTTGATCCCGCCGAAACCGCCATCGATGATCAGGTCGACCTGATGCTCAAGCAACTGGCGCATTTCGTACGGATCGCTCATCGGGTCGGTGTCGCCGGGCATGATCAGGGTCACGCTCATCAGCGGCTCGCCCAGTTCTTCCAGCAGCGCCAGGGCAATCGGATGGCTCGGCACCCGCAGGCCTATGGTGCGTTTTTTCGGGTGCAACAACAGCCGCGGGACTTCGCGGGTGGCGTTGAGAATGAAGGTGTACGGCCCTGGCAGGTGCGCTTTGAGCAGGCGGAAGGTGCCAGTGTCGATCTTGGCGAACAGCCCCAGTTGCGACAGGTCGCTGCAAATCAGCGCGAAGTTGTGCTTGTCATCCAGCCCGCGTAAACGGCGTACGCGCTCTACGGCAACCTTGTCGCCGATCTGGCAACCAATGGCGTAGGACGAGTCTGTGGGATAAATCACCACCCCGCCGCTGCGGATGATCTCGACAGCCTGTTTTATCAGGCGCGCTTGCGGGTTTTCCGGATGAATCTGGAAAAATTGACTCACATTCTCTACCTGTTCAGACGGCGGCAATAATTGGGTCATGTTTGAATCGACACCACAGTGGTGGCAGATCCTCCGGGAGCGGACGGTATTCGCCGATCTCGGACCAGCCTCCAGGGCCATGAAAATCACTGCCGGCGCTGACCAGCAGACCGAACTCACGAGCTAGAATCGCCAGGCTGCCCACTTGTTCGGCGGGCTGATGGCCATTGACCACTTCAATTGCGTGGCCCCCGGCTTGAATATAGTCAGAAATCAGGCGGCGACGCTTGCTGCGAGTGAAATCGTAGTGCCACGGATGCGCCAGGCTGACCCAGGCTTTCGCGGCCCGAAGGGTTTCGACCGTGTCTTCCAGGGTCGGCCAGTGCTGCTTGACGTCGCCCAGTTTGCCGGCGCCCAGCCATTTGCGGAACGCTTCGGCGCGATCCTTGACGAAACCTTCACGCACCATCCAGTCGGCGAAGTGCGGACGGGCCGGCGCATTGCCGCTATCACCCAGTTCCTGCTGGATGGCCCGTGCACCTTCCAGCGCGCCCGGCATGCCTTTCAACGCCAGCTTGCGGCTTATTTCTTCGGACCGCAGCCAGCGGCCATCGTGCAATTTGGCGATGGCATCGACCAACGGTACGGCATTGACATCAAATCCGTAGCCGAGCACATGAATGGTCGCGCCACCCCAGGTGCAGGACAATTCGACGCCGTTGACCAGTTGCATCCCCAGCGCCGTGGCCGTACTGCGGGCCTCATCGAGGCCTTCGAGGGTGTCGTGATCGGTCAAGGCCAGCACTCGCACGCCTTTCTCGAACGCACGCGCCACCAGGACAGCAGGTGCGAGAGCGCCATCGGAGGCGGTGCTATGGCAGTGCAAATCGACATTCACGGGGATGTGTTACCTCAAATCAGCTGGCGCTATCGCGCGCCCATATGTTTGTTATTATGCCGCCACATCCTGCTTCTGGCTGCCACTGTGAAACAATTCATCGATTTCATCCCGCTCCTGCTGTTTTTCATCGTTTTCAAAATTGATCCACGGGTCGTCGACATCGGCGGTCATCAACTGACTGTAGGCGGTATTTACAGCGCCACCGCGATGCTGATCATCAGCTCCCTGGTGGTTTACGGTGCGCTGTTCATCAAGCAGCGCAAGCTGGAGAAGAGCCAGTGGCTGACCCTCATCGCCTGCCTGGTCTTCGGCAGCCTGACCCTGGCGTTCCACAGCGAGACCTTCCTGAAGTGGAAAGCGCCGGTGGTCAACTGGCTGTTCGCCCTCGCGTTCATTGGCAGCCACTTCATCGGCGACCAATTGCTGATCAAACGCATCATGGGCCACGCACTGACCCTGCCGGACCAGGTCTGGACGCGCCTGAACATCGCCTGGATCGGCTTTTTCCTGTTTTGCGGCGCCGCCAACCTGTTCGTCGCGTTCACGTTCCAGACCTACTGGGTCGACTTCAAAGTCTTCGGCAGCCTGGGCATGACGTTGCTGTTCCTGGTCGCCCAGGGCATTTACCTGTCCCGCCACCTGCACGACGCCGATACCACAACGCCAAAAACCGAGGACTGACATGCTTTACGCAATCATTGCCACAGACGTCGCCAACTCCCTGGAAGCCCGCCTGGCCGCACGGCCTGCCCACCTCGAGCGCCTGCAAGTGCTCAAGGGCGAAGGTCGTATCGTATTGGCCGGCCCGCACCCGGCGGTCGACAGCAATGATCCGGGCGCTGCGGGTTTCACCGGCAGCCTGATCGTCGCCGAGTTCGATTCCCTGAGCGCCGCCCAGGCCTGGGCCGACGCCGATCCGTACATCGCCGCCGGCGTCTACGCCAACGTTTCGGTCAAGCCGTTCAAGCAAGTCCTGCCGTAAATTGCGCCCGCGCGATGAACCTTGCCGGTTCATCGTGCTCTCAACGCTCATTATTCTCGTTCCGCGGCCGACAACCTGCCCAATACTCGTATTGGAATCAGGAGTCGCGATGCGCAAAGGTCCGTTGTGTCTGATGTTGGTGACGTTGTCGATGGTGGCCCCTGCCCACGGTGAAGAAAGCGCAGAGGGTGGCAGTTCGACGCCACTGTCGCTGAGTGCCGGCAGCCAGATCAGTGAGTTGCAGCAGCGCTTGAAGGTAAGTGAGCAGCAACGGGAAGAACTGAGCAAACAACTGCAAAATACCGACAGCGAACGCGAAAGCGCTCAGTTGAGCCGTTTGCGCCAAGAGAACCAGCGCCTCAAGCTGCAACTCAAGGAAGCCCAGGCCAGCAACCCGCTGCCACGGCTGCTGACTGATCAGCAGCAATGGTTCGTAATCGGTGGTGGGGTTGCGCTATTGGCCCTGCTCTGCGGTATCTTCGCCAGCGGTGCCACCAGAAAACGTCGGCAATGGCTAAATTGAGTGAGTGATGAGCGAGCTGTTATTAATTGATGATGACCAGGAGCTGTGCGAGCTCCTGAGCAGTTGGCTGAGCCAGGAAGGCTTTCAGGTCCGTGCCTGTCACGACGGCCAGAGTGCCCGCCGTGCGCTGGCCGAAACCTCCCCCGCCGCCGTGGTGCTGGACGTGATGCTGCCAGACGGCAGCGGCCTGGAACTGCTCAAGCAATTGCGCAGCGACCATCCGGACCTGCCGGTGCTGATGCTGTCTGCGCGTGGCGAGCCATTGGATCGAATCCTCGGCCTGGAGCTCGGCGCCGACGATTACCTGGCCAAGCCGTGCGACCCACGGGAGCTGACTGCCCGTCTGCGCGCCGTGTTGCGCCGCAGTCATCCGACGGCGGTGTCCAGCCAACTCGAATTGGGCGACCTGTGTTTCAGCCCGGTGCGCGGCGTGGTCAGCATCGATGAACAGGAGTTCACCCTCACCGTCTCCGAAAGCCGTCTGCTCGAAGCCCTGCTCAAGCAACCCGGCGAGCCGCTGGACAAACAGGAACTGGCGCAAATCGCCCTCGGCCGCAAGCTGACCCTGTACGACCGCAGCCTGGACATGCACGTCAGCAACCTGCGCAAAAAGATCGGCCCGCACCCCGACGGCCGCCCGCGCATCATTGCCCTGCGTAGCCGCGGTTACTACTACAGCCTCTAACCCTGAATACGGTCCGTCGTAGCAGCTGTCGAGCCCCAGCGAGGCTGCGTTCGGCGGCGAAGCCGTCGTAAAACCTGAGAACGCGGTTTACCTGAACAAATGCATCGCCTGATTTCACGACGGCTTCGCCGCCGAACGCAGCCTCGCCGGGGCTCGACAGCTGCTACGACGGTCTTGTTTTGTCTGGGATGTGGATTTGTCAGGTCGGCAAGAAATCGTCTTTACCCAAGCTTTACGCTCCGCTGACCGCCGCTGACCTTGATCTCCGTAATCTGAACTCATCCGGAACGTACCGGGAACGAGACAGGAGATTCACCATGCGCAAGACTCTTATCGCTCTGATGTTCGCTGCCGCCCTGCCGACCGTTGCCATGGCCATGCCTGAAGGTGCCGGTCCGATGGGTGGCCCGATGGACGGCCCGCGCCACGGCGGTCAGATGCACGGCATGCACGGTAAAGGCCCGTACAGCCAGCTGGACCTGAGCCGCGAACAGCGCGAGCAGATCCGCAAAATCATGGGCGAGCAGATGCACGAGCGTAAGCAAGTGGTCGAGAAGTACCTGGAGAAACTCTCCCCAGCCGACCAGAAAGCCATGAAAGATGAAATGGCCGCCAACCACAAGAAAGCCGAAGCCGATGTCCGTGGCCTGCTGAAACCGGATCAACAGAAGAAATTCGACGAGATCCAGAAGAAAAAGGCTGAGCGCCGCGCCGAATGGGCCGAGTTCAAGGCGTGGAAAGCGCAACAACCGCAAAAAGCGCAATAATGCGTTAACCCGGACCCGACGGCTTACCCCGTCGGGTTTTTTGCCATTCAGATCATTACGGGAACGAGCCTGCGTGGCGAGGGGATTTATCCCCGTTGGGCTGCAAAGCAGCCCCGAATCGAACATTGCGGTGTTTCAGATACACCGCAAGCAATGGTTTGACGACTGCTTCGCAGCCGAACGGGGATAAATCCCCTCGCCACACAAGCTCGCTCCCACATGGGATTTGTGATTGTTCGAGGATTTTCTGTGCGCTCATTGTTCTGGCGTATCCTGGCCAGCTTCTGGCTGGCCATCGCTCTGGTTGCAGGGTTGTCCATTCTGCTGGGGCACATGCTCAATCAGGACGCGTGGATTCTCAGCCGCCACCCGGGCCTCAACACCCTCGCCGAACAGTGGACGCAAACCTACGAAGCCCAGGGCGAGGAAGCGGCCCAGGACATTCTGGAACAGCGCAAACGCCAGTATCACATCGACGTTCAGGTGCTCAACGAGAGCGGCGACCCGGTGGTGCGCGGCACCTTCCCCCGGCGTGCGGCCGCCTTCGAAGCACGGCAGAACAACGATGATCGCCGCCTGCCGTGGCGACGCCTGACCGATGAGTACACCAGCAAAAAAACCGGCGACACCTACCTGCTGATCTATCGCATTCCACACCCGGAACTGGACTCATGGCACCGCGAAAGCCTGCTCTGGCCGTTGAGTGCGCTGGGTATTGCGCTGGTGGTGCTGACCCTCTTCAGCCTCTTCGTGACCTTGTCCATCACCCGCCCGCTCAACCGCTTGCGCGGCGCGGTGCATGACCTTGGGCAAACCACCTATCAGCAGAACAGCCTGGTGAAACTGGCCAACCGTCGCGATGAGTTTGGTGTATTGGCCAACGACTTCAACCGCATGGGCGCGCGCCTGCAAAGCCTGATCGGCAGCCAACGGCAATTGCTGCGTGATGTGTCCCATGAACTGCGTTCACCGCTGGCGCGACTGCGCATTGCCTTGGCGCTGGCCGAACGGGCCACTCCCGAAGAACGGGAAAAACTCGCGCCACGCTTGACCCGTGAGTGCGATCGACTCGAAGCGCTGATCAGCGAAATCCTGGTATTGGCGCGGGTCGATGCTGACAACGCCAGCGCTGAAGATGTGGACCTGAATGCGCTGCTCAACACGCTGCAAAAAGATGCGCAACTGGGCTCGCCGGAGCAGACCGTTCGCCTCGACGCCGAACCGCAGCTGAACCTCAAAGGCTGGCCGACGATGATCGAGCGTGCCGTCGACAACCTGCTGCGCAACGCACAGCGCTTCAATCCGGTGGGGCAGTCGATTGAAATGCAGGCGGTGCGCCAGGGTGAGCGGATTGTAGTCAGCGTCAGGGACCATGGCCCCGGTGTCGATGCCGAGCATCTGACTCAGTTGGGGGAACCGTTCTATCGTGCGCCGGGGCAGACGGCGGCCGGGCATGGCCTGGGACTGGCCATTGCGCGACGCGCGGCAGAGCGGCATGGCGGGAGTCTGGTGCTGGCCAATCATCCGCAAGGCGGGTTCATCGCCAGCCTGGAATTACCGTTGGTACCGGGCGCTGTTGTCCAACCCTGAACCCCTGTGGGAGCGGGCTTGCTCGCGAAGGCGGTGTGTCAGGCAAAGTAGGTGTTAACTGACACACCGCATTCGCGAGCAAGCCCGCTCCCACATTTGATCGGTGGTATCAGGCTTTTCCGGGCCAGGCGCTGACGAATTCGGCGAGGTCGACTTTCTCTGCCACACGCGGTTCTTTCTGCGGCGTGCCCAGGTAAAGAAACGCAATCACCTCTTCCCCCTCTGCCAACCCCAACCCCTTGGCCACATGCGCCGAATAGGCCAGATCCCCAGTGCGCCACACCGCGCCAATGCCTTGCGCGTAAGCGGCCAGCAGAATCCCATGAGCCGCACACCCCGCCGCCAGCAGTTGCTCGGATTTCGGGTATTTGACGTGTTCCTGTATCCGCGCAATCACAACAACCACCAGCGGCGCGCGCAATGGACCGTTACGCGCCTTGTCCAGCGCCGCCTCGGACACTTCGCTGTCCTGCAGCTTCGCCGCTTCGGCCAGCAACTCGCCCATTTGCTCGCGCGCCGCACCTTCGACTGTCAGGAAGCGCCAAGGCTGCAAATGGCCGTGGTCCGGCGCACGCATCGCGGCAGAAAACAGCACTTCGCGCTGTTCTGCGGTGGGGGCCGGTTCGAGCAGTCGTGGAACGGAAACACGGTTGAGCAAAGCGTCGAGAGCCTGCATCGGCCACCTCCTGAAAAATATGTGCGGCTATTCTAGCTTCAACTGCAGTGGAGGTGCCGGTTTACATGCCCTGCCCCGCAGGTAGAATGGCGGCCTTCCCTTCTTCAGCCCGAGCGGACTTCATGGCGTTGCCGACCTTACGGACTATTGGTTTCATCATCGGCATCTTCCTGATCACGCTGGCCATCGCCATGGTCGTGCCCATGGCCACGCTGGTGATTTTCGAACGCACGGGCGATCTGCCGTCGTTCCTCTGGGCGAGCATGATCACCTTTGTCGCCGGCCTCGCACTGGTGATCCCCGGTCGCCCGGAGCACGTGCATCTGCGTCCGCGCGACATGTACCTGCTGACCGTCAGCAGTTGGCTGGTCGTGTGCATTTTCGCCGCGTTGCCGTTTCTGCTGACCCAACACATCAGCTACACCGACTCGTTCTTCGAAAGCATGTCCGGCATCACGGCAACCGGGGCAACCGTGCTGAACCACCTCGACGACATGTCCCCCGGCATCCTGATGTGGCGCTCGTTGCTGCACTGGATCGGCGGCATCGGCTTTATCGGCATGGCGGTAGCGATTCTGCCGTTGCTGCGAATCGGTGGCATGCGGCTGTTTCAGACTGAGTCGTCTGACCGCTCCGAAAAGGTCATGCCCCGTTCGCACATGGTGGCGCGCTTGATCGTTGCCGCTTACGTGGGCATCACCATCCTCGGCAGCCTGGCGTTCTGGTGGGCCGGGATGAGCCCGTTCGATGCGATCAACCATGCGATGTCGGCGATCTCCACGGGCGGGTTCTCCACCTCGGACCAATCCCTGGCGAAGTGGACGCAACCGGCGGTGCACTGGGTGGCGATTGTCATCATGATTCTCGGCAGCCTGCCGTTCACCCTGTACGTGGCGACCTTGCGCGGCAACCGTCGGGCACTGATCAAGGATCAGCAGGTTCAAGGCTTGCTCGGTATGTTGCTGGTGACCTGGCTGGTGCTGGGCACCTGGTACTGGTGGACCACCCAACTGCATTGGCTCGAAGCGTTGCGGCATGTGGCGCTGAACGTGACCTCGGTCGTCACGACGACAGGATTTGCACTGGGGGATTACAGCCTGTGGGGCAACTTCTCGCTGATGCTGTTCTTCTATCTGGGTTTTGTCGGCGGTTGCTCGGGCTCGACGGCTGGCGGGATCAAGATTTTCCGCTTCCAGGTCGCCTATATCCTGCTCAAGGCCAACCTTAACCAATTGATTCACCCGCGCGCGGTGATCAAGCAGAAGTACAACGGCCACCGTCTCGACGAAGAGATCGTGCGGTCGATCCTGACCTTTTCGTTCTTCTTCGCCATCACCATCTGCGTGATTGCGTTGCTGCTATCGCTGCTTGGTGTCGACTGGATGACCGCCCTGACCGGCGCCGCCAGCACCGTGTCCGGCGTCGGCCCGGGCTTGGGCGAGACCATCGGCCCGGCGGGTAACTTCGCCACCCTGCCGGACGCCGCCAAGTGGATTCTCTCGTTCGGCATGCTGCTGGGCCGACTGGAGATCATTACGGTGTTTGTTCTGTGTATTCCTGCGTTCTGGCGGCACTGACAACCGCGGGCGTCTCTGACAGCCGCGCCCGGTACTCGCCGGGCGTCGCGTCGAACCAGCGCCTGAAGGCACGGAAGAAGTTGCTCGGATCGGCGAACCCCAGCAGGTAGGCAATTTCCAGCAAAGTCATTGTGGGCTGCGCCAGGTATTGCTCGGCCAGTTCACGGCGCGTGTCATCCAGCAACGTCTGAAAACTCGTGCCTTCTTCCTGCAAGCGGCGCTGCAAGGTGCGTTGCGACAAGTGCAGCGTCTGCGCAACCGTATCGCGCTTGGGTTCGCCCTGTGGCAGCAACCGGCACAGTACCTGGCGCGCCTTGTGGGTCACGCGACTCTCGGAAAACCGCGCCAGGTATTCGCCGGCAAACCGGTCATGCAACAGCGCCATCGCCTCGTTGGCCGTCGGCAGCGGCGCCTCCATGTCGGCACGCTCGAAGATCAAGGCGTCATAAGGCGCGTTGAACACCATTGGCGCATGAAACGCTTGTTTATAGGGTTCGAGATCGACAGGCTGATCGCCCTGGATCAGCACCTTGCGCGGTTGCAAAGTGCGCCCGGTCAACCAGCCGCACAGCGCCAGCGCACAGGCCAGTGACGCTTCGGCACTCTGCCGGGTTGGCGGCAAGTGATCGCCATGCACCGTCAGAATCAGCGCATAACCTTCATCCAGCAGACGGAAACTAAGGTCGGCACTTTCGGCAATGATCCGCTGATAACGCACCAGCCGCTGAAAGCCTTCGGCCAGGGTCTGGCTCGACATCAGCGCGTAGCCGGCCACATGAAAGGAAGCCGGTCGCACCACTTTGCCCATGTTCAGGCCAATCGCCGGGTTGCCGGACAGCTCGACCGCGCGCTGCCACAGGCGTGTCATGGAATCTTGCGGAAAGCGCGCATCCGGATCATCCAGAGAGGCGTAATCGAGCCCCAGCTGCTTGAACAGAACCCGGCAATCCAGGCCGTCCATCTCCAGTGCTTTGACAATCCCCATCGCCCAGCTTGCAGAAGTCGTTCGTTCGCTCATGGCGTTTACTTACTGTTTTGTGAGCCGTCTACCGCGGCAAGTTTTCGAAGGATACTAAAGTGGCGCCCATTGTCACTGGCTGATGCCAATGATCACTCTAGACTCAAATAAGCTACCCGCAGAACAACTTGCAATCAGAACAACAACCACAGAGATCGCAGTCGTGGAAAACATCAGACGTTTCAACAGCTTCGCTGAGTTCTACCCGTATTACCTCAGCGAACACAGCAACAGCACCTGTCGACGCCTGCATTTTGTCGGTACCAGCCTGGTCATCCTCATCCTGGCACTGACCATCGGCAAAGGCGCCTGGTTGATGCTGCTGGCCTTGCCGCTGGCGGGTTACAGCTTCGCCTGGATCGGGCATTTCTTCTTCGAGAAAAACCGCCCCGCCACGTTCCAGCATCCTCTTTATAGCCTGCTCGGCGACTTTGTCATGTACCGCGACATGCTTCTGGGTCGCGTGCCGTTCTAGGCTCCATTGGCCACCAAAGCGTCCTGCGTAGCCAGTGCGGCATTGGATCCAAGTCCTACACTCAAGACATCCCTTTCGATAGAACAAGAGGATAGCTGATGAACGCCAATGCACGATTCACCCACATGAAGGATGGCACGCAGGAAGACTGGGCGATCATCGCCGCCGACTTCAGTGCCTATGCCAAGCAGTTGCCGTCACGAATTGTGGCGCACCTGAAATTACTGGAGGGTGATTTTGGCGGCTTCCCGGTGGATCGTCTGACCCATTCCTTGCAGACCGCCAGCCGTGCCTGGCGCGATGGCCGAGATGAAGAATATGTGGTCTGCGCGCTGCTTCACGACATCGGCGACACACTGGGTTCCTACAATCATCCGGACATTGCTGCGGCGATCCTCAAGCCGTTCGTCAGCGCCGAGAATCTGTGGATGGTTGAGAAGCACGGGATATTCCAGGGGTATTACTTCTTTCATCACCTGGGGATGGATCGGCATTTGCGCGAGCAATTCAGCGGGCATCCGCAGTATCAGGCGACCATCGAGTTCTGCGCCCAATACGATGCGGCGGCATTTGATCCGGCGTACGAGACGTTACCGCTAAGCTTCTTTGAGCCGATGATGGAGCGCTTGTTTGCGCATCCGAAGCACTCGATCTACAAGGCGGCGATGGAATTACATTCGCCAGCCTGATAGATCCCGCGGGACCGCTGCGCAGTCCATCGCGAGCAGGCTCGCTCCCACAGGTGACCGAGTTTTTTCAGGAAAATACGATCAAAACTGTGGGAGCGAGCCTGCTCGCGATGGGGCCAGACCTCGCACACTGACTTTTAGGCGGGCTCGGCAATTTTAATGGCTTTCAATTCGGCCTCCCGCGCCTGCGCATCCGCCAACCGGTATAACTCGATCGACCCGTCCCAATGCTCGATCAACGCCGTGCACGACTCGACCCAATCCCCGCAATTGAGGTAGTCCACCCCGCCGACCTTGCGAATCTCGGCATGGTGAATGTGCCCGCACACCACCCCATGCAACTCGCGTTTCACGCACTCGTGGGCGATGGCTTCTTCGAAATCACTGATGAAACTGACCGCGGTTTTGACCTTGTGCTTGAGGTAGGCCGACAACGACCAGTAGCCGTAGCCATAACGGGCGCGCCAGTGATTCAGCCAGCGGTTGAGGGTCAGGGTGAACTCGTAGGCCGAGTCGCCGAGAAAGGCCAGCCAGCGGTGATACCGGGTGATCACATCGAATTGGTCGCCATGAATCACCAGCAGATGGCGACCATCGGCGGTCACGTGCACCGCTTCGTCCACCAGGTGGATGTTGCCCAGGATCAGCTTCGAATAGCGGCGCAGGAATTCGTCGTGGTTGCCGGTGACGTAGATCACCTCGGTGCCGCGTTTGCTCATGGTCAGCAGGCGGCGGATCACGTTAGTGTGCGCTTGAGGCCAGTACATGCCGCCGCGCAGTTTCCAGCCGTCGATGATGTCGCCGACCAGGTAGATCTTGTCCGCGTGGTAGCCCTTGAGAAACTGCGACAGGTGTTCGGCCTGGCAGTCCCGGGTGCCCAGATGCACATCGGAAATCCACAAGGTCCGCACACGTTGCTTACGGCTGGGTTTGGCGAGCTCGGCGCTGGTCATGGGCAACACTCTGGGCAAGTTTTGGCAAGCTTGCGCCGGTCCGGTTAATTGCCCATGACAACCGCGAGTCAATCCTGTGACAACGCCCGGCCGGTGTAGACTGGCCGCATCTTCACCTGGAGACCTGCGATGAGACCGATCCTCACGCTTCGCCAATACACCAAAGACCTGATCGTCCACAGCCACGACCACGCGCAACTGGTGTTCGGGCTGTCGGGTGCGCTGGACTTCGAGGTCGACGGGCATGGCAGCCAGGTGGTTCAGCAGAGTTTCGTGGTGGTGCCGTCGGGTTTCCATCATGCCTGCGGCAGCAGCAATGGCAGCCGTTGTCTGGTGCTGGATATACCGAGCGATCAATGGGTTTCGCAGTCCCTTGGCGATCACGCCGACGCCAGCCGTCGTTTGCTCGATAATGCTGGCCGGCTGCCGCTGGATGCAGGGCAAAGCCAACTGGTGAGTTGGCTGGCGGGCAGCCAGGTCAGTGACCCGCTGATTGCCCAGCAAGGCGCGGTGTTGTTGTTGGCCAGCCTCAATAACGCCAAGCCTGAAGTCGTGGGCGGCCGGCGCCTGCCGTATGCGGCGTTGAATGCGCATATCGATCAGTACGCGGCGTATCCGCTGCAAGTCGCCGATCTGGCGCGCGTCGCCGGTCTCTCCAGCGCCCGCTTGCATGCGCGGTTTGTCGCTGAATGCGGGCAGACGCCAATGGATTACATCCGCAGTCGGCGGCTGCATATTGCGGTGGGACTGCTGCGGGATTCACCATTGCCCATCGGTGAGATCGCCAGTCGGGTCGGTTACAGTTCTCAAAGTGCATTTGCGGCGGCGGTGTTGCGCGAGTTTGGCCAGACCCCGGGCGAATTGCGGCGCGAGGCTGGCGACAAAGGACGATAGTCTGGCGACAGACACAGCGTGTGTGGCGCGGTTCAATGTTCCTCTCTGTTTGTCTTGTTGTTAAGGATCGCAATGACTCCCCGTACCGCCCTTGGCGCCCTGCATATCGGCGCACTGATGTTCGGCCTGACCGGTGTGTTCGGCAAACTCGCTGCCGCCTCCCCCGCCGTCATCGTGTTTGGCCGGGCGGCATTTGCCGTGCTCGCCCTGGCGGTGTTCGCGCGGTTCGCCAGCAACACGCGCTGGTACAAACTCGAGGCGCAGGACTTGCGCCGTCTGCTGCTCAGCGGTTTGCTGCTGGCCGGGCACTGGGTGAGTTTCTTCATTGCGGTGAAAGTCGCCGGCGTGGCGATCGCGACCCTGGGTTTCGCCAGCTTCCCGGCGTTTACCGTCATCCTCGAAGGGCTGATATTCCGGGAGCGGATCCGCGCCAATGAAATCCTGTTGGTGGTGCTGGTGAGCATTGGTCTGGTGCTGGTCACGCCTGACTTCGATCTGGCGAGCGGTGCCACCACGGGCCTTCTGTGGGCGGTCGGTTCAGGCTTGCTGTTCGCCCTGCTGTCGCTGACCAACCGCGCCAGCTCCGGCAGAATCCCGCCGGTGCAGGCGGCGCTGTGTCAGAACGTGGTGGTCGCGCTGTGCCTGCTGCCGGTGGCGGCGCCGCAGTTGAGCGAAGTCCGCGCCATCGACTGGCTGTGGATCGGTTTGCTCGGAGTGTTCTGCACCGGCGTCGCTCACAGCTTGTTCGTCGCCAGCCTGGCGGTGATCAAGGCGCGCACCGCCGCCGTGGTGTTTGCCCTGGAGCCGGTTTACGGGATCACCATGGCCTGGCTGTTATTCGATGAAAACCCGACGTTGCGCATGCTGATCGGCGGCGCCTTGATCATCGTCGCGATAGTCGTCTCCAGCAGATTGTCTGGCGGTTCAAGCAAAAAGACTGTGGCCGCCGAGGCCGCATCTCACTGAGTGCGGTCGTTGTGGCCGAGGTCGCGGTCAGGGTCGATCTGATCGCGAACCCGCTGTTTGAGTACCTTGGCGTCGGGGAATCCGCCGTCGGCCTTGCGCTCCCAGATCTGTACATCGCCACAGAAAATATGGAACACCCCACCGGTGCCGGGCACCAGCGACACTTTGCCCAGGTCGTCGCCGAAGGTGCTGAGCAGTTCCTGAGCCAGCCAGGCCGCACGCAACAGCCATTGGCATTGCGTGCAATAGGTGATGGTGATTTCCGGTTTATGCGTGGTCATGATGGGCAAGACTCCTGAGCCAGAGGGCGCCGCTATAGTAGAGGCTCAGCGGATTCCGGCCAACAGGCTCCGGGCGGTCTGCTTGAGCGGCTCATCACCTTCCTTGAGCAACTCGTTGAGCAGTTCGATGGCGCTGTCCAGATCCCCGTCATCGATGCAGGTCTGGGCTTGTTCCAGTTTGTCGGCGCTGGTCGGATCGGCTGGCTGCGGATTTAACGGCTCAAGTTCCAGTGACGGGTCGGCATCGCTGAATTCGTCGAGAAAGTCGCCGTCCAGCGCCTGTGAGTCCGGTTCGGCGACCCACTCAAGCTCGGGTTCATCCAGCGTCGACTCTTCAGGCATCTCGAACACATCGGGCAACACGTGCAGGTTCGAAGCGAATGCAGGTTCTGTTGCGGGTAACGGTTCATTCGAAGGTTTGGCGGTGGATGCGTTGTCGAAAGGGCTGATCAGATCCCAGCTGGAATCCATGGACAGGTCATCCAGGTTCAACTGGAACTCGTCGGCAGCTGCGGCTGGTACGGCAGCGATGACTGCCGCGCTGGCCACCGGTGGCGCATTGCCGAGCTTCGGGGAGCGGGCGCGGATGGCCTGAAGCTTGTCTTCGTCGAACCCGCCGTCACGCAGGTTTTTTTCCTGTGCGTCGTAAGCCGGTACGTCGCCTTGTTTGCCGAGGACTTCCAGCAGTTGCACGCCCAGCTCTTCGCGCTGTGGTTCCTTGACCAATGCTTCTCGCAACAAACCGACCGCTTCGGAAAAACGGCCATAGGCCAGGTAAATACCGACACCTTCCAGCACATCGCCGGGTGACGTTTCTTCACGATGGTCGGGAGCGGGTTTGATTATGGGCTGTTGCACCGACGGTTGCGCCGGACGTTCTAGTACCGGCTCATGTGGCGCTGGTGAAACGGGCGATGAATCGGGCAACGCCTGAAGCTGCTGGCGCCGACGTCGAACAAACAGCCCAAACAACACCAACGCAATCAGCGCCAGCAAGCCGATGATCAGCGGCCAGTGGCTAGCCTCGGGTTCTTCAACGACGACGGGGGCAGACGCCACCGCTGCCGGCGTCACCGGCGGCGTCTGGTTGACCTCTGCCAATTGGGTTTGCAGTTCGGTTACCTGTTTTTTCTGGCCCGCAATCTGCTCGTCCTGAGCCTGAAGCTTTGCATTGAGCTCATCGATGGTTTTTTGCAGCTGCTGGTTTTGCAGCACGCTGGCGGCCAGTTGTTCGGCAACCGGATCGGGCACAGGTGCGGCAGGTTGAACGGCGGCAGGTGCTGGCGCCGACTTCTTCGCCGCGGGTGCCGCCGCAGTGGCCGGTTTGACGCTCGGGAATGGAGAGTTTTGCGGGCTGGCGGCGGGTTCGTCGTCGGACGGCACGATCCCCGGAGAGCCCGGCGGATCGATCAGCACCGTGTACTCGCGCAGCAAACGGCCGTTGGGCTGATTGAGCTGCACCATGAAATTCAGGAAAGGCTCATTGACCGGTTTGTTAGAGGTCACCCGAATCAGGCTGCGGTTGCCCCGCAGGATCGGCGTGAACTTCAGGTCGTTGAGGAAGAACACCCGATCGACGCCGGCACGAGTGAATTCCTCTGCTGTCGCCAGGCTGACCGAGAGCTCGCCCTCCTCCAGCCCACCCACATCCACCAGTGCGATGTCAGCACGCAACGGCTGATTCAACGCGGAATGAAGAGTGATGTCGCCCAATCCCAGCGCAGGGGCCAATGCCGAGTAAGTGACAGCACCACCGACCAGAAGCAGCCTGGCGCAACACCGCAAAACAACGTGCCAACTCTCGAGCATGAGCATCCCTTAGATAACCAGAACCAACCTGTACGCGTTCGCACATCCGGTACGAACACGATATTGCCTAGTAGTTCTTTATAGTCTGCCCAACGGGGTATCTCAAAAAGCTGACGCGCGGTTATGCCTCAAGATTTTTCCAGGTTGGCCAGAATGTGCCCGTGGACCCGCATGCACACCTTCAAGTCCGCCTCGTCGACGCCGTCGAACAGTTCACGGCGCAGTTGCGTGGCAATGGTTTCAATTTGTTCGATCAGAGGACGGGCCGGGGCACAGAGGACGATTTTTTTCGCCCGGCGGTCTTCCAGTACCGATTGACGCTGGACCAGGCCCTGGGTTTCCAGGCTGTCGAGCAAGCGCGCCAGGGTCGGGCCTTCGACGCCGACGCTTTGCGCCAGTTCACGCTGGGTCGGTGCTTCTTCGAAGCGCGCCAAGTGCAGCAGCACCAGCCAGCGCGCCTGAGACAGACCCAGACCCGCCAGGCGGCGATCCAGTTCGGCACGCCAGCCGCGAGACATCTGGGCCAGTTGCATGCCAAAGCGGTGTTGATCGGTTAACGGCATAAAACACTCATGATTAGACTGAAATAGAGAAAAACTAATTATTAGTCAGCTAAGCATGACCGTTGGCTTGAGGCAAGGTCTGGTCTGTAGTGAATCGTTACATCACTGTAACAGGTCATTTAAACCTCAAATTCGGACTGCAGTGCCGCCCGAACGCAGTACAAGACACCTTCCGGCACTCGACCGGCGAACAGCGCGGCAATCTCCGACACCGGTGGCAGTTCGCCCTCGCCATCGAGGAACGCATCCTGAACCTCGCCCATCAATTCCTCGGGCAGGTCCAGCGCTTGCTCCAACGACAACTGCTGCTTGCCGATCGCTTCGGCGAGCATGGTGTAGACGTTCTTTTCCGAGCATTGCAGCTGGCTGGCGATCTGCAACGGCGTCATGCCGGCGCGAGCGAGGGTGATCAGCTCGTGGCGCACGTCGGCGACGACTTTCGGCGCCTCGACCTGACCGCCCAGCACTTCGAGGAAGGCCTCGCCGTAGCGTTCGAGCTTGCGTGCGCCGACACCGCTGACCGTGGCCATTTCCGCCAGCGAGGTCGGCTGGCTGCGGAGCATTTCCAGCAGTGTGGAGTCGGGGAAGATGACGTACGGCGGCACGCCGTGTTCCTCGGCGAGTTTGCGACGCAAGGCGCGCAAGGCTTCCCACTGTTCGCGTTCTTCGCCGCGAACCAATTGGCTCGCCTGGCTCTTGCTGCTTTTGGCGGTGGTTTGCGGCTTGAGGTCGCGGCGCAGTTCCAGGGTTACTTCGCCCTTGAGCAGCGGCCGGCAGGTGTCGCTCAGGCGCAAGCCGCCGTAGCCTTCGAGGTCAATGTCGGCCAGACCACGGGCCACCAGCTGGCGGAACAGCGAGCGCCATTCACTCTCGCCCATGGCCTTGCCGACGCCGTACACCGACAGGTGTTGATGGCCGAAGCTGCGGACCTTTTCGTTGTCCTTGCCCAGCAGCACGTCCACCAGATGCCCGACACCATATCGCTGACCGGTGCGGTAAATCGCCGAGAGCGCCTGACGGGCCGGCTCGGTGGCGTCCCAGGTCTGCACGCCATCGACGCAGTTGTCGCAATGGCCGCACGGCTCGGGCATGTCTTCGTCGAAGTAGGCCAGCAACGTTTGCCGACGGCAGCGGGTTTCTTCGCAGAGCGAGAGCATGGCGTCGAGCTTGTGCTGCTCCAGACGCTTGTGGCGCTCATCACCCTCGGAGTTTTGCAGCATCTGCTTGAGCATCACCACGTCTTGCAGGCCGTAGGCCATCCAGGCATCCGCCGGCAGCCCATCACGACCGCCGCGACCGGTTTCCTGGTAGTACGCCTCAAGGGATTTCGGCAAATCGAGGTGAGCGACAAAGCGCACGTTGGGCTTGTCGATGCCCATGCCGAACGCCACGGTGGCGACCATGATCAGGCCTTCTTCGTTGAGGAAGCGCTTCTGGTGATGGGCCCGGGTGTCATTGGGCAGACCGGCGTGGTACGGCAGCGCCGGGAAGCCTTGTTCGCTGAGGAATACCGCGACTTCGTCGACTTTCTTGCGCGACAGGCAATAGACGATGCCGGCATCACTGCGGCGCTCGGCGAGGAACGCCAGCAACTGCTTGCGCGGCTGTTCCTTGGGCACGATGCGGTAAAAAATGTTCGGACGGTCGAAGCTCGACAGGAAGCGCTCGGCATCCTGTAAATGCAGACGATCAACGATTTCTTCGCGGGTGCGCTTGTCGGCCGTGGCCGTCAGGGCAATGCGCGGGACGTTGGGGAACAGTTCCGCCAACTGGCCCAGTTGCAGGTATTCGCGACGGAAGTCATGGCCCCATTGGGACACGCAGTGCGCTTCATCGATGGCGAACAGGGCGATTTCAAGACTTTGCAGGAAGGCCAACATGCGGGGCTGGACCAGACGCTCGGGCGCCAGATACAGCATCTTCACTTCGCCGCGCTTGATTCGCGCAGCAAGATCACGCTGCTGTTCGGCGCTCAGCGTGGAGTTCAATGCGGCGGCAGCGACGCCGAGCTCTTCGAGGGTCGCGACCTGATCGTCCATCAGTGCGATCAGCGGCGACACCACCACGGCCAGGCCTTCGCGCAGCAGCGCCGGCACCTGGAAACAGAGGGATTTGCCGCCACCGGTAGGCATCAGCACCAGGGCGTCGCCGCCACTGGCCACGCGCTCAATGATTGCACCCTGGCGGCCACGGAAACTGTCGTAGCCGAAGATGTCCTTGAGGACGCGTTGAGCCTGTTCGAGCATAAAAACTCCAAATATCACAAAAACATCCCTGCAAGGCTGGTTCAGAACCACGCAGGCTGCACTGACAAATCGTAAGTACGCATTGCATGACGCTTCACATCACAGCCGCGACGCCAGCAGGGCATCACAAAACGCGCGAGTATACCCGACGCCTGCCCGGCAAAGGGTGCCGCTGAGAAGACACGCAAGGACAAACACCGCGCAACCTGTGGGAGCGGGCTTGCTCGCGAAGGCGGAGTATCAGTCGACATTAATGCTGCCTGACACGACGCCTTCGCGAGCAAGCCCGCTACCACAGCGATTGTGGTGTTCCGGGGTGCAAATATCCCGCGCGGCTGGCCTGAGCGCTCAAGAAGGCCTAGAATTCCCGCATCTGTTAATTCCCCAAGGTAGCCCTTTAATGTCCTTCGCTGAGCAACTAACCCGTTTGCAAGTCTTCCTCGACGCCGACGAACTGCATGACGAGGCGCTGGACTACGTGGCCGCCCACGGCTACCTCACTGCGCTTTCGATCTGTTCCGAAGAGGTTCCGGATCGTGAATGGATCGACGCCCTCTTCGCCGAAGAGCCGCATTACGCCGACGACACCGAGCGTGAAGCGATCGAATCCACCCTGCTGGCCCTCAAGGCTCACATCGCCCGCCAACTGGCTTCCGATGAAGAGTTCGAGCTGCCATGCGACCTGGACCTGGGCGAAGAGCCGGACGATTCCGACCTGCGCGGCTGGTGCATCGGTTTCATGGAAGGCGTGTTCCTGCGCGAAGCGGCCTGGTTCGAAACCGCCGAAGACGAAGTCAGCGAAATGCTGCTGCCGATCATGGTCGGTTCGGGTCTGTTCGACGAACAGCCTGAGTTCGAAGACATCGCCAAAGACGCCAACCTGATGGACGACATGATCGTGCAGATCCCGGAAGCCCTGACCGCGCTGTACCTGCTGTGCCAGGCGCCAGACGAAAAACCGGCGATCCTCAAGCCACGTCACCACTAAGGTTTTGCCTATGGACAACCCCATAGGCAACCGCTCCCTGATGTTGCGTTACGTACTGCTGGCCATCGGCTGGCTGAGCGTAGCGCTGGGGGTGATCGGTATTTTCCTGCCGGTATTGCCCACCACGCCTTTCCTGCTGTTGGCGGCTGCCTGCTTCGCCCGCAGTTCGCCACGGTTTTATCAGTGGCTGGTGGGGCATCCACGGCTCGGCCCGTGGATTCGCGACTACCTCGACGGCAACGGCATCCCGCTCAAGGGCAAGGTCTACGCCATCGGCCTGATGTGGGTGAGCATCCTCTTCTCCTGCTACCTGGTGCCCCTGCCGTGGGCGCGCGGGTTCATGCTGACCAGCGCGGTGCTGGTGACGATCTACATCCTCAAACAGAAAACCCTGAAAAAGCCCTGACTCAAGCCCTGAGCTGTAAGGGCTCTTGTGGCGAGGGGACTTGTCCCCGTTGGGTTGCGAAGCGACCCCAAACCCTGCAACCCATTTCCTTCTGACACACCGCATTGCCTGGTTTGACGACTGCTGCGCAGCCGAACGGGGACAAGTCCCCTCGCCACAAAAGCAATCTGCCACCCCCTCACCACCCGACAATTTGTCCTGCCTCGCTGAAAACTCCGCCTAGACTTCAGTCATCTGCACCCGAGCAGCCAGACATGTCCCGTCGCCGGCGTAGTCCAGGATGGCAAACGCTCCGACTTCGGCTCGGCGGATGGCTGCTGCTGGCGAGTTTTCTGCTGACGGGACTGAGCAGTGTCTGGGCCGACTGGGAATTTACGCAGATCCTGCAAATCGCCGAAAAGCGCTACGGCCCGCTCGGCCCCGCCCAAGGAAGAATCGAGGCCTGGAGTCAAATGCTCAAGAGCGAACTCAACCAACCCGAGCGCGAGCAACTGGACGCAGTCAATCGCTTCTTCAATCAACAGCTGAATTTTCAGGACGACACGCGCATCTGGCGTCAGACCGATTACTGGGCCACGCCGGAAGAATCCTTGATCAAGGGCGCCGCCGATTGCGAAGACTACGCCCTGGCGAAATATTTCAGCCTGCGCCAACTCGGGATTCCCAGCGAGAAGCTGCGCATCACCTACGTCAAGGCCCTGAGCCAGAACCAGGCGCACATGGTGCTGACCTTCTACAGCAGCCCCACGGCCGAGCCGCTGGTGCTCGACAACCTGATCGGCGAGATCCGCCCCGCCTCCCAACGCAAAGACCTGTTGCCGGTGTACGCCTTCAACGCCGAAGGTCTGTACCTGCCGGGGGCCAATGGCGGCAAACGTAGCAGCGACTCGAAGAAATTGTCCCGCTGGCAGGACGTGTTGAAGAAGATGCAAGCCGAAGGTTTCGCCGTGGGCGAAGGCTAGTCGCCGTCGCAAGGAGTGTTTTATGTCACTGCGCAAACAGTTGTTTCTCGCCATTTGCCTGTTCTTGCTGGTGGCCTTCAGCGGCAGTTTTTTTGTCAGCCTGGAAAGCTCTCGCGAACAGATGCTCGGCCAGTTGCGCTCTCACGCTCAGGACGCCGCCACCGCGCTGGGCCTGTCGCTGACCGCGCAGATTGACGACCCGGCAATGACCGAACTGTTGGTCAGCTCGATTTTCGACAGCGGCTATTTCCGCAGCATCCGTGTCGTCACTATCGTTGATGAAAAGGTGTTGGTGGAGCGTATCGCACCGGCAAAGATCGAAGGCGTGCCGGGCTGGTTTGTGGGTCTGGTCAACCTGCGCCCGGAAGGCGGCGATGCGCTGATCACGCGCGGCTGGGAACAGGTGGCGAGGGTCGAAGTGCTGAGCAATCCGCAGTTCGCCCTGGCCAAACTCTGGGACAGCACCCTTGGCAGCCTGATCTGGCTGTTGATCTGCGGACTGCTCAGCGCCGTGTTCGGTGGTTGGTTGCTGCGTCGGCAATTGCGCCCGCTCGACAAGATGGTCAAACAGGCGCAAGCCATCAGCAAACGCGAGTTCGTAAGCCTGCCGAAACTGCCGCGCACACCCGAGTTGAAACGCGTGGTGCTGGCCATGAATCAGATGGTCGAAAAGCTCAAGGCGCTGTTCGCCGAAGAGGCCACGCGCAGCGAAAAACTGCGCGCCGAGTCCTATCAGGACGGCCTCACGGGCCTGGCCAATCGACGCTTGCTGGATGAACAATTGGCCGATCATTTGCTGGTTGGCGAACAAAGCAGCGACGGCCATTTACTGATGCTGCGGATCAACGATCTGATCGGCCTCAACCAACGCCTGGGCGGACTGCGCACCGACGGGCTGATCAGCGCCGTCGGCGAACTGCTCAAGCGTCTGACGCAGCTGCCGGAACGACGTACCTGGCTGGCGGCGCGCAACCGTGGCGGCGAATTCAGCCTGCTGACACCAGGCCTGGACAGCACCGGTGCCGCCCGCCTCGCCTCGGAAATCAGCGCCACCCTGGAAAACCTGCGCCTGACGGGCGCCAGCGATTGCATGCCCGTGGCGCACTTGGGCGTGGTTGCCTATCAGCCCGGCGAACCGGCCAGCGACGTGCTGCTGCGCCTCGATCAAGCGCTGGCCCAGGCGCAGCAACATCCCGAACGGCCGTGGGTGCATCTGGCACGTTCCGATACCGCAACGAACCATACCCAACACGACTGGCGCACCTGGATCGACGACGCCCTCACCGAGGGCAAAATGCAGCTTTATTTTCAACCCGTGGTGCAATGCGCCGACACCAGCCAGGTGCTGCACCACAAAGTCCTCGCGCGCCTGATCGATCCGCATGGCGAAGCAATAGCGGCTGGACACTTCCTGCCGTGGATCGAACGCCTAGGCTGGTCGGCACGGTTCGATCTGGCGATGCTCGAAGCCACCCTCGACTACCTCATCGTCAACCGTTGGCCACTGGCGTTAAGCCTGTCCGGCAGCAGCTTGCGCGACCCGGCGCAACTGCGGCAAATCATCGACATGCTCGAATCACTGCCCGAGCTGGCCCATCTGCTGATACTGGAAATCGACGAACGCCAACTACCGCCCCCCGACGAATTACAACACCTGAGCCACAGCCTGCTCGACACCGGTTACCGCATCGGCTTGCAGCACTTTGGCGGCAGCTTCAGTCAGATCGGCAACTTGACTCAGTTGGGGTTGGCGTACTTGAAAATCGATGGGGCGTACATCCGCCACATTGATGAGCAGAGTGACAAGCGGCTGTTTATTGATGCGATTTACAGGGCGACCAACAGCATTGATTTGCCGTTGATAGCGGAGATGGTCGAGACCAAAGGGGAATTGGAGGTGATTCGGGAGTTGGGGTTGTTTGGGGTGATGGGAAGGCTGATTGGGCCGCCGGAACCTATGTGAGGGGCATGACCGTGGTTTAAAAGTTGGCATCAGCTATCAGATGTGCCAGCCAGGCAGGCGGTGAATCGGATGCTGGATCATTTCGCAGGGCTAGCGCGAATCCTGCGACGAACACTGTCCTGTGGCGTTTCAGGCTGCGAATTTTGTGGGGGGCTATCGGGCCTCTTCGCGAGCAAGCTCGTTCCCACAGTGATCTGGGTTGTTCGCCTGTTTTGTGTTCACTGAAGATCAAAATGAGGGAATGAGCCTGCTCGCGATGGCGATTCCAGAGGGTAAAAAGGGGCGGATCTATTTATCCATTCGGTGCGTGGTCACCGGACCTTGAATAAGTATTAAACGTCGATGTTTAACACACATCTTCAGACACTCTCTGAGGCTACACATCCTTGCGCCGCTGCCTACGACTGCGCCAGAATCCGCCGGCTTGTGCGCCTTGGGCCCGGCCTCTATCGTTTCCCTGCCACTGCCTATCAGTGGTCGGGTTTCGCAGCCCGGGTCAATCAAGGCGCATAGCGCCACCGTTTCCTTTCAGTTGGCGTTTTTTTTCGTCTACTTTATTGCGTTATGGCGGCTGTGCGCGGGAGATCTTCGGGTCTGCCGGGTTCCTTGATTCCCGGTCTGCGAACCTGCGCACAGCTGCCACCTACTCTCGTTTCGCAGCGAACCGTGGTAGCTCCATTAATCAAGGAGCTTCAAATGTTCAAGATCACACCCAACCCACCCGAAACCGACGACGTTTCCCCCTACGAAACCCACGATTCCAAAAAACTCAACGAAGCCGCCGACCGCGCGCTCGACTACTACCTCAAACCGGTCATTCCCAAAGACACCCCGCGCAAACCCAGCACGATTTATTCCATCGCCCCCGACACCAATGACGAAACCCTGCTGGTCAATGCCTGTGAAACCCTGGCGTCGGCGAGTGTGATGCTGAGTAATTTTGCGGGGTTGATGGAGGGGTCACATCGCAATACGGTGCTGGGGATTCAGCAGGTGGTGATGCTGGGGGAATTGGCGGTGAATCGGATGCTGGATAATTTTGTTCCGCAGGGTTAGCGAAGAACCTGCGACAAACGCTTACCTGTGGCGAGGGGATTTATCCCCGTTCGGCTGCGAAGCAGTCGTAGACCCAGTACACGCGGTCTGCTTGATTCACTGCGATGGCTGATTTTTTAGGGCCGCTTCGCTGCCCAACGGGGATAAATCCCCTCGCCACAGTGGTGTTCCAGGCTGCGAATTTGCGGTGGTCTTTTGGGCCTCTTCGCGGGCAAGCCCGCTCCCACAGTGATCTGGGTTGTTCGCCAATTTGTGTTCACTAAAGATCAGAATGTGGGAGTGAGCCTGCTCGCGATGGCGATTCCATAGACAACAAAATGTATGGTCAGCCCATCTCCTGCAACCTCATGGGCTGTTTTCGGTAAAGCTGGCTTGCGCTAATGTATCCGGGCTCATTGTGAGCGTTGCTGCAACAACGCTCGGCCCTCGATGAGTAGCCGCTCCCGACTGTCCTGAAAAAACCCTCAGCCTCTAAAGCTGATTTTATTGCCAGGTTCTCAGTCGGGCCGTTTGCCGTTTACTGTCATCAGTCAGTGACGTCGCAAAAGCCGGTAGTAAAGCTGTACGTTCAAGCGTTCGGATGTGGGTCGTACTGGCCGCCTTTGGCCAGTACCGCCCACACGATGCGCGCCAGTTTGTTCGCCAGCGCGCACGCGACAACATTGGAGTGGCGACGCGTCAGCAGCTCTCGAACCCAGGGCCCCAAGGCGTCTTCCCGCTTATCGATATGCTGCATGATGGATCGCGCGCCCTGCACCAGCAGTTGGCGGATGTGCTTGTCGCCGCGCTTGCTGATCCCCAGTAGTACTGTTTTTCCGCCCGTCGAATACTGCCTCGGCACCAGCCCTAGCGAAGCGGCAAAATCGCGTCCACTTCGATAGTTCGACGCATCGCCCACATCCGCCAATACCGCGCTGGCGGTGATCGGGCCGATGCCAGGAATACTCTGCAAACGACTCCCGGCATCGTCTTCTTTCAGCTGCTGCTTCAGATCGGACTCGATGTCCTTGATTTCATCATTCAGCTGTTGAATTTGATGATGGAGACGCATCACTACGCCCTTTAGGCGCAACGGAACCGGGTGCTGCGGGTCGTCCAACAGCGCCGGCACGCGGTGCAACGCAGCGGCACCTATAGGCAGGCTGATCCCGAACTCCAGCAGAAAGCCATGAATCTGGTTGGTCGCGACGGTTCGCTGGCCAATCAAAGATTTACGGACACGATGCAGGGCTGAAAGCGTTTGTTGCTCTGCGGTTTTGATCGAGCAGAAGCGCATCGCGGGGCGGCTCGCCGCCTCGCAAATCGCTTCGGCATCAATGAAGTCGTTTTTGTTGCCTTTGACGAATGGTTTGACGTACTGCGGGGCGATCAGCTTCACCTCGTGGCCCAATGCACCAATCTGTCGAGCCAGCCAATGGGCGCCGCCGCAGGACTCCATTACCACCGTACAGGACGGTACCTGCGCCAATGTGCTGAGCAATTGGCCGCGGTTGGTTTTCTTGCGCAATACCTGATGACCTTTGGCATCCTGGCCATGCAGGTGGAAACTGTGTTTGCCAATATCGATACCGAGAAGCGTCATCGTATTCATGAGAGATCCTCCGCCGAAAACGAGAAAAGCCCTGCAAGCGTAAACCTGCAGGGCTTCTCGGTCAGGCTGACCATCTCATTAAACCCGCCCATTCCTTTCACAGAAATGCGGGTTTTGTCGTTTCAGATCACACGGCATCCACCTTTAGCGAGACCAAGGGCGGGAATTGGAGGTAATTCGGAAGTTGGGGTTGTTTGGGGTGATGGGAAGGCTGAATAGGCCGCCGGAGCCGATGTGAGGGATTGACCGTTCGTCTTAAACCTGTTCGTACCTGTCAGATCTGACAGGTGCGCGCCGCCTGAAAAAACGCTCTGATAGCTCTCTGTGTCATCAGTGCCTCAGGAGCCTCAGACATGACCACGCCCGAACCACTCGACAACACCGTACTGGCGCTATCTCCCCCCCGTGTTCCCGAGGCAACTCACCCGGTGATCGATGCCGATTACGGGGTGCCGAAACATGTGTATGACCTCAAGCCTATGGGCCTGAAAGTGGACATCGATCCGCCGCTCGCCGGTACGGTCAAAGATGGCGATGTCTTGGCACTCGTCTTGAACGGACAATCCGTCGCCAGTAAACCCATCAACCCGGGCGAGGAAAACGCCGTCAACACCCTGTACATCCCCAAAGGCCTTTTGCTGACAAATCGGCTGAATGAGCTGGTTTACACCTTTACCCGAGGCAGTCAGAACATCGGAACTTCCACGCCGATCCTGACGTTGCTGTACAACGCCATCCGCCCAGGCATCGAAGACACCACACCGGGTGATGGTGCTCATTCCGAGCTGGAGCTGATCCTGCCGCCAGACGTAATCGAAGACGGCATCGACGCCGACCGCGCGAAACAGGGCGTGCGCGTGTGTTTCTCTTATCCCTATTGCCGCGCGCATGACCGGATCTGGCTGAACTGCAACGGCCAGGATATCTACCACACCGTCACCGTAGCCGAAGCGCCAGCCATTCCCACCGCCGTACCCACCACTGTTTGCGTGATGATCGATGAGTCGGTGTTCGAGCAAGCCGGCGACAGTCCGAGCTTCGTATTTTCCTATACCGTCACCGACCTGCCCGGTAATGGCCCGGACACCGACTCGCCGTTTTCGGCGTCGTACCTGGTCGACGTGCATCTCAGGGAGACCCGGCTGGTCGCACCCGATATGGCCGAAGCCCCGGGCGACCCGAACGATGACCCGACCACCATCGACCGGGACAAACTCGGCCAGAACGACCTGACCGTGTTGGTGCACACCTTTGCCCCGAAGTGGCAACCCAACGACAAGATCCGCGTGACCTATACCGCCACCCCAGCCAGCGGAACGGTCGTGACACACATCGTGGAAGAAGACGTTGCGCGGATTCCGCTCGTCTACTCGCTGATGGTGCCCTATGCCAAGGTAGTCGCCGGCAGCGTGGCGCGGGCGAGGTATGAGTTGATCAGGAACGGGGCTGTCATTGCCACGTCCAAGACCGCAACTGCCGATATCAGCGGTGGGGGTGATCTTGAACTGCTTGCGCCGTTTCTGGTGAAGCCAGCCGGCTACACGATCGACCCGCTGGATCCCCTCCCAACGGTGCGGGTCGAATACCTGGAGGCGATTGCGAAAGATAAAGCGAGACTGGTGGAAGTGAAGGCGCCCGAAGACTCCGGGCGCTTCCCCTTCCCGCTCATCCCTTTGAACCAGAACAAGCGCGCCAATTTTCCGCTGAGCCGGGCGTTTCTTATCGCCCGACAAGGTAAGTCGTTAGAGGTTTGCTGGAACTTGAATCGTGACGGGAAAAAAGTCGCGTCCTCAGGACCATTGGCGTTGAAAATCAAGGCGACTGCTGCCGAAGATCCGCGGCTTCCAATGCAGAATATTAGTGAAGCGAACGTAGCGGACGAATTACACCTCAACAACTTCTCTGGCGACGCCTCATTCAAACTTCACAACTCCCTACTTCTTGAGGAAGGACAATCTATTGACGCTACACTTTCAAACGGAGCCGGCGCACCACTATTAATTTTAAAAAATTACCGCCTCACAAGGGATGACGCAGCAATTGGTTTGACATGGCCTATATCACGTCAATGGCTCAGCAACTTACCAAATGATACAAAAATCTTACTGGAAGCCGTGCTAACGCTGAACAACAATTCAACAACCACCTCCATTACCTTGAGAAACCGCGAGTACACTCTCAAGCTCGCTTCTTTTAAAGCCTCCGAAAACTTCGACAGCTCACCACTTGTCAATTTCTCCTATGGCAGCCTTTATACCTTGCCGAGCGGAATCACGCTTGAACATTTAGGGGGGTTCATGGGCTTAACAAACTCCCACCTCATGCCCGGCCAATACCACACGCATTTACTTGGAGCAGTGACGCTTAATATATTAGGAACTGTGCGCTTCACTTTTCCTGAACCCACCTCACATGTAAGCTTTCTGATCGACTCACATCAATTACAGGAAAATAACGCAGTGATTTACAGAGATAAAACTGGCAATATTTTGGGCTACGCGCACTTGCCATATACCAATCTATTCGGAAGCGCGTACGTTATTTTTTCAGACCCAGGCAACAGAATAAAATCTTTTGAACTAAACAACAAAAATGACATGTTCTTGGACACTATAGAAGCTAAATAAACTCAAGAAAACGGCTATGCATTTATTTATCTTCCCCAATTAGTTGGTTACCAATCAAGACTAAAAGCCAACTTGCCCTGCAGTTTTTACTGCAGGGTTATCCCGTTCACAATCTGCCTGGTTTTGAACCCGGCGTACTTGTTTTTCTTTATTGCTACGACCGGGGCATGACCGCTCGTCTCAAACCTGCCAGCACCTGTCAGATCTGACAGTAGGCAAACATCCACGACGACGATCTAATCCCTCCATATCGGTGCCGCCCAATCGGAAAACCGGGCGCCTCTCTGGAAGGTACGCAATCATGAACAGCCCCATGACAAACGCTGGCTCCACGTCCAACGGACAAGTCCGTGTCTTCCCGCCCGAACGCGGCATCGGCGTGCTGGCGGTCGCACCGCCCTACCCGCCTGGCTACAAATCGCAGAGCGACGGCGCGTTGGGAATTAACATCAACATGGTGCACGGTGATCGTGACGGTTTGCTGGTCTACATCCTGGCCTACCTGAACATGGCCATCGGCGATTACATCAGGGTGTACATCGCAACAAAAAACGCTCCCGTCACTGAGCTCTCGGTCACCGAAGCGTATTTCGATGCAAACGGTAACGCGAAAAACATTCCGTTCTATATTTCCGTCAAAGACATGGAAGCCAGGTTTGCGCCATTGCAGCCCAAGAACCAGCCCTTATGGTTCGAAGTTGAGCGCGTGAGCGGGAACGGCACCGAAGACTCGCCACCCGTTGAGCTGTTTTACAAGTACCCGCCGCCGGGCGAAGCGGACACGGACGGGGGCAAGCCGTTCAACCAGGGCCTGAAATTGCCCGTCGCCTCGCAAAGCATCATCGATCAGACCGTGATCGACGAAGGCATGTTCGTGACCGTGCTGGCGTACGTCAACCAGTCCATCGATGACGTGGTGGTGCTTGCCTTTGGATCTCTGCTGCTGGAGAGCACCGTCACCGCGCTGGGTGACATTGTCTTTGAACTGACACCGCAAATGCTCGCCAGCCTGATGCCCACCAACAGCCTGGTGGTGCGCTACGTATTGTTCGACGTGGTGGAAAACACCAGCGGCTGGTCGGATGCGCTTATCCTCACGTTCAATCCCGGCATAGTGTTGCTGATCGCGCCGATTTTTGAACAGGCTGATCTGGACAATGTGGTGAATCACGATGGGCTTATGGACGGCCCCTTGAATGTCCTGGTCACCGGGGTATTTGCAGCGAAAGATCTGATCGAGCTAGTGCTGGAAGGGCTCACCAAAGGCGGCGACCCGGTTATCCAGACCTTCAGTCGCACGCTCACTGCCGCCAGCAGGAGCATGAACTTTGCGGTTGAGAATGACTCGGTGCGCAACCTGATTGGAGGTTCGGCGCGGGCGTCCTACCAATTGATCAGAGCCGGCAAGACCCAGTTCTCGAAACCCGCCGATGCCACTTTCAGTGGCTCATCCCTGCCCTTGGGTTTGCCGATTGTCGCCCCACTGGTGAACAGCAAGCTACCGGTCGATACCGCCACGGCCACGGTGCAGGTCGCCAAATACTGGCCATTGAAAATAGGTGCGATTGTCAAACTCAACTGGCAAACCACTGATAAGGACGGGATTAAAACCCTGTTCATTTTTCAATTGATCGTCACCGACCCGACACAGCTCGTCATCTTTCAGGTGCTCGCCAAATACATCGCCCCCTACGCCAACACCCCGTTGACCGTGCAATGCACGGTGACTAATCCGGGTGAAGTGGAGGTATTTTCCAACTTGCTGCAATTGATGTTTGGCGAGGAAGTGATCGGTGAATTGCTGCCACCCTTTGCGGTGCCTCCAGCGACCAACAATATCGATGTGTTGGACTCTCCCGACGGAATCACCGTTAGGGTGGAACACCTGCCTGCGAAGACCAATGATAAGGCGCTGTTTATATACGCAAATCCAATGCCGGGCGATAAGCCGTTTCCCGTGCAGTTGATCAATCAAAACAAGCGGGCCAATCTCAAGTTGAGTTTTGCGTATCTTTTGGCCCGAATGGGTAGCGAAACCAACTTGTATTGGCAGTTGATTCGCGACGGGAATTCCGTGGGGGAATCGCTGCCGTTGACGTTGAACATTCGCCGGATCGTCGACGGTGATGTTCGATTGGGAGCCCCCATCATCGATCAAGCTGACAGTGCCGGGGTAGTGGATATCAATGAGTTTGAAGGTGACGGCACCGTCTCGTGCAAGACCTGGCCATTTCGGGGCGGGCGTTATCTTTACGATATGAGTGTCTTGGGAACAGGGGCCGATGGGAGTGAGCGTGTTATTGAGCTGGTCACCAAAGATTCCCTGACACTGGACGAGGAAAGCAACGGGTTCAGCAGAACACTGCCACGGGCACAACTGTTGTTGCTTCAGGACGACTCATCTCTTCATGTCGAAATAAAAGCCCATTTCAACGAAAAATCCCCCATAACGATCACATTCCCGATCTCCAGGAAATACAGCATCAGGAACAAGCGCCCGATCTTGTCGGAAAACTTCGATCATTGCCCTACGCAACTTATCGCACCCGGTGGGAGTATCGTGCTGGACAGCATGACCATTACGTTCCCAGCAGGGGACGGCTATTTGGGGATCACTCCATTAGCCAACGTCATCACGGGTCCTTATCCCCAACTACCGGATTATAGTTACGGGCAGGTTCTGGAGATGCATTGGCAGGCAAGTGGCACTGCGCAACACATGCACATCCAATTCAACTGGAATTATTCCTATGTCAGTTTTCAGTGCCGATTTGCTCAGTTCAATGACCTTTCGGTTTACTTTTTCGACGAGGCAGGAAAAACCCTCCACCACATGTATCTCGCTAACAACTTTAATCCACAGCTAGTTACATATTCGACACCCGGCCATAACTACATCCGGAGCATCGAAATCAGGACCCCCAGAATGGATCTCATAGTGTGCGATTACTTCAAATTCGCGCGCGCATAAGTTGGCCGGGAGCGACGAAAAGGGACTCTCTATTTTCGCTTGAGCAGAAAATAAACAGCGATGTTTAAAAGACATCTCCAGATACTCACTCAGGCTACACATCCTTGCGCCGTTGCCTACGACTGCGCCAGAATCCGCCGGCTTGTGTGCCTTGGACCGGGTCTCTATTGTTTCCGGGTCGCTGACAATTCAGCGATCGGGTTTAGCAGCTCGGAATATCAAGGCACGTCAGTGTCGCCCCTGATCAGCCGACAGTGTTTTTCGTCAGCTGGTCTGCATTATGGCGGCTTGCGTGGGGCACTTCGGTGCGCTGGGTTCCTTGATGCCTGGTCTGCTAACCCGCGTACAGTCGCCACCCACTTCGTTTAGCAGCGATGGATGACGGCTCCCCTCATCAAGGAGCTTCAAATGCCAAAGATCACACCCAACCCACCCGAAACCGACGACGTTTCCCCCTACGAAACCGCCGATTCCAAAAAACTCAACGAAGCCGCCGACCGCGCCCTCGATTACTACCTCAAACCGGTCATTCCCACAGACACCCCGCGTAAACCCAGCACCATCTACTCCATCGCCCCCGACACCATCGACGAACCCTGCTGGTCAACGCGTGTGAAACCCTGGCGTCGGCGAGTGTGATGCTGAGTAGTTTTGCGGGATTGATGGAGGGGTCGCATCGCAACACGGTGCTGGGGATTCAGCAGGTGGTGATGCTGGGGGAGTTGGCGGTGAATCGGATGCTGGATAATTTCGTTCCGCAGGGTTAGCGAAGAACCTGCGACGAACCTTGACCTGTGGCGAGGGAGCTTGCTCCCGCTCGGCTGCGCAGCAGCCGCCCTCCCGGCATAGGCGGTCTACCTGAAAATCTGCGGTGAATGGTTTTGGGGCTGCTTCGCAACCCAGCGGGAGCAAGCTCCCTCGCCACAAAAGCCATTCAGGCTGTGAGTTCTGTGGTGGTCTATCGGGCCTCTTCGCGGGCAAGCCCGCTCCCACAGTGATCGGGGGTGTTTGTCAGTTTTGTGTTTACTGAAGATCAAATGTGGGAGTGAGCCTGCTCGCGAAAGCGATCTCCAGACAACAAAAAACCCGCCATTCCTTCAACCGGAATGGCGGGTTTTGTCGTTTCAGACGTCAGCCTTCAGATCACACGGTGTCCACCTTCAACGAATGGTCATTCAACATGCCGTTAATGATCGTCGCCGTGTCATGCCCGCCCGCAACCACCCCGCCCGCTCCCGGTGTGACGCCGTAGTGGCTGGCCAGGTTGACGCCGGCCAGGTCGATGGTCTGGTTCGGTGCCGCGCCGGCCATGGCGCTGACGTCGATGCTGGTGAGGACCGAGGCGCCGCTGCCGACGACTTTGAAGTGCAGGTAGTCATCCAGTGACGCCGCCGTGCCGTTTTCGCCTTGCAGCAGTTGTGACAGGTCGAGTTTGTCGGTGCCCGGGGTGAAGTCGGTGACGACATCGTGACCGCTGTTGCCTTTGAGCCACTGGAAGGTGTCGGCCCCTGCCCCGCCGGTGAGGGTGTTGTTGCCCAGGCCGCCGATCAGGAAGTCGTCACCGCCGCCACCCTTGAGGATGTCGTCGCCCAAACCGCCGGTGATAACGTTGCTCAAGTTGTCGCCCGTGAGCGAGTCATTGAAGTTGGAACCGGTAAGGTTTTCGATGGCTGTCAGGGTATCGGTGCCGGCGCCGCCGGTGTTTTGCGCGGTGGCCACGCTCAGGTCGACCGTGACCCCGGCGGTGGCGTGGGCGTAACTCACGGTGTCGGTGCCGGTGCCGCCGTCGAGCAGGTCGTTGCCGGTGCCACTGAACAGCAAGTCATTGCCGGCGCCGCCGTGTAGCTCGTTGTTGCCGGAGCCGGCGGTGAGCACATCGTTGCCGTCACCGGCATTGAGGACGTTATTGCCAGTGCCCGCCACCAACACATCGTCGCCTGCGGTGCCGGTGAGGGTGTGGCCTTCCTGGTAGCTGATGGTCACCGCTGCGCCGTCGCTGCCGCCATGGTTGTCGTTGGCGGTGTAGGTGCCGTGGGCGTCCGGAGCGATGTCGTGGCCGCCGGAGTAATTGAGGGTCATGGTCAGCTGGTAGTATTCCGCGTTGTTCACGCCGCTGCCGCTGGTGTTGGTGATGTTGGTGACGTGGATCTGATAGGTCCCGTCCGCCGCCGCGGTGAGGGTTTGCCCGTCCGCGAGAGCGATCCACGCGCCGCCATTGAGCGAGTACTCCATGGCGATGTGTCCACCCGCCAGGTTGTGGTCCAGGTTGAGGGTTTCGCCCTGTTTGAGGTTGACGGTAATCCGGTCCTCATCGTTGGCGTTGCCCGTGGTAACCCCGCCCAGATAACCACTGACCACCAACACCGCCGTCATGGTCGCCGCGTTCGCCGTAAAGGCGCTGCGCACGTTCGCCAGGACCTGATTAGAGGTGTTGTTGCCGGTCGAGGAAAAGCTGATCGCCCCGGTGCCGGTGAAGTCGGCGCCTTTTGAAATCCAGCCGGTGTTGAAGTTGGTGGGAGACGCCGTCAGCGGATCGCCATTGGCATCGGTGTCGTTGGCCAGCAGCAACTCGCCCGGCACCACGATGTTGCCCGAGAGCACGTTGGTTATGATGTGGTCATCGACCGCGACCGGGGCCGCGTTCGGAATGACTTTGACCGTCAGCGTCGAGCTGGCCAGGTCGCCATCGTTGTCGCTGGCGGTGAAACCGATGTTTTCAGTGATCACCACCGACGTGGTTTTTTGTGAGGTGTAGGTGAACTCGCCGGTGTCGAGGTTCACCACCAGGGTGCCGCCATTGTTGGTGGCGATACTGATGCTGTTGTTCACCGTGTTGAACGTGCCGTGGTTGGCGCCGCCACTGAAGTTCAGCGCGCCCTGATTACTGTTGCCTTTCGGGTCGTAGGTGTACGTGGTGCCGTCGACCACGAGGGTTTTGATGAAGCCGCCATCGGCGCCGAATGTTCCGCCCTCCAGCAAGGTGCCCGTGACTGGCGCCCCCATCACCGTGCCCGAGAGCACCGAGTTGAGTTGGTTGAGATCGGTCACCACAACAGCGTTGGTGTTGGTGTGGGTGCTGCCGTCATAAGCCAGCGGATCGAGGTAGGCGTTGCTCACGCCACTGCCCAGGCCGATCGCGTAGTTCTTGATGCTGTTGGCGTCGAGGAAGGCTTTGAGCGCGGCTTCGTCTGCGCTGCCGATGTTGCCTTCATTGGGTTTGCCGTCGGAGAAGAAGTAGCCGACGTTCTGCGCCCCGGTCAGTTTGCCCGAGGTGTTGAACGCGGTTTGCATCGTCGCGACTGCCGCGTCGTAGTTGGTGCCACCGCCGGCAGTCAGGCCGGAGATGATCGACTTGGCGGTCGCTACATCAACCCAGATCGATGTCTTGTCGGTGGCGTTGCTGCTGAAGGTGACGATCTGCACTTTCACATCGCCCAGGTCGTCGTACTTGTCGAGCAAGGCACTGATCGCCTGCTTGGCCAGCGCCAACCGCGACAGCCCGGGTACGCCGGAGGGGTCGACCATGCTGCCGGAGACGTCGATCACCAACAGCAGGTTGGAATCGATCTCGACCGCGGCCACCGAACGATCGGCGGCAACCGCCTTGGGCACGTCATCGACGATGCTCACCACGATGGTACTGGTGGTGCTGTTGCCCAGTGCATCCGTAGCTTTGTAGGTGAAGCTTTCGCTCAGGGTGTTCGGGCCGTCGTTGGCGTTCGGCGAGGTTTTCGGCGCCGAGGTCAGGGTGTAGGTGTAGGTGCCGTTGGGGTTGAGCAGCATTTGCCCGTACGTCCCGGTGGCGCTGCCGACCAGGGTGTAGGTGATGGCGCCACTCGCGCCGGTGACGGAGCCGACCAGGGTGCCGGTGGCCGTTTCGCCGGTGTTGCCGGGCTCGCTGCCGGTAACGGTGCCGGCCGTCAGGTCCTGCCCGTCCCTGGTCAGGTCCAGCGCTTTCTCGTAGACGGTGACATCGGTGTCGGTGACCGCTTTGATGCAGCTGTTCGACACGTCAATGGTGATGGTGGTGGTGCTTTCATCGCCGTCGGCATCGCGCACTGTGTAGGTGAACGTGTCCGTGGCGCCCGCTCCGCTCACGGCGTTGGGATTGCTGTGATAGACCGCGTTGCCGTTGGCATCCAGCGTCAGGTAACCGTAAGTGCCGTTGATGTTCGTGCCCAGGCCGCCAATGGCCGAGGACGACGTGTCCGAGCCTGCGCGCACGCCGACCACAGCCCCACCGGCTGCCGCGCCGTCGGCGCCCTTGATGTCATTGTCCAGCACGTTGCCGCTGACCGTGCCGCCTTCGACCACGCTCGCCGTGTCCGCTTTGGCGGTCGGCAAATCATCGACGATGTTGACGTTGATCTGACCTGTAGCGGTGCTGCCGTCGGTGTCCGTCGCCACCACATTGAAGTTCTCGGTGATGCCGTTGGCGCCGTTGGCATTCGGATGGGTTTCGTTGTCCGCCAGGGTGTAGCTGTAACTGACCACGCCGGTCGCCGGGTTGTAACCGGTGATGGTCAGCGTGCTGCCGAGCGGTGTGACCACCGATTGCGGGAAGCCTGCCGCCACGCCGCCGGTGACCAGCGCGATGCCGCCGACGGTCAGGGTTTGCAGTCCGTCCAGCGCGGTCACGGTGAAGGTGCCGCTCTGAGTCAGGGCTGGCGCGTTCGGGGTGGTCCCGTCGCTGAGGTTTTTTTCGTAGACGGTCAGTTCGCCGCCGTACACATCGAGGCCGTTGAGGGTCACCGGATCGTTGTTGTTCTGGATGTTCAGCACCAGGTTGGCGGTGCTGGTATCGCCGTCGGCATCGGTAATGGTGTAGGCGAAGGTTTCGGTGCCCGTGCCGCCGCCGTGCAGGTTTTTGAAGTCGGCATCGTTGGTGTTCAGCGTGTAGGTGTACGTGCCGTTGGCGTTCAGGACGAGTGTGCCGTAAGTCCCGGTGAAGGTGCCTGGAGTCACAGGCCCGGCATTTGGCCCGGTGGCGACGAGGTCCGCGCCCTGGACGTCGTTGGTCAGGACGTTGCCGTTGAGTGTCAGGGCGGTTTCCGACGCCTTGACGGCGTTACTGTCGTCGAAGGCTTTTGGCACGTCATCGACAATCTTCACCACGATGGTGCTGGTGGTGCTGTTGCCCAGCGAGTCGGTGGCCTGGTAGGTGAAGCTCTCGGTCAGGGTGTTCGCGCCATCGTTGACATGCGGCGTGGTGGTCGCAGGCGACGTCAGGGTGTAGGTGTACGTGCCGCTGGGGTTGAGCTGGAGCTGGCCATAGTTGCCCGTGGCGCTGCCCACCAGCGTGTAAGTAATCGCGCCGACCGCACCGGTGACGGAGCCGACCAGCGTGCCCTTGGCGGTTTCGCCGGTGCTGGTCGGATCGCTGCCGATGACCGTGCCGGCCGCCAGGTCTTGCCCGTCCTGGGTCAGGTCGAGGGCTTTTTCGTAGACGGTCACGTCGGTATCGGTGGAGGCGACGATGCTGCTGTTGGACACGTCGATGGTGATGGTGGTGGTGCTTTCGTCACCATCGGCATCACGCACGGTGTAGGTGAACACGTCGATCGCACCCGGGCCGTTCACCGCGTTGGGATTGCTGTGGTAGGTCGCGTTGCCGTTGGCATCCAGCGTCAGGTAACCGTAGGTGCCGTTGATGTTCGTGCCCAGGCCACCGATGGCCGAAGTCGAGGTGTCGCTGCCTGCGCGCACGCCAACCACGGCGCCGCTGAGCGCCGGGCCGTCGGCACCGCCGATGTCGTTATCCAGCACGTTGCCCGAGATCGTCGCGCCCTCGTCCACCGAGGCGAAATCGGGGTGCGCAGTGGGCAGGTCGTCGACGATGTTGACGTTGATCTGGCCTGACGCGGTGCTGCCGTCGGTGTCCGTCGCCACCACGTTGAAGTTCTCGGTGAGGCTGTTGGCGCCGTCGGCGGTCGGATGCGCTTCGTTATCGGCCAAGGTGTAGCTGTAGCTGATCACGCCGGTCGCCGGGTTGTAGCCGGTGATGGTCAGCGTGCTGCCGAGCGGTGTGACAATCGATTGCGGGAAACCTGCGGCCACGCCACCGGTCACCACGTTGATCCCGCCCACGGTCAGGGTTTGCAGACCATCGAGCGCCGTCACGGTGAAGGTGCCGCTCTGGGTCAGGGCTGGCGTGTTCGGGCTGGTGCCGTCGCTGAGGTTTTTCTCGTAGATGGTGAGTTCGCCGCCATTGACGTTGAGGCCGTCAATGGTCACCGGGTCATCGTTGTTGTGGATTTCCAGCACCAGGTTGGCGGTGCTGGTATCGCCGTCGGCATCGGTAATGGTGTAGGCGAAGGTTTCGGTGCCCGTGCCACCGCCGTGCAGGGCTTTGAAATCCGCATCGCTGGTGTTGAGGGTGTAGGTGTACGTGCCGTTGGCGTTCAGCACCAGGGTGCCATAAGTCCCGACGAACGTGCCGGGGGTGATCGGGCCGGCATTCTCGCCGACGGTCACGCGGTCGGCGCCTTGCGAATCATTGGTCAGCACGTTGCCGTTGAGGGTCAGCAAGGTTTCCGATGCGGTGCCGGCGTTGCTGTCATCGACCGCTTGGGGCAGGTCGTCGACGATGTTGACGTCGAGATTGCCGTTGGCGGTAGTCCCGTTGTCGTCGACCACGGTCACGGCGAATTGCTCGGAGATGCCGTTGGCGCCATTCGCCGTCGGATGCGCTTCGTTATCGGCCAGGGTGTAGCTGTAACTGACCACGCCGGTGGCGCTGTCGAACCCGGTGATGGTCAACGTGCTGCCGAGCGGCGTGACGATCGATTGCGGGAACCCTGCGGACACGCCGCCGACCACCACGTTGATGCCGCCGACGCTGAGGGTTTGTACGCCGTCGAGGGCGGTGATGGTGAAGGTGCCGTTCTGGGTCAGCGCTGGTGCATCGGGGCTAGTGCCGTCGCTGAGGTTTTTCTCGTAGACGACCAGTTCGCCGCCTTCGACGTTGAGGCCGCCAAGCGTGACCGGGTCATCGTTGTTGTGGATCTCCAGCACCAGGTTGGCGGTGCTGGTGTCGCCATCGGCATCAGTCAGGGTGTAGGTGAAGGTTTCGGTGCCGCTGCCACCACCGTGCAGCGCCTTGAAATCGGCGTCGCTGATGTTCAGCGTGTAGGTGTAACTGCCGTTGGGATTGAGCACCAGGGTGCCGTATGTCCCGGTGAAGGTGCCGCCGATGATCGGCCCGCTGTTGGGGCCGGTGGGAATGCGGTCAGCGCCTTGCGAGTCGTTGGGCAGCACGCTGCCGGTCAAGGTCAGCAGGGTTTCCGAAGCGGTGCTGGCGTTGGTGTCATCGACCGCTTTGGGCACGTCGTCGGTGATGTTCACGTCCAGCGTGCCGGTGGCGGTGTCGCCATTGGAATCATTAGCGACCACGGTGAACTGTTCGCTGAGGGTGTTGGCCCCTTCGCCAGCCGAATGGGTGTCGTTGCCGACCAGGGTGTAGCTGTAACTCACCACGCCAGTGGCCGGGTTGTAACCGGTGATTGTCAGGGTGTTGCCCAGTTGCGTGGTGATCGACTGCGGGAAGCCTGCGGCCACGCCGCCAGTGATCACGTTGATCCCGCCGATGCTCAGGCTGGTCAGCCCGTCGGGCGCGGACACGGTGAAGGTGCCGTTCTGGATCAGCGCGCCCGGATTGCTGGCAGAACCGTCGGCGAGGTTGGCTTCGTTGAGGGTCAGTTCGCCCCCCGCGACCGACAGGCCCGCGAGGGTAACCGGGTTGTTCGGCAAGACGCCTGTGCCCCCTGAACCGGCACCGCCGTCGCCGTTGTCGCCGTTGTCCGGGTCACCGGCCAGACGTTCCAGCGGAAATTCGGGAATGCCGTTGAAGCCTGCGGTGGGGAAGCCAATGACGGGATCGACCCGCCCGCCCACTTCTTCGAGCATGACGAAACTGTGGCCGCCGCCCGCCGCCCCACCGGGTGCGCCGGTCGGAGCAGGTCCGGCCGCCGTGGCTTCAGCCGTTTGAGTCGGGTCATCGCCGGCAGCGATAGCTTTTTGCAGTTGCTCGACATCGGTCAGTTGCGCCTGAGTCGGCGTTACCGCTTCAGCGGTATCCACATGGGGCGCCTGATGCGCCAGTAACTGGGAAGTCATTTGCAGGCTGCTGCCGCGCCCGAGGGTCAGCTCCTGGCCATTTTGCAGACGCACGGCCACCGCGCCTTCGGCCCCGGTGATCAATTGGTCGCCGGCGAACAATCGATCGCCCTCGACCAGCGCACGTCGGGTGCCACCGCTTTCCGCGAACACCTGACCAATAACTTTACTGACGATACCGATGAGCGTTGCCATGTGCATTTCCTCCGCTGCCAACCGCTGTCGGCACCCTGTTTGTGCGAAGAACGTGCTCATGGTTGAAGCAGGTTGCCTGGCGGATCGTCCGCAGGTGCGTTTACCTGAGTAAGCCGCTGCCCCGGCGATCGTCTCACCAAGCGTGCCGCTCGCGGGCAATGTGTCCGTTTTTGGCAAAACCCCAATGCAATCAACCACCTTGGGGATCCAATCGCCGACACATTGCCCATCGAGCGATGCGTAACGATTTTGAACCTATTGAGTGACAAAAAAATGTCGCCTCAAAACCGTTTCGCGTCCCTCCCCTCCAGCACTTCTCCGCCCTATGTCGATAAGTGGATGGAACTTTCCTCAAACCCTCGAATACTCTCTAGAGCTCCTGAATCAAGGGCTTTCAGAGTGAACAATGTGCTGGATTTTGCAGAGCGCATAAGTTTTTTTTGGAATAAACCCTATGAAAAAAATTTCTTAGCTACGCTCTAGAATGTTCTTAGCTACGTTGTTACAAGCATGAAACGGTTTTGCCTATAAATGTCGTCAAATATTTGGCGACTGATAAAGAACCATCAGGAATCAGGGAGATGTACCCATGCGCGTTTTAACCCCCCTTTGCAGCGCAATTCTGTTGGCCATGGCCTGCACATCCCAGGCCCAGGCCATGTCGTTGACCGAGGCGATCCAGAGCACCATCGCAACTCACCCCGAACTGGCGTCGCGGGTGGACAGCCGTCTCTCGGCCGATGAGCAAGTGAAAGTCGCCAAAGGGGGCTTTTATCCATCCGTGGACCTGAACGCCGCCTACGGGCGCGGGTACAGCGATAACACCAACACCCGGGCGTTCGGCAATCACAACACCGAAATCCTCACCTACACCCAATCCGAGCTGCGCCTGCGGCAGATGCTGTTCGACGGTTTCAACACCGCGAACGAAGTCGAACGCACCAAAGGCGTGGTCAACTCCCGGGCCTATTACGCGCAAGGCACCGCCCAAGACCTGGCATTGCGCACCACCGAGGTCTACCTCGAAGTGCTCAAGCGCCGCGAACTGGTGACCCTGGCCACGAACAACCTGCAGGCTCACTTGCGGGTCAACGACCAGATCGGCCTGCGCACCCAGCGTGGTGTAGGCAGCAACGCCGACTCCGACCAATCCGGCGCGCGCCGGGCACTGGCGCAAAACAACCTCGACACCGCCGAGGTCGATCTGGCGGATGCCGAGTCGAATTTCTACGCCGTCACCGGGCGCATGCCCGATGAACTCGAAGCACCGCCGTCGATCCGCGGCGAACTGCCCGCCACCCTGCCGGAAGCCCAGCAGAGCATGGTGGAAAACAACCCGTACTTGAAATCCGCCCAGGCTGACGTGCAATCGGCCGAGAGCCAGTACGAAGTCTCCAAGTCGCCGTTCTACCCACGTTTTGATGCCGAAGCGGCGGTGGGCGCGAACAACAACGTGCAAGGCGATGAAGGCCACGACAACGAATGGCGCGTGGGCGTGGTGATGAACTACAACCTGTTCCGCGGTGGCAGCGACAAGGCGCGCCTGCAGTCCAATGCGCATCAGATCAACCAGGCGATGGACATCCGCAACAACGCCCTGCGCCAACTCAACGAGAACATCCACCTGGCCTGGAACGCCATGGTCAACGCCAAGAAGCAGACCCCGACTGCCCGCGAATACGCGGATACCAGCCGACGTGTGCGCGTGGCGTATCAGGATCAGTTCGGCCTCGGCCAACGCACCCTGCTCGACTTGCTCGACAGTGAAAACGAACTCTACAACGCCAACCGCCGCTACACCGAAGTGCGCTACACCGAGGAGTTCTCGATGTACCGCGTGCTGGCGAACATGGGCCAGTTGCTGAGCAAACAGCGAGTGGTATTGCCCGCCGATGCAATTGCCTCCACCGAAGTGAAAAACGAAGCTCGTTTGCCTGAACTGAAGTAGGCCTGTGGAGAGATCAATTTGACCAGCATGGAACCCGGCAACATCGGTGTCGATCCGCGCCTGAGCTTCGATGACCCGCTTCTGGACGGTCTGTTGATCCTCTGCAAACTCCATGGCGCGACGGTCAGTCGCGCCAGCCTGAGTGCCGGGCTGCCCCTGAACAAGCAGCGCTTGAGCCTGGACCTGTTGCCGCGTGCAGCCGCCCGCGCCAGCTTGCAGGCGCGGGTGCTGCGCCGCGAACTGGCAGACATTTCCGCGCTCAACCTGCCTGTGATGCTGATCCTCAACAACGGCCGCACCGCCATCTTGCGACGCTTCGGCGATGACGGCCGGTTGCTGATTCTACCCAGCGAAGCGGACGGCGGTGAACAATGGGTCGGCCGCGAAGAGCTGGCCGAAAACTACAGTGGCCAGGCGCTATTCGCCCGGCCACGCCATGAACTCGAAGACCTGCGCTCGCCGCTGGTGCCGCGCGTGGAAGCGTGGTTTCGCGACACCTTGAAGCTGTCGAAATGGCTGTACAGCGATGCGATTCTGGCGAGTTTCCTGATCAACCTCTTGGGGTTGATGGTGCCGCTGTTCGTGATGCAAACCTACGACCGCGTGGTGCCTAACCAGGCCACCTCGACCTTGTGGGTGCTGTCGATCGGCTTGCTGATCGGCACCGGTTTCGAACTGGTGTTGCGGGTGGTTCGCGCACACTTGCTGGACACCGCCGGGAAGAAAACCGATGTGATTCTTTCCGCGACCTTGTTCGAACGCATCACCGGCATGGCAATGAAGGCGCGGCCGGCGACCATCGGCGGTTTCGCCCAGAGCATCCATGACTTCCAGGGCCTGCGCGAATTCCTCACCGCCGTCACGCTGACCAGCCTGATCGACCTGCCCTTCGCCGTGCTGATGCTGGTGGTGATCGGCTTGCTCGGCGGCTGGCTGGTGGTGATTCCATTGTTAGCGTTTCCGATTACGATCATTTTTGCGATGGTGATTCAGGTGCGCCTGCGCGACACCGTGCAGAAAAGCCTGAGCCTCGGCGCCGAGCGCCAGGCCCTGCTGATTGAAACCCTCGGCGGCCTGGAAACCCTGAAAGCGTGCAGCGCCGAAAGCGAACGCCAGCACAAATGGGAAAGCACCCACGGCGCCCTCACCCGCCTCGACAGCCATGCGCGCAACCTCTCGGCGCTGGCCACCAACGGCACGCTGTTCATCCAGCAGTTCTCCGGCATGGCGACCATCGTCGCCGGGGTCTACAGCATCATCGCCGGCAACCTCAGCGTCGGTGCGCTGGTGGCGACCTACATGCTCGGCAGCCGCGTACTCGCGCCCTTGGGGCAAATCGCCGGGTTGATCACCCGCTACCAGCAAGCGCAGCTGACCATGAAAAGCACCGATGCGCTGATGTCCTTGCCGCAAGAGCGCGACGCCAACCAGCGGCCGCTGGAGCGTACGCAGCTGCAAGGCGCGATGGATGTCAGCGGCGTGACCTTCCACTACAACGGCCAGAACGCCCCAGCCCTGGCCAACGTCAGTTTCAGCGTCAAACCCGGCGAACGGATCGGCATCATTGGCCGCAGCGGTTCTGGCAAAAGCACCTTGGCGCGCTTGGTGATGGGGTTCTATGCGCCAGAAGAAGGCCAACTCTTGCTCGATGGACTGGACCTGCGGCAACTCGATGTCGCCGACCTGCGCCAGCAAATCGGTTACGTCGCCCATGACCTGCCGCTGTTGGCCGGTAGCTTGCGCGACAACCTGACCCTCGGCGCCCGTTACATCAGCGATTCACGAATGCTCGAAGTCGCCGAGCTGACTGGCGTCACCGAGCTGGCGCGTCAGCATCCGCAAGGGTTTGACCGGCCCGTGGGCGAACGCGGGCAGTTGCTGTCCGGCGGTCAACGCCAGGCCGTGCTGCTGGCCCGGGCCTTGTTGCTGGATCCACCGATCATGCTGCTCGACGAACCCACCAGCGCCATGGACAACAGCAGCGAAGACGTTTTGCGGCAAAAACTCCACGGTTGGGTACAGGGCAAGACCTTACTGCTGGTGACCCACCGCACCTCGATGCTCAGTCTGGTGGATCGGCTGTTGGTGCTGGACAACGGGCGGATCGTTGCCGACGGTCCGAAAGAAGCGGTCATCGATGCACTGCGCAAGGGCCGTGTCGGCTCTGCGGCTGTCTAGGAGCTACCCATGGCCCGTTCATCGTCCGACACGCCACAAGACCGGGGCTACTTCGGCAGCTTCGGCAAAACCGCAGAAAGCGAATTCATGCCGGAAACCGCCGGCGCTTCGCTGCAGGATTCGCCGCGCTGGTCGCGGATCACCGTGTGGCTGGCCGCAGCGCTGCTGATTACCGCGCTGGTCTGGGCCAAGTTTGCAGTGCTGCAAGAAGTCACCATGGGCGAAGGCAAGGCGATCCCATCAAGCAAGATCCAGGTGATCCAGAATCTCGAGGGCGGCATCGTCACCGAGATCTTCGTGCGCGAAGGGCAAATGGTGAACAAGGGCGACACCTTGCTGCGCCTCGATGACACGCGATTCCTGTCGAACAAGGGCGAAAGCGAAGCGGATCGTTATGCGCTGACCGCGCAGGTCGAGCGTCTGTCGGCCGAAGCGGAAGGCCGGCCGTTCAAGCTGTCGCCTGAGGTGATCGCCAAGGCCCCGCAGGTGGCCGAAGACGAGCGCTCGCTGTACGAACAACGTCAGCGCCGGCTGGCCAGCGAGCAACGGACACTGACCGAACAACTGCGGCAAAAGACTCAGGAACTGGCGGAATTCCGTTCCAAACAGGGCCAGTTCAGTTCGAGCCTGGCGTTGCTGCAACAAGAGATGAACATGTCCGCGCCGCTGGTGGGCACCGGGGCAGTTTCACCGGTGGAAATCCTGCGGCTCAAACGCAGCGCGGTGGAGATTCGCGGCTCGCTGAACGCCACGACGCTGGCAATTCCCCGGGCGGAATCGGCGATCAACGAGATCAAAAGCAAGATTGATGAATCGGAACAATCCTTTCGCTCGGACGCGGCGAAAGAGCTGAATGAAAAACGCACCGACCTGTCGAAAATCACAGCGTCGAGCATCGCCATCGATGACCGCGTGACCCGCACCACCGTGGTGTCGCCGGTGCACGGGATTATCAAGATGCTGAAGGTCAATACCATCGGCGGCGTGGTTCAACCGGGCAGCGACATGGTGGAAATAGTCCCCATTGAAGACAACTTGCTGATCGAAGCCAAGGTGCGGCCGCAGGACGTGGCGTTCCTGCATCCGGGGCAGAAAGCGATGGTGAAATTCAGCGCGTACGACTACACGATTTATGGCGGGTTGACGGCCAAGCTGGAGTTGATTGGTGCGGACACGATAACTGATGACAAGGGCAACAGCTTTTATCTGATCCAGGTAAGGACCGACAAGAATCACCTGGGCGGGGATGTGAAACCGTTGCTGATTATTCCGGGGATGGTGGCGACGGTGGATATCATCACGGGCGAGAAAAGTGTGCTGGATTACTTGTTGAAACCGGTGCTGAAAGCACGGACCGAGGCGATGCGGGAACGGTAGATTCGGCCGGAATCTTTATTGACTGTGCAATGGCTATCGCTAGCAGGCTAGCTCCCACAGGGAACTTGGAGTGAACACATGTTTGTATTCACAACTGATCAAATGTGGGAGCTAGCCTGCTAGCGATGGGGCCGGTACAGACAATACTTATCTGTCGCCATGATTGCGCTGGAAGGTCTCCTCCCCCATCGCCGCAATCTGCCCCTCGATCAGCGCCTCGAACGGTTTTAGCAAGGGTTCAAAAGAGATCGGCGCTTCCAGCGTCTGCAACGCCTGGACAATCGCCTCCACCGTCGACAACGCTCCCGGCCCCGGCGCCTTGCGCAGTCGATATCTCGACACCCCACCCTCCGCCAACATCACCCTCGGCAACGCCGCCAGCAACGGATTGAGGTGCAACATCTTGCGCGCCTTGCGCCAGGTGCCGTCCGGGACTACCAGCAAAAGCGGCTGGTCATTCGTGGTGTACGCCTGCAACGGCTGCGCATCGTCGGCAGGAAACAACAATCGCGCCTGATACCCCGGCGGATTCAACAGCGCCGGCAAGTCCTCGAACACCTCACCGACAATCAACTCGGCATTCTTCAAGCCCAACGCGGCGAGTCGCGCCGTGTTCAGCGCATGGTTCACTTCGCTCGGGTGCTGCAGCAGCAACACCCGGGTGCGGCTGTCGAGGCTCGGGATCAACGGGCACAGGCAGTGGGTTTGTGGGCGCAGGCAGCGTGGACACTGGATTCTGGACATGTTCTCAGGCCTGGTTCAGTTGTGCTTTGAGCAGATCGCGGAAAGTCTGGATCAGCGGCTCACGGCTGCGGCCACGGCGCACGATCATCGAGAACGGCGCCTGATAACCGAAGGTCGCGGGCAGCAACACGCGCAAATCGCCCTTGTCCGCCCAGGCCTGGGCGTAGTGCTCCGGCAGGTAACCGATGTAGGCGCCGGACAGCACCAAAATCAGCTGCGCCTCCATACTTTCCACGGTGGCGGCGCTGTGCTTGAAACCGTGACGGGCCAGTTCGGCCTGGCTCCAGTAACCGCGACCCACCATGCGCTGCTGGGTAATGACTTGCTCGGGGATGCGCCGTTCGGTGAACAGCGGATGACGGCTGCTGCAATACAGCCAGTGTTGTTCGCGGTAGAGCGGCATGTAGACCAGACCGCTCATGCGCGTGGAAAACGCACCGATGGCGAGGTCAAGACGGTTGTCCTGTACGCCGAGCTGCAATTCGTAGGGACTCATGACCGACAGGTGTAAATGCACGGCCGGGTGTTCCTGGCTGTAGGCGCCGATGGCTTCGGCGAACGGCAAGGCCTTGTCGCTGACGGTGGAGTCGATCACACCCAGGTTCAGCGTGCCGCGCAATTCGCCCTTCAACGCCGCCGCGTATTGCTCGAAGCCTTCGAGTTCGCCGAGCAGACGCAGGGTTTCCTGATGGAACAACTCGCCTTTGCTGGTCAGGCTGAAACCGCCGCGACCGCGATGGCAGAGCACCAGGCCAAGGGCCGCTTCGAGCTGGCTCATGTAGGTGCTGATGGCCGAAGTCGAGAGGTTGAGCTCTTGCTGGGCGTTGGCGAACCCCTGATGACGCACCACGCTGACGAAGATGCGTAACAGTTTCAGGTCGGGTAAAGCGTTGGCCATGGGGGCTCCGGCAAAAGCACATGTAGACGATGAGGTCTTGTAGCAGCTGCCGAGCCTGCGAGGCTGCGTTCGGCTGCGCAGCAGTCGTGAAATCAGGCGACGCGGTGTTTCAGGATAACCTCGCGCTCAGGTTTACGACTGCTGCGCAGCCGAACGCAGCCTCGCAGGCTCGGCAGCTGCTACATAAGCATTGCGAGTCTATCGCCGTCATCTGCATTAGTTTAGAAAAATCTGAACTAAGTATTTGCCCGTAGCGATTCTTCCCGGCCACTACATTTCGCAGAATCGGCCCCTAACGGTGCCCGAACCTCCCCGGAGCGGCGCAACCGACATAAATAAAACAACGACGATGAGGCCTTACCCGTGGACAAGATTCTTCACCAACCACTGGGCGGCAATGAAATGCCGCGCTTCGGCGGCATCGCCACCATGATGCGACTCCCCCATTTGCCTACCGCTGCCGGCCTGGATGCTGCCTTTGTTGGCGTTCCGCTGGACATCGGCACCTCGCTGCGCCCCGGCACTCGCTTCGGACCTCGCGAAATCCGCGCTGAATCGGTGATGATCCGCCCGTACAACATGGCGACCGGCGCTGCGCCGTTTGACTCGCTGTCGGTTGCCGACATCGGCGACGTGGCGATCAACACGTTCAACCTGTTGGACGCCGTACGGATCATCGAAGAATCCTACGACGCCATCCTCGAACACAACGTGATCCCGCTGACCCTGGGCGGCGACCACACCATCACCCTGCCGATCCTGCGTGCGATTCACAAAAAGCACGGCAAGGTCGGTCTGGTGCACATCGACGCTCACGCCGATGTGAACGATCACATGTTTGGCGAGAAAGTCGCCCACGGCACCACGTTCCGTCGCGCGGCCGAAGAAGGCCTGATCGACTGCGACCGCGTGGTGCAAATCGGCCTGCGCGCTCAGGGTTACACCTCCGAAGACTTCAACTGGAGCCGTAAACAAGGCTTCCGTGTCGTTCAGGCTGAAGAGTGCTGGCACAAATCCCTGGCCCCGCTGATGGCTGAAGTCCGCGAGAAAGTCGGTGGCGGTCCGGTGTACCTGACATTTGACATCGACGGCATCGACCCAGCCTGGGCACCAGGCACCGGCACCCCGGAAATCGGTGGTCTGACGACCATTCAGGCGATTGAGATCATTCGCGGCTGCCAAGGCCTCGACCTGATCGGCTGCGATCTGGTAGAAGTCTCGCCCGCTTACGACACCACCGGCAACACCTCGCTGCTGGCCGCCAACCTGCTGTACGAAATGCTCTGCGTACTGCCTGGCGTGGCCCACCGCTGAGGATCGGTCATGACCGAACGTGATCAGGTTTTGAAAGCCGCCGCCGATCTGGTGTCAGCCTTCGCCCGTAACGATCGCGAAGCCTACTTCGGCGCGTTCAGCGCCGATGCCAGCTTCGTGTTCTACACCCTCGAGCAGCCCCTGCTGTCGCGCGATGCCTATCAGGCGTTGTGGGACACCTGGCGCGCCGAGGATGGCTTCGAGGTGCTTGCGTGCACGTCAAGCAACGCTTTCGTCAGCCTGCAAGGTGACGTGGCGATTTTCATCCATGACGTGGCCACCGAGCTGCGCATGCAAGGGGAGCAACACTTCAGCCAGGAGCGCGAGACGATTGTGTTTCGCCGACAACAACAAGGCCTATGGCTGGCCTGCCACGAACATTTGTCCGCGATGCCGGAAGGGCTGCCACCCCCTTAGCCAAACAGGTGACGCTCACACACGATGAGCGCGCCTTTATGATCGGAGCTGATCATGAATAACAACAACAAAGACCAAAGCCTTACGCAGATTGAAACCCACGGGGTCGAACAGATCCCGGACAACGAACGCACCGCAGGCCCGACGGACTTGTTCCGGATGATCTTCGGCGGTTCCAACACCTTTGCCACCGCCGTGCTCGGCAGTTTCCCGGTACTGTTCGGCCTGTCTTTTCAGGCCGGCGTCTGGGCGATTGTGCTGGGCGTGTTGCTGGGCTCGCTGATCCTCGCGCCAATGGGCCTGTTCGGGCCGCTCAATGGCACCAACAACGCCGTGTCTTCCGGTGCGCACTTCGGCGTACACGGGCGGATCGTCGGTTCATTCCTGTCGCTGCTGACCGCCATCGCCTTCTTCTCGCTCTCGGTGTGGAGTTCGGGTGATGCGCTGATCGGTGGTGCGAAACGCCTGATCGGCCTGCCGGAAACCGACCTGACCCTGGGCCTGGCCTACGGTCTGTTCGCGATTCTGGTGCTGACGGTTTGCATCTATGGCTTCCGCTTCCTGTTGTGGGTGAACAAGATTGCGGTGTGGAGCGCCAGTCTGCTGTTCCTGCTGGGCATCTTCGCGTTCGTCGGGCCCTTCGATGTGAACTACGCCGGCACCGTCAGCCTGGGCCAACCGGGTTTCTGGGCCGCCTTCATCGGCGCCGCACTGGTCGCGATGAGCAACCCGATTTCCTTCGGCGCGTTTCTCGGTGACTGGTCGCGCTACATCCCGCGTGACACCTCCAAGCGCCGGATCATGGCCGCCGTGGTGATCTCGCAGATCGCCACGTTCATCCCGTTCCTGTTCGGCCTCGCCACCGCCACCATCGTGGCGATCAAGGCACCGGACTACATCGCGGCCAACAACTACGTCGGTGGTCTGCTGGCGGTCTCGCCGAGCTGGTTCTTCCTGCCGGTGTGCCTGATTGCGGTGATCGGCGGTATGTCCACCGGCACCACCTCGCTCTATGGCACCGGGCTGGACATGTCCAGCGTGTTCCCTCGGGTGCTGTCGCGGGTCAAGGCGACCTTGCTGATCGGCGTGATGTCGATTGCCTTCATCTTCATCGGGCGCTTTGCGGCGAACCTGGTGCAGAGCGTGTCGACCTTCGCCGTGCTGATCATCACCTGCACCACCCCATGGATGGTGATCATGATCATCGGCCTGCTGGTGCGCCGCGGCTTCTACTGCCCGGATGACCTGCAAGTGTTCACCCGCGGCGAGAAAGGTGGCCGCTACTGGTTCACCCACGGCTGGAACTGGCGTGGGCTGGGTGCCTGGATCCCGAGTGCACTGGTGGGTTTGTGCTTTGTGAACCTGCCGGGGCAATTCGTTGGCCCACTGGGCGAACTGGCGGGCGGCATCGACATCAGCCTGCCGGTGACCCTCGGCCTCGCGTCGCTGGTGTACCTGACGCTGCTGAGCCTGTTCCCGGAACCGGCTGCGGTGTTCGGGCCGAATGATGCACGTAGCAAGGGCAAGGATTCGCTCGGTAAACCGGCGCTGCGACAAGCCGCCTGATTCAACACATTACCTGTGATCAACGCAATACCTGTGGGAGCGTGGCTTGCCCGCGAAGGGGGCGGCACATTCAACATCGATGTTGACTGACACATCGCCTTCGCGGGCAAGCCACGCTCCCACAGGGATTGATGTTCCCACAGGGATTGATTTTCGCCTCACCATAAAAAAGACAATCGGAGACACGCCATCATGGCTTTGGATTTATTCGTCGTACTCATCTACGCCGCCGCGATGCTGATACTCGGCTACTTTGGCATGCGCAAGGCCAAAACCAACGAAGACTACTTGGTCGCCGGTCGAAACCTCGGTCCGGGCCTGTACATGGGCACCATGGCCGCCACCGTTCTGGGTGGCGCGTCCACTGTGGGCACCGTGCGCCTGGGTTATGTTCATGGCATTTCCGGTTTCTGGCTGTGCGCCGCACTGGGTTGCGGGATCGTGGCGCTGAACCTGTTCCTCGCCAAACCGCTGCTGAAACTGAAGGTATTCACCGTTACCCAGGTGCTGGAAAAGCGCTATAACCCAATGGCTCGTACGGCGAGCGCGACCATCATGCTGGCCTATGCACTAATGATCGGCGTGACGTCGATCCTGGCGATCGGCACCGTTCTGGAAGTGCTGTTCGGCTTGCCATTCTGGGTCTCGATACTGCTCGGCGGTGGTGTGGTGGTGATTTACTCGACCATCGGGGGCATGTGGTCCCTGACCCTGACCGACATCGTCCAGTTCGGTATCCAGACCGTGGGCCTGATGTTCCTGTTGCTGCCGATTTGCCTGTACCGTGTCGGTGGCTGGGATCAACTGGTTGCCCAATTGCCAGCCGCCAGCTTCAGCTTCACCAGCATCGGCTGGGACACCATCATCACCTACTTCATGATCTACTTCTTTGGCATCCTGATCGGTCAAGACATCTGGCAACGGGTGTTCACCGCACGAAGCGAGAAAGTCGCCAAGTACGCGGGTACGTCTGCCGGGATCTACTGCATTGTCTACGGCCTGGTGTGTGCGCTGATCGGCATGGCCGCTCATGTGCTTATTCCGGACCTGGACAACGTCAACAATGCCTTTGCCGCCATCGTCAAAGTGTCCCTGCCGGACGGTATCCGCGGCCTGGTAATCGCTGCAGCACTGGCGGCCATGATGTCCACCGCCAGCGCCGGCCTGCTCGCCGCATCCACCACCCTCAGTGAAGACCTGCTACCGAAGCTGCGTGGCGGCAAGCAATCGAACGTGAACGTTAACCGCCTGTTTACCCTGCTGACCGGCATTGCGGTACTCGGCATCGCTTTGGTGGTGAACGACGTAATCAGCGCATTGACCCTGGCGTACAACCTTTTGGTGGGCGGCATGCTGATCCCGTTGATGGGGGCTATCTACTGGAAACGCGCCACTACGGCCGGCGCGATCACCAGTATGGCTCTGGGCTTCGTCACCGCGCTGGTGTTCATGTTCAAGGACGGTATGGACGCCAACACCCCGATCTACTACAGCCTCGGCGTTAGCCTGGTGAGCTTCGTCGTGGTCAGCTTGCTGTCCCGTCGTCCGACAGCGGTGGCGAGCGCCATCTAAGCTGAACATAACGACTTGATGCTTTCTTCGACGGGTGTGGCGTCGGTTGCCACACCCGTTTTTTTCGTCTGAAGGAAACTGCTTATGAAGATCGTCAGCCGCGATCAGTGGTTCGAGGTCAAACAGCTCAGTGACGGCATTCGGCTGATTCACGAGCCTTACATCCGGCCCTTCTATCGCTGCAACCTCTGGCACATTCAGGGCCGCGACAGGGACTTGCTGCTGGACAGCGGTTCCGGGCTGGTCAGTCTGCGCGAGCAACTGCCGTGGATCACCGAGCGGCCCTTGGTGGCGGTGGCCAGTCATTGCCATTTCGACCACATTGCCGGGCATCACGAATTTTCCGAACGCCTGGTGCATCCAGCCGAGGCCGACATCCTGGCGGCACCTGACGGCGAAAACGATTTGAGCCGGGCGTTTGTCGGCGACGAGATGTTCGAGGCGCACCCGGACTGCCCGTTGTGCTACGCCGAATACCGGGTCAAAGCCGCGCCGGCCACTGGGATGATTGAAGAAGGCGACGTGCTGGATCTGGGCAATCGGGTGCTGCAAGTGCTGCACACGCCGGGGCATTCACCGGGTGGCATCAGCCTGTATGAAGCCGCGACCGAGACCTTGTTCAGCGGGGACATCATCTACGACGGGCCGCTGATCGAAGACGCCTACCATTCCAATCTCGACGACTACGCTCGCAGCCTGCAACGCCTGCGCGCGTTGCCGATACGCACGGTGCACGGCGGGCATTTCGGCAGTTTTTCCGGGGATCATTTGCGCACGATGATTGACGAGTGGCAGCGCTCACACGCCTGAAGACTGCTGTACTCAAGCACAGGGAAAACAACAATAACGCCCTCGAAGACAACCATGAAAAGAGCTGCCGTTCGTGCTGCCGTGCATCGCTTCATCAGCCGCCTGTTGGAGAGTCAGGATGACTTCGACGACAACGCCAGCCTGGCGCAGTTGGGATTGGATAAACAGGATATTGAAGAGCTGATCTTCCATCTGGAAGATGAGCTGGGGTTGACGGCATTTACGGCGCAAGAAGACCGGATGCTCAAGGACGCCAGGACGGCGAATGATTTGAGTCGGTTTTTGGTGGAGATTGGGCGGGATTGAATCCGAATGTCCAACACGCTCTGGTGGTGAACAGTGGACCTGTGGCGAGGAGATTTATCCCCGTTGGGCTGCGGAGCAGCCCCAAGACCATTCAACCGGGTGGTATCTGCCTGACCGCGTCAAGCTATTTACGACTGCTTCGCAGCCGAACGGGGATAAATCCCCTCGCCACAACAAGCCCGCTCGTCACGGGCCCTGTGTTGGCAGTCACCGACGGCGCTGCTGGCGTCGGCGCTGTTCGTCATCAGTGCGAATAGGCACAGGTTGCAGAGGCGGCTCGATCAAACCGAGTGCAACACCCAGATCGTGCAGCCAGTTTTGGATTTTCTCTTTCATGGTGCCCCCTTCAGGGTAGTGCCGAGCGGCTGAAATTCTGTAGCCCCTTCGCACTGATAATAGTCCGAAGTCCTACGCAATGCTCGGCCAAATCCGCAATGATCTGTTACTGAATGGATCAAAATACCTGACCGATAGTTCAAGCAATCGCCGCAGCCTGCATCGGCGCCGATGGATAGATCGCCTGTTGCTGCTCAATCCATGCGTTCAGATTGGCCCCGACCATGCCCTTGCGCCACATCAGCCAGGTCGTCGCGTGGGCAAACGGTTCCGCCAAGGGGTGCACCGCCACGCTTTCGCGGCCCGGCAGGCTGGCAAGCATCGACTCCGACATCAGCGCCACGCCCGAGCCGGCAATCACACAAGCCAGCATGCCCGGATAGGATTCAATCTCCATCGCCCGGCCCATGGCCGCGTGGTCATGGGCGAACCAGGCTTCAAGGCGCATTCGGTAGGAACAGCCCTGACGAAAGGTAAACACCGAGCGCCCTTCGACATCCAGTGCGCTGCGCACCGGCGGGTGATCGGCCTCGCTGATAAGCACCAGCCGCTCGTCGCACAACGGCACACCGTCCAGGCCGGCCAACTCCAGCGGGCCGTCCACTAGCGCCGCGTCGAGACGACCGGTGAGTAAACCTTCAAGCAATTCGCCGCTGGGCCCGGACTGCACTTGCAGGTTCACCGCCGGATACGTGCGGTGATAACGCGCCAGTAGTCCCGGCAAATGAATCGCCGCCGTGCTGTACATGGTGCCCAGCACAAAGTCCCCGGCCGGTTGCCCGCCCTGCACTGCTGCCTGGGCTTCGTCGCGCAAGCTGAAGAGTTTGGCGGTGTAGTCCAGCAGGACTTTTCCCGCAGGCGACAATTGCAGGCGCTGACGCTCGCGGACGAAAAGCTCTACACCAAGCTGCTCTTCAAGTTGCTTGAGCCGCGTCGACAGGTTCGATGGCACCCGGTGCAATCGTTCGGCAGCACGGGTGATCGAGCCCTCTTGCGCCACGGCCTGGAAGATTCGTAACTGGCTGAACTCCACGATCTTCTCCAAATCAGAACAAGTTACTCACTATTATTCATTTTTAAAGAAAGTCAATCAGTCCTAGCCTGACGGTCATTGATCCTTTGCCGGAATCCAGACCATGTCTCCCTTGATTCGCTTACTCGCCAGTTTTATTGCCCTGATGATGGCCATGGGCATCGGGCGTTTCGCCCTCACGCCGCAAATGCCGCACTTGCTCAGCGAAGGTCAGATCGACCTGACTGCCGCCGGTCTGATTGCCGCCGCCAACTACCTCGGCTACTTCGTCGGCGCCGTGGACGCCATGTTCTCTCGCCGTCCCGAACAAGTTCGTCGGCGACTGCTCGGTGGGTTGTGGCTGTGTGTGCTGCTGACGCTGGCGTCGTTCTGGGCCAACGGGTTCTGGTCGCACCTGGTGCTGCGATTCGGTACCGGCGTGGCCAGCGCCTGGGTGCTGGTGATGATCACGGCGTTGAGCCAGCCACTGGCAGCGGCAGCCGGCCGCCCACGACTGGGCGCCCAGGTATTTGCCGGACCGGGCTTGGGGATTTTTCTCACAGGAATGTTGGCGTTGGGCTCGCACCTGCTGGGGCAGACGTCTGCAACCCTGTGGCTGGTGTATGCCGGTGTCGCATTGGCAATGCTGCTGGGGATTCTGCCGTTTTTGCCGCAATCGACCGCGACTGCGGTTGCCGCACCGAGCACAGCCACTTCGAACCAGCGAGGCATTGGTCGTCTAGGTGTGATCTACGGGTTGTACGGCTTGGGCTACATCATCCCCGCCACGTTCCTTTCGCAAATGGCCAGCGCACAGTTCCATGGCCAATGGCAGGCCGACCTGTTCTGGCCGAGCTTCGGCCTGGCGTCGGCTATCGGGGTGGTGCTGGTCAGCCTGCGTCGGCAAACCCCGAATGGCACTCGTCACTGGCTGATGGTGACGCTGTGGCTGCAAGCCGCCGGCGTCTTTGCCTGCTTGTTGGGCAGCGGGTCGGGCCTGGCGCTGGGGGTGATTCTTTGCGGCACGCCGTTCCTGGCCTGCATGCAATTGGTGATGCAACGCTCCCGGGAACTGGCGCCCCACGCTACTCAACGCAACGCCGGGATGCTAACGGCCTGCTTTGCCGTGGGTCAGCTCGCCGGACCGTTGCTGGCAGCGCTGAGCAGCCATTTCAGTGGTGGTTTGCAGCCAGCGCTGGTGGTTGCCGGCAGCGGCTTGCTTGTCGCCGGTGGGTTGTTACTGCGTCCCGTCACTGCTGCCCAAGGGCTTTGCGCAAACGACGGCGCACCCACTGCTCAGCGCTGACAAACGTGATGCCCAGCAGCACCAGCACCGCGCCGATGACGAAGTTCAGGCTCAGCTCTTCACCCAGCAACACCACGCCGAACGTGACGCCGAACAGCGGCGTCATGAACGAAAACACCGCCAGGTTCGCCGCCAGATAACGGCGCAACAACCAGAACCATGTCAGGTAGCTGAAGAACGACACCACCAATCCCTGGAACAGCACGCTGGCCACCGCGACGGTGGTCAGGCTGACATGGGTTACTTGGCCGCTGAGGATCGCGATCAGCAGCAAACCGACGAAGCCGACGATCAGTTGATAGAACAGTGTCAACGTGACCGGGGCTTCTGACAGTCGCGAAGCGCGCACCACCACCGTGGTCGCGCCCCAGGATGCGCCGGCCAGCACGCCCAACGCATCACCCATCAGCATGCGGTGATCGAGGTTGTCCCAGGACACGCCGCCGGCAAACGCGATGGCGATCCCGACGAAGGCAAGGAAAATCCCCAGCCATTGCACCGGCCTCAGACGTTCGCTCGGCAGCAGCCAGTGCACGCCCAACGCGGTAAAAATCGGCGCGGTGTAAAGGAACACCGACATATGCGCTGCCGTGGTCAGTTGCAAACCTTCGGAAATGAAAAAGAACTCCAGACCAAACAACGCACCGGCCAACAAGCCACCGCGCCAGGTGCTGCTGACCTGGTCCCAGCCACCCTTCCAGCAGATCAACAGTCCTACAAGCAGCGCGGAAATACCCGACCGCCCCGCCGCCTGCATGACCGGTGCGATGTCGGGCGCCGCCCATTTGATCATCACCTGCTGCACGCCCCAGATCAGGCACAACCCGATCATCACTTGCAGGGCAAACCCATCGGCGCTACGCCGGGTGGCGTTCACCGGAAGCCCTCGAAAACACAATCCATGGCAGGGACTCGACAGTAAAAAGTAAAGCCCCAGCTCAAGGCTGGGGCGAAAAATTATGCTGTCGATTATTAACCAGATGGCCAGAAAATGCCGCCTGTAAGAGATAGGCCGGTTAAAGGCAATTCCTGTGGGAGCGGGCTTGCTCGCGAAGCCGGTGTGCCAGACAACATCAATGCTGACTGACCCGACCCCTTCGCGAGCAAGCCCGCTCCCCCAGGGGGTTGCGTTATCCCGCGGTGGCAACCGCTGCCGTTTGATGGGTTTGCTCGCGCCAAGCCAAAACGAAGTAAATCGCGCCACCGAGGAAGCAACCCGTGAACCAGGCAAAATTGGCCATCGGTTGCAGCACCGGGGTGAAGGTGATCGCCACGCCCATGAGGGTTGCAGGAATCAGCGCTTTCACCGCGGTCCAATTGACCCCGCCGCTGTAGTAATACTGACCGTTGGGGCCGTCATCAAACAGCGCATCGACATTGATCTGCTGCTTTTTGATCAGGTAGTAATCCACCAACAGAATCCCGAACAGCGGGCCGATGAAGGCCGCCAGTACGTCGAGGGTGTAGTGAATCACTTCCGGGTTGTTGAACAGGTTCCACGGGGTGATGAAAATCGAGGCCACCGCCGCAATCATCCCGCCCGCACGCCAGCTGATTTTGCTCGGGGCTACGTTGGCGAAATCGAATGCCGGGGACACGAAGTTGGCAACGATGTTGATGCCGATGGTCGCGGTGACAAAGGCGAAGGCACCGAGCAGCACGGCAACACTGTTGTCGATGCGCGCCACGGTGGCGATCGGGTCGTGCAGCATTTCACCGAACACCGGCAAGGTGCCGGAAACAATGACCACGGTGACCAGGGAAAAGGCGAGAAAATTGACCGGCAAGCCCCAGAAGTTTCCACGCCGCACGTCCTTCATGCTGCGGCAATAGCGACTGAAGTCACCGAAATTCAGGGTAGGGCCGGAAAAGTACGACACCACCAGCGCCGTGGCGACAATCACTTGTCCGAACGCTTCCCAGCCGGACAGGGATTTTTCCGCAAGGGTGAAACTGATGTTGCTCCAGCCGGCCTGCCAGACGATCCAACCGGCGAGCATGAACATCACGCCGTAAACCACCGGACCTGCCCAATCGATGAAACGTCGGATCGACTCCATGCCGGCCCAGAACACCATCGCCTGTAAGCACCACAGGCTGAGGAAACCGAACCAGCCAAGGTAGGACAAACCGGCAAAATGCGGTTCGGCGTAGGCCGCCATTGCAGGAAAGAATCGCAACACGACGATGATCAAGGCGCTGGACGCAAGGTACGTCTGAATCCCGTACCAGGCCACGGCGATCAGGCCGCGGATGACCGCAGGAATATTCGCTCCGAACACGCCGAAGGCCAGGCGACAGATTACCGGGTACGGCACCGCCGCTTGCTGGCTCGGCCTGGCCACCAGATTGGCGATCAGTTGCACGATGCAGATTCCGCCAAGCAACGCGATCAACACCTGCCAACTGGCCAGGCCCAGGGCGAACAGGCTGGCGGCGAACACATAACCCCCGACGCTGTGCACATCGCTCATCCAGAAAGCGAAGATGTTGTACCAGTTCCATTTCTGCGGCACCGGCCCCAAGTCCTGGTTATACAGGCGGGGGCTGTAGCCGTTGGGCAATTGCTCGGTCATCGCGGGACTCCTTGAAGCAGCCCCCGGAATTGATGCGGCGACCACACTGCGCACGGGAGCTGGCGTGGTTTGTATACGAGTTGCTACGCAGAATGCGTGCCATAGGCATTGAATGTGTGACAAGTCGCGGCTTTCACACGAGGCAGAGCGAGGTCTCAGACAGATCTCGGCGTAGATAACGCCCATCAACAGGGCATGAATGCCTGCATTCAGTGCAAATTTATCTGTATACAACTTGGATGAGTGCTGCTGTGCGGGCAATCGCGGGCAAGCCCGCTCCCACAAGGATATTCGTCGCCATGAACATCTTCGGCTCAACACAAATCCACTGTGGGAGCGGGCTTGCCCGCGAAGGCGTCATTGAAGGCAACGGGAATCACAGCACCTTTCGCGTAACCCAATACCCAACGGTGCAGGCAATGCAGGTGGCCAAGGTGCCCCAGGCCATGTCCATCAACGCCAGCTGTGCCGACCATCCGGTCAATGTCGCCCAATTACTCAAGTCATAGGTGCCGTAAGCCACCAGCCCCAACAACGCGCCCAGCGCCGAGGCTCGTCGCCAAGGTCTTTGCCGGCAACACTACGAACACCAAACAACCGAATACATAAAGGAGATAGAACACCGCTGCCGGGGCCAGCAGCGGTTGGTCGAGCATCAGCGGACCGAGCAGCGCGCGATAGGTCGGCGCCATGAGCACGCCGAGCCAGAGGCCGTCGAGCACGAGAAACGCCAACAAGGTGCTGACGTAAGCCAAGAGAGCTTTTTTCATCGCAGTCCAACCCCGTGTGATTGACCTACATGGGGCCGGCGCGCGGTCAGCTTAGTTCAATGCGATCCGCATGAATGACGATCTGGCCGTTCTTGTACAGCGCACCGATGGCCTTCTTGAAGTTGCCTTTGCTGACACCAAACAGGCTGGTAATCACCGCCGGATCGCTCTTGTCGCTGACCGGCAGGGTGCCGTTGTTTTCACGCAACTTGGCGAGGATCTTCGAGTTGAGGCTGGTGGCGGCCTCTTCGCCCACTGGTTGCAGGCTCAGGCTGATCTTGCCGTCGGTACGGACTTCTTTGATAAAGCCTTTCTCTTCCTTGCCGGCGCGCATGAACTTGAAGATTTCGTTCTTGTGGATCAGGCCCCAGTGCTTGTTGTTGATGATTGCCTTGAAACCCATATCGGTCGCTTCGGCCACCAGCAAATCAACTTCCTGGCCCGGGGTGTAACTGGCCGGGGTCTTGTCGAGGTAACGATCCAGGCGCGCCGTCGCGGTGATGCGGCGGGTGTGTTTGTCGAGGTAGACGTGCACCACGACATACTCGCCTGCCGTCATCTGGCGCTTTTCTTCGGAGTACGGCAGCAGCAGATCCTTCGGCAGACCCCAATCCAGGAAGACACCGATGCTGTTGACTTCAACGACTTTCAAACTGGCGAATTCACCGACCTGAACTTTCGGCGTTTCGGTAGTTGCGATGAGTTTGTCATCGCTGTCCAGATAAACAAAAACGTTGAGCCAATCTTCATCTTCGCTGGGAATATCTTTGGGAATATAACGATTAGGCAGGAGGATTTCGCCATCCGCGCCACCGTCAAGATATAAACCGAAGTTAGTGTGTTTAACCACTTGCAAACTGTTGTAGCGCCCGACTAAAGCCATTTCCAATACCCTCATTGCGTGGGCGGCATTCTACCCGTTTTTGCGGGCAACGTTTCTGTGGCCAGCCCGGTGACACCAGAAATTCTTCTGAAGGCCTTCATTTTCTTGGGCTCCGCCTCAGGCCTTTGGCCGCTCGTCAGGCCGAACGGGAGATTTTCACCCCTGCCAGACCATCAGGAACCCTGACGTTTGTACCGTCGTTCTTAGTTAAAACAGCAGCTTAGGGGCGTATTTCTAATATTAACTTGTGAGTAATTGTGCCCCTACAATGTGTATTTTGAGGAGATATTTGCCAAGCAATTGTCAAGTATTTCCTGTACGATGCCTGGCCAAGTTAATTTTCTACAGGTTAATGGCCGCCATGCGTGTAAAAGCATCCAACAGCAAAGCAAAGCCAGCTCCAGCCGTTGAAACCAGCGAATCGATCAACAACCAGATTGCTGCGTTCCTCAAGTCCGGCGGCGAGATCCAGCAAATTGCCAAAGGCGTCAGCGGCCAGACGTTTGGCCCGTCCAAGCAGATCACTCTGGGTAAGAAGTAACACTCCCCCAAAGATCCGCCGCGTCACCTGGTCCGTAAGCGCTTTGAGCTTCGAAGCGCTTGGACTGGAACCTCCCCGCAACACCCCGCCAAACCCACCCATATTTTAAAAATCGACGAACGGCCATCGTTGCCGAGCATTCGCCGGTATGCTTGCACACGTCTAGATCAAGCGTTTCAGTAGGTTTCGTTCCTGCTCCCCGCTGTCATGGAGTGACGCATGCTCAAACCCTCCTGTTTATTGCTCGGCAGTCTGCTGTCGTGTTCGGTCGCCAACGCGCAAATCTTTCAGCGTGAATTGGGCGACTTCGATCTCAAACTCGGCACCACCCCCAGCCGCAGCATGGCCCAGGGGCTGGTCAAGCCTTCCAGCACCGGCTCGTTCCACGGTGGTCTCGACCTGAGCCACGACAGCGGTTTTTACGTGGGCCAGTGGGCGCCGAGCATGGGGTTATCGCAGGGAGCCAAACTCGAAGTCGACTCCTACATGGGCTTTAAACAACCTTTCGATAATACCCTCGGGTACGAAGTCGGCCTGATCCGTTACAGCTATCCGAAGGTAGACACCCTCGACAGCCAGGAGCTTTTCGGTGGCCTGACCTTTCTCGGCAGCCGTTTCGGCGCTGCGTTCAGCAACGACCCGGACAAACAGAACAGCACCGTATTCGCCGACCTGGGCGGAAATCAGCCGTTCGGTATCGGGATCAGCATGAAATACACCACCCACCAGCTCAACACGCCGGCGTCCGTCGACGGTGGGTATATCGGCAGTTTCACCGATTGGTCCGTGCAACTTTCCCGGCCGTTCATGGGCGTTGACCTCGACCTGATCTACAGCGACTCAAGCCTCAGCGGCAGCGACTGCTCCGCCTATTCCGGGCACAACACCCAATGCGATGGGCTGGTCACCCTCAAGGCCGAGCGCGCCTTCTATTGATCGGCTGAACTGCCGGGCACATTCTGCGTTCACATAAGAATCCACTAAAGAAGCCAGACCTTCGCAAGGACTCGCCCATGTCGCGCTGGTTGAAGTATGTCGCCCTCATCATCACCCTCAGTCTCGCCCTTGGCGCGTGCAGCCGCGTGGGCCTGGCCTACCGCAACCTCGACGTGATCATTCCGTGGACGCTCAGCGACTACCTGGACATGAATGGCGAACAGAAAGGCTGGTTCAACGACCGCCTCAAGGAACATTTGAGCTGGCACTGCACCACGCAACTGCCGGGCTATCTCGACTGGATGGACCGCTTGCAGACCATGGTCGAGACCAATCAGGTCACCGACGCCGCGCTGCAAACCCGCACTCAGGAAGCCAAAGCCGCCATCGCCCAGACCGCCCGGGAAATCACGCCCTCGGCCATCGAGCTGTTGCAGGGGCTGGATGACAAGCAAGTCGCGGAAATGAACGACGCCTTCGCCAAGGATCAGCGCAAGCGCCAGGAGGATTACGTCAAACCGCATCTTGACCAGCAGATCAAGCAGCGCGCCGAGCGCATGGAAAAGCGCCTGAATGACTGGCTGGGTCCGCTCAGCCCGACCCAGCAACAACGGGTCGTGACATGGTCGAACGCCCTGGGTGACCAGAACACGCAATGGATCGCCAACCGTGTCCATTGGCAGAAGCAGTTCAGTGCAGCGGTTTCGCAGCGCCAGAGTCCGGAATTCCCACAGCGCATCGAGACGCTTCTGGTGAATCGTGAGAGTTTATGGACGCCGGCGTACCGTCAGGCCTACGCCAACACTGAAGCGCAGGCCCGAGGATTGATGGTGGATTTGATGGCCGAGAGCACGCCGGCTCAGCGCCAGCGGCTGTTGAAAAAGATCGAAGGGGTGCGCAAGGATTTCAACGATTTGAAATGCCTGAAAGCCGCCAAACAGGGCTAAACACAATACAAATCAAAATGTGGGAGTGAGCCTGCTCGCGATTGCGGAGTGTCAGACAAAGACGATGTCGACTGACACTCCGCAATCGCGAGCAGGTCGAATCGTCGCACCGTCACTCCCACATTAGTTATCGGTGGTCTTCAGGCAATCTGCGCCTTCGACGCCACCTCATCAAACGTCGCCTCATCCAGCGCATCTTCCTGCTCATCCAATACCTGCCGCGGATGATCATTACCCGGAATGCTGCTGTCGATCAGGCTCAACAAACTCGAGCCCCGCGCCGTCAAAATGTAATTGGAGCCGGTGCCGCCCTGCTCTTCGGGCCGAGGCTCGATATATCCGCGCTCCAGCAGTAATTTTTCGTACTCGCCGGCCACCGCTTTCAGGTGATCCAGGTTTTCAGTCTCTTCGCCTTCCGACGCTTTCTCCGCCGCGTACTGCTCGGCATACGGTCGCGGCGTAAAACTGGCCTCACCGTGTTGCACTTCGTGCAGCAAGCGTTCAATCAAATCCCAGTTGTAAGTTGTCATCCTGATTCAACCTCCAAAGCCTGTGAGTGAGATGGCCTTCTTAAGTTGTGACCGGCACCGCGCGCAGCCGTTCAGCCGAGTTTTTTTCGGCTACCGACCGACGGCATGTCGAATTGGGCGTAGGTCAAACGACTAGGCTGTGTAAGTCGCCTCCCTGCATTGCGAAGGAGAAACCTGATGAACGTTCAGAATCATCCCGTCGTGTCCCGCGAAGAATGGCTCGCCGCCCGCATACAACACTTGGCCAACGAAAAAGCCTTCACCAAAGAACGAGACAAACTCAGCGCCGAACGCCGCGCCCTGCCCTGGGTGAAAATCGACAAGGACTACCACTTCCAAGGCCCCAACGGCGAACTGAAACTTGCCGACCTGTTCGGCGGCCGCAGCCAATTGGTCATCTACCACTTCATGTTCGCCGCCGGATGGGACGAAGGCTGCCCTGGCTGCTCGTTCCTGTCCGACCACATCGACGGCGCCAACCAGCATCTGGCCCATCACGACGTGGCAGTGGTCGCGGTTTCCCACGCACCGTTCGCCGAATTCCAGGCCTTTAAACGGCGTATGGGCTGGAAATTTGACTGGGTGTCGTCAGAAGGCTGCGATTTCAACTACGACTTCGGCGTCTCTGCCCGAGCCGAAGACGTCGCTGCCGGAAAAGCCACCTACAACTACGAAAAATCCGACGGCGCAGAAGAAGAACTCCCCGGCCTCAGCGTGTTTTATCGCAATGAAACGGGCGAAATTTTTCACACCTATTCCACTTATGCCCGTGGTCTCGACCTGCTGGTCGGCGCCTACAACTACCTCGACCTGACGCCCAAGGGCCGTAATGAAGAGGAAATCATGGAGTGGGTGCAACACCACGACAAATACGAAGAAAAGACGCCGTCCAGCTGCTGCCACGGGGGATAGTGCGCTAAAACACATAACAACTTTCAGGCCGCGAAGTCTCGAAACGCCACGACCGGATCACGCCATCGGCCGTGGTGTACACCGAGTAGCGGCAATCGAACAGTCAGTTGAAGTAGTAACGATTGCCATCGCCCTCGACCACTCGCTCATAGCGGTGTTCGTGATTGTTTGGGGACCACAGCATGACCTGACAGCGAACATCGCAAGGGCTGTTTTCGAGGTCAGGCATTGGTTGCCCTACCAGGCTGTTAGCGCTATCGACCCACGCTGAACGAGAAGGTCCGCAAGCGGATAACGACAGGGCAAGTACTATCAAAGCTAATTTTTGTGAATAAAAACGGGCGACCAATGGGTCGCCTGTTTCATGGGGACATGCGGCGTTAAGCCTGTCTTTTCGTTTAGTCATACTTGAAAGCAATTAGCAACTTGGCAGGCACAACTTTCAGGGTAATGGTGCAACCACTCCAGACGGGCAAACCGGCTGTCTTTCCACTCTCCTTGTATATTTTTCTCAGTTCAACCAGGCTTTTCAGCAACCCCACATCAACATGACCGCTCTTTGGACTGAACCAGTCTTTTTTCCCGTGCTCGTCGATGTAATCAAATAGCAATTGACAGTGATCATCCTCTGGAGAAATCTCGGCTTCAACTATAACTTCAACCGCCGAAGGCGGAGCGGTATCTAACAGTATTTCTCCAATCTGCAGATAGATCTCGTCTTCACTCATCCGTCATACCCCTCCGGGCGCATTTACAAATGTTTTCCATACCAACAAAACAACAAAGAAACAAAGAAACAAAGAAACAAAGAAACAAAGAAACAAAGAAACAACAAAGAAACAACAAAGAAACAACAAAGAAACAACAAAGGGGACATATTTATTTTCCGGCCTCACAACCAAACAAAATAAATCCACTCCCTTTTCTAGTCTTTTCAAAAGGCGGGACGGCTCGTTTTGATTAAATGAACTGCTCCCGTGCCAAACTAATACTTATGCCTCACCACTCGGTTTTAAACGTAGATTCCTCAGGAACGGACTCTCACCGCCAGTAATTTCTATTTTAAATTCAGCATAAGCGATTTCAAGATCAGCATATTTCCGCAGTCCCCCTTCGGTAAAACCATATGCACCTGGAACGTCTCCCCACTCCATAGGAGATACAATTTTTCCCGCGCGAGCATCTGCGATCAATTTTGATAACGACTCAAATAGCCCTCTGACCTCTGTATCAGCAGACGAATATTTAGAGATAACCTCCTCTAACCTCTCCGCGCTTCTCACTAACAACATCTGATCCATATCAAGGCCTCATTTAATTTTTAATTGTTCCTACTAGCTCTGGAGCTGACCATGACCCGGAACAAAAATAAAATAAAGGGGACAGATTTATTTTCCGGCCTCACAACCAAACAACATAAATCTGTCCCCTTTTCTCAAAAATAGAATAAGCCTGCCCTCTTTTCTTTTGTAAACATAAAAAACTACTGACAGGTGATGAGCATATTCTTTAATTCAACTGAAGACGGCAAATCAGCAAACGTTTTGTCGTCGAGATATTCCAGTATCTCTACCCACCGGTAACAACGCCCCCGTCCATAAATAGCAGCGACCAATCGCTTTAATATAAAAAAGTCAATATCCATGCTATCTCCTTCCAACTCAAAAACCATGAGAGCCTTCGCATCCACCTCATCACCGATCAGCGAAGCATGATTATTGACAAACTCCACCAAACTTTCATTTCGCAAGATCTCGACCCTGATAATCGGTGCGCCCCCCTGTCGAGTGCTCCAAGCGGCATTCAACTCCCACTTATTAATCTTGAGATCAATGAATATTGAATCGAGCATACTTTCGTCGCTTTGGAAATGAGAGGTCGGGACATCGCCCCACGCCACATTTAACCACTCCTGCCTTTCCGGCAATTGATCATTCCGATCAAAAACGACAATGAACTTCCTTTCCATTACATATTTCCTGTCTCGATGAATCGGAGCAAAGGGGTCAGATTTATTTTCTGCTCTTAGCCAACAAATAAACCCGTCCCCTTTATAGTCCAGTGTCCTAACCGCTCAGGCGGAACAGGTCGTTCTGTGAGTCCAACTAAATGAATGCCGTTTACGCTCCAGGCGAGCTAATCACGAGAATGCGCTGCTGAGGCTCGGTAATGTCGTAAACATGCTGCTCGCAGCGATCATCAATAAACTGGAATTCCACCAGATAGACCCTGCTTCTTTGCGGAGTAAAGGTGGCTTCGAGTGGGCCGCAGGTATAAACCATCCCTTGTCTCCCATCCATTGAATAACCCGACACCAGGAAGGGCTGATCGACATCGGCCTGCGCTTCCAGCTGAGGGAATCGTTTCACCGTCGCACTGTTGGCCACTTCGTTGAGTTTGGCGATCCAGCCAAACACCTTCCCACGACCCGAGTCCACTACCCTTCCAAGCACCTCCATGCGCTGGTCAGAATCTGCTGCACGCCTGATCGAAAATTGTACAGGGTGCGTATTACCCGATGCCTTCATGATGACCTTGGCGTGCTGCGCATCCACCGTCACGGTGTTCTGATGGAGCTGGACGCCGTCTTTTAGAAAACTGGGCGAAGAGTCTCTGGTGTTGGAGTGACAGCCTGGCAATGCCAGGATCAGAGGAACCAGCAGGAGTGCGCGTTGTTTCATGTAAATATGTCCTGATAGTCGTTGGTTTAGCTGATGGGGCCGGAATTCGTTTTCGGCATAATACTATTTTTTGTTGATCACTCCGATTTCGACCTGGTCGACGTGCGACAATTTAAAAGTCAGCGTGTAGTCTTGCTGATTAGCTGCTTCCATTACACCCTCCTGAAAATAGATCAGAAGGTGTAAACCTTATTCAGGACGGGACATGCCAGAAGAATAAATCCGTCCCCTTTTCTCAACCTCAACCTCGACCTCACGCCCAAGGGTCGCAATGAAGAGCAAATCATGGAGTGGGTGCAGCATCACGACAAATACGGAGACGAGACGTCATCCAGCTGCTGCCACGGGGGATAGTGCGCTAGAACACATAACAACTTTCAGGCCGCGATGTCTCGAACCGCCACGACCGGATCACGCCATCGGCCGTGGTGTACACCGAGTAGCTGCAGTCGAACATCCAGTTGAAGTAATAGCGATTGCCGTCGCCTTCTACCACTCGCTCATAGCGGTGTTCGTGATTGTTCGGGGACCACAACATTACCCGACAGCGAACATCGCACGGGCCGTTTTCGAGGTCGGGCATTGGTTGCCCGACCAGACTGTTGGCGCTGTCGATCCATGCTGAACGAGAGGGTCCGCAAGCGGATAGCGACAGGGCCAGTACCATCAACACTAATTTTGGAAGCATGTCCGATCCGTGACATAGAGGGGATAACCGCACGATATCAATTCAAGAGGTCGTTGAGCTAATCACAAGTCCGGAAAATGACCGTGAAAGGAGCCCCCTCATTAGCCGTTCTCGAGTCAAGGCCAAGCCAACTTGGCGCGCAGTATCGACTGCAGGGTTTGTTTAATCTTACGTATTTTTCAGTTGCTGCTCTGCATTCCACCCCGATGGGGGATTTCGATTGATGCTCCACCACCTCATCCCTCCCGCCACCCACTTCCGGCGTAATTCAACATGAGTAACTGACGAGTCGTCATATCCAAATTCAGTACCGCAACACGGACAAATATTGTATGAAGCGCATCCAAAACTATCGTAGGGTGCCTCATCCAGATCCAGGTACAAACAAACAGGGCAAACCAATACTGCTTTATTACTGCTCATCAAACCCTCCACGCTCCTCACCAGATTTCTTGCATCGACTCATACTCCTTAACCACACCAGCCACCACCTCTGAAGCTTTTTTCTTAGTTATGATCACTTCAGAGACTTTAATAAATTTCAATCCGGTTATTACATCACCCTCACTGGTAAGACAATTAAGGTTAGCCCCTAGTATTCGCACCTCATCCTCAAAGCCTACTGCAAAAACAAAGCACCCAAACTCTTCGAGATTATTTGTCGAGGCTTGAAACCTATAATCCTCAACAAATCCCTCATCAACCTCAACGCCCAATCTCGCGGGCAACATACCCTCCAGCATCGACAGAAATGCGCTTTTGGCATCCAAATGAAACAATTCAAAATCATCAACTGGTCGAATCAACGCATTATCGGACTTCACACAACAAACATCGCCCCCCAAAGTAGCAACTCCCGCGACCTCAGGAAAAATAGCAGAGTCAATAATAAAGTGGAACATTCCATTTTTATAACTACCCTTCTGACTCCACTGCGGGATGTACTTGATCAAAATGGCAAAATTTATTGGATCACCAAAAATCATTTCATCCTCCCCACTTACTTTTATTCCCAATGCACTCTTGAAACCTTGATGAAAAAAATGGGACACCCATTAACCGGTCTCAAGCCAATGCTGCTAGTCGTAGCCCCTGAACCAATGCAAAAAAAACCTCCTACTCACAATTTATAAGAACACATGTATTGCCAGACTTCACAACCAAGCTAATCGGTTTTTGGGTCGCACCATCGTCCGTTGATATCTCAACTTGCAGCTCTTGATTCTCGAAAGACTGCAGTTCCTTTACGAGTTGCTTAATTGTTTTCCCTCGACTCAACCAATCAGATTTATTTTCATCAACCATATTAATCTCCGATACGATTCAAGTTCACATCGAAAGCCCCAGATCGCGTTTCTTTACTCCCGAGATTTTTAAATGAACTTGCCATTTTCTTCCAAGCATCATCATTATGCCTATCAAGATCTCTTGTTATATAGCGAGCACTCTTTTTAAGCACCGACTGCCCACCATGTACTGCTTCATTAATTTTAAGTACCATTCGGGACAGATTTATTTTTTTGGACTTAACTATTCAGCGATTATCGCTTCTACCTCGCCCCCCCGAATTATGACCCTGCCCCAATCGCCAGACAGAGCATAAGAACCATCATTCCAAAAAAAGCTATCTATATTTCCATAATCCAACTCACCCGCACTATCTTCAAACCCTATGAATCGCTTATCAAGCCACTCAATAGAATCCACACTAAAAAAACGTAACAAAGCCTTCCGATAGCAATATCGCTCTCCTTTTTCAGGTTCCTCATATTGTGGGTGACTTTTAGTAAGAATAGTTTCTAGCTCAAAAACCAGTGCCCCTACTACTTCATTAATTGATAAAACGTAGCTATCTTCGAGATAAAAATTTGAGAGCGACAAAATCTCGTAATAGTTCATGTAGGTTCTCACAGATCAAAGTCAATTGAGGTGCGATTATCTGGGCCTCTTCTAGTTACCGGATTTCCAAAAGCATCAGTTCTTTGGCCCACGGCAACTTTGAATTCAACATATGGATCAGCAATAAAAGCAATAAAAAGGGACAGATTTATTTTCCGGCCTCAAAACCAAATAAAATAAATCCACACCTTTACTTTTTTCTGCGTAATTTTTGACTACTCTTTATCCCACCCGCGCAACACATCTATTGAACTCCATAATGGAGGCAACCCTATTGACCTCATATAAGTACCGAAATCAACAAACTCGCCAACTCCGATTTGCTCCAATGAAAACCAGGTAGCCTCGCATTCGCCGCACAAATAAATAGTCACCCCACACCCTTTAACTACTGCTTTTACCACATCACCCTGATCACAACGCGGACACCACATTTAACACCTCACTACTTAAACGGATATGCAGTAATTACTTCATTCGTACCAGGACGAACAACAATCTTAATATTTGTCTCGCCCGCGGTACCCACAACCCGTGACATTGGAACAATATAAGCGCCAGGATCTCCTGCCACTGGGGTTCCTTTTTTCATCCAAGCCTCATCCACAACGCCTAAAATATCTTTTTTATCCACACTGAAAACACTGTGCGTTCTTTTATTCGGATTAGGGACCGAATGCTCAAGCACGTGCTTAACGCGATTATCTTGTTCAGACCCTTCGCCATAGTCAAGGCCTGCGGGAGTTGACCAAGTCCAAATAAAAGGGGACAGATTTATTTTCCGGTCACACAGCAAAATAAATAAATCTGTCCCCTTTTCATTCGGCTCTGTTAGCGGACTGTTTACCTCGCGAGCTGAGCTTCAAACACAGCCTTCAGCTATGGCTGGCGCTGCGACAATATGGCGGCCTCGAAGACGAAGATGGCCTGTCGAATTTATTGATGTTGATTGCTCAGAGGCGCGTCGGGAATCGGCCTGGTCGTATCGAGCCGCGAGCCATAAAACGAAGACCTCAAGCCTACCCCTTGCTGACCAAACCGCGTCGGTCAGCAAGGGCAGATGTCAGGAAAAATGGGCACGCAAAACATGTTAAGTAAGTGCCATTCAAATCCGTCCCCTTTTCTGTCCCTTTTCTAAGACAAATTAATCCCACCCTATTTTTTGTGAATTCTAACTACAATAGGAACAGATAAACGCTTTTGCAATCACACTTTCTGCCGAGGTTCCAGATGCTAGCAAAATAAGATCTTCACTGGATATAAAATTCGACTCCAAGTATTCAGAGAACACCACCTGACTACTTTTCACTTTCATCGCAACCACACCAAACTCCTCGCGTGCACTTTCTAACGCGACCCAATCATATGTACCGTTAAATAAAATTATTGGATAGCCAACTTTCCCACCAAAAAAATCAACAGATTCTTTGCTTATCCACTGTGCATCACTAAAACTATCAACTCCACTCACAGAAAAACAGGAGTCGACCAAAAACTCACGCCCTGAGAATTTAATGAAAACATCTGATTTAAAGCTGGAAAGACTTGCCGAAATCAGACCATGAAAAAGATCAAAGAAAGAAAGCAATGGCCTCTCGAAGAACCAAAACACAAAACCGCCGCCAACAAACACATTGGAGGGGAGATCTTTATTAAAATCAATAACTCCTGATAGCTCATCGAGTAAAAAACCCAACTTCTCGGAACTTATATTTCGCGCAGTCATCACTACTCCTCAGAAAATCTTATTTTTGTTACTGGCTTTTTAATGCCTTCGATGGTCAATGAGGCTGAAGGTTTCCCAGTGGAAGTCGAGGACGGATAGAAGCGATATGTCTTCACACCATTCGTTAAGACGGTAACTGATCCATCCTGAGAAATGGTCTTCTTATACCCGTTAGACTCTAGCGCGTTTATGGCGCTGTCCGGAGTAATTTTAGCCTCGATTTGTCCTGCACTATTGCGAGTAGCTTTCGGCAAAAATTCAATATCTGTTACTTTGGCACCTGAATCCGTCGCGTCTTTGATGGTATCCAGGTTTTTCGTGGACTTGATTTCCAGCTCGGCAACTCGCTCGCCAAGTTCAGCACCATCCTTGACAAGCATTTTACTCAAGGTTTTGCTCGATACCTCAATCCCTACTTTTGCCAGGGTCAGTCCTGCTTTAGCCGCCCCACCGACACCGGTCACTACGCTCCCGACGGTGTAAATCAACAGACCCAGATCGCGTCCCAGTTGGACCGCCTGATCATCCCCACCGGTTTCAAGCGCGAACTTTATCCGGTCGATGCTGGCCAATAGGCTATCCGTCGCCTCATCGCCTAATTTGGCGCGTACGTCAGGATCATTGACTACTGAAACGAGTCCCTGCAATCCATCAATAGGATGAGCCAGGAATTGCGCCAAACCTTCTATATCTTGCAAGCCACCTTCAGATAGGCCCTGCCTGACCCCGACAGCCGTGAGTACATCTTGCTTGGCTGAGGTACCTGCCCACTTGGCGTAGAATTGCAGCTGAGCTAATAGTCCCTCGCTCTTGGCTACTTCCAACTCCTTTTGCATCTGTACAAATTGCTGCGTCGCCAACCAGTTGTTATCGACGTTCGCCGTGGCCGCGTTGTTCGCAGTAGCAGCACCGTTCGGATTGCTCATGGCGGCAATGCCGGTCACCAGGCTGGTGATGATGTTTCGCTTTGCTTCGCGCTCCACAGCGGTTTCGTTCGGATCAGCATCAGCGAACAGCCCCGCCAGCACGCTGGCGGCGGAACCACCCAAGGCGCCAGCCGAACAGCTCTGGCTACTGGCCGCCGCGCCGGCACAACCGAGAATCGCATGGAGTGCCGCGTGTTCAGGGCTACCTTCTTTCAGGCCCTTTTTCACCAGATCGCCGATGTACGCCGAGCCTTGCTGCTGGACGTAGTTGACCACCATGTTTTGTGCGAACTGGGCACCACTACCGGCCACATTGCCGCTGATACCCGCGACCAGAGCTGTAGCAATTTGCCGATAAGTGCCTCCCGCGCCCCAGTTTTCTTCGACTTCCTTGATCTGTTGCTTGAGCGCCTGATAATTCTTGAGGTGCTTGAGTTGATCGGCCTCAGACAGTCCCGAAGTATTAAAAAGCGCTTTTTCCTTCTCGGCTTGCTCCTTCATCTGGTCGACTTCCCGCGCTTTGCTCTCGATGAGCTGCGAAACGTTCTGCACAAACTTGCCGACAATCTCAAAATCCACACCGATTTCTTCTGCATCGAAGATCGGTTTGAGTTTGTTACTCCCATCACGCTCGCTGGAGACATCGGTATTGATCGCAGCAACTGCCTGCTCAGCCGTCTGACCGGTCAGCTCCTGCTGCTTGACGGTATTGGTGATGGTGACCGCTGCGCCGCTGATCCCGCTGTGGGTGGTGCTGCTGGAGTTGCCGCTGGCGAACAGAACGATTGGCGTTGTCGCGCTCACGCCATCCTTGCTGGCAACGACTGGGCCACCTCGGTTGGCCGTGGCGCTGGCATTTCCGTTTGCATCACGGCCCATGTCGCCGCCATAACCACCACTGAGGTTGATGCTGCTGGCGTCGTACTCCGCCTTGTTTTCGACATCGGAGCTGGTCAGTGTCCCGGTACTCAGGGTGTTCTTGCCGTCGGCCACCGCTTTGTCGGTACTGGCGATGATCGCCCCGACCAAATCGGTATTGCCGGTGACTTCAACCTGGAAGCCGCCATCGCCAGCCTTGATCCCCGACTGTTCACTGACGCTGGCGTAATCGCTTTGCATGTGTTGCTGAGCGACACCACCACTGACGCTGCTATTGCCATAGCAGAACGGTGGAATGCATAGACTCACCCCTACGTTGGCGCTCGACTGTTTCGATTCGTAAGTACTGGTGTCCTGCAAGCTCTCGATGTTGAGATCACCGCCCACCTTGACCTTGACCGTTTCACCGCTGACAACGCCGCCTTTGATATTGGTATCGCCACCACTTTGCAGGCTCAGCGTATGGCCGGACTTGATCGATGAATTGGTCTGGGTGACGTCATCGCCATCAGCGCTGCCGCGCCCCTTGTTTGCGGCGAGCTCAAAGGTGATGCCATTGCTTTCACCAAAACCGAAACCGATGCCGGCGCTCCAGCCACTGTTACTGTTGGTGCTTTCCTGATGCGCCGTGTTCTGCGCGGACAGCACGTTGATCTCACCATCGGCTTTGAGGGAGACATCGCCACCGCCTTCGATCCGGCTGCCGACCACATTGATGTCGCTATCAGCCCCGGCTCCAGTGGAGACGATGTTGATGTTTCCTCCGGCAATGACCCCGCTGCCTACAACGTTACGACCGCTTTGACTGCTGTTCATGTTGCTTTGGGTATTGCTGAGGTTGACGCTGACCTTCACTCCGGCCTTAGGGTCCTGAACCATTGATTTACCGGCGTCCAGCGCCTGATCAGCACTCATCGCCGCGTTCACCGCAGCCAACGCAACCATCCGGTCGTCACTGGTTTTCTGTGCCGCGTCGCCCATTTGCTGAATGCCACGCAAGGCATCGAGTAGAGGGACGCTCACGGAACCACCAACGGCCGTTCGGCTGGTGCTCGCCGTTTTGGTCGATTCCATCGTGTCGAAACCGGCCTCGATGTCGACATGCTTGGCGGTAATGCTGATATCACCTTGTGGCGCGACCAATTGGCTGGCCGTCTGGGTGTAGTGATCACCTGCCGTCAGGCTGATATTGCCGCCCAACGATGCGATCTGGCTGCCCGATTGGCGGGTGGAGGTGTATTCATCAGCTTCCTTCTGCTTGACGATTCCCGTCGCACCCTGCCACCAGGAGCCGATCTCCCCGACTTTCTTGCTGCCGGAAGAAGAGCTAGCGCTTTCGGTATTTTCTGCGCTGGTGATTTCCAGATCACGAGCGGCATTGATAGTGATGTTCTTGTCAGCGACCAGCGTACTGCCCTCGATGACAGTGTCACGACCACTCTTGATTTGAATGCTGCCGCCACTGATATCAGTGCCGATGCTCTGGGTTGAGGTGGATTGCCCCTCTTGGGATTTTTGCGAGGAGGACAACAAGCCCGTGAACGTTGCGCTGGTCTTGCTGGAGCTTTTCGATTGAGTGGACGTTTGAGTTTCCTCGCCGGCACCAATCAGCACATCGTTACCCGCGGTGAGTTTCACCGCTTCTTCGGCACGCAACGCAGCAGCGGTCAGCGAGATGTCGTTGTCGGCTTTCAGTTCGATGTTTTTTGCGACCAGCTCAGTGCTGTTCAGGCGGGTCTGCGTGACTTCCGAGCTGCTGGACTTGCTGGAAGACCAACCCTTTTTGGATGAGGAGCTGGCTTCACTCGCAAAGTCTTCGGCGGCATCAAGATTGATATCCCGGCCAGCAGTGGCGAGCAACGTTCCATCACTGCTCAGTTTGGCGCCGGTGGCGTTGAAATCCTGACCGGCCGAGATGACCAGTTTGTTCGTAGCCGAGACACTCGAGCTGACGGATACATCCGATTCGCTCTCAGTCATCGTCGACTTTTTCTTGCCGAACGACCCCTTCTTGGTTTTCGAATAGTAGGAGTAGTCGACGTTGTCCGCTGTCTCCATGTTCACGTCATCGCCGGCGTACAGATAGGCTTCATCGCCCGCGCTCACTCGGCTGGCGATCAGGTCCAGATCCTTGCCCGCGCTGAGGGTGATGTTGCCCCCTGCATTGACGGTCGTAGACACCTGACTGACGTGATCTTCCTGACTCGTCACCTTTTTGGTCTTGTCATAGGCATGCTGTTCATCCGCCGCCGAAGCCAACGTCAGGTCGCCAACAGCGCTCATGTTGATGTCGCGCTTGGCATCGATCTGACTGGCGATGGCGGTGATGTCTCGACCGGCATTGACCTTCAGGTCCTGCCCTACATCAACAGTCGAGCCGTATTGCGTAATGGTCTGATCACGGTGCAGACCGCGCTCGCCATTGACAACTTGTTCGGCAGACACGAGGTTGACGTCACGACCCGCATTGATCGTGGTATCCGCCCCACTCTTGAGTACGCCGCCCGTGTTGTTGAAGTCTTGCCCGGCCTTGATAGTCAGGCTGTTGGCCGCTTCGATACGCGCCGCGCTGTCTACGAAGTCGGTACGCTCGTCGCGATAGCCGCTGCTGCTTTCGTGTGTGGTGACGGTGCGTTCGTTGATCACGTCGCCACGGGTGGCGGTCAGCGAGACGTCGCGGCCGGAGATGACGCCGCCGGCCTTGTTGATCAGGTTGTTGCCAGCCAGCAAGTCGAGGCGATTGCCCGCTTCCACCAGGCCGCTGTTGACCAGGTCGTTGCCGGCGGTGGCCGACAGGTTGCTGGTGGCCTTCAGGGTACCGGCGTTGTTCAGGTCCTTGCCGGCGATGAGGGTCACGTCGCTGCCCTGGATCAGGGCACCGTTTGCGGCCAGGCGATTGTTCGCGTTGGCCAGGTACAGCACCGGCACCAGCACTTGTTCGCCGTTCACTTCAGCGGTTTCCATCCAGACAATGTCGTGGGTCAGGGCCGCGACTTGTTCGGAGGTCAGGCTGACGCCGAGCGACAGGTTGAGTTCCTGTTTGCTGGCGACCGCGTTGTTCATCAGGTACTTGAACATGCTCTCGTCTGAGGTCTGTCCACCGATGAAGCGCTGGCCGGTACGGGCGACCACGGCCTGTTGGATCAGGTTCTGTTCGTAGAAACCGTCACCCAGGCGCTTGGCGCTTTGATCCGGGTCGTAGCCGAGGTTCGACAGCAGGTAATCCGAACTCATGAACTGCTTGAGGTCGGTCAGGACCGGGTTGGTTTCGATCAGGTATTTCTGAGGTTTGGACTGGCCACTGCTGGACGGCAGACCCTGGACACGGTTAACCGTGAAGGCTGTGGAGCGACCCGGCAGTGCCGAGCCGGTGGCGTCTGACGCCGGGGTACTGGCGTCGATAGCGCTGGCGCCAACGCCCACGTTCGCTGCCTGGCGATCTGCCGGGCTCAGGTTAACGGTGCTGGCCGAAGCCTGAGCGTTGCTGCCCAGCAGAATGCTCCGAGGCTGGACGCCGGGCAGCGTTTGCTGACGCTGGGTCGGGTTAACACTGGCGCCGCCCATGGTCCAGCTTTGCGGGCCGGTGGCCACTGGCGTGCTGGTGTCCTGGCCGCTCATTCGGAACAGGCCGTTCTGCCCGGTGGGCAACGCGAAGCCTGGCAAGGCCAATGGGTTGACTTGCTGCTGCGCCAGGTTAGGCGGCAACTGCTGGTTGAGGGTGATACGGGTGGAATACTGACTGCCGGACGTGCCAGTACCGGTCCGTGGACCGCTGCCCACGTAGGTGTAGCCCGGGCGCACGACACTGTTGTTGATGTTGTTCTGGGCGTTGATGTTGACCGAGCCTGCAGCCTGGATCACGGCGGCAAAACTCTGGTCGCTGGAGGCAATTTTCCGGGTGCTGCCCAATCCCGGTAACTCTCTTTCGGTCATGCCGATAAAGTTGGCCATGCCGGCTTCAAGGCCACTCAGGTCATTGGCGTTGTAGCCGCTGCTTTCATACCAGTACTTGTTCGTGAAGTTATTGGCGGCGCTGTACCAGCCGCCTGCGCTGCTGGTCCGTTCCGACATGTAGATTCGGGTGGTTTCGGTTTCACCGGTTTCCACACCGCTGTTGGTCAGGTTGACCAGCGAGGCCGTCAGGTTCCCGCCTGTGGCGATGGTGCTGCTCTGGTTCAGCAGGTCGCCGCCCGTCAGGGTCAAGTCCCCGCCGGCGGTGATGCTGGAGGCGGCGCTGGCGTCGGTGACTTCGAGTTTGTCGCGCTGCACGATCTCCCAGGCGTGGTTCTGCTTGCCGCTGCAGTCACCGGCGTTGACCCCTTCAATGCACGTGACTTCGCCAATCCGGGCGGTGTAGATGCCTGCGTTGTTGACGGTGAGCACGGCCCGAATGTTCTGGATCGTGCTGGCTGCCAGGCTCATGGTGCCGTCGCTTTGAATAGACGACGAACTGTTCAAGATGCTGTTGGCACGTCCGCCGTTGCCATCACGATCGATGCTCAGGTTTCGCAGGCTGTAGACGTTGGCGTAGCTGTTGTTGAAGTCGGCAACGCGCAGCGACATGTTGCCGCCGCTGAAAATCAGACCGCCGCTGTTGACCAGGTTTCCGGTCGTGAGTGTCAGGTCGCCACCGGCTGCCAGTGTGCCGTAGTTTCTTACCCCGCCTGCGGTGATCGTCATCCCGCTCCCGGAGGTCAGCCGCCCGCCATTATCCAGTTGCCCACTGACATTGAGCGTGGTGTTACCACCACCGGCAATGCTCGACGTGGCGGCATTGAGGCTCACTTGCGCGGCGCTCAGGCCAAGAGTTCCAAGACTGCTGAGACGCCCGCCGCCCCAGTAAGCACCGCTCAGACCGACGCTCAGGCTGCCATCACTGGCAATCAAGCCTTCGTTGAACCAATTGACGCCGGTCCCGACGAGGCTGTCGGAAGCCAGCAACTGGCCGCTTGCGGTCTGGGTGAAGTTGTTGACGTTGACGGTCAGGCGTCCGGCCTGAATGACGTTGCTGTTGCTCCAGGTATCGGCGTTAAGCGTCAAACCGCCGCGAGTAACGATGGTGCCACCGGCACCAGTAACGTTCGCGGTGGAAATGTCGAAGGTGCCGTTGCCCACATGCAGCAGGCTGCCGCCGCCGTTGAGGAAACTGCCCACCGCCATACCGAGGTCGGTGTTGGCGCTTTCGAGGGTGCCATTGCGGTTATCGAAGAGACCGCCAATCTGGAAGCTGGTTTTACCGCTGGTGCCCAGGGCGCGCAGTTGACCGGTCTGGTTGTCGAGGCTGGCGGCCTTGATCGCCAGGGTGCTGTCGCTCTCGATGATGCCCAGGCGGTTGTTCAGGGCGCCGGTGAGGTTGAGGTCGATTTGTTGACCGGCGACTTGCCCGCCGTTGTCGCCACTGTTGTCAAAATTGTTGCCCGTGACATTGATTTTGCCTTTGGCATACAGACCGCCGTTACGGTTGTCGAAGTTACCGGTGGCGATGATCGCGTCACCGCTTTGCGCAGAAATGCGCCCGCCATAGTTGTCGATCCCGCCCAGGGCGGTCAGGTTCAGGCGTTGGGCCTGGGTGATGCCGCCCTGACGGTTGTTATTCAGGTCATAGCCGTTTTTCAGCACGCCGGTCAGGTGAGCGGTGAACGCGGCTTGCAGGCTGGAGAGCACGCCGCCACGGTTGTCGAGGTTGCCGGCAGTGATGCTCAGGTCACCGGCCTTGGCGACGATCCGGCCGCTTTGGTTGTCGATATCGCTGCCTGCAATCAGGTTTAGCGTCCCGCCACTTTGCAGAGTGCCCTTGGCGTTGGCGAGGCTGGCGGCCTGGATTTTCAGGTCGCCATTCTGGCTGTAGATCAGGCCGTCGGCGCTGTTCTGAACGGCGCCCGGCGTGGTGATGGTCAGCAAGTTGTTGGCCGCGACGGTGCCGCGATTGCGGTTGTCCAGGCCACCGGTGAGCAGCGTCATCAAGCCTTGGCTGGCGAGTTGGCCGCCCTGGTTATTGATCTGGGTGGTGCGCTGGATCAGCAGCGAGCCGCCGCTAGCGAGTTTGCCGTTGGTGTTGGTCAGGGCACCGAGCAGATCCACGGTGACCGCGGCGTTGCCGGCCAGATTGCCACCGGTGTTATCCAGCGTGCTGCCGGTGAAACTCAGGGCCTGTTCGGCGTTGACGGTGCCGCTGGCGTTGCCCAGGGTCATGGCTTGCATGGCCAGGGTTGCGCCACTGGAAATCAAACCGCCTTGGGCGTTGTTCAACAGACCACTGAGGGTCAGGGTCTGGGCACCGGCACTGGAGAGGATGCCAGTGCTGCTGTTATCCAGGTTCGCCGCGTTGACGCTCAGGTTCCCCAGGCTGACCAGCGCGCCGTTTGCGCTGTTGAGCAGGTCACCGCTGACCGTGACGGCCATGTCACCGGGAACGTTTATGCCGGTGTCGACATGACCACTCGACAGCGTGCCTTTGTTGCGGTTATCCAGGCTGTTGCTGGTCAGGCTCAGGCCTTTCCAGCCGGAGATCAGGCCGCCCTGGTTGTTCACGGTATCAGCGTTTACCGTCAGCAGGTTTTTGCTGATCAGTCGGCCGCTGCCGTTATCCAGCGCACGGGGTTTCAGGTCGATACTCTGGCTGCTGGAAATTTCGCCGCTGCGGTTATTCAAGTCACGCAGGTGCTGGATGCTCAGGGCACCGGTTGTGGTGATCAGCCCGCCACCGCTGTTGTTCAGGTCACCGGTGGCTGCGCCGAAATCGATGGCAATCGCGCTGCCCAGCAGCGAACCGTTCTGGTTGTTGATACCGCTGCTGTTGATGGTCAGACCAGTGGTGCCGTTGATCAGCCCCAGGTCCTGGTTTTTCAATTGTCCGTCGAGGTTCAGGTTGAGACTGGCGAGACTGGTCAAGGTGCCGCCGCTGTTGTCCAGGCTGGCCGCTTTGACGTCGAGCGCTGCGGCCGCAATCATGCCTTTGATGCTGGTCAGCGCCTGCTCGATGCGCAGGGTCAGGCTTTGATTGCTCAGCACCTTGCCGGTGCTGTTGTCCAGGCTGCGCGCTGCCAGTGTGAAGGCCTGGGCGCTGGAGATTTCACCGTCGCCGGTGTTGTTGACGTCCGCCAGGTTCTTGAGCATCAGCAAGGGTGCGCTGATCAACCCTTTTTGATTGTTCAACTGGCCGTGGTTCAGGTCCAGTTCGAGGGACGTGTTGCTGAACAACTGCCCGCCTTGTTGATCCAGGCCCGTGACGCTGGCGGTCAGCGCACCGACACTGGCGATACGGCCTTTGTCCTGGTTGGTCAGTTGGGTGGCCGTCAGGTCCAGGCTGTCGCCGCTGTTCAAGCGTCCGTTGTGGCTGTTATCGAGCGACCCGGTGTTGACGACGACTGCGCCTTTGCCGCTGATGCTGCCCTTGTTGCGGTTGTCGAGGCTGGCGCTTTTAAGCGTGAGGCCGGCGTCCGTCACAATTTCGCCGCCCTGGTTGAGCACCACGCCTGTGGTGGTCAGGGTCAACGGCCCGGCAGCGGACAGGGTGCCGAGTGTATTGGTCAGACTGGCGGCCGTGACACTCAATGTGCCTTCGGCGCTCAGCACGCCCTGACTGTTGTTCAGATCAGCCGTGAGATCGACCTTCAGGTTTTTCTGGCTCAACAGAGTGCCGCCGCTGTTGTCCAGTTCGCGGCCGGTCAACGTCAGGTCAGTCTTGCCGGACAGCAAGCCTTTGGCGCGGTTGATTACCTGATCCACCGTCAAGGACAGCGCACCTTCGGCGAACACCTGGCCGCCATCGCTGTTGTTCAGACTGTTACCGATCACGGTGACGTGTGACTTGCTCGACAACTCACCACCGCGGTTGTCGATGGACCCGACGTTCAATTGCAGCGCATTGTTCGCGCCGACGAGACCGCCGTTGCGGTTGTCGAGGTGAGTGCCCGTCAGCGTCAAGGCACCGGTTGCGACCAGTTGGCCGCCGTGGTTGTCGAGCGTCGCGACGTTGGCCGTGACATCGGTTTTACCGGCGATCTGGCCACCGGTGTTGTCGAGGTTGTCGGCGCTGAGGTGCACATCACCGTCGGCGATCAGTGTGCCGTCCTGGTTGACGAGCTGACCCTCAACCGTCAGCCCGAGCGTGCCGCGACTGCTGATCAGCCCGCCGCTGTTGTCCAGGCGCGCGCTGTGCACATCCACAGTCTGGGCAGCGATCAGGCCTTTGATGCTGGCAAGCAGTTGTTCGATGCGCAGGGTCAGGCCCTGGTTGCTGATCAACCTGCCGTTGCTGTTGTCCAGGCTGCGGGCGGCCAGTGTGAAGGCCTGGGCGCTGGAGATTTCACCGCCTTGGTTGTTGACGTCATTGAGGTTCTTCAACATCAGCAAAGGAGCGTTGATCAGGCCATTCTGGTTGTTCAGTTGCCCGTTATTCACATCCAGGCTCAGAGAGGTTTTGCTGAAAAGCTGACCGCCCTGTTGATCGAAACCGGTAACACTGGCGGTCAACGCCTTTTCGCTGGCGATCCGGCTGCCCACGCCATTGCTGACCTGAGTCGCGGTCAGGTCGAGGGTGTCGCCGCTGATCAAGCGACCGCCCTGGGTGTTATCGAACGCGCCGGTCGTTACGGTGATCGCATTTTTGCCACTGAGCAGACCGCTCTGGCTGTTGTTCAGGTTTTGGCTCTTGAGCGTCAGACCGCTGTTGGTGGTGATGGAACCACCCTGGTTGATCAATGCGCCGGTCGTGGTCACCGCCAACACGCCGGCGCTCGACAGGCTACCGCGGGTGTTGTCGAGACTGGCGGCATTGACCGTCAGCGTGCCTTCGCTGCTGATCAGCCCATCGATAGTGCTCAAGGCGTTGTCGAGACGAATATCCAGCCCTGACTGCGCGACGAGGCTGCCGCCGCTATTGTCCAGGCTCTGGCCCGCAACTTCAGTGATGCCCTTGCCGAACAACAGCCCCTTGGTCTGGTTGATGATCTGCGCCACTTTCAGGCCCAGATCGGTCCCGGCCAGAATCTTGCCGTTGTCGCTGTTGTTCAGGCGCAGGCCTTGCAGACTCACATCAACGGCACTGGAGATTTCACCGCCACGGTTGTCTATCTCATCGACATTGAGTTTCAGCGCTTTTGTCGCGCCTACCAGACCGCCGTTGCGGTTATCGAGGCCCTTGCCGTTGAGCGCCAGCATCCCTTGGGCGACCAGTTCACCGCTCTGGTTGGTGAACTGCGCAACGTTTGCCGTCAGATCGGTTTTGCTGGAGATGCGGCCGCTGCTGTTGTCGACGCTGGCCGCGTCCAGACGCACCGGGCCTGCCGCACTAAGCAGGCCACCGCGGTTGTCCAGATGAGTACCGTTGAAGGTGACGGACGCCTGACTGTTGAGCAGGCCTTGCTGGCGGTTATCCAGTTGCCCGACGTTCAGTTGCAGGTCGTTGCCGGCGCGCACTTTGCCGGTGCGGTTGTCCAGCGAATCGCTGCGCAGGGTCAGACGGTCCTTGCCGGTCAGGTTGCCATTACGGTTGTCGAGGCTGCCGGTCTGCAGGTCGACCGCACCTTTGGCGCTCAGATCACCGTTCTGGTTGTCGAACAAACCCGTGATGCGCGCGGTCAGGCTGCCATCGCTGACCAGACCGCCGCCATGACTATTGTCCAGGCTGGCCGCGTAGATACTCACGCTCTGCCCCGAACCCAGTACACCATTCTGGTTATTCAGAGCACCGATCAGGCCGATGTTCAGCGCAACGTCACCCGTCACCTGACCGTCACTGTTGTCCAGGGTTGTCGCGGAAACGCTGGTATTGCCCGCGCTTGAGACTTCGCCATTGTGGTTGTTCAAGTGCCCGAGGGTGGCGGTGAGGTTGCCGTTGCTGGTGATCACACCCTGGGTGTTGAGAACCTGAGTAGCGCTCAAATTCACCGCGCCACTGCCCTGCACCCGCCCATTGTTCTGGTTGTCCAAAGTCCCGGCGTTGATGTTGGTGGCGTGTTGAGCGCTAAGCGTGCCGCCCTGGTTACTTAATGTCTGTGCGGTATTGATCGACAGGTTGCGGCTGGCAACCACGCTTTTGCCGGTGTTGTTGAGGTTTTGTGCGATCAGACTTACATCGCCATTGGCATTGCGACTGTTATCGGCATTGACCCCGGCCTCGATCACGCCATTGTTGGTCAACTGCCCGCCGGCACTGAGGGCGATGCCGTCCCGGGCCGCGAGGGTTTGCTGGTTGGTCAGGTCGCCTTGGGTTTGCACATTGACGGAACTGCCGGCATAGACCGGTCCCTGGGCGTCGAGGCTGGCGGCTTTGACGTTCACCGCGCCGGCGGCAGAGGTCTGCGCCAGGCTCAGATGGCCATTGGCGTCGATCTGGATATCACCGCCACTGGCCGCCAGGTTGCCGGCCAGTTTCACCCCGACCCCGGCTTCGGTACCGACCAGTTTGATCGCCCCGGCGTACATCCCGCCCAGTGCCGACGAGTCGATGGCCAGTTGCGGTTTCGCGCTGCCGTCATCGGCGCGAGCGATGGCGTTGAGCGTCTGTGCATTGACGTCGTTGCGACCGGCCACAATCGTCAGGTTTTTCGCCTGAATCTCGGCATTGATCTTCGCGCTGCGGGTGATGATTTCGAAGCTGTCGACGTTGTTGGCATTCAGCCCGGCGCCGTCGATGGAAACGCTGCCCTGATCGACCTGAAAGCGATCCAGACGACCGTTGTCCAGCACCGGTTTGCCGGTGGTCAACGTCACACGCGGCGTATTGATAAACCCACAGCCGTTGCAGCTGATGCCGTACGGGTTGGCGACGATCACCCGCGCCGACTGCCCCGCCACTTCCGTATAACCGCGCAACTGGCTCGGGCTGCCGCCAACCACTTCGTTGAGGATGGTTTGCGCCGCGACGCGGTTGGTGAGGTTGGGGTTGCCGACGATGATGCCGCCCAATTGCGTCGCGCCGGTCTGGTTGGCGACGTTGTTGAGGATGACGCCTTGGGTGCCGACGTTGTAATCGTGAAACTGGTTATGCGACAGGCCGGTGCCATTGGGCGTGGCAATATTGACGATCGGCACACCGTTGCCCGCCTGACCGAGACTGGTGCCCGGCGAGGCCACGACGATCCCTTCCGCCTGCGCCCACATCGGTTGCCAGAACATTACGTTGGCCAACAGGAACGCCACTCCCCGCTTGGGCATGCCCCAGAAGTGCTCGCGGGTTTTCACGGCGGCAGAAGGTTGGCGAGCGAGAAAGGCGTACTGGCGAACGTCCATGTGGTAGGTCTCGATGCAACGAAGTTAGAGGAAGAAATCCATGCGGAAATAGATCGGCGCTTCGCGCTCGGTCAGGGTGTCCGGACGTTCGAGGGAATGAGCAAAGGTCACGCTGGCGGCGAGGTGCTGACCTCGGGCAAACACCTCCACCGAGTTGCTGGACAGGCGTCCGTGCTGGTCGCCGTTGTAGCGATCGCCACGAATCACACCCTGGTCGTAACCGAGGCTGGTGCCGTATTCGGCGAACACCGGGCGCAACCATTCCAGCGTCACTGGACGGCTCCAGCGCAGGTCGTTGCGCCAGTAACCGCCGCTGTCGCCGGACAAGGATTGATCCTTGTAACCACGGATCGACGACTGCCCGCCGAGGCTGGTGCGCTGCGGGCTGAACAGCACGTCTTCACTGCGTTGGCCGGTCATCAGGCTGCTGAAACTGAACGACTCGCCCCACACCTTGAACGGTTGCAGATAGCTCGCGGTGGCGGTGTATTTGCGGTAGCGCGCATCCGGTTCACCGGGACCCGGGTGACCGTTGCCCTGGGCATCGAACGCGCCGATGCCTTGCTGCATGCCGAGGTCAAGGTTGACGAACGCACTGCCGACTCGCCGACCGTGGTTGATGCCGAACTGCGCTTCGCTGATGCGGTTGCTGCTCAGCTTGAGCTTGCTGTCTTCGATGAAGTTATTGGTGCGCAGGTACGACAAGCCGGTGCTGAGGGAAGTCTTGCTTACGGCGTCGCGATGGATCACCCGCTCGGCGCGCAATTGATGGTTTTCGCTGTCGCCGGTCTGCTTGAAGTTGAAGCCGTTGGCTTGCGCCTGCGAGCGGTACTCACTCTGGCTGTAGGTGTAATTGAAGTTCCACCAGCCCAACGGCAAGTTGTAATTGAGCAGCGCGTTGTTGGAGGTGTGCTGGTGATCGGTCATCGCATCGTGACCGCCGCGCAGATTCAACTGATCCGCCAAACCCAGCGGACTGTCCCAGTCAAACGTGGTGCCCCACTGCTGCTCGCCAGTACTGCGCTGGCCATCGTTGCTGCGGGACAACCCGGCACGCCAGGGCTTTTGCGGCGAGTTCTTGACCAGCACTTCGCTGCCGCCGACGTTCTTGCCCGGCGCCAATTCCATCTGCGCCTGATTCGATGGCAAACGGTTGAGCTGATCGACCAGTTGCTCGATTTCCCGCAGATTGACCAGCTCGCCAGTCTTGCCGGGAAAAGCCATGCCCAACTCACGATCCGACAGCTTGCTGCCCTCCGCGCCCTTCAAGCCTTCGAGCTTGCCTTCGACCACCAGCACCTTCAAATGCCCACCGGACAAATCCTGCTGCGGCAAATAGGCACGGCTGGTGACCAGGCCTTTTTCGATGTAGTGATCGGTGATGACTTTCAGCAACTCATTGAGCTGCGTGACGCCCAGGCACTGCCCGATGTACGGCTTGAGCAGGCGGTTTTTCTCGCGCTCGGAAAGGCTGTCGGCGCCTTTGAGTTCGATGTCCTTGATCGGGAAGCAACGGGTGTCGGTGGGCGCCGTCGGGGCGGCGGGTTTGACTTCCTTGCCGGGTAATTCCTTGAGCTCTTCGAGACGCCGACGTTGCTCTTCGAGCAGGCGATCCTGGCGTTCACGGATGAGGTCGGTTTCCCCTGGAGTGGGGGCGCCATGAGCAAGATTCAGCGGAGAAAGGCACAGCAAAGCCAGGCACAACCTCGCCGCGAGGGCGGCTGGGTACATGTTCGATCCCTCGAAATGGAGACTGATAGCACAATAGTGGCGCGATGTTAGAGAGCCATCATTCTGACGTCAAATAATGGATCCACTCAAATAGATTAGGCGACGAACGGTCACGGTAAAATCAGCTGCTTCCTGCTAGCGCGCAGGACGTTTCCTGATGCATTCAAGAAAAGCGACCACGACTGACAGGGCATTTCCGAAAGACGATGTGTCCTACAGAAAGCTGAACTTTCGCCAAGGCAGAGCCTCCACCGTTTAACCGCCCAACACGGAACTCGAGGCTTTCCATGAAAACGTTAATGACGCTTACTCTCGTTGCCACATTTGCCTGCGCCCTCCCAGCCTGGGCTTGCACCCCCGAGGAAGCCACCGCCAAGCGCGAACAACTGGCCAAGGAAGTGACCAGACTCACGGAACAGAATCCGGCCAAGGCCAAAGAGATCAATGCCGAGTTGCAGAAGATGGATATGGGGACCGCCAGCGCGGATTTACCCGACAAATGCCAGTTGATTGATCAGCGGTTGAAAGAGCTGAAGACGGCGGATAAAAAAGCCGAGAGTTGAAAACAGGTATTGCAGCCTCCGGGCATTCCTACCCAAGAATGACGGTTCCTCCGGCGCTGCCAAAAGCGCCGATCTTTCGTTCTGGAATTTGCACTAGTGCATTTAGTTATTTGCATAAACGCATAAACCACCTAAGGTTACCTCGAGCCCGGATCGGAGCCGGCCATCCAGCATGGCGAACCGCACACGCCGATCGCTCAGCAACACCGCCACAGACCCACTAGCTGGACGCTAGTTTTCACTCATGGAGGATTGAAAAATGTTAACCACTGAAGCAACGCAATTCACCGGCGAAACCCTGCCAAGGTGCCTGACCGGTCATCTGCTCAACCCGCAACTGTCCGATGTCAAATCAGCTGCACCACTCAGTGCACTGGCTGCTGCCAGCCTGAACTTCACGATGCAGAAACAAACCCAGACCAACTGGTGTTGGGCAGCCGTTTCCGCCTCGGTCGGCAACTATTACGGCACCGGGTCCTGGACCCAATGCGGCGTGGCCACCGCTGCGCTGGACCGCAACTGCTGCAATCAACCGGGGCCGTGCAACGTGTATGGCTATCTGGATTCAGCCCTGACGATTACCCGCAGTTTCAACGGCATGAACCAGGGTTCGCTGCAGATGACGGCCATCCAGAACCAGATCAACATGGGCAGACCGATCGGTTTGCGTTGTGCCTGGTACGGTGGCGGTGCGCACTTCCTGACGATCTATGGCACCAACGGTAATTACGTGCTGGTTGCGGACTCGATCTACGGCTACTCGACCCGCGCGTTGAACTCGTTCCCCGGTTCTTACAACGGCGGCGGCAGCTGGACCAACACTTACTTCACCGTTAAAAACTAGGAGGGCGACATCATGCAACTGACTTATCCAAAGGCGCCTTCCAACGGCGTGCAGACATTGCGTCCGGCGCTGCAAGCCGCCTTGCAAACCCAAGGCTTCGGCGTCAATCGCCAGTTTGCTGCCGCCACGCCCGGCAAGATCAGCGTCAGCGAGGCTTACCGTGGTTACTCGCTCAGCCTCGAGGACGTGAGCCAGGGCAAAGGCCTGAAAGACGCCAAGGTTGGCGATTGGCATTACCTGGTGTTTTCCGATGGCGTGACGATTGCCGATGCGCAACTGGCTGATGTCCGTGGCCATGTCGAGTTCTCTTCGCTGAACCACGGGGCCATGGCGGCCGCGACGGTCGGCGCGTTGAAACTGGCGGAACAGTCGCCGCAACTGCAGGGTAAAACCGTTGAACTGCGGGTGTTGTTTGTTTCGGCATTGCACTTGGTGGCGATCTGGCTGCATGCAGACGATAGCGACGTGCTGATCCCGATTGAGCCGACCCCCAGGGAACTGGCGGTCACTCAGTTGTACAGCGAAACCGCGCTACTCGCCCTGCTCAAACCGAAGGCTGATCAAGCCAAACAACGCTTCGATGCGGACACCCGTGGGCTGTTGGGGAGCTGACAAACATTGGACGTAAAAAAACCCGGACACTGTCCGGGTTTTTTATTGAAAAGCTACAGCTATTGGCGATCAGTCAGGCACGACACTAACCCTGTGGCGAGGGGGCTTGCCCCCGTTGGACTGCGCAGCAGTCCCTTCTTTCCAGAGAGCATGGGGGGCCGCTTCGCGACCCAACGGGGGCAAGCCCCCTCGCCACAAAAGCCCCTAGCCACAGGTTTTGTGCTCGCCGTACCTTAACTGACTGACCGCGCTTTATTCAGCTGCTGGCGCTTCCGGCTTGCGGCGTTTGAGCGGTGCCATGCCGTCCTTGCTGACCAGCGACAGGGCGTCGGTCTTCGGGCGATTGGCGATCTTGCGCTTGGTCGGTGCCTTGGCGCCGGTTTTCTTCTTGTCGCCCTTGGCGTCGACCTTTTTCTTCTTCACGCCAACGGCTTTGCCGGAGGCCTTGACCTTTTTCGGTCCGCCGTAGGTGCCTTTGACTTCCTTGATGGTGCGGCGCTCGAAGCTCTGCTTGAGATAGCGCTCGACGCTCGACATCAGGTTCCAGTCGCCGTGGCAGATCAGCGAGATGGCCAGGCCATCGTTGCCGGCGCGGCCGGTGCGACCGATGCGGTGAACGTATTCGTCGCCGCTGCGCGGCATGTCGAAGTTGATCACCAGGTCCAGGCCTTCCACGTCGAGGCCGCGAGCAGCGACGTCGGTGGCGACGAGGATTTTCACGCCGCCCTGCTTCAGGCGGTCGATGGCCAGCTTGCGGTCTTTCTGGTCTTTGTCACCGTGCAGCACGAACGCTTTGTATTCCTGCGCCACCAGACGGCCGTAGATACGGTCGGCCATGGCCCGGGTATTGGTGAACACGATGGCCTTCTGATAGGTCTCGTTGGCCAGCAGCCAGTTCACGATCTGTTCTTTGTGCTGGTTGTGGTCAGCGGTGATGATCTGCTGACGGGTGGTCGCGTTCAGATCGCTGACGTTGTTCAGCTGCAAGTGTTCCGGATTGTTCAGGACCTTGGCGACCATCTCGCGCAAGCCCGAACCACCGGTGGTGGCCGAGAACAGCATGGTCTGCTGACGGTTGGTGCACTCTTCCACCAGACGCTGTACGTCTTCGGCAAAGCCCATGTCGAGCATGCGGTCGGCTTCGTCGAGGACCAGCACTTCGACTTCTTTCAAGTCCAGGTTGCCAGCGTTCAGTTGCTCGATCATCCGACCCGGCGTACCGATCAGGATGTCCGGTACCTTGCGCAGCATGGCGGCCTGAACCTTGAAGTCTTCACCGCCAGTGATCAGGCCGGACTTGATGAACGTGAATTGCGCGAAGCGCTCAACTTCCTTGATGGTCTGCTGGGCCAGCTCGCGGGTCGGCAGCAGGATCAGGGTCTTGATGCTGACACGGACTTTGGCCGGGCCGATCAAGCGGTTGAGGATCGGCAAAACGAAGGCAGCGGTTTTGCCGCTACCGGTTTGCGCTGTCACCCGCAGGTCACGCCCCTGGAGCGCCAGCGGGATAGCCGCTGCTTGCACAGGCGTTGGCTCGACAAATTTAAGCTCGGCCACGGCTTTGAGCAGGCGTTCGTGCAGGGCGAATTGGGAAAACACGGGTGCTACCTCGAAGAAATACAAAAAAACAGCTGCATAGGGTAACGGTTTCGAGCGCCGAGGCCGAGTTTCTTTATGCAAACGGCGGTAAACAGTGGCTTTTTTGTTGCCTGATTTGTCTCTAAACGTCATGCAAAGCGTCTTAAATGCTCTAATCGCCCCGTCGCGTCCTATAGAAGAACCGTTTTTGCCCATGGATATCAAACAGCTCTGGCTCAACGTCCAAGACCTCTGGGGTGCCCTCGATCAGCACCCGCTCCTGCATTCCACCCTGGCGTTGATCCTGCTGCTGGTGGTGGCGCTGGTCCTCGGACGAGTGGCGCGCTACCTCATTATTCACGCGACCAAAATGCTCGGCCGCCAACCGGCCCTGCACTGGGTCAACGATTTTCGACACAACAAAGTTTTTCACCGGTTGGCGCAGATGACGCCATCACTGGTGATCCAGTTCGGCCTGTACCTGGTGCCGGATCTGAGCAAGACCAGCCTGATTTTCCTCGGCAACGTCGCACTCGCTTTCACCATCCTGTTCCTGGTGCTGTCGGTCAGTGCCCTGCTCAGTGCGCTGCTGGACATCTACGCCCGCACCGAACACGCCCGCACCCGCTCGATCAAAGGCTACGTGCAGCTGGCGAAAATGGTCTTGTACGTGTTTGGCGCGATCATCATTGTCGCGACGCTGATCGACCGTTCGCCGCTGTTGTTGCTGTCCGGTCTGGGTGCCATGTCGGCGGTGATTCTGTTGGTCTACAAGGACACGCTGCTGTCGTTTGTCGCCAGCGTGCAACTGACCAGCAACGACATGCTGCGGGTTGGCGACTGGATCGAGATGCCGCAGGTCGGTGCCGACGGTGACGTGGTCGACATCACCCTGCACACGGTGAAGGTGCAGAATTTCGACAAAACCATCGTTTCGATCCCGACCTGGCGCCTGATGTCCGAGTCGTTCAAGAACTGGCGCGGCATGCAGCAGTCCGGCGGCCGACGGATCAAGCGCAGTCTGTTCATCGACGCCAGCGGTGTGCGCTTCATTCGTGATGACGAAGAAAAGAAGCTGTCCCAGGTGCACCTGCTGACTGATTACATCAGCCGCAAGCAGGCTGAACTCAAGGCCTGGAACGAGGCTCAGGGCAACGTCGCGGCGATGTCGGCCAACCGGCGGCGGATGACCAACATAGGGACGTTCCGCGCCTATGCGTTGGCGTATCTGAAGAGTCACCCGGAGGTCCAGCCGAACATGACCTGCATGGTCCGCCAGATGCAAACCACTGCGCAGGGCATTCCGCTGGAAATCTACTGCTTCACCCGCACCACGGCGTGGGCGGATTACGAGCGGATTCAGGGGGATATTTTTGATTACCTGCTGGCGGTGCTGCCGGAGTTCGGGTTGAGCCTGTATCAGCAGCCGAGTGGCGGGGATTTGCGCTCGGGGCTGCTCCCTGCCGTGCTCGGCGCAAGCCACATTCCCGAGCCTGAAAAGCACATCATGTAGCACCACATCCCCCTGTAGGAGCGAGGCTTGCCCGCGAAGGCGGTGTATCAGCCTACATTAATGTTGATTGACACACCGTCTTCGCGGGCAAGCCTCGCTCCTACAAGGTACGGATTGCGGTGGGTCTGATGCCCAACCGACTGATCCACACCGCTATCAAAATCACCGATCCACCAAACAACAACCGCCCCAGCTCTTCATGCTGATTCCAGATCAGCAGATTGATCAGCAATCCCACTGGCACATGCAGGTTGTTCATCACCGCCAGCGTCCCGCCATTCACCAGGCAGGCGCCCTTGTTCCACCAGTACAACCCCAACGCGGTCGAGACCAGGCCGAGGAACAGCAGCACGCCCCACTGCAACGGTGCCTCGGGCAGGAAGTTCTGTTTGCCGAACATCAGGAACGCCGGCAATGCCACCGCCAGCGCGCCCAGGTAGAAATAGCCAAAACGTCGGTAATGCGGCAGATCGCTCGGATGACGCGCCACCAGATGCTTATAAAGCACTTGCCCGGCGGCGTAGGTGAAGTTGGCCAGTTGCAGCAGCAGGAAGCCCATGAAGAAATCCGGGTTGATCCGGTCGTAACGGATCACCGCCGCGCCGAGCACCGCTACCAGTGCCGCCACCAGCGCCCACGGATTGAAGCGCCGGTTCAGGGCGTCTTCGATCAGGGTCACGTGCAGCGGCGTGAGGATGGTAAACAGCAACACTTCCGGCACCGTCAACACCCGGAAGCTCAGGTACAGGCAGACGTAGGTCACGCCGAACTGCAACGCGCCGATCAGCAGCATGCCACGCATGAACGCCGGCTCGACCGAGCGCCAGCGGGTCAACGGAATAAACACCAGCCCCGCCAGCAGCACACGCACCAGCACCGCGAAGTAACTGTCGACATGACCGGCCAGGTATTCGCCGATCAGACTGAAGGAAAACGCCTGGATCAGCGTGACAAAAAGTAGATAGCCCATGCTCGCCTCGTTTCGAATGGCGGCGACGATAACGGGTTTTGCCCTTCACCGCGACAGCCGGCCACACACAGATCCCCTGTGGGACCGAGCCTTTGTGGCGAGGGGATTTATCCCCGTCCGGCTGCGAAGCAGTCGTAAACAATTGTTTGCGGTGTACCTGACACACCGGGTATTCCGATTTTGGGGCCGCTTCGCAGCCCTACGGGGATAAATCCCCTCACCACAAAAGCTCGCTCCAGCAGGGACTGTGTGCCGATCCAATAAATCCCAGGCAAAAAAAAGCCCGATCTCGCTAAAGCGTTCAATCGGGCGACAGCACTCAGGAGCAACAAGTGCAAAGGGAGGTTCGATGCGCGTAAAGCCTTGAAGGGGTTGCGCCAGGCCACTTGAACATCAAGGGATTATCTGGCGATTAAAGCCTCAAGCCACTTGGGAAAGCTTGGCGTTGGCCTGGTTCAGGCCTTTCTCCTGGAAGTCACCGCCCAGGTTCATGCCTTCTGCGTGAATAAACGTCACGTCGTGGATCCCGATGAAGCCCATGACCTGACGCAGGTACGGTTCCTGGTGATCGGCCGTGCTGCCTGCGTAGATCCCGCCGCGAGCAGTCAGCACGTAGGCGCGCTTGCCGCTGAGCAAACCTTGCGGGCCGGTCTCGGTGTACTTGAACGTCACGCCCGCACGCAGCACATGGTCGAGCCAGGCTTTGAGGGTGCTGGGAATGGCAAAGTTGTACATCGGCGCGGCCATGACCAGCACATCGGCGGCCAGCAGTTCGTCGGTCAACTGGTTGGAGCGTTCCAGGGAGACCTGTTCGATATCGCTGCGCTGTTCGGCAGGTTTCATCCAGCCGCCCAGCAGATTGATGTCCAGATGCGGAACCGGGTTGACGGCGAGGTCACGCACGGTGATCTGGTCGTTCGGGTGCGCGGCTTTCCACTGGCTGATGAAGGTCTGGGTCAACTGACGGGAAACCGAGTCTTGCTGACGGGCGCTGCTTTCGATGATCAGAACGCGTGACATGGGTTGTAGGCTCCATCTGAGAATGCTGTAAGGCGATGGAGTGAAGGTTAAACAGAGTCATATCGATGAAAAAGCGCAAATAACTGCTACAACCCATCAATAAATTCGTTTATAAGCTGAGCATGCCCCGTGGGAGCGAGCCTGTTGCTCCCACAGAGTTGAAAGTCATTTGGGGCTGCAGGTCAGGTTGATTCGCATCTTGATAATGGTGCGGGTGAACTTGGCGGTGGCATTTTTGTGTTTGCCGGCGGCCACTTCGATAGAGCGGGTGCGCGGCGCTTCCGGGCCATTGTTGAAAACCACCTTACAGATCGCATCGGTGTCGCCGTAGTTGTTGACCTGGATGGAGGCGATGTCGTTATCCGTATCGAACGCGTTGTAGTCGATCTTCATGCCATTAAGCTGCTTTGTCACATCGATCGGATACGCAAACGCAGTCAACGGCAGCAGCGCCAGCACCACATAACAGAATTTTTTCATTCAGCAGTCTCCAATAAGGACTGCCAGCTTAGGACAAGAGGAGCTATTCATGAAAGCGCCCCGCGTGACCCTTGATCAATGGCGAACCTTGCAAGCCGTGGTTGACCACGGCGGTTTCGCCCAGGCCGCCGAAGCGCTGCACCGTTCGCAATCCTCGGTGAGCTACACCGTGGCGCGTATGCAGGACCAACTCGGCGTGCCGCTGTTGCGCATCGACGGCCGCAAAGCAGTGCTGACCGAAGCCGGCGGCGTGTTGCTGCGTCGCTCGCGGCAACTGGTGAAACAGGCCAGCCAGCTGGAAGACCTGGCCCACCACATGGAGCAAGGCTGGGAAGCGGAAGTGCGGCTGGTGGTCGACGCCGCTTACCCGAGCGCCCGCCTCGTCCGTGCGTTGACCGCGTTCATGCCGCAAAGCCGTGGCTGCCGGGTGCGTCTGCGCGAAGAAGTGCTGTCGGGTGTCGAAGAAGTGTTGCTCGAAGGCGTAGCTGACCTGGCGATCACCGGCTTCAGCATTCCCGGCTATCTCGGCGCGGAATTGAGCGATGTTGAATTCGTCGCCGTTGCCCATCCCGATCACCCGCTGCATCGTCTGAACCGCGAACTGAACTTCCAGGACCTGGAAACCCAGATGCAAGTGGTCATCCGCGACTCCGGCCGCCAGCAACCACGGGACGTCGGCTGGCTCGGCGCCGAACAGCGCTGGACCGTCGGCAGCCTGGCCACCGCGGCGACATTTGTCAGCAGCGGCCTGGGTTTCGCCTGGCTGCCCCGGCACATGATCGAACGCGAACTGAGGGAAGGCACGCTCAAGCTGCTACCGTTGGACCAGGGCGGCAGCCGCAACCCGAGCTTCTATCTGTATTCAAACAAGGACAAACCCTTGGGCCCGGCGACGCAAATCCTGATCGAACTGCTGCGCACCTTCGACACCGCGCCGCTGGATGCGCCGTTCGCCGCCCCTGAACAAGCCTGATACGGAGTATCTGCATGGCCTATTTCGAACATGAAGGTTGCAACCTGCACTATGAGGAATACGGCCACGGCACGCCGTTGCTGCTGGTCCACGGGCTGGGGTCCAGCACCCTGGACTGGGAAAAGCAGATCCCGGCGCTGTCAGCTCATTACCGCGTGATCGTCCCGGACGTACGCGGTCACGGTCGATCCGATAAACCCCGCGAACGCTACAGCATCGCCGGATTCAGCGCCGACCTGGTCGCCCTGATGGAGCACCTGAACCTCGGCCCCACGCATTATGTGGGCTTATCCATGGGCGGCATGATCGGTTTTCAACTGGCCGTGGATCAGCCGCACATGCTCAAAAGCCTGTGCATCGTCAACAGCGCACCCGAAGTCAAACTGCGCAGCCGCGACGATTACTGGCAGTGGTTCAAGCGCTGGAGCCTGATGCGTGTCCTCAGTCTGGGCACCATCGGCAAGGCCCTGGGCGCCAAGCTATTTCCCAATCCAGAACAAGCTGATTTGCGTCAAAAGATGGCCGAGCGCTGGGCAAAAAACGACAAACATGCTTATCTCGCCAGCTTCGATGCCATCGTTGGCTGGGGTGTTCAGGAACGACTTTCGAAGGTCGCCTGTCCAACCCTCATCGTCACCGCCGACCGTGATTACACGCCGGTCTCGCTGAAGGAAACCTACGTAAAACTGCTGCCCGATGCACGGCTGGTGGTGATCGCCGATTCGCGTCACGCCACCCCGCTGGATCAACCCGAACGCTTCAACCAAACCCTGCTCGAGTTTCTCACCGCAGTCGACACCACCTCACTCAGGATCACTGACCCATGCTGAAAAAAATCGCCCTCGTCGCCGGCTCCGTTCTGTTTGCCGCCAACCTGATGGCCGCAACGCCCGCCAAGGCGCCACACGTGTTGCTGGAAACCACCAACGGCCAGATCGAAATCGAACTGGACTCGGTCAAGGCACCGATCAGTACCAAGAACTTCCTTGATTACGTCAACAGCGGCTTCTACAACAACACGATTTTCCACCGTGTGATTCCTGGCTTCATGGTCCAGGGCGGTGGTTTCACGCAACAGATGCAGCAAAAAGAAACCAAGGCACCGATCAAGAACGAATCCAAGAACGGCTTGCATAACGTGCGTGGCACGCTGTCCATGGCCCGCACCTCGAACCCGGATTCGGCCACCAGCCAATTCTTCATCAACGTCAAGGACAACGACTTCCTGGACCAGGGCGATGGCTATGCCGTGTTCGGTAAAGTCGTCAAAGGCATGGATGTGGTCGATGTCATCGTCAACTCCCAGACCACCACCAAAAGCGGCATGAAAGACGTACCGGCCGACCCTGTGTTCATCAAATCTGCCAAAGTTATCGACTAATCTGCACAGGAGTGCTTGAGCGGCTGCCGGTATCCGGCGCCGCTCATATTGTTTAAAGGAGAGCCCGTGCGCGGGCGGAGAACTGATGCTTTATCGCCGTTTCGAGAAACTGATCGACATATTCCGCGACGCTCCGACGACGGCTCCGCCGGATCGGGTTCTCCCCTTCTATACCTACTACTTGAAGCAGGTCTGGCCAAGTTTCGCCGCCCTGCTGATCGTCGGCCTATTCGCCTCCCTGATCGAAGTCGCGCTGTTCAACTACCTGAGCCGCATCATCGACCTGGCCCAAGGCACGCCGAACCCGGATTTCTTCCAGGAGCACGCACTTGAGCTGACCTGGATGGTGGTGGTGACCCTGGTTCTGCGACCGATTTTCTTCGGTCTGCACGACCTGCTGGTACACCAGACGCTGAACCCCGGCATGACCAGCCTGATTCTCTGGCAGAACCACCGCTACGTGCTCAAACAGAGCCTGAATTTCTTTCAGAACGACTTCGCCGGGCGCATCGCCCAGCGCATCATGCAGACCGGCAACGCCCTGCGCGACTCTGCCGTGCAAGCGGTGGATGCCCTTTGGCACGTGCTGATCTACGCCATCAGCGCGCTGGTGCTGTTTGCCGAAGCCGACTGGCGCCTGATGATCCCGCTGACGACCTGGATCGCCGGGTTCATCGGCGCGCTTTATTACTTCGTGCCGCGGGTCAAGGACCGCTCGGTGCAATCCTCCGATGCGCGCTCCAAACTCATGGGACGGATCGTCGACGGCTACACCAACATCACCACCTTGAAGCTGTTCGCCCACACCAACCATGAACAGCAATACGCCAAGGAAGCCATCAAGGAGCAAACCGAAAAAGCGCAACTGGCCGGGCGCGTGGTCACCAGCATGGACGTGGCCATCACCAGCATGAACGGCCTGCTGATCGTCACCACCACCGGCCTGGCCCTGTGGCTGTGGACGCAGTCGCTGATCTCGGTCGGCGCGATTGCCCTGGCGACAGGCCTGGTGATTCGTATCGTCAACATGTCCGGCTGGATCATGTGGGTAGTCACCGGCATCTTCGAAAACATCGGCATGGTCCAGGACGGTTTGCGCACCATCGCCCAACCGGTCAGCATCACCGACCGCGATCAGGCCAAACCGCTGACCGTGCCCCGTGGCGAAGTGCGCTTCGAACATGTGGATTTTCACTACGGCAAGAAGAGCGGGATCATTGGCGACCTCAACCTGACGATCAAGCCCGGTGAGAAAATCGGCTTGATCGGACCGTCCGGCGCGGGCAAATCGACCCTGGTCAACCTACTGCTGCGCCTGTATGACGTGCAGGGCGGGCGAATCCTCATCGATGGGCAGGACATCGCCGAAGTCGGCCAGGAAAGCCTGCGCGAGCGCATCGGCATGATCACTCAGGACACCTCGTTGCTGCACCGTTCGATCCGCGACAATTTGCTTTATGGCAGGCCCGACGCCACCGACGCGGAGCTGTGGGAAGCGGTGCACAAAGCCCGCGCCGATGAGTTCATTCCGTTGCTGTCGGACGCCGAAGGCCGTACCGGTTTCGATGCGCATGTGGGTGAACGCGGGGTGAAACTCTCCGGCGGCCAGCGTCAGCGGATTGCGATCGCTCGCGTGCTGCTCAAGGATGCACCGATCCTGATCATGGACGAGGCGACCTCGGCACTGGATTCGGAAGTCGAAGCGGCGATCCAGGAAAGCCTGGAAACCCTGATGCAGGGCAAAACCGTGATCGCCATCGCCCACCGGCTCTCGACCATCGCCCGGATGGATCGGCTGGTGGTGCTGGAAAAAGGCAAGATCGCCGAAACCGGCACCCACGCCGAACTGCTGGCGCATGGCGGGTTGTATGCGCGGCTGTGGCAGCACCAGACGGGTGGGTTTGTCGGGATCGATTGATACCGCGAGATCAACACAGAACCTGTAGGAGCGAGCCTGCTCGCGATAGCGGTGTGTCAGTCAGCATTTTTGCCGTTTGATACACCGCTATCGCGAGCAGGCTCGCTCCCACATTGATCTCCGCCAGACTGAAAAACCGCCACAGCCTGCTACCCACAGGCCCTGGCGGTTTTTTGTGGCCGCTGGAAATCCGCAAAATCCCTGCTGTACTCAGCCAAGGTTCTGGAGATGAGCCTGTCGTAAGCCTGCAGGATGCATCACGCGATACAGTCTCGATAGGTCGCCTATCAAGGACGCTCTCATGCCTCTGTTCAAACGTTCAGTCACTGAGCTGTTAGGTACGTTCTGGCTCGTATTGGGAGGTTGCGGCAGTGCGGTGCTCGCCGCGTCTTCGCCCCTCGGGATCGGGGTGCTGGGTGTGGCCATCGCGTTTGGTCTCACCGTGTTGACCATGGCCTTCGCCATTGGCCATATTTCCGGTTGTCACCTCAACCCTGCCGTCTCCGTCGGCCTGTGTGTCGGAGGCCGGTTTCCGGCCCGGGAGTTGCCTGCGTACATCATCGCCCAGGTGATTGGCGCGATCATCGCCGCCGCGCTGATCTACTACATCGCCAGCGGCAAGGAAGGTTTCGACCTCTCCGCCGGCCTGGCCTCGAACGGCTATGGCGAACACTCCCCGGGCAAGTACTCAATGGCCGCAGGCTTTGTCTGTGAACTGGTGATGACCGCAATGTTCGTACTGATCATCCTCGGTGCCACCGACAAACGTGCGCCCGCCGGGCTTGCACCGATTGCCATCGGCCTGGCCTTGACACTGATTCACTTGATCTCGATTCCCGTCACCAACACCTCGGTCAACCCGGCCCGCAGCACCGGTCCGGCGTTGATGGTCGGTGGCTGGGCCATCGCGCAATTGTGGATGTTCTGGGTGGCGCCGCTGCTGGGCGCGGTGGTTGGCGGCGTGACGTATCGCTGGCTGGGCAAGGAAGTCACTTGATGCCACGGGCGAGGGTCATGCCTGCCGATAAGGCAACGCGGTCCTCGCTTCCTCGGCATAGGCCAACACCCCAAGACGTTCCTGGTGCAGGAAGTCTTTGACCGCGGCTTTCAGTCCGGGGTGACGCAGGTAATGCCAGGAATGGGTGATCACCGGTTCAAAGCCGCGAATCAACTTGTGTTCGCCTTGGGCGCCGGCATCAAAACGCTGGAAGCCATTGGCAATCGCGTAGTCCATGCCCTGGTAGAAACAGGTCTCGAAATGCAAACGGTCGAACTCCGCCAGGCAGCCCCAGTAACGCCCGTAAAAACTGTCGCCGCCCACCAGGCTGAAGGCCATGGCCACGGGTCGTGAACCTTGTTTGGCCAGCACCACGCGAATGGCTTCGGGCATGCGCTCGGCCAGCAGACTGAAAAACTCCCGCGTCAAATAGGGCCTTTGCCGACGCACCGCGTAGGTATTGGCGTAGCAGGCATAGACAAAATCCCACTGCGCCTGATCCAGCTGCTTGCCTTCCAGCCATTCGAAATCAATCCCCTGCCCCGCCACTTGCTCGCGCTCCTTGCGCATCTGCTTACGTTTGCGCGAACTGAGTACGTCGAGGAAATCCTGAAAGTCCCGATAACCGCGATTCTGCCAGTGGTACTGACAGCCGATCCGCTGCAACCAGCCGGGTTGTTCGGCCAATGCCGCGTCGGTGAAAGGGTCTGTGAAATTGATGTGAGCGCTGGAGAGTTCTTCGATCTCCAGGTAGCCCGGCAGGCTCTTGAGCAGCTCGAAACCGTCCTCGACACTGCGCGCCAGCAACCGTGGCCCGCTGACCGGGCTGAACGGCACGGCGGTCAACAGCTTCGGGTAATAGTCGATGCCGGCACGCTCACAGGCATCGGCCCAGGCGTGATCGAACACGTACTCGCCGTAGGAATGCCACTTGCGGTAGCTGGGTAGCGCGGCGATCAGCCGCCCCTCTTCGATATGCAACAGATGCTCGGGCTGCCAGCCGGAATGGGCGGCGACGCTGCCACTGTCTTCCAGCGCGCTGAGAAAGGCATGGCGCAGGAACGGCTGATTATCCGGCACCAGGGCATCCCACGTGCGCGGACCAATATCGGACAGGCTTTCCAGACGTTGCAGCGGCATTGACACCCTCTCGACTTCTTCGCGTAACAGCCCGGCGAGTATCGCCTATCGCCCGCCATTACACATCCGTCAAAAAGCGCCGACAGGGCTCTGGATCAAAAGTTCAGACAGTCTTTGTATCGTCATCGAGACGCCATCACTTTGCCACTGCTCTGTAATAAACCATCGCGATACTGGCGCCAGTTTTTAGAGCGTCGGGTTCTACCCGGCCACTGTTTCCGTCCGTCAATGGTCGGTTGTGTCCCGGATGGCTCAGTCATCCCCTTACATCTTCGGAGATTGATATGCGTCTTGCTTCCACGAAAACTGCGGCGGCCCTGTGTGGCGGTCTGCTGCTGGCCATGAGCGTTCCGGCCAGCGCCGCAGTCGACGCCAAACTGCTCGACATGCTCAAGGCAAACGGCTCGATTACTAACGCGCAATACAGCGAACTGCAAGCCGAGTTAGCCAGGGATCAGAAAGACCAGCAAATCGCCCGTCAGGCTCAGCAGGAAACCAACGAGCAGATCGCGGCCACTGCGAAGAAAACCAATGAACTGAGCACCTTTGACCAGAAACTGGCCTGGGCCGCCAAGACCCAATTCAAGGGCGACGTGCGTTTCCGCCAGGAGACAGTCAAGAACGATGGCGTTTCCAACAACCGCGACCAGGATCGTCAGCGCGTTCGTGCCCGCCTGGGTGCCTACACCGAGATCAACCCACAAGTCGACACCGGCATCCGTATCGCCACCGGTAACAACGACGACGCCCGTTCCACCAACCAGAGCCTGGACAATTACTTCGACAAGAAGTCGATCTGGCTGGACCAGGGTTACGTCGACTACCACCCGGACTTCGCCAAAAACCTGCACATCGTGGGCGGCAAGATGCCACAGCAATGGGTGAGCATGGGCGACATCATCTGGGATAGCGACATCAGCCCCGAAGGCCTGGCACTCACTTACAAATACCCGCTGGGCGCCAGCACCGAGCTGTTCGGTAGCGCCGGCCACTACACCCTCAAAGACAACGTCGACGGCGACGGCGTGCAGTTCAAGCACGATTTGCGTCTGTACGCCGGCCAGTTGGGCGCGCGTTTCGCCCTCACCGACAACCTGAAACTGACCCTGGGCGGCAGTGTCTACGGCTACGACAACGACGACGACATCACCGCAGGCGGCACCAGCATTCCATCCGTGCTGGCCACCAACGGCAACACCCCGAACGAGCAATTCAAACTGTACGAAGGCTTTGGCCAGATCGACATCACCGGCCTGCCACTGCCGCTCTCGCTGTACGGCCAGTACGTCAACAACAAAGATGCCAGCAACGATCAGGATTCTGCCTGGCTGGCGGGTGTAAAGACCAAGTTCTATGGCTTCGCCGTGGACTACAACTATCGCGACGTACAGCGTAACGCGGTGGTCGGTGCCTTCACCGACTCCGACTTCGCCAACGGTTTCACCGGTTCGCGTGGCAGCAAGTTGAAAGTGAGTTACGAGCTGGACAAGAACTTCGCCCTGGGCGCGACGTACTTCATGGCTAACTCTGACTACACCAACGCCACCCTCAAGGATTCGGACATCAACACCCTGCAACTGGATGCCGAAGCCAAGTTCTAAGCAGCACCGTTGCACGCCTCAGGTCATGGACGCTTGAGGTGCTTTACAGTCTGGCGTGGATGGATCGATCCCCATCATCCGTTCGATGCATCCACGCCGGCCTGCTTCTCTTCCCTGCGATAACGCCACGACTTTACGGAATGTCCTTGCGACGCTCCGCAGCGAGACGTTCGGCAAGTGCATCGACCTCCGGCACAGCCTCCTCCGGCAAGACGCGCAGCGTCGCCTGCATCAAGCGCATCTGACGAATGAACCGCCGGCAATTGGGGCAGAACATTAAATGATGCCGCACCAGCAACTTCTCCCGAAAGCTCAACTGGCCATCGAGATAATCACTGGAGCGTGCCACTTGCTCCTTACAGGTCAGCATTCACCGGTTTCCTCAAAATGTTCTACGGTCGCAAAGACCTTCAACCGTGCCCGATGCAGCAGCACGCGAACATTGGAGAGCGAGATTTCCAGAAGATTACAGATCTCTTCCAGCTCCAGGCCCTGACGTTCACGAAGTAACAAGACGCTGCTTTGCAGTTCCGACAGGCTGAGCAAGGTGTGTTCGAGGCATTCACGTAGTTCGTTTTCGGTCAACAGCGCCTCTGGCGTGTCTTGATGCCAGGCGAATGGCGCCACCAGCCAGTGGCCGTCCGCGGCAGAAAAACGATCGTCATCAACGCTGCCATGCGGCGATGGAAGGTCATCGAGCAGCACTTCACGACGGTTTTGTTTGTAGCGACCTTTTGCCGAGTTTGCGGTGATGGTCAGCAACCACGTCTTGAGGCTCGAACGCGCCTCAAACTTGCTCAGATGGCGCACGGCTGACAGCCACGCGTCCTGCACCACTTCGTCGGCATGCCGGCTGCCGACGATCGCATAAGCCACCGCACGCATCGGGCTCTGATAAGTGCTGACCAACTCTTTGAAGGCCTGTTGCTCACCTGCCAGCAATCGTTCCAGCAGTTTCGCGTCGTCAGCCGCCATTCACAAACCCCTTGTCCTGACCTCGAAAAATGAGTCAGCAGGACTTCGCCGTCGGCAACATCCTACTGTCATTTCCGAAAGTTACAGCGTCCCGACTGTTTCGGCTGTAGGAAAAGCCATCACGAATCCAAGTAAAGAACGACAGCCTTCCCCCTCAACGTTTGCGCAACAGCACGCTGCCAATCGAGTAACCGGCGCCGAACGAACTGAGCACGGCCAAGGAACCGGCAGGCAGATCGTCCTGATGTTTGTGAAACGAAATCACCGAGCCGGCGGAGCTGGTATTGGCGTAGGTGTCGAGAATCACCGGTGCTTCTTCTTCGGTGGCTTCGCGGCCCAGCAGTTTCTTGACGATCAGGTGGTTCATGCTGAGGTTGGCCTGGTGCAACCAGAAGCGCTTCACGTCGCTGACGTTGAGCTTGTTCTCTTCCAGGTGCGTGGCGATCAGCTCGGCGACCATCGGGCAGACGTCGCGGAACACCTTGCGGCCTTCCTGCACGAACAGTTTGTCCTTGGCACCGATGCCCTCTTCCGCTGCGCGGTTGAGGAAGCCGAAGTTGTTGCGGATGTTGTTGGAGAACTTGGTCAGCAGTTTGGTACTGACCACGTCGAACTGATACTTGGACGTCGCCAGGTCTGCACGCTCGATGATCACCGCCGTCGCCGCGTCGCCAAAGATGAAGTGGCTGTCACGGTCGCGGAAGTTCAGGTGACCGGTGCAGACTTCCGGGTTGACCATCAGGACTGCCCGGGCCTGGCCCAGTTGCACGCTGTTGGCGGCGGCCTGGATGCCGAAGGTCGCCGAGGAGCAGGCCACGTTCATGTCGAAACCGAAACCCTGGATGCCCAACGCTTCCTGGACTTCGATGGCGATGGCCGGGTAGGCGCGTTGCAGGTTGGAGCAGGCGACGATCACACCGTCGATGTCCGCGGCGGTCTTGCCGGCACGCTGCAAGGCTTGTTCGGCCGCGCCGATGGCCATCTGGCAAAGCACCGACCATTCGTCGTTGGAACGCTCAGGCAGACGCGGGGCCATGCGTTGCGGGTCGAGGATGCCGTCCTTGTCCATGACAAAGCGGCTCTTGATGCCGGACGCCTTTTCGATAAACGCAGCGCTGGATTCGGTCAACGCTTCGACTTCACCACGGGCAATGGCGTCAGCGTTGTCGGCGTTGAATAGCGCGACGTAAGCGTTGAAAGACTGCACCAGCTCTTCATTGGAGATGCTGTTGGCCGGGGTGTACAGGCCGGTGCCGCTGATGACGACGTTATGCATGGTCGTTTCTCTAATCTGTTCAGGCAGAAAGCATTGGCACCGACGTACCAACACACAAAGGGTCTGTTCCCGTCACGGGAAGCACACCTGGCATCGCTTTATTCCGTACCGCCCGAACCTTGAGAGGCTCAAAACCGCGGGACCGGCGTTTATAGGCGCGAAGTTTGCCATAAACATTGGGTTTTGGCGCCATTTGCGAAAGCAACGGAGGACCTGTGTAAACCTATGTGGCGAGGGGATTTATCCCCGTTCGGCTGCGAAGCAGTCGTGAAACCAGCGCACTCGGTGTGCCTGATAGACCAAGGCTGCAGGTTTTGGGGCGGCTTCGCCACCCCAACGGGGATAAATCCCCTCGCCACAGATAAATCCCCTCACCACAAAAGCCCGCTCCCACAGGTATTGTGCAAGCCTCCGCCCCTAGGGTTCGACCTGGGTCCATTGCTTGTTCAAGCGCTTGTCGGAGATCGGCACCTTGGTCCCCAGTTGCTGGGCGAACAGCGAAACCCGGTATTCCTCCAGCCACCAGCGATAGAGTTCCAGTTGCGGATCGCGCTTGCCTTCCTGGGCGTGCTTGCTGGCGCGAGTCTGATATTGCGCCCACAGGCCAGACAATTCGCCACTCCAGACCCGATCCCGCTGCACCTGAGCACCGATTTTCTCAAAGCGCTGCTCGACGGCTTTCAAGTAACGCGGCAATTCCTTGAGCCACTGCATCGGCGTTTCCCGGACAAACCCCGGATACACCAGCTGGCTGAGCTGCTGCTTGATGTCGTTCAGGGCCACGGCTTGGGCCAGATCGATCTTGCCCTTGAAGCGCTTTTGCAGACCGTGCCAGAGCTTGAGGATCTCCAGCGTCAACTTGGCCAGACGCTCGGCGTGCTCGGTCCAACCACCGCGCTTGCGTTCGGCCAGTGCCGCCAACCCGGCGCCATCGCGGGGCAACGGGTCTTCGCCGTCGAGAATGCAGCTGTCGAGACTGGCCAGCAGAATGTCTTCCACCAGACTGTCGATGCGCCCCATGTCGCGGTACATCAGGCCCAGTTCGGTCAGCCCCGGCAATTTTCCGCGCAAGAACTTGGCCGTGTCAGCCAGTTGTTGCATCAGCAACCGCTGCAAGGCGCGGCGATGCTGGAACTCGGCTTCGGCCGGGGTCGAGAAACGCCCTTCCTTGACCGTGCCGCTCTCTTCCACCAGCGCCGGATACACCGTCATCGACAGCCCGGCGATCTTCTGTTGAGTCTTTTCCGCCACTGCTGCGAAGACCTTCGCCTCCACCGGCTGCTGGCTTTTCGCGGTTTGCGGCACGGCCAACGCGGCCTGGCTGGCTTCGGCAAAACGTGCGGTCAATTCGGCCAGGTCTCGCCCTTCGCCGAGGAACTTGCCCTGGCCGTCGACGATTTCCAGGTTCATCCGCAGATGACTGTCGACCTGTTGCGATGCTTCCGCCCAGGCTTCATCGCTGACCCGCGCGCCCGTCATGCGCAGCAGCTCGCGGCCCAACGCCTGCGGCAACGAGCCCTCGGCAAAGGTCATGCGTTGCAACGCGGCTTTGACGAAGTCCGGCACCGGCACAAAATTCTTGCGCAGGGCCTTGGGCAGGTTGCGCACCAGCGCGATGCACTTGGCCTCGATCACGCCCGGCACCAGCCATTCCAGGCGTTCCGGCGGCAACATCGGTAACAGCGGCGCCGGCACGCGAAGGGTCACGCCGTCGCGCGGGTGATTCGGCTCGAAGTGGTAACTGAGGGCCAGTTCCAGATCGCCGATGTGCAAGGTGTCCGGGTAATGCAGGGCGGTGACTTCACTGGCCTCGCGGGCCAGCACGTCTTCTTCGCGCATGATCAGCAGCTGCGGGTCTTTCTGGCTGTTGACCTTGTACCAACTGTCGAAAGTCGCGGTCTGGTGAATCTCTGCTGGCAGGCGCGCATCGTAGAAAGCGAACAGGGTTTCTTCGTCGGCCAGAATGTCGCGACGACGGGCCTTGGCTTCCAGTTCGTCGAGCTGTTCCAGCAATTGCGCATTGGCCGACAAACATTTGGCTTTGGACTGAATCTCGCCCCGCACCAGGCCTTCACGAATGAAAAACTCACGGGACACCACCGGGTCAATCGGCCCGTAATGCACCGGCCGGCGACCGACCACGATCAACCCGAACAGCGTGATCTGCTCGAACGCCACGACCTGACCGCGCTTCTTCTCCCAGTGCGGTTCGAAGTGATTTTTCTTGATCAGGTGCCCGGCCAGCGGCTCGATCCAGTCCGAATCGATCTTGGCGACCATGCGCGCATAGAGCTTGGTGGTTTCCACCAATTCGGCGGTCATCAGCCATTGCGGACGCTTCTTGCCAAGCCCCGATGACGGGTGAATCCAGAAACGCCGCTGACGGGCGCCGAGGTAATCGCCTTCATCGGTTTTCTGGCCGATCTGGCTGAGCAGGCCCGAGAGCACGGCTTTGTGCAGTTTCGGGTAATCCGCCGGCTCTTTGTTCAGGCTCAACTGCATGTCGCGGCAGATCAGGCTCAACTGACGATGCGAGTCGCGCCATTCGCGCAGGCGCAGGTAATTGAGGAAGTTCTTGCGGCACCAATTACGCAGCGGACTCGCCGTCAGCGCCTGGCGCTGCTCTTCAAAACCACGCCACAGATTGACCAGCCCGGCGAAATCCGAGTCCACGTCTTTCCATTGAGCGTGCGCCTGATCCGCTGCTTGCTGACGCTCCGGCGGACGCTCGCGCGGATCCTGGATCGACATGGCGCTGGCGACGATCAGCACTTCCTGCAGGCTGCCGAGTTTCGCCGCTTCCAGCAGCATGCGTCCCATGCGCGGGTCCACCGGCAGGCGCGCCAACTGGCGACCGAGCGGGGTCAGCTGGCTGTTGCGGTCCACTGCCGAGAGTTCTTGCAGCAGGTTGAAGCCGTCGCTGATGGCCTTGCCATCCGGCGGCTCGATAAACGGGAAGTCGGTGATCTCGCCGAGGCGCAGATGCAGCATCTGCAAAATCACCGCCGCGAGGTTGGTCCGCAGAATTTCCGGGTCGGTAAATTCCGGGCGACCGATGAAGTCTTCTTCGCCATAGAGACGGATGCAGATCCCCGGCTCGACCCGTCCGCAACGGCCTTTACGCTGATTGGCGCTGGCCTGGGAAATGGCTTCGATGGGCAGGCGCTGGACCTTGGCGCGGTAGCTGTAACGGCTGATGCGCGCGGTGCCGCTGTCGATCACGTAACGGATGCCCGGCACGGTCAGCGAGGTTTCCGCGACGTTGGTCGCCAGCACCACGCGACGGCCCGGGTGCGACTGGAAAATCCGCTGCTGTTCGGCCGGCGACAACCGCGCGTACAGCGGCAGAATCTCGGTGTGCTTGAGCTGGGCCTTGCGCAGCATGTCGGCGGCATCGCGAATCTCGCGTTCGCCGGGCAGGAACACCAGCACATCGCCGGGGCTCTTGCGCTCGCTGCGTTCGAACGCGGCGATTTCGTCGAGGGTGGCGAGGATCGCCTGATCCACAGTCAGGTCGTCCTCGACGCGGTTGCCCTCTTCGTCCTGCTCCAGGGTCAGCGGGCGGTACCAGGTTTCCACCGGGAAGGTGCGGCCGGAGACTTCGACAATCGGCGCGTCATCGAAGTGCTTGGAGAAGCGCTCCAGGTCGATGGTCGCCGAGGTGATGATGACTTTCAGGTCCGGACGGCGCGGCAGCAGGGTTTTCAGGTAACCGAGCAGGAAGTCGATGTTGAGGCTGCGTTCGTGGGCTTCGTCGACGATGATCGTGTCGTAGCGTTCGAGGTAGCGATCGTTCTGGGTTTCCGCCAACAGGATGCCGTCGGTCATCAGCTTGATCAAGGTGTTGGAATCGCTCTGATCCTCGAACCGCACCTGATAGCCAACCAGCGCGCCCAATGGCGTCGCCAATTCTTCAGCAACCCGGCTGGCCACGCTGCGTGCAGCGATTCGACGCGGCTGGGTGTGGCCGATCAGGCCGTGCTGGCCTCGGCCGATTTCCAGGCAGATCTTCGGCAACTGGGTGGTTTTGCCCGAGCCGGTTTCGCCGGCGATGATCAGCACCTGATGCTTGAGCAGCGCTTCCTTGATTTCATCGCGCTTGGCGGCGATCGGCAAACTGTCGTCGTAACGAATCACCGGCAGGCTGGCGCGCCGCGCCAACACCTGGTCACAGGACGCCTGCATGCGCGTCACCCACAGGGCCAGCTTGGCCTCGTCGGGTTTCTTGCGCAGCTCAAGCAACTGCCGCCGCAGCCGGTGACGGTCGGCGAGCATGGCGTGATCGAGGTTTTTCAGCAGTTTGTCGATGGAAGGCGATTCGTCAGTCATCAGGTACGCAAAAGTCGTCTAGTGGCGCAGGGGGCGATTGTCGCAGATTTGCGTGCATGGAGGCGAATGCAACCGCTTTTGTGGTGAGGGGATTTATCCCCGTTCGGTTGCGAAGCAATCGTAAACCGGTACGCGCGGTTTATCTGCAATACCGCGGTGGATGGTTTTAGGGTCGCTTCGCAACCCAACGGGGATAAATCCCCTCGCCACAAAAGCCCCATCACCACAGGGTGTCATCTCAGAGCGGGCTATTCGTTGTCGAGGCCTTTGCGCCGATACGGGAACACGTCGATGACCTTGCCGGCGCGGATGGCTTCCTGAAGGCTTTTCCAGTAATCGGCGTTGTACAACTCGCCGTGTAACTGATCAAACAGCTTCCTTTGCCCGGAATCGGCAAACAGAAACGGCGGAAACTCCTCGGGAAACACATCCAGCGGCCCGATCGAATACCACGGCTCGGACGCCATTTCATCTTCGGGCGTACGCGGTTGCGGGATGTGGCGGAAGTTGGCTTCGGTCAGGAAGCAGATCTCGTCATAGTCATAAAACACCACGCGACCGTGCCGAGTGACGCCGAAGTTCTTCAACAGCATGTCGCCGGGAAAGATGTTCGCCGCCGCCAGTTGCTTGATCGCCAGCCCATAATCCTCCAGCGCCTCGCGGACTTGCGCGTCGTTGGCGTTTTCCAGGTACAGGTTGAGCGGCGTCATTCGCCGCTCGGTCCAGCAGTGGCGAATCAGCACGGTGTCGCCTTCCACCGACACCGTGGACGCGGCGACCTCAAGCAGTTCCTCCAGACACGCCGGCTCGAACTTGCTCAACGGGAAGCGAAAGTCGGCGAATTCCTGGGTATCGGCCATGCGCCCGACCCGGTCGACGCTTTTTACCAAACGGTATTTTTCGATCACCGTGGCGCGGTCGACGTTTTTCGACGGCGAGAAACGGTCCTTGATGATTTTGAACACGGTATTGAAACCCGGCAGCGTGAACACGCTCATCACCATGCCGCGCACACCGGGGGCCATGATGAATTGGTCGTCGGTGTTGGCCAGGTGATTGATCAGTGCCCGGTAGAACTCGGACTTGCCGTGCTTGTAGAAACCGATCGAGGTGTACAGCTCGGCGATGTGCTTGCCCGGCAGGATGCGCTTGAGGAAGCCAATGAACTCGGCCGGCACCGGCACATCCACCATGAAATACGAGCGGGTGAACGAGAAGATGATCGAGACATCGGCTTCATCGGTGATCAGCGCATCGATCTGAATCCCGCGGCCTTCGCGGTGCAACAGCGGAATCACCAGCGGCCATTGTTCGTCCCGGGTGTAGATGCGCCCCACCAGGTACGCGCCCTTGTTGCGGTAGAGCACAGAGGAAAACAGCTCGACGCTCAATTCCGGGTCCTTGCACACCCAGTCCGGCAGGTTCTCGCGCAGTTGCGCTTCGAGGCGGTGCAGGTCGCCAGCCAGGTCGGCGTAATCCTCGCTGAAGCTGTAATCGGCAAAAATACTCGCGAGCATGCCGGACAACTGGCCCTGAGGCTTGTAGGTCCGGGTTTGCGCGGCGCGGGCCCGGCGCAGGCTGGGCCGGGTGGTGTGGATGAACATGCAGCCGTCGCTGATCAGGTCATGGCTGAACAGCCCGCAGAAAATCGAGTTGTACCAGGTTTCGGACAGTTCATCGTCGAAACGCAGGTCGATCAGGGTGATGTAAGCGCTTTTGACCAGCGGCCAGCAACTGACGTCCAGCGTGTCGGCGTCGAACGCGATGCGCAGCCGTTCCACCGTTTCGCTGACTTTCTCTTCGTACAGATTGATCCGCGCGGCCGAGGCTACCTGCGCCTCCTGCCACTTGGCCTGTTCGAAGCGGGCCCGGGCGCCGTCAGTGATCTGGCGGAAATGCTCGCGGTAATCGTCAAAGCCATCGAGGATCATTCGGGCGATGTCGGCGGCTGGCCATTGCTGCGGCATGGTGAGACCTCTGCGGGAATTCGTGAGCCCTGAGCTTAGCCAGTGAACCGGATGCAGAGAAGCGTAATTTTCGGCTCGGGTTAAATGCTCGTTTTTCGGTTGCCATGGATCAGGCGCTCGGCAACACTCTCGTCCCCATCAAGGAAGGAGTGCACCGTGAGCCCTGTCGATATTTTCCGTTTGCTGTCGCTGGCAGCGATCTGGGGCGCGAGCTTTCTGTTCATGCGCATCATCGCCCCAGTGATTGGCACAATCCCCACTGCCTTTTTCCGCGTGTCGATTGCCGCCACCGGCTTGCTGGTGATCCTCGGGCTGATGCGCATCAGTTGGGACTTCAAAGGCAAACTCAAGACGGTGATGCTGCTCGGGGTGATCAACTCCGGGATTCCGGCGACCCTCTATTCGGTGGCCGCCCAAGTGCTGCCGGCCGGTTACTCGGCAATTTTCAATGCCACCACGCCGCTGATGGGCGTGTTGATCGGCGGCCTGTTCTTCCATGAAAAACTCACCGCCGCCAAGCTTGGCGGGGTCTTCCTCGGACTGCCTGGCGTGGGCGTCCTGACCCGTGCCGGTCCGGTGGCGTTCGACATGGAATTGCTGATGGGCGCCGTCGCCTGCCTGCTCGCCACCACCTGTTATGGCTTTGCCGGGTTCCTGGCCCGCCGCTGGCTCGATCACGCGGGCGGTCTCGACAGTCGTCTTTCGGCGCTGGGCAGCATGCTCGGGGCGACGCTGTTCCTGTTGCCGTTGTTCGGCTACAGCGTGATCAGCCAGCCATCGGCAAGCTGGGGCGGCTGGAATGTCTGGTTGTCGTTGCTGGGGTTGGGGCTGGTGTGTACCGCGCTGGCGTACATTATCTACTTCCGCCTGCTCAGCTCGATCGGGCCGGTGAGGTCGATGACCACGACCTTCCTGATCCCGCCGTTCGGGGTGTTGTGGGGGGCGCTGTTGCTGGATGAGCCGTTGTCGATGGCGCACATTTATGGCGGGGTGTTGATTGCGGCGGCGTTGTGGCTGGTGTTGAAGCCTTCGGTGGTGAAGGCTGCGGCGGTGGCTGCCAAGTAATTGGGTGTGGCTGATGCCGTCATCGCGGGCAAGCCCGCTCCCACAGGGTTTGGTATTGATCACAGAATCTGTATACGACACCAATCACTGTGGGAGCGGGCTTGCCCGCGATGGCGGCAGCCCAAACACTACAAAGCTGACTGACTCACCTCGCCATCCACCAACCGCCGAATCCCCAGCGGATTGGCGTTCTGCAGCGCCTCGGGCAGCAACGCATCCGGATAATTCTGGAAACACAGCGGCCGCAGGAATCGATCAATCGCCAACGTCCCGACCGACGTCCCGCGCGAATCCGACGTCGCCGGATACGGCCCGCCATGCACCATCGCCTCACACACCTCGACTCCGGTCGGATAGCCGTTCAACAGAATCCGCCCGACCTTTTCCTGCAGCAACTGCGCCAGCCAACGGTATTCGAGCAATTCCTCCGCCTCGCCAATCAACGTCGCGGTCAATTGCCCGCGCAGGCCGTGCAACGCTGCCGCCAGCTGCGCCTGGTCTTCGACCTCGATGACGATGGTGGTCGGCCCGAACACTTCTTCCTGAAGCAGCTCATCGCCCTTGAGCAACAGGCTGACGTCCGCCTTGAACACCTGCGGTTGCGCCTGATTGCCCTGTTGCGGCTTGCCCGCCAGGTGCGTCAGCCCCGGATGCTCGTGCAACGCCCCAAGGCCCAGGTTGTAACTGACCAGCGCGCCGGCATTGAGCATCGTCTGCGCCGGTTGCTGGTTCATGCTCGCGCAGAACGATTCCAGAAACAGGCTGAACTGCGGCGAGCGCAAACCGATGACAAGGCCCGGATTGGTGCAGAACTGCCCGCAACCCAACGTGACCGACCCGGCCAACTGCGCAGCAATTTGCTCGCCGCGCACCGCGAGCGCTTCGGGCAGCAGGAACACCGGGTTGATGCTCGACATCTCGGCAAACACCGGGATCGGTTGCGGCCGGTTCGCAGCCATGTGGCTCAGGGCATTGCCGCCCTTGAGCGAACCGGTGAAGCCCACCGCCTGAATCGCCGGGTGCTTGACCAGCCATTCGCCGACACCCCCGCCATAAATCATGTTGAACACGCCGGGCGGCATTTCGGTGCGCTCGGCGGCGCGAATGATCGCGTCGGCGACCCACTCGGCCGTCGTCATGTGCCCGCTGTGGGCCTTGAACACCACCGGGCAACCGGCAGCCAGCGCCGAAGCGGTGTCGCCACCGGCCGTGGAAAAGGCGAGCGGAAAGTTACTGGCACCGAACACGGCGACAGGCCCCAAGGCGATGCGGTACTGACGCAGGTCCGGACGCGGCAACGGCTGCCGATCCGGTAGCGCTCGATCAATGCGCGCACCGTAAAAATCGCCGCGCCGCAGGACCTTGGCGAACAAACGCATCTGGCCGCTGGTGCGTCCGCGCTCACCCTGGATACGCCCGGCCGGCAGCGCGGTTTCGCGGCACACGGTGGCGACGAAGTCATCGCCCAGGGCATCGATTTCATCAGCAATGGCGTCGAGGAACTGCGCGCGTTTCTCCGCGCTGAGGTTGCGGTAGACCGGGTAGGCAGCGGCCGCCGCATTGGCTGCCGCGTCCACTTCCGCTTCAGTGGCCTGGAAAAAACTGCCCGGCAGCGCTTCGCCTGTCGTGACATCGAGGCTTTGCAGCTGCTGCGTACCGTTGGCACTGCGGCGACCGCCGATGTAGTTGTGTCCGAGTAGCGTGGTCATGGGTGATTCCTTGACCGGCCAACAACGCCGGTGATTGAAGACTTAAAGCGCACGTACCTGGCCGATGGCCACCGGCTGCGCGCTTTCGCCGATGCCGTTTTCCAGTGGCGCGCCGAACTCATCGAGGCTGATCTGGAAGCGATCGCCCGGCTGGGTTTTTACCCCGTCGGCAAACGACAGCGTGGCGGTGCCGAAGTAATGCACGTGGACATCACCCGGACGCAGAAACTGCGCGTACTTGAAGTGGTGGAATTCGAGGTTGGCGAGGCTGTGGCACATGTTGTCTTCGCCGCTGAGAAACTCTTTTTCCCAGAGCGTTTCGCCATTGCGCGTGATGCGGCTGGTGCCGGCCAGGTGCCTGGGCAATTCGCCAACGCGCAGTTCCGGACCGTAAGCGCAGAAACGCAATTTCGAATGGGCGAGATAAAGGTAGTTGCGCCGCTCCATCACATGGTCGGAGAACTCGTTGCCCAAGGCGTAACCGACGCGGTACGGCTGGCCGTCGTCGCCGATGACGTAGAGGCCAGTCAGCTCCGGCTCTTCGCCAGCGTCTTCGGCAAACGGCGGCACGGGGAAGTCTGCGCCGGGGCGCACGACGATGCTGCCGTCACCTTTGTAGAACCATTCCGGTTGCGCGCCGACCTGCCCGGCCGCCGGTTTGCCGCCCTCCAGGCCCCATTTGAAAATGCGCATGGTGTCGGTCATGCCGGCTTCCACCGCGCCTTCCTGCTGGTGCATTTTGTCCCGCGCCGAGGCGCTGCCCAAATGGGTCAGGCCGGTGCCGCTGATCAGGCAGTGAGCCGGGTCTTCGTGGTCCAGTGGCGGCAGTACATGGCCCTGCTGCAACAGTTGCGCGTAATCCGGTCCCGGTTCGGTGCCGCGCAAAGCGACTTCTTCTTGCAGGCTGCGTTGGGCGCGGATCGCCGCGAGGGCCAGTTCACGGGTGCTGCGGGTGCCTTTGAGCACCTGGACCTGCGAGCCTTCGACCAGGCCCACCTGGCGTTCACCGGCAGTGTTTTCAAATTGAATCAGGCGCATGACAGCCTCCAGAAAGTCGGGGATTTGGGTCACTCGATGATGTTGAAGTCGCTCAAGTACTCATCGGAGATTTCCAGGCCCAGGCCCGGCTTGTCGTCATCGAGCTGGATGTAACCGTTGACCGGTTGCGGCTCGCCCTTGAACACGTAGTAGAAGAGTTCGTTGCCGACCTCGACGTCGAACACCGGGAAGAACTCGGCCATCGGCGAGGCGGTGGTGGACATGGTCAGGTGGTAGTTGTGCATCTGCCCGGCGTGCGGGATCACCGGCACCGACCAGGCTTCGGCCATCGCGTTGATCTTGCGCGCAGCGGTGATGCCGCCGACGCGGTTGGTGTCGTACTGGATCACGTCGATGGCGCGGCGTTCCAGCAGGTCTTTGAAGCCATAGGAGGTGAACTCATGCTCGCCGCCGGAGATCGGCATGATCCCCATTTTCTTCAGCTCGATGTAGCCCTCGATGTCATCGGCAATCACCGGCTCTTCGAGCCAGCGCGGTTCGAACTCGGCGAGTTTGGGCAGCATGCGGCGGGCATACTCCAGGGTCCAGCCCATGTAGCATTCGAGCATGATGTCGATGTCGGGGCCGGCCAGCTCACGCAGGGCGCGCACTTGCTCGATGTTCTTGCGCATGCCGGCAGGGCCGTCTTTCGGGCCATAGCCGAAGCGCATTTTCAGCGCGGTGAAACCCTGGTTCAGATAGCCCTGGGCTTCTTCGAGGAACAGGTCGAGGTTGTCATTGGCGTAGAGCTTGGAGGCGTAGGTCCAGATCTTCTCTTTGGTGCGCCCGCCAAGCAGTTTGAACACCGGCTTGTTCACGGCTTTGCCCATGATGTCCCAGATGGCGATGTCGATCGCCGAGATCGCCGCCATGCCGATGCCTTTACGGCCCCAGGCGTGGCTCTGGCGGTACATTTTCTGCCAGATGTATTCGTTGTCGAACGGGTCTTCGCCAATCGCAATCGGCGCCAGGTAGGTGTCGATGATTTCCTTGGCCACACGTGGCGCCAGGGCGCAGTTACCGATGCCGACGAGACCGGTGTCGGTCTCGACTTCCACCACCAGCCAGCCGTGGAAACGGAACGAGCCCATGGCGTCGCCGCGCTCGAACAGGATGTCGCTGGCGTTGGTGCAGAAGTGCGCCTGAGGGGGAACGACTTTGCCTTTCCACTCGAAAACGCGGGTACGGATGGCTTTGATTTTCATGGATACGGATTCCTTGCGCTGCCGGCTTTTTGTAGTTGTTGAGTCGCTGCGCAGAGCCGCTCGGGGTGGCGGGTTCCGGCATTCGATGGAGCGACTTTAGCCAGCGCCCGGGGGGTGCGGATAATCACTTATGCGTATCCGGCGATAACCTGGGGTGATAGGAAAAACGCAATAGTGAGTGGATAGGGTTATCGGCCACACACAAAACAAATGTGGGAGCGAGCCTGCTCGCGATGACGTCAGGCCAGGCACGTCTAAAGTGACTGTCAGACCGCTATCGCGAGCAGGCTCGCTCCCACAGGGGATTTATGCAGTTTTAGGAATTGGATCAGTAGCTGTTGACGCCCATTCGGCAGGCGATTTCGAAGGCTTGGCGGATCGCACCGACATTGGCCTTGCCCTGCCCTGCGATATCGAAGGCGGTGCCGTGGGCCGGTGTGGTGATGGGGATCGGCAAGCCGCCCTGTACGGTGACGCCACGGGAGAAGCCCATCAACTTGATCGCGATCTGCCCCTGGTCGTGATACATCGTCACCACCGCGTCAAAGGCACTGGCATCGCCCTGAACCTTGAGGAAAATCGTGTCGGCCGGATACGGTCCTTCGGCCGCAATCCCCAACGCCTGGGCCGAGCGCACGGCCGGGCCGATGATGTCCAGTTCTTCGCGCCCGAACGAGCCGTTGTCGCCGTTGTGCGGGTTCAAGCCGCACACACCGATGCGCGGTTTTTCCAGGCCATTGCGCTTGAGCGCGGTGTCGATCAGCTGGATCGCTTCCACTACCCGCGTCTGGGTCAGCATGCCCGGCACTTCGGCCAATGCCACATGAGACGTCACGCGGGAGGTCCAGAGGTTATCAAGCACGTTGAATTCGCAGAACGGCCCGTGGAAATCCAGCAGCTCGGCGAACCAGTGCAGTTCATCGCTGTGGGCCATGCCGGCCATGTGCAGCGAGGTCTTGTTCAGTGGCCCGAACAGCACCGCGTCGGTGGTCCCGGCCTCGGTCAGGCGCAGGGCTTGTTCCAGGGTGTCGAGGCTGTAGCGACCGCCGATGACGCTGGCTTCACTGCGTGGAAATTCACCGACGGTGTCGCCGCGAAAGTCGTAGAACAGCGGCGTGTCGTCGACAAACGACAGCTGATCCAGCGACTCGACGCGACGGTAAGGAAACTCCGTCCCGGCGATGCGCATGCCACGGCGCATTTCCGCCTCGTCGGCGATCAAAATCACATTGGCCTGGCTGCGCACTTGAGGCTCCGCCAGCAGGCGTGCGATCAGTTCCGGGCCGATGCCCGCCGGGTCACCCAGCACCATCGCGATGGTTGTCTTGTTCATGCTTCACTCCTCAAGAATTCAGGCCATTGGCGGTCAATGGCGCAAGGCTCGCAGCGATAGACCCGCTGCGCGTTGCTGTAGAACAGTCGCTCCTGATCGGCGCTTGGCAGATCAGCAACGATGGATTTGAAACCGCTGTAGATGTCGTCGAACGAGCCGCATAGGCTGTCCACCGGAAAGTTGCTGGCGAACATCGCCCGGTCTGTGCCGAACATGGCGATCACTTCACGCACGATCCAGGCGTTGTCCTTGGCGCGCCATGCCTGGCCCTTCTGGCCAAGGCCGGAAATCTTCACCTGCACGTTCGGCCATTGGGCCAGCCGCGCCATCGCCAGACGCCAACCGGCCAGGCCTTCGGCGCTGCGGTCATTGGGCAACCCGGCGTGGTTGAGAATCAGCGTGGTGCCGGGAAAGTCCCGGGCCAGCCGTTCCGCCTCGTGCAGATTCCACCAGGACGTCTGCAAGTCGAAATGCAAACCCAGGCCTTCCAGTGCAGCAAAACTGCGCCGCCAATGCTCGTCGCTCATGAGGCTGCGCACATGGCCAACCTGCGCGGGGGAAGTCGGTCCGCCCGGCTTGTGGCGAACGCTGCGCACGCACTTGAAGCTCGCTTGTTCACTCAGTACCGCGATGGCGTCCGGGTGATCGAGCCAGGCCTGCGCCACGATTGCGTTGGGGACGCCGTAACGGGCCGTCAGACTTTCGATGAACACGGTTTCGCCAATCGGGTCTTGCGGGTCCCATTCGGTCTCGACGTAAACCGTTTGCACCACGCGATGCGGGCCGGCGTCTGCGAAATAATCCTCGGGGAAATAGCGCCGCTTGATCGCGCTGTAATCACCGTAGCGAAACGCAATGTTGGCCTCGGGCGCCAGCCACGGATGGTCATTGATCGTCGGGTCCCAGAAGTGATGATGGGCGTCGATGATTGGTCCGTTCCACGCTCGGTTAGATAGGTGTTCACCCATTACGCACCTCGTCGAGACTGATGAACAACGTCGCCAGCACAAAGACTGCCGAGCACACCGCAAAGAACCCCAGCACCGGCGCAAAACCACCGGTCATCTGCAGAATGATCCCCACCAGGATCGGCACCGCGATACCGCCAGTGCTGCCGGCCATGTTCATCACGCCGCCGATCAACCCGACCCGCGCCGGTGCCGCCAGCAACGCCGGGAAGCTCCAGTAGAGGCTGCCCCACATCAGGAAAAACGCGGTCATGGCCAACAACGCCACGGCCGCAAAAGGATTGCTCAGGGTCGGCAACAACAGGAAGGCGCCGAGGGCGACCAGACCGGAAAACGCCAGCAGGCTCTTGACTGCCACACCACGGCTCACGCCCTTGCGGATCAACCCATCGCAGAGGAAACCACCGGTCAGCGAACCCAACGCGCCGCACACGAAGATCACGAAAGTCGCCGCGCCGATGCCCTTGATATCAAAGCCGCGAGCCTGCGCCAGATAACTCGGGCCCCAGGTCAGCAAACCGAAATACACCATCGCCCAACTGGCGCGACCGATCAGCAAACCGCTCAGCGAGCGGGCCGCGATGCCCAGGCCTTTGACCGGCACCCGCGCAGCTTCGGCAGCCGGTGTCGCGCGCCCGGCGTTGATCTTCTCCAATTCTTCGGCATTCACTTGCGGGTGAGTGGCCGGGTCATCGCGCAGATAACGCCGCGCCAGCCAGGCCAGCACCAAGGTCGCGATGCCGGCAATCACGAAGGCCAGGCGCCACGAATCCAGGGAAGCAATCAGGTAGGCAATGATCAACCCGCCCAGCGCCACGCCCAACGGGCTGCCACTGTCCATCAGCACCGCGCCGCGACTGCGCTCGCTCGGCGCCAGCCACAGGGAAATCAGCTTGCCGCCAGAGGGGAACAACGGCGCCTCGGCAGCACCGAGTGCAACCCGGGCGAACAGCAATGACAAGCCGCCCGTCGCAAACGCCGCCAGTACCTGAAAGGTGCCCCACAACCCGGTGGACCAACTGATGACCCGATGCGGGCCGAAGCGATCGATCAGCCAGCCGCCGGGAATCTGCAACAACGCATAGGCCCAGAAAAAACTGCTGAGGATCAGCCCTTGCATGCTTGGCGACAGGGAAAACTCGTGGGCGATGGTCGGCATCGCGATCGACAGTGACACCCGGTCGATCAGGTTGACCATGGTCAGCGCGAAAACGATGGCAAAGATTCGCCAGCGCACGCCGCTGGCTTTGGTGGCGCTGGTCAACGGTGTGGACGCTGGCTGGACACTCGCGCCGGGTAGATGCAGGGAAGCACTGGGACGAGCCATGGTGCGTACCTCGATTTATTATTTTTGTGAATGCCGTGCGCTGCCTGTTTGCCGCGCTGATGAGCACTATCGAAGGCTCAGTGATAACCGTCTAATCAATGATTGAGATACGGCGATAGCCTCGGGTTATGGCATACCCTGTTTTCAGGGGGCTTTCACGGTAGGCCGCCTGTACCGACTTTCCTCTCAAAAGGCTCTGGCGCAAAGCCTTCAGCGACAATCACTGATTTGTCCGTCTCGACCTATAACCGCAGGCTATCGGTGTATGTTTTGTTTTGACTAGACGCCGGGGCGGACCCTTCCCACACTCAGCCCAGGCTTGCAGCTTTTGAGCACCGACAAGTCATTCATAACAATTACAAAAAACGAGGCCTTCCATGCGAAATGCATTCGTCCGTCGCACATCCCGTCTGATTCTTGGCTGCACGCTGATCACCGCCGGCGCCCTCCCCGCGCTTGCCAACGCTGCCTGGCAGCCGGACAAGAACGTCGAAATCGTCGTCGCCGGCGGCCCCGGTGGCGGCACTGACCAACTCGGTCGGCTGATCCAGTCGATCATCACCACGCACAAGTTCCTCGACGTCAATACCATCGTCCTCAACAAGGGCGGCGGCAACGGCGCCGAAGCCTTTCTCGACTTGAAGATGAACAAGGGCGATCCGGAAAAACTGGTGATCGGCACCAACAACATCTACCTGTTGCCGCTGGTTTCCAAGCTCGGCTATCAATGGCAGGAACTGACCCCGGTTGCCGCCGTCGCCGAGGACGACTTCATTCTCTGGAGCTACAAGGATGCGCCCTGGAAGGACGCCAAAGGCTTCTACGAAGCCGCCAAGGCTGATCCGTCGAAACTGCGCATGGGCGGCAGCCAGTCCAAGGATGTCGACCAGACCCTGACGCTGCTGCTGAACCAGACCAACAACAGCAAACTGGTGTACATCCCGTTCAAGAGCGGCAGCGAAGCCGCGACCCAACTGGCCGGCAAACACATCGCCGCCAACGTCAACAACCCCAGCGAAAGCATCAGCCAGTGGCGCGGGGACCAGGTCGAGCCGCTCTGCGTGTTCAGTAAAGAGCGCATGGGCTACACCGATAAGGTTGCGGGCGATAAATCCTGGGCCGATGTCCCGACTTGCCACGAACAAGGCCTGGGCATCGATCAGTACCGCTTCCCGCGCACCGTGTTCATGCCCGGCGAAGTCACCGCCGAACAGCGCGCGTTTTATGTCGAGCTGATGCGCAAAGTCACCGAGACCCCGGAGTTCAAGGCGTACGTCAAGCAGAATGCACTGGTGCCGACCTTCCTCGAAGGCGAGCCGCTGACCGCCTACATTGAGAAAGACACCGCCCGCGTCACGCCGGTGTTCAAAGAAGCCGGCTGGTTGAAAAACTGAGTTGTTCGCGGCCGTCCGCAAGCGCACGGCCGTCACCTCTGGAGGTGCTTTCATGTCCCATTCTTCGGATTCATCGGCGCTGGTCGGTACCCGCTGGGTCGAGCTCGGCCTGACATTCTTCACTACGCTGATCGGCGCGGTGGTGATGTACGGCAGTCTCGAACAAGGTATCGGCTGGGGCGATTCCGGCCCTGAGCCGGGTTACTTCCCCTTCTACATCGGCTTGCTGTTGAGCGCCGCGAGCGTGGGCAACGGCGTGTTGACCGTGGTGCGCTGGCAGGCCCTGAGCATTACATTCGTGAGCCGCAGTGCATTCAAGCAAGTGCTGTCGGTGTTCATCCCGATTGCGCTGTTCGTCGGCGCCATGCCGTTCACCGGCATTTACGTGGCCTCGGCCTGTTTCATCGCCTGGTTCATGTGGCGTGACAAGGTGCGCGTCAAACCCTATGGCAAGTTGATGATCGGCACCGTGTCCCTCGGCGCAGTGCTCGCCAGCTACCTGATTTTCGCGCTGTGGTTCAAGGTCCCGCTGGATGCCGGCCCGATGGGCGACTGGATTAGCCTGGCCGGGAGAAGTTTCAAATGAGCGAATTCGATTCCCTGCTGCAAGGCATGAATCTGATCCTGACCCCGGGCCACATCGGCCTGATGGTGATCGGCGTGCTGCTGGGCATTCTGGTCGGCGTATTGCCCGGCCTCGGCGCTCCCAATGGCGTGGCGTTGCTGCTGCCACTGACCTTCACCATGTCGCCGGTGTCGGCAATCATTTTGCTGTCGTGCATGTATTGGGGCGCCCTGTTCGGCGGCTCGATCACCTCGATTCTGTTCAACATCCCCGGTGAGCCCTCATCGGTGGCGACCACGTTCGACGGCTACCCGATGGCCCGCGAAGGTCGCGCCGCCGAAGCCCTGACCGCAGCGTTCAGCTCGGCACTGATCGGCGCCCTGGCCGGGGTGTTGTTGCTGACGTTCCTGTCGACCAAGATCGCCGCGTTTGCCATGTCGTTCAGTTCACCGGAGTTCTTCGCGGTGTACCTGTTGGCGTTCTGCACCTTCATTGGCATGAGCAAGAACCCGCCGCTGAAAACCGTGGTTGCGATGATGATCGGCTTCGCCATGGCTGCCGTGGGCATGGACACCGTGTCTGGCAACTTGCGCCTGACGTTCGACCAGCCGGCGTTGATGACGGGCATCAGCTTCGAGGTGGCAGTGATCGGCTTGTTTGGCATCGGCGAAATCCTCTGCACCGTCGAGGAAGGCCTGGTGTTTCGCGGCGAGCATGCGCGCATTACGCCGATGATCATCCTGCGCACCTGGGCCAAGTTGCCCCGCTACTGGTGGACGATTGTGCGCAGCACGTTGGTCGGTTGCTGGATGGGCATCACGCCTGGCGGCCCCACCGCTGCCTCGTTCATGAGCTACAGCCTGGCGCGACGCTTCTCGAAGAACCGCGAGAACTTCGGCAAGGGCGAACTCGAAGGTGTGATCGCCCCGGAAACCGCTGACCACGCCGCCGGTACCAGCGCTCTGCTGCCGATGCTGACCCTCGGGATTCCGGGTTCGGCGACGGCAGCGGTGATGCTCGGTGGCTTGATGATCTGGGGCCTGCATCCTGGCCCGACGTTGTTCGTCGAGCAGCACGATTTCGTCTGGGGCCTGATCGCCAGCATGTACCTCGGCAACGTGGTGAGCCTGATCGTGGTGCTGGCCACCGTGCCGCTGTTCGCTTCGATCCTGCGCATTCCGTTCTCGATCATTGCGCCGATCATCATCATGGTCTGCGCCATCGGTGCCTATTCGGTGCACAACTCGTTCGTCGACGTGGTGTTGATGCTCGGCTTCGGCGCGCTGGGTTACCTGTTCAAGAAACTCGGTTACCCGATCGCGCCGCTGGTGTTGGCGGCGGTACTGGGCGACAAGGCGGAAGATGCGTTCCGTCAGTCGATGCTGTTCTCCGATGGGCACTTGGGGATCTTCTGGTCCAATCCGTTGGTGGGCAGCCTGACTACGGCGGCGCTGCTGATGCTGTTCTGGCCGTTGATTTCCAAGGCGCTGGGAACCCTGACGGGCCTGCGCAAACCTCAGGTCGCCAAGCCTAAATCGGTGCTGTGACACGGCAATACTGGCAACGCCTGACATTTGTTGTCAGGCTTGCCGCAGTCCTTATTGCGAGCACGGCCACATGACCCGAATTCCTGCTGCCAATGTGATCCACAGCCGACTGCGTCTGCGCCAACTGCGGCTGATGCTGGCATTACAGGAATTCGGCTCGTTGCGCCGCGCCGCCGACCACATCGGCATGACCCAGCCGGCAGCCACCAAGATGCTGCACGAAGCCGAGGATTTGCTCGGCGTCGAGCTTTTCGAACGCCTGCCTCGAGGCATGCGCTCCACCCCGTTCGGGGAAACCGTCATCTACTACGCGCGCATGGTGTTTGCTGAACTCAGCGGCATGCGTGAAGAACTGGTCGCGCTCGAATCCGGCAACCTTGGCCGGGTCGCGGTCGGTGCGATTCCGGCGTTGGCCTCGGGGCTGTTGACCCGCACCATCGCGACCTTGAAACAGAGCCATCCGCGCTTGTCCATGAGCATTCAGGTCGACACCAGTGACGTGCTGGTGCAAGCACTGTTGCAGGATCAACTGGACATCGTTTTGGGCCGGATTCCGGTAGGCGCGCGCGCCGAGGAGTTGCTGTTCGACAGCCTCGGCGAAGAAGCCTTGTGCGTCATATCCGGTGCACAGAACCCGTTGGCGAAGGAGAAAAACCTGAGCTGGGCAGAGTTGCAGAACATGACCTGGGTGCTGCAACAGCAACCGAGCCCGATGCGCGCGATCATCAATCAGGTATTCCACAATGCGCGGGTCGATATTCCGAGCAGCATCGTCGAAACCACCTCGATCATGACCTTACTGTCATTGATCCAGCAGACCGACATGCTCGGCGTCACGCCGGTGTCGGTGGTGGAGGATTATCCGGGGCGTGATTTGCTGGCGGTGTTGCCGATCAAGTTCGAGGCACGACTGCCGCCGTATGGGCTGATCACCCGGCGTCACCGGATTCAATCGTCGGCGATGCAGGCGTTCATGAATTCGGTGCGGGCCGAGCATGCGCTGAGCAAATAACAGGTTTTTTTGGTTGGGGTACATATCCGTTTTTTGGGTAACGGCGGCTATTGGTTCCGCCCTTACGGCGGGTGACTTTGAAAAGCGCAAAGTAACCAAACGCTTTCGCCCCTGACGTACGGTGCCTCGCTGTGGCTCGGCACCGAACGTCAGGGGCAAGAGCCCTTTGGTTACTTTGGGGCTTTTCCAAAGTGACCCGCCGTAAGGGCGGAACCAACAGCCGCCATAACCAAAGAAACGGATATGCCCCCGCCCCGTTCCTACCCTGTCTTACGGAATACAAACACCAAACCAACAATAATCAACACCATCCCAAGCATGCTCAATGCCGCCAGCCGATTGCCAAAAATCAGGTAGTCCATCACTGCCGTCACCGCTGGCACCAAGTAAAACAGACTGGTGACATTCACCAGATTGCCGCGAGCGATCAAGCGGTACAGCAACAAGGTTGCCAGCACCGACACCACCAACCCCATCCACAACACCGGCACGAAAAACCCGCTGCTGTGTTCGAAATGAAACGGCTGGAACGGCACAAAGATCCCGCAGAGCAACAGCCCCGCCAGGTACTGCACCGGCAGCGTGCCGAGTGGGTTATCGGTGATGCGCTTCTGCATGATTGAGCCGAACGTCATGCTCGCCAGCGCCAGCAAACCGAACAGCATCCCGGCCAGTGACATACCGGCCAGACCGATGCCCTGGTAAACCACCATGATCAACCCGGCCAGACCCAGCGCCAGACCGAACATTCGGCTGGCTGAGCGCTGCCGTTCCATGATCACCACCGTGAGAATCGGCTGCACCCCCATGATTGTCGCCATCACGCCCGGGGTGACTTTCAGGTCCAGGGCCAGCAGATAAAAAATCTGATACGCCCCCAGCAACACCACGCCCGTGGCCATCGCATACACCATCGGCTTGCCGCCCTTGGGCATTTTCAGCTTGAGCAAAGGCACCAACAGCATCAATCCGCAAAAGGCGATGACAAAGCGAATCAGCAGAAAGGCAAAGGGTGATGCGTGGGCCAGGCCCCATTTGGAGAAGATCGCCCCGCTGCTCCACAGCAGAACGAACAGGCTCGTGGACGCCGCCGCGAGCGCGGTTTTTTTCGAAAGGACAAACATGAATACCACCTGTAGTCAGGCAAAAAAAGCCAAGTCAGCCGAAGCTGAAATTCAGTAGTTTTTCAGGCGAAAACTTTTTAGACGGGCATGGGAACAGCAAAAAGAAGCTGATCAGCCCGAAAAGCCAACGCCCGGCGGTGATACGACTGCGCACACCGGCGTGCTACTGACAGGTGGGGGGTAATGACTGATCTGCGCAGGCTGCTGAATCCCGCACGGCACGACGCCAGCGTTGACCGCTGAATCGACTACCGCGTTGATGAGGGAAGCTGGCATGGGCTGATCTTTTTTTGGGGCCGTGCTTGGGAGAGCAGGCGAGCGCCGACTATAACCAGCGTCGGACATGGATTGCAATGACTTGGACAAAGGGCCAATAAAGACACCTCGTCGCGGCGCATCGTTTAATTTTCCTCATAAAAAAACCGCTCATTAGGAGCGGTTTTCTATTACATCCAGTCACCCAAACAACCAATACCCCAACAACGTCAACACCACCACCGCCAGCACCGGCCGCAGCACGCGGTATGCCTTGGGGTTGCGACGCTTCCAGCGTTTGACCACGCCGCTGACTTTGTCGCTGGAGTTCTTGCTCCAGGCATACGCCTGGTTGATCCCGCCGACTCGCTCATCATCAAGATTCTGAGGCGCGGTGGCGCGACCGAGCAGGCCGCTGATCCCGCGGTTGATACGGGTCATGATGCGGTTGCTCAGCGGTCGTTCGATGTCACAGAACAGAATGACCCGGGTTTTCTCGGTTTCGTTCTTGACCCAATGCACGTAGGTCTCATCGAACATTACGTCCTCGCCATCACGCCAGGCGTATACCTGACCGTCGACGAAGATGCGGCAGTCATCGGAGTTCGGCGTCGACAGCCCCAGGTGATAACGCAGGGAACCGGCAAACGGGTCGCGGTGCGGGTTGAGGTGGCTGCCGCCCGGCAGCAACGCAAACATCGCACCTTTTACGTTGGGAATACTGCTGAGCAGCGCCACTGTTTTCGGGCACAGGGTTTCAGCCGATGGCAGGGGTTTGTCGTACCACTTGAGGTAGAAACGTTTCCAGCCTTTCTTGAAAAACGAGCCGAAACCGGCATCGTTGTTCTTTTCGGCGGCGCAGATGTAACCCTCGTCGAACAGGTGCATGGCTTCGTCGCGGATAACTTCCCAGTTGTCCTTGAGCACATCAAGTTCCGGGAATTTGCTGCGGTCCAGATAGGGTTTGGATGGCACGCTGGAGAACAGGTACATCAAGGCGTTGTATGGCGCAAACAGGGCCGAGTGGTTAACGAACTGGCGCAGAACCGGTAATCGCGCCTTGCCGCGCATATGCACATAGAGGGTGCTGCCCAGGAATAGCAGCAACACTGACGCTTTCGCGGCAAAGGAAAAGGTCATCTACGGCTCCTTGAGATTAGGCTCTTTGCACAACGCCATTTACCCGACGTGGCAGCCGGCCATGATAAACATTACCGGCCTCGGGAAAAACCCGCAAAACTCGACATTCAGTATTAAGGTTTGTGCAATAAAGCACTTATTAACATAAGGTTCCTGAACGGGGGCTGACCTGAATCAGCCCTCTCAGCAAAAGGAAAAATCGTTTTCAGTGCTTACTGCTGATTCTCCTGCTCGGTGAACAGATCGCTGAACAGCATGCTCGACAGGTAGCGCTCGCCGGAATCCGGCAGAATCACCACGATGGTCTTGCCCTGCATTTCCGGTGTTTCGGCCAGACGCACTGCCACTGCCATCGCGGCGCCACAGGAAATACCGCACAAGATCCCTTCTTCCTGCATCAGGCGCAGGGCCATGGCCTTGGATTCTTCGTCACTGACCAACTCAACCCGATCGACGATCGACAAATCCAGATTCTTCGGAACAAAACCGGCACCGATCCCCTGGATCTTGTGCGGGCTCGGCTTGATCTCTTCACCGGCAATCGCCTGGGTAATCACAGGTGACACCACCGGCTCCACCGCCACCGAGATAATCGGTTTGCCCTGGGTATTCTTGATATACCGCGAAACACCGGTAATGGTTCCGCCTGTTCCAACGCCTGCCACCAGCACATCGACCGCACCGTCGGTATCGTTCCAGATTTCCGGGCCGGTGGTTTTCTCGTGAATGGCCGGGTTGGCCGGGTTGTCGAACTGCGCCGGCATGAAATATTTGGCCGGGTCGCTGGCGAGGATTTCGGCCGCCTTCTCGATCGCGCCCTTCATGCCCTTGGCCGGTTCAGTCAGGACCAGTTCGGCGCCCAGTGCCTTGAGGACCTTGCGTCGTTCGATGCTCATCGACGCCGGCATGGTCAGCATCAATTTGTAACCACGGGCCGCGGCAACAAACGCCAGGCCAATACCGGTATTGCCCGACGTCGGTTCGATGATGGTCATGCCAGGCTTGAGTTTGCCGGAGCTTTCGGCGTCCCAGATCATGCTCGCGCCGATCCGGCACTTGACCGAATAACCCGGGTTGCGCCCTTCGATCTTGGCCAGGATGGTCACACCGCGCGGGGCAATGCGGTTGATCTGCACCAACGGCGTATTGCCGATGGAATGGGCGTTGTCAGCGTAAATACGGCTCATGGCTGGGTCCTTGTACAGCGTTGAATAAGCTCCCAAAGGTATGCCTGTTGCCGGTGGTCGTCCAGTCAGGTCGAACGTCCGCTGACCACCGCAGTCAATGGCTTTACATCGCCAGAGATTTGCCGTCATGAAACGTCGATACAGTTGGCCCCTGTGGACCCTCGCCGGCCTCGTTGTGCTGTTGATTGCCCTGCACATCGCCCTGCCCTACCTGGTGCGCGACTACCTGAACGACAAGTTGGCCGACATGGGCGATTACCGGGGCCAGGTGACCGATGTGGACCTGGCCCTGTGGCGCGGTGCCTACAAGATCAACGGACTGAAAATCGTCAAGGTCGACGGCAAGGTCCCGGTGCCGTTCGTCAATGCGCCGCTGATCGACCTTTCTGTCAGTTGGCACTCACTCTGGTCCGACCGCGCTGTAGTGGCCGAGGTGCAGTTCTTCAACCCCGAGGTGAACTTCGTCGACGGCGGCGCCAACAAACAAAACTCCCAGACCGGTCAAGGCACCGACTGGCGCGAACAATTAAGCAAACTGGCGCCGTTCACCTTTAACGAAATACGCATCTACGACGGCAAGATCAGCTTTCGAAACTTCAATTCCAAGCCCCCCGTCAACATGAACGCCACCCAGGTCAACGCCAGCCTCTACAACCTGACCAACGTGGTCGACACCGAAGGCAAGCGCGACGCCCGTTTTGAAGGCAAGGCGCTGTTGCTGGGACACGCACCACTGGAAACAACGGCAACCTTCGATCCGTTAAGCAACTTTGAGGACTTCGAATTCCGCCTGAGGGCCAGGGACATTGAGCTCAAACGCATGAACGACTTTGCCTCGGCCTACGGCAAGTTCGACTTCAATGCCGGTCACGGCGATGTAGTGATCGAAGCGCAGGCCAAGAAGGCCAAACTGACCGGCTACATCAAACCGCTGCTGAAGGACGTCGACGTCTTCAACTGGCAGCAAGACGTGGAAAACAAGGACAAAGGGCTTTTCCGCTCCATCTGGGAGGCCATTGTCGGCGGCTCCGAAACCGTGCTCAAGAATCAGGGCAAGAACCAGTTCGCGACACGCGTCGAACTGAGCGGCAACGTGCATCGACAAGATATCAGCGCGTTCCAGGCGTTTTTGCAGATTTTGCGCAATGGTTTTGTCCAGGCCTTCAATGCCCGGTATGAGAGGCCGAAGCCGGAAGCGGGTTAAGGTTTGCGCGTCACGGTGTAGCGACCGGTCTCTTCGGCTGCCCGTGCCGGGTTCGATTGCTGCTGCAGGAAGTCCCAGCCCAGACAGGCCAGCGCCAATGATCGAGGCACTGCTTCGCGGCCGCTGCTGTATCGGGTGATGCTTCGTGCACTGACACCCAGCGCCTCAGCCGCCTGATTGAGCGGTAGCCCGTTACGAGCGCGCCAGTCGATGAAGATCCGGGTGTTTTCGTCCAAGGCATTTTGCGCGAGGGCATCCAGATACAGGGTGTCGGCGCCGATCTGGATGTCCTGCTCGGGCCACTCGACGCTCCAGCCATCATCACCCGATAGTGCACGTTCGAATGCCCCAGCCTCCAGCAACGGCTGCAACCCTGGATAGGCGTGCAGGTCGCGACTCAAATCAAGGGTCAGCTGCTGACCGTCGATAAAGGTCAGCGCCAAGCGGTAATCCGGCAACGCCTGCACAGCCGACAGCCGTGGTCGTTTCATGGGTAACATCGTTTCCAGTCCTCCAGCAATTGCGCCTGATGGGCCCTGACCCACTCCAGCGCTTCCTTGATAATCAGTGGCGGCGCCTTACCGACCATCACTTCGATGGTTTCCAGGCTCAGCATCACATCGAGCCCTCCTCCTGTCAGGTGAACATGGGGCGGCGGATGATCCTTCTCGCGCAACTGAATGCGGTACGTATCGCGAAATGGGTATTTAGTAGACATGCCGGGCAAGCTATCGCCAGAATGGCGATAGCTCAATACTGGCCAGCGGCCGAGACTGAGTCAAGATGTGACGCTCCATTCAGAGACTGAATAAGTCGTCTGCGTTCACAGTCGACCGGCCTGCGCGTTATAGTCGGGTACTACAATTATTGCGCCCCGCCCTGCCTCGTTCAGGTCGGCGTTACCGTTCGAGGATTAGCAGATGAAGTTCGAAGGCACCCAGGCCTACGTCGCCACCGATGACCTGAAGCTGGCGGTCAACGCCGCCATTACCCTGGAGCGTCCACTGCTGGTCAAGGGCGAACCGGGTACCGGCAAAACCATGCTCGCCGAGCAACTGGCCGAGTCCTTCGGCGCCAAGCTGATCACCTGGCACATCAAGTCCACGACCAAGGCGCATCAGGGCCTGTACGAGTACGACGCGGTCAGCCGCCTGCGTGACTCGCAGCTGGGCACGGAAAAGGTCCACGACGTTCGCAACTACCTGAAAAAGGGCAAGCTCTGGGAAGCGTTCGAGTCTGAAGAGCGGGTGATCCTGCTGATCGACGAAATCGACAAGGCTGACATCGAGTTCCCGAACGACCTGCTGCAAGAACTCGACAAGATGGAGTTCTACGTCTACGAGATCGACGAGACCATCAAGGCCAAGAAACGCCCGATCATCATCATTACTTCCAACAACGAGAAAGAGCTGCCGGACGCTTTCCTGCGCCGCTGCTTCTTCCACTACATCGCCTTCCCGGATCGCGTGACCCTGCAAAAGATCGTCGACGTGCACTACCCGAACATCAAGAAAGACCTGGTCAGCGAAGCGCTGGACGTGTTCTTCGATGTGCGCAAGGTCCCGGGCCTGAAGAAAAAGCCATCGACCTCGGAACTGGTGGACTGGCTGAAGCTGTTGATGGCCGACAACATCGGCGAAGCGGTATTGCGCGAACGCGATCCGACCAAAGCGATTCCACCATTGGCAGGCGCCCTGGTGAAGAACGAACAGGATGTTCAATTGCTTGAGCGCCTGGCGTTCATGAGCCGTCGCGGCACCCGCTAAGAGGCTGATCGCCATGCTGCTCAACCTGTTCAATGAAATGCGCGCAGCCAAGGTGCCGGTATCGGTGCGCGAGCTGCTGGACCTGATCAACGCGCTGAAACAGCGCGTGACCTTCGCCGACATGGACGAGTTCTATTACTTGTCCCGGGCGATTCTGGTGAAGGACGAACGGCATTTCGACAAGTTCGACCGTGCGTTCGGCGCCTACTTCAATGGCCTGGAAAAACTCGACGATCACCTTCAGGCGTTGATTCCCGAAGACTGGCTGCGCAAGGAATTCGAGCGTTCCCTGACCGAAGAAGAACGGGCCGCGATCCAGTCCCTCGGCGGCCTGGACAAGCTGATCGAAGAGTTCAAGAAACGCCTCGAAGAACAGAAAGAACGCCACGCCGGCGGCAACAAATGGATCGGCACCGGCGGCACCAGCCCCTTTGGCTCCGGCGGTTTCAACCCGGAAGGCATTCGGGTCGGCGATGCCGGCAAGCGCCAGGGCAAAGCGGTCAAGGTGTGGGATCAGCGCGAGTACAAGAACCTCGACGATTCGGTGGAACTGGGCACGCGCAACATCAAGGTTGCCCTGCGCCGCTTGCGCAAGTTCGCCCGTCAGGGTGCGGCGGAAGAGCTCGACATCGATGGCACCATCGACCACACCGCACGCGATGCCGGCCTGCTGAATATCCAGATGCGGCCGGAGCGGCGTAACACCGTCAAGTTGCTGCTGCTGTTCGACATCGGCGGCTCGATGGACGCGCACGTGAAGATTTGCGAGGAGTTGTTCTCGGCCTGCAAGACCGAGTTCAAGCACCTGGAGTACTTCTACTTCCACAACTTCATTTATGAATCGGTGTGGAAGAACAACATGCGCCGCACTTCCGAGCGAACTTCGACCCAGGACCTGCTGCACAAGTACGGTGCCGACTACAAAGTGATCTTCATTGGCGATGCTGCGATGGCGCCTTATGAAATCACCCAGGCCGGCGGCAGCGTCGAGCACTGGAACGAAGAAGCCGGTTATGTGTGGATGCAGCGGTTCATGGAGAAGTACAAGAAGGTCATCTGGATCAACCCGTATCCGAAAGATACGTGGGGCTATACGTCGTCGACCAATATTGTGCGGGACTTGATTGACGACCAGATGTATCCGCTGACGTTGCGCGGGCTGGAGGAAGGGATGCGGTTTCTGTCCAAGTAATCTCGGTTGCCTGTACTGACGCCATCGCGGGCAAGCCCGCTCCCACAGGATTGGAGGTGTTCACACATTTTGTGAACACCATTTCCCCCTGTGGGAGCGGGCTTGCCCGCGATGCTTTTAGCGACCTGAAAACCGCCGCAAATATTCGACCTGTTGCCGATGCGCGACATCCTGCACCACCGGCCGCAACCGCACTTTCGCCCCCGGCAAACATTGCGCCAGCCGCGCCAACGCCAACGGCGTCAACGCCCCCAGTCGCGGATAACCACCAATGGTCTGCCGGTCATTGAGCAACACAATCGGCTGTCCGTCCGGCGGCACCTGGATCGCCCCCAGCGGGATACCTTCGGAAATCATCGGATTGCCCTGGTACTGCAACGCCGTTCCCAGCAAGCGAATGCCCATGCGATCGGCGCGGCTGTCGAGGGTCCAGACGCTGTTGAACGCATCGAACAGACTTTGTCCGCTGAACTCACCAATCTGCGCGCCGAGGACCACATCCAGTGGCGAATCGACGTTGAAGTCCGGCCGATGTTCTGCCGGCAACTCCCGCAGCAATATCAGCGCACTCCCGCCATAGCTCAACGAAGCGTCTTTGGCCAAAGGCCGGCCCATACCATCCAGACCGCCGAGTTCTTCACGGACCACTGTCGCGCTGCTGCCCAACACCTTCGGCGCGTCGAACCCGCCGGGTGCCGCCAGATAAGCCCGTGCCCCGAGCAGCGGCTGAGTGAACTGCAATCGCTGGCCTTTGTTCAGCCGAAAACTGCGCCACGGCGCCAGTGCCTCGCCATTCACTTGCGCGCCCAGGTCCGCCCCGGCCAGCGCCAACACGCAATCTTCCTCGGCCACCACGCTGAAGCCGCCGAGGGTGATTTCAATCACCGGCGCATCCAGCCGATTGCCCAGCAACCAGTTGGCCCACGACATCGAGCGCCAATCCAGCCCGCCACCCTGGGTCACGCCCAGATGCCGCACGCCGAAACGGCCGGCGTCCTGCAACAGGCACAACGGCGTACTCGCTTCAATCAGTAGACGGCTCATGCCTGGGCCTCCAGTGGCGTGTCGTCGCCGCCCAGGTTGATGAATTCGGCATGGCTGACCGCTTCAAAGCGCACGGTATCGCCCGGTTGCATCAGGCTGTAGCCGTCACGGTCGCGGTCGAACAGCTTGGCCGGCGTGCGACCGATCAGGTTCCAGCCACCGGGGGAAACCACCGGGTAAGCGGCGGTTTGCCGCTCGGCGATGCCGACACTGCCGGCAGCCACTTTTTTGCGCGGCGTATTCAGGCGCGGCGCGGCGAGCACTTCCTCCACCAGCCCCATGAAGGCAAACCCCGGCGCGAACCCCAAGGCGAATACCTGATACTCGCGCTCGCTGTGACGGCGGATCACGTCCTCCACCGACAACCCGCTGCGTTGCGACAACAGGCTCAACTCCGGTCCGACGCTCAAGTCATACCAGACCGGCAGCACATGGCATTGACCGCCGGTGCTCGCGTTGGGCGACAGGTCGATCAGCGCTTCGGCGATCAGTTCCCGGGCCTGAGCCGGACTCAACGCCGTCAGATCGTAATGCACCATCAACGTCGTGTACGACGGCACCAGATCGATCAGATGCCCGGCGAACGCAGTGCGCAGGTTTTCGCTGGCCGCGAGCATCCACGGCATATTGGCTTCGCTGATTTCATCAAAGAGACGCACCATCAGGCAATCCAGCGCTACCACCTCAACCCGCGGTTTCATGGTGCGCTCTGCTGATCAAGGGCTTCGCGAATCCGGCGCACGGCTGCCACCGAACTGGCGTTGTCGCCGTGGACGCAAAGGGTATTGGCCTGCAAGTGCAAGGCGCTGCCGTCGCTGGCGGTGAGGGTGTCGCCACGGGCGATGGTCAGCGCCTGCTCGATAATTCTTTCGGGATCGTGGTGCACCGCCCCCGGCAGCTGCCGCGAAACCAGCATGCCGGCACTGTCGTAGGCGCGATCGGCGAAGGCTTCGAACCACAGGGTCACGCCGTACTCATCGCCCAGTCGCTGGGCGGCGCTGTTGTCGCGCGTGGCCATCAACATAAGCGGCAAGGTCCGGTCATAGGCCGCCACGGCCTGAAGCACGGCACGCAATTGCGCCGGATTGGCCATCATGTCGTTGTACATCGCGCCATGAGGTTTGACGTAACTGACGCGCCCGCCCTGGGCCCGGCAAACGCCGTCGAGGGCACCGATCTGGTAATGCAGGATGTCCTGAAGTTCCTGGGCGGCGTAGGCCATGGAGCGTCGGCCGAAACCGACCAGATCCTGATAGGCCGGGTGCGCGCCGATCTGTACGCCGTTGCTCAGGGCCAGGCTGACGGTCTTGCGCATGATGCTCGGGTCGCCGGCATGGAAGCCGCAGGCGATGTTGGCGCAATCGATGAAGGGCATGACCTCGGCGTCCAGACCCATGGTCCAGTTGCCGAAACTCTCGCCGATGTCGCAGTTCAATAGCAGGCGGCTCACGGTGAACACTCCTGTAGGCATATTCTTTTTTTACTGCGGGGCAGTTGCCTGCAGATTATCAGTTGCTGGCGTTTTGTTATTGGGCGTCGAGTTGTTTGCCACGGGTTTCCGGCAGGCTCAACGCCGCAAGAATCACCACGCCGTAGGACACCGCCGCAAACGCCCCGATGCCTACGCTCAACGGCACCGTCTGACTCAACAAACCGATCAGCAGCGGGAACAATGCCGCCAAGGCACGACCGATGTTGTAGCAAAAGCCCTGCCCTGAACCGCGAATCCGCGTCGGAAACAGTTCAGTCAGAAACGCGCCCATGCCACTGAAAATCCCCGAGGCGAAGAAGCCCAGCGGGAAGCCCAGCCACAGCATCACGCCATTACTGACGGGCAATTGGGTGTAAAGCAGCACGATGGTGAACGAGCCGACGGCAAACAGGATGAAGTTCTTTTTGCGGCCGAGGATGTCAGTCAAATACGCGCTGATCACGTAGCCGACGTAGGAACCGACGATCACCATCGCCAGATAACCGCCCGTGCCGAGTACGCTCAAACCGCGTTCGTTCTTCAGAAAAGTCGGTAGCCAGGACGTGATCGCGTAGTAACCGCCCAGTGCACCGGTGGTCAGCACCGACGCGCGAATCGTGGTGAAGAGGATGCCGGGGGCAAAAATCTCGTAGAACTTCGCGGCGTTGCCGGGCTCCTGCTTGGCCTTGGCTTCCCGGTAGATTTCCGGGTCCTTCACCAGGCGGCGGACGAAAATCACGAAGATGGCCGGCACGATGCCGAGGATGAACAGAGCGCGCCAGGCATCTTCCGGCGGCAATACCGAGAACAGCAGCGCATAGAGAATCGCCGTCAGCCCCCAACCCAGCGCCCAGCCCGATTGCACCATGCCCACCGCTTTACCGCGGTCCTTGGCGCGAATCACCTCGCCCATCAGCACCGCGCCGGCAGTCCACTCACCGCCAAAACCGAAGCCCATCAAAGTGCGGCTGATCAGCAGTTGCTCGTAGTTTTGCGCGAAGCCGCAGAGGAAGGTGAAAAAAGCGAACCACAGCACCGTCAGTTGCAGGGTGCGCACACGGCCGATGCGGTCCGACAGAATTCCCGCCACCCAACCGCCGATGGCCGAGGCAATGAGCGTGCTGGTATGAATCAGCCCGGCCTCGCCGGTGGTGATGCCCCACATTGCAATCAGGGTCGGTACCACGAAGCTGAGCATTTGGGTGTCCATGCCGTCCAGGCCATAGCCGATCTTGCAGCTCCAGAAGGTGCGGCGTTCCTGCTGATTGATGTTGCGGTACCAGTCGAAAGGTCCCGGGCGAGGCGTGGCTTTGGGGATGTCGAGCGTGTCGGGCGCACTCATGGCAAATCTCCGTGCAAATTTTATTGGTATTGTTCTGAGCCCCGACGACGCCTATCGTGGGAACCGGATGGCCTGATTTTTGGGCGCCCGGCCCTGTTGCGTCCAACTAATAAAACCCCGCCCTAGACATAAGAATTCTTTATCCCCGAGCAAATCCCATGAACCTGAAGTTTCTCGAGACCTTTGTCTGGGTCGCCCGACTCAAGAGTTTTCGCCTGACGGCAGACAAGCTCTTCACCACCCAGGCGTCGATTTCCAGCCGCATCGCGGTGCTCGAAGGCGAGCTCGGGGTGAAGTTGTTTTTGCGCGACTCGCGCGGAGTGAGCCTGACGCCGGAAGGCTTGAAAGTGCTCGAATACGCCGAGCAGATGATGGACACCATGCAGGCCCTCAAGCAGTCGATCGAGACGCGCTCGAGCAAGGTCGGACGCGTGCGGATCGGTGTGATGGACACGGTGATTCACACCTGGCTGAGCCCGTTGGTGGCACAGATGATGGATCACTATCCGCTGGTGGAGATCGAGCTGGTGGCCGATACGGCGCTCAACCTCTGCGATCAGCTGCAAAAAGGCTTTCTCGATCTGATCCTGCAAACCGACCTGGTGCGCCAGGAAAGCGTGCGCAGCCTGGAGCTGGCAAGCCATCCGATGGGGTGGATCGTGGCCAGTAGCTCGATCTACAACCGCGAGTACACAGGCATTGCCGACCTGGCTCGGGAGCGAATCATTACTTACTCGAAAAACTCCCATCCGCATCAGGACATTCTGGGTCTGATGCAGGCGAACGGGGTCATGACACCCCGGCTGAACTGCGTGAATTCGGTGTCGGCGATTACCCGGTTGCTGCGCGACGGATTCGGGATTGGCGCGTTGCCGCCGGTCCTGGTGGCCGAGGAGCTGGCGCGGGGGGAATTGACCTTGCTGACTATCGATCAACAGCTGCCTAATTTGCAGGTCGTGGTGTCGTGGCGAGTGGGCGTGGAGTGGGTCGAGGAGATTGTCGCGTTGTGTCAGCAGGTGCTGGAGGGGTATGCGCGCAAGGTGGGCGAGGACTACATCTCCCTCAGCAAGCCAACCGTCTAAACCTGATACACAAACCCTGTGGCGAGGGAACTTGCTCCCGCTGGGCTGCGCAGCAGCCCCGAAACAGACACCCTCAGTGCGCCAGGCAAACCGCATTTTCCGGATTTACGACTGCTGCGCAGCCGAGCGGGAGCAAGCTCCCTCGCCACAAAAGCTCCCTCGCCACAGGGATCGCATTGGACCCCTTACAGGCCGCGCACATCCCGATCTTCAATCGGACGGCTCTGGCGCAGTCGTTTGCCGCCCAGCACCACCCAGTCAATAAGACGGAACAGGCATTCGATGCCGAAGGACAGCAGCAACGCGCCGCTCATGCCCCAGATCATCGCTTCCGGTGTCAGCAGGATCTGGTAGCTGTAGCCATTCCAGGTTTCCTTACGAATATCCGGATCAGCCGCCAGCGCAACCTGCAGGACGCGGATGTACCACGGGCCCTGCATGGCCTGGAACTGTTTATCGAGCGCCAACTGACGGGTGAGCAAGGTGCTCAGGCTCTCTGCGTCGCTGCGGAAAATCGGGTCTTCGCTGGCACGGTAATGAGCGACCAGCGCCTGCATATCGCCTTTGAAGAATTGATTGGCCGTGCCCTGGAAACCACTCAAGCCGGTCTGCGCCTCGATCAGATGCGCCTCGACCCGTTTCGCGTAATCGCTGATGAACCCCGGCACCTGGACACCGATCAACAAGCCCGCCGCAAACAACACCAGCCGTAAATAACTGAGCAACATGAGGGGTGAGTCCTTATTCGGTCTTGCCCTGGCTGACGCATTCGCCGCGTCGCCAGAGGCTCCATTGGCCCGGTTCGTAGCGGGTCCAGGTTTCGTTTTCGGTCAGGGGTTCGGTGGCGATCACCGTGACCACATCGTTGGGCGTGGTTTCGGCCTGGAAGTCGACGATCACATCGACATCCTTCAACCGCGCCGGGCCGAATGGCGCACGACGGGTGATCTGGGCCAACTTGGTCGAGCAATAGCAGAACAGCCAGTCGCCGTCGCTCAGCAGGCAATTGAACACGCCTTTGCTGCGGTATTCGGCGCAAGCAGCCACCAGGTCCGGCAGCAGCGCTTCGATTTCTACCGGTTCCGGAAACGCTGCACGTACCCGGTTGAGCAGATCGCAAAACGCCGCTTCGCTGTCAGTGTCACCAACGGGGCGGTAAAAGCTTTTGATCGGTTGAAAGTCCGCGAGCTGGCCATTGTGGGCGAAACACCAGTTGCGGCCCCACAGTTCACGCACAAAAGGGTGCGTGTTGGACAGGCAGACCTTGCCGACGTTGGCCTGACGTATGTGCCCGATCACCACTTCGCTTTTGATCGGATAGCGTTGCACCAGGTTTGCCACTTCGGACTCGCAGCTCGCGGCCGGGTCCTGAAACAGCCGCAGGCCGCGCCCCTCGTAGAAGGCGATGCCCCAACCGTCACGGTGCGGGCCGGTGCGACCACCGCGTTGCATCAGCCCGGTGAAGCTGAACACGATATCGGTCGGCACATTGGCGCTCATGCCCAATAACTCACACATGCTCGGATTCTCGCTTCAAGGCCGGGTTACAAACGCGGTTCGACCCGCAAACGCTGAGGGTTGCTCGGCACTGGCGGCCGACCGTAACGATCATCGCCGGCACCGCCGAACGGATGATCGTCGTCAGGATCGTCGGCCCGGGCCGCGGCCTTGGCGGCGGCTGCCTGTTCCTTGCGAGCGTTGGAGGCGCGTTCGAGCGGGAAACGGATCAGCACGAAAACCAGGTAGATGCCGAAGGCGATCATGCCGTACATGAACAGATCGGAAACCGCTCGCCAGGCGTTATTGCCCACCTTGAACAGCAGATCAAGCGCGGTGATGGCGATGGCCGGGGCCACTTTTTCCTTCACCGGATCGATGATGGTCGGGCTGAACAGCAGCACGGCAACCAGCAGCCGCAGCGGTTCACGCAGCCAACGCCACATCCAGCGGGTGATGCGCATCCACACCAACAGGCAGCCTAAAGCGGCAAAGGCGTAGAGGCCCCAAGCGATCAGATAGTCGTTCTCGGTCATGGTGTCCATGGCAAGGCAGGCAAAGAGGCGCTTATAGTAACGACTTTTCGCCCGTCAGGCTTGCTCCAATGCCTGGCCGCTACGCCTGACTCCTGTGGGAGCGGGCTTGCTCACGAATGCGGTGTGTCAGCCAACACAGATGTTGAATGTGCAGGCCCCTTCGCGAGCAAGCCCGCTCCCACAGGGATTTGCAGCGGCATCAAGACACGCGCGCGCCCTATTCCGTACAACGTCCGAGAGTCCTTCATGCCCTTATCCGCCAACGTCACCAGCGCCCCGATTGCCCACAAGGCCGACGGCCCTGACCCGTATGCCTGGCTGCAGGAGCGCGACACCGACGCGGTGCTCGACTACCTCAAGGCTGAAAATCGCTATCAAGAAGCACAAACCGCCGATCAGGCCGGGCTGCGCGAAACCCTGTTCGAGGAGATCAAGGGCCGGATTCTCGAAACCGACCTGTCGCTGCCCTCCCCTTGGGGCCCGTTCCTGTATTACACGCGCACCACCGCCGGAGACGAATACGCCCGCCACTACCGCTGCCCGCGTCCGGCCGATGACAGCCTGCAGCTCGATGAAAGCAAGGAACAACTGCTGCTGGACCCGAACGAACTGGCCAATGGCGGCTTCTTCTCCCTGGGCGCGTTCAGCATCAGCCCGGACCACCAGCGCCTGGCCTACAGCATCGACTCCACGGGCGATGAGATTTACACGCTGTTCGTGAAGGAATTGTCCAACGGTCGTGTCAGCGAACTGGAGTTCCAGGACTGCGACGGCAGCATGACCTGGGCCAACGACAGCCTGACGCTGTTTTTCGGCGAACTGGACGACACCCACCGTCCGCACAAACTGTTGCGCTATCGACTCGACGGCACGGCGGCCGAAGAAGTGTTCAACGAGCCGGACGGTCGCTTCTTCCTGCATTGCTACCGCTCCAGTTCCGAGCAGCAATTGCTGCTGTCGCTGGGCAGCAAGACCACCAGCGAAGTCTGGGCCCTCGACGCCTCGCAGCCGCAGCAGGCCTTTACCTGCCTGGCGCCACGGGTTGAAGACCATGAATACGACGTCGATCACGGCACGCTGAACGGTGAATGGGCCTGGTTCATTCGCACCAACCGCGACGGCATCAACTTCGCCCTGTACACCGCCGTCGATACAGGCGTTGCGCCGACCGAGGCCGACTGGCAGAACCTGATCCCACACAGCGATAGCACGATGATCGAGGGCATGAGCCTGAACGTCGGCGCCATGACCCTGAGTCTGAGGGTCGGCGGCTTGCCGGTGATTGAAGTCCATCCGCAGGACCTGCCGAGCTACCGCGTGCAACTGCCGGATGCGGCGTACAGCCTGCATGTGCAGAACAGCCTGGAATTTGTCAGCGACAGGATCCGCCTGCGATACGAGGCTTTGAACCGTCCGGCGCAGATCCGCCAGCTTGAGCTGGACAGTGGTGAGCAGATAGTCCTCAAGGAAACCCCGGTGCTCGGCCCGTTCGACGCCGACGCCTACGTCAGCCAGCGCCTGTGGGCGACGGCACCCGATGGCACACAAGTGCCGATCAGCTATGTCGTCAAACGCGAAGCACTTGGACAGCCGACGCCGCTGTATCTATACGGCTACGGCGCCTATGGCGAAAGCCTCGACCCATGGTTCTCCCACGCCCGTCTGAGTTTGCTGGATCGCGGCGTGGCGTTTGCCATCGCCCATGTGCGTGGTGGCGGCGAACTGGGCGAAGCCTGGTATCGCGCCGGCAAGCAGGAACACAAGAACAACACCTTCAGCGACTTTATTGCCTGTGCCGAGCACTTGATCGACAACGGCTTCACCACGTCAGCGCAATTGGCGATCAGTGGCGGCAGTGCCGGTGGTTTGCTGATCGGCGCGGTGCTCAATCAGCGGCCGGAGCTGTTTGGCGCGGCGATCGCTGAAGTGCCGTTCGTCGACGTGCTCAACACCATGCTCGACCCGGACCTGCCGCTGACCGTCACGGAATACGACGAGTGGGGCAATCCTGAAGAGCCGGATGTTTATGATCGGATCAAGGCCTACGCCCCGTACGAAAACGTCACCGCGCAAGCCTATCCGGCGACCCTGGTGATTGCCGGCTACAACGACAGCCGCGTGCAGTACTGGGAAGCGGCGAAGTGGGTGGCCAAATTGCGCGCGACCAAAACCGACACTAATACCCTGCTGCTCAAGACCGAACTGGGCGCCGGGCACGGCGGGATGAGCGGTCGTTATCAGGGATTGCGTGACGTAGCACTCGAATACGCATTTGTTTTCAAGGTTTTGGGGATTGCCTGAGGAACTTGGCCCGGTGCGCTGGTCTTAAGACCAGACACCGGAGCCCGAGGCTGCACACCTCCCCCTGTGGGAGCGGGCTTGCCCGCGATGAGGCCCCTACATTCAACATTTATGTTGGCTGTTACATCGTCATCGCGGGCAAGCCCGCTCCCACAGGGATATGCAGTGAATCCAAATCCCGGAATAGAACAGACACAAAAAAAAGACCGTGCCGACATGTCAGAACCGACCTTACTGAACAACGAAATCCGCGACTGGCTGATGGACTGCGGCCTGTTCGATCAACTGCTGCCGGCGGACTTCGCCGCCGCCTCCGGCTACTTCAGCATCAGCACCATCCCCGAAGGCGAAGAGATTTTCCATGAGGGTGATGCCGGCAGCTTCATGTGCATCATCCACACAGGCCAGGTGTCGGTGCAGAAGACCAGCGGCGACGGGCAATTGGTGAACATGGCCACCTTGCGCAGCGGTCGCTCGTTCGGCGAAATGGCGGTGCTCGATGGCGAACGCCGCTCGGCCAGTTGCGTGGCCGCCAGTAACTGTCAGTTGCTGAACCTGGGCAAGGACTCCCTGGAAAAGATGATCAATGATGCGCCGAAAATCGCCGCCAAAATCATCCGCGCCCTCGCCGTCGCACTCTCCAAACGCCTGCGCATGGCCGACGGCCAACTGCTCTCGCAACAGGTTTAACCGCCGGGTGATTTGGTTTTCGTGTTGTTCGGTTCAATCCCCGGTACCGGTTGATCCTTGGTCGGAGGGCTGGGCATCTCGATCGGCACCAACGGCGGGCCGCCACTGCCAGGCCCGGTCCGGGGTGCGGTGGAGGGGGTTATTTGCGGATACGGCGTCGGGGTCGCGGTGCCGGGCGAACCAGGTATCGGCGCCGGGGTGATCGGTACGGGTTGCAACTGCTGGGCCTGCACTGCAGTTATCGAGAGCGCGGCCAAGGCAATGACCGTTAGAATGGTGCGCTTCATCAATGGCTCCGTTGGCCTTGTTGTCATTGGCAGGCTACTCCCAACTGCCTCTGTTTGCCTTCCCCCAATTTGAGATTTCCATGAAACGTTTCGTTCTGCTCGACACCGCCCCTATCCCTGAAAACGGCGGCGCCTTGTGCCTGTTCGAGTATGGCGAGGATTTCGTCATCAAGATCCAGGGCGGTGACGGCGGGCAGTTGATGAACACGCGCATGCACGGTTCCGAAGATGCCCTCGCCGAGATTCCGTGCCGCAAAGTGGCGGGCCGGCCGAACTCGCGGGTGCTGATCGGCGGTCTCGGCATGGGTTTCACCCTCGCCTCGGCCCTCAAGCATTTGGGCAAGACCGCTGAAGTGGTGGTCGCCGAGCTGGTGCCTGGCGTGGTGGAGTGGAATCGCGGGCCGTTGGGAGAGAAAGCCGGAAATCCGCTGCTCGACCCGCGCACTGTGATCCGCATGGAAGACGTGGCCAAAGTCCTGCAAGCCGAACCACAAGGTTTCGACGCGATCATGCTCGACGTCGACAACGGTCCCGAAGGCCTGACCCAACGGGCCAACAGCTGGCTTTACTCCGCCGGTGGCCTGAGCGCCTGCGCCAAGGCCCTGCGGCCCAAAGGCGTGCTGGCGGTGTGGTCGGCCAGCGCCGACAAGCAGTTTTCCGACAAACTGAAGAAAGCCGGTTTCAAGGCCGAGGAAGTCCAGGTCTTCGCCCACGGCAACAAAGGCACGCGCCACACCATCTGGATTGCCGAGAAGCTCAAGGGCTGAGCTAAACTCACGTCATAACCGTCATTAGTCATTTACAAAGGTGAACCCATGAGTTCGTCAACGCCGACCAATACCTCGAAGCTGGATCGCATCCTCGCCGACAACCAGCGCGACAAGGAAATGGGTTACCGCGACAAAGCCCTGAAGATGTACCCGCACGTGTGTGGCCGCTGCGCCCGCGAGTTCTCCGGCAAGCGCCTGAGCGAACTGACCGTGCACCACCGCGACCACAACCACGACAACAACCCGCAGGACGGCTCGAACTGGGAATTGTTGTGCCTGTATTGCCACGACAACGAACACTCGCGGTACACCGACCAGCAGTATTTTCACGAAGGTTCGCTGAGCACGCCGAAAATCGCCAAGGCGACGCATAACCCGTTTGCGGCGTTGGCTGGTCTGATGAAGAAAGACGACTGAAGGTCTTCAGTGCCCCAACTTTCCTCATCGCTAGCAGGCTAGCTCCCACAGGGGATCTTCTGTGCACATGAGTATGTGTGAACGCCCAAGATCGAATGTGGGAGCTAGCCTGCTAGCGATAGCAATTGTTCAGACACCACCAATCTCCAAACCCGACACCCCTCCCCCAATCCCCGTATAATCGCCGTTTTTTCCCCGAAGGCACCCCGCTCGTGGCAGACAAACGGTACAGCTGCATTGGTTTGTATAACCCCAAATCACCGGAAAACGTCGGCTCGGTCATGCGCGCCGCCGGCTGCTATGGCGTGGCGTCCGTGTTCTACACCGGCAAGCGTTATGAACGCGCTGCCGACTTCGTCACCGACACCAAGCGCGTCCACTATGACATCCCGCTGATTGGCATCGACGACTTGAAGAAAATCCTGCCATTAGGCTGCGTGCCCGTCGCGGTGGAGCTGGTCGAAGGCGCTCGTTCGCTGCCGGAATACACCCACCCGGACCGCGCGCTGTACATCTTCGGCCCGGAAGACGGTTCGCTGGATAAAGAGATTCGCGACTGGTGCGAAGACGTGGTCTACATCCCGACCACTGGCTGCATGAACCTGGCCGCCACAGTCAACGTCGTGCTCTACGACCGCATGTCCAAGGGGCTCAATACCCGTTCCGGGGCAAAATTCCGCTGAATCACCGCACATTCGATGGAACAAGCGGACCGCCACGGCAGTCAGCTTAACTATCTATTGTTGAAGCAGCCTTTCCTGCCTGGAGACAGATCATGAGCGAACTCAAACGCGTAGAACGCATCGAATCCACCCCGTTCCAGACCCATTCCGAGCAAAACGTTCACGGCTGGGAGCGCGTTGGCTCGCTTGCCGGTGGCGTGCTGATGGTGGGCAAGGGCCTGCGCCGCGGCGGTATTTTCGGGTTGATCCAGGTGGCGATCGGCGGTGTAGCACTGGCTCGCGGGATTACCGGGCACAGCTCGGCCAAAAGCCTGCTGGAGAAAAGCCGTCAGGACATGAACACCGTTCGGGCGAAGATCGAGCGGGCCGGGGAAGAATTGAGCAAGTTGAAGGCGAATGCCGAGGCGGCGACCAATACCGCTACGGTGACGGGTAATGATTCGTTGAAGTCGCCTAAAACCGGGGTCTGATCCGGGATTTTCGCTGAGGCTGACGGCCTCTTCGCGGGCAAGCCCGCTCCCACAGAATTGGCGTGATCACACGTGTCCTGTAGGAGCGAGGCTTGCCCGCGAAGGCGGCGTTACTGAAGCAACTCGGTATCAAGCACCTTGGAAGACTCGCCAATCACACTTTCGGCGAGCTGAACAAACTCCTTGGTATCCACACTTTCCAAATGCATCGCCCCACGCAACACATCATCCAGCGACCGCTTGTTGCGCGTCTTCAAGCGAATCTCGCGATCCAGTTCCTGCAGTAACAACACCGCTTTTGAAACCTGCGCCGGGTTCACCTGTTCGCCACGCAACGTGGTGACTTTCTGGCTGTCCTTGACCAACCTGCCATGCAAACTTTCATAGCGCTCATCACTCATGCCACCGGCGCGGCGTATCAGTTCGATCGAGTAATACTCGGCAAACCCTTCGCTGATCCAGTCGCTGCGCTGTTTGTCGTTGATCCGCCCGGAGACCTGCACCAGTTCACGCACCACCGCGCTGGAGCCGCTTTCGCTGACCAGCGGCAGGCGCGTGTTCAGATAGATCGACTCACGCGCAGCCAAGCTGCCGCGCCACATCGGGTCGTTGGCGCCGACGATCAACAGTTTGGCGGGATGACGCGGGAACACCGCTTGAACCTGCGGCCAGACAAAGGTCAGCAGCGTCAGCACGTCCATGCGGCGCATGCCCTGGCCCTGAGGCGAGGCGACGGTGACTTCGGTTTCCCCAAGCCTGGTGCGACGGCTGCCGAGGTGGCCGGCGAGCATCCAGCCGGTGGGCCGGTCGAACAGACGGGAAACGTTGTCGATGCGGAATTTGTTCTTGCCGATGCGCGGCCAAGCGGTTTCGACGCTTTTCCAGCCTGTGGGCAATTCGAATTCAAGGCGTGACACCAGCTCGATGCCGTCCTGCTGATCGAGTTTGGCCGGCGGCACCAGGTCGTCGCCGCGCATCAGCGCCCAAGTCGGGGTCATGCGCGTATCGAAGCTGCCGCTCTTGCGCCCATGGCTGATGCGCACGCGGTAAGTCAGGCTGGCCTTGTCAGTGGCCGGACGCCAGACACCGCGCGCCTCTTTGCCCGGTGTGAGCTGCCATTGGCCGTCGGCCTTGAAGTCGCTGTAGTGGCTGCCGTCGCCCAGATCGAAATCCAGACTGCGCACCGCCGAGCCTTGGGCCAGCGTCAGCCGCACTTCGGCCTGATCGCTTTGCGGCAACAGGCGCACGTGGTAATCCAGATCGACCTTCTTCGCCGCCCACGCGGACGAATTCAGGGCCAAGAGCCCAATGGCCAACGCCCGCCGCAATCCCACAGCCATACACACTCCTGTTGTGGCGAGCGAACGTGCTCGCGCCGGGCTGCTTGGCGGCCCCTTTTTTTTGTCGTTACTGCCTGTTGGCTGCCACACATGCAGTGGGCATTCAGCCTGCCCGGAAAATCAGATGATCTTCCCAGTCGTCTTCGGCCACGCTGCCTTCGGCGAGCATGCGCCCGGACTGGGAAATACGTTCGTGGTGCACCGCATCGCGATCACCGCACACCAGGTGATGCCACAGGGGCAAGTCCTTGCCTTCGCTGACCAGACGATAGCCGCAAGTCGGCGGCAGCCATTTGAACTCGTCAGCCTTGCCCGGCGTGAGCTGGATGCAATCGGGGACGAAGTCGCGGCGGTTCGGGTAGTCGGTGCACTGGCAGGTTTTCAGGTCCAGCAGCTTGCAGGCGATGCGCGTGTAATAGACCGAGTTGTCCTCTTCATCTTCGAGCTTTTGCAGGCAGCACAGGCCACAGCCGTCGCACAGCGATTCCCACTCCTGCGGATCGAGTTGATCGAGGGTTTTGCGTATCCAGAAGGGTTCGACTTTGGCGGCCATGGCTCAGCATCAACATCAGGTGGTGAAAAGGCCGCCAGTCTAGTGCCAAGGCACTTGCGGGCCAAGCATTGGCGACTGCCGGTATAACGGGGCTTGTCAGTTTTTGCGCCGCCACGTAGCTTTGCCAGTCGCAAGGAGCCATGCCCAAATGCCATTAACGCTTAGCCGCGTTGCATTCAGGTGAACTGCCAGGCTCTCGAAAGCCTTAGCGCTCAGCTCAACTGCGCCCGCAGGCTTTAGACGACCCTCACTTTCAGACGAAGCAAGGAAACTCTTGATGAGTGCAAATCCACGCGTTGCCGATTATGCGATCCACCCTCAGTTCACCGATCGCTGGTCGCCCCGCGCCTTCACCGGCGAAACCATTCCCGAAGAAACCTTGCTGAGCTTCTTCGAAGCCGCGCGCTGGGCGCCATCGGCCTACAACTCGCAGCCTTGGCGGTTTCTCTACGCGCGTCGCGACACGCCGAACTGGGAACGATTTCTGGGCCTGCTGAACGAATTCAACCGTGGCTGGGCACAACACGCCTCGGCGCTGGTGATCGTGATTTCCAAAACCACCTTCGCCGTCCCCGGCGCCACCGAAGAAACCCCGGCGCTGTGGCACACCTTCGACACCGGTTCGGCCTGGGGCCACCTGGCGTTGCAAGCGAGCATCAGCGGCTGGCACACCCACGGCATGGCCGGTTTCGATCAGGACCTGACCCGCAAGGAGCTGAACATTCCTGAAGGTTATGCACTGCACGCAGCGGTGGCCGTGGGCAAACTGGGCGACAAGGCAACGCTGGCCGATTACCTGCAAGCCCGCGAAGAACCAAGCCCGCGCCGCCCGCTGAGCGAACTGGCCGCCGAAGGCGACTTCACCCTCTAAGCCACACCGCAAAACCAATGTGGGAGCGGGCTTGCTCGCGAAAGCGATGTGTCAGTCAGCATAATGGTTGACTGACACACCGCTTTCGCGAGCAAGCCCGCTCCCACATTTTGATTGGGGCGAATTTAATAACCGCGGTTGAAGTCGACTTCCCCGCGCAATGCCTCACCCGCCTGATACGCCCGCAGGTTTTCGACAAACAGGTTCACCATCATCGATGGCGAGGTCGGTGCCGAGCTGTGGCCGGTCAGCAGCAAGCCCCAGGCGGTCCAGAACGGATGGCGCTGCGGCAGCGGCTCCTGGCGGCAGACGTCGATCACCGCGCCCGCCAGATGCCCTTCTTTCAAGGCTTCCACCAGGTCCGCGTCGACCACGGCCACGCCACGGCCGACGTTGATGAACAACCCGGTCGGCTTGAACTGCTTGAACAGCGCCGCATCGTACAAGTCGTGGGTGTTGGGTGTGTTGGGCAGCAGATTGATGACGAAATCCACTTCACCGACCAGACGCGGCAAGTCCGCCAGCGCGCCGACTTCAACAAACGGCGCCTGCTCCCGGGCTTCGCTGGCGATGCCGTACAGCTCGACGCCAAACGGCACGAGGAACTTCGCCACGGTCTGACCGATGTCACCGGTGCCGACGATCAACACCTTGCGCCCCGCCAGGCTTTGGCCCTGACGACTGTCCCACTTGCGCTCGACCTGGCTGACCAACCGCGCCAGCACTTCGCGCTCGTGGCCGAGCATGTACGTCAAAACGTATTCGGCCATGACCTGACCAAAAATCCCGACCGCACGGGTCAGGCGATAATCGCGGCGCAAACCGTCGGCCAGTAGCGGCGTGATGCCGGCCCAGGTCGATTGCAGCCATTGTGGCTGGTGGCCTTGGCGCAACAGGTTCGCCAACAGATCCGGCTGGCCCAGCCAGATCGGACAGTCGGCCGCCTGGCGGGCCAGTTCTGCGGAGTCACCGCTGGTCAGCACTTCCAGATCAGGCGCAGCCTGACGCAACAGTTGGGCGTACACAGGGTGGTCGTGTTCAGCAATCAGAACGCGCATGGTTCAAACCTTTCAAAAACAGTGCAGACGGCCGCCGACGGAGTTTCGCTCCGCCGCCCTGGCCATCGCCAAAATCATTCCAGTGTTTCACACAGACTCTGAACAGAGCCTGTCTGCCGATCACATCGGGTCGTTGCGTCGCAGCAATTCTTCCGGCAAGTGTTCTATGTATTCGTCTTCGGCCGGCGGCATTTGCAGGTGGTAGCCCTGCTTCTCAAGGTTTTCCAGGACCACGGTGATGTCCTCGCGCGACAGTTTGCGCTCGGGGGTCAGCACCAGGTCGAAAGCGTGATGAGGTTTGCCGAAGGCGGCCATCAGACTTTCCGGGACACGCTCCAGTGCATCGCTTTTGAGCACGTAGAGGTACATCTCGTTTTTCTTCAGGCTTCGGTAGATGGAGCAAATACGTTTCAAGGCTGTTCTCCGGCGGTGGCCAGGCTGTCGAGCAGCGCCTGGCCCATCAACTCGCGGCGCCAGCCACGCAGCGAATCAGGCAATTGGTAAGGACCGTTGGGATAGCCGCTCTTAAGCAACGCTTCCAGGGTTTTCTTGCGCAGCATCAGTTCCGGCGCGATGTTCAAGCGCTCGGCTTCGGCCTGGCCGATCGCACGCAGCTGTTTAACCAGGTTGGCGGCGTCCACCGGCAATGGCTCCGGCACGGCGGGCGGCCATTGCTCGGGCGACACACTGCCAGAGCGCTTGATCAGATCAAGCAGAAATTCACCGTCCTGACGCACGGTACGCGGGTGCATGTCTTCGATTTTCGCCAGTGCGCCGAGGTTGTCGGGTTGCGTGCGCGCCAACGGCCACAGCGAGTGCTCACGCACGATGCGATTGCGCGGCAAATCACGGGCACGGGCTTCGCGCTCACGCCAGGCGCAGAGTTCACGCAACACGGCGAGTTGGGCGCGGGAGAGTTTCCAGGCCAGTTTGGCGTCACGATAGACCTCGTACGGGTCGACCTCGCGGCGCAGGTTGGCTACCAGTTCGGCGCCGTCTTCCAGGACCCAGGCGTACTTGTCGTCAGACAGCTTCGGACGCAGCTGTACGAAAACCTCCGCCAGGTGCAAGGCATCTTCAGCAGCGTAGCTGATCTGGGTGTCGGACAGCGGACGTTGCAGCCAGTCGGAACGGGTCTCGCCCTTGGGCAGGTCGATGCCGAGCACTTCCTGCACCAACCGCGAATAACCCATCGAGAAACCGAGGTTCAGGTAAGCGGCGGCCAGTTGCGTATCGAACAACGGCGCCGGCAGGCTGCCGGTCAGGCGCAGCAAGACTTCGAGGTCTTCGCTGCAGGCATGGACGACTTTGACCACGGCCGGGTTTTCCAGCAACGCGGCCAGAGGTTGCCAGTTGTCGATGGTCAGGGGGTCAATCAGGTAAGCGCGTACGCCATCGCCGATCTGCAACAGGCCTGCAATCGGATAAAAGGTGTCGACCCGCATGAATTCGGTGTCGAGGGCAACGAATGGCAGCTGCTGCCACTCGGCGCAAAACTGACCGAGGCTATCGTTGTCGCGAATCCAGTGAATATCGATGGCCACACGGCTCTCCCTTGAAGAATGGCGCGCAGTATATATCGCCCCCGGCGATTTCCGCGCATCCACTGAACAAGAGCTTTAGCGAAAAGACCTGCCAGACGGCAAGAAATGTCTGACAAGCGGAAGTTAACTCGCCTTACGCAGCACGTAGACCCGCATCCGCGCACACCCGGGCAGGAAGTCCTGGTGACTGAGCAAGCAGAAACCCGCTTGCCTGAATTCGGCTTCGACCTCGGCCTTGCCGGCCAGCTGTCGCGGGTGAGCACCCGCTGTGCCGGGTCGACGCAGCTTGAAATGCGCATCGATCCGTACCGCCACAATCACCGTATCGCGACTCACGCGGTGGAACTCCGCCAGCAGGGCCAACCGATGTTCCGGGCAGTCGATGTGCTGAAACAGTTGCATGCAAAAAATGCTGTCGACCGCGTTCGCCGACAAACCAAGGGAGAAGGCCGAACTCTGAAACGTCTTGATCCGCGCGAGCAGGCTCTGCGCATGGTGAGTCTGGGCGTGATTGAGCATGTCCTGGGAAGGATCGGACGCGAGGATCACCCGGTTCGCGTGCTCGGCCAACACCGGCCAATAACGTCCGGCGCCGCACGCCACATCAAGCATCAAACCCGGTTCGCCAGCGACCTTGAGCGCGTTGCGCACCAGCTGCTCGTCGCGCCAGAAGGTCAAGCGCCCCGCCAGGCCACGCGGTCGCGGCTGAAGGCAGACGCGGGCGTGTTCCTGATCGTAGCGCCGGGCGAACTCAAGCTCGATGGCGGAAGGGGGCTGCGCGGACATGTGCAATGACTCTTGTAGGAATAAGTACCGGACGCAGGTTAGCGACCGGCAGGTGAAAAAAAGGTCGAAACACTCACTCTTTGGCCAAGACGCCGTCGATGACCGCACCGCGACAACCGGCAAACATGTCCAGGTCCTGGTTGTAGACCTTGCTGTTGACCTCCAGCAGGCCAAGCATCGAATGGAACAGGTTGTCCTGACTCAGGGGTTTGTCGCGGCTCAGTTGCAGGCAATGGGTGTCCACCGAGAACGACTTTTGGTAGCTGTCGGAGAACCACGCCAGCATCGCCACATGCTTCTGCTGATCCGGCGCGAGCATGTAAGGGGTGCCGTGGAGGAACAGGTTGTATTCGCCCAGGGATTCGCCGTGATCCGACAGATACAACATGGCGGTATCGACTTTGTCCTGATTGCTGCGCAACAGATCGATCAGGGTCGACAGCACATGGTCGGTGTACACCAGCGTGTTGTCGTAGCCGTTGACGATACTTTCGCGGCTGCAATTATTCAGTGCGTTGCTTTCACAGACGGGCGTGAAGTGTTCGTACTCTTTCGGGTAGCGCTTGAAGTATTCGGGGCCATGGCTGCCCATCTGGTGCAGGACCAGCACGGTGTCTTTATCCAGCGTATCGATGAAGTGCTGCAAACCTTGAAGGAGAATTTCGTCACGGCATTCACTGTTGGCGCACAACACCGGGTCCTTCAAGTTGCTGACATCATCAAGAGTGACCCGGTCGCACGTGCCTTTACAGCCCGACTGATTGTCCCGCCAGATCACGTCCAGACCGGCGCGCTTGAGCACGTCCAGCAGGCCCTCTTCATTCTTCGCCGTGCTGGCGTTGTAATTCTTGCGGCCCATGTTTGAGAACATGCACGGCACCGAGACGGCGGTTTCCGTGCCGCAGGAATGCACATCGGTGAAGGCGATCAGGCCGGTTTCCTTGTCCAGATTGGGTGTGGTGTCGCGGTTGTAACCGAGGATGCCGAAGTTCTCGGCCCGGGCACTTTCGCCGACGACCAACACCGTCAGGGATTTACGGCCGTGGGTTTGCCAGACGGGATCTCGCTGGGCATCTTCGCCTACTTTGACGAAGGGTTGCCGGGCGGAGACAACTTGCTCACGCAAGTAACCGAACCCTGCACCGATGTAGTTACTCGGCACCAGCATCAGGCGCAGTTCATGGTGATTGCGAAACAACGAAGACAGGCCCTGATAGTTCACCAGCGCGACGCCTCCGATAACCGCAACCGAAGCAACACTCACCAGCGCCTTACTTAATAACTCACGGTGCCAACGGCGATAACTAACCGGTATATTCCACAACAACCAGGAAGGTAAAACACCGAGCAACAGAATATAGGCGAGCAACTTGATCGACAGTAAGTCACGCACTTCCGTCGCGTTGGTTTGCGCCAAGTTACGTAACATGCCGGTGTCCATCAAAGCGCCGTATTGACTCATGAAGTACGCCACTCCAGCACTGATCATGAAAATCAGTATCAAGACCGGTTTCATCACTCTCCGGAACGCCAGGAGGGTCAAGACAATATTGAAGGCCGCCAGGATCATCACGCCGAACGCGACGCGCATGACGATGCCTTTACCGTCCGTGGCGGTGATATCAAACAGGTGCTGCCAGAGCACTAAGTTAAAGCCCGATAACAGAAAGGCGCTGGCAATCAGTGTCACCCATTCCGGGCGCACGGGTTTGAACTTCAAAATGATGGTTGGCTGTTCCTTAAAAGAAGTGCCTTCGGTAAATGTGAAAATTTCATTTACCGCGACAGCACTAACTTTAGGCAGCCAACCATCAATTTTTTGTGAAAAAGAAGCCAACGATTAGTTGGCCTCTGTTATCAGGTCGACACTTACAACTTATTTGAGAATGGTTCAGCTTTTGTTCAGGCCTGGTGCAAATACCAACGCCAGTCTTGCTCACCGACTTCGCCCATGAACTGCCGATACTCGGCGCGTTTCACCGCCAGGTACACGCCGAGGAATTCACCGCCGAACGCTTCACGTGCCCAGGTCGAACCTTCCAGCGCGCGCAATGTGGTCAGCCAGTCGGTTGGCAACAATTCCGTAGCCTGGGCATAACCATTGCCTTCCACGGGCGCGCCCGGGTCGAGCTGTTCGCGAATGCCGCGATGGATGCCGGCCAGAATCGCCGCGGCCGCCAGATACGGGTTGGCGTCGGCACCGCAGATGCGGTGCTCGATGTGCCGAGAGAAGGCCGGCCCGCCGGGCACGCGCAGGCTCACGGTACGGTTGTCGACGCCCCAGGTCGCTGCCAGCGGCGCGTAGCTGTTGGTCTGGAATCGACGGTAAGAGTTGGCGTTCGGACAGAACAGCAGCAACGAATCGAGCAAGGTGCTGAGCATGCCGCCGACCGCATGTTTGAGCAGCGGCGTGCCGTCCGGGGATTCGCTGGCGAACAGGTTATTGCCGTCCTTGTCCGCCAGGCTGACGTGCATGTGCATGCCGGTGCCCGCCAGGTCATCGAACGGCTTGGCCATGAAGCAGGCCGCCATGCCGTGTTTATGCGCGACGCCTTTGACCAGCCGCTTGTAGCGCACCGCTTCGTCCATCGCCTGCAGGGCGTCGGTGCGGTGTTCGAGGGTGATTTCCACTTGCCCCGGCGCGTATTCGGAGATCGCCGTGCGCGCCGGAATGCCTTGCAACTTGCAGGCACTGTAGAGATCCGCCAGGAACGGCTCGATCTGCTCAAGCTCACGCAAGCCGTAGACTTGCGTCGAGCGCGGTCGCCCGCCATCGACGTCCCGCGCCGGTTGCGGCCGGCCATTGCTGTCGCGCTGCTGATCGAGCAAATAGAACTCCAGCTCCGCCGCCATCACCGGGTAAAAGCCGTCGGCCTGCAAGCCTTCAATCACCTTCGCCAGCAGGTGCCGTGGATCAGCAATCGTCGCCGGCATGCCTTCCTTCGGGTGCATGCTGACCTGCACCGCCGCCGTCGGAATCAACCGCCACGGCATGCGCGTCAGACTGCCGCTGATCGGGTACGCCCGGCAATCGATGTCGCCGACGTCCCAGACCAGGCCTGAGTTTTCCACGTCATCGCCGTTGATGGTCAGGCCGAGAATGGTGCTCGGCAATGGCCGCCCGCTTTCGTACACCGCCAGCAGTTCATCGCGATGCAGCAGCTTGCCGCGAGGCACGCCGTTGTTGTCGAGGATGAACAACTCGAACATCTCGATATCCGGGTTCTGTTCAAGAAAGGTCAGGGCTTCTTGCTTCGTGGCGAAGGAGGTCGTGGCGCAACTCATGGGCATTCTCTTTTTCCGCGTCAGGCACACGCGCAGGCGCTGCCGGTTTGATCCCGGCGCACAGCGCGGGACCTGTCAGAAGAATCAACGGGAAAGGCAGGAATCCGGTGGGCGTGCGTGCCGGCAGTGCCAGAGCGCCCAGAAGGCTAGTTCGGAAGGAAGTGCGACGGGGCAACCGTCCATAGAAATAACCGCAGAAAACAGATGAGCAGCAGCGTCACACGGGTGGTCAGGTCGTTAAATCGGGATTTGAAGAACTTTGGGTGTGGGCAGACTAAACAATCATCCCTGGCACACCACCATCCCTGTGGGAGCGGGCCTGTGGTGAGGGGATTTATCCCCTCACCACAGGCCCGCTCCCACAGGGATGGTGTTGCGACAGAGGTATTTAGTTTTTAAATACCCCTGTGGACTATCTGATTTGCGGCCTCCCGTCCTCGCGCGCCTAATCGGCTCCTGATTATTGAAGGTCCGATTGATGGAAAACGTCCGCGCAACCTCCCGCCCTGCCCTCTGGCTGATGGTCAGCATCCTCCTCGTCGCCCTGAACCTGCGCCCGTCGATGGCGGCCGTCGGGCCCTTGCTGTCGGCCATTCGTGGTGACGTCCCGTTGAGTTTCAGCCTGGCTTCGCTGCTGACCATGCTGCCGGTCATGGCCATGGGGCTGGCGATGTTCTTTGGCTTGAGCGTCAGCCAGCGCCTGGGTGAACAGCGCACCGTGGTGATCTCGCTCGTGATCATTGGCCTGGCCACGGTGTCGCGGCTGTTTGTGGACTCGGCAGCCGAACTGATCCTCAGCGCCATGCTGGCCGGCGTCGGTATTGCCCTGATACAGGCATTGATGCCGGCGCTGATCAAATCCCGCTTCAGCGACAACGTTGCGGTGTGCATGGGGCTCTATGTGACGTCGATCATGGGCGGTGCGGCGATTGCCGCATCGTTTTCACCTTTAGTGATGAACCGCACCGGTAGCTGGCGCGTTGGGTTGGCGATCTGGGCCGCGTTGGCCCTGGTGGCGTTGCTGTTCTGGAGCGTCGGGCGTGCGGGAACATCGACGCCAACGGCAGCAGCACCCCGCAACACATCGTTCTTCACAAATTCCCGCGCCTGGTTACTCGCCATCTTCTTCGGTCTGGGCACTGCGTCCTACACCTGTGTGCTGGCCTGGCTGGCGCCGTACTACGTGGAAAAGGGCTGGAGCGAACAAAATGCCGGTTTGCTGCTGGGCTTCTTGACTGCCATGGAAGTGGTGTCCGGGCTGGTGACCCCCGTCATCGCCAACCGCAGCCGTGACCGGCGCCTGGTGCTGGTGGTGTTGCTGGCGCTGATCATGGCCGGTTTCTGCGGGTTGATCCTCAGCCCGCAACACCTCAGCCTGTTGTGGCCGTGCCTGTTGGGATTGGGCATCGGCGGCCTGTTCCCGATGAGCCTGATTGTGTCGCTGGATCACCTCGACAACCCGCAACGCGCCGGCGGGCTGACAGCCTTCGTCCAGGGCATCGGCTACCTGATCGCGGGCCTGTCGCCGCTGATGGCCGGGATGGTGCGCGATCAACTGGGCAGTTTCGAATGGGCCTGGTGGTGCCTGACCGGTGTCATGGCGCTGATGATCCTGATGGCCCTGCGCCTCAATCCGCGGCATTACGCCCGGCAATTTCCTACAGCCGCCTGAGCACCCTGTTTATCAGCGTTCAGGAGTAAAGGCCTCTGGCCATGTTTTGTGGGATTAAATTCATAAGTCGTGTTCGGAACATTTTCTGTCCCACAACCGACCATGAAACATCCTACAGGGCATTCTCCTGGCACCATCGTTCCGTTAGGATCGTTCGCACACGTTTGCGCACAGTCAGCGCAAGGAGCACAGCGAGACAGAACGGATGCTGAACAGTAACTTGCTTAGAAAGCTCGATATGCAGGACCTCATGGTGTTTGCCGCCGTGTATGAGCAAAGCAGCGTCACCGGAGTGTCGGAGGCGCTCTGCGTCAGCCAGTCCACCGTGAGTTACTGCCTGAAGAAACTGCGCACCAGTTTCGAAGATGAGTTGTTCATCAATACCCGCACGGGAATGCGCCCCACGTACAAAGCCAGCACCATGTACACCCATGTGCTGAAGATCCTCGAAAGCATCAACCTCTGCCACGCCGGCGCCCAGACGTTCGACCCCACTCGACAACCGGTGACGTTCAATATCTGTGCACCGGAATACTTCGAGCAGTTGATCCTGCCGCGCCTGTTGAAAAGTTTCGATTTCGCCGACCTGCCAGTGATGGTGAACATGCACAAGTTCGAAACCGACATTCCCGCCGAAGACCTGCGCGATGGCAGCCTCGACCTGGTGATTTGTTTCGGCCCGCATCTTCATCGCAGCCACAGCGACTTCAAATCCCGGATGTTGCTGGAAGATGATCTGGTCTGCGTCTTCGACAAACGCGCCACGCCACTAGAGCCACGTTTAAGCCTGAAGGCGTTTGTCGAACGCAGGCATGTGTTTCCGACGCCGTGGACATCCACCACCAACATGGTCGATGGCTGGCTCGCGCGACAGGCGCACAAACGGCAGATTATCGCGCGTTCCAACAGCTACAGCGCGGCGCTGAAAATGATCACCGGCACCGACTTCATCCTGACGTTGCCTCGCCGCGTCCAGCAATTGCTGGCCAACGAGGCGATCTTCAATCACTGCGAAGCGCCCAACGGCTTGCCGGGTTTCACCCTGGACATGCAGTGGAGTCAAAGCGTCGATCAGGACAGCGCCAACACTTGGCTGCGCGAGCAGGTGATCAAGGCCTGCGCAGAGCAGGAAATGGCCTGAAACTCAGTGGCCGATGGCAGTCTTGGTGTAGGACTCTCGATCGATATCGAGGATCTCCACACACAATTGGACTTCAACCCCCGTCGGCCATTCACACAGCTCCTGCACCACGGCCAGCAGGTTCTCGGACAACTGTTTTTTGATCTGCGGCGAGCGGCCGCTCAGCAGCGCCAGTTTCACATGCACAAACGCCCGTTCTGCCATCGCCGTGCCGACCTTGAACGTCTCGACCTTCACCGCACGGCTCTTGATATCGAACTCCGCAGCAAACTGACCAGAAGCCACCAAGGCATTATTGAGCCGAATCAACGCCACGTCGGCGTTCAGCCCGGGCAGGTTGGCGGTGTATTCCATGTGCAGGTGGGGCATGGTTTGGCTCCTGATTAAAATGACAGTACTCAAACAAGGATATTGGCGTTGGCCGTACATCTACTTGGATTTCCCAATGACCCGTACTGTACTAGTGTTTCCTGATCAGGTCTGAAATTAGAAGTGCGCCGTTAATTGATCATGACGCTGAACCTGCAAGCGTCCTCTCAAGCAGTGAGGAGGTAACCCGAAAATAAACTGATTCAAGGATCGAACACCATGAACCGTCTTTACGCCTCAATGGCCCTGTCTGTTTTTTCTCTCTGCGCCCACGCCCTGGACCCCGGCGAAGAAAGCATGGAGGGAGCGCCTAGCGCACACTTCGACTACCTCGTCTACGCCGTCACCTGGCAGCCAACGTTTTGCATGTTGAAACCCACCACTGAGGGTTGCGACAAGCCGAAAAACGTCTTCTATACCCACGGTATCTGGGCTTATTTCAACAGCACTGCCCAATCAGCCAATCGACACCCGTCTTCCTGTATCCAGTCAGCGGGTTGTGGTCAGACGGAGGCAGCTTGCGAACTGTCCGACACAGACCAGAAACTGGCACAGGCCAATGACGGCTTTTCTGAAATTGTCACCGAATCGCCCGAATACCTGATGAAACACGAATGGAAAAAACATGGCACTTGCTATGGCACCAGCAAAACCCGGTATTTCGAGGACTTTGTGAAGTTGCGTAGCGCGGTCAAATACAACTCGGACTTCAACACGTTTCAGGGAGAATCCCTGGACCTGAACCAATTAAAAGCGCTGTTTCCGAGCAACACCTCATTTCGTTGCGCCAGCCAGGGCGGCAAACAGCATCTATTCGAAGTGTTCTTTCTGATTGATAGGCAGGGGCAGCCTTACACCGAGGATCAAAAGCTGCAAATCGGGGAAAAGTGCCAGGCACGGGAAATCCATATTCCGAAGGCTTGATCACTTGGCGCTCAGTCCGAAGGAGTCAGCGCCCCTGCCTGGCAGATTTCAGATCGGCGACTCAAGGCGCTCGCTCATGAACGCCTCAAGCCGCGCGCGCAACCAGCGTTCGGCCGGATCGGTATCGACATGACTGAGCCAGACCATGGACAAGTCCAGCGTCGGGGTCTTGAACGGAAAGTCTTCCTTGAACAGTTGCCCTGAGGCGGCCATCGCCTCGGCCGCGTAATCCGGCAGGCTGGCGATCAGGTCGGTGCCGGCGAGCAAGGCCGGCAGCGAACTGTATTGCGGCACCGACAGCACGACCTGGCGTGTACGTCCGATCTCCGCCAGCCATTCATCGGCGTAGCCACTGACGTTGGCGGTGTGCGACACCAGCACGTGGGGCCGGGCGCAATATTCGTCGAGGGTCAGCGGGGTGTCCGAAGCGTCGGCGCGCAAAATGCTCGGCTGGATGTGCCGCAGCAATTTGCGTTTGGCATTGGCCGGCAGACCGCGGGTCTGGCTGATGCCGACGGTGATATCGCCGGAGGCCAGCAAGTCGGGAATGCGCCAGTAATCGACATGTTGCACCACGAACACCACCTTCGGCGCTTCCTGACGCAAGGCCCGCAGCAGCGGCGGCAGCAGGCCGAACTCGACGTCATCCGACAGCCCGATGCGAAAGGTCATGGTGCTGCTGGCCGGGTCGAAATCGTGGGTCAGGCTCAAGGCCACCGACAACGAATCCAACGCTGGCGACAGGTGCAGGATGATTTCCTCGGCCCGCGCCGTCGGCTCCATGCGATGACCGACGCGAATGAACAGCGGATCGTTGAACATCGTCCGCAGGCGGTTGAGCGCGGCACTGATGGTCGGCTGGCCGAGAAACAGCTTCTCCGCCACACGCGTGACGTTGCGCTCAAGCATCAACGTCTCGAACACCACCATCAGGTTGATGTCAGCCTTGCGCAGTTCGTTGCGATTCATTCCTTGCCCCCGTTCCCCAACACTGCAGGCAGTTTAGAAAGGCACGACGGGGGCGTCTACGGGCGTCGGCCTTCAATTGACCGTCAAGGCCTTCAACCCTAGCGCGAGTTGGCGAACGTCCGGGCCGAGCCCAAACTGTTTCGGGCTGACGGCGTCGGCAAACTGCAGTTGCAACCTCACGACACCCTGACTCGACACCCGTTGCTGCATCTCGGTGGTGAGGGGAACATCGATCACGTTGCCATCGGCCTGCTCAAGCTCGGTATTCGTTGCCGGCAGGCCGTTGATGCTGATGACAACCCGCTGCCGCGCATGGCCAGGCGGCAGAAACGCCGTGGTCTCCAGACGCAAGGAATGCACAGGCGCCGGGGTCCGGAACATGACTTCAGCGTCGGGCCCTTTGGACCAGACCCCCCAGGGTTCAGTCTCGGACCAGCCCTTGGCCAGCAGCGCCCCGCCCTTGTTGCCGTAAGTGAACAAGGTTTTTTGTCCGGGTTCGAGGGACGGCACCAGGTCCAGCGGATTGATTTGAGAAGTCGCCTGCAAGCAAGTGCTGCACTGTTTCCAGCCTGGAGCCAGGACCGTGAACCCGTCAATCCGGGCGAAGAGATCTGTTGGGGTATTGATGTTTCTCACCGACTGGATCAACGCACGCTCATCAAGCAGGTACAACGAGTCGGCGTCGTACTTGCCCGACGCCATTTCACGAGCCGTATCCTGCTCGGCCTTTATCCAATTGGCCGTGTCCATCCGCCCTAGGTAAACGGCATTCGTCGGCAAACCATGGGCACCTGCGAAAGCCGCCACGGACATCCACTGCGGGGACAGATTCTGCGGGACTATCCAGCGAATGTTCTTGTAATGGGCCGCCGCGCTTTCCCAGAACGGATCGACCATGGGCGACGCCCATTTCGACGCCGGTTCCATCATCAATTGCTTGCGAACCCCGACCCAGCCGGCATGAGTGTCCAGAATCTGTATCAGCAGCGCCAGCGATAACAGGCTCAAGGCTGTGCGCGGCGTATTGGCGCGAATGACCAGGAAAATGATGGCAATGATAATTGCGTAGTACACAGGCCAGAACATGCGCCCCGAGGCGCGGAAGATATTGGCGATGGAAATCACCACCGGTGGCAGCGGATAGGTGAACTCCAGCAAGCCCAGCGCCACATGGTTTGAAATCGCGAACACCGTCAGCCCTACCAGCGCCAACAGCAAAAAAGGTCGGCGCCGCACGTGGTGCCCGAAACCTGTCGTGCCTTGAAGCAAACCGACCACGGCGCAAATGCCCAGCGTGATCAGCCCGAGGCCCAGAAAGACAAACCCTTCCCCGTCACCGAACCCTTGAACACCGGGCAGATCCTTCAGTAGATAAGACCAATTCCCCGAATCGAACAGTGACAGCAGGTTCATGCCGTAGATGCCGAAACCGCCGGAGATCGCACCTTCGGCGCTCACCGAAAAATACCCGGCCTGCCAACAGCAAAAGCTGACCAACGAAAACAGCGCGATGAACTCGATCAACGCAGACCGTAGCGTAAGTTTCTTCTTGAAATACCCCGCAGCCAGATCGGCGATCCAGATCAATGCAACCATCGCCAGAAAGTATGCATGGACCAGCGCGGCCGCCGCCAGCAACGCGCCCCAGGCCAGGCGTCGATGGCGCAGGTGCGGATGCAGGCCCAGGTAAAACGAGGCCAGCACCAGGAAATGCCCACCCAGTGACAAATGGAAGGGCATGCGCATGAGCATCGGCGGCACAAAGAGAAACAACGCCGTACTCACCGCACGTACACCCACATGCGAGGACATCAGCCCCACCACTTTCCAGGCGAACCACGCCTGCAGGACGAAGCAGGTCAGGAACCAGATACCGAAATACTGAAATGGCGTCGGCAACAGTGCAGCGAAGGGCTTGAACAGGAAAGCCAGCAGCGGATTGGAATCAGAAAAAATGATGCCATTGCCCAATTCCATTCCATAGGAAGGATTGAGCCCTATCGGAAATGTCCACGGCGACTGCCGGAAAAACACCCATCCCAGGTAATGCGTCGCCGGGTCGCCGTTACCCAGCCACGCGATGTTCTGCGGGTTGAGCGCTCGCGGCCCGATGATGAGGAAAAAGGCCATGACACCGATCAACAGGGGCAAAAGGGTGATCGCCAGGCGTTTAGCTGATTCCGTCATCGATACGTCCAGAAGTTATGCAATACAAAGGTGAAGGCCGGAAGGGTCAGTGCCACAGCACAGATTCCAAACAAATAATGCAGCCCGGCCATTTGCGCGGCCCAGGCCACCAGCATCGCCAGCAGAAAACCGGCAACGGACACCATCATGAAGCGCAGCAGCGTCCGGCCGTGCAATCGGGCGGAAAAGCTCCAGGTGGTATTGATCAGGTAAGACACGATGGTCGCCACGGCGAACGCCGCGCCATTGGCCAAGGGTGGCGAAGGCAGCACATAGTGGATGAACAACACAGCCACCAGCGCATGCAGGGCTGTGACGAACAACCCGGTCACGGCAAAGCGCAGGCCACGCTGGATCAAGGCGGATTTTTCGGCTGCCGTCACGGCTTCTGCGCCAGGACAAACACCGTCAGCCCGGCCAGACGATTCGCGCCCATGAACGGCAGTTCAACACTGCACAGCGACTTCAAGATCGTATTCACCAGCGGATGGTGCTGCTTGAGTTGCGAGCGCGGTGGCAACTGTTGTGCCCCTTTGGGCAGCAAGCGCAGGGTGGCGGCAATCGGGAACACGAGGCCGAAGTAGTAAGCGCCCTGCTTCACGGTCAAACCGGCCTCCCGAGCCACCGTCTCCAGCTGCGGCAAGGTATAGCGGCGCTTGTGTTCAAGGAACTCATCGTGCCCGCTCCAGAGAAACCGGAACGCCGGCACCGTCATCAGGAAACGGCTGCCGGAGGGCACTTTATCGACGTAGGCCTTGAGTAACCCGACATCGTCATCGACATGTTCCAGCACATCCATCAGCAGCACCAGGTCGGCGTCCACCGCGTCGATGTCGCGACGGTAATGCACCGGTTTACCGGCGGTGGTGGCGTCCGAATCGGCGTCGTAACTGATGTCGACGCACCACGCTTCACCGGCCGCTGAATGCGTCAGCAAATGGTGGGAAAAGAACCCGGAGCCTGCGCCCACGTCGAGAATCTTTTTGAACGGCGTGTGGCCCAGCATTCGCGTCGTGGCCGCAGCTTTGGAGGCGTAATACCAATGTTGGTCAATGCTCGAACCGAGGATGTCGGTTTCCTTGAGATCCATGGTCAGTCCTTTGGGTCATAGACGCGGCGCACCAGATACACCGGGCGGCGTTTTGACTCGATGTACGTCCGGCCGAGGTATTCACCTAGCACACCGATGCCGATCAATTGCAGGCCGCCCAGAAACGTGACGGCGACCATCAGCGAGGCATAACCCGGCAGATCGACACCGGAGATCAGGGTGCGCAGGATGATAAAAATGGCGAACGAGAAAGAGATCAGCGAGACGACCAGCCCCAGATACGTCCAGATGCGCAGCGGTTCCGTGCTGAAACTGGTGATGCCTTCCAGCGCGAAATTCCACAAGCGCCAACCGTTGAACTTGGTCGCTCCTGCCACCCGTTCCAAGCGCTCGTAGTTCACGTGGGTGGTGCGAAAGCCGACCCAGGCAAACAGGCCTTTCATGAAGCGCCGGGACTCGGGCAGCGTCTGCAAGGCATCCACCACACAACGGTCCATCAGGCGAAAATCGCCGACGTTTTCCGGCAGGTGTTGCTCGGCGATTTTGTTGTGCAGGCGGTAGAACCAGTTGGCCGAGGTCTGCTTGGCCCAGGTGTCGGTCTTGCGGCTTACACGATGGCCCAGCACCACTTCATAGCCTTCACGCCAAAGGGCGATCATGTCGAGAATGACTTCGGGCGGGTCCTGCAAATCGACATCGATCGGCACCACCACCTGGCCAGTGGCGGTCTGCAAACCGGCGGTCAGAGCCGCTTCCTTGCCGAAATTGCGGCTCAAGTCGACGATGCGCAGGCGCGAATCAGTCTGTTGACGCTCCAGCAGCAGGTCGAGCGTGGTGTCGGTGCTGCCGTCGTTGACGAAGACCATTTCCAGACCAACTAGCGTCTCTTCCTTGAAGACGTCAGTGATCCGTGCGATGAACAAATCGATGGTCGCCGCTTCATTGAACACCGGGATCACGAGCGAAAGCTGCAAATGCCCGTTCAGTTGCGTTCCGTGCTGATGAGTCAATTGATTGCTCTTTTTTATAGTGATTTTTCTACAATCCGAGGTCGCCGACAGCTGCCCGACGCCATGAGCCGTGTCGTATTAAGCAGGACCGAGGGAGGTGATGCAAGGGCGAAACTGCGGGGATTTTGGCCATCCACTCACGGCCAATTCGGCTGTAGGAAATGCCCTCAAACTATTGGAAACAAATGCCTGATGGTCAAAAAACCCAGCTCCGCTAGGCTTGCCCCCGATGCGTCACACAGGTTGTCGCAATTACCCATCGCATGGAGCGAGCAGAATGTATTTCGAGATTTACAGGCAATCCAAAGGCACGCCGAGCACCGGGAAAGGACAATGGCGCTGGCGCTTGAGGGCGGGGAATCACGAGACGATCGCCAGTGGCGAGTCGTATGTGAACAAGGCGGATTGCCTGCATGCCATCGGGTTGATCAAAGGGGTTGAGGGTGAGACGCCGGTGAAGGAGATTTAAACCAAAAACCAATGCCGAAACTGTTCAGGTGCTGTGAACAGCTTCGGTATTTTGGGTTGATATGACTGGCCCCTTCGCGAGCAAGCCCGCTCCCACAGGGGATTTGTGATCGCCACAGATCCAATGTGGGAGCGGGCTTGCTCGCGAAGGGGCCCGAAAGAGCCCCATCAAACTCTTGGACAACGCCCCTTTTAGCCAGGCAATGGATACAACGCCTCATCAAACTGCGACAACCGCGGAAACTGCATCGGCTGATCATCACTCAGATGCTCCAGACGCTGCTGATAACTCTGCAGGAAGTCCTTGCGCGCTTCATCGCTGATGTACGGCACATGCCACGCCACAAAGGGTTCCAGCACATCAAACCCGACATAAGCCAGCGTACCGCGCAGGATCGGCTGCAACATATCCTCCAGCGGACCGTGGATCGCGCCGTCACCGAACATATGCTCGCGGCCACCCAAGGTGACCGTCACCAGCGCCTTTTTGCCGCTCAATCCGCCCTGGTCGTAAAAGCGTTTGCCGCCGTAGCAGATCCCCGACACCAGCACCCGATCAATCCAGCCCTTGAGCATCGCCGGAGCCGAGAACCAGAAAATCGGGAAGTTCAGAATCAGCAAGTCGGCCCACAACAGCTTGTCGAGTTCTTGCTGGATGTCCGGCGCCAGCGACTGGCTCTTCACCCCCAATCGTTGTTCCAGCGCATACACCAGGTATTCGGGGTTCTCCCGCGAAGAAAAATCATCGGCGCTGGCCACAGGGTTCCAGTTCATCGCATACAGGTCGCTGACCTGGACCTCATGCCCCTGGGCCTCGAGTGTCGCCACCGCCTGGTCACGCAGGGCGGCGGTAAAGGATTTCGGCTCCGGGTGAGCGTGGACAATCAGAACTTTCATGGCAATTCCCTAAACGTTTACAGGTTTTGAATCGGAGGACGATAACGCGCGCGTGGCCAGCAACCGGTCGAGCCAGTCGGGGTCCATTTGCGGTTCGGATGAAAACAGCAGGCCGGTGTAATCCTGATGCGGCGGGGTAAAAATGGCGCTGCGCGAACCGTGGTCGACCACCCTGCCCTGTTGCATCACCAGCACCTCATCGGCAATCGCCCGGACGGTGGCGACATCGTGGGTGATGAACAGATAAGCGACGCCCAGTTGCTGCTGAATCCGGTTGAGCAGTTTCAGCACGCCTTCGGCCACCAGTTGATCCAGCGCCGAGGTCACTTCGTCGCAAATGATCAACTGCGGATCAGCCGCCAATGCCCGGGCGATGCACACGCGTTGCTTCTGACCACCGGACAGTTCGCGGGGTTGGCGCTCCATGAAGGTCGCCGGATCAAGCTCGATCATTTCCAGCAACTCGGCCACCCGCGCGCGCATCGCCTTGCCCTTGAGCCCCAGATAAAACGTCAGCGGCCGACCAATGATGTCGACGATGCGCTGACGCGGGTTCAGTGCTGTATCCGGGATCTGGTAGATCATCTGGATGCGCCGCAGTTGCTCCTTGCTGCGCCGACGAAAGTCCGCCGGCAGCGCCTCGCCGTCATACAGCACCTGACCCGACGTCGGCGGCAGCAGGCCGGTGATCAAGCGCGCGGTCGAACTTTTGCCGCTGCCGGACTCCCCGATCACCGCCAGGGTCTGGCCGCGATACAGCTTCAGCGAGACATCGTGCAGCACCGGTTGATGACCGTAACTGGCGCAGCTTTTGCGTAATTCCAGCAGCGGTTTTTCCTGCTGCGGGCACGGCTTGGGCTCGGTGCGAAAGCTGCGCACCGCCCACAGGGACTTGGTGTAATCCTCTTGCGGATCGCCAAGCATCTGGCGGGTTTCGGCCTCCTCCACCAGTTTGCCGTGGCGCAGCACCATGATCCGGTCGGCCATTTGCGCGACCACCGCCAGGTCGTGACTGATGTAGATCGCGGCGCTGCCGTACGTCGCTACTGCATCGCGAATGGCGGCCAGCACTTCAATCTGCGTGGTGACGTCGAGGGCGGTGGTCGGTTCGTCGAAGATGATGAGGTCCGGATGGCACGCCATGGCCATCGCGGTCATGACCCGTTGCAACTGCCCGCCGGACACCTGATGCGGATAGCGCTGGCCGATCTGTTCCGGGTTCGGCAAACGCAGCACCCGATACAGCTCCACCGCTTCCGTCATCGCCTGGGCGCGGCTCATGCCACCGTTTTTCACCGCCGTTTCTACGTGCTGATCAATCAGGCGATGGGCCGGATTGAACGACGCCGCAGCACTTTGTGCCACGTAGGCGATTCGCAGGCCACGCAGTTTGCGCAGCGCTTCGGGTTTGGCGTGCAGCAGGTCGATGCCGTCGAACTGCACCGAGCCGCCGGTGATCCGGCAGCCGTCGCGGGTGTAGCCCATGGCGGCGAGGCCGAGGGTCGACTTGCCGGCCCCCGATTCGCCGATCAGCCCCAGCACTTCCCCGCGTTGCAGGGTCAGATCAATGCCTTTGATCAGCGGGTGCCAGGCGTCTTCGTAATGACCTTCGATGTGCAGGTCGCGGATGTCCAGCAGCGGCTTTTCGTTTGTGATCGCGGTCATGTTCAGCACTCCTTGAGGCCGCTGGATTTATGCAGCATCCAGTCGACGACGAAGTTGACGCTGACCGTGATCAACGCCACCGCCAGGGCGGGCAGCAAGGGGCTGACGTCGCCGAAAGTAATCAGCACCGCATTGTCGCGGACCATGCTGCCCCAATCGGCGGTGGGCGGTTGAATGCCCAGGCCAAGAAACGACAGCGCGCTGATGAACAAAAACACGAAACAGAAGCGCAGGCCGAATTCGGCAATCAGCGGCGCGGCAGCGTTGGGCAACACTTCGCGGGTGACCAGCCACCACAGGCCTTCTCCGCGCAGGCGTGCGGCTTCGACGAAGTCTTGCACCACCACGTTCATCGCCACGGCCCGCGAAAGACGAAACACTCGGGTTGCGTCCAGCAGCGCGATGACGAGCACCAGCGACGTCGCGGTGGTGCCGACCACGCTGAGGATCAGCAAGGCGAAAATCAGCTGCGGAATCGCCATCAGGATATCGACGACCCGCGACAAGCCCTGATCGACCCAGCCGCCCTTGATCGCCGCGATCAAACCGCTCAGGCCGCCGAGCAGGAACGCCAGCACCGTGGTCAGGAACGCGATGCCCAAGGTGTTGCGCGCGCCGTAGACCAGGCGGCTGAACATGTCGCGCCCGAGGTTATCGGTTCCCAGCAGAAACTGGCCACTCCACGGAGCGAAGCCCTCACCGACCACTTGCGTTTCGCCATACGGCGCCAGTAACGGGGCGAACAGCGCCACGAGGATGTACAGAATGATCACCAGCAGTCCGAACTGGGCACTCAGCGGCGCCCGGACCAATTGTTTGAACAAGCTCATGTTCTACCCCTTCGGATGCATCAGGCGTGGGTTGCTGGCGATGGAAAGCACATCCGCCGTGGTGTTGAGCAGGATGTAGGTCGCCGCGAAAATCAGGCTGCAGGCCTGGACCACCGGGATGTCGCGCTTGGCCACCGAGTCCACCAGCAATTGGCCGAGGCCCGGGTAGACGAACACCACCTCGACCACCACCACGCCGACCACCAGGTACGCGAGGTTCAGCGCCACCACGTTGACGATCGGCGCCAGGGCGTTGGGCAAGGCGTGGCGGAAGATGATGCGCGACTGGCTGATGCCCTTGAGCCGGGCCATTTCGATGTACGGGCTGGCCAGCAAGTTGATCAGCGAGGCGCGGGTCATGCGCATCATCTGCGCGATAACCACCAGGCTCAGGGTCGCGACCGGCAGCACCGAGCGTTCCAGCACGGTGCCAAACGAAGCGTCCGGAGCCAGGTTGGAAATGCTCGGGAACCAGTTGAGCTTCACCGCGAACACCAGGATCAGGAGGTAGGCGACGAAGAACTCTGGAAACGATACGGCGCTGAGGGCGCTGGTATTGAGCAAGCGGTCGAACCAACTGTTGCGATACAGCGCCGCGAGCATCCCCAGCAACAACGCGAGCGGCACCGACACCAATGCCGCCAGCGCCGCCAGGCTGAAGGTGTTGCCCAGGCGTGTAGCGACCAGGTCGGCGATCGGCCGCTGGTTGGCCAGCGAAACCCCGAGGTCCCCTTGCAGCAGGTGCCCGATCCAGAGACCGAAGCGGGTTAGCGGTGGCAGGTCCAGGCCCAATTGCGTGCGGAACGCCGCGACGGTTTCCGGGGTGGCAGATTGGCCGAGCATGGCCTGGGCGATATCGCCCGGGAGCATGCCGACGGCGAGGAAGATAATCACCGATACCGCGAAGAGCGATAACAACCCCAATGCCAAACGCTGCGCCAACAGCTTGAAAATACTATTCATCATGCAGGTCCTTGAAATGGGCACGCTTGCAAAAACTGCGAACTTCCACTGTGGGAGCGAGCCTGCTCGCGATGAGGCCGGCACATCCAACATCGATGTTGAATGTCTCACCGCCATCGCGAGCAGGCTCGCTCCCACACTGGATCTTCACTGGTTTGAAGATTCCCTTACGCCTGCCACCACCGCTCGATGACGCGCAACCCATCCAGCTCGCCGTAAGGCGCGGTCTGGCCGCCGTGCACGACGCGGTTCGAGCGCGCCGCCACCGAACTGGCAAACAACGGCACAATCGCCCCGCCATCGTCCCGGCACAGCGCCTGCATTTCGTTGTACATCTCGCGGCGCAACGGGTCGTTCATCTCGCCGCGGGCGGCGTTCAGCAGTTGGTTGAAGCGCGGGTTGTCCCAATGGGTTTCATTCCACGCGGCGCCCTTGGCGTAGCCGATGCTGAACATCCGGTCGGCGGTCAGGCTGCTGTACCAAAAGGACGTGGTGAACGGTTGCTTCATCCAGACATTGGAGAAGAAGCCATCCGCCGGCTCACGAACCACGTCGATATCGATCCCGGCCTGACGCGCCTGCTCCTTGAACAACACCGAGGCATCCACCGCGCCGCTGTACGCCGCGTCAGACGCTTGCAGACGAACCTTGAGCGAGTCGACACCGGCCTGACGCAGGTAGAAACGCGCCTTGTCCGGGTCGTAAGCGCGTTGCTCCAGCGCCGTGTTGATAAAGCGGCTGCCAGGCTGGATGGGGTGGTCGTTGCCCACCAGTCCATAGCCATACAACACCGAAGCCAACAGCGTTTCGCGATTGATCGCGTGTTTCATCGCCAGGCGGATGTTGCTGTCCTGGAACTGCTGGCTGTCGCACAACATCGGGAAGGTGTAGTGCTGCGCGCCTTTGGTTTCTTCGATCACCAGGTTCGGATTGCGCTTGAGCAAGGCAACGGTTTTCAAGTCGACCTTGTTGATCACATCGACCTGCCCGGTGACCAGCGCGTTGATTCGCGCCGCGCCATCGGAAATCGCAATCAGCTCGGCGCTGGCGAAGTGCGCCCGGCCCGCTTTCCAGTAATCGGGGCTGCGTTCCAGGGCCATGCGCACACCCGGTTCGAAGTCCTTGAGGCGATAGCCGCCGGTGCCGATGCCGGCCTGCCAGTCCGGCACACCGTCCTTGGCCGGCATGATCACCAGATGGTAATCGGCGACCACATAGGCGAAATCGGCGTTGCCCGACTTCAGTTCGAACACCACGCTGTCAGTGCCTTGGGCGCTGACCTTGGCGACGTCGCCCAACACGGTTTTCGCCGCTGACGTGGATTTCTCGCCGAGGTGATGCTGGATCGACGCGACGACGTCTTCCGCCGTCAGGGTCTTGCCGTTGTGGAAGGTCACGCCCTGACGCAACTTGAAAGTCCAGATGCGCGCGTCTGGCGTCGAAGTCCAGCTCTCGGCCAGTTCCGGTATGGCGGTGCCGTCCACGGCGATTTCGGTCAGGGTGTTATAGACCGCCGAGAAGCCGACGAAGGTGAAGGTGTCGCTCCAGGAGCCGGGGTCTTTGGAGTCGGTGGTGCTGCCGCCCGCCAGGCCAAGGCGCAACACGCCACCCGGTTTGGGCGTGGCTTCCTGGGCGAAGGCGCCCATCGGCAAACCCATGGAGAACGCCCCGGCGACGACAGCCGCCGCGGCGCTGTATTTGAGGAAGTCCCGACGCGGAAAACTGAATTCATGGTTCGCTTGAGTAATGTTGTTTTTGTTATCGCTCATTGCATTGCCCCTGATCACAAGCAAGTTAGTAATGAATTACCGGTTTGAAGCCACGCAAGGCACCGGGCCAGGGCCCGGTGCGCAGATCGTTTGAATCGTCAACGGTCACACCTGGATCGCCTTCACTTCGACAAACTCGTTGAGCCCTTCTTCTCCCCATTCACGGCCATTGCCCGACTGTTTGTAGCCACCGAACGGCGCCTGATAATTGAACGCGGCGCCATTGAGGAAACACTGGCCCGCCCGCAGTTGACGGCCCAGTTGCAAGGCACGCTCGGTGCTGCCGGCCCAGACACCGCTGGACAGACCGAACGGCGAATCGTTGGCGATCTGAATCCCTTGCGCTTCATCGGCGTAAGGAATCAGGCACAGCACCGGCCCGAAGATTTCTTCCTGGGCGATGCGCATGCGGTTGTCGACATCGGCGAACAGCGTCGGACTGACGTAGTAACCGCGCTCGAATGCGTGCGTTGCATCGCCGCCATACACCAGCCGCGCGCCGTCCTGCTGACCAATCTGAATGTAGTCATGCACAGTGCGACGCTGCGCTGCCGAACACATCGGCCCGAGGAAACTCTGCGGGTCCAGCGGATCACCCATGCGCAGGCTTTGGGTTTCGGCGATGGCCAGTTCCACCGCTTCGGTGTAACGGCTGGCGGGCAGCAACATGCGGGTCAACGCGGTGCAGGTTTGCCCGGAATTGATCATCACGTCCTGCACGCCGTAGCGCACAGCGGCAGCCAGATCGGCATCCTCGGCAATCAACAGCGGCGACTTGCCGCCCAGTTCCAGGCACACGCGCTTCACCGAAGGCGCCGCCGCTTGCGCCACGCGCACCCCGGCGCCGGTGGATCCGGTGAACGAGACCATGTCCACGTCCGGGTGTTTGGCCAGCGCTTCGCCGACCTTCGAACCCGGACCGCTGACCAGGTTGAAGACCCCGGCGGGCAAGCCGATCGCTTCGATCATCTGCGCCAGCAAAAACGCGTGCAGCGGGGTTTCCTGACTCGGCTTGACCACCACGGTGCAACCGGCGGCCAGCGCCGGTGCGAGCTTGCCGATCAGTTGATGCAGCGGGTAGTTCCACGGGTTGATGAAGGCACACACGCCGACGGCTTCGCGAATCACCAGTGAATTGCCGACCTCGCGTACTTCGTCCATCAAACCGGCGAGTTCGACGTATTGCTCCAGGCCGATGATGGGGCCGTCGACCTGCACCGAACGGCACCATTGCACCGGCATCCCCAACTCAGTGGTGATGACCGCGGCCATCTCGTCGGCCCGCGTGCGCAACTGCTCGGCGAGCGCGCGGATGTATCCGGCGCGAACGCTTGAAGGCGTCCGTGACCAAGGACCGAACGCGCGACGCGCCGCGGCCACCGCGTTGTCAACATCGAGTTCATCGCCCAGCGGCACCGAACCTGCGACTTCCTCAGTGGCCGGGTTGATCACTTCGGCGATGCCCTGCCCCGACGGGGTCTGCCAGCGACCATCGATAAACAGCGTTTTGTGGTTATGCATAGACTGGGTCTTCCATCAGTTCAGTGGCGCATCGGGTGATTCGCTGGCAGGCGTCACGCAACGGTTCCGCACCCAGCACCAACCCCAGACGAATGTGCCCGGCAGCGCTCGGGCCGAAGGCTTCACCGGCCAGCACCGACACGCCATGACGGTCGAGCAAGCGGTCGGCAAACGCCTGGGCGCTGAGCCCGGTGTCGCGGACATCGACCATCACGAACATCCCGCCATCGGGTTTCAAGGCACGCACGCCGGGGCAGTCGGCCAGGCATTCGCAGACCAGATCCCGACGCTGGCGATAGGCTTCGCGCATTGCTTCCAGTTCCGGCAGGTTGCTTTCCAGCGCGACGACGGCGGCGTCCTGCACGAAATCCGGCAACCCGTAGAGCATGCACAGCGCGAGGTTTTCCAGGTGCGCGGCCAGCGCCGGTGGCGCGATCGACCAGCCGATGCGCCAGCCGGTCATGGCGTGGGATTTCGACAGGCTGTTGAGCGTCGCGGTGCGCTCGGCCATGCCCGGCAAACTCGCCGGGCTGATGTGTTCGCCGTCGAACAGCAACTCGCTGTAGACCTCATCGGAAATCAGCCAGAGGTCGTGGGCGATGCACAAATCGGCAAGCGCCTGCCAGGTGCTGCGCGACAAACTGGCACCCGACGGGTTGTGTGGACTGTTCAGCGCCAGCGCCCGAGTGCGCGGCGTGATGCGGGCGGCGACGTCTTCGGGCAACACCCGAAAACCGTTTTCAGACCGCACCGGCACCGGAATCACCACCGCGCCACAGGCACCGAACACCGCTTCATAGGTCACGTACATCGGCTCGGCGACGATTACTTCATCACCCGGATTCAGCACGCACTGAGCCACGCAGAACAACGCGCATTGCGCCCCGGCGAGCACGGTGACCTGATCCGCCGAGACCTGCTGGCCGCTACGTTTTCCGTAGTGTTTAGCGATGCTTTCACGCAACGCGCGTTTACCGCGCACGTCGGCGTAGTGAGTGTTGCCAGACAACAGGCTGTCGATGGCGGCCTGGACAATCGGCAGCGGCGTGTCGAAATCCGGGTCACCGACTGACAGCAGCAGGATGTCTTCACCCTTCTCTTGCAGCGCCAGTGCGCGGTAATGAATGTCCCAGGCGGCGGCGCCGTCACCAGCGATACGTTGAGTCAGATCGGAAAAGCGCATGTCCCCATCCCCTAAAAAAAGCCCTGTAAAAAAATGGCCGTCAGAGCGCGCACGCATGCTTGAGTTCGATCAGCGTCACACCGTTGCGCTTGAAGCCGTGGCGCAAATCGGTTTGCAGTTCGGCCAGGCTCTGCGGCTCGCTCACCGTGCAGCCAAACGCGCGGCCGAGGGCGGAAAAATCCGGGTTGCGCGGCAGCACGCCAATCGGCTCGATATCCAGCCCGATCATGTCGTCGCGAATCTGCCCCAGCGCGTCGTTGTTCCAGAGCAACACCACCAGCGGGCTGTCCAGCTCTTCGACGGCAGTGGCCAGTTCTTGCGCGGTGTAGAGAAAACCGCCGTCGCCGACCAGCACCAGACCAGGCCGCTGCGGCGCGCCGAACTTGGCGCCGATGCCCGCCGGCAAGCCATAACCCAGCGTGCCGTAACCGGTCGGATGCAACCAACTGCGCGGCGCCAGGCTGTTGAAGGCGTAGTTGCCGGTGTAGGCCAGTTGGGTCATGTCAGTGCTAATGAAGGCATCGTCCGGCAGCTCGGCGGCGATACGTTCGAGAATTGCCTGGTGGATCGACTGCAACGGGCCGTGGCTGTTTTGCACCGCTTCACGCAGTGCAGCAACGGACGCGATCGCGGCACTGGCATCACGTTTGCCGGTTGGCAGACGCTCCAGCAAAGCCGCGAGGGTGTGTTGCGCATCGCCTTGCAGCGCCACCGCACACGGGTAGAAATCGTTGAACTTGCGTGGGTCGATGTCGACGCGCAGCAGCTCGGCATTCAGCGGCAGACGCTCGCGCCAGAAATCGGTGTCGGCCATTTCGGTGCCGACCGCCAGCACCACGTCGGCCTCGGCGATGAGTTGCCACCCCGGCTCCACGCACAGGGTCGAGCCGGCATTGAGCGGTGCATCCGGCGCCAACAGGCCTTTGCCAGCCACGCTGGTGAACAACGGCGCGGCGAGTCGGGAACTGAGTTCATGCAGTTCCAGCTGCGCATTCAATGCACCGCCGCCGGCGATGATCATCGGCCGCTTGGCGTTTTGCAGCTTGGCCACGGCCTGATCCAGCGCCGTGGCGGCCGGTACGCCACGGCTTGGGCGACGCACCACTTCATTGCTCCAGTCGCGGCTGACTTTTGCCGACAACACGTCGAGCGGCACCGAGATGTGCACCGGGCGCGGACGCTCGCTGTCGAATACCGCGTAGGCACGGGCGATCAATTCAGGCAGGTCCTCAGCGCTGAGCGCCACCGCCGAGAACGCGGTGATCGGCGCGGTGATTGCGCGCTGGTCCTGGGTTTCGTGCAGGCACCCCCAGCCTTTACCGAGGCTGGCGGTGTGGTTGACGCTGGAAATCACCAGCATCGGGATCGAGTCGGCATACGCCTGGCCGATGCCGGTCGCGGCGTTGGTCACGCCGGGCCCGGTGATGATGAAGCACACGCCCGGTTTGCCGCTGACCCGCGCGTAGCCGTCGGCCATGAAACTGGCGCCCTGCTCGTGACGCGTCAGCACGTGACGAATGCCGCTGCCGGGCAAGCCGCGATACAACTCCAGCGTGTGTACGCCGGGGATACCGAACACGGTATCGACGCCGTAGTTGGCCAGCAGGCGCACCAAGGCCTGGCCGCCGGTCAATGTTGTGCTTTGCATGTTCACTTCCTCATTCGTGGCCGAGGCGAATCAACGCATCGACCGCAGTCGTGCCGTGGGCACCGACCAACAATGGGTTCACATCGAGTTCCAGCAACTGCCCGGCGTTCTCGCAGGCGTAATCGGCCACCGCACGAATCGCCGCCACCAGCGCGTCCAGATCCGCCGCTTCGCGCCCACGAAAACCCTGCAACAACGGGGCACTGCGCAGGCTCAACAACGCTTGGCAAATGGCGCCGTCGGTGGTCGGCAGCAACAGGCTGCGACTGTCCTTGAGCAACTCCACCAGAACCCCGCCAGCACCGATGACCAGCGCCAGGCCAAAGTCGTTTTCGCGTTTGATGCCGACGATCAATTCGGCCAACGGTGGCTTGGCCATCGGTTCCAGCAGCACTTGATCGAACGGCACCTGCGGCGCGTAATCGGCAATGCTCGCGCGCATTTTTTCCAGTGCGATGCTGAGGGCGGCGGCGTCCTTGAGGTTCAACGCCACGGCGCCGGCTTCGGTTTTGTGCGGCAGTCGGGCACTGACCGCTTTCAATACCAGCGGGTAACCCAGCGCGTTGGCGTCGCTCAATGCCTCGTCCGGGGTGCTCAATACGCCGTTGGGCGTTTGCAGGCCGAAGGCGCGCAACGCTTTTTTCGAATCCCACTCATTGAGCAAGCGACCTTCGCCTTCCAGCGCCAGCGGGCAGTGCGGCACCAGCGCCGATTCACCGAGCGCCAGCAACGCTTGACGGTTGCGTTGATAGCCAGCAATTCGGCCCCACGCGGCGAGCCCGTCTTCGACGCCTTGCAACGCCGCCACGCCTTGGGCATGCAGGCGCTCACGGGCGTGGGCCGGCAGCAGTTCCGGGAAGGCCGAGGTGACAAAACCGGTCTTGCCGTGGCGGACCAGGGCGGCGCAATACAGCTCCAGCAGCAGGTCGCATTCCTTGCGTTCGCCGGTGAATTCCGACGGGTAATCGAGCACCAGCATCGCCGCATCGGCTTCGGTGCGCAGGGCGCTGTCGAGCATGCGGTTCAAGGCTTCGCCGTCGCCCCAGATTGCCGTGGTGAAATCCAGCGGATTGACCAGGTTGGCGTAGCTCGGCAGCACGTGCGCCAGCTCGCCGCGCTGACCTTCATCGAGTGTCGGCAAGCTCAGGTCGTTGCGTTCGGCGTAGTCGGCAATCAGCCCGGCGTCACCTCCCGAACAGGCCAGCGCGATCAGGCTGTTGCCCGCCGGCAGCTTGCCGCACGCCGCCGCTTTCAGGGTTTCGACAAAACTCACCGGGCCACTGACGCGGATCACGCCGAGGCGCGCAAACAGACTGTCGTACAGCGCATCGGAACCGGACAGAGAGCTGGTGTGGCTGAGCGCCAGCTCGGCACCGATCTGCGACACGCCGGTTTTCAGGGCGATGATCGGGATGCCCTTCTCCAATGCCTTGTGCGCAGCGCGGGCAAAACCCGGTACGTTTTTCAGGCCTTCGAGGTGCAAGCCAATGGCGGTGACGCGCGGCTCGTCGAGCAACACGTCCATCAGTTCGGCGATGCCCAGTTGCGCCTGATTGCCCACCGAGGCCATGTAGGCCACCGGCAGCGAGCGGTCGCTCATGGACACGTTGTAGGCAAAGTTGCCGCTCTGGGTCAGGACGGCGACGCCCTTCTCCACCGGTTTGCCGCCATGGGCCACCGGCCACAGCGCGGAGCTGTGCAGGTAGTCGAGCAAGCCGTAGCAGTTGGGGCCGAGCAAGGCCATGTTGCCGGCGGCCTTGAGCAATTGTTGCTGCAAGGCCTGGCCTTCGGCGCCGGTTTCGGCGAACCCGGAGGCGTAGCAGATCGCACCGCCCGCACCCTTGGCGGCCAGCTCGGCAACGCAGGTCAGAGTCAGCTCGCGGTTGGTCGCGATGAACACCGCGTCCGGGCCGCACGGCAGTTCGGCGATGCTGCGCACACACGGCACGCCTTCAAGGCTGTCATTCTGCGGATTGACCAGCCACATCTCGCCAAGGTAGCCGCCTTCGGCGCAACGCTTGAGCGCGCGAGCCATGCTGCGGCCGCCGACAAACGCCACGTGGCGCGGCGCGAGCATGCGTTTGAGGTTGTCACGAATCGTCTGCGACATAGAAGTTCTCCGGACCGGTCAGCGCAGCAGCGGCCGCAGCAATTCGCGGGAAATGATGTGGCGCTGGATCTCCGAAGTGCCTTCCCAGACGCGCTCGATCCGCGCGTTGCGCCAGATGCGTTCCACCGGGCATTCATCCATCAGGCCCATGCCGCCAAAGATCTGCACCGCCTCGTCGGCGACCTTGCCGAGCACTTCACTGGCAAACAGTTTGGCCATGCCGGCCTCGCCATCGGTCATGCTGCCTTGATCCATTTTCCAGGCGGTGTGCAGGGTCAGCAGCTCGGCGGCGCGGATCTGCGTGACCATGTCGGCGAGCTTGAACGAGATGCCTTGATAGGTGCCGATCGGCTGGCCGAATTGCTTGCGATCCGCCGCCCATTGCAGCGACACGTCGAGCGCGCGTTGCGCCTGGCCAACGCAGTTGGCGGCGACCATTACCCGCCCGGCGGTTAGCCAGGCGTTGGCCACGTCCCAGCCCTTGCCCACTTCGCCCAGCACTTTGTTGGCGGGGACGCGGCAGTCGTCGAAGAACATTTCAAAGGTGTGGTAACCGCGGTTGCTCACGCACTTGGGACCACGGCGGATGGTCATGCCCGGCGTGTCGCGGTCGACCAGGAAGGAGGTCACGGCGTTGCGCTGCTTGCCGTTGTGTTCGTAGGTGTCGGTGACGGCGAAAACGATGGCGAAATCGGCGTGGCCGGCGTGGCTGATAAAGTGCTTGCTGCCATTGAGAATGAAGTCATCGCCATCGCGCACGGCGCGGGTCTTGATCGCGTTGGCGTCGGAACCGGCGCCCGGTTCGGTCAGGGCGAAGCAATCGATCTTCTCGCCCTGGATGCACGGCAGCAGGTAGTCATTGATCTGATCACCGGTGCAGGCCATGAGGATTTTCGACGGCCGCGCGACGAACACATGCAGCGCCCAGGAGACCTTGGACAGTTCACGCTCGATCAGCGCCTGGGACAGGTAATCGAGGCCGCCACCGCCGACTTCTTCCGGCATGTTGAAGGCATAGAAACCCGCCGCGATGGCCTTGCCGCGAATCTGTGCCGCCAATTCGGGGGAGACTTCGTCGGCGCGGTCGACCGCTTCCTCATGAGGCAGCAGTTCCTTGGCGACAAAGCTGCGTACCGCGTCCACCAACATTTCTTGTTCTTGGGTCAGTTGGAAATTCATGGGGCTACCTGTTGTTCATGTGCTGAGTAGGTGTTCGGGCAAGCCGGCAGATCTATTGGCCGCTGAAACGTGCCGGGCGTTTTTCGATGGCGGCGCGCAAGGCTTCGGCGCCGTCTTTGCTGCGACCGCAGAGCAGGCCGGCGGCGAGCTCGGCTTGCAGTTGCTCCGGCAGGCTGCGCTGGGCGCCTTCGCGCATGAGTTTTTTGGTCTGGGCGAAAGCGAACGTCGGGCCGTTGGCCAGGCGCGTGGCCAACTCAGTGGTCACGTCGTGCAGTTGATCATCGGCGCAGACTTCGCCGACAAGACCGGCGGCCAAGGCACGGTCGGCGCCCCACAACTCGTCGAGGAACAGCAGGCGCTTGGCTTGCTCGGTGCCGATCAGGCGCGGCAGATGCCAACTGGCACCGGCGTCCGGCGAGTAGGCCATGCTGGTGTAGCCGGCCTTGAAGCGTGCCGATTGCGCGGCGATGCGCAGGTCGCAGCACAGCGTCAGGTCCATCCCGGCGCCGACGGCGGTGCCGTTGATGGCGGCGATGGTTGGTTTTTCGAGGCTGTACAAACGGCTCATCAGTGCGTGGGCGGTTTCGGTCCAGCCATAGCTTTCTAGGGCGCCACGGGCTTCGGCTTCGGCCCACTCAGCGAGGTCGGCACCGGCGCAGAAACTGCGGCCGCTGCCGGTCAGCACCACGACTCGAACGGCGGGATCGGCGTTGAACTCATCGAGCAAGGCGTGCAGGTTTTTCAGGGTTGGGATGTCCAGCGCGTTGCGCTGATCGGGGCGATCGAGCGTGATCCAGGCCACGCCGGCTTCGACCTGGCTGAGCAGAGAAGAGTGATTAGTCATGCGAATCCTCGAATTATTGTGTTTGGCATGAGGTGATGCGACTTGAGGCCATACTAAACGAGTGTTCAGTAAGACGGCAATTGGCGAAGGAATGGGCTGTAACAGCTGCGATTACTTATTAAGTAGTTGATTTTGTTGGTTTAAGTTCTGATATCCAGCCAAACGACGACTGCGCTGTTACAACTTTGAACAACTGCCTACAGCCCGCCGCAAACAACGGTGGGAGTGAGCCTGCTCGCGATGAGGGCTTCACATTCAACATCTCTGCTGACTGATCGACCGCTATCGCGAGCAGGCTCGCTCCCACGAGGAATGCGCTTTGAATCAAAGATTTAAACGGTCGGTAAGCTCGGCGCCAACACTGCTTCACGCTTGCGGTGAATCAGGAAATACGCGCCATAACACACAGCGATAAATCCAAACCCCCAATACAACGAAGGCCGCTGCGTCTCATCCAGCGCCAGGAACACAAACAGCGAACAGCACAACGCGATACACGTCAGCGGCAGCAGCGGGAACCACGGCGCGCGGTACTTCAGATCGCTGAGCTTGCCGCCATCGCGCAGGTAGGCCTTGCGGAACTTGTACTGCGCCAGCGCAATCACGATCCACGTCACCGTGCCCGACATGCCGCTCACGGCCATCAGCACCATGAACAGCGTGTCCGCCGCGACGAAACTGGTCATCAACGACACCAGCGCAAAGCACAAGGTGATGCTCAGCGCCCGCAACGGCACGCCGCGTTTGCTCAACGGCGACAGACTTTTCGGCGCCATGCCGGTCTTCGACATCGCCCACAGAATGCGCGTCGAGGCATACAGGCCGGAGTTGCCCACCGACAGAATCGCGGTGAGGATTACGAAGTTCATCAGGTCAGCCGCATAAGGAATCCCGACCATGTCGAACACCTGCACGAACGGACTTTCCATCAACCCGGCCTGCTGCCACGGTACGATTGCCGACAGCACCACGATCGCCAGCACATAGAAAATCAGCACGCGAAACACCACGTTTCGAACGGCGCGCGGGATGCTTTTTTCCGGCTGATCGGTTTCGCCGGCGGCCACGCCCATGATCTCGCAGCCCTGGAAGGCGTAGACGACGGTCATCATCACCGCGAACACCGCCGACAAGCCGTTGGGAAACAGCGAGTCGCCAATCAGGTTGCTCATCATCGGCGCCGGTGCGCCGCTGGTCAGCGGGATCGCGCCGAAAATCACCAGCACGCCGACCACGATAAACCCAAGGATCGCCGCGACCTTGATCCCGGAAAACCAGTATTCCGCCTCACCAAAAGCGCGCGTCGCCAGCGCATTCAGGCCGAACAACACCACCACGAACAGCGCCGACCAGTACCAGATCGGAATGGTCGGGAACCAGCGCTCCATCAGCATGCCTGCCGCCGTGAACTCCAGGCCCACGGTGGTCGCCCAACTCATCCAGTACACCCAGCCGATCATGAAGCCGGTGGCCGGTCCGATGAATTTGGTAGCGTGAGTTTGAAACGAGCCGGACACCGGCATTTGCACGGACAGTTCGCCCAGGCACACCATCACCAGGTACATCAGAAAGCCGGCGACCAGATAAGCCAGAATCGCCCCCACCGGCCCGCCCTGGTTGATCGTCACCCCGGAACCCATGAACAGCCCGGTGCCGATCACGCCGCCCAGGGACAACATGAAAATGTGCCGGCTCTTTAAAGCGCGGGTCAGTTGGATGCCTTTACGTTCGGTAGATTCGCTCATGTCCGCACCTCAATAATCAGCAAGGTGCGCGGGGCGCGAGGAGGGATCAGCTTTACGGCAGTTCATTATTATTATCTCCAATAAGCTTCGAAGACCGCGCTGTGGCGGTTGCCTCGATTATTGGAAGGCCATGTAAGCTCCCGTTGACCGTAAAGATCGAAGTTGTAAAAAGTCGTAACGAACTTGTACGTCAGTGGTGCAGCAACTCGGCCAGCGTCTGTTGCGAACGCTGCAAGTGCGCATGAACCTGCGGCGCCAATGTCCGCAACCTTGACTCGTCGTTGGCCAGGGCGGCCTCTTCCAGCGCACGCAGCACAGTGGCCAATGCCCGAAAGCCCAATGAGTCGCTGCTGCCGGCCAGGCGATGCGCCAGATGAGCGACTTCGGTGCAATCGTCGGCCTCGAACGCTTCCGTGAGCGCTTCGCGATGCTGGCTGATGGAATCACGCAACACCGCCAGCAAGCCTTGGAGTTTCTGCTCACCGAGCAAGGTGCGATGAGTGTCCAGCAGCGGCCAGTCCATCGCCTCATCATCAAGCGGCGGCGCGGGTGCGGGTGGATGCCCGGCCAGTGCCTGACGCAGGCTCTCAAGCTTCAGCGGTTTGGCGAGAATGCCGTCCATCCCGGCATCCAGATAACCGCGCACCAGCGCCGGCTGCACGCTGGCGGTCAGGGCGAAGATTCGGCAGTGGCGGTTCGGGCCTTCGGTACGGCGGATCAGTGTGCACAACTCGACGCCGCTGATGCCCGGCAGGTGCACATCGAGCAGGATCAAATCGAACGTCTCCCCGACGCATTGCGTCAACGCCTGCTCGCCGTCTTCGGCGAGCCAGACCTGATGCCCGTCCCGGTGCAACAAACCGCTGACCACTTCGCGGTTCAGCGCCACGTCCTCGACCACCAGAATCTTCATCGACTGGCCGGGCTCGTGGTGCATTGGCAGTTCGGCAATCCCGGTAGACGCCGGCTGCAACGTCAGCTCAAACCAGAAACAACTACCCCGCCCGACGTCACTTTCAACGCCGATCTGCCCGCCCAACTGCTGCACCAGATGTTTGCAAATGGCTAATCCGAGCCCGGTGCCGCCGAAGCGTTGCGCCACTTCCTCGCTGGCTTGAGTGAAGCGTTCGAATATCTTCTCCTGCACCGCCGGAGCGATGCCGATGCCGTTGTCCGTCACGCTCACGCGCAGGCGTTGCCCGGTTTGTTCGGGGACTGGAGCCAGAAGCGCAACGTCCACTTTGACCTGACCGCCTTCGGTGAACTTGATCGCGTTGGCCAGCAAGTTGCTCAACACCTGACGCAAGAATTGTTCGGCGCCATGGTGCCGGTCGGCGACCTGCGGATCGATCCGGCAGTGCAGCGTCGTGTCGTTGCTCAGCGCGCGCGGTTCCAGCAGCGTCAGCACCTCGTCGAGCAACCGCCGAAGGGAAAAGTCGACCGGTTCCGGGTGGCTGACGCCCTCCTCCAGTCGAGCGAAATACAGCACTTCGTTGAGAATCGACAACAACCCTTCGCCGGCCTTCGACAGCGCATCCAGACGTTTGCCGTCGCGCGCATTCAGGTTGGCGTCGCGCAGTAATTCAGCCATGCCGAGAATGCCGTTCAGCGGTGTGCGCAACTCGTGGCTCATGGTCGCCAGAAAGCGCGACTTGGCGAGGTTGGCCGCTTCGGCTTCGTCCTTGGCGCGCATCAGACTGGCGGTGCGGCGTTCGACCCTTCGCAGTAGTTCATCGCGGTTGTCTTGCAGGGCCAGTCGATCGCTTTCCCGGCGGTCAATGTCGCTGAGAATCGCCCGGCGCATGTCGTCCAGCGCATGGGCCACGGTATCGATTTCGTCCTCATCAGCGCTGCGGCGTTTGTCCAGTTGCAAGGGTTCGTGCCAGTCACCGGCAGCGATGCGTCGGGCAAAACCGGCCATGACTTGCAGGTGCCGCGTGACCAGCCGATAAAACAGTCCCGACAGCGTCACCGCCAGCCCGCACAAAAACACGCTCATCCACAGCAGGCTGGTCAAACCGGTGGCGTACAAACGTTGATGCACGGCGCCCAGGTCGGTGCTGACTTCCAACTGCCCCAAATGCCGCAACGGCCCGGACGGCGGCTGATACTCCAGTTGAAAACGCTCGATGCGCAGCGGCCCGACCGGGTCCGCGCTGCCATGCAGCAGATCGAAATCAGGGCTGGTCAGATGCACTCGCGCCACGTCGGAGAAATCCACCAGGCCGCGCAACTGCACATTCAATTGCTCCTGGTTCAAATCCCAGAGACTGCGCTCCAGACTGGCCAGATAACCGGCGCGGATCAGTTCCATGCGTGAGTCGATGTCGCGCATTTCGCGGCGGTATTCGAAGTACAACTGCACGGTACTCGCCAGCACGGTGAAGCACAGGCTGAACAACAGAATGAACAGCAGCAGACGCCGCAACAGTCCACCGGGCCGAGCGCGGATCATTTCGAATTCGCCGGCAGGTTGATCATGTCGCGGTAGGTGACTTCGCTTTCGTTGAGCAAACGGTCGACCTCTCCGGCATCGACCATGCGCTGGAGTTGCGCATCGATGTCCGGCATGCGGCTGGCCAGAGGAGAATGGCGTGATACTGCAATCCGCAGGTAGTCCACGCTCAAAGACGTGGGCAATGCGACGATGTCTTGTGCGCCCGGCAGATTTTCGACGTACAGCTCGCCGGTGCGTCGCTCCGAGGTGATGAAGTCGATGCGCCCGCGAATCAGTTTGCCGAAGTTCTGGCGGCTGTCAGAGACCCATTCGATGTTCTGGTGTTGTGCGACCAGGCGGTCGAATTCCACGCCGTAACTTTCACCGAACAACAGCCCGCCACGGTAATTGGCCAGGTCCTCCAGACGCTCGAATTTCACCGGACGCTGGCGATTGATGAACAACGCGACCTCTTCACGCAGCACCGGCACCGTGGAAAAAATCATGCTCTGCTCGCGTTGCGCGGTGTTGTAGGCCAACACTACATCGACCCGACCTTCGGCGGCGTCGAGCAGGCAGCGTTTCCAGTTGCCGAGCACGATGATTTCCACTTCGTAGCCGAGTTTTTCGAACAGGTTTTTCACCACGCTCGGGGCCAGGCCGCGCACCTGTTTGCCGTCGCTCCAGGAAATCGGCGGGTACACCGGATAGTCGCAGTAGCGAATCTTTTCCGCCGCCATCGCGCTGTCCGCGACCAGCGCCAGCAGCAACGCAAACACCCGCCACATAAAACTCAGGCCGCCACGCTGGCGGTGAACAGGTAACCGGCGCCATGGATGGTGATGATCAGTTGCGGCTCGGCCGGGTCGTCGTGCAACTTGCGCCGCAAGCGTCCGACCAGCACGTCGATGGAGCGATCATTGGGCACCCACTCGCGGTTGCGGATCTGGTCCATCAATTGATCGCGGCTCAAGGTGTGGCCGCTGTTGCGCAGGAACACGCTGAGCAACTGGTATTCGCCGTGGGTCAGCAGGGTTTCGCTGCCGGAGGGGTCGATCAGCCGTCGCCGATCGGTGTCCAGCGCCCAGTCGGCGAATTGCTTGACCGGTTTCGCGATGGCCGCTACCGGTTGGGGCTCCTGCGCGTGACGAACCCGGCGGATCAGGTTTTTCGCCCGGGACACCAGCTCGCGTGGGTTGAGGGGTTTGATCACGTAGTCATCGGCGCCGCATTCGAGGCCGACGATGCGGTCGATTTCATCGTTGCGCCCGGTGATCAGAATGATCCCGACTTCCGAACGGACCCGCAGCTCCCGTGTCAGGGTCAGGCCATCCTTGCCCGGCAGGCGGATATCGAGCATCACCAGATCAACCGTCTGAGTCGCCAGAAAGGTTTCGGCCAGCTCCGCCGTGGCCGCGCAGTGGACTTCATAACCTTCCTGGGACAGGTAGGCATGCAGCAGTTCGCGAATCAGCGGATCGTCATCGACGATCAGTACCCGAGGAGTCATCGCTAGGTGTCCCGCGTATGCCCGAAGGCGTGTTTCTTATTAGAGTGTTTTGTTGCCTTGGCGCCAGAGAGTATCGACAGCTGAACGACCGATCAACAGCCCGTCGTCTGGACGCAAAACCGTTGGCGACCGCCGGCCTGCAATCCATCGACCCAGGCTTCGCAAATCTGAATGCCTTGCTCCGGGGTAAAGGTGCCGGGGTTGAGGCCCGACTCCAGCCACAAACCGTCGAGCAACGCGCTGAGGCTGATGGCGGCCAGATCGGCGTCGAAGTTTTCCCAGCCCTCCTCCTGCGCCAGCTCGGTCAGGACCTTGCGCAAGATGCCGCGGTACTCACCGTAGGAATGCTCGTGCGCGAGGTTGATCGACTCCGCCGTGCGCACCGCGCCCCAGAAGGCCAGCCAGGCATCGATCAGCTGCGGGTCGAGCAGTTCGGCGGAGAACGACCCGCGAAAGAACGCCGACAAGCGTTCGCGGGCGTTGGGCGCTGCGTGCTCCATCGCCTCGCGCAGCAAACTCATGACCCGACCGGTAATCGCCCGGTAGGCCTCGGCCACCAGTTCATCCTTGCCGGAATAATGATGGCTGATCAACCCGACCGAGACACCGGCCTCGGCGGAAATCTTGCGGATCGACGCGCCTTGGAAGCCGTGGCGCTTGAGGCAAACCAGCGTGGCTTCGATCAGGTTGGCCTTGCGCAACTCCGGCTCCATGCGGGAAAAACGGGCTTCCTGACTCATGCGCGACACTCTCCGTGGATCAATCATTTAGGGCGCGGCTAGACAATCCGCGGGCTGAACGACTGTACAGCAAGAGGGTGGCAAGTCTCTAGTCAGTTGCACGCCATAGAAACCCTGTGGGAGTGAGCCTGCTCGCGATGGCGTCAGCCCATCCATTCAAAAACCCAGGTCAGTCCCGATAGCCCGGTGCCACCCGCTCAAGCAATCGCAACAGCGCCGCCCAGGCCAACTGCATGGCATCCGGGTCGCTCAACTCGCCTTCGTCCAGCGGCCGGCCTGGATCATTGAACTGACGCTCGGTGTGTTCGCATACCTCGCTCGGCGGCAAAACCAGCTCACCCGCCGCCTGCGCGGCGAGCTGGATTTCACACGCTTTTTCCAAGTAATACATGCGCAAGAAGGCCTGGCTCACGGTCTCGCCAACGGTCAACAAACCGTGATTGCGCAGCATCAGCACCGGTTTGTCGCCAAGGTCCTGCACCAGACGCTGCTGCTCGCTCTTGTCCAGCGCCACACCCTCATAGTCGTGATAGGCAACCCGACCATAGAACTCCATGGAAATCTGATTCACCGGCAACAACCCGCATTTCAACGCCGCGACCGCGCAACCGGATCGGGTGTGGGTGTGCAGCACGCACTGCGCATCTCCACGTGCACCGTGGATGGCGCTGTGAATCACAAATCCCGCCGGATTCACCGGGTACGGCGACGGCTCTACGGCACGACCATCAAGACCGATTTTCACCAGATTGGACGCGGTGATTTCATCGAACATCAGCCCGTACGGATTGATCAGAAAGTGATGTTCAGGCCCCGGCAGGCGCACCGAGATGTGGGTGAAAATCAGATCGGTCATGCGAAAGTGCGCGATCAATCGGTAACACGCGGCCAGCTCTTCGCGCAGACGCTGTTCCGTCGCGCTGCGCAGGTGGTTGGCGATCTCGTTCATTGTTGTGGTTCTCCAGGCTGATCGACTGCGCAAAACAGTAAGGCCGGACGCGGTGAAACGTCCAGCCGCTTACGGATTACTTGCTTTGATCCGGGCCATCTCACCGTTGTATTCACTCTGGATCAGCTTGCTCTGATCCGCGACGCTGAACGGCTGGAAAAACGCCACATCCTGGGCTTTCTGGCCGGCGCCGCCGTAACCCACTACCCTGTCCGGCGCTGCCTGAGCGCTGCCAAGGCCCATGGCCAGGGAGAGCAACAAGGGATAAAAACCGTGCTTGAGCGTATTCGATTTCATCAGTGGTTCCTCTTGCAGGTGCTACGCGAATAACGTCCACGTGACCCTTTTTTATTGTTGTGAGGTTCGCCCCAGGTCTGGGCGCCAAATGAATCTACTGCGAGCCATAGTAAAAAAACAAGTTGATTTTTTACTACAGGTAAATTTCTATAGGCAAATAATAACAACGCCGAAAACCCGGCCTTTCGGCTTCAGCCTGCCTGGAGTACCCGTCCCATGCCGACCTCGTCCCCTGCTTTTGCGCATCTGTTCGAACCCTTGCAGCTGCGCGGCAAACGCCTGAAAAACCGCATCATGTCCAGCGGTCACGACACCTCGATGCCCACCGACAACCTGGTCAACGAGCAACTGATCGCCTATCACACCGCGCGGGCCGAGGGTGGTGTCGGGCTGATCGTGTTGCAAGTGGCCGGTGTGCATGACAGCGCGCGGTACACCTCACACGTGCTGATGGCCACCGACGACGCTTGCATCGAGGGCTATCGAAAAATCGCTGACAGTTGCCACGCTCACGGCACCGTGGTGCTGTCGCAGATTTTCCATCCGGGTCGGGAAATCATGGAATCCAGCGATGGCTTGCTCGCTGTCGCTTACTCGCCGTCGGCGGTGCCCAACGAGCGGTTTCGGGTGATGCCTCGGGCGCTGGATCAAGCGATGATCGATGAGATTGTCTCCGGTTACGGGGCAGCGGCCCGACGCCTGTATCAGGCCGGAATCGATGGTGTGGAAGTGGTCGCCAGCCACGGTTACCTGCCGGCGCAATTCATCAATCCGCGGGTCAACCGTCGCACCGATGGCTACAACGGCGAGCTGGAACAGCGCCTGCGTTTCCTGCGCGAAGTGATCGCTGCCGTGCGCGCGAACACTGATGAATACTTCATCATCGGCTTGCGCATCTCCGCCGATGAACGCGATCCCGAAGGTCTGACCGAGGATGAATCCCTGGCCGCCGTGCAATCCCTGCAACCGCTTCTGGATTACGTGCACATCGTCGCCGGCACCTCGGCGTCGTTGGGTGGTGCGGTGCATATCGTGCCGCCGATGGCGATCGAAGCCGCTTATCTGGCCAAGGAAGCCGGAACCTTCAAGGCCGGGCTGTCGATTCCACTGTTCGTCACCGGGCGCATCAACCAACCGCAGGAAGCCGAACTGATCCTCGCTCGCGGCCAGGCCGATGTGTGCGGCATGACCCGCGCGCTGATCTGCGACCCGCAAATGCCCAACAAAACCGACACCGGCCACGTCGAGGATGTGCGCGCCTGTATTGCCTGCAACCAGGCGTGCATCGGGCACTTCCACAAAGGCTTGCCGATTTCCTGCATCCAGCACCCGGAAACCGGACGCGAATTGATCTTCGGCCAGCGGCAACCAACCGCCCAACGCAAACGCATCATGATCGCCGGCGGCGGCCCGGCCGGGATGAAAGCCGCCGCCGTCGCCGCCCAGCGCGGACATGACGTGACCCTCTACGAAGCCAGCTCGCAACTCGGCGGTCAGGTTCTGCTGGCGCAATTGCTGCCTCGACGCGCTGAATTCGGTGGCGCGAGCACCAATCTGCAGCGGGAAATGGAACTGGCCGGCGTGCGCGTCGTGCGCAACACCCGGGTCGATCGAGCGTTGGTCGAACGCGAACGCCCGGACATGGTGATCGTCGCTACGGGCGCCGAACCGTATTGGCCAGCCTTCGAGCGTGGCGGCGAATTGCAGGTCGTGGATGCCTGGCAAGTGCTGCGCGATGAAGTGCAAATCGGCCGCTCCGTGGTGGTCGTCGACTGGCGCGCCGACTGGATCGGCCCCGGCATCGCCGAACGCCTGGTACGCGCCGGGCACCAGGTGCAACTCGCCGTCAACGGCACCCATTGCGGGGAAAACCTGCCGCTGTACGTGCGCGATCAACTGGCCGGCGAGCTGCACAAACTCGGCATCCCGATCACCCCTTACGCCCGCCTGTACGGCTGCGACGACAACACCGTCTACCTGCAACACACCGCCAGCGGCGAACCGATGCTCTTCGAAGACATCGACACACTGGTGCTCTGCCAGGGCCATCAACCCGTTGATACTCTCGGCGCCGAACTGCAAGGCTTGGTGGAATTTCGCCGCATCGGCGACTGCCTCGCTCCGCGCACCGCCGAAGAAGCCATCTACGAGGGTTTGAAAGTCGCCTGGACGCTTTGAGGCTGTTTTATACTCCGGGGCTTTTAGAATCCCCGGTTTGGAGCACGCCATGAGCAACAGCAGCAAGATGCCGCCTGCCAGCAGCGCGCCCACACAGGACAGCGCCACGGCAGCACCGCATTTTCTCGGCACTCGGATTCGTGGGTTGCGTAAGCGCCGGGGCATGACCCTGACGGAACTGGCGCAGATGAGCGAGCTGACGGCGGGGTATATCAGCCAGCTGGAGCGGAATCTGGCTTATCCGTCGATTCCTGCGCTGTTCAATATTGCTCGTAGCCTGGGTGTGACCATTCAGTGGTTCTTTGCCAGCGAGGGCAATACGGCGCCTGAAGATAACGGCGTTGTGGTGCGCAAGCACACTCGGATGAGCGTCCACTATGAGGACGGGATTGTGGATCAGCTGCTGACACCGCAGCCCAATCGGCAACTGGAGATGCTGCATTCACGGTTTCCGCCCGGGACTTACAGCCAGCAGAGCTATAGCCATGAAGGGGAAGAGGCTGGGTACTTGCTGTCGGGGAGTTTTGAGCTGTGGGTTGGGGAGCGGCATTTCCAGCTGAATGAGGGGGACAGTTTCAGCTTTTCGAGCCAGGAGCCCCATCGGTACGGGAACCCTGGAGAGGTGGACGCTGTGGTGATTTGGGTGATAACGCCGCCTTCGTTTTGAGGATTCGGCCGCCGTCTCGGTACTTGAAAGATTCAGGTGGCTCGACCACTGCAAAAAACCGGCGTCTGGCCGGTTTTTTGTTCGTTCGTTTACAACCACCCGAACCCTTTTCCCATCATGGCTGCCAAGCCCAGCGCCGTGGTGATCAACGCGCCGAACAGTAAACGAAAATCCGTTCGAGCTTCTTTGCGGTGCTCCCGAAAATCCGTTCGAGCTTCTTGCCGCTGCTCACGAAAATCAGTGCGAAGGTCACCGAGGTCGCGCCGGACGCATTCGATATGCGTTTCAAGTTTGGATACTCGCGGTTCCAATGGGTTTTCTCCTGGAGGACCTGGTGGTCTTCGTCCATGTTCTTCCCCGCCACTTCTTTTGTTGCTCGAAAAGCGGTCAGGGTAATGCTCATCAAGGTTTACCAGCACAAAAGGTTCACTCATCGCAGACCTCCAGCGCAACGGTTTTGCTGCCGTCTTCGACGACGATATCTGCCAGCACACTGAGCGAATGCAGGCGAATGAATCCGCAGTAAGTGCAGTTAAGCATCACCGCCGGCGTGCCAGAGCGTAAATACTCTTTGCCACACGCCCAAGGCAACCCTACACCCGTCGCCCCTACCTGGAGTGGCAACTCCCACTCATCATGTTCACAGAACGGGCACTCGGTATTCTTTATTCGCGCTTTGAAAATATTGGCCAACCGCCCGGTATCCAGATAAAGATCCCCAGGCATTGGCTTGCCTCGTGACACCCCGGTCTGATCATCGCCCTGAAAACCTTCTTCACTGCCGCTGTACATCGCTACCTCCTCCTTGAGGGAATAAATCATCGATTAACCGATCAACCAGAAGATGGTGCGTAACGTCCAGCCACCTGCTCGACCACGAAGTCATGACTGATGTCTTCGCTGAAAAACGAATATACCTTCGATCAATCTCGGACGTATCCGCGTACGAAGTAGGACGATTCGCTTGTTTGTGTCAGCCCGGAATTATGGTTGTGAGACCTTTCCACGCGATTCTATTTCGAAGCTGACGAGCGTCAGCGTCACAGGTTTCTTAGATGAGTGGGGTCTTCAGTTGGAAAGGTCAATGGCCGTTCCGACGCTGCACCGGCATCGCTCTGAGGTTCGGCATGAGGTTTGGAAATGATCTGGGCCACCAATCCCGACACACCCCTTTCAATCAGTGAAAGCAGCCCGAAAGTTATGAAGCCAAAGATCAGCCCGACAACCAGTATGCTCAAAGGGTGAATCTGCACGGCATCGGAGCTTTCCAGCATGTATAGAAAAGCCTGAACAGCAACGGCCACGCAGGCCGCAACAGCTGCTATCAGCTTGATAATCAACCAAAGCCGCCGCCATCTGTTCATGCTCTTCCCCGCGATCCGGTGATTTAGCTCTTTATTGCATGATAGCTAATGAGCGGGATGCGCCATGTCGGAGTGGGGTCGGTGCAGAATATCCGGGTGACTCTCGATGAAGTTGTAGGCAAAATCCGAGAGTTGCGTAAGGAAGCGCGTTACTGTGCTTTTCAGCAAGCTACCGCCTTGTTGCTCCTATCTTTGTCGGGATACTCTCCAGACGGCGCTGCACATTCAGCGACCGGGCGTGAGACCCCGGGGACAATCAAGGCGCAAAGCGCCACAGAACCTATTACGGCGTTTTTTTTCGTCAGCGATTAGGTTTTATGGCGGCTGTGCGTGGGAGGCTTTCGGGCCTACCGGTTACCTTGATTGCCGGGTCTCACACCACGCACCGCTGCCACCCACGCTTTTGAGACAGCGAAGTGGCAGTTCTTCAAATCAAGGGAACTGATAATGAACAAATTAAATCCGTCCGAGATACGTCTTCTCACGCACCTGCCTTCTGCGCAGTGCTGTCCGTCACCTATTCACCTTTGCGTCTATGGAGGTGATCAATGACCGAACCAACAGAAGTAAAAACAATCGGCTTCACCCCCATCTACTGCTCAGACAATGCCCTGTTCCATGTCAGCGCGGGCGTGCCCGTCAGCATTGCATTGGCACAGGCTTCTGATTTCTTGTTCTTGGCCAAGGCGCTCACAGAGGACGCTGCGTACTCTAGGGACACAGACCGTCATGCCTGGGCCGCGCACTATTTGACGGCGATGGGTAAAGCGCTGATTGACGACGTGGTGAAAGCGGTTTCGCCGAAGCCAACCAGCAAGGGTAAGAAGACCGAGAAATAGCGGCTAACCATTCTGAATAATCGGCCCCGAGCTCTCGGGGCCTTCACCGTTTCAAATGCCCTAAACCAAACGCCAGAAACGAAAAAGCCCCTGAAATCTTCAACGATTTCAGGGGCTTAGTCTTATTCAATAATGGCGGAGAGATAGGGATTCGAACCCTAGGTACCGGTGAAGGTACAACGGATTTCGAATCCGTCCCATTCGGCCACTCTGGCATCTCTCCAACGGCGCGCATCATAACAACACTTTCGCCGGAAGCGAACCCCCTAAGCGAAATTTTTCCGTGCTTTCAGATGCTTGCGTCGGTTAAAGCGGTACGCCCAGACGATTGGCGACTTCTTCGTAGGCTTCGATGACGTCACCGAGCCCCTGACGGAAGCGGTCCTTGTCCATTTTCTTGCCGGTGGCCTTGTCCCACAGGCGGCAGCCGTCCGGGCTGAATTCGTCGCCCAGAACGATGGAGCCGTCGGAGAAGACGCCGAATTCGAGTTTGAAGTCGACCAGCAGCAGGCCGGCGTCGTCGAACAGTTTACTCAGGACTTCGTTGACCTTGAGCGACAGTTCTTTCATGCGAACCAGTTGCTCGGCGGTGCCCCAACCGAAGGCCACGACGTGGGATTCGTTGATGAACGGATCGCCCTTGGCGTCGTCCTTCAGGAACAGTTCGAAGGTGTAAGGGTTGAGCTTCATGCCTTCTTCGACGCCCAGGCGCTTGACCAGGCTGCCGGCGGCGTAGTTACGCACGACGCACTCGACCGGGATCATGTCGAGTTTTTTCACCAGGCATTCGTTGTCGCCCAGCAGTTTGTCGAATTGGGTCGGCACGCCGGCGGCTTCGAGTTTCTGCATGATGAAGGCGTTGAACTTGTTGTTCACCATGCCTTTGCGGTCGAGCTGCTCAATGCGCTTGCCGTCGAACGCCGAGGTGTCGTTGCGAAACAGCAGGATCAAGCGGTCAGCGTCGTCGGTCTTGAAAACCGATTTGGCTTTGCCGCGGTAGAGTTCTTCACGTTTTTCCATGATGGGCTCCGCTTGCTAAGTAGGTGGGCTAGGCGATGTGTCGCCAGTCGAGCCCTGAATCTTGATCGGCCAGTTGCAGCCAGTCCGGGTCGCACCCGAGGGTGTCGACAAAACATTGCCGGGCCAGCTGCGGCAGGTTGTTCTTGCTGCTCAGATGGGCCAGGACCAGGTGTTGCAGGCCTTGCCAGCCCAACTCAGACACCAGGAATGCCGCCTGGTGGTTGTTCAAATGTCCCAGTTCACCGCCCACCCGCTGCTTCAGGAAGTACGGGTAGTGACCGCGAGCCAGCATGTCACGGCAATGGTTGGACTCGATCATCAATGCATCGAGGTCCCGATAGCCGTCCAGCACCTTGTTGCAATAGGAGCCCAGGTCAGTCAGCAGGCCGAAGCGCCGCTCACCGTCGCTGAACACATATTGCGTCGGTTCCTGTGCATCGTGGGCCACGGCAATGACGCCGATGCTCAGTGCGCCGATCTGCAATTGCTCACCGCCAGCCAGAAGGCCAGCCGGTTCAATCGGTTTGCGCATCCCGCGCAGGGTCCCGCGACTGAGGTAGACAGGCAGATTGTAGCGCCGAGACAGCAAACCCACTCCATGCACGTGGTCGGCATGTTCGTGGGTCACGAGTATCGCGCTCAACTGCGCAGGGTTCACACCCAGGCGCAGCAGGCGTTTTTCGGTTTCCCGCAGGGAGAAACCACAATCCACCAATACATACGTGTCAGCGCTGGCTATCAGCGTGCCGTTCCCTTGGCTACCGCTGCCGAGAACGGCAAAACGCATGTGATCAGCCCAAGTTGTCCTGAATCACGCTCAACACTTTGCGCGCCACTTCTGCTGGCGCTACGGTGTTGATGTTTTTCTCGACGGTGACCTGAACGTTCTCGCCAACCTTGCTCAGGCGAACCTGATAACGCTCGGCACGGGCTTCAACTTCTTCCTTGCTCGGCGCGCTGCCGAACAGGCCGCTGAAGAAGCCAGGCTTCTCGTCTTTCTTCTCGGCTTTTTCGGAGAGGTTGATGTAGTAAAGGCCCAGGCTGCGGTTGATGTCTTCAACGCGCCATTCGCCCTGCTCCAGCGCACGACCGACGCTCGACCAAGCACGATCCAGATCGTTGCCGACGTTCAGAACCGGGTTGCCGCTGCCGTCTTCGCTCAGGCTGACGCGACTTGGCGTATCAAAATCACGCGAAGCCAGCATGGAGACCGAACCGCCCTTCTCCGAGATGCGGCTCATGCTTGCGAGCATGTCGTCGACCAGTGCCGCGTCCAGGCCAGTGTTGACCGAACGGTTGGTGAAGGCCACGTCGGCGGTGCTACCGGCAGGACGCTCGGCACTGACCACGTAGACTTCACTGGTGTTGCGCTGCACGCCCGGCTCGATACGCACCCGAACGCGGGTTTCGCTGTCGGTGCTGACACCGGCGGCGCTCAGGCGCTTGGCCATCGCGGCCGACAGTTCGTCGGAATGCTGCCAGGTGGTGGTGAATTCGCCGGTCTGCGGCTTCTGGTCGTCCAGACGGAAACCGTTGTCCTGAAAGAACTGCACAGCCACTGGCCAGACTTCGGCCGGTGGGTTCTGGGCGACGATCCAGCGCGAATCACCGGTCTTCTGCAGGGAGTAGGCGCTGGCGTCGGCCCCAGCCGTCAACGGCTGCGGACGCGGCACGATGTACTCGCCCTTCGCGGAGTCATCGGCCACGTTGCGCGGGATCGGCAGCAACGGGTCCAGACGCTTTGAAGTGCTGACGTCCGGTGGCAATTGCATAGGTGCAGTCTGTTGCGCTTCCAGGTAATCGCTACCACGGTCACGGAAATAACCTTCCGGGCCCCAGACCCATCCGCAGCCACTGGTGCTGGAGATAATCAAGGCAAGTGCGGAAAGTCCGGCCAATCGCTTCATGCGTAGTGCTTCCTCAATTAAACCAGTACGCCGGACTGGCGCATGGCCTGCCGCAGCGGTTCGTGACAGGCAGCGCTGAGCCAGGTGAGCGGCAGACGGATACCGTCCGGCATCAAGCCCATTTCATGCAGTGCCCATTTCACGGGGATAGGGTTGGATTCGATAAACAGGGTTTTATTGAGCGGCATCAGCTTTTCGTGAATCGCTCGGGCCGTGACGGCGTCGCCTTTCAGGGCCGCGTTGCAAAGGTCACTCATTTCACGCGGAGCAACGTTGGCGGTCACAGAGATGTTGCCCTTGCCGCCGAGCAGGATCAGCTCGACTGCAGTGGCGTCGTCACCCGAGATCACCAGGAAGTCTTTGCTCACGCCGTCGATGATGGCCTTGGCACGGGTCAGGTCGCCGGTGGCTTCCTTGATGCCGATGATGTTTTTCACGGTCGACAGGCGGATCACGGTTTCAGCCAGCATGTCGCACGCCGTGCGGCCGGGCACGTTATAAAGAATCTGCGGGATGTCGACGGCTTCGGCGATGGCCTTGAAGTGCTGGTACAAGCCTTCCTGCGTCGGCTTGTTGTAGTACGGCGTGACCAGCAGGCAAGCATCGGCGCCGGCGGTCTTCGCGTTGGTGGTCAGCTCGATCGCTTCGCGCGTCGAGTTGGCGCCGGTCCCGGCGATCACCGGAATGCGCCCTGCCACCTGCTTCACCACGTAACGAATCACTTCGATGTGCTCGTTCACGTCGAGGGTGGCCGATTCACCTGTAGTGCCGACCGCCACGATCGCGTGGGTGCCGTTCTGCAGGTGAAAGTCCACCAGTTTGCTCAGGCTGTCCCAGTCGAGACGACCTTGTGCATCCATGGGTGTGACCAGTGCCACCATACTGCCCGCAATCATGCAACCGCTCCTGCCGGAAAAAGAGAGCGGTAATGGTACTGGCGCCAAGATGCTTGTACAAGCAAAGTACTGCGCTGCTGCCATTCCCCTTGGCGCTGCTTTTCGCTACCCTTCAGACTTTGATCGGTACTGACAAGCTCGTACGCCGGGTTTCAGCCTCCATTTTCGGCATCACAAGCCCCGATCCAGCGTTGCCACCCCTCGCTCCTGCCTTGATGGAGCACGTTGCAACCTTCGGCCCGGGTTTTCTGAATTCGCATCCGCAGGCTCGCCCCCGGTAGTAAAAGCCCGTAAAAGTATCGACCGCTCATCGCTTTAGGAATGCTGCATGTCCACCCCCACAGTTCGCGAACAATTCCTTGTCATCAGTGCCCTCGGCGCCAACCCCATGGAGCTGACTAACGTCCTGTGCCGCGCCAGCCATGAAAACCGCTGCGCCGTGGTCACCTCTCGCCTGACCCGTCATGGCGAGTGCAGCGCGTTGATCCTCGAGATCTCCGGCAGCTGGGACGCCCTTGCACGCCTGGAAGGCAGCCTGTCGGGCCTCGCCAAGAAGCACGCATTCACCGTAAATGTGGTGCGTAGCGCGGCGCTGGAGAATCGTCCCCAGGCCCTGCCTTACGTCGCCTATGTCAGCTCGGCCTATCGCTCGGACATCATCAACGAGCTGTGCCAGTTCTTCATGGACCACAACGTCGAGCTGGAAAACCTGACCTGCGATACCTATCAGGCGCCGCAAACCGGCGGCACCATGCTCAACGCCACATTTACCGTGACCTTGCCGGCCGGCGTGCAGATCAGCTGGCTGCGCGATCAGTTCCTGGATTTCGCCGACGCGCTGAACCTGGACGCACTGATCGAACCGTGGCGCCCACAAAACCCAATGTAAGGAAGCTTTCATGGCCGTTGCCATCGACCAACCGGTTACCGACTTCGAAGCACCCGCCACCAATGGACAGACCGTCAGCCTCGCGGGCCTTAAAGGCAAGCAAGTGGTGATTTATTTCTATCCGAAGGACAGCACACCGGGCTGCACCACTCAGGGCCAGGGCTTTCGCGATCAGCTTGATGCCTTTAAAGCGGCTAACACCGAAGTCTTCGGCGTTTCGCGCGACAGCCTCAAATCCCACGAGAACTTCAAGGCCAAGCAAGCGTTCACCTTCGAGCTGATCAGCGACAAGGAAGAAGCGCTGTGCCAGTTGTTTGATGTGATCAAGCTGAAGAAGCTGTATGGCAAGGAATACATGGGCGTTGATCGCAGCACATTCCTGATTGATAAGGACGGCGTGCTGCGCCAGGAATGGCGCGGCGTGAAAGTGCCGGGGCATGTGGATGCGGTGTTGGCGGCGGCACAGGCGTTGAACAAGGCCTAAGTTTATCGGCGCCTGTTATGACGCCTTCGCGGGCAAGCCCGCTCCCACATTCAATCGCATTCTTACAGGAAGAACACGGTTAAATGTGGGAGCGGGCTTGCTCGCGAAGAGGCCCTTAGCCTTTCTAAAAAATCTGGGTTATCCGTTAAAGCAGCGGCGCCACCACCGGCTCCTTCCGCGGCCAGGCATCCAGCACCGCCTTGAACAGCGTCGCCAGCGGAATCGCAAAGAAGACTCCCCAAAATCCCCACAACCCGCCAAACAACAGCACCGCGCAAATAATTGCCACCGGGTGCAAATTCACCGCTTCCGAAAACAGCAGCGGCACCAGCACGTTACCGTCCAGCGTCTGGATAATCCCGTAGACCGCCATCAAGTAAATGAACTGATCGCTCCAGCCCCACTGAAACAGCGCAATCAGCAGGACCGGCACGGTCACCACGACCGCCCCGACATACGGGACCACCACCGACACCCCCACCAGCAATGCCAGCAGCGCTGCGTAGTTGAGCCCCAGGACGACGAAACCGATGTACGTCACACCACCGCAGATGAAAATCTCGATGACCTTGCCGCGAATGTAGTTGGCAATCTGCCGGTTCATCTCGTGGGCAACACGGGTAATCAGCGCCCGCTCACGCGGCAGATAACCGCGCACCCACTGACCGATCATTTCCCGGTCCTTGAGGAAGAAGAACACCAGGATCGGTACCAGGACGAGGTAAATCATGATGTTCACCAGCAACGGCAGGCTCGACAGCGAGAACGTCAGCGCCCATTGACCAAACTTGCCGATCTCGCCGCGTGCCACTTCGATGGCCTGCAACACCTGCTCGTCCGAGACCAGATGCGGGTAACGCTCAGGCAGCAGCAACAGCAGCGATTGCCACTTGGCGAGCATGCCAGGCAGTTCGTTGAACAGCGTGATTAACTGATGCCAGAGCAACGGCACTACGACAATGATAAACACCAGCAAAACGCCCATGAACAAGGCGAAGACCAGCCCCACTGCCACCCCGCCCGGCATGCGCAGGCGTTCGAGGGTCACGACCAGGCCTTGCATCAGGTACGCCAGCACCATCCCCGCGAGCACCGGTGCGAGCATGCCACCCAACGTGAGCACAGCGGTAAAGGCCAGAAACAGCAGCACGGCCAGCACCACGGCTTCTTCATCGGAAAAGTAGCGCTGAATCCAGTCGCGTAACACCTTGAACATCAATAATCCTTAGAAATGAACGCAGCAGGTTTCAGGCTTTTTTCAACCAGTAGCGGTAAACACCCGCCTCATCTTCTTCGCGAAGCAGCGTATGACCGGCTAATCGGGCAAAGGTGCGAAAGTCGCGCTGGGAGCCCGCATCGGTGGCGATCACCTTGAGCACCGCGCCACTGGCCAATCGATTGAGCTCCAGCTTGGCTTTGAGCAACGGCAATGGGCAATTCAGGCCACTGGCATCCAGTTCGGCGTCATGGGTTACAGCGTCGGTCATTACAGCGCTCCGGGTCAGGGGATGGAGTTGCCTAGAATATCTGGTCCCAAGCCAAGTGTCCGGCTACAGTAAGGTCTTTGTCGACTAAGGCTTTGTGCATGACTTTTTTGCGCCCTACCCTGCTGACGCTCGCTTGCCTGCTCGCCTCACCGGGCTTCGCCGACGACCTGCCGTCACTCGGCGACGCCAGTTCTGCCATTGTCTCGCCGCAACAGGAATACCAGTTGGGCCGTGCATGGCTGGCGCTATTGCGCAGTCAGGTCTCGCAGCTCAACGATCCGCAGCTCAAGGATTACGTCGAATCCAGCGTTTACCGGCTGGTGGAAACCAGCCAGGTCAATGACCGGCGCCTGGAGTTCATCCTGATCAACAGCCCGCAGCTCAACGCCTTTGCGGCGCCGGGTGGGATTGTCGGGGTCAACGGCGGTCTGTTTCTCAACGCGCAGACCGAGGGCGAATACGCTTCGGTACTGGCGCACGAATTGGCTCACTTGTCGCAGCGTCACTTTGCCCGTGGTGTTGAAGCGCAACAGCGCATGCAAGTGCCGATGATGGCTGCACTGCTGGCCGGGATCGTCATTGCGGCTGCCGGGGCCGGCGACGCCGGGATCGCGGCGATTGCCGGCACTCAGGCGGCGGCGATTCAGGAACAACGACGCTTCTCGCGCCAGAACGAACAGGAAGCCGACCGCATCGGCATCCTCAATCTGGAAAAGGCCGGTTACGACCCGCGTTCGATGCCGACCATGTTCGAGCGACTGATGCGCCAATACCGCTTCGACGCCAAGCCGCCGGAATTCCTGCTGACTCACCCGGTAACCGAATCGCGGATCGCCGACACCCGCAACCGCGCCGAACAGGCGAAACAGGGCGGCATCGAAGACACCATGCGCTATCAGCTGATTCGCGCACGCGTTCAGTTGGTCTATGAAGAAACCCCGGGCCTGGGTGCCAAGCGTTTCCGCGCGCAACTCGACGAGAACCCGAATAGCGACGTCGCTCGGTATGGCCTGGCGATCGCCCAGATCAAGGGCGGCCAGTTGAATGAAGCGCGTGAGAACCTCAAGTTGCTGCTGGCCAAATCACCGAACGAGATCATCTACAACCTGGCGCAGGTCGATCTGGACATCACCAACAATCGTCTGCCTGATGCTCAAACGCGAGTTGACCGGATGCTGACCCAGTACCCTGGCAACTATCCGCTGAATCAGGTGCGTGTCGATCTGTTGCTCAAACAGAACCGCACCGCCGATGCCGAGAAGGCGCTCGAAGGATTGCTCAAGTCGCGCCCGGACGATCCGGACGTGTGGTACCAGGTTGCAGAGACGCGCGGTCTGTCGGGCAACATTATCGGCCTGCATCAGGCTCGCGCGGAGTACTTCGCCCTAGTTGGCGACTATCGTCAGGCCATTCAGCAACTGGACTTCGCCAAGCGCAAGGCTGGCACCAACTTCCCGCTGTCATCGCGTATCGACGCCCGCCAGCGTGAGCTGATGGAGCAGGAGCGCATGGTCAAGGACATGATGGGCTGACCCTGCTTGCGGAACACAAACCGCAGACACAAAAAAACCGCCTCTTTCGAGGCGGTTTCTTATTCAGCCGACAACCGGTTTATTCAGCCAGTTTGAAGGTGATGAAGCTGGCACGACCTTGACGCAGAACCCGCATGGACACCGAACGATTCTTCGGCAGTGCCTTGGCGATTTCAGCGAACTCCTTGCTGTCGTTGATTGCCTGGTTGTTCAGGTGAGTGATCACATCATTTGGCTGCAAGCCGATGAGCGATGCAGGACCGTCCTGAACTTCCTTGATCACCACACCACCTTTGAGATCGTAGGTTTTCTTCTGCTCGGCAGTCAGATCAGCGACGGCAACGCCCAGACGATTGCTATTGGTTTCGACACCGGACTTGAGTTTCGAGTCCAGCTCTTTACCTTCGTCAGGAATCGCGCCAACCGTCAGCTCGACATTCTTGCGCTTGCCGTCGCGAATCACTTCAAGTTTGGCCTTCTCGCCTTCTTTCAGTGCGCCCACCAGGTGCGGCAGATCGGCAGACATGACGATCGGTTGACCGTTCATGGTCAGGATCACGTCGCCGACTTGCAGATCACCTTTGGCAGCCGGGCCGTCTTCCTGGATCTGGGCCACCAGCGCACCGGCCGGCTTTTCAAGACCGAACGACTCGGCCAGATCCTTGTTCACTTCCTGGATCACGACCCCCAACCAGCCACGGCTGACTTTACCGCCGCTTTTCAACTGATTGGAAACGTCCATGGCCACATCGATAGGGATCGCGAACGATACGCCCATGAAGCCACCGGAACGGGTGTAGATCTGCGAGTTGATCCCGACCACTTCACCGGCCAGGTTGAACAGCGGTCCTCCTGAGTTACCCGGATTGATGGGCACGTCGGTCTGGATGAAAGGCACATAGTTTTCGTTCGGCAGGCTACGACCGACGGCACTGACGATACCTTGGGTCACGGTATGGTCGAAACCGAACGGCGAACCGATCGCTACGACCCACTGGCCGGCCTTCAGGTCCTGGGACTTGCCCAGTTTCAGGACTGGCAGATCCTTGCCTTCGATTTTCAGCAACGCCACGTCGGAACGTGGATCGGTACCGACCAGCTTGGCTTTCAATTCACTGCGGTCGGAGAGACGAACCAGAATTTCGTCGGCATCGGCGATCACGTGGTTGTTGGTCAGGATGTAGCCGTCTGGCGAAATGATAAAGCCCGAACCCAAGGACTGTGCTTCACGCTGGCGATCACCGCGAGGCGAGCGTGGCTGCTGCGGCATACCCCGCTCGAAGAACTCGCGCAACGCTGGTGGCAAGCCCTCAAGGTCGGGCATCTGGCTGGACACTCTGCGGTCCGGCAGCTTTTGCGTGGTACTGATGTTCACCACCGCGGGTGAGGCTTGCTCGACCAGTTGGGTGAAGTCCGGCAATTCGACTGCTTGAGCAGTGACCGCCTGACCGAGCACCAACACGGTGGCAAAAATGGAAAGATAAGACTTCAAGCGTGGTATCGACATACGGCTCCCGTTACGACGAGCATGGTTAAGCGATATGGAGCAAGGAACACCGGGAAAGATACGCCGGTATTTTTGTTCCGGGAACAACAAAACAAGGCCAGAGCCGTGAGGCTCTGACCTATAGAAAAATTCAGGTTTTCTTGCAAATTGAAATGTTCACCAAACATTTCGATATCAGCTCACTATTTGGTTGCAGTGGCATCAGAGCGCATGGACAGCGCAATCCGTTCAGCAGTACCAATTGGAATTTCACCGACAACAGTCACCATCATCTCGCCTTGAGGCGTCGTCAAGCGTCGAGAAACAGCAACGGTAGGGCCTAACTGGGTGCGGGTGTCAGTGAGGGTGGCACCGTTCAGTGGCTCGAGGAATACCGAGAACCTCGCCAGACCGTCGTCGTACATCAGACTGTTGACCTGGGTTTTGGTCTCTGGATCCTTGCGGGAGCTACTGCTGATCAACTCGAAACCGGGGGGAAGCCAATCCGAATGCCAAACCTGGGCAGCCTTGACCGCAGAAGCCTTGTCACCGTCGAGGTTGACAGGCTTGCAATCTTCACCTGCCTGCAAGTCGGTGTCTGATGGCACGCTGGCAGTATTCAACTGGGTGAACTGGAAACGCTCCAGCAACTGCCCTTTGTCATTGAGCAGCAATGACTTCAGCGGCAAGCCGGTTTCTTTATCGAGGTGAAGTTCAAAACCGTAGCGATGCTGATCACGTGGCTTCAGTGAAACAATCACTGCCGCACGCCCAGCCACACGCGACTTGCCAATGACGGCAAGCTCATACCAATTCTTTAACTTTTGTGGATCGAGTGCACGAGCAGCGGAGTTGGGAGAATCCCCGAGCCCTGCTATCAGGGTGCCGCTGACGCATTGAGTATGCCCATCAATGCGCACGACTTCCTGTGCGGAGCCGTCGAGCTGGAGTAAACGCTCGCGGACCTTGCCATCCTGGACACGGTGCCAGATGTTATGGGTAGAAAAACTACCGTTACGCTCGTAAACGAAAGTGCCGTGGAAGCTTTGCTGTTGCTCGGCCTGACCAAGACGGGTTAACCAGTCCTGGGCTTCATCGGCGTGGGCTGGAACAACAAACCAGCCACCGAGCAGAAGCGAAAGTAGAGGTATGGCGCGCATGATCCTCCTTAACGGTTTTCCAGGCTTGCTGCACGAGCGTAAGGCAGAGCGCTCTCAGTACCTTTCAATGCAGCTTGTTGAGCATGTTGGCGCAAGTAGCCTGGCAGACGCTGATCGTGCCAGCCTGGTTGACCTTGCAATACGCCGTTGGCCATAGGGCCAGTGGCTTCCGAACTCTCATTGTAGCCTGCCAACACAGCTGGACCCTTGACCTGAGGAACGGCCAGACCCGGTTGAGTGGATTGCTGAGCAAGTTCGACACCCGCGATCTCGTCCTGGTTGTACAGACGCACACCTGCCAATACGGCAACGGTCACCGAAGCAGCGACAGCCAGACGACCCAGGCTGCGCCATGGACCACGGGAAGTTTTTGCCGGTACGGCTTCGTCGGCCAAAGCAGCAGAAACTGCCGCGGCGATGTCCAGACGTGGAAGCAGCAGATCCTTGTGCATAACTGCCCGAGCGATCTGATAACGAGCCCATGTTTCACGGGTTTCAACATCGTCAAAGGCATTCAATACCCGACGCAATTCCAGTTCGTCCGCTTCGTTATCCATCACTGCGGACAGCGATTCCTGCAGGGCTTCACGACTCATGGCGTTCCTCTCTTGGCTATCGCCGCTGTCTCAGTTTTCCTGCAACAACGGCTGCAGGGCTTTATCGATGGCCTCCCGAGCGCGGAAAATCCGGGAGCGCACGGTACCCACCGGACATTGCATGACGGCCGCAATGTCCTCGTAACTCAGACCATCGAATTCACGTAAAGTTAACGCCGTACGCAAATCTTCTGGCAGTTGCTGAATGGTTCGATGGACGGTGCCTTCGATCTCATCCCGCAGCAATGCGCGCTCTGGCGACTCGAGATCCTTGAGGCCATGATCGCCATCGTAGAACTCTGCATCTTCGGAACTGACATCGCTATCCGGCGGCCGACGGCCGCGTGAAACCAGATAATTCTTCGCCGTGTTGATGGCGATGCGGTAAAGCCACGTATAAAACGCGCTGTCTCCGCGAAAGTTTCCAAGTGCGCGGTAGGCCTTGATAAAGGCTTCCTGTGCCACATCCTGGGCTTCATGGGTGTCGTGCACGAAACGCACGATCAACCCGAGAATTTTGTGCTGGTATTTCAGCACTAGCAGATCGAAAGCTCGCTTGTCGCCGCGCTGAACGCGCTCGACGAGCTGCTGATCCTCTTCCTGGGTTAGCATGAACACTCCTCGATAAGCTCGGAGGAGGCTTGCATAACTAAACGACCAGACTTGCAAACATAGACTCGGGCTTTTCGCAAAAGTTCTCCCCCTCCAAGCAAGTTTCCTGCGGGCTCTGATTTGGCACGCACGAAAAGCGCAGCTCGGCATGACCCGGCTGCGCGAATAATCTTGTTGTCGGATTCACTGGCCAGGGCCAAACCACGAGCCCCGTCCTGAAACCGACACTGTCCTTCTTTTCAGGCACCGTCTATTGATCTTGGGCCTTTGGCAAAAGTTCCAAATATTTATAGCCGGACGAAAGGGACATTGTGCAACCGTGAATAGAAAAAGACTGTTAAATCGTTGATACAGTCGCCTAGTCACCGAACCGGCCGAAAAAACATCCGACGAAGCGTCGGGTATTTTCCGTCACAGTAGTTTCACAATGCCATATGCGCTCGGGTATTGTGCCGCTCCCCCCCTCTATATACTAGTGGGCTGTGTGGCTGCCTTGACTCGCCGTTCCAGGAGTCTTGCGCCAACCCCGACCCGGGTCGCTTTGAGCGGAATCCTGAAATGAGCCAACAGTTTCAACACGATGTTCTGGTCATTGGCAGCGGCGCTGCCGGTTTGAGCCTTGCGCTGACCTTGCCCAGTCATTTGCGCATCGCCGTACTGAGCAAAGGCGACCTCGCCAACGGCTCGACGTTTTGGGCCCAGGGCGGCGTCGCTGCCGTTCTGGATGATACCGATACTGTCGAATCCCACGTCGATGACACCCTCAATGCCGGCGGTGGACTCTGCCACGAAGACGCCGTGCGCTTTACCGTCGAGCACAGTAAAGAAGCCATCCAGTGGCTGATCGACCAAGGCGTACCGTTTACCCGCGATGAACAATCCGGCACCGAAGACGGTGGATTCGAGTTTCATCTGACCCGCGAAGGCGGTCACAGCCATCGACGCATCATTCATGCCGCCGATGCCACGGGCGCAGCGATCTTCAGAACTTTGCTCGCCCAGGCCAGACTGAGACCCAATATCGAGCTGCTTGAGCAGCGGGTCGCCATCGATCTGATCACCGAAAAACGCCTGGGCCTCGAAGGCGATCGCTGCCTCGGCGCTTACGTGCTGAATCGCGGCACTGGCGAAGTCGACACCTACGGTGCACGATTCGTGATCCTCGCCTCCGGTGGCGCGGCCAAGGTCTACCTCTATACCAGCAACCCCGATGGAGCCTGCGGTGACGGCATCGCCATGGCGTGGCGTTCGGGCTGCCGGGTGGCGAATCTGGAATTCAACCAGTTCCACCCGACCTGTCTTTATCACCCGCAAGCCAAGAGTTTCCTGATCACCGAAGCCTTGCGTGGCGAAGGTGCGCACCTGAAGCTGCCCAACGGCGAACGCTTCATGCAGCGCTTCGACCCGCGTGCCGAACTCGCGCCCCGGGACATCGTCGCCCGTGCCATCGACCATGAGATGAAGCGCCTGGGTGTCGACTGTGTCTATCTGGACATCAGCCACAAGCCCGAAGCGTTCATCAAGACCCACTTCCCGACGGTGTATGAACGCTGCCTCGAGTTTTCCATCGACATCACCAAGCAACCGATTCCCGTGGTTCCGGCGGCGCACTACACCTGCGGCGGGGTGATGGTCGATCAGAATGGTCGCACCGACGTGCCGGGGCTGTATGCCATTGGCGAAACCAGTTTCACCGGCCTGCACGGCGCCAACCGCATGGCCAGCAACTCGCTGCTGGAGTGTTTCGTCTACGCCCGTTCGGCGGCGGCGGACATTCTTGAACAGTTGCCGCAGGTTTCGATTCCGATCGCCCTGCCCGTCTGGGATGCCAGCCAGGTCACCGATTCCGATGAAGACGTGATCATTGCGCACAACTGGGATGAACTGCGGCGGTTCATGTGGGACTACGTTGGCATCGTGCGCACCAACAAGCGCTTGCAACGCGCGCAGCACCGCGTGCGGCTGTTGCTGGACGAAATCGACGAGTTCTACAGCAACTATAAAGTCAGTCGGGACTTGATCGAGCTGCGCAACCTGGCCCAGGTGGCGGAGCTGATGATCCAGTCCGCCATGGAGCGCAAGGAAAGTCGTGGCCTGCATTACACCCTCGACTATCCGGACATGCTGCCGGTCGCGCTGGACACTATTCTGGTGCCGCCCACCTACGCCGACTGAATGTGAGCCTCACGCGCAGGCGTCGGTGCACATCCGCCGCCTGCGAATCCCGGGGAACGCAGATCGATCTGACCCGTCGCTCTCCTGGCAGTCGAAAACGCAGCACCACGACCAACGGCAACGCCAGGCTGTCCGGCCGCAGCTGCACGGGTTGCCAACCTGAGGCCTGATTCCACAACTGCCAGCCATCGGCATCGCGACGCAAGCCGCGGTATGCCCGTGGATGCGTCAGCAAAATCTGTCGCGGCAGCAGCCAAACGCCGTGAACCACGCACAGCGTAATGCCGAGCAAAAGCGCCCAGACTGGAATCGAGAGAAGAAACAACGAACCCAGCGCGAACAGCTGGGCCACAAGATACGCCGCCAGCAACTGCCGCGAGGCATGCCAGCGGCATTCGAACGCATTACTTGGGCTGGACACGATCCAGGATCATGCGGACCATGCGCTGAAGCTCCGGATCTTCCGATTCGGCGCGTTCCATGAACCAGCCGAACATGTCCTGATCTTCGCATTCGAGCAACTTGCGGTAGCAATCGCGGTCGACGTCGTTGAGGTGCGGGTAGACCTCTTTCACGAACGGCACCAGCAATACGTCAAGCTCGAGCATGCCGCGGCGGCTGTGCCAGTAGAGGCGATTCAGTTCAACATCTTCGACCATGGAGCGCTCCTCAAATAGGCGGCAAGTATACAGCCCCGAGCCCGGTCGAACACTCGGCTTTGGTCGGGCGCCATCGATCCTTTGTGAACTACCCATTTCGAGAGCGCCCCCTTATGATGTCCCCCAGACTCTTTACCCTGCGATGACCCATGGCCGATTCTGCTTTTTTCTGCACCCTGTCCCATGAAGGCGTTCTTGCAGTCCGCGGCGCGGACGCCAGCAAATTCCTGCAAGGCCAATTGACCTGCAACCTCAATTACCTGAGCGACACCCAGGCCAGCCTCGGCGCCCGCTGCACGCAGAAAGGCCGGATGCAGTCGAGTTTCCGCATCGCGCTGGAAGGCGACGGCGTTCTGCTGGCGATGGCCACCGAACTGCTCGAACCGCAGTTGGCGGACCTGAAAAAGTATGCCGTGTTCTCCAAGTCCAAACTGACCGATGAAAGCGCCGCCTGGGTCCGCTTCGGCCTCGATCATGGCGATGTCGCACTGAGTAGCCTGGGACTTGAGTTGCCGGCAGACACCGACAGCGTCGCGCGCCATGAAGGTCTGATTGCCATTCGCGTCTCGCCGGATCGCGCCGAACTGTGGGTCGCTGCCGATCAGGCAGATGCCACCAAGGGCAAGCTGTCCGTTATGCTGGCCGAAGGCACTCTGAATCAATGGCTGCTGGGCCAGATCCGCGCTGGGATCGGCCAGGTCATGCCGAGCACCCGCGAGTTGTTCATCCCGCAGATGCTCAACCTGCAAGCCGTCGGCGGCGTAAGTTTCAAAAAGGGTTGCTACACCGGCCAGGAAATCGTCGCGCGCATGCAGTACCTGGGCAAACTCAAGCGCCGCTTGTATCGCCTGAGCCTGGATGCCAGCGATTTGCCCGAGCCCGGCACGCCACTGTTCTCCCCGTCCCACGGCAGTTCGATCGGCGAAGTGGTGCTGGCCGCCAACGCCGGGCAAAACATTGAACTCCTGGCCGTACTGCAAGCCGAAGCAGCAGAAGGTGGCGACATTCATCTGGGCGCTCTCGAAGGGCCGGCCCTGCACCTGCTAGACCTGCCTTATCAACTGGATCGCGATCGCGAAATCCAGCGTTAACCGCAGCACTTGTTGCAACACCCTAGAGAAAAGAAATGAGCGAGCTGGCGGATAAGGTCCAACAGGATTTGGTTGAGGCCATCGATAACGATGACCTGGTTCTGCCAACGTTACCGGAAGTGGCCCTGCAGATTCGCAAGGCCGCTGAAGATCCGGAAGTCAGTGTCAGCACCCTGAGCAAAGTGATCGGCCGTGATACGGCGCTGTCGGCGCGCTTGATCAAAGTGGTCAATAGCCCGTTGCTGCGCGCGACTCAGGAAGTGACTGACCTGCACACGGCGATCACGCGGCTGGGCGTCAACTACAGCAGTAACCTGGCGATCGGTCTGGTGATGGAACAGATTTTCCATGCCCGCTCTGAGGTGGTGGCACAGAAAATGCGCGAGGTCTGGCGTAAAAGCCTGGAAATCGCTGGCGTCAGCTATGCGCTGTGCCGCAGTTACACGCAACTCAAGCCTGATCAGGCCGCCCTCGGCGGACTGGTTCATCAGATTGGCGTGCTGCCGATTCTGACCTATGCCGAAGACCACTACGAACTGCTGTCCGACCCGGTCAGCCTCAACCATGTCATCGACCGCATTCATCCCTTGATTGGTGACAAGCTGCTCAGGGTCTGGGAATTCCCGGAAATGCTGGTGCAGTTGCCGGGGCTGTACCTGGATTTCGAACGCCAGTCGGAGCGGGTCGATTATGTCGATCTGGTTCAGGTGGCCAGCCTGTATTGCCACAAGGACACCGACCATCCGCTCGCCCGCTTTGATGTGTTTAACGTACCGGCCTTCAAGAAATTGGGGATCGATCCGGAGAGCGAGGCGATGTGCCGCGATCTGGAAGAATCACGATCGATGTTTTATTGATCATGAACACAAGCGACTGTGGCGAGGGAGCTTGCTCCCTCGCCACAGCAAGCCCCCTCGCCGCAGGTAAAATATTCACTCCCCCGCAATAAAACTCACCCGCACCTTCAACCCCGCCGACTCACCATCGTGCAGGCTGATCTGCGCCAGGTGCGCGCGACAGATCTCACCGACAATCGCCAACCCCAACCCCGAGCCAGCGACCTGCTGATTACGCCGGTAAAAGCGCTCGAACACCCGATCCCGCTCATCGATGGGAATCCCCGGTCCGTCGTCCTCGACCTCCAGCACCGCCGGCGCCGTGACTCGCAAAATCACATTGCCGCCCGGCGGCGTGTGAGCGAGGGCGTTGTCCACCAGATTGCTCAGCAATTCGTTCAACAGCGTCGGCTCGCCGCGCAGCCACACCGGCTCGTCCGCTTCCAGCGCCAAGGCTACGCCGCGCGCATGGGCCAACGGCGCCATGGCCATGCCCAGTTCGCGCGCCAACTGACTCAGGTCCAACAACTGCGCGCCGCCCTCGGCAATCGCCCGAGCCCCGTTTTCTACTCGCGCCAGCGAAAGCAATTGATTGGCCAGGTGAGTCAGACGGTCGGTGCCTTGGGCAGCGGTTTCCAGGGTGCTGCGCCAGGTTTGCGGCTCGTTTGAACGCAAGCCCAGTTCCAGTCGCGCCTTGAGCGCCGCCAACGGCGTACGCAGTTCATGGGCAGCATCGGCGATGAACTGCGCCTGTCGCTCGAACTGCCCACGCAGACGCTCGGTAAAGTGATTGAGTGCGCGCACCAGCGGCCACAATTCATGCTGCACTTCCACCAGTGGCAATGGCCGCAAATCATCCGACTGACGCTCCTCCACCGCCGTGCGCAAGCGCTCCAGCGGACGCAACGCCGCGCTGACCGCAAACCACACCATCAACAACGCACCGACCGCCAGCATGCCCAAACGCAGCAACGTGTCCGCTGCCAGACTGCGGGCCATCGCGACCCGCGCTTCGTCGGTCTCCGCCACGCGGATTTCCGCCATGCCGTTCATGTTCGGTTCGCTCACGGGTTTGAGCAGGCTCACCACGCGTACGTTCTGCCCACGGTATTGAGCGTTATAGAAGCTCGCCAGTGCCGGATAGTCATCGGTACGCGGCGTTCCCGGGGGCGGTGGCGGCAGGTTTTCGTAACCGGAAATCAGCTTCTGATTGATGTCGTTGACCAGGTAGAAAATCCGCCCGGCGCTGTCGTATGCAAACGTATCGAGGGCCACGTAAGGCACATCGGCACTGAGACTGCCATCGCGCTGGGATACGCCGGCGGCGATGGTCCTCGCCGACGCCAGCAGAGTCCGGTCATACGCCGTGTCAGCAGCTTCGCGACCATTCCAGTACGCGCTCAAACCACTGGCCAGCATTAACACCACCAACAACAGCGCGAGGTTCCACAGCAACCGCCAGCGCAGGCTGCTGGGCTTATGCATCGCGGCTTTCCAGCAAATAGCCGAGACCGCGGAAGGTCACGATGGCGACCGGTTGGCCGTCGAGTTTCTTGCGCAGGCGGTGGACGTAGATTTCGATGGCATCCGGGCTGGCTTCTTCATCCAGGCCAAACACCTGAGAAGCCAGCTGCTCTTTGCTCATCACCCGACCCGGCCGGGCGATCAACGCTTCGAGGACCGCCTGTTCGCGGGAGGTCAGGGTCAGCAATTCTTCACCGAGGGTGAAGCGCCGAGTGTCCAGGTCATAGGCCAGCACGCCACAGCGCTGCTGACGCTCACCGCCCAGCACACTGCGCCGCAACAAGGCTTTGACCCGGGCTTCGAGTTCGGTCAGTTCGAACGGCTTGGCCAAGTAATCGTCGGCGCCGAGGTTGAGCCCGTGAACCCGGTCCTTGACGTCGCTGCGGGCGGTCAGCATCAGCACCGGCAGGTTCTTGCCCCGGGCTCGCAGGCGCGCCAGCACTTCGAATCCATCCATGCGCGGCAGGCCGACATCAAGGATCGCCACCGCGTACTCCTCGCTGCTCAAGGCCAGGTCGGCCGCCACGCCGTCGTGCAGCACATCCACGGTCAGCCCGGTGCTCTTGAGCGCCTGGGCGACGCTTTCGGCGAGCTGCAGATGGTCTTCGACGAGCAGAACACGCATGGATCTTTACCTCATTCAGGGATGGTCGACGCCATTCTTTGGCGCGGAGTTTACAGCCGCATCCGCTGCTGTGAAGCCTGAAAACTGTGAAAGCCAATTGAAAGGTTAGTGAAAGGTTGGCCCGTTAGAGTCGGCCCACGGATGGTTTCGACTGCGGACCAGCCGATCGTGCTTTGAAATGTAGCTCCCGAAAAACGCCTTGATGCGTTTTCGCCAATAAGAACAATAACGAGGTACTGCACCATGCTGGCCAGACAGCTTCAGGTATACCCGCCCCGCCCGTTTTTTCAATCCCCATCGTTCACGCTTGTCAGCGCCGATACCGGCTGCATGGCGCGAAACCGCCGCACCTGAAACATCCCCAAAAACAAAAACTCCCGTGGAGACAACAATGAATCGATCACTGCGCCGTTTCGCCCTCGCCGCCAGCTGCATGCTGTTCGCCGGCCAACTGATGGCCGAGCCAAAACGCCCTGAATGCATCGCCCCGGCCTCACCGGGTGGCGGTTTCGACCTGACCTGCAAACTGGCGCAAAGCGCGCTGGTGAACGAAAAACTGCTGACCAAACCGATGCGCGTGACCTACATGCCCGGCGGTGTCGGCGCGGTGGCGTACAACGCGGTGGTCGCTCAACGTCCGGCGGATGCCGGTACGCTGGTGGCGTGGTCCAGCGGTTCGCTGCTGAACCTGGCCCAAGGCAAGTTCGGTCGTTTCGATGAAACCAACGTTCGCTGGCTGGCCGCCGTCGGCACCAGCTATGGCGCCATCGCAGTGAAAAGCGATTCGCCCTACAAGTCCCTCGACGATCTCGTGCAAGCACTGAAGAAAGATCCAAGCAAAGTGGTGATCGGCTCCGGCGGCACCGTCGGCAGCCAGGACTGGATGCAAACCGCGCTGATCGCCAAGGCCGCCGGTATCAACCCGCGCGACCTGCGTTACGTCGCCCTTGAAGGCGGCGGTGAAATCGCCACCGCCCTGCTCGGCGGCCACATCCAGGTCGGCAGCACCGACATCTCCGACTCCATGCCGCACATCCAGAGTGGTGACATGCGCCTACTGGCCGTGTTCTCCGAGAAGCGCCTGGACGAGCCGGAAATGAAAGACATCCCGACCGCCAAAGAGCAAGGCTACGACATCGTCTGGCCGGTGGTTCGTGGTTTCTACCTCGGGCCAAAGGTCAGCGACGAAGACTACGCCTGGTGGAAAGAGGCCTTCGACAAACTGCTGGCGTCCGAAGACTTCGCCAAGCTGCGCGATCAACGCGAGCTCTTCCCGTTCGCCATGACCGGCCCGGAGCTGGACACCTACGTGAAAAAGCAGGTTGCCGACTACAAAGTGCTGGCCAAAGAGTTCGGCCTGATCCAGTGATCGCCTCTTTCTAGCGGCTGCGGCCCCTGACTGTTGGGGGCTGCGGCCCAGGAGTTCCCCATGCTCTTACAACGCATTTTTGCTTCGGTGCTGTTGCTGGCCTGTGTCGGCCTGGCACTGATGGCCTGGCCGTATCAGGCGGCTTTTTCCTACGAACCGGTGGGCCCTCGCGCGTTTCCGCTACTGATGCTCGGTTTGATGGGGCTCGGCTTGCTGTACATGGTGTTTCGGCCGACGCCGATCATCCACAGCGACGACGACCCGAAACTGGACCGTGAAACGCTGATCAAGATCGGCATCTGTGTAGTGTTGTTGCTGGTGTTCGCCGGCACCTTCGAACCCCTTGGTTTCATCGTCGCCAGCATTCTGATCGGCGTCCCCATGGCTCGCCTGTATGGCGGTCGCTGGCTACCGAGCGCGGTGATCATCAGCCTGATGGCCATCGGTCTTTACCTGCTGTTCGACAAGTTGATGGACGTGCCACTGCCCTTGGGCATACTCGGCGTTCTGGAGAACTGATATGGATACTCTTGGCTATTTGGGTCAGGGCTTCGGCGTCGCACTGAGCCCGTATAACCTGGTGACCGCGCTCTGCGGCACCCTGATCGGTACCGTTGTCGGCCTGCTGCCCGGCCTGGGCCCGATCAATGGCGTGGCGTTGTTGATCCCGATCGCGTTCGCCCTGGGCCTGCCGCCGGAGTCGGCCCTGATCCTGTTGGCGGCGGTATATCTGGGTTGCGAATACGGCGGGCGGATCAGCTCGATCCTGCTGAACATCCCGGGCGAAGCCTCCACTGTCATGACGACTCTCGACGGCTACCCGATGGCCCGCAAAGGCCTGGCCGGTGTGGCGCTGTCGTTGTCGGCGTGGAGTTCGTTCATCGGTGCGTTCATCGCCACCTGCGGCATGGTGCTGTTCGCGCCATTGCTGGCGAAATGGGCGATTGCCTTCGGTCCGGCAGAATATTTCGTGTTGATGGTGTTCGCGATTGTCTGCCTTGGCGGCATGGCCGGCGATCGTCCGTTGAAGACGTTCATTGCCGCGCTGATCGGTCTTTTTCTGTCGACCGTTGGCATCGACGCCAACAGCGGCGTGTACCGTTTTACCGGAGACAACATCCATTTGACTGACGGCATTCAGTTCGTCGTTCTGGTGTTGGGCCTGTTCTCGATCAGTGAAATTCTCTTGCTGCTGGAAAAAACCCATCGTGGCCAGGAAGCGGTGAAAGCCACCGGCCGGATGATGTTCAACTTCAAGGAAGCGTCGGCGGTGTTCGTGGTGAACATCCGTTGCGGCTTGTTGGGCTTCATCATGGGCGTGTTGCCGGGCGCCGGCGCCACCCTCGCCAGCGCCGTGGCCTACATGACCGAAAAACGCATCGCCGGCGACAAAGGCACGTTCGGCCAAGGTGACATGCGCGGCCTCGCTGCACCGGAAACCGCCATCGGCGGTGCAGCCTGCGGCGCGCTGGTGCCCATGCTGACCCTCGGCGTTCCAGGTTCGGGGACCACAGCGGTGATGATCGGCGCGCTGTCGCTGTACAACATCACCCCCGGCCCGCTGTTGTTCCAGCAACAACCGGACATCGTCTGGGGCCTGATCGCCTCGCTGTTCGTCGCCAACGTCATGCTGGTGATCCTCAACATCCCGATGATCCGCATCTTCACCCGCATCCTCGCCGTGCCGAACTGGGCGCTGGTGCCGGTGATCGCGATCATTACCGGGATCGGCGTCTACGCGGTGCACGCCACCACCTTCGACCTGTTCCTGATGATCGGCATTGGCATCTTCGGTTACATCCTGCGCAAGCTGGACTTCCCGTTGTCACCCGTGCTGCTGGGCTTCATCCTCGGTGGATTGATGGAACAGAACCTGCGTCGTGCGCTGTCGATCTCCAACGGTGCGCTGGAAATCCTCTGGTCGAGCCCGATCACCTTCGGTTGCTGGGTGCTGACAGCCATCATGTTGCTGATGCCGCTGCTGCGGATTTGGCGCAAACGTTCGGTTGCGCGGCGCGTTATCGCTGATGTCTGATCGAACACCCTTCAACGCCTGGTGGGGTACGCCGCTGGTCGGCGCGCTGGGCGGTTACCTCGCCAGTCTGGTCGGCTGGCCGCTGCCGTGGATGGTCGGCTCGTTGCTGGCGATCATCCTGGTGCGCTGCCTGACACCCTGGCAATTGGCGGAAATCCCTGGCGGCCGCAAGTGCGGCCAGTGGGTGGTCGGCATCGGTATCGGCCTGCACTTCACCCCGGTGGTGATGGAGCAGGTGTTGAGTCACTTCGGCTTGATCTTCTTCGGTGCGTTGATCACCAGCCTGTCCGCCGTGGTCGGGGTCTGGTTGATGCGGCGCACCGGGGAGGATCGCGCCACCGCGTTCTTTTCCAGTATGCCCGGCGGCTCCGGGGAGATGGTCAACCTCGGCGCACGTAATGGCGCGGTGCTCAGTCGCGTGGCGGCGGGGCAAAGTTTGCGGGTGCTGGTGGTGGTGCTGTGCGTGCCAGCAGCCTTCAAATACTTGTTGGGTTACGGCGCACCAGTCTTGCACCCAAGTACCGTGAATTGGTGGTGGCTGGCCCTTCTATTCCCGGCAGGTGCGCTGGCAGCCTGGCTCTGGGAACGTCTTCGTCAACCCAATCCGTGGCTGTTCGGGCCGTTGCTGGTGAGTGCGGCGGTAAGCATTGGTTGGGATTTGCACATCGGCTTGCCCAATGGCGGCAGCCAGATCGGCCAATGGCTGATCGGCAGCGGCTTGGGCTGTCACTTCAATCGGCAGTTTTTCCGTCGGGCGCCTTCCTTTATGGGGCGGACCTTGATCGGCACGGTGCTGACCATGTTGATCGCCACGGCGGCGGCACTGGGATTGAGTGCGCTGACGCATCTGGATTTGCGTTCGCTGACGTTGGGCATGATGCCCGGCGGCATTGCGGAGATGAGCCTGACGGCGGAGACCCTGCAGTTATCGGTGCCGCTGGTGACGGCGATGCAGGTGATGCGGTTGTTGTTTGTGTTGTTTCTGGCGGAGCCGTTGTTCAGGTATTGGAATCGCGAGCCGGAACAACCCTGACTCGCAACATTAGACCGCGAAGCTTTTTTAGACTGGCGGCAACCGCCACTCGATCGGCGTCTCGCCATTCTGCTCAAGAAACTTGTTGGTCCGGCTGAAATGCCCGCAACCCAGAAATCCGCGATAGGCGGACAACGGTGACGGATGCACCGAGGTCAGCACCAGGTGTTTGGTGGCATCGATCAGTTTCTGCTTGCTCTGGGCATGGGCGCCCCACAGCATGAACACAAGATGCGGTTGCTGCTGGCTGACCACTTCAATGATCCGATCCGTGAAAAACTGCCAGCCCTTGTCCTTGTGCGCATTGGCATTGGCCCGCTCCACCGTCATCGTGGTATTGAGCATCAATACGCCCTGCTCAGCCCAGCTCTGCAGGTAGCCATGACTGGGGATGTCGATGTTCAGGTCGCGCTTCAACTCTTTATAGATGTTCACTAGCGACGGCGGCGCCGGTACACCCGGTTGCACTGAGAAGCACAACCCATGAGCCTGTCCCGGGCCGTGATACGGGTCCTGGCCGAGTATGACGACCTTGACCTTGTCCAGCGGCGTGGAGTTAAGTGCGTTGAAAATCATCGGTCCAGGAGGATAGATCTCCTTGCCCGCCGCGCGCTCCTGTTGCAGGAAATTACGCAACTCTGCCATGTAGGGCTGGTCGAATTCGGCACGTAGCGCCTCCTTCCAGCCCGGTTCGAGTTTGATACGGTCGTCAGCAGTCATGGTTACATCCGGCAAAAACAATGGGGCGAACCCTAGGAAAGCCCATCGCGCTTGTCAATTGATCTGACGCAGATCCGGCACTTTCCTGTACAGCGATCATACTGAACGCTCAAATTCCCTATCGAGGTCACGATGAATCTGCACTTCGAAGAACTCACCGGCATCGACGGCGCGCGCATCGGCATCGCCAGCCTGGATGCCGAAAAGTCGCTCAACGCGCTTTCCCTGCCCATGATCAACGCCCTGCGCGATCAGATGGACGCCTGGGCCAAGGATCCGCAAATCGTCTGTGTTTTGTTGCGCGGCAATGGCGCCAAGGCCTTTTGCGCTGGCGGCGAAGTGCGCAGCCTGGTGGAAGCCTGTCGCGCTCACCCGGGGGAAGTGCCACCCTTGGCCGCGCACTTCTTTGCGGCGGAATATCGCCTGGACTTCAATCTGCACACCTTCCCCAAACCGCTGATCTGCTGGGGCCATGGTTATGTGCTCGGTGGTGGCATGGGGCTGCTGCAAGGCGCGAGCATCCGAATTGTCACGCCGAGCAGCCGTCTGGCGATGCCGGAGATCAGTATCGGTCTTTATCCCGATGTCGGCGCCAGTTGGTTTCTCTCACGGCTGCCCGGCAAGCTTGGGTTGTTTCTTGGACTGACCGGCGCACACATGAACGGTCGCGATGCGATCGACCTGGACCTGGCCGACCGTTTTCTGCTCGATGAACAGCAAGAAGAGCTGATCGAAGGCTTGCTGCAATTGAACTGGCAGGAACAGACGCCGATGCAGCTCAACAGTCTGCTCAAGGCCTTGCAGCAGGAAGCCGTCGCGCAAATGCCCGAAGCGCAGTGGCTGCCGCGACGCCAGCAAATCGATGAACTGCTGGACGTTGCCGATGTGCGCTGCGCCTGGAAAGCCATCAGCCATCTGCGTGACCATACGGATCTGCTGTTCAGCCGCGCGGCGAAGACCATGACCGAGGGCTCGCCCCTGACTGCGCATCTGGTGTGGGAACAGATCGCCCGCGCCCGGCACATGTCGCTGGCAGAGGTCTTTCAAATGGAATACACGATAAGCCTCAACTGCTGCCGTCATCCTGAGTTCAGCGAGGGGGTGCGGGCGCGGTTGATCGACAAGGATCAGAAACCTCATTGGCACTGGCAGGACGTCAACACAGTGCCGGATGCGGTGGTGGAAGCGCACTTCCACAAGGTCTGGGAAGGCCGGCATCCGCTGGCTGATTTGTCGGAATACTAAACGAATGTGGGAGCGGGCTTGCTCGCGAAGAGGGAGTGTCAATCAGCATTATTGCCGTCTGACACACCGCCTTCGCGAGCAAGCCCGCTCCCACACAGGTATTGCGTTTAGCTCATATTACCGGCGACCACCTCGGCCATCGTGATCGCCGCGACCATTATGGTCGCCTCTCCCACCGTGATTGTTGCGCCCGCCATGGCCACGGTTGTCGTTGCTCCAACCGCCGCGGTTCCGCCCGTCCCAACCATGGGCCCGGTAGTCGCCCCGTTGCGACTGGTAATAACGCGGTGCCGGTTGATAAACCCGCGGCTGATGGTAATAGCGCGGTGTTGGTTGGTAATACCGTGCCGGTGGCGCGTAGTACCGGCGTGGCGGCGTGTAGTAACCGCCGCCACCTGAATAATAAGGGCCGCCACCGGAATAATAGGCGGGCGCTGGCGAGGTATAGACCTCGGAACTGTAGTAGCTGCCTCCTCCATCGGAATAGGGTACGCACGCACCAAGAGACAATCCCACTACTGCAATCAGAAGAATTCGGCGGAGCTGTTTTCGACAGAGCATGGCGGCCTCCTGGACCGCGAGTGAGCCACACCAGCGACGCTGGCAGGCGACAGTCAATTATTCGGTGACTGTCGAAAGATCAGACATCGATTTCGAAATCTGGTGCGTTCTTGAAACAGATTGAAACAAGTCGCCGATGAAAGGTTTTTCATCTATTCACCCGCCGATTAATGGTGGCCATGACGATATCCACCCCCGTGATGACGTGATCCGTGCCCGCCCCAATAGAAGTAGCGATAGCCGCCGTAAAAGCGTGGGCCGTAGTAATAGCGGGGACCGTAATAGTAGGAATAAGGGGAATAGCCGGGGTAGTAATAGGGCGCGGAATAAACATCGTAGCCTCCGGCGTAGTAATAGCAGCCGGACAAGCCCAGACCGAGAACGACACCGAACAACAGTCGACGAAACATGGCGGCCTCCTGAAAGACCACAACCGGAACAGGCCGGCTGACACCCCTTTTGACTGGCAACATTGCGCCGAGTGCCGAGCAGCGCGGACCTTCGGATCAGCGGCCAGTCCGATCCATTGCGGTGCACCCGCGCACCATCACAAGGCAGCCCGACCTCCCTGCCCCAACGGACTACTCGCGTAACTCCCCACGCTAGAGCCCTCAAGCCAACTTGGCACGGCTCTCGCTTTAGCAAACCCGTGCAGGAGTCATCACAGGTTCGCGGCACCACAATTTGCAATGGCTGACTAGGGTTCCGGCTCGCTAAGGCGAGTGGCTGGTCCGAGAGTTGGCGACCTCCAGTTGAGGTTACACGGCGGGACAAAAGCCCGGGAGACAAGCCACCGTTCGCGGTGCCGCGTTGACTCCTGCCCGCCCTTGATCAACTGGAGAACCACCCATGCTCAAGCTTCGTTTACCCGCCCTCCTCGCCGCTGCTTTCGCGGCCCTCGTGAGCGTCTCGTCCCAGGCCGCCCAGAAAGACCACTTCAGCGTCTGCTGGACCATTTACGCCGGCTGGATGCCGTGGGAATACGCCGGCAGCCAAGGCATCGTCGACAAATGGGCGAAGAAGTACGGCATCAAGATCGATGTCGTGCAGCTCAACGATTACGTCGAATCCATCAACCAGTACACGGCCGGCCAGTTCGACGGTTGCACCATGACCAACATGGACGCGCTGACCATCCCGGCGGCAGGCGGCGTCGACAGCACCGCGCTGATCGTCAGCGACTTCTCCAACGGCAACGACGGTGTCGTGCTCAAGGGCGACGGCAAGAAAGTCACCGACCTCAAGGGCATGGACGTCAATCTGGTCGAGCTGTCGGTCTCGCACTACCTGCTGGCGCGGGCGCTGGATTCAGTCGATCTCACCGAGAAAGACCTCAAAGTGGTGAACACCTCTGACGCCGATATCTCGGCCGCCTTTAACACCGATCAGGTCAACGCCGTCACCACCTGGAACCCGATGCTTTCGGACATCAAGGCCAAGCCCGGGGTGACCGAAGTCTTCAACTCCAGCCAGATCCCCGGCGAAATCATGGACATGATGGTGGTCAACAGCGCCACCCTCAAAGACAACCCGGCCCTGGGCAAAGCGCTGACCGGCGCCTGGTTCGAAGTGGTCGCGTTGATGAACGCGAAAAACGCCGCCAGCAAAACTGCGCTGGAACACATGGCCAAAGCTTCGGGCACCGACCTGGCCGGTTTCCAGGCGCAACTCGACACCACCAAATTGTTCGCTACGCCCAAGGAAGCCCTGGACTTCTCCACCAGCAAGCAGCTGCCGGAAACCATGCGCAAAGTCGCCGAGTTTTCGTTCCAGCACGGCTTGCTCGGTGAAGGCGCCAAGGACACCAGCGCGGTCGGCATGGCCTTCGCCAATGGCGTGACCAGCGGCGACAAGACCAACCTCAAGCTGCGCTTCGACCCGACCTACGTGCAGATGGCCGCTGACGCCAAGCTGTAAACCGGAGGACTGGCCATGCGCCTGATCAATCGCCACCCGGATCGCCCGAGTCGCCTGCTGTTGGTGATCCTGCCGTTCGCCCTGGTGCTGTTCGCCTACTTCATGGGCTCGGCCGAGCGGCTGATGGATAACCCCAACGACAAGCTGCTGCCTAGTGCCGTGCAGATGACCGACGCGGTAAAACGCCTGGCCTTCACTGCCGACACGCGCACCGGTGAATACCTGTTGTGGCAAGACACCGCGTCCAGTCTGCGACGCCTGGCCATCGGCCTCGGTATCAGCGCGTTGGCCGGGCTGTGCCTGGGCATCGCCGCCGGGACGTTGCCGCTGTTTGGCGCGCCGTTGTCACCGTTGCTGACCGTACTGTCGATGGTGCCGCCACTGGCGATTCTGCCAATTCTGTTCATCGTCTTCGGGCTGGGGGAATTGTCGAAAGTGATGCTGATCGTGATCGGCATCACCCCGTGCCTCGCTCGTGATCTGGAACAGCGTGCCCGGGAAATTCCGGTCGAGTTGCTGATCAAGGCCCAGACCCTCGGCGCGTCAACCTGGACGCTGATGTTGCGCGTGGTGCTACCGCAATTGTTACCACGGCTGCTGATCTCGCTGCGGTTGATGCTGGGTTCGGCGTGGTTGTTCCTGATCGCTGCCGAAGCCATCGCCTCTACCGACGGCCTCGGCTACCGGATTTTCCTGGTGCGCCGTTACCTGGCGATGGACGTGATTCTGCCGTACGTGGTGTGGATCACCCTCCTCGCCTGGCTGATGGATTGGGGCCTGAAGCGCCTGACTCAGCGTGCGTTCCCCTGGTATGAAGGAGCCCGCGCATGAGCTTCATCACGGTAAAAAACGTCTGGCAGCAATACGCCGATCAGGTGGTGCTCGAAGGTTTGAACCTGAACGTCAACGAGGGTGAGTTCTGCACCCTGGTCGGCGCATCGGGTTGTGGCAAATCCACCTTCCTTCGACTGCTACTCGGTCAGGAGCGCGCCAGTCGCGGCGAGATTCTGCTGGATGGCCAGACGCTGGCCGGTGAGCCTGATTCGAGCCGTGGCGTGGTGTTCCAGCGTTACTCGGTGTTCCCGCACCTGACCGTGCTGGACAACGTCGCCCTCGGCCTCGAACTGCCGCGTTCGCCGCTGCTCGGGCGCTTGTTCGGCAGCGCTAAAAAAGACGCCCGCGAACAAGCCTCGGTGTTATTGCACAAAGTCGGCCTCGGCCACTCGCTGAACAAGTACCCGGCGCAGCTCTCCGGCGGCATGCAACAACGGCTGGCCATCGCCCAGGCGCTGATCATGAAACCCCGGGTGTTGCTGCTCGATGAACCGTTCGGCGCGCTCGATCCGGGCATCCGCAAAGACATGCACGCCTTGCTGCTGGAGCTGTGGCGCGAGACGCAACTGACGGTGTTCATGGTCACCCATGACCTGTCCGAAGGGTTCAGTCTCGGCACCCGTTTGCTGGTGTTCGACAAGGTCCGCGTCGACCCGCACGCCCCCGGCGCCTATGGCGCGCGCATCACCTACGACATCCCTTTGAACAGCGACCGCCGCGTCAATCGCGCCGCCGTCGACGCCTTGCCGGCTGAACTGGCGGGCACGCTTCGTATCGCTTAGAGGAATTTTGAAATGACTGATTCGACTCAACTGTTCCCGCCCTTCGCCGAAGAAATGCTCCCCGGCGGCGGCCATCGTTCGTTCGTCTTGAAACGCGGCCAATTGCTGCGTCTGACCGACCTGCGCGGCGGCGCCAACGTCAGCCTGACTTTGCTCAATGCCAATGAAAAAACCGAGCGCCTGAACCTCCCCGACAGCCTCAAATGCCAACACACCGCCAAGCTCACCACTGGCCACTGCCTGTACTCGGACATGGGCCGCGTGCTGGCGGCGATCACCGCCGACACCTGCGGTTGGAGCGACAGCCTCGGCGGCGTGCTCTGCGCTGAAGAAGTCGCGGAAAAATACGGCGCCGGTCGTTATCAGGAGCTGCGCAACGGCTTCTTCCGCAACGGCACCGACAACCTGTTGGTGGAACTGGGCAAGTGGGGTTTGGGCCTGTCCGACTTGCTGATGACGCTCAACCTTTTCAGCCGCGTGAACGTCGATGAGGCCGGGCGTTTCCACTTCGTCGAAGGCAACTCGAAGGCTGGCGACTACATCGAGTTGTACGCGCCGATGGACACGCTGGTGGTCCTCACTGCGTTGCAACACCCGATGGACCCATCACCTGAATACGCCCCCAAGCCCTTGAAGTTGAGCTGGATGAACGCCGACGCCAGCGTCGCCGAACACTGCCGCACCTCGCGCCCGGAAAACGAGCGCGGCTTCATCAACACCGACCGCCTGTTCGCCTGAGGATCGCTGCCATGTCACTTGCAATCGCTACCGCACAACAGTCTCCTGAAACCGCGATCTACCGCGCCACCATCCCGGCCGGCGAACCGTGGCTGATGGAGGTCAAGGCTGGCCAGACGTTGCGCATCCTCGACCTGGAAGGCAATCAGGCCGTCGATACCTTGTTCTACAGCGTCGCCAATCCCAAGGAGCGTTACGACGTGCAGCGTACGTTGCGCCGGCAGAACAGCGTCTACCTGAGCACCGGCAGCGTGCTGTACTCCAACCTCGGCAAACCGATGCTGACCATCGTCGCCGACACTTGCGGGCGTCACGACACCCTCGGCGGCGCCTGCGCGCAAGAGAGCAACACCGTGCGTTACGCGTTGGAGAAACGCTACATGCACAGCTGCCGCGACAACTACCTGCGGGCGTGCGTCCACGACGGGCGACTGGGCAAGGGTGACATCGGGCCGAACATCAACTTCTTCATGAACGTGCCGGTCACCGCCGATGGCGGGCTGACCTTTGAAGACGGCATTTCGGCACCTGGCAAGTACGTCGACCTGCGGGCCGAGATGGACGTGATCGTGCTGATCTCCAACTGCCCGCAACTGAACAACCCGTGCAATGCCTACAACCCGACCCCTGCGGAGCTTTTGGTATGGAACTGAAATTAGCGCGGTTGCGTAAATGGTTGTTCGCCCTGTGCCAGGCACGTTCCGGGCAGTGCCTCAAAAAGTAAAAACACCCCAATCCAAATGTGGGAGCGAGCTGTGGCGAGGGGATTTATCCCCGTTGGGGCGCGAAGCGCCCCTAAAAAACGGGACTGCTGCGCAGCCCAACGGGGATAAATCCCCTCGCCACAGCCCGCTCCCACAGGTTCAGTGGTGTTCTGAAGAGTTGTGATTTTGCCGTCGGGGACGACCCCGGCGCTCATCGAAAAACTGCGGGACGGCCCGCATCCCCTCCGGGGTCTATGCCATGTTCGAAAAAGTCCTGATTGCCAACCGTGGCGCCATCGCCTGCCGCATCCTGCGCACTCTGCGTGAAGTGCAGGTCAAGGGCGTTGCCGTTTACTCCGAAGCGGATGCCGCGAGCCTGCACATCCTGCAAGCCGATGAAGCCCACAGCCTCGGTGAAGGCGCGGCCGCTGGCACCTACCTGGCGGTCGAGAAAATCCTCGCCATCGCCAAAGCCACCGGCGCCACGGCGATCCATCCCGGCTACGGCTTCCTTTCGGAAAACGCCGCGTTCGCCGAGGCCTGCGAAGCCGCCGACATCGCCTTCATCGGCCCCACGCCAGAGCAACTGCGCGTGTTCGGCCTCAAGCACACCGCGCGCGCCCTGGCCAAGCAACATGGCGTGCCGATGCTCGAAGGCACCGAACTGCTCGACAGCCTCGACGCGGCGCTGATTGCGGGCGATCAGGTCGGCTACCCGGTGATGCTCAAAAGTACCGCTGGCGGTGGCGGCATCGGCATGCGCGTATGCCGCAGTGCGGCGGAATTGAGCGAATCCTTCGAAGCGGTGAAACGCCTCGGCCAGAACAACTTCAGCGACGCCGGTGTGTTCATCGAGAAGTACATCCAGCGCGCCCGCCACCTGGAAGTTCAGGTGTTCGGCGACGGTCGCGGCGAAGTGATTGCCCTCGGCGTGCGCGACTGCTCCGTACAGCGGCGCAATCAGAAAGTCCTCGAAGAAACACCCGCGCCGAACCTGCCCAACGGCATGGCCGAAGAACTCTGCGCGGCGGCAATCAAACTGGCGAAAGCGGTGAAATACCGCAGCGCCGGCACTGTGGAATTTGTCTTCGACAGCGAAGACCAACGGTTCTACTTCCTGGAAGTGAACACCCGTTTGCAGGTGGAACACGGCGTCACCGAGCAAGTGTGGGGCGTCGACCTGGTGCGCTGGATGGTGGAACTGGCAGCCGGTGATTTGCCGCCATTGAGCGACTTGAGCCGAGACTTGAAAGCCGACGGCCATGCGATTCAGGCACGGCTGTATGCCGAAGACCCGGGTCGTGATTTCCAGCCGAGCCCAGGCTTGCTGACCGCCGTGAACTTCCCTGCCGCCGATGGCCAACACCTGCGCATCGACAGCTGGGTCGAGGCCGGTTGCGAGATTCCGCCATACTTCGATCCGATGATCGCCAAGGTCATCTGCTGGGCGCCGACCCGTGAAGAGGCCGCTGCCGATCTGCATCAGGCGTTGGGCGACAGTCTGCTCTACGGCGTGGAAACCAATCGCGATTACCTGCGGCAAATTCTGCTCGATGCGCCGTTCGCCAGCGGTCAGCCGTGGACCCGTTGCCTGGAAGGTCTGGTGTATCAGGCCAACACCTTTGAAGTGCTCAGCGCCGGTACTCAGACCAGCGTTCAGGACTATCCCGGCCGTCTCGGTTACTGGGCGGTGGGCGTGCCGCCGTCGGGGCCGATGGACAGTCGCGCTTTGCGTCTGGCCAATCTTTTGCTGGGGAATGACGAAGGCGCGGCGGCGCTGGAAATCACCATGAGCGGACCGTTGCTGCGCTTCAATTGCGATGCGGTGGTCGCGGTCACCGGGGCGGTCATTCCACTGGCATTGAACGGTGAAACCGTCGCGATGAACACGGCGCTGCTGATTCCGGCCGGCGCCACATTATGCCTCGGCACGATTGCCGGGGCCGGTGCTCGCAGCTATCTGAGCCTGCGCGGCGGCTTGCAAGTGCCGGATTACCTGGGCAGCAAAAGCACGTTCACGCTGGGTCAGTTTGGTGGGCATGGCGGTCGTGCGTTGCGGGCGGGTGATGTGTTGCATGTGCCTGCATTGATCGACCGCAGCGTCGGTCAGCAACTGGACCGCGTCACCGAGTTGTCTGCTGTGCGGCAGATCCGGGTGATCTACGGGCCGCATGGCGCACCGGAATACTTCACCGAGAATTACATCGGCACTTTCTTCGCGACCCAGTGGGAAGTGCATTTCAACTCCAGCCGTACCGGCGTGCGATTGATCGGGCCGAAGCCGGAATGGGTGCGGGCCGATGGGGGTGAGGCAGGGCTGCATCCGTCGAATATTCATGACAATCCATATGCCATTGGGGCGGTGGATTTTACCGGGGACATGCCGGTGATTCTGGGGCCGGATGGTCCGAGTCTGGGCGGGTTTGTTTGCCCGGTGACGGTGATTGAGGCGGATCTTTGGCAGCTTGGGCAGCTGAAGGCTGGGGACAAAGTCCAGTTCTCACCGGTCGACATCAAAACCGCCCGAAATCTCGCCTTGAAATGGAATACCCCTTGTGGGAGCTGGCTTGCCAGCGATGGGGACCGAGCAGACACCGCATCAGCTTCATCGCTGGCAGGCCAGCTCCCACAGGGTCTGGTGTCGCCGGTGGTGTTGGATTTGGGTCAGGACGATACGCGTCTGGTTGCGAGGTTGTCGGGGGACACTCACCTGCTGCTGGAAATCGGCGCACCTGAACTTGACCTCGTCCTGCGCTTTCGCGCCCACGCCCTGATGCAAGCCCTGGAAAGCAAACACCTCCACGGTGTGATCGACCTCACCCCGGGCATCCGCTCGCTGCAAGTGCACTACCAACCCGAGCAACTTCCCTTGGCCGATCTGCTCGGCATCATCGCCGGCGAATGGGACGCCGTGTGCGCCGCCAAAGACCTGCAAGTGCCATCGCGCATCGTGCATTTACCGCTGTCCTGGGACGATCCGGCCTGCCAGTTGGCGATCGAGAAATACATGACCACCGTGCGCAAGGACGCACCGTGGTGCCCGAGCAATCTGGAGTTCATCCGCCGCATCAACGACCTGCCGAACCTCGACGAAGTGCAGCGCACGGTGTTCGACGCCAGCTATCTGGTAATGGGCCTCGGTGACGTTTACCTCGGCGCACCGGTCGCCACCCCGCTCGATCCGCGCCATCGCCTGGTCACCACCAAGTACAACCCGGCCCGCACCTGGACCGCGGAAAACTCGGTGGGCATCGGTGGCGCCTATATGTGCGTGTACGGCATGGAAGGTCCCGGCGGTTATCAGTTTGTCGGACGCACGTTGCAGATGTGGAACCGCTACCGCGAAGTCGCCGCGTTCGACGGCAAACCGTGGCTGCTGCGCTTTTTCGACCAGATCCGTTTCTACCCCGTGAGCGCCGATGAACTGTTGCGCATCCGCCGCGATTTCCCGCTCGGGCGTTTCGATCTGAACATCGAGCACAGTCAACTGAACCTCGCGGATTACCAGGCCTTTCTGACAAAAGAAGCCGAGACCATCGCCGCGTTTCGCGATCAGCAGCAAGGTGCGTTCAACGCTGAACGCGAACGCTGGATCGCCAGCGGCCAGGCACATTTCGACAGCGAAGAACCGGATCCGGAAGTGACCGAAGACGCACCGCTCGCCAGCGGTGAAATGAGCGTCGACAGCCACATCGCCGGCAACCTCTGGCAGGTTCAGGTCGAGACCGGCAGCCGCGTCGCCGCCGGGGATGTGCTGGTGATTCTGGAGTCGATGAAGATGGAAATTCCGCTGCTCGCACCCATGGCCGGCGTGGTGCGCGAGATTCGCGTGCAACCGGGTTCGGCGGTGCGTGCCGGACAGCGCGTCGTGGTGCTGGAACTCGACTGAACCCATTTGAAAAAGGATTAACCCGATGAACATCAATCTGCAACTCGACGCCCTGCGCAGCGCCTATCGCCTCGGCAACATCACGCCCCGTCAATTGCTGCTGGGCCTGCGTGACAAAGCCGCGGCGCTGAACCCGGACTATCACCTGTTCATCCACTTGCTCAGTGTTGAAGAACTGGAGCCGTACCTCGCCGCGCTCGACGGTCGCGACCTCGACAGCCTGCCACTGTACGGCGTGCCGTTCGCGATCAAGGACAATATCGACCTGGCGGGCATTCCCACCACGGCGGCGTGTCCAGCGTTTGCTTATGTGCCGCAGCGGTCGGCGACCATCGTCGAGCAGTTGCTGGCGCTGGGCGCGATCCCTTTGGGCAAGACCAATCTTGATCAGTTCGCTACCGGGTTGAATGGCAGCCGCTCGCCGTATGGCGCGTGCCCGAACAGCGTATTGCCGGAGTATCCGTCGGGCGGGTCCAGTGCCGGATCTTCGCTGGCGGTGGCGCTGGGTGTGGCGAGTTTTTCGTTGGGTACGGATACGGCGGGATCGGGACGTGTACCCGCGGCGCTGAACAATCTGGTTGGGTTGAAAGCCACCAAAGGATTGATCTCCACGGCGGGTGTGGTGCCGGCCTGTCGCACATTGGATTGCGTGACAACGTTTACCGCGACGGCTCGGGAAGCCAGTCAATTGCTGGCGCTCACCGCACACCTCGATCCGCGAGATGAATACAGCCGCCGCAACCCGCTGTGGAATGATGGCTCGGCGTTCGGCACGCCGCGGCCGTTCCGTTTCGGTGTGCCGCGTGCGCAGGATCTGGAATTCTTCGGCTGCCCTGAAGGGCCTTTGTTGTTCGGTGATGCCATCGATCGACTCAAGGCCTTGGGGGGTGAAGCGGTGGAACTGGATCTGACGCCGTTCCTCGAAGCGGCGCGGTTGCTCTATGAAGGCCCGTGGGTGGCGGAACGCTACAGCGTGGCCGGCGAGTTGATGGAGCAGAATCCCGAAGCCGTGTTGCCGGTGATTCGCACGGTGCTGGCCAAGGCACCGGCGGTGACGGGCGTGCAGGCGTTCCGTGCCCAGTATCGGCTGCAAGCCCTGAAGGCGCTGTGCGACCAGGCGCTGGAAAACCTTGATTGTGTCGTTACGCCCACTATCGGCCGCCCCGTTACGTTGGCGGAACTGGACGCCGAACCGGTGTTGCGCAATTCAGAACTGGGTTACTACACCAACTTCATGAACCTGCTGGATTACGCGGCCGTCGCGGTGCCGAGCGGATTTATGGGCAATGGTTTGCCGTGGGGCGTGACGGTGTTTGGTCGGGCGTTTACCGATCAGTATTTGTTGGGTGTGGCGGATGCTTTGCAGCGCCGTTCGGCTGAGCCTGCACCGACGACTGTCGCCCGTAATGATCGCGCACGACTGGTGGTGTGCGGCGCGCATCTGGATGGGTTGGCATTGAACTGGCAACTGAAGAAACGCGGGGCTCGGTTGATCGAGACGACGTTCAGTTCGCCGGACTATCAGCTGTATGCGTTGGCCGGTGGCCCGCCGTTTCGTCCGGGGATGGTGCGGGTGAAGGATGGCGGCGTGGCGATTGCGGTGGAGGTGTGGGAGTTGCCGAGCAGCGAGTTGGGCTCGTTTCTGACCGGCATACCGGCGCCGCTGGGGTTGGGCAAGGTGCAACTGGCGGACGGGTGTTGGGAAAGTGGGTTTATTTGTGAGGGGTATGGGTTGGAGGGGGCGGTCAATATCAGCCATTTCGGGGGATGGCGTGCATATCTGACAGATCTGCAGTGATTTCTCGATTCGCGGGCAAGCCCGCTCCCACAAGGGCCGCGTTATCCCTGTGGGAGCGGGCGTGCCCGAAAAGGCGTCGGTCCATGCGCCACAGCCCCTAATCCTTACCGATTCACCCTGCAAATGCAGGAGTCATTTCCCAGCAGTGCCATTAGAATGCCTGCCATCGGGTCACTGCCAACGGAATCGTCATGCCGCTTCACTCGCCGCTGTATTCGCAACGTTCGTTGGTCCTCACGCTCATCGCGTTGCTGGGCGCAGGCTTTCTGGCGACTTCGTTCCTCAGTTACTACGCCTCGCGAGCGTCCATCCGCGACAGCATCGTCAACACCGAACTGCCGCTGACATCGGACACGGTCTACTCGGAAATCCAGAAAGACCTTGTCAGACCGATCCTGATTTCCTCGATGATGTCCCGCGACACGTTCATGCGTGACTGGGTGGTAAACGGCGAGCAAGATCCCGAGAAAATGACCCGTTACCTCAACGAGGTCATGACCCACTACGGCGCCTACACGGCATTTTTCGTCTCCAACACCAGCCTCACTTACTACCACGCCAAGGGCGTGCTCAAACAGGTCAAGTCCACTGAACCCCGCGATGCCTGGTATTTCCGCGTCCGCGACATGGCCGATCCCTACGAGATCAACGTCGACCCGGACCTGGCCAACAAGGACAACCTGACCTTCTTCATCAACTACAAGGTCTACGACTACAACAACCGCTTCATCGGCGCCGCGGGCGTGGGTCTGACAGTCGATGCGGTGATCAAGCTGATCGACAAATATCAGCAGCGCTACCAGCGCAGCGTGTATTTCGTCGACAACTTCGGCCGCCTGGTGCTCACCGGCGCCGAGGGCGGCCCGCAAGGCGCACACATCGGCCAGAAACTCGGCGAACTCGACAGCATGAAAGGCCTGGTCAGCCAGCTGCCAAAACCCCACAGCGGCAGCTACGAATATTCCGTCCATGGCCAGGGACATTTCCTCAACGTGCGTTTCATTCCGGAGCTGAACTGGTACCTGTTCGTCGACAAGCGCGAAGACGGCGCTCTCAGTGAAATCCGCCAGTCGCTGTACCTCAATCTGCTGATTTGCCTGTTCGTCACGCTGATCGTGCTGGTTCTGCTCAACCGGGTGATCAAGCGTTACCAGGGCAAGATCCAGGCGCAAGCGACGCTTGATAGCCTGACCGAACTGCCGAACCGCCGGGGCTTCGACCTGCTGGCGGCGCAAGCCATGCTCGAAGCCCAGCGCGAGCCCAAGCCGCTGACCGCGTTATTGCTGGATCTGGACCACTTCAAGGTCTTGAACGACACCTACGGTCACTTGGCCGGCGATCAGGTGCTGATCGGCTTCGCGCGGGATCTGCAGAGTTGCCTGCGGCACTCCGACATCGTTTGCCGCTGGGGTGGTGAAGAGTTCATCGTGCTGCTCAAGGACACCGACGGTGAGACCGGTCTGATGATCGCCGAGAAAATTCGTCAACATGTCGAGCAACAGCGCTATGCCTACGACGGCAAGGAACTGCAGCTGACAGTCAGCATCGGCCTTACCACCTTGCAGGTCGATGAAACCTTGCACACCCTGCTGTCTCGGGCCGATCATGCGATGTACCGCGCCAAACAGGCCGGCCGTAACCGAACCTGCGTGGAAATGCCCCACTCCAGTTATGAATAATCCTGCATGAACAAGCCTGACCAATGCCCCGCCTGCGGCGCCTCCAACGCCTGCACCCTGGCCGACCCGCGCACTGTCGATCAAGCGTGTTGGTGTTTTGGCGTCAGTATCGATCCGGCGGTGCTCGAAGCGCTGCCGGCCGAACTGCGCGACAAGTCCTGCTTGTGCCCGCGTTGCGCCGAAGTCGAGGCGCAGTTGTAAGCAACCGCCCGGCTGATCACGTAAGATACGCGGCCCTTCTCCAACTGATCCCCAGCCATGCGCGTTGACCGTTTCCTCAGCAACCTGCCGCGCTTCAACCGTAAGCAGGTGCGCCTGTTGCTGGTGGAAAAGCGCGTTCGGGTTGACGGAAAAGTCGTCAGCGACCCGCATGCCGAGGTGCTCGAGTTCAGTCGCGTCGAGGTCGATGACGAAGTGCTGCAAGTCGGCAAACCTGCACGTTATTTCATGCTGCACAAGCCGCCGGGCTGCGTCAGCGCCACCCGCGACCCGGAGCACCCGACCGTACTTGACCTGATCCATGAGCCGGACAGCGATGACCTGCACATCGCCGGGCGCCTGGATTTCAACACCACCGGCCTGATGCTGATCACTAACGACGGCAGCTGGTCACGGCGCCTGACCCAACCGCAGACCAAACTGCCCAAGGTCTATTACGTCGAGACCGAGCAGGAGATTGGCCCGGAATACGCACTGAAATTCACCGAAGGCCTGTACTTCGCGTTCGAAGACCTCACCACACAACCTGCCGAGCTGGTCGTGCTCGGCCCGAAGTCAGCGCGACTGAGCATCGTCGAGGGCCGTTATCACCAGGTGAAGCGGATGTTCGGCCACTTCGACAACAAGGTGCTGCGCCTGCACCGCGAAAGCATGGGCCCGCTGGTGCTCGATAACGCGCTAAAACCGGGCGAGTACCGCGCATTGCGCACCGAAGAGATCCATTTGATCTAAGCAGCCTACCGCTCAGCAGAAGTTGTCGAACAATTTACGAATGACACTTGCGCGATGACGTGACCCCTGCTTGAATCAGGACGTCGGCCGAAATGTGACCGACGAGTCACAACATACTTCTAAGAAACTTTTTGCCGGTTAGAGAACCCTCAGGTTCCGCCTCAGACCGGCAGACTGCCCGCCAATAACAATACCCGTCGACCTGCTGTAACGGATCGACATGGGCCTCCAAATTTCAGGCGTATGCCTACCTGTCACAAAGCTCGTGCAATCTCATTTGCGCGCATACCCGCTTGCTTGGAGTCTGATGACATGAGGCCAGAAATCGCTGTGCTGGATATACAGGGTCAGTATCGGGTTTACACGGAGTTCTATCGCGCAGACGCCGCAGAGAAGACCATCATCCTGGTCAACGGCTCGATGGCCACGACTGCGTCGTTTGCACAAACCGTGAAAAATCTTCACCCGCAGTTCAATGTGGTCTGCTACGACCAGCCCTACGCGGGCAAGTCAAAAGCCCACAACCTGCATGAGAAATTGCTGACCAAGGAAGTCGAAGGGCAGATCCTCCTGGAGCTGATCGACCACTTCGCCGCCGAACACGTGCTGTCGTTTTCCTGGGGTGGCGCCGCGACCCTGGTCGCCCTGGCCCAGCAGCCACGGCGCATCGAAAAAGCCGTGATCAGCTCGTTCTCCCCGGAGATCAACGCGCACATGCTCGACTACCTCGAGCGCGGCATCGACTACCTCGGCAGCCGGGATGGCGATCGGGTCGGCAACCTGGTGAACAGCACCATCGGCAAACACTTGCCGACACTGTTCAAACGTTTCAACTATCGCCACGTCAGCTCGCTCGCCGAGCATGAATACGGGCAGATGCACTTCCACATCAGCGACCTGCTCCACAGCGATCGCCAGTGCTTCCTCAAGGCCGCAGAAAAAATCAACGTACCCGTGCTGTTCATGAACGGCGAATGGGACGAATACACCGCCGCCGATGGCGCCCGGTTGTTCGCCAACCACGTGCAAAACGCCACCTTCAGCACCTTGCAGGCTACCGGCCACTTTCTCGACATGGAGCACAAAGCTGCCTGCCGAGACAGCCGCGACGCATTGCTGGGCTTCCTGAAACCGGCGCAACACGCCAGCCGACCGCGTTACCACTACGTCCAGGACCAACATGCATTGGCCATCTGAAACTGAGTCATCGCGAGCAAGCTTCGCCCTACAGTGTTGAATGCATTCCTGTAGGCACGAGGCTTGCCCGTGATAGACCGTTTCACCTGCGCTAAACGCATCGCGCGCAAAGAAAAACTTCATTTCCACGCGCACATCTGGTACAAAGTCAGCCGCTCTGAGCGGGTGTCGTATAATGGCATTACTCCAGCTTCCCAAGCTGATAACGAGGGTTCGATTCCCTTCACCCGCTCCAATCGAATTTTTGTCTCACGTTGTTTTTTGACGGGGGATGCAGGTAAATAAAAAACCGGCCTTGATGGCCGGTTTTTTTGCGTCTGGGGTTTGGTGGAATTGCCTTTTGCCCTTGGGGCAGTTACGACTAAGCTGAGATTCGTTAACGTTTTTTTGGGGAATGACAGTTTTAGTATCAAAATTCACACAGGATTAGTATTTTCGCATCGTAGAAAATTAACGCTTTCGCGAAATATTGGTGTTTTATTAGCGTTTTCATTACCCCGTTAAGGAATTCGTCAAATGCCAGTCGGTTTCAAAGCACTCACCGATCGCTACGACATCGCACTTGCACAGCCACTGCGTGTCGAGTCTGAAATCGGCACTGCTCGTCTCAGCCGCGAAAGTGACGGGAACGTGGAGAACCGGTATCCGGCAAGCTACCGGCCCGCAGACGATTTCGCAGGACATTTCGAATTCGGTCTCAAATACGAAGAGATTCATCTTGAGTTCTTCGCTCGCCTGTTTGCGGCAACAGGCCCGCAACCTATTGAAGACTGGTGTCGACGAGAGCCTTTCGGCCAGTACGCACGGCGCACCGGGTTCCTTTACGAATGGCTGACAGGGGAACGTCTGGATGTGCCTGACGTGACCAATGGCCCCTATGTCGATGCACTTTCGCCCGAAAAATACCTGACTCGTTGCGAGTCACTGCGAACACGACGCTGGCGAATCAACAACAACCTGCCGGGGACGGCTGAGTTCTGCCCTTTGGTTCGTCGTACGGCGGCAGTGCAGGAAGCGTTGCAGTTCGATTTACGCGCGGCTTTGGATGAGTTGGATCAAGTCTTTGGTGCCGACATCCTGATGCGTACAGCCAGTTGGCTGACATTCAAGGAATCGCGCGCAAGTTTTCTCATCGAAAAGGAAGCCGATCAGACAGATCGCATCCAGCGGTTTGCCCATGTCATTGCCCAACACTGCGGTCATATCGAAAACCCGTTGAGTAACGCCAGCCTGCACGCTCTGCAAGCCGACATTCTGGGGCGTGATGCCATCGGACTGGGCTTGCGCCGCTCTCCTGTGTTTGTGGGTCAGGCCACGATGCGCGAGGACATCGTGCATTACATCGCCCCCCACTCCGCAGATCTTGCGCAGCTACTGGCAGGACTCAACGAGTTCGAGGTCGTAACGCGTGGCGCGGAGTCACTGGCACGTGCCGCTGTGTTGGCATTTGGCTTCGTGTACATCCATCCCATGCGCGATGGCAACGGCCGGATTCATCGCTTCCTGATCAACGACACCCTGATTCGGGATAAAGCAGTGCCCGACGGCGTGATCCTGCCGGTGTCGGCCACCATCACCAGTTCGATCGACTTCCGGGCCGGCTACGATCGAACGCTCGAAGTGTTCTCGCGACCATTTATGCGACGTTACGCGACGGCCTACCGATTCGGCGAACTCGTGACCTACGAGGATGGTACTCCCAGCAACTTCATTTTCGATGAATACGAGGACGCGTGTTTTGCCTGGCGATATCCCGATCTGACCGAGCACGTCCTGTACACCGCACGCGTCATCGAACACACGATTCGAAAGGAAATGGCGGATGAAGCCAGAGTACTGGTGATCTTTCAGCGAGCTCAAGAGCAGCTGAAAGAGGTACTTGAGATGCCGAACCAGGATGCGAACCGCATCATCCGCTCCATCAAGGAGAATGGCTGGGTAGTGTCCGGCAAGCTAAAGAAGGGGTACCCGCAGCTTGAAGATGAGGGCATGGCTGAACGTGTCGTGGAGGCGGTGCGTTCTGCGTTTGAGGATCGGGCGATGGGGACTGGTGAGGTGTGATTTTTGGTGGATACCAGCAGAATCATATGGCGGTCGACCGACACCTTATGGCCGCGCCTCGACAAAGCCAGGTTGCACCAGATCGAGCGTGGCGACGTACAGGTCGATAAGCCGAACCCGTTGATAAATAAATCCGTCACCCACGTAAATCACTCACCCAGGCGTAAATCATTGACAGGACGGGACAGACTGCGCCAGTACTCCTAGTCCTTCCGCTCTACCATCTGCTTTATTTTTACGGCCTTTTCAAAATGGTCGAGCTTGTGCTCAGCGATCCACCACTGGGCGGCTTCCATTAAAAGCACTGGATCATCATTTTTGTTTGCAAAGAAAGCATAGAACGAGAGCCCGACAGTCGGCCCCTTCTGCTCCATTTTCTTGTTGCAGACCTCGATCATCTTTTGCCTCAAGCTTTCTCGCATCGTTTCTCTCAATCCGTTAATGGTCTCGGTCGCGGCCAAATTCAATACCGATTGCTCATCTTCTGGGGCTTCGAGCGAAGCCGACTTTCAGAAAGGCAAGGTCCTACACGACGGTGGGAATTGTCCGTAGACTTGCGCATTGCTGTCCATTTGCATCGAGGCCTATAGTCAAGCCGGCGCCAAAATGGCGCTTCGGGTTTGGCGACTCGATCCAATGAACAAAAGCTTCCGAGCAGTTTTCGGATCGCTTTAAAGCACTTGGCTGCCTGCTTTTTGGTGGCTGTGCGCGGGAGACCTTCGGGTCTGCCGGGTTGTCCATTGTCCGGTTCGCCAACCTGCGTACAGCTGCCACCCTTTGTAGTGGTCAACTAATCCCGGACACGACGTTAAGTTTTTCTTCGGCCCGAGCTGGCGCCAGTCCATCGTTGAATTGATGGGGCCGAATCCAGTTGTACCGATGCATCAAGAAATCACTGATATCGCGTTGGGCTTCTTGAGCAGTCCTGTAGCCCGTGGTCGGTATCCATTCTGTTTTCAAGCTGCGGAACACGCGCTCCATCGGCGCGTTGTCCCAGCAATTTCCCCGACGACTCATGCTCTGACGCATTCGATAACGCCACAGTCGCTGGCGAAATAAACGACTCGCATACTGCGACCCTTGATCAGAGTGAAACAGCAGGCCCCGAGGCCTTCCTCGTTGTTCGTAGGCCATATCCAGCGCCTTGATAGCCAGCTCGGCGTCCGGCTTTTCCGACAACGCCCAGCCCACCACCCGGCGCGCGCAAAGATCCATCACGACAGCCAGATAATGCCATTTCCCCTGAGCCCAAATGTAGGTGATGTCGCCGCACCACACTTGGTTGGGTGCCGGGACATCGAACTCCCGATTCAAGATGTTCGGGATATCCAACCGCTCAACCGTCGCCCGTTTATAAGCATGAGACCCTGGCTGTTTGCTCACGAGGTCAAGCTCACGCATCAAGCTGCGTACTTTGAACCGACCGAGTTGCTCACCATCGTCACGCATCAACGAGAGAATGCTACGGCTGCCGGCAGCACTGCGACTTTGCGAAAACAACTCGCTCACCCGGCTGCGTAGCCGAAGCCGTTCGACATCAGGCGTTCGACGCTTGAGGCGGTGGGCGTAGTAACTTGAGCGGTTGATTTCAAACACTTGGCACAGCCAATCAACCGGCTCGTGGACGCTCAGCTGATTGATCAGCGCGTACGCTCGTGATCTTCCGACATCAAGAGCGCGGTAGCCTTTTTTAGTATCGATTTCTCCCGTTCAAGGCGGGCGATCCGGGCTTCCAGCTCCTGGATTTTCTGCTGCTCTGATGTCAGCGCTTTGCTCTGCGGAGTAACGCCTTGGCGTTCCTTCTGAACCTGGTCAACCCAACGGCGCAGGGCCGACTCGCCGACGCCGAGTGAACGGCTGGCTTCGATGTAGCTGTAGTTTTGCTTGAGCACGAGGTCGGCAGCCTCGCGTTTGAACTCAGCGGAAAAGGAACGGCGTTGTTTGGTCATCTGACACCTCGATCTGGCGAGCATTCTCGCCTAAATGGGTGTCCGGTTTCATTAGACCACTACACTTTTCGTTTGGCGACGATTGAGTGGTAGACCTCTTAACCCAATGGAGCTCTACTCATGAACGAATACATGGCTTTAACCAGCAACGCCGACGACCTTCCCTCGCTCTACGTCAACACCACCCAACCGCTGCATTCACTGCTCAGCACCGCCAGTTACAGAATCAGGGCCGTGACGCAGATTCTCGAAAATCTCGCAATGCGAGGCGACATTACCACCGATGCGGTCATCCTCAGCGACTTTGCATTGCTCTGTTGCGTGCCCTTGCGCGACGGTTGTGATGTGCTGGATGTCATTGCTCGACGTATGGATGCAGAACCGTCTTGACGTGATTTGGGGGCGCCTTTCGGGGTGTCCTCAATTTGTAGCAGCTGGCGAAGCCTGCGTTCGGCTGCGCAGCAGTCGTAAAACCTGAGCGCGAGGTCCTTCTGAAATACCACATTGTCCGATTTCACGACTGCTTCGCAGCCGAACGCAGGCTTCGCCAGCTGCTACAGTTTGTGTCGTTCCTTAACTAATCGGCATTAACCGAACTGCCATTTTTTATCTGATGGACCTCGCTTACAAATCCCCAACGCTCAACCCGTTTCCCCTCATCGCCCAACCCGCTAGCATCTCCCTATCTTCAACTCCCCTCTCCCTTGCGCGGCCATCGACGAACACGCGCCATCACTCTCCGAGGGAACCCAATCGGCCGCACGCCAAGTGCCGCCTATGAACGATCTCAACAGAGCCTTCCAAACATGACTCAAAACATCTACGACGACCCGGAGTTTTTCCAGCGCTACAGCCAGATGGCTCGCTCCATCGGCGGCTTCGATTCAGCTCCCGAATGGCCTGCGCTCAACGCAATGCTGCCTCCCATGAAAGGCCTGAAGGTGGTCGATCTCGGCTGCGGTTACGGCTGGTTCTGCCGCTGGGCCAGTGAACACGGCGCCGATAGCGTGCTCGGTCTGGACGTCTCGGAAAAAATGCTGGAGCAGGCACGCAGGACGACGTCGCAAACCAATATCCAATACGCCCGCGCCGATCTGGAACAACTCGACCTGCCCGCAGCCAGTTTTGACCTCGCCTACAGCTCTCTGGCGCTGCACTACATCAAGGATCTCACAGGTCTGTTCACCAAAATCCATGAGGCCCTGAAACCCGGTTCACGTTTCGTATTTTCCATCGAGCACCCAATCTTCATGGCGCCGCGCAATCCGGGCTGGCTGATTGATAGCGAAGGGAACAAGCGCTGGCCGCTGGACAGCTATCAACGGGAAGGCGAACGGGTGACCAACTGGTTGGCCGAAGGCGTGATCAAACAGCACCGCACCATAGGCACGTTGCTGAATACGCTGATTGGCGCAGGTTTCAGCATCCGACAGGTCAACGAATGGGGCCCGAGCGATGCCGAGGTGGCGGCACAACCGGCCCTGGCCGAAGAGCGGGAGCGGCCGATGATGTTGCTGGTCAGCGTGCAGCGCTGAGGGTCACGCCGGGGCATCGTAATTTTTGCGTATGAATTCCCGATACCCGGTAAAGACAACGTATCGCCGCGTTGGGCGTGTCCAAGGATGCCTTATTCTGCCGGCTCACCGTTCACCTAGAGATCAACATGGACAATTCGGAGTTGGGGATCATGATCATTTCGATGATTGGGTTGTTCGGCTTTGCTTCTTTTATTTTTGAGTACTTGAGTGCCCGGCAAAGGGACAGATAACGTTCGGCGTGATCTGTCCCTTTCTGCGCTAGCGAGTCGCAACGATAAACAACCGCGGGAACGGCAACAGCACCGAACCATCACTCAACGCCGGATAAGCCCGCTCGATGGCGGCGTGATACTGCTTGAGGTATTGCGCCTTTTCCGCGTCATTCAGCGGTTCGAGAAACGGCCGCAAGCCGCTGCCCTTGAACCACTCGACCACGCCCGACGCACCGCCCGCGAGCGGGTGATGGTAGGTGGTGCGCCACACGTCGATTCGCGCACAGTGCGGTCGCAGCATCGAGAAGTAATCGCTGGCGCTCGCCATGTCCGTGCGTTGCCCGGCGGCGTCCGCCAACTTGCTGGCCCACGGCCCATCTGCAGCGACTTCGCGCATCAGCCGATGGGACGGCTCGTTGAGGTTGTCGGGCATCTGAATGGCCAGGCTGCCGCCTTGGGTCAGTCGGGCGGCCAGCGATGGCAGTAACGTCGCGTGGTCGGGCACCCACTGCAACACCGCGTTGGCGAAAATCACATCGAACGGCCCCGGCTCGTTCCAGGTATCGATGTCAGTCGTGTCGAATTGCAGCTGTGGCAAGCGCTTGCGGGCGGCCTCAATCATATCGGTCGAACTGTCCAGGCCACGCACAACGGCATTGGCGAAGCGCTCCACCAGCAACTCGGTCGAATTGCCGGGGCCGCAACCGATGTCGATGGCCGAACGCGCGTCCACGGGCGGAATCGCCGCGAGCAAATCACGGGCCGGGCGGGTGCGTTCATCTTCAAAAGCGACGTATTGTTTGGCGGACCAACTCATTGCGTTCTCCTGTCCGTGCGTTGTTGTGGCCAGCGGCGCACAACCGGTTCGCTACGATACCTCGACCGGCGCGCCCTGCCCTATCCGACCTATGGCGCAAGAGGTTTTGAGTGAGCGGTTTTTTATCGCCAAATCATCGGAGGTCATAACTATATCGACCGTTCGTCGAGCGACAGGCCAATCAATTTTGACAGCCTATGTTTCGCATCTATAGTCCTAATCGCGGCCTGTCGGAAGGAACCCGACTTATCAATTTGCACGCAGGAGCAAGGCCAATTTATCTCCCGTGATCGGTGGGTTCCGCCCGTAGTGTTTTCGCAACGGCCGCAAGGCAAGCAAGCGTTGTTGTGCCTGGAAAGATGCCAGGCATTCACTATGAAAATGGAGCGTTACTATGTCTCGAGTCACGGATGTACTTGTTTCAATCGACACTGAAACCATTCTGAAAAACTACCCGAACATCAGCAAAAATCCCGCCTCGCCGACGCTGATCGACGTCAATCATGTGTACATGGTGACCAACCGCGACAACGTGATCAATGGCCAGGCCGGTGGCGAACTGAATTTGAAAGCTCAGGTGGGTGACCTGATTCGCTGGCGTGAAACCAGCCTGTCGCAGAGCTTTGAGACGGCAGTGATTTTCTACAAATTCATTGGCAACGTCGGCAATGAATTGATCTCCACCCCCACGCCACGCAAGGCTACCGCCTGCGTCGCCGTTCCCAACACCAGCAACCCGTCGGTGCCGAGCTGCCAGAAAGTCGATAACCATTACTGGTCTTCGGAAACCCTGTCGTGCGGCAGCGTGACCTACCACTTCCACTTCCTGATCGTGGATCGCGACTGCAAGATCGTTGGTTGCTGCTCGTGGGATCCGTTCATTACCATCCGTAACTGACGATGGTCTGGCCCCTTGGCAACGAGGGGCCTGCCGAGTTCGTTGCCGCCTCGACAGGAACGGGATGTCTTGCATGAACCGAAGCGGCTGCCGTTGTGCATAAACATCATGAAAGGAATCCATGATGACTTCCGAACCGATCAAATCCCCTTCATCCAGTATCGCGACTGCCCACAATGTGTTGCTGGTTGTCGATGCCGAGTCGCTGCTTTTACGCTATCCAGAACCCAGTCTTGAGCCGGAAAACCCGACGTTGATTGCAGATGGCTTCATCTTTTCCATCAACGGATCTCCGATACCACAAAGTACAATAAATGACAGCTCTATTACGCTAACCTTCGGCACAGGATCGGCTTTCCGTATCCGCAGCAGAACCGTCAGTTTGCTCGCTGAGCACAGCGTGGTGTTTTACGGGATGTCTGTTGGCGATGCCGGCGTACTTTCGACGCCTGAATTGGTGGTTAAGGAAAACCTGACCGTGCCTGCACCCGATCCTGAAAACCCGACCGAACCGGGCAGCCATACGGCCGATGATCATTATTGGCAGTGCACACAGTTGGCCGCTGGGGTTGAGGCGTGCGAGCTGGACTTTATGCTGATTGATAAAAGCTGCGAAGCGCTGGGGTACTTCCGCTGGGCGGTTGATGTGAAGTTGACGGACTGATCCAGTATCAGGATTTTGCCTGTCATATAAATCGACGCGATCTGTAGCAGCTGGCGAAGCCTGCGTTCGGCTGCGCAGCAGTCGTAAAACCTGAGTTTGCGGTCTTCCTGAAACACCGCACTGTTTGATTTCACGACTGCTGCGCAGCCGAACGCAGGCTTCGCCAGCTGCTACAAAACTTCGTCGAGACCAAATGTAAGTAGAATTTTCAACCCGCCGTCGCTGTCTGAAAATCAGGCGCATCCTTATAAGGAACACGGCAATGAAATTCGCAAAGATCTCGCAGAAGCTCGCCCTGTGGGCCGGCAGCCCCAAGACGTTTATGGGGGCTTTGATTCTGATTGCGCTGTGGGGGTTGAGCGGGCCGATTTTTGATTACAACGATACCTGGCAGCTGATCATCAACACATCCACAACAATCATCACGTTCCTGATGGTGTTCCTGATCCAGAACACGCAGAACCGCGACACCGACATCCTGCACCTGAAAATCGATGAGTTGCTGCGGGTAAACAAGGAAGCGCAGAACGCGATGCTGGGGCTTGAGGCACTGGACCTCAAGCAACTGGAGGCGCTGCGTAAACACTATCGCGCCATGGGCGAAAAAGAAGTGCATGGCCTGGCAGGGCTGGCAGCTTCGAGCAAGCGCAAACAGGATTTGAATGAGTGCTGAGCACAAACAAAACGGCGCGTGATGTGAATCACGCGCCGTTTGCGTCCAACACCGTTAATCGCTTGGTCTAACGACTGGCCTGCAACGCTCTGGCCATTTCCAGGTGGTTCTGCAGTTTGGGTAAGGTTTCCTCAGCGAAGGCTTTGATTTCCGGGACGTCGGTGGTCTGAGCGACTTGTTGAAGCTGCTCGATGGCTTCCTGGGTCGTCTTCACCTGACTGGCGGTATAAGCCTGGTCAAAGGAGGTACCGTCCTTCACTTCCGGCATCAACGCTTTGGCCTTGTCGACCACTTCTTCCCGAGGAGCCACCGGCAAATCCAGCTGCTTGGCGATTTTCGCCAGATGCTGGTTGGCGGTCGTTCGGTCGTTGATAACCACGATGGTGTAGTCCTTGACCTCTTTGGATTCGGATTTCTGGTGCGCCAGGCGACTGGCTTCGATGTCGGCCATGCCTTTGGCCGAGGCGTCGTTGATGAATTCGGCGGGCGACTGGGCGAAGGCACTGTTGGCAAACAGGCCCAGCAACGTGACAAAACTGGCAGTGCGTAATCGGGTGGCCATCCGGCTCATGGTCGCGCCCTCCTTCTGAAAAAATTCAAGCGGGAGCTTTCGCCCCCGCCTCTCAATCAAAACTACCTTCACCGACTATTTCGATTTCTGACCGCCTTTGCGGCCCATATCGGGTTTCGCAGGGTCTTTATCGACAGTCGTAGTGGTAGTTTTCCCACCTTTGCGACCGGCTTCAGACGCCTTCGTTCGATCATTGGCGAAGTTTCCCGAGTTCGAGTTTCTTGAGTTAGGCATGATTCTCTACCTCTTGGTGATGATCGCGGCGAGCAGGAGCCCGCATAGAATCTGAATTTCGATCGCCACAAAGGTTTAGAAAAAATGAAATCGCTGCGACGAACGGTGGCCGGTTTTTCAGACACCGAGGCGCTGGTGATTTCGGCGCTTGGCCGCGTACATGGCCTCATCGGCATGCCGGAAAAGCTGCTTTTCTTCGGTGCCATGCTCGGGGTAATGCGCGACGCCGATACTCGGCTGAATATTCACGTTGTGCCCGTCCAGACGCAGGGGTTGCGCCAGCACCTGACGGATTTTTCCCGCGACGTTGTCAGCGTCTTCCGAGGCGTGAATGCTGTGCAACAACACCACGAACTCATCCCCACCAATGCGCGCCACCGTGTCGGTCTCGCGCACACAGCCCTTGAGCCGATTGGCCACCGCTTGCAACAGCATGTCGCCGACCGCATGGCCGTGGGTGTCGTTGACCTCCTTGAAGCGGTCGAGGTCGACGTACAGCAATGCCATCCGTCCGGAATCCGTGCGAGCCAGCGCCAGTGAGTCTTTGAGCCGGTCGCGCAGCAACGCTCGGTTGGGCAGTTGAGTCAGTTGGTCGTATTGGGCCATGCGTTGCAGGCGGGCGTGCAATTGCTTGCGCTCGATCGCGGTGGCGACCTGAGCGCAGACGTATTGCAGCAATTCCTTGTCTTGCTCGGTGTAGCGCTCGCCACCCGGCACACTTTTGACGATCAGCGCGCCGATGGTGCCGTTTTGCGAACTCAATGGCACACCCAGCCAGCAAGGTGCATCCGGCCCGGCGACCAGCACCTCGAACCCTTCTGGCGGGTTGTCCTGGTCCGGGGTCAGCAACATCGGCAGGCCGCTGCGGATCACTTCGGCGCAGAGGCGGCCGGTGATGGTGCCGGGCTGCTCAGGTTGCAGTTCATGGTCGTTGACGTGATACGGGAAATTCAGCTGCGCACAGTGCTCGTCATACAGCGCCACGGAGAAATTCAGCGCCGGCAGCCACTCGCCGATGATCAAGTGGATGCGCTTGAACAACGCCAGCAAATCTTCCGCCGCGTGGGCCGCTTCGGAGATTGCGTACAACGCCGCTTGTCGGGACTCGGCCTGCTTACGTTCGGTAATGTCCCGGGCCACGGCAATGCGCAACTGATCGACCTCAGACCAGCGCGCCGACCACAGGATATGCACCACCGCGCCGTCCTTGCGCAGGTAGCGGTTTTCGAAGTTGAGTTTGGGATCGCCGCCCATGATCTCGCGCGCGGCGTCGAGGGTGCGCTGGCGATCGGCGGGATGCACCATGTCAATCATCGGTCGGCCGATCAGTTCGTCCGCGGTGTAACCGAAAATACGCTCACACGCCGCACTGACAAATACGAAGCGACCTTGTTTATCCACCGCACAGACGGCGTCCAGCAACAGATCGATGTAGCTCGCCAACGGCGCGGAATTTCTGGTTGCCATGGTGCGATGAGCGTGTCCGGACAATGCAGCAAAAAGAACCCTCCCTGACCGTTCAGTACAGCTGACGCATCCGTGCGCTCAACCTCAAGCCTTGTTCGTCACCAGCCCTGGCAGTGCATGAGCGAGGGCATTGATGGCGAAACCGATAAACATCACCCCGCATAACCGGGTGATTGCCAGTTCATGGCGCTGATACAAGGTGCGAACCTGCCGGGCACCGACAATGCCAATGAGGATAGCGTAGGCCATGAGGCCACCGACAAAGCTCAAGACAATCAACCACGGCAACATTGACCAGTGCAACAACTCCGCACGACTCGACAACAGCGCCGTGAACGTCGCCACCGCCACGGGGTAAGCCTTCGGATTGGTCAGGCCGAACAGAATGCCGTGCCAAAAGGGCTGGCGAGCCGGGCCTTGAGGTGCGTCGGCGCTGCTGCGCTTCGCCCGTATCGCGCGCAAGCCGAGCCAAAACAGGTACAGACCGCTGAGCACGCCCAACACATCGAACGCCGTACTGCCGATTTCCCGTGCGCCGACGATGGCGATCAGCGCCGTGCTGCACCAGACCACGTCCCCCAACAAATGCCCACAGAGAAACCCTGCCCCAGCCCGCCGTCCACGCGCCGCACCGATGCCAAACACCGCCAACACACCCGGCCCCGGCGTGATGCCGTAGATAAAACCCGAGGCGAGAACGGCCATTAGCAGCGATGGGGTCATTGGAAAACCTTTTAACTATTCGGTGAATGGGCGCAAGTCTATATCAGGTCCCGGGAATAACGACTGACTGATCGTCGAAGAACTTCATTCCCGCGTACGGACGCTCGCGGCAGGCTGCCAGCCGGGACGCCAGGTCCCCGACGTGGGCTTCGAGCTTGTGGCCGTCCGGGTCGAGGAAATAGAAGGACGCGCCTTCACTGCGGTTGTCGCGCCATTCTTGTACGTTGGCGAATCGCAGGTGTTCGACGAACACGGGGAAATCCATCGCGCTGATGGTGAACGCGTAATGGCTGTAGTCGGCGGCGGGGTCCGAGTTGCGCAGCGGATCAACGGACAGGCACAGCCACAAACCCGGCAACGAGAGATAGGCGCCCGTGTCCCAAGAAGCTTCGAGGCGCAGTTGCAGCAGGTCTCGATAGAACGCCACGCTGCGGTTCAGGTCGGTGACGGCGAGGGTCAGGTGGTTGAGGCCTGTCAGCAATTTGTTCACCTCAACGGTTAATTGATGAGCCGGTGGTAAGGTCGCTTCGCACTATCCCCTCCCCAATCCGCCCATTCAACCAGTTCAACGCCTGATCCCCGCCCCGCCGCTTGTGCCAGACCAACACAAACGTAAACGACGGAATATGAAACGGCGGCGCAACCACGATCAACGAGCGCTCATCAATCTCGCGCAGCCCACGGGAAGCAACGGTAAGAATCAAATCCGTGCCGCTGATGAATTCCGGGGCGACGCTCCAGTGCGGCAGGCTGATCGCGACGCGACGGCGTTCCCGCAAAGCCGTCAGGGCGCGTTCGATTTCCGGGGTGCCGCTGCCGCGCATTTCCAGCAGGACGTGTGGCCGCGCAAGGTAGGTCGGCAGGTCGAGCACACCATTGGCAGGCAAGCTGTTGCGGTCCACGAGGCAGGCGTAGTGCTCTTCGAACAGCGGGGTGCTGCGCAGCTCGTTCGGCAGTTCTGGAAAGACACCCGCCGCGACGTCTATGTCACCGTTGAGTACCGCGTCGAGCATGCCTTCGCGGCTGGCGTGGCTGATTTGGAGGTCGATGCCCGGCGCTTCCCGGCGCAACGTCCGAATCAGCCCCGGCAGGACGATGGCGGCGCCATAGTCGGACATCGCCAGACGAAACGTACGCTTGGCCGTGGCCGGGTCGAAGGCGTTTGGCGCCAGCAGGGATTGCACTTGAGCGAGTGCTTCGGCCAAAGGCGCGATCAACTCCAGGGCTCGCGGGGTGGGTACGAGCGTGGCGCCCGCACGCACCAGAAGAGGATCGCCCAGCAAGTCGCGCAACCTCGCCAGGGCATGACTGACCGCCGGTTGGCTCAGGTGCAAGCGCTCGGCTGCCCGGGTGACGTGCTGCTCGCTGAGCAAGGCGTCGAGGATTACCAGCAAGTTGAGGTCGATACGCCGAAGATCATTCATCTCATGCATGTTCTGGATAACAATTTGGAATTTAAATCTGCGCGACGAATACTCTAGAGTCCAGTAAAACCTGTTGGAGAATGAGCATGAGTACGTTGCATTGGGCCGGGCTGTTGCTGCTGGCCGTGGTGGCCGGGGCAGTGGTGCCGTTTCAGAGTGCGATCAACGCCAACCTCACGCGTGGGTTGGGTCATCCGTTGTGGGCGACGCTCGCGTCGTTGCTGGTGAGTATCGTGGTGTTGTTGCCGATCATGTTGGCGTTGCGCTTGCCGCTGCCGTCAATGGCGTTCATCAGCAAGGCGCCGTTGTGGATGTGGGCCGGTGGTGCGTTCGGGGTGTGTTTTATTTCGTTGGCGCTGATGCTGCTGCCCAAGCTTGGGGCGTCGGGATTTATTGCGTTGGCGCTGGCGGGACAGGTGGTGGCTTCACTGGTGCTGGATCACTTTGGGCTTTTTGGGCTGGTGGAGCGGCAGATGACCTTGCCGCGGGTGTTGGGGGCAGTTTTGTTGATAGCGGGGGTGGCGTTGATTCAGTTCAGTGCCACATCGGCGAAGGGGTTGGTGGCGGCGGGTTGAGCGGGGACTGTCAGGCCGCCTTCGCGAGCAAGCCCGCTCCCACAGTTGATCGGCGGCGTGGCACAGATCGAGTGTGGGAGCGGGCTTGCTCGCGAAGGCGGCCTGAACAGCACCGCAGATTCAGAACTTGTCGAGCGTGCGCAGCTTCTGCGGCAACCCCCACAGCAGCAGCGCAACGGCGATCAACGCGCAGACAGCAATGACATACAGCGCCGGGGTAGTGCTGCCAGTCAGGTCCTTGATCCGCCCGACCATGACCGGGCTGACGATGCCGCCGAACTGGCCGAGGGTGTTGATCACCGCGATCCCGCCAGCAGCCCCGGCGCCAGCACCGGCCAGCAGTTTTGGCGGCAGGGTCCAGAAGCTTGGGATGGACGCGATGATCCCGGCACCAAGCAAGCCCAGCGCGACAATCAGGAAGGTCGTGTGGTTGGCGAAGATCCCGGCGCAGAAGAAACCTACCGCACCCACCGCCACCAGCCCCGCGACAAACTTGCGCCGCTCCCCGGTCGAGTCGGACAGCCGCCCGATCACCACCATGCTGATGGCGCCGCAGATGTAAGGAATGGCGGTCAGCAAGCCGATCATCACCGGGCTCTCGGTGCCGGCACTGCGGATCAGTTGCGGCGCCCAGAAATTCAAGCCGTAGGACGCCACCTGAATCAGGAAGTAGATCAGCCCCAAGGTCAGGAATCCCGGGATCCGCAACGCGGCGAGCAGCGAGCCGCCGCTCTTGTGCGGTTCATGGTGCGCAATGCGGCTGGCCAGCAGGGTTTTCTCCGACGGCGTCAGCCAGTGGGCGTCTTCGATGCGGTCCTTGAGCAAGGTTAGCACCAGCAAACCAAGGCCAATGCAGGGCACGCCGCCCAGCAGGAACAGCCAGTGCCAGCCGCGCATGTCCATAAAGCCGTCGAGGTGTTGCAGCACCAACCCGGAGAACGGTGCACCGACCAGACCGGCAAATGCCGACGACAGGAACAGCATCGAGGTGATGCGACCGCGATAGTGCTGCGGGAACCACAGCGTCAGGTAATACAGCACGCCGGGGGCAAAACCGGCTTCCATCGCGCCGATCACGAAGCGCAGCGCGTAGAACTGCCATTCGCTGTTGACGAAGACCATCGCGGCGGTGGCGAGGCCCCAGGACATCATGATCCGGGCGATCCAGCGCCGGGCGCCGACCTTGTACAGCATCATATTGCTCGGCACTTCGAAGATCACGTAACCGACCACGAACAGCCCGGCACCGAGGCCGTAAGCGGTGTCGCTGAGGCTCAAGTCGGCCTGCAGCTGGAACTTGGCGAAGCTGATGTTGATGCGGTCGAAAAAGGCGAACAGGTAGCAGACCATGATCAGCGGCATCAGGCGCCAGGCGACCTTGCTGACCAGGGCTTTCTCTTCGTCGTGGTTAACGGACGGGCTCGCGCCCGCCTCCAGTACATTGAGGCTCATGGTGCTTTCTCCAGGCGGACTTCCCTTGGGTGTCCGATTGTTTTTGTTGTCTGGTTGAGATGCTGCTTTCTGTAGGAGCGAGGCTTGCCCGCGAAGGCGATGTGTCAGGTCTCACCGCTGCTGAATGGCAGATCGCCTTCGCGGGCAAGCCTCGCTCCTACAGTGATTATTTGGTGAGTAAGGACGGGGTCGGGTGCAAATCACAGTTGCGTCCGGCCTTGGCCAGCTGACCAGGCACTTCGTGGCCCAGCAGCGCCGGCAATCCTCGGGACAACTTCAACAACAGCGGCAGATCAATGCCGGTGTGAATGCCGATTTCATCGCACAGGTTGACCAGGTCTTCAGTGCAGATATTGCCCGAGGCGCCCGGGGCGAACGGGCAGCCGCCGAGGCCACCGAGGGCTGCGTCGAAGCGTCGGGCGCCGGCCTCGTAAGCGGCCAGCACGTTGCACAAACCGAGGCCTCGGGTGTTGTGGAAATGCAGGGTCAGATCAGCAGGCGAAACCCGCTGCAACACCCGTCGTACCAAGCGATCAACCTGGCGCGGATTGGCCATGCCGGTGGTGTCGGCCAGGGTAATGCCCTGGATTCCAAGCTCCTGGTAGGCCTCGACGATTTGCAGCACGCGATCCTCATCGATCTTGCCTTCAAACGGACAACCGAAAGTGGTGGCGATGCTGCCGTTGAGTCGCACCGACGTGCCACCAACGTATTGCACGATCTCGCCGAACGCCGCCAACGAGTCTTCGCAACGCATGCGCATGTTGGCCAGGTTGTGGGTCTGGCTGGCGGACATCACCAGGTTCAGCTCGTCGGCCCTGGTTGCCAGCGCCCGTTGTGCGCCTTTGAGGTTGGGGATCAACGCGACGTAGATCACCCCCGGTTGCCGGGTGATGCCCTTGAACACCAATTCGCCATCGCGCAGTGCCGGAATGGCCTTGGGCGACACGAACGAGCCGGCCTCGATGCGGCTGAAACCGGCCAGCGAAAGCTGATCGATCAGCGCAATTTTGTCGACGGTTTCGACCCAGGTCGGCTCGATCTGCAAGCCGTCGCGGGGGGAGACTTCCTGAACGATCAGGGTCTCGGAAAAATCAGTGATCATTGCACCACCCCTTCGGCTTTCAGCCGTTCGATGTCCAGCGCCGTAAGGCCCAGCCCCGCGAGAATGCCGTCGGTGTGCTGGCCCAGACTCGGCCCGGACCAGTTCACGCCGCCGGGGGTCTCGGACATTTTCGGCACGATGCCCGGCATCTTCACCGTGGCGCCGCCAGGCAGGTCGGCGCTGAGCAGCATGTCCCGCGCCTGATAGTGCGGATCGGCGACGATGTCGGCCACGGAATAGATGCGCCCGGCCGGCACTTCAGCGGCTTCCAGCGCCGACAGGACTTCGTCGATCGGCAGGCTGCTGGTCCAATGAGTGATCGCCGCATCGAGCACATTACTTTTCAATGCACGACCGTCGTTATGAGCAAACTCCGGCGCGTCGGCCAGGTCGCGACGACCGACCACTTCCATCAGACGCTTGTAGATCGGGTCGCTGTTGCCGGCGATCACCACATAGGCACCGTCGGCCGTCAGGTAAGTGTTGGATGGTGCAATGCCCGGTAAAGCGCCGCCGCTGCGCTCACGTACATGGCCGAGCATGTCGTATTCCGGCACCAGGCTTTCCATGACGTTGAACACGCTTTCAGCCAGGGACACATCGACCACTTGTCCACCGCCCTGCCCGGTCTTGACCCGCAGCAGCGACATCAAGGCACCGATCACCGCGTGCAGCGACGCCAGGGAATCGCCGAGGCTGACACCGACCCGCGCCGGGGGTGAATCGGGATTGCCGGTGGTGTAGCGGATTCCGCCCATGGCCTCGCCGATCGCGCCGAAACCCGGACGGTCGCGGTACGGGCCGGTCTGGCCATAACCGGAAATGCGCACCAGCGTCAGGTTGGGGTTGAGGGCGTGCAACACGTCCCAGCCCAGACCGAGTTTTTCCAGGGCGCCTGGCCGCAGGTTTTCGATCAGTACGTCGGCGCTGGTCGCCAGTTGCTTGACCAGTTCGATGCCTTCGGCGGATTTCAGATTGAGCGCCAGGGACTTCTTGTTGCGCGATTGCAGGTACCACCAGAGCGAGGTGCCTTCGTGCAGCTTGCGCCATTTGCGCAGCGGGTCGCCCTGGCCCATGGCTTCGATCTTGATCACTTCGGCGCCGAACTCGGCGAGCATGCGCGCGGCGAACGGCGCGGCGATCAGCGTGCCGATCTCGATCACTTTGATTGCACTCAAGGGGGCAGTCATCGCGGGGTACCTCTATGTTGTTCTTGGAATATGAGCCAAGGCTAGAGGACCCGGGGGCGATGAATCCAACCTTCAGTTGGCAACGTTCGTTCGCGAAACGCGAACGCTCCCGGAAATGACCGCGGCCTCAGGTCAGTCTTCGCGAGCAAGCCCGCTCCCACCGTTGATCTGCGACGTGACACAAATCCCTGTGGGAGCGGGCTTGCTCGCGAAGGGGCCGGCCCAGCCGATCGAGAACCGTCAGACAACCCCACGCAACTGCTCAAACAACATCCGGCTCACCGGCGACAACGCTGCTTCATCACGCACCACCAAAATGAGCGCCCGATCCGACCAGTCATCCGTCAACGGCACCGCATGTAACCCCAACGCCCGTCCAAACAGTTCATAGGCCTTTTGCGGCAGGATACCGATGCCCATGTTGGCCTGGACCATCCGGCACATCGCATCAAAACCCGGCACATGAATCCGCAACCGCAGCACTTTGCCGGCCTTGCGCGCCGCCGCGTGGGTGCGCATGTTGATCGAACTGGCAGAGTGCAGTCCGACGTAATCGCTCTCTAGCGTATCGGCAAAGGCCAGGCTGGAACGACTCGCCAACGGATGATCGGGCAGCATCAACACCACCAGTTTATCCTGGCGATACAGCACGCTGTGCAGGCCTTTGACGTCGCTGTCACTGGAACAGATCCCGAGGTCCGCTACGCCATCGAGCACGCCCTGAATCACCCCACTGCTGGGCCGTTCTTCGAGGTCGGTCTTGACCTGGGGATGGCGCTCGGAAAAACCCCGCAGGTCTTCGGGCAAGAACTGAATGATCGCCGACAAGTTGGCGAGCATCCGCACATAACCGCGCACGCCGTGGCTGTGCTCGCCCAGTTCCATGCCCATTTTCTCGACGTTGAACAACATCTGCCGGGCATGGTGCAGCAGGGTTTCACCGGCTGGCGTGAGGGTCATGCCTTTGGCCTGGCGCACGAACAGACTGATGCCCAGCGCCTCTTCCAACTCCATCAGCCGCTTGCTGGCCGCCGACACCGCGATGGCTTCGCGCGTTGCGGCACGGGTCAGGGTGCCTTCTTCATGGACGGCGACAAACAGCTGGAGGGTGATCAGGTCGAGGCGGCGGATCAGGCTTTTTTGCAGCATGGAGGGCTCGATGACTTCAGTTCGGCTGAGCCGGCAGGATAGCCCGGTTTTGGCCCACAACATCACAGGCCATCGCCCTACACATAAATCTCTTGTAACACTCAACCGAACAGGAAACGGCCGATTCAATGCCCCCGCCGCACTCTGTAAAGTCTGGAAACACACACGGACGGCTACATCACTCAAGGAAAGACACGTTCATATGGACCAGACCACTCATGCGACAAACACCTTCACCAACTACCGAAAAGTCATCTCGTTGGCCGATCACGATTGGGAAACGGCTGAAAACGGAAAAGTCGCAGGCCTGAATGTCGAGGTCAAAAGCGCAAACCGGTTGGTGGACCAGTACGGACGGGCGTTTCATCACTTCTGCACCACCTCTTATCTTGGACTGGACCACCATCCCGCCCTGCTTGACGGCGCCATGAACACCTTGTGGGAAATCGGCACGCTGCGCATCGCCAATTCGAAGAACCGTTGCAAACTGGCGGTCCTGGAGCAGTACGAAACCGAGCTGTCCGAGTTGTTCGGCGCCCCATGCCTGAGCACCCTGTCGTGTAGCGCGGCGAGCGCCGGGATCCTTCCGTTGCTGGCCAGCGGCGAGTTCACGCAAAACCGTCCTCCCGTCATGGCGTTCGACAGACTGGCGCATTACTCGATGAACCACCTGAAAGCCGCGTGCGCGGACGAAACCCGAGTGGTGACCTGCCCGCACAACGACATGGATTACCTCGAAGACCTGTGTAAAAAACACCCCAAAGTCGCCTACGTGGCCGACGGGGCTTACAGCATGGGCGGGGTCACTGACATGGACAGCCTTTTGTACCTGAAAGACCGTTATGGGCTGTTTCTCTATCTGGACGATTCCCACGCCCTCTCCGCCGTAGGCAGGTTCGGCGTCGGACTCGTGCGTCCAAGACTGCCTGTCCTGGATGATCACTGCCTGATCGTTGCGTCGCTGGCCAAGTCGTTCGGTGCCAGCGGCGGATTGGTGATGCTGGGCAGTGAACGGCAAAGGAAACTCATTGCGCGTTACGGAGGCCCCAGTAATTGGTCGCAAAGCCTCAACAGCGCCGCGATCGGTGCAGGCAGAGCCTCCATCGAGCTTCACCGCACACCGGAATTTGCCGCGCTGCAGGAAAAACTCCAGAGTAATATCCGACTCTTTGACAGCCTGATACGCACCGAACAACACGCCAGCAACATGGCGATTCGACTGATCCGCTGCGGTGAAGCAGCGCTGGCCAACAGCATCGCCATCGAACTGGCCAATCTTGGTTTCTTTACCTCTGCCGTCTTTTTCCCTGTGGTCGCACAAGGCAAGGCCGCTATCAGAATCACGCTGCGCGCTGACATGGAACCGACGCTGATCCGACACTTTTGCAACCTCGTCACCGAGCTTTTACGTACCCACGCCAGGGACATTGGCTAGAACCCCAAGGAAGATTCAATGAAGAGCAGCACCACCCTCCTCGTCACCTGCAGCACGGTGTTTCTCGCCCAACTGGGCATGAGCATTTACCTGCCGGCGCTGCCGGACATTGCCCGGGATCTGTCCGCCGAGGCTTCGCAGGTGTCCTGGGGCTTGGCGGTGTACCTGATCGGCATGGCGCTGCCGATGCTGTTCTGGGGCAGCCTGGGTCAGCGCCTTGGCCGCAAACCGGTGTTGCTCACGGCACTCGGGATCTACGGGTTGGCAAACCTGGCCCTGCCCTTGAGTCAGACACTTGAATCGTTCCTGTTATGGCGACTGGTGCAGGGGATTGGCGCCAGCGGAATTTCGGTCATGGCGCGGGTGCTGATCCGCGACAGTTTCCGTGGCGACTTGCTGGCCAAGGCGCTGTCCTGGATATCGATTTCTTTTGTGGTGGCGCTGGGCATCGGCCAGTACCTGGGATCGATCATTCAGGTGGCGCTAGGCTGGTCGGCGATTTTCTATCTGCTGGGTGGCGTGAGCCTGTTGATGGCGCTGGTCGTGTCGCGGGTCACGTTTGCGCTGCTGGCTGAAGACAATGTTCTGTCGTCCACCTGGCCGAGTTACGGGCGCATTTTGCGTGATCGAGCCTTTCTGCTGCCGGCACTCGCCGGTGGCCTCGGTTATGGCGTGATCATCGCGTTCAACACGGCGGCACCGCTGATTCTGCAAGGCCCGTTCAACTGGTCGGCCGTGGAATACGGGCTGTTGGGCTGGCCGATCAGTGCGGCGTATTTTCTGGGTGCGTTGGGGGTGAATGCCTTCGTGCTTCGCACCGGTCGACGCTGGCTGATGACGGCAGGTGTGGGGTTGGTGTTGGGCGGCTGCGCGGTGATGTTGCTGGGCAGTCTTGCAGGCACATCCGTTGCGCTGCTGTTCTGGTTGCCTTACTGCTTTGCGGTGTTCGGGCAGTCTTTGAACTACCCGATCAGCCTGGCCCTGGCCAATGACGGCTCGCCGGTCGGCGGGGCTTATGCGATGGCGTTGAGCGGTTTCATTCACCAGCTGATGGCCGCCATGATTGGCGCGATTGCCAGCCTGATCGCAAGCCAGCAGGCGTGGCCACTGTCCCTGTTTTGCACCCTGCTGGCTTTGGGCGCGATGCTCTGCGTGATGCTCGCGCGCGGTCGTCAAACCGGTTAGAACGCGTTGCGGAAAATCTCCTCGATCTGGCGCTGATCCGCCACCCGCGGATTGGTCAGGCCGCAAGCGTCTTTCAGCGCGTTGGTGGCGAGTATCGGGATGTCGTTGAGCTTGGCGCCGAGTTCACGCAAACCGGCGGGAATGTCCACGTCTCTGGACAGGCTGCGGATCGCCAGGATGGCCGCTTGAGCACCTTCTTCCGGGCTTAGGCCACGGGTATCGGCACCCATCGCGTGGGCCACATCCGTCAGGCGCGGCGCGCACACCAGCGCATTGAAACTTTGTACGTGTGGCAGCAATACCGCGTTGCACACGCCATGAGGCAAGTCGTAGAACCCGCCCAACTGGTGAGCCATTGCGTGGACATAACCCAGGGAGGCGTTGTTGAACGCCATGCCGGCGAGGAACTGCGCGTAGGCCATGTTTTCCCGTGCGGCCATGTCGCTGCCGTCGCGCACGGCCAGGCGCAGGTTGCTGCTGATCAACGTGATCGCCTTCAGTGCGCAGGCATCGGTGATCGGGTCGGCCGCAGTGGACACGTAGGCTTCGATAGCGTGAGTCAGCGCGTCCATGCCGGTGGCAGCGGTCAGGCCCTTGGGCATGGCGACCATCAGCACGGGGTCGTTGACCGACAGCAACGGTGTGACGTTGCGGTCGACGATGGCCATTTTCACGTGGCGCGATTCGTCGGTGATGATGCAAAAACGGGTCATCTCGCTGGCGGTGCCGGCGGTGGTGTTGATCGCGATCAGCGGCAACTGTGGTTTGGTGGACCGGTCGACGCCTTCATAGTCACGGATCTGCCCGCCGTTGGTCGCACACAATGCGATGCCCTTGGCGCAGTCATGGGGCGAACCGCCGCCGAGCGACACCACGAAATCACAACGACTTTCCTTGAGCAGGCCCAGGCCGCGCTCGACGTTGGCCATGCTCGGGTTCGGTTTGGCGCCGTCGAAGATCACCGAGTCGATGTCTTGCATCGCCAGCTTCTCGGCAATCATCTTCGCCACGCCGGCCTTGGCCAGCCCAGTGTCGGTGACGATCAGCGCCTTGCGAAAGCCGTACTTGCCAATGGCGGACATGGCTTCGTCCAGGCATCCGTTGCCCATGATGTTAACGGCGGGAATGAAAAACGTGCTGCTCATGAGCGATTCTCCTGGCTGGGCCGAATCGGTGGTGCCGATCCGGCGGATGCGCACAGGATCGACCTATCGGCTACGCAGTAACTTGATCTGGCTCAAGTCTGCGTCGTGATAAAGTCGCCGCCCATCAGACCACTTGCTTTGAGACTTTGAACCGCAATGACCGATTTCCAGGATGTTGATGCCCAACTTGAAGACTGGAACGCCTTGCGCGCCACCGCCTCGTTCAGCGGCCTATTGGTGGGTAACGGCGCCAGCCGCGCGGTGTGGGACGACTTCGGCTATGACTCGCTGTTCGAAAACGCCCGCACCGTCGAAGAAAAACCCCTGAGCCAGTCCGAGCTGAGCGTGTTCGACGCCATGCAGACGCGCAGCTTCGAGCAGGTGCTGAGCGCGCTGAAAACCACCAGCCGGGTCAACAAGGCCCTGGCCGTCAGCTCCGCCGCGCCGCGCAATCGCTACTACGCGATCAAGGAAGCGCTGATCAACACGGTCCACGCGGTGCACATCCCCTGGAGGCTGGTGGTGCCTTCGACCCTGGCGACCATCAGTCAGGAACTGGGCCGTTACCGGACGGTGTTCACCACCAATTACGACTTGATCAACTACTGGGCGATCCAGCACCAGCCAGACGCAATCACCGACCTGTTCCAGGGTGCCGAACCGGGTTTTGATTTGAGCGCCACGACGACCGATAAAACCCGTTTACTGTACCTGCACGGCGGCCTGCACCTGGTGCGCAATCAGGATGGCACGGCGCGCAAACTGATGTCGACCGAGGGCACGTTGCTGGGCAGTTTTGCGATCAACAACACCATCAAGACGCTGGATGATGTGCCGCTGTTCGTCAACGAAGGGCCAACGCAGGACAAACTCAAGACCATTCGCAGCTCGGATTACCTGTCGTTTTGCTACGACCAGTTATTGAGCCATGGCGACGGGTTGTGCCTGTTCGGGCATGCCTTGGGTGAGCAGGACAGCCACATCATCCACGCGTTGCGCCAGGCGCAACCGAAGGTGGTGGCGATCTCGATTTACCCGCGCAGCAAGGCGTTTATCCAGCATCAGAAGCGGCATTACGCGAAGGTGTTTGAAGGGACAGGGTCAGAGTTGCGGTTTTTTGATTCGAAGACGCATGCGCTTGGCAGTCCGAAGCTGACCGTACCGGTTGAGGTTTAGCGGCGACGCAGCTGACGTCATCGCGGGCAAGCCCGCTCCCACAAGGATTAGCGGTGTTCACATATTTTGTGGACACCCCAGTCCCTGTGGGAGCGGGCTTGCCCGCGATGATGTCAGCCCAGTCAACTTATTCTTCGGCGCTATGCACCACCACCAACAACTGCGCCTGCACCTCCCCCACTGACCGGATCCGGTGCGGTTTCTGCGCATTGAAGTGCAGTGCGTCCCCGCGATTGAGCAGCACGCGCTCGTTCATGAAGTCCACTTCCACCTGCCCTTCGTGGACGAACAGAAACTCTTCCCCCAAGTGTTCCTTGAAGGTTTTATCCGCGAATTCGCTCGGCGGGTAAATCATGAACGGCAGCAGGCTGCGCTCGCTGACCTGATGGGCCAGCACCGCGTAGCCGGGGCTTTCATCGTTGGCTGCCAGGGATTGGCGTTCGTCGCTGCGCACCAGGCTGTAGCTGTCGAGGCTGATGTTGTCTTCGGAGAACAACTCCTCGACCTTCACGTTCAGCGCCTTGGCCAGTTTCAGGGCAGCCGCGATCGACGGCGTATTCAGCCCGCGCTCGACTTTCGACAGGTAGCTCTTGGTCATGCCGGACTTTTCGGCCAAGGCCTCCAGCGTCACACCAAGTTTTTTTCTCAGTAATTTCAAACGGATAGACATGAAGAACAATTAATCCATCAAGGAGCCGACGATATGTCCTTGCCAATGACACAAAGTGTCATATAGCCTTTGTTGTGTCATTTGCATGAAACCACTCAAGGACACCGATATGGCCAAGACCTTAGCACTACCCAAAGAGCAACTGGTCAAGCAAGCGTTGACCCAGATGCAAAACACCCTGGCGGATAATACGTGGACCGACCGGCAAAAGCTGGCCCTGACCTGCCGGATACTGTTCGAAAATGGTCACGACTCCGGCCTGGCCGGGCAAATCACCGCCCGTGGCCCTCAACCGGGCACTTACTACACTCAACAACTGGGCCTGGGTTTCGACGAGATCACCGCGAGCAATCTGCTGCTGGTCAACGAAGACCTGGAAGTGCTTGAAGGCCACGGCATGCCCAACCCGGCCAACCGTTTCCACAGTTGGGTGTACCGCGCCCGGCCGGACGTGAACTGCATCATCCACACGCACCCGACCCACGTCGCGGCGCTGTCGATGCTCGAAGTGCCGCTGCAGATTTCCCACATGGACCTCTGCCCGCTCTACGACGATTGCGCGTTCCTCGAAGGATGGCCGGGTGTGCCGGTGGGCAACGAAGAAGGTGATTTGATCGCCGGCGCACTGGGCGACAAACGGACCATCCTGCTGTCGCACCACGGCCAATTGTCCACCGGCACCACCATCGAAGAAGCCTGTGTCATCGCTCAATTGATCGAGCGTGCGGCGAAGTTGCAACTACTGGCGATGAGCGCCGGGACGATCAAGCCGATCCTGCCGGAACTGGGCCGCGAAGCCCATGACTGGATCTCGAAACCCAAGCGCCACGGCGCCGCGTTCAACTACTACGCCCGGCAGAACCTGCGTCAACACGCCGATTGCCTGAACTGAACCCGATCATTTTCTGAAGGAGACACAGCATGTCGACCCCTACCATTCACGGCATCATTGGCTACACCATCACCCCGTTCACCGCTAATGGCGAAGGCGTGGATCTCGACGCGCTCGGGCGTTCCATCGACCGCTTGATCGACGGCGGCGTCCACGCCATCGCGCCGCTGGGCAGCACCGGCGAAGGCGCTTACCTGAGCGACGCGGAGTGGGATCAGGTCAGTGAGTTCAGCATCAAGCATGTGGCCAAGCGCGTACCGACCATCGTCAGCGTGTCCGACCTGACCACCGCCAAAGCCGTGCGCCGTGCGCGTTTCGCCGAAGCCCACGGGGCTGATGTGGTGATGGTGCTGCCGACGTCCTACTGGAAACTCAGCGAAGCGGAAATCCTCGCCCACTACCGCGCCATCGGCGAGAGCATTGGCGTACCGATCATGCTCTACAACAACCCGGCCACCAGCGGCACCGACATGTCGGTGGACCTGATCCTGCGGATCGTCAACACCGTGGAGAACGTGACCATGGTCAAGGAGAGCACCGGCGACATCCAGCGCATGCACAAGCTGCAACTGCTGGGCGACGGTCAGGTGCCGTTCTACAACGGCTGCAATCCGTTGGCGCTGGAAGCGTTTGCGGCGGGTGCGAAAGGCTGGTGCACAGCTGCGCCGAACCTGATTCCGCAGCTCAATCTCGATTTGTACGAAGCGGTTTTGGCCAACGACCTGGGCAAGGCGCGTGAGTTGTTCTATCGCCAGTTGCCGGTGCTGGACTTCATTCTCAAGGGCGGGTTGCCGGCGACGATCAAGGCCGGGCTGCGGGCGACCGGGCTGGAAGTGGGTGATCCGCGGTTGCCGGTATCTCCGCTTGGTGAGGCTGGAGTTGACCAGCTACAAACCTTGTTGAAAGCCTTGCGCTGATCTCGAAGTTCACAAAAAACCAATGTGGGAGCTAGCCTGCTAGCGATAGCGGCCAGACATTCAACATCTTCGTCGAATGTTAAGCAGCCATCGCTAGCAGGCTAGCTCCCACAGTGGATTTGTTTTGGGTTTGAAAGGTGTGGTCACAGTACCGGCAAGGTCTTGTCCTTGATCACGGTGGTTGGCCCGTTGGCCTTGACGCTGGCGATGCCTTTATCCATCGCGCCAGCGGAAGAATAGGTCTCGCTGCTACCGATAATCTCGTGGTTACCGGCCTTGAGGTTGAAGTAAGGATGGCCATCCTTGGTGGTTTTCTTTTCGTAGCGCTCATCCAGCGGGCTGTTCTTCTGCACCGAAGCAATGCCGTTGTCGGCAGCGCTGCGAGTGGTGTACAGCTCGCTGGTCAGAATGGTTTCGGCGTTGGCGGCCTTCAGTACAAACTTGAACTGACCGTTGCTGCTTTTGCTTACTTCGTACCATCCAGACATGCTCTTTCTCCTTGGCGATTGAGAGGTTTCGCGCTTCAGAGTAAAGACCAGCCTGTGATATCTGTCGCCTGTCAGGGCCCCATCGCGGTCAAGCCCGCTCCCACAGGTTCAGTGTGATCCTTGTGGGAGCGGGCTTGCTCGCGAAGGGGTCGACACGGTCTACGCTATTTCACCACCGCCCGCACCACCGACAACTCCGGCGCCTGCACCCGTCGCTGACTCAAATACCGCGTACAACTGACCCGCAAAAACGAGGCGAAATTCACCACTTCGCCACGGTAGTCCATCACCTCTTCATACAGCTTGGCGATCAACTGGTTAGTGGTCATGCCATCGACTTCGGCGATTTCGCTGAGGATGTCCCAGAACTGATTCTCCAGCCGCAAGGTGGTGACCACCCCGCAGATGCGCAGCGAGCGGGAGCGCGACTCGTAGAGAATCGGATCGGCTTTGACGTAGAGCTCGCACATGGAAAAGTCCCTCGTTACAGCGTGATTTTGGTGCCCAGCAACCCGAGGAAACCGGCGAGCCAGCTCGGATGCGCCGGCCAGGCCGGGGCAGTGGCCAGATTGCCTTGTACGTGACCTTCCGTCACCGGGATATCGATGAACGTACCGCCGGCCAGACGCACTTCCGGCGCGCAGGCAGGATAAGCGCTGCACTCGCGACCTTCGAGAATCCCCGCGGCCGCCAGCAATTGCGCGCCGTGGCACACGGCAGCGATCGGCTTGCCAGCCTTGTCGAACGCCCGCACCAGTTCCAGGACTTTTTCGTTCAGGCGCAGGTATTCCGGCGCCCGACCGCCGGGGATCAGCAGCGCGTCGTAGTCGGATTCAGCGACCTTGGCGAAGTCGAAGTTCAGGGCAAACAGGTGGCCGGGTTTTTCGCTGTAGGTCTGATCGCCTTCGAAGTCGTGAATGGCTGTGCGTACTGTCTGACCGGCGGATTTATCCGGGCAAACGGCGTGTACCTTGTGGCCGACCATCAGCAGCGCCTGAAACGGCACCATCACTTCGTAGTCTTCGACGTAATCGCCGACCAGCATCAGAATTTTCTTGGCAGCCATGGGAGGACTCCTCTGGGAAATACGTAGGAGTATTCAAGGTAGTCCTTATCTGCGAGGTCGGGTAATAACCACCTACTACTGACAATGTAGGTTTGAGTTTGGCCTTTGTGGCGAGGGAGCTTGCTCCCGCTGGGCTGCGAAGCGGCCCCCTGCATTCTTCCCGGAGAATCAGGTCTCCAGGTTTTACGACTGCTGCGCAGCCGAACGGGAGCAAGCTCCCTCGCCACAAGAATCGCGCTCAACTGTACGGATATTTCTGTTCCCAGCTGTAAGCGCCAAAACCATTGAGTTATGGCTAGATGAATACACCTCCAATCACCCTGGATTCTGGTCCCCCATCATGTCCTCGCGCGAAAACACCGGCATGGCCCTCGGCCTGCTCGGCGTTGTGATCTTCAGCCTCACCCTGCCCTTCACGCGGATCGTCGTGCAGGAAATTCATCCGCTGCTCAACGGCCTGGGCCGGGCGCTGTTTGCAGCGGTGCCGGCGGCGATGTTGTTGCTGTGGCGCCGGGAAAAATGGCCGACCTGGAAACAGATCAAAGGCCTGACACTGGTGATCGCGGGCGTGATCCTCGGCTTCCCGGTGTTGTCAGCCTGGGCAATGCAAACCCTGCCGGCCTCCCACGGGGCGCTGGTCAACGGGTTGCAACCGCTGTGCGTCGCGCTGTACGCCGCGTGGCTGTCCCATGAGCGTCCGTCAAAAGCCTTCTGGGCCTGCGCCGCGTTGGGCAGTGCGTTGGTGCTCGGTTATGCGCTGATCAGCGGGGCCGGCAGCATTCAGGCCGGTGATTTGCTGATGCTCGGCGCGATTGCCGTGGGCGGTCTGGGTTATGCCGAGGGCGGCCGGTTGGCCAAGGAGATGGGCGGCTGGCAGGTGATCTGCTGGGCGCTGGTGTTGTCGACGCCGCTGCTGATCGGGCCGGTGGTGTATTTGGCGCTGCAACATCAGGGCGAAATTTCGGCCAAGACCTGGTGGGCGTTTGGTTACGTTTCGCTGTTTTCACAGTTCATCGGGTTCTTTGCCTGGTACGCCGGGTTGGCCATGGGCGGCATTGCCCGAGTCAGTCAAATCCAACTGTTGCAGATCTTCTTCACCATCGCGTTTTCGGCGTTGTTCTTCGGTGAACACATCGAGCCCATCACCTGGCTGTTTGCGGCCGGGGTGATCGTGACGGTGATGCTCGGACGCAAGACCGCCATCAAACCCCATGTGGGAGCGGGCTTGCTCGCGAAGGGGCCGTAATATTCAACATTTATGCTGAATGTAGAGCCGCCATCGCTAGCAGGCTAGCTCCCACAGGATCGCTGGGGATCAGAGGTAGCCGTCGGCCCTGAGCAGGGTTTCGAGGCAATGTTCGGTGATGTGATAGAAATCCTTCAGCTCCTGGATCTTCACCAACAACTGGGCCGGGTCCACCGGCTCGACGCGTTTTACCGCCAGAATCATCTTGTTCTTGTTGGTGTGGTCCAGTGAGATGAACTCGAACACTTTGGTTTCATAACCACAGGCTTCCAGGAACAGCGCACGCAAGCTGTCGGTGACCATTTCCGCTTGCTGGCCCAGATGCAGACCGTATTGCAGCATCGGCTTGAGCAGCGCCGGGCTCTGGATTTGCAGGCGAATCTGTTTGTGGCAGCACGGCGAGCACATGATGATCGAGGCGCCGGAACGGATACCAGTGTGGATCGCATAGTCGGTGGCGACGTCGCAGGCGTGCAGCGCGATCATCACGTCCAGCTCGCTCGGCGCGACGCTGCGTACGTCACCGCACTTGAACACCAACCCCGGATGCTCAAGCTTGGCGGCGGCGGCATTGCACAGGCTGACCATTTCTTCGCGCAGCTCGACGCCGGTCACCACGCCTTCGGCCTTCAAGGTGTTGCGCAGGTAGTCGTGGATCGCGAAGGTCAGGTAACCCTTGCCCGAGCCGAAATCCGCCACCTGCACCGGTTTGTCCAGCGCCAACGGCGAGGTCGTCAGCGCATGGCTGAACACTTCGATGAACTTGTTGATCTGCTTCCACTTGCGCGACATCGCCGGGATCAGCTCGTGCTTGCTGTTCGTCACACCGAGGTCGGCGAGGAACGGCCGGCTCAGGTCGAGGAAGCGGTTTTTCTCACGGTTATGTTCGGCAGACGGCACTTCACGCAATTGCTGAGGTTTGCTCTTGAACAGCGAAGACTTGCCCTTTTTGCTGTATTCGAGCTGGGCTTCGTCAGTCAACGACAGTAAATGCGCATTTTTGAACGAGGCCGGCAACAGCGCGGCGATGGTCGTCACGCCTTCGGCAAGCGGCAGGTTCTTGGTGATGTCGCGGGTTTTATAGCGGTAGACGAAGGACAGGCAGGGCTGATCCTTGACCGTCAGTTGTTTGATGATCAGCCGCTGCAAATCCGCTTCGGTGCCGACGTACTTGGCCAGGACCAGCTTGATGAAGCCGTTGGCGTCAAGGCTGGTTTGCAGCAGGTCGATGAACTGGGCGTGGTAATCCGGCGCGAGGCTGGCGGGAGTGGCGGTGACAGACATGGAAAAAACGGCCTCGGGCGGAGCGAATCGGGGAATGGCGGGTATTTTAGGGGGGATGGTCGTTCGGGACACGCAGTTATTTACCGAACGGTGCAAATCGTGAGGCAAGTCGAGTTCCCTGTGGCGAGGGGACTTGTCCCCGTTGGGTCGCGAAGCGGCCCCCTTCGATCACCAGTCAGACCGCGTTCTCAGTTTTTACGACTGCTTCGCAGCCGAACGGGGACAAGTCCCCTCGCCACAAAAGCTCCCTTGCCACAGAAGCGCATCCGTCTCCAGACTGAAAAGGACGTCAGCCCAACACCACCAACCGATTCGGCAATTCATTCCTCACATGCGTCACCGGCACATGCACCTTGAGCAACTCGCCGCACGCCTCCACACAGGTCACAAACCCCTGCAACGTCTGGCCCTGTTTCACCTGTTGCGTAAACGCCGCAACAATCGCGTCCCAGTTCTTGTTGTCCAGCCGTTTGGAAATCCCTTCATCCACCAGAATCTCCACATAGCGCTCAGCCTCGCAGACGAAAATCAGCATGCCGGTGCTCCCCACCGTGTGGTGCAGGTTTTGCTCCAGGAACTGTCGGCGCGCCAGGTTTGACGCACGCCAGTGACGCACCGAGCGCGGGATCAGGTGGGTGGTCACTTTCGGAATCCGGAACACCAGGCACAGCACGATGAAACTGATCCATTGCACCAGCAGCAGACTGTGCATGGTCAGCCAGCCCGTCAGGTAATGCACGACACCCGGCACCACCAGCGCCAGCAGGCTGGCCCAGAGCAGCGGGATGTACGCATAGTCGTCGGCGCGGGCCGCGAGCACGGTCACCAGTTCGGCGTCGGTGTCGCGCTCGACCCGGGCTATCGCCTCGGCGACTTTGCGTTGTTCGTGTTCAGTCAGTAATGCCATGTTTAACAGTGCTCGCTCATTATTATTCTCACCAGCCGCCCGACGAACCGCCGCCCCCGAAACTGCCACCACCGCCGCTGAAGCCCCCGCCTCCACCGCCGCCAAAACCTCCACCGCCAAAACCGCCGCCCGAGCGGCCTCGGCCACCGCCACCACCGCTGGGCAGGATCCCGAGCATCTGGCAGACGAAAATCGTCAGGATGAACAGCATCACCAGGAACACGAACACGCCCGGATGACGCGAAAAGAAATCGTCGCCCTCATCCCCGCGCGGCTCATAGACCGTCGACGGCTCGTCCAGCGAATTGCCGCCCAACACCACCAGCATCGCGGCGACCCCGTCGCTGATGCCTTTGCTGAAGTTGCCGGTTTTAAACGCCGGCGTGATCACCTGGTTGATGATTACCGAACTCTGCGCATCGGTCAGGCGATCTTCCAGGCCGTAACCGACTTCGATGCGCAATTTACGATCATCACGCGCGATGATCAGCAGCGCGCCGGTGTTTTTGTCCTTCTGGCCGATGCCCCAGTGGCGTCCCAGTTGATAACCGAAATCCGCAATGTCGGTGCCCTGCAGGTCCGGCACCGTCACCACCACCAACTGCTCGCCGGTGGCTGTTTCATGGGCCTGGAGTTGTTGCGTCAGCTGCTCGCGCACCGACGGCTCGATCATCTGGGCGTTATCGACCACCCGTCCGGTCAGTGGCGGAAACTTCAACTCGGCCTGGGCTGCCAGGGTAAACACCCACAGCAACAGCAACAGGCCCACTTTCAACACGCGCATTGGCAACCTCATCCGTGGTGATGCGTCGAACCCGTCCCGGTGCTTACTGGAACTTCACTTCAGGTGCTTTTTCGGCGCCGGGGCTGGTGGCCTCGAAGGTTTCGCGGATCGGCAAATCGCTGTACATCACGGTGTGCCACAGGCGACCCGGGAATGTGCGGATTTCGGTGTTGTACTTCTGCACCGCGAGGATGAAATCGCGACGCGCCACGGCGATGCGGTTCTCGGTGCCTTCGAGCTGCGATTGCAACGCGAGGAAATTCTGGTTGGCCTTGAGGTCCGGGTAACGCTCGGACACCACCATCAAACGGCTCAAGGCACCGGTCAGCTGATCCTGCGCCTGCTGGAACTGCTTGAGCTTCTCGGGATTGTCCAGGGTGCTGGCATCGACCTGGATCGAGGTCGCCTTGGCCCGGGCTTCGATCACCGCGGTCAGGGTTTCTTCTTCATGTTTGGCGTAGCCCTTGACGGTCTCCACCAGGTTGGGGATCAGGTCGGCGCGGCGCTGGTACTGGTTCTGCACCTGGCCCCAGGCGGCCTTGGCCTGTTCATCCAGGGCCGGAATGTTGTTGATGCCGCAGCCCGCCAGCAGCGTGGTGAGCAACATCAAGGCTGCAACCTGCAGGCTCGACCGATAGTGGTGTCGTACATTCATCTGGTTGACGCTCCCTTGCACATTCCATTGAAAAACAACCAGCAACCTTCTGAGCGGTGTCTTGGGGCATAATCTGCCGCCGCCACTGGATTGCATCGCGCCGATGGGCTAAAAGATGCCCCAGCGCTAAAACACTGCAGAAGTGTGCTGCATTTACCTGAACAACAATAGTCGCTCCCTAAATTTTGGCTGACCGGCCTGTATTCACTGCCGTTTAGGCTTTTGAGAAACCATTCATGAAGAAGCTGTGTTTGCTGGGCCTGTTCGTCAGCCTGGCCAGTCATACCGTATTGGCCGCCACGACGCCCGCACCTCTGGAGAACAAGGACTCTTTCATCACTAACCTGATGAAGCAAATGACCCTCGATGAAAAGATCGGCCAGCTGCGCCTGATCAGCATCGGCCCGGAAATGCCTCGGGAGATGATCCGCAAGGAAATCGCCGCGGGCAACATCGGCGGCACGTTCAACTCGATCACGCGCCCGGAAAACCGTCCGATGCAGGACGCGGCCATGCGCAGCCGGTTGAAGATCCCGATGTTCTTCGCCTATGACGTGATCCACGGTCACCGCACGATTTTCCCGATTCCAATTGCCCTGGCTTCAAGCTGGGACATGGACGCCATCGGCCTGTCCGGGCGCATCGCCGCCAAGGAAGCCGCGGCAGACAGCCTCGACATTACCTTCGCGCCAATGGTCGATGTTTCCCGTGACCCTCGTTGGGGCCGCACCTCCGAAGGCTTCGGCGAAGACACGTACCTGGTGTCGCGCATTGCCGGCGTCATGGTCCGGGCCTTCCAGGGCACCGGCGCGAACGCGGCCGACAGCATCATGGCGAGCGTCAAGCATTTCGCCTTGTACGGCGCGGTCGAGGGCGGTCGCGACTACAACATCGTCGACATGAGCCCGGTCAAAATGTACCAGGATTACCTGCCACCCTACCGCGCCGCCATCGACGCGGGCGCGGGTGGCGTCATGGTCGCGCTGAACTCGATCAACGGCGTGCCCGCCACCGCCAACACCTGGCTGATGAACGATCTGTTGCGCAAGGAATGGGGCTTCAAGGGCCTGGCGGTCAGCGACCACGGGGCGATTTTCGAGCTGATCAAGCACGGAGTTGCCGCTGACGGTCGCGAAGCCGCGAAGCTGGCGATCAAGGCCGGCATCGACATGAGCATGAACGACACCCTGTATGGCAAAGAGCTGCCGGGGCTGTTGAAGGCCGGCGAGATCGAACAAAAAGACATCGATAACGCCGTGCGTGAAGTGCTCGCCGCGAAGTACGACATGGGCCTGTTCAAAGACCCGTACCTGCGCATCGGCAAGGCTGAAGACGATCCGGCCGACACCTACGCCGAAAGCCGTCTGCACCGCGCCGAGGCCCGTGATGTGGCGCGCCGCAGCCTGGTGTTGCTGAAGAACCAGGGCGAAACCCTGCCGTTGAAGAAAACCGCGAAAATCGCCCTGGTCGGTCCGCTGGCCAAGGCGCCGATCGACATGATGGGCAGTTGGGCCGCCGCTGGCCGTCCGGCGCAATCGGTCACCTTGTTCGACGGCATGAACGCTGCCGTGGCAGACAAATCGACGCTGATCTACGCCCGTGGCGCCAACATCACCAGCGACAAGAAAGTCCTGGATTACCTGAACTTCCTCAACTTCGATGCCCCGGAAGTGGTGGATGATCCGCGTTCGGCCCAAGTGCTGATCGATGAAGCGGTGAAGGCCGCCAAGGATGCTGATGTCGTTGTTGCCGCTGTCGGCGAATCCCGTGGCATGTCCCACGAATCGTCCAGCCGTACCGACCTGAACATCCCGTCCAACCAGCGCGACTTGATCAAGGCCCTGAAAGCCACCGGCAAACCGCTGGTGCTGGTACTGATGAACGGCCGCCCGCTGTCGATTCTCGAAGAGAAGGAACAGGCTGACGCGATTCTGGAAACCTGGTTCAGCGGCACCGAAGGCGGCAACGCCATCGCCGACGTGCTGTTCGGCGACTACAACCCGTCGGGCAAACTGCCAATCACCTTCCCGCGTTCGGTGGGCCAGATTCCGACCTACTACAACCACCTGAGCATTGGCCGGCCGTTCACGCCGGGCAAACCGGGCAACTACACCTCGCAGTATTTCGATGACACCACCGGCCCGCTGTTCCCGTTTGGTTTCGGTCTGAGCTACACCGATTTCAGCCTGAGCGACATGGCCTTGTCGTCGACCACACTGAACAAGACCGGCAGGCTCGACGCCAGCGTGATGGTGAAAAACACCGGCAAGCGTGACGGCGAAACCGTGGTGCAGCTGTACATCCAGGACGTGACCGGCTCGATCATCCGCCCCGTCAAGGAACTGAAGAACTTCCAGAAAATCACGCTGAAGGCTGGCGAACAGAAAGTCGTGCACTTCACCATCACCGAAGACGACCTGAAGTTCTTCAATGCCCAGCTCAAATACGCGGCAGAGCCTGGCAAGTTCAACGTGCAGATTGGCCTGGACTCCCAGGACGTGACGCAGCAGAGCTTTGAATTGCTGTAACCCTTAAAGCCATATGAAGTACCTGTGGGAGCGGGCTTGCCCGCGATGACGGTGTAACAGTCAACATAAATGTTGGATGTTATGGCCTCATCGCGGGCAAGCCCGCTCCCACAGTGGTTTTTGGTGTGACGGCTATCCCCGTCGATCCAGCAGGTTCACCACCAGCCGATCCACCCATCCCCAAACCCGTTGCTTGACCCGCCGCCACAGCGGCCGGCGTTGCCATTCCTCCAGGCTGACCTCCAGACTCTGCGCAAAGTCCTTCTCGAAACTCGCCACCACTGCCGCCGTCAACCCCGGGTCCAGCGCCTCGAGGTTGGCTTCCAGATTGAATCGCAGATTCCAGTGATCGAAATTGCACGAACCGATGCTCACCCAATCATCGATCAAGACCATTTTCAGGTGCAGGAAACACGGCTGGTATTCGAAGACTTTCACCCCGGCCTTGAGCAGTCGCGGGTAGTAGCGGTGCCCGGCGTAGCGCACCGACGGGTGATCGGTGCGCGGCCCGGTCAGCAGCAGACGCACATCGACGCCACGAGCCGCGGCCCTGCGCAATGAGCGGCGGACTTTCCAGGTCGGCAAAAAATACGGTGTGGCCAACCAGATCCGGCGCTGGCCGCTGTTGAGCGCACGAATCAGCGATTGCAGGATGTCGCGGTGCTGGCGGGCGTCGGCATAGGCCACCCGGCCCATGCCCTCGCCCGTGGACGGCACCCGTGGCAGACGCGGCAAACCGAAGTGCGATGCGGGTTTCCAGGCGCGGCGGTGGCGGTTGGCGATCCATTGCCGGTCGAACAGCAACTGCCAGTCGATGACCAAGGGGCCGGTGATTTCCACCATCACTTCATGCCATTCGCTGGTGTCTTCACCCGGCGTCCAGAACTCATCCGTGACGCCCGTGCCGCCGACCACCGCCAGGCTCTGATCGACCAGCAACAGTTTGCGGTGATCGCGGTAGAAGTTGCCGACCCAGCGCCGCCAGCTCAGGCGGTTGTAGAAACGCAGCTCCACACCCGCCGCCGTCAAACGCTGACGCAAAGTCAGGGTGAACGCGAGGCTGCCGTAATCATCGAACAGGCAGCGCACGCGTACACCACGCTCGGCGGCCTGAACCAACGCCTGCACCATCGCTTCGGCGCAGGCCCCCGCCTCCACCAGATACAACTCCAGTTCGACCTGTTCTTCGGCGCGAGCAATCGCAACCAACATGCGCGGGAAAAACTCCGGGCCGTCGATCAGCAGTTCGAAATGGTTGCCTGCACGCCAGGGGAAGATCGCACCGGCCATGTCAGCGCGCCGTGAAAATCAGCACAGCACCCACCGGCACCGACAGACTGATGGCCGACAAACCGGCGACCTTGCGCAAACTTTCCAGGCCCGGAGCCAGATCGAAGTCTTCGGCATTGATGATCAGCGGCTCGAGGGTCACCACCTGGAAGCGTCGATCATCGAGACGGGTCGCCAGCAGTTCGGCATTGTATTCGTGAGTTTTACCGTGGAGGTTGACGGTCAGCGGCAAACGCAGCTCCAACTGGGCACCGGGCGCGAGGTCGTTGATCGGGCGCAGATCGATCTGCGTGGTAATCAGCGCTTCGGGAAAGGTCTGGATCTCGAACAGCTCCTTGCGCATGCGTTCGTCACGCAGCGGGATGCCGCTGTTCACCGACTCCATCTCGACTTCCACCTCGGCCAGGCCTTTGGGACTGACCTTGCCGTGCAACACCAGGAAGCGCTGCACTTCGGAGATGTTGGCGTTTTTGGTGCTGATGAACGACAGCCGCGAGGACTCGCCGTCGAGGTACCAATTGGCTTGGGCCGACAACGAAGCGCCGGCCAGCAGCAGGAAGGCCAGGGTTTTGGAAAGGGACCGCTTGAACATAAAGACTCGTGGGGGAAATAAACCTGAGCGAACCTTAACCGCCCGCGAGCCAGATGCAAACTGTCCATCACTGACACCGGCCATTGTGGCGAGGGGGCTTGCCCCCTCGCCACAACAGCCCACTCGCCAAAAGGAACATCGGCGCATTCAGGGTTGCAGGCGACAGCCTTGGCGTTCGCCAATCCATTGCACGCTGTTGCTGCGGCCCATACCGCTGACGGTCACGCGTTTGCTGGCGGCATCATCAATAAAACCGCTGGTGGGCAGCCACTGTTTTACATAGCTGTGGCAGTACTCCGCCTGGTTACCCATCACGTACCGGCACGAACAATACTCTTTGGCAGTGTAGGCGCTGATGATGTCGGGGAACGCCCACAACGCCACGCGCTCCTGCCAGACCCAGCCGAGCAAGGCGACCAGCAGTACCAGCCACAACGTGCTGAACGGCCGGTGACGAATGAAGTTGTTCATGGCTGCACCGCCCCGGCAAAGGCCTTGAGCGCAAGCTTGAGCAATTCGTTGTGCTGGTAACGCTCATCGCGATCATCGCCGTAGCGCACGATGACCAGGTTTTCACTGGGAATCACGTACAGCGCCTGTCCCCAATGGCCCAGGCCGGCAAAGGTATCGGCGGGGGCATCCGGCCAGGGTCGGACGGCGCCCTCCACCGCGCTATTGAGCCACCAATGGCCGCCGGGAACCGCATCGTCCTGATTGGCTTGATAGTGGGCGAAGGGTTCGCGGTTGAAGGTGACCCAGTCTTTGGGCAGCAGTTGCCGATCCCCCCAGCGACCGTCGCGCGCCATCAGAAGACCAACTCGCGCCAGGTCCCGGGCGGTGAGGTAGGCGTATGAGGAAGCGACGAAGGTGCCTGTGGCGTCGGTTTCCCAGACGGCGTGGCGAATGCCTAACGGCTCGAACAGCGCCGTCCATGGATAGTCCGGATAACGCGCCGGACCGACGATGTTTTTCAGCGCCGCGGACAACAGGTTGCTGTCACCGCTGGAATAGCGAAAGGCCTGGCCGGGCCGCGCGTATTCGTTGTGGTCGGCGGTAAATGCCGCCATGTCGTGATGACCTCGGGTGTAGAGCATCGCCACTACCGAGGACTTCAACGGGGCGTATTCGTAGTCTTCCTGCCAGTCCAGGCCTGAAGCCCAGTGCAGCAGGTCGGCCAGGGTGATCGCCGGGTGTTTTGCAAGTGGCGGATAAAACTTCAGCGCCGGGTCCTGGAGCTTGAACAGGCCTTCGCCGTAGGCGACTCCGAGGACCGTGGCCATCAGGCTTTTGCTCATGGACCAGGTCAAGTGTGGAGTGTCGGCCGTGGTCGGGCCGGCGTAGCGTTCGTAGATCAATTGGCCGTCGCGGATTACCAGCAAGGCGTCGGTGCGGACGCCTTGTCGGGTAGCGTCGTCGCGGGGCGGGAAGGCGTAAGTTTCCAGGGCTTGAACTGCTGGCCCCGAGACCGTCGGAGCCGTTGACCATTGCTCGGCAGGCCAGTGTTCGGCGTGGGCCGTGGAGCTGAGCAGCAGCATGAAAATCAGGGGCAAGCCTTTGAACATGGCGGGGGCTCGGAGGAATGAACCTGCAGAGCCTAGTCGAGGTTGATGACAGTTTTGGAGTTTGTGCCGCCTGTCAGGCCGTCTTCGCGAGCAAGCCCGCTCCCACAGGGGAACGCATTTAAAAATGTGGGAGCGGGCTTGCTCGCGAAGGGGCCAGTCAACTCAATGAAGATCCCGCGAGTGCTTTAGCCAACCGCTTCCCCCGCGCCCCCGCCGCCAGGTCCATCACACTCTGATCGCGCTGCCACATCGCCGCCCAATGCTGCGGGCCATCGACCAGTGCCTGGTTCACCTCAGCCTTGAGCCCCTCGAATTGCGCAAACAATCCCCCCAGCAGCACATGCCCGGCCAGATTGTTCGGCGCTTGCCGGCTGACTTCCGCGCACCCGGCCAACAGCGCCAGCAACCGCAATTGCAGGGCTTGCGGCCAGTCACTGTCCTGACCCACCCCATACAGCCACGCCGTCATTGCGCTCAGTACATAAATGTCTTCCAGCGTGCGGAACGGTTTGACATAGGCATCCCAGCCATCCCCGGCCAGCAATTCGCACTGGGCGTTGTCGAGAAACAACCGACCGTGGCTGATGTCCGGCATCAGCGCGATGGCCGGGAGTTTTTCCAGGCGCACGCCGGGTTCATCGGGATAGACCACCGCCAGACTCAAGCGCGGAGTTTCGCCGGGCCCTTCACTGCGCGCAGCAACCAGCAGCCAGTCGGCCGCATCGCCAGCGGTGACGAAATCTTTGCGCCCACTTACGCGCAAATCGCTCAGACGCGTCTGCATCTCCGCCACCCGCAGGCTGCGCTGTTCGGTGGCACACAACGCGCCGAGGCTCAGGGGCGCGCTTGGCCAGAGCATGCGCAACGCCGCCTGATACCCCACCAGAAACGCCAGCCCCGGCGTCGCCATCAGCCGCCCGCCGACCACCGCCAGTTCGAAGGGCGAGACCGTGCCCAACGTGTGCAACAAGGTCGCGAAACCCTCCGCCAGGTCCGGGTTGACGGGCAGGCGATCGCGGCGATTCAACAGGTTTTGCCAGGGCATAAGAGGCTCCTTGTGGGCTGTCATATAAGCATCACCAAAGCTTCATGGCGATGACACCGGGGCTACATAGCCTGACTTTGCACAACACGACTGCATAAAGAAAGTCGATCGGCTTGCAACCCAAGACGGGTGAACAGCCCGCACGGAGATTCCCAATGACTCAGATCGCCCGCATCAGCGACACCGGCAATGAACGCCGCCTGCAAGCCGAACGCCTGGTGGGCGCCGAGGCCTTGCAGGAAGCCCAGGCCTTGCGCTTCAACGTCTTCAGCGGCGAGTTCAACGCCAAGCTCAAAGGCGCGGAGCTGGGTCTGGACATGGACGACTATGATGTTCATTGCGCCCACATCGGCGTGCGTGACTTGAACACCGGGCGCCTGGTGGCGACCACCCGTTTGCTCGACCACACGGCGGCCAGCAGTCTGGGCAAGTTCTACAGTGAAGAAGAATTCAGCCTGCATGGCCTGGTCCATTTGAAGGGCCCGATCCTGGAAATCGGCCGCACCTGCGTCGACCCGGCTTATCGCAACGGCGGCACCATCGCGGTGCTCTGGGGCGAACTGGCCGAGGTGCTGAATCAGGGCGGCTACAGCTACTTGATGGGTTGCGCGAGCATTCCGATGCAGGACGGCGGGATTCAGGCCCACGCGATCATGCAGCGCCTGCGTGAACGTTACCTGTGCACCGAACACCTGCGAGCCGAGCCGAAAAAGCCGTTGCCGGTTTTGGACCTCCCGTCCAACGTGATCGCCGAAATGCCGCCGCTGCTCAAGGCCTACATGCGTCTTGGCGCGAAGATCTGCGGCGAGCCGTGCTGGGATGAAGACTTCCAGGTCGCCGACGTGTTCATCCTGCTCAAGCGCGACGAACTCTGCCCGCGTTATGCCAAACACTTCAAGGCGGCAGTCTGATGAGCCGGTTGCGGGTGTACGCGCGGATTGCGCGAGTGCTGATCGTGGTCGCACTGGGTTTGAGCATGGCCAGCGTGTTCGGGCTGTTCGAGCGTCTGGGCATTGCTCATTCGATGGTCCGCCGCCAGCGCTGGTCGCGGTTTTTCATGGCGCGGTTGAGCAACGCCCTGCCCTTTCGCGTGACGGTTCACGGGGAACTGCCGAAGGAGCCGATGCTGTGGGTCAGCAATCACGTGTCCTGGACCGACATTCCGTTGCTGGGCATGCTCACGCCGATGTCGTTTCTGTCCAAGGCCGAAGTACGCACCTGGCCGGTGGCTGGTTGGTTGGCGGCCAAGGCCGGCAGCCTGTTTATCCGTCGTGGCTCGGGTGACAGCCAGCTGATTCGCAAACAGATGACGCGCCACCTGGCGCAGGAACATCCGCTGTTGATGTTCCCGGAAGGCACCACCACCAATGGGCGTTCGTTACGTACCTTTCATGGCCGCTTGCTGTCAGCGGCGATTGATTCCGAAGTGAAGCTGCAGCCGGTGGCGATTCGTTATCTGCGTGACGGTGAACTCGATTCCCTGGCGCCGTTCATTGGCGATGATGATTTGCTGTCGCACTTGATGCGCTTGTTTGCCAATGATCGCGGGGAAGTGGAAATCAAAGTGCTCAAGCCGATTGCTTGCGAAGGTCGTGAGCGTGCGGCGCTGGCGTTCGAGGCACAGCAGTCGGTGCAGAAGGCGTTGTTTGGGGCGATACCTCAGGCGCAACCGGAACCGCTGCGGCCTGCAATCGCGGCCTGACACAAATCCCTGAACAAACGCCAATCCTTGTGGGAGCGGGCTTGCCCGCGATGACGGCTTACCATTCAGCGATGATGTTGAATGACAGACCGCAATCGCGGGCAAGCCCGCTCCCACAGAGGGTTATGGTGTTGGGTAGTTTTGCGCGAAATCCTGCAGCTGCGGATAAAACAACCGAAAGTCATCACTCAACGGCTCATACAAACCCCGCAATTCCTGCATCGCCCCCGCCAATTCCTCAGGCCGGGTCAACCGCCGCGAAATCCCCCGCAGCACCTGCTCCAGCACTCCAAACTCCTGATAAGAACCCAACCAGTCATTCGCCACCATGTGCGGCGCAATCATCGCCAGCCGTTCCGGCAATTGCGCCTCGGCGGACAGCACCCGATAGACATCCGAGGTGAATCGCTCCAGCGGCTGGTCCGAGTAGAGCGTCCAGTTCCGCGCCAGGCAGTGGTCGAAAAACACGTCGAGCACGATCCCGGCGTAACGCCGGCGTGTGATGGAAAACCGCGACAACGAGATATCCACCAACGGGTGGCGGTCGGTAAATACGTCGATGCTGCGATGCAACTGGATGGCCGCTTCGATCTCCGGGTCGAACTGCCCTTGCAGCCGTCCCTTGACGAAATCGCCATACAAACTGCCGAGCAATTGACCGGGGCGCTGGCCACCGAGGTGAAGATGTGCGAGATAGTTCATGAGCGCAGCTTAGCACTGCCCCTTTGTATGTTGACACTCAACGTATCGTTATAACCCGATATACCAATTTATGCGGTCGTCAGACCAAAATCATATTGGTATATCGCGAAGTAGCGATTTAAAGTTCGCCTCATCGCGATATAGCGTTTTACTCATCACGAGCCCAAACCCATGACCATCGACCTCGACGAAATAATAAAAGCCCTGGCACACCCAGTACGCCGAGACATCCTCATCTGGCTGAAAGACCCCAAGACCCAGTTCCCGGAACAGATCCACAACCACGAGTACGGCATTTGCGCCGGACAGATCGATCAACGCTGCGGCCTGTCGCAGTCGACCGTGTCCGCCCATCTGGCGAACTTGCAACGTGCGGGACTGATCAGCAGCCAGAAAGCCGGTCAATGGCACTTTTTCAAACGCAACGAGGACGTGATTCAGGCGTTCCTCGACGCCATCGTCAAGGAGCTCAGCGCTCCGACAAGGAACTGAACAATGCCCCTCTCGCTACTCATTCTGGCCTTGAGCGCCTTCGCCATCGGCACCACCGAGTTCGTCATCATGGGCTTGCTGCCCGATGTGGCGGCGGACCTCGGCGTGTCGATCCCCGGCGCTGGCTGGCTGGTGACCGGTTACGCCCTGGGCGTGGCCATCGGTGCGCCATTCATGGCACTGGCCACCTCCAGATTACCGCGCAAGGCTGCACTGGTAGCGTTGATGGGCATTTTCATCATCGGCAACCTGCTCTGTGCCATGGCCACCGATTACAACGTGCTGATGTTTGCCCGTGTGGTCACGGCCCTTTGCCATGGTGCGTTCTTCGGTATCGGTTCGGTGGTGGCGGCAGGACTCGTTCCGGCGAACAAACGCGCATCCGCCGTGGCCTTGATGTTCACCGGCCTGACCCTGGCCAACGTACTCGGCGTTCCGCTGGGCACCGCGCTCGGTCAGGAAGCCGGCTGGCGCTCGACCTTCTGGGCAGTGACCGTGATTGGTGTGATCGCGCTGATTGGCCTGATCCGCTTCCTGCCGGCCAAGCGCGATGAAGAGAAACTCGACATGCGCGCCGAACTGCGCGCCCTCAAAGGCGCCGGGATCTGGTTGTCCCTGAGCATGACGGCGTTGTTCGCGGCGTCGGTATTCACCCTGTTCACTTACGTCGCTCCGCTGCTCGGCGATGTCACCGGCGTATCGCCCAAAGGCGTGACCTGGACCCTGATGCTCATCGGCCTGGGCCTGACGGTCGGCAACATCATCGGCGGCAAGCTGGCCGACAAAGGCCTGGCCGCGACGCTGATCGGCGTCTTCATCTCGATGGCCGTGATCTCGACCGTACTGACCTGGACCAGCATCGCGCTGATTCCTGCCGAAATCACTTTGTTCCTTTGGGCCACCGCGTGTTTCGCCGCCGTGCCTGCCCTGCAAGTGAACGTGGTGACCTACGGCAAGGCCGCACCGAACCTGGTGTCGACCCTGAACATCGGCGCTTTCAACATCGGCAACGCCTTGGGCGCCTGGGTCGGCGGCAGCGTCATCGCCCACGGTTTCGGCCTGACCAGCGTGCCACTCGCGGCAGCAGCACTGGCGGTACTCGCCCTGCTGGTGACCCTGATTACTTTCCGTCAGCGCGGTAATCCCGAACTGGCCCCTGCGACTAACTGATACCTCACGAGGGTTGTACTGAAATGACGACTATTTTCGATCCGATCAAACTGGGCGACATCGAGCTGGCCAACCGCATTATCATGGCGCCACTGACCCGCTGCCGCGCCGACGAAGGCCGTGTGCCAAACGCGCTGATGGCTGAATATTACGTACAACGCGCCTCGGCCGGCCTGATTCTCAGCGAGGCCACATCGGTCACGCCAATGGGCGTCGGCTACCCGGACACCCCGGGCATCTGGTCCAACGATCAGGTGCGTGGCTGGTCCAACGTGACCAAAGCGATTCACGGCGCCGGCGGCAAGATCTTCCTGCAACTGTGGCACGTCGGCCGGGTTTCCCACGAGTCGTACCTGAACGGTGAAGCGCCGGTCGCGCCGAGCGCCATCCAGCCTAAGGGTCATGTCAGCCTGGTTCGCCCATTGGCCGACTACCCGACGCCGCGTGCTCTGGAAACCGCTGAAATCGCCGACATCGTCGACGCCTACCGCACCGGTGCCGAGAACGCCAAGGCCGCTGGTTTCGACGGCGTGGAAATCCACGGCGCCAACGGTTACCTGCTCGATCAGTTCCTGCAAAGCAGCACCAACCAGCGCACCGACCAGTACGGTGGCTCCCTGGAAAACCGTGCACGCCTGTTGCTGGAAGTGACCGACGCCGCGATCGAAGTCTGGGGCGCCGGCCGCGTCGGTGTGCACCTGGCTCCGCGTGCCGACTCCCATGACATGGGCGACGACAACCTGGCCGAGACGTTCACCTACGTCGCTCGCGAACTGGGCAAACGTGGCATCGCCTTTATCTGCTCCCGCGAGAAAGAAGCCGGCGACAGCCTGGGCCCACAACTCAAGGAAGCCTTCGGCGGCCCGTACATCGTCAACGAACGTTTCACCAAGGACAGCGCCAACGCCTGGCTGGCCAGCGGCAAGGCCGATGCGGTCGCCTTCGGCGTGCCGTTCATTGCCAACCCGGACCTGCCGGCACGCTTGAAGGCTGATGCGCCGCTTAACGAAGCGCGTCCAGAGCTGTTCTACGCCAAGGGCCCGGTGGGATATATCGACTATCCGGTAATGTAATTTTTATTAACAGCAAAAAGCCCCGACTCGAAAGAGCCGGGGCTTTTTTTATCAACGAAAAACAACAAGCCTATGCCCCCCTTAAGAACAACAAACTCTTCTCAGCGAAACAACCGCCAATACATTTGCGCTGGCTCACTTTCGACAGCGCCTTTACATTAATAAAACAAGAGCAGAGAAACAACTTTTGTAAAAACATCAACTGAGACAAGGAGCGCTCATCGTGCACAACTATGCAAAGACTGCACTGATCATCTTTACAACGTTTGCGTTTACCCCCTACGGCTTCGCCAAGTACGGGGATTATCAAACCATTGATGAATCCGACAACATCAACGACACGACCATTCACTACTATATTAAAAACCTGACATCGGAAGAATTAACGCTGTCTCGGCCATCGCAGAAGCAAACCGACCGAGGCAATGCGATTTCTGATTTCACGGTGCCCATTAACGCGGTACTGAATTTTCCCACGCACTATCCGGAACCTTTCAGATCAATTACCCGTGATAACCCTAGAATACTCACCGAAACGTTTGCCTATGCCTCAGGAAAAAAGGAATGCCAGTTCACCGCCACCATCAAGGTGACCGACCTTCTGAAACCTGCTCATTGGTCCGGCAACGGGAAGTCCATCGGTGTCGAACCGGCGGATTGTACGACAGACATCTTCGAAGTCATCAGTACTCTCCCCTATAGCTACAGCATTCAGTTCAGCCTTGAATAACTCATTTAATTCATATTCACCCTGGCCAAAAAAATTATGAACATGGTAAAAAAACTGATATTTGCACTATTAGCAACCTGCGCTCCTTTTTCCTATAGCTTGGCAGATACCGTAGTAACGATAAAAATCATCAACAATACATTCGGCACATTAAAGTTAAAACAGCACGGAGGACTCGAGGCAGAACTTAGCGCCCCCCTGACCAGCTTTAACATCGGCCCGGGCACCGAGGAATCGCTGGACATCCCATACCAGCGTGCTTTTACTTATGATCAGTCCGGCTGGCAACCCTCTCGAAAAAAAGTCGCGCCCATCAGTAATTTCATCGACTATGAAGTTAATGGATTTCGATGCCGTTTAAAAACGTTGATGAATGCTCCGGTTGGCTTTGGGGCACTGGAGCCCAGCTACAAACCGGCGTGGGAACAAACAAGCTCGGGACGGGGCACCTCGGGATATAGCTGCAATAGCTATATTTCCGAACGTCTGTCCAAGCCCCCGTTCAGCTACACCGTTGTTTTAACGTTCAACAAATGACCTGATGGGCGGCTTGGGGTGCCGTGATGCTTACAGCCGTTCACACACTCGACACAAAATCCCTACAAAATACGTAGCTCGCTACCTTTCATCCTGGCGAGCGTACGTATATAAAAGCACCCCTGTGCATCGAGGCGAGCCTTGAAGGATCAAAGCTCGCCTTAATGGTTGACACAACCGGATCCAATTAAGCATTTTGTTTCATTTGCGCAGGCTGGGGCTCAAACGCAGCATGTCCAACCCTGCATTGACCCAACGCTCGGCCTCGGTGTGCAGTTGAAAACTGTCGGGGGCCAATAGCCATTGGTAAAGCATGCCATCGATGTAGGCGTGCAGGCTGATGGCCGCACGGGCCGTGTCGAGGTCCTCGGGCATTTGCCCCCGATTCACCGCATTACTCAGGGCCAGGGCGATTCGCACATTGCAATCGAGGCTGACCTCACGACGTTGCTGACGCAGGTCGCACATTTCATCGGTGAATTCGCACTTATGAAACAAAATCTCATTGATGCGTCGGGTTTTCGGGTCCAGGGCAACTTGATGAAACAAATGAATCAGCAGTTTGCGCATGCAGCCCAGCGGATCGAGTTCATCTTCGCTTTCACTGGCCCTGGCCATTTCATCCAGCGGCTCTTTCAAGCTATCCAGCATCGCCTGCACCAGGTCCGCCTTGTTGCTGAAATGCCAGTAGATGGCTCCGCGAGTCACGCCGGCCAGGGTCGCGATGTCCGCCAGCGTCGTACGCGCCACGCCCCTTTCATAAAAGGCTTTCTCTGCTGCTTCCAGAATCTGGCTGCGGGTTTCTTGAGCTTCCTCTTTGGTACGACGGACCATGGCAGTAAAACCTCAATCAGGGTGCTTCAGCGATGTCTGAACAGCCGCTGAACAAAAGTGGGGCGAGCGCTCTCGGGTCTCGTCCCCCGGCTTACAATTCGAACCTTTGACGGGCGTTGGTAACAGGGTGGATACGCAGTCAAGGTGTTTACAAACAACCATGAACGTAAGTATATTCCTTAGCAAGCTACTTATCCACCCGGCACTCATTTTTTACCCTTCCACATTTCTTGTGCGTTTCTTGCGCGCCTGACCCGAGGATTTTCATGCAATTCAAGCCAGCTGTTACCGCTCTGGTCGCCGCCGTCGCCCTCGCATCACTGCTCAGCGGATGCAAAAAGGAAGAAGCGGCACCCGCCGCACCGCCTCCTCAGGTCGGCGTGGTTACCCTGCAACCTCAAGCCTTTACCCTGACGTCCGAGCTTCCGGGGCGCACCAGTGCGTTCCGCATTGCCGAAGTTCGCCCACAGGTCAACGGCATCATTCTCAAGCGTCTGTTCAAGGAAGGCGGCGACGTCAAGGCCGGTCAGCAGCTGTATCAGATCGATCCGGCCGTTTATGAAGCTACGCTCAAAAGCGCCGAAGCCAACCTTCAACAGACCAAGTCGATCTCCGACCGCTATAAGCAGCTGGTCAACGAGCAGGCCGTCAGCCGTCAGGAATACGACACGGCGCTGGCCAATCGTTTGCAATCGGAAGCCTCCCTGCAATCCGCTCAGATCAACGTGCGTTACACCAAGGTCTACGCACCGATCTCCGGTCGCATCGGCCGCTCGAACGTGACCGAGGGCGCGCTGGTCAGCAACGGCCAGGCCGACGCCATGGCGGTGATCCAGCAACTCGACCCGATTTACGTCGACGTCACCCAGTCGTCCGTCGAGCTGCTTGAGCTGCGTCGCGAACTGGAAAGCGGTCGCCTGCAAAAGGCTGGCGACACGTCAGCGGCGGTCAAGCTGACCCTCGAAGACGGCAGCGAGTACAAGCAGGAAGGCAAGCTTGAGTTCTCCGAAGTCTCGGTTGACCAGACCACCGGCTCCGTGACCTTGCGTGCCGTGTTCCCGAACCCGGATCACACGCTGCTTCCAGGCATGTTCGTGCACGCCCAGCTCAAATCCGGCGTGAACGCCGCCGCGATTCTGGCGCCGCAACAAGGCGTGACCCGCGACCTCAAAGGCACACCGACCGCACTGGTCGTGGGCGCTGACAACAAGGTCGAACTGCGTCAGCTCAAGGCCAGCCGCACCGTCGGCAGCCAATGGCTGATCGAAGACGGTCTGAAAGCCGGCGATCGCCTGATCACCGAAGGACTGCAATTCGTCAAACCTGGCATTGAAGTCAAAGCCAGTGAAGCGACTAACGTTGGCGCAAAGAACCCGGCCCCCGCACAGGCAGCTGACAAGGCTTCCAGCGGCAAAGGGGAGTAAACCATGTCGAAATTTTTTATCGACCGTCCGATTTTCGCCTGGGTAATTGCCCTGGTGATCATGCTGGTCGGGGCACTCTCGATTCTCAAACTCCCGATCAACCAATACCCGAGCATTGCGCCTCCGGCCATTGCGATCCAGGTGACCTACCCAGGCGCGTCCGCACAAACCGTGCAGGACACCGTGGTTCAGGTCATCGAACAACAGCTCAACGGTATCGATAACCTGCGTTATGTCTCCTCGGAAAGTAACTCCGACGGCAGCATGACCATTACCGCGACTTTCGAGCAAGGCACCAACTCCGATACCGCGCAGGTTCAGGTCCAGAACAAACTGAACCTGGCCACCCCGCTGCTGCCGCAAGAAGTGCAGCAACAGGGTATCCGCGTGACCAAGGCCGTGAAGAACTTCCTGTTGGTGATCGGCGTGGTGTCGCGCGACGGCAGCATGACCAAGGACGACCTGTCCAACTACATCGTGTCGAACATGCAGGACCCGATCTCGCGGACCGCCGGTGTCGGTGACTTCCAGGTCTTCGGTTCCCAGTACGCGATGCGTGTCTGGCTCGACCCGGCCAAGCTGAACAACTTCAACCTGACGCCCGTGGACGTGAAAGCGGCTATCGCCGCGCAGAACATCCAGGTGTCCTCCGGTCAACTGGGCGGCCTGCCGGCTGCGCCTGGCCAGCAGTTGAACGCCACCATCATCGGCAAGACCCGTCTGCAGACCGCCGAGCAGTTCAACAAGATCCTGCTCAAGGTCAACAAGGACGGTTCGCAAGTGCGTCTGTCCGATGTCGCCGACGTAGGTCTGGGTGGTGAGAACTACAGCATCAACGCTCAGTTCAACGGTGCTCCGGCCTCCGGTCTGGCGGTGAAACTGGCCAACGGTGCCAACGCCCTCGACACCGCGAAAGCGCTGCGCAACACCATCAACACGCTCAAGCCGTTCTTCCCGCAAGGCATGGAAGTGGTCTTCCCGTACGACACCACCCCGGTGGTCACCGAGTCGATCAAGGGTGTGGTTGAAACCCTGGTCGAAGCGATCGTGCTGGTGTTCCTGGTGATGTTCCTGTTCCTGCAAAACTTCCGCGCCACCGTCATCACCACGATGACTGTGCCCGTGGTATTGCTGGGTACGTTCGGCATCCTCGCGGCGTTCGGTTTCAGCATCAACACCCTGACCATGTTCGGTATGGTGCTGGCCATCGGCTTGCTGGTGGACGATGCCATTGTCGTGGTGGAAAACGTCGAACGGGTCATGAGCGAAGAAGGCTTGTCACCCAAGGAGGCCACCAAGAAATCCATGGGGCAGATCCAGGGTGCGTTGGTCGGTATCGCCCTGGTGCTGTCGGCGGTACTGTTGCCGATGGCGTTCTTCAGCGGCTCCACGGGCGTGATCTACAAGCAGTTCTCGATCACCATCGTCTCGGCCATGGCGCTGTCCGTGTTGGTCGCACTGATCTTCACCCCGGCCCTTTGCGCCACCATGCTCAAGGCGATTCCGAAAGGCGAGCACGGCACACCGAAACGCGGCTTCTTCGGCTGGTTCAACCGCAGCTTTGACCGTGGTGTCAAAAGCTACGAGCGTGGCGTCGGCAACATGCTCACGCACAAAGCGCCGTACCTGCTGGCCTACCTGATCATTGTCGTCGGCATGATCTGGCTGTTCACCCGCATTCCAACGGCGTTCCTGCCGGAAGAAGACCAGGGCGTGCTGTTTGCCCAGGTGCAAACCCCGGCCGGCTCCAGCGCCGAGCGCACGCAGGTGGTGATCGATGAGATGCGCTCCTACCTGCTGGATAAGGAATCGAGCGCTGTAGCCTCGGTCTTTACGGTCAACGGCTTCAACTTCGCCGGTCGTGGCCAAAGCTCGGGCCTCGCGTTCATCATGCTCAAGCCGTGGGATCAGCGGGATGCGGAAAACAGCGTGTTCAAACTCGCCGCCCGCGCCCAGCAGCACTTCTTCACCTTCCGCGATGCGATGGTGTTCGCCTTCGCGCCACCGGCGGTACTGGAGTTGGGTAACGCCACCGGTTTCGACGTGTTCCTGCAAGACCGTGCCGGTATCGGTCACGAAAAGTTGATGGAAGCTCGCAACCAGTTCCTCGGCATGGCGGCGCAGAGCAAGGTGCTCTATCAGGTGCGTCCGAACGGCTTGAACGACGAGCCGCAATACCAGTTGGAAATCGATGACGAGAAGGCCAGCGCCCTGGGCCTGACCCTCTCCGACATCAACAGCACCCTGTCGATTGCCTTGGGCAGTAGCTACGTCAACGACTTCATCGACCGTGGTCGGGTGAAGAAAGTCTACGTGCAAGGTCAGCCCAATTCGCGCATGAGCCCGGAAGACATCAAGAAATGGTATGTGCGTAACGCCGCAGGCACCATGGTGCCCTTCTCGGCCTTCGCCAAGGGCGAGTGGATCTACGGCGCGCCGAAGCTTTCGCGTTACAACGGCGTAGAAGCCATGGAAATCCTCGGTGCTCCGGCTCCGGGCTACTCCACCGGTGAAGCCATGGCGGAGGTCGAAGCCCTGGCGAAGAAACTGCCGGCCGGTGTCGGTATTTCCTGGACGGGCCTGTCGTACGAAGAGCGACTGTCCGGCTCACAAGCGCCCGCGCTGTACGCGTTGTCGCTGCTGATGGTGTTCCTCTGCCTGGCGGCGCTGTACGAAAGCTGGTCGATTCCGATCGCGGTGATGCTGGTGGTGCCTTTGGGGATCATCGGTGCACTGTTGGCCACTAGCCTGCGGGGGCTCTCCAACGACGTTTACTTCCAGGTGGGTCTGTTGACAACCATCGGTCTGGCAGCGAAAAACGCCATTCTGATCGTCGAGTTCGCCAAGGAACTGCATGAGCAAGGGCGTAGCCTGCGTGAAGCGGCAATCGAAGCATGCCGGATGCGTTTGCGACCGATCATCATGACCTCGCTGGCCTTCGTCCTCGGTGTGGTACCGCTGGCGATTTCCACGGGCGCAGGTTCAGGTAGCCAGCATGCGATCGGTACGGGCGTTATTGGCGGTATGATCACCGCCACGGTCCTGGCGATCTTCTGGGTCCCACTGTTCTTCGTCACCGTGTCGTCGATTGGCCAGCGCAAAAAAGCCGATCAGGACGATGCAATTGAACCTTCTAAAGAGGCTGGCCAATGAGCAAGTCGCTACTCTCCATCGCAGTTGCCGCCTTCGTGCTGAGCGGCTGCTCGCTGATCCCCGATTATCAGCAGCCTGATGCACCGGTGGCAGCGCAATACCCGCAGGGCCCGGCGTACTCGTCGGCCCAGGCGCCTGCACAGGCCGCCGCCGAACAGGGCTGGAAGCAGTTTTTCCATGACCCGGCACTGCAACAGCTGATCCAGGTCGCCCTGGAAAACAACCGTGACCTGCGTGTTGCGGCCCTGAACATCGACGCGTTCGCGGCTCAATACCGCATCCAGCGTGCCGATCTGTTCCCGGCGGTTTCGGCCAATGGCACCGGCAGCCGTCAGCGCCTACCGGCACGTGCTTCGCAGACCGGCGAAGCGGGTATCACCAGTTCCTATTCGGCTACGGTCGGGATCAGCGCTTATGAACTCGACCTGTTCGGTCGGGTTCGCAGCCTGAGCGAAGAAGCCCTGCAGCAGTACTTCGCTACCGAAGAAGGTCGTCGCAGCACGCAAATCAGCCTGGTGGCCAGCGTGGCCAACGCCTACCTGACCTGGCAGGCGGACAAGGAACTGCTGAAACTGACTCAGGACACCCTTGGTGCATTCGAGGAGAGCTACAAGCTCACCTCGCGCAGCAACGAAGTCGGGGTCGCCTCGGCCCTGGACCTGGCCCAGTCGCGTACCTCGGTGGAAAACGCCCGGGCACAACTGGCCAAGTACACCCGTCAGGTCGCGCAGGATGAAAACAGCCTGGTGCTGCTGCTCGGCACTGGCATCCCGGCCAATCTGCAAGCCGCCAAGCCACTGGCTGACGACCTGCTGAGCGACGTGCCGGCCGGTCTGCCATCGGACTTGCTGCAACGTCGTCCGGATATCCTCCAGGCCGAGTACAACCTGAAAGCGGCCAACGCCAACATCGGCGCGGCACGGGCGGCGTTCTTCCCGAGCATCAGCCTGACGGCCAACGCCGGGACCTTGAGCCCGGACCTGTCCGGTCTGTTCAAAGGCGGTTCGGGCACCTGGTTGTTCTCGCCGCAGATCAACCTGCCGATCTTCAACGCCGGCAGCCTGCGCGCCAGCCTGGATTACTCGAAAATCCAGAAAGACATCGGCGTGGCGAACTACGAGAAGTCCATTCAAACGGCCTTCCAGGAAGTCGCCGACGGCCTGGCTGCCCGCCAGACCTACACCGATCAGTTGCAGGCGCAGCGTGATTTCGTCACCGCCAACCAGGACTACTACCGTCTGGCCGAGCGTCGCTACCGTATCGGTGTCGACAGCAACCTGACCTTCCTCGACGCCCAGCGTCAGCTGTTCAGTGCGCAACAGGTGCTGATCACTGATCGTCTGGCGCAGCTGGTCAGTGCGGTCAATCTGTACAAGGCATTGGGTGGTGGCTGGAACGAGCAGACGGCGAAAGTCGAACCACAGAAAGAAGAAGCGCCGAAGATGAAGTTGTTCTGATAGCGCTGTGAAAACATCAAGCCCACCTTTTGGTGGGCTTTTTGTTGGCGGCTGGAAAAGGTGTGTTGTCAGGGCTGGCCCCTTCGCGAGCAGACTCGCTCCTACAGGGGATCTGTATTTGCCAACAATCGCATGCACACAGAATGACCATTGTGGGAGCGAGCCTGCTCGCGATGAGGCAGGCACATACGACGCAGAACCTCAAACCAACATGCGTTCGATAACCGCCCAAAACCCGCTTTTCCCGATTGAACCATCCAGTCCATTCCCCGCACCATTCGTCGCACAAGACCAATAACATCAGGTTCGACACCATGCCCCCGCGCCCTGCCCTGTCCGGCTGATTCCGCTCCCGTTTTTCACGAAATCGACTCCTTTGTCTGCAACCCCCGACGTTGCGGCAGTGCCCCGTTTCATCCCTAACAATTAGAGAGACCCGAGCCCATGACGCCTTCCACCGCGCAGTATTATTTCCCCAGCCTGATTGCCATCGCCCTGGCCAGCGCGGCCCTGCCCGCCATGGCCGAGGAATCGGGTTTTGTCGAAGGCGCCAAGGTCAACCTGAACCTGCGCAACTTCTACATCAACCGCAATTTCACCAACCCGACCAAGGCCCAGGGCAAGGCTGAGGAATGGACGCAAAGCTTCATTCTCGACGCCAAATCCGGCTTCACTCAGGGCACCGTCGGCTTCGGCATGGACGTGCTGGGGCTGTACTCGGTGAAGCTCGATGGCGGCAAAGGCACAGGCGGGACGCAGTTGCTGCCGCTGGATCATGACGGTCGCCCGGCGGACAACTTCGGGCGCACCAACGTGGCATTCAAGGCCAGGCTGTCGCAGACCGAAATCAAGGTGGGCGAATGGATGCCGGTGCTGCCGATCCTGCGCTCGGACGACGGTCGCTCCCTGCCGCAAACCTTCCGTGGCGGCCAGATCACCTCGAAAGAAATCGCCGGCCTGACGCTCTATGGCGGCCAGTTCCGCGCCAACAGCCCGCGCGACGACAGCAGCATGAACGATATGTCGATGACCGGAAAACCGACCTTCACCTCTGACCGCTTCAACTTCCAGGGCGGTGAATACGCCTTCAACGACAAGCGCACCCAGATCGGCCTGTGGAATGCCGAACTCAAGGACATCTACAGCCAGCAATACGTGAACCTGATCCACAGCCAGCCCATCGGCGACTGGACCCTGGGCGCCAACCTCGGTTTCTTCTATGGCCAGGAAGACGGCAGCGCCCGGGCCGGCGACCTGGACAACAAGACCTGGTCAGGCCTGTTCTCGGCCAAATACGGCGGTCACACCTTTTACGTCGGCCTGCAAAAACTCACCGGCGACAGCGCCTGGATGCGGGTCAACGGCACCAGCGGCGGCACCCTGGCCAACGACAGCTACAACGCCAGCTACGACAACGCCAAGGAAAAATCCTGGCAGCTGCGCCACGACTACAACTTCGTCGCCCTCGGCATCCCCGGCCTGACCCTGATGAACCGCTACATCAGCGGCGACAACGTGCACACCGGCACCATCACCGACGGCAAGGAATGGGGCCGCGAAAGCGAACTGGGCTACACCGTACAGAGCGGCGCGCTCAAGGACCTGAACGTCAAATGGCGCAACTCGACGATGCGCCGGGACTTCAGCAATAACGAGTTCGATGAGAACCGGTTGATCGTCAGCTATCCGATCAGTTTGTTGTAAGTCTCAAGGGCACCTTCGCGGGCAAGCCTTGCTCCTACAGGTCACGGGTTGGCTGCAACATTGGCGGCCAACTCGATTTCAGCAGGAGCAAGGCTTGCCCGCGAAGAACGATAGCGCGGCATCTAGCCGGCCGCCTGTCAGCTAGCCTGGCGCTTTACCAACGATCCATTACAGTGAAAAAACCTGACAGGAGTCAGGCGAACTCAACCCTTCCCACTTCCGTTATCTGTTGATGTTGGTCCGCAAGACTTGAGCCAGGCTGTCATCGGAAGACACCACCTGATCACCAGAGGACCACCTCATGATCACGCCACTCAAATCGGCTCCCGTCAAAAGCGACTGGGATGCCAAGGCCTACCAGCAATTCTCCCGGCTTCGACAACGGCCGGTGATCGAGTTACTCGACCGCGTCGACCTTGAAAACCCCAAACGCATCTACGACCTCGGCTGCGGGACCGGCATTGCGACGCAAGCTTTGGCCAAACGCTGGCCCCCTGCGCACCTGATGGGCATCGACAGTTCGGAGAAGATGCTTCAGGAGGCGCAATGCTTGCCGATCAAGGCGCTGTGGAAGCAGTGCGATCTACAGAACTGGCAGCCGGAGCAACCCGCCGACCTGCTCTTTGCCGCCGCAGTGCTGCATTTCATCGACGATCACGAACAGCTTCTGCCGCGCTTGCTCGGTTATCTCAACCCGGGTGGTTGTCTGGCGGCGCACATGCCCGACTGGCGGGATGCGGTGTGGTATCAACTGGTGCTCGACACCCTCAACGATGGTGGCTCCGACGGCAAACCGCTCGGCTCCCCGCAACTGCGCGAGAGGATGGCGGCGCGGCCGTTGCTGTCGCTGGAAAATTACCACCGGTTGCTCTCACCGATTACCCGGACACTGGATATCTGGGAAACCTCGCAGTTGCAGGTCGTGGACGGCAAGTCGCCGATTTATGACTGGATCAAGGTCTCGGCCTTGCGGACGGTGATGCAGGGGTTGAAGGACGAGGAACAGGCGCGGTTCATCTATCACTTCATGATGCGAGTGCATGCGCATTACCCCCATGAGAGCGATGGGCGCACGTTGTTTCCGTTCAAGCGGATTTTCATTGTCGCGACCGTTTAAATTTCGAAATTGATGCAGGCTGACCCACCGCTATCGCGAGCAGGCTCGCTCCCACAGGAGATCTTCAGTGAATGCATAATTTGCGTTCACGCCGATCAAATGTGGGAGCGAGCCTGCTCGCGATGGCGTCAGCTCAAGCAATACAAAACCCGAAGATCACTCCCGGGATTCGACGCCAAGCTCATCCCAAACCGACTCCGCCAAATGAAACGTCGCATTGGCCGCCGGGATGCCGCAGTAGATCGCGCTCTGCATGATCACTTCCTTGATCTCTCCGCGGGTTACGCCGTTGTTGGCGGCGGCGCGCAGGTGCAGTTTGAGTTCTTCGTTGCGGTTCATGCCGATCAGCATGGCGATGGTGATCAGGCTGCGGGTATGGCGCGGCAGGCCTGGGCGGGTCCAGATGTCGCCCCAGGCGTGGCGGGTGATCATTTCCTGGAACTCCGAGTTGAACTCGGTCAGCGCATTCAGGCTGCGGTCGACATGCGCATCGCCAAGCACCGAGCGACGGACTTCCAGGCCCTCGTCGTAACGTTGTTTCTCGTCCACAACAATCCCCTTAATCAGCTGACAAAAACGTCAGGACCCGGTCACTGAACGCTGCACCGGCCTGGACGTTGGACAGGTGTGCGGCGTAGAACTCGGCGTACTCGGCGCCCTGCACATGCTCCTGGATAAAGTGCCCACCGGACGGCGGCGTCACTGCGTCTTCAGTGCCGGCGATGACCAGCAGCGGCACCTTTATCGCGGACAGCTGATCGCGGAAGTCGGCATCGCGCACGGCCGCGCAATTGGCGGCATAGCCTTGCGGCGAAGTGGCCGCGAGCATGTCGGTAATACGCTTCGCGGCAGCCGGATTGGCCTCGGCAAAGTCAGGGGTAAACCAGCGCGCAATCGATGCATCGCGCAAGGCGACCATCGCGGCCGGACCGTCCCGCAGCACGGTTTCAATCCGTGGGTTCCACACCGAAGGATCGCCGATTTTCGCGGCGGTGTTGCACACCACCAGTTTGTTCAGCCGCTCGCCGGCGTTGATGCCCAGCCACTGGCCGATCAAACCACCCATGGACAGACCGCAAAAATGCGCACGCTCGATGTGCAGCGCATCCAGCAGCGCCAGCACGTCGCGGCCCAGTTGCTCGATGCTGTAAGGCCCCGGAGTGACCAGCGATTGGCCGTGACCCCGGGTGTCGAAACGCAACACGCGCAAATGCTCGGAGAATGCGGCGATTTGCGCGTCCCACATGTGCAGGTCGGTGCCCAGCGAATTGGACAACACCAGCACCGGCGCATCGTCCGGCCCGTCTGTTTGATAGTTCAGTTCGCCCTCGGCGAGTTGTACGAAAGCCACAGCAATCTCCTTCAGGCAGTCAACGCAGAATGTTCAGCCACCGCTCGCTCGACCCAGGCATGGGCCTGACCGAGGTAATGGGCGGGGTCCAGCAGACGATCGAGTTCAATGTCAGACAGCTCGGCAGTCACTTGCGGCTCGTCGCCGAGTACCGCTCGCAAGTGCCGTTGCTCGGCCACCGCACGTTTGCAGCATTGCTCCAGCAGATGGTGCGCGGTATCGCGCCCTACCCGTTGCGCGAGGACGATGCTCACCGCTTCGGCCAGCACCAGGCCTTGGGTCAGGTCGAGGTTGCGGGCCATACGATCGGCGTCGACTTCCAGTCCGTCCGCCACCAGCAACGCTTGTTTGAGGCTGCCGGACACCAGGCAGCAAATCTCCGGCAGGGTTTCCCATTCGGCATGCCACAGGCCCAGGCTGCGCTCGTGTTCCTGCGGCATGGCGCTGAACAGAGTCGAGAGCAAACCGGGAACCCGGGTCGCCGCACCGATCAGCACCGCGGCGCCGACGGGGTTGCGCTTGTGCGGCATGGTCGAGGAACCGCCCTTGCCCGGTGCCGACGGCTCGAACACTTCGCCGGCTTCGGTCTGCATCAACAAACTGATGTCGCGACCAAGTTTGCCGAGGCTGCCGGCGATCAAACCGAGCACCGCGCCGAACTCCACCAGGCGATCACGCTGGGTGTGCCAGGGTTGATCCGGCAATGTCAGTTGCAGCTCACCGGCCAAGGCTTCGGCAATTGGCATCGCCTGCTCGCCGAGGGCCGCAAGGGTTCCGGAGGCGCCGCCGAATTGCAGCACCAGCAGGCGTGGTTTGAGTTCTTGCAGACGTTGCCGACTGCGGGTCACAGCGCCCAGCCAACCGGCGATTTTCATGCCGAGGGTGACGGGCGTTGCGTGTTGCAACCAAGTGCGCCCGGCCAGCGGCGTGGCAACGAAGCGCAGCGCCTGGGTCGCCAGCGTTTCACCCAGTTGCGCCAGATCGCTTTCGATCAGTTCCAGCGCGCGGCGCAGTTGCAACACCAGTCCCGTGTCCATCACGTCCTGACTGGTCGCGCCCAGATGCACATAGCGCTCGGCTTCAGCATCGGTGGTCGCGATCTGTTTACCCAACGCCTTGACCAGCGGAATCGCCGAATTGCCCGCCGTGGCAATCGCCTCGCCGAGCGCAGCAAAGTCGTAATGCCCTGCGACACAAGCCGCTTCAATCGATGCGACAACCGATTGCGGAATCAAGCCCACCCGCGCCTCGGCCCGGGCCAGTGCCGATTCGAAATCGAGCATGGCCTGAACCCGGCCCTGATCGCAGAACACTTCTCGCATGTCGCGGGCGGTGAAATAGGCATCGAACAGTTGATTGCCCGGTCGCTGGTTCATAAACAGTTCCTGAAAGCGCGGGCCGGTCGGGCCCACGCGGATGGATCAAAGGTCGTGGTGCAAATACTTGGCCTGTTTCGGCAGGCGCAGGCTGAACAGGAACGCCACCGCCATCATCACCGTCACGTACCAGTAGAAGGAGTTTTCCATGCCCACGGCTTTCAGACTCAGGGCCACGTATTCCGCCGAGCCACCGAAGACCGCGTTGGCCACCGCATACGCCAGGCCGACACCCAGTGCGCGCACTTCCGGCGGGAACATTTCGGCTTTTACCAGACCACTGATCGAGGTGTAGAAACTGACAATCGCCAGCGCCACGGTAATCAGCACAAAGGCGAGGAACGGACTGCTGACACTTTTCAGGCTCAGCAGGATCGGCACGGTGCACAGCGTCCCGAGGGCGCCGAACCACAGCATCGAATTACGGCGGCCGATCTTGTCCGCGAGCATGCCGAACAGCGGCTGCATGCACATATAAAGGAACAGCGCGCCAGTCATGATGTAGCTCGCGGTCTTGGCGTGCATGCCGGCGGTGTTCACCAGGTACTTCTGCATGTACGTGGTGAAAGTGTAGAAAATCAGCGAGCCACCGGCGGTGTATCCGAGCACGGTAATAAAAGCGGCTTTATGGTCGCGGAACAACGCGCGGATGCTGCCGGCATCCTTGTTGTCGCGCATTTCCTTGCTGGTGGTTTCCTTGAGCGAGCGACGCAGGAACAGCGAGATCAATGCGGCCACTGCACCAACCACAAACGGAATCCGCCAGCCGTAGGCACGCAGGTCATCTTCGGTGAGGAACTGCTGCAGGACCACCACCAGCGACACCGCCAGCAACTGCCCGCCGATCAGCGTCACGTACTGGAACGAGGCGAAGAAACCGCGCTGGCCCTTGAGGGCGACTTCGCTCATGTAGGTCGCGGTGGTGCCGTACTCCCCGCCCACCGACAGGCCCTGCAGCAAGCGGGCGAACAACAGCATGATCGGCGCCCAGACGCCGATGTCCTTGTAGGTCGGCAGGCAGGCGATGAGCAACGAGCCGAAGCACATCATCAGAATCGAGATCAGCATCGAATTCTTGCGCCCGTGCTTGTCCGCGACACGGCCGAAAATCCAGCCGCCAATCGGTCGCATCAGAAACCCGGCCGCGAACACGCCAGCCGTGTTGACCAGCTGCACAGTCGGGTTATCGGACGGAAAAAAGGCCGGCGCGAAGTATATCGCGCAAAAGGCGTAGACGTAGAAGTCGAACCATTCAACGAGGTTGCCGGACGAGGCACCGACAATCGCGAAGATGCGCTTGCTGCGCTCTTCGCCGGTGTAATGCGCTGGAATAGCGGTGGGGGTTGTCATTGATTTTCACTCTTTGGGGACCATGACAGTCTAGACACACTTTGCAACAGTCCCGTTCCACAGATAGATCAGCAACACCAATCCCTGTGGGAGCGGGCTTGCCCGCGATAGCGTTGGGTCAGTCACCTTTGATGCTGGATGTGACTCAGTCATCGCGGGCAAGCCCGCTCCCACAGGTTTTTGTGTTGTTACTCAATAATCGAAGAACACCGTCTCGGCATCGGTGCCTTGCAGGACTACATTCCATTGATACACACCGGACGCATCCTGCTTCGCCAGCAAGGTACTGCGGCGTTCAGCCGGCACACACTCCAGCAGCGGATCCTCGACGTTCGCCGGTTCGCCCTCAAAGTAAATCCGTGTCAGCAAGTGCTTCACCAGCCCGCGAGCAAACACCAGCACCACCAGGTGCGGCGCCTGGGTCGAGCCCTTCAGGCCTTCCACGGTGCCTGGCTTAATGGTGGTGAAACGAAAACGCCCTTCGGCATCCACCGGCACCCGGCCGAAGCCTTCGAAGTTCGGGTCCAGGGGTTTGGCCTGGTCGTCTTCGGGGTGGTCGTACTTGCCGGCAGCGTTGGCCTGCCAGACTTCCAGCATCGCGTCGTTGACGAAGTCGCCGTTGCCATCGACGACTTGCCCGGTGATTGACACGCGCTCGCCGAGGGTTTGTTCGACGGTCAGGTCTTCGCGGTTCAGCCAGGTCAGGCCGATGTGGTAATACGGCCCGACGGTGTGGGACGTGGTCGCGTTCAGCGTCATCTTATTTCTCCATCGGCGTGGCTTCGCGGCCGCGCAAGACGATGTCCCAGCGATAACCGAGGGCATAGGAAGGGATGGTTTTTTCCAGATCGAACGTCGCGATCAAACGCTCTTTGGCGCGGGTATCGGGCACGCAGTTGTAGATCGGGTCATAAGCCAGCAACGGGTCGCCCGGGAAATACATCTGGGTAACCAGGCGCGTCAGTATGCTAGGCCCGAACAGCGAGAAATGGATGTGCGCCGGGCGCCACGCATTGTGGTGATTGCCCCATGGGTAAGCGCCGGGCTTGATGGTCTGGAACTGGTACCAGCCATCGGCGTCGGTCACGGTGCGGCCGGTGCCGGTGAAGTTCGGGTCCAGCGGCGCATCGTGCAGGTCGCGGGCATGGTTATAGCGACCGGCGGCATTGGCCTGCCAGATCTCCACCAGAATCCCCGGGACAGGCAAGCCGTCTTCATCCAGCACGCGGCCGTGAATGATGATGCGCTCACCCAACGGTTCGCCCTGATGCTGGCCGGTCAGGTCGTTGTCCTTCTCGTTGACACGCTCGGCGCCGATGGTCGGGCCGGTGATTTCCGACAACGAATGAGGCAAAAACACCAACGGCTTGGACGGCGCGCGACGGTTGGTGGATTGATAAGTCGGGTGCAGGTACTCCGGCTGGGTGCCTTCCTGTGGGCGACGGTAACCAGGCTTGTCAGTCATTTCGCTTTCCTCTGTTCTTATTAGTCTGCCGGGCGTCAGACGCGTTCGATGGCCAAGGCCAGACCCTGGCCGACACCGACGCACATAGTCGCCAGACCTTTCTTGCCACCGGTTTTTTCAAGCTGATGCAACGCGGTCAGGACCAGACGCGCACCGCTCATGCCCAACGGATGGCCCAAGGCAATGGCGCCACCGTTCGGGTTGACCTGGGCCGCGTCGTCCGCCAGCCCCAGCTCGCGCAATACTGCCAACCCCTGACTGGCGAAGGCTTCATTGAGTTCGATCACGTCGAAATCACTGACCGCCAGACCGAGGCGCTCAGTCAGTTTGCGCACCGCCGGCACCGGGCCGATGCCCATTACCCGAGGTGCAACACCGGCGCTCGCCATGCCCAGCACTTTGGCGCGAGCAGTCAGGCCGTGTTTTTTCACCGCTTCGGCGGAGGCCAGAATCAGCGCCGCCGCACCGTCGTTCACACCGGAAGCATTGCCGGCGGTGACGGTTTTATCAGGGCCATTGACCGGTTTCAGTTTGGCCAGGGTTTCCAGGGTGGTGTCGGCGCGAGGATGCTCATCCTGGCTGACGACGGTTTCCCCTTTCTTGTGGGCAATCCGCACTTCAACGATTTCTTCAGCGAAAAATCCTGCAGCTTGCGCGGCGGCCGTGCGCTGCTGACTGCGCAGGGCGAAAGCGTCCTGATCCTCGCGGGAAACTTCGTAGTCGTCCGCCACGTTGTCAGCGGTTTGCGGCATCGCATCGACACCGTATTGGGCTTTCATCAACGGGTTGATGAAACGCCAGCCGATGGTGGTGTCTTCCAGCTTCATGTTGCGCGAGAACGCCGCATCGGCCTTGCCCATCACGAACGGTGCGCGGGACATCGACTCGACGCCACCGGCAATCGCCAGCTCCATTTCGCCACTGGCGATGGCGCGGAATGCGGTGCCAATGGCATCCATACCCGACGCGCACAGGCGATTGAGCGTGACGCCGGGAATGCTTTCCGGCAGCCCGGCCAGCAGCAGCGCCATGCGTGCGACGTTGCGGTTGTCTTCGCCGGCCTGGTTGGCGCAGCCGAGGAATACCTCGTCCACGGCGTTCCAGTCCACCGACGGGTTGCGCTCCATCAAGGCCTTGATCGGCACAGCGGCGAGGTCGTCAGCACGAACCGCCGACAGGCCACCGCCAAAACGGCCGATGGGGGTGCGAATGGCATCGCAGATATAAACGTCACGCATCACGCTTCTCCGGGTGCTTGGCCGTGGGCGGCGGCGGTGCGGGCTTCCAGATCCCTGAGCGCCTTCAATTCAACGTCGGTGGGCTCGGCGGTATTTTCAACCGTGTCTGCGAAACGAATCGCCCAACCGGTGGCGGCAATCACTTGCTCGCGGGTCACGCCGGGGTGCAGCGCGGTGACCACGAATTCATGGGTGTCCGCTTCCGGCTCCATGATGCACAGGTCAGTAATGATGCCGACCGGACCGGCACCCGGCAGGCCGAGACGCTTGCGCGAATCACCGCCCTCGCCGTGTCCGACCGAGGTGATGAAGTCGAGTTTGTCGACGAAGGAACGCGCCGACTGCTTGAGAATGATCAGCACGCTTTTCGCCGAGCCAGCAATTTCTGGCGCGCCACCGGCACCCGGCAGGCGCACTTTCGGTGCGTGATAATCGCCGACTACGGTGGTGTTGATGTTGCCGAAGCGGTCGACCTGCGCAGCGCCGAGAAAACCGACGTCGATGCGCCCGCCCTGCAACCAGTAGCGAAAAATCTCACCGGTCGGAACGACGGTGTCAGCGGTTTCCGCCAGTTCACCGTCGCCGATCGACAGCGGCAGTACGCTCGGCTTGGCACCGATCGGACCCGATTCGTAGATCAGGACCACATCCGGCGAAGACGTCAGGCGCGCCAGGTTGGCAGCTTTCGACGGCAGGCCGATGCCGACGAAGCACACCGAACCGTTTTTCAGGCGGCGGGCCGCGGCGACGGTCATCATTTCATTGGTGGTGTAAGTCATTACTTGGCCTCCGAAGCAGCGGCCAGCTTGGCCTGGAACTCGCTGAAGTCAGCGCAGCCATGGATGTATTCGTTGATCCACGCGGTGAAGGTGTCACGGTCGCGGGCAATCGGGTCCCAAGCCTGGTAGAAACGGTTGTCACGCTCGTTGTAACCGTGGGCGTAGGACGGATGCGCGCCGCCAGGGACGTGGCACACCGCGCTCAAGGCCCAGGTCGGCAACACGCAGGAATTCATCGGTGCATTGAGGTCGTCGACGATTTCTTCGACGGTAACGATGCAGCGCTTGGCGGCCAACGCCGCTTCTTTCTGCACGCCGAGAATGCCCCACAGCAGCACGTTGCCTTTGCGGTCGGCTTTCTGCGCGTGAATCACGGTGATGTCCGGGCGCACCGATGGCACCGCAGCCAACACTTCGCCGGTAAACGGGCAGGTAACAGTTTTGATCAGCGGGTTGACCTTCGGCAGGTCGGAACCGGCGTAGGCACGCAGCACCGCGAACGGTAGGCCGGAGGCGCCAGCGACGTAGGCATTGGCCAGGTCGGCGTGGCTGTGTTCTTCGATTTCCAGCGCATGCGGCCACTGTTTCTCTACGGCGTCACGCAGACGGTGCAACGAACCGACACCCGGGTTGCCGCCCCAGGAGAAAATCAGCTTGCGAGCACAACCGGCGCCGATCAACTGGTCGTAGATCAGGTCAGGCGTCATCCGCACCAGCGTCAGATCTTTCTTGCCCTGACGAATGATTTCATGACCCGCCGCCGTAGGGATCAGGTGAGTAAAGCCTTCGAGCGCGACGGTGTCGCCGTCGTTGACGAATTGCTTCACCGCGTCGTGCAGCGAAAGGATTTCAGCCATGGGGCAGGCTCCCGTTTTGTTATGAACCGACAGTGGATGAAAAAGGCGCGAGGTTCAGCGCCGGAATGACTGAAGGTTAAGCCTGTGCAAAACGCCAAACAATCCGATAATCGACTGAGTGTTCGTTTATCGAACAGATTGTTGTCTCGCTACCGATCCCAAAAAGCATCGCGGGCAAGCCCTCTCCCACTGGTAGATGCGCAATCCTTGTGGGAGCGGGCTTGCCCGCGAAGAGGCCCTCAAACGCGCCAAAGAATCTGGATCAGGCTGTCAGGTCGCATCCGCATGACTGACCACGCCCTTGATCACCACCGCCGTGGTCGCCAGCGCCGCCGGAATCACCAGCGCCGTCAGCACCTGTTCAAAATTCCAGCCCAACCCCAGCAACGTTGCGCCCATCCACGCCCCGAGGATCGCGCCGAACCGGCCAATCCCCAGCATCCACGAGACCCCGGTCGCACGCCCTTGAGTCGGATAAAACCGCGCCGCCAGCGACGGCATCGCCGATTGCGCACCGTTGACGCACATCCCGGCCACCAGCACCAAGGTCGCCAGAATCGTGATGTTGCCCAGGCTCTGCCCTACCGCGTAGGCAAACACCCCGGCCATCAAGTAGAAAATGCCGATGACCTTGTGCGGATTGAACCGGTCCATCGCCCAGCCCACGCCCACTGCGCTCAGCACACCGCCAAACTGGAACAACGCACCAATGAACGCCGCCTGCTCCATGCTCGCGCCGCTGTCACGCATCAGCGTCGGCAGCCAACTGGTCAGCAGGTAAACGATCACCAGGCCCATGAAGTAGGTCAGCCACAACAACAAAGTGCCGGTGCTATAGGTGCCGTTGAAGATCAGGGCAAACACGTTGCGCGCCTTCACGGTTTTCTGTTCCGGCACGCTGAAGCTCGACGCCTGGGCGACGACGACCGGATCGATCGGTGCGAGGGTCTTGCGCACTTTGTCGGTGCCACGGTTTCGCACGACCAGGTAACGTGCCGACTCCGGCAGCCAGAACAGCAAGACGACGGCGAGGATCAGCGGCAGGATCCCGCCGATCAGCAGCAGACTGTGCCAGCCAAAGGCAGGAATCAGCTTGGCCGAGATAAACCCGCCACCGGCCATGCCGAGGTTGAAACCGCAGAACATGCTGGTCACCAGCAGGGATTTTTTTCGCTCCGGGGTGTATTCCGACAACAGCGTGGTGGCGTTCGGCATCCCGGCGCCGAGGCCCAGGCCGGTGAGGAAGCGCAGCACCAGCAATTGATCGACATTGGTGCTGTACGCCGACGCCAAGCTGAAGGCCCCAAACAACAAAACTGCGCCGACCAGTACGACTTTTCGCCCAAAGCGGTCAGCCAAGGGACCGGAACCCAGTGCGCCGAAGACCATGCCGATCAGCGCTGCACTCATCACCGGGCCGAGACTGGCGCGGTCGATGCCCCAATCCTGCGACAAGGCAGGCGCGATGAAGCCCATGGCCGCGGTGTCGAGGCCATCGAGGAAAACAATCAGGAAACACAGGATCACCACTCGCCACTGGTAGCGCGAAATGGGTTGAGCATTGATGAAGGACTGCACGTCGAGGCAGTTTCCTACAGCAGACTGAGGCTGGTTCATTATTTTTATTCCACGCAAGAACGCAGTCGGACAGGTGCCAGCCTAGGCTGGCGCTGCCGCGACAGTAATGATCCTGGGGAAACAGCGTCAATTCGATAAACGCGACTCTGTGCGTTTATCGAACAGCTTAGGCAAACAACTGGGCACTGAGGTCGCGGCTGGCACTCAGCAGGCCAGGCAAGAAACGTTGCTCCAGCTCGTTGCGGCTGACCCGCCCGGCGTGGGTGCTGACGTTGAGCGCCGCGACCACCTGGCCGGAGGCGTCGTACACCGGAACGGCAATCGAGCGCAGGCCTTGCTCCAGTTCCTGATCGACGATGCACCAGCCCTGCTGCCGCACTTCCTGCAGGCATTCGAGTAGCGCTTCGGGGGTGTGCAAGGTTCGGCTGGTCTTGGCCTGGAACTCTGCATGGTCGAGGTATTCGCGCAGCGAGGTGTCGTCCAGCGCCGCAAGAAGGATTCTGCCCATGGACGTGCAATACGCCGGCAACCGTCCGCCCACCGACAAGTCGACGGAAATCAGGCGCTGGGTGGTCGCCGAGCGAGCGATGTACAAAATGTCGTCACCTTCCAGCGTGGCCATGTTGCAGGCCTCGTGAAGCTGCTCACTCATGCGGTCCAGATACGGCTGGGCGGACACCGCCAGAGGCGTCGAGGACAAATAGGCATGGCCGAGCGTCAGCACTTTGGGCAGCAGCGAATAGGTGCGACCGTCAGTGGTGGCATAGCCGAGTTTTATCAGGGTGTGCAGGCAACGTCGCACAGCGGCGCGGGGAATTTCCGTACGGTGACTGATCTGGGCAATGGTCAGGTGTCGTTTGCGCTCCTGGAACGCTTGAACCACCGCCAGGCCGCGGGCCAGGGATGTCATGAAATCCGGGTCACCGGTCAGGGCCTGGATTCGCTTCGCGGGCGAGGCCACGATCGGCGGCGCCACTGAAGCGAAGGAATTGCGCATTTGATCGTTCATTTCTGGTCCTTTTCCTACACGGATCAGCAGCTATTACATGCGGCTTCGGGTCCTGCACACAAGCCACAGGCCTCAAGATTGGGCGATTATCGAACCATCGACCGATAATCGCAATCGACCTCACTGGGGAGACGACTACCTGCGCACACTGATTTGCGCAGAGCCCTCTATATGCTTTTATTCTTCGCTGATTTAGAGGGCTGATGTAAGGGGCAAACTTGTTCGACTTTATGGCGCCAGAAAGACATCGTTGCAATGTGACATCACCGCCCCCCTAGTTGCCGCTGAAAGTTGCGAGTAACAAAACAATCACACAGCTGGAACTACTTTTAACTCTCAAGAGATAGTGTTCTTCGGATCGACCGCTATAATGCACCTCAGTGGCGAAGCGGTTTTTACGTGCCAGTTCCGTCACTCGGCAGCCCGGTATCCTATCGTCGCTGTCTGCAGCAAGCGCTCGACGCTCATTTCATATGCTCCGCCAACGCGCTCGCTGGAACAGGTAACTGATGCTACGTCAGCTGTTTTTCTCTGGTGCCGTGGCCGCCTGCAACATGGAAGTATTGTTCACCCGCCGTAAAAACGATGCCTTTGTCAGGCATTGACCTTTCGATGAGTGTGGTCAATAGATTCCTGCAGCGCGTTTCACCAGAATTTATCTCAACTCATACAGGTAGCACTGTGACGAAAGACGAACTGCGCGCGGAACTTGAGCGCCAGGAACAACGTTACAAGGAAGTTTACGGCGGGGAAGTCACCACCTACGCCGCTCAGCCCGAACCCGAACGCAAGCCTTGGCGTAAACGCGCCACCGTTCAGGATCAGGCATTCACCCAGGAATTGCAGAAGATGGAAAAGGAACTCAAAGCCGAAGAGCCATGACCTCCTCGGCCTGAATCCTTCCAAGGGTCTGCATCGGCACCCGTTAAAAGCGCGGTGTTCTGATGATGCCTTTCGCGCCCGCTACAAGCGGGCAGCGGCCACCTCACCCTGCGGATGAGGCAAAGGGCACATGCCTGACCCTCTTTTCAGATTTTTCACACAAGTGTTCAAGCCTCTCGACTTCACGAGCGAAACCCTTGTGGCTGCGGCCTTTTCATCTGAATTCAATGACTTGCAAAACCCGGTAAAAACCTCGGGGATAAGCTATCGTCACAAACTAATTCATTGAAGAATGTTACCGATGAGCACCTAGTGCATCGATTAGCAGTCTTTTCTGGCATAATCGCGCCCCCTTATGACCGGGTCAGAAAACCTTCATGATCGATTTATTCAGCGGACTGGATGCTTGGGTGCTTGTGAGCCTCTTGCTCGCCCTGGCCTTTGTCCTCGCCTTCGAGTTCATCAACGGCTTTCATGACACCGCTAACGCGGTGGCCACCGTTATCTACACCAAAGCCATGCCGCCTCATCTGGCGGTGTTCTTTTCCGGTGTATTCAACTTTCTCGGCGTGCTGCTGGGCGGTGTCGGCGTGGCGTATGCCATTGTCCACCTGCTGCCGGTAGAACTGCTGATCAATGTGAACACCGGTCACGGGCTGGCCATGGTGTTCTCGCTGCTCGCCGCCGCCATCACCTGGAACCTGGGCACCTGGTACTTCGGTATCCCGGCCTCCAGTTCCCATACGCTGATCGGTTCGATCCTCGGTGTCGGCCTGGCCAACGCGTTGATCAACGACATTCCGTTGGCCGATGGCGTGAACTGGCAGAAGGCGATCGATATCGGTGCTTCGCTGGTGTTCTCGCCGATGGCGGGTTTCCTGGTCGCAGCGCTGATTTTGATCGGCCTCAAGTGGTGGCGCCCCCTGTCGAAGATGCACAAGACACCGGAACAGCGCCGCAAGATCGATGACAAGAAACACCCGCCGTTCTGGAACCGCCTGGTGCTGGTCATCTCGGCTATGGCCGTGAGCTTCGTGCACGGCTCCAACGATGGTCAGAAAGGTATCGGCCTGATCATGCTGGTGCTGATCGGCATCGTTCCAGCACAGTTCGTACTCGACCTGGGCAGCACGACCTACCAGATCGAACGGACCCGCGATGCAACCCTGCACCTGAGCCAGTTCTACAAGCGCAACGCTGACACTCTGGGCGAATACCTGGCCCTGGGCAAAAGCGTTGAAGGCGATCTGCCGGAGAAATTCCGTTGCAACCCGCAACAGACCGAACCGACCATCACCGCCCTCCTCGGCACCCTTAAAGGTGTAGCGGATTACCACTCGCTGTCGCCGGAAAACCGCATCGAAGTGCGTCGCTACCTGCTCTGCCTGGACGATACGGCGAAGAAAGTCGGCAAGCTGCCTGGCCTCGCTGCCCGTGAAAAGGCTGACCTGGACAAACTGCGCAAAGACCTGACCACCACCACCGAATACGCCCCGTTCTGGGTGATTCTGGCGGTCGCCCTGGCCCTCGGCCTGGGTACTATGGTCGGCTGGAAGCGCGTAGTGCTGACCATCGGCGAGAAGATCGGCAAGCAGGGCATGACTTACTCCCAAGGCATGTCGGCACAGATCACTACCGCGAGCCTGATCGGCATGGCCAACATCTTCAGCCTGCCGGTCTCGACTACCCACGTCCTGTCCTCAGGCGTCGCCGGCACCATGGTTGCCAACAAAAGCGGCCTGCAAGGCGGCACTGTGCGGACCATCCTGCTGGCTTGGGTCCTGACCCTGCCAGCGACAGTGGCCTTGTCGGCCGGCCTGTTCTGGCTGGCGTCGAAGGCACTGGGCAGCTGATACATTGCTGCGACAAAGAGGCGCGTTCCGTGAGGTTCGCGCCTTTTTTATGGTCTGAACTTTGGCATTGCCGGTCTGTTGAAAGAGATTGGTTGGCCCAGAGGACACCTTCGCGAGCAAGCCCGCTCCTACAGTGGGACGGTGTACATCTGCAAGAAATTGGTCGGCTGTCAGGCCGCCATCGCAGGCAAGCCAGCTCCCACAGGAATCGGCGTGTACCGCTCGCTTCTCACCACTCATCAGGCCGAGCGTTAGCTCGCCTGCAGCTCTTGATCTTGATCTACCCGCCCCGTCGGGAGGCTGAGTGGAGGCGTTCATCTGGGGGTGGGCGCGGAGCGCCGTGCAGCGAAGCCGCACACATCGAGAGGAGGTTGAAGCGAAGCCAACCGGAGGCGATGCCCCCAGATGAATGCCGGAGCGAAGGAACGCCGAGCCCAGGCGAGGGGCCGGACGTTGGGGCGAAGACCTTTGCTTCCTTTGGGGCGTTTGCCAAAGGGAGTCGCTGTAAAAGCGAAACCATAAGCAGCCGTTACCGCAGGAATGGATATGTACACCTGAGAAAGATAGGTCGGCTATCAGGCCGCCATCGCAGGCAAGTCAGCCCTCACATTTTGAACTTCATACATCAGTAAAAAGCGTGGGCAAAAAAAAGGGCAACCGAAGTTGCCCAAAATGCCTTGCGTGCTCATTACATCCAGAAAGAACTACGGCTTACGCTTATGCGAATCTTTCCAGATAAAAAACCCAAACCCTGCAAAAAACAGAACCATGAGGCCGACTGTCAGCACTCCGGCGATCACCACGTTGTCGAAAAACATGACGGCTCTCCTGCACTTGCCCTGTTGCGATAGGGCTAAGTTAACCAATCAGGCAGAAGAGAAAGTTGACCAGGATCAATGTCGCCCGAGACAGGGCGTAAAGGAGGGGAAATAACTGACCTGCATCAACCGATGCAGGGTGATTCAACGCTTTTTCGGCTTGTTCTTCGATTTCTTCTTGGCTTTACCCAACGGCATCGCCTGTTCAAACGCCTGGCGCACTTCATTCAGACGCTTTTCATTAAGGTCATGAACCCGCTTGGCGCGTTCAGAATTAAGATCAATCAGCTTGTCGTCTTGGCTCATGGTGCTCAATACATCGAATGGCAGGTTTGTCGTAATAATGAGGTCTGACGGCAGCGCTGACCAGCCACCCCCTCAAATCTCAATATCGACCCACAACCCCTGACGCGGCTGATCTTCCATCAACGGCGCCACCGGTACGGTGTTGTCAGCATTCAATTCGGTCCCGGGAATCGCCAGATGCTCCTCCGGATCCTCATCAGCCTCACGTCGACGCCGTTCCCGCTCCTGCTTGCGCCGCTGTTCCTCGCGCAACTGAAAAGCCGCTTCCTCGGGATCGCGTTGTTTCAGGTCAACGGTGCTTTCATTGGAGCTTTCCTGCACCGGCACGACAGGCGGAATATCCGGGCGCTGGCGGATCGGGTCCTGCTGTGACGTGATCGGCACGGCACTCAAGGGGAGCATCGGTGGCAGCATAATTATCAGTCTCCTGTCAGCAGGCTGTCGGCTGCGGGGATGGCGACTTGAGCCATCGGTCGCAAACTGTGACCGGTTTGGCACCGATTGGTGCCCCGACCGGCAAGCATCGCATCGTTGGACTAACGTAAGACTGCGAGTTTTTATGAGAGTCCTTTGGCCCTGAAGCCCTCATTCCGTTAAGATAGCCCGCTTTTTCAAGGTGGGAGTCAGGCAGCATGGCGCAGCAGTATCAACCGGGGCAACGCTGGATCAGTGACAGCGAAGCCGAGCTGGGTTTAGGCACCGTTCTGGCACAGGACGGCCGCTTGTTGACCGTGCTCTATCCGGCCACTGGCGAGACTCGCCAGTACGCGCTACGGAATGCGCCCCTCACCCGCGTGCGTTTCTCGCCGGGCGACTCCATCACTCACTTCGAAGGCTGGAAACTGACCGTCCAGGAAGTCGACGACGTCGACGGCCTGCTGGTCTACCACGGCCTCAACGCGCAAAACGAAGTGGTTACCCTGCCGGAAACCCAGCTGTCGAACTTCATTCAGTTCCGTCTGGCCAGCGACCGTCTGTTCGCCGGGCAGATCGACCCACTGGCGTGGTTCTCCCTGCGCTACAACACCCTGGAACACACCAGCCGCCAGTTGCAATCCTCGCTCTGGGGCTTGGGCGGCGTGCGTGCGCAACCGATCGCGCACCAGCTGCACATCGCCCGTGAAGTCGCCGACCGCATTGCGCCGCGAGTACTGCTGGCCGACGAAGTGGGCTTGGGCAAAACCATCGAAGCCGGCCTGGTGATCCATCGCCAACTGCTCTCGGGCCGCGCCAACCGCGTACTGATCCTGGTGCCGGAGAACCTGCAGCACCAGTGGCTGGTCGAGATGCGCCGCCGCTTCAACCTGCAAGTCGCGCTGTTCGACGAAGAACGCTTCATCGAAAGCGATGCTGCCAACCCGTTCGAAGACACCCAACTCGCGCTGGTTGCGCTTGAGTGGCTGGTGGACGACGAGAAAGCCCAGGACGCGCTGTTCGCTGCCGGCTGGGACCTGCTGGTGGTCGACGAAGCGCACCACCTGGTGTGGCACGAAGAGAAGGCCAGCCCTGAATACACGCTGGTCGAGCAACTCGCCGAAGTCATTCCCGGCGTGCTGCTGCTGACCGCCACCCCGGAACAACTGGGCCAGGACAGCCACTTCGCGCGCCTGCGCCTGCTTGACCCGAACCGTTTCCATGACCTGCACGCCTTCCGCGCCGAGAGCGAAAACTATCGCCCGGTGGCCGAAGCCGTTCAGGAGCTGCTGGACAAGGGGCGCCTGTCGCCGGAAGCACACAAGACCATCCACGGTTTCCTCGGCAACGAAGGCGAAGCGCTGCTGGCCGCCGTGAACGATGGCGACATCGAGGCCAGCGCCCGTCTGGTGCGCGAACTGCTGGACCGCCACGGCACCGGCCGCGTGCTGTTCCGTAACACCCGCGCTGCCGTGCAGGGTTTCCCGGAGCGCAAACTGCACCCGTACCCGCTGCCGTGCCCGGATGAATACCTCGAACTGCCGCTGGGCGATCACGCCGAGCTGTACCCGGAAGTCAGCTTTCAGGCCCAGCCGGACGCCAACGAAGAAGAACGCTGGTGGAAATTCGACCCGCGCGTCGAGTGGCTGATCGATCAGCTGAAAATGCTCAAGCGCACCAAAGTTCTGGTGATCTGCGCCCACGCCGAAACCGCCATGGACCTGGAAGACGCCCTGCGCGTGCGTTCCGGCATTCCTGCCACGGTCTTCCACGAAGGCATGAACATCCTTGAGCGTGACCGCGCCGCCGCCTATTTCGCCGACGAAGAATTTGGTGCGCAAGTGCTGATCTGTTCGGAAATCGGCAGTGAGGGTCGCAACTTCCAGTTCTCGCACCACTTGGTGCTGTTCGATCTGCCGTCGCACCCGGACCTGCTGGAACAGCGGATCGGTCGTCTGGACCGGATCGGCCAGAAGCACATCATCGAACTGCACGTGCCGTACCTGGAAACCAGCCCGCAAGAGCGCCTGTTCCAGTGGTACCACGAAGCACTGAACGCTTTCCTCAACACCTGCCCGACCGGCAACGCCTTGCAGCATCAGTTCGGCTCGCGTCTGTTGCCACTGCTGGAAAACGCCGATGACGGCGAGTGGCAAGCGCTGATCGACGAAGCCCGCGCCGAGCGTGAGCGTCTGGAAGCCGAGCTGCACACCGGCCGTGACCGCTTGCTGGAACTCAACTCCGGCGGTGCTGGCGAAGGTGATGCACTGGTCGAGGACATCCTCGAGCAGGACGATCAGTTCGCCCTGCCGATCTACATGGAAACCCTGTTCGACGCTTTCGGCATCGACAGCGAAGACCATTCGGAAAACGCCCTGATCCTCAAGCCGAGCGAAAAAATGCTCGACGCCAGTTTCCCGCTGGGCGACGACGAAGGCGTGACCATCACCTACGACCGTAACCAGGCGCTGTCTCGCGAAGACATGCAGTTCATCACTTGGGAACATCCGATGGTGCAGGGCGGCATGGACCTGGTCCTGTCCGGCTCAATGGGCAACACCGCCGTGGCGCTGATCAAGAACAAGGCGCTGAAACCTGGCACCGTGTTGCTGGAACTGCTCTACGTCAGCGAAGTGGTTGCGCCGCGCTCACTGCAACTGGGCCGCTACCTGCCGCCGGCCGCTCTGCGCTGCCTGCTCGACACCACTGGCAATGACCTGTCGGCCCGGGTGTCGTTCGAGACCTTGAACGACCAGTTGGAAAGCGTGCCCCGTGCCAGCGCCAACAAGTTCATCCAGGCTCAGCGCGATCAACTGACGCCACGGATCAACGCCGGCGAAGAGAAAATCTTCCCGCGTCACGCCGAGCGCGTTGCCGAGGCGAAGCGTCGTCTGGCAGCGGATACCGACGAAGAGCTGGCGCGTTTGACCGCACTGCAAGCGGTCAACCCGACAGTGCGCGACAGTGAGCTGGTTGCCCTGCGCCAACAGCGCGAGCAAGGTTTGGCCATGCTCGACAAGGCTGCGCTGCGACTGGAAGCGATTCGGGTGCTGGTGGCGGGTTAACCCCCCTGCTCCACCGCTGAAAACAAGAAGGCCCGCAGTGATGCGGGCCTTTTTTATTGCCTGAAATTTGATGCAGTGATGCTGATGGCCGCATCGCTAGCAGGCTAGCTCCCACAGGGGATTTGTTAACGCTGTAGATCCAATGTGGGAGCCAGCCTGCTGGCGATAGCGATTATGCAGTCGCCACTGCAACATCAGGTTCACCCACAGCGACCAACCCGTCCTTCATCCGCTTGGCATCCCGAACAAAACACCGCGAAGCCAGGAACAGAAACACCATGGTGAAAAACAGCGCCACGGGGATCAAATACATCGCGTCATGCAGCCCGACAGCCTTGAACGCCTCGGTCATCTGCTCGGCGCCGGCCGCGGCCATCGCTGTGTGTGCGAAGTGGTCGGACAAACCACCCACCACTACCGGCCCCAAACCACCACCCAGCAAGTACAACCCGGCAAAGAACAACGCCATCGCCGTGGCCCGCAAGCGTGGTTCGACCACGTCCTGAATCGCCGTGTAAACGCAGGTATAGAAGTTGTATGCGAACAGCCAGCCCAGACTGAACACCGCGACGAACACGCCGATTTCGATCCGCCCGGCATGTAACGCCCACGCGGTACAAACGGTCGAAATGCTCAGGCTGAACGCGGCAAACAGCAGCCGCCCATTGGCCACCCGCTGGTGAATCTTGTCGGCGACCCAGCCGCCGAGCGTCAACCCGAACAACCCGGTCACGCCGACGATCACCCCGGTCGCCACCGCCGCTTCCTGCAACGGCATCAGGAAGTAACGTTGCAGCATCGGCACCAGAAACGAGTTGCAGGCATAGGTGGCAAAGTTGAAACACAGCCCCGCCATCACCAGCCACAGGAAGGTCGGCACCGCCAGCACGCGACGGATCGGCCGGTCGATGCGTTCCTGGGAGACTTGCACGCTCTCCGCGGCGCCGCGTTTCGGCTCCTTGATGAAGAACATGAAGATCGCCAGGATCAGCCCCGGCACCGCCGCAATAAAGAACGGCGCCCGCCAGCTGTCAAACGCCTTGACCATTGCACCAATGGTGAAGAAAGCCAGCAACAAGCCCAGCGGCAGGCCGAGCATGAAAATGCCCATCGCCCGGGCGCGACGATGAGCCGGAAACAGGTCGCCGATCAGCGAGTTGGCGGCCGGCGCGTAACTGGCTTCGCCGATGCCGACACCCATGCGCACGATCAGGAACGCCCAGAAACTGCCCACCAGCCCGTTGACCGCCGTCAGCCCGCTCCACGCCGCCAGGCCCCAGCCCATCAGCTTGCTGCGCGAACCGGTATCGGCCATACGCCCAAGAGGCAGGCCGGCAATGGCGTAAACGATGGTGAATGCAGTACCGATGATCCCCAGCTGAAAGTCGCTGAGGTGCCATTCCATGCGGATCGGCTCAATGATGATGGCCGGGATGGTGCGATCGAAAAAGTTGAACAGGTTGGCCAGGAACAGCAGGAACAGAATGCGCCAGGCATTCGCCGCTTGGGTCGAGTTCTGCATGGGGTCCGTCTCTTTTATTGTTATTGGGGCCTCGCTGTCCCCGGAGCCTCCAATCTAGTCACGCCCGCCAGAGCTGTCTGTAATTATTCGTAATGCTGATACCAACCCATGGCGCAACACCCGTTCCCACATTGGATTTGCGGTGCGAATGAGGTGGGTGTTTCACCGCCATTGGTCGCATAAAAAATACTTTTTCACCCCCTTCCCAAGTCCTGCGCGAAGCCTAGAATAGCGGCCTTGCCTGCCCCACCAATCCCCCCCATCCCTCTTTGATTATCGCCCATGTCCGAAGCCAGTCCGTGTCTGAATTGCGGTGCCTGCTGTTCTCATTTTCGCGTGTCTTTTTTCTGGGGTGAATGCACCTCGGCGGGGGGAACGGTGCCCGACGAGCTGGTCGCGCCCATCAGCCCCAGCCGGGTGGCCATGCTGGGCACGGACTGCAAACCCACTCGCTGCATCGGGCTGGTTGGCGAAGTCGGCAGCACTGTGCAGTGCTCGATTTACGACAAGCGTTCCAGCACCTGTCGGGAATTCGACGCCTCTTGGGCCAATGGCGAGGCGAACGTGGATTGCGATGCGGCACGGGCAGCGTTCGGATTGCCGGCCCTGCAACCGGAATTCGAGTTCCCTTATGAGCAGATCGCCTGATTCCTGACGCCCGTAATTTCAAAATCATCAGAAGCAATGTGCCACTACCGTTTGCACTCTTTGTATGACCTCTATACTCCAACACATTCGCCAGGGTTAATGGTGTCGGCTGGATAAATACGGGGCGTCCGATGGAGTGGCCTGCTTTATATTTTACGAACCAACTGCCAGAGACCGGCCAGGTCATACTCAATTGCGTCCATAACCCCTTTCTGGTGTTGCTCGCTTACGTGGTCGCCTGTGCGACCGGCTTCGCCACGCTGGACATTACCGAACGGGTCGGCCATGCCGAAAAACCCGCGTCCCAACGACTCTGGCGCTGGGTCGGTGCCGGATGTCTGGCGGGCGGTATCTGGGCCATGCACTTCATCAGCATGCTGGCGTTCCAGGCGCCGATCGAAATAAGTTACCAGCTGCCCATCACCCTGATTTCGCTGTTATTTGCACTGACGGCCTCGTGGCTGGCGATGCATACCCTCAGCCATCCTCATGTGAGTTTCTGGCAAACCCTGCGGGCCGCAGTGTGGATCGGCCTGGGTATCGCGACCATGCACTACGTGGGCATGGCCGCCATGCAGTCGAATGCGACGGCTTATTACGACCCCACCCTGTTCGTCCTCTCCATCGTGATCGCGATTGGCGCCAGCCTGGCGGCCCTGGTGATTTCCCGTCACCTGCGCGAAGGCAGCGGCGTGGCTCATCAACTGCTCAAATACACCGCCAGCCTGGTGCTAGGGGCCGGCATCGTCAGCATGCATTTCACTGGCATGGCAGCACTCAGCCTGGTGCTGCCCATCGATAGCGCCCAGCCGCTGCCCGGCGACAACAACCACCTGCAGCTGGGATTGACGGTGGCGATGATGACGTTACTGATCATTGGCAGCAGTATCAGCGCGGCACTCGCCGACAAGAAGCTGCAACACAAGGAAGGCGACCTGCAGCGGGTCAACACCTTGCTCGGCCAACTGGATCAGGCGCGCTTGTCGCTGCAACAGGTGGCGCACTCCGACGCACTGACCAACCTGATCAATCGTCGTGGCTTCAACCAGATTTTCGTCGAAAAACTGCTGGAGAAGACCAAGGAAGGCGGAATGCTGGCGGTGATGTTCCTCGACATCGACCACTTCAAGCGGATCAACGACAGCCTGGGCCATGATGCCGGCGACGAATTGCTCAAGGTCCTGGCCGGCCACATCAAGGATTCGGCACACAGCCACGACGATGTGGTGGCGCGCTTTGGCGGGGACGAGTTCTGCATCCTCATCGACCTGCGTGACCGTGAAGAAGCGCAGCAAATGGCCCAGCGCATCATGCTGAAAATGAAAGACCCCATCGAGCTGGCCGGGCGCAGCATGGTCATGACCACCAGCATCGGCATCAGCGTGTTTCCTCAGGACGGTACAACCTGCGAGGAACTGCTGAAAAACGCCGATCTGGCGCTTTATCAATCCAAAGGCAGCGGACGCAACGGGCTGCATTTTTTCAGTCCGCACATGAAAACCCGCGCCTCGCTGGAGCTGCAGCTAGAAGAAGAACTGCGGCACGCCCTGCGCAATGAAGACGGCTTGACTCTGTATTACCAACCGATCTACGACCTGAAAATCGGCCAAGTCACCAAACTCGAAGCGCGGATTCGCTGGCAACACCCGGTTCACGGGCTGTTGGCACCGGATCGATTCATTGCCATTGCCGAGGCCAACGGCCTGATCGCTGAACTGGACAACTGGGTATTGCTCAGGGCCTGCGGGGACCTTGCAGAACTGTCCCGTCAGGGGCGCGACGAACTCAAGATTGCCGTGAACTGCTCGCCGCTGAACCTTGCCCGTGAAGAACTGGCCGATGAAATCGAAAACGCCCTGCGCATCGCCGGGGTGGCGCCACAACGGCTGGAACTGGAAGTGACCGAAAACGCGCTGATGGGCAACCTCGCCAACACCCTGGTGCTGCTGAAGCAGATCCGTTCACTCGGTGTGTCGCTGTCGATCGACGACTTCGGCACCGGCTATTCATCCCTGGCCTACCTCAAGCGCCTGCCGCTGAACACACTGAAAATCGACCGCTCGTTCATTCAGGACGTCCCCAAGGCCACCCAGGACATGGAAATCGTCAACGCCATTATCATCATGGCCCACACCCTGCATTTGCAGGTCGTCAGCGAGGGCGTCGAGACGTCCGAGCAATATGATTTTCTCGAACGCCAGGGCTGCGACCTGGTTCAGGGCCACCTGTTCAGCCGTCCGGTGCCTCTGGCCGAGCTGCCTGCGGTACTGGACGAAATCAATCAGCGCAAACACTCACGCAGTGTCAGTTCTTTGAGCCTGGCGTGCGGTACAACTGCACTAACGTCGACGGATCCTTTTCCAAAAAGCCCTGCCCCCCATGCAGGCGCATCAGTTGTGCGGCCAATCCGCTGATCGGCGTGGCTGAACCTTGTTCGCGGGAGAATTGCACCGCAGTGTCGAGGTCTTTGAGCAGCGTGCGCACGTGCCACTTCACCGGCTCGAAACGGCTCTCGGCCATTTGCGGAGCGAGGATCTGCAACGGTTTTGAATCAGCGAAGCCTCCCGCCAGTGCCTCGGCGATCAGGCGGGCGTCGACCCCGGAGCGCTCGGCCAACGCCACCACTTCCGCAATCACCAGCGCATTGCAGGCAACGATCATCTGATTGCAGGCCTTGGTCACTTGCCCGGCGCCGACACCGCCCATGTGAGTTACCCGTTGACCGAGGTTCAGCAGCACCGGTCTGACTCGCTCCAGGTCTGGCGCTTCGCCGCCGACCATAATCGCCAGGCTGCCGGCCTCGGCACCGACGACTCCGCCGGACACCGGCGCGTCGAGCCAGCGCATGCCGCATTGGCTGACGAGCGCCGAGGCCATTTCCCGCGTCGCGGTCGGTTCCAGACTGGAAAAGTCCACCAGCAACTGGCCACCTTTAGCGCCCTCGGCAATGCCGGCCGGGCCGAAAACCACCTCGCGCACCACCGCCGTGTCCGCCAGGCACAGCATCACCACGTCGGCATGCCGAGCCAATTCGGCCGCTGTCGACACCTGCCGGGCGCCAGCTTCAACCAGCGGAGCGCACTTGGCCGGATTGCGATTCCAGACCGTCAGCGGATACCCCGCCGCCAACAGGCGACGGCACATGGGCAAGCCCATCAGGCCGATTCCAGCAAAACTCAACGAAGGTAGCGTTGACATCATTTAGCCTTCTTTTGATTAAAGATCGCCGAATATTGGCCGATTCATCATGACTAAGGAAAGGATTCCCCCGAGCGACGCTCAGGCTTTGTCCCTGTCGCTTGGGCAAAATACGCGCTGAATAAAGCCGCGAGTTCCTATTCCGTGAAGGTTCGACGACACCGTGTCGCCGAGCCAACCAGCCCAGGTACATGGCGCCCAATGACTTCTAAAAATAATCCGGCCACTGCGGTTTCCGATCTGACACTGAGCCCTGCGGCAAACAGCCCCTCATCGTCGAAGCCATTGATCCCGTCACGTTCGCTGGCCAGTCAGCAATACCTGTATTTCACCGAAACCAACACCGACCGCATCCTCGACAACCTCGATGGCCTGCGCGACATGGTATTTCCGCGCCCACCGCACCTGGAAGGCGACAACGAACAGCACAACGAACAGGAATTCCCTTCGGTGTGCCTGATCGGCCTGGGACGTTGCGGATCGAACATTGCGCTGGACGTCGCGGAGCTGGTGTACAACGCCCGCAAGTTTTACCTCAACGAATTCAACAACGAAGACCGTCTGTCGCCGGACAAACGTTACGCCGAAAAGGGTTACAGCCCGGCGCAGTGGATCCGCAACAACCTGCGCCTGGGAACGAACAAGGCCACCAAACCGGTGTTCCTGGTCGAGCCGCTGGTGATGCTCGGCGACCTGGACAAAGACATCGCCGGTCGCATCCGCTTCTCGCGCAAAGGCGAAAAAAGCGGTTTCCTGCGCGACTACAGCAAAATGAAGATCATGGACTTGTCGGAAGTCCACGCCGGTGGCGCCGGTAACGCGCCGATCCTCGGCCAATACCTGGCCAAGATCATCCTGAACAAGGACACCCAGCGTTTCTCCAGCCCGGACTGGAAGATGATTCACTCGTACCTGATCGACAGCTGCGGGATCAAGGCCAACCAGTCGCGCCTGTACTTCTCGATCTTCAGTGCCGGCGGCGGTACCGGTTCGGGCATGGCCTCGGAATTCGGCCTGGCCCAGCAGCACTCGTACATGAATAAGACGTTCGACACCAAGCCGATGGATGAACACGACGGCAAGAGCGGTCACTCCTTTGTCTTTGAGCCGATCTTCACCAGCGGCATCTGCGTGCTGCCGAACATTTCCGATCACCGCAGCGAAATGTCCGAGGCGCTGCACATCAACGCCGGTCGCCTGCTGTGCAAATACCTGTCGGAAGAGTGGGACTTTTCCTACAACTTCGCCAACGAAGACAGCAGCGAAGCCAGCGTCATGGGCCGTATCCGCCCATGGAACGCCATGATGCTGATCTCCAACGACATCATGCGTTATGCCGAAGAAAGCGATGACGGCAACATCCAGAACATCGACGTCAACGCGATGGAAAAGCACGCCAACCAGTACATCTCGCAGCAGATCTTCAACATTCTGACGGCGCAGGCGGTCACGACTGACTACGACCAGAACTATTTCCGTCGCGCTGGCATCGATATCGGCGAAACCATTCGCCTCGACGCCAACGACCTGTTCATGAGCCTGGCCGGCCCGGTGGCGATTGCCTACGCCGAATCCGTGGTACCGGAAACGCCGCCGCCGAGCAGCGACAAGTTCAAGGTGTTTGAAAAAGAACCGCAGCGCCTGAACATTGATGACCTGTTCTTCCGCTCCATCGACCTGCCGCACTTCAACAAGGTCACCCAGGCCATCGAAGGCATCAGCCTGTTGCCGATCGAATCCAAGCGATATCGGGCGTCGCTGGAGCAATACAAGAACTCCGGTTATGACGCAGCCGCGTTGCACGACCTGCACTTCTTCAAGAACTGCTCGTCGGTGGTATCGATTGTCTCGCTGCCCAAAGACTACAAGCTGTCCTACATGGACCTGAACCGGTTGAAGACTCACCTCAACAGCCTGTTCCCGAACACTACGCTCAAGCGTTATGCCCTGGTAATCGGCGCCTCGGCCAACTTGTCGCTGACCACGTTGATCGCCAAGAGCCCGTGCCTGTCGGACGACTTCCTGACGCTGATCGTCGCGTTCATCAAGCGCTGTTTCGCGAAGAACCCGTACCGCTTCGACGACACGCTGGATAACTCGATCCTGGACTTCATCATCAATGAAGACTTCGACGAAGACCTGATCGACGACTTGCTCAACGAGTTCGAAAACCCGGCGAAGATCCTCGACACCAACTGGTACGCGATCAAACCGATGTACGAGAAGAAGTACCGCGAGCTGATCAACGACAAAGACAAGTTTGTCTCGATCAACGACATTCGCCTGTCGCGCGATTGCGTGAAGAAGGCGATCAAGTACCTGCGCGAGATCTACCGTCACCGGATTGGCAAGACCAAGGTTATTTCGCTGAATAACCATACCGGCAAGACGTTCTGATCTGCGTCGACTACATCGCGGGCAAGCCCGCTCCCACAGGTTCAGTGGCGTTCATGGATTTTGTGCACGACACGGACACTGTGGGAGCGGGCTTGCCCGCGATGGCGGCGTCCAATTCACTATAAATACCAACATCCAGAAACAATTAAGCAGCCCAACGGCTGCTCAATAAACTGTTCCCGTTACGTTTACGTCACCCTCGCCAAGACGCTTCTGTGGCCTTTCTCTACGGCAACGTGCCATCACGCTACTCACCTACACACTTTTAGTCGATCGCACGACGCACCAATAAAGTGCAGATAGTCAGCTCGTCGCCCTTTCCTGGATCAGAATCCACGGCGAAACCACCACGGCCCACAACTCCGGGTCGCGCTCAAAAAGATCCAGCGCCCGCGTTTCAGAGAGCTTGGCGATCTTGTCAGCGGCCAGCCAGGCAGCCACTTTCTCGCCTTCATCCGTCGCCACTGCCTCTGCTGCGGCGATCAAATCCAGGCCAGGGTTGACCCACAATAGGGCACCCTTGGCGAAGAAGGGCTCCAACTCTTTCCAGGTAATAGATGCGGTTTCACCAAGCAGCTTGGCATAGAGGGTGCTAGGTTCTTGATTCATGGGCGCTGTCCGGAAAAGAAATCGACGCGAATGATAACGTCGGTGGTCTGGCAGAAAAACCCGGATGCAATTGAGTTACCGAATGAAAAGAGCAGGAAAGCCAGGGAATGCTGCTGAATCAAGCAATTAGCCAGCTAACATCCCGCCGTGATTCTGTCTTTTTCTTTCAATAAAGCGACACCCTCAGGGTTTGCCCCCCGGCGCCAGCTTCCCAGGCTAACAATTGGCGCTCTACACTGTACCGGTACAGTTGCCGGGGGCATTTTCCGGAGGATATCGAAGATATCTGACCCGGTTCTGCTGCTACGGCGCCAGGACTATAAAAACTACAACAGTAAGAGTGGAGCACTATGACTAAGGCTACTAAGCAGATTTCCAAACTGTTTGCCGCTATGGTTCTGGCCGGGGTTGCCAGCCATTCGTTCGCAGCTGACACCATCAAGATCGGCATCGCCGGCCCTAAAACCGGCCCTGTAGCCCAATACGGCGACATGCAGTTCAGTGGCGCCAAAATGGCCATCGAACAGATCAACGCCAAAGGCGGTGTAGACGGCAAGAAACTCGAAGCCGTTGAATACGATGACGCCTGTGATCCAAAACAAGCGGTAGCGGTCGCGAACAAAGTCGTCAACGACGGCGTCAAGTTCGTGGTCGGTCACCTGTGCTCCAGCTCCACTCAACCGGCTTCGGACATTTACGAAGACGAAGGCGTGATTATGATCACCCCGGCTGCCACCAGCCCGGACATCACCGCCCGTGGTTACAAAATGGTGTTCCGCACCATCGGTCTGGACAGCGCCCAAGGCCCTGCCGCCGGTAACTACATCGCCGATCACGTAAAACCGAAAATCGTTGCTGTCCTGCACGACAAACAGCAATACGGTGAAGGCATCGCCACCGCCGTTAAACAAACCCTCGAGAAAAAAGGCACCAAGGTTGCCGTGTTCGAAGGCATCAACGCCGGCGACAAGGACTTCTCGTCGATCATCCAGAAACTCAAGCAAGCCAACGTCGACTTCGTTTACTACGGTGGCTACCACCCTGAGTTGGGTCTGATCCTGCGCCAGGCAGATGAAAAAGGCCTGAAAGCCAAGTTCATGGGTCCGGAAGGCGTGGGTAACGACTCGATCTCGCAGATCGCTCAGAAGGCTTCGGAAGGTCTGCTGGTGACGCTGCCGAAATCCTTCGACCAAGATCCGGCCAACATCGCCCTGGCTGATGCGTTCAAAGCGAAGAAAGAAGACCCGAGCGGTCCGTTCGTGTTCCCGGCCTACTCGGCTGTGGAAGTGATTGCCGAAGGCATCAAGGCCGCCAAGTCCGAAGACACTGCCAAAGTGGCTGAAGCCATCCACAAAGGCACCTTCAAGACGCCAACCGGCGACCTGAGCTTCGACGACAAAGGCGACCTGAAGGACTTCAAATTTGTGGTTTACGAGTGGCACTTCGGCAAACCTAAAACTGAAGCCAAGCCTCAGTAAGGCGTTGCCTGACTGACTGCCAATAAAGCCCACGGCGTGCCGTGGGCTTTGTTTTACGAACGTATTGGGCCGCGCTGGCGTGATCCGCCAGTCTCCCCACCTGAAAATCTCAAAACCGTCATCAGCGGTTCGCTGGCAAACCTCGAATTCGAAGTGGATGCAGATCCACGGGGCTCGAGCGGGAAAATGACTCCACCAGTGAAATGCGTATCAGGTTTTTAGGAGCGCTGTAATGCCTGACATCTATCACTTCCTCCAACAGCTGGTTAATGGCCTGACCATTGGCAGTACGTATGCTCTGATCGCCATCGGCTATACGATGGTTTACGGCATCATTGGAATGATCAACTTCGCCCACGGCGAGGTGTACATGATCGGCTCCTACGTGGCGTTCATCGCCATCGCCGGGTTGGCCATGCTGGGACTCGACAGCGTTCCGCTGTTGATTACCGCTGCTTTCATCGCGACCATCGTCGTGACCAGTGCCTACGGTTACAGCATCGAACGCGTCGCCTACCGCCCTTTGCGCGGCAGCAACCGTCTGATCCCGCTGATTTCCGCCATCGGCATGTCGATCTTCCTGCAGAACACGGTTCTGCTGGCGCAAGACTCCAAGGACAAATCCATAGCCAACCTGATCCCCGGCAGCTTCACCTTCGGGCCAGGTGGCGCACATGAAGTGCTGATTTCCTACATGCAAATCGTGGTATTCGTGGTGACCTTCGTCGCCATGCTCGGCTTGACAATGTTCATCTCCCGCTCTCGTCTCGGACGTGCCTGCCGCGCCTGTGCCGAAGACATCAAGATGGCCAACTTGCTGGGCATCAATACCAACAACATCATCGCCCTGACCTTCGTCATCGGTGCCGCATTGGCGGCCATCGCGGCCGTCTTGTTGAGCATGCAATACGGTGTGATCAACCCGAACGCCGGGTTCCTCGTTGGACTCAAGGCGTTCACCGCAGCGGTACTGGGCGGTATCGGCAGCATCCCGGGAGCCATGCTCGGCGGGCTGGTATTAGGGGTGGCGGAAGCCTTTGGTGCCGATATCTTCGGCGACCAGTACAAGGACGTCGTGGCTTTCGGCTTGTTGGTTCTGGTTCTGTTGTTCCGGCCGACCGGCATCCTTGGCCGTCCGGAGGTTGAAAAAGTATGACTAGGAATCTTAAACAGGCACTGTTCAGTGCTTTGCTGGTGTGGGCCGTGGCCTACCCGGTACTGGGTCTGAAACTGACCATCGTCGGCATCCACCTCGAAGTGCACGGCACCAGCAGCGCCACACTGATCACTATCGCGGTGTGCTCGGTGCTGATGTTCCTGCGGGTGCTGTTTGACCAGCAGATCAGTTCGGCCTGGCGTTCCTCGCCAAACATGCCGCTGATTCCGGCCAAGGCCAGTAACTTCCTGACCCTGCCGACCACCCAACGCTGGATCATCATTGCGCTGATCGCCGGTGCCCTGGTCTGGCCGTTCTTCGGCTCTCGCGGTGCGGTGGATATCGCCACGCTGGTGCTGATCTACGTGATGCTCGGCCTCGGCCTGAACATCGTGGTCGGCCTGGCCGGCCTGCTCGACCTGGGTTACGTCGGCTTCTATGCCGTCGGGGCGTACAGCTATGCATTGCTGTCGCACTATCTGGGTCTGGGCTTCTGGATCTGTCTGCCGATCGCCGGCCTGATGGCGGCCACTTTCGGTTTCCTGCTCGGCTTCCCGGTACTGCGTCTGCGCGGCGACTACCTGGCGATCGTGACCCTGGGCTTCGGTGAAATCATCCGTCTGTTCCTGCGTAACCTCACCGATATCACTGGTGGCCCGAACGGCATCAGCAACATCGAGAAGCCGACGTTCTTCGGGCTCACCTTCGAGCGCAAAGCGGCAGAAGGCATGCAGACGTTCCACGAGTACTTCGGCCTGGCCTATAACTCGATCAACAAGGTGATTTTCCTGTACCTGGTTGCACTGTTGCTGGCCCTGGCTGCGCTGTTCGTGATCAACCGTTTGCTGCGCATGCCGATCGGCCGTGCGTGGGAAGCGTTGCGTGAAGACGAGATCGCCTGCCGTGCGCTGGGTCTGAATCCTACGGTCATCAAGCTTTCCGCCTTCACCTTGGGCGCCGCCTTCGCAGGTTTCGCCGGCAGTTTCTTCGCTGCCCGTCAGGGACTGGTGACGCCGGAGTCCTTCACCTTCATCGAGTCGGCGATCATTCTCGCCATCGTCGTATTGGGTGGCATGGGCTCGCAGTTGGGAGTGATCCTGGCCGCCGTGGTGATGATCCTGTTGCCGGAAATGATGCGTGAGTTCAGTGAGTACCGCATGTTGATGTTCGGCGCCTTGATGGTGCTGATGATGATCTGGCGTCCTCAAGGCCTGCTGCCCATGCAACGTCCTCACATGGAGCTGCGCAAATGAGCCGCGAGATCCTTAAAGTCGAAAATCTGAGCATGCGCTTCGGCGGCTTGCTGGCGGTCAACGGCGTGGCCCTGACCGTGAAGGAAAAACAGGTGGTTGCATTGATCGGCCCTAACGGCGCCGGCAAGACCACGGTGTTCAACTGCCTGACCGGTTTCTACAAACCGAGCGGCGGCAGCATCCTGCTGGACGGAGAGCCGATCGAAGGCCTGCCGGGCCACAAGATTGCCCTCAAAGGCGTGGTGCGGACCTTCCAGAACGTGCGGTTGTTCAAGGACATGACCGCGGTCGAGAACCTCTTGATCGCGCAGCACCGTCACCTGAACACCAACTTCCTGTCCGGCCTGTTCAAGACCCCGGGGTTCCGCAAAAGCGAACGCGAGGCCATGGAGTTCGCCGAGTTCTGGCTGGACAAGGTCAACCTCACGCAATTCGCCAACCGTCCGGCCGGCACTCTGGCCTACGGTCAGCAACGTCGTCTGGAAATCGCCCGCTGCATGATGACCCGTCCGCGGATCCTCATGCTCGACGAACCGGCCGCCGGCCTGAACCCGAAGGAAACCGAGGACCTCAAGGCGCTGATCAGCATGCTGCGTGAAGAGCACAACGTCACCGTGCTGCTGATCGAACATGACATGAAACTGGTCATGAGCATTTCCGACCACATCGTCGTGATCAACCAGGGCACGCCTCTGGCCGACGGTACGCCGGAACAGATCCGCGACAATCCTGAAGTGATCAAAGCCTACCTGGGGGAAGCGTAAATGCTGCAATTCGAAAACGTTTCCACCTTCTACGGCAAGATCCAGGCGCTGCACAGCGTCAACGTCGAAGTCCGCCAGGGCGAGATCGTGACCCTGATCGGCGCCAACGGTGCCGGCAAGTCGACCTTGCTGATGACCCTCTGCGGTTCGCCGCAAGCCCACAGCGGCAGCATCCGCTACATGGGTGAAGAGCTCGTCGGCCAGGACTCGTCGCAGATCATGCGTAAAAGCATTGCGGTCGTGCCGGAAGGTCGTCGGGTGTTTGCCCGTCTGACAGTGGAAGAGAACCTGTCCATGGGCGGATTCTTTACCAACAAGGGCGACTATCAGGAACAGATGGACAAGGTTCTCGAACTTTTCCCACGCCTGAAAGAACGCTTTGCCCAACGTGGCGGCACCATGTCCGGCGGCGAGCAGCAAATGCTCGCCATCGGCCGTGCGCTGATGAGCAAACCCAAACTGCTGCTGCTCGACGAGCCATCGTTGGGCCTGGCACCGATCATCATCCAGCAGATCTTCGACATCATCGAACAGTTGCGCAAGGATGGCGTGACCGTGTTCCTGGTAGAGCAGAACGCCAACCAGGCGCTGAAAATCGCCGACCGCGCCTACGTTCTGGAGAACGGCCGGGTGGTGATGACCGGCACCGGGGAAGCCCTGCTGACTGATCCGAAAGTGCGCGAAGCGTATCTGGGTGGTTGAGTCTTTGCGGTAAACAAAAAACGGCCTTCGGGCCGTTTTTTTTGCCGGACACAAACTCGCTAACGATGAAAATCCCCTGTGGGAGCGAGCCTGCTCGCGATGCGATATCACATTCACCAAAGATGTTGGATGACCCACCGCTATCGCGAGCAAGCTCGCTCCCACAGGGATTGTGGTGTTTTGAGGTTTTTTAAAAAAGTTTGCATTGGGCTGTAACGCATCACGATGACCTTTCTCTAGAGGGGTAAGCCAGCACAAACGCGGCTTACCAAAACTCAAACAACGGAGAAACATCATGACTGCTACCACCCGCACCCTGTCCGCTACCGCCCTCGTTCTGGCCCTGGGTTCTGCGCTGAGCATGGCCGCTGTCTCCACCGTCCAGGCCGCCGACAACAGCAACATGGAAAAATGCTTCGGCGTGGCCATGAAAGGTCATAACGATTGCGCTGCTGGCGCGGGCACCACCTGCGCAGGCACCGCGAAAACCGACTACCAGCCAAACGCCTGGAAACTGGTTCCTAAAGGCACCTGCGCCACCACCGAAAGCAAGACCTCGCCGACCGGTTTCGGTCAAATGGAAGCCTTCAAAGCCAAAGCCTGATCCGCCTCCCAGCCTGAGTGTCGACCATGAACCAATCAACGTTCGGGCTCCCACCCCGCGCCGGGCTGGGGCTCAAGACCGGGCACTTGCGCGAAGTGCTCGGTTCGCAACCGGACATCGGGTTCTTCGAAGTCCACGCCGAAAACTACATGGTGGCCGGCGGCCCGTTTCATCACTACCTGGGGTTGATCCGCGAGCAGTATCCGCTGTCGCTACATGGCGTCGGGCTGTCCATCGGTGCCGAAGGTCCGCTGGACATTCAACACCTGCAACGCCTTGCCGAGCTGATCGAGCGCTATCAACCCCACTCCTTTTCCGAACACCTGGCCTGGTCCAGCCATGGCCCGGTATTCCTCAATGACCTGCTGCCGCTGGCCTATGACAACGCCACGCTGAACCGCGTCTGCGAACATATCGACCAGATGCAAACCACGCTCAAACGCCCAATGCTGCTGGAAAATCCGGCGACGTACCTGGCGTTCAAGCGCTCGACGATCGATGAGGCCGACTTCATCAGCGAAGTCATTCGCCGCACCGGTTGCGGGTTGTTGCTGGACGTGAACAACGTCTATGTGTCGAGCATCAATCATCAACGCGATCCTGTGGCCTACATCGACGCCCTGCCTCTTCACGCCGTCGGTGAGATTCATCTGGCCGGATTTGCCGAAGACACCGACAGCCTCGGTGACCGCCTGCTGATCGACGATCACGGCGCGCCCATCGACAACGCCGTTTGGGCGCTGTACGTGCAAGTGCTGGAGCGTGTCGGCCCGATGGCGACGCTGATCGAACGCGACAATCAGCTGCCGGCCTTCAGCGTGTTGCACGCCGAAGCACGTCAGGCTGACGAGTTGTTGCAGTGCGCCGAGGTTCGGCCATGAGCAATCACGCCGAGTTCGCGGCCGCCCTGCTCGATCCGGAGCAGCCCTGCCCCGACGGATTATTCAGCCCAAATGGCGCCGATCCCTCCAGCCGTTTCGCGGTGTATCGCAACAATGTGCAGGGCTCGCTGATCAACGCGCTCGCGGACAGTTACCCCGTGGTTGTGCAATTGGTCGCAGAGGCGTTCTTCCGGGCCATGGCCGGGATCTATGTGCAAAACACCCCGCCCCGCAGCCCTTTGATGAATGGCTACGGTCATGATTTCGCAGCCTTCATCGAAGGCTTTGCGCCCGCCGACAGCGTGCCTTATCTGGCCGATGTCGCTCGGTTGGAGCGCCTGCGAGTCATGGCCTATCACGCCGCCGATGCGCAGCCATTGGGTCACGAACAGATCGCGGCAGCGCTCGCCGATCCGCAAGCCCTGAGCGAGCTCACTGTCCAACTTCACCCCTCTATCAACCTGTTGAATTCAGCTTTCGCGGTGGTCGCGATCTGGGCTGCGCATCAACAGGAAGCGACGCTGGCGGGGATTGATCTGCACCAGGGACAACACGCGCTGGTGCTGCGCAATGGCCTGGACGTTGAAGTATTCGCCATCGATGAGGGTGCCAGTGCGTTCATCCAGAACCTGCAAAACGGCCGGTCACTGATGCAGGCGCTGGAAGCCGCCCCCGCCTTTGACCTCAGCCAAACCCTGGCGTTGCTGATCAGCCGCAACGCCATCACTTACTTGCATGACAACAAGGTATCGCCATGAACATCCGGACTGAATCGCAGAACCCCATCGCCCGCGCCATCGCGCTGCTGGAGATGATTCCCCACAGCCTGATCGCTTTTATCGCGCGCTTTTCCATCGCAGCAGTGTTCTGGAAGTCCGGGCAAACCAAGGTCGAAGGCTTGGCCATCGACCTGTTTGACGGCTCCTTCCAGCTTGGCGTGCCACATCTGGCGGACTCGACCATTCCGTTGTTCCAGAGCGAGTACCACGTGCCGCTGCTGTCGCCGGAACTGGCAGCGCACCTGGCCGCCTTCGCCGAACATTTTTTCCCGATGCTGATCCTGATCGGCTTCGCCACTCGGTTTTCCGCACTGGCATTGCTGGGCATGACCCTGACCATTCAGCTGTTCGTGTACCCCGATGCCTACCCAACCCACGGCACCTGGGCGGCGGTGTTGTTGTACCTGATGGCGACCGGGCCGGGGAAATTGTCGATCGATCACCTGATCGCCAAGCGTTACGCTCGCTAGAACGCGAGAACGATGAAGTCCCCTGTGGGAGCGAGCCTGCTCGCGATAGCGGCGTGTCATTCGCCATCAATGTTGACTGATAGACTGCTATCGCGAGCAGGCTCGCTTGTATGTTTAGACTTGAAGGGGTGGGTTGCTATTGCTGAAGACGCGCCAACGCCTCGCCGCTGCGCTTGAACCAGTCGATGAGATAGTCCGCCAGCACTTGCGTGCGTTTCGGCAGGCCGCCCTGATACGGATGCACCAGGTACATCGGCATGCTCCGCGTCTGATAATCGCGCAGGAGCCAGCGCAAGCGTCCGTCAGCCAATTCCGCTTGCAGCAGGTAAGAAGGCAACCGCGCAATGCCGGCACCCGCCAGCGCTGCTTTTTTCAGCAGGCTGTAGTGATTGCTGGCAAACGGTCCCGAGACCCGCACCCGTAGCAATTCGTGCTGCTGGTGATAAAGCCATTCTTCGCGGCCGCTGTAATGGCTGTTGAGCAGGCAGCGATGTTCAGCCAACGCATGAGGCGTCTGCGGCTCGCCGTACTGTTCGAGATAGGCCGGGCTGGCGCAGGTCATTTCGTGCCAGGCCAGCAGCGGTCGGGCAACCAGGCGTTCGTCATTACTGACATCGGCGCGAACCGCCAGATCAAAACCGTCGCGGGACAAATCACGGTAGCTGTTGCTCAGGTCCAGCTCGATCTGCACTTCGGGGTACTTGCCGGAAAACTCCAGCAACAAGCCATCGAAGAAAGTTTCCCCCAGCGAAACTGGCACCGTCATACGCACCGGCCCCGCCATATCGTCCTTCAACCGAGCCAATGCCTGACGCGCCTTCTCGACTTGTACGACCAGCGCCTGAGCTTGTGGCAACAGTGCCGCGCCGGCCGCCGTCAAACTCAAACGGCGGGTGGTGCGTTGCAGCAACACGACGCAGAACCGTGTTTCCAACAAGCTGATGCGCTTGGACAGTTGCCCCTTGCTGCAGCCCAATTGTTGCGCCGCCAGCGTGAAACTGCCCGCTTCGATCAACACCGCAAACGCCGCCAGATCATCCATCTCGCTCATGGATTGTTTCCATTTGAAAACCAAAGGTTGCCTATTAGCGCGCTTATCAACGGAAAAAACCACTCTAGACTGCAACCTCGTTCAACCACTTCGAGGAACAGCACGATGAAAATTCTTTTGATAGGCGCAGGCGGCACCATCGGTTCAGCGGTCGACAAGGAGCTGTCCCAGCGTCATGAAGTCATCCGCATCGGCCGTAACAGCGGCGATTTCAATGTAGATATCAGCGACAGCGCCTCGATCCGCAAGCTGTTCGAGCAAACCGGCAAGTTCGATGCCCTGGTCTGCGCCGCCGGCAATGTCACCTTTGCGCCACTGGATGAAATGAGCGAAGAAAGCTTTGCGCTGGGCCTCAAAGACAAGCTGATGGGCCAGGTCAACCTACTGTTGATCGGCCGTGAATTCGCCAATGACGGCGCCTCGTTCACCTTAACCACAGGCGTGCTCAGCCACGATCCGATTCGCAGCGGCACCTCGGCGGCATTGGTCAACGGCGCGCTGGACAGCTTCGTGCGTGCAGCGGCCATCGAACTGCCTCGCGGCTTGCGGGTGAACTCGATCAGCCCGACCGTGCTGCTCGAAGCCATGGGCAGTTACGCGCCGTACTTCCGGGGCTACAAGCCGGTTCCCGCAGCGGATGTGGCATTGGCCTACGCTAAAAGTGTGGAAGGCCTGCAAACAGGCCAGACCTTTCACGTGGGCTAAACCCTTGTGATGAACGGTCAGGCTGCGTAACGTGGCGACACTTGTCTGGAGAGCCAAAGATGCGTGTTGCCCGTTCCTTAGTCCTTGTTGCCCTGCTTCCGTTGTTCGCTGCCTGCAGTTTGCTGGAGGGCTCGCGTGAAAATGCCTCCCACGTGGGCCAGACCCGCATGCAGGGCCAGTTGACGGCGGCGGACGGCAAGCTGCTGTTCCAGCCGTGCAATGAACAACGCAGCTATGTGGTCAATGACAGCGGCGGCACCAGCGTCCTGCAAGAGGCCGCGACCCTCGCCGATTCCCAGGGCAAGCTGTTTGCCGACGTGCGTGGACGAATCGTCGAAAGCCGCCTTGATCTTGAGCAGCTGTACCGCGTCGAACGCTCGGGCACCGCCTGCGACGATCCCAACTTCAAACTGTTGATCCTGCGCGCCGCCGGCCACTCACCCGAGTGGAACGTCAAGGTCAGCGGCAAAGGCATGGTCATCGACCGCGCCGGTCAGCCGCCCCTGGCCGTGCCGTACGTTGAAGAACAGCTAGGCGATGGCCGTTTCAATCTCAGCACCGAAGCCAATAACCAGCACATCGAACTGTGGGTTGCGCCGCAACGTTGCGTCGACAGCAGCACCGGCAGCGTCCAGCACATGAGCGCCGAACTGCGCATCGATGGCCAGGTGCAACGCGGTTGCGGGTATTTCGGCGGCTCGCGTAACGACTGATCGTTTTTGCCTCACGGGACCGGCGTTTGGGGCTTATAATCGCCGCCTTCAAACGCCTTGGCGCAGTTGTGCGCCCCGCGAACCGGATCCTGTCATGTTACGAATCACCGAACTCAAGTTGCCGATCGACCATCCCGATGAAGACCTGCGCCCTGCCATCGTGCAGCGCCTGGGCATCGCCAGCGATGATCTGCTCGATTTCACCTTGTTCAAGCGCAGCTACGATGCGCGCAAAAAGTCCTCTGAACTGTGCTTCATCTACACCATCGACCTCACCGCCAAGGATGAGGCCGCATTGCTGCACAAGTTCGCCGATGACCGTAACGTCAACGTAGCGCCGGATGTCAGCTACAAAGTGGTCGGCCAGGCCCCGGCTGATCTTGAGCAACGTCCTGTCGTCGTGGGTTTCGGTCCGTGCGGGATTTTCGCCGGGCTGCTGCTGGCGCAAATGGGCTTCAAGCCGATCATCCTCGAACGTGGCACCGAAGTCCGCCAGCGCACCAAAGACACCTGGGGCCTGTGGCGTAAAAGCGTGCTCAACCCCGAGTCGAACGTGCAATTTGGTGAAGGCGGCGCGGGAACGTTCTCTGACGGCAAGCTCTACAGTCAGATCAAGGACCCGAAATTCATCGGTCGCAAGGTCCTGCATGAGTTCGTAAAAGCAGGCGCGCCGGAAGAAATCCTCTACGTCAGCAAACCGCACATCGGTACGTTCCGTCTGACCGGCGTTGTGGAAAACATGCGTGAGCAGATTCGCGCGCTGGGCGGCGAAGTACGCTTCCAGCAGCGGGTCACCGACGTGTTGATCGAGGACGGCCAACTGATCGGCGTCGAGCTCAATGGCGGCGAACAGATTCATTCGAAACACGTGATTCTGGCCTTGGGCCACAGCGCCCGGGACACCTTCCGCATGCTCCACAGCCGTGGTGTGTACATGGAGGCCAAGCCGTTCTCGGTGGGTTTCCGCATCGAGCACCCGCAGTCGCTGATCGACCGCGCGCGCCTCGGCAAATACGCCGGCCACCCGAAACTCGGGGCGGCCGACTACAAACTGGTGCACCACGCCAAGAACGGTCGCTCGGTGTACAGCTTCTGCATGTGCCCGGGCGGCACCGTGGTGGCGGCGACGTCCGAGCCGGGCCGCGTGGTCACCAACGGCATGAGCCAATACTCGCGTAACGAGCGCAACGCCAACTCCGGGATCGTCGTCGGGATCACCCCGGAAGTCGACTACCCGGGCGGCCCGCTGGCGGGTATCGAGTTGCAGGAACGCCTGGAATCCCACGCTTACGTGCTGGGTGGCAGCAACTACGAAGCACCAGCGCAACTGGTGGGCGACTTCATTGCGGGCAAGCCGTCCACCGAGTTGGGCAGTGTTGAACCGTCCTACAAGCCGGGCGTTGCCTTGGGTGATCTGGCGCTGGCACTGCCGGCATTCGCCATCGAAGCCATTCGTGAAGCCTTGCCGGCATTCGAGAAGCAGATTCGCGGTTACTCGCTGCATGACGCGGTGTTGACCGGGATCGAGACACGTACGTCGTCACCATTACGGATTACCCGTAACGAGTCGATGCAGAGCCTGAACGTGAAAGGTCTGTTCCCGGCGGGTGAAGGTGCGGGTTATGCAGGCGGGATTCTGTCGGCGGGTGTCGACGGGATTCGGATTGCCGAAGCCGTGGCTCGCGACATCCTCGGCCTTGAGGCCTGATCGACATCTCCTGACACACCAAATAACCCTGTGGGAGCGGGCTTGCTCGCGAAGCGGATTCTCATTCAACAGAGATGTTGATTGATCTATCGTATTCGCGAGCAAGCCCGCTCCCACATTGGTTTTTGGTGTGTCAGATATTGGCGCGCAGCACGGTGGCTGGCAAAGCCTCACCGCGCTCCACACTCGCCGCCACAACATCCATCAACCCACTCAACTCATAACCCTGGGCCTTGAGCCAGTCCTGATCATAATAGCTGGTCTCATAACGCTCGCCGCCGTCGCACAGAATCGCCACGATCGACCCCGACTCCCCCGCTACCGCCATCTGCTGAGCTGCCATCAAGGCGCCGATCAGGTTGGTTCCGCTCGACCCGCCGACACGCCGCCCCAAATGCTGCGCCAGGTAATGCATGGCCGCCAGCGACAACGCATCCGGCACCTTGACCATCGCATCAATCACCTTGGGCAGGAACGACGCCTCGACGCGTGGCCGGCCAATGCCTTCAATCCGCGAACCGTGATCCAGTCGCAACGTGGCATCGCCCGTCTTGTAGTAATCGAAGAACACCGAACGCTCGGCATCGGCGCACAGCACGCGGGTGCAATGCTGGCGATAACGCACGTATCGGCCGAGGGTCGCGGTGGTGCCGCCGGTGCCGGGGCTGGAAATCAGCCAGCTCGGTTCCGGGTGCTGTTCGAAACGCATTTGCTGGAAGATCGACTCGGCGATGTTGTTGTTCGCCCGCCAGTCGGTGGCGCGTTCGGCGTAGGTGAACTGGTCAATGAAATGCCCGTCGTGTTCGCGAGCCAGACGCTCGGACTCGGCATAGATTTGCGTCGGATCGTCGACCAGATGACTCTTGCCGCCATAGAAAGCGATCTGCGCGATCTTCTCTTTGGACGTGGTCGCCGGCATTACCGCAATGAACGGCAATCCCAGCAACCTTGCGAAGTAGGCCTCGGAAATCGCCGTCGAACCACTGGACGCTTCAATCACCGGCGCACCGGGTTTGAGCCAGCCGTTACACAAGGCATAGAGGAACAACGAGCGCGCCAGCCGGTGCTTGAGGCTGCCGGTGGGATGGCTGGACTCATCCTTGAAATACAGCTCGATGCCCGGAAAACCCGGAAGCGGCAAGGGGATCAGGTGGGTATCGGCGCTGCGCTGGAAGTCGGCCTCAATGATCCGTATGGCTTCGCGGGCCCACTGTCGGTTGTCGCTCATGATGGTTTTCTCGTTGAATCGGACAAGAGTCGGCCTTGTCGCAGGGCTCAGCCAATAAGCTTAGGAAAAATCCCACGTGAAGCACAGATACAGCTGAGGCCCAATACGTCTGGCAACTGCTAGGCTCAGGTCCGTGTCTGCCCTTCGCGTTGCAACGGCATATAACAAAAAAGAATATAAATTTTATTTTAACAACTAACGGTACCGGTTAGGGTGTGCCACCTTTTTGATTATTCGATGGAGAGCGACCTTGCCTCTGCGTAGCACTTTCACGCGTTTCTTTCAGTTGGAAGCTGCCAGCGGTCTGTTATTGATCACCGCTGCAGCCCTGGCCCTGATCATCAACAACTCCCCGTTGTCGTGGCTGTACAGCAGTTTTCTGGACACGCCGGTGGTGGCGCAGGTCGGTGCGCTGCAAATCGCCAAACCGGCGCTGCTGTGGATCAACGACGGCCTGATGGCCCTGTTCTTCCTGCTGATCGGCCTGGAAGTGAAGCGCGAAGTCCTCGATGGGCAACTGACGAAACCTTCGCAAATCGTCCTGCCCGGCGCCGCAGCGATTGGCGGCATGGTGGTTCCCGCGCTGCTCTACTGGTTTTTGAATCGTGACAACCCGGCCGCCCTGAATGGCTGGGCGATCCCGATGGCCACCGACATCGCCTTCGCCCTCGGCGTCCTCGCCCTGCTCGGCAAGCGTGTGCCGGTGTCGCTGAAACTGTTCCTGATGACCCTCGCGATCATCGATGACCTCGGCGCCATCATCGTCATTGCGATCTTCTATTCCGGCACGCTGTCGACACTTTCCCTGGCATTGGCCGCAACCTGCATCGTCGCGCTGATCGCGATGAACCGGCTTGGCGTGGTCAAGCTCGGGCCGTACATGATCATTGGCTTGATCCTCTGGGTCTGTGTGCTCAAGAGCGGCGTCCACGCGACACTGGCCGGTGTGACCCTGGCGTTCTGCATTCCATTGCGCACGAAAAACGCCGAGCCGTCACCGCTGCTGACCCTCGAACACGCCCTGCACCCGTGGGTGGCCTACGGCATCCTGCCGCTGTTCGCCTTCGCCAACGCCGGCTTGTCCCTGAGCGGCGTGACCATGGAAAGCTTCACCCACCATGTGCCGATGGGCATTGCCGTGGGCCTGCTGCTGGGCAAAACACTTGGTGTGTTCGGCCTGACCTGGCTGGCCGTGAAAATCGGCATCGCCGCCCTGCCCCAAGGCGCCAACTGGGGCCAGGTGCTGGGTGTGGCGATCCTCTGCGGGATCGGTTTCACCATGAGTTTGTTTGTCGGCTCCCTGGCCTTTGAACCGGGTGTCAGTGAATACGCCGGGATGGACCGGATGGGCATTTTGACCGGTTCGATTCTGGCGGCATTGATCGGTTATGCGGTGACGGCGGCAGCGAGCCGCAAGCGCACCGCGCTGCAATCCTGAGTGATAGAGAACACTCTTAACGACATTCAGGATTCGTCCTACAGCCACGTTTGACCTTGTTCGTTAACGTCGCACAGCCCCTTGTTTGGGGGCTGTCGATGGACGAACGCAAGGAAGATCAGTGGCTGGCAACAAGGATATCCCCAGGGTTAAAAACCCGCCGTCCGGCGACGGACATCACGTCACCCACCGCTTCATGACGGCCACCGAACTGGCCGAGCGGGACGCCCGACAAAACGCTTACGATGCGATGCTCGCCAGGCAAGATGCCTTCGAGCGCAGTCGTGAGGTCGTCGCCAAAAAGGATGAGTCCGTTCGTGCCGGATGCGTCTTCGCCAAGTCCTGCAAGCTGCCGGACGCCATCATCGATTATTCGAATCCTTCGGGCATGGTGCCCACCGACAGCCTCAAGGATTACGGGGAAATCGCCTGGCTCGGCGCTCGAAAAGCAGACGATGCCGGGCTGCTGAATCTTGAAACCATCAGCGGCAGTACCGTCTCGCTTGGCATTGGCCGACTTGCACTCAGTGCTCCGGCGCTCGCTGCTCCGGTCGCGGCAATCGGCGCTGCCGGGACTGCTGCATTGGCCACGGTGGTCGCGCTGTTCTGGACCCCGAGCCTGAGCGATAGCGCGCTCTATACCGAAGATCAACTGCGCGCCCTGAAACAGGCCCGCACCCGCGTTCGCCTTCAGGTCGAGCAACAGGCTGATGGCAGTCTCAAGGGCTACGCCTTCTACACCGGCAAGAACCGCGGCTGGGAAATGGTTGATGTTGTGCAGTTCACGTTGCGCGACAGTCAGCAGGTGGCGGATCTAGGGGATGGGGTTGAGCTGATCTGGACACCGGCTGTAGATGGTTCGGACATCCTTGGCATTCCCGCTTTAGAAGCAGCACCGCAAGCGCCGCATATTTGGGTGTATCCACCGACGGAAGCGGCTGACAGCATCATCGTCGATCCGGTTTATCCGCCTGATTACAAGGATTTCATTCTTGTGTTTCCGGCGAATTCGGGGGTGAAGCCGGTTTATATTGTCCTCAGTACTCCTCGTAAAGGTTTGCCAGATGCAGGTCACAGCTACCATCCAGTACCGAAGACAGAAGAAATCATTGCATTTCCTGGCCTTAAACCAGCCAAGAAAATGAACCCTGTACTAGGGGGTGGGGGGTTAAGACCGAGGTGGACAGATGCGAAAGGTAAAAAGATCTATGAGTGGGACTCTATGCATGGCGAGCTGGAAGAGTACCGCGCAAGTGATGGCAGCCACCTGGGAGCGTTTGATCCTGTAACAGGTGAGCGACGTGATGATGCTCAATCTAAACGAAACATTCCTAAAAAATACTTGTGAGACAACGATGGGATTAAAACTAAGGCTGGAATGGTTTGACAAGCAAACGGAAAATTTTCAAGGCGAAGAGTTCTCTGATGATCTGGGCGATGATGAATCAATACTTAATGCTCTCGGAATCCCTGTAGAGAACAACATTAACAACGGAGGTTTTAATGTTGTTAGCCAATGGGTCGCCACTATCCAACCTTACTTTCGCCACACGATTGAAATTACCGATTGTGACTACCAAATCTCTTTTGACTACCGCGAAAATTGGTAATCGAAAAATAACGCTGGCGGCGATGGCAGCAGACACAAAAAACCCCGACCAGTCACCCGGTCGGGGTTTTCTTTTACCGCTCGTTCCCGCTTAGTGCGAAACGCGGCTCGTGCCATCCACAGTAGCAATCCGCACCCGCTCGCCTACACGGAACACTTCGTTCTCCTGAACCTGTTGCACATAAGCGCGCATGCTGCCGTCGTCTTCGCGGACGGTGATTTCAACGCCTTGGGTGCGGGTCAGGCCTTCTTCGGTGGCCGAACCGAGCAGGCCGCCAGCGACGGCGCCGATGACAGCAGCGACGATGCTGCCTTTACCACCACCGATAGCGCTACCGCCGACGCCGCCGACCACTGCGCCCGCTGCGCCGCCGATAGGGGTCTTGGTGCCTTCGATTTTCACCGGGCGCAACGCTTCGATGGTGCCCATGCGAATCGTCTGCACACGACGCGCTTCGTCACGGGAGTAGGAGTCACCGGTCAGACTGGATTGGCAGCCGGTGAGCAACATCGCCATCGTGGAAAAGGAAGCAACCAGCAGAACAGACTTACGCATAGCATCAACTCCAAAGGACAGGTATTCATTAAACTCCGCAGCTTGACGCCTGTCACGGCATCGCCGGGATAAAAATGGTTTCATTCAGGCCCGGTACAGGCGCCTCGGACTCACCACACAGTAGCGGCAAACTGAAAAATCTGCGCCACTGACCCAAGGATTTTCATGGATTACTTCATCATTGTCGTCACCACTGTCGCCGGTTTGTACTTCCACTGGTGGCTGTACATGCGGATCAAACGCTGGATGGACCGCGATCTGGCGTTGGCACTGGCGGGTAAAGACGAGCAGAAAAAAGCGTTCATGCTCGAGCAACTGGCCCGCGCCCAGGCGCAGAAGATCAAGCGCCGGGACCTGCCCCAGTGGCTTGAAGCCGCTGCGGCAGGCTATCCCCATCGGTAGACTGCTTAAGGTGCCAGACGTTCAAGAATCCAGTTGGCGCCTTGCAAACGGTAGTTGAGGCGATCGTGCAGGCGGCTCGGACGGCCTTGCCAGAACTCGATGCGCTCGGGTAGCAAGCGGTAACCGCCCCAATGTTCCGGGCAGTGCGGTTGAGTGTCGCTGAAACGTTGCTCGGTGTTCTTGAGCAGCGCTTCCAGTTCAGCACGATCGGCGATCACGCGGCTCTGGGGCGAAGCCCAGGCACCGAGACGACTGCCCAGCGGGCGGACCTGGAAATAGGCGTCTGACTCTTCAGCCGTGACCTTCACCACCCGCCCTTCAATGCGCACCTGACGCTCCAGGGTCGGCCAGAAAAACGTCATGGCGGCGAACGGGTTCGCCGCCAGATGCTGGCCTTTGGCGCTGTCGTAGTTGGTGAAGAAGGTGAAGCCCTCCTCGTCCAGGCCCTTGAGCAGCAGAATGCGGCAATGCGGTCGACCGTCCTGATCGACCGTGGCCAGGGTCATGGCATTGGCCTCCACCGGCGGTTGCTCGGTTTTCACCGCGTCGGCGAACCATTGATGGAACAGCCCGAACGGCTCGGCCGGGGCTTGCGCCTCGGTCAGGCCATCACGGGTGTAGTCGCGACGCATATCAGCCAGGCCCTGGGTCATGGCGCATTCCTTTTGGTTAACGAATTACTTTTTCACAGCATCGGCAGCAACGACTTTCTTGTCAGCGGCGGCGGCTTTTGCCGGGGCAGTCTTTTTCGCCGGGGTTGCGGTTTTAGCCGGTGTTTTCTTCGCTGGAGCCTTGGCGGCTTTCTTGGCCGGGGCTTTTTTCACAGCAGGTACAGCCGCTTTTTTCGCTGCAGGTGCTGGAGTGACAGGCTTGACCACTGGTTTGACGTCCTGGGCAGCGACCAGACGAACAGGCGCCGGCGCCGGCATGTTGTACTTGCTCAGCAGCGCAACCATGGTGTTTTGCGGGGTCACCAGCAACTCCACACGACGGTTCAAGGCTCGACCTTCATTGCTGTCGTTGGCTGCACGAGGGGCTTCACCGCCCATGCCGCGCAGCATCAGACGATCACGTTGCAAACCGCTGAGGCGGAAGATCGCGGCGACGGATTGTGCACGCTCCTGGCTCAGTTTGACGTTGGCCGGTGCGGCGCCCGAGGTGTCGCTGTGACCCAGTACCAATACGGCGGTCTTTGGATCGACTTCCAGGATTTTCGCGACGCGAGTGAACGGGCCGAGGGTCACCGGCAGCAGCATCGCTGGACGGTCCGGGTTGAACGAGCCCTCTACCGGCGCGGTCACGACCAATACGTTTTCACGGCGCTCGAGTTGCAGGTTGCTGTCCTTGATCGCTTCACGCAGGCGTGGTTCGTAATCGTCGAGCCAGGCTTGGGTGACTTTAGGATCCGGCATCGGTACGGCTTTGGCGGTCGGTTGATCTTTACCACCGAACGGCCACCACCATTTGCCACCGGCATCGGCTTCAGCCTTGGCCACTTCAACCGGTTTGGCAGCTTCGACTGGCTTGGCTGCGGATTTTACTTCCGGTTTCTTGTCGAGCACTTCATCGGAGCCGAACGGCCAGTACCAAGGGCTGGAGCTTTCAGCCTTGGCCACTGGAGCGGCGACGGCAGGTTTCAAAGGGGCTGGAGCAGAAGTTGGGGCTGGCTCTTTCGCCGCGACTTTGTCGGAGGAGCCAAACGGCCACCAGCTGCTGCCATCCGAATCACTTTGTGGGGTCTGTGCACAACCTGTGATAGCAACACACAGGGCCAAGGCAAGGGTGGTTTTATTGAATGACATTGGATATCCACAAAATGAAGTCATAAAAAATCAGGCCGGCGTGACCCGGATAAACAGACGCTTGGAAAACATAAAAGCCTTCGGGTTCCGGCCCTGGAGCCCGAGAGTGCGTTTTACAGACAAGTGGCCAGTACCCGTGCAAGCTTTTGCGCGCGCGGATCCATCAAGACGTACGGCCCCAGGGTGTTTGTCACAAATCCGAAGGCCACATCGTGTTCCGGGTCAGCAAAACCGATGGAGCCGCCAGCGCCCGGATGGCCGAATGCCCGTGGGCCGAGGCCATAGGTCGCATTCGGAACCTCCGGTTGATCGAGCATGCAACCCAGGCCAAAACGGGTCCGGGTCAATAAAGTCTTGTCGTCGCCAAGGCTGTGTTCGCGGGTCAGCTCCTCGAGCATCTCGCTTTCCAGCAGGCTGCCGTCGAGCAGGCCGGCGTAGAAACCCGCGAGGCTACGGGCGTTGCCGTGGCCATTGGCAGCCGGTTGTTGCATCCGGCGCCATTCGGGCTTGTTGGTGCTGGTCATGATCGACGGCGGGTTGGTGAACGCCCGGGTGGTCATGGCGGTCGGCTCGCGCATGGTCACTTGCAGCAAGCGCTGGGCCGCGGCATCGCCAACGTTGCCCTTGCCGCGGGCAATGTGCGCCACGCGGTGGAACTCTTCGTCGGCCAAGCCGACATGGAAATCCAGCCCCAAAGGCTTCGCGACCCGCGCCACGATCGATGCGCCTGGCCCACGACCGTCGGCACGGCGCAGCAATTCGCCCACCAGCCAGCCATAGGTGATCGCGGCGTAACCGTGGCCTTGACCCGGTGTCCACCACGGCGTTTCGGCCGCCAGGGCATCGACCATGGTGTGCCAGTCGTAAAGCGCTTCTGGCGCCAGCAACTCGCGCAGCGCCGGCACGCCGGCCTGATGGCAGAGCAATTGACGCAAGGTGACGGATTCTTTGCCGGCGGCGGCGAATTCGGGCCAGTAGCGGGCCACCGGGGCGTCCAGTTGCAGCTTGCCTTCGGCCACCAGTTGCAGGGCAGTGACGGCGGTGAAGGTCTTGGTGCAGGAGAACAGGTTGGCGATGGTGTCGCTGTGCCAGGCTTCAAGGCCATCCTTGTCGGAAGTACCGGCCCAGAGGTCGAGTACGGTTTCGCCACCGACCCGGATGCACAACGCCGCGCCACGTTCCTGAGGATCGTCGAACAACGCCGCGAACGCTTCGCGTACGGCTTCGAACTTAAGCTCGTAATGACCCTGAATCTGCACCCGCAACTCCCCGAATTCTACAAAGTGGTCCGCATTGTTCCAGCCCTTGGGGGATTTGGGAACAGGTGTGGGCTGGGCGGTGTACCCGCCCATAGAATTAATCAGAACCTTTGTGGCGAGGGGGCTTGCTCCCGCTGGGCTGCGAAGCGGCCCAAAAAAGGGATTGCTGCGCAGTCCAGCGGGAGCAAGCTCCCTCGCCACAGGAATATCGGCGATCAGTGGCCGTTGGCGGAATGCCCGCCCGCATGGTCCGCACCTTTCCCTGCATCTTTGCCGCCGTCAGCTTTCCGGCCGCCCTCGCCCTCATGGCTGGCTTTATCCGCTTCAGCCTTGGCCTTCTCGGCCTCTTTACCCAACTGATCGACGGTCGCCAGGTTGCTCTTGCGCACGCTGTCGACGAAGCCCTGGAACGGCAGATCGGTAATGCCCACCAAGCCAAAGTGACCGTTCTCGCCATCCAGCAGGCGGCCTGTCACCGGTTGATCGAGGTACTGGAACCAGTGCACACCGACAATCGAAGGTTCGATCAGCGCCTGTTTGAGGAAGTTGGCATACGCCGGGCCACGGTCTTCTTCTTTGACCAGTTGAGTCACGCCTCCCCAGAACGGGCCGCGATCCGTCGAGCCGACATTGAACTCGGTGATCAGCACCGGTTTGTCCAGGCTGCGCAATTTGGCAAAGTCATAGCCGTCCTGCGGTTTCAGGGTGTACATGTTGAAACTCACCACGTCGCAATACTGCGCGCAGGACTCCACGGCTTCCGGGGTGCTGAGGGCGAAGCGACCGCCCAGCAACAGCTGGTTCGGCGCGTGCCACTTGAGCGAATCGGAGAGGGTCTTGAAGTAGGTATCGGCGAAGACCTTCTGGAAGTACTTGAAGTCGGCCTCGATCTCCGGGTACTCAGCGCTCGGCAGCGGCGGAACGAAGCCCGGGTCTTCCATCAATTCCCAGGCGGGCAAGTCGATGCCCCACGCCTTGGAAAGGCCGGCCTGATTGCGGTACTTGTCGCGCAATTGCTTGAGGAACGCACGCTTGGCCGGCACGTCGGTGGTCATTTTTAACGTGCCGTAGGCCAATGCGTAACGGGCTTTCGGATCGTCGCCGGGACCGGCCCAGGCCAGTTCGTTGTCGGCGAAGTAACCGATCAGCCAGGGATCGTCGCGATGGTCGCGGGCAGCGATGGCCACGGCGCGTTCGGTGGCCATGGCAAAGCGTGGGTCAAACGGATCGGGCATGCCGCCCCACCAGTCGGTGCCGGTGCTGATGCTGGCGTAATCGCCGACGATCGACAGCGGCAAGGTGTACGGCACGCGATCAGCATTGGCCAACGCCGGGGCGCTCCAGTTGCCGATGGTGTTGAACCCCCAGGCTTGCAAGCGATCCAGGGTGTGGTTGGTCCAGCGTTTTTCATCTACCACTGCTTTGCAGGGCTCAGCAGGTTTTTGCTCAACGGCTTTGGCGACGGTCGCTTCCTCGGCACCGGTCTTGGCGGCTTCGGCGACGCCGGATTCGGCAGTCGTAGGCACGACAGGTTGCTCGGCGGCCTTATCGGCCGTGGCCTCGACCGCGTCAGCCTTGGCCGCTTCGGCAACGCCCGCCTTGGTGTCGCTGCCCAGCACGCATGGCGCGCCATACAGGCGCTGCAAGTTAGCGCCATAGAAATCGTACCAGCGCCCGGCGTTGTAGCCACGGCCCTGGTCGGCGCCGTTGCCGCCACGGTTGTCGCCTTCGCCAAAATGGCTGGCCAACGGCTCCTCCGGTTTTGGCAGGGATTCGAACATCCACTCACGGCCGGCGATGTAGGTCTGGTTGACGTCCGGGGTAACGGTGTTGACCCCGAGCGAATAGAACGGATGTCCTTCCGGGGTCACCAGGTACCAGCGACCGTCACGCTTTTCAGTGCGAAAAAAGCCGCTGGCCTTGAACGCCGGGCCTTTGCTCCAGCCGCCGAACTTGTCCAGGGACAACTTCTGGCGCTCGGCGAGCCAGGTGTTCGTCTGTTGCAGCTCCTTGGCGGCGGCGCTTTTCAGTTGCTCATCGCTACTGACCTTCTCCGGCCATTTGGCCCGGGTCGATTGACCGTAGGCGTCCACCAGACCGCCATAAGCCGCCTTGGTCACCGCTTCACCGTCCTGCACGCCGAAGCGCTCAAGCAAGATGCTTTGGGCCACTTTCGGCTGGTCCATCGACAATGTCACCGACACCACCTGGCTGCGATCCAGTTCACCGGCGCTGCTGGCCAGCAACACGCGTTGGCCGTCAAACGTCATCGGCATCGGCGGCCCGGCTTTCATGCCCTGGCTGAGCGGCGAAGTCGCTTGCAGCGGCACCAGCAGGGTCTGCGCCGGCCCGGCGGGCAAATCGACCCGACTGATCAGGGTCTTACCATCGTTGCTCTGGATTTTCACGTACAGGGTCACGGCCCAGTCCATCGCGCTCTGGATGCGCAAGCTCATCACGCCTGACTGCGACCAGTCCCAAGCGCCGGTTTGCGGGGTCAGACGCAAGGTCGGTTGCGCCACCGGGTTGAACGTCACCCGACGCAACACTTCGCCTTCGGCCGTTTGCTCCGCGTTGGATTGCGGCAGGCTGGCATCCTGAGTCGCCACCTGAACCACGTCAGCGGGGCGCACAAAGTTGAACAGCGTCTGTTGGCCGGCAGGGGCTGCCAGCAACGGGGCTGCGAAGATCAAGGCGAATACAGCAGGCAACGAACGGCGAATCATAGGAACGTGGTTCTCCCTAACGACCAAGTGGGCCAATGGAAAAGTGATGACTGAACGATAGACAACGCGGCGGGCTAAAAAGCCCACCGGTGTTTCAGGAAATTTCGCGACGGAATGGCGGGAGTGCGTTGAGGATCGCTTTGCCATAACGCTGGGTGACCAGGCGCCGATCCAGCAAGGTGATGGTGCCGCGGTCTTCTTCAGTACGCAGCAAGCGACCGCAGGCCTGGACCAGTTTCAGCGAGGCGTCCGGCACGGAGATTTCCATGAACGGATTGCCGCCACGGGCTTCAATCCATTCGGCCAGCGCCGCCTCGACCGGATCATCCGGCACCGAGAATGGAATCTTCGCGATCACTACGTGTTCGCAGTACGCACCGGGCAAGTCGACCCCTTCGGCAAAACTCGCCAGGCCGAACAGCACGCTGGAGTCTCCGCCATCGACGCGGGCCTTGTGCTTGTTCAGGGTTTCCTGTTTCGACAGATTGCCTTGAATGAACACTTGCTTGCGCCAGTCGCGGTCCAGGCCGTCGAACACGTCCTGCATCTGTTTGCGCGAGGAGAACAGCACCAGGGTGCCACGCGAACCTTCCACCAGTTGCGGCAAATCGCGAATGATCGCCGCGGTGTGGGCCGGTGCATCACGCGGGTCGGCTTTCAGGTCAGGCACCCGCAGCACACCGGCATCGGCGTGATGGAACGGGCTCGGGACCACGGCGGTCACGGCTTTTTTCGGCAGACCGGCGCGCATGCGGAAGCGGTCGAAGGTACCGAGCGCGGTCAGGGTCGCCGAGGTCACCAGTGCGCCATAAGCGACGTTCCACAGGTTGCGCCGGAGCATTTCCGCCGCGAGGATCGGGCTGGCGTTGACCTCGATGTCGAACAGCGAGCCACTTTCCGCCAGGGTTAGCCAACGGGCCATGGGCGGGTTGTCTTCCGGGTCTTCGGCGGTAAACGCGACCCACAATTCCCAGTTGCCCGAAGAACGGGACAACAGGCTGCCGAACAGCGGATACCACTCTTCGGCCTGGTTGCTGGCGATGCCGATGTTGACCTCGCCGTCCATGCCTTCCTTGAGCAGTTCGGTGAGCCGAGTGAACAGGTCGGTGAGACGGGCAAAGCCTTTCTTCAACTCGACGCCCATTTCGCGCATGTGCTCGGGAATCACCCCGCCGACGAAGCGATGACGCGGCCGTTCACGGCCCTCGACGTCTTCGCCGGGTTTGAAGTCGGCAACCTGTTCGCAGGCAGAGAACATGAACTGTTGCTGGGTCTTGATCTCCCGGGCCAGCTCCGGCACCTGCTCGATCAACTTGCCCAGGTCACCCGGCAGAGGATGCTGGGCCAGCAGTTTGGTGAGGTTTTTGGCGGTGGTTTCCAGCCAGTCGGCAGTGGAACGCAGGCGCGTGTAATGGGCAAAGTGGCCGATGGCCTTGTCCGGCAGGTGGTGACCTTCGTCAAACACATAGATGGTGTCGCGCGGGTCCGGCAGCACGGCGCCGCCGCCCAACGCCAGATCCGCGAGGACCATGTCGTGGTTGGTGACGATCACGTCAACCTTGCCCATGCCTTCGCGGGCCTTGTAGAAGGCGCACTGGCCGAAGTTCGGGCAATGGCGGTTGGTGCACTGGCTGTGATCGGTGGTCAGGCGCGCCCAGTCGGCGTCTTCGAGGGCGGTGGACCAACTGTCGCGATCACCGTCCCACTTATTGCCGGCGAGCTTCTCGATCATGCTGGTGAACAGCTTCTGACTGGCCTCGTCGACTTCGATCTTGAAGCCTTCTTCTTCGAACAGCTGCGCGGTTGCGGTTTGTGCGTGACCTTCCTGGAGCAACATGTCGAGCTTGGACAGGCACATGTAGCGCCCGCGGCCCTTGGCCAACGCGAAGCTGAAATTCAGCCCGCTGTTGCGCATCAGGTCGGGCAAATCCTTGTAGACGATCTGCTCTTGCAGGGCCACGGTGGCCGTGGCGATCACCAGGCGTTTGCCGGCGGCCTTGGCGGTGGGGATCGCCGCCAGGCTGTAGGCCACGGTTTTACCGGTACCGGTGCCGGCTTCCACCGCGACAATTGCGGGGTCGCCACTGCGCCGGCCTTCGTCGTCGGTGTCGATGTCACCGAGGACTTTGGCAATTTCGGCGATCATCAGGCGTTGGCCGTAGCGCGGCTTGAGGCTCTTGGCTTCAAGAAAACGCGAGTAGGCGCCCTGGATCGTGGTTTTGAGTTCGGTGCTGATCATGGATTGTCGGGCGCAAAAAACGCTGGATAAATTTTCAGTGGTTCGGATCGGCGGCTATCATACCGCGCTAATTAATCCCGCGCAGAACGGAGTACCCCAATGACACCTTTTGGCATCGTTTACACCCTGCATGTCCTGTCCGCCCTGGTGTGGGTGGGCGGCATGTTTTTCGCCTGGATGGTCTTGCGACCCGCGGCGATGAAGGCCCTGGAAGGTCCCGCGCGGTTAAAGCTGTGGGTGGAAGTGTTTCAAGGTTTTTTCCGCTGGGTCTGGGTCGCGGTGGTGCTGTTGCCGATCAGCGGCGTGGGGATGATTCATCTGCAATACGCCGGGTTTGAGGCTGCGCCGCGGTATGTGCAGGTGATGATGGGGCTTTACGTGGTGATGACCGCGCTGTTTATCCGGATTCAGGCGTTGCTGTTGCCGGAGTTGCGCACGGCGGTGGCCGCGCAGGATTGGCCGACCGGGGCTGCGACGCTTGGGAAGATTCGCAAGTTGGTGGGGATCAATTTGATTGTCGGGTTGGTGCTGGTCGCGATTGCTGCGGCACGGCCGATGTTCTAAAGCCCCGCAGCCTTTGTGGCGAGGGGCTCTGTGGCGAGGGGACTTGTCCCCGTTGGAGCGCGCAGCGGTCCCCTGCATTCCTACAGATACATCGCACTCACAGGTTTTACGACTGCTTCGCAGCCGAACGGGGACAAGTCCCCTCGCCACAGGACATCGGTCGTTCTTACAACCGCTGTACGGTTACCGAACCCGCCGCACCCGCAGGCCCCGGCTGGCCATCAACCCCAGGTCGGCCGCTTTTGCCGCCATCGGCCTCGTAAACGAAGCAACCCTTGGCCTTGCCGCCCGCACCCGGTTTACCACCAGGCCCCGCAACGCCGCCGGCACCACCTTCCACGTGAACCTTGATTTGCTCAACCGGATAATCACGTGGCACCTCCAGCCTGACCAGCGCTCCCGGCGCCCCCGGCTGACCATCACTGCCATTGCTGCCATCGGCACCGCGACCGGCCTGGCCCCAGGTGCAACCCGGTGCCTGACCGTTGGCCCCGTCGAGGCCGACAAAACCTGGCGCGCCCGCGCCACCGCGAGCGTCCACCAACAACTGCGGTGCATTCAGCGCCTTGATCTGCACATTCAGGTTGCGTCCCGAGCGGGCAGCCTTGAGGTAAGTCCCCGGTGCCCCGCGAGCGGTGATCTGGCTGCCTTCCGACAACTCGGCACGGCTGACTTTCAATTCCAGTGCCTGTTCACTTGGAACGATGGCGATCCGCGCCTCACGCCCCAGGTGCAATTCGCCGACGGTAACTTCGGTCACGTTCGAAGGAATCAACAAGGTCCCGTAATCGGCGACTTCCAGGCGTTCAAGCTGCAAGGTACTGGCAGTGTTGGGCAGGCGCATCAACGAATTGGTTTCGACACTGACCACCTGAGCGCAGGCCAATGGGCTGATGAGTGTGGCGAGCAGACAGAGTTTACGCATGGGAAGCCTTCGATGCGGTCGGAGCCGGGAGGGTTTGCAGGTGGAATACGCCGAAAAACAGGATCTTCAAGCGATCACGCCAAGGGTGGGCGCGCCCCCTGAGGCTGCGGAAACAGAGCACCGCCTCAAGCAGATGAAGGGACGCCAACACGCCGCCAGCCAGACCGACCAACTGGTGCAGCGGATTGACAAACGGCATCAGCAAATTGACCAGCACCACCAGCCAGAACAGCAGGGTCAACAACTTCCCCAGTCCCCAAATCACCTTCATACGCCCCCCATTGAGAATTATTCTTTGCGCGCACAGTAACGGCTTCCGCGAGGGATAAGCCAGAGGGCAACAGAAAATTCTTCATGAAGGCTGCCGAATGGCCGTCGGATCAACCGAAAATGTTGTCCGACGGCTCTAGTTCGGGGCTTAGCGATTAATGTGTAATTCCACTCGACGGTTTTTCGCGCGTCCTTCATCCGTTTCGTTATCGGCCACCGGCTGGCTTTCGCCCTTGCCTTCACTGGTGAGTTTGTCCGGCGCCAGGCCCTGGCTCAACAGATAGGCCGCCACGCTGCTGGCACGACGCTCCGAGAGCGCCTGGTTATAAGCATCCGACCCCACACTGTCGGTATGGCCGATCACCTTGATGCTCACGACATCGGCGTTTTGCAATTTGCTCATCAGTGCATCCAGCTGACTCTGCGCGGAGGGACTCAGGTCAGACTTGTTGAAGGCAAACAGCACGTCACCGGGCAGGATGATGACTTCGGGTTGCACGGGTTCGACCGGTTTCACGCTGACCGGATACTGCGGCAGTGGGCAACCATGATGCTCGACAGGCGTATTGGCGGGCGTATCTGGGCAACGATCACGTCGATCGAAAACGCCGTCGTCGTCCTCATCGCCGTCCTGGGCGTAACAGATCAAGCCACCGGTCAAGATACCGAGCGCTGCTCCACCGCCTGCCCAACCGGCACTTTCAATCGCGCCCAAGCCTCCGCCGACCAGTCCGCCGATGACGCTGCAGATCGGCCAGGTGCGTTGATTGAGTGGGGCGGTGCCATCGCTGTGAGTTGCGCAACCGGTCAACAGGCTGCCTATTAGCAGAACCGGCAAGACGGTCCGTGTGAGAACGCTCATATGGAAAGCTCCTGTGTTACCGGCCCATACCGGTTACACAGGAGTAAAGACCCGCATCCGCGACTGCACAAGCCGCGGAGCGGATGGGGCTTAGCGGTTGATTTTGATTTCCGTGCGGCGGTTCAGTGCACGGCCGTCTGCAGTTTTGTTATCGGCAACCGGCTGGCTTTCACCGGCACCGGCCACAGACACGAAGCTGCTGCGTGGCACGCCTTGGGAAATCAGGTATTCCACCACCGAGTGCGCACGACGATCCGACAGTTTCTGGTTGTAGGCATCGCTGCCCACGCTGTCGGTGTGACCGGTCACGGTCAATTGTGCGGTGGAGGCTTCCTGTTTCAGGCGAGTGGCGATGGTGTTGAGTACCTCTTTGTCGGAAGGCGTGAGTGTGGCTTTGTCGAACTGGAAGTGAACATCGCGGATGACAATGACTTCTTCCTTGACCACCACGGCCTCTTCGACCACTGGCGCAGGCACCGGTGGTGGGCAGCCGTCGGCATCGACCTTCACGCCTGGAGGCGTACCCGGGCACTTGTCGCGACTATCCGGCACACCATCGCCGTCTTCGTCTCCATCACCGTGAACCCAGCAATAGGCTGCTGCCGTACCGCCGACCAGCAGCGCGCCATACCCCGCCCATGCCGAACTTTCGGTCGCACCGAGACCGGCACCAATGACACCGCCGACCGCCGCACAGGTCGGCCAGTCGGTTTTCTGCAAACCTGCACAACCAGTCAACACACTGGTTAGCAGAACCAAGGGTAATGCTGTCCGAACTATGCTCATCTAGTTTTCTCCTGAGGGATCGGCTTAGAACCGATTCAGGGAGTAAAGACCCGAGTTTTAATCTCCGCCAGCAATAGGCCACCGCTGTTTCCCCCCGCATTCACGGCAGTTCGCCGATTTTGGCGCAAACCCGCTCTAGGCCCGGACCTTCGGGCAGGCTAGTCTTGGTGCTCTGATTGAGGATTTCTGATGATTGCAGGTATTTCTTCGCGCACGCCCCAGCAGGCGTTGGCCGCTTTGCTGGATCGATACGCCCCCGCACGCCTGTTGTTGATCGGCGCCAGCGAGTTTCCCGCGCTTGAGGCGTTCAAGCTCGCGCACCCGGATTGCTGCGTGGCGTTCGCTGCTCCCGGCCCACTGCCGGCCGAACTGGCGGCACGCCGGTTTGACCTGGCGCTAGTGGTCGATTGCCTTGAACACCTGCCAAAGCGTGACGGTCTGAATCTGTTAGGCGGGATTCGTAACCTGAACGCCAGCCGGATTGCGGTGCTGGCGGATTTGCCGGCCAGCGGCTGGCAGGAGACGGATTTCTTTTCCCTGGCCTTGCAGGCCAGCGAACGCTTCCAGCGCGACGATCAAGTGCTGACGCTGTTCACCTACGATCTGCTTGACTATAAACAGGTGCCCGACTGGCTCAACTCGCGGTTCTGGGCCAATCCGGAAAACTTCGGGAAATATTGGTGGTAACGCAATGAGTACATCCATTTGCCCTTGCGGCAGCGGCACCCTGCTCGATGCCTGCTGCGGCCATTACCATGACGGGCATCCGGCGCCGTGCGCCGAAGCCTTGATGCGCTCGCGCTACAGCGCGTATGTGCTGGGGCTGATCGACTATCTGGTGGCGACCACCCTGCCCGCGCAACAGGCCGGCCTGGATCGTCAGTCAATCAGCGACTGGAGCGCGCAAAGCACCTGGCTGGGGCTCGAAGTGGAACGCTCCGAGGTATTGGGCGGCCAACCGGAACACGCGTTCGTCACCTTCACCGCGCGCTGGCATGACGGGGGCGGCGAACACAGCCACCGCGAGCGCTCCTCGTTCGTGCAGAACGCCGGGCACTGGTACTTCATCGACCCCACCGTGCAACTCAAGGCCGGACGCAACGATGCCTGCCCATGTGCCAGCGGGCAGAAATTCAAGAAGTGTTGTGCGGGGTATTTCGGCAGTTGAGCGAACCCTGTAGCAGCTGGCGAAGCCTGCGTTCGGCTGCGTAGCAGTCGTGAATCAGGTAAACGCGGTGTTTCAGGCAGACCAAGCCAGCAGGATTTACGACTGCTGCGCAGCCGAACGCAGGCTTCGCCAGCTGCTACAAGGGAGAGACGTCACCATGATCACCCGGCGACTCGCACTCTATCTGTTCACTCTGCTCCTCTTTCTGGGGCTCGGCGGCTGCGCGTCCTGGTTCGGTGACGATCTGCCGGATCCGCAAGTGCATCTGGTCAAGGTCGAAGTGGTCCGGGCCAAGTTGATGGAGCAGAAATTCATCCTGCACTTTCGCGTCGACAACCCCAACGACAGCGACCTCACGGTGCGCGGCCTCGAATACCGCATTCACCTGGGCGACATGCTGCTGACCGAAGGCGAGCATGAACACTGGTTCACCGTCGGCCCCAAACGCAGTGCCTATTTCAAGGTGCCGATCCGCACCAACCTGTGGCCCAAGGTGCGGGACGTGGTGAAAATGCTGAAAAAACCCGATCAGCCCATCCCCTATCGGCTGGAAGGTGAAATGGAAACCGGTTTATTCATCGCGCACTACGTGCACCTGGCGCGCAATGGCGTGATAATCCCCGCCGATTTAATTCCGGAGCAAAACCGATGACCCAGCAACCCCATGTCCATGGCCCTGACTGCAACCACGATCATGACCATCACGACCACCATGATCACGACCATGGCCATGTCCACGGCCCGAATTGCGGCCACGCTCACCAGGAACCGGTGCGCAACGCCCTGAAAGACGTTGGCCGCAACGACCCTTGCCCGTGCGGCAACGGCAAGAAATTCAAGAAGTGCCACGGCGCTTGATGCTTCGGGCGGATAATTTTTTCGCCAGTTGAATCGCCATCGCGAGCAAGCTCGCTCCCACATTGGTTCTGTGCGCACATAACCCTGTAGGAGCGAGGCTTGCCCGCGAAGACGTCGGCACATTCACTATCAATGTGTCGGTTACACCGCTTTCGCGGGCAAGCCTCGCTCCTACAGGGTTTCAGCCAGGCTGCAGAATCTGTGCGGTGCTGACCACCGTCGCATATTCCCCGTGCAAATTCCCCAGCGACATCGCGTGCACTTCCTCGGCTGAGTGCGCATTGCCAAAATAATCGGCCTTGTCGAACGTAAAGCACGCATCCTCCGCCACCCACGCCTCAAACCCCAGGTTCCCGGCTGTTCGCGCCGTGGACTCCACCGAGTTGTTGGTCGCAACGCCCACGATGAGCAACTGCTCAATCCCCGCCTCGCGCAAACGCGCTTCCAGCCCGGTCGCACAAAACGCATCCGGCACCTGCTTCTGAATCAACTGCTCGCCGGCCAACGGCTGGAAACGTTCCTGAATCTCTACACCCGATTGCTGAGGCCAGAACACTGAATCCGGTGAGCGGGACAGGTGCTGCACATGAATCACCGGCCGCCCGGTTCGCCGCCAATGACTCAGCAAATCGAGGATTCGTTCTTCGGCCTGAGGATTATTGCGCGGACCGAGCCTGGGCTGCAGAATGCCTTTTTGCTGGTCGATGATGATCAGTGCTGCGTTGGTCTTGAGCTCCATGTCGACTTTTCTCACACGAGGTCATTGAATTTCACGCACTTCAGCATCACCTCCTCTTACAGGCAAGCCATCGAATGCAAACAGGACGACCTGATGCCCGCGGTCGCTGTCCGACCCTACGACGTCTCTTGATGTGGAGAACTGCATGATCGACCTGTATTACTGGACCACCCCCAACGGCCACAAAATCTCGATTTTCCTGGAAGAAGCCGGCCTGCCGTACAACGTGCACCCGATCAACATCAGCCAGAACGAGCAGTTCCAGCCGCACTTTCTGAAAATCTCCCCAAACAATAGAATCCCGGCCATCGTCGACCATGAGCCCGTGGATGGCGGTGAACCGTTGTCGGTGTTCGAGTCGGGGGCCATTTTGCTGTACCTGGCGGAGAAAACCGGCCAGTTCCTGCCCACAGACCTGCGCGGTCGCCAGCAGGCGCTGCAGTGGTTGTTCTGGCAGATGGGCGGTCTGGGGCCGATGGCCGGGCAAAATCATCATTTCAGCCAGTTTGCACCGGAGAAAATCCCTTATGCGATCAAGCGCTACATTGATGAGTCGGCTCGCCTGTACGGGGTTCTGGACAAGCAACTGGCCAACAATGAGTTTGTCGCCGGTGACGAGTACAGCATTGCCGACATGGCGATTTACCCGTGGATCGTTTCCCACAAGTGGCAGAGCCAGAACCTGGAAGACTTCCCCAACGTGCTGCGCTGGTTCAACCACATCCAGAACCGCCCGGCGACGGTAAAAGCCTATGCCCTGGCGGCCAGAGTCAACCCACCCAAACCCTGACCCCGACGCACTCCCCTGTGGTGAGGTACTCAATGTGGCGAGGGGACTTGTCCCCGTTCGGCTGCGTAGCAGTCGTAAAACCTGACAATGTGGTTGTCTGAAAGAATGCCGGGGCCGCTTCGCGACCCAACGGGGACAAGTCCCCTCGCCACAGGTAATGCATCGCCCGGGAGATTGTGTTTATCGGACAAATCCCGAAATAACCTGATACCCCGCTTGCGCGCCCTCCTCCTGCTCTCTAACGTAGCGCCTTTATTGCGCCTCTACCCCGCAGGAGCTTTGCCATGGCCTCGCCAGCCCTTACACATTTTCTTCCCCGGTTCGGCGTTGCCGCAGCAGTGGCCGGTGTTTTGAGCCTGACCGGTTGTCAGACCTGGAACACCCAGGACACCCTCCCGCCAACCACCGGCGTGCAGCCGCTCAAAGGCCTGGCTCAGAACGTTTCGGTGCGCCGCAATGCCATGGGCATGCCGCTGATCGAAAGCAACAGCTTCCACGACGCACTGTTCGCCCTCGGCTACGTCCACGCCAGCGACCGCCTCACGCAAATGGTCACCCTGCGCCTGCTGGCCCAGGGTCGTTTGTCGGAGATGTCCGGTTCGGATTTGCTGGACGCCGACCGCTACATGCGCGCCGTCAATCTGAAGAAAAGCGCCGGCGAGCTATATAAGGCGTCTTCGCCGCGTCTCAAACGCTTCTTCGAAGTCTATGCGCGCGGCGTTAACGCCTACCTGTTCCGTTTCCGCGACAAGCTGCCGGCCGACCTCGCCGCCACCGGCTACAAGCCTGAATACTGGAAACCGGAAGATTCGGCGCTTATTTTCTGCCTGCTGAACTTCAGCCAGTCCGCCAACCTGCCGGAAGAAATTGCCGCGCTGATGCTGGCCCAAACCGTCACCACCGACAAACTCGGCTGGCTGACGCCGTCCGCGCCTGACGAAAAACTGCCGCAGGGCGAAGCCGAAAAACTTCAGGGCATCAAGCTCAATGGCGCCATCCCGGGCCTGGCCGACATCAGCAAAGCCACCACGCAACTGTCCGACCTGAACCTGCTGGGCGCTACCTCGTCGAACAACTGGGCCATCGGCCCGCAACGCAGCCGCAGTGGCAAAAGCCTGCTGGCCAGCGACAGCCATGGCCCGTTGGGCGTGCCTTCGTGGTACAGCTACGTGCAGATTCGCGCACCGAAATACCAGGCTTCCGGCGTGACCATTGCCGGTTTGCCCATGGTGCTCGGCGGTTTCAACGGCAAAGTGGCGTGGAGCATGACCTCGGTCATGGGAGACAACCAGGACCTGTTCCTGGAAAAAATCAAACGCCAGGGCAACGGCCTCACGTATGAGGTCGGCGGCAAATGGCAGCCGGCGATCGTGCGCAACGAAACCTACTTCGTCAAAGGCCAGCGGCCGATTCGCGAAGTCGTCTACGAAACCCGCCACGGTCCACTGCTCAACAGCGCTCAAGGCACGACACTGGCCAACGGTTTCGGACTGGCCTTGCAGACGCCGAATTTCACCGACGACAAAACCCTGGACGCGTTTTTCGACCTGTCCCGGGCGCAGAACGTCGAGAAAGCCTCGGACGCCAGCCGCGAAATCCGCGCCATCGCCTTGAACCTGGTGTTCGCCGACGCCAGCAACATCGGCTGGCAAGTCACCGGGCGTTACCCGAACCGTCGCGAAGGTGAAGGCCTGCTGCCGTCGCCGGGCTGGGAAGGTCGCTACGATTGGGACGGTTACGCCGACCCGATGCTCCACCCGTATGACCAGGACCCGGCCCAAGGCTGGCTCGGCACCGCCAACCAGCGGGTCATTCCCCATGGCTACGGCATGCAGTTGTCCAATTCCTGGTCGGCGCCGGAGCGTGGCGAACGCCTGGCCGAACTGGCGGGTGTGGGCAAACACGACACGCGCAGCGTGATCGCGATGCAATACGACCAGACCACGACGTTCGCCGCCAAACTGAAGAAAATGTTTGAAGCCCCGGGCATGGCCCAACCGCTCAAACAGGCCATCGAAGCGCTGCCGGTGGCCGAGCGCGGCAAGGCTCGCGAGGCGCTGACCCGCTTGATGGCCTTCGACGGCAAACTCAGCCCGACCTCCGCGGATGCGGCGATCTACGAGCTGTTCCTGCAGGAAAGTACCAAGCAGATTTTCCTCGACGAACTGGGCCCGGAAAGCAGCCCGGCGTGGAAAGCCTTTATCGCCAACGGCAAGTTGTCCTACGCCGCGCAGGCCGATCACCTGCTGGGCCGTGAAGACAGTCCGTTCTGGGATGACGCGCGCACGCCGCAGAAAGAAGACAAGCCGGCGATCCTCGCCCGCAGTCTGGCGGCGGCGATCAGCGCCGGTGATAGCCAATTGGGCGGCGATCACAAAGCCTGGCAGTGGGGAAAATTGCACCGCTATGAATGGAAGAATGCCAATGGCCAGACAGTTCGCGGTCCATTGGCGGCGGGGGGCGATCACACGACGCTGAACACGGCGGCGTTCACCTGGGGTCAGGACTTCAACACCACGCTGGCGCCGGCCATGCGCTTTATCGTTGATTTCGGCCAGGCGGAGCCTTTGATGGGGCAGAACGGCACCGGTCAGTCCGGCAACCCGGCGAGCCCGAATTATCTCGACAGCATTGATCCATGGCTGAAGGGGCAATACATGAGCCTGCCGATGCAGCCGCAGAACTTTGACAAGGTTTATGGCAAAACTCGATTGACCCTGACACCCGGCAAGTAACGTCACCACCGACCCAATGTGGGAGCGACCTGTGGCGAGGGGGCTTGCCCCGTTGGGTCGCGAAGCGGCCCCGGCATTTCAAAGTCAAACCGCATTCAACGGTTTACGACTGCTTCGCAGCCGAACGGGGCGATGCGGCGTTCCGGCAAGCCCCCTCGCCACAGGTGCCCCACACTGGGATCTTACTCATCCTTGAAATCTCGATAGAACTTCTGGCTTCGCGCAAACCTCATAGCTAACAAGTCCCCCCATTTTGGTAACAACATGGATCTTGTTATCGCGCGTCCTGAAGGTTTGTACTGCCCCGCCGGCGATTTCTATATCGACCCGTGGCGGCCAGTCGAGCGTTCGGTCATCACTCATGCTCACGGCGACCACGCCCGTACCGGCAACCAGCATTACCTGGCGGCCGCACCCGGCGAAGGGATTTTGCGTGCGCGATTGGGCCAGGACATCAACCTGCAAACCCTGGCCTATGGCGAGCGCTTGCAGCACCACGGTGTCACCCTGAGTTTTCACCCCGCCGGCCACGTCCTCGGCTCCGCCCAGGTGCGCCTGGAATACGGCGGCGAAGTCTGGGTGGCCTCCGGGGATTACAAAATCGAGCCTGACGGCACCTGCACGCCATTCGAACCGGTGAAGTGCCATACCTTCATCACGGAGTCGACCTTTGGCCTGCCCATCTATCGCTGGCAACCCCAGGCGCAGGTCTTTGCCGAGATCAATCAGTGGTGGCAGGCCAATGCCGCCGTCGACAAAACCAGCGTGCTGTTCTGCTATTCCTTCGGCAAGGCCCAGCGGATTCTCCACGGCATCGACGCCAGCCTCGGCCCCATCTTGGTGCATGGCGCCGTCGAACCACTGAATCGGGTGTATCGCGACAGCGGCGTTTTTATACCGCCCACGATCTATGCCGGCGATGTCCTGAAAAGCGACCCGATGATGCGCAAGGCGCTGGTCATCGCCCCGCCATCGGCCGGCGCCAGCACCTGGATGCGCCGGTTTGGCGATTACAGCGATGGCTTCGCCAGTGGCTGGATGCGCTTGCGCGGCACGCGGCGCAGACGCGGTGTCGACCGCGGTTTTGTATTGTCCGACCACGCCGACTGGCCGGGCCTGCTCTGGGCCATCGAACAGACCGGCGCCGAACGGGTGATGGTCACCCACGGTTCGGTCGGGGTGTTGGTGCGTCATCTGCGCGAACAAGGCCTCGATGCCATGGGTTTCAGCACGGAGTATGGCGACGATGAGGACGACAACGCCGCCGTCGAACCCGAGACCGCCGAGGTGCTGTCATGAAGGCATTCGCCGAGCTGTATGCCGAACTCGACGCTACCACTTCAAGCAATGCCAAACTGGCTGCGATGCAATCCTACTTCGCCCAGGCCGCCCCCGAAGACGCCGCGTGGGCGGTGTACTTCTTGTCCGGTGGACGCCCACGGCAACTGGTGCCGGTACGCGTGCTGCGTGAGCTGGCGGTCGATTTTTCCGGACTTGAGCCTTGGCTGTTCGAAGAGAGTTATCAAGCGGTCGGCGATCTGGCGGAAACGATTTCGCTGGTCCTGCCCGAAACCCTGCACAGCTCCACCGACGGGCTGGCGGTATGGATCGAAGACAAGCTGCTGCCACTGCGCGGTGAGTCCCCGGAAGTCCTCGTCGAGCGACTGCCCGCGCTCTGGGCGCAACTGGATCGCCATAGCCTGATGCTCTGTATCAAACTCATCACCGGCAGTTTCCGCGTCGGGGTTTCCAAGCTGCTGGTAACCCGTGCCCTGGCCGCCATGGCCGGGCTCGACAGCAAACGCGTGGCCCAGCGGCTGGTCGGTTACACCGACCTGTCCAATCGGCCGAGCGCGGCCAGTTATCTGAAATTGATCGCGGCCCAATCGTGCGACGAACATGCCCAACGCGGTGGCCAGCCCTACCCGTTTTTTCTGGCCCACGCCCTGTCACAACCGGTCGAGCAGTTCGAAGCCGTGCTCGGCCCGGCGAGCCAGTGGCAAGTGGAATGGAAGTGGGATGGCATCCGCGCTCAAGTGGTCAAGCGCGAGGGGCGCCTGTGGATCTGGTCACGCGGCGAAGAACTGGTGACCGAGCGCTTTCCCGAACTCGACAGCCTGTTGCACGGTTTGCCGGACGGGACAGTGATCGATGGTGAAATCGTCGCCTGGAAAACTCCTCGACCGAATACTGACGATGTCTTCAACCCGCAATCGCCGGCCGCTCCCTCGGTCATGCCGTTCGCCCTGTTGCAGCAGCGGATCGGCCGCAAAACCCTGGACAAGAAAATTCTCGAAGAAGTGCCGGTGGTGGTCCTCGCCTACGACCTGCTGGAATGGCAAGGCGAGGACTGGCGCAGTCAGCCTCAGGCCAAACGCCGCGCGCAACTCGATCAACTCGTCGGCACCTGCAACAACCCGGTGTTACTCACCTCACCGGTACTGACCGGCGAAGACTGGTTTGACCTCGCCAAACAACGCGAAGCCTCCCGCAGCCTAGGCGTCGAAGGCATGATGCTCAAGGCCCGGGATGCGCTGTATGGCGTCGGCCGGACCAAGGACATGGGCATCTGGTGGAAATGGAAAGTCGACCCCTTCAGCGTCGACGCCGTGCTGATTTATGCGCAGCGCGGTCATGGTCGCAGGGCGAGTCTCTACAGTGATTACACGTTCGCGGTCTGGGACGGTCCGCCGGACGCCAGCGAACGAACGCTGGTGCCGTTCGCCAAAGCCTATTCCGGGCTGACCGACGAGGAAATGCGTCAGGTCGACAGCATCGTGCGCAAGACCACAGTGGAGAAATTCGGGCCGGTGAGCAGTGTGAAACCGAGCCTGGTGTTTGAGCTGGGATTTGAGGGTATTGCCCTGTCGAAACGCCACAAGAGCGGGATTGCCGTGCGGTTTCCGCGGATGCTGAGGTGGCGGCAGGACAAGTCGGTGGAAGAAGCAGACAACCTCGCAACGCTGCAAGATTTACTTGGCTGACCCAATCTCCCCCTGTGGCAGCGAGCTTGTGTGGTGAGGGGATTTATCCCCGTTGGGCTGCGAAGCGGCCCCCAAACCTGCAACCGCGGTGTACCAGGCAACACCGCATTCACTGGTTTTACGACTGCTGCGCAGCCGAACGGGGATAAATCCCCTCACCACACAGGCTCACTCCCACATAGTTTTGTGCCATTGCGAACCAAGTTGGTGCAGCTATTTTTCGACGCCCGATTTCGTGCACAAATCCCCTGTTGCCACTTCTTGTATCACCTTTTAAACGCTTGTTCGGGACTCTGGTTCGGAAATTGCTACTTTCATTAGGTCTTACGCTTTCCAGTAACAATAATTCTGCGCCACAAGCGCTCATATTGGTTCTTAGGGATTGAATAATGAAAAAAGCATTGCTGACCCTTTCTGCACTGGCGTTGTGCATGGCTGCTGGTTCCGCCATGGCAAAGGAATACAAAGAGCTGCGTTTTGGCGTTGACCCTTCCTATGCTCCGTTTGAGTCGAAAGCGGCCGACGGCAGCCTGGTGGGCTTCGACATCGATCTGGGGAACGCGATCTGCGCCGAGCTGAAGGTCAAGTGCAAATGGGTCGAAAGCGATTTCGACGGCATGATTCCGGGCCTGAAGGCCAATAAATTCGACGGTGTGATCTCTTCGATGACCGTCACCCCGGCTCGCGAAAAAGTCATCGACTTCTCCGATGAGCTGTTCTCCGGTCCAACCGCTTACGTGTTCAAGAAGGGTTCCGGCCTGAGCGAAGACGTGGCTTCGCTGAAGGGCAAGACTGTCGGTTATGAGCAAGGCACCATTCAGGAAGCCTACGCCAAGGCCGTGCTGGACAAGGCCGGTGTGAAAACCCAGGCCTATCAGAACCAGGATCAGGTGTATTCCGACCTGATGTCGGGTCGTCTCGACGCAGCGATCCAGGACATGCTGCAAGCCGAACTGGGCTTTTTGAAGTCGCCGAAGGGTGAAGGCTACGAAGTCAGCAAGCCGGTTGACAGCGAATTGCTGCCGTCCAAAACAGCTATCGGTATCTCTAAAGGTAACAAAGACCTCAAAGAACTTTTGAATAAAGGTATCAAAGCGTTACACGACGATGGCACCTACGCCACCATTCAGAAGAAACACTTTGGCGATCTGAATCTGTACAGCGGCAAATAATGCCCGGCGCCCATCTCGCGATGGGCGCTTTTTTCACCCGATCAGGTTGCTGATTTATGTTCGAAAACCTATTACAAAACCTGGGGCTCTCAGCCTTCAGCCTCAAGGGCTTCGGTCCGTTGCTGATGGAAGGCACCTGGATGACCATCAAATTATCGGCATTGTCGCTGCTGCTGGCCGTATTGCTCGGCCTGCTCGGCGCCACCGCCAAACTGTCAAAAGTCAAACTGGTGCGGGTTCCGGCCCAGATCTACACCACGCTGATTCGCGGCGTGCCGGACCTGGTGCTGATGCTGCTGATTTTCTACAGCCTGCAAACCTGGTTGACGTCGTTTACCGATTTCATGGAATGGGAATACATCGAGATCAACCCGTTCAGCGCCGGGGTCATCACCCTGGGCTTCATTTACGGCGCGTATTTCACCGAAACCTTCCGCGGGGCGATTCTCTCGGTGCCTCGGGGTCAGGTCGAAGCCGCTACCGCTTATGGCCTCAAACGCGGCCAGCGTTTTCGAATCGTGGTGTTCCCGCAAATGATGCGTTTCGCCCTGCCGGGTATCGGTAACAACTGGATGGTGATGCTCAAGGCCACCGCGCTGGTATCGATCATCGGCCTCGCCGATTTGGTCAAGGCTGCGCAGGACGCCGGTAAAAGCACCTATCAACTGTTTTACTTCCTGGTGCTTGCCGCGCTGATTTACCTGGCCATCACCAGCGCCTCGAACTTCGTCCTGCGCTGGCTCGAACGCCGCTACGCCGCCGGTTCCCGGGAGGCCGTACGATGATCGAACTCTTGCAGGAATACTGGAAACCCTTCCTTTATACCGACGGCTACAACATCACCGGCCTGGCCATGACCATGTGGCTGCTGACCGCCTCGATCGTCATCGGCTTCCTGGTGTCGATCCCGCTGTCCATCGCCCGAGTGTCGCCGCATTTCTACATTCGCTGGCCGGTGCAGTTCTACACCTACCTGTTTCGCGGCACGCCGCTGTATATCCAGCTGCTGATTTGCTACACCGGTATCTACAGCCTGGCCGCAGTACGTGCACAACCGGTACTGGATGCGTTCTTTCGCGATGCGATGAACTGCACGATCCTGGCCTTCGCCCTGAACACCTGCGCCTACACCACGGAGATTTTCGCCGGGGCGATCCGCAGCATGGCCCACGGTGAAGTCGAAGCGGCCAAGGCCTACGGTCTGACAGGCTGGAAGCTGTATGCCTACGTGATCATGCCATCAGCCCTGCGTCGCTCGTTGCCTTATTACAGCAACGAAGTGATTCTGATGCTGCACTCGACCACTGTGGCGTTCACCGCGACCATCCCCGATATCCTGAAAGTCGCACGGGACGCCAACTCGGCGACCTTCCTGACTTTCCAGTCGTTCGGCATCGCCGCGCTGATTTACCTGACGATTACCTTTGCGCTGGTCGGCCTGTTCCGCCTCGCCGAACGCCGATGGCTGGCGTTCCTCGGACCGACCCACTAGGACCAGGAATAAAGAGACGAACATGCGCCACCAGATACATGACTTGCTGGCCCCGCTGCCGGGGACCGCTCGACAGATTCACAGCTTCCACTTCGGCCCGACGTCGGCCAAAGGCAAGATCTACATCCAGTCGTCCCTGCACGCCGATGAAATGCCCGGCATGCTGGTGGCCTGGCACCTCAAGCAGCGTCTGGCGGAACTTGAAGCCTCCGGCCGCCTGCGCAGTAAAATCGTGCTGGTGCCAGTGGCCAATCCGGTTGGCCTGGAACAAGTGCTGATGGACGTGCCGCTGGGCCGCTACGAGCTGGAAAGCGGGCAGAACTTCAATCGCTGGTTCGTCGACTTGAGCGAAGCGGTGGGCAACGAGATCGAAGGCCAGCTTGGCGATGATCCGCAGCACAACCTCGAACTCATCCGCACCAGCCTGCGCAATGCCTTGGCGGCGCAGACTGCCGGCACGCAACTGCAATCCCAGCGCCTGACCCTGCAACGGCTGGCCTGCGATGCGGACGTGGTGCTGGATCTGCATTGCGATTTCGAAGCAGTCGCCCACCTTTACACCACCCCTGAAGCCTGGCCCCAGGTCGAACCGTTGGCGCGCTACATCGGCGCTGAAGCGAGCCTGCTGGCCACCGATTCCGGCGGTCAATCGTTCGATGAATGCTTCACCCTGCTCTGGTGGCAGTTGAAAGAACGCTTCGGCGAGCATTTCAACATTCCGCTCGGCAGCCTCTCGGTCACCGTCGAATTGCGCGGCCAGGGCGACGTCAATCACCCGTTGGCCAGCCTCGATTGCCAGGCGTTGATCGATTACCTGATTCACTTCGGCGCCATTGCCGGCGAAGCGGCGCCATTGCCCGAGCTGCCCTACCCGGCCACACCGCTGGCCGGCGTCGAGCCGGTGTCGACACCGGTGGGCGGCCTGCTGGTGTTCACCGCGCTGCCGGGGGAATACCTCGAGGCCGGGCAACTGATCGCCGAAATCATCGACCCGATCAACGATCGCGTCACCCCCGTTCATTGCACCGCCGCCGGCCTGATGTACGCCCGTTCGCTGCGGCGCATGGCCACTGCCGGCATGGTGATCGCGCACGTCGCGGGCACCGAGGCCTATCGCAGCGGCTACCTACTTTCGCCTTGAGGATGCATGCCCCATGTACAAACTGACCATTGAAGGCCTGCATAAAAGCTATGGCGATCATCATGTGCTCAAAGGCGTTTCACTCAAGGCCAATACAGGCGACGTCATCAGCCTGATCGGCGCCAGCGGCTCGGGCAAAAGTACCTTTCTGCGCTGCATCAACTTTCTTGAGCAGCCGAACGACGGCGCCATGACACTGGACGGCCAGAACATCCGCATGATCAAGGATCGTCACGGCATGCACGTGGCCGATCCCGATGAATTGCAAAAAATCCGCACGCGCCTGGCCATGGTGTTCCAGCACTTCAACCTGTGGAGCCACATGACCGTGCTGGAAAACATCACCATGGCCCCGCGCCGGGTGCTGGGTTGCAGCAAAGAGGAAGCCGAAGACCGCGCGCGACGTTATCTCGACAAGGTCGGCCTGGCGGCACGGGTAGCGGATCAATACCCGGCGTTTCTTTCCGGTGGCCAGCAGCAACGCGTGGCGATTGCGCGGGCATTGGCCATGGAACCGGAGGTCATGCTGTTCGACGAACCGACCTCGGCACTCGACCCGGAGCTGGTGGGTGAGGTGCTTCGAGTGATCCAGGGCCTGGCGGAAGAAGGCCGGACCATGATCATGGTGACCCACGAAATGAGCTTCGCCCGCAAGGTGTCGAGCCAGGTGTTGTTTCTGCATCAGGGCCTGGTCGAGGAAGAAGGCGCGCCGGAAGACGTGCTGGGCAATCCAAAGAGCGAGCGGCTAAAGCAGTTCCTCAGCGGCAATCTCAAGTAACAGAACAAAAAGACCCTGTGGGAGCGGGATTGCTCGCGAAGACGATGGCACATCCAACATCGATGTGTCTGTTACACCGCTTTCGCGAGCAAGCCCGCTCCCACAAAAAACAAAGCAATTAAACTTGTTACATTCCGCCGCGGTCACTGAAAGAACACTTTCAGAGCGCACACCGCCGGCATGGGATCCTTCCCCGACTACGCAAAATACTGGTTCAGCGCCCGCGACTGGAAGCCGTTCGCCTTCCAGAAGCAAGTGTGGACGGCCGTTAAACGCGGTGAGTCCGGGTTGCTCCACGCCAGCACCGGTGCCGGTAAAACCTATGCAGTCTGGTTTGCCGCGCTCAATCGCTTCGCCAAGTCGATCGCTCCTGTAGACCCCCCTCGCAAACGCAAACCGCTGTCCGAACCGCTGACCGTGCTGTGGATAACGCCCATGCGCGCCTTGGCCGCCGACACCGCTCGCGCCCTGGAAGCGCCGCTGCAAGACCTGCAGATCCCGTGGAGCGTCGGCCTGCGCACCGGCGACACCAGCAGCAGCGAACGTGCGCGTCAGAGCCGGCGCCTGCCCACCACGCTGATCACCACACCCGAAAGCCTGACCCTGATGCTCGCCCGTGCCGATGCGCAAACCGCGCTAGCGACGTTGCGCATGGTGGTGGTCGACGAATGGCACGAACTGCTCGGCAACAAGCGTGGCGTGCAACTGCAACTCGCTCTCGCCCGTTTGCGTCGGTGGAATCCGGAGCTGATCGTGTGGGGCGTTTCCGCGACGCTGGGTAATCAGTCCCACGCCGAACAGGTATTGATCCCTCAGGGTGACGGCATCAGTGTTCAAGGCCAGACGTCCAAGGAACTGCGGGTCGACACGCTGCTGCCGCCGGCCATCGAGCGTTTTCCATGGGCTGGGCACATTGGCTTGAAGATGTTGCCGCAGGTCGTCGCCGAAATTGATTCAAGTCCCAGCAGCCTGGTGTTCACCAACACCCGCGCACAATCCGAGATCTGGTATCAGGCCTTGCTGGAGGCGCGCCCCGATTGGGCCGGGCTGATCGCCTTGCATCACAGCTCACTGTCGCGGGACACCCGTGACTGGGTCGAGCGGGCGCTGAAGGACGGTCAGCTCAAAGCGGTGGTCTGCACCTCAAGCCTGGACCTGGGGGTGGATTTCCTGCCGGTGGAGCGGGTGCTGCAAATCGGCTCGGCCAAAGGCGTGGCGCGCCTGATGCAGCGGGCCGGGCGTTCGGGTCATGCGCCGGGCCGTGTGTCACGGGTGACGCTGGTGCCGACGCACAGCCTGGAGCTGATCGAAGCGGCGGCGGCTCAAGACGCCGTGGCGCAACGCCGTATCGAGCCTCGCCAGTCGCCGCACAAACCGCTGGATGTGCTGGTTCAGCATCTGGTCAGCATGGCGTTGGGCGGTGGGTTTGTGCCTGATGAGTTGTATGAAGAAGTCCGTGGTGCCTGGGCCTATCGAGAACTCACCATGGAGGATTGGACCTGGGCGCTGGCGTTCGTACGCCATGGCGGACTTTCTCTGACAGCCTACCCGGATTACCGCCGGGTCGAGCCTGACGAGCAGGGCGTCTGGCGCGTACCGGATGCGCGGCTGGCGCGACGACATCGCATGAGCATCGGCACCATCGTCAGCGATGCGAGCATCCAGTTGAAATTCTGGAGCAAGGGTGGTGGTGGCAAGCAGTTGGGCAGTGTCGAGGAAGGCTTTATTGCGCGGCTCAAACCGGGCGACGGTTTTCTGTTCGCGGGGCGCTTGCTGGAGTTGGTGCGGGTGGAAAACATGACCGCTTACGTCAAACGCAGCACCGCGAAAAAAGCTGCGGTGCCACGCTGGAATGGCGGGCGGATGCCCCTTTCCAACGAACTGGCGCAGGCAGTGGTCACGCGTTTCAGTTCGGCGGAGCAAGGCGAGTTCATCGGCCCGGAAATGCGCGCGCTGCGTCCACTGCTGGAAGTGCAGCAGCGCTGGTCCGGGCTGCCGACCTCGAAGTCGTTGCTGGCCGAAGCGCTGAAATCCCGGGAAGGTTGGCACCTGTTCCTTTACCCCTTTGCCGGACGCCAAGTGCATCTGGGGCTGGCGAGTTTGCTGGCGTGGCGGGTCAGCCAGCAGCAGGCGGTAACGTTTTCCATCGCGGTCAACGATTACGGGCTGGAATTGCTCAGCGCCACGGCTGTGGACTGGTCGAAAGTTTTGAACCCCGAACTGTTGAGTCCCGAGCATTTGTTGAAAGACGTGCTCGCCAGTTTGAATGCCGGCGAACTCGCGCTTCGTCGCTTTAGGGAAATCGCGCGAATTGCCGGGCTGGTGTTTGCCGGTTACCCCGGTGCGCCGAAAAGCACGCGGCAGGTTCAAGCCTCCAGCGGACTGTTCTTCCAGGTGTTCAAGCAGTACGACGCCGGAAATCTGTTACTGGCCCAGGCCGGGGAAGAAGTCCTACGGGAAGAACTGGATATTCAACGTCTGGAACAGACGTTGGCGCGTATCAATCAACTGAAGATAGACCTGCACCCGATCAAGCGTCCAACACCGCTGGGGTTTCCCCTGTTGGTTGAGCGCATGCGGGAAAGCATGAGTTCGGAAAAACTCGCGGACCGTATCCGTCGCATGGTCACCGACCTTGAGAAAACCGCCGAAACCGGAAAAACCTGATGAGTACGCCTTATCCAGTGCATCTGGCCGGTGAAGAACTGTGGCTGCTGCCAGAAAAAGCCATTTACTGGCCGGCGCAACAAACCCTGCTGATCGCCGACGTGCATTTTGGTAAAGCGGCGGCGTATCGAAGCCTGGGTCAGCCAGTGCCCCATGGCACCACTGCCAGCAATGTCGCAGTGCTGGACGGGCTATTGGCCGCTCTGCCCTGCCGTCAGCTGATTTTCCTGGGGGACTTTCTGCACGGACCTGGCTCCCATGCCACCGGCACGTTAAGCGCACTGGCGGATTGGCGGGCGCGGCACCCGGACCTGCCGATGACGCTGATCCGCGGCAACCACGACAAACGCGCCGGGGACCCGCCAGCCTCGTTGCACATACGCGTGGTGCCTGAGCCGTTGTTGCTTGGGCCGTTTGCCTTGCAACATGAGCCCGATCCACATCCGCAGCGGCATGTGCTCGCAGGGCATGTGCATCCGGTCTATCGGCTGAACGGCAGAGGTCGGCAGCGTTTGCGCCTGGCGTGTTTCAGATTGGGGGAGCAGATCAGCCTGCTTCCGGCTTTTGGCGCGTTCACTGGTGGGTATCAGGTCGATCGGGACGACAGCTGCAGGATTTTTGTCATCGGCGACAACGAAATATGGCCAGTCAGCTGAAGTCTTCAGGGACTACAGCTGACTGGCCATTTCATTTTCGACGGCAGATACGGCAGATCAGGCTACGGGCGCGGGAGGCGGCTCATCCGGCAGGGTGGGCTCACCGGGCTCGGTAGGTTGCTCGTTGGGCGTATCGGGATCAGGCTGGCCGGGGATACCCCCTGCCATGCTGATAGGTGGATGTGCCAACAAGGACCAGGCCAACACGCCAATCTGATTGGGCTCAAGCCTTGCCAGTTCGGCACTTATTTGCGGATCGATCTTCATAAAGCACTCCTGAGCGATGGCCCCGTCCGCTGTACGCGAACCGGGCAGTACACCCAATAGAGTGTCTACCCGCTGAAGAATTCCCGCGACCTGCCAGATGAATGGATCAGGTGCGTGGCAGAGTCACGCCACGTTGGCCCTGATACTTGCCGCCACGGTCCTTATAGGACACTTCGCACTCTTCGTCGGATTCAAGGAACAGCATCTGCGCCACGCCTTCGTTGGCATAGATTTTCGCCGGCAGGTTAGTGGTGTTCGAGAACTCCAGGGTCACGTGCCCCTCCCACTCAGGCTCAAGCGGGGTGACGTTGACGATGATGCCGCAGCGGGCGTAGGTGCTTTTACCCAGGCAGATGGTCAATACGTTGCGCGGAATACGGAAGTATTCGACGGTGCTGGCCAGGGCGAAAGAGTTCGGCGGGATGATGCAAACATCGCTATGGATGTCGACGAAGCTGCCGGCATCGAAATTTTTCGGGTCAACAATGGCCGAGTTAATGTTGGTGAACACCTTGAAATGACTCGTGCAACGAACGTCGTAGCCGTAACTCGACACGCCGTAGGAGATCACACGGTTATCGTCGCTGCCGCGCACCTGGCGCTCGACGAACGGCTCGATCATGCCGTGCTCTTGCGCCATGCGGCGAATCCACTTGTCCGATTTGATGCTCATGGCAGGTGTCCTGAATAGCGAGGTGGAAAAATTCTGTCCGGCATCTTACCGGGCGCGCGCTCCGGGTTCAAAGTTCGGGGCACAATTCTCGCCGATCCCCCGTGATAACTGGGCCTTCGCCTTAATCCAACGGACCGTCAGTCATGAAAACAGAGAAACCTTCGCAGGAAGCATTGGCACGTCCCTGAAAAAGGGTTAAGGTGGCGCCACTGTGCTGCTTGTGTCACTGAGAATCTCTACACGATATGTTGAATTTCGATCCAACCATCTACAAGAATTTTTCCTGCTCTTTGCACTCAGTCTCGGCCAGGGTTCTTCCTGCGTCGCAGTTATCTTTGTTCAAGGAGTTACACCATGTCTAATCGCCAAACTGGTACCGTTAAGTGGTTCAACGATGAAAAAGGCTTCGGCTTCATCACTCCACAATCCGGTGACGACCTGTTCGTTCACTTCAAAGCTATCCAATCCGACGGCTTCAAAAGCCTGAAAGAAGGCCAACAGGTTTCTTTCATCGCTACCCGCGGTCAGAAAGGCATGCAAGCTGAAGAAGTTCAAGTTATCTAACTTGTACTTGCTTTAGTAAAAAGCCCCGCCCTCAAAAGCGGGGCTTTTTTGTGCCTGTGTGTTTTGCAGGCAAAAAAAATCGCAGCCAGTGGCTGCGATTTTTTTATGCCTTACCAGGCCACGCCAAACCCTGCGGTGTAGCGGGTCTTGTCCAGATCAGCATCGTCGGTGCCGCTGATGATATCTCGCTCAGCCTTGAGGTTAAGCGATGCCCACTCGGTGACTTTGTAGCGCAAGCCCATTTCGGCATCGAGCGCGTAATCGGCCACGCCCGACAGCGGCTTGCCCACTTCACCATTGGTGAAGAACTCAACCTTCTTGCCGATCAGGTAACGGTTGTAATCCCACTTCATCGCCAGGGAATAGAAGTTTTCCTTGCTGCCGTCGGAGAACTGATAGTCCGTACGGTTGACCAGCGAGCCCAGGGAGAATGCGCCTAGTTCGTCATCCCAGAACTGGTAACCCGGACCGGTACCCACCGTGCGCTGACGGGAGAGGTCTTCAACCTTGTCACGTTTATAGACCGCGCGACCCTGCCAGAACCACTTCTCGGTCAGGAATCGGTCGAGCGAGTATTCGCCCCGCCAGTTATCAGTGGTGACCACGTCATCCTGGAATTCGCGGTTGTACTCGCCTTCCGCGATATGACGCCATTTGCCATGGCGCGCAGTGGTTTTGAAGTCGATGTCGTAGTCATCGGTATCTTTTTCCGCCCGCTGGTAATCCAGCGCCGCGTCGATATTCCCCTTCCACACCAGGTCTTCGACCACCGGCTTGGGCTTGAGGATCTGCTGGATACTGGCCAACTCGACCGTCTTGGGTGCCTCGCCGTTTTCCAGCGTCACCTTGCCATCGTCTGCCGCATGCAGCGACTTGGCTTTCTCGCCGGTGTAGGCATCCTGCTTGACCAACAATTCCTGATCGCTTTCCAGGGTCTTGACCTGTTTCCAGTCGATCGGGACCGCACCGGCATACTCGGTCTGGATCAGCAATTTACCGCCATCGAACAGCGTGATTTTGCCGCTCAATTTGTCACCGTTTTTCAACCAGACGGTATCAGCGAGCAACGGCGTGGAGGCACTGAGGACAGCGAGGCACAGCAGGGTTCTGGACACCATAAGCAGATACAGGCTCAAGTTTGCGAAAAAAAGTCGGCATTATCCCTGAGAATAAGACCCTAGCAAGGACTGACCCGACTATTTCTATTGAGTTCATTTCTCAATTGCCAATCCACGACTTACTCTACAAACGGTAAGGCGACCTTTTCAGGAACCACGGACGTGACCGACCCAACCGTTGAAACCGAAAGTGCGGCGCAAATTCGACGCACGGCGCTCTACTTGACACTCGCGCAGGTGCCCGAGGGAAAAGTGGTGAGCTATGGTCAACTGGCCGAGCTAGCCGGATTGGGCCGCGCCGCGCGCTGGGTCGGACGCACATTAAGCCAACTGCCCGGCGACACTAAACTGCCGTGGCATCGCGTACTGGGGGCCGGTGGCCGGATCAGCCTGCCCGTGGGCAGTCCCTCGGGGGATGAACAGCGCGCGCGATTGCGCTCCGAAGGTGTCAGTATCCTGAACAATCGTGTTGATATTCAGCGCCATGGCTGGCGCCCGGTAGAGCACAGCGGTTAGAGTGCGCGCTTTGTTTCCGTAATTCTTGAGGCAGACTCCAGCCCATGCCCCCTAAAACCTGGCGCGCCGCGCTCGCCGCCTATGCCAGCCCCTCGACGCTTGTGTTGTTGTTGCTTGGTTTCGCCGCCGGCTTGCCTTACATGCTGGTGTTTTCGACGCTTTCCGTCTGGCTGCGTGAGGCCGGTGTGGCCCGCGAAACCATCGGTTATGCAAGCCTGATCGGCTTGGCCTATGCCTTTAAATGGGTCTGGTCCCCGTTGCTCGACCAATGGCGCCTGCCATTCCTCGGCAAGCTCGGTCGACGACGCTCCTGGCTGGTGCTGTCCCAGGCTCTGGTGATCCTAGGCCTGATCGGGATGGGTTTCTGCGACCCGCAAAAGCATTTGTCCTGGCTGATCGCCATCGCCGTGGTCGTTGCCTTCGCCTCGGCGACGCAAGACATCGCGGTTGACGCCTATCGCCTGGAAATCGCCGACGACACTCGCCAGGCCGCGCTCGCAGCCAGCTATATGTCTGGCTATCGGATCGCCGCATTGCTGGCGACGGCCGGCGCGCTGTTCTTTGCCGAAGGCTTCGGCTCCACCGGCTTCAACTACAAGCATTCGGCCTGGGCCGGCACCTACGTATTGTTTGGCGCCCTGATGGTTCCGGCACTGCTGACCACGCTGTTCATGCGCGAACCGCCCGTGCCCCTGCGCACCCAACTTCAAGCCGGTCGCTACAGCTTCATGCATCAACTGATGTCGGTATTCGTGCTGATCGTGCTGCTGGTGTCCGTGCCCGCCATGTTCACCCAGCTCTACAACACTGATTTCGCCAGCGTGCTGTTCGAAGGCGTGAGCCCGCTCGACCTGCTGCTCGAAGACCGCGCCTTCCTGCGGGCCATCCTCTACACCACGCTTACGTTTATGTGCCTGTCGGCCATGGGACGCCGCGGCCTGGCGCCGGTGCTGACGCCAATCAACGACTTCATTCTGCGGTACCGCTGGCAGGCGTTCCTGTTGCTCGGGTTGATCGCCACCTACCGCATGTCCGACACGGTCATGGGGGTGATGGCCAACGTGTTCTACATCGACCAGGGCTTCACCAAGGATCAGATCGCCAGCGTCAGCAAAATCTTCGGCCTGATCATGACCCTGGTCGGCGCCGGCATGGGCGGCCTGCTGATCGTGCGTTTCGGCATCTTGCCGATCCTGCTGATCGGCGGCATCGCGTCGGCCGGCACCAACCTGCTGTTCCTGATGCTCGCCGACATGGGCGCCAACCTGAACATGCTGATCCTGACCATTTCCCTGGACAACTTCAGCTCGGGCCTGGCGACATCGGCGTTCGTCGCCTACCTGTCGAGCCTGACCAACCTCAAGTTCTCGGCCACCCAATACGCCCTGCTCAGCTCGATCATGCTCCTGCTGCCACGCCTGATCGGCGGTTATTCAGGAGTCATGGTAGAGAAATTCGGTTACCACAACTTCTTCCTGATCACGGCGCTGCTGGGTGTTCCGACCCTGCTGTTGATCGCCCTGCACTGGTTCCAGGAGAGCCGCCGTGCAGGTCCGACGCCGACACCCGAACCGGTGCCGACCCAGGTCGCAGAAGAATCGTAGGACATTTCGCAGAGGGCGCGACGATTCCCGCCCTCGTGCCACACCGCCGACCGCACGCCTGTACGCCAGCGGATCTCGCCCGTACAATGCTCCGTCATTTCTCGTCATCAGCAACCGACAACGGCCAACCATGCGCACCAGTCAATTTTTGCTCGCCACACAGAAAGAAACGCCTTCCGACGCGGTCGTCATCAGCCATCAGCTGATGCTGCGCGCCGGCATGATCCGCAAACTCGCCTCGGGCCTGTACACCTGGCTGCCGATGGGCTTGCGAGTGATGCGCAAGGTCGAAGCCGTCGTTCGTGAAGAAATGAACGCCGCCGGCTCTCTCGAAGTGTTGATGCCGAGTACTCAACCGGCTGAGCTGTGGCAGGAATCCGGTCGTTGGGAAGAGTACGGCCCTGAATTGCTGCGCTTCAAGGATCGTCACGGTCGCGATTTCTGCGCCGGCCCGACCCACGAAGAAGTCATCACTGATCTGATGCGCAACGAGTTGAGCAGCTACAAACAGCTGCCGATCAACCTGTACCAGATCCAGACCAAATTCCGTGATGAGATCCGCCCACGCTTCGGTTTGATGCGCGGCCGCGAATTCATCATGAAGGACGCCTATTCGTTCCATGCTGATCAGCCTTCGCTGCAGATCACCTACGACCGCATGCACCAGGCGTACTGCAACGTGTTCACCCGTCTGGGCCTGAAGTTCCGTCCTGTAGAAGCCGACAACGGCTCCATCGGCGGCGCCGGCTCCCACGAGTTCCACGTACTGGCCGAGTCCGGCGAAGACGATATCGTCTTCAGCAACGGTTCCGACTACGCCGCAAACATCGAGAAAGCTGAAGCCGTGCCGCGCGAGACCTCACGCGCCGCGCCGACCGAAGAGCTGCGCCTGGTCGACACACCGAACGCCAAGACCATTGCGCAACTGGTCGAAGGCTTCAACCTGCCGATCGAAAAGACCATCAAGACCCTGGTGGTTCACGCTGAAGAGCAAGGCAAGCTGATTGCCCTGATCATCCGTGGCGACCACGAGCTGAACGAAATCAAGGCCGGCAACCAGCCTGGCGTTGCCAGCCCGCTGGTCATGGCGTCCGAAAGCGAACTGCGCGACGCCATTGGCGCCGGCGCCGGTTCCCTCGGCCCGCTGAACCTGCCGCTGCCAATCATCATCGACCGTTCCGTCGAGCTGATGAGCGACTTCGGCATCGGTGCCAACATCGACGACAAACACTACTTCGGCGTGAACTGGGAGCGCGACCTGCCTGTTCCGACCGTTGCCGACCTGCGTAACGTTGTCGCCGGCGACCCAAGCCCGGATGGCAAGGGCACCCTGGAAATCAAGCGCGGCATCGAAGTCGGGCACATCTTCCAGCTGGGCAACAAGTACAGCAAGGCGATGAAGTGCGAAGTGCTGGGCGAGAACGGCAAGCCGGTGACCCTGGAAATGGGTTGCTACGGCATTGGCGTGTCCCGCGTGGTGGCTGCGGCCATCGAGCAGAACAACGACGCGAACGGGATCATCTGGAGCGACACACTGGCGCCATTCCAGGTTGCCCTGGTGCCATTGCGCTACGAGACCGAACAGGTTCGCGAGGCCACTGACAAACTGTACGCAGAACTCACTGCGGCCGGCTTCGAAGTGCTGCTGGACGATCGCGACAAGAAAACCAGCCCGGGCATCAAGTTCGCGGACATGGAGCTGATCGGCATTCCTCACCGGATCGTGGTCAGTGACCGCGGCCTCGCCGAAGGCAATCTGGAATACAAGAGCCGTACCGAACCTGAAGCGCAAGCGCTGCCGGTTGCCGACGTACTGTCTTTCCTCCAGGCCCGTATCCGCCGCTGACACCAGATAGAGAAGTCATGTTCAAGCGAAACACCTTAGGCCTCGGTGGTGCCGCCCTGTGCGGCACCCTGCTGGTCAGCGGCTGCGCCAATCACATGTCGCAACGCAGCGAGCACGAGGAGCGTGTCGAGCGTAAATTGCTCGATCACAGCCTGCAGATCGATGTCGGCGAGCCCAAGGTGCTTGAGTTGCCGCAACGTCGGGTGAAAATCCACGAGCAGAAGACCTTCGAAGTCACCGAATTCGAAGTCACGCGTCACTACGATCGCTACACGCCTTACCAACCCTGGCGGGAGGTCTACGAGATCCCGCTGGGCGCGGTGGCGGTGGTCGGCGGGGTCGGTGCGAACGTGGTCAACGTGTTCACCCTCGGCAACCTGCCGGACAGCGTCACCAAGGATTGGCTGAGCTACGGTTTTGCCGGGCTCAACCCGTTCATGAACGTGCAGTCCAACGGTCGGGCGCAGCAGAACCTGGCCGGGATCGACGAAATCCAGCTCGACAAGCGCACCGAATACTCGAGCCTGCCGTGGAGCGAGCGTCCGGTGGTGGTGAAAGCGGGCAAAGAAACGTTTGATCTGAGCACCGACAAAAACGGTGTTCTGCGCCTGAACCTGCTGGACAGCCCGTTCGCCGAACATGACATCAATCATCTGAGCCGACTGTTGATCAGCGTCGAAGACGGTCAGGACGATGTGCACACCGACTCGTCCCTGGCGGTCAGCAGTGGCTTGCGCGGCAAGCTGCTCGAAGCGCACGGCTTGATTTATGACGACCTCGAAGACGACGAAGTGAGCCAGTGGGTACACCGGGTCAAGCGTTTGTCGGAATTGGGTCTGGAAGAAGAAGCCAGCGAACTTGAACAGAGTCTGATCGAACTGACCCGCAACGATCCAGAGTTGCAGACCGAATTCCTCAAGTCGTTGACCAAGGATGCCGGGCGACTGGTGGCGGATCCGGGACCGAATTAAAAGCATCGCGAGCAGGCTCGCTCCCACAGGGGATTTGAGGCGGTCACACATTCTGTGTCCACAGCAGATCCAATGTGGGAGCGAGCCTGCTCGCGATGACGGCCTGACATTCACCGCCGCATCAAAACCCTGCCACTACCGCTCAAACAACTCCATCTGCTCAAACCCGCCCCGCAAATCCTCAAGTCGCACGCCAATCCCCAACAACCGCACCGGTTTCCCCCCTCGATTGAACGCCTGAGTCAGCAACAACTGATAACTCCCCAAATCCCGCCCTGCCCCGGCCTGTTCCAGCGTCGTCTGGGTAAAGTCATGGAATTTCACTTTGACGAACGGCTTGCCCGGCCGGTAGCTGCTGTCGATCCGCGCCATGCGACCGGCCAGGGTTTCCAGCAGCTCGGGTAATTTATCCAGGCAGCTCACCAGATCCGGCAGGTCCACGTCGTAGGTGTTTTCGACACTGATCGACTGCCGACGGCTGTCGTTATGCACCAAGCGCTCATCAATCCCACGGGCCAGGCTCCAGAGTCGCTCGCCAAAACTGCCGAATTCGCGCACCAACGCCAACTTGTCCCACTCGCGCAAATGCGAGCAATCGACAATGCCGAGCTTGCCCAGCTTGTCGGCGGTCACTTTGCCCACGCCGTGCAGCTTGCTCACCGGCAAACCACTGACAAAGTCCTCGACCTGATCCGGCGTGATCACAAACAAACCGTTGGGCTTCTTCCAGTCACTGGCGATCTTGGCCAGAAACTTGTTCGGCGCGACGCCGGCCGAGACCGTGATGTGCAATTGATTGGAGACTCGGCGGCGAATGTCCTGGGCGATGCGCGTGGCGCTGCCACCGAAATGTGCACAGTCCGACACGTCGAGGTAAGCCTCGTCGAGGGAAAGCGGCTCGATCAGGTCGGTGTAATCGCTAAAGATCGTGTGAATTTCCTTCGACGCTTCTCTATAGGCGTCCATGCGCGGCTTGACGATGGTCAGGTCCGGGCACAGCTTCAAGGCATGCCCGGAAGACATCGCCGAGCGCACGCCGTAGGCCCGCGCCTCATAGTTGCAAGTGGCAATCACCCCGCGTCGATCCGCCGAACCACCTACCGCCAGGGGTTTACCCGCCAGGCGCGGGTCGTCACGCATCTCGATGGCAGCGTAGAAGCAGTCACAATCGACGTGGATGATTTTTCGCTGGGTCATATAAAAGCGGTGTTCATGGTGAAGAAATGGCGTATTAGCGTGTCGGATCGGCAGTATCTCACTGACACCTGTATATAGCACCAGTAGTCTGAATCTTCTTGCCCACTGGCAGGAAAAGTAACCGGTGAATTTATTTTCTCAATCGAAAAGCTCCGCCCGATAGAGCTGCAAGCCTTGCCATACCTGACTCGCAGACGATCGCCCTCCCCTTATTTCAAGCTAAGCGATTGAACCAGAAGAGGTTTTATCAGGATTGAAGGTTGACAGCCCGGCGATCCTCTGTAGAATGCCGACACACAGACGCGGGATGGAGCAGTCTGGTAGCTCGTCGGGCTCATAACCCGAAGGTCGTCGGTTCAAATCCGGCTCCCGCAACCAAACATCAAAAAAGGCTACTCGAAAGAGTGGCCTTTTTTGTGCGCGTCTGTTTTGTGTCGCTCTTTTCTACCAGAAGTGAGAAATCGTTCTGATTCCGAAACTTAAGTCTGCCCTGCGACCGTTCGCCGCTTATTCACACTTATTTGACCCGGTTCCAGATTAACGGTTGACACACCGGCGTATCTCTATAGAATGCCGCCACACAGACGCGGGATGGAGCAGTCTGGTAGCTCGTCGGGCTCATAACCCGAAGGTCGTCGGTTCAAATCCGGCTCCCGCAACCAAACATCAAAAAAGGCTACTCGAAAGAGTGGCCTTTTTTGTATCTGCTGAAAAAGTCCTTTCGCAACAATGACCTGTCACTGTGTAGTGAAGCGTTCGGGATCACCCTGGCTGCGGGTTCAGACTATGCTGAATCGCAGACAGAACCCTCTACGCCCAATGACATGCCATCGCCGCCACCCGGTGAGAGGCGTTAATATTTGTGATTATTTTTTTCTACAGGGATTGGTAACTTGGCTGGATACCTCCATCCTGTCGCGCACAATCCAAGAGGTGATTGATGCGCGCCAACTCGTCTGATCCACAAGACACCGTCACAGCGACACAACCGATCAAGGCCGAGCGTCTGCGCTGGCTGGATCTGGTCAGCAAGTACCGTCAGCCCATCGGCCTGGCGCTCACGTTGCTGTTGTTCGCTATCGCGCTGATTGCCTGCCGTCACCTGCTGAGCGAACTCGATCTGTACGCTTTGCATGACTCCATTATGGAAGTACCAAAACCGGCCTTGCTGGGCGCATTGGCTGCGACCGTGATCGGCTTCATCATTTTGCTGGGGTACGAATGGTCCGCCAGCCGCTACGCAGGCGTGACACTCGCGCCGCGCATCCTGGCGCTGGGTGGCTTCACGGCATTTGCCATCGGCAACGCCATCGGCCTTTCAATGCTCTCGGGGGGCTCGGTCCGCTACCGCTTATATGCACGGCATGGCCTGGGCGCTTCAGAAGTCGCTCACATGACCCTGTTCGCCAGCCTCTCGCTCGGCTGCGCCCTGCCACCGCTGGCCGCCCTCGCAACCCTCAGCAACCTGCCTGCCGCCTCGGCGGCACTGGGATTGTCCGAAGGTTTGCTGGGGGGTGTTGCCGCGGCCGTGTTGCTGCTCTTCAGCGTATTGGCCATCGGCATCTATCGCCGCCGCCTTCCGGAACAACCCTCCCCGGACAACCTGCTGGTCAAGGTCGGACGCCGCACCTTGCGTCTCCCCGGCCGCCGCCTGACCTTCCTGCAACTGATCATCACCGCCCTGGACGTGGCCGCCGCCGCGACTGTGCTCTACCTGTTGCTGCCGGAAGCGCCGCCCTTCGGTGCGTTCCTGCTGGTGTACCTGCTGGCTTTGGCCGCCGGCGTGCTCAGCCATGTGCCGGGCGGGGTCGGCGTATTTGAAGCCATCCTGTTGGCCGCCTTTGCCGACACACTCGGCGCCGCCCCACTGGCCGCTGCGCTGCTGCTCTATCGCCTGATCTATGTCGTGCTGCCACTGCTGGTGGCCTGCGTGTTCCTGCTGATCAATGAAGGCCAGCGCCTGTTTCAGTCGCGCCAGTCCCTGCGCGCCGCGTCCGGTCTGGCGGCGCCGATTCTGGCGGTGCTGGTGTTCCTGTCCGGCGTAGTGCTGCTGTTCTCCGGCGTGACCCCGGAAATCGACACGCGCCTGGAACACATCGGTTTTCTGATTCCCCATCGCCTCGTCGACGCGTCGCACTTCGGTGCCAGCCTGGTCGGCGTGCTGTGCCTGCTGCTGGCGCAAGGTCTGCGTCGTCGGTTGTCCGCCGCGTGGATGCTGACCACCATTCTATTGCTGGTCGGCGCCCTGCTCTCTCTGCTCAAGGGCTTTGACTGGGAAGAAGCCTGCCTCATGACGCTGACGGCGAGCCTGCTCGGGGTTTTCCGGCGTTCGTTCTATCGCCCGAGCCGCCTTACCGAATTGCCGTTCTCGCCGCTGTATCTGGTGTCGAGTCTGTGCGTGCTCGGCGCCTCGATCTGGTTGCTGCTGTTTGCGTACCAGGACGTTCCGTACAGCCATCAACTCTGGTGGCAGTTCACCCTCGACGCCGACGCCCCGCGTGGCTTGCGCTCTTTGTTGGGCGCCGCCGTGTTGCTGGTGGTCGTGTCGCTGACTTGGCTGCTGCGCACCGCGCGCCCGGTAATTCATCTGCCGACGCCTGACGAGCTGGACCGTGCGGTAAAGATCCTGATGGCCTCCGCCCAACCGGACGGTGGCCTGGCCCTGACCGGTGACAAGGCGCTGCTGTTTCACCCCAACGACGAGGCGTTCCTGATGTACGCCCGCCGTGGCCGCAGCCTGGTGGCCTTGTACGACCCGATCGGCCCGACCCAGCAACGGGCGGAAATGATCTGGCAGTTCCGCGACCTCTGCGACTTTCACCACGCCCGCCCTGTGTTCTATCAAGTCCGTGCCGAGAACCTGCCTTACTACATGGACATCGGCCTGACCGCGATCAAGCTCGGCGAAGAAGCCCGGGTCGATCTGCAGCGCTTTGATCTCGAAGCCAAGGGCAAAGAGATGAAAGACCTGCGCTACACCTGGAACCGCGGCACCCGCGATGGCCTGTCGTTGGAGATCTTTGAGCCGGGCCATGCGCCAATGGATGAGCTCAGGGTCATTTCCGATGCCTGGCTGACCGGCAAGAACGTGCGCGAGAAAGGCTTCTCCCTCGGCCGTTTCAGCGACGACTACCTCAAGCATTTTCGCGTGGCGGTGATTCGTTTCGAAGGGCGCCCGGTGGCGTTCGCCAACTTGCTCGAGACCTACGGCCACGACTTGGCCAGCCTCGACCTGATGCGCGCGCACCCGGACGCCCCCAAGCTGACCATGGAGTTCATGATGGTCGGCCTGATTCAACATTATAAAAATCATGGATACGCGCGCTTCAGCCTGGGCATGGTGCCGCTGTCGGGGTTGCAACCCCGGCGTGGCGCACCGCTGACCCAGCGTCTGGGCTCGATGGTTTTCCGCCGTGGTGAGCAGCTCTACAACTTCCAAGGCTTGCGCCGCTTCAAAGACAAATTCCAGCCTGACTGGGAACCCCGTTATATGGCCGTGCCCGCCGGACTCGATCCGCTGGTCGCCCTGGCCGATACTGCTGCCCTGATTGCGGGCGGCTTGACTGGATTGGTGAAACGCTGATGATTCAACGCTCCTTGCGGTACGTACTGGGCACGATGGTCGTGCTGGCCCTGATTCTCGGTGGCGGTTACTGGTACCTGAAACGCCCGGCACCCGAACCGACCCTCGAACAGCTGACCCCGGCCGATGGCGCGGCGATGACCCGCGTCATCCCCGGCAACACACCTCGCGCCCAGGTGCTGGTGGCGGTCAACGAAGACCAGAAGCTCAGTGACAAACAACTGATGACCCTGAGCCGCAGCGCTTCGGCACAGATCGTTCAGGTCATTCTGCCAAAAGACTGCCTGCTGCAAAGCCGCGCCCTGCAATCGGGCCTGCGCGAACTCAAAGGCCCGGCGACCCTCGTCAGCGGCATCGGCCCGGGCGCCGTGCTGGCGTGGCGCTGGTTGTCCGAACAGAAGGACGACAAGGCCCAGGCCGTCTCCGTCGACCTGGCCCTGGAAAAACCCGGCTGCACCCACCTGTTGCCGAAAAGCGCCGCTCACGGTCACTGGCTGGTGGCCTGGAACGACAACCCGGACGACACCAGCGCCGGCTTCGTGCGCGACCAAGCCAACGCCGAAACCAGCATCAGCGACTACGACATCAACCTGCCGCAAGTGCTGAACAACGAACTGCGCAAGCTCCTCGTCGGTGGCGACAAAGCCGCTGGCGGCCTGCAGATCCCCGTGGTCGAAGTCCCGGCCGGCCAGGCCAAGGACACCGTCACCCTGTTCCTCTCCGGCGACGGCGGCTGGCGCGACCTCGACCGCGACGTCGCGGGCGAGATGGCCAAGATCGGCTACCCGGTGGTCGGCATCGACACCCTGCGCTACTACTGGCAGCACAAGAGCCCGGAGCAAAGCGCCCTGGACCTCGCCGAACTGATGCAACACTACCGGCAGAAATGGGGCACCAAGCGCTTCATCCTGACTGGTTACTCGTTCGGCGCCGACGTCCTGCCGGCGATCTACAACCGCCTGGAACCCGCAGAACAGCAGCGCGTCGACGCCATCATCCTGCTCGCCTTCGCCCGCACCGGCAGCTTCGAAATCGAAGTCGAAGGCTGGCTCGGCAACGCCGGCAAAGAAGCCGCCACCGGCCCGGAAATGGCCAAGCTGCCACCGGAGAAAGTGGTGTGCATCTACGGTGAAGAAGAAGTCGACGAAAGCGGCTGCACCGACAAGACCGCCGTGGGTGAGGCGATGAAACTGCCTGGCGGCCACCACTTCGACGAGAACTACCCGGCGCTGGCCAAGCGCTTGGTGGACATCATCGAGAAGCGCCAGGCCAAGGGTGAGACGGCTCAGGAGTGATCTGAGGCCCGCCCACGAAAAAGCCCCCGTAGCCGTTTGGTTGCGGGGGCTTTTTCATATTTACCGATTCAACCAAGCACCACAGATCCCTGTGGGAGCGGGCTTGCCCGCGATAGCGGTATGTCTGTCACATCAATGTTGGACCTGCCGCCGTCATCGCGGGCAAGCCCGCTCCCACAGGAACTGCGTATCGCTTGAGCAGATGCGTCTACCGCCCTCGATACTGGTACTTAGTCTTTCCTGGCGTACCGTGTCCTCATATCGTCGTGACAAATTGCATTGGCCTGATCAAAACCGGTCAAGCGCTCCGCAGCTGCTGCTTCAACGCGAAGATCCTTAGTCTCGTCGAGCATTTCCTGATAGGCATCGACATTGATAATGACCGCTACTGGCTGATTATTTTTGACAATGACCATGCACTCAATGGCATGGCCAGAGATCCCCTTGAGTCTCGTACTGAAGCCCCTGACCATTGCAGTCGTCGATACTGCTTGGACACCACGCACTGATGATGCCGTCATACTCACCTCTCTTCACATCGTGCAAATCTGAACACGCAGCTCAACGTATCGTTTACTTAAGGTGTCGCAATATCAGATGACGCCCGCGGACCTTGTAGGCAAACTCCGAATCTTGTGTTTAGGCACTTTGCCGCCTTGTTGTGCTTTTCTTCGACGGGATAGTCTTCGGTCGTCGCTGACCTTTCAGCGATCGGGCTTGGAAACCCGTCGAATCAAAAGCGCACCAGCGCCCTATCATGAATGCGGAAGTTTTTACGCCTGCAATCCTGAGTTATGGCGGCTGTGCGTGGGACGCCTTTGGGCGTGCCGGTTCCTTGGTTCCCGGTTTTCCAACCTGCGTACAGCTGTCACCCATTCGCTTGGAAACGAACGTGGCGGCTCCTCAAACCAAGGAATTACAACATGACAAAAACAGATTCGTCCGCGATTTCAGAACTAAAAACCATAGGCTTCACCCCACTTATCTACTGCTCGGATCAGGCGTTATTCAACGTCCGCGCCGGCGTCCCCATCGTTACTGCATTGTCACAAGCCTCCGATCTGCTGTTCCTCGCCAAATCATTTTCCGAGGATGCCGCCTACGCAAAAGACACCGACCGGCATGCCTGGGCCGCGCATTACCTGACGGCGATGGGCAAGGCGGTGATTGATGATGTGGTGAAGGTGCTGACGCCAAGACCCGCTCGGACAAAGACTGAATCAGAAGACCTGCCCGAAAGCCAGTAACACCGCAGATCCCCTGTGGGAGCGAGCCTGCTCGCGATGGCGGACTGACATCCACCATTGTTGTCGACTGACAGACCGCTATCGCGAGCAGGCTCGCTCCCACAGGGATTGTCAGTGAACTCGGATCAACGGGCACAAAAAAGCCCCCGCTGCCTTCATGGCAACGGGGGCTTTTCAATGGGGGCTTACATCTCGACCTGTGTACCCAACTCAATCACCCGGTTCAGCGGCAGATTAAAGAACCGCAAATTGCCATTGGCATTCTTCAACATGAACGCAAACAACGCCTCACGCCAACGGGCCATTCCTTCGAGTTTGGAGGCGATCACCGTCTCGCGGCTGAGGAAGTAGGTGGTGCGCATCGGGCTGAAGTCCAGATCATCGAGATGACACAGTTTCAGCGCTTGCGGCACGTCCGGTTCGTCGACGAAGCCGAAGTGCAGGATCACGCGGAAGAACCCTTCGCCGTAGGATTCAACCTCGAAACGCCGCGTCGGCGGCACTCGCGGGATGTCTTCGTAGACCACGGTCAGCAGCACTACTTGCTCATGCAGCACCTGGTTATGCAGCAGGTTGTGCAACAGCGCGTGGGGCACGGCGTCCGGGCGCGCGGAGAGGAACACGGCGGTGCCCTGGACGCGATGCGGCGGCTGCACGGCGATACTGCTGATGAAAATCGGCAGCGGCAGCCCGCCTTCGTCCATGCGTTCCACCAGCAGTTGCTTGCCGCGCTTCCAGGTGGTCATCAGCACAAACAGCGCGATACCGGCGATCACCGGGAACGCCCCGCCCTGAATGATTTTCGGCACGTTGGCAGCGAAGTACAGACTGTCCACCAAGAGGAATCCAAGCAACAGCGGAACCGCGAGGACCGGAGGCCATTTCCACAGCAGCAATATCACCGCCGACACCAGGATGGTGGTCATCAGCATCGTGCCCGTCACGGCCACCCCGTAAGCCGCAGCCAGCGCGCTGGAGGACTCGAAGCCCAGCACCAACAGGATGACGCCGACCATCAGCGCCCAGTTCACCGCGCCGATGTAGATCTGGCCTTGTTCGGCACTGGAGGTGTGCTGAATGTGCATGCGCGGTATGTAACCGAGCTGAATCGCCTGACGAGTCAGGGAGAACGCACCGGAAATCACCGCTTGAGAAGCAATGACCGTGGCCAGGGTCGACAACCCCACCAACGGAATCAGCGCCCAGCTCGGAGCCAATAAGTAGAACGGGTTGCGAGCGGCTTCCGGGTCACCGAGCAGCAAGGCGCCCTGGCCAAAGTAGTTCAGCACCAGCGCCGGCAGCACGAGGATGAACCACGCCCGAGCAATCGGCTTGCGCCCGAAGTGCCCCATGTCGGCGTACAGCGCTTCGGCACCGGTCAGCGCCAGCACCACCGCGCCAAGTATCGCCACGCCCATGCCCGGGTGAACGATGAAGAAACGCACGCCCCAGATCGGGTTCATCGCTTGCAACACTTCCGGGTGCTGCACGATGCCGTAGACACCCAGCGCCCCCAGCACGACAAACCAGGTCACCATGATCGGCCCGAACAGAATGCCGATCCGCGCGGTGCCATGACGTTGAATCAGGAACAGCGCCACCAGCACGACCAACGACAGCGGCACCACCCAATGGTCGATGCCGTCAAACGCCAGCCCCAGCCCCTCAATCGCCGAAAGAACGGAAATCGCAGGAGTGATCATGCTGTCGCCATAGAACAGCGCCGCGCCGATCAGCCCGCAGACCACCAACAACGTGCGCAACTTCGGATGCCCGGCCGCAGCCCGCCGAGCGAGGGCGGTCAAAGCCATGATCCCGCCTTCGCCCTGGTTGTCGGCACGCAGCACGAACAGCACGTACTTGATCGAAACGACCCAGATCAACGACCAGAAAATCAGCGCCAGAATCCCGAAGACTCCGTCATGATTGACCGGTACCCCATAGTGGCCGGAGAACACCTCTTTAAGGGTGTACAGCGGGCTCGTACCGATATCGCCATAAACCACCCCGACCGCTGCCACCAGCATGCCGATCGGCTTTGCCGCCGAATGCTCGGCACCCGCCGCCTGACTACTTGCCTGCCCCATCCAAAACTCCTACTACTCAGACCCGGACTTCTTATAAGAAGCACTATGCTTTGCCACGCAGCATGCGCTGTTTTACATGACGTTACAGACGTTTTGTTGACTGTAAAAAATCGGTAAAGCGTAACGGCGCGAAGCATAGCGCAGCACTCGTCGCATTTCCCTGCATAAAGCTGGTCAAGTGCGCGTCTCATCGCTAGAATTGCGCACTTTTTGACCAGAGGCGCAACATAGCGCCCGTCTGTCGCCTTGCCGTCTTCGGCTGGAGGCGTCCCAAATACCGAGGTTAGACATGTCCACCACTCCTGCGCCGGCCAATCCAAAAGTTGGCTTCGTATCCCTGGGTTGCCCCAAAGCACTGGTCGATTCCGAGCGCATCCTTACCCAGCTACGCATGGAAGGCTATGACGTCGTGTCCACTTACGAGGACGCCGATGTCGTGGTGGTCAACACTTGCGGTTTCATCGACTCGGCCAAGGCTGAGTCCCTGGAAGTGATCGGCGAAGCCATCAAGGAAAACGGCAAGGTCATCGTGACCGGCTGCATGGGCGTCGAAGAAGGCAACATCCGCAAGGTGCACCCGAGCGTACTGGCCGTGACCGGGCCGCAGCAGTACGAGCAAGTGGTCAACGCCGTGCACGACGCCGTGCCACCGCGCCAGGATCACAACCCGCTGATCGACCTGGTGCCGCCGCAAGGCATCAAGCTGACCCCGCGCCACTACGCCTATCTGAAGATTTCCGAAGGCTGCAACCACAGTTGCAGCTTCTGCATCATCCCGTCGATGCGCGGCAAGCTGGTCAGCCGTCCGGTCGGTGACGTGCTCGACGAAGCCCAGCGCCTGGTCAAGGCCGGCGTCAAGGAGCTGCTGGTGATCTCGCAAGACACCAGCGCCTACGGCGTCGACGTGAAATACCGCACCGGTTTCTGGAACGGCGCGCCGGTGAAAACCCGCATGACCGAACTCTGCGAAGCCCTGAGCACCCTCGGCGTCTGGGTTCGCTTGCACTACGTTTACCCGTACCCGCACGTCGACGAGCTGATCCCGCTGATGGCCGCCGGGAAAATCCTGCCGTACCTGGACATCCCGTTCCAGCACGCCAGCCCGAAAGTCCTGAAAGCCATGAAACGCCCGGCCTTCGAAGACAAGACCCTGGCGCGCATCAAGAACTGGCGCGAGATCTGCCCGGACCTGATCATCCGTTCGACCTTCATCGTCGGCTTCCCGGGCGAGACCGAAGAAGACTTCCAATACCTGCTGAACTGGCTGACCGAAGCCCAGCTCGACCGCGTCGGCTGCTTCCAGTACTCGCCGGTCGAAGGCGCACCCGCCAACCTGCTGGACGCGGCCATCGTGCCGGACGACGTCAAGCAAGACCGTTGGGACCGCTTCATGGCGCACCAACAGGCCATCAGCTCGGCGCGCCTGCAAATGCGCATCGGCCGTGAAATCGAAGTGCTGGTCGATGAAGTCGACGAGCAAGGCGCCGTTGGCCGCTGCTTCTTCGATGCCCCGGAAATCGACGGTAATGTGTTCATCGACAACGGCAGCAACCTCAAGCCCGGCGACAAGGTCTGGTGCAAAGTGACCGACGCCGACGAATACGACCTGTGGGCTGAACAGATCTAAACGCAAAAAATACGAAAAGCCCTGCTCTCTTGACGAGATGCGGGGCTTTTTTAGGTCTATCGTTTTGTGGGAGAAAGGACTCGCACACTCCACGGTAAAAGGGGCATTCGGCCATGCGCCAACATTCGGTCATCCACACGCCGAAACAGAGCGACTATCAGGAACTCACGCAAGTCTGGGAAGCCTCGGTGCGCGCCACCCACGACTTTCTGCCGGACAGCTACATTGAATTGCTGAAGAACCTGGTGCTGACCCGCTACCTCGACGCGGTAATGCTGATCTGCACCAAGGACTCGCGCCAGCGCATCACCGGATTTGCCGGGGTGGCCGCTGGCAAGATTGAAATGCTGTTCATCGACCCGTCCCACCGGGGTCAGGGTTTGGGCAAGCAGTTGCTGCGTTACGCCATGGAACACATGAACGCCAACGAGCTGGACGTCAACGAGCAGAATCCGCAGGCCTTGGGGTTTTACTTCAAGCAAGGGTTCGAGGTGATCGGCCGTTCGGAGGTCGATGGCATGGGGCAGCCGTATCCATTGCTGCACATGCGTTTGCGCCAGGCGCAACAAAAGACACGCAATGGCTGACACAACATAGAACTCTGTGGGAGCTGGCCTGCCAGCGATGCAGACGCTACGGTTCGTCAGATACACCGAGGTGATGCAATCGCTGGCAGGCCAGCTCCCACAGGAAATGCAACCGCATTGAAATGGAGCCGGGATTAACCGGCGCCACGCAGGTACAATGCCCACCCCTTTTTTGTTACGGCCCTGTCATGACTGACCCGATTCGTCTCTCCAAACGCCTCATCGAACTCGTCGGCTGTTCCCGTCGGGAGGCTGAGCTGTTCATCGAGGGCGGCTGGGTCACCGTGGACGGCGAAGTCATCGACGAGCCGCAATTCAAGGTCGGCACCCAGAAAGTCGAGCTCGACCCAGAGGCCAAGGCCACTGCGCCCGAGCCGGTGACCATCCTGCTGAACGTGCCCGTGGGCATGGACGCGGAAACCGCGATGGCGACCATCAGCGCCGAGACCCTGAGCGAAGAACACCGCTTCAGCAAACGTCCGCTCAAGGGCCACTTCCTGCGCCTGACCGCCAGCACCGACTTGCAGGCCAACGCCAGCGGTCTGCTGGTGTTCACCCAGGACTGGAAGATCCTGCGCAAGCTCACCGCCGACTCCGCCAAGATCGAACAAGAATATGTCGTCGAGGTAGAAGGCGACATGGTGGCTCACGGCCTCAACCGCCTGAACCACGGCCTGACCTACAAAGGTAAGGAACTGCCGCCGGTCAAGGCCAGCTGGCAGAACGAAAACCGCCTGCGTTTTGCGATGAAGAACCCGCAACCGGGCGTGATCGCCCTGTTTTGCCAGGCCGTTGGCCTGAAGGTCGTCGCCATCCGCCGCATCCGCATTGGCGGCGTGTCCATCGGCAAAGTGCCGTTGGGGCAATGGCGTTACCTGTCCGGCAAAGAGAAGTTCTGAGACTTTTCACGCCGCCACACATTCCGGCGCCGCTGTTTATGCGGCGCCCACTGCTGAATATCAGGATTGCACACCATGATTCATAACGACGTACTGCGCAGCGTGCGCTACATGCTCGACATCAGCGACAAGAAAGTCATCGAGATCATCAAGATCGGCGGCATGGACGTGTCCCTGGAAGACCTGCTCACCTACCTCGACAAGAAAGAGGAAGACGAGGAAGGCTTCGTGCGCTGCCCGGACGAAGTCATGGCGCACTTCCTCGACGGCCTGGTGATCTTCAAGCGCGGCAAGGACGAAAGCCGTCCGCCGCAGCCGATCGAAGTGCCGGTGACCAACAACATCATCCTGAAGAAACTGCGCGTGGCCTTCGAACTGAAAGAAGACGACATGCACGCGATCCTCAAGGCGTCCGAGTTCCCGGTGTCCAAACCTGAGCTGAGCGCGCTGTTCCGCAAGTTCGGCCACACCAACTATCGTCCGTGCGGCGATCAGTTGCTGCGCAACTTCCTCAAGGGCCTGACTCTGCGCATTCGCCCGCAGTAAGCCCACGCCGTCCTTGAGCTGCACGCCTGCGGCTCAAGGCCAGGCTGTATAGACCTTCATTCCTCGCAAAAATAGTGGCTCCGCTTCTGGCAGCTGACGACTAGGGTGTATTGACCCTCAGCTCTCAGGATTCGCCATGCACCCGTACTTTTCCCTGCAAGGCCGCACCGCTCTGGTGACCGGCGGCACCCGTGGTATCGGCAAAATGATCGCCAAGGCTTTTGTCGAGGCCGGCGCCACCGTGTACGTCTGCGCCCGGGATGCCGAAGCGTGTCAGCAAACGGCTGATGAGCTGAGCGCCTTCGGGACGTGCCACGGCGTGGCGGCCAACCTGGCCAATGAAGAAGGCGTGTTGCAACTCGCCACGCGGCTGGGTGAACAGATTCCTCATCTGGACATTCTGGTGAACAACGCCGGCACCACGTGGGGCGCACCGCTGGAAAGCTACCCAGTCAAGGGCTGGGAAAAGGTCATGCAGCTCAACGTGACCTCGGTGTTCAACTGCATCCAGCAGTTCTTGCCTTTGCTGCGCAAGGCCGGTTCAGAAGCGAATCCGGCGCGGATCATCAACATCGGTTCGGTGGCGGGGATTTCTTCCTTTGGCGAACAGGCCTATGCCTACGGCCCGAGCAAGGCTGCCCTGCATCAACTGTCGCGGATTCTCGCGCGGGAGCTGGTGAGCCAGCACATCAACGTCAACGTGATTGCACCGGGGCGCTTCCCGAGCAAGATGACCCAGCACATTGGCAATGATGAGCAGGCGCTGGCGGAGGATACGGCGTTGATTCCGATGAAACGCTGGGGCCGCGAGGAAGAGATGGCGGCGTTGGCGATCAGTCTGGCGAGTACGGCTGGGGCATACATGACCGGGAATATCATTCCGCTGGATGGCGGGTTCAGTCTCTGATACCCGCTTTTGTGGCGAGGGAGCTTGCTCCCGCTCGGTTGCGAAGCAACCGCCTACAGCACCGAGTTTCCCCTGGAGAAACTCGGTGAAGGTGTTTGGGGGCGCTTCGCACCCCAGCGGGAGCAAGCTCCCTCGCCACAGAGTGCGCATGGGCTATCATGTTCGCCCTCATTGCCGCCTCGACCCCAAACCATGACCTACAGCGTTTCCCCCATCGGCTTCGTGCGCTCCTGCTTCAAGGAGAAGTTCGCCATCCCGCGTCAGCCGCAACTGGCCCCGGCCGCTCGCGGTGTGCTGGAACTGGTGGCGCCGTTCGATCAGGGCGATGCGGTGCAAGGTCTGGAGCAGGTCAGCCATGTCTGGCTGCTGTTCCTGTTTCATCAGGCCCTGGAAGAAAAGCCACGCCTGAAGGTCCGCCCTCCTCGCCTGGGCGGCAACAAATCCATGGGCGTATTCGCCACCCGCGCCACGCATCGACCCAATGGCATCGGCCAATCTGTGGTGAAGCTAGACAAGGTTGAAGCCCATCGGCTGTGGATCTCGGGGATCGACCTGCTCGACGGGACGCCGATTCTCGATATCAAACCCTACGTGCCATACGCAGACATCATTGACACAGCCTCCAATAGCATCGCCAGCGCTGCGCCACTATTGATTCCCGTGCAGTGGACGGATGCGGCGCTGCAACAGGCTCATGACCATGCTCAGCGCCTTGAAGAGCCGTTGGTGGCATTGATCGAGCAATGCCTGGCACAAGACCCACGCCCGGCGTACCAGATTCCCACGCCTGAACGGGAATATGGCGCGCAGTTCTGGGATCTGGATGTGCGCTGGCATTACCCCGAGACGGGTGTGATCCGAGTCCTGGAAGTCATTCCCGCAAAAGCCTGAATGCCAGAAACCACTGTGGGAGCGAGCCTGCTCGCGATAGCTGTGTGTCAGTCGACAGTAATGCTGACTGATACACCGCTATCGCGAGCAGGCTCGCTCCCACAGGGAAAGCAAAGCCGTCAGGCGTTGTGCTTACTTCTCGACGAACGCTCGCTCGATCAGGTAGTCACCCGGCTCGCGCATCCGCGGCGAAACTTTCAGGCCGAAGCTGTTCAACACTTCGCTGGTTTCGTCGAGCATGCTCGGGCTGCCGCACAGCATGGCACGGTCGTCCTGCGGGTTGATCGGTGGCAGGCCGATGTCGCTGAACAGCTTGCCGCTGCGCATCAGGTCGGTCAGGCGGCCTTCGTTCTCGAACGGCTCGCGGGTCACGGTCGGGTAGTAGATCAACTTGTCACGCAGCGCCTCGCCGAAGAACTCGTTCTGCGGCAGGTGCTCGGTGATGAATTCGCGGTAAGCGACTTCGTTGACGTAGCGCACGCCATGGCACAGGATCACTTTTTCGAAACGCTCGTAGGTTTCCGGGTCCTGGATGACGCTCATGAACGGCGCCAGACCGGTACCGGTGCTGAGCAGGTACAAATGTTTGCCAGGCTTCAAGTCATCCAGCACCAGCGTGCCGGTAGGCTTCTTGCTGATGATGATCTCGTCGCCTTCCTTCAGGTGCTGCAGCTGGGAAGTCAACGGGCCATCCGGCACCTTGATGCTGAAGAACTCGAGATGCTCTTCCCAGTTCGGGCTGGCAATCGAGTACGCGCGCATGAGCGGCCGGCCGTTGGGCTGTTGCAGGCCGATCATCACGAACTGACCGTTCTCGAAGCGCAGGCCCGGATCGCGGGTGCACTTGAAGCTGAACAGAGTGTCGTTCCAGTGATGAACACTGAGGACACGCTCGTGGTTCATGTTGCTCATGTACGTGGGACTCCTGGAGATTTTGCCTGCGCCGCTGATGTGCGCAATTGCATCGCATTCTAATGGCAGCGACAATATCTGTTAAATGGATTATTAAGATAAGGGTTATCGGTTATATAGATATGCGATTTACTCTCCGTCAACTTCAAGTATTCGTCGCCGTCGCCCAGCAGGAAAGCGTATCCCGTGCTGCCTTGACGCTCAACCTTTCGCAATCGGCGGCGAGCACCTCGATCACCGAGCTAGAGCGCCAGTGCAGCTGTCAGCTGTTCGATCGCGCCGGCAAACGGCTGAGCCTCAACGCCCTTGGCAAACAGCTGTTGCCGCAAGCGGTGGCCCTGCTCGACCAGGCCAAGGAAATCGAAGACCTGCTCAACGGCAAGTCCGGTTTCGGCTCTCTGGCGGTCGGCGCGACCCTGACCATCGGCAATTACCTGGCCACTTTGCTGATCGGCAGCTTCATGCAGCGCCACCCGGAAAGCCAGGTGAAGCTGCACGTGCAGAACACTGCCAATATCGTGCAGCAAGTCGCGCACTATGAAATTGATCTGGGTCTAATCGAAGGCGATTGCAGCCATCCGGACATCGAAGTGCAGAGCTGGGTCGAGGATGAGCTGGTGGTGTTCTGCGCGCCTCAGCATCCGCTGGCCAAACGCGGCATAGCGACCATGGAAGAGCTGAGTCACGAGGCGTGGATCCTGCGGGAGCAAGGCTCCGGCACGCGACTGACCTTTGACCAGGCCATGCGTCACCATCGCAGCGCGCTGAATATCCGTCTGGAGCTGGAACACACCGAAGCGATCAAGCGCGCCGTGGAATCAGGCCTGGGGATTGGCTGCATTTCACGCTTGGCGCTGCGCGATGCGTTCCGCCGCGGCAGCCTGGTGCCGGTGGAGACGCCGGATCTGGACCTGGCGCGGCAGTTCTATTTCATCTGGCACAAACAGAAATATCAGACGTCGGCGATGCGCGAATTTCTCGACCTGTGCCGCGCCTTCACCGCCGGGGTTCAGCGCAGCGACGAGATCGTGCTGCCCAGCATCGCTTAAAGCAGAATCACCGCCCACACCAGCGCGATCATGCTCAACGCCACGAACTGAGCGGCGCTGCCCATGTCCTTGGCATTCTTCGACAGCGGGTGCAGCTCAAGGGAAATGCGGTCGATGGCCGCTTCCACGGCCGAATTCAGCAACTCGACGATCAAGGCCAACAGGCAGACCGCGATCAGCAACGCCTGTTCGACACGGCTGACGTTCAAAAAGAACGACAGCGGGATCAGGATGACGTTGAGCAACACCAGTTGCCGAAAAGCAGCCTCCCCGGTGAAGGCTGCGCGCAAGCCGTCCAGCGAATAGCCGGATGCGTTGAGGATGCGTTTGAGGCCGGTTTGGCCTTTGAAAGGAGACATAGAGTAGGCAACTGACCAAAAAGGAGTGGGAAAGCTAGATCAACCAAAGTCAAAAAAGCGTGAACAGGCCAACTCTTAGTGGCTCGAAATTGACTCAAGTTGTTGCAGAAGCAACGCAGCCTGGGTGCGAGTCCGCACATTCAGCTTACGAAATATAGCCGTGACATGCGCCTTGATGGTCGCTTCGGAAACGCTCAACTCGTAGGCAATCTGCTTGTTCAGCAACCCTTCACAGACCATGGTCAGCACCCGGAACTGCTGCGGCGTCAGGCTGGCAAGGCCTTCACTGGCGGCCTTGGCCTCAGCGGAAACGCTCACGGCTTCAAATGCCTGAGGCGGCCAGAACACATCGCCATCCAGCACCGCACGCACAGCTTTCTGGATGACACTCAGGTCACTGGACTTGGGAATGAAGCCGCTGGCGCCGAATTCACGGGACTTCACCATGATCGAGGCTTCTTCCTGGGCCGATACCATCACCACCGGAATTTGAGGGTACTGACCGCGGAGCAGCACCAGCCCGGAAAAACCGTAGGCCCCTGGCATGTTGAGGTCCAGCAGCACCAGATCCCAGTCAGACTTTTCGTCCAGTCGGGTTTCCAGCTCGGCAATGCTCGCCACTTCCACCAGACGGACATCCGGACCCAGGCCCAGGGTCAACGCTTGATGCAGGGCGCTACGAAAAAGAGGGTGGTCATCGGCAATCAGGATTTCGTATGTGGCCATTTTTCAAATGATCCTGTTTTTCTAACAACTCAAGGCACAGCCACGGAGCTGCACCAACAGGGCACGTTCAACGCCAATTACGTGGTTATCACGCAAAGAATACGGCGTATCAAACTTTGGCCGCGCCCTAATCGGCGCCAAGCATGCCCAGCGAAACCGGGGTGGTCAAGGTGCATGGCCGGTACAGTTCTTTGCAGTATGGGCGACAATCAGCAGATGACCGTGGCCGCGTTCTGCACGAAAGGCATCAGTTCGGTGTGGGCCGGCGTTGCAACGTTCATGTCCAACTGATGTTTCGCGTCCAAGTAATGCTGGCTGAACACGTCGAAATAAGCGTCCAGCGCCGAGGCCGCTGCGGTATCGCCTGCTAGATCCAGACACAACGCCGCCACTTCGGCGGTGCACAAATGTTCGCTGCGGGTCGACCGGCGCAGTCGATAGCGTGAAAGCTTTTCGGGCAGCAGGCTCAAAATCGGCAAACGATCAAAATACGGGCTCTTGCGGAAAATCTTCCGGGCCTCGGTCCAGGTCGCGTCGAGCAGAATGAACAACGGCCGCTTGGTGCTATCGGCTTCGACGGTGTTCGTCACTCGCTCAGGCTCGACGTATTCACCCGGAAAGACCAGATACGGCTGCCATTGAGGGTCGGCCAACAGCGCCAGCAACTGCGGATCCGTTTCCGTGCGGGACCAGATAAAGGCATGGTTGTCGCGCACTACGTCGGCAATCAGCCAGCCGGTGTTGCTCGGTTTGAACACTTCTTTATTGGTCATGATCAGGCACACGCCCGAGCGGGCCTCGACCTGCGGGCGCCAGGCGCACAGACAGTGACTCTCGATCACGCGGCAAGCACGGCACCGCGGCGCCCTCCAGCCACGGGCCTGAATCGGCTTGATGCCCTCCTCCTCTCGCTGGTCGCGCAAGCGGGCGACGGCGTTTGCAGCAAAAACCGGGGTTACTGGGTTCATCGCAGGCAGCACCGGAGGGGAAAGAAAATCGACACGTAAATCACTCGGCAAGTCAGAAAGTGGCGGCAGTTTATCAGAGCAACCGGCGCAAGCCTGTACCGTCCAGGCCTCGTCCCCTATAATTCGCCGCCACTGAACGCACAGTCATGTGACGGGTCGAACCACCAGTCACTGAACCAGGAGAGTTTCATGCTGCGCCTTATCGTTCCCACCGCTGCCATTTTGCTGGCGTCGTCTTTCAGCGCTCAGGCTGCGTCCTTGAGTGAGCAGAATCTCAACCGAGAACTGCGAAACGTCGCCGCACAAAGCAGTGCAGGCACTCCACGGGCGATCAACGAAGACATTCTTGATCAGGGCTACACCGTCGAAGGCAACACGCTGATCAATCATCTGAGCGTACAAAGCAGCCACGCCAACAAAATGCGTGCCGACCCAAAAGCCGTGTATTTCCAGCTGGGTGCCTCGGTATGCAACAACCCATCGTTCCGCAAACTGATGGCCAAGGGCGCGGTCATGCGCTACGACTTCACAGAAGTGAAGTCCAATCGCTCGGTCGGTTCCGCCAGCTATCAGGAATCGGATTGCCCGAAAGCAGCACCGGTCAAGAAGAAGTAATCATCGGGAATTGGCGCGCCGCTGTTCATCCTCGGCGCGCAGTTCTGCCACCAACGCCTGCAAATAACGCGAACGCCGCTCGCCGCCCTCCAGACGCCGGCAGCACTCCTCTTCGAGACTCAAATGATTGGTCTCGGCGGATGACTTCAGTAATCGATACAGCTGCGTATCGATTTCCAGAATGATTCTGGCCATGGTTTACAGCCTCCCTGCACCTCGCCCTGTTTGAGCGAAAATTCCTTGAACTGCTTGGACTGTGCGTCCTGCCTTTGACGCAAAGTTGTCGTGTCACGTCTGTAACTTAGTAAATCAGAGCGCCGGGCACGCGGCACGCGTTCAGACGAACGGCGAATTCACCTTGCAAATCGTCAATAAGCGGTTGCCAGGAAAGACTTTGCGGCGCAATGATCAAGCCAGCGAGAATCTCTGCAACGGTCTAGATTCAGAGTGTTCACGATCACTTTTCTGGGCAGGGAAGGGGCTGCCCGTCGCGTGTCTTGTTGTGCGAACGTTTCTTTCATCCAAGGGAAAAACAGAGCCTGTATGGACGACTCGAACCGAGTCGGGTGGAGCGCCCAGGCATGGGCTTGGGCTGACAGCGACACATGAGGTGTCGCGGCGCTGGCGACTGTTTTGTCGGTGCCAAGGGTTCTGTGCAGAAGGAGAAGTTGAATGCCTTACCAACCGAATGACCTCCTGAGCCGTCATTTCGAAGAAAGCGGCCACGACCTCATCAGCAAGGTCGAAGAGCAACTCAACCTGGTCTCACCCAACAGCCCGAACATCCCGATTTACCGCGACATGATCCTGACCGTGCTGCGCATGGCCCAGGAAGATCACAACCGCTGGAATGCCAAGATCACCCTTCAAGCCCTGCGCGAACTGGAACATGCATTCCGCGTGCTCGAGCAGTTCAGGGGACGACGCAAGGTCACGGTTTTCGGCTCGGCGCGCACGCCGATCGAACACCCGCTGTATGGCCTGGCCCGGGAACTCGGCGCCGCACTGGCGCGCTCGGACCTGATGGTCATCACCGGAGCCGGTGGCGGCATCATGGCGGCGGCCCATGAAGGTGCCGGCCTGGAACACAGTCTGGGGTTCAATATCACCCTGCCCTTCGAGCAGCATGCCAACCCCACCGTCCAGGGCACAGGCAACCTGCTGCCCTTCCATTTCTTCTTTACCCGCAAGTTGTTCTTCGTCAAAGAAGCCGATGCGCTGGTCCTGTGCCCGGGCGGTTTCGGCACCCTGGATGAAGCGCTCGAAGTGTTGACGTTGATTCAGACCGGTAAAAGCCCGCTGGTACCGGTGGTATTGCTGGACGCGCCGGGCGGCAAGTTCTGGCAAGGCGCGCTGGACTTCATTCACCATCAACTGGAGGAAAATCGCTACATCCTGCCCACCGACATGAAGCTTGTGAGCCTGGTCTACAGCGCCGAAGAAGCGGTGGAGCAGATCAATCAGTTCTACGGCAACTTCCACTCCAGTCGCTGGCTCAAGCATCAGTTCGTGATCCGCATGAACCACAAGCTCAGCGACCAGGCGCTCGAACACATGCAGGTAACGTTCGCCGACCTGTGCCTGAGCGATCACTTTCATCAGCATGCCTATAGCGGTGAGGAACACGATGACGCGCAGTTCAGTCATCTGGCACGACTGGCCTTCAACTTCAACGCCAGGGATCATGGGCGCCTGCGGGAGCTGGTGGACTACATCAACCTGCCGGAAAACTGGGCCCATTCCAAACCCCAGGCGCAACAGCGCACGCGAGAACCGTCCAAGGTGACGTGAGGCAAAATCGAGGCAAAAAAAAACGGCCCGCTATCGAAATAGCGGGCCGTTTTTATTAATCATCCATTCCTCGACCGCTGAACAAGCGGCCGATCATTTCCATGGAGTATCCCCGATAACTCAGGAAACGCCCTTGCTTGGCGCGTTCCCGGACGTCTATCGGCAGATGCCCGGCAAATTTGCGTCGCCAGGTCTCTTCCAGTTGTTCCTGCCAGTTGATACCGCTCTCGCGCAAGGCGAGCTCGATGTCGTTACGTTGCAGGCCGCGCTGGCTCAGTTCTTCGCGAATACGCAAAGGGCCGTATCCGGAGCGAGCACGGTAGGAAACAAAGCTTTCGAGGTAACGGGCTTCGGACAGCAGGCCCTCTTCCGTCAGCCGGTCGAGTGCAGTGTCGATCATTTCAGGGAGAGCGCCGCGCTGACGCAGTTTACGCGTCAGCTCGACTCGACCATGCTCGCGTCGCGCGAGCAGGTCCATGGCGGTTCGCCGCACCGCGACGAGTGTATCGAGTACGGCGGTCATCGGATCAATCAGATATCAGCGTCAGCCAGGTCATCAGCCGTCTCTTTGACTGGCGATGCTTTGACGTCCGGCGCCGGGGTCAGCAGCTTGTCACGCAGTTGCTTCTCGAGCTTGGCGGCGATTTCCGGATTGTCTGCCAGGAACTTGGCCGAGTTGGCCTTGCCCTGACCGATCTTGGTGCCTTCATAGGCATACCAGGCACCGGACTTCTCAACAAAACCGTGCAGCACGCCCAAGTCGATCATCTCGCCGTTGAGGTAGATGCCCTTGCCGTAAAGAATCTGGAACTCGGCCTGACGGAACGGCGAAGCCACCTTGTTCTTGACGACTTTGACGCGGGTTTCGCTACCGACGACTTCATCACCTTCTTTCACCGCGCCAGTACGACGGATGTCCAGACGAACCGAAGCGTAGAACTTCAGCGCGTTACCACCGGTGGTGGTTTCCGGGCTGCCGAACATCACGCCGATTTTCATGCGGATCTGGTTGATGAAGATCACCAGGCAGTTGGCGTTCTTGATGTTACCGGTGATTTTACGCAGCGCTTGGGACATCAAGCGGGCTTGCAGGCCCACGTGCATGTCACCCATTTCGCCTTCGATTTCAGCCTTCGGAACCAGGGCAGCCACGGAGTCGACGATGATCACGTCAACCGCGTTGGAACGCACCAGCATGTCGGTGATTTCCAGGGCCTGCTCGCCGGTGTCCGGCTGGGAAACCAGCAGGTCGTCGACGTTGACGCCCAGTTTGCCGGCGTATTCAGGGTCGAGGGCGTGTTCAGCGTCGACGAATGCGCAGGTCGCGCCGGCTTTTTGAGCCTGGGCGATCACCGACAAAGTCAGCGTGGTTTTACCGGAGGATTCAGGACCGTAGATTTCAACGATACGGCCTTTCGGCAGGCCGCCAATGCCGAGCGCGATGTCCAGACCCAGAGAGCCAGTGGAGATAGCCGGGATCGCCTGACGGTCCTGATCGCCCATACGCATTACGGCACCCTTGCCGAATTGACGTTCGATCTGACCCAGGGCCGCAGCCAAGGCTTTCTTCTTGTTGTCGTCCATTAAAGTCCTCACGTAATCAATAAGGCCTGACGGCCAACACCTGTATAAGTAGCCAGTATTATTCCACAGCGTTTCAGGATCGCCTACCCCTGATTTGAGATTTCTCCAGCGGCATGGCGCAGCAGCCCCTCTAGCGCGGCCTTAACCGTTTGTCGGCGGACCTCATCACGGTTACCGGCGAAGTGCTGCACCTCGCTGAACACCTGCTCACCGACGCCCCAGGCCAGCCAGACCGTGCCGACCGGTTTGTTCGGTGAACCGCCATCCGGGCCGGCCACACCGCTGACCGCCACGGCAAAATACGCCTGGCTTTTTTCCTGAGCGCCGCGAACCATCGCCTCGACCACCTCTCGACTGACCGCGCCTACCGCTGGGAACAATTCGGGAGGCACGTTCAACTGCTCGGTTTTCTGCCGGTTGGAATACGTCACATAACCGGCCTCGAACCACGCCGAACTCCCCGGAATGCGAGTGATCGCTTCCGAGATCCCGCCGCCGGTACAGGACTCGGCCGCAGTGACGTGGGCGTTGAGAACCTGCAAGCGCCTGCCAAGTTCAGCGGCCAGTTGAGTGATTTCTTTCACGGTCATCTCCTGAGCGAGCGGAATGAGCACTACCGTACACGAGCAGATTGCGCTTGCAAGGCGCAGGATCGATCAAAATGTTAGCGTGCGACGGCTCTGACATAGGCCTGGCAGGCCTGCAGGGCAATCAGTCCGCTGTCGCCGGCATCGGTGATGGCGATAATTCGTTGAGCATGCGCCGGGTCAAGTCGGGCTCGCGCCGCTCCATGATCCACGCCGCCGGCGCCGGAGGTGGCGGACATTGAACAGCCTGAGGCAGCGTCATTGGCATCGAGGAGGACTGACAAGCGCACATCAGCAGTGGCAAGACGATCGCGCAGGCGACCTTGATCACGTCGGGCATCGCTAAGCGCTCGGTAATGGGTTTGTTCGCTGGCCGACAGGCGCTGCTCCAGCGCCAGACGCTTTTCCTGCTCGGCCTGTTGCCGGGTTGCGGCGGTTAGCGTCAGCTGATTCAGTGTTTCGGCGTGCAGCCTGGCCTGTTCCGCCAGCTGCCGGCCGTAACGCCAGTCCTGACAGTGCCAGGCCAGCATCGCCGAGCCACCGGCCAACACAGCCAGAAACACAACAATGCCGGCTGCCCGGTAAGAAACAGGCATCAGACCGAAGGCTGGCATAACACCGCCCTCGCCCGCGCCCACAGTTGCAAGCGATCCTGCAATCCGTTCAGGCCGCCGTTGATGCGGCGGGTGATGCTGTTGAACTGGTCGCGATCGGCCAGTTCGTTCAGGCCGTTTTGTTGCCAGAACCAGGCGGCTGACTCGGCGGCCCATTGAGGCTTTTCCAGCAGTTCAGGCAAAAACAACAAACGATCATCGCCGAACAATCCGAGGCTGCATTGGCGGTAATTGTCGCGACCGGTGATCTGTATCAAGCCTCGGCCGCGGTACTTCTGGCCGTCGCCGTCGGCCTCGGGTGTATTGCCCAGACGTATAGCCAACGTGCCGGTGTCGTACTTGCTCAAGTATTGCTCGCTGCCGAGTTCACGCACGTACTGCAATTGCCCCGACTCATGACCGACTTGCGCAAGGAAGGCGGCGGCGCGTTTCGGGGTGTTGATGCTGAAACGAAGCATGGCTTTGTTGAAAGCGGAAATGAAAACGCCCGCTTGGGTGCGGGCGTTGGGCAAGATCTTCAGCAGTTGCCCTTCAGTTAGCGGCATGACACGTCCTCGACTTACTGTTGATTGGCTCAAAAAAGTGAGAGCAGTTTTTGTGTCAGTGCCTTGAGCGAGCGGCACGCTACACCACTGCACAACCCAAGGCTCTTCACTCAAAGCCCTATTCAAGCACTGGATGATGCTTTTGACCGGGCTGGCTTCCTGACTCTCTTCTTTCTAACAGGGACCGCTTGTTCTTCAGCCATCAAAACTGGCCGGTTGGCCATCGAAGGGAAGCCATGCGATGCCGGCCAGTTTCGCAATGCAAGTCGATAGGCCTGCAATGCCTCATACCCTGCCGTTGACAGTGTGGTTTCGAGGCCAGCCTCTAACTGATCCCGATGACGCGCGACGATTGCATCTGTCTCAAGGAGTCGTGCATCCCGCCATGTCCGTTCAACGCCTGCTTCGAATTCAGATGCTCGATCAGGGGACTCCTCAAGCATCGGTCGGCCATCAACGTCTGCCACGATCCGGCCGTTTCGCTGCTCTCCTGCCAGCAACTGGTCGCGATGCTCGCTGGAGATTTCAACGGCATCGTGTGGCAATACCGTATTGATTCGTGAATCAAAGAAACTTCTTGCTGAACTGCTCCAATAAATCTTCATGATTGTTTACCTGCCCAACGCAATAAAATTGCCGCCTAACGACGGACTGGAGCCTCGGGACACAAACGACCCTTGGGTATAAGGCGACGCCGCCACATAGCCAATCGAACCAGAGCTCGCTGTGTAGCCATTACAAACAACGACTGACATGAACTGGCTATTGAAACTCACTGGCAATGTGGTTATCACGTCGATTGCAAGACTGTTAATCGCCCCCCACTGGATCACAAAACCACCCAACCATGACGGAAACGCTAAATACCCGATATTCCCGTACGAGTTGACATACAGTGTAAAACCCGACTTCAGCTTCTTCGGCGTTATCGCAGTAGCGTCATCAGTACCGGCAGTGACTTGAGCCTGAGTCGCTAACTTCAGTACACCCGAGATCAACTCGGAAGCAGATCCTGGCACCTTATCGGATATCAATTTTGAGATAGCTTGCTTCAACTGACTGTCATCACCCTCCGATGGTGTTAACGCTCCGGCTCTAATAACTGTCAAAATCTCTTCAGTCACCGAGTTGCCCCAACTCGCCGGAATCAACGATCCCGGCGTCCTGGCCAGGGGGTTTTCGTCGACAAACTTTCCATTCACCAGCCCTGCGCTGGGAACACTATTTGGGTAATCCATTATTTACTCCATGGAGTTTCGAATTGTCATAACAATGCCGAAACTAAGAACGCAGAAATGAAAACGCCCGCTTGAGGGCGGGCGTTGAAGTGGACGGGGCGGAGCTGATGTTGCTTCTCGTTTTTTCCTTGAAGTCCTTATACCTTTCATCATCTATTGAAACGGCACCCTGATTTGGCCAGAAGCTCGTATCTTGCACAGAAGAAAACTCCGCAACAACAACTTTTCTTTCTTCACTGTCGAACTGAACATTGATCACATCCATAACACACTCCTGCTCAGCTGAATGAATAACTGCCGACATACACTTCAAAAACCGGAGCCGTAGAATCACTCTGGCAAGTTATAGTAATCGTTTGAGGTGCAATCACAGGCATTGAGTAGTTGCTACCTAGCGACCCTCCTGAATCGAGCTTAATAGAAGTGATCTGCTGTCCTAATCCGCCATTAGTGCTCAATACCATATTGAAGAACGACAATACGCCAGTATTGTTAAGCAATATCATTTCTCCATTGATCTCAAATGCATTCGGAGGAACAACCCCTGCAATTGACAAGGGTGACGCATTCAGCAGAACAGTTCCCCTAAAGGCTTGAAAAAGCGGTATGAAAACTTTCCGCCCCCGCTGCGCACCAACTTTCAACTTCCCTGATACGTCAGTTGCCCAGACGCTGATCAACGCCGAGGCGTCATAGCCATTCGGCATTTTGCCGCCGCCGTACACACCAGGTGCAATCGTAGACGTACTGTTTACAGCAAGAATATTCTGTTCACCGGTGACGGAATTATAGATAGCGTAAAGCGCAACATAACCATTAACCGGTGCCGGCCCTACATCCATCCCTCCCACACCGGTAGTAGCGAGATTGATAACCTTGCTGAAGTTCTGCAACCGATAGCCCACACCACTCGGTGCCGATTGAACGCTCAACTCATCAGCCTTGAAGGTTCCAGTCTGTGAGGCAACGGTAATCGAGAAACTCGCATTCACCAGCAGTCCGGAAAGGATTCCAGAGCGCTTCGAAGCGTCACTCAGCAATTTTTTGATCGCTTCCAACAACTGCTTGTTGTTGCCTTCCGTGGCCGTAAGATTTGCAGCACCAATTACACCCAATATTTCTTCAGTAACCCCATTCCCCCAGCTCGCCGGAATCAACGACCCCGGCGTCCCGGCCAACGGGTCTTCATCAACAAACTTCCCATTCACCAACCCGGCGCTGGGCACACTGCTCGGGTAATCCATCCCACTACTCCTTAGTCATAATTGATGTGCACCTTGGTATGCGCCGGGGCACTGCGGTGGATCAGGCATTCCAGGGCAGAGCCCGGGTTCATGCCGAAGCGTTCGCCCCAGTAACTGGCACCGAAACGTCGACCCAGCAGCAAACGCCCACCGGTGTTGAGCGTCCACATGAACTGCGCCTGCCAGGTGCCGAAATGCGCCGCACTGAATCGCGCGCGGCCCATCCGCGGGGCTTCATGTTCGGTGATGGTGGCGTTCGGGTAGCCTTGGGTGCGGGCGATTTCGATGTAGTAGCTGACGGCCTGACTGCCGACCGCGAGCAGTCGCCGGCGCACGGCAAGTCGACGGTCGTCGAACAGCGGCGTGGCGCCAAGACACGGGTCGGGCAGGTTCATCACCCGCTCCCAGTCCGGCACCAGTTCGCTGACGCCGGCCGGGTCCATTTCGTTAAGCAGGTCGGCGGCGCGAGCGTCGAGGCGAGCCAGTTCCTGGGCGACGCCCTTGAGGACCTCTTCGAGTTCCGGCACTCGCTCGGGATCCCAGGCCGGGCCACTCGGCAGCAAACTGCGCAGCTGCGCCTGGTATTGCGCGGCGGTTCTGATCACTGCCATACGCAACCTCCGAAGGTCAGTAACTGGTTGATCGCGGCCGGTACATTGGCCGTGGGACTGGCCAGTACGTGATCGCTTTCACCCGTGGCGCTGCTGATCGCTTCACGGATGTGGCTGATCAGCAACGTGTCGCCCAGCCCGGCTTCGCGGTTGTGCAGATCGCGCAGTTGCGCCTCGACCGCGGCGCGGACAGCACTGGTATCGGGCGTCAGACTCAATTGATAGGTGACTGGCTTTTGTACCGGTGGCAACACGTGCAACTCGGCGGTAACCGGGCGCAGCGGTTCGATGTAGGCCTGGACTTCAGCCAGTTGCGCGGGGGTCGGCAACGGTTGTGGATCGTCATCGCGCATGATGAACAGGCCAACGGTGCCAGGGCCCAGGTAACTGCCGCGACACCAGGCACGGGTCACCCCGGGAAATTCCAGCGCCCAGGTTTCGTAATCTTGCGCCGAGCCACCATGGGGGATGATGCGATAGGAACTGATCACCCTGGACCGCAGGGACTCCAGACTTTCCTGCGCGACACCACCGATCAATCCCGGCGCCTGAACGGTGAAGCTGCTGCCGACAATGCCCAGAATCGGCTGCACCGGAATCAGCGTCTGGCCGGCGTCGGCATTGCCCAGGCTGCCCGCATCAAGCGCTGCGATGGTCGTGCTGTTGAGGCCATTGCTGGTGGTGCGTGAAGCGGTGACTTTATATGTGCGACCGTCGCTCGATTGCAGCAACGTGTCGACGTCCAGCACGGCACCGGCGCTGGCGGTAAAACTGACACTACCCGTCGCCGGTTGCGCGGCTTTACGCGGCTGGTTCAGCCGCAGTGCGGCGATCCGTTCCAGCGTCGACTCATCGGCCTTGTCCGGCAGAATCTGCTCAGCGATCCAGTCAAGGTAGCCATACAGACCATAAGCCGCGCCGCCAAGGGTTCGGGCCAGCACTTGCGCATCGGACTGGCGCAGCGAATCGCTGGCCAGGTCGCTTTGGGCGCGTTTGATCAGCATCGGCAGCGAAGGAGTTTCAAACGGCATAGATCACCTGCCAACTGTTATCAGGGTTGATGTCCAGGCGCTCGCCGTCGGCCAGGGTCAGGACCGTGCGCAGGTTCAGGCGCTGGGCGTCGAGGCGTTCGCTGATGATGTCGATGGCGCTGCAATGGCCGTCATCGAGCAGCCATTGCAAGGCTTCACGGGCATAGAACTCGGCGTCCATCTGGGTCTGGCGGGTCAACTTGACCCGACGCAGCAGCCACAGCCGCGAGCCGATCCGGTCGTCCGCCACTGTAGGAAAGGTGTCGCCCCACCAGCCGAACCGCTCCTCGTCATCGAGGGCATCGTCATCGGCGGCGCGGCGCCAGGTGAACAGACTGATCAGCACTGAACGGGTCAGCGCGGCGTGGAGGTTCTGGCTGATGAACATCACTGCCCCCCTGCCGGTACACCGGTCTGGCCGTTGCCCGCCTGCACGCCGACGTGCACGTGTTTGATCTGGCTGATACCGCCGGCAATCTGATCGCCGGTGGAGACGACCTTGCCCGTCTGATTGATCACCGGCGTATCGATATTTACGGCGGTACTGGCGCGGATGTTCAGGGTCGCGGTTTCGATGTCGATGACCCGCCCGCGCTTGAAGTGGATCTTGTCGCCCTCGTCGGTGTAGATCGCCACTTCGCCCTGGGCCAGGGCCTTGAGGCGATAGCGACGGTCGGCGACCACCAGCACGATGGCGTGGGAGCGGTCACCGCCCAGAAACGTGGCGATACCTTCGGCGCCGGCCAGCGGATTGCTGGTGAAACCGTAGGGTTCGAAGTGCTCCATGTCGTCGTTCACTTCGCCGGCGGTGAGGCGCATTTGCAGCGATTGAAGCTGGGTGGCCGAGTTGGCGAGCACGACAGTGCCGCGCGCCAGGAGGCGTGTCAGTAGACTCATTGGGTTTCCTTCGGATAATCGGCCCGAACGCGATCAAAGGTGGGTGCGAGCCTGCTCTCGATAGCGGTCTGTCAGTCGATATCAACGGTGAATATCAGTGCGCAATCGCGAGCAGGCTCGCTCCCACATTGGATCGCGATCATTCACAGAATGAGGGCGCACGGGAGATCCGGCGCCGAGTTCAGGTTTTCTTCGGTGGCGTGGGGTTGGCGTCGAACGTATGAGGTGGCGCGACTTGCAGGGTTGTGATCGAGCCCTGCTGCGAAAGCGAGTAAGTGACCTTGGAAATCAGCATGTCGCCATCCACTTCCAGCACCGGGTCCTTGACCCGTACCAGCGTGTTATGTCGCCACAAATCGCCATTCGCTTGCCGCCAACCCTGCACTTGATAGGTCGTGGTCAGGGCTTTGCCGATGCGGGTGGCGCTTTCCCAGTTAGCCCTTTGCAGGGCCAGTTCGGGCGTGATCTGCATGCCTTCATTGATCACGGTGGTCCGCCGTCGCTTGAAGCCCAGGTCGGTGGAAACCGCCTCGACCTCGCTGACCGCCGCCCCGCTTTTCTGGTCGTTGCCCTTCTGCTGACCAATCACCCGGTATTCGGAGAACACCTGGCTGTAGTCCGTCGGCGCATTGGCCGAGAGAATGTTCTTGCCCAACTCCAGCGCTTCACTGGCACGCCCACCGCTGCCCGGCCGCGCGAGCACGACCCGGCCTTGCGCATCGTCGGTGGAAAACACTCGGAACAACGACAGCAACCGGTCGACGGACTGGAAAACCGTCTCGCCGGGCACAATGGTGTGGCTGTCTCGCCGAGCCGTTTCCGGGATTTCACTGACGACATAACCGCCGTATGACGAGACCAGGTCTTGCACGATTCGCAGCAGCGATTGCTGGTGCCACTGGTTGGGTTTGTTGGTCGCAGCACAATCCACCAGGTCCTGGGTTTTTGAGCTGCCTTCGATGCTCAGGCTGATGCGTTGCCCGTCATAGCTGATCGGTGCCTTGAACACATAACCGGTCAGCACCAGATCACTGCCGATGTGCACTTCGCAGGGTGCGCCGGGTTGAATCCGGCGCACCTCGGTCTGCCCCGGCCATTGCCAGGTGATGTCGAGTTTGAAGGTGCGAAACTGACGCTCCAGGTCCGCCGTGATTTCTACGCTTTTCCATCCGCCGTATTCCAGATTGTCGACGGTCAGGGTGACACTGTTATTCTGCTCGTTCATGGCTACTCCCCGGAGATTTTGAGTTCGCGCGGCGGGAGAAAACCCGGGTGGACAACACCGTTGCGCTGAGTCACTTCCAGGACCCGAGTGGCGTCAGCCACCTGTCTGTAGATCGCAACCAGCGCCGGCAGACTGTCCTGAAATGACTTGCTCACCAGCCTGATGCCAGACGATGCAACGGCCTTGAGATGCGCTTTCAACTTCTGACGCAGATCAGCGGCGGCCTGATAGTGCGCAGGATTGGCCTTGTCCTCGACCAGTTTGATCGCCTCTTCAATTTCCTTGAGCGTCCTTAGCACATCATCAATCACCGGCACTTCCGGGCGGGTGACCGGCTGCTCCACCTGCAGATCCAGCGGTGGCGGAGAAACCTTCACCGGCAACGTTGCAATCGGCAACAGGGCCACCCATTTGGCGGCCTGCACCACCAGGGCATCCTGCACCAGATTGGTCAGTGCCTGAGCCGCTGCCATGGTGTCTTTGCCGGTGGTCAGTTTTGGCGCATCGGCTTTGCGGATTGCTTCGACCTGCTGGGAGACGTTGGCAATCACGCCACGATATCCCTCACGAGCAAAGTCCTTGAGCTCCTTGATGTCGCCGAGCAAAGCCTTGAACTCCGCCGCCACTTCCTTGGGCAATTCCTTCACGGCTTTGACCAGGTCACTGATCTGGCGGTATTGGTCGATCAACGGTTGCAGCTGTTGCTGGATCACCCCGTAAATGTCCTTGATGCTGTTGCGCAGGTCGGCAATGCCGATCCGCGCCGCCTGTATCAGGCTCATGGCATCTTCGAAGCGCGCCACCGCCGAGCCCAGGAAAGTGTCCGCGGACGCCAGCAACAGTTTCTGCGTACTGACCGCCGCGATCGGAAACGGCACCGGCACATCCGGGTAGAACTTCAAGGCAAACGTCACCAACCCACCGTCCTGGCGGGTATGAGTCATGTCGCATTCGCCGACCTTGACCTGAAGACGTCCAAGCCACGGATGGACCAGTTCGCCACTGCCCTGCTCCAGCGCCTTGAGCAACTTGTCACGCTGTTCCAGGCAATCGGGGCCGACGATGAACGCCGTCAGATCGTGGACCTTCGCCTGTTGGCCAAGGCCTTCGAAGTACGGCAGGTCTCGCTGCGGATACTCGTGCAGCTGGCCTTTTTGGCCGACCGGGGATTTCGCCTGGTCAACCCAGAATCCGACACCTCGAAAGGACGCCGGCATCAAACGGTCACGCCAGCTCATTGGAACCTCCAAGGGAAAGTGAGCGGTAGCCGATGCGCGAAGTGAGCGCCAGCGCCGGTTGATTGGTTTGTGGTTGATCGGTGCGCAGGCCGGCCGGCGCATTTTCGAAGCGTACGGTCAGGCCACCTTCGAGTTGCGTGCGGTTGTTGGTCGCGGTTTGCTGGATCAGGGCGCTGGAGTTCTGAGTCAGGGACCCGGGTTGTATCGAAGCGTGCTGCGCCTGATTGCCGGGCACCGACAGGCCCCCGGGCGGCGTCTTGGAATCGGCGCCAAAAAACGCGGGTGCCAGCTCGCCCTTGCCTTCAGCGTTGGTTTTGTTTTGCGCTTCGGTCAGGCCTTCGATCTTGCCGGTGACCTTGGTGATAAAACCACCGAAGCTGCCGCCAAGCATTTCCTTGACCGGTGCCATGATGGCTTGAATCTTGTCTACCCACTCGCTGATCCCTTTCGTCAGCGGGTCCCATTGCCGGGTAAATTCGTCCAGAGGCGACCAACCGAACTGGCTGCTGAAAATGGCAGACAAAATCAGCATCACATTGCGAATGTTTTCCACAACTCCGGCAAAGAACTCAGGAACCTTGCCCCAGATTTCGGCAATCGCCTCCAGCGGCAAGTAGTCGAACACGCCGCGTAGCACCTCTTTCACAGGCACGACCAGCGCCACCAGCAAGTCCCAGATGGCTGCAAACATCCCGGCAATTGGCCCCCAGTTATTCAGGATCATGCCCTGCGGTGTCCAGGCGAACCACGCCTCAACGAAGGCGAACCCTGAAGCCACGACTTCCTTTATCCGTCCAAAGACCGCGACAAGCACCTCACTGATGGGTGTCCAGTTAGCAATCACCAACCCGATCGGGCTCCATCTGAAAGCCCTTTCCAATGCCACGAACAGAATCGACACCGTGGCCTTGATGACCTCCCAGATCGCCGCGAAGACTGTAGTAATCGGCCTCCAATGGCTGATGATTTGCCCAATTGGCGTGAAGGCGAACATCGTCTTGAAGAACTCGACCATGGGTATCACCACCGGCGAAATCTTCTGCCAGAGGCCAGCGAAGAACGTCGAAATCGGCTTCCAGTTGGCGATGATCAAACCGGCTGCCAAAGCGATGCCCGTGGCAATCAGCATGACCGGATTGGTCTTGAGCACCATGTTCATCAGATCGAACACCTGGGCCGCGCCAGTCACAGCGGTTTGCATCGCCGAAAACGCGATGGCGCTCGCCGCCAGTCCCTCGACCAGCTTCGGGCTATCTGCAAGCAGGCTGCCGAATCCGCTCAACAACGGTTGCAGACCTGCCGTAACAGTAACGACAGCAGGCTGCAAAGCGCTGTTGGCGGCGACCGATACCTGCTCCATCGACCGACTGAACACATTCATGGATTGCGTCGCGCTTGCCGGCGCTTTCGGCAAATCAATGCCTTCGGCTGACTCGCCGACCTCAGTCAATTTGCCCTTGAACGCGTCAGACGCCTTGATGGCCTCCACGAACGGCGTGATCACACTACCGCCCTTGAACAGACCGCTGATATCGAGCTTGCCGAGGCCGGCCTGTTCGAGATTTTGTCTGAAGCCCTCAACCTTTGTACGAAGGCTTTTGAGCTTGGGTGACAGTTCATCGATGCCCGTCAGGAGCACCGACTTCGTTTCTTTCTCATCTTTATCCGCCATCACTGCACCTGCTGCATCGCATTGATCCGTTGCGCGTGCTCCAGCGATTCGCGAAGCACATCCAGTGGCCTGGCCATCATCTGTTCGGGGTCAACCTTCCAGAACCAGGCCAGGTCATAGGCGACTGCGATCAGGTCGGTGATGGCGCCGACGCCGCACTCATGAAAAAACTCGCGACGGCCCAGCTCAGCGCATTGAGGTCAGCCAGGTCCAACTGGTTGACCGATGACGGCGGGATGCCGGCGCAGATCGCGATGTATTTGGCCGCGACGTCCATGTCGAGACTGACCTCTTCGCTCTTGTCGATCTTGTACGGCAGCGCCTTGATCGCTCGAACTTCCTGCACCGTTGGACGGCGCAGGTTGAGTTCGGTCAAGGGCTCGCCGTGAGCTTCGATCGCAACCTGAAGCTTCACGGCGCCACTCATTGCCAAGTCCCCTTGATGCCTTCGAATTTCAGTTCGATGGTGGCGTCATCGCCCTTGGAGGCCGGCTCTTCAACCAGGTAGGCGCCGGCCAGCACGTAGACTTTTCCGTTGCTGAATTCGCAGGTGACGGTCATGTCGGAACCGGCCACCAGTTGCTTGAGCGGGAAGTCCGCAGTGTGCAGCGCCGTGACTTTGAACGACGGCGCGATGTCGGTTTCCTTGTAGAAGCCGGGTACGACGGTTTCCCGTTTCACCGCCATCAGTGGCGCTTCGCAGCCGCCGTTGATAGTCAGTTGAGCGCCGTCCACTTTGACGTAGCAGGTGCCCGCAATCAGTTGACCCATGGTGTTTCCCCCTTCAAATAAAAAGCCCACGCGCGGTGGGCTGAATTCACACAGTCATTACAGTCAGAGAGCGGCGACGATCACGCTGCGTCGTCGTACTGCAGACGGAATTGGTTGAGCAGCGCGAACACGCGCAGGCCGTTGATGTAGTCCGGCGGGAACAACACGTTGACCCGGCTCGGGTCCTGCACATCGCGCTCGACGATCAGGTGCTGGGCGAACAGCTCGGCGTTTTCGACGTGGCCTTCCAGTTCGAGCTTGGCGTACTGGGCGATCAGCTCACCGCGAATAGTGCTCGGGGTCACGATCGGCTGGCCGGCGCCGAAACGGGTGCCGTCGGACGCCAGTTTGTGGCGACCGTACTTGCTGGTGATCACGCTTTGCAGGCGACGCACGATGAACGCCGACTGGTGCATGGTTTCGCTGTCCAGGTAGGAATTGTCGGCCTGGCCGTAGGCGTTTTTCTGGTAGGTGGTGATCGAACGCTGAATGCGCACGTAGCCGCCTTCGTAGTAGGCGGTGGCGATGCCGTAGTTCAGCAGCGACTGACGCTCGGTCAGGGTAAAACGTTCGCTCGCCGAAGCCGGATCGAGACCTGGCAGACTACCGCTTTGAGTCGGACGACTGGCATCGGCGGAGATGAACACCGACGTGCGTGCAGCCAGTGCAGCGGCCTGAACCCAGAACGGTTGCGGTACGCCCGGTTCCAGCGCCTGAATGGTCATGTGCTGATCGTTACGCGCCTGGCCAGCGGCAACCAGTGTTCCGATGGTGCCGCGCTTGGCGCTGTAGACGTGACCGAACAATTGCTTGGCCCAGGACCAACGACCGGTGCTGTCATCCATGACGGCTTGCCAGGTGTTGAGGGTCGACAGGTCCGACCACGGCATGCAGATGAACTCGAACGGCTCATCGCCCAGCGCTGCCACGGCGCCAACCTGATCCGGGACACCGGCGCCTCCGGTCATGGAGGTGATTACCGTGGTCAAGCCGGTCGGCGTTTCTTCGCCATTGCTCTTGCCCAGGCGATTGAATTGCAGACTGATGTCGTTGCCACTGTCGCCGGTCCATTTGGCAATCAGGGTCACGACGCCTTCAGCCGCAGCGGCGGTGACCGGCAGATCGGCAGCGGCGTTGATTTTCAGCGCCAGCGTCGCTGCCGCTTGAGTCGCCGTCGCGCCGTTGACGATGGCAGCTTGAACGCGAACACCGCCCACATAAAGGTTGAGCACACCGCTTTGGGTGGCCGCGCCAGTCAGGGTCAGCACACCGTTGGCAATGCTGCCTACAGTGTTGTGCAGCGGCAGGCACCAGATCTCGCCGACCGGATCGGTCTTGCGAAACGTCTCATACATAGAGGCCAGCATGGAGCCTTGGCCGCCGATGCTTTTGGCCAGTGCCACGCTGGACACCAGCACCAGTTTGCCGACGTCGGACGGCGCAATGTTGTCGTTGACCTGGGCGACGATCAGACGGCGCATGGCCGACGATGCGCTATTGGCCGCCGAGTTATCCATCTCGGCATAGAACAGCGGAACACGAATGTCCGCGGGGATGTTGCTGAATCCGATCGCCATTATTGGGCTCCCTGTGGTTTTGCCGCTTTCACGGCTTTGGTAGTGATATCGCCATCGGCCAGACGTCGACGCCACCAGGCGTTGTCCGGCACTTCACGGCCCTCGAGGGGCAACAGATCGCCCGCTTCCGGGTCGGGCACGGCACGGCCAGGGGCCGGCAGCACGGTGATGCGTTTGCTCATGGGGTTACGTCTCCAGAGAAAGTCAGTTCCAGGCGCCCGTCGGGCCCCGGGCGTTTCAGATTGGGGTCCGCCGGATCGATTGCATCGACCCGTACGGTGACCCCGGTAAAGGACGACAAGCCGTCCAGTTCACGTTCGTGCCAGCTTTCCGCAGGCTGACCAGGCAGATTGCGGCCGAGCTGGAACTCGGTAAAAAAGCGCAGGCGATACAGCGCACGGTTGCTGTCGATGGAAACCAGTTCGCCGCCGTCGTAGGCGATGGCGTCGTAGTCGCTGCCGGGCTTGAAACCCACCAGCGCGCGCCACAGTTCGGCCCGCAGGTCGTGCATCAGATCCAGCGCTTTTGTAGCGTCCGTGGTGTCGAGCACCAGGGTCACTTCGAAGCGGTCGCGGATCGGTTGCAGGTTCAGGTTTTGTGCCACGCTTTTGCTCGCAACATCGGCGATCGGTACGACGTAGGCGCAAGGGGTTTGCAGTGGGTTGTTGGCTTGCAGTGTGGTGAGGTCGATGCCGGCGGCCACGCGATTGGCGAGGGTTGGGCAGTGATCACGCAGTTGCGAAACCAGTGGAGTGATCTTCATGGATTTTCACCGGGCATTAAAAAACCCGCTGAGGGCGGGTTTGATTTAAAGGTACTGGCCATTGGAAACCCGCGTCCTTGCAGGTCGGATGCCGGTCGGCATCGCTGTTCGCCAATCCATTGGTCTTGGGTTTCAGTGATCCTGGCTTGTGTCGCGCGGTGGCACTTCGCAAACGCCAATCCGCTTCGCCGCCCAGCGTTCGTAAAGACCGATCGCGACGTCCGCCCCGGCCATCGCCGTCAGGCAGCCAAACGCGCAAGCGGCCCAGATCGACACGCCGGCGGCGTACAGCAGCATGATGGCCGAGACCCCGCAGATCACGCAGGCCCCGGAACGCAAGGCCAGACGTCGCAGCAGTGACCAGCCGCGGGCACCGTCCTTGTCGGCACGCCACATTTCGCCGGACACCCCGCCCACCAGGGCGAGCACGATGACCAGCCAGATCGGCATGTCCAGCAACGCTTGTTGCTCGTTTGTCATGTCACGCCTCCCGGGGTGATTGATGAGTGATGTGTGGTTCTTTCAAACGGTGTCTCTTGGGGTGTTGAAGGTAGGCATTCCAAAAAGCCCGGAGCGTTCCGGGCTTTTCAGTAATGCGATCCTGCTGACTTTTCGGCGCTACTGGCGCGGTACGAGTCCATTCAGATTGTTTTTCCGACCGCGGTCCCTGCCCGCCGGATAACTGCTTCTGGTGCTTTACGCTGCACACCCGGGTCAGTTGCCAACCCTCTGAACCGTTGAGGCCGGTTCATCGCTGCCTTTGTGGTGGAACTAAAGAGCTTCGTTTCGAACCGCTTTGTTGAGCGGCTTGAGACAAAGAATATGCATGGATGCATATGCAGTCAATGCACAAATGCATTTATTTATGCGCTATGAATGCACTGGCGCATGAAAGCCCCGCAGACAAAGGCGCTGACGGTTTGTGGCAGGCGAAAAAAAACCCGCTCGGAGGCGGGTTTTAATGCAGAGCGGTGAGGTTAACGGGCGTACATGCCCCACCAGAAGACGTGACCCAGGATGACGATTTGCTCTTCCTGGACTTCCTGGAAGGTGTAGTCCTCGTCCGGGTGCTCATCACGATTGAAGCTGCGCAGGCGAATACCTGTAGGCAAGCGATAAAGCTGTTTCACCCGCAATTGGCCATTGTGGTTGATCGCATACAGGTCGCCATCAACGATGTCGCCAATCCCGCACTTGCCCGCATTCACGCCAACGGTGGCGCCATCGCGCAGCACCGGCAACATACTGTTGCCGCGCACCGTCACGCATTTGGCCTGATCGAACTGCACACCGTTATGGCGCAAACTGCGCTTGCCGAAGCGCAGGCTAGAGCGCTCGCTCTCTTCGATGACGAATCTTCCTGATCCAGCAGCCAATTCAACCTCGCGAAGAAAGGGAACCGACACCTCGTCATCATCGACGGGTGTATCGTCGTCCCACAGACTTATGTCCTTGAGTTCGGAATGCAATTGATCGCGCCCGGTATTGGCGATGGCAGCGACATCCGCGCGCCCCCGCAACTGATCGGTGCTCACGGCGAAGTACTCGGCGATCTTCGAGATGTGTTTATCCGAAGGATCGACGATCTTCCCGCTGAGGATCCGCGAGAGAGTGGATTGAGGCACGCCGGTGCGACGGTGAAGCTCCGTGGGGGAGATCCCGTGCTGATCGAGCAGCGCTCTTAAGACGGAAGAAACATTGCGTTTTTGCATAACTGGCATAGTGCTTGATCTTTTTTCGGGAGGCAAATGCTGATTTGCATAATTCGTGCATAAACAGCAGAACAGATGCCGCGAGGCTTTCATGCCTGCGTCGGGCAGAGCGCTCATGTTAACCTTGCGCCCATCGCGGAAAAGCCGGGCCGATGCCCCTCCTTTGCCCTACACCTTTCAACGAATTTGCCTGATACCCGATGAATAAAGCACTGTCCGATCTGTCCTCGCACACGCCAATGATGCAGCAATACTGGCGCCTGAAGAACCAGCACCCCGACCAGCTGATGTTCTATCGCATGGGCGACTTCTACGAGATCTTCTATGAAGACGCGAAGAAGGCCGCCAAGTTGCTGGACATCACCCTGACCGCCCGCGGGCAGTCGGCTGGTCAGGCGATTCCGATGTGTGGGATTCCTTACCACGCAGCGGAAGGTTACCTGGCGAAACTGGTCAAGCTCGGCGAGTCGGTGGTGATTTGTGAGCAGGTCGGCGATCCGGCTACCAGCAAAGGGCCGGTAGATCGTCAGGTGGTGCGGATCATCACGCCGGGTACGGTCAGCGATGAAGCGCTGCTGGATGAGCGTCGGGACAATCTGATCGCGGCGGTGCTGGGTGACGAACGTCTGTTTGGTCTGGCCGTGCTGGACATCACCAGCGGCAACTTCACCGTGCTGGAAATCAAAGGCTGGGAGAACCTGCTGGCGGAACTGGAGCGGGTCAATCCGGTGGAGCTGATGATTCCGGATGACTGGCCGAAGGACTTGCCGGCAGAGAAACGCCGTGGGGTTCGTCGCCGTGCGCCGTGGGATTTCGAACGCGACTCGGCACTGAAAAGCCTTTGCCAGCAGTTCTCCACACAGGACCTCAAAGGTTTCGGCTGCGAGAACCTGACCCTGGCCATCGGTGCCGCCGGTTGCCTGCTCAGCTACGCCAAGGAAACCCAGCGCACCGCCCTGCCGCACTTGCGCAGCCTGCGGCATGAACGCCTGGACGACACCGTGGTGCTGGATGGCGCGAGCCGTCGCAACCTGGAACTGGACACCAACCTGGCCGGTGGGCGTGACAACACGCTGCAATCGGTGGTCGATCGTTGCCAGACGGCGATGGGTAGTCGTCTGCTGACCCGCTGGTTGAACCGGCCGTTGCGCGATCTGAAGGTTTTGCTGGCACGCCAGACCTCGATCACGTGCCTGCTCGACGGCTACCGTTTCGAAAAGCTGCAACCGCAGCTCAAGGAAATCGGTGACATCGAGCGGATCCTGGCGCGAATCGGTTTGCGTAATGCCCGTCCTCGCGACCTCGCTCGTCTGCGCGATGCCCTCGGTGCACTGCCTGAGTTGCAAGTGGCGATGACTGAGCTTGAAGCGCCGCACATCATTCAACTGGCGAAGACCACCAGCACCTACCCGGAACTCGCGGCGCTGCTGGAGAAAGCCATCATCGACAACCCGCCAGCGGTGATCCGTGACGGCGGCGTGTTGAAGACAGGCTACGACAGCGAACTCGACGACCTTCAATCGCTGAGCGAAAACGCCGGGCAGTTCCTGATCGATCTGGAAGCACGGGAGAAGGCGCGCACCGGTCTGTCGCACCTGAAGGTCGGTTACAACCGCATTCACGGCTACTTCATCGAGTTGCCGAGCAAGCAGGCAGAGTCGGCACCGGCCGACTACATCCGTCGCCAGACGCTTAAAGGTGCCGAGCGTTTCATCACGCCGGAACTGAAAGCGTTCGAGGACAAGGCGCTGTCGGCCAAGAGCCGTGCCCTTGCCCGCGAGAAGATGCTGTACGAAGCGTTGCTCGAAGACCTGATCGCCCAATTGCCGCCGCTGCAAGATACCGCCGCGGCCCTGGCTGAACTGGACGTGCTGAGCAACCTTGCCGAGCGCGCCCTGAACCTCGACCTGAACTGCCCGCGCTTCGTCGACGAGCCATGCATGCGCATCACCCAGGGTCGCCACCCGGTGGTCGAGCAAGTGCTGACCACGCCGTTTGTGGCCAACGACCTGAGCCTCGACGACAACACGCGCATGCTGGTGATCACCGGTCCGAACATGGGCGGTAAATCCACCTACATGCGTCAGACCGCATTGATCGTACTGTTGGCGCACATCGGCAGTTTCGTGCCGGCGGCCAGTTGCGAATTGTCGCTGGTTGACCGGATCTTCACCCGGATCGGTTCCAGCGATGACTTGGCGGGCGGGCGCTCGACCTTCATGGTCGAAATGAGCGAAACCGCGAACATTCTGCACAACGCCACCGAACGCAGCCTGGTGCTGATGGACGAAGTCGGTCGCGGCACCAGCACCTTCGATGGCCTGTCCCTGGCCTGGGCCGCCGCCGAACGCCTGGCCCATCTGCGGGCGTATACGCTGTTTGCCACCCACTATTTTGAGCTGACGGTGCTACCGGAAGCGCAACCGCTGGTGGCCAACGTTCACCTCAATGCCACCGAGCACAACGAGCGCATCGTGTTCCTGCACCACGTGCTGCCCGGACCTGCCAGCCAGAGCTACGGCTTGGCGGTTGCACAGTTGGCCGGCGTGCCGAGCGAAGTGATCGTGCGTGCTCGCGAACACCTGGGTCGACTGGAAGCGACCGCCCTGCCCCATGAAGTGCCTAAACCGGCTAAAGGCAAACCGGCCGCGCCGCAGCAGAGCGACATGTTCGCCAGCCTGCCGCATCCGGTGCTGGATGAACTGGCCAAACTGGACCTGGACGACATGACACCGCGTCGTGCATTAGAAATGCTCTATACACTAAAGACACGGATCTAACGCACTTGCCTGCAAGCTGTTAGAATCTCGCGCGGTTTGGGATGCTGCGGGCTAATAGCCTGGCCTGCAGACTATCGCTCCCAAACCTGGCGACCCCAACGTGAAGGGGCTCCGCTGCCGCCGCCTGAGGAGAAAATTAGAATGACCTTCGTCGTCACCGACAACTGCATCAAGTGCAAGTACACCGACTGCGTAGAAGTCTGTCCGGTGGACTGCTTTTACGAAGGCCCGAATTTCCTGGTGATTCACCCGGATGAGTGCATCGACTGCGCACTGTGCGAACCAGAATGCCCTGCCGTGGCCATCTTCTCTGAAGATGAAGTACCGGCTGGTATGGAAAACTTCATTCAGTTGAACGTTGAGCTGGCCGAAATCTGGCCAAACATCACTGAGCGCAAAGATCCATTGCCCGATTCTGCTACTTGGGATGGCGTCAAAGGCAAGCTCGAACACCTCGAACGCTGATTATCCCCGCGTTCTCGAAAAGGCCCTTAGCGGGCCTTTTTGCTTTTCTGCAGGCAAAAAAAAGGGGCGGTTTGACCCGCCCACATTTTTTCCCTATTCCCTGTGTTCCTTTTCATCGTCCTGATGAATCACTCCCTGCGATGTCCTTTCCCCTCATCCTTGAAGGGCGTGTCTGTCCGTTGACACAGTTCAGATACTAGAGAATTCCCCACCGAGAGCAATCGCCCAAAATCGCCGAAACTGCCTGTCACACGCTTTAAATATTAAAAAATAATCATATAAATCAAAAATATACAGTTAGCAAAGGGAGAAGAAAGAGGACTGCCACACTGTAAAAATAACGAACACTTACGAAAGAGTAAGCAAAGACTTACAGCGCGAGACTACAAACCTGAGCCAATCGACATTCATTTCCCAGATAATAAAAAACCCCGAACCAGTCGGGGTTTTCTAATGCCACTCAAGCTCGTCGCTTACTGAAACAGCGACTCGCTCGACAGGCCGTTCTTCTCGAGAATCTCCCGAAGACGTTTCAGGCCTTCCACCTGAATCTGTCTGACCCGCTCCCGGGTCAGGCCAATTTCCAGGCCCACATCTTCAAGCGTGCTGCTCTCGTGGCCGCGCAAGCCGAAGCGGCGTACCACCACTTCGCGTTGCTTGTCGGTCAGCTCCGAAAGCCATTGATCGATGCTCTGGGACAGGTCGTCATCCTGCAACAGCTCACATGGATCGGTTGGTCGGTCATCCGTAAGGGTGTCCAGCAGGGTTTTATCCGAATCCGGACCCAGCGAGACGTCGACCGAAGAAACCCGCTCGTTCAAGCCGAGCATGCGCTTGACCTCTGCCACTGGTTTTTCCAGCAGGTTGGCGATTTCTTCAGGTGAGGGTTCGTGATCGAGCTTTTGAGTCAGCTCTCGTGCAGCCCGCAGGTACACGTTGAGCTCTTTGACCACATGGATCGGCAACCGGATGGTCCGGGTCTGATTCATGATTGCGCGCTCGATGGTCTGACGAATCCACCAGGTAGCGTAAGTCGAAAAGCGGAAGCCGCGTTCAGGGTCGAATTTCTCCACTGCCCGGATCAGCCCGAGGTTACCCTCTTCGATCAGGTCCAGCAGCGACAGGCCACGATTGACATAACGTCGGGCGATTTTCACCACCAGCCGCAGGTTGCTTTCAATCATGCGCTTGCGCCCGGCCGGATCGCCACTTTGCGACAAGCGCGCAAAATGAACTTCTTCTTCCGGGGAGAGCAATGGGGAAAAGCCGATTTCATTGAGGTACAACTGCGTGGCATCGAGTGCCCGCGTGTAATCGATATACTTGTGTTGCTTCAACGTAGCGGAGTGTTTGGATTTGGCACGAACGGAAGGTGGAGCAGCCCCTTCATCATTCGACATCGAATCCATACCGATGCCGGTCTCCATAAGGAGAACCTCATCGTCGATGTCAAACTCCGGCACTTCTTTACTGAGAGCCATTGTTATAGTCCTTTGGTGAGTTCGACCTCAAGCTCAAGCGGCGCCTTTATCCCTGGCAACGCTGGAGCCTGTTCCCTCTACGTGACGGAACAGGCTGGTAACAAATCAACGACGTGGCAGGAACTGCAGCGGATCTACAGGTTTACCTTGTCGGCGAATCTCAAAATGCAGCTTCACCCGGTCTGTACCCGTTGACCCCATTTCGGCAATTGTCTGTCCGACCTTGACCTGCTGCCCCTCCCGAACCAACAGCCTGCGGTTATGTCCGTAGGCACTGACGTAGGTGTCGCTGTGTTTGATGATGACTAATTCGCCGTAGCCCCTTAAGCCACTCCCGGCGTATACCACCGTCCCATCAGACGCAGCTAAAACAGGCTGTCCCAAATCCCCGGCGATATCAATTCCTTTATTCAAACTACCGTTTGAGGAGAACTTTCCTATCAGAATGCCATTAGATGGCCATCCCCAGCCGGTCGGGGCCGGACCGGCTGGAGGCATCGGAGCAGGGGTCGGCTTGTTGGCGACGGACGGTGCAACCACTGCTGTGCTGGTAGTTGCGCCATTCGGTTGGCGTCGGATTACCGTGGTTTTCAGCGATGACGAAGGCGCTGAATCGGTAGCGCTGGCCATCGGTGCCGGGGTTGAACCGGAGCGACCATCGAAGCGAATTGTCTGACCCGGATGGATCGTGTACGGCGTAGGAATATTGTTCCGTGCGGCGAGGGCTTTGTAGTCCCAGCCGTAGCGAAAAGCGATCGAGAACAACGTATCTTTTGGTCGAACGACGTACTGACCCGTGGTCACCGCCGGACGCTGGGCGACGCCTTTATTGCGATCGACGACACGCACATCGCTCGTTTTGGAACTGGAGCAACCAACCAGCAAGGTGCTCAAAACGAGGCCAGTCACCAGGCGCTGAAAGCTCTTTGTACCCATACGCTGCGCAATGACTGTGAGACTCACCCGCCGCTCCCTTTGTGGTGGCTGAAAATGTGGATTGCCGTGTTCCGGCACGAAATGTCGCAAGTATAACGGGCCAAACAGGCTTTACCTTTAATGAAGCGAAATCGCTTCGCGCACACGTTTGCTGCCCGCCGATGAATCCCGTTTAACTCATCGATGCCGCTGTAAGACCCGGGCAATCGAAGAGAATTCAGCGCGCCTGAACAAATGCTCAGGCCAGCGGCCCATTGAGTAGCGGCACGAAGCGCACCGACCCCAGAACACGACGTGAAAAACCGTGTTCTTCGCGGATGATCAGCATCAGTTGCTGCACCTCACCGGAGCCGACAGGAATCACCAATCGTCCGCCTGGCGCCAACTGATCGAGCAGCGCCTGAGGGACATCAGTGGCCACTGCCGTCACGATAATGCCGTTGTATGGCGCCAGTGCCGGCCACCCTTCCCAGCCATCGCCCCAACGGAAAACCACATTGCGCAGGTTCAGCTCCACCAGGCGTTCCTTGGCCCGGTCCTGCAAAACCTTGATGCGCTCCACGGAGAACACCCGTTCAACCAGTTGCGACAGTACCGCCGTCTGGTAGCCCGAGCCGGTGCCGATTTCCATCACCTTGTCCAAGGGACCTGCTTCCAGCAGCAACTCGCTCATGCGCGCCACCATATAAGGCTGGGAGATGGTCTGGTTGTGTCCAATCGGCAGCGCCGTGTCTTCGTAGGCGCGATGAGCCAGCGCTTCGTCGACGAACAGGTGGCGCGGTGTACGGCGGATGACTTCCAGCACCTTGGCGTTGGAAACCCCTTCCTCATACAGGCGTTGAATCAGGCGCTCGCGGGTTCGTTGCGAAGTCATCCCGATGCCGCGGCGCAGAATATCGTCTTGTTCACGAGCCATTAGCGCAACCCCTCCAACCAGCCATCGAGACTTCTGAAGGCATCATTGAAGGTGCGATCCAGTTGCAGCGGGGTAATCGACACATAGCCCTGCATCACCGCATGGAAATCGGTGCCCGGGCCGCCGTCTTCGGCATCCCCGGCGGCGGCAATCCAGTATCCGGATTTGCCACGCGGGTCGACCACTTTCATCGGCGCCGCCGCACGTGCGCGGTGCCCGAGGCGGGTCAGCTGAATACCGCGGATGTGATCCAGCGGCAGATTGGGAATGTTCACGTTCAATACCGTGCGCGGTGGCAAGTCGAGGTCGGCGTGGGCCTCGACCAGTTTGCGCGCAAAGTAAGCGGCTGTGGGAAGGTTCTCCACTTGCCGTGAGACCAACGAAAAGGCGAACGAAGGACGCTCGAGGAAACGACCCTCAAGTGCTGCCGCGACAGTGCCGGAATACAACACGTCGTCCCCCAGGTTGGCGCCCAGGTTGATGCCGGAAACCACCATGTCCGGTTGGCACTCCAGCAAGCCGTTAAGGCCCAGGTGCACGCAATCGGTGGGTGTGCCGTTCAGGCTGATAAAGCCGTTGGCCAAAGTTTGCGGGTGCAACGGACGGTCGAGCGTCAGCGAACTGCTGGCGCCGCTTTTGTCCTGGTCCGGGGCGATAACCACGCACTCGGTGTAATCCGCCAGCGCAGCATAAAGCGCGGCGAGACCGGGTGCGGTTACCCCATCGTCGTTAGAAATCAGAATACGCATGGGCTGTCCGTCTGCCCCACCGGCACCAGATCAACAAGCTCGCGCACCAATACGGTGGCAAAGCATCCGGCCGGGAGGACGAATTCCAGTTGCAGAATGTCAGGCTCGGGATAATGCCACGTCAACCCACCAATGGGCAGTCGCAGGATGCGACGTTCGTGGCTCATTCCGGCGTTAATCAACCAATCGCGCAGATCCGCTTCGCGAGCGGCGATTGCCTGCTCCAGTACATGGACAGCGCCGGTCGCCGGCGAGTCACCTTCGCCCCACTGAGGACCGGTCGGGTGCAGGTCGAGAATCGCCAGGCGGGGGTCGCTGCATTCGGCTTCACCTGCCGGGAAAAAGCTGCGGCTGTCGGTGAAGGCCAGTAGATCGCCGACCTGCGCTTGCTGCCAGGTGCCATCCGCCACACGTGCCGCCAGGACTTGGTTGAACAGAAAACTGCGGGCGGTGGAGAGCAGCCGCGAACGCACGTTGCGCTGCTCCGGCAATGCCTTGCGCGCGGCCCAACCTCGGGCGTCGACCACGTTCCCGCCGTCAAAGCCGAAACGCTGTGCGCCGAAATAATTGGGAATACCATGCTTGGCGATCAGTTGTAGACGCTCGTCTATCGCAGCTTTGTCGCCAGCGAATTGCGTCAGGCGCAAGGTGAAGCCATTTGCCGAGTGGGCACCGCGCTGCAGTTTGCGCTTGTGCCGACCGGTCTTGAGGATCTTCAGCGTGTCGTTTTCCGCCGCCGACAAATCAGGATCCGCCTTGCCCGGCAGTTGCACGCTGAACCATTGGCGAGTCAACGCCTGGCGATCCTTGAGGCCCGCATAACTGACGGTGCGCAATGGCACACCCGCGGCCTTGGCAATCCGCCGTGCGGCTTCTTCAGTATTCAGGCCGCGCTTTTCCACCCAGATCCACAGGTGCTCGCCATCACCGCTAAGGGGGATGTTGAGCACTTCATCGACCTGGAAATCTTCCGCCGTGGCTTTCAGAACCGCCGTGCCGAGGGCATCGCCGTAGGCACGCGGGCCGAGCAATTGCGCTTCGTTCATGCGCGCAGCAACAAGGCAACGGAATGCACGGCAATGCCTTCTTCGCGACCGACAAAGCCGAGCTTTTCGGTGGTGGTAGCTTTCACGTTCACTTGATCCAACTCAACTTGAAGATCCGCAGCAATCAGCGCGCGCATCGATTCGATATGCGGGGCCATTTTCGGCGCTTGGGCGACGATGGTGTTATCGACGTTGCCGACCTTCCAGCCCTTGGCGTGGATCAGTGCGACGACGTGACGCAACAGCACGCGGCTGTCGGCGCCCTTGTATGTCGGGTCGGTGTCCGGGAAGTGCTTGCCGATATCACCCAGCGCAGCAGCGCCGAGCAAGGCATCGCTCAAGGCGTGCAGCAGGACGTCACCGTCGGAATGAGCGAGCAGCCCGAAGCCGTGTGCGATACGCACGCCGCCCAGAGTAATGAAATCGCCTTCAGCGAAACGGTGCACATCATAGCCGTGGCCAATACGCATAAAAAAACGCCCCGATTTTTGTCAGGGCGTGATTCTACCTGCATTAGGCGCCTAGGGCGCGCCCATGATGTTGCAAGTGGTCGTCGATGAAACTGGCGATGAAGAAATAGCTGTGGTCGTAGCCCGGTTGCAGGCGCAACGTCAGCGGATGACCGGCCAGTTTGGCAGCCTGTTGCAAGGCTTCAGGCTTGAGCTGGGTGGCCAGGAAATCATCGCGATCACCTTGATCGACCAGCAGTGGCAACTTCTCGTCGGCCTCGGCGATCAACGCGCAAGCATCCCATTCACGCCATTTCGAGCGGTCTTCGCCCAGGTAACGGGAAAAGGCCTTCTGACCCCAAGGGCAATCCATCGGATTGTTGATCGGCGAGAACGCCGACACCGATTGATATCGCCCCGGATTGCGCAAGGCGCAGACCAGCGCACCGTGGCCACCCATGGAGTGACCGCTGATGCCGCGTTTGTCCGAAGCGGGGAAATGGGCTTCGACCAATGCCGGCAATTCCTGCACGACATAGTCATGCATCCGATAGTGCCGCGACCAAGGTTCCTGCGTGGCATTCAGATAAAACCCGGCGCCGAGACCGAAGTCCCAGGCACCGTCCGGGTCGCCGGGCACATCAGGGCCGCGAGGGCTGGTGTCCGGCGCGACGATGATCAACCCCAGCTCGGCGGCCATACGCATCGCGCCGGCCTTGTGCATGAAATTCTCGTCGGTGCAGGTCAGGCCGGACAACCAATACAGCACCGGCAACTTGCCGCCCTGCTCCGCTTGCGGCGGCAGGTACACGGCGAACACCATGTCGCAGCCGAGCACATCGGAGCGGTGCTTGTAGCGTTTGTGCCAGCCGCCAAAGCTTTTCTGGCAGGAGATATTTTCCAGGCTCATGACCGACCTCAGAAATGGATGACGCTACGGATGCTTTTGCCTTCGTGCATCAGGTCGAAAGCCTTGTTGATGTCTTCCAGCCCCATGGTGTGGGTGATGAACGTATCCAGCGGGATTTCGCCGGTCTCGGCCATCTCGACGTAGCTTGGCAACTCGGTACGACCGCGCACGCCACCGAACGCCGAACCGCGCCAGACGCGACCGGTGACCAGTTGGAATGGACGGGTAGAGATTTCCTGGCCGGCACCGGCCACGCCGATGATCACCGACTCCCCCCAACCCTTGTGGCAACACTCAAGTGCGGCGCGCATCAATTGCACATTGCCGATGCACTCGAAGGAAAAGTCGACGCCGCCGTCAGTCATGTCGACGATAACTTCCTGGATCGGACGGTCGAAGTCTTTCGGGTTCACGCAGTCGGTTGCACCGAGTTGCTTGGCGATTTCGAATTTGGCCGGGTTGATGTCGATGGCAATGATCCGCCCTGCCTTGGCTTTGACCGCGCCGATCACAGCTGACAGACCGATGCCGCCGAGACCGAAAATGGCCACGGTGTCACCCGGTTTTACCTTGGCGGTATTGAGCACCGCACCGATGCCGGTGGTGACACCGCAGCCCAGCAGGCAGACTTTTTCCAGCGGCGCTTCTTTCGCAATCTTGGCGACCGAGATTTCCGGCAACACGGTGTACTCGGAGAACGTCGAGGTGCCCATGTAGTGGAAAATCGGCTGGCCTTTGTAGGAAAAACGCGAGGTGCCATCTGGCATCAGGCCCTTGCCTTGCGTGGCACGAATCGCCTGGCACAGGTTGGTTTTGCCCGACAGGCAGAATTTGCACTGGCGGCATTCCGGGGTGTACAGCGGGATCACATGATCGCCGACGGCGACGGAAGTCACGCCCTCGCCGATCGCTTCAACCACGGCGCCACCTTCGTGACCGAGGATCGACGGAAAGATGCCTTCCGGGTCAGCGCCCGACAGAGTGTAGGCATCGGTATGACAAACACCGGAGGCCACCACACGCAACAGAACTTCACCGGCCTTGGGCATGGCGACATCGACTTCGACGATCTCGAGGGGTTTCTTGGCCTCGAAGGCAACGGCAGCGCGCGACTTGATCATGTGGATTCTCCAGTGAATAAAAACGAGACAGGCAGTGTAATACAGCGCCTTACGAGGAATAATCCGGACAAAAGCAAAACATTATTGCCATACAGGGATAATCCTTGATGTCCGAAAACCGCTGGGAAGGGATTGACGAGTTCGTCGCCGTGGCCGAGTGCAGCCAGTTCACCGCGGCTGCGGAACGGCTTGGGGTTTCGTCCTCTCACGTCAGTCGACAAATCGCACGCCTCGAAGAACGCCTTCAGACGCGGCTGCTGTACCGAAGCACCCGTCGGGTCACGCTGACCGAAGCCGGGCAAACCTTTTTGCAGCATTGCCAGCGTTTGCAGGACGGTCGCGAAGAAGCCTTGCGCGCAGTCGGCGACCTGACCAGCGAACCCAAGGGCATGCTGCGCATGACCTGCGCGGTGGCGTACGGCGAACGCTTCATCGTGCCACTGGTGACGCGCTTCATGGCGCTCTATCCGCAACTGCGCGTCGACATTGAACTGAGCAACCGCCCTCTCGATCTGGTGCACGAAGGGCTGGACCTGGCGATCCGCCTCGGTCGTCTTCAGGATTCACGACTGGTCGCCACACGCCTGGCACCGCGGCGCATGTACCTGTGCGCATCGCCGTCCTACCTGGAACGGTATGGCCGCCCACACAGTTTGTCGGAGCTCAGCCGGCACAATTGCCTGATCGGCAGTTCGGACATGTGGCAACTGGAGCAGAACGGGCGGGAATTTTCGCAACGGGTGCAGGGAAACTGGCGCTGCAACAGTGGGCAAGCAGTATTGGATGCGGCGCTGCAGGGGGTTGGGTTGTGCCAGCTGCCGGATTACTACGTGCTGGAACATTTGAACAGCGGTGCTTTGATTTCACTGCTGGAAGCGCATCAGCCGCCGAATACGGCGGTTTGGGCGCTTTATCCACAGCAGCGGCATCTGTCGCCGAAGGTGCGCAAGCTGGTGGATTATTTGAAGGAAGGTTTGGCGCAAAGGCCGGAGTACCGGAGCTAAATGTTCATTTCAGTGCCGGACTTGTTGTCTGAGCAACCGCTTTCGCGAGCAAGCCCGCTCCCACATTTAACCAAGTTCCTTCAGAAGGAATGCAGTGAAGTGTGGGAGCGGGCTTGCTCGCGAAAGCAATCTGACAAACACCAACGAATCAGTGGCGGTTAGCCCAACGCTGTCGCAGCCATTCGAGGTCTTCAGGGCGTGTGACTTTGAGATTGTCGGATCGACCTTCGATCAAACGAGGAGCCAGACCCGCCCACTCCATGGCCGAAGCTTCATCCGTCACCAACGCATCCGCCACCAGACTGTCCGCCAATGCCCGGTGCAACGCGCCAAGGCGAAACATCTGCGGCGTATACGCCTGCCAGATCACGCTGCGATCCACGGTTTCAACCACGCGACCGTGCTTGTCGACCCGTTTCAAGGTATCGCGTGCCGGCACTGCCAGCAGTCCGCCGACAGGATCATCCGCCAATTCGCTTAGCAGCTTGTCCAGATCATCACGGCTCAGGTTGGGCCGCGCAGCATCGTGCACCAGCACCCAATCTTCATCGTCCGCACCCTGCGCATGCAAATGCAGCAAGGCATTGAGCACCGAACCGGAACGCTCGTCGCCACCGTCAACCCGCTGAATACGCGGATCGGCAGCACACGCCAGGTTTGGCCAATAAGGATCATCAACAGCAAGACTGACCACCAACCCCTTCAGGGCAGGATGATCAAGGAAACAGCCGAGGCTGTGTTCGAGAATAGTGCGCCCGCCCAGTTGCAGGTATTGCTTGGGACGGTCCGCGGCCATACGGGCACCGACGCCCGCGGCAGGAATCACGGCCCAGAAGGCCGGTAACGACTGGATCATTGGGCCAACTGGTAAAGGGTTTCACCGTCCTTGACCATACCCAACTCATGGCGAGCCCGCTCTTCAACGGTCTCCATGCCTTTTTTCAACTCGCTGACTTCAGCGTCCATGACCCGATTGCGCTCCAGCAATCCTTCGTTCTCAGCGTGTTGATCCGCGATCTGCTGAGTCAGCTCGGCCACTTGCGCCAGACTGCCATTACCCACCCACAGGCGGTATTGCAGGCCAGCCAGCAGCAAGAGCAAGACGAGGAACAACCAATTGGGACTGCGCATCGAATATCAGGTATCCAGTGGAAAAAGACAGCCATGCCAAAACTATGAAGCTTCTGATAGCACGAAGCCTGGAAGACCCAGGCTTGTGCTCTTAAGGCATCAGATTAGTGGCAAAAACGTCGCTGTAGCGATTTTTCCGACACAATCCGGTGTCTTTTTTACGCTGTAGCAATCAGCCGCGGAATTCGCTGCGACCGTTGTACTTGGCTTTGCCATTCAACTGCTCTTCGATACGCAGCAGTTGGTTGTACTTGGATACGCGGTCCGAACGGCACAGGGAACCGGTCTTGATCTGGCCAGCCGAGGTGCCCACGGCCAGGTCGGCAATGGTCGAATCTTCGGTTTCGCCGGAGCGGTGCGAGATCACAGCGGTGTAACCAGCGGCCTTGGCCATCTGGATGGCTTCCAGGGTTTCGGTCAGGGTGCCGATCTGGTTGAACTTGATCAGGATCGAGTTGGCGATCTTTTTGTCGATGCCTTCTTTCAGGATCTTGGTGTTGGTCACGAACAGGTCGTCGCCGACCAGTTGGACTTTCTCGCCGATCTTGTCGGTGAGGATTTTCCAGCCAGCCCAGTCGGACTCGTCCAGGCCGTCTTCGATCGAGATGATCGGATAACGCTCGGTCAGGCCTTTCAGGTAATCAGCGAAACCTTCAGCGGTGAACACCTGGCCTTCGCCGGACAGGTTGTATTTACCGTCTTCGTAGAATTCGCTGGCCGCGCAGTCCAGTGCCAGGGTCACGTCGGTGCCCAGTTTGTAACCGGCGTTGGCCACGGCTTCGGAGATCACTTTCAAAGCGTCTTCGTTGGAAGCCAGGTTCGGTGCGAAACCACCTTCGTCGCCCACTGCAGTGCTCAGGCCACGGGCCTTCAGAACGGCTTTGAGGTGATGGAAAATCTCGGTGCCCATGCGCAGGCCTTCCGAGAAAGACTTGGCGCCAACCGGCTGAACCATGAATTCCTGGATGTCGACGTTGTTATCGGCGTGCTCGCCACCGTTGATGATGTTCATCATCGGAACCGGCATCGAGTAAACACCCGGGGTGCCGTTCAGGTTGGCGATGTGCGCGTACAGCGGCAGGTCCTGATCCTGTGCTGCTGCCTTGGCCGCGGCCAGGGAAACGGCGAGGATCGCGTTGGCGCCCAGGGAACCTTTGTTTTCAGTACCGTCGAGCTTGATCATCGCGTGATCCAGCGCTTTCTGGTCGCTTGGGTCTGCGCCTTTCAACAGGTCGCGGATCGGACCGTTGATGTTGGCGACGGCTTTAAGCACGCCTTTGCCCAGGTAACGGCTCTTGTCGCCATCACGCAGCTCGAGCGCTTCACGCGAGCCAGTGGAAGCACCGGACGGCGCGCAAGCGCTGCCGATGATGCCGTTATCGAGAAGCACGTCCGCTTCCACGGTGGGATTGCCACGGGAGTCGAGAACTTCACGACCTTTGATGTCGACGATTTTTGCCATTGTTGTAAACACTCCAAAGTTGACGAAAACGACGCAGCTAGAGGAAATCTTTTACCGTCGGCAAGTGGTGTGCAGCGGGCAGACTTGCGGACGATAAGGCTCAGGCCCGAGGGCCTGAGCAACAAATCGTGCGGTACTTTACCGGAGAAATGAGGTTTACGCGGTCTCTACCGTCGGAAAACTCTTCACCAGTTCGTCCAGGGCTTTGAGCTGGGCCAGGAATGGCTCCAGTTTGTCCAGGCGCAAGGCACAAGGGCCGTCGCATTTGGCGTTGTCCGGGTCCGGATGGGCCTCGAGGAACAGACCGGCCAGCGACTGGCTCATGCCGGCCTTGGCCAGATCGAGGACCTGAGCGCGACGGCCGCCGGCGGAATCGGAGCGACCACCGGGCATTTGCAGCGCGTGGGTCACGTCGAAGAACACCGGGTATTCGAACTGCTTCATGATGCCGAAGCCGAGCATGTCGACGACCAGGTTGTTGTAGCCGAAGCTCGAACCGCGTTCGCAGAGGATCAACTGATCGTTACCCGCTTCCACGCACTTGTTCAGGATGTGTTTCATTTCCTGAGGCGCGAGGAACTGGGCTTTCTTGATGTTGATCACTGCGCCGGTCTTGGCCATCGCGACCACGAGGTCGGTCTGGCGCGACAGGAAGGCCGGCAACTGGATGATGTCGCAGACTTCAGCGACGACCGCGGCCTGCTCAGGCTCGTGGACGTCGGTGATGATCGGCACGCCGAAGGCTTGCTTGATGTCCTGGAAAATCCGCATGCCCTCTTCCAGGCCGGGGCCACGGTAGGAGGTCACGGAGGAACGGTTGGCCTTGTCGAAGCTGGCCTTGAACACGTAAGGGATACCGAGTTTCTCGGTAACCTTTACGTACTCTTCGCAGACCTGCATCGCCATGTCGCGGCTTTCCAGCACGTTCATGCCACCGAAAAGCACCATTGGCTTGTCGTTGGCAATCTCGATATCGCCTACACGGATGATCTTCTGCGCCATTGGAATTACGCCTTCTTCTGGTGTTGAACCAAAGCTGCTTTGACGAAACCGCTGAACAACGGGTGACCGTCGCGCGGTGTCGAGGTGAACTCAGGATGGAACTGGCAAGCGACGAACCATGGATGATCCGGGGCTTCAACCACTTCGACCAGCGCGCCATCACCGGAACGACCGGAGATTTTCAAGCCGGCTTCCATGATTTGCGGCAGCAGGTTGTTGTTCACTTCGTAGCGATGACGGTGACGCTCGACGATCACGTCCTTGGCGTAGCAATCGTGCACCAGGGAACCCGGCTCAAGCAGGCAATCCTGAGCGCCGAGGCGCATAGTGCCGCCCAGGTCGGACGCTTCGGTACGGGTTTCGACAGCGCCGGTGGCATCTTCCCACTCGGTGATCAGACCCACGACCGGGTGACCGCTGGCGCGATCGAACTCGGTGGAGTTGGCGTCTTTCCAGCCCAGCACGTTACGAGCGAACTCGATCACGGCCACTTGCATGCCCAGGCAGATGCCGAGGTACGGAACCTTGTTTTCGCGAGCGTATTGAACCGCGGTGATCTTGCCTTCCACGCCACGCAGACCGAAGCCGCCCGGTACGAGGATCGCGTCGACACCTTCCAGCAGCGCAGTGCCCTGGTTTTCGATGTCTTCGGAATCGATGTAGCGCAGGTTGACCTTGGTGCGGTTGCTGATGCCGGCGTGACTCATCGCTTCGATCAGCGACTTATAGGCGTCCAGCAGTTCCATGTACTTGCCGACCATCGCGATGGTGACTTCGTGTTCCGGGTTCAGCTTGGCGTCAACCACGGCTTCCCATTCGGACAGATCAGCGCTGCCGCATTGCAGGCCGAAGCGCTCGACAACGAAATCGTCCAGGCCCTGGGAGTGCAGGATGCCCGGGATCTTGTAGATGGTGTCGGCGTCTTCCAGCGCGATCACCGCACGTTCTTCAACGTTGGTGAATTGCGCGATCTTGCGACGCGACGAGATGTCGATCGGGTGATCAGAGCGGCACACCAGCACGTCTGGCTGCAGGCCGATGGAACGCAGTTCCTTGACCGAATGCTGGGTTGGCTTGGTTTTGGTTTCGCCGGCCGTGGCGATGTACGGCACCAGTGTCAGGTGCATCAGCATCGCGCGCTTGGCGCCGACTTCGAAACGCAATTGACGGATGGCTTCGAGGAACGGTTGCGACTCGATGTCACCCACGGTGCCACCGATCTCGACCATGGCCACGTCGGCATCGCCGGCGCCCTTGATGATGCGGCGCTTGATTTCGTCGGTGATGTGCGGGATCACCTGGATGGTTGCACCCAGGTAGTCACCACGGCGCTCTTTGCGCAGGACGTGTTCGTAGACACGGCCGGTGGTGAAGTTGTTGTTCTGGGTCATGGTCGTGCGGATGAACCGCTCGTAGTGGCCCAGGTCCAGATCGGTCTCGGCGCCGTCGTGGGTGACGAACACTTCACCGTGCTGGAACGGGCTCATGGTGCCCGGGTCAACGTTGATGTACGGGTCCAGCTTCAGCATGGTGACCTTAAGTCCCCGCGCCTCCAGGATGGCCGCCAATGAAGCCGAGGCAATGCCTTTCCCCAATGAAGAAACAACACCGCCCGTGACGAATATGTAGCGCGTCATGAAAAACCCTAGAAGTCTGCGTTAAAGCGGTCCGAGCCGCCGGGGAAAGCGAAGGAAGGCCGAAGCCCCCGATCACCTGCATTAATCACAGTGCACCTTTCAAAAAAACCGCCGCGTTGGGACAGACCGGCAGATGAAACACCGGTACGTTGCTCGCTACACATTTTTTGGAATCGCCCAGCAAAGACTGCTTGGTAATCGGCAACTTCTGTAATTCAGGCGAATCCACAGAAGTTGTATCAAGAAGGGAGCGTAGTCTACCGGAAAGCCCCTTTCAGCTCAAACCTTGATCTTCGCTCAGTGGGTCCCAATGCAAATGCCAGCCCTGCGGCTCACAGCCATCGAGACCCCGCAGGCTGGCCACCGCCAGCAATTGCGTGTCTCGGTAGAGCAGCGGCAATCTGCCACGGACGAAGCCTGGAACACCGCGTTCGTTGAGCAAACGCTTGAGATCCCGGTGGCCGCGATCAGGCAGAGTCATGACCTCTCCCCCCTCACGATAGCGGATCTGCAGCGGGCCATCGGGGATTTGGCCAGTGAACGTCAGTACGCCATTTTCCGGTAACACCAGCGCTATCGAGGGATCAGCCCATGCGCCGGCGTGTGGCGGATTGCGCAGCCATGCACCGGAGAGCCACCAGATACGCCCCCCCGCCCGATGCAATTCGCCATCGGCCAGCCGCCAGACTGGACGTGCATCTGCAGTGGCATCGCGCAAATCGTCCCAACCCGACCAATGGTCACTGTCCGGGAGCCGTGTCAGTGCTGTCAGCCAGTGACTCAGTGCGTTGCGCTGGCGCGCGGCAGAGAGTTTTGCCAGCGGCGCCAGCTCCAGAGACGGCACACCCAGCCAATCGAACTCACTGACGGTGCTGGCGCTGGCCAGATCGATTTGTGCCAGTTCATCGAGCAACCCCTGCGCTTCGCTCAGATGCGCGGCGCTGCGGGCCATGGTCGCCATGGCTTGCGGCCAGCGCTCGGTCAGGACCGGGAACACTTGATGGCGCAGGTAGTTGCGCGAGAACTGACGGTCCTGGTTCGAAGGGTCCTCGATCCAGCTCAACTGGTGCTCGGCCGCGTAAGCCTCTAGTTCGGCGCGCGTGACATCGAGCAACGGACGTAGAAGATGCCCGCGACCTAGGACCCGCTCGCGAGGCATGCCCGACAACCCTCTCACCCCTGCCCCGCGCAACAGCCGGAACAGCAGGGTTTCCGCCTGATCGTCGCGGTGTTGCGCGGTCAGCAGCAGTTCATTGGCCTGAGTGGCTTCAACGAAGGCGCCATAGCGCGCATCCCGGGCGGCACGTTCAAGGCTGGCGCCGGGCTGAACCTGAACGCGAACCACCTGTAGCGGCACACCCAACGCGTCACAGACCGACTGACAATGTTGTGGCCACGCATCAGCCGCAGCCTGCAGGCCGTGATGGACATGAATGGCGCTGATCGCGGGCAGGGATTCGGTTTTTGCGAGATGGACGAGGAGGTGCAGCAGGACGGTGGAGTCGAGACCGCCACTGAAGGCGATGCGCCAGGCCTTAGCGTTGCGCCACGGTTTCAGGTTCAGGAGCAGCCTGGCCGGTAGATCAATCATGGGCCGACTCATATCGATCACTCCACACAAAACAAATGTGGGAGCGGGCTTGCTCGCGAAGAGGCCATCACATTCAACATCATCGTTGACTGACACACCGCCTTCGCGAGCAAGCCCGCTCCCACATTCAAGCCGAGGTCAGATCAGAGACCGTAGCTCATCAGACGCTCGTAACGACGGGCCAGCAGCGCTTCGTTATCGAACTTCTTCAGCATCGCCAGTTGCGAGCTCAGCTCGGCACGGATCGAAGCAGCAGCCGCCGCCGGATCGCGATGTGCGCCACCCAATGGCTCGCCGATCACCTTGTCGACGATGCCCAGGCCTTTCAGGCGCTCGGCGGTGATGCCCATGGCTTCTGCGGCGTCCGGTGCTTTCTCGGCGGTTTTCCACAGGATCGAAGCGCAACCTTCCGGCGAGATCACCGCGTAAGTCGAGTACTGCAGCATGTTCAGTTGATCGCAAACGCCGATCGCCAGAGCACCACCGGAACCACCTTCACCGATCACGGTGGCGATGATTGGAGTTTTCAGGCGGGCCATGACACGCAGGTTCCAGGCAATCGCTTCGCTCTGGTTGCGCTCTTCAGCGTCGATACCAGGGTAAGCGCCCGGGGTGTCGATGAAGGTCAGGATCGGCATTTTGAAACGTTCGGCCATTTCCATCAGGCGGCACGCCTTGCGGTAGCCTTCCGGACGCGGCATGCCGAAGTTGCGGCGAACCTTCTCGCGCACTTCACGGCCTTTCTGGTGACCGATGATCATCACCGGCTGATCGTCCAGACGGGCAATGCCACCGACAATCGCAGCGTCGTCGGAGAAGTGACGGTCGCCGTGCAGCTCGTCGAACTCGGTGAAGATGTGTTCGATGTAGTCCAGGGTATACGGACGTTTCGGGTGACGCGCGAGACGTGCGATCTGCCAGCTGGTCAACTTGCCGAAGATGTCTTCGGTCAGCGTGCTGCTTTTGTCCTGCAGGCGGGAGATCTCATCGCCGATATTCAGCGAATTGTCGTTACCGACCAAGCGCAACTCTTCGATCTTGGCTTGCAGGTCGGCGATCGGCTGTTCGAAATCTAGAAAATTCGGGTTCATAGGCGTCCGTCTTGGGTCGACGTCCAAGAGAGCTTGGGCCGGCCGGTTGTCTATTCGCGCCCTACCTTAAGGGACAGGCGCGTTCAGGTCGAGATTAAAAATTCAGGTCGAGATCAGGGCCTTCGGCGGAACCTGACCGTCAACGGTATTGGAGGAAGACGTTGTCTCGCCCGAACTGGTCACGCAAGGCTTGAATCAACGCATCCGCCGGATCGATTCGCCAGGTCTCGCCAAACTGCAGCAAGGCCTTTGCATCGGGGCTCGTGTACTCCATGGTGATCGGGCACGCGCCGCGGTGACGCTTGAACAACTCACCCAGCCAGCGTAGCTGATCGCCCTTCAAATCCTTGGTCTGCAGTTTCAGGCGCAGGCTTTCGGCGAGGTTGGTGCGCGCATCTTCCATGCTCATCACCCGCTTGACCCGCAGCCGCAGGCCGCCGGAGAAGTCGTCGTTGCTGACTTCACCTTCGACCACCACCATCGCGTCGGTCTGCAACAGCGACTGCGCGGAATGGAACGCCTCGGCAAACAGCGAAGCCTCGATCCGACCGGAGCGGTCATCGAGGGTGATGAAACCCATCTTGTCGCCCTTTTTGTTCTTCATCACCCGCAAGGCGATGATCATGCCCGCGACGGTCTGCGTATCGCGAGCCGGTTTCAGGTCGATGATGCGCTGGCGGGCAAAGCGGCGGATCTCGCCTTCGTATTCGTCAATCGGGTGACCGGTCAGGTACAGGCCCAGGGTGTCTTTCTCCCCTTTCAGGCGTTCCTTGAGGGTCAGTTCCTTGGCCTTGCGGTTATTGGCGTAGACATCGGCGTCTTCTTCGACGAACAGACCGCCAAACAGGTCGACGTGGCCGCTGTCTTTGGTACGCAGGGTTTGTTCGGCGGCCTTGATCGCCCCTTCCATGGCGTTCAGCAGGACCGCGCGGTTGCGGTCGATATTGGCCTGATAGGCTTTCTGCTCGTCATGGAAGTAAGGCCCGAGACGATCCAGAGCACCGCTGCGGATCAAACCGTCCAGGGTGCGTTTGTTGATTCGCTTGAGGTCGACACGGGCGCAGAAATCGAACAGGTCCTTGAACGGGCCGTCCTGACGCGCCTCGGTGATCGCTTCCACCGGCCCTTCGCCGACACCCTTGATCGCGCCGAGGCCGTAAATAATCCGGCCTTCGTCATTCACCGTGAATTTGAACTCCGAAGTATTCACATCCGGCGCGTCGAGACGCAGCTTCATGGTGCGAATTTCTTCGATCAAGGTCACGACCTTGTCGGTGTTGTGCATATCCGCCGACAGTACTGCGGCCATGAACGGCGCCGGGTAGTGCGTTTTCAGCCACGCGGTCTGGTACGACACCAGGCCATACGCGGCGGAGTGGGATTTGTTGAAACCGTAACCGGCGAACTTTTCCACCAGGTCGAAAATGTTACCGGCAAGGTCAGCGTCGATATTGTTGGTCTTGCAACCGTCAATGAAACCGCCGCGCTGCTTGGCCATTTCCTCAGGCTTTTTCTTACCCATGGCCCGACGCAGCATGTCCGCACCGCCGAGGGTGTAACCGGCCATGACCTGGGCAATCTGCATCACCTGTTCTTGATACAGGATGATGCCGTAAGTCGGTGCCAATACGGGCTTGAGGCCTTCGTACTGGTAGTCCGAGTGCGGGTACGCCAGTTCGGCGCGGCCGTGCTTACGGTTGATGAAGTCGTCCACCATGCCCGATTGCAAAGGGCCCGGACGGAACAGGGCCACCAGTGCGATCAAGTCTTCCAGGCAGTCGGGCTTGAGCTTTTTGATCAGCTCTTTCATGCCGCGCGACTCAAGCTGGAACACCGCGGTGGTTTCAGCCTTTTGCAGCAGTTGGTACGTCGGCTTGTCATCCAGAGGGATGAACGCGATATCCAGCGGCGGCTCATCGACCTTGGCGCGGTCGCGGTTGATGGTTTTCAGTGCCCAGTCGATGACCGTCAGGGTCCGCAGACCGAGGAAGTCGAACTTCACCAGGCCGGCAGCTTCAACGTCGTCTTTGTCGAACTGGGTCACCAGACCGTCGCCGGCCTCATCGCAATAGATTGGCGAGAAGTCAGTCAGCTTGGTCGGGGCGATTACCACACCCCCGGCGTGCTTGCCGACGTTACGCACAACGCCTTCAAGCTTGCGCGCCATTTCCCAGATTTCCGCGGCTTCCTCATCGACCTTGATGAAGTCGCGGAGGATTTCTTCCTGCTCGTAAGCTTTTTCCAGGGTCATGCCGACTTCGAACGGAATCATCTTCGACAGACGATCCGCCAGACCGTAGGACTTGCCCTGTACTCGCGCCACGTCACGGACCACAGCCTTGGCGGCCATGGAACCGAAGGTAATGATCTGGCTCACCGCGTTGCGACCGTATTTTTCCGCCACGTAATCGATCACGCGGTCACGGCCGTCCATGCAGAAGTCGACGTCGAAGTCGGGCATGGATACCCGTTCCGGGTTAAGGAAACGTTCGAACAGCAGGTCATATTCCAGCGGATCGAGGTCGGTGATCTTCTGTACATAGGCCACCAGCGACCCGGCACCCGATCCCCGGCCAGGCCCCACCGGCACGCCGTTGCTCTTGGCCCACTGGATAAAGTCCATAACGATCAGGAAATAACCCGGGAAACCCATCTGGATGATGATATCCAGCTCGAAATTCAGCCGGTCGACGTAGACCTGACGCTTGGATTCGTAATCTTCGGTGGTGTCTTTGGGCAGCAGAACGCTGAGGCGCTCTTCCAGACCGTCGAACGAGACCTTGCGGAAATACTCGTCGATGGTCATGCCATCAGGGATCGGGAAGTTGGGCAGGAAGTGAGTGCCCAGCTTCACTTCGATGTTGCAGCGCTTGGCGATCTCGACGGTGTTCGCCAGCGCCTCGGGAATGTCGCTGAACAGCTCGGCCATTTCCTCGGCGCTTTTGAGGTATTGCTGATCGCTGTAATTCTTCGAACGCCGCGGATCGTCGAGGGCACGGCCCTCACCGATGCAGACGCGGGTTTCGTGAGCGGCGAAGTCTTCCTGCTTGATGAAGCGCACGTCGTTGGTCGCGACCAGCGGCGCACCGATTTTTTCGGCCAGGGCTACGGCGCCGTGCAACTGTTCTTCGTCGTTGGGGCGGTTGGTACGCTGGATTTCCAGATAGAAACGATCCGGGAACACGGCCATCCATTCGCGGGCGAGGTTTTCCGCTTCCGCCGGATTGCCACTGAGCATGGCCAGACCAATCTCGCCTTCTTTCGCCGCCGACAGCATGATCAGGCCTTCGCTGGCCTCGGCCACCCACTCGCGCTCAATGATGACCGAGCCATTGCGCTGGCCGTCGATGAAGCCGCGGGAAATCAGTTCGGTGAGGTTGCGATAGCCGACAGCGTTCATCGCCAGCAGGCTGATCCGGCTCAGGGCGTTGTCCGGATCCTTGTTCGACAGCCACAGGTCGGCGCCGCAGATCGGCTTGATGCCTGCGCCCATGGCCGCTTTATAGAATTTGACCAGAGAACACATGTTGTTCTGGTCGGTGACCGCAACGGCAGGCATGTTCATGCCGACCAGGGTCTTGACCAGCGGTTTGATCCGCACCAGACCGTCGACCAGGGAATATTCAGTGTGCAGGCGTAGATGAACGAATGAAGCCGGCATAGTGATCCTGTCTAGAAACTAGAAACGTGAAGACAACAAGGCCCGGATTGTACCGGGCCTTGGCAAAAACATCAGCCTCGCGACTAACTCTCGATCAGGTTTTCCCGCGCCTCGTAAGCCAGGCGAACCGGGGCAAATGAGCGGCGGTGAATCGGGGTCGGCCCCAGGCGGGCCAGGGCTTCCAGATGAACGGGTGTCGGGTAGCCTTTGTGGCCGCCGATTCCGTAACCCGGGTAAATCAATTCGAAAGCAGCCATTTCACGATCGCGGCTGACTTTGGCCAGAATCGATGCGGCAGCAATGGCCGGCACCTTGCCGTCGCCCTGCACCACCGCTTCGGCGCGCATGGACAGTTTCGGGCAGCGGTTACCGTCGATCATCGCCAGTTTCGGCTGAATGTGCAGGCCTTCGATGGCGCGCTGCATGGCCAGCATGGTGGCATGCAGGATGTTCAGCTCGTCGATCTCTTCGACTTCGGCCCGGGCAATGCACCAGCTCAGGGCTTTTTCGCAGATTTCGTCGTAGAGTTTTTCGCGGCGGGCTTCAGTGAGCTTCTTCGAGTCGTTCAGGCCGAGGATCGGCCGATTCGGATCGAGAATCACCGCAGCCGTGACCACGGCACCGCAGAGCGGGCCGCGACCGACTTCGTCGACACCGGCAACCAAATCTTCCACTTCAGCGACCAAGGTGAAATCCAGCCCCATCTGCATGCTTGTCTTACTCATTGTACTTGGCCGATCAGTTTCAGCACGGCATCCGCCGCCTGGTTGGAGGCATCCAGACGCAAGGTCCGGTGGATTTCATCGAAGCCGCGGGTCTGTTCGGCGCCGCCCTCGATCAACGGTGACAAGGTCTGGGCCAGGGCTTCGACCGTCGCATCGTCCTGCAGCAACTCGGGCACCAAAAGGCGCTGGGCCAACAAGTTTGGCAGGGAGATGTAAGGGCTTTTCACCATGCGTTTGAGAATCCAGAACGTCAGCGGCGCCAGGCGATAAGCGACCACCATCGGCCGCTTGTACAACAGCGCCTCAAGGGTCGCCGTGCCGGAGGCAATCAACACGGCGTCGCAGGCTGCAAGGGCCAGGTGGGATTTGCCATCGAGCAGGGTCAGCGGCAGATCGCGACCAGCCAACAACTCTTCAAGCTGCACGCGGCGTTCCGGACTGGCGCAAGGCATGACGAACCGCACACCTGGGCGCAAGGCCCGCAGGCGTTGGGCGGTATCGAGGAACAACGCACCGAGACGGCCGACTTCGCCGCCACGACTGCCCGGCATCAACGCAACCAGCGGCCCTTCGGGCAAGCCGAGTTCGGCCCGCGCGGCGGCGCGATCGGCTTCAAGCGGGATCGCATCCGCCAGGGAATGCCCGACAAACCGCACCGGCACGCCCTTCTCTTCATAGAACTTCGCTTCGAACGGAAACAGCGTCAGCATCAGGTCGCAGCCTTCGCGAATCTTCAATACCCGCTTCTGCCGCCACGCCCACACCGACGGGCTGACGTAATGCACGGTCTTGATACCGGCCTGACGCAGCTTGAGTTCGATATTGAGGTTGAAGTCCGGAGCATCGATGCCGATGAACGCGTCCGGCTTTTCGGCGATCAGGTCGGCGATCAGCTTTTTACGACGCGCCATCAGCTCGCGCAATCGACCCAGCACTTCCACCAGGCCCATGACCGAAAGACGTTCCATCGGAAAATAAGAAGTCAGGCCTTCGGCCTGCATCAACGGGCCACCGACACCGATGAACTCCACCGCCGGATGCTGAGCCTTGAGTGCGCGCATGAGGCCCGCACCCAGAATGTCACCGGAAGCCTCACCCGCCACCAGCGCAATACGCAGATTAGCCATGATTAACGTGTGATGCCGCGGGTCGAAGACTGGATGGAATCACGGAACACCGCGACTTCCGGGAACTGGTCCGAGGGCTCGGCCAATTCGGCGAGCGCCTGCTCAACCGTCAGGCCCTGGCGGTAAACCACCTTGTAGGCACGACGCAGGGCGTGGATCGCGTCTTCGCTGAAACCACGACGGCGCATGCCTTCGAAGTTCATGCTGCGGGCTTCGGCGGGGTTGCCGAACACCGTGACGTACGCTGGAACGTCCTTGCCAATGGCGGTCCCCATGCCGGAAAAGCTGTGGGCACCGATGTGGCAATACTGGTGGACCAGGGTAAAACCGGACAGGATCGCCCAGTCTTCCACATGCACGTGGCCAGCCAACGCGGTGTTGTTGACCAGGATGCAATGATTGCCGATCACGCTGTCGTGGCCGATGTGGGCATAGGCCATGATCAGGTTGTGATCACCCAGAGTCGTTTCCGAGCGGTCCTGAATGGTCCCGCGGTGAATCGTCACGCCTTCACGGATGATGTTGTGGTCACCGATGACCAGACGGGTTTCTTCGCCTTTGTATTTCAGATCGGGCGTGTCCTCACCTACCGAAGAAAACTGGTAGATGCGGTTGTGCTTACCGATTCGGGTCGGGCCCTTGAGAATCACATGCGGCCCGATCACTGTCCCCTCGCCGATTTCCACACCTGCGCCGACGATCGACCATGGGCCGACCTCGACACCTTCGGCCAGAACGGCCGTCGGATCGATGATTGCGCGAGGGTCAATCAAACTCATAGTTTGCGTTCCGCGCAGATGATTTCAGCGGAGCAAACTGGCTTGCCATCGACCGAAGCCTGGCACTCGAACTTCCAGATCTGACGCTTGCAGCTGATGAAGCGGGCTTCGAGGATCAATTGGTCGCCTGGAGTGACGGGCTGGCGGAAACGCAGCTTGTCGGAGCCGACGAAGTAGTAGAGCGTGCCGTCGGCAGGCTTCACGTCGAGCATTTTGAAGCCAAGGATACCGGCAGCCTGAGCCATCGCTTCGATGATCAGTACGCCCGGCATGATTGGATGCGCAGGGAAGTGACCATTGAAGAACGGTTCGTTGATGCTGACATTCTTGTAGGCGCGAATGCGCTTGCCTTCCACATCCAGATCCACGACCCGGTCCACCAGCAGGAACGGGTAACGGTGAGGCAGGTATTCGCGAATCTCGTTGATGTCCATCATTTCGGGGGGAAGCCTATGTAAAGATTGGGAGCGCGCGACTGACGCGCACCCCTCTAGCAAATCAAGGAGGCAGTCTAGCGGCTGTGCACACTTGATATGGAAATGGTATCAGCCATCTGATGAAGCATTACCGTCAGGGGTCACGTCCCCTACACGCTTTTCCAGCTGTCGCAAACGTCGCGCGATGTCATCGAGCTGACGGATACGGGCCGCGCTTTTGCGCCATTCGGCTGCTGGTTGCATCGCCGTACCGGAAGAATAGGAACCCTTTTCGGTAATCGAGTGGGTCACCATGGTCATCCCGGTGATAAATACGTTGTCGCAGATTTCGATATGCCCCACCAGCCCTACGCCACCGGCGAGCATGCAATGCTTGCCGATTTTGGTGCTGCCGGAGATTCCCACGCACGCGGCCATGGCGGTGTGATCGCCGACCTGCACGTTGTGGGCGATCTGAATCTGATTGTCGAGCTTCACGCCGTTACCCAATACGGTATCGGCCAGCGCGCCGCGGTCGATAGCGGTATTCACGCCAATCTCCACATCATCACCGACCAATACACCACCGATCTGGGCAATTTTCTGCCAGACACCTTTCTCGTTGGCAAAACCGAAGCCTTCGCCGCCAAGTACGGCACCGGACTGAATCACGACCCGTTTTCCGATGCGCACGTCGTGGTACAGCGTGACCCGAGGGGCCAGCCAGCCGCCCTCGCCGATTTCGCACCGAGCCCCGATGAAGCAATGCGCCCCCACGGTGACACCGGCAGCGATACGCGCGCCGCTTTCGATCACCGCAAAGGCACCGATGCTCGCCGCCGGGTCAACCACTGCGTCCACAGCCACTACCGCTGTCGGGTGAATACCGGCAGGCGCCTTGGGCTTGGGATCGAACAGATGGGAAATACGTGCGTAGGCCAGGTACGGATCAGGCACCACCAAGGCATCGCCGGCAAAACCTTCAGCGTCTGCAGCCTTCAGCAACAGGGCTGCGGCCCGGCAGTCCACCAGGTATTTACGGTATTGGGGGTTTGCGAGAAAGCTCAACTGAGCTGGGCCAGCCTCTTGCAAAGTGGCTAGCCCAGTAATTTCTTTCTCCGGGTCGCCACGTAGTGTGGCGCCGAGGAACTCGGCCAACTGGCCGAGCTTTATAGTCGCTGTCATGGATTACTTCAGCTGATTCATGCGCTCGATAACCTGGCGAGTGATGTCGTACTGAGGTTTGACATCAATCACTGCGCCACGCTCGAAGACCAGGTCAAAAGCACCTTTCTTGATGACTTCTTCCACAGCGCTGTCCAGTTTCGGCTTGAGCTGCTTCAGCATTTCACGGTCGGCAACGGCTTTGGCTTCGTTCAGTTCCTTGGATTGGAACTGGAAGTCGCGGGCCTTTTGCTTGAACTCGAGCTCAAGACGTTCACGCTCGCCTTGCTGCATCTTGTCGCCGCCGGCCATCAGACGGTCCTGGATACCTTTGGCGCTGCTTTCCAGCGTCTTGAGCTTGGACAGTTGCGGACCAAACTTCTTCTCGGCATCCACAGCGTATTTCTTGGCCGCGTCGGATTCCAGCAGGGCCATCTGATAGTTCAGAACGGCGATTTTCATGTCGGCAAAAGCCGGTCCTGCTACCAGTACGGTCGCCAGGAGAACCAATTGAGTCAACTTACGCACGATGTACTCCTACAAAATCCATTGTCGTTATTTTGAGGCAGACGCTTAGAACGTCTGGCCGAGAGAGAATTGGAACACTTGAGTCTCAGCGTCATCCGGCTTCTTGATCGGCATGGCCAACGCGAAGCTCAGGGGACCCAGTGCGGTGACCCAGGTCACACCCACACCGACAGAGCTCGCAACGTTGCTCAAGCTGATGTCGTTGCACTCTGTTTGAGAGCTCGAACCGACATTGGCGTTCGTCGTTTTGTCGCACTTGGAATCGAATACGTTACCCACGTCCCAGAATACCGAAGTACGCAGTGAACGCTGATCCTTGACGAATGGCAGCGGGAACAGCAACTCGACACCACCCTGGATCAGAACGTTACCACCGAACGGCAGCGGATCCTGGTCCGGGTCGGCGAGTGTACCGGCGTTACCCGTTTCAGCCTGACCACGGCTAGGTGTACTGCGCGGCCCCAGGGTACTGTCCTTGAAGCCACGAACCGAGTTGAAACCACCAGCATAGTAGTTTTCATAGAACGGCAAGCCATCGGTGGAACCGTAGCCGTCGCCGTAGCCCAGTTCGGTGTGAAGACGAACGGTGTAGTTTTCGGTGATTGGCTGGAACAGCTGACCACGGTAATCCAGTTTAAAGAACGACAGGTCGCTACCCGGCGTCGTGGTTTCCAGAGTCAGACTCTGGGAATGGCCACGGGTCGCCAGCACACCTTTGTTCAAAGTCGACTCGGACCACCCGGCCGACGCCTTGAAGTTCAGGTAGCTGTCGCCTTCACGGTTAACGAAGTCGAAAATCTCGTCAACGGTGTACTGACCGGTCTTGATCTTGTCCTGTTGCGCGCTCAAGCCAAAGGTCAGACGCGAAGTCTCACTGATCGGGTAACCGACGTTAACGCCAGCACCCAGGCTGTCTACGGCATAGCTGGCTACGTCGACATCAAGGTCTTTATAGTCGGTGGTGCGATAGAACGCGTTGTAACCCAGGCTCACGCCATCAGCAGTCCAGTACGGGTCGACATAACCGAAGTTATAGCGGCTCTGGTATTCACTGCGGGTCAAACCGACGCTGACCTTGTTACCGGTACCCAGGAAGTTGTTCTGAGTGATCGAACCACCGAGGATCAGACCGGCGCTCTGGGCGAAGCCGACGCTGGCAGTGATCGAACCGGAAGCCTGTTCTTCAACGCTGTAGTTCACGTCAACCTGGTCATCGACACCCGGTACAGCAGGGGTTTCAACGTTCACTTCTTTAAAGAAGCCCAAACGCTCAAGACGGGTCTTGGATTGATCGATCAGGTAGGTCGAAGCCCAACCGCCTTCCATCTGACGCATTTCGCGGCGCAGCACTTCGTCTTCGGACTTGGTGTTGCCACGGAAGTTGATGCGGTTGACGTAAGCACGTTTGCCCGGATCGACGGCGAACGTGATATCGACGGTGTGATCTTCATCGTTCGGCTGAGGCACGCCGTTGACGTTGGCGAAGGTGTAGCCCTCGTTACCCAGGCGACGGGTAATCAGTTCGGACGTGGTGGTCATCAGCTTGCGCGAGAACACCTGACCTTTCTGAACCAGCAGCAGGGACTTGACCTGGTCTTCAGGAACCTTCAGGTCGCCGCTCAGCTTGACGTCACGAACGGTGTATTTCTCGCCTTCGTTGACGTTGACGGTGATGTAGACGTGTTTCTTGTCCGGGGTAATGGACACCTGGGTCGAAGCGATATCCATGTTGATATAGCCACGGTCCAGGTAGTAGGAGCGCAGACGCTCCAGGTCACCGGACAGTTTTTCACGAGCGTACTTGTCATCGTTCTTGAAGAACGACAACCAGTTGGTGGTCTTCAATTCAAACAGGTCGATCAGGTCTTCCTCAGGGAAGACCGTGTTACCCACCACGTTGATGTGCTGGATAGCCGCAACGGTACCTTCGTTGATGTTGACCTTCAGGCCGACACGGTTACGCGGCTGCGGCACCACTTCGGTGTCAACGGTAGCCGAGTAGCGACCCTGGGCGACATATTGACGCTGCAGTTCGTTACGGACACCTTCGAGGGTGGCACGCTGGAAGATCTCGCCTTCGGCCAGACCGGATTGTTTGAGGCCCTTCATCAGGTCTTCAGTAGAGATCGCCTTGTTACCTTCGATCTCGATACTGGCGACCGACGGACGCTCGACTACCGTAATGACAAGGACGTTGCCATCGCGGCCCAGCTGGATATCTTGAAAGAACCCGGTTTTGAACAGCGCACGAGTGGATTCCACCAGGCGACGATCATCCGCCTGTTCACCGACGTTTAACGGCAAAGCACCAAAGACGCTACCCGCGGAGACCCGCTGGAGGCCATTGACGCGAATATCAGAGATAGTGAAGGACTCGGCGTGAACTTCGGCGATCATCAATACGGTGAGAACCGCAGTTAGCAGCAGACGTTTCATGAAGTCCTTTCTTATTCCAACTGGCAATAAACAAACTGCCGCAAAATGCGGCAGATTCGCAATTCAGCGAAGTGTTACAGACGGCCCAAATCATTGACCAGAGCAAGCAACATCACCCCGACCACCAAACTGATACCGATCTGTATCCCCCAACCCTGCACCCGATCTGACAAGGGACGACCACGCGCCCACTCGATCAGATAAAACAACAAATGCCCCCCATCCAGTACAGGAATGGGCAACAAATTCAGAACCCCCAGGCTAATACTCAGATAAGCAAGGAAATTCAGGAAATCAGCGACACCCGACTGGGCAGAAGCGCCCGCCACTTTAGCAATGGTTATCGGTCCACTCAAGTTTTTTACCGAGAGCTCGCCGAACAACATTTTCTTGAGCGAATCGAGCGTCAGTACGCTCATGGTCCAGGTGCGTCGAGCACCCTCGCCAATTGCGGCCACAGGACCATAACTGACTTCGCGAATCATCTCTGGCGGCCAATCGACCGCTTTCACCCCTGCGCCCAGATAACCGGTGGGTGCCTTGCTCCCGCCGCGAGCAGCCAAGGTCACAGGGACGTCGATTTGAGCACCATCGCGCTCAACACGCAGCATGATTTTGGTATCTGGATGCATACGAACGGTGTCGACCACCTGCTGCCAGTCATCAAGTGACTTGCCATCAAGCGCCAACAGCCGATCACCGGTCTTCAGGCCGGCAGCCTGGGCCGGGCCTTTCGAATCAAGTTCAGCCAACACCGGCGGTAATGCCGGACGCCATGGACGAATACCCAACGAACGAATCGGATCCGGCTCGTCAGCGCCCTTGAGCCATTTATCCAGCATCAGCTCACGAGGCGAATCCGCCGAGGAGCCCTGCTCACGCACCAACAACTGAAGAGAACCGCTCTCGCCAAGACGACGGACCAGCTGCAAATTCACCGCGCCCCAGCCGGATGTCGGCTCGCCATCGATGGCAATAATTTCCTGCCCTGCGCTCAGACCGGCCTTGGCGGCAATGCTGCCGGATTCGACCGCGCCGATGACCGGGCGCACCTGCTCGCTGCCGAGCATGGCCAACACCCAGAAAAACACCATGGCCAATAGAAAGTTGGCGATCGGCCCAGCCGCCACGATGGCAATACGCTGACGGACAGATTTGCGATTGAAGGATTGATCGACCTGATCAACCGGCACTTCGCCTTCGCGCTCGTCGAGCATCTTCACGTAGCCGCCCAACGGAATGGCGGCCACTACGAACTCCGTGCCTTTCTTGTCGTGCCAGCGCAGCAGCGGCATGCCGAAGCCCACGGAGAAACGCAGCACTTTGACCCCACAGCGACGTGCGACCCAGAAATGGCCGAATTCGTGGAAGGTGACCAGCACGCCCAATGCAACCAGGGTGCCGACAATCATATAGAGCGCGCTCATCTACTTTCTCCGCAATCCTATCCAGTGCCGCATGGGCCAACGTATTGCAGCACTTACCGCCCGTGACGGCTCAACCATTGCCCGGCCAGTTCTCGCGCTTTCGCGTCGGCCGTAAACACCGCCTCGAGATCATCCACCGCAACGACTGGCTCGAGGTTTAGCACTTCCTCGATGATACTCGCGATTTCCGGGTAGCGAACCCGCTCGTCGAGAAACGCCGCGACAGCCACTTCATTCGCCGCATTGAGCATGGCCGGTGCACTATTGCCGGCTTCGGCGGCCTGACGCGCAAGGCGCAGGCAAGGGAAGCGTTCTTCATCGGGCGCCTGGAAGTCCAGGCGCGCGATGGCAAACAGATCCAGCGGCGCTACACCCGAATCGATACGCTCCGGCCAGGCCAGGGCGTTGGCGATCGGCGTGCGCATGTCCGGATTGCCTAACTGTGCGAGCACCGAGCCATCGATATAGTCGACCAGCGAATGAATCACGCTCTGCGGGTGAATCACCACTTCGACCTGGGACGGCTTGGCGTCGAACAACCAGCAGGCTTCAATCAACTCGAGGCCTTTGTTCATCATGCTGGCCGAATCGACCGAAATCTTGCGACCCATGGACCAGTTCGGATGCGCGCACGCTTGCTCAGGGGAAACATGCACCAACTCGGCCATCGGCGTCTGTCGGAACGGACCGCCAGAGGCTGTCAGCAGAATCCGACGCACACCGACCGCGCCAAGCCCGCGAGCGAAATCCTGTGGCATGCACTGAAAAATCGCATTGTGTTCGCTGTCGATCGGCAGCAGCACCGAACCGCTTTTGCGCACCGCCTGCATGAACAGCGCACCCGACATGACCAACGCTTCTTTGTTGGCCAGCAGGATCTTCTTGCCCGCCTCGACCGCCGCCAGGGTCGGACGCAAGCCCGCCGCACCAACGATGGCCGCCATGACCGCATCGACCTCAGGGTCGGAAGCCACCTGACACAGGCCCTCTTCCCCCACCAATACGCGGGTCGACAGGCCTGCAGCACGCAAGTCGTCCTGCAAGGTCCGGGCAGCGCCCACCTCCGGCACGACGGCAAACCGTGGCGTATGACGCACGCACAAGGCCAGCAACTCACTCAGGCGCGTGAAACCACTCAACGCGAACACCTGATAGCGCTCGGGATGACGAGCGATTACGTCCAGGGTGCTCAGACCGATCGAGCCGGTCGCCCCCAGAACGGTAATCTGCTGTGGGCGGCTCACGGTGCGGCCATCCACAACAGCACGGCAAATACGGGGATCGCGGCCGTCAGGCTGTCGATGCGATCCAGCACACCGCCGTGCCCCGGCAGCAGATTACTGCTGTCCTTGATCCCGGATTGACGCTTGAACATGCTCTCAGTGAGGTCACCCACGACCGAGATGAATACGATCACTGCCGCACCGATCAGGCCCATCAGCATCTGCACGAAACTCCAGTCGCGCACAAAGCCAACGATCGCCGTAATCACCAGGCTCAGCAGCAAGCCGCCGTACACGCCTTCCCAGCTCTTGCCAGGACTGACCATTGGCGCCAGCTTGCGCTTGCCGAATGCACGACCGGAAAAGTACGCGCCAATATCGGCCCCCCAGACCAGCACCATCACCGCCATGATCAGCCAGTTACCCAAGGGTTGCTGCTTGATCTGGACCAGACCTTGCCAGGCCGGCAGCAGGATCAGCAAACCGATCACCAGCTTGCAGGCGGCGCTGGACCAGTGTTCGCTGGAACTCGGGTAGGTCAGCACCAGATAGGTCGCCACGCCCCACCAGAGCACCGAAGCCCCCAACACCCAGGGCGCGAGCCCCGGCAGGATGTGCATGACAAACAGCATCAATGCGACCACAACCGCGTAGGCAACGCGCATCGGCTGGGCATTGAAGCCTGCCAGGCGAGCCCACTCCCATGCGCCGAGGGTCACGACCAGCCCGATGAACAGCGCAAAGCCCGTGCCTTCAAGCAGGAAAAACCCGCACAAAGCGATCGGCAGCAGGATCAGCGCGGTGATGATTCGTTGTTTGAGCATTAAACCCGGGCTCCAGCCTCGACCTGCTCGCTCGTTTTACCGAAGCGACGCTGGCGAGAAGCGAAATCGGCCAGCGCGTTACGCATGGCGTCGTGTTTGAAGTCCGGCCAGAACAGGTCGGAGAAGTACAACTCGGCATAAGCCAGTTGCCAGAGCAGGAAGTTGCTGATGCGGTGTTCGCCACCGGTGCGGATACACAAGTCCGGCAACGGCAGGTCACCGGTGGCCAGACAGGTCTGCAACAGCTCCGGCGTGATGTCCTCCGGACGCAGATGCCCGGCCTGAACTTCACGCGCCAGACGCTGCGCGGCTTGCGCGATGTCCCACTGACCGCCGTAGTTGGCGGCGATCTGCAAGACAAAGCGGTTGGCACCGGCGGTCATCGCCTCGGCTTCACGCATGGCGACCTGAAGCTCGGGATGAAAGCGCGAACGATCACCGATGATGCGCAGACTGATGTTGTTGTCATTGAGGCGCTTGGCCTCACGACGCAACGCCTTGAAGAACAGATCCATCAAGGCACTGACCTCATCGGCCGGGCGCTGCCAGTTCTCACTGGAGAAGGCGAACAGGGTCAATACCTCGACCCCGGCCTCGGCGCACACTTCAATCACTGCGCGAACCGCATCCACGCCCGCTTTATGCCCGGCAACACCCGGCATAAAGCGCTTTTTCGCCCAGCGATTATTACCATCCATGATGATCGCGACATGGCGCGGCACCGCGGACGGCACAGTCTGCTTAGTCTTTTCCATGAAAACGCGACCCTTATACGGCCATCAGGTCTTTTTCTTTCTGTGCCAGATGCGAGTCGATTTCAGCCACGTACTTCTTGGTCAAATCGTCGATCTCGCCAGTGGCGCGACGCTCTTCGTCTTCGCTGATTTCTTTTTCCTTGACCAGATCCTTCAGCGAGCTGTTGGCATCGCGACGGATGTTGCGCACGGCAACACGGGCATCTTCAGCGACATCGCGAGCCTGCTTGGTGAAGCCCTTGCGGGTTTCTTCAGTCAGGGCCGGCATGGAGATCAGCAGCAACTCACCCAGGTTGGTCGGGTTGAGGTTCAGACCCGCGCTACCAATGGCTTTGTCGACGGCACCGAGCATGTTGCGCTCAAAGGCAACAACTTGCAGGGTACGGGCGTCTTTGACGGTGATGTTCGCCACTTGCTTGATCGGGGTGTCGGAACCGTAATACGGCACCATCACACCTTCAAGAATGCTTGGGTGCGCCTGGCCGGTACGAATACGGCCGAAGTTGTGCAGCAGCGATTCCACGGATTTCTTCATGCGCTCTTGAGCGTCTTTCTTGATTTCATTGATCATTGTTGGCCTTCCTCGATCAGGGTCCCTTCAGCGCCGCCATGCACGATGTTCAGCAGGGCGCCGGGCTTGTTCATGTTAAAGACACGCAACGGCATCTTGTGGTCGCGGCAAAGGCAAATGGCCGTCAGATCCATCACGCCCAGCTTGCGATCCAGCACTTCATCGTAAGTCAGATGATCGAACTTCTCGGCATGCGGGTCTTTGAATGGGTCAGCGGTGTAGACGCCATCGACCTTGGTCGCCTTGAGCACGACATCGGCATCGATTTCGATCGCTCGCAAGCAGGCTGCCGAATCCGTAGTGAAGAACGGATTACCGGTACCGGCCGCGAAAATCACCACTTCCTTGGCGTTCAGGTGACGCATGGCTTTGCGGCGATCGTAATGATCGGTCACGCCCACCATGGAAATGGCCGACATCACGATGGCCGAGATATTGGCACGTTCCAGCGCATCGCGCATCGCCAAGGCGTTCATCACAGTGGCCAGCATGCCCATGTGGTCGCCAGTTACCCGATCCATGCCGGCCGCGCTCAGCGCTGCACCGCGGAACAGGTTGCCACCGCCGATCACCAGACCGACCTGAACACCGATGCCGACCAGTTGGCCGACTTCAAGCGCCATGCGATCCAGAACTTTCGGATCGATCCCGAACTCTTCCGAGCCCATCAGGGCCTCGCCGCTAAGCTTGAGTAGAATGCGTTTATAGCGAGCCTGATAACCACTGCCCTGCTGAGCCATTGCGAATCTCTCCTGCGGCGTATTTTAAAAATTCTTTGCGAGCTGTTTACAGCTGGCGTTCACTCTAGCTTGGCGCTGCTTCAGCGCCATCGGAACATGGCTTTGTAAGCCAGTTCCAAAGGGAAACCAATAAAAATTGGTGCCCCATCTGAAAAGAGGCTGCGCGCGTTAGCGGGCAGCCTCTTCAGGGCGACAGTTAAAAACCGTCTTATTGCTTGGCGGCAGCCAGCTGGGCAGCAACTTCTTCAGCGAAGTTGTCGACCGGCTTCTCGATGCCTTCACCTACCTTGAAGTAGGTGAAAGAAACGATTTCTGCACCGGCTTTCTTGGCCAGTTCGCCAACCTTGATTTCAGGGTTCTTGACGAACGCCTGCTCAACCAGGCTCGCTTCAGCCAGGAACTTGCTGATACGGCCTTTGACCATGTTTTCAACGATGTTTTCCGGCTTGCCGGCGATCTTGTCAGCGTTGAGGGTCAGGAACACGCCTTTCTCGCGCTCGACCGCTTCAGCGGAAACTTCCGATGGCAGCAGGAATTCAGGGTTGGTGGCCGCTACGTGCATAGCGATGTCCTTGGCCAGCTCAACGTTGCCGCCTTTCAGAACAACTGCAACACCGATCTTGTTGCCGTGCAGGTAACCACCAACAACATCACCTTCAACGCGAGCCAGGCGACGGATGTTGACGTTTTCGCCAACCTTGCCGACCAGAACCAGGCGATCAGCTTCTTGTGCTTCGATCAGCGGAGCAACATCAGTCAGCTTGTCAGCGAATGCTTTTTCAACGCTGGAAGCAACGAATGCCTTGAAGTCGTCCTGCAGAGCCAGGAAGTCGGTCTGCGAGTTCACTTCCAGCAGAACGGCGGATTTACCGTCTTCTTTCAGAGCGATCGCGCCTTCAGCAGCTACGTTGCCTGCTTTCTTGGCAGCCTTGATGGCGCCCGAAGCACGCATATCATCAATGGCTTTTTCGATGTCGCCGCCGGCCTTGGTCAAGGCCTTTTTGCAGTCCATCATGCCTTCGCCAGTACGCTCACGCAGTTCTTTAACCAACGCTGCAGTAATCTCTGCCATTTTAAAATTCCTCTTGGATAGGTTTTCAACCATTCCACCCGATCGAACGGGCGATCAATTCTTCCCGACCCCACTTGTTAGCGGCTGCACGTTACAAAGGCTGTAGCTGCGCTGCTCACAAACGGTTTTCGAGGTGGCAAAAAGGGGGCCAAGCCCCCTTTTTGCTTACTGAGTCAACGCCAGGGCGTCAATTACTCAGCTGCAGCTGCCGGAGCTTCTTCAACGAACTGCTCGGTGCCGCCAGCAACGTGGTTGCGACCGCGGATGACTGCGTCAGCCATCGAACCCATGTACAACTGGATAGCGCGGATTGCGTCATCGTTGCCTGGGATGATGTAGTCAACGCCTTCCGGGCTGCTGTTGGTATCGACTACGCCGATAACCGGGATACCCAGCTTGTTGGCTTCGGTGATCGCGATGCGCTCGTGATCAACGTCGATAACGAACAGAGCGTCTGGCAGACCGCCCATGTCCTTGATACCACCCAGGGAACGATCGAGCTTCTCAAGATCGCGAGTGCGCATCAGCGCTTCTTTCTTGGTCAGCTTGGCGAAAGTACCGTCTTCGGCTTGCACTTCAAGGTCACGCAGACGCTTGATGGAAGCACGGATGGTTTTGAAGTTGGTCAGCATGCCGCCCAACCAGCGGTGATCGACGTACGGCGAACCGCAACGTGCTGCTTCTTCAGCAACGATCTTGCCAGCGGAACGCTTGGTGCCGACGAACAGAATCTTGTTTTTGCCCTGGGCCAGACGCTCTACGAAAGTCAGAGCTTCGTTGAACATTGGCAGGGTTTTTTCAAGGTTGATAATGTGGATCTTGTTACGCGCGCCGAAAATGTATTTACCCATTTTCGGGTTCCAGTAACGGGTCTGGTGACCGAAGTGCACACCGGCCTTCAGCATATCGCGCATGTTGACTTGGGACATGATAGTTCCTTAATAAGTCGGGTTTGGCCTCCACGTATCCCAATGACCAACCAGCAGCATCAGCTGAAGGCACCCAGGTCATCGTGTCGACACGTGTGTGGATTTAAGCCTTTCGGGGTATCCCCGGAAAGCGGCGCATTTTATATCACAAGGCTTGCAAAAACGGAACCCGGATTCTCGATTCCTGGTCCGTGACTTCAACAGGGCCCTTGGAATCGCCCAAGAATGCGCCAATCTATAGAGAGAAGCGATGCACAGAGGCTCAGATTTGCGCTGATCGTCTGTTAGAATCGCGTTTTTCAGGGCCGCGAAGATCGAACGCGCAATGCCCATTTCGTTTTAGCAAGCGCCATCGAGCGCAGAGAGAGCCTGTATGACCGTCACCCTCAAAACCTCCGAGGACATCGCAAAGATGCGTGTCGCCGGCAAACTGGCCGCCGATGTGCTGGAAATGATTGCCGAACATGTCAAGCCGGGGATCACCACCGAAGAACTGGACCGCATCTGCCACGACTACATCGTCAACGAGCAGAAAGCCATCCCCGCCCCGCTCAACTACAAAGGCTACCCGAAGTCGATCTGCACCTCGATCAACCACGTGGTCTGCCACGGCATCCCGAACGAGAAGCCGCTGAAGGATGGCGACACCCTGAACATCGACGTCACCGTCATCAAGGACGGTTTCCACGGCGACACCAGCCGCATGTTCCACGTCGGCACTGTACCGGTCTGGGCCGAGCGCCTGTCGCAGGTGACTCAGGAATGCATGTACAAGGCCATCGAGATCGTCAAACCCGGCTGCCGCTTGGGCGACATCGGTGAAATCATCCAGAAACACGCTGAAAAGAACGGTTTCTCGGTGGTTCGTGAGTTCTGCGGTCACGGTATCGGCAAGGTATTCCACGAAGAGCCGCAGATCCTGCACTACGGCCGCGCCGGCACCGGCATGGAACTGAAAGCAGGCATGACTTTCACCATCGAGCCGATGATCAACCAGGGCAAGGCTGACACCAAGGTCTTGGGCGACGGTTGGACCGCGATCACCAAGGACCGCAAATTGTCGGCCCAGTGGGAACACACCCTGCTGGTGACAGAAACCGGTTACGAGATCTTCACCTTGCGCGCCGATGACACCATCCCGCGCGTTTCGGCCTGATCCGCCCCCAGGCAGCTCCCAGCCTTATAGATAGATAGGAAAGCCAATCGATGCCGCAGGTGGATCCCGAACTCTTCGACCGCGGCCAGTTCCAGGCAGAACTGGCCCTGAAGGCAAGCCCGATCGCGGCCTTCAAGAAGGCGATCCGCCAGGCCCGCGAGGTGCTCGACGGGCGCTTTCGCAGCGGCCGCGACATTCGCCGGCTGATCGAGGATCGCGCCTGGTTCGTCGATAACATCCTGCAAAAGGCCTGGGAGCAATTCAACTGGAGCGAAGATGCCGACATCGCGCTGGTCGCGGTCGGCGGCTACGGTCGCGGCGAGTTACACCCTTATTCCGACATCGACCTGCTGATCCTGCTGGACAGCGCCGATCACGAAGTTTTCCGTGACTCCATCGAGCGTTTTCTGACGTTGTTGTGGGACATCGGCCTGGAAGTCGGTCAGAGCGTTCGCTCGGTCGACGAATGCGCCGTCGAGGCCCGCGCCGACCTGACAGTCGTCACCAACCTTATGGAGAGCCGTACCATCTGCGGCCCCGAGCGTTTGCGCCAGCGCATGCTCGACGTCACCAGTACCGCGCACATGTGGCCGAGCAAGGACTTTTTCCTGGCCAAGCGCGCCGAGCAAAAGGCCCGTCACCACAAATACAACGATACCGAATACAACCTGGAACCCAACGTCAAAGGCTCGCCTGGCGGCCTGCGGGATATTCAGACGATTCTGTGGGTGGCCCGCCGCGAATACGGCACCCTGAACCTGCGGGCCCTGGCCGGTGAAGGCTTCCTGGTCGAAAGCGAAAACGCCCTGCTGGCCTCGTCCCAAGAGTTTTTGTGGAAGGTCCGGTACGCGCTGCACATGCTCGCCGGGCGCTCCGAAGACCGCCTGCTGTTCGACCACCAGCGCTCGATTGCCGGGCTGCTGGGTTTCGAGGGCGATGACGCCAAGCAAGCCATCGAAAACTTCATGCAGCAGTATTACCGGGTGGTCATGAGCATTGCCCAGCTCAGCGACTTGATTATCCAGCACTTCGAAGAAGTCATCCTCGCCCCGGAGGACGAAGCGCCGCCGCAGCCGATCAACTCGAGGTTCCAGCTGCACGACGGTTACATCGAGGCGCGCAACGACAACGTGTTCCGCCGCACGCCGTTCGCCATGCTCGAGATCTTCGTGCTGATGGCCCAGCAGCCTGAAATCAAAGGCGTGCGCGCCGATACCATTCGCCTGCTGCGCGAGCACCGTCACCTGATCGATGACGATTTCCGCAATGACATTCGCAACACCAGCCTGTTCATCGAGCTGTTCAAGTGCAGGATCGGCATCCACCGCAACCTGCGCCGGATGAACCGCTACGGCATTCTTGGGCGCTATCTGCCGGAGTTCGGCTTCATTGTCGGGCAGATGCAGCATGACCTGTTTCACATTTATACAGTCGACGCCCACACACTGAATCTGATCAAGCACCTGCGCAAGTTGCAGTACACGCAAGTGTCGGAAAAATTCCCGCTGGCCAGCAAGCTCATGGCCAAGCTACCCAAACCCGAGCTGATTTATCTGGCCGGCCTGTACCACGACATCGGCAAGGGCCGGCATGGCGATCACTCGGAAATCGGTGCGGTGGATGCCGAAGCCTTTTGCCAGCGCCACCAGCTCCCGGTGTGGGACAGCCGCCTGATCGTCTGGCTGGTGCAGAACCACCTGGTGATGTCGACCACCGCCCAGCGCAAGGACTTGTCCGACCCGCAGGTGATCCACGACTTCGCACAAGCCGTCGCCGACGAAACCCGTCTCGACTATCTGTATGTGCTGACCGTCGCCGACATCAACGCCACCAACCCGACGCTGTGGAACTCCTGGCGTGCCAGCCTCTTGCGCCAGCTCTACACCGAGACCAAGCGCGCCTTGCGCCGCGGCCTGGAAAACCCGGTGGATCGCGAAATGCAGATCCGCCAGACCCAAAGTGCAGCCCTGGACATTCTTGTGCGCGGCGGTACCGATCCGGACGATGTCGAACAGCTGTGGTCGCAATTGGGCGATGACTATTTCCTGCGTCACACCGCCGGCGACGTCGCCTGGCACAGTGACGCGATCCTCCAGCAACCAGCCGATGGCGGGCCGCTGGTATTGATCAAGGAAACCACCCAGCGCGAATTCGAGGGCGGCACGCAGATCTTCATCTATGCGCCCGACCAGCACGACTTCTTCGCCGTGACCGTGGCCGCGATGGACCAGCTCAACCTGAACATTCACGACGCCCGGGTCATCACCTCCAGCAGCCAGTTCACCCTCGACACCTACATCGTGCTCGACACTGACGGCGACTCGATCGGCGATAACCCGGCACGGGTCAAACAGATCCGCGAAGGCCTGACCGAAGCGTTGCGCAATCCGGACGACTACCCGACCATCATCCAGCGCCGCGTGCCGCGCCAGCTCAAGCATTTCGCCTTTGCGCCACAGGTGACGATCCACAATGACGCGCAGCGCCCGGTGACAGTGCTGGAACTCAGCGCGCCGGATCGCCCGGGGCTGCTGGCGCGAATCGGCACGATCTTCCTCGAGTTCGACCTGTCGCTGCAGAACGCCAAGATTGCGACCCTCGGCGAACGCGTGGAAGACGTGTTCTTCATCACCGACGCGAACAACCATCCGCTGTCCGACCCGTTGCTGTGCACCCGCTTGCAGGATGCGATCGTTGAACAGCTGACTGTCAGTAATGAACCCGATATCAAATTGTCACGCTTGAGTATTTGAACTAACCAACTTTCCCTGTGGGATCGAGCTTTTGTGGTGAGGGAATTTATCCCCTCACCACAAAAGCTCGATCCCACATTAGAAGAGGCCCCCATGAACAACGCTCTGAACCAGTTGCAGCCCTACCCGTTCGAGAAGCTCCGCGCCCTGCTCGGCAGCGTCACGCCAAACCCGGACAAGCGCGCCATCGCGCTGTCCATTGGCGAGCCGAAGCACCGTTCGCCAAGCTTCGTCGCCGAAGCCCTGGCAAGCAATCTGGATCAGATGGCCGTGTACCCGACCACGCTCGGCATCCCGGCTTTGCGTGAAGCCATCGCTGCATGGTGCGAACGCCGCTTCAACGTTCCGACCGGCTGGCTTGACCCGGCGCGCAACGTGCTGCCGGTCAACGGCACCCGTGAAGCGTTGTTTGCCTTCACCCAGACCGTGGTCAACCGTGGCGAAGACGCCCTGGTGGTCAGCCCGAACCCGTTCTATCAGATCTACGAAGGCGCGGCATTCCTCGCCGGGGCCAAGCCACATTACCTGCCGTGCCTGGACGAGAACGGCTTCAACCCCGATTTCGACGCGGTCTCGTCAGACATCTGGAAACGCTGCCAGATCCTGTTCCTGTGCTCACCAGGCAACCCGACCGGCGCGCTGATTCCAGTCGACACCCTGAAGAAGCTGATCGCCTTGGCTGACGAATACGACTTCGTGATTGCCGCCGACGAGTGCTACAGCGAACTGTACTTCGACGAACAAACCCCGCCGGCCGGTCTGCTCAGTGCCTGCGTGGAACTGGGCCGCAAGGACTTCAAGCGCTGCGTGGTGTTCCACAGCTTGTCCAAGCGCTCCAATCTGCCAGGCCTGCGCTCAGGATTTGTCGCCGGTGATGCCGACATCCTCAAAGGTTTCCTGCTCTATCGCACCTACCACGGCTGCGCCATGCCGGTTCAGACCCAACTGGCCAGCGTCGCCGCGTGGAATGACGAAGTGCATGTACGCGCCAACCGAGCGCTGTACCGCGAGAAGTACGATGCGGTGCTGGAGATCCTCGGTCCAGTGATGGACGTGCAGCGTCCAGACGGCGGTTTTTATTTGTGGCCGAATGTTGAGGGCGACGACGAAGCGTTTTGCCGTGATCTGTTTGTTGAAGAACATGTGACGGTGGTGCCGGGTTCTTACCTGTCCCGTGAGGTGGATGGCGTCAACCCAGGTGCCGGTCGAGTGCGGATGGCGCTGGTCGCGCCTCTGGCGGAATGCGTGGAAGCCGCCGAACGTATTCGCGCGTTTATTACCCGCAAGCAGTAATCCATGAAGCCGTGCCAGTCAATCTGGCACGGCAACTTGTATGACCAGATCCGACTTCAATACAACAAGCCCTACTCCATCACAAGACACTACAGCGTTTACAAAGCCATATTGTTTGTCGAGTGCAATACCCGACAATTCTAACAACACCAAGTAACACACCCCGCAAGTTTTCCACTTTACTAAACCTGTCACCAACACTAAATTCTACTTCCGTAAAAAGCCGCACCCCTATTAATCAAACAAGGAAGTTAGACCATGGATTACAGCGTAACTTTTTCTATAATAGCGCCCGAAGACTTCGACGCCCTCTGTCACTTTGCAAATACAGCGCACACGCCAACTCAGGTTTCCCCAGGAGTTGCAAAATAATGTGGGCCAAGAAAAAACCTTCCAAGTTCTGGACTCCCGGCCGCACTCTTCGCATCGCCTTTCTCAATGGCACCGAAGAATGTAAAGCCGCGACCATCTCTGCAGCCAGCCATTGGCTACCGCACATCAACTTGAAATTCGAATTCGTCGAAGGTAAAGAAGGCGACATCCGCATACTGAGCGAGGAAGGAACGTTCTCGTCTAAAGTCGGCACAGATGCACTGTTATCTGCAGATGAGCCGACAATGAGGCTCTGGCCACACTCACCCATCCACGCTCGTTATTTTGCAGCCAATGTGATGCATGAATTCGGACATATGCTGGGGGCAGAACATGAGCAGACCCACCCGACGGCAAACATCCCCTGGAACACGTCAGCCCTTTATGCGCAACATGGAATAACCGACAACCCTGAAGAAGACAACTACCGCGCCAGAGTGACGCGAGAAAGACTGCACCAATGGTACCTGGATCGCGCAGCCCCCGACGCAAGCGTTTATTCAGAGTACGACCGAAAGTCAATCATGCACTACGTCATCCAGCAATCCTGGACCGAAGGCGACTTCCAGGTTTTTCTCAATTTTGATCTCAGCGAAAAAGACAAGGCTTTCATGGCGAAGGCTTATCCGTATCCCGACAATGAGTAAGTCGCCGGCTTTCACAGAACGCAGTTAATTTGTCATGGCCATCGAAAACAAAGTCCCCGTTCTTACGCCAACGGACAAAACCTCAGCAAGCGAACGACAAGTAAGTTAATCATGCACTCTATTACTCCATGCAAAACAATCCACCCCTGTGATGAACTCGCCTCTTACGATGCAGCCATCCTGGAAAACCCCCGCAACGCCCAACCCTCTTCTGCGGGTCGACGTACCAAGCGCGCCATCGGCATCTGGAGCAAATTCTGGGGTAACGGCCGGACGTTAAGAATCGCGTTCGTGGATACTCCAACTCAAACGAAACGGCTAGCCATCGAAGCGTTGATCAAACAATGGCAACCCTCAGTCAACTTGCACTTCGAATTTGTTGATGACGGTGAAAGCGAGATCAGGATTTCCACATCCAGCGCAACCAACGACTCCGCAGTGGGAACCGATGCGCTGTTGTACGAACAACACCAGCCGACGCTGAATCTGAACATTGAAATGGACCATCCAGAATTCGAAGCAACCGTGCTGCACGAGTTCGGTCACGCACTGGGGCTAAAGCACGAGCAGCAACACCCAAAGGCAAACATTCCCTGGGACAAACCGAAAGTCTACGAATTTTATAAAACCAACTATGGGTGGACCGATGAAGACACGGACCTTAATGTCCTGACGCCCCTTCAAGGCAGCGACTATTTATCGGGCCCCTACGATAAGGATTCGATCATGCACTACCCGGTTCCGAACGAGTTGACGACTGAGGATTGGGAGGTGGGTATCAACACAAAAATCAGCATGCTGGACAGGCGAGTCATGCGCAAAGCCTATCCGAAGTTTCGATCGATCGACGCCGTCTGATTCAGGCCCAGCAGCCTGTGTCACCTCGCTATTGGCCTTGGAGGCCTATTTGACCGATCCGGGATTGGTCTCACTCAAATCCGGCCCACACGACACCTCTTGTAATACGTCATCACCCATCTGGCGATGACGACAGAGACTATACAACTCCAGGCGCTGCGCCCGCGGCGCCTTTTACGAACGCCACATCGGCGTTGGCCAGTGATACACGCCTGTTATTGCCAACCAAAGCGAACCCGGACGTTGCAGGCGGTTTGCATAAAACGCGGCGCCCAGGCAATCGACAGCATTGAAGTGCCATATTAGCCACTTAGACTGCGGGCTGGCCGTTGAGCCCATGTCGCATCGTCCTGACACACCGCTCCCACAGGTTTTGCGGTGGCATGACAACCACGGCCGACGCGAAACCGCTCGGTCATGGCATAATCCGTCACCTTTAATTTCCAGCACCTGCAAAGGGGGCAATTCCTTGACCGTTTCAAGCAAAACGTTGCACCTTTTCGGCATCAAAGCCTGCGACACCATGAAAAAGGCGCGCACCTGGCTCGATGAACACGCTGTCAGCTATGACTTCCATGATTACAAGACGGCCGGAATCGACCGTGAACACCTGAACCAATGGTGCGACGAGCACGGCTGGCAAGTGGTGTTGAACCGTGCAGGCACGACCTTTCGCAAACTCGACGACGAACGCAAAGCCGATCTCGACCAAGCGAAAGCGATCGAACTGATGCTCGCACAACCCTCGATGATCAAGCGCCCGGTGCTTGATCTCGGTGAACGAACCCTGATTGGCTTCAAGCCAGATATCTACGCGGCGGCGCTCAAGTAAGCCTGCCCGTTCCATTTTGTTAGAGGTATCAACATGTCCACTACTCTGTTCAGCCTGGCCTTTGGTGTCGGCACTCAAAACCGTCAAGGCGCATGGCTGGAAGTGTTTTACGCACAGCCGCTGCTCAACCCGTCTGCCGAACTGGTCGCGGCCATCGCGCCGGTTCTGGGCTACACCGAAGGCAACCAGGCCATCGCATTCAGCACTGCCCAGGCCTCGCAACTGGCTGAAGCGCTGAAAGGCGTCGACGCTGCACAAGCTGCTTTGCTGACCCGTCTGGCCGAAAGCCACAAGCCGCTGGTCGCGACCATTCTGGCCGAAGACGCTCAACTGACCTCCACGCCTGAGGCTTACCTCAAGCTGCACCTGCTGTCCCATCGTCTGGTCAAGCCGCACGGCCTGAACCTGGCGGGCGTGTTCCCGCTGTTGCCGAACGTGGCCTGGACCAGCCAGGGCGCCATCGACCTGGCCGAACTGGCCGAGCATCAGCTGGAAGCCCGTCTGCGCGGCGAGTTGCTGGAAGTGTTCTCGGTAGACAAGTTCCCGAAAATGACCGACTACGTGGTTCCGGCCGGTGTGCGTATCGCTGACGCGGCGCGTATTCGTCTGGGTGCTTACGTCGGCGAAGGCACCACCGTGATGCACGAAGGTTTCGTCAACTTCAACGCCGGCACCGAAGGCCCGGGCATGATCGAAGGCCGTGTGTCGGCTGGCGTCTTCGTCGGCAAGGGCTCGGATCTGGGCGGCGGTTGCTCGACCATGGGCACCCTGTCGGGTGGCGGCAACATCGTGATCAAGGTCGGCGAAGGCTGCCTGATCGGCGCGAACGCCGGTATCGGCATTCCGTTGGGCGATCGCAACACCGTTGAGTCCGGCCTGTACGTGACCGCGGGGACCAAAGTGGCGCTGCTGGACGAAAACAACAAACTGGTCAAAGTCGTGAAAGCGCGTGAACTGGCGGGTCAGCCTGACCTGCTGTTCCGCCGCAATTCGGAAACCGGTGCCGTGGAATGCAAAACCCACAAATCGGCGATCGAACTGAACGAAGCGCTGCACGCTCACAACTAAGCAGCGCCACACGGATTACCCTGTAGGAGCGAAGCTTGCTCGCGAAAGGGCCCTTGAGGCCGCCAAAAAGCTTCGCGTGCAAGCTTCGCTCCTACAGGTTCGGCGTAGGCCCGACCATCAGGTCAGGCGTACACCCGCCCATGTTGACCAGGGCCGCATAACATGATGATTCCCTCCCCCTGGCGCGCCGACTTCCCGGCCATCGCCGCGCTGCAACGGCAGGACCAGACCTATCTGGACAACGCCGCTACCACGCAAAAACCTCAAGCCCTGCTGGACGCTTTGGCGCATTACTACGCCAATGGCGCGGCCAACGTGCATCGGGCGCAACACTTGCCCGGCGCCCATGCCACCCAGGCGTTCGAGGCCAGCCGCAGCAAAGTCGCCCAATGGCTGAATGCCGGCGATTGCGGGCAAATCATCTTTACCCACGGCGCGACTTCCGCGCTGAACCTCCTGGCGTATGGCCTGGAGCACTTATTCAACCCGGGCGATGAAATTGTCATCAGCGCCCTGGAGCACCACGCCAACCTGCTGCCGTGGCAGCAACTGGCTCTGCGTCGCGACTTGAAACTGGTGATTCTGCCGCTGGACGCTGACGGTTTGATCGACCTTGATGCCGCCGCGCAATTGATCAGTCCGCACACCCGTTTGCTGGCGGTCAGTCAGCTATCGAACGTGCTCGGCGCCTGGCAGCCCTTGCCCGCCTTGCTGGCGATGGCCAAGGCGCACGACGCATTGACCGTGGTCGATGGCGCACAAGGCGTGGTTCATGGCCGGCATGACGTGCAGGCGCTAGGTTGCGACTTTTATGTGTTCTCCAGCCACAAGCTCTATGGCCCCGACGGTCTGGGCGTGTTGTTCGGTCGCCATGAAGCGCTCAAACAACTGCGCCATTGGCAGTTTGGCGGCGAGATGGTGCTGGATGCGGATTACCACAGTTCACGCTTTCGCCCTGCCCCATTGGGTTTCGAGGCGGGCACACCGCCGATTGCCAGTGTGATCGGCCTTGGGGCAACGCTGGATTATCTGGCGGGGCTTGATCAGGACGCCGTGTCTGCCCATGAAGCGGCGCTGCATGACTATTTGTTGAAAGGTCTTGAAGCGCGCAATGGCATTCGGCTGCTGGGCAAGCCGCAACTGGCCTTGGCCAGTTTTGTCGTCGAGGGTGTGCATAACTCTGATCTGGCGCATTTGCTGACCGAACAGGGCATCGCGGTGCGCGCCGGACATCACTGTGCGATGCCGTTGCTCAAAAGCTTTGAACTGGCTGGGGCGATCCGGGTGTCGTTGGCGCTGTACAACGATTCCGAAGACCTCGAGCGGTTCTTTGAAGCGCTGGATCAGGCCCTGGAGTTGTTGCGATGAGCTTGCCGGCCGATGCCGTTACCGCCCTCGAAACCTTTCAGAATGCGCCCGGCTGGGAACAGCGGGCGCGGCTGTTGATGCAATGGGGCGACCGCCTGCCTGCGTTGAGTGATGTGGATAAAATCGACGCCAACCGCGTGCATGGCTGTGAAAGCCAGGTGTGGTTGGTGGGTTCGCTGGATGACGGTCACTGGCAGTTTGCGGCGAGCAGCGATGCACGGTTGATTCGCGGGTTGGTGGCCTTGCTGCTGGCGCGGGTCAACGGGTTGTCGGCGGATGAGTTGCGGCAGGTGGATTTGCCGGAGTGGTTCAATCAGCTTGGGCTGAGTCGGCAACTGTCGCCTTCGCGCAGTAATGGCCTTAATGCCGTGTTACAGCGAATGAATGAGTTGGCAGGCTAATCGCCTTCGCGAGCAAGCCCGCTCCCACAGGGGAATGCATTCCAGCGTGGGAGCGGGCTTGCTCGCGAAGAGGTCATCAACCACGCCATCAAACTTGAGGTTTGACCCGATCCGCCGGCCGCCGCACACCCGCCACAATCTTATCCACAGCCTTGGTCGCCGCGACCATGCCGAACGTCGCCGTCACCATCATCACCGCGCCAAACCCGCCGGCGCAGTCGAGCTTCACGCCATCGCCGACAAAACTCTTCTGCAAGCAAATGCTCCCATCCGGTTTCGGGTAGCGCAGTTGTTCGGTCGAGAACACGCACGGCACGCTGTAATGACGGGTCACGGTGCGTGAAAAGCCGTAATCCCGGCGCAGGGTCGAGCGCACTTTCGACGCCAGTGGATCATTGAAAGTCCGGTTCAGGTCGCAGACCTGGATCAACGTCGGGTCGATCTGTCCGCCCGCCCCGCCGGTGGTGATGATCTGGATCTTGCGGCGTTTGCACCATGCAATCAGCGCCGCTTTCGCATTCACGCTGTCGATGCAGTCGATCACGCAGTCGATGTTCGGCGTGATGTACTCGGCCATGGTCTCGCGCGTGACGAAATCCGCCACCGCGTGCACCGTGCAGTCCGGGTTGATACCGCGTAAACGCTCGGCCATCACCTCGACCTTGGGTTTGCCGACAGTGCTGTCCAGCGCGTGCAACTGACGGTTGGCGTTGCTGACGCAGACGTCATCGAGGTCGAACAGCGAAATCTCGCCCACGCCACACCGGGCGATGGCTTCCGCCGCCCAGGAACCGACGCCACCGACGCCGACGATCGCCACATGGGCTGCGCGCAGGCGCTCAAGTCCGTCGATGCCATACAAACGGGCGATGCCTGCAAACCGCGGATCTTCTGTACTCATGACCATTACCCCAAAAACCGGCGCGCATTATAGGGCTAGTACTGCAACAAGTTCTAAGTTACCGCGACAAGTGAAAGAACTTATGCGAAACGGGATTGCCAAACGTAGGGCATTTCCCTGCCAGCTATACGCTCAAGGAATGCCCGGTGTAGGATGCGCGCCCCTTGGCACACGCCGACCGGTCCTTCGTTCCACAGCCTTTGGAACCTGAAATAACTATGTCATCGCGTAAATTTGGACTCAACCTGGTCGTGGTGCTCGCCATCGCAGCCTTGTTTACCGGCTTCTGGGCGCTGATCAATCGCCCGGTCACCGCTCCCAACTGGCCTGAGCAGATCTCCGGCTTTTCGTACTCGCCGTTCCAGCAGGGTCAGTACCCACAAAAAGAGCAGTATCCGACCGACGATGAAATGCGTCGCGACCTGGAGATCATGAGCAAGCTGACGGACAACATCCGTACTTACTCGGTCGACGGCTCCCTGCAAGACATCCCCAAACTGGCGGAAGAATTCGGTCTGCGGGTCACCCTCGGTATCTGGATCAGCCCGGACGAGGAGCGCAACGAGCGTGAGATCCTGCGCGCCATCGAACTCGCCAACACCTCCCGCAGCGTGGTTCGCGTGGTTGTAGGCAACGAGGCGATCTTCCGTAAGGAAATTACCGCTGCAGATCTCAGCATTATTCTGGATCGCGTTCGCGCGGCGGTGAAAGTGCCGGTGACCACGTCCGAGCAATGGCACGTCTGGGAAGAAAACCCGAGCCTGGCCAAGCACGTCGACCTGATCGCTGCCCACGTCCTGCCGTACTGGGAACATGTGCCGATGGAGCAATCCGGGCAGTTCGTACTGGACCGTGCCCGTGATCTGAAAAAAATGTTCCCGAAAAAACCGCTGTTGCTGTCGGAAGTCGGCTGGCCGAGCAACGGTCGTATGCGCGGCGGTGCCGATGCATCGCCGGCAGACCAGGCGATTTACCTGCGCACACTGGTCAACAAGCTCAACCGCCAGGGTTTCAACTACTTCGTGATCGAAGCGTTTGACCAACCATGGAAGGCCAGCGACGAAGGTTCGGTGGGCGCTTACTGGGGTGTTTTCAACGCCGCACGCCAGCAGAAATTCAACTTCGAAGGCCCGGTCGTTGCGATCCCGCAATGGCGCGTGCTGGCGGTCGGTTCGGTGGTCCTGGCGCTGCTGTCCCTGACCCTGCTGATGATCGACGGCTCGGCCCTGCGCCAACGCGGCCGCACCTTCCTGACCTTTATCGCCTTCCTTTGCGGATCGGTGCTGGTGTGGATCGGTTACGACTACAGCCTGCAATACAGCACCTGGTTCAGCCTGACGGTCGGGGGCCTACTCGCACTCGGCGCACTCGGGGTCTTTATCGTGCTACTGACCGAGGCGCATGAACTGGCCGAGGCGGTCTGGACCCACAAGCGCCGGCGTGAATTCCTGCCGGTGGTCGGCGAATCGGACTACAGACCGAAGGTATCGATCCACGTCCCTTGCTACAACGAGCCGCCGGAGATGGTCAAACAGACCCTCAACGCCCTGGCCAACCTCGACTATCCGGACTTCGAAGTCCTGATCATCGACAACAACACCAAGGACCCGGCGGTCTGGGAACCGGTGCGCGATTACTGTGAAACCCTCGGCCCGCGCTTCAAGTTCTTCCACGTCGCGCCGTTGGCCGGTTTCAAGGGCGGCGCGCTGAATTATCTGATTCCGCACACCGCCAAGGATGCCGAAGTCATTGCGGTGATCGATTCGGACTACTGCGTCGACCCGAACTGGCTCAAGCACATGGTGCCGCACTTCGCCGATCCGAAAATCGCCGTGGTGCAGTCGCCACAGGATTACCGCGACCAGAACGAAAGCACCTTCAAAAAGCTGTGCTACGCGGAATACAAAGGCTTCTTCCACATCGGCATGGTCACCCGCAACGACCGTGACGCGATCATCCAGCACGGCACCATGACGATGACCCGACGCTCTGTGCTCGAGGAACTGGGCTGGGCCGACTGGTGCATCTGTGAAGACGCCGAGTTGGGTCTGCGCGTGTTCGAGAAAGGCCTCTCGGCGGCGTATTACCACACCAGCTATGGCAAAGGCCTGATGCCCGATACGTTTATCGACTTCAAGAAACAGCGATTCCGCTGGGCCTATGGCGCGATTCAGATCATCAAGCGTCACACCACCAGCTTGCTTCGCGGCAAGGGCACCGAGCTGACCCGCGGCCAGCGTTACCACTTCCTCGCGGGCTGGTTGCCGTGGGTCGCGGACGGCATGAACATCTTCTTCACCGTGGGCGCCTTGTTGTGGTCGGCGGCGATGATCATCGTGCCGCAGCGGGTCGATCCGCCGTTGCTGATTTTCGCGATCCCGCCACTGGCGCTGTTCGTGTTCAAGGTCGGCAAGATCATCTTCCTCTACCGTCGTGCAGTGGGGGTCAACCTCAAGGATGCGTTCTGCGCGGCACTGGCCGGCCTGGCGTTGTCGCACACCATCGCCAAAGCGGTGCTGTACGGCTTCTTCACCAGCAGCATTCCGTTTTTCCGCACACCGAAGAACGCCGATAACCACGGTTTCTGGGTGGCGATCTCGGAGGCGCGCGAAGAGGTGTTCATCATGCTGCTGTTGTGGGGCGCGGCACTGGGGATTTACTTGGTGAACGGCATGCCGAGCAACGACATGCGCTTCTGGGTGACCATGTTGCTGGTTCAGTCGCTGCCGTACCTGGCGGCGCTGATCATGGCGTTCCTGTCTTCGCTGCCGAAACCGGTGGTCGCGACAGAGACGGCACCGGCAGTCTAAATCTCTACAGATGCACTAAACGGCGGCCAATGGTCGCCGTTTTGCTTTAAGATAACCGCCATTTTGCGGGGCTTGGCGTGATATCCATCCCTGTGGGAGCCAGCCTGCTGGCGATGGCAATGTAACAATCAACGTTTATGTTGACTGACACACCGCCATCGCCAGCAGGCTGGCTCCCACATTTAGTCCGCGCCCATATTCAAGATTTCCGGAGTTTTCCATGACGGCCCACGCCGACCTTTCGCCGACCCTTCAACTCGCCATCGACCTGATCCGCCGTCCGTCCGTGACGCCGGTTGACGCCGATTGCCAGAAGCAGATGATGCAGCGCCTGGGCGATGCCGGCTTCACCCTGGAACCGATGCGCATCGAAGATGTGGATAACTTCTGGGCCACCCACGGCAAACACGACGGCCCGGTGCTGTGCTTCGCCGGTCACACCGACGTGGTGCCGACCGGCCCGGTAACCGCCTGGCAGATCGACCCGTTCAACGCGCTGATCGACGAACACGGCATGCTCTGTGGCCGTGGCGCGGCGGACATGAAAGGCAGCCTCGCCTCGATGACAGTGGCGGCCGAGCGCTTTGTCGCCGACTACCCGGACCACAAGGGCAAGGTCGCTTTCCTGATCACCAGCGACGAAGAAGGCCCGGCGCACCACGGCACCAAGGCAGTGGTCGAACGCCTTGCCGCCCGTAAGGAACGTCTGGACTGGTGCATCGTCGGCGAACCGTCGAGCACCACCCTGGTGGGTGACGTGGTCAAGAACGGCCGTCGTGGCTCCCTCGGCGCCAAGCTGACCGTACGCGGTGTGCAGGGTCACGTGGCCTATCCACATCTCGCGAAGAACCCGATCCACCTCGCCGCCCCGGCCCTGGCCGAACTGGCCGCCGAGCATTGGGACCACGGCAACGATTTCTTCCCGCCGACCAGTTTCCAGATCTCCAACGTCAATTCCGGCACCGGCGCGACCAACGTGATTCCGGGCGACCTGATGGCGGTGTTCAACTTCCGTTTCTCCACCGAATCCACCGTTGAAGGCTTGCAAAAGCGCGTCGCCGACATCCTCGACAAACATGGCCTGGACTGGCACATCGACTGGGCGCTGTCCGGTCTGCCGTTCCTGACCGAACCGGGCGCGTTGCTGGATGCCGTCGCTTCAAGCATCAAGGACGTAACCGGTCGCGACACCAAAGCCTCCACCAGCGGTGGCACCTCCGATGGACGCTTTATTGCGACCATGGGCACTCAGGTGGTTGAACTGGGCCCGGTCAACGCGACGATCCACCAGGTCAACGAGCGCGTACTGGCTGCCGACCTCGACGTGCTGACCGAAATCTACTACCAGACCCTGATCAAGTTGCTCGCCTGATGCTCGCCTGCCCGATCTGCAGCGAACCGCTGAACGCGGTGGACAACGGCGTGGCCTGCCCCGCCGGGCATCGTTTCGACCGTGCGCGGCAGGGTTACCTGAACCTGCTGCCGGTGCAGCACAAGAACAGCCGCGACCCAGGGGATAACCTCGCCATGGTCGAAGCCCGTCGCGACTTCCTGAACGCCGGCCATTACGCACCGGTGGCAAAGCGCCTGGCAGAGCTGGCTGCGCAATACGCGCCGCAGCGCTGGCTGGACATCGGGTGTGGCGAGGGTTATTACACCGCGCAAATCGCCGAGGCCTTGCCCAACGCTGACGGGTACGCCCTGGACATCTCCCGGGAAGCGGTGAAACGCGCCTGCAAACGCAACCCGCAGCTGACCTGGTTGATCGCCAGCATGGCGCGGGTGCCGTTGGCCTCGGGGAGCTGCCAGTTTCTCGCCAGCGTCTTCAGTCCGCTGGATTGGGAGGAAGCCAAGCGCTTGCTCAGCCCCGGCGGCGGCTTGATGAAAGTCGGGCCGACCAGCGGCCATCTGATGGAATTGCGCGAGCGGCTGTACGACGAAGTCCGTGAATACACCGACGACAAGCATCTGGCCCTGGTGCCGGAAGGCATGGCGCTGCAACACAGCGAAACCCTGGAATTCAAACTGACGCTTTCAAAGGGTCAGGATCGCGCCAACCTGCTGGCCATGACGCCCCACGGCTGGCGCGCCAGTGCCGAACGCCGAGCGGCGGTCATCGAGCAGGTTGAGCCGTTCGAGGTCACCGTTTCGATGCGCTACGATTACTTCGTACTTCAATAATTTTTGGTCTTGAGCAATGGCTCGAGGCCGGCTAAATCCGCGAATGGATTTTTCAGACCCGCAGTGAGGACATCCATGCGCCAACCCGATATCGAGATTTACCTGAAAGACGCCGACGTCGACTACAAGGCCGTCGCAGACTGGCTTAGCGAAGCGTTGGGCCAGTGCAGTGAATGGGTCAAGAAGGGCCAGACCTACAAGTGCAAGGCCGGCAACGTGCCCGTCACCTGGCTGCCAAAAGCCGTCGGCAAATGGAACAGCCTGTTCCTGGACAGCGACCAGACCCCGTGGGAAGACGACATCGCTTGCGCCCGCGCCGCGTTTGCCGCGCTGAACGTCGAAGTGCGTTGTGCGCCGGGTACGTGGGTCGAGGAAGAAGGTGAAGAGACGGCGGATCGCTGGATGCGCATCAGCGCCGACGGTGAAGAAGAGATCACCTGGAAAACCGCGTAAGAACGACACCAACCCCATGTGGGAGCGGGCTTGCTCGCTCCCACAGTGGTTTTGGGTGAACTGGAAGGTGGGTTTACAGACCTATCACATCCTCAGCCTGCAACCCCTTCTCGCCCGTCACCACGGCGTATTCAACCTGCTGACCTTCAGCCAGCGAACGATGCCCCTCGCCGCGGATCGCGCGGTAATGCACGAACACGTCCACCCCGTCCTCGCGCTGAATGAAGCCGTAGCCCTTGGCGTCGTTGAACCACTTCACATTGCCGGTTTCGCGCGTAGCCATGAATCGATACCCCCTTCTTTTTATTGTTGAGCCGCCGAGTATATGACAGGCGCCAAAACTCTCAACTCAACTTTACTTACCCGCTTTTTTGCCGATTTTCGACGAATCCGGCACACTATCGGCCGCCCGAGCAAACGCTCGGTTTTATTCACTCACGCAGATGCCGTATGACCCGTTCCCCGTTCCGCCGTCTTGTGTTTGGCACCCTGCGCCGACTGCTCTATCTCTGGGTTCGCTCGGAGACGATCAATCAGTCGTCGTTCACCCTCAACCTCGACCGCAGTCGTCCGGTGTTCTACGTCCTGCAAAACCCTTCGCTGACCGACCTGGCCGTGGTCGACACCGAATGCAGCAAGGCCGGCCTGCCCCGCCCGGTGCTGCCCGTGTCGGTAGGCAACCTGGTGGAACCCGCCGCGTTTTTCTACCTCACGCCGGAGCCCGACTGGCTCGGCCGCCAGGACAAACGAGGCGCACCGCCGACGCTGACCCGCCTGGTCAGCGCCCTGAGCCAGAATGCCGCCGAAGACGCGCAGATCATTCCGGTCAGCGTGTTCTGGGGGCAGTCGCCGGACAGCGAATCGAGCCCGTGGAAACTACTTTTTGCCGATAGCTGGGCCGTGACCGGTCGCCTGCGTCGGTTGCTCAGCATCATCGTGCTGGGCCGCAAGACCCGAGTGCAGTTCTCCGCGCCGATTCACCTGCGCGAATTGATCGACCACAACAAAGGCCACGAGCGCACCGTGCGCATGGCCCAGCGGATCCTGCGCGTGCACTTCCGCAACCTCAAGGCCGCGGTGATAGGCCCGGACATTTCCCACCGACGCAACCTGGTCAAAGGCTTGCTCAATCAGCCGTTGGTCAAGCAAGCGATCCTCGACGAAGCCGAACGGGAAAACATCTCCCCGGAGAAAGCCAAGGCCCAGGCCCTGCGCTACGGCAACGAGATCGCCTCGGACTACACCTACACCGCAATCCGTTTCCTGGAAGTGGTGCTGAGCTGGTTCTGGAACAAGATCTACGACGGGATCAAGGTCAACCACATCGAAGGCGTGCAGAAAGTCGCTCAGGGTCACGAAGTGATCTATGTGCCGTGCCATCGCAGCCACATCGACTACCTGCTGCTGTCTTACTTGCTGTTCCGAAACGGCCTGACCCCGCCGCACATCGCCGCCGGGATCAACCTCAACATGCCGGTGATCGGCAGCCTGCTGCGGCGTGGCGGCGCGTTCTTCATGCGCCGCACCTTCAAGGGCAACCCGCTGTACACCTCGGTGTTCAACGAATACCTGCACACCTTGTTCACCAAAGGTTTCCCGGTCGAATACTTCGTCGAGGGCGGCCGTTCGCGCACCGGGCGCATGCTGCAACCGAAGACCGGGATGCTGGCGATTACCCTGCGCAGTTTCCTGCGCTCGTCGCGCATGCCCATCGTCTTCATTCCGGTGTACATCGGTTACGAGCGTGTGCTGGAAGGCCGGACCTACCTCGGCGAACTGCGCGGCGCGAGCAAGAAGAAAGAATCGATCTTCGACATCTTCAAAGTCATCGGCGCGCTCAAGCAGCGTTTTGGTCAGGTGGCGGTGAACTTCGGCGAGCCGATCAAACTCGCGGAATTCCTCGACAGCGAACAGCCCGACTGGCGTAAACAGGAACTCGGCCCGCAGTTCAAACCCGCGTGGCTCAACGAAACCACCAACCGTCTCGGCGAGAAAGTCGCGCAGCATCTGAACGAAGCGGCGGCGATCAACCCGGTGAATCTGGTGGCCCTGGCGCTGCTGTCCACCACCCGTCTGGCCCTGGATGATCGCGCCATGGCGCGGGTGCTGGATTTGTATCTGGCGCTGCTGCGCAAGGTTCCGTACTCGCCGCACACTACGCTGCCGGAAGGTGATGGCCGGGCGCTGATCGAGCATGTGAAGGACATGGATCTGCTGTCCGAACAGAGCGATGCGCTGGGCAAGATTCTGTATCTGGACGAGCAGAACGCCGTCCTGATGACCTACTACCGCAACAACGTGCTGCACATCTTCGCCCTGCCGGCGCTGCTCGCGAGTTTCTTCCAGAGCGCGTCGCGCATGAGCCGCGAACAGATCCTGCGCTACACCCGGGCGCTGTATCCGTACCTGCAATCGGAGCTGTTCATTCGCTGGACGCTGGATGAATTGGATGGCGTGATCGATCAATGGCTCGACGCGTTCGTCGAGCAAGGTCTGCTGCGTTTCGAGAACGACGTTTACCTGCGCCCGGCACCAAGCTCACGGCATTTTGTGTTGCTGACGTTGTTGTCGAAGAGCATCGCCCAGACGCTGCAACGCTTCTACATGACCGTGTCCCTGCTGCTCAACAGCGGCCAGAACAGCATCAGCGCCGAAGAACTGGAAGACCTGTGCACCGTCATGGCTCAGCGCCTGTCGATCCTCCATGGCCTGAATGCCCCGGAGTTCTTCGACAAGAGTCTGTTCCGCCACTTCATTCAGACGATGCTGGATCTCGACGTGCTCAAGCGCGACGAAGCCGGCAAGTTGAGCTATCACGAGTTGCTGGGTGAACTGGCGGAAGGTGCGGCCAAACGGGTGCTGCCGGCGGAGATCCGGTTGTCGATCCGCCAGGTGGCCTTGCATCGAAGTGAAGATGCGGCGGACCAGGCTTAGTTGCAGTCGGCTGTAACTTTCTGACAATGACTATAAGAACACGGATGTTCTTATAATCTGTCAATTATGAATTAATAGAGGCCCTCTTAAATTCCGATATGGATATCGCGATGACACCGCTTGAAAACACTAGCAACTACGTCACCCTCACTTTCAGTTTGCCTGAAGACTTTCTGCCCCCAGACGATGGCAACGGCGAAACCTTTATAGGCGTGCAAACTGCCAACTCCTCCTTCCCCATCAAAGTGGCGCAATCGCGTACACCAAACCTGTACAGCGGATCCTGGAACTTTTCGTTCCCACACAACTATTCCGATGTCAGCGTCAAATACCTTGTGACCATCAACATGACCCATAACGGAGTTCCCCTGTTGATTGACCTGGACTACTTCGTGATCGTCCACCACGCGCCGCACCGACAGATCCTGCACCTGAGCCCGATAGGCCGTCTCTACATACAGGCGCAAGCACCTCGAGCGGTCGAACCCGAACACGCCGTCACCGTTGCCGCCCACGAGCACGACGACACCCAAGCCCTCGTCACTCAGATACATATCAGCGAAAATCAGGCGCAGGCGTTTTACCTGGAATACGATCCAGCCACTGTCGTCCCCGGTAAACGCTACACCCTGACCGCCACTGAAAACGAATACCTGAATTCAATAGCGGTCTATCCGGGCTCCGTTGTATTGAAGCCCTTCAGCACGACTTGAAAGACAGTCGAAAAATGTAATTTGTCGCGCGCCATCTATTTCGCAGCCTATTCGGTCAACAAGTAAGGAAATACCCTACATAGCGTTCGCGGCTCTCGACGATATGCTGACAATTCGTCATTCCCGACGATTAATCTGATAAGGAAATCAAAATGAGCAACGAATATGAAAAGAGCATCGGTGGTACCGTGCACTATCTACTGAGAATTCAATTACCGCCCAACTCGACACTTCACGTCAATCTGCTGGATGTCACTTCCACAGACGTTCCGGCCAAAGAACTCGCAAGGCAAGTCATCCCTAACGCAGAGACAACGGGCTTGGACTTTAACTTGCTGTACAAGGTTGCCGATGTCCTGCCTGATCACCGCTATGCCATCCGTGCGCGGATCGAAACCACCGAACAAGTGATCTTCGCGACCACGAAGGATCACGCAGTGCAACTGGGTGTCGACCACCTCCGTCCCGAGGACGTTATTGTCCGCAACGTTCGTACGAAACCAGACAGTAACTTCTAAGTCTTGAGCTGAAAAAATCCGTTAAATTGTCGTTGGCGCCGGTCTTCTTCGGGCGCCAGGGACAAGGATCAAATTCATGAAAAAATGCTCGCTTCTGGCACTGGCTGCTTTGCTCAGCGCCTGCCAGACCCTGCAACCTGCCGCGAAAACCAGCCTCGATGGCGAAGTCTTCTACCTCCAACGCGTCGCCCTGCCGGCGAGCGCCACCTTGAGCGTCAGCCTGCAGGACGTGTCCCTCGCGGATGCGCCCGCCGTTATCCTCAATGAACAGAAAGGCCCGGTCAAAGGCCAGGTGCCACTGCCGTTTCATCTGAGTTACGATCCGGCCCAGGTCAAACCTGGTCATCGCTATTCGGTCAGCGCGCGCATCGAAGTCGACGGCAAGCTGATGTTCATCACCACCGAACACCACGCCGTACAGCTTGATGGCCGCGATCCGCAACCCCTGAAAATCCGCGTCGACGCCGTTCGCTAATTTCTCTTTTTGAACAAGGAAGCCGCCATGCTCCGCCCTACCCTTCGCTTCGCCGGCCTTTTCGCAGGCTTGATGATCTCCGCCAGCGCGCTGGCGCTGTCGCTCAATGACCTGTCGCAAAAGGACGCTACCGGCGGCCTCAAAGACGCCCTGACCCAAGGCGCGCAGCTGGCCGTCAAACAACTCGGCACGCCGGGCGGCTTCAGCAACAACCCGGACGTGAAAATCGAACTGCCGGGCAAACTGGGCAAAGTCGCCAGCAAAATGAAACAGTTCGGCATGGGCGACCAGGTCACTCAGCTGGAAACCAGCATGAACAAAGCGGCGGAAACCGCCGTGACCCAGGCCCAGCCAATTCTGGTGGACGCGGTCAAGAAGATGAGCGTCGAGGACGCCAAAGGGATTCTCAGCGGCGGCAAAGATTCGGCCACCCAATACCTGAGCAAAACCAGCCGCGAACAGATTCGCGTCAAGTTCCTCCCTATCGTCAAACAAGCCACCGACCAGGTCGGCCTGGCCAAGCAATACAACACCTTCGCGGGCCAGGCAGCGACCATGGGCGTGCTGGATGCGAAGAACGCCAACATCGAAAGCTACGTGACCGAGCAGGCGTTGAACGGTTTGTTCGAGATGATCGGTAAACAGGAAGAAACCATCCGCCAGAATCCGGCGGCTGCGGCGACGAGTCTGGCGAAGAAGGTCTTTGGTACGCTTTAATTCCAAGCAATTGAAACTCGCAAAAAAGCCCACTGGTCTTTACAGGTCAGTGGGCTTTTTCCGTTTGCGCTACTGGTGCGGATCAACCTGATCCAGAACGCGATTTACCGATAACTCCGCCAGCGAAATCATCTGTTGAACCGCCAACATAAGATTGCATTTCGGTCCGTTCAAACCGAAGGCTAACTCACTGGCCATCACATTTGCCGAAGCGAGGGTTTCGCAGGCGTGAGCCAAAAGGGTTTCGGAATCAACGTTGGGGGCGATGACGAAAACCGAGCTGGGACGACGGTCAGCTTTAGCCTTTTTTCGGGTGGTGGCGCCAAATAGTGATCAAGAGCGCGAATTGCCGCGTCGTGGAGTTTTTTGGAATCGAGAAAGGCGTAGGGGGAAACCGGGTCGGTTTCTTTTTCCAGTTCTGCTTCCGTGTATGGAGGATTTGGGCTGTCTTTAATCATCGTGTAACTCCTGAAGTAGTGGAGCTGTCACCGTTCGCTGCGAAACGAACATAAGGTGACAGCTGTACGCAGGTTCGCAGACCGGGACTTCAGGAACCCGGCAGACCCGAAGATCTCCCGCGCACAGCCGCCATAACACAGGCATAAAAAAACGCCCGCTTTCGGATGGTGGACGCTGTGCGTCTGAAGTTTAACCGGGCTGCGAAACCCGGTCGCTGCTTTTTGCAGCGACACCCAAAAGCCTAGAGATCGCGCTTCCGACAGACAACCTGAAAATTTCGTGGGAAGGTTCTGATGTTTTGGCAGATCTTTAAACATAGTCGCCTGCCAGATCGCCATCGCGGGCAAGCCCGCTCCCACAGGGTTTTGTGTCGTACACGGTATTTGTATTCAGAAGATTAACTGTGGGAGCGAGCCTGCTCGCGAAAGCGGTCGTCCATTTGCGAAATGTATTGCCTGACACGACGCCATCGCGAGCAGGCTCGCTCCCACAATTTAGAGCGGTGAACGTCAGCAAGAGAGCGGGCGGCCCGAAGGCCGCCGAGATTACACCGACTCTTTCTTGATCCTGAACCACGCCGCATACAACGCCGGCAAAAACAGCAGCGTCAGCGCCGTCGCCACGATCAACCCGCCCATGATCGCCACCGCCATCGGCCCGAAGAACACGCTGCGGGACAACGGGATCATCGCCAGCACTGCCGCAAGTGCCGTCAACACGATCGGCCGGAAACGCCGCACCGTGGCTTCGATAATTGCTTGCCACGGCTTGAGCCCGGCGGCGATGTCCTGCTCGATCTGGTCCACCAGGATCACCGAGTTACGCATGATCATCCCGGACAGCGCGATGGTCCCGAGCATTGCCACAAAGCCGAACGGCTGGCGGAACACCATCAGGAACAGCGTCACCCCGATCAAGCCCAGCGGCGCGGTCAGGAACACCATCACCGTGCGTGAGAAACTGCGCAATTGCAGCATCAGCAAAGTCAGCACCACCACGATGAACAGCGGCACGCCGGCCTTCACCGAGTTCTGGCCACGGGCCGAGTCTTCCACCGTACCGCCGACGTCCAGCAAGTAACCGTCCGGCAGTTCGGCGCGAATCGGGTCGAGGGTCGGCATGATCTGCTGCACCAGCGTCGCCGGTTGTTCCTTGCCATAGATGTCGGCGCGGATCGTCACGTTCGGCAGGCGGTTGCGGTGCCAGATGATGCCTTCTTCGAAGCCGTATTCCAGCGTCGCGATTTGCGACAGCGCCACGCTGCGGCCGTTGTCGGTCGGCACCGCCAGACTCGGCAGCAACGACAGTTCGGTCCGTTCATGCAACGTGCCGCGCAGCAGGATCTCGATCAACTCGTTGTCTTCGCGGTACTGGCTGACGCTGGAACCGGTCAGGGAGCTTTGCAAGAACTTCGACAGGTTGGCCGTGCTCACACCCAGCGCCCGGGCGCGGTCCTGATCAACGTTAAGGTAGACGACTTTGCTCGGCTCTTCCCAGTCCAGATGGACGTTCACCACATGCGGATTTTCGCGAACCTTGGCCGCCACTTTGCGGGCCAGCGCGCGGACTTCCTCGATGTGCTCGCCGGTCACCCGGAACTGCACCGGATAGCCAACCGGCGGACCATTTTCAAGGCGTGTAACCCGCGAGCGCAGGGTCGGGAATTGTTCGTTGAGAGTTTCGATCAGCCAGGTGCGCAGGGTTTCGCGCTCCTCGATGGTCTTGGCCAGGACGACAAACTGGGCGAAGCTCGCCGCCGGCAGTTGCTGATCCAGCGGCAGGTAGAAACGCGGCGAACCGGTGCCGACGTAGGCCACGTAGTTGTCGATGCCGGCGTGATCCTTCAGAAGCGCTTCAAGGCGTTTGACCTCGTCGGCGGTGTTGCTCAGGGACGCGCCTTCAGCGAGTTTCAGATCGACCATCAACTCGAGCCGCCCCGAAGCCGGGAAGAACTGTTGCGGCACAAAGCGGAACAGCACGATGGAGCCGATGAACAACACCACGGTCAGCACGATGACGGTTTTACGCCAGCGCACGCACCACTCCACCAAACGCCTGACCCGCTGATAGAACGGCGTGCCGTAAGGGTCGGGCTGACCGGTGCCATGTTTGGCGGCATGAATTTTCGCCAGGTCCGGCAGAAGTTTTTCCCCCAAGTACGGCACGAAAACCACCGCGACAATCCATGAGGCCAACAACGCGATGGTCACCACTTGGAAGATCGAGCGCGTGTATTCGCCGGTGCCCGACTGCGCAGTGGCGATCGGCAGAAACCCGGCAGCGGTAATCAGGGTGCCGGTGAGCATCGGGAACGCGGTGCTGGTCCAGGCGTAACTGGCCGCCTTGATGCGGTCGAAGCCCTGCTCCATTTTGATCGCCATCATTTCTACGGCGATGATTGCGTCGTCCACCAACAAGCCCAGTGCCAGAACCAACGCGCCGAGGGAAATCTTGTGCAGGCCGATGCCGAGGTAATACATGCAGGCGAAGGTCATCGCCAGCACCAACGGAATCGCCAGCGCCACCACCATGCCGGTGCGCACGCCGAGGGAGAAAAAACTCACCAGCAACACAATCGCCAGGGCTTCCACCAGCACTTGAACGAACTCGCCAACGCCGGTTTTCACTGCGGCAGGCTGATCGGAAACCTTGCGCAGTTGCATGCCGGCCGGGAGGTTTTTCTGAATGCGGTCGAACTCGATTTCCAGCGCCTTGCCCAACACCAGAATATCGCCACCGTCCTTCATCGCCACGGCCAGACCGATGGCGTTTTCCGCCATGAAACGCATGCGCGGTGCCGGTGGGTCGTTGAATCCACGGCGCACGTCCGCCACATCGGAGATGCGGAAGGTACGGTCACCGACGCGGATCGGGAAGTTCTTGATCTCGTCGACGGTCTGAAAATTCCCCGAAACCCGTAGCTGCAATCGCTCGCTGGTGGTTTCAAAGAACCCGGCCGTGGACACCGCGTTCTGCTCTTCAAGTGCTTGCTGCACGGCGGCCAATGGCAAACCGAGTGTGGCGAGTTTGACGTTGGAGAGCTCGATCCAGATCTTCTCGTCCTGCAGCCCGAGCAGATCGACCTTGCCCACATCCTTGACCCGTTGCAGCTGGATCTGGATGCGGTCGGCGTAATCCTTGAGCACTGCGTAATCAAAACCGTCGCCGGTCAGCGCGTAGATATTGCCGAAGGTGGTGCCAAACTCATCGTTGAAAAACGGCCCCTGAATGCCCGGCGGCAAAGTGTGCCGAATGTCACTGACCTTTTTGCGGACCTGATACCACAGGTCCGGAATCTGCACCGAATGCATGGAGTCACGGGCAATGAAGGTCACCTGGGATTCGCCGGGGCGCGAGAAAGAGACAATGCGCTCGTATTCGCCGGTTTCCATCAGCTTCTTTTCAATGCGCTCGGTGACCTGGCGCGAGACTTCCTGCGCCGTGGCGCCCGGCCAGTTGGTGCGGATCACCATGGCCTTGAAGGTGAACGGCGGGTCTTCGCTTTGGCCGAGTTTGGTGTAGGAAAGCGCGCCGACGACGGCCAGCAAGAGCATCAGGAACAGTACGATCTGGCGATTGCGCAGCGCCCATTCGGAAAGATTGAAACCCATCGGGGATTACTCCTTGTCCGCCAGATTGACCACGCGGTTGGAGCGATCCACCGGGCGCACTTGCTGCCCTTCGAGCAGGACATGGACGCCAGCGGCCACCACCCAGTCGCTGGCATTCAGGCCCTCGAGCACTGGGACGGTTTTCTCGCCGAAGGCACCGACCCGGACCGGGGTTTTCTTCAAGGTATTGTTGGCACTGACGACCCAGACGTAGGTCGCGCCGTTTTCCGCCGTCAGTGCCGACAGCGGCACAGACAGCGGTATCACGTCAGCGGTCTGGACGAACACCCGGGCGCTCTGGCCGAGTTCGGCCGGGACCTTGCCGCCAGTGAACGAAATCCGGGCCGCGAAGGTGCGCGACTTGGGATCGGCAGCGGGCGACAGCTCACGGATGCGCCCGGCGAAACGCTGATCGGGTTGGGTCCAGAGCTCTACCGACACTGGCTGACCGACCTTGAAGCGGCCGAAACTCTGCTCCGGCAGGCTGATCAACACTTCCCGCTCGCCATCGGTGGCCAGGGTAAACACGGTTTGCCCGGCCGCCACCACTTGTCCGACTTCAACTGCGCGTTTAGCAACCACACCATCCTGGGGTGCACGCAGCACCGCGTAGCTGGCCTGATTGGTCGACACGTTAAACTCGGCTTTGATTTGCTTGAGGCGCGCTTCACCGGATCGGTAAAGGTTTTCGGCATTGTCGTACTGCGAACGGCTGACCATCTGACGGTCCATCAGGGTCTTGTAGCGATCACGCTCGGCGCGCACCAGGCTCAGATTGGCCTCGGCGGCGGCCACTTGGGCACGGGTGGCCTCCAGTTGCAGGCGTACGTCCTGAGGATCGAGTTCGGCCAGTGGCTGATCGGCCTTGACCCGCTGCCCTTCTTCAACCAGTCGTCGGCTGACTTTGCCGCCAATGCGAAACGCCAGGTCCGGCTCATAACGAGCCCGTACTTCACCGGGAAAACTTTCCATTGCCTGGGCCGAAGGCTCTGGCTGCACAACCATCGCCGGGCGGACAGTGGCTTTAGGCGCCTCTTCGTGGCCACACGCAGACAATAAAAACGCCAGACAGACTGGCAACGCGAGGGGCAAGGCATAGCGGAACATGGTGAAGGACCTTTCGCTAATGGTGCTTGGAATAATTATACTGGTGAGTATGTTATTAATAGCAAACTCACCAGTCCAGTATTAAAGCGAAGAATGTCGAACAATCTTTCAGCACCCAACGGTCCGGGCCGTCCAAAGGATCTGGCCAAGCGCCAGGCCATCCTCGATGCGGCGAAAATTCTGTTTCTGAGTAATGGTTACGCCAGCACCAGCATGGATGCAGTGGCGGCGGAAGCCGGTGTGTCGAAGCTCACGGTCTATAGCCATTTCAACGACAAAGAGACGCTGTTCTCCGCCGCCGTGATGGCCAAGTGCGAAGAGCAGTTGCCCACGCTGTTTTTCGAATTGCCGGACGGCATTTCGGTAGAAACGGTACTGCTGAACATCGCGCGCGGCTTTCATCAGCTGATCAACAGCGATGAATCGGTGAACCTGCATCGGCTGATGATGGCCCTGGGCAGCCAGGACCCGAAACTCTCGCTGATCTTCTTCGAGGCCGGACCGCAACGCATGCTGCACGGCATGGAGCGGTTGCTGACCAAGGTTGATCAGTGCGGCGCGTTGAGCATCGATAAACCGCGCAATGCAGCCGAGCATTTCTTCTGCCTGCTCAAGGGCGCCGGGAATTTCCGCTTGCTGTATGGCTGCGGCGAGCCGGTGACCGGCGATGCGGCCGAGGAGCATGTGCGGGAAGTGGTGGGGTTGTTTATGCGGGCTTACAGGCCTGGGACAGACTGATGGGTTCTGGTTGTCTGGACTGACGCCTTCGCGGGCAAGCCTCGCTCCTACAGGGTTTAGCACAGATTCTGTAGGAGCGAGGCTTGCCCGCGAAGGGCGCGACACGGTCTTATGGCTTAAGCGCTTTCTTCGGATAAATATCATACCGACTGGATTTCCCGTCCAGCGCATGACTCGGCTTGGGCCCCGCAATACAAGGCGCCTTGCGCGGGCGCTTGACTACTACCCGATGGCTGGCCAGTGCCAACGCGGCTTCGAGCAATGCCGGCGCATCCGGATCATCGCCGACCAACGGCCGGAACAGGCGCATTTCCTTTTTCACCAACGCCGTTTTCTCACGATGGGGAAACATCGGGTCGAGGTAGATCACCTGTGGCGGCTCGCCTTCCCAGTTGCGCATGACCTCGATCGAATTGCCCTTGAGCAACTTCATCCGCGCCACAATCGGTGCCACGTCGAAATCTTCCGCGCCACGGGCAAGCCCATCCTCAAGCAACGCCCCAATCAGCGGCTGGCGCTCGATCAGGCTCATCTCGCAGCCCAGGCTCGCCAACACGAACGCATCCTTGCCCAGCCCCGCCGTGGCATCCAGCACCCGCGGACGTACGCCCTGGGCAATGCCAACCGCCTTGGCGATCATCTGCCCGGTGCCACCACCGAACAACCGGCGATGCGCCGCACCACCTTCGACGAAGTCCACCCGCACCGGCCCCGGTGCGTCCGGCCCGAGCTGTTGCAGCTGCAAACCCTGTTCGCCCACCTGCAAGGCAAACTCGCCGTCATCCACATGCAAAGGCAAGCCCAGGCGTTCGGCCCATTGCTCCGCTTGTGGCTGAAACGCCGGGGCCGAGGCCTCGACGTGGATGCGGCAAGCCGCAGGTTGCTCAATCATGGGAAAACACGCTCAAAAAATTAATGATCGGCAAAAACGGCCGATAACAAAACTAACGAGCATTTTGCCAGAGCTGAGCGTCGACCGAGAAAAATGTCAGGCATTCAATCCACATCCGTAGGCTACCTATCGCGTCATGGCGATTATGGCCTGCGAAACTCGCAAGCACTGAGCGGCGTCAGTCACCTGTGGCAAGATTTTTTTGCCCAGGCCCTGGCCGAACAGTCGACCGATGTGGTGCCGGCGTGTGGGACTTTTCCACCGGTTGATCTTGAAAGCCCGGTCGAGCCTACCGTCGGCAGTGAGCTGTTGGCGCACATCGTCAGCCAGCGCGAATGCGATGTGAAAGAAACCGAAGTCAAGCCACCCGAGCCGCTGTTCCTGCCGATTGCCGAGTTCGAAATGGACCTGGCCGACAAACCTTTCCCGCCGTTCCCGGCCGAAGAAATCGTCGCGCAACAGAAACAACAAGACTTCGAAAGTGGCTGGGTGCGTCCGATCGTGCTCACCGCCGGCCAGCCCCTGCCAGAAGCCGGCCCAGCGCCACAACCGCGCCCGCTGCGTTTGCCGATCGCTGAATTCGAAATGGACCTGCTGGACAAACCGTTCCCGCCGTTCTCCCCCGAAGAACTGGTGGAGCAACAGAAACAACTCGACTTCGATAACGGCTGGGCTCGCCCGATCGTCCTGCAGAACCTGCGCATCGCCGCCTGATCGTTAATAACAGGCAGTCAGCGACACACCCACCACGGCCCGACATCGACATGAAAGTGATTGCGATGGGCGGCGTTGTAGTCCGGGCTCAATACCACACTGAACAAGCCACAGGCGCCATCGCGAACCTGGCGCAGAAACCGTGCGTCCTGATTATCCTTCGGCCAATCCTTGAGCACGCTGATGGCTCGACCGTCCGCCAGGCGGAAACCGGCAATGTCCAGCGCATCGGCGCTGGCGTGCTGGCTTCGTCTGCCGTTTTCGCGGCCGTAGACGTTGCGGCAGGCAAAGCTGCCGAGGTGATCGACCCGGCTGACGGACTGCCCGTACACCGCTTGTGCGGCGGGTTGCAGGGCATGGTGTTCGAACAGGGCAAACGAAACCGCCAGGCGGCAACTGGCGAGAAAGCTGCTGCTTAGCGCGACATCACCGCCCTGCACACGCAAGGTGTTGATCAATGGACACGTCGCGCCGGGACTGTCGGCCTGATGCGTGACCCGCAACCCGGAACTGCTCAAGGCCTGATCACACAATTGCGGATCATCACGCAGGCGCATCAGTTTGTAGCGCGTCAGAACGTTCGGCTTGGCCTTCACGTCCAGCGGTGCCCAAGGGTTCCATTGGGGCGGCAGCGAAATCCAGCCGCGCCAGACGCTCACGCCCGCCGCACCGATGATCAACAGCATCAACAACAGCCACCACCGAAACCGCATCGTCAGCCTTTGAACAATTGATTGGCCTGCGCATAGGGCATGGACCGCGACGTGAACCCGAAGGTGCCCGACGTCTTGATCTCTTCGGCCGCACGGAAAAACTCGCCATACGCCGCCAAGGCCAGGGCCGAACCGACGCTGATGCGTTTGACGCCCATCTCGCTCAACTGCCCGACCGTCAATTTGAGTCCGCCGGACATCAACACGTTGACCGGTTTCGGCGCCACGGCGCGGACCACCGCCAACACGTCGTCAGCGCTGCGCAGACCCGGCGCATACAAAACGTCGGCCCCCGCCTCAGCGAATGCCTGCAAACGGCGAATGGTATCGGCCAGGTCAGGATTGCCGTGCAGAAAATTCTCGGCACGGGCGGTCAGGACAAAAGGGAAAGGCAAGCTGCGCGCCGCTGCGACGGCGGCTTCAATGCGCGCCACGGCATGTTCGAAGCAGTAGATTGGCGCGTCTTCACGGCCCGTGGCATCTTCGATCGAGCCACCAACAGCGCCCGCCGCCGCAGCCTGCAAAATGCTTTGCGCGCATTCGGCCGGGTCGTCCGCAAAACCGTTTTCCAGGTCCACTGCCACCGGCAAGTCGGTTGCCGCGACAATCGCCCGGACGTTCGCCAGCGTATCGTCCAGCGTCAACCCGCCATCGGGCCGCGCGTTGGAAAAGGCATAACCGGCACTGGTGGTCGCCAGCGCCTCGAACCCCAGGCTGGCGAGCATCTTCGCCGAGCCGGCGTCCCACGGATTGGGAATGACAAAAGCGCCCTCGCGTTCGTGCAGTGCTTTGAACGCTTGGGCTCGAAGGGTTTGCGCATCCATTGGCAGGCTCCTGAATGGGGGACGAGTCCGCCTCAGAGCAGGCCAAGTTGCTCGGCGGCGGGCTCTCTGTATAGCTCAGGCAACGGCGGCAAGCCAGGCAAACGCAGCATCAGTTTTGCGTGGAAACGTTGCGCCAGTCTGGCGGCCAGCAGGTTATCGGCGGTGTGCAGGAAGATGTAGGGTGTACGGCCCTCTTCGATCCACACGGCGATTTTCTCGACCCAGGGCTCCAGGAACGGATCGTTCGCCTCAAGCTGTGGATGGCCGATGAAACGCACCTGCGGGAATTGGGTAAACGCTGCCGGACGCGTCGGCACCCTGGGCTTTTTCGATTGGGCGTGAAGCACCGAAGGATCGGTCGACGTGCAGCTGAACAGCGCTCGTGGATCAAGGCAAATGCGCTCGACGCCACGGTCCAGCAGCAGACGATTGAGCACTCGCTCGCTATCACCTTTGGCGAAGAACTCGTCATGCCGCACTTCAACCGCCAGCGGTCGCTCAAGTGCATCGATGAAGCCGGCCAGTTCGGGCAATCGGTGCGGGGTGAAGCTTTTGGACAGTTGCAGCCACAGCGGCGAAACCCGCTCACCGAGTGGGCTGAGCAACTGCAGGAAGGTGTCGGCGGCGGTCAGTTGTTCGCGCAGGTCACCGCCGTGGCTGATGTCGCCGGGAAACTTGGCGGTGAAGCGAAAGTGTTCGGGCATGGTCTCGGCCCAGCGCTGCACCGTGCTGGCAGCCGGGCTCGCGTAGAAGGTCGTATTGCCTTCTACGGCGTTGAATACTTGGGAATAGAGATTCAGAAAGTCGGCGGATTTGGCGTCCGGCGGATACAGATAATCGCGCCAGGCGTTTTCACTCCAGGACGGGCAGCCGAGGTAGTAAGGCAGCAACATCAGATGTACAGGTCGAGGCCCATTACATCGGTATCCCAATCGACAAAACCGGCAGTGCTCAGGTAGCTGGCGAGTGCCGTGGCGACGCTTTTGCTCATGGCGCGGTGGTAGATCATGTCTTGCTGACGGGCCGGAAGGTTGCTCAGGCGTTGCGCGGAGGCTTTGGCGGCACGGGCGGCCATTTGCTCTTCGGTCGGGATTTCCAGCTCGCCGTCGATATCGACGTAGTCGTCATCCGCCACCGAGCCTTTGCGGGGCTTGCGCTTGATGGGGTAGGACTGGGAGGAAACGCCGTCTATACGCATGGAGTACATGTCCGGTATCAGTAGTGGCAGTCTAGTGGCACATAACCCACTTCGCAAACCGCCGAGTGATAACTAGAACACAGAAATACGAAAAGGTTTAAAAGCGGCGGGATAAATCGACGATTGGCTACTTCTGTTAGATCGCTTTCGCGGGCAAGCCTCGCTCCTACAGGGTTTGTGTCGTTCACGCATTTTGCGATCGGCTCAAACCTGTAGGAGCGAGGCTTGCCCGCGAAGGGTTCAACTCGGTCTCGGATCAACGCGCTTTCGGCGTCGCCACTTTATCGCGCAGATAAACCGGCTGAGCCTCATCCGCCACAATCGCCTCACCGCGTTCCCAGGCAAACCGCGCCAGCGTCAGCAGGTCTTCAGCATGGGGCAACATGCCCGCGTCCTGCCCGCTCAGGTTGACGGCGATGCGCTCGGCATATCCCCAACCCGTGCCGGCGCCGAACCATTCACCACTGGCATCGGCCGGCAATGCGGCCACTTCCGGAGGCAGCACCGCCTCATTACCCACCAAGCGCATCTCGCCCGCCGTTTCGCGGTAGCAACCCCAATACACTTCATCCATGCGCGCATCGATGGCGGCCGCAACCTGGCTCACGCCGTGTTCGCGATACGCCCGCTGCGCCAGCACCGCCAGGTTGGACACCGGCAGCACCGGGCGATCCAGTGCAAACGCCAGGCCTTGCACCACGCCAATGGCGATCCGCACGCCGGTGAATGCGCCCGGCCCGCGACCGAATGCGATGGCATCGACCGCTTGCAGGGTGGTCCCGGCATCGGCGAGCAACTGCTGGATCATCGGCAACAGTTTCTGCGCATGCAGGCGCGGGATCACCTCGTAATGGCTCGTGACCTTGCCGTCATGCAGCAAGGCAACGGAGCAAGCTTCAGTCGCGGTGTCCAGGGCCAGCAAGGTGCTCATCGATGTTTCCGTAAGAGAGGTCAGAAAAAGTGCGCCAGTATAAACAACTACGGCCCGCAAGCGGGCCGTAGAAGATGAAGCGGATCAGTCTTTTCAGTTCAGCGCTTCAAGCACCTTGCCGGTGATCGCTTCAACCGAGCCAATACCTTCGACGTGGCTGTACTTCGGTTTGCCTTGAGCGACGGACAGCTCCTGGTAAAACTTCACCAGAGGCTCGGTCTGGGCGTGGTAGACCGACAGGCGATGACGCACGGTTTCTTCGGTGTCGTCTTTGCGCTGTACCAGCTCTTCACCGGTGATGTCGTCTTTACCGGCAATTTTCGGCGGGTTGTAGACGATGTGGTACACGCGGCCGCTGGCCTCGTGAACACGACGGCCAGCGATACGCTGGACGATGTCTTCGTCTTTAACGTCGATTTCCAATACGTGATCCAGCTCGACGCCGGCTTTCACCAGGGCTTCAGCCTGGGGAATGGTGCGCGGGAAACCGTCGAACAGGAAACCGTTGGCGCAATCGGCCTGGCTGATGCGTTCCTTGACCAGATTGATGATCAGGTCATCGGAAACCAGGCCACCGCTGTCCATGACGCTCTTGGCGATCAGGCCCAGCTCGGTGCCAGCCTTGACCGCTGCACGCAGCATGTCGCCGGTGGAGATTTGCGGGATGCCGAACTTTTCGGTGATGAACTTTGCCTGAGTACCTTTACCGGCCCCGGGAGCTCCCAGCAGAATGACGCGCATCGATGTGCTCCTCAATTTTTTATATAGATAACAACGGATTCGCCTCGTGGGGCCAATCTCAAAAACAGGGTCGTGACCGCCCAAACGGTCAAAGGCTGATCAAGATACACAGCAGGCCCGGACCACACAAGCCGCCGAAAGTCGGAGAAACCCGCGCCTTGCGTGACCTTGCGACGGGGTACCCCAAGTCGCAACCCCATCATTAACTGTCGCCTGGCAGACCTTTTCCGCCCCTCGCCCGCCGGCACCCGAACCTCGCGTCGGGCGCCTTCCCCCACGACGAAAACCTTAGCCGGTATTTCGCAATCCGGCAGCAATCCCCGCCACAGACACCAGCAGCGCCTGTTCTACCGGGCTGCCCTGCGCCACTTCCTGTTGCCGCGAACGGGCCAACAGTTCGGCCTGCAATAGATGAAGCGGGTCGAGGTAGGTGTTGCGCAGGCGGATGAATTCGAGGGTGGCTGGGCTATGTGCCAGTAGCTGAGACTGACCGGTCAGCCCGAGGACCACGGCGCACGCCTGCGACAATAGGTCGCGTAAATGCGCCCCCAAAGGTAGCAAATCCGGCTCGACCAGACGCTCATCGTAGGATCGGGCGATGTCGGCATCGGCTTTGGCCAAGACCATTTCCAGCATGTCGATGCGCGTACGGAAGAACGGCCACTGTTCACGCATCTGCCCCAGCAGTTCACCTTCGCCGCGTTCCAGCGCCTTGCTCAGCGCTGCTTCCCAGCCGAGCCAGGCCGGCAGCATCAGTCGCGTCTGGGTCCAGCCGAAGATCCATGGAATGGCGCGCAGGCTTTCGATCCCGCCAGCACGGCGCTTGGCCGGGCGGCTACCCAACGGCAAACGGCCCAGTTCCTGTTCCGGGGTGGACTGACGGAAATACTCGACGAACTGCGGATTTTCCCGCACCACGGCGCGGTAAGCCTTGACCCCGTCGGCGGCCAATTCGTCCATCAGATGGCGCCAGGCCGGTTCCGGTGCCGGGGGCGGCAGCAAGGTCGCTTCCAGCACCGCCGCCAGGTACAGATTGAGGTTCTGCTCGGCGATGTCCGGCAGGCCGAATTTGAAACGAATCATTTCGCCCTGCTCGGTGGTGCGGAAACGTCCCGCTACCGAACCGGGTGGCTGCGACAGAATCGCCGCGTGCGCCGGACCACCGCCGCGCCCCACGGTGCCGCCGCGACCGTGGAACAACAACAGCTCGACTTGCTGCTCGCGGCAGATATCGACCAAACGTTCCTGTGCCCGATATTGCGCCCAGGCCGCTGCTGTTGTGCCGGCGTCCTTGGCCGAATCGGAATAACCGATCATCACTTCCTGCGGCCCTTGCAGGCGCGAGCGATAGCCCGGCAGCAGCAACAGCTTTTCAATCACCGGACCGGCGTTGTCGAGGTCGGCAAGGGTTTCGAACAGCGGCACCACGCGCATTGGCCGCAACACGCCGGATTCCTTGAGCAACAATTGCACGGCGAGCACGTCGGAAGCGGCGCCGGCCATGGAGATCACATAAGAGCCGAGCGACGCCCCCGGGGCGGCGGCAATTTCCCGGCATGTCGCCAGCACTTCGGCGGTGTCGGCCGAGGGTTTGAAATACGCCGGCAGCAACGGCCGACGGTTGTTCTGTTCACGCACCAGGAAGGCGATGCGCTCCTCCTCGCTCCAGTCTTCGTAGCGACCGAGGCCGAGGTAGTCGGTGATTTCGGTCATCGCCGCCGTGTGACGGGACGAGTCCTGACGCACATCGAGCCGCACGAGGAACAGGCCGAAGGTCACCGCCCGACGCAAGCAGTCGAGCAACGGACCATCCGCGATCACGCCCATGCCGCACTCGTGCAAAGACTGGTAGCACAGCTCCAGCGGATCCAGCAGGTCGCGGTTGTTGTGCAGCACATCGGCGGTTGCCGGGGTGGTGGCCGTCAACGAGGCATGCGCCCAGTTACGCGTCGCGCGCAGACGTTCACGCAACTGTTTAAGCACCGCGCGATAAGGTTCGGCGCTGTCCCCGGCCTTGGCTTTCAGCGCATCGCTGGCCTGTTGCATCGACAGTTCAGCGGCGAGGTGATCGATATCGCGCAGGTACAAATCAGCGGCCATCCAGCGTGCCAGCAGCAACACTTCGCGGGTCACGGCAGCCGTCACATTCGGGTTGCCGTCGCGATCGCCGCCCATCCACGAGGCGAAGCGGATCGGCGCGCCTTCCAATGGCAAATGCAGGCCGGTGGCGGCGTGCAGGGCTTTATCGGCCTTGCGCATGTAGTTGGGGATCGCTTGCCACAGCGAATGCTCGATCACCGCGAAACCCCATTTGGCTTCGTCGACCGGCGTCGGGCGGGTGCGGCGGATTTCTTCAGTGTGCCAGGCTTCGGCGATCAGGCGCTGCAACTTTGCCTGAATCTGCTCGCGCTCGGCGGTGGTCAGGTCGCGATGATCCTGGGCGGCCAGTTGCGCGGCGATGGCGTCGTATTTCTGGATCAGCGTGCGGCGCGCGACTTCGGTCGGGTGCGCGGTGAGGACCAGTTCGATCTCCAGTCGCCCCAGTTGCCGGGCCAGGGATTCGGCGCTATGGCCTTCGGCGCGCAGGCGCGCGAGCAGTTCCGGCAGCACTCGCGCTTCAAACGGGGCTGGCTGCGACTCTTCGCGGCGGTGAATCAGCTGATATTGCTCGGCGATATTGGCCAGGTTGAGAAACTGGTTGAACGCCCGCGCCACCGGCAGCAACTCTGCTTCGCTCAATTGGTTGAGGCTGGCGCTCAGTTCAGCGTCCATCGAACCGCGACGGTCGGCCTTGGCGCCCTTGCGGATCTGCTCGATCTTGTCGAGAAAGCCGTCCCCGTACTGTTCACGAATGGTGTTGCCCAACAGCTCACCCAACAGGTGAACGTCCTCGCGCAAGCGTGCATCAATATCGGTCATCAGCAGTTCTCCAGCGAAAATCCGGGTGTCTTTGAATGCCATGCTCTGATCACAGAGAGTGCCGCTCTAAAGCGCTTCTTACAAGCAGACGACGAAGGGACATTAAACCTTGCGGGTTCGAGCTAGTCTGAAGAGTAAGCCGTACAACGGCTTGCCGCCGACCATTGGCGGGCTCTCACACCGCCTGCCACGAGCAGGAGCGAATTGAGGTTTTTATGAAAATCCGCGAACTTGCCCAGCACTGGGAAGAAAACGCAAAAGGTCGCCTGACCGACACCGGTTACAGGATTCATCTGGACATGGAAGCGGCCGCACGGCTGGCGGCGATTATCGAGATGTACCCCAAACGCCAACCCGAGGAACTGCTTGGCGAGCTGATCGGTGCCGCGCTGGAAGAGCTCGAAAAGAGCTTTCCGTACGTGAAAGGATCGACTGTGGTGGCCACCGATGAAGAAGGTGATCCGCTGTACGAAGACGTCGGCCCTACCCCGCGCTTCCTCGCGTTGTCCCGTCGTCACTTGCATGATTTGTCATCCGTTGACGACAAGCAAAAACACTGATTTCCCCCAATACCTGTGGGAGCGAGCCTGCTCGCGATAGCGGTGTGTCAGCCAACAGAAATGTTGAATGTTCAACCGCAATCGCGAGCAGGCTCGCTCCCACATTGACCTGCGTACCCCCTTCAAAAATTGCGTACCCCAAGCCTTCAACAGGTCGGGCATACCGCTGCACATTGCCAAAGTTCCCGATCTAGAGCCTTTTCCGTTCGGTCAAAGTATTTTCGGGCGATAGGCCATCTTCTCTGAACTTTTGAAAAAACCCTCGGGTCACAGCCAGTAACCACGCCTGGGACGGCCGTTTCAAAACACCCCCGGAAATTGACGGTTACGGCTCCTTGCCCAGCATGGATTTTTAAGTTTTTCAGGAGTTATACCAATGGAGTTGAAGACCATGAAGATCAGCACTGCCAAGACCTCGTTCAATCAACTGCGCGGTTTGAAACTGGCGGCCCTTGCAATCGGCAGCAGCTTCGTACTGGCCGGTTGTGCCGGCAACCCGCCGACCGAGCAATTCGCCGTGACCCAATCCGCAGTGAATGGCGCCGTCAGCGCCGGCGGTACCGAATTTGCTGCCGTGGAAATGAAGTCCGCGCAAGACAAGCTCAAACAAGCCGAAATCGCCATGCATGACAAAAAGTATGCCGAAGCCAAAGTGTTGGCCGAGCAGGCTGAGTGGGACGCTCGCGTAGCTGAACGCAAAGCTCAGGCGATGAAAGCCGAACAAGCTGTGAAGGACTCTCAGAAAGGGGTTCAGGAACTGCGTCAGGAAAGCCAGCGCACCGTGCAGTAAGCGCGCATCCAGACCTCTGAAGCTCTTATCGATAGAAAGGACGAATTATTATGCGTAAACAATTGATGATCCCCGCTCTCCTGGCCGCAAGCGTTGCACTGGCTGCCTGCTCCACCCCGCCTAACGCGAACCTGGAACAGGCCCGCACCAACTACAGCGGCCTGCAAGCCAACCCGCAAGCCAGCAAAGTGGCGGCACTGGAAACCAAAGACGCCAGCGATTACCTGGACAAGGCCGACAAGGCTTACCTGGACAAGAAAGATCAGAACGAGGTCGATCAACTGGCGTATCTGACCAATCAGCGCGTTGAAGTGGCGAAGCAGACCATCGCCCTGCGCACCGCTGAAGCCAACCTGAAAAACGCTTCTGCGCAACGTGCCCAGGCACGTCTCGATGCTCGCGATCAGCAGATCAAGCAATTGCAGGACAGCCTCAACGCCAAGCAGACCGATCGCGGTACGCTGGTGACCTTCGGTGACGTGCTGTTTGCGACCGACCGTGCTGACCTGAAATCCAGCGGTCTGGTGAACATCAACAAACTGGCGCAGTTCCTTCAGGAAAACCCTGATCGCAAAGTGATCGTCGAGGGTTACACCGACAGCACCGGCACCGCGAGCCACAACCAGTCGCTGTCCGAGCGTCGCGCCGGTTCCGTGCGCATGGCGCTGGTGAAGATGGGCGTTGATCCAGCGCGCGTCGTTGCGCAGGGTTATGGCAAGGAATACCCGGTTGCTGAAAACACCAGCACCTCGGGTCGTGCAATGAACCGTCGTGTGGAAGTGACCATTTCCAACGACAACCAGCCCGTGATCCCGCGTTCGGCCATCAGCTCGAACTAAGCTTCGCCTGCTGAAACACAAAAGCCCCGCCTGAGTCGATCAGGCGGGGCTTTTTATGTCTGCAGATCACACAACCTCCTGTGGGAGCGAGCCTCTGTGGCGAGGGGATTTATCCCCGTTGGGCTGCGAAGCAGCCCCGAGACCAACAACTACGTTGGATCAGATACACCGCATGCAACGTTTTTACGACTGCTTCGCAGCCGAACGGGGATAAATCCCCTCGCCACAGAGGCTCGCTCCCACAGAGGATCTTTAGTGAGCTCCGGACTGGTTACTGCTCCAGCTTCTGCGGGGTTTCCTCGCCCATGCAGCGCACAGCCTTTTTCTTGCTGTTGACCAGTACACCGGTCAGGCCTTTCTGTTCGGTGTCGAACATCACCAGTACGCCATCGATGCATTGGGCCACTTGCGCCGCGGGCTCCAGGGAGACTTTGTAGTCCTCCCCCGGCACGGTCTTGATCATGGTGAAGTCGCTGAGCAGCAGCGCATCTTCGGGTTTGGCGAAGTGCAGGTAGCCGTAGTACCACAAGGCGCCAACAGTGCCGAGGATGCTGCAGATACCGGTGATGATCATCGGGATGGCGTTACGTTCTTCACTCATTGCGGACTCTCTGAGGGTTCATCTTCTGAATTCGGGGGTGCCGGGTAATTGGGGATTTCACCCAGGCGGCGCAGGCCGTTGAAGTGCTGCGGGTCGTCGAGATAACGCAGCATGACTTTTCGCCAGACCGGGTCGGCAAAGGTCTGCACATGACCGCCACGGGTCAATTGCAGCACGCGCGGCGGCGGCGCAGCTTGATACAGACGGATGCCGTTGGAAAGGGGCACGATCGGATCGTCGATGCTGTGATAGATCAGTTTCGGCACGCCGTTGAGCTGCGCCATGGAATTGATCGCGCTGTCGCCGTCCGGCACCAGCCACGACAGCGGCACCTGGAACGCCCAGGTCAGCCAGGAATTGCTCAGGGCAAAGCGGCCGATGCTGCGGTAGCTGGCGGGCACGCCATCAAGAACGAAGGCCTTGAGTTGTTTCTGACGTTCGGGGTGTTGAACCAGGTAATGCACGGCCATCGAACCGCCGAGGCTCTGGCCGAGCAGGATCAGCGGTTTGCCTTTGACTTCCGGCGCCTGGTCGAGCCACTTGAAGGCAGCGTCGATGTCCTGATAGATCGCCGGCAAACTCGGTTCGCCTTCAGACAAACCGTATCCGCGATAGTCGATCAGCAGCACTTGATAGCCTTCCTCCGGCAACCACCAACTGCCGCCCAGATGCATCGGCAGATTGCCGCCGTTGCCGTGCAGATGCAGCACCGTGCCCTTGACCTCGACACCTTTTTTCGCCGGCAGCCACCAAGCGTTCAGCCTGAGGCCATCGGCGGTGGTGAGGGTCACTTCGCGGTATTCGAGCTTGGCCTTTTCCGGGGTGAATATCTGGCCGGGTTCAGGGTAGAACAGCAGGGAGCTGCAACCGTTCAGGGTCAGGAGAAGGCAGACGATGCCGAGGATTCTCATCCGTTGAAACCTCGCAGAGATGGAGTGGGAAAGCACCGCGACCCTGTAGGAGCGAGGCTTGCCCGCGAAGGCGGTTTAACATTCAACATCTATGTTGACTGACATATCGACTTCGCGGGCAAGCCTCGCTCCTACAGGTCTTGTGGTGATCACAAAATATTGGAGTAATCCGCTTCGATCCGGTCCAGGCTCAGGTGGTTGAGGAAGTTGGAGAAGCACATCCACGCCGACAGTGCGTTCAGGTCGCGGAACTGATCCGGCAAATACTTGGGTGGCACCACCAGTCCTTCGTCCACCAACTGACGCAGGGTGCGCATGTCTTCCAGCGTGGTCTTGCCGCAAAACAGCAGCGGAATCTGCTCAAGCTTGCCTTTACGCACGGCCAACTGAATGTAGTTGTAAACCATGATAAAGCCCTTGAGGTAGGACAAGTCTTTGGTAAAGGGCAGGCCGGTCGGTATCGAACCACGGAACACCCGACTGGCGTTGCCGTAGCTTTCAGCCATTTCAAAACCTTGCTCGCGGAAGAACTCGAAGACCTGCAAGAAGTCCGCGCCCTCCTCCACCATGTGAATGGCTCGGGTGCGGTTGGTCAGTTTGCGCAGGCGGCTCGGGTAGGAAGCGAAGGTGATGATTTCCATCAGGATCGCCAGGCCTTCCTGGGTCACTGTCGACGACGGCGGACCTTTGGAGAGGAAAGTGCAGATCGGCTGGTTTAGCCCGTTGAGCGTGGTGCCGACGTGGACCAGCCCCTCATGCACCTCCAGGGCGCGCACGTCACGTTCGTTGAACATCGCGTCGGTGCGAATCTTGATGTAGTCGGCACCGGCCGCCGCATCGGCCACGATGCCGTCGGACTCGAACACCCGAATGGTTTCCTCGGCTTCGCCAAACACTTTGCTCAGCCGGGTTTGCAGCAGATGCACGGCATCCTTGGCGGTGAGGGTTTTCGGCTCGTCCTTCAGGTCACCCCGACCATCGATGTTGTTCAGGTAATCGGAGAGCATCAGGCCGAGGTCGGACAGCGTCGGGTCGCCGGCGTGGAACGCGTCGGACGCGGCGCCGTACAACTCCTGGGAAATCAGCCCGAAATCCTCGGTGCCGCGCGCTTCGAGCATGCGCACCACCATCCGGTATTCCTTGCACATGCGCCGCATGATCTGGCCGACCGGGTTGAACTGGCCGAGCTGACGGGTGATGTCACGCTCGATGTTCTGGAATTCCAGCTTCACTTTGCTGGAATCGAAAGACAGTGGCCGATTGAGGTAATAGTCGCGGTCCACCGCCGGCATTTCCTTGCCCTTGGCCTTGAGGAAACCCTTGCGGATGCTGTCGTCCCACTTGACCGCATCGAGGACGCGAATCGGCGTCTGCGCCAGCACAATGCGATCGGACAAAATGCGTATCGTCTGCTGGTAATCGTCCACCCGAAACTCCTGTAGAAAAACCGTTACGTGCTGGATCTATTTGGCTTTGGCCAGGCGCTGATAACGCACCGCCTCAACGAAGACATCGGAATTGGCCGGATCATCGAGGTAAGCGAAGACCTGATCCATGCTGTTGTTGATCAAGACGCCGTCGCCATCATCGGTCTGGAAGCCTTCACCGCTCAGGGCTTCTTGTCCGAGGGCTTGATTGATTTGCTCGAGGTCGAGGTTGTAGATCACCAATTCGTGTTTATCGGTGAGTTCAAACCCGGCGATGATGAAATGCCCGCCGAACTGTGCCGGCACCTTCGCCGACAAGTACCAGCGGCTGCCATGACGCGACACCGTAAACGGGTAGGCTTCGCGCTCCTTGGGTGTGGCCTTGAAGTAGCCGACCGCCTGATAGCGATTGTCGCCCAGGCGCGTCAGTTCCAGATTCATAGGCTCGCCCCAGGCGTTGGTGCTGGTCCATTTACCCAGCAAACCTTTGGGCGCGGGGTCGCTGGCGGGCAGTGGGTCCTTGAAGGTCACCAGACAGCCACTGAGCAGCAGGAACGACAAGGCGATCACAACCACACGCCAGGCTTTCATTTAACACTCCCTATGAACACACGCGATCCCGGATGGTCATCGAACCTGTAGGAGCGAGGCTTGCCCGCGAAGGCGATATGTCAGTCAACATAGATGTTGAATGTTAAGCCGCCTTCGCGGGCAAGCCTCGCTCCTACAGGGTCGCGGTGCACCCCGGAATTACACCGAGGCCAATACCAGGTGCATGTAGCGAGTCAGGATACCGAGCATTTCAGCCTCGGCGACAGGCTCGGCGTCGTTGAGCAGGCCCTGATATTCCATCCGTCCGATAATCGCCGTCAACACCTTGGCATCCTGTTGCGGTTCGCGCGAACCCAATACCTGGAAAAGCTGGCACGTGCCCTGTAGCAGAATTTGCTGATGTGAACGCACCAACAGCGCCAGGCGCGGGTTCAGCAGCGCTTCCTGGCGGAACGCCTGTTCGGCCATCAAGTGTTCGCGGCGGTTGATCAGTTGCCGGTGCACATAGTCCGCCATCAACCGCGCAATGTCGTCCGCCAGTTGCGAGCGCGACTCGGGGCTGCCGTCGCCGCTGACCACCATCTCGCGCAGCAGGCCCTCGTTGTTCACCCACAGCTTGGCCATGAACGCGGCGCTGCGTTCGACGTATTGGGCGAAGGTATCGGTGAGCAAGTCATCGATATCCTTGAAGTAATAAGTGGTGGCCGACAGCGGCACACCGGCCTCTGCGGCAACCGCACGGTGACGCACGGCCCGCACGCCATCACGCACGACAATGCGCATCGCCGCATCGAGAATCTCCTGTCGACGCTGCTCGCTGCCCTGTCGGCTGGCCTTTCGGCCTTGGTACTGAACACTTTCAGCGACTGCAGTGGCGACATCCGCTGCACCCTCTTGAGCCATTGCACGGTTCACGACAGGTATTCCTCTCTTACTTCAAAAGTAACCATTTGATACGTTTGTACCAGACAGGCAATAAAAAGCCGCCCATTTCAGGCGGCTTTTTTATCGAAACACTTACGCTTGCGGCCGCATGTGCGGGAACAGGATCACGTCGCGGATCGACGGTGAGTTGGTCAGCAACATCACCAGGCGGTCGATGCCGATCCCTTCACCCGCCGTTGGCGGCATGCCGTACTCCAGCGCGCGAACGAAGTCGGCGTCGTAGTGCATGGCTTCGTCGTCGCCCGCGTCCTTGTCGGCCACCTGAGCCATGAAGCGCTCGGCCTGGTCTTCCGCGTCATTCAACTCGGAATAGGCGTTGGCGATTTCGCGGCCACCGATGAACAGTTCAAAACGGTCGGTAACGCTTGGGTTCTCGTCGTTGCGACGGGCCAGCGGCGACACTTCGAACGGGTACTGGGTGATGAAGTGCGGCTGCTCCAGCTTGTGCTCGACCAGTTCTTCGAAAATCATTACCTGCAACTTGCCCAGACCTTCGAAGCCCAGCACCTTGGCGCCGGCCTTCTTGGCGATGGCGCGAGCCTTCTCGATGTCGTTCAGGTCGTCAGCGGTCAGCTCGGGGTTGTACTTGAGGATCGAGTCGAACACCGACAGACGCACGAACGGTTCGCCGAAGTGGAACACTTTGTCGCCATATGGCACGTCGGTGCTGCCCAGAACCAGTTGCGCCAGTTCGCGGAACAGCTCTTCGGTCAGGTCCATGTTGTCTTCGTAGTCGGCGTACGCCTGGTAGAACTCCAGCATGGTGAATTCAGGATTGTGACGGGTCGAAACGCCTTCGTTACGGAAGTTGCGGTTGATCTCGAACACTTTCTCGAAGCCGCCGACAACCAGGCGCTTCAAGTACAGCTCAGGCGCGATACGCAGGAACATTTCCATGTCCAGCGCGTTGTGGTGAGTCTCGAACGGCTTGGCCGCAGCGCCGCCCGGGATGGTTTGCAGCATCGGCGTTTCGACTTCGAGGAAGTCGCGCTTCATCAGGAAGCTGCGGATGTGCGCAATCACTTGCGAACGCACGCGGAAGGTCTGGCGCACCTCTTCGTTGACGATCAGGTCAACGTAGCGCTGACGGTAGCGCTGTTCGGTGTCGGTCAGGCCGTGGTGCTTGTCCGGCAGCGGGCGCAGCGACTTGGTCAGCAGGCGCACTTCGGTCATTTCAACGTACAGGTCGCCCTTGCCGGAACGGGCCAGGGTGCCAACGGCTGCAATGATGTCGCCCATGTCCCAGGTTTTCACCGCGGCCAGGGTGTCTTCGGACAGGGTCTTGCGGTTGACGTAGACCTGGATGCGCCCGGTCATGTCCTGGATCACCATGAACGAGCCACGGTTGAGCATGATGCGACCGGCAACCTTGACCGGGATCGCAGCCTCTGCCAGCTCTTCCTTGGTCTTGTCCGCGTACTGTTTCTGCAAGTCTTCGCAGTAGTTGTCGCGGCGGAAGTCGTTGGGGAAGGCATTGCCCTTGGCGCGCTCGGCAGCAAGCTTTTCCTTGCGCAGGGCGATCAGGGAGTTTTCTTCCTGTTGCAGGGCTTGCGGGTCGAGTTGTAGGTCGCTCATGTCTTTAAAAATTCCATCACAGGTTCGTTGCCCCCACCGAGGGCAGGGGACTTAAGGTCTTGACTGACGGTTTACAGCCCTTGTTTCAGGCTCGCCACCAGGTATTCGTCGATATCGCCGTCGAGTACCTTGTCGCAGTCACTGCGTTCGATGTTAGTGCGCAAATCCTTGATTCGCGACGCATCGAGCACGTAAGAGCGAATCTGGTGACCCCAGCCGATGTCCGACTTGGTGTCTTCCAGGGCCTGGGAGGCGGCGTTGCGTTTCTGCACTTCCTGCTCGTACAAGCGCGCCCGCAACATTTTCATCGCGGTGTCTTTGTTGGCGTGCTGGGAGCGTTCGTTCTGGCAGCTGACCACGGTGTTGGTCGGTACGTGAGTAATCCGTACGGCCGAGTCGGTGGTGTTTACGTGCTGACCACCGGCACCCGAGGAGCGGTAGGTGTCGATGCGCAGGTCCGACGGGTTGATGTCGATTTCGATGTTGTCATCGATTTCCGGCGACACGAATACGGCCGAGAACGAGGTGTGGCGACGGTTGCCGGAGTCGAACGGACTCTTGCGCACCAGACGGTGCACGCCGATCTCGGTGCGCAGCCAGCCAAAGGCGTATTCGCCCTTGATGTGGACCGTGGCGCCCTTGATCCCGGCGACTTCACCGGCCGACAGCTCCATGATGGTCGCGTCGAAACCGCGTTTGTCAGCCCAGCGCAGGTACATGCGCAGCAGGATGTTGGCCCAGTCCTGGGCTTCGGTACCGCCGGAGCCGGCCTGGATGTCCAGGTAGGCGTTGTTGGCGTCCATCTCACCGCTGAACATGCGACGGAATTCGAGTTTTTCCAGCGACTCGCGCAGGCGCTCGACTTCGGCAACGACGTCATCGACGGCGGCCTGGTCTTCTTCTTCGGCGGACATCAGCAGCAAATCTTTGGCATCGGCCAGACCGCTGTGCATTTCGTCGAGGGTTTCGACGATCTGAGCCAGCAGCGACCGCTCGCGGCCCAGTTCCTGAGCGTACGACGGGTTGTTCCAGACAGCCGGATCTTCAAGCTCGCGATTGACTTCAGTCAGACGCTCATGCTTTTGATCGTAGTCAAAGATACCCCCGAATAGTTTCGGAGCGCTCGGACAGGTCCTTGATACTGTTAAGGATCGGGTTGATTTCCATGGCGGGCAGCACTCGTTGGCGAACTTTTGAAAGCCGGCGAGTATAACGTAATCAAGCTGTCACGGCAGCCCGCCTGGCGGCTTTAGGGGCGAATGATTAAAGCGAACACCGAGTAATCTTGTGGCGAGGGGATTTATCCCCGTTCGGCTGCGAAGCAGTCGCAAATCCGGACAAATCAGTCTGTTTGGCAGGACGCTGGGGCCGCCTCGCGACCCAACGGGGATAAATCCCCTCGCCACAGGTTTTTTGCTAGCCAAGAGATTCTATATTTACAAACACTGTCGCCCGCTATTCGATGCCAACCTGATTGCGCCCATTGTTCTTCGCCAGGTACAGCCCCTTGTCCGCCGCCGAGATCAGTTGCCGGCAATCGCTGCCCGGCTGCGGGATCATGGTCGACAGGCCGATGCTGATGGTCAGGCTTGAGCCTTCGCTGGGGACAATGTGCGGAATCTTCAGCGCTTCCACAGTCATGCGAAGTTTTTCCGCCACCAGTCGGGCACCACCCGGCGTGGTATTGGGCAGCACCAGCACAAACTCCTCCCCCCCGTAACGGGCCGGCAGGTCCGACGGCCGGGCGCTGGCGTCGCGAATCGCGGTGGCAACCTTACGCAGAGCTTCATCGCCTTCGAGGTGGCCAAAACTGTCATTGTAGGACTTGAAGTAGTCGACATCGATCATCAACAGCGACAACTGGCTCTGATCGCGCAGCGAACGGCGCCATTCCAGTTCCAGGTATTCGTCGAAGTGCCGGCGGTTCGACAGCCCGGTCAAGCCGTCGGAATTCATCAGCCGCTGCAACACCAGGTTGGTGTCGAGCAATTGCTGCTGGCTGACCCGCAACGCGCGGTAGGCCGCATCGCGCTGCAACAGCGTCATGTAGGAACGCGAGTGATAGCGAATGCGCGCCACCAGTTCGATGTTGTCCGGCAGCTTGACCAGGTAATCATTGGCCCCGGCCGCAAACGCCGCGCTCTTGATCAGCGGGTCTTCCTTGGTCGAGAGAACAATGATCGGGATGTTCTTGGTCGCCGGATGGTTGCGGTATTCACGCACCAGGCTCAGGCCGTCCAGGCCGGGCATCACCAGATCCTGCAGGATCACCGTCGGTTTGATACGGATCGCCTGCGCAATGGCCTGGTGCGGGTCGGCGCAGAAGTGGAAGTCGATATTGTCTTCGTTCGACAACCCGCGGCGCACCGCTTCGCCGATCATCGCCTGATCGTCCACCAATAACACCATGGCGGCGTTTTCGTCGGTCTTGAAGTCGTCGAGCTGTAAGTCAGTCATGTGCGGTCACCTGAATACTGCTTGGGCCAGGATTGCTGCGAAAGTCTTCATTTGGGGAAAATCTCCAGCAATCGTGGCGCTATCTTGTCCAGTGGGCGAACTTCCACGGCGGCATCGATGGCCGCTGCCGCTTTCGGCATTCCGTAAACCGCACTGCTTTGTTGGTCCTGCGCGATGGTCAGGTAGCCCTGTTGGCGCATGAGTTTAAGCCCCTGCGCGCCGTCGCGCCCCATGCCGGTGAGCAAAACGCCCACGGCATCGCCGTTCCAGTAACTGGCCACGCTCTCGAAAAACACATCGATCGAGGGCCGATAGATCTCGTTGACCGGTTCGGCGGTGTAGGCCAGCGTGCCGTTTTTCAGCAAGCGAATATGATGGTTGGTGCCCGCCAGCAACACCGTGCCGGCCTGCGGCGGCTCGCCTTCCTGGGCCAGTCGTACGTTCAAGCCGCTGGCGCTGCTGAGCCATTCGGCCATGCCAGCGGCGAATACTTGGTCCACATGTTGCACCAACACGATCGCGGTCGAAAAGTCCTGTGGCAGGCCCTTGAGCAAGACTTCCAGCGCCGCCGGACCGCCGGCGGACGAGCCGATCGCGATCAGGCGCTGGCGCGAGGCCGAACTGCGCAGCGGGCTGGGGGCCGGTCGTTCGCGATTGCCCTTGTCACCAATCAGCCAGCCAATGTTCATGATCTTGCGCAACAACGGCGCCGCGGCCTCTTGGGCATTGCCGGCACCGAGAGCCGGGGTGTCGACCACGTCCAGCGCGCCGTGCCCCATGGCCTCGAACACCCGGTGCACGTTCTGCTGACGGTCGACCGTAACAATGACGATGGCACAAGGCGTGTCGGCCATGATCCGCCGGGTAGCCTCCACGCCGTCCATTACCGGCATGATCAGGTCCATCAGGATCAGGTCCGGGGTATATTCGGCGCAACGCTGCACCGCCTCGGCGCCATTGCCGGCGACCCAGACCACTTCATGCGCCGGTTCGAATGCCAGGGCGCGGCGCAGGGCCTCCACGGCCATGGGCATGTCGTTGACGATCGCTATTTTCATGCCCGCGCTCCTCCGATGAGCTCAACCACTGCGTCAAGCAGGGCGTCGTCATGAAAACTGGCTTTGGCTAGATAATAGTCGGCTCCGGCGTCCAGTCCACGACGACGGTCTTCTTCGCGATCCTTATAGGACACCACCATAACCGGCAGCGATTGCAGGCGATTGTCCTGGCGCAACAAAGACACCAGTTCGATGCCGTCCATGCGCGGCATATCAATGTCGGTGATCAGCAGATCGAAATCCTCCGAACGCAGCGCGTTCCAGCCATCCATACCGTCGACCGCCACGGCCACGTCGTAACCGCGATTGAGCAGCAACTTGCGCTGCAACTCGCGAACGGTCAACGAATCGTCGACCACCAGGATCCGTTTGCGAGCCGCCTCGACGACTTGGCTGCCTTGACGGGCAATTCGCTCAAGACGCCCAGTGTTGAGCAGTTTGTCCACAGAGCGCAGCATGTCTTCGACGTCGACGATCAGCACCACCGACCCGTCGTCGAGCAAAGCCCCGGCGGAAATGTCCTGCACCTTGCCCAGACGTTCGTCCAGCGGCAATACCACCAGTGTCCGCTCGCCGATAAAGCGCTCGACCGCCACGCCGTAAATCGCCTCGCGCTCGCGGATCACCACGACTTTCAGGGTTTGCTGGCTGCTCGCGCTCGCCGGGCGCTGCAACAGCTGACTGGCGGCAACCAGCCCGACGTGCCGGCCTTCGTACCAGAAGTGCTGACGCCCTTCGACCTGAACAATGTCCGCCGGCTCCAGGTCGCACATGCGCTCGATGTGCGCCAGCGGAAACGCGTACGCCTCGTCACCGACCTCCACCACCAGACTGCGCACCACCGACAGCGTCAGCGGCACTTCGAGGTGAAAACGGCTGCCCTCGCCCGCCGTTTGCTCCAGCACCACTGCGCCACGCAACTGGCGGACCATGTGCTGAACCGCATCGAGGCCGACGCCGCGCCCGGACACTTCGGTGACCGTGTCGCGCAGGCTGAAACCCGGCAGGAACAGGAACGTCAGCAGCTCTTCTTCGCTCAACTGGGCAGCCGTTTCAGCGGGGGATAACTGCCGCGCGATGATGCTGCGGCGGACCTTTTCCAGATCGACGCCGTTGCCGTCATCGCTGAGTTCCAGCACCAACAAGCCAGCTTGATGGGAGGCGCGCAGACGAATCAGACCTTCTTCAGGTTTACCCGCAAGCAAACGTTGCTCGGGGGACTCGATGCCGTGATCGACGGCGTTGCGCAGCAAGTGCGTCAGCGGCGCTTCGAGTTTTTCCAGGACGTCACGATCCACCTGGGTTTTCTCACCCTCGATCTCCAGCCGCACCTGTTTACCAAGACTGCGTCCGAGGTCGCGAACCATGCGCACTTGCCCGCCCAACACGTCGGCAAACGGCCGCATGCGACAGGCCAGCGCGGTGTCGTACAAAACCTGCGCCCGTTGACTGGCCTGCCAGGCAAACTCATCCAGCTCGGCGTTTTTTTCCACCAGCACTTGCTGCGCCTCGGCCAGCAGCCGTCGGGCATCGCGCAAGGCTTCCTGGGCTTCGAGGCTCAAGGCGTGTTCCTTGAGGTGCACATTGAGGTTTTCCAGCGCCCGCAGGCCATTGTTCTGCATGCGCTTGAGGCGCTGCATCGTGGCCAGGTGCGGCTTGAGTCGCTGGGTTTCCACCAGGGATTTGCTCGACAGGTCGAGCAGGCTGTTCAAGCGTTCGGCCGTGACGCGCAACACCCGTTCGCCAGTATCGGTGGTGCGCCGGGTCCTTTTCGGTGGATCTGCGGGTGGCGGCTCGGCGACCGGAATCAGGACTTCGACCGTTGGCGCGAGCGCTTCAGGTTCGGACTCGGTGATGAACGGTGCGATCGGCGTGCTGATCGGTGCGGCCAACGCCAGCGGATCCAGCAGCCGCGCCATCAACGCCACATAGGCTTCGATATCCGTCGGCCCCGGGTTGTTATTCGGCGTCGCAATGCGCATCAGCAAATCGGTGCCTTGCAACAAGGCGTCGATGTGCTCGGGCCGCAGGTACAAGCGCCCTTCCTGCGCGCTGACCAGGCAATCTTCCATCACATGCGCGACGCTGACGCCGGCATCGACGCCGACAATCCGCGCCGCACCTTTGAGCGAGTGAGCCGCGCGCATGCACGATTCAAGGTGATCGGCCTGGGTCGGATCGCGTTCGAGCGCCAAAAGACCCGCGCTCAGCACCTGGGTCTGGGCTTCGGCTTCGAGGCTGAACAGCTCCAGCAACGAGGCGTCGCGCATTTGCTCGGGGGTCATGTGAGGCTCCGGGTCACGGCGGACAACAGCTGTTCTTCATCCAGCCAACGCAGGCTGCGACCCTTGAATTGCAACACACCCCGGGTGTATCTGGCGCTGGCCTGGGTGCCGGACTGCGAAGCGGCCTCAAGGATGCGCTCGTCGATGGCGTGAATCCCGTCCACTTCGTCCACCGGCACCACTACTGGCCCGCCGTGAGCGGCAATGATCAGCATCCTCGGCATCACCCGCGCGCCAGAGGCCACGCTGCCGGAGCCATCCAGACCGAGCAGCTCCACCAGCGACAGGCACGCCACCAACGCACCGCGCACGTTCGCCACGCCGAGCAACGCCCGGGAGCGCTGATGCGGCAACGAGTGAATCGCTTGCAGCGGCGCGACTTCCACCAGGCTGCGGGTGGCCAGGCCCAGCCATTCTTCGCCGAGACGAAACATCAGCAGCGAGCGGGTTTTCACGTCGATTTCGACCGCCACCGAGACCTGCTCGCGATCGACCTGTTGCAAGGCGTAGCGGTCGAGCAAGCGCGTGGCAGCGGCTGAATACACCGCGCAGTTGCGGCAGTGAATGTGTTCGATCAGCAGCGGGCAGGATTTGTCGCCGTGGATCCCTATGCGGTTCCAGCAGTCATCGATGGCCTGGGCATCTTCATGGGTGACGCTCAAGGTGTCGGAGGCGTTCATCGTTTACGCTCACTGTCGGCGGCGCGCTCGCTGCGGGCGGCGCGGTCCTGCAATCTTTTGGCACCCGCCGAGTCGCCCTGGGATTGCAGCAAGGCAGCCAGGTGCATCAACGCGTCGGGGTGTTGCGGTTCGAGGTACAACGCCTTGCGATAAAAACCCTGGGCTTCGAGGACTCTGCCGCCGACATCACTGAGCAGTCCCAGCCAGTAAAACACCTGGGCCACCGGTTCGTGACTGCGCAAATACGTTTCGCAGGCCGCGCGGGCGTCGGCACTTTTGCCTTCGTTGGCGAGTGCGGCAATGTTCGCCAGCAGCGCGGCAGCGTCCGCGATAGCCGTTTTCGGCGTGTTGGCCAGCGGCGCGACGGTGGTGAACGGACGATTACGCACGGGCGGCGGTGTCACGCTGCGCACCGGTTGGCGCACGGGCAGCGGCGCCGGTACAAAGACCGGCACAGGCTGGGGCGCCGGCGCGCTCTGGCGGCTGAACGCAAAAGACTGCGGGATGCCAATCGAGCGCATGCCGAAACGGCCGAGCAAATTGCCTTCGGCCGGGCCGATAAACAGCACACCGTCGACATGCGTCAGGCGTTTGAGCACTTCGAAGACTTGCTGCTGGGTGGGCAGATCGAAATAGATCAGCAGGTTGCGGCAGAACACAAAATCGTAAGGCGGCTCGCTGGCCAACAATGCCGGATCGAGCAGATTGCCGACCTGCAAACGCACCTGTTCCAGCACACGCTCGTCGAGGCGGTAGCCCTCTTCTTCGGCACTGAAATGCCGCTCGCGAAACTCGATGTCCTGGCCACGAAACGAATTCTTGCCGTACAGCGCGCGCTTGGCTTTTTCCACCGACAGCGGGCTGACGTCCATGCCTTCGACCTTGAACTGATGCGGCTTGAGTCCGGCATCGAGCAAGGCCATGGCGATGGAGTACGGCTCCTCGCCCGTGGAGCACGGCAGGCTGAGAATCCGTAACGCGCGCATGTTGTTGATCTCGGCCAAGCGCTGGATCGCCAGTTTCGCCAAAGTCGCGAAGGATTCCGGGTAGCGGAAAAACCAGGTCTCGGGAACGATCACTGCTTCGATCAACGCCTGCTGTTCGTCTCGCGAACCTTGCAGCGTGTGCCAATACTCATCGGCCGTCAGCGCCCTGGAAGCGGTGCTGCGCTGGCGCACCGCGCGTTCGATGATCGCCGGGCCCACCGACGTCACGTCGAGGCCGATGCGTTCCTTGAGGAAGTCGAAAAAACGCTGATCGCTGCTCATGGCCGCTCCTCAAGCAGCGCCGGGTCCAGCGGTGGCGAAGGAAACAGCAGTGCGCGCACCTGATCATCGAGCAGATCGGCCACCCGCACCCATTGAAGCAAACCCTGGGCATCTTCTCGGACCGGCCCCAGGTAAGGCGCCTGGCGATTGTCCAGGCCATAGGGTTTAAAGTCCGCCGGGTTGCAGCGCAAGGTGTCGGTGGCCTGCTCCAGAATCAGTCCGAGCAACTGTGCAGGGGTTTCCTCATCCGGCCAATAGTGCACCAGCACCAACCGCGTGCTGTTGCGGGCTTGCGCCGGCTCGCCAAACGTCAGCGCGCTGAGGTCGATCACCGGCACCACCGTGCCGCGATAGGCGAACACCCCGGCAACCCAGGCCGGTGCCTTGGCAATCGGCTTCAACGGCAGGCGCGGCAGCACCTCGGCCACTTCGCGCGCCTGCAAGGCATAACGTTCGTTGCCGATGCGAAACAGCAGAAACAACGCGTGTTTTGCCGGCACCACCGCGCCGCGTTTGACCACAAGTTCGCTCATCAGACTTTGAATCGCGAGACGCCGCCCCGCAGCCCTACGGCCACCTGGCTCAGCTCGTCAATGGCAAAACTGGCTTGGCGCAGGGACTCGACGGTCTGGCTGCTGGCATCGCCCAACTGCACCAGCGCGTGGTTGATCTGTTCGGCGCCGGTGGCTTGCGCCTGCATGCCTTCGTTGACCATCAACACCCGCGGCGCCAGCGCCTGAACCTGGTGGATGATCTGCGACAGTTGCTCGCCGACCTGCTGCACTTCGGACATGCCGCGGCGCACTTCTTCGGAGAATTTGTCCATGCCCATAACCCCGGCCGAGACCGCCGACTGGATCTCACGGACCATCTGCTCGATGTCGTAGGTAGCGACGGCGGTCTGGTCCGCCAGACGCCGCACTTCGGTGGCGACCACGGCAAACCCGCGACCGTATTCGCCAGCCTTTTCGGCTTCGATGGCGGCGTTCAGCGACAAGAGATTGGTCTGGTCGGCGACTTTGACGATGGTCACCACCACCTGATTGATGTTGCCGGCCTTCTCGTTGAGGATCGCCAGTTTGGCGTTGACCAGATCCGCCGCGCCCATCACCGAGTGCATGGTTTCTTCCATCCGCGCCAGGCCTTGCTGCCCGGAGCCGGCCGCGACCGAGGCCTGATCGGCGGCGGTGGAGACTTCGGTCATGGTGCGCACCAGATCACGGGAAGTGGCGGCGATTTCACGGGACGTCGCGCCGATCTCGGTGGTGGTGGCCGCGGTTTCGGTGGCAGTGGCCTGTTGTTGCTTGGAGGTCGCGGCGATCTCGGTTACCGACGTGGTGACCTGGACCGAGGAGCGTTGGGCCTGAGACACGAGCGAGGTGAGTTCGGTCATCATGTCGTTGAAGCCGGTTTCCACAGCGCCGAATTCGTCTTTGCGCTCCAGATTCAGACGGCCGCTGAGGTCGCCGGTGCGCATGATTTCGAGGATCTGCACAATCCGGTTCATCGGCGCCATGATCGCGCGCATCAACAGCAAACCACAGAGGCCGGCGGCCAATACCGCGACCAGCAGGGAAATGCCCATGATCACTTTCGCGGTAATCACAGCGTCATCGATGGCCGCAATGTCCTGATCAGCCACGGCTTTGTTTTCGCGAATGATGTCATTGAGCTTCATGCGACCTGCGGTCCAGGCCGGGGTCAGTTGCTCGTTGAACATCTTGATGGCCTCGGCTTCCTGATTGCGCTTGTGCAGGTCGAGCACAGCGGCCAGAACCTTGTTGTAATCATCATGGAGTTTTTCGAAAACAGCGTATTCGACCTTGTCTTCATCCGTGGTGACGGTGGCCTGGTAGTTCTTCATCTGTTCCTGCAGACGCGCCTCGAAGTTTTTGAAGCTTTCGGCTTCTTCAGCGCTGAAACCCTGCCCCTCTTTCAAACCGAGCATTTCCTGGGTCCGAAGGTAGGTGTCGACCCAGGCGCTGCGAATCATCGAGCTGTAATACAACCCGGGCAACGCGTCCTCACGAACACTGGCTTCGCTGGTTTCAATCTTCAACAGCCGCGAATACGAGACGATGACCATCAGCAACATGATGGCGATGATCACCGCAAAGCTCGCCAAGATGCGTTGGCGCAACGTCCAGTTCTTCACAGTCAGTCCTCGGGGCGGGTCAAATGCTGCGGAGTATAGCTGAGGGTGTTTCATTTATAAGACGAGGGTTTGCCAGTTCTCGGCCTTGTGCGTGAAAACCGCAGGAGAGCCTTTGGGGAGGGCTTTGCGTTGGATCGGGTGGCGAGTCGCAGGGGCGTGGTGGAAGAAATGAGCCGTAGATTGGCCATCGGGAGGTGGTGAGAGTTGGGACGCCTTCGCGGGCAAGCCTCGCTCCTACAAGTTCAGCGCAGTACCTGTGGAGCGAGGCTTGCCCGCGAAAGCGATCTTGAACCTTATAGGGAAGCCTGACGCACCTGCTTCTCCAGCTCCGCCTTCAACCCCGGCTCCAGCTTCAACTGCCGCGCCAGTTCATCGAGGTAGGACTTCTCCATGAAGCTCTCCTCATCCACCAGCATCACGCTGGCGATGTACATCTCGGCAGCCATTTCCGGCGTGCTGGCCGCGCGGGCGACTTCTGTCGGGTCGAGCGGTTTACTGAGTTCGGCGTGCAGCCACTGCTGCAGTTCCTGATCGTTGTCGAGCTTGGTGAATTCGCCTTCGATCAATGCGCGCTCGCGATCATCAACGTGGCCATCGGCTTTGGCTGCGGCGACCAGCGCCTTGAGGATCGCCTGGCTATGCAACTCGACTTGCGCCGGGGGCAGACGATCGAGTGTCTGCGGTTCAGTCTTCGGCGCGGTGCCCTGCTGGGCCTGCCAATTGCCGTAAGCCTTGTAGGCAATGACGCCGAGGGCTGCGAGACCGCCGTAGATGGCGACTTTGCCGCCAACATTGCGGGCCTTTTTGCTACCGAGCAACAAGCCCATGGCGCCCGCCGCCAGTGCGCCACCGCCCGCGCCGGAGAGCAGACCACCGAGGCCGCCCGAACCACCGCTGCCGCCGAGCAATCCGCCCAATCCACCGCTGGACGACTTGTTTTGATTGCCGCTGGCCTTGTTCTGCATCAGGTCCTGACCGGACTTGAGTAGTTGATCGAGCAATCCACGCGTATTCATTTGCCGCCTCCACGAAAGGGGTTAACCGGACACTTAAGGCCACCAGCCTAGAACGAAAGTGCCCGGCGACCGGGGACGAGAGTGCTTCTGGATGTTGCCTGGAAAAACAGAGCCATCGATTAAAGCGATATACACTCAAGCGAATCTATAAAAACCGCCCACCGGGTAATTTCCCATGATGACCTTGCGTCAGATTCGTCACTTCATCGCCGTGGCCGAGACCGGCTCGATCTCCGCTGCCGCGCAAACTGCGTTCATTTCCCAATCGACATTGACCCTGGCAATCCAGCAACTGGAGGAGGAGATTGGCGTCAGCCTGTTTAACCGGCACGCCAAGGGCATGAGCCTGACCCACCAGGGCCATCAATTCCTGCGCCAGGCGCACCTGATTCTGGCCACGGTGGACAACGCCAAACGCAGCCTGCAACAAAGCACCGACCAGGTCGCCGGCCAGTTGATCATTGGCGTGACGAGTCTGGTGGCCGGTTACTACCTCGCGGATCTGCTCACTCGTTTCCAGCGCGCCTATCCCAACGTCGAGATCCGGGTGATGGAGGACGAGAGGCCGTATATCGAGCATTTGCTGGTCAGCGGCGAGATCGATGTCGGCGTGTTGATCCTCTCCAACCTCGAAGACCGCCACGCCTTGCAAACCGAAGTGTTGACCCACTCGCCCCATCGCCTGTGGTTGCCGGCCCAGCATCCGCTGCTGGAACACGACAGCATCAACCTCGCCGACGTGGCCCGCGAGCCGCTGATTCAGCTCAACGTCGACGAAATGGACCGCAACGCCCAGCGCATGTGGTCGGCCGCGTCATTGCAACCACGAATCACCTTGAGAACGGCCTCGACGGAAGCCGTGCGAAGCCTGGTGGCCGCCGGTTTAGGCGTGTCGATCCAGCCCGACATGACCTACCGTCCGTGGTCACTGGAGGGCGACATCATTGAAGCGCGGCCGATTGCCGACCTGAGCCAGACTCTTGACGTTGGCCTCGCCTGGCGCCGTGGCACCGCGCGCCCGGCGTTGGTTGATCCGTTTTTAACTGTCGCTCGGGAGCAACCCCACGGCGGGCGCAAGCCATCTATTTAATCGAACGCCACCTTCAGTATTTAGAATTTGTCGACCTCGGGCCCGCGCACTAGTCTTGCAGAATCAATAAGACGGCCGGGGCCCCAGTCACTGGGAGCAGCATGGCCACACAAGAAAAGAGAACCCGAAAAATGGCTGGCGCGCAGACCCCGTTGTTCACCGCGTTGTTGATCGATGGCGAATTGGTCGCGGGCCAGGGGTTTGTCGAACCGATCCTCAACCCGGCCACCGGGGAAGTGCTGACCCACATCGCCGAAGCCAGCACCGAGCAAGTCGAAGCCGCCATCCTCGCCGCCCACCGCGCCTTCGCCGGTTGGTCGCGGACCACGCCGCAGCAACGTTCGAACCTGTTGCTGGACATCGCCAACGCCATCGAAAAACAAGCCGACCTCCTCGCCCGCCTCGAATCCCTGAACTGCGGCAAGCCGTTGCACCTGGCTCGCCAGGATGACTTGAGCGCGACGGTCGATGTGTTCCGCTTCTTCGCCGGTGCCGTGCGTTGCCAGACTGGCCAGCTCAGCGGCGAATACCTAGCGGGCTACACCAGCATGGTCCGTCGCGATCCGATTGGCGTGGTCGCCTCGATTGCGCCGTGGAATTACCCGATCATGATGGCCGCGTGGAAAATTGCCCCGGCCCTCGCCGCCGGCAACACGCTGGTGTTCAAGCCGTCCGAACACACGCCGCTGTCGATTCTGGCCCTGGCGCCCACGCTGGCCGAGATCCTGCCGCGCGGCGTAATCAATATCGTCTGCGGCGGTGGTGAAGGCGTCGGCAGCCACTTGGTCAGTCATCCCAAAGTGCGCATGGTATCGCTGACCGGCGATATCGTCACCGGGCAAAAAATCCTCCAGGCCGCGGCAAAAAACCTGAAACGCACGCACCTTGAGCTCGGCGGTAAAGCGCCGGTGATCGTCTGCAACGATGCGGATATTCAGGCCGTGGTCGAAGGCGTGCGCACCTACGGTTATTACAACGCTGGCCAGGATTGCACCGCGGCTTGCCGGATTTACGCACAGGCCGGGATTCATGATCGATTGGTGGCGGAACTCGGTGCGGCGGTCAGCAGCCTGCGCTTTGCCGGTAAACGCGACGCCGACAACGAGATCGGCCCGCTGATCAGCACTCGCCAGCGCGACCGCGTGGCCAGTTTCGTCGAACGCGCCCTCGGCCAGCCGCACATCGAGCGGGTGACGGGCGCGGCAGTGCATTCAGGCGCTGGCTTCTATTACCAGCCCACCCTGCTGGCCGGTTGCAAACAGAGCGATGAAATCGTCCAGCGCGAAGTGTTCGGGCCGGTGGTCACCGTGACCCGTTTCGATCAACTCGAACAAGCGGTGGACTGGGCCAACGATTCGGAATACGGACTCGCCTCCTCGGTCTGGACCCAGAACCTGGACAAGGCTATGCAGGTCGCGGCGCGGTTGCAGTACGGCTGCACCTGGATCAACAGCCATTTCATGTTGGTCAGCGAAATGCCCCACGGCGGCCTCAAGCGCTCGGGCTACGGCAAAGACTTATCCAGCGATTCGCTTCAGGACTACAGCGTGGTGCGGCACATCATGGCCCGCCACGGCCAGCATCTCTGACTACGCTAATAACAAGCCGCTCACGGCATGCTTCACCACGTTCACAACTGCCCCGACCATAATTAAAGAAGAGGGAACCCCCATGTTCGTGCACAAGACCGCACTGCTCAGTGCAATCACCACCGCGCTGTTGGCCAGCGCCAGTCTCCAGGCCGCCGAACCGCTGAAAGCCGTCGGCGCTGGCGAAGGTCAGCTGGATATCGTGGCGTGGCCCGGCTATATCGAACGTGGCGAAAGCGACAAGGCTTACGACTGGGTGACCGGTTTCGAGAAGGAAACCGGCTGCAAGGTCAATGTGAAGACTGCGGCGACTTCCGATGAGATGGTCAGCCTGATGTCCAAGGGCGGGTACGACTTGGTGACCGCGTCGGGCGATGCCTCGTTGCGGTTGATCGCCGGCAAGCGTGTGCAGCCGATCAACACCGCGTTGATCCCGAACTGGAAGAACATCGACCCTCGTCTCAAGGATGGCCCGTGGTACGTCGTCAATAACCAAACCTTTGGCACCCCGTACCAGTGGGGCCCGAACGTGCTGATGTACAACACCAATGTCTTCAAGACTGCCCCGGACAGCTGGAGCGTGGTGTTTGAAGAGCAGACCCTGCCGGACGGCAAGTCCAACAAGGGCAGGGTCCAGGCATACGACGGCCCGATCTATATCGCCGATGCGGCGCTCTATCTCAAAGCGAAACAGCCGGAACTGGGGATCAAGGACCCGTACCAGCTCAACGAAACGCAATACAAAGCGGTACTGGACCTGCTACGCAAGCAGCGACCCTTGATCCACCGCTACTGGCATGACGCGACCGTGCAGATGAGCGATGTCAAAAACGAAGGTGTCGTGGCCTCCAGCACCTGGGGCTACATGGTCAATGGCCTGGTGGCGGACAAGCAACCAGTTGCCTCGGTCATTCCCAAGGAAGGTGCGACGGGCTGGGCCGACACCACCATGCTGCACGCCGACGCCAAGCACCCGAACTGCGCCTACAAATGGATGGACCATTCGCTGCAACCGAAAGTCCAGGGTGACCTGGCGGCCTGGTTCGGTTCGTTGCCATCGGTTCCAGCCGGGTGCAAGGAGAGCGAACTGCTCGGTGCCGAGGGCTGCAAGACCAACGGTTTCGACCAGTTCGAGAAAATCGCTTTCTGGAAAACCCCGCAGGCCGAAGGCGGCAAGTTCGTGCCGTACAGCCGCTGGACCCACGACTACATCGCGATCATGGGCGGCCGCTAAGCCCCTGTAGCAGCTGCCGAGGAACGAGGCTGCGTTGCGTGTCCGCAGGACCGCCCTCGGGGGCCGCTGCGCAGCCCGACGCAGCCTCGTTCCTCGGCAGCTGCTACAAACTTGATCCCCCATCTTCACTGCAATACCTGTGGGAGCGAGCCTGCTCGCGATGCTTTTAAAGATTCAGATTTTCGGAGTTCCGCACCATGACGCTTGCAGTCCAGTTCACCAACGTTTCCCGTCAGTTCGGCGAAGTGAAGGCCGTTGACCGGGTTTCCATCGATATCCAGGACGGCGAGTTCTTTTCCATGCTGGGCCCTTCCGGCTCGGGCAAGACCACCTGTTTGCGCCTGATCGCCGGTTTCGAACAACCGAGCGCAGGCTCTATCCGGATTCATGGCGAAGAAGCCGCCGGGCTGCCGCCGTATGAGCGTGACGTCAACACGGTGTTTCAGGATTACGCGCTGTTCCCGCATATGAACGTGCTCGACAACGTCGCCTACGGTTTGAAAGTCAAAGGCGTCGGCAAAGCTGAACGCCAGCAGCGTGCCGAAGAGGCCCTCGACATGGTCGCCCTAGGCGGTTACGGCGAACGCAAACCGGTGCAACTGTCCGGTGGTCAGCGCCAGCGTGTGGCCCTGGCCCGCGCCCTGGTCAATCGCCCTCGCGTGCTGCTGCTCGACGAGCCATTGGGCGCCCTCGATCTGAAACTGCGCGAACAAATGCAGAGCGAGCTGAAAAAGCTGCAACGCCAACTCGGCATCACGTTCATCTTCGTCACTCACGACCAGACCGAAGCGTTGTCGATGTCTGACCGCGTGGCGGTATTCAACAAAGGGCGCATCGAGCAGGTCGACACACCACGCAACCTGTACATGAAACCGGCGACCACTTTTGTTGCTGAATTCGTCGGTACGTCCAATGTGATTCGCGGCGATCTGGCGAAGCAATTGAGCGGCAATCCACAGCCGTTTTCGATTCGCCCCGAACACGTGCGTTTTGCCGAAGGCCCGCTGGCCAGCCACGAGATTGAAGTCAGCGGTTTGCTCCACGACATTCAGTACCAGGGCAGCGCCACGCGCTATGAACTGAAACTGGAGAACGGCCAGACCCTCAACATCAGCCAGGCCAACGTGCAGTGGCTGGACGTCAGCGCCCAGCACCAGACCGGGCAACGCATCAGCGCACGCTGGGCTCGCGAGGCGATGATCCCGCTGCACGACAACGCTGTCGGTGGGGTGTGAAATGACCAGCGTGGCTCTCCCTCAAACCCCGGCCGGCGGTTCGCCGTTGCGCAGGTTTTCCAACCTGCTCTATCGCCGACCGAATTTTTACCTGTCGCTGCTGCTGGTGCCGCCGCTGCTGTGGTTCGGCGCGATCTACCTCGGTTCGCTGCTGGTGCTGCTGTGGCAAGGTTTCTACACCTTCGATGACTTCACCATGGCGGTCACCCCCGACCTGACCCTGGCGAACTTTGCCGCGCTGTTCCAGCCGTCGAACTTCGACATCATCCTGCGCACCCTGAGCATGGCCGTCGCCGTCTCGATTGCCAGCGCCATCGTCGCGTTCCCGATTGCCTATTACATGGCGCGCTACACCACCGGCAAGACCAAGGCGTTTTTCTACATCGCGGTGATGATGCCGATGTGGGCCAGTTACATCGTCAAGGCTTACGCGTGGACCTTGCTGCTGGCCAAGGGCGGTGTTGCGCAGTGGTTTGTTCAGTACCTTGGACTGGAGCCGGTTTTGCAGTTTGTGCTGGGCATTCCGGGCGTCGGTGGCAGCACGTTGTCGACCTCGCACTTGGGTCGTTTCATGGTGTTCGTCTACATCTGGCTGCCGTTCATGATCCTGCCGATCCAGGCCTCGCTGGAACGCCTGCCGCCTTCGCTGCTGCAAGCGTCGGCCGACCTTGGCGCCAAGCCGCGCCAGACTTTCATGCAGGTGATTCTGCCGCTGTCGATTCCAGGCATCGCGGCCGGTTCGATCTTCACCTTTTCGCTGACCCTGGGCGACTTCATCGTGCCGCAACTGGTGGGTCCGCCGGGTTACTTCGTGGGCAGCATGGTGTACGCGCAGCAAGGCGCAATCGGCAACATGCCGATGGCCGCGGCGTTCACGCTGGTGCCGATTGTGCTGATCGCCATTTACCTGACCATCGTCAAACGACTGGGGGCTTTCGATGCACTCTGAGAAAGCTTCTTTAGGCCTGAAAATCGCAGCCTGGGGCGGGCTGGTGTTCCTGCACTTCCCGATCCTGATCATCTTCCTGTACGCCTTCAACACTGAAGACACGGCGTTCAGCTTTCCGCCCAAGGGCTTCACCCTGAAGTGGATCGGCGTCGCGTTCTCCCGTCCCGACGTGCTGGAAGCGATCAAGCTGTCGCTGCAGATTGCGTCCGTCGCGACGTTGATCGCATTGGTCCTTGGCACCTTGGCGTCAGCGGCGTTGTACCGGCGGGATTTCTTCGGCAAGCAGGGCATCTCGCTGATGCTGATCCTGCCGATTGCGTTGCCCGGGATCATCACCGGGATCGCGTTGCTGGCGACCTTCAAGACGCTGGGGATCGAGCCGGGGATGTTCACCATCATAGTCGGCCACGCGACCTTCTGTGTGGTGATCGTCTACAACAACGTGATCGCCCGTTTGCGCCGCACTTCGCACAGTTTGATCGAGGCCTCGATGGACCTTGGCGCCGATGGCTGGCAGACCTTTCGCTACATCGTTCTGCCGAACCTCGGCTCGGCGTTGCTGGCCGGCGGCATGCTCGCGTTTGCGTTGTCGTTCGACGAAATCATCGTCACCACCTTCACCGCCGGGCATGAACGCACGTTGCCGCTGTGGCTACTCAACCAGCTCAGTCGCCCACGGGATGTGCCGGTGACCAACGTCGTCGCGATGCTGGTGATGATGGTGACCATGCTGCCGATTCTCGGCGCGTATTACCTGACCCGGGGCGGTGAGAGTGTTGCGGGCAGTGGCGGAAAATAACCGACAACTCAGATCCTAATGTGGAAACCGGATCCTGTAGGAGCGAGGCTTGCCCGCGAAAGCGGTGTGTCAGCCAACATCAATGTTGAATGTGATGGCCTCTTCGCGGGCAAGCCTCGCTCCTACAGGGATCCGGTTTCGACAGAACAATAAAAGCGTCAATGAGGGCAAGACAATGCAAACCAAACTCTTGATCAACGGCCAACTGATCGACGGCGACGGCCCCGCCCAACCGGTGTTCAACCCGGCCCTCGGCCGTGTACTGGTGGAAATCAACGAAGCCAGCGAAGCCCAGGTCGATGCCGCCGTGCGTGCCGCCGACAGTGCCTTCGAAAGCTGGTCGCAAACCACGCCGAAAGAACGCTCATTGCTACTGCTCAAACTCGCCGACGCCATCGAAGCCCACGGCGAAGAGCTGGCCAAACTCGAATCGGATAACTGCGGCAAACCCTACAGCGCCGCGCTGAACGATGAGGTCCCGGCGATTGCCGACGTGTTCCGCTTCTTCGCCGGCGCCAGCCGTTGCATGAGCGGCTCAGCGGGCGGCGAATACTTGCCCGGCCACACCTCGATGATCCGCCGCGACCCGGTCGGCGTGATCGCTTCCATCGCGCCGTGGAACTACCCGCTGATGATGGTCGCCTGGAAAATCGCCCCAGCCCTCGCCGCCGGTAATACCGTGGTGCTCAAGCCGTCGGAACAAACCCCGCTGACCGCGTTGCGCCTGGCGGAACTGGCGTCGGAAATCTTCCCGGCCGGCGTGCTTAACCTGGTGTTCGGCCGTGGTCCTACCGTCGGTAGCCCATTGGTCACGCACCCGAAAGTACGCATGGTTTCGTTGACCGGCTCGATCGCCACCGGTTCGAACATCATTTCCAGCACCGCCGACAGCGTCAAACGCATGCACATGGAACTGGGCGGCAAGGCCCCGGTGATCATCTTCGACGACGCCGACATCGACGCTGCCGTGGAAGGCATTCGCACCTTCGGTTTCTACAACGCCGGCCAGGATTGCACCGCGGCTTGCCGCATCTACGCACAAGAAGGCATCTACGAAAAATTCGTCGAGAAACTCGGCGAAGCAGTCAGCAGCATCAAGTACGGGTTGCAGGATGATCCGTCCACCGAGCTGGGGCCGCTGATCACTGCGCAGCACCGTGACCGCGTGGCCGGGTTTGTCGAGCGTGCCGTGGCGCAACCGCATATCCGTTTGGTTACTGGCGGCAAGGCTGTGGAGGGGAATGGTTTCTTCTTCGAACCGACGGTGTTGGCGGACGCTCAGCAGGACGACGAAATCGTCCGCCGCGAAGTGTTCGGGCCAGTGGTGTCGGTGACCAAGTTCATCGATGAAGCACAGGTGCTGGGCTGGGCCAACGACTCGAACTACGGCTTGGCGTCGTCGGTCTGGACCTCGGATGTCGGTCGCGCGCATCGCCTGTCTGCACGCTTGCAGTACGGCTGCACCTGGGTGAATACGCACTTCATGCTGGTCAGTGAAATGCCCCACGGCGGTCAGAAATTGTCCGGCTACGGGAAGGACATGTCCATGTATGGGCTGGAGGACTACACCGTGGTTCGGCATGTGATGTTCAAGCACTAAAAGCATCGCGAGCAGGCTCACTCCCACAGTTGAAATGCATTCCATGTGGGAGCGGGCTTGCTCGCGAAGGCGTCACCTCGGTTTCAAGGTCGAAACCGGCACCACGCACCGCCAGGATTCAAAGCCAGAAAACCAAAACTGTAACCACCGATCCGGGCAGCGCCATCACGGCCCTGCCACGGTTTCGGACATCCGAAATCTGCCGATTTTCCGGAGCTGACACACCATGAGTGCACTACCCGAACTCTCAGCAGCCGTCGCCGACAGCGACGCCGAGCAACGCGTACACCGGATGCGGAGTGGTACATCAACTATGCGATGGTGTTGAGTACGGCGATCGTTACTGGGTTGGGGTTGATCTACATGTGGTTGGCCAAGCCGTATGACCATGGGACGGTGCCGGCGGGGGATGCGTGGAAGGTTAGTCGGTAATTGATTTCGCCCCGGGGCTGGTTGTGGCACCGGGGCGAGTTGTTACGACGTTAGATCGATTGGGGGACGGAAAGGACTTCAAACTCATCCATTAGCAGATGGATTTCAGTACTGGGATTGAGCTCACCGCTGTTAACAGCATCGAGAAAAATTCGAGGAGCAAGCACCCTTGCAGTATTGAAAAGCTCTCCCTTCAACAGATCAAAATGGCTGACATTTTTACCCTTTTCATAATCCTCCATCAGAGGTTGGCCCCTAAGACTTCTGGTCACAAGTTCGCCGGGGGATTTCCCACCTGCTGCAGCGAATGGCTTTCTGTTGTAGCCAAAGTGCAATAGCAACCAAAACTCGAAACAGGGAAAAGACGCTATCACTTTTATCTTCGGATGCGGTTTCGCCAGGTCGACCGCACGGTCGAAGCAAAGATGAGTGTCGCGGTCCAAGGCACAAAAAACCTTGTCGAAGTTTCTTTGCCGGGCAATCGCCCTTTCGACAATCCCACTTGGATGAGTCAGGCCGCAATGGGCAATTTCAACGTGGGCGTTGGCACGAAAATGAAAGGCCGCATCCTCCAGGTATCGCTTTCCTGATTGACTGTCCTCACAAAGGATCAGCACCTTGGGTTGCGGTTTGAACCGCGACTTCTTTCGATCAAACAAGCGTGTCGTCCGCGCCATGGTTACCTCCGCCTGATCAACGGCAAACCACGGTAACGGCCTTCGAAGTACCGCTTCTCAACGTCCTCTCCCTCGCGCCCGTCAAAATCGTGGACGGAAAAAAGACGGGTGGCGCCATTGGCATCACGCTCGGTGATCCAGATTTGATCTCGCCGAAGCATTTGGGTATTCATCAGATGAGTGTCGTGAGTCGTGAAAATCAGCTGGGTGTTCTGCCCACTGTCCAAATGTTTTCCAATCAGATCAGCCACTATTGCTGGATGAAGGCTGCTGTCCAACTCATCGACGGCCAGTATTCCGCTCCCGTCTGTGTGATTGATCATGAACCAGGGCAACCAGAATCCAATCAGGTTTTTTGTGCCACCAGACTCTTCTGAAAAATCAAACTCCGCATCTCCTAGATGACTCGTATGCGTCAGGGTCACTTTGTCTTTTCGCGCCGCCGCGAAGAATTCTTTAAGCGTGAGTTTTCTGCTGGCTGGAGCAGCGTCTGCATCAGAATTCAGTTGAATGTCCGAGACTGGAATATCGACCTCTTTTAGAAAGTCTCTCAAGTCGCACGTGTAGTCCGATGCCATCTGAAGAAACCGGATGGAGGCTGCCGACAATCCCATCATGTTGTTCTGTTCGATGACGAGAAGGCCGGATTGAAACCAGCCAAATGGTTCTCGCAACTGCGCCAGCTCTTCGCTGCTGTTCGCGACAGCCTGTGCAATGAATAACATCTTCGGACTGGTCAAACGCCGCCAGGCATTGTGAACCTCTTTGCCTCCCTCAAGGCTTGAGCCAAACACGTACTGCTCACCCTCCTCCCCCAAACAACGCTGATATAAAAGCGTTTCCTTTCCTTTCGGATAAGAGACCAGGTGTTCCTCGATGATTCGTTGCGCCGTCATGCGCAGTAAAAACCGATAACGGAGTGAGCCTTGAATGAAGTTGTACTCGAAACAACTTGGCTCGTCTTTAAGCTGCGGGTCAAAACGAAACGGGGAAACCGGTAGCGATTCCTCATTTGAGGTCGGAGGCGCAGCGAGCAAGCTTCCCATAATTCCCATCGCCCGGATCAGTGACGATTTACCCGACGCGTTTGGCCCGTATATCGCAGCGATCTTCAGTAAGTCCGGCAGTTTTTCTCCATTCACCGGCGACTTGAAAAGGTTGCGCTTTTTGCTCAGGCGCGGCGTTGCTGCCATGGACAGGGTTTGCTTGTCACGGAAGGAGCGGTAATTGGAAACTGAAAATTCGATCAACATGTAGCAAACCTGCAGTTCGTTCCTGAAAGCGGAAAAAACTATAGGAAAAACCAGGGTGACGATGCTGCTTCAGCGCACTTCAGGCAAAAACAGGAAATTCCTACAGACCAAGCCTTCCGGGGAAGACTCCAATTCCTACAACACGCGGCGCCAGAGTAGACTTGGCGCCGCGAGCGCCTGAACGATAGGCTTTACCTCGTCGCTGCCAAATCAGCGACCCGGGGTCGAAGCCGGTAAATCATCAACATGGCGCATCCGCGCCCCCATATGAACTGGGGCAATTTTTTGCCTTTCAGTTTCGCTTTATGGTGGGCCGTGTGGCGCGGGCCTCTTGGCTTGCATGTTGATCGAGAATGTCCCGACTTCGAACGCCGCACGGTCCGCCACCCATAATCTGTCGAAGGATTAGTGGCGGCTCCCTTTTCAACATGGAGTCGAAAAAATGCTTAAGCACACGCTAAATCCATCTGACACCCATCCTCATTTCATCCCTTCCATCTTCACCCGCCACAACCGCTTCCTTCACGCCTTCATGCAAGACAACCAAGCCTGGTTCTGCGTCCAGGATCTCGGTCGCTTGATGGGTCGTCCGCTGGACCAACGTCTCACTCTGAAACTCGATCCCGATCAACGCCGATACGTCTGGTTGCTGAAAGACGGCAAAACCGTCGAATCACTGATGGTCAGCGAATCGGGAATGTATGCGCTGCTAGTCCATCATTTCATCCCGGAAAATCGAAACCTGCGTCAGTGGCTGAGCAACGAAGTCATCCCCATGCTGCGTAATTCGAGTGCGCCATCTGTGGATAACATTCCAAGCCTGAGTTCGTTGCAGTGGGCAGGCATCTCGGTGCCGCTGCTGCACTGGAAGAATCAAGCGTGGATCAAGTGGCGGGACATGCCTGACCTGATGCAGGCACAGCGACCGTTCACGATCATGGGCACTTGCAGTTGAACGCAGGGTGAAAAATGAAAAAGGGGCAGACTTCACAGTCCGCCCCTTTGGTTTGGCGCTCAAAACCGCGAAACACTCCGCATCGCATCCACCAGATACCGCATCGCAATCCGGTCGTTTTCCGACAACTCGCGATACCGTTCCAACAGCTTCATTTCGTCCGAACTGAGCCGATGCCTTCGCCGCCCTGTTGCGAGGCAAGGGAAGATTCCCAACATTTCGGTGATGCCTTGTACTTTCGTCATGGACGATGTCCTTCTATAAGCCCGAGAAAACTTCAAAAACCGCATCGCCCTATCCTTTTATTAGTCGCCAGCCTGAAGGGCAGAAACCGGCCATGAACACAGAATAGGAAGATTCCCGGCGCTGAAAAGCGGTTTTTAGAGTAATTAGTCAAAAAAAGCAGAAATGCCCTAAAAATCAGAAAGTGCTGTCGGAAAAATTAACCGACATTTCTTGTTTCATTGCCGCATCATCAAAGTGCTACCAATCATTTTTTCTCTGTAACCGAACGGTTTAAGCTATTTGTTATCTGTTTAAAGTCCGTTGCGTTTGGCCGAAGGCATGTCCGAACCGATATTTTTGATCCAGCACGTGCCAGGAACGGCGCGGGATTGTTCACGACAGGTTTTACTTATGCATCGCAGGAATTTGCTCAAAGCGTCCATGGCCATCGCTGCCTACACCGGCTTGTCTGCCACCGGCCTGCTGGCCGCCCGTGCATGGGCGGGCACCGGCGCCGCTGATGGCGAGGCCCAGGCGTTCGATTTCGAGGCGCTGAAGATTCAGGCCAAGCAACTCGCCGGCAATCGCTATCAGGACACCAAGCAGGTGCTGCCGCCGACCCTGGCGACCATGACGCCGCAGAATTTCAATGCGATCCGCTACGACGGCAACCACTCGCTGTGGAAAGACTTGAACGGTCAGCTGGACGTGCAATTCTTCCACGTCGGCATGGGCTTCAAGCAGCCTGTGCGCATGTACAGCGTCGATCCCAAGACGCGTCAGGCCCGTGAAGTGCATTTCCGCCCTTCGCTGTTCAACTATGAAAAGACCACGGTCGACACCAAGCAGCTGACCGGCGACCTGGGGTTTTCCGGGTTCAAGCTGTTCAAGGCCCCGGAACTGGACCGGCACGATGTGTTGTCCTTCCTTGGCGCCAGTTATTTCCGTGCGGTAGACGCCACCGGCCAGTACGGTCTGTCGGCCCGCGGTCTGGCGGTTGATACCTACGCCAAGAAGCGTGAGGAATTCCCGGACTTCACCAAGTTCTGGTTCGAGACCCCGGGCAAGGACAGCACCCGTTTCGTGGTCTACGCCCTGCTGGACTCGCCGAGCGCTACCGGCGCGTACCGCTTTGACATTGATTGCCAGGCCGAACGCGTGGTGATGGAGATTGACGCTCACATCAACGCACGCACGGCCATCGAACAACTGGGCATCGCTCCGATGACCAGCATGTTCAGTTGCGGCACCCACGAGCGCCGCATGTGCGACACCATTCACCCGCAAATCCACGACTCCGACCGACTGGCCATGTGGCGCGGTAACGGCGAGTGGATCTGCCGCCCACTGAACAATCCGGCGACGTTGCAATTCAACGCCTTCGCCGACACCGATCCAAAAGGTTTTGGCTTGGTGCAGACCGATCACGAGTTCGCCAATTATCAGGACACCGTGGACTGGTACAGCAAGCGTCCTAGCCTGTGGGTAGAACCTACGACCGCGTGGGGCGAAGGCTCTATCGATCTGTTGGAAATTCCTACAACCGGCGAAACCCTCGATAACATCGTCGCGTTCTGGACCCCGAAAAAACCGGTCGCGGCCGGTGATTCCCTGAACTACGGCTACAAGCTCTACTGGAGCGCGCTGCCACCGGTAAGCACGCCGCTGGCGCGGGTCAATGCGACCCGTTCGGGCATGGGCGGCTTTATCGAAGGCTGGGCGCCGGGCGAGCATTACCCGGAAGTCTGGGCACGACGCTTTGCCGTGGACTTCACCGGTGGCGGTCTGGACCGCTTGCCGGAAGGCGCGGGGATCGAGCCTGTGGTGACCTGCTCAAACGGCGAGGTGAAGGACTTCAACGTGCTGGTGCTGGATGACATCAAGGGTTATCGGATTACCTTCGACTGGTACCCGACCAATGACAGCGTGGCGCCGGTTGAGCTGCGGTTGTTCATTCGCACCAATGACCGGACGTTGAGCGAGACCTGGTTGTACCAGTATTTCCCGCCGGCACCGGATAAGCGTAAGTACACCTGATAATAAGGGTTTGCCTGGGCTGGCCCCATCGCGAGCAGGCTCGCTCCCACAGGGGTCCTTCGTTGGATACAAAATTTGTGTTTTATGGAGATCCAATGTGGGAGCGGGCTTGCTCGCGAAGACGGCCTGACAGACGACAGATGTTCCCGCCCAGAAACGCAAAAGCCCCGATCAACTCGATCGGGGCTTTTTGGTTTTTCAGCTGCATTCAGTCGCGTAAATCCGACTCATGAATCGGCTGATCCCGGTGCGTCGCCCGCTGATACTGCGCCGGCCAGATCGCCTTGCGACCACCCAGATCATCGTCGGCATGCAGCGGCCAATACGGATCGCGCAACAGTTCCCGCGCGAGGAAGATGATGTCAGCCTGACAGGTGCGCAATATGTGCTCGGCCTGGGCCGGTTCGGTAATCATGCCGACCGTGCCGGTGGCGATGCCTGACTCCTTGCGTACACGTTCGGCGAAACGGGTCTGGTAACCCGGCCCTGTAGGAATTTCCGCATTGGCCGCCGTACCACCCGACGAAACATCAATCAGGTCGACACCCAAGTCTTTGAGGCGTCGTGCCAGTTCAACGGTTTCATCAGGATTCCAGCCGTCTTCCACCCAGTCGGTGGCCGACACACGCACAAACACCGGAAGCTCCTCAGGCCAGACCGCACGCACTGCTTCGGTAACTTGCAGCACTAGTCGAATCCGGTTCTCGAACGAACCGCCGTATTGGTCGCGCCGCTGATTGCTCAGGGGCGAAAGAAACTGATGCAGCAGGTAACCGTGAGCGGCATGGACTTCTACCACTTTGAAACCGGCCGTCAGCGCTCGCTTGGCTGAGGCGACAAAGGCCTGAATCACCGCTGCAATCTCGCTTTCATCCAGCTGCTTCGGATGGGTGTGCTGCGGGTCGAAAGCAATCGGCGAAGGCCCCACCGGCACCCAGCCACCGTCTTCGGGTTTGACGCTGCCATGCTTGCCGATCCACGGCCGATGAGTGCTGGCCTTGCGCCCGGCGTGCGCCAGTTGAATGCCGGCCACAGCGCCTTGAGCGGCGATGAAGCGCGTGATGCGTTGCAGGGGTTCGATCTGCTCGTCATTCCACAGGCCGAGGTCCTCGGCGGTGATGCGCCCGTCGGCCGTGACCGCCGTGGCTTCGGTAAAAATCAGGCCTGCGCCGCCAACGGCGCGGCTGCCGAGGTGAACCAGGTGCCAGTCATTGGCCAGCCCATCGACGCTGGAGTACTGGCACATCGGTGATACGGCAATGCGGTTGAGCAGGGTCAATTGACGAAGGGTATAGGGTTCAAGCAGCAGACTCATGGGGCACCTCTCGAATCAGTGGGCAGGCTCCAGGGTTCTGTTTGAAAAGTCGACGAGTGACAGGAAAAAGGCGTAGCACCCGCCCCCGCGGGCAAAAATTGGACAAGACGTCACAAGGATAATCAAGCAGTGCTTAGAGCCTAGTCGACATCGGGGGATGAGGGAGGGTTCCGGGGATATTTGGCGTGAGGGCGATCGCTTTCGCGAGCAAGCCCGCTCCCACAGGGTTTGCGCAAATCCTGTGGGAGCGGGCTTGCTCGCGAAAGGCTCAGCGCGGTTCTATGTGGGCAATCATCAGTTGCACCGTCTCGTTCCCGCGAAACTCGTTGAGGTCGAGTTTGTAGGCCAACTCCACCCATTTGATCGTCGGATTCGGCCAGATGTCGCGGTCGATGCCGAAGGCAATGCCATCGAGCTTCACCGAGCCGCATTCGCTTCTCAGCACCACTTTGAGGTGCCGTTCGCCGACGACGCGCTGCTCAACCAACTGAAACACGCCATGGAACAGCGGCTCCGGAAAGTGCTGCCCCCACGGGCCTGCATGGCGCAGGGCACGGGCCAGTTCCAGATGGAATTCCTCGACCGCCAACACTCCATCCGAGAGCAGCCGCCCGGTCAGGTCTTCTTCGCGCAATTGCCTGCGCACTTCAGCGTCAAAGGCCTCGGCGAACAACGGAAAATTCGCTTCGGGCAAGGTCAGACCGGCCGCCATGGCGTGGCCGCCGTACTTGCTGATCAGGTTCGGATGTTGCGCGGCCACCACGCTCAAGGCGTCACGGATGTGGAAACCCTGAACCGAACGCCCCGAGCCCTTGAGCAACCCATCGCCGGCATCGGCAAAGGCAATGGTCGGACGGAAATAGCGCTCTTTCATACGCGAGGCGAGAATTCCGATGACACCCTGGTGCCACTCGGGATCAAACAGGCACAGGCCAAACGGCATCGACTCGACCGGCAAATCCTTCAGTTGAGCCAGCGCTTCACGCTGCATGCCCTGCTCGATGGATTTGCGGTCCTGGTTCATGCCGTCGAGCTGCACGGCCATTTCCCGCGCCAGCCCCGCGTCTTCGGTGATCAGGCATTCGATGCCCAGGCTCATATCATCCAGGCGTCCCGCCGCATTCAGGCGCGGGCCGACAATGAAGCCCAAGTCGGTCGAGGTGATGCGTGCCGGTTCACGCTTGGCCACTTCGAGAATCGCCTTGATGCCCGGACGGGCACGCCCGGCGCGAATCCGCTCCAGGCCCTGGTGCACCAGAATCCGGTTGTTGGCATCCAGTGGCACGACGTCGGCAACGCTGCCCAGCGCCACCAGGTCCAGCAACTCGCCGATGTTCGGCTGTGGCGTGTTTGCGTACCAGCCGAGGCTGCGCAACCGCGCGCGCAGGGCCATCAACACATAGAAAATCACTCCGACGCCGGCCAGTGCCTTGCTCGGAAATTCGCAGCCGGGCTGGTTCGGATTGACGATGGCATCGGCCAGCGGCAGTTCGTCGCCGGGCAAGTGGTGGTCGGTGACCAGCACGTTCAGGCCCGCCTTTTTCGCCGCCGCCACGCCTTCGACACTGGAAATGCCGTTGTCGACTGTGATCAGCAACTGAGGCGTGCGTGTCAGCGCCACTTCAACGATTTCCGGGGTCAGGCCATAGCCATACTCGAATCGGTTCGGCACCAGATAATCGACATGCGCCGCGCCGAGCAGCCGCAACCCCAGCACGCCCACGGTACTGGCCGTCGCGCCATCAGCGTCGAAGTCGCCGACAATCAGAATCCGCTGGCGCTGCTCCAGCGCTGTCACCAGCAAATCCACCGCCGCATCGATGCCTTTGAGCTGCTGGAACGGAATCAGCCGCGCCAGGCTCTTGTCCAGTTCCGCCTCGGATTGCACGCCCCGCGCCGCGTAAAGACGCGTCAGCAGTGGCGGCAGATCACCGAGGAATGGCAGGGTGTCGGGCAACAGGCGAGGTTCGATGCGCATGGGGTGACAGGTGCTTCTCTTGAATACGTAGGATAAAACCGGATAACGCGAACAAACGGCGAAAAATCAGCCGCGTTCGCCGCTCAGCCACTGCAATTGCACTTCGTGCTGACCACGATCGTCGGTGACGAAGATCGTCCCTTCGCTGATCATCACGTCCCACTTGATAACGCGGGGCATGTCTTTGGCCAGGGTTTCCAGGATGTCCTGAGGCACGGCCGCGATGTGCACGTTTTTCAGGTTCTTGATCGCCGGGATCACTTTGGTTTCCCAGACGCGCAGGCTGCCGTAGGCCAGCAGGCTGGTGCGCTCGGTACGGCGCGAGCACCAGGTCAGGCGATCGGCGTCTGGCTGGCCGACTTCGATCCAGTGCAGGACACGGTCGTCCAGGCTCTTTTCCCACAGGGCAGGTTCATCCACGTCTGACAGACCGCGACCGAACGACAGCTGCTCGTTGTACCAGAAGGCGTAGGCCAGCAGCCGCACGGTCATGCGCTCTTCGGTTTCCGAAGGGTGGCGGGCGATGGTCTGCTTCACGGTCTCGTAAACGCTGCGGTCGAGGTCGGTGAGGTTCAGTTCAAACTTGTAGGTCGTGGACGGCTGGGCCATGAACGGGCTTCTTGATACGAGGAAAGGCGGCAAGTCTAACCGATGCAGTAGGCAATCAACGAATAGAAGGCGATGAACCTTGGTCGTCTGACATTGGGCTATGTTAAAAGGCTATATCCGCTCAGCCTTTGTCTTACAGGATCCAGCATGCCGTTCACCGCCAAACCGCTCTCAGGTCTGAAAGTCATCGAATTGGGCACCTTGATCGCCGGGCCGTTTGCCTCGCGCATTTGCGCTGAGTTCGGCGCCGAAGTGATCAAGATTGAATCCCCCGACGGCGGTGATCCGCTACGCAAGTGGCGAAAACTGTACGAAGGCACCTCGCTGTGGTGGTTCGTGCAAGCCCGCAATAAAAAGTCCCTGACGTTGAACCTGAAACACCCCGACGGCCTGGCAATCCTGAAAAAACTGCTGAGCGACGCAGACATCCTGATCGAGAATTTTCGCCCTGGCGTGCTGGAAAAGCTCGGCCTGGGCTGGGACGTCTTGCACGCCCTCAACCCCAAACTGGTGATGGTGCGGCTGTCGGGGTTCGGCCAGACCGGGCCGATGAAAGATCAGCCCGGTTTTGGCGCGGTCGGCGAATCCATGGGCGGTTTGCGCTACATCACCGGTTTCGAAGACCGGCCACCGGTGCGCACCGGGATTTCCATCGGTGACTCGATTGCCGCGCTTTGGGGTGTGATTGGTGCGCTGATGGCGTTGCGTCATCGCGAGGTCAATGGCGGCCAGGGCCAGGTGGTGGACGTGGCGCTGTATGAAGCGATCTTCGCCATGATGGAAAGCATGGTGCCGGAGTTCGACGTATTTGGTTTCATCCGTGAGCGCACCGGCAATATCATGCCGGGCATCACGCCCTCCTCGATCCACACCAGCGCTGACGGCAAGCATGTGCAGATCGGCGCCAATGGCGATGCGATCTTCAAGCGTTTCATGCTGGTCATCGGCCGCGAAGACCTGGCCAACGACCCGGTGCTGGCCAGCAACGATGGCCGCGACAGCCGCCGCGACGAGATTTATGGGGTGATCGATCGCTGGGTCAATTCGCAGCCGCTGGACACCGTGCTGGCGAAGCTGAATCAGGCCGAGGTGCCCGTCAGCCGGATCTTCAGCGCCGAAGACATGTTCAGCGATCCGCAATACCTGGCCCGGGAAATGTTCCTGCAAGCCAAGTTGCCGGACGGTAAAGACTTCAAGATGCCGGGGATTGTGCCGAAACTCTCTGAGACGCCCGGCGATTGCGAATGGGTCGGGCCACAACTGGGTGAGCACAACGCACAGGTACTCCAGGAACTTGGCTATGACGCGTCGCAGATTGCTCAACTGCGCAAAGACGGAGCCATCTAAGCTGAGGCGCCGGCTAGCGCAGTCCATCAGAATCTGCCTGGCGCATGGCGGACGGCTAGTGCGCGCGCTGCTGGTTACGCTTCTGCTCGCCGGGCTGGCCCCATCCGCGATGGCGCAACCCAAGGAAACGCTGATCTGGCTGATGCGTGATTTGCCGCCATTGACGATCTTCGAAGGACCGAAAAAAGGCCAGGGCGTTATCGATCAACTGTTGCCGCTGTTGATCGCCGGCATGCCGCAATACGAACACACGCTGATGCGGGTCAATCGCGCTCGCGGCTTGCAAATGCTCCACGACCCCTCCCTCACGTGCGACGCGGCGCTGAACAAAAGCAAGGAGCGCGAGCGCTGGATTGCGTTTTCCATTCCGGTTTTTCGGGCCATGAGTAATGGTGTGGCGGTAAGGCGGGTGGATCGTGAGGCGCTGACACCCTTTATCCAGGACGGTGAACTGGACTTGGCCGCCCTGCTAGCCAGTGGCCGCGAGAAGCTGGGCATCATCGCCGAGCGCAACTATGGCGAGTACCTCGACGCACTGCTCAAGCAAGCGCCGCCCGACGCGCTGACGCTGCACTACGGCAACGACGCCTTGGGCAGTCTCCTGCAAATGCAACGTCTGGGACGATTGCGCCTGCTACTGGGCTATCGCCCGGAAATCCGTTACCAGGCCCAGCAGCAGGGAATCGCGGAGGATGAGCTGCAGTTTTACCCGATTCGTGGCGCGGAAAAATTCTTGTCCGGTTACATCGGCTGTACCGACACACGCAAGGGCCGGCAAGCGATCGTCGAGATCAATCAGCTGCTGCGCAAACTGCCCCGCGACCAGTTGAGCGAGGCTTACGCCGCGTGGCTCGACCCGGAAAGTCGCAGTGCTTACCTCGAAGAATCCCGAGTGTTCTTCGAGCATCAGGCGCAGCAATGACAAATCGCAGGCAAAAGAAACCCCGAGAAGTGGGGAGACGACTCGGGGTTAAACGTGGCCTACATAAAGACCAGTAACTGCAGGCTACAAGCACCGGAGCACAATGCTTGATCCTGCTGTTACATGGTCTGACGACCTGAGTGCAGGAAGGTTCCCACAAAAGAACAATTCAATTTCGACTGGCCAGAATCTTGTCCTGAGCCGCATTGCGCAGAGCCGCGATGACGCAGGGCTCCAGCCGTCCTTCGGCAATCAGCACGTCGCGGTGCAAGCCGTCGACGACATCCGTCAACAGACGGTAATCGGTTAACTGGGCTTGATTGAACGCCCGTTCGACCACGATCGCGCCGGTCGCATTCTTCAGTGTCACCAGGCATTCGCCATGGGCGCCCGACGGGGTCAGCGTGACCTGATACGGGCTCAGCGCCTCACCGAGCAATAGACTGATACTTTCCATCTCGATCACCACTCAATAGTCCGAAAACAAAGTGCCTGGGGCGTGTTCACAGTAAGTGACCACTGGCCCGAGAAGAAAGTTCTGGATTCCAGGTGCAGACGCGTCGGCGTCCCAGGTCGACTGAGCATGCACGGCAAAGATGACAGGGAAAAAACAGACGATTCACATGTGCCTTGTCCGGCGACCGATATCGGTCCATCCACCCAGCAATCCTCGCAATTGACCATCGGCGCTGTAGAACGGCACCGTCCACTGGTAGATGTCCTGGACACCGTTGTTGAACATTAATTGACGCTCACTGAAGCGTGGCTTTCGAGTCTCCATCTGCGCCATGAATTCGGCATGCAGCAGCTCAGCGGTCTCTTTGGGCAACACATCGAGCTCAATCAGCCGTCTGCCCTGGACCTGATCAAAACGAGTGCAGAGACTTTCTTCGTAACTCTTGTTGCACATGATCAAACGCCCTTCCAGGTCACGAACAAACATCGGATCGGGCATGGCGTCCATCAACGCATGCTGGAACGCCAGTTGATCGCCGAGACCTATCTCGGCGTCGACGCGCTGCTTGATCAGCGCCGCAAGCCTGCGGTTCCAGAGCAAGGAAAGCAGGCCGAACAGGCTGACGATAAACATGCTCCAGCAAAGCCAATGAGTCATCTGCCGCCAACGGGAAGGTGACTGAACGGGGGCGATTCCATTGAGCCACTTCAGGCGGATCGTGCGCAGTTCTGCTGCCGGAAAGGCCTCAAGCGCCTTGTTGAGAATGCTCAGCAACGGCGACTGACCTTTGCGTACCGCGAGGTGATCAGCCTCCCATTTGCCCTCCACTGCCCGCCCGACCTTGAGCTGGCCCAACGGATAGAGCTGCGCCCCGATTTCATTTTCGATAGTGGCAAAGGCTTCACCACTTTCAACCAGCGCCCTGGCTTCGGCATACGTCTTGACCGTGCGCAACTCGATCGACGGGTGGTCGCGGCGAATCGTGCCTTCGAGTGCGTGCCGGGCCGGCAACACAAGCACTCTTTTTGCCAACTGCTCCAGGGAGTGCACGACCGGTGCATCTGCTCGCCCGACAACCACCCAGCCAGCGCCACCGAACGCATGACTGAAATCCAGAAACGCCTTGCGCTCGTCATTCATTGCCAGGGTGGTGCTCATATCCGCCTCGCCATTTTCCAGACGCCCAAGTAACTGATCGGTAGAGAACGACTCTTCGTGAACAAACTGCAAGCCTGTCATGGCACTGATGCGATTGAGCAGATCGTTGTTCAGACCGCTCCATTGGCCGTGCTCATCCTTGAACAGATAAAGCGGGTATTGCACCGATGAGACGATGACTTGCGGGTGCTCGGCAATCCACCTCATTTCCTGAGCGTCCAGATCGACGGTTGCGCCGCCCGAGCCGCTGGACTCAGGTGCCGCCAATTGCGCAGCCGTCCCTTTTTGGGCCAAGCCCAGGACGCCGATCAAAAACATCCAGCACACGGCTGGCTTTAACCCTCTGAAAAACAGCATTACCACTTCCTTCGCAATCAACTCGCCCGTCCTTCCTGGGGCGAAAACGCGACAAGTGTGGCATGCAGAAATGAGAAAGCCCGTCAGGAGACGGGCTTCAAAATGTGACAGCTTTTAGCGGTTACAGCGGCTTGCCGCGGTTGCCATGCTGACTGACAAAGGCCTGCACGGCTTTCAAATCATTCGGCAACACGGTGCAACGCTCATCTCTCTCAAACAAATCAGAAAGATGTGCGGGTAGTTCAAGCGCTTTTCCTACGCCGGCCTTCTCCACTGCATCCGGGAATTTGACCGGATGGGCTGTGCCGAGAATCACCATTGGAATATCCAGGCTACGACGGCATTCGCGCGCAGCCTTCACACCGATGGCGGTATGCGGATCCAGCAGCTCACCGGTTTGCTCATAGACGTCAGCAATGGTTTCGCAGGTTTGTGCGTCATCCACGGCCAGGGAATCGAACAGCTTGCGGGCTTCGGTCCAGCGTTCTTGTTCGACGCTGAAGCCGCCACCCTGTTTGAAGTTGTCCATCAAACCGGCAATCGCTGCGCCATTGCGACCGTGCAGGTCGAACAGCAGGCGTTCGAAGTTCGACGACACCATGATGTCCATCGACGGCGACAGCGTGGCGTGCAGGGTTTCCTTGACGTACTGATTGCCGCTCATGAAGCGGTGCAGGATGTCGTTGCGGTTGGTGGCGACGATCAACTGGTTGATCGGCAGGCCCATGTTGCGTGCCAGGTAACCGGCGAAGATGTCGCCGAAGTTGCCGGTCGGCACCGAGAACGATACCGAACGCGCCGGGCCACCCAACTGCAGGGCTGCGTGGAAGTAGTAAACGATCTGGGCCATGATCCGCGCCCAGTTGATCGAGTTCACCGCCACCAGGCGCGTGCCCTTGAGGAAACTCTGGTCGGCGAAGCTCGCCTTGACCATTTCCTGGCAGTCATCGAAGTTGCCTTCGATGGCGATGTTGTGGATGTTCTCGCCGAAGAGGGTGGTCATCTGGCGACGCTGCACTTCGGACACGCGGTTGTGCGGGTGCAGGATGAAGATGTCGACGTTTTCGCAGTGCTTGCAGCCTTCGATGGCGGCCGAACCGGTGTCACCGGAAGTGGCACCGACGATGACCACGCGCTCGCCGCGTTTTTCCAGCACGTAGTCGAGCAAGCGGCCGAGCAGTTGCAGGGCGAAGTCCTTGAACGCCAGGGTCGGGCCGTGGAAAAGCTCCAGCACCCATTCGTTGCCGTTCAACTGACGCAGCGGCGCGACAGCGTTGTGCGAGAACACGCCGTAAGTCTCTTCAAGAATCTTTTTGAAATCGGCATCAGGGATGCTGCCGGTGACGAACGGGCGCATCACCCGGAAGGCCAGCTCGTGATACGGAAGTCCGGCCCAGGACGCGATTTCTTCCTGGGTGAAACGTGGCAGGTTTTCCGGGACGTACAGACCGCCGTCGGTGGCGAGACCGGCCAGCAGGACATCTTCGAAATTCAGGGCCGGTGCCTGGCCGCGGGTACTGATATAACGCATGACTGGCTCCAATAGACAGTGTTCGCAAACCCGGGCCCGCACGCGAGCCCGGTGAACGATAACGGCTTAGTTCAGGTGCTCGACGCGGATCCGTACAACCGGACCCACCACGCCTGTCAGGGCTTCGAGGGCGGCGATCGCGTCGTTCATGTGCTGTTCCAGCACGCGGTGAGTCAGCAGGATCATCGGCACCAGACCGTCATGCTCTTCGACTTCTTTCTGCATGATCGATTCGATGTTGATGCCGCGCTCCGACAGGATGCTCGCGACCTGGGCCAATACGCCCGGATGGTCCTTGGCCTGAATGCGCAGGTAGTAGGCGCTTTCGCAGGCTTCGATCGGCAGGATCGGGTGCGCCGACAGCGAGTCCGGCTGGAAGGCCAGGTGCGGCACACGGTTTTCCGGGTCGGAGGTCATGGCGCGAACCACGTCCACCAGGTCAGCGATCACCGACGAAGCGGTCGGCTCCATGCCAGCGCCGGCGCCGTAGAACAGGGTCGAACCGGCAGCATCACCGTTGACCATCACCGCGTTCATCACGCCATTGACGTTGGCGATCAGGCGATCAGCCGGGATCAGCGTCGGGTGCACACGCAGCTCGATGCCGGACGCAGTGCTGCGAGCGACGCCGAGGTGCTTGATGCGATAGCCCAGCGCTTCGGCGTAGTTCACGTCAGCGGTGGTCAGCTTGGTGATGCCTTCGGTGTAGGCCTTGTCAAATTGCAGCGGGATGCCGAAGGCGATGGAGGCAAGGATCGTCAGCTTGTGGGCCGCGTCGATGCCTTCAACGTCGAAGGTCGGATCGGCTTCGGCGTAACCCAAGGCTTGCGCCTCGGCCAGTACGTCTTCGAAGGTGCGACCCTTCTCACGCATTTCGGTGAGGATGAAGTTGCCGGTGCCGTTGATGATCCCGGCGACCCAGTTGATGCGGTTGGCCGACAGGCCTTCACGGATCGCCTTGATCACCGGAATGCCACCGGCCACAGCCGCTTCGAACGCCACGATCACGCCTTTCTCGCGAGCCTTGGCGAAAATCTCATTACCGTGAACGGCGATCAGTGCCTTGTTCGCGGTGACCACATGCTTGCCATTCTCGATGGCCTTGAGTACCAGCTCGCGGGCAACGGTATAGCCGCCCATCAGCTCTATAACGATGTCGATCTCAGGGTTCGTGGCCACTTCGAAGACATCGTTGGTAATCGCAATACCGGTCGTTTGGAACTGAGGCTTTGGCGTGCGCATGGCAATTTGTGCCACTTCGATTCCACGCCCGGCACGACGAGCAATTTCCTCGGCGTTGCGCTGAAGTACGTTGAAGGTACCGCCACCGACGGTCCCTAACCCACAGATGCCTACTTTGACCGGTTTCACTGTGAACTCCCCATAAAACGGCCGACTCAAGGCCGGCCGTGAAAACAGCCGCATACTCGCGGCTCTCTATTAATGGCCCGGCAAATGGTGCCACCGGACCATGATCGTCAAGGGCTGGCCGTGACGATGCGAATTATTTCGCGCCCAGCGCCAGTTTGGCGACTTGTGGCGCAGGCTGGTAGCCCGGAATGACCTGACCGTCAGCCAAAACGATGGCCGGTGTGCCGTTCACGCCGATCGACTGACCGAGGGCGAACTGTTTGGAGACCGGGTTATCGCACTTGGCGGCCTTGATTTCCTTGCCGTCGACCATCTTGTCCATGGCCGCTTTCTTGTCTTTCGAGCACCAGACTGCTTGCAGCTGTTCGTCACCCGGCGAGCCCAGGCCCTGGCGCGGGAACGCGACGTAACGCACTTCGATGCCGCGCTTGTTCAGCTCAGGCACTTCGGCGTGCAGTTTGTGGCAGTACGGGCAAGTGGTGTCGGTGAACACGGTGATGTGCGATTTGGTTTCGCCGATCGCCGGGTAGACCACTGTTTCCGCGACGGGAATGGCGTTGACCAGTTTGGACACGCCCAGGCGTTCGGTCTTCTCGGTCAGGTTGATCGGTTTGCCGTCCTTGAGCTGGAACATGTAGCCCTGAACTACGTATTGACCGTCGGCGCTGGCGTAGAGCACGCGGCTGCCTTGCAGTTTGACTTCGTACAGGCCCGGCAGCGGACTGGCGGAGATGCTTTCTACCGGCACTTCGAGCTGGAGGTTTTCCAGGCTTTTACGAATGGCTTTGTCGGCCGCATCATCGGCGACGGCAAAGGTGCTGACCAACGCAATGGCTGCGGCGGCGAAAATCTGGGTCAGACGCATGAGAACTCCTGAAGACGGACAAATGGGACGATCAGAACGCCCGTGCCGAAACACAGGGTCATAACCGCCCATCGTGCAAACCGGCAAAGCCTACCACATAAGGCCCCTGTGGCCGAATGCGGGTGATACAACCATGTCTGACTGACACCCCTCGCCACAGTCAGCATTTCAATTTCAGGAACTGGGTTCAGCCGCGCGGGTGATGTTTGGCGTGCAGATCCTGCAAGCGTGCGCGGGCGACGTGGGTGTAGATCTGGGTGGTCGACAGGTCGCTGTGGCCGAGCAGCATTTGCACCACCCGCAGGTCAGCGCCGTGGTTGAGCAGATGTGTGGCGAAAGCGTGGCGCAAGGTATGCGGCGACAGCGACTTGCCGATCCCGGCGACCTTGGCCTGGTGCTTGATGCGGTGCCAGAAGGTCTGGCGGGTCATCTGATCGCCGCGCTGGCTGGGGAACATGACATCGCTGGGACGCCCGCCGAGCAGTTCCTGGCGGCCATCGCGCAGGTATCGCTCGACCCAGACAATCGCCTCTTCGCCCATCGGCACCAAGCGCTCCTTGCTGCCCTTGCCCATCACCCGCAGCACGCCTTGACGCAGATTGACCTGCTCCAGCGTCAGGCTGATCAACTCCGTCACCCGCAAGCCGCACGCGTAAAGCACTTCGAGCATGGCGCGGTCCCGTTGGCCGATGGCTTCGCTCAAGTCTGGTGCCTTCAGCAGCGCTTCCACGTCCGCTTCCGACAGAGATTTAGGCAACGGCCTACCCAGTTGGGGCATATCGACGCGCAAGGTCGGATCGACGGCGATCAGCTTTTCTCTTAGCAGATAACGATAAAAGCCACGCACACCGGAGAGGAATCGCGCCGTTGAACGGGGTTTGTAATTTTGCTCCAGACGCCAGGCCAAGTGATCGAGGATCAGCTCGCGCCCTGCGTTGATCAGTTCCAGGCCCTTGTCCTGCAGCCAGCCGTTGAATAAGGCCAGGTCGCTGCGATAGGCATCGCGGGTGTTATCGGACAGGCCTTTCTCCAGCCAGAGAGCGTCGAGGAATTGGTCTATCAGGGGATGATCGATGGCGGGCATAGAGGCTCAGGCAAGACAGGTAACGACTGGACAGTCTTTCATAGCGCGCCCGCCTGCGGAACCATTGCACGTATAAATCGCAGGCAACAAAAAAGCAGCCCGTAGGCTGCTTTTTTTTGCATCGGAAGCTGGACTTAAGCCAGTTTTTCCTTGATGCGAGCTGCTTTACCGGACAGGTCACGCAGGTAGTACAGCTTGGCTTTACGTACGTCACCGCGACGTTTAACGGCCATGCTGTCGATTTGCGGGCTGTAGGTCTGGAAAGTACGCTCTACGCCAACACCGTTGGAGATTTTACGAACGGTGAAAGCACTGTTTACGCCGCGGTTACGCTTGGCGATAACAACACCTTCGAACGCTTGCAGACGCGAACGGTCGCCTTCCTTCACTTTCACCTGAACGACAATGGTGTCGCCCGGGGCAAAGGTAGGGATCTCTTTGGTCATCTGCTCTGCTTCGAGTGCAAGGATGATTTTGTTAGTCATGCTGTGCTCCTAAGGTAGATCGTCGGATCTACCATCGATACGTTGTTAACTATCGTCCCGCTCGCGGATGTATTCCTCGAGCAGCTTCTTCTCTTCTCCAGAAAGCGAGCGGCTTTCCAGAAGATCGGCGCGTCGTTCAAAGGTCCTACCAAGGGACTGCTGTAAACGCCAACGCCGGATATGCGCGTGATTGCCACTTAGCAACACGTCGGGAACACGCTGATCCGCATACACCTCCGGTCGGGTGTAGTGCGGGCAATCCAGCAAACCATCCGTAAAGGAATCTTCCTCGGCGGAGTCCGCATGCCCTAAAGCTCCAGGCAGCAGTCGTGTAACCGCATCAATCAGGACCATCGCCGGCAGCTCGCCGCCAGACAGTACATAGTCGCCAATCGACCACTCTTCATCGACATGAGCTTCAATAAAACGCTCGTCAATGCCTTCATAGCGGCCGGCAATCAGGATCAATGCATCCAGATTCGCCAACTCGCGTACCGCCGACTGAGTCAGTTGACGGCCTTGGGGGGACAGGTAAATTACCTTCGCCGCCTCCCCGGCTGCTGCCTTGGCCTGAACCAGAGCATCTTCCAGGGGCTTGATCTTCATCACCATGCCCGGGCCACCGCCAAATGGGCGATCGTCCACAGTGTGATGTCGATCCGTCGTGTAGTCTCGCGGATTCCAACAGGTGAGCTGCAACAGCCCCTGTTTCACCGCACGACTGGTGATGCCGTACTCGCTGATGGCGGAGAACATCTCGGGAAACAAACTGATCACTTCTACGCGCAAGTTAGCCACGCTTAGAAGTCCGCATCCCATTCCACCTTCATCTCGCCTGCGGCAAGGTCGACGGCCAACACGCATTGCTCCGTATAGGGCAACAGGCGTTCGCGATCATCCAGGCTGCCAGCGCAAGGCTTGACCACCATTACATCATTGGCGCCGGTTTCCAGAAGATGATCGATTTTCCCGAGCAATTGCCCGAGTTGATCAATAACCTTCAGACCTTCCAGCTGGTACCAGTAGTACTCGCCGTCGGTCAATTCAGGGAACAGGTTGCGCGGCACGCAGATCTCATAACCGGCCAGAAGACGAGCTTCTTCACGATCATCAAGACCCTTGAGCTTTGCGACCAGGAACTTGTCGTTCCCGCGTCCACTGACCAGCTCGACCTGTTTCACATTGCCTTCGCGCTTGAGCGTCCAGGTTTTGTACTGCAACAGGTTTTCAGTCGGATCAGTAAAGGAATAAACCTTCACTTCGCCGCGAACGCCGTGAACAGAGTAAATCTTGCCGATAACGATCAAATCATCAGCAACAGCAGGCGTCGCGTTCATATTGCTCAGGCCGCAGCCTTAGCAGCGTCCTTCAACAACTGAGCAACACGCTCAGAAGGCTGTGCACCAACGCTCAGCCAGTAGGCTACGCGCTCTTGGTTCACGGACAGGCGGACTTCTTGACCACGAGCAACAGGGTTGAAGAAACCAACCTGTTCCTTGTGCGAACCGTCGCGCGGGTTGCGGCTGTCGGTTACGGTCAAGTGGTAAAACGGGCGCTTTTTGGAGCCGCCAAGGGCAAGACGGATTGTTAGCATGTGAACATCGTTCCTGTAGTCGGTGCTGCAAATCTAAAGGCACAGCGGGCATAGGTGCCCGAAAGGCCGCATATTCTAAGGAATATCCGGACTTTTGCAAATGACTTTTTCCGACGGCCTTTCGGTCGCCATCAAGATTTGCTATAGAGCCGTCGTTGAAAACGGCCAGTCAGCTCCCGCCAAGTGCGGGTTTGCTGTTGATCCCACGTCCCTGTGGGTTAGCGTCGACATAGATGCCGGCGCGAATTCTTTACATTTTCGGCATGCCGCCGCCGGGCAACATACCGCCCATGCCGCGCATCATTTTGGCCATTCCGCCTTTCGCGGAGAATTTCTTCATCATCTTCTGCATCTGCTTGTGCTGCTTGATCAAGCGACCGATGTCCTGCACCTGGGTGCCGGAACCCATGGCGATCCGGCGTTTGCGCGAACCGCTGATCAGCTCAGGGTCGCGGCGCTCGGCCGGGGTCATGGAATTGATGATGGCTTCCATCTGCTTGAATTGTTTCTCTGCCGCGCCCTGGGCATTGCCCATTTGCGCCAGGTTCACGCCGCCGATGTTCGGCAGTTTGTCCATAAGGCCGCCAAGGCCGCCCATGTTCTTCATCTGTTGCAGCTGATCGCGGAAGTCTTCGAGGTCGAAGCCCTTGCCCTTCTTCAGCTTCTTGGCCAGTTTGTCGGCCTTGTCCTTGTCGAGGGTCGCTTCGGCCTGTTCGATCAGGCTGAGCACGTCGCCCATGCCGAGGATGCGCGAAGCGATACGCTCAGGGTGGAACGGTTCGAGCGCTTCGCTCTTCTCGCCCATACCGATGAACTTGATCGGCTTGCCGGTGATGGCACGCACCGACAGGGCGGCACCGCCACGGGCGTCGCCGTCGACCTTGGTCAGGATCACACCAGTCAGCGGCAATGCGTCGCCGAAGGCCTTGGCCGTGTTGGCAGCATCCTGGCCGGTCATGGCGTCGACCACGAACAGGGTTTCGACCGGGTTGATCGCGGCGTGCAACGCCTTGATCTCGCCCATCATCTCTTCATCGATATGCAGACGACCGGCGGTATCGACGATGACCACATCAATAAACTTAAGCTTCGCTTCTTTAATAGCCGCTTGCGCGATCTCGACCGGCTTCTGGCTCAGGTCGGACGGGAAGAAGGTGACGCCGACTTCACCGGCAAGCATTTCCAGCTGCTTGATCGCCGCCGGACGGTAAACGTCCGCGGACACGACCATGACCGACTTCTTCTTGCGCTCTTTAAGGAAGCGCGCAAGTTTGCCGGCGGTAGTGGTTTTACCCGCGCCCTGCAAACCGGCCATCAGCACGACGGCTGGCGGAACGGCGCTCAGGTTCAAATCTTCGTTGGCGGCGCCCATCAGGCTTTCGAGTTCGGCCTGGACGATCTTCACGAAGGCCTGGCCCGGCGTCAGGCTGCGTGACACCTCGGTGCCGACGGCGCGCTCCTTGACCGAATTGACGAAGTCTTTCACCACCGGCAAGGCGACGTCGGCTTCGAGCAACGCCATGCGCACTTCGCGCAGGGTGTCTTTGATGTTGTCCTCGGTCAGCTTGGCCTTGCCGGTGACATGGCGCAGCGTCTGCGAGAGACGGTCGGTTAAGTTTTCAAACATTGCGCGATCCTTTCAGGCCCTGTGTAGACCGGGATAATGGCGGCCCAGACCGGAATAAACATGTGCTCGGCGAGCCTGCGGCGTGGGCAGGTCGCGGATTATAGCGAAGACTGCGTCTGGCGGACACCTCGTCGTCAGGTTGCATGGTCTTTCGTGCTGCGGGGGTTCTATGCCAAACTCAGCGCCTTTCGGGCTTGCCTAACAGGATTTATGCTCCCCTTGTCACCCAGTTTGCTGACTACCCTCGCCGCCGCCTGCTTATATGCCGCTGCGACTATCTATCAAGGCACTCGTCTGGCCACTGGCGCCAAGGCGAACAAACGCCTGCTGGTCACGCTCGGCGTGCTTGCCGTGCTGGCTCACAGCGCCAGCCTGTTCACCCACCTGCTGACACCAATCGGCCTGGGCCTGGACTTTTTCAGTGCTGCCAGCCTGATTGCCGCAGCGGTCATCGCCCTGACCCTGCTGGCTTGTTCGCGGATACCGGTGGAGAACCTGCTTATATTGCTGTTCCCGCTCGGTGCCGCCACGGTGCTGCTTGCACAGTTCGCCCCCGCAGGCACGGTGCAGGTCATCGATGAAGAGCCGGGCATCCTCGCGCACATCCTGCTATCGATCCTCGCCTACGGCATGTTCACCATCGCGATGTTTCAGGCCTTGTTGCTGCTGGTCCAGGACCACCAGCTCAAGCACAAGCACCCATCGGGGCTGATCAAGAACTTCCCGCCGCTGCAAACCATGGAAAGCCTGCTGTTTGGCTTTCTCTGGGCCGGCTGGACCCTGCTGTCGCTGTCGTTGCTGTCCGGCTGGCTGTTCGTCGACAACCTGTTTGCCCAGCACCTGGTGCACAAAACCCTGCTGGCTTGCCTGGCCTGGATCGTCTTCAGCGTGCTGCTTTGGGGCCGTAACCGCCTCGGCTGGCGCGGACACAAGGCCATTCGCTGGACCCTCGCCGGTTTCTGCCTGCTGATGCTGGCGTACTTCGGCAGTAAGCTGGTCCGTGAATACATCCTGCACATCTGACGGGCGGCATTAATGGACGACTTGCCCATAGGGCCGATGCTCGCGGTAGTGGCCCTGCTGATTTTATGGTCGGGGCTGTTTACCGCCATCGAAACGGCGCAACAGCACTTGCTGGCGCAACGAACCGCCTCGCGCTCCGGCGACAAACCGGTCGCGAAACTGAGCTTCCCGATCAACAGCCTGATCTTCTGCAATACCCTGTGCCGCGCTCTGGCCGTGGTCATCAGCACCTTGCTGGCGATTTTCATCTGGGCAGAAAACGGGCCGTGGGTTGCCTGCCTGGGTGCCGGGGCCGCGCTTCTGGTGTTCGCCGATTACCTGCCGCGCACCCTCGCCGTGCGCTATCCCGACGCAGTCCTGGCCCTGGGCAACACGTTGCTCGGCGCGCCACTGAAAATCATCTACCCGGCCGCGTGGCTGCTCAACGGCTTCACTCAACTGCTGATGCGACCGTTTGCCCGCAAAGTCAAAGTGGTGCAACAGAGTGAAGACGAAGCCCCGAACGACCGTAAAGACGAGCTCGATCAAGCCGTCTGCCGCCCACACCCGCTGTCGGGCATCCATGCGCTCGACAACATCACGGTCAACGACATCCTGGTGCCGCGCAGTGACGTCGACGGGATCAACCTCGACGACTCCCTGGAAGAGATCATCGAGCAATTGCGCAACAACAAGCGCACCCGCCTGCCGGTGTTCCACAGCGACATCAACCAGGTCGAAGCGGTGCTCAACACCCGGCAGATCCGCCATATGCTGCCCAACGCGAGCCTGACCCTCGAAGCGCTGCTGGCCGCCAGCCACGAACCGTACTTCGTGCCGGAAAGCACGCCGCTGCAGTTGCAACTGCTGAATTTCCACAAGCAGCAGCGACGACTGGGCATGGTGGTCGACGAGTACGGCGAAGTGCTCGGCATCGTGACCCTGGAAGACATTCTCGAAGAAATCGTCGGCGAATTCGAAAGCCAGCACAGCCTGGAAAACCCGCACATCCACCCGCAGGCCGATGGGCGCCTGATGATCGAAGGTGCCGCGTCGATTCGCGAATTGAACAAGAGCCTGGGCTGGCACCTGCCCAGCGACGGTCCTAAGACCCTCAACGGTCTGGTGACCGAGGCGCTGGAGACGATTCCGGACAGTGCGGTGTGCCTGAAGATCGGGCGTTATCGGCTGGAGATTCTGGAGACGGAAGACAATCGCGTTACTCAGGTTTTGATCTGGCATACCAGCTCGGTGCCAGTCGTTATCTAAACCCTGACACCCGACCTGTGGCGAGGGAGCTTTCTCCTGCTGGACTGCGAAGCAGGCCCGATAACAGACGCAGCGACCATCCTGAAGAACGCATCCAGCCATTTGCGGCCGCTGCGCGCCCGAGCGGGAGCAAGCTCCCTCGCCACAAAAGCCATCACTCTGCCCGCGACACTTGTTTGATCGTTAGCCACCTTCCTATAATCGAATCCGCTTACCCAAGCCCCGCCGGGCCACGTGCTTACCCCGCACGCAGCAGGTTCCGGCCAGACCATCGGCAATTTCCACACTACACCGACGACTGTTCCTACCTTAAACAGCGGCCGCGCCTCACTCCCACATCCCTGGGTGTTCGACCATAATAATTCGCTCCACTGGGGCACATGACTGTCAGGGATAACCGCATGACGACCAGCACGACTTATACCGAAACCACGCCTGCGCAACCGACGAACTCCGCCACCCGCGTGGCGACGGCGAGTTTTATCGGCACGGCCATCGAGTTTTACGACTTCTACGTCTACGCCACCGCCGCTGCGCTGGTGATCGGTCCGGTGTTCTTTCCGCAGACCTCCGGCACCGCCCAGATGCTGTCGGCGTTCCTCACCTTCGGCATCGCCTTCCTCGCACGACCATTGGGCTCGGCGCTGTTTGGCCACTTCGGTGACCGCATCGGGCGCAAATCGACACTGGTCGCTTCGTTGCTGTTGATGGGCGTGTGCACCACGCTGATCGGCGTGCTGCCGGGTTACGACAGCATCGGGGCCTGGGCGCCGATCCTGCTCTGTGTGCTGCGTTTCGGCCAAGGCTTGGGGCTGGGCGGTGAATGGGGCGGTGCGGCGCTGCTGGCGACGGAGAATGCGCCCAAAGGCAAACGCGCCTGGTTCGGCATGTTCCCGCAGCTCGGTCCGTCGATCGGATTTCTGGCGGCGAACGGCTTGTTCCTTACCTTGGCGATGACCCTGGATGACGAGCAGTTCCGCTCGTGGGGCTGGCGGATTCCGTTCCTGCTCAGCGCCGCATTGGTGATGGTGGGTTTGTATGTTCGACTGAAACTCCACGAAACCCCAGTGTTTGCCAACGCCATGGCCCGTCAGGAGCGCGTAAAGATCCCGCTGGTCGAGCTGTTCAGCCAGTACTGGGCGCCGATGCTGTTGGGGGCCGGGTCGATGGTGGTGTGCTACGCGCTGTTCTACATCTCGACGGTGTTTTCGCTGAGTTATGGCGTGGCGACACTCGGCTACAGCCGCGAAACCTTCCTCGGCCTGCTGTGCTTCGCCGTGTTGTTCATGGCCGCCGCGACGCCGTTGTCAGCCTGGGCCAGCGACCGTTACGGGCGTAAACCGGTGCTGATCATTGGCGGCGTGCTGGCGATTCTGTCGGGGTTCTTGATGGAACCGCTGCTGACCCAAGGCTCGACCTGGAGCGTGGCGCTGTTCCTGTGCATCGAGCTGTTTCTGATGGGCGTGACATTTGCACCGATGGGCGCGCTGCTGCCGGAGCTGTTTCCCACGCATGTGCGCTATACCGGCGCGTCGGCAGCCTACAACCTGGGCGGCATCGTCGGGGCCTCGGCGGCGCCGTTCTTCGCGCAGAAACTGGTAGCAATGGGCGGTTTGAGTTATGTCGGCGGGTATGTGTCGGGGGCGGCGGTGTTGAGCTTGATTGCGGTGCTGTGCCTGAAGGAGACGCGGCATAACGATCTGAATCGGGTTGCCTGAATCAGAAGCATCGCCAGCAGGCTGGCTCCCACATGGAAATTGGGTGTACACAAAATTTGTGACCAACCAATAACTCTGTGGGAGCTAGCCTGCTAGCGATTGCCGCCCCTCGGTTTACAGCTCTACAACAACAGCCTGAGAAGCACGGGTCGCTTTAGCCCGGGCAGCCTCGATCGACTCATCCCGCGCCAACGCCACGCCCATCCGGCGCTGGCCATTGACCTCAGGCTTACCGAACAGACGCAACGCCGTATCCGGCTCGCTCAACGCAGCACCGAGGTTGGCGAAAGCGGTCTGGGTCGACTGCCCTTCCACCAGAATCACCGCCGAAGCCGATGGTCCGAACTGGCGGATCAACGGAATCGGCAGGCCCAGGATCGCCCGTGCGTGCAGCGCGAACTGCGACAGGTCCTGAGAAATCAGGGTCACCAGACCGGTGTCATGCGGACGCGGCGAGACTTCGCTGAACCACACCTGATCACCTTTGATGAACAGCTCGACACCAAACAGGCCACGACCGCCCAGGGCTTCGGTGACGGCTTTGGCAACACGCTCGGATTCAGCCAGGGCAATCGGGCTCATGGCTTGTGGCTGCCAGGATTCCTGATAGTCGCCCTTCTCCTGACGGTGACCGACTGGCGCGCAGAAGGTCGTACCACCGACGTGACGTACGGTCAGCAAGGTGATTTCGTAGTCGAAGTCGATAAAGCCTTCGACGATCACGCGACCTTTACCGGCACGGCCGCCTTCTTGTGCGTAATCCCAAGCGGTTTTCACATCATCGGCGCTGCGCAGCAGGCTCTGGCCTTTGCCCGACGAACTCATGACTGGCTTGACGACACACGGGAAGCCCAGGTCCTGGACGGCTTTGCTGTAGTCCTCGAAGGTGTCGGCGAAATGGTACGGCGAGGTCGGCAGGTCCAGCTCTTCAGCGGCCAGACGACGGATGCCTTCACGGTTCATGGTCAACTGCGCGGCGCGCGCGGTCGGGATCACGGTGAAGCCTTCGGCTTCCAGTTCCACGAGGGTTGCGGTGGCGATGGCTTCGATTTCCGGCACGATGAAGTGCGGCTTCTCGGCTTCGATTACGGCACGCAGGGCGGCGCCGTCGAGCATGTTGATCACATGGCTGCGATGCGCAACTTGCATGGCCGGCGCGTTGGCGTAACGGTCGACGGCAATCACTTCAACGCCCAGGCGTTGCAGCTCGATCACCACTTCCTTGCCCAACTCACCACAGCCACACAGCAATACGCGGGTCGCGGTTGGCGACAATGGAGTTCCGATACGGGTCATCTCAGGTCCTCAAGAAGCGGATCATCGAGGGATGCAGCGCCACGCGCGCTTCCCATGGGGAGAAAGCGCGGCATTTTACATGAACCGAAGGGTTTGGCTTCAGCTGGCGACGGCCTGTTTGCGCAAGCGCCAGGCCATGATCAGCCACACGACCGTCACGCCCGCGAACTTGGAGCCCATGGCGGTGAGGATCACGGCCGGGGTGAAGGCGTCGATCATGCCGAAGAAGATAAACGTATCGAGGGGAATGCTCAGGGCCGAACTTATCCACAGGCGATCGTGCAACGGGCGTTTGGTGATGCTGAACACCAGCCAGTCGATGCACTCGGACACCGCGAACGCCGTGGCGCTGGCCAACGCGATGGACGGATCGGACGTGACATAGGACAGGACCAGCGCCGCGAGCATCGCCGCGATGGCGCCATGGCCGAAGCGAGTTTGCACCATGTCGCGCAGGACAAACACCAACCCGCCCCAGGCCGACCAGATGACGTCCAGGTGCGGGGCGGTGGAAAAGGCGTAATTGATCAGCACGACGCTGCTGATGTAGGCGATCAGGAAGAGCATGGGGTGGCGGGATACCTGTCAATTTGGCGCACAGATTACCATCTCGGGTTTACAAATAACCTGTGGCGAGGGAGCTTGCTCCCGCTGGGTCGCGCAGCGGCCCTGAAGTCAGGGCGCGCGGTGTGTCAGGTTGAATGTGTTTGTCAGCTCTGGGACTGCTTCGCAACCCAGCGGGAGCAAGCTCCCTCGCCACAAAAAACCTCATCAGCCACAAAAGCTCACAAAACTCAGGAATCAGATTTGGAAGGCAACATCCAGATCAACCCACTCGACTTCGCCCGCTCATGACACAACCCCAACACCTTGCGGCGCTCTTCGTTGTCCATCCGGCTCCAGCGCGTGATCTCCTCGACCGTGCGCTGACACCCGGTGCAGATATCATCCTCATCCAGCGCACAAATGTTCACGCACGGCGAAAGAACCGGTCGTTCGGTGGCGTTCATTCTTCCTGCTCAACCAGATCACGGGCATAACGCTGCGAGTTATGCACATAGTGCGCAGCGCTGGCCTCGAGCATCTTCTTTTGCGGCTCGGTCAACTCACGAACCACTTTGCCCGGCGAGCCCATGACCAGCGAACCGTCGGGAATCTCCTTGCCCTCGCCGATCAGTGAGTTGGCGCCGATGATGCAGTTTTTGCCGATCTTCGCACCGTTGAGAATCACCGCATTAATACCGATCAGGCTGTAATCGCCCACGGTGCAGCCGTGAAGCATGGCGTTGTGGCCGATGGTCACGCCGGTGCCGATGGTCAGCGGGTAGCCCATGTCGGTGTGCATAACCGTCCCGTCCTGGACGTTGCTGTTCTTGCCGATCAGGATCAATTCATTGTCGCCACGCAACACGGCGTTGAACCAGACGTTGGCGCCCTCTTCCAGCTTGACCTTGCCCACCAGCACGGCATTGGGTGCGACCCAGCTCTGCGGATGGGTTTCGACGCGGGCGTCGCCCAGGCGATATTTCATCTTGTTTTCCTCAAAGGCTCAGGCAGCCGCGTTTCACGCCATACGAACGATGGCTTCAAGTATTGATGAAGCTTTTGGGTGGGTGGTGCAGGCTGATGTCGGCGTCATAGAGCAGATTGATCAACTCGACGATCATGATCGCCGTCAGGCCCCAGATTTTGTATTCGCCGTAACGATAACTCGGCACGTACCAACTGCGCCCCTGGTAATCGATGCGGTGAGTATGTTCCCGAGGATCCTCGCGGAAGAACTCCAGAGGCACACTGAACACCGCAGCGATCTCGGCATCGTTGGCCAGGTATTCGACAAAATCCGGAATCACCCCGACATAAGGCGTGACCTTGATGCCGTGCAGGGAGATTAGCGGGCTCAGCGGTCCGATCACTTCGACCAGCCCCGGCGGCAAGCCGATTTCTTCTTCGGCCTCCCGTAGCGCGGTGAACACCAGGTCCGGGTCTTCCGGATCGCGCCGCCCGCCAGGGAAGGCGACTTCGCCGCCATGGGTCGAAAGCCCGCTGGCACGCAGGGTCAGAATCAGTTCCGGTTCGTCGCTGCGGGTGATGGGCACCAGCACTGCGGCTTCGGGGAAACGTCGATCGGTTTCCAGGGTACGCGGCGTGTGGTTGCTAACCCGGTGAAGTAGCTCGTCCAGCATGAGTCTTCTCGATTTATTCGCTACCTTGCATCATGCACCAATCACACCGGCCGCCCAACCCCATAACCACTGCATGTCGCTAAACGACAACTTGCCGACAGGCACCGCCGCACGCCAAGATAGGCGCAGCATTCAGGAACCCCCGTATGAAATTTTGCAGTCAGTGCGGCAACCCGGTCACCCAGCGTATCCCCGAAGGCGATTCGCGCCTGCGTTATGTCTGTGACAGCTGTCAGGCGATTCACTACCAGAACCCCAATATCGTCGCCGGTTGCGTGGCGACCTGGGGCTCGAAAGTGTTGCTGTGCCGGCGCGCCATCGAGCCTCGGCTCGGTTACTGGACCCTGCCCGCCGGTTTCATGGAGAACGGCGAAACCATCGAGCAGGCGGCCATTCGCGAAACCGCTGAAGAAGCCTGCGCGCGGGTGCGCAACCTGAGCATCTACACGTTGATCGACGTGCCGCACATTAGCCAAGTGCATGTGTTCTTTCGCGCGGAGCTGGTGGACCCGGATTTTTCCGCCGGTCCCGAGAGCCTGGAAGTGCAGCTTTTCGACGAAGCCGATATCCCGTGGTCCGAGTTGGCTTTCCGCACGGTGGGCCGTACCTTAGAATACTTCTTCGCTGACCGGCGGACCGAGGTCTACCCCGTGCGGTCCGAGTCGATCCCGCCGCTTGTCCAGCCTGCCATCACCTAAAGCTCCTGGCTCCAAAATCACCTATAACTAACTAAATAGTCGCGACACCTTTCAGGGATATCGTTTCAATGCGCTGGTTGCTTGCCGTGTTTTGCTTGTCGTTCGTCGCCCTGTCACAGGCTTCCGTTGCGGAAACCCTGAACGGCAAAGTCATCGAAAAAGTTCTGGTGCTCAAGTCCGCCCATCAATTGCAATTGATCAATGACGGCAAGCCGCTCAAGACCTATCGCATTTCCCTGGGCAGAAACCCGAAAGGCCAAAAACTGATGGAAGGCGATAGACGCACGCCTGAAGGTTTCTATTGGCTGGACTGGCGCAAGGTCAGCGATAAATTCAATCTGTCGATGCACATCTCCTACCCGAACATCAGCGACTCTGCCCGCGCCCGGCGTGAAGGCGTCGAGCCTGGTGGCATGATCATGATCCACGGCACGCCGGACACCGAAGAAAACCCGGAAGATCTGTTCCACACCCTGGACTGGACCGACGGCTGCATTGCCATGCGCAACATGGACATGCGTGAAGTGTGGGGCCTGGTGCCGGATGGCACGATGATCGAGATTCGTCCGTAACCCCCCGGCGTCCCAGACTGGGGAAGCTTTCCCTGACGGGTGAAAAGCCTTTGTGGTGAGGGGATTTATCCCCGTTGCGCTGCGAAGCAGTGCTGAAACCTGCAATTGCATTGGGTCAGGCTCACCGCGTCGACTGAGCCTGCGACTGCTTCGCAGCCGAACGGGGATAAATCCCCTCACCACAGTGGGCCGAGTTGCTTCGGCCTATGAGCGCGACCTTCGGTCGCTCCTCGAAAAATAAATTCAAAAGATCGCAGCCTGCGGTAATGCCTGCCGGGAAGATACCAATCCTCTCGGCAAGCGTTACCGCAGGCTGCGATCTTTGCGCTCAAAATCCCCACCTCTAATACCACTTAAAACCAACGGCCTTCATAACCGGCCAACAGGTCAGGCTTAACTGCGCCAACAGCAAAGTACTGGCATTGACATGGTATTTAAGTGGTATTAATTTCCGGCCATTCGCGGAACACAACACTCCAATATCCGCATCGGACATTCCTGACATGAACGACCTCCAGGCCCTACGCCCTGACGACACCCAGCCCACGCCGTTGTACCTGCAACTGGCGCGCAATCTGGAAGCGGCGATTCATGCCGGCCAATGGAAAGCCGAGCAGGCAATGCCCTCGGAACGCAACCTGAGCGAGTTGCTGGGCATTTCCCGCGTCACCGCCCGCAAGGCGCTGGAAGTGTTGTTCGAGCAAGGCCTGATCCGCCGCAATCAAGGTTCCGGCACATTCATCACGCCACGCCTGGAACAACCGCTGTCGCGCCTCTCGGGTTTCAGCGAAATGCTGCGCCTCAAGGGTTTCGTGCCCGGCTCGCAATGGCTGGAACGCGAGATCACCCCGCCGACCCACGAAGAACTGATCCGCCTGGGCCTCTCGCCCAACGATAAGGTCGCGCGCCTCAAACGCCTGCGCAAAGCCGACGACACGGTGATGGCGATCGAGATGAGCACCCTGCCCGCCTCGATCATTCCCAAGCCGCAAGCGGTGGGCGACTCCCTCTACGAATACCTCGACGGTATCGGCAAGCCGATCGTCCGCGCGTTGCAGCACATCCAGGCGATCAACGCCTCGGACGAATTCGCCGCCCTCGTCGGCATCGCCCCCGGCACCGCCATGCTGCTGATGACCCGGGTCGGCTACCTGGAAGACAACACACCGATCGAAGTCACCGACACCTACTGCCGCAACGACTACTACGACTTTGTCGCAGAGCTTCGCCGCTAATCAAGCAACGAGAACCGATCATGTCCGAAGACAACATCCTCACCGCCCACGGCTGGGTTCGCGGCCGGCTGATTCACGAACACGGCAAGGTCGTGTCCATCGACGGCGTGCCCTGCGAGCCGGCCGACAACGACTTGCCTTATCTGCTGCCAGGCTTCATCGACCTGCACGTTCACGGCGGCGGCGGCAAAGACATCATGGAAGGCGCAACCGCCTTCGAAACCATCAGCAAAACCCACGTGCGCTTCGGCACTACGTCGCTGCTGGCGACCACCATGACCGCGCCGCCGGAAGAGATTTCCAGCGTGCTCAAAGCCGTCGGCGAGTTCTGCGAGCAGCGGCCAACAGGCTGCGCCCGAGTGCTCGGCGTGCACCTCGAAGGCCCGTACATCAACCCCGGCAAACTCGGCGCCCAGCCGAATTTCGCCCACACCGCGTTGATGGCCGAAGTCGAGGAGTACCTGGCACTGGCACCGATCCGGGTGATCACCATCGCCCCGGAAATCGCCGGCCACGATGCCTTGATCCGCACCCTCAGTGCACGCGGCATCCGCATGCAGATCGGCCACACCCTGGGCAGTTACGAGGAAGGCGTCGCAGCGTTGGCGGCCGGTGCCAGCAGTTTCACTCACCTCTACAACGCCATGAGCCCGCTGCATCACCGCGAGCCAGGCATCGTCGGTGCGGCGCTGGCCCACGCCAAATACGCCGAGCTGATTCCAGACTTGCTGCACGTGCATCCCGGCGCCATGCGGGTGGCCCTGCGCGCGATCCCCTGCCTGTATTGCGTCACCGACTCCACCGCCGCTGCCGGCATGCCCGACGGTGAATACAAGCTCGGCAGCCACACGGTCACCAAGTGCCTGGGTGGCGTGCGCTTGCCCGACGGCACCCTGGCGGGCAGCACGCTGACCATGGATCAGGCGCTGCGCAATCTGGTGAAGATCGGTCTGCCGATCGCCGAGGCGTCGCAACGTCTTTCGCAATTCCCCGCCGACTACCTCGGCCTCACCGAACGCGGTCGCCTGCAACCGGGCAGCTGGGCCGACTGCGTGCGGCTGGATCGCTCACTCACACTCACCGCCGTCATGGTCGAAGGAGAAGACATTGACTTCAAAAATGCTTGAAGAGGCGCTGTCCTCGTTCGAGGCCGTGCAAGCCCAATTGCAGCAACTCGACCCGCAGATGCTCGAGATCGCCGGGCGCCTGCGTCGTCAGCCGCCGCAAGTGGCGATGACCGTCGCGCGCGGCAGCTCCGACCATGCCGCCAGTTACTTCGCCTACCTGACCATGCAGCAACTGGGCATTCCGGTGGCGTCGCTGCCGATGTCGGTGGTGACCATGCTGCAAGCACCGTTGAAGGTCAGCGGGCAAGTGGCGTTTGCGTTCTCGCAGTCGGGGCAAAGCCCGGACCTGGTGAACAGCATGCGTCTGTTGCGCAAACGCGGCGCCTTGAGCATTTCCATGGTCAACGCCGAAAGTTCGCCACTGGAAGCGGCCTGCGAATTCAGCCTGCCGCTGTGCGCCGGTACAGAAAGCAGCGTCGCCGCGACCAAGAGTTTTATCGCCACCCTCAGTGCCAGCGCCCGGCTGATCGCCCATTGGAAGGAAGACGTGGAATTGCTGGACGCCGGCAACGCTTTGCCGGAGGGCCTGCGCGAAGCGGCGCAGCAGGATTGGAGCCTGGCCATTGACGCCCTGCGCGATTGCCAGCGTTTGATGGTGATCGGTCGTGGCGCCGGTTTTGCCATCGCTCAGGAAGCGGCCCTTAAATTCAAGGAAACCTCGGCAATTCAGGCCGAAGCCTTCAGCAGCGCCGAAGTGCGTCACGGTCCGATGGCATTGATCGATGAAAACTATCCGCTGCTGATTTTTGCACCACGCGGTGCCGAGCAAGCCGGTTTGCTGAGCCTCGCCGCAGACATGCGCCAGCGCGGCGCTCGCGTTCTGCTGGCGGCACCGGATGACATTGCCGAACGCGAACTCACCCTGAGCTGCGCCGAGCACCCGGTCCTTGATCCGATTCTGGCGATCCAGAGTTTCTACGTCATGGCCGCCGGTTTGGCCGTGGCCCGTGGCATGGACCCGGATCAACCGCGCCATTTGAGCAAAGTGACGCGTACGCACTAAGTCTGCCCCGAACGATTTCCTGATGAGACCGAGCCATGCATAACAACAATAAAGAGCTGACCCTCAGCGCCCCGCTCAGCGGCCCGGTGCTCACGCTCGCCAAAGTCCCGGACCCGGTGTTCGCCAGCGGCGCCATGGGCGACGGGATCGCCATCGACCCGCTGAACGACACCCTTCACGCGCCGTGTGCCGGCGTCGTGGTGCACGTTGCCCGCAGTGGCCATGCCGTCACCTTGCGCGCCGATAATGGCGCGGAATTGCTCTTGCACCTGGGCCTCGACACCGTCGAGTTGCAGGGCGAAGGCTTCTCGATGCTGGTCAAGGAAGGCGCTCGAGTCAGTAACGGCCAGCCGCTGTTGCGCTACGACCTGGACAAGGTCGCGCAGCAATGCAAAAGCCTGGTCAGCCTGATGATCCTGACCAACAGCCAGGACTTTCAGGCGCGGCCCATTACGTTGAAATCGGTGAAAGTCGGCGATCCGCTGCTGCACATCATTCGCCGGTACGCGCCAGGTACGCAGGCTGAAGTTGAGCTTTCAGGTGAAGAGATTGTCGGCCACATTCGCGTCGCCCATCGTGGCGGTCTGCACGCTCGCCCGGCTGCGCTGATTCGCCAGACCGCACAAGGCTTCAAGAGCAAATCGCAGCTGCATTTCGCCGGCAAATCGGCAACCTGCGACAGCTTGATCGGCCTGATGAGCCTGGCCGTCGGCGAGCAGGACGAGGTTCAGGTCAGCTGTCAGGGCCCGGATGCCGAAGCGGCGATGCAAGCGTTGCTGATCGCCTTGTCCACGGCGCTGGCCGAAGACAGCCACGCCGCCGCGCCTGCATCGAATATTCGACGTCAGCGGACGGCCGAAGCCGGCGTGCTGCACGGTGTGTGCGCCGCGCCCGGCCTGGTCGGTGGGCCGTTGTTTCGCTTGAACGCCATCAGCCTGCCGGTGGATGCCGGCAGCCACGACCCCGAGCAACAACTGCACGCCCTCGATACCGCACTGAGCGCCGTACGCTGCGAAATCGACCACACGCTGGCCCAGGCCAGGAAACACAAGAACACTGACGAAGAAGCGATCTTCGCCGCGCACCTCGCCTTGCTCGAAGACCCGGCGCTGCTGGACGCTGCCAACGTCTCCATCGCTCAAGGCATGGCCGCGACGCACGCCTGGAGCCAGTCGATCGACGCGCAGTGCGACGTCCTCCAGCAACTCGGCAGCGCATTGCTGGCCGAACGCGCCAACGATCTACGCGACCTCAAGCAACGGGTGCTGCGTGCCCTGCTCGGCGAAGCCTGGCATTACGACGTACCGGCCGGCGCCATCGTCGCCGCCCATGAACTGACGCCGTCGGACTTGCTGCAACTGAGCGAGCAAGGGGTCGCCGGGTTGTGCATGGTCGAGGGCGGCGCGACTTCGCATGTCGCCATTCTGGCGCGAGGCAAAGGCTTGCCGTGCCTGGTAGCGCTGGGTTCGGCGCTGCTGGATCAGCCGCAAGGCCAAGACGTTGTGCTCGATGCCGACGGAGGTCGTCTCGAATTGACACCGACTGCTGAACGCCTTGCCGAGGTGCATCAGGCACAACTCGATCATCAACAACGCCGCGCACTTCAACAATCTCAGGCTCACACCCCGGCACTGACACTCGACGGTGTGCACATCGAAGTCGCCGCTAACGTTGCCTCCAGCGCAGAAGCGGCCGATGCGCTGGCCAATGGCGCCGATGGCGTCGGCCTGCTGCGCACCGAGTTTCTGTTTGTCGACCGCAACACCGCACCGGACGAACAGGAACAACACGTCGCCTATCAAGCCGTGCTCGATGCCATGGGCGACAAGTCGGTGATCATCCGCACCATCGACGTCGGTGGCGACAAGCAACTTGATTACCTGCCGCTGCCGGTCGAGGCCAACCCGGTACTCGGCTTGCGCGGTATTCGCCTGGCTCAGGTGCGGCCAGAATTGCTCGATCAGCAACTGCGCGCGCTGCTCCACGTCAGCCCGCTGTCGCGCTGCCGGATCCTGTTGCCGATGGTCACCGAGGTCGATGAGCTGTTGCACATCCGTCAGCGCCTCGACGCGCTGTGCACTGAACTCGGTGTGAGTGAGCGTCCCGAACTGGGCGTAATGATCGAAGTCCCGGCCGCCGCATTGCTGGCCGAGCAGCTTGCAGAGCATTCGGACTTCCTGTCGATCGGCACCAACGACTTGTCGCAATACACCCTGGCGATGGACCGCGACCATGCGGGTCTCGCCTCTCGCGTCGACGCGATGCATCCGGCGCTGCTGCGACTGATCGCCCAGACCTGCGCCGGTGCGGCGGTGCATAACCGTTGGGTCGGCGTCTGCGGTGCTCTCGCCTCTGATCCGCTGGCCACACCCGTTCTGATCGGCCTGGGCGTCAGCGAGCTGTCGGTGAGCCCGGTGCAGATCGGTGAAATCAAGGACCGCGTGCGCCACCTCGATGCTGCCGAATGCCGGCGTATCAGCCACGGCCTGCTCAAGCTGAGCAGTGCCGGCGCGGTGCGTCACGCCTGTCACCAGCAATGGCCTCTGAGCTGAATAACAACTACAAGAATCCAGGGAGATCTGCCATGTACCAATATTTCATCGAAGGCCTGCAACGCCTCGGCCGCGCGCTGATGCTGCCGATTGCGATCCTGCCGATTGCCGGCCTGTTGCTGCGTCTGGGTGACACAGACCTGCTGAACATCGCGATCATCCATGACGCTGGCCAAGTGATCTTCGCTAACCTGGCGATGATCTTCGCCATCGGCATCGCGGTCGGTTTCGCCAAGGACAACAACGGCACCGCCGGCCTCGCCGGGGTGATTGGTTACCTGGTGATGATCTCCACGCTCAAGGTGCTGGATGCAAGCATCAACATGGGCATGCTCGCCGGGATTGTCAGCGGCTTGATGGCGGGCGCGCTGTACAACCGTTTCAAGGACATCAAGTTGCCGGAGTACCTGGCGTTCTTCGGCGGACGGCGCTTCGTGCCGATCGTCACCGGCTTCGCCGCCGTCGGTCTGGGCGTGATCTTCGGTCTGATCTGGCCGCCGATCCAGCACGGCATCAACGGCTTCGGCACATTGATGATGGAGAGCGGCAGCATCGGCGCCTTCGTTTTCGGCGTGTTCAACCGCCTGCTGATCGTCACCGGCCTGCACCACATCCTCAACAACATGGCGTGGTTCGTCTTCGGCAACTTCACCGACCCGACCACAGGCGCCATGGTCACTGGCGACCTGTCGCGCTACTTCGCCGGTGACCCGAAGGGCGGCCAGTTCATGACCGGCATGTTCCCGGTGATGATCTTCGGCCTGCCCGCCGCGTGCCTGGCGATGTACCGCAACGCCCTGCCGGAACGCCGCAAGGTCATGGGCGGGATCTTTCTGTCGATGGCGCTGACCTCGTTCCTGACCGGCGTCACCGAACCCATCGAATTTGCGTTCATGTTCCTCGCGCCGTTTCTCTTTTTGCTCCATGCGCTGCTGACCGGCCTGTCGATGGCGATCACCAATGCGCTGAACATCCACCTGGGTTTCACCTTCTCCGGCGGCTTCATCGACATGGTGCTCGGCTGGGGTAAATCCACCAACGGCTGGTTGGTGGTACCGGTGGGTCTGGCGTATGCGGTGATCTACTACGTGGTGTTTGATTTCTGCATTCGCCGTTTCAAACTCAAGACACCGGGGCGTGAAGAAGTGCCGGCGAGTGACAAGGTTGTAGTCACCGAGAACGAGCGCGCCGGGGCTTACATCAAGGCGCTGGGCGGTGCACAGAATTTGATCACTGTCGGCGCATGTACCACGCGGTTGCGCCTGGACATGGTGGATCGCAACAAGGCAAACGACGCAGAGTTGAAAGCGCTGGGGGCGATGGCGGTGGTGCGTCCGGGCAAGGGCGGAAGTTTGCAGGTGGTGGTTGGGCCGATGGCCGACAGCATCGCGGATGAAATTCGCTTGGCGATGCCGGCGCTGGGTCGCGCACTTGTTTCCTCCCCTCCCGCCGTTATCGATGCGCCGAAACCAGCAGCAGTGGCGACTTCAGAGGCGCAGCAATGGCTGAAGGCGTTGGGCGGCGGGGACAATGTGTTGCAGATGGATTGCGTGGCCATGACCCGGATTCGGCTGCAACTGGCGGATGGCAAAGCGTTGTCGGAGGGTGATTTGAAGGCGCTGGGTTGTCAGGGAGTCAGTCAGCTTGAAGGGGGCGTGTGGCACCTGCTGATTGGTGACAAGGCGCCGAGTTTGAGTGGGGCGCTGGAGGCGTTGGTCAATCGCAGTGAGGTCAGTGCGAAGGTCTAACCCTCGCCCCCTGTAGGAGCTATCGAGTGAAACGAGGCTGCGATCTTTTGATCTTGACTTTAAAAATCAAAATCAAAAGATCGCAGCCTCGTTTCACTCGACAGCTCCTACAAGGGTTGTGTGGATTCATTAAGTTTTCGGCAATAAAATGTATGGTCAGCCCATCTCCTGCAACCTCATGGGCTGTTTTCGGTAAAGCTGGCTTGCGCTAATGTATCCGGGCTCATTGTGAGCGTTGCTGCAACAACGCTCGGCCCTCGATGAGTAGCCGCTCCCGACTGTCCTGAAAAAACCCTCAGCCTCTAAAGCTGATTTTATTGCCAGGTTCTCAGTCGGGCCGTTTGCCGTTTACTGTCATCAGTCAGTGACGTCGCAAAAGCCGGTAGTAAAGCTGTACGTTCAAGCGTTCGGATGTGGGTCGTACTGGCCGCCTTTGGCCAGTACCGCCCACACGATGCGCGCCAGTTTGTTCGCCAGCGCGCACGCGACAACATTGGAGTGGCGACGCGTCAGCAGCTCTCGAACCCAGGGCCCCAAGGCGTCTTCCCGCTTATCGATATGCTGCATGATGGATCGCGCGCCCTGCACCAGCAGTTGGCGGATGTGCTTGTCGCCGCGCTTGCTGATCCCCAGTAGTACTGTTTTTCCGCCCGTCGAATACTGCCTCGGCACCAGCCCTAGCGAAGCGGCAAAATCGCGTCCACTTCGATAGTTCGACGCATCGCCCACATCCGCCAATACCGCGCTGGCGGTGATCGGGCCGATGCCAGGAATACTCTGCAAACGACTCCCGGCATCGTCTTCTTTCAGCTGCTGCTTCAGATCGAACTCGATGTCCTTGATTTCATCATTCAGCTGTTGAATTTGATGATGGAGACGCATCACTACGCCCTTTAGGCGCAACGGAACCGGGTGCTGCGGGTCGTCCAACAGCGCCGGCACGCGGTGCAACGCAGCGGCACCTATAGGCAGGCTGATCCCGAACTCCAGCAGAAAGCCATGAATCTGGTTGGTCGCGACGGTTCGCTGGCCAATCAAAGATTTACGGACACGATGCAGGGCTGAAAGCGTTTGTTGCTCTGCGGTTTTGATCGAGCAGAAGCGCATCGCGGGGCGGCTCGCCGCCTCGCAAATCGCTTCGGCATCAATGAAGTCGTTTTTGTTGCCTTTGACGAATGGTTTGACGTACTGCGGGGCGATCAGCTTCACCTCGTGGCCCAATGCACCAATCTGTCGAGCCAGCCAATGGGCGCCGCCGCAGGACTCCATTACCACCGTACAGGACGGTACCTGCGCCAATGTGCTGAGCAATTGGCCGCGGTTGGTTTTCTTGCGCAATACCTGATGACCTTTGGCATCCTGGCCATGCAGGTGGAAACTGTGTTTGCCAATGTCGATACCGAGAAGCGTCATCGTATTCATGAGAGATCCTCCGCCGAAAACGAGAAAAGCCCTGCAAGCGTAAACCTGCAGGGCTTCTCGGTCAGGCTGACCATCTCATTAAACCCGCTGATCTTCATCAGCGGGTTTCTCATTTCAGCAGTAGAAGATCAGAAATCCTCCAACCGCCACACTTCATAAGCCGGTGTCTCGTAGGGATGGCTCAGCTTTAATGCAGCCACCACGGCCACGATCAACTCATCCGCCACCACCAGCTCAACCTTCCATTCCTCAACCTGCTCGACCTGCCCCGCCTCACCAATAAACGGCTGACTGCCATCCAACGGCCGAAACTGGCCCAGGCCAAGCACCTGCCACGCGCAATGATCATAAGCCCCGATCCGCCCGCCACCGGCAGCGAATACGGCGCTTTTGACCTGTTCCACGTGACTGGCCGGAACGAAAAAGCTGAGCTTGTACACGGCCCTTAGTTCACCCAGACTCGAGCATTACGGAACATACGCATCCAAGGTGCGTCTTCGTTCCAGTCTTCCGAACGCCACGAGTTCTGCACAGCGCGGAACACACGTTCCGGGTGCGGCATCATGATCGTTACGCGACCGTCGCGGCTGGTCAAACCGGTGATCCCGCGCGGCGAGCCGTTCGGGTTGGCCGGGTAGTTTTCGGTGACCTTGCCATGGTTATCGACGAAACGCATCGCCACGCAACCCGACAGATCGGCTTCCAGCAATGCTTCTTCGCTGGCGAACTCGGCATGGCCTTCACCGTGAGCGATGGCGATCGGCATGCGCGAACCGGCCATGCCTTGCAGGAAGATCGAGTTCGACTCCTGGACCTGAACCATCGCCACGCGCGCTTCGAACTGCTCGGAGCGGTTACGCACGAAGTGCGGCCAGAACTCGCTGCCCGGGATCAGCTCGTGCAGGTTGGACATCATCTGGCAACCGTTGCACACGCCGAGGGTGAAGCTGTCGGTACGCTCGAAGAAACCCTGGAACGCATCGCGAGCACGGCTGTTGAACAGCGCGGACTTGGCCCAGCCTTCGCCGGCACCCAGTACGTCGCCGTAGGAGAAACCGCCGCACGCCACCAGACCTTTGAACTCGTTCAGGTCGACACGGCCGGCCAGAATGTCGCTCATGTGCACGTCGATCGCGTTGAAACCGGCGCGGTCGAACGCGGCCGCCATTTCCACCTGACCGTTGACGCCCTGCTCACGCAGCACGGCAACTTGTGGGCGGATGCCTTTCTTGATGTAAGGCGCGGCGACGTCCTGGTTGACGTCGTAGCTCAGCTTGACGCTCAGGCCCGGGTTGTCTTCTTCCAGCAGCACGTCGAACTCTTGTTCAGCGCAGTCGGCGTTGTCACGCAGACGCTGGATCTGGTAGCTGGTTTCAGCCCACTGGCGTTGCAGCAGACGACGCTGACCTTCGAACACGGTTTCGCCGTTGAAGGTGATGTTGATCTGGCCGTTGTTCATTGGCTGACCGATCACCGACACGCACTCGCCCAGACCGGCAGCGCTGAACTGCGCGAGGATGTCTGGAGTAGCGTCCTGGCGAACCTGGATTACAGCGCCCAGTTCTTCGTTGAACAGGATTGCAGCGATGTCGGCGGAGGTTTCAGCCAGACCGTCGAGGTTCAGGCTCAGGCCGCAGTGACCGGCGAAGGCCATTTCCACGGTGCTGGTCAGCAGACCACCGTCGGAACGGTCGTGGTACGCCAGCAAGTGACCGTCGGCGTTGAGGCCCTGGATCACGGCGAAGAAGGCTTTGAGGTCTTCGGCATCGTCGACGTCCGGCGCTTGCGAGCCGAGCTTGCCGTGAACCTGGGCCAGGATCGAGGCGCCCATGCGGTTCTGGCCACGGCCCAGATCGATCAGGATCAGGTCGGTGGTGCCCTTGTCCATGCGCAGTTCCGGGGTCAGGGTCTGACGGATGTCAGCCACTGGCGCGAAACCGGTCACGATCAGCGACATCGGCGAAGTCACAGTCTTGTCGACGCCTTCGTCGTTCCAGCGCGTGGCCATGGACATGGAGTCCTTGCCCACTGGAATGGTGATGCCCAGGTCCGGGCACAGTTCCATGCCGACCGCTTTCACGGTGTCGTACAGACGCGCATCTTCGCCCGGGTGACCGGCGGCGGACATCCAGTTCGCCGACAACTTGATGTCGGAGATCTTGTTGATGCGCGAAGCCGCGATGTTGGTCAGGGTTTCGCCGATGGCCATGCGGCCCGACGCCGGAGCGTCCAGCAGAGCCAGCGGAGTGCGCTCGCCCATGGCCATGGCTTCGCCGGTGTAAACGTCGAAGCTGGTGGCGGTGACGGCAACGTCAGCCACCGGAACCTGCCACGGGCCGACCATCTGATCACGGGCAACAAGGCCGGTGATGGTGCGGTCGCCGATGGTGATCAGGAAGCTTTTGCTCGCCACGGCCGGGTGATGCAGGACACGCTCGACGCAGTCGGCGATGTCGAGGGTCGACGGATCGAAATCGTCGCCCAGTTCGTTTTCGCGAACGGCCGAACGGTGCATACGCGGGGCTTTGCCCAGCAGCACTTCGAGCGGCATGTCCACCGGGCTGTTGCCGAAGTGGCTGTCGGTAACGGTCAGCTGCGGTTCCGCAGTGGCTTCGCCGACGACGGCGAACGGGCAACGCTCACGTTCGCAGATCGCCTGGAAGCGTTCGAAGTCAGCCGGGCCGACCGCCAGAACGTAGCGTTCCTGGGATTCGTTACTCCAGATTTCGTGCGGGGCCATGCCCGGCTCGTCGTTTGGAATATTGCGCAGTTCGAAACGGCCACCACGGTTGCCGTCGTTGACCAGTTCCGGGAAGGCGTTGGACAAACCGCCCGCACCCACGTCGTGGATGAAACTGATCGGGTTTTTGTCGCCCAGTTGCCAGCAACGGTCGATGACTTCCTGGCAGCGACGTTCCATTTCCGGGTTTTCGCGCTGTACGGAAGCGAAGTCCAGGTCAGCCGAGCTGGTGCCGGTGGCCATGGAGGAAGCCGCGCCGCCGCCCAGGCCGATCAACATCGCCGGGCCGCCGAGTACGATCAGCTTGGAGCCGACGGTGATCTCGCCTTTCTGTACGTGTTCGGCACGGATGTTACCCATGCCGCCCGCCAGCATGATCGGCTTGTGGTAACCGCGAACTTCGTCGCCCCGCGGGGTGGTGATCGACTGCTCGAAGGTACGGAAGTAGCCGGTCAGGGCCGGACGACCGAATTCGTTGTTGAACGCGGCGCCACCCAGTGGGCCTTCGATCATGATGTCCAACGCGGTAACGATGCGTTCAGGCTTGCCGTACGGCACTTCCCACGGCTGTTCGAAGCCCGGGATCTGCAGGTTCGATACGGTGAAGCCGGTCAGGCCAGCCTTTGGCTTGGCGCCACGACCAGTTGCGCCTTCGTCGCGGATCTCGCCACCGGAACCGGTGGATGCGCCCGGGAACGGGGCGATCGCGGTCGGGTGGTTGTGAGTCTCGACTTTCATCAGGATGTGCACCGGTTCCTGCACCGCGCCGTACTGGCGGGTTTCAGGGTCCGGGAAGAAACGGCCGGCGACGTTACCGACGATCACCGAAGCGTTGTCCTTATAAGCGGACAGAACGCCTTCGCTGTGCATCTGGTAAGTGTTCTTGATCATGCCGAACAGGCTTTTTTCCTGGCTCTGACCGTCGATGTCCCAACTGGCGTTGAAGATCTTGTGACGGCAGTGCTCGGAGTTCGCCTGGGCAAACATCATCAATTCGATGTCGTGCGGGTTGCGCTTCAAGCCGACGAAGGCGTTGACCAGGTAGTCAATCTCGTCTTCCGCCAGGGCCAGGCCCAGCTCGGTATTGGCTTTTTCCAGCGCGGCACGGCCGCCACCCAGCACGTCGATCGCGGTCAGCGGCTTCGGCTCGGCGTGGCTGAACAGGCCGGCGGCTTGTTCAAGGTTGCCGAGGACGATCTGGGTCATGCGATCGTGCAGCGCATCGGAGATCAGCTGCGCTTCGGCGTCGCTGAACTGGCCGGCGACGTAGAACGCGATGCCGCGCTCCAGGCGCTGGATCTTGCTCAGGCCGCAGTTGCGAGCGATATCGCTGGCCTTGCTGGACCACGGCGAGATGGTGCCGAAACGTGGCAACACCAGGAACAGACGACCGGTCGGCTCTTGAACCGGAACACTTGGGCCGTACTTCAGAAGGCGCGCGAGCACCTGCTGTTCGTCGCCGGTCAGGACGCCGGTAACTTCGGCGAAGTGAGCGAATTCAGCATACAAGCCGCTGACAGCCGGGACCTTCTGGCTCAGTTGCTCAAGGAGTTTGCTGTGGCGAAAGGCAGAAAGGGCAGGAGCGCCGCGCAGGATCAACATCTTCGGGACAGCCTCGGGAAGGGGTGTGCTTTGAGGCCGTGCATTCTAGCCTAAACCGCCCGCGACATCACCCGAAACGGTGCGCGCGGCCGTACCCGAACGTCGGGCCGGGTATTTGGACCTTATGCGGCGGTTGGCCGAGGGTTATTTTTTATGTCACAAATTAGCGTTTGGGCCCATTCCTGCGGGCTTCAAGCGGGTTTTTCGCTCCCTAGCAGACAAGCCCTTCGCTGTCGAGATATGGCGGTCGTGGTCCTTTGCGTATACTGCGCAGATGTTTTCCCCAACGGCTTTGCGTCCGCGATACGCCAAATGGCTGATCGCAACCGGACTCTTCCTGATGCTCAGTGGCTGTGTTGATAAACCCAACACGCTGGAGCGCGTAAAGGAGGATGGTGTGCTGCGGGTGGTTACCCGAAACAGCCCCGCCACCTACTTTCAGGATCGCAACGGTGAAACCGGCTTCGAATACGAGCTGGTGAAGCGCTTCGCCGACGATCTGGGGGTGGAGCTCAAGATCGAGACCGCCGACAACCTTGACGACCTGTTCAACCAGGTGGGCAAGCCTAACGGTCCGGTGTTGGCTGCTGCTGGTCTGGTCAGCAGCGAGCAACGCAAAAAACAAGTGCGGTTTTCCCACTCCTACCTGGAAGTCACCCCGCAGATCATCTACCGCAACGGCCAGTCACGGCCGACCGACGCGGGCGATCTGGTCGGCAAGAAGATCATGGTGCTCAAGGGCAGCACCCACGCCGAACAATTGGCGGAGCTGAAAAAGAAATATCCCGGCATTGAATACGAAGAGTCCGACGCGGTTGAAGTCGTGGACCTACTGCGCATGGTCGATGAAGGCCAGATCGACCTGACCCTGGTCGACTCCAACGAAGTGGCGATGAACCAGGTCTATTTCCCCAAAGTGCGGGTCGCCTTCGACCTCGGTGAAGCCAGCGATCAAAGCTGGGCCGTGGCGATGGGTGACGACAATAGCCTGCTCAACGAGATCAATGCGTATCTCGACAAGGTGAAGAAAAACGGCACTCTGCAACGTCTGAAAGACCGTTACTACGGACATGTCGATGTCCTCGGCTACGTGGGCGCCTACACCTTCGCCCAACACTTGCAGCAACGCTTGCCCAAGTACGAACAACACTTCAAGGCATACGCCAAGAAAGAGAAAGTCGATTGGCGCCTACTGGCGGCCGTCGGTTATCAGGAATCGTTGTGGCAAGCGGCGGTCACGTCCAAGACCGGCGTTCGCGGGCTGATGATGCTGACCCAGAACACCGCGCAGGCCATGGGCGTGTCCAATCGCCTTGATCCCAAGCAAAGCATCATGGGCGGCGCCAAATACCTGGCCTACATGAAGGATCAGCTGGACGAGTCGATCCAGGAGCCGGATCGCACCTGGTTTGCCCTGGCGGCCTACAACGTCGGCAGCGGTCACCTGGATGACGCGCGCAAACTGGCGGTGAAGGAAGGGCTTAACCCCGACAAGTGGCTGGATGTGAAGAAGATCCTGCCGCGGCTGTCGGAGAAGAAGTGGTACAGCAAGACCCGTTATGGCTACGCCCGGGGCGGCGAGCCGGTACACTTCGTGGCAAACATCCGCCGCTACTACGACATCCTGACGTGGGTTACGCAACCGCAACTTGAAGGTGATCAGGTGGCTGAAGGTAACCTGCACGTGCCGGGGGTCGACAAGACCAAGCCGAGTCAGGAAACCCCGCAGCTTTAACGGCCACCCCAATCAAAAAAGGTGGGAGCGGGCTTGCTCGCGAAGACGGTGCATCAGTCAACGTTGATGTCGACTGACACACCGCCTTCGCGAGCAAGCCCGCTCCCACCTTTGATTTTTGTGTTTGGCTTCAGGCTTTTGCGGCGGCCAGGATCAGCGCTTTCATCTCGGACACAGCCGACTTGAACCCGACAAACAACGCATGCGCCACCAGCGCATGGCCGATGTTCAGCTCGTTGATGCCCTTGATCGCGGCCACCGCTTCAACGTTGTGATAATGCAGGCCGTGACCAGCATTGACGATCAGGCCTTGAGCCAGGCCAAACGCCACGCCATCCGCCACACGCTTGAGCTCTTCAGCCACGTCGGTCGGTGTCTCGGCATCGGCATAACGACCGGTGTGCAGCTCGATCGCCGGAGCCCCCACACGACAGGACGCTTCGATCTGGCGCTCGTCCGCATCGATGAACAGCGACACTTCACAGCCAATCTTCGCCAGGCGATCCACTGCGGCCTTGATCCGTGCCTCCTGCCCCGCCACGTCCAGGCCACCTTCGGTGGTCAGTTCCTGACGGGTTTCCGGGACCAGGCAAATGTGCGCCGGGCGGATGCGCTCGGCGAACACCATCATTTCTTCGGTGACGCCCATTTCGAAGTTCATGCGGGTTTGCAGCACGTCCTTGAGCAACAGCACGTCGCGCTCCTGGATGTGGCGGCGGTCTTCGCGCAGGTGCACGGTGATGCCGTCAGCGCCCGCCTCTTCCGCGTCCAGTGCTGCCTTGACCGGATCCGGGTAGCGAGTTCCCCGGGCCTGACGCAGGGTGGCAACGTGGTCGATGTTCACGCCAAGAAGAATGCGATTGCTGGTGGTCACGGAAGCGCTCCTGAATTAAAGATTCGGCGCACAGCATACGGGGAAGACTATGGCTTGCGAAACAGTTCGCGACTGACCAAAGGTCGGCCGCCCAAGTGCACGGCCAGTGCCTGACGCATCAAACGCTTGGCAGCGGACAATGCGCCGGGTGCGGTCCAGTCGGCCTCGGCCATGGCCAACAGTTCGGTGCCGTTGAACAGGCCGGGTTGCAGCAGGTACACCTGCTCCAGGCCGGCGTCCACTTGCAAACGGTAGAGGCCGTCCGGGGCGATGGGCTCACCGTGGATGTCGGTGGTCAGGGCGAAACCGTAACCGAGGTCGTCGAGCAGGCGCCACTCGAAAGAGCGCAATAACGGTTCCAACGGGCGACCTTCGGCCAGCGCGAGCAATGTCGCGGCGTAGTGATCGAACACACCGGGGTGCGGGTCTTCGGCAGGCAACAGGCGGATCAGCAGTTCGTTTAGGTAGAGGCCGCTGAACAGCGCCTCACCGTTGAGCCAGGTCGAAACACCGGCGGCTTCCATTCGCCCAACGTTCTTCAGCTCTCCCCGCCCGCGAAACTCGACTTCCAGCGGCACGAACGGCCGGGCCAATGTCCCGGCCTTGCCCCGCGCGCTACGCAATACCGCCCGCAGCCGACCTTGCGGCGTGAGGAAGTCCACCAACGCGCTGCTTTCGCGGTAGGCGCGGGAGTGGAGGACGTAGGCGGGTTGGCCGATGGGCTGGGACATGGAGTTCTCAATGAAGAAACGCGATCTTATAAACGACCAGAAACCAATGTGGGAGATTCTATGTTGCCCGGCAACCCTGAATTCTCAGGCTGACAGGTATTCGCTCTGATTTTTCATCAGGGCAAATGCCACTCGACAGAGCTTTCGGGCCAAGACAACCAAGGCCTGGGTTTTCGAGAAGCCTCTAGCCAGGTATGCCTCGTAAAACGGCTTCCATTTAGGCGAGCGACACGCCGCCATTGCGGCGTTGTACGCCAAACGACGAACCTCCGGATCTCCTTTTTTGGTCAGGTACCGCTGCCCATTCTTCTTGCCGGAGTCTTCGACTGCCAAGTCCATTCCCAGGAATGCGATGAACGCATCGCTGTTCGCAAAATCGCCCCGCATAAAGGTCGTCGCCAACCCGGTTGCGGTCAGTTCCCCAACGCCTTCGATGGCTTTGCAGCGATCAATATTCGCCTCAATTCCCGCCTCTTTGCTGACCTTGCGCAGCAGTTTCTGAATCGCCTGATCCGCTTGCTTGAACGCCTTCTGCTGAGCGACCTGCACTTTCTTCAACAAGGGTTCATTGGCCCAACTCAACATCAGCCCAGCATGGTTCTGGATCAGCGTTGCACGTCTGTGAAGCAGGCTTTTCAGCGAGCTGTAGGCCTTGGGTGGCGGGCTCCAGACCCGCAGTTTGCTTTGTTCATTCTCCAGGTAACGCGCCAGCAAACGCGCATCGCAGGGATCGTTCTTGGCTCGTTGGCCAACGCCACGGCGGTAATGACTCACGCGATAAGCATCCACCACGTAGACCTGATGACCCATCTCATGGGCCAGCTCTACCGTGTCCAAGTGGTAGATGTTGGTGGCTTCAACGGCGATAGCGCTTTGGGCAGGCAGGGTTTTAAGCCAACGCTTGAGGGCGGTTCGATCGTTCTTGATGTCTTGAATGATTTGCAGGTCGGTGCGATAGACAGCAATTTGGGCCTTGGCGATATCGATACCAACAACCGTCTGCGAAGTAAGGATTGTCATGACGAATCCTCGGAGCTAGGGTTTAAGTGCTTGTTGGGGTCTACCGTTGCGCTGGCTTGTCTCTATCGTCGGTTTACCGATGAATTCCTTATCGGCGCTTTGGGTAGAAGGGGCGGGACGAGAAGTCTCCCACAGTCTGTACTGGTCAGAGTCAGAATCGAGTCTGTAGTCCCACCCACCCCTTCAAGTCTAAACATACAAGCGAGCCTGCTCGCGATTGCGGTCTGTCAGTCAACAGTGATGTTGAATTTCAGGTCCTCATCGCGAGCAGGCTCGCTCCCACAGGGGTTCTTCGGTGTATCTGGATCCGGTGTTACAGGTCGCCGTAACCCAGCGAACGCAAGGCGCGCTCGTCGTCGGACCAGCCGCCTTTCACTTTCACCCAAAGGTTAAGCATGATCTTGGAGTCGAACAGCAACTCCATGTCCTTGCGCGCCTCGGTGCCGATGCGTTTGATACGCTCGCCCTTGTCGCCAATGATGATCTTCTTCTGACCGTCACGTTCGACGAGGATCAAGGCATGGATGTGCAGGGTTTTGCCCTGCTGCTTGAACTCTTCGATTTCGACGGTGATCTGGTACGGCAGCTCGGCGCCCATCTGGCGCATGATTTTCTCGCGCACCAGTTCAGCAGCGAGGAAGCGGCTGCTGCGGTCAGTGATCTGGTCTTCCGGGAAGAAGTGATCGTTTTCCGGCAGGTAGCCGGCAATCACACGCTCCAGCGTTTCGAGGTTGTGCCCGTGCTGGGCCGAGATCGGCATGATCTGCGCGTTGGGCAGCTGTTCCTGCAACCAGGTCAGGTGCGGCATCAGCTCGGCTTTGTCTTCGATGCGATCGGTCTTGTTCAGTGCCACGATCAGCGGGCCGGTCACGTACTGGACGCGTTCGAGGACCATCTGGTCTTCGTCGGTCCACTTGGTGCGATCCACCACGAAGATCACCACGTCGACGTCTTTCAACGCCGCCGAAGCGGTCTTGTTCATGTAGCGGTTCAGAGCCTTTTCGCCGCCCTTGTGCATGCCCGGGGTGTCGACGTAGATCGCCTGCACGGCGCCTTCGGTCTTGATGCCCAGCATGTTATGGCGGGTGGTTTGCGGCTTGCGCGAGGTGATCGCCAGTTTCTGACCCAGGATGTGGTTCAGCAGCGTGGACTTGCCCACGTTGGGACGGCCGACGATGGCAACATAGCCACAGCGAGTTGCAGTTGAATCAGTCATTGCCATTCTCCACACCCAGGGCAATCAGTGCTGCGGCGGCCGCTACCTGTTCGGCAATACGACGACTCACACCCTGACCTCGGCTTTTTTCATTCAGTAAGGTGATTTCACATTCGACGAAGAACGTCCGGCAATGCGGCTCACCCTGGATATCCACCACTTCGTAACGCGGCAGCTCACACCCACGCGATTGCAGGAATTCCTGCAGGCGGGTCTTTGGATCTTTGTTGGTGTCGACCAGCGTCAGGCCTTCGAACTCACCGGCCAGCCAGGCCAGAACACGCTCGCGCGCCATGTCCATGCCGGCATCCAGGTAGATCGCACCGATCAGCGCTTCAAGGGCATCGGCCAGAATCGACTCGCGACGGAAACCGCCGCTTTTCAACTCACCGGAGCCCAGGCGCAGGTATTCGCCCAGATCGAAACCGCGGGCCAGTACGGCCAGCGTCTCACCTTTCACCAGACGTGCGCGCAAACGCGACAACTGGCCTTCGCGCGCCAGCGGGAAGCGATCGAACAGCGCCTCGCCAGCGACGAAGTTGAGGATGGCATCACCGAGGAATTCCAGGCGTTCGTTGTTGCGCCCGGCAAAGCTGCGGTGAGTCAGGGCCAGGACCATCAGTTCCTGATCCTTGAAGGTGTAGCCGAGCTGACGCTCTAGACGGCTTAAGGAGACGCTCACGGTTTACCCACGCTGAGTTCGTGGCTGGATTCCACCGCCATGGCCGTGATGCGGCGCAGGCTTGGGACAATTAACGCTGTGTTCAAAAATTACGTCCTGAATATCATTGTTTTCATGCGTCCGGCGCCGATTGTGGCGGCTCCAGAAATGCATTCGGCGCTGTGTTCAACAGCGCCGTGTGTGATTACTTGATCAGGCCAACCCGCGAGAAATTCGGCAGGTGACTGAGTTTGGGTTCCGGCCAGCTCATCCAGACTGCGAAGGCCTTGCCGACGATATTCTTGTCGGGAACCATGCCCAGCAGATCCTTGGGAATGCTCGGATCATCCCAATAGCGACTGTCGTTGGAGTTGTCGCGGTTGTCGCCCATCATGAAGTAGTGGCCGGCCGGCACGGTCCACGAATGGTCCGGCGTGGCGCGGTAGCGGCTCATTTCCTTGCGGATCAGGTGTTCGGCGACACCGAGTTTTTCCTTGTAGAGCTCGGCACTGCCCAGCGTGCCCGGCTCTGAGCCGACCAGCTGTTCGGCAATCGATTCGCCGTTGACGAACAGACGCTTGTCGGCGGTGTAGCGAATCTGGTCACCCGGCAGACCCACCACACGCTTGATGTAGTTGACGTTCGGATCGCTCGGGTAGCGGAACACCATTACATCGCCGCGCTGTGGATCACCGACTTCGATGACTTTCTTGTCGATCACCGGCAGGCGGATCCCGTAAGAAAACTTGTTCACCAGAATGAAGTCGCCGACATCCAGGGTCGGTTTCATCGAGCCGGAAGGAATCTGGAACGGTTCCACCAGGAACGAACGCAGCACCAGCACGATGAACAACACCGGGAAGAACGACTTGCCGTATTCGACCAGCAGCGGCTCTTTGTTCAGTTTCTCGACGACCACCATGTCAGCCTGGCTGACGCTCCCCTGATAGGAGTTGATGGCAGCCCGACGCCGAGGCGCCAGGAACAGCAGATCGAGCAACGCCAACAGGCCGCAGACGAACACGGCGATGACCAGCAACAGCGGGAAATTTAGTGACATAGGACCTAACTATCCAACCTGAGCACCGCAAGGAAGGCTTCTTGTGGAATTTCCACGTTGCCGACTTGCTTCATGCGTTTTTTACCGGCCTTCTGCTTTTCCAACAGCTTGCGCTTACGGCTAACGTCACCGCCGTAGCATTTGGCCAATACGTTCTTTCTGAGAGCCTTGACGGAGGTCCGCGCAATGATCTGCCCGCCAATGGCAGCCTGGATCGCGACGTCGAACATCTGGCGCGGAATCAGTTCTTTCATCTTCTCGGTCAACTGGCGACCTTTGTAGTGCGCATTGTCCCGGTGCACGATCAACGCCAGGGCGTCGACCTTGTCACCGTTGATCAGCACATCCAGTTTCACCAGACTAGCCGATTGGTAACGGTCGAAATGGTAATCCAGCGAAGCATAGCCGCGGCTGGTGGATTTCAGACGGTCGAAGAAGTCCAGGACCACTTCGTTCATCGGAATATCGTAGGTCACCTGGACCTGGGACCCGAGGAACAGCATGTCGTGTTGCACGCCACGCTTCTCGATGCACAGGGTAATGACGTTGCCCAGGTGCTCTTGCGGCACAAGAATATTGGCCCGCACGATCGGCTCACGCATGTCTTCGATCGAAGACACGTCCGGAAGCTTCGACGGGTTGTCGACGTAAATCGTTTCACCGGTTTTCAGCAACAGCTCGAAAATTACCGTCGGCGCCGTGGTGATCAGGTCCAGGTCGTACTCGCGCTCCAGGCGCTCCTGGATGATTTCCATGTGCAGCATGCCGAGGAACCCGCAACGGAAGCCGAAGCCCAGGGCGTCGGAGCTTTCCGGGGTGTACTGCAGGGACGAATCGTTGAGCGTGAGCTTTTGCAGGGCTTCACGGAAATCTTCGAAGTCGTCGGAGCTGACCGGGAACAGGCCGGCGTAGACCTGCGGCTGAATGCGCTTGAAGCCTGGCAGCACGTCAACGTCTGGCGTGGAGCTCAAGGTCAGAGTGTCACCCACCGGTGCACCGTGAATGTCCTTGATGCCGGCAATGATGAAGCCCACTTCGCCGGCCTTCAGGTCAACGGTGGCGGTGTGTTTCGGGTTGAAGACACCGACGCTGTCCACCAGGTGGATCTTGCCGGTGGACTTGACCAGAATCTTGTCGCCCTTCTTCACACGACCGTGACGCACGCGTACCAGGGAAACAACGCCCAGGTAGTTATCGAACCAGGAGTCGATGATCAACGCTTGCAGCGGATCTTCGTAGTTGCCGGTCGGCGCAGGAATGGTGTGAACCAGGCGTTCGAGGACTTCGTCGACGCCCAGGCCGGTCTTGGCGCTGCACTCGACCGCATCGGTGGCATCGATGCCGATGATTTTTTCGATTTCTTCTTTGACGCGGTCCGGATCGGCCTGTGGCAGGTCGATCTTGTTCAGGACCGGCATGACTTCCAGGCCCTGCTCGATCGCCGTGTAGCAGTTGGCAACGGACTGCGCTTCAACGCCCTGACCGGCATCGACCACCAGCAACGCACCTTCACAGGCCGCCAGCGACCGGCTGACTTCGTAGGTGAAGTCAACGTGGCCCGGGGTGTCAATGAAGTTCAGCTGGTACTTGATGCCATCGCGAGCGGTGTAATACAGGGTGACGCTGTGGGCCTTGATGGTGATCCCGCGTTCACGTTCCAGGTCCATGGAGTCCAGCACCTGGGCTTCCATTTCGCGCTCGGCAAGGCCGCCGCACATCTGGATGAAGCGATCGGCCAGCGTCGACTTGCCATGGTCAATGTGGGCGATGATGGAGAAATTGCGGATATGACTCAAATCACTCACGGATCAACACTCAAAAAGGCTGCAGGCATAGCCCGCCGAAAAATAGCCGGGAATTGTACCTGATCCACGGCGCAAGCGTCACGTTCACAGGTCAGACGGCACCTACAAAAACGCCCCGGTCTTGCGACAGGGGCGTTTTTTATCACCAGCGAGGTCGAGGAACCCCCCTGATCAGCCGGCTCGGCGCAACAGCCAGACACCGGCCAAGGCACAGACACCGGCCGGAACCAGCACCGCAAACAGCGGCGAGAAACCGAACACCAGGCTCGAAGGCCCCAGCAAATCCTGGACGATACGGAAGGTGAAGCCGACCAGCACGCCAGTGAACACCCGCTGACCGAGAGTCACCGAGCGCAACGGACCAAAGATGAAGGAAATCGCCATCAGTACCAACGCGGCGGTTACCAGCGGCTGCAACACCTTGACCCAAAACGCCAGCCAGTAACGGCCGTTGCTCAGGCCCTGGTCTGCCAGGTAGTGGATGTAACCCCACAGGCCGCTGATCGACAGGGTGTCCGGCGACATCACCACCGTGCTCAACAGTTGCGGACTCAAGGCAACATCCCAACGCTCGACCGGGGTGGTGACCACTTCGGTGCTCTTTTCATGGAACAGCGTGGTGGTGACGTCGCTCAGTTGCCAGTGATCCTGATCGAACTTCGCCCGCTTGGCGAAGCTGGACGACAGCATATGACGCTCATTGTCGAAACGATAACGGGTGACGCCGTACAGCAAACCGTTCGGTTGCACAGAGTTGACGTGAATGAACTCGTCGCCCTGGCGATGCCACAAACCATGCTTGGCGCTCTGCGCATCGCCGCCACCCTGAGCCAGGGAACGGTTGGCCTGAGCGGTGACTTCGGTGGCCGGTGCGACGTATTCGCCGATCAGCACACCCACCACCATCAGCACCAGCATCGGCTTCATGACCGCCCAGACTATCCGGCCGACCGACACACCGGCGGCGCGCATGATGGTCAGCTCGCTGTGGCTGGCCAGGCTGCCCAGACCGATCAGGCAACCGATCAATGCTGCCATCGGCAACATGTCATACAAACGACGGGGCGCGGTCAGCAAGACGTAGCTCAAGACGTCCATCAAGGTGTAGGTGTCGCTGACGTCACTCATCTCATCGATGAAGGCAAACAGGGTCGCCAGGCCAAGGATAATCCCCAGCACCGCCAGGATGGCGACGAATACGCTGCTACCGATGTAGCGATCGAGCTTAACCACGGGCCACCTCCAGCGCACTGCGGCGACTCGCCATCTTCAAGCGCAACGGCTCCCAGTAGAGCAAGCCCAGGCCAATGGCCAGGAAGATTGCGTGAACCCACCACAACCCCAGCGCCGGCGGGATCTTGCCCTTTTCGAGGGCGCCGCGTGCGGCAATCAGGATGCTCAGGTAAGCCATATAAAGAAGAATCGCCGGCAGCAGCTTGAGGAAACGGCCCTGACGTGGATTGACCCGCGACAGCGGCACCGCCATCAGGGTCACGATGAACACCAGCAACGGCAGGGACAAACGCCATTGCAGCTCGGTGCGCGAACGAATGTCATCGCTGCCGATCAAGGAACGGGTGGTCATTGCATCGCGGTCGGTGACTTCGTCGCTGACGTCCGGCTTGGGCAGCAATACGCCGTACTCTTCGTACTTGATTGCCCGGTAGTCGGCCTGCCCCGGGTTACCGTCGTAGCGATAGCCGTTGTCGAGAATCAGGTAGCGGTTGCCGTCAGGGCGGATTTCCTGACGGCCCTTCTCGGCCACCAGCACGGAAATCCCGCGATCCTTCTTGTCGGAGTTGATGTTTTTTTGCGAAATGAACACACCGTTCAGATTGATGCGGTCATCCGATAGCTGCTCGGTGTAGGTCACCCGGGTGCCGTCGCGCAGGGCCTGGAAGCGACCCGGCTCCAGGGTATCGAACTCGGTCAGCGCATCCTGCTTGTTCAGCAGCAGCTGGAACTGATTGGCACCTTGTGGCGCCAGGCTCAGGCTCAGCCAGGCCACGACCAGCGCAACCAGCGTGGCCGGAAACAGCGTCATGGCAAGCAGACGTTGCTGGCTCATGCCAGTGGCCGACAACACGGTCATTTCGCTTTCGAGGTACAAGCGACCGTAGGCCAGCAGGATCCCGAGGAACAGGCCCAGCGGCAGGATCAGTTGCAGGAAACCCGGCAGGCGAAAGCCCATGATCAGAAACAGGGAGCCCGGATCCAGCAGACCCGAGGCCGCCTGGGCGAGGTATTTGATGAAGCGACCGCTCATGATGATGACCAGCAGCACGGCGCTGACGGCGCTCAAGGTCAACAGGACTTCGCGGGACAGATAACGGAAGACAATCAAACCAGACACTCCAGGGTTGTCAGGCTAAGGCGGCCAAACAAGCAAACGTATCAGACGGCCCGCAGGGCAGAGCCGCCGAAAAAGTTGGCGCATTATCCTGTGATTGGGTGCGCCTGTCACTGCGCATGCTCAAGCAGGCGGGTAATGCGTTGAAGATCGTACAACCGAGGGTTGTCAGGCGCAGTGAGCGAGGTTCAAACTGCGGCCTTTGTCGCGGGCCGTGACCTGCGTCTTTCTATCTATAAGCAAGCGTCTGTGCGCCGCCGATTTGCCCGCGCACGTTGACCATTAATTCAGGGACCCGGACATGGAACTGGTTGTAAAAAGCGTCAGCCCAGAAACGTTGAAGACCGCCACTCTGGTGGTCGCCGTCGGCGAAGACCGCAAGCTCGGTGCCGTCGCCAAACAACTCGACGAACTAAGCGGCGGCGCCATCAGCGCTGTTCTCAAGCGCGGCGACCTGGCTGGCAAAGTCGGCCAGAGCCTGTTGCTGCACAGCCTGCCGAACCTCAAGGCCGAACGCGTTCTGCTGGTCGGCGTGGGCAAAGACGAAGAGTTGGGCGACCGCCCGTTCCGCAAAATCATCGCCGGCGTCCTCAATACCCTTAAAGGCCTGGGCGGCAGTGATGCCGTGCTGGCGCTGGACGAGGTCGTGGTCAAAGGCCGCGACAGCTACGGCAAGACCCGTCTGCTGGCCGAAACCCTGGTGGACGGCGAATACGCCTTCGACCAGTTCAAGAGCCAGAAAGCTGAACCTCGCTCCCTGAAGAAAATCACTCTGGTGACCATCAAGGCTGCACAGGCCGAAGTCGAGCGCGCCGTGGCCCACGCCACTGCGATCGCCAACGGCATGGCGTTCACCCGTAACTTGGGCAACCTGCCACCGAACATTTGCCATCCAACGTTCCTCGGCGAACAAGCCAAGAACCTGGGCAAAGAGTTCAAGAGCCTGAAAGTCGAAGTCCTCGATGAAAAGAAGATCAAGGACCTGGGCATGGGCTCGTTCTACGCAGTCGGCCAAGGCAGCGCCCAGCCGCCACGCCTGATCGTCATGCAATACAACGGCGGCAAGAAATCCGAGAAGCCGTACGCACTGGTCGGCAAAGGCATCACCTTCGACACCGGCGGCATCAGCCTCAAGCCTGGCTTGGGCATGGATGAAATGAAGTACGACATGGGCGGTGCTGCCAGCGTGTTCGGCACCTTGCGTGCCGTGCTCGAGCTGAAACTGCCGATCAACCTGGTGTGCATCCTGGCCTGCGCCGAGAACATGCCGAGCGGCAACGCTTCGCGTCCGGGCGACATCGTCACCACCATGAGCGGCCAGACCGTGGAAATCCTCAACACCGACGCCGAAGGCCGTCTGGTGCTGTGCGATGCCCTGACCTACTCCGAGCGCTTCAAGCCGCAAGCCGTGATCGACATCGCCACCCTGACCGGCGCTTGCGTCGTTGCACTGGGCGCGCACACCTCCGGCCTGCTGGGCAACAACGATGAGCTGATCGGCCAACTGCTGAGCGCCGGCAAGGCTGCCGACGACCGCGCCTGGCAACTGCCGCTGTTCGATGAGTACCAAGAGCAGCTGGACAGCCCGTTCGCCGACATCGCCAACATCGGCGGCCCGAAAGCCGGCACCATCACCGCCGCGTGCTTCCTGTCGCGCTTCACCAAAAACCTGAACTGGGCGCACCTGGACATCGCCGGCACCGCATGGACCAGCGGCGGCAAGGACAAGGGCGCTACTGGCCGTCCAGTTCCGTTGCTGACCCAATACCTGCTGGACCGCGCCAAAGCCTGAAACCGATGACCCGCGGCGGCGTCACTTTCGGGTGACGCTGCTGCTGGCTCAGGAACCGCAATGACCAAAGTCGACTTCTACATCCTGCCCAGCGCCGATCCGTCGGCACGGCTGGATTTCGCCTGCAAGCTCACCGAGAAAGCCTGGCGCATGGGCCACCGCATTTACCTGCATTGCAGCGATGCCGCCCAGCGCGAGGATCTCGATGCACGTTTGTGGGCCTTCAAGGGTGAAAGCTTCGTGCCCCATGGTCCTGCCGAAAGCGAACCAGAGGGTTTGATTGTCCTGGGTCTTGGCGATGACTGCGGTCTGCATCAGGATCTGCTGGTCAATCTCGACCTGAAGGTGCCGGTATTCGCCAACAAGTTCGCCCGCGTGGCGGAAGTAGTGGTGGAAGATCCGACGATTCGCGCGGCCGCGCGGGAGAGTTTCCGTTTCTACCGCGAACAGGGCTATCCTCTGCAAGACCACCGTTTACAGCGACTCTGAGCATTCCGATGGACACTCCGAAACCGCAACAGAAGTCCGCGCACCTGCTGGACGACCTCGAGTCGATCCGCCAACTGCTCGGCGATGACAACCTGCAACCGCCACTGCTGACCGACACGGTCAATGACGGTGACCAGGAACAGATTCCAATGTTGTTCGATTCAGTCGGCGGCGCGCCGCAGACCGTCGAACCGACACCGCCCGCCCCTGCCGCGCAAACGGCGCCGGCGGCCAGCAAAGGCCCTGACGCCTTGCTGCACCTCGATAGCGAACTGCGCGCTGCCGCGCTGTTGATCATGCAAGACGTAATCGACGACTTCGCCCCGCACATCGAAACCGAGATCAAGCGCCGGCTGGATGCGCGGATGGAACGGTTGCTCAGTCAGTATCAAAGTTAAGCGGCGAGAAGGCAGCGCGACAGTCGCTGAAATATAAAACACCCGATGCAGGCATCGGGTGTTGGGGCGAAATAGGAAAAACCTATTTCCGGGCTAGACTAATGATTTTACCCGGCAGCCCAAGACAAGAACGATGACTACTGCCCAGGCGGCGACACATGCCCCATACCGTCTGGTTGTTTTTCATTTCTCGCGGTTACCCATTTTTTTTGATCACGATCATATACAACTGTCGCAGCATATCCCGGCTTGACTTCAACCCGCGGAAAGTCGTCACCATCAATGAACGTACTTTTTGATGAATTATTGCCAACAATAACAAAGTTCTTGGTTGGACCTATTTCACGTGGCAACCTTGTTACTTCATGCCATGTAGCATCAGTCATATAGTACTCTTTACTGCGGTTTTGAAGCACTTCATCCACTTCCGGAATGCCGGTAAGCGTGACAGCAAACGCACTTGCAGTGAACACCATACAGACGGCGACCATCAACATCCGTTTCATATCGAGACTCCCTATATAAAATATTATTTAGTTGAAAGACCGGCACAATCAAAGTTGTAATTAACAACCTGATCACCTTCAACACTAATACTCATCACAGCCTTCAGCAACTGTCAGAAATAACAGTTAAATAGATCCATATGGAATCAATCAGAAAGTACTTATAACCAACAAGCACACCACGCCAGTCTTCGCCTCAAAAACTGAAGTATTAAAAATGCTCAGGCCCTCCTTCGCCACACAAGCAACGCCGCCCCTATCCGATAGACATAGTTTTTGATGATCAGCTCGGCACCTGCTCGCTCGCCCTGCGCCCCATGCCCCGCTATACTTGCCGGCTTTTCCTGAATAAATGCCAATAGGGTCCCGCCGCGCATGGATAAGACCTACCAGCCGCACGCCATTGAAACTTCCTGGTACAACACCTGGGAGTCTGAGAATTACTTCGCCCCGCAAGGCGCGGGCGAGTCCTACACCATCATGATCCCGCCGCCTAACGTCACCGGCAGCCTGCACATGGGTCACGGCTTCAACAACGCGATCATGGACGCCCTGATCCGTTTCCGCCGCATGCAGGGTCGCAACACCCTGTGGCAGCCGGGCACCGACCACGCCGGTATCGCCACGCAAATGCTGGTGGAGCGCCAACTCGAAGCTCAGGGCCAGAGCCGTCACGATCTGGGCCGTGAAAAATTCCTTGAGAAAGTCTGGGAATGGAAGGATCAGTCCGGTGGCAACATCAGCCGTCAGATCCGCCGCCTCGGCTCGTCCGTGGACTGGAGCCGCGAGCGCTTCACCATGGACGACGGCCTCTCGGAAGCCGTTAAAGAAGCGTTCGTTCGTTTACACGAAGACGGCCTGATCTATCGCGGCAAGCGTCTGGTCAACTGGGACACCAAGTTGCACACGGCAATTTCCGACCTCGAAGTGGAAAACCACGACGAGAAAGGTTTCCTGTGGAACCTGAAATACCCGCTGGCCGACGGCGTCAAGACCGCTGAAGGCAACGATTTCCTGATCGTCGCGACCACTCGCCCGGAAACCATGCTCGGCGACGCCGCCGTCGCGGTGAACCCGAACGACGAGCGCTACAAAGCCTTGATCGGAAAATTTGTCGAGCTGCCGCTGGTCGGCCGCCGTATCCCGATCATCGCCGACGATTACTGCGATCCTGAATTCGGCACCGGTTGCGTGAAAATCACCCCGGCCCACGATTTCAACGACTACGAAGTCGGCAAGCGCCACAACCTGCCGCTGCTGAACATCTTCGACAAGAACGCCGCTGTATTGCCGGCCTGTCAGGTGTTCAACCTTGACGGCACGCTCAACGAAAGCATCGACGGCAAGATCCCGGCGGAATACGCCGGCCTCGACCGTTTCGAAGCCCGTAAGCAAATTGTTGCCGCATTCGACGCCGCCGGCCTGCTGGTCAGCGTCAACGATCACGCCCTGAAAGTGCCGAAAGGCGACCGTTCTGGCACCATCATCGAGCCGTGGCTGACCGACCAGTGGTACGTGTCGACCAAACCACTGGCCGAGCCTGCGATTGCCGCCGTTGAAGACGGCCGCATCCAGTTCGTGCCCAAGCAATACGAAAACATGTACTTCTCGTGGATGCGCGACATCCAGGATTGGTGCATCAGCCGTCAGTTGTGGTGGGGTCACCGGATTCCGGCTTGGTACGACGAGTCGGGCAAAGTCTACGTCGGTCGCGACGAAGCCGAAGTCCGCGCCAAGCACAACCTCGGCCCGGACGTTGCGCTGCAACAGGACAACGACGTTCTCGACACCTGGTTCAGTTCGGGCCTGTGGACCTTCTCCACCCTGGGCTGGCCTGAGCAGACCGAATTCCTGAAGAAATTCCACTCGACCGACGTGTTGGTGACCGGTTTCGACATCATTTTCTTCTGGGTTGCCCGGATGATCATGCTCACCATGCACCTGGTGAAAAACGAAGACGGCACGCCGCAGGTTCCGTTCAAGACCGTTTACGTTCACGGTCTGGTGCGAGATGGCCAAGGCCAGAAGATGTCCAAGTCCAAGGGCAACGTCCTGGACCCGCTGGACATCATCGACGGTATCGAGCTCGAAGACCTGGTGCAAAAACGCACCTCCGGCATGATGCAGCCGAAACTGGCGAAGAAGATCGAGAAGCAGACCCGCGACGAGTTCGCCGACGGCATCGCCAGCTACGGCACCGACGCCCTGCGCTTCACCTTCTGCTCGCTGGCGTCCACCGGTCGCGACATCAAGTTCGACATGGGCCGCGTCGAGGGCTATCGCAACTTCTGCAACAAGATCTGGAACGCCGCGCGTTATGTTCTGGACAAGGGCGAAGACTGCGGCCAGAACGGCGAAGCCTACGAACTGTCGCTGGCAGATCGCTGGATCATCTCGCAACTGCAACGCACCGAAGCCGAAGTGACCCGTCAGCTCGACCAGTTCCGTTTCGACCTGGCCGCCCAAGCCTTGTACGAGTTCATATGGAACCAGTATTGCGACTGGTATCTGGAACTCTCCAAGCCTGTGCTGTGGGACGAAAATGCCCCGGTTGAACGTCAGCGCGGCACCCGTCGCACGCTGGTTCGGGTACTGGAAGTCGCGTTGCGTCTGGCGCACCCGTTCATGCCGTTCATCACCGAAGAAATCTGGCAGCGCATCGCGCCGCTGGCCGGTATCGAAGGCAAGACGATCATGCTGCAGCCTTGGCCAGTGGCCAATGAAGAGCGCATCGATCCGGCGGCCGAGAACGACATCGAATGGCTCAAGGAGCTGATGCTCGGCACGCGCAACATCCGTGGCGAGATGAACATCGGTCCGGGCAAGCCATTGAACCTGTTCCTGAAAAACGTCAGCGCCGAAGATCAGCGTCGTCTCACCGAGAACGAAGCCCTGTTGAAGAAACTGGCGCGCCTCGAATCGATCACGGTGTTGGCTGCCGGTGAAGAAGCACCGCTGTCCGCTACTGCACTGGTCGGCGAGATGGAGGTGCTGGTGCCGATGGCTGGCCTGATCGACAAAGACGCCGAACTGGCACGCCTGGACAAGGAAATCCTGCGTTTGCAGGGTGAAGTTCAGCGGGTGGGAGGCAAGTTGTCGAACGCCGGTTTCGTTGACAAGGCTCCGGCCGAAGTTATCGAGAAGGAACGCGCCAAACTGGCTGAAGCTGAACAGGCTTTGGGCAAGCTGGCCGAGCAGCATGCGCGGATTGCCAGTTTGTAACGGCAAATGGCAATGAAAAGGGAGGCCCGTTACGGCCTCCTTTTTTATGCCTGCTACTTACCCAGAAACACCACTACACCCTGTGGGAGCGGGCTTGCTCGCGAATGCGGTGTGTCAGTCAACTTAAATGCTGCCTGGCACACCGCATTCGCGAGCAAGCCCGCTCCGACAGGTATTGGGTTCACAAGGCCTGAATGTGGGACAATACCCGCCACTTTCAGCCATACCCGAATCGACCACGCCCATGAACGCCCCCCGCACACCAAGACCTGCGCGCAAGAAGCCTGACACCGCGACCCCGGCCAAAGCCGTTGAGCCGCGTGAAAAGGCCAGCCTGCACCCGCGCAATCGCCATCAGGGTCGCTACGACTTCCCGGCGCTGATCAAAACCACGCCGGAACTGGCGAAGTTCGTGATCATCAACCCGTACGGCAAGGAAAGTATCGACTTCGCCAGCCCGGATGCGGTGCGGGTGTTCAACCGGGCGCTGCTCAAGTCGTTCTATGGTATTGCTCACTGGGACATTCCAGCCGATTACCTCTGCCCGCCGGTTCCGGGGCGCGCTGACTACGTGCATTTCCTGGCCGACCTGCTGGCCAGTGTCAACGACGGCGAAATCCCACGCGGCGCGCCGGTCAAGGTGCTCGATATCGGCATGGGCGCCAACTGCGTCTATCCATTGATCGGCTACAGCGATTACCGCTGGCACTTCCTCGGCTCGGAAATCGACCTGACGGCCGTAGCCGCGGCCAAAGCCATCGTGCAGTCCAACGGGCTGAACAAAGCCATCCAGTTGCGCCAGCAAAGCAATCCCAAGCACATCCTGCTGGGCTTGCTCGAACCGGGCGAACGTTTTGACCTGACCATGTGCAACCCGCCGTTCCACGCGTCGATGGACGAAGCGACCAAAGGCAGCGAGCGTAAGTGGCGCGCCCTGGGCCGCGCCGACCCGAAACGCAAGCTGCCCGTATTGAACTTTGGCGGTCAATCGGCCGAACTGTGGTGCGAAGGGGGCGAAGCCCGGTTTGTGACGCAACTGATCGCCGAGAGTGCGCACTTTCAGCACAAGGTCCTGTGGTTCAGCACGCTGGTGTCGAAGGCTTCAAACCTGCCTTCGATCCAGACGGCGCTGAAAAAGGCCGGCGTACTGGAAAGCCAGGTGGTGGAAATGTCCCAGGGCCAGAAGCAAAGCCGCTTCGTCGCCTGGACCTTCCAGACCAAGTCCGAGCAGCAGGTGTGGCGTGAACGTTGGGCCCGCAAGGGTAACTGACCAACGCAGATCAACTGTGGGAGCGGGCTTGCTCGCTCCCACATTGGTTTAGTGGTGCTGCAGGTCAATCGCCAAATCGCAGACACAAAAAAGCCGTGCCCGGATCGCTCCGGAGCACGGCTTTTTTTACTGCGTCTTACTTGTTAACAGCGTCGGTCAGGCCTTTGGCCACAACCAGCTTGATAACTTTCTTGGCAGCGATTTCGATGGCAGCGCCAGTCGAAGGGTTGCGGCCGGTACGGGCTGGACGCTCAGTCACTTTCAGTTTGCCGATACCTGGCAGAGTGATTTCGCCGCCGTTTTCCAGCTGATCGGCAACGATTTGGCCCAGTTGGTCCAGAGCGTTACGCGCGGTGGTTTTTGGCGCGTCGATAGCTTCAGCGATGTCGGCGATCAGTTGGTCTTTAGTAAGAGCCATGTAGTGTTCCTTCCCTATCAAATTCATATGGATTGCAGAGTGCAGTGTCAGCCATCGAGCCCGATCTTCTGGATCTGGCACCCTCGGCCAATAACCACGGGATCGGGGTTATAGATACCGAAATCAGGGTTTGGTTCGACCTGACAAATGCTGAATGCACGCTTAACGCAGTGACTTCGCGTAAGACGGGGCAAAACTAGCACAGAGACGGGGAAATATCCGCCTCTAGCTACCCATTTGGTCAGCTTTATTGCTCTAAAACGGGAAAAAACTGCATAAGGGCCGCCGCACGCCTGCGAATTGCCCTTCGAGCCGCGCCAAAACCAGTGGTTGCGGTACACTTGGCACTTTTTGGGGGAGCGCGCCCTCCTCTCATCAATCAGCCGAGAAGCCCATGCCGATCCGTCATTGCATCGTCCACCTGATCGACAAAAAACCCGACGGCACACCTGCAGTTCTCCACGCTCGCGACTCTGAACTGGCCGAGTCGAGCGCCATCGAGAACATGCTTGCCGACCTCAACGAAAGCTATAACGCCAAACAAGGCAAGGCTTGGGGTTTCTTCCATGCCGAGTCCGGGGCGCATCCGTTCAGCGGCTGGCTGAAGGAATACCTCGAGGGCGGCAAGGATTTCACGGCATTCAGCCGAGTGGCGGTGGAACACCTGCAAAAACTGATGGAAGAGTCGAACCTCTCTGTGGGCGGCCACGTGCTGTTCGCGCATTACCAGCAGGGCATGACCGATTACCTGGCGATCGCCTTGCTGCACCACAGTGAGGGCGTTGCAGTGACCGATCAGCTGGACGTGACGCCGTCCCGCCACCTGGACCTGGGCCAATTGCACCTCGCCGCGCGGATCAACGTGTCCGAGTGGCAGAACAACAAACAATCGAAGCAGTACATTTCGTTCATCAAAGGCAAGAACGGGAAAAAGGTGTCGGAGTATTTCCGCGACTTCATCGGCTGCCAGGAAGGCGTCGACGGCCCGGGCGAAACCCGCACCCTGCTCAAGGCATTCAGTGATTTCGTTGAAAGCGAAGATTTGCCGGAAGAGTCTGCCCGCGAGAAAACCAAGACCCTGGTGGACTACGCCAGCAGCCAGGCCAAGCTCGGCGAGCCGATGGGCCTGGAAGAACTTTCGGAGCTGATTGACGAAGAGCGCCCGAAAGCTTTCTACGATCACATTCGCAACAAGGACTACGGCCTGTCGCCAGAGATTCCGGCAGACAAGCGCACCTTGAACCAGTTCCGCCGCTTCACTGGCCGCGCCGAAGGCCTTTCCATCAGCTTCGAAGCCCACCTGCTGGGCTCGAAGATCGAATACGACGAAGAAGCCGGCACGCTGATCATCAAAGGCCTACCCACTCAGCTGACTGATCAGCTCAAGCGACGTAACTGATGCTGAACGGCGTGCTGAAAAAATGCCTGCTGATCCTGCTGGTGGTTGTGGTCTATCAGAACTGGGGCAAGATCGAGCGGGTGTTCAACCCCTCGCAGGTGGTGTCGGAGCAGACCCAGGCCAAGGCCAGTGTCGTGCTCTATGCGACCGAGTGGTGTGGCTACTGCAAACTGACGCGGCGCTTTCTCGATCAGAAAGGCATTCCGTACCAGGAATTCGATATCGAAAAGGATGCCGAGGCGCGCAAGGCCTATGAGGCGTTGGGTGGCGGCGGGATTCCGATCATCGATGTGAATGGGACGTTGATTCGCGGGTATGACCCGGATGCAATCCTCGCAGCCCTGAAGTAACCCATCTGACTTACTCAATCCCTGTGGCGAGGGAGCTTGCTCCCGCTTGAGTGCGCAGCACTCACAAAACAGGCATTCATTGCGAAGAGTTTGGGTCTGCTGCGCAGCCCAACGGGAGCAAGCTCCCTCGCCACAGGTTCGAGCCAGTCCAACCATTCGTGAAGCAGGCTACTTCGCTTCTATGCGGAATCCAAACCGCGGAAAGTGCACATGCACCAAGCCGCCACGCTCGTCTTCTCGACGCAGAATCAATTCTTCCCTGCCCGCAAACAGCAACTCACCCGCCACCGGGTCAACCCCGTAGTCGGTCGCCGCGATCACCACCTGCTGACCCGCTTCAAAACCATTCGGTTCATCAAACTGCTCATCCGGCAACGCGGCCGGTGTGGCATTGCGCGCCACCGCCAACGCGTCCTCGGACGTCATCTCGCTGGACGCGCCATGACCGAAGCCCATCACCCGCCCTAACCACGCAGAAACCGCCGGATAAGCATCAACCAGCGGTGCAGTCACCGGCGTCGCCTTGAGGAACCACAGGCAGTGCGCCAACGCAAAATCGGCAATCGACGGCTCGCCGAACAGGAAATCACCCTGCTCGCGCTGAAACTGCTGCTCTAGGCGCCCCATGATCGTCGGCCATTGATGCCGTGCTTGCTCGGCCGACAACCTGGCAGCGCTGCCGCCACTGAACAACCCGGCGCGATCAGCCAGGAATGACTTGATCGCTTCCGGCGGCATATTGCCGAAGCGCACAGCGATGGATTCCGGCTGAAACACCAGGCTGACCGCATGCTGGAACACCACCGAATCGGCCCAAGCGGCGAAGGTCGCGCAGATCATTTCCTGACCTTCCGGGAAGAACGCCGGCAAGGCTTTTCCCTGCTCCAGACGACGGGCGATCAGCGCGGTGTCGCAATAAATATCAGCGCCAATCTGCAACACCGGGGTCTTGCGATAGCCGCCCGTCAGGGCCGTCAGATCAGGTTTTGGCATCACCGGCGAGATCTTCACCGAACGCCAGGACAGCCCCTTGAAACCCAGCAACAGGCGGGCCTTCTCGGCGAAAAGGGACGTCGGGTAATGATGAAGAATCAACTCGGACATGCTCGGCTCCGCCGCACGGATAAGGAATCCGCAGCTTAGCGCGCAATTCGTGGGCAGCCTACAGATCTGCCTGATGGGCACTTATCAGTCAGGTTGATAAGCCTGCGGCAGCGCTTGCGACCAGGCATTCCTTGGCGCTTTTCTTGAGTTTTTTGATCAAGCGTTCTTGGCGCAGTGCTTCGCCCTTGTCGCGACAAACTTCCGTGTAGACCAACGCCACGGCCGGACTGGAGAGAAAGAAGCGCGCGCCCTTGCCACTCTGGTGAGTGGCGAAGCGGCGCACGGGATCGTCGCTGATCCCGCAGTAGAGCGAACCATTGGCCGCGCGAACGAGGTAGACGAACCAGGGCTTGTTGACCGGTGCCGGTTCGGCGGCAATGACGGGAGATTCGCTCGGGGTGTTCACGTGACGATCAAGGCTTGAAAGGAAACAAGCCGCGATCTTATCAGCGACTGGCCTGGAATGCCTTCAGCCCCTTCAAGGCTTGAGCGCGAACGGCATTTCTCACTGCTGGCGACCAGCCGAGCAGCAGCCCTTTGAAACCCAGCGCCTGCCGCGACCAGGCCCACATATCGAAGCTGTCATGGTGCTCGCAAATCTTGCCGTCACGAAACACGAACTGCGCCTGAATATCGTTGACCACCGTGTTGCCGGTCTGGCTGAACAGGTACGTCGCGACCCAATGCGCGCCGCCCGTGCGTTCTTCGGCTCGAACGTTATCGAACGTCAGGGAGAAATCCTTCGCCCGAGTCGTGAGCATGCGCCACATGTCGCCGGCATCGCGGCCGCGCAGTTCGCCAAATGCAGGATCGCTGAACAGCACATCGTCGGTATAGCAGGCGCTCATGGCCTCGGCATCCAGCCGCTGAAAGGCTTGGTAGAACTGGGTGATCAATGCGCGGTTGGCATCACTCATGGGCAGGCTCCGAACGTTTGAAGGATTGCCTGCACGATAGTCAACAAATGCGCGGAACACTATCGGCATTCGTGGCCCGAATACCGACAGTGTGAAGGCTCAGACTTTTTCGCTTTCGACCTGAACGTACAACGACCGTCCAGCACCGAGGCCGGCGATGATGGCGCCGAGGCCGATCACGCCGAAGATCCACCCCAGCGCCGTCCAGCCACCTGTCCAGTCATGCACGATACCGACCGCGAACGGCCCCATCGACGCAAGGGTATAACCGAAACCCTGGGCCATGCTCGACAGGTTGGCGGCGACATGGGAATCGCGCGAGCGCAGCACGATCAGGGTCAACGCCAGGCTGAACGTACCGCCCTGCCCCAGACCGAGCAGGATCGCCCAGCCCCACAGGCCTTCGATCGGCGCGTAGAGACAGCCAAAAAGACCGCCGAGAGTCAGCAGCATGACGATGACAATCGCCAGCCGCTGATCCTTGCCCCGGGTTGCCAGCCACGGCGCCGCCAGTGAACTGGCCAACTGGACGATCACCGAACCAGAGAGCACAAGGCCAGCCTGGGTCGGCGTCAGGCCGCGACCGATCAGGATCGACGGCAACCAGCCGAACACAATGTAGGCCAGGGATGATTGCAGCCCCATGTAGAGCGTCACTTGCCAGGCCAACGGATCACGTAACAGGCCGCGAACCCGATAAGCGACGTTGTGCGCGCCGTGCTTCTGACCGACTTGCGGCAACCAGAAAATCGCGGCCACCAATGCCGGCACCACCCAGAAACCGAGGCCCAAGGCCCAGCTTTTGTCGAAATGCTCGCTCAATGGCACCGTCGCGCCGGCCGCCATCGCCGCGCCCAGACACAGTGCCATGGTGTACACGCCGGTCATGGTCCCGGCCTGTTTCGGGAAGTCGCGCTTGACGATGCCCGGCAACAAAACGCCGATCACACCGATGCTCGCGCCGGCCAGGACGCTGCCGGCAAACAGGCCGATTTCACCGAACGAACTGCGCAGGATGATCCCGCCGGCCAGCATCAACAGAATCCCCAACACCACACGCTCGGCGCCGAAACGTCGCGCGAGCAAGGGTGCCAGCGGAGCAAACAAGCCAAGACACAGCACGGGCAACGTCGTCAGCAAACCGGCCTGGGCCGCCGATAGACCGAGGGTCTTCGAGATCTCGCTGAGCATCGGCGCCATGCTCGAGAGCGCCGGGCGCAGGTTTAGCGCCACCAGGATCAAACCCAGCAGCAACAGCCACGGACGACGCAGGATCGGATGATGCTGCTGGACCTCTTCGTCATCGGCCTCGCAGTCGATCAGCAGCTCTTCGAGCTCCGCTGTGCGCTTGGGCTGAGGGATGTTGCTGGTGCGGCTAGACATGGAATTCTCGGTTTCAAGGTTCATTGATCAACTGCCTCGACAGGGCTTTGGCCCGTTCCGGGTCGCGTTGTTCGACCGCATCAAGCAGTTCGATATGAAGGTCGAACACCTCTTGGCGTCGAGGAGTGATGTTCAGTGTCTGGCGCAACTGCGCGCCGATGATGCTGGAGAAATAGCGGTACAGCTCGCTTAGAGTCGGGTTGTGCGCGGCGTCCACCAGGCGACGGTGGAACACCAGATCGCAGGCGATGTAGCTGTCGAGATCACCGTGATAGTGGCTGCCGCTGACGCCCAATGCTTCGCGCAAGGCCACAAGGTCCTCATCAGTTCTGCGCAAGGCAGCGAGGCCGATGGCTTCGACTTCAAGGATGTGCCGGGTTTCGCGGGCCTGTTCATGGGAGCAGCGCGATAACGCCTTCATCGTATCCAGCGGATCGATCACCGCCCGCAAGTAACTGCCGTCACCCTGACGAATTTCGATCAACCCAGAAAACGCCAGTACGCGCATGGCCTCACGCACGGTGTTGCGGCTGATGCCCAGTTCGGCGGACAGCTCTGGCTCAGTAGGAAGGCGCTGGCCGACCTGCCAGGCGCCGTCGTTGATGCGTTGACGCAGTTGATCCAGGGCCTGATCGACCAGGGATCGCTTAACGAGTAGAGAAATTTCTGCCATAGGATTCGCCCTTTCATCCAATCATAGGATGAATTTTCTGACATGTTAGTCAACATCGTGCGCCCCCACAAGTAACGGCGGATCAGGTGGAGCCTCGACACAGCGTGCAAGCATTTCCACAGGAAGAAGCGAAAAAGCTCTTCATTCGCGGAGCAATTTCCTACGCCTTCAACGAAATGAGCTGACAGCCACTGCAGCAACCTGTCGTCAGAATTTCGTTTATTGATGAGCGGGCGTTTCGCTCGGCACGTTGCACTAGAGGGAATGGAAACCGCATGGAAGAAGTCAACTTCGGCAAGAAGGGCAGCCCTTCTTTTTTTCTGACAAAAAGTCAGCAACTGCTCGCCGTGCGCGGCCGGGGGGGGAAAGGATATCGGCGCAATAATGGGATGCGAAAAAGCCTGTCACGCACTGGCGGGCGGTCATCTGCTGCACCACATCGAGGACGCCGACGTGCAGGTTTTCGAACTGCCTAAAAATACGGATTTATCCAGACGCAAAGCGTTGTTGCGTGAATTGCCGGAGTTGCGCTTTGCCGGCAGTGTGCTGGTCGATCCTCACACTCAGGAGCCTGTTCTCTACACCGAAAACATCTTTTTGAAATTTATTGATCAACTCACCTCGACTCAGTGTCTCGTGATACTCGATGAGCTGGGGCTGACCATCAAACAGCAGGTCCCCTACGCGACCAATGCCTTTTTCGTTCATCACAGCCATTGCTGCGGGACCAAGGTGTGCTCATTCGCACTTGAGCTGCTCCAGCGCGAAGACATCGATTACTGTCATCCGGAAATATTGCGCCAGGGAAAACGCCGGGCGATCCACGACAATCAGTGGCACCTGAAAAAGACCACCGTGACCTATCAGGCGCACATCGATGCCAGCGCCAACGTTGAAGCGGCCCATGACCTGACTCAGGGTGAAGGTATTGTCATCGCGGTCATTGACGACGCCTTTGATATCGACCATCCCGAATTTGCCGGATGCGGCAAAGTCGTCGGGGCGCAAAACTTTGATCACCGTAATGCCAAGCAAGGCCCACGGCCGAAAAACGCCCATGAACGTCACGGCACAGCCGCCGCCGGTGTCGCCTGCGCCAATGGCGACACCGGCGCCAGCGGCGTTGCCCCTCGGGCCAGCCTTATGCCGCTGAAGCTCACCAAACCTTTGGGCGCACGGGCAGAAGCCGACGCATTTTTCTGGGCCGCCGATAAGGGCGCCGATATCATTTCCTGTAGCTGGGGTCCTGCAGAAGGTCATTGGGCCGACCCCACCGACCCCCGGCACACCCAAGTGTTTCCACTGGCTGCAAGCACGCGACTGGCCATTGAGTATGCAGCGACCAAGGGTCGCAACGGAAAAGGCTGCGTCATTTTTTTTGGTGCCGGCAACGGGAATGAATGCGTGGATAACGATGGGTATTCCAGCCATCCCATGGTCATTGCCGTCGGTGCCTGCAATGACCAGAGCCGACGCAGCGCCTACAGCGATTACGGCAAAGCGCTCTGGTGCACCTTTCCGAGCGGAGACCAGCCGCACCCGGATCCAAAATTCAAACCCGCGACCTCGATCCCGCAAACCCGAGGCATTCGCACCACGGACCTGAGCGGGAAATTTGCAGATCCAGACAATGCGGCCTACACCGAATCGTTCAGTGGAACCTCCAGTGCCTGTCCAGGTGCAGCAGGCTTGGCAGCGCTGATATTGGGAGTCAATCAAGCACTTGATCGCGAAGCTGTCCGACAAATCCTCGCTGATTGTTGCGACAAGATCGGCCATGTCGACGATGGCCCGCTCGGTCAATATGATCAGGCAGGTCATAGTCATTACTATGGATACGGGCGCCTCAATGCACTTCGAGCGGTACGTCTGGCGCTTGAGCGCAAGGACACATCGAGCTGAATCGGACCGAATTCTGAAACAGGACCTGTCCTGAGACCCTGAACTCCAGGCAAAAATAAACCCGGAACACTGTCCGGGTTTATTTCACTGCCAAGTACCAATCAATGCAGGATCTGGCTCAAGAACATCTTCGTCCGCTCATTCTGCGGGTTATCGAAGAAGTCGTTCGGCGCAGCCTGTTCGACGATTTCGCCTTTGTCCATGAAGATCACGCGGTTGGCCACGGTGCGGGCGAAGCCCATTTCGTGGGTCACGCAGAGCATGGTCATGCCGTCTTCGGCCAGGCCGATCATGGTGTCCAGAACCTCTTTCACCATCTCCGGGTCGAGTGCCGAAGTCGGTTCGTCGAACAGCATGATTTTCGGCTTCATGCACAGGGCGCGGGCAATCGCCACACGCTGTTGCTGGCCGCCGGACAGTTGCCCCGGGAATTTATGCGCCTGCTCCGGAATGCGTACGCGTTCCAGGTAATGCATGGCGATTTCTTCGGCCTGGCGCTTGGGCATCTTGCGCACCCACATCGGCGCCAGCGTGCAGTTCTGCAGGATGGTCAGGTGCGGGAACAGGTTGAAGTGCTGGAACACCATGCCGACTTCACGACGGACCGATTCGATCTGCTTGAGGTCGTTGGTCAATTCCACGCCATCGACCACGATGCGACCCTGCTGGTGTTCTTCCAGACGGTTGAGGCAACGAATGGTCGTCGACTTGCCGGAACCTGACGGGCCGCACAGGACGATTCGCTCGCCCTGCTTGACGTTCAGGTTGATGTCTTTCAGTACGTGGAACTGGCCGTACCACTTGTTCACGCCCTGCATCTGAATAATGCCTTCAGGGCTCACAGGCTTTTTGATTGCTTCGCTCATTACAGAACTCCTAACGCTTGTGGCCAGTGTCGAGCTTGCGTTCCAGATGCATGGAATAGCGCGACATACCGAAACAGAAAATCCAGAACACCAGGGCCGCGAACACATAGCCTTCGGTGGCCATGCCCAACCATTTCGGGTCGGCGGCGGCTTGCTTGACGCTGTTGAGCAGGTCGAACAGGCCGATGATGATCACCAGGCTGGTGTCCTTGAACAGCGCAATGAAGGTGTTGACGATGCCCGGGATCACCAGCTTCAGGGCTTGCGGCAGAATCACCAGGCCCATGCTGCGCCAGTAACCGAGGCCCATCGCTGCGGCCGCTTCGTACTGACCTTTGGGAATCGCTTGCAGACCGCCACGCACCACTTCGGCCACGTAGGCCGACTGGAACAGGATCACGCCGATCAGCGCCCGCAGCAGTTTGTCGAAGTTCATGCCTTCAGGCAGGAACAACGGCAGCATTACCGAGGACATGAACAGCACCGTGATCAACGGCACGCCGCGCCAGAATTCGATGAAGGTCACGCAGACCACGCGAATCGCCGGCATGTTCGAACGACGGCCCAGCGCCAGCACGATCCCCAGCGGCAACGCACCGGCAATACCGACGGTGGCGATCACCAGGGTCAGCATCAGGCCGCCCCATTGGCTGGTCGCCACCTGGGTCAGGCCGAAAACGCCGCCATGCAACAGGCACCAGGAAATGATCGGGTACAACACCAGGAAGCTCAGCCCGTACACCGCTTTACGCGGGAAGCGCGAGATGAACAACGGTGCCACGCCGATGACCGCCAGCCACACGGTCAGGTCCACGCGCCAGCGCAGTTCCGGCGGGTAGTAGCCGTACATGAACTGGCCGAAACGCTGCTGGATGAACACCCAGCAGGCGCCCTCCTTGGTGCAGTCGGCCTGGGAGGTGCCGACCCAGTTGGCGTCCAGGATCGCCCACTGCAGGATTGGCGGGACCACCAGGTAAATCAGATAGAACGCGAACAGGGTCAGCAGGGTGTTGAGCCAGCTGGAGAACATGTTCGCGCGCATCCACGCCACCACACCGATGCTGCTGCTCGGTGGAGGCATGTCGGGTTTGAAAGTATGAGTACTCATGCGCTTTTCCTTACCGCTCGATCAGCGCAATGCGCTTGTTGTACCAGTTCATCAGCAGGGAGATGCTGATACTGATCGCCAGGTACACGCTCATGGTGATGGCAATCACCTCGATCGCCTGCCCGGTCTGGTTCAGCACCGTACCGGCAAACAACGACACCATTTCCGGATAACCGATACCGGCCGCCAGCGAGGAGTTCTTCGCCAGGTTCAGGTATTGGCTGGTCAGCGGCGGAATGATCACGCGCAGGGCTTGCGGGATGATCACCTTGCGCAGGGTCGGACCGTTGCGCAGGCCCAACGAGTGCGCCGCTTCGGTCTGGCCGTGGCTGACCGACTTGATGCCCGAACGCACGATCTCGGCGATGAACGCCGCGGTGTACACGGTCAGGGCCAGGGTCAGTGCCAGCAGTTCCGGGATCAGCACCCAGCCACCAACGAAGTTGAAGCCTTGCAGCTTGGGCATTTCCCAGTGCACCGGCGTGCCGAAGATCAGTGCGCACAGTGCCGGGATCACCAGGAACAGCGCCAGGCCAACCCAGAATTTATGGAAAGGTACGCCAGTCGCTTCGAAGCGCTTGTTCGCCCAGCGGCTCATCAGCACGATGGCGACAATGGCCACGACGATGCTGACCACGAAGGGCCAGAAACCATCCGCGGTCAACGCGGCCGGCATGTTCAGGCCGCGGCTGCTAACGAAGAAGGTGTCGCCGAAGTTATGGCTGTTGCGTGGCCCTGGCATGGTCAGGAACACCGCGAAGTACCAGAACAGGATTTGCAGCAGCGGCGGAATGTTGCGGAAGACTTCCACATAAACAGTCGCCAGCTTGGCAATGATCCAGTTCTTCGACAGGCGTGAAACGCCGACGATGAAACCGAGGAGCGTCGCCAGGATGACCCCGATGAAGGTCACCAGCAGCGTATTGAGCAGGCCGATGACAAACACTCGGGCATAGCTGTCCGATTCGGTGTAGTCGATCAGGGTTTGAGCGATGCCGAAACCGGCACTGCGCTCCAGAAAGCTGAAGCCGGAAGTAATGCCCCGGTGTTGCAAGTTGGTCTGGGTGTTATCGAACAGATACCAGCCCATGGAGACCACCGCCACAATGGTGATGATCTGAAATAGCCACGCACGCACTTTGGGATCGCTGAGGCTGAGCCTCTGCTTTGGTGCGCCGATTGAATTTTGCATGAAGTGCCCCGGATGTAATGGAACAGAACATCACCCGGTGGTTGGCCCACCGGGTGATAGAACCATCAGCGCACTGGTGGTGCGTATTGAATGCCGCCAGCGTTCCACAAGGCGTTCAGCCCGCGGTCGATTTCCAGCGGAGTGCCTTTGCCGAGGTTTTTCTCGAACACTTCGCCATAGTTACCCACTTGCTTGACGATCTGGACGACCCAGTCCTTCTTCACTTTCAAGTCTTTGCCGTATTCGCCGTCGGTACCCAGCAGACGTGCGACGTCCGGATTCTTGGTGGCCTTGGCTTCGGCTTCGACGTTCTTCGAAGTGACACCAGCCTCTTCAGCGTTGAGCATGGCGTAGCCTACCCAGCGAACAATGGCCAGCCACTCGTCGTCGCCGTTACGCACGACCGGGCCCAGCGGTTCCTTGGAAATGGTTTCCGGCAGAACCACGTAGTCCTTCGGCGAAGCCAGCTTGCTGCGCTGAGCGAACAGTTGGGACTTGTCGGAGGTCAGTACGTCGCAACGACCGGATTCCAGCGACTTGGCGCTTTCATCGGAGGTGTCGAAGGTGATCGGGGTGTATTTCAGACCGTTGCCGCGGAAGTAGTCGGAAACGTTCAGCTCAGTGGTGGTACCGGCCTGGATGCAGATGGTCGCACCGTCGAGCTCTTTGGCACTCTTGACGCCCAGCTTGCTATTTACCAGGAAGCCAATGCCGTCGTAGTAGGTGATGAAGCCCGGGAACTTCAGGCCCATGCCCGCGTCACGGGAGCTGGTCATGGTGGTGTTGCGCGACAGAATGTCAATTTCGCCAGACTGCAGCGCGGTGAAGCGCTCTTTGGCGTTCAGCTGGCTGAATTTGACTTTGGTCGCGTCGCCGAATACGGCAGCAGCCACAGCGCGGCAGTAGTCAGCATCGATACCCACGATCTTGCCGGTGGAGTCCGGAACCGAGAAGCCCGGCAGACCGTCACTTACACCGCACTGTACGAAACCTTTCTTCTGCACTGCATCCAGGGTTGCACCCGCCTGAGCGAACCCGCTGACACCGAGTACTGCGGCTGCAGTCACGATAGCCAGGGTGGATTTCAACATCTTCATTCAAACCTCCAGTTTTGCTCTTCTTGTGTCGGAGCTTGAGTCCTGTCGCACCCTTATGAGGCGTAGTCGACCCGTGTTGGCTTTTTTTGGGGTCAACCGACGTAGGACCTGCGCTATGAGTCTAGTAGGAGAAAACCCACATCATGGATTACTCACTTCTCACCAATCGGCCGAACGGGCGGTAGCCCTTTCACGTTCGCGAAGCCCGTAGCGGCCACTGGCGAACATCCATCACCGGATTCTTTTGCTATCCCACCTACCACCATGGCCTGATAGTGTTACCGACAGGCGTGGGATTTTCAGTACAGGCTTTCCCATAGCAAAGCCCGTACCAGACCGCTCGCCGAAGCCGTTCGGCGACAGGTCAATAGCAAAACTTGTAGCCTTGCGACATCTTCTTAACGGATCAACCAGACGCGCACTCATCTCTCGCACTCATTGAGAGCGCACGCACAACATTGGAGCAGCCATGACCGAGCCCTTGATTCTTCAACCCGTAAAGCCCGCAGACGCCTGCGTGATATGGCTGCACGGCCTGGGCGCCGACCGCTACGACTTCCTGCCAGTGGCCGAAGCCCTGCAGGAAAGCCTGCTGACCACCCGCTTCGTTCTCCCGCAGGCACCGACCCGCGCCGTGACCATCAACGGCGGCTACGAGATGCCGAGCTGGTACGACATATTGGCCATGAGCCCGGCGCGCGCGATCAGCCGTGAGCAGCTGGAAGCGTCGGCGCAGAGAGTCTTCGATTTGATCGAAGAGCAGCGCGCCAGCGGAATAGACGCCTCGCGGATTTTTCTGGCAGGTTTTTCCCAAGGCGGCGCTGTCGTCTTGCACACCGCTTTCCTGAAATGGCAGGGGCCGTTAGGTGGCGTACTTGCCCTCTCCACTTATGCACCGACCTTCAGCAATGAACTGGAGCTTTCCGCCAGCCAGCAGCGCATTCCCGTACTGTCTTTGCACGGCCAGTACGATGACGTGGTTCAAAACGCCATGGGTCGCACCGCTTACGAGTTTTTGAAGCAGCATGGTGTCACCGTGACATGGCAGGAATACCCAATGGGCCACGAAGTGTTACCCGAAGAAATTCGCGACATCGGCGTCTGGCTGGCCGAGCGTTTGCGCTAAAAGCTACCCATTGATCCATCCCACTACGCCGCGCCCGATTCTTGCATTACACTGGCCGGCGTATATTCCTTAACCAATTGATGAGATGACCGTGCTCAAAGCACTCAAGAAAATGTTCGGTAAAAGCGAGACTGAGCAGCTCGCGCCAGTTGCCAGCGCTCCGTCTCACATCCCCAGCCACCGCACCGACGGTAATCAGCCTGGCCGGACCGCAACCGTAGCGGCACCGAAACACGAGCCAGTGACCACACCGGCCGCCCAACCTGTCGATATTTCTGCCGCCGAACCACCGCGCAGTGAAACGCCGAAACCGGCAAAACCGCGCCGCGAACCAAAACCCAAAGCGCCAGTCATCCCCTGGAAACTCGAAGACTTCGCCGTCGAACCCCAGGAAGGCAAAACCCGCTTCCACGATTTCAAACTCGCTCCGGAACTGATGCACGCCATCCAGGACCTGGGCTTCCCGTATTGCACGCCGATCCAGGCGCAAGTGCTGGGCTTCACCCTCGCCGGCAAAGACGCCATCGGTCGCGCCCAGACCGGCACCGGCAAAACCGCTGCGTTCCTGATCTCGATCATCACCCAGCTGCTGGAAACCCCGCCACCCAAGGAACGCTACATGGGTGAACCGCGGGCACTGATCATCGCGCCGACCCGCGAACTGGTGGTACAGATCGCCAAGGACGCCGCCGACCTGACCAAGTACACCGGCCTCAACGTCATGACGTTTGTCGGCGGCATGGATTTCGACAAGCAGCTCAAGCACCTCGAAGCCCGTCACTGCGACATTCTCGTGGCCACTCCGGGTCGCCTGCTCGACTTCAACCAGCGCGGCGACGTGCATCTGGACATGGTCGAAGTCATGGTGCTGGACGAAGCCGACCGAATGCTCGACATGGGTTTCATCCCGCAAGTGCGTCAGATCATTCGCCAGACGCCACCGAAGAACGAGCGTCAGACGCTGCTGTTCTCCGCGACCTTCACCGAAGACGTGATGAACCTGGCCAAGCAATGGACCACCGACCCGTCGATCGTCGAGATCGAATCACAGAACGTGGCCAGCGAAAACGTCGAGCAACACATCTACGCCGTTGCCGGTGCCGATAAATACAAACTGCTCTACAACCTGGTCAACGACAACGGTTGGGAGCGGGTGATGGTGTTTGCCAACCGCAAGGATGAAGTGCGGCGCATCGAAGAACGCCTGGTGCGTGACGGCGTCAACGCCGCGCAACTGTCCGGCGACGTGCCGCAGCACAAGCGCATCAAGACCCTGGAAGGTTTCCGCGAAGGCAAAATTCGCGTGCTGGTCGCCACCGACGTGGCCGGTCGCGGCATCCACATCGACGGCATCAGCCACGTGATCAACTTCACCCTGCCGGAAGTCCCGGACGATTACGTGCACCGCATCGGTCGTACCGGTCGTGCTGGCGCCGATGGCGTGTCCATCAGTTTTGCCGGTGAAGACGACTCCTACCAGCTACCGTCTATCGAGGCGTTGCTGGGTCGGAAAATCAGCTGTGAAACGCCGCCGACGCATCTACTGCGGGCGGTTGAGCGCAAGCGCCCGTAACCCGGGCCCTTGCTGAAAGAGGCGCAGCCGGAAACGGACTGCGCTTTTTTTTCCTCCCGATATTGCTCGATACAACTAAAAGTCCATAATGGACAAATTAGTTTAATTGCAGCGCTCGGAGCCGACCATGTCCAGTACGCCTTACGTGATCACCCAACCCCAGGCCCGCGAGCTGCTGGCGCAGATCGACGTGCCACAGATCCTGCGCAAGCTGTTCCGCGACCTGGCCGCCGGGCAAGCGGTGCAACCGGCCCAACAGCTGGTGGAATTCCCCCAGGGCGCTGGCGATTTCATCAACTACCTGGGCGTGCTGGCTGAAGACTGCGTGTACGGGGTCAAGACATCGCCTTACATCGTGCGCGAGCAAGGTCCACTGGTGACCGCCTGGACGTTGTTGATGTCGATGCAAACCGGCCAGCCGTTGCTGCTTTGCGATGCCGGCGAACTGACTACCGCTCGCACGGCCGCGACCACTGCCGTCGCCGTCGATGCCCTCGCCCCGTTACAGGCGCAACGCCTGGCGATCATCGGCAGCGGCAAGGTGGCACAGGCACACCTGCATTACGTGAAAGGTCTTCGTGACTGGCAGAGCATCAGCCTCTACTCGCCGAGCCTGAGCGATAAGAATCCTGAAACGCTGGCACAGCTCAAAAGCCTCGATTCGCGCCTGACCATCGCCGACAGTCGCGAAGCGGCGATCCGGGACGCTGACGTGATCATGCTTTGCACCTCGTCCGCCGGCCCGGTGATCGATCCCTCCAGCTTGAGCAAACCGGCGCTGATCACCTCGATCAGCACCAACGCCCCTCGCGCCCACGAAGTGCCACCGCAGAGCCTCAACGACATGCAGGTGTTCTGCGACTATCGTCAGACCACGCCGGGCTCGGCGGGTGAAATGCTGATTGCGGGGGAACAACATGGCTGGGACAAGAACGCCATCGTTGGCGACCTGCCCGATCTGCTCAGCGAAAAAGTCCAACGCCCCGGCTATGACCGCCATGTGTTCTTCCGCTCCATCGGCCTGGGCCTGGAAGACATCGCGCTGGCCAATGCCATCTACCGCTTGCAGCCCTGACACCTAAATCCTGTGGGAGCGGGCTTGCTCGCGAATGCGGTCTGACATTCACCAATGAGTGGACTGACACACCGCTTTCGCGAGCAAGCCCGCTCCCACAATGAATCTCTACAATTTCGGTATTTGCGCTCGACAGGAGACGTTCATGAGCCAGGCAGATTTCATCATTATCGGCGGCGGAATTGCCGGCGCTTCCACCGGTTTCTGGCTGTCGCAGCACGCCCGGGTGATTGTGCTCGAACGCGAGTCCCATCCGGCTTATCACTCCACCGGACGCTCCGCCGCGCTGTACACCGCCGCTTACGGCACACCGCAGGTGCGCGCACTGACCCAAGCCAGCCGCGACTTCTTCGACACGCCGCCCGGCGGTTTCTGCGAACACCCGCTGCTGACCCCGCGCGGCGAGATGACCGTGGACTTCACCGGCGACCCGGCCGAGCTGAACAATCAATACATGAGCGCCAAGGCCACGGTGTCGGAGATGCAACTGCTGAGCGCCGACGAAGCCTGCGCACGCCTGCCAATCCTGCGCCGGGAAAAAGTCCACGGCGCGATCTACGATCCGACCGCCAGCGACATCGACACCGATGCCCTGCACCAGGGTTACCTGCGCGGCATCCGACGCAATAAAAGCGAAGTGCATACCGACTGCGAAGTACTGGGCCTTAACCGTGACACCGAAGGCCTGTGGCAGGTCCAAACCAGCGGTCAGACCTTCAGCGCACCGGTCATCATCAACGCGGCAGGCGCATGGGCCGACAAGATCGGCGAGCTGGCCGGCGCCAAGCCGCTGGGCCTGCAACCCAAGCGGCGTGCGGCGTTCATTTTCGCCGGCCCCGAGGGCGTGGACATCCACCATTGGCCGATGCTGGTCAGCCTCGACGAATCGTTCTACATGAAACCCGATGCCGGGATGTTCCTCGGCTCGCCGGCCAATGCCGACCCGGTGGAACCACACGACGTGCAGCCTGAAGAGCTGGACATCGCCATGGGCATCTACCAGATAGAAGAAGCCACCACCCTGACCATCCGCCGCCCGACCCGCACCTGGGCCGGCCTGCGCAGCTTCGTCAGCGATGGCGATTTGATCAGTGGCTTCGATCAGCAAGTGCCGGGGCTGTTTTGGGTCGCGGCACAGGGCGGTTACGGCATCCAGACTTCACCCGCCATGGGCCAGGCCAGCGCTGCGCTGGTACGCGGTGAAGCCTTGCCGGATCAGCTCAGCCGTTTCGGCCTGGACGCCGAGATGCTCTCCCCTGCTCGCCTGGGCTGATTGTCGCCCTCAGGTGACGTGTCGACACGATTGCGGCAAACTTCCAGCGCCCTTTTTGCAGGGCGCTGACGCTGCCTGGAGTTCCACTGTATGAACGCACCTGAAAAAGACCCGGCTGTGGATAACACCTCTCTGGACAACTACCGTGCGATCGCCGACGCCATCGCAACGCTGTTCTTCCCCCACGCCGAAGTGGTGCTGCATGACCTGCGCACGCAGAAGGTCGATTACATCGCCAACAACCTTTCCAAGCGGGAGATCGGTGACGACTCGGCGCTGGAGGACATGCTCAGCGACGATGTCAGCGAACGGAACATCGGGCCGTACGAAAAGCTGAATTGGGATGGCCAGAAGATTCGCAGCCTGAGCAGCGTCTTGCGCGACAGCGAAGGTCATCCGCTGGCGGTGCTGTGCATCAACCTGAATATTTCGCTGTTTGAGAACGCGAAAGCGGCGCTGGATCTGTTCCTGTCGCCGAGCAAGCTGATCCCGCAGCCGGATTCACTGTTTCGTGATGACTGGCAGGAGCGGATCAATACCTTTCTGCACGCCTGGCTGCGCGAACGTCAGCTGAGCCTGAACGTGTTGACGCGCGACCACAAACGCGAGCTGGTGCTGGCGTTGCACGCCGAGGGGGCCTTCAAGGGGAAGAGTGCTTCGAACTACGTGGCCAATGTGCTGAACATGGGGCGGGCGACGGTTTACAAGCATTTGAAGGAATTGAAGGGTTAAGTCCTGAGAGGTGTGTTGTTTAATCGGGCCCCTTCGCGAGCAAGCCCGCTCCCACAGGGGAAACGCATTCCAATGCGGGAGTGAGCCTGCTCGCGGTGCGGTTGATCAGTCGCCGTAGATGTCAGACTTGAAATACTTCTCGGAAATCTTCTGGTACTCGCCACTCGCGCGAATGCCATCAATGGCCGTGTTCAGCTTGGCAACCAACTCACTGTTGCCTTTGCGCACCGCAATCCCGGCGCCCTCGCCCACGTACTTCGGATCTTTCAACTCCGGCCCGACAAACGCGTAGCCCTTGCCACGCGGCATCGCCAGGAAGTCACTCAGCGGAATGGTGTCGGCAAAAATGGCGTCGAGGCGACCGGCTGCCAGATCCATGTAGATTTCTTCGTTGTTGCCGTAGCGCTTGACGTTGATGCCCTTGGGTTCAAAAACCTCGGTGGCGTAACGGTCTGTGGTGGTTGCACGCTGCACGCCGACGGTCTTGCCCTTGAGGCTGGCATACTGGTCGTCCACAACCGCGCCTTCCTTCATCACCAGGCGTGATGAGGTGAAGTAGTACTTGTGAGTGAAGTCGACCGACTTCTTGCGGTCTTCGTTGATGGTCATGGACGACAGCGCCATGTCGATTTTCTTCACTTTCAGGGAAGGAATCAGACCGTCGAATTCGCCTTCGACCCACACACACTTGACCTTCATCTGCGCGCACAGGGCATTGCCGATGTCGTAGTCGAAACCGACGATCTCGCCTTTTTCGGTCTTGGAGGCGAACGGTGGATAAGCGGCTTCGATGCCGATGCGCAGGGTGTTGTCAGCGGCGAACAGAGAGCTGCACGCCAACAGGCTGAGCGCCAGACCGGTGATGAGGGGGAATTTCTTCATGTTCGTTCTCTCGCGGGTTGTTGTTGGTTTGGCAAGACAGAAGACAAAGCTGGAACAGGGGAACGCCTTTTTTTGTACTTATAATTCCATACTGGACTTTAATGTATAGGTCGTCAATCGGGCAAAATGAAGATGTGCCGGCCAGTGGTCGGGCGGTGGGTCATTGGGATTTTTGGTGCTGCTGATGGCCTCTTCGCGGGCAAGCCACGCTCCCACAGTTTTTACGTTGTTCACATAATCTGTTCACGACACAAAACCTGTGGGAGCGGGCTTGCCCGCGAAGGCGTACTTGTAGACGCCGCAGAAATCACTGCTTCCAGCGATCCGCCGCCGCATGATCGCTGTCACGCCCTTCGACCCAACGCGGCCCGTCAGTGGTGTTTTCTTTCTTCCAGAACGGCGCACGGGTTTTCAGGTAGTCCATGACAAAGGCGCAGGCGTCGAAAGCCGCCTGGCGGTGGGCGCTCGCAGCGCCGACGAAGACGATCGGTTCGCCCGGTTCCAGGGCGCCGATCCGGTGCAGCACTTCAAGCTTCAACAGCGGCCAGCGCTGCTCAGCCTCGAGGGCGATTTTGCCGAGAGCCTTTTCGGTCATGCCCGGATAGTGCTCGAGAAACATCCCGGCCACATCGAGCCCGTCATTGAAGTCGCGCACGTAACCGACAAAACTCACCACCGCGCCAACACCGACATTGGCGGCGTGCATGGCATTGACTTCAGCACCCGGATCGAACGCCGTGGACTGCACGCGAATCGCCATGTCAGCCCCCGGTCACGGTCGGAAAGAACGCCACTTCATCACCGTCAGTCACCGGCTCGTCGAGTTGGCAAAGGTCCTCGTTGCGCGCGCACATCAGGTTCTGCTCGCTCAACACGTCGGCACCGTCACGTTGAGCCAGCAGCGCACGCACATCGTCGACGGTGGCGAAATCACCTTCAACCTTGACCGAGTCAACGCCGAGGGCTTCGCGGTAGCGGGCAAAAAACTTCACGGTGAGGTTCATGGTTGATCTGCCTGAAAATGGCCGCTCTTGCCGCCGAGTTTTTCCAGCAGCCGCACGCTTTCGATGGTCATGCCACGGTCCACGGCCTTGCACATGTCGTAGATAGTCAGCGCGGCGACACTGGCGGCCGTCAACGCTTCCATCTCGACGCCAGTCTGCCCGGACAGCTTGCAACGCGCGACGATGCGCACGGTGTCATCGCCTTCGGCACTGAGCTCGACCTTGACGCCGGTGAGCATCAGCGGATGGCACAGGGGAATCAGATCGCTGGTCTTCTTCGCCGCCTGAATGCCGGCAATGCGCGCCACGGCGAACACGTCACCTTTAGGGTGACCGCCACTGACGATCATCTGCAGGGTTTCGGGCTGCATGCGCACCAGCGCTTGGGCGGTCGCTTCACGGAACGTCACGGCTTTTTCGGTGACGTCGACCATGTTGGCGCGACCTTGGGAATCGAGATGAGTCAGCACGGGGTTACTCCTGATCAGGAGCGTCGATTGTAAACCTGCGGGTCAATTTTCCGCACGCAAGATTATCCGATCACCACAAGCCCGCTCCCACAGGGGTTTTGTGTCGGGCATAAAAAAACCGGGCGGCTTTGGGGCCGCCCGGTACTGGTGACGTGGTTACAAATGCGATTCGGCGTATTCGGCCAGAATCGAACGTGGCACCCCTTGCAGGGTGATGTGTACGCCGTTGGGGAAATCCTTGAAGCGTTCGGTCAAGTACGTCAGCCCGGAGCTGGTCGCGGACAGGTAAGGAGTGTCGATCTGCGCCAGGTTGCCCAGGCACACCACTTTGGAACCGGCGCCGGCACGGGTGATGATGGTTTTCATCTGGTGCGGGGTCAGGTTCTGGCATTCATCGATCAGGATCAGGCTCTGCTGGAAGCTGCGGCCTCGAATGTAGTTGAGGGATTTGAACTGCAACGGCACTTTGCTGAGGATGTAATCGACGCTGCCATGGGTGTTTTCGTCATCCATGTGCAAGGCTTCGAGGTTGTCGGTGATGGCGCCCAGCCAAGGCTCCATTTTTTCCGCTTCGGTGCCGGGCAGGAAACCGATTTCCTGGTCCAGGCCCTGCACGCTGCGCGTCGCGATGATCCGGCGGTAGCGTTTGCTGACCATGGTCTGCTCGATCGCCGCCGCCAGGGCCAGGATGGTTTTACCCGAGCCGGCGGCCCCGGTCAGGTTAACCAGGTGGATATCCGGATCGAGCAAGGCATACAGCGCCAGGCTTTGATAGATGTCACGCGGTTTCAGGCCCCAGGCTTCCTGGTGCAACAGGGGTTCCTGATGCAGGTCGAGAATCAGCAGGCGGTCTTCTTCGATCTCCTTGATCCAGCCGACAAAACCCTGTTCGTCGATGATGAACTCATTGATATGCACAGCCGGCAGGTTGTCGATCAGCTGCACCTGATGCCAGGTGCGACCGTGATCCTGACGGGTTTCGACATTCTTCACGCGATCCCAGAAGGAGCCGTCCATGTTGTGATAACCATTGGGCAGCAGCGATACGTCGTCAACCAGTTGGTCGGTGCTGTAGTCCTCGGCCGCGATCCCGCACGCCCGGGCCTTGAGGCGCATGTTGATGTCTTTGGTGACCAGCACCACGGGCAGTTTCGGCTCGCGCGCGTGCAGGTCAATCAACTGGTTGATGATGATGTTGTCGTTCAGGTGTTCGGGAAGAATGATGTTCGGTTCGGCACGCTTGCTCATCAGAATTGACAGCAAACCTTTGGGCCCGCTCTTGCCGCGCTGGATCGGTACACCGAGCTCGACGTCTTCTGGGCTGGCGTCGCCCAACGTCTTGTCGATCAGGCGAATCGCCTGACGGCATTCCGCAGCCACGCTGTGATGCCCGCTCTTGAGCTTATCCAGCTCCTCAAGCACGGTCATCGGGATGGCAACGTGGTGTTCTTCGAAGTTAAGAAGGGCGTTTGGATCGTGAATCAATACGTTGGTATCGAGTACATAAAGGATTGGCTGGTTGGAGGAAGAACTACGTCCGTGATCATCCATACTCGGTCACCTTTGTGGGAGCCATTCGACGCAATACCTTGGCGGTGCTGCGCCTCGAAGTGACTACCGAATTTCACCTGCGGGGACTCAAGTGAACTGCATCCATAGTTGGGTCTTGGAAGACGCCACCTGTGGTGCAGGTTTCGGCGGTCTGTCTTCGTAATACTCCAAAACCCATGACAGAAAAAAGTACTTTGACGCTTTTTTGAAGTTTATTTTTCAGAGTGACCAATAGCACTAGGCGGATGGCCATCACCCCGTTAAAGTCGGAAGTCCGCCTGCATCGAATTCTGCACAAAAATCACCCCGCTGCGCCCTCACACCCAATGATTCCGGGCTTTTTACGGTTTCAGCGAAACGCGTCCTGACAGTCCTCCCAACCGATCCCGCTTTGCGCCGTTTGCGTGATGAGCCAGGGCATCGCCGTTTTCACTGCATCCTGCTTCACATTGAAGTTAATCACCCCGTGTCGCCACAGCAGCATCAACGTCAACACGCGTTGCGCACTCGGGTTACCCTTGAGTTTGCCGGCGCCGTCCAGGGCATCGATGTCCCACAGCGCCACCTGCAAACCCTGAGCCTTGAAGAAGCCTTCGGCGTCCGAACGACGCTGGCCATCGGGCGGACGAAACAGCGGCACGTAGTTCTCCGGCAGTTTGCTTTTGACCAGCTCGACGCTGCGGCGCACCGAGTCCTGCCAGTCTTGCCAGTGGCTGTGGGAACGAAACTCCCAGCCTTGCACACCGATGCACTGCGCTGAGTACGTCGCTTGCAGACTGGACACCGAGCGCTCGGCCAGACGCGCCTGGATGTCTTTGCCCAGCACGAAGAACGTACCGCTCATGTTCGACTTGCGCAGGTACTCCGTGACCCAGCCGGTGTTGTCCGGCATGACATTGGCGGCGCTGTCGAAGGTCAGCAAAAACAGCCGGTCATGCATCTCGTCGCCGTTGCGCTCATAGTCGCCAAAACGATCGACTTCGCTGCTGCTCTGGGGGGACAGTGCCGCCTTGCGCAGTTGCTCGTCCAGATACTGGGCGTGGAACAACCGGCTCGGCTCCGACCACTTGATGTAGTAGCTGTCGTCGCTGACCTGAAACTTGGCCGCTTGCTGGCGCAGGGTGTCCATGTCCTCGACGAGAAAACAGAAGGAAGCATCCTGATCGCAGCTCTGCTGGGCAAAGTTATAGTTGGTGAGCAGGCGCTGCCACAGGCGCTGGCGCAGGTTTTTGACGGCCTCCAGATTGATTTTCCGCAGGCCCAGGCGTTGGGCCAGGGCCGGTTCATCCAGCGATTCGCTGGCCAGCAACACCCGCGCGAACATGAGGATTTCGGCGCGTGATGCGACGTCGAACAGCGTCGGGCTGCTGAGCTGTTCCGGCCAGGTGCTGCGATCAAGCGTCGCCACGTCGCCAGGCGCCGCCATGGCACCGAAGCTCAAGAGCCACGCCGAAAATAGAAAAACGATACGCAAAGGGATGTCTCCATAACAAAACCCGCGCGGCACTATAGCTGATCCAGCCCACATTCCCGCAGCAGCACCGAACTCTGTGGGAGCGGGCTTGCTCGCGAATGCGGTGTGTCAGTCGGCATCATCGGTAACTGACACACCGCATTCGCGAGCAAGCCCGCTCCCACAAGGTTTACATCAAGCCACCGATCATCACCTATGGACTTGATAGCTGGAGTCAACCGGCCCAACCCCCTAGAATCGCGCCCACGATTAAAGGAGACGACTTCATGCTGATGGTGATTTCCCCCGCCAAGACCCTCGACTACGAAACACCGCCGGCGACCCAGCGCTTTACCCAGCCGCAGTACCTCGACCATTCCCAAGAGTTGATCATGCAGTTGCGCGACCTGACGCCAGCGCAGATCAGCGAGTTGATGCACGTCTCCGACAAGATCGGCGGCCTCAACGCCGCACGTTTCGGCAGCTGGACGCCCGCGTTCACCCCGGAAAACGCCAAGCAGGCGCTGCTCGCCTTCAAGGGCGACGTGTACACCGGACTCGACGCGCAAACCTTCAGCGAAGCCGATTTCGATTACGCGCAACAACACTTGCGCATGCTTTCAGGCCTGTACGGTCTGTTGCGCCCGCTGGACCTGATGCAACCGTATCGTCTGGAGATGGGCACCAAACTGGCAAATGCCCGTGGCAAGGATCTGTATGCGTTCTGGGGCACGCGGATCAGCGAATGGCTGAACGAAGCCCTGGCCGATCAGGGCGACGACGTATTGCTGAACCTGGCCTCCAACGAATACTTCTCGGCGGTCAAACGCAGTGCCTTGAACGCACGCATCATTAATACCGACTTCAAGGACTTGAAGAACGGTCAATACAAGATCATCAGTTTCTACGCGAAAAAAGCGCGGGGAATGATGAGCCGTTTCGTCATTGAAGAGCGCGTCAACGACCCGGCAGACCTCAAAAAATTTGACGTTCAAGGCTATCGCTACAGTGCCGAGCAGTCTAAACCGGACCATCTGGTATTCCTGCGCGATCACGCGCCCGAGTAAGCTCCCGGTTGGTGCACGACAGCAGAAAAGCGTCGTGCGCCGCCGTCTGATCGTCCAACAATCCCCCGCCTTATTCGCCGAGTTATTGGCGCCATAAATCCATCACCCGATTTTCTAACTTTAGTTTCACTCGACTTTGATGATTTTTTTCAGTAGTGGCACTGAAAATTTTTCTCGGTAGTGGCACAAAACTATCGGGGTCGATAATAAGCCTATATATAAAGGGCCAAACGGTAAGTGCTATCAGTTTGAGAGCAGTGCCATCTTTCTCAATATTTCAAGAAATTTCAGAATTCGCGATGGGCGGACAGGAACTATGTCCAAATGCGTAGCTCATACCACCGGTAACGATTTTCTCAATGTATGTACGAGATAACTTACGCAGAGAAGAGCGCCACGTAGCGAAGTTGTCACATTAACTTCCGCAGACTGGGCCTCTGATTTTGGCAACACATAAAGGACAGGAGATACGCTTATTAATATCCCCTTCAAGGCCAAGGCTGCGCCCCTATAAACGTGCTCATCTGAGCACCCAACCGCTTGATTTACGGGCTTCTGGCCTGGCATTGAGCGCGCAAGACCTTTGCTCACGGTCCTCTGATTAGAAGATCGGCTGCATAACAGGGCACATCAGAATAATAAGGCCTAGTTGCGCACCCCTTGAGTGCACTTATTTAGACACTCGGAACTTTGTATGCCTGCACGCGGCACTGTGGCGCCTGTAAGCCGCACTTCCGAGTGCACTATACCGCTGAACACCATTAACTCCGGCCATGTAATGGCTTGATAAAACACAGAGGTAATTGCGATGCGCATCAGCATATTTGGTTTGGGTTACGTCGGCGCAGTATGTGCCGGTTGCCTGTCTGCACGGGGCCATGACGTCGTAGGCGTCGATGTTGCCAAAGACAAAATCGATATGATCAACGCCGGCAAATCGCCGATCGTTGAACCGGGTCTGGGCGAACTTCTGAAGAAGGGCATCGAGACGGGCAAATTGCGCGGCACGACCAACTTCGCCGAGGCGATTCGTGACACCGACCTGTCGATGATCTGCGTCGGTACGCCGAGCAAGAAGAACGGCGACCTGGAACTGAACTACATCGAAGCCGTGTGCCGCGAGATCGGTTTTGTCCTGCGTGACAAGACCACCCGCCACACCATCGTGGTTCGCAGCACCGTTTTGCCGGGCACGGTCGCAAACGTTGTCATCCCTATCCTCGAAGACTGCTCCGGCAAGAAAGCCGGCGTTGATTTCGGCGTCGCAGTGAACCCTGAGTTCCTGCGCGAAAGCACCGCGATCGCCGACTACGACCTGCCGCCAATGACCGTCATCGGCGAGTTCGACAAGGCCTCGGGCGACGTTCTGCAATCGCTGTACGAAGAGCTCGACGCACCGATCATCCGCAAGGACATCGCCGTTGCCGAAATGATCAAGTACACCTGTAACGTGTGGCACGCCACCAAGGTGACCTTCGCCAACGAGATCGGCAACATCGCCAAGGCGTGCGGTGTCGACGGTCGCGAAGTGATGGAAGTGGTCTGCCAGGACAAGACACTGAACCTGTCCCAGTACTACATGCGCCCAGGCTTCGCGTTCGGCGGCTCTTGCCTGCCCAAAGACGTGCGCGCCCTGACCTACCGCGCCGGTGCACTGGACGTGGAATCGCCTTTGCTGAACTCGCTGATGCGCAGTAACGAATCGCAGGTGCAGAACGCCTTCGACATCGTTTCCAGCCACGACAAACGCAAAGTCGCCCTGTTGGGCCTGAGCTTCAAGGCCGGCACCGATGACCTGCGTGAAAGCCCGCTGGTTGATCTGGCGGAAATGCTGATCGGCAAGGGTTACGACCTGAGCATCTACGACAGCAACGTCGAATACGCCCGTGTCCACGGCGCGAACAAGGATTACATCGAGTCGAAGATCCCTCACGTCTCGTCCTTGCTCAACGCTGACTTCGACGACGTGATCGCCAACTCCGACGTGATCATCCTCGGCAACCGTGACGAGAAATTCCGCGCCCTGGCGCAGAACGCTCCGCACGGCAAGCAAGTCGTCGACCTGGTCGGCTTCATGTCTAAAGCCACCAGCGTCAGTGGCCGTACCGAAGGCATCTGCTGGTAACAAGCGGTATCGGGAGGGTTTGCGGTGCTCACAAAGCCCGCAACCCTCCCGGCTTTTTCGCCTGCCTTAACCCCATCGGGCCACCCCACAGGCTCGCCCGAGATAGAGACGGATGCAGATTATGCACAGGCTAAAGCACGGCCTACTTCAGGCCGCCGGTTGGCTGTTTTACCTAAGTTTATTGATGGGCATCGCCATGGCGTTGCCTGCGTCCACATTCGATTCCGATTCGAAGGACTTTATCTTCCTCATCGGTTTCATCGGCATCTGGCGCTACTCGATGGGCGCCACGCACTTTGTGCGCGGGATGCTGTTCCTGTACGTGGTCTACCCGCACCTGCGGCGCAAAGTGCGCAAGCTGGGTGACGCGGCAAACCCGTCCCATGTGTTTCTGATGGTCACCAGTTTCCGTATCGATGCGCTGACCACCGCACAGGTCTACGCCTCCGTCATTCGCGAAGCGATCGACTGCGGCCTGCCGACCACCATGGTGTGCTCCATCGTGGAAATGTCCGATGAGAAGCTGGTGAAAAGCCTTTGGACGAAGATGAATCCGCCGGATCGGGTCAAGCTCGACTTCGTGCGCATTCCCGGCACCGGCAAGCGTGATGGCCTGGCCTACGGTTTCCGCGCCATCTCCCGCCACCTGCCGGACGACCGCGCAGTGGTTGCAGTGATCGATGGCGACACCGTGCTCGCCGAGGGCACCGTGCTCAAGACCGTGCCTTGGTTCCAGCTGTTCGGCAATGTCGGCGGCCTGACCACCAACGAGTTCTGCGAAGTGCGCGGCGGCTACATCATGAGCGAATGGCACAAACTGCGATTCGCCCAGCGCCACATCAACATGTGCTCGATGGCCTTGTCCAAGCGCGTACTGACCATGACCGGCCGGATGTCGGTGTTTCGCGCGACCGTGGTCACCAACCCGGACTTCATCGCCGACGTGGAAAGCGACTCGCTGCAACACTGGCGCCTGGGCCGCTTCAAGTTCCTGACCGGTGACGACAAGTCGAGCTGGTTCAGCCTGATGCGCCTGGGCTACGACACGTTCTACGTGCCGGACGCCGCGATCCACACCGTGGAGCATCCGCCGGAAAAAAGCTTCATCAAGGCCAGTCGCAAACTGATGTTCCGCTGGTACGGCAACAACCTGCGCCAGAACGCCCGCGCCCTGGGCCTGGGGGTTAAACGCCTCGGCCTGTTCACCTCGGTGGTGCTGTTCGATCAGCGCGTGTCGATGTGGACCTCGTTGCTGGGCTTGACGGTCGCGCTGATCGCCAGCTTCAAGTACGGCACCGCGTTCATTCTGGTGTACCTGCTGTGGATCGGCATTACCCGCCTGATCCTGACCGTGCTGCTGTCGTTGTCCGGTCACCGGATCGGCCCGGCCTACCCGGCGATTCTCTATTACAACCAGATCGTCGGCGCGATGGTGAAGATCTACGTGTTCTTCCGCCTCGACCGACAGTCCTGGAGTCGCCAGCCCACTTCCCTGACCCGTGATCTCGCCAGCTTTCAAGGTTGGTTCAACACTTGGTCGTCTCGGACCATGACCTTCTCCGCCGGCAGCATTTTTGTTGCCGTGCTGCTGATGATGGTCTGACCGAACTCGCCTGAATTAACTAGGAAATCGCCCATATGAATACCGCCGTCAACGCCAACGTAGTGCATGAGTCAGAAGCCCAGCGCCAACACGCCCGAGTAAAAATTCCGGCCAAGCTGCGCTTCTTCGGTCCCGATCGGACCCCGATGGAAGCTCGAGTGATCGACCTTTCCGCTGGCGGTCTGGCCTTCAACGCCGGTCAGCTGCCGCTGAAAATCGGCGACGTGTACAAGGCTCGCCTGCAATTCGTCATCGATAACCTCGGCCTGGCCATGGACGTGGAGCTGCAAGTGCGCTCCTTCGACCGCCAGACCGGTCGTGCCGGTTGCCAGTTCCAGAACCTGGAACCGCAAGACATCTCGACCCTGCGCCACCTGATCACCTCGCACCTGGCCGGCGACATCGTCAGCATGGGTGAAGTGCTGGCAACCCTGCAGCGCGACAACTTCACCAAGGCGCGCAAGATGAAGGACGGCGGCCACGGCATGACCGCGTTCGGTCGCCTGCGCGCCGTGACGTTCAGCCTGGCGATTTTCATCGTCGGCCTGGCGGCGTTCGGTTTCATCTTCAAGTCGGTGTACGGCATGTACTTCGTCAGCCACGCACAGGCCGGTCTGGTCAGCGTGCCGGGCATGAACATCACCATGCCGCGTGACGGCACCGTGCAGAGCCTGATCAAGGCAGACGGCGTTGCCGCCAAAGGTGCTCCGCTCGCGACGTTCAGCACCAGCATGCTCGATGTGCTCAAGGGCCATCTTGACGACAATCAACTGCAACCGGCCAAGGTTGAAGAGCTGTTCGGCAAGCAAATGACCGGCACCCTGACGTCGCCGTGCGATTGCACCGTGGCCCAGCAACTGGTCGCCAACGGTCAGTACGCCAGCAAGGGCGACGTGATCTTCCAACTGGTGCCGCGTAACAGCGAAGCCAACGTTGAAGCACGCTTCACCTATCGCCAGTTTGCCGATGTGCGTCCAGGCAGCACCGTCAGCTTCCAGATCGCCGGCGAAGACACCACTCGCACCGGCAAGATCGTCAGCAGCACCAGCCTGAAAAGTGCCGACCTTTCCTCCGACATCCGCGTGCTGATCCAGCCCGACGAGCCGCTGGACAGCAAATTCGCCGGTCGCCCGGTTGAAGTGAACAGCTCCCGTGGTCCGAACCTGAACTGGCTGATCGACAAAGCCATGGCTTCCGGTCTTTAAGCAGAGGACATGCCCGTGACTATCTCAAAAATCTTGAACGCACCGCAGTCCCTGTGGGAGCGAGCCTGCTCGCGATGGGATCGCCGCGGTCTGTCTGATGGACCGAGTCACTTGAATCGCCAGCAGGCTGGCTCCCACATGGGTACGGTGTGTGCTTTGGCCCTGGCCGTAAGCCTGGCCGGTTGCGCCGGCCTGCCCGACCAGCGTCTGGCCAACGAAGCCCTCAAGCGCGGCGACACCGCGCTGGCGGCGCAGAACTATCAGCAACTGGCAGACCTGGGTTACAGCGAAGCACAGGTTGGCCTGGCCGATATCCAGGTCGACAGCCGTGACCCGGCACAAATCAAACAGGCCGAGGCGACTTACCGCGCCGCGGCCAGCGTCTCGCCGCGGGCTCAGGCTCGCCTGGGTCGCCTGCTGGTGGCCAAGCCGGGTTCTACCGAAGCCGAACAGCACGAAGCCGAAGGCTTGTTGAAAAAAGCCTCGGCCGCTGGCGAAGGCAACACCCTGATCCCGCTGGCAATGCTGTACCTGCAATACCCGCACAGTTTCCCGAACGTCAACGCCCAGCAGCAGATCAGCCAATGGCGCGCCGAAGGCAAGCCGGAAGCGGGCCTGGCCCAAGTGCTGCTTTATCGCACCCAAGGCACTTACGACCAGCACCTGGACGAAGTGGAAACCATCTGCAAGGCCGCGTTGAACACCACCGACATCTGCTACGTCGAACTGGCCACGGTTTATCAGAAACAGGCCAAGCCTGAGCAACAGGCCGAGCTGATCAAGCAGATGCAAGCCGCTCATGCTCGCGGCACGGTCACTGCTCAACGCGTGGACAGCGTCGCTCGCGTATTGGGTGATGCGACCCTCGGCAAGACCGACGAGAAAACCGCTCAGACGCTGCTCGAAAGCATCGCTCCGGGCTACCCCGCTTCCTGGGTCAGCCTCGCGCAATTGCTCTACGACTTCCCGGAACTGGGCGACGTCGACACGATGATGAAGTACCTGGACAACGGCCGCGCCGCTGACCAGCCGCGTGCCGAACTGTTGCTGGGCAAGCTCTACTACGAAGGCAAAATGGTCCCGGCCGACGCGAAGGTCGCCGAAGAACACTTCAAGAAAGCCGTCGACAGAGAAGTGGCCGCCGATTACTACCTCGGCCAGATCTACCGTCGCGGTTACCTGGGCAAGGTTTATTCGCAGAAAGCGCTGGACCACCTGCTCAAGGCTGCGCGTAACGGCCAGAACAGCGCCGACTTCGCCATTGCCCAACTGTTTTCCCAAGGCAAGGGCACCAAGCCCGACCCGCTTAACGCTTACGTCTTCAGCCAATTGGCCAAGGCGCAGAACACCCCGCAAGCCACCGAGCTTGCACAAACACTCGAAGCGCAACTGCCGCCTGCCCAGCTCGCCGAGGCCCAACGTCTGTTGAAACAAGAACAGGCCGTTCGTGGTGCCTTGAGCCAGAACACGCTGGAACTGCACGCCCTGCAAGAAGAAGACGGCGAGGAATCCCTATGAAGCTGAATCCATTCGTTAAGGCCGGTATCGGCCTGTCATTCGCCCTCTTGTGGTCGTGCCCGACCCTGGCGGCCCTGACTGAAAACCAGAACTACGGCCTGGACGTGAAAATCACTGCCCAGTCCGAAGACGATACCGACCTGGGTACCGCGAGCGGCGGCGACGTCAACGGCGTCGGCCTCGACCTGCGTCCCTGGATCTACGGCGAGAGCGGCGCGTGGAGCGGATACGCGATGGGTCAGGCGGTGACGTCCACCGACATCATCGAGACCGACACCCTGCAGCAGTCCGACAGCGACGGCACCCAGGCCACCGACAACGGTGATCGCAAGAGCAAGAAAAACTACCTGGCGATGCGCGAGTTCTGGGTCGGCTACAGCGGCTTGACGCCGTACCCTGGCGAGATCCTCAAGCTCGGTCGTCAACGCCTGCGCAACGACGACGGCCAATGGCGCGACACCAACATTGAAGCCCTGAACTGGACCTTCGACACCACCCTGTTGCGCGCCAACGCCGGTGTCGCCGAACGCTTCAGCGAATACCGCACCGACCTCACCGAGCTGGCGCCCAAAGACAAGGATCGCCTGCACGCCTACGCCGATGCGGCGTATCAGTGGACGCCGGGCAACTGGGTCGGCATTCGCGGTCATCACACCCACGATGACGGCAAGCTCGACTATCCAGAGCCAGGTGTTCCTGCCGATTCTCTGGACAAGAAAGAGAACGGCGACATCAGCTGGATCGGCCTCACCGCCGACAGCGATGCCTACAACTGGCGCAACACCAACACTGTCAATTACTGGGGCAGCGTCACCGGCATGAACGGCGACCGCGACACGGTCAACCCGCTGAACGCCGACGGCACTCCGCCGGCACAAGCCAAGACCAGCGGTAACGTCGATGGCTGGGCCACTGACCTGGGCGTGCGTCTGCGCCTCGATCCGCAATGGCAAGTCGGTGCAGCCTATGCCCGCGCCAGTGCCGATTACGAACAGAACGGTCTGGAAAGCAACCGCTCGAACTACACCGGTACCCGTTCCCGTGTTCACCGTTTCGGCGAAGCCTTCCGTGGCGAAATGAACAACATGCAAACCGCGACGTTGTTCGGTTCGTGGATGCTCAACGACGAATACGACGCCAGCGTGATCTACCACAAATTCTGGCGTGTCGACGGCAACAAGCCAGTCGGCAGCAACGGCATCAACGCCGTGCAGAACGACACTGACGACGTGACCGGCGCCGTGCTCTCCAGCACGTCCCTGCCACTGGAAGATGGCAACAAAGACCTCGGCCAGGAAATGGACGTGGTCGTCACCAAGTACTTCAAGCAAGGCCTGCTGCCGGCCTCCCTGAGTCAGTCGATCGATGAGCCTTCGGCCCTCGTGCGTTTGCGTGGCGGTGTGTTCAAGCCGGGCGATGCGTATGGCAAAGGCGTCGACTCGTACATGCACCGCGCGTTTATCGACGTGATCTGGCGCTTCTGATGCGAACCGCGAAGGGAGTTCCTGACATGAACAGTCCGAAGAGAGGCTCATTGACCTTGCTGGCCGGCGCGATGCTGCTGGCAAGTTCGGCGGCCTTCGCCACGGCGGAGCCGTCAGCGCCCGTGCAGAAAGGGCAGCCGGCGACCATCGCCAAGGGCCTGCAACAGGCCAAGACCTACACCGTCAGCAGCGCACCGACCGAGCCGCTGGAACTGGCTGCGCCGAAACTGCCGGACACCTCCGGCTACACCGCCGAAGCCATCGCCGCGAAGATCGTGCGCACCAAGGCCGGCAAGATCAGCGTGCGTCGGATGATGCAGGAAGACGCGCTGAAGGACTTCATCGGCGGCGACAACAAGATGGCTGAATGGGTGGTGCGTCAGCACGGTATCCCGCAGGCGATCTTCGTCGACGACGGCTACATGAACCTCAAGGACCTGGCGAAGAAACTGCCCAAGCAGTACTTCAGCGAAACCTCGCCGGGCGTGTTCCTGGCGAAGCTGCCGATCGTGGTCGGCAAGAACGGCATCCTGGAAATCGACAAGCAGACCCAGGAATTGCGCCTGTCCCAAGAAGCCGGCTCGTTCCTGGTCAACGACGGCCAGCTGTTCGTGCGTGATACCAAAATCACTGGCTGGAGCGAGAAGGCAAACGGCCCGGCGGCCTTCAAGTCGCCCAAGGAATTCCGTCCGTTCCTGCTGTCCTGGGGCGGCACCGAGACCTACATCGCCAACAGTAAGATCGCCAGTTTCGGCTATGCCAACAGTAAGTCCTACGGTGTGAGTATTTCCCAGTACACGCCGAACATGGCCAAGGTGCTCAAGCGCCCTGAACCGACTGGCTGGATCGTCGGCTCCGAGTTCTCGGACATGTGGTACGGCTTCTACTGCTACGAAACCCGCGACTTCGTGGTCAAGGGCAACACCTACAAAGACAACATCGTCTACGGCATTGACCCGCATGACCGTTCACACGGTCTGATCATCGCTGACAACACCGTTTACGGGACCAAGAAGAAGCACGGGATCATTATTTCCCGTGAGGTCAACGACAGCTTCATCTTCAACAACCGCAGCTACGACAACAAGTTGTCGGGCCTGGTGATCGACCGTAACAGCGTTAACAACCTGATCGCCTACAACGAGATCTACAAGAACCACACGGACGGCATCACCCTCTACGAGAGTGGCGACAATCTGATTTACGGCAACAAGGTAATCAGCAACCGTCGCCACGGCATCCGGATTCGTAACAGCGTGAACATCCGCCTCTACGAAAACCTCGCCATGGCCAACGGCCTGACCGGCGTCTACGGCCACATCAAGGACCTGAGCGACACCGACCGGGACATCAAGCTCGACCCGTTCGACGCCCAGGTGTCGCTGATCATCGTCGGCGGCGAACTGGCCGGCAACGGCAGCGGACCGCTGTCAATCGACTCGCCGCTGAGCGTCGAGTTGTATCGCGTGTCCATGCTCGCGCCGACCAAATCCAGCGGCATCAGCTTCAACGGGATTCTTGGCGAGCGCCAGGATGAAATTCTCGACCTGCTGGTGCGCCAGCAGAAAGCCGTGCTGATCGACCCTGTCGAACGCCAGACCGAAATGCAGGACTGAGGATAATTTTATGCACCCACACTTGATCAAATTACTCAGCCTGTCGGCCCTGACCGCCGGCATTCTCGCGGCCAGCGCCGGCGTCCGGGCCGATGAAGTCAAAGCCCCTAGTTTCAGTGCTGAACCGTGCTGCAACCTGTGCCCCGAAGCTCACGACGCGAAGAACTACACCACGCGCTACCAGCAGAACTTCACCACGCTGGTGCAGGCTCAGGGCGACTGGCTGTTCCGTACGCAAGAAGACTTGCGCACCGAATTCGACACCACCCCCGCCGGCTACAAACGCATGAAAGAACTGCACGATGCGTTCAAGAGCAAAGGCGTGGAACTGGTCGTCGTTTACCAGCCGACCCGTGGCCTGGTGAACCGCAACAAGCTCAATCCGGAAGACAAAGCCAAGTTCGATTTCGACAAGGCGCTGAAGAACTACAAGACCATGCTCGGCCGTTTCGCCGCCATGGGTTATGTGGTGCCGGACCTGTCGCCGCTGACCAACGAATCGCTGCCCGACACCCTGCCGGCCCACGACTTCTACTTCCGCGGCGACCAACACTGGACGCCGTATGGCGCCCAGCGCACAGCGAAAATCGTCGGCGAGAAAATCAAGCAATTGCCTGAGTTCGCGGACATTCCCAAGCGCGAGTTCGAGAGCCATAAGTCGGGTCGCATGGGCAAGACCGGAACATTACACAACATGGCCGGTCAACTCTGTGGCACCAGCTACGCGATCCAGTACATGGATCAGTTCACCACCGAGCCAAAGGGCGAAGCCGCCGACGGCGACCTGTTCAGTGACTCCGGCAATCCAGAGATCACCCTGGTCGGCACCAGCCACAGTGGCAAGAACTACAACTTCGCCGGTTTCCTCGAAGAGGCCATCGGCGCCGACATCCTCAACGTGGCGTTCCCCGGCGGTGGCCTAGAAGGTTCGATGCTGCAGTACCTGGGCAGCGAAGAGTTCCAGACCAAGCCGCCGAAGATTCTGATCTGGGAATTCTCGCCGCTCTATCGCCTAGACCAGGAAACCACCTACCGCCAGATGATGGCGTTGCTGGACAACGGTTGCGAAGGAAAGGATGCACAGATGACCGGCAGCACCACGTTGAAACCGGGCAAGAACGAATTAATGGTCAACAGCAAGAACCTGAACCTGCAAAACGGCAGTCACCAGGTCGACATCCAGTTCGCCGATGCGTCGGTGAAAGTCCTGCAAGCCACCCTCTGGTACATGAACGGTCGCCACGAGGACATCAAAATCGAAAAACCGGAAACTTCCGACACCGACGGGCGCTTTGCCTTTGAGTTGCGTACGGACGAAGACTGGGCCACGCAGAATTTGCTGGCCGTCGAAATCCAGGGCCCTGAAGCAGGTGCCACGCCACAGAAAGTCGAAGCGAAAATCTGCAAACGCAACGTATTCCCTGGCGCTGGGCAGCGTACCGCTTCGGCCGGGCAATGAGGCAATTATGCAAACCCGAACTTTGAAAAGATTACTCGCACCGTCACTGCTGACGCTGGCGATGTTCGCCGGCGCCACGCAGGCCGCCGCGCCCCTTCGTCCGCCCCAGGGCTACTTCGCGCCGATTGAAAAAGTCAAAACCGGCGACAAGAGCGAAGGCTGTGATGCGGTGCCGACGCCGTATACCGGTTCGCTGCAATTTCGCAGCAAGTACGAAGGCTCCGACAAGGCCCGTTCGACCCTGAACGAAGCCTCGGAAAAAGCCTTCCGCGACACCACCGCCGACATCACCAAGATTGAGCGCGGCACCAGCAAGCGCGTGATGCAGTACATGCGTGACGGTCGTCCGGAACAACTGGAATGCACCTTGAACTGGTTGACCGCCTGGGCCAAGGCCGATGCATTGATGTCCAAGGACTTCAACCACACCGGCAAGTCCATGCGCAAATGGGCGTTGGGCAGCATGGCGTCTTCGTACCTGCGCCTGAAGTTCTCCGACTCGCATCCGTTGGCCAACCATCAGCAAGAGTCGCAGTTGATTGAAGCCTGGTTCAGCAAAATGGCGGATCAGGTGGTCAGCGATTGGGACAACCTGCCGCTGGAAAAAACCAACAACCACTCGTACTGGTCCGCCTGGTCGGTGATGGCAACGTCCATCGCCACCAACCGCCGCGACCTGTTCGACTGGTCGGTGAAGGAATTCAAGGTCGCCGCCAATCAAATTGACGCCCAGGGTTTCCTGCCCAACGAACTCAAGCGCCAGCAACGCGCCCTCGCCTATCACAACTACGCCCTGCCGCCGCTGGCGATGATCGCCAGTTTTGCGCAGGTCAACGGTGTGGATTTGCGCCAGGAAAACAACGGCGCGCTGAAACGCCTGGGTGATCGAGTGCTGTCGGGGGTTGAAGACCCGGACGAATTCGAGAAGAAGAACGGTAAAGAACAGGACATGACCGACCTCAAGGTCGATTCGAAATTCGCCTGGCTGGAACCGTTCTGCACGCTCTACACCTGCTCGCCGGATGTGCTCGAGAAAAAACACGAGATGCAGCCGTTCAAGACCTTCCGCCTCGGGGGTGACCTGACCAAGGTCTACGACCCGGCCAACGAGAAAGGCAAAGGTTCTTAGGGCCAACACATAACCCCTGTGGGAGCGGGCTTGCTCGCTCCCACTAGGGTCAGTGCAAGATTTGAGTTGAGTGATATTCCCTCGGTTTTCGGTGGGGGGTTTGGGGGGGCCGTTGGCCCTTGACTGTTGGTTAAACATGGAGAGACCGGGATGGTATTTTCATCCAACGTGTTCCTGTTTTTGTTCCTGCCGATCTTTCTCGGCATGTACTACTTAAGCGGAATACGCTATCGCAACCTGCTGCTGCTGCTCGCCAGCTATGTGTTCTATGCCTGGTGGCGCGTGGACTTCCTCGCGCTGTTCGCCGCCGTCACGCTGTGGAACTACTGGATCGGCCTCAAAGTCGGCGCCGCAGGCGTTCGAACCAAACCGGCCCAGCGCTGGCTGCTGCTCGGCGTGGGCGTCGACCTGTGCATCCTCGGCTACTTCAAGTACGCCAACTTCGGCGTCGACAGCATCAACGCGATGATGACGTCGGTGGGTCTTTCGCCGTTCATCCTGACCCACGTGCTGTTGCCGATCGGGATCTCGTTCTACATCTTCGAGTCCATCAGCTACATCATCGACGTCTACCGTGGCGACACGCCGGCAACGCGCAACCTGATCGACTTTGCGGCGTTCGTGGCGATCTTCCCGCACCTGATTGCCGGCCCGGTTTTGCGTTTTCGCGACCTCGCCGACCAGTTCAACAACCGCACCCACACCCTCGACAAGTTCTCCGAAGGTGCCACGCGGTTCATGCAGGGTTTCATCAAGAAGGTCTTCATCGCCGACACACTCGCGGTGGTGGCCGACCATTGCTTCGCCTTGCAGAACCCGACGACGGGCGATGCCTGGCTGGGCGCCCTCGCCTACACCGCGCAGTTGTATTTCGACTTCTCCGGCTACAGCGACATGGCCATCGGCCTGGGCTTGATGATGGGTTTCCGCTTCATGGAAAACTTCAAACAGCCGTACATCAGCCAGTCGATCACCGAGTTCTGGCGGCGCTGGCACATCAGCCTGTCCACCTGGCTGCGTGACTACCTGTACATCACGCTGGGCGGCAATCGCAAAGGCACGCTGATGACCTATCGCAACCTGTTCCTGACCATGCTGCTCGGTGGTCTGTGGCACGGCGCGAACATCACCTACATCATCTGGGGCGCCTGGCACGGCATGTGGCTGGCGATCGAAAAGGCCCTGGGCCTGAACACCTCGCCACGCAGCATCAACCCGATCCGCTGGGCGCTGACCTTCCTGCTCGTGGTCATGGGCTGGGTGATCTTCCGCTCGGAAAACCTGCACGTTGCCGGTCGTATGTACGGCGCGATGTTCAGCTTCGGCGAATGGTCACTGTCGGAACTCAACGCGGCCAGCCTCACCGGCCTGCAAGTGGCAACCCTGGTGGTGGCTTACATGACCCTGGCGTTCTTCGGCATCCGCGATTTCTACAGCAACCTGCCGCCTGAGAAGACCAAGCCTGTGGTCAACGTCGAGGCCGACGGCCCTGCCGCTGCCACGCCAGGAATGATCAAAGCCGTACCGGGCGACAACCCGACCAGCATCCATGAGCCTGGCTACACCGTTGGCGTTGAAGCCACCGTGCAACCGGCCTACTGGACGGCGGACTGGTCCCGTTACGTGATGCGCACGCTGGTCCTGGTGCTGTTCATCGCCTCGATTTTCAAACTCTCGGCGCAAAGCTTCTCGCCGTTCCTTTACTTCCAGTTCTGAGGGATCTGACCATGACCCGCTCATTACGTATCTTCTACATCGCCCTGTTCATGGTGACCCTGCTGGTGCTGGGCCTGTGGTCGACGCGCAGCTTCTTCGGCTTCAGCACCAACGCCGATGCGACGGTGCTCAATGGCCGCTGGGCCAAAGCCGTGGAAACGCACTACGACGAAGAGTTCCCGATCAAGCGCCTGGGCACCAACCTTTGGGCTGCGCTGGATTTCAAACTGTTCAACGAAGGTCGTCCGGGCGTCGTGCTCGGCCGCGATCAATGGTTGTACAGCGATGAAGAATTCAACCCGATCGTCAACGAAGAGTTGAACCTGCAAGGCAACTACGCGCTCGTAGAAGGCGTACGTCAGGAACTCAAGGCCAAAGGCGTGAAACTGGTGATGGCGATCGTGCCGGCCAAGACTCGCCTGTACCCGGAACACCTGGGCCAAGTGAAGCCTTCGAGCATTCACGCCAACCTCTATGAAGACTTCCACGCTCGAGTGGCGGCCAACAAGATCATCGCGCCCGACCTGTTCGGTCCGATGCTGAAAGCCAAGCTCGACGGTCAGCAAGTGTTCTTGCGCACCGACACTCACTGGACCCCGGAAGGCGCACAAATCGCCGCCGAGACTCTGGCCAAGACCATTGCCGAGAAGACCCCGCTCAGCGGCGAGCCGCAACGCTTCGTCACCGAAGCTGCGGAGAACGTTACGCACAAGGGCGACCTGCGGTTGTTCCTGCCGCTGGACCCGCTGTTCGAAAACCTGATGCCGAAGACCGAACCGTTGCAAAAGCGCAACACCGTGGTCGCGCAAGACCAGCCTGCCGGTGATGACGCGCTGTTCGCCAACACTGAAGTGCCGGTGGCCCTGATTGGCACCAGCTACAGCGCCAACCCTAACTGGAACTTCGTCGGTGCGCTGAAACAAGCGCTGAACAGCGACGTGGTCAATTACGCCGAAGACGGCCACGGCCCGATTCTGCCGATGCTCAGCTACCTGAAAAGTGATGCTTTCAAGAACAGCCCGCCACAGGTGCTGATCTGGGAGTTTCCTGAACGTTATCTGCCTGTGAACAACGAAATCGGCGACGCCGACCCGCAGTGGGTCGCAGAGCTCAAAGAAGCCGGCGCCCGCCAACAAAACGTAGCCGCAAACACTAAATCCGAGACGCCCGACCGGGCGCAAAACTGAAAGAGAGAGGTACTACCATGACTTTCACTACTACTCCTCGCCGTCTCGCCAAGACCTTTGCACTTGTTGCTGGCATGAGCGTGTTGTCGATGTCCGCCTTCGCTGGTGACGCTGCACTCTACGGCCCGACTGCACCGAAAGGTTCGAGCTTCGTCCGTGTCTACAACGCCGGTAACGCTGAAGTCAGCGCCACCGTCGGCAGCACCAACCTGGCCGAAGTCGCGCCGCTGTCCAGCACCGACTTCAGCTTCATGCCGGGCGGCGACTACAGCGCCAAGGTCGGCAGCCAGACGCTGCCGGTGAAACTGGCCGGCGATCACTATTACACCCTGGTCAACAACGCCAGCGGCGCGCCGCAACTGATCGAAGAGCCGCCGTTCAAGAACAAGCAGAAATCCCTGGTTCGCGTACAGAACCTCAGCGACAAGGCCCTGACCCTGAAAACCGCTGACGGCAAGACCGAAGTGGTTCCGTCCGTAGCGGCCAAGGGCCGTGGCGAGCGTGAAATCAACCCGGTCAAAGTCAGCCTGGCCCTGTATGACGGCGCCACCAAAGTCGGCGACGTGAAACCGGTTGCCCTGGAACGCGGTGAAGCCGCCGTGCTGTACGTCACAGGCAAAGGCAGCAGCCTGTCGCCAGTCTGGGTAAAACGCCCGGTTTCGACGCGCTAAATAATTCGTCAGGACGGTGATCCCTCTGTAGCAGCTGGCGAAGCCTGCGTCCGGCTGCGCAGCAGTCGTAAAACCGGCACATTCGGTCTTTCAGAGAGACCGAGTTGCCAGGATAACGACCGCTTCGCGCTCGAACGCAGCCTCGCAGGCTCGGCAGCTGCTACAGAGATCGGTGAGACGGCCTGGCTACGGAATAAGAACAAGAGTGAAACGACAGAACGCAGTAGCTCTGACCCATACGATTTTCAAGGAGTAACAACATGATTCCGGTGATCTTGTCAGGTGGTAGCGGCTCACGTCTTTGGCCGCTTTCCCGTAAGCAGTTCCCTAAACAGTTCCTCGCCCTGACCGGCGAACACACGCTGTTCCAGCAAACCCTGGAACGCCTGGTGTTTGAAGGCATGGACACCCCGATCGTGGTTTGCAACAAAGACCACCGCTTCATCGTCAACGAGCAGTTGACCAACCGTAAACTGGAAACCCAGCGCATCCTGATGGAACCGTTCGGCCGCAACACGGCGCCGGCCGTGGCCCTGACCGCGATGATGCTGGTCAACGAAGGTCGTGACGAGCTGATGCTGGTGCTGCCGGCCGACCACGTACTGGACGACCAGAAAGCCTTGCAACGCGCCCTGGCCCTGGCCACCGTCGCGGCCGAAAACGGCGAAATGGTGCTGTTCGGCGTACCGGCCACCAAACCGGAAACCGGCTACGGCTACATCAAGTCGACCAATGACTCGCTGCTGCCCGAAGGCGTCAGCCGCGTCTCGCACTTCGTCGAAAAACCGGACGTGAAACGCGCCACCGAGTTCGTCCAGTCCGGCGGCTATTTCTGGAACAGCGGTATGTTCCTGTTCCGCGCCAGCCGCTTCCTGGAAGAGCTGAAAAAGCACGATCCGGACATCTACGACACCTGCCTGCTGACGCTTGAGCGCAGCGAACAGGATGCCGACACCGTCACCATCGACGAAGCCACGTTCGCCTGCTGCCCGGACAATTCCATCGACTACTCGGTGATGGAAAAAACCCAGCGCGCCTGCGTCGTACCGCTGACCGCCGGCTGGAGCGATGTCGGTTGCTGGGCGTCGCTGTGGGAAGTGAATGACAAAGACGTCAACGGTAACGTCACCAAAGGCGACGTGGTCATTCAGGACAGCAAAAACTGCATGATCCACGGCAACGGCAAACTGGTGTCGGTGATCGGCCTGGAAAACATCGTGGTCGTCGAAACCAAGGACGCCATGATGATCGCCCACAAGGACTCGGTCCAAGGCGTAAAACAAATGGTCAACACCCTGAACGAACAGGGCCGCACCGAAACCCAGAACCACTGCGAAGTCTATCGTCCGTGGGGCTCCTACGACTCGGTCGACATGGGCGGCCGTTTCCAGGTCAAGCACATCTCGGTCAAGCCGGGCGCGTGCCTGTCGCTGCAAATGCACCACCACCGCGCCGAACACTGGATCGTGGTCAGCGGCACCGCCGAAGTGACCTGCGACGAAAACGTGTTCCTGCTCTGCGAGAACCAGTCGACCTACATCCCGATCGCTTCGGTTCACCGTCTGCGCAACCCGGGCAAGATTCCACTCGAGATCATCGAAGTGCAATCGGGCAGCTACCTGGGCGAAGACGATATCGAGCGCTTTGAAGATATCTACGGTCGCTCCACCCCGATCGAACGCGGCGTGTCGGTGAAAACCATCGCGCAGTAAGCGTTAAGCAAAACCAGAAGCCCCCGTCCAGTCCGCTGCGTTTTCCCTATCCGCAGCGGGTTGGGCGGTTTTTTGTTTAACTGACTAACTTAGCGCCAAACCTTATTGCGATTTTGGCGGAGCGCGGATTGATCGCCTCGGTCTGAACTTTCGAAACGTTCATCTTTTTTGACACATTCGTTATAGATTGCACCGTCAAGTAAGTACCTATCCCTCGCATATGGGGTAGTCGTCCTGCCGCACCAGTGCTCCCCACCTTCGACCCTGATTGTTCCTCGTCCCCTTGCGTATCAGGGTGGACGACGGTTTGAACGACCGTTACCTCCGTCTTTCCTTTTTCCGTAAAAGTGCTTAATTCGGAGATACCGTAAATTTCTCGTTGCTCAGGCAATTTATACTTATCCGCCCTTTTCACAACAACAAAGAATCGTCGTTCAACGGACATATCAGGATGCCGGTTCGGTGAGTCCAGAGCGTTCGCCCCCTCCACAAAGGTGTCATTTGCGCTTCGCAACATGTAGCCCGAAACACTTTTTCCAAGGCTATTGTTAGATTCTTCTTTCACTCCGTTCTTGAGCGAAGAAACGTTAGAGCGCCGACTATAAATGTCCTTGTAGTTTTTCAGATTATTTTTTACCTCGTCACCTACCACCAGGTATTTGCTGTCCGAATTTACCTCCACGACCTTAAATTCACCTGACTTTTTATATTTCCCGGACGCGATATCAAGCACGCTGATTTTCTTCAGTTGAGCTAATTTCAGCGCCAGTTTCTCCTTCAACCCTACATTCACTACATAGTTCCCGGTGTTTTGCAGCCCATTCATATCCCATAACGTCATTGGGTTATTAATGACCATCGCATACAAATTCAGACCATCGACATCCCCCGCCGGATCCGGATTCAGCCAACGCTGCAACCACGGGATGTAATAGCGGTACCCGTAGTAATAAAGCCCCGTCGCATCTCGCTCCTTCCCCGAATACCGATCTGTTTTGTAATCCCCATCGGTGTCGTTCGGGCCGGCAGACCAAGCTGTTGCGCCAAAGGGGTAGTAAGTTTCCTGACTGATGATTTGCGCATCGTCGGTCAGTTCCACGTTGCAGGAGTTGAGGTGATCGATCAGGGTGAAGCGGTACTGATCGTTGACGCCTGACGGTGGAGCGCTTTCCCAATGCAGCACCCGAACACTATTGAGCCCGGCCTGCGCGATGATGACCTGTCGCACCTTCCCTGTGCCGCTGTCGGTGCGAATTTCCAACCCCGGTAAATAGCGGACTTCAGCCACCACGGTCCGAGCATTGGTCTGCAACGAGCGAATTTTGCGCACCCGCTGACCGCCGCCATCGTAGAGATAGTGCTCACAGTCATTGCGCCCGGAATCGCGCTCCACCGGGCAGACCGACGCCAGTTCATTACGCAGATTCCAGGTCAGAAACCGCCCCGGGTCCAGCTCCAGTAAATTACCGTTGGCATCGAATGCAGCGGCGATGTCCTCTTCCGTCGGCGGCACACCGTTGCGCCAGGGCAGGCAGCGATTGCTGTAACGCGCGGTTGATAGTTCACGGCCCGGGGCTTGTGCGCCGACATGCGTCAACTTCAGCAGGTTGCCGCCCTCGTCGTAGCGGTAGGTCTGCTGGTAATTGCTGACCGCCGCCGGATCAGTACGAACGACCGATTCCGGCCCCTGGTTGGAGCTGCCCGCCTCCCAGCCAAACGCCTGGATCAACTGATAAAGACTGTCGTAGATAAAGCGACTGACGGGATCAATACGCTGATTGTTGAAGTAGCGCACCGGCAGTGCCTTGTCTTCGATACTCAGCACGTTGCCCATTCGGTCGTAGCTATAGAACAGATGCTGCAGCAATCCGGCCCGATCACTGTCCGCTCGCCGCTCCAGCAGGCGACCATCCTCGGGGCCATACGTGAGCGTTGTTCGTACGCCATTACCCGCGACTTCGCGCAGGGTCTGGCCGTCGGCGTTGTACTCGATCTCGCTGACCAGTGTTTGCCAAGTGGTTTTGCCGGCCAGCTTCAAGGCGCTTTGGCGCAGCCGGCCATCCAGGGTGAAGGCGAAGGCCTGGCAGTTCTGCCGGGCATCGACCGTTTCCAGCACATTCCCCAGCGGCCCGTAACGCCACGTCGAAACGGCACCCTCGCCCGGCTCCAGCAGTGTTTGTCGATCGGCTATCGGCTCCGGCCAATCCGGTGCAACGGCGTCAAGGGTGAAGTGCTGAATGTGCCGGGTGCACTGGCCGGTGATCGCAAACGCCTCAAACAGCACGGTCCCGCCGGGGCTGTCCTGACGAATCAACTGCCCGCATTGATTACGATCGCGGTTAACCGGATCGGCGCCACCGTATTCCATACGTTCGGTACATCGGGGTGGCTGCGTGGCAACGTGCTCGAATACGGCCACAGGGCGAAGCCGGTCGTCGTAGTGAATCTCGCGTCGGGTACCGCGACTGTCCCAGCCTTGCAGCACTTCCTTGGCCGGGCCGAGAAGGCTGGTCTGTGAGCCGGCATCGACACTGACCGTGCAGACGGGATGACCGGTCAGCGAATGCACGGTCGTGAGATTGGCAGGCGTGGAGAGATCGTCCTTTTGCGACGCCCACAGCCGCGGATCCCACAGCTCCCTTGCAAAACCTGCGGCATCGTAGGCGGTGCGATTGATGCGCGCCAGCGCGGTGGCGCTTTCGTCTTCGCGCCAATAATCAACCGAACGAACCGGCAGCCCTCGCGGATCGACGGCGAACAATCGGGGTGTGTTGTAGTGCATTCCTGCTGCCGCAGCCTGCATGCCGATTCGTCCCTGTTTGCCTGCGGTTATCTAACTCCGCATGCTCAGGGCTGGCTACTGTCAGAAATTACAGTACCGACCAACGGTGATCGCGATTGATCCTTGAGTGTCAACTCCCGCAGCGGACTGGGCGGGAGCTTTTTTTGTCCCACCGATTTACTGCCTGGCGGTGACAACCTTTTTGTTCATGGTTTTTCTGACCTTGGTACGCTCGAACACATTCACACAAGACTTCGCTGCGCCAAAAAAACCTCGCTGGGTCGGGGAATACTTTCCGATGGTCGCTGCACCTTGAAGGGTTTGATAATGAATGTCCCACGCCTTTGTTTTTCGGTCGTACTTCATGAACGCGAACCCGGTTGTCTCTGTGATCACATTGTTGTTTTCATCAACATCAAATCCATAATCGGTAAATTCCATCGCTGCGCTGAGCCCCATTCCGTGCTCAGCGGAAGGTAACCTGTTGTATTGCGCATCTTCTTTTGCACCCTCTACGTGCCTCACCCGCAATACATTGTCGTTGAGCTGATCGACCGTCAGCGAGCAACCACTGAAACCCGGTGTAAAGAGAAACTCGGCGTCCGTGCCTTGGGGATGGACAGGTATGTCTACATACCCTCCCTGCGCAGCCCAATAGCCGGAGACTGCACTGGATTGTTCAGGCATTTCACCGGCAGCGATATCGACAACCTTGAGGGCATTGAACTCACCCTTCGCCGCGCCGGAATACGTCATCCGCTGCATTGAAAATATAAAACTGGCGCCACCTTCTTTATTCGCCAGTTGCGAGCTGACCTGCGGTGAATAGGCGACTTTCGTTGACATCAGCAAGTCGGTGTTAACCCCCACACGGCTAAACTCAGGTATCGATAATGCCTTGCGGATATCCGCTGACTGCCCCGTGAATGGCACCATGTATAGGTTTTCCCGCATCAACGGGCTTGGCACCCGGCACTGTGCGTTCATTACCCACGGCGATGACCGGAGTCCGTAAGCCGTTACTCAAGGGCTCTTTCGAAATGGCTCCACTATCATCAATAAGGCTGACCGGGTTGTTTCGAGTCATCCAATACAGATTCAGTCCATCCACATCTCCCGCGGGGTCCGGATTCAGCCAACGGAACAACCACGGCACGTAGTACCTGAAACCGTAGTAATAAAACCCGGTCGCATCCCGCTCCTTGCCCGAGTAGCGAGCGGTTTTGTAGCTGACTTCGATCACATCATCCCCGGCCAGGCAGGCCGTCTCGCCGTAGGGGTAGAAGTTTTCCCGGCTGATAATTCGCCCATCATCGGCCAACTCCAGGCTGATCGAGCCCAAATGATCGGTGAAGCAGTACCGATATTGGTCGTTTGTTCCCGAAGGCGGGGGGCTATCCCAATGCAACACCCGCACGGTGTTGAGACCGGCCTGTGCGGTGATGACCTGCAGCACCTCCCCGGTACCGCTGTCGGTGCGAAGTTCCAGCCCCGGTAAATAGCGGACTTCAGCCACCACGGTCCGGGCATTGGTCTGCAACGAACGAATTTTGCGCACCCGCTGACCGCCGCCATCGTAGAGATAGAGCTCACAGTCATTGCGCCCGGACGCGCGTTCCACCGGGCAGACCGACGCCAATTCATTACGCAGATTCCAGGTCAGAAACCGCCCCGGGTCCAGCTCCAGTAAATTACCGTTGGCATCGAATGCAGCGGCGATTTCCTCTTCCGTCGGTGGCACACCGTTGCGCCAGGGCAGGCAGCGATTGCTGTAAAGCGCGGCGGTCAATTCACGCCCAGGGTTTTGTGCGCCGACATGCGTCAACTTCAGCAGGTTGCCGCCCTCGTCGTAGCGGTAGGTCTGCTGGTAATTGCTGACCGCCGCCGGATCAGTACGAACGACCGATTCCGGCCCCTGGTTGGGGCTGCCCGCCTCCCAGCCAAACGCCTGGATCAATTGATAAAGACTGTCGTAGATAAAGCGACTGACGGGATCAATACGCTGGTTGTTGAAGTAACGCACCGGCAGTGCCTTGTCTTCGATACTCAGCACGTTGCCCATTCGGTCGTAGCTATAGAACAGATGCTGCAGCAATCCGGCGCGATCACTGTCCGCTCGCCGCTCCAGCAGGCGACCATCCTCGGGGCCATACGTGAGCGTTGTTCGTACGCCGTTACCCGCGACTTCGCGCAGGGTCTGTCCGTCGGCGTTGTACTCGATCTCGCTGACCAGTGTTTGCCAAGTGGTTTTGCCGCCCAGCTTCAAGGCGCTTTGGCGTAGCCGGGCATCAAGGGTGAAGGCAAAGACCTGGCAGTTCTGCCGGGCATCGACCGTTTCCAGCACATTCCCCAACGGCCCGTAACGCCACGTTGAAACGGCACCCGCGCCCGGCTCCAGCAGTGTTTGTCGATCCGCTATTCGCTCCGGCCAATCCGGTGCAACGGCGTCGAGGGTGAAGTGCTGAATGTGCCGGGTGCACTGGCCGGTGATCGCAAACGCCTCAAACAGCACGGTCCCGCCGGGACTGTCCTGACGAATCAACTGCCCGCATTGATTACGATCGCGGTTAACCGGATCGGCGCCACCATATTCCATACGTTCGGTACATCGGGGTGGCTGCGTGGCAACGTGCTCGAATACGGCCACAGGGCGAAGCCGGTCGTCGTAGTGAATCTCGCGTCGGGTACCGCGACTGTCCCAGCGTTGCAGCACTTCATTGGCCGGGCCGAGAAGGCTGGTCTGTGAGCCGGCATCGACACTGACCGTGCAGACGGGATGACCGGTCAGCGAATGCACGGTCGTGAGATTGGCGGGCGCCATCGGCTCTTGTTGCTGTAGCCGCCAGAGCCGTGAATCCCACTGTTTTACCGTGCCCCCAGCGGCATTGTGCAAGGTGCGGTTGATGCGAGCCTGAGCCGGGGCACCCTCGACCTCGCGCCAGTAATCCACGTAACGGATCGACAGTCCTCGCGGATCGACGGCGAACAATCGGGGGGTGTTGTAGTGCATTCCCACTGCCGCAGCCTGCATGCCGATTCGTCCCTGTTTGCCTGCGGTTATCTAACTTCGCGTGCTCAGGGCTGGCTACTGTCAGAAATTACAGTACCGACCAACGGTGATCGCCGTTGATCCGTGAATGTCCATTCCGGCAGCCGTTCGGTAGGATGGTGGTCATGAGTTCAAGGAGCGTTCAAATATGTTCATCGGCGTCCTGCTGGTCATCACCTGGCTGATTTTATTGCTGCGCTACCCGGCCAAGGCGTTGCCCGTCTCTGTGGCGGCCGCCATCGGCCTGGGTCTGGTGGCCACGTGGGTGATCTGGATGGACAGCCGCGAGGTCAAGCAACTGGCGCGCCTGGAGTTACGCATCACCTACGCGCCCGAACACTGCCCGGCGGACCGCCCGTTGCAGCTGACCATGAACAATGGCAACGATGTGCCGCTGACCGAGTTGCGCTGGCGCGTTGCCGCGTACGCGCCGGGCGATACGGTCAATCTGGCCGACAATCAATACGCCGCTCCGCGCTATCGCGGCCCCGGCGAACTGCAGGCCGGCGCCAATTGGGAAGACTGCTTGCCCCTGCCGCCGCTGCGCCCTGGCTATCGTCCGCAAACCCTGGAGTTTCGCGCCGAGCGTTTGCAGGGTAGTTTCTCCGACTGATCCCCCTACTTCTTTTTGCACAAGGACCGCGCCATGCCCGTTGCGTTGATTACCGGTTGCTCCAGCGGCATTGGCCGCGCCCTCGCCGATGTGTTCAAAGGTGCCGGCTACGAAGTCTGGGCCAGCGCCCGCAAGGCTGAAGACGTGGCGGTGCTGGCCGCCGCCGGTTTCACCGCCGTGCAACTGGACGTCAACGACGGCGCCGCGCTCGAACAGCTGAGCGAGCAGATCAACCAGCAACATGGCGGCCTCGATGTGTTGATCAACAATGCCGGTTACGGCGCCATGGGGCCGCTGCTCGACGGCGGCGTGCCGGCGATGCAGCGGCAGTTCGAAACCAATGTGTTTGCCGTTGTCGGTGTGACACGCGCGCTGTTTCCAGTGCTGCGTCGTGCCAAGGGTTTGGTGGTCAACATCGGCAGCGTTTCCGGGGTATTGGTCACGCCGTTTGCCGGCGCCTATTGCGCCTCGAAAGCGGCGGTGCATGCATTGAGCGATGCATTGCGCATGGAGTTGTCGCCGTTTGGTGTGCGCGTGATGGAAGTACAGCCGGGTGCAATCGAATCCAGCTTCGCCAAGAATGCCGGACATGAGGCAGAGCAATTGATTACCGAGCAATCCCCGTGGTGGCCATTGCGTGAAGGCATTCGTGCGCGGGCCAAGGCGTCTCAGGACAAGCCGACACCGGCCCGGGAATTTGCCGAAGGTTTGCTCAAGGCCGTGCAGCAGGGTAAGCCACCGCGTCTGATTCGACTGGGCAACGGCAGCCGGGCATTGCCGTTGTTGGCGGGGTTGTTGCCTAAAGGTTTACTGGAAGCGGGGTTGAAGAAGCGGTTTGGGTTGACGGGGCAACTCTAAGACCGAGTCGACACCATCGCGGGCAAGCCCGCTCCCACAGGACCTGCGCTAAACCTGTGGGAGCGGGCTTGCCCGCGATGGCGTCAGAACGAACATTGAAAATTTCAGGGACACTTTGATGACCGACTACACCGAATACTTCGACGAAGTGATCCAGGCCCACATCGCCATCGAGCAATGGCTGGCCGAGGACCAGGATGAGTCCGCACTTGAACACCTGCTCACGCGTTTTTCGCCACAGTTTTCCATGATCTCGCCATTGGGACGGGTGCTGGATTTCGCCGCGTTGAACGAGTTGTTCCTGCTGGCGGGCGGAAGAAAACTCGGCTTCAGGATCGAGCTCAGCGATTTACGAGGAATCGCGCTGTACGACGGTGGCGCGGTGGTGAGTTATCGCGAGCGGCAGACGGATGCGACGGGGCTGCATTCGGATCGACGCTCGACAGTGGCGTTTGAGAAGCAAGCGTCCGGCCCGGTGATCTGGCGGCATTTGCATGAGACGTTTTGCAAGCAGTAAGACCCGGGCACGTCGGATTGCAGCCGCGAAACACACAATTTAACGCTTGTCTACCTGTCAGAGTTGACAGTAGACGACCTCCATCACATCAGCTCAAAGTTGAGGCGCCGAAAACAGGCGAGTCATGAGGATGGGCCAGGGGCTCAATGCCTCATCTGAGATCAGTTTTCGTCCCGGCAACTGGAGCTCGATGAAGGAGGGAGTCGACATGATGGCCCAGCCCCTACCCAATATTCCCCACCGCATAGCGCGAGACCGTCATGAAAGTTGGGATCCGGAGCAGATTAAATTCGCTACTCCAGGCAATGCCGGTGGCACTAAAACTGCCGTGGGCGACGGCCGGGTCTTTATGGTTGGCTGGTCAACATCACCTGACTGCCTGGATCCACACATAGAGATTCTGTGCATTGATAGCCGCGGAAGCTGGGACAAAAAATTCGGTGACGATGGACGAGTCATCGTCAAAAACACCAGTGGCTGCCATCCCTGCATTGGCGAATCCCCAGTGATTAGAACCCTTGCGGGCGGAAGCATTATCGTCGGAGCCAACTACGTAACAGCCCCGCTCAACGTTGAAACAGCAACGCTTCTCAAATTTGACGCACTGGGCTTCCCGGTAAAAACGTTCGGTAAAGAGGGACGGGTTGAAATAAAACTGCCCGATGGAATAGCCTCCACCGCTCTGAAGGATTGCCACATCCTGTCCAACGGCCGGATTCTGGTCGCCGGCCATGCGCTGGCGCAGGACGAAATGAAACACGGTTTTGTGGCGATCCTCAATCCCGACGGGACGCCCAGCTCAAAGTTCGGTACTGCCGGAATCCTCCTGGTCAATGGCCAACATGCAGACACCGAATTCGATGCGTTGCGCAAAGCCTGACGGCAAGTAAGGCGCAGGCGAGCTCACCAAATGCTGCCTGCTATTCGGAACCCTGCTTCACCACCACCGTGCACGTAATCCCCGCCGCCAACAGCACCCTCTCCGGCACCTCATCAATGTGAATCCGCACTGGCACCCGCTGCGCCAGGCGTACCCAATTGAACGTCGGGTTCACGTCCGCAATCAGCTCGCGACTTTCCGGGTTGTCCCGGTCGTAGATGCCGCGAGAAATGCTTTCCACATGCCCCTTCAGCACTTCGCCGCTCATCAACTGCATGTCGGCCTTGTCGCCCACCCGCACGTGCGGCAGCTTGGTTTCCTCGAAGAAGCCATAGACCCAGAACGAGTTCATATCGACGACGGCCATTTTCGCTTCGCCGATGCGCGCGTAATCGCCGCGATGCACATTCAGATTGGTGACGTAACCGTCCACCGCCGCGCGGACCTCGGTGCGTTTGAGGTTCAGTTCGGCCGCTTCCAGTTGCGCCTGGGCATGCTGGTAATCGGCCAGGGCCGAGTCGGCGATGTTGCTGGCGTCGTCGCGGTTTTCTTTGGAGATCACCAGGGCATCCATGTCGGCGCGGCGATGGGCGTTGACCTTGCGCATTTCCCACGTTGACTTGCGTGAAGCCACCAATGCCTGCGCCTGTTTGACCGCGATGCGGTAGTGCTCGGGGTCGATGCGCATCAGCAAATCGCCCTTTTTCACCTGTTGGTTGTCGCGCACTGGCACGTCCACCACTTCGCCGGTGACGTCGGCGGCGACGTTGATGATGTCGGCGCGCACCCGGCCGTCGCGGGTCCACGGCGTGTCCATGTAATGCACCCAGAGGGTGCGGCCGATCCATAGGGCGAGGGCCAGCACCAACAGGGTGGCGAGCAGGCTGAAAAGCTTTTTCATCGGTGCCTTTTCTTCAGAGATAGAGAGTCAGTGGTAGACAGTCAGCGCCAGGGCGCCGAACAGACAGCTAAACAGGCTCAGGCGCAGCAGCGCCGGGTGCCAGAAAAAACGGTACAGGTCGAACCCGGACAGGAATCGGTCCAGCGCCCAGGCCAGCGCCGCGGCGATGAAAAACATCAGCGTCATGGTCGGCATGTACACGCCGTGGAAGGCGATTTCACGAGGCATGTTCAAGTCCTTGGGGCTTGGCGGTGGCGCTGGCCTTTATGTAGCCGGCGAGCGGTGATTGCGGGTCCAGCAGCGAGGTGCGGATGAAGTGCAGGTAGCTCTTAACCCGACGCAAAGCGGAGGTGTCGAAGTGCGGCGCGAACGGTTCGTCAGTGGCCTGCACACGACTGATCGCATGGTCGACCGCAATCAATCCGCGCTCCAGATTGCTCTGGCTCGGTTGCAGAAACAGCCGCACCAGCGAGCGGCCCATCACGCGGATTGCCTGGCGCCACGGTTGAGATTCGGCATAGGCCGGATGCACCGGCAGAATTGCCTGTTCCTTGCGCAACTCGATGATCGCGTGGCCGACCTCCAGCACCACGAACATCCAGCGCAGCAAGTCCCGTTGTACCTGCGGCTGACCCACCGCGAGACCGTAGGCCTGATGCAGCAAGTCCCGGGTACGGCTTTCGAAACTCGAGGCCAGGCCCTTGAGCTTGCCGCTGATCGCATAGACCACTTGCCCGCGCAAATCCTGCTCCAGCCGACGCCACAACCAGCGGCTGTTCGGCGGCAGAATGATTGCCCCGGCCGCGGCGCACACCAGCATGCCGAGCACCATGGCGATGTAGTCGTTGATGAACGCGTAAGGGTTGTAGACGGTGAGGTTGTCCGGCACCGAACCGGTGCTGAAGAAGATCAGCAAGCCGAGGCCGACACCGGCGTATTGCGGCCGCGAAGTGAGGAATGAGCCGAGCACGATCACCGGTGCGAGCATCACGCACAGCAATGGAAAACCGTCGATCCACGGGAAGATGAAAAACATCTCGACGAAGCCGATCAGCGCCCCGAGGAAAGTCCCGCACGCCATCTGGAATGCCATGCGCTTGGGGTTCGGCGTCGCGGCAGAAAGACCGACAGTAGCCGCGGCGATCAGCGTCATCGTCGCCCCGCTCGGCCACGCCGTCGCCACCCAATAGCTGCCGAGTACGACCAGAATGAATGCCGCACGAATCCCCGAAGCCGCCGAGGCCATCCAGTTGGTTTGCGGAGTGAAGGGCTCGTCCCATTGCTCCCGGGCATGGCTGTGATCGGCCAGCGAAGCGTGGGTCTGTGCATAACTGTGCAACTCGTCGACGAAGCGATAAAGCAGTTCGTAGGCGGTGTGGAAATCGAGCTGCTCGGCGTCGCTCGGCTCGCTTTCCTGAAAGATCGACCGGAGGGTGCGAACCCGCGTCGGCAGGTGCTCCTTGTAGATCGCCAATGCGCTGGTCAGGCGTGCGGCGTCGGGGCTGGTCAAGGCGCGACCGCTGAAGCCGTCGAGCAATTCCGCCAGGTCCTGCAACCCCGGCTTGATGGCCGCCACCACGTGGTCAGCGCCGCTGCTGCGCAAGCGTTCGAGCAGTTGGTGCAAGGCGTTGAACCGCGTGGTGATGCCCATGAATTCGCTGTTCAAACGACTGAGCCGGCCGTTGCGCCGACGCATGTGTGGGTCTTCGAACACAGTGACGCTGCGCAGCCCTTCCAGGCCGACCGCTTCGGCAATAAAGCGCACGTTGCTGGCTTCGAAAGCGTCCCGTTTGCTTCGACCGCGCAGGCCATCGGTGACGAACAAGGCGAACACACCGAAGCGCTGATACAAGGCGTTGCGCATCGCCGCGCTGGCGGTTTGCGGCAGGATCGCGGCGCTCACCACGGTGGCGCAGAGAATGCCCAAGGAGATTTCCAGCACCCGCCAAACCGCCGCCATGAAGGCGCCGTCCGGGTGGGCCAACGCGGGCAAACCGACCATCGCGGCGGTGTACCCGGCGAGCACGAAACCGTAGGCGCGAAAGTTGCGATATCGCGCGGCGCCGGCCGAGCAGATCCCGACCCAGATCGCCAGCGAACCGAGGAACAGTTCGGTGTTCTGGGCGAACAAGGCAATCAACGCGACCATCACCGCCGACCCGGCCAGAGTGCCCAGGAAGCGGTAAAAACTCTTGGCGAATACTTGGCCGCTTTGCGGCTGCATGACGATGAACACGGTGATCATCGCCGTGCGCGGTTGCGGCAATTCCAGGCGCATCGCCAGCCACAGGGTCAGGAACGCGGCGATCAGCACCTTGAAAATGTAGACCCAGGTCACGCCATCACTGCGTGCCCAGTCGAAGAAACCCCGGCGCCATTCAAGGGAATACAGCCAGCGCAGAGGTGCGGGCGAGGGAGTCATGGAATCCTGCTCATTGATATTCAGCCAGATGAGATCCCTGTGGGAGCCAGCCTGCTGGCGATTGCAGTGTGTCAGTCGATGCTGATGTCACCTGACGCACTGCAATCGCCAGCAGGCTGGCTCCCACAGGGTTTGTGTTCACTTAAGTAGCATCGGGGTTTTCGGTGCCTGGGTCCGGCTGTCTTCCGGCACATCGTTACCTGTACCAAGCCCTCCACCGAGCGCCGTCACCAATTCAGCATGAGCACTTAGCCGCGCCGCCTGAACCCGCTGCTGCACCTGCTGTTGCTTGAACAACAAAGTCTGCGCATTGAGCACGTTGAGGTAATCGGTGAGCCCGCGCTGATACGCGATCATCGCGATGTCGTAAGTCTTCTGCGCGGTGGCCACGGACTCGGCGGCGAAGGTTTGCTGCTTGTCCATGGACTCGCGGCGGATCAACTGGTCGGAGATGTTTTTCAGCGCGTTGACCAGCGTCTGGTTGTACCGGGCCACGGCAATGTCGTACCCGGCCGAGGCTTCGCCCAGCTCCGAGCGCAAGCGCCCGCCATCGAAGATCGGCAACGAGATCGCGGGGCCGACGCTGTAGTTGAGTTTCTTGCCGCTCAAAAACTCCAGCGCACCGCCGCCAGTGGCCATGTAGCCGAGGCTGCCGACCAGATCGACATTGGGGTAGAAACCGGCGTGGGCGACATCGATGCCCCGCGCCTGCGCCGCGACTTGCCAGCGGCCGGCGACCACGTCCGGGCGCTGCCCGAGCAATTGCGCGGGCAAAGACGACGGCAGTTTCAGCGGCGCGGCCAACGATAACGTGGGCCGCTGCAACTGCGCGCCCTCGCCCGGGCCTTTCCCTGCGAGAGCTGCAAGCTGGTTGCGGCTTAGGGCGATTTCTTCGTCCAGCGCGTCGATCTGGCGATGGGTTTCCGGCAGCGGGGCTTCCGCCTGGCTGACTTCGAAATGGGTGCCGATGCCACCGCTCAGGCGTTTTTGCGCGAGATCGAGAATCTGCCGCTGCTGTTTCAGGGTCGCCTCGACAATGTCCCGCTGCGCGTAATGCAACGACAGTTCGATGTAGGCGCGCACGATGTTGTTCTGCAGTTCGAGCTGAGCCAGACGCGCTTCGGTGGCCGTCATGTGCGCCATGTCCACGGCGCGCTCAAGGGCGTTGCTTTCGCGGCCCCAAAGGTCGAGGGCGTAGCTGAAGCCCAGCGCGGCATTGTTGTCCCAGGTCGTCGAGTTGGCCAACTCGCCCGGTCCATAAAACTGATCCGTGGGCCAGTTGTGGCGCTTGAGGGTGGATTCGCCATTGATCTGCAACGACTCGGCAGACTCGGCGATACCGGCCATGGACTTGGCCTGCCGCACTCGCGCGGCGGCCATGGCCATGGTCGGGCTGCCTTGCACGGCGAGGTCGATCCAGCGGTTCAATTGCGGGTCGCCATAGGCCTGCCACCATTGCGCGGTGGGCCAGTGAGCGTCCTGCGCGGCGCTCTGGATGGCGTCGTCGGTGGCCAGTGAATTGGCCTCCAGCGCCTTGCCCTGCGGGGCAATTCCTCCGGTTCCGATGCAGCCGCTGAGGGTCAGGGATAAAGCCAGAACACTGAGCGTCTGAAGCGCTCTGCTGATGCGACGCGGCACTGCTGAAAATTCCTGAGGTGGGAGAGGCCCCCTGTAGGAGGTGGGCGCAATTCTAGGGGTGGGTCTTAGTGGCGATAAGCTGGGAATCCTGTGAATCTTTGTTACCGTTAACGCGATAATCCCTTGGTCGGGGTCTCAGTCTCTGAAACCTTGTGTCACAATTTGCCATCGCACCCGAGAGCACCCCATGGACACTTTGCAAAACATGCGCGCCTTCAGTTACGTGGCCGAGGCCGGCAGCTTCACCGCCGCCGCCGTGCAACTCGACACCACCACGGCCAACGTCTCGCGCGCGGTCTCCAACCTGGAAGCCCACCTGCAAACCCGCCTGCTCAACCGCACCACCCGCCGCATCGCCCTGACCGAGGCCGGCAAGCGCTATCTGTTGCGCTGCGAGCAGATCCTGGCCTACGTCGAAGAAGCCGAAGCCGAAGCCAGCGACGCCCACGCGCGCCCGGCCGGGCAGCTCAAAGTGCACACCATGACCGGCATCGGCCAGCACTTCGTGATCGACGCCATCGCCCGCTATCGCAAGACTCACCCGGACGTGACCTTCGACCTGACCATGGCCAACCGCGTGCCGGACTTGCTCGACGAGGGCTACGACGTGTCCATCGTGCTGGCCAGCGAACTGCCGGACTCGGGCTTCGTCTCCCAGCGCCTGGGCATCACCTACAGCATCGTCTGCGCCTCGCCCGCTTATGTGAAAGCCAACGGCTGCGCACACAAACCCAGCGACTTGCTCAACCACGCGTGCCTGCGTCTGGTGAGCCCGGTGATCCCGCTGGAGAAATGGACCTTCGACGGTCCGGAAGGCCAGGAAATGGTCACCATCAATAGCTCGCCATTCCTGGTGAACTCGGCTGACGCGATGAAAACCGCGATCATCAGCGGCATGGGCGTCGGCGTGTTGCCGGTGTACGCGGCGATCGAAGGCTTGCGCAACGGCACGCTGGTGCGAGTGATGCCGAACTACCGCTCGCAGGAACTGAATCTGTATGCGATCTACCCGTCGCGGCAGTACCTGGACGCAAAGATCAAGACGTGGGTCGAGTACTTGCGCGGGTCACTGCCGGAAATACTGGCGGCGCATCAGGCGGAATTGGTGGCGTATGAATTGAGTGGGAGTCTGGGCGGGGTTCGGGTGGCGAACTGATTTCACGGTCCTACAGACGCGGTGATTTTGGGGAATGTTTCCGACGGGTTCTGTCGGTTGTTGGGTCGGACGGGAAATGGGTAGGCTTTGTGGGTCGCTGCAAAATCAGCGGCCAGGCTTGGAAACCTGATATTCCCATCACAGCACATGGCATACTGCGGCGCTTTTTTCTGCACGCAATTCCTTGTTATGGCGGCTGTGCGCGGGAGACCTTCGGGTCTGCCGGTTTTGGTGGGATATCCGGTTTTCCAGACCGCGCATGGCTGCCACCCTTTCGCTTGGAAACGAAAATGGCAGCTCGATTAATCCCATATCGAGTAATTTTTTATGATCAAAGAAACACCGAACCCTCCGGAAACCGACGACGTTTCCCCCTACGAATCCCTCGATTCCAAAAAACTCAACGAAGCCGCCGAACGCGCGCTGGATCACTACCTCAACCCCGCCGCCCTCAAATCCCCTGCCAACCGCAAACCCAGCACGATGTTTTTGATCGCACCGGACATCAAAGACGAAGACCTGCTGGCCCACACCTGCGAGTCATTGGCCCAGGCCAGCGTGATGGCGAGCGACTTCGCGGACTATCTGGAAGGCCCGCACCGGCACAAGGCAATGGCCATTCAACAGATCGTCATGCTGGCCGAACTGGCCGCAAACCGGATGCTGGATAACGTCGCCATACCAAAACCTTAGCCGCACGGCTAATCCCAATGTGGGAGCGGGCTTGCTCGCGAAAGCGGATTGTCATTCAACATTGATATCGACTGATCCACCGCCTTCGCGAGCAAGCCCGCTCCCACAATTGAATTGGGTACATCTGCAAGAGATTGGTCGGCTGTCAGGCCGCCTTCGCAGGCAAGCCTCGCTCCTACAAGAGCGCGGCATACACCCGCCTCTCACCACTCAACAGGCCGAGCGTTAGCTCGCCTGCAGCTTTTGATCTTGATCTGCCCGCCCCTTCTGGGTGGGTCGGGTGGCGAACTGATTTCACAGTCCTACAGACGCGGTGATTTTGGGGAATGTTTCCGACGGGTTCTGTCGGTTGTTGGGTCGGACGGGAAATGGGTAGGCTCTGTGGGTCGCTGGCATTTCAGCGATCGGGTCTGGAAAACCCGAAGAAGGATCACAGCGCATGACATAATGCGGCGCTTTTTCAGCACCGCGATTTGAGTTATGGCGGCTGTACGTGGGAGACCTTCGGGTCTGCCGGGTTTGATCCTTTCTCGGTTTTTCCAGTCCGCGTACAGCTGCCACCCTTTCGTCTGGAAAACGAAAAGTGGCAGCTCCTCGACTCTAAGGATCTTTGCCAAATGATTAAAGAAACTCCGAATCCTCCGGAAACCGATGACGTTTCCCCCTACGAATCCCTCGATTCCAAAAAATTCCACGACGCCGCTGAACGCGCGCTGGATCACTACCTCAACCCCGCCGCCCTCAAATCCCCTGCCAACCGCAAACCCAGCACGATGTTTTTGATCGCACCGGACATCAAAGACGAAGACCTGCTGGCCCACACCTGTGAGTCGTTGGCCCAGGCCAGCGTAATGGCGAGTGATTTCGCGGACTATCTGGAAGGCCCACACCGGCACAAGGCGATGGCAATCCAGCAGATCGTCATGCTCGCCGAACTGGCAGCGAACCGGATGCTGGATAACGTCGCAGTACCAAAACCTGCGCCACACAGCTAATACCTGTAGGAGCCGGGCTTGCCCGCGATGGCGGTCTGACATCCAGCATTGATGTCGTCTGACACTCCGCCATCGCGAGCAGGCTCACTCCTACAAGGGTTCGGCGTACATCTGCAAGAGATTGGTCGGCTGTCAGGCCGCCATCGCTGGCAAGCCAGCTCCCACAGGGGTTCGGCGTATACCTGCAAGATATTGGTCGGCTGTCAGGCCGCCATCGCTGGCAGGCCAGCTCCCACAGGGGGTTGGTGTACATCTGCAAGAAATTGGTCGGCTGTCAGGCCGCCTTCGAGGGCAAGCCTCGCTCCTACAAGCTCCCAGCGTACACCCGCTTCTCACCACTCATCAGGCCGAGCGTTAGCTCGCCTGCAGCTCTTGATCTTGATCCACCCGCCCCGTCGGGAGGCTGAGTGGAGGTGTTCATCCGGGGAGTGGCGCGCAGCGCCGTTCGACGCAGTCGAACACGCTGCATGTAGGTCGTCGCGAAGCAGACCGGAGGGCAGTGTCCCCGGATGGATACCGGAGCGAAGGAACGCCGAGCCCAGGCGAGGGGCCGGACGTTTGGGGCGAGCCTTTTTTTGCTTACTTTTTTTTGGCGTTTGAAAAAAAAGTGAGTCGCCGTAAGGGCGAAACCGCCAGCCGCCGTAACCGCAGGAATGGATATGTACCCGGTCAACCACAACATGGTCGGCCCGAAGGCCGCCATCGCTGGCAAGCCAGCTCCCACAGAAACTCCCAGTCAATCCGCAGACTCGCACAACAACGGAGAAGAATGTTAGCGTGCTTGGCATTCACCAAGCCCCGACGAGCCCTCCTCCCATGAAAAAGACCGTCCTCGCCTTCAGCCGCGTCACCCCGGAAATGGTCGAACAGCTGAAGCAAGACTTCGACGTCATCGTCCCCAACCCGAAAAACGGCGACATCAACGCCCAATTCAACGAAGCCCTGCCCTACGCCCACGGCCTCATCGGCGTCGGTCGCAAACTCGGCCGCGCGCAACTGGAAAACGCCGCCAAACTCGAAGTCGTCTCCAGCGTCTCCGTCGGCTACGACAACTACGACGTTGCCTACTTCAACGAACGCGGCATCATGCTCACCAATACCCCGGATGTCCTCACCGAAAGCACCGCCGACCTGGCCTTCGCCCTGCTCATGAGCAGCGCCCGCCGCGTCGCCGAACTCGATGCCTGGACCAAGGCCGGCCAATGGCAAGCCACCATCGGCGCACCGCTGTTTGGCTGCGATGTACACGGCAAAACCCTGGGCATCGTCGGCATGGGCAACATCGGCGCCGCCATTGCCCGTCGCGGTCGCCTGGGCTTCAACATGCCGATCCTCTACAGCGGCAACAGCCGCAAGACTCAGCTGGAACAAGAACTCGGCGCGCAATTCCGCAGCCTTGACGAACTGCTGGCCGAAGCCGATTTCGTCTGCCTGGTCGTCCCGCTCAGCGAAAAAACCCGACACCTGATCAGCCACCGCGAACTGGCCCTGATGAAGCCAAGCGCCATCCTCGTCAACATCGCCCGCGGCCCGGTCGTCGATGAACCTGCCCTGATCGAAGCGCTGCAAAACAACCGCATCCGCGGCGCCGGGCTGGACGTCTACGAGAAAGAACCACTGGCCGAGTCGCCGTTGTTCCAGCTGAAAAACGCGGTGACATTGCCGCACATCGGCTCCGCCACCCATGAAACCCGCGAAGCCATGGCCAACCGCGCGCTGGGTAACCTGCGCAGCGCTCTGCTGGGCGAGCGGCCACAGGATCTGGTCAACCCGCAAGTCTGGAAAGGCTGACTAAAACGGGCAGACACTATAAGTGCCTGCCCGTTTCTTTACACAACTTGCAATTCAGTCAACCGACGAAAAAAAGTTAAGCACTTTAGACTCTCCTTTACTTGCCCGACCCCGGACTATGTACATGGAGAACAATTACCTTGAACAACTACACAACTGAAAAGATCATCAGAATCAGCAAAATTGCACTGATGGCTTATATAAGCTTTTTTGGACTTTTGGTGATGTATAGCAACTTCACCGACTACACCACAAACTACGAATATGTCGCCCATGTCCTGAGCATGGACACAACCTACAACAACGAACGAACAACCTACCGGGCCATCACTTCGCCCATGTTGCACCATCGCATCTACTGGCTCATCATCACCCTCGAAGTGACCTACACCATTTACTGCCTGTTAGGCACTTACCACCTTTATCGAAAACTGAATGCGTCTGCCCGTGAATTCCATGAAGCAAAAAAATTCTCGATCATGGGTCTATTAATCGGTTTATTCATCTATTACGTCTGCTTGCAGGTCGTGGGCGTCGAATGGTTCGACATGGATAGATCGCAAACATGGAATGCCAAGGATTGGGCTCGGCATATTGTCGATTTTATGTTGCCGTTACTGATGTATATCGCGTTAAAGATCGAGCGCTGAATCGTATTGCGCTCGACCTCCAGAAATATCAGGCCAGATTTCCAGTTTGCCGCAACACGCGCACCTTGGGCTTACGGAACACCAGCACGTTACCCAGCATCACCAACACCAACCCAACCAAGGCCGGCGCGGTCCATTGATAACCTTCGGCAAATGCCGAGACATTCAGTGCCACGACCGGGAACAGCACGGTGCAATAGGCCGCGCGCTCTGGGCCCATACGCCCGACCAGCGTCAGGTACGCGGTGAAGCCGATGACCGAACCCGGAATCACCAAGTACAACAACGAGCCGATGTAGCGCGCGTTCCATTCCATGTCGAATGGAATGCCCCTGACCTGGCACCACACCGACAACATCGCAGCGCCATACGCCATGCCCCAGGCGTTGGTGGTCAGCGGCTTCAAACCGGCCTTCTGTTGCAGGCTCGAGAGCATGTTGCCGGCCGAGAAACACAGGGTGCCGAGCAGCGCCAAACCCAGGCCGAGCAAGGTTTCCGGGCTGGCGGTATGACCGGCCAACTCGGGCCAGAACAGCAAGCCAAGGCCGAACAAACCCAGTGCACCGCCCATCAATACGTTGCGGGCGATTTTCTGACCGAAGAACACCCGCGCATTGAGTGCATTCCACAACGTGGCGGTGGAAAACACCACGGCGACCAGACCGCTGGGTATCCACTGACTGGCGGTCAGGAAGCACATGAAGTTGATGCAGAACAGGCACAGTCCCTGAGCCAGACAGATCAAATGCCCGCGACGGTTCATCACTTGCAGGCGTCGACTGAGCAGCAACAGGACGAACAGCACCAGCGCAGCAAGGCCGAAGCGATAGACGATCGACACGGGAATGGCCACCACGCCCAGCTGCCATTTCAAGGCAATCCAGGTGGTGCCCCAGATCAGCACGGTCAACAAGTACAACGAAAGGTTCATGGCGACAGCTCCGGAATGGGCAATGCGGTGTGGTGAGCGAGCTTGCTCGCGCCGGGCTGCGTAGCGGCCCCATCCTGGCAAGTTTCTCCAGTTATTGTGAGTGCTGCGCACTCAAGCGGGAGCAAGCTCCCTCGCCACAGTGCATTGCCTGATTAGGGATCCAGTGTGCTGCGCTGATCGTGGGCGCACTTGCATAAACTTGCGCTTTTGTCGTGGCAGAGGCTGGCAGCGCAAAGTCTACGGAGTAGGATGCAAGGCGTCGGAGAGAAAGCGATCATGCCCGCACTGGAAACCCTGCAAGTCTTTCAAGCCCTCAACCGCTCGCCCAATGCTCGCCTCGAGCACAGCGCCGAGCTCGGTGACGGCATGGCTGCAGCCTTGTGGAGCAACCATCACGATGCCCAGGACTATGAGGCGCCAAGCCACCACACCTTGTCCTGCTACATCGCCGGCGGCACCGGCACTTTCCGTCGCGACCAGCCCGGCACCAAGGGCGGCCCGGACAAGCTGTGCATCCTGCCGGCCGAGCATCAGTCAGGCTGGGTAATCAACGGCGACATTCGCCTGGCCCACGTGTATTTCAGCCCCGAGCAATTCGCCCTCGGCTGCGTCACGCTGCTGGACCGCGAGCCGCGCGAACTGCAATTGCGCGAAGCGACTTTTCTTGATGACCCGGCACAAGCCCGGCGCTTTCGGCAGATGCTCACGCTCAACTGGGACGAACCCGGCGAACGCTTGCTCACCAGCAGCCTCGCTCACGAAATGCTCAGCCACGTGTTGCTCGGCCAGGTCGGGATGCGTGAGGGCTTGCGGCTCAAGGGTGGACTGGCGGCGCATCAGCGGCGGCAGTTGGTGGAGTTCATCGACAATCAATTGGCCGAGGCGATCAGCCTGGGTCAATTGGCGGCGCTGTGTGCGCTGTCGGAATATCATTTCGCGCGGATGTTCCGGGAAAGCTTTGGCTTGCCGCCGCATCAGTATGTGTTGGCGCGGCGATTGAGTCGGGCGCAGGAGTTGTTGCGTTCGACTTCGCAGCCTCTGGGGGAGATTGCATTGGCGTGCGGGTTTGCCAGTGCAAGTCATTTCACCAATCGGTTTCGGCAGGTTTTGGGTGGGACGCCTGGGGAATATCGTCAGGCGTTTTTGCGTTAATCCCGAAGATCATCAGTGGCTATCAGGCCGCCATCGCGGGCAAGCCCGCTCCCACAGGACAGGTGGCGAACCCATCTTTTGCGAACGACACTATCCCTGTGGGAGCGGGCTTGCCCGCGATGAACGATGACGCGGTTTTTCGTCAAAACTCCAATGTGCTGGACAGTGAGATCTGCCGCGAATCCCCCATCGACACAAAGAACCGGCTCGCCGCCGAGGTGTAGTACGTGCGGTCAAACAGGTTCTTCACGTTGAGCTGAAACTTGACCTTCTGCCCTTCAACCTTGGTGTCGTAGGTCGCGAACGCATCGGCCACGGTGTAGCTCGGCAGGTCGAAATCGTTGACGGCACTACCCGCCCGCTCGCCGACATACCGCGCCCCCGCGCCGACCCGCAATTGATCGCCGCCGACAATGGTCCCGAAGTCATAGACCGCCGACAACGAGCCACTGTTCTTCGCGACGTTTTGCAGTTTTTTGCCCTTGTAGACCGGGTCTTCGGTGACTTCGGCGTCGGTGTAGGCATAGCTGCCGATCATGCTCCAGCGATCGCTGAGCTGGCCGGTCAAGTCCACTTCCAGACCACGGGAGCGCACTTCGCCGGCGGCGCTGTAGATCGTCACCGGACCTTCGGAGTTGGCCACCAGCACGTTGCGTTTCTTGATGTCGAACAGCGCGACGTTACCGGTCACGCGGCCCGGCATGTCGAGCTTGGCGCCGAGTTCCCAGGACTTGGCTTCTTCCGGCGCCACGCTGCCGTCGAGCACGGTGCTGCTGCCGCTCAATGGCGCGATGGTCGAGTTGGGTTTGAACGATTCGGTGTAGCTGCCGTAGAACGACAGTTCATCGGTAAAGCGATAGACCAGACCGGCACGCGGTACCCACTTTTGGCCGTTGCTGTCGGTGTTGGCCTGGAACGGCACGCCTTTGCCGGCGTACTGGTCGTATTCCTGAAAGCGTGCGCCCGCGACGAAAATCCATTGATCGGTGAGGTGGATCGAGTCCTGCAGAAAGATCGAATCGCTGCGCAGCTCATCGGTCTGGGCGCTGTCCGCCGGGCTGACCGTGGTGCCGGCGACCTCGCGGCCATAGACCGGGTTGACGTAGCTGAAGGTGCTCAGGCTTCTCTGGCGGATCAGGTCTTCGCGGTAGATCTTGCGGTATTCGTCATCGACGCCGAACACCAGGTCATGCTGCATGCCCAGCGCGTTCACCTTGCCTTCAAGGCTGGCGGTGGTGAAACGGTCGGTGCTGATCGCGTTCTGGGTGCCGTCCATGCTGCGGGTCAGCGTGCCGCGTCGGGTGTCGATGGCGGTGACGCGCACTTGGCTGGCGTCGTAGGTTTCACGGTTCCAGCTGTAGCCGAAGTGGGCGTTCCAGTTGTCGTTGAGCTCGTGATCAGCCTCGAAGTGGTACAGGTCCGAGCGGCCTTCCATGTTGTTGAACGGCTCGTCCAGGCGCTCATTGCGCGAGATGTCCAACGGGTGATTGGTTCGCGGGTCGATGACCGTGCCGCGGTCGAACGGGGTCAGGAACTCGCGGTGTTCGTAGGAGAACAACAGCTTGGTGCTTTCGCCGAACCAAGCCAGCGACGGCGCCACCAGCGTCTCGCGGTGAGTGCCGAAGTTGCGCCAGTAATCTTCGTCTTCGTGGTCCAGCACCATGCGGTAAGCAAAACCGGAATCACCGAGGGCGCCGGTGCTGTCGAGGCCGCCGCCGCTGCCGTTTTTACCGTCGCCGTAGGTCGAACCGCGCAGCGTCAGGGCGTTGTATTGCTCCAGTTCGGGTTTCTTGCTGACCATGTTGACCACGCCGCCCGGGTCCTGAATACCGTACAGCAGCGAGGCCGGGCCCTTGAGCACTTCGACCCGGTCCACGGTCGCGTTCATGCCTCGGCCCTGCACGATCGGCATGCCGTCGCGCATGATCGAGCCGTTGCGGTTGTCGCCGAAACCGCGGGTCATCACCGAATCCTGGGTGCTCGCCAGCGTGTTGCCCTGAGTGATGCCGCTGACGTTGGCCAGCGCGTCATCCAGATTGCGCGGTGCCTGATCGCGAATCACCTGGGCCGGGATGACGTTGACGGTCTGCGGGATTTCCTGGAGCAAGGCCGACGAGCGCATCACCGAACTGGTGGGCGGCGGCTGATAGCTCATGGATTGATCGGCCACCGAGTTGATGGTGGTGGTGCCCAGATTCAACGTGCCGGCGGTGGGCAGCGGTTCAAGCACCAGGGTGTGAGCGTCGCTACGGCGGAAGGTGAAACCCGAACCGCCGAGCAAACGCTGCAGGGCCTGCTCGGCGTTCAACTGGCCATTGACCGCCGGGGCGGTGAGACCGTACGGCGCTTCATCGGTGTAGACCACGCTGATGCCAGTGACCCGGCTGAAGTCGCTCAAGGCCTGGGGCAGCGGCTTGGCAGCGATAGCAAAACTGAACTGCGTAAGCGGCTGCGTGTTGGCCGCCTCAGCGGCGGATGCGACGCTCGATGGCAGCAAGGCCAACGCCGAGATACACAGTGCAGAAGCACCCAACCACTGTTTGACCGAACCCGATTTTGCCCTGGACTTCATTGCTCAATGACCTGTGTAGAACCTACGGGATGCGAATGACTCGCAGTTTCAGTCACTACACGGATGGGGGTTGGGTTTACCTCATCAAAATTCTGAAAATAATTTTATTGGGGGTCAGTGGTGTTGGGTTTGACGCCTTCGCGGGCAAGCCTCGCTCCTACAAGGTTCGCGCAAACTTGTAGGAGCGAGGCTTGCCCGCGAAGGCGCCAGTTGCCTCACCGCACAATAATCAGATGCCCCAAAACGCTGGTCTGCTCAAACCCCAACACACCCTGCAACGAACTCAACACCGCCTGCGGATCCTTGCTGGGGAAACTGCCACTCACCCGCCGCGCCGCCAGTTCATCATTGAGCAACACAATCCGCCCCGGGTAATACCGCCCCAAATCCTGCACCACCTCGGCCAGGGTGACCTTGTAGTAATTGAGCCAGCCCTGACGCCACGCCAACTGCGCTTCACTGTCGACGGCATGCAGTTTTTCCGCCGAGCCTTCGCCATACGCCACTTGCTGGCCAGCGCTCAGAACCTGCTGCTCGGCGTGCTTGTCCGCGGTCACGCCGACCCGACCGGACAGCACCGTGACCTGCGCGCCATGGGGTTGCAGGCGCACTTCGAACTGCGTACCGAGCACCCGCGCCTGGCCCTTTTCAGCGTCCACCACAAACGGATCGCCCGTGTGGGTCACGCTGAAAAATCCGGCACCGCGACGCAGCTGGACGTGGCGCTCACCGCGACTGAAATCCACGGCGATGGCACTGTCGGCATCCAGCGTGACTTGCGACTGATCGGCCAGCGTCACGGTGCGAATTTCCCCCGGTGCAGACACGTAGTCCGCCCCCAGATCATCGATCCAGCGCGTCGGCTGCCAACCTGCGCCAAGGCCGATCATCAACACCAGGCACGCGGCCATGGCCAGCGCGCCAGTCCAGCGCCGCACACGGGTGCGGCGGGACCGGTTCATGGCACTGAGGTAACCCTGCAAGGCGAACGCGTCTTCGTCGGCCAAGGTTCGCGCCGGCTCTTCGCTCAATTCCCACAGCACTTGCGCCTGGGCGTAAGCCTCGGCGTGGGCGGGATCAGCCTGCAGCCAGCGGCTGAACGTGAGTTGATCGCCGCCGCTGGGCTGGTCGTGCAGCAGGCTCAGCCAGGCAAGCGCGGCCTGCTCCTGAGCGGGCGTCGGGATGACGCGGTCAAGCTGATTCACGGTGCTTTCCTTGGCGTGCGCGTTGGCGGTTCCTGCAGGCTGGCCTTGCAGGCATCGAGGGCGCGCATCATATGTTTTTCCACGGCGCTTTGGGACAGGCCCATGGCCTTGGCGATCTCGGCGTATTTGCGCCCGTGGATGCGGTTGAGCAGAAAGATTTGCCGGGTGCGCTCCGGCAACGCGCGCAACGCCGCTTCGACGTGACGCAGATCGTTGCCCGCCTCCAGTGCCGCTTGTGGTTCGCTGCCCTGGCTGTCCGGTTGATCCGGCATCCAGCCTTCGTTGACCCGAACCCGCGTGCCTTCGCTGCGCAAATGGTCGATGGCGATGTTGCCGGCGCAACGCAACAGGTAAGTGCTGAGCTCCTCGACCTGCACCAGCGGCCGCCGCCAGAACCGCAGGAACAAATCCTGGACCAGGTCGGCGGCGGTCGCTCGGCAGCCGACACGCCGACTCACCAGCGCTTCCATCTGCGAACGCTGGGACAGGAACACCTGAAGAAAATGCGCACGGGCGCCGCGATGCTCTTCATCGTGTGCTTCAGGTGGATTGGTGATCATCATTGCGCAAACACGGCGACGGGGCTGGCGAGCAGGCTCAACCCGGCCAACGCCAGGGCCAGGCGCGGGCGATACGGCATCAACCACACCAGCAGCAAGGCGCTGAGCATCAACACCGCAAACCACTCCACCAACCCGAGGCCCCAACCGGTTTGCGACACCGCCGCCCATAAGGAAACCGTCAGCAGCAACCAGCCGCTCAGCTTGAATGCTTTACGCCGCTGGGCCGACGACTTGCGCCCCAGCAGGTCGACGTGATGCCGATCCATCGATAAACACAGCGCGGTGAATCCGCCGTAGCACAGCAGCAAGGCCAACAGCATTCAGTTCACCTTCTGCTCAAGCGTGATCGGTCGGGCGCGTTCTTTGGCAATGCGAACGGTCTGCCCGACACGCTGCATTTTCCAGGCAGCCCAGGCCAGGAGCAGGCCACTGCCCAGGCACGTCAGATCGAACCCGGCGAGCGTCCAGTCGCCTTCAGCCAGCGTCACACCCAAGTGGTACGGCGTGGTCAGCGCGTTCAAGAGCGGAACGCCGCAGAACAGCAACGCGGCCATCGCCAATTGCTCGACCCACGCCGCGCGACCACGGCGGATCACCGCGTGAATCACGCTAAAGCCCCAGACGATGAAGAAGCTGTTCACTTCCCAATCCGACCGAGTGGCCATCTCAACCGGCAGCAACCGATTGGCCCAGAAGAACGCCGCCACTGCGACCACCAGCCCGGACATGCTGGAGATGTTCAGCACTTCCACCAACCGCAGTTCGAAGGGCATCACGGCGCTTTTCGCATGCTTGAGCTGGCGCTTGCCGAGCCAGACCACCAGCCCGGTGCCGATCAATGCGGTGCTCGCCAGACCGAAAATAAAGTACAACCAGCGCAACACCGGGCTCGCAAAATGGCCCATGTGCAAACCATAAAAACTGCCGGCAATCGCCATCGGCATCGGTTGCTGTGGTGTGGCGCTGAGTTGTTGCCCGGTCACGCCGTTGAACGTCACCGCGCTGCCCGCGTCATGCACCACCCGATCCGCGCCGTCACGCACCAGCACCACCGAGGCGTTTGCATCCCCAGGATTGTTCACCGTCAAGCGCTCCACACGACCGCCCGCCCATTGCTCGCGTGCCCGTTCCAACAGTGGCGCCATGGGGGCCAACTGCCCCGGTTTTCCCGCCAGTTCCGGCGTGCTGGAGGCCGGAAACACGTCATCGAAAAACGCCCGGACATCCCCTTTGTACGAGGCCAGAATGCTCGCTGGCATCACCATCGACATGAAAATCACCAGGCTGCTGTAGGTGATCATCAGGTGAAACGGCAGCACCAGAACGCCCACCGCGTTGTGTCCGTCCAGCCATGAGCGCTGGCCTTTGCGCGGGCGGAAGGTGAAAAAGTCCTTGAAGATTTTCTTGTGGGTGATGATCCCGGTGATCAGGCCGATGAACATCACCATGGCCGCGATGGTCGACAACCAGCGGCCCCACGGATAAGGCATTTGCAGCTGAAAGTGGAAGCGATAAAAGAACTCGCCACCCATCGTCTCGCGGCCCTGCACTTCGGCGCCGGTTTGCGGATCGAGCAGTTTTTCAGTGAATCGGCCGCGCTCACCGGGATTGGGCGGCGACTGCTGCCAGCGCACCGACAGGCCCGGTTCCCGGGCACTCGGCAAATCGATGAGCCAGCGTGAGGCGCCTGGGGCGTGTTGCTGCAGATAGTCTTGCGCCAGCGTCAGACTGGTTTCGGCAGTGACCGAACGCGCCGGTATTTCGGGCTGCATCCAGTGACTGATCTCGTCCTTGAAATACGCGAGCGTGCCGGTCAGGAAAATCGCGAACAGCAACCAGCCGAAGGTCAACCCGGCCCAGGTGTGCAACCAGGCCATCGCCTGACGAAATCCTTCTTTCATGCGTGGCCCATCCAGTACGCCAACCCTGAAACAGCTGTCAGCACCAGACCCGGAACGATCAAACCGAACCAGGCCTGCCACGCGCTGCGACAGGCAAAACACCAAAGCACCGCGACCAGATAGACCAGAAATGAGGTCATCATCCCGGTCACCACCGCTTCGGCGCGGGCCATCGGCAACCACAAACTAAGGCTGACACTGGCCAGCGCCGCGACGAAATAGCCGCCCAACACCGCAGCCAGCACTCGCGAAGTGACGGCCAATCGATAGGAAACGGGAAGCGTGCTGATTTTGCCTTTCATGTTTCGACCTTGAAACCGGGTGAGGCCGCGTAAAAGTCACGGGCCAGCAAGCGCGCAATATTAATGATAAATATTCTCATACGCAAAACAGTTCCGATTGCCGGGGGCATTGCACACCCCTACAATGCGAACAATTCTTGTTCTCTAACGTATCCGTTTGTGTCGGAGTGGTTCTGTTGCAGCCCGCCAATCCCGTCGAAATCCTCTATCACGCCCACCACAACTGGCTCACCGGTTGGTTGCGGCGCAGGCTTGGCTGCCCGGACAGTGCGGCGGATCTGGCTCAGGACACGTTCATTCGCGTGCTGACCGCCCGGGAAACACCGCAGATCATCGAGCCGCGAGCATTCCTGACCACGATCGCCAAACGCGTGCTGTTCAACCATTACCGTCGCCATGATCTGGAACGCGCCTACGCCGAAGCACTCGCACAAATGCCTGAGGTGTACGCGCCGTCCGAAGAAGAACGGGCGATCATCCTGCAAACCCTGATGGAGCTGGATCAGTTGCTGGACGGTTTGCCGTGTCTGGTCAAACGCGCCTTTCTGCTGGCGCAGGTCGATGGCCTGACTTATCCACAGATCGCGGCGGAACTGGGCATTTCCATTGCCACGGTCAAACGCCACTTGAGTAAAGCAGCCATGCGCTGCTATTTCGCGCTATGAACGGTACTCCGGACTTTTCTTCCCAAGTCGCCGAACAGGCCGTGCACTGGTTGATGGAAATGCAGCAAGACCCGCTGAACCCGCGCCAGCAACAGGCCTGGCAGCAATGGCACGATGGGCACAGCGAGCATCAACGGGCGTGGGAACATATCCAGCGGGTCAATCAGCGACTTCGCGGTTTGTCTTCGCCGCTGGCCCACGCGGCGCTCAATGCGCCGAAGTCCGGCAGCCGACGTCAGGCGTTGAAACTGCTGCTGATTCTCGGCGCAGGTTCCGCGGTCACCTGGGGCATGCGCGAACACAACGTGCTGCCGCCGTTACTCGCTGATTACCGCAGCCCCATCGGCCAGCGGCGCAAGGTGGCGCTCGGCGCAGGCAATCAGTTGCAGCTCAACACCGCGAGTTCGGCGGATGTGCGGGTGGAGGGCCCGCAACGGCTGATTCGTTTGCTGGAGGGCGAACTGCTCTTGACCGCGACCCAGGCGTTTCAGGTGCAGACCGCGCAGGGCGTGTTGACCACGCAAGGTGGACGATTGAACGTGCGGCAGTTTGCTGATCACACCCTGGTGGCGGTGTTCGAGGGCAGTGTCGAGTTGATGCCGAACGATGGCGCCCCACTGGTTTTACCTGCCGCCCGGCAATTGGGTTTCGGCCCGCGCGGCGTGGGTAAACCGCTGCCGCTGGAGGCCAACAGCGGCGCCTGGGCCGACGGCATGCTGGTGGCCGCCCACATGCGCCTCGGGGATTTTCTCGACGAGCTCGGCCGCTATCGTCGCGGGCAGTTGAATTGCGATGCGAAGGTGGCGGATCTGTTGATTTCCGGGACGTATCCGCTGGCCGACAGCGAACGGATTCTGGATCTGCTGGAAATCAGCTTGCCGGTGAAAGTGAAGCGCTTTACCCGGTATTGGGTGACCGTCGAAGCGAAGGCGTAACCCAAGGCAAAACAAAAGCTTTGTGGTGAGGGGATTTATCCCCGTTCGACTGCGCAGCAGTCGCAAAACCTGCAAACGTGGATTACCTGAAGGATGCGTTCATCTGGTTTTGGGGCTGCTTCGCAGCCCAACGGGGATAAATCCCCTCGCCACAAAAGTGATCCACACAAAAAAAGTTTTGTTCCACGTGAGCCGTTTTTCAGATCTGGCGTGACAGAGAAGGAAAGCCCCCTTGATTCCACCTTCTCAGGATCGTCCTCCATGCACCCCACCCGCCTCACTCCGCTGGCCCGAACCGTGCGCCACCTCTTGCTCGGCGCCAGCTTGAGCTTCGGCGCGCTGCCGCTCGCGTTCGCCGCCGATGCCAAGCCGTACCACATCGCACCGTCCTCGCTCGAAAGCGCACTCAACCAGTTCGGCCGTGAAGCCGGCGTGTTGATCACCTTCGGTTCGCAAGTCACTAGCGGTGTGCAGAGTCGTGGCCTGGAAGGCAACTTCACCCCGTCGCAGGGCCTGGACGCATTGCTCGAAGGCACCGGCCTGCAAGCGCGTGCCGAGGGCGACAATGCCTTCAGCCTGCAACCGGCGGACGACACCGCGCTGGAGCTGGATACCTCGAAAGTGGTCGGCGACTGGCTCGGTGACGCCGCGCAAATCAACGTCTTCGAGCATCCCGGCGCCCGTGATGTGATCCGCCGCGAGGAGTTCGAACGCCAGGGCGCGACCCAGGCCAAGGACGTGCTCAACCGCATCCCCGGTGTGAACGCGCCGGACAACAACGGCACCGGCAGCCACGACATGGCGCTGAACTTCGGCATTCGCGGTCTCAATCCGCGCCTGGCTTCACGCTCGACCGTATTGATGGACGGCATCCCGGTGCCCTTCGCACCTTATGGCCAGCCGCAGTTGTCTTTCGCGCCAGTGAGCATCGGCAACATGGACGCGGTGGACGTGGTGCGCGGCGGCGGCGCGGTGCGTTACGGCCCGCAGAACGTCGGCGGCGTGGTCAACTTCGTGACCCGCGCGATTCCCGATGAGCCAACGGTGAAAGGTGGTTTCCAGACCGAAACCAGCCCGTCCTCCAGCCACGACGGCTTCAAAACCACCGGCAACTTGCTGGCCGGCGGCACCGCCGACAACGGCTTGGGCGGCGCGCTGTTGTATTCCGGCACCCGCGGTGGAGACTGGCGTGAACGCAGCGATACCGAAATCGACGACCTGATCCTCAAGGGCAAATACCAGCTCAATGACGCCAACAGCTTCAACGCGATGGCTCAGTATTACGAAGGCAAGGCCGACATGCCCGGCGGCTTGAACGTCGCCGATTACGATGCCGACCCGTACCAGTCGACCCGCCCGAAAGACCAGTTCTGGGGCCGCCGGACGATGTTCAACTTCGGCTATCGCTATCAGGAAGACCGTCGCGAATTCACCGCCAACACGTTCTTCACCAAAACCCTGCGCAGTGGTTATCTGGATCAGGGCACGTTCCTGTCGCTGTCCCCGCGCGAGTACTGGGTACGCGGCCTGGAAACCCGTTTCGCCCAAGGCTTTGACCTCGGCCCGACCAGCCATGAAGTCGGTATCGGCTATCGCTACATCAACGAAGCCGGCCACGAACTGCGTTACCGCGAGCCGATTGCCAACAATACCTACCCGACCACTAACAGCCGCAATGATCGCGACACCCGTGGCGGCACCGAAGCCAACGCGTTCTTCCTCGACGACCGGATCGACATCGGCAAGTGGACACTCACGCCGGGCATTCGCTACGAGATGATCGATTCGCAGCAGACCAACAACCTGACCAACGTGAAGTACAAGGGCGACTACAACACCGCGTTGCCGGCGCTGAACGTGCTCTATCACGTGACGGACTCCTGGAATCTCTACGCCAATACCGAAGGCTCGTTCGGCAGCGTGCAATACAGCCAGATGCCTAACCGGGTGACCAGCGGCGAAGTCAAACCGGAAAAGGCGCGGACCTGGGAACTGGGCACCCGTTACGACAACGGTGCGTTGAGAGCGGAAATCGGCGCGTTCCTGATCAACTTCGACAATCAGTACGAAAGTAATCAGACCAATGACTCGGTGATCGCCCGCGGCGAGACGCGTCATCAAGGGATCGAAAGCAGCATCAACTATTCACTGGATGACTTGAGCCCGTCGCTGGCCGGTTTTGATGTGTACGCCACTTACGCCTTTGTGGACGCGACCATCCGCGAAGACGGACCGAACAAGGGCAATCGTGTGCCTTTCTCCTCGAAACACAAGGGCACGATTGGCGTGGGTTACACCGAAGGCGCATGGAAGCTGAACCTGGACAGCAGTTATCAGAGCGACCAATTTGCCGACAACGCCAACACCTCGGCCGAAAGCGCTGATGGCAGCACGGGCAAGATTCCCGGGTACATGTTGTTCAGCAGCCGCGCGGCGTATGACTTCGGGCCGAAGTTGTCGGATTTGAATGTAGCGGTGGGGGTGAAGAATATCTTCAACCACCAGTACTTCACCCGCTCGTTCGATGACAACAACAAGGGCAAGTACGTGGGGGAACCGCGAACGGTTTATGTGCAGACCTCGGTGGCGTTTTGACCCACTGACCTCTAAAGCCGGGCAGCTTTGTGGTGAGGGGATTTATCCCCGTTGGGCTGCGAAGCGGCCCCTAGCATTCTTCCAGAAATACTATCTATGCAGGATTGGCGACTGCTTCGCAGCCCAACGGGGATAAATCCCCTCGCCACAAGGTATTAATAAACTATAGAAATCACCAACCCTGAAACAAGAACGGGCCTGCATCAGCAGGCCCGTTTTCAGTGGGAAGGTAAAAAGTGAATCAGGCTTCAGCCGTTTTGTGCAGCCTGTTCGTTCTCGAGAAACTCGTCTTCCAGCAGCTTGTCGGCGGTGGCCCTTTCGAATGGCATCACAGCGGCACGTGGTTTGCCCCGCAGTTTGCCGAACAGATGCTCAAGCGCATGTTCGAGTTTTTCCGCCGCACCGTCGATCGCTTGCTCCAGGGTGTCGGCTTTATGAGTGACAGAAATCGGTTGGTGGCCTTTTGGCCGCGCTTCCAGCTGGCAGCGCATGTCATGGGGACCTGGCTTGTCGCCATTCTCGTCCCGCAGATGAACCTCGACGCGTGTCAGGTCCTCTTCATAACGTTCGAGCGTGCTCTCAATGGTAGTACGTACCCACTCCTCCAGTCGGATGCTGCTTTGAATATGGTTATCACTGTTGACTTGGATTTGCATAGTTCATCCCTTATTTCAGCTAGCTCGCGAGAGGCGCATCGGCTGGCCCTTGGACGTCATCACCGTGACCTCTTACTTACACAATCGGTCTGCGCGCAGAACATTTCAACCCCTAGAAAAAGATAAATATGGATTCGCAAAAAAAGCCGGACAACCGGTAAAAGCGCTGTTAAGGTCGGGAGTTGGGTCGCCCCTCTCTTTAGTCACAATTGCTCACATCTGCCGCTCCGCCAGTGGGTGCAGACTCCGAAAGATCCCCGCCTCCTCCACCAGCCAGTCATGCACCGCACGCACACCCGGATGGCTCAGCGCGCCTGGCGCATAGAGCAGCACGTAACGCTTGTGATTGGGCACCGCCAGGCCGAACGGCACAATCAACGTCCCGCGCTCCAGCTCATCGTTGAGCAACGTGCGCCGCGCAATCGCCACACCCATGCCGGCAATCGCCGCTTCGATGGTCAGGTGATTGCGATTGAAGGTATGCCCGCGCCGCACATCCGCGCCCTCGAAGCCAATGGCATTGAGGTAGAACTCCCATTCCGCGTACTCGTAACTGCCGCGCCAGGCGGTGATGTCGTGCAGCAGGGGAAAGTGCACCAGGCCGGCCGGACCGTGCAGCGGTGGCCGGCCGCGTAGCAGACTCGGGGCGCAGACCGGGAAGATCTGTTCGTCGAGCAGGGTTGTGGATAACAACCCGGGATAACTGCCGTCATTCAAGTCGATGGCCAGGTCGAAGTCACCTTCGTGCAGCGGCACGCTGCTGTCCTCGGCCACCAGGCGCAGCTGAATGTCCGGGAAGCGCTGCTGCAAGCGCGGCAGGCGCGGGGTCAGCCACTTGCTCAGGAACGATGGAATAGACCGCACCCGCAGAATCCCGCTGATCATTCCCGCGTCCAGTCGTCGCAATTCCGCATCGATGTTGCCGTAAGCCTCGTTGACCGTAATGGCCAGTCGCTGGCCCTCGGCGCTCAATTCCACACCGCGGGCACGGCGGTGAAACAAGCGAAAGCCCAACCGTTCTTCCAGTTGACGGATTTGCTGACTGACCGCACCCGGCGTGATGTGCAGCTCTTCAGCACATCGGGTGAACGACAAGTGCCGCGCGGCACAGGAAAACACGTGCAGCCAGACGTAAGTCTGGGCGTGCAATTGGCGACTCATTGTTTAGTCCTGCTAAAGGCTGTCTTAGGAAGTTTCGTTGGTCACGTTGGACCGAGGTAGGCAGTATCGCCGACATTGCGCTTGTCCTACAAAAATGGCAGCGATTTCTCTTCCATTGCTTGTATAGGCTTTAGCATGGCTATCAGTGTTTTCGATCTCTTCAAAGTCGGCATCGGTCCGTCCAGTTCCCACACCGTCGGCCCGATGCGCGCCGCGGCGACCTTTGCCCAGGCACTGATTGACCAGGGTTTGCTGGACGCCGTGCGTCGGGTAGAAATCCGTCTGTACGGCTCCCTTTCGGCCACCGGCGTCGGCCACGCGACCGACCGCGCCTGCGTCATGGGCCTGATGGGCGAATGGCCGGACAGCATCGACCCGACCACCATCGACAGCCGCATCCAGAGCCTGCGCGAATCCGGCGAATTGTCTCTGGCTGGCAGCAAGACCATCGCCTTCAACTGGCAACGCGATCTCCTGCTGCTCGACGAGAGCCTGCCCTACCACCCCAACGCCATGTCTCTGACAGCCTTTGGTGAAACCGGAGAGTTGTCGGAGCAAACGTACTACTCGATTGGCGGCGGTTTCATCATCGAAGCGGCGGAAGCCGAGTCCGGTATCGCGCCGACCAGCGACGTGGTGCTGCCCTACGATTTTTCCAGCGCTGGCGAACTGCTCAAGCTCTGTAACCAGCACGGCCTGCGGGTTTCCGAGTTGATGTTGGCCAACGAACTGGCCTGGCGCAGCGAAGCCGAGATCCGTCAGGGCTTGCTGCACATCTGGTCGGTGATGCGTGAGTGCGTCGAGCAAGGCTTGCGTCACGAAGGCATCCTGCCCGGTGGTCTGAATGTTCCGCGTCGCGCGGCGAAATTGCACCGCAGCCTGTTGGAAATCGGCAAGCCGAATGTCATCACGTCCACGCTGTCGGCCATGGAGTGGGTGAACCTGTTCGCCCTCGCCGTGAACGAAGAAAACGCAGCGGGCGGGCGCATGGTGACGGCGCCGACCAACGGCGCGGCAGGGATCATTCCGGCGGTATTGCACTACTACATGAAATTCAACCCGGACGCGTCGGACGATGACGTGGTCGCGTTCTTTTTGGGCGCGGCGGCCGTAGGCATTCTCTGCAAGAAAAACGCGTCCATCTCCGGTGCCGAAGTCGGCTGCCAGGGTGAAGTCGGTTCCGCCTGCGCCATGGCGGCTGCCGGCCTGGCTGACGTGCTCGGCGCCACGCCCGAGCAACTGGAAAACGCCGCCGAAATAGGCCTGGAACACAACCTTGGCCTGACCTGCGACCCGGTTGGCGGCCTGGTGCAAGTGCCGTGCATCGAACGCAACGCCATCGCCGCCGTGAAGGCGATCAACGCCACGCAAATGGCCCTGCGCGGCGACGGCAAACACTTTATTTCCCTGGACCGGGTAATCCGCACCATGCGCGATACCGGCGCCGACATGCACGACAAATACAAAGAGACTTCACGGGGCGGCCTGGCTGTCAGCTGGGTGGAGTGCTGAGGAGCATTACCTGACCGCCCGTAACCGTGAGCCCGAGCAAGAACAATAACGAGGCCAAACGATGACCGATGTACGTACACCTGCTGCCGATAACCCAGCTGTAGAACTCAAACGCGACACAGCAACCGCCACCAAAGGCTGGAGCAAACACGACACCACCTGGATGCTCGGCCTCTATGGCACGGCTATCGGCGCCGGCACGCTGTTCCTGCCAATCAACGCCGGCGTGGGTGGCTTCTGGCCGCTGCTGATCCTGGCGGTGCTGGCATTCCCGATGACCTACTTTGCTCACCGGGGCCTGACCCGCTTCGTGCTGTCCGGTCGCTCCGGAGACATCACCGAAGTGGTGGAAGAACACTTCGGCATTGGCGCCGGCAAGCTGATCACGCTGCTGTATTTCTTTGCGATCTTCCCGATTCTGCTGGTGTACAGCGTGGCGCTGACCAACACCTTGAGCAGCTTCATGGAGCATCAACTGCACATCGCCCCGCCACCGCGGGCGATTTTGTCGCTGGTGCTGATTCTCGGTCTGATGGCCATCGTGCGTTGTGGCCAGGGTGTCATCGTCAAATGCATGAGCGTGCTGGTTTATCCGTTCGTCGCGGCGTTGCTGCTGCTCGGAGTCAGCCTGATCCCTAACTGGAACGGCGCGTTCTTCGCCACCGCCAGCGAAGGCATGCCGCTGCCGCTGTTCTTCAAAACCTTGTGGCTGGCGATCCCGGTGATGGTGTTCTCTTTCAACCATTCGCCGATCATTTCCGCGTTCGCCGTTGACCAGAAACAGCGCTACGGCGAACAGGCCGAACGCAAGAGCAGCGGCATTCTCGCCATCGCCCACGCCATGATGGTGGTGACGGTGATGTTCTTCTGCTTCAGCTGCGTGCTGGCACTGTCCCCGGCTGATCTGGCGGCGGCGAAGGCGCAGAACATCTCGATCCTGTCGTACCTGGCCAACCACTTCCAGACGCCGGTCATCGCATACGCTGCGCCGCTGATTGCGCTGGTGGCAATCACCAAATCCTTCCTCGGCCATTACATCGGCGCCAGCGAAGGCTTTCAGGGCCTGATCGTGAAAAGCCTGCGCGGCCGTGGCCGGGTGATGTCGGCGAGCTGGCTGAACCGCATCACGGCGCTGTTCATGATCCTCAGCTGCTGGGCCGTGGCGACCTTCAACCCGAGCATCCTCGGCATGATCGAAACCCTCGGCGGGCCGATCATCGCGTGCCTGTTGTTCCTGATGCCGATGTACGCCATCCGCCGCGTGCCGGCCCTGCGCCAGTATTCCGGGCAGGCGTCGAACGTGTTCGTGGTGTTGATCGGTTTGATTGCACTGTCTGCGATCATCTATTCATTCATGCCCTGAAACGGGCAGGCAAAAAGAAGGCGGGCCTCAGTGCCCGCCTCTTTTTTGCCGTGATAATTGTTCGACAATTTTCCCGGCATGGCCCTTGCTAAGTCTTGTCTGAGGCAAAAGGACTTTTGAAAACCTCAGCGAGCGGCCTGCCAATGGTCCGGTAATGCGAACCAACCTGATCATGGCCGGTCAACAACTGCACGTTCAATCAGGCGGTGACGCATCATGGACAACCCTTTTCAGCTCATTACCGATGCCTTTGCAGCGGACTATCAGATCAACCTGAGCATTCAGGGGCTGGACGGCCGCATCATGCTGACCCTGTCCAACAGCGGCCACGTGGTTGCCAAGCGGATGATCAGCGCCGAACAGCGCAATGACCCCAAGCGCCTCAAGCGCCTGGTGCAAAGCATTCAGTTCGGCATCGCCATCGAACAGGGCCATAGCGCCATGTCGATCCTCGAAGCCATGACCGATGGCGACAATCGCAACCTGCCGCCACCCCAAGTCAAAGCCAAGCCCCGCCCCACCATGGGACTTTAGATTTCGCCCTTCTCCACTTCGGGATGTTCACCGGAACCCGCACCGACCTTGCGTTGCGGGTGTTCGATCTTCACCGAAGGGAATTGCGACGAAGCGTAACGCACCACCAGAATCGCAAACGCCAGCAGCAGAATCCCGCCGCACAGGTAAATGATGCCGAGGTCCGGCGGGTTGTGGTGCGAGACGTTGGAAATCAACAGTCGCGTCAGCGCCGTGATTGCCACGTAGATCAGGAAGCGCACCGGCATGTGGTTGGTCTTGAAGTAAATCCCGACCATCGCACCCAGTTCCAGGTAGATGAACAGCAGCAAGATGTCATCGATCTTGATGTGCCCTTCTTCGATCATCCCGAGAAATTCCATCACCGCCGCCCACGCGGTCACTGCACCGATGGCGAACAACGCCAGGTAATGGAAGGTCTCGACGAACAGGTTGCCCAGGGACTCGGCCAATTGATGCACGTTCTGCCGCAGTTTCTCGGCCCAGTTGATTTTCACGGTGATTCTTCCTTAGCTCGGTTCGAGCGGATGATGCGGGTTTGACGTGACGGTTGTTCTGCATGCAGAAAAAAGGCCAGAGGCGCCTGCCACATGATGGCGAGATGCTCTAAAACGCGCTCCGTGGCGTTTGGTCGCACCTGAGAGAGCCAGCCTGCTCGCGAAGGGAGCAACTCGGTCCACCTGACAAACCCTGATTTCGGTCTACATTGAAAAGCCACTACCCAAAGCGCAGGGATTCGCTTATCCTTTTCGCTGTATATAAATACAGTGGTCGAAACAGACAACTAATGTGAAGGCATGTGAGGTGGTGAATGGCCGTCGAAGTGGTATACCGCAGCAGCCGAGATCTGGAGCGCTTGTTCATGGATAAAGCCGAAGCTGACCGTCATGACAAAATGCTCGAACTGGCTGAGTTGCTGGCTGAAGTGTTGCAGAAAGCCGTTCCGTCCCTGACCGAACAGCAGGTGGAAGAAGCCGGGATCTACATGGCGAAGAATCGCGATGTGTTCGCCAAGGCATTCAAGAGCCAGCCGGATGCTTTGTCCGAACTGCTGAATGCGCCGGCCGAAGTGGTTGAAACGTCTGAACCGGTTGAAGAAGTTGCCACCGCTGAGCCGACCAAGCCAGCTAAAGCCGCCAAGACACCGAAGTAAGCAATGCCCGAATTGAATAGGCCCTGAGTCGAATGGCTCAGGGCCTTTTTCATGTCTGGAGTAAAAGCAGGATTCAGCGGTACAGCACTTTCTCCGCCAACTCGTCCGCCACCCGTGCAGGCGAACGTTTTTCCGCCTGCGCATGGGCAAAGACTTCGGTCAGCCGCGAGGCGATTTTCGACAGGTGCGCGGTGATGGTCGTGAGTTCTTCGCCACGGTGTTTGAGCGAAACGTAGATCAGCCCGCCGGAATTGATCACGTAATCCGGCGCATACAAAATGCCCCGTCGCTCCAGTTGATCGGCGACTTCCAGATGCGTCAGCTGATTGTTCGCCGAACCGGCCACTGCCGAGCAGCGCAGTTGAGTGACGCTGTGGCTGTTGAGCACGCCACCGAGGCCGCAGGGCGCGAGAATGTCGCACGGCGTGCTGAGCAGCGCATCGTTGGCGATCGGATGAGCGCCCAATTGCTCCATCGCCAATTGCACCTTGCCGTGATCGATGTCGCTGACCAGCAGTTCGGCGCCAGCGGCGTGCAGCTGTTCGGCCAAGGCATAACCGACGTTGCCCAAGCCCTGGATCGCGACCCGCAGGCCTTCGAGGTTATCACTACCCAGACGAGCCATGGCGGTGGCACGAATGCCGGTGAACACCCCCATCGCGGCGTGTGGCGCGGGGTCGCCCGCCGAGGTGGTGCTGGTAACGTGTTGGGTCTGTTGGGCGATGCAATCCATGTCCGCCACCGAGGTGCCGCTGTCGATCGCGGTGATGTAGCGCCCGTCGAGTTGATTGATGCAGCGGCCGAAGGCTTCGAACAGCGCGGCACGATTTTCCACATGCACCGGTCGGACAATGACCGCCACCCCGCCACCTTGGGCCAAGCCCGCCAGCGCCGCCTTGTAACTCATGCCCTGCGCCAGGCGAATGGCATCCTCGACTGCAGATTCGTCGCTGGGATAGGCAAGGTAACGACATCCCCCCAGGGCTGGCCCCAGGCGGCTGTTATGAATGGCAATGACCGCCTTCAACCCGGTGACCGGGTCGACGCTCAGATGCAGCGATTCAAGGCGAGTGCTTTGCATGAGAGCGAACATCGTAGGGCTCCCGAATCACTTCTTGTAGTCGCCAGTATAGGCTTGCGCCCAAAAATTGCAGAAGCGCACCGGAATAAGCAGCGCCGCAATGCAGGCTTTCGGACATAACCTGATACCGCATGTGTGCCGCACTGGACGAATGCCGGCGACGGGGCTAAAACGAGGCATTGCCCGGAGATTTTGATGACCCCGCGCCAACACTTTTTTGACTGCCTGCAACGATCACCGCCCGCGCTGTTCGAGGCGGCGCTGTGGATGGCGGCCGAGCATGACAAAGAGGTAAATCCCGAGAAGGTGCTGGCAGACTTTCGCGATCTGCAACAGCGGGTCAGTTATGGCTTGCCGATGCTGCCGGTGAGCGAACTGGCCCAGCCGCTGTTGCGGCGGATGAATGACCTGGGGTTCGCCCAGGACGACTTCACCCCGCTGCGCCCGCAAGTGGCACTGGTCAATAAGGTGCTGGAACTCAGGCGCGGCCAGCCGCTGTCCTTGGGGTTGATCGCGCTGGAGCTGGCCAGACGCCTGGAGATCCCGTTGGTCGGGGTCAATTTCCCCGGGCACTTCCTGCTGCGGGTGCCAGGTGCCGATCACCTGCTGGACCCGTGCGGCGGGCGCCGCTTGTACCCCAACGATTGCCGTGAATTGCTGCAACGCCAGTACGGCCCGAACATAAAACTCAACGCCGAGCATTTGCTGACCGCCGAACCGGCGCAAATGCTGCAACGGCTGTCACGCAACCTGCGCCAGTTGCACCTTTCCCACGATGACTACATCGGCGCGCTGATCGACGCTGAACGCGTGCTGGAACTGGGCAACGCCAACGCCTCCGATTACCTGGCCCGGGCGAGCCTCTATCAACGGCTGGACTGCCCGAACGCCGAGCGCTTCGACCTGGAGCATGCATTGCTGCTCAGTGACGACCCGATCCAGCGGATTCGCCTGACTGAACGACTGGGGCATCTGCCGCCGAACTCGATCGTCCATTAATCACAGATCCCTTGTGGGAGCGGGCTTGCCCGCGATGGCGGTGTGTCAGCCAAATGAATGTCGACTGACACACCCTCATCGCGGGCAAGCCCGCTCCCACAGGGGTGGTGGTATCAGGTTTTAGGGGTGTCTGGCTGGTTGGCCGGATGGGCCTTGATGAAGGCTGGATGCGTTGCCGCCAGTGCCGCCACCCGACGAATCCGTGGATACGCTTCAAGTGAGATGTTGAACCGCTCGGCGGCGTACAGCTGCGGGATCAGATAGACGTCCGCCAAGCCTGGCTCCGGCCCAAAGCAAAACCCCTCATCCCCAATCAACTGCTCCACCGTCGCCAAACCCTGGCTGATCCAGTGGCCGATCCACTCCACCACCTGCGTCTCATCGTGACCCAATTGCCGCAGCTTGTTGAGCACGCTGACGTTGTGCAACGGATGCACGTCGCAACCAATTATGGCTGCGACACCACGCTCATGAGCGCGCGCGGCCAGGTCTTTGGACAGCAGCGGCACCTGTGGATAACGTTCCTCCAGGTACTCGATGATGGCCGGCGACTGAATCAGCAGTTCGCCTTCATCGGTGCGCAAGGCCGGCACCCGGCCTTGCGGATTGATCGCCAGATACGGTGCTTGCCGATGCTCGCCACCCGGCGGTGCGATCAGATTGACCGGCAGCGCCTGGACATCCAGGCCCTTCAATGCCAACGCAATGCGCACCCGGTAAGACGACGTCGAACGGTAGTAGGTGTAGAGCTCCATGAGCCGATCCTCTTAGCGCGCCGCGATGACTTTGCCGCGGCATTCGCCGAAACCGATGGAGGCAAAACCGTCGCGGCTGCAACGCGCCCGCAAGATGATTTCGTCGCCGTCTTCAAGGAACTTGCGCACCTCGCCCGACGCCAGCTCGATCGGCTTTTTCCCGCCCTCGGTGATTTCCAGCAGGCTGCCGAACTGACCGTTTTCCGGTCCCGACAACGTGCCCGAACCGAACAGGTCACCGGCCTGCAACTGGCAGCCGTTGACGCTGTGGTGCGCGACCATTTGCGCCACGGTCCAGTACATGTGTTTGGTGTTGCTGAGCGTCAGGCGATGGGCCGGCAGTTTTTGCTCGCGCAGGCCTTCGGTCAGCAGCAGCACTTCCAGCTCGATATCGAAAGCACCCAAGGCTTGATCACGCTTGTCGAACAGGTACGGCAGCGGCTGCGGATCGCCTTCAGGGCGCGCCGGTTGAGCACGACGGAACGGCTCCAGCGCTTCGGCTGTCACGACCCAGGGCGAGATGCTGGTGATAAAACTTTTCGACAGGAACGGCCCCAGCGGCTGGTATTCCCAGGCCTGGATGTCCCGCGCCGACCAGTCGTTGAGCAGGCAAAAACCGGCAATGTGATCGGCCGCGTCGCCAATGGCGATCGAGTCACCCATCTCGTTGCCATGACCGATCCAGATACCCAGTTCCAGTTCGTAATCCAGGCGTGCGCACGGGCCAAAGGTCGGCTCGGTCTGACCGGCTGGCAAGGTCTGGCCTTTCGGACGGCGAACGTCGGTGCCGGACGGGCGAATGGTCGAAGCACGACCGTGATAGCCGATCGGTACGTACTTATAGTTCGGCAGCAACGGGTTGTCCGGGCGGAACAGTTTGCCGACGTTCTGCGCGTGCTCGATGCCGACGTAGAAGTCGGTGTAATCGTTGATTTTCGCCGGAAGGTGCATCTCGCAGTTTGCCGCCAGTGGCAGCAGCTTTGCGCCTTGGGCTTCGATCTTGCCGTGCAGGGTGCTGCCTTCAGCGAACAGTTCCAGCAGACGCTCACGCAGTGCAACGCGAGCCTCACGACCCAATTCGAAAAACGCATTCAGCTGACCGCCACGGGTGGCTTCTACGGCGGTTTTTGCCAGGCCGTCGAAGAGGCCGGCGTCCAGCGCCGCTTCCAGATCAAAAATGTGTTCGCCAATGGCGACGCCACTGCGCGGTGCAGAGCCCTTCACACTGAACACGCCCAGCGGCAGGTTTTGCAGCGGGAAATCAGCATGGCCGTTGGCGGAAGAAACCCAGCTACGAGTGATGGAAGTCTGAGTCATGGGTTATCTCCGGGTCGGGTCGAAAGTGGCGGGCAGCGTGGCCCAGCAGGCATCGTAATTAGGTTGAAGTTGCGGGCAATCCAGGGCGAAACGGCTCGGGCGCAGCACCTGGCTGGTCTCGAACATGAACGCCATGGTGTTGTCGATTTTCGCTGGCGCCAGTTCGGCGTTCATGGCCTTGGTGCAGGTTTCGCCGTCCGGGCCATGAGCGCTCATGCAGCTGTGCAACGACGCGCCGCCGGGCACGAAACCTTCGGCCTTGGCGTCGTACTCGCCCTTGATCAGGCCCATGAATTCGTTCATCAGGTTGCGGTGGAACCATGGTGGACGGAAGGTTTTCTCGGCGACCATCCAGCGTGGCGGGAAGATCACGAAGTCCAGATTGGCCAGACCGTGGACGCTGGTCGGCGAGGTCAGGACGGTGAAAATCGACGGATCCGGGTGATCGAAACTCACCGTACCGATGGTGTTGAAACGGCGCAGGTCATATTTGTACGGCACGTTATTGCCGTGCCAGGCGACCACGTTCAGCGGCGAATGATCGAGCTCACAGCCCCACAATTGGCCGAGGAATTTCTGCACCAGAGTGATCGGTTGCTTGAGGTTTTCGTAATGCGCAACGGGCGTCAGGAAGTCCCGGGCATTGGCCAGACCGTTGCTGCCGATCGGCCCCAGGTCTGGCAGGCGCAGTGGCGCGCCGTGGTTTTCGGCGATATAGCCGCGCGCTTGCGGGTCGAGCAATTCGACGCGGAATTTCAGACCGCGCGGCAGCACGGCGATTTCCAGCGGCTCCAGTTCCAGCACGCCCAATTCGGTGGCGATGCGCAGGCGGCCCTGCTCAGGCACCAGCAGCAGTTCACCGTCGGCATTGAAGAACACGCGCTCCATGGAACGGTTGGCGCGGTAGCTGTAGATGCTGATCCCGGCGGGTTTGTCTGCGCCCGAGTTGGCGGCCATGCTCACCAGCCCGTCAATGAAATCGGTCGGTTCGCTCGGGATGTCCAGCGGGTTCCAGCGCAGGCGATTGGGGGTTACTTCACCCAACGGACCACCGGCCAATTGCCGATCCAGTTTGACGAACGCCGGGTGATTGGCCGACGGCTGAATCCGGTACATCCAGGTGCGCCGCGCTTCGCTGCGGGCCATGGTGAACGCGGTACCGGAGAACAGTTCGGTGTAGAGGCCGTAAGGGGCTTTTTGCGGGGAGTTCTGGCCGACGGGCAGTGCGCCGGGCAACGCTTCGCTGCTGAATTCGTTGCCGAAGCCTGACTGATAAGCCAGCGCTGGCGCCGTTGAATCGAGGTTCATGGAGCCTCCTGAACAGGGAGTAGGCAATGGCCTGTCGCTCTACTGCAGAGTTCTCGGCACGCCCGGGTTATTTTTGTCGTAATTCGATTACGCATAACGTAATTTGATTGGTATTGACCGTCAAGCTATAAAGACGCCCATTCGTCCCGGGATCAGACTGCCTTCATGGAAACGCCGCGCAACAACGACAAACAGAAAGTCCGCTCGGCCGAGGTCGGTACCGACATCCTCAAGGCACTCGCCGAGTTGTCGCCCTCGACCTCGTTGTCGCGCCTGGCCGAACACGTGCAGATGCCGGCAAGCAAGGTTCATCGTTATTTGCAGGCGCTGATCGCCAGCGGTTTCGCCGAGCAGAACACCGCCACCAACCATTACGGACTCGGCCGTGAAGCACTGCGCGTGGGCCTCGCCGCGCTCAACAGTATGGACGTGCTGAAAGTTGCCGCCCTGCCCTTGGCCGAGTTGCGCGATGAACTGAACGAAACTTGCTTTTTGGCGGTGTGGGGCAATCAGGGTGCGACCGTGGTGCACATCGAACCGGCGGTGCGTGCGGTGACGGTTGTGACGCAGTTGGGTTCGGTGCTGCCGTTGCTCAGCTCGTCCACTGGCCTGGTGTTTGGCGCGTTTCTACCGAAGCGCGAAACCGTGGACTTGCGCGATCAGGAACTGCAAAACACCAACGAGCACGTCTTGGCGGACGATCAAGCCTATGCGGCCTTGTGCGAACAGATCCGCGAGCGCGGCCTGCATCATGTGCATGGTTTACTCATGCCGGGGGTGGACGCCTTGTCAGCACCGGTATTCAACGCAGTAGGGAATGTCGCGGCGGTCATGACCATTGTCGGCCCTACCTCGTTATTTCACGCCGACGAAAACGGCCCGGCGGCGCAGCGATTGCTGGCGGCGACGCGGGCCGTGAGTTGGCGGATGGGCCATGAGCCCGTCCATGCAGCGAGTCCGATCAGCGATTAATCAGCAGGGTTAACGGACGATGGTTTTGCTGCCCCGCCCCTGCGTGTCGGCCAATACATCCTGAACAATTTGCTGCAGTACCTGGTGCGGAACCTCTTGCCCAGTGGCTGCAGAAACCAGGCCTGCAACTGTCTTCGCATCACCCGCGAGGTCGATCAGCGTTCTTTGCGCTGCGGTGATTGCGCCCTTGCCCAGCTCTTTGTATTTGCCATAACCCAACGTGGCCAGATCAATCAATGCGTCCTTGAAATGGGTGATCGCTTTATTTTTGTCCCCATCGTGATAGGCCTGCGCGCCTTCAAGAATGTTTTTGGTGATTTGTATTCCGGCGACCGCGAGCCCTAGAGGAGGAATAATCAGGCTGATGACCTGTGCGGCGTTGATGACAGCGTTGTACGTCAGGCCCGCAATGATCTCGGCCAGACTGGTCGTCTGCGCGTCCACATCCCTGATGACGCGCCAGATCATGTCGTCGTAAGACCTGACGAAGTCTCGGACCCGACTGTTGTGCTCCAATGTCGGCGGAGGCAGGCTACGAGTCGAGGCCTCAAGTCCATCAAAGTAATTGCTGACCGCGAGCCGATCCCTGAAATGAACGCGCGTAGAGTAGTAATCCCTCAACCCCTTGATACGAACCGACGTATCAAAATGGCTGAATGGGCGAAACCATAAACCGTCCGGAGCTTGCGGGGTATACAACCAATCCTCGTTTTTCCCCGCGGTCATGAGCCGGAATACATAGACCCCCTCCACCGGACGAAGCCGACCAAGGTGAAGCTGGTAGATACTGTTTTCCATCGCCGGATAATCGCCCAACGGATGGCGTGCCTGCACATGCTCCAACGAACTGATTAAATTGAAAAGACCATTGCGTTGCTCATAGTTGATTCGCTGCTGAAAGTATTCTGACAATACAGCCCGGTTCATTTCCGCCAGCTGACGCTGTTGATGAACACCGCGCCTGAACGCGTAACTCAACTCGGAAGAATCCAGATAAACCGCGCGCAACATATCGATGTATTGTTCACCAGGACGCAACACCTTGGACCACGAAGACAACTCGTATATATCCAGCTTCTTGAATTCAGGCTGCCCCTCCGCCAGGCTGAATCTTGGGTAGTACGAAGGTTTTGCACTGCCTTCATTTCTGGCGTCGAAAACACGCTCATTGACAATTATGGAAGTCAGAGACAGTTTTTCCGTCGAACTTAACTCGACAATTATCAAATCCGGATCAACTGATACATGTTCCCCCCGAGACTTCAGCACCTGCTCGACTTGATACTTGATCAAGTCGTACGCAAACTGATGATACGAAATCAACGCATGATCACGCGCCTCAACGGTATACAACGCCTTGAGTTCGGTATTGAGTCGAGCAAACTGCTCCCGCAAGAAGACAGGCGCATTACGATAGTTTGCCGAGGCCAATTCGATCGCTTCAATTTTGTCTCGACGAATTCTTTCAGACACCACACCAAACAAAGGCTGTCCCGCCTTGGGCGCGATAAACTCACGCAGTTGTACATCGTCGTTTTTCCAGAAGCGTTTATTCGCCGCGAGCTCACGAAAAAACAAGTGAGCCGAATCCCGAAAACGGCTATCAACCTGATCATCGATAAAATCCGAAGACTTGCTGGCCCAATCACCGACTGCGTTACCCATCTCGACGACACTGTCAAAGCTGTGCCAAACCTTCTCATCTGGAGCAGCGGGCGCATACAGGATGTTTCGCCCCAGCGGGTTCCCTCTCTCACTGATGACAAACAGATCTTTCATTGCAGCGCCCGTGCCCGGCAACACCACGCCACGGACAAACAATGCCGGATCACCCGCCAGGTATCGCAGCACCCAGTGGTCGTCCAAGCGTTCGTAAGCACGCTCGACACTCGCGCAAAAAAGAGTGAATTCTATCTGCCTGGCCAAATACTCTTGCATCGCTTCATTGATAACCTCGGTTGCATCGATAGTCATCATCACGGCGAAGTCAGAACGAATGTCGACCGAGGCAAGCCATTGTTGAAGGCCAGCGCTGGTAAGCCCCGGGTAAACCGGACCTGCAAAACTCAATTCCTGAAGCGTCGAAATTTGCAAACCAAAAATCGCGAACTCGGTCAGCGATCTTTTATCCTCCTGAATGATCTCCTTGCCAGCAACGCGGAGCGTATGTCGGGACGTCACGACAATCTGGTCGGGCTCACACTCGACACCTGCGGCGCTGCGTGCCCATGAACGAACACGATTCAGTGCATAAGCCTTTAAAGAAGCGCGTGGGCCTAACGCTTCGTTCAAATTCTTTTCACTTTCAACCAACGCTGCTTCAAGCCCCAGAAAATGCTGAACGTGTTGCTCCGAAAAACTCTGACGCCAGTAATCCAGTCGCATCTCTCGTTTACTAGGCACACTGTTATTAAAACTCACTAAATCATCCTTGTTGACAACAGCAATGGCACCATGCCAATTGCTCTACCAACAAACACTAACCCCCCTCTCCCAAGATAAAAATATCAAACTTTTTTCTGCATATTAAACAATCCTCACCGCGCAACCCAACTACATCCAACACACGTTTAATCGCAATAAAAAAGCAAAAGCGCCGTCACAAACCAACACGCGACTTTAATCCAGCAAACCCAATCGCTTGGCCTTTGCCACCGCCTGAGTTCTGCGTTCGACACCTAACTTTCCATGAATACGTCGAGCATGAGTTTTCACCGTATGTAACGAGATGAACAACTGCTCTGCAATCTGTTGATTGGAATTACCCATGGCAATTAACTTCAGCACTTCAGACTCACGCTGACTGAGTGGATTGATTTCAATGACCACTGTGCTGTTTTCAGTGAAATTTTCGGCAATACCCAGCGACGACAGTAACCCCGGCTGACGCAGTTGTAATTCACGAAGTGCCTGACGCAGCCCACAGCGCTCTGCGAGGTTCAAGCCCTTACGCAAGAACTCCCTGGCGCCAGCCAGGTCCCCCTTCAACCAGGCACCTTCAGTGCATGCGAACAGCAGTTCAACTTCCAGTGTCGGGATTGCGGCCCTCTGTGACTGCTCAAGCATTTGTTCAAATTGGATCATCGGGTCGTCGACCTGGTGTAGATAAACTTGCGCCAGCACCAGTAAATATTCGATCCGTGCGATCAACATCAAAGTTGCGGGAGGTGCTTGCCGCGCTTGCGGACCACGATAATGGCGCAGCACTCGAGTGAGTGCTTCGCGAGCCAGTTCGGGACGGCCTTGCTGTAGCCAGAAATGACTGCTGATTTGCAACAACACGCCGCGGTAAACGGTGTCAGGACTCTGTCGCTGCTGCATCAGCCGCTCAGCGTCGCGTAGATGAGCAAACGCCAAGTCATAGTCACGCTGATTGGCCGCCAATTGCGCCAAGCCAAGAAAACCATACAAAACCCGTTTGTCGTGGTTGCGCAAACAAATCCGCAAGCCACTCTCGAACAACTCGGCCGCTTGCGCATCCCGTCCCTGAGACAAATTCAAACGGCCACGCTGCAACGCCAATCGACCAAGCAATGGTTCGGCATTGCGCTGCTGCCTGGTAAACATGAGGTGAACATTGGCGAGCAGGTGTTCGGCACGCTGGAGAGCACCACGCTGCTCGAGCAATTGCGCATGATCGAGCTCCAGCAGTCCTTCGAAAACCAGCGAGCCTTGAGCACGCGCCAGGCATAAAGCTTCACGATTCATCGCCTGAGCGACATCCAGCTCGCCCCGCAGCAAGGCCTGCTGAGTCAGCCCCGACAAGCACATCACGCGCACAGTCCAGAGCTCGGGGCCGAGGTCATTCAGCGCATCGAGAAAATGCGCGCGTGAGCCCTCTGCCCGCCCCTGCAGATGCAACAGCCAACCCTGCTGAGCTTGCCACCGCGCGATCAGTTGCCGTTGCAGAATCGCCGACGGCTGCGGGGTGAATCGTGACAACTGCTCGATGCAATCCCCGGCCTGTTCAAATCGTCCCGCAAACAGCGATGCCGCGGTGATCAGCCCGACCAGTTGCGGCGAACCGAACATGAGCGCTTCGCCTTGTTGCTCGTACAACCGCAACAACAGCACGACCGTCTGTTCCTCGAACAAATGCTCGAAACTGAAATGCTGTAACAGGCTGACCGCAACCTCGAACTCTTCGGCCAGCAAGGCCTGCTCGAACGCGGCTTTCCAGTCCAGTTCGGCGGCGAACCACTGGCAGGCGCGGCGATGCCAGGAACGCCCGGCCGGCCATTGCTCATCGCGCATCAACTGCGTGAGTGGAGGGAAGATCTGCAGCCAGTCGGTCGATTCCTGCCAAGGCTCGATAAAGCAGCCCAGGTCCTGCAACGTCTTCAGGCATTGCGCGCCCTCCCCCGCACCAAACAGGTGATCGCACAACCGCGCATTGAAGCGTGGCAAATGCGCGAGCACCCGCCAGGCTTCCGTCAACTCAGGGGTCAGGCTGGTGAATAGTTCGTGTTCGAGGTAATCGAGCAACGTGTCCGGTCGGCTGTGATGCGGATCGTTGCGCGACCAGTCGCATTTTTGCAGCAGCGCAACGCGGACACCGGCGCACCAGCCGCCGCTGGTCTGGATAATCTTGCTGGCGGCGGTGTTGGCATCAACCGGCGTCAGGTGACGTAACAGCGAGGCAATCTCAGCTTGATTGAAGGCCAGCGTGGCGCGCTCGCATTCGTACAATTCGTCATCGAGCAGCAACCGTGGCCAATTGCATTGCGGGCGGCGGCGGGCGCCCAACCACCACGTCAGCACAGGACTACTGACGGCCAGCATGCGATCCAGCAATTGATCGAGCTCCGGGTTTGGAACGCGGCAATAGTCATCGAGAAACAGCCAGGTCGGAACCTGCACGCGAGCCAGCGCCCCGAGCATTGCCGACTCTTGCGAAGAAGCCAGACCCAGCGCTTCTGCCACTCGCTGACGAAATTGCGCCGCATTCATCGTCACGCCAGACAACGGCAACCAACACACCCGGCATTGCGGCGGCGCCTGTAACAGGCAGTCGGCGAGCAGCGCGGTCTTGCCGCTGCCGGCCGGCGCGCAGAGTAATTTCACCCGTGACGTGGAAGCCAGCAAAGGCCCGGTCAATCGATCACGCGACAGGTGATGCGAGGACAGACGGGGCAGGAATCCAGAACGGTCAAGACACGGGGTCATGGCGGTCATTGCGGCGTGCCTATTTATAATTGTCCGGCAACCCTAGCCCTCTACAACCCGCTTGTTTAGAAGTATTCAGAACGCTGATTGACGCCCATAAAAAAGGCGACCAAGCGGTCGCCTTCTGCACTGCGAATACATCAATTACCTTACCGAACCCCCTCGGCACGCAACGCCGATGGCGTGTAGTCCGCGGCCTTGGCTTCGAAACCGAATTCAAAGCTGTGCTTCTCTTCGTTCTTCATCCCCAGCGCAATGTATCGGCCGGCAATGATGTCGTAGAGCGCTTCCAGCGTGTACGCCTGGGTCTGGTGATCGTAGTAGTACTGGGCGTGACCTTCGGCCACTCGCCACAGTTGACCGCGACCATCGTAGTGGTCCGCCAGCGCCACTTGCCAGCTGTCTTCGTCGATGTACATGTGGCGCTTGGCATAGATGTGCCGCTCGCTCGACTTGACCGTGCCGATCACCTCCCAGACGCGGTGCAGTTCATAGCGGGTCAGGTCCTGGTTGATGTGGCCGGCCTTGACGATGTCGTCGTACTTGAGACTCGGCGAGTCGAGTTTGTAGCTGTTGTAGGGGATGTACATTTCCTTCTTGCCGACCAGTTTCCAGTCGTAGCGATCCGGCGCACCCGAGAACATGTCGAAGTTGTCGGAGGTGCGCAGACCATCGGCGGCGGTGCCCGGTCCGTCGTAGGCCACTTGCGGCGCGCGGCGCACACGGCGTTGGCCGGCGTTGTAGATCCACGCCAGGCGCGGTTCTTTCACCTGATCGAGGGTTTCGTGCACCAGCAGCACGTTACCCGCCAGACGCGCTGGCGCCGTGACCGACTGCTTGAAGAAGGTCAGCACGTTGGCAGCTTTTTCCGCGTCCAGGTCCTTCATCAATTGCGGGACGGCGATCTCTTCCTCAAAGCGGATTGGCGTGTAGCTGCCGTTGGTCTGCGGCGTCACCTGGGTGATGATGCGGCGCAGGTTGCCGCCGTGATAACGGGTGATGTGGTTCCACAACACCTCGACCCCGGTCTTCGGAATCGGGAACGCGTAGTAGCGGTTGCCAGTGAAATTCGCCAGGCCGTTACCGTCGTTGATGCTGTTCACGTTCAGCGCGCTGCGCTTGGCCGACTCGACAAGCTCCGGTGGTACGGCCACGGTGCGGTGAGTCGGGTAGACCGGGATCTTGTAGGTTTCCGGGTAGCGCTTGAACATCGCCACCTGGCCTTCCGAGAGTTTGTCCTTGTACTTGTCGACGTTGGCCGGGGTGATCACGAACAACGGTTTTTCACTGGCGAACGGGTCAGCCAGGAAACCTTTGCTGTCCACCGCACCGGCGTTTTTCGGGATGCCACCGGTCCACGCCGGGATCGAGCCATCCGCGTTACCGGCCTTCTCGGCGCCGAGCGGCGTGAGGTTGGTGCCGAGTTTGTTCGCTTCGTCCGGCGAGACCGCCGCCATCACGTTGGCCGCCAGCAGGCTCAGGGCCAGGGCGCCGCATTGCAGAATCATCTTGCGCATCAAATTCATCCTTCTCAGCCAGATCAGAAGTTCACGCCGAAGCTCAGTGCCAGGAAGTCGCGGTCTTCCAGGGTGTTGTAGTCACCGCCGAAGAAATCGGTGTAACTCAGGCTCGCGGTATAGGTGTTGCGGTAGTCGGCATCGACGCCGACGCTGACTGCCTTGGCGCCTTCGTTGAACAGCCCGTTGGGGCCGTAGCCCGCGACGTCATGGGACCAGGACAGGTTGGGTTTGAGGTTGATCCCGCCAATCACGTTGGCGTAATCGAGGATCGCCCGGGCGCGGTAACCCCAGGAGGTCGAGGTGACGAAACCTTCGGTATCGCCGCCGAAACCGTACTGGCCGTAGACCGAGTCGCGGCCGTAACGCAGGTTGCTGCGCGACTCCAGACCACCGACGTGAACCACCGCTGCTTCGCCGACCAGGGTCAAGCGCTGGGCGCCCCACACTTGATCGACGAACTGCGTGAGGGTGGTCTGGATCTGCGTGATTTCCTTGCGGCGGTAGCCTTTGTTGTCAGCACCAGGGGTGGTGGCGATCGGTGATGCAGCGCCACCGGCAATCGGGTTGACCATGGCCAGGGTCAGGTCGTTGGTGCTGAGCTGCACCGGAGCATTCGGCCGATAACTGATCTCGCCGCTCCACGCGGTGCCGGTCGGCAAGGTGGTGGAGAAACTCGCGCCGTAGAGACGAATGTCTTCCGGGTATTCGAGGTAATACTGACCGCGTCCGAGCATGACGCTCTGGGCCAGACCCGCTCCGCTGCCCGGCGCCAGACGGTTGGCCACACTCACCATGCCTGGAAGGCTGGCCAGCGTCGACAGGCCGGCGGTGGTGGTGCCGACCGTCGGTGTGCGGCTGTGGTAATTCATGAAATATAGGCCGTACTCGGTGTCGTCACCGAGCCAGCGCAACGCCGTGCCCCACTGCCCGGAATCCCGCGCATCGCGGTCGCCGCCACGGGGAACGACCACGCCTTCGCGGGTCACCTGGATTGGTTGACCGAAGGCTGACGCCAAAGGCGCCAACGGGGCAATCGCGGGGCTGCCGACGGTGTAGTTGTTGTTGCAACCATCCGCCACTACGTCGTTGCCGAAGAAGGTGCCGCAGTTGTCAACGACCGTCTGGTCCCACTCCAGTTGATAGAAACCTTCCACCGAGAGCTGATCGGTCAGGCCCTGGGAGGCGAACAGCATGTTCACCGGAATCAGACCTTCCTTGATCTCGGCGCCTGGGCGACGGAACGCGGAGACGTCGATCGGGTTGATGCTGTTGATCGAGTTGCCGATGAAGGTACTTTCACCCCAACTGACCACCTGCTTGCCGGCGCGCACAGTGCCCGGCAGATCGGCAATGGAATAGTTGTGATAGACGAAGGCATCGAGAATCTGCGCACCGGACGACTTGGCGCCCTCCTTGCGGCCACTGTCACTGATCGGCTTGAACTCGCGGTCTTCGTCCTTGAGCTCGAAGTCGTACCAGTACTTGCCACGGACGAACACGCCGGTGTCGCCGTATTTCAATTCGAGGTCGTGCAGGCCCTTGAAGATCTTGGAGAAGGTTTCGCCCTTCTTGAAATTCAGCCGGCCGTCATCACCGGTCGAAGACTGTCCGGTCCCGCCGTTGACGGTGCCCACCAACGATCTATCGGCATCGCGCATACCCCAACTCGCGCCGACGGACAGCGAGGAGTCAAACGTCCCCTCGATTTCGCCAATGTTGAATGCAACCGCTTGCGCCTGGGCACAGCAGCCCAAGGCAACCGCAGCGGCCAGCGCTTGCGGCGTGAAGATGGCGCGCATTGTTGTTTTTGTCATGCGTCTTCCCCGGTGAGTGACAGAAGGCCCCACCCTACTGCCGCACGTGAGGAGCGATAAGCGCACCAAGGAGGTATTCGTGGTGTACCTCTAAAGGATGAATGGCCTGATGGGACGGGCGTTTGCGCTGAGCATGGATGGGCTGGATGGAGGGTTATCAGCAGAACGCATGGCGGGAGGATGGCACCGACCGATGTAGCAGCTGCCGAGCAGCGCGAGGCTGCGTTCGGCTGCGCAGCAGTCGCAAAACCTGCATATGCAAATCTCCTGGTGAACCGCGTTGGCTGATTAAACGACTGCTTCGCAGCCGAACGCAGCCTCGCGTTGCTCGGCAGCTGCTACAGGGGCCTTGGCGCAGTGGACTTTTACTTATGCTGCAACAGTTCATGTCGCGAATCGCTATTTTTCCTTTGGGCTCAAGGCCTTATTCTTGCCGGGCTTTCACGGTGAGTAGCCAGGAAGCGCGAAGCGATGGCATGTGATCATGCCCATGCCATTGGCGACAGAATCCTGATGAATCGACGCTTTATCGATTGATCGCCCCGTGTTCACTGACGTTGATTTGTAGCTCCTTGATCCAACGTCTTACTTTGGCCGCTGCGTTTGCAGCGGCCTTTTTTATGGGCGGTGGTTTTGTGGCTGGCGATGGGGACAGGGATTTCCGCTCGAGAATCTCCTGCAAGATATTTCCTATATCGGGATAAGAAACATCTCTTTACGCGAAAGACATTCACGTCTTTATTCCTGCCGCATCGAAACTTCTCTCAATCCTGTCTGTAACAGCCCACACATCTCTCGGACCCAGACTGTTGGTTTTGGTTGTAACGTTTTATGGGCACGACGTAATAACTCGAATTTATTTTTAGAAGACATGCCAACCACGCGCGCTTTCTAAATCACCCTGCACATTCAAAAGGATATGAATATGCAAAAGCCACCAGATCAATCAAGACCAGGATTTCTTGATATCGGCACACCTGTTCACACGATTGGCGAAGCACCCGATCACATTATCCCCGCACCTCTAACATCAAACGTAGTAACAACCGGCCCACACGGACACGGCATACCGGTTTACTACCAGAATCTCAATACAATCAAAGCCACTTCCAATGCGCTGGAACAGGAATATCAAACCAAGTCCAGCCAACTACCGCAAACCATTGAGAATGAACTCGCCACCACTCGGCTTGAGGGTTCAACTGCACCGCTTCCGCCTGTGCAATCGATCATTCGCGAGTTGGATGTACGAAATAAACTCACCGTTCGAAAAACGGCCGAACTCCAAGACAAAACAGCGGTTGCCCATTCTTTTTATGGAGGAGATCCATTTAACAGACACATCAACGAGTTCATGAAGAAGGCTACAACTATCGAAAAAAGGCCTGCGCCGAACGGCGTTGCAATGCAGGCATTGTTTCAGTCTCTTAGGGCGGCCCACGATGCAAGATTGTTGGCTCAAGGCCTTGAGTTGCTTAGACAGCAAAACGGCAATGTGCAGAACTTTCTGAGTGCTGTGCAGGCCAATGAGCAAGCACAGAGGGCTGCCGCCGAGTTGGCGCGCGTAAATGAGGAGGCTGCAGCCCGGGCTCGAGAGCAAGCGCGGCTTGCCGCCTTGGAAAACGCGCGGAGGGTAGCGGCGGAACAAGCTCGGGTTGCGGCGCAAGCGGCCGCGCAGCAGGTCGCTGCAGAACGGGCGCTTCTCGAAGCACAAGCCGAGGTCATACGGCAGGAAGAACGGGCACGCGAAGAGCAAGAGGAAAAAGAAAGAAAGGAGGCCGATGCAGAAAAGAATGCGCAGGAGATCGAACGATTCAGAGCCATGGTTGCGATGTTCAAATCATGGGAAGCCGCCAAAACCAGTCGTCCGTTTCCCGTATCGGGCCGGTCTGCCGCAGCAGGTCCGGTGTTCACCCTGGCAACGGGTCGTCTCGCCACTGGCGTAGCGACAACTCAATCCGTCAGGTCCGCGCTGCACGCCGCAGTTACCACAGCGACAATGGCGGGCTCCGCAGCGGCAAGTGCCGTATTTGTCGGATTTGCGGCACTGATGTTCCCCTCTCCACTGGCTGACGGTGAAAGACGTTCGCTAAGCGTCCCGCTTTCGAATCTGGTACCCGACAATTTCCACTCCTGGAGCCTCTCGCTATCGGAGTACCAGCCCAACGATCTCCACGCCTTGAGCATCCCGCTCTCGGAGTTCGCACAGGTCAATCCAGATGACTTGTATGCCATTGCCCAGATCAGTGGAGACGTCAGGCTGCCGGTGGCGATCGGCTCCAGAACAGCAGGGAACATAACCGAGTTCTTTGTCGCTGCCACAAACGAAACGACGCTGCCTGGCAACGTCCCGGTGCGACTCGCCACCTACGACCCTAACGCTAATATCTATAGGTCGTACAACCCGGATGCCCCGTCCATCGGCATGACCTGGACGCCGATTGTCCTGCCGGACAGCGCATCAACCACCCTCCCCGCCAGCGAGCCGAACATTGCCGTTTACGACGGCACGACGCCATCCGCCTTGGAAGGCAGGATTGATGAATTTCCGGAGCTGGATCTTTACAGCTTTGGCGGTTTTATCACGGTATTTCCTGCTGAGTCGGGAATTCCTCCGATCTTTACGATGTTCAGGGATCGGCGGAACGAACCCGGTGTTGCCACTGGTTACGGAAAGCCGGTTTCAGGAAACTGGGCGGGGATGGCCTCAACGCAGGAAGGGGCACCGATCCCCGAGCAGATTGCGGATAAACTTCGAGGGAGGGAATTTTCGAGTTTCAAAGCTTTTCGCAGGGAGTTTTGGAAGGCTGTAGCTTCCGATACAGAGTTGAGTTCACACTTATCTCGGCTAAGCAAAATCGAGGCTAAAAAAGGACTTTCAGCTAAGGCACCTTCAGTGGATCACGTCGGAAAAAGGACGAAGTACGAACTCCATCATCTGACACCCATTAGCGAAGACGGAGCAGTCTACGACATTGACAACATTCAATTACTGACTCCAAAGCAACACATAAAAATTCACTCAGACAGGGGGGACAAATAAAATGAGCCTTAAAAACAAGTTTGAGGAATATACCGAATCCGAATACAAGATCCTTATACAACGTTTGTTTGATGGTGATTATTCATCAGAAGAAGAGCTCGATGGCATTGTTGAGAACATCGTGAACACTTCCGAACATCCGAACGGTTCCGACATCTTGTACTTTCCTTCGGAGGGTATTGAAGACAGCCCATCTGGCGTTCTGACGACCATAAAACAATGGCGAGCAGCGAACGGAAAGCCGGGATTTAAAGCCGAAGATTAATAATCCAACAAAGGAGCAAGCACACTATTGCTTGCTCCTTCTGTCTGATTTTTTACAACGAATACTTCTGCAAATTCCCCATCATTTCCTTCAGCGCTTCAATATTGTCCTTCGGATGCGCCGCCCCTTCAAAATCACAAATCTGCTCCCACTGCGCCGCGACATCTTCCGGCGAGAAACCCACCCGCGGATCAAACCCGGCGCCCAGGCTGCGTTCCCAGCGCACCTTGCCCATCCAGCCGCCGCCGACTTCAAACAACCCGGAAGTCTCCTGGCAATTCTCGCTGGCCAGGTACACCACCAACGGGCTGACCAGTTCCGGCTTGAGTTGCTCGAACACTTGCGGCGGAATCAGGCCTTCGGTCATGCGAGTGCCGCCGGTGGGCGCGATGGCGTTGACCAGGATGTTGTTCTTGCGGCCCTCGATGGCGAGGGTGCGGGTCAGGCCGTAGAGGCCGAGTTTGGCCATGCCGTAGTTGGACTGGCCGAAGTTGCCGTAGATGCCCGAGGTCGATGCGGTGAAGATCACGCGGCCATAGTTTTGCTCGCGCATGTGCGGCCAGGCAGCGCGGGTGACTTTGTAGGCGCCTTCGACGTGGACGCGGTAAACCAGGTCCCAGTCGGCGTCGTCCATTTTGTGGAAGGTCTTGTCGCGCAGGATTCCGGCGTTATTGACCACGACATCGATGCGGCCGAAGGCGTCGAGGGCGTGCTGGACGATTTTGTCGCCGTCGGTGACGGAGTCGTGGTTGGCTTCGGCGATGCCGCCCGCCTCACGGATCTCCGCCACTACGCGGTCTGCTGCCGACGCGTTCGCGCCTTCCCCTTGAGCCGAGCCGCCAAGATCGTTGACCAACACTTTGGCGCCTTGTTTGGCGAACAGCAGCGCATGCGCCCGGCCCAGGCCGCCGCCGGCACCCGTGACGATCACGACTTTATCTTCGAAGCGCACAGACTCACTCATGGGGGAACTCCAGCAGACCAGGGACAGTAAGTCCGAGTGTCAGGCACCAGGCTGCTGGTCACAATAAACACAGGTAGAGCTGAATGGTGCCCGATAAGGCTGGGGGATAGTCAGGAACAGGCGGCCCTGCGCGGCGGAGAAACCAGCCGATCCCGAAACTCCTGGTAATGCTTGAGCACCTGCGCCGGTGCTTCGGTCTGTGGGTAATGGCCAATATCAGGCAGCAGCACCGTGTCCGGGTTGGGGACCAGTTCCCGATAGCGCTTGACCATGTGCGCGCCGGAAATCGGATCCACCTCGCCATCGATGACCCGCAACGGGACCTCGCCGCGCTGCATGGCGCTGACCCAACGCTCGCGCTGGACACGCCGCTCAGGGATATAAGCGATGAGTTTATGCATGATCCGCTGGCCGTGATTGCTGTCGATCAGGCCCCAGAAATCATCCATCTCACTTTCGGTGGGTCGAGTTTGTGGACCAAATATCTGCCGGAAACTTTTCACCATCGCATCACGCGTGAAGGCGCGGCCAATCATCCAGCCTAAGGGGCTGAGCAATAGCTTTTGCGCCAGCAGGGGTCGATGGGTTTCGGGAAACAGGCCACCATTGAGGAACACGCAACTGGCGATATCAATGCGGGATTCGTAATGCCGGGCCAACAGTTCCTGGGCCACGCTGTCGCCGTAATCGTGGGCCAACACATGCACCGGCTGCTCGACGTTCAGGTGCGCGAGCAAGGCCTGTTGCAGATCGGCCTGCTCCAACAGGCTGTATTCATGGTTGACCGGTTTGGCTGAGTCGCCGAAGCCGAGCATGTCGCAGGCAATCACCCGATAGCGCTGCGTCAGCGGTTGCCACAGGTAATGCCAGTCCCAACTGGCGGTCGGGAAGCCATGGATGAGCAACAGCGGCTCACCCTGCCCCGCCGTCCAGTAACGGATGGTCTGGCCACGGAATACGAACGTCTGGCCGCGTTTGCGCCAGACACACAGGGGGATCTCGGCAAGTGGCATTAGATTTTATAACCCGGGTCTTGTTGATCGAGTTTGCGCAGCAACGCCGGCCAGGCCAACGCACCGCCCATTCCTTGAGCACTTTTGGTCACGCCGGCGATCATCGCCTTGGCGCCCGCCAGAATCTGCGGCTCGATGGCAATCAGCTCGGCACCACCGTTCTGCGCCAGCACCTGGATATCGCAGGCACGCTGGAAGGTGAACATCATCAGGAACGTGTCGGCGATGGTGCTGCCACAGGTCAGCAAGCCGTGGTTGTGCAGCATCAGGAAATTGTTTTCACCCAGATCGGCTTGCAGGCGCGCCTTCTCTTCATGGTTCAGGGCAACGCCTTCGTAGGCGTGGTAAGCCAGGCTGGACAGCACAAACAATGACTGTTGACTGATCGGCAGAATGCCCTGCTTTTGCGCGGACACCGCCACACCCGCTGCGGTGTGAGTGTGCAGCACGCAGACCACATCGTGACGCACTTCATGCACCGCGCTGTGAATGGTGTAACCCGCCGGGTTGATCTCGTAAGGACTGTCCATCAGCTTGTTGCCGGCCTGATCGACCTTGACCAGGCTCGACGCGGTGATCTCGTGAAACATCAGCCCGAACGGGTTGATCAGGAAATCTTCGGTGCCCGGCACCTTGGCGGAAATGTGCGTAAAGATCAGATCGTCCCAGCCATGCGAGGCGACCAGACGATAACAGGCAGCCAGGTCGACGCGGGTCTGCCACTCGGCGGCACTGACCTGGTCTTTGACACTGTGGGGGGATTGGACGGGAGCAACATTCACGGCAAGGACCTCCTGTTCTTATTGTTTTACTGTCGTTACAGCAGTCTAGTCAGGCCCCGGAGTTCGTGTAGTTGCATTGGCAGCCAGCTTGATGGCCTAACGAGTCAGTTCATAAGAAAGCCTGGATCCATGTCAAAGGACCGCCGCCAACAAAGGCGCGGCAAACAGGTTCAACAGCCCGGTCAGCACCATGACAAGCCCCGCGACCGAGCCTTCTTCACCGCCCACTTCATGGGCCCGACTGACGCCGGCACCGTGCGCGCCAACGCCAAACAACGCGCCGCGCGCAAGGGCACTGCGCAACGGCAGCCACTTCAGCAAAATGCCGCCGAGCATCGCCCCGAACACCCCGGTGAACATCACGAACACCGCCGTCAGTTCCGGCACGCCACCGAGGTCTTGAGCCAGTGGCATGGCAAAGGGCGTGGTGATGGAACGGGGCACCAGCGACATCGTCACCGAACTGTCCAGTGCCAACGCCTTGGCCAGACCGAACGATGTGCCGATGGACGCCGCGCTGCCCGCCAGCATTCCGAGCAGCAACGCCGACCAATGCCGCATCAGCATCTGCCGCTGTTGCCAGATCGGCACCGCGAACGCGACGGTCACGGGCCCCAGCACCAACATCAGCCAATGGGTGTTGCTCGAATATTCCGAATACGCGGTGTGCAGCGGCACAGCGAGGGCCAGCAGCAGGGCTGGAACCAGAATCAGCGGCGACAGCAGATAATGCCCGGTGCGCCGATAGATCCAGCGACTGAATAAATAGGCCGAGAGCGTGAAGGCCAGCCAGAACATCGGCATCAGTTCAAGCTTCATGGGACCTCCTCAACCGCACCACCCACTCCACGGTGAATGCGGTGACCAGCATCACCATCAGCGTACTGACGCCGATCACCAGCAGAATCCGCCAGCCGTCGTCGCGCATCAGGCCACCGTAGTCGAGCAGGCTCATCAGCGCCGGGATAAAAAACAGCAGCATCTCGGCCATCAACAGGCCGGCACCCATTTGCAGTGCCGCCGGTTTGATAGCGCCAACGGCGAACGCCAGCAGCAACAGCGCCATACCGACGACGCCACCCGGGATCGGCCAGGCAAACCCTACGGCAATCTCACAGCCAAGCAGGTAGATGCCGAGCAACACGGCCAGTTCAGCGGTTAATCGAGCCAGGCGTTTCAGGGTTGATGCATTCATGGTTTCGGTCCTCACAGGCGCTCATTTTACGGAGCGGGCTGCCATCCCCGAAACGAATTGTTAGACTCTGCTCTATTCCAATATGGAATCCAGCTCATGGAATTCAAACAGCTACGCAGCTTTGTTGAGGTCATGCACCAAGGTGGTTTCACTCAAGCCGCCAAGACCCTGCACATCAGCCAATCGGCGGTCAGCAAGCAAGTCGCTCAGCTGGAACAGAGCCTGGGCATCCCGCTGCTTGAACGCCTGGGTTCGCAGCTTCGCCTGACCGCCGCCGGCAGCGTGGTGCTGCAACGGGCCGAAGGCATGCTGCGCCTGCGCAACGAATTGCTCAGCGAACTGGACGATTTGAGCCAACTGGCTCGCGGGGAATTGCGCCTTGGACTGCCTCTGCTGGGCAGTGACGCGCTGTTTGCCGGGCTGTTTGCCGAGTACCGGCGGCGCTACCCGAATATCAGCATCCAGTTACTGGAGGGCGGTAGTCTGAACATCGAACAGGCTGTGTTGAGCGGTGAGCTCGAACTCGGTGGCAGTCTGTTGCCGAAGGATCCGCAGTTCGCTTTCCAGCCGTTCTGTGATGAGCCGCTGGACGCGCTGCTGCCGGCGGATCATCCACTGGCGAACAAGTCGGTGATCGGTTTGGAGGAGTTGGCCGAGACGCCGTTCCTGTTGTATCAACGCAGCTTCGTGCTCAACGACCGTTTGTTGCAGGCCTGTCATCAGTTGGGCTTTACGCCCAAGGAAGGTGGGCGCAGTGGCCAGGCGGATTTTCTCGCGGCACTGGTGGCCGCCGGCCAGGGCGTGGTGCTGTTGCCCAGCGTGGTGGCGCGCGGGCTGGTGCGGCCAGGGGTGGTGCGCCTGACCTTGAATGCCCCGAGCTATTTGCGCTGGGACATTGCCTTTATCTGGCGTCAGGGCGCGTACCTGTCGAAGGCCGCACAAGCCTGGCTCGCCCTCCTGCGCGAGCGGCCGGTCAGCCCCGCAGCGCGCTGATCAACTCGGCCAGCCAAGGTTCGGCGTCGGTCTCCGGGGTCACGCTTTCGCTGGCGTCCAGGCGCAGCATCGGTGCCACTTCGCGCAGGCCCAGTTCGCCGAACAATTCACGCATCTGTTCACCACCACCGCAGAAAGTATCACCGTAACTTGCATCTCCAAGGCCGATCACCGCCCCTGGCAAACCGCGCCAGGCTGAAGGCAATTGGTCACGGATCATCGAATACAACGGTTGCAGGTTATCCGGCAATTCACCCATACCGGTGGTCGACGTCACCGCCAGAAACGCGTCCGGGCCGAAGGCCTGAACGTCGGCAAGTGATGCGCGCGGGTTGTGCCAGGTCTCGAAACCGGCGGCGTTTAAAATCTTTGCGGCGTGACGGGCAACTTCTTCAGCGGTGCCGTACACCGAGCCGGAAATGATGGCAACTTTCATCAAACTGATCCTGAAGCTGAGTAAAAGACACAGATATTAACAGCACAGGCTCATTTGATCTTTTAGAATGAAAATCTCTATCAATACGGAAAGGACTCTCCGATGATCAACGCTCAACTGCTGCAAATGGTGATAAACGCTTCCAACGACGGCATCGTGATTGCTGAAAAGGAAGGCGAACAGGACAACATCCTGATTTACGTAAACCCGGCGTTTGAGCGTCTGACGGGTTACACCAGCGAAGAAATTCTCTACCAGGATTGCCGTTTCCTGCAGTCTGGCGACCGCGATCAAGAGGCCCTCGCTACGATTCGCGAGTCGTTGACCCGTGGCGGCTCCTGCCGGGAGATCCTGCGAAATTACCGTAAGGACGGCACGCCGTTCTGGAATGAACTGTCCCTTTCTGCAGTGAAGAACCCGAGCGATGGGCAAACTTATTTTGTCGGCGTTCAGAAAGACGTTACGGTGCAGGTCAAGGCACAGCAGCGAGTAGCGCAGTTGGAAGCGCAATTGGCTGAGACGCAAGCCGAACTGGCTGCGCTCAAAGCGACGAACGGCGAAAACAAAACAGCGAATTAATTGTCATTAACTACAATCACCGATGACTTTGTAACTTTTTCTTTCGAGTTAGCCATGCAACGCGACGCACTCCTGACACAGGATGAGCTGGATTTCATCCAGACCATGCAACACAACCCGCAACTCAATGTGCGGGACGCGACGTCGAGCCTGCTCGTCAACGGTGGATCGCAAATCCGTGATTTGCTCACGCGCCTGGCCGCACATGAGCAAGTCACCATTCAGGCGAACTTCGAAAACCAGCAAATGACCTTTCCGCTGCACCTGGTGGAAGACGAGTTTCACGCGCTGCATTTGCGCCTGGGCGTGCCGAGTATTTTTGAAGACGGGCCGATGGTTCGTCCATGGCGCTTGTCACTTGAAGAGCCGGTGGCGCTGGAAAATGCCAAAGGCCAACCCGGCACGATGTGGGTGCATGAAATATCGTTCAAAGGGGTGTTGCTGGAAGTGCGCAACAAGACCAAACCACCCAAGCACTTCGCGCTGTGGTTCAGCCCGTCAGGCTATGAGCGGATTGCATTGCGCGGCACCTTCGAGCGTGAAACCGAGCAAGGCTTCTACGCCTACGAATTGAGCCAGAGTGACAAGGACGAGACCGAGCGTCTGCGTCAGTACATCCTTCAGCAACATCGTCTGACACATCCCGCCCTGCACATCTGATTCAGGTATCCAGGTTTCCTGCCAGGAACTGTTTCAGACGCTGACGCATCACCATTCCCTCATTCCCCAGACACCCGATCGACGTTCCGGCCAGGCTGTCCTGTACCAGGTCCGACGCATCGCCGGCCAGCAGCAACTGACAGTCCAGGCTCATGGCCAGTCGGTTCAAACGTCGAGGCAATTCAGCGGCCGGCGCGTGATTCGATACCAGCACCAGTGCCGTGGGCTTGATCCGCTCGCAAACCAGGGTCAACTCGTCGAAGGGCTGACCGATCGCCAGCAATTGAATGGCCGAGTCGACACTGCTCAGATACAGCGCCGTGAGCAGCACTTCGAGTTCATGGGCTTGATCGGCCAGGGCGCAGATAATCACACGGCGCGGTTGCATGACGCGCACAAGCAGCATGCGTTGCAATACGCGAGATCGCAGAAAACCATCCAGGAACAGCCATTCGCTGGTCTGACCGAACGCGTCATGTCGCTGAAGCATCAACTTCCAGATCGGCATCAGGATGTCCTGGAACACCACTGTCAGGGGATAGCTGGAAAAAACCTGTCCATAGATCTGCTCCAGTTGCACCTCGTCAAATGCCGTCACGGCCGCCTCAACCTGCTGTTGCCACTGGGCATAGTCGGCCTGAACGAGTTCGTCGGGAATGATCTTCGCCAGGGCTTTGAGGGGTTCGGTCTTGGCCAGTATCTTGCCGACCTTGCTGACTGCGACGCCGCGATCGATCCAGCCGAGAATGCTGCGAACCTTTTCAATATCGGCCATCGAGTACAACCGATGCCCGCTTTCGGTGCGTGTGGGCTGGATCAGGCCATAACGTCGTTCCCATGCCCGCAAGGTGACGGGGTTGATACCCGTCAAACGCGCCACTTCACGAATGGGAAACAGCTCCTCTTGTTCCAGCGCAGTACCTTGCTGCAGCGCTGGGGCACCCTCGGTCAGGACAGGCATTAGGCAATTGACGTCCGCGTGCAAAATTGGATCCCATTCTAACTCCTCTACCCCGTGCGTGTTCAAGGCCGATGAACGACGAATGTCGCTGGTGTATCCGTCAGAATCAGGAATAATCCTTGCTTGTCTCAAGACGCAGCCCATCACCCCGGCGCTGCGCCTGGCGAAACTCCTACCCGGAGCGACGCATCTGTTATACGGAGATTCACCATGTCTACCTCACCCGTCACGCTGATGGTTGCTCGTCGTGTCGCCGATGGGCGTTATCAAGACCTGATGGTCTGGTTGCGCGAAGGCGAACAACTGGCCACCGACTTTCCCGGTTATCTCGGCTCAGGCGTGCTCGCTCCGCCGCCCGGCGATAACGAATTCCAGATTATTTTCCGTTTTGCCAACGAGCAAACCATGTACGCCTGGGAGCATTCCGCTTCGCGTACCGCATGGCTGGCGCGTGGCAGCGATCTGTTTGCGCACAAGACGGAACATCGTGTGAGCGGCATCGAAGGCTGGTTCGGCGCCGTCGGCCAGCGTCCACCCCGCTGGAAACAGGCTGTGGCAATCTGGCTGGCGTTCTTTCCGGTGTCCTTGCTGTTCAACTTCGTATTGGGGCCGCTGCTCGGCGACATGAGCCTGCTGCCTCGCGTGCTCATCAGCACCCTGTGCCTGACGCCGTTGATGGTCTACTTCTTCATTCCGCTGTCGACCCGCCTGCTGGCCGGCTGGCTGAACAGCCCACCGACGCGCCCGTTGCCCGCCGAACCCTCCACCCAGAATCACGGATAACCGTTGTGGAAGCGAGCCTTTGTGGCGAGGGGATTTATCCCCGTTCGGCTGCGAAGCAGTCGTAAAACCATTGTCTGCGGTGCATCTGATTCACCGCGGTGTTGGAATCGGGGCCGCTTCGCAGCCCAACGGGGTGGTGCGGCATTCCGATAAATCCCCTCGCCACAAGGCTCCCACAATAGGTGTACGTCGCCGCGCGCTGGTATAGTTTTGCTCTCACCGCGACGCGAGCCGTTCATGACCTCTTCCGCAGCTCCGATCCTCATCACCGGTGCCGGCCAGCGTGTCGGCCTGCACTGTGCGCAGCGTTTGCTCGAAGACGGCCATTCAGTGATCTTCAGCTACCGAAGTGAACGCCCCGGCGTGCAGACATTGCGCGACCTGGGCGCGACCGCGGTGTTTGCGGACTTCTCCACTGAAGCGGGCATCCTCGCGTTCATCACCGAACTGAAAACTCACACCGACAGCCTGCGAGCCATTGTCCATAACGCGTCCGAATGGCTGGCCGAAACCCCGGACACCGATGCCGAGGCCTTCACCCGCATGTTCAGCGTGCACATGCTCGCGCCCTACCTGATCAACCTGCACTGTGCCGACTTGCTCGAACGCTCTAGCCCGGCCGACATCGTGCACATCAGCGATGACGTGACCCGCAGGGGCAGCAGCAAGCACATCGGCTACTGCGCCAGCAAAGCCGGGCTCGACAGCCTCACCCTGTCCTTCGCCGCGAAATACGCGCCGACAATCAAGGTCAACGGCATCGCGCCAGCCCTGCTAATGTTCAATCCCGACGACGACGCCGCGTACCGCGCCAAAGCCCTGGCCAAGTCCGCGCTGGGCATCGAACCCGGCAGCGAAGTGATCTACCAGAGCTTGCGTTATTTGCTCGACAACCCTTATGTCACTGGCACGACCCTGACCGTCAACGGCGGACGGCACATCAAATAAGCGGCCCCCGCGAGGATGTTCCATGACGTTATCCCTGCCCCAGAATTCACTGTCCCAAAGCTATCGCGAAATCCTCATCGGCCTCGGTGAAAACCCCGACCGCGAAGGACTGCAAGACACCCCGGTTCGCGCGGCCAAGGCCATGCAGTACCTCTGCCATGGCTACGATCAGAGTGTCGAAGAGATCGTCAACGGCGCACTGTTTGCGTCAGACAACGATGAAATGATCATCGTCGATAACATCGAGCTGTACTCGCTTTGCGAACATCACATGCTGCCCTTCATCGGCAAGGCGCATGTGGCTTATATTCCAACGGGCAAGGTGCTGGGCCTGTCGAAGATTGCGCGGCTGGTGGATATGTTCGCCCGTCGCCTGCAGATCCAGGAAAACCTCACTCGGCAAATCGCCGACGCAGTGCAGCAAGTGACCGGCGCGGCGGGCGTCGCGGTTGTCATCGAAGCCAGGCACATGTGCATGATGATGCGCGGCGTCGAGAAACAGAATTCGACCATGAACACCTCGGTGATGCTCGGCGCCTTCCGCGAGTCGAGCAACACCCGCCAGGAGTTCCTGCAATTGATTGGACGGAGCAAGTAGTAATGCCACAACTTCAACCAGGAATGGCACGCATCCGGGTCAAGGACCTGTGCCTGCGGACCTTCATCGGGATCAACGAGGATGAAATCCTCAACAAGCAGGATGTGCTGATCAACCTGACCATCCTGTATGCCGCTCAGGAAGCGGTGCGTGACAACGACATCGATCACGCGCTCAATTACCGCACCATCACCAAGGCGATCATCGCCCACGTGGAGGGCAATCGCTTTGCCCTGCTCGAACGCCTGACCCAGGAAATCCTCGACCTGGTGATGGCCAACGAATCGGTGCTGTATGCCGAGGTTGAAGTCGACAAGCCGCACGCCCTGCGATTCGCCGAGTCGGTGTCGATTACCCTGGCCGCGAGCCGCTGACCGCGTCTGGCGCATTGTCCGTCAGACTTTTATCATCCGCTCCACGATTGGATTGCACAGAGCCCGCCATGAACGATCAACAACGCCTGGAACTTGAAGCCGCCGCCTTTCGCCGGCTGGTCGCCCACCTGGACAGCCGCAAGGATGTGCAGAACATCGACCTGATGAACCTCTCGGGTTTCTGCCGCAACTGCCTGTCCAAGTGGTACAAGGCCGCCGCCGATGAACGCCAGATCGAGGTCAGCCTCGATGACGCCCGCGAAGTGGTCTACGGCATGCCGTACGCCGAGTGGAAAGCCCAATACCAGCAAGAAGCCAGCGCCGAACAACAAGAAGCGTTCGCCAAAGGAAAACCCAATGAGTGATTTGAACACCCTGCGTGCCAGCCTCAAGAGCGGCGAACACGCTTTCGCCGACACCCTGGCGTTCATCGCCGCGGGTTACGACTACCAGCCTCAGGCGTTCAACAACGGTGGCGTGGAAAATGCCGCTGGGCAGAACGAAGGTTCGTGCAAGACCCTGGGTCTGGCGTTGCTGGAAGGCCTGAGCGATGAAGAAGCGCTGTTGGCTTTCGGCGAGCATTACCGCTCGGTGGTGGCCACGCCTGAAGGCAGCGACCACGGCAATATCCGCGCATTGATCGCTCATGGTCTGGCCGGTGTGAAATTCACCCAACAGCCACTGACTCGCCGCTGATCAAAGTCCGCAAAACACTTCACGAGCGACACTGAACCTGTGGCGAGGGAGCTTGCTCCCGCTGGGTCGCGCAGCGGCCCCAAAAAAAGAGGGACCGCTACGCAGTCCAGCGGGAGTAAGCTCCCTCGCCACAGGTTGCGCCTGGTCTGCCCATCGCTTGTTCGCACACATCCCGACTTTTAAGATTGACCCGGCCACTTTATTTCGTTTGCCCCACACCACTGCTCACGGCTTAGATAAAAAGAAGCATCCCTTCTTCAGAGTCGGTCATCCATGAGCAGCGAAAACATCAGCCAGTCGATCAACGTCGTTCATCCCGTCACGCTCAGCCACGGCAAAAACGCCGAGGTCTGGGACACGGACGGCAAACGCTACATCGACTTCGTCGGCGGCATCGGCGTGCTGAACCTCGGCCACTGCCATCCGCGCATCGTCGAGGCCATTCGGGAACAGGCCACGCGCCTGACCCACTACGCGTTCAACGCCGCCCCGCATGTGCCCTACATCGAACTGATGGATCGTCTGACGGCGTTCATTCCTGTGGACTACGCTGTCAGTGGCATGCTCACCAACAGCGGCGCAGAAGCGGCGGAAAACGCCCTGAAGATCGTCCGCGGTTCGACCGGCCGCACGGCCGTCATTGCCTTCGACGGCGCCTTCCATGGACGCACGCTCGCCACTCTCAATCTCAATGGCAAAGTCGCGCCTTACAAACAGAAAGTCGGCGTGCTGCCGGGTCCGGTGTTCCATTTGCCGTACCCAAGCAAGGACAACGGCGTGACCTGCGCCGAAGCCTTGAAAGCGATGGATCGACTGTTCAGCGTCGAAATCGACGTCAATGACGTGGCCTGTTTTATCGTCGAACCGGTGCAAGGTGAAGCAGGATTCCTGGCGATGGATGTCGAGTTCGCACAGGCGCTGCGCACGTTCTGCGATGAAAAAAACATCGTGTTGATCGCCGATGAAATCCAGTCCGGCTTCGGCCGCACCGGCGAACGTTTTGCCTTTTCGCGCCTGGGCATCGAGCCGGACCTGATCCTGCTGGGCAAAAGCATCGCCGGCGGCGTGCCACTGGGCGCGGTGGTTGGACGCAAGTCGCTGCTCGACACCTTGCCCAAAGGCGGACTGGGCGGCACTTATTCAGGCAACCCTATCGCCTGCGCAGCCGCATTGGCGACCTTGGACGAGATGACTGACGCGAACTTGCAAGCCTGGGGCGCGCAGCAGGAAGAAGCGATTGTCAGCCGCTATGCGTCCTGGCGTGCCAGCAAACTGTCGCCGTACCTGGGACGCTTGACCGGCGTCGGTGCGATGCGCGGCATCGAGCTGGTCAACACCGACGGCACTCCGGCCTCGGCGCAGCTCACACAGTTGCTGGCGCTGGCGCGCGATGCGGGTCTGCTGTTGATGCCGAGCGGCAAATCACGACACATCATTCGGTTGCTGGCGCCGTTGACCACCGAGGCGGCGGTGCTGGAGGAAGGGCTGGACATCCTCCAGGCGTGCCTGGCGAAACTGTCCTGATCGCAACGTGTGTTCCGGGACTGACGTAGCGAATTATGTTCGCTTGTTGTCCCGGAATCCGCGCCGTAATACTCACCAAAGACCCCTTTATTTAGCGAGAACATCACCACCTACAAGCCGAGGCAGACATGTATCACGACAATATAATTTATAAGAAAAAGTCTAACGATCCTCAATTTCTGCTCGGCGTAGCCGTGGTGCTGTTCCTCGGCTCCTACCTGATGAACCTGGGCAACAGCGCCCTCAGCCATCTTCTGCAACCGCTACTGGGCAACGCCCCGGACAGTCTGACCGCGCGCAACATCGCCATCGGGCTGGGCATCGCCGTACTGGGCACACTGAATTTCCATGTCCTCGGACGCCTGAAGTTCAAAGTGCAGACCACGGTGGTGTGGATCGAACTGCTGATCCTGTTTCTGGCGTTCTTCGACACCTTCAACCTGTCTTACAGTTTCATCCTCGACAAGATCGGTTTCCTGATCATCCAGGGCGCTGCGACCACTCTGTACATCTCCGCCATCGCGATTGTGCTTGCCTTCGTGCTGGCATTGATCGGCGCGGTGGCCAAGCTGTCGAACAACGGCCTGGCCAATGCCCTCGCCTCGTTCTACACCTCGTTCTTTCGCGGCGTGCCGCTGCTGATTCAGATCTATCTGATTTACCTCGGTCTGCCGCAACTCGGCTACGTGGTCGATGCGGTGCCGGCCGGCATCCTCGCGTTGTCCCTGTGCTACGGCGCCTACATGACCGAGATTTTCCGGGCGGGCATCCAGAGCATCCCGGTCGGCCAGTGGGAAGCCTCGCGCGCCCTGAACATCAGCCCGTTCAAGACCCTGAGCCGGGTGATCATGCCGCAGGCCCTGCGCGTGATCATTCCACCCACCGGCAACCAGTTCATCGCGATGCTCAAGGACAGTTCGCTGGTGTCGGTCATCGGTGTCTGGGAGCTGATGTACCTGGCCAAGACCCAGGGCCGCGCGGACTTCCGCCACCTGGAAATGCTGATCACCGCCGCGATGATTTACTGGGCCCTGTCATTCATCCTGGAACGGGTACAGGCGCGAATCGAAAAGCGGGTCAACCGATCCGTGGCAAGGGGTTGATGCGTGATGACTCGAACCAATACCGCCGAACAACTCAACCTGGCCCCTGCTGCGCAGACCAGCCCCTCGATGATTTCAATCACTGGCCTGAACAAGTGGTACGGCAACTTTCACGCCCTGCGCGACGTCGACCTGAACGTCGCCACCGGCGAAATCCTGGTGGTGTGCGGACCGTCAGGCTCGGGAAAATCGACCATGATTCGCTGCATCAACCACCTGGAAAATTTCCAGAAAGGTCACATTCAGGTCAACGGCATCACCCTGACCAGCGAAGCGGAAAGTGTCAGCGCCGTGCGCAGCGAAATCGGCATGGTGTTCCAGAGCTTCAACCTGTTCCCGCACTTGAGCGTGATGGACAACCTGACCCTGGCCCCGCAACTGGTGCAAGGCGTGTCCTCTGCCGAGGCGAAAAAACGCGCGCAGGTCTATCTGGAACGGGTGCGGATTGCCGAGCACGCCCACAAATATCCGTCGCAGCTCTCCGGCGGTCAGCAGCAGCGCGTGGCCATTGCCCGAGCACTGTGCATGAACCCCAAAGTGATGCTGTTCGACGAGCCGACCTCGGCGCTGGACCCGGAAATGGTCCACGAGGTGCTGGACGTGATGGGTGAACTGGCCACCGACGGCATGACCATGATCTGCGTGACCCACGAAATGGGCTTTGCCAGCAAAGTCGCTGATCGGGTGCTGTTCATGGACCAGGGCCAAGTGATCGAACAAGCCACCCCGACCGATTTTTTCAACAACCCGCAGACCGAACGCGCGCAGAAATTCCTGTCGCAGATCATCGGTCACTGAGAAGCGCTTTACCCCCGCATAACAATAACGAGAAGTGGAGATGGACATGCTCAGTAAAAAACCCGCAATCACCCTCGCAGCCGCCCTGTCACTGTTGTTCATCGGCGCCGCGAACGCCGGAGCCGTTCTGGACAAGATCGAGAGCAGCAAGACGTTGACCGTCGCCACCTCGGCGACCTGGCCTCCGCAGGGCTTCATCAACGACAAGAATGAAATCGACGGTTTTGATATTGACGTGTCCAAGGAGATCGCCAAACGTATGGGCGTCGAGGCCAAATTCATCACCCCCGACTGGGATGTGATTACCGCCGGCAAGTGGAATGGCCGCTGGGATGTATCCGTAGGTTCGATGACTGCGACCAAAAGTCGTGCGCGGATTCTCGACTTCCCCGGCACCTATTACTACGTGCCCTACGTGTTTGCGGTGCACAACAAATCCACGGTCACCGACCACAAGGCGCTGAATGGCAAAACCATCGGCGTCGAAGGCGGCACGACCTCCGAGGACTATTTCAGCCAGGCGCTGGCGATCGAAACCACTGACGTGCCGCCCGTCGTCTACGACGTAAAAACCGAAAAAATGAAGACCTACGCCGGCTCCGTCGGGCCGCTGGACGATCTGCGCCTGGGCGACGGCGCCCGACTGGACGCCATCCTCACGCAACGCAGCACCCTGGATGCCGCCGTCAAGAAAGGTTATCCATTGCGCGCCGTCGACAACGACGTTGTGTTCTACGAACCGCTGGCCGTTGCCACCGACAAGGGTGACCCGGAGTTGAAGGCCAAGCTGAGTGAAATCATCGGCCAGATGCACAAGGACGGTACGCTGACCAAGCTGTCGGACAAGTGGTACGGCGTCGACTACTCGACTATCAAATAACACCGCCCTCCCCTGTGGGAGCGGGCTTGCCCGCGAAAGCGGTGGTTCAGCTTGCATTGATGTTGTATGTGCCGGCGTCTTCGTGAGCAAGTCGAATCGTCGCACCGCCGCTCCCACAAAAAGCAATTTCTCAAGGATCGACCATGTCCTTCCCCAACACCTGGTATTCCCAAACCTCGCTGCCTCGCGCGGCCAGGTCCGAATTGAACACCGACGAAACCTGCGACGTCTGCATCATCGGTGCCGGCATTGCCGGCCTCACCGCCGCCCTGGAACTGACCCGGCGCGGCAAGCGCGTGATCATGCTCGAAGCCCATCAGGTCGCCTGGGGCGCGTCCGGCCGCAATGGCGGCGTGGTTTCGCCGGGCTGGGCAGAAGGATCGGGAGCGATCCGCAAGAAACTGGGGCTGGAGCACGCCAGAGCGCTATTCCAGTTGTCGGTCGAAGGTGTAGAGATTGTCCGGCGCAACATCGCCGAACTGGCGCTTAGCGGCTGCGATCCATCCGCCGGCACGATCCGGGTCAAGCGCTACGACGACAGCGCTGGCGTCAAAAACCACATCGACACGATGCGTCGCGACTTCGACTATGAACTCAATTTCCTCGACACCGCCGAGGTGCGGGAACGGGCACACACCCTGCGCTATTTCCAGGGTGTCGAAGACCCTAACGCCCTGCATTTTCATCCGTTGAATTATTGCCTGGGTCTGGCTTTGGCCATTGAAGCCGCGGGCGGGCGTATTTTTGAGCACTCAAAAATGCTTGCCTGGCGGCGCGAAGGGACCGACAAAATCGTCCAGACCGCTCACGGCAGCGTGCGCTGTCACGACCTGGTGTTCTGCGCCGGCGGTTATGGCGGTCCGGAGCTGCAAAAACTCAGCCGCGCCTTCCTGCCGATCGCCACCTACGTGGTGCTCACCGAACATTTGGGCGACTCGATCAAAAACGTTCTCGACTCGGGCGCCGCATTCTCCGATGACCGGCGCGCCTCAGACTATTACCGCATCGTCGAAGGCGATCGCCTGCTCTGGGGCGGGCGCATCACGACCCGCAACGAACAGGATGAAAACGCCTTGGCGGCTATGTTGAAGGCCGACATGGTCTCGGTGTATCCGCAATTGGCATCGGTCAGGATCGAATTGGCCTGGTCTGGTTTGATGGGGTATTCCACCAACAAAATGCCCAATCTGGGAGCGCTGGAACCGGGTGTCTGGGCATGCACGTCGTTTGGCGGCCATGGGCTGAATACCGGTTCGATTGGCGGCAGGGTGATCGCTGAGGCGGTGTGCGGGGAGAGTGCGCGGTATGAATTGTTCAAGCCGTATTTGCTGGACTGGAACGGCGGGCCGTTCGGGCGGGTGGCTGCCAATGCGATCTATCGATCGCTGAAGGTCATGGACTTCGTTCAGGAGCGATTTCGCGGTTGATCGCAATTTCCGCAAACCCTGTTAACCCTGTGGGAGCTAGCCTGCTAGCGATGGGGGGTCAGCTACATCGATGTGACTGACACCCCATCGCTAGCAGGCTAGCTCCCACAAGGGTTTGTGTTGACCGCACTTTCTGTGAACACAAAAAAACCGGCCGAAGCCGGTTTTTTCATTTCAACAGACTCAGAACGAAGCGTTCTGCAGGCCGTCGAGGTAACGCTCGGTGTCCAATGCCGCCATGCAGCCAGCGCCGGCCGAGGTGATGGCTTGACGGTAAATGTGGTCAGCCACGTCACCGGCCGCGAAGATGCCTTCAACGCTGGTCGCAGTGGCGTTGCCGTCACGGCCGCCGTGGACAACCAGGTAACCGTCTTTCAACGTCAGCTGGCCTTCGAACAGCGAGGTGTTCGGGGTGTGGCCGATGGCGATGAACACGCCGTCGACTTTCAGCTCGTCGAAGCTGCCGTCGTTGTTCTTCAGGCGGGCACCAGTCACGCCCATGTTGTCGCCCAGGACTTCGTCCAGGTTCGAGTTCAGCTTCAGGATGATTTTGCCTTCGGCAACCCGTGCATTCAGCTTGTCGATCAGGATCTTCTCGGCGCGGAAAGTCTCGCGGCGGTGGATCAGGGTCACGGTGCTGGCGATATTGGCCAGGTACAGTGCTTCTTCGACAGCAGTGTTACCGCCACCGACCACGGCTACAGGCTTGTTGCGGTAGAAGAAACCGTCGCAGGTTGCGCAGGCCGAAACGCCTTTGCCCATGAACGCTTCTTCCGACGGCAGGCCGAGGTAACGTGCGCTGGCGCCGGTGGCGATGATCAACGCGTCGCAAGTGTAAGTCGCGCTGTCGCCGATCAGGGTGTATGGCTTGGCAGCGAAGTCGACGGCATTGATGTGATCGAAAACGATCTCGGTTTCAAAGCGCTCGGCGTGCTCTTTCATGCGTTCCATCAGCGCCGGGCCGGTCAGGCCGTGGACGTCGCCCGGCCAGTTGTCGACTTCGGTGGTGGTGGTCAGTTGACCGCCGGCTTGCATGCCGGTGATCAGCAGTGGCTTGAGGTTGGCACGGGCGGCATAGACCGCGGCGCTGTAACCGGCAGGGCCGGAACCGAGAATAATCACTCGCGAATGACGGACTTCAGACATGACCTGCTCCTGTTGACCGGCCCGGAACACCTGGCGCGGAACGCCGGGTTGCCGGCGGGAATAAAAAAGGACCGTTGAATGCCTTGGGGAAGGCTCGGGTTCGACAGTCCTGTAAAAAGAATGGGTGCAGCGTATCGAGGGGGCGAAGATTAAGGAAATACGGTTTAACAATCCAGCTCATAGGCGGTCTCTATCCGGTCACGATGAATTTATAGGCGCCTTTGTTACAGTTAATGTCGATGTCGCTGCCGCGCTTTCGCCTGTCAGGCAAAGCCGGTAAGGTCGGCGCATTTACCCTTTGCTCGGAGCACGTTATGCCCGCCCCCGTTCTGTCCGGCCCGCAATACCTGCGCGAAGGTCTCAAGCTGGTCCTGAGCCCCAGCCTGCGTTTGTTCGTGTTGTTGCCCTTGGTGATCAACCTCGTGCTGTTCGTCGGATTGATCTACCTGGCCAGCCATCAATTCAGCCTGTGGGTCGATACGCTGATGCCGTCCCTGCCCGACTGGCTGAGTTTTCTCAGTTACGTCCTCTGGCCGATTTTTGTCGTGCTGGTGGTTCTGATGGTGTTTTTCACCTTCACCATGCTCGCCAACGTCATCGCCGCACCGTTCAACGGCTTCCTCGCGGAGAAAGTCGAAGTGGTGGTGCGCGGCACCGATGACTTCCCGGCTTTCAGCTGGGGTGAACTGATCGCCATGATCCCGCGCACCCTGTCCCGGGAAATGCGCAAACTCGGTTACTTCCTGCCGCGAGCGATCGGGTTGTTCATTCTCTCGTTCATCCCCGTGGTGAACATCATTGCTGCGCCATTGTGGCTGCTGTTCGGGGTGTGGATGATGGCGATCCAGTACATTGACTACCCCGCGGACAACCACAAACTCGGCTGGAACGAAATGCTCGCCTGGCTGCGCGAGAAGCGCTGGCAGAGCATGAGTTTTGGCGGGATCGTGTATCTGGTGCTGCTGATTCCGGTGGTCAATATTCTGATGATGCCGGCGGCGGTGGCCGGGGCGACATTGTTCTGGGTGCGGGAGCGTGGCGCAGAGAATCTGGTGACCCAACGCTGACACCGTCACAAATCCATCATCGAAACGCCACAATGACGACATGGCCTCAGCCGACACTGAGGTCATGACGACAACTCTGCATATCACCCTGATCACCGAAACCTTCCCTCCCGAAATCAACGGCGTGGCCAATACCCTCGGCCGCTTGTGTGATGGCTTGCGCGCGCGCGGGCACCAGGTCGAGCTGGTGCGGCCGCGTCAGGGCTGCGATCAGTTGGCGGCCAGCAGCGATGAGTTGTTGCTGTGTCGCGGCTGGCCGCTGCCGGGCTATCCCGGTTTGCAATGGGGTCAGTCGTCGATGCACAAGCTGCTGCGGCGCTGGAAGCGGCATCGTCCGGACGTGCTCTACATCGCCACCGAGGGACCGCTGGGATTGTCGGCATTGCGAGCGGCGCGGCGTTTGGGCATTTCAGTGGTCAGCGGTTTTCACACCAATTTCCAGCAGTATTCCAGCCAGTACGGGCTCGGATTGCTGTCGCGTTTGCTGACCCATTACCTGCGCTGGTTTCATAACCGTTCGACGCTGACGCTGGTGCCCAGCATCAGCCAGCGACTGGAACTTGAGCGGCGGCATTTCGAACGCCTGGCGTTGTTGTCCCGAGGGGTCGACAGTCAATTGTTTCATCCGGTTAAACGCCTGCAATCGCTACGCGAACAGTGGGGCCTGGCCGAGAAGGACATCGCGGTTATCCATGTAGGACGGTTGGCGCAGGAGAAAAATCTTGGCTTGCTCAAGCGCTGTTTCGACGCGCTGAAAGCCACTTACCCACAGCGCAATCTGAAACTGATCGTGGTCGGCGACGGGCCGCAGCGAGGTTTTTTGGAGAAGGAGCTGCCTGAAGCGATTTTCTGCGGCTCACAACGTGGCGAAGCGTTGGCCAGCCACTATGCGTCGGCGGATGTATTTCTGTTTCCGAGCCTGACCGAAACCTTTGGCAATGTGGTGCTTGAAGCGCTGGCCTCGGGATTGGGAGTGGTGGCCTACGATCAGGCGGCAGCAGCCCAGCATATTCGCCATGGCTACAACGGCGTGCTGGCGATGCCGGGGGATGAAGAGGCGTTCTGCGATGCCGCGACGTGGTTGTTGGAGGAGCGCGAAACGTTGCGTTGCGTGCGGCTCAATGCGCGCCAGCATGCGAGTCGCCAGGGCTGGGCGGCAATTATCGAGCAGTTTGAGGGGCAGTTGCGGGGGGCTTGTGTGGGGGAGCAGGTGGTGCCAAATGCACCAACCTTGCCCCGAGCCTAGGGTGACATTGAGTCAGTCATCGCCAGCAGGCTGGCGATGAGGCCTTGCCAGTCGCCGCTTAAACCAGCGTCATCAACGCCTCACGGCTGAACGGCAGGATGTCTTCCTCGCGACCCTCACGCACTTTCTGCGCCCAGTCCGGGTCGACCAGCAATGCACGCCCTACCGCCACCAGATCGAATTCATCGTTGTTCAACCGCTCCAGCAGTTTTTCCAGGCTGGCCGGCTGCGCGATCTTGTCAGTGTTGACCATGAACTGCAGGAACTCGCCATCCAGGCCAACGCTGCCCACGGTGATGGTCGGCTTGCCCGTCAGCTTGCGGGTCCAGCCAGCCAGGTTCAGCTCGGAACCGTCGAACTCCGGCTCCCAGAAACGACGCGTCGAGCAGTGGAAAATGTCCACGCCGGCGTCGGACAACGGCTTGAGGAATTCACCCAGCGCTTCCGGGGTTTGCACCAGACGCGCGGTGTAATCCTGCTGCTTCCACTGCGAGAAACGGAAGATGATCGGGAAACCTTCGCCGACCGCTGCACGCACGGCCTGAATCAATTCAATGGCAAAACGCGAACGGTTGGCCAGGCTGCCACCGTATTCGTCGGTGCGCTGGTTACTGCCTTCCCAGAAGAACTGGTCCACGAGGTAGCCATGGGCGCCGTGGATTTCCACACCGTCCATGCCGATGCTTTGAGCGTCTTTAGCGGCTTGGGCGAATGCGGCGATCACGTCCTGGATGTCTTGTTTAGTCATGCCGTGCACTACGACTTGACCGTCCTTCAGTTTTTCCGACGGACCGTAACCCGGCACGCTGGCATCCGGCTCGGTGCCGATGCGACGCACGCTACCCACGTGCCAAAGCTGAGGCACGATCTTGCCGCCCTCGGCGTGGACCGCATCGACCACTTTCTTCCAGCCGGCCAGCGCAGCTTCACCGTAGAAATGCGGCACGTTCGGGTAGCCGTTGGAGGCCTTGTGCCCGACGGTGGTGCCTTCGGTGATGATCAGGCCGACGCCGGCGGCAGCGCGACGACGGTAATACTCGATCACTTTGGAATTGGGAACGCCGCCCGGCGAAAACGAGCGGGTCATCGGCGCCATGACGACGCGGGTCGGCAGTTCGAGGGTGCCGAGGTGGAACGGTTTGAACAAGGCTTTGACTGGCATGGGACGCTCCACGAAAACGATATCGACGGGACACAAATTTTATGACGGCGATAATATGCACAGTGGAACACGATGCACAGCACTATTGATCTGGGTGATTAAGGGTCAAAAGGCAGGCATAAAAAATCGCAGCTCGGTGGCTGCGATTTTTGGGGGTTCAGCTCAGCGCTTTTTCAATCGCCGCGATGACCGTCGGATCATCCGGCGGCGTACGCGGCGAGAACCGCGCCAACACACGCCCGTCTTTGCCCAGCAGGAATTTCTCGAAGTTCCAGGTGATATCCCCCGGAAACTCCGCACCCTCGCCCGCCAGCAAACGGTACAACTGATGACGATCGTGACCGTTGACTTCCAGCTTGCTGGACAACGGAAAGCTCACGCCATAGTTGAGGCTGCAGAAATCCTGGATTTCTTGCTCGGTGCCCGGTTCCTGCCCGGCAAACTGGTTGCACGGCAGACCCAGCACGCTGAAGCCTTTGTCCTTGTATTGCTGGTAGAGGTTTTCCAGCGCCGCGTACTGTGGGGTCAAGCCACATTTGGAGGCGACGTTGACCACAAGCACGACGTGCCCCTTGAGGGGTGCCAGCGGTAGCTCCTGACCATCCAGGGCTGTCAATTTAAGGTCGTGAAAAGCACTCATGACGAACTCCAGATTCCCGTGTTCTACTCGAAACAGCCACTTGGCGATGTCGCCAGGGACAGCCGCGGACTAAAAAGGCGCCCCTCGGGCGCCTCTCCAGTTCTCTGAGCTTAGCGCAGAAAATCAGTGGTGATGGCCACCTTCGCCATGGACGTGACCATGAGCGATTTCTTCCTGGCTGGCGTCACGGATGTCGATGATCTTGACCTGGAAATTCAGGCGCTGACCGGCCAACGGGTGGTTGCCGTCGACAGTAACGTCGTCGCCGTCCAGATCGCGGATGGTAACGATCTGCATCTGGCCGTCCGGCGCGGAAGCGTGGAACTGCATGCCCACTTCCAGTTCGTCGACGCCTTCGAACATGCTGCGGCTCAACGTGCTGACCAGTTCGGCAGCGTATTCGCCGTAGGCATCTTCAGGTTCAACGGCTACGGTCAGCTCGTCGCCGACTGCTTTGCCTTCCAGTGCCTTTTCCAGGCCCGGGATGATGTTACCTGCGCCTTGCAGGTAGACCAGCGGCGCGCCGCCGGCGGAGCTGTCGATGACCTCACCAGCGTCGTTGGTCAGGGTATAGTCGATGGAGACAGCCTTATTGGCGGCGATCAGCATGGGGCGAGACCTTTTGCATAAGAATGAAGAATGGCCAAGTTTAGCGAAGCAATCGCCCGAAAGCGAACACAACCCGGACAGACGGATGGCGACTAAAGGCTCGACGGTCACAGGTTTCCATCAGGATGAGGACGGGCATTGGGTGGCCGAGCTTTCCTGCGGCCACACCCAGCACCTGCGTCACCAGCCACCGTGGCAATCGCGCGCCTGGGTTCTGAACCCCGCGCAACGCATTGAAAAAATAGGCCAGCCCTTTGATTGCGGTTGGTGCGCACAGGGCTCGGTTAGCGATAACCTTGGCGACTGAATTTCGGTAGATCGTCAGATATAGATGATCGCCTTTGCCTGCACCCTTTAGAGAATCCGCATGCAAACTTTTTTTATCGCGCCCACCGATTTTGGTGTGGGTCTGACCTCCATCAGCCTCGGGCTGGTGCGCACACTTGAGCGAGCCGGCCTCAAAGTCGGCTTTTTCAAACCGGTTGCCCAGCCGCATCCGGGCGACACCGGCCCGGAGCGTTCCACCGAACTGGTGGCGCGCACCCACGGCCTGAAACCGCCACAGCCACTTGGCTTGGCCCATGTCGAGCGCATGCTCGGCGACGGTCAACTGGATGAGCTGCTCGAAGAAATCATCACCCTGTATCAGCAAGCCGCCGTCGGCAAGGACGTGCTGATCGTCGAAGGTATGGTCCCGACCCGCAGCGCCAGTTACGCCGCGCGGGTCAATCTGCACCTGGCCAAGAGCCTGGATGCCGAAGTGATCCTGGTCTCGGCGCCGGAAAACGAAGTACTGACCGAACTGTCTGGCCGGGTGGAACTGCAGGCGCAATTGTTCGGCGGCCCGAAAGACCCGAAAGTCCTCGGCGTGATCCTCAACAAGGTCAAGACCGATGAAAGCATGGAGGCTTTCGCTTCGCGCTTGAAGGAACACTCGCCGTTGCTGCGCAGCGGTGACTTCCGTTTGCTCGGCTGCATTCCGTTCCAGCCGGAACTGAACGCACCGCGCACCCGCGACGTGGCCGACCTTATGGGCGCGCAGATTCTCAATGCTGGCGATTACGAAACCCGGCGCATGACCAAGATCATCATCTGTGCCCGCACCATGCGCAACACCGTGGAGCTGCTCAAGCCCGGCGTGCTGGTGGTGACCCCGGGCGATCGCGACGACATCATCCTCGCCGTCAGCCTCGCCGCCATGAACGGCGTGCCGCTGGCCGGCCTGTTGCTGACCAGCGACACCCTGCCCGACCCGCGCATCATGGACCTGTGCCGTGGCGCATTGCAGGCAGGCTTGCCGGTGTTGTCGGTGAGCACCGGCTCCTATGACACTGCCAACCAGTTGAACGGTCTGAACAAGGAAATCCCGATCGACGACCGCGAGCGCGCGGAGATCATCACCGACTTCGTCGCCAGCCACCTCGATGCCAACTGGCTGCACCAGCGTTGCGGTACTCCGCGTGAGATGCGCCTGTCGCCAGCGGTGTTCCGTTATCAATTGATCCAGCGCGCCCAGGCCGCCAACAAACGCATCGTTCTGCCAGAAGGCAGCGAGCCACTGACCGTGCAAGCGGCAGCAATCTGCCAGGCCCGTGGCATCGCTCGCTGCGTGTTGCTGGCGAAACCGGAAGACGTCGAAGCCGTGGCCCGCGCTCAAGGCATCGAACTGCCGCCGGGGCTGGAGATTCTCGATCCGGACCTGATTCGTGAACGCTACGTCGAACCGATGGTGGCGCTGCGCAAAAGCAAAAGCCTCAACGCGCCGATGGCCGAGCAGCAACTGGAAGACACCGTGGTGATCGGCACCATGATGCTGGCGCTGGATGAAGTCGACGGCCTCGTCTCCGGCGTCATCCACTCCACCGCCAACACCATCCGCCCTGCCCTGCAGCTGATCAAAACGGCGCCGGGCTGCACGCTGGTGTCGTCGGTATTCTTCATGCTGTTTCCCGAAGAAGTGCTGGTCTACGGCGACTGCGTGATGAACCCGCACCCGAGCGCCAGCGAACTGGCCGAGATCGCCCTGCAAAGCGCGGACTCGGCGGCAGCGTTCGGCATCACCCCGCGCGTCGCGATGATCAGCTACTCCAGCGGTGAATCGGCCAGCGGCGAAGAAGTCGAGAAAGTTCGCGAAGCGACGTTGCTCGCCCACGAACAGCAGAACTCGCTGCTGATCGACGGCCCGTTGCAATACGATGCCGCCGCCAACGAAACCGTGGCCAAGCAACTGGCACCGAACAGCCAGGTCGCCGGTCGCGCCACGGTGTTCGTGTTCCCCGACCTCAACACTGGCAACACCACGCACAAAGCCGTGCAGCGCAGTGCCGATTGCGTCAGCCTCGGACCGATGCTGCAAGGCCTGCGCAAACCGGTGAACGACCTGCCGCGCGGCGCGCAAGTCGATGACATCGTGTACACCATCGCGTTGACCGCGATTCAAGCTGCCAACCGACCTATGGATCTTTAAATGCTGGCTTTTCTACCTGCCGCCGTGCGCGGCGTGATTGCATCGTTGTTGCTGGCGTTGAATACCATTCTGCTCTGCTCGTTTCTGTTCTGCGTGGCGATCTTCAAGGTGTTGCCCTTTGCCCTCACCCAGCGTTTCACGCTCTGGTTGATGAGCCATACCCATGAAGCCTGGATCAGCAATAACAAGGCCTGGATGAATCTGGTCTGCCGCACCCGCTGGCACCTCAGCGGTCTGCAAGGGCTGGATTATCAGCACTCGTACCTGATCACCAGCAACCACCAGAGCTGGGTCGACATCATGGTGTTGCAGTACGTACTCAACCGTCGCATCCAGCCGCTGAAGTTCTTCCTCAAACAGGAACTGATCTGGGTGCCGGTGATTGGCCTGGCCTGGTGGACGCTCGGCTTTCCGTTCATGAAGCGTTATTCCAAGGCCTACCTGGAAAAGTACCCGGAGAAGAAAGGCAAGGACCTGGAAACCACCCGCAAGACCTGCGACAAGTTTCGCAATAACGCGGTGGGGATCTTCAATTTTGTCGAAGGCACGCGCTTCACTGAAGGCAAGCATGCGCAGCAGAAATCACCGTTCAAGTACCTGCTCAAACCCAAGGCCGGCGGCATTGCGTTTGTGCTGGATGCGATGGGTGAGCAGCTTGAGTCCATTGTGAACGTGACCATTCATTACCCGGCCGGGCGTCCCGGGTATTGGGATTTGCTCTGTGGGAATGTGGAAGAGGTGGTGGTGCATTTTCAGGAACTGAAGATTCCGCCGCAGTTCATTGGCAAGAATTACGACCAGGATGGGGAGTATCGACTGCAATTTCAGGGCTGGATCAATCAGCTGTGGGAAGACAAGGATGCGTTGCTTGCGCAGATGCACCGCGAATACCCCGATAAACACTGACCCACTGTGGGAGCCAGCCTGCTGGCGATAGCGGGTTCACATTCAGCAGATGTAGTGCCTGAATCACCGCAATCGCTAGCAGGCTAGCTCCCACAGTTGACCGAGTTGACCCACAAAAAACCCGCCGATGAGTGATCATCGACGGGTTTTTTATTAACGGCTAACGCTTAGATCGCGCCACGCTGACGCAGCAGATCCAGCACTTGCTTGACGCTTTCTTCCAGCGACAGCGACTGGGTGTCGACCACGAGGTCGGCGTCCAGCGGCACGTCGTACGGGAAGGAGTCGCCCGGAATGTTATCCCCGGCCGCCGCGTACAGACCTTGCGGATCACGCTCGGCACAGACCGTCGGCGAAGCCTGGACGTAGACCGTCAGCAGACGCTCCTTGCCGATCAGTTCCCTGGCTTGCTCACGACCTTCGGCACTCGGTGCAACAAATGCAGCCAGTGTCAGCAGACCCGCTTCGTTGAACTGACGCGCAACGTGTGCGGCACGGCGCCAGTTTTCGGTTCGCCCGGCGCGATCCTGTGGCAGACCTTTGTTCAGGTCGTGACGCAGGTTCTGGCCATCGAGTACAAACACTGCACGGCCCAAGTCGAACAACTTGCGCTCAACAGCGTAAGCCAAGGTGCTTTTGCCCGCGCCCGACAAGCCGCTGAACAACACGGTGGCCGGTTGCTGACCGAAACGCTGGGCGCGTTCTTCAGTCGCCACGTGCGCCAGTTTGCCGTGGTGCGTGCTGCTGCCATGCGCCAACGGCTGAGCGATGATCATGCCGGCGGCAACGGTGCCATTGGTCAAACGATCGATGACGATGAACGAACCGGTGGTGCGGTTGCTCGCGTAACCGTCCAGAGCGATCGCCGCGTCGAGGCTGACCTTGACCCGACCAATCTCGTTCAGTTGCAACGCGCTGGCAGGACCTTCTTCCAGCGTGTTCACGTCAACGCGGTTGACGATGCTGGTGATCGAACCCGGCACATAACTGGTGGCGCGTTTGATGTCGTATTTCTTGCCCGGCAGCATCGGCTCTTCGGCCATCCACACCAGCATGGCGTCGAAGGCGTCGGTCACTTGCGGCAGGTTGTCGGCGTGCACCAGCAAGTCGCCGCGAGAGATGTCGATCTCGTCTTCCATGGTCAGCGTCACCGCTTGACCAGGACCTGCATGCTCCAGCTCACCTTCGAAGGTGACGATGGATTTCACGCGGCTGCTCTTGCCCGACGGCAGCACGACGACTTCGTCGCCCTTGTGCACGACGCCGCTGGCCAGGGTGCCGGCGAAACCGCGGAAGTTCAGGTTCGGACGGTTGACGTACTGCACCGGGAAACGCAGGTCGGTGTAGTTGCGGTCGTTGGCGATCTCGACGGTCTCGAGAATTTCCATCAGCGACTGGCCGGTGTACCACGGCGAGCGCTCGGACTTGTTCACCACGTTGTCGCCTTTCAATGCCGACATCGGCACAAACGCCATGGTGGTCGGCTTGAACGCGATGCCTTCGGCGAACTTCAGGTAATCGGCCTTGATCGACTCGAACACGGTTTCGTCGAAGCCATTGAGGTCCATCTTGTTGATGGCGACCACGATGTGCTTGATGCCCAGCAACGAGGCGATGAAGCTGTGGCGACGGGTTTGGGTCTGCACGCCGTAGCGGGCGTCGACCAGGATGATCGCCAGGTCACAGGTGGACGCACCGGTGGCCATGTTGCGGGTGTACTGCTCATGGCCAGGGGTGTCGGCGATGATGAATTTGCGCTTGGCGGTAGAGAAATAGCGGTAAGCGACATCAATGGTGATGCCCTGCTCACGCTCGGCCTGCAGGCCGTCGACCAGCAAGGCCAGGTCGATGTCTTCGCCGGTGGTGCCGACTTTTTTCGAGTCGCGGGTGATGGCTTCCAGGTGATCTTCGTAGATCATCTTGGAGTCGTGCAGCAGGCGCCCGATCAGGGTGCTCTTGCCGTCGTCGACGTTGCCACAGGTCAGAAAGCGCAGCATTTCCTTGCGTTCGTGCTGGCCCAGGTAGGCGAGGATGTCCTCGCTGATCAAATCAGATGCGTGCGACATGACAACCCCTTAGAAATAACCCTGACGTTTCTTTTCTTCCATCGAGCCTGCGCCATCGTGGTCGATGACCCGGCCCTGGCGTTCGGAAGTTCGCGTCAGGAGCATTTCCTGAATGATGTCGGTCAGGCTGGTGGCCTCGGACTCGACCGCACCGGTCAGCGGGTAGTCGCCGAGCGTACGGAAGCGGACCTTCTTCTTGACGATGCGCGCCTTGTCTTCATCGCTCAGGTGATTGAGCAGGCGTTCGTCGTCGATCATGATCCAAGTGCCATTCATCTCGATGACGTCGCGCTCGGCGGCGAAATACAGCGGCACGATAGGGATGCCTTCGAGGTAGATGTACTGCCAGATGTCCAGTTCGGTCCAGTTCGACAAAGGGAACACACGAATGGATTCGCCCTTGTTGACGTTGCCGTTATAGACGTTCCACAGTTCCGGGCGCTGGTTTTTCGGGTCCCAGCGGTGCTTGGTATCGCGGAAGGAATACACGCGCTCTTTGGCACGGGACTTCTCTTCGTCGCGACGGGCACCACCGAAAGCGGCATCGAAACCATACTTGTCGAGGGCTTGTTTCAGGCCTTCGGTTTTCATGATGTCGGTGTGCTTGGCACTGCCGTGGGTCAGCGGGTTGATGCCCTGCGCGACGCCATCAGGGTTCACGTGCACGATCAGGTCCAGGCCGAGATCTTCGACCATGCGGTCGCGGAACGCGTACATTTCCTTGAACTTCCACCGGGTGTCGACGTGCATCACCGGGAACGGCAGTTTGCCCGGGAAGAATGCCTTGCGCGCAAGGTGCAGCATCACGGCGGAGTCTTTACCGACGGAGTACAGCATCACCGGGTTATCGAACTCGGCGGCGACCTCGCGGATGATGTGGATGCTTTCGGCCTCCAGCTGTTTCAGATGCGTCAGTTTGTCGACCATGGCTACTCACGAAAACGATCTTATGGACGGCCAGCGGGCCGTGTTCGAGCGAGGAATCCTAGCACAGCGACCTCTTCTAATCAGGCCGCCGACTAGATCGAAAGGGTATATGAATATACCCCCTCGTTTGGGCACCGAAGACCCTGTGGGAGCGGGCTTGCTCGCGAAAGCGGTGGGTCAGTCAACGTTGTTGTCGTCTGACACGGCCTCTTCGCGAGCAAGCCCGCTCCCACATTTGATCTGCGGTGATCTCAGATCGGATTCGGGCAATCGATGAAGATGTGCTCGAGGGCGAACCGGCGGGCCAGGTAATCGCCCAATGCTTGCACGCCGTAACGCTCGGTGGCGTGGTGACCGGCGCCGATGAAGCTGATGTCGTTTTCCCGGGCGCTGTGGAAGGTCTGCTCCGAAGCCTCGCCACTAAGGTACAAATCGACTCCAGCCAGCACGGCCTGATCGATGTAACCCTGGCCACCACCGGTGCACCAGCCAACGCGACGGATCATCTCGCTGCCTTCAATCAGCAGCGGTTCACGACCCATGACTTCCTGCACACGACGGGCAAAATCACGCGGCGTCATCGGTTCGCTCAACGAGCCAACGAGGCCGACCACTTTAAGGTTGTCAGGATCCAGCGGGCCTTCGACCGTGATGTCGAGCTGACGCGCCAGCTGCACGTTGTTGCCAACGTCCGGGTGCAGATCCAGAGGCAAGTGATAGGACAGCAGGCTGATGTCGTGCTTGAGCAGGGTTTTCAACCTACGCTGCTTCATGCCGGTGATGCACGGGTTCTCGCCCTTCCAGAAATAGCCGTGATGCACCAGCACCAGATCGGCCTGTGCTTCGACGGCGGCGTCCAGCAGCGCTTGGCTGGCGGTGACGCCACTGACGATGCGCATCACCTGCGGGCGGCCTTCGACCTGCAAGCCGTTGGGGCAGTAATCGGCAATCCTGGCACTGTTAAGGTAACGGTCGGCTTCTTCGACCAGGGTGCTCAAGGCGACGGCCATAAAAGACTCCTAAATATCCCGTTCAGAGGCGAGCTGCGCCTCGTATAATGCGCGACATTATGGGCGGTCTCATACCGCCTGCAACCTCTCAGGACGTGCTTAATGCTCAAGGCGCTGCGTTTTTCCGGCTGGCCGTTGTTGGCCGGCGTGCTTATCGCTCTGTTGATCATCCAGCGTTACCCGCAGTGGGTCGGGCTTCCGAGCCTCGACGTCAACCTGCAGCAAGCCCCGCAAACCACCACGATGCAGCAAGGTCCGGTGTCCTATGCCGACGCGGTCACCACGGCCGCGCCGTCGGTGGTGAACCTGTACACCACCAAAGTCATCAACAAACCGAACCATCCGTTGTTCGAAGATCCGCAGTTCCGCCGCTTCTTCGGCGACAACTCGCCCAAGCAGAAACGCATGGAGTCGAGCCTGGGTTCGGGCGTGATCATGAGCCCGGAAGGTTATTTGCTGACCAACAACCACGTGACCAGCGGCGCCGACCAGATTGTGGTCGCGCTCAAGGACGGTCGCGAAACCCTGGCCCGGGTGATCGGCAGCGACCCGGAAACCGACCTCGCCGTCCTGAAGATCGATCTGAAAAACCTGCCGTCGATCACCGTCGGCCGCTCCGACAACATTCGCATCGGTGACGTCGCGCTGGCCATCGGCAACCCGTTCGGGGTCGGCCAGACCGTGACCATGGGCATCATCAGCGCCACCGGGCGTAACCAGTTGGGCCTGAACAACTACGAAGACTTCATCCAGACCGACGCCGCGATCAACCCCGGCAACTCCGGCGGTGCGCTGGTGGACGCCAACGGCAACCTGACCGGCATCAACACGGCGATCTTCTCCAAGTCTGGCGGCTCGCAAGGCATCGGTTTTGCGATCCCGGTCAAACTGGCCATGGAAGTGATGAAGTCGATCATCGAACACGGCCAGGTGATTCGCGGCTGGCTCGGCATCGAAGTGCAGCCATTGAGTCAGGAACTGGCGGAGTCGTTTGGTCTGTCGGGGCGCCCGGGGATTGTGGTCGCAGGGATTTTCCGCGACGGTCCGGCGCAGAAGGCCGGCCTGCAATTGGGCGACGTAATCCTCAGCATCGACGGCGAACCGGCCGGCGACGGTCGTCGTTCGATGAACCAGGTCGCGCGGATCAAACCGACCGACAAGGTCACGATTCAGGTGATGCGCAATGGCAAAGAGCTGAAGCTCACGGCTGAGATCGGCCTGCGTCCGCCACCGGCGCCGGTTAAAGAGAAAGAAGAAGGCTGACATCAGCCCGAGGATTTCGGGCTAATAGAAGACAGTCTCGTTAGACATGTTATATTGTTTCAATATCTCAATTGGAACAACATAACATGTCGTCTCGAACAATGGCTTCCGTGGCAAGTCTTGCCCTTGGCCTGCTGGCGGATCCGGTCTTCGCAGAAGAGCCCGGCACCCTCGAACTGGACGCCATAAGCGTCACCTCCGAATACGAATCGCCCACCGGCCCGGTCAAGGGCTACCGCGCCACGCGCTCTTCCAGCGCGACCAAAACCGACTCCGCGATCCGCGACATCCCGCAATCCATCAGCGTGATTCCCGTCAGCGTCCTCAATGACCTGGGCAGCACCAGCGTCGAGCGTGCCCTGGATTTTGCCGGTGGCGTGTCGAAGCAGAATAACTTCGGCGGCCTGACGCTTTACGAATACAGCGTGCGTGGCTTCACCACGTCGGAGTTCTACAAGGACGGTTTCAGCGCCAACCGTGGCTATCCGAGCACGCCGGACGCGGCCAACATCGAGCGTATCGAAGTGCTCAAAGGCCCCGCTGCCAGCCTCTATGGACGCGGCGATCCCGGCGGTACGGTGAACATCGTCACCAAGAAACCCCAGCCCGAAGCGTTCACCACCCTGCAAACCAGCGCCGGCAGTTGGGATCGCTATCGCACCGCCCTCGACGTCAACACGCCGCTGGATGACGACGCCAACGTGTTGTCCCGAATCAACCTGTCCGTCGAGGACAACCACAGCTTTCGCGATCACGTCGACAGCCAGCGAGTGTTCGTCGCACCCTCCTTCAGTTGGCAATTGAACCCGGACACCAGCCTGTTGGTGGAGAGTGAATTCGTGCGTCACAGCTCCACGTTCGATCGCGGCATTGTCGCGCCGAATAACAAGTGGAGCGGCGTGTCACGTTCGACCTTCCTCGGCGAACCCAACGACGGCAACATCGACAACCACAACAACCTGCTGCAAGCCACGCTCGAACATCATCTCAATGACAGCTGGAAGCTGCGCCTGGCCAGCCATTACAAGGAAGGCAAACTCTGGGGCTACGCCTCCGAAAACCGTCCGCTGAATGCCGACGGCCACACCGTCAATCGACGTTATCGCGAGCGCGATACCAATTGGCACGACAGCATCACCCAACTCGAATTGCGCGGTCTGTTCGACCTCGGCAGCTGGCAGCACGAACTGCTGATCGGCACCGAATATGAGAACTTCCGCAAGAACGAACGGGTCACGACCATTGCCGGCGGCCCCTACGCCATCGACATTTATCAGCCGGTCTACGGTCAGCCGAAACCCAACGGCACGCGCTCCGGCACTGACCTTTTCGAACACGTCGAAAGCCAGGCGCTGAACCTGCAGGATCAGATCGTCTTCACTGACAAACTGCGCGGCATGCTCGGTGCCCGCTTCGAACACTTTGAGCAAAGCATCGACGATCACAGCCGCGGCGCCACCAGCCGTCAGAGCCACGAAGCGCTGACCCAACGGGCCGGCCTGCTCTATCAACTGACACCCGAAGTCGGGCTGTTCGCCAACGCGTCCACCTCGTTCAAACCGAACAATGGCCTGGACGCTGGCGGCAAATCCTTCGACCCGGAAGAAGGCGTCGGTTACGAAGTCGGGATCAAGAGCGAGCTGTTCGACGACCGCTTGAGCACCACCCTCGCCGCCTTCCATATCGAAAAGGAAAACGTCCTCGCACTCGACCCGGGCACCGACACCAGCCGCGCCATGGGCAAGGCCCGCAGCCAGGGATTCGACCTGCAAGTCACCGGGCAAGTGACCGACGCCGTGCGGGTCATCGGTGCCTTCGCCTACATCGACGCCGAGGTCACCGAGGGCGACAAGGTGATTCCCACCGGCAGCCGCATCCTCGGCGTCGCCAAGCGTAGCGGCAGTCTGCTGGGCGTTTATGAATTTCAGGATGGCCGTTTACGAGGCTCAGACGTCGGCGCGGCGTTCACGTATGTCGGCGATCGTTCAGGCGAATCCGGCAGCGATTTCGAACTCCCGGCCTACCACACCGTCGACCTGCTGGGCCATTACAAGGCCAGTGAAAACGTCACTGTCGGCCTGAACCTGAACAACCTGTTCGACGAGAAATACTACGAGCGCTCGTACAGCAATTACTGGGTCAACCCCGGCGAGCCGCGCAACTTCACCATCAGCCTCACACTCAATCTGTAAAAGGAAGTTCCCATGCACCCTCTCAAACCCGCACTGCTCAGCCTGCTGCTCGGCCTGTTGTTTACCGGCCAGGCCTCGGCCCATGGTCTCTGGACCGAACAACGTCGCGGCAACATCGAAGTGATTTACGGCCACGGTGCCGAGGACAACGCCTTCAAGGCGCAGAAAATCAGCGGTGCCTGGGCCTATGACGCCAACGGCAAAATGATCCCGGTGACCGTGCAACGCCTGGCCGATCATGCGCGTTTACAACCCTTGAAACCGCCCGCCGTGATGGCCGTGGCACTGGACAACGGCATGTGGTCGCAGACGGCGGATAAAAAGTGGATCAACGAAGGACGCAGTAAAGTGCCGGGGGCGATCGAGTCAACGCAGACCTTCAAATACAGCCTGGCGATCTATCAGCCAGGGGCGAAGTTGCCGAAGCTGGATCAGATGAAGCTGCTGATTCTGCCGGAGGTCGATCCGCTGACGGTCGGACCGGGCAAGTTGCTGCCCGTGCGGGTGCTGCTCGATGGGAAACCGGCGGCGGGTGTGAAGTTGATGGGCGACTACCGCAGTGCGCCGAATACGTTGAGCACCGAGACGGATAAGGACGGCCGCGCGCAGGTGGTGGTGCGTAATGAAGGGTTGAATGTGATTTCGGCGCAGATGGAGATTGTGCTGAAGGACAATCCGGATGTGGCGACGCGCGGGGTGTTCAGCTCGCTGACGTTCCTGGGCGAACCGCATCACGAATAACCCACAAAACCCTGTAGGAGCGAGGCTTGCCCGCGACGGGAACACCGCGGTGTATCAGTTACACCGCGTTATCGTTCATCGCGGGCAAGCCACGCTCCCACAGGATCGGGGGTATTCCTTAAAGGTCGCCCAGGCCGTCGATCAGTGCCTGATTCTGTTCAGGCGTGCCGATGGAAACCCGCAGGAACTGTGCAATCCGCTCCTGCTTGAAGTGCCGGACGATCACGCCCTGCTCACGCAGCTTCGCAGCCAATCCCGACGCATCATGCTTCGGATGGCGCGCGAAGATGAAGTTCGCCGCGGACGGCAGCACTTCAAAGCCCTTCCCTTCCAGTTGCGCAACCACCCACTCACGATGATCGATGACCAACCGGCAGGTCTTGTCGAAGTATTCACGGTCTTCAAACGCAGCAGCAGCCCCGACATTTGCCAGGCGATCCAGTGGATAAGAGTTGAAGCTGTTCTTGATCCGCTCCAGCGCCTCGATCAAATCGGGATGCCCCACCGCCAGACCAACCCGCAGGCCGGCCAGCGAGCGGGACTTGGACAGGGTCTGAGTCACCAGCAGGTTCGGATAACGGTCGACCAAAGTGATTGCCGTCTCCCCACCAAAGTCGATGTAAGCCTCATCCACCACGACCACCGAATCCGGGCTGGCCTTGAGGATTTGCTCAACCGCTTCCAGCGCCAACAGGCAACCGGTCGGCGCGTTAGGGTTCGGGAAGATGATCCCGCCGTTAGGCTTGGCATAATCCGCCGGGTTGATCTGGAACTGTTCGTCCAGCGGCACCGCGTCGAACTTGATGCCATACAACCCGCAGTAGACCGGATAGAAGCTGTAGCTGATGTCCGGGAACAACACCGCTTTGTCGTGTTGCAGCAAGCCGTGGAAAATGTGCGCCAGGACTTCGTCCGAGCCGTTGCCGAGGAACACCTGATTGGCCTGCACGCCGTAATACGCAGCCACGGCGTTTTTCAGCAGATCGCTGTTCGGGTCCGGATACAGACGCAGGTTGTCGTTGAGCTCGGTCTGCATCGCCGCCAAGGCTTTGGGCGAGGGGCCGTACGGGTTTTCGTTGGTGTTGAGCTTGACCAGTTTCGCCAGTTTCGGCTGCTCGCCCGGCACGTAGGGCACCAGATCCTTGACGAACGGGCTCCAGAATTTACTCATGTTCAGTTCCCCTGCCCTTGTGAAGAGTCTTCGTCAACGATGCGATATTCGGCGCTCCGCGCGTGGGCGGTCAGCGACTCGCCACGGGCCAGCACGGAAGCGGTTTTGCCCAGTTCGGAGGCACCCTGCTCGGAGCAGAAGATGATCGACGAGCGTTTCTGGAAGTCGTAAACACCCAGTGGCGAAGAGAAGCGCGCGGTGCCGGACGTCGGCAACACGTGGTTTGGACCTGCGCAATAGTCGCCCAGGGCTTCGGACGTGTGACGGCCCATGAAGATCGCGCCCGCGTGTCGGATCAGCGGCAGCCAGGCTTGCGGATCGGCGACCGACAACTCCAGGTGTTCTGGCGCAATGCGGTTGGCGACTTCGATGGCTTGTTCCATGTCGCGAACCTTGATCAGCGCGCCACGGCCATTGATCGAGGTTTCGATGATCTCGGCGCGTTCCATGGTCGGCAGCAGTTTGGCGATGCTCGCGGCGACCTTGTCGAGGAACTCGGCGTCCGGGCTGACCAGAATCGCCTGGGCGTCTTCGTCGTGCTCGGCCTGGGAGAACAGGTCCATGGCGATCCAGTCCGGATCGGTCTGGCCGTCGCATACCACGAGGATTTCCGACGGGCCGGCGATCATGTCGATGCCGACCTGGCCGAATACGTGGCGCTTGGCGGTGGCCACATAGATGTTGCCCGGTCCAACCACTTTGTCGACCTTCGGTACGCTTTCGGTGCCGTAAGCCAATGCGGCAACCGCTTGGGCGCCGCCAATGGTGAAGACGCGGTCGACACCGGCGATGCAAGCCGCGGCCAGCACCAGTTCGTTGATTTCACCGCGCGGGGTCGGCACCACCATGACCACTTCGGTCACACCGGCGACCTTGGCCGGAATCGCGTTCATCAACACCGAGGATGGGTATGACGCCTTGCCGCCCGGCACGTACAGCCCGGCGCGATCCAGCGGCGTGACCTTCTGGCCCAGCACCGTGCCGTCGGCTTCGGTGTAGGTCCAGGATTCCTGTTTCTGTTTTTCGTGGTAGCTGCGCACGCGAGTCGCGGCTTTTTCCAGGGCTTCGCGCTGAGGCACGGTGATTCGGGTCAGCGCCAGTTCCAGGCGTTCGCGCGGCAGGATCAGGTCCGCCATGGACGCAACGTCCAGGCCGTCGAACTGCCGGGTGAAGTCCACCAGTGCCGCATCGCCACGCTCGCGCACGGCTTTGATGATGTCCAGCACGCGCTGATTGACCGAGTCGTCAGACACACTTTCCCAGCTCAGCAGATGATCCAGATGATGCGCGAAATCCGGGTCAGCAGCGTTGAGTCGGCGAATTGCAGTCGGTGCGGTCATAGCGAGAGCCTCATAGGATTGGCAAAAAACTCAGGCACCCGAAGCTAACATTCGATCCGCTTGGGCACCTGAGAATTCTGGCTATGAGGCGGATAGACGGCGCGACTTAACGTCGCGCAGGTGAATCAGCCGCGGTGTCGAGACTCCACTGCCTTGCGCAGGGTGTCGATCAACGCCTGGATACGGGCGTGTTGCATCTTCATCGAAGCTTTGTTGACGATCAGCCGGGAGCTGATGTCGGCAATGAAATCCTGGGGTTCCAGGCCATTGGCACGCAAGGTGTTGCCGGTGTCGACCACGTCGATGATCTTGTCCGCCAGACCGATCAGCGGCGCCAGTTCCATCGAGCCGTAGAGCTTGATGATGTCGACCTGACGGCCCTGCTCGGCGTAGTAACGCTTGGCGACGTTGACGAACTTGGTCGCCACGCGCAGGCGGCCCTTGGGCTCGACGTCGCCGACACGGCCGGCGGTCATCAGCTTGCAGAGGGCAATGCGCAGGTCCAGCGGTTCGTACAGACCCTGGCCACCGTATTCCATCAGCACATCTTTACCGGCGACGCCCAGGTCCGCGGCACCATGCTCGACATAAGTCGGCACATCGGTGGCGCGCACGATCAGCAGACGCACGTCGGCCTGAGTCGTGGGGATGATCAGCTTGCGGCTCTTGTCCGGATTCTCGGTCGGCACGATGCCCGCTTCAGCCAGAAGCGGCAGGGTGTCGTCAAGGATGCGGCCCTTGGACAGTGCGATGGTCAACATGGGAAACGTCAGTCCTTATCAGGCTACTGATGCCCGGTCGCAAACGGCGCCGGACACACTTCGAGGGCTTTCTCATAATGAAAAGACACCCTCGACTTGAAACGAAACCAACGGGCACCTCCCTGTGCCCATGCAGCAGAAACTAGCCCGGTACGCGGCGGATCTTGGCGCCGAGCATCTGCAGTTTCTCTTCGATGCACTCGTAACCACGGTCGATGTGGTAGATGCGGTCAATCAGGGTGTCGCCTTCGGCGATCAGTGCCGAGATCACCAGGCTGGCCGAAGCACGCAGGTCGGTGGCCATGACTGGCGCGCCCTTGAGCTTTTCGATGCCGGTGACGATGGCGGTGTTGCCTTCGACCTGGATGTGCGCGCCCATGCGGTGCAGTTCGTATACGTGCATGAAGCGGTTTTCGAAGATCGTCTCGATCACAGCGCCTGTGCCTTCGGCAATGGCGTTGAGGGAGATGAACTGCGCCTGCATGTCAGTCGGGAACGCCGGGTATGGCGCGGTCCGCACGTTGACGGCTTTCGGCCGCTTGCCATGCATGTTCAGCTCGATCCAGTCTTCGCCGCAGGTGATTTCAGCACCCGACTCGCGGAGTTTTTCCAGGACGGCTTCAAGGATGGTCGGATCAGTGTCCTTGACCTTCACGCGACCGCCGGTCACGGCTGCCGCTACCAGGTAGGTGCCGGTTTCGATACGGTCAGGCATCACTTTGTAGGTGGTCGGGTGCAGACGCTCAACGCCATCGATGGTGATGGTGTCGGTGCCGGCGCCAGTGATCTTGGCACCCATGGCGATCAGGAAGTTCGCCAGGTCGATGACTTCAGGTTCGCGAGCGGCGTTTTGCAACACGCTGCGGCCCTTGGCCAGAGCGGCGGCCATCATGATGTTTTCGGTACCGGTCACGCTGACGGTGTCGAAGAAGAAGTGCGCACCGCGCAAACCGCCTTCTGGCGCCTTGGCCTTGATGTAGCCGCCTTCGACATCGATGACCGCGCCCATGGCTTCAAGACCACGGATGTGCAGGTCAACCGGACGCGAGCCGATGGCGCAACCGCCAGGCAGGGCAACTTCGGCTTCACCGAAACGGGCTACCATCGGGCCCAGCACCAGGATCGACGCACGCATGGTTTTCACCAGTTCGTACGGGGCGATCAGGGTCTTGATGGTGCGCGGGTCGATTTCGACGCTGAGCTTCTCGTCGATCACCGGCTCGATGCCCATGCGACCGAACAGCTCGATCATGGTAGTGATGTCGTGCAGGTGCGGCAGGTTGGCAACGGTTACCGGGCCATCGCACAGCAGGGTTGCAGCCAGGATCGGCAGGGCAGAGTTCTTTGCCCCGGAGATGCGGATTTCGCCGTCAAGACGAACGCCGCCAGTAATAATCAATTTATCCATAAGAATCTCGACGCCCTTGGGCTCAGGTGCGCTCGGCCCAGGCCGCGCTGCTGAAAAATTTCATAGTGACCGCATGGATGCTGCCATCGGTGATCCATGGGTTCAAATGGGCATAGATCTGCTGCTGACGCTTCACCGGGCTCAACGCCGCCAGTTCATCGCTAATCACGTTCAGCTGGAAATTGCAGCCTTCGCCCTCAACTTCTACCAACGTTCCGGGCAGCTTTCCTTCAAGGAAGCTCTTCACTTCTACGGCCTGCATGCTCAACCTCAATCGGCGCCCTGTGCGCGCGGGTCGGACATCATACAAAAAAGCCCCGCGCCTGCGAACCCCGCGAAGCAGGACTCTGACGGGGGGCTTCTTTATAGATGCTGGTTAGGGATGCGCCAACAGCTCGGTCAATTCGCTGACCTGAGCGATTTCACGCATGTCTTCTGGCATCCCGCGAATGCTCAGCGCCTTGCCGGCCGCCTCAGCATCGCGCATGAAGCACAGCAGCAGGGACAAGCCCACGCTGCTGGACTTCAACACAGCCGAACAATCGACCACCACTTCGGCAGCCGTACTGGATTTGATCAACGCCTGCCCCTGTTTGCGCAGACCAGGGCCGGTGCGGTAATCCAGCATGCCACTGAGTCGCAGCTCGCCGGTTTCGCTCATGCGAATGGCCGACACACTCATTGCGTAGACTTCTCGGTGGCGTCCGCGGATTTTTCCTTGGCTTTGGCGACTTCCCCGGCCCAACCGTTGATGGTCTTGTCCAGGTCATTGCCATTGCGCTGCATCGCATCAGCGAACTGATCGCGGAACAGCTTGCCGATGTTGATACCGTTGATGATCACGTTACGCAGTTTCCACTCGCCGTTGATCTTCTCGAGTGTGTACGACACGGGATAGATCGAGCCATTGGTGCCTTTGACCGTCATGCCAACGCTGGTACGGTCTCCGGACTCATCCTTGGCAGGATCGACGGTGATGCCCTGATTGTTGTACTCGAGCAAGGCGTTACCATAGAACTGGAACAGGCCTCTTTTGAAGTTCTCTTCAAAGGTCTTCATCTGCGCCGGCGTGGCTTTGCGCGAGTATTTGACCGTCATGATGCTTTTGGAAATGCCCTCGGCATCCACCACCGGCCCGACGATGGTGTTCAGCGCCGTGTAAAAGTCTTGCGGGTCCTGCTTGTACTTCTCTTTGTTGGCCGACAGATCGGCGAGCAGCCGATCGGTGGTGTCTTTAACGATATCGTGCGCTGAGGGCGCTGCCACGGCGTGAGCCATCAACGGCAAAGCCGTGAGTAAAATCAACAGGCTACGTCGCAAGGTAGAGATCATTCAAAAGCTCCTCATTTGGCGTCTTTGCTAACGGTATTGAGCAGGAATTTACCGATCAGGTCCTCGAGCACCAGCGACGACTGCGTGTCGTGGATGGTTCCACCATCCTTGAGCAGGGCTTCTTCCCCGCCCACGCTGATACCGATGTATTTCTCGCCCAACAGGCCAGCCGTCAGGATAGATGCAGTGGAGTCAGCCGGCAGGTTATCTACGCGCTTTTCCAGTTGCATGGTCACCCGACCGGTGAAACTGTCGCGGTCCAGATCGATCGCCGTGACCTTGCCGATGGTCACACCGGCCATGGTCACTTTAGCTCTGACCGTCAAACCGGCGATATTGTCGAAATACGCATAAAGTTTATAAGTATCGGTGGTGGCGCTCGGGGACAGGCCACTGACCCGCAACGCTAGCAACAGCAAAGCCAGAATGCCAGCCAGCAAGAAAAGGCCGACACCGATTTCCAGGGTGCGGTTTTGCATCAGAAATCTCCAAACATCAAGGCGGTCAAAATAAAGTCCAGGCCGAGCACAGCCAAAGAGGCATACACCACGGTCTTGGTAGTGGCACGACTGATCCCCTCGGAAGTGGGCTCGCAGTCATAGCCTTGGAATACGGCGATCCAGGTCACGACAAAGGCGAAGACGATGCTCTTGATGATGCCGTTGAGCACATCATCGGTGAACGTCACGCTGTTCTGCATGTTGGACCAATAGGAACCTTCATAGACACCCAGCCAGTCGACAGCCACCCACGAACCGCCCCAGATACCCACCACGCTGAAAATCATCGCCAGCACCGGCAGGGAAATGAAGCCGGCCCACAAGCGCGGGGCAATGATGTACTTGAGTGGGTCGACACCAATCATTTCCAGACTGGACAACTGTTCGGTGGATTTCATGTTGCCGATTTCGGCGGTCAACGCCGAACCCGCGCGCCCGGCGAACAGCAATGCCGTGACCACAGGACCGAGTTCACGCAACAGCGTCAGCGCAACCATCTGCCCGACCGCCTGCTCCGAACCGTAGCTGGACAGAATGTTGAAGCCTTGCAGCGCCAGCACCATGCCGATGAACACCCCGGAGACCACAATGATCACCAGGGACATCACGCCCACGGAATGCAGTTGCTTGATCAGCAGGCCAAAACCGCCGCCGATACCGCCGCGGCCGAGCAAGGCATGAAACAGGAAAATCGCCGAACGCCCGAACACCGACAACACATCGATGCCGCCGTGGCCGAATCGACGCACGCGTTCTAATAGTGAAATCTTGCGCATCAACGCTTCCCCAGGAGATCTGCGCGGTAATCCGTCGCTGGAAAGTGGTATGCAACCGGACCGTCGGGCTCGCCGGTCATGAATTGACGAATCCGTGGTTCCTGAGAGTTCATCAGCTCTTCGGGAGTGCCCTGCCCCAGGACTTGCCCCTCGCCCACCACATAGATGTAGTCGGCAATGCTGGCGGTCTCGGCCAGATCGTGGGAAACCACGATGCTGGTGATGCCCAGCGCATCGTTGAGCAAGCGGATCAGGCGCACCAACACGCCCATGGCGATAGGGTCCTGGCCGACAAAGGGTTCGTCGTACATGAGGATCTGCGGATCGAGGGCAATCGCCCGCGCCAGCGCGACACGGCGCTTCATGCCACCGGACAGCTCGTCGGGCATCAGGTCGATGGCGCCACGCAGCCCCACGGCCTGCAATTTGAGCAGGACGATGTCACGGATCATTTCTTCCGGCAGCTCGGTATGAACGCGCAGCGGAAAGGCGACGTTCTCGAACACATCGAGGTCGGTAAACAGCGCGCCGCTCTGGAACAGCACGCCCATGTGCTTGCGCGCATCGAACAGATCGCTGCGCGACAGCTTCGGCAGGTTCTGGCCATTGACCCAGACTTCGCCCTTGGTAGGACGCAGCTGTGCGCCCATCAGACGCAACAGCGTGGTCTTGCCACACCCGGAAGGCCCCATGATGCCGGTGACCTTGCCGCGTGGGATACGGATATCGACGTTATTGAAAATGCTGCGCGCACCGCGCTTGAAGGACAGTCCCTTCAGCTCGACCGCGTAGGCGTTATCGGCACTCATCTAAACTCCTTGCGATGCAGCCTCACACTCGGACGCCTGGCTTCCTGACGAAAGCACATACCTCCCCGGGCAGGCCGAACTGGCGGCGAACTATATCACTGCAAAGGCCAAGCGCCCAAGGCCCAAGCCGGCCCATGTTCAGCAACATGACAGGCAAAAAGCCTCGCCCAGAGAGGATTCGGTAACAGGGAATGACAAAGCGTGACGAACTTGCGTGAGGGTTTTGATCATTACCGCTATAATCGCCGCCTTTTCATCAGGCTATACGATTTCTGACATGAGCCAATCCAGCGACCTGATTCAATCTGCACAACGCACCATCCGCCTCGAACTGGAAGCCGTACAAGGCTTGCTGCCCCATATCGACGCAGATTTCGTACGCGCTTGCGAGATGATTCTGGAGAGCAAAGGCCGCGTAGTCGTGGTCGGCATGGGCAAATCGGGGCACATCGGCAACAAGATCGCCGCCACCCTGGCCAGCACCGGCACCACGGCGTTTTTCGTGCACCCGGCCGAAGCCAGCCACGGCGACATGGGCATGATCACGCGCGACGACATCATCCTGGCCCTGTCGAACTCCGGTTCCACCAATGAAATCGTCACCCTGCTGCCCCTGATCAAGCGTCTGGGCATCAAATTGATCAGCGTGACCGGCAATCCGGACTCGGCGCTGGCCAAGGCTGCCGAGGTCAATCTCAACGTTCACGTCGAGCACGAAGCCTGCCCGCTGAACCTGGCGCCGACCTCTTCGACCACCGCCGCGCTGGTCATGGGCGACGCCCTGGCCGTTGCGCTGCTGGAAGCCCGCGGCTTTACCGCTGAAGACTTCGCCTTTTCCCACCCGGGCGGCGCGCTGGGCCGACGCCTGCTGCTGAAAGTCGAAAACGTCATGCACGCCGGCCAAGAGCTACCACAGGTTCAGCGCGGCACGCTGCTCAAGGACGCGCTGATGGAAATGACCCGCAAGGGCCTGGGCATGACCGTAATCCTCGAAGCCAATGGCAAACTGGCAGGAATCTTCACTGATGGTGACTTGCGCCGTACGCTGGACCGCAGCATCGACATCCACAGCGCCACCATTGATCAGGTCATGACTGCGCACGGCAAGACCGCTCGCGCCGAGATGCTCGCCGCCGAAGCCCTGAAAATCATGGAAGACCACAAGATCAACGCACTGGTCGTGGTCGACAGCGAAGACCGTCCGGTCGGCGCCTTGAACATGCACGACTTGCTGCGTGCGGGAGTAATGTAATGAGCACGGACCTGCTGCAACGCGGCAAACAGATCAAACTCGCGGTATTCGATGTCGATGGCGTGCTGACCGACGGGCGCCTGTACTTCCTCGAAGACGGCAGTGAATTCAAGACGTTCAACACCCTCGACGGCCAAGGCATCAAGATGTTGATGGCAGCCGGCGTGCAGACCGCTATCATCAGCGGCCGCAAGACCCCGGTGGTCGAACGTCGAGCGAAAAACCTCGGCATTCCACACGTTTACCAGGGGCGCGAAGACAAACTGGTGGTGCTCGACGAGCTTCTGGCTCAACTCAACCTAAGCTATGAACAGGTCGCCTATCTGGGCGACGATTTGCCGGACCTGCCGGTGATTCGTCGCGTGGGCCTGGGCATGGCCGTAGCAAACGCCGCCAGCTTCGTGCGCGAACACGCCCACGGCATCACCCTGGCCCGTGGTGGCGAGGGTGCCGCACGCGAATTCTGTGAATTGATCCTGCGCGCCCAGGGCCGCCTCGATGCGGCCAACGCCGCGTACCTGTGAGCCCACTATGCTGAGCAAAAAGATTCGTAACATCCTGTTGTTCGGTTGCATCGCGGCGCTGTTCGCCGCGGTCGGCTACTGGAACATCAGCCCCGAACGCTTCCTCGACAAACCCGTGGTCAAGGTCGATGAAAGCGCGATCGACTATTACGCCCTGAACGCCCACAGCGTGCAGTACCTGCCGGACGGCAAATTGCAGTATGAAATGACGTCCGACAAGGTCGAACACCTGAAAGTGAGCGAGGTGACGTTGCTGACCAACCCTGACCTGAACATGTTTCGTGGTACCGAGTTTCCCTGGCACGTCCAGAGTGAGCACGGCGAAGTCAACCCGGACGGCACTCAGGTCGAGCTGATCGACTCGGTCCGCATCACGCGTTTCGACGAGAAAAACCGCAAAACCCTGATTACCACCACCCGTATGACTGTGTTCCCCAAGGAGCAATATGCGCAGACCGATCAACCCGTTAGAATCGACGGCGCTGGCGGTGTATCGACAGGCAACGGAATGAAAGCGTACTTGAAAGAAAGCAGGATACACCTGCTATCGAACGTAAGAGGACAGTATGAGGCTCGTTAAAACTCTCCCTATTTTGCTCAGTCTGGGCGCAGCACTGGGAAGCGTGAGCGCCTGGGCTCTGCCGAACGATCAAGAGCAGCCTATCCGCATTCAGGCCGACGACGCCCAACTGGACGACAAGAATGGCGTTGCCACCTATAAGGGTGACGTGATCATTACTCAGGGCTCGATGAAGGTCACCGGCAATACCGTGACCATCACTCGCACCTCGACTGGCGACATTGACGTGGTGACATCGGTGGGCAACCTTGCCTACTTTGAGCAGATGCAGACGGCTGGCGACACCAAGCCTGTGCAAGGCTGGGGGGTGACCATCCAGTACCACGCCTCGCAAAACCGCGTCGTGCTGATCGATAAAGCGAAAGTCATCGACAAGGACAACAACACCACCCAAGGCGAGAAAATCGTCTACGACACCCAGAAAAAGCTTGCGAGCGCCGGGCGTGCTACGGGCAGCAAGGTCACCGAGTCGCGTCCGCGCATTGACATGGTGATCCAGCCGAAAAAGAAAACCGAAGAGCAAAAGGCCCCGTAATGGCAACTCTGAAAGCTCAGCATCTGGCCAAGAGCTACAAGAGCCGCCAGGTCGTGCGTGACGTCAGCCTGTCCATCGACAGCGGTCAGATCGTCGGCCTGCTGGGCCCTAACGGCGCCGGCAAGACCACCTGCTTCTACATGATCGTTGGCCTTGTGCAGGCCGATCAGGGTCGCGTACTGATCGACGATCTGGACGTCAGCCACCAGCCGATGCACGGTCGTGCAAAGGCCGGTATCGGCTATCTTCCGCAAGAAGCGTCGATCTTCCGCAAACTCTCGGTTGCGGACAACATCATGGCCATCCTCGAGACCCGCAAGGAACTCGACAAGGCCGATCGTCGCAAGGAGCTGGAAAGCCTGCTGCAGGAATTCCACATCAGCCACATCCGCGACAACCTCGGCATGAGCCTGTCCGGTGGTGAGCGCCGCCGCGTGGAAATCGCCCGGGCACTGGCCACCAACCCGAAATTCATCCTGCTCGATGAACCTTTCGCCGGTGTGGACCCGATCTCGGTGGGCGACATCAAACAGATCATCTACCACCTCAAGGCCAAAGGCATTGGCGTGCTGATCACTGACCACAACGTCCGTGAGACCCTGGATATCTGCGAAACTGCCTACATCGTAAACGATGGCCAGCTGATCGCCGAAGGTGACTCCGCCACCATCCTGGCCAACGAACTGGTCAAGGAAGTGTATCTGGGCCACGAGTTCCGCCTGTAAGCGCTGACGTGTCTGGCTGGTTGTCCGAGCGCTCGTCTCGATAAAAAATCAATACTTTTTTATTGTTACAGCGCTCTAGGCAAACGCTGCAGTTTCGGGCATATAATTTGCTTATGTTTGGCGCTCCGGCGCCCTGTAGTGGATGGCGCATGTGCGCCGGCGAATAAGGTGTTAAGCCCCTGCCATGAAACCATCGCTAGTCTTGAGAATGGGCCAGCAGCTGACGATGACACCGCAGCTGCAACAGGCCATCCGCCTGCTCCAATTGTCGACCCTGGACCTGCAACAGGAAATCCAGGAGGCCCTGGAGTCCAATCCGATGCTCGAACGCCAGGAAGAAGGCGACGACTTCGATAACGCCGACCCATTGGCCGACAAAGCCGAACAGCTCCCCAACGCCGATGTTTCGGAACCCTCCTACCAGGAAACCGCCCCGACGGTGGATAACCTCGAGGAAGGTGACTGGAACGAGCGCATTCCCAACGAACTGCCTGTCGATACCGCGTGGGAAGACGTCTACCAGACCAGCGCCAGCAGCCTGCCCAGCAGCGATGACGACGAGTGGGATTTCACCACCCGCACATCGGCCGGCGAAAGCCTGCAAAGCCATTTGTTGTGGCAACTGAACCTGGCACCGATGTCCGACACCGATCGCCTGATCGCCGTGACCCTGATCGACTGCATCAACAATCAGGGTTACCTGGACGAAACCCTCGAGGAAATTCTCGAAGCCTTCGATCCGGAACTGGACATTGAACTGGACGAAATCGAAGCCGTCCTGCACCGCATCCAGCAATTCGAGCCGGCCGGCATCGGCGCCCGCAATCTGGGTGAATGCCTGCTGCTGCAACTGCGCCAGCTGCCCGCCAAGACGCCTTGGCTGGCCGAAGCCAAGCGCCTGGTCACCGACTACATCGACCTGCTCGGCAGCCGCGACTACAGCCAGCTGATGCGCCGCATGAAGCTCAAGGAAGATGAACTGCGCCAGGTGATCGAACTGGTGCAGAGCCTCAACCCGCGTCCGGGCTCGCAGATCGAGTCGAGTGAAGCCGAGTACGTTGTCCCTGACGTGATCGTGCGCAAGGACAACGAGCGCTGGCTGGTCGAGCTGAACCAGGAATCGGTGCCACGGTTGCGGGTCAACGCTCAATACGCCGGTTTTGTACGCCGCGCCGACACCAGTGCCGACAACACCTTCATGCGCAATCAGCTGCAAGAAGCCCGCTGGTTCATCAAAAGCCTGCAAAGCCGCAACGAAACTCTTATGAAAGTAGCCACCCAGATCGTCGAGCATCAGCGCGGCTTCCTGGAGTACGGCGACGAAGCGATGAAACCGCTGGTCCTGCATGACATCGCCGAAGCGGTAGGCATGCACGAATCGACGATTTCCCGGGTGACCACACAGAAATTCATGCATACCCCTCGGGGCATATATGAACTGAAATACTTTTTCTCGAGCCACGTCAGCACCTCCGAAGGCGGTGAATGCTCGTCCACAGCGATCCGCGCGATCATCAAAAAACTGGTTGCTGCGGAAAATCAGAAAAAGCCGTTGAGTGACAGCAAGATCGCTGGTTTACTGGAGGCACAAGGCATTCAGGTGGCTCGCCGCACCGTCGCCAAGTACCGCGAATCCCTCGGGATCGCGCCTTCGAGCGAACGCAAGCGGTTGATGTAGAGCCACGCCACAGCGTTCCAGTGGCAGGCATTTCTGCCTGCCGCTTTATGCACTGGCAACGAAGGAGAAGCTGTATGCAAGTCAACATCAGTGGACACCAACTGGAAGTGACCGAACCTCTTCGCACCTACATCGGCGAAAAACTCCAACGATTAGAGAGGCATTTCGACAAGATCACCAACGTGCAGGTCACGATGACGGTCGAAAAGCTCAAGCAGAAAATCGAAGCCACGCTGCATATTCCCGGCAATGAAGTGGTCGCCAACGCGGAGCATACCGATATGTATGCGGCGATCGACGCGCTGACCGACAAGCTGGATAAACAACTCAAAAAGCATAAGGAAAAGACCCAAAGCCTCCTCCAGGGCGCGACCGGTCGTTAACACTCCCTACCCATGATCCGACTTGAAAGCATCCTGACCCCCGGCCGTTCCCTCGTGAACGTGCCGGGCGGCAGCAAAAAGAAAGCCCTCGAGCAAATTGCCAACCTTATCCATAAAGAAGTCCCGGATCTGGAGATGCAAGATGTCTTCGAGGCTCTGATTGCCCGTGAAAAACTCGGTTCGACCGGTTTTGGTAACGGCATCGCCATTCCCCACTGTCGTCTGAAAGGTTGTACGTCGCCTGTCAGCGCACTGATGCACCTCGACGCCCCCATCGATTTCGACGCCATCGACGGCGCCCCGGTTGACCTGCTGTTCGTTCTGCTGGTCCCGCAAGCCGCTACCGATGCCCACCTGGAACTTCTGCGCCAGATCGCCAGCATGCTCGATCGCAAGGAAGTGCGCGAAAAACTGCGCAGTGCCCCGAGCAACGCAGCCTTGTATCAGGTTGTCCTGGACGAGCAGAACGGTCACTGATCATGCGCCTGATCATCGTCAGTGGCCGTTCCGGCTCAGGTAAAAGTACCGCCCTCGATGTTCTCGAGGACAACGGCTACTACTGCATCGACAACCTTCCCGCCGGATTACTGCCGGAACTGGCCGAGCGCGCGCTGATTCATACTGAACTGGCACAGCCGCTGGTTGCCGTCTCCATCGATGCGCGCAACCTGCCGAGTCACCTGTCACGGTTTCCGGAACTGTTGGAAGAAGTCCGCAGTCGGCATATCAAATGCGATGTGCTGTATCTGGACGCTGACGAAGAAACGTTGCTCAAACGCTTCTCGGAAACCCGTCGTCGCCATCCTCTGAGCAACGCCAATCGCTCGCTGGCCGAGGCGATTCAAGACGAGACCCTGTTGCTGGGCCCTATCGCCGACTTGGCCGACCTCAAGGTCAACACCACCAACCTGAACCTTTATCAGCTGCGCGATACCATCAAGTTGCGCCTGCTGAACCAGCCGGAAGCCGGCACTGCGTTCCTGGTGGAGTCTTTCGGGTTCAAGCGTGGCATGCCGGTCGACGCCGACCTGGTGTTCGACGTGCGCTGCCTGCCCAACCCTTACTGGAAACCGGAATTGCGTGAGCAGTCCGGACTTGATCAACCGGTGGCCGACTACCTGGCGGCACAACCGGACGTCGAAGAGATGTTCCAGGACATTTCCACATACCTGCTCAAGTGGTTGCCGCGCTTTGCCGCCAGCAACCGGGCTTATGTCACCATTGCCATTGGCTGCACCGGCGGGCATCACCGCTCCGTCTACCTGACCGAACGTCTGGGCCAGGTCCTGCAACAATCCCTGAAGAACGTCCAGGTTCGCCACCGCGACCTCAGCTAAAGGATTCACATCGCGATGCCTGCTCGGGACATAGAAATCATCAACAAGCTGGGCCTGCATGCCCGCGCTTCGGCTAAATTCGTTGGCGTTGCTGGTCAGTATCCGGAATGCAAGATCAGAGTCGGTCGCACACCAGAATCCACGGTCGATGGCAAAAGCATCATGGCCATGATGATGCTCGCCGCCGGCAAGGGCACCAAAATCCATCTGAGTACGGAAGGCGAGCAAGAGCAGGAAGCGATGGATGCGCTGGTCGCATTGATCAACAACTTCTTCGACGAAGGCGAGTAACCCGCCTTTTTGAGCGGGCACCTGTGGCGAGGGGATTTATCCCCGTTCGGCTGCGAAGCAGTCGTAAAGCAGGCAACTTAGTCTGCTGCACCGACGCTGGGGGTCGCTTCGCGACCCAACGGGGATAAATCCCCTCGCCACACAGGCATCAATGCCTTTTCAGGCCAACGCCGTATCCATCACCATCATCAAACAAAACCCGATCAACAACCCAAGGCTCGCCAGCTTGTCGTGACCATTGCGCCGCGATTCGGGGATGACTTCATGGGTGACCACCAGCAACATCGCCCCCGCCGCCAGCGCCAATCCCAATGGCAACAGCAATTCGGCCAGGCTCACCAGCCAGGCGCACAACAGCGCGAAGACCGGCTCGACCAACCCTGATGCCGCACCGATCAGGAACGCCTTGACCCGCGACATCCCCGCGCCTGCCAGCACCAGCGCGATCACCAGCCCTTCCGGTACATCCTGCAAGGCGATGCCCATGGCCAGGCTGTCGGCATCCGGCATTCCTCCACCGGCCGAGACCCCGACCGCCATGCCTTCAGGAATGTTGTGGGCAATGATGGCAAACACAAACAACCAAATCCGCGGCGGGATGACCGGCCGTTCCAGGGTTCCGACGAGCATTTCCGGTGAGGCGCCCGAGACCTTTCGATCCACCAGAAACAGCCCGAACGCGCCGAGCATGATGCCGAAGCTGATCAGTCCGCTGGCCGCCCAGGGTGTCAGCCCCAGGCTTTCAGCGGCGGAGATCCCCGGGACAATCAGCGAAAACGCCGTCGCCGCGAGCATCACCCCGGCACCGAAACCGAGCAGCGTATCGCTGACCGACTGCGGCATCCGCCGAATCACCAGCACCGGCACTGCACCCAACGCAGTGCCCAAGGCGCAAATCGCCCCGCCCTGCAGTGCGCGCAGCAATCTTGGCTCGAGGTCCAGCCACGCCAGTCCATGGGCGACCAACAACGACATGCCCGCCAGCAGCAACAGCGATCCCAGCGCGTAGCGAAACATTCGTCCGCTGCCGATCGCCAGTGTTTCAGTGCCCATAGTCAGCCTTGGATTGTTTTGATAGAGGACTTAAACCAGCGCAGCCTGATACCGCGCAGCGACTTCAGGCCAATTGATGACGTTGTAGAACGCATTGATGTATTCCGGACGGCGGTTCTGATATTGCAGGTAATAGGCGTGCTCCCAGACATCCAGGCCGAGGATCGGCGTATTGCCATTCATCAACGGGCTGTCCTGGTTACCGCTGCTTTCCACAATCAGGGCCTTTTGCGGTGTGACACTCAGCCAGGCCCAGCCACTGCCAAAGCGGGTCAGCGCGGCTTTGGTGAACGCTTCCTTGAAACGGTCCAGGCCACCCAGTTGCTCATCAATCGCCTTGGCCAGCGCACCGTCGGGTTTGCCGCCGCCGTGAGGCGCCATCACTTCCCAGAACAGCGAATGGTTGGCGTGGCCGCCGCCCTGATTGATCACCGCCGCACGGAGTTTTTCCGGCAGCTGCTGGACGCTGGCGACCAGTTTTTCCACCGACCATTCGGCAAATTCGGTGCCCTCGACAGCGGCGTTGAGATTATTGATGTAGGTCTGGTGGTGCTTGGTGTAGTGGATCTCCATGGTCTGCGCATCAATATGCGGTTCCAGGGCATCGTAGGCGTAAGGCAGGGCAGGCAAGGTAAAAGCCATTTCAATGGACTCCATGATGTAGAGGCGCAGACGATGCGGTATCGGTGCGCAGCAAACGGTGCGTGCGCGGGTATTCGCCATGCTCGCTGATGAAATTCAGCAGCTCGACATAGGTTTTGCTGCTTTGGCGCAGCGCGGCTTCACGCAGGGCCGGGGCCAGGCGCGGGTCCTGCAGGGTCTGCAACAACCGCTGATGGATCGAGCACAAATATTCGGCGCTCTCCTCCGGCTGGTTAAGACGCAAGTGCAAGTCGGCCAGGTTGTGGTGGGAAATCACGCAGGCCGCCACCGCTTCGTCGGCATCCGCCCAGCGCTCGAACAACACCTGGGCCAGGGCCAAAGCCTGCAAGTAAGCCTCGCGGGCATCGACGAGTTCGCCCAGCATGAAATGGCGATTGGCCCTTTCGATCGTGCGTTTCCAGTGCTCCATGGTGAGCCTCCAAAGCGGTAGCGGTGATTACACGCCGCCTGCGGTGAGCTTCTCTGGGTTGAGCAATTCTTCCAGTTGGCTGCGTGTCAGGTCGGTGTGTTCCAGGGCGACATCAATCACCGGACGGCCCTGCTGATAGGCCTTCTTGGCGATTTCAGCGGCTTTTTGGTAACCGATGATCGGGTTGAGTGCGGTCACCAGAATCGGGTTGCGCGACAGCGCCTCTTTGATCCGCGCCTCGTTGACCTTGAAAGTGGCGATGGCCTTCTCCCCCAACAGATGGCTGGAGTTGGCCAGCAATTCGATGCTGCTCAGCAGGTTCTGGGCGATGATCGGCAGCATCACGTTCAATTCGAAATTGCCCGACTGACCGGCGATGGTGATCACCGTGTCATTGCCAATCACTTGGGCGGCGACCATCGCGGTGGCCTCCGGGATCACCGGGTTGACCTTGCCCGGCATGATCGAGGAACCCGGTTGCAAGGCTTCGAGTTCGATTTCGCCGAGGCCCGCCAGCGGACCGGAGTTCATCCAGCGCAGGTCGTTGGCGATTTTCATCAAGGAAACCGCTGTCGCTTTGAGTTGGCCGGAGACCGCCACCGCAGTGTCCTGGGAGCCGATCAGGGCAAACAGATCCTTGCCCGGCGTGAATTGAACGTGAGTCAGTTCACTCAGCTGCTGGCTGAAACGCGCGGCGAATTGCGGATGCGCATTGATCCCGGTGCCTACCGCCGTGCCGCCCTGGGCCAGGGATTGCAGGCTCGGCAGCAAGTCCTGCAAATGGCCGATGTTGGCCTTGAGCTGTTGCGCCCAGCCATTCAGGACCTGGCTCATGCGCACCGGCATCGCGTCCATCAGGTGCGTGCGACCGGTTTTGACGTGGTGATGAACCTCTTCAGCCTTGCGCTCGATGACCTGCACCAGCCGCACCAGCGCCGGCAGCAGTTGTTCATGCAACGCGAGTGCAGCGCTGACATGGAGGGTGGTCGGGATGATGTCGTTGCTGCTTTGGCCGCAATTCACGTGATCGTTAGGGTTCACTGGCTCACCGAGCAGACGGCTGGCCAAGGTGGCGATCACTTCGTTGGCGTTCATGTTGGAACTGGTGCCGGAACCGGTCTGGAAGATATCCACCGGAAAGTGCTGCATGAAGTCGCCCTGAAGCAACCCCAGTGATGCATCGACGATGGCTTTGCCCTGGGACTCGCTGATCTGCTTGAGTTCGACGTTGGCCTGGGCGGCGGCAGCCTTGGCCAGGATCAGAGCGCGGATGAACTGCACCGGCATCGGCTTGCCGCTGATCGGGAAGTTATCCACCGCACGCTGGGTCTGCGCGCCATAGAGGGCGTCCACCGGGACTTGAAGCTCGCCCATGCTGTCGCGCTCAATACGGGTCTTGGTCATCACTAAATCCTTGCACCAGTTCTATGAGAGGAATCGAGGGCTGCAACTCGCAGATCGCCAGTTGCCAGGTGTAGCTTTGCCAGCGCTTGAGGCGGCATTTGCACAGAGAGAGGCGTTCCAGATCGCGCAATGGGCGCCAGGCCTGGTCCAGGCAGTAAGTCCGCCAGTGCCAAGGGAGCGCGACATCGGCGGCGGTGTCGAGCAGCAAACGAAACGAGGTTTCGGCGATGGTCCAGGGTGAGGTTGCCGTGCAACACGCCAGATACCGGCCTTCAGCCAGGTAATGTTCGATCAGGCGCGGTTCGTCGGGGTCCATCGCGCAACGGATCTGGCGACTCATCCAGCGCCAGCTTTCGAGGTAAGGCTGCTCGTGCAAGGCAGAACTCATGATCCGGGCCCATTCGGTAATGAGATTTATTATTAGATGATAATGAGAACCAACACAACCCCGAAAGCACACGACAAACTCCATGTGGGAGCGGGCTTGCTCGCGAAGGGGCCACCATATTCAGCATCTTTGTTGACTGATACACCGCCTTCGCGAGCAAGCCCGCTCCCACAGGGGCCAGTGCAAAGGCATAAAAAAAGGCGCGCCACCCAATGGGGTGGCGCGCCTTTTTGTGTAGCGGCCAGCGTTAGCTGCCTGCGACGGTCATCCGCTCGATCAACACCGAACCGGTGCGAATGTTGCTGCGCAGCTCCAGGTCATTACCCACGGCAACGATCTGCTTGAACATGTCGCGCATGTTACCGGCGATGGTGACTTCCTGGACCGCGAACTGGATTTCGCCGTTCTCGACCCAGTAACCCGCCGCGCCACGGGAGTAATCGCCGGTGACCATGTTCAGGCCCTGGCCCATCAGTTCGGTGACCAGCAAACCGCGCCCCATGCGGCGCAGCAAGGCCGCCTGATCTTCATCACCATGGGTGACGAACAGGTTGTGCACGCCCCCTGCGTTGGCGGTGCTCGGCATACCCAGCTTGCGGCCGGAATAGGTGCCGAGGATGTAGGACACCAACTCGCCCTTTTCGACAAACGGTTTGGCGTAGGTCGCCAGGCCATCACCGTCGAACGCCGAACTGCCCATGGCACGCATCAAGTGCGGACGCTCATCGATGGTCAGCCATTCCGGGAACAGCTTCTGACCCAAGGTGCCTTCAAGGAACGACGACTTGCGATACAGACTGCCGCCGGAAATCGCCGAAAGGAAGCTGCCGAACAAACCACCGGCCAGCTCCGCAGAAAACAGCACCGGCACTTCGCAGGTCGGCACCGGACGCGCGCCCAATCGACTCGCGGCACGTTGCGCGGCGCGTTGGCCGATGCTTACCGGGTCGGCCAGCAAGTTGCCCTGACGGTTTACGTCGTACCAGTAATCGCGCTGCATCTGGCCATCAGCCTCGGCGATCATCACGCAGCTGAGGCTGTGACGGGTCGACGCATAACCGCCGATGAAACCGTGACTGTTGCCATAGACGCGGCAGCCTTGATGGGTACTGAGGGTAGTGCCGTCGGCGTTCTTGATCCGGCTGTCGGCAGCAAATGCCGCGGCTTCACAGGTCAGCGCCTGCTCGATGGCTTGCTCCGGGGTAATGTCCCATTCATGGAACAGGTCGAAATCCTGCAGATCCCTGGCCATCAGCGCGGCATCTGCCAGGCCTGAAGCTTCGTCTTCGGAAGTGTGCTTGGCGATGGCCAGTGCGGCGGCGACGGTTTCACGAATCGCCTCAGGACCACTGGCCGAGGTGCTGGCCGAGCCTTTGCGCTGACCGACATACAAAGTGATGCCAAAGCCCTGGTCGCGGTTGAACTCGACGGTTTCGACTTCACGCTGGCGCACCGAGGTGGACAGGCCCTGCTCCAGGGACACGGCCACTTCACAGGCACTGGCACCCTGACGCTTGGCTTCAGCGATGATCTGCTCGACTTGTTCTTGCAGTGCCGGCAACGCTTGTGGGCCGACGCTTTCAACTGCACTCATGCTGTTCTCCACTCAAATTCTGCTTTCGGCTGGGGCCTTCGAGCGACCGGGCCGGACAAGCGGCCCCCGACTGGTTATCATGGCGGCGTTTCTTTGCGGACGGCCACCATGGTTGATTCTTACGACGACTCCCTCGATACGGGAGAAAAAAGCAAATCCCAGGTTAAACGCGAGCTTCATGCTCTGGTTGACCTCGGCGAGCGCCTTACAACGCTCAAGCCTGACTTGCTGGCAAAACTGCCGTTGACCGACGCTATGCGCCGGGCACTGGCCGATGCGCCCAAGCACACCGCGAATATCGCGCGTAAACGGCACCTCATGTTCATCGGCAAACTGATGCGCGATCAGGACACTGACGCCATTCTGACGTTGCTCGATCAACTCGATGCCTCCACCCGGCAGTACAACGAACGTTTCCATGGCCTGGAACGCTGGCGCGATCGCTTGATCGCGGGCGACGATGCGGTCCTGGAGAAGTTCGTGCTCGACTACCCGGAGGCTGATCGTCAGCAGTTGCGCTCCCTGATCCGTCAGGCCCAGCACGAACTGGCGACTAACAAGCCACCGGCATCGAGCCGTAAAATCTTCAAGTACATCCGTGAGCTGGACGAGACTCAACGCGGTCTGCGTTAAGTCCCGAGTCGGGTGAGTCGCCAAAGCGGCTCACCCGAAGCTCCATCCTTTTACGATCCTGTGCCACCCACAGTGATCGCATCGATTTTCAGCGTTGGCTGGCCGACACCCACCGGCACCGACTGCCCATCCTTGCCACACGTCCCCACTCCGCTGTCCAGCGCCAGGTCGTTACCGACCATCGACACCTTGCTCATGGCTTCCGGGCCGTTGCCGATCAACGTCGCGCCTTTGACCGGGGCGGTGATTTTGCCGTCTTCGATCAAGTATGCCTCGCTGGTGGAGAACACGAATTTGCCGCTGGTGATGTCCACCTGCCCGCCGCCGAGGTTGGCGCAATAGATGCCGCGCTTCACCGAGGCGATGATTTCCGCCGGGTCGCTTTCACCCGCCAGCATGTAGGTGTTGGTCATCCGTGGCATCGGCAAGTGCGCGTAGGATTCACGACGACCGTTGCCGGTGCGGGCCACGCCCATCAGGCGCGCGTTGAGCTTGTCCTGCATGTAGCCTTTGAGTACGCCGTTTTCGATCAGCGTGGTGCATTCGGTCGGAGTACCTTCGTCGTCGACGCTCAGGGAACCGCGACGCCCGGCCAACGTACCGTCATCGACAATGGTGCACAGCTTGGACGCAACCATCTCGCCCATGCGTCCGCTGTAAGCGGAGCTGCCCTTGCGGTTGAAGTCACCTTCCAGACCATGGCCGACCGCTTCGTGCAACAGCACGCCGGACCAGCCCGAACCCAACACCACCGGCAACGTACCGGCCGGCGCGGGAATAGCTTCCAGGTTCACCAACGCCTGACGCAGTGCTTCACGTGCGTAGCTCATGGCGCGGTCTTCGGCGAGGAAGTAACGGTAATCGGTACGACCGCCACCGCCATGACCACCGCGCTCGCGGCGACCGTTTTGCTCGACGATCACGCTGACGTTGAAGCGCACCAATGGCCGCACATCAGCGGCCAGGCTGCCATCGGTCGAAGCGACAAGAATCCGTTCCCAGACACCGGCCATGCTCACGGTGACTTGCTGGATACGCGGGTCAAGGGCGCGAGTCGCGACGTCGATGCGCTTGAGCAGTTCGACTTTTTCCGCACGGGTCATCACTTCCAGCGGGTTATCCGGCCCGTATAACTGGGCGACGTCCGCGGTAGTGAAGGCCTGCACCGAGCCGTTCTGCCCGGCGCGGGAGATCGACCGCGCCGCACGGGCCGCTGCGCCGAGGGCTTCAAGGGTGATGGCATTGCTGTAGGCGAAACCGGTTTTTTCACCCGATTGCGCCCGCACGCCCACACCTTGGTCGAGGTTGAAGCTGCCTTCCTTGACGATCCCGTCTTCCAGCGCCCAGGACTCGGAAATCTGCCCCTGGAAATACAGGTCCGCGGCATCGATGCCCGGGCCGGCCAGATCGCCGAGCACACCTTGCAGGCTCTCGATCGTTACGCCACCGGGCGCCAGGAGGTGTTCACTGACGGAGGACAACAACTCGCTCATATGTTTACGCCTTAAATTCGTCGTTCCGGGCAGGTCGCTGCGCGCCCTGCGAGAAAAAGCGCCGGTGACTGGACACCGGCATCCGCGCCCTGATGGACGCCTGTTCGCTGCTATCGCGTTCGGCCAGCAGCACGGCCTCGCCTTGATCCTGCTGGGCCAGCACGCGTCCCCAAGGGTCGACGATCGCCGCATGCCCCCAGGTTTCCCGCGGCCCCGGGTGCGTTCCGCCTTGGGCGGCCGCGAGCACATAACACTGCGTCTCGATGGCCCGCGCACGAATCAGCACATCCCAATGCGCCGCGCCGGTCACCGCGGTAAATGCCGACGGCGCGGTAATCAATTGCGCGCCCGCAGCGCGCAGTTCGCTATACAACTCCGGGAAGCGCAGGTCGTAACACACCGTCAGGCCGACCCGGCCGACGGGCGTGTCCGCCACCACAACCCCACTGCCATAAGCATAGTCATCGGATTCGCGATAACGTCCGCGATTGTCCGCCACGTCCACGTCGAACAGGTGCAGCTTGTCGTAGCGCGCCACCGTCTCGCCCTGATCATTGACCAGCAACGAGCAGGCATGGGCTTTGGACGTCGGATAGTCCACTGGTGGCAACGGCAACGTGCCGGCCACTATCCATAACTTGAGGTCGCGGGCGGTCTGTTTCAACCATGGCAGGATCGGACCTTCACCCAACGCCTCGGCGCGGCCGATGTCGGCAATGTCGCGACGGCCCATGGCGGCGAAGTTTTCCGGGAGCACTGCCAGCTTCGCGCCACCGGCCGCCGCCTGCTCGAGCAGACGCCGGGCCTGGGCCAGGTTGGCCAGCACATCGCTCTGGCTGACCATTTGAATCACCGCAAAAGTCATGGCGCGCTCCTGGGTCGCTTTTTATAAGGACAAGCCGCCATGCTACTCCATAGGCTGGGGGAGTGCCTTTTCAAAAAAGAACTCAAAAAGGCTTGTCGAAGGTGATTTTCGGCTCTTTCCAAGGGCCTTTGACCGTGTATTTGACGCTGGCGAAACGTGCCACGCGGTCACCGATCAGCTTGTCGATCAGGAACAGCGCACCGCCGATGGCCGGGGCGCCGACGATCAATGCGGCAATTGGCAGGTTGTTGGTCACCGGCAAGGTCACCAGCAGCTTGGCGTCAATCTGGTCACCTACCAGGTTCAGGGTCCCGTTCAGTTCAATGTTGCTCGACGGGCCGGTCAGCAGGATCGGCTCCTTCGTCACATAAACCCCGTTGGTCGCAACCAGCAGACCTTTGACCCGGTCATAACTCAAGCCTTTGCCAAACAGGTCGGAGAAGTCCAGGCGCAGACGGCGACCAATGGAGTTGAAGTTGAGCAGGCCGAAGACTCGCAGGGCCTGGGCGCTGCCCTCGACCTCAACGAACTGGCCTTTATTCAAAGAAGCATCGAGGGTGCCGGAGAAACGTTTGGTGGCCAGCCACGCCGGTGAACCCGGCCAGCGACCGTCGACATCCATGTGAAACTCTTCGCTGGTGACGCTCGGCGCAAAGCCCCAGCCTTTGAGCACGTCAGCGAGATTCTTGCCGCTGATCCGCCCTTTGTACCAACTGCTGGAGCTGCCGGGGATGCCCTCCCAGCCGCCAGTGCCCTGCAACAAAATGCCCTTGAGGCCCAGATCCAGCGTATTGAGCGCAATGCCCCTGGCGGTCGGACGGACTTTCAGGTACCAGGCACCAACGAGGTCCTGGCCCTGAAACAGCTGATTGATAGTGATATCCAGCGCCGGAATCTTGGTCGGGTCCACCGAGGCCAGTGGATCCGGCGAGTTTTCGTCGGCCAGCACTGTCGGGTCTGGTGCCGGCAATCGCACGGTTTGCAGATTGATCGCAATCGGCGCGCCTTTCGCATCAGGGATGCTCGCGCTGCCCTTGACCTGCTGACTGTCGAGTTGCAAGGCCCACGCCGCGGCCTTGCGGTTCAACTGCACCGACGCCTGATCAAGCGTCGTGCCGATACCGCTGAGCTTGCCAACCTTGAAGTCCGCACTGCTGAGCAACTGCTTGGCATTGCCGCCCGGATCCTGGCCGGCGTACTTGTCCAACAGATCCTTCCACGGGCCGACATCCAGCTCCGACAGCACGCCGCGCACTCGCAGCCCTTTGGCGCCGGGCAGCACGGCACTGCCACCGCCCAGGAACAATTCGCCACGACCGTCGGCAAAATTGCCGCTCGGCGCCGCAAACGTGAAGTCTGCGAGCTCCCCATAGTTGACCCAGTAGCGCCGTTCCTGCCCTTGCAGGGTCATGCGGAACGTGGTGTCGCGGCCGGCATCGGCGGTCATGCCAAACGGTGCCGGCAAATCGATCGCCACACCTTTGAGGCTGGAATTGACCATTAACTGGCTGTCGGCGCCATCCAGGCTCAGTTGCAGCTGATACGGGATCAAACCGGACACCGGCAATGGCTGGGTGACGCTCAGCCAGTCAGTGAGCTTCTTGACCTCGACCTGACCGGAAGCGGTGACACGGGTCTTGAGATTACCCGCGCTGCCATCGGCAAAAATCTGCGCAGTGACCGGTTTGTCGAAGGCCCGCGCGGTGATGTTCTGTCCGCTCAAGCCCTTGGTGCTGTCGAAGCGGAAATCACCCTTGAGCTGCGTCAGCTCCAGGGAAGGCTCGGCCAGCTTCAAACGCGCCTTGGCGGTCTTGAAGTCGACGAGAATCTTCGGCTGCTCGCCTTTGACCAGCGGAATGTCCAGCTTCAGCTTGCCTTGCAGATCACCCTCGCCTTCCCATCCGGCAAAGGTTTCAGCGGTGCCGATCGGCGCTTCCTGAAGTATCTTCAGGCCATCGCCCAACCCGCCGGAGAACCCACCGTCGAGGAACAGGTGAACACTTTGGCCCTCCGGCGCATGGGGAATATTGACGTAAATGTCGCGGACCTGCGTGTCGAGCAACTGACCCTTGCTGGCCAGGATCCGCACGCCACTGTCTTCAACGAACACATCACCACTGACCTTGCTGACATGCGGCCAACCCGGCTGGAAGGCCAGTTCGGCATCGTGAACCTTGAAGAACAGGCTGATGCTGCGCGCCGTCTCGGCGGCGCCGTGGTTCAGCGAGCCCTGATACTGGAAGAAGCCCTGATCCACGGCACCTTTGAGAATCGCCGTGCGCAGCCATTCGTCCAGCGCAGGGCTGAGCATGGTCGGCAGGTACTTGGCGGTGTAGCGACCGTCGCCGTCGACCAGGCCGACCCGCAGGTCCATGTAGTCTTCCTGGGTGTGGTCGAAATGCAGGCGGATCAGGAAGTCACCGGCAATCTTGCCCTCTTCGCCCAGCACCTTCAGGTACGGCGCGATCAGGGTGAAACTTTCTTTGTCGAGCTTCCAGGTCAGCCGGGCGTTGGCCTGAATGTATTGCCATGGCTTGGCGAAAATCGGGTCCAGGTGCAGGACAAAATCCTTGCTGTCCATCCGCAGTTCCCCCTGGCCGAGGTCACCGCTGATGCTGCCGCTGACATTTCGTGCTGCTGGCGCGCCGTGATAGGCGTCGAAGCCAACCTGATCGAGGTTGGCGGCAAAGCTGAACTTGCTGTCATCGGTGGCATTGGGGCGCAGATCGATCAGCACGTTGCGCAGCCCACCGGTCACCTTGAGTCGCTCGACCGCCGTGGCAACGCCTTCGGGCAGCGGCCCCAGGGCGTTTATCAATGGGGTCAGCGGGGTGAGGTCGAGGCGGTCGGCTTGCAGGTGCCAGAGTTCTTCCGACTTGTCGGTGGCGGCGGTCTGTCGAAGTTGCAGGTGCGATTCCCAACGGGTCTCGCCAAAGTTCATCGCCAGGGAATCCAGGGTCACCAGCATGCCTTCGCTGCTGCGCTGGAAATAACCGTTGAGCGCCAGATTGTTGATCTGGATCGGCTTGCGCTCAGCGTAGGCGCCCTTGAGTTGCGGCGCGTTCAGGCGAATGGCGCCGCTTTGCAGCGCACCCTTGCCCCAGTTCACCCAGAGCTCGCCACCGGCCTTGAGCTCGGAGAAATTCCACTGCCGGGTCACGCGCTCGGGCAGCCATTTCGACCAGTCGCTCTGCGGCAGGCTCAGGTAGGCCTCGGCCTCGCCGTCCTTCCACTGGCTGGCGCGCAGACGGGTGCGCACACTCATGGCCACCGGCTGACCGTCGGGCAGGGTCAGACGGGCATCGAGGCGCTGGCGGGAGACGCCGGTTTTCAGATTCAGGCCGACGTAGGTCAGGGTCAGCGGCGGGTGGTCCAGAGGCTGCAAGGTCACCTGGCTGTCGATCACCGACAGTTGCTGGACCATTTGCATACGATTGAGCAGTTGCTCCGGATCCAGCGGCTGGTCCTGTTGTACCGGCAACCCTTCCAGTGCCCAGTGACCGTCCGCGCCTTCCTTGAGGCTGATCTTCAGGCCATTGAGTTCCAGATGGGCGATGCGAACGTCGCGAGCCAGCAGGCTTTCCCAAAGGTCCGGTACGGCTCGCACCTGATCCAGGTGCAGGGCGTTGGCGCCCTCGCCCACCGTCACGTCATGCGCCAGCAAAATCGGCGCAAAACCGCTCCAGTTGCCTTCCAGCTTGCCGATTTGCAACGGCATGCCCAAGGCGGCGCTGGCTTTGGTTTCGACGTCGGCACGGTATTCGGCCACCAGGGGCGTCAGCTCCCGGCCGAGGCTGACGTACAACGCCATCAACACCAGAACCAACGCGCACAGGCCAAGACCCCAGCGGGTCAGTGCGGCCAAAATGCGTGTCAGACGTTCCATGTCAGTTGGCTCCCATAGCGAAAATACTGCAAAAAGCTGAGGCCAGCCGTTCTAGTAAGGGTGAAACACAGCGATTCAGAGCAGCACCACGTCGTATTGTTCCTGGGAATACATGGTTTCCACCTGGAACCGAATGGTGCGTCCGATAAATCCTTCCAGTTCGGCGACATTACCCGACTCCTCATCGAGCAAACGGTCGACGACTTTCTGATTCGCCAATACACGATAGCCTTCCGCTTGATAGGCTCGCGCCTCGCGGAGGATTTCGCGGAAAATTTCGTAGCAGACCGTTTCCGGGGTCTTCAGCTTGCCGCGACCCTGACAGCTGCTGCACGGTTCGCACAGCACCTGTTCGAGACTTTCGCGGGTGCGCTTGCGGGTCATCTGCACCAGGCCCAACTCGGTGATGCCGATGATGTTGGTCTTGGCGTGATCGCGTTCCAGCTGTTTCTCGAGGGTACGCAGCACCTGGCGCTGGTGCTCTTCGTCTTCCATGTCGATGAAGTCGATGATGATGATCCCGCCGAGGTTGCGCAGGCGCAGCTGGCGGGCGATGGCGGTCGCGGCTTCGAGGTTGGTCTTGAAGATGGTTTCTTCGAGGTTGCGATGGCCGACGAATGCACCAGTATTGACGTCGATGGTGCTCATGGCTTCCGCCGGATCGACCACCAGATAACCGCCGGACTTGAGCGGCACTTTGCGCTCCAGGGCTTTCTGGATTTCGTCTTCGACGCCGTACAGGTCGAAAATCGGCCGCTCGCCCGGGTAATGCTCAAGACGATCGGCAATTTCCGGCATCAGTTCGGCGACGAACTGCGTGGTTTTCTGAAAGGTTTCCCGGGAATCGATGCGGATCTTCTCGATCTTCGGGCTCACCAGGTCGCGCAAGGTGCGCAACGCCAGGCCGAGGTCTTCGTAGATGACGCTCGGTGCACCGATGGTTTTGATCTGTTCGTTGATCTGGTCCCAGAGACGGCGCAGGTAGCGGATGTCCATGAGGATTTCATCGGCGCCAGCCCCTTCTGCGGCGGTACGCAGGATAAAACCGCCCGCCTCTTTTATGCCTTCTTTGGCCACGCAATCGGTGACGACTTGCTTGAGGCGCTCGCGCTCTGCTTCGTCTTCGATTTTCAGCGAAATGCCGACGTGGGCTGTGCGCGGCATGTACACCAGATAGCGCGACGGGATCGACAGCTGGGTGGTCAGGCGTGCGCCTTTGGAGCCGATCGGGTCCTTGGTGACCTGGACGACCAGGCTCTGGCCTTCGTGAACCAGCGCGCTGATGCTCTCCACCGCCGGGCCTTCGCGCAGGGAAATTTCCGAGGCGTGAATGAACGCGGCGCGGTCCAGGCCGATGTCGACGAAGGCCGCCTGCATGCCCGGCAATACCCGCACGACCTTGCCTTTATAGATGTTGCCGACGATCCCGCGCTTCTGCGTGCGCTCGACATGGACCTCTTGCAGGACACCGTTTTCGACCACCGCCACGCGCGATTCCATCGGCGTGATGTTGATCAGGATCTCTTCACTCATGGCAGGGTCTCGTTCAGGCATGTTCACGATAATGGCCGCATCTTGTCAGTACGACGCTCAGCGCGCGTTAAGGGTTTGCCAACAGGGTATGCCGAAATGGCCGAGCAGCTCAGCGGTTTCGCACAGCGGCAGTCCGACCACCGCCGAGTAGCTTCCAATCAGCTGGGCGACAAACACCGCGCCCAGTCCTTGAATGCCATAGCCACCAGCCTTGTCCCGGGGTTCGCCACTGGCCCAGTAGGCCGCCGCTTCATCGCGATCGATGTTGCGAAAACGCACCAGACTGCGCACCACCCGCGACTCACAACGCTCACCGTCGAGCACCGCAATGGCGGTCAATACTTCGTGTTCCTGACCGGCCAACATCATAAGCATGGCGCACGCGTCAGCTTCGTCCACCGGTTTGCCGAGAATTTTCCCGTTGAGCACGACAGCGGTGTCAGCGCCCAGCACGCAAAAATCCTGGTCGGACACGACCGCGCCGCGCCCGGCCTCGGCTTTGCCGCGCGCCAGGCGCTCGACATAGGCCGACGGGGATTCATCTTTTAAAGGGGTTTCATCGATGTCCGCGCTGATGGCGGAGAACGGCACGCCGATCTGCGTGAGCAGTTCACGCCGACGCGGTGAGCCTGAGGCGAGGTAAAGCTTCATCAAGACATCTCCCTGTCGAGGTGCGGGCCAATGCCTGACCGAATTAATTAATTTTGTAGCGACGACGCAACCCGCGCAAACCGTAGCTGATCCATGGCCAGAGCAATGCGCTGACCAAGGCCGGCAGCACCAGTGCCAGGGTTGGCTGACGGTTGCCGGTCAGGGCACTCAGCCATAGTTGAACAAGCTGCGCGAGGCCGAAGATCACCAGGATCACCAGGCTCTGTTGCCACATTGGGAACATGCGCAGGCGCTGTTGCAGCGACAGCACCAGAAAGGTGATCAGGCACAGGATCAACGCGTTCTGACCCAGCAACGTGCCGTACAGCACGTCTTCGGCCAGACCCAGGCACCAGGCCGTGACCATGCCGACTTTCTGCGGCAAATACAGCGCCCAGAACGCCAGCAGCAAGGCCAGCCAGAGCGGGCGGAGGATTTCCATGAATTGCGGCAGCGGCGAAACGCTGAGCAGCAGGCCAATGGCAAACGTCAGCCAGATCATCCAGCCATTTCGGGATGCGGTAGCACCGACCATTATTCTCGTCCCCCAGTGGAAGCCGGCGCAGAGACAGGCGGTTTGGCGGCAGGCTTCACCGCAGCCGGTTGAGTGGCTGGCGGTTTGGTTGCGGCAGGTTGCGATGCGGGCGGCTTGGCAGCTGCGGGATGCGCAGGTTTGACCGGGGTTGCCGCCGGTGCCGGTGCCGGTGCCGGTGTCGCCGGAGCGGCAACAGGCGCAGCGGCTGCGGCGGGTACCACCACGTTCGCAGGCACTGGTTTTGGTACGGTCGCCGGAATGATCGGCCCACCACCGTGCTGGTCCAGCGCTTCCTGCGCTTGGGCAGCATCGTTGGCGCGCTCTTCGGCGGTACGACCGTCGGTGAACACCAGCAGCAAGTAACGGCTGCGGTTCAACGCGGCTGTCGGCACGGCACGAACGATGGCAAACGGCTGGCCGGAATCGTGGATCACTTCCTTGACTGTCGCCACCGGGTAACCGGCCGGGAAGCGCTGACCGAGGCCGGAACTGACCAGCAGATCACCTTCTTTAATGTCAGCTGTGTCGGCGACATGACGCAGTTCCAGGCGTTCCGGGTTGCCGGTGCCGCTGGCAATCGCGCGCAACCCGTTACGGTTCACCTGCACCGGAATGCTGTGGGTGGTGTCGGTCAGCAACAGCACGCGGGAGGTGTACGGCATTAACTCGACCACCTGGCCCATCAGGCCGCGGGCATCGAGCACCGGCTGACCGAGGACCACACCGTCGCGCTCACCTTTATTGATGATGATGCGGTGGGTGAAGGGGTTGGGGTCCATGCCGATCAGCTCGGCCACTTCGACCTTCTCGTTGACCAGCGCAGAGGAATTGAGCAGCTCGCGCAGCCGAACGTTCTGCTCGGTGAGGGCGGCAAGCTTTTGCATGCGGCCCTGCAACAGCAGGTTTTCGGTCTTGAGTTTTTCGTTTTCGGCGACAAGCTCGGTACGACTGCCGAATTGACTGGCCACACCCTGCCATAACCGCTGCGGCAGGTCGGTGATCCAGTAAGACTGCATCAGCACCAGCGACATCTGGCTACGCACTGGCTTGAGCAGTGTGAAGCGGGCATCGACCACCATCAGCGCGACCGATAGCACGACCAGCACCAACAAGCGCACGCCCAGTGAAGGCCCTTTGGTGAAAAGCGGTTTAATAAGCCGCTCCTCCCAGGCAAATGTTTTGTTTATTCATACGGCAGACCGGCCTGGATGCAGACTGACAGAAGATAAACGCCAACAGGCGGCACTGCAAAGGGCCGCCTGCGCGCTCAACAGCATAGATGCATCGGGCGAGATCACTCGCTCGACAGCAGGTCCATGGTGTGTTTATCCATCATTTCCAGTGCACGGCCACCGCCGCGAGCAACGCAGGTCAGCGGGTCTTCGGCAACGATCACCGGCAGACCTGTTTCCTGGGCCAGCAACTTATCGAGGTCACGCAGCAAGGCGCCACCACCGGTCAGCACCAGGCCACGCTCGGCGATATCGGAAGCCAGTTCCGGAGGCGATTGCTCCAGCGCACTTTTCACAGCCTGAACGATGGTAGCCAGGGACTCTTGCAGAGCTTCCAGCACTTCATTGGAGTTCAGGGTGAAGGCACGTGGAACACCTTCGGCCAGGTTACGGCCACGAACGTCGACTTCACGCACTTCGCCGCCCGGGTAGGCCGTACCGATTTCCTGCTTGATGCGCTCGGCGGTGGATTCGCCGATCAGGCTGCCGTAGTTGCGACGCACGTAGGTGATGATCGCTTCGTCGAAGCGGTCGCCGCCAACCCGTACGGATTCGGCGTAAACCACACCATTGAGGGAGATCAGGGCGATTTCAGTGGTACCGCCACCGATATCGACGACCATCGAACCGCGTGCTTCTTCAACTGGCAGGCCGGCACCGATCGCAGCAGCCATTGGCTCTTCGATCAGGAACACTTCGCGAGCACCGGCACCCAGGGCCGACTCACGGATGGCGCGACGCTCAACCTGGGTGGATTTGCACGGAACGCAGATCAGCACACGAGGGCTTGGCTGCAGGAAGCTGTTTTCGTGAACCTTGTTGATAAAGTATTGCAGCATCTTTTCGCAGACGCTGAAGTCGGCGATTACGCCATCCTTCATCGGACGAATGGCAGCAATGTTGCCCGGCGTACGGCCGAGCATGCGCTTCGCCTCGGTGCCGACAGCAACGACACTTTTCTGGTTACCGTGTGTCCGAATAGCCACAACCGATGGCTCATTCAGGACGATACCGCGCTCGCGCACGTAAATAAGGGTGTTGGCAGTGCCCAGGTCAATGGAAAGATCGCTGGAAAACATGCCACGCAGTTTCTTGAACATGGGAAAGGGACCCTAGGCAACGCGTGGGTAAAAAAGTGCGGCAAACTCTAACAACGACAGGGATTTTGGGCAAGGCGCCAATATGTTAAATTGGCCGCTTTTCTGTGCACCAACCCCCACAATCGCGGCCTTATGACCGTAGAAATGCGGTAGTGTTCCGACAATCTAACACACGGACGCCGTCCGTTCTGTTTTCCACTGGAGATTCCCATGGCGCTTGAACGCTCCGACGTGGAAAAAATCGCTCATCTGGCCTGCCTTGGCCTCAATGATGCCGATCTTCCACACATTACTTCAGCCCTGAACAGCATTCTCGGGCTGGTCGACGAAATGCAGGCGGTCAATACCGACGGTATCGAGCCGCTCGCCCACCCACTGGAAGCCAGCCAGCGCCTGCGTGCAGACGTCGTGACCGAGACCAATCATCGCGAGGCCTACCAGTCCATCGCACCAGCGGTCGAAAACGGCCTGTACCTGGTTCCGAAAGTCATCGACTAAAGGGAAAGAGCCTGCAATGCATCAATTGACTCTGGCCGAGATCGCCCGCGGACTCGCCGATAAAAAGTTTTCTTCCGAAGAGCTGACCAAAACCCTGCTGGCGCGTATCGCCCAGCTCGATCCTCAGCTCAACAGCTTCATCAGCCTCACCGAAGACCTGGCGCTCCAGCAGGCGAAAGCCGCCGACGCACGCCGCGCCAACGGTGAGAGCGGCGCCCTGCTCGGCGCGCCGATCGCCCACAAAGACCTGTTCTGCACCCAAGGCATCCGCACCAGCTGCGGTTCGAAGATGCTCGACAACTTTAAAGCACCGTACGACGCCACCGTGGTCGCCAAGCTGGCCGCTGCCGGCGCCGTGACCCTGGGCAAAACCAACATGGACGAGTTCGCCATGGGTTCGGCCAACGAGTCGAGCTACTACGGCCCGGTGAAAAACCCGTGGAACCTGGAACACGTTCCGGGTGGTTCGTCCGGCGGTTCGGCCGCAGCCGTTGCCGCTCGTCTGTTGCCTGCGGCCACCGGCACCGACACCGGCGGCTCGATCCGTCAGCCCGCTGCACTGACCAACCTCACCGGCCTGAAACCGACGTACGGTCGCGTTTCGCGCTGGGGCATGATCGCTTACGCGTCCAGCCTCGATCAGGGCGGCCCTCTGGCTCGCACTGCCGAAGACTGCGCAATCCTGCTGCAAGGCATGGCCGGTTTCGACCCGCAAGACTCCACCAGCATCGACGAGCCAGTGCCTGATTACAGCGCCAGCCTCAACGGTTCGCTGAAGGGTCTGCGCATCGGCGTGCCGAAGGAATATTTCAGCGCCGGCCTCGACCCGCGCATTGCCGAGCTGATCCACAACAGCGTCAAGGAGCTGGAAAAGCTCGGCGCCGTGATCAAGGAAATCAGCCTGCCGAACATGCAGCACGCGATCCCGGCGTATTACGTGATCGCCCCGGCAGAAGCCTCTTCCAACCTGTCGCGTTTCGACGGCGTGCGTTTCGGCCACCGCTGCGAAGACCCGAAAAACCTGGAAGACCTGTACAAGCGTTCCCGCGGCGAAGGTTTCGGCCCGGAAGTGCAACGCCGGATCATGGTCGGCGCCTATGCGCTGTCGGCCGGTTACTACGACGCCTATTACCTGAAGGCGCAGAAGATCCGTCGCTTGATCAAGAACGACTTCATGGCAGCCTTTAATGAAGTCGACATCATCCTCGGCCCAACCACGCCGAACCCGGCCTGGAAGCTCGGCGCCAAGAACAGCGACCCGGTCGCTGCGTACCTGGAAGACGTCTACACCATCACCGCCAACCTCGCTGGCTTGCCGGGCTTGTCCATGCCCGCCGGTTTTGTCGATGGCCTGCCGGTCGGCGTGCAACTGCTCGCCCCGTATTTCCAGGAAGGTCGCCTGTTGAACGTTGCCCATCAGTATCAGCTGAACACTGACTGGCACACCCGCACCCCAACCGGCTTCTGAGGAGAAACACATGCAATGGGAAGTCGTGATCGGGCTGGAGATTCATACCCAGCTCACCACCCGGTCGAAAATCTTTTCCGGTAGTTCCACCACTTTCGGTTCCGAGCCGAACACCCAGGCCAGCCTGGTTGACCTCGGCATGCCCGGCGTACTGCCGGTGCTGAACCAGGAAGCGGTGCGCATGGCGGTGATGTTCGGCCTGGCCATCGATGCCGAAATCGGCCAGCACAACGTGTTCGCCCGTAAAAACTATTTCTACCCGGACCTGCCGAAGGGCTACCAGATCAGCCAGATGGAATTGCCGATCGTCGGCAAGGGCCACCTGGACATCGCCATGGAAGACGGCACGATCAAACGTGTCGGCGTCACCCGTGCGCACCTGGAAGAAGACGCCGGCAAAAGCCTGCACGAAGAGTTCAACGGTGCCACCGGCATCGACCTGAACCGTGCCGGCACGCCGCTGCTGGAAATCGTTTCCGAGCCGGACATGCGCAGCGCCAAGGAAGCCGTCGCCTACGTCAAGACCATCCACGCGCTGGTGCGTTACCTGGGCATTTGCGACGGCAACATGGCCGAAGGTTCGCTGCGTTGCGACTGCAACGTGTCGATCCGCCCGAAAGGCCAGGTTGAGTTCGGTACGCGCTGCGAGATCAAGAACGTCAACTCGTTCCGCTTCATCGAGAAGGCGATCAACAGCGAAGTGCGTCGTCAGATCGAGCTGATCGAAGACGGCGGCAAAGTGATCCAGCAGACTCGCCTGTACGATCCGAACAAGGACGAAACCCGTCCGATGCGCAGCAAAGAGGAAGCCAACGACTACCGTTACTTCCCCGATCCGGACCTGCTGCCGGTGGTCATCGAGAACTCGTTCCTGGACGAGGTGCGCGCCACGCTGCCGGAATTGCCACCGCAGAAACGCGAGCGTTTCCAGGAACAATTCGGCCTGTCGGTGTATGACGCCAGCGTCCTGGCCACCAGCCGCGAGCAAGCCGATTACTTCGAAAAAGTCGTAAGCATCAGCGGCGACGCCAAGCTGGCGGCCAACTGGGTGATGGTGGAACTGGGCAGCCTGCTGAACAAGCAAGGCGTGGAAATCGACCAGTCGCCGGTCTCGGCCGAGCAACTGGGCGGCATGCTGCTGCGCATCAAGGACAACACCATCTCCGGCAAAATTGCCAAGGTGGTGTTTGAAGCGATGGCCAACGGCGAAGGCAGCGCGGACGAGATCATCGACAAGCGCGGCCTCAAGCAAGTGACCGACAGCGGCGCGATCTCGGCGGTGCTGGACGAAATGCTCGCGGCCAATGCCGAGCAGGTCGAGCAATACCGCGCGGCAGACGAAGCCAAACGCGGCAAGATGTTCGGCTTCTTCGTCGGCCAGGCCATGAAAGCCTCCAAAGGCAAGGCCAACCCGCAACAGGTCAACGAACTGCTGAAAAGCAAGCTCGAAGGCTGACCGGAATGGAGCCAGCTCTAAACACTGGCTCTATTCCCTGTGGGAGCGAGCTTGCTCGCGATAGTGGTCCGGCACTCAACACAAAGTTGATTGTCAGAATGCATTCGCGAGCAAGCTCGCTCCCACTTTTGTTTTTGGAAGCCTTTGAATGAAGCGTCTGCTCAGTGCCTGCGCCCTGCTCTCTCTGCTGGCCGGTTGCGCCAGCAACGACATCGTCGATCCACATGGCTACGACAAGACCGGCGTAGCTTCGTATTACGGCGCCAAACACCAAGGTAAACGCACCGCCAGTGGCGAACGTTTCAACAAGAACTCCCTGACCGCCGCCCATCGCCAGTTGCCGTTCGGCACGCGGGTGAAGGTCACCAATCTGAATAACGACAAGTCCTGCGTGGTGCGTATCAACGACCGTGGGCCGCATACCCGTGGGCGCCTGATTGATCTTTCCCACGAGGCCGCCGAACAACTGGGTATGCTCCGTAGCGGCACCGCACGTGTTCGCGTGCAAGCCCTCGACGATTAACAGACGGAGCCCCGACCATTTTCGGACTTGCCGATTTACCCCTGATCAGCGTGATTGAATTGCTCGGTGGCCTGCTGTTGCTGATCGCTGGCGCCGAGCTGATGGTGCGCGGCGCCGTCCGGCTTGCCGCGCGGTTGCAAGTGCGCCCGCTGATCATCGGCCTGACCATCGTCGCCTTGGGCAGCAGCGCGCCGCAAATGGCGGTCAGCCTGCAAGCCACCCTGGCGCAAAACGCTGACATCGCCGTCGGCAGCGTGATCGGCAGCAGCATCTTCAACATCCTCGTCACCCTTGGGCTTTCGGCGCTGATCATTCCGCTACGGGTATCGCGGCAACTGGTGCGCCTGGATATTCCGCTGATGATCGGCGCCAGCCTGCTGGTGTTTTTACTGGCGTGGAATGAAGAGCTGACCCGCGTAGACGGCATGATTCTGCTGGCCGCCCTGGCGCTGTATCTGGGCTTGCTGCTGCACCAGTCGCGCCATTCCGCCCGTCCGCCCTCCCATGACGGAACACCCCGGGCACCGTGGTTCAGCAGCGTGCTGATGACCGTCGCAGGACTGGCGATGCTGGTCTACGCCGGCCACTTGTTGCTTGGCGCCGCCGTAGCGGTTGCGACCGATCTGGGGCTGTCGGAGCGGGTCATCGGCCTGACCATCGTCGCCATCAGCACGTCCCTGCCGGAGCTGGCCACCTCATTGATCGCCGCGTTGCGCGGTCAACGGGACATTGCCGTGGGCAACGTGATTGGCAGCAACCTGTTCAACCTCCTGGGCGTGCTCGGCCTGACCGCGCTCGTCGCGCCCTCGCCGCTGTCGGTCTCGCCCAATGCCCTGGATTTCGACTTGCCGGTGATGCTTGGTGTTGCGGTGCTGTGCCTGCCGCTGTTCTACACCGGCTACCGGGTGACCCGCGCCGAAGGTCTGCTGTTTTTGGGTTTGTATCTGGCTTACGGTCTGCACGTGGTGTCGTTTACCACCGGCATGCCACTGGCTGGCAAGCTTGAACACCTGATGCTGTTTTACGTCCTGCCGGCGCTGGTGGCCTATCTGCTGTTCACGTCGCTGCGCGCCTGGCGTCGCCAACACCACAAGAGGGAAATGCCGTGACCGACAATAAGAAACCTGGCGTTGAAGTCCGCCGCCAAGTGATGGGCGATGCGTTCGTCGACCGCGCACTGGGCAATGCCACCGAGTTCACCCAGCCGCTGCAGGATTTCGTCAATGAACACGCGTGGGGCAGCGTGTGGAATCGCGAGGGTCTGCCGCTGAAGACCCGCAGCCTGATCACCCTCGCCGCGCTGACGGCGTTGAAGTGCCCGCAGGAATTGAAAGGTCACGTGCGCGGGGCGCTGAACAACGGCTGCACGGTGGAAGAGATTCGTGAGGCGCTGCTGCATTGCGCGGTGTATGCCGGTGTGCCGGCAGCGATCGATGCGTTTCGCGCGGCGCAGGAAGTGATCGATACCTATCAGAAGCCGGAGTAATAACCTGGCTTTTGCAGTGACAGTGAGATCGCTATCGCGGGCAAGCCCGCTCCCACAGTGGACGTTGGTGTACATGCAATGTGTGCAACAAAACGGAACCCTGTGGGAGCGGGCTTGCCCGCGATGAGGCCCTGAAGAACACCACAAATCCCGAAGCTAGATCCACCCACCCCACTGCAACAAAAAGATCCCGATGTTGGTGGTCACCGCCGCCATCAACGTGGTGATGACGATGATCGCCGCCGCCAGTTCGTGATTGCCATCGGCCTGACGGGCCATGACAAAACTGGCCGCTGCGGTCGGGCTGCCAAAGTACAGAAACAGAATTCCCAACTCCGCCCCGCGAAACCCCCAAAGCCACGCCCCCAACGTCGCCAGCACCGGCAAGCCAATCATCTTCACCAGGCTTGAGCTGAGCGCCATGTTGCCGCTTTTGCGCAATGCCGCCAGCGACAGCGTGCCGCCGATGCAGATCAGTGCCAACGGCAGAGTGGTTTGCGCCAGGTATTGGCCGGAGGTTTCCAGCCAGCCCGGTAAGCCAATCTGGAAATAAGCAAACGGCGCTGCCGCAAACACGCTGATGATCAGTGGGTTGACCATCACGCTTTTGCAGATGCTCCACGGATCGGATTTGATCACCGGGCTGTACACCGCCAGCACGATGGTCGAGAGCGTGTTGTAGAACAGGATCACAAGCGCCGCGAGAATCGCTCCGAGGGAAATCCCGTAATCGCCGTACATGCTCGCCGCCAACGCAAGGCCGATGACACCGTTGTTGCCGCGAAACGCGCCCTGGGTATAAATCCCCCGGTCTTCCCGCGGGCACTTCAAGATCGCCCAGCCCCAGGCGATGGCGAAAGACGCCAGGGTGGCGAGCGAGAAGTAGATCAGCAGCGCCGGTTGCAGCGCGGCGTGCAAGTCGGCATGCAGGATGCCCAGGAACAGCAACGCCGGCATGGTGACGTTGAACACCAGGGCCGACGCGGTATGAATGAAGTTGTCGTTGATCCATCCGATGCGCTTGAGCACCACCCCCAGAAACAGCATGGCAAACACCGGCGCGGTGATGTTCAGGGTTTCGAGGAAGATAGCCAGCATGCCGGGGGGAACCTTGGGTGAGCGTCGTTAGGGGGCTAATGATAAGCCACCCACGACGTTGGCGTCTGGTCGAGCAGGCGATGAGTAACCTGTGGCGAGGGAGCTTGCTCCCGCTGGACTGCGCAGCAGGCCCATTTTGGGGGACGCTTCGCGCCCCAGCGGGAGCAAGCTCCCTCGCCACAGGATCAGGTGATCGGCGCCGGGTTAAACAGGGTGATGTCGTTATGCAGCTTATGCTGCTCCGCCCACGTCTGTTTCTTGCCGCTGGCCACGTCAAGGTAGTAGTGGAACAACTCCCAGCCGAGGTCTTCTATCGAAGCGCGCCCGGTGGCAATCCGCCCGGCATCGATGTCGATCAGGTCCGGCCAGCGCTGCGCCAGTTCGGTCCGGGTCGACACCTTCACCACGGGCGCCATCGCCAAACCATATGGCGTACCACGCCCGGTGGTGAACACATGCAGGTTCATCCCCGCCGCCAACTGCAACGTCCCGCAGACAAAATCACTGGCCGGGGTCGCGCAGAAAATCAGCCCTTTGCGCTTGAACCGCTCACCAGGGCCAAGCACCCCGTTGATCGCGCTGCTGCCGGATTTGACGATTGAGCCCAACGACTTCTCGACAATGTTCGACAACCCGCCCTTCTTGTTGCCCGGCGTCGTGTTGGCGCTGCGGTCCGCTTCGCCCTTGGCCAGGTAACGGTCGTACCAGTCCATTTCCCGCACCAGTTCCTGAGCAACTTCCTCAGTCTCCGCGCGAGAAGTCAGCAGATAAATCGCATCGCGCACTTCGGTGACTTCGGAAAACATCACCGTCGCGCCAGCCCGCAGCAACAGGTCCGAAGCGTAGCCCAGCGCCGGGTTGGCAGTGATGCCGGAAAACGCATCGCTGCCGCCGCACTGCATGCCCAGAATCAGCTCGGACGCCGGCACGGTTTCCCGGCGACGCTGGTCGAGCTTCTTCAAACGGGTCTCGGCCAGCGCCATGATCTGCTCGATCATCTCGGTGAAACCGTGACTGGAATCCTGCAAGCGGTACAGCCACGGATCGCTCAGATCCACCGAGCTGTCGTTCTCGTGCATCACCTGCCCGGCCTGCAATTTCTCGCAGCCCAGGCTGATGACCAAGGCTTCACCTCCCAGGTTCGGGTTGCGCGCCAGGTTGCGCACGGTGCGAATCGGGATGTACGCGTCGGTGGCCGTAATGGCCACGCCGCAGCCGTAGCTATGGGTCAGCGCCACCACGTCATCGACGTTCGGATAAAGCGGCAGCAACTCGTCCTTGATGCGTTTGACCGCATGATCCAGCACGCCAGTGACACACTGAACGGTCGTGGTAATCCCCAGAATGTTGCGTGTGCCGACGGTGCCGTCGGCGTTGCGATAACCCTCGAACGTGAAGCCTTCCAGCGGTGCCTGCGCCGCCGGTACTTCGGTGGACAGCGGCAGGCTGTCCAGCGGTGGCGCGGTGGGCATGCGCAGTTGATCTTCCTTGACCCAGCTGCCACGCGGAATCGGCTGCAACGCGTAGCCGATGGTCTGGCCGTAACGAATCACCTGACCACCCTCGGGAATGTCTTCCAGGGTGACTTTATGGCTCTGCGGCACGAAGTCCACCGTCACCAGGCCATCGGGAAACTCGGTGCCGGCCGGTACGCCCTGGTCATTGACCACGATCACCACATTGTCCCGCTCGTGCAGGCGGATGTAGCGCGGCGAGTCGGAATGTTCAATCAACTGCATGACGCCGCTCCTCAGGAATGCGCTTGAGACAATTTGTTGTTGGTTTCAGGGCCGCTGACGGGCGGCTCTTTAAGCACCACACGCTTGATCGGGCCAACGATCACCAGGTAGCTGAACACTGCGACCAGTGCGTTGCAACCGACAAACACCAGCGCCCATTTGAACGAACCGGTGGAGCTGATGATGTAACCGATGACGATCGGGGTGGTGATCGAAGCGATGTTGCCGAAGGTGTTGAACAAGCCGCCGCTGAGACCGGCGATCTGTTTTGGCGAGGTGTCGGACACCACGGCCCAACCCAGCGCACCCACACCTTTGCCGAAGAATGCCAGGGCCATGAAGCCGACAACCATCCACTCAACATCAACATAATTGCAGGCCACGATGCTGCTGGAGACCAGCAGGCCGGCAATGATCGGCGCCTTGCGGGCGAAGGTCAGGGAGTGCCCTTTGCGCAGCAGGTAATCGGAAATCACCCCGCCGAGTACACCACCGATAAACCCGCAGATCGCCGGCAACGAGGCAATGAAACCGGCCTTGAGGATGGTCATGCCGCGCTCCTGCACCAGGTAGACCGGGAACCAGGTGAGGAAGAAGTAAGTGATGCCGTTGATGCAGTACTGGCCCAGATACACGCCGAGCATCATGCGGTTGGTCAGCAGCTGGCGGATGTAGTCCCACTTCGGACCGTCACCTTTTTTGCCTTTGCCTTTGTCCTGGTCCATGTCGACCATGCCGCCGTTGTCGGCGATGTGTTTGAACTCGGCGTCGTTGATCATCGGGTGCTGGCGCGGGCTGTAGATCACCTTCAGCCAGATCCCCGAGAAGATGATGCCGATCACGCCCATGACGATGAACACGTGCTGCCAGCCGAAGCTGTAGACGATCCAGCCCATCAGCGGTGCAAACAACACGGTGGCGAAGTATTGCGCCGAGTTGAAGATCGCCGAGGCCGTACCGCGTTCAGCCGTCGGGAACCAGGCCGCCACGATGCGTGCGTTACCAGGGAAGGATGGCGCTTCGGCCAGGCCTACCAGGAAGCGCAGCATGAACAGCGCAACCACTGCCGTGGACATGCCGAACTCGCCGACATAGCCCTGCAGCACGGTGAACAGCGACCAGGTGAAGATGCTCAATGCGTAGATTTTTTTCGAACCGAAACGGTCCAGCAACCAGCCACCGGGAATTTGCCCGGCCACGTAGGCCCAACCGAATGCAGAGAAGATGTAGCCGAGGGTGACAGCGTCGATACCGAGGTCTTTTTGCAGGCTGGAGCCCGCGATGGCGATAGTGGCCCGGTCGGCGTAGTTGATCGTGGTCACCAGGAAAAGCATGAGCAGAATCAAATAGCGGACGTGAGTCGGCTTGGTCGCTTGCATGTAGATGTACTCCCACTGATTATTTTTATGCGGGTAATAACGATGTAGTTTATGTGGGAGCTGGCCTGCCAGCGATGCGGGCACCTCGGTATGTCAGTCACACCAAGGTGATGCCATCGCTGGCAGGCCAGCTCCCACAGGTATTGCGTGTATCAGGAACCGATGTAGCTGGTCTTCACGACCGTGTAGAACTCTTGCGCGTAGCGACCTTGCTCGCGGGAACCATAGGATGAACCTTTACGCCCACCGAATGGAACGTGGTAATCCACGCCCGCCGTCGGCAGGTTGACCATCACCATCCCGGCCTGGGAGTGGCGCTTGAAGTGGTTGGCGTACTTCAGCGACGTGGTGGCGATGCCCGCCGACAGACCGAATTCGGTGTCGTTGGCCATGGCCAGCGCAGCGTCGTAATCGGCAACGCGAACGATGTTGGCCACCGGACCAAAGATCTCTTCACGGCTGATGCGCATCGCCGCTTCACTGTCGGCAAACAGCGTTGGCGCGAGGTAGTAGCCTTCGGTGTCGCACGTCACCAAGCCGCCGCCGCTGACCAGACGTGCACCTTCGGACTGGCCGATGTCGATGTACTTCAAATCCTGTTCAAGCTGGGCTTGCGAGACGACCGGACCGATGTCGGTGCCGGTTTTCAGCGCGTGGCCGACCTTGATCGACTTCATGCGCTCGGCCATGGCTTCAACGAATTTGTCGTGAATCCCGGCGGTGACGACGAAGCGGCTCGACGCCGTGCAACGCTGGCCGGTGGAGTAGAACGCGCTTTGTACCGAAAGCTCGACCGCTTGTTTCAGGTCGGCGTCGTCGAGAATGATCTGCGGGTTCTTGCCGCCCATTTCCAGCTGAACCTTGGCCTGGCGCGAGACGCAGCTGACCGCGATCTGACGACCGACACCGACCGAACCGGTGAAGCTGATGCCGTCGACTTTCGGGCTCTGCACCAACGCATCGCCCACCACACGACCGCTGCCCATCACCAGGTTGAACACGCCGGCCGGGAAGCCTGCGCGGGAGATGATTTCGGCCAGCGCCCAGGCGCAACCCGGCACCAGATCGGCCGGCTTCAGCACCACGCAGTTGCCATAGGCCAGGGCCGGGGCGATTTTCCACGAAGGGATCGCGATCGGGAAGTTCCACGGCGTGATCAGGCCCACTACGCCCAATGCTTCGCGGGTGACTTCGACGTTCACACCCGGGCGCACCGACGGCAAGTAGTCGCCGGAGAGGCGCAGGCATTCACCGGCGAAGAACTTGAAGATGTTGCCGGCGCGGGTCACTTCGCCGATGGCTTCGGGCAGGGTCTTGCCCTCTTCCCGGGCCAGCAAGTTGCCGAGTTCTTCGCGGCGGGCGAGGATTTCGCTGCCGACTTTATCCAGCGAATCGTGACGAGCCTGAATGCCCGAAGTGGACCAGGCCGGGAACGCGGCGCGCGCGGCGTCGATGGCGGCCTGGACTTGAGCGAGGTCAGCCTTGGCGTAGTCGCCGATGGTATCGGTCAGTTCTGACGGGTTGATGTTGGCGCAGTAATCACTGCCCGCGACCCATTCACCGTTGATGTAGTTATCGAAACGCTTTGTATCTGCCACTAGGAGATCTCCTCACGCAAAAAGCCGCTGATTGCTCAGCGGCCTTGGTTATGTCGGGTGTTACTGCGCACCTTGCTTGTCGATCAGCGCGGCGAGCATCTCGTACTCTTCGCCGGTCAGATCGGTCAGCGGCGCACGCACAGGACCTGCGTCATAGCCGGCAATTTTTGCCCCGGCCTTGACGATGCTCACCGCGTAACCGGCTTTGCGGTTACGGATGTCCAGGTACGGCAGGAAGAAGTCGTCGATGATCTTGCCGACGGTGGCGTGATCTTCGCGGGCAATGGCGTGGTAGAAATCCATCGCGGTTTTCGGGATGAAGTTGAACACCGCCGACGAGTAGACCGGCACGCCCAGCGCCTTATAAGCAGCGGCGTAAACTTCGGCGGTCGGCAAACCACCCAGGTAGCTGAAACGATCACCGAGGCGGCGACGGATCGACACCATCAACTCGATATCACCCAAGCCATCCTTGTAGCCGATCAGGTTCGGGCAGCGCTCGGCCAGGCGTTCCAGCAGCGGCGCGGTCAGGCGGCAGACGTTGCGGTTGTAAACCACCACGCCAATTTTCACCGATTTGCACACGGCTTCAACGTGGGCGGCAACGCCGTCCTGGCTGGCTTCGGTCAGGTAGTGCGGCAGCAACAGCAAACCTTTGGCGCCCAGACGCTCGGCTTCCTGTGCGTATTCGATGGCTTGACGGGTCGAACCGCCCACGCCGGCCAGAATCGGCACGCTGGTTTCGCAGGTGTCGACGGCGGTCTTGATGATTTCCGAATATTCGCTGGCCGCCAGAGAGAAGAACTCACCGGTGCCGCCCGCGGCGAACAACGCCGTGGCGCCGTATGGGGCCAACCATTCGAGACGCTTGATGTAACCAGAGCGATGGAAATCGCCCTGGGCATTGAAATCGGTGACCGGGAAAGACAGCAGGCCGGAAGAGAGGATGGACTTCAGTTCTTGTGGATTCATTATTCGAACACCCTGGGTAGCGACGTTTGTGTGAGAAAAGCATTCAGCCTGTGGCCGAGTTGTAGGTCATCGTACAACTTAAATAATAACCGTCAACTGCATTTCATCGCTAGGCCTGGAATTTGTGTCGGAAAGGGATTTTCTTGACGTGGGAAATTTCTCTTCTATGCTCTGAACAACTGTATATACATACAGTTAATTTGGATTCATACCGACGACATATCAAGGAGCCAGAAATGTCAGGTCTACACACTCAACCGCAGGAAAAACCCGAACAGATCATCGCGAATCTGGATGATCTTTTTACCGAAGACGGCATCGCCGTCACCGCCAACAGTTCGCTGATTCTGCAGCTAGGCGAACATAACGACGCACCTAAAACACCTAACACCCCGACCGGCAAAGCCTTGAAAGGCAAGCCTCAGCTGAAGTTCGAGGGCGGCGAACACACTGCCATTGGCGACAGCACCCTGCTGCGTTTCATCAAGGACGCGCCGGCTGTCCCGGCCTCGCAGGTAGAACTGCATTTACCGAATGGATTGGCGCTTACTTACGGCCAGATCGTTGCCCTGGGCGGCGATTTTTATGGCATTCCCGATCAACCGGTCAGCGAAGGCGCCACGCCTGCCGACCGCGTCCAGCGCTTTACCAACGCGTTCAATTCGCTGGCGGTGCTGTCGGCATCCAATGCCGAAGCCAAGTTGATCCTCGGCGTCATGCAGAAGGAAATCGCCGCCGTTAAACAGGCGATCAAGGACGGTAAACAGCCTCATGAGGCGTATGACGCCCTCGGAGATACGTTGTCCGAAGAGTGGAACAGAATCACCGGCGGCGGCAGTTTCGTCTCGGCGCTGTTTCCATTGGGGCGCTATCTGAAACTGGCCGCCAACAATGCCGATCACTTTGCCGAGTGGGCGCTGCTGGCGTACATCGCCGGGCATGCCGCAGCGCTGCAACAAGCAGTGAAGGCTCATGCCAGCGGTGATGAAAAGCAGCTCGAACTGGCCTACGCGATGAATGCGTTTGCCGATCACTACCTGACCGACCTGTTTTCCGCCGGCCATTTGCGCGTGCCACGAAAACAACTCGCGTCTGTGGTGACACCAAGTGATCTGGGCTCGCTGATTACCCGCTTCATGCACGACGAAGACAGCAAGTTCGGCCTCAATGTGCGCAATGGCAATGGCGATCAATGGCGCGCGTATGGCGACAAACGTTACTTCGACGCCCTCTCCAGCGCCAATCGCGTCCAGGTGAATCAGGCGGTACAAGTGTCGGCGGACGAAGTGTTTGCGGCGTATCTCAGCGGCACCGCCTCGGCGCCCGGCAACTTCGGCGCCTTGCAAAAGACGCCGGATCTGCAAGCCGTGCTGAACCTGGCGAACAACTTTTCACCGCTGTTCCGGGTTGAAGGCAACAAAGTGCTGCGGCGCAAGGACGTCAACAACCTGAACGACACCGCCACCGTCGATGACTGGTGGGGATGGAGCACTTACCTGCTGCTCAAGGATTACAAACCCACTGGCAATGTCGCTTGATAAGGAGATCGATGATGACTATCAAATTGAAACTGGAACTGGCTTCGGGGCAATCGCTGGAGGGGGCGCCGTTGGAGTTGTTGTCCAAGGGCGTGCCGATTGCTCGGGCGATGGTAGATGAGCGTGGGGATGTGACGTTTGATGCCAAGCCCGGGGTGGCTGAATTGGCCGTGCGGGTGGATCGTTCGATTCTGCGCTCTGGCTGATAATTTAGTATTAAAGCTGCCGGCCCAATCGCTAGCAGGCTAGCTCCCACATTTAATCAAGGGTGAACACCCATAGTGGGTTCACTGGAGATCCCCTGTGGGAGCTAGCCTGCTAGCGATGGCTATCTGTCAGGCAACCATCCTCCAGCCTGGAAACCTACCCCCGCTGCGCCTCAGCCTCTTCATGCGCATGGCGCAGCCGCTCGCGGCTATTGGTCAGATGCAAACGCATCGCCGCCCGCGCGGCATCCGAATCCTGGCGCGCGATCGCGTCGTAAATCTCTTCGTGCTCACGGCTCAGACGACTCATGTAGTGCTGCTGGTCGTCATGGGCCAGGCGCGCGGAGTTCAGCCGTGTGCGCGGAATGATGCTGGTGCCCAGGTGGGTCATGATGTCGGTGAAGTAGCGGTTGCCTGTCGACAGGGCGATTTGCAGGTGAAACTGGAAATCCGACGCTACGGCATCGCTGGCGTGGGCGGCACTTTCATTCAAGGCGTCCAGTGCTGCGCGCATCAAGGCCAGCTGTTCCGGGCTGCGGCGTTGGGCGGCGAGGCCGGCGGATTCCACTTCGAGGCTGATGCGCAATTCCAGAATTGCCAATACGTCACGCAGGGTGACCACGGTCGCCGGGTCGATGCGAAAGCCGCTTGGACTTGGAGTGTCGAGCACGAAGGTGCCGATGCCGTGGCGGGTTTCCACCTGGCCAGCCGCCTGCAAACGGGAAATCGCCTCGCGCACCACGGTGCGGCTGACGCCATGGGCATCCATGATCGCCGACTCGGTGGGCAATTTGTCGCCGCGCTTGAGGTGACCGTCGCGGATCTGCTCGGACAGCACCGTCACCAATTCCTGTGCGAGGCTGCGGCGCTTGCGAGGGAGGCGTGGTGCGTCGATCGGGTTTTCCATGGTGAACGTCTGTCTCGAAAATTGCGGCTGAAACCGCATCATAGCTCAACGCGGTTGTACGATCACCCCGCCCCGGCAGGCGCGACCTGTGGCGAGGGGATTTATCCCCGTTCGGCGGCGCAGCCGTCGCAAAACCTCTGCACTCGATGTACCGGATGTACCAAGGCTGCTGGCTTGGGATGGCTGCGCCATCCAACGGGGATAAATCCCCTCACCACAGAATCCGCCCCACAGATGGGGCGGAGGTGTTTATGCGATCACGGTCTGGTCCACCAGATGGCCATTTTCAATGCGCACATGCCGTGGGTGGAAACGCTTCAGACTGCTGCGATGCCCGACGCTGACAATGCTCAGCCCCGGAATCTCATCGATCAACGCCTGATACAGCGACGCTTCATCTTCTTCATCCATCGCCGACGTCGCTTCGTCCATGTACAACCACTGCGGTGCATAAAGCAGCGCACGGGCGAAGGCCAGCCGTTGTTGTTCACCCGGCGACAGCATGCGCTGCCAGTGATTGGCTTCGTCGAGCCGCGCAACGAGGTGCGGCAAGCGGCAAGTTTCCAGCACATGCACATAACGCTCGTGCGGATACGTCTCGCCGGCCTGTGGATAACTCAAGGCCTCGCGCAACGTGCCAATCGGCAGATACGGTTTCTGCGGCAGGAACAGATAGCGCGCCGTCGGCAGACGAATGCTGCCGTGGCCCGTCGGCCACAGATGCCCCATCGCCCGAAACAACGTGGACTTGCCACTGCCGGAACGGCCGCTGATCATTACGCGCTCGCCCTCCTCCAAGGTCATGTCGGCGTTGGTCAGCAAATGACGACCGTCAGCCAGATCGAGGCCCAGGTTGTGCACCTTCAGTGCCGAGCCCGAATTCTGCACATCGATCGCCGGCGCACGCTCTTCGTTGTCGGTCATGGCCTGACGGAAACTCAGCAGACGATCGCAAGTGGCGCGCCACGACGCGAGGTTCTGGTACGCACTGATAAACCAGCTGAAACTCTCCTGCACATTGCCGAACGCCGAACTGATTTGCATCAGCTCGCCGAGTTCGATCTTGCCGGACAAGTAACGCGGCGAAGCGACGATGAACGGAAAGATAATGGCTGCCTGTTGGTAACCGGCGGTAAAGAACGTCAGACGCTTGGACACCTTCATGATGTCCCAGAAATTGTGCCAGACCATCCCGAAGCGGTTGCTCAAGCGACGGTTTTCATTGGGCTCGCCGTTGTACAGCGCAATGCTCTCGGCATTTTCGCGAATCCGCACCATGGAGAAACGCAGGTCGGCTTCGAAGCGTTGTTGTTTGTTGTTGAGGCCGATCAAGCGGCGACCGATCAAATGCGTCAGCCAGCTGCCGATCACGGCATACACCAGCACACACCAGAACATGTAGCCGGGTATGGTAAAACCAAGCACTTCGATACTGCCCGACACGCCCCACAGAATGATCGAGAACGACACCAGGCTGACAATATTGCGCAGCAAACCGATGCCCAACTCCAGGGTATTGGAGGTGAAATTGTTGAGGTCTTCGGAAATCCGCTGGTCCGGGTTATCGGTGTAACCGCCCTGCTCCAGCTGGTAGTAATTCTTGTTGCCGAGCCAGCGGGCGAAATGCTTTTCCGTGAGCCAGGCACGCCAGCGAATGGTCAGCATCTGGGTCAGGTAGAGCCGGTACACGGCACCGACAATCGCCACCGCCGCAATCCCGCAGAAATACAGAATCAGCCGCCAGAACGCCGCTTCGTCTTTTTGCTGCAGCGCGTTGTAAAAATCCTTGTACCAGGTGTTGAACCACACCGAGATGCCCACGCTGATCAACGATAACGCAATCACCGCGATCAGCAACGTCCAGGCCTTGACCTTCTCCTCGCTGCGCCAGTAAGGCGTGATCATCGCCCAGACTTTTCGAAAAAACTGCCCGCGCACAGCATCGTTGACCGCGGAATACTCAGCGTTCTGATTCATGGAAAAGGCTCAATAAAGAAAAGAACACACACGAACCGATCATAGATGATCGGTTCGGGTTATCGCGAGGGCTGGCGATAATCGTTCAGCAACCGTTCAGCGGCGCACCGGGCGCTTCTGCAGTTTGCGCTGCAGGGTCCGGCGGTGCATGCCCAGGGCGCGGGCAGTGGCGGAGATGTTGCCTTCGTGCTCGGTGAGCACGCGCTGGATGTGTTCCCACTGCAGGCGGTCCACCGACATCGGGTTTTCCGGTACCAGGGTGTCGAGGTCGGCGTGCTCGGAGAGCAGCGCGGCCAACACGTCGTCGGCGTCTGCCGGTTTGCACAGGTAGTTGCAGGCGCCGCGTTTGATCGCCTCGACGGCGGTGGCGATGCTCGAATAACCGGTGAGGATCACCACGCGCATTTCCGGGTCGAGTTCGAGCAGTTTGGGCAGCAACACCAGGCCCGAGTCGCCGTCCATTTTCAGGTCCAGTGCGGCGTAGTCCGGGATATCAGCCTGAGCGATGACCAGCCCTTCTTCGGCAGAGCCGGCGGTGCTGACGCGAAAACCACGGCGGGCCATGGCGCGGGCCATCACGCGGGTAAAGGTTGCATCGTCGTCTACCAGCAGCAAATGCGGCAGTTCTTCGCCTTCAACTTGGATCTCGTCACTCATGTTCGTCTCCTCGGGCGACACGGGGCAGGCGCAGCTCGGTGAGCGTGCCGCCTTCCTCATGACTGTAGAGTTTCACTGAGCCGCCGGCGCGTGTCACGCTGGCCTTGCTCAAAAACAGGCCCAGGCCGAAACCTTTGCCCTTGGTGGTAAAAAACGGTTTGCCGATCTGTTCGGCAATGGCCAGCGGCACACCGGCGCCGTGGTCGCGAATGCTGATGGTCAGGTCTTCGGCATTCCAGTCCAGCGTCACCTGCAACCCTTCGGGACAGGCATCGGCGGCGTTGTTCAGCAAATTCAGCAGCGCCTGCGTCAGATCTGGCGGCGGCGCCATGCGCGGCACGGTGCCCTGGCCCAGGCGCTGGAAGCGGTAACTGGCTTCCGGGCGCATGAGGTGCCAGCGGTTCAATGCTTCGTCTAGCCAGTCGGTGACGTCCTGCATCTCCACTGCCAAACGACGATTGGCCTCAGCGGCGCGTACCAGTTGCTGCAAGGTCTCTTTGCAGAGTTTGACCTGATCCTGCAACACGCTCAAATCGTCCTGCAACAGCGGGTCGGGATGGTCCTGACGCATTTCCTTGAGCAGCACGCTCATGGTCGCCAACGGCGTGCCCAGCTCATGGGCGGCGCCAGCGGCCTGGGTCGCAACGGCCAGCAATTGCTGGTCGCGCAGGCCTTCTTCACGACGAATGGCGCGCAGTTCTTCCTGACGGCGCAGCTCTTCGGCCATGCGCGCGGCGAAGAAGGTGATGACGGCGGCGGCGAGGGCAAAACTCAGCCACATGCCGTAGATCTGCAGGTTTTCCCGGGCGATGGGGAAGGTTTCCAGCGGATAGAACTGCGCCAGCAACAAGGTATAAAGCGCCAGCGCAATACCGGACAGAATCACCGAATAGCGCCACGGCAAGGTCACGGCAGCGATGGTCAGCGGCACCAGGTAATAGGAGACGAAGGGGTTGGTCGAGCCGCCGGAGAAATACAGCAAGGCACTGTGTATAAACAGATCGCAGGCCAGTTGCAGGGCATATTCCAGCTCGGTCACCGGCCACGAAGTGCGCAGGCGAACGGCCGTGAACGCGCACAACAGCGTCGAGCAGCCGAGGGTCATCGCCAGTTGCACCCACGGCAACGGCAACAGGTCGAACCAGTAGGCCAGGCCTACGGAACCGGCCTGAGCGGCGAGCACCAAGGTGCGGATGAATGTCAGCCGCCAGAGATTCTGGCGCGTGGCGGAAGTGATTTGAACGGGGGCGAGCATGAGCTCTCCTGATGAGCGCTCCAGGCGGATCGCACGGAGTATAACCAAGCACGGGGGCTGACAGGCAAAAGTGCGGCAAACAGCCACATGGCAGGAAAGCTTCCAGTCCCCCTGTGGCGAGGGGATTTATCCCCGTTCGGCTGCGAAGCAGTCGTCAATACGACACACGCGGTATATCTGACGCACCGAGGTGCAGCTTTCGGGGCGGCTTCGCCACCCAACGGGGATAAATCCCCTCACCACTGGATCACCGACATCTGTATAGAAGTTGTAACTGTGCGAACCGGATCATTAAAGCTAGAGTCTGATGGTTTCACGCAGGCTCGGACCTTAACCCCTGCGCACCGTCCAAGGAGTTTTCATGCACAGTTTCCGCCGCAGCGCCGCCCTTCTTGCCTTAAGCGTTGGCACCGTCGCCAGCCTCCCGGCCCTGGCCGCCGACGAGCTTCATTACAACCAGATCGCCCTGCGCGCCGAAGTCAGCCAGGAAGTGGCCCGCGACCTGATGATCGTGACGCTCTACACCGAAGAACAAAACGCCGACCCGGCCAAACTCGCGGCCGATGTCAGCACCACCATGAACACAGCGCTGGCCCAGGCCAAACAGGTCAAGGAAGTCACCCTGCGCCAAGGCAGCCGCAACAGCTACCCGATCTACGACACCAAAGGCCAGAAAATCACCGGCTGGCGTGAACGCGCCGAACTGCGCCTGGAAAGCTCCGACTTCGCCGCGCTGTCGAAGTTGACTGGCGAACTGCTGACCGACCTGAAAATGGGCGGCATGGACTTCGCCATCGCCACACCAACCCGCAAGGCCAGCGAAGACGCACTGCTTAAAGAAGCCGTCACCGCGTTCAAGGCCCGCGCGCAACTGGCGACCGACGCGTTGGGTGGCAAGGGTTACAAAATCGTCAGCCTGAACCTGAACAGCAGCGGTTATCCACAACCTTATCTGCGCGGGCCAATGATGATGAAAGCGGCCGGCATGGACGGCGCGCCAGTGACGCCAGAGGTTGAGGCGGGCACGAGCCAGGTCGGCATGACGGCGGATGGCGCGATTGAAGTGTTGATGCCTTGATTCGATAACCCGGACACAGGAACGGCGGTCACTTAAGTGATCGCCGTTTTTTATTGCTCGTTGTGAACCTGTCTGACTGTTGTGGTGGTTGATCCATCGCCTTCGCGAGCAAGCCCGCTCCCACAGGATTCATGGTCGTTCACACATTCCGGTGCCAGCACAAATCACCTGTGGGAGCGGGCTTGCTCGCGAAGAACGATAACGCGGTCAACCAGACTGAATCCGCTCTAGCTTTGCGGATCAACGTTATCCAACGCCCGATTCACCGCCAACTCCGCCAGCATGATGACCTGCTGAATCGCCAACACCGTATTGCGCTGCGGGCCGATCAGGTTCGCCGCGAAATCACTGGTCATGACACTCGCGGACGCTAAGGACTCGCAGGCTTGGGCCAGGAGACTTTCGGTATCCATGTCCGGGGCAATCATGAACATGGTGCTGGGATGGCGGGGTTTGGGGGCGTATTGATCGGGGGGATCGAGGTAGTAATCGAGGGCGCGTTTTATGGCTTCGCGGTCTTTGAGTAATTCTTCATCGCGCAAGGCGTCGGCGTTTGGGTTGGTTTTATTGAAATTCGAATCGGAATTATCGTTGTCCATTTGCAGCTCCTAATCTTAATTGGAGCCATCACTTGCCGTTATGGTCGTGAGGGCCTTCGCCCTACTGATTCAGGTTTCCACTCCTGGCCGCTGATTTAGCAGCGACAGGAACGAGATTAGAGACACTGCTTCCTACCCGGCAACCTGAAAAATGCGTGGGAAATCGCTGTGTTTTTTACACATCGTTCAACACAAAAATGGAACGCGGAGCGTCCCGGGCGGCATTCCCACGCGGGAGCGCGGGAACGATCAATTGCAGGTAACAGTAAGAGATTGGTCCGCTGTCAGGCCGCCTTCGCTGGCAAGCCAGCTCCCACAGGGTTCGGTGTACACCTGCAAGAGATTGGTCGGCTGTCAGGCCGCCTTCGCGGGCAAGCCTCGCTCCTACAAGGATTCGGCGTACAGCTTTTGATTCTCACCACTCAACAGGCCGAGCGTTAGCTCGCCTGCAGCTTTTGATCTTGATTCACCCGCCCCGTCGGGAGGCTGAGTGGAGGTGTTCATCCGGGGAGTGGCGCGCAGCGCCGTTCGACGCAGTCGAACACGCTGCATGTAGGTCGTCGCGAAGCAGACCGGAGGGCAGTGTCCCCGGATGGATACCGGAGCGAAGGTACGCCGAGCCTTAGCGAGGGGCCGGACGTTTGGGGCGAGCCTTTTTGGGTACTTTTTTGGCGTTTGAAAAAAGTGCCTCGCCGTAAGGGCGAAACCGCCAGCCGCCGTTACCGCAGGAATGGATATGTACACCTGAGAGAAACAGGTCGGCTACCAGGCCGCCTTCGCGAGCAAGCCCGCTCCCACAATGGGACAGGGTACACCTGACAGTAATGAGTCGACTTCAGGCTCCCTTCCGGACCACTGCGCATCCGTCAACAATGCTCATTTACAAGACGTTCAACACTTTGAAAAAGCCAAAAGCGCTACCGCACCCAGCAAACGGTTGCACCCTCGGGTACTACCACCACGCACGGGCGGCACCCACCCAATCCCGAATCCAAAGCATCCCCCCAGATGTCCACGGACAAACAGTAACGAAACAATCTGCCTCCACAGACACAACAACCCTTTAAACAACAATCACCTACCCACCAAAGCGGAACTCAATCTCATTCACGCCCGCACGCCCCTCAATGAGGGGTATAAATAAGTAACACCGCGCTCCAATCGGGTGCGCATGACGTCCAAATCGCCCCGCGCAGGTGCGCCCTATGCACCGAAAAAACCCTACGCAAACGGTCAAATGCGCATGAATTTATACATATGCGACATTAAGGTACGTTCGTGCCACCGTTTAACGCTTGTGGTCGCTCAGGATCTTGCAATGGGTATGGCCCCTGCATAAGTATCCGCAGGCACGACTCACGAGGTCGTCCTCTAATTCCAAAAATGACAACAAATCATGAGGCCAACATGCTTAAACACGCGGTCATTCCGTTTTTAGTCGGCGCAGGCTTGTTAGCCTCCGCACCTTTCGCCCAAGCGGCGACTAACCTGGTGTTTTGCTCCGAAGGGAGCCCGGCCGGTTTCGATCCTGGTCAGTACACCACCGGAACCGACTTCGACGCCTCTGCAGAAACCATGTTCAACCGCCTGACCCAGTTCGAGCGCGGCGGCACCGCCGTGATTCCTGGTCTGGCGACCAAGTGGGACATCTCCGATGATGGCCTGACTTACACCTTCCACCTGCGTGAAGGCGTCAAATTCCACACCACGCCGTACTTCAAGCCGACTCGTGAGTTCAACGCCGACGACGTGCTGTTCACCTTTAATCGCATGATTAACAAGGATGATCCGTTCCGTAAGGCGTACCCGACCGAATTCCCGTACTTCACCGACATGGCGATGGACACCAACATCACCAAGATCGATAAAGTCGACGACCACACCGTCAAGTTCACCCTCAAAGAAGTTGATGCCGCGTTCATCCAGAACATGGCCATGAGCTTCGCGTCGGTGCAGTCCGCCGAGTACGCGGCCCAGCTGCTGAAAGAAGGCAAAGCCGCCGACATCAACCAGAAGCCGGTCGGCACTGGCCCGTTCGTGTTCAAGAGCTACCAGAAAGATTCCAACATCCGCTACACCGGGAACAAGGACTACTGGAAGCCTGAAGATGTCAAGATCGACAACCTGATCTTCGCAATCACCACCGACCCGTCGGTGCGTATTCAGAAGCTGAAAAAGAACGAGTGCCAAGTCACTCTGTTCCCGCGCCCGGCCGACCTGGCAGCGCTCAAGGCCGACAAAACCCTGAAGATGCCTGATCAGGCTGGTTTCAACCTGGGCTACATCGCCTACAACGTGATGGACAAGGTCAAGGGCAGCAACGAGCCAAACCCGCTGGCCAACCTTAAAGTCCGTCAAGCACTGGACATGGCCGTCAACAAGCCAGAGATCATCAAGTCGGTGTACCAGGGCGCTGGCCAACTGGCCGTCAACGCAATGCCGCCAACCCAGTGGTCTTACGACACCACGATCAAGGATGCGCCGTTCAACCCTGAGAAAGCCAAGGAGCTGCTCAAGGAAGCCGGCGTCAAGGAAGGTACCGAGATCGTCCTGTGGGCGATGCCGGTACAGCGTCCGTACAACCCGAACGCCAAACTGATGGCTGAGATGCTGCAGTCCGACTGGAAGAAGATCGGCCTGAACGTCAAGATCACCAGCTACGAATGGGGCGAGTACATCAAGCGCTCCAAGGGTGGTGAAAACCAGGCGATGATCATTGGCTGGAGCGGTGACAATGGTGATCCGGACAACTGGCTCAACGTCCTGTTCGGCTGCGACTCGCTGAGCGGCAACAACTTCTCCAAGTGGTGCGACAAGAAGTTCGACGGTCTCGTCAAAGAAGCCAAGCGCACAACCGACCAGGGCAAGCGCACCGAACTGTACCAACAGGCGCAACACGTCCTCAAAGACGCTGTTCCAATGACACCTATCGCTCACTCGACGGTGTTCCAACCCATGCGCGACAACGTGCAGGACTTCAAGATCAGCCCGTTTGGCTTGAACTCCTTCTACGGCGTCAGCGTCAGCAAATAAGGTTTTGCAACGGCGACGTGTTTAACGTCGCCGTTGCTTTATCTGCCGAGAAAGTAGGAAACCGCCTACATCCAATTCCGTCGCGGATGACCGCCGGGGCGTCGGATGCGTTGCCTTTTCCCACAAGTCTTTCGGACTCTACGCATTTACTGCCAGACCCACGGCTCATACCGTCGGGATCTGACCAGTGCATGCGTGGGCTCTCGGTTTTGCTGCACGTCATGGTTTGAACTCAGTGATGCCTCCACGTCCGCGGACGGGACGGCGGCTCATTGAACACACTTAGAGAACAAGAAAAGGGAGCGTCATGCGCCATACCTTGGTTTTATCCGCATTGCTGGGCACCGGCCTGTTGGCCGCCACTTCCATCAGCCAGGCCGCCAACAACAGCCTGGTGTTCTGCTCCGAGGGCAGCCCCGCTGGCTTCGACACTGCGCAGTACACGACATCGACCGACAACGATGCCGCCGAGCCGTTGTACAACCGATTGGCAGAGTTTGAAAAAGGCGCGACCAACGTCGTACCGGGCCTGGCAACAAGCTGGGATATTTCCGAGGACGGCCTCAAGTACACCTTTCACCTGCGCGAAGGGGTGAAATTTCACACGACCAAATACTTCACGCCGACCCGTGATTTCAACGCCGATGACGTGCTGTTCACGTTCAATCGCATGCTCGATCCGCAGCAACCTTTCCGTAAGGCTTATCCGACCGAGTTCCCGTATTTCAACGGGATGAGCCTGAACAAGAACATCGCCAAGGTAGAAAAGACCGGGCCGCTGACCGTGGTCATGACGCTCAACAGCGTCGACGCCGCGTTCATCCAGAACATCGCCATGAGCTTCGCCGCCATCCTGTCCGCCGAATACGCCGACAAGTTGCTGGCAGAAGGCAAGCCGAGCGACATCAACCAGAAGCCGATCGGCACTGGCCCGTTCGCGTTCAAGAGCTATCAGAAAGACTCCAACATCCGTTACACCGGCAACAAGCAGTACTGGGACCCGAGCCGGGTCAAGCTCGACAACCTGATCTTCTCGATCAACACCGACGCTTCGGTGCGCGTTCAGAAACTCAAGGCCAATGAGTGCCAGATCACCTTGAGCCCGCGCCCCGCCGACGTACCCGCGTTGAAGAACGATCCGGCACTCAAGCTCATTGAGAAACCGGGTTTCAACCTTGGCTACATCGCCTACAACGTTCGGCACAAACCGTTCGACCAGCTCGAAGTGCGTCAGGCTCTGGACATGGCGGTGAACAAGCAAGGCATTCTCAACGCCGTTTACCAAGGCGCCGGTCAGCTGGCGGTCAACGCCATGCCGCCGACCCAGTGGTCTTACGACGACACCATCAAAGACGTCGCCTACAACCCGGAAAAAGCCAAGGAATTGCTCAAGGCTGCCGGCGTGAAAGAAGGCACCGAAATCACCTTGTGGGCGATGCCCGTGCAGCGCCCTTACAACCCGAACGCCAAGTTGATGGCCGAGATGCTCCAGGCTGACTGGGCAAAAATCGGCCTCAAAGTGAAGATCGTCAGTTATGAATGGGGCGAGTACATCAAGCGCACCAAGAATGGCGAGCACGACGTCAGCCTGATTGGCTGGACCGGGGACAATGGGGATCCGGACAACTGGCTCGGCACGCTTTACAGCTGCGACGCCATTGGTGGCAACAACTACTCCATGTGGTGCGATCCGGCTTACGACAAGTTCATCAAGCAGGCCAAGGTCGTCACCGACCGCGACCAGCGCACCGTGCTCTACAAACAGGCGCAGCACTACCTCAAGCAACAAGTGCCGATCACGCCTATCGCCCATTCGACGGTTAACCAGCCGTTGAGCGCCAAAATCGAAGGATTCAAGGTGAGTCCATTCGGTCGCAACGTGTTCTCGGGCGTCAGTATCGACCAATAACCGATTAGCCAGAACGCTGGGGGCGCATTGCGCCCTCACGCAAGCGTATTGCCTTAATTCGCCGATAAGGCCTACAGCAAACGTTTGCGAAGCCTTGTATGAGTTCTAAACCAAATAGCCGGATCACCAAAAAAGACCGGCATTAAAAAAAGAAAGTAAGGAGCTTCACCCATGAAACTGAGCAGCACCGCGTTATTGGCCCTGGCCATCAGCAGCGTAACCGCCACGGCATACGCAGAAACCCAAAGCCAGGCTTTCACCCCGGTTACCGTGAAAGAGAAAAGCGCCCAAAGCGAAGCCACCGGCTTTGTTGAAGGCCAATCGATCACCGGTTCCACGCGTAACTGGTATGCGAATGAGTCGTTCAAGCGGGGCGCGACGCTCAACTATCGTAAAAATGGTGAGACTCGTACGACTGACCGTCGCATCAACTGGGTTCAAGGCACGATCATCAAGTACAACTCGGGCTTCACCGAGGGCACTGTCGGTTTCAGCACCGAAGTGGCGGCATACAATGCCATTGCTCTGGACCGCGATCGCAAAGACCTCGCATCCGGTAACGGTGGTGCTCCCGAGCCAGGTCGGGGCGGCCGTGGCAACAACCGTACGCTGACCGAAAGTGGCGGTGACGCTGTTGATCAGTGGAGCAAACTGGGCCTGGCCAACGTCAAGGCACGTTTCTCCAACACCACACTGACTGCCGGTCGCCAGAACTTCAGCAGCCCGCAAGTGGATGTCATCGGTAACCGTCCACTGCCTTCGAGCTTCGAGGGTGTCAGTCTGCACAGCGAAGAGTTGGAAAACCTGACTTTCGACATCGCCACCTTTGACCGTAACTCACCGCGTACCGAACAGAGCCAGCGCAAGTTCCGTTCCGAATACGGCGACGGTACCGCTGAAGCCGATCACGTCAATACCGCCGGTATCACTTACACGCCGTTCGCCAGCCTGACCACCAGCCTGTGGGGCACCCAGGCCGAAGACCTGTGGAACCAGTACTACTTCGGCGCCACCCACGTTCTGGGTGACAGCTCGGTCCTGAGCCTGACCACCGGCCTGAACTACTACAAAACCGTCGACGAAGGCAAAAAGCTGCTGGGCGAAATCGACAACGACACCTACTCCCTGTCGTTGGGCCTGACTCACCAGGCCCACAGCCTGACCTTCTCCTACCAGGAAGTGAACGGTAACGAGTACTTCGACTACCTGCACGAAACCAACGGCATCTACCTGGCCAACTCCCTGCTGTCGGACTTCAACGGCCCGAACGAAAAATCGTTCCAGATCGCCTACGGTCTGAACATGGCTGAATACGGCATTCCAGGTCTGAAGTTCAACATCTACCAAGCTCGTGGCTGGGGCATCGACGGTACTCACTATGCCGGCGGCGGTTACGACGGCGTGCAGGCGATGGACGGCGAAAACCACTATGAGTACGGCATCGGTACTTCGTACGCCGTACAAAGTGGCCCGCTCAAGGCCACCGCTATCCGCGCGACCTACACCGCTCACCGCGCCAGCGATAACCAGGCGGATGGCAGCCTCAACGAGTTCCGTCTCGTGACCACCATCCCGTTCAACATTCTGTAACACACCTGCCGAACGGCTGATTCAGTGACGAATCGGCCGTTCGGCTTTTGTCCTTTAACCGATTGCAGAGGGTTCTTGATGAAAATGCTTCCCCTACGTGCGGCCATTGCAGCCGCGTTGCTCAGTGTCGCTGTTGGCGTCTCGGCCAAACCCTTGGTGGTCTGCACCGAAGCCAGTCCGGAAGGCTTCGATATGGTCCAGTACACGACTGCAGTCACAGCCGATGCGGTGGCCGAAACCATCTTCAATCGTCTGGCGGACTTCAAGCCCGGCACCACTGAAGTGATTCCGGCACTGGCCGACTCCTGGGACATCAGCGAAGACGGTCTGACCTACACGTTCCACCTGCGCAAAGGCGTCAAGTTCCACACCACCGAATACTTCAAACCGACGCGCGACATGAACGCCGACGACGTGGTCTGGAGTTTCCAGCGTCAGCTGGACCCGAACCACCCATGGCACAAACTGTCGAGCGTGGGCTTCCCGTACTTTGAAAGCATGGGTTTCAAGGAACTGCTGAAAAGCGTCGAGAAAGTTGACGACAACACCGTCAAATTCACCCTGACCCGCCGCGAAGCGCCGTTCCTGGCCGACATCGCCATGGCCTTCTCCTCGATCTACTCCGCCGAGTATGCCGATCAGCTGCTCAAGGCCAACAAGACCGGCGATCTGAACAACAAGCCAGTCGGTACCGGCCCGTTCATCTTCCAGCGTTACAACAAGGATGCCCAGGTCCGTTTCAAGGCCAACCCGGACTACTTCCGCGGCAAGGCGCCGGCTGACGCGTTGATCCTGGCCATCGCCACCGACAACAACGTGCGCCTGCAGAAGCTCAAAGCCAACGAATGCCAGATCGCGCTCTACCCGAAACCGGATGACATTCCGAGCATCAAGAAAGACGACAAGCTGAAGGTCGATGAGCTGAACGCGATGACCGTTTCGTACATCGCCATGAACACTACGCACAAATACATGAGTGATGTGCGTGTGCGTAAAGCCATCGACATCGCCTTCGACAAGGCCGCTTATGTCAATGCGCTGTTCGGCAAAGGCAATGCGACGGTGGCGGTCAACCCGTTCCCGGACACGCTGCTGGGCTACAACCACGACCTGAAGAACCCGCCTCGTGACCTGGACAAAGCCCGCGCCTTGCTCAAGGAAGCCGGCGTACCGGAAGGCACCACTTTCACCCTGTTCACTCGCAACGGTGGCGGTCCGACCAACCCGAACCCGATGCTCGGCGCACAGATGATGCAGGCGGATCTGGCCAAGGTCGGGATCAAGATCGACATCCGCGTAATGGAATGGGGCGAAATGCTCAAACGCGCGAAAAACGGCGAGCACGATATGGTTTCCGCCGGATGGGCGGGCGATAACGGCGACCCGGATAACTTCCTGACGCCTATGCTCAGTTGCGAAGCCGCGAAGAACGGCGAAAACTATGCGCGCTGGTGCAATGACAAGTTCCAGACGCTGATCGACCAGGCTCGGGAAAAAACCGATCCGGCCGAGCGGGCAGCGCTGTACGAACAGGCTCAGGTTATTTTTAACCAAGACCAGCCATGGATCAGCATGGCGCACACTAGAATGTTCACCGCAATGCGCAACAACGTAGAGGGCTACCACATTAGCCCCCTCACCACTAATAACTTCGCCACCACCCAGGTGAAGTAGATAAGAAACTACCGGCATTCCTGACCCAGGAATGCCGGGCACGCCTAACCGGCTGATGAGGTACACCACAAGATGTTTAGTTTTATTGCCCGCCGATTGGGGTTATTGATCCCCACATTCTTCGGCATCACCTTGCTGACTTTCGCGTTGATTCGCATGATTCCGGGCGACCCCGTGGAAGTAATGATGGGCGAACGTCGGGTCGACCCCGAAATGCACGCTCAGGCAATGGAACGCCTAGGTCTGAACAAACCCCTGTATGCCCAATACCTGGATTACATCGGCAAGTTGGCCCACGGCGACCTTGGTGAATCCCTGCGTACCCGTGAAAGCGTATGGACCGAGTTCACCTCCCTCTTCCCGGCGACCCTGGAACTGTCCATGGCCGCCCTGTTGTTCGCCGGCATCCTGGGCCTGTTGGCCGGGGTGATCGCGGCACTCAAGCGAGGATCCTTGTTCGACCACGGGGTGATGGGCATCTCCCTGGCGGGATATTCGATGCCGATCTTCTGGTGGGGCCTGATCCTGATCATGTTCTTCTCGGTATCCCTGGGCTGGACCCCGGTGTCCGGGCGGATCGACCTGCTTTACGACATCGAGCCGCGGACCGGCTTCATGCTCATCGACACGCTGCTGGCCGATGACGTCGGTGCGTTCTTCGATGCCCTGCATCACCTGATCCTGCCGGCCATCGTGCTCGGCACCATCCCGCTGGCCGTTATTGCGCGGATGACCCGTTCTTCGATGCTCGAAGTGCTGCGCGAAGACTACATCCGTACCGCCCGCGCCAAAGGCCTGTCGCCGTCGCGCGTGGTGTTCGTGCACGGTTTGCGCAACGCGCTGATTCCGGTACTGACTGTGGTTGGCCTGCAAGTCGGCACATTGCTGGCCGGTGCGGTCCTGACCGAAACCATCTTCTCCTGGCCCGGCATCGGCAAATGGCTGATCGAAGCCATTGGCGCACGGGACTATCCCGTGGTGCAGAACGGCATCCTGTTAATCGCCTGCCTGGTGATTCTGGTCAACTTCGTGGTGGACATCCTCTACGGCTTTGCCAACCCACGCATTCGTCACCAGCGCTGAGATCATCATGACCATGACCACTCCAGCTTCAACTACAAATCAAGCGGTAACAGTCGATCAAAGCCTGCTGTACCCGTCCCCTTACAAAGAATTCTGGCAAGCGTTTTCCAAGAACAAAGGCGCCGTTGCCGGCCTGATGTTCATGCTGCTGGTGATTTTCTGCGCAATTTTCGCGCCGTGGGTTGCCCCGCATAACCCGAGCGAACAATACCGTGACTTCCTGCTGACCCCGCCGTCCTGGCTGGAAGGCGGGCAGATCCAGTTCCTGCTCGGCACCGATGAACTGGGTCGCGACCTGCTGTCGCGACTGATCAACGGTTCGCGCCTGTCCCTGCTGATCGGCTTGTCGTCGGTGGTGATGTCGCTGATTCCGGGCATCCTTTTGGGTCTGTTCGCCGGCTTCTTCCCGAAACTGCTCGGCCCGACCATCATGCGTCTGATGGACATCATGCTGGCCCTGCCGTCGCTGCTGCTGGCCGTGGCGATTGTCGCCATCCTCGGCCCTGGCCTGATCAACACCATCATTGCCATCGCCGTGGTTTCGTTGCCGTCCTATGTTCGTCTGACCCGCGCCGCGGTAATGGGCGAATTGAACCGCGACTACGTGACCGCCGCGCGCCTGGCTGGTGCCGGTCTGCCACGCCTGATGTTCGTCACCGTGCTGCCCAACTGCATGGCGCCGCTGATCGTTCAGGCCACCCTGAGCTTCTCCTCGGCGATCCTCGATGCCGCGGCACTGGGCTTCCTCGGCCTTGGCGTACAACCGCCAACCCCTGAGTGGGGCACCATGCTGGCTTCGGCTCGCGACTACATCGAACGCGCCTGGTGGGTCGTCAGTCTGCCTGGTTTGACCATTTTGCTCAGCGTGCTGGCAATCAACTTGATGGGCGACGGCCTGCGCGATGCGCTGGACCCGAAACTCAAGAACGCCGCCTGAGGAGATTCAAATGTCACTGTTAGAAATCAAGAATCTCAACGTTCGCTTCGGCGACAAGAACGCCGTTCCGGTGGTCGACGGTCTCGACATTACCGTGGACAAGGGCGAAGTGCTGGCCATCGTTGGCGAGTCGGGTTCCGGTAAATCCGTGACCATGATGGCGCTGATGGGCCTGATCGAGCATCCAGGGATCGTCACCGCCGACGCGCTGAATTTCGACGGCAAGAACATGCTCAAGCTCAGCAACCGTCAACGTCGGCAAATCGTCGGCAAAGACCTGGCCATGGTCTTCCAGGACCCGATGACCGCGCTGAACCCGAGCTACACCGTTGGCTTCCAGATCGAAGAAGTGCTGCGCTTGCACCTGAAAATGTCCGGCAAGCAAGCCCGCGCACGCGCCATCGAACTGCTGGAAAAAGTTGAAATCCCGGGCGCCGCCAGTCGTATGGACGCTTACCCGCATCAACTCTCTGGCGGTATGAGCCAGCGTGTTGCAATCGCCATGGCGATTGCCGGCGAACCGAAACTGCTGATCGCCGACGAGCCGACCACCGCACTGGACGTAACGATTCAGGCGCAGATCATGGACCTGCTGCTGGCGTTGCAGAAAGAGCAGAACATGGGCCTGGTGCTGATCACTCACGACCTCGCAGTCGTGGCCGAAACCGCTCAGCGCGTGTGCGTGATGTACGCCGGCCAAGCGGTAGAAGTGGGTCAAGTGCCACAGCTGTTCGACATTCCGGCACACCCTTACAGCGAAGCGCTGCTCAAGGCGATTCCGGAACACAGCCTGGGCGCCACACGCCTGGCCACGCTGCCGGGCATCGTTCCCGGTCGTTACGACCGCCCGCAGGGTTGCCTGCTGTCGCCGCGCTGCCCGTATGTGCAAGAGAATTGCCGTGCCCAGCGTCCGGCCCTCGATCCGAAAAGCAACAGCCTTGCCCGCTGCTTCTACCCGCTGAATCAGGAGGTGGCGTAATGGCCGTCGTACTTACCGCCCGCGACCTGACCCGTCACTACGAAGTGTCCCGCGGCCTGTTCAAGGGTCATGCGACCGTGCGCGCCCTCAACGGTGTGTCATTCGAACTGGAAGCCGGCAAGACCCTCGCCGTCGTAGGCGAATCGGGCTGCGGAAAATCCACTCTGGCCCGTGCCCTGACGCTGATCGAAGATCCATCCTCCGGTTCCTTGAAAATCGCCGGGCAAGAAGTCGCCGGAGCGGACAAGGCTCAGCGCAAGCAACTGCGCAAAGACGTGCAGATGGTGTTCCAGAGCCCGTACGCGTCGTTGAACCCACGGCAGAAAGTCGGTGATCAACTGGCCGAGCCATTGCTGATCAACACCAGCCTGAGCGCGGCCGAACGTCGCGAGAAAGTTCAGGCAATGATGAAACAGGTAGGCTTGCGTCCTGAGCACTATCAGCGTTATCCGCACATGTTCTCCGGCGGTCAGCGCCAGCGGATCGCCCTCGCCCGCGCGATGATGCTGCAACCGAAAGTCCTGGTCGCGGACGAACCGACTTCGGCGCTGGACGTGTCGATTCAAGCCCAGGTGCTGAACCTGTTCATGGATTTGCAGCAAGAGTTCAACACCGCCTACGTGTTCATCTCGCATAACCTGGCCGTGGTGCAACACGTTGCCGATGACGTGATGGTGATGTACCTCGGCCGCCCGGTGGAAATGGGCCCGAAGAACGACATCTACGAACGTCCTTTGCACCCCTACACCCAGGCGCTGCTGTCGGCTACCCCGACCATTCACCCGGACCCGAACAAGCCGAAAATCAAGATCGTCGGCGAGTTGCCCAATCCGTTGAACCCGCCGTCGGGATGCGCTTTCCACAAGCGCTGCCCGTACGCGACCGAGCGTTGCAGCACTGAAGAGCCGGCCCTGCGCCTGCTCGACAGCCGCCAAGTGGCGTGCCACTACGCCGAGCAGTTCCTCGACGGCGCCGCGTAAAAATGTGGGAGCGGGCTTGCTCGCGAAGAGGGTGTGTCAGTCACCATTTATGTGAATGACACACCGCTTTCGCGAGCAAGTCGAATCGTCGCACCGCCGCTCCCATAGGGATATCTGAGCTGTTCAATAACCTCTTCTGCCCCGGCTGCGCATCAGTCCGGGGGAGAAGGGGTTTTCTTTTGCCTGTTCCTTAAGCCCCTTCATCTTCATCGGTATCGGCATCCGGATCCTCGGTGGTCGAGTCGTCATCGTCCGCGCTGCCGCCCTGCCCCTGGTCGCCTGGCTCCGACTCGGACGCGGCGATCATCAGCCCGGTGTGCGTCACCTGCCCGCTCGACGCTTGTTCATCATGATCCGGACACTCAGCCCACGCTGCCGACGACAGGCCTACGGACAGCATTACGAAAACCTTCAGCAACAACACAATGCGTTGAAAAATACTCATGGCCGATTCCATCCTTTTGCAGGTGAAACGTGAAAGCCCGACGGCACTGATAGACAACCGGTTCCGATGGGGCGGGTTCTCCAGATAGGACCCTGACGATGCGCGGGAAATGCCATGAGTGGGGAGACTGGTTTGGAATAATGTATATAACCAAACCCATCAACAACACTGATCCCTGTGGGAGCCAGCCTGCTGGCGATGGCAGTCTTTCATTCAATGAATGTGTTGAATGTCACTCCGCTATCGCCAGCAGGCTGGCTCCCACAGGGAGTTGGGTCGGGCATGAAAAAGCCCCGGTGCTTTCGCGACCGGGGCTTTTGATTTTGCAACTCAACGCTTAGTGATGCTCACGCGTCGCACGGAATTTCACGTCCGGCCAGCGTTCTTCCATCAGCGCCAGGTTGACCCGTGTCGGGGCCAGGTAGGTCAGGTGACCACCGCCGTCGACCGCCAGGTTTTCCACGGCCTTGACCCGAAACTCCTCGAGCTTCTTCTTATCGTCGCAATCGATCCAGCGCGCGGAATACACGGTGATCGGCTCGTAGGAGCACTCGACCTTGTATTCCTCTTTCAAGCGGCTGGCGACCACATCGAACTGCAGCACACCAACGGCGCCGAGGATGATGTCGTTGCTGCGCTCAGGGAAGAACACCTGGGTCGCGCCCTCTTCCGCCAACTGCTGCAAGCCTTGGCGCAGTTGCTTGGATTTCAGCGGATCACGCAGACGCACGCGGCGGAACAGTTCCGGGGCGAAGTGCGGAATACCGGTGAAGCCCAGGACTTCGCCTTCGGTGAACGTGTCGCCGATCTGGATGGTGCCGTGGTTGTGCAGGCCGATGATGTCGCCGGCAAACGCTTCTTCCAGTTGCTCACGCTCGGAGGAGAAAAACGTCAGGGCATCGCCGATCCGTACGTCCTTGCCGGTGCGCACATGGCGCATCTTCATGCCTTTTTCGTATTTGCCGGAGCAGATACGCATGAAGGCGATGCGGTCGCGGTGTTTCGGGTCCATGTTCGCCTGGATCTTGAACACGAAGCCTGCAAACTTTTCTTCGACCGGCTCAACGGTGCGCTCGTTGGCGACACGGGCCAGCGGTTTCGGCGCCCAGTTGACCACGGCGTCGAGCACGTGATCGACACCAAAGTTGCCCAATGCAGTACCGAAGAACACCGGGGTCAGTTGGCCGTCGAGGAATTCCTGTTGATTGAATTCGTGACAGGCGCCCTGCACCAGTTCCAGCTGATCGACGAAGCGATCGTACTCGTCGCCCAAGTGCGCGCGAGCTTCATCGGAATCGAGCTTCTCGATGATTTTGACATCGGTGCGCTCGTGGCCGTGGCCCGCGGTGTACACGATGATGTAGTCGTCGGCGAGGTGATAAACGCCTTTGAAATCGCGGTAGCAGCCGATCGGCCAGGTGATCGGCGCTGCCTTGATTTTCAGGACGGCTTCGATTTCGTCGAGCAGTTCGATCGGGTCGCGGATGTCGCGGTCGAGTTTGTTGATGAAGCTGACGATCGGCGTATCACGCAGACGGCAGACGTCCATCAGCGCGATGGTCCGTGGCTCTACACCCTTACCGCCGTCGAGGACCATCAATGCCGAGTCCACTGCCGTCAGGGTACGGTAGGTATCTTCGGAGAAGTCTTCGTGGCCCGGGGTGTCGAGCAGGTTGATCATGTGATCGCGATACGGGAACTGCATGACCGACGTGGTAATCGAGATACCACGCTGCTTTTCCATTTCCATCCAGTCGGAGGTGGCATGGCGGTCGGACTTGCGGGATTTCACCGTGCCCGCAATCGCAATCGCCTTGCCCATCAGCAAGAGCTTCTCGGTGATGGTGGTTTTACCGGCATCGGGGTGGGAAATAATGGCGAAAGTGCGGCGTTTCGCGACTTCGGCGGCCTGTTTGGTCATGGGAAATCGCCTGGCAGGTGATTCAAAAAAGGGCGGCGAGTATAGCGCAAACCGAGTCTTACGGACCACCGTTCGCCCTGTCGCAGCTGCCGAGCCTGCGAGGCTGCGTCCGGCGGCGAAGCCGTCGTAAAACCTGACGCTGCGGTGTATCAGACCGACCGCGAGTATCGACTCTACGACGGCTTCGCCGCCGGACGCAGCCTCGCAGGCTCGACAGCTGCTACAAAAGGCAAGATGAGATGCGTGGTAGCTAATTGCTGCTAAATATGGAACCTTTTAAAAGGTGGAGGCGTCCACTCCCCTGTTACAGCTCTCGTAGCAGGGTTTGAAAAACCTGCAAGTTAGCCTGACGAGGCTGCGCTTATGGCTCGATCTCATGCGGTTGCATCAGCATGAAGAGCTGCTTCTCGCGAACGTTGATAATCCCGGCAGCCAGGAATGGCGTTGCCACTCGGGACTGCGTTCGCCGACAAAGAAAAAAGGAGTCCGCCTGTGGCTATTCGCTATGGCAAGGGGCTGATAGGAGGTGCGGTTGTCGTCGCTCTCCTGGCCCTGCTGGTCCACTGGATTGGCATCAACACGATCGAACATTACCGCGACGATTTGTTGTTTTACCTGCAAGCTCACCTGATTCTCGTCCTCGCTTCCATGCTGGCCGCCCTTGTTGTGGGCATCCCCGCCGGTATTTTCCTCAGCCGCCCGACCATGGTGGGCCGCGCTGAACGCTTCATGCAGATCTTCAACATCGGCAACACTGTGCCGCCTCTTGCCGTACTGGCCATCGCCCTGGGGATCCTCGGCATCGGCAGCGGCCCCGCGATCTTCGCCCTGTTCCTCGCCTCGCTGTTGCCGATCGTGCGCAACACCTATGAAGGCCTGAAAAACGTTCAGGGATCGCTCAAGGAAGCGGCCGTCGGCATTGGCATGACACCGACTCAGGTGCTGTGGCGAGTCGAGCTGCCGAACGCTGTACCGATCATCATCGGTGGCGTGCGCGTGGCCCTGGCGATCAACGTCGGGACGGCACCGCTGGCGTTCCTGATCGGCGCCAACAGCCTGGGCAGCCTGATTTTCCCTGGCATCGCCCTGAACAATCAGCCGCAACTGCTGCTCGGCGCGGCCTGCACCGCCCTGCTGGCCTTGCTGCTCGACGGTCTGGTGACACTCGCCAGCCGCCTCTGGCTCGAACGCGGCTTGCGCCCGTCTTAAGCCTCGGCAAAGGAATATTTATGAAAAAACTTAGCTTATTAATAGGCTGCGCCCTGCTGTTCGCAGGATTGGCCCAAGCCGCTGAAAAACCGGTGATCCGCATCGGCGCCCGGGTGTTCACCGAACAAACCCTGCTGGCGGAAATCACTTCCCAATACCTGCGCACCAAGGGTTACGACACCCAGGTGACCGGCGGACTGGGCAGCAACCTGGCCCGCAGCGCCCACGAAAGTGGCCAGCTGGATTTGATGTGGGAATACACCGGCGTCTCGCTGGTGGCTTACAACCACATTACCGAGAAACTCGACAGCGCTCAGTCCTACGCCAAGGTGAAAGAACTCGACGCGAAAAAAGGCCTGATCTGGCTGACCCCGTCGAAGTTCAGCAACACCTACGCCCTGGCCTTGCCGGAAAGCACCGCGAAGGCTTACCCGCAGATCAACACCATCAGCGAGCTGAACACGGTGCTGCAGGCTGAAGCGAAGACCAATCACCTCGTCGCACTGGACACCGAGTTCGCCAACCGTTCCGACGGTCTGGACGGCATGGTCGACCTCTACGGCATGAACCTGACCCGTAAGAACATCCGGCAGATGGACGCCGGGCTAGTCTATACCGCCCTGCGCAATGGCCAGGTGTTTGCCGGTCTGGTCTACACCACCGACGGTCGTTTGAATGCCTTCAAGCTCAAACTGCTGGAAGACGACAAGCACTACTTCCCCGACTACACCGCCGCGCCTGTGGTGCGTCAGGACTACCTCGACGCCCATCCAAAACTGGCGGAAGAAATAAAGCCGCTGGCTGAACTGTTCGACGATGCCACCATGCGCCAGCTCAATGCGCGGGTCGATGTCGATCACGAAAGCCCTTCATCCGTTGCCGCAGATTTCCTGCGCCAGCATCCCCTGAACTGAGGAGGAGAAGACATGGAATTTCTGAACGCCTTTTCCCATCTCGACTGGCCGCTGGTGCTGCACCTGACCTGGCAGCACATCACTCTGGTCGGCATCGCCGTGACATTGGCGATCCTCGTTGGCGTGCCGTTGGGCGTGCTGATGACACGCTTCCCGACCCTCGCCGGCCCGTTGCAAGCCAGCGCCACGGTGCTGCTGACGGTTCCGTCGATTGCACTGTTCGGTCTGTTGCTGCCGTTCTACTCCAAGTTTGGCCAGGGCCTGGGGCCGATGCCGGCGATTACCGCTGTGTTTCTGTACTCGCTGCTGCCGATCATGCGTAACACCTACCTGGCGTTGACCGGCGTCGAACCGGGTATTCGCGAAGCCGCGCGCGGCATCGGCATGACCTTCGGCCAGCGCCTGCGCATGGTCGAGCTGCCAATCGCCGTGCCGGTGATTCTCGCCGGTGTCCGCACCGCCGTGGTCATGAACATCGGTGTCATGACCATCGCCGCGACCATCGGTGCCGGTGGCCTCGGTGTACTTATTCTCGCTTCAATCAGCCGCAGCGATATGTCGATGCTGATCGTCGGCGCCGTGCTGGTCAGTCTCCTGGCCATCTTCGCCGACCTGCTTCTGCAATGGCTGCAACGCACGCTGACTCCAAAAGGACTGCTCAAATGATCGAACTTCAAAACCTCAGCAAGACCTTCCAAAGCAACGGCAAAGATGTGAAAGCCGTGGACTCGGTAAGCCTGACCGTCAATGAAGGCGAAATCTGCGTATTCCTCGGGCCATCGGGCTGCGGCAAAAGCACCACGCTGAAAATGATCAACCGCCTGATCAAGCCGACCTCGGGCAAGATCCTGATCAACGGCGAAGACACCACCGACCTCGACGCCGTAACCCTGCGTCGCAACATCGGTTATGTGATCCAGCAGATCGGCCTGTTCCCGAACATGACCATCGAGGAAAACATCACCATCGTTCCGCGCCTGCTGGGCTGGGACAAACAGAAATGCCACGACCGCGCCCGCGAGTTGATGAGCATGATCAAGCTCGAACCCAAGCAGTACCTGAATCGCTACCCGCGTGAATTGTCCGGCGGTCAGCAACAGCGGATCGGCGTGATTCGTGCGCTGGCGGCGGATGCGCCGCTGTTGTTGATGGACGAACCGTTCGGCGCGGTCGACCCGATCAACCGCGAGATGATCCAGAACGAGTTCTTCGAGATGCAGCGCGCGCTGAACAAGACCGTGATCATGGTCAGCCACGATATCGACGAAGCGATCAAGCTGGGCGACAAGATTGCAATCTTCCGCGCCGGCAAGCTGCTGCAGATCGATCACCCGGACACGCTGCTGGCGCACCCGGCGGACGACTTTGTCAGCAACTTCGTCGGCCAGGACAGCACCCTCAAGCGACTGTTGCTGGTGAAAGCCGAAGACGCGGCGGACAACGCACCGTCGGTGAGCCCGGGAACTCCAGTGGCTGAAGCCCTGGAGTTGATGGACGAACTGGACCGTCGTTATGTGGTGGTCACGGACGGTGAGAACAAGGCGCTCGGTTATGTACGACGTCGCGACCTGCACCGTCAGACAGGGACTTGCGCACAGTACCTGCGCGAGTTCAACGCCACCGCGGCGTTCGACGAGCATTTGCGTATCCTGCTGTCGCGCATGTACGAGTTCAACCGCTCGTGGCTGCCGGTGATGGATGCCGAGCGGGTGTTCCTGGGGGAAGTGACGCAGGAATCGATTGCCGAGTATCTGAGCTCCGGCAAGTCCCGTGGGGGCAAGACCAGCATTGTTTCGCCGGCCGAAGTTGCAATGGCCTGATCTCTTTCTGAGACTCCAGTGCTTTTGTGGCGAGGGAGCTTGCTCCCTCACCACAAAGGCTATGTGTAAATCCCTTCAGAATTCCTCATCCGGGGAACATCACACTGTCATGCAGGTCGGTTACATCAGTAGCTGTCAGGGACCGCACGACGGATGCGTGCAAAAACGCGACATTTTTTGTTGATCTCGAGCCCCTCACGCCCTAAAGTTCGCGCCGAACGTCCATGCTGGAAACGATCCATCCGGCTCAAGTACTGACGACGAGACAGCAAGGCCAAGGGAAGCACCGCCTCCCGGGGCCTTTTTGCTTTCGGCGACATGCCTTGGGAAGTAGGCGAACCAAAGTGGGGATACGGAGGACGTTCATTTGCACCCATTGATTAATCTAGTTTGCCAGTAGGAGTTCCCAGCATGTCGATCAACGTCGAAGACTATTTCGCGCGCGATACCTTCAACAAAATGAAGGCCTTCGCCGACAAACAAGAAACCCCGTTCGTGGTGATCGATACCGCGATGATCAGCCAGGCCTATGACGACCTGCGCGCCGGTTTCGAATTCGCCAAGGTCTACTACGCGGTCAAGGCCAACCCGGCCGTCGAAATCATCGACCTGCTCAAAGAGAAAGGCTCGAACTTCGACATCGCGTCGATCTACGAGCTCGACAAAGTGATGAACCAGGGCGTCGGCCCGGATCGCATCAGCTACGGCAACACCATCAAGAAATCCAAAGACATTCGCTACTTCTACGAGAAGGGCGTGCGTCTGTATGCCACCGACTCCGAAGCCGACCTGCGCAACATCGCCAAGGCAGCACCGGGTTCGAAAGTCTACGTGCGCATCCTCACCGAAGGCTCGACCACCGCTGACTGGCCTTTGTCGCGTAAATTTGGCTGCCAGACCGACATGGCCATGGACCTGCTGATCCTCGCTCGCGACCTGGGCCTGGTGCCTTACGGCATCTCGTTCCACGTCGGCTCGCAACAGCGCGACATCAGCGTCTGGGACGCGGCGATCGCCAAGGTCAAAGTGATCTTCGAGCGTCTGAAAGAAGAAGACGGCATCCACCTCAAGCTGATCAACATGGGCGGCGGCTTCCCGGCCAACTACATCACCCGCACCAACAGCCTGGAAACCTACGCTGAAGAAATCATCCGTTTCCTCAAGGAAGACTTTGGCGACGAGCTGCCGGAAATCATCCTCGAGCCAGGCCGTTCGTTGATCGCCAACGCCGGCATCCTGGTCAGCGAAGTGGTGTTGGTTGCGCGTAAATCCCGTACCGCTGTAGAGCGATGGGTGTACACGGATGTGGGCAAATTCTCCGGCCTGATCGAAACCATGGACGAAGCCATCAAGTTCCCGATCTGGACCGAGAAGAAAGGCGAAATGGAAGAAGTGGTCATCGCCGGCCCGACCTGCGACAGCGCCGACATCATGTATGAAAACTACAAGTACGGTTTGCCGCTGAACCTGGCGATTGGTGATCGTTTGTACTGGCTTTCCACCGGTGCGTATACCACCAGTTACAGCGCGGTTGAGTTCAATGGCTTTCCGCCGCTGAAATCCTTCTACGTGTAAGCGATCTCATGAAGTAAAAGGTCCATGGAAACATGGACCTTTTTTTATTTGCGTAACCATCCCTCAAGGTGGTTCATCATCGCCATGCACTCATGTGCGCCCTCCATAGCCGCTTCCAACTTGAAATTCAACTCTCCGAGTCTGGAGGCTCGCTTTGCACTGAACAGTTCGTTGATTACGCTATTCATGCGCTGATGTATTTCCTCGATAAATAACCCCATCTGGGAATTCACAGAAGCGAATCCGTTAAACAACGCAGCAATATCGGCTTTATATTCGGTCGCCCTCACCAACGCATCCCTGGAAGAGTAAGCGATGTCCCACACAGGTGTGGTGCCATTCTCACGAAACAACTCCTCCACCACAGCCGGTTGTGAATGGCAGTTACAGGATTTATGGTTCATGGCCCCAGTGAATACCGAGTTCAGCCCGAACGACTCCCGATACAACTCGGTATTGGTGAATTTCAGTTGCCGCACAGCAGATTTCAGATTATCAAAGCGAAGGTACAGTTCGTGAACCAGATCCTGCACATTCTTCGGTGGAAACAACATCCATGTCGAGGATCTGGATAACGTATACGCGTTAAAATCCACCTGACCCATAGGTTCGTTCCTGGAGGTTAGCTTAGTCAGCTCAAGAGACTCACAGACAAACATCGCGAGATCTTCAACATAACCGTTGCATACTCGTGTGGTTTCTTCAGTACGCTTCCAGAACTCTTGCAAATATCGCTCATTAAACATGGCGTTATTCAAGCGTGAATCGGAGGATAAAACCGCGAGTTGATGGCCGCTGTTTCTACGGCGCTCGAACACAATCGGTATATTATTGAACGTCGGCTGCAAGTAACCAAGAAAACGGGTGTAACGGTCTAACACACGCCGCTGAGCCGCGGTGAATTCATAGGCAAGAATATTCATATTCCCTCTTAGAGGGAGTAGGCATGCGCCCACTCCCTCTGCTCTTTATAGCTGCTTAATGGAATTCAAGTACGTGATAACTTCTGAAATCCGGGAAATCGCAGAATCAGCTTGTTCTTCAACGGACAGCGATTCATCTTGTTTGAATTCGCTAGAGAACTTTTCAACGTCGGCAACCAGATTCGAAAACTCACTCACGAAACCCCAGCGCCCATCGTCCAGCTCGTCCAGAGTCTTTAGCAATTCAATCTTCCCATCAATTTGGGTGATATGGTTGATTTGCATTTGCGCCTGCGCTTTCAGATCGACAGCTTTCTGCCTGAGCCTGTTATACGCCGCCAGCATGTTTAGATAGTTAACAGCCTCCCCAATACCAGAGATCAACTTTTTAAGCGTATCAATGGCCAACAATGCGATTTGAACCTGCGGCGGCGCCAAACCCAATGCTTTCAGATTATCCAGCGACAACTGAGCCTCTTCCCCGATTTTTTCAACTCCGGCCTTCACGATCAAATCAATTGCTTCGGACACGGACTTTATCTGCTCGTTCAGCTCAGTCAGTTTCTCTTCGGATTTGCTTTTCAGCTCTTCAGCAAGTGTCCGATCCTGCTGCAACGCAACAATCAACGCTTCCGAATTAGCCCTGTCATAGGGGGCGCTAATACTTTTATGGACACTTTTTAGATCCACCGCTTGTGTGGATATTGTGTTGCGCACACTATTGAGTTGCTTCTCCATATCCTCACGAATCTCCTCCAACTCGTCTGGACTTCCAAGATCTGACTGTAGGATCTCCAGTTCTCTCTTCGCACGGTCCAAAGCGATAATATTTGTCTGGGCCTGGTTACGCAGATCAAACGTTGTCTTATTGATAGCGACCGCCAGATTATTCATAGTCCCCACGGTGCCAGGCAAATATTTATATTGCTCCACAAGCATTTGCGCGGTGGTATTTACTGCTTGTAACGCGGCATTATGATTACGTAAGTCTGCGATATTGAAAGCAGGGCTTTCCGAACTATTAAATAACGAATGCATGGCCATCTTACTCTTGAAAACCAACCGATTATTTTCATACTCTGCGTCCGCCTCTGCGAACACTCGAAGCAATTGATCCGAACTGCCCCGAATTTGCACCCACGGTTCAACGATACTGATGATCTGATTTTTGAACCGTCTCAAAGAAGCCGCTTCATCCAGCTTGCCGACCTCATCATAGGACGCCGTAATGTATAAACTCAGCGCATTCCATACCAGCATGAGATTTTGAGTGGCAACTTCAGCTTCAATTGCGACGTCGGTGAGGTTCTGCAGATCATCACGCACTTTGTTCAAGGCGGCCAGCGTCTGGTTTTTGCCAGCCATCTTTTGGTTGGCGACGTGCTGTGCTTCTTTCAGTTGATTTCGTTCGCGGCGAATCTTTTCAGCCTTGACCCCTTGATAGATGCCGAGAATCAACCCGCCAACATTTAAAGTCGCTGCAGCCTTGATCGCTTCCTGAACCAACTGATCGTACTGTTTACTGAGCTCATCGATTTGTTGGGAATGCTGGTCAATTTCATCTTGCAGGTCCTGAACATCTTTCTGATAGGTATTCTTTTTAACAAATTCCAATCGCAGTTTTATTTCCGGCAATACGACCTTGCGCATATCAGAACCAAAACTATCCAGCTCTGACCTTACAACCTCCGCCTTATCATGACAAAACTTAACTTTTCCAAGCAAGTCATTGAGGGAGGATCTGATATCCGTTACATCATCCGGGTGCAACTCAATATCGGGAAGATCCGTGAACGGGAGTTTCAAAAACTCCTCGGGTGTATTGATATTGTTTTCTTCCAGATACTTCGATGCTCTGTGTTGTGCATAGACCTCTACAATTTCATTACCCGTTCTGATAATGCTACCGGCGAAAACTTTAAGATCGGTGCCTGTCAGCATTATTTTTTCGCGCAATGGCGACCAGCGACTGGCATGTTCATATGTCATGGTGAACGTACGTAGAAAATCCTGAGCGCCAAGGCCCGTGCCGCCTGTTTCTCCGGCGCCGTAGTTCAAGTACGCAACTACGTCTTGCAGACGAACGGGAAGAGAAAGTCCCAGGGTCTCGTACTTCCTCAGACTAATAATCTGAGCCTTGGTCACTTGCAGGCCAGGATCCCGATTATATTCATCACCCTCACCAAGCGATGCGTCCACAAATATTTTTGGCGCTTTGGCAGCGGCCTCGATTACCTTATCATCTACCTTGAACGTCATTAGAGACTCCTTGTCATTCCAGACGTTAATATTATTTAAGTTCCCATCAATACTGATAAGTCGCTTCATGCAACCCAATTACAGATATCGACAAACGAAACTTAGAGCACAACGACAACTACTCACAAGCCTTTAAATATTAAAATTCAATACGACTCACACACTCCACACTGCAATATCCACCCCCTATATTTGACGCAATAGCCCCATCAACACCATCAACCAACCTGGTGAAGTAACGTTTTTCAGTCAAAACGTCGCAGGGTGCGATAGCATTACCTGACAAAGTTTAATGCGTTAGCAGAGTGAGTGTTATATGGGTGGAATAAATCAATGGCATAAACGATTACAACGCAACCAACTGCGATAGCCGTAGCCGATAAGCATCAGCCATCCTGCGGATTTGTGGATGATCTGAACTTAGTAATGACTCACAACTCACCCGCAAGAAGTTCGCGCTCCCCCCGACCAGTGCCTTGCGCAACCAGCCAAGCGCTTCATCGACTCGCCCCTCATCGGCCAGCACCGCCGCGTAACTGAACTGCCCCCGAAAGTCCCCGCCTTCGGCAGAGCGTTGATACCACTGCTGTGCCGCGAGTGGATCGGCGATGCACACCTTGCCGTCTTCCAAATAACGTCCCAGCAGGTTCATGGACTTTGCATGGCCCAGTTCGGCCGCCTGTCGATACAGACTCAAGGCTTGCAGCTGATTCACTGTCACGCCACGCCCGGTCGCCAGCAGGTTGGCGTAGTTGTACATCGACCAATCCAGCCCGGCTTCTGCCGCGACTCGATAATGCTGCGCGGCAACCGAAGCCTGCGCCGCACACCCCCAGCCATGTTCATGACAACGACCGAGCATGTTGCGCGCCATCAGATGCCCGCGCCGGGCGGCAATCTCGAACCAGCGCACCGCCAGCGGCTGATCCTGCCCGATGCCCTGCCCGTCCAGCAGAATCTGCCCGAGCAAGGCCTGAGCATCGAGGATGTTTTCGCGGGCGGCGATCAGAATCGCCTGAGCCGCGCGAGCCGGACTTTCGTCGAGCATCGCCTTTAGCGCATCGCCGTCGAGGATTTCCTCGCGGCGCAATTGATAGCTCATACCTCGACCCAGCGACGCAACAGGTTGTGATAGGTGCCGGTGAGGCGGATCAGCGATGGGTGATCCGGCATGTCCTGAGTCAGCTGCTGGATCGCCCCATCCATCTCGAACAGCAACGCTCGCTGACTGTCTTCTCGCACCAGGCTTTGGGTCCAGAAGAATGACGCGAACCGGGTGCCGCGGGTGACGGCATTGACCTTGTGCAGGCTGGTGCCCGGGTACAGGACCATGTCCCCGGCCGGCAGCTTCACGCGCTGAGTGCCGAAGGTGTCCTGGATTTCCAGTTCGCCGCCGTCATAGTCCTCCGGTTCGCTGAAGAACAGCGTCGCCGACAGATCGGTGCGAACCCGCTCGATACCACCTTTGGGCTGACGCACGGCGTTGTCGATGTGGAAGTCGAAACTGCCGCCTGCCGTGTAACAGTTCAGCAACGGAGGGAAGACTTTGTGCGGTAACGCCGCGGACATGAACAGCGGATTTTTCCACAGCCGCTCAAGCATCGCCGCGGCCACTTCCTTGGCCAGCGGATGACCTTCGGGCAACTGCAGATTGTGCTTGGCTTTGGCCGACTGGTAGCCGGCGGTGATTTTGCCGTCGGCCCAATCCGCCTGTTCCAGAGCCTCGCGGATGCGCTGCACTTCTTCTTTCGCGAACACGCCGGGAATGTGCAGCAGCATGGAGGACACCTGAGGGTAAAGAGGCGCTAATGGTATTGATTCTTATTGACTGTGTAAAACCCCCACGACGAACGAATCAGCAAAAACCGTAAGGTTAAATTGTAAAGAATGTAAATTCCTCGCGAATAGTAACGTTTCGCAATTGATACAAATACGCGTCTACCCTATATTCCGCGGCCTCAAATCCTTGGGGAGGGGAATTCACATGTCACGCCAACACTCACAATTACCGGTTAGTTCACCGCGTTTGCTCGCGTCTGCAATTGGCGTGGCGATCACTGCCGGCTCTGCTGGCCACATGGTTTTCGCGGCTGAAAAGACCGAGGAAAAAGCGCCGAGTAACGCGATTTCCCTGGGCGCTACCGCCATCACTGGCGAAGCTCAGGATGCGACGGCATACAACGTCGAAAAAGCCTCCTCTCCCAAGTACACCGCACCGCTGGTGGACACACCGCGTTCGGTCACCGTCATCCCGCAGCAGGTGCTCAAGGACACCGGCGCCCTCAATATGCAGGACGCGCTGCGCACCGTTCCGGGCATCACCTTCGGTGCCGGTGAAGGTGGCAACCCTCAAGGTGATCGTCCGTTCATTCGTGGTTTCGACGCTCAGGGCGATACGTACCTGGACGGCGTGCGCGACACCGGTTCGCAGAGCCGCGAGATCTTCGCCGTCGAGTCGATCGAAGTCAGCAAAGGCCCGAACTCGGCCATTGGCGGCCGTGGCGCGGCGGGTGGCAGCATTAACCTGATGAGCAAAAAGGCGCACTTGGGCGACTCGTTTGACGGTGGTTTCACCTGGGGTTCGGACCAGACCCAGCGCTACACCCTGGACGGCAACTACCAGTTCACCGACACCGCTGCCGGCCGACTGAACCTGATGAGCCACGAAAGCAACGTCGCCGGCCGTGACAGCGTCGACTACGACCGCTGGGGCATCGCGCCGTCGCTGGCGTTCGGCCTGGGCACCGACACCCGGGTCAACCTCGATTACTACCATCTGGAAAGTAACGACACGCCAGACTCGGGCATTCCGTACACCATCCCTGTCGCCGGTTCGGCCGCACGCACCAAGTCGAACCCGGACAAGCCGTTCGCCGGCGGCGATCACAGCAATTTCTACGGGTTGGATCGCGATTTCCGCAAGGGCCGCACCGACACGGCAACCTTCGCCATCGAGCATGACCTGAGCGACGCGCTGACCGTCAAGAACACCTTGCGCCACGGCAGCAGCATGCAGGATTACATCCTGACCCAGCCGGACGACAGCAAGGGCAACGTCAATAACGGCAGCGTCTGGCGCCGGGCCAACACCCGCGTCAGCAACACCGAAACCACCACCAACCAGACCGACCTGTTTGGTGACGTCTACATCGCCGGCTTCAAGAACAGCTTCGCCACCGGCATCGAGTTGAGCCGCGAGGAGAGCCAGAAATCCTCGTACAACGTCAACGTCGACACCACCCCGAGAACGGCGGCAGCGACCACCAACTGCTCACCGGCATTGATCGGCGCGCCAAGCGGCTACAACTGCACCTCGCTGGCCAACCCGAACCCGAACGATCCGTGGAACGGTGCCATCTCGCGTAACTACGCCGGCACCGACACCCAGGCCGACACCTACGCGCTGTACGTGTTCGACACCCTGGAATTGTCCGAGCAATGGCTGGTGAACATGGGCCTGCGTTACGACCATTTCGATACGAAGTACAAAACCTACAACGCCTCCAGCGTGACCACGTCCAAGGGCGATGACGTCAGCGAGTTCGTGACCGGCCAGTTCGGCGTGGTCTACAAACCGGCCGAAAACGGCAGCATCTACGCGTCCTACGCCACCTCCGCCACGCCGCCGGGCAACACCCTGGGCGAAGGCCAGGAAGGCAATCCGTTGGGCGGCACTCCGGATCGCAACGGCAATCTGCTGAGCAGCGACATGGAGCCGGAAACCACCAAGAACTACGAAATCGGCACCAAGTGGGACTTGCTCAACGATCGCCTGTCCCTGACCGCCGATATCTTCCGCACCGAGAAAGACAACGCCCGCGTTCAGGTCGATACCACGTCCTATGAAAACGCCGGCAAAACCCGGGTTCAAGGTATCGAATTGTCGGCCAGCGGCAAGATCACCGAGAAATGGCAGGTCTTCGCCGGTTACGCCTACATGGACAGCGAGCAAGTCGATGGCGGCCCGCTGGGCGCGGCCAACGATGGCAACGAACTGCCGAACACGCCGAAAAACAGTGCCAGCCTGTGGACGACCTATCAGGTCACGCCGAAGCTGACCATCGGTGGCGGTGCGTTCTATGTCGACGACGTATTCGGCAGCGTAGCCAACACCACCATGGTGGACTCCTACGTTCGCTACGACGCAATGGCTGCGTACAAGTTGAGCAAAAACGTGGACCTGCAACTGAACGTGCAGAACCTGACTGACGAAACCTACTACGACAAAGCCTTCTCGACCCACTTCGCCAACCAGGCGGCGGGCCGCACGGCATTGCTGAGCACCAACTTCCATTTCTGATTGCCAGCCACACCGCTCCCACATGGAAAGTGGTGAAGGCTGAAATCAGAGTCAGGCCCCGTTCATCCATATGAACGGGGCTTTTGTGCGTAAAAAGAATGTTTCTCAGCAACCCACGGCATAATGCGCGCCGTGATGATTATTTCGAACGAACAAGGCGAGCGACGTGTTGAAGAAAACCCTGTTCCAGTTGCACTGGTTTTTCGGCATCAGTGCCGGGCTGGTCCTGGCCCTGATGGGCATCACCGGGGCGATGGTCTCGTTTGAGGATGAAATCCTCAGCGTGCTCAATCCTTCCGTGCTGCAGGTCGAGAAGCAGGTTGCCGGCGTCTTGCCGCCTGCCGAACTGGTGGAAAAAATCGAGGGTGCCTCCGGCAAGAAAGTCGCGATGCTCTGGGTCGATACCGACAGCGGCAACGCCGCGCGGGTGAGCTTCACGCCGCCACCGGGTGAACGCCGGGGCGAGATGCGCTACTTCGATCCGTACACCGCCGAGTTCATGGGTGAGGCCACCGGCCAGGATTTCTTCGGCCTGATGCTGCGACTGCACCGCTTCCTCGCCATGGGCGATACCGGTCGGCAGATCACCGGGGCCTGCACGCTGATCCTGGTGTTTTTCTGCCTGTCCGGCCTGTACCTGCGGTGGCCGCGCCAATGGAAAAACTGGCGCGCCTGGCTGACCCTCGACTGGAAGAAAAAGGGCCGCAGCTTCAACTGGGACCTGCACTCCGTGGCCGGCACCTGGTGCCTGGTGTTTTACCTCCTGTCAGCGCTGACCGGGTTGTCCTGGTCCTATGAGTGGTACAACAAGGGCCTGACCCGACTGCTTTCCGACTCACCGCAAAACGAGCGCGTTCGCGGCGGTCGTGGCCCTGCACCGAGCGGCCCGGCGCCGACCGCGGATTACGCCGCCATGTGGAGCAGCATTTACAGCGCCGCAGGTCCGGCACTCAGCGCCTACAACATCCGCATGCCACCAGTGGCCGGGCAACCGGCGACTGTTTTCTACCTGTTGAACACCTCGCCCCATGATCGGGCGCTGAACCAGATCACCCTCGATCCGGCCACCGGCCTCGTCAAACGGCATGACCGTTACAGCGACAAGAGCCTCAAGGCGCAGCTGCTGACCAGCCTCTACGCGCTGCACGTCGGCAGCTACTTCGGCATCGTCGGGCGGATCATCCTGACGATCACCGCGTTGACCATGCCGCTGTTTTTCGTCACTGGCTGGTTGCTGTATCTCGATCGTCGGCGCAAGAAAAAGCAGATCAGGGACGCCCGCAAAGACTTCGCGCAAACGGGCAACAATGCCCCCGCCTGGTTGATCGGTTTCGCCAGCCAAAGCGGGTTTGCCGAGCAGCTGGCGTGGCAGACCGCCGGGCAATTGCAGGCGGCCGGCCTGCCGGTGAAGGTTCAGCCGCTGGCGAATGTCAGCGAACAGGATTTGCGCGAATCCAGCAACGCGCTCTTCGTGGTCAGCACCTTCGGCGATGGCGAAGCACCGGACAGCGCCCGGGGTTTCGAACGCAAGGTGCTGGGCCATGCGTCGAACCTGGAAAGCCTGAACTACGCAGTCCTGGGTCTCGGTGATCGCCAGTATCAACACTTCTGCGGCTTCGCCCGACGCTTGCACACCTGGCTGGGCGAGCATGGCGGCACGACCTTGTTCGCCCCGGTGGAAGTCGACAGCGGCGACCCTTACGCTTTGCGCCACTGGCAGCAGCAACTCGGCCTGTTGACCGGGCAAGCGCCGGTCGACACCTGGCAAGCACCGAACTTCGACAACTGGACCCTGACCCGCCGCGAGTTGATGAACCCGGACAGCAGCGGCTCGTCGGTGTACTTGCTGGGCCTCACCGCCCCGACGACCAGCAGCTGGCTGGCCGGGGATCTGGTGGAAGTGCTGCCACGCAATTGCCCGTGGGCGATCGAGCATTTCCTTGATGGCCTGGGCATTGAAGGCCGGGCGATGGTGACCTTCGATGGCCTGTCGCAACCGCTGGAGCACGCCCTCGCCAGTCGCCAACTGCCCGAGAACAGAGCGCATCTGGTCGGCCTGCACGCGCAAGCGCTGGTCGACGCTCTGGTGCCGTTGGCCATGCGCGAATACTCCATCGCGTCGATCGCCGCCGACGGCATGCTGGAGTTGATCGTGCGTCAGGAGCTGCACGCCGACGGCAGCCTCGGCATCGGCTCCGGCTGGCTGACCGAACACGCGCCGGTGGGTGGCACCATCAGCCTGCGGGTGCGGCGCAACAGTAGTTTCCACCTGCCGACCGAGCCGGTACCGATGATCCTGCTGGGTAACGGCACCGGGCTGGCCGGGCTGCGCAGTTTGCTCAAGGCGCGCATTACCGATGGGCAGCAACGGCATTGGCTGCTGTTTGGCGAGCGTAATCGGGAATTCGACTACCTGTGTCGCGATGAGCTTGAAGAGTGGCTGACGTCAGGCGACCTGGAGCGACTGGACCTGGCGTTCTCGCGGGATCAGGCCGAGAAGATTTATGTGCAGGATCGACTTCGCGAGTCGGCCGTTCTCCTGAAGCAATGGTTGGCCGACGGTGCGGTGATTTACATCTGCGGCAGCTTGCAGGGAATGGCTTCAGGCGTGGATCACGTGCTCAACGAAGTGCTCGGCATTGAAGAAGTCGACCGCCTGATCGAACAGGGCCGCTACCGCCGCGACGTCTATTGAAAAAGCAAAACATCCGATGAAAAACCTGACGTCACTCTCAACATGACGTCAGGGTTGATGAGGGGGGCGGAGGGGAAGTTCAAGACGACTTCACTGGATCGCTTGCCGGAAGCAGACGTTTAGTCCTGAGACGCTTCTCGAGTTCATCGAGCTGCTCCTTGCTTTTGCATTGAACATTCGAACAGTTGTTGTTCAGGCTGCACATCCTGTTGCAGTCAATTGGCGCCATGACTTCTGGACCGTCGATGATGCATTGATCGCTGGTCCCACTTCGATATGCTCCATTACGATCATTGTCTTTCCCCCAAAAAACACACATCACTGGCCCACCAATCGGGAGAAGATCGCAGATGTGCGCGCCGGCCAATCCCCAATCCCCATCACATAAACCAGCATTGGTTTCATTGGCATCTTTGCAGGCGGAGAGAAAAAAAGTACAGAAGATCAAGGATACGACTGTCTTCCATGATGATCTTGAATGTCCATTACTAAGTTTCATGAGTGGTGATCCTGGTTGGTTTCACATTTAGCCTAAAGAAAACCCACCAAAAAACACCTGTAAGAAATGACAGATCAATATATTGATTAGCTATATCCCGGCACAGTCCTCCCCCTATATTGGCTGCAGCTTCTGCTCAAACACCGCCACCCCATCCAGATCCCGCAACACCACACTCATCTCCCCCGTCTGCCCATCGATATTCACCTCGCCAAAAAACTGAAACCCGGCAAACGGTGAGGTGTTCTGCGCCGGCGGTGCCTTCTCGAAAACCACTTCGGGCCCGAACGTCTTGTCCAGCGGATTGGGCCCGAAGCTACCAGCATTCAACGGCCCGGCCACAAACTCCCAGAACGGTTCAAAGTCCTGGAACGCAGCACGATCCGGGTGGTAATGATGGGCCGCGCAGTAATGCACATCCGCCGTCAGGAAAACAAAATTGCGCACCTGCTGCGCCCGCAAAAAGCCCAGTAGCTCGGCGATTTCCAGTTCACGTCCCTGGGCCGGTCCGGGATCACCATTGGCCACCGCCTCCCAGCGCGCCACACCGGGGCTGACTTCACCGTCGGGGACGCCAAGGCCGATCGGCATGTCAGCGGCGATAACTTTCCATTGGGCACTGGAGGCTTTTAACGACGCCTTCAGCCAGTCGAGTTGCTCACGACCGAGAAAGGGTTTGGCAGCGCCGAGGTTGTCGTCATTGGCTTCGCGATAGCTGCGCATGTCCAGCACAAACACATCCAGCATCGGCCCATAGCCGAGCTGGCGATAAATCCGCCCGCCGCCGTCCGCCCTCTGCAAACGCATGGGCGCATATTCGAGCCACGCCTGCCGGGCACGGCCCACCAGACTGTGGATATCTTTGCTCGTGTAGCGCTCATCCAACTGCTTGCCCGGCGACCAGTTGTTCACCACTTCGTGGTCGTCCCACTGCCAGATCTGCGGGACCTCGGCGTTGAAGCGGCGGACGTTTTCGTCCATCAGGTTGTAGCGGTAGTTGCCGCGATAATCGTCGAGGGTCTCGGCGACTTTGCTCTTGGCTTCGCTGGTGATATTGCGCCACACCCGGCCGCTTTCGGTGGTCAGTTGCGCCGGCACCGGGCCGTCGGCGTAGATGGTGTCGCCGCTGTGGATAAAGAAGTCCGGCAGGCGCAAACGCATGGCTTCGTAGATGCGCATGCCGCCGATGTCCGGGTTGATGCCGAAGCCCTGGCCGACGGTGTCGCCGCTCCAGACGAAACGAAGGTCGCGCCGGGTTTGCGGCACGCTGCGCAAGTGGCCGAACCAGGGCTCGCTGGCGACGCCGCTTTGGGCGTCTTCGAAATAAACGCGGTAGAAAATCGCCTGATCGACGGGCAGGCCGGTGAGTTCGACCCGCGCGGTGAAGTCAGTGCGCGCATCCGCCAATGGCGAGACGAATCGACGAGGGTTGCCGAACAGGCTGCGGGTGTCCCATTCCACCACCATCCGCGCCGGCCGGTCGCTGCGGCTCCAGATCATCGCCCGGTCGCCCTGCAAATCGCCGGACTGCACACCATCGGTGAGTTGCGGACGGTCCTTGACCGAGGCGATGACGGCCGGCGCCAGACTGGGAAGCAGAAGCCCGGCGCCGACAACTTGCATGACACGGCGGCGACCGAGGTCGAATTCGCTCATGGTGTTCTCCCTGAAAAGGAAAAACTAAAGCACGTGCGCATGAAACCGGTGTGACACCAAAATCTCAACACCACTGATCCCCTGTGGGAGCGGGCTTGCTCGCGAAGGCGGTGTGTCATTCAACGATGATGTTGACTGATCCACCGCCTTCGCGAGCAAGCCCGCTCCCACAGGTTATGTGTCAGGCCTTGGCGGGTTCGAGTGCCATCTCCACAACTTCAGGCCGCTTGAGCAGCGCATACGCCACCGCCGTCAGCAAACTCCCGGCCACAATCGCCAGCAAATACAACAGCGCATGGTTGATCGCATTCGGGATCGCCAGCACAAACAACCCACCGTGCGGCGCCATCAGTTTGCAGCCGAAATACATCGACAGCGCACCGGTCAGCGCGCCGCCGGCAATGCTCGCCGGAATCACCCGCAACGGATCCTTGGCGGCAAACGGAATCGCGCCTTCGGAGATAAAACACAGCCCCAACACCAACGCTGCCTTACCGGCCTCGCGCTCAGTCTGGGCAAACTTGCGGCGGGCGATAAACGTGGCGATGCCCAAGCCAATCGGCGGCACCATGCCGGCGGCCATGGTCGCGGCCATCGGTGCATAACTTTGCGAGGCCAGCAGCCCGACCGAGAACGCATACGCGGCCTTGTTGATCGGCCCGCCAAGGTCGACGCACATCATCCCGCCGAGCAGCACTCCGAGCAAAATCGCGTTGGTGGTGCCCATGCTGTCGAGGAAGTGCGTGAGCCCTTCGAGCATCCCGGCCACCGGTTTGCCGACGATGTAAATCATCACCAGGCCAGTGAACAGGCTCGCCAGCAACGGGATGATCAGGATCGGTTTCAGCGCCTCAAGACTTTGCGGCAGACGCGCGTATCGATTGATCGCCTGCGCCGCGTAACCGGCGATGAAACCGGCAATGATCCCGCCAATAAAACCGGCGCCCAAAGTGCTCGCCAGCAGACCACCGATCATCCCCGGTGCCAAGCCCGGACGGTCGGCGATCGAATAGGCGATGTAACCCGCCAGCAGCGGCACCATCAACTTGAACGCGGTCTCGCCGCCGATCTGCATCAGGGCGGCGGCGAGTGTGCCTTCCTCCTTGAAGGCAGTGATGCCGAACACGAAGGACAAGGCGATCATCAGACCGCCCGCCACTACCATCGGCAGCATGTACGACACCCCCGTCAGCAAGTGTTTATAGATGCCGGTTTTCTCTTGCTTGGCCGGCCCCTTGGCACCGGTCGCAGCGGTTTCCTGCTTGCCTTCGGCCAGCGCTTTGTTCAGCGTCGCCTCGGCTTGTTTCAACGCAATGCCAGTGCCGCAACGGTAAATCTTCTTGCCCGCAAAACGTTCGGTGGCGACTTCGATATCGCAGGCCAACAGCACCACATCAGCATCGGCAATCGCTGCGGCACTGAGTGGATTGCGCGCACCGACCGAGCCCTGGGTTTCCACTTGCAGGTCGTAACCCAGACGCTTGGCCGCTTGCTGCAAGGCTTCGGCAGCCATGAACGTGTGGGCGACACCGGTCGGACACGCCGTGATCGCCACCAGACGTGGCGCGTTTTGAACGGTGGCCGCAGGTTGCGCGACAGCTTCGGTCGCGACATACACCTGAGCCTCTTCAGCACCTCGGCGCAGCACCGCTTCGACATCCTGCAACGCCTGGGCTGGCGTACTCTGGAACACGCGTTTGCCAACAAACCGCGACATGTCCACCGGCGTGCTGGTGACCAGCAACACCCACTCGGCGGTTTCAATCGTGGCCGCCGACAGCTGACGTTCCGGATGCGCGGCATCCACCACTTCGACGCTGGTGCTCCAACCCTGACGCTGGGCCGCTGCATCAAGCAAGCGGGCGCACAGCACACTGGTGACCATGCCGTTCGGGCAGGCCGTAACAATGGCTAACTTCATGACAAACCCTCTTATTGTTCTGTCAGGGTGCGGATGCGCACGCCCTGTTCGAGCCGTGCCAATTGCGCGACATCGCCAATACCGAAACCGATCTGCGTGACCGCCATCGCGGCAATCGCCGTGGCGGTGCGCAAGGTCTGTTCAGGCGTGTCGGCACTGAGCAAACCGTGAAGCATGCCGGCCAGCAACGAATCGCCCGCGCCCACGGTGCTGACGACGCTGACCTTGGGTGGCGTTGCGTGCATCGCCGCGCCGACACTGAACCAGTTCACGCCGTCGGCACCGTGGGAGATCACCACATGCTCGATGCCTTGAGCGTGCAAACGGCTCGCCGCTTCGGCTTGCGCCGCCACCGATACCACCTCGCAGCCCAGCGCGTCAGCCAGCTCTTCAGTGTTCGGTTTGATCAGCCACGGGCCGGCCTTAAGTGCGGCGCGCAACGCTTCACCGCTGCTGTCGAGGGCGACGTTCAGACCGAGGCTTTTCAAACGTTCAATCAACGCCTGCAACCACTGCGGGCTGATCCCTTGCGGCAGGCTGCCCGCCACGACGACGGCGTCATGGCCGGGGGCAATCTGATCAAGTCGATCCAGCAACGCCTGCTGCGCCGCCTCATTGACCATCGGCCCCGGACCGTTGATGTCGGTGATCCGACCATCGTTTTCCGCGAGTTTGATGTTGCTGCGCGTCTCGCCGGGCACCCGGATGAACGCATCGACAAAACCGCGTTTGGCGAACAGGGTTTCGAACGCTTGAAGGTTGTCCTCACCGAGGAACCCGCTGACCGTCAACTGATGCCCGAGGTCGGCCAGCACCTGCGCGACGTTCACGCCTTTACCGGCGGCGTGGGTGTGCATCTCGTCGCTGCGATTGACTTGGCCGGGCTCAAGACGCGGCAATTGCACCGTCAGGTCCAGCGCCGGGTTGAGCGTCAGGGTCAATATCCTGGCCATTACAGGGCCTCCACTAATGCGCGCACTTCATTGGCGCTGCCAACGGCCAGGGCCTGTTGGGCGAGAATTTTGGTTTGGCTGAGGCTGAGTTCGCGGATGCGCGCCTTGACCTCGGCAATGCTGCGGCCCGACACGCTCAATTCATCCACGCCGAGGCCGACCAGCACTGGCACTGCCAGCGGATCGGCCGCCAGCTCGCCGCACACGCCGACCCACTTGCCGTTGGCATGGGCCGCGCGCACGGTGATGTCGATCAGTTGCAGCACCGCCGGGTGCAAGCCGTCAGCCTGGGCCGACAGCGTTGGATGCCCCCGGTCGATGGCCAGGGTGTATTGGGTCAGGTCGTTGGTGCCGACGCTGAAGAAGTCGACTTCCTTGGCCAGCACTGGCGCCAGCAAAGCCGCCGATGGCACCTCGATCATGATCCCCAGTTGCAGGTCGGCAACCGGGATCTCCAGACGCAGGCGTTCGGTCATGTCCCGGGCCTGTCGCCACTCATCGACGCTGCCGACCATGGGGAACATGATCCGCAGCGGGCGGTTATCCGCAGCGCGCAGCAAGGCGCGCAACTGCGCTTCCATGACCTGCGGACGCTGCAAGGTCAGGCGAATGCCACGCACGCCGAGGAACGGGTTTTCTTCTTTCGCGATCGGCCAGTACGGCAGCGGTTTGTCGCCACCGACGTCGAGGGTGCGAACCACCAGGGGACGCCCGGCCAGGCCATCGAGGACGCGGCGGTATTCGACTTCCTGGGTGGCCTCGTCCGGCGCCTGGGAATGGGCCATGAAAATCAGTTCGGTGCGCAGCAAGCCGATGCCTTCGGCACCCTGCTCCACCGCGCTGGTCACGCCTGCACTTTCGCCGATGTTGGCGAACACTTCGACCGCGTGGCCGTCAGTGGTTAGTGCCGGTTGATGGCGTTGTTCGGCGGCGGCTTTGAGGCGTTGCTCGCGGCTGTCTCGTTCTTCGGTGGCGCGCTGCAGGGTCGCCGCGTCGGCGTCCACGTGCAGGCGACCGCGCTGTCCGTCAATCAGCAGCGGCGTGCCCGGCGCCAGCAGCAACACCGCCGCACCGGCGCCAACCAAGGCCGGAATGCCCAGCGCCCGGGCGACAATCGCGCTGTGAGCGGTCGCGCCGCCACGGGCCGTGAGAATGCCGGCCACGCGAGCCGGGTCGAGACGGGCGACGTCGGACGGACCGACTTCATCCATCACCAGAATGTACGGCTGATCGGGTTCACTCGGGGTTTCGACGCCACAGAGTTGCGCCAGCACCCGACGGCCGATGTCGCGCAAGTCGGCGGCACGTTCGGCGAGCAAGGCGTCCTGCAACGATTCCTGTTGTTTGGCCGCCGCTTCGATCACCGCCATCCACGCTGCTTCGGCGCTTTCGCCTTGCTTGAGGCGGGTGTCGACTTCATCGGTCAATTCCGGGTCGTCGAGCATTTCCTGGTGTGTGATGAAAATCTCGCGAATGGCCTTGGATTTGCTGCGTTCAATCAGGCCTTCAATGTCGCGACGCACGTGCTCCAGCGCTAGTTTGAGACGCTCGCGCTCGATCGCCGCAGATTCGCCTCGCAGCGGATAATCGATGGTTTGCAGCACTTGAATATGTGCCGGGCCGATGGCGATGCCCGGTGCAGCGGCAATCGCCTGGACCTGGCTGCCGGACGCTGGCGCGAGAAGCACTTGCGCCACATCAGCAAACATTTCGCGCTGCTGGCTCACGGCGGGCAACGGTTCGACTTCTTCACCGAGGCCTTCTTCGATGGCCGCCAGCAAGGCCGGCAACGCATCGGCGGCGATGCTCGGCTCGGCGACGAATTCCAGCACCTGGCCGCGACGGGCGCCGAGGCTGAGCAGTTTGCTCAAGCTCTTCACCGACACGGCGCTGTCCTGGCCATCGACGATGCGCACGCGGATTTCGCCTTCAAAACTTTTCGCCAACTGCGCGAGGATCTTCGCCGGGCGAGCATGCAAACCGTGGGCATTGGCCAACGCAATGCGTGCGCTCGGCCAATCCGCCGGCAGTTCACCGCCCAGCACTTCGAGGACTTTACGGCTGCTGGTGGCGCGGCCCAGTTCGTGGCCACGACCTTCAATCAGCAACGCGCAAAGGCGTTCGAGCAGAGCCTGATGCGCCTCGCCGAGGCTGGCCAGGCAGAACAGGCCGCTGAGGGGCTGGCCGAGGTAGCGCATCGGTTTATCCGGCGTGACGAAGGCCAGACCCGGGCGTTTCACGGTTTGCTCGCTGTGCAGCCACCACAAGCCATCGCCCAGCGGCAGCGCTTCGACTTGCTGCAACACGGCGGAGAACCCGTTGCTGACGCAATCGGCCTGACGCAGCAAACGCGCACCACGCCAGACCAGTTCTTCGAAGTCGTCGGCGGAAACACCGAGGCCGATCATCTGTGCATCCAGCGCCAGTTCCTGCGGTGCGCCTTGCAGCAGTTTCAACAAGGCTTCGGCGGAACCGGCGCGACGCAGGGCCTGGCCCAGGTCGGTTTCACCGAGGGCACGGGTCAGCAGTTGCAGCAGTCGCAAGTGTTCATCGGATTTGGCGGCGATACCAATCGCCAGGTAGACGATCTGACCGTCGCCCCAGTCCACGCCTTCGGGGAATTGCATCAACCGCACACCGGTGGAAAAAACCTGATCGCGGGTTTCCGGCGTGCCGTGGGGGATGGCAATACCTTGACCGAGAAAGGTCGAGCCCTGGGCTTCGCGCGCCTGCAAACCGGCGAGATAACCCTCGGCCACCAAGCCATCGGTGACCAGATGCCGGGCCAGCAATTGCAACGCGTCGGACTTATCCACAGCCGACTGGCCCATGGATATCTGCTCTATGGTGAGCTCGAGCATGCTTTCTCCTTTTTGGCGTCTGTTGGCGCCAGGTATTGTTTTGAATGATTCCAGCTTAGGCGCTTAGTCATCACTTTTGGCGGTTTCGCGGCAGAACCGGCCAAATGCGCTTATAACGTAGAAAATACGCTTGCTGAAACGTTTAATCTAGAATGATTGGCACGTTACTCGATTATGTCCCATCCTTGAAGTCCAACTTGTCGGAAGCGTTGTGACGATGGTCGTCTGCCCGAATCGGGTAGGATTGGCGAAAATGTCGGGGCAAGCTCGAAAAAACAAGGAAATCCCGAGTTGAAACTCAGTGATATCGCACAGTTGGCCGGTGTGTCCGTTACCACCGCCAGTTATGTCATTAATGGCAAGGCCGAACAGCAACGTATCAGCAGTGCCACCGTCGAGCGCGTTCGTGCGGTCGTCGAACAACATGGTTTCACACCTAACCCCCAGGCGGCCGGGCTGCGCAGTCGGCACACCCGCACCTTGGGCTTCATTCTGCCGGACCTGGAAAACCCCAGTTACGCCCGCATTGCCAAACTGCTGGAACAAGGTGCCCGGGCTCGCGGTTATCAATTGCTGATCGCCAGTTCCGACGATGCGCCGGACAGCGAACGGCAATTGTTGCAACTGTTCCGCGCCCGGCGTTGTGATGCGTTGATCGTCGCCAGTTGCCTGCCGGCCGGTGACGACAGCTACCGTCAGCTGCAAGCCAAAGGCATTCCGATCATCGCCATCGACCGGGTGATGGAACCTGAGCATTTCTGCTCGGTGATCAGCGATGATCGCGAGGCCAGCCTGCAACTGACCCGCAGTCTGCTCGATCCACTGCCCAAGCAAATCGCTCTGATCGGCGCCCGTCCCGAGCTGAGCATCAGCCAGGAACGGGCCGCCGGGTTCAAGGAAGCGTTGACCGGGTTCAAAGGCGAGGTGCTGATCGAGCACGGTGAGTCGTTCAGCCGCGAGTGCGGCAAACAGTTGATGGAAGAGTTGCTGCAGCGCCTGGGGCATTTGCCGGATGCGCTGGTGACTACGTCCTACGTGCTGCTTCAAGGCGTGTTCGATGCCTTGCACGATTACCCGCTGAAAACCCGTCCGCTGCACCTCGGCACCTTCGGCGACACGCAGTTACTGGACTTCCTGCCGCTGCCGGTCAACGCCATGGCCCAGCAGCATCAGTTGATTGCCGACAAGGCGCTGGCCTTGGCATTGGCCGCCATCGAGCAGTCCGATTACCAACCCGGCGTGCAAGCCATCGCGCGGACCTTCAAGCAGCGTATTCGCCAGGATTGAACCGTGGAGCTGATCGACAGCCACACTCATCTGGATTTTCCGGACTTCGACGAGGACCGCCCGGCGCTGCTCGCCGAAAGCCGCGCCCTCGGGGTGCGGCGGATGGTGGTGCTGGGGGTGTATCAGGGGAATTGGCAGCGGGTCTGGGACCTGGTGCAGAGCGATCCCGATCTGCACGCGGCGTTCGGGTTGCATCCGGTGTATCTGGATCAGCATCGTCCTGAAGACTTGTCCGAACTCGGTGCCTGGCTGACCCGCTTGGCGGGTCATCGGCAATTGTGTGCCGTGGGCGAAATCGGTCTGGATTACTTCATCGAAACCCTCGACCGTGAGCGCCAGCAAGCGTTGTTCGACGCGCAACTGCAACTGGCGGTGGACTTCAATCTTCCGGCGCTGATTCATGTGCGGCGCAGCCATGCCGCGGTGATTGCCACGCTCAAACGGTTTCGATTGAAACGCGCGGGCATCATTCATGCCTTCGCTGGCAGCAAGGAAGAGGCGCGCGAGTACATCAAGCTTGGTTTCAAACTGGGCCTGGGCGGTGCCGCGACCTGGCCGCAGGCGTTGCGCATGCACCGTGTGCTCGCCGAGTTGCCCCTTGAGTCGGTGGTGCTGGAAACCGACTCACCGGACATGGCGCCTGCCATGTTTCCCGGCCAACGCAACAGCCCGGCGCATTTGCCGGCAATCTGCTCGGCACTGGCCGGGATCATGTCGATCAGCCCTGAACAATTGGCTGCCGCCAGCACGGCCAATGCCTGTGAGTTGTTCAACTGGTAATCCGCCCTGCACAAAACCCTGTGGGAGCGGGCTTGCTCGCGAAGACGGTGTATCAGTCACTCATGAGGTCGACTGATACACCGCCTTCGCGAGCAAGCCCGCTCCCACATTGATTCCTGTGTGTTTTCAGACCCGGAACGCGCTGATCAGCTGTTTGAGTTCCACCACCTGGGCCGACAGCGCACGGCTGGCATCCTCGGTCTGATGCGCCCCTTCGGCGGTGCGTTCACCCGCGCGGTTGATCTCGACGATGTTCTGGTCGATGTCGTGGGCCACTGCGGTCTGCTGCTCCACGGCTGCGGCGATCTGTTGGTTCTGGTCGACGATCATGCCGACCGCGCCGAGGATGTTTTCCAGCGCCTGCTGGACCTTTTCCGACTGCCCGACGGTGCCATCCGCCACTTGGTGGCTGACGCCCATGGCTTTCACCGCCGCGCCGACACCATTTTGAAGCTTGGTGATCATCTGCTCGATTTCTTCGGTCGATTGCTGGGTGCGCTTGGCCAGGGTCCGGACCTCATCGGCCACCACCGCAAAACCACGCCCCTGTTCACCGGCCCGAGCAGCTTCGATCGCGGCGTTGAGCGCCAGCAGGTTGGTCTGCTCGGCGATGCTTTTGATCACTTCAAGCACGCGGCTGATGGATTGGCTGTCGCTGGCCAATTGGTTGACCACCCGCACCGACTGATCGATCTCACTGGCCAGTTGCGCGATGCTGCCCTGCTGGGACGCCACCAGGCCGCGACCGCTGATGGTCTCGTCGTTGACACTGTGAGCGCTGCTGACCGCCGCGGCGGCACTGCGCGCCACCTCAAGTGAAGTGGCCGACATCTGGTTCATGGCTGTGGCGACCTGCTCAATCTGCGAGCGCTGCCCCGCCACCGCCTGGTTGCTCTGGGCAGACACACTTTCGACCTGCCCAGCCTGGCGCTCGACCTCATTCACGGTTTGGCCAACGCGTTCGATCAGGTCATGGATTTTCTTCACGGTGCCGTTGAACACCTCGCCCAACTCGCCCAACTCATCGCGGCTTTCGGCGCGGAACGTGACGGTCATGTCGCCCGCTGCGACTTTGTCCAGCGTCGCGCCGAGGCGTTTGAGGGTGGTGCGGGTCGAGGCGTAGAAGCCGCCGTAGAGGTAGAAAATCAACACAAACACCACCGACAGCGCCACGGCCTGCAAGACCATATGGGTGCGATTCTGCTCCAGTCGCTGCTGCAACTGAGTGCCGAGAAAAGTCAGGGTGGCTTCGTTGAGTTGGTAGGTCTGTTCCATCAGGCTGGTGACTTGGTCGTAAAAAGCCTGCCACGGCGCATCGAGGGTGTCGGCCATCACCACCTGTTCTTCGAACAGTTCACTGGCCTTTTTCAGCGAGGCCTTGCTGCTTTCGGCCTGTGCCGCCAGGGTTTCACGCGCAGCCTTGCTGGAGCCCAATGCGTCATTGAGCTTGAGACTGTACTCACCCTGGAGCTTTTCGATTTGCGCCAGCAGCTCATCGAATCGGGTGCTCGACGACGAATTCAGAAAACCTTGCCCCAGCGAATAGGAACCCATCGCCCGACCGTCGCCCAGAAGCTGAGTAACAGGTGGAGTGACGTTGGTAATGAGCTCGCTGAGCTGACGCATGTCGCTTTGACTGTCGCGACTCAGACCGGCTTGAGTGGCGATGATCTGGCTGAAAATCTGCGCGTTGCCGAGCAGTTTGCCGATCAGCGCACTTTTACTTTGCAGGGATGTTTCCGCTTGCTGGGCCTTGAACGCCGCGATCATTTCATCGCGCTTGCCATCGAACACCGTGATCTGCTCCGGCTCCGTGGTCATCGCCGTCAGCCCTTGCAGGCGAGCCAGAACACTTTGTTCCAGGGCGCTGATCTTGGTCTCGACATTGCCGGCCTTGCCGGACTGGCCGAGGGTGACGTTGATCTGCACCAGGTTGTTCAGGGTTTCCAGATCACGCCGCAGGGTCAGGCTGCTGCCGAGCAGGTCGAGGCTTTGCAGCTCAACCTGGGTACCCTGGAATTCACGATAGGAATCGCGCACCAGATAGAAGTTGGTCACCAGCATCGGCACGAGGAACAGCACACTGATCAGGCTGAACTTCATGCCGAAGCTCAGGCGATTCATCAGCGCGACGGCGGGATAGAGCAAGCTCTTCACTGGAAGTCTCCCTTTTGATTCTTATTTTTATTGGCAGGCGCAGGTCGACGGCAGATAGCCACTATTCAGCGCTATCCCTGTATAGCTTAAATCGGCAGGGGGTTTTGTAACTTAAGGTTAACGGCAGGATGCACACTTGGGACGATTGATATCCCTGTGGCGAGGGGGCTTGCCCCCGTTGGGTCGCGAAGCGTCCCCCAGCGTTCGTTCTGTGAAACCGAATCGCAGGTTTTACGACTGCTCCGCAGCCGAACGGGGGCAAGCCCCCTCGCCACAATGGTGTTCACTTCAGCGCTACGGCAACACGGTCCACAACGCAAAACCTGCATACCAGAGCACCGCCGCACGCAGCAGTAACTCCCAGATCCGGTCGAGGCTGTTGATGCCATCCGGTCCGACGACCGGTGCGGGAATTTCACCGGCCACCAGCCCGACCTTCTCGATCAACTGAGCGGCGCTGATGTCCCAGTTCAGCAGTTCATGCAACATCACCCGGCTGACCGCCACAAAGTTTCCGACCAGCGCGAAACTGGCCGCCAGTAGACGCACCGGCACCCAATCAAACGCGTGACGCAACTGCACCGCGCGTTCGACCACGGCCGGGTTCTGCCCGTGTTCTTCGGCCAGCGCCAGCAGCCGGTAGCTAAGGGCGGCGACCGGGCCCAGCACGAAGTACCAGAAAATCACCGCAAAAAAGCTCTGGTAAGCCTCCCACAGCAGATGGCCTTCAACCCGCTCAAGCAGTTGCTCGCCGCTATCGGCGCAGATGTCCAGGTCGCGCTTCGCCACATGGGCAGCCGCTTGCAGGTCTTCCCGGCGCCAGGCATCACGAAACGGCCCAAGGCCGGCCAGCAGATCGCCGCGACCCAGACTGTAAATCACCACCAGCAAGTGCACCGGCAACGCCAGCAACCCATAGGCCACTGGTTCCAGCACCACCAACAACAAACCCAACAGCGCCACCGGCAGCAACACCAGCACCACCAATATCAGCCATGGCCGATCGATCAGACGCGGGCTGACTTCCAGCTTGTTCAGCTCACGCACCCAACCGCCGTCACGTTGAACCCGATGGCGCAGGGCCGAGAACTTCTCGATCCAGACAGCCAACAGCAACACCAGAAAACTCATTGTCCTTCCTCTTGTTCCAAAGCGGCTTTTGCCAGGGCGGCGCGATAGCGTGCCCAGTCGAACGCGGGTCCCGGGTCCGTCTTGCGCCCCGGTGCGATGTCGCTATGCCCACAGATGCGCTGCGGTGTGATCGCCGTAAACGTGCTTTGCAGCTGTCGGGTCAGCTTGGTCAACGCTTGATACTGAGCATCGGTAAAAGGCAAATCATCCGTGCCTTCAAGCTCGATGCCCACGGAAAAGTCATTACAGGTGTCCCGCCCCTCGAAACTCGAGACACCGGCGTGCCAGGCGCGCTCCAGACAAGAGACAAACTGAGTGACGGTACCGTCACGTTCGATCAGAAAGTGCGCAGACACCCGCAGGTCAACAATCCCTTCAAAGTAGGGATGCTCCGTGACATCCAGACGATTCTGGAAAAATTCCTGCACCTTGCCGGTGGCAAACTGCGCTGGCGGCAGGCTGATGTTGTGGATCACCAGCAGGGAAATTTCGTTCGAGGGGCGCGCATTGAAGTTGGGCGATGGGCATACACGCACGCCCTGACACCAACCGCTCGCGGGGTCCAACTGCATACAGGTTCCTTCAACGACGACTGTGTTGGCGCCCAGTATGCCGCGATAGACCCTCGGGGCGCGATCACTTGCCGCGATTGAGACGCCGCAGATTACCCAGCACCGATTCCAGCGCCCGGTCGAACAGCAACGTGTCGTCCAACGCCCGCACCGCGCCACGGCGAAACTCCAGGGCCAGGCCGGTGCGGCTGCGCTCCAGCACTTTCATGCCGGTGCGGTCGACGAAGATGTATTTCCCGGTGGCTTCTATGATTGCAGCCAGCTTGCAGCGCAGGGTGTTTTCATCGTCTTCCTGGAACTCGACCCAACTGCCCGGACGCAGTCGATCGACCTGAAGCAATCCGGCATCGTCTGCCGGCAACCGCACCGACACAACATCTACCGGGCCCTCGTCGGCGGTTCGCAGCACGATGTGCTGCAGCACTTCGACCATCACCGGCGGCTCGATGGACTGTGCAACCGCCTGGCCCGGACGCTCGAACAGTTGCACGTGCAAGGTTTCCAGCTCACTGAAAAATTCACTGGTGGCGAACGGATCGAACGCCGAGCGGCTCAACCCGTCGCGCAAGGCCTTAAGCAATCCGGGCACCAGCGCCAACAAACGCAGGCCGGCATCGGGCTCGTCATGGCGCTGCACGCTCCAGATCAATTGCTCCATGGTCTGCACATCGGCCTGCCATTGCGTCGACGCATCACCGTGTTTGAGGCAGGTCAACAACAGCACTTTGCCCCAGGCGTCCTGGACGAAAACCACTACTCCTTGGGGTAGCACTTTGCCCAACAACGCCTGATTCAGCGCCTGCTCGACACGCTGGCGCGCCAGTTCGGTCCGAGCTCGGCCTTCTTCGGCGTCACGGGTGCGCTGCTCCAGCAATTCACTGCGGCGACGCTCATCACTGGTGAACGTGAGAAAATCCGCGAGCAACTCGGAAAAGATCGCCGGATCGTCAGCAAAGTCGTTCAACAGGCGCTGCACTACTTGTTCAATGCGCACGTACAGGCTGTCACGCTCATGGTCGTCGCACGCTCCCCAGCCCATTGCGGCAGCGGCGATTTCGTTGAGCAGGCGCCGGGCCGGGTGGCTGGCGCGGCTAAAGAAGCTCTTGTCGAGCACCGCAACCTTGAGCATCGGGATCTGCAATCGACCGATCAGCGCCTTGAGAGAGTCCGGCAAGTTGCGGTCATCAAGGATGCATTCGAAGAGCATCGCAATAAGGTTGATCACGTCTTCGTCAGCTACACCGACCACGCGCGATTTGCCGCTTTTGACGCTGACCCGGGTCAGCAGTTGTTCGAGCTGATTGCGCAGATCGAAGTCGTCCTGGGTCGCCAGCGCCGGCACGTATTGCTGCAAGTGCGAGAGCAGGCGCAACAGGTCGCGGGTGGAAATGGGTTGGGTCTGGGTGCTGGCGTCGAGGGTCGGTGCGACGCTGCCGCGCACATGCAACAACAGTTCCTGCAACGCGGCAAAGACTTCCTGCACGCCGTCGTCGATCGGCGTCTCGCCTGAATGGATGCCGACTTCGATTGGTTCGGCATGCGCGCTGGCGGCTGCATGATCGCTGGCTCGCCGCGTGGGAGCAGGCTTGAGCTCGGGCAACACGCCGGTAGCGATGAGCAGTTGATTGGCTTCGGCGTACAACTGATCTGCGCTGCTGAGCACGTAGCGGTCGAACAGCTTGAGGATGATCAACTTGACCTTGATCTCCACCCCCAGGTTGCGCCAGGCCTGCAAGAAATACTCGCAGAGCCTTTCCGGTCCCAACGGGTTGTGCTGATTGTCCAGCGCCTTGCCCAGCAGAGCGCTGAGTCGGGCCGTCAGTTGGTCAAGGGCAAAGCCGTCGCGATTCAGCACCTTGCTGACCATGGCCTCCACCGCGACGCTACGCTCCAGGTCGTCATTGGGCAGAGCATCGGCATCGAACGTCAACGCCTGTGGCAAGGCGACTTGCGTGTTGTCGTACTGCGAGAGGCTGACGAACGCCTCGAAGAATTGTTCGAGAAAACCGCGCTCGATGCTTTTTCGCTTGAGGCGCAAGTCGCGCATGGCTTCGAAGAAGAGGTTCTGCTCGACGTCGTTGCGGGCGCGATCGGCCATTTCGAACAGCGTGTCGTCAGCGTTATCAAACAGTTCCTGTAAACCGTGCCTGAGCTGTTGAGTGGCCTTGTCGCGAACCTGAAGCAGAATCACCGGCAGGCGGGCGAGCGGCGATTGCGTCGCCTGTTCGGTAGTCGCCTTGTGCAAAGGCACTACATTCCCGTCATTGTGCATCCAAGCCTCCTGAAACGGTGATTCTGCGAATAGTCGTAAACCCAAGAGCACGTCAAAGCCATGACGTCAAAAGCAAGGCGGATTATCTGGCAAAAGAGCTCCCATGTGCCAGCAGACTCTGCGCTTCACATTGAAATAGACGCGTAGGAAAGACGCCGACTTAGGCCGATGATTCAAGGGAATCGACCAAATGCAGGTGTGCGGGTGACGGGAACGCCTTTGATGCCTTGGGTTGCCTCACGCCATGGCCCTATAATCGGGCCACTTTGTTTGTGGAGCCCGTTATGCCGAATCTACGTCTCGCCGATTTGACCGCCGAAATCGAAGCCAACGTGCGCCGTGCGTTGCTCGAAGACATCGGCAGCGGCGACATCACCGCGCAGCTCATCCCCGCCGAACGCCTGGCCAAAGCCACCATCATCACCCGCGATGCCGCGGTCATTGCCGGCACCGCATGGGTCGATGCCGTTTTCCGGCAGCTTGATCCACGGGTCGCGGTGCACTGGCAGGTGCGCGATGGCGAACGAGTGAATCCCAATCAGGCGCTGTTCCACCTCGAAGGCCCGGCACGGTCACTGCTGACCGGTGAACGCTGCGCACTGAATTTCCTGCAATTGCTCTCGGGCGTGGCCACTCGCGCGCAATACCTGGCGGACTTTGTCGCCGAGACTCAGGTGAAGCTGCTCGACACCCGTAAAACCCTGCCAGGGCTGCGTCTGGCGCAGAAGTACGCCGTGACCTGCGGCGGTTGCCACAACCACCGCATCGGTCTGTACGACGCCTTCCTGATCAAGGAAAACCACATCGCCGCCAGCGGTGGCATTCCTGAAGCCATTAACGCTGCGCACAAGATCGCCCCGGGCAAGCCGGTGGAGATTGAAGTGGAAAGCCTGGATGAGCTCAAGGAAGCCCTGGCGGCGGGTGCAGACATCATCATGCTCGATGAGCTGAGCCTGGAGGACATGCGTGAAGCGGTGCGCCTCAACGGCGGCAAGGCAAAACTGGAAGCCAGCGGCGGTATCAACGAAAGCACGCTGCTGCCGATCGCCGAAACCGGGGTGGATTACATTTCGATTGGTGCAATGACCAAGGATGTGAAGGCTGTCGACCTGTCGATGCGTCTGAGCCTCTGAGCTCTGAGCTCTGAGCCTCTGAGAATGAAAAAACGCCAGCCTCATTGAGGCTGGCGTTTTTGTCACACCACCAGATTGTTCATCTCGCAGTATTCTTCCCACTCGACGCCCAACACCTCGGCCGCCTCCTTGTGCAGCACCAGGCGCGCAGCCTCGAACTCTTCAGGGGTCGAGGTGTACTTGAGCGTCAGCTCCCACGGCTGCAAGCCCTGGGATTCCGCCTCATCCTCGAACGCCCACTGGATCTGGTCTTTCTGATCGTCGACGGGCAGGTCCTTGATCTCTTCAGCAAGCTGGGGTGTATCCAGCAGGTACTTTTTCAGCGCTTCTTCGTGTCTGGCTTCTTGAGTCAATTCTTTAACGGTCATGGCGTTCTCGCTGATCTGGGGAATGGAAGATGGATCTGGATCATCAAGGATCTCTCTGACGCAAAAAACCGTTTGAAGCCCGGTTTGTCTGGCCTTCAGAACCATTCGGGGATCATCTGAAAACTGCAAAGTGGTACGTGTGCAACGTTCGAATATAGGACGTTTGCTCGACGATTTATATGGACTTTTACATCAAATCTACAAAAAAACCTTTGATCGGGCTTTCTGAAAATTTCCAGTCGCTACCCGGGAACAACGTTCAAAAGGTAAAGTCATAGCGATGTGCCATCTAGGCACTTCACAAGGAACCCGGTGATGCGCAATTTTTCCAAGCTTTCGTCCATCCTGTCTGCAACCGGCATGGCTGCCCTTCTTCTCGGCAGCCTGGCACTGCCCAACACCGCTCAAGCCAGTCTGGAATACAAACCCGACAGCGCTAATTCTTCCGATAAATTCCTCGTTTTCCACAACTATTACGGCACAAACGTGATGGTCAGATCCGACGTCAGTATCGAGGAGGTGGAAACATTACAAAGAGTTGTAAAAACCAGTACGGCTGATCTGGAAGAGCTGAAGAAAACCGTCACTGCACAGGCGCGGCTCATCGAAGAGTTGAAAAAGAACACGGTGTCCGGTTCGAGCTCGACAGCCAGCGAAGTGGACAAACTCAAGCGCACCGTCAGTGACCAGGAAACGGCGCTGAAAAACCTCGCCAAGGCCATGGACGAACTCAAACGCAGCAGCGGCTCGAGTTCCAGCGCCAGCGCCAGCGCCGGCGAAGTTAATGACCTCAAACGCACGGTCAGTGATCAGAACACCGGTTTGGTAAACCTCGCCAAGGCCGTGGACGAACTCAAACGCAATAGCACCTCGAATTCCAGCTCCAGTTCCAGCGAAGTCAGCGATCTCAAGCGCACGGTCAGCGAACAGGACAACGGACTGAAAAAACTCGCCAGCCAGATGGACGATCTCAAGCGCAGCAGCAACCCGAGTTCCAGCTCGAGTTCTAACTCCAGCGAAGTGAGCGATCTCAAGCGTACGGTGAGTGAACAGGAAAGCGGACTGAAGAAGCTCGCCAGTCAGATGGACGAACTGAAACGCAGCAGCGGTTCGAACTCCAGTTCAAGCTCCAGCTCCAGCGAAGTGAACGACCTCAAGCGCACTGTCAACGAACAGGAAAACGACCTGAAACGGCTTGCCAGCCAAGTGGAAGACCTCAAGCGCAGCGCCGGTTCGAACTCCAGCTCGAGCTCCAGCGACCTGTCCAGCCTTAAGCGGGAAGTCAGCGATCAGGACAATCAACTGGATCAGCTCAAACGCACCGTGGAAGACTTAAGCAGAAAGGTGAAGTAACAGATAATTTTTGCCCGAGACAGGAATCGAACCTGCGACCTTCGCGTTACGAGTGCGCTGCTCTACCAACTGAGCTACACGGGCGGTGAGCTAAACCTAGCACAGCTTTCACGAGTCGCAACCGCAAGTCCGTTTCGGTTAATGGCAGATAAAAAAATGCCCCGCAGTTTTCACTGCGGGGCATTTTTTATAACGTCGAAACGGTCAGGCTGGGGTGATTAAACGCCCGAAGCCTTGGCCGCTGCTACGTCTTTGATGGACAGCTTGATACGGCCGCGGTTGTCCACGTCCAGTACCAGAACTTCCACTTCCTGGCCTTCTTTCAGGATGTCGGTCACTTTTTCAACGCGAGCATCGCTCAGCATCGAGATGTGAACCAGACCGTCCTTGCCTGGCAGGATGTTGACGAATGCGCCGAAGTCGACGATGCGCTCAACCTTGCCGACGTAGATCTTGCCGATTTCAGCTTCTGCGGTGATGCCCAGAACGCGCTGACGTGCTGCTTCAGCCGCTTCCTTGGTTTCGCCGAAGATCTTGATCGAGCCGTCGTCTTCGATGTCGATCGAAGCCTTGGTCTCTTCACAGATCGCACGAATGGTCGCGCCGCCTTTACCGATGACGTCACGGATTTTGTCGGTGTCGATTTTCATCGCGATCATGGTCGGAGCGTTTTCCGACAGTTCGGTACGCGACTGGCCAATGATCTGGTTCATCTGACCGAGGATGTTCAGGCGCGCTTCCAGGGCTTGGCCCAGAGCGATTTCCATGATTTCTTCGGTGATGCCCTTGATCTTGATGTCCATCTGCAGCGCGGTCACACCTTTGGCGGTACCGGCTACTTTGAAGTCCATGTCGCCGAGGTGGTCTTCGTCACCCAGGATGTCGGTCAGGACGGCGAATTTCTCGCCTTCTTTAACCAGACCCATCGCGATGCCGGCAACCGGAGCTTTCATCGGAACGCCGGCGTCCATCAGTGCCAGAGAAGCGCCGCAGACCGAAGCCATGGAGCTCGAACCGTTGGATTCGGTGATTTCCGATACAACACGGATGGTGTACGGGAACACGTCAGCGGCAGGCAGCATGGCTGCAATCGAACGACGAGCCAGACGGCCGTGACCGATTTCGCGACGACCAGCGCCACCCATGCGACCACACTCACCTACCGAGAACGGAGGGAAGTTGTAGTGCAGCATGAACGGGTCTTTTTTCTCGCCTTCCAGGGTGTCCAGCAGCTGTGCGTCACGGGCGGTGCCCAGTGTTGCAACGACCAGAGCCTGGGTTTCGCCACGGGTGAACAGAGCCGAACCGTGAGTCTTCGGCAGAACGCCAACTTCGATGTTCAGCGGACGTACGGTCTTGGTGTCGCGGCCGTCGATACGCGGCTTGCCGTTTACGATGTTTTCGCGAACGGTGCGGTATTCGATTTCGCCGAAAGCAGCTTTGACTTCGCTGGAGGAAGGCTGGCCTTCTTCACCGGACAACTTGGCAACCACCTGGTCTTTCAGTTCGCCCAGACGAGCGTAACGGTCAGCCTTGATGGTGATGGTGTAAGCCTGGGAGATCGCGTCGCCGAACTCGGCACGGATGGCGCCCAGCAGAGCAGTGGCTTCTGGCTGTGGAGCCCAGGTCCAGGTCGGCTTGGCAGCTTCAGCGGCCAGTTCTTTCACGGCGTTGATCACAACCTGGAACTCGTCGTGAGCAAACAGTACCGCGCCCAGCATCTGGTCTTCGGTCAGCTCTTTGGCTTCCGATTCAACCATCAGAACAGCTTCCGAAGTACCGGCAACGACCATGTCCAGGCTCGAAGCTTTCTGTTGTTCGTAAGTCGGGTTCAGCAGGTAGCCGGTGCTTTCGTGGAACGCAACGCGGGCAGCGCCGATCGGGCCATCGAAAGGAATGCCGGAGATGGCCAGCGCAGCCGAGGTACCGATCATCGCAGCGATGTCCGGATCGGTCTTCTTGCTGGTGGAAACGACGGTGCAGACAACCTGCACTTCGTTCATGAAGCCTTCTGGGAACAGCGGACGGATCGGACGGTCGATCAGTCGGGAAGTCAGGGTTTCTTTCTCGGAAGGACGGCCTTCACGCTTGAAGAAACCGCCAGGGATCTTACCGGCAGCGTAAGTCTTTTCCTGGTAGTGAACGGACAGAGGGAAGAAGCCCTTGCCTGGATCGGCTTGCTTGGCGCCGACCACAGTCACCAATACGCTGACGTCATCGTCAACGGTGACCAATACTGCGCCGGAGGCCTGACGGGCGATACGGCCAGTCTCGAGGGTAACGGTCGACTGACCGAACTGGAATTTTTTGATTACCGGGTTCACGGTGTCCTACCTTCTTTTGTGGCTCTTGGGGAACTTGTCTTCTTGCGAAATTCTTGGGCAATGTCGGGAATCGGCCCAACGCCTGTCCAGGGTAAAACGACTATCCAGATAAAACTTGAGGCTGGGAGCCTGCCATGTGCCTGCGGGAAACCCGCTGACACACAGCAAACAACCAACCTCTAGCGCAATCGCTTATTAGCGACGCAGACCCAGGCGACCGATCAGAGCCTGGTAACGGCCCAGATCCTTGCCTTTCAGGTAGTCCAGCAGCTTACGGCGCTGGTTTACCATGCGGATCAGACCACGACGGGAGTGGTGATCTTTACCGTTGGCCTTGAAGTGACCTTGCAGCTTGTTGATGTTGTGGGTCAGCAGTGCAACTTGCACTTCTGGCGAACCAGTGTCACCAACAGCTTGCTGGTAGTCAGCTACGATTTGAGCTTTTTCTTGAACGTCGAGAGCCATGAGGCAATCCTTTTATCAGGAAACCATCCAGAGGACGGTTTCAACAGGCCAGGGACAAATCCCTGTATCTAAAAATGAGTAGTGACCGTGCCTGTTGACAGCCACCCTCGTCCGGTCATTCTGACCGAATCAGTCGACGCGGCGCGATGCGCCCGTCTTCGCTCACTTCACCGATACCGATGAAGCGACCGTTGTGATCCTGTACCCGTACCATGCCGAACTTCGGTGCATCCGGGGCTCGTACCGGTTGGCCGTTAAGCCAGTAGAACGAGCTGTGCTCCGAGAACTGCAACAGCGGCCAATCCAGCAGGCCGCTGTCCGATGGCATCAGGAAGCGGTCGACCGCTTCGTTGCCGCCTTCGGCATGTACAGCTTCCAACTCTTCAAGCGTGACCGTCTGCGCCAGCGTGAAAGGCCCGGCCTGGGTACGTCGCAATTCTGCCACGTAAGCGCCACAACCGAGTTGCTCACCGATATCCTCCACCAGGGTGCGAATATAGGTGCCTTTGCTGCAATCCACCGCAAGCCGCGCAGTATCACCCTCAAAGGCCAGCAATTCCAAGCGCGCAATAGTAACAGAACGCGGTTCGCGCTCCACTACTTCGCCTGCACGGGCCAGCTTGTACAGCGGCTGGCCATCACGCTTGAGCGCCGAGTACATCGGCGGTATCTGACTGATTTGCCCGCGAAAATTCGGCAATACAGCTTCGACGTCGGCGCGACCAACGGTCACCGGGCGTTCCTGCAAAACTTCACCCTCGGCATCGGCCGTGGTGGTGGTCTTGCCCAGTTGCGCCACGGTTTCGTAACCCTTGTCGGAATCGAGCAAGTATTGCGAAAACTTGGTGGCCTCACCGAAGCACAACGGCAACACGCCGGTGGCCAGCGGATCGAGACTGCCGGTGTGACCGGCCTTCTCGGCGTTCAGCAACCAGCGAACCTTCTGCAACGCGGCATTGGAGGTAAACCCCAACGGCTTGTCGAGCAGAATGATACCGCTGACGTTACGACGGATACGTTTGACCTGAGCCACCGATTACTCCTTGGCGTCTTCGGGTTCAGCCGCTACCGGGTGCTGATTGTCTTCAGCCACCGCACGCTCGATCAGGGCCGACAGATGCGCACCACGCACGACGCTTTCGTCGTAGTGGAAGTGCAGCTGAGGAACGCTGCGCAACTTCATTTCGCGAGCTAACTGCATACGCAGGAAACCGGCGGCGGAGTTGAGCACCTTGATGCTTTGTGCGATGTCTTCGGCGTTGTCCTGCCCCATCACGGTGATGAAGATCTTGGCGTGACCGACGTCACGGCTGACTTCAACAGCTGTAATGGTGACCAGGCCGACGCGCGGGTCTTTGACTTCACGACGGATCAGCTGTGCCAGCTCACGCTGCATCTGATCGCCAATACGTTGGGTACGGCTGTATTCTTTTGCCATGTCTTGTTACCTGTTACTGCCCCACGGTGAAACCCGAGGGGTCTGAAAGCGGCAAACGCCCGGCCTGACAAAAGCCAGACCGGGCGTTGCGTTTAGAGTCCTGACGCTGTGCCGCGCATTTGCATGCGGCGGCTTGGCGTGGCCCTTGAAGTGCGCGAGTTAGAGGCTGCGAGCAACCTGAACCTTCTCGAAGACTTCGATCTTGTCACCGACTTTGACGTCGTTGTAGCTCTTCACGCCGATACCGCATTCCATGCCGGCACGTACTTCGGAAGCGTCATCCTTGAAGCGGCGCAGAGATTCCAGCTCGCCTTCGAAGATAACGATGTCTTCACGCAGTACACGGATTGGACGGTTACGGTGAACAACACCTTCGATAACCATGCAACCGGCGATCGCGCCAAACTTCGGCGAACGGAACACGTCACGCACTTCAGCGGTACCCAGGATGTTCTCGCGAACATCGCTGCCCAGCATACCGGTGAGGGCTTTCTTGACGTCTTCGATGATGTCGTAGATCACGTTGTAGTAACGCATATCCAGACCTTCCTGCTCGACGATCTTGCGAGCGCCAGCATCGGCACGCACGTTGAAGCCAAACAGTACAGCATTGGAGGCCAGTGCCAGGTTAGCGTCGGACTCGGTGATACCACCGACACCGCCACCGACAACACGCACTTGCACTTCGTCGTTACCCAGGCCGTTCAAGGCACCGTTCAACGCTTCCAGCGAACCACGGACGTCAGATTTGAGGACGATGTTGAGCGTCTTCTTCTCTGCCTGGCCCATGTTTTCGAAGATGTTTTCCAGCTTGCCGGCGTGAGCGCGAGCCAGTTTGACTTCGCGGAACTTGCCTTGACGGAACAGAGCCACTTCACGGGCTTTCTTCTCGTCCGACAGCACGCTCATCTCGTCGCCAGCGTCCGGAGTACCGTCCAGGCCGAGGATCTCGACAGGGATGGAAGGACCGGCTTCTTTGATTGGCTTGCCGTTCTCGTCGAGCATGGCACGTACACGGCCATAGTTCGAACCGACCAGCACCATGTCGCCTTGGCGCAGGGTACCGTCTTGAACCAGAACGGTTGCAACCGGGCCACGACCTTTGTCGAGACGCGATTCAACTACAACACCACGGCCAGGAGCCGAAGGCGTCGCTTTCAGTTCCAAAACTTCGGCTTGCAGCAGAACAGCTTCGAGCAACTCGTCCACGCCGGTACCGACTTTCGCCGAAACCGATACGAACGGGGTGTCACCACCCCACTCTTCAGAAGTCACGCCGTGAACCGACAGTTCGCTACGGATGCGATCGAGATCGGCGCCCGGCTTGTCGATTTTGTTCACAGCAACTACCAGTGGAACACCGGCGGCCTTGGCGTGCTGGACAGCTTCAATGGTCTGCGGCATCACGCCGTCGTCCGCTGCAACTACCAGGATCACGATGTCAGTCGCCTTGGCACCACGGGCACGCATTGCGGTAAACGCAGCGTGACCCGGGGTATCGAGGAAAGTGACCATGCCGCGATCAGTTTCAACGTGGTACGCACCGATGTGCTGGGTGATACCGCCGGCTTCGCCAGCAGCTACCTTGGCACGACGGATGTAGTCGAGCAGCGAGGTCTTACCGTGGTCAACGTGGCCCATTACGGTCACAACCGGTGCACGGGAGAACGACTCACCTTCAAACTTCAGGGACTCGGCCAGGGAATCTTCCAGGGCAGTGTCACTAACCAGGGTCACTTTGTGGCCCAGCTCTTCAGCAACCAGTTGGGCAGTTTCCTGATCCAGTACCTGGTTGATGGTCGCCGGGGTACCCAGTTTGAACATGAACTTGATGATTTCAGCAGCCTTGACCGACATCTGCTGGGCGAGATCGCCAACAGTGATGGTCTCGCCGATCTGCACATCACGCACGACAGGACCGGTTGGGTTCTGGAAACCGTGAGCGTTGCGTTTCTTCAGCTTGGCCTTGCCGCGACCACCACGACGGAAGCCATCGCTTTCTTCGTCGGTAGTACGTGGCGCAACACGTGGAGCAGGCGCTTTCTCTTTAACCGAAGCACGATGTGGAGCGTTTTTGCGCTCACCATCGCCACTGCCACGACGATTGTTATCGTCGGCACGTGGTTTGTCCGGACGGCGCTGTTCGTTCTGCTTGTTGCGAACGTCAGCAGACGGAGCTGGAGCAGCGGCTACAACCGGTGCGCTTTCGCGTACTGGTTCGGCAACTGCAGCAGGCGCTGCAACGGCGTCGTTAGTAGCGGATTGCGCAGCAGCAGGCTGGCGACGCGCTTCTTCTTCGGCGCGACGCTTGGCTTCTTCTTCAGCCTTCTGACGAGCAGCATTTTCTACTGCGCGACGTTCGTCCAGTTCGCGTTTGCGCTCGGCTTCGATTTCTTCCGGGCTGCGCTGTACGAAAACTTTCTTTTTACGGACTTCAACACTGATGCTTTTGCTGCCAGCAACACGCAGGGTGCTGGTGGTTTTACGCTGCAGTGTGATCTTGCGTGGTTCTTCCACTTTCGCCTTGTGGCTGCTTTTCAAGTGAGTCAGCAAAGATTGCTTCTCACTGTCAGTCACATGTTCTTCGGCGGCGGTGTGCGGCAGACCTGCCTCACGCATCTGCTGCAACAGGCGCTCTACCGGTGTTTTGACCTCATCGGCCAGTTGTTTCACCGTGACTTGCGTCATGCACTTCTCTCCTCAGGCCGCGCCTAATTACTCGAACCAGTGGGCTCGGGCGGCCATGATCAACTTGCCGGCACGATCATCGTCAATGCCGTCGATGTCGAGCAGATCGTCAATAGACTGCTCGGCCAGGTCTTCGCGGGTAATTACGCCGCGCACCGCCAGTTCCATCGCCAGATCCTTGTCCATACCCTCAAGCGAGAGCAGGTCTTCGGCCGGATGGGCGTCTGCCAGCTTTTCCTCAGTAGCGATGGCTTTGGTCAACAAACGATCCTTGGCGCGAGCGCGAAGCTCGTTGACGGTTTCTTCGTCAAAGCCGTCGATGTTGAGCATTTCTTCCAACGGTACGTAGGCAATCTCTTCCAGGCTGGTGAAGCCTTCATCTACCAGCACCTGTGCCAGGTCTTCGTCGACTTCCAGCTCGTCGATGAAGTTGCGCAGGATGTCGCCGGTTTCTGCTTGCTGCTTAGCCTGGATGTCCGATTCGGTCATCACGTTCAGGGTCCAGCCAGTCAATTGGCTAGCCAGACGCACGTTCTGACCACCGCGACCGATGGCCTGAGCCAGATTGTCTGCGCCAACGGCGATGTCCATTGCATGGGCATCTTCGTCAACGATAATTGCCGCAACCTCAGCCGGGGACATGGCGTTGATTACGAACTGAGCCGGGTTGTCGTCCCACAGGACGATATCAACACGCTCACCGCCCAACTCACCCGACACTGCCTGGACGCGCGAACCGCGCATACCGATGCAAGCGCCTTGCGGGTCGATGCGTTTGTCTTTCGAGCGGACCGCGATCTTGGCGCGCGAACCCGGATCACGGGACGCAGCCATTACTTCGATCAGGCCTTCAGCGATTTCCGGCACTTCGATGCGGAACAACTCGATCAGCATTTCCGGCGCGGTACGCGACAGGATCAGCTGCGGGCCGCGGTTCTCGGTGCGGATTTCCTTGAGCAGCGCACGCAAACGCACGCCAACCCGGAAGGTTTCGCGAGAAATGATGTCTTCACGAGCCAGCAACGCTTCAGCGTTGTTGCCCAGGTCGACGATCACGTTGTCGCGGGTGACTTTCTTCACGGTGCCGGAGATGATTTCCCCCAGGCGCTCGCGATAGGCATCAACGACTTGAGCGCGCTCGGCTTCGCGAACTTTCTGCACGATGACTTGCTTGGCAGTCTGTGCAGCAATGCGGCCGAACTCGATGGATTCGATTTTCTCTTCGACTACATCACCTACCTGGGCACCCGGGTGCGTTTCCGCAACCTTGCTCGGCCAGGTTTCGATGGCCGGATCATCCAGGTCTGCTTCTTCGACGACCGTCCAGCGACGGAAGGTCTCGTAAGCACCGGTGTGGCGATTGATTTCCACACGCAGATCGACTTCGTCCTCGAAACGCTTTTTGGTAGCAGTGGCCAGAGCCAGCTCCAGCGCTTCAAAAATTACGTTTGCCGGTACGCCCTTTTCATTGGATACCGACTCAACAACCAGCAGTACTTCTTTGCTCATCGTACGCCTCGCCTTTCGCAAGCCATTGGATCCGCGGGATCCGCGTCTCAGTCAAAACTGGGAATAATGTTGGCCTTGTCGATCATATCGATCGGCAACAGGAACTCATGGTCTTCTACCTGCACCACGACGTCCTGCTCTTCTACACCGCGCAGAAGGCCCTGAAAGTTGCGTCGTCCTTCAAAAGGCGAGCGCAGCTTGATCTTCACTTGTTCACCGGCAAATTTTGCAAACTGCTCAATAGTGAACAGTGGGCGTTCCATGCCAGGCGAGGAAACTTCAAGGGTGTATTCAACGGCGATTGGATCTTCAACATCCAGGACACCGCTGATCTGACGGCTGACGATGGCACAATCGTCCACCAGCACACCGCCCTCTTTATCAATATAAACGCGCAACATTGAGTGGCGACCTTGAGCCGAAAACTCAATACCCCAGCATTCATAGCCCAGGGCCACGACCACCGGGGCCAACAAGGCCTGCAACTCTTCTAGCTTGCTCGACACCTGAACCCCCTCGTGCATGTATGTGCATGCTATGCAAAATAAAAAAATGGGCGAAACGCCCATCCTTGAAACGCCGTCGAACAGCGGCGTAGAAAGTGTCCAGCTAACAAAAAGCCCCTTAAAAGGGGCTCCTTAAACTGGTTGCGGGGGCCGGATTTGAACCGACGACCTTCGGGTTATGAGCCCGACGAGCTACCAGACTGCTCCACCCCGCGACAAAGCTGGGGCGGAAGTATACGACCGATCCCTGACAGGGTCAATGTAACCTTCCACCTACAAGAAAGCCCGCAACAGCGGGCTCTCCTGATAATTGGTACCGAGAAGGGGACTCGAACCCCTACACCCTATGGGCACAACCACCTCAAGGTTGCGTGTCTACCAATTCCACCACCTCGGCAATACTACGTTTGAAACCCTTCTTACTTTTGCTCTTGAGCTGGAGGCACGTCAGTCGCTGGAGTAGCCGACTTTTGCTCTTGAAGCACCGGTACATCATCAGAAGCCGGTTGTTGCTTTGGAACTTCCAACACTGCCGGGTTTGGCAAACCTACCTGAGTCAGCTGTTGAGCTTTCTCTTTAGCAAAGTAACCTAACCCCAAGCTGGTTATGAAGAAACCGGCGGCAAGTATAGCAGTAAACTTACTAAGAAAGGTAGAGGAACCTTGGCTTCCGAACACAGTATTTGAAGCACCTGCTCCGAAAGACGCGCCAGCATCCGCACCTTTACCCTGCTGCAGCAATACCAGAGCAACTACGCCCAATGCACCCAGCAGATGAAAAACGACTACGACTGTTTCCAGCATTTTTTCAGTTTCCCGCGGCGCGACAGATCGCACCGAACTCATCTGCATTCAGGGAAGCTCCACCAATGAGCCCCCCATCGATATCCGGCATGCCGAACAGTTCGACCGCATTGGCCGCCTTCACGCTGCCGCCGTATAGAAGCCGCACACCTTGTGCGACTTCAGAATTCTCTGCCGCCAACTGAGCGCGGATGGCTGCATGCACATCCTGCGCTTGTTGCGGCGAAGCAGTCAGCCCGGTGCCAATGGCCCAGACCGGCTCGTAAGCAATCACTGCATTTGCAAAGGCACCGACACCCAGCTCTTCTATGATACTGCCTAGCTGACGCCCGACAACCTCAAGAGTTTTCCCGGCTTCGCGCTGCTCAAGGGTTTCCCCTATGCACAACACCGGAATCAAGCCACATGCCTGTGCCGCCGCGAACTTGCGAATCAGCACACCGTCCTGCTCGCCCATAATCTGGCGGCGTTCGGAGTGCCCGACAAGAACCAGGGAACAACCTGCATCCACCAACTGACTCGGTGCAACTTCACCGGTCAAAGCGCCTTGCATGGATTCCACCGCAGAGTTCTGCGCGCCGATCGAAATCGACTTACCGTCCAAACCATCAATCACTTGATTGATATGCAAGAAAGGCGGGAATACCGCTACATCAACACCGCTCGGCAAGGCCAGATGACGAAGGCCATTGATCAGCTCAGCGACGCTGGCGCGGGTACCGTGCATCTTCCAGTTACCAGCTACCATAGGGCGACGCATGCTGTACCTCGTCGGTCAAAGTGGGCGCAGATGTTACCCAACACAATCATGGCTGGCAAGCCGAATTCAGGCAGAAACTTCAGTAACCAGTTTTGCCAGCTCTTCGGCGTAACCGCGAACCTGTGTTTCGTCCTCGCCTTCAACCATCACCCGCACCAGTGGCTCTGTCCCGGACTTGCGCAACAGCACGCGCCCACGACCAGCCATAGCCTCGGTGACACGGGCGCTGGCTTCCTTGACTGCCGGATGGTCGAGCGGACTCGCACCACCGCCGAAACGGACATTGATCAGCACCTGAGGGCACTTGCGCAACGCTTGACGAGCCTGCGCCAGACCTTCGGAACGAGTCTTCAGCGCCATCAGCACCTGGAGTGCAGCGATGATCGCATCACCTGTGGTGGTGTGATTGAAGCAGACGATATGACCCGAGTTCTCACCACCTACCAACCAGTTGCGCTCCAGCAGGTCGGCGATCACATAACGGTCGCCGACGTTGGCACGCACAAAAGGAATCGATAGATCCGCCAGAGCCAATTCCAGCCCCAGGTTACTCATCAATGTGCCGACCACACCGCCTTGCAGTTTGTCGCGCTCATGCAGATCGCGGGCAATGATGTACAGCAGCTCGTCACCATCAACAATGGCGCCAGTGTGATCGACCATCAGGACGCGATCACCGTCACCATCGAAGCCAATACCCAGATCGGCGTGCTCGGCCAATACGGCAGCCTGCAATGGGCCCATATGGGTCGAACCACAATTGTCATTGATGTTCAGGCCGTCAGGCTGGGCGGAAAGCACAACGACTTCGGCACCCAGCTCGCGGAAAACGCTAGGTGCAACCTTGTAGGTCGCGCCATGAGCGCAGTCGATCACTATCTTCAGGCCAGAGAAGTTGGTACCGGTCGGTACGCTGCTCTTGCAAAATTCGATATAGCGGCCAGAGGCGTCGTTGATTCGCGACACTTTACCTATCTTGCTCGACTCAACGACGGTCATCGGGGTGTCGAGCAACTCTTCGATCATCAGTTCGACTTCGTCCGGCAGCTTGGTGCCCTTTCCGGAAAAGAACTTGATGCCGTTGTCGTCGTGAGGATTGTGCGAGGCACTGATCACGATACCGGCTTCAGCATGAAAGGTGCGCGTCAGGTAGGCGATCGCCGGCGTCGGCATCGGGCCCAACAGCATCACGTCAGCACCTGCCGACGTCAGCCCGGCCTCGAGCGCGGACTCGAACATGTAACCGGAAATCCGGGTGTCCTTGCCAACCAACACCTTGCAGGCGCCCATTTTTCGGAACGCCATGCCTGCGGCCCAACCAAGCTTGAGCATGAAATCAGGAGTAATCGGGTATTCGCCGACCCGACCACGAATACCGTCGGTGCCAAAATATTTTTTGCTCATAAGTGCTCCATCATTCTTATTCGGCTGATTCCACTGCGGCGATCATCCGCACCACGTCCACTGTTTCGGCTACATCATGGACGCGCAATATACGCGCACCCTTGGCCGAAGCCAGCGCCGCGAGCGCCAGACCGCCAAACAGGCGTTCTCCAACCGGGCGATTCAAGGCCTGACCTATCATGCTCTTTCGCGAAACCCCGACCAAGAGGGGCCGCCCCAAGAGATGCAGGGCTTCCATATGTTTGAACAAGCTTAGATTGTGCTGCAAGGTTTTCGCGAATCCAAAGCCAGGATCAAGAATAATCCGCTCGGCCGGAATTCCCGCTAACGCACATTGGGCCATGCGCTCAGAGAGAAACTCGCCGACCTCTTTGGTCACGTCCCCGTAGTGCGGATTATCCTGCATGTCACCCGGTTCACCGAGCATATGCATCAGACACACCGGCAATCCGGTGGCGGCTGCCGCATCCAGAGCACCGTCTCGACGTAGCGAGCGCACATCATTGATCAAACCCGCCCCGAGCCGTGCGGTTTCGCGCATGACTGCGGGAGTGGAAGTATCGACCGAAATAATGACATCCAACTCGCGACTGATGCGTTCAACGATAGGCGCTACGCGCTCCAGCTCCTCAAGAGGCGAAACCGCCCTTGCTCCGGGCCGCGTCGATTCGCCACCGACATCTATCAGCGTGGCGCCCGCCGCAACCATCGACTCGGCGTGGCGCAAGGCCGCATCGAGCTGGCTGTATCGGCCGCCATCAGAAAAGGAATCGGGAGTGACATTGAGAATGCCCATGACATGCGTCTGGGCCAAATCAAGAACCCGGTTGCCGCAAGGCAACCGGGTTGAGGACTGAACAGAAGTCATTTCAAACCTTAGACGTCAGCAGCCGGACCGCCGATCGGTGTTTCCGGACGCTCATCCTGCACCACCGGAGGTGTCCCGGAAGTACCGGTGCCACCGCCCGACCAATCGCGTGGTTCGCGAGGCGTACGACCGGCCATGATGTCATCGATCTGATCGGCATCGATCGTCTCGTATTTCATCAAGGCGTCAGCCATGGCGTCGAGCTTGTCACGGTTATCCGTGAGGATCTGTTTGGCCGTGCCGTAGCACTGGTCAATGATGCTGCGCACTTCGGAGTCGATCAGCTTGGCTGTCTCACCGGAGAAGCTCGCACCCTGACCACCGCCGCCGCGACCGAGGAACACTTCGCCCTCTTCTTCGGCATACATCAACGGACCGAGTTTTTCCGACAGCCCCCACTTGGTCACCATGTTCCGCGCAATCTGGCTGGCGCGCATGATGTCGTTGGACGCGCCGGTGGTAACACCGTCGAAGCCCAAGGTCATTTCTTCAGCGATACGGCCACCGTACAGCGAGCAGATCTGGCTGATCAGTGCACGCTTGGACAGGCTGTAGCGATCTTCTTCCGGCAGGAACATGGTCACACCCAGCGCACGACCACGCGGGATAATCGACACCTTGTAGACCGGATCATGCTCTGGCACGACACGACCGACGATAGCGTGGCCTGCTTCGTGATAAGCGGTGTTCTGTTTCTCTTTTTCGGACATGACCATGGATTTGCGCTCAGCGCCCATCATGATCTTGTCCTTGGCCAGCTCGAATTCTTTCATTTCGACGATGCGCTTGCCGGTACGGGCTGCGAACAATGAAGCTTCGTTCACCAGGTTAGCCAGGTCCGCACCGGAGAAACCAGGGGTACCACGTGCGATCACTGCAGGAGCGACGTCGTCACCCATTGGCACTTTGCGCATGTGAACCTTGAGAATCTGTTCACGACCACGAATATCCGGCAGCCCGACCACAACCTGACGGTCGAAACGGCCTGGACGCAGCAACGCAGGATCCAGTACGTCAGGACGGTTGGTTGCGGCGATGACGATGATGCCGTCATTCATTTCAAAGCCATCCATCTCAACCAGCAATTGGTTGAGCGTCTGCTCGCGCTCGTCGTGACCGCCACCCATGCCGGCGCCACGGTGGCGACCGACGGCGTCGATTTCATCGATGAAGATGATGCATGGCGCGTGTTTCTTAGCCTGCTCGAACATGTCGCGAACACGACTGGCACCGACACCGACGAACATCTCGACGAAATCGGAACCGGAAATGGTAAAGAACGGCACTTTGGCTTCGCCGGCAATCGCCTTGGCCAGCAAGGTTTTACCGGTACCCGGAGGCCCCACCATCAGCACGCCGCGTGGAATGCGGCCGCCCAGGCGCTGGAACTTGCCCGGATCACGCAGGAACTCGACCAGCTCACCCACTTCTTCCTTGGCTTCGTCGCAACCGGCAACGTCACCCAAGGTGGTTTTCACCTGATCTTCGGAGAGCAGGCGCGCCTTGCTCTTGCCGAAGCTCATCGGCCCGCCCTTGCCGCCTGCACCGCCCTGCATCTGCCGCATGAAGAACATGAACACGGCGATGATCACCAGGATCGGGAAGCTTGCAACGAGGAGTTGAGTCCAGATGCTTTGCTGCTCAGGCTGCTTGCCTTCGACCACAACGTGGTTATCCACGAGGTCGCCGATCAGACCGTTATCCTGGATGGCAGGACGAATGGTCTTGAAGCTGTCGCCATCGTTGCGTTTGCCGGTAATCACATAGCCGTCAACCGCTACGCGCTCGACCTTGCCATCCTTGACCTGCTGGATGAAGTCGGAATAGTTGAGGGTCTGCGGCTCGTTAGGGCTGGAGAAGTTGTTCATCACTGTCACCAGGACAGCCGCGATGATCAACCACAGGATCAGATTCTTTGCCATATCGTTCAATTAACTACCCTCTGAAGCAAGCTCCGCTAATGGCGCGCGCTTCGCATGATATTCACCGGCCTAACTTACTACATTACCTACGACTCTGGCAGGCGCCGTCTGTAACCCTTTGTGAAACACTTTCTACACAATATTCGCTAATGCTCACGGGGCGAAATACGAAAAACCTATCGACCCGCAAAAAAACCTCGATTTACTCACTACGGCCGCGGTAGCCCCAAGCCAGCATGTATTGCTCGCGGGAACTGCCACGGGAAGAGTCCGGCTTGATCATCTGGACCTTGTCGAATTTCTGACGAGCGTCCTTCACGTAAGCATCAAACCCTTCGCCCTGAAACACCTTGATCACGAAATTACCACCCGGCTTGAGTATCCGAGCCGCCAGATCAAGAGCCAGCTCACATAGAAACATGGCCTTTGGCATGTCCACCTCAGGCGTACCACTCATATTGGGGGCCATATCGGAAATCACAAGGTCCACCTGCGAATTACCCACGGCTTCGAGGATCTGAGCGAGCACTTCGTCCTGGGTGAAGTCACCCTGGATGAAAGTCACGTCCGGAATGCTGTCCATTTCCAGGATGTCCGAGGCGATTAGACGCCCCTGACCACCGATCAGCCGACTAGTGACCTGCGACCAGCCGCCGGGCGCCGCTCCCAGATCGACAACGCTCATACCCGGACGGATCAGTTTGTATTTCTCCTGGACCTCCAGAAGCTTGTAACTCGCACGCGAACGATAACCATCCTTCTGCGCCTGCTTCACATAGGGATCATTGACATGTCTTTGCAGCCATTTAAGGCTTGTCTTGGAACGGGCCACGGGCCACCTCGAAAATAAAACGGGTCGTGATTAACTGGGCGGTCCGGGACTCGCTCGGGTAAACTGGCCGCCGCTTTTTACAAGATCAGACGCAGGGGTCAGATTATGCCGCTCACTCAAGAGCAGAAGAAACAGTACAAATCCATTGGCCACCATCTGAAACCAGTTTTGATTGTGGCTGACAACGGTTTGACTGAAGGTGTGTTAGCCGAACTTGAACGCGCTTTGGCGGATCACGAGCTGATTAAAATCAAGCTCAACATCCTCGATCGCGAGTCGCGCCTGGCGAACATTGCAGAACTGTGCAAGGTCGGCAAAGCGGACCTGGTTCAGGTCATCGGCAAGATGGCACTGATTTATCGCAAGAACTTCAGCGTCAACAAGCAGCTGTCGAACGTTCATCGCTTCAAGTGATGGCAAGGGTCAAGGGTGTGCTTCGCGCACCCTGCCACTCCATCCAGGCACCGGCTGCAACACCAGCACCAGCCCGGAAAGCCCCAGAACCAGATAGCTGAACACCTGCCAACGCACTGCATCCGGCCAACCGACTCGCACCGCGAAAAACATCCCGCACGCATACAGTGCCATCAGCAGCATTTGCCCGCGAATATCGCGCCATAGACTGGCAAGGCCCTCGGCCTGAACCAGCACCAAAGCCTGAAAAATCACGCACGCTGTGGCGAATCCCACCATCAGCGTATTCAGCACGCCTGCAATTTCGTCGATCAGCAGCGGCGCCAGGCCTATCTGGCCCAGCACCGGCAGCAGACCAATGTGTAACAGCCACAAGCCACCCACCCATAACATCTGGGCCAGCTGCCAAAGCATGGCGCCCGCACGGAGCGGGCGCCGTCTTTCAGATGTGGCGGACTTCGACAATCTCGTACTCGATAACGCCACCCGGCGTTTTCACGGCAACCACATCACCCTCTTCCTTGGCGATCAAGGCGCGGGCCAGTGGAGAGCCGACCGAAATCTTGCCGAGTTTGAAGTCAGCCTCATCCTCACCCACGATGTGGTAAGTGACGCTTTCATCAGTCTCGACGTTGGCGATTTCAACGGTAGTGCCGAAAATCACTTTGCCGGTGTGAGGAATGGTCGTGACGTCGATGATGACCTGATTCTGAATCCGGCCCTCGATGTCACGAATCCGCGCCTCAACCATCCCCTGCTGCTCGCGGGCCGCGTGGTATTCGGCGTTTTCCTTCAAGTCACCCAACTCGCGGGCCGTGCCGATATCCTGGCTGAGCTTCGGACGGACGACCTTGGTCAGGTGAGCGTGTTCTTCTTCCAGGGCTTTCGCGCCCTGGACGGTCATTGGGTACTTGATCATGCCTTCAATCCTGCGTGTAGATCCTGCAAGCGGCGCACGGTCTTCTCGGGACCGAACTTCAGCGCTTCGCAGATGGCTTCGCCAGCAGCAATGGTGGTGGTGCAGTAGATCTTGTGCTGCAAGGCATTACGACGAATGGAGTACGAGTCGGCGATCGACTGACGACCTTCGGTGGTGTTGATGATCAGGGTGACTTCGTCATTCTTGATCATGTCGACCACGTGCGGACGACCTTCAGTCACCTTGTTCACACGACGCACTTTCAGGCCTGCCGCTTCGATCAGCTTGGCAGTCCCGGCAGTGGCGACCACTTCGAAGCCCAAGTTGATCAGATCACGGGCCACGCCTGCAACCAGTGGCTTGTCATCATCGCGCACGCTGATGAACGCGGTGCCGCCGGTCGGCAGCACTTCGCTGGCGCCCATCTGGGCCTTGGCGAACGCTTCGCCGAAGGTGTCGCCCACGCCCATCACTTCACCGGTGGACTTCATCTCTGGGCCCAGGATCGGGTCCACACCAGGGAATTTGGCGAATGGGAACACCGCCTCTTTCACGCTGTAGAAGTTCGGAATGATTTCTTTGGTGAAGCCGATTTCTTTCAGGGTTTTACCGGCCATGACGCGAGCCGCGATCATTGCCAGGGAAACACCGATGCACTTGGACACGAACGGTACGGTACGGGAAGCGCGCGGGTTGACTTCGATGACGTAGATGTCTTCGCCTTGCAGCGCCAACTGAACGTTCATCAGGCCGACAACGCCCAGTTCCAGGGCCATTTTCTTGACCTGTTCGCGCATTTCGTCCTGGATGTGCGCCGGCAGCGAGTACGGCGGCAGGGAGCATGCGGAGTCACCTGAGTGAACGCCGGCCTGCTCGATGTGCTGCATGATCGCGCCGATCACCACGTCGGTGCCGTCGCAGACCGCATCCACGTCCATTTCGATGGCGCAGTTGAGGAAGTGGTCAAGCAGCACCGGGCTGTCGTTGGATACTTTCACCGCGTCACGCAGGTAGCGCTTGAGCTCTTCTTCTTCGTAGACGATTTCCATCGCGCGGCCGCCCAGTACGTAGGACGGACGAACCACCAGCGGGTAACCGATCTTGGCAGCGGCACGAATTGCTTCGTCTTCGCTGCGCACGGTGGCGTTTGGCGGCTGACGCAGGTTCAGGCGCTCAACCATTTGCTGGAAGCGCTCACGGTCTTCGGCTCGGTCGATGGCGTCAGGGCTGGTGCCGATGATCGGTACGCCGGCTTCTTCCAGGGCACGCGCCAGTTTCAGCGGGGTTTGGCCGCCATACTGGACGATCACACCTTTTGGCTTCTCGACTCGGCAGATTTCCAGCACGTCTTCCAGGGTCACTGGCTCGAAGTACAGGCGATCAGAGGTGTCGTAGTCGGTGGAAACGGTTTCCGGGTTGCAGTTGACCATGATGGTCTCGTAACCGTCTTCGCGCAGGGCCAGTGCCGCGTGTACGCAGCAGTAGTCGAACTCGATGCCCTGGCCGATACGGTTTGGACCGCCGCCGAGGATCATGATCTTGTCGCGACCCGACGGCGCTGCTTCGCACTCTTCCTCGTAAGTCGAGTACATGTAGGCGGTGTCGGTGGCGAACTCGGCCGCGCAGGTGTCAACGCGCTTGTAGACCGGGAAGATCTCGAGCTTGTGACGGTGGCGACGCAGAGCTTTCTCGGTCACGCCCAGCAGCTTGGCCAGACGCATGTCGGAGAAGCCTTTGCGCTTGAGCTTGAACATCAGGTCGCGGTCGATGCTGGCCAGACCCAGGGTCTTGACCTTCTCTTCGTCCTTGATCAGATCTTCGATCTGCACCAGGAACCACGGGTCGATCATGTTCATGCCGAAGATGTCTTCGACCGACAGGCCCGCGCGGAACGCGTCAGCCACGTACCAGATACGCTCGGCGCCCGGCACGGTCAGCTCGCGCTTGAGGATGCTCATGCTTTCCGGATTGCTCAGGTCGAGCTTCTCGTCCAGGCCGCAAACGCCTACTTCCAGACCGCGCAGGGCTTTCTGCAGGGACTCCTGGAAGGTCCGGCCGATGGCCATGACTTCACCGACCGACTTCATTTGAGTGGTCAGGCGCGCGTCGGCTTTCGGGAATTTCTCGAAGGCGAAGCGTGGCAGCTTGGTCACGACGTAGTCGATCGACGGCTCGAAGGAGGCCGGAGTGGCGCCGCCGGTGATTTCGTTCTGCAGTTCGTCCAGGGTGTAGCCGATCGCCAGCTTGGCAGCGATACGCGCAATCGGGAAACCAGTGGCTTTCGAGGCCAGTGCCGAAGAGCGGGATACCCGCGGGTTCATCTCGATGACCACCATGCGACCAGTGTCCGGGCAGATGCCGAACTGGACGTTGGAGCCGCCGGTTTCCACGCCGATCTCACGCAGCACCGCCAGGGAGGCGTTACGCATGATCTGGTATTCCTTGTCCGTCAGGGTTTGTGCCGGAGCAACGGTGATCGAGTCACCGGTGTGCACGCCCATCGGGTCAAAGTTTTCGATGGAGCAGACGATGATGCAGTTGTCCTTCTTATCGCGGACAACCTCCATCTCGTACTCTTTCCAGCCGATCAGGGATTCGTCGATCAGCAGCTCTTTGGTCGGCGACAGATCGAGACCACGGGCGCAGATTTCTTCGAACTCTTCGCGGTTGTAAGCGATACCGCCACCGGTGCCGCCCATCGTGAAGGAAGGACGGATGATGCATGGGAAGCCGAGCTTTTCGAGGACCGCGTTAGCCTCTTCCATGCTGTGGGCGATACCCGAACGCGGGCAGTCCAGGCCGATGGATTTCATCGCCTTGTCGAAACGCGAGCGGTCTTCAGCTTTGTCGATGGTGTCAGCGTTGGCGCCGATCATCTCTACGCCGAACTTCTCCAGAACGCCTTCGCGCTCCAGATCCAGTGCGCAGTTCAGAGCGGTCTGACCACCCATGGTCGGCAGCAGCGCGTCCGGACGCTCTTTCTCGATGATCTTGGCAACGGTCTGCCACTTGATCGGCTCGATGTAGGTGGCGTCGGCCATGTCCGGGTCGGTCATGATGGTCGCCGGGTTGGAGTTCACCAGGATGACGCGGTAACCCTCTTCGCGCAGGGCTTTGCAGGCCTGGGCGCCGGAGTAGTCGAATTCGCAGGCCTGGCCGATCACGATCGGGCCAGCGCCGAGAATCAGGATGCTTTTTATGTCTGTACGTTTTGGCATGGGTTTGTCACTCAAATCCGCAGGTCAGTCGGCAAGCCGTCTTGTTCTATCTGTGAAGCCTTGAGGGGGGCCGCCGGTTTTCGGGACCGCCCCTCAAGCTATGCAACATCAAGGCGAGCGATTAGCGTCGCTTGGCCATTTCGTTGATGAAGCGATCGAACAATGGCGCTACGTCGTTCGGGCCAGGGCTGGCTTCAGGGTGACCCTGGAAGCTGAAGGCGCTCTTGTCGGTGCGCTCGATGCCTTGCAGGGTGCCGTCGAACAGCGATTTGTGAATCGCGCGAACGTTGGCTGGCAAGGTCGCCTCGTCTACCGCAAAACCGTGGTTCTGGCTGGTGATCATTACCACACCGCTGTCCAGATCCTGGACCGGGTGGTTGGCACCGTGGTGGCCATGGCCCATTTTCAGGGTCTTGGCGCCGGAGGCCAGGGCCAGCAGTTGGTGGCCGAGGCAGATGCCGAATACCGGAATCTCGGTTTCGAGCACGTCCTTGATCGCCTGGATCGCGTAGTCGCAAGGCTCCGGGTCACCAGGGCCGTTGGACAAGAACACGCCATCCGGCTTCATCGCCAGGACATCGGCGGCCGGGGTTTGCGCCGGCACCACGGTCACGCGGCAACCGCGCTCGACCAGCATGCGCAAAATGTTCAGCTTGACGCCGTAGTCGTAGGCCACCACGTGGTATGGCAGCTCGGACGCGTCGATGGTCGCGTGGCTGTCGGTTTTCAGGTCCCAGACAGTTGAGCGCCATTCGTACTGCTCTTTGGTGCTGACGACTTTCGCCAGGTCCATGCCTTTGAGACCAGGGAAACCCTGGGCTGCGGCGATGGCGGCTTCTTCGGAGATGTTGTCACCGGCCATGATGCAGCCGTTCTGCGCGCCTTTCTCACGCAGGATGCGTGTCAGGCGACGGGTGTCGATACCGGCGATGGCCACAACGTTGTTGGCTTTCAGGTAATCGGACAGGGACATCGTGTTACGCCAGTTGCTCGCAACCAGCGGCAGGTCACGGATGACCAGGCCAGCGGACCATACGCGGTCGGACTCGGCGTCTTCCGGCGTGGTGCCGGTGTTGCCGATGTGCGGGTAAGTCAGGGTAACGATCTGTTGGGCGTAGGAAGGATCGGTAAGGATTTCCTGATAGCCGGTCATGGCGGTGTTGAACACCACCTCACCAACGGTTTGACCGTCGGCTCCAATTGCTTCGCCGCGAAAAATGCTGCCATCAGCAAGGGCGAGTATGGCTGGCTTAGTCAAGAAGACCTCCCGTAAATAAAGCCTGAAAGGGCGATCGCAGGTGTAAAAAAGCGGAGTGACGTATGGACACGTCACCCCGCTCATTCACTGAATTATTCTGCGCGCTTTTAGTGAACACACTAAAGCTGTAGCTTACAGAAAAAGGCATTTTTGGTCTACCGCCAATGAGCCTTAAAGGCCGGAGAATGCGACAGGACGTCGCTTGGCGGAGTAAAACCGGGCTCAAACGCTGTGTTTGAACCCGATTTCAGGCACTTCTTAACGAAGGTCGAGCACGTCTTGCATGTCATAAAGGCCAGGCTCGCGACCGTCCAGCCACAAAGCGGCACGTACCGCACCCTTGGCGAAGGTCATGCGACTGGACGCCTTGTGCGTGATCTCGACACGCTCACCTTCGGCGGCGAACAGCACGGTGTGATCACCGACGATGTCACCGGCACGCACCGTGGCGAAGCCGATGGTTTCGCGAGCACGGGCACCGGTCTGACCTTCACGACCGTAGACCGCCACCTTCTTCAAATCACGCCCCAGCGCATCGGCAATCACTTCACCCATGCGCACGGCCGTACCGGACGGCGCATCGACTTTATGCCGGTGGTGGGCTTCAGTGATTTCGATATCGACATCATCACCCAGCACGCGAGCAGCGGTGTCGAGCAGCTTCAGGCACAGATTGACGCCGACACTGAAGTTGGCCGCAAAGACGATCGGAATGTCCTTGCCCGCTTCCGCCAGCAGCTGCTTCTCTTCAACGCTGAAACCGGTGGTACCGATGATCATCGCTTTATGATGCTTGCGGCAGAACGCGAGGTTCTTCAGGGTCACCGTCGGGTGCGTGAAGTCGATCAGCACGTCGAACTCGTCGACCACGCGATCCAGATCACCCGACAACGGCACACCGATACGACCCAGCGCAGCCAGTTCGCCAGCATCCGCACCGACCAGCGAACTGTCCGGACGATCAATGGCCGCCGTAAGACCCGCGCCCGGCTGCTGCTGCACGGCTTCGATCAGGGTTTTGCCCATGCGCCCGGCGGCGCCCATCACTGCAATACGTCGCATGCCTGTCTCCTTACAAATCGCCGAAGAAGCGCTTCACGCCTTCGAACCAACCGGTGGTTTTCGGCGAATGGCTGTTGTCGTCCGCCAGCGAGCTGCGGAACTCTTCCAGTAACTCGCGCTGACGACGGCCCAGGTTGACCGGGGTTTCGACCGCCACACGGCACATCAAGTCACCGGCACCGCCGCCACGCACGGGCGCAACGCCTTTGCCACGAACACGGAACTGCTTGCCGGTTTGAGTACCCTCAGGGATTTTCAGTTTGACTCGACCATCAAGGGTCGGAATCTCCAGCTCGCCGCCCAGCGCAGCATCAACAAAACTGATCGGCACTTCGCAGAACAGATGCTTGCCGTCGCGCTGGAAGATCGCGTGCTCGCGCACATTGATCACCACGTACAGGTCGCCCGTCGGACCGCCCTGCGCACCCGCCTCGCCTTCGCCGGACAGACGAATGCGGTCACCGGTATCGACACCGGCCGGCACTTTCACCGAGAGGGTTTTGTACTCTTCTACACGGCCTTCGCCGTTGCAGGAGTTGCACGGGTCGGAAATGATTTTGCCTTGGCCATGGCAACGCGGGCAGGTCTGCTGCACCGAGAAGAAGCCCTGCTGCATGCGCACCTGGCCGATACCGCCGCACGTCGGGCAGGTGACCGGCGAGGAGCCCTTCTTGGCGCCCGAGCCGTCGCATGGCTTGCAGTTGACCAGTGTCGGAACGCGGATATTCACGGTCGTGCCGCGCACCGCCTCTTCCAGGTTCAGCTCCAGGGTGTAGCGCAAGTCGCTGCCGCGCTGGGCGCCGCCACGAGAACCGCCGCGACCGCCACCGAAGAAGTCGCTGAAGACATCACCAAAGATGTCGGAGAAGTTCTGACCGCCAAACCCGGCACCGCCGCCACCCATGCTCGGGTCGACGCCGGCATGACCGTACTGGTCGTACGCCGCGCGCTTGCTGGAATCGGACAGCACTTCGTAGGCCTCGTTGGCCTCTTTGAACATCTCTTCCGACGCTTTGTCGTCAGGATTACGGTCCGGGTGGTGCTTCATCGCCAGGCGACGGTAGGCCTTTTTCAGGTCCGCTTCGCTTGAGCCACGCTCAACACCCAATACTTCGTAATAGTCACGCTTTGCCATAAGTCTTTGCACTCTTAAGGACGTTCGGCAAACCCCTCCTGAGCCTCGCCAAACTCGTTGAGCCCCAATACAGGCCCGGACCCAACTCACGTCAATTCAACGATCCTGGTCTTTGATTCAATGCGGTACTTTCGGCTCGAAAAGCAGGAGCATTCCCGGCCATACCATCAGCATCCGAGCGTTGTCGCATGCTGTAAAAATTCGCTAACTCCAGACACGCCAACGCGGGAGCAAGCTCCCGCGCGGCGACATCCTACCAGTCACCGCCTGAAGGCAGTCAACCGGGCGACCAACAACTTACTTGTGGTCTTTGACTTCTTCGAACTCGGCATCGACAACGTCGTCAGCCTTTTCAGCCTTGTCGTCCTGCGGTGCCGCGCCTTCAGCAGGCTGAGCCTGTTCGGCGTACATCTTCTGCGCCACTGGAGCGGAGACTTTCGACAGCTCTTCAACCTTGGCTTCGATTGCAGCCTTGTCGTCGCCTTTGACAGCGGCTTCCAGGGCAACAACAGCGGCTTCGATTGCAGTCTTCTCTTCAGCAGTCACCTTATCGCCAGCATCAGCGACCATTTTGCGCGTCGAGTGAACCAGTGCATCACCCTGGTTACGGGCAGCGGCCAGCTCTGCGAACTTGCTGTCTTCCTCGGCGTTGGCTTCAGCATCGCGAATCATCTGCTGAATCTCTTCCTCGGACAGACCCGAGTTGGCCTTGATCACGATCGACTGAGTCTTGCCGGTGGCCTTGTCTTTGGCGCCTACGTGCAGGATGCCGTTGGCGTCGATGTCAAAGGTCACTTCAATTTGTGGCACGCCACGTGGTGCTGGTGGAATCTCGGCCAGGTCGAACTTGCCCAGGGACTTGTTCTGAGCGGCTTGCTTACGCTCGCCCTGCAGTACGTGAATGGTCACGGCGCCCTGGTTGTCGTCGGCAGTCGAGAACACTTGCGATTTCTTGGTAGGAATCGTGGTGTTTTTCTCGATCAGCGCGGTCATCACGCCACCCATGGTTTCGATACCCAGGGTCAGCGGGCTGACGTCGAGCAGCAGAACGTCTTTCACGTCACCAGCCAGTACGGCGCCCTGAATGGCAGCACCCATGGCAACGGCTTCGTCCGGGTTCACGTCTTTACGAGCTTCTTTACCGAAGAACTCGGTCACCAGTTTCTGAACCAGTGGCATACGGGTCTGACCGCCGACCAGGATCACATCGTTGATGGCGCCAACGTCGATACCGGAATCTTTCAGAGCGATGCGGCAAGGTTCGATGGTGCGCTGAACCAGGTCTTCTACCAGCGCTTCAAGCTTGGCGCGGGAGATTTTCACGTTCAAGTGCTTAGGACCGGTGGCGTCTGCAGTGATGTACGGCAGGTTCACGTCGGTCGACATGCTCGAGGACAGTTCGATCTTGGCTTTTTCAGCGGCTTCTTTCAGCCGCTGCATGGCCAGCGGGTCACCCTTGAGGTTCATGCCGCTTTCTTTCTTGAATTCGTCAACGAGGTAGTCGATCAGACGAATGTCAAAGTCTTCACCGCCCAGGAACGTGTCGCCGTTGGTGGCCAACACTTCGAACTGGTGCTCGCCATCGACTTCAGCGATTTCGATCACGGAAACGTCGAAAGTACCGCCGCCCAGGTCGTAAACGATCACAGTGTGATCGCCCTTCGCCTTGTCCATACCGTAAGCCAGAGCGGCTGCGGTTGGTTCGTTGATGATGCGTTTTACGTCCAGGCCAGCAATACGGCCAGCGTCTTTGGTGGCTTGACGCTGGCTGTCGTTGAAGTAGGCCGGAACGGTGATCACCGCTTCGGTCACTGGCTCGCCGAGGTAGTCTTCGGCGGTCTTCTTCATTTTCTTCAGAATTTCAGCCGAGATCTGTGGCGGCGACATTTTCTGGCCGTTCACTTCTACCCACGCGTCGCCGTTGTCAGCCTTGGCGATTTTGTAAGGCACCATCTTGATGTCTTTCTGAACGACTTCTTCGTCGAACTTACGACCGATCAGACGCTTCACCGCGTACAGGGTGTTATGCGGATTGGTCACAGCCTGACGCTTGGCCGACTGGCCAACCAGGATTTCGCCGTCGTTGGCGTAAGCGATGATAGACGGCGTGGTACGCGCGCCTTCAGCGTTTTCAATAACCTTGGCTTTGCCGTTTTCCATCACGGAGACGCAGGAGTTGGTAGTCCCCAGGTCGATACCGATAATTTTGCCCATGTTCACTCTCCCGAAACTTTGGATTTGGTTGCCGCAGCAGTGGTGGCTAACTGCGGTAGCACTTAAACGCTTGACTTCTAAATGGGGGCCTTGCGGCTAATTTCAAGCCTGCTCATCAATAGAAGGCGAAACTGGCGCAGGCGCCTTGCTGACCACGACCATGGCCGGGCGCAGCAGGCGACCGTTGAGCTGGTAGCCCTTCTGGAACACCTTGAGCACGCTGTTCGGCTCTACGTCAGCGCTTTCCTGCATGGCCATCGCTTGGTGAAGAACGGCGTTGAACGGTTCGCCATGCGGATCGATCGCTTCCAGCTGATAACGCTTCAGGGTGTCCTGGAACATTTTCAGAGTCAGCTCGATGCCTTCGCGCATTGGACGGATGCTTTCGTCATCCGGGTTGGACAATTCCAGACCGCGCTCCAGGCTGTCGATAATCGGCAACAAATCGCCCGCAAATTTTTCCAGGGCGAATTTGTGCGCTTTTTCTACATCTTGCTCAGCGCGACGGCGGACGTTCTGCAGATCAGCCGCTACACGCAAAGCTTGATCATGAGCGCCAGCCAACTGCTCTTCGAGCACTTGTACACGAGCCGCCAGTTCATCACCCGAATCCTGGGCAGCCTGATCGGCGTCTAGATTTTGCGTATCCACTGTCTGTTCGTCAGCCATAGAATTCTCCTTTCAATAACGTCCGCGAGCTCAACTCGCGCTTCTGTCCCGGTATATGGGGCCGCAAAAATCAGCTTCAAGGGGTGGACTGCGATTAACCCTACAAAAAACGCTGCGTTGCGATTGCTCGACGGACCAAGCATTTCGTCAGACCGAGCAAATCGAGCTAAGAGGGGGCATTGTCAGCCGCAAATAAAACACTGTATAAATAACCAGACCTAAAGCCTGGGAGCGGCCTTTATGCTGGTGCACCTGTCCGTACATAACTACGCCATCGTTGAACATCTCGATCTCGAACTCGATCGCGGGATGAGCGTGATAACCGGGGAAACCGGCGCCGGCAAGTCGATCATGCTCGACGCCCTCGGCCTGACCCTCGGCGATCGCGCCGACAGCGGAGTGGTCCGTCCCGGCGCCGACAAGGCCGACATCCTGGCCACCTTCGACCTGGTCGACATCCCGGAAGCCAGCGCCTGGCTGGCCGAGCGCGACCTGGAAAGCGATGGCCCCTGCATCCTGCGCCGGGTGATCACCGCTGAAGGACGCTCGCGCGGCTATATCAACGGCACGCCTTGCCCGCTCGGCGACCTCAAGGCCCTCGGCGAACTGCTGATCGATATTCACAGCCAGCACGAACACCAATCCCTGCTCAAGACCGACACTCACCGCCGCCTGCTCGACGAATACGCCGGCGCCACCGACCTTGCCCGCCAGGTGCATCTGGCGGCCCAACGCTGGCGCCAGACTCGCCAGGAGCTGGAGCGCCTCTCCAATTCCGGCGACGAGCAGCGCGCTCGCCATCAATTGCTCAGCTATCAACTCGAAGAGCTGGAAAACCTTGGCCTCGGCGAAAACGAGCTGGAGCAACTGGAACAGGAACACAAAAACCTCACCAACGCCGAAACCCTGCTGGGCATCTGCCGGCAAGTGGTCGAGCAATGCAGCGAAAGTGATTCCGGGAATGTCCTGAACGCGCTGACCGCCAGCCTTAATCGTCTATCGAGCGTCAATAACTCGATCGGCGCACTGGGCGAAGCCAGCAGCCTGCTGACCAGCGCACAGATACAGGTTGAAGAAGCCGTCGGTGAACTGAACCGCTTCCTCGACAATTTCGACGCCGACCCGGCACGACTCCAGTACCTGGAAGAACGCCTGGACGCGATCTACACCATGGCGCGCAAGCATCGCATCCGGCCGACCGAGGTCGCGGAGATGCAGCAGCGTTTGCTGGATGAAATCGAAACCCTGAACGCCAACGACGAATCCATCGAGCGACTGAGCGATGAGCTGGCTTCTTATGCCCGTCATTATCAGGAGAAGGCTCGGGAGCTAAGTGATTTGCGTCATCAAGCCTCGAACAGCCTGGCCAGTGCAGTGGAGCAGGAAATCCAGCGCCTGGGCATGCCCGGTGGGCGCTTCACCATCGAATTACGCCCAAACAGCAGCGATGAACTGCTGCCTAATGGACTTGAGCAGGTAGAGTTGCTGGTCAGCGCTAACCCCGGCCAGCCATTGAAAGCCTTGGCCAAAGTCGCTTCAGGCGGTGAGTTGTCGCGGATCAGCCTGGCTATCCAGGTGATCACCGCGCAGACCTCGCGCGTACCGACGCTGGTGTTCGACGAAGTGGACGTGGGCATCGGCGGCCCAACTGCCGAAATCGTTGGCCAATTGCTGCGTCGCCTTGGTGAGCGCGGACAGGTGCTGACGGTGACTCACTTGCCGCAAGTGGCCGCTCAGGGCCATCAACATCTGTTCGTGCACAAGGTGCGCGGCGAAGAGGCCACCCACACGGCTGTCTCCAAGTTGAGCAAGAATGATCGCGTCGAAGAAGTGGCGCGGATGCTGGGCGGCATCGACCTGACCAAGGAATCCCTGGCTCACGCGAAAAAAATGGTCGTCACCGCAAAAATTTGAGAACGGCAGAAAGCACGAAGGCGACCACGGGGTCGCCTTCGCTCGTTTCGCGAATGTGAAATTCGCGCGACATGCTTACTTTTTCTTGCGCACGTACAGCACCAGATTGTGATCAACCATCTCGAAGCCGTACTTGTCGACGATGGCTTTCTGCAGGCGCTCGATTTCTTCGTCGAAGAATTCGATCACTTCGCTGGTTTCGACGTTGACCATATGGTCGTGATGCTTGCCGTCATCCAGCTCGAAGACCGCATGGCCTCCGTCGAAGTTGTGCCGCACCACAAGGCCAGCTGCCTCGAACTGAGTCAGTACACGGTAAACCGTGGCCAGACCGACGTCCTCACCAGCCTCCATCAGCGCCTTGTAAACATCCTCGGCACTCATGTGGCGTTGCTCGGCGGAATCGAGCATTTGCAGAATTTTGACCCGTGGAAGGGTCACTTTGAGGCCGGCTTTGCGTAGTTCGCTATTTTCAACCATGGTCAGCTTTCTCGCGATGCTGCTTCGCAGCTTCTCTTAATGCGGGTATGATCGGCGTTTACGTTGTCCCAGCCAAGATAGTGGAAGTCGCCCACCGATGCAAAACACCAAGCTCTTGCTAACCAGTTTCACCTTTGTGGGACTGCTCGCACTCGCCGGTTGTTCATTCCCCGGGGTTTACAAAATCGACATCCAGCAGGGCAATGTCGTCACGCAGGACATGATAAACCAGTTACGCCCGGGAATGACCCGTAAGCAAGTACGGTTTATCATGGGCAATCCCCTGCTGACTGACACGTTCCATGCCGATCGCTGGGATTATCTGTACAGCCTGCAACCGGGTGGCGGTGAACGCCAACAGGAACGCATTAGCGTTATCTTCAACCCAAATGACCAGCTTGTCAGCCTCTCTGGTGATTTCATGCCAGGCGTGAGCCGCGACGAAGCCATTCTCGGCAAGGACAGTGGCACGACAGTCACTGCACCGGCAGAAAATGCCGAGAAGCCGAAACCGGAAAAACCGGTCAAGCCAGGTTCGTTGCTGGACCAGATCCAGAAGGACGTAGACGGTGTAGAAACCGTTCCGGTCCCGACGCCAGAACCGCTGGATACTTCGCCGCAATAATTTGCGACGCAATAAAAAACCCGGAATTTCCGGGTTTAATGAGATGGTCAGCCTGACCGAGAAGCCCTGCAGGTTTACGCTTGCAGGGCTTTTCTCGTTTTCGGCGGAGGATCTCTCATGAATACGATGACGCTTCTCGGTATCGACATTGGCAAACACAGTTTCCACCTGCATGGCCAGGATGCCAAAGGTCATCAGGTATTGCGCAAGAAAACCAACCGCGGCCAATTGCTCAGCACATTGGCGCAGGTACCGTCCTGTACGGTGGTAATGGAGTCCTGCGGCGGCGCCCATTGGCTGGCTCGACAGATTGGTGCATTGGGCCACGAGGTGAAGCTGATCGCCCCGCAGTACGTCAAACCATTCGTCAAAGGCAACAAAAACGACTTCATTGATGCCGAAGCGATTTGCGAGGCGGCGAGCCGCCCCGCGATGCGCTTCTGCTCGATCAAAACCGCAGAGCAACAAACGCTTTCAGCCCTGCATCGTGTCCGTAAATCTTTGATTGGCCAGCGAACCGTCGCGACCAACCAGATTCATGGCTTTCTGCTGGAGTTCGGGATCAGCCTGCCTATAGGTGCCGCTGCGTTGCACCGCGTGCCGGCGCTGTTGGACGACCCGCAGCACCCGGTTCCGTTGCGCCTAAAGGGCGTAGTGATGCGTCTCCATCATCAAATTCAACAGCTGAATGATGAAATCAAGGACATCGAGTCCGATCTGAAGCAGCAGCTGAAAGAAGACGATGCCGGGAGTCGTTTGCAGAGTATTCCTGGCATCGGCCCGATCACCGCCAGCGCGGTATTGGCGGATGTGGGCGATGCGTCGAACTATCGAAGTGGACGCGATTTTGCCGCTTCGCTAGGGCTGGTGCCGAGGCAGTATTCGACGGGCGGAAAAACAGTACTACTGGGGATCAGCAAGCGCGGCGACAAGCACATCCGCCAACTGCTGGTGCAGGGCGCGCGATCCATCATGCAGCATATCGATAAGCGGGAAGACGCCTTGGGGCCCTGGGTTCGAGAGCTGCTGACGCGTCGCCACTCCAATGTTGTCGCGTGCGCGCTGGCGAACAAACTGGCGCGCATCGTGTGGGCGGTACTGGCCAAAGGCGGCCAGTACGACCCACATCCGAACGCTTGAACGTACAGCTTTACTACCGGCTTTTGCGACGTCACTGACTGATGACAGTAAACGGCAAACGGCCCGACTGAGAACCTGGCAATAAAATCAGCTTTAGAGGCTGAGGGTTTTTTCAGGACAGTCGGGAGCGGCTACTCATCGAGGGCCGAGCGTTGTTGCAGCAACGCTCACAATGAGCCCGGATACATTAGCGCAAGCCAGCTTTACCGAAAACAGCCCATGAGGTTGCAGGAGATGGGCTGACCATACATTTTATTGTCTGGCGTTTGGGCGATTCACTGATTCCGGGCTTTGGCCTCGGCAGCCTTGGCGGCACGCAGCCGACGAACCTCTTTCGGATCGGCCAGCAATGGCCGGTATATCTCGATGCGATCACCCGCCTGGACAGGACGATCGTTTGCATCAGTGATCACTTTACCGAAAATTCCCACCGGACAATCGGACAGATTCAGCTCCGAAAAAGCCTCGCCGACACCCGATTTCAGCAAAGCCGCGCGCACGGTCGTTCCTTCTGGCACCGTCACCGAGAGAAGCACCTGACGATCAACCGCGGCGTAGACCACCTCGACGTCAACCATCGACTCAACCATGCATTTGTTTGGCGCGCTGGCAAAACGCATCCACCAACGTATTCGCTGCCTGATTGAACAGCGGCCCCAAGGTCGCGCGGACAATCGGCCCGGCGTAATCGAACGACAGGTCCAGACTGATCTTGCAGGCCTTTTCGCCCAACGGCTTGAACACCCAAATGCCATGCAGCTGGGTGAAAGGACCTTCCTCAAGGTTCATCTCGATCGAATGACCGGGCACTAACGTGTTTCTGGTGACGAAATGCTGACTCAACCCGCCCTTGGCCACTCCGACGCTCGCGCGCATGTGCTCGGGTGTGCTTTCCAGCACTTCGGCGGTCGAACACCACGGCAGGAATTCCGGGTAACGCGCCACGTCATTGACCAGGTCATAAAGCGCTTGCGCCGGATATGGCAGCAACGCCGAACGTTGAATGTGTGTCGTCATGTAAGCGTCACTTCCACAGCTGTGCGGCAAACACTACGAGAATGCCGATGGGCGCCACATAGCGCATCAAGAACAGGGACAGACCGAACAATATGGGGCTGCGGATCGATAGCTCATCGCGTACTGCTTCACGGCCCATGATCCAACCTGCAAAGACCACGAAACACAAACCACCCAGTGGCAACATGATCCGCGAAGTGAAGAAATCGATCACGCCAAAGAAGTCCAAGCCACTGGCCGCACCCCATTGATAGAGATGGAACATCCCGCCTTCGTTCACGAAAAATTTGGCTTCCTTCCAGATATTGAAGGAAAACACCGTGCCCAGCCCCACGAACCAGCAGATAAACGCCAGCCAGAAAGTCACCCAGGCGCGGCTGATTTTCGTGCGCTCGACCAGGTAAGCCACCATCGGCTCAAGCAGGGAAATCGCCGAGCTCCAGGCTGCCACCGCGACCAGTACGAAGAACACTACGCCCATCAACTGGCCGAACGCTACGTTACCGAAGGCAAACGGCAGGCTGACGAACATCAGGCCCGGGCCTTCGCTCGGGTTGAGGCCTGCAGCGAACACAATCGGAAACAATGCCAGACCGGCCACCAGCGAAACGAAGGTATCGAGCAGCGCCACACCGACCACGGTGCCGGAGATGGATGAATGCTTCGGCATGTAAGCGCCGTAAATCATGATCGAACCAACACCCACGCTCAGGGAGAAGAACGCGTGCCCCATGGCCGGCAACAAGCCGTCGAGGACTTTTTCCGGGTGGAAGTCGAACATGAAATGCACGCCTTCCATGAAATGCCCGGTGGTCATGCTATAGCCCAGCAGCACCAGAATCATCACAAAGAGCAGCGGCATCATGATCCGCAGACTGCGTTCAAGCCCGGCGACCACGCCTTTGGCGATGACGACGGCAGACAGCAGCATGAAAATCGTGTGCCAAAGTGTCAGGCGCCACGGATCGGCGATCACATTGCCAAAGTACGCGCCGACCTGATCAGGCGTCGCCCCCTGGAAGTCGCCACGACCCATGTCGATGATGTAATCCAGCGACCAGCCGCCGACCACACTATAGAAAGACAGGATCAGCAACGCCGTGATCATCCCGGCGAATGCGCCCCAGGACCACTTGCCCGAATGCCCTGCTTCCTGTGCCAGCACCTTCAAGGCGTTGGCCGGGCTCTGCCGCGCACGGCGGCCGATCAGGGTTTCGGCCAGCATGACCGGCACACCGATCAGCGCGATACAGGCCAGGAACATCAGCACGAAGGCGCCGCCGCCGTAGACGCCGACCATGTACGGGAATTTCCAGATACTACCCAGGCCCACGGCCGAACCGGTCGCGGCGAGTATGAAGACCCAGCGGCTAGCCCAACTGCCGTGGACAGAAACCTTGTCTGTCGACATCGTTATCACGCCCAAGCGTTCAAAAAAGAGGCCGCATTGTCCGGGATTCAATCAACCTGCTCAAGCACGTAGCGATACCGTAGCCGACTTGCTTGCAACTCCCTATAATGCCGCCCCTATGGCTAAACAGAAGAAACACCCTACAGGGACCATCGCGCAAAATAAAAAGGCGCGACACGATTACTTCATCGAGCATAAGTTCGAGGCTGGTCTGGTCCTGGCCGGCTGGGAAGTAAAAAGTCTGCGGGCAAGCAAGCTGCAACTGGTTGACAGTTACGTGCTGCTCAAAGATGGCGAAGCCTGGCTGCTCGGCAGCCACATTACGCCGCTGATGACCGCCAGCACCCACGTCATCGCCGATCCGACCCGCACCCGCAAATTGCTGCTCAACCGCCGCGAGCTGGAAAAGCTGGCCGCCGCCGTGCAGCAAAAAGGCTATGCCTGCGTGTGCCTGTCCTGGTACTGGAGCAAGCACATGGTCAAGTGCGAGATCGCTCTGGGCAAGGGCAAGAAGGAATACGACAAGCGTGATACCGAACGCGAACGCGATGCCGGTCGCGAGTTGCAGCGTGCGGTGCGCAACAAGGGCAAGGAAGAATAATCTTCCACCCGATTGTGGCGAGGGAGCTTGCTCCCGTTCGGCTGCGCAGCAGTCGCCAGCAGTCTTCATGACAGCGGCGACTAGCGAGGGCCGCTTAGTGCCCCAGCGGGAGCAAGCTCCCTCGCCACAGGTCATCAGGTCACCTGACTACATCCCCTTGCGCCGTTCCGCCCGGGCCACGCGCTGCACTTCCTGACGCACCTCTTCCAGCACTTCTTGCACATACAGAATGTGTCGGCTGGACACTTCCCGCGCCTGCTCTGCCCGCCCCTCGATAATTGCCATGTACAACTCCCGGTGCTGCGTGATCAGCATGTCGCGGGTTTCCGTACGCTGTTTATACATGCCGCCAATGTTGGTCACCACGTTGCGCTTGAGCAGATCGAACAGCCCACGAATGGTGTGCAGCAACACGGCGTTGTGACTGGCTTCGGCAATCGCCAAGTGAAATTTCGCGTCCGCCGCGCCCTCTTCCGCCCGGCTCACTTCATCGTGACGCGTGTAGCAGTCCTGTAATTCATTGAAAGCTGCCGTCAGACGCTCGCGATCGACATCCGTCGCGCGCAATGCCGCGTAATAGGCGCAGGACGCTTCCAGCGTATGGCGAAACTCCAGCAGATCGCGCTGCGCTTCAGGGTTGCTTTCCAGCAGATGCAACAGCGGATCACTAAAGGTCGAACCCAGCGACTCCACCACATAATTGCCGCCGCCCTGGCGACTGACCAGCAAGCCCTTGGCCGCCAGTTTCTGAATCGCTTCACGCAACGAAGGGCGTGACACGCCGAACTGCTCGGCCAACGCGCGTTCGGCCGGCAAGCGCTCGCCAGACTTCAACGTACCTTCGAGGATCATGCCCTCGAGCTGCTCGACAATATCGTCAGACAAACGGCGCTGACGAATCTGATCAAACCCCATAACTCAATTCTCCACGGTCCCGACGGCTCGCCGGGCTCTCTATTCTGGCCTATCGGCGCTGTGCCAGCACCTACCAGACGGCATTTGTTAAAGCGGATCAAGCACGCGTCACAGCGCTTATTCGACAAAAGTTCTAGGGCGACAAATTGACACGCCACACACAACGCTTTTACCCTAGCCAACAGCGATTGTAAATTGGTATTACCAATTATCCAAGAACGCTGACCAGTGCCTGACCAACAACAATTAGGGGCCACCCCATATGCAAACCTGGCAACAGCTCTATACCCCGCTCGGCAGCCTTGGCTTCTCCGCGCTCGCCGCCGTTATCCCCATCGTGTTTTTCTTCCTGGCGTTGGCGGTGTTCCGCCTCAAAGGGCACGTGGCCGGCAGTATCACGCTGGCGTTGTCCATCGCCGTCGCAATCTTCGCCTTCCAGATGCCAGTCGACATGGCGTTCGCCGCCGCCGGGTATGGCTTCGCCTACGGTCTGTGGCCGATTGCGTGGATCATTGTCGCGGCCGTGTTCCTCTACAAACTGACGGTCAAGAGTGGTCAGTTCGAGGTCATCCGCAGCTCGGTGTTGTCAATCACCGACGACCAGCGTTTGCAGGTGCTGCTGATCGGCTTCTGCTTCGGTGCGTTCCTTGAAGGTGCCGCCGGTTTCGGTGCGCCGGTAGCGATTACCGCCGCATTGCTGGTAGGACTGGGCTTCAACCCACTGTATGCAGCAGGTCTGTGCCTGATCGCCAACACCGCGCCAGTGGCCTTCGGTGCCTTGGGGATTCCGATCATCGTGGCCGGGCAAGTGACCGGCATCGACGCGTTCAAGATCGGCGCCATGACCGGTCGTCAACTGCCGCTGCTGTCGCTGTTCGTGCCGTTCTGGCTGGTGTTCATGATGGACGGCCTGCGCGGCGTTCGTGAGACCTGGCCTGCTGCGCTGGTGGCCGGTTTGAGCTTTGCCATCACCCAATACTTCACGTCGAACTTCATCGGTCCTGAGTTGCCGGACATCACCTCGGCCCTGGCCAGCCTGATTTCCCTGACGCTGTTCTTGAAAGTCTGGCAGCCGAAACGCGCCGCCGGTCAACACATCGTCGGTGCCGTCTCGGCCTCGGTGGTGACCGCCAGCGCCGGTGGTTTCGGCCAGCCGCGCACCAGCGTGGCGTCGCCTTACAGCCTGTTCGAAATCATCAAAGCCTGGTCGCCGTTCCTGATTCTCACCGTGCTGGTCACCATCTGGACCCTGAAACCGTTCAAGGCAATGTTCGCTGCCGGCGGTTCGATGTACAGCTGGGTGTTTAACTTCGCCATCCCGCACCTGGATCAGATGGTGATCAAGGTCGCGCCGATCGTGACCGCGCCGACCGCCATTCCAGCGGTGTTCAAGCTCGACCCGATTTCCGCAACCGGCACGGCGATTTTCTTCTCCGCACTGATCTCGATGCTGGTGCTGAAGATCAATATCAAAACTGGTCTGACCACTTTTAAAGAGACCTTCTACGAACTGCGCTGGCCGATTCTGTCCATCGGCATGGTCTTGGCGTTCGCCTTCGTCACCAACTACTCGGGCATGTCTTCGACCATGGCGCTGGTATTGGCAGGCACCGGTGCGGCATTCCCGTTCTTCTCGCCATTCCTCGGCTGGCTGGGCGTATTCCTGACCGGTTCCGATACCTCGTCCAACGCGCTATTCAGTTCGTTGCAAGCGACCACCGCGCACCAGATCGGCGTGAGCGATGTGCTGCTGGTCGCGGCAAACACCAGCGGCGGCGTGACCGGCAAGATGATCTCGCCGCAATCGATCGCCGTGGCCTGCGCCGCGACCGGGCTGGTGGGCAAGGAATCGGATCTGTTCCGCTTCACCCTCAAGCACAGCCTGTTCTTTGCAACGATCGTCGGCCTGATCACCTACATCCAGGCCTACTGGCTCACCGGCATGCTGGTGCACTAAGAACTAAAAGCAGCATCGAAAAAACCGACGCCGGACCACGATTCCGGCGTCAGCTATTCACAACCCGGTCTGTAAGGCTGCTGAAAGCTTCCCTCTTTATATTCAGCAGCCTCAACGGACGGATAACCGGGACCACCCGGAGACACGCCTGATGAGCGAGCTTTTTTACAACGCTGTGCCGAACGCGACCCGCGTGGCCCCGCCACTGCCTGAGCCTCGGCAATACCCCAGCGAGAAACCGTCACGGGTCTACCTGTTCGGGACCTGCGTGGTGGATCTGTTCTACCCCGAAGCCGGGATGGATGCGATCCACTTGCTGGAACGTGAAGGCATTCGTGTCGAGTACCCGCAAGGGCAGAGCTGCTGCGGACAACCAGCCTACACCTCGGGTTACACCGAGCAAGCAAGGACCGTGGCGCGCTCCCAACTGGCGCTATTCGCCGGGGATTACCCGGTGGTGGTGCCGTCGGGATCGTGTGCCGGGATGTTGCGCGAACACTATGCCGACTTGTTCAAGGACGAGCCGGATACGCTGAAACAGGTTCAGGCGCTGGCTGCACGGACTTATGAACTGGCCGAGTTTCTGTTGTTTGTCTGCAAGGTGCAGCTCAAGGACAGCGGCGAGCCGGTGAAAGTGGCGTTGCACACGTCGTGCTCGGCACGCCGTGAGATGAACACCCACTTGCATGGTCGCGAGTTGTTGGCGCAGCTGCGTAACGTGGAGCGAGTCGACCACAATCATGAAAGTGAATGCTGTGGCTTCGGTGGGACTTTCAGCGTCCGTATGCCAGACATTTCCGGCGCGATGGTGGCTGACAAGACCCGCTCGTTGAAGGAATCCGGCGCGCACAAGGTACTCAGTGCCGATTGCGGTTGCCTGATGAACATCAACGGCTCGCTGGAGAAACAGAAGGAAGCGTTGCGCGGCCAACACCTGGCCAGTTTCCTTTGGCGGCGAACCGGAGGTGTTCTATGAACGCTTCCGCGATTATTCCTACGGTTGCCGTGGAGGAAGATTTTCGCACCCGGGCCCACAAGGCGTTGGGTGACCAGCAACTGCGAAATAACTTTCGCACTGCGATGGATTCTCTGATGACCAAACGGGCAGCGTCCTTCAGCGATGCCCACGAAAGAGAACATTTGCGCGCGCTGGGCAATGCTGTCCGCGCCCGAGCGTTATCCAAGCTGCCCGACCTGCTCGAGCAGCTTGAACAGAACCTGACCCGCAACGGTGTGACAGTGCACTGGGCGGAAACGGTGGACGAAGCCAATGGCATCGTCCTCTCGATCATCCGCGCTCACGAGGGGCGGCAAGTGATCAAGGGCAAATCGATGGTCAGCGAAGAGATGGAGATGAACCATGTCCTCGAGGCTCAAGGCATTGAATGCCTGGAGTCGGACATGGGGGAGTACATCGTCCAGCTCGACCACGAGAAGCCTTCACACATTATTATGCCGGCGATCCACAAGAATGCCGGTCAGGTCGCGTCCTTGTTCCACGACAAACTTGGCGTGGAGTACACCAAGGACGTTGACCAACTCATTCAGATCGGTCGCAAAGTCTTGCGACAGAAATTCTTCGAAGCGGACATCGGCGTCTCCGGCGTCAACTTCGCCGTGGCCGAAACCGGCACCCTGCTGCTGGTGGAAAACGAAGGCAACGGCCGCATGACCACCACGGTGCCGCCGGTTCATATCGCCGTCACCGGCATCGAAAAAGTCGTGGAAAACCTGCGCGACGTGGTGCCGCTGCTATCACTGTTGACCCGCTCGGCCCTCGGCCAGCCGATCACCACCTACGTCAACATGATCTCCGGCCCGCGCAAGGAACATGAACTCGACGGCCCTCAGGAAGTGCACCTGGTATTGCTCGACAACGGTCGCAGTCAGGCCTTCGCCGACAGTGAATTGCGCCAGACCCTGAACTGCATCCGCTGCGGCGCGTGTATGAATCATTGCCCGGTCTACACTCGAATCGGCGGTCACGCCTATGGGGAGGTTTACCCTGGGCCTATCGGAAAAATCATCACCCCGCACATGGTCGGCCTGGCGAACGTCCCGGACCATCCGAGCGCGTCGTCGCTGTGCGGTGCTTGCGGTGAAGTGTGCCCGGTAAAAATTCCGATCCCGGCCCTGCTGCGTCGCCTGCGGGAAGAGAACGTCAAAGCCCCGGACAGTCCGCATCAAGTCATGCGCGGCCAGGGCAGCAAGTATTCGCGCAAGGAACGTTTTATCTGGAACGCCTGGGCCAGGCTCAACAGCTCGCCGACGCTGTATCGTCTGTTCGGCTTTTTCGCCACACGGCTGCGCGCCCTGGCACCGAGTAATGTTGGCCCGTGGACGCAAAACCACAGCGCACCGAAACCCGCTGCCCGCTCACTGCATGACATGGCCCGCGAGCATCTGGCCAAACAGGGAGATCGTTGATGAGCGCCAAGCAAAACATCCTCGCCAAGTTACGGAAAAGTCTGACAGGCACCACGCCCGTGCCCGATGAATTCGACGTCGAGCTGGTGACTGCGCCTTATACCTACACCGCCGAACAACGCATCCCGCAACTGCGCAAGCTGATGGAAGCGGTGCACACCGAAATCCATCTGACGTCCGGCGCAGATTGGCCGGCGCTGCTCGCACAGTTGCTGTGGGACCGCCAATTGCCGAGTCTGTTGATCGCACCGACGACGCCTCATGGGCAATGTGTCACTCAACACTGGGCGAACAATCCGGGTCTGCCGACACTCAAGTCCTACGACCGCCCGGTTGAAGAATGGAAAGCCGAGCTGTTCAACGACACCCCAGCCAGCCTGACCACCACCCTCGGCGCCATCGCCGCGACAGGTAGCCTGATTCTCTGGCCGACGCGGGAAGAACCGCGCCTGATGAGCCTGGTACCGCCGGTGCATTTTGCCCTGCTCAAGGCCAGTGAAATCCGCGACAACTTCTATCAAGTGCAACAGGAATACGACTGGGCCCAGGGCATGCCCACCAACGCCTTGCTGGTGTCCGGTCCGTCGAAAACCGCTGACATCGAGCAAGTCCTGGCCTACGGCGCGCACGGTCCGAAAGACCTGGTGGTTTTGATTCTGGAGGACCAATGAGTCTACCCGCGGCTTTCCTGCGAGATGCGCAGCAATTGATTCCCCAAGAGCGACGTTTCGACGACCCGCTGTCGACATTGGCCTTCGGCACCGACGCCAGTTTTTATCGGCTGATTCCGAAACTGGTGATCCGCGTCGAGTCCGAAGACGAAGTGGTCGCGCTGCTCAAACTGGCGCAACGGGATCAGGTCCCGGTGACCTTCCGCGCTGCCGGCACCAGCCTGTCCGGCCAAGCCATCAGCGACTCGGTGCTGATCGTGCTTGGGGATAACTGGAACGGTCGCGACATCCGCGGCCAAGGCACGCAAATCCGCCTGCAACCGGGCGTGATCGGCGCGCAGGCCAACGCTTGGCTGGCGCCTTTTGGGCGCAAGATCGGCCCGGACCCGGCCTCGATCAACGCCTGCAAAATCGGCGGCATCGTTGCCAACAATGCCAGCGGCATGTGCTGCGGCACCGCGCAGAACACCTACCACACGCTGGCCGGCATTCGCCTGGTGCTGGCTGATGGCAGCCGTCTCGATACCGAGGATCCAGCGAGCGTCGCAGCCTTTCGCCAGAGCCATGCTTCGCTGCTCGAGCGTCTGGCGACCTTGGGTCGCGAAACCCGCGCCAATGCCGAACTGGCCGCAAGAATCCGCCACAAATACCGTCTGAAAAATACCACCGGCCTGTCTCTCAATGCCTTGGTGGATTTCGACGAGCCTGTGGATATCTTGAGCCACTTGTTGGTGGGTTCCGAAGGCACGCTCGGCTTCATCAGCGCGGTGACCTACGACACGGTCATCGACCACCCGAACAAGGCTTCGGCACTGATCGTATTCCCGGATGTGGAAACCTGCTGCAACGCCGTCACCGTGCTGAAAAGCCAGCCGGTGTCCGCCGTCGAACTGCTGGACCGTCGCAGCCTGCGTTCGGTGCAGGACAAACCCGGCATGCCGGCTTTCGTACAACAGCTGTCGAACAATGCCTGCGCGCTGCTGATCGAGTCCCGCGCCGCATCGTCCACTTTGCTACAGGAACAACTGGCGCAGATCATGGCGTCGTTGACCTCGTTCCCCGTGGAGAAACAAGTCGACTTCACCGAGGACCCGGTAGAAAACGCACGGCTTTGGGCGATCCGCAAAGACACCTTCCCCGCTGTCGGCGCGGTGCGCAAAACCGGCACCACGGTGATCATCGAAGACGTGACCTTCCCGGTGGAACAACTGGCCATCGGCGTGAATCGCCTGATCGAGCTGTTCGACAAACATCACTACGACGAAGCGATTCTTTTCGGACACGCGCTGGAAGGCAATCTGCACTTCGTCTTCACCCAAGGCTTCAACAACCCGGATGAAGTCGCACGCTACCAGGCGTTCATGGACGACGTGGCGCAATTGGTGGCAGTGGAATTCGGCGGTTCGCTGAAGGCCGAACACGGCACCGGCCGCAACATGGCGCCCTTCGTCGAACTGGAATGGGGCAGCGATGCCTACCAGTTGATGTGGCAGCTCAAACGCCTGCTGGACCCAAACGGCATTCTCAACCCGGACGTGGTGCTCAGCGAGGATCCGCAGATCCACCTCAAGCACCTGAAACCGCTGCCGGCCGCCGATGAGATTGTGGATAAGTGCATCGAGTGCGGTTTCTGCGAACCGGTGTGCCCGTCGAAAGGACTGACCCTGAGCCCGCGCCAGCGCATCGTGATCTGGCGGGATATCCAGGCGAAGAAACGCGCAGGCGTCGACACCTCCGAGCTTGAAGCTGCTTACGAATATCAAGGCATCGACACCTGTGCCGCCACAGGGTTATGTGCGCAACGTTGCCCTGTAGGCATCAACACCGGCGAGCTGGTGAAAAAGCTCCGCAGCCGTAAGGCGACGCATACGAAAACCGCCAACTGGCTTGAAGGAAATTTCGCCACCGCATTGCAAGGCGCGCGCTTCACCCTGCATGTGGCCAACGGCGCGCGGATGCTGCTGGGCGCGCCGCGTCTGGCCAAGCTGTCGGCAACGCTGACCAAGTTGTCCAAAGGCCAGGTCCCGCAATGGACCAACGCCATGCCGCAGCCGGAAAAAGCCATTCGCTTCAGCCCGGTCGTATCGGACGAGCGCCCCCGCGTGGTCTATCTGGCGGCCTGTGTCTCGCGAGTCATGGGCCCGGCGGCGGGTGATAAAGAGCAGATGTCGTTGTACGACAAAACCCGTGGGCTGCTGGAAAAGGCCGGTTACCAGGTAGTCTTTCCGGACAATCAGGACAGCCTCTGCTGCGGTCAGCCGTTTGCCTCCAAGGGCTACGCCGAACAGGCCGAACACAAACGCCAGGAACTGATCGGCGCGTTGCTGCACGCCAGTCGCGGTGGGCTTGACCCGATCTATTGCGACACCAGCCCGTGCACGTTACGGCTGGTTCAGGATTTGGGCGAAGTCCGACTCGACCTTTACGACCCGGTGCGATTCATCCGTACGCATTTGATGGATCGCCTGGATTTCACACCGCAGGAAGCGCCGATCGCGGTGCACGTCACTTGCAGCACCCAGCACCTTGGCGAGAGTCAGGCGCTGATTGATCTGGCGCGTAAGTGCAGCAACAACGTGGTCATTCCCGAGGGCATTCACTGTTGCGGGTTTGCCGGGGACAAGGGCTTCACCACGCCGGAGCTTAACGCTCATTCTTTAAGGACGTTGAAGGATGCGGTGCAGCAGTGCAGCGAAGGGATTTCTACCAGCCGCACTTGTGAGATCGGTTTGACGCAGCACGGGGGAATTGACTACCACGGGCTGGTCTATCTGGTGGATCGGGTAACGCAGGCGAGGGTCATGCAAGAAAAATAGAACCCTGATGCGCTGGCGTAGTCCACAGAATAAGCCCGGACGTACCGGGCTTTTACCCAAACTCGGCAGCCCGTCCTGACGGCCAGCAATGCCTGGACCCTCAGTTCAAGGAGATAAACATGAAACGTTCTGTACTGTTAGGTCTGTTCGTTACTGCCTCACTGATGGCGTCCACCTCGTTTGCCGCCGAAGACCTCTGTGCGGTCAACTTGAAAACCATCGAAAATGCCAAGACACAGATTCCTCCGGAGATGACTGAACAGGTGGCGGCCTCCGTCAAAAAAGCCAAAGACGATCACGCCTTGGGTACAAAGAAAGGGACTGATGATTGCATCGCCGAGACTACCCAGACCATTCAGGAAATTCAGAAGTTAAGTGACGGTGGCAAACAATAGTCCCCGCAAAGGCCATCCTTCGGGTTGGCCTTCTGGGCCTTGTTGGTGTACACCGCGCTGGCTTGTTGCTTAGCAAGATTCAAAGTGAACCAAAACCCGCCAAGTGCGGGTTTTGTTGCACCAGGGTTTGGTAATGCATGAACCGCTCCGCACTTTCGCCCTTCTTTACTGCCATTCCCTCTATAAAACAGATTTTTCATAGCCTTTTTTGCAAAAACCGAATTCCTGCCCAATGTCGCAGTCTTTTAAGTAGGCCCCATCAATCGTGGCTTATGTTGCGACCTCGGCCGAGCCGCCCGCTCATACGGCAGCACCGAGACCATCAGTACTAGGAGATATCCATGAAACGTACCGCACTCGCTGGTCTGTTCATCTCTGCTGCAATGTTGGCCTCTCCCGTACTTGCGGCGGACAACGACCTTTGTACGAGCAAGCTGCAGGAACTCAAAAACAAAGTGAGTTCGCTGCCGGCGAGTTCCAGCAGCGCCACAGTGGAGATCAAAAGACTGATGGCCAGCGCCGAAGCGTCCAAAGCCTCCGGGGACGACAAAAAATGCGTCACCGAGGCCACCCAAGGATTAGCCCTCGCTAACAACCTAAGCAACCAAACCACGCCATAATCTGCGGTGGCCAACCTTCGGGTTGGCCTTCTCACGCGTGTTGGCGTACACTGCGCGTGCTTGTTGCTCACTATGATTCACCGAGCAACAGGCTCGGGGCCGTTTAGGATTCGACGCCGGTTGCGAAACTTTAGGTGCATGCCGAGTTGGTAACAGAACTCGTAAATCCACTGTTGCAACTTTCTATAGTTGCCAATGACGAAACCTACGGGGAATACGCTCTCGCTGCGTAAGCAGCCTTAGCCCTTCCCTCCTGGTACCTTCGGGTCCAGCAATCATCAGGGGATGTCTGTAAACCCAAAGTGATTGTCATATAGAACAGAATCGCCGTGCAGTACGTTGTGGACGAAGCGGCTAAAACTTACACAACTCGCCCAAAGCACCCTGCCCTTCGGGTCGCTGAGGGTTAACTTAATAGAAACGGCTACGCATGTAGTACCGACAGCGGAGTACTGGCGGACGGGGGTTCAAATCCCCCCGGCTCCACCAAATACGAAGCAAGACAAAACCCGCCAAGTGCGGGTTTTGTTGCATCTGGGGGTTGGTGATTTGTGGTTAAACACAACCAGACCTATGCTGGCGATCTACCCGCAAGGATGCCGCCATGAAATTCAAAGTACTGATTGCCGCGTTGACCCTTTCCCTGACGTCCGGTTGTGCGCACTACAACGACCGCACCACTGACACCAACAAAAACGGGCGGATTGCCTGTGATGCCGAGCCCAGGAATCAGGCCGGCTGCTATACGAAGCAGTCGAAGGGCTGGAATTGGGGAGGGTTGAAGTTTGGGGTTGGGGCTTCGAACTAGGTTCTGGTCTTGTAAGAAGCGCCGGGATTGAAGGGGTTCTTTTAAACAACAAATCTCGCCCTGATCCTACAGACGCCATGATTTCCGGGGAGGTTTCCGACAAGTCCCGGCGGTTGTCGGGTAGGAAGCTGAGTAGATAGTCTTTGGCGGTCGCTGCACATCAGCGATCGGGTGTGGAAACCCGAAGATAAACAAACATGCCCCCATGGCATACTGTGGCGCTTTTTTTCGGCCGCAGGTTCAAGTTATGGCGGCTGTGCGTGGGAGGCCTTCGGGTCTGCCGGGTTTTGTCCGTTTATCTCGGTTTTTCCACCCCGCGCACAGTTGCCACCTATTCGAGTGGAATCGGAAGAGTGGCAGCTCCAATGACTTAAAAGGACGATTGCCATGATCAAAGAAACACCAAACCCGCCCGCCCCGGACGACGTTTCCCCCTACGAATCCCTCGACTCCAAAAAACTCCACGACGCCGCCGACCGCGCGCTCGATCACTACCTCAATCCCTCCGCCCTGAAATCCCCCGTTTCCCGCAAACCGAGCACGATGTTTCTCATTGCGCCGGATATCAAGGACGAAGACCTGCTCGCCCACACCTGTGAATCACTGGCCCAGGCCAGTGTGATGGCGGGTGATTTTGCGGGGTATCTGGAAGGTCCGCATCGGCATACGGCGATGGCGATCCAGCAGATTGTGATGCTGGCGGAACTGGCGGCGAATCGGATGCTGGATAACGTTGTCGTGCCGAAATCTGCGCCACACAGTTGATCCCTTGTGGGAGCGAGCCTGCTCGCGATGGCGGTGTGTCAGTCGACATCCATGTTGAATGAACAATCGCTATCGCGAGCAGGCTCGCTCCCACAAAAGCACTCCGGTTTATGGCTGGGATTTAAAGCACTTTCAAATCCACCGACACATGCCCCCGCGTCATCCGCGAATACGGGCAGAGCTGATGCGCCGCGTCAGCCAGCTCCCGTTTCACGCCCTCCTCCAATCCAGGAAAGTTGACGTTTAACCTGACCGCCAGCTGAAAGTCCCCGCTGGCGGTTTTACCCAAGTCCACTTCGGCATCCACCGACGTGTCCTCCGGCAATTTGATCTTCATCTTGCCTGCCGCGACCTGTATCGCGCCGATGAAACACGCTGAATAGCCCAGCGCAAACAGTTGCTCCGGATTGGTGCCGGGTTTGCCCGAGCCGGGGGAGCTGAATTTGACGTCCAGCTCGCCGTCGCTGGATTTGCCGGTGCCGGTGCGGCCGCCGACGGTGTGGGTTTTGGCGGTGTAGAGAACGGTTTCCAGTGCTGCACTCATGACAGTGACTCCTGATAAGGATTGAACAACCGCGAGGTCATTTCGAGGCCTCGCCCAAGGTGCCGGTGTAGTGCGCCAGGCGTTTTTCGACGTCGGCTTTTTTCTGCAGGCCAAGCTCCATCAGTTGGGTGATGCGTTGCTGCGCTGCCGGGCGTTTGACCGAGCCGATGAAACCCTCCCATTCGGCGGCGATGGCTTCATTGGGTGGCAGACTGGCGGCGTCGACCAGACGCTTGATGTCGGTGATCGATTGTTTGTCGAACCGGGCGATGCGTCGCGCCATGGTGTCGACGAATTTATCGAGTTCGGCGTCAGGTAGCGCGCGATTGACGTAGCCGTAACGCTCGGCGAGTTCGCCATTGATGTCGTTGCCGGTGAGCAGCACTTCCAGCGCGCGCCCGCGGCCCATCAGCCGTGGCAGGCGCGCCATCGGGCCGCCGCCCGGCACCAGGGCGGCGCCGATTTCCCATTGCGAGAGGATGGCTTTTTCGCGGCTGGCGAAGCGCATGTCGCTGGCCAGTGCCAACTCGCTGCCAACGCCAGTGGCACGACCGCGGATCGACACGATCGAGACCACCGGCGCCTTGCTCAAACGAACCAGCATGTCAGGCAATGGCGGCAGGCCGGTCGGGCCGTTGGGCAGGCTGGTGGTGTCGGTCAGCGGCGGGACAAAGTCGTAGTGAGTGAGGAAGAAGTCCGGAACATCACTGTCGAAGACTACGACCACCACTTTCGGATCGGTCTCGATGGCCGTGACGACCTCATTCAGCTGCGGCATGGTCTCGGGGCCGTAGATGTTGTACGGCGGATTGTGGAAGGTGACGCGCCAATACTCGGGGGTGATGCGGGTGAGCTTGATCTGCTGTTTTACCGCGTTGACGGGTTGTGTCTTGTCGGGTTGTGAAGCGGATGTGGACGCTGCTTCACCGACGAGAGACAAGCCGGTGGCCGCCATGCTGGCGACAATGATCGCTGCGTTGAATAGCTGCAGTCTCATGGGAAAACCTCCAGTAGAAAAACATGGGTTCCCGCGTACAACGTTCTACAGTCTGAAGCAGTTTTTGAGCATGCCGAAATGGACCGACTGAACAAGCCTAGCAGCGTAAATTCGACTCACAAGTGACGTCAGTCGGACAAAAAAAAGGCACTGGCGATCATCGCCAGTGCCTTTTTTGTCTGACCGTAACGTCAGCGAGACAACATGAACGTGTCGTACTCCAGATCTTCCAGCGCCGTCGAAAGCCTGTGTAAACCCAGCAATACACAAATCAGCAACGACAGCGTAAACCCATACCCGAAGAAGCTTGGCCCCAAGTACATGCTGAATAGCGTCAGCATCGCGTTCAACACCGCGAACAGCACGCACAGCTCCAGCACCACGGTGCGTTTGTCGAGGTAGAAGAACACGTTGAGCAACGCCATGAACACCACTTGAATGCTCACACCGATCAGGTCGATGTAGAACAGCGGCAGGTAATAACTGGAGATGCCCAGCCATTCCAGCAGGCGCGGTGCGAACAGGAATAACAGCACCGCCGTCAGCCCCTGGACCTTACAGATTTCCAGCAGACCTTGGCGGATCGACAAGGTCATTTCGGTTTTCAATTGCCCGATGTGTTGCAGGGTTTCGCCTTCGCGGATCGCCCGGAACAAGCGGTCGTACCACTCCGCAAAATCAGTCTCGATGCGCACCAGGAACACCGCCATGCCGGGGATGATCGCCAGGTACGCGAGGAAGATCGGCAGGTCGTAAAGGATCGAGGCGCGCAGCGGGCCGACGATTTCGTTGGAGGTGCCGGGGTTGAACCAGAACATGAATTTGTCGATCCAGATCCCCAGGTTGTAGAAGAAACCGGTGGCCAGCAGGCTGAGGAAAACGTTGCGCCGGTCGAGGAAATCGAAGGCGATCAGTTTCTCGGCGCGGTACTCGCGCAGGATATCGTAGAGGAACAGGAACAGCAGCGTGCTGTGCCCGATCAACAGCGCCAGCAGCAAGCCCGGCATCTGCAAAAAGCTCAGCAGGTAGGCGCTCGCGACCATCAGCGTGTAACCCACCAGCATCACCAGCAGAATGCGGTTATAGGCCTTCATCCCCGAGAGGAAGATGATCACCAGCCACAAGTTGCACAACACCACAAAGTTCGCCAACACCAGCACGCGGTAAATCAGCGGCTCGTCGAACAGCAAGCCCAGCACCACAATGCCCAACACCCCGGCACCGAGGGTGACCAGCAACAACACGCCCAAGAGGTTGGGCAGGATCTGATCGTACTTGTGCTCGAACAAGCGGTCGGAGACGAAGCGCGTGAAGAACAACTGCAAGCCGCCCGTCAGGATCAACGAGGAGGCCATCAGGTACGTCACCGTCACCAGGAACTGCCCGACCAGCATGTTCGGCAGCAGCAGGCCGATGCTGATGATGCCCACCAGCATCACGCTGATGATCGACAAGACCCACGGCCCGGAGCTGATCAGCCCGGCGTAGACGTAGGCGTGCAAGGTCGCCGTGTAGGAGTCGCGCGAAAGGATTTTTCGCAGTTCAAAGCCAATACCGGCCATTTAGCTGTTCTCCATGGCGGCTTGATACAGGTCGCGGTAACGCTGCAGCATCAAGGCTTCGGTGTAATAACGATTGACCCGCAACAAGCCACTGGCCTGGGCGGCCTGCCAGCGTCGCGGGCTGCGCAACAGTTCAAGGATCGCGGCGCACGTGGCTTGTGGATCGGCAATCGCCACCACTTTGCCGGCGTGCCCGAGGTCGCGGTCTTCGGCGCTGCCGCCTTCGATCAACTCGCGGCATGACCCCACGTCGCTGCTGACCACCGGTGTACCGGCGGCCCAGGCTTCGAGGATCACCAGCGGCTGCGCTTCACTGATCGAGGTCAGCACCATCAGGCCGAGTTTCGGCAGGATGTCCTGAATGCGCTGGAAGCCGAGGAAATGCACCTTGCCTTCCAGGCCCAGACTGGCCATCAGGCTGCGGCATTCGCTGACGTATTCCGGGTCTTCCTCTTCCGGGCCGACGATCCAGCCTTCGGCTTGCGGCATGGCGCTGATCACGCCGCGCATCGCCCGCAGAAAGGTTTTTACGTCCTTGATCGGCACTACGCGGCCGATCAAACCGACCACAGGCGCAATGCCGTGGGCGCGGGATTCCAGCGCTGCGGTCCACACCGGCAAGTCGATGCCGTTCGGAATGACTTGGGTGCGGGCCGCGAGGGCGCCATCCTTGATCTGGCGCTGACGGTTACCGTCGTAGAGCGCGATGATGTTGTCGGCGCTGTTGTACGTCAGCTGGCCGATGCGCTCGAAGAAACGTACCCACAACGTGCGGATGTAACCCGAGCCGGCGTCGAGGCTGCGGTTCAGCGCCTGGCCGGAACTCTCGGCGATCCAACTGGCCTGGGCCAGGTCGATCTTGCGTTCCTTGGTGTAGATTCCGTGCTCGCTGAGCAAATAGGTGCAGTTCCAGCGCTGCTTGAGGATGCAGCCGAGGAAACCCGCATACCCGGTAGAAATCGAATGCAGCACCCGCGCTTTCGGCATCCGTTGCGCGGCTTCGGCGAGCATCAGCAACGGCGACTGCATCGCGCGCAGGGTCCAGAAATAATTGACGAAGGACGGGTCGGCGCAATGCTGACGATAGCCTTCGCTCAACGACTCCCAACTGGCGCGACTGCGCAGCACATCGTCGAGGGTCATGCGGCCCTGGGCGATGCAGTCGAGCAAGCGCTCGCCCAGTGCCGGGTCTGGCGCGTCCGGGTGATGCAGGAAGCGATACAAATCCTGCAACTGCTGTTCATCAGCCTCGCGGGGCTCCACCAGCCTGTCGGTCGGATGGGTCGCATCTTCAAGGAAGACTTCTTCGATGTGCAGCACGTTCGCCGGCACTTCGTAGCGCCGAGACGGATAGGCCTGACGCTGGCCGCCGATGAACATCACCGAAAAGGTCAGTTCCGGCAGGCCGAGGATCATCTGGTGAATCCAACTGGAAACGCCGCCGCGCACGTAAGGCCAGGTGCCTTCGAGCAGCAGACAGATGTCGGCAACCGGTGCCTGTTCCTTGTGACTCATGTCCAGCTCCTGACCAATGCGGCGAATGGCGGCCGCTGACGGGTTTCCTCGGGAAGGCGTGCGAGCAGTCCGGGAATTTCGTGGTAACGACCGGCCTCAAACGCCAGCTCGGCGCGAAATGGCAGCACCTGCGCGGCGCCCATGCCGTTCTCTTGCGCCTGACTGAGCAGCACTTCGGCACGCTCGACGTCACCACGTTCCAGCGCGATGCGCCCGGCCAGCAAGAACAGCTCGCCACCCTCGCCCGCTTTCAAGCCAAGCTCTGCATGTTCGCTGGCCTGGGTGAGCACGTGATCGAGCACACTGCCTTGCGCCAGGCCCAGATACGCCAGCTCCCAATACCAGCGCGCCAGTCGGCCGTGCAGCGCACCCGCCGCTTTGGCAGTGGCACCGGCCAGTTCGCCGAGCGCGATCTGGATGTGCAGGTTGATGTCGCTTTCCTGCTTGTCGAGCATCGAATACGCGAGCAGGCGCACATCGTCACTCGGGTCACCGAGGGCCAGTTTGAGGATCGGCACCGCTTCTTTGCCGGGCATGCGGCGCGTCGCCAACAGGGCGGCCAGACGCTGATCCGGATCGGGCGCATGACGCAACACGTCCTGCAAACCGCCATCGGCGAAGATCGGCGAGTGCAGTTGCAACTGCGCCCGGAACGGCAGTTTCGGGATGCCGACCGCTTGCCACGCTTGCTTGTCGCGTTTGCGCGGCAGGTACAGCGCCGGGAAGATCGCCGCCACCACGCCGACCGCGCCGAGCACCGGCACGAAGAACGCCAGACTGAAGATAAACAGCGGGCTCCACGGCAGCGGCGAACGGTAGCGCGCCGGCAGCAACAGCCACACGGCCGCGCACAACATCACGCACGCCAAGCCATGGCTGAGGGTGAACACCAGCAATTGTTGTAACTCAGGCGCCGCGAGCCACAAGCTGGCCCAACTGCCCGCCTCTAACAACAAGGCTCCGCTAAACAGCCACTTGCTGATCATTCAGGCCACACTCGTTGAACAGGAAATTACGCAGCCCGTTGCGTTCACAGCCAGGCTCCAGGTTGAACGGCAACACGCGCACGCCGAGGCTGTCGAGGCTGCTTTCAATGCCAAAGTGTTCGTGCAGCATCAGGTTCATCCGCGCCAGATAACCTTCGGTGCCTTGCGGACTGGTCAACGGCAACAGCACCAGCAACAGCTGATGATCGCGGTTGTTACGCAGCGGCAATTGCAGGTCGAGGCCACGCTGGCTGCGTTCGAACAGACGCGACAGCTCATCGTTGGGACGGGTCATCTCAAAGGCGAAAAGGCCGGCCGCCAGTTTGTGCTGCTCGACATCCACCAGCGAACGCTTGAGTTGCAGGGTGAACTGCTGCGCATCGGCGTCGGCCAGTTGCAGCACTTGCGGGTCGCGGCGCAGCAGATCGGCAATGTGCCCAGCGAGCAACGCCAACAGGCTCAGCGTACGATCCTGAAACGCGAAGAACGGCATCTGCCGCACCGCCAGGATCGCCAGCAAACGGCCTTCGGCATCGATCAGCGGAATGCAGGCCTGCAACGACGAGAACTGCGCCGAGCTGCCGGCATCAATCAGTTCCTGACGCACGCTGACCAGTTCACCGCGCTCCAGGCACAGCTTGACCAGACCGTCTTCGGTGCCCAAAGGCCCCATGACGCCGATGGTCGCCAAGGCTTCGGGCAACACGTTTTCTTCGCGCTCATCGACGCGATACAGACCGGCCACACGCAACGCGCCGTACTGACCCAGCATGGCCACGATCGGATCGGCCAACACGGCCAGTGCATCACCTTCATCCGGCATCACCCGCAGCTTGTCGCGCAAACCCAGCAACGAACTGCGCAGGCTCTGATCGCTGCCCGCCACGCGCTGCTCCAGCAGGTCGTGGGAGACCCGCAAAATCTGGTGCGCTCGGGTGAATTCGTCGAGTCGATACTGGCGGTAATCGTTGGCCATCTGCAGACGCTGCAAGCGCCGCTCCCACAGATCGCGAACCTCGCCCACCAGCATGCCGCTGACCAGCACGCCGACAATAAACGACGGATCAAGCTGCGCGTAGGCTTCATGCCCGCTATAGCGCAGCGCAAACAGTGCCGCCACCAACAGGCTGGCGCTGAGCAGGCCACGCACAAAACCATAACGCACACCCAACAGCAGCGGCGCCAGCACCGGCCAAGGGAAACCGGCGTGCATTTGCAACGGGTCTTGCGGGGTCAGCCACAAGCCCAGGCCGATCGCCGCGCCGGTGACCAACAGTGTTTCCAGCCAAGACACCGGGCCGCTGGCACGCGGCGCGAGGGTGTAATCCATGTGAGGAGAATTCATTGCATTCACTCGAACCGAAGGGCGCCAACAAGTGTGTCGAGCACCGTTTGCGCGGTGCCGGCGAGGCTTTCACGGGACCAGCCCGCACGCGCGCCGCTTTTGCTCCAGAGCACACGACCGCTGCTGGCTTCGAGCACGCGCAGGCTGATGCCCACGGCCGGTTCGCCGTCCAGACCGTTCTTGTACTGCCACTCTTCAACGCTGCCGGCGACCACGTAATCAAGCTTCTGATCCCGTGCCCAGTCGAGGGCGCCGGCCAGGCGTTCGTTGTCGTCCATCAGCGCTTGTTCGCCCTGAGTGCTGACCGGGTAAACCCGTGGTTGCAGACCATGGCTGCTGAGCACGCTGAGCAAAATCTGCTCGGCGCGTTCACCGGCTTGCGGGGTTTGCGAATAGTTGATCATCGGCACGGTGCCCCACTTCGCATTACGCGCAAGGTTCGGGCTGGTGTCGCCGGTGAAGCTCGCGCAACCGGCGACGAACAGGACTGCCAGAGCCAGGCTCAGATTACGAATTGCTTGCATCAGTTTTTCTCCTGTAAACATTTCATGATCAGCGTCCGAATCGCACGCCGTAGCTCACACCCAGTGTTCCGCCTGCCTGACCATCCCCGCCTTGTGGCGCGGATTGGTAGCCGACGGTGAGGGCCAATTCGTCACCGCCCAGCACCTCGACGCCGATCCCGGTGTTGATGCCGTAGTTGAAGGTTTGATCCAGCCATTGCCAGCCCGCCGTCACGTCCACCAGCCAGGTGTATTGCGGGCGAGTGCGCACCAGCGCGCCCGGCAAACCGCGACGCCATGAGCTGCCGACATACAGTTGGCCGTAACGGCTTTGCAGCAAATCGTCGGCCGTCACCACCGCGGGGTCGTCCGAGTCATCGACGCTTTTCACCGGGCCGCCGTTGGCGCTGGACAGGTAGTCCAGGGTGCGGTCCTTGACGTTGTTGTGCTGATAATCCACACCGCTGCGCACGGTCCAGTTCGGCCCGGCGAATTCCAGCGTGTGGTTGTATTCCATCTTCAGCGCCTGGCCGTTGCCCAGGGAATCGCCCGCACGGGTGGAGAACGATTTCTGCGCCACTTCCCAGCTGATCTGATCCCGCGCCGAGAGCCCGTGACGACCGCCGACCCACACGCTGTCGTGCTGGCCGAAAGCGCGCATCAGGCCGCTGTTTTCGCTTTTGCGATGCCAGTCCACACCGGTCTCGATCTGGTCGCTGGCGCTCAACTGCCAGGTCCGGGACAGGCCCAGACCGGTACGGTCATCGTCCTTGCGCTGGCTGGTGTCGGCGAACAGTTTGTAGCCGCCGTCCTCCACCGAACGTTGCAGGGTCAGCGCGGCGTTGCGCTCATCGCCCATGCGTGATTCGATCAGTTGATCGCTGTTGTAGGTGCCGTTTTCAAGCTCAAGGTTGGCGTACCACTGAGCGCCAATGTTGTGCGCGATTTGCAGGCGCGGGGCGTTGAATTCCAGGCCACCGAAATCCTGTTGATGCCAGGACAGCTGCGCGCCTTGCGGGGTCAGTTCCTGGAGTTCAACAGCCTGACGGCGCAGTTGCTCGCGCACGGCGGCCGGTTGGTCGTCACCCAGTGCGGACTGGCTGAGGTCGAGGGCCTCGTCGAAGCGGCCGAGACGACTCAGCGCCTGAGCGCGTTGTGCCGGGTTGAGGTCGCTACTGGCCAACAGCGTTTCGACTTGCGCCTTGTTACGGCTGCGCAAGGCTTGCTGAATTTCTTCATAACGCTGGACCTTCAAGCCCTGACTGCGCGCCCAATCAAGCCACTGGTCTTTCTGCGATTCCTGGTTGGTCGCGTCGAGACGCGCCAGCAACCGCTCGAACCACAATTGCAGCATCGCCGGCGAGCCGTCCTTCCACTTCGCCACTTCCTGCTGCGCCTTGCCCGGCGAGTAGCTGCTGGCCATCAAGCGTAACCAGATCGCGTAACGTTGGGACGACGGTTGAATGTTTTCGCCTTCAGGGCTGCGCAGCAGCTTCAAGCGCAAGCGTTGCGCCGCGTCCTGATAACCGGCGCTTTCGAGGGCATCGGCATAGGCCGCGCGCACCAGCCAATCCTGCGGACTGGTCTTGAGGTACAGGCGATACCAGGCCAACGCTTCGGTATCGCGACCGAGCATCTGACTGGCACTGGCGAACGGCAGCCAGAGGATTCGGTCCTGCCGCGCCTGGGGTTTCCATTCCGTCAGCAAAGGCTTGAGCGCAGCGGTGTTGCCTTGGTCGACGTACAGCCACATCAGACGTTCGCGGAACAGGTTGTCATCCGGGAAACGCGACAGGCCCAGCAGGTACAAACGCTGCGCCTCGTCAATGTTGCCCTGCTGCACCGCCAAGGCACCACGTATCGCCAGCACTTGTGCTTGCTCGTTGGCTTCCGGGAACTGCTCGGCGTCTTTGAGCAGCGCAACCACTTGCGGCCAGTCCTGCAACTCCTGGGCTTGCTGCAAGGATTCGACCAGACGCTGCGGATCACGGGTGCGCTTCCAGCTGCCGACCATCATGGTCAGCGCGCGCTTCGGATCGCTGGTGCGATACATCGTGATCAGTTGGCTCTCGTCGCCACTGTTGAGCGAACCTTTGAGCGCGAGGAGTCGCTCCAGCGAAACCTGCAGCTCGTCGTCGAGTTCCAGGTCCCACGCCAAGGCGGCGCGCAGGCGCCAGTAACCCTCATCGGTGATCTTGCGGTTATCGACCTGCAACACGTCCCACGCCGCCTGATTATCAAACAGCTTGAGGTCGGTATTGGCCCAGTCAATGCGCTCGGTCGTGGTCAGTGCGAAGCGTTTCGAGTAGCGCTTGTAGACTTCTGTTTTCTGCGCAAACTGCCCAGTGTTTTCGAGGTTTTGCAGCAGGCGTGTCCAGGCCAGACGATGCGCCGGGTACTTGCGCAAGTATGCGTGCAACCAGGCTTCGGCTTGGGTCGGTGTGCCACGGGATTCGTGAGCGTAGTTCAGCGCGTCGAGTTCGATATCGGTCAGCGCACGCTGCTCCATGATGTCGGCGAGCAAAGGGATCGCCCGGTCGAAATCGAACTGCTGGCTGGCCAGACGCCAAGCGTGTTCACGGGTTTGCGGGTCTTCGTGCAGTTTCAGCAGACGAATCCAGTAGCTCAGCGCGGCCTGAATGTCGCCACGCCATTCGCCCAGATGCCCCATTTGTTCGAGCAACGCCAGGTCATCCGGGTGCTCAGCTACAAGCTGCTCGCCACTGTCCCACGCACCGGCCAGGTCGCCGAGGGCCAGGCGCATGTTGAATTCCTTGCGCAGGATTTGCGGGTTGTCCGGCTGCAACACGCGCCACTGATCCAGAAAACGCTGGGCCAGATCGAAGCGCTTGCTGCCGACGGCAACGTCGACGCCCTGCTCCAGCCACGGCGAATCGGTTTGCGGATCCTTGAGCTGATCCAGTTCATCGGCCAGCACACGCGCAGCCTGTTCACCGCGACCGGCGGCCAACAGACTGTTGAACGCCAGTTGCGCGTATTCACGACGCTCGGATGCTTGTTGGCTGTCTTGCTTGAGCAGCAGATAAATGTCGGCGGCACGGCCAGGTTGCTCACCGGCCAGGTACCACTGCGCGGCGGACTTGAGTGCAGCAATGCGCTGAGCCGGATCGCGATCGGCGATTTCTTCGTAGACGCTGGCAGCGAAGGCCGGTGCCTGTAACGTCAGCGCCAGCTTGGCCAGGTTCTGCAATTGCGGCAGCGGCAACAGGCGGTGATCGAAGCTTTTCAGGCGTTCGATCAAGGCTTTCTGCGCCACTGGATCGTCGGCCTTCGCCGCTTCCAGCGCGTCGAGTTCGAGCCGGTAATAGGCCTGCAACTCGACGACCGGTTTCGGCCAGTTCTCAAGGTGCTGGCGTGCCTTCGGGTAGTCGCCGAGGCGGATCAGCAAATCGACCAGTTGCAAACGCAGGCGATCGTCATCCGGGTGCGCTGCCAGCAGCAATTCGGCGTAATTGGCCGAGACCGCATCCGGCTCGCGGCCGTCAGGCTGGAACACTTCTTCGCGCTGGAACGTCAGCCACAGCAGGCCGCCCACGGCGACCGCCACCACCGCCAATGCCCAGGGATTGAGCAGGCGTCGGCTTTTAGTTGCTGAGGAGTTAGATGCAGTAGAGCTGACCATGACTCACCTGCTTCATTGGTAATTGAAAAGTCCACAGGCCGGCGGATGCCTTGCCTGCAAAAGGTTGCCCGTCCACTTCCACCCGGCAGCTGCTCGCCGAGCGCACGGAGAAGGTCAGGTCGACCTGCCCGGCAAACGAAAAGCTCACCTGTTTTTCGTCTACATACTTCCAGTCCACTAACGGCAGATTGGCCTCCTCCAGCGCCGGCCGTTGATCCCGGTCGGGACGCAACACCAGCAATGCCTTGTCACTGCTCAACGCCACATAACGGCCTTGCGGCAAGTCGCGAACACCGGCGACGCCTTGCGAACGCAGCAGGTCCGGCCAGCCCATTTGCGGGTCGAGTCGCAGGGTGCGCAGCGCGTCCATGCCGCGAACCTGCCAGTCGCCCTCGGCGGTGCGCGCCAGACTGGCTTGATACAAGCCGTGCACACGATCGAGGTAGTCGCTCATCCACAGCGACATCGGTTGCTGGTCCTTCATGTAGCCGTAGATCTCGTTCATCGCCTTGATCGAGGCCTGCTTGGTGCTCGAATAGAAGTGGTAATACAGGTGCAGGCCGCGCAAACGCCGTGGGTTGTCGGTGAGTTCGAAAGTGTCGATCACATCGCGGAAACCGTAATACGGCCCCTTCCACAGGTTGGTGTAGAGGTTCTCGTTGATGATCGGCGCGTAGTACTGCAAGCCGCCTTCAGTGGGGCGCAGTAATGGATTGAGGCCGGTCAGCGACGGGTTGGCCTTGGTCAGCATGGTCTCCGCGCCGTTGACGTTTTTCAGGCCCGCGTCATAGGCCAGCTTCAGGGTGGCTGCCGAGGGCAAGGCATCGCCCGGCCAGAAGATCAACTTCACCGGTTTTTCCGGGGTGGTGAGCTGCTGGTTGATGTAGTCGCGCGAGCCAAAAATCTCGCGGCGGAAATCGATTTTGTCGTAGCCCGGGATGGCCATTTTCAAGCCGTATTCCGGGTTGAAATTCTCACGTTTCTGCGCCACTTCCGGCTGCATGAAAAACGGATGGCTGAAGGTGTGGCTGGCGACTTCGACTTTCGGGTTGGCAAACAACTCACGGGCAATGGGTTCCAGTTCGCGGGCCAGGAACGGGAACATGCCGCGCGGTGAAATCTCGCCTTCGACAATCGATACCGAGGTCAGGAACGGATTGGGCTGAATGAAATCGTCGAGTACCTGCTTGCCGGCATAGGGCGTGCCACGCACTTCGGCGCGCGACGGGAAACCATCGCCATCGATGTGCACGGTGGCGATGCGGCGGCCGTTTTCGGTGGTGGTGTCCGGACGCGGCTGAACCGGCAGGCGCAAGCTGGCCTGGAGGAAGGCGAACGGATCGAGAATCCAGCGGCTGCGCTCGTTGTTCGTTTCGAGAATGTACGGCGCAAGGGCTACACCGCCCCACTCGGCCGTCGCCACTGGGGCAAATGTCTGGCCGTCGGCAGCGGTCAGCAGCAACGCGGCTTTCGGACCTTTGGGCAGCAGGGAAATTGCGGTCAGGTCACGGGAGCGGGGCTGCACCGGGGCTTCGAAGGCGCCGATCAGCGCCTTGTCCTGATAGCTGATGGTCAACGCTTGAGTGCCGATTGGCGCCGAGCGATTCAGGCCCAGACGCTTGAGCAGCAGCGGGTCTTGAATCGGCAGGCCGGAAAAGAACACCACCGGCACCTGTTCGTCCAGACGCTTGCCGATCCAGCTATTGAAAGCCGCTGCGTCCTGCGGCGGGCCGCTGGTCATCCAGGTCACGATCCCGGCGTACAAACCACTGAAACGGTGTTGCGGCAGGGAGCCGTCGACGGGCAAGTAATCCACCCGGTAGCCGAGGTATTCGAGCAAACCGCCGAGCAAGGTGTGCCCGGCGTTGCGCACCAGGTCACCTTCGCGCGGATCGTAAAGCAGCGCGATTCGGCGCGGCTGGATTTCGATGCTGCTGATGCCCATCGAGTCCAGCTCAGGCGTGCCGATGTAGGGAATGAAGCCCTCTTCGCGCAGACGCTTGGCCAGTTTGCGCGCTTCATCGCGACGCTCCGGTGGCAGGTAGTCGATGGCTACCAGCGGGATGCCTTTGGTGCGCAATGGCTGGATCTGGGTTTCCAGCCATTCGCGGTCGGCTTCAGGCACCGGGCGATAGCGCTTGGCGGTAGCGTCCCAACCGGCGTGAATCGATTCGATTGCCACGGCGGCAGCGACGCCATCGAGGTCGGGCAACACTTCGAAGCCACGGTTGAAAAACAGCTTCAGGTTCGGCTGACGCTGGTGCAATTCCCGCAGGAAACCGGCGAGTGCCACACGCTGTGTTTCTCGCGACGACTCCGGCAACAACTGGAAGCTGTCGAGGGTGTCGAGGAACAACCCGGCGTAGCCTTCAGCCTGCAACGCCTTGGCTCGGCCGAACAAATGTTCGCGCCAGGCGGGTGCCGCGAGGTCCATGACCTGGCTGTCCCACGCGCCGTTTCGCACCGGGCTGACCGCTCCCGTGAGGGATGCCTTTTCGAGTTCGGCCTTGCCACCATGGAACTCGCCCACCGACAGATAGGCGAACGGCTGACTGCCCAACTTGCGCAGGGTTTTGACGTCGCCCGCGGTCATATGCCCCGGCTCGACCACCGACCAGTCGAACTGAGCCAACTCGGAAATGGGTGGTTGATCGGCGTACCAGAAAACCACGCTGGCGGGTTGCGGTAATGCTGCGGCCTGGACGGCGGGCCCGCTCACGAACAACGCTAAAGCGGCGAGCAGCCGTTTAGCGGCCGCGCGGACACGCGTCCTGCGAAAAACGATTTCCATAACTCACTCTTGAATGGACTGAACCGATACTGCTTGGATGTCGGACAGTGGAACCGGCCGGGTTACAGGCTGCGAATAAGCTGCGACAGCCCCTTGCCGATGGCGGTCGGTTCCGGGAGCTTGAAACGCTCCAGCAGGCGACTGTTGTTGGCGCGCGAATGGCGAATGTCGCCTTGACGTGGCGCGTGATGAATCACCTTCAACGGGCTGCCGGTGACGGTGCCCAATTCGGCGATCAGATCGTTGAGGCTGGTGGAACGACTCAGGCCAACGTTCACCGCGCCGGGGCTCGGTTCACTGACTTCCAGGGACTGCACGAGAATGCTCACCAAGTCCTGGACATAGACAAAGTCGCGGGTCTGCGAACCGTCACCGAAAATCGCCACCGACTGCTCGGCCAAGGCCAGCTTGGTAAAGATGCTGATCACGCCGGAGTACGGCGATGACGGATCCTGGCGCGGGCCGAAGATGTTGAAGAACCGAAAGATCATCGGTTCCAGGCCATGCTCGCGGCGATAGAAATCGAGGTATTGCTCGCTCGCCAGTTTGTCGCTGGCATACGGCGTGAGCGGGGATTTTGGCGTGTCTTCGTGAATCGCCGTGCCTTCGCCGTTGTTGCCGTAGATAGCGGCGCTGGACGCGAATACCACGCGCTTGATGCCGGCCTTCACCATGCTTTCGCACACGTTGAGGGTGCCGACGAAGTTGCTTTGATGGGTGCTGACCGGATCATCCACCGACGCTTGCACCGAGGCCACTGCGGCCAGGTGAACGACAGCACCGCAATCGCGCATGGCTTGTGCCACTACTGCGCCGTCCGCGACATCACCAATGACCAGGTTCAGATTGGCATTATCCATCGGCAAATTGCTGACCTTGCCGGTCGACAAATTATCCAGCACACGAACCTTGTAGCCCTTGTCAAGCAACGCTTCTACGAGGTGCGACCCAATAAATCCGGCACCGCCAGTCACCAGTATTCGCTCAACAAACATGAAATCTCTCCCTGAACAGTAGAGCGGATACGAGTGGTTAAAGTCCGCTGATCTATGGCGCAAGGCCATCAAAACGCCGCCGATAATGGGAGATCAGAAAGAGAGTGTCAATAGTTTGTCTGCTTTGTCGCCGAACGGTTATTCCGCCAGAAAACAGTCATTTATTTGGCGGCATTTATTAGCTACAGGCTGTCATACAATTGCCACGCGCGACCCACAGACTCGTCTAGACCGGAGCCTACGCCATGCATCACGCCTTGCTTATCATCGATGTCCAACCCAACTTCGATCCGCCGCAATGGCTCCTTAACGGCGTTCAAAAACTCATCAAAAACCTGCCCCGGATGAAGCTTTGGGAGCATCATTTCAAGCGCACGGTGAGGTCGGATGAGCTGTAATCAATTGGGTGCGCTGTTCTAAGGAAGATAAATATGAACATCTGGATCACTGCCGCCCTGACAGTCATGGTTTCCCTGTCGGCACAGGCCGCCACCGACGTCGCGCCTCGTGTAGAGCAAGTCCCTTTTGACAAAGGCAACAATGCCGTCGAGATCAAACAGTCCATCCAGGGCCGGCTCACGGCGCAATACCGTGTGAGTGCGAAAGCAGGCCAGATACTGACCGTCGACCTCAAGCCTTCCAACACCTCGGCCTACTTCAACATCACCGCCAAAGGCGCGGACTATGCGCTGTTCAACGGCTCGATCATGGGCAACCACTTCATGGGGCCGTTGCCCACCGATGGCGAATACACGGTTCAGGTGTACCTCATGCGCAACGCCGCCCGGCGCAATGAAGTGGCGAACTACAACCTTTCCTTGAACCTCAGCCCCTCCGACACCTCGGACAGCAGTCAGCCATTTGACCAGACGCTTGAATTGCAGGGCATTCGTTTTCATGTGACGGGGAAATGGGTCGACGGCAACCCTGCCGTACGCATCTCGCCCCAAGGGCTGGAGATCGATAACGCAGAGATTACCCGGTCGCTGACCGGCAACATCGTTCGGGCGGAGGTGGCAGACCTTGATCGGGATGGCTCGCCGGAGATTTACGTTTTCGCCAGGTCGCCTGGGCGTGGGTTGCCGGGGGAGTTGGTTGCTTATGCAGCCAATCGCAAGAAATCGCTGAGCGAGATTTATCTACCGGTTGTTAGTGAGAATGCGAAAGCAGCGGAGGGGTATCAGGGGGAGGACGAGTTTGCGGTGGTGGAGGGTGTGTTGGTGCGGCGGTTTCCGGTGTATGAAAGTGCGGATGAGGGCGCGGGACGGACGGGGAAGATGCGGGAGGTTCGGTATCGGTTGGTAGCTGGGGAGGCTGGGTGGGTTTTGCGGGGGGATGGGGTTGCGGAGTATTAGGAACATTCAGATTAGGCGTAGCTCAGAAAGTTAAAACCCTCCCTTCGCCCCTTGGTTAGAGATGAATGATTCGGTCCTTCGGTGAGTCAGATTACTGACGACTGTAAAACATAAAAACCCGCGCTATGCACGGATTTAGACAATCGAACGAGTTTACGTTTGCGAATAAGCCACAAGAATCTCATGTACGCTAGGTTTGCTATCCAGCTTACGCATCATCAGATCGTATTGACTGACACCCTTTAGCTGCCGAGCGGGGCGGATCTGCTGATTCTCGATGCTCAACGCATCCCTTGCGTCAGCCGACGCCGAAGGTTTCGATGGTTGTGGCGCTGAGAAGATCATATCTGACTCCATTATTCTGCTCGCTTGAAGAATCGAGGGTTCAATTCAGGTCTAAAATAATGCTTCCTATCGATCCATACGAACCCGTCATGTTTACTAATGACGGCAACGTCAATCGGGCCAGAAACAGACTCGCTAGGCCGCGTCACCCTCTCTTTCAGTGACTCTAGCTCAATTAAGCTCTTTGCCAAGCCTGCCATATCCGGCAGAGGGAGCGAATGTATAATATTGGAAAGTGGAAATACATGCTGGTTTCGTATCTGCTGATACCACCGGTCGGTGTGTTCGGTATGAGCCTCTTGCACGAGGATACTCAAGCGCTCCTCGGTTAACGGCACCTGGGCACCGCACTCAGCCATCACTCGTGTACCTAAGTCCGTCAAGGCTTGGTTGGTCGAGCCGTAAATTGAGCCAAGTACATCCGGAGCTACCCCTGTGCGGAACGTATCGATCATGTGAGTAGTAGCGAAGGGCTGAATCACTGCAGGCGAATTGGCATCCATCATCCTTGGCTCATTACGAAGAAGGATTAGCCTGTCGCCGAGGAAGCCGTAGCAATCGTAAACCTCGAGCGCCGGAAAATATTCTTCCTTACCATAACCAGCAATTACCACACCTGTTTGGTCTGCGTATTGGATGAATTGTTTTACTGCAAGTTTAACCAGCGTAACGATGAATCGTGGAACCAGAAATACACGCGATGCTGACTGTATAAATAGCGGAATTGCGGTGGGCGCTTCCTTCGTAAGCTCCTCTGTCGTCTTAGCTGTCGCATTCGCAATGTCTGCTTCTGTCAGAAGTAGAGGCAGCTCCATTGCATCGACTTGGGCTTCTGCAAGAGTGAGCGCAGCCTCAATTTCTCCGTCAGTTTTATCGGCAAGGCCTTCAACCTTATCCACTTCTGCATAGACAGCGATTAGCATCTGAAGCCGGAACACTGCCGCACCGACTAAATTAATAAGCGCTTTATTTTTGGTCTCCTCAGAAAAGAGCTTGTCGTTGTGCTGTAGAAACTCAAAAAAACGCTCTGGGTACGTTTCCAGTCGGTCAAACTGGTCGCTACCGAGGGTTTCTCGAAACGCTTTGATAGGTAGCTCCCAAGGAACACCTTGCAGCCCGGCTGATCCGTAAATCATCAACCCTACTGGCCCTCCCCGAGACAGCTCGTACAGCTTGTTGGCACCTTTGAAATACCTGCGCTCTTGATTTCCATCCTTCCACGATGTGACGGTAACAGCGCTATCGGCAGCCAGTACAACGGCAGTACGGCTCATAATTGCGATCTCAGCTGTCATGCTTTCCTCTCCGAAAATTGGTGTTAGCGAATGGCTCGATTGGTGAGACACGCCTGAGCAGTTTGCAAATTCTCCGGGAGCTCAGGACTACCAGATAAACTTGACTGTCGACTATCCCGGCAGTGAGCGAATGGACAAACTTTGGTCTTTACCCTTCCTAACCGTCAACCGTCACAATGCGTAGGAATTACACCTCGGTAACCGTAGTTCAGTTCTGAGAGATAGATCCTTCTGTATCTTTCTCAAAAAAAACAACGCTTCAATGTCTTGGGTCAGCGCGTAGTCCATGTCCTAGGAAAATTCCCGCGATTCGTATCGACTTTCATGAGCTTGCGGGCGTCACTCCTGGCAGATAATCTCGGCACTTCGCTGCAAAACAGCGAACGGTTTTGACAGGCCGAAAAACGTGGGAATCCTGACACGACTGGAGTTCCTTTTATGAAAAAGACCAACCCGAATCAACCTGAAGACCCGACTCTTTCTGAGTCAGAACCCCTCAATTTATCCAAGCTCTCCGAAACCACCGAACGCATCATCAGCGCCAGCCTCCGAAACCCAAACCACCCCGATCCAATCAGCCACGTTTTCCCCATCCTCCCCGACGTCGACACGCCAACCCTGCTCGCTCATGCCTGCGAAACCCTCGCCTCGCTCAATGTCATGACCACCGACCTAGCCTGCGATCTCGAAGGCTCGCGCCGCAACGTGGCACTGGCGATTCAGCAGTTGGCGGTGCTGGGTGAACTGTTGGTAAACCGGGCGCTGGACAACCTCGATCCGCCCGATGGCGTATCCGAAGCTCCGTCCGCCAGCCACCCCTGAGTGTTCGCGTTCTTTTACCGAATGGAGGTTTTGTCATGGATCGATACATGCCTGTCATAGGCATCGACTGCACCATAGTGTCGCTGCTGATCGACACCGAAGCACCGCTGGACGTACTGCATGAAACCGCGGCTTACCGCATCCGCACAGCGACTCAATTGCTGGAGAGCTTTGCTGTAAGCGAAGGTGTTCACAGTGAATTGGCGCGGGTGTTGGTGACTTCGTTGCGCGATGGCTGCGATTTGATGGATGTCGTTGGGCGAAGATTGCAGGCGCAGGTTTCGTCGATGTAACGAAAAAGGCACCTGACGAGAATATCGCGGGTGCCTTTTTTGAATTTAAAGAGTGCAATGTTCCGTATACGTGACATTGGGAGCCGAATGTTACGTAAACAGAACATCCTTGGGCTGATGACTCAACAGAAGGTTTCATAAACTGTAACTTTCTGTCGACTCAGTAGGCTCCTTCTACACTCAATCCGCATACGCCCAAAACACTTTCCAAAAGAGCTCCCATGACCACCCTAAAAGACCGCTTGAAGCAAGGCAAAAATGCCCGCAAGAATTGCCCCCGCAATGCTCAAGCGTCCACGGGCAAAACAAACCGCGACCCACTCCCGCTGATCAAAGCCTCCAGCGAAGGCCGAATCAAATCCCTTGTAGAGCTCCGCTACGGCCGCATGCTCGTCTCCCCCTTCAGCTTCTATCGCGGCACCGCGCTTTTGCAGGCCCACGACTTGGCCTCCACGCCGAATATGGGCCTGACCTCGCCGATCTGCGGCGATTGCCACCTGATGAATTTCGGCGGGTTCGCCACGCCCGAACGCAATCTGTTGTTTGGCGTCCACGACTTCGACGAGGTCCATCCCGGCCCCTGGGAGTGGGATATCAAACGGCTGGTGACAAGTATCGTGGTGGCTGCCCGCGATCTGCGTCATGGGGAAACGGTCGAAGAATCGGTCTGCCGCGACGTGGTCAGCGCCTATCAGAAAACCATGCTCGAGTGCGCCGAACAAAGCGCCCTGGAAACCTGGTACGAATCCATCCGTTACGACGACCTGCGCAAGCAGGCGAACAAAAAAACGCTCGAGCATATCGAACGCGCCATCGAAAAAGCCGAGGGCCGCTCCCACGCCGAACTGCTGCCGAAAATCAGCGAGCGTGACGCTGATGGCTGTCTGATCATTCGCGATGACCTGCCGGAAATTTTCCACCTGCACAAAAAAACCACATTGCTGAATGCCGACGATGACTGGCTGCTCCACTCGGATTGGCGACCGATCTACGACGCCTTCATGCGCAAGTATCCAGGCACGCTGCAGGCTGACCGTCGAGCGTTGTTTTCACGTTTTCACGTTCAGGACATGGCGTTCAAAGTGGTGGGCGTCGGCAGTGTTGGCACCCGTTGTCTGGTGGCCTTGCTGACTGATGATCAGGCGTTCCCGCTGTTCCTGCAATTCAAGGAAGCACGGCGCTCGGTACTGGCCGACTACGTGAAGACAAAATCAACAGTGCGGCATAACGGTCAGCGGGTGGTCGAGGGTCAACGGTTGATGCAGTCGGCCAGTGACCTGTTTCTCGGCTGGACCACCGGCCCCGGCGGTCGACACTTCTACGTGCGGCAGTTGCGCGACATGAAAATCTCGGCCGAACTCGAGACTTTCGATGCGGGCACCTTCGCCGCGTATGGACGCGTCTGTGGTCGCGCCCTCGCCCGCGCACATGCCAAATCGTCCGGGCAGGCCGCGCAGATCAGCGGTTACATCGGCAAGAGCGATGCACTGGCGGACGCGCTGTTCAAGTATGCGAAAAGTTATGCAACGCAGAATGAGCAAGACTTTGAGCGATTCCAGCAAGCCTGCCGTACGGGCCGGTTACAAGCTCGCTCCGAGGCAGACTTTGCGGCAGATCATTTGCCCTGAGCGGGCAACGCGGGTCCATCCATATGAATTTTTCTTCACCCCATCAACCCTCTCCAGCCGGTACATTGCCCTCGCTCATTCAAGAAACTACGGTTTGCCCGCCCTCCCGCGGGCTTTTTTTTGCCTTTTGATTGATGAGCGGCGGCCCATAACCCAATACCTTCCCCGGAACTGTTGCAAATCACGTCCAGCCACCTTATTGGGTGTACCATCGATGTCTGTTCATCAGATATCAGTTAGCCATGTCCACGCAAAGCGAAGAGAGCCGTCAGATCGTTGCTTCTCTGGCGCACCGTGTTGGCCCCGACGCTGACATCGCAAGGATCGCCCAAGCGATCATTTCAACCTTGCGGGATATGGAAGTAGCCCTCACGCCCATCATCGGCCAGCAAGGGGTTGCCGCGCTTTATCGCCGCAGCCTCCACCTGTGCGCCATTACTCATCCGCGTTTAGCCAGCACCCGCGACAAAGTGCCGGCCGGCATGGACATGGCGGCCCTCAAGTCCGTAATTGTTGAGCAAAGCGACGCCGATGCGCTGTTTTTCGGTGAAGTGTTGCTGACGACCTTTTACGAACTGCTGTCCACGCTCATCGGGCCCTCGCTCACCGAACGCTTGCTTCGTGGCATGTGGGAACCTTCTTTGAGCGACACCCCTTCGCAGGAAAATTCGCCATGAGCACCAAAGTGACTATCAACCGTCTGGCCACCGGCGTGCCAGGACTGGACGAGGTGCTGGGCGGAGGTTTGCCGGAGTTTTCGTTCAACCTGATCGCAGGCCCTCCCGGTTGCGGCAAAACCACCCTCGCGCACCAGATGATGTTCGCCCTGGCAACGCCTGAACGTCCGGCGCTGTTCTTCACCGTGCTGGGGGAACCGCCGCTGAAGATGCTGCGCTATCAGCAGCAATTCGATTTTTTCGACAGCGAAGCGATCAATCAGTCGATTCGCTATATCAACCTGTCCACCGACACCCTGGCCGGGAATCTGGACGAGGTGCTGCGACGGATTATCAGCGAGGTAGAGGCTCACTCACCGGCGCTGGTGTTCGTCGACTCGTTCCGCTCCGTGGTGCTGGCCAGCCAGACCCAAGACAACCCCAACAACAACCTGCCGCAGTTCGTTCAGCAACTGGGCATGTTGATGACCACCTGGCAGGCGACAACCTTCCTGATTGGCGAATATTTCACCGAAACCGACACCAACCCGATTTTCACCGTGGCCGATGGCCTGATCTGGCTGCGCCAGAGCGTCCAGCGCAACTCCATGGTGCGCAAGATGGAAATCATGAAGATGCGCGGCCAGCCGACGTTGCCGGGGCTGCACACCTTCCGTATCGCCGCCTCCGGCATCAAGGTCTTCGCGCCGCCCCCACTCAACCGGGTTGAAGCGCCACTGAAGTTTCCGATTCAGCGCCTGAAAATGGGCGTACCGCAGCTCGATGAAATGCTCGGTGGTGGCCTGCCCCGTGGCTATTCCTTGCTGGTGGCCGGGCCGTCGGGCTCGGGCAAAAGCATCCTGGCGTCAACCTTCCTCGCCGAAGGCGCGCGCAACGGCGAGACCGGCGTGATCGCGGTGTTCGAGCAACGGCCTAATCACTCCCAGAACGCAGCCCTTGCGGGACTGATCGAGAGTGGGCAAGTCGGCCTGGTGGACAGCCGCGCGCCGGACCTGTCCATCGACGAGATCGTGCAATTGCTGCTCAGCGAGATTCGCCGACTGAAAGCCACCCGGGTGGTGATCGATTCGTTGTCGGGCTTCGAACTGGCGCTGGCACCGACCTTCCGCGAAGACTTTCGCGAATCGCTGTCGCGTATGGTCACGGCACTGACCAGCATCGGCGTCAGTGTCTTGATGACCTCGGAACTGGAAGACCGCTACACCGACCTGCGCTTCAGCCCATATGGCACGGCATTTCTCACCGACGCCATCATCGTCCAACGCTATATTGAAGTAGAGAGTCGCTTGTTGCGCATCATGGCGGTGGTCAAGGTTCGGGCCAGCGCCCATTCCGATGAGTTGCGCCTGTACCGCATCGACGATAAAGGCCTGCAGATCGGCGAGATGTTGCCGGATCAGGAAGGGTTACTAGGGGGCCGGCCTACCCGGCAGATCAACAAGGACGAGGTGTAAACCAGGACCATGACCGAGGCCAATGGCACGAACGCACAAACGATGGCCACCGCCGCTCGTGAGTTGTTCCTGCTCGGCCAGAAGACCGTGGAAGCGCGTGCGGTGCTGGCGGCGCTGAAAAAGGAATTGAACGATACCAATAACCGCCTGGTGGACGCCCAGCAAATCGAACAATTGGTCGAAGCCAACCAGCAACTGGTGTTGGCTATTCTGCTGGCGCAATCGGATGCGGAAAAACCCCATCGCTCACAAGAAGAGCAGCGGCTGTTCCTGGAGATGCGCGAGGCTAACGCGCAATTGGTGATCGCCGCCCTCAGCGCGCAAAATCTGCAAGCTTCGGCGGAACACACGCTGGAGCAGCAACGCAACCTCCTCACGCTGGTCGCCCATGAACTGCGCAACCCGCTGACGCCCATCAGCATGATCGCCGGCCGCCTGGTGCGGGTGCCCAGTGAAGAATTGCCGCGCATGCAGGCATTGATCGAGGGCCAGGTGCGGCACATGACGCGGCTGGTGGATGACTTGCTCGACGTGTCCCGCGCCAGCACCGGCAAGCTGCGCCTCGATTGCCGGATCGTCGACATCGTGCAGATTATCCACGAGGCCATCGAGGTGTGCCGCCCTTTGTTGAACACCCGGCAGCTGCATTTCACCGCCGAACTGCCCACCTGCGCGTTGTCGGTGAACGGCGACCCGGTGCGGCTCACGCAGATTCTCGGCAACCTGCTGGGCAATGCGGCCAAGTACACACCTGCGGGGGGCCATGTCACGTTGTCGGCCAGGGCCAATGACAACGTGCTGGAGATGAGCATTTGCGATGACGGCATCGGCATTTCCGCCCAGGCCTTACCGTTTATCTTCGAGCCGTTTGTGCAAGACGTACACGCCGTCGGCTTCAACGGTGCAGGCCTGGGCATTGGCCTGACGGTGGTTCGCGAACTGGTGGAAGCCCATGGCGGCACGGTGATTGGCAATAGCGGCGGCGACGGCAAAGGCAGCACCTTTATCGTGACATTGCCCTTGGCGATTTGAGTTTTCCCGCTGACCACGCAATGCTTGCGCGACGATCCCCCCGAAACGGAGCGCCCTATGCCGCTGTTGTCCATGCCCTGTAAACGCTTGACGCTGGCGGTGCTCGACCCTGAACAGGCAGCACTGGAAAGCGACTTCTACCGGCGCAACCAAAGGCATCTCGCCCGCTGGTCGCCGATTCGCCCCACCGATTACCACAGCCCTGAAAACATTCGTCCGCGCCTTGAAGTGCAAGCCAGCGCGTTCCAGGCAGGCCTCGCGGTGCACTTCGCGCTGTTGGACGCGGACAACGGCCAGATGATCGGCGCCTGCAATTTCAGCGGCATCACTCGCGGGGCGTTTCAAGCGTGTTATCTGGGTTACCACATCGACGAATCCCATCAAGGTCAGGGCTTGATGCAGGAAGCGCTGGAAGCGGCCATCGGCTACATGTTCGATGAGCAGAAACTGCACCGGATCATGGCCAATTACATCCCCGGCAATGAACGCAGCGCACGGTTGCTGGAGCGTCTGGGATTTGAACGTGAAGGCTACGCCAAGGCTTACCTGAGTATCGCCGGGCGCTGGCAGGATCACGTGTTGACGGCGTTGATCAATGATCGCTTTGAAGCCCCGGAACAGCGCTGGTCCAGACGTCTCTCGTAATACTTCGCGGCTGTTCACAATTCATTAAGCATTTGCCCCTTATGCTCGGGCTTCCCGGTCCACCTTCCCGGAAGCCAGAAGTCTATGTCGCGTCCCGCCACTTCACTGTTTCTGCTTGCCGCTATGCTGTTTTTCTTTGCCTTGGGCAATCATCAACTGCAAGGGTCCACCGAGGCCCGGGTGGCCGGGATCGCCATGCAGATGCACCTGGACAACGACTGGGTAACGCCCCGTTTGTTCGGCGAACCGTTTCTGGAAAAACCACCTTTGAGCTTGTGGCTCGATGCCGGCGCCATCCGTGCATTTGGCGGCACGCCGTGGGCGGTGCGACTGGCCTCGGCGTTCGCCGGGCTGTTCAGCGTGATGCTGTTGTACGCGATGCTGCGGCGGTTCGGCCGGCCCAAGGCGATTGCCTGGACGGCGGGAATCTTTCTGGCAACCATGGCCAGTTATTGGAGCAACGTGCGCGGCGTCGGTGAAGACGCGTTACTCGCCCTCGGCGTGACCCTGGCGTTGCTGGCGTTCTTTCAGGGGCAACGTCAATCGACGCCCGGCAACGCGCTGCTGTTCGCCTCGGGAATCGCTATCGCCACACTGAGCAAAGGCGTCCTCGGCCTGGCGATGCCGGGCGTGGTGATTTTCGCGTATCTGCTGGCCGAGACCTTGATGGACAGGCGCCTGAAAATCTCCGACTGGTTGCGCCCCGGTTTACTGACGCTTGCAGGGTTGATCCCGTTGATGATCTGGCTCGCCGTGCTGTATCAGCGCGATGGAGCGCAAGCCGTGGGAGAAGTGCTGCTGACCAACAGCGTCGGACGCTTCAGCGGATCCTTCGTCGAGGCCGGACATTACGAACCGTTCTACTACTACCTGACCAAGCTGCCCCAAGCGTTCCTGCCGTGGAATATTCTGGTTTACCTGGGGTTGTGGCATTTCCGAAAAAGCCTGATGGCCAATCGTTACTTGCTGTTTTTCACCCTGTGGATCGTGGCGCAGTGTGTGATGCTGACGTTGGCGTCGAGCAAGCGCACGGTGTACCTCATGTCGATGACGCCCGCGGCGGCGGTGATTGCTGCTGAGTATGCAAGCGTTCTATACGAGCGGCTCAACGTGCGCGAAGGGGTTTCGAACCTGTTGGGGCTCATCGCACGGCATCGACGCGGCGTGGCGATTGGCATGATCACGCTGGTGATCGGCAGCTACCTGGCCGCCGCTCAATGGGCGCTGCCCCACGCGGACCGCAAGTTGTCGTTCCTGCCGTTGACCGAGCAGATTCAAACGATGCAAGCCAACGGACAACACGTCGCCCTGTTCCAGGCCAACGAACGGGTCGGCGGCGCCAGCGTGTTCTACACCCGACAAGTGCTCAAGGGCCTGGACACCAAGGCGCAGCTGCATGAGTTTCTGGCGGCCTCGCCCTCCAACGTGGCGGTCATGTCCGGTGAAACCGAACCAACCGCGCCCTTGAAAGTGCTCAAGACCATGAAGGTGGGGCGTCAGGCTTACTACTTTGTAAACCAGTAAGCGGCTCAGCGGTCTGCGCGCCTGACTTTTGCAGCACCGGCACTTCCAGCCGCGCTCGACCGTAAAATGCCAGCGCCGTCAGCAAACACGCCAGCCACACGAAGATCCCGGCCCAGAAAGTGTGGGACATGTAGTGCCAGCCTTGCAGGACCCGTGTCGTGCCGTAGACGAAACCGAGCAGCAACGCGCCGTACATCAGCGCTTTGGAATATAGCCAGCGGTAGCGGCGAGCCACGAAGTACAACGCGAGCATGGTGAAGCCGCCGGAAGCATGGCCGCCCGGCCAGCAACGGCCGTCACCGGCTTCCTTGAACAGCTGGAAGTTTTCGTACCACTCTATGTGGGCCATTTTCCCGCCGTAGAGGGTCGTTTCGATCGGGCAGTACACGCTGGTGTGCGCCTTGAGAAAATGGATCACGCCGGTGCAAATGGCGAACGCGACAACCACAAACAGGAAATCGCGACGATGCTCGTAGGCAAACCGGAGCACCGGGGTGGCTTTGCTGCGTTCCAGGAAGCTGCCGAGACGCGGATGCCTTTGAACGTTTAGCAACGGCCAGACAAACGACAGCATCGCGCCGATCACGGCGATTTCCCCGGTCCAGTTCGGAATGATCCGCGCCCACTTGTGGGTCAACTTCTCGAAGAAGTGAACCTTGTCGAGGGGAAAGATCTGGGCGACGGGATCAAACAGCAGATTGCTGAAGGCGATGTCGATGTTGGTCATGTCGAACATCAGGAAAACCACGGCCGCGCAGGCCAGCGGGATACCGAAGTTCGCCCAATAAAAGCGGCTGCGGGAAGAAGTCAGCATGGTGCGTCCTGATCCAGAGGAAAATTCATTGGGTGGTCACCGAGCGCCAGTCGGAAGCTTCAATGAAACCGAGCATGCGCGGTGTCAGAGGTTTTTTGGCGGAGATAAACAACGAAGCGCCATAACCGAGGGTGGAGGTCGACACCTTGAGGTCTTTTTCAAGTTGCGCCATGCATTCGCTGTGGGTGACCAGAATCAAATTGCGGCCCGCCACTTTGTGCGCCAGGGCATCACGCAGCATCGTGCCCTTGCAGCTCACCAACCAGTCCTCGCCGACACCGACCTTGTTGAACATGTAGCCAGCCGTCTGTGACGTGCGAACCATCGGGCTGTTGTAGATATCGGTCTTGTCCAGCCCCAACTGTTCGAACCGCGCACCGACATTCACCGCAACGCTGCGCGAACGATCGGTGATGCCATCGTTGCCACTCAGGCACGCGGCTTTCGAGTGATCGCAACGCTCGACGTGGCGGACCAGCACAATGACGTCGCCTTTGGCCCATTCGGCTTCCAACATTCGTGCGCCCGCCACATTGCCATGGGCCAGGTCCGGCACTGCGGCCGGCTGCAACAGCCATCCCGTCAGCGGAACCACCAGCAATGCCGAGGCAAGTACCACCGCGATATTTCGATGCCGGGCCAAAACGCTCAGATTGATCGAGCGTTTGATCCCGAACAGACTCAGTCTCAATTCCACATCAAACGGCCTCACCCGCGTGCACCCTTGTCATTCGATGCCGCGAGGGTAGGGAGGCGCGCGTCGGCGGCCGGTGAAACCCATGTGAAAAAAAGCTTAAGCCGCCCACAAAAACCTTGTTACAGATTCCCTCCTACAAAATCCTTTCAGCTCTAGTGATTGCTGCCGATACATACCTGCTACACACCCTTGCTGGCACTTAAAAACAACAATCTTCCAGCCAACCGACGATCGAAAGCGCAACGTTCCTGGAGGAATTTGATGAATAGCTGGTTCGGCAACATCAGCGTGAACATGAAACTGGGCCTGGGGTTCGGCCTGGTCCTGGCACTGACCTGCATACTGGCCCTGACCGGCTGGACGAGCCTGGGCGGGTTGATTGACCGCAGCAATTGGATGAGCGACATCACCCAGCTCAACTCTGGTCTGACCAAACTTCGTGTGGTGCGCCTGCAATACATGCTGACCAACGGCGATGAAACCGCCGCTCAGAACGTACAGACCACCCTTGACGCCTTTTCCGCTCAGCAACAATCGCTGTTGTCGAAGTTCAAGAGCCCGGAAAACCTCAAGCTGCTCAAAGAACAAGGCACTTACATCGACGCCTACAAGACGTCGCTGAACAAAATGCGCAGCGCCTACCGCACCGGCAACAGCGCCCGCGACACCATGGCCGCCAATGCCGAAACGGCCAGCACGCTGATCGATGCCATCGGCACCCGCGTGCAACAAATGCCTCTTGGCGATCAGCGTTTCGAACAGTTCCAGGCCGTCACCGCAGCCAAGGAAGCGTTCATCCTGGCGCGCTACGAAGTGCGCGGCTACACCGCCACCACCAATGCCGAAACCGAGCAAAAAGCCGTCGTCCAACTGGATTCGGCGATTGCCAGCCTGAAGCCGCTCAACGTTCAGTTTGCCGACACCCAGCAAGACGCACTGCGTCAGCTGGAAACCGCGCTCGGCAACTACCGCAGCGCCTTGCATGCTTATAAAGCGGCCAACACCGATGCCGTGCAGGCACGCAAGGAAATGACCGAGCAGGGCGCCGCCATCGTGACCCTGAGCGATCAGCTGTATCAGATCCAGCTCGATCGTCGTGATGCCGAAAGCGCCCAGGCGCGCACCCTGCAGCTGATCAGCACATTGCTGGCGTTGTTGGTGGGCATCATTGCTGCCGTGATCATCACCCGTCAGATCACCGGCCCGTTGCGCGACACATTAGCGGTGGTCGAACGCATCGCCAGCGGCGACTTGTCCCAAGACGTCAAGGTGACGCGCCGCGACGAACTTGGCGTGTTGCAGCAAGGCATCGCGCGCATGGGCGTGACCCTGCGTGACTTGATCAGCGGCATCCGCGACGGCGTCACTCAGATCGCCAGCGCCGCCGAAGAATTGTCCGCCGTCACCGAGCAAACCAGCGCCGGCGTCAACAGCCAGAAGATCGAGACCGATCAGGTGGCCACCGCCATGCACGAGATGACCGCCACCGTGCAGGAAGTCGCGCGCAACGCCGAAGAAGCCTCCCAGGCCGCAGCCGCCGCTGATGGCGAAGCTCGCGAAGGCGACAAAGTGGTCAACGAAGCCATCGCCCAGATAGAGCGTCTGGCCAGCGAAGTGGCGCGTTCCACCGAAGCCATGAGCGTGTTGCAACAGGAAAGCGACAAGATCGGCAGCGTCATGGACGTGATCAAAGCCGTCGCCGAACAGACCAACCTGCTGGCCCTCAACGCTGCGATTGAAGCCGCGCGTGCCGGTGAAGCCGGTCGTGGTTTTGCGGTGGTGGCCGACGAAGTCCGTGGCCTGGCCCAGCGCACACAGAAATCCACCGAAGAAATCGAAGGTCTGGTGGCCGGTCTGCAAAATGGCACTCAACAAGTGTCGACCGTGATGAACAACAGCCGCGCCCTCACCGACAGCAGCGTCGCCCTGACTCGCAAGGCCGGCGTGTCGCTGGAAAACATCACCCGCACGGTGTCCAACATCCAGTCGATGAACCAGCAGATCGCTGCCGCTGCCGAGCAACAAAGCGCCGTGGCCGAAGAAATCAGCCGCAGCATCATCAACGTGCGCGACGTGTCGGAACAGACCGCCGCCGCCAGCGACGAAACCGCGGCGTCCAGTGTTGAACTGGCGCGGCTGGGTGGTCAGTTGCAGCAAATGGTGAGCCACTTCCGCGTCTGACATCCGCTTTGCGGTGAATGAAAGAACCATTCGCGAGCAAGCCCGCTCCCACACGTTCAATCAGTAACCTGTGGGTGCGGGCTTACCCGCGATCGTTATCTACCCGTCACCAAAAGCGCTCAGGTCTGCCAAGGATTGATCACCTCTATGCCGGGGAATTCAAAGTCCCGGACATTACGGGTGGCAATAGGAGCTCCGTGGCTTCGGCAGATGGCGGCAATCTGCGCATCGGCCATCGACGCCGTCCGACCATTAGCTTCACAGCCGGCTACCAACGTCGCGTACTCCACGGCGGCGTGGGCGTCAAAAGGCAAAATCCTTCCGACAAAGTCCTCTTCAAACATCGCCATGGCATGAGCTTCAAGTTTCTGTTTGCGCTTGCCAAACGGGAGTCGGGCGATGCCATGGAGAATTTCCGCCACGGTGACAGCACTGATAGCCAATTCCATCGCTGGCTGTGCATCAACCCAGGCAAGCACTTGTGTATTGGGTTCAACCCGCATGAACTCTGAAAGAACATTGGTATCGAGCACTATCATTCGGAGAAATCCACCGCTGTCGCTTTCTCGTGACGAGAAGGAAGATCAAGCTCAACCCCACCGACAGCGTTGAACCTGTTACGGATTCGGCTACCAAGCCCTCCCGCGCGATCAACGGTTGCCAAGGCTCTTCCAAGAATCAGACGAGCCTCCTCCTCCATCGAATGCCCATTGTGGGCCGCGGCTATACGCAACTGTTCCTTAATCTGATCATCCAGGTTTCTAATCGTGATGCTGGCCATGACGCCTCCTGCAATCAATGAAATCATTGATTGAGGCTATCACACCTTGTCCGATCAACACTTGCTTAGCTGCCGAACGGCCTTACGCACTAATCGCATTGGTAAACACCAACCGGTTCCCGAACGGGTCGGCAATAGTCATGTCCTGGCTGCCCCACGGCATGGCCTGAATCTGTGGATGCGCAAACGTGTATTCCTTGGCCAACAATTGCTGCTGGAACGCCTCGAGTTCATCCGTCTCGATCCGCAATGCCGAACCCGGCGTGCTGTCGCCATGGTGCTCGGACAAGTGCAGCACGCATTCGCCCCGGGAGACTTGCAGGTACAGCGGGAAGTTGGCTTCAAATCGATGTTGCCAGTCGACCGTAAATCCCAAGAAGTCGACGTAGAACTCCAATGCCTTGGCTTCGTCGAAAATCCGCAGGATCGGGGTAGTTTTGCCGAAGCTCATTGGGTTGCTCCCTGACTGAAAAGACACCCATTGTAGTTGGGCTGGATGTCAGCGCTTCGGCTTGGCGATGGCTTTCTTTAATTGCAATGTGCCACCACTGTGACGGACTCCTCGGAATCTTTACTGAAACCCGCCACGCAAATCCCCTTCCCGCGCAAGAAACCGCCCTTCCCGCTTTCCGTTCGCCTGGCCTTCGCTGTAACTCAACACGCCGTTGACCCATACCCCGTCAATTCCTTCTGCTGCCCGTTGCGGGTCGTTGAAGTCCGCCACGTCGCGAATGGTCACTGGATTGAACAACACCAAATCAGCCCAATGCCCTTCGCGGATTTCGCCGCGCTCCTTCAAGCCAAAACGCGCCGCCGACAGCCCGGTCATTTTGTGTACGGCGGTGTGCAGCGGAAACAGCCCGACGTCGCGACTGAAATGCCCGAGCACCCGTGGGAAAGCGCCCCACAAGCGCGGATGCGGGAACGGGTCTTCCGGCAATCCGTCAGAGCCGACCATCGACAATGGATGAGCGAGGATTCTTCGTACATCGGCCTCGTCCATTCCGTAGTACACCGCGCCGGCCGGTTGCAGGCGGCGGGCAGCGTCGAGCAGGGGCACGTTCCACTCGGCGGCAATGTCCATCAGGTCGCGACCGCCCAGTTCCGGGTGCGGCGTGGACCAGGTAATGGTGATGCGATGGGCGTCGGTGACTTGCTTAAGGTCCAGGGTCGAAGAACTCGCCGCGTAGGGATAACAATCGCAGCCCACCGGGTGAGTTTTCGCCGCTTCCTCAAGCGAGGCCAACAGTTGCGGACTGCGACCCCAGTTACCGGCCCCCGCGCATTTGAGGTGGGAAATGATCACCGGGGATTTCGCATGGCGGCCGATCTGGAAGGCTTCGTCCATAGCCTCCAGCACCGGTTCGAATTCGCTGCGCAAATGGGTGGTGTACACCGCGCCGAAGGCCGTCAGTTCTTCGGTCAGCTGCATCACTTCATCGGTGGATGCCGAAAACGCGCTGGCGTAGGCCAGACCGCTGGATAACCCCAAGGCGCCGGCCTCAAGGCTTTCGCGCAGTTGCTCGCGCATTGCGCTGATTTCATCCGCCGTGGCAGTGCGAAACAGGTCGTCGAGGTGGTTGCTGCGCAATGCGGTATGGCCGACCAGCGCCGCCACGTTCAGCGTGGTGTTAGCGGCTTCGACCGCTGTGCGGTAATCGCGGAACGTCGGATAAACAAAGGCTGCCGAAGTGCCGAGCAAGTTCATCGGGTCTGGCGGATCGCCGCGCAGACTCACCGGTGACGCGCTGATCCCGCAGTTGCCAACAATCACCGTGGTCACGCCCTGGCTGAGCTTGGGCAGCATCTGCGGCTGGCGGATTACCACGGTGTCGTCGTGGGTGTGCACATCGATAAAACCGGGCGCCAGCACGCGGCCGGCGGCGTCAACTTCTTCGTGGGCGGTGTCATCGCACAGGTCGCCGACGCGCGCGATGCGGCCATTCAGAAACGCCACATCGGCGGAGTATCCGGGGCGGTTGCTGCCGTCGATGATCAGGGCGTTGCGGATCAGCGTGTCGTACATCATGTCAGTCTCCCAGCGGCAAGTGATCGTCGCCGCCGCGGTAATCGTCGAGGGCGAGTTTGATCCGCCGCAGACGTTCTTGATTGTTTTCAGGATTGGCCAGCGCCAGCTCGGTGGCAAGCACGTCGATGGCCAGCAGCATGCCGTAGCGCGCCGCCGTGGGTTTATAGATGAACGAGGTCTCGACGCCTTGCAGCGGCAGCAGCACATCGGCCAACTGCGCCAGGGGCGAATCGGCGCGGGTGATGGCGATAATCCGAGCGCCGTAGTTGCGTGCCAGTTCGACGGCTTCGATCAGTTCGGGGGTGATGCCGGTCAGCGAGCAGACAATGACCGCGCGTTCGGCATCGAGGCTGGCCGCGGTAACGCGCATCATCACCGGGTCGTGGCACGCCGCAATCGGGTAGCCGAAGCGCACCAGCCGCACTTGCAGTTCATCGCTGCACAAGGTCGAACAACCGCCCATGCCGAACGCATGAATCATCCGCGCCTTGCCCAGCAGTTTCACCGCATCGGCGAACCGCGACTCGTCGAACGCCGACAGATGCTGACGCAGCGTCGACTCAATATCGCCGACGATCTGCCCGTAAAACGCCGACTGGTCGGGCGTGCCTGCCGGGTCGAGGAAACGGCTGCCGACGCCGCTGGCCTGAGCCAGTTGCAGGCGCAGATCGCGCAAGTCGCGGCAGCCGACGGTTCGGGCAAACCGCGACAGCGTGGCAGTGCTGACTTCAGCCCGCTGCGCCAGCTCATCGAGACTGGCGGCGGAGGCAAAGCCGACGTCGTCGAGCATCAGCCGTGCGATGCGCCCTTCACCGGCGCTGAAGGAATCCTGGCGGGCGCGGATCTGATAGAGGATGTCCATGGCAGGCGGCTCCGGTTAAATCAGGTAAGAAAGACCCACGGTCAGCGCGAAAGCCACCACCGAAATAATGGTCTCAAGCACGGTCCAGGTCTTGAAGGTCTGGGCAACGGTCATGTTGAAGTATTCCTTGATCAACCAGAAGCCACCGTCGTTGACGTGGGAAAAAATCACCGACCCGGCGCCCGTCGCCAGCACCAGCAACTCCGGATGTGGATACCCCAGACCGATGGCCACCGGCGCGACGATGCCCGAGGCGGTGGTCATCGCCACCGTGGCGGACCCGGTAGCGATCCTCATCAACGCCGCAAACAGCCAGCCCATGATCAGCGGTGACAGGTGGAATTCATCGGCCAGGCTGACGATCTGGCTGGTCACGCCGGCGTCCACCAGAATCCGGTTCAAACCACCGCCGGCGCCGACCAGCAAGGTGATGCTGGCGGTCGGCGCCAGGCATTCGTTGGTGAACTTGAGGATCGATTCGCGGTTGAAGCCCTGGGCGATGCCGAGGGTCCAGAAGCTCAGCAAGGTCGCCAGCAGCAGCGCAATCACCGAGTTGCCGATGAACAGCAGAAACTGGTTAAAGCCGCTGCCTGGTGTGGAAATCAGGTTGGCCCAGCCGCCGATCAGCATCAGCACCACCGGCAGCAAAATGGTCGCCATGGTGATGCCGAACCCCGGCAGGCTGTCACGCGGTTCGCGGTCGAGAAACTGGCGTTCCAGCGGGTTCTCCGCCGGCAGTTGAATGCGCGGCACGATGAACTTGGCGTACAACGGACCGGCGATGATTGCGGTCGGAATGCCGATCAGAATCGCGTACATCAAGGTCTGCCCCACCGACGCCCCATACACCTGCACCGCGAGCATTGCTGCCGGGTGCGGTGGCACCAGCGCATGCACCACCGACAGGCCGGCGACCATCGGCAAGCCGACCATCAGAATTGACACGCCCACGCGGCGGGCCACGGTAAAGGCGATCGGCACCAGCAACACAAAACCGACCTCGAAGAACAGCGGCAGCCCGACCAGAAAGGCGATGCACACCATGGCCCAATGCGCGTTCTTCTCGCCGAACCGGTCGATCAAGGTCCGCGCCACCTGCTCGGCGCCGCCGGACTCGGCCATCATCTTGCCGAGCATGGTGCCCAGCGCCACCACCAGCGCGATGTGTCCCAGAGTCTTGCCGACTCCGGCCTCGTAGGCGCCGACCACGCCGGACGGCGGCATGCCCGCCAGCAGCGCGAGGCCGATGGAAACCAGGGTGATGACAATGAACGGATTAAGCCGGTAACGGGCGATCAGAACGATCAGGGCAATGATGGCGATGGCGGCGTACACCAGCAGCCAATAGCCGAAGGACAGGGTCATGCGGTACTCCTCGAAAGGGTCACGTCGAAAGTCTTGTGAAACTCTTAAAACATTTCGAGGCGCGATACTCAAACGAGGTGAAACTAATTTTCGTACAGAGGTAAGGGATGTCGCACAGAGGTATGCAAGGTCGGTGGATATGAAAATCAGGCAGGCGGATTTACATCGCGCCTGCGTTGATCTCAGTCGTGATTCACCCGAGCGCGTTTGAGCAACTTCTTGCAGCGCTCGGATAAATGCAGCACGCGCAAATGCTTGCCGGCCTTGGCGTAGCGTTCACGCAGGGTCTTGAGCGCGGCGATAGCCGAGTAGTCGACGAAGCTCAGGTGGCGGCAGTCGATGGTCACGACAGACGGATCGTTGGCGGGATCGAACTGATTGAGAAACGGCGTAGTCGAGGCAAAAAACAGCGTGCCATGCAGGTGATAGAGCTTGCTGCCGTCGGCTTCGAGATGAGCGTCGGCATACAACTCGCGGGCCTGCTGCCAGGCAAAGTTAAGCGCCGCGATGATGATCCCGCAGAGCACGGCGGTCGCCAGGTCGGTGAACACGGTGATGACCGTCACTGCAACAATCACCAATACATCGTTGAGCGGCACCTTGTTCACCACCCGCAACGACGCCCAGGCGAACGTCTGTTGCGACACCACGAACATCACGCCGACCAGTGCAGCCAACGGGATGCGCTCGATCAGCGGCGACAGAAACAGAATGAACAGCAGAATCAGCACCCCGGCCACCACGCCGGATAGCCGGCCACGACCGCCAGAGCTGAGGTTGATGACGGTCTGACCGATCATCGCGCAACCACCCATGCCGCCAAACACGCCGGAGACCATGTTGGCCGCGCCCAACGCCACGCACTCGCGATCCGGGAAGCCACGGCTCTCGGTGATCTCGTCGGTGAGGTTCAGGGTCAGCAGGGTTTCCAGCAGACCGACCAGCGCCATCAAGATCGCGTAAGGCGCGATGATGCGCAGGGTCTCCAGACTCCACGCAATGTCCGGCAGCGCGAACGCCGGCAAGCCGCCGGCGATGTGGGCCATGTCGCCCAAGGTGCGGGTCGGCAGACCAAGCAGATACACCGCCAACCCGACACTCAGGATCGCCACCAGCGCCGGCGGCACGGCACGGGTCAGGCGCGGCAGCAGGTACACGATCGCCATCGTCAGCAGCACCAACCCGGTCATCATGTACAACGGCGTGCCGCTGAGCCAGGTTTCGCCGCTCTTGAAGTGTTCAAGTTGCGCCAAGGCAATGATGATCGCCAGGCCGTTGACGAAGCCGAGCATCACCGGGTGCGGCACCATGCGCACCAGTTTGCCCAGCCTCAGCAGCCCGAACGCCAGCATGATCAGGCCGCCGAGCAACACGGTCGCGAGCAGATATTGCACGCCGTGCTGCACCACCAGCGCAACGATCACCACCGCCATCGAACCCGCCGCACCGGACACCATGCCCGGCCGCCCGCCGAAAAGCGCGGTGAGGGTGCAAATGATGAACGCTCCGTAAAGCCCCATCAGCGGATTGAGATGGGCCACCAGCGCGAAGGCAATGCATTCGGGTAGCAGGGCGAAAGAGGTGGTGAGTCCGGCCAGGACATCGGCGCGCAGACGTTTTGGTTTCATGGAGGGTCGGACACAACAGGGAAAGAGGGAGCGGATGTTACGGAATTGAGTACAGCCCGGCCAGTTATAGGGCGGCTGAATACGCCATCGCGAGCAGGCTCGCTCCCACAGGGGATCTTCGTCGGACACAAAATCTGCGTCCAGTGAAGATCAAATGTGGGAGCGAGCCTGCTCGCGATGAACGATGACGCGGTCTAAAGCGAACTCAAACCATCTCGTCCCGAATCCATTCAACCACCGACGTCCGCTTCGGCACCCAGCCCAGCCATTCACGCGCATGCTTGCCGCGCACCCGGCTGTTGGAACCCAGACCATAGTTGGCCATTTCATAACCCCACTCGGCTTCGGCGTCTTTCAACGGCCAGTCTTGCGCCTCGCCGAGCTTCAGGGCTGCAGCCATGGCAGTGGTCATGTCGATGAACGACGCCTCACCGCTTTCGACGAAGTAGAACGTGCCAGGTACGTTTTTGGTCAGCGCCAGCAGATACAAGGACACCACGTCTTCAATGTGCACATTCGACCAGATGTTCTGGCCGGTGCCGACATGGCGCACCACGCCGCTTTTACGCGCTTGTTTCAGCAAGCGCGGCAATTGAACGCTGTCGCGATTGACGCCCAGGCTGTGGCCGTAAATCAGGGTGTTGCAGATCACGGCCGAATTCACGCCGTCTTTCGCCGCGGCGAGGATCAGGTTGTCGATGGCCACGCGGGCGGCCTTGTCGACGGTCGGTTCCGGCAGGCTGTCTTCGAAGTAGATGACGTCGCTGGATTTGCCGCCTGACGCATCGCCGACGATGCTCGAACCGCTGGTGTGCAGGAACACTTTGTTGGAGCCGCGCAAGGCATTGAGCAAGGCTTCCACCGCGCCGCGATGGTCGCTGCTGGCGGCGTTGATCACGGCATCGGCGGCGCGGGCCTGTTCGGCCAGTAGTGCGCTGTCGTCAAGAGTGCCGATCACCGGGATGATGCCCAGTGCGCTCAGTTCAGTGGCTTGGTCGGCGTTGCGAACCAGGCCGGTAACCTTATGGCCCGCCCGGACAAGACCGGTGGCGATGGAGCCGCCGATGAATCCAGCGGCGCCGGTAACGAATACGTTCATGGAGAAACTCCCTGCGTGAATAAGTGATGCATTGAGTATCGAGGACCGTCCCCTGGCGAAACAGACCCGCTGCCCCAAATCACTCTTGCGCAGGCGTCACGAATCAGCCTTTGAAGTCCGCATTTGCATACGCCGCCAATTTGCCCTGGATGAAGTCCAGGAAGCACTGGATGCGCAGGGCAAGTTGCGAGTTGCGGTAGTACACCGCGTTGATCGGCTGGCGATAGCCGCTGTTGAAATCCGCCAGCAGCACCTGCAAGCGACCCGCGCGAATGTCGTCGATCGTCATGAAGTGCGACAGGCAGGCGATGCCCTGGCCTTCCAGCGCCAGGTGCCGGATCGTCTCGCCGCTGGAAGCACTGATCGACGCCTGAATCGGCCAACGATCACCATGCACATACCGCAGCGGCCACTGGTTGAGGCCTTCGTTCTGGGTAAAGCCCAGCAACGCATGCCCCGTCAGGTCGGCAACCGCCTCCGGCGTGCCGTGTCGCTCAAGGTACGCCGGGCTGGCGACGATGTGCAGCGGGCTGCAACCCAATGAGCGGGCGTGCAACGTCGAATCGGCCAGTGTGCCGATGCGGATGGCGATGTCGGTGCTTTGCTCGAGCAAGTCGATGATCAGGTCGTTGCTGTTGAGTTCGAGCTGGATGTCGGGGTAGAGGCGGCGGAACTCGTCGATGTACGGCACGATGGCATGCAGCATGAACGGCGACGCGGCGTTGATCCGCAGACGCCCGGACGGGGTTTGCTGGCGCGAAGTCAGGCGTTCTTCGAGCTCGTCCATCTGATCGAGAATCAGCTTGGCATGTTCGAAGAAATACTTGCCCTCTTCTGTCAGGTCCATGCGCCGCGTGGTGCGGTTGATCAGCGTGGTATCGAGCTTGGACTCCAGCCGCGACAGTGTGCGACTGACCGCCGAAGGCGTTTGCCCGACTTGTTCGGCCGCAGCTGAAATCGACCCGCACTCAATTACGCAGACGAAGATCTGCAACTCATCGGATCTGGCTTTCACGTGTGTCCCTTATCGATAGTCCGGCGCAATACTACTGTGTTAACGGGGACCAATGTGGCGAGGGGATTTATCCCCGTTGGACTGCGTAGCAGTCCCATTTTTGGGGGGCCGCTTCGCAGCCCAACGGGGATAAATCCCCTCGCCACAAAAGCTTCCTAGCCACAGGTTCGTACCTCGTCAGCTATCGATAGTAGCCGAGCCTCACGCCTTAAGGCCGAACACTTCGGTCAAATGCTGTTCATAGCGCGCCACGTCACCCTCGATATTCGGACGTTTCATCACATCGACCGCCAGGAAGGTCGGCAAACCGGTCATGCCGAGGAATTCGTTGGCCTTGTGAAACGGGAAGTACACCGCGTCCACGCCCTTGCCTTCGAAGAAGTCGGTCGGGTCGTCGAAGGCTTGCTGCGGCGCGTTCCAGGTCAGCGATAACATGTATTGCTTGCCGTGCACCAATCCACCGCTGCCGTACTTTTGCGAGGCGTCGGAACGGGTGCGGCCGTCGCTGGCGTAGAGGCTGCCGTGGCCTTCAGTGAAGACTTCGTCGATGTACTTCTTCACGGTCCACGGCGCGCCCATCCACCAGCCGGGCATCTGATAAATGATCACGTCAGCCCAAAGGAATTTGGCGACTTCTTCGGCGACGTCGTAACCCTCGTCGATAAAAGTGGCTTTCACGTCGACACCGCCGCGATCCAGCACGCTCAGCGCGGCTTCATGCAGAGTGGTGTTGTAGCGGCCATCGGAATGGGCGAACTTTTTGCCGCCATTGAGCAACAGGACTTTTTTCATGAGAAATCTCGGAAAGCTGGAATTCGATGGCGGCAGAGTAACGATCCGCCTCGCGCGGAATAAGCGACGAATTCGCAAAATTCATTTGACCAATACGCACGAATCGACACGCGATTGTTGCCATACACTTGCGCCGATTCTGAACTTGAGGAGATTTCTGATGAGTGAAATTCAAGGCTTCATCCTGCACGCCAAGACCCGCCCGGAAAAATCCGACGCCTTCGAAGCGTTTTTCAGCGGCCATGTAGAAGCGAGTCGCGCCGAGCCCGGCTGCATCGAATACCACATGCTGCGCGACAAACAGGACCCGACCCTGTTTATCTTCTATGAGATCTGGCAGTCCCAGGCCCACCTCGACGTGCACTCGAACCTGCCGCACATGCAGCAATTTCGCGACATGCGCATGGAATACCTGGAGCGCGATTTCGACATTCGCGCCATCGAGATGCTCAGCCCGTCTTCCGCTACCCGCTGATCAGCAAGTGGCCGCCGAGTACGCCCAGGCCGATGAAGAACACACGCTTGAACAGCACGGCGCTGATTCGCTGGCGCAGCCATTGGCCGAGCAACATGCCGAGCACTGCCGGGATCAGCGCCAGCAACGACGCACTTAACTCGCCACCACCGAGGGCGCCGCGCCATAACAGGCCGGCGGCCAGGGCGAGGGTCGAGACGGTGAAAGACAGGCCCAGCGCCTGCACCAGTTCATCCTTGCTCAAACCCAATGCTTGCAGATACGGCACCGCCGGAATCACGAAGACGCCGGTGGCCGAGGTGATGACACCCGTCAACACGCCACACAGCGGACCAAGCCAACGTTCGGTTCGCCCCTCGACGCGCAAGGTCGGCAGGAACAAACCGCTCAGCGCGTAAAGCAACAACGCCCCGCCCAAGCCCTGCACCACCCAATGCCCTCCGGCCATGCCGATCCACACCGTGCCCGCCCCGGTGCCGATGAAGATCGCCAGCAACATCGGCCACAACCGTTTGATCAAGCCGAGTAAATGCCCGCCGAATGCCAGTTGCCAGACATTGGTGAGGGTTGCGGGAATGATCAACAGCGCGGCAGCCTGCGACGGCGCCATAGCCAGGCCGAGCAGGCCCATCGCGATGGTGGGCAAGCCGAGGCCGATCATGCCCTTGATCATGCCGGCCAGCAGGAATGTGCCGATCACCAGCAAGGACAGGGCCAGGCCAAGGTTTTGATAGAACGCGGCGAGAGTATTCATGGGGCAATGGTGAGCCTGGATTGGCTGGTTGAAAATCTGCCATATACTGAAGTTGCCTCTTGTTTTGGCAGAGGCTGAAACCATGTATCGATGCCACTGACGCCTTCGCGGGCAAGCCTCGCTCCTACAGGGATTGTGGTGTTGATCCGGACGCCATCAAACCCTGTAGGAGCGAGGCTTGCCCGCGAAAGCGTCCGCCCAGACAACACACATCCAGAGGCAGTAACCATGCACTTCGACCTGACCGACTTGCGCCTCTACCTGAACATCCTCGACACCGGCAACATCACCGCCGGTGCCGCCCGCAGCCATTTATCCCTGGCAGCCGCGAGCGCACGAATCCGCGCCATGGAAGCCTCGCTAGGCATCGACTTCCTCGACCGCGGCCGTCGCGGTGTCACTCCCACAGCGGCCGGCAAAGCCCTGGCGAAACACGCCCGGGCCCTGCTGCAACAAGCCGAACGTATGCAGCAGGACCTGGCCGAATACGCCAAAGGCGTCAAAGGTCAGGTGCGGTTGCTGTGCAACACAACGGCGATCACCGAATACCTGCCGGAGTTGCTCGCTGACTTTCTGCGCGAACATCCGAACCTCGACATCGACCTGCAAGAGTTGCCCAGCGCCCGCATCACCCATGCGTTGCGTCAGGGGGCGGCAGACCTCGGGATCGTGTCCGACGCGGTGGACACCGATGACCTGCACACCCGGCCGTTTCGCGATGACCCGCTGGTGTTGATCCTGCCCCCGAAACATCCCCTGACCGAAAAACCGTCACTGACCTTCGCCGACACCTTGAGCCACGACTATGTGGCCCTGGGCGCCAGCAGTGCCTTGGCCATCCACCTGGAAGAACAAGCCTTGCACATTGGCCAGCGCATGCCGATCCGCATTCGTGCCGACGGCTTCGACGGGGTTATCCGCATGGTTGCGCGCGGCGCAGGACTGGCCATCGTGCCGCGGGGCGCCATCGAGCGCTGGCCGCTGCTGCAAGCAGTCACGACCCGCGCTCTTCCCGAAGATTGGGCCAACCGTACCTTGAAAATCTGTGCCCGCGACGTCGACAGCCTGCCCGGTTACGCCCGGGCCTTGCTGGAGGCGCTGACGCCGGGAACACCTTGACTCTACCGTTAGGGGCAGACTCTATGCTGCGGGCTTCATTTCAGGAGTACACGCGATGAGCAAACGAATGCTCGTGATTCTGGGGCACCCCTCCACCGACAGTTTCTGCGGTGCGCTGAGCGAAACGTACGTCCAGGCCGCCAAGGATGCCGGTCACGACGTGCGCCTGCTGCGTCTGGATGCGCTGGACTTTGATCCGGTCTTGCACGACGGCTATAACACTATCCAGCCGCTGGAGCCGGACCTGTTGCGAGCCCAGGCCGATATCACCTGGGCCGAACACCTGACGTTCGTTTATCCGATCTGGTGGGGCGGCATACCGGCGTTGATGAAGGGCTTCCTCGACCGCATTTTCCTGCCCGGTTTTGCTTTCAAATACCGTGAGGGCAAGGCCTTCCCTGACAAACTGCTCAAGGGCCGGACCGCGCATCTGCTGGTGACCATGGACACGCCGCCCTGGTATTACAAATGGGTCTATCGCATGCCCGGCCTGCACCAGATGCGCAAGACGACCCTGGAGTTCTGCGGCATCAAGCCGTTGAAGACCCTGACTTTCGGGCCGATCCTGGGTTCGAAGTCGACCCAGCGTGACGCCTGGCTGGAACAGGCCCGGGTTACCGCCGGTAGCTGACGCACCCTTCGCTGTTTGCTGACGGCGCGCCCTCGCCGTCAGCCCGTCCCCACGTCCCCCCTCAAGCGGTCGTTCGTCGGCTGTGCGCGTCATTTACACGCCGCTGCAACCTTTGAATGTTATTCACTATATTATTCGCCCCGATCAGGCTTGAGGCCTGGTCGCGCTACGCCCTGTTTGATCATCGAGACGGATCTTTATGTATATCGGCAAAGCCGCCCAACTGTCGGGCACCACAGTCAAAAGCATTCGCCATTACGAAGAAATCGGCCTGTTGCCCGAACCCAAGCGTGAAGGCAAATACCGCATCTACAGCCAGCAGAGTGTCGAGGTGTTGACGTTCATCAAGTGCGCCCAGCAACTGGGTTTCAAGCTCAAAGAGCTGCAGGTGATGCTGAACAACTACCACGGTGACGAATTCCCGTGGGACATGGCGCAAAAAGCGATCGCCGAAAAAAAAGCCGAGCTGGTCTCCCAGATCGGCGCTCTACAGCAACTGCACAACGGCCTCGAAGAATTCGAACACAACCTCAACGATGCCCGAGAAGAATGTCAGTTCGAGCGTATCGCCCGCTATGGCGAAAAAAACCCGGGCAATACGCTGAACTGACTAGCCTCCTGCGCTGGATGACCCGGCTCGCAGGCCACTTGCGCGCCTGCGGTGCCGGTCGTCAGGTCAGCTCAAGACGGGCTTCCCTACGGCTCGATCTTTTTCCGGCAGCGGCGCCACCGGAACAATCGCCGCGAAGAACCATGGCGACACCAGTGTCACCAGCAGAATGGTCATGACACCGCTGGAAAACAGCGCCATCGCCACCAGTGCGCCCAGATCGACAATCGGCTTGAAGTCGGAAAACAGCAGCGCCATGAAACCCACGGAGAAAATCACCACGTTGACCACGGTCGAACGGCCGACGCTGTGCATCGCCTGCAAAATGGCTGCGTCGATATGAATCCCTTGCTGCACCAGCAATTTGATCCGTGACAGCAGGTGCACCGCGTAATCGACCACGCCGACCACCAGGAAGGTCACCAGCGTCGTGCCGATGTTCAGCTCGATGCCGAACAGGAACATGAAGCCATAGACCGTCACCGAGGTGGTCAACAGGGTCAGCATGCCGAGTACGCCCAGACGTACCGATTTGAGCCAATACATCATCATCAGCGTGACCACCAGCAACGCCAAAGAAAAACTCAGCACCTGGCCCTGGGTGATTTCCTGCAATACGCCGGTCCAGATCAACGGCGTGCCGGCGTGTGTCACTTCGAGGTTGGCCGGTTTGTTCACCAGCAACCAGGCATCGAGCCGATCCAGCATGGCCTGGTAGTCGCTGGCCACCGACGACGTCATGGTGTACAGCGTCAGCGCCTTGGAATAATCAGCGTTGAGCACGTTGTTGAGGTCCGAGCCGCCGCCGTTCTCGAACAGCATCACGTGCTGCTCGATCAGTGAGTTGCCCGGCACCTCGAACCGCTCGACCTGCCCCTCGTCATTAACCGACGTCACCTGCTCCAGCGCCTGGGGCACGCGCAAGTAGTCGGGGTTCATGTCGTTGAGCACCAGGTTCATGCGCTTGACGTAAGTCGCCAGGGAATAGCCGTAACTGACATCCGGTTGCTGCTTGATGAAGTGGTCGAGCTTGTCGATGAACTGCACCACCTCCGTGGTCAGCACCCCGCGCGGCTCTTTGCTGTCGATGGCGATCCAGCCCGGTGCCGTGCCCGCGACCCCGGCCTGGTTGATGAACTCGTCCGAAACGCGAATATGGCTCTCGGGCTTGAAGTAGGCGATGCCCGAGTCTTCGATATCGACGCGAAAGGTGAACACCGTCATCAAGACCAACAGCGGCAGTGTCACGATCAAGATCGGTTTGCGCCACTGGATCAACCGCGCGCAGAACGCCACCAGATAACGCGAAATGATCGACTCCTTGTGCACGGCTGCGAGGGTTTTCGGGGTTTGATCCTTGCCCCAGATCGAGATCCATGCCGGAATCAGCAACAGTGAAATGATCAGCGCCGCCGTCAAGCCAATGGACATGAACACGCCGAAATTGCGGATGCTGACAATGTTGTTGGTGGTGGAAATCATGAAAGTGGCGATGGTGGTCACCGTCGTCAACACAACCGGCACCACCATCAGCCGTTGCGTCTCGCGATTGGCTTCACGGTTACTCTTACCGGCGTTTTTCTGCTCGTAATACTCGGCCATCACATGGATCGCATCCGAGCAGCAAATGGTGAACAGAAACACTGGCAATACGCTGGTCAGCAAGTCGAACGGCACCCGCAACAAGGCCATCAGGCCCAGTGTCCAGATGGTGCAGAACAGAATATTGAACAGCGGCAACAATACGCCCAGCGGTTTGCGGAAGAAGAAAATCAACAGCAGGGTGATCAGCAAAAAGACAATCGGAAACAGCACCGCCAGGTCATGGTCGATGATCTCCTGCTGGGCCGCGATGAAGATCGGCATGCCGGCAATGAAGATCTCATCCTTGAACTCCGGGTGCGCCGCCTGATAGTCCGCGACGATGCCGCGCACGATCTGGTAGGCGCGCAGTTGTGCCTGGGCGTCGTCTTGCTTGGTGCCCAGCTCGGCCACCAGCATCGCGACTTTCTTGTCCTTGGAGACCACCCCGTCCACCATCAGCTCGTTGCCCATGATCTGCGACTCGACCAGCGCCGGATCCATGTCGTAGGCGTTGAGGGTCTTGTGGATCAGCAACTCGCCATCGTCGGTCAGCACGATGTTTTCCAGATCGCCCATCGACGCCATTTCGCGAATCGGGTTGATTCGCTCGGCGAGAAAAGTCAGGAACAGTTGATCATGGGTATCCCAGTTCTGGCTCTGGGCGTAATCACGCAGGGCCTTGGCCTGGGCGTAATCGTTCTGGGAAAAACCGTTCTCCAGAATGTCCCGCGCCAGCAACTGTGCACGGCTGTCGTCCGGATGCCTGGCGACGATTTGCGTCAACTGCTCCTTGTCGGCGTCGTTGGCCAGGATCATCTTGCGCACCGATTGCGACATCGAAAACAGTGCGTTGAGGGTCGGCTTGTTGAACACCGTCTGCGGGTTGTTGATTGCCACCATCACCGAGTCGAACGTGCCGGTGAACTCGCTTTGCAAGTCGATGATGGTCTTGCGCGCCGGATGGGTTTCCTTGAGCAAGTAAGGGTTGGTGTCGGAGATCAGCGCGCCCAGCGTATAGGTGAAATACGCCGTGACCGCCACCAGCAGGAAAACGATCGCCCGCGCATAGCGCTCGACGAAGTTCAGGTATCTTTCCATGATCATGCGTTCCAGGGTCGTCGGGGTCGGTGCTTAGCGGGCAGACACGGCAAAGTCCGGCACGTCGCCGGTTTTCAGCCCGCGCTTGATCGCGGTCTGGGTGAACAAACGGTCTTCCAGTTGCACGTTGTACTGCAGGTGGTTAAAGCGCATCTCTGAACGCGTGCCGTCAATGAAGTGTTCCGTTTCGCTCAACACGATGCTGTCGATCGAGTCGATGGTGTCGACCTTTTGCGTGCGCATCTGCTTGACCAGCACGCCTTTGACGTCGAAGAAGTCCTGACGCATGACCAGGAAATTCTGCTTGTCGATCCACACTTTCAGTTTGTTGTATCCCGTCTTGGCCAGCACCTCGGGCGACGCCGGCTCACGCTCGATTACGTAGCAATCGCGACCCTTGACCTGCTCTTCGCCGACCAGCGTCTGGGTGTAATCCTTGACCCGGATCTTGTCCAGGTCGGCGTAGGAGTACTCGCTGCCCATGAACGAGCCGCGCTTGTCGGTGGTGGAGATCCGCCGCGTCTGGCGGCTGACCGGCAAGTACATCCACTGGCTGTCTTCCTGGCCCAGGGTTTCGTGGGGGTTTTCGATATGAAAGGCCACGTCGCGCACGTCGGTGGGGGCGGAGAAATACATGCTGAATTTGTCGCTGTCCGGGTAATCCTTTTGCAGGTAAGTGAACTCGCGAACCCGGGTATTGCCCTTCTTGTCGTGGAGGATCAGCGACACTTGGGACATGAAGCTTTTACCGTCATTTCGATCCCGCACCTGGCGGATGATTTCATCGGCATTCTGGCCGTCGGCGGCGGTGGCGCAAGCGCCGCTCAGGATCAATGCGGCGGCGGTCAGACTTTTGAATAGCGGCAACATGGGAACTTCCCTTTTCGTCAGATGAATATGGTCGAGCCAATGCGCCAGAGGCACGCAGGCGTCATGGGGTTAAAACAGGTAGCCGGCGGACAACCGCACTTGATCGCGGTTGTCGTACTCGCCGAAGGGTTTGTCGGGCTTGCCGAAGAACACATCCACTTCCAGCCCGAGCTTGATCCAGTCCACCGGTTTGTAAGTGAAGATGCCTTGCAACAGCGCATCGTCGTTGAACGGTGGCGAGGCGGCGACCACCAGCCGGCTCTTGAGTCGGTCCTGCCAGTGGGTGCCTTCGGCCGATAAGGTGAACAGGTGCTCGCGCTTGTCTTGCAACATGCCGTCCTGCCAGTCGAGCAATTGTTGTTGTTGCCATTGCACGGAAATCAGCCAGTCACGCAGCAGGTAATCGACGCCCAGTAATGACTTGACCATCGAGGTGCTGTCAGCGCCGTAGGCGCGAGTCGGATTGGTCACCCGCCAGTTGTCGAACCAGGCAATTTCGCTGCGCACCACGATGCTGTGACCGGCGTCGATCGCCAGCCCCGCGCCACCCATGGTGTAACGGGGAAACTGGCGCTCCAGTCGCGTGCGACCGTCATCGGCCAGGCCTTCGACGGCGTACACCGGATCCTGCTGGCGCGCGTTCAGTGCGACGAAACTGGTGTCCACCGAACCGATCCGGCCGTTGGCGCTCAGGCCATACGAAAAGCCTTTGTCACCGTCGTAACCGGGCTTGGAATCGAGCAGGAAATACTGCGGGTCTGGCGCGGCAAACAGCGGTGCGTCGAACTCGCTGCCCGCCACCGGAGGCTGGTTCTTCACAAAATCGGTGACCCACAGCGCTTCCAGTTCCCACTCGCCCACCGGTTGCGCAAATCGCACCATGGGCACCGCGATCCGGCTGTCTTCCAGTAGCGGGGTCAGGCCATCGCGATAGTCCACCGGGTTGATCTGATCGAGCACCCGTAACTCATCGGCACGGCCCCAGACCACTTGCTGCCAGCCGATGGTCACCTCGCCGTCGCCCACCGACTGACCCCAGTACAAATGCCGCCAGTCGGCGTCGAAGCGGTATTTGTCCCGCGCCCGTTCGCTGTACGGATTGTTGCCGTCATACCGGGCGTCGTAACGCACTCGGCCTTTGGCCTTGTAGTAACCGCCGTCCCAGTTGTCTTCGAGGTTGGCCTTGAAATACATCGCCTTCTGGGTGACCTGGTCGTCACCGTGCAGGCGCAACGCGGTGGCTACGCCGACTTCGGCGTCGGCGTAATCCGGCTTGAGGTCGTCGACCGTCAATTCAGCCAACGCCAGCGGCGCGACCATGCAGGCCAATACCGCGCACCCGACGCGGTTAATGTGTGATCCCGGCATGGTTACATTCCCAACCCGACACCGCCGTCGATCACCAGGCTCTGCGCGGTGACCCCTCCTGCTTCGGGGCTGGCCAGGTAACGAACCATCGCCGCGACTTCCTCGCTTTGAATGAAACGGCGCATCGGCAATTTCTTCTTGGCGTTGCGCAGGATCTGTTCCTGGGTCAACCCGGCAATGGCCGCTTGCGCCGCCAGTTCACCTTGCAGCATGGGTGTATCGATCCACGCGGGCAAAATCGCATTCACCGTGATCAGCCGTGGTGCCAGGTCCATCGCCAAGGCTTTGGTCATACCGACGATGCCGTGCTTGGAGGCGCAGTACGCGGTGTTGCGGACCTTGCCGGCGCGGCCGAGGATCGACGACATGTTGATGATCCGCCCGCGATCCGGCATCAATGGCAGGCACAACGAGGTGACGTAGAACGTACCGTTGAGGTTGACCGAAATCACCTTGTGCCAGTTGTGCAAGTCTTCCGGTTCGTTCTCGTTGCAGATGCCGGCGCTGTTGACCAGTACATCGACGTAATCCACCTGTTTGGCGAGCATTTTGAAGAACGCTTCCATGCCCTCCAGGTCAGCAATGTTCGCCGCATGGGTTTCGACCCGGGCCTTGATCTGCCCGTGTTGCTCGTCGACCCAGCGTTGCAGTTCCGACAAATCCAGGTCCAGCAGGATCAAACGGTGCCCGGCGTCGGCGGCAAAATTCTCTGCCACCGCGCGGCCGATGCCTTTGGCGGCACCGGTAATCAGAATGGTCCGGCTCATGGCATTTTCAACCCGCCGTTGACCGGCAGGACCTCACCCGTCAGGTACAGACCGCGATCGGCGATGTACAGCACCGCCTCGGCAATTTCATGGGGTTCGGCGTAACGCTTGATCAGCAACCGTGACTGGATTTCCTGTTCCTGACTGCCAATCAGCGCCGTGCTCATTTCGGTGTTGACGATGCCGGGAGCCACCGCATTCACCCGAATGTTGCGCGGCGCCAGCTCCACTGCCAGGGCACGGGTCAGCGCTTCGACGCCGCCCTTGGCCGCGGCATAGTTGCTTTGGCCCTTGCCGGGCTTCTGCGCCGCCACCGAACTGATGTTGACGATGCAACCGCTGCGCTGGCGCATCATGCCCGGCACCACTTGCTGACAGCAGAGCAAGGTGCCGATCAGGTTGGTCTGGATCACCTCGATGATGTCGCGGCTTGGCATCGTCGCCAGCAACCCGTCACGGGTGATGCCGGCGTTGTTGACCAGCAGATCGACGCGCTGGAAATGCGCGTCGACCCGTTCGAAAAAGCCTTTGATGCTGTCGCCACTGCTGACATCGCATTGCAGCGCCAGGCACTCGAGGCCCAGTGCCTGAACCTCGTCACGCAAGGACATGGCGGCCATTTCGTCGCGTACATAACTGAATGCGATCTGGTAGCCCGCGCCGGCCAAGGCCAGGACAATCGCCCGGCCGATGCCACGACTGCCACCGGTCACCACTGCTACTTTATTCGGCATGACCGTTCCTTAGAGTGAGTTGTCAGTCTTGAACTGCGCGAGGCTGAAGCCGTGGGTCGCGGCCAGGGCACGAATCTGCTGCACTTGCTCGCGGCTGATATCGCCGTACGAGTAGTGCTGTTTCATCCCGGACAAACCCATCAACACCGACTCCGCCATGCAGGCATACAGCTGGCCTTCCTTGAGGTAGGCCCGAACGTTGCGGATCAGGCCATCGCCCAACGGTGTCTGGACAATCCCGCCGTGCATGTACAACACGTCGGCCCGTTGACTCGAGAGGTTCTGATCGACGTTCAGCGGCACCGCGATGTCGCAGATCACGCTGTTTTCAGCAAAGTGATCGGCACCGAGAAACGGTTGAGGGGCGTTCGCCGCACAGAGCACGATGCGCGCTTGTTTCAGCACATCAAGGTCATTGCTGACGGTGATGAATGCATTCGCGCCCAAGCGCTCTTCGACCAGGCGCTGCACTCGCAAACCGAGGTCGGCGCCAGCGCCGTGGGCCTGCAACAACGCGTCGATACCGTTGAGTTTCTGCAAGCGACTGGCGAGGCGATCGTGCTCGGCGACACCTTTTAGAATCGCGCGGGCGGCCTCGGCGTAAATCAGTTGGGCGGTCTTCTCCAGGCGCCGCAGTGAGCCGTCGCGACCGCTGCCGATGAGGATCAGGTGTTCGACACTGGTGGACAGCAACGAGGCGTAAGTCGAAGCAATGTTGCCCGCCGCGCCGACCACCGCCGCCGTCTGTTGGCTCAGTTCCAAGCCTTGCTGCTTGCAGCCTTGCTCGATCGCTTCCAGGCCCATGCCGATGGTCAGCGCATTGCCGGAAGTCAGCGCCATGTCGGGGATTTTCAGCGCCTGGCAGTTGTTAGTGACGATCGATGTGTACATGCCCAGACCGGCCACGCTGTAACCATCGGCCCGGGCATCACGGATGCGATTGCCGACTTCGTCGCGGATGGTGTCCAGGTCGCCACTGGCGATGTACGCGGCCATGGCATCGGAGTCCATGCACAACGGGTACAGGGTGAATTCCACGGCGGTGCCGAGTTTCGAACGAATCAGCACCGGGCCGATTGGCGCAGCACGCCGCTCCGGGGCCATGCGCTTGATGAACTCGCGCTTCTGTTCGGCGCTGAGGGTGGACAGCGACGGATCGACATCACTGAGCATGTCCGAATCGATCAGGTGATTGATGAACGCCACGCGCGCCACCACGCGGACGCTTTCGTCAGGCTTTGGGAGGTTTTCAGGCTCCTTGAAGCTCACCTCGCGGGCCGGCACTTCAGGGATGCTGTCGGCGCACACACCCGCCGCCAGCGGGAAGGCATCGCGGCGACGCAGCATGTCGCAGACCTTTTGCAACGAGCCGATCAAGCCGTCGATTTCCTCGAAAGTGATGCACACCGGCGGCTCCAGGCGAATCACGTTGGCGTTGCTGCCCGACGGCGCGACCCGCAGCGATTCGAATTGCAGCAGGTAGCCGGCGATGATGTAACCCAGCGCATCGTTGTACTGCGCCGACGCCTGCACCAGCGAACTGGTGCCGGTCAGGTCGTGCAGTTCAAACCCCAGCAGCAACCCGCGACCACGCACATCGGCGATCACGTCCGGGTACGCGGCTTTGAGTTCGAGCAACGACGACTTGAGGTATTCGCCTTTCCTGTTCACGTCCTTGAGCATCGCGCTGTCATTCGCAAACAAGCGGCGCAATGCCGACAGGGCGATATGGCACGAGGCATCGTCTTCAGCGAAGGTCGAGCTGTGGATGTAGCTGAAATCGTTTTCGTAGTGGCTGGCGCGGATGACTGTCGCGGCAATTTTCATCAGTCCGCCGCCCAACGCTTTGGACAGACAGTAGTAATCACCCTGCAAGTTGAAATGGCTGGCGCCGAGCAAAGTGCCGGTGCGGCCGAAACCCGACTGCACTTCGTCGATGATCAGCGGGCATTGCTGCTCGTTGCACAAGCGACGCAGGCCCAGGTAGAACTCGCTGGCGAACTCGTTGATGCCGCCCTCGCCCTGGATCGGTTCGAGCAACACCGCCGTGATCGCGCTGAAAGCGTCACGGCGTACCTGCAAGGTCTCGCCGCTCCACTCAAGGCTCAGCCAATGCCTTGTGTGACGGGCCGGCAAGTCCTTGAGTTGCTGGGGTTGCTGCGGATCGATGAACTCGACGTTAAGGCCAAAACGGGCGAACGGCTGGCGGTACTGTTTGCCGTAAGTCAGCTGGACGGTGTTCACCAGTTTGCCGTGGAAGCTGCCGCGCAGGGCGACGAACACCGGCTCGACATGCAACTGCGCGAGGTTGTGTTGACGCACTGCTTCCACGACTTGGCGCACGGTCACATAAGTCAGATTTTCCGGCAGCAATCCGGCGGGCAGATCAAGGTCATCAACGTCCAGTTCAACGTAGGCCTTGTCGCTGGCGGTCAGGTTGGCCAGGGCGAAGTCCCGCTCATCGAACTGCTTCTGCAAGGTTTTCTGACGACGGTATTCAGCATGCTTGACGGCGATTTCCACCGACTCGGCGCCACTGTTGGAGAAGGTCGAAATGTAGCGCTCGTTGTTGTTCAACTCCCGGTTGAACGCCTCGCTGAGTTCGCGCCCCAGCATACCGGCGGCGCCACGCACGGACATCTGCGCATTGAACGGCACATCGGCGCGCAACAGGCCGCAGAGTTGATCGACGAACTGCGGGTCATTGTGGCCAAATAACGCCGCGCCGTAACCGCCGAGAAAGTCGGTGACGGTCACCTCGGCGCCTTGTTTGTCGCGGTAAAACAGCTTGCTGCCCAGCGCCCGATGGAACTGGCATTCCAGGCCCAGGGCCTGCATCAATTCAACGAATTTAGGTCGTACGTAATCGCGGTAATCCATGACAGTCATATCCCATGATCAAAAAAATAGAAGCGATTCATTGCGTTCATAACGGCTGGCCGGCCGCCTGATAATCGAGCTGGTAACAGGCGCTGAAACCGTTGTCGTCACGGTTGATGATCAGGCAGTCGTGCAGCACCGCGTTCCGTGTCTCACCGAGCACAAACGGCAGGTGCGGTTCCACCGGTTGCTGCAAGCCGATGATCGGCGGCACACGCTGGGCCAGCAGTGCGTTGCGGGCCAGGATCAGGTCGACCAGGCTCGGCGCGCCGCTGAGAATGCCGGTCACCGGCACGCTACTGGTGATGTGCGCGGCACCGGTGCGGGCCAGCGTCCGGGCCAGATCGGCGTCCTTGTGCGGATCGCCGCTGGCGCTACTGACCAGCAAATCGACCTGCTTGTCCGGCAGGCTCAACGACCCCAGTCGTGGATGGGCGGTGAGTCCCGACAGGCAGGTCTGCGGCCCATCCGATAGATCGTCGGCCCGGCGCAATATCAAAGCCGCCGCGCCTTCACCGGCAATCCCGCCCGAGCCTTGGCGATCGAATGCACGCAAGGTTTGCGAACCGTCGGTGCTGATCACGCCAGCCTCGGCCAGTGCGGCCAGCGCCAACGGATCGAGTTCACTGCCGGCGCCGACCACAATCGCCGCATCGATACGACCGCTTTGCAACGCCGCGCACGCCTCGCGCAACGCCGCCAGATTGCCGGCCACGCCTTGCATGTAGGCGTTGCATTCGCACTCCAGTTTCAGCGCCAGACTGACAACTCCGAGCAAGCCGTTGCTCAGGCTCTTGAGCACCAGGAACGGGTCGAGCGCGCGCTCCCGCAACACCCGTTGAGCGAGGCGCCGCATGTCGGCACCGGACTCATCGCGGCACTCGTGGAGCAACTCGCCATAGGCCGCCAACGACGGATGGGTATAACCGCCCTGGCAGCAATAGAGGCCGTAGCGCAGCCCGTCGTTGCCCGGTTCAAGCCCGGCTTCAGCCAACGCCTGACGCACCGCGCTGACGCCCCAGATCACGGCCGGCGGGCAGTAACGCTGGAGGTTCTGGGCCACGTCCTGGCGACTGGTTTGATGGTCTTCATCACTGACATGCCCGAAGGCCGTCACGCGCTCACTGTGGAACAGTTTCGACTGCAGCAAAGCGATGCCGCTGCGGGCTTCACTGGCCGCTGACCAGAAGCGCTGCACGCCCCAGCCGCTGGGTAATACGCAACCGCTGCCGGCGATCACAACACGCAAGGTTGCGCCAGTCATTGTGAGTGCTCCCGATATTTGCCAAGGGCCAGCGAGGTGTTGAGCCCGCCAAAACCGAAAGAGTTGCTCAAGGCAAAATCCACCCGGCGGCTGACCGCTTGCCCGGCGCAATAGTCCAGGTCGCATTGCTCATCAACCTCATGCAGGTTCACTGTCGGCGTGACCAGATCGTTCAGGCACGCCAGCGCCGTGACCATGCATTCGGGTGCGCCGGCGGCGGCAATCAAATGCCCGAACTGCGACTTGTTGGCGCTGATGGCCAGGGACCGGTAGTGCTTGTGCCCGGCGAACACACTTTTGATCGCCAGGGTTTCGGCGACGTCATTGAGCGGCGTCGAAGTGCCGTGGGCGTTGATCAGATCGATCTGTTGCGCACGCAGGCCGGCGTCGTCCAGCGCGGCTTGCATCGCCAACGCTGCGCCCCGGCCTTCGGGTTGCGGAGCGGTGACTTTGTAGGCGTCCAGGCTACTGCCGAAACCGAGCACTTCGGCATACGGCGTCGCTCCTCGCGCCAGCGCATGCTCAAGGCTTTCCAGCACCACGAAACCACCGCCCTCGCCGGCAATCAGGCCACTGCGATCACGGTCGAACGGCCGGCACACATCGACACCCCAGCGCTGTTCGCTCGATGCCGCGCCGAGCAGGTACAGCGCGGCCATGGTGTCGAGGTTCAGCACCGAATCGGCGCCACCGGCAATCGCCACGTTCACTTCACCGCGACGAATCATCTGAAAGGCATTGCCGATGGCCTGGGAGGCTCCGGCGCATGCGCTGCTGATATTGATCACCGGGCCTTCGCAACCCAAGCCGTCGGCAATCACCCGCGCCAGTCGATCATTACTCTGACGTAGCGAGCCTTCTGCATTGACCTGTCCGGCACGGAGCATCAGGTGTTGCCAGCCTGGGGCGTGTCCATCCGGTGACTGGGTCAACAGCATGTCGGCCAGCATGTGTTGGGGCGCGCCCGAAGCGCAGAGCACCGCGGCTTCACGTAGCTGCTCAGGAGCAAGTCCGCTGTCTTTCACCGCTTGGGTGGCGGCTACCCAGCCAAAGCGGCTGCGTTTTTCCAGGGCAACGGTCCAGGCCGGGTGGTCCTGCAGGGCCTCGGGCAACAGGCTCATATCCACGGCCGCGGCGTAGCGCACCGGGAACGTGCCGTCCTCCACCCCGTCGGGTTGCCATGGACGCACGCAATGTTCGGCGCCGAGCATTTTTTCCCAGAGGGTCTGCCATTCGAAACCGAACCCGGTCACGGCGCCCATGCCGGTAATCACAATCCGTGTCGCACTCATGTGTGCTTCTCCATGGTTTCACTGGCCAGCAGCAAGGCGCCCCAATGACCGGCGCGGCTATGGCTGACCAACAGCGTGTAGCCCGGTGTCGCCGATGCGTCGTGGCTGTGGTGCAAGGCCAGCGCGATTTCGGTCAGCAAGGCGCTGGCGCCAAGATCGCCGGTCATGGCACGAGTGCTGCGAACGTCCCGTGGCCGGTCGGCGAACAGGCTCATCAATTGCGCGTCCTCGGGATTGGCGACGATTTGCCGGACGTCACCGAGGCACAGTTTTTCCAGGCTCAGTGCCTGGTCGATCACCCGCCGGGCAACCGCTGCGCCCCGTTGCGGATCAGCGCTGTAACCCCGGGCGAACCCGGCAATGCGCAAGGCGTTCGGGGTGGTGCGCGAAGGCGCCGAGCCGAGCAGCAGCGCCGCAGCGCCCTCGCCATAAATCGGCTCGTCTGCCGGATGGGACTCACGCAGATACAGGGCCGGCGTCAGGTTCGGACTGCTGCTGACCACCAGTGCCGCATCGGCGCGTTGCTCGACAATTTGCTGACAGGCCTCGATCAAAGCATCGAGCCCGGCGTTCTCCTGGGAACAGAACCCACCCATCGGCCCATGGCATTGCAATGCTTCGGCGACGTAGGCCATCACGCTGCTGTTGAGCAGCGTCAGGGCATGCAGCGGCGGTGTGTTGGCCAACAGTTGCGTCAGTGGCTTTTGCGGCTGCTCGCCGATCGCTTGCACCGCGTCCCAGCAAGGGCTTGGCGCGTCGACTTCTGGAATGGCTGCCGTCAGGGCGATCCGTGCCGGCGGCAGATTCAGGGCCGCCAGCGCGGGCGCCAGGCGCGCCGCGCAATGCAACAGCCGCAGGCCTTGTGGTTCGACGCTGCGCTGGATCTTGCGGTCGAACAGATCGCTGGCCAGGCGCGGTGTCGGCAGCGGGTATGCCCGGCGCGTCGCGTCAAATGCCAGCGGTTGCGGCGAAGGTGGCGTTGCGAGCAGGTCGGCACATTCGCTGCCGGCAGAGTTCAGCACCGCGGCCGAATGGATGAAAACGGCAATGCTCATGTCATGCCCTCCCCAGAACCAGCGAGCTGTTGACGCCGCCGAACCCGAACGAGTTGGACATCACCACATTGATCGACTGGCGCATCGGCTCACTGAGAAACTTCAGCGAGGGGTATTCGGCGCGGTCGTGATCGTAGTTCAAGGTCGGCAACAGCACGCCATCCCGCAGGCTGATCAATGACAGCACCGCTTCAATCGCGCCGCTGCCCGCCAGGGAATGACCGATGGCCGATTTGTTGGCGGTGAACGTCACGTGTTCCTGGCACTCGCCGAACACTCGCTGCAGAGCCAAGGCTTCGCAGCTGTCGTTGGCCTGGGTAGACGTGCCATGGGTGTTGACGTGTTGCACGGCGCTGCTGAGCAACCCGGCGTCTTCGATTGCGGCTTCCATGCATTCCTCGTATTTGCGGCCATCCCGACTGCTGGAGGTCATTTTTTGCGCCTCGCACACATTCGCGTAACCCAGCACACGCCCCAACGGCGTTGCTTTGCGACGTTGCGCATGCTCGGCGGATTCGAGAATGATCATGGCCGCGCCCTCGCTGATCACGAAGCCGCAGCGATCCGGCATGAACGGTCGACTCTGCTCGCTTGCCGGCAGGTCGGCCTGACACAGCGCGCCGAGGCTGTTGAACATGTAATACGGCAACTCGTTGGCCATCAGTTCGACGGCACCGCAAATGGCCAGGTCGATTTCGCCGCGCTCGATCGCCCGGTAGGCGCTGCCGATCGCCATGGTGCCGGCGGCGCAGGCATCGGAGTGGGTCGAAATGTGATCGCGGATACCGAGCGTCTCGGCCAGGTGCTGGGTCTGCTGATCGACCCGGCGCCCGAAGACCGCGCTCGACGCCGCCGGGTTATCCAGCAGTTGATCCAGATCGACACGCCCGGCCTCATCCATGCAGCGACTGGCCCGATGCAGATCGTGACTGTCCGCGCAGTACTTGTTAGCCCCCAGGAACAATCCACTGCGGGTGTGAGCAAAGGCTGTCGGGGTCAGACCGGCGTGCTGAATGGCTTGTCGAGCGACGAACTCGGCCAGCACGCTTTGCCGTGGATGCAGCGCAGCATTGCCGCCGAAACCCGCGGCGATCTGCTGCCACTGGCCGTCATCGATAAACCCGGCAGCGCTGTTGTTGAAGCCCAGCGCCTTGAACCGTGGATGTTCGCGAACACAGGACTGCTTCTGGCAGATCCGCTCGAACAACGTGGCGGCGTCCAGTGCCATGGGCGCCACCAGACCGAATCCGGTCACATAGACTTCTCGTGCCCGCATGAGAACTCCTACACCGTCTCTTTGACGTGAGTGGCCACAAATTGCTCCACCAGTCGGCGTGAAACCTCGTCGCCGTCGACCGGCACCAGCCTCGCACTGCACGCGTCACAGACCACTTGCTGACGTTCGTTCAGCACGGCTTGATGAGCGCCGCAATCGGGGCAGTTCTGCGGCAGATAGTTGAAGAGGTTGCGGCACTGTTGCGCCCAGTTGCGCACGGTGGTGGCGGCAAATACCTGCGCCGGTTGCATACCGGACTGGAGTTGATCCGGGGAGTAGGCGCTGAGGCTCTGTTCAAGCAAGGCCTTGCCGTTTTCAGTGATGCGACCGCTGGCGAGGAACTCGCTGGCGTCGCCGCAGACAGCGACGGCGTGATCGAGCACGCTGGTTTTGGGCAAGGTGCAGCCATACTGACGGCCCAGTTGAAAACTCAGGTCGACGATGTCCAGCGAATCGGCGCTGAGGTCCTCGACGATACTGCTGTTCTCATCGATATCATCGGCGCTCATCACCAACAGTTGCGCGAGGATCTCGCGGGTGCTGGCAATGACGTTTTCCAACTCCAATGGATTGTTCATCTCTATCTCCCTATATCGTGAATGCTTCATGAATTCCGTATGTGAGAAGTAACTATTCCCACAGCAACTTCTCACGCGGCGGAAATCTAAACTCTGCCCTTAAGGGGAGAGTCAACGAACTATTCAAAGTTTTTTAACAACTTGAGACAGACGTACTAACAGGCCTGCGCACCGCACCCGATTGATGCGAAGCCCCCTGTCAGTCGACTTATTTACTTAACAAAGGCTGCGTATGGTGGGGGGGGAGCACACTGTATTGCCGGCAAGATAGAGAGCGGCTCGGAAGTATTAACTTCTGGCTGACAGCGCTGACGTACAAATAATAAAAACCGGATAAGAAAATAGTTATAACTTCATAACTATCAGCGTAGCCGTTAAACAATGCGTCTTGAGGATTTAGAAGCCGATCAGGCAAATCGCCACAGCGCTTCTGGGTAACTGAGTGTCGAGCACAGACAACTGACCGAATGCGCGGCGCTATAGGGTGCGGCTTCAGTTCTCTAATCCACTGCCCGGAGTCCACATGACCGCACCCATTACCGTTCTTCGCGACACTCACCCTCTGCCGGTGCTTGATGCCTGCAAATGGGAAAAACTCGAAGGCGACCCGCACACCGTCAACCTCAACGCCTATACCAGCGAAGACGGCAGCAAGATCATGGGCACCTGGATCTGCACGCCGGGCAAGTGGTATGTGGAATACGTGAAGTGGGAATACTGCGATTTCCGCGAGGGGTATTGCATCATCACGCCGGAAGGCAAAGAGCCGATCCATCTGCGTGCCGGTGATATTTTCGTGATCGAGCCGGGCATGAAAGGCACGTGGGAAGTGGTTGAAACCGTGCGCAAGTATTTCGTGTTTGCCTGATGCAAAAAACCGGAAGACCACCCGACGTGGTCTCCCGGTAAACAAACATCATCTGTGGTGAGGGAGCTTGCTCCCGCTCGGCTGCGTAGCAGTCGCAAATCAGCAAACGCGTTTTATCTCGAAACCGCATCGCCACATTGGCTTCGCTTCGCGAACCAGCGGGAGCAAGCTCCCTCGCCACAAAAGCTTTTAAACGCGATCCCTGGAAAAATTACTTACTGCGGTTTGCGATAGCTGTTGATGATCGCCGAGAAGTCTTTACCACCCTCTCCACGCTGGCTCATCGCCTGATACAACTGCTGGGCCACCGCACCGAGCACCACCGGCTGGTGCGCCTGACGTGCCGCCTCAGTGGCCAGCCCCAGATCCTTGAGCATTAGTTCGGCACCGAAACCACCGGTATAACCGCGCGAGGCCGGCGCCGTTTCGACGATGCCCGGCCACGGGTTGTACATCTCCGAACTCCAGCAACGCCCGGTAGAACTGTTGATGATCCCGGCCAGCACGGTGGTGTCGATCCCCAGTGCATCACCCAACGCCATGGCTTCGCTCACGCCGACCATGGAAATCGCCAGCAGCAGGTTGTTGCAGATCTTGGCGATTTGCCCGGTGCCGACTTCACCGCAATGGACGATGTTGCGGCCCATTTGCGCCAGCACCGGTTGCAGAGTGGCGAACAGTTCAGGCGTGGCGCCGACCATGAAGGTCAGCGTCCCGGCCGCCGCACCGCCAGTCCCGCCAGAGACTGGTGCATCGGCCATGGCCACGCCTTGCTTGGCAGCAGCAGCCGCCACATCACGCGCAGTCTGCGGATCGATGGTGCTGCAATCCACGGCCGGCACGCCTTTGCCGATACCGGCGAGCACGCCATCTTCACCCAGCCATACGCTGCGCACATGCACAGCGGCGGGCAGCATGGTGATCACCAGTTCCGCACCTTGCGCCGCTTCACGGGCCGAAGCACTGACGCTGCCGCCCAACTGCTCCAGTTCGGCCAGAACGGTTTTGTTAAGATCGACCAGGCTCAGCGCGTGGCCGGCCTTGATCAGGTTGCGCGCCATCGGCGCGCCCATGTTGCCGAGACCGATAAAAGCGATTTTCATGCCTGGCTCCTTAACGCAAGTTGATGGTGGTGTTCACACCATCGTTGACGCTGTCGTCATCGAACCAGCGACTGGTGACCGTCTTGGTCTGAGTGTAGAACTGCACCACTTGCTTGCCATACGGACCGAGGTCGCCGAGCTTCGAACCACGGGAACCGGTGAAGCTGAAGAACGGGACCGGCACCGGAATCGGGATGTTGATGCCGACCTGGCCAACGTCGATTTCGGTCTGGAATTTACGCGCCGCCGCACCGCTCTGAGTGAACAGGCCCGTGCCGTTGCCGAACGGGTTGGCGTTGACCAGCGCGATGGCCTCGTCGAGGGTGTCGACTTCCAGAACCACCAGCACCGGGCCGAAGATTTCCTGGGTGTAGATTTGCATCTCGGGCGTCACGCCGGAGAACAGAGTCGGGCCGACAAAATTGCCTTTCTCAAAGCCTGGAACGGTGACGTCGCGACCATCCAGCTCCAGCTTGGCGCCTTCCTTGATGCCGCTTTCGATCAGATCGAGAATCCGCTGTTTGGCTTTTTTCGAGATCACCGGGCCAACGTCAGTGCCCGGCTCGCTGCCGGCATTCACGGTGAGCTTTTGCGCCAGCGCTTTCAGGTCAGGCAACCATTGTTTGGCCGCGCCCACCAACACCACCACCGAAGTGGCCATGCAACGTTGCCCCGCGGCACCGAAACCGGCACCGACCAGGGCATTGAGCGCTTGTACGCGATTGGCATCCGGCAGCACCACAGCGTGGTTTTTCGCGCCCATCATCGATTGCACGCGCTTGCCGTGTTTACCGGCCAGGTCGTAGACGTGAGTACCGACCGCGGTCGAACCGACGAAGGACACAGCCTTGATGTCCTTGTGTGTGCAGAGCGCATCCACCACATCCTTGCCGCCATGGACCACGTTGAGCACGCCCGCCGGAACGCCGGCCTCGATCGCCAGTTCCACCAGCAGCATGGTCGACATCGGGTCCTGTTCGGACGGCTTGAGCACAAAGGTGTTGCCGCAGGCGATCGCCATCGGGAACATCCACAGCGGAATCATCGCCGGGAAGTTGAACGGGGTGATGCCGGCGCAAACGCCGATGGGCTGACGCAGGGTGTAGGTATCAACGCCGCCCGCGACGTTCTCGGCAAACTCGCCCATTTGCAAGCTGCCGATGGAGCAAGCGTGTTCGACCACTTCCAGGCCGCGGAAGATATCGCCTTCAGCGTCGGCGATGGTTTTGCCTTGCTCGTTGCTGAGTACCACGGCGATGCGCTTGGAGTGTTCGCGAATCAACGCCTGGAGCTTGAGCATGATGCGCATCCGCGCGCCGATCGGCGTCAGCTTCCAGGTCTGGAAGGCGCGATGGGCGGCGCTGATCGCGGCGTCCACTTCCTGCGCGGTGGCGAACGGAACCTTGGCCAGCACTTGCTGGGTCGCCGGGTTGACGATGTCGTGCCACTCGGTGGTCTGGGACTCGACCCACTCGCCATCGATCAACAGCTTGACCTTTTGGACAGTGGTTTCGTTTGGCGTAAGCGATGCGTTCATGTTGGGTCTCCGGGACGTTGTTGTTATCTAGAGAACTATCTTGGGAGCCAAGGCGAGAAGCAGCCTTGAGATGAGACGTGTGTCGCGAATTGGTTGTCGGACTGTTTTTGGAGTATAGATGTGCAAACTTCTAATAAGAACGCACATAAAAGCCGGTCCATCATGCAAAAAAACATCACGTCCTTAGGCTCGTTGAACTGGGATGACCTCAAGTTTTTCCTCGAAGTCGCCCGCACCCGCAAGGCCAGCACCGCGGCCAAGCGCCTGGCGGTGGACTACACCACCGTGTCGCGGCGCATCAGCTCGCTGGAAGCGGCACTGGGTACATTGCTGTTCGAGAAATCCCGGACCAGCGGTTTTGTCCTGACCGCCGAAGGCCAGCGTTTGCTCGGTTACGCCGAGTCGATAGAAAGCACACTGCACATGGCCTGCGAGCAGGTTTCAGGTTCCGGCGTGGCGCTGTCGGGGCATGTGCGCATGGGTTGCACCGAAGGTTTCGGCAGCTTTTTCATCACCCCACAGCTGAGCCATTTCGTCGACGCCTACCCGGCGATCTCCGTGGACATCCTGCCGCTGCCACACTTCATAAGCCTGTCCAAGCGCGAGGCCGACATCGTCATTGCCCTGGAGCGCCCGGAGCATGGCCCGTACGTCTGCTGCAAACTCTGCGACTACAAACTGCAGCTGTACGCGACTCAGGATTATCTGGACAAACACCCGCCGATCCGCCGCCCGGCAGATTTGGGCAAGCATTCATTCATCAGTTATGTGGATGATCTGGCGTTCAGCTCGGAGCTGTTGTACCTGGCGAACGTATTGCCCGGCGCCAGCGCCAACTTGCGCAGCACCAGTGTGATCGCGCAATTCGTGGCGGCGCAGCAAGGACGCTCGCTGGCGATTTTGCCGTGCTTCCTCGCGGCTCAGGACCCGCGTTTGCTGCCGGTGTTACCGGAAGAGATCAACATCACCCGGCAATTCTGGATGTACTGCCGCGAGGACCTGAGGAAGCTCAAGCGGATTACCCTGTTGTGGGATTACATTCGCGCCGTCACTGAGCAGAATCAGGGTCTGTTGATGGGTGAAAGCCGGGAAATGCTGTTCGCCGACTAATCAGCGCTTACCACGATCGACACCCGGCGGTTTTCGGTGCGGCCAGCAGCAGTGTCGTTCGACGTCACCGGCTGACTGCTGCCGAGACCGCGCAGCTGGATGTTTTCGTCTTTCATGCCGACCGTGGTCAGCACCTTGCCGACGCTTTTCGCGCGACGCAGGGAGAGTTGTTCGTTGTAGGATTCTTTGCCCGAAGCATCGGTGTGACCGTCGACCCGCACTCGCTCGATACCGACACCGAGCAATGCCTTGCCGATCTTTTGGACGATCTCGGTACTGGCGGCGTTCAGGCTGTCGTCGTCACTGCCAAACAGCACTTTGCCGGACAAACCAAACGCCCAGCCCTCATCGGTCAGCTCGAAGCCTTGCTGTTTGAGCACAGCGATTTGCGCCGGGGTCAGGCCCTTTTGCGGTGCGGTCTGGCATCCGGCCAATGCCAGCACGGCCATGAACAAGGTGATCGTGAAAAATCGCAGGGAACGCGGGGTGATTGAGAACACAACAATTAGCTCCTGGTTTGAACGTGGGCGACCGGGTGCTCCGACCCGGACGTGTGTTGTGCACCTCGGGAAAGGCGTTTGGCCTGGTACATGGCCGCGTCGGCGGCATTGAGCAGCGCGCCCGGTGTGGCGCCATGATCCGGGTACACGGCAATGCCGATACTGAGTGAGGTCAGGACCTGAGTATGACCCGGTAACGGGATGGGCACTTCCATGCTGGCGAGGATCTTGTCGGCAATCCGCTCAGCGTCTTCGGTTTTATGCAGCGGCGTCAGCAATACCGCAAACTCGTCACCGCCCAGACGCGCCACCAGATCCTCTTCGCGCAACTGCGCCCGGACCCTGCTGGCCACCGCAACCAGCACGGCATCGCCGGCGGCATGCCCGAAACCATCGTTGATTTCCTTGAACCGGTCGCTGTCGAGAAACAACACGGCCACACGCTCATTGAGTTTGTGGGCATTGCGCAGCGCGCGAATCAGGCGGCCTTCGAAGAACGCCCGGTTCGGCAACCCGGTGAGGCTGTCGTGGCTGGCCTGATGCGCCAGCGTTTCGTTTTCGCTTTGAAGGTGGGTCTGCCAGGACTCGAGTTCATCGAGCAAGGCATTGAAGTCGTTGCCCAGGTTATCGAGTTCGGCGATGTCAGCGGGCGGCACACGGCGGTCGAAGGCTCGATCGCTACGGGCGGCGTGGGCAACGGTGGCGAGGCTGCGCAGTGGACCCGTTATGCCGCGAAGTTGTCGACGCGCCAGATAGAGGGCGACCCAGGCGCTGATGGCTGTGCACAGGACGATTCCCACCAAACCGCTGAGAAGGAAGCGCAGCAGGCTGCCGCCATGACCGGTGAGCTGGATGCTGCCGATTTCCCGACCTTGATGAACGATCGGCATGTCGATGGGTTTTTCGAGGAAAGCCTTGGCAATCTGCATTTCGAGCTCGGAGAACAGCCCGGTTTCCGGTCGCTGCCAACGCGCGAGCAACGTGCCTTTTTGGTCCAGCACCTGAGCGTCGGCGACCTCTTCAGTGGAGGCGATCAATGCCAGCGCTTCCTTGGCCGCGGCTTTGTCATTGAACACCACTGCGGCTTCCACCGTGTAATTGATCGAACGCGCAATCAGGTGCAGGTTGTGGTCGGCATACACCCGCAAGGCCAACACACCCAGCAGTGTCAGCGAGACGCTGGCCATGGCCACGCCCACCAGGGCAACGATCAAGTGCCCGCGGCCAATGACCGAACGCAAGGTGGGGCGACTACCTGGTTTGAATAGCCTCATGGCGCCGTCGACTTGCGGCGCGACAGTTGCAGCACGCTGGGGTGAATGCGCACACCACTGCGGGCGACGGAGTCGAGGTTGACCTCGAAGGACACCTGATCATCAGTGACCCTGAGGCAAAACAGGCTGCCGACGGTGCATTGATCGTCGCTTTCGCTGATGCTCAGCACCGGACGTCCTGTCAACGAAGAGAAGAGTTGGCTGCGCTCGTCACCGGTCAACTTGCCGATGTACACCGCATCGCACTCACTGACAATCGAGGGGTTGTCGGCCAACAGCCGGCGCACGGTGACGGGCCGGCCGGTGGCCTGGGTCGTGCCCTTGACCAGGTCGTCAGTGTATTCGGTGGGGCCGACCACGCAGAGGCGCAGCTGTGCAGGCTCAACAGGCCAGCGCGCGTAACTGAGAATCCCGAGGACAACCTGCGTGACCGATTTGGCGCGTTGGTCGGCCATGCTCATCGGGGTTTCCGATTGAGCGAACACAACACCGCTCAGCAAGTAGAGAAACCCCGCGAGCAGCACTTGCTTGCGGCCAACGACGCGCCCTGTCGTCCAGACAGCCACCTTCATGCAGGGATTCTCTTCGATGTTACGGAATGATGCCGCAACGATAGCATAGGGTTGAACCCCCAGCGAGGCGACGCACTACGGCACTTCGGACAGTTTTCGTCATCCAGCGCCCCCCTTTCAATGGCTCGAATCGATCCCATCTTCCAACTCCAGCATCAGCCCGCTCAAGCGCTTGACCTTGCGTCGTACGGCCTCTTCAAAAACCCCGGCACGAGGTTCGATCAGGGTGAACCAGTTTTTGGCCCGGGTGATCCCGGTATAGATCAGTTCCTTGGTCAGTACCGGGTTCAAGGCATCCGGCAGAATCAACGCCGTATGGGCAAACTCCGAGCCCTGGGATTTGTGTACGGTCATGGCGTAAACCGTTTCGACATCGTTGAGCCGACTCGGAAGAACGAATCGCACGCCCCCCTGGCCATCATTACGCGGAAACGCGACACGCAGGACGTGTTTGCCTGACTCGAGTCCATCACGTTCCGGCAGTTTGAGCGCAATGCCGATGTCGCCGTTCATCAACCCCAGGCCATAGTCGTTGCGCGTCATCAAAACGGGCCGACCTTCGTACCACTGCTGGTCGCTGTCGATCAGTCGAGCCTTGAGCAGGGCGGCGGTCACACGCTGATTCAAACCCTCCACGCCCCACGGCCCTTTGCGTACGGCGCACAACAACTGGAAGGCGTCGAAGGCTTGCAACACCTGACGTGCCCAATCGGTCCAGCATGGATCATCGAGTTGGCTGTCGAGCGGTGGCCGTTGGCTGCGAATAAGATTCAAGTAGTGGCGATAACCTTGCGGTCCGTCGCCATGGCCTTCGAGCAGCAAGCGCTCCAGCGCCCGGTCTTGCTCACCTTTGAGGGGCAAGGAAAACACGTCGTCATGACTTTGAGCCGCCAGCAACGTGTGCGCTTCTTCCGGTTGTTGCTGGTTGACCCAACGCGCCAACTGGCCGATGCCGCTGCCCTCACCGAACCGGCGCGAGTGGCGCAACATCACCACTTGCTGGGCCAAAGGGTGAGTTCCGTCAGCGTCTTCCTGCAAACCGCTGGCGTCCAGATTTTCACCACTGACCGTTTCCAGCCACTGGCGAGTTTGCGAGCTGTACCAACCAGCCTCGGCGTCGCGGCATAGATCTCCCAGCACAGCGCCGGCCTCCACCGATGCCAGTTGATCTTTGTCGCCGAGCAGCACCAACCGGGCATGAGCGGGCATCGCGTCGAGCAGGTTGGCCATCATTTCCAGGTCGATCATCGAGGCTTCGTCCACCACCAGTACATCCAGCGGCAAGCGATTGCCGGCATGGTGACGGAAGTGCCGGGTGCCAGGCCGACTGCCAAGCAAGCGGTGCACGGTGGTCACGTCAGACGGAATCTTTTCTCTAACGGTTTGCGCGACGTCCAGCGTCCGGACTTGCTGGCTGATGGACTCCGTCAGCCGTGCCGCCGCTTTGCCGGTGGGTGCGGCCAGACGGATGCGCAATGGTTTACCAGCCTCCACTGCGGGAGCCTGAAGCAATGCCAACAACCTCACGACCGTGGTGGTTTTGCCGGTCCCCGGGCCGCCGGTGACAATACTGAAAGGACTACGAGTCGCCAGAGCACAGGCGAGTTTCTGCCAGTCGATCACTTCGCCGGATTTGGCTGGACCGAACAAACCTGTCAGGCGTTGAGGTAAATCATTCGGCGTTGTTTCATGCTCAGCCAGGCGCAGGCGCAGGGCGTTGTCGATGCGTCTTTCGTAAACCCAGTAGCGACGCAGGTACAGGCGCTTGCCCGACAAAACCAAGGGCCGGGATTGCGCCGCCTCACGACCATCGACGGCCAGCGCCACCAGACGGCTGGACGCCAGAACCTTGCACCAATGGGCGCCGTCCAGCGCTTCAAGCAGTTGCGAGGGCAACAACATCGCGCCACTTTGCAGATCGCCTTCGGGTGGCAGCGACAGGGCGAAATCCGGCTCTTTGAGCGTCTCGAACAGATCCAGGCAGACATGGCCGTGACCCAGTTGGTGACTGGTCAATGCGGCAGCGAGCAACACCAGCGGATCGTCGTCGGGGGCAAGTTCGTGGAGGAAGGCCACAAAGGCCTTGTCCAGCGCTCGCAGCCAGCCGCGTTCAACCCAGCGCGTCAGCAACAGCAACAAATCATCGGCGCGACTCAGGGGCGCGAGATCCGCCAGGCTTCCGGCTGCCAATGGCGTGGGCAGTAAATCGGCGAAGGTGCGACTCATAGCAGTACTCCCTGTTCCCAGGCGGGTTCGGCCTTCGGTTCTGCTTTGCCCTGAAACAGACGATCCAGACGCTCGATCAGCTCTCTGGGCGGACGGGCGAAACACACGCCCTGGGTGGATGCCCGCGTACCGCGCAGGAACAGATACAGCGCGCCACCGACATGCCGGTCGTAATCGTAGTCGACAAGCCGCGCCTTGAGCTGGCGATGCAGGGCCAGCAGGTACAACACGTATTGCAGGTCGTAGCGATTGTCGAGGATCGACTGTTCCATGGCCTGTTCGGTGTAGGCCGCGTCATCGGGGCCGAGCCAATTGGATTTGTAGTCGGCGACGTAATATCGGCCATCGTGCTCGAACGTCAGGTCGATAAACCCTTTGAACATGCCGTTGAGCAAAACCGGTTCGGCGGCCACACGGGCGACGCCATTGTGGGTGTATTGGCGCACCAGTTCATCCAGCTTGAGCACGTCGACTTTGTGACTGGCGAACCAGAATTCCATCTCGACACGGTATTGGGTGAGCTGCTCGAACACGACCGGAGCCTGGCTTCCGCCGAGGTGCAACGGAGATTTGAGCAAGTGTTGCAGCCAATCGCTCAGGGTGGTGATCCAGCCTTCCCAGCCACGGCGATTGCAGCGACGGGCAATGGCGTCTTCAACGACTTGTGGTGCGGCAGTGAAACCTTCATCACCGGCCCATTCCAGCAAACCATGGAGAAAGGTGCCAGGGTTTGGACCGCGGGGGAATCGATGGATATCAGCACCGCCGGCGACCACTTCTCGCGGTGCGTCCGGATCGAGGCGTTCGTCATCGAAGAGCTTTTGCGCTTGCGGGCTCTCCGGCGCTTCGTCACTGCCCACGCTCAAACTGTCGCCGATGCGCAAAGCGCTGTACGAGGCAATCCACCAGTTTTCGCTGGCCTTGCGTTTGGGTATCAGCGGCGCGAGCAACGTCGCGTCATTGCGGGGAGGATGGTAATGCTCGGCCGTTGCTGGCGGCATGTCACCGTACAGAAGTGCCGGGCAGTCCAGTTGAAGGTCTTCGAGCCAGCGTTTCAAACCTGCGGACTCGACCAGTGGAGCTCCACCACCCAGCAAGTAACCCAAGGCAGAAAGGTGCAGCACCGAGCCGTTGTTATTGCCTCGCTTGAGATCGGTCACACCGAGCCAGCAGGCATGTTGCGCCCGGGTCAGGGCGACATAGAGCAGACGCAAATCCTCGGCTAGACGCTCATCATCGGCCAGGGCGATCAACTCGGCAGTCGGCTTCAAAGTCACCTGGGCCTTGCCGTTTGCATCGTGGTAATGCAGCGGCAAACGGCTGCCATCCACGGGTTTTGCCGAGCAGATAAACGGCAGAAACACCAAGGGATACTCAAGGCCCTTGGATTTGTGAATGGTCACGACCTTGACCAGCTGCTCGTCGCTTTCCAGACGCAGGATTTGTTCTTCGCCGGCCTGACCGGACAAAGCCAGATGCTCGGACAGATGACGAATCAGCGCCTGCTCGCCATCGAGTTCGGCAGCGGCCTGTTGCAACAGCTCGGAGAGGTGCAACAAGTTAGTCAGTACCCGTTCGCCATCGCTGCGCGCGATCAACGACCGCGGTAGCTGGAAGTCATGCAGCAAGCGCCGCAACATGGGCAGCACGCCTTGCTTGCGCCACAACTCGCGATAACCGCGGAACTGCATGACCCGCGCTTCCCAAGCCAGTTCATCCTGATTCAGCCGCTCCAGTTCCGCCAGGGACAGGTTGAGCGTGATGCAGGCCAACGCGGCTCGCAGTGGCCGCTCGACATCCGGCTCGGCGCAGGCTTTGAGCCAGGTCAACAGGTCGTGGGCTTCTTGAGCGGCGAATACCGAATCCTTGTCCGACAGATAAACGCTGCGCACACCTCTGGCGGACAATTCGCCACGCACGGCCTGGGCCTCTTTGCCGTCGCGGACCAGGATCGCGATGTCGGCTGGTAGCAGGCCCCTGAATTCCTTGTCCTTCTCTATGAACCCTGCCCGGCCTGGTTGGCCGCCATTGAGTAATGCGGTGATTTCACTGGCGCAGGCGGCGGCGAGTTTTTGTCGGTATTCCACGCCGGACAGTGGCTGATCGGCGGACAGGTGCCAGATGTTCAGCGCTGGCACAAGCTGGCCGTCGATGTGCAGAACTTCTTTTCGCCCTTGGGATTCGACGGGCAGAAACGGCACCGGGTTGTCGCCGTTCTTTTCACGAAACAGGAACGCGCCGCGCCCCAGCTCACGAGACTCGGCGCGCTCGAACACATGGTTCACCGCATTGACCATGCCATGGCTGGAGCGGAAGTTCGTACCGAGTGTATGCAGACGGCCGGCGGTGGCCTGGCGGGCGCGCAGGTAGGTGTAGATGTCGGCACCGCGAAAAGCGTAGATCGCTTGCTTGGGGTCGCCGATCAGAAACAGGCCGCATTCGGGGTTGTTGTCTTCGATGCGATAGATACTTTCGAAAATCCGATACTGCACCGGGTCGGTGTCCTGGAACTCATCAATCAGCGCCACCGGAAACTGTTCGCGAATCAGGGTCGCCAGCCGTTCACCGCCATCAGATTGCAACGCCGCATCGAGGCGCAACAGCATGTCATCGAAGCCCATCTCCGCGCGGCGTCGTTTTTCTTCCTCGAACCGTGCTCCGACCCACTGAGCAGCATGTTGCAGAACGGCAGCGTCGGGGGTTGGCAAGCCGTCAAGGCTGGCCTTGAGCCCGGGCATGGCGTCCAGCCCCGGATGACGGGGTGCGTCGCCCTTCCAGGCTTCGGCCATGCCGTCAGGCGTCAGGCGAGTGAAGCCAGTGCCAATATCCAACTGCTCGAGGGACTCATCTTCGGCCCAGGCTTTCAACTTTTCGAACCAGGGTTCGAAATAACGTGCCTGCATCTTTCGGCCGTCGACGCTCTTGCTCGCAACACCTTGGTGGCAGATGCCGAGCAACTCATCTGCCCACTGGCGCCATGGCATCTTGAGTTCAAGCAAAGCTAATCGTCGTTCCTGCAAGCACTCGGTGATCAGCTCGGCAGGTGCCTTGCCTTCAACGCTGTCACGCTCGCTGGCGAACAAGCTGCGTACGCGCGGCAACAGCGCTGCCGGCCCCCCCCAATTACCCCGCACCCAGTTCAGTGCATCACCCTGCATCGGGTAGCAGAACAGCCGCCAGTAATCACGCAAGACTTCGCCCAGCAAATCGCTGTGATCGGTTTCCAGGGTCTGGGTAAACAGGCTGCCACTGTCGAAGGCGTGCTCGCGCAACATGCGCTGGCACCAACTGTGGATGGTCGAGACGGCGGCTTCATCCATCCACTGCGCGGCGATGTCCAGACGGTTTGCGCAGCCAGACCACTGTTCGGGCAGGTACTCGTCACGCAGTTCAGCGATGAGGCTATCGGGAGCCTGGGTCTCATCACGAAAGTATCGGGCCGCTTCGGCAAGACGGGTGCGAATACGTTCACGCAGCTCTTTGGTTGCGGCATCGGTGAACGTCACAACGAGGATTTGCGGCGGCAACAGTTCACGCCCAAAACCAGTCGATTCGCCGCCGTGGCCGAGGACCAGACGCAGGTAAAGTGCAGAAATGGTGAAGGTCTTGCCGGTACCGGCGCTCGCTTCGATCAGTTGGCTGCCGCTCAGGGGGAACGCCAGGGCCAGCGGTGTTTTCGTGGTCATGAGCGCGCCTCCTCGCTGGTCAATGAACGCCAGGGGGCTTCGAGCATCGGTTTGTACAAAGCGTTGCACCAATCGGGGAAGGTCTCGTCAGCGGTCAGAGCGTCGTAATCGGCGAACTGTCGGGCGAGTGCAGGGCTTTCGCGGCGCTCGCCGCCGGTGGTTTGACCGTCGCCTTCATAGGCCTTGCGCGCGGCGGCGTCGGCTTTGAGTGGGTCAGTTTGAGAGAGCCACGCGAAGGCTGTTTTCACCGCGATCGGAAGGGGTTGGCGCATGCCTGTTTGCCATGCTTGCAACAGGTTACTGAGGGCATGACGTGCAGCGTCCTCCTCCAAAGGGGCGAGTAGAAGAGTGTCATCACTGGCCACTAACGCGGTGGTCATCGACATGCCGCTGGCGCAAGCGACCAAATGATTGACCCACGGTCGCGTCAGTCGATGCCACTTGCGGGTCTTGATCGAACCGATGCTGTTGGGAATCGTGGTGACCGACAGCAGGCCGCCATCCGCACGTTGATGCAGACCACTGAGCCAGCCTTCAAGGCGCAGGCCTTCCAGCTCCAGGTTGACTGGCAACGCACTGGTCAGCGGTGTCGGCCACAACGCCAAGAGCTGTTGGTAACGCTGCAACAGATCCGGCAATGGCTCGATCAACTCTCGCTGCAGACATTCGCCGAAACCGGCCATGGGCAAGAGACCACTGTTCTGCAGACGCTTTGCCTGGGCCTCAAGCGCATGATCGGCGCGATCCAGTTGTCCGAGCGCCGCTTGGAGCAGACTGTCACTGAGGCTATAGCGTTGGAGAGCGTCAAGTACAAAGGGCTCTTCATCCGCCAGAGGTGCTTCAGCCGCTTCGAAGAACACCTTGAGTCGCTGACTGAAAAAATGTCGCACGGGATTGCGCAGGAAGTCCTGCAGTTGACCGAGACTTAGCGGCTCTTCTTGAACATAGGCGTCAAGGGCCTTGATTTCCGTTGCCTGTTCACCGGTCTGATGAAGCACCTGCCACTCGCTGGCATAGCTGAACAGGGCGTCGCCTTCATGAAAATAGCGGGCGCTGAAGGGTTGCAGCGGGTGTTCCTGAGTCATGGACTCAAGCAGCTTTTCACTGTCGGACTGTAATCGCCAGCCGCCGGCGAGGTGATCGCGCAGTTGGCCAATCAGTACCGAAGCCGGGCGTTCACTGTTGTCCCGAATGCTGCGGCCGACCCAGCTGATATAGAGTTGATCACGTGCCGACAACAGGGCTTCCAACAAGAGATAGCGGTCATCTTCGCGCCGGGAACGGTCACCCGGGCGGTAGTCGCTGCCCATGAGATCGAAGTCCAGCGGCGGTTGCGCTCTAGGGTAATCGCCGTCATTCATCCCAAGCAGGCAGACCAGTTTGAACGGGATCGCTCGCATCGGCATCAAGGTACAGAAGTTGACCGCCCCGGCCAGGAAGCGCTGGGAAAGGCGGCCTTGGTCTAGGCCTGCCAGCCAGGCTTCACGGACCACGGTCAACGGCAGTTCATCATGCAAGCCCACTGACTCGCAGGTCTCCAGCCAGGTTTCTCGCAGCTCTTCGAGTTGGGCCAGCAAGTAGTCGTCATGCTCATTGCTGGCCTGGAAAAACAGTAGCACCAACGCTTGCAACCGAGCGCCCCATTGCGTGGGCGGTGCGGGGCGAGTCAGTTCCTGATGGGCAATCTCCAGCGCGTCCAGCAGTGCGACCAAAGGTCCGATCAGCGCAGCGTCCAGGCCGCCAATTTCGTCGTATGGCTCAATGCCTTCGCAGGCAGTGGCGCTGCCGACGGCATAACCGAGCAGCATCCGGCGCAGGCCGAAACGCCAACTGTTTTGCTCCAGTTCTTGTGGCAAGCCCAGACCTGCACGCTGCTCGGCATTCATTCCCCAGCGAATACCGGCGCCTTCGATCCAGCGGTGCAGGGTTGGCAGGTCACGTTCCTCTACACCGAAGCGAGCGCGCAGTGAAGGTACGTCCAGCAAATCGAGGATCTCGCTGACGGGGAAGCGGCTGTCGGGCAGTTTGAGTAGATGCTCGACAGCAATCAGCAATGGATCGCGACCGCGCTGGCCTTGGTCCGTCAGTGTGAAGGGAATGAAGCGCGGATCGAAGCGATCAAGTTGACCGAATACTGCACGGATGTGCGGTGCGTAGCTGTCGATGTCCGGGACCATCACGATCACGTCGCGAGGTTTCAGGTCTGGATCAGCACTGAAGCGTGCGAGCAACTGATCGTGGAGGATCTCCACTTCGCGCTGGGCGCTATGGGCGATGTGGAAACGAATGGATTCGTCTTGGTTAAGATCGATAGCCGGCCAACGCTCGCGAGTCTCGTTGAGGGGGCGTAGCTCAAGGATGTCGTCCTGCAACTGGTTGAGCATGCTTCTTGGCTGGCTATCGCTGAACAAGTCGATGCGCCCATCACGGAATGCCGAACGGTAGCTGTTGGGATCGTCGTAGCTGTCGAGCAGATTGATGTAGTCCCGCCCCTGCTTACCCCATGCCGCCAATAGCGGGTGAGCATGTTGGTGAAGGGTTTGCGGATCGAGCACGACAGGCATGCCGTTCTTGCGAGCCTGGCGTTTGTATTGATGTCGTAACAGGTCTTTATCGGCGACGATGTCTGCCCAATGGTGGCGACATGGGTTGTGCACGCAAAGCAGAACCTGGCTGAATCGGGCCAGTCCGGCAAGTGCTTCCAGCGCTTGCGCCGGGAGAGAGGAGATGCCGAAAACGATCACCCGGGAAGGTAATCCAACGGGCGCCACGTCGAGGCTGTTGATACGTTCGATGAACCGCTGATGAACACCGGCGCGGCTTTGCGCCATGCCTTGCTCACCCACATCCAGCAACAGAGCCCGCCACAACTCTGCTTGCCAACAGTTGGCCGGAGTGAGGGGTTTGGCCTCGCCTCTGCCGTTTCGCAATTGATGACGACCTTCTGCCCAGTCTTCGAGCCAATCGGCCCGGTACACCTGGTATTGGTCGAACAGATCCGCCAGCCGCTCAGACAACTGGTAACGCTTGCGCAGATCGGTGTCATTGGTCAGGAAGCGTTGCAGCGGTTCGAAATGCGGTTGATTGATCAACTGTGGAAGCAGACGCATCAGGCGCCAGGTCAGTGGAGCCTTATCGAGCAGGGATTTGACCGGAATTTCATCACGCCCCAAAACCATGCGATAGAGCTGCCACATGAAGCTGCCCGGAAGTTGAACGTCGATCGCTGCCGCAATTCCGCAGCCGCCCATGTCGTCTTCTTCAGGGTCGTCAGCCAGAGCCAGCTTCAGCCACTGGGCGATGCCGTTGCTCTGTACCAGGGCGATTTCATTTTCCAAGGGAGCCAGCGGGTAGCGCCGCATCCAGCTGACCACCAGGCTGCGCAGCTCGTCCAGGCGGTTACCGTGAACAACCATAAAACCAGCACTGAGGGACGTCGCGTCCGGCATAAAGGCTTCCTTGGGAAAATACAAAATCTAGGGCCGAACCTTAGCATTGTCGGGAGACTGTGACAGCCGGGAGCCGTCCGATGTTGCTGTACGAACTTTCCTGCGGGCAAAACAAAACCCCAACTGCTTTCGCAATTGGGGTTTCGGAATTTAATCTTGACGATGACCTACTCTCACATGGGGAAACCCCACACTACCATCGGCGATGCATCGTTTCACTGCTGAGTTCGGGATGGGATCAGGTGGTTCCAATGCTCTATGGTCGTCAAGAAATTCGGTAGCCAGGTCGTGGGCCCTTGCGGGTTCACGCTCCAGCGAATGGGTATGTGACAGCTTGGTGTTTTGTGAGTATCTCGAACTTTCGGTTCGTTTCGTCTTCACACACCGCAATCTGGTGCTCTTTCGCCTTTGGGCTCGAAGCAAGCAAATTGCTTGGGTGTTATATGGTCAAGCCTCACGGGCAATTAGTATTGGTTAGCTCAACGCCTCACAGCGCTTACACACCCAACCTATCAACGTCGTAGTCTTCGACGGCCCTTCAGGGGACTCAAGGTCCCAGTGAGATCTCATCTTGAGGCTAGTTTCCCGCTTAGATGCTTTCAGCGGTTATCTATTCCGAACATAGCTACCCGGCAATGCCACTGGCGTGACAACCGGAACACCAGAGGTTCGTCCACTCCGGTCCTCTCGTACTAGGAGCAGCCCCTCTCAAATCTCAAACGTCCACGGCAGATAGGGACCGAACTGTCTCACGACGTTCTAAACCCAGCTCGCGTACCACTTTAAATGGCGAACAGCCATACCCTTGGGACCGGCTTCAGCCCCAGGATGTGATGAGCCGACATCGAGGTGCCAAACACCGCCGTCGATATGAACTCTTGGGCGGTATCAGCCTGTTATCCCCGGAGTACCTTTTATCCGTTGAGCGATGGCCCTTCCATACAGAACCACCGGATCACTAAGACCTACTTTCGTACCTGCTCGACGTGTCTGTCTCGCAGTCAAGCGCGCTTTTGCCTTTATACTCTACGACCGATTTCCGACCGGTCTGAGCGCACCTTCGTACTCCTCCGTTACTCTTTAGGAGGAGACCGCCCCAGTCAAACTACCCACCATACACTGTCCTCGATCCGGATAACGGACCTGAGTTAGAACCTCAAAGTTGCCAGGGTGGTATTTCAAGGTTGGCTCCACGCGAACTGGCGTCCACGCTTCAAAGCCTCCCACCTATCCTACACAAGCAAATTCAAAGTCCAGTGCAAAGCTATAGTAAAGGTTCACGGGGTCTTTCCGTCTAGCCGCGGATACACTGCATCTTCACAGCGATTTCAATTTCACTGAGTCTCGGGTGGAGACAGCGCCGCCATCGTTACGCCATTCGTGCAGGTCGGAACTTACCCGACAAGGAATTTCGCTACCTTAGGACCGTTATAGTTACGGCCGCCGTTTACCGGGGCTTCGATCAAGAGCTTCGCGTTAGCTAACCCCATCAATTAACCTTCCGGCACCGGGCAGGCGTCACACCCTATACGTCCACTTTCGTGTTTGCAGAGTGCTGTGTTTTTAATAAACAGTCGCAGCGGCCTGGTATCTTCGACCGGCATGGGCTTACGCAGTAAATGCTTCACCCTCACCGGCGCACCTTCTCCCGAAGTTACGGTGCCATTTTGCCTAGTTCCTTCACCCGAGTTCTCTCAAGCGCCTTGGTATTCTCTACCCAACCACCTGTGTCGGTTTGGGGTACGGTTCCTGGTTACCTGAAGCTTAGAAGCTTTTCTTGGAAGCATGGCATCAACCACTTCGTGTTCTAAAAGAACACTCGTCATCAGCTCTCGGCCTTAGAATCCCGGATTTACCTAAGATTCCAGCCTACCACCTTAAACTTGGACAACCAACGCCAAGCTGGCCTAGCCTTCTCCGTCCCTCCATCGCAATAACCAGAAGTACAGGAATATTAACCTGTTTTCCATCGACTACGCTTTTCAGCCTCGCCTTAGGGACCGACTAACCCTGCGTCGATTAACGTTGCGCAGGAAACCTTGGTCTTTCGGCGTGGGTGTTTTTCACACCCATTGTCGTTACTCATGTCAGCATTCGCACTTCTGATACCTCCAGCAAGCTTCTCAACTCACCTTCACAGGCTTACAGAACGCTCCTCTACCGCATCACCTAAGTGATACCCGTAGCTTCGGTGTATGGTTTGAGCCCCGTTACATCTTCCGCGCAGGCCGACTCGACTAGTGAGCTATTACGCTTTCTTTAAAGGGTGGCTGCTTCTAAGCCAACCTCCTAGCTGTCTAAGCCTTCCCACATCGTTTCCCACTTAACCATAACTTTGGGACCTTAGCTGACGGTCTGGGTTGTTTCCCTTTTCACGACGGACGTTAGCACCCGCCGTGTGTCTCCCATGCTCGGCACTTGTAGGTATTCGGAGTTTGCATCGGTTTGGTAAGTCGGGATGACCCCCTAGCCGAAACAGTGCTCTACCCCCTACAGTGATACATGAGGCGCTACCTAAATAGCTTTCGAGGAGAACCAGCTATCTCCGAGCTTGATTAGCCTTTCACTCCGATCCACAGGTCATCCGCTAACTTTTCAACGGTAGTCGGTTCGGTCCTCCAGTTAGTGTTACCCAACCTTCAACCTGCCCATGGATAGATCGCCCGGTTTCGGGTCTATTCCCAGCGACTAGACGCCCTATTAAGACTCGCTTTCGCTACGCCTCCCCTATTCGGTTAAGCTCGCCACTGAAAATAAGTCGCTGACCCATTATACAAAAGGTACGCAGTCACCCAACAAAGTGGGCTCCCACTGCTTGTACGCATACGGTTTCAGGATCTATTTCACTCCCCTCTCCGGGGTTCTTTTCGCCTTTCCCTCACGGTACTAGTTCACTATCGGTCAGTCAGTAGTATTTAGCCTTGGAGGATGGTCCCCCCATATTCAGACAAAGTTTCTCGTGCTCCGTCCTACTCGATTTCATGACCAAGAGATTTTCGCGTACAGGGCTATCACCCACTATGGCCGCACTTTCCAGAGCGTTCCGCTAATCTCAAAGCCACTTAAGGGCTAGTCCCCGTTCGCTCGCCACTACTAAGGGAATCTCGGTTGATTTCTTTTCCTCAGGGTACTTAGATGTTTCAGTTCCCCTGGTTCGCCTCTTAAGCCTATGTATTCAGCTTAAGATAACCATCTTATGATGGCTGGGTTCCCCCATTCAGACATCTCCGGATCAAAGTCTGTTTGCCGACTCCCCGAAGCTTTTCGCAGGCTACCACGTCTTTCATCGCCTCTGACTGCCAAGGCATCCACCGTATGCGCTTCTTCACTTGACCATATAACCCCAAGCAATCTGGTTATACTGTGAAGACGACATTCGCCGAAAATTCGATAATACTCAATTAAGAGCAACTCACAAATTTTACCTTAGCCTGATCCGTTACCAGTGAAAGTAACGCTCAGTCTATCTTTCTATCACATACCCAAATTTTTAAAGAACGATCTAATCCAAAGACTAGAAATCAACATTCACCATCATCACAATGGAATGCTCATTTCTAAGCTTTCAACAAACAGAAGCAGTAGTGGTGGAGCCAAACGGGATCGAACCGTTGACCTCCTGCGTGCAAGGCAGGCGCTCTCCCAGCTGAGCTATGGCCCCGTATTTCTACAGGTTCCCACACAAAATTGGTGGGTCTGGGCAGATTCGAACTGCCGACCTCACCCTTATCAGGGGTGCGCTCTAACCAACTGAGCTACAGACCCAATTTCGGGCTGCTTCTTTATCGTCTTCTTCAATGAATCAAGCAATTCGTGTGGGAACTTATGGAGCAGCTGATGTCGTCGATTAAGGAGGTGATCCAGCCGCAGGTTCCCCTACGGCTACCTTGTTACGACTTCACCCCAGTCATGAATCACACCGTGGTAACCGTCCTCCCGAAGGTTAGACTAGCTACTTCTGGTGCAACCCACTCCCATGGTGTGACGGGCGGTGTGTACAAGGCCCGGGAACGTATTCACCGCGACATTCTGATTCGCGATTACTAGCGATTCCGACTTCACGCAGTCGAGTTGCAGACTGCGATCCGGACTACGATCGGTTTTCTGGGATTAGCTCCACCTCGCGGCTTGGCAACCCTCTGTACCGACCATTGTAGCACGTGTGTAGCCCAGGCCGTAAGGGCCATGATGACTTGACGTCATCCCCACCTTCCTCCGGTTTGTCACCGGCAGTCTCCTTAGAGTGCCCACCATTACGTGCTGGTAACTAAGGACAAGGGTTGCGCTCGTTACGGGACTTAACCCAACATCTCACGACACGAGCTGACGACAGCCATGCAGCACCTGTCTCAATGTTCCCGAAGGCACCAATCCATCTCTGGAAAGTTCATTGGATGTCAAGGCCTGGTAAGGTTCTTCGCGTTGCTTCGAATTAAACCACATGCTCCACCGCTTGTGCGGGCCCCCGTCAATTCATTTGAGTTTTAACCTTGCGGCCGTACTCCCCAGGCGGTCAACTTAATGCGTTAGCTGCGCCACTAAGAGCTCAAGGCTCCCAACGGCTAGTTGACATCGTTTACGGCGTGGACTACCAGGGTATCTAATCCTGTTTGCTCCCCACGCTTTCGCACCTCAGTGTCAGTATCAGTCCAGGTGGTCGCCTTCGCCACTGGTGTTCCTTCCTATATCTACGCATTTCACCGCTACACAGGAAATTCCACCACCCTCTACCATACTCTAGCTTGTCAGTTTTGAATGCAGTTCCCAGGTTGAGCCCGGGGATTTCACATCCAACTTAACAAACCACCTACGCGCGCTTTACGCCCAGTAATTCCGATTAACGCTTGCACCCTCTGTATTACCGCGGCTGCTGGCACAGAGTTAGCCGGTGCTTATTCTGTCGGTAACGTCAAAACACTTACGTATTAGGTAAATGCCCTTCCTCCCAACTTAAAGTGCTTTACAATCCGAAGACCTTCTTCACACACGCGGCATGGCTGGATCAGGCTTTCGCCCATTGTCCAATATTCCCCACTGCTGCCTCCCGTAGGAGTCTGGACCGTGTCTCAGTTCCAGTGTGACTGATCATCCTCTCAGACCAGTTACGGATCGTCGCCTTGGTGAGCCATTACCTCACCAACTAGCTAATCCGACCTAGGCTCATCTGATAGCGCAAGGCCCGAAGGTCCCCTGCTTTCTCCCGTAGGACGTATGCGGTATTAGCGTCCGTTTCCGAGCGTTATCCCCCACTACCAGGCAGATTCCTAGGCATTACTCACCCGTCCGCCGCTCGCCACCAGGTACAAGTACCCGTGCTGCCGCTCGACTTGCATGTGTTAGGCCTGCCGCCAGCGTTCAATCTGAGCCATGATCAAACTCTTCAGTTCAAACATCTTTGGGTTTTTAAGAAACCCTAAACTTGGCTCAGCAATCGTTGGTTACATCTTTGATTTCTCGCGGAGTAACTTGTGATGCTGATAATCTTGTTGACTATCAGTCTGACTCCACAAGCACCCACACGAATTGCTTGATTCAGTTGTTAAAGAGCGGTTGGTTAAGATCTTTCGTCTCAACCGAGGCGCGCATTCTACAGCAGCCTCTGTTGCTGTCAAGCGGTTATTTTCAGAAGTTTTCAAAGTTTCCTTTGCAACTTCAACCACTTGCGCTTCCGATCTCTCGTTAGCGGGAGGCGAATTCTACAGCGTTACTCGCTGCTGTCAACACCTCTTTTTCTCCGCTTTCGACCGAGAAGATCGAACCGTCAATCAAGCCACACAAACCCGCTTGATCAACTCCTTCTGGGCTTCGATGACCTGAAGCAACTCACTGTCGAAAACTGCGTAACTCTTTGTTTACCAAGGAGTTTTCCGTTTCGACTGCGCCGGAAGTGGGGCGAATTATAGACTTCCAGAATCTGCCGTCAACTCCTATCTTCACATTTCTGTCATATAGGTCAAAAAAGCCCGAAAACGCGAAGGCCGAGCCCCAAAGGGCTCGGCCTTCTGCCCTTCTACTTACAAGCTAGGGAATGCGAATTGCGACGCTTCATGGCTCGCACGCTGTGGCCAGCGCTGGGTAATGGCCTTGCGACGGGTGTAGAAACGCACACCATCCGGCCCATAAGCATGCAGATCACCAAACAGCGAACGCTTCCAGCCACCAAAGCTGTGATAAGCCACTGGCACCGGCAACGGCACGTTCACGCCGACCATGCCGACTTCGATCTCGTCACAGAACAACCGGGCCGCTTCCCCATCACGGGTGAAGATGCAGGTGCCGTTGCCATATTCGTGATCGTTGATCAGCTGCATCGCCTCTTCCAGGCTGTTGACCCGAACCACACACAGCACCGGCCCGAAGATCTCTTCTTTATAGATGCGCATCTCTGGCGTGACGTTATCGAACAGGCAGCCGCCCAGGAAGAAACCTTCCTCATGACCGGCCACGCTCAAACCACGACCGTCCACCACCAGGGACGCACCCGAAGAAACGCCGTCTTCTATATAGCCACTGACTTTGTCGCGAGCCTGACCGGAAACCAGCGGCCCCATGTCCAGCCCGCAAGAAGTACCCGCACCGATCTTCAGCGCCTTGATTTGCGGTACCAACTTGGCCACCAACGCATCCGCCACCTGGTCGCCCACGCACACGGCCACCGAGATCGCCATGCAACGCTCACCGCAAGAACCGTATGCAGCGCCCATCAGTGCGCTGACCGCGTTATCCAGATCCGCATCCGGCATCAGCACCGCATGGTTCTTCGCGCCGCCCAGTGCCTGGACGCGTTTGCCGCGCTTGGTACCTTCGGCATAAATGTATTCAGCAATCGGCGTCGAACCCACGAAGCTCAGCGCCTTGACTTCCGGCGCTTCGATCAGCGCGTCCACTGCCGCCTTGTCGCCATGCACCACACTCAGCACACCTTTCGGCAGACCGGCTTCCAGCAACAGTTGAGCGATCAGCAACGTCGAGCTTGGATCACGCTCGGACGGTTTGAGGATGAAGCAGTTGCCGCAGACGATCGCCAGCGGATACATCCAAAGCGGCACCATCGCAGGGAAGTTGAACGGCGTGATACCCGCCACCACGCCCAGCGGCTGGAAGTCCGACCAGGCATCAATGTTCGGGCCGACGTTACGGCTGTACTCGCCCTTGAGGATTTCCGGTGCGGCGCAAGCGAACTCGACGTTCTCGATACCGCGCTTCAGTTCACCGGCAGCATCTTCCAGGGTCTTGCCATGTTCTTCACTGATCAACTGAGCAATACGCGCCTCGTTCTGCTCCAGCAGTTGCTTGAAGCGAAACATCACCTGGGCACGTTTGGCCGGCGGCGTGTTACGCCACGCCGGGAACGCAGCCTTGGCCGAGTCGATGGCTTTCTGAATGGTTTCGCGGCTGGCCAACGGCAGCTTGTGGATGGCCTGACCGGTGGACGGGTTGAACACGTCGGCCGTGCGACCGTCTTCGGTCACTAGTTCGCCATTGATCAAATGCGGGATAAGGCTCATGCGGGGCTCCTGAAAAGTTGTCCACGAGACGCCCTTCGAAGAGCGCCTCTATATAGAAAGGAATATCAGTCGATTTTGTTCAGCACTTCGCCGACCGCGTCGAACAGGCGATCAAGGTCTTGCGGCTTGCTGTTGAAGGTCGGGCCGAACTGCAGGGTGTCGCCGCCAAAGCGCACGTAGAACCCGGCTTTCCACAACGCCATGCCCGCCTCGAACGGACGCACAATGGCATCGCCGTCACGCGGTGCGATCTGGATCGCGCCAGCCAGACCGTAGTTGCGGATGTCGATAATATTTTTCGAGCCCTTCAGGCCATGCAGCGCATTTTCGAAATGCGGCGCGACTTCGGCCACGCTCTGCACCAGGTTTTCCTTTTGCAGCAGGTCGAGTGCCGCCAGGCCAGCGGCGCAAGCCACCGGGTGCGCGGAGTAGGTGTAACCGTGCGGGAATTCCACCGCGTATTCCGGCGTCGCCTGGTTCATGAAGGTCTGGTAGATCTCGGAGCTGGCAATCACCGCGCCCATCGGAATCGCACCGTTGGTGACTTGCTTGGCGATGCACATCAGGTCCGGGGTCACGCCGAAGCTGTCGGCACCGAACATCGAGCCGGTACGGCCGAAACCGGTGATCACTTCGTCGAACACCAACAGGATGTTGTGCTGATCGCAGATTTCTCGCAGACGCTTCAGGTAACCCTGCGGCGGAACGAGCACGCCAGCGGAACCGGCCATTGGCTCGACGAATACAGCGGCGATGTTTGAAGCGTCATGCAGTTCGATCAGCTTCAGCAGTTCATCCGCCAGCGCGATACCGCCCTCTGCCGGCATCCCACGGGAGTAGGCATTGCTCGCCAGCAAGGTGTGCGGCAGGTGATCGACGTCCATCATCGCCTGACCGAACATTTTCCGGTTGCCGTTCACACCGCCGAGGCTGGTGCCGGCGATGTTCACACCGTGGTAGCCACGGGCACGGCCGATCATCTTGGTTTTGGTCGCCTGGCCTTTCAGGCGCCAGTAAGCGCGGACCATCTTCACCGCGGTGTCGGCGCACTCGGAACCCGAGTCGGTGAAGAACACGTGGTTCAGATTGCCCGGCGTCAGGTCAGTGATTTTTTCGGCCAGTTGAAACGACAACGGGTGACCGTACTGGAAGCCCGGCGAGTAATCGAGGGTGCCCAATTGCTTGGCGACGGCTTCCTGGATTTCCTTGCGAGTGTGCCCGGCGCCGCAGGTCCACAGACCCGAGAGCGAATCGTAGACCTTGCGTCCTTTGTCGTCCGTCAGCCAACTGCCTTGGGCCGCCACGATCAGTCGCGGATCGCGCTGGAAATTGCGGTTGGCGGTGTAGGGCATCCAGTGGGCATCGAGCTTGAGCTGGCTGGCCAAAGGAGACTGGGCGTTTTCGGGCAAGTTCATGGGCAAAACCTCGCAGGGCAATAAGCGGCATAGAGATCAAAAGCGTTCTTGCAGCTAAATTGCCACGGGGATAAAGTCGGTGAAATCCAACTCTTCTAACGTTCAGTCTGCCAAACACTAAACTTTGAGCATTTGCGCATGAGCACTCGTCGTCCCGATCCACTGGCACAAGTCAGCGACTTTGATATCCGCCTGCTGCGGATTTTCCGCAGCGTGGTGGAATGCGGCGGCTTCTCCGCGGCGGAATCGGTCCTGGGGATCGGCCGCTCAGCCATCAGCCAGCAGATGAGCGATCTGGAACAACGCCTCGGCCTGCGGTTATGCCAACGCGGTCGCGCCGGTTTTTCCCTGACGGAAGAAGGACGTGAGGTTTACCACTCGGCGTTACAGCTATTAAGTGCACTGGAAAGCTTTCGCACCGAGGTCAACGGCCTGCACCAGCATTTGCGCGGCGAGCTGACCATCGGCCTGACCGACAACCTCGTCACCCTGCCCCACATGCGCATCACTCATGCCCTCGCGCAATTGAAGGAACGCGGGCCGGACGTGCAGATTCAGATCCGCATGATCGCGCCCAATGAAGTGGAACAAGGCGTGCTCGACGGTCGCTTGCACGTCGGCGTGGTGCCGCAGGCCAGCGCACTGTCGGGGCTGGAATACCAGCCGCTCTACAGCGAACGTTCGCTGCTGTATTGCGCGGTCGGCCATCCGTTGTTTTATGTCGATGACAAGCAACTGGACGACGAACGCCTCAACAGCCAGGACGCCATTGCGCCGACCTTCCGTTTGCCTGCGGAAATCCAGGCGCATTACCAGGCGCTCAATTGCACCGCCAGTGCCTCGGACCGCGAAGGCATGGCGTTTCTGATCCTCACCGGGCGCTACATCGGCTACTTGCCGGACCACTACGCCAGCCTTTGGGTGCAGCAAGGTCGATTGCGTGCGCTGAAACCCAAGGCGCGCTTTTATGACCTGAGCCTCGCATCGGTCACGCGCAAGGGCCGTCGCCCGCATTTGGTGCTGGAAAGTTTTCTGGAGAGTCTGGCGGCGACACGCTAGGTTTTATCGTGTCGGGACTTGTCTGATGCCTGTGGGTGCGCTATCAACGCATTGCTTGCACCCACCTATCCTGTTCGGAAGTGCCTATGACCTTTGAAGTCCCCGCTCACGGCGGCAAACCTGCCAGCCGCATTCGTCAGAAGAACGAAGAGACCATCATCAAAGCCGCCGAAGACGAGTTCGCCCGTCACGGATTCAAAGGCACCAGCATGAACACCATCGCCCTGAATGCGGGGTTGCCCAAGGCCAACCTGCATTATTACTTCACCAACAAACTCGGTTTGTACGTGGCGGTGTTGAGCAACATCCTCCAGTTGTGGGACAGCACCTTCAACACCCTGACCGCCGAGGATGATCCGGCCGAAGCGCTGACGCGTTACATCCGCGCCAAAATGGAATTCTCTCGTCGCCAGCCGCAAGCCTCGCGAATCTTCGCCATGGAAGTGATCAGTGGTGGAGAATGCCTGACCGAGTATTTCAACCAGGACTATCGCGCCTGGTTCCAGGGCCGTGCGGCCGTGTTCCAGGCCTGGATCGACGCCGGCAAGATGGACCCGGTCGACCCGGTGAACCTGATTTTCCTGCTGTGGGGCAGCACCCAGCACTACGCCGATTTCGCCACGCAGATCTGCCGTGTCAGCGGCCGCACCAAGCTGACCAAGCAAGACATGGAAGACGCCGGCAACAACCTGATCCGCATCATCCTCAAGGGCTGCGGCCTCACGCCAGCTATCTAAGACTCTTATGCCTTTTACCCTCAGCGGTTTTTGCGAATACCGCGAAGAGATTCGCAAAAGCCGCTTCATCACCTTCGCCGCGCCGATCTCCAGCCCCGCTGAAGCCCAGGCGTTCATCGATGAACACAGCGACTTGAACGCCTCGCACAACTGCTGGGCCTGGAAGCTCGGCGACCAATACCGCAGCAATGATGATGGTGAACCGGGTGGCACCGCAGGGCGACCGATTCTGGCGGCCATCGAAGCGCAGGATTGCGATCAGGTCGCGGTATTGGTGATTCGTTGGTACGGCGGCATTCAACTGGGCACCGGCGGCCTCGCCCGGGCCTACGGCGGCGGCGCGAACAAGTGCCTGCAAGGCGCGGCGAAAGTCGAGCTGATCAGCCGTGTGCCGGTGAGCTGTGCCTGTGCGTTTGGCGAGTTGGCGCTGGTGAAACTGCGCGTCGTGGAAGCGGGCGGTTTGGTGGTGGAAGAAACCTTCACCGCCAATGGCGTGGAGTTGCAATTGGCGATCGGCAAAGAGCAGATCACGACCTTGCAAACGCAGCTGGCAGACTTGAGTCGCGGGCGCATTGTGTTGCAGCACTGATCGCACCAACAACGTTCACTGCCCTTTCGTCGAGCCTGTTCACTTGCCCACATCTGCTGTGCACCCGGCTGTGGATAACCTGCGCATATCCAGCTGTAACCCTTCTGTCATGCGGCTTTGCGGGCTTTGCTCATTTTTCGTCCAATTTTCCACGCCGACGACTTTTTCCACTAAAAAACAACCAGTTAGCGGCGGTTATCACCTTTAGAAGATAGCCACACAGTGCTTATGCCCGTGCTTTCAGCTTGCGCACAAATACTGTGGAACAACCTGTGGATAACCCGTTCATGGCTGGCGCAGCCCTATATCCGGCATAGGCTGCCGCATGTTGCTCGTTTTTTGACCAGTAACCGGCGAGCAAAATCAGAGCCTGATCAAGGACTTTGCCCCCAAGTAGTGCCTGATCGGAAATCGAAAGATGGGGAGGTCACGTCCTCAATGCCTTTGCCTACAGGGATTTGCAGTTTTCCTGACTCAATGGCCAGGAAATTGCTTTATCCACAGGCATAACTCCTGTCGACCCGAGTCAGTCATGCCCAACCCCGTGCCGATCCCCGATCAAACACCCCGCCTGCAACTGCACAGAATCAGCAAACGTTATCCCGGTTGCCTGGCTAACGACGCCATCGACCTGAACATTGCTCCCGGCGAAATCCACGCCCTGCTTGGCGAAAACGGCGCGGGCAAAAGCACGTTGATGAAAATCATCTACGGCGTTACCCACGCCGATTCTGGCGAAATGATCTGGCAAGGCCAGCGCGTGAACATGCGCAATCCGGCGCAGGCTCGCGCGCTGGGGATCGGCATGGTGTTCCAGCATTTCTCGCTGTTCGACACCCTCAGCGTGGCGCAGAACATCGCCCTGGCAATGGGCGCGGCAGCCGGCACGCCGAAACAGCTTGAGCCGAAGATCCGTGAAGTCTCCCGGCGCTATGGCATGGCGCTGGAACCGGAGCGACTTGTCCACAGCCTGTCGATCGGCGAGCGGCAGCGGGTGGAAATCATTCGCTGCCTGATGCAAGACATCCGCCTGCTGATTCTCGATGAGCCGACTTCGGTGCTGACCCCGCAGGAGGCCGACGACCTCTTCACCACCTTGCGCCGACTCGCGGCCGAAGGCTGCAGCATTCTGTTCATCAGCCACAAGCTCGGCGAGGTGCGCGCGTTATGCCACAGCGCCACGGTGCTGCGCGGCGGTCGCGTAGCCGGGCATTGCGTGCCGGCCGAGTGTTCGGATCAGCAATTGGCGAGGTTGATGGTTGGGGAAGCTGCCGAGCTGATTACCGACTATCCGAAGGTGATCGGCGGTGATGCGTTTCTAAACGTGAACGGGTTGTCCTGGCACAACCCGGACCCGTTCGGCTGCTCCCTGACGGACATTGACCTCGAAGTACGCAGCGGCGAAATCGTCGGTATCGCCGGCGTTGCAGGCAATGGCCAGGATGAGTTGCTGGCATTGCTCAGCGGCGAAGAACGACTGATCCGAAATGACAGCGCGACTATTCGTTTCGGCGGGCAACCGGTCGCCGATTTACGCCCCGATGCACGACGCAAACTCGGCCTCGCCTTCGTTCCCGCCGAGCGACTGGGCCACGGCGCGGTGCCTGAGTTGAGCCTCGCCGACAACGCCCTGCTCACCGCATTTCAACAAGGACTGATCAGCAACGGGCTGATTCAGCGCGCCAAAGTCGAGGCGCTGGCGGCAGAAATCATCCGCCGCTTTGGCGTGAAAACACCCGACACCCAAGCGCCGGCCCGCAGCCTGTCCGGCGGCAATTTGCAGAAATTCATCCTCGGCCGCGAGATCCTTCAGCAACCGAAATTGCTGGTGGCCGCGCACCCGACCTGGGGTGTGGACGTCGGCGCCGCCGCCACCATTCACCGTGCGTTGATTGCCTTGCGCGATGCCGGCGCGGCGATCCTGGTGATCAGCGAAGACCTCGACGAATTGTTCCAGATCAGCGACCGGCTCGGCGCCTTGTGCAGCGGACGCCTGTCGCCACTCAGGGCCACGGTCGACACGCGCCTGATCGATGTCGGTGGCTGGATGGCCGGCCAGTTCGATAGCCCTCAACCACTCGCATCCGCAACGGTTTAACGGAGTTTTACATGCTGCTTTCTCTCGAACCCCGTGGCCAGCAATCGCGCCTGATGCTGTGGTGCTCGCCGTTGCTGGCGGCGGTCCTGACATTGGGCTGTGGCTCGCTGCTGTTTATCGCGCTGGGCCATGATCCACTGCTCACGTTGCACACCTTGCTGATCGCACCGGTCAGCGACTTGTATGGCGTCTCCGAGTTACTGGTCAAAGCGTTGCCGATTCTGCTTTGCGCGCTGGGTCTCGCCGTGGCGTATCAGGCACGGATCTGGAACATCGGCGCCGAAGGCCAGTTGCTGCTCGGCGCACTGGCCGGTAGTGCGCTGGCGGTGAACATCATCGATATGCAAAGTCGCTGGGCGCTGGTGTTGATCCTGCTCGTCGGCAGCCTGGCCGGTGCCGCGTGGGCCGGGCTGACGGCGTGGTTGCGCACGCGTTTCAATGCCAACGAAATCCTTACCAGCATCATGCTCAATTACATCGCGCTGAACCTGCTGCTGTTCTGCGTGCATGGGCCGCTGAAGGACCCGGCCGGGTTCAACTTTCCGGAGTCTGCGATGTTCGGCGATGCCAGCCGCTTGCCGCTTCTGATGGAGGGCGGCCGGGTTCACGCCGGGGTGTATTTCGCTCTGCTGGCGTTGGTAGCGGTCTGGGTTCTGTTGCAGAAAAGCTTTGTCGGCTTCCAGATCAAAGTGCTCGGACTCGACAAGCGCGCGGCAGGTTTTGTCGGGTTTCGCGAGAAGCGGCTGATCTGGCTGGCGCTGCTGATCAGCGGCGGATTGGCGGGGCTGGCCGGGGTGTGTGAAGTCACCGGGCCGATCGGCCAACTGGTGCCGCAAGTCTCGCCGGGTTATGGCTATGCCGCGATCACGGTGGCGTTTCTCGGGCGACTCAACCCCATCGGCATTCTGTTTTCCAGCCTGTTGATGGCGTTGCTGTACATCGGCGGCGAGAGCGCGCAGATGAGCATGAACTTGCCGCAAGCGATCACGCAATTGTTCCAGGGAATGATGCTGTTTTTCCTGCTGGCCAGTGACGTACTGATTCTCTACCGGCCACGTTTGAACCTGCGCTGGACTCGCCGCGCGCAAGCCACCGCCGTACACGCAGGAGCGCTGTGATGGATATCGATCTGCTGAGTAACATTTTCTACGCCATGGTCCGTTGCGGCACGCCGTTGCTGTTGGTGGCTCTCGGTGAATTAATCTGTGAGAAAAGCGGCGTCCTGAATCTGGGTCAGGAAGGCATGATGCTGTTTGGCGCGGTGATCGGTTTTATCGTCGCACTGAACAGCGGCAACCTGTGGCTCGGCGTATTGCTGGCGATGCTTGCCGGAATGCTGTTGTCGTCGTTGTTTGCCTTGGTGGCACTGGTGTTCAACGCCAATCAGGTGGCCACCGGATTGGCGTTGACGATTTTTGGTGTGGGCCTGTCGACGTTTGTCGGCGCGGCATGGGTCGGTAAACCGCTGGCGGGTTTCGAGCCGGTGGCGATTCCCTGGTTGAGTGAGATTCCGCTGATCGGGCGGATGCTGTTTGCGCAGGATTTGCTGGTGTATCTGTCGTTCGCGTTGTTTGCGCTGGTGGCGTGGGTGATCCTGAAAAGTCGGGTCGGGCTGATCATTCAGGCCGTCGGGGAAAGCCCGGAGGCGGCCAGCGCCATGGGTTTGCCGGTGTTGGGCGTGCGCACCTTGGCGGTGCTGTTTGGCGGCGCGATGGCGGGTTTGGCGGGCGCGTATTTGTCGCTGGCCTATACGCCGATGTGGGCAGAAAACATGAGCGCCGGGCGTGGCTGGATTGCCTTGGCGCTGGTGGTGTTTGCCAGTTGGCGGGTGTGGCGATTGTTGCTCGGGGCGTACCTGTTCGGGCTCGCCAGCATCCTGCACCTGGTGGCGCAGGGATTGGGGCTGGCGATTCCGTCGAGTCTGCTGGCGATGCTGCCGTATGTCGCGACGATTGTGGTGTTGGTGCTGTTGTCGCGGGATGCGGTGCGCACGCGGTTGTATGCGCCGGTGTCGTTGGGGCAGCCGTGGCGGGCTGGGCATTAGTGGTCGCCTGGACTGGCCCCTCGCGGGCAAGCCCACTCCCACAGGATTCTGTGTCGGCCAATCATTCTGCAGGCAACCCGGTCACTGTGGGAGCGGGCTTGCCCGCGAAGGCGTCCGAACAGGCAACACCTGAACCACGCCCCACCCAAGTTCAAAGACCAGGAAAATCACCAACAATGAACTGGCACCATGCAGCAAGGCATAAAGCTGCCACGTAGAAAACAGGAATCTGCCGACTGCGTCATACCGCCCAAACACCTGCTGCGGATCACGAATCCGCAGCACCGCCCACACGCACACAATCGACCCCAGCAAATTCGCCATCAACATGTGCATCGGCTCGAACGGCGGCAGCTCCCCAGGCAGATCGAACGCCTGGTTCACGCTCATCAACACTCCGTGCAACGCGGCAAAACTCCATGGCGTGATAAACGCCGCCGTCACGATCAAGTCATACCAGGCGCTACCGCGCACCAACCGGCGATATTGCGTTGAAGTCCACATCAGCCTTGCTCCATAAATTCAGGGAGCAACAAGGCTAAAGCCTGGAGTATGCTCCAGGGTCAAGCCCCTCTCGAGACGTCATGATGCGCATCGGTGAATTAGCCCAGGCCAGCGCCGTCAGCCGCGACACGCTGCGCTTCTACGAGCAGCGCGGATTGATCGCGGCGCAACGCAGTGCCAACGGCTACCGCGACTATCCGCCAGACATGGTGCAACTGGTGCTGTACATCAAGACGGCTCAGCGGTTGGGCTTTACCCTCGGCGAGATCGGCAACAGCGTCGCCACCATCTGGCAATCGCCGGATCCTGACAGCGCCGTCACGCAATTGCTGCAAGACAAACTCAAGTTGATTGAAACCCGTATGGACGAACTCGGTGCATTGCACCACGAATTGCAACAACGGCTCGGGCAACGCTGTCCACTGAGTCCATGATCCTCATTTATTAAGGAAGCCACTCATGTCCAAGGCAAAAACCGCACTCATCATCGGCGCCTCTCGGGGCCTGGGCCTCGGCCTGGTGAAAACCCTGTTGGCCGACGGCTGGCAAGTCACCGCCACCGTGCGCAACCCGCAGAACGCCGAGCCGCTGCAAGCGTTGGGCAAGGTGCGGATCGAGAAACTCGACATGGACGATCAGCAGGCCGTCATCGCCTTGAGCCAACAGCTAAAGGGCGAAGTGTTTGATTTGCTGTTCGTGAATGCCGGGGTCAAGGGGCCGGAGGTGCAGACGCCGGGCGGTGCGACGTTGGCCGAGGTCGGTCAATTGTTCTTCACCAACGCCGTGGCGCCGATCAACCTGGCGCAGCGTTTTGCCGGGCAGATTCGTCCGGATACCGGCGTGCTGGCGTTCATGAGTTCGGTACTCGGTAGCGTGACCATGCCGGACGCGCCGGAGCTGGCGTTGTACAAGGCGAGCAAGGCTGCGTTGAACTCGATGACCAACAGTTTCGTCACTCAGTTGGGCGATCAGAAGCTCACCGTGTTGTCGTTGCATCCGGGTTGGGTGAAGACCGACATGGGCGGTGAAGGCGCCGATATCGATGTGGAAACCAGTACACGCGGGTTGGTTGATCAGGTGAATGCTTATGTCGGCAAGGGTGGGCATCACTTCGTGAACTACAGAGGCGAAACCATTCCCTGGTAACAAACACAAAACCTGTGGGAGCCGGGCTTGCCCGCGATGCAGACACCTCGGACTGTCAGTGATACCGAGGCGATGCTATCGCAGGCAAGCCAGCTCCCACAGGGATCGGGGTTGTTCTGTCGGGCCGGGCTTGCCCGCCAGGCGGTTTTGTTCGAAACTCCGCACCTCGCCCCCGCGGCGACCCTGGATCAGCAGACAGGGTAATCACTGAGCTGGCTAACCTGAACCCCACTTTCAGAGGAGCCGGCCAACATGCCTGCGACCCGTACCTGGTTAAAAAATCCCCTCGCCATTTTCACTGCCAACAGCCTCGATGCCCGTGGCGGCCTGGTAGTGCAAGACGGTGTGATCGTCGAAGTGCTTGCCGCTGGTCAGCAACCGTCCGCGCCCTGTGGACACGTCTTCGATGCCCGCGAGCATGTGATTCTGCCGGGGCTGATCAACACCCATCACCACTTCTATCAAACCCTGACCCGCGCCTGGGCGCCGGTGGTCAATCAGCCGTTGTTCCCGTGGCTGAAGACCCTCTACCCGGTCTGGGCACGCCTCACCCCTGAAAAACTCGCCCTCGCCACCAAAGTCGCGCTGGCTGAATTGCTGCTGTCCGGCTGCACCACCGCCGCCGATCACCATTACCTGTTTCCGGAAGGCCTGGAAAATGCGATCGATGTGCAAGTCGAGAGTGTCCGCGAACTGGGCATGCGCGCCATGCTGACCCGCGGCTCCATGAGCCTTGGCGAAAAGGACGGCGGCCTGCCGCCGCAGCAGACCGTCCAGGAAGGCGAAGTGATCCTCGCTGACAGCCAACGCTTGATTGCCGAATACCATGAGCGTGGCGACGGTGCGCAAATCCAGATCGCCCTGGCGCCGTGCTCGCCGTTTTCGGTGACGCCGCAAATCATGTCCGCCAGCGCCGAACTGGCCAACAAACTCGACGTGCGCCTGCACACACATCTGGCCGAAACCCTCGACGAAGAAGACTTCTGCCTGCAACGCTTTGGCCTGCGCACCGTGGATTATCTGGACAGCGTCGGCTGGCTCGGCCCACGTACCTGGCTGGCCCATGGCATCCACTTCAACCCGGATGAAATCGCCCGCCTCGGCGCTGCAGGCACCGGGATCTGCCATTGCCCGAGTTCGAACATGCGCCTGGCTTCCGGCATTTGCCCGACGCTGGACCTGACGGCTGCAGGTGCGTTGCTGGGTCTGGGCGTGGATGGATCGGCGTCCAACGATGCGTCGAACATGATGCTCGAAACCCGTCAGGCGCTTTACATTCAGCGGCTGCGTTATGGCGCTGAAAAGATCACGCCGGAGCTGGTGCTGGGTTGGGCGACCAAGGGCTCGGCCAGCTTGTTGGGGCGGACCGATATCGGTGAGCTGGCGGTGGGCAAGCAGGCGGACCTGGCGCTGTTCAAGCTGGATGAGCTGCGCTTCTCCGGCAGTCATGATCCGGTGTCGGCGTTGCTGCTGTGTGGGGCAGACCGGGCGGATCGGGTGATGATTGGCGGCAAGTGGCGAGTGATTGATGGGCAGGTTGAGGGGCTGGATCTCAAAGGATTGATCGCTGATCACAGCCAGGCGGCTCGACAACTGATCGCCGGCACCTGACACACCACCAACCCTGTGGGAGCGGGCTTGCCCGCGATGGCGGCCTGTCAGCCAACAAATGTGTTGAATGTGACGGCCTCATCGCGGGCAAGCCCGCTCCCACAATGTTTTGTGGGGGTCTTAGAGGCCCAGCAGCGACAACATGATGAACGTCGCAAACAACACAAAATGGGTCATGCCTTCGATGGCATTGGTTTCGCCGTCGTTGAGGTTGATCGCGCTGACGATCAGGGTGAGGAAGATCATCACCGTTTGCACCGGGGTCATCGCCATCTGGAATGGCTGGCCCGTGTAGAGCGCCATCGCTTCCATCACCGGCACCGTCAGGATCACCGTCGACAGTGACGCGCCCATGGCGATGTTGACCACCGACTGCATGCGGTTGGCCAGGGCCGCGCGCAACGCGGTCAGAATCTCCGGCGCGGCGGAAATGGCCGCCACCAGGATCGCCGTAATCACCGGCGGTGCGCCCGTGCCTTCCAGCCCCAGATCGAGGGTCTTGGACATCACTTCGGCCAGTGCGCCGATCACCACCACGCCAAACACCAACGTACCGATACTCAGCGCCAGATTGACCGGTTCAGATTCTTCCTCCGGGACTTTCTTGCGGCGTTTTTCCGGGTAGCTGTAGCTGAAGAAGTAACTGTGCGGCCCGACCTGCATACGCAGGAACAAGGTGTAGAGCACGACCATCGCGCCAATCGTGAACGCCGAATACAGCTTCCAGTTGGCCTCGGGAATGAACTCCGGCACCACCATGGAAACGCCCATGGCGGTGAGGATCATCACGCTGTAACTGCGGGCCGAGTCATCGTTGTAAGACTGTTCACCGTGCTTGATCCCGCCCATCAACGCAGCCAGGCCGAGGATGCCGTTGATGTCGAGCATCACCGCCGAATATATCGTGTCGCGCACCAATGTGGGCGAGGCCTCGTTGCTCATCATGATCGCCAGGATCACCACTTCGACCAGCACGGCGGCCAGGGTCAGGATCATCGTGCCGTAAGGGTCACCGACTTTTTCGGCGAGCAGTTCAGCGTGATGGGCGACGCGCATGGACGCAGCAACGATGAACGCAATCAACACCAGCCCGGCGGTCAGCGCGATGGGCTGGCCGCTGTGCAGCATCCAGTGTTCCATCGGATAAGCAACGACGGCGGCAATGACGGCCAGCAGCAGAAACTTTTCTTGCTTGAGGAGTGAGAGCATCGCGAGCCTTTTTTGCCGAGTGGAGCGAACAGAGTGATGAGCTACTGACTGCGGGGCGGCGCTAACGTTTCGTTACACCTTAGCGCACCAGTGGATGGCAGCAGGTTTGGCATGTGCACTTTATTGGCCTTGCGGGCCTCCTCGCGGGCAAGCCCGCTCCCACAGGTTTTGCGCAAATCCTGTGGGAGCGGGCTTGCCCGCGAAGGGCGCGACACGGTTTCGGATCTTTTGTTGTCCTGTTGGTCAGCAATTTGCATTGCCCCTGCCAACCTCACAACAACATGGAGTTCGAATTCATGCACAAACGTCCGTTGAAGAAGCTGCTTTGCGCCGTCGCCGCGGCCATCGGTCTGAGCGCGAGCCTGACCGCCAGTGCCGCCGACCCGCTGAAAGTCGGCTTCGTCTACATCGGTCCGATCGGTGACCACGGCTGGACGTATCAGCATGAACAGGGGCGCAAGGCGCTGGCCGAGAAGTTCGGCAATCAGATCACCACCAACTATGTGGAGAACGTCGCCGAAGGTGCGGATGCCGAGCGGGTGATCCGCAACATGGCCAAGGACAACTACGACCTGATTTTCACCACGTCTTTCGGCTACATGAACCCGACCCTGAAAGTCGCCAAACAATTTCCCAAGGTGACCTTCGAACACGCCACCGGCTACAAGCAGGACAAGAACCTCGGCACTTACCTGGCGCGCACCTATGAAGGTCGCTACGTTGGCGGTTTCCTCGCGGCGAAGATGACCAAGACCAAAAAGATCGGTTACGTCGCGTCCTTCCCGATCCCGGAAGTGATCCGCGACATCAACGCCATTCAACTGGCCCTGAACAAGTACAACCCCGGCACCGAGATCAAGGTGGTGTGGGTCAACTCCTGGTTCGATCCGGGCAAGGAAGCCGACGCCGCCAATGCGCTGATCGACCAGGGTGTGGACGTGGTGTTCCAGCACACCGACAGCCCGGCGCCGATCCAGGCCGCCGAACGTCGCGGTGTGTACGCCGTGGGCTACGCTTCGGACATGGCGCACTTCGGGCCGAAAGCGGTGTTGACGTCGATCGTCAACGACTGGGGCCCGCATTACATTCAAGCGACCCAAAGCGTGCTCGATCACGCGTGGAAGTCGCAGGATTACTGGGGTGGTTTGAAGGAAGGCACGGTTGAATTGCCGATCAGCGATCTGGTGCCAGCGGCGGTGAAGACCGAGGCCGAGCAGATCATTGCGGACATCAAGAGCGGCGCCTTCCACCCGTTCACCGGGCCGATCAAGGATCAGGCCGGCACCGAGAAAATCCCGGCGGGCGCGACGGCGAGCAATGCGGAACTGGCGTCGATGAACTACTACGTTGAAGGAATGAAGGCCGACATCCCCAAGTGAATCCCGCGCCGAACATAAAACCCTGTGGGTGCGAGCCTGCTCGCGATAGCGTACTGACATTCAACATAGATGCTGAATGTTCCGGCCTCATCGCGAGCAGGCTCGCTCCCACAATGGATCTTCAGCGTTTTTAAGGACTGCGCATGAACAGCCTTCCCATCATCGACATCACCCCGCTTTACAGCGAAGACCAGCACACTTGGAAATCCGTTGCCGGAGAGATCGACCAAGCCTGCCGCGAATGGGGCTTTTTCTACATCAAGGGTCACCCAATCTCCGCATCGCGCATCAACGCCGTGCTCGAGCACGCCCAACGTTTCTTCACCCTGCCCACCGCCGAAAAGCTCAAGATCGACATCACCCAGACCCGCCATCACCGCGGCTACGGCGCCATCGCCACCGAGCAACTCGACCCGAGCAAACCCAGCGACCTGAAAGAAACCTTCGACATGGGCCTGCACCTGCCGGCCGACCATCCTGAGGTGCTGGCGGAAAAACCGTTGCGCGGCCCCAACCGTCATCCAGCAATCCCGGGATGGGAAGCGCTGATGGAACAACACTACGTCGACATGCAGGCCTTGGCTCAAACCCTGCTGCGTGCCATGACCATGGCGTTGAACATTGAGCACGATTTTTTCGACAAACGCTTCAATGAGCCAGTTAGCGTCCTGCGGATGATCCACTACCCGCCGCGCCACACCGCCAGCTCCGAAAAGCAGCAAGGCGCCGGCGCCCACACCGACTACGGCTGCATCACCCTGCTGTACCAGGACGCCGCCGGTGGCCTGCAAGTGCGCAACGTCAAAGGCGAATGGATCGACGCGCCGCCGATAGAAGGAACCTTCGTGGTCAACCTCGGCGACATGATGGCGCGCTGGAGCAATGACCGTTACCTGTCGACGCCGCACCGGGTGATCAGCCCGCTGGGCGTCGATCGTTACTCGATGCCGTTCTTCGCCGAACCGCACCCGGACACGCCGATTGAATGCCTGCCCGGTTGCCAGGACGCATCGCACCCGGCGAAGTACCCGGCCACCACCTGCGCCGAATTCCTGCTCTCGCGATTCGCCGACACTTACGCCTATCGAAGGGAACAGGCCGCCGTGTGATGAACCGCCTGGTCAGGTTTTGCTAATTGTTTCCACGGGCATCTGTAGAATGCTCGCCATCTGCACCTGATGAGAAAAGACTATGTACGACTGGCTGAACGCCCTGCCCAAGGCAGAACTGCACTTGCACCTGGAGGGTTCGCTGGAGCCTGAGTTGCTGTTCGCCCTGGCCGAACGCAACAAGATCGCCCTGCCGTGGAGCGATGTCGACACCCTGCGCAAGGCGTACGCCTTCAACAACCTGCAAGAGTTTCTCGACCTGTATTACCAGGGCGCCGACGTGTTGCGCACCTCGCAGGATTTCTACGACCTGACCTGGGCCTACCTGTTGCGTTGCAAGGCGCAGAACGTGATTCACACCGAACCGTTCTTCGACCCGCAGACCCACACCGATCGCGGCATCCCGTTCGAGGTGGTCCTCAACGGTATCGCGGCGGCGCTCAAGGATGGCGAGCAGCAACTGGGCATCACCAGCGGCTTGATCCTGAGCTTCCTGCGTCACTTGAGCGAAGACGAAGCCCAGAAAACCCTCGACCAGGCGCTGCCGTTCCGCGAGGCGTTTGTGGCCGTCGGCCTGGACAGTTCGGAGATGGGCCACCCGCCGAGCAAGTTCCAGCGCGTGTTTGATCGTGCCCGTCACGAAGGCTTCCTGACCGTCGCCCACGCCGGTGAAGAAGGCCCCCCCGAGTACATCTGGGAAGCCCTCGACCTGCTGAAAATCCAGCGCATCGACCATGGCGTACGCGCCATCGAAGACGAGCGCTTGATGCAGCGGATCATCGACGAGCAGATCCCGCTGACCGTGTGCCCGTTGTCCAACACCAAGCTCTGCGTGTTCGATCACATGTCCCAGCACAACATCCTCGACATGCTTGAGCGTGGTGTGAAAGTGACCGTGAACTCGGATGACCCGGCGTACTTTGGCGGGTATGTGACCGAGAACTTCCATGCGCTCTATACCGATCTGGGCATGACTCAGGATCAGGCCAAGCGTTTGGCGCAGAACAGCCTGGATGCGCGGTTGGTAAAACCGTAAGCAACACTGCATAACCCTTTGTGGGAGCGGGCCTTGTGGTGAGGGGATTTATCCCCGCTGGGTCGCGCAGCGGCCCCAAACCTGCAATATCGGAGTATCAGATACACCGCATGCTCTGGTTTTGCGACTGCTTCGCAGCCGAACGGGGATAAATCCCCTCGCCACAAAGGGCCCGCTCCCGCAGGTTCTGTATTCAGCCCGCTACCGGTTCGGTCCGTCAAACAGCGCTAAAGCGCCATTTCCAGCTCGGTTTCCTTGGCGAAACGATGAATTTCCCGTTGCCCCGCGGCCGTGATCTGCAAGGCTCGCGAATCGTTGGGCAGGCTAAGCCAGCCGGATTGCATGAACAGCTGCAACAACGCAGCGCCCAAAGACCCGCCCATGTGCGGGCGTCTTTCGCTCCAGTCGGGACACGCGCAGGCGACTTTGCTGTTGCGATGGGCCAGGGCCTGGATATACACGCCCCGCGAGGCCAGTTGCGTCGAACCCTTGTGGGTGATCATGACCCGCTGCTCGAACTGCTCGATCCAGCCGGCATCTAGCAACCGCTGGTAAAGATCGGCCGCCAGGGTGCCTCCCAAATGGTCATCACACAGTCGGGCCCGCAACAACGACGATGGGGCCGCCTGAGGTTTGGCGATGGGGCTGGTGCGTTTGAAAACGTCCGGGATTGGCTGCGGGGCACTGGCCAGCGTCGCGCTGGCCAGTGCTTCGATTGCCGCGCCGACTTCAGGCGCGGCCAGGCGGAAAAAGCGTTTGCGCCCACGGATCTCGACTTTCAACAGACCTCCGGCGGACAAACGTCCCAGGTGTGCACTGGCCGAAGACGGTGACAGGCCGGCCAATAGAGCCAGCTCTTCGGTCTGCCGCGCCGAGCCGTCCATCAAGGCCCACATCATTGCGCTGCGCTTGGGGTCAGCCAGCAACGTGGCGATCTGGCTGATGCAAGGTGCATGTTCCATGTATTCACTCCCTGTTGAATCGTTTCGTCTGCTGCTCAGAGACATCTTGACCAGTAATGTGTCGTCGGCCAAGACGCGGAAACCGCCATAAGCCGGGCAAAGCCACCCACACACCTGTGCCTTTGCTTCGCAGGTATTGCGAAGGTCGGGTGCCTGGCCGAGTGGCCGGGCCGACTGGAACGCGGACTCGCCATCGCAAGATCGACGGTGCGCACATGAGGCGGGCGCTAGTATAAGCGGGTTAACCGCCGGTTCCTGCCCTTGGGAAAGCGTGGGTGGTGATACTTCCTGACAGAAATTTCGCTATTTGCCTGCGACTAATGATCCATGCCCGATATCGTCGGAAATTGGCTGCCCAAATGAGCGCATCGGCTGGCAAGCATTTCCCGCAAAAGGTTCACCGGCTTACTCAATTGTGCGCGATGGGCGCACAGCAAATTCAGCGGTGCGCGCTCACACAGCAGCTCCGGCATCAGCACTTTCAATCGGCCGGCGAGTACATCGGCGGCGACATCGAGCCAGGACTTGTAAGCAATCCCCGCCCCTGCCACTGCCCACAGCCGTACGACATCGGCATCGTCACTGAAGCGATCACCGCTGACGGTCAGGCCGACTTCGCGTTTGCCGTCGTGGAAACTCCAGTGGTCATGGACCCGGCTGCCGAGCATGAACAACAGGCAATTGTGCTGCGCCAGTTGCTCCAGATGCCGCGGCTCGCCATGCCTGGCCAGATAACTCGGTGCGGCGCAGAGCACACGGCGGTTTTGCGGAGCGATGGGCAGTGCCACCAGGCTTGAGTCTTCCGGCTCCCCATAACGCAGGGCAATGTCCACCGGTTGGCGGAACAGGTCGGCGATGCGGTCGCCCAGCAAAAGGCGCACGGTCAGTTTGGGGTGTTCGCGCTGGAACTCGTCGAGCCATGGCAGCAACAGGTTGCGGCCAAAGTCCGACGGCGCCGACAACTGCAAAATCCCGCTGACCTGGTCCTGACCGCTGGCCAACAAACGACGGCCTTCATCGAGGTTGCTCAGGGCGGCCCGGGCATATTCCAGGAAGCCCTCACCTTCGGCGGTCAGGCGCAAACTGCGGGTGGAACGCGCCAGCAAACGCGCGCCGAGTTGCTGTTCGATGCGCTTCAATGCCGCACTGGCCACCGCCGCCGACATGTCCATCACCCGAGCTGCGGCCGACAAACTCCCGAGGTCGGCAGCCCGGACAAACAACTGCAAGTCATCGAAACGCAGCATTTCCAGCCCCGATTATCAAAAAAATATTGAAAGAGACTGCTCTTTTAGCGGGTTTTATCTTGTTGAGAAATAGCCAATCATCTGTCCCATCGAAATCACCCCATTTGCGGAGTCACCCATGTCCCAGCCTTTCACCGCCATTGCCACCCTCATTGCCAAACCCGGCCAGCAAGACAACCTCGAACAGCACCTGCGTGCGCTGGTGGAACCGACCCGCGCCGAGGCCGGTTGCGGCCAATACGACCTGCACCAGGACCTGGCCAATCCGCTGGCTTTCTACATGATCGAGCACTGGAGCAGCGACGAAGCCCTGCAAGCCCATGACGCCAGCGCCCATGTCCAGAACTTCCGCGCCAAGGCCGGCGACTTTCTCGAACACTTCGAACTCAAGCGCCTGCGCACCGTGGCTTGATCCCTTCTTCGATTACTGTTCAGGAGCCCTACATGAAAGCCATCGCCTACTACGCCTCTTTACCGATCAGCGACGCCAATTCCCTGCAAGACATCGAACTGCCAGAACCGGTGGCCGGTCCGCGCGACCTGCTGGTGGAAGTCAAAGCTATCTCGGTGAACCCGGTCGACACCAAGGTCCGCCAGAACGTCCAGCCCGAAGGTGGCGCGGCGAAAGTGCTGGGTTGGGATGTGGCCGGTGTGGTCAAGGCCGTCGGCAGCGAAGTCACGCTGTTCAAGGCGGGCGACAAGGTGTTTTACGCCGGCTCCATCGCCCGAGCGGGGGGCAATAGCGAATTGCACGTGGTGGACGAACGCATCGTCGGCCATATGCCGAAAACCCTCGGTTTCGCCGAAGCCGCCGCGCTGCCGCTGACCGCCATCACGGCCTGGGAATTGCTCTTCGAACGCCTGCAAGTGCGCGAAGGTAAAACCGATGAAGGCCAGAGCCTGCTGATCGTCGGCGCGGCGGGCGGTGTGGGGTCGATCCTCACGCAACTGGCCAGCCAGCTCACCGGGCTTAACGTCATCGGCACTGCTTCCCGCCCGCAAACCCAGAGCTGGGTGCGCGAGTTGGGCGCCGATCTGGTGATCGATCACAGCCAGCCGTTGAGCGAAGAACTCAAACGCGCCGGTGTGAACCAGGTGACCCACGTCGCCAGCCTGACCCAGACCGATCATCACCTGGATCAACTGGTCGAGGCGTTGGCCCCGCAAGGCAAACTGGCGTTGATCGATGATCCCAAAGCGCTGGACGTGACCAAGCTCAAGCGCAAGAGCCTGTCGCTGCACTGGGAGTTCATGTACACCCGCTCGCTGTTCGAAACGGCGGACATGATCGAGCAGCACAAACTGCTCAACCGCGTGGCCGGGCTGATCGACGCCGGGACGTTGAAGACCACGGTCGGCGAGCACTTCGGGACCATCAACGCGGCCAACCTGCGTCGTGCCCACGAGCTGCTGGAGAGCGGTAAGTCCAAGGGCAAGATTGTGCTCGAAGGGTTCTGAAACAAGCTGAAACAGGTGTCGTCCCTCTGGACGACACCGTCAGTCTGAGAGTTGATCCTTGTCACAATTGCGATCGTATTCGGGTCTACAATCGAAACCTCTGCGATGCATTCTTTTACGTAACATCTTTTAAGAGAGGAGAGTTCAGCAATGAAGATCCTGATAAAAGAAGTGGCTAAATCCCAGTGGCAGGTCCGTCTGGACCAACATGCGGTAACGTTCCGCAGCGAAGCTGAAGCACTCGCCTTCACCAGAACCCTTGAAGCGCGATTGCTCGCGCCTCATCAAATTCCCGACCGCCAGCAGCGCGCCGCTGGCTGAGTCCGTCCTCAGACCTGGGCTTGCGCCAATGCCCGGGCATTTTGCAGACGCCGGGTGAGCATCGCCGCGCTCACCACCAGAATCCCGCACAGGCTGATGACTATTGCCATCGGCACGGCGCTGCCATCGTGTAACACACCGACCAACGCTGCCGCTGCGGCGGCAACACTGAATTGCAGGCAACCGAGCATCGCCGACGCACTGCCGGCGCGGGCGCCCTGCCCGTTCATGGCGCAGGCCGAGGCGTTGGGCAGGATGCAACCGAGGCTGGCGATGCAGATGAACAACGGAATCAGCAGCGGCCATAACTGTTCGGTGTGCAACGTACTGACGGCGAGCAGCGTCAGGCCGGCACCCAGGTAGATCCACACGGTACGTACCAGCAGGAACGCCGGGCCACGCTTGGCCAGCAGTCGCGCGTTGACCTGCGCCACCAGAATGAACCCCGCCGCGTTGGTCCCGAACAGCCAGCCGAAATGCTCGGCGGGTACGCCGTAGAGTTTGATGAAGACGAACGGTGAACCGGCGATGTAGGCAAACATCCCGGCAATGGCGATACCGCCGGTCAAGGCGTGGCCGAGGTAAACCGGATCCGCCAACAGCCGACCGTACTGACGCAACGCCCCCGACAACGGTTGACGCGGCACGTGGGCCGGCAGACTTTCCGGCAAGCCGATCGCCACAGCCAGCCCCGCCAGGGCACTGAACCCGGTCAGCACCAGGAAGATCGACTGCCAGCCCGTGGTGTTGACCAGCAGTCCACCCAGCATGGGCGCGAGAATCGGTGCCAGGCCCATGACCAGCATCAGTTGCGAAAAGACTTTCGCCGAACCCACCGCATCGCATTTGTCACTGACCACCGCACGGGCGATCACCATCCCGGCGCAACCACCGAGGGCCTGAATGAATCGCGCACCGATCAGCCATTCCAGGTTCGGCGCAAACGCGCAGGCCAGGGAGGCGGCGGTGAACAACCCGACGCCCGTCAACAACGGAATCCGCCGCCCGAAGCGATCCGCCACCGGGCCGTACGCCAGTTGACCGAGGGACAGGCCCAGGAAATACGCGGCGAGTGTCAGCTGCACGTGTTTTTCGTCAGTGCCGAACGCGAGTGCCATCGCCGGGAACGCCGGCAGGTAGAAATCGATCGCCAAAGGACCGAAAGCGCTGAGGGCGCCAAGAATCAAAATGGTACGGAAGTTCATCAGGCATCCAGTTGGGCGTAAGTCGGCAGCCCGACAGTCTAGCCGCGCATGGACGCCTTGAACATTCCGATAGCTCGCTAACTATTAAATATCACTGGAGATACAAAACCTCTGGGAGCAACCCAGTGTGGAGAGAACCTGTGTGGGAGAAAGCTTTTGTGGTGAGGGGATTTATCCCCGTTGGGTGGCGAAGCCACCCGCAATACTTGCAACCTCGGAGCATCAGTTACACCGAGTGCACTGGTTTTACGACTGCTTCGCAGTCGAACGGGGATAAATCCCCTCACCACAAAAACCCGCTCCCACAGGGAACTGCATCCATCATTCAGGCGAGTTTGGCGTCGTAGCCTTCTTCGGTGATCGCAGCAATCACTTGCTCGGTCGTCAGCGCGCTTTCAACACCGACTTCTTTTGTCGCCAGATCGATCCGCACGCTGGCCGCAGGATCCTTGGCTTGCAGCGCCTGGGTAATGGCTTTGACGCAGTGACCGCAGGACATGCCTTGAACGTTGAACACTTGCATGGTGTGGCTCCTTTGATGAGGTTGCGATCAGTCTCGAGCTTGCCACCATGGCAAGGTCAAGTTCTGCAGAAATCTGCCGGGCTGGCAATCGGCGGCGCGCTCGGCCAAGCTGCGTGCATCAATGACTCGACTTCAGGAGATTCAGCCATGCGCTGGTCAGCTCTCAGCCTGTTTGGCTTCCTCAGCCTATTTGCCGCGACACCTTCGGTTCAAGCCGCCGGGGAGGACTATGGCGTACTGATCATTTCCCGCGAGCGCCTGGAAGTCGCGACCTCCTGCGAGATCGGCGTGTACATCCAGGACCAACTGTCGGCGCGGCTGTTCCAGGAGCAAAGCACCTCGTTCAACCTGCCGCCGGGCAATGTGTCCCTGCGCCTCAAACTGTTGCCGGGCCAGGCACCGGGTTGCAACCCGGGCATGCTCGCCCCGGGCTCGCAGAACATCACGCTCAAGGCCGGGGATGTGCTGAAGTACCGGATTGCGATGACGCAGGAAGGGATGTACCTGAAATCCACCGCTCTCGACTACTGACGCCAATCCCTGCGGGAGCGAGCTTTTGTGGTGAGGGGATTTATCCCCGTTCGACTGCGAAGCAGTCGTAAACCAGTGCACTCGGTGTAACTGATACGGCGAGGTCGCAGGTTTTTGGGCGGCTTCGCCACCCAACGGGGATAAATCCCCTCACCACAAAAGCCCGCCCCCACATTGGGTCTGCGGCGATTTGTAGACTGGCGCTTGACCTTGCCCGCATGGCAAGGTTGATCCTGTAGGCATCTTCTACAGGGAGCGCGACCGATGTCCGAATCCATTACGTTCGATCTGCCGATTGCCGGCATGACCTGCGCCAGTTGCGCCGGGCGTGTCGAGCGTGCCTTGAGCAAAGTCATCGGCGCCTCTGCCGTCAGCGTCAACCTCGCCACCGAGCAGGCCCGGGTCCAGGCGCCCAGCGACAGCCTGCCGGCGTTGATGGATGCAGTGCAGCAGGCCGGTTACAGCGTGCCGCAGCAAAGTCTGGAATTGAGCATCGACGGCATGACCTGCGCCTCCTGCGTCGGCCGTGTCGAACGGGCGCTGGCCAAAGTGCCTGGGGTGAAAAGCGTCAGCGTCAACCTCGCCAACGAACGTGCCCACCTCGAACTGCTCGGACACATCGATCCGCAAACCCTGATCGCCGCGGTGACCAAGGCCGGTTACGGCGCCAGCGTCTGGGAAGTCGAACACCCGCAAACCGATCAGCAACAGCAGCGTCTGCACCGCGAGCGTTGGGCGCTGATCATGGCGATCGCTCTCTCCTTGCCGCTGGTGTTGCCGATGCTGCTGCAACCGTTTGGCGTGCACTGGATGCTTCCGGCCTGGGTGCAATTCGCGTTGGCCACGCCGGTGCAGTTCATTTTTGGCGCACGTTTTTATGTCGCCGCCTGGAAAGCCGTGCGCGCCGGGGCCGGCAACATGGATTTGCTGGTCGCTCTGGGCACCAGCGCCGGCTATGGCTTGAGTCTTTATGAATGGGCCACCGCGGCCGGGAGCATGCCGCACTTGTATTTCGAAGCCTCGGCGGTGGTGATCGCCTTGGTGTTGCTGGGCAAATACCTCGAAAGCCGCGCCAAACGCCAGACCGCCAGCGCCATCCGCGCCCTCGAAGCCTTGCGCCCGGAGCGCGCCATTCAGGTGATCGACGGCCGCGAGCAGGACGTCGCCATCAGCGCCTTGCGCCTCAATGACCTGGTCATGGTCAAGCCCGGCGAACGCTTCCCGGTGGACGGTGAAGTGGTCGAAGGCCAGAGCCACGCCGACGAAGCGCTGATCAGCGGCGAAAGCCTGCCAGTGCCCAAGCAACCCGGTGACAAAGTGACCGGCGGCGCGATCAATGGCGAAGGTCGGCTGTTGGTTCGCACCTTGGCCTTGGGCGCAGAAACGGTGCTGGCGCGGATCATCCGCCTGGTCGAAGACGCACAGGCCGCGAAGGCGCCGATCCAGAAGCTGGTGGATAAAGTCAGCCAGGTGTTTGTGCCGACCGTTCTGTTGATCGCGCTGGCGACGTTGATCGGCTGGTGGTTGTACGGCGCGCCGATGGAAACCGCGTTGATCAACGCCGTCGCCGTGCTGGTCATCGCCTGCCCTTGCGCACTCGGGTTGGCCACGCCGACCGCGATCATGGCCGGCACCGGCGTCGCCGCACGCTACGGGATTCTGATCAAGGACGCCGAAGCACTGGAACGTGCTCATGAAGTCAGCGCCGTGGTGTTCGACAAGACCGGCACGCTGACCTCGGGTACCCCGCGCATCGCTCATCTGAGTGCCATCAACGGTGATGAAGCCGCCCTGCTGCAAATGGCCGGCGCCCTGCAGCGCGGCAGTGAACACCCGCTGGCCAAGGCCGTTCTGGACGCATGCACCGAACGCGGCTTGACCGTGGCCGATGTCAGCGACAGCCAATCGCTGACCGGTCGGGGCATCGCCGGCACCCTCGACGGTCGTCGTTTGGCCTTGGGTAATCGCAGGCTGTTGGAAGAAAGCGGTTTGAGCGCAGGGAAACTGGGTGACTCCGCAACCGCTTGGGAAACCGAAGGCCGCACCCTCTCCTGGCTGATCGAACAAAGCCCCAAGCCAACCGTACTGGGCCTGTTCGCGTTCGGTGACACGCTCAAACCCGGTGCGTTGCAGGCGGTGCAACAGCTCAGCGCACGCCACATCAGCAGCCACCTGCTGACCGGCGATAACCGTGGCAGCGCCAAGGTGGTTGCCGAAGCGCTGGGCATTACCGATGTCCACGCCGAAGTCTTGCCGGCAGACAAAGCCGCTACGGTCGCCGAACTGAAGAAAACCGGCGTGGTGGCTATGGTCGGCGATGGCATCAACGACGCCCCGGCCCTGGCGGCCGCCGACATCGGCATCGCCATGGGTGGTGGCACCGACGTGGCCATGCACGCTGCAGGGATCACCCTGATGCGCGGTGATCCACGGCTGGTGCCTGCCGCGCTGGACATCAGCCGCAAGACCTACGCGAAGATCCGGCAAAACCTGTTCTGGGCGTTCGTCTATAACCTGATCGGCATTCCGCTGGCCGCGTTCGGCTTCCTCAACCCGGTGCTGGCCGGCGCGGCGATGGCGTTGTCGAGCGTCAGCGTGGTGAGCAATGCGCTACTGTTGAAAACCTGGAAACCCAAGGACCTGGAGGACAATCGATGAACATCGGCCAAGCAGCCCGGCATAGCGGCCTGAGCGCGAAGATGATTCGTTATTACGAGTCCATCGGCTTGCTCAAGGCCGCCCATCGCACCGACAGCGGCTACCGCGTTTATGGCGACGACGACCTGCACACGCTGGCGTTCATCAAGCGCTCCCGGGACCTGGGGTTTTCACTGGAAGAGGTCGGCAAACTGCTGACCCTCTGGCAGGACCGCCAGCGGGCCAGTGCCGACGTAAAGGCCCTGGCCCGCCAGCATATCGATGAACTGAACCAGAAAATTCTCGAACTCGGTCAGTTGCGCGACACCTTGCAGGACCTGGTCGAACACTGCCAGGGCGACCATCGTCCCGACTGCCCGATTCTCAAAAACCTGGAGTCGGGCTGCTGCGCGCAACCTGTTCGCGCCTGATCGCCAAAGCGGAGTGTCAGGCGGATTGATTTGGAATGTGACGGCCCCATCGCGGGCAAGCCACGCTCCTACAGGTTTTGTGTCGACCATGGAATCCGGGGCGACACAAAACCTGTAGGAGCGAGGCTTGCCCGCGAACCAGACGACTCGGTCCTGAACCGGGCGCTGAAGCAAAAAACCCGGCCGAAGCCGGGTTTTTCGTTAACCGATCACTGCATCCACGGTGGAGGCGGTTCTTCGGTTTTGCCCGGTGGCGCGTCATCTGCCGCGCGCACCGCTTGTTTGCGCTCTTCATCCAGGCGTGCCGCCTCGATCTCGCGCATGATCCCGCCAACATCGGCCAACTCTTCCGGCTCGTCGAACTCGCCGGTCAAGATACTGGCCGGGTGCAAGGTGCCAGCTTCGTACAGTGCCCACATTTCCTTGGCGTACTTGGTCTTTTTCAACTCTGGCGCAAACCGGCCAAAGTAGGAGGCCATGTTGCCCACGTCCCGCTCCAGCATGCTGAACGCGTGGTTGTTGCCCGCCGCGTCAACCGCTTGCGGCAAGTCGATGATCACCGGGCCCGTCGGGGTCAACAGCACATTGAACTCGGACAGGTCACCGTGCACCAGACCGGTACACAACATCAGAACGATCTGCGAAATCAGGAACGCGTGATATTCGCGCGCCTGGTCCGGCTCCAGCACCACGTCGTTCAGACGCGGCGCGGCATCGCCGTACTCATCGGCCACCAGTTCCATCAGCAGTACGCCTTCGAGGAAGTCATACGGCTTGGGCACCCGGACACCCGCACCGGCCAAACGGAACAAAGCCGCCACTTCGGCGTTCTGCCAGGCGTCTTCGGTTTCTTTCTTGCCGAATTTCGAGCCTTTGGCCATCGCTCGCGCCTGACGGCTGTTGCGCACCTTGCGGCCTTCCTGATATTCGGCCGCCTGACGGAAACTGCGTTTATTCGCCTCCTTGTAGACCTTCGCGCAACGTAACTCGTTACCGCAGCGCACCACATAAACAGCTGCTTCTTTACCACTCATGAGTGGGCGCAGCACCTCGTCGACCAGACCGTCCTCGATCAGGGGTTCAATGCGTTTTGGAGTCTTCATCAGCTTTTATTGTGGGTCCTTTATTACCAAACACGCGAAAGTCATTCGTTATACGGCAATCCACTCGTTCGGGGGAGGGGTTGCCGACCTATGAACGTCGAGATGCACACAATGTGCCGGATAAATCGGTCAATCATAGCCGGTCGCCATTGGCCGCCCGAGATCATAGCTGAGCCTGCGCCACTTGGTGACGAAGGGGTGTGAGGGCATTTACGACAGAAGCTGACACCGAAGTTCAAACCCTTCGTAGGATTTTTCTCAACCGGCCTCAATTTCCCCTTCATTCAGCCGAAGTCCTCAGTGACAGAGTGATTTGTCCGACAATCGTTCCGACCAAAAAAACGATGGCGCGCTCAAGGATCCGGGTTGATCAACAACGTTTACGGCTGCCAAAATCCGCGAGTCATCTGCACTGCGTGGGCCTACAAGAAAAATCTGGAGCGCGGATGAACATCAAACAGAAGTTGACCTGGGCGTTTGCAATTATCGCCTGCCTGCCCGTGGTGCTGGTCGCCACCCTCGTCGTGCTGAACTTGCGCAGTGACGCCAAGGAGGATTTCGTCGACGGCAGTGGCCGCGAAATTCGTCAGGTCAGCAACGCCATGCAACTTTTCTTCGACGGCATCAGCCAGAACGTCGATTACCTGGCCAAGCAACCGCTGATCAAGGACTCCGACGACAGCCTCAAGACCTACATGAGCGCCAACGCCGAGAGCATTCCCCAGGGCGAGATGGACAAAAAAGTCTTCAGCCTCCTGCAGGACCTGGGTAACAGCCATCCGTCCTACGCCTACGCCATCCTCGGCACCGCGGCCGGCGGTTATGTGTCCTGGCCGGACGATGCCAAGCTGAACAATTACGACCCGCGCCAACGCCCCTGGTACAAGGCGGCCCAGGCCAAACCGGGCAAGCCGTTTCGCACCGAGGCCTATTACTGGGCTCAGGACGATGCAACTTACGTCAGCACCGTGCGCACCATCGACAACAAATTGGGCAGCAATGGCGGCGTGGTCAGCATCGACGTGACGCTCAAGCAACTCACCGAAATCGTCAAACAGATCAAGCTCGGTGAAACCGGCTACCTGATGTTGCTGGAGAACACCGGCACCGTTTTGGTCGATCCGAAGCAACCGGAACATAACTTCAAGGCTTTGAGCAGCCTGGGCGAGGGTTACGCGCAACTGGCCAAGGCCGGCAAAGGCCTGGTGGAAGTCGAGTTGAACGGCGAACGCTACATGGCCAACGTCTGGCCGTCGGAGCAACTGGGCTGGACCTTCATCGGCCTGATCAAGCAAAACGACGTGATGAGCTCCGCGACCCAACTGACCTGGCTGATCGCAATCATCGCCGCCGTGCTGGCGGTGGTCTTCGCCGTCCTCGGCGCCAGTTTCGCCAGTGTCATCGTGCGGCCGATCCGCAGCGTGGCCAGCGGCCTGGAGGGCATCGCCCAAGGTGAAGGTGACCTGACCAAGAACCTGGAAATCCGTGGCAGCGACGAAACCGCGCAGTTGGCCAACTGGTTCAACCAGTTTCTGACGGCGATTCGCAACCTGATCCAAAGCATCGGCGGCGCCGCAACCAAAATCCTCGCCACCTCCAAGAGCTCGACCCAGGTTTCCAGCGACATGGCTGAAGCCGCCGGGCGCCAGCGTGAAGCGGTGGACATGGTGTCCACGGCGTTCCACGAAATGGTCGCCACCGCCAACGAAGTCGCGCGCTCTTGCAGCCAGGCGGCGGAATCCGCCGACAGTGGCCAGCGCCAGGCGCGCCAAGGTCAGCAACAGATTGATGCGGCCGTGACCAGCGTTGATCGCCTGAGCCAGGAAATCGAACAGTCGGCGCAGTCGATGCAGCAGCTGGAACGCGACAGCAACGACATTCAGTCGATCCTGGGGACCATTCGCTCGATTGCCGAACAGACCAACCTGCTGGCACTGAACGCAGCCATCGAAGCGGCCCGGGCCGGTGAGCAAGGTCGTGGGTTTGCGGTGGTGGCGGATGAAGTCCGGGCGCTGGCCAAACGCACGGCCGACTCCACAGCCGAAATCGATGGCTTGCTGGGCAACCTGGCTAAGCGCACCAGCCAAGTGACTCAGCAGATGCATGCGAGCCTGGAAGTGTCGCAACAATCGGTGACCCGCATCGGCGAAGCGCGCAGCAGTTTCGGGCTGATTCGTGAGTCGGTGGACGTGATTCGCGACATGAACACGCAGATCGCCACGGCGGCGGAAGAACAGCATCAGGTGGCGGAAGACATCAATCGGCACATCAGCCAGATCCATGGCGATGCGCAATTAGTGGCAGAACTGGCGAACTCCGCGCGACTGGATTCGCAGAGCCTGGCCGGGTTGTCGAATGAACTGGATGGTTTGGTTCGCCGCTTCAGGACTTGAGAATGGGGGGTGGTTTTAGATCCACCCCTCACCCTAACCCTCTCCCCAGAGGGGCGAGGGGACTAATTGATGTTTTCTTAAGAAAATTATCGACCTGAGAAACCGAGTCGAACTCAGTTGTCGAAAACCATGAAGATCGGCTCCCTTTCCCCTCTCCCCCGTGGGGAGAGGGCTGGGGTGAGGGGCTGGATCTCACTGCCGAAACAACTCCCCCGGTGTAAACCCAAACAACCCCTTGAACGCCGCAATAAACGCCGACGTCGAGTCATACCCGCAAGACAGCGCCGCATTGGTCACGCTGTTGCCCTCCTCCAGCAAACTCAACGACGACAGCAACCGCATCCGCTGCCGCCAACCGCGGAAACTCAACCCGGTCTCGCGCTGGAACAAGCGCATCAGCGTCTTCTGCGACATCCCCAACCGCTGCGCCCATTCCGGCAACATCACGTTGCGCTCCGGGCTTTCGATCAGCTCATTGCACAACCCGAGCAACCGCTCATGTCGCGGTAACGGCAGGGAAAACCCCACCTCCGGCAGATTCGCCAACTGATCCAGCAGCACATTCACCAGCCGTGCTTCCTGGCTGTCGCCCTGTGGATATTCCACCGGCAGCAGGCAGAAACTCTTGATCAGCTCCCGGGCCAGCGGCGTGACTTCCAGCACCCGGCAACGACCGTCGGCCCATTCGCAATCCTCACGGCGCACGTAGAGGCTGCGCATCTCGGCGCGCATCGAGGTCACCACCTGATGCTCGAGATCCGCCGGAATCCAGATTCCCCACTGCGGCGGCGCAAAGAAGCTGCCTTCCGCAGTGTGCACGCCGAGAACACCGCTGATGGCGTAGGAAAACTGCACCCAGTCGTGGCGATGAGGCGGCGTCCACGACCCGGCATTCAGACTTTCCGCCCTCGCGAACAGCGGACGCGGCAACGCTTTCAGCGTCGGAATCGCTCGTTCGAGGGAAAGTTGTCCGTTACTCGGCATTGATTGGCCTTATGTCGCAAGACAGCAGACAGGGCCAACGTTAGGCTAAGTCATCAATTCTTACAAATGTATTCGGTGGCCGTTATGCATGCCTTCAAACACCTCAAACGCGTGTCCACCGACTGGTTCTTGTGCGGCATGCTGATCGCCACGCTGCTGTCGTATTTCTTTCCGGTCTTCGGCGCCACGGGCGGCGGGATGCACGCCGAATACGTGATCAACATCGGCGTGTTCCTGGTGTTCTTCCTGCACGGCGTCAACCTGTCCAGCGAGCAGATCAGCCATGGCCTGAAGAACAGGAAGCTGCACGTGATGGTTCAGGGCTTCACCTTTGCGGTGTTCCCGCTGATCTGGTGGCTGAGTGACAAGCTGTTGGGTTCGCACATTCCGTCGCTGCTGATGCTCGGTTTCTTCTACCTGTGCGCCCTGCCCTCGACCATCTCCTCTTCCGTGGCCCTGACCGGCAGCGCAGGCGGCAACGTGCCGGCGGCGATTCTCAACGCAAGCCTGTCCAGTGTGCTGGGGATTTTCCTGACGCCGTTGCTGGTGAGTCTGGTAGTCGGCAGCGGTGCCGGCGGCATCGATCTGGGCTCAACCCTGCTCGACCTCTGCGCCATGTTGCTGTTGCCGCTGGTGCTCGGCCAACTGATGCGGCCGTTGTGCGGCAAATTCTTTGCCCGGCACAAGCGCTACACCAACATCGTCGACAAGCTGGTAATCCTGTTGCTGGTGTACTCGGCGTTCTGCAACTCGATGGTCTCGGGGATGTGGCAACAACAGGGCAACAGCGTGATTCTCACGGCATTGCTCGGCAGCGCGATCCTGCTGGCGGTCATCCTGTGGATGACCACCCGCACCGCCCGCGCCTTGAAATTCAGCCCGGCGGATGAGATCGCGGCGGTGTTCTGCGCCAGCAAAAAATCTCTGGCCGCCGGTGCGCCGATGGCCGCGTTGATCTTCGGTGCCAACCCGGGCCTTGGTTTGATTCTGCTGCCGATCATGATTTATCACCCGTTGCAGCTGATCGTCTGCTCGGTGATGGCCGAGAGTTACGCCAACCGCAACCGCGAACGCGTCGCGCAGCAGAATGCCGAGCTGATCAGCGCTCGATAATCGCCGTCACGCCTTGACCGCCAGCGGCGCAGATCGAGATCAAGCCTCGGCCCTTGCCCGCCGCGTCGAGCAACTTCGCCAGGTTGGCGACGATGCGCCCGCCGGTCGCGGCAAACGGATGCCCGGCCGCCAGTGAGCTGCCTTTGACGTTGAGACGGCTGCGGTCGATGGAGCCCAGCGGCGCGTCGAGACCGAGGCGGGTTTTGCAATACTCCGGATCCTCCCAGGCCTTCAACGTGCAAAGCACCTGCGCCGCGAAGGCTTCGTGGATTTCGTAATAGTCGAAGTCCTGCATGGTCAGTCCGTTGCGCGCCAGCAAGCGTGGCACCGCGTACACCGGCGCCATCAACAGCCCTTCGGCACCGTTGACGAAATCCACCGCCGCAGCCTCGCCGTCACGCAAATATGCAAGGATCGGCAAGCCACGTTCCTTCGCCCATTCTTCACTGCCAAGCAGCACCAGCGACGCGCCATCGGTGAGCGGCGTGGAGTTGCCCGCCGTCATCGTGCCCTTGGCGCTTTTCTCGAAGGCCGGTTTCAAGGTGGCGAGTTTTTCCAGGGTCAGGTCCGGACGCAGGTTGTTGTCGCGGGTCAGGCCGAGGAACGGCGTCATCAGGTCGTTGTGCCAGCCTTCGGTGTAAGAGGCGGCGAGTTTTTGGTGACTCTCCAGTGCCAGTTGATCCTGTTCTTCGCGGGGGATGTTCCAGGTCTGGGCCATCAATTCGCAGTGTTGGCCCATGGACAACCCTGTGCGCGGCTCACCGTTGCGCGGGAACTCCGGGATCAAGTCCCGGGGACGCAGCTGCAGAAACGTTTTCAGTTTGTCGCCGGTGGTCTTGGCGCGATTGGCTTGAAGCAACACCCGGCGCAAACCTTCACTGACACTGATCGGCGCATCCGAGGTGGTATCGACGCCACCGGCAATGCCGCAATCAATCTGTCCCAGGGCAATCTTGTTCGCGACCAGCAACGCCGCTTCCAGACCCGTGCCGCACGCCTGTTGAATGTCATAGGCCGGCGTATAAGGGGACAACCGTGAACCGAGCACACACTCGCGCGTCAGGTTCATGTCGCGGGACAGCTTGAGGACCGCCCCCGCGACCACTTCGCCGATACGCAGGCCATGCAGGTTGTAGCGTTCGATCAGGCCTTCGAGCGCTGCGGTGAGCATCGCCTGGTTACTGGCGGTGGCGTACGGCCCATTGGAGCGGGCGAAGGGAATACGGTTACCGCCGATAATCGCGACGCGGCGCAGCTGAGTCATGAAAAGCTCCTGTCAAAAAATCCAATGTAAACACCAGCCCTGTAGGAGCGAAGCTTGCTCGCGAACGCGCTGGGACATTCAATATCTCCTCTGAATGAAACATCGCCTTCGCGAGCAAGCTTCGCTCCTACACTGTTCAAGCGTAGGCCTAATCTCGTGGATCGAACGACTGATTGCCATTCGTGGTCCACACTTTGAACCCCAGCTGCCGGAGTGCGTTCCATGTCTGACCGTTATATCGACTTCGCCAATTCCTCCATCGGCCATCGTCTGGTCGGGGCCATGGGACTGCCGTCTCCGGTGCGCCTGGAGCGTTGGCAAGCAGGCCGGCTGCGGCCTGTCGAAGGGGCGCTGTTGATTGGCGGCGGCCCGCTGACGGAGAAAGTCAGCGCCTTCGCCAACCGCCTGACCGACGCGATCTACAGCTATGGTACCGAGCCGTCCCTGGCCACCGCGTGGATTCCCGGCCATGGTCCCAAACTCAAGGCCGTGGTGTTCGACGCCAGCGACCTGGTGCAGACCGATCAGCTCAAACAGCTGCGCGAGTTCTTCCAGCCGCTGATAAAAAACCTCGACCACAGCGCGCACCTGGTGATTCTGGGGCGTGCACCAGAGACATTGAGCGACCCGTTCGCCGCCAGCGCACAGCGTGCGGTGGAAGGGTTCAGTCGTTCCCTGGCCAAGGAATTGCGCAGCGGCGGCACCTTGCAGCTGATCTATGTCGGTGAAGGCGTCGAAGATCAACTCGAAGGGCCGCTGCGGTTTTTCCTCTCGCCCAAAAGTGCGTTCGTGTCCGGGCAAGTGATTCGCTTGAAGGCCTGCGATACGCAGGTGTCGGACTGGACTCGTCCACTGGCGGGGCGCAAAGCGCTGGTCACGGGAGCCGCGCGCGGCATTGGTGCCTCCATCGCAGAAACCCTGGCCCGTGACGGCGCCGAGGTGATTCTGCTCGACGTGCCACCGGCCAAGACCGATCTCGACGCGCTCGCCGCACGCCTCGGCGGGCGCAGCATCACCCTGGACATTTGCGCCGAAGACGCCGCAGCGCAGTTGATCGAACTGCTGCCCGACGGTGTCGACATCGTGGTTCACAACGCCGGCATTACCCGCGATAAAACCCTGGCCAACATGACCCCGGAATTCTGGGACGCGGTGCTCGCGGTCAACCTGAATGCGCCGCAAGTGCTGACCAAGGCTCTGCTCGACAGCGGCACCTTGCATGACAACGGGCGGGTGGTTCTGTTGGCGTCCATCAGCGGCATCGCCGGCAATCGCGGACAAACCAACTACGCCGCGAGCAAAGCCGGGCTGATCGGTCTGGCCCAGGCCTGGGCGCCGCTGCTGGATCAGCGCGGTATCAGCATCAACGCGGTGGCGCCGGGATTCATCGAAACCCAGATGACCGCGCACCTGCCATTCGGTATTCGCGAGGCCGGGCGGCGCATGAGTTCATTGGGCCAGGGCGGCCTGCCACAAGACGTCGCCGAAGCGGTCGCGTGGCTCGCTCAACCGGGCACCGGCGCGTTCACCGGGCAAGCGCTGCGAGTCTGCGGGCAAAGTGTCTTGGGGGCATAAAGATGATCACCGATTGGCACACACTCAACCGCGAACCGAGCCTGACCGGTCTGTATGTACGGGCGGCGACACGGCGCAAAATCACCGGCACCACATTGCCCGACACGGGTTTGCGCTGCTCGGTCGAAGTCGATCCGCAACGCCTGGCGGCGTATCGCAAGGTCTGCGGTTTTGCCGACAACGGCTTGCTGCCGCCGACCTATCCACACATTCTGGCGTTTGCCTTGCAGATGCAATTGCTCACGGCCAAGGACTTTCCGTTCCCGCTGCTGGGGTTGATTCACCTGAGCAATCGCATTCGCGTCTTGCGCCCTATGGGCGGCGTGCACCGCGTGCGGGTCAGTGTGCAGGTGCAGAATTTGCAACCCCACGCCAAGGGGGCGACATTCGACCTGGTGACGTCGCTCGACGATCAGTTGGGGCCGCTGTGGGAGGCTGAAAGCCAGATGCTGTGCCGCGGGGTCAAGCTTGAAGGGGAACCGGTCGAGGAAGTCCTGGCATCGACAACGGCGCTGACCGAAGTGACTCGCTGGGAAGCGCCGACCGACATTGGCCGCCAGTACGCGAAAGTGTCCGGGGACTACAACCCGATTCACCTGAGTGCGGCGAGCGCCAAGCTGTTTGGTTTTCCCACAGCCATTGCTCATGGACTGTGGAACAAGGCCCGGACATTGGCGGCGTTGAGTGAGCATCTGCCCGCGGCGAATGTCGAGATTGCGGTGCAGTTCCGGAAACCGGTGCGGTTACCGAGCGAGGTGACATTGCTGGCGAGTGCGGCAGGGTCCAGTGGGGATTTTCAGTTAGTGGGCGCGGGGGATCTGGAGCATATGGTGGGGCATTGGCGGCCGATTGCCTGATTAATCTCTTGTGCCTGAACGACCGCTATCGCGAGCAGGCTCGCTCCCACAGGGGGGGTGTCGTTTGAGGATTAGTGCGGTGGATAGTTGGCGAGGATCCGCCCCACCGTTTCACGTATCGCCGTGCTGCGATCCGATGGATTCGTCGTGCGGCCGAGCATTTGCTCATCGCTGCCACGCCATACCAGTTTGCCGTCCTTTCCATCGAGCAGGTCGATCTGGATGGTCGCCACTTTGTAAGTCACGTTGCGGGTTTCGTTGTACATCGGCCCACCCCAATAACCGTTCCATGGATTACCCCAACCACCGCCATAGTTGGTGGTCACCTGTTGCTGGCGTTCTTCGACGATCAGGTAGGTCTGTACGTCAAGATTTCCCTTGCTGCCAGCGGCGGCCGGGCGCAGGCCACGCTGATCCAGCTGGTCGGCCACCGATTGGCGGATGCGCTGTTCGGTCAGGTCGCTCTTGATCCGTGGATCATCGGGGCGATATTGCAGGGCCGGTTCTTTCCAGGACCAGCTGCGATAGGCGGCGAAGTCGCGGCTGGCATCGAAGTCATTGTTGACCTGGTTGGCGGCGCAGGCACTGAGCAGCGCGGCGACGGCCAGTAAAGCAAAACGGCGGATCATGATGGTTCTCCGGTTGAAGACATGAACCTGTGAAAGTCTTCCAGACAGCAAAAGCTAACTGGGAGGATACGCCGACATGGCCTTTTCTACAGCTTCCCTGATCGCGTCGGCACGCTCGCTCTGACTGCCGCGATTGCCGGTTTCGGCACTGGCGCTCCACACCGGTTGGCCGTTCTGAGCGTCGAACAAATCGACCCGCACCACCACGACCTGTTCCTGATACGTGCGCACAATCGGCACCGTGTTGTACATGCCATAGCCGTTGCCGTAGCGGTTGTAGCCGCCATAACCACCGCCGTAATAACCGTAGTCATCCCGAACCTGGCGTAAACGGGTTTCCAGATGCAGATTGGCGCTGACAAACAGGTCAGCCGGACGGTTGTTATCGTGCAACGGGCGCAAGCCGCGCTGATCGAGGGCGTTGCTGACGGCTTCGGCGACCTGGGCCGAGTCCGCCCAGGCGCTGCCCGGTGGCAGTTGCCCGTCGAGCCAGGCCCAGCTGCGGTAACGCCCGTAGTCACGCGGCGGTGCCGGGTAGGCGCTGCGGTCGAAGGTGTTGGCTGCCTGAGGCGGGGCCGGCGGCAAGGGATTGGAGGTCGCCACATAAGGGTTGCTGCCCTGGCAGGCCGCCAACCCGAGACAGATCACCAGTAACCCTGAACGACTTTTCATGCTGCGCTCCGATCAGACCGGCCGACAGATCCAGTGTAAATAGCGCCCAAGCCCGGCAAAGCTTGGGTGGCGGCGGTGGGCCAGCTCCATTTCGAGCAAGTCCACGAGTTCGGCGCGGGCCTGGAATTCCACTGGCATGTAGTCGTGAAAAACCCGCACCCCGCTCTGGGTTTCGACCTGCCACAGGCCCTCAAGTTGCGCCGCCAGTTCGCGCGGATCAAGGGGCTGCTGCGGGGTCAGGCTCTGCTTCTCGCCGGCCATGTCGTTCTTGCGCATCTTGCGGAAATGACCTTTGAGCAAGTTGCGGTAAATCAGCGCATCGCGGTTGTAGAAGGCCAGTGACAGCCAGCCATCCTGCTGGGTCAACTGATGCAGCACCGGCAGGATCGCGTGGGGTTCGGCCAGCCATTCCAGCACCGCATGGCACAGCACCAGGTCGTAGGGCTCGGTGAGCTGACCGAGCAAATCCTGCCACGGTGCCTGAATGAACGTGGCGGTCTGTCCGGCGTCGGCGAAACGCTGGCGGGCGCCTTCGAGCATCGGTTCGGCGGGTTCGGCCAGCGTGACGTCATGACCGCGCTGGGCCAGCCACAACGACATGTGGCCCAGGCCCGCGCCGATATCCAGTACTCGCAGCGGACGGTCCGGCAGGGTTTCGGCCAGGTCGGCCTGAAGCACCGCCAGACGGATCGCGCCTTTGGCACCGCCATAGATTTTCTCGGCGAATCGGGTCGCCAGTTGATCGAAATGACGATCGCTCATCAGCTGAACCTCTTTTCGCTGTCTGCGAGTTTGCTGCGCACCACTTCATTCATGTCCAAGCCCAGCTCGCCGCACAGCAGCAGTAGATAGTGGACGATGTCGCCGATTTCCTGCCCGGCGTGGGCCAGTTTGTCCGCCGGCAACTGGCGCGACTGGTCTTCGGTCAGCCACTGGAAAATCTCCACCAGCTCGGACATTTCCACGCTCGCGGCCATGGCCAGGTTTTTTGGGCTGTGAAATTGCCGCCAGTCATTGCGGTCACGGATGGCGTGCAGGCGTTCGGTCAGTTCAACAAGGTTCATCGGGCTCTCCTGAAGGCGTATAGCTTCGGGGGGATGGCCGGGGATGGCAAGGGTGCTTTTCCTGTGGGAGCGGGCTTGCTCGCGAAAGCGGGCTGAAATCCACCACCGATGTTGACTGACAGACCGCCATCGCGAGCAAGCCCGCTCCCACAGGGCCCATGCAACCCTCTATGCTTGTGGGGAACTCGCCGCCGCAATCCATGGCCCAAGGCTCAAGTCCGGCAAGCACGCCACCACTTACATCAGGACGTTCACGACATGCAGGTAGAAAGTTTTTTCGAATGGCTCGGCCAGGCACTCGGTTCGGTTATCCGTTTTATCGTTGACGGCCTCAGCGGCTTGTTCAACCTGTTGAGCCACGCCGGCAGCAATTTTGTCGAAGGCTTGTCCCGTGCGTTGGGGATGGATACTTCGATTATCAGCATCATTGCGCTGATCCTGGGGTTGATGCTGTTGTGGTCGGCGATCCGGGCGTTTATGAATGCGTCGATCATCATGGGGATTATCTGGTTGCTGTTGGGGCTGTGGTTGCTGAGCTGGATCATCCACTGACACCAGCATCCCCTGTGGGAGCGGGCTTGCTCGCGAAGGCGGCCTTACAGTCGATATTGATGTCGCCTGACAATCCGTATTCGCGAGCAAGCCCGCTCCCACATTAGTACGACACCTCCCGCTACAATGCCCGCTCCCCCAAGGAGCCTGCATGTCCAACCTGATCGCCGACTGGCGCGACCGCACAACCCATCGTCGGGTCTGGGCGCTGGCTGCGCCGATGATTCTTTCGAACATTTCCGTTCCGCTGGTGGCACTGGTCGACAGTACCGTCATCGGCCACCTGCCCCACGCCCATCAGTTGGGTGCCGTCGCAGTCGGGGCCAGCCTGTATACCTTTCTGGCCTGGGGCATGGGCTTTCTGCGCATGGGCACGACCGGTTTCGCGGCCCAGGCCGCCGGGCGCGGAGATGGCGCGGCGTTGCGGCAGATTTTGTTGCAGGGTTTGTTGCTGGCGATGGGGCTGGCGATTTTCCTGGGCGCATTGGGCGTCCCGTTGAGTGGTGTCGCGCTGCACTTCATGCAACCCTCGGCCGAACTCGACCAGCTCACCCGCGAATTTTTCCACACAAGGCTCTTCGGCTTGCCCGCGGCGCTGGCCAGTTATGCGCTGGTCGGCTGGTTCCTTGGCACCCAGAACGCACGGGCACCGCTGGCAATTCTGCTGAGCACCAATCTGGTGAACATCGCGCTGAACCTGTGGTTCGTCCTCGGACTGGACTGGGGCGTGGTCGGGGCAGCCCGGGCGTCGGTGATCGCCGAATGGACCGGGGCCCTGATCGGCTTGTTCATGACCCGCAAAGCCCTGCGCGCCTATCCCGGCCATATCGCCTGGGCCGCACTGGCGCTGTGGCGGAGCTGGCGACCATTGCTGGCGGTCAACCGCGACATTTTCATCCGCAGCCTGGCGCTGCAATCGGTGTTTTTCCTGATCACCGTTCAAGGCGCGCGGCTCGGTGATGCCACCGTCGCCGCGAACGCCCTGCTGCTCAACGGCTTGCTGCTGACCGCCCACGCGCTGGATGGCCTGGCCCATGCCGTGGAAGCCCTGTGCGGGCATGCCATCGGCGCGCGTGATCGAGAGGCGCTGCGTCGCTCCTTGGTGGTTGCCTGCGGCTGGTCATTGCTGGCGAGTGTGGGCTTTGCCGTGCTGTTCGCCTTCGCCGGACATCTGTTCATCGAGATGCAGACCGACATCCAGAGCGTGCGCGACACCGCGTTTATCTACCTGCCCTACCTCGCCGCACTGCCGCTGATCGCCGTCTGGAGTTACCTGCTCGACGGGCTGTTCATCGGCGCCACCCGCGCCCGTGAAATGCGCAACGGCATGCTGCTGACGGTCATTCTGCTGCTGCCGTTCGCCTGGGCACTGCAGGGCTTGGGCAACCATGGACTGTGGATAACGTTCCTGTTGTTCATGGCATTGCGCAGCCTGACCCTCGGGGCGTTTGCCTGGTTCCTGCGCAAGAACGACGGCTGGTTTACAGGCAGGGCTCATTGAGTCAGCCTGCTGCGGCCAGGGGTCGCACATTAATGTCGAACCCCGTGTTCAGGATTGATCGTTCTGCCACAGGTTGCGCAGGCTATCGAGACGCTCCTGCTGGGTCATCCCCGACAATGGCTGCACGGGCGTAGCGTCAGGGTATTGCAAGCGCAGCCATATCCAGCCATCGAGCACCGGGCGTTCGCTGAAACCCAGCGCCAGCCCTTCCTGCATATGGGACCACAGGCGGGTGTAGTCGGTGCCGGTGGACTGGCTCCAATGCCAGGCGTGCTGTTCAAGCAGGCAGGTTTGCAAGGTGTCCCGCTGACGAGGCGTCAGGTTTTCTTCGATGGCCAATGGGCTGACGGCAAGCCCAGGATTGAACAACTGTTGCCAACCCCGGCTGCCGATTGCCCTGTCGGCCCAGGTGCCGCCGAACCAGCGCAACTGCCTGATCGGCCCCAGCCAGCGACTCAGTTCCAGGGCATCGCAGGCATCGAAAAAGTAACTGGCGGTGTGGGGGTTGTAGTAACTCAACAACGCGCGGTGGTGCAGGCCAAAGGTGACCGTGAGCATGCGGCGTAAATGCTCGAGCAACTGCGACGGCGAGGCCTCACTGACCAGTAACAAACCACTCCAGCTGTGCGGTTCGCGCAGGCACAACTCGGTCAGCGCTGGGCAGCCCTTAAGCTCGACCAGCACCGGACCGTGCTCGCGTAACGGTTGCAATTCTGTGCCGTCAAAAAGCCAGAACCTTCGGGCCAGCGCAAACTGCTCACGCAGCATTGCACCGGCCCCAGGCTCCCCCGGTACGTCGAGCAACAGCCACTGCGCGGTTGAGTCCGGCGTCTGGGCGACGATCATGCCGCACCGCTCTGGCCAAGCTGCGTCGCTGCCCGGCAGGTGCAGAAGGCTTGTGCGCAATGCCTGAAACTGCCCCCACCGGGCATCAGACACAGCAACACGACCGGTTCGCTGGATTGCAATAAACGCATTAATCCGTCGACGGTAGCGTTGTCTTCTGTCACCACGGTGGGTGGAAGTTCGGGCAAGACCGACGCCTGGGTGCAGGGTTGTCCGGGAAGAAACCCGGTGATTATCGGTTGATCAGGATCCCCCTCGATAAAACTCACCAGCACCTGCGCGCCTTCACTCAACGACAGGGTGTGCGCATCGCCCAATTCCGGTGCCAACGGCAGCCAGCAGTGGCTGGGCTTGGCGCCTTCACCCTGATAGACCCAGTCGAACTGCACAGCAACGGGCCTGGATGAATCGGGTTGCGGCTCATCGACATCAACGACCCAAGCCCGCTGCAGGCTGTGCATCCGTGGGCTCATGACCAAATGAGGCACTGCGAGCGGTAACGCCCCGGCAACAGCGCGGATCCGGTTGCCATACGCAACCCCCGGCGTCTGCCCCCCCTGATGCTCGACATGGATCAGCAGCCAGACACGATTCCAGTCGGCACATGGATGGCCGGACAGCAGAACGCGCTGACCGCTGCGTAACGTCGTCAGATTTGTCTGACCTTCGCCAGCCTGCGCGTTGCCTTGAACCTTGAACTGCTGCACGCCGGGCTGTTCGGTACAGGGCTCAAAAACCATCTCGGCTTCCCGAGGAAATTGTCCTCGCGCATCACCAAAGACGAGACAGTGACCGCGCTGGCGATGCTCGAAGTGGTAATGAAGTCGTTCCTGCGCACACAGACGCTGGAGGAACTGCAGGTCCGATTCCCGGTACTGCGTGCAGAAATCACGCGGCGGGTAATCGCAGCTCAGGTCAAGGCGCAGATCCTTACCGTCAATGCCATGCTCCTTGAGCACCTGCGCGAGGATCTCGGGTACAGACCGGTTGCTGAAGATGCGCTGGCTGAAACGCTGGGCCAGGCACGCCAGTTTCGGCTTCAGACGTACACGACAAAGCCTGGGCGCAGCACCGTGGCCAGCCTGGACAAGCTCATGCAATTGCCCGTGAAAACCGGTCCCCGGCGGCCCGAGATGCAAAAAGGCCGGGCGGTACAGCAGGCTTGCCAGGTCCAATGTCGGGTCATCGATCAGCAGATCCACGTCGAACACGAAGGGTTCGCTGATTGCTTCACTGCCGGTAAAAGCCAAGACTTCAACAGGGTCGGGCAGACCCTCTACATCCAGACGAAATGACGGCTCGTTGACTGGATCGAACATCGGCGATTCTCTACAGGAGGGGCGGCCGGGGATTCTCTCCGAGAGAGTTGGCCGAGTAGAGTGCCGAAGTACAACTTAGGAAATGACCTACGCGAAAAGAGGACCACATCGCTTGGATAGCTGGGGATGTGAGTCATTTCGCTTTAAATCAGAGGAGCGTCCCACCAGGTCATCTGAAATTTCCCGCAGCGTGCGGAAAGTTTTCAGACAACCTGCTGAGAGCGGTGCCTTACCTCAAGAAGACAGGTAAGACGAACGGGTCAGGCCCAGGCGCAGTGCATCGAGGAACTGGGTACGCTCGGCGGCAGTGATGCGTGCACTGGCGCATTTGTCGCGGTAGTGGGTCATCAGCTCTTCCGGCGACAAGTGCACGTAACGCAGCATGTCTTCGATGGTGTCGTGGGTCTCGATACCGGCGTGGTACACGCTGCCATCGGCGTTCTGGTAGATGTTTACCGAGTCGGTGTCACCAAACAGGTTGTGCATGTCGCCGAGAATTTCCTGGTAGGCGCCGACCAGGAAGATACCCAGCAGGTAGTCCTCGCCTTCGTTCAAACCGTGAACCGGCAGGCTGGTTTCGATGCTCTGCTCGTCGACGTATTGCTTGATCTTGCCGTCGGAGTCGCAGGTCAGATCTTGCAGCACGGCGCGGCGCAGCGGCTCTTCGTCGAGACGGTGCAGCGGCAGAATCGGCAGGACCTGGCCGATGGCCCAGGTGTCCGGCAGGCTCTGGAATACCGAGAAGTTGCAGATGTACTTGTCGGCCAGCTTGTCGTTGAGTTCGTCGAGCACCTGACGGTGCGAACGCTGACGCGCCTTCAACGAGTTGTGCAGGCGACGGCACACGGCGAAGTAGCATTGCTCGGCCAGGGCTTTTTCGGCCAGGGTCAGCTTGCCATCGGCGTACTGGGTGGCCACGTCGCTCATGTAGTGCGTGGCGCGCCAGTAGGTTTCGGTGACCATCTCGATGTCGGTCGGGCCCAACAGGTCAACCAGCCACTGCACGGTTTCCGGCAGTTCTTCCTTATTCTCGATCTTCGGCACGTCGTCGTTGTGCTTCTCGACGTCGGTCACCTGCACTACCAGCATGGCGTGGTGAGCGGTCAGCGAGCGGCCGCTTTCGGAGAAGATGTTCGGGTGCGGCAGGCTCTGCGCGTCGCAGAATTCCTTGAGCATCCCGACCACGACACCCGCGTAATCGTCCATGTCGTAGTTGATCGAACTGGCGTTGCGCGAGTGCGTACCGTCGTAGTCGACGCCCAGACCGCCACCGACGTCGATGTGGTCAACCGGCAGGCCGAGGTTGCGCAGTTCGCCATAGTAACGAATCGCTTCCTTGAAACCGTGCTGGTAATCCGCCAGGTTGGCGATCTGCGAGCCCATGTGGAAGTGCAACAGGCGAATGCCCTGATCCAGGCCGGCCGCGCGGAAACGCTCGACCACCGACAGTAGCTGCGCCGCCGACAGGCCGAACTTGGATTTCTCGCCGCCGGTGTCCGCCCACTTCGAAGACGCCAGGGACGACAGGCGCACGCGCAGGCCGACTTGAGGCTTGACCTTCAGCGACGCGGCTTCTTCGATCACCAGCTCAACTTCGGATTCTTTCTCGATCACGATGAACACGTTGTGACCCAGCTTCTGGCCCATCAGCGCCAGACGGATGAACTCGCGGTCCTTGTAACCGTTGCAGACGATGGTGCCGCCCTTCGGTGCCAGGGCCAATACGGCCAGCAACTCGGGCTTGGAGCCGGCTTCCAGGCCGATGGAAACGTCCTGGGTGGCGATGATGTTTTCGATCACCGCTTCTTGCTGGTTCACCTTGATCGGGTACAGCGCGGTGTACTTGCTCTGGTATTCCAGACGCTCGATATTGGAATCGAAGGCGCCGGTCAGCTGACGCACGCGGTCTTGCAGAATGTCAGGGAAACGCACCAGCAACGGCAAGGACAGGCCGCTTTTACGCAGCTGGTCGACTTGCTCGAATAGGTCGATAGGCGAACTGGTCGGACCGTTCGGACGAACTTCGACGCGACCGGCGTCATTGATCGCGAAGTACCCGGCCCCCCAATGGCGAATCCCGTAAACACTGCGGCTGTCCGCAACTGTCCATTGGCTGCCATCGTCTTTGCGTGTGCGTCGTACGGACATTGAAGTCCCCTATAAAGAAGTCATAGAGCGTCGCCTGGGTTCAGGCCGGCGCAGTCTAAAGAATGAAAATGACGATTAGCCTGCATGCAAGGGCCATAGACCTCACATTCAGCGCTGAGTTTAGAAACCGGTCAGAACAGGCTCTGTGAAAACCATGTAGACGGCGCCAGGCCAGAGTTGAATCGGGACTGGATCAAGCCGAGGGTGGTTTTCACAGAGGCTGCTAGCCGCCGGACTTCTTCGCCTTGAAACCCAGCTTGATCAGCTCAGCCAAGAGTAGCTCGACATGATCGCCCTGGATTTCGATGATTCCGTCTTTCAACGCTCCACCGGTGCCACAGCGTTTCTTCAACGTGGTGGCCAGGTCCTTGAGCGCTTCTTCCGCCAACGGCACGCCGGTGATGGTGGTCACCGTCTTGCCGCCACGGCCCTTGCTTTCGCGACGCACGCGAGCGATGCCGTCGCCGGCCGGGATAACGGTCTGTTTGCAGATGCAGGCGTCCACCGGTTTACTGCACTCGGGGCAATGACGACCTGCGTCGGTGGAAAATACCAGGCCACCAAGGGCGGCGAAGGATGCGGCTTTTTTGGCCACCGGCAATCCTCTTGGGAGGACAAAGACTGGTCGCGGCAACTTGGGAAGCTGCCATCGACCGCGAAGCCCCACTCAGGCAGGGGCAGCGCTACTGAGCCAGGCACGCTGGTTCAGTTTGAAAAGGTCGCGCAGTGTAACGGCAAAAAGCCGACTTGCTAAGAGCCAATCGGCGCCAATTTATAGCTCTTTTGCGACGTCCTCGCCACGCGCGCGCAGATAGCGCTTCAACGCGGCCAGAGAGTCCGGGCAATAAGGCTTTTGCTGGATTTCCAGCAGGACCTGATCGACAGGGATGAAGCGCGCTTCCAGCACCTCTTCCGGCTGCAGGATCAACGGGCCGTCCCACACCGCCGAAAACGCCGAACACCAGAGACGATTGCCGGTGTCCTCGAAGAAAAAGTGGTCATGGGCGCTCAATTCCACACCGCTCACACCCAGCTCTTCTTCCAGTTCACGGGCCGCCGATTCGGCATACGTCTCGGTGGCGAGCACCATGCCGCCTGCCGCCACGTCCCAGTAACCGGGGTAAATGGCTTTGCTCAGGGTTCGACGGTGAACGCACAGTTCACCAGCGGAATTGAACAGCATGATGTAGGTGCCCCGCCCAATCAGCCCGCGCTCGCGCAGGTCGGAACGGACCAGGGCGCCGAGCAGGTTGTCCTGCTCGTCGACCCAGGCGATCTGTTCGGCATCCGAGGCCGCACGATGGGCGACCTCTTTGGCGTTATCACCCATGACTCAGCCCTGATTGAGCAATTGACGCAGATCGATCACTGCGGCGTTGGCCCGGGAGATGTAATTGGCCATGACCAGCGAGTGGTTGGCCAGCACACCGAAGCCGCTGCCGTTGAGGATCATCGGGCTCCACACCGGCTCTTGCGAAGCTTCCAGCTCGCGAATGATCTGGCGCACGCTGACCGTGGCGTTCTTCTTCGCCAAGACATCGGCGAAGTCGACTTCGATGGCGCGCAGCAGATGGGACAAAGCCCAAGCCTGGCCGCGAGCTTCGTAGAACACATTGTCGATCTGCATCCACGGGGTCTCGACGATTTCTTCATCGACCTGTGGCACCTGACCCGGGGCCAGCACCTCGGTTTTCAGCGCGGTGTTGAGTTTGACCCGGCCAACACTGGCCGACAGCCGTTGCGACAGCGAACCCAAACGGGTGCCGACATCGCCCAGCCAGTTGTTCAGGTTGTCGGCGCGGGCATAGAACAGCGCGCTTTTCTGACTTGGATCGGAGAGGCGAGCCTGATAACGGCTCAGGGAATTGATACCTTCCTGGTATTCGGACTCACTGGAGGGCAGCACCCAGCTCTTGTTGTCGAAGTTGAAACGCGGCTCGGCCTTGGCCAGGTCGGCGTCTTCGGTGGACTGCGACTGGGAACGCGCGAAGTCTTTACGCATGGCACGACTCAGGTCGCGAACCTGGACCAGCACGCCATATTCCCAGCTCGGCGTGTTGTCCATCCACAGGCCCGGCGGGAACCGGTCGTTGGAAATATAGCCACCTGGCTTGCTCAGCAACGTGCCGGCGACGGTCTTGAGGGTTTCCACCGTGGTGTACCCGATGACCATCTGCTTGCCTTCTTTCTCGGCCGCCGCCTGGGCATTTTGTTGAACCGGGAACAGCGCAGGCTCCTGGCTCCAATACCAACCCAGCGCAATCGCGACCAGCAGGTAAAGGCCAATCAGCGTGGCCAGCGCCCGGCTGAACAACAGGCCGCCGACGTAGCTGCGGGTGGCCGATTTCGGTTCAGCGGCACGTTCAGGCGCGCTGCCCGCGCGATTCTTCCAGTCCAGCATGGCGATATCCTTTCAATCACTTGAGTTCATCGGTTCGACCACAACCCTACGCCATCGTGCCTCGTTTGCCGCGCATTAAATCCTGCGCGAAACGGAGGGACTTACAATGGCCGCGATCAGGGGCCACTATAAATGAAGCACAGCGGCGAGCCTATGCGACCAACCAGTCAGTAACTGAATGAGGCCGCTTTGCAGATTATTGACACACGACGCTCATGGGATTGAAAAGAGGTGCTAGCATAGAGCCACCAGTCGATCTCAGCATGCACCCTAACTAGTAGTCAGGATATGACCGAGCCAGAAGACCCCAGCCGTGAGCGCCTCAAGCACCACTTTGCCCAGCGGGTAATTCATCAGGCACGTCAGATTCTTGAGATATGGCAGCGCCTGCAACGCAGCGAGTGGTCCACCACAGATTTGTCCGAACTGAGCGAGGCCAACCTGCGCCTGCTGCGCTTTGCCGAGCGTTTCGAACAACCGGAACACACGCAACTGGCGCGCCACATCGGCCTGTCGCTGGAGGCTGTCGACGCCAATCGCGGACGCCTGAGCAGCGGCCTGATCACCGACCTCAATCGCTTGATGCAGCGCCTGTCGCGCACCGGCCTGCGCCACGGCGATCAACTCGAACAAACTTTCCTGCCGCCGCTGCGCAAGCCGATCTACGTGATGTTGCAGGATCACGACCGCGCCGAGCGCCTGGCCAAACAGCTGGAATTTTTCGGCCTCAGCGCCCAATCCCTGGACAGCGTCGCGGCGTTTCGCTCCTCGATGGTCGAGCGCCTGCCGGCGGCGATCGTCATGGACGTGGACTTCAGTGGCACCGGCATCGGCCTGAAACTGGCCGCCGAAGCCCAGGTCGGACTGGACGAACCGTTACCGCTGCTGTTCTTCAGTCTGCACGAAACCGACACCCCTACCCGCCTCGCCGCCGTGCGTGCCGGTGGCCAGGAATTCCTCACCGGCACCCTCGAAGCCTCGAGCTTGCTGGAGAAGATCGAAGTCCTGACCTGCGTCGCCCAGTACGAACCTTATAAAGTGCTGATCATCGACGACTCGCGCGCCCAGGCCCTGCACACCGAGCGCCTGCTGAACAGCGCCGGGATCGTCACCCGAACCTTGATCGACCCGATTCAGGCCATGGCCGAACTGGCGGACTTTCAGCCGGACCTGATCATCCTCGACATGTACATGCCGACCTGCACCGGCACGGAACTGGCCAAGGTGATCCGGCACAACGACCGTTATGTCAGCGTACCGATCATTTACCTGTCTGCCGAAGATGACCTGGACAAGCAACTCGACGCCATGAGCGAAGGCGGCGACGATTTCCTGACCAAACCGATCAAGCCGCGGCACCTGATCACCACCGTGCGCAACCGCGCGGCGCGGGCACGCAATCTGAAGGCGCGAATGGTCCGCGACAGCCTGACCGGCCTGTATAACCACACTCACATTCTGCAATTGCTCGAAGACTGCAGCTTCCGCGCCCGCCGCGAGAGCAAGCCGCTGAGCTTTGCGATGCTCGACATCGACCACTTCAAACGGGTCAACGACAGCCACGGCCACCCCATGGGCGACCGGGTCATCAAGAGCCTGGCGCTGTTCCTCAAGCAGCGGTTGCGCAAGACCGACTTCATCGGCCGCTACGGCGGTGAAGAATTCGCCATTGTCATGCCGGACACCGATCTCGAAGCGGCCCATAAAGTGCTCGATGAGATCCGCCAACGCTTTGCCGAAATCCACTATCCCGCCCAGCCTCAGGATCTGTGGTGCACGTTCAGCGCCGGGGTGGTTGAGCTGTGTGACCACTCCGACAGCCTGATGATGGCCAGCCAGGCCGACGAAGCGCTGTACCGCGCCAAGGACGGTGGACGCAACCGCGTGCAGGCTGCGCGGACGTCAAAGCAAAGTGCCACTTTTTCATCGGAATGGACCCATTCGGTCATAACCCTGTAATAGAAACGCAATAACTTCAGGCGCTTACCATTCTGCCGTTGGTAGACCCGCGATGCGCCTGAAGCTGCTGACCAATCTCAATACCCTCCTTTTAGTCGCCGTGTGCGTGGCCCTTGGCGCGACGCTCTGGTGGTCGCAAAAAGCCCTCGAACGCCCTTATCTGCTGATGGAGCGTTACCTGGGGTTGTCCCAGCAATTTCAGAATGAAGTGGCGCGCAACGTTGAGGATTACCTCGCCAGCGGCGATGCCCTGCGCCTGAGCAGCGCCAGCCAGGCCATCGACGGCTTGCAAAAGCAACTGGGTGAATTGCCGCCGGAGCTGGCCGACACCTTGCGCCCAAGCCTGTCGAACCTCGATGAATTCAGCAAAACCGACCTGCTGGCCGCCGGCAAACTCGCCGGTGATCCTCAGGCGCTGTTGCTGCAAGCCGAACGCGAGCTCGGCGCCAGCCTCGACCAACTCAGCCAATATGCCAGCGGCAACGCGGCGTACCTCGCGCCCTTGCTCGCCGCATCCCAGCACCTGGGCAAACTGTCGTTGGCCCGGAACAAACTGGTCAGCAGCGGGCGCAGTGAACTGGCCGCCGATGTCGAGCGCGAAGTCGCCAGCATCCGCGCCCAGTCCGATCTGATCGGCGCCTTGCCACTGCTCGGCGTGGCCGCCAGCAACGAATCCGGCACGGATGATTTCGCGGCGATGATGGGGCTGGAGAACACCGAAAAAGCCGTCGCCGAAGATGCCGGCGTCGGCCTCAAACGGGAACTCAACAGTCTGCTGACGCGTTACCCGGCTGAACTGGCGCGGACTCGGGATCAGATCCAGAAACGCACCGACCTCAGCACCGCGACGCACCTGAAAATCGCCGACGTGCAGCAAGCCATCGCCGGGCTGGAGCCGGTAGTCCGCGCCCAGCATGGGCAGATCCAGGGCGAAGTGCGCTTGATGCAAGGCGTGATGATCGGCCTGATTCTGCTGATCGCGTTGCTGATCGACACCTTGCAAAGGAAACTGGCCCGGACGTTGACCAATCTCGCCCCCGCCCTGTCGACCTGGGCCGAAGGCGACTTCAGCCAGGACATTCAACTGGGCAAAACCAACCGCGAACTGCACGACATTGAAGCGTCGCTCAATCGCTTGCGCGCGTACTTGGTGGACCTCGTCGGCACCATTCGCCTCAATGCCGAGCAGGTGGCCGGCAGCAGCCGCACCCTGGCCGAGTTGAGCAACGACTTGCACAGCGGCGCCGAACACCAGGCCGGCGATACCGCGCTGATCCGCGATTCCCTCGGTGAACTGGAGGCGACGATTCAACAAGTCGCCGGCGATGCCAGCCAGGCGGCCGACGCCAGTCGCCATGCCGGACTGGCGGTTGAGCACGGACAGAAAGTCATCGGCCTGAGCCTCACCGGCCTGCACGCGCTGGTGGGTGAAGTGCAAGGCAATGCGCAGATGATCGAGCACCTGGCTGAAGAGTCGGCGACTATCGGCGGCGTGCTGACGGTGATCCGCTCGATTGCCGACCAGACCAACCTGCTGGCCCTGAACGCCGCCATCGAAGCCGCCCGCGCCGGTGAAATGGGCCGCGGGTTTGCGGTGGTGGCGGAAGAGGTTCGCTCACTGGCGCAACGCACGGCCGGCGCCACGGCGGAGATCCAGACCTTGATCGCCGGCCTGCAAACTGCCGCGCGGCAATCGGTGGAAGGCATGCGCGCCCAGGTCGAACACGCCGAAGCCACAGCCAATCAGGCTCAGGCTGCCGACGGCGCTTTGGATAAAATCGTCGGGGCGATCCAGACCATTTCCGACACCGCGGTGCGCATTGCCGATGTCACCGCTCAGCAGAGTGGCGCGGTCAGTGAAATCCGTGATCACAGTGAGCGGATTCACAAGCTGGGTGGGGATAACTTGCTGCGTATCGGCGAGGGACGTGTGCAGGGGGAGAATCTCTTGGTGTTGGGCGGGCGATTGCATACAGCCGTTCAGGCTTTCCGCGTCTGACAAATCGCCATCGCGGGCAAGCCCGCTCCCACAGGTTTTTCGCGGTCCTTGTGGGAGCGGGCTTGCTCGCGAAGACGCCAGAACAATCACCACACATTCCCCGCCCTGCACTGCCGCCCGACGTCCGCTATCATGCCCCCAATTCCGATACGCGAGATTGTCATGCGCCGTTTGCTTTGCCTGCTGCTTTTAGTGCTCGCCCTGCCGGCCAACGCCGCCGGGTTGCTGGAGAGTCGACCCAGTTCCTCCTTGGGCTCGATCAACAACAGCGCCGACTTCCTGCCGGTGCGCGAGGCGTTTCAGCTGAGTCTGGTCGACAGCACGCCGCAATCGATCAAGCTGCGTTTTGTCGCCACAGAGGGTTACTACCTCTATCGGCATCGCTTTCAGTTTCGTGCCGATCCGGCCGAGGTTGTCCTGAGCGCGGCGCAATTGCCCAAGGGCGAGCAAAAGCACGATGAATACTTTGGCGATGTCGAGGTCTATCACGGCATTCTCGACGTCGAAGTACCGCGCACCGATCCGCGCGCCTTCACGCTGGCTGTGACCTATCAGGGCTGCGCCGACAAAGGCCTGTGTTATCCACCCGAAACCGAACGCCTGAACATTGATGGCATCGGCGCACAGACACCCACCACGGCCCAGAGCTGGAGCTGGCGCGAGCTCGCCTTGTTCTTTCTCGCCGGGTTGGGCTTGACCTTCACCCCTTGCGTGCTGCCGATGCTGCCGATTCTCTCCGGCGTGGTATTGCGCGGCCAGGTCGGCGGGTTGCGCGGCTTCAATCTGTCGCTCGCTTACGTGCTGCCAATGGCTGCCTGCTTCGCTCTGCTGGGGGCGTTGATGGGGATGTTCGGCGCTCAGCTCAACCTTCAGGCGCGCCTGCAATCGGCGTGGGTGCTGGTACCGTTCGCGATGTTTTTTGCGCTGTTTGCCCTGGCAATGTTCGGGGTGTTCGAACTCAAGTTGCCCCAGGCCATCAGCAGTCGCCTTGACCGGATCGCCGGGCGCACCGAAGGCGGATCGTTGTGGGGCGCCGCAGTGCTGGGCGTGGTTTCGAGCTTGCTGGTATCGCCCTGCGTTTCGGCGCCGCTGGCCGGTGCGCTGCTTTATATCAGCGCCAGCGGCGATGCGCTGGGGGGTGGATTGAAACTGTTCATGCTTGGCCTGGGCATGGGCGCACCGCTGCTGCTCGTGGCCACCGGCGGCGCGGCCTGGCTGCCGAAAAGCGGGCCGTGGCTGGTCTATGTGAAAAACGCGATTGGCGTGTTGTTGCTGGGATTGGCCATCGGGCTGGTCAGTCGCGTATTGCCGGGGCAGATCACCTTGTTGCTGATTGGTCTGCTGGCCGGTGGCGTGGGCTTGTTCATGGGCGCGCTGGAATTCGTCTACAAACCTCCTCGAAAACGCCTCAGCCAACTGCTAGGGATGTTCTTGCTGTTTTACGCACTGGCTTGCTGGTTCGGGGCGTTCAGCGGTCAGACCGACCCGTTCAACCCGATCGGCCAACCACGCATCACCGCCAGCAACGAACAGCCGCAAAATACTAGCGCCTGGCAAACCATCAGCTCCCCGACCGACCTCGATCGCGCCCTCGCCGAGGCCAAATCCGCTGGCACTCCGCTGCTGCTCGACTGGTACGCGGACTGGTGCATCAGCTGCAAAGTCATCGAACGCGAAGTGCTCAACGACCCCACCGTCGTCGATCGCCTGAAAGGCTATCGCCTCGTCCGCTTCGATATCACCGCCAGCAACGCCGAGCAACGCGCGCTGCTCGATCGCTACAAACTGTTCGGCCCTCCGGCCCTGATGTTTTTCGGCAAGGACGGCGTCGAACGCGCCAATGTGCGAGTAATCGGCGAGATCAACGCGAAAGACTTCGCCGAACGTGTTGCCATAGCAAATGACCGGATTTAATCACCCGGTCACATATTTCGCGCAAACATCGGCCATCGTGCTGGCTATTGCATAGAACTGGACAGTCACAAAGGCTTTGCGGCATAGTCGCCGGGTTCTGACAATTGCACACAGATAACAAGGAACAGCAGATGGCGACGCTATTGGTTCTGCACGGCCCCAACCTGAACTTGCTCGGCACCCGTGAACCGGGCACCTATGGCGCTACGACGCTGGCGCAGATCAACCAGGACCTGGAACGCCGTGCCCGTGAAGCCGGCCATCATTTGCTGTACCTGCAAAGCAATGCCGAGTACGAATTGATTGACCGCATCCACGCCGCAAAAGGCGAAGGTGTGGACTTCATTCTGATCAACCCAGCAGCTTTTACGCACACAAGTGTCGCATTACGTGACGCGCTGCTGGCGGTGAGCATCCCATTCATCGAAGTGCATTTGTCTAACGTGCACAAACGCGAACCTTTCCGCCATCACTCTTACTTCTCCGACGTAGCGGTGGGAGTGATCTGCGGCCTTGGCGCCAGCGGTTATCGACTGGCCCTGGAGGCCGCCCTGGAACAGCTTGAAAGACCGGCAACGGCTTGAACAACAAGCGTAACGCCCCTGACCGACCCTTGGGAGTTGATGATTCATGGATATCCGTAAAGTTAAGAAACTGATCGAATTGCTGGAAGAGTCCGGCATCGACGAGCTCGAGATCAAGGAAGGCGAAGAGTCCGTACGCATCAGCCGTCATAGCAAGACCCCGGCTCAGCAGTACTACGCACCGGCTCCAATGCACGCTCCGGCTCCAGCGCCAGTTGCTGCCGCTCCGGTTGCCGCTGCAGCACCTGCTGCTCCGGCCGCGCCAGTGCTGAACGGCACCGTTGCCCGTTCGCCGATGGTCGGCACCTTCTATCGCAAGTCTTCGCCAAGCTCGCCGTCCTTCGTTGAAGTCGGCCAGACCGTGAAGAAAGGCGACACTCTGTGCATCGTCGAAGCCATGAAGATGATGAACCACATCGAAGCTGAAACCAGCGGTGTGATCGAATCCATCCTCGTCGAAGACGGCCAGCCGGTTGAGTACGACCAACCGCTGTTCACCATCGTTTGAACCGCGGAGAAACTTTGATGACTGCGAAGTTGGAAAAAGTTCTGATCGCCAACCGCGGTGAGATTGCCCTGCGGATCCTGCGTGCCTGCAAAGAGATGGGCATCAAGACTGTCGCCGTTTACTCCAAGGCCGACAAAGAGCTGATGCACCTGGGCCTGGCAGACGAGTCCGTCTGCATTGGTCCGGCCTCGGCCGCCCATTCTTACCTGCACATTCCGGCCATCATCGCCGCGGCTGAAGTGACCGGCGCCACCGCCATCCACCCAGGCTACGGTTTCCTGGCGGAAAACGCTGATTTCGCTGAACAGGTCGAAAACTCCGGCTTCGCGTTCATTGGCCCGAAAGCCGACACCATTCGCCTGATGGGCGACAAGGTTTCGGCCAAGCACGCCATGATCGCTGCAGGCGTTCCAACCGTTCCGGGTTCCGACGGGCCGTTGCCTGAAGACGAAGAAACCGCTCTGCGCATCGGTCGCGAAGTCGGTTACCCGGTGATCATCAAAGCCGCTGGTGGCGGTGGTGGTCGCGGCATGCGCGTTGTGCATAAAGAAGAAGACCTGATCTCCTTCGCCAAACTGACCCGCACCGAAGCTGGCGCGGCGTTCGGCAACCCGATGGTCTATCTGGAAAAATTCCTGACCAACCCACGTCACGTGGAAGTCCAGGTGCTTTCCGATGGCCAGGGCCACGCCATCCATCTGGGCGACCGCGATTGCTCGCTGCAACGTCGTCACCAGAAGGTTCTCGAAGAAGCGCCGGCACCGGGCATCGACGAGAAGGCTCGCGCTGAAGTCCTCGCTCGCTGCGTCAAGGCGTGCATCGACATCAACTACCGTGGCGCAGGCACTTTCGAGTTCCTGTACGAGAACGGCGCGTTCTATTTCATCGAAATGAACACCCGCGTTCAGGTTGAGCACCCGGTTTCGGAAATGGTCACCGGCATCGACATCGTCAAGGAGATGCTCAGCATCGCCGCTGGCAACAAGCTGTCGTACACCCAGGAAGACGTGGTTATCCGCGGTCATGCACTGGAATGCCGGATCAACGCCGAAGACCCGAAAACCTTCATGCCAAGCCCGGGCACGGTCAAGCATTTCCACGCTCCAGGCGGCAACGGCGTTCGCGTCGATTCGCACCTGTACAGCGGTTATGCCGTTCCGCCGAACTATGATTCGTTGATCGGCAAGCTGATCACCTACGGCGCAACCCGTGACGAAGCATTGGCGCGCATGCGTAATGCACTGGACGAAATCGTTGTCGACGGGATCAAGACCAACATCCCGCTGCACCGCGACCTGGTCCGCGACGAAGGCTTCTGCAAAGGTGGTATCAACATCCACTACCTGGAACACAAGCTGGCTGGCGAAAAGCACTAAGCTTTAGCCTGATCAACAAAGCCGCCTTTGGGCGGCTTTGTTGTATCTGGACATTTCATCCGAGTTGCTGCCATACCCCTGTGGGAGCGAGCCTGCTCGCGATGGCGGCATGACAGTCAACATTGATTCTGAATGTGATGGCCTCATCGCGAGCAGGCTCGCTCCCACAGGGTCGGTGTCATTCTGGAGCCGTGTGATGGATGCAGGGCAAGCCACTCCCACAAACCCTCCCCGCTCGCGTAAACTTGCGCGCTTCTCGCAGCCCGCTAGGCTGCAATCAATATTTTTCAAAGGTGCCCGCCATGCCTTGGCTGCAAGTCCGTCTCGCCATCAGCCCAGAACAAGCCGAAACCTACGAAGACGCTTTCCTTGAAGTGGGCGCCGTGTCGGTGACCTTCATGGACGCCGAAGACCAGCCGATCTTCGAACCTGAACTCAACACCACGCCGCTGTGGTCGCACACGCACCTGCTGGCCCTGTTCGAAGGTGGCACCGAAGCCGCCAGCGTGCTGGCCCACCTTGAGTTGCTGACTGGCAGCCCGCTGCCCGAGCATCACAGCGAAGTGATCGAAGACCAGGACTGGGAACGCAGCTGGATGGACGATTTCCAGCCAATGCGCTTCGGTCAACGCCTTTGGATCGTTCCAAGCTGGCACGCGGCCCCTGAACCCGACGCCGTGAACATTCTGCTGGACCCGGGCCTGGCGTTCGGCACCGGTACCCACCCGACCACCGCGCTGTGCCTGGAATGGCTCGACGGCCAGGACCTCAAAGGCTGCAATGTGCTCGACTTCGGTTGCGGCTCGGGGATTCTGGCGATTGCCGCCCTGCTGCTGGGGGCCAAGGAAGCGGTCGGCACCGACATCGACGTGCAGGCGCTGGAAGCCTCCCGCGACAACGCCGGGCGCAACAACATCGCCGACGCACTCTTCCCGCTGTATCTGCCGGAAGATCTGCCGCAGGTTAAAGCCGACGTGCTGGTGGCCAACATTCTTGCCGGCCCGCTGGTTTCCCTGGCGCCGCAATTGTCCAGTCTGGTCAAACCCGGTGGTCGTCTGGCGTTGTCGGGCATCCTCGCCGAGCAAGGTGAAGACGTCGCAAAAGCCTATGCTCAAGACTTCGATCTGGACCCGATCGCCAATCGCGATGGCTGGGTGCGCATCACTGGCCGTCGGCGCTAGAATGAGCGCCTGCACAAACCGGATCGCCGCATGACCGACAGCTTCGTCACCCAGTGCCCGCATTGCCAAACCAGCTTCCGCGTCAGCCATGCTCAATTGAGCGTGGCCCGTGGAGTGGTTCGTTGCGGCTCCTGCTTGCAGGTGTTCAACGCCGCCAAGCAGTTGCTTGAGCAACGGGGCGGCAACGAAGCCGTCACACCGGTTGCCCCGGCCATTGTCGAACCGCCGGCCCCGCGCGCCATCAGCCAAAAGCAGTGGTCCGCCACTGAACTGGATCTGGACAGCCTGGACCTGGACGAAGAACTCGCCCGGCTCGAACAGCGGGAAATCCAGCCGACCACGGAATTCGGCCGGCACCGCGAAAACGGCATCAGCGCTCGGCGCGACTCCGCCGAGCACGAGGATGAACCCTGGTCCGACAGCCTCTTCAGCGAATCGGCAGCCGATCGCGCCCAGGCGGTCGAAGCCGACCCACGGGAAACGCAGCCAGATCCGGTCAAGCCCTCGCGCACCGAACCTTCATTCTCGCTGGAACCGGTTGATCTGGACGACGAGCCCCAGGTGCCGCAACTACGCCTGAATGATCCGCTGGACATGCCCCTGCGCCATGATCGTCTGTCGGCAACCGATGCACCTGACGACGACCTGCCCCCGATTGCCCCCTTGCGCAAGCGACACGAACGCAGCGAGGCGACCGAACGTGCCGACGCCTTGCATGACCTGACCGACGATCCGCTGCAACTGGACTGGCAAAGACGTCGCTCCCCTTGGGGACGGCGGCTTTTCTGGCTGCTGCTGGTGCTGCTCGGTGCCGCCGCACTCGCCGGCCAATACGTCGCGTACCACTTCGACGAACTGGCGCGCCAGGACCAATACCGTCCATGGTTCCAGCAACTGTGCCCGCAGGTCGGCTGCACGGTGCCATCGAAAGTCGACATCGCGAAAATCAAAAGCAGCAACCTGGTGGTTCGCAGTCACCCTGAATTCAACGGTGCGCTGGTGGTCGATGCGATCATCTACAACCGAGCACCCTTCTCCCAGCCTTTTCCGCTGCTGGAACTGCGCTTCGCCGACCTTAACGGCCACCTGATCGCCAGCCGTCGCTTCAAGCCCGGCGAGTACCTCAACGGCGATCTCGAAGGCATGGCGGAGATGCCGCCGCAGACGCCGATCCACATCGCACTGGATATCCTCGATCCAGGCGCCAAAGCGGTGAATTACAGCCTGAGCTTCCATTCGCCCGAGTGAAACGGTTCAGTGTTACAGCGTTGACGGCATATTTCTGACTTTGACCGCTCATACCAAACCGCTGGCGATAACAGAATTACTGTTCAGATTTTGTTCAATTCAGCCTTTATCCAGTCATCGAGAGCGGGTATCATGCCAACCCTTTTTCGAACTCTCATGATCCGGCCCCACAACAGGGAAGTCCTATGTCGGCGGTACGCATCGGTCCATATACATTGCACAACGGTTTGATTCTCGCCCCCATGGCGGGAGTCACCGACCAGCCCTTTCGTCAGCTGTGCAAGCGACTGGGCGCAGGGCTTGTAGTCTCGGAAATGGTTACCAGCGACATGAGTTTGTGGAACACCCGCAAATCGCGGATGCGCATGATCCACGAAGGTGATCCCGAGCCGCGCTCGGTCCAGATCGCCGGGGGTGATGCACAGATGCTGGCGGATGCGGCCCGGGCCAACGTTGAACTGGGCGCACAGATTATTGACATCAACATGGGCTGTCCGGCGAAGAAGGTCTGCAACAAGGCCGCCGGGTCCGCACTGTTGAAGGATGAAGCATTGGTGACCGAGATCCTGCAGGCCGTAGTGGCCGCAGTCGATGTGCCGGTTACCTTGAAGATCCGTACCGGCTGGGACCGGGACAACAAGAATGGTTTGACGGTGGCGAAGATCGCCGAGCAGGCGGGCATTACGGCGTTGGCGGTCCATGGCCGTACCCGAGCCGACCTGTACACCGGTGAAGCCGAGTACGACACCATCGCTGCGATCAAGCAGGCGGTGTCGATGCCGGTCTTCGCCAACGGCGACATCGATTCCCCTGAGAAGGCCCGGTACGTGCTCGACGCGACCGGTGCCGATGGCCTGCTGGTAGGCCGGGCCGCTCAGGGGCGGCCGTGGATTTTTCGTGAGATCGATCACTTCCTGCGTACCGGCGAAAAACTCCCGGCGCTGGAATTGATCGAGGTGGAACGCATTCTGCTAGAGCATCTGGCTGCGCTGCACGTCTTCTATGGAGACGTCATGGGCGTCCGTATCGCTCGAAAGCATGTGGGCTGGTATCTCGCAACCTTGCCGGGCGCCAGGGAGTTTCGCGCCCACTTCAATCGTTTGGAAGATACGGAAGCACAATGCGCCAACGTTCAGGGCTTCTTCGCCGAACGTTACAAGAGCCTGACAGGGGACGGAGAAGGGGTGGCCGCATGACGATGATGACCGAGACTTTAGTGAGTGGAACAACACCCGTGAGCGACAACGTGAATTTGAAACAGCACCTCAATACGCCGAGCGAAGAAGGTCAGACCCTTCGCGGGAGTGTCGAGAAGGCGCTGCACAATTATTTCGCCCACCTTGAGGGCGCTGCCGTCACGGATGTGTACAACCTGGTGCTCTCCGAAGTCGAGGCGCCCCTGCTCGAGTGCGTGATGAACTACGTCAAGGGCAACCAGACCAAGGCCAGCGAGCTGCTCGGGCTGAACCGAGGCACGCTGCGCAAGAAACTCAAGCAGTACGATTTGCTGTAAGCATTCAATCAAACCAGAAAGGCGCCCGCGTAAAAACGGTCGCCTTTTTTGCTGACTCCTTTGCTTTTGATGGAAATTGAAATGACCGACCAGACTACCCGCCTGCCGATCCGCCGCGCCTTGATCAGCGTTTCCGACAAGACCGGGATCCTCGAATTCGCCAAAGAGCTTGAAGCCCTGGGCGTCGAGATCCTCTCCACCGGCGGAACGTTCAAGCTGCTGCGCGACAACGGTGTTGCCGCAGTGGAAGTCGCGGATTACACCGGTTTCGCAGAAATGATGGACGGTCGGGTGAAAACCCTGCACCCGAAAATCCACGGCGGGATCCTCGGTCGTCGCGGTATCGATGACGCCATCATGAACGAGCACGGCATCAAGCCGATCGATCTGGTTGCGGTCAACCTGTACCCGTTCGAAGCCACCATCAACAAGCCAGGCTGCGACCTGCCGACCGCTATCGAAAACATCGACATCGGCGGCCCGACCATGGTCCGTTCGGCCGCAAAAAACCATAAAGATGTGGCCATCGTGGTCAACGCCAGCGACTACGCCAGCGTGCTGGAAAGCCTGAAGGCCGGCGGCCTGACCTACGCTCAGCGTTTCGACCTGATGCTCAAGGCCTTCGAACACACCGCCGCCTACGACGGCATGATCGCCAACTACATGGGCACCGTGAACCAGGCTGCCGAGACCCTCAGCACTGAAGGTCGCAGCGAGTTCCCGCGCACCTTCAACAGCCAGTTCGTCAAGGCCCAGGAAATGCGCTACGGCGAGAACCCGCACCAGAGCGCGGCGTTCTACGTTGAAGCCAAGCCTGCCGAAGTCGGCATCGCCACCGCGACCCAACTGCAAGGCAAAGAACTGTCGTACAACAACGTGGCCGACACCGACGCCGCGCTGGAATGCGTGAAAAGCTTCGTCAAACCGGCTTGCGTGATCGTCAAGCACGCCAACCCGTGCGGCGTTGCGGTCAGCCCGGACGCCGAAGGCGGCATTCGTCAGGCTTACGAACTGGCTTATGCCACCGACACTGAATCGGCATTCGGCGGCATCATCGCGTTCAACCGCGAACTGGATGCTGAAACCGCCAAGGCCATCGTCGAGCGTCAGTTCGTCGAAGTGATCATCGCCCCGTCCGTGAGCGAAGAAGCCCGCGCCATTGTGGCCGCCAAAGCCAACGTGCGCCTGCTGGCCTGCGGCGAATGGTCGGCGGATCGCGCCGCTGCCTGGGACTACAAGCGCGTCAACGGCGGCTTGCTGGTACAGAGCCGCGACATCGGCATGATCGGCAGCGAAGACCTGAAAGTCGTGACCAAACGAGCGCCGACCGAACAGGAAATCAACGACCTGATCTTCGCCTGGAAAGTCGCCAAGTACGTTAAATCCAACGCCATTGTCTACGCCAAGAACCGTCAGACCATCGGCGTCGGCGCTGGCCAGATGAGCCGTGTGAACTCTGCGCGTATCGCCGCGATCAAGGCTGAACACGCCGGTTTGCAGGTGGCAGGCTCGGTGATGGCCTCCGATGCGTTCTTCCCGTTCCGCGACGGCCTGGACAACGCGGCCAAGGTTGGCATTACCGCAGTGATCCAGCCGGGCGGCTCGATGCGTGATGCGGAAGTGATTGCTGCGGCTGATGAAGCCGGCATCGCCATGGTCTTCACCGGCATGCGCCACTTCCGTCACTGATACGACGATCAACTGTGGGAGCTGGCCTGCCAGCGATAGCATCCCCTCGGCTTAGCTGATAAACCGAGTTGTTTGCATCGCCGGCAGGCCAGCTCCCACAGAAAAGCGTCCCTGCGGCGCTCAACAGAATTAGCGTCATCCGAGGTTTTTGAAATGAATGTTTTGATCATTGGCAGCGGTGGCCGTGAACACGCACTGGCCTGGAAAGTGGCTCAGGATCCGCGTGTGCAGAAAGTGTTCGTTGCCCCGGGCAACGCCGGCACCGCCATTGAAGCCAAGTGCGAGAACGTCGCTATCGACGTGCTGGCCCTTGAGCAGCTGGCAGATTTTGCCGAGAAGAACGTTTCCCTGACCATCGTCGGTCCGGAAGTGCCGCTGGTCGCAGGCGTCGTCGATCTGTTCCGCTCCCGTGGCCTGGATTGCTTCGGTCCGACGGCCGGCGCTGCCCAGCTGGAAGGTTCGAAAGCCTTCACCAAGGATTTCCTGGCGCGCCACAAGATCCCGACCGCCGACTACCAGAACTTCACCGAGATCGAGCCGGCCCTGGCTTATCTGCGTGAAAAAGGCGCACCGATCGTGATCAAGGCCGACGGCCTGGCCGCCGGTAAAGGCGTGATCGTTGCCATGACCCTGGCCGAAGCCGAAGACGCCGTGCGCGACATGCTCGCGGGCAATGCGTTCGGCGACGCCGGTTCGCGCGTGGTGATTGAAGAGTTCCTCGACGGCGAAGAAGCCAGCTTCATCGTCATGGTCGACGGCAAGAACGTGCTGCCGATGGCCACCAGCCAGGACCACAAACGCGTCGGCGACGGCGACACCGGTCCGAACACCGGCGGCATGGGCGCTTACTCCCCTGCCCCGGTGGTCACCGCTGACGTCCATCAACGGGTCATGGACCTGGTGATCTGGCCGACCGTGCGCGGCATGGCCGATGAAGGCAATGTCTACACCGGTTTCCTGTATGCCGGCCTGATGATCGACAAGGCTGGTAACCCAAAAGTTATCGAGTTCAACTGCCGTTTCGGTGATCCTGAGACCCAACCGGTGATGCTGCGTTTGCAGTCGAGCCTGGTGTTGCTGGTCGAAGCGGCCCTGGCGCAAGCCCTGGACAAGGTCGAGGCGCAATGGGATCCACGTCCGAGCGTCGGCATTGTGTTGGCTGCGGGCGGTTATCCTGGCGACTACGCTAAAGGCGTTGCCATCAACGGTCTGGATGCAGCCGCGGCACTGGAAGGCAAAGTCTTCCACGCCGGCACGGCGCTCAAGGACGGTAACGTAGTAACGGCCGGTGGACGGGTGCTTTGCGCAACCGCCATGGGTGCCAGCGTTGATGCGGCACAGCAGCAGGCTTACAAACTGGCGGCAAAGATTGATTGGGAAGGCTGTTTCTATCGCAAGGACATTGGCTACCGTGCCATTGCCCGTGAGCGCGGCGAAAATCAGGAATAAGCGATCCGTTCGGCAGGGCTTGGGCTTCAGGCCCTTGCCGGACTGTTCCGGCGCCGCGCATAGTAATAATCTGGCATCAACCTACGAAGGGATTTCGCCGTGCGCTGGCTCAGGATTGCCATAGGTTTCACAGTCACGCTGTTGACCTTGCTCTGCATGCTACCGGCCCAGGCCGCGCAAGGCAGTGGCTGGGCGGTATTGCTTGACGAACAGGGCGACCTGCAGCTGAGCGACATCCGCTCGACTCGCTACACCAATCAATTCAGCCCCATCGAACTCGACCGCCTCACCGCAGCCGAGCCTGAAGGTGCCTTGTGGCTGCGTTTCAGGTTGGCGCCCGGCAAGCACGAGCAACTGCTGCGAGTGTTTGCCCCCGACCTGTCGCACCTCAATCTGTATGTGCTCGATGGCGACACGCTGATCGATCAATTGAACACTGGCACCGGGCAGCCCCAAGCTGACCGCCCCCTGCCCAGCAGCGATTTCATGTTGCCGCTGCCGCAAAGCGACAAACCCCTCGACGTCTACCTGCGGCTGGTGTCCGATCACCAGTTGCGGCCGTATATCACCCTGCAATCGGCGATCATGACCGCGGCCAATCAGAACCAGATGCTGATCTACGGCCTGCTGTTCGGTTGTATCGGCATGCTGATCCTGCACAACCTCGTCCGCTATGCCTACACCCGCTCGCGCAGCAGCCTCTGGCTGGCCGGATGCGAAGCCTTGTTGATGCTCAGCCTGTTGCTGTTGCTGAATCTGGCAGGGCCCTGGCTACCCAACTGGCACGCGGTGCAGACGCCCGGCGCGTATCTCGCCTTGCTGATGACGGCGCCGTGCGGCCTGATGTTCGCCTATCGTTTCTTCGCCCCGCTCGGCTCGCACCCGCTGAACAAGCTGTTGCTGGGCGACATTCTGTTCATCGTGGTCTGCGGCTTGCTGCTGTTGTTCGTCAACACGCTGCCGCTGAACATCATTACCTATGCCCTGGTCGCCCTGGCGGGCCTGAGCATGTTGTTCGTCGGCGCCTATCATTGGCAAAAAGGCTATCGCCCGGCGCGCCTGTTCGTGGCGGCGATGGTGGTGTTCAACATCGGCACGCTGATCATCCTGCCGGCGCTGTTGGGGCTGACCCTGGTCGCGCCTCAAGGCTTGATCATGACGCTGCTGGCGTTCATCTGCATCAGTGGCCTGTTGATGAGCATTGCGCTGGGCGAACGTCAACGCAGCATCACCGAAGACCGCTTCAGTGTCAGCCGCGACCTGGCGGCCAGCAATGCCGAGATCAACGCCAAGGCCGAATTCCTGGCGAAAATCAGCCACGAAATCCGCACCCCGATGAACGGCGTGCTGGGCATGACCGAGCTGTTGTTGGGCACGCCACTGTCGGTCAAGCAGCGTGACTACGTGCAGACCATCCACAGCGCCGGCAATGAACTGCTGACCCTGATCAACGAGATTCTCGACATCTCCAAGCTCGAGTCCGGGCAGATCGAACTGGACGACGTGCAGTTCGATCTCAACGCCTTGATCGAAGACTGCCTGAGCATCTTCCGCGCCAAGGCCGAACAGCAGAACGTCGAGCTGATCAGCTTCATCCAGCCGCAAGTGCCGCGTGTCATCAGCGGTGACCCGACGCGCCTGCGCCAGACCTTGCTGAGCCTGCTGGAAAACGCCCTGAAAAAAACCGACGAGGGCGAAATCCTGATCGTCGTCGCCCTCGACGAACGCAGCGCCAAACCGCGCCTGCGCATCGCCGTGCAGGACAGCGGCGTGCCGATGGAGGCCGAAGAACGCGACGCCCTGATGCACGCCGAACTGCACAGCAAACACTTCCTCTCGGCGACCAGCCTGGGCGGCAATCTGGGGCTGGTGATTGCCCGTCAGTTGATCCGCTTGATGCAAGGGGAGTTCGGTATCAAGAGCGGCGCCAACCAGGGCAGCACCTTGTGGCTGACCCTGCCCCTGGACCCTGATCGTCTCGAACACCCGACCTCCGACCTCGATGGGCCGCTGCAAGGTGCGCGGGTGCTGGTGGTGGACGATAACGACACCTGCCGCAAAGTGCTGGTGCAACAGTGCAGCGCCTGGGGCCTGAACGTCAGCGCCGTGCCATCCGGCAAAGAGGCTTTGGCGCTGCTGCGCACCAAGGCTCACCTGCGTGACTATTTCGACGTGGTCCTGCTGGACCAGAACATGCCCGGCATGACCGGCATGCAACTGGCGGCCAAGATCAAGGAAGACCCGAGCCTGAACCACGACATCCTGCTGATCATGCTCACCGGCATCAGCAACGCGCCGAGCAAGATCATCGCGCGCAATTCCGGGATCAAGCGCATCCTCGCCAAACCGGTGGCCGGCTACACCCTCAAGACCACCCTGGCCGACGAGCTGAACCAACGCAACAAGGGCCCGGCCGTCTCGCCGCACCTGCCCACAGGCCCGACACTTCCGGTCAAGGTCCCGAGTGATTTCCGTATCCTGGTGGCCGAGGACAACAATATCTCGACCAAGGTGATTCGCGGCATGCTCGGCAAGCTCAACCTGCAACCAGACACCGCCAGCAATGGCGAAGAAGCCTTGCAGGCGATGAAAGCCCAGCGTTACGACCTGGTCCTGATGGACTGTGAAATGCCGATCCTCGATGGCTTCTCTGCCACCCAGCAGTTACGTGCCTGGGAAGTCGGCAATCAGCGGATTCGCACCCCGGTGGTGGCATTGACCGCACACATCCTTGCCGAGCACAAAGAGCGCGCGCGCCAGGCCGGCATGGACGGGCACATGGCCAAACCGGTCGAGCTTTCGCAGTTGCGTGATTTGATTGAGCATTGGGTAGCGCAGCGAGATCAACAGAACCGGGTAGCCGTTAATACGCCCTGATCAGTCAGTGCAGTGCCGAGTGACAAAACCTCTTTCGTCAGCAGGCTTGCCTTACCACCCGGTATTTGACGAGGACACCACCCGTATCTGCTCCTCGCGAAAAGGAGCCACCGCCATCGCAATCCGTTCTCGCCACGAGTCAAAAGCAGCCGAATCCAGCACAGCTACACACCCTTTAAACTCGATTTCCCCAACGATGCCATCGGTTTGAAAGTTTTGCTCGATGATCGAGTTCGAAAGCGCTTCACGGGTAATGAAACTTACCGTCAGATAGATTAACCGAGCACCAGTCACAACAATTCCAACCTGCAACCGAACCGTGGTCAGTTTAGAGGCCGGATCCTCGGCTATCGAATAATGTCGAAGTAACGTACGAGCCAAGTGCTGCGGTGAAAGTCTGGACAGTTCGATAAACGCGCGATCAACAGCATCGACATATTCAGCGGAAAGAAAACGACGGACTTTGGACGCCACAACTAGGGCGATCTTTTGGGACAAGTGGTCTGGATCAGACCCGAACGAGCCTTCAAAGTCCTGAACACGCGACCAGCCGAATTGATTGAGCTGCGATCGATAAAACCCCCACCATTGCTCATACCCGACCAACCCAGGCTGCTTGGCTGCCGCAGCAAGCTGCATAAATAACGTTGAGTCCAGCAGATCAGCACGTACAGGCGCATCGAGTTCATGCGATAGAAGTAAAACGCTCCCACCATCAATATAAATGGCGTAATTAAAACCCAGCATAAAATTCACTTCCGGAATAAAAACCGGAGATAAATACCTCCGGCTTTATTGTTACTTACTGGCTAAAATGGCTTGAAATGCACGTTCATCAAGCTCGTCCAGATAGGCATTCACCGTCGCCTCCCTTGCACTAGGGTAATCTTCCTCATGAATGACCAAATACGCCGTATCCTGGTAAACCTCCACCTCGGAACTTTTCCATTCAAAGAACAGCACACCGCCATCCTTACCAGGCTCTTTGGAATAGTTGACTGCTGCGACAGCCATGTTGATGGAACCATCCTTGTCCTGTGCGCAGGATGCCATGCCAAAGCGACGGCCCTGATCTTTCTCTACAGAGCGATGGAAAAGATTGAGCGCCTTTTCATCCTGTTTAAGGGATCCAAGTGTGTCAGCGACAAGCGAGGGGATACCAACACCTCCAGCGACACCCTTCACTACGCCGCTAATAATATCGACCGCTACATTAGCCATGGTCAGACTTTGCGTCTTCTTTTCATACGCTTTCGACACCTGAACGACTTTAGCCCACTTCATCGTTGTAAGCACACTGATCAAAAACTGAAAACGTTGCTCGATCTGATGCTTGGCAGGGTACTTGTTAGTTGCCATGATTTCGGCAAACCGATAAGTATTGAGCGCGATTCGTTTGTTGCGCCGACTCATCCCGTCAAACATGCCAATGACGTTAGGGCCGTCGACAACCGCTTGAATATCGTCGAGATTGATAATGCTCGACCCAGAACGCGCGGAAAAACCGGCGACACGTAGCTTCGCCTTTGAAGCAGGGTAACTTTTTACCAAATCAGAAATAAACGCAACTTGTTCCGACTCAGTCAACACTTGAACTTCATTCACAATTCAACTTCCTGTTATTAATAAGAGCCAATCCAGCTCAAAGACAACACTACCCAATCCAACCTCGCGACTCAACTCGGAACACGTACAAATAATTACAACCACCCAACAACACACAAGCAACTCAACACAAACCCAACCCACTCGCTTGATGAGTTAGCCATGAGATAATAAATCGATAAATTCCTTATCCTCTAACTCGGTTATCGCGTCCTGCAGTTCCTTCCGGTTTTGCTCAATGACCCGCTGTCGAATGGTAAATTGTCGAACACGGATATCTAATTGTGCCATCGAATGCCCCACGCTCCAGAAGCCCGTCGACCAATCCAGTTTTAGCAGGCGAACATGGCTCAAAAATATCCCCAAGGCGCCGTCCGGCTCACGGTCGGCGGGCAATACTTCAAACTCGCCGGAGGCTCTTACTCTAGCGGCGAACGTTCCTTGCAACACTTCATCGCTCTGCAGCATGTTTAAAGCACTCTCAAGCGACGCAAGCTTGCTGCGCGCAACGCTGCTGGACATGACATCCAGATACGCACGCGTCACACTTCCAGAGAATTTTTTGTCAATCACCTGAACCAGGGGTTGATCAAGCCCCCAGCCGATAGACCACATTACCCCGGAGTAGTATTCGAACCAGTCAGCCGCCTGTTTGACGCTGTTGTATTTTTGGTCTGCCCGGGCTTTGGCGTATCGAATGCTGTTTTTGACGAACTGCCTGTCCTGACTCGACAGCTGAGCGCTTAAACCCAGCAAACTGTTGTGCAAAACCGCGGCGCCATTTTGCGGCGTAATGCCCTGAGTTTTTTCTTGTGATGCAAATTCCATTTTGATGCTCCTTTTTACATTCCATTGATTGATTTGAAGCTGCGCAGAATCTTCTCCTGCGATTGAAAAAACGCTTAACAACTCCACACCTGTTAGCCGACAGGCCCCGTAGTGCCTGATAGACTCCCCTGGACTTCCCTGACCCAAGAGCGACCACCATGCTCCACGTGTTGTTCAGCGTTTACCTGAAAATGCTGGTGCTTTACAGCCCGTTTTTCGTGTTGTCCTGCTTCATCAGCCTGACCCGCGGTTATTCACGCAAGGAACAGCGACGCCTGGCCTGGAAAGTGGCCACCGCCACCCTGGTGTCCAGCGTATTGCTGTACCTGTTCGGGCGAGTGATTTTCAGCGTCTTCGGCATTACCGTGGATGCATTCCGCATCGGCGCCGGCAGCGTGCTGTTCATCTCGGCGCTGGGCATGGCACAAGGCAAGTCGGCGGTGCAGACCGACAATGTGCAGCAGGACGTGACCATCGTCCCGCTGACTATTCCATTGACGGTCGGCCCCGGCACCATCGGTGCCTTGCTGGTGATGGGCGTGAGCCAACCGCATTGGGACGACAAACTCACAGCCATTCTCAGTATTGCCCTGGCCAGTTTTACGGTTGGCGTCGTCCTTTATCTGTCCAACCGCATCGAACGGATTCTGGGTGACCAGGGCCTGCAGATTGTCAGCCGATTGATGGGATTGTTTGTGTGCGCGCTGGCGGCACAGATTATCTTCACGGGCGTGAAAGGTTATCTGGTGCCGTAGCCCGCCAGCGAACACGTGTTCTAAATAGCCGGCTCTGCGATCACCTCGACCTGATAATTCGACATCAGCTCCGTTAACGTTGCACTGCCGGCAGCGCCCTTTTGCCTCAGCAACTCGCTCACTATTTGCGAAACCGCACACGATCGATAGCCATTGAGCGTAAGGAACACATCACCACGCAGCCCGACATCCTTTGAGCAAACGCCGCGAAAGATCAGGCTGTGCCCGCTGTCCAGGCCGTTCATCACCAAATGTTCTTCAACCAGGCTGACCCATAGCTGATCCATGACTGAGGCGTCCAGAATCAGTTTCCCCGGAATCAAGGGTGGACGCTCAAGCGGATAACGACAATCGACGATGACCGATTCAAGTTTCATCCAGGCCGCTCGGGTCAACCGGCTGGTCGTTGCCCCTTGCCCCATTTTGAGCACCAGGATGCTGACATCATCGGCAATCAACGGCAGAAGGTCGTTGGCAGTCTTCGGTCCCTCGACCACCAGCACTTCGGCATTTCGCTGGACATAGTCGAGCGGCCCGACCGAGCTATTCTGCGGATAGGTATGCAACAGACCATCCTCGCTTTCGTGCAGCATCACACTGGTTTGATTCCGGGTGCCCACCAGCGTGTATTGCGCCGTAATGGCGGCTTTAGGAATCCGGATCAATCGCCCGGTCCGGACCACATACCATTGAAGGCTCTCAGGGTCTTTGACGGACAGAAAATCGGCGCATCGATGTTCGTTCGCCAGCGCCGCCAACCCCTCACTCAATGGGCCCACCAATGTCGTGACCCAGCGGCTGTCCACACCCGTCATCTGCACCGGTTGGTTGTGCTGTAAATCCACTTCGATACCATCAAGCGTCGTTGCCCTCAGGCCCGCGCCCTCCGGCTTCACGTCGGAAAAGACCCAGGGCGCCCACTCCTGCACCGGGGCGGGCAATGCCTGCGGTTGCAAAAGCCTGGTGCCCTGGCCGAATGCAGCGTTCAAGTGTTTCGTATCGATAAAGCGCTGGCTGAAAATCTTGCCCGTAGAAAGATCGAACAACCAAGCGGCCTGATTGTCTGGGGCGATACTCAGCAACCGCACTTCTTTGCCATGGCCAAGATCCGCGAGCAACAGCCGATCCTCCAGGTACCAGGCGCACAAACCGGCGTCCCCGGTAAAGTTGGTCAACCCAACGAGGGCGAAACTCGACACCGGGTACTGCGTCGACACCGCTGGCAGGTCGGACCACCACCGGGCTCGATCCTTGAACCAGGTTTCGGTCAATCCGCCCAGGCGCAGAGACCCGTCCGGCGTCATATTGAAGAACAGGCCGGAATCGGTCAGGGCGAGATGCCCGTGCTCAACGGCGACAACATTTTTCAGTCCCGCGGGTGATATTTCTCTGGAAGACCATTGCACAAGCCCTTCGACCATCGACCTTTGCTGTCGCACAAGGCTGTTAATGTCCTTGTCATAAGTCACGAACACTTCGCCCTCGGCACCTGAGGGAGCTATCAGCAAAAGAGAGTTCAGGGCCTTGATCGAATCCTTCCATCCCCGCGCATGGTGACGCCGGGCAGCTGCACGGATGATCAACCCGTCAACATCGCGGACCCAGACCAGATCACGCTGTTTGTCTTCCAACTGCCAACAAATCGAAACCAGCGCACCGGGGCGCCAATTCACGGTATCGATGGAATTGGCCGGCAACACATAATTGCCCAGTACCTGCGTCCAGTCCGTCAGCGTGTCGACCTCCAAAGCAGCCTGCAAAGCAGGATCCTGACCGAGAGTGATCGAGCCGAGTATCACTGCACGCTCATGGATAAGGAAGGTCAGCTCATCGTGCCGGCCGTCGTTTGGAGTGGACTGCTGAACAACCTGAATGCCGCCGCTGGCCACAGCCTCACAGCGGACAATGTTCAACCCCTCTCTGACAAGCAAACGATAGCGTTGAACCAGCGTGCCGGTGATCGCGTCGACCTGCCAGACATCGAAACCGTCGGGGTGATAGAAATAGGCCGAGCCGTTGACCACGGCTCCCAGCACTGCCTCATCGGCCAACAGGACATTCGGGTCACGGATATACAGAAAACGGTCCTGAGCCGAGTCGTAATACGCGGCCACCGTCCTCGGTTCGTCCGGCTTTTCAAATGGCACCACAAAGTTGTGAACGGGGGTATAAGGCATCGCCAGTCGATGTTCACGGGCCAATGACTTGAAGTGATCCAGCAACGCTTGCTCCCCGAGCTGCGGATCGGCCTCTACTTCGACCACCTCCAGTTTCAGCGCAACAAGATCAACGCGCATGATTGTGTTCCCCGCAAGCTTGAGCAACACCTCGTGAACGCCGCTACCGGTGAACTTCACACCCAACGTAGCCGAAACGAGGCTACCCTCAGGGGCTACCAGAATGTCTGACTCCGCCATCCACGGAGCCTGCAGTACCCAGCGCATGGCTACGTGACCGGGCGCATTGAGCTCAACGTTCACCCCGGGATTGAGCAGCACGGAACAGTGGGCACCGGCCCCTTCTATCCGGTAGGAAATCAGGCCGTGCCATGACTTCGGCAGAGCCGGCACGACCAGCGAGCGTTTGATGTTGTCGAGACGAACCTTGAACACCGTGGGTTTGTAGACAGGGTTCAGCCGGTTGACCACGTACTCGCCGGGAAACGAGTAGAACGAAAACAGGAACTGCCATTGCCCCTGCTCATTCTTTTTCTCCAGCCGACGTGCCGTATCGAAGCCGCCGGCATGACGGAACGTGACAAACGGCAGCAGCTTGTACTCATAGCCGTACCAGGTTTTTGGGGTGCCGGGCAAAACGATCGGCTGCCCAGGCCGCGGTGAAAAAGACGCCGAGTCGGGTAAGCCAAGGCCGACACGAATATCGATGGCGCGGTTGTAATCCACATCGAAATCCGGAACCCCTAAATGGTCGCGAAGCGGGAACAGTTTCGGGCTGTCAAAACGGACTGTCGATGCGCGCAGATCAAGATCGGCGAAGACCAGCAGGGGATGCGCAATCCAGGCATTCGAGACCGTGTCCAGACGATAACCGCCCTGTAGATAAGCCTTTTCCAGCCCCTCAAAAAACAGGGCAACCTCTTTGGCTTCCCCGGCAATGGTGGCAAACCCTTCGGCCAGCGCAGCGACGCCCACCGCCAACCCACCCAGAATCACCCCGACACCGCCCAACACCGCAGACACAGTACCCGCGCCCGCCAATGCCGCACCCAGCCCGGCGGCACCCAACACGACGCTTGCGGAGTCGAACGCCAGTTGCGTCCCGAACTGCGCCTTTTCAATGTCATTGGTGGCATGGCTCAACTGGTAAATATCAAACCCGACATTCACCATCCCCAACACCGTACCGACGCCTTCATTGGCCACATGACCCAACGCCTTTTGTACCAACGGCGCACTGGTGCGGGCGATCAGCTTTTCATCGTCCAGTGCCTGACGCACCAGTGTCACCACACCAATCACATCCACTACGTTGCCGTGTACCAGCTGGGCGTAGTTGACGTAGGCATGCAAGCGAATGGCAGTGGTCAGGGCCTTGTCACCACCGCTGGCCGCGCCTTCATGATGGCGCAGTGCGTTCATCAAGGCTTGCACGGTGAAACCGGCATTGAGCGTATGGATGCTACCGGCGTCCGTGGGGTCAGGCGAGCCGACCGTCTCATGCGGTTGCGCTGCGAACGCATGGAAGGTGTCCGAGAGGTAGTTCTTGATCCTCAGGAACCGCGGATCCTCGGTGGTGACATGCACAAGGGTCTGCGCTGGATCGGTATCGACCAGACTGATTTTGTACTCGCCTGCCGGAGTGATCTCCAATGTCTCGAACAACGCAACGGCACCCGACGACAGTCCGTGTTGCTCCTGCAACTGGCGTGTTGCCTGCGCGATCTGTCCGCCCCACCAGTGGGCGTCCAGTTCCAGTAACGAACTGCCCAGCACCCCGTTATTGACCAGCGACTGCCCTCGCGCGCTGGCCAGTCGCTGCCTTGTCCGGGGCGCTTGTTCTGGCAGGCTGCCCGAGTCGGAAAGACTCGACACTCGGACACCCGATGACAGTACCTTTGCATTGAGTCGAGCGGCGTCGAGTTCAATCAAATCAAAGGTCGGACGAGCTGGCTCGCCGTAAGCAGCGTAAGGCCCTGCCATTTCTTGATGAACGAAAAAATGGGTCAACGCTGCGCTGAGCGCTTGAGCAGTATCGAACTCGAAAACGCCAAAATTCGGATCATAGAAATGAAAGGTACTGCGCTCGCCTACGAAACTTTTAGCCAGCAGCATCGAGTGGTTATCCGAGTTGAGCATCAACGTGCCGCTGCCGGTTTTCCTTTCAAGCGCCGTGATCACCTGTGCCAGATCGGAGCGCACCACCGGCCCGCCGAGCTCATGCACGTCGACATCGCGAAGCTCTTCGAGCGTACTGACGAATGCATTCGAATCGCGGCTCTCGGGTTCAATGACCGCCAGGTAAAACCGCTCACGAAGAATGTTGCCCGCATCGCGCCCCTTGCTGATCGCCGCCGCCATGGCCAATGCCAATGGGTAGCAACGCCCGGCGATCCGGTCACCGGTGCCCATCAGCAACAAGTCCTGTGGCACCAGCTTGAAGCTGCCTTGATCGAAGCTTTCCAACACGTCGGTCATGCGCTCGCTGATGCGGTCGCGGAATTCGAGTTTTGCCACCTGCTGAATCCGGGCGACCTGGCGCCCCCACTGCCGCAAGGTCAGAGATTGCTCCAACGCCTGTTTCTTCAGCTCGATACTGCTCTCGGACAACGCTACAGTGGGAATCGAGGCACTGGCCAGACCGGCAACGAACGTTGGGGGATTTTCTTTGAACAGCTCCCGCTCAATGGCTCCGTAACGGTGTGACACGCCCAGTTCAGACACGTTGTTGGCAAGGTTCTCCAGCCGTGCGCGAACCTGATCAAAGCTGCGTTGATCCATGGCTCGCGCCCCCAGTATCGAGCCGATCAGCAACCGTTGCCGGGGGTCAAGCTGCTCAACCTGCAAAGTCCCTCGGCCAATGCGGTGAAGCAACTCATCCAGAGGCAAATCCCCGGTGGCCGGCTCACCGACCAACGACGACGGTAGCGCGATCTCCTGCGCAAGGATGGATTGACGCTCGTCAAAACCCAGCGGCAACGGCTTGTCGAACGTCACCTCACCCGTGGTCCGCCGACTCATCGCTCGCCAAAAGGGTTCGCCAAGGTGGTGCGCCAGGGATTGCAGCAACTCGGTCGACAACACATGTCGACCTTCGATGATTGGCCAGCCTTGGTCGAAATGGATCGTCTGACTCTTTAACAACTGATCCACTTTACCTACGTAACGCGCTTTGAATTGTCCGGCCTCCCAACGTTTTTTTTCGTTCTTGAGCCATTCGACGGTGTCACTTTCGTTTTCTTTCCAGGAGTGATCCTGCTCCTCCTCGGTGGCAAGGTTCACCGTGGTGGTGGAGTCAATAGCCACGTCCGCACGCCAGGCAACCGCGGCACGAGGGGTGAAGTGCAGTTTGGCGTAATCCCCGAGCGCATCACGCATCGCGGCGGGCCCGGTCAGATAGATGGTCACTTCGCTTTGGGGGCGAATGCCGTCACTGTAGTAAGTCGCTGCGGCTTGAATCAAAAAAGTGAGGGCGATTTCTTCTTCCGGCGAAAGAACATCCAGCGGGCCAAATGTTCTCTCAACCACCTCCCGTGCAAAACCACTCATGGTCTCGGCATCGATCAACGCGATCTGGTTCTCGATGGCCAAGCGGGCCGTAGCGTCGACAATCTCATAGTTGAGTTTGTAGCGGTCGATCACGGCCCTCAACATTGTCGATCCGGGATGAGCCATGAGAAACGCATTACTCAGGCTGCTCCGCTCGGCAACCGCTCGCAGTCCATCCGGACGAACAAGGCGTTCTGAAGGCGTGCGAAAGACATTATTCAACTGTGGGCGACTTTTAGCGAAACGCTCCAGCGCCGGGCGATGTTCGACAGGAATGCGCCCAAAGTAATCGGTGTACTTGCTTCTTGATGCCTCACGACCCGGCATCCATTGCGGGTTTTTATCCAGCAACAACTGCATTATGCCCAGGCGCGCATCAGTGCCGAATTGACTGATATCCACATCACCCAGCTTCTCCAGAAGCGGTGGCAGGTTATCGACATCCGCATAGCTTCCGCCTTCGGCCATCAAGGCCTCAATGCGCACCACATCGGAGGCCGCAGCAAAGTTGCCTCGCAGACTGATTTCCCGTTGGTAAATGGCCTGCATGTGCAACGGTGTTTCATTCGCTGCAAGATCACGGAGTTCCACGCCGGCCTCGCCCATGGCCGAGAGACTCTGGCGATTCTTTTCCCACAACGCTTTCAAGGTCGTTTCATTCTGGCCATACCCACGGACCAGAAGATCAATTCGCGCCTCATCAGCGCTAACACCGCGCTCTACCGCTTTGTTGATATGGGCGAACATTTGTTGTTTGAGAACAATCGCCCGTTCCTCATACTTATCAACAAGATCAAGATACGATTCGCTGCCATGCCCGCCATTAACCATCGCATCGGCCTTGGCAGCCTCGACAATGATCCGGTTGGTCTCATAGGCCAGTAAGGCGTCGTTGTCGTACCAGAGTTTGACGGTATAGCCCTGCCCGGCCAGCACCTTGTTCCAGACATTGATGTAGTCGCGCTGGATAGCGCCGATGCCACCGCCAAGCCAGACGAAGTGTAGATTTTTCGGCACTTCGATGGCCGCGGCACTCAGCTGTTCAACGCTGCTGGACAGGCGTTCCTGAAAGCCTTCGACCCTGTTTCGGATCTCGGTCAGACCCGGAACAACGTCGCTTGGCTGTGCCGTTGGCCGTTCCATTTCCGCGGCGCGTCGACGCCGGCGTCCGGGTTCAACAAAAGACCCGAGGGCTTCGCGCAGCAAACTCAGCGGCGCAAGCATTCTCGGGAAATCGAGTACCGCGATACACGCGAAGTAATATCGAAATACCGCGTCGTATTCGTTTGTACCTTTATGTTCCTGTAACGCCTGTTCAAGCTCGGACAGTTTAAACAGATCAATAAAATTGACGTAGCCGTGCACGTGACGAGCTGCTTGCTCACCCATAAAGAGACTTCCCTGTAAAAATAAAAAATGACCGGCCGTTATAAAAGCGGCCTCAAGAGGAGGCCGCAAAACACTCACGGAAATGGCGTGTCGCGTATCAACGAGTGTATTGACCCAATGGCCGCACCCGGTTTGTTCAGACCGAGTTCAACTTCTCGACGAGCACCTTGAGTTCAAGGCTGCTTTCGCCCTGATCGAACAGGGTTTGCCACAGCTCATGGACGCCGACCTCAAGCGTACCGCCAAGGACTTGCACACTCAGTTTCAGCGACTGGGTCAATGCCCAATCCTCAGATTGAGCCGATCGGAAAACAAGGCTGCTGCCGTTGTCCGGATCGGTGAACAGCAGGTGCGTGTCCGCCCTGTCGACACGCCAGTCATCCTGCGCCCCGGTTGCCAGAATCAGGCGCGTGGACATTGCGTCAACGCCAGGCCAGTCAGTGCAATCAACCACAATGCAATCGAAGTGCTGCCAGACCGCGTCCGACACGTGATAAATCGACCCCGTGACCGCGCCTCCCAGAATCACTGTGCTGACACCGTCGGGCACCAGGGCCAGAAGGTCTTTCACCTCTCCCGCCACCTCCAGTGTCATGACATCCCCCTCACGGCTGGCCTTGTTCGCTGCAACCCACAGAACCTCTTTGGTATTGCGGTTGAAGATCAAGCCCTCCACCGGATCAAACAGCAGCGGAACACTCCCTCGCTGGGTTCCGAGGAAGTTCGCCCACTGTCCGTCGGCCCTGCCGGAAACCTCAAATACACGATTGAGTTCAGGCACGTAATAAGCATAACGGCCGGTCGAGTACCCGATCGGCAGGTAAGGTGCATGGGCCTGACCGGACACCAGGTTTTTCAGGCGTTCTGTCAGCGCTTCCGTCGACTCCATGTAACGATAGGACCAGGCGTTCTCGACACTGACAATCCGGGCCGGTTCGCCTTCAATCAGTTCGAGATTGACCCCCTCACGGGTACGGCCACGCAAACCGGTGCCATAGGGCAGCACTTGCGAAAATGTCCATGGCCCCCACACTTTTTCCGGTCGCGGTAGCGCGTCAGCATTGATCAACCGCCTGCCGCTGCCAAACGCGCGGCTCAACTGCTCGGGTTCGATGAACGCCTGACGGTAGAGGTGGCCGGTGCTCAGGCCGAGTAACCAGGCGTGCTTGCCATCACGAGTGACGGACAGCAGACGGCAACCCTTTTCAGCCGCGATATCCGCTATCAACAGCTTGTTGCTCAGATAACGCGCGAAGACAGGCAACTGGCCGGTGATGTCCGACAGTCCGGAGAGCGACATCAGCGAAACCGCATATTCCTTGCCAAGGGTTTCCAGATCGCTCATCCACATCGGGTGAGCATCCAGCCACTCCCCCGTTACGCCGTTAAGGAAAAAGCTCGCGTCCTGGCGAACGTCAAACATCAACCCGGACTCGTTGACGACCAGATACCCGCCGTCGCTGATCCTGAGCATGACGTTGCCTGGAATTGGAACCCGTTGCGCTTCAGTGCCGGTAAAGGCTTGGTGATAGAGGTGTTGACTGAGCGCATCGTGAAAAAGGAACGCTGTAGCGTCCGGGTCATTCAGTGGTAGCAGGCTCAATTGGGGTTGCGCCGCAGCGGTTTCGCTAACGGGCAGGTGCGGCGTCAACACCTGGCGGCTCTGACCGTTGATCCATCTTGGCAGCGACGGCTTGTCGAGGTCGCCTGACGTCACCGTCACAAAGGACGCAGGTTTCCAGGACGCTTGCCCTTCGGCGCCGCCGACATCAGCGGCGACCGGCATATCGAGCTGCTGTAACAGCGCAACGACATCTTTCAAAGTATCGAAATAGTCAGGTGGCTCGCTCGACACCGATACCAATGTGATTTCCAGGCCATGAATCAGATAAACCACCAGGTAACGCTGGGTCTTGGTCAGGCGCACCCGTTGGGTCACTTGAACGACGCCGGCCCCCCGATCCAGGCAACCGATGATCTGTGCCTCCTCACTTCCCCGGTTGAAGACGCTGTAGCGCCAGGTGGTCAAACCCGTGATGGCATTGACTCGCCATATCAGGGACTGGTCCGGGTGATAGAAATAAGCGTGATCGTCTTGCACCCCGGCCAGTTGCAGTTTGTCGCTGACGGAGCCCTGGAATTGGCGGCCATAAACGAACCGCTCTTTAGCCACTTCGTACCAACCCACGGTGTATTGCGGTTTTTCCAGATTGCCAAAAGGCAGCAAAAACTTGCCCGCAGGTATCAGAGCATTGGTTATGCGCTGCTGCCGGTGAAGCACTTTCAAACGGTCAAGTTCAGCCTGCGAGTAACGTCCGTCGGCCGCCTGAAGTGATGCCAGATTCAGTTGCCGGTGTTCGCGGTCAACGCGGTAGGTTTCGAGGTTTTTTGTTCGAACATACACTTCGGTGCCGGTATCGATGCTCAGCTCAATACCGTCGATGTTCAATCCCGCGTCGCCGATACTGACTTGTTGTGGTGTGATCCAGTCGGCGATCAACACCCAGCTCACCGCCTCGTCACCCGGGCGCGCACTGAGTTGGACCGCCACGAGTCCTGGCCTGAGTGCGAGTGAGTAAGCCCCCCTCATCGTGTCGATACGGTAAGAAACCTTGCCCCTCATCTCTCGCGGTAATTCAGGAACGTACAGCGCCCGCGTTTCATTTCCTACGCGCACGGTAATGATCGTGGGCTCATAAACAGGATTGAGTTTGTAGAGGATGTGCGGGAAAGGTCTGGCGTGGGTGAAGTAGAAACCTTCTTCCCTGGCCTCAAGATCCCGTAAAACGTCATATTGTGGATACGATTTACGGGGCAGGAGGGATAAGCTGCCGACCACGCTCAAGAGCAGGTCGCTCCACTCAAAGACTTCCGGATCGGAACCCAGCTGATACTCATAACCGTAATAGCACGTGGGTGTACCCGGAAGCAGCAAGGCCGAATCTGCCGTGACAGCGTTGAATCGACCATGAACGCGCGGACCGGGAATCGCGACCTGTTTTGGCAGCCCCATGCTTTCGCGAACAATAATGGCGTTCTGTTTGTTGCCATCGGGCCGCGGGAGCCCTGAGCCACCCAAAGAGCGAAAGAGCCCCTGACTGCCGAACACCATCACCCCTTCGCGAAGATCAAGCATCTCCACCACCGACTCGGGCGTTATCGATACAACCCCCTCCTTGACCGAAAACGCCTGCGGGCTATACGCCGTTTTGAACCGGGTAAACAGTTCGGCCACTTTCTCGGCCTTGTCCATGATTTGTCCGAGATTGCCGGCAATCGCCGTGACGCCGATGCCGATACCCAGCAGCGGCACCGACAAGAACCCTGCGACTGCACCTGCTGTCCCGCCGACCACCAGCGCGACGCCATCGAGCACAACCGCACTGACATCGAACAACAGCTGAGTGCCGAAACGCGCTTTTTGTTCGTGGTTTTCTGCGTTGTAGAGCTCATAAATATCAAAACCGATATTGACCACGCCCAACACCTGCCCCAACCCCGGGCCGGCGACACGCGTCAGCAGCCGCCCGCCCGCCGAAGCCGTCCTGACGGCGATCGCTCGCTCGGCAGTCACCAGCTGGCGAATCAGGTTCGCCATTTGCAGCGTGTCGAGCGCGATACCGTGGGCTAACTGCGCGTAACCCAGGTAGCCATGAAGACGAACGGCGACGGCCAGGTTCGACTCTGTTCCAGGCGACGCATTGTGGTCGCGATTGCGAAGTTCGGTGATCAACGCCTGGAAACCAAACGCAAAACTCAGCCGGCTACCCTCGGAAACATCCGTCGGATCGACAGGTTTATGTCCATCGCCGGGGCCCGCCAGGTACTCGATACTCTTGTCCAGAAACGATTTGATCTGCTTGAGGAACGGCTCTTTGGTTGTCACCTCGCGGATTCGTTGCGTTTTGACATCCATGAACGACAGTGTGTAGCCGTCATCCGGTTGGGCTTGCAGGGTGGCGAATACGGGCACGTACTCACTCCCCAGCTCATTCGCCGCTCTCACTCGGTTTGTGACCTGATCCATCTTCGTCGCCCAGACGCTGGCATCCCTTTCGGACAGGCCACGTCCCAATCGAGCGTTTTCGGACAGCGCGCGCGTGCGCAATTGGGCGTGATGAGACCACGGCGCGACGCTTTTTCCCGAGCTCAAGGATTCATTGCCCAACAGCGTCGATACTTGCAGTTTCGATGGCAGGTGCTTGCTGGCAAGGCGCTTGCCATCCAGTTCAATCACATTGAAAGGTGAGCGATTCGTTGACTCGATCGCATACTGCCTGGCCAGGTCGGACGTGCTGAACAGTGTCTTCATGCCAAGCTTGAGATGGTCTAACCGATCAAAACCGAAGACACCAAAATTGGGATCGTAGAAAGACCAGCTACTGTGTTCGGCCGTCCCGGTCCTGGCCACCATCATCGAATGGTTTTCGGTATTGAGCATCAACGTGCAAGGTGCGGATTTAGCCGCCAACGTCTCGAAGATTCCGTCGAAACTCAACGCGCCGAGCTTGTCGCCAAAATCGGACTGGGGGATGGCGCGTAAATCGTCGAGCGCCTGAAGAAAGGCATGGGTATCACTTTCACTGGGCGAGAAATGCGCATTGGCCAATCTGCCGCTCAGTGCCTGTACGGCTTCGCGGCCCTGATGAGTCGCCGCCGCCATCAGCAAGGCCAGTGGATAACAGCGCCTGCCGGGGTCGCCGTCGCCCCGGACCAGCAAACCCTGCGGCATTAACCGAGCCATCGACGCACCCGCCTCCAGGAGTGTTTTACGCACCGAGGCACTGCGCTGAAGAATGTAGGTGCGCAGCTCGTACTCAGTCTGATGTCTGATGCGAGCCACACTCTCGCCCCATTGCCGAAGCGTCAGCGGTTTCTCGAATGAAAGAACCTTAAGTACCTGAGCGCTTTCCCTGGAGGGTTCAAACGGCGCTTTGACAGCGGCAAACGCCGCTTCGAACGCGGGGCTTTTCTGCGTGAGCAACACCTGTTCGATCGCCATGTAACGCTCGGACAGGCCCCGGTCAGACGTATTTTGCGCGAGCGCGCCAAGCTGCTGCCAGGCGGTGGTGAAACCGGCATTGTCCAGGGTCGGAGCGCCGAACAGACCGCCGAACACCACCCGATGTACCGGACTCAATTGTTCGAGCGGCAGAGACCCACGGGCAATGCGAACGATCATTTCATTCAGATTGCCAATCGGATCGAAACCAAGGGAAACCGGCAGTTCTGCAAGGGGCTGGTTCAGAATTCGTTGACGTTCATCGAAGTCCAGGGAAAAAGGTTTATCAAAACTCAACTCACCGCTGAGCTTTTCGTTCATCGCACGGATGAAGGGTTCCCCCAGCTCATCCATCAACCGCTGCAGGGTTCCAGTCAGCAAAACCGGTCGTCCCTCGATGAGCGGCCAGCCCTTTTCGAAGCTTAGGGTTTGCCCTCTCAACAGCTCGGAAAAATTCCCCTTGTAGCGTGTTTTCAGTTTCCCTTCGGCCCAGTTTGCTTGCTCCTTTTGCAACCATTCTTGCGGTGTTGCATTGATCGTCCAGCCAGAAACCTTCTCTTCTTCGGTGGCCACGTTGTAGCCATCCGATAATTTCAACCGATCTCGAACTTCGTCTTTCCCCTCAAACAGGAGATGCTTCTCCACGTACTCCTCAAGCCCTTTAATAGCAGCCCCGGGCCCGGTTAAATCAATGGTCCCTCGGGAGTCATAACGAATACCGTCACGGTAGTAAGTACCAATGGCAGCAACCAATTTGCCTAAATACTCTCGGCGCGTTTGTGACAGCGCAGGCACCTCGGCATTTTTTTCATTCACCATCGCCACGAGAATATCTTCTACGGCCGCGTTACTGTTCCAGTCTGCACCCTCCGTGCTCAATCGAGATTCAAACGCTGACAGGAAATCGTAGTTGAACCTGATAAATTCGATAATTGCCTGGATCGAGCCAGCGCCGGCATGCGCCACGATATGGGAATTCATTTCACCGTTGTTCTGAATCGCCATGCGAATACCGTCCATGGGCGTTTCACTATTTACCGGTACCGAGAATATGTCGTTAACACCCGGACGCTGCAGCGCAAACTCGGTTAATGCTTTCCTGTGTTGTTCAGGAATAATCATCGTGCGGTCAGGGTATCGACCGGGGTCGCGGCCGGGCATCAACGACTCATTGTGATTGAGCAGGAGTTGCAATACGCCAATTCGCGCACGTTCGTCGAAGGACGTGATATCGACACCGCCCAGTCTGTTCTTCAATTGCGGCAAGTAGTCCACATCACTGTAGCGGCCGCCCTCCAGCGCTTCGACCTGCAAACGAACCACATCGCTGGCGGCTGCAAAGTTCCCTCGTCCTGCCACCTCGCGCTCATACACGTCCCATAAAAGGTGTTCTTTGAACACCTCACGAACGTCGCGCAGCCTCAGATGCTCATCAATCATCGCCAAGTGACTGTCCAGGCATTTTTGTCTGAACGCGATGAGGGTGGCCTCATCCTTGCCATAGGCACGGACCATCAGATCAATACGCGCCTCATCTGCCTTGCCAGCCCAGCGTTCCTGACTGAGATGGGCCGCCATCTGCACCTTCAGCACCCGGGCCCGATGCTCGATCATCCGGGCCAGTTCTGCCGGCGTGGCGATTGTCGCTCCCCCCGACTCCATGGCATGCGCCCTGGCACTTTCCAGAATCACTCGATTCATCTCGAACGCCAGCACTGCGTCACTGTCGTACCACAGGTTGAACGTATGGCCTTCCTTGACCATGACCTCTTTCCAGATGTTGATGTAGTCTCGCTGAATAGCGCCTACTGCGCTCCCGCCCACCCAGACGAAGTGCATTATTTTCGGCACTGGCGATGCAACCGGATTCAACATCCGAACAGTCTGGACGAGTCGGTTTGAATAGTTCTCGAGCCGCGCAGAGAGGTCGGCCAACGCTGGCGATATCGGCGCGGTTCGCTGGCCAATCAGAGCGTCCAGCGTGTCTTTGAACAATAACAACGGCGCCATCAGGTCAGTCCATCGCTGATCCTTTACGCACGCTGTGTAATAGCCAACCAACGCGTCATATTCAGGCGCGGCGTGAAACTCTCTCGCGAGTGTTTGAACATCGTCTGACTGGAAATGCTGAAGAAACGACTTACCCGCCAAGGCTGGTACCTGAGATTGATTCATAACATCCATGTCCTTATAAGAATTTTTAAATACGCGCCGTCAGCAGCGTCGCGCACGGTCCATCCGTCGACGTTTGCGACCCTGAACTAACTTTGAAAACCAGCGCTGAAGGCTCTGGCGGTGATGGCACTCCAAACAACCTGAACAGTTGCTCTAACGAGGCCTCTATCGAACACAAGACACAACAAACACTAATTAAGCTATAAGACCCAAAAAATACTAAGCGATAAAATTAACAACCTCAATCGAACAACCAGCCAATTAAATAATTACACTTAAGCTCGCCAAACAAGTGTAACTTTTATATTTGACGGAAACGCTTATTAACAAACCGCGCGCGGCCGCAAACCAAACGGCCTGCGTGGGTTGTTTCAGAACATGAGGAGCCGGATCGCGAATTGTCTGATACGTCCGCGAGCACTTTCCACGCGTGTCCGGTCAATGTACTGCGGGCATGCGGACGTTTTTCTGCGGATGCGCGGTGAAAAATCTTACGCTCCGGAAGGGGGGACTGCGGCCAGCAGATCTGGCCGCGATGGCTTACCCGGCAGGCTTGTCGCCGTACCAGCGTGGCGTATACACCCACTGGCCACCCTCCGCGCGAGGGAACACGCAGGTGGTGGAAGAGCCGATCAACACCATGGTGCGCATGTCGACTTGATCAGGGGTCAGTTCACCGAGCGTGGTGACACGCAACGTCTGGCCCGGACGACCAATGTCGCGCCCCAACACCACCGGCGTTTCAGCGGTGCGGTGCTGCGCGACGATCTCCAGTGCTCGCCCCAATTGCCAGGGACGCGACCGCGAAATCGGGTTGTAGAACGCCAGCGCCAGGTCAGCCTGCGACGCCAGGTCCAGCCGTTTCTCGATGATCGACCATGGCTTGAGATTGTCCGACAGGGACATCACGCAGAAGTCGTGACCCAGTGGCGCACCGGCCTGAGCCGCCGTTGCCAGGGAGGCAGAGACGCCCGGAAGAATCTCCAGATCAACGCTGTGCCAACCCGGCTCACTCGACTCGTGCAATGCTTCAAGCACCGCCGCAGCCATGGCAAACACGCCCGGATCCCCCGACGACACCACCACCACCGACCGCCCTTGGGCCGCCAGCTCGAAGGCGTGGCGAGCGCGCTGCATTTCCTCGCGATTGTCGGTGCAATGCAGTACTTGATCCTCGCGAAACGGCCCGGCCATGCGCACGTAGGTTTCATAACCCAGCACGTCATTGGCACGCGCCAGTTCGGCCTTGACCGCCGGCACCATCAGTTCGGCGGCGCCAGGGCCCAGGCCGATCACGGCCAAGCGACCACGCGCACGACCGATCTGCGCAACCTCCAGTGGCTGGTTGGCCACCGCGACGGCAATGCCGGTTTCAGCCGACACGACGGCAGCGTTCGGCACAGTGTGGCGGGCCAACTCGCTGACGTCGCCGCTGACCGAGGCAAATCGCAGCGGCACGCCCAGCTCCAGTGCCGCTTCACGCAACGCAGGATTGACCATGTGCAGTTCGCTGGCCAACAAACACGCCAGCGACTGCACGGCGATGTTCGCCTGATGCAGCGACGTGCGAATCGCGTCCGGCAGATCCGTCACCTCGGCGTTCACCGCCACCAGCACGTTGCGCGAATAGATCAGCAATTCATTGGCTGCCGGCGTGCGCTCGGCACTGCCGACATGGATCGACAACGACGCCAGTGGGTCTTCCGGTAACTGCGCTTGCGCCAGCCACGGCGCGGCGCCTTCGATGCGCACGCTTTGTCCGGCGAGCAAATCCGAGACGAAGCGCTTGCCCAGTTCCAGATCGCCGAGGGCGTAGCCGCTGGGTGGATTGAGCAGGCAAGTGCCGAAGCGCAATTCACCGCTGGTGGTGATCGCCGCACCCACTTCGAGACCGGCAGCAATTTCCCGAGCCATGACGTTCACGCCACCGAGTCCGCCCAGCAGCGGCACCACGGCGCTGCCGTCTTCGGCGACGGCCAGCACCGCTGGTTCGGCGCCCTTTTCCAGCAGCAATGGCGCCAGGGTGCGAATCACGATCCCGGCAGCGCACAGGGCAATGATCGGTGTGTCGTGCAGATACAACTCACGCAAGGTCGCGCCGAACTCGTGATAGACACGGTCCGCGCCCTCAACCCGCTCGTCCAGGCCATGGATCAAGGCACCGGGGTAAATCTGCTGGATCTTGCGTGCGGTCGCGAGGCTGCCATTGCCAAGAATGACAATCGCCGGAACTGGACGGGCCATCAGCCTTGCCACCTTTCACCGGGAACGATGATCAGCGAGAAGTACGGCGAGGACATCGGCTCGACCTGATCCAGCGGAACGATTTTCTGATTGGCCATGGTCGCGCGCTCGACGTACAGCGCACGCTCCGCCAGACCAAGCTCTTCGAGCACCTGACGGACCTTGGGGAAGTTGCGCCCCAGCTTCATGATCACCGCCGCATCGGCATCGGCCAGTCGACGCTTGAGGTCCTCGTGCGGCAGAACGCCGGACAACACCGACAAACTCTGATTGCGATAGACCAACGGCGCGCCCAGCACCGAAGCGCCGCCCAGCATCGAGCACACGCCCGGCACCACTTCGGCTTCGTAGCGTTCGGCCAGGCGATCGTGCAGGTACATGTAGGAGCCGTAGAAGAACGGATCGCCTTCGCAGATCACCGCCACGTCACGGCCAGCGTCGAGGTGTGCGGCAAGTTCTTCACCGGCCGCATCGTAGAAATCGCTGATCACTTGCTCGTACGACAGCGGCGCCGGCAGCGCTTCGGTGGTCACCGGATACACCAGCGGCAGCAGCGTTTGTGCGTCCTGCAAATGCGCTTCGATGATGCCGAAAGCGTTGCCCTTCTTGCCCTTGGCGACGAAGTACGCCACCACCGGCGATTCGCGCAGCAGGCGCAGGGCTTTGACGGTAATCAGCTCCGGATCACCGGGGCCGACGCCCAGGCCGATCAAGCGTCCAGGTGACTGCATCATTCGATCTCCGTGGCGAGGGCGTTGACGGCGGCGGCGGCCATGGCGCTACCGCCCAGCCGGCCTTGCATGATGACAAACGGCACGCCGCGGCTGTCTGCCGCGAGCGCTGCCTTGGATTCGGCGGCGCCGACGAAGCCGACCGGGAAGCCGAGGATCAGTGCCGGTTTCGGTGCGCCGGCGTCGAGCATTTCCAACAGATAGAACAACGCGGTCGGCGCGTTGCCAATCACCACCACGCTGCCTTCCAGATGCGGACGCCACAGCTCCAGCGCGGCGGCGGAACGGGTGTTGCCCAGCTCACGGGCCAGCTCCGGAACGCTTTCATCGCGCAGGGTGCAAATCACTTGATTGTTGGCCGGCAAGCGCGTGCGGGTCACGCCCTCGCTGACCATTCGCGCGTCGCACAGGATCGGCGCACCGGCGGCCAGCGCATCGCGCCCGGCCTTGCCCGCGCCTTCGGAAAACTGCAGACCGTCGATGGCATCGACCATGCCGCAGGCGTGTATCACTCGCACCGCGAGTTTTTCCAGATCGGCCGGGATGCGCTCAAGGTTGGCCTCGGCACGAATGATCGCGAAGGAGTTGCGATAGATCTCCTGACCGTCGCGGATGTAATCAAGCATCTAAGGGGCTCCGTGAGCGGGCGTCGAGCAAGGCCGCGACCGCTTCAATAGTAAGGTTGCGTGCGTGCAGCGTGCCGAAACCCGGCTGCGCTGCATCGCGAAAATAGAGGTCGTAGTGACCGGAAGAAACCGCCAGCAAGGTCACTGGCGCAACGTGTGCGGCCGCGCAGGAACGCGGGCAGCCGGACAAATGCACATTCAGCGTCTGACCGTGGCGTTGCAGCAGTGCCGCCAGTTGCCGGGCATCGCCCTTGGTGTCGGCCAGGCCTTTGGCGCATCCGGTCGCGCCGGTGCAGGCGATGAGATGCGCCAGGGCATCGTCGGCTGAGCAGCGCAGGCCGAGATGTTCGAGGCTGTGGATAACGTGAGCCGCGTCGTCGGCATGAACGCCGGGGATCAACAGGCTTTGCCAGGGCGTGAAACGCAAAGAGCCGTCGCCCTGTTCGCGGGCCAGGTGTGCGGCGCCCCGGAGCATCGCCGGATTCAGGCGGCCCAGCGGTGGCACTGCGCCGATGTACACACGATTGGCACCACGCTGCGGATGAGCGCCGATGTGCAGCACATCTGGATTAGCCCGGCGTTGCCAACCCTCAATGGGCATTAACGGCACACGTTCGGCGAGTAGCGCGACAAACCCGTCGAGTGAGCATTCGGCAAGCAGATGCCGCATGCGGGTCTGCTCGGGGCGCGCCAGTTCAAGGAACAACTCGAGCACTGCGACCACCAGTGTATGCCCCCGCTCCAGCGATACCGCACCTACGGGCGAGTCGACAAGGCAACCCGCCAGGCCGAACACATACACTCGCTCACCGTCTCGTTCAGTGGCGGACAACCAAAGATCATGAGGGTGTTCGAGCATCGCCAACCCTTCACCGCCATCCAGTTGCACGGCGAACTTGGCGCTGAGGTCGTGGAAGCGTTCATCGATTTGCAGCGTGACGAGGATCTGTTCAGCCAGCGGGCGCGTATCGATCAGCATCTGCGGATCAAAGCCGGCGCCGGGGCTGAGCATCAGATTGCGCACATCATCGCCCGCCGCGCTGGTCGGGCCGAGCCCGGCGGCCATCAGGCTGTCGATCAACGCGTCGTGCTCACTGCCGATCCCGCGAATCTGCAGGTTGGCGCGGTTGGTGGCCTCGATCACTCCGCCTGCAAAACGCTCGGCCGCATCGGCCACCGCTTCCGCCTGAACCGCGCTGATGGAACCGCCTGTCAATTTGATCCGGCAGATGCCGCCATCCAGTGCCTGGACAATACGCAGCAACCCCGGGCAGGCCGAGGGGCGTAAGGCTGAGGACATCGGGCGTTCGTTCAAGGGGGCGACCGGCAATGGGGAAAGACGCTTCGCGGGCGAAGGCGCGGTATTATGCCTGCTTTGTCAGGCGGCATGAAAAGCCTGCCCGTCGGAACAGCGCGTTTGAAGACTATTTTTGAGGGCTACAGATGTCACCCTGGCTGACAGTAGTGGGAATCGGCGAAGACGGCTTCAAGGGCCTGGGCAAAAACGCCCGGCACGCCCTGCTGCGCGCTTCGCGGATCGTTGGCGGTCAGCGCCAACTGGATTTGCTGCCGGCCTGCATCCGTGGCGAGCGGCAGTTGTGGCCCAGCCCTTTTTCCCTTGAACCGGTCCTGACGCTGCGTGGCGAACCGGTCTGCGTACTGGCCAGCGGTGACCCGATGTTCTTCGGCGTCGGTGCCAGCCTGGCCCGGCAAGTGCCCAACGCTGAAATGCTGATCCTGCCCGCGCCCTCTTCCTGCTCGCTCGCAGCGGCGCGAATGGGCTGGCCGTTGCAGGAGGTGGTGACGCTTTCGGTGGTCGCCCGTCCCCTCGCCGCACTCAACGCGCAGTTGTTCAGCGGCGTGCGTTTGCTGGTGCTGAGCAACGATGGCCAAAGCCCGGCCGCCATCGCTGCGTTGCTGCGTGAGCGCGGTTTCGGTCCGAGCCGTCTCAGCGTGCTGGAACATCTGGGCGGAACCGCCGAACGGCGCATCGATGGGGTGGCCAATGACTGGAACAATCCAGCAGTCGCCGCCCTGAACCTGATCGCCATCGAGTGCATCGCCGAGCCGAACTCACCGCGTCTCTCGCGACTGGCCGGCCTGCCAGACTCGGCCTTCCAGCACGACGGTCAACTGACCAAACGCGACGTCCGCGCGATCACCCTTGCGCGCCTCGCCCCAGTGCCCGGCGAACTGCTGTGGGATGTCGGCGCCGGCAGCGGCTCGATCGGCATCGAATGGATGCGCGCTCACCCCGGTTGCCGCGCGCTGGCGATCGAAGCCGATGAATGCCGGCAGCTGTTAATCGAACACAATCGCGATGCCCTCGGCGTGCCGGGTTTACAGCTGATTCGCGGCAGTGCGCCGCAAGCCTTGGTCGGGCTTGAACGTCCGGATGCAATATTCATCGGTGGCGGCGTTACCCGCAAGGGCGTGCTCGACGCCTGTTGGACGCAACTCAAACCCGGCGGCCGACTGATCGCCAACGCGGTCACGCTGCAAAGCGAAGTGACCCTGATGGCCTGGCGCGAGCGCCACGGCGGTGAGCTGACCCGCATTCACGTCGCCCAGGCCCAGCCACTCGGGGAGTTCGACACCTGGCGCCAGGCGTTGCCAATCACCTTGCTGGACGTGACGAAGCCTCTCGATGCGTGACGAAACCGCCGAACAACCCGCCCCACTGCGCAGCGGCCTGACCACCGGCAGTTGTGCCACCGCGACCAGTCTCGCGGCGGCGCGTTTGTTGTTGAGCGGGATGACTGCGGACGCCGTCGAAATCGTATTGCCCAAGGGCAAGCAGGTGCAGATGCGCCTGGAGTTCTGCCGACTGATCGACGACGGCGCCGAAGCCGGGACGATCAAGGATGCCGGGGATGACCCGGACGTGACCCATGGCGCTTTGTTGTATTCCCAGGTGCGATTGAGTGCCGCGCCGGGCATCCGTTTCAACGCCGGTCGCGGCGTCGGCACGGTGACCCGGCCGGGGCTGGTGTTGGGTGTTGGCGAGCCGGCGATCAACCCGGTGCCGCGCAAAATGATCAGCGAGCACCTGACGTTGCTGGCCACAGAGCTCGGCTACGGCGGCGGCTTTGAGGTCACGATAAACGTCGAGGACGGCGAGGCGCTGGCGCTGAAAACCATGAACTCGCGCCTGGGCATTCTCGGCGGACTGTCGATCCTCGGTACCAGCGGCATCGTCCGGCCGTTTTCCTGCGCAGCCTACATCGCCTCGATCCACCAGGGCATCGACGTCGCCAAAACCAACGGTTACCTGCACATCGCCGCGTGTACCGGCAACGCCAGCGAAGACACCATGCGCCGTGTCTACGACCTGCCGGAAATCGCCCTGATCGAAATGGGCGACTTCGTCGGCGCGGTCCTTAAACACTTGCGCAAAGTGCCGGTAGAAAAACTCAGCCTGTGCGGCGGCTTCGGCAAGATCAGCAAACTGGCGGCCGGGCACATGGATTTGCACAGTCGGCACTCCAGCATCGACCTGCCGCAACTGGCCGAATGGGCCGCCGCGATCGGCGCCGACGAGGTGTTACAGCAAGGCATTCGCGAAGCCAATACCAGCCAGCAAGCCCTGGCGATGGCCAGCGCGGCGGGCATCGCCCTTGGTGATGCGGTATGTCAGCACGCGTTGGATTTTGCCCGCAGCGTGGTGCCGGCGCAGGTTCAGGTTGAAGTGTTTGCCATCGATCGCCAGGGCGGGATTGTCGGCCACGCGGGAGCTTTTCAATGAAGCGTATTTTGCTGCTGGGCGGCGTCACCGAAGCCTTGGCCATCGCCCGCACCCTCGGGCCGGAACACATCTACAGCCTGGCCGGCGTCGGTCGCGTGCCGACGGATCTGACCTGCCAGGTGCGCGTTGGCGGTTACGGCGGCGCCGAAGGCCTGGCGCAGTTCATTCGCGATGAAGGCATCGACTTGCTGCTGGACGCGACCCATCCCTACGCCGCACAAATCAGCCACAACGCCGCCACCGCCGCGAAGCTGACCGGCATCGCATGCTGGGCATTGCGGCGCCCGGCCTGGCAACCACAGACCGGCGATGACTGGCGGGACGTCAGCGATTGGGCCGAACTGATCGCCGCCCTCCAACCCTTCCACCGACCGCTGTTCACCCTCGGCCGCGAGCCCTTGCAACACCTGCATGAAATCCCGCCGGAGCAATTCTGGACCTTGCGCGCACTGGACGTTTACCCCGGCAACGACCGCTGCGAAGTCATCGGCGCGCGCGGGCCGTTCCTGATCGAGGATGAACGGGCGTTGTTTGAGCGGCGACAGATTGATGTGCTAATCAGCAAGAACAGCGGCAGCACCGCGACCGAGCCGAAGCTGGAAGTGGCGCGGGAACGCGGGGTGCCGGTGATTGTGTTGCGGCGGCCGGTGTTGCCGGGGGTGGATCGGGAGTTTGGGTCGGTGGGTGAAGTGCTGAAAGCCCTGTCGGTGTCAGACGAATCCTGATTTCTGCCTAACCCTGCGAATCTGCCGGCAACACTCTCGGACGGAGCTGGCTATTCACGCTATGGCTTCAATCCTATAGTCCGGGTTCTCAAATTCTAACAAGCACACCAACCCAACATCTTAGGGACGATCAAATTCGGCCCGAGGAAAGTGCGGCTTGCCAACCTGTATCCCAAGGAATACGATCGAACATGATCGACTTTGAACGATCCCGAGCATTTGGTGATTGGCTTGATTCACTGAGAGACGTCATTGGCAAAGCTCGGATCATCGCGAGGCTTCGAGCAGCCGAACATGAGAATTTCGGAGATTGCGAACCCGTAGGCGGCACTGTTTATGAAATGCGCGTGCATTACGGTCCCGGTTACAGGATCTATTTCACCCGACGAGGTGAAGTGGTTTATCTGCTGCTGATGGGCGGTGACAAGTCGACACAAAAACGAGATATCAAACGCGCCATTCAACTAGCGCAAAACATCGGTAATGGGGAGTCATCATGACCGAACAATTCACCCGTTTCGACGCTGCCGAATTTCTCAAAACACCTGAGGAAATGGCCGCTTATCTGGATGCATGCTTTGACGAAGATGCAGGCGATGGAGTGCTCATACGTGCCGCACTCAACGACATTGCCCGCGCACAGGGTATGACCCAGGTTGCCCGTGACGCAGGCCTGGGTCGTGAAAGTTTGTACAAAGCATTGGGAAGCACTGGCAATCCGGAATTCGCGACTATCATGAAGGTTATGAAAGCCTTGGGCCTGCGCTTGCATGCCACGGCTCTCTGATCGCACTGCGACACCACACCGCACGCCGCTTTTTTACTTATCGGCCCTGATCAGGCTAAATAGCCGCGCCTGATCGCCCACCCAACGGATTTTGTCCCATGTCCCGACAACGGCTCGCAATTGCCTGGATCGCCTGCTTCGCAGTGCTGTTCAACATGCTCGCCATGCCGATGACTGGAGCCATGGCGCAATCGGCGAAGTCACCCGCCGAGCAATTGTTGTGGGGCAGTTTCTGCACGTCCAGCGGCACCAAGATGGTGGCGATTTCCCTGGGCGACCTCGAGCAGAAAGCTCCGCAGAGCGACGATCATTCCAACATGCAGCATTGCTGGTGCTGCTCAGGTTCCGCTCCGCTGGTGGCGTTGCCCGGGCATGTGCCGCAGCTGTATTTCGCCCGTTTCGAGGCCAATCGAAGCGTGCCTGCCACCTCTCTCGATACACCCACCCCGCGCCAGCAATGGCCGAGCCTCAACCCTCGAGCGTCCCCTCTGGTGTGATTCTTTCTCGCAATTGACCTGCGTCTTGAATCGCTCTGGAGAACTGCCATGTTGAACAAACTCATCGTTCTGGCTGCGTTGCTGCTGCCTGCCTGCTTTGCCAATGCCCACGAATACAAGGCTGGCGAACTGGAGATCGCTCACCCTTGGTCGCAAGAGTTGCCGCCCAACGCGCCAACCGTAGCGGCCTATTTTGTCATTCAGAACCCAGGCAAAACGGCCGACCGCCTGCTAAGCGTCGACTCGCCGATTGCCGGTGAAGCGCAATTGCATGAGCACGTCATGCAAAAAGATCTGATGAAAATGCAACAAGTGCCGAGTGTCGAGATTCCTGCCGGTGGCAACGTCACCTTTGCGCCAATGGCCTATCACGTGATGCTGGTGAACCTGAAAGACCGTAGCCTGCTGAGCGACGGCAAACGCTTCCCGCTGACGATGCACTTCGAAAAGGCCGGTGATGTGACGGTCGAAGTCTCGGTGCAGAAGAAGCCGCCGGAAGACATGCAGATGCACGTCCACGCCCAGTAATCGCCTGAGCAGTACACGCCATGCGCCCGCTTAGCGCCAGGTCATCCGCACACCGTCGTCAGTCGTCTGGCCTGACGCGCGGCAGCTGGATCAGCCTGTTCGCCATGCTGATGATCTTTATCGGCCCGCTGATTTCTCAGTCGATGCCGATGGATCAACGCGCCTCGTCGATGTCGATGAGCATGTCGATGGACATGAGCATGGACATGTCGGCCATGGAGCACGCCGGCCACGGCGCGCAACCCACCGCCGAACACTGCCCGCCCAAAGCCTCGCACCACGCGCTCTGGGAAAAATGCGGCTATTGCAGTCTGCTGTTCAATTGCCCGGCGCTGACCGGTGGCCAGACCTTCGTCGCGTTCGATACACCAACAGCCACCACCTTCACCTCTCCCTCCCCCCGCCTGGGCCATGCCCGGCAAACCTTTTTCCCCGGCGCCCGCACCCGCGCCCCACCTGTCGTCGCGTAAACACCCACCTCTGATTTCACACGGTTTCGAAGACAACCATAGCAACCTGTGGCGGTGGACTAGTGTGGCGAGGGAGCTTGCTCCCGCTTGAGTGCGCAGCACTCACAAAAGGGGCCGCTACGCAGCCCAGCGCGAGCAAGCTCGCTCGCCACACAAGTTCGCTCCCACAAGGGATTGCGTTGGTTGCCGGCCGTGTCGTTTACGACTGTTCGATGGAAATTGTCATGTCCAGGTTTGCTGCTGACACACGCTTGAGCCCTGCCCAAGCTTCTTTTGCCCAGAACGAATCGAGTATTCGTTTCAGGCGCGCCACCGCCATCCTTTGCGGCGCATTACTGGCACCCACGGTGCTGGCCGACGAACACGCGGGCCACAGTGAAGAACTGAGCCCGACGGTGATCACCGCCATCGCGCCAAGTTCGCCGCTGACCATCGTCACCAACCCCAAGGACCCGCGCCAACCGGTGCCGGCCAGCGACGGTGGCGACTACCTGAAAACCATCCCCGGCTTCGCCCTCGTACGCAACGGCGGCACCAACGGTGATCCGGTGCTGCGCGGCATGTTCGGTTCGCGACTGAACATCCTCACCAACGGCGGCCAATTGCTCGGTGCCTGCCCCGGTCGGATGGACGCGCCCACCTCCTATATTTCACCGGAAACCTACGACAAACTCACGGTCATCAAAGGCCCGCAAACCGTGCTCTGGGGACCGGGCGCATCGGCCGGGACGATCCTTTTCGAACGAGAGCCGGAAAGCTTCGGCGAACTCGGTACGCGCGTGAACGCCAGCGTATTGGCCGGCTCCAACGGCCGCTTTGACAAAGTGGTGGACGCCGCTGCCGGCGGACCGCTGGGTTACGTGCGCGTGATCGGCAACACCGCACATTCCGACGACTACCGGGATGGCAACAACGACACCGTGCCCTCGCGCTACGACAAATGGAACGGCGACGTGGCACTCGGCTGGACGCCGGACGCCGACACCCTGCTGGAGCTGACCGCCGGCAAGGGCGATGGCGAAGCGCGTTACGCCGGGCGCGGCATGGACGGTTCACAGTTCAAGCGTGAAAGCCTGGGCTTGCGGTTCGAGAAGTCCAACATCGGCGAGGTGCTGGACAAGGTTGAAGCGCAGATCTACTACAACTACGCCGACCACGTGATGGACAACTACACCCTGCGCACACCGTCCGGCACCGGGATGATGGCCGGCCCGATGGCCTCCAACGTCGACCGCCGCACCCTCGGCGGGCGAATCAAGGCCACATGGCGCTGGGCTGATGTGCAGTTGATCAGCGGCCTCGATGCGCAGACCAACGAGCATCGCCAACGCGGCAGCATGGGCATCGATACCTACAAGGACCTGCCGTACACCAAGGATGCCGACTTCCATAACTACGGTGTGTTCAGCGAGCTGACCTGGTACGCCGCCGACCGTGACCGGCTGATTACCGGTGCGCGCCTGGACCGCGCCTCGGCCAAAGATTATCGGCAGACCACCGGTTCCGGGATGATGACCCGCCCCAACCCGACCGCCGACGACACCCGCGCTGACACCTTGCCAAGCGGTTTCGTGCGCTACGAGCATGACCTCGCCGACAGCCCGACCACGCTGTATGCCGGCCTCGGTCATACCCAGCGCTTCCCGGATTACTGGGAACTGTTTTCACCCAAATCCGGCCCCGCCGGGTCGGTGAATGCCTTCGATTCGATCAAGCCTGAAAAAACCACCCAGCTCGATGTCGGCCTGCAATACAAGACCGAAGACCTCGAAGCCTGGGCCTCGGGTTACGTCGGCCAGGTGCGCGATTACATCCTGTTCAACTACACCCCGACGATGATGGGCACCACGTCCCAAGCTCAGAACATCGACGCGCGAATCATGGGCGGCGAACTCGGCGCGGCCTATCAGTTGACCTCCAACTGGAAAGCCGACGCGACCCTGGCTTACGCCTGGGGCAAGAACAGCAGCGATGGCAACGCCTTGCCGCAAATGCCGCCGCTGGATGCGCGTTTCGGCCTGACCTACAGCGAAGACAACTGGAGCGCCGGGGCCTTGTGGCGCGTGGTCGCGGCGCAAAACCGCATCGACCAGAACAAGGGCAACGTGGTGGGCAAGGACTTCGATAAGACCTCCGGTTTTGGCGTGTTCTCGCTCAATGGCGCCTATCGCATCAACAAAAACTGGAAGGTCAGCAGTGGCGTCGACAACCTGTTCGGCAAGGCGTACGCCGAGCATTTGAACCTGGCCGGCAACGCCGGTTTTGGCTACCCGGCCAACGACCCGCAGGCCATTAAAGAACCGGGGCGAACGCTCTGGACCAAGGTGGACATGAGCTTCTAAGAGCATCGCGGGCAAGCCCGCTCCCACATGGACGTGGAGAACCTGTGGGAGCGAGCCTGCTCGCGATCGGTTGCGCAGCAACCGCAAAACAAACAACTAAAAGATCCATGCCAAAGCGGAGCACATGTGATGAAACAACCCAAAGTAAATTTCTACAACCTGGCCTGGCGCTGGCATTTTTATGCCGGTCTGTTCGTCGCGCCATTCATGGTGATGCTGGCCCTGACCGGCATCATTTACCTGTTCAAGCCGCAACTCGATCCGTTGATGTACGGCAGCCTGATGAACGTCCCGGCCGGGCATCACAGCGTCCCGGCCGAGGACCTGCTCAAGCGGGTGAAACAGGCGTATCCACACGCCACGATCAAACAGTACCTGCCGCCGGTCAACGCCGAGCGCAGCGCGCAGTTTGTCGTGATCAATGGCGGCACCGAGCTCAACGTATTCATCGATCCCTACCAGGGCGACATCCTCGGCGAGCAAGACGCCAAGAAGAATCTGCAAGCGGTGGCGCGAGCGATTCACGGTGAATTGATGATCGGCACCGTCGGTGATCGGCTGGTCGAACTGGCCGCTGGATGGGGCGTGGTACTGGTGGTTTCCGGCATGTTCCTGTGGTGGCCGCGTGGCCAGGCGGCCGGCATTTTGTGGCCGCGCCTGACCAGTCGCGGTCGAGTGTTGTGGCGTGATTTGCATGCTGTTACCGGCTTCTGGGGCGCTTCGTTGCTGCTGGTGATGCTGCTTAGCGGCATGACCTGGACCGGGTTCTGGGGCCAGAAATACGCGCAAGTGTGGAACGTGTTCCCGGCGGCGATGTGGGACAACGTGCCCAAGTCCGACGTCGAGGCCCGCAGCCTCAACTCCGCCACTCGCCAGACTGTGCCGTGGGCCATGGAAAACACGCCGATGCCAATGTCCGGTGACCACGCCGAACACATGGCCCACGACGGCGCGAAATCCGGCCCAGCGGCGCCAACCATCAGCCTGCAAGACGTGCAGAACATCGCCGTGCAACGCCAGGTCGAGCCGGGTTACAGCATCACCTTCCCGACCACAGACACCGGCGTGTTCACCATCGCCGTGTTTGCCGACGACCCGCGCAACGACGCCACGCTGCATGTCGATCAGTACACCGGCGATGTCCTCGCCGACGTGCGCTTCGAGCAATACGGCACCGTCGCCCGCGCCACGGAAATCGGCGTGATGCTGCACGAAGGCAAGATGTTCGGCGTGTTCAACCAGATCATCGTGCTACTGATCTGCCTGATGATTTTGCTTAGCGCGGTCAGCGGCGTGGTGATCTGGTGGAAGCGTCGGCCACAGGGAAAAATCGGTGTGCCGCCGCTGCGTCACGACCTGCCGAAATGGAAAACCGCCATGGTGATCATGTTTGCATTGGCGGTGATATTTCCGCTGGTAGGTGCATCCTTGGTGGTGGTCTGGGTATTGGATCGCGTGTTGTTGTCGCGCTTCACCCGACCAACTGAATCGGCCTCATCTTCATCGTGAAACAGGCGAGATGCGCGGATCAGAGAGCCCTGTAGACTTTCCGCGCTTGGCTCAGCATCATTCTTAGCGTTACTGTATAACTCAAGCGTACCGTTTTAATCAGCAGGCCCCATCGCGGGCAAGCCCGCTCCCACAGGATTTTCGCGATCCCTGTGGGAGCGGGCTTGCCCGCGATTGCGTCATCAGCATCACCCATGATCTCAGAGCCAATGCATGACCTCGCTGAACCTCACAACCCTCGCCTGGACACCCCAGGGCCACGGCCACTGCCATCACCAGTTCCAGCTGCGCGACGCGTCCCTGCAGGTGTCCGCCGGTGAGTTCGTCGGGTTGATCGGTCCCAACGGCAGCGGCAAAACCAGCCTGCTGCGTTGCGCTTATCGCTTCAGCAAGCCCGAGAGCGGCGAGGTCCGGCTCGACCACCACAACGTCTGGAAGCAATCCTCACGCTGGTGCGCGCAACGCATCGCCGTGGTGCTGCAGGAGTTCCCGGATGCCTTCGGCCTGACCGTCGACGAGGTGGTCGCCATGGGCCGCACGCCGCACAAAGGCCTGTTCGACGGCGTCACGCTTGAAGACCGAAATCTGGCGACTCAAGCATTGGAATCTGTCGGTCTCAGAGGCTTTGAAGACCACGCCTTCGCCACGCTCTCCGGCGGTGAAAAACAGCGCGTGATCCTCGCCCGCGCACTGGCGCAACAACCACAATTGCTGATCCTCGACGAGCCGACCAACCACCTCGACCCGCGCTTTCAGCTTGAGCTTTTACAGCTAGTCAAACGCCTGAAAATCGGCACCCTGGCCAGCATCCACGACCTCAATCTGGCCGCCGCTTTCTGCGATCGTTTGTACGTGATCAATCACGGTCGCATCGTCGTCAGCGGCACCCCGAAAGAAGTCCTGACCGCCCCGCTGCTGCGCGACGTGTTCGGCGTCGAAGCGCTGATCGATGAACACCCCTTGCACGGCTACCCACGAATCACCTGGATAACCCAATGATGAATTTGCGTTCCCTGCTCTGCGTCGCTCTGTTGCTGGGCAGTGCCCAAGCCTTTGCCGAAGCCACGAAATACCCACTGACGATCCACAGCTGCAACCGCGAAGTGACGTTCAAGCAAGCGCCGAAACACGCGGTCAGCCACGACATCAACATGACCCAGATGATGCTCGCCCTCGGCCTCAAACCGAGCATGGCCGGCTACAGCGGCGTCACGGGTTGGAAGTCGGTCACGCCCGAGATGCAGACCATCCTCGACGGCTTGCCCGAACTGGCAGCCAAATACCCGTCGGTGGAAACACTGCTCAACGCCAATGTCGATTTCTTCTTCGCCGGCTGGGATTACGGCATGCGCGTAGGCGGCGACCTCACGCCGCAAACGTTGCAACCACTGGGCATCAATGTCTATGAGCTGACCGAGTCCTGCGCCTTCGTCATGAAGCGTCCGCCGGCCAGCCTGGAAGACACCTACAACGACCTGCGCAACCTCGGCAAAATCTTCGACGTGCAGGATCGCGCCAATGCACTCATCGCCCAAATGCAGGCGCAAGTCGCCGAGGTGCGCAAGGATCTGCCTGCCGACAAACCGCGCGTGTTTCTCTACGACAGCGGTGAAGACCGCGCCATGACTTCCGGCCGCCTCGGCATGCCGCAGGCACTGATCGACGCCGCAGGCGGGCGCAACATTCTGGACGACGTCGAGGCGAGCTGGACCCGCGTGAACTGGGAAAATGTGGTCGAGCGCAACCCGCAGGTGATCGTGATCGTCGACTACGGCGACGTCACCGCCGAACAGAAGGAGCAATTCCTGCTCGACAACAAGGCGCTGGAATCGGTGGACGCGATCAAGCACCAGCGCTTCATCGTGATTCCCTACGTGCAGGCCACGCCGGGCATCGACAACGTGCTGGCGGTTGAAACCCTGGCCAAAGGTTTCCACGGCGAATGATGGATCGTCGCTATGTCTTGCTGCTGGTGATGCTCGGCGCGCTGTTGCTGGTGTCGTGCGTGGTGTCGCTGGGCTTCGGCCCGGCGCGGGTTCCGGTGGACGTGGTGTGGCGGATCTTGCTGCACAAGATTTTGGGTGTCGGCGTTGCGGACTGGACCGCCGGGCAGGAACACATCGTGTGGTTGATCCGTGTGCCGCGCATGCTGCTCGGTGCGTTGGTGGGTGCTGGGCTGGCGCTGATCGGCGCCGTGTTGCAAGCGGTGACGCGCAATCCGTTGGCTGACCCGCATCTGCTCGGGGTCACTTCCGGCGCGACCCTTGGCGCGGTAATCGTGGTGCTGCATGTCGGTGAAATCGTCGGTCTGCTGACCTTGCCGATCGCAGCGTTCATCGGCGCACTGCTGAGCATGGTGATCGTGCTGATGATCGCCAATCGCAACGGCCGACTGGACAGTGACCGCCTCCTGCTGTGCGGCGTGGCCGTGTCGTTCGTGATGATGGCGATTGCCAATTTGCTGCTGTTTCTCGGCGATCACAGGGCGAGTTCCGCGGTGATGTTCTGGATGCTCGGCGGGCTCGGGTTGGCGCGTTGGGAGTTGCTTGCGGTGCCGGCCGCCAGCGTGTTGCTGGGATTGGTCTTGCTGCTAGGCATGGCCCGACCGTTGAATGCGCTGATGGCTGGTGAACAGACCGCCGTGACCCTCGGTTTGAATGCTCGAACCGTTCGGTTGCGGGTGTTTTTGATTGCATCGCTGATGACCGGGGTACTGGTGTCGATCAGTGGTTCCATCGGGTTTGTCGGGCTGATGGTGCCGCACATAGCGCGACGATTGGTCGGCGCCGAACACCGTCGGTTGCTGCCGGTGTGCGTGTTGCTGGGCAGCATTTTCCTCGTCTGGGTCGATGTCGCCGCCCGCACCCTGATCGCCCCGGAAGACCTGCCCATCGGCGTCGCCACCGCGGCCATCGGCGGCCTGTTCTTCATCGGCCTCATGCGCCGCCGCTGAGCCTGTCAGCACACCACCGAACCTTGTGGGAGCTAGCCTGCTGGCGATGACGGCGGCACATCCAGCATCACTTCGCCTGAAATGCCGCTATCGCGAGCAGGCTCGCTCCCACAGGGGTTTATCGTTGTCCACAGGCTCCGTGTCCGACACAAACCCACTGTGGGAGCGTGATTCTGGGGTTGTTTAGGTGTGTTTATACGAATGCAAAAAAACCGGACGTTTCCCACGACTTTTTCAGGTTGTTCGTCGGACGTGGGCTGTCTAGTCTGGGGGTGTCACTGAAGACTCAGTGATCGGGTGTGAGAACCCGGCCAGGTTTCAATCTATCGCAAGCACCACCATAATTGCCGCCAGCTTATTCGCTGCCTGCAATGTTCTATGGCGGCTGTGTGCGGGCGGACTTCGGTTCGGCCGGGTTGATTCCTACCGGTTTCTCACTCCGCACATAGCTGCCACCCCTTCGTCGCGTGAGAAACGACAAGTGATGGCTCCAATTGCTTCAAGGGAATCATTGCCATGACTAAGAAAATCGTACCCGATCCACCCATCGACACCACCACGCCCGAACCCGAAACATCACGCGACGACGACCTGCTTCGAGACCGCGAAGCCATCAACCGCGCCCTCGACTACTACCTCGATCCCGCGACCCACTACGCCGAAAAACCCCGCCGCCCCAGCACCATGTTCATGATTGCCCCCGACAACGACACCGAAAGCCTGTTGGTCAATGCCTGTGAATCCTTGGCATCCGCCAGTGTGATGGCCAGCGATTTCGCCGCCGACCTGATCGGCCCGCAACGTCACAAGGCGATGGCAATCCAGCAAATCATCATGCTCGCGGAACTGGCGGTGAACCGCGCGGTGGATAACGTCGTTCCCACCTAGAAACCTTGCAAAAAATTGTGGGAATGAGCCTCTGTGGCGACGGAGCTTGCTCCCGCTCGGCTGCGAAGCAGTCGTAAACCATTGCGCGCGGTACACCTGATGCACCGTGCTTGCAGGTTTTGGGGCCGCTTCGCGCCCCAGCGGGAGCAAGCTCCCTCGCCACAGGCTTTGTGTTCACTAGAGATTTTCTGCGCCCCAATGTGGCGCACCCCTACGCACCAACGCGCCAGACACGATCCTTCATGGTGCGCCGCCCCCTCTGCGCAACCGCTCTAACACGACATTTCCGTGCCTTTTACCGACCGGGCACAGCCTTTGCAAAACAGCCTTCAGTAGTCCGCATCTGCCAACCAAGAAAACTCATAAGTTCATGGAGATCGCACAATGAAGCGTCGCAGTTTGATCAAGGCTTTCACACTCACGGCAAGCATTGCCGCGATGGGCATGACCTGGACCGTCCAGGCCGCCGAGACCATCAAGGTCGGTATTCTGCATTCGTTGTCCGGCACCATGGCGATCTCCGAAACCTCGCTCAAAGACATGGCGTTGATGACCATCGACGAAATCAACGCCAAGGGCGGCGTGAACGGCAAGATGCTGGAACCGGTGGTTGTGGACCCTGCGTCGAACTGGCCGCTGTTCGCGGAAAAGGGTCGTCAGCTGCTGACTCAGGACAAGGTTGCGGTGGTGTTCGGTTGCTGGACATCGGTGTCGCGCAAATCGGTGTTGCCGGTGTTCGAAGAACTCAATGGCCTGCTGTTCTACCCGGTGCAATACGAAGGCGAAGAGATGTCGCCGAACGTGTTCTACACCGGTGCCGCGCCGAACCAGCAAGCGATCCCAGCCGTCGAGTACCTGATGAGTGAAGAAGGCGGCAGCGCCAAACGCTACTTCCTGCTCGGCACCGACTACGTTTACCCGCGCACCACCAACAAGATTCTGCGCTCGTTCCTGCACTCCAAAGGCGTGGCGGACAAAGACATCGAAGAGGTCTACACCCCGTTCGGTCACAGCGACTACCAGACCATCGTGGCCAACATCAAAAAATTCTCGGCCGGTGGCAAAACGGCGGTCATCTCCACCGTCAACGGCGACTCCAACGTGCCGTTCTATAAAGAGCTGGCCAACCAGGGCCTGAAAGCCACTGACGTTCCGGTCGTGGCGTTCTCGGTCGGCGAAGAAGAACTGCGCGGCATCGACACCAAACCGCTGGTGGGCAACCTCGCGGCCTGGAACTACTTTGAGTCGGTGGAAAACCCGGCGAATAAGAAGTTCGTCGCCGACTGGAAAGCCTACGCCAAGAAACACAACCTGCCGGGCGCCGACAAAGCGGTGACCAACGACCCGATGGAAGCCACGTACGTGGGCATCCACATGTGGGCGCAAGCGGCGGAGAAAGCCAAGTCCACCGACGTCGACAAAGTCCGCGAAGCCCTCGCCGGCCAGACCTTTGCCGCGCCGTCGGGTTACACGCTGACCATGGACAAGACCAACCACCACCTGCACAAACCGGTGATGATCGGCGAGATCCAGGCCGATGGTCAGTTCAACGTGGTGTGGCAGACCGAAGGGCCGATCCGCGCCCAGCCTTGGAGCCCGTTCATTTCGGGTAACGACAAGAAGCCGGATTATGCGGTGAAGAGCAACTGAGGCGGATCTGGGGTTTGGGGTGGGTCTGAGATCCACCCCTCACCCCAGCCCTCTCCCCAATGGGGAGAGGGGGAAAGGGAGCCGATCTTCATGCTTTTCAAAGCCTGAGTTCGACTCGATTTTGCAGGTCGCAGCAAATTGGCCAAACACCTCGGTCAGTCCCCTCGCCCCTTTGGGGAGAGGGTTGGGGTGAAGGGTCGATTTAACAGGAACACCACCAATGCCCACTGCCCTCTACCGCGTCATCCTCGCCATCGCGCTTTTGCTGCCGATGGCCGCGCATTCAGGCGACGCCGAAGACTTCGTCGCCACCAATCCCATGCAGCAAGCCAAGCTTCTCGAATCCTGGGCCGCGCAGCCCGATCCAGCCCGCATCGAACTGATCAACGCCCTGCAACAAGGCGAGCTGACCGTCGACGGCCAACCGAAAACCCTGCGCCTGAATAACCGCCTGCGGGGTCTGATCGACACCGCACTGGCCAGCCACCAATTGCTCGCCGCCGACGCCAAAATCCGTCTGGCCGCCGCGCAGCAATTGCAGAAAAGCGCCAAACCCGCGCAGCTGAAATTCCTCGACCAGCAACTGGCTGGCGAAACAGATGAAAGCGTCCATGCCGCATTGAGCCTGGCCCTGGCCAACCTGCAACTGGTCGACACCGACCCGGCTGTGCGCCTTGCTGCGGTGCGTCTGCTCGGCGAAACCGGCGATCCGCTGGCCCGCACCCGCCTCGAAAGCTTGCTGGAACCGGGCACCGAAGCCGACGCCAACGTGCGCACCGCCGCCGAAACCAGCCTGGCGCAAGTCAAACGCAAACTGCTGATCGGCGAGATGCTCGGTCAGGCTTTCAGTGGCATGTCATTGGGCTCGATTCTGCTGCTCGCGGCACTGGGCCTGGCGATCACCTTCGGCCTGCTCGGCGTAATCAACATGGCCCACGGCGAGATGCTGATGCTCGGCGCGTACTCAACCTACGTGGTGCAGCTGATGTTCCAGCGCTACGCCCCGCAAGCCATCGAGTTCTACCCATTGATCGCCTTGCCGGTGGCGTTTTTCGTCACCGCCGCGATCGGCATGGCGCTGGAACGCACGGTGATTCGTCACCTCTACGGCCGCCCGCTGGAAACCTTGCTCGCAACCTGGGGCATCAGCCTCATGCTGATTCAGCTGGTGCGACTGGTGTTCGGCGCGCAGAACGTTGAAGTGGCCAACCCCGCGTGGCTCTCGGGCGGGATTCAGGTGTTGCCGAATCTGGTGCTGCCGTACAACCGCATCGTGATCATCGCCTTCGCGCTGTTTGTGGTGGTGCTGACCTGGCTGCTGCTGAACAAGACGCGCCTGGGTTTGAACGTGCGCGCCGTCACCCAGAACCGCAACATGGCCGCCTGCTGCGGCGTCCCGACCGGGCGCGTGGACATGCTCGCGTTTGGCCTCGGCTCAGGCATCGCCGGGCTCGGCGGCGTGGCCCTCAGCCAGATCGGCAACGTCGGCCCGGACCTTGGCCAGAGCTACATCATCGACTCGTTCCTGGTGGTGGTGCTCGGCGGTGTCGGACAGTTGGCCGGTAGCGTCCTGGCCGCGTTCGGCCTCGGTATCGCCAACAAGATTCTCGAACCGCAGATCGGCGCCGTGCTCGGCAAGATCCTGATCCTCGCGCTGATCATTCTGTTCATCCAGAAGCGTCCGCAAGGCCTCTTCGCACTGAAAGGACGGGTGATCGACTGATGAACCAGCCCCTGATGCTCACGGCCACGCAAAAGGCCGGCCCCAAAGTCACCATCGCTGTCGGCGCGGTGATTCTGGTTCTGCTGCTGGCGTTGCCGCTCCTGTCGTTGTTGCCGCCGGACAGCGCGTTTCACGTCTCGGCCTACACGTTGACGCTGGTGGGCAAGATCCTGTGCTACGCCATCGTCGCCCTGGCCCTGGACCTGGTCTGGGGTTACGCCGGTCTGTTGTCACTCGGCCACGGTCTGTTCTTCGCCCTCGGCGGTTACGCGATGGGCATGTACCTGATGCGCCAGGCGTCGGGCGATGGCTTGCCGGCGTTCATGACCTTCCTGTCGTGGACCGAACTGCCGTGGTACTGGACCGGCACCAGCAGCTTCCTGTGGTCGATGTGCCTGGTGGTGTTGGCCCCGGGGTTGCTGGCGCTGGTCTTCGGGTTCTTCGCCTTCCGTTCGCGGATCAAGGGCGTGTATTTCTCGATCATGACCCAAGCCCTGACCTTCGCCGGAATGCTGCTGTTTTTCCGCAACGAAACCGGGTTTGGCGGCAACAACGGCTTCACCAACTTTCGCACCATTCTCGGCTTTGGCATCACCGAACCGGGCACACGCGCGGTGTTGTTTTTTGCCACGGTGGTGTTGCTGGTGGCGAGTCTGTTTATCGGTTGGCGACTGGCGCAAAGCAAGTTCGGTCGCGTGCTGACGGCGCTAAGGGATGCGGAAAACCGCCTGATGTTTTGTGGCTACGACCCGCGAGGTTTCAAGCTGTTTGTCTGGGTGTTGAGCGCGGTGTTGTGCGGACTCGCGGGCGCGCTCTATGTGCCGCAAGTCGGGATCATCAACCCGAGTGAGATGTCGCCGACCAACTCCATTGAAGCCGCCGTCTGGGTCGCACTGGGTGGGCGCGGTACGCTGATCGGCCCACTGCTCGGCGCCGGTGTGGTCAACGGAATGAAGAGCTGGTTCACCGTGGCGTTCCCCGAATACTGGCTGTTCTTCCTCGGCGCGCTGTTCATTGTCGTGACCCTGTACTTGCCCAAAGGCGTGATCGGCCTGCTGAAAAAAAGAGGTGAACAATGAGAGTCACTGCGACGGCTGAATTCATGCTCGAACCGGCGTTTTTCCCAGTGGAGCCCAACAAGGACGCCGGCAGTAGCCGCGACGCCATCGGCCTCGGGCAACGAGTCGGTCCCGGCCTGAATACGCGCCACGGCACGATCCTGACCCTGGAAGACATCAGCGTCAGCTTCGATGGCTTCAAGGCGCTAAACGATCTGAACCTGTACATCGGCGTCGGCGAACTGCGCTGCATCATCGGTCCCAACGGCGCTGGCAAGACCACGTTGATGGACGTCATCACCGGCAAGACTCGCCCCAGTCACGGCAAAGCCTGGTTCGGTGAAACCCTCGATCTGACGTCGATGAGTGAAGTGCAGATCGCCCAGGCCGGTATCGGCCGCAAGTTCCAGAAGCCGACGGTGTTCGAAGCCTTGAGCGTGTTCGAGAACCTGGAACTCGCGCAGAAAACCGACAAGTCGGTGTGGGCCAGCCTGCGGGCTCGCCTCAGTGGCGAACAGAAAGACCGCATCAGCGAAGTGCTGGAAACCATTCGCCTGACCAGCTCGGTCAATCGCCCGGCGGGGTTGTTGTCCCACGGTCAGAAGCAGTTTCTGGAGATCGGCATGCTGCTCATGCAAGACCCGCAACTGCTGCTGCTCGACGAGCCCGTAGCGGGCATGACCGATGCCGAAACCGAGTTCACCGCCGAGCTGTTCAAGAGCCTCGCGGGCAAGCATTCGCTGATGGTGGTGGAGCACGACATGGGTTTTGTCGGCTCCATTGCCGACCACGTCACCGTGTTGCACCAGGGCAGCGTGCTGGCCGAAGGGTCGCTGGAGCAGGTGCAGGAAAACGAGCGGGTGATCGAGGTTTATCTCGGTCGATGAACCTGCCAACACGGTCACTGTGGGAGCTGGCCTGCCAGCGATAGCAGTAGGTCAGACAACATCAATGCTGAATGTGCCGCCCCCATCGCTGGCAGGCCAGCTCCCACAGGGGTTCTGTTTGAAATTTAAGGAATCTGGACATGCTGCAAGTCGACAAGCTGCACCAGTATTACGGCGGTAGCCACATCCTGCGGGGCCTGACGTTTGACGTGAAGGTCGGTGAAGTCACGTGCCTGCTGGGGCGCAACGGTGTCGGCAAGACCACCCTGCTCAAATGCCTGATGGGTTTGCTGCCGGCCAAGGAAGGCGCGGTGAACTGGGAAGGCAAACCGATCACCACGTTCAAACCACACCAGCGAGTGCATGCCGGGATCGCTTATGTGCCACAGGGACGCGAGATTTTCGGCCGGCTGACCGTCGAAGAAAACCTGCTGATGGGCCTGTCGCGATTTCCTGGCTCTGAAGCCAAGGAAGTCCCGGCATTCATCTACGAGCTGTTCCCGGTGTTGCTGCAAATGAAGCAACGACGCGGCGGTGACTTGTCCGGCGGCCAACAACAACAATTGGCGATCGGTCGCGCATTGGCCAGTCGTCCACGGCTGCTGATTCTCGATGAGCCTACCGAAGGCATCCAGCCGTCGGTGATCAAGGAGATTGGTGCGGTCATCAAGAAGCTCGCCGCCCGGGGCGACATGGCGATTCTGTTGGTCGAGCAGTTCTACGATTTCGCCGCCGAACTGGCCGACCAGTACCTGGTGATGTCCAGGGGCGAGATCGTGCAGCAAGGTCGCGGCGAAAACATGGAAGCCGAGGGTGTGCGTGGCCTGGTTACGATCTAATCTGCAGCGTCCTGACGATAATCAGAAAATATGAATTTACCTCTCCCCACTGCCCTGTTTACCCCGAGCTGGCACGCTGAACTGGAGCTCGGCTACGCCCGTTTCGGCGATAGCACGCGCCCGGTCCTGCGCCGGCATAAAGGCCCGCTGCGGGTGCAGAAGCACCTGTATGCCGAAGGGCCCGAGGTGTGCCAACACATCATCGTCCACCCGCCGGGCGGCATTGCCGGCGGTGATCGGCTGGATATCAGCGCCAGCGTCGGCAGCCAGGCCTGGGCACAAATCACCAGCCCGGGTGCGGCCAAGTGGTATCGCGCCGCAGGGCCCGCCTATCAGCACCTGAATCTTAAAGTGGCGAGCGGTGCGACACTGGAATGGCTGCCGCAAGAGACGATTATTTTCAGCGACGCTCAGGCCGAGCTCAGCACCGCCATTGATCTGGAGGGCGACGCCCGTTTGTTTTACTGGGACGTTGTGGCCCTGGGTCGCCCAGCCAGCGGCGAGCGCTTCGACCTCGGTCATTTTCAGGCGCAGCTGGACATCCGCCGCGACGGCCAGTTGCTCTGGCACGAACGCCAGCGCATTGTCGGGGATGATGGTTTGCTCGACTCGCCGATTGGCCTGGATGGGCAGCCGGTGTTTGCGACGTTGCTGGTGACGGGGGAGATTGATAGCGAACTGCTGGAAACCTGCCGCTCGCTACCCAATGCAGTGCGCGGGGATCTTACCCAATTGCCTGGTTTGCTCGTCGCCCGTTGCCTGGCCGGTGAGGCGTTGTTGGCGAGAGGTTGGTTGATAGATTTATGGCGATTGCTCCGGCCTGCGTTACTCGGCCGAGAAGCCGTCCCACCCCGAATATGGAGCACCTGAAATGCAATCCAATGTGGGAGCGAGCCTGTTCGCGATAGCGTCGGCACATTCAACACATCAGTTGCCTGACACACCGCCATCGCGAGCAGGCTCACTCCCACAGGGTTTTGTATTTACAGATCCGAATACTTTTTATCTGCCCAGATGGATTCCAAACGATGGACCTGACCCCACGCGAAAAAGACAAGCTGCTGATCTTCACTGCCGGCCTCGTGGCCGAGCGGCGTTTGGCGCGCGGCGTGAAACTCAATTATCCGGAAGCCATGGCCTACATCTCCGCGGCGCTGCTCGAAGGCGCCCGTGACGGCCAGACCGTGGCCGAGCTGATGCACTTCGGCACCACCCTGCTCAACCGCGAACAAGTGATGGAAGGCATCCCGGAAATGATCCCGGAGATCCAGGTCGAAGCGACGTTCCCCGACGGCACCAAACTGGTCACCGTTCACCAACCCATCGCCTGAGGACGCGTCATGACCTATCAAATCCGTGATGCGCTGCACGCCGACCTGCCGGCGATCCGCGACATCTACAACGACGCCGTGCTCAACACCACGGCGATCTGGAACGAACAGGCCGTGGACCTGGGCAACCGTCAGGCCTGGTTCAGTGCCCGGCAAGCCCAGGCTTATCCGATCCTGGTGATTGTCGACGGTGATAACACGGTGCTGGGCTACGCTTCATTTGGTGACTGGCGGCCGTTCGACGGTTTCCGCCATACCGTCGAGCATTCTGTCTACGTGCGCAGCGATCAACGAGGCAACGGTCTCGGCCCGCTACTGATGACGGCGCTGATCGAACGCGCCAAAGGCTGTGACAAACACGTCATGGTCGCGGCCATCGAAAGCGGCAATGCCGCTTCCATCCGTTTGCATGAACGGGCCGGTTTCGTGATCACTGGAGAGATGCCGCAAGTGGGCACCAAATTCGGCCGCTGGCTGGACCTGACTTTCATGCAACTGACCCTCAATCCTGGCGCGGAGCCGCCGCCCGCCCACAAGGAGTAATTGCCGATGAACGCTGCCCAACTACGCCGCGTCAATGTTGAAAGCTTTGCGCACTATCGTCAGGGTTTGATTGATCTGCTGCTCGACGCCGTCGGTTATGGCGCCAGTGTCGGGTTCATGGCCAATCTGGACGCCGCTGCGGCCCGCGCCTATTTCGATGACGTTCAGGACAACCTGAACAAAGGCAACGTGCTGCTGTGGGTGGTGGTCAAGGACGAGCAAGTGCAGGCCAGCGTGCAGTTGACCCTGTGCCAGAAAGCCAATGGCCTGAACCGCGCTGAAGTGCAGAAACTGCTGGTGCGCGAGCATGCGCGCCGTCGTGGCCTGGGCCAACAGTTGATGAGCGCGCTGGAACAGGCCGCGCTCCAGCACAAGCGCGGCATGCTTTATCTCGACACGGAGGCCGGCTCACCGGCCGAGGATTTCTACAAGGCATTGGGTTACACCAAGGCCGGTCAAATCCCCGACTACGCCTGCGACCCGAGCGGCCAGTACAAACCGACCGCCCTCTACTACAAGATTCTTCAGGGGGCCCATTGATGATTCCCGGTGAATACCAGATCCAGCCCGGCGACATCGAACTCAATGTGGGCCGCCGCACGGTCAGCCTGAAAGTGGCCAACAGCGGTGACCGGCCAATCCAGGTCGGCTCGCATTACCACTTCTTCGAAACCAACGACGCCCTGACTTTCGACCGTGCGGCCAGTCGCGGCATGCGCCTGAACATCCCCGCCGGCACCGCCGTGCGCTTCGAGCCGGGGCAGAGTCGCGAGGTCGAACTGGTGGACCTGGCCGGGCATCGCCGGGTGTTCGGGTTTGCCGGCAGGATCATGGGTGACCTTGACTGATCGACCCCTGTGGCGAGGGGATTTATCCCCGTTCGGGTGCGAAGCACCCGCCATCCAGCCAACGAAGTATTGCGGATAAACCGAAGTGGCAGATTTACGACCGCTACGCGGCCGAACGGGGATAAATCCCCTCGCCACAATAAATTTGTGCAAGGAATTGTGATGAAGATTTCCCGTCAGGCCTACGCCGACATGTTCGGCCCCACCGTCGGTGACAAGGTCCGTCTGGCCGATACCGAGCTGTGGATCGAAGTGGAAAAAGACTTCACCACCTACGGCGAAGAAGTGAAATTCGGCGGCGGCAAAGTCATCCGTGATGGCCAGGGCCAGAGCCAGCTTTTAGCCGCAGAGGTCGTCGACACCCTGATCACCAACGCGCTGATCATCGACCACTGGGGCATCGTCAAGGCCGACGTCGGCCTCAAGGACGGGCGCATCGCCGCGATCGGCAAGGCCGGCAATCCGGACATCCAGCCGAACGTGACCATCGCGGTCGGCGCCAGCACCGAAGTCATTGCCGGGGAAGGCATGATCCTCACCGCCGGCGGCATCGACACGCACATCCACTTCATCTGCCCGCAGCAGATCGAAGAAGCGCTGATGAGCGGCGTCACCACCATGATCGGTGGCGGCACCGGCCCGGCCACCGGCACCAACGCCACCACCTGCACCTCCGGGCCGTGGCACCTGGCGCGCATGCTTCAAGCAGCCGATGCCTTCCCGATGAACATCGGCTTCACCGGCAAGGGCAACGCCAGCCTGCCGCAGCCGTTGATCGAGCAGGTCAAGGCCGGCGCGATCGGCCTCAAGCTACATGAAGACTGGGGCACCACCCCGGCGAGCATCGACAACTGCCTGAACGTCGCCGACCAATACGACGTGCAGGTCGCGATCCACACCGACACGCTCAACGAGTCGGGCTTCGTCGAAACCACCCTCGCCGCCTTCAAGGGCCGCACCATTCACACCTATCACACCGAAGGTGCGGGCGGTGGTCATGCCCCGGACATCATCAAGGCGTGCGGTTTTGCCAATGTGCTGCCGAGCTCGACCAATCCGACCCGGCCGTTCACCCGCAACACCATCGACGAACACCTCGACATGCTCATGGTCTGCCACCACCTGGACCCGAGCATCGCCGAAGACGTGGCCTTCGCCGAAAGCCGCATCCGCCGCGAAACCATCGCCGCCGAAGACATCCTGCACGACCTCGGCGCGTTCTCGATGATCAGCTCCGACAGCCAGGCCATGGGCCGTGTCGGCGAAGTCATCACGCGCACCTGGCAGACCGCTGACAAGATGAAAAAACAGCGCGGCCCACTGCCGGGCGATGGCGAAGGCAACGACAACTTCCGCGCCAAACGCTACATCGCCAAGTACACGATCAACCCGGCGATCACCCACGGCATCAGCCATGAAGTGGGTTCGGTCGAAGTGGGCAAATGGGCCGATCTGGTGCTCTGGCGTCCAGCGTTTTTCGGTGTCAAACCGACGCTCATCCTCAAGGGTGGCGCCATCGCCGCCAGCCTGATGGGCGATGCCAACGCCTCGATTCCAACGCCGCAACCGGTGCACTACCGACCGATGTTTGCCAGCTACGGCGGCTCGTTGCACGCCACCAGCCTGACTTTTATCAGCCAGGCGGCGCAGGAGGCTGGCTTGCCTGAAGCGTTGGGTTTGAAGAAGAAAATCGCTGTGGTCAAAGGGTGTCGCGAGGTGCAGAAAACCGACCTGATTCACAACGACTATCTGCCGAACATTGATGTCGACCCGCAGACTTATCAGGTCAAGGCTGATGGGGTTTTGCTCTGGTGTGAGCCAGCGGATGTGCTGCCGATGGCCCAGCGTTACTTCCTGTTCTGATACCCGGCCAGGCATAAAAAATCCGGCACGAAGGTCATCAATCTTCGTGCCGGGACGGTTGTATTGTCAGGTCAATCAGTTGCTGTTTCGACCGTAAAGGGAATCTCCACCCTTTGCAGTTTCGCCCGATCCATCGCCTGCTGGGTCAGGGTTTTCAGCAGCGTTTTCATCTCGGTGTCGATCACGTTCAACTCGGCAGCATAAGCCTCGTCGGTCATGACCTGCCCCGGGGCAATCGCGCTTTCAGGTTTACCCAGTTCGGCGGCGAGTACCCTGAGTTCCTGCTTGAGATCGGCCTTCGCCTCAAGCGACAGATCCGGTTCGGTCGCTCGCCTCTCAAGCGCCATGTAAAACTCCGTTGTCGCATTGATTCGGCGCCTGAAAACCTTGAGCGCGCTTCGATTCGAGCCCTGGATGTAAGTCTCCCAGAACGGCTGTTCGATGATCGAGTCACGCAGTAAATCGCCGGCTTCCAGATCCAGTACCCGCCGATAGGCACTTTCGATCATCTGCGAGGTGACGCCCGTGTGTGTACGAAACTGCAAGTCACGAGACTGCCAGGGCAGGTCGAGTCGTTCTGCCAGATCCGTCATGTAAGCCAGGTGGACCTCGACCTCATCGATGCTTCCCGAGACTCGGCCGTTGGCATCGACAACCCTGAATTGCTCACCGCTCGCCAAGCGCTCGGCGACCACTTTACGGGCGATCCGGCTCAACTCATCAAGCCGGGATTTGCCTCTGGCCAACTGCACCAGTTCGGTCTCCACCAGGCCCGGGTTGGCCAACGCGTAGGCCTCATGGATCAGCACTTCTACGCCCATCGCATTGAACAACTGCGCCCCGGCATCAACGCATTGGGTGACCTCATCCCTGCCCATGACAAACAGATTGCGTCGCAGCTCACTGTCCTTGGACATGGCTTCCAGCATTCGCCAGAGCTTTTGGGTCATGTCCACCCTGAAGACTCTGTCGGTCATGAAATGGGTTGATTGAGTGAGCTTCCTGATCTGATTGAAAAAGGGCACCGAGCCGAACTCGTCCTCCACCTCATTCCATATCCGCTGCCGGGCAACCCATTCGGGCCGCGTCAATCCTTCCTCCCAGTCAAGACTGTCACGCACGCCTCGGGGTGGATAAGGTCGATCAGGGTCCAGACCGACGGACCTGATATGGTCTCTTAGCGTGTCTAGATTCTCGGGCGACAGCCATTGCGGGTCACGACTCAATACCGTTCGCGCGACCAGCTCCGCCTCCACAGAGCCGGCCGTAACCTGGGGGATGACCGTCAGCTTATTGCGCTGCAGGTTCAAGTAAAAATGTCTGAATCGGGGTTGAGAAAACAGTCCGGCCGGCCAGGTATTGATACCGGTCTCACCCAGCATCACCGTATGCAGCATGCGCATACCGCCGATATCCGGCACTCGCCCTAACGGGTTTCCCTGCAAATCGAGACTTTGAAGTTGGGTAAGCCATCTCAAGTACGAAGCGCCCTGCATATCCAGCACAATCCGGTTATCGCCAAGATACAACTCCGTCAACCCCCGCATTTTTCCCACTGCACGAGGAAATCTCGTCAGCTTGTTACGGGTGAGATTCAGCAAACGGAGCTTTGGGAAATGATCAAGAAAAGACACCTGTACATCGATCAGTCCGGTGTCAAGCAGGTTCAGGCTGGTGACATGTTCGAAATTGGCTTCAAGAGTGGGCAGGGTCCCCAGATGCCTGTCCAGGGGGATATTGCTCAGGTCCAGTGCCGCACCTTGCAGATTTCCGAAAGAGTCCACGTCTCTTGGCCCGGTGTGCTGCCAGCACTGCCGAATGGCCTTGTAGAGTTTGTTTCTGGACTGCCATTCGGCAATGCCGGCAGAGCTGAACCTGAACGCGTCGGTCGGCAGTTTCAGCCAGCGCTGGAAGTTGGCGTTGAGGCGGTTGAATTCCGCTTCCAGTGCGCTTGCCCGCTGTTCCGGATCAGCTTCGCTGCCACCGCCGTCCAGATAAGCCTGGGCCTCAGTCTCCGTCCACCCAGGCCGCACACTCCTGACCCGCTCCTGTGGCGTCAGTCGTCCGGTGAGCTGTCGAATGCCTTGAGTTAACGGCATACCGCCGCGCAACTTCATAGTATCGGGATCATAGACGGGCTTGCGCAAAGGGTTGTCCGCCAGCAGCGGGCGCAGCGTGTCTCGCGCCAACGGTGCATCTTGAACGGTGCGCTTGAGTGTCGCGCCTTGATTGATTTCATACCCCAGCGCTTTGCGTTCGGCGTCAGGCAGGGCATGCAAAACCGAGGAAAACAGGTCGTCGACACCATGCAGGTGATGGTCTTCAGCATTGCGCGCTTCATAACCCTCATCCGTGCTGACCAGGATTTTGCGTATGGGCGCGTCTTCGGCACCAATGCTGTCACGCAGGTGGCCAGTGAACGAATGTTCGCGAATTTCGATGCGCACATCGCTGGGCCAGTTTGGCAAGGTTTCCAGGGTGTGCAGCGCCAGCCTTTGCGTATCCGCTGCCCGCAGGGAATCAAGGAACAGCCCTTCATAGGCACGCGCCAGGCGCACCTCCAGTAAGGCGGTGCGTACCTGTTGCCTGAGGTGCAGGCCAATACGCTTGTGTTCGGCAAGTACTCGCAAATCAGCCGGATCAGCGGTGGCCAGCAGCTCCTCGGCAACGCGGGTGGGCAGTTGCGCAAAAGCATTCTGAAGCACCAGCACGCCGGCGTTGTTTGAACGCGGCACACCGTTCTCAGGCAGCTTCCCCGTATCCGCCCAGGCCTTGAACCGATCGATTGTGTCGACCAGCAACGCCGGTGGCACTTCGTTTTCGACGTGCAGGCGCCGCAATACGTCGGCCTCGACCCCGCTGGTGATGCGGATGCGTTCAAGCGTCGCCTCATCGAACGTTTCGCCCTTCGCACTCAATCGGCGCATGAGTTCGGCAGTGGTCCATTCAAAAGGACGGTCGAGTTCGGTGTGCCAGGTACCGGCATTGTTGTGCTCGAGTTTCGGCTGATAAGCGGTCGGGCGCTGTGGATGACGGATTCGCGGTTCGCCCGTGAGTGGATCGTCTTGCACCGCGAAGGCCTTGCCGTCGCGCGACAGAAACTCCTGGTTATTGTGCAGGTGAAGGCCGCGTTCGTTTGGCTTCGAATCAGGGCTCAAATTGACGGGATGCTCGTAAGCGCTCAGGTCCGGGTTCCAGAGACGGGGGTTGCCGTCAGAGAGCACGACCGGCTTCAACTGGTCGACAAAAGGCGAAGGCTTGACCGCTGCCGCTGCGCCCGTCGGCAACACATGCCCTGCCGCCATGATTGCCAACTGGGCAGCATTGATCAGGACACCGGTCAGGAGTGCCGCCGCCTCTTCCTTGTCACCTTTGCTCCAGTCTTCAATGCCCTCCATGGTTTCAAGCAGCATTTGCCCGACCATGATGCCCAGCATGGCCTCTCCCAGGCCCGGCACCAGCATCGCGCCGAAGTTGAACACGTTCCAGCCGATGTTCAGATAGCTGCTCAGTCGCCTCCAGCGAGCATTGGCATCTTCATCATCAGTGGGAACGGCAATGTGTCGCGCATCCGCGATGGCCTTGTCGCAGCGCCATCGACTGAGCTGAGGCCACAGCGCGCCATCAATCACATTGGTGATCGGCTCCGCATGGGGGTTTTCAACTGCAGTTTCCCGCCACCAGGGCCCCATGCTCAACGGTTCGCGCTGATGCCAGGTAAAGGTAGTGAAGCGCTCTCTGACGCGAGCGAAAAACACGCCCTTGTCTTTTTGCGGTACGAATCGGCTGAAAAATTGTTGATAGTCCGCCGAGCGAAGCTGGCTCGTCAGCGCCTTCATGAAATCGGTGAAGGAGGCATATTCTTTCAAGGGATGATCGGGGTCGTCGGGCACGTAGGCGATCAAGGTTCCGTCTAGTCGACTTTGTTTGTCGATATCGTCCCTGCGCAGCATCTCTTCGACGACACCGGAAGGACCGTTGGAAAAAAACGCCTTGAGCAGTTTGAACTGATCAAACTCCTGCCCGGGCAAAACAGCCAGTTTGCGCGACCACTCCAGCATGGTTTGTTGATGTGCCGGAACCAGGTCATCGTAGATTTGTTTGATTCGCGATGGATCAGCCACCGCACTGAACAACACAACTCCCGACAGTTTCACACCCAACAGGGACAATCGATGAGTGTGTAACGGGCGATTGTTCAGCGTGATGTTCGCCTGGTTATCCCGCAGTTGCTGTAATTTGCCATACGCATAAGAAGTGATATCGCCCTTCAAATACGCAATCATCGCTGACTCATTGAACGCGGCCTTTTCGGTGCCGATGAAATGCCGCTCGAGGGACGCCTTTGCATCAACCCCGGCAGGGTCCAGCAAACCGCTAATGTGCCGCTGATACTGCGCACCGAGATCCAGACTCCGGCAGAGGCTCGCAAAGCGCTCGATGGTCAACGGATGGCGCTTCAGGGCCCCTTCGGCATCGGTGGTGAAAACACCGGAGCCATCGCGAAAGGCGCCTGCACGGGTTTCGGCCTCCTCGAAGTTGTGCAGCGCAGCCTCCAGCAGGGTGGACTGCCTGAGCCGGCTGGCATGGGTGTCGATGCCAAAACCCAGCAGCGCGGGAATATAAAGCCGCACCGTCGTTGCGTGGACATCCAGTGTCAGGTTCAGCTTTTCTTTCAGCGCCTTGACGAGTAAGGGTTCAGCGAAGGCATTGATGTCCTTTTGTAAATCTCCCAGGGTGTCATCCAGAGTGTCTTGCAATCGCCAACGCTCACCGATGAGTTCCTTGAGATAGTGACGATCGATAGCGCTGGCCTTTACGTACCACTCGGGAAAGACCGGCTTCAGATCTGCAATCAATACCTGTCTCGCTATGGACGGTTTTTTAATGACACCGGGAACTTTAGTTGCAAGATAATTCGCATAAACGTTCTCTCTGGTGTTTACTTCCGGATAAACATCAACAAGTGGATCTTCTGATAACTCATTCATTGCGCATATCCTTATGCGGCCAAAAGAGCACCCAGCTTAGTCAATACCAACAAAAACAAAAGTTTAAATTACTGCTGAAAAACAGCGACAAAACATACAACAACATCCAGGTTCAGAATCTAAAAAACAACTAAATACCACCCGCACAAAGCGCAGGCATGATCCGGTTTGTCAGCGGTAGTTCTTACCCGTCGGTAAAGGGGATAAGATGCCCAGAATTTCCAGCCAGGTAACGGCCATGCGCTTATCCGAATTCATCAGGCAACACGTGGACCGTATCGTCGATGAATGGGAACAATTCGCCAGAACGATCACCCCGGCCGCCGAAACCATGGACCGGGTCGCCTTGCGCGATCACGCCAAGGCCATTTTGTTGGCCGCGGCGCGAGACATGACCACCGCGCAAACCACCAGCGAACAGATGGCCAAGGCCAAGGGCGAAGGCCCGGAAAAAACCCCGAGCCTGGATGAAGCGGGCGCCAGCCATGGCGAATTGCGGCACACCGTGGGCTTCGACCTTGTGCAGATGACCAGCGAATTCCGTCATCTGCGGGCCTGTGTGATTCGGTTGTGGGTCGGCAGCCTGGAGTCGCCGGACCTGACTTACTTCCAGGACATGATCCGTTTCAACGAAGCGATCGACGAAGCCCTTGCCGAATCGACCGCCGCTTATGCCGAACAGGTCAATCGCTCACGGGACATCTTTCTGGCGATCCTTGGGCACGACCTTCGGGCACCGTTGCAAGCGGTGAGCATGTCCACCGAATTGCTGCTACGCAAAACCACGCTTGAAGGCGATGCACTGGCCTGCGCGGTCAATATCAAGCATGGCGCGCGACACATGGCGGCGATGGTCAGTGATTTGCTGGAACTGGTGCGCAGTCGCCTGGGTAAAAGCCTGCCGATCGAACCGGCGCCGATGGACTTGGCCGATGCCGTACAGGCGGCGATTGCCGAAGCCTGCGCCGGTAATCCGGAGTGCGATCCGACGGTCAACGTAAAGGGCGATACCCGAGGTGCCTGGGATGCCGGGCGGGTGGCTCAACTGCTGCAGAACCTGATCGGCAACGCCTTGCAGCATGGCTTGAACACACGTGATGTGACGCTGACCCTGACAGGCGAGCCAGACACGGTTCGCCTGACGGTGCATAACTACGGCGCGCCGATTTCCGAAGACGCGATCGGCACGATTTTCGATCCGCTGGTACGCAGCGCTGACGAGGAACTCGGCCAGCCCTCCACGAGCCTTGGCCTGGGATTGTTTATCGTCAAGGAAGTGGTCGATGCGCACAGAGGAACGATCGAGGTCAGTTCCAGTGAGGCGGATGGCACGTTGTTTACCGTGGTGTTGCCACGCAAGATCTGACGGCATGAGACCGCGTCATCGTTCATCGCGGGCAAGCCCGCTCCCACATTGAACCGAGTCCTTCAGGTGGAATGCAGTCGAATAATGTGAGAGCAGGCTTGCTCGCGAATGGCCCATGTCAAACGACACAAAACCTCAGGCCAGCTACTCGACCACCAACCGCCCCAACCGCTGCTTGAGCATCCGGTTCTCGGCCCGCAGTTGCTGGACCTCTTCCAGCAGGTCTAGCGCCAGGGCGACGCCTTCCCACTCCAGCTCCAGATCACGCCGCAGCTTGGCGGCGCGCTTGGCCAGGGCCAGTTCGTAATCGTTGAAACGCCAATCCTTGGGCTGCTTGCCCTGAGGTTCGAGGATGCCGTGCTCGACGATTTCGATCACGTAGACGTCCGACAGGTCGGTCGCCTCACAGAATTCTGCCATGTCCAGTTGAACGATCAGGGGGTTGCTCATGATGGGCTACTCCGTCTCTTGGATCAGAAGTTTTCTCTCGGGTTGAACGCAGCTTTTTCTGCCAACTGCTGCCACAACGCCTTGACCTCATCGCTCGAGGTCTTGGGCATGACCGCCTTCAATTGCACGAACAGGAAGCCGCGTTCGCCCGCCTTGTTCAGCAGACCGTGCCCCTTGGCGCGCATGCGCTGGCCGTTCTGGCTACCGGCCGGCACCTTGAGGTTGATCTTGCCTGTCAGTGTAGGCACTGCCACTTCGGTGCCCAGTGCCAATTCCCACGGCGCCAGCGGCAAGGTAATGATCAGGTTCTCGCCTTCAACGTCGAACTTGGGGTGCGGCGCAAAGCGAATGATCAGGAACAGGTCGCCATTGGCGCCACCACCGGTGCCCGGTGCCCCCTGGCCCTTGAGGCGGATGCGCTCGCCGTCGGTCACGCCGGCCGGAATTTTCACGTTCAGGCTTTTGCTGGTGTTGCTGACATGCTGGCCGGCAGCGTTGTACTGCGGCACCTGGAAAGTGACCTTCTTCGACTCGTTCGAGAGGGTTTCTTCCAGGAAAATCCCAAGTTCCATTTCCACGTCTTGCCCTCGACGCCCGGCGCTGCGGCCCGACTGTCCACCACCAAAACCAGGACCACGGTTGCCGAAGATCGAACTGAAGAAGTCCGAGAAATCGCCCGTGTCCTGACCGCCACCGAAACCACCGCCGCCACGACCCTGCCAACCCGGCGGGCCCTGGAACGGTTGGCCGTGCTGGCCGTATTTGCGCAAGTCGTCATACTCGGCGCGTTTGTCGGCGCTTTTCAGCGCTTCATAGGCCTCCGAGGCGTCCTTGAACTTGGCCTCGGCATCCTTTTCCTTGCTGACATCGGGGTGGTATTTGCGCGCCAGCTTGCGATAAGCCGCCTTGATGGTCTTATCGTCCGCAGTCGGCTCCACACCGAGAATCTTGTAATAGTCTTTGAAGTCCATCGAGGGCATCACCATCCGTTATCAAAATCGCGCCACTACCGGCAGTCTGCGCTCATTGGCAGACGGCGGGTTGACCGATCTCAAGGTTGTGACCGGGTAGCGCATCAGAAGTTTATCGGCAGCGCAGGATGGTTCTTGCGACCGTCCGATGGCTGCCAAGTGCAATGCAGACAAGTTTGGGGCATCTCGCCGTCTTTACAAGGCGCCAATCAACGAGATTTAGCGGATAGTCGGCCTTCGAATATTCGCCGCACTGACATACACTGCGCGGCCGTTTTTTAACCGGAACTCGAAAGACATGAAAAACGCATCTCCAGCCCGTGCCTGTGGTATCGACTTCGGCACGTCCAACTCCACCGTCGGCTGGCTGCGCCCCGGCATGGAAACGCTGATCGCGCTGGAGGACGACAAGATCACCCTGCCCTCGGTGGTCTTCTTCAATATGGAAGAACGCCGCCCGGTATACGGCCGTCTGGCGCTGCACGAGTACCTGGAAGGCTATGAAGGCCGGCTGATGCGCTCGCTCAAGAGCCTGCTGGGTTCCAAGCTGATCAAGCACGACACCAGCGTCCTCGGGACGGCGATGCCGTTCAAGGACCTGCTCGGCCTGTTCATCGGCCAGTTGAAGAAGCGCGCCGAGACGGCCGCTGGTCGGGAATTCGAGGAAGTGGTGCTGGGTCGGCCGGTGTTCTTCGTCGACGACGATGAAATGGCCGACCAGGAAGCCGAGAACACCTTGGTGGACGTGGCCCGCGCCATCGGCTTCAAGGATGTGTCGTTCCAGTACGAACCAATCGCAGCGGCGTTCGATTACGAGTCAACCATCGAAAAAGAAGAGCTGGTGCTGATCGTCGACATCGGCGGTGGTACCTCCGACTTCTCGCTGGTGCGCCTGTCCCCGGAGCGCCGCACCCACGACAACCGTCACGATGACATCCTCGCCACCGGCGGCGTGCACATCGGCGGGACCGATTTCGACAAGCAGCTGAGCCTGCAAGGCCTGATGCCGCTGTTCGGCTACGGCAGCCGCATGAAGAGCGGCGCCTACATGCCGACCAGCCACCACATGAACCTGGCGACCTGGCACACCATCAACTCGGTGTACTCGCAGAAGTCGACTTTGGCCCTGGGCAGCATGCGTTACGACATCGAAGACACCGGCGGGATCGATCGTCTGTTCAAGCTGATCGACCAGCGCGCCGGCCACTGGCTGGCCATGGAAGTCGAAGAAACCAAGATCCAGCTGACCCACGCCGACAGCCGCCACGTGCCGCTGGACCGCATCGAACCGGGATTGAGCGTGGAGCTGAGCCGGGCGCTGTTCGAATCGGCCATCGACAATTTGCTGGAGCGGGTGCGCAACAGCGTTACCCAACTGCTGAACGACGCCAACGTGCGCGTCGACCAGGTCGACACGGTGTTCTTCACCGGAGGTTCGAGCGGGATTCCGGCACTGCGCCACAGCGTCTCAGCGATGTTGCCGAATGCTCGGCATGTGGAAGGGAACATCTTTGGCAGTATTGGCAGTGGCTTGGCGATCGAGGCGGCCAAGCGTTACGGCCCGATGGACTGACCCGAAACCGGGGTGCACCCATCGCTAGCAGGCTAGCTCCCACATCGGATCTGTGGTGTTCACAAAACCAGTGTGGGAGCTAGCCTGCTAGCGATGGCGTCAGATCAGGCAACACATCTCTCGGATCAAACCATCCCCACCTGCTTCAGCTCGCTCTTCAGGTACGCGTAATAAATCGGCCCCGCCACCACCCCCGGCAGGCCGAACGCGGCCTCGAACACCAGCATTGCCAACAGCAACTCCCACGACTTGGCGCTGATCTGCCCGCCGACAATGCGCGCGTTGAGGAAGTATTCGAGCTTGTGGATAAAAATCAGATAACCCAGCGCCGCCATGGCGACCCAGATCGACAGCGACAACCCGACAATGGTGATCAGCGTGTTCGACATCAGGTTGCCGATCACCGGCAACAGGCCGAGCAGGAAGGTCAGCACGATCAGGGTCTTGGTCAGCGGCAGCTTGATGCCGAACATCGGCAGGATTACCGCCAGGAAAATCCCGGTGAAGAAGGTGTTGAGCAGGGAAATCTTGATCTGCGCGAACACGATGTTGCGAAACGCCTGGACCAGCAGGTGCAGGCGGTCGAACAACGCGGCGGCCAGCGGCTTGCGCTTGGTCAGGTCCGGTATGCGCTGCAAGGCGATGATCGCCCCGAGCACCATGCCGATCAGCAGCGTCACAAACATGTGCGCCGCGTCCTTGCCGACCAGTTGCAAGTCGCTCAGGTGTTTGCTCATCCACTCGCCGATGGCCACGCGGAACTCGGCGGCACTGGCGGGCAGATAGGCATCGATGAACGGCGGCAGTTGCCCGCGCGCGCGGTCAACCACATGCATGAATTTGTCGAGGGACGCCCCGGGGTTTTCCGCTTCGTGCAATAGAAAGCTGATGGCACCGGCGAAGATCAGCGTCAACACACTGACCACCAGAGTCCCCAACAGCGCCACCGCCAACCAGCGCGCGCGCCGGCCTTCGATCAGTCGCTGCAATTGCGGGGTGAGCATGTTGACCAGTTCGAACACCAGCAACCCGGCCAGCAGGCTGGGCAGCAGTCGCAGCGGGATCACCAGCAGCAAACCACCAAAGATGATGACCCAACTGATCAGCAGCAAAACTTGGCGTTGAGAAAACGTTGGCATACAGCCTCAAAACGAACGGCGTAAAAGGATTGGCAGTCTGCCAGCGTTCGGAGGCCAGCACTAGGGATTGTATAGGTCGACCTTCGTGGGGCGTGGGTGAATTTTTGTAGCGGCCATGCTGGCCCCTTCGAGAGCAAGCCCGCTCCCACAATGGCGCGGTGTTCGCAGGGCTGATGTGGGAGCGGGCTTGCTCGCGAAGGGGCCCTCACAGCCGCCACAATCTGCCGCCCCCTATGACTCAGTTATCTATTTTTTCTTCAGGCAATCACTCATGAATGCTTTGCGCTCGTCACCCTTGAGCGCTTTAGTCGCAGCATCGGCGTTGCAGGTTTTCATTTTCTCTTGCTGAGGGGTCAGGGTCTTGGCGTCATTGGCGGCCGGGGCCGCCTTGAGGCAGGTGCTCATGAAGGCTTTGCGCTCGTCGCCCTTGAGGCTTTTGGCAGTGGCGTCGGCATTGCAGGTGGTCATCTTGTTCTGTTGCTCAGTGGCGGCGAAGCCCTGGGCGCAAAGCAGCAAACCGATCATCAACAAAGGGACACGCAACATCTTCATGGAGTTTTCTCCTTGTTGCCGCACCGAGGGGTGCGGCCTCAATCTGGAGTGTAGACAACCCCTGTTACACCTTCATCCAGCGACGTAACAGATGACCCTCAATCAACCTCCGATTCCAGAAGATCCTTGAAGGCTTCCCGGTATCGCTGATAGGCATCAATCCGGTTATCAATGACCGATGCGGGCACCCGCTCGAACAAGACCGGCGTGCCCCCCTGGACAGCATAAGTCTGGCCAAGCTCACTCAATGACGTCCATTGAGCGTATGCCGCCCCCTCCTCATAGAGCTTGTTGATTTTTATCTGCCGGTACGTGTTCGTCTCGGAAACCGCCGGCAATGTCGCCGGGCCGGGGGGTGCTTCATTGATAAAGTTGTACTCGGCCAGGGCGGGTCCGGGAGGCAGTGTCATCAATGGCGACCGGTCAAACTGGAAGTACCCTTTGCTGGCCAGGTGCGCAGCGGGGAATTCCGGCCAGGAGTCAGCAACGACCAGTCCATCGGGATTGTTCAAATCATCACCCATCACCACATATTGATGATCAAAATCGGTGACTTTGACGATATGAATGCTGGACGCCCGGGGCTGGCTGGCGAGGATCGAAAACGTCACTTTCGAGTTCTCAGAGCAATTGCCCCCCTTGATATCAATGGCTTTACGAGCGGCCTCGGCGGTGGTCAGTTTGGCGGAGAATCCGCCCTCCTCAAGGTCCATGCCTCTGAGGCCTTTGATTTTCGCAATGGCCGAACCGCCCTTTTCCCACATGCTCGGCAACTGATTCCCCGACATCGGCAAGAGCTCCTTGGCGCGGTAGATCGCTTCCTGTGCCATTTTCAGGTTGGCCATAGTTTGAGTCGTCACCTGAATCGGTTCCCCGGGCGTGATGACATCTGCGGACAGCAACTCTCCATATTCACTTAAATCCGTCAGCTCCGGACTTGGCGTTACACCGTTTTCCCGGACTGAACGTAACAGCGCCTGGTAGGCATTGGCCCGCCCGGTCTGTTCCAGATTGCGCGCATTCAAACCCAGGTTTCGTTCCAGTTCCGTGAGCGGCACCAGGCCCTCTTCGGTGAACAGGCGCCCGGTCAACGCGTTGAACTGCTCTGGCAGCATCAGCGTCTGCAGATCGGGCAACGCCTCGATACTTTGGACGATTTCCTGGCCTGGCCCGGCCTCGCCGGTCGCATTGGCTGCGTTCAGAGCCTCGAACAGATCGAAGAGATAATCCTGTGGAAAGCTGTCGTGAATCAGTTTCAGGCCACGCAGATAATCGAATTGCTTGAACGCTGAAACAGAAGGATGGAACGCTACCGTGACCAGGTCGCTGTATTGGCCGCGGATTTCTTCAAGGGCTGCACGTTCGCCGCCAGCACCCGGCGCGCCGCCACGCAGGCGCATTAATTGAGGATCGTAAGTGAGCAGGTCAAGGATCGGGAGAGCGTCCAGAACCTTCAGCAACTGATAGGGCTTCAATGCATTGTCGCGCAGGGCCAGCTTCAGTTTGGGCCCCTGGCCGATGTGGATGTCCAGCGCATTACGCTCGGCATCCGGCAACGCCTGCAAAATAGCGGAAAACAAATCCATGCCTGAATGCAGGGCGTTACCGTCTTCGTCATAAGCGACGAACGTCGAGTCGTGAAGCTCGACGAGCGTGCGCCGAATCCCCGCGTCGTCCTTGCCGATACTGTCGAGCAGTTGACCGTCAGACTCGAACCGTCGGACTTCAATGCGCACATCGGGATTCCAGCCGCGAAGATGCTCAAGGGAGTGCAGCGCCAGTCTGTCCAGGTCAGGATTCTCGACCGAGTCCAGATAAAAACCTTCATAAGCACGACTAATGCGCACGTCTCGAAGCGCCCAACGCGCAAGGTTCTCCAGCCTTGCGGGCAACTGCCCGCGCTCAATCGCCTGGACTTCGGAGGGTGTGGCGATGGACAGCAACTCGCGGGCGACAGTGCCAGGCAGGCCCGGCACTTTGGCCTGGATGGCTTTTGCGCTGTCACTCATGGCGGCCTCGATACGACGATAACGTGTGTCGAACAGCGACGTGCGCTTGCTCCTGCCCAGTTTCGCCAACTCGGCCCGCAGATTTTTGACGTTCATTTCCAGCGTGCTGGGCGCAATCCGAAATTCGACGTTCAACAAGGTGTTCAGTTGTGCGTCATCCAGGTGCGATAGCAGGGTCTTGAGCAGATCGACGTCAGCCAGACGATTGCTGTTTATCCGGACACGCGGCGCACCCGCATGACCGACGACCCGGAGCACTTCACCCCTGGCGTCTACCAGCTCAATCGCATTGCCGGGCCACAGACCGTCGAGCAGCTGAAATTGCATCTCGGGATCGGCGCTTGAGTAATCTTGCGCACGTTCGCTGCCCATCTGCTCGATGAAGGTCTGAATGTCGCGGTCGATGCGGAACCGGGTCACCGTGTCGCTGAGTAAAGGCAGAGGCCGCTCATTGTCGGCATACATTCGGCGGATCGCGCTGGCGTCGGTCTGGCTGACCGTGCGGATGTCCCCGTAGGATTCGGCCAGCTCACCCAAGTCTGGCCCGAGTCGTGCCATCAGGGTCGTGTGATCCCAGGTGTGAGGCTGCTCGCCTTCAATCACGAAGGCACCTTCGCCGTTGCTGTCCACCACGGGTTGATAGGCATCGGGGCGGGTCGGATGTTTAACCCTGTGTTTACCGCTCTGTGGATCTTTCGTCAGTTCGAAGTGCCGGGTGTCCAGCTTGAGAATCGGTTTGCCCTCATGCTGGTGCATCCAGGTTTCATCCGGCTTCGAATCCGCAGCCAGGGTCAGGTTCTTTTTCTGATAGGGTTCCAGGTCCCCGCTCCAAAGGCGTTTGGCGCCGTTGGCAAGCGTGACCGGTGTAGTCGACTCGATGAACGATGACAGCTTGGGCAGTACGACCTTCTTGCCTATTTTCATCCCACCGGCGAAGGCCACCAACTGGATCACGCTTTCGAAAAAGCCAATGATGTGCTCGGCCCCTTCCAGATAAAGCCCCTCAGCCAGATCGACGATGCCTTCGACGACTTCATTGACCAACTGATAAACCATGTAACCCATCATGATCTCGCCAACGAAGGGTATGAATGGCCCCACAACCATTAACGCGGCATTGAAGATGTCGGAAAGCATTTTTTCCAGGTTGTCGAACCACGCCCAGCGCTCCATGCGATCGGCATCTTGCGTCGAGATGACCATCTCCCGGGAATCGTTCAGGATTTTGTTTTGCTGTTGCTGGTAGAGATAAAGCCAAGGATCGCCCGTAAACAATGTATGGGTATCGTTCTCGAACCGGATGTGGTCAAGGTGCAGGCGCGGATTTTCGATGGGCGTTTCGCGCCATACCGGCTGATCGACGCCCGGGACTTTGTCGTGCTGAGTGATTTCTACCAGCGCGGCGTTGAGTGCGGCGAAGAAGCGCCCCCGTTGTTGATGATCGACAAAACGGCTGAAGAATTGCTGATAGCTGTTTGCCGAATCCTTGGGGGTGTCACGCAATTGGCGAGTGAGCTCGCGGGCGAACTCGGCCTTCGAGGCATACTCTTTCAGTGGGTGTTCCGGATCGTGCGGTACATAGGCAATGACTCGCCGGGCAGCGCCGTCGTGGATATGCAGATCAGGGGCGATCAGTACGATGCCTCTCAACTGAACATCGAGGATTTTCAGCTGATAGTAATGGACGGGAAGGCCATCCATCTTCCATTCTTTAATATCCTTGAGCAGGCTTTGTACGGCCAGGTAGCCACTTGCCGAGATGTCATTTTTAAGGCTGGCCAGATACAGGGCTGCTTTCAACGCAGCCTTTTGGCTTTTAATAACTTTTTGCTGCACCACACCACGCGCCAGCCCATCGACCGGACGCACATAGTCTTCAAGATGCACTTTATATTGAGCACCGAGATCCAGACGGCGGCAAAGCGTCTTGAACTGATCGATACTCATATTGTTGCGAACTCCGGTGATGTCGAATCGATTCGAATTGTCGGGCAGGGAAATAAACTGCGAATCAGACGTTAATACTTCTTTGTCCGAAAAATTATGCAATGCCGCATCCAGCATCGAAACAATGCGCGACTCCACGCCGTTATTGAAATTATTGGCCCATGGCGATAAGTGAGGCGGAGAAAACAACTGCAAAAAAGTTTCTTTCACATCGACGTCCACACCGTATTGGTCTTTCAACGCCTGACGCAGCAGAGGTTCAGCAAAGGTGTAGACATCTTGTGCCTCGCTCAGCATCTGATCGACGTCGTTTTGTGCGCGCCAGCTTTCCTCCGAGGCGCGCTGCAGGGCCGCGAGCTGCATCGGTGAAGCGGCGAGAATCCATTCTGGAAGAGGGGCTATCGCGCTTTTTAACGCACTGATCCTGTGGGGTGAAGTCTGGCGCATCCATTCCGGGATAGCGTTCTCTATAAGTTCTTGATGTATGCTTTTTTGTTGTGTTGCGGTTGCTGATATTTCATCGATCTGAATTAAAGTGGTCACATTTATACTCTGCATAAGTAAGCTAAACAGGAACGGCTTATGCAACTAGCGTACAACGTTAATCAGTCGATCAAATGAAGTGCAATTCCGATTAGCCTGTAAGAAACTTCACCACTTAAAATTTCTAACACCCACTTACTTCTTCAACTCAGGCAATTCGTTGCCGCCGATACTGCTCTGGCGTACACCCGGCCTGACGTTGAAACATCGCAATAAATGCCGAGCCCGTGCTGTAACCCATGTCGAAGGCAATGTTTTGAATGCTGCGCTGACTGTCCAGCGCTTCGATCGCCGCGAGGAAACGCAAGCGTTGCCGCCACTCGCCGAAACTCATGCCCAGCTCACGGACAAACTGCCGCGCCAAGGTGCGTTCGCTGACATGGATCTGCGCGGCCCAGTGCGCCAACGGCCGATTGTCCCCAGGCTCGGCTTGCAGGGCTTCAAGTATGACGAGCAATCCCGAACTGCTGGCATAAGGCAAATAACACTCTTGGATGGGCGCCTGTTGCAACTGGTCCACCAACACTTGCGCCAGACGTTGGTCCGCATCGTGTTCGGGAATTTTCACGTCGCGGGCGGCGAAATCCTTGAGGATCGCCTTGAGAATGTCGCTGATCGCCAGGGTGCACGCTTGCTGCGGCAACGCATGGCACAGCGCCGGTGCGAGGCAGACCGCGCGATAGTTGATCGGTTGATTGCTGTAGAAACTGTGCTCGGTGTGTGGCGGCACCCACACCGCGTATTGCGGCGGCGACATGAAGCGGCTGCTGCCGATTTCCATGTGCAATACACCGTTGGCCGAATATTCAAGAGTGCCCCACGGGTGACGGTGGGCCGAGGCGTATTCATGGGTGTCGAAGTCGGCATAACGGAAATAGACCGGGGACGGCAACTCCGCGAAATCGAGCAGGTCGATGTGTTTACTGGTCATGCTGTCCGTCATCAGGGGCAGGTTGTCTGGATTGAAGTATAGGCTTGCATCCAGACAAGCGGATAATCGTTCCTCACTAACGTTTCCGGTTTTTTCTGATGCAATACGCTTATCCCCTGCTGGCCATTTTCATTTGGGCCGGCAATACCGTGATCACCAAGATGTCAGCCGGGGCGATCTTCCCCGCCGAGATTGGTTTCTACCGCTGGCTGCTGGCCGGGATTCTGTTCACGCCGTTCATGCTCAAACCAGTGATCGCGCATTGGCCGCAGATCCGCCCGAACCTGGGCAGGATTTTCATCCTTGGCGTGCTGGGCATGGCGGTCTATCAGAGCCTGGCGTACTTCGCCGCGACGCTGACGTCGGCCACCAACATGGGGATCATTCTGTCGCTGATGCCGTTGATGTCGCTGGCCATGGCGATTGTCAGCCTCGGTCAACGCCTGACAGCGGGTGCATTGGCTGGCGCGGTGCTGTCGTTTGCCGGGGTGTTGGTGGTGGTGTCGACCGGCAGCCTGGGCGCATTGCTCGAGCACGGGATAAACCTTGGCGATGCGATGATGCTGATCGCCACCCTGGCCTACGCGATCTACAGCACCCTGCTGAAGAAATGGCAGCTGCGCCTGCCGCCGCTGGTGTTGTTGTATTTGCAGGTGCTGGTGGCGGTGGTGGTGCTGTTTCCATTGTTTGTCGCTTCACCGAAGGTCGGGCCGACCTTGCAGAATATTCCGCTGGTGCTTTACGCCTGTCTGCTGGCTTCGATGGTCGCGCCGCTGGCGTGGATGCAGGCCGTGGTGCGCCTGGGGCCGAGCCGGACCACGCTGTTTTTCAATTTGCTGCCGTTGATTACCGCGCTGATTGCGGCGCTGGTGCTGCATGAACAGCTGGCGATGTATCACCTGGTGGGCGGGCTGTTGACGTTGGGCGGGGTAGTGCTCTCGGAGCGGTGGACTACCGTGTTGGGCCGGGCGTAATCCTTTGTGGCGAGGGGTTTGCCCCCTCGCCACAGGACGTTTACACGCCAGCCGCTTTCAATCTGGCCGCATGCTCGACAAACAACCGCACCGGATCAGCCCCCTTCCCCACCAGCCCCAGCGACTGATTGACGATGTCGAAGTGATCCATCGGATATTCATCGCCAATCACCGTCCCCAGGTGCGAGCTGTAGCGCCCGACCATCCCGTCGCAATGCCCGGTTTCGCGCACAAAAGTCCTGGCAAACAGCCGGCAACTGCGGTTCGTCCCGTCGAACAGATTACCGCCGCGATCCGTCTTGCCCGGCTGCAAGGTCCCGGACCAGGAGTAATAGCGCACGCCGTTGACCTCTTCCGGCCCGTGACCGCCCCAGGTTTCAGGCAAGCCCTGTGGATAACGCTGATTGAACGCCGCCACGCCGACGCTCGTCAGGGACTCGTGGGAAGCGTGGATATCCACCGGCAATTTCGGCCCGCGATAACCGGTTTCCAACAGGCTCATCAACGCGCCGATAAACCGCAGCAATACCGCCAACAGACGACCTTTGGCGGTGTCCGCCGGATAGTGTTTTTCCAGATAATCCGCCAGCTCCGAGCCATGATTCGGCCCTGCGACCGAAGTCACGGACGCAACGCGATCCGGGCGTTTGGCGGCCGCATAACGCGCCGTCAGCGAGCCTTGGCTGTGGCCAATCAGATTGACCTTCTCGGCCCCGGTTTCCCGCAGGATCTCCTCGATCCGCGCCAGCAACTGCTCGCCGCGCACCTCGCTGGAATTGAGCGGCGAGACCTGCACCGCAAACACCGTCGCCCCACCCCGGCGCAACGCCGAAATGATCCCGTACCAGTAGGGATACAGCACCAGACGAATAAACCCGAGCATTCCCGGGACCAGCACCAACGGGTAACGCGTAGCGGAACCTTGCGACATGGGCGAACATCCTTGTGATCGGTGAGATGAAGCAAGGCGCGATGCAAGACGTCAGCCAAGCATCGCCACCCAAGATGACAACTCGACGACCAGTCTATGGCATCCGCCCTACTTCAGCCCCACCACGCCCGCCACGATCAGCCCCACCGACACCAGCTTAAGCGCCGTCAGGCTTTCACCCAGCAGCGCAAAGCCGAGAAACACCGTGCCCAGTGAACCGATGGCGGTCCAGATCGGGTAGGCGATGCTCACTGGCAACTCGCGCATGGCCAGGGTCAGGAAGTAAATCCCGCCGACGGCGGCCACCACCGTGATCAGCGATGGCCAGAGCCGGGTAAAGCCTTCGGCGTACTTCATGCCCATGGCGAAGGTGACTTCGAACCCGGCGGCGATCAGCAGAAACAGCCAGGCCATCTAGAACTCCCGGGCCAGCGCGAGCAGTTGCTGTTCAGCCTCGGCCGCCGAAATCTCGAAGGTTCGTGCGGCAGACTCTTCGCCTTCAGCCGCCACCACGGTGATGTCGGTGATGCCGATGAACCCCAGCGCCGTACGCAGTAATGGATCGGCATGGTTCATCGCCTCCAGTTCGCCACCCGGCCCGAAACCGAAGCCACCGCGACTGGTGACGATCAGGGCTTTTTTGCCGTGCACCAGCGGCTCGTACTGGGCCACGCCGTTGTCCAGGGTGTGATTGAAGGTCAGTCCGAGCCGCACAATCTGATCGATCCAGGCCTTGAGGCCGCTGGGGACACTGAAGTTGTGCATCGGCGTGGAAATCACCAGCAGATCGTGGCCGAGCAACTCGCCGACCAGTTCATCGCTGAACGCCAGGTCGGCCTGCATCGATAACGGGCGGGCATGGGGCTCGGGGTAAAACGCAGCGGCGACGAAGGCTTCGTTGACCGGCGGAATCAGCGCCCGCCCGATTTCGCGACGGGTCAGCTGCGACTGAGGGTTACGCGCCTGCCAGGCTGAAAGAAACACCTCGGCCAGACGCCGGGAGTGAGAACGCTCGCCGCGCGGGCTGGCGTGGATAGCAAGAATCTTACTCATCTGAATCTCCTTAAGGGCTAAACTGCTTGTGGCCTGCAGATTGAAGCCTGCAAGCGCCACTCTTCAAATGAGCAGAAATCAGTCTGGATGAATCCATTTCATCTATGGAGTTTCCAATGTTTGCCTCGTTGCCGCTGACCGCCCTGCGCGCTTTCGAATCCGCCTCGCGTTTGTTGAGTTTCAAGGCGGCCGCCGAAGAGCTTTCGGTGACGCCGACGGCGGTGTCCCATCAGATCCGCTCGCTGGAGAGCTGGCTCGGCGTGCCGCTGTTCGAGCGCCTGCCGCGGCAAGTACGCCTGACCGACTGCGGCGAACGTCTGTTCCGCAGCTTGCACGGCGCCTTGCTGGAAGTGGCCCAAAGCGTCGACACCCTGCGCCCGCAACGCAGCGGCGCGAGCCTGACGATTTCCACCACGGCCGCCTTCGCCGCGCTATGGCTGGTGCCGCGCCTGGGTCGGTTCTACGCCCGTCATCCGAACATCAGCCTGCGCCTGGATACCCATTGCGAAGTCATCGATTTGCATCAGGACGCCAGTGTCGATCTGGTGGTGCGCTACAGCCTTGATGACTACCCGAACCTTTATGGGCTGTGCCTGTTCGACGAATCGTTCGGCGTCTACGGGTCGCCCGAGCAGGTTGCCCTGGCGGCTGACCGGGTGCCCACGCTGATCAGCGTGCGCTGGCACAACTCCAAACTGTACGCCCATGGCTGGGAAGCCTGGTGCGCGCAGTCCGGCGAGACCTGGCTAACGGGTCAACCGGCGGTCCGTGAATACGACGAAGAGCATTACGCCCTGCAAGCGGCGATCGCCGGGCAAGGCCTGGTGCTGGCGAGCAACATTCTGGTGTCGGAAAGCGTGGCCAGCGGTTTGCTGGTGCCTTACCGGGGCGACATTCAGGTGGATGGCGCCGGCTACAGCGCGCTCTGCGTGCCGGGACGTGAACGACATCCGCCGGTGCGGGCGTTTTTTGCGTGGTTGCGCGAGGAGGCGTTGCTGTCCGGACATGTGCTGGCGTGATCGTTTTGACACTTTTAGCGATTGGCAAATTACATAAAACTTTTCGCAACGCCCGTCACTCACACCTTAAGTACCGATCACTTCCCTAGAAGGTGACGCAAACCGAATTAGTCTCCAGGAGAACGAGATGAGTGACATGCATTTGTCTGATGTAACCACCCTTCGAGAACGGGCCCGCAAGAACGTCGAGAACGGCGCGGTGACCGAAAGCTACAGCGCCGACCGTGAAGAAGTGCTGCGCCTGCTCAACGAATCGCTGGCCACTGAACTGGTCTGTGTGTTGCGCTACAAGCGCCACTACTTCATGGCCAGCGGCTTGAAAGCCAACGTCGCCGCCGATGAATTCCTCGAGCACGCGACCCAGGAAGCCGAGCACGCCGACCGCCTGGCGGAGCGTATCGTGCAACTGGGCGGTGAGCCGGAGTTCAACCCCGACCTGCTATCCAAAAACTCCCACGCACAGTACGTGGCCGGCAATTCACTCAAAGAGATGGTGTACGAAGACCTGGTCGCCGAACGGATCGCCATCGACAGCTACCGCGAGATCATTCAGTACATCGGCGAAAAAGACCCGACGACCCGACGCATCTTCGAAGACATTCTGGCTCAGGAAGAAGAGCATGCGGACGACATGGCTGACATTCTGAAAGATCTTTAGCGCCTGTTAAATTGCTTTCGCGGGCAAGCCTCGCTCCTACATGGGATCAGTATTCCCCTGTAGGTGCGAGGCTTGCCCGCGAAGGCGCCCTCACTAACACCCCGATTATTTTGTAGGCTTGACGGTCACCGGCGCCTTGCCCGCCTTCATCTGCTCCAGCAACGGCGCGCACTGATTCGGTTCACCCCCACTCGGCGCCACCAATGCCAGCAGCCCTGCAGCCGGCGCGGCAATCACACCCAGCGCCACCATCCCCGCGCCACGCAAAATCAGCGGCACCGCCTTCACACCTGCATCCGGCTTGATGAACTTGCCTCGCACGTACAGCGGCGACCGCAATGAAATCAACCGCCAGCCCTTGGATTCCGGGGTAATGGTCAGGTCCAGTTGCTCCGTCGCCATGTTCGCGGTGCCATCGATATAGATAATCGCGTTCTCGGTATCGAAGACAAACAGTCGAGTGGTGGCCAAACCGGTCTTGATGTCGAAGTCGGCGGCCGCGCAATTGATCTTCACTTCCTTGTCGCCAAAGATTTTGCCCACCACATAGTTGCCGACGTTGAGCCCCGCCAGTTCCATCAACTCGCGACTGATGGCGCCATCGTTGATCAGCATTTTCAGATTGCCATCGGCACTGCCCAACAGCTTGGCCACCGAGTTGCCACGGCCGGTGATGTCGGCATCGCCATTGAGCTCGCCGAAACTGGTTTTCATTGGCTCAAAGGTCGGGAACAACTGTTTGAGCTTGAACTTGCGTGCGGTCAGCTTGGCCCGGCCTTCCAACGGTTCCGTGCGGCCATTGAGGCGAATCTGTGCATCCAGGGTGCCGCCCGCCACGCCGAATCGCAGGGGTTCGAGGCTCAGAACACCGTCGGTCAGCACCAGGTGCGTGTAGAGGTCCTTGAACGGCAGTTTTTCGCTGTGGACGATGCGCTTGCCGGTGAATTCGACGTCGGCGTCCATGTCGCGCCAGCGCTCGGTCTTGAACTCCTCGACCGGCAACACCTTGTCCGTCGGCTGCTTGCTTTCGCCACCACGGGCCTTTTGCTTGGCGTTGGAGTCGGCACCGATCAGCGGCGCCAGGTCGGCAAACAAAAGTTGATTGGAAACCAGCGAGCCACTGAGTTTCGGTCGCGGCTGGCTGGCGACATAGGCCAGGCTGCCATGAATGTCGCTTTCGCCGATCTTGCCGTTGAATTCCTCATAGCGGAACACCGCGCCACCGGGCTCATGCAGCTTGGCGATCAAATGCCCGTCGGTCGCGTACGGCGGCGTATCCGGCAGCGTCACACCGGTCAGCGGGTAGAGATTGGCCAGGCTGGTGCCGGCCAGTTTCAGACGCAGGTCCAAAGCGCCGAGGTTCAGCGGATCGGTCAGCGTACCGGCCAGTTCGACGCTGGTATCGGCGATCTTCACTTGCGCCTGAAGCGGGAACGGCCTGGCCGCGTCTTGCAACGCCAGCAACCCGCCGATCTTGCCTTCGCCTGCGAGTTTCTGATCGTGGTACTGGCCTTTGACCTTCAGCGCGAACGCGTAATCCTGCGGGGCTGCGCCTTTCTCCTGCGCGGTTTTTGCGGCTTTGTCGCCGACGATATCGCTGAACGGGATGGGTTTGCCCAGCGGATCGATCAACACATCGAGCTGCGTCTTGAGGTTCTGGTCGTCAAGAGTGACGTGGCCCTTGTCGAAGCCGATGGCACCGATGTCCACCACCCAGCTGGAAGGTTCGGCGTCCGGGTCTTTCGGATCGAATTTGAACGTCCAGTTCGCGCGGCCATCGGCGAGGCGTTGCAGGTCTGCATTTGGCTCAGTCAGGTCGATACGCGGGATGACCACCCGCTGCGCCAGCAGAGCCAAAGGCGAAATGCGCAGTTCGACGCGTTTGAGGGTGACCATCTGCGGCTTCTTCGACCAGTCCGGGTTGCCCAGGCTCAAGTCTTCGGCCACCACGTGCGGCCACGGCACCCAGGCCCGCCAACCGCCCTCGTCGGGCTCGCGCTGCCAGACCACCGCAAGGTTGCCATTGATGGCGAACGGGCGATGCAGCTCTTCGGAGACTTTGGCATTAAGGGGCGGTTTGATCCGGTTCCAATCGAAGAACACGATGATCAGAACCAATACCGCCAGCAAGACAATCAGGCTGGCGAAGGTCCAGGTAACAATTTTACGAGTGCGCGTCATTGCACAGGGCTCCTGATACGACTGAGCGCCCTGACTGCGACGCACGTGTGAAACGTTAGGCCAGAACCGGCCTGCCATGAAATCTACGACTGAAAAACCGCCCGCAGGTTTAACCGAAACGCCGATTAATCCTCAAATAATCGACCGGGGAGAGACTGCCCCCGAATCCGGCGTTACCGGCCCCGCACTTTTGTGCGGCACGAGTGGGTCGAAAATACCCACCACAGGGCAAAAACGTTCGCCGGAAACGCCCGTTCTAGAGCGCTGCGGCAGAACAATCAATTCCGTTGATTATTACCATTGCGTTTATGAACTTTTATATCGACTTATCGAGAGTAGCATTGCCCTCGTACCCACTTTATCGCCCTCCCAAGGAGCAACCCATCATGAAACGCCAATTACTGCTTAGCCTTACCCTCTCAATGCTGGCCAGCACCGCTTTCGCTCTGCCTGCTGCTGACCAGGCCACTCCACAAGTCAAAGACAGCCGCTCGGTGTTCAGCCAAACCGTCGCTGCCGATGGTTCGGACCGCACCCCACAAGGCCAGACCCTTGCCGAAGGTGGTAACGATCGCCTGAAAGAAAAAGGCCTGATCACTCAGGACGGCTCGGATCGTACCCCACAAGGCCAAACCCTGGCCGAAGGTGGTTCCGACCGCACTCCACAAGGTCAAACCCTGGCCGAAGGTGGTTCTGATCGCACCCCACAAGGTCAAACCCTGGCCGAAGGTGGTTCTGATCGCACTCCACAAGGTCAAACACTTGCCGAAGGTGGTTCCGACCGCACTCCACAAGGTCAAACACTTGCCGAAGGTGGTGGTGACCGTGTAATCGAACGCAACAGCGCTGTGAGCTGAGCCCATGGTGGCCCTGAAAAAAAGCCCAATCCCCGGATTGGGCTTTTGACTTTATAGGGTTTGACCCTTAGAAGTTGCACATCCTCCCGCTTGATCCCCCGATAGTCGTTCGACGCCAGCGAAGCCGATTTGCTAGAGTGCGCCGCTGTCCCTGTCCAGAAAACACCCTTGCGATGCTGCCCCGCGCCGAACAGAAACAACAAACCCGCAACGCCCTGATGGACGCTGCCCGTCACCTGATGGAATGCGGCCGAGGATTCGGCAGCCTGAGCCTGCGCGAAGTCGCGAAAACCGCCGGGATCGTGCCCACCGGTTTCTACCGGCATTTTGCCGATATGGATGAACTGGGCCTGGTGCTGGTGAGCGAAGTCGGCCAGACCTTTCGCGAAACCATTCGCCTGGTGCGCCATAACGAGTTCGTCATGGGCGGCATCATTGACGCTTCGGTACGAATCTTTCTCGACGTCGTCTCAGCCAATCGCTCGCAGTTTCTGTTTCTGGCCCGCGAACAGTACGGCGGATCGCTGCCGGTGCGCCAGGCAATCGGACGTCTGCGCGAAGACATCAGCTCGGACCTCGCAGCTGACTTGTCCCTGATGCCAAAACTGCAGCATCTGGACATCGCCGGCCTGAGCGTGATGGCGGATCTGATCGTCAAAAGCGTGTTTGCGACCTTGCCGGACATTATCGATCCGCCAGCCGAGGCTCTGCCCGAGCACCTGACGCCCCAGGCGAAAATCACTCAGCAACTGCGCTTTATCTTCATCGGCCTCAAGCACTGGCAAGGCCTGGGCAGCACCGAATAAAAATGTGGGAGCGGGCTTGCTCGCGAACAAGTCGATACATTCAACGCATCTGTTGACTGACACGACGCCTTCGCGAGCAAGCGCGCTCCCACACAAAACAAGGCAAAGCATCAATTTGGTGCTACAGAAAAATCCCCGCACCATTCCAGTTCAAAATCCTGCAACATTCTGAAACATCCACTACGCTCCGACAGGTATTTCCTACGTATCGCCCGATTGGCAAGCCCCTTGCTCTAGCCTGAGCATTGTCCATTGCTGGAAGCCTCCCGATGCTGGTGATTCATCGCAGAATCGACCCTCAACCCGTCTGGGCCGCCGAGTTGCACCTGACCTTCGAAGCCCGGAGCAAAAGCCGTTTGCGCTGTTTCAGTGCCGAAGGCGAGGACGTCGGTTTGTTTCTGGAGCGCGGCCAGCCGCCGCTGTATGACGGCGAATGCCTGCAAGCCGAAGACGGGCGTATCGTCCGTGTCTGCGCGCGGCCCGAACAACTGCTGCATGTCACCTGCGCCAACGCCTTCGAACTGACCCGCGCCGCCTATCACTTGGGTAATCGCCACGTCGCCCTGCAAGTCGGTGATCGCTGGCTGCGCCTGCTCGACGATTACGTGCTCAAGGCGATGCTCGAACAGCTGGAAGCCAGGGTCGAACACATCGAGGCCCCGTTCCAGCCGGAACACGGCGCCTATGGCGGCGGCCATCACCATTCCCGCCACGGCGACGATGATTTCAACTACCCGCCGAAACTGCACCAGTTCGGCGTCCGTTTATGAACCCGGCCTGGGCGCTGCTGCGCCTGGCCAGCCCACAACTGCCGATTGGCGGCTACAGCTACTCGCAAGGCCTGGAAATGGCTGTGGATAACGGCCGGGTGAACGATGCAGACAGCGCGCGACGCTGGATCAGTGATCAGTTGTTGCTGAACCTGGCTCGTTTCGAAGCGCCGCTGCTGCTCGCCCATTGCACCGCCGCCGTTGATGAGAACTGGGCTGAGTTGCTGCAACGCTGCGAAGAACACCGCGCCAGCCGGGAAACCCGCGAGTTGCATCAGGAGAGCCGGCAGATGGGCTATTCGTTGCAACAACTGCTCAACGGCTTGCCGGAACTCGATGCGCCGGCCCGCGCCTTTCTCGAACAGCGCACCGAACCGCACCTGGCGCTCGGCTGGGCATTGGCCGCTCGCGCCTGGCAAATCAGCCCCCAGGACGCGCTGGCCGCGTGGCTCTGGAGCTGGCTGGAAAACCAGCTGGCGGTGCTGATGAAAACCCTGCCGCTCGGCCAGCAAGCCGCGCAGCGCCTGACCAGCGAATTGCTGCCGCTGCTGCAACAAGCCCAGCAAGACGCCACCCGAATCAATCCCGAACACTACGGCAGCGCTGCGTTCGGCCTGTCCCTGGCGTGCATGGCCCATGAGCGCCAGTACAGCCGTCTGTTCCGTTCCTAGGCCCTTTCAATTTGGAGAACCACATGAACACACAACCCCTGCGCGTCGGCATTGGCGGCCCGGTCGGCTCCGGCAAAACCGCCCTGACGCTGGCGCTTTGCCTGGCCCTGCGCGACCGCTACAACCTGGCCGTCGTCACCAACGACATCTACACCCGCGAAGACGCCGATTTCCTGGTGCGCAATGAAGCCCTGGCGCCTGAGCGCATCATCGGCGTGGAAACCGGCGGCTGCCCGCACACGGCGATCCGCGAAGACGCCTCGATCAACCTCGAAGCGGTGGATCAACTGAACCGCCGTTTTCCGGGCCTGGATCTGATTCTGGTGGAGTCCGGCGGCGATAACCTCTCGGCGACCTTCAGCCCGGAACTGTCCGACCTGACTATCTACGTGATCGACGTCTCGGCCGGCGACAAACTGCCGCGCAAGGGTGGGCCGGGGATCTGCAAATCCGACCTGCTGGTGATCAACAAAGTCGACCTCGCGCCGCTAGTGGGCGCGTCGCTGGAGATGATGGACAGCGACACTCAACGCATGCGCAACGGCAAGCCGTTTGTCTTCAGCAACCAAAAAACCGGTTTGGGCCTGGAAGCAATCATCGCCTTCATCGAACGCCAAGGCCTGCTGACCGCAGCCTGATGACGACTTATCAACAAGGAAGCTTATCCATGACACTGAAACGCATCCTGGGCGCCATGGCGCTGCTGCTGACCCCGGCCATCGCCTTCGCTCACCCAGGCCATGGCGATAACGGTTTGCTCGCCGGCATCAGCCACCCGATTGGCGGCCTCGATCACTTGCTGGCGATGGTGGCGGTGGGTTTGTGGGCGGCGCAGCAGAAAGGCGCCGCGCGCTGGGCGCTGCCGTGCACGTTCGTTGGCATCATGCTGATTGGCGGGTTGCTGGGTTTTGAAGGACTTAACCTGCCAGCGCTGGAAAGCGGCATCGCGGCGTCGGTGCTGGCGTTGGGCCTGGCCGTTGCCTTGGCGGTGCGCCCGCCATTGAGCGTGGCGGTCGGTGCGACTGCGTTGTTTGCGCTGTTCCATGGGGTGGCGCATGGGCTGGAGCTGCCGGACATGTCGAGTCCTTGGGCCTATGCCGCAGGTTTTGTGGCGGCGACGGCGGCGTTGCATGCAGCGGGTTATGCGGTGGTGCGCGTGCTGCCGCAAGCGGCGGCGCCGTTGGTTCGATTGGCGGGGGCGGCTTCGGCGGCGACTGGTGTGTGGTTGTTGGCGGGCTGATTCTCTAAGGCTTGAACCGGCCTCATCGCGGGCAAGCCCGCTCCCACAGGATATTCGCCGCCAGCACAGCTCGTGTGAATACCGATGATCCTTGTGGGAGCGGGCTTGCCCGCGATATCGTCCGAACAGACACCGCCTCTCTCAGGCCTGCTAACATGTCGCGCAATCAACCCTGCCGTGACGACGCCAGCCAATGCCGCCTGTTTCCCGCTCCGCCTCCCAGCCTGAATTGACCGCCCTGTTCGCCTCGGTGCAGCAGCATTTCCAGGACGTGATCGTGCCGCTCTGGCAAGGCCCCGGCTGGAATGCCGACATGGCGTTGCCTTATGAAGCGCTGGACGCCGGGCACCAGCCGCTGCCCCCTCAGCGTTACCGGGCCATGGCGTGCGCGCGGCAGCTGTATCTGTTTTCCAGTCTGATCGGCCAGGTGCCGGCCGCCGAGGAGCGCGCCGCGGCGCTGTTCCGTTCCTTGCAACAGCATTTCCACGACGCCGAGCACGGCGGCTGGTTCTACAGCATCGACCCGCAAGGTGCGCCGCTGGATCAGCGCAAAGACCTCTACACCCATGCCTTCATCCTGTTCGCGTGCGCCCATTACTGGGAAAAGGTTCGCGATCCGCTGGTGGAATCGGTGCTCAATGCCACGCTGGAAGTGCTGGCGCAGCGCTTCGCCACGGGCGACGGCCTGTATGAAGCCTGCCTCGACCGTGACTGGTCCTCGCTCGACTCCGGCCCCCTGCAAAATCCCTTGATGCATCTGGCGGAAGCGTTCCTCGCAACCCTGTCGGTGCGCGAAGACACCGCCGTGCAACGGGCGCTGGTCGAGTTATGCACAGCCATGCAAAAGCGTTTTATCGACCCGCAACACAGCGTGTTAATGGAGAAACCGCTGGGTGCTGTGGATAACTGGTTTGAGCCGGGTCATCAGTTCGAGTGGTATTTCCTGCTGGAGTCTTCGTCGTTGCTGCGCGGCTCAAAACTGCATGCTTCGCTGGAGCGTGCGTTTGTGCTGACCGAACAATCGGGCGTCGATCCGCAAACGGGTGCAGTGGCAGCGATGCTCGATCTGAATGGCTCGGCGAAGGATGCCACCCAACGCATCTGGGCCCAGGCTGAATACCTGCGTGCGCTGACTTTGCGACCGGACAGCGAAGCCTCCGTGCAACGCCAATTGCAGGCGTTGCAACAGCGCTTTCTGCATGTGGGCGGCTGGTATGAGTGTCGTGATGAGCAGGGCGAAGTCAGCCGCAAGGACATGCCGTCGACCACGCCTTATCACTTGGCGACTTGCTATCGCGGGCTGGTCGATTATCTCGGTTGACTCTGTGGCGAGGGGGCTTGTCGGAACGCAGCATCGCCCCGTTCGGCTGCGAAGCAGCCGCAATTCAGCCATCAAAATCTGCCGGAAAGCATGCGGCCAATAGGTTTTAGGGCTGCGGCGCAGCCCAACGGGGGCAAGCCCCCTCGCCACAATTAAGCCTTGTTATTACGCTCAATCGCAAACCCGGCCCACGTCTGGCTCACCGGCATCAGCTCCAGGCTGTTGATGTTGATGTGCGCCGGCGCATTGAGCACCCAGAAAATGGTCTCGGCGATGTCCTGCGGCTGGATCGGCTCGGCACCGGCGTAGGTCGCGTTGTAGCGCTCTTGGTCACCGGCGAAACGCACCAGCGAGAACTCACTCTCGCACAGGCCCGGCTCAATATTGCTGACGCGCACACCAGTGCCTTGCAGGTCGCAACGCAGGTTCAGCGAGAACTGTCCAACGAATGCCTTGGTCCCACCATAAACATGGCTGCCCGGATACGGATAGTTGCCGGCGACGGAGCCGAGGTTGACGATACCGGCACCGCGACCGTGGGCAATCAGGCGTGGCAACAGCAGGCGAGTGGCGTACATCAGGCCTTTGATGTTGGTGTCGACCATGGTGTCCCAATCGTCGAGGTCGCACTTCGGCGCCGGGTCAGCGCCCAGTGCCAGGCCGGCGTTGTTGATCAGCCCGCGCAGCTTGGCGAAGGACGGCGGCAGGTTGGCGATCGCCTCCTCCATGGCCTTGCGATCACGCACGTCGAGCACAAGGCCATGCACCTCGGTCTGCTTCGACAACTCGGCGCACAGGGCGTTGAGACGCTCTTCACGACGCCCAGTCAGCACCAGTTTCCAGCCGGCATCGGCAAAACGACGGGCACAGGCTTCACCAAAACCGGAAGTCGCGCCGGTAATAAACAGGGTGTTGGACATCGTGTTCTCCTTGCTTCGGCTGACGGTCAGCCATTGGAATAGAAAATCAGCTGGCAGCATGCCCGGCCCCGCTCTCACGGGCAACCATCGTATTTTTGTATGAAAAGTAATCAATCATGGCAACGCCTTGCCCGGCGTGGCCTGCAGCTATGTACGCGCACGTTATCCACAGGCAGGTCCACAATTTCCGGGGGCAAGTGGAAAAGCTGGGAGCCGCTATCCACAAGGCTTTGCGGGCAGATTACAAAGTTTTTCGCTTGACCCTCAGGTGCCAGCGGTGTAGCCCATGGCATTTTGCACGATGGGCCGATCAAACCGACGATGGCGCCAAGCCAGTAACTACGGCCCTCAGCCGAGTCTTTCCAGAGTTTAACCACAGACTTATCCACAGGCAGGCTGAGCACATTTCGGGCCACTTTAGTCACCAACAAAAAGGTTGACAAAGCCTGCTCCGGGTCAAGCAAAAACGCCTGATCAAAAAACAACCACATCGCTGCAAGCCACGGATTCAAAGGCTCTCAAGCAGCTACTCCCACGTTATTCACAGCCAGTTCCACAGTAAACGGGGACAAGTCAAAACCGTGACAAAACAACTATTTGCAGCGGCTTTATGTCGCGCTTTGAGAGCTTGTGAATATTGTTTTCCACAATTTCCGGAAAGCACACCGTGGACACCTGTGGGAGCGGGCTTGCTCGCGAAAGCGGCGGCACATCTGGCATCAATGTGACTGATAAGCCACCTTCGCGAGAAGCCCGCTCCCACATGGGAATTGAGGTGTATAGAGGATGTAAAAAGCCCCGGCGATTGCTCGTCGGGGCTGTGGATATTCCGGCAGCGTTTCAGTGCCCGCCGAGATAAGCGTTACGCACCTCCTCGTTGACCAGCAGCTCCTTGCCGGTGCCGGTGATGCGGATCTCACCGTTGACCATCACGTACGCCCGGTCCGACAGTTTCAACGCGTGGTTGGCGTTTTGCTCGACCAGGAAAATGGTCATGCCGGTACTCGCCAGTTCCCGCAGGGTCGCGAAGATCTGTTTCACCACGATCGGCGCCAGCCCCAGGCTCGGCTCATCAAGCAACAGCAGCTTGGGTCGGCTCATCAATGCACGGGCGATGGCGAGCATCTGTTGCTCGCCGCCGGACATGGTCATGGCGCGCTGGTTACGGCGTTCCTTGAGCCGCGGAAACAGCTCGAACATGCGCTGCATGTCCTCGGAAGCGTACTTGTCACCGATCGGGATGGTGCCCATCAGCAGGTTCTCCTCGACGGTCATGTCGGGGAACACCCGCCGGCCTTCAGGCGACTGAGCGATGCCGTTGGACGCGATGTAGTGCGACGACTTGTGGGTGATGTCCACGCCCTGATAAATGATCTGCCCGTCAGCCGCCCGCGGCTGGCCGAAGATCGACATCAGCAGGGTCGACTTACCGGCGCCGTTGGAGCCGATCAGACTGACGGTTTCACCTTCTTCGATATGCAGCGAGACTTTTTTCAGGGCCTGGATCGGCCCGTAAAATACATCCAGATCCTTGAGTTCGAGGATGGGTTGGCTCATAGCACCACTTCCTCTTCATCAGCGCCCAGGTAGGCCGCAATCACTTTCGGGTCGTTGCGAATCGCATCAGGTCCGCCCTCAGCGATCACGATGCCGTGGTCCAGCACCACGATGTGGTCGGAAATGCTCATTACCATGCCCATGTCATGTTCGATCAGTACCACGGTCAGATCGTGCTCGTCGCGCAGCAGCCGGATCATCGCGCTCAGCGCTTCGGTTTCCTGAGGGTTGAGGCCGGCAGCCGGTTCGTCGAGGCAGATGATCTGCGGCCGGGTGCACATGGCCCGGGCGATTTCCAGACGACGCTGTTGGCCGTAGGACAGTTCACCGGCCAGACGGTTGGCGCAGTCCACCAGATCCACCACTTCCAGCCAGTAGAAGGCGTGGTCCAGCGCATCGCTTTCGGCTTTGCGGTAGCCCTTGGTATTGAGGATGCCGGCCAGCATGTTGCGGTTGACCCACATGTGCTGGGCCACCAGCAGGTTTTCCAGTACCGACATTTCCTTGAACAGGCGAATGTTCTGGAACGTACGCGCCAGCCCGGCACGGTTCACCAGGTGGGTGCCACCGAACATCTTGTAGCGCATCCGGGTGATGAAGCTTTTCGGCGAAACGAAATCCGTGGCTTTGAACGATTCGCCCAACAGCTGGATGACATCGGTGCGCTCGCCACGGGTATTGAGTTCGATCTTGCCGCCGGAGGCCTTGTAGAACCCGGTCAGGCAGTTGAACACGGTGGTCTTGCCGGCGCCGTTGGGGCCGATCAGGGCGAAGATCGAGTTGCGATGCACCTTGAGGCTGACATCGCTCAACGCCTTGATGCCGCCGAAGTGCATCATCAGCTTCTCGACCGAGAGTACGACTTCGCTCATGGCGCTACTCCTTTACGCGGGGTCACACCGGTACGGCTGATCCGAATCAGGCCGCGCGGTCGCCAGATCATCATCAACACCATCAACACGCCGAACAGCAGCACGCGATATTCCGCAAAGCCGCGCAGCAGTTCCGGGGCAACCGTCAGCACGAAGGCTGCAATCACCACGCCGATGGTCGAGCCCATGCCGCCGAGTACCACGATGGCGAGGATCAGGGCCGATTCAAAGAAGGTAAACGAGGTCGGGTTGACGAAGCCTTGATAGGTGGCGAAGAACACTCCGGCCAGGCCGGCAGTCGATGCACCAATGGTGAACGCCGAGAGCTTGACCAGTACGTGGTTCAGGCCCATGGAGCGGCAGGCAATTTCGTCTTCACGCAGGGCTTCCCAGGCGCGGCCGACCGGCATCTTGACCAGACGATGCTTGATGTACAGCACGGCCAGCACCACCAGGAACAACACCGCGTAGATGAAGTAGTACTTCACGTCCGGGTTATAGGCGATGCCGAAGAACTCATGGAACGGGACACCGCCCTCCTTCGCACGCTTGCCGAACTCGAGGCCGAAGAACGTCGGCAACGGAGCTGCCATGCCATTCGGGCCGCCGGTCAGGGACAGCCAGTTGTTGAGCACCAGGCGAATGATTTCACCGAAACCGAGGGTCACGATCGCCAGGTAATCACCGTGCAGCCGCAACACCGGGAACCCGAGGATGCAACCGGCCAGGCCCGCGGTGATCGCTGCCAGCGGCAGCACCGTCCAGAAACCCAGCCCGAGGTATTGATAACCCAGCGCCAGGCCGTAGGCACCGATGGCGTAGAACGCCACATAACCCAGGTCGAGCAGACCGGCCAGGCCGACCACGATATTCAGGCCCAGGCCCAGCAATACGTAGATCAGCCCGAGGATCACCACGCCCAGCAGGTAAGAGTTGGAGAAAAACGGGAACACCACAGCAACGAGGATCACCAGCGGGATGATCCAGCGCAACCGGGATTTGTAATCAGGCGGCAGTACATGAACCCCGGAGCCGGTGCTTTCAAAGCCTTCAAGAATCTTCAGGCCCTTGGGCGTTTGCAGGAACAGGCTCAGGGCAAATCGGCCAGCCATGACGATGGCGACAATCCACGCCACCCGGGTCGTTTCCATATTGAAGCCGTAGCCGTCGAGGACCACGCCGACAATCGGGCCGAACACAATCAGGGCGACAAGGCCGGCAAGAATCGCGTCAACCAGGCTTCTTTTGAGATCAATGGTTTTTTTAGTGGTTGAAGACATCGCTTACACCTTCGACACAAGAGGACGGCCGAGCAGGCCTTGGGGCCGAAAGACCAGAACGAGAACGAGCAGCGAGAAGCTGAAGACGTCTTTGTAGTCCGAGTTGACCAAACCGGAGAACAGCGACTCGGAAATCCCGAGAATGATCCCGCCGAGCATCGCGCCAGGCAGCGAACCGATGCCGCCGAGTACCGCCGCAGTAAACGCCTTGATGCCGATGATGAAGCCGGCATAGAAGTCGAACGTGCCGTAGTTCATGGTGATCAGCACGCCGGCCAGGGCCGCCATCGCTGCACCGATGATGAACACGTAGGAAATCACGCGGTCGGTGTTGATCCCCAGGATCGAGGCCATCTTGCGGTCTTGCTGGGTGGCGCGGCACATGCGGCCGAGCTTGGTGTACTTGATGATGTAGGTCAGCAGCGCCATACCGGCGAATGCAGCAATCAGGATGAAGACCTTGGTGTAGGTCAACTGCACGAAACCGGTGCCGATTTCGACGCGCCAGGCTCCCGTCAGCAAGGTCGGAACACCTTGTTGTTTGGCACCTTGGGCGATCTGGGCATAGTTCTGCAGGATCAACGAAATCCCGATGGCACTGATCAGCGGTGCCAACCGGGTGGAGTTACGCAGGGGCTTGTAGGCGACGCGCTCGATGACCCAGCCATACACCGCCGTAACCACGATGGTGAAGATCAAGGTGCCGAGCATCAGTAGCGGGAAGGATTCAATACCGAAGTATGCCAGCAGAGCCAGACTGATTGCCGCGAGGTAAGCGGAAATCATGTAAACCTCGCCGTGGGCGAAGTTGATCATGCCGATGATGCCATAGACCATTGTGTAGCCGATGGCGATCAGGCCATAGACCGACCCGAGGGTCAGGCCGTTGACCAGTTGCTGCAGGAAAATACCATCCATAACGCAATCTCACGCATTTGAGAGACTGCACAGAAGCCGGGTGCAACGGACCGGGGTTCAGCCGCCGAAGCAACTCGGTTGTGTGCAGCTCTACGAGAAAAGACAGGTACTGCACGGACATGTTGTTTGATTGCCCGGCGCACAGGGCACCGGGCAAATCAGCAGTTCATATCACTTCTGCTTTTCCAGTTGGTGGTATTTGCCATCCTTGTCCCACTGATAAACCACGTAGTCGGAGACTTTCAGGTCGCCCTTGGCGTCCCAGGTCTTCTCGCCCATCACGGTTTTGACCGGGTTTTTCTTCAGCCACTCGGCAGCTTTTTCGCCGCTGTTGGACTTGGCGCCGTTGAAAGCTGCAGCCAGGGTCTGAACCGAAGCGTAGGCGTACAGGGTGTAGCCTTCAGGCTCGGTGCCTTTTTTGCGGAACTCGTCCACCACGGTCTTGCTGTCTGGCAGCAGGCGTGGGTCGGCGCCGAAGGTCATCAGCACGCCGTCAACGAATTGCGGGCCGCCAGCGGTGGTTACCAGTTCGTCGGTCACGATGCCGTCATCGGACATGAACTTGACGTCTTTGAGACCTTGCTCACGCAGTTGACGAACCAGAGGACCGGCTTCCGGGTGCAGACCGCCGAAGTAGACGACGTCGGCGCCAGCGCCGCGGATTTTGGTGACGATGGTGCTGAAGTCTTTCTCGCCACGGGTCAGGCCTTCATACAACACAGGCTTCACGCCGCGTTTTTCCAGCTGGGCCTTGGTAGCGTCCGCCAGACCCTGACCGTAGGTGTCCTTGTCGTGCAGGACGACGACTTTTTTGCCCTTGAGCACGTCGACGATGTAGTCACCGGCCACGATGCCTTGCTGGTCGTCACGCCCGCACATACGGAACATGGCGCTCAGGCCGCGTTCGGTGACTGCCGGGTTGGTGGAACCAGGGGTGATTGCAATGATGCCCGCTTCGTCGTAGATCTCGGAGGCCGGGATGGTCGACGAGGAGCAGAAGTGACCGACCACGCCGGCGACTTTCTGGTTGGTCAGGTCCTTGGCGACCGTCACAGCCTGTTTCGGTTCGCAGGCGTCATCGCCCTTCACCAGTACGATTTTTTCCCCGTTGACGCCGCCCGCCGCGTTGACCGCGTCGGCTGCAGCCTGTGCACCCTTCATGTACTGCTCGCCAAATGCCGCGTTGGCACCTGTCATCGGACCCGCCACACCGATTTTCACATCAGCCTGTGCAAACGCAGAAACACCCAACGCAGTTGCCACTGCGAGGGCCAGAAAGCCTTTCTTGTAAAACGTCTGGGACATGAGGTGGTGCTCCAAGGTTTTTTTTTAGTTGGCACTGCGACTTCTCTAAATGCTCAGAGCAAGGGCCGTGCCATCGGTTTTTTATTCTGAGAAAAGTCGCTGCTTTATTGTTATTTCGACTGTTTCGATCCCATTTTCATTGGGCGTGCAACCGTCTAAACCGCGGAAGGTGAAACCATTTATTTATAAAGGCGCAACCCGCACGCGCCATCATTGCAACCGCGGCGCCAAACGACGTGCAACCAGCCTGTAACAACGTGCGTCACCGAAGTGCACACTGCTGGTGCGGTACTGCTACAACCCGCACCTTTTACAGGCTAGTCGCTGCGCGAAAAAGCGCCGCTTCCAGCAACAAATTTCAACAATCAAATAACGATCCGCAAGCACTGGCCTGCGTGATACAGCGAGAAACCGGCCTCGTACAGACAGCTGCGCAAACCCACCCCCGCCAGTGGCTGCATGGGAGCGAAGGGAATCGGTAGCGCCTGAGGATTTCCGTTACACAGATAATCGGCAAAAGCTTTGCCTACCACCGTTCCCGTCGTTACGCCCCGGCCGTTATACCCGGTGACTGCCACTAAACCGGGCGCTGGCTCGAATAAACGCATCAAGTGATCGGGGGTAAACGCAATGCAACCGGTCCAGGTGCATTCCCATTCCACAGGTTTGAGGTAAGGGAAATAGTGCTGCTGCACCCGATCGGCCCATGCCTTGAGGAACCAGGTCGGTTTCTGATTTCCATTGCCGAGGCTGCCGAGCAACAGGCGACCGTCCTTATCGCGACGAATACTGCTCAGTACCTGGCGTGTATCCCAGGAACCCTGGCCACCGGGCAGGATTTGCTGCGCGAAGTCTTCGGTCAGAGGAACCGAAGCCACTTGATAGTAATAGCCGGGGAAGAAATTGCGCCGCAGCTCCGTCCAGTCGCCTTCGGTGTAGGCGTTGGACGCGATGACCACTTGCTCGGCGAGCACCGAACCCTGAGCGGTTTGTACCGACCAGCGTTGGCCCTGCCGTTCGAGTCGGGTAACCGGCGAATGATCGAACAACTGACCGCCGAGGCTGATGGCCGCTTTGGCCAGCCCCGTGGTGTAGGCCATCGGATTGATCGTGCCGGCACGCTTGTCGAGCAACGCGGCGGCGATTTTTTTGGTGCCCGTCGCTTGTTCGCAGGCTTGTCCGGTCAGCAGTTCGACCGGCGCACCGCGACGTTTCCATTGTGCTTCACGACTGCGCAGATCGGCTTCGCCACGGGCGTTGTGCGCCATGTGCAGCGTGCCTTCGCGGCGTAACTGGCAATCGATGTTGTATTTGTCGACCAGGCTGAACACCAGGGACGGCGCGGCACCCAGCATGCGATTGAGCTGACTGCCAACCACTTCGCCAAACCCGGCTTCGATCTCGTCCGGTGGAATCCACATCCCGGCATTGACCAGCCCGACGTTGCGCCCCGAACCGCCGTGACCAGCGCGATGGGCTTCGAGCACGCACACCGTTTTGCCTTTTTCCAGCAGATGCACGGCCGCCGACAGACCGGTGAAACCGGCGCCGATGACGCAGACATCGACCTTCACTTCGCCCTTGAGCGCCGCGTTGTCAGGCCTTTGCGGCGTCAGTTTTTCCCACAGACACTCTTCGCGTAACGGCATTGCCAGACTCCAACAGAAACCTAACAAACAACAAAGCAAAAGCTTCGCGGGCAAGCCTCGCTCCTACAGGTGTTGAGTGATCCTGTAGGAGCGAGGCTTGCCCGCGAAGGGGCCTATCAGTCGAACGTGATGCCCTGAGCCAACGGCAACTCCAGCGAATAGTTCACGGTGTTTGTCTGGCGACGCATGTATCCGCGCCATGCATCGGAGCCCGACTCACGGCCACCGCCGGTTTCTTTCTCGCCACCAAACGCGCCACCGATTTCCGCGCCGCTCGGGCCGATGTTGACGTTGGCGATGCCGCAGTCGCTGCCAACCGCTGACATGAACTGCTCGGCTTCACGCACGTCGGTGGTGAAGATGCACGAGGACAGGCCTTGTGGCACCGAGTTGTTCAGGCGCAGCGCTTCGTCGAAGTCCTTGTAACCAACCACATACAGGATCGGCGCGAAGGTTTCGTTGCAGACCACATCGCTCTGCTCCGGCATTTCAACGATGGCCGGCGAGACGTAATAAGCGTTAGGGAATTTGTCTTCCAGCTGACGTTTGCCGCCGAACACCCGGCCGCCTTCGCTCAAGGCCTGTTCCAACGCGTCCTGCATGTTTTCGAAACTGTGCTTGTCGATCAGCGGACCGATCAGGTTGCCCTCAAGCGGATTGCCGATGCGAACCTTGGAGTAGGCAGCCTTGAGGCGGGTGACGATTTCTTCCTTCACCGACTCATGGGCAATCAAGCGACGCAACGTGGTGCAACGCTGACCGGCGGTGCCGACGGCGCTGAACAGGATGGCGCGAACGGCCATGTCCAGGTCGGCGCTCGGGGCGAGGATCATGGCGTTGTTGCCGCCCAGTTCCAGAATGCTGCGGGCGAAACGTGCGGCGATTTTCGGCGCCACTTCACGGCCCATGCGGGTGCTGCCGGTGGCGCTGATCAGCGCTACACGCGGGTCATCGACCAAGGCTTCGCCGGCATCGCGGCCGCCGATAATCACTTGGCTCAGGTGTGGAGGTGCGTCGCTGAAATTCTTCAGTACGCGGTCGAACAGCGCCTGGCAGGCCAGTGCGGTCAGCGGGGTTTTTTCCGAAGGTTTCCAGATCACCGGGTTACCGCAAACCAGCGCCAGCGTAGTGTTCCAGGCCCAGACCGCGACCGGGAAGTTGAAGGCGCTGATGACGCCGACGATGCCCAGCGGGTGCCAGGTTTCGCGCATATGGTGGCCAGGACGCTCGGAAGCGATGGTCAAGCCGTACAACTGACGGGACAGGCCGACGGCGAAGTCGCAGATGTCGATCATTTCCTGAACTTCACCCAGGCCTTCCTGAGTGATCTTGCCGGCTTCCCAGGAGACCAGCTCACCGAGATCCGCTTTGTATTCACGCAGGATGTCGCCCAGTTGACGCACCAGTTCGCCACGGCGCGGGGCCGGGACCTTGCGCCACAATTCGAACGCATGATCTGCACGACTGATGTGCTGCTCGACTTCAGCGGCACCTTCCCAGTTCACGGCGGCAATCTGGCTGCCATCGATCGGCGAATGCACCGGCACTTTGCCGTTCTGGTACAGGGCCGGGTTCACACCAAGACGATCAAGCAATGCGGCAACCATGGGTCACTCCTCAAGCAAAAAACAGAAAACGTGCAGCCGGATATTCACGGCTGATCAGACCTGTAGTTTTAGCTCCCCGGAGGTTACCCAACAAACGACCTTTAAGAGAGATATCATTCCGTTTATTCATGCTTTGAATTGCTGGCAGTAAAAGAAACAAGAAAAAGGACCGTCCATGCTGAATAAACGCTACTTGCCGTCGATCACTGCCCTCCAGTGTTTCGAGGCCGTCACCCGACATTTGAGCTTCACCCGGGCCGCCGAAGAGCTGAACCTGACCCAGAGCGCCGTCAGCAAACAGGTCGCGCAACTTGAAGAGTTGCTGCAGCACCTGCTGTTCCGCCGGGTGCGCCGACGCCTGCAAATGACCCCGGCTGGTGATTTGTACCTGGTGGAAGTACGAAAAATCCTCACGCAGGTCGAGATGTCGACCCATTACCTGCGTTCCTACGGCGGCGAAACCGAAGTCCTGCGCGTCTCGACGCCGCCGACCTTCGGCGCGCGCTGGCTTGTGCCACGCTTGAAAGGCTGGCGCCTGCGCCATCCCTCGATCCATCTGGACCTGTGCAGCGAACAGGAAGCCGACGACCTGCTGCAAGGTCGCAGCGACCTGGCGTTCTATTTCGGCCAAGGCTCCCGTCCCGGCACCGAATGCCTGAAGCTGTTTGGCGAGGAGCTTGTTCCTGTGTGCGCACCGGGCAGCCAGCCGGACACACCATTCACCGATCCGACACAGCTCACCGACCTCGTCCTGCTACAAAACGCCTCGCGGCCCCAGGCCTGGCACGACTGGTTCGACAGCCAGGGCTACCACACCGAACACAGCTACCACGGCCCGCGCTTCGAAACCTTTTACATGTGCATCCGCGCCGCCCAGGTCGGCTGCGGCGTGGCACTGCTCCCGCGTTTTCTGGTGGAAGAGGAATTGGCCGACGGCAAACTGGTCATACCCTGGCAGCACGCGATGCCCAGCACCGATGCCTATTACCTGGCGTACCCCGAGCATTCGGCGGAAGTGCCCAAGGTGCGGGATTTTGTGAAGTGGATGCTGGAGCAGATTGATAGCCCTGACACGTCCCCCCTTTGAAGCTCCGCACAAGGTTATGCGGCGATAAAAAAATTGCTGGCAATCCTTACTGCTGATATGCGCCACTAGCCCATTCATTGAACAGCTGAAACGTCGCGACCACGGGCCGCGTCAAGCCTGGAGAACCCCGTTATGAGCGAGAGCGTGTTTGGCGATCGCATCGTGCAGAACCTGCTCGACACCGATTTCTACAAACTGACGATGATGCAGGCGGTGCTGCACAACTACCCGAACGTGGAAGTCGAATGGGAGTTTCGTTGCCGTAACAGCGAGGATTTGCGCCCGTATCTGGCAGAGATCCGCTTCCAGATCGAACGTCTGGCGGAGTTGAGTCTGAGTGCCGACCAGTTGAGCTTCATGGAACGCATCAGCTTCATGAAGCCGGATTTCCTGCGCTTTCTCGGGCTTTTCCGCTTCAACCTGCGCTACGTCCACACCGGCATTGAAAACGGCGAACTGTTCATCCGCCTGCGCGGGCCGTGGTTGCATGTGATCCTGTTTGAAGTGCCGCTGCTGTCCATCGTCAGCGAAGTGCGCAACCGCTATCGCTACCGCGAAATCGTTCTGGAACAGGCTCGCGAGCAGCTCTACCGCAAATTCGACTGGTTGACCGCCAACGCCAGCAGCGACGAACTGTCCGAATTGCAGGTAGCCGATTTCGGCACACGCCGTCGCTTCTCGTTCCGCGTGCAGGAAGAAGTGGTGAACGTGCTCAAGCACGATTTCCCCGGGCGTTTCGTCGGCACAAGCAACGTGCATCTGTCACGGGAATTGGACATGAAGCCTTTGGGCACCATGGCCCACGAATGGATCATGGCGCACCAGCAACTCGGTCCACGGCTGATTGACAGCCAGATTGCCGCACTCGATTGCTGGGTGCGCGAATACCGGGGCCTGCTGGGGATCGCTCTCACCGACTGCATCACCATGGATGCCTTCCTCAACGACTTCGACCTGTTCTTTGCCAAGCTCTTCGACGGCCTGCGCCATGACTCCGGGGATCCGGTGATCTGGGCAGAAAAGGCGATCGCCCACTATCAAAAGCTGGGCATCGACCCGATGAGCAAGACCCTGACGTTCTCCGACAGCCTGACGTTGCCAAAATCCCTGGAAATATTCCGGGCGTTACGCGGTCGGATCAATGTCAGTTTCGGGATCGGCACCAACCTGACGTGCGATATTCCGGGTGTCGAACCGATGAGCATCGTGCTTAAAATGGCAGCCTGCAACGGCCAGCCCGTGGCAAAGATTTCCGATGAGCCTGGCAAGACTCACTGCAAAGACCCGAATTTCGTCGCCTATTTGCGACATGTTTTCAAAGTACCTGCCGCCCTTTCCAGTCCATCTGGCACCACTAGCAAGGAGTGAATTCATGCAAGCCGTACAGCGTGAGATTGCTGAGCAGCTCAACGTTCAACCGCCGTTCGCCGACCATGCCGCCCTCGAGGCCGAGGTCGCCCGACGGGTCAGCTTCATTCAGGAGTGCCTGGTCAATTCCGGGCTCAAGACCCTGGTGCTCGGCATCAGCGGCGGCGTCGATTCCCTGACCGCCGGCCTGCTGGCCCAACGCGCCATGCGTGAGCTGCGCGAGCAAACCAGCGACAAAAGCTACAAGTTCATCGCCGTGCGCCTGCCGTACGAAACCCAGTTCGATGAACACGACGCCCAGGCCTCGGTGGATTTCATCGCCCCGGACGAACGCCACACCGTGAACATCGGTCCGGCAGTGAAATCCCTGGCCAACGAAGTGGCCGCCTTCGAAGGCAAGCACGCGGTCTCGGTGGATTTCGTGCTCGGCAACACCAAGGCGCGGATGCGCATGGTCGCCCAGTACACCATCGCCGGTGCGGCGCAGGGCTTGGTGATCGGCACCGACCACGCGGCGGAAGCGGTGATGGGTTTCTTCACCAAGTTCGGTGATGGCGCCTGCGACCTGGCACCACTGAGTGGCCTGGTGAAAAACCAGGTTCGAGACATCGCCCGCAGTTTCGGCGCGCCGGAATCGCTGGTGGAAAAAATCCCTACGGCCGACCTTGAAGACCTGTCGCCGGGTAAACCGGACGAAGCGTCCCACGGCGTGACCTATGCCGAGATCGACGCATTCCTGCACGGCCAGTCGGTGCGTGAGGAAGCGTTCAAGATCATTTGCGATACGTACAAAAAGACTCATCACAAGCGCGTGATGCCGTTCGCGCCATAAGGACGTCTGCGCCTGTACCGACGCCTTCGCGGGCAAGCCACGCTCCCACAGGTATTGTGGTCGGACCCATTATCGGCATCCGGCACAATACCTGTGGGAGCGTGGCTTGCCCGCGATGAACGATGACTCGGTCAAATGTCAGGCACAAAAAAAGCGTCCCTCGCAGGACGCTTTTTTATGAGCGCGATTTAATTACTTCAGCGTAACCGTACCTTTCATCATCGAGATGTGGCCCGGGAACGAGCAGAAGAAACCGTACTTCTCGTTGGCATCGAGCTTCGACACGTCGAAGGTCACCGAGTCGGTTTCCTTGGCACCGATGATTTTGGTGTGGGCGATGACGCGTGCATCACCTTCTTTCAGGTAGTTCTTGTCGATGCCGGCAGCCAGGCCATCGGTGGCGATCGGCTGCATGTCAGCTTCTTTACTCAGCACCCAGTTATGGCCCATGACGTTTTTCGGCAAGCTGCCGGAGTGAGTCAGCTCGACGGTGAACGTCTTGCAGCTTTTGTCGATTTCGATGGCCTTGGTGTTGAAGGACATCTGATCGGTGGAGTCGACAGTGACCTTGCATTCGGCAGCCATCAGTTGGCTGCTGGCCAGTGTCAGCAGGGATACCGCAACAAGTTTGGCAAACATGGTGAATCTCCAAGGCAGGGTTAACAAAAGTGCGAATGGACAGAAGACTGCCTGAAAACTACGCAAGTTCCTATGACCTGAATCAAAAATTGTATACAACTTTCGGGCTATGACACCTATCGAAACAATCTACCAGCCAGACGTCTGGCCCGGCCCTATCATCAGGGCGTCAACCCTCATCTGGAGCGCCTGTCATGTCCATCAACAGCTTTTTGTGCAGCTTGCTCGCCGCTTATGCCTGTGGCGCCAGCGGCAGCTACGAAGCACCTGAACGCGAAGTTTAGACCTTGGAGCGCCGCGCGCCTGCCTTTACTCTGTGGCCATCCTGACCATGGAGTAAGGCATGTCTTTAACGTCCGTTTGTGTATTTTGCGGTGCCAGCACCGGCACCAACCCGGCTTATCGTGAAGCGGCTGTCGCCCTCGGGAGAGCATTGGCCGAGCGCAAGCTGACCCTGGTCTATGGCGGTGGCGCCGTCGGGCTGATGGGCATCGTCGCCGATGCGGCACTGGCGGCCGGCGGTGAAGTGATCGGGATCATCCCGCAAAGCTTGAAAGATAAGGAAATCGGCCACTGCGGCCTGACTCGCCTCGAAGTGGTCGACGGCATGCATGCGCGCAAGGCGCGGATGGCAGAGCTCAGCGACGCCTTCATCGCGCTGCCCGGCGGCCTGGGCACTCTGGAAGAATTGTTCGAAGTCTGGACCTGGGGCCAGCTCGGTTATCACGGCAAACCGCTCGGATTGCTGGAAGTGAACGGTTTCTACAGCAAATTGACCGGTTTTCTTGATCATATCGTCGGCGAAGGCTTCGTTCGCGAAGCGCACCGTGACATGCTGCAAGTGAGCGAATCGCCGCAAACCCTGCTCGATGCTCTGGACGCCTGGCAGCCGACAGTGGTGCCCAAATGGACAGAGCAAAAACCCAGCTAACGGCTCGGTACCGATACAGGGCAGAATATGCGCCGCTCAACCTCACCTTCGACCCCAGAGGATCGCCCATGGCTAAACCTAATTATTCCTTCGCCAAACGTCAGAGAGACTTGGCCAAGGAGCAGAAGAAAGAGGAAAAGCTTCAGCGCAAGAAAGCTACAGCTGAAGAAGAAGCAGCAGCACTGAACCCGGATGCCGAAGGCGAAGTGGCTACAGACGAAACTGAAGCACCGAAAGATCAGGCGCCCGACGCCTGAGACCCTCAGGGCCCGATGATCTGATCAGGCCCACCGGATCTGTGTCCAGGGTCAGCAGTTCCTTGCTGACCCTCACAGGCCAATCTGAAATACCCCATCCCGAACTGACTTTGCACAGCCCCCTGTGGGAGCGAGCCTGCTCGCGATTGCGGTGTGTCTTCAACATTAATATCGACTGACACACCGTAATCGCGAGCAGGCTCGCTCCCACAGGGGATTTTCGTCAATCCAATGGCATCACGGTGACGCGCACCTCGGGATCATGACTGCCGCCCCCCAGAATCACCCCACGCAACGGCGAAACATCGGAGAAATCCCTCCCCCAGGCCAAAGTGATGTGTTCGAGCGCGGGCTGCACATTGTTGGTCGGATCGAAGTCCACCCAGCCCAGCGCCGGGCAAAACACTGAAACCCAGGCATGAGACGCATCGGCGCCGATCAGTCGCGGTTGGCCGGGCGGCGGTTGGGTCAGCAGGTAGCCACTGACGTAACGCGCTGCCAGTCCACGTGAACGCACGCAAGCGAGCATCAGGTGAGCGAAATCCTGACAAACTCCGCGCCGCCGCTCCAGCACCTCCACCAGCGGCGTTGCCACTTGGGTTGCTTCGGCGTCGAAGGTGAATTCGCTGAAAATCTTCTCCATCAACGCCTGGACGCCCAGCAACAAAGGCCGCCCTGCGGGGAAACAACTTTCCGAAAAATCGACAAAGTTGCGTTTCAAATGCACGTAGGGCGATTCGAAGCGGTAACGGCAGGCTTCCAGCAACTCGGGTGAAAGTGGCTGACTGCTATAGGTCAGCGCGTTGCGGGTTTCTTCCCATGCGGTGGATTGATTGAAATCCAGCGCTGGCCGGGCCAGCACATCGACGGTGAGCCGGGCGTTGACCAGCAATTCGTCGTGCGGCCGCTCAAACGCCAACCGGGTGAGCGGATTGCCAAACACATCCAGCTCATCCCGGCGCGAGGTCGGGTCGGGGCTGATCTGCAAGTGCTGCTCGGTGCAGCGCTGCCAGGCACAGGCCCGCGGCCACAGGTGCGCGAGTTGCTGGGCCAGGGACACCGGACTGTCGTAGTGATAATGGGTGTCGTGGAGAATCTGGTAATGGGCGCTCATCAGACGGACACCGTGCGCTGGCTGACATCATCGACATGGGCGAAATGGCGCAGGGCCAGACGATCCGACACTTGCCCGCTGGCATCGGCGATCTCTTGCAGCAAATCGGCCAGCCCCTCGATGGCCGCGCGTACGCTGGCTTCGCCGAACAGCGAATTCTCCAGGCAGCCCAGATCGAAACGCGCCAGGCGCTCCACCAATTGCGGCAGACCCGCTTCCCGAGGTGCACCAAAATCATCGTTCAAGCGTTTCAACGTGCGGGTCACCAGTTTCAACTGGAACAGCACCGCATGCGGGTTTTGCTCGTCGAGCAGCAAAAGGTCCAGCACCGGAATCAACTGCGCTACCGCCAGATACCGCGAGCGGTAAGTGATGCTGCTGTTACCCAGTTCCAGCAGCCATTCCAGCCCGGCCTGATCAAAAGCACCGGCACCGCGCAGAAACGCCGCCAGGCTGGCACTGAGAAATTGCAGGCGCTCGATCCGCCGGCCAATCATCAGGAAACGCCAGCCTTCATCCCGGGTCATGTCGTCCAGAGCGAAACCGGACAGCGCCGCCAGTGACATCACCAGACGGTTGAGGAAATCCAGCAACTCGCCGAAATCCGGCTCTTCGGTTTCCAGCTCCATGGCTTCGCGCTGCAATTCCACCAGCGCCTGCCAGTTTTCCCGCGAGAGCTTGCCGCGTACTTGCGAGGCGGCCCACTGCAAGCGCTGCAGGTTGGAACGCAGGCTGAAGGGCCAATCATCGCCGAGTAACGCGGCCAACAACCGCTCGGCCAACTCGCCTTCGTCCGGCAACAGGTTCAGGCGCTCGCCGAGATCGACCGCCGCTTCCAGCGCCTGCGGGTCATCGCCATCGACGTAGCGCGCCAGCATGATCCGAAGCAGTCGCGCGCTGTCATCACAACGCTCGCAATAGCGGCCAAACCAGAACAGGTTCTCCACCACCCGCGACGGCAGGTACGGATCGCGTCGAACCAGGTCATGCACGCCGATTGTGCGTTGAGTTTTCCATTGCTCGCCGCTGGGCGGACGATCCCCCAACACCCAGGTGTCCTTGCTCGCACCGCCGCGCTGCATCGACACCACTTCGGCGTCTGCTTCAGCGGCAACTCGAGTCAAACCGCCGGGCAGAACTCGATAGCCGTCGCGACTGGCCACCGCATACACCCTCATTCCGATAGCGCGCGGTTGCAGCTGACCGTCCTCGGGCTGCCAGATCGGTGCCTGGGACAATTGCGCCAATTCTTGCGCCACATAGGCGTAAGGTCGCGCCTGCATGCGTTCAGCCAAAGCCTGGCGCTGTTTTTCACTCAGATCGCGTCCAAAGACAGGGGCGAAGCTTTGCGACGGGAAGGCTGGTTTGATCAGCAACTCCGGCAGCTTCTCCAGTGCCTGTGCCAGCACCGGCGCCTCGCCGCACCACCAGGTCGCAATGGATGGCAGGATCAGTTCTTCGCCAAACAGGAATTGATTGATCTTCGGCAAGAATCCCAGCAGCCCCGGCGACTCCAGCACACCGCTGCCGAGAGCATTGGCGACCAGCACCCGCCCCTGCCGCACGGCTTCGAGCAAGCCCGGCACGCCAAGGGCGGAATCGGTACGCAGCTCCAGCGGATCGCAGAAGTCATCGTCGAGCCGCCGCATGATCGCGTGGACCCGGCGCAGGCCACTGAGGGTTTTCAGGTAGACCGTGGCATCACGCACCGTGAGGTCGCCGCCTTCCACCAGTGGATAACCGAGCTGGCGCGCCAGATAGAGATGTTCGAAATAGCTTTCGTTGAAACGCCCCGGCGTCAACAGCACGATCAGCGGCGCGTCGTCATCGCTTGGTGCCTGACGGGCAAGGGTTTCCTGCAGCGTTCGGAAGAATCCGGCCAAGTGCTGCACCTTCAGGTCGCGGTACAACTCGGGAAAGGCCCGGGACACGATGGTGCGGTTTTCCAGCGCATAACCGGCACCGGAGGGTGCTTGAGTCCGATCTGCCGTCACCCACCAACGGCCGTCCGGCGTACGCGCCAGATCGACGGCGTACAAATGCAGAAAGGCCCCGTCCGGCGGCGTAATGCCCTGACAGGGCCAGAGGAAATTGTTGTGACCAAACACCAGTTCAGCCGGCAGCAGCCCTTCGGCAATCAAACGTTGCGGGCCATACAGATCAGCCAACACGGCGTTCAACAGCCGCGCCCGCTGAGCTATTCCGGCCGATAACTGTTGCCACTCATCCGCAGCAATCACATGCGGCAGCAAGTCCAGTTCCCACGGCCGATCGGCGCCCTTGGGGTCGGCGTAGACGTTGTAGGTGACGCCGTTTTCCTGGATCTGCCGGGTCAACAGTGCCTGACGCTGCACCAATTGCGCTGGCGTGCTGCGTTGCAATTGGTCGAACAACCGGCGCCAGTGCGGGCGCACCGCGCCGCTGTCGTCGAGCAGTTCGTGATAAGTGCCCGCCGTCAGCGGGTAGCGGTCAAGCAGGTCAGGCATGGAAAGCTCGGCAGACAGCAAAGAACGGTCAGACTAACGCAGGCTCATGACGCCCGGATAGACGAAAAATCCGAGCGTCGCGTACGGTTTAGAAACGTCGTAAATCGAGCGTCATCGGTAGCTCGTCGTTAATTTCCAGGATCGGTACAGGAAGTTTCCCCGGGCTGTGTCCGATGCGGAAGAAACGAGCCATTCGACGGCTTTCGGCCTCATTGGCGTTCACCGGCAGGCTGTCGTAGTTGCGCCCGCCGGGATGGGCGACGTGGTACTGACAACCTCCCAGCGAGCGCTGCATCCAGGTGTCGAGCAGGTCGAACACCAACGGCGCGTGGACCGGAATGGTCGGTTGCAGGCAGTTCGCCGGTTGCCAGGCACGGAAACGCACGCCAGCGACGAACTCGCCGACTCGCCCAGTCGGCTGCAAGGGCACCGGAACGCCGTTGCACGTCAGCAAATAACGCTGCGGCGCCAGGCCGGTGAGTTTGACCTGCAAGCGTTCCAGCGATGAATCCACGTAGCGCACCGTGCCGCCGACAGCGCCCTCTTCACCCAAAACATGCCAAGGCTCCAGCGCCTGCCGCACTTCCAGCTCGATGCCGCTGACGGCGTAATCGCCGACCTTGGGAAAGCGAAATTCCAGGTGCGCGGCAAACCACTCCGCCCGCACGGGATAACCGGCGGCATTGAGATCGACGATCACATCCGCGAAATCCTGCTCGATAAAGTGCGGCAACAGGAATCGGTCATGCAGCTCAGTGCCCCAGCGCGCCAGTTTCGGCGGCGCATAAGGCTCGCGCCAGAACCGGGCGACCAGTGCCCGCAGCAACAACTGCTGCGCCAGGCTCATCCGCGCATGCGGTGGCATTTCAAAGGCACGCAACTCGAGCAATCCAAGGCGGCCTGTGGCGCCATCCGGCGAATAGAGCTTGTCGATGCAGAACTCAGAGCGGTGCGTGTTGCCGGTCACGTCGATCAGCAAGTTGCGCAGCAATCGATCGACCAGCCATGGCGCGCACTCCTCGCCCGGCTCGGGCATCTGCGCAAAAGCGATTTCCAGTTCGTACAACGCATCGTTGCGCGCTTCATCGACGCGCGGCGCCTGGGACGTCGGGCCGATGAACAATCCGGAAAACAGGTAGGACAAGGACGGGTGGTTATGCCAGTAACTGATCAGGCTGCGCAGCAGGTCGGGACGGCGCAGGAATGGTGAGTCAGCCGGTGTCGCGCCACCCAGAACGAAATGGTTGCCGCCGCCGGTGCCGGTGTGCCGGCCGTCGATCATGAATTTCTCGGTGGTCAGTCGGGTCTGGCGTGCTTCTTCGTAGAGAAACTCGGTGCGCTCGACCAGCTCATCCCAGGTGGCGGACGGCTGCACGTTGACCTCGATCACGCCCGGATCCGGGGTGATGCGGAAGTTGCTCAGGCGCGGATCGCTCGGCGGCTCGTAGCCTTCCAGCAACACCGGGCAATGCAGTTCCTGCGCCGTGGCCTCGATCGCAGTGACCAGTTCCAGATAATCCTCGACCCGTTCCAGCGGCGGCATGAACAGGTACAACCGGCCTTCCCGAGCCTCGGCGCAGAACGCGGTGCGGGTCAGCCAATCGGCGGACTCATCGACCTCCAGATTCCGCTCGACCGCTTCGGCCGCTGCACCCGGGCTGTTCAACTGCTGAGTGTCCGGAAGCGCGGGGAATTCCTGGTTCGGGTCGTTCGGGTAGATGAACGGATACTCGGCCGCCTTCACCCAGGGCTGCGAAGCCAACGGCAAGCGATAACCCAGAGGCGAGTCCCCCGGCACCAATCGACAATGCTCGTCACGCAGGTACCAGCGACCGCTTTGCCACTGATCACCCCTGGCGGTGCGTGCCAGCGGCAGGACCTGGCCGATCACCTTGTCCAGCCCCTGGCTGAAGACTTTACGCAGGCGCGCCCGTTCCAGCGGTTCTTCGAGACGAGAGTCTTCGGCGCTGACGTTCAGCGGCAACGTACCTTCGCGCCAGAGGTAATAGAAATTGTCTTCGTAGGCCGGGAACACAAAGCGTGTCGGAATTTTCAGGCGTTCGGCAACACTCGAGAGAAAACGCCCGGCCAGCTCGCCATCGGCGCCGTAGTCTTCCTGTTCATCGGCAATCAGCGCGCTGTTGTGCCAGATCGGCACGCCATCGCGGCGCCAGTAGCAGTTGAGTGACCAGCGCGGCAGTTGCTCGCCGGGGTACCACTTGCCCTGACCGAAATGCACCAGGCCTTTGGGCGCGTAGTGTTTGCGCATGCGCTGGAACAGCTCAGCGGACAGGCGACGTTTGTCCGGCCCTAGCGCGGCGGTGTTCCATTCGGCGCCGTCCGGGTCATCGATGGACACGAAGGTCGGCTCGCCGCCCATGGTCAGGCGCACGTCGCCTTCCAGCAGGTCGGCATCGATCTGCCGGCCCAGCGCCTGGATCGCCAGCCACTGGTCTTCGGTGTAAGGCTTGGTGACTCGCGGCGCTTCCCAAATTCGCTCCACGGACATTTCGTGGCTGAACTCGCACTCGCACGGTTCCACCAGGCCACTGATCGGTGCCGCTGAGCCCGGATCGGGACTGCACGCCAACGGAATATGTCCTTCACCGGCAAACAGCCCTGACGTCGCGTCCAGGCCAATCCAGCCGGCACCGGGCAAATAGACCTCGCACCAGGCGTGCAGGTCGGTGAAATCCACTTCCGTGCCCGAGGGGCCGTCGAGGCTTTTGACGTCGGCGGTGAGTTGAATCAGGTAGCCGGAGACGAAACGTGCCGCCAGCCCGAGGTTGCGCAGCAGTTGCACCAGCAACCACGCCGAGTCGCGGCAGGAACCGGAGGCGTGTTCGAGGGTGTGCTCGGGGGTTTGTACGCCGGGCTCCATACGGATCAGGTAGCCGATGTCTTCGCTCAGGCGCTGATTGAGCGCCACGAGGAAATCCACACTCGGCAGCGGTGTGCGGTCGATGCCATCCAGATAGGCCTTGAACTTCGGCGTCAGGGGCAAGGTTTCCAGGTACGGTGCCAGTTCCTTGCGCTCGTCCGGGGCGTAGGTGAACGGGATCTTTTCGGCGTATGGCTCGAGGAAAAAGTCGAACGGGTTGAAGACCGCCATCTCCGCGAGCAGATCGACCTCGATCCGCAGCTCATTGGTTTTCTCCGGGAACACCAACCGCGCCAGGTAATTGCCCTGAGGGTCCTGCTGCCAGTTGATGAAATGCTGCTCGGGAGAGACTTTCAGCGCATAGGAGAGTATCCGCGTGCGACTGTGGGCAGCCGGGCGCAGACGAACGATCTGCGGACCGAGCTCGACGGCGCGGTCGTAGCGGTAATGCGTGACGTGGTGCAATGCGACATGAATCGACACGGCGTGCCTCCTGCGAGCCTTAAGCGTATCGGGAAAGCGCGCAAGACTTATGCCATCCAGCGGCAACGGCGCTTTCTTTGGTTGCTTGAGGCAGTACAGCACCAAAATCGGGCGATGCGGGAAATTGGTTCGAGGGAGTTGCACGCAAATGTTGCGGACAAACTGAATTTGCAGCGGCTGCACCTGCCCCATCGCGAGCAGGCTCGCTCCCACAGGGATCTGCGGCGAAATGCAATTTTGCTGGAAAACACTAAATCACTGTGGGAGCGAGCCTGCTCGCGATAGCGCCAGTAGCCACAACTGATCTGGCTCAGGTACACATCCGCTCACCTAGCCGCAGACACAAAAACGCCAACCCGAAGGTTGGCGTTCTGTTCAGTTCAAGCGAGGTTTAACGCGGCACAACCGGCTTGCGCGCAGGCTTGGGCCCTTTGCCTTTGGCCGCGTCCTTGCGCTCCTTGGCCGCCTGCTGGTTGCGGGCGAACGCCGCTGCCTTGGCCTGTTCACGCTTGTCCCACGGATTACCGCCATCGCTGGCACGCGGTGGCAGGCCGGTGTGCTGGGTCAGGATCTTGGTGGTCTTTTCCCCTGCAACCTTGTGGCTGCCGGCCGGCGTCGAGTTCTTGCGACGGGCGCTCTGGTAGCTGTCGGTCGCCGGCTGATGCAGCGGAATCAACTGGTTCTTGCCCGGCCCGATCAGATCGGCGCGGCCCATACGGGTCAGCGCTTCACGCAGCATCGGCCAGCCTTTCGGGTCGTGATAACGCAAGAACGCCTTGTGCAGACGACGCTGCTCTTCGCTCTTGACGATGGTCACGGCGTCGCTCTTGTAAGTGACCTTACGCAACGGGTTCTTGCCCGAATGGTACATGGCGGTGGCGGTGGCCATCGGCGACGGGTAGAACGCCTGCACCTGGTCGGCACGGAAGCCGTTGCCCTTGAGCCACAAGGCCAGGTTCATCATGTCTTCATCGGTGGTGCCCGGGTGGGCGGCGATGAAGTACGGAATCAGGTACTGCTCTTTCCCGGCTTCCTTGGAGTACTTCTCGAACATGCGCTTGAACTTGTCATAGCTGCCGATGCCCGGTTTCATCATCTGGTTGAGCGGACCTTCCTCGGTGTGTTCCGGGGCGATCTTCAGGTAACCACCGACGTGGTGGGTGACCAGTTCCTTGACGTATTCCGGCGACTCGACCGCGAGGTCGTAGCGCAGGCCGGAAGCGATCAGGATCTTCTTCACACCCGGCAAGGCACGGGCGCTGCGATAGAGCTGGATCAGCGACGAGTGGTCGGTATTCAAATTCGGGCAGATGCCGGGGAACACGCACGACGGCTTGCGGCACGCGGATTCGATTTCCGGGCTCTTGCAGGCGATGCGGTACATGTTCGCGGTCGGGCCGCCGAGGTCGGAAATGACGCCGGTGAAGCCCGGGACCTTGTCGCGAATCTCTTCGATCTCGCGAATGATCGACTCTTCGGAACGGTTCTGGATGATCCGGCCTTCGTGCTCGGTGATCGAGCAGAACGTGCAGCCACCGAAGCAGCCACGCATGATGTTCACCGAGAAGCGGATCATGTCGTAGGCCGGGATTTTTTCCTTGCCGTACGCCGGGTGCGGAATGCGCGCGTAAGGCATGCCGAACACGTAGTCCATTTCTTCGGTGGTCATCGGAATCGGCGGCGGGTTGAACCAGACGTCGACTTCGCCGTGCTTCTGAACCAGTGCACGGGCGTTGCCCGGGTTGGTTTCCAGGTGCAGCACGCGGTTGGCGTGAGCGTAAAGAACGGCGTCGCCACGGACTTTTTCAACCGACGGCAGACGGATCACAGTCTTGTCGCGGGTCATCTTCGGGCTGGCCAGGATCTGCACGACCTTGGCTTCTTCCGGATCTTCAAGCGGACCCTTTTCCTGCTCGATGGCGCAGGCCTGGGTGTCCTGGGTATTGACGTACGGGTTGATGATCTTGTCGACCTTGCCCGGACGGTCGATGCGCGTGGAATCGACTTCGTACCAGTCTTTCGGTGTATCACGACGGATGAACGCGGTGCCACGCACGTCGGTGATGTCTTCGATCTTGTGACCGTAGGACAGACGCTGGGCGACTTCGACGATCGCGCGCTCGGCATTGCCGTAGAGCAGGATGTCGGCGCAGGCGTCGATCAGGATCGAGTTGCGCACCCGGTCCTGCCAGTAATCGTAGTGGGCGATGCGGCGCAGGGACGCTTCGATGCCACCGAGAACGATCGGCACGTGATTGTAGGCTTCCTTGCAGCGCTGGCTGTAAACCAGGCTTGCGCGGTCCGGACGTTTGCCCGCCAGGCCACCGGGGGTGTAGGCGTCATCGGAACGGATTTTCTTGTCGGCGGTGTAGCGATTGATCATCGAATCCATGTTGCCGGCCGCGACGCCGAAGAACAGGTTCGGCTCGCCGAGCTTCATGAAGTCGTCTTTGGACTGCCAGTTTGGCTGGGCAATGATCCCGACGCGGAAGCCTTGGGACTCCAGCAGCCGGCCAATGATTGCCATGCCGAAAGACGGGTGATCAACGTAAGCATCACCGGTGACGATGATGATGTCGCAGGAATCCCAGCCAAGCTGATCCATCTCCTCCCTGCTCATCGGCAGGAATGGCGCCGGACCGAAACATTCGGCCCAGTACTTGGGATAGTCAAATAACGGCTTGGCTGTTTGCATGACGATGACCGGTGTTGAGATGAAAAATCGCGGGCGCGGAATATAGCACAAAAAATAACCAATTCCGACGGCTATGGTCGGAAATTGCGACACCGCCTGTTTGAAAACCTGGAGGCACCATCACCCTTGTGGCGAGGGAGCTTGCTCCCGCTGGGTTGCGAAGCAGCCCCAAAATTTTGTGAGCGCTGCGCACTCAAGCGGGAGCAAGCTCCCTCGCCACAAAAGCTCCCTCGCCACAGGTTTCTTCTGGGTTATTCGTCGTCGAAGTTGTAACTGCCCGGTGCGAGGTTTTCGAAGCGGGTGTACTTGCCGATGAACGCCAGTCGCGACGTACCGATCGGGCCGTTCCGCTGCTTGCCGATGATGATCTCGGCGATGCCTTTGTGCTCGGTTTCCGGGTGATACACCTCATCCCGGTACACGAACATGATCACGTCAGCATCCTGCTCGATCGCTCCGGATTCCCGGAGGTCGGAGTTGATCGGGCGTTTGTTCGGTCGTTGCTCCAGGGAGCGGTTGAGCTGGGACAACGCCACCACCGGGCAGTTGAATTCCTTGGCCAGGGCTTTCAAGGAACGGGAGATCTCGGAAATCTCGTTGGTCCGGTTGTCGCCGCCAGAACCCGGGATCTGCATCAATTGCAGGTAGTCGATCATGATCAGGGCGACATCGCCGTGCTCACGCACCAGACGCCGGGTCCGTGCACGCATTTCCGACGGGCTGATACCGGCCGTATCGTCGATGAACAGCTTGCGATCGTTGAGCAGGTTGACCGCCGAGGTCAGGCGCGGCCAATCGTCGTCGTCCAGGCGACCGGCACGGACCTTGGTCTGGTCGATACGGCCAAGGGACGACAACATACGCATGATCAGCGATTCACCTGGCATCTCCAGCGAGTAGACCAGAACGCACTTGTCGCTGCGCAACACGGCGTTTTCCACCAGGTTCATCGCAAAGGTGGTTTTACCCATGGATGGACGGCCGGCGACGATGATCAAGTCAGAGGGCTGCAAGCCGCTGGTCTTCTCGTCGAGGTCGGTGTAGCCGGTGGACAGGCCGGTGATGGCGTTGTCGGTGTTGAACAAGGTGTCGATGCGGTCGATCGCCTTGGTCAGCAGATCGTTGACGCTGACCGGGCCGCCGGTTTTTGGCCGGGCCTCGGCGATCTGGAAGATCTGCCGTTCGGCTTCGTCGAGAATCTCTTCAGCCGTGCGCCCTTCCGGGTTGAAAGCGCTGTCGGCGATTTCGGTGGCGATGCCGATCAACTGTCGCAAGGTCGCCCGCGCGCGGACGATCTGCGCATAGGCCTTGATGTTGGCGACGGACGGGGTGTTTTTCGCCAGCTCACCGAGGTAACCGAGGCCACCCACTTGCGAGGTCTGACCTTCCTTGTCCAATTGCTCGGCAAGGGTCACGACGTCGATGGGGGAGTTCTGGTCGGCGAGCTTGGCGATCGCACGGAAGATCAAACGGTGGTCATGTCGATAGAAATCGCCGTCGGAGACTTGATCCAGCACGCGCTCCCAGGCGTTGTTGTCCAGCATCAGACCACCGAGCACGGCCTGTTCGGCCTCGATGGAATGCGGCGGCACCTTCAGGGCAGCGGTTTGCAGATCGTATTGCTCGGGAGCGGAGATATCGTTCATGGCCACTTGGTTATTTTATGAAAAGCAGGGGTTTCAGAAAGACAAAGGGCACGACCTGTAAACAGGATCGTGCCCGATGTTACCGGCAAGCACCCGAGGGTGCCAGCCGACAAGTGCTGCTTAAGCTGCTACCACGACAACGCGTACGGTGGCTTCAACTTCGGCGTGCAGGTGCACGGCTACGTCGAATTCGCCTACGTTGCGGATGGTGCCGTTCGGCAGACGAACTTCGCTTTTTGCCACTTCAACGCCAGAGGCGGTCAGTGCATCAGCGATGTCGTGAGTACCGATCGAACCGAACAGCTTGCCTTCGTCACCAGCGGTGGCAGTGATAGTCACTTCCAGCTCAGCCAGTTGGGCGGCACGGCTTTCAGCCGAAGTCTTACGGTCTGCTGCGGCTTTTTCCAGCTCAGCGCGACGCTCTTCGAACGCAGCCAGGTTGGCAGCGGTCGCAGCGGTAGCTTTGCCGTAAGGCAGCAGGTAGTTACGACCGTAACCAGCCTTGACGTTTACTTTGTCACCCAGGTTGCCCAGGTTGGTGACTTTTTCCAGAAGGATCAGTTGCATGTGAAAATCCTCTTAACTTTTAACCTTCACCGTTCGCGCTATCGACGTCTTTCGGCGTCGAACGACCGCGAAAATCAATCAGGCTGTCGACGATGGCCAAGACCACCAGCAACGGATAGATCAGCTGCATGAACAGCAACAGCGTGACGTACAACCCCACCAGCCAGAATCTGCCCAGTCGCTTTTGCGCCACCAGCCCGTGAATCAGGGCCAGCCCGGCGAACACCAGCGGTACGCTGCACAACGGCGTCAACATGGCCATCTGTGGACCGATGTTCGGCCCCAGAAGCATGAACGCCAGCAGCAACATCGCTGGTAAAAGCGGGAATCGGATGGCGCGAAACTCGCGACCAAAACCACCCGGGTTGTACAACAACGCCTGCCAGTAGCGCCCGACAATCAGGCTCAGCACACTGACGATTTGCAACAAGGCCGCAATCAGGCCGGTCAGGACCGGTGCAATCAGGGACGCAAAATGCGCTTGCTCGTCTACCGACAACTTCTGGTAGACATCACCGAGTAGCGACGGCATGACTTTTATCAAAGCCTGCGCCAGCATCTCGATTTGGGGAGCAAAAACTGTCCCCAGCACCACTGCAAACACCACTCCCATCGCTATGCTGACCAGCAGCACGCGGTTCCAGGACTCGCTTGCGCGCAAAACCAACGCAAGGCTCGAAGACCCCAGCAGCACCAGAAGTGCCCGTGGGTCATCGGAGTAAAGCCACCAGATCAACGCCGGCAGCAGTCCCAGAGCAAGTACGCCAATGGCGTCCTTCAATCCACGCCGCAGGAGCACAAGGCATCCAGCGGCAGCACCCAACCAATACAACAACGGCAATATTGCGCATCCGGCCACTACCAGAGTGGCCTGCATACGGCCGCGCATGATGAACTCAGCTAAGGCGCGCATGCATTCAATCCTTTGCTACGTGTCGACTGCCCGGTCTCAGCGGCCGTGGCTGTCGGTGTAGGCCAGCAGGGCCAGGAAGCGGGCGCGCTTGATAGCGGTGGCCAGCTGACGCTGATAACGAGCTTTGGTACCGGTGATGCGGCTTGGAACGATTTTGCCGGTCTCGGATACGTAGGCTTTCAGAGTGTTGAGATCTTTGTAATCGATCTCTTTCACGTCTTCAGCGGTGAAGCGGCAGAATTTACGACGACGGAAGAAACGTGCCATTTGATAGGCTCCTTAAAAGGTCCGTGGATTACTCGTCAGCGTTATCGCTGTTGTCGCTGTCATCACTATCAGCGCTTTCAGCGCCTTCGTGCTCAGGACGGTCGCGACGCTCACGGCGCTCACTGCGGTTTTCTTCAGCCTTGAGCATCTCGGATTGGCCGGTAACGGCTTCTTCGCGACGGATGACCAGGTTACGGATCACTGCATCGTTGTAGCGGAAGTTGTCTTCCAGCTCGGCCAGGGCCTTGCCAGTGCACTCAACGTTCAGCATCACGTAGTGAGCCTTGTGAACATTGTTGATTGCGTAGGCCAGTTGACGACGGCCCCAATCTTCCAGACGGTGGATTTTGCCGCCGTCTTCTTCGATCAGCTTGGTGTAACGCTCAACCATGCCGCCGACTTGCTCGCTTTGATCCGGGTGGACCAAAAAGATGATTTCGTAATGACGCATGAATGCTCCTTACGGGTTGTAGCCTGCCGCTCAAAAGCGGTCAGACAAGGAGTGAATGACACTTATGGACTTGCTTGCGATAGACACATGCGTGCCTGCCGTCACAGCAAGGGGCGCAATTGTAGAGAAGGGACAGGAGAGGTGCAAGGCAATTGGTGAATATTTGAACAGTTCGTTCAAACACCTGATTTCACCACACCACAAACCACTGTGGGAGCGGGCTTGCTCGCGAAAGCGGTGCATCAGTCAACATTGATGCTCACTGACACTCCCTCTTCGCGAGCAAGCCCGCTCCCACATTTGAATCGCGTGCAGATCAGGACTTCTTCGCGGTTCCGGCGGCTTTTACGCCGCGCTGGCGCAAGGCTTCGAACAGGCAAACGCCAGTCGCCACGGACACGTTGAGACTGCTGACGCTACCGGCCATCGGCAAGTGCACCAGGTAGTCACACAGATCACGGGTGAGGCGACGCATGCCACTGCCTTCCGCCCCCATGATCAGGATGGTCGGGCCGGTCATGTCATGCTGATACAAACTCTGCTCAGCCTCGCCCGCCGTACCGACGACCCACAAGCCACGCTGCTTGAGCTTTTCCAGGGTGCGCGCCAGGTTGGTCACGGCAACCAACGGAATCACTTCCGCCGCGCCGCAGGCCACTTTACGTACCGTAGGAGTCAGGGTAGCCGACTTGTCCTTCGGAACGATCACTGCCAGCGCGCCTGCTGCATCGGCCGAACGCAGGCAAGCACCGAGGTTGTGCGGATCGGTCACGCCGTCGAGCACCAGCAACAGCGGTGCGCCTTCGGTGCGATCGAGCAGCTCGTCGAGCATCGCCTCGCCCCAGACCTGGCTCGGACTCACGTCCGCCACTACGCCCTGGTGTACGCCCTCAACCCAGGCATCCAGCTCACGGCGCTCGGCGTTGCCGACGGCTACGCGATTTTCCGCAGCCAGTTCGATGAGCGTCTGAACCCGCGGATCACTGCGGCCTTCAGCCAGCCAGATCTGCTTGACGCGTTTCGGGTGGTGACGCAGCAACGCTTCTACAGCATGCACGCCGTAGATCTTTTCTAACTGACTCATGGCTTGGCCTTAGGTTTACGCGCCCCGCCGCTTTTGGCTGGGGCCGAACCCGCTTTTGGCGGGCCTTTACGGTGTTTGCTTGGCTTGCTGCCGGGGGCCTTGTCAGGCGCCGACCGTCCGGTCTTTCCCCCAGACGCCGCTTTACCGCCGCTTTTCGCTTCAGACAGCAACGCCTGCTTCAATTCACGGCTCTTACGCAGCTCGGCATTTTTCGCCGCCGCATCGCTTGGGCGATAGGCTTCGGCAGCCTTTTCCTTGGCAGGACGACGACCGGTTTTCGCCGGAGCGGGTTCTACAGCGGTTTTAGCCGCGGTTTTAGCAGCCGTCGTCTTGGCGGCTGGTTCAGTTTTTTCAGTCCCGCGCTTCTTGCGACCGATCGGCGCGCTGATGGTTTTTTCAGCCATCTCGAAGTCGATCTTGCGTTCGTCGAGGTCAACGCGCATGACGCGCACTTCAACGGTGTCGCCAAGGCGGAAGCTGCGACCGGTGCGCTCACCGGCGAGGCGGTGATGCACTGGATCGAAGTGGTAGTAATCGCCCGGCAGCGCGGTGACGTGCACCAAGCCTTCGACGTAGATGTCGGTCAATTCGACGAACAGGCCAAAACCGGTCACGGCGGTGATCACACCCGGGAACGATTCGCCCACGCGGTCTTTCATGAACTCGCACTTGAGCCAGTTCACGACGTCGCGGGTCGCTTCGTCGGCACGGCGTTCGCTCATCGAGCATTGCTCGCCGAGCTGTTCCAGCGCTGCTTCGTCGTACGGATAGATGCGCGCTTTCGGAATGGTCATCGCGCCAGCACGGCGAACGTGCGGGGTGTCCTGTTTCGAATGGATCACGCTGCGGATCGCCCGGTGCGTGAGCAAGTCCGGGTAACGGCGGATCGGCGAGGTGAAGTGGGTATAGGCTTCGTAATTCAGGCCGAAGTGGCCCTGGTTATCGGCGCTGTACACAGCCTGGCTCAACGAACGCAGCATGACGGTCTGGATCAGGTGGAAATCCGGACGGTCCTTGATGCTGGCCAGCAACGCCTGGTAATCCTTCGGCGACGGGCCGTCCTTGCCTTTGTGCAGGGACAGGCCGAGCTCGCCGAGGAAGGCGCGCAGTTTTTCCAGACGCTCCGGTGGCGGGCCGTTGTGGACGCGATACAGCGCAGGGATTTCGTGCTTTTTCAGGAATTCGGCGGTGGCCACGTTGGCCGCCAGCATGCATTCCTCGATCAGCTTGTGCGCATCGTTACGAACGGTCGGACGGATTTCGGCAATCTTGCGCTCGGTACCGAAGATGATCCGGGTTTCCTGCGTTTCGAAATCGATCGCGCCACGCACGTGACGAGCGCCGAGCAGCACTTTGTACAGAGCGTAAAGCTGCTTCAGGTGCGGCAGAACATCGTTGTACTCGCCGCGAAGCTGACGCGCCTCGGTGAGTTTCGGCGTTTCCAGCATCGCGCTGACTTTGTTGTAGGTCAGGCGGGCGTGGGAATGAATCACCGCTTCGTAGAAGCAGTAGTCGGTCATCTCGCCGGATTTGGAGATGGTCATCTCGCAAACCATGGCCAGGCGATCGACGTGCGGGTTCAGCGAGCACAGGCCGTTGGACAGTTGCTCGGGCAACATCGGCACGACGCGCTCGGGGAAGTACACCGAGTTGCCGCGAACCTGGGATTCGTTGTCCAGGGCCGAACCAATCTTCACGTAACTGGAAACGTCGGCGATCGCCACGTACAACTTCCAGCCGCCGGAGAACAGGCGCAGCTTGCCGGGCTTGGCTTCACAGTAAACGGCGTCATCGAAATCGCGCGCGTCTTCGCCGTCGATGGTCACGAACGGCAGATGACGCAGGTCAATGCGCTTCTCTTTGTCTTTCTCTTCGACTTCAGGCTTGAGCTTGGCGGCTTCTTTCAAGACCGCTTCAGGCCAGACGTGCGGGATATCGTACGCGCGGAGGGCGACATCGATTTCCATGCCCGGCGCCATGTAGTTGCCCACGACTTCGACCACGTCGCCTTGCGGCTGGAAGCGTGGCGTCGGCCAGTGAGTGATCTTCACTTCGACGAATTGACCGATCTGCGCGTTGGCGTTGCGACCCGGGGTGACCAGCACTTCTTGCTGGATCTTCGGATTGTCTGCTACCACGAAGCCGATACCGCCCTCTTCGAAGTAACGGCCGACGATGGTCTCGTGGGCACGGGACACCACTTCGACGATCATGCCTTCGCGGCGACCGCGACGGTCGAGGCCGGAAACACGCGCCAGGGCACGGTCACCATCGAACACCAGACGCATTTGCGCCGGGCTCATGAACAGGTCGTCGCTGCCGTCGTCCGGGACCAGGAAGCCGAAGCCGTCACGGTGACCACTGATGCGGCCGAGGATCAGGTCGAGCTTGTCCACCGGCGCATACGTGCCGCGACGCGTGTAAATAAGCTGGGCATCGCGCTCCATGGCGCGCAGGCGGCGACGCAGGGCTTCGATCTGGTCTTCTGTGGTCAGACCAAACTCTTCCACCAACTGCTCGCGGTTAGCAGGCGAACCCCGATCAGCAAGATGCTGAAGGATCAGTTCGCGGCTAGGAATAGGGTTTTCATATTTTTCCGCTTCACGAGCGGCCTCGGGATCGAGGGACTGCCAATCGGCCATTAGAGAGTTTTCACCTTGTCTATATGCGGGTTAGTTTGGCATAGGCGTAATGAAACGGGAAATTTCAGGCTATGACAGCCTATCTGAAGCCTTATATCGACAGCGCAAAGCTGATTTAAATGCCGCTGGTAAAATTTCCCAGGTTTTTTTGATGCCAGGGGTTTACAGTTAAAAAGACGCTCCGTATAGTGCGCGCCATCGACGACGCACTAGCGTTGCCGATACTGCCCAGATGGTGAAATTGGTAGACACGCCAGCTTCAGGTGCTGGTGACCGCAAGGTCGTGGAAGTTCGAGTCTTCTTCTGGGCACCAATTTCGAGCTTGAGATTAGATCAATTTCAAGGCTCACACAAAAACCCGCGAAAGCGGGTTTTTTGCATTCCGAGCATCTGATTTATTAAATCTAAATCAGGGGTTTACAGATCAAAACTCGCTCCGTATAGTGCGCCACATCAACAGCGGAGACGCTGAAGATTATGCCCAGATGGTGAAATTGGTAGACACGCCAGCTTCAGGTGCTGGTGACCGCAAGGTCGTGGAAGTTCGAGTCTTCTTCTGGGCACCAATTCAAATTCAAGGTCACGATCTTGAATTTCACAAAAACCCGCGAAAGCGGGTTTTTGCGTTTCTGGCTTTCAAGACCTCAAGCCATTACTTCTCCTGTGGCGAGGGAGCTTGCTCCCGCTGGGGTGCGAAGCAGCCCTCTTCACTCTTCCCGGCAACACCTTGTCAGACCTGCGACTGCTTTGCAGCCGAACGGGAGCAAGCTCCCTCGCCACAGAGTTCGCACCCCCTCTAGCAAAACCCTCAGCGCCCCGCAAGGCGCACTTGAGAAACAATATCGTTTATCATTGTTTCAAGTTTTTGCAATGCGACAGTGAGGAACCCTGCGAATGATGTTTCGAAATACCCTGCGCCGAGGCCTGACCTTTACCCTGCTCGGCCTGGCACTCGCCACTCCCCTCACCCAGGCTGCTGATCCAGTTTCCCTGACCCTCTACAACGGCCAACACAAGGAAGTCGGCGACGCCATCGCCAAAGCCTTCGAAGCCAAGACAGGCATTCACGTCAACGTGCGCAAAGGCAGCAGTAACCAGCTCGCCAGCCAGGTCGTCGAAGAAGGCGATCGCTCCCCTGCCGATGTGATCTACACCGAAGAATCGCCACCTCTCAACAAACTCGGCGAACAAGGCCTGCTGGCCCAGACCGACGCCGCCACCCTCGCCGTCCTGCCGAAAGACTACGTTGCCGGCAATGACACCTGGATCGGCATCACCGCCCGGGTTCGCGTGGTCGCGTTCAACCCGAAACTGATCGATGAAAAAGATCTGCCGAAATCGGTGATGGAATTCTCCGACCCGAAATGGCAAGGAAAGGTCGGCTTTGTGCCTACCAGCGGCGCGTTCCAGGAACAGGCCGTGGCTATCATCAAAGTGCATGGCATGGACGCGGCTGAAGAATGGCTGACTGGCCTGCGCGCATTCGGCAAGACTTACAGCAACAACATGGTTGCGCTGAAAGCAGTGGAAAATGGCGAAGTCGCCACTGTCTTGGTGAACAACTACTACTGGTTCGCCTTGCAGCGGGAAAAAGGCCAGCTCGATTCGAAACTGCATTACTTCACCGGCGGCGACGTCGGCGGGCTGATCACTGTTTCCAGCGCCGCCGTGCTGAAATCCAGCAAACATCCAAAAGAAGCCCAGCAATTCCTCGCTTACATGGCCAGCGAAGAAGGTCAGCGCGTGATCACTCAGACCACCGCCGAATACCCACTGCACAAAGGCATGGAATCGGATCGCGGCCTCAAGCCGTTCAGCGAACTGCAAGCGCCGAAAGTCACCCCGGCCGACCTCGGCAATGCCGAAGAAGCCCTGGACCTGGAACGTGACGTTGGCTTGAACTGATGAGCGCATCGTTATCCGCCCCCGCCTCGCGCGGGGGTTACGTACCACGGCGCAAGCGCCCGTCTATCTGGCTGCTGCTGCCGGTGTTGCTGCTGGTGGTGCTCAGCCTTTTGCCGCTGGCGTATGTCGGGATCAAGACCTGGCAAGCCGGCTGGGCCGAGGCACTGCACCTGCTGTGGCGGCCTTATGTGTTCGGGCTGCTGCGCAATACGCTGGCGCTGATGATCGGCGTGACCGTTGCGTGCGGCGTGATCGGCCTATCCCTTGCCTGGCTGCTGGAGCGCAGCAATCTGCCGGGCCGGCGTTTGTGGGGCGTAATTCTGTGTTTGCCGTTCGCCGTGCCCGCGTTCGTCAGCAGTTTTACCTGGGTGTCCCTGAGCGCGCATTTCGAAGGCTTGGGTGGGGCGATCCTGGTGATGACCCTGTCCAAGTATCCACTGATATTCCTGCCGGTCGCGGCAACCCTGCGCAATCTTGATCCATCCCTGGAGGAGTCCGCACGGACCCTTGGGCAGAATCGCTGGGGTGTGTTTTTCAGAGTCACCCTGCCGCTGCTCTGGCCTTCATTGTTGGCCGGCTCGCTGCTGATCGCCCTGCACATGCTGGTTGAATTCGGTGCCCTGTCGATCATCGGCTTGCAAACCTTCACCACCGCGATCTATCAGCAATTCGAACTGGAATTCAGCAACGCCAATGCGGCGATGCTGTCGGCGGTGCTTCTGGCGCTGTGCCTGGTGTTGTTGTGGCTTGAGCTGCGAGTACGCGGCAAAGGTCGGCATGTGCGCACCGGCCAGGGTGCCGCGCGGCGTGCGGAGCAGGTTCGACTGGGGCCTTGGACGGTCGCCGGACAGGTTTACTGTCTGGCACTGGCGCTCATCGGCAGCGGCATTCCGCTGGGGATGTTGGCGTACTGGCTGGCAGTAGGTTCTTCGGCGGCATTTCCGATGGCGGCGATCAGCGAAGCACTGCTGTCTTCCTTGGCGTTGTCCCTGGGCGGCGCTGCGCTATGCCTGGTTTTGGCGGTGCCGGTGGGTTTGCTGGTGGTGCGCCATAAAGGCCGACTGGCGATCTGGGCCGAGCGCTTGCCGTATCTGCTGCACGCGCTGCCAGGCCTGGTGATTGCGCTGACGCTGGTGTATTTCGCCCTGCACTACGTGCCTGCGCTTTACCAGACTTCGGCGTTGCTGTTGATCGCTTATGCGTTGCTGTTTTTGCCATTGGCCCAAGCGCCGATTCGCACAGCACTGAACAAGGCGGCACCGCAACTGGAAGAGGCTGCACGCACGCTCGGGGCGTCGTCGTTCAGTGCGTTTTGTCGAGTGACGCTGCCGATCATCTTCCCGGCGCTGGGTGCAGCGTTCGCGCTGGTGTTTCTGGATGCGATGAAGGAACTGACGGCGACGCTGTTGTTGAGTCCGACCGGACTCAACACGTTGGCAACGGAGGTTTGGGCGCATACCGCGAACGTGGAGTTTGCGGCGGCGGCGCCCTATGCAGCGTTGTTGATTCTGGTGTCGGGGTTGCCGGTTTATTTACTGACGACACGGATGTATTTGAGCCGTTAAGACCGCCATCGCGAGCAGGCTCACTCCCACATTTGATCTGAGGTGGTCACAAATTCTGTGCCCACCCACAATCCTGTGAGAGCGAGCCTGCTCGCGATGACGTCAGCTCAACCAACACAAGTCTTACGCCCTGAACTGCCCCAGGCTAGCCTTCAACTGCGCTGCCAACCCATCCAGCACCTTGCCGCTGGCCGTGGTCTCTACCACCGCCTGAGCCGCTTTCTCGGCCTGCGCATGAATGGTCTCAACCCGACCGCGCACCGCCTGCGCGCCTTGCGCCTGATGCGCTGCTGCCTGCGTCGCCAGACCAATCGCCGCATGCACCTGCTCGACCGACGCCTGCACCGATTGCTGCAACCGCGCACTGTCACGCAACACCAGCAAGCCTTCATTGGCCTGACGCCCGGCCTGACCAATCGCAGCCACCGCTTCTCGCGCACCTTGCTGCAAGGCCACGATGTGCGCCTGGATGTCGCCGGTCGAACTCTGGGTCTTGCTCGCCAGCGCCCGGACTTCGTCCGCCACCACCGCAAAGCCGCGACCGGTTTCGCCGGCACGCGCCGCTTCGATGGCGGCGTTCAGTGCCAGCAGGTTGGTTTGTTCGGCGATCCCGTGGATCACTGTCAGTACCACTTCAATCTGTTCACTTTGCTGCGCCAGCCGCTCGATGACTTTCGATCCGGTATCGACCTGCCCGGCCAACGCCTCGATCAGGCTGCCGACTTTCGCCGAGGTCCGGGTGTTCTCATCGGTGGCCGAACGAATGTCCACCACCTGCTGCAAGGCGGCCTGCATGGCATGGCTTTCTGACTGCGCTTCATCCGCCATCTGCGACAACGCGCGCAGGCTCTCGGCCACTTCATCGCGCTGCATGCCCGCCGCCGCATCGGCACCGGCATTGCGCAGGGTCATGGCGCCGATTTCCACGCCAGTGCGCTGGGCCACATCACCCGCTTCGCGCACGATCGGCTGCAACTTATCCACAAAGCGATTGACCGCCGCGGCCATGTCGCCGATTTCGTCCTTGCTGTTGATCTGCACACGCTTGGTCAGGTCGCCCTCGCCCGCAGCCAGATCATCCATTGCAGCGATGAGCATCTTCAAGCGATTGACCACTCGACGGCCCAGCACAACAGCGAGCAACAGCAGCACACCGCAACCGACCAGCGCCAGGAACATCCCGATGCGCCAGCGCAACGTCGACGCCGCTTCCTGCACGGTGCTGGTGGTATTGGCTTTCATTTCAGAAGCCGTGGCCTGCGCGGACGTCAGACGAGCACGCATTGCGGTGGCACTGTCGGCAGCCGCGCCTTTGAGGCTGTCGCCGACCAGCTGATCACCGCTGGCGATCAGCGCCGCAAACCGTTTATCCAGGGCCGCGAGATCGGTTTCCACCGAGGCGGTCGAGACGCCCATCAAGACTTTGCCAATTTCCACGCCGTTGGGGTTGATCGAGGCTTCGAGGTAGTAGACCGACGGATCGTTCTTCGCCGCATCCAGCACTTTGTCCAGCGCACGCTCGCCCTGGCCTTTCTCGAGGAGCGCCTTGTTGATCGGGTTTTCGCGATTGAGGTAGCGAGTCAGGTGCTGACCCGTCGCGTCGTCATACACCACGAACAACACGTTGGGATTGCGCTGGGCCCGACGGGCGAATTCGGACAGGGTTGGAACGTCGCTGTCCCACATGGCACGCGGGGCGACCGACGCCAGCAGTTGCGCCATGTCGTTGGCCGAATCCTTGAGATCCTTCTCCAACGTCGCACGCAATTGCATCTGCTCGTCTTTCAATCGCGTAGAAAGGCCAGCGGTGAGTCGCTGGCGGGTACTGGTGGACAGATTGTCCAGGCTCGACGTGACTTCACGCCCTGCCTGCTCAAGTTCGCCAGACAGCTTTTGACTGTCAGCACCCAGGCGAGCAGCCAAATCGGCTTCAAGCGCAGTCACCGTGCTCCGAGTCAGGGCAACAGCCACCAGCACCTGCACCAAAAGGGCGATACCAAGGGTAACGAACACAGGCCGCAACAAACGGCTTTGTAACAATGAGAGAACGGCCGACACTTGGAATCCCTCTGCTTTGGCGCCATTAAATTGATGGCGCACTGGAAGCGATGCTTTTATTCAACATCACAGCAAAGGTCATGCCGTCCGGCAGACAGAAACGACAAAGGGTCCAATCAAGGACCCTTTGCTTTTTACATCAACGACTTATTAAGCGAACGGATGACGCAAAACGATGGTTTCGTTGCGATCCGGGCCCGTCGAAATAATGTCAATCGGCGCACCGACCAACTCTTCAACGCGCTTGATGTAGTTGCGAGCAGCTTGCGGCAGCTCTTCCAGCGTCTTGGCGCCGACGGTGGATTCGGTCCAGCCTGGCATCTCTTCGTACACCGGCTCCAGGCCGATGTAGCTGTCGGCGTCAGTCGGTGCGTCAATCACTGCACCATCCTGGTTCTTGTAGCCAACGCAGATGTTGATGGTTTCCAGACCGTCCAGCACGTCCAGCTTGGTCAGGCACAGGCCCGAGATGCTGTTGACGTCGATAGCGCGACGCAGGATGACGGCATCGAACCAGCCGCAACGACGGGCACGGCCAGTGGTAGCGCCGAACTCGTGGCCACGCTTGGCCAGGAATGCACCAACGTCGTCGAACAGCTCAGTCGGGAACGGACCCGAACCGACGCGAGTGGTGTAGGCCTTGGTGATACCCAGGATGTAATCCAGGTACATCGGACCGAAACCCGAACCGGTGGCAATGCCGCCCGCGGTGGTGTTGGAGCTGGTGACGTACGGGTAGGTCCCGTGATCGATGTCCAGCAGGGAGCCCTGGGCGCCTTCGAACATGATGTCTTTGCCAGCGCGACGCAGCTCGTGCAGCTCGGCGGTGACGTCGAGCATCATCGGCTTGAGCAGCTCGGCGTATTCCATGCACTCGTCGAGAGTCTTCTGGAAGTCGATCGCAGGTTCTTTGTAGTAATTGACCAGGACGAAGTTGTGGTAGTCCAGCAACTCGCCCAGCTTGGCGGCGAAACGCTCACGGTGGAACAGGTCACCGATGCGCAGGCCACGACGTGCAACCTTGTCTTCGTACGCCGGGCCGATGCCGCGACCGGTGGTACCGATCTTCAGCTCGCCACGGGCCTTTTCACGGGCCTGGTCCAGCGCTACGTGGTAGGACAGGATCAGCGGGCAGGACGGGCTGATACGCAGGCGCTCACGCACCGGTACGCCTTTCTCTTCCAGCTTGATGATTTCCCGCAGCAGAGCGTCGGGTGCAACCACCACGCCGTTGCCGATCAGGCACTGCACGCCTTCGCGCAGCACGCCCGACGGGATCAGGTGCAAAACGGTTTTTTCGCCATCGATCACCAGGGTGTGACCAGCGTTGTGGCCACCCTGGTAGCGCACTACGGCGGCAGCATGTTCGGTCAGCAGATCAACGATCTTGCCTTTGCCCTCATCACCCCATTGGGTGCCCAGGACTACGACATTCTTACCCATAACACTTGTCCTCATTCGCGCAAACTTGGTGCCGGCCGCGGCCGGCAGGAAAACTCAAGAAGCCAGTGGCGATACTTGCCAAAGCCCGTTCTGCTGGATCAATTGCCGGTCGCAGTCCGCTTCACGGGCGGCGGCCAAAGGTTGCCCAGGCAATGCCTGAACGACACGCTGACCCTCACTGCGCAACTGGCAAACCTGCTGCCAGAGTGCCGCATCCGTACTGTCAGGCATCCAGATACCGCCAGACGGTAGCTCGATCTCAGCACGCCCCAGGGTCACCAGGGTTTTCAAATCGGTGGAGAAGCCGGTTGCCGGACGAGCGCGACCGAAGTCGGCGCCGATGTCGTCGTAACGACCGCCCTGGGCAATGGACTGGCCAACACCCGGCACGAACACCGCAAACACGACACCGGTGTGGTAGTGGTAGCCGCGCAACTCGCCCAGGTCGAAGTAAAGCGGTAATTCCGGGAAACGCGTTGACAGACGCTCGGCAATCGCCAGCAAATCGTCCAGCGCCGCCAGAACCGGCGCCGGCGCATTCGCCAGACGCTCGCGGGCAGCGGTCAATACTTCACGACCGCCACACAAATCGACCAACGCGCGCAGCATGCCCGACAGATCGGCAGGCAAGCCTTCGGTCAAGGTAATGACCTCGTCGATTGCCTTGCGTTGCAACGCATCGAATAACTGTTGTTCAACTTCACCGGACAAACCGGCCGCACGGGCCAGGCCGCGGTAGATGCCGACATGACCGAGGTCCATGTGCACATCCGGCACATCGGCCAGTTGCAGCATGGCCAGCATCAGGCTGATGACTTCCACGTCGCTGCTCGGACTGGCATCGCCGTACAACTCGGCGCCCAGCTGGATCGGGCTGCGTGAGGACGACAGGGCGCGCGGCTGGGCATGCAGCACGCTGCCGGCATAGCACAGGCGGCTCGGGCCTTCGCGACGCAGGGTGTGCGCGTCAATGCGCGCCACTTGCGGCGTGATGTCAGCACGGAAACCCATCTGCCGGCCCGATTGCGGGTCGATGACCTTGAAGGTACGCAGATCGAGGTCCGAGCCCGCGCCGGTCAGCAGGGATTCCAGGTACTCGATATGGGGAGTCACGACAAACTCGTAACCCCAGCTCTGGAACAGATCCAACACCTGACGACGCGCGACTTCAATGCGCGCCGCCTCTGGTGGCAGTACTTCTTCGATGCCATCTGGCAGCAGCCAGCGGTCTACCGTTGCCATTACGCCATTCCCCTATGATCCGGGCGGCCAGCCGTTGGGCGAGCCTTGAGTGAAGCAGAAAATGATCGGCTCATGTGCAAACCACGCGCATAAACAACGTGGCGAAAAGCCTGAAACCGGCTTCGCCAACCACCTTCCTCGAAAAACCTGTCGAGTCATTCAACTCGGGCGCCCGCTTAAAAACAGCAATCAAACGTGCAGACGCAAAAAAGCCGGGAATTTCCCGGCTGCCGCATCATACACACGTTTTCCCAAAGGATCACCCCGCCCGAGGCTTTAGCCGCCAGGCGGGGGATGATTCAGGTCAACGCCGTATCAAGGCTTGGCTTTTTCCAGGTAACGGAAGAAGTCGCTGCTTGGGTCCAGGACCATGACGTCGGATTTGTTCGCGAAGCTTTCACGGTAGGCGCGCAGGCTACGGTAGAAACCGTAGAACTCCTGGTCCTGGCCGTAGGCCTTGGAGTAGATCGCAGCAGCCTGGGCATCACCGTCACCGCGAACCTCTTCAGATTCACGATAGGCTTCAGCCAGCAGCACGCGGCGTTGACGATCGGCGTCGGCACGGATGCCTTCCGCCAGCTCGTTACCCTTGGCGCGGTGCTCGCGAGCTTCACGCTCACGCTCGGAGCTCATACGCTCGAACACACTGCGGTTCACTTCCTTCGGCAGATCGATGGCCTTGACCCGGACATCGACAACTTCGATGCCCAGCTCTTTTTCCGCCATCGAGTTTAACGAAGCAGTGATATCGGACATCAACGCGTCACGTTCACCAGAAACCACCTCGTGCAGCGTGCGCTTACCGAATTGGTCACGTAGACCCGATTCCAGACGACGGGAAAGACGCTCATCGGCAATCTGCTTCAGACCGGAAGTTGCGGTGTAGAAGCGCTCGGCATCTTTCACGCGCCACTTGGCGTAGGCATCGACCATGACGGCCTTCTTTTCCAGCGTCAGGAAGCGCTGTGTTGGCGCATCCAGTGTCATCAGGCGGGCGTCGAACTTGCGCACCTGGTTAACGTAAGGCACTTTCACATGCAGGCCCGGCTGAACATCGGCCTGAACCACGCGACCGAACTGCAGCAACACCGCACGCTCGGTCTGAGCCACGATGTAGAAGCAGTTCCAGGCAGCGATGGCCACGACGACGCCGACAATAAGGGCGATCAGCGATTTATTGCTCATCAGCGACTCTCCCTGGTACGAGATGGCTGTTGCTGCAGATCAGCTGCCGCACGCGCATTCGCTTCATTGCTGGTGGCTGCCGCACCGGTCACCGGAGCGCTGGTGCTGCGACCACTTTCGACCATCTTGTCCAGCGGCAAGTACAGCAGATTGCTCTGGCCATTCTTGTTGCCGGTCACGAGCACCTTGCTGGTATTGCTGAAGACTTCCTGCATCGTGTCCAGATACAGACGCTCGCGGGTGACTTCAGGTGCCTTGCGATACTCGCTCACCAGCTTGGTGAAACGATCGGCCTCACCCTTGGCGCGCGATACCGTTTCGTCGCGGTAACCATTGGCATCTTCAAGGATACGCTGGGCCTGGCCACGGGCTTCCGGCACGACACCGTTGGCGTAGGTTTCAGCCTGGTTGCGCGAACGCTGCTCGTCTTCACGGGCACGAATCACGTCATCGAAGGCTTCCTGAACTTCGCGCGGCGCAGCTGCGTTCTGTACGTTGACCTGAGTGACGGTGATGCCGGTGCGATACGTATCCATGAAGCGTTGCAGACGCTCCTTGATTTCGCTGGCCATCAATTCACGACCTTCGGTCAGCACCTGGTCCATCGCGGTGGAACCCACCACATGGCGCAAGGCACTTTCAGTCGCGTGTTGCAGGCTGATTTCCGGCTGATCGACGCTCAGCACGAAGTCCTGCAGGTTGCTGATCTTGTACTGCACGGTCAGCGGCACTTCGACGATGTTCTCGTCCTCAGTGAGCATTTGACCCTGCTTGGTGTACGCACGCTCACGCGTGACGTTTTCCAGGTACTTTCGATCGATCGGCGGGAAATAGATGTTCAGGCCCGGGCCGACGGTTTCGTAGTACTTGCCGAAGCGCAGCACCACAGCTTGCTCCTGCTCGTCGACTACATAGACCGCGCTGTACAGCCACACGGCCGCCAACACGACCAGGCCGATGCCGAGCAGGCCGCCGAAGCCGCCACTCTTGCCCGATCCACCACCGTCATCACCACGTTTCTTACCACCACCGAACAACCCATTCAGGCTTTCCTGCAGCTTTCGGAAGGCCTCGTCGAGATCCGGTGGCCCCTTGCGGTCGCCGTTATTGCGGCGCTTGCCACCCCAAGGATCCTGATTATTCGAGTTGCCACCCGGCTCATTCCAAGCCATAGCGCTCTCCATCTGATAAAGCAAAGACGCACCCACGGCGCGCCGACCAATGCTACAGAATGCCTGTCACCGCGGCACAACCGCTTTCTCAGGCTTTTATTGCAAAGTGTGTTGCTCGATAAACTCCGTCGGCACAACGCCTTCACGGCTGACCAGTCGATTGAGCTCTGAGCGCGGCAATCTAACGGCCAGCAAGCTGACACCTTCTTCGTCGTGTTCTTCTTTCTGAACCGCGCCCAGCTCGAAAAACTGTGCACGCAGTCGCGCAAAACGCTGAGGCAAGCGCAAGGTACCGATAAACAACTCACTGCCCAGCAACTCGGCAATGGCTTGCTCAAGCAATTCCAGACCACTGCCATCACGCGCCGACAGCCAAACCCGTTGAGGCTTGCCGTTTTCGTCGCGCTGGATTTGTGGCTCAACGCCTTCAAGCAAATCGAGTTTGTTATAGACCTCGAGGATCGGCAAGTCCTGGGCACCAATCTCGCCCAGCACCACCATCACCTGCTCGATCTGCAACATCCGATCTGGTTCGGCCGCATCAATCACATGCAACAACAGATCGGAGTTGCTCGACTCTTCGAGGGTAGACCGAAATGCCTCGACCAGCTTGTGGGGCAAGTGGCGAATGAAGCCCACCGTGTCGGCCAGGACAATCGGCCCCAGGTCGTCCAGTTCCAGACGGCGCAAGGTCGGGTCGAGCGTGGCAAACAGCTGGTCAGCCGCGTAAACGTCGGATTTCGTCACGTTATTGAAGAGCGTGGATTTACCGGCGTTGGTATACCCCACCAAAGACACGGTAGGGATATCCGCACGCATACGGCCACGTCGCGACTGTTCGCGCTGGCTGCGCACTTTTTCCAGCCGACCTTTGATCTGTCGCAGGCGAACCCGCAGCAAGCGGCGGTCGGTTTCCAGCTGGGTTTCACCCGGGCCACGCATGCCGATACCGCCACCTTGACGCTCAAGGTGAGTCCAGCCACGAACCAGCCGGGTGCTCATGTGGTCAAGCTGGGCCAGTTCGACCTGGAGCTTGCCTTCATGGGTACGGGCGCGCTGGGCGAAAATATCGAGAATCAGACCGGTGCGGTCGATCACGCGACACTCGAAAACACGTTCGAGGTTACGTTCCTGACTGGGCGTGAGGATGTGATTGAAGATCACCAGATCGGCCTTTTCGGCATGGACCAGGTCGCGCAGTTCCTCGACCTTGCCGCTACCGATCAGGAATTTGGCGGTTGGCCGATGACGCGGCACGTTAAAAAACGCAACGGTCTCGGCGCCGGCCGAATTAGCCAATTCCTGAAACTCCTGCGGATCTTCGCGCGCCTCAGGGTCCTGTCCATCCAAGTGAACGAGGATCACTCGCTCACCACCACCGTGGCGCTCAAAGAACAAAGGAGACTCCTATCAGGCGTTACCTGGCTCAGCGTCACCTGCTTCGGATTCGGTTGCGCTAGGCAGACGAATTGGACGAACCGGCACCACTGTAGAGATAGCGTGTTTGTAAACCATCTGGCTGACGGTGTTTTTCAGCAGGATAACGAACTGGTCGAAAGACTCGATCGTGCCTTGCAGTTTGATCCCGTTGACCAGGTAGATGGACACCCCAACTTTCTCTTTACGTAAAGTATTCAAGTAAGGGTCTTGTAGCGAATGCCCTTTTGACATGTGCCGCACTCCTTTAAGGATTCAATATAAAAAATAGGTAAACAGATGGCTTGTGGCCGTCACACCCCCAAGGATAGACGGCAATTGCAAGGACTCAGCTCAATATGGAGATGGTCCCAAGGTATTTCAAGGCGCGCGGCAGATTGTCGCAATCCAAGCTGTCCAGCCAGTGTAAATCAGCCCAACTGCGCAGCCAGGTGAACTGACGTTTTGCCAATTGGCGCGTGGCAATGATTCCACGCTCCTGCATCTCGGCTTGTGTCAGCTTGCCATCCAGGTAGTCCCAGACTTGTCGGTAGCCTACCGCACGTATCGACGGCAACCCTGAATGCAGGTCACTGCGCTTACGCAGGGCTACGACCTCGTCAATGAATCCCTGTTCCAACATAACTGTGAATCTTTGTTTAATTCGCTCGTGCAGTACCTGGCGATTTGCCGGAGCAATGGCCAAGTTCGCGACAGTATAGGGCAATTGTTGCAGTCCCGAAGCGGCTGCTTCAGTACTTTGCGCACTTTGTCTCAGTCGCAGCTCGGTCATGCTCTGACCGCTGACGCGATAAACTTCCAGTGCTCGACTGAGTCGCTGGGGATCGTTCGGATGAATTCGCGCCGCCGATACTGGATCAACGAGCGCCAATTGTTCGTGCAGGGCTTGCCAGCCAAGGCGTGCAGCCTCTTCTTCGATCTGCGCGCGAACCTCGGGATCGGCCGCCGGCATTTCCGCCAGTCCTTCGACCAAAGCCTTGTAGTAGAGCATCGTGCCGCCTACAAGCAGCGGAATTTTGCCCCGAGAAGTGATCTCGGCCATCGCCTCAAGCGCATCACGACGAAAATCCGCCGCCGAATAGCTCTCCGCCGGGTCGAGAATATCGATCAACCGGTGCGGAAATTCGGCCAGAATCTCTTTCGAAGGCTTGGCGGTGCCGATGTCCATGCCGCGATAGACCAGTGCCGAATCGACACTGATCAGCTCGCACGGCAGGACCTTGGTCAGCTCGATCGCCAGATCAGTCTTGCCCGCTGCGGTCGGGCCCATCAGGAAAATCGCAGGTGGGAGCTGGCTCATCAACGACCGCGCAGGAACAGTTTGTCCAGATCGTCCAGGCCCAGTTGGGTCCAGGTCGGTCGGCCATGGTTGCATTGACCGCTGCGCTCGGTGTTTTCCATGTCACGCAGCAGACCGTTCATTTCCGGCAGCGCCAGACGCCGGTTCGCCCGAATCGCGCCGTGGCAGGCCATGGTGCCGAGCAATTCGTTCAGGTGCGCCTGGATGCGGTCACTGGTGCCGTATTCCATCAGGTCCGCCAGCACATCACTCACCAAGCGATTGGCTTCGGCTTGCTTGAGCAAGGCCGGAATCTGCCGGATCGCCAGTGTTTCCGGGCCGAGTCGCTGCAACTCAAAGCCCAGACGCTGGAACCACGCGACGTTTTCCTCCGCGCAATCGCCTTCGCGCTCGCTCACCGCCAACGATTCCGGCACCAACAGCGGTTGGCCGCTCAGGCCTTCGCTGGCCATGGCGATTTTCAGGCGCTCGTACATGATCCGTTCGTGGGCGGCGTGCATGTCCACCAGCACCAGCCCTTGGGCGTTTTCCGAGAGAATGTAGATCCCTTTGAGCTGCGCCAAGGCGTAGCCCAGTGGTGGAATATCGTCCTGTCCGGCTGGAAGTGCAGCAGCGTTGGCTTCTGGCAGCGGCGCAAAAAACTCCTTGTACGCCGCCTGAGCCTCAGCCGCCGGTACGCCGGACTGAGGACGCGGCGTGTATTGATACTGATAACCGGCGCCTGCGCCTGAGCCTGCCGGCGTATTGAACGAAGGTTGCGCCTGCGGCTGCTCCAGCAACGCGTTGGCCGCCAGACGCATTTCACCCTGCGGACCGAACTCGCCCGCATCGATACCGCTCGGTCGAACGATCGCCGTCGCCACCGGTGCAGCCAGGTGATCATCCGGACGGACATCGCCCAAGGCACGGTGCAAGGTGCCGTAGAGGAAATCGTGAACCATGCGCCCGTCACGGAAGCGCACTTCGTGCTTGGTCGGGTGCACGTTGACGTCGACACCGGCCGGATCGACTTCGAAAAACAGCACGAACGTCGGGTGCCGACCATTGAACAGCACGTCGCGATACGCCTGGCGCACCGCGTGGGCCACCAGTTTGTCGCGCACGGCACGGCCGTTCACAAAGAAATACTGCAAGTCCGCCTGGCTGCGGTTAAACGTCGGCAACCCGACCCATCCCCACAAGTGCAGGCCATTGCGCTCGATTTCGATCGGCATGGCCTGCTCGAGGAAACCCGAACCGCAGATGGCCGCCACTCGCCGGGCGCGGGCCGCGTCGTCATGGGCTTCGTGCAGGCTGAGGATGGTCTTGCCGTTGTGGCGCAAATGGAACGCCACGTCGAAACGTGCCAGCGCCAGACGCTTGATCACTTCTTGCAGGTGATCGAATTCGGTTTTTTCGGTCTTGAGGAATTTGCGCCGCGCCGGGGTGTTGAAGAACAGGTCGCGCACTTCCACCGAGGTGCCGACCGGATGGGCCGCGGGCTGGACGCGAGGCGCCATGTCCCGGCCTTCGGTTTCGACCTGCCAGGCCTGATCCGCATCCTTGGTGCGGGACGTCAGGGTCAGACGCGCCACGGAGCTGATCGAGGCGAGGGCTTCACCGCGAAACCCGAGGCTCATCACCTGTTCAAGGTCTTCGAGGTTGCGGATCTTGCTGGTAGCGTGTCGCGCCAGGGCCAGCGGCAGGTCATCGGCAGAAATGCCGCTGCCGTCATCGCGCACCCGCAGCAGCTTGACGCCGCCCTGCTCCACATCGACATCAATACGCTTGGCGCCCGAGTCGAGGCTGTTCTCCAGCAATTCCTTGATCACCGAAGCCGGACGCTCAACCACCTCACCGGCAGCAATCTGGTTCGCCAGTCGCGGGCTGAGCAGCTCGATGCGAGCCGTATGGGTCACCACCTGGTTCATTCTTTGGACGCCAGTTCTGTGCCGGGAATGGTCAGGGTCTGACCGATCTTCAGCTCGTCACTTTTCAGGTTATTGGCGCTGCGCAAGGTGGCCGGAGACACTTGATAACGCACGGCAATCATCGCCAGCGTCTCGCCCGGATTCACCCGATGGTCACGTGGACCCTGGGCGATCTTGCCGGAATCACGCAGCCAGGCAATGTAGGTGCCCGGTGGCGGGTTCTGCTGGAAGAACTGGCGCACGCCGCTGCTGATCGAACGCGCCAGCGCTTGCTGGTGGTTCGCTGCGGCCAGTTTGGAGGCTTCGTTGGCGTTGGAGATGAACCCGGTTTCCACCAGGATCGACGGGATGTCCGGCGACTTCAGCACCATGAACCCGGCCTGCTCCACGCGCTGTTTGTGCAGCGGCGTGACGCGACCGATGTTGCTCAAGACTTTCTGGCCAACGTTCAGGCTGGACGTGAGGGACGCAGTCATCGACAAGTCGAGGAGCACGCCCGCGAGCATGCGGTCCTTGTCGTCGAGGCTGACGTTGCCGGCACCGCCGATCAAGTCGGAGCGGTTTTCGCTATCGGCCAGCCAACGCGCCGTCTCCGATGTAGCGCCGCGATCAGACAGGGCAAACACCGACGCACCGAACGCAGCCGCCGAAGGCGCGGCATCGGCGTGGATCGAGACGAACAGGTCGGCGCCCTTCTTGCGGGCGATTTCGGTACGGCCGCGCAACGGAATGAAGTAGTCGCCGGTGCGGGTCAGTTCGGCGCGGAAGCCTTTCATGCCGTTGACCTGGCGTTGCAGTTCGCGGGCGATGGCCAGCACCACGTCTTTTTCACGCTGACCGCGAGAGCCGGAGGCACCCGGGTCTTCGCCGCCGTGGCCGGCGTCGATCACCACGATGATGTCGCGCTTGCCGGCAGGCGCAGGCGGCAGCTTAACGGCGGGTTCGACCGGAGTCACCGGCACCGGGGCCACCGTCGCGACGTTGGTCGGCGGCGGTATCGGCGCGGCATCGGCGGCGTTATCGAACAAGTCGACCACCAGGCGATTGCCATATTGGGCGTTTGGCGCCAGGGTAAAACTTTTTGGTGTGACGGCTTTTTTCAGGTCGATGACCACCCGCAGGTCGGTCGGCGTGCGTTGAGCCGAGCGCATGGCGGTGATCGGGGTATTGGCGCTGTTGACGTTCAGCGGCGCGCCAAGGGTGGCGCCATTGATGTCGATCACCAGCCGATCCGGGGAGGTCAGGGTGAAAACACTGTGTTGCACCGGCCCGGTCAAGTCGAACACCAACCGTGTGTTGTCCGGCGCCCGCCACAGGCGAACGCTGTTGACCTTAGTCTCGGCCACAGCGTCGACGGTCACCGCCAAAAACAACATTCCTACGGCAGCTACCATCGCGCGAAAGCGCATACCTGACCCCATCATTTAATTGGTTTCCAATGCCAAAGCGGCACACCAGGACTCGCCGCGCGAGCCTTGGGACAAAATTTTCAGCGAACGCCCGCTGTCTTGCGGGCTAATGGTAATGGTCAGGTCGGGCTTTGGCAAAAAGCCTGCACCCTTCTGGGGCCATTCGATCAGGCACAACGCGTCGTCCTCGAAGTAATCGCGGATGCCGAGGAACTCCAGCTCCTCCGGATCGACCAGTCGATAGAGGTCGAAATGGAAGGCCCGGATGTCGCCGATCTCGTAGGGCTCGACCAGGGTGAACGTCGGACTTTTCACTGCCCCGACATGCCCCAGGCCACGGATGATGCCCCGCGACAGCGTGGTTTTCCCTGCCCCCAGATCACCTTCCAGAAAAATCAGACCGTGCCCTTGGGTGGTTTGTGCGATGCGCGCGCCAAATGCGGTCATCGCCTCTTCATCGGCCAGGTACAGGGTTACTTCAGACACGGTGTTTGCTCCTCCAACAACTGACGAATGGCAGGGATCAGATCACTGGCCGCCAGCCCACGGCCCGATTTACCTTCTTGCGCGCCGGCATTGGCGTGCAACCAGACCGCCAGGCAGGCGGCGTCGAACGCGTCCATGCCCTGGGCCAGTAATGCGCCGACCAGACCGGCCAGCACATCACCCAAACCGGCGGTGGCCATGGCCGGATGGCCCTGATGACACAACGACAACCGCCCATCGGGGCTGGCGATCAGGCTGCCGGCGCCTTTCAGCACCACGACAGCTGTATATTTTTTGCTCAAAGCGTGAGCGGCAGCCGGGCGATCAGCCTGAACCTCGGCAGTGCATATCCCCAGCAAACGCGCCGCTTCACCCGGATGCGGCGTGATTACGCTGTCCTTGGGCAAGCTGACGTGGTTTGAAGCCAGCAAATTCAATGCATCGGCGTCCCAGACTTGCGGCAACGGTGCGTTGGCCGCCGCCGACAAAAGACCGCGCCCCCAGGCAGCCTGCCCGAGGCCTGGGCCGACCACCAGTACGGAAACCTTTTGCAGCAGTTCCATCAACTGATTGGCCGAGGAAGTGCCCAGCACCATGGCTTCGGGGATTCTCGCCAGTGCCGCAGGCACATGTTCACTGCGGGTTGCCACGGACACCATGCCCGCACCGCTGCGCAGGGCACTTTGTGCACTCAGCAGAATGGCGCCGCCGAAGCCACGGTCACCGCCGATCAGCAAGACGTGGCCGAATTTACCTTTATGAGACGTCGGCGCGCGGCCTGCCAGACGCGGCAGGTTACCGGCCGTCAGACGGAGAGCATCAATGTCGACCCCGTTAAAGGACTCGGGGGAGGCTTGCAGATCGTTGAACACCAACTCGCCGACCACATCCGCAGCGTCGCCCGTGAACAGCCCTAGCTTCAGACCAATGAAGGTCACGGTCAGATCAGCTCGAACTGACGAACCAAGCACGCGACCTGTATCGGCAGACAAACCCGACGGGATATCCACCGCCGCCACCGGAAGGCCACTGGCATTGATCGCTTTGATCACGCTCGCGTAAGGTTCTCGCACTTCGCCTGTCAAACCGGTGCCCAGTAAGGCGTCCAGAACAATTCCACGCAACTCGGACTGCGCGCTCCAACCCTGAACGGCAACGCCTTCAGAAAGGGCCTTGGCATGGGCCAATGCCGCATCGCCCTGCAAATGTTGGGGATCACCCGCCGCCAACACCCGCACATGCCATCCGGCTCGCCGGGCCAATACCGCCACCAGATAGCCGTCTCCGGCGTTGTTGCCATGACCGGCGACCACCGTCAATTCATTCGCCGACGGCCACTGACGGACCAACGCGCGCCAAGTCGCCCGCGCTGCGCGCTGCATCAATTCGAAGCCCGGCGTGCCGGCCGCGATCAGGTTCGCATCGAGGGCTCGCACGTGCGCGGCGCTGTACAGCGCGTCGGGTAAATCATCTTTAGTGTGCGGCATGCGTCTTCGGGCTCCGATGTCTGGCAGAATTATACGCACCTCAGCTCCGGTTTCTCTCGCCTCATGCCCGCTATTACCACAGACCTGCCCGCCCTCGCCCAATCCATCAAGGACTGGGGCCGCGAGCTGGGCTTTCAGCAAGTCGGCATCAGCGGCCTCGACCTGGCTGAGCATGAACAGCACCTGGAGCGCTGGCTGGCGGCCGGCTACCACGGCGAAATGGAGTACATGGGCGCCCACGGCAGCAAACGCTCGCATCCCGAAGAGCTTGTCCCCGGCACGCTGCGCGTGGTTTCCCTGCGCATGGACTACCTGCCCGGCGACACCCAAATGGCGCAATTGCTGGCCCAACCGGAAAAAGCCTACGTATCGCGTTATGCCTTGGGCCGCGATTACCACAAATTGATCCGTAAACGTGTGCAACAACTGGCAGAAAAAATTCAGGCGGTCATCGGGCCGTTCGGTTACCGCGCCTTCGTCGACAGCGCGCCGGTGCTGGAAAAGGCCATTGCGGAAAAGGCCGGCCTGGGCTGGATCGGCAAAAACACCCTGGTCTTGAATCGCAAGGCTGGCAGTTACTTCTTTCTCAGCGAGCTCTTTGTTGATCTGCCGCTGCCTGTCGATCCGCCGCACAGCACCGAACATTGCGGACGCTGCACGGCGTGCCTGGACATCTGCCCGACCAACGCCTTCGTCGGCCCGTACGTGCTGGACGCCCGGCGCTGCATCTCTTACCTGACCATTGAACTGAAAAGCGCGATCCCCGAAGACTTGCGGCCGCTGATCGGTAATAGGGTGTTCGGCTGCGACGACTGCCAGATCGTCTGCCCATGGAACCGCTTCGCCCGCCCGTCCGGCGAAAGCGACTTCAAGCCACGGCATAACCTGGACAACGCCGAGTTGGCCGAACTGTTCATGTGGGACGAGGATAAATTCCTCAGCAGCACCGAAGGTTCACCGCTGCGCCGCGCCGGTTACGAGCGGTGGTTGCGCAATCTGGCGGTGGGATTGGGGAATGCGCCGTCGAGCATTCCGGTGCTGGAAGCGTTGAAGGCGCGCCGCGACTCCCCATCAGAGTTAGTCCGCGAACACGTCGAATGGGCTCTGAAACAACACGGACTCCTGTAGCAGCTGCCGAAGGCTGCGTTCGGCTGCGGAGCAGTCGTCATCCTGCAAAGCGAGTCCTGCGGCCTCGAACGCAGCCTTCGGCAGCTGCTACAGGGCCCGTGCGTAAATCAGGCCTCGTCGTTATAAACGAACTTCGGCATTTCCCAGTGAAAACGAATCGCGAGTAACCGCAGCAGGAAACCGCCAAACAAGGTGATCAGAATCGCCTGTTCGCCGGGTAATTGCAGATAAATGCAAAGCATGTAGCACCACGCCGCAGCGAACGAGACGCTGGCATAGAGCTCGCGGCGGAAGATCAGCGGGATGTCGTTGCAGAAGATGTCGCGCAGGATGCCGCCGAACACCCCGGTGATCACGCCGCTGACCGACGCCACCAACATGCCGTGGCCCATTTCCAGGGCGGTCATGCAACCGATCAGGGTAAACGCCACCAGACCCACGGCGTCGAGCACCAGAAACAGTGACCGCAGGTGGCGCATCCAACGTGCAGCGAAGACGGTGAACATCGCCGCTATCGAGGTCAGCACCAGGTATTCCGGGTGTTTGACCCAAGTCAGCGGGTAGTGACCGAGCAACACGTCACGCACCGAACCGCCGCCGAGCGCCGTGATGCACGCGATCAGCACCACGCCAAACCAGTCCATACCGCGACGTCCGGCGGACAGGGCACCGGTCATGGCTTCGGCGGTGATGGCGATCAGGTAAAGCATCAGCAACATGGTGGCGGTCCTTGCAGGAAGGCGCGCAGTCTAGCCATTTAGTCCCGGCACCAAAAGAGGGCAACAGAAAGCACTACACGCAACCCGTGGCGAGGGGATTTATCCCCGTTCGGCTGCGTAGCAGTCGTAAATCCATAGCCTGCGGTACGTCTGATACACCGCAGTTGCAGGTTTTTGGACCGCTACGCGATCCAACGGGGATAAATCCCCTCGCCACAAAGGCGCCGCCGGGTCAGAACTTGATGAAGTGCTTGCGGTAGTGCTGCAGCTCGGCGATGGATTCGCGGATGTCGTCCAGCGCCAAGTGGGTGCTGCCTTTTTTGAAGCTGTCGCGCACGTCCGGCGCCCAGCGTGCGGCCAGCTCTTTGAGCGTCGACACGTCGAGGTTGCGGTAGTGGAAGAAGCTCTCCAGGGATTTCATGTGGGTATAAAGGAAGCGACGGTCCTGGCAGATGCTGTTGCCACAGATCGGCGACTTGCCCTTCGGCACCCATTGTTCCAGGAAGGCGATGGTCTCGGCTTCCGCTTCAGCCATGCTGATACGGCTGTCGCGAACTCGCTGGGTCAGGCCCGAGCCGCCGTGTTGACGGGTGTTCCACTCGTCCATGCCGGCGAGGATCTCGTCGCTGTGGTGAATGGCGATCACCGGCCCTTCGGCCAAGGTGTTCAGGTCACTGTCGGTGACGATGGTGGCCATCTCGATGATGACGTCGGTATCCGGGTTCAGACCGGTCATTTCCAGGTCGATCCAGATCAGATTCTGTGGGTTTTGCATGTGTCGGCTCCTAGGCAATGCTGCGCAGTTTAGCCTAGGGCGGCGCCCGGGCGTGCTAAACTCGCGGCCGTTTTACCTAATCGCTGCATTCTTGATACGGAACACCCATGGCCAAACGCCAACTCAATCGTCGTCAAAACTGGCGCATCGAAAAGATTCAAGGCGAACGCGCTGCCCGCGCCGCCAAACGCGAGTCCTCGGCTGTCGAGGCACTTGAGGGCGGCGACCTGGGTCCGGAACAGACCGGCCTGGTGATCGCTCACTTCGGTGTGCAGGTCGAAGTCGAAGCCCTTGAAGGCGAACTGGCCGGCGAAGTGTTCCGTTGTCACTTGCGCGCCAACCTGCCTGCGCTGGTGACCGGCGATCAGGTGGTCTGGCGTGCCGGCAACCAGGGCATCGGTGTGATCGTGGCGCAACTGCCGCGTAAAACCGAACTCTGCCGTCCGGACAGCCGGGGCCAGCTCAAGCCTGTCGCGGCCAACGTCGACATGATTGTCATCGTCTTCGCCCCGCTGCCCGAGCCTCACGCGAACCTGATCGACCGTTATCTGGTCGCCGCCGAGCACGCAGGGATTCGTCCACTGCTGCTGCTCAACAAGTTCGACCTGATCGACGAGCAGAACGCCCCCGCCCTGAATGCCTTGCTGGCGGTTTACCGCACGCTGGGTTACCCGGTGCTGGAAGTCTCGGCGCACCACGGCAACGGCATGGAGCAACTTCAAAAACAATTGGACGGACGCATCAGCGTCTTTGTCGGCCAGTCCGGCGTCGGCAAGTCCTCGCTGGTCAACAGCCTGCTGCCGGAAGTCGAAGCGCGGGTAGGTCCGTTGTCCGAGCTGTCCGGCCAGGGCACCCACACCACCACGACCGCGCGGTTGTTCCACTTCCCCGGTGGCGGTGAGTTGATCGACTCCCCGGGTATCCGCGAATTCGGCCTTGGCCACGTCAGCCGCGCCGACGTCGAAGCCGGTTTCATCGAGTTCAACGACCTGATTGGCACCTGCCGCTTCCGCGACTGTAAACACGACCGCGAACCGGGTTGTGCATTGCTCAAGGCGCTGGAAGAGGGCCGCGTGCAGCAGCAACGGATGAACAGCTACCGCTCGATCATCGCCAGCCTGCCCGAAACCAGCTACTAAACAGACACTCCAGCCGCTCCGATGCAGACGGGGCGGCGGGTTGTTCGTTGCTTCCTGCAAATCCCCCGCCGATTAAACGTCAGACTGATCTGTAGGGCATTTTCGCGCCTGTTTGAAGGACCCGTCTCTTTAACCGCGCAGCCCTTGTTGCGGCCATCCAAGTGCATACATTCAAGCCCTCTTCGCACTCCGGCGATACCGAGGGATATCCATGCAAACCTATCATTTGTTCATCAGCCATTCGTGGAACTACTCCGATGCCCACGACAATCTGGTAAAGCTACTGACAGCGCACCCAACGTTCACCTTCAAGAATTTCTCCGTACCGCCGCATAACCCGATCATCGGCGCCCAGACCGACAAACAACTGGAAGAAGCCATCGAAAACAAGATCCGGCCGTGCTCGGCGGTGCTGATCATGGCGGGCATGTATTCCACCTACAGCAAGTGGATCAACAAGGAAATCGAGATCGCCAAACGAATGGGCAAGGTGATCATTGCGGTCAAACCCTTTGGTGCAGAGCGGATTTCTGCCGTAGTGCGCCAGGCCGCACATGCCGAATGCGCCTGGAACACCAACAGCATCATCAGTGCCATTCGCACTCACGCGGCGGGGTAAGTCATGCGCAAGGGATTGTTCATCGGGATCAACCATTACGCCCACGTTTCCCCATTGAGCGGATGCAACAACGACGCGATGGCCATGGCCTCGGTGCTGGAGCGTCACGCCAACGGGCGGCCGAACTTCAGCAGCAAGGTGCTGACCTCAGCCGAAGATGACCTTTCGCTGACGGCGATGAAGCAGCACATCCAAAGCCTGTTTTCCGGCGATTGTGATGTGGCGCTGCTGTATTTCGCCGGCCATGGCCAGTTCGATACCAGCATCGACGAGGGGCTGCTGATCCCTCAGGACTTTGCACCGGGTGGCGACGGCATTCGCATCAGCGACATATTGAGTTGGGCGGACAACGCCCCACACATCAAGAACAAAATCATCATCCTCGACTGTTGCCAGGCCGGCGCAGCCGCCGCGATGCGCGGGTTACGCGGCGGCAGCAGCGTGATCGGCGAAGGCATGACCATTCTCACCGCCTGCAAAAAAGATCAGGTTGCACTCGAAGGTCGCGGCCACGGTGTGTTTACCGATCTGCTGCTGCAAGCGCTGCATGGCGGGGCCGCCAACGTATTGGGCAAGGTCACCCCCGGCAGCGTGTATTCGTTCGTCGACAATGCGTTGGGCGCGTGGGAACAACGGCCAGTGTTCAAGACCAACGTCTCGCAATTTGTCCCCTTGCGCGAGGTCACGCCACTGATCGCCGAAGAGACTCTGCGCAAACTCAAAGACTGGTTCCCGGAGCCCAGCCATGTCTTTGCGCTCGACCCCAGCTACGAACCCACCGAAACATCGTTCGACCCGGACCACGGCGAAGTCTTCGCTCAGCTGCAAAAGTGCAATCGCCACAGCCTGATCGAACCGGTGGACGCCGAGCACATGTACTACGCCGCCCTCCATTCCACCGGCTGCCGCCTCACGGCCCTCGGCACCTATTACCGCGAACTCGCGATCAAGGGACATTTCTGATGCCTGTGTTTATCAGCTATCGCCACACCGACCGAGCCCAGGCAATGGTCATCAATGCGCGCTTGAAACAGGCAAACATCAAAACCTATCTCGATGTGCTGGACACCGAATCCCAGCAGACCGACGACATTACCGCCGTCATCACCCGCAACATTACCGAATGCACGCACTTGCTGGCGGTGGTCTCGCAGGAGACGGCCATGTCCTGGTGGGTGCCGTTCGAAATCGGAGAAGCGACCATCAGTGATCGACGGATCTGCTCCTACAAGATCGGGGCCAGCGCGCTGCCGCTGTACCTCGATAAATGGCCGAAACTGAGCAACGATGTCGACCTCAACTTTTTCATCGATGCCTACCGCAAAGAGTCCATGTCCAAACGTTCAATAGGAATGGAGTCCTTCAGCGAATCCGTTCGCGGCACCTACAAGAGTGATGCCGACCTATTTCACGACCAGCTCAAGAACCGCATTCGTCGCGGCTTCTGACAGGCACAAAAAAGCCGCGATCATCTCGCGGCTTTCTGTTCTTCAGAGTACGGCTTTTTCCAGCTTCCAGCCTAAGGCATCCAAGGCGTCACAGCCGTCTTGAATCAACATGTGCGCAGCATTGGCGAAATGCTCCAGGTCGTGACCTTCGGCGTCTTTTATACACAGGCACACGACGCTGTTGAGCAGGTTACGGGCGGCTTTGATTCGGTGAGTAGCGGTTTCAAGAAGGTCGGAAACTTTGGCTTCGGTGTCGATGAACAGCGTCGGGCCGACGCTGAAATTGCCTTGGAGCGGGTGATATTTGGACATGACTTGAATCTCATCTGATAGGTGAAACTCCCACCCTTTCGCGGCTAAACGAATTGGGGTGGTAGCTGTGCGCGGGTTAGCCGACCGGACAGATGAACCCGGCACACCCTGAGGTGTCCCACGCACAGCCACCATAGACATAGATGCCAGGCAGCAAAAACGCCGCGATTATACGGGCGCTTGTGCATCATCTGATACGACCGGCTAAAGTCGATCACCGATTTGTCGGCGACAGCGAAACTATAGGCAGATGCCTGCAAGTCTGAGAACCCCGCCACAAAATTTCAGACCGTTCCTACAACTTCTAATCTCACCAGCAAACCGGTTCCAACAGGGAAACACCCCCAGAAAGTCAGGTCGGCTATTAGGCCGCCTCGGGATGCTGTTGCGTTGCACGCCCCCTCGAGAGGCCGAGTGGAGGTTCTGCGCAGTGGGCAACCCGGCATGGATGCCGGGTTAGCCGCCCCCGGCCATGGATGGCCGATGGCGGCGGGCCCACGGAGCAGGACCGGAGCGAGGCACCGAACGTCAGGGGCAAGAGCCCTTGGTTACTTGGGGCTTTTCCAAGTGACTCGCTGTAAGAGCGAAACCATAGGCGGCCGTTACCGCAGAAATGGATATGTACACCGCCCTCCCCCCGTCGCCTGACACAAAGCCTTCGCGAGCAGGCTCGCTCCCACAGGGACCATGCCCACGCTAAAAATGCAGTGACGTCCAATCCTGTGAAAGCCGCACAAAAAAGCCGACATCTCTGTCGGCTTGATTGTTGTGGATCACTGCTTCGGCGGCTCACCCGGTTTCGGCGCCGGGTCTTCGAAGATATTCAAACGCTCACGAAGCTCATGCGCCGGCAGCGGTTGTTTATCCGCCGGCAATGCGTTTGGATCGACTGGTGTTGGCGGCACTTCGCCCGGTCCACCCTGGCCTTGCGCTGGCGTTGGCTCCGGCGCAGGTTCAGCGCCTTGCGAACCTTCGATGGCGCGTTGGGCTTTTTTGGTCAGCACCACGATGTCGATCCGGCGGTTGACCGGGTTGAACGGGTTCTCGCGGTCGAACAGCGCGGACGAGGCATAACCGACCACCCGCGCCACTTGCTGATCCGGATAGCTGCCGGCGACCAGCGCGCGGCGGGCGGCGTTGGCACGGTTGGCCGAGAGTTCCCAGTTACCGAAATCACCGGTGCCCGAGTACGGCTTGGCATCGGTGTGGCCGCTGATGCTGATCTTGTTCGGCACCGCTTTGATGGTGTCGGCCATGGCCAGCAGGATGTCTTCGAAATACGGTTTCAGGCGCGCACTGCCGGAATCGAACATCGGCCGGTTTTCCGCGTCCATGATCTGGATGCGCAAGCCGTCCTGTGTGATTTCGAACTGGATCTGGTCCTTGAATTTTTGCAGCAGCGGGTTTTCATCGACCTTGTTCTGCAACTCTTGCAGCAACAGTTCCAAGCGCTCCTTCTCCACCTGCTCGGCCATGCCTTCGACCTGGTCGGTGTCGACGGTGACTCGGTCCGGCTGCGGCTGAGACTTCACCTCGGGGTTGAGGGTGTTCTCCGGTGCCAGGGTCGGGGAGCCGCCCAAATCGATGATGTACGGCGTGCCGCTTTCGGAAAAACCGACCGGGTCCTTGAAGTAACCGGCGATGGCGATCTTCTGTTCCGGCGTGGCGGTGGACAGCAGCCACAGCACCAGGAAGAACGCCATCATCGCCGTCGCGAAGTCAGCGAAGGCGATTTTCCATGAGCCCCCGTGATGCCCGGCCGCGTATTTTTTTACGCGCTTGATGATTATCGGCTGGTTATTTTCCATGACTTAGCGACCGCGAACCGCTTGTTCCAGCTCAGCGAAGCTAGGACGGTGCGCCGGGTACAGAACCTTGCGGCCGAATTCCACCGCCAGCGATGGCGGCATGCCGGAAGCCGAAGCGACCAGCGAGGCCTTGATGGCTTCGTAGACGTTCAGTTCTTCCTTGGCATCGTGGGCCAGGGCATGGGCCAATGGGCCAAAGAAACCGTAGGCGGCGAGAATACCGAAGAAGGTACCCACCAGTGCCGCCCCCACGTGCAGGCCGATCATTTTCTGATCGCTTTCACCCAGGGAGGCCATGGTCACCACGATACCCAATACGGCCGCGACGATACCGAAGCCGGGCATGGCGTCGGCGATGCCGTTCACCGCATGGGAAGGATGATCCAAATCTTCCTTGAGACTGGTCAGCTCCATGTCGAACAGGCCTTCGAGCTCGTGGGGAGCCATGTTGCCGGAGGACATGATGCGCAGGTAATCGCAGATGTACGCGGTCATGCGGTCATCTTTCAGGACCGCCGGGTACTTGGCGAAGATCGGGCTCGCGGCGGCGTCTTCAATGTCGCCTTCGATCGCCATCATGCCTTCGCGGCGGCTCTTGTTGAGGATCTCGTAGATCAGGCCCAGCACTTCCAGATAGAACGTGTGGTTGAACCGCGAGCTGAACATTCCCAGGGCTTTCTTGAGAACGAGTTTGAACATGTGACCAGGGTTGGCCTGCAGGAATGCACCGAGGGCCGCACCACCGATAATCATCACCTCGAAAGGTTGAATCAGGGCGGCAATCTTGCCGTGGGAGAGCACGTATCCGCCGAGCACGCTCGCGAATACGACGATGATGCCGATTATTTTAGCCATAGGTAGGAGAGCACTTACTGAGTCGGGTTCAAGGTCATATTCGGAAGTTAAAAAATCTCTTCTTCTACTTATCGGCAAAACTGCGCCAGACTATAGCCCGTTCAAGCGAAAAGCTAATTTAGCCCTCTGGGGGCATAGGTAATGCAGACGATGATCACGTCCAACCATGGCTAACGAAACGAACACCCCAACCCCAAAACCGACCACGCTTGAAGGCTGGGTAAAGCTTCTCGACGGCGTGCGCCTGCCGGTTCCACAAGACAGTCACGACCGTGTCTGCAAAGCCCTCGGCGACAACCGCAGCTCACTGCGCGACATCGCCGAATTGTTGCAGGACAGCCCGGCCCTGGCCTTGAGCGTGATTCGCGAAGCCAATCGCCACACCCACGGCAGCATGACCGAGCCGGCGGAGAACCTTGAGGTGGCGATCAATCGCCTCGGGTTGAAACGCACCGAAGAATTGCTCGCCCGGCTGCCTGCCGAACCCCAATCACAGATACCCGTGGCGCTGCGTCAGCTCCAGCTGATCAGCCAGCATGCAACCCAACAGGCCAACGGCTTTTTCGCCGGTCGCCTGGCGCGGCTCTGGCAGGACATCCATTGGGGCAGCCTGTTGTTCCTCTCGCCGCTGTGGCCGATGGCATTGACTCATCCGCAATTGCTCGAAGAGTGGGAGCTGCGGGTCATTCATAAAGGCGAGTCAGCACGCAAAGTCGAAAAGGAATTGTTCGGTGTTCGCCTGCTGGACATCTGCCAGGCGCTGGTGGATGTCTGGCGCCTGCCGATCTGGGTGCAACAAGGTTATCGACTGCTGCTCAACGAGCAGCGCGAACTGGTCAAAGTGCTGCGCATTGCCCGGGACAGCGAGCACCCTCTGCGCCAGCAAAACCGTCTCGATGACGATCCGACCCTGCGTCGCTGGCTCAATCAGCCGGCCAATACCGTGCTGCTGGCCAACGGCCTGGCACTGTCGGCGCAACAGGCCTGGGACAGCCCGCACAGTGAGCGCTGGCAATACCTGACCAGCCTTTACCTGCAAATGCCGATGAGCGACGTGCAGCAGCAATTGCACCAACAAGCTGCCAACAGCGCACGCCAACATGCAATGCCGGACATCTGGCACCCCGCCGTATCGCTGATCTGGCCTTCGGGCATGAACCGTATTCACGCCGGTTTGCTGCCGGCAGCGGCACCGACCGCCGAAGATCTGACGGCATGGCGTAAACAATGTGCCGAGCTGCTGGTCGAGCCGAGCCGCTTCACCAACGCCATGCACTTGACCACCTCGGCCCGGGACGCGCTGGTCGCCTGCGGCATGCGGCGGGTGATGATTTTGATGGCCGACCGCACCCACGCCAATTTGCGCGCTCATCAAACCGCCGGACTGCCGAAGGAAGCGGCGGGGCTGAACCTGGTCGTGAGTCAGAGCACCGTGCTGCAACGATTGCTCTCGCAACAGGCCCAGGTGCGATTGACCCCGGCCAACAACGCCCAGTTCTCGGCGTTGCTACCCGCCAGCCTGCGCGCACAGTTTCGCGGCGAACACCTGCTGCTGCGCTCGCTGGTCAACAACGGTCGGGTGATCATGGTGGTTGTGGCGGATCAGGGCGGCGGGCCCTTTTCGGAAATTACCGTACAAGCCTTTGGCAAAACCGCGCAGTGCATTGAAAAGGCACTCCATAGCTTTAGCCAACGCGGTCAATGAATGCTGCGCTACAATCCTCCCCTTTGTGCTCTGGAGACCTCACATGTCTGACTTCTCTGGCTTGGCGCTGGTCATCGAGCCGAGCGACTTGCTCCCTCGCCTTGAGTCCCGCGAACTGATTCTGGTAGACCTGACCAGCAGCGCCCGCTATGCCGAAGGGCATCTACCCGGCGCGCGCTTTGTCGACCCCAAGCGCACGCAACTCGGGCAAGCGCCCGCGCCGGGGCTGATGCCGCCGCAAGCGGCACTCGAAGCATTGTTCGGTGAGTTGGGACATAACGCCAATGCGACCTACGTGGTCTATGACGACGAAGGTGGCGGCTGGGCCGGGCGCTTTATCTGGCTGCTCGATGTCATCGGCCACCGCAACTACCACTATCTCGACGGTGGCCTGACGGCCTGGCTGGCAGAAGGCATGCCCATGTCGATCCAGATCCCGGCCCCCGTTGGCGGCCCGGTTGCGTTGACCCTGCACGACGAACCGACCGCCACCCGTGAATACCTGCAAAGCCGTCTCGGTGCCGCCGACCTCGCAGTATGGGACGCGCGCGGCCCACTGGAATACTCCGGCGAGAAAGTCCTGGCAGCCAAGGCCGGGCACATTCCCGGCGCAGTGAATTTCGAATGGACGGCCGGCATGGATCAGGCGCGCAACTTGCGCATCCGCACGGACATGCCGCAGATCCTGGAACAACTCGGCATCACCAAAGACAAAGAAGTCATTACCCACTGCCAGACTCACCATCGCTCTGGCTTCACTTATCTGGTGGCCAAGTCCCTCGGTTATCCGCGGGTCAAAGGCTACGCCGGTTCCTGGGGCGAATGGGGCAACCATCCCGACACGCCCGTAGAGATTTAAGGTTTTTAAGGACAGTTAATGAATAAGCGTCTGTTTATCCTCAGCCAATACCTGCTGCCTCACCACTTGCTCTCGCGACTGGCCGGCTGCATTGCCGAATGCCGCGTGCGCTGGTTCAAGAACGCCTTCACCGCCTGGTTCGCCAAGCGCTACCAGGTGGACATGTCCCAGGCGCTGGTCGAAGACCTGACGGCTTACGAGCACTTCAACGCATTCTTTACTCGCGCCTTGAAAGACGGCGCTCGCCCACTGGACGAAACCCCGGGCGCGATCCTCAGCCCGGCCGACGGCGCGGTCAGCCAGCTCGGCCCGATCGAACACGGCCGTGTGTTCCAGGCCAAGGGCCACAGCTTCAGCGTCCTGGAGTTGCTCGGCGGTGATGCCGCGAATGCGGCGCCGTTCATGGGCGGCGATTTCGCGACGATTTACCTGTCGCCGAAGGACTACCACCGCGTGCATATGCCGCTGGCCGGCACCTTGCGCGAGATGGTCTACATCCCGGGCCGGATTTTCTCGGTCAACCAGACCACCGCCGAAAACGTGCCGGAACTGTTCGCTCGCAACGAGCGTGTGGCGTGCATTTTCGACACCGAGCGCGGGCCGATGGCCGTGGTGCTGGTGGGCGCGATGATCGTGGCGTCGATCGAAACCGTGTGGGCCGGGCTGGTGACGCCGCCGAAACGCGAGCTGAAAACCTTCCGTTACGACGAAGCCGCCCGCGCGCCGATCCATTTGGAAAAAGGTGCGGAATTGGGTCGCTTCAAACTGGGTTCGACCGCTGTCGTGCTGTTCGGGCCGGACCAGGTGAAATGGGTTGAAGGGCTTGGCGCCCTGTCGCCCGTGCAAATGGGCCAGGCGCTGGGCCTGCCGAACGCCTGATCTGGCTAATCCGCCCCGTCGAACGTCTTCGAAGGGGCGGACATTTCGGTAGCGCCGTTACTCTATCTGTCCACGGAAGCCGATCGGCCCTTCGTTGGCGTAGGTATTGGTGCCACTGAGGTTTTTCCCTCCATCATTGGAGGTGACGCTCAACGCGACAACGTTCTGATTATCACGGCCGCCGATGACCCACTTGCCACCCGGATGCCATGGAGCGTCGTTGCCGCCCCACTGATTTTCCACGTTGTACTGGTTCTGGCCCGTGCGCTGAGCCTTGAAGCCAATGGGACCTTCACCCGCGTAAGTCATGGTGCCGGTGAAGCTCTTCCCGCCATCGCCCGATTTGATCTCGATCGCGACCACGTTCTGGTTGTCCCGCGCGCCTAACGTCCAGTCTCCGCCCGGATGCCAGGGTGCCGAACTACCGCCCCATTGATTTGCCACTACGTATCTAGACATAAACTTCATCTCCTTGAAGTTACAAGAGACCTGCCCTGCGTAGGCAGCAGGCCGCACGACCGTGCGTATCCAGTCGCACGTGTGTCAGATTAGTAGTACGCACGAGCGGGACTCGGCTGACAGACAAACGGTCGACATCCGTAGGTGCTACAGTCAGGTCATTCACTGCCCATTTCCCGGTTGGAGTTTTCCACGGCATGAATGAGACCAGTCCTCACCTGCTGCTGCGTGCGCCGATCCCGACGCAGTTGCGCCTGACATTCTGTGAACCGACGCCACGCGACCTCAAGCGCTGGATCGCCAACCTGCCCAAAGCCAACATCGGCGAAACCGCTCGCCTGCTCTATCAAGGCTTGAGCGAACTCAACCAACTGCTCACCCCCAGCGACAATCGCCTGCAACTGCTCGAACTGTTGCGACCCGAGGTGTATTACGTCTGCAAACACCTGGAGCGGCATTTCCTGCATCAGGCGATTGTGCTCGACGAGCGTTCGCGCAAGATCGCCAACCTCTGCCAGGCCCTGCAAAGCCACTTGGCGATTGGCTACAAACAGATCGTCGTACGCATCACTCCGCGCTTCAGCAAGGATCGAGCCTCGTTGCTTACCCAAGCGCTGCAGCGGGCGATCCATTGCCTCAACGGCCCGCTGATTCGCTCGACTCAACTGTATTGCCCGGTGCCGGAAGGCCTGTGGCTGGAGCTGCATCAGCTGTATCGGATCGCTTGCGCACATAAACTCCAGCACCTGAGCCTGCGCGATGAACTGGCCAGCCAGACGCAAACCCTGAGCATCGAACAGACGTACGTGACCGCCCTGCTGCTGGGCGCCTCACGCTGCAATCAGCTGCGCCAGAACCAGATCGCCCGGCTCGCCGAGGTACTGGAGCCCTGGAGCCGATGGATCAAGTTGCAGCCCGGCCAGCCCGCTGACGGATTGTTTGCCGTCGCGCCGGACCTCGACACCGGGCCGCGCTATCGTTCGAAGTTCAGGGCCGAGCAGCAGGACAGTTTGCTGGGGATTGATCCGCAGCCACTGGTCGACGCCATCGAAGCGCATTTGCAAGGCGCTGTCGGCACACCGCCGCTGCCCGTGCCGTCCGGGCTCAGCCTGGATACGCTGCAACATCTGCATGCCGCCTGGGGACAGGCGGCCGAGCGCAGTTTTCAACGCACCGTCGGCCACGGCACCTTGACCCTGTGCGTGGGCATGAGCGCGCTGCACTTCTATCTGGGCGGGGAGCGTTCGTTCAGCGATATTCTGAAAAACCCCGGCACCCGGATCGCGCAGTTCTCGGCAACGTCTCCGACAGGGCGGGAAAGCGATCAATGGAGCAAGGCGTTCGACGCGGCGCCCCACGCCACCGCCGATGCCTTGCTGCCCTACGAAGAAATCGAATACCCGCACCTTCAGAACGACGACAGCAATGAAGCGGCTGATAGCAATCGGCATTTTCCAACGTACGCGCTGCCGGTCATCAACCACAGCCCCGGCGGTTATTGCCTGGCGTGGCCCAACGCAGTGCCCGCGGAGTTGCAGGCTGGCGAGATGGTCGGCATCCAGGATTCTGTCAATCTGGGCTGGAGTATTGCGGTGGTGCGCTGGATTCGTCAGGTGCGGGGCGGTGGTACGCAAATGGGGATCGAACAGGTCGCGCCGTACGCGGAGCCTTGCGGACTGCAACTGGTGCGAACGCGGGACGATCATAGTCAGTATTTACGTGGCCTGTTACTGCCGGAAATCAGCGCCATCGACCTGCCCGCCACGCTACTCGCCCCGCGCCTGCCCTTTCAGGAAGGCAACAAAGTGCTGATCAACACCAACGGCCAGGAACGCCGCGCCGGGCTGGATCGGCGGGTGGCAAGCACCAACAGCTTTAATCAGTTTGCTTATCGCTCGCTGGAGGCAAGCAGAAACGACAACGCCGCAGGGAGCGGCGCTGAGGAGGATTTTGATTCGTTGTGGAAGTCGCTTTGAAGGTGAATCCAATACCTGTGGCGAGGGCCCAGTCAGGCTTCAGAGCTGCCCGTCACGATCCCGAAAGCCCAGCAGATAAAGCACGCCATCCAGCCCGAGGGTGGAAATCGCCTGCTTCGCCGATTGCTTCACCAACGGTTTGGCCCGGAACGCCACGCCCAACCCGGCAATCGCCAGCATCGGCAAATCGTTGGCACCGTCACCGACTGCAATGGTCTGCTCCAGGCGCAAACCTTCCTTGTGCGCCAATTCCTTCAGCAGATCCGCCTTGCGTTGCGCATCGACAATCGGCTCGACCGCCACGCCAGTGACCTTGCCGTCGACCACTTCCAGTTCGTTGGCAAACACGTAATCGATACCCAGCTTGGCCTGCAATTGCTTGGCGAAGTAGGTAAAGCCACCTGACAGGATCGCGGTCTTGTAGCCCAGACGCTTGAGCTCGGCGAACAGGGTTTCAGCGCCCTCAGTCAGACGCAACGAAGCACCGATGGAATCCAGCACGCTGACGTCCAGCCCCTTGAGCAAGGCCAGACGCTCCTTGAAGCTGGCGCGAAAATCCAGCTCACCGGCCATCGCTCGCTCGGTGATTTCCGACACCTGATCGCCCACGCCCGCGGCCTTGGCCAGTTCGTCGATCACTTCGGCTTCGATCAGCGTCGAGTCCATGTCGAATACCGCCAAGCGACGGTTACGGCGGAACAGCGAATCTTCCTGGAAGGCGATGTCGACGTTCAGTTCCTGGGCGACGCTGAGGAATTCGGCCCGCAACGCTTGCGGATCAGCCGCTTCGCCGCGCACGGAAAACTCGATGCAGCCCTTGCCCTTGTCGGCCGGGGTGTCCAATGGCATGCGCCCGGACAAACGATCGATGTGATCGATGTTCAGGCCATATTTTGCGGTAATGGAGCTCACGGCCTGCAATTGCCCGGCGGTCACTTTGCGGGTCAATAGCGTCACGATGTGGCGCTTTTTGCCTTGGTTGCCCACCCACTGCTGGTAATCCTCTTCGGAAACCGGGGTGAACCGCACTTGTTGATCGAGCTCGTAACCCTTGAACAGGATGTCCTTGAGCACCGACTTGCCTTGCTCGGTATCAGGAATTTCAACCAGGATGCCGAACGACAAGGTGTCGTGGATCACCGCCTGACCGATGTCGAGAATGTTCACACCACCCTGGGCCAGAACGCCGGTAATGGCCGCAGTCAGACCCGGTCGGTCGACTCCCGTGATGTTTATCAGGACGATTTCGCGCAAGGCGCACCCCCGCAAGTGGAAAAAAACCGCATTCTACCCACTTTCAGTGACCATCGGGCACCGTGAGCGCTTTGCCGGTCTAGGGCCTGTCGCTATACTGCGCGTCAACTTCACGGACAAAAGAGCCGAGCTCAAGTGAACCGGCCCACGCCAGTAAAAACCGATAACTTCTTTCTGCTGATCTTCCGTGCACTGCGCCACCGCCGTGTACCGATTGCATTGCGCATCGCCAGCCATAACGTGATCCTGGTCGCTCTGGCCCTGGTGATCTACGCCTGTGTGATGGGTTTGCAGTTCAAGCAGGCCATGCACGAGCAGGCCGATGCGCTGGGCGAAAGCCTGACCACGCAGACCGCCACCTCCGCCACGGAGCTGTTGGTGTCCAACGACATCCTCAGCCTCAACGTGCTGCTCAACAACCTGACCAAAAACAAGCTGGTGGCCCACGCCGCGATTTATAGCGTGGATAACCGCATCCTCGCCGAAGCCGGTCAGCGCCCCAAGCACAGCCTGCTGGGCGAAGCCGAGGGCATGTACCAGAGCAAGATCACCTTCCAGGACGTGACCGCCGGGCAACTGCGCATCAGTCTGGACATGGATCAGTTCCAGCAGCCGATGACCATCAGCCTGCAAAGCATGGGCATTTTGAGTGCAATCCTGCTAGCCCTGTCCCTGGCCTTGAGCCTGCGCCTGGGTCGGCACATCTCCACGCCGCTGCTGCAACTGCGGGTGTGGCTGCGCAATATCGACGAATACACCCCGGCCACCGAGCGCCAGGACGAGATCGGCGACCTGGCCCGTCAGCTGCACGCCAACTTCGCGCCGGAGCCGGCCGAGCCGGAACCTGTGCCGGAGCCGGAATACGACGAAAGCGACTACGAAGAGGCCGACGATAACGAGCCGACCTTCGAAGTGCGCAACCTGCGGGATCCGAGTTTCGATGAAAGCAAGCCGGTGGCCGGCCTCAAGCCTGCACCGCGGCGCAGTGTCAGCACCGTTGAAGACGACGATGACGATGATGCGTTTGCCGACTTGCGCGATGAATCGGCCGACGTTGCGCCTAAACCGATCGCAAAACCGGTGATCTCGAACGTGCCACAACACAGCGCCGTCCTGGCCGTGCAACTGGGCGCTCAGGATCAGCTGCGTCGTCTGCCTCGCACCCGCCTGGAAGAATTGCTGAAACGCTATCGCGATTGCCTCGATCAGGCGGCTTCGCTCTATCAGAGCGAACTGCACACCCTGAACGATGGCAGCACGCTGATGCTGTTCCACACCGAAGACAGCGGCGACGATTACCTGACTAACGCGATCTGCTGCGGTGAGTTGCTGCGAGCCTTGGGCCATCAGTTGCAGATCGAAGTCGCGGACAGTGGCATCACTCTGCAATTGCAGCTGGGCCTGACGCTGGGCGACGAGTTGTTCGGTCTGAGCCAGATCGACCTGCTGCTGACCGAAGCCGCTCAGGATGCCTTAGCCCTTTCGCAACACAGCCGCAACCTGCTGCTGGTGGAGCGCAAGATCAGTGACGACGCGCTGATTCGTCAGCGTGCGCGGATTCGCCCGATTGCGAGTCCTGAGGGCGCGTGTTGTGTGGAGCGGTTGATGGAGCCTTATCCGTCGATGCTGGAGCGGCAACTGGCGCGGATGCATGAGCGTCGGGCGTAAGCCTTAGCCCCTGATGTAAAGAGAAGCCCGCAGATGATCACTCGTCTGCGGGCTTTTTTGTTGCTGTTCCGGCCTCTTCGCGGGCAAGCCCGCTCCCACAGGTTTTGTGTCGTACACCTATCGCGCGAACGACGCCGGACCTGTGGGAGCGGGCTTGCCCGCGAAGAGGCCATCAGCAGCACCAGAGATCTCCAACCTCCAGAAACAACAAAGCCCGCATCACGGCGGGCTTTGTGTTGAATCAATCCAGGCTTAGAACCTGAACACTTCCATATCGGTCCGGATCGGCGAAGCCATCGGGATTTTCGGCTGCTTCTCTTGCTCGGCCGCGGGTGCAACAGGCTTCGGAGCAGGCTTCTTCGGCGCTTCTGCAATCGGCGGCTGATTAGCCAGCGGCTTGAGCGCCACCGACAACTGCTCGGCCAGACGCTGGAGCAAAACGCCCTGAGCCTGAACCTGGGCGGCCGTGCCGCCTGCATGCTGTTCCTGCAGGTGAATGATGCGGTTATCGCGAACTTGACCACGACGATCGATCAGACGCCATTGCGCATCGAGGATCGCCGGCTGCGATTCGCCCGAGTCCAGGCGAGTAATCGTCAGCAGCACCTGAACATCCGGTGTGAAGCCCAATGTTGCCGGTGCCAGCACCACGCGCTGGCTGTCCAGATGGCCCGCTACCTGACGCAGCAACAGCTGATCGATGTCGGAAGACAGGCTCCCCGCCCAACGACCGTCCTGCGATGCTTGAAGGCTGCCATCGGGTTGTCGCTGCAACAGGGTTTCGCGCTGCAGGTAATCCGCAACCGTTACCGGGCCCAGCAAAACCGCCATACCCGCACTTTGCGCAGGCTGAGCCGGACTTCCGCTGTCCAGCTGATACAGCGACACCGGTTGGTGAACGCTGCAACCCGCCAGGCCAAGAACGCCGGCGAGCATCAAAATAAAAGGAAGGCGCAGAGCAGTCATCGTCCCATCCAGGTGGTTGCCACAAGGCTCACCACAGTGAAAATACTCAATAAATATGAAGAACGCTCGGCCACGCCGGCGCTTGAAAGGCCATATCATCCGTGAATATGCGTTCCGACTCCAGCGCCAAAGCGTCGATCTACGCGTTAAATCGTAGATCGAGCGCTCTAGGACGCTTAATTGAGGTTTTCGACGAGCAGCGCATCGACCCGCTGGAAGCCACGTGGCAGTTTGTTACCACGACGTCCACGCTCACCTTTGTAGTGTTCGAGGTCGTCCGCTTTCAGCGACAACGTACGTTTTCCGGCCTGAAGCACCAAGGTGGCGCCATCCGGCAGTACGGCGATGTCCGTGACATATTCTTCGCGACTGGCCACACGCTCACCGTTGATCCCGATGATCTTGTTGCCTTTGCCCTTACCTAATTGTGGCAGATCACTGATCTTGAAGATCAGCAGGCGACCTTCGGTGGTCACCGAGGCCAGCCAGTTATTCTCGCGATCCGTTACCGGACGCGGAAGGATGACCTTCGAGTTGTTCGGCAAGCTCAACAGCGCCTTGCCGGCCTTGTTCTTGGCTTGCAGGTCTTCACCCTTGACCACGAAGCCGTAACCGGCGTCGGAGGCGATCACGTACAGCGAATCGTCTTCCGGCATCAGCACGCATTCAAAAGTCGCCCCTGGCGGCGGCGTAAGACGGCCGGTCAACGGCTCGCCCTGGCCACGGGCCGATGGCAACGTGTGCGCGGCCACCGAATAACTGCGACCGGTGGAGTCGATAAACACCGCAAACTGGTTTGAGCGACCCGGCGCCAGCGCCTTGAATCCGTCCCCGGCCTTGTAGGAAAGCCCGGTGGCGTCGATCTCGTGGCCTTTGGCGGAACGGACCCAGCCTTTTTCCGACAGCACGACGGTGACTTTCTCGTTCGGCAGCAGATCGTGCTCGGTCAAGGCCTTGGCTTCGGTGCGCTCGACGATTGGCGAGCGACGGTCGTCGCCATAGGTCTCGGCGTCCTTGATCAGCTCGGTGCGCACCAGTTTTTTCAGCTTGGCTTCGCTGCCCAGCAGGGCTTGCAGCTTGGCTTGTTCCTTGAGCAGTTCATCCTGCTCGGTGCGCAGCTTCATTTCTTCCAGTCGCGCCAACTGACGCAAACGGGTATCGAGGATGTAATCGGCCTGGATTTCGCTCAGGGCGAAACGCTCGATCAGCGCGGCTTTCGGGTGCTCCTCGGTGCGGATGATGTGGATCACTTCATCCAGGTTGAGGTAGGCAATCAACAAACCGTCCAACAGGTGCAAGCGACGCTCGACCTTGTCGAGGCGAAATTGCAGACGACGACGTACGGTCTGAACCCGGAATTCCAGCCACTCGACCAGCAGCGCACGCAGGTTTTTCAGCTGGGGCTTGCCGTCAAGACCAATGATGTTGATGTTGACCCGGTAGCTCGACTCCAGCTCGGTGCTGGCGAACAGGTGCTGCATCAGTGCATCGTGGTCGAAGTTCTTCCGCGCGCCCGGAATGATCACGATCCTGCACGGGTTCTCGTGGTCGGACTCGTCGCGCAGGTCAGCGATCTGCGGGGCTTTAGACGGTTTGGCCTGCATCATCGCAGCAATCTGCTCCAGCACCTTGGCACCGGACACCTGATGCGGCAGCGCGGTGACGATGATGTCGCCGTCTTCGATGTGGTACACGGCGCGCATGCGTACCGAACCCTTGCCGGTTTCGTACATCTTCAGCAGATCGGCGCGGGGCGTGATGATTTCCGCTTCGGTCGGGTAATCCGGACCCTGGATGTGCTCGCAGAGCTGTTCGACCGTGGCTTTGGGCTCATCGAGCAAACGCACGCACGCTGTCGCGACTTCGCGCAGGTTGTGTGGCGGTACGTCGGTGGCCATGCCAACGGCGATGCCAGTGGTGCCGTTGAGCAGGATGTTCGGCAAACGTGCCGGCAACACCAGCGGCTCGTCGAGCGTGCCGTCGAAGTTCGGGCCCCAGTCCGCCGTGCCCTGGCCCAGTTCGCTGAGCAGTACTTCGGAATAACGCGACAGCCGCGCCTCGGTGTAACGCATGGCGGCGAAGGACTTGGGATCATCCGGCGCACCCCAGTTACCCTGGCCGTCGACCAGCGTGTAGCGGTAGCTGAACGGCTGGGCCATCAGGACCATGGCTTCGTAGCACGCCGAGTCGCCGTGCGGGTGGAACTTACCGAGCACGTCACCGACGGTACGCGCCGATTTCTTGTGCTTGGAATCGGCGTCCAGCCCCAACTCGCTCATCGCATAGATGATGCGCCGCTGTACCGGTTTCAGGCCGTCGCCGATATGCGGCAAGGCACGGTCCATGATCACGTACATGGAGTAGTTGAGGTAGGCATTTTCGGTGAAGTCAGCCAATGACCGGCGTTCTACACCGTCCAGGCTGAGATCAAGGGAGTCGCTCATGCGGGCCTCATCGGTTCGTTGTCTGGCGCAGCAGCATGGTGCCACCGCGCTGGGTAAATTCAAGTTTGTTCAGCGCGCTCATACCGAGCAGCACTTGCTTGCCATCCAGGCCTGGCACGACGATGGCGCGCACATCACGCAGCACAATGTCGCCCAGTTGCAGCCGGTCGACGCGGGTTCGATAACCCTCGGTGCGACCATTGGCGGTGCTCAGGGTCACCCCGAAGCCTTTTTCCAGTTTGAACCGTTCTGCCATTTCCGCCGGGATCGCCACATCGGTCGCCCCGGTATCGACCATGAAATCCACCGGCTGGCCGTTGATCTGGCCGCTGGCGACGAAGTGCCCCTGGGTGTTGCTGGCCAGTTTCACTTCAATAAAACCGTCGCCCTGTTCCGAGCTGACGACCACATTGGGATTTTGCTGCCGATCTTCCCACTGCCCGAAAAACCGTGTCGCCAGAAACAGCGCCGCGCACCAGGCCAGCACCATGAACACCCGTCCGGCGCGCTTTCCCGGCGTTTGCTGGCTCACGGCTTGGCACTCCAGCCACCTTCAGGCGCGGCGAAGCGCCAGACCACCGGGCGAACCTCGCCATCGGCGCGTGCATCGTTGTTGTTGTCGGTGCCGACCCAGGCACCCTCGGCATCGACAATCAACGCTTCAGTCAGGCCAAACGGATTTTGGTAGCGCCGGTGTTCCTGCAAGGCTTCATCGGCAAACGACCAGCAGCGCTCGACCTTGGCCGTCACCGGGTCGCGGCGGCAGATCTGGTAAGCGTTGCGCTCAAGGGTAAACAGCTTGCCGTTGAACAGCGATACATCGGCGAAGTCCCGAGTAACGGCTTTGGCCCGTGGAAACTGTGCCGGCTGCATTTCTTTCCCCGCCTCGCTCAGCAGCACGCAGCCACCGTCGCAATCCCACACCGTCTGTTTGCGCTTGATCAGCAGCAAGCCACGGCTTTGACGCTCGGCGGCGAGCCACATTTGATCGCCCGCCGGATTGATTGCCAGGCCCTCAAAGAGTCCATTGAATTGCAACAGCATGCCGCTGGCCCGCGCTTCGCGAACCAGCATGGGCGAGATTTTCAGCCAGGACGAAGGCCCAACAGGCGGCACTTGCAGGACCGCGGCATGGGACTCGCTGACGATGTAGCGATTACCGGCGCTGTCGCAGGTGATGCCTTCAAAGTCCAGGTCGCCGCCCCGTACAAACGCCGCGACCCAGGCCCGGGAGCGCAAGCCCCAGGGCAAACCGCTGTCCGGCACCGGAGGAACGCCGATGCCCACGGTTTCGGCCTGCCAGACCGTGTCACGGGTATCGAGGCGGTAGATCTGATCATCATCGCGATCGGAGATCGTCCACAGGTCCTTGCCGCACTGGGCCAGCCCCGACAGGTTGCCGCCGCGCATGCCGTCGACGGGATGCTCGGACAACAGGCGCAACTCCGGTGCCGGTTCGGCAAGCGCCGAAACGGAGGTCAGGAGTAACGCACACGCCAGGGCAAAGCCAACCCGCATCAGCCAAGGACCTCGGCGAGGTTGCCTTTGGATTCCAGCCAGGATTTGCGGTCACCGGCGCGTTTCTTCGCCAGCAGCATGTCCATCATTTCCGAGGTTGCTTCGAAATCGTCCAGCGTCAACTGCACCAGACGCCGAGTGTTCGGGTCCATGGTGGTTTCGCGCAGCTGCGGCGGGTTCATTTCACCCAGGCCTTTGAATCGGGTGACCTGCGGCTTACCGCGTTTCTTCTCGGCCACCAGGCGATCGAGAATGCCATCGCGCTCGGCTTCGTCCAGGGCGTAGTAAATCTCTTTGCCCAGGTCGATGCGGTACAGCGGCGGCATCGCGACGTAGACGTGACCGGCATCCACCAGCGGACGGAAATGCTGGACGAACAAGGCGCAGAGCAAGGTGGCGATGTGCAGACCGTCGGAGTCGGCGTCGGCGAGGATGCAGATTTTTCCGTAGCGCAGCTGGCTCATGTCCGCCGCGCCCGGATCGACACCGATAGCCACGGCGATGTTGTGCACTTCCTGGCTGGCCAGCACTTCGCTGCCGTCGACTTCCCAGGTGTTCAGAATCTTGCCGCGCAACGGCAGGATCGCCTGAAACTCTTTGTCCCGCGCTTGTTTGGCGGAACCGCCGGCGGAATCACCTTCCACCAGAAACAGCTCGGAACGCATCGGGTCCTGCCCGGCGCAGTCGGCAAGTTTGCCCGGCAGCGCCGGCCCGGCAGTGATGCGTTTGCGCTCGACCTTCTTGCTGGCCTTCAGGCGACGACCGGCGTTGTTGATCGCCAGTTCCGCCAGCAGCATGCCGGTTTCCGGGTGAGCGTTGAGCCACAGGCTGAACGCGTCCTTGACCACGCCGGACACGAAGGCCGCTGCTTCGCGGGACGACAGACGCTCTTTGGTCTGGCCGGAGAACTGCGGCTCCTGCATTTTCATCGACAGGACAAAGGCGATGCGTTCCCAGACGTCTTCCGGCGCCAGCTTCACGCCGCGAGGCAGCAGGCTGCGGAATTCGCAGAATTCGCGCATGGCGTCGAGCAAGCCCTGGCGCAAGCCGTTGACGTGAGTACCGCCCTGGGCCGTCGGGATCAGGTTGACGTAGCTTTCCTGCACGCTGTCACCACCTTCCGGCAACCACAGCAGCGCCCAGTCGACCGCTTCCTTGTTACCGGCCAGGCTGCCGCAGAACGGCTCGTCCGGCAGGCGCTCGAATTCGCTGACCGCGTCGACCAGATAGGAGCGCAGACCGTCTTCGTAATGCCATTCGACTTTCTCGCCGGTGGCCTTGTCTTCAAAACTGACCAGCAGCCCCGGGCACAGAACGGCCTTGGCCTTGAGCACGTGCTTGAGGCGGCTGATGGAAAATTTCGGTGAATCGAAGTATTTCGGGTCCGGTGCGAAGAATACGCTGGTGCCGGTGTTGCGCTTGCCGACGGTGCCGACCACTTCCAGCTCGGTTTTCTTGTAACCGTCACCGAACGTCATCTGGTATTCGTTGCCGTCACGCTTTACGCGCACCCGGACTTCAGTCGACAAGGCGTTGACCACGGAAATACCCACCCCGTGCAGACCGCCGGAGAACTGGTAGTTCTTGTTGGAAAACTTGCCACCCGCATGAAGCTTGGTGAGGATCAGCTCGACCCCGGAAACACCCTCTTCCGGGTGAATGTCCACCGGCATGCCACGGCCGTCATCGCTGACTTCCAGGGAGTGATCGGCGTGCAGGATGACCTGCACCGACGTCGCGTGCCCGGCCAAGGCTTCGTCGACGCTGTTGTCGATGACTTCCTGGGCGAGGTGGTTCGGCCGACTGGTGTCGGTGTACATGCCGGGGCGTTTACGCACCGGGTCGAGGCCCGAGAGGACTTCGATGGCGTCTGCGTTATAAGAGCTAGCGCTGGGAGTGGCCATGGGGTCTCGTCGTCCGCCTGTATAAAAAGTGTTCTGTGAAAAAGAGGCGAGCATTCACAGTGCTGTGAAATCGATCGCCTGGTACAAATCTGCGCCGATACCGGCAAAACTCAGCATTGCCGGCAGTTGTGCGGCAAAACCCTGGAAACTATGGTCGCCGCCGGCCTGGATACGCAAGGCACAGGCGCGGTAATACTGCTGGGCGAGGCGATAGTCCAGCGTTTCATCGCCGGTCTGCAACCACACCTGATACCGCTGCGGATCCTGGGGCGCCGGCACTTCCAGCTCGGCCAGGGCCGTCACATGGTCGTGGGTCAATTCCCAGGCCTCATCGGTATACAGGTTTTTCTGCGTCCCCAGATACCCGTCGAACATCCGGTGCGGACTGACGGCAGGGTTGATCAACAGGGCCTTGAGGCCATGGCGCTCGGCCAAGTGAGTCGCATAGTAGCCGCCGAGTGAGCTGCCGACCAGCAGTGGCCGCCCCAGCTCTTCAATCGCCTTGTCCAGCTGACCGATGGCCTCACGCGGATGGTGATGCAGGGCCGGGACACGCAATTGATCGCTCAAGCCCAGCCGCTCCATCACTTGCATCAACTGCGTGGCCTTTTTAGACGCCGGCGCGCTGTTGAAACCGTGGATATAAAGGATCGAACCAGACATTTTGGCTCCCTGTGCGTCGGGTAAAGAAGGCGGAGTTTACAGGGAGTCGGGGGGATCGGGGATATAGGCAGGAATCAGGTTGCCCGAACGAGCGCCATCGCGAGCAAGCTCGCTCCCACAGGTAAACGAGTTGTCCAGACGGACGCGGCCCAATGTGGGAGCGAGCTTGCTCGCGATGAACGATAACGCGGTCTATCTGAAAAAATTACGCCGGATCGACATTATCCAGCGCCCGATTCACCGCCAGTTCGGCCAGCATGACCAACTGCTGAATCGCCATCGCCGCATGCCGGTCAGGCCCAAGCAGGCGCGCCGCAAAATCGCTGGCCATGACACTCGCCGAAGCCAGTGACTCACAGGAATGGGCCAATAGGCTTTCCGTGTCCATGTCGGGGACGATCATGTACATCGTGCTGGGTTTGCGGGCGGGGGGATTGGGGGTTGGTTTGAACATGGTAGTACTCCAGAGGAAGAGTGGAGCCACTTGCAAATTACCGCGAAGCAATTTGGGTGGCAGCTGTACGCAGGTTCGCGGACCGATCCTCTGGCAACTCGGCATACCCGAAGGTATCCCGCGCACAGCCGCCATGACACGAAACGACAGTCAGCCGAAAGCGCTGTCGTTAGGCGGGGGCGATTATGCCTGAGAAAACGGGCCGCGAAGCCCGATCGCTGAATGTGTCAGCGACAGGGAAAAGGCTAGTGAAGCCACGTCTGACGGGCAACCTGAAAACTTCGTGGGAAGGTTCTGAAATTTTTGCTGACCATTAAACAGCGTCGTCAGTGAGGCCGTCTTCGCGAGCAGGCTCGCTCCCACAGGGAATTTGTACATCAGCAAGATATTGGTCGGCTGTCAGGCCGCCATCGCTGGCAGGCCAGCTCCCACAGGGGGTTGGTGTACATCTGCAAGAAATTGGTCGGCTTTCAGGCCGTCATCGCTGGCAGGCCAGCTCCCACAGGGGTTCGGGGTACATCTGCAAGAGACTGGTCGGCTGTCAGGCCGTCATCGCTGGCAGGCCAGCTCCCACAGGGGTTCGGGGTACATCTGCAAGAGACTGGTCGGCTGTCAGGCCGCCATCGCTGGCAGGCCAGCTCCCACAGGGGGTTGGTGTACATCTGCAAGAAATCGGTCGGCTGTCAGGCCGTCATCGCTGGCAGGCCAGCTCCCACAGGGGTTCGGGGTACATCTGCAAGAGACTGGTCGGCTGTCAGGCCGCCATCGCTGGCAGGCCAGCTCCCACAAGGGTTGGGGTACATCTGCAAGAGACTGGTCGGCTGTCAGGCCGCTGGCAGGCCAGCTCCCACAGGGGTTCGGTGTACATCAGCAAGAGACTGGTCGGCTGTCAGGCCGCCATCGCTGGCAGGCCAACTCCCACAAGGGTTTGGTTTACATCAGCAAGTATTGGTCGGCTGTCAGGCCGCCATCGCTGGCAGGCCAGCTCCCACAATGGACCGGCGTATACGCTTCGCTTTTCACCACTCATCAGGCCGAGCGTTAGCTCGCCTGCAGCTTTTGATCTTGATCCACCCGCCCCTTTCGGGAGGCTGAGTGGAGGTGTTCATCCGGGGAGTGGCGCGCAGCGCCGTTCGACGCAGTCGAACACGCTGCATGTAGGTCGCGAAGCAGACCGGAGGGCAGTGTCCCCGGATGGATACCGGAGCGAAGGTACGCCGAGCCCAGGCGAGGGGCCGGACGTTTGGGGCGAGCCTTTTTGGGTACTTTTTTGGCGTTTGAAAAAAGTGCCTCGCCGTAAGGGCGAAACCGCCAGCCGCCGTTACCGCAGAAATGGATATGTACCCGATCAACAACAACCTGGTCGGCCCGAAGGCCGCCAAGACCACAACGATCAATACCCGTTCGAGCCGTAATCAACCTGAAAATCGAACCCGACAACACGCTCCACGCCAGTCTCCAACCGCCCATCAGGCAAAAGCCGCAGCCAGCGGTAGCCGGGCGCCTGCTCCCCAACCTTGAAATCATCACTCCCAGGCTCAAACTGAATGCACGTCGAAGGCGAAGCAATCAACCGCACCCCATTGCGCTCCTGATCAACCTCCTGATGCACATGCCCCCACAAAACAGCACGCACCTGCGGAAAGCGATCCAGCACCGCAAACAAGGCCTCAGGATTACGCAACCCGATCGGCTCCATCCACAAGCAGCCGATCGACACCGGATGATGGTGAAAACACACCAGATGATGCCGCTCCGGCGCCTCACTCAACGAACGCGCCAGCAACTGCAACTGCTCATCCAGCAAAAACCCCGGCACCGACCCCGGCACCGCCGAATCCAGCAAAGTGACCCGCCAGTTACCGAGATCCACCACCGGCTCCAGCAGCGCGCTTTGCACAGCCGCCTCGGCCATGATCCGCGGCTCATCATGATTGCCAGGAATCCAGCGCGCCGGCGCATCGAGCTGACGGGTCAGGTCACGAAACAACTGATAAGACTCCAGCGTCCCGTCCTGAGACAAATCACCGCTGGCAACGATCAAATCAATCTGCGGCTGCTGAACGCGCACCAGCTCAATGACCTTTTGCAGGCTGTCCCGTGTATTCATGCCCAGCAACGTCCCGTCCGCTTCGGCAAACAGATGGCTGTCAGAGAGCTGCACCAGCAAAACCGGGGCATCAGCGGGAAGATCAGGCATGCTCGGCACAATGTTCGTCAGATAAAAGTAGGTGGATTATGGTGGCAGGCCAGCGTATCGGCAAACCGGAGACGCGGGAGAGTTCACACATATGACACTTTATTTTTTGCCGTCTGTCATCAACACGCGTCTTTCTGTCCACGCAACAGTGAGTACGTTTGCAAGTTACAGGTGCTCTCCTCGCCGGCTCCGGGTTTGTGCTGGATTTCCCGGCGCGCGATGTCCAGAACGCCCTCCTCCACATACCTGAATCCGTTCTGATCGATACACCGTTGATTGGCAATCAGGGCCAGTACCTCGTCAGCAGCATTGAACACGTTGCTGACCTTGCCCGGAAAAACGTAAATCACGCCGTCCTGCTCGAACGTAATGGCGCTGCGGAACTCGGACCGGGTTTTCAGTTTCGCCAGCACGGCCCCCTTCCAGCCGGTGTAGTGGAAGCGCTGGAGAAAACCGGGCCAGAATCGACACATCTGAGCCTCGGTCAATGCCTTGACCGTCGACTCGATGAAGTCTTCGGTCAGTTCTTCAAGCAGCGCATCTGCCTCCCTGGCCGTGGAGAACGAGCCCATGATGGTGTAGCTGCCATGCGTAAGAATGTAGTCGGCGGGATAAGGTTCATGGGTCGTGACGGCGGGCATCAGGCACGGAAACCATCCGTCCATCACGATAAATGAAAGCGGTTTTTCACTCGGCTGTTGGTCTTCGTAGCACAGCGCGAGGCAAGGCTGGTAAACCACCTCCACATCAAACGGGAAATCCCGTTCAAAGAAGGCAGGAAGCAACGATTGGAACCCCGTCGTGTTGATCACCAGATCAAACGCCAGGCAACTCCCGTCATCCCTGTATACGAGGCTCTGGCCTGCGCTACGGATGATTTTCTCGACACTGAAACCCGTCTGCACCTCAACGCCCGCCGCAGCCAGTTTGTCGCGGAAAAAGCGGCGAAGTCGATCGCCCAATACCACGCTCGGCTCATCGAGATTGAACGCGGCTTCCAGTGCCTCCAAGCCATTGGCACTCATGTCCACTTCGCGACACTCGGGGGATTCATGGCACACCTTGGCAAAGGTGTCGTTGCTCACCTTGGAGCGCAAACCCAGCGCATCCGTCGTGCCTTGCGCATAGATCGCAGACTCGTGAGCGACCACCAACTCGGGATACGCCGCACAGAAACGATCAAACGCCTCCAGGCAACTGTCCCTTGTGGTCTTCGAGCGAGGGTAATGTGGCCCCTTGTGCAAGCGGATCCCGAAGTCGCCGGAAACGCCCTGAAAAATGTCCGGGTGCTTCTCCAGCAATACGACTTGATGGCCCGCGCTCATCAATTCCAGTGCACAGTGGGAACCGTTCCAGCCAGCCCCGACAATCCCGATTTTCATACACCCATTCCCCTGACTAGCGCCTCGCGATGTGCGATGGACGTAGCCGCTAGAGGAAAGAGTCAGGGGTTAATTACAGGTGCTACAAAACTCGGAGACCATTCCCACAATGCATGCGGAATACTCCTACAGAAGTCAAAAACAAGACTGTCAGGCATGAACGGTTAACGGACGACGGCGTACTCATGCCCACACGCCAGACAATGGCTCAGCCATTCACCCAGGAACATATTCAACTGGGCCTTTTCATCGGGCTGATGCATCGAGGCATTCGGGTAAGGATAGATGCCGCGAAAGCGTCGCGCATGTTCGGCGCTGACCACTTCGGCCATGCACGCATCGTGATAGACCTGCACTTCCAGTTGCGGCACCGGCAGCCACGGCAAGCTGTGTTCCTGGCGCACCTGCAGGGTCGTTGTGTACGGGCAGACTTGCAGTACTTCGAGGGCCAGTACGCCAAGCATCTGGTCACCGTGGGTCACGGCAATGCGCCGAGCCTCCGGTTCGTTGCGCATGTCCGGCAGCAGTCGCATCAGGCGCGCGTAGTTGGCCTCGCAAGAGGCTTGCAGCCCCACAAGGTCCACCCTGTACCGATCGCGCAACTTGTTTACGACCATAGCCCCCTCACTTCAGCGCGGTTCAAGGCCAACCATTGCAAGGCAATGATGCTTGGCGCGTTGGCAATTCGTCCGTCGCGTACGGCCTGCAGGGCATCTTCGAACGCCCAGACCGTGACGCGGATATCTTCAGCTTCTTCCTCCAGCCCATGCAGGCCGCCGACTCCGGTGCTGTCGCAACGCCCCAGGTACAAGTGCACAAATTCGTTGCTGCCGCCCGGCGATGGAAAGTATTTGGTCATCGGCCAGAGCGCCCCGAACACAAGCCCAGCTTCCTCCTGCGCTTCGCGGTGAGCAACTTCTTCCGGTACTTCATCCTTGTCGATCAGACCGGCGACCAGCTCGATCAGCCACGGGTTGTCGGTCTTGCCCATGGCGCCGACGCGAAACTGCTCGATCAGCACCACTTCATCGCGCTGCGGATCGTACGGCAGCACGCACACCGCATCATGGCGAACAAACACTTCACGATTGATCTCGCGACTCATGCCACCGGCGAACAACTCGTGGCGCAAGTGCACACGATCGAGCTTGTAGAAGCCCTCGTAGCACTTTTCGCGCCGAACGATATCAACGGCGGTCGGAATGGCGTTGGCAAAATCAGTCATGACAATCCTCGTTTACTGCAAATCCGTGAGGAGGTTGCTTTTTGTTACTTGCAACCTCGACTTCGCGCCATCCTAACGCGCTCGCGCCGTTTGATGCAGCCCCTTTCCGTCAGCGAGATAGACGGTGAGGGCGAAACCAACTCTAATTAGCTTAGTGGCGAACTGACTGCTTCGTTGAGAGTCGAAGCGGATAACTTTTTGCCTTTCCCTGTTTTATGAAGGACGCCCATGTCGCTTTTTAAAATCGCCTCCGTGGCCGCAATCGCCCTGACCCTGGGCGCCTGCCAGAGCTTGTTCCAACCCAACTACCGGGCGCCGCTGGAAACCACCCGCGACGCCACCGAAACACTGAAACCGGGTTGCACGACACCTGAATGCCCACTGGTGAATATCGATACGCTACGCTTCCCGGACGAGCCTCAACTGGACGGCATTATCGAAAAACGCCTGCTGCAAATGACCCGCACCTCGCCCGACGCCCCTGCGGCACCGACGCTGGCGGCCTATCGCGATGAGTTTTTGCGTACCGCCGGCCCACGCAACAGCAGCTACCTGCAAGCCAAGGTACGTGAGCAGCATGACGGCTTGGTGATCGTCGAATTTTCCAGCTACCTGGACACCGGCGGCGCGCATGGCACACCGGGCCGCAGTTTCATCAACTATTCGCGCCAGCAGCATAAAGTGCTGACCTTGTCCGACATGTTGGTGCCGGGGCAGGAAGAGGCGTTCTGGAAAGCCGCGCAAGTGGCGCACAACAGCTGGCTGATCAGCACCAAGCTCGATCAGGAACCGGAGTTCCTGAAGGAATGGCATTTCCAGAAAACCCAGAACGTGGCGCTGACCTACGGCGGGGTGATCCTCAAGTACGAAACCAGCACCATGGCGCCTTACGCGCTGGGCCACGTCGAACTGAAGATCCCCTACCCACGCCTGAATGGCATTCTCAAGCCCGAGCTGTTTCCCGGCCGTAACTGAAGGCCCGGCCCAGCACCAGCTGGAGCAACCCTGCCAGAATCAACGACGGCAGGGTTGCGCCGATGTCCGGATACAGATTCGCCAGCAAGTGATAAGTGCTCACCCCGCCCAACCAGGCGAGCAGCGCCGGCCAGCGCAATGCGGCTGACGCCACCTGAGCACTGCGTTTGCGCAGGATGAAGTGATCCACCAGCACCACGCCGAACAGCGGCGCGAACACCGAACCGATCAACAGCAGAAAGTTCTGGTACTGGGCCAACGGCGCCAGGCAAGCGATCAGAGTGCAGATCACACCAATCGCCAATGCCAGATGCTCGACTTTCAAGCGCAACAGAATCCCGCTGGAAACCGCCGCCGAATGAATATCGGCGAAGGCGTTTTCCGACTCGTCCAGCAGAATCAGCAGCAGCGGAATCCCCAGGCCGGCACCGGCCAATGCCAACAGCAAGGCATTCACTTCACCGCTCGGCGCGAACGCCAGGGTGTAAGCCACGCCAAGGCTCATCAGCCAGAAGTTACCGATAAAGAAACCAATCGCCGTGCCGCCGAAGACGTTTTTCGCACGCTTGCCGAAACGCGAGTAGTCGGCAATCAGCGGCAGCCACGACAGCGGCATGGCGATGGCAATGTCGAAGCCCACGGCGAACGGCATCGAACCGTCACCGGCCTGCGCCCACAATGCGGCGAGATCGGCTTTGGCGAACAGGTTCCAGGTCAGCCAGATGCACGCGGCCAGCAGCAGCCAGATGCCCCACTTGCGCAGGATCTGACGGACGAATGTCAACGGACCGCTCACAGCCAGCAAAGTCGCCAGACCACCGAAGAACAGAGTCCAGAGCAGCGGATTCGACAGCAGGCTGCCTTCGCTGAACGCCCGCGCGCCGAGCAGGCTGGCGGCGTCGCGCATCACGATGATTTCGAACGAGCCCCAACCGATCAGTTGCAACAGGTTCAGCACCGCCGGCAGGCTTGCGCCATGTTTGCCGAGGCTGAGTTTGAGCGCGGCCATCGACGACAAGCCGGTGTCGCTGCCGATCACGCCGACAGCGGCCAGCAGCAGAACGCCGACCAGCGTGCCGAGGAAGATCGCCAGCAACGAGCCCGACAGGCCCAGACCTGGCGCGAGCAAGGCGCCGGTCTGCAGCACCATCAGGCCGATGCCGAGGGAGAACCACAGGGAAAACAGATCGCGACCGCCGAAGACACGTTTGTCGATTGGCACCGCGATGTCAGGGGAATAAGTGCTGGGTTGAATGCTCAAGGGTGTTATCTCAGAGGGACATTTTTTGTTGTGTTGATCGCTATCGCCAGCAGGCTGGCTCCCACAGGGGACTTGTGAGCGCCACAGATCCAATGTGGGAGCCAGCCTGCTGGCGATGGGGCCTGTGCAGGCCCCACCTTTTCAGGTCAGATCAAACCTTCTTGTACAGCTGACTGCCTTCCTGCTTGAACCGCTCGGCCTGTTCCGCCAATCCCTGGGCGACTTCGGCGTCGACGGTTTCGATGCGCTGGTTGGCCGCATATTCGCGGACTTCCTGGGTGATCTTCATCGAGCAGAATTTCGGCCCGCACATGGAACAGAAATGCGCGACCTTGGCCGAATCCTTCGGCAGGGTTTCATCGTGATACGAACGCGCGGTATCCGGATCAAGGCCCAGGTTGAACTGGTCTTCCCAACGAAATTCGAAACGCGCCTTGCTCAAGGCATTGTCGCGAATCTGCGCGCCCGGATGCCCCTTGGCCAGATCGGCGGCATGCGCGGCGATCTTGTAGGTGATGATCCCGGTCTTCACGTCATCCTTGTTCGGCAGGCCCAAGTGTTCCTTCGGCGTGACGTAGCAGAGCATGGCGCAACCGAACCAGCCGATCATCGCCGCACCGATACCGGAGGTGATGTGATCGTAGCCCGGCGCGATGTCGGTGGTCAGCGGGCCGAGGGTGTAGAACGGCGCCTCGTCGCAGCATTCCAGCTGCTTGTCCATGTTCTCTTTGATCAACTGCATCGGCACGTGGCCCGGGCCTTCGATCATGCATTGCACGTCGTGCTTCCAGGCAATCTTGGTCAGCTCGCCGAGGGTTTCCAGCTCACCGAATTGCGCGGCGTCGTTGGCGTCGGCAATCGAGCCCGGACGCAGGCCATCGCCCAGCGAGAAGCTGACGTCGTAGGCCTTCATGATTTCGCAGATGTCTTCGAAATGGGTGTAGAGGAAGTTTTCCTTGTGATGCGCCAGGCACCACTTGGCCATGATCGAACCACCGCGGGAGACGATGCCGGTCACGCGTTTGGCGGTCAGCGGCACGTAGCGCAGCAACACACCGGCGTGGATGGTGAAGTAGTCGACGCCCTGCTCCGCCTGTTCGATCAGCGTGTCGCGGAACAGCTCCCAGGTCAGGTCTTCGGCTGCGCCGCCGACTTTTTCCAGGGCCTGATAAATCGGCACCGTACCGATCGGCACCGGCGAGTTGCGGATGATCCACTCGCGGGTTTCGTGGATGTGCTTGCCGGTGGACAAGTCCATGACCGTGTCCGAACCCCAGCGAATGCCCCAGGTCAGTTTCGCCACTTCTTCTTCGATGGACGAACCCAAAGCGCTGTTGCCGATGTTGCCGTTGATCTTCACCAGGAAGTTACGGCCGATGATCATCGGTTCCAGTTCGGTGTGGTTGATGTTGGCCGGAATGATCGCGCGACCACGAGCGATCTCGTCACGGACAAATTCAGGGGTGATGATTTTCGGCACGCTGGCGCCGAAGCTGTGACCGGCGTGTTGCTGGTCCAGCAGCCCGGCAGCGCGAGCCACTTCGAGCTTCATGTTTTCGCGGATGGCGACGTATTCCATCTCGGCGGTGATGATGCCTTTGCGGGCGTAGTGCATCTGGCTGACGTTGGCCCCGGCCTTGGCGCGGCGCGGGTTGTTCACGTGGGCGAAACGCAGCTTGGTCAGCTCGGCATCGGCAAGACGTTCCTGGCCGAAGTTCGAACTCAGGCCGGGCAGGCGCTCGGTGTCGCCACGGGACTCGATCCACGGCGAACGCACATCGGCCAAGCCTTTGCGCACGTCGATGATGACGTTGGGGTCGGTGTACGGACCCGAGGTGTCGTACACAACTACGGGCGCGTTGATCTCGCCGCCGAAGTCGGTCGGGGTCACGTCGAGGCTGATTTCGCGCATCGGCACGAGGATGTCCGGGCGAGAACCCTGGACATAGATTTTTTGCGAGCGGGTAAACGGTTGAACCGATTGTTGATCGACTTGGGCCGAGTCACTCAGGTTCGTAGTGTTTTTTAGTTTTATCGTCATCACGGGCTCTCCAGACAGCATCCAGGCAGTGGAATTTTGTCGGAGCGAACCTGTAACGAATGGACGCGACCAATCAGCCATAACGAAGCCGTTGGTGCTGTGCTCAGTACTCGAGGGGTGTTCGATTGTCGAACAACATCCCGGACGAAGCACAAGAGGACTCGCCGGGTGACGAGAAATCTTGTTCCCTACGCAGGCGCTAACCTGATCAGGTTCAACGGGATCCGAAATTATTCGATCTCAGCCTCATAGCAAGGCACCCCGACAAGAACCCGGCCAGTCTAGACACAACTGGCAAAGAACGCCAACACCGCGGCAAACACCATGATGAATGGCGCAATTACAGGATTGTTGCCGTGCGTGGCGACAACTACACTCGCCAAGCCATGCTGCGCCTTGACGCTGTATGGGCCGCGCCGTAGCCTTGGCGCTCAAATTATCAGCGTAATTTTTAGGGATGGCCTCATGCTGCGCAAACTCTCACTGGCCCTTGCCGTGTCTTGTGCGTCCAATGGAATGGCCTGGGCAGCAGAAGCGCCCTTATCGACCAAGACTGATCTGGTCAGCGTCTACCAGGAAGCGGTGGACAACAACGCCGACCTGGCTGCCGCCCGCGCCCAATACGGCGCCCAGAAAGAAGTGGTGCCCCAGGCCCGTGCCGGGCTGCTGCCCAATCTCTCGGGCGGTGCCGAACTCGCCAACGTGCGCACCTCGATCGATCAGCCTTCGGCCACCGCCAACCGTAACGCTCATTCCTATCAAGCGACGTTGGCTCAACCGCTGTTCCGTGCCGACCGCTGGTTCCAGTTCCAGGCCGCGAAGGACGTCAACGAACAGGCCGCGTTGCAACTCTCGGCAACTGAACAGAACCTGATCCTGCAAACCGCCGAAAGCTACTTCAACGTGCTGCGCAGCCAGGACAACCTGGCCTCGACCAAGGCCGAAGAAGCCGCGTTCAAACGCCAGCTCGATCAGTCCAACGAACGCTTCGATGTCGGCTTGTCGGACAAGACCGATGTGCTGCAATCGCAAGCCAGCTACGACACTGCACGGGCCAACCGGATCGTCGCCCAGCGCCAGGTGGATGACGCGTTCGAAGCGCTGATCACCCTGACCAACCGTCAGTACAACTCGATCCAGGGCATCGTCCACACCCTGCCGATCCTGCCGCCGGCGCCGAACGACGCCAAGTCCTGGGTCGACACGGCGGCGAGACAGAACCTCAACCTGCTGGCCAGCAACTACGCCGTCAGTGCTGCCGAGGAAACGCTCAAGCAGCGCAAGGCTGGACACGCACCCACCGTCGACGCCGTGGCCAAGTACGAGAAAGGTGATAACGACGCCTTGGGCTTCAGCAACCCGAATGCCTTTGGCCAACCTTATGGTGGCAACGTCGAGCAAACGACGGTGGGCCTGCAACTGAACATCCCGATCTACAGCGGTGGCCTGATCAACTCCCAGGTGCGCCAATCGTATGCACAGCTGGATCAGTCCGAGCAGCAGCGTGAATCCCTGCGTCGCCAGGTGGTGGAAAACACCCGTAACCTGCATCGCGCGGTGAACACTGACGTTGAACAGGTGCAGGCGCGCAAGCAGTCGATCATCTCCAACCAGAGCGCGGTGGAAGCGACCGAAATCGGTTATCAGGTGGGCACACGAAACATCGTCGATGTGCTGGACGCCCAGCGCCAGCTGTACACCTCAGTGCGCAACTACAACAACACGCGCTACGACTACATCCTCGACAACCTGCGCCTGAAGCAGGCCGCCGGCACGTTGAACCCGGGGGATTTGCAGGACCTGGCGCGTTATCTCAAGGCCGACTACAACCCGGACAAGGACTTCTTGCCGCCGGATCTGGCCAAGGCTGCGGCGGCGCAGTTGAAGGCTAATCCAACGCAATAGACAGCAGTTCTGTGGCGAGGGAGCTTGCTCCCGCTGGGCTGCGAAGCGGCCCCAACTCCGGCAACTCAGAGTTTCCTGACACACCGAGAAATCCGGACTGACGACTGCTTCGCAGCCGAGCGGGAGCAAGCTCCCTCGCCACAGGAGTCAGTCAGTTGATCAACCGCCCCAACCCATCCAGCAACCGCTGCAACGCGCCCTGATTGGTGCGCATCACTTTCAACCCTGCTTCCGCCATCCGCTGCGCATCGCGCGGCAATTCGAACAGCCGCTGCACCGCCAGCGCCAGGCCTTCGGCATCTTCCACTTCCTGCAACGCCCCGGCGCTGCGCAATTGCGCGGCGATTTCGAGGAAGTTGAACAGGTGCGGGCCGCTCAGTACCGGTTTGGCCAGCGCCGCCGGTTCCAGCAGGTTATGCCCGCCGTTCGGTACCAGGCTGCCGCCGACAAATGCGCTGTCCGCCAGGGCGTAAAGAAACAGCAACTCACCCATGGTGTCGCCCAGCAGCACCGAAGTATTTGCCGTGACCGGCTCGCCGGAAGAACGACGCACCGTGGCGAATCCCTGCTGCCGGCACAACTCGAACACCGAATTGAAGCGCTCCGGATGCCGCGGCACCAGGATCAGCAAGGCATCAGGATGATTGGCCAGCAACTGACGATGGGCCGCCAGCACTACGTCGTCTTCACCTTCGTGAGTGCTCGCGGCGACCCACACCGGGCGTTCCTGCGTCTGCCATTGCTCACGCAACTCGGTGGCACGCTGGAGCAATGCAGGGTCGATGGTCAGGTCGAACTTGATCGAGCCGGTCACTTCGACGGTGTCCGTACGCGCACCCAAGTCACGGAAACGCTGGGCCTCGGTTTCGGTCTGCACGGCGAACAGGCTCATCTCGGCCAGCATCGGCTGGGTGAGTTTGCGGAAGCGGCCATAACCCTTGGCCGAACGCTCGGACAATCGCGCATTGGCCAACGCCACCGGAATCCCGCGTCTGGCGCACTGATGGATGTGGTTCGGCCACAGTTCGGTCTCCATGATCACCGCCAGTTTCGGCTGGACCCGCTCAAGAAACCGCGCCGCCGCGCACGGCAAGTCGTAAGGCAAATAGCAGTGCTGGATGCGCGGCTCGTTGGCAAACAGAGCGTGGATGCGCTCCGAACCGGTCGGGGTCATGCAGGTCACGGTAATCGGCAGCTGTGGATAACGTTGCAGCAAGGCGCGAATCATCGGCGCCGCGGCAATGCTCTCGCCCACGGACACCGCGTGCACCCAAATGCCGCCCGGTTTCATCACCGGCAAGCCAAGGGAAAAACGTTCGCCAATGCGTTTGGCATACGCCGGCGCCTTGCGCGAACGCAGCCACAGCCGAATCGCTACCAATGGCAGCCCCAGGTAAAACAGCGCGGTGTAGAGAGTTCTATTCATGGCGGCGGAGTTTATCGGTTTTTTCACCAATCGCCTGCAAGTGCACGGCAAAACGTTCAGCCAGCCAGCGAGCCGCCGGGCCGAGGGGTTCGTCGCGACGCCAGACCAGTTCCACGACCAGCGCCGGCGGGGTCCATTCGCTGTCCAGCTCGATCATCAGGTCCTGATACGCCGGGTATTGCACCACGTGGCGCGGTAGCCAGGCCCAACCGAGGCCGCGCACCAGCCATTCAGCCATCACGTAGAAACTGTCGGCCCGCCAGACCTGCGGGCTGGCCGGCTCGCTGCCGGGATAAACACTGGACTGCGTGGACATCAGCAACTGACGATGCTGCGCCAGTTGCTGACAATCAACTTGCGCCTGTTTCGCCAGCGGATGACCGACGCCGCACACGGTGACCATCTCGACGCTGCCCAGCACCCGGCGCTCAAGCGCTTCGGGAATCTGGTCGTGATAAAACAGCAGCCCCAGATCGGCCCGACGCTCCACCAGTTTGCGCGCCACATCACCTTGGGCGGCGCTGGTCAGCTGCACTTCGAGGCTGGGAAATTTCTCTGCCAGAGCCTCGAAGCTTTCGATGATCGGCTGATAGGGCATCGCCTCATCCTGAGCCACGCGCAAACGCGCTTCCTGCCCGCGCATCATCGCCAGTGCCCGACCGTTCAGGCGTTCGCACTGGCGCAAGACCTCGCGCGCCTCTTCCAGCAAGGCATTGCCGGCCTCGGTGAGTTTCGGCTGACGACCGCTGCTGCGATCGAACAGGCAGACGCCGAGGTCCTCCTCCAGCAGCGCAATCGAACTGCTGACCGCCGACTGCGCCTTGCGCTGATCCCGCGCCACGGCGGAAAACGAACGCTGCTCCGCTACGCTGACAAACAAGCGCAGCTGTTCCAGATTCCATTGCGTACTCATGAGACAACCCATCTTCAAAACAGATAGGTAATGACTTTACCGCATCTGGAGAATCTCTAAAATGCCGACCTCAGAGAGCAACACTTCACATGAGGATGCACCTATGACCGCTTACTACTACCTGGCCATTGCCATCTGCGCCGAAGTGATCGCGACCGTTTCGATGAAAGCCGTCAAAGGCTTCAGCACCCCGCTGCCGCTGATTCTGGTGATTGTCGGTTACGGGATTGCCTTCTGGATGCTGACCCTGGTGGTGCGCAGCGTTCCGGTGGGTGTGGCTTACGCGGTATGGGCGGGCATGGGGATTGTGATGGTCAGCGTCGCGGCGCTGTTTATCTATGGGCAGAAACTGGATGTGCCTGCGATGCTCGGAATGGCGCTCATCGTGCTGGGTGTCGTGGTCATCCAGCTCTTCTCCAAAACCGCGGGGCACTAACTGGCACCACCAATCCCCTGTGGCGAGGGAGCTTGCTCCCGCTCGGCTGCGAAGCAGTCGTAAATAGCCTGATGCGGTTTATCTGAATAACCGCATCGTTAGATTTTGGGGCCGCTTCGCGACCCAACGGGAGCAAGCTCCCTCGCCACAGGTCCTGCGTATAGCCTCTGTTGATCAGCAATAAAACCTCCAATCTTCGAGTCTGTATACTGCGCCCTCGTCTTGAACACTGAGGTCGCTGCATGCCATCCGTTATTTCCACCGACGTTCTGATTGTCGGCGCTGGTGTCGCCGGCCTCTGGCTGAATGCGCGCCTGCGCCGCCAGGGTTTTTCGACCGTGCTGGTGGAAAGCGCCAGCCTGGGCGGCGGGCAGAGTGTGAAGTCCCAGGGCATCATCCACGGCGGCGCCAAGTACGCGCTGCATGGCGCCTTGACCGGCGCCTCGGAAGCCATCGCCGACATGCCGCGCCGCTGGCGTGAAGCGTTGGCCGGTGACGGCGAGCTGGATCTGTCCGGCGTGCGCCTGCTCTCCGAAGCGCATTACCTCTGGTCCCCGGGCACCCTCGCCGGCAACCTCACCAGCTTCTTCGCCAGCAAAGCGGTGCGCGGCCGTGTCGATCAGGTCAAGGGCGACCAACTGCCGCCGGCCCTGCAGGACAAGCGCTTCAAGGGCAAGGTTTACCGATTGGCAGAACTGGTGATCGACGTGCCGAGCCTGATTCAGCGCCTGGCCGATCTGGCCGGTGATGGCCTGCTCGCCGGTCAGACGATCGAACCGTTGCTGGAAGGCGGCGTGCTGGTGGGCCTGAAGGTCGACGAGCGCGAGATCCGCGCCCAGCGCATCGTGCTCAGCGCCGGTGCCGGCACGGCGGCGCTGCTCGAAGCCCTGGGGTTGAGCCAGCCGGCCATGCAGCGCCGGCCATTGCACATGATCATCGCCAAAGGCCCAGGTCTCAAACCGCTGTACGCGCACTGCCTGGGCGGCGGCACCAAACCGCGCCTGACCGTGACCACCCATCCTGCTGCCGATGGCCAATGGGTCTGGTACATGGGCGGCGATATCGCCGAAGCCGAAGGGGTTGCCCGCGAACCGGCCGAGCAAATCGCCACCGCGCAGAAAGAACTCGGCCAGCTGCTGCCATGGATCGACCTGAGCACCGCGCAATGGGCGACTTTGCGCGTGGATCGCGCCGAACCGCTGCAATCGGGACTGACCCGTCCCGACAATGCATTCCTTGCCGAAGAAGGCCGGCTGCTGGTCGGTTGGCCGACCAAACTGGCGCTGGCGCCGGACTTTGCCGACCGGGTTATCACGTCTTTGCAGCGCGACGGCATCCAGCCAAGCCATCCGGCGCCGTTGCCCGATCTGCCAAAACCACCTATTTGCATTCCGGCCTGGGAGCAACTGCTGCCATGAGCGTAAAGACCCTGCACGACCTGCATCGCCCCCTGGGTAGCACTGGCCTGCTGGTTTCGCCTCTGGGCCTGGGCACGGTAAAACTGGGCCGCGATCAAGGGGTGAAATACCCCAACGGCTTCCAGATTCCCGGCGACGACGAAGCACGCATGCTGCTCAAACTCGCACGTGACATGGGCATCAACCTGATCGACACCGCCCCGGCTTATGGCCGCAGCGAAGAGCGCCTCGGCCCATTGCTGCGAGGGCAGCGTCAGGAGTGGGTGATCGTCAGCAAGGTCGGCGAAGAGTTTGCCGACGGCCAGTCGAGCCACGATTTCAGCGCCGCCCACACCCGACGTTCAGTGGAGCGCAGCCTGCAACGCCTGGAAACGGATGTTATCGACCTGGTGCTTGTGCACTCCGACGGCAACGACCTGGCGATCCTCAATGACAGCGAGGTCTACGCGACCCTCGCCGCGCTCAAGGCCGAAGGCAAGATCCGCGGCTTCGGTTTTTCCGGGAAAACCGTCGAAGGCGGTTTGAAGGCTCTAGAACAAGGTGATTGCGCCATGGTCACCTACAATCTGAACGAACAGAGCGAGAAGCCGGTCATTGACTATGCTGCTGCTCACGGTAAAGCCATTCTGGTCAAGAAAGCCCTCGCCAGCGGTCACGTCTGCCTGAGTCCGGGTGTGGACCCGGTGCGCGCCAGCTTCGAGTTGTTGTTTGAACATCCGGGCGTTGCCAGTGCTATTGTCGGGACCATCAATCCGCTGCACCTCGCCCATAACGTCGCGACCGTTGCCCAGGTCCTACGTAGAAACTGATGCCGCCCACGCGGCCTTAAGCAGGAGCCGACATGCCGCGTACGCTCATAAGAAAGAACCCGAGCAACTTCAAGACCCTGCCGTTGTACGTCGAAGCGACTCCCGAAGGCTTGAGTTACCAGAGCGTCGGGATGCCGCTCAATTTCTCCCAGACCCTGCAACGTCGCCGCCCGGTGACGGTGCCCGACACTGAGCGCTTCGCCCTGGAACTGGCCAACCTCGGGGTCTCGGTGCGCCTGACCCTGCATTGGCAAAATCGCGATTACTGGGTGTTGGTGCGTCAGCGCCGCCAAGACCGCGGCGATGTGGTGCTCAAGCTGATCTCCGGTTACGTGCCGGCCCACGAGCTGAACCTGCCGCTGCACACGGCGATCCAGGAAATTGCCGAAGAGTGCCTGCTGGAAACCCCGGAAGGCTGGCTCGGCGGACGTTTCAATGACACTTGGCTGCCGGCGCCCTACTCGTCCGCGCTGCATTATCGCGAGGCGCTGCCCTTTCGCCTGACGCCGCTGTCTGGCTCGGCGCGGCCGGTGCGTTGCGCCAAGATGCAGTTGATCGAACGTCCTCGGGCCTACGTGCATTTGCCAACGGCGTCACTGCAATTGATCTATGACTTGCGCCTGGACGTGCCCAAGGAAGCCAAGTCCCTGAGCTTGTTTCATGTCGATGAGCGGCTGGAAGGCGATCAACTGGTGGCCCGGCTCGATCGCAAACGCCCCGATCTGTATTTGATGCCACTGCAGGACGGCCAGCCGATGGCCGAGCTGTACACCTTGAAAAAGGATCAGCTGTACCCGGCGAGTACGCGCGGGTTGTATCTGGCGGAGAGCTTTTCCCAGCAGGAAGGCTGGCTGGTGCGCGATGAACGGATACGCTGGAAGGATTGGGTACGGCAGCAGGGGTTGAGCTTGCCGGGGAAGGATTCCAGTTTAGCGCGGTTGCGTGGGAAGGCGAAGCTACTGCTGAAGAAAATTGTGCCGCGCAAGAAAGTCAGCTCTTAGAAGCAAGAAATCGCAGCCTCGTTTCACTCGACAGCTCCTACATGAGATCCGATTCCCTGTAGGAGCTGTCGAGTGAAACGAGGCTGCGATCTTTTATGGCATCACTCAGACTTGCGGATTTTCTCGACAATCGCGGTGGTCGAGCTGTTTGCCACCAGCCCCAGCACTTTCACGGTTCCGCCGTAAGCGGTCACGATGTCCGCGCCGACCACCTGGTCGATCCCGTAATCCCCGCCCTTGACCAGCACGTCCGGCTTGACCTCGCGCAGCAGGTTTTCCGGCGTGCCTTCAGGGAAGCTGATGACCCAATCCACAGCACCCAGACCCGCCAATACAGCCATGCGACGGTCGACGCTGTTGATCGGACGACCCGGCCCTTTCAGGCGGCTGACCGACGCATCGTCGTTGACCGCGACAATCAGTCGATCTCCTTGGGCGCGCGCCTGCTCGAGGTAGGTCACATGGCCGGCGTGCAGGATGTCGAAGCAGCCGTTGGTGAAGACAATCTTCTCTTTATGCGCACGCGCATCGTCGACCGCCAGCAACAACTGCTCAAGGCCCAGCACACCGCGCTCGGAGCCTTCTTCACGCTGGATGGCACGACGCAGTTCCGGGGCGCTGATCGCTGCCGTACCGAGTTTGCCGACGACGATGCCCGCCGCCAGGTTCGCCAGGGCCACCGCGTGGGGCAGTTCTTCGCCTGCGGCAATCGCCGCCGCCAAGGTGGAAATCACCGTGTCGCCAGCACCGGTCACGTCGAACACTTCACGTGCACGGGCAGGCAGGTGCAGCGCCGGATGATCCGGGCGCAGCAAAGTCATGCCGTGTTCGCCACGGGTCACCAGCAACGCGCCGAGGTCGAGGTCGTGCATCAACTGCGCGCCCTTGCTCACCAGTTCGTGCTCATCGGCGCAGCCGCCGACGATGGTTTCGAACTCGCTGAGGTTCGGCGTGATCAGGCTTGCACCACGATAAATCGAGAAATCCTTGCCTTTTGGATCGGCCAGCACCGGAATGCCACGGGCACGGGCGGCCTGGATCAGCACCTGATGGTTTTTCAGCGCGCCTTTGCCGTAGTCGGACAGCACCAGCACCTTGATGCCTTCGAGCAGTTCGTCGACTTGCTCGCCAAGCGCGAGGGCGTCAGTGGCGAAGGGTTCTTCGAAGTCGATACGCAGCAGTTGCTGGTGACGACTCATGACCCGCAGCTTGACGATGGTCGGCTGGTGCGCGATGCGTTGGAACAACGCCCGTACGCCAGCGCCCTTAAGGCTATTGGCCAGGCTGTCGGCAGCTTCATCGTCGCCCGTCACGCCGACCAGCGAAGCTGGTGCGCCGAGAGCGGCAATGTTCAACGCAACGTTGGCGGCACCGCCCGGGCGGTCCTCGATTTGCTCGACCTTGACTACCGGTACCGGCGCCTCAGGGGAAATCCGTGAGGTACCACCATGCCAGTAACGGTCGAGCATGACATCGCCGACCACCAAGACAGGGGCTTGATCGAATCGCGGCATGGACAACTTCATGGAGCAACCCACATACAAAATGAACAGGGGCGCGATATTACCACAGGGTTGGCGCTGGCTTGCGCGACGGCTGCAACGGGATGATTCGCCGGGCAAAACTGTTCATTTATTGAGCAAAAATGCCGTTAGCCGAAGGCAAGCGTCTGCCAAGTCCAGCTCCTCGGTATCGATCTCGCATTCGGCCGACAGCGGCGCCTCGTATGGGCTGTCGATGCCAGTGAAGTCCTTGATGCGCCCCTCCCGTGCCGCTTGATACAAACCTTTCGGGTCGCGTTGCGCACACACCGCGAACGGCGTGCTGACATACACTTCAATGAAATCGCCCTCGGCGAACAACCGGCGTGCGGCCTCACGCTCGGCGCGAAAGGGAGAGATCGCCGCAACGATCACAATCAGACCGGCATCGACCATCAGCCGCGCCACCTCGGCCATGCGCCGGATGTTTTCCCGGCGGCAGTCCGCTCCCATTCCCAGATCACGGCACAGCCCATCGCGCAGGTTGTCGCCATCGAGAAGAAATGTGTGCAGCCCGTGCTGATTGAGCAGCACCTCAAGGGCATTGGCCAACGTCGATTTGCCCGCCCCGGACAACCCCGTCAGCCAGAGGCAACGCGGTCGTTGGGATTTGATCGAGGCCCTGGCTTCATTCGGCAGCGACAAAGCATAGGGTCTGATCGCGCAAACCGGCATCGACAGCGCCTCATTCATAACCGAGCATCTCGTAATCACGCTGGTACGCGCGCCGCACGAGCCGACGGGTACGAACCGAGCAGAAGTCGCGGGCCTGCATTGTCTGCCGCTGCCGGGAACTGTTGACGTGCGGCAGCACCGCCGAGTGGCCCAACTGTTCGCAGGCCAGCTGGAAATCCCGCTCCAGATGTTCCTGGTATCCCATGAAGTCCAAGGCAAGGCGCCCCAGGGAATCGGTGAGGAAATCCGTTTGCGCGGCGAAATGCAGTTGCCGCTGGATCGTTTCCGGGTGCAGCCAGCGCCCGACAAAGTCGTCGAAGTCGCGGTAGTGGCTGACCAGTTTCTGCGCCGCGTGATCGCGCCGCCCCAACTCGTTGCCCCGCAGAAAAGCGTAGGCCGAGTAAGCCCTTTCCAAAGGATCGCGAACGAAAGCGAATTTGAAACTGGCGGCGAACTGCTCGGGGAATTGCTGCTCGTACCAGTACAACGGCAAATGTCCCGGGCTCCAGTCATCGAACAGCGCCGCACAGACGCTGCTTCCGGCACACTTGGGGACGTGGATGAACAGGCAGGAACGTTGCTCGAAGGCTAGGGGAAAACGCAGATTGGCCGACATAGACTTGTTCACCACCTGACGGTCCACCACCGACAGACGCCCCAACAGGAAGGCACGTTGCGGTTTGGGCAGGAGTTTCCAGAGATAACGTTGCAACATGGCAGCACCCGCGCGAAAGGGATGACCCTCTCGATTGAAGTCAAAGTTCGTTCAGGAACCTTAACAAGCAGGGTGCGCAGTTTTATTCAGGTTTGGTCAAGAAGGGTAAGGGACTTGATACAAATCACCGGGCGCATTGCACGCCCGGTGAACAAAGGTCAGGCGATGTCTTCCGCCGGGGCGTCCAGGCCCATGGCATTCAGCCGGGCGTAGTAACCGTTGTGCGCCAGGAGTTCGGCATGGGTGCCGCGCTCGACGATCCGCCCCTGGTCCATGACCAGAATCAGGTCCGCCTTCTCGATGGTCGACAACCGGTGAGCGATCACCAGGGTGGTCCGGCCTTTCATGACCTGGTCCAGTGCGGCCTGAATATGCCGCTCGGACTCGGTATCGAGGGCTGAAGTGGCCTCGTCGAGAATCAGCAACGGAGCGTTCTTCAACAGGGCCCGTGCAATCGCCAGACGCTGGCGCTGACCGCCGGACAGCAACACCCCGTTCTCGCCGACCTGAGTATCCAGGCCTTCGGGCAACTGCTCGATGAAGTCCATCGCATAAGCGTCTCTCGCCGCTTTTTCGATGTCTTCACGGGGTGCGCCAGCCAGGTCGCCGTAGGCGATGTTGTTGGCCACGGTGTCGCTGAACAGGGTCACGTGCTGGGTCACCTGGGCGATGTGCTTGCGCAGGTTCAGCAGTTTGTACTGCTCCACTTCAACGCCATCGATCAGGATCTCGCCCTTGTCGTGGTGATAGAAGCGCGGAATCAGGTTGGCCAGCGTCGACTTGCCGCTGCCCGAACGCCCGACCAGCGCGACCATTTGCCCCGGCTCGACCGAGAAACTGATGTCATCGAGCACCTGGCGATCGGTATCAGGGTAAGTGAAGCTCAAGTTGCGCACGTCCAGACGACCACTGACGGCATCGCGCTCGACGGTGCCCGTATCGATTTCAGGCGCGACGTCCAGTTGCTCGAAGATGCTCTCGGCACCCGCCACACCTTTCTGGATGGTCGAGCTGACTTCGGACAATTGACGGATTGGCTTGGGCAGCAGACCGGCCAGGGTGATGTAGGCGACCATGTCACCGGCCGACGCATCGCCGCGCAGGTACAGCACCAGGAACATCAGCACCGCCATGGCGCTGTAGATCACCAGTTGCAGCAACGGCGTGTAGATGGCGCCGGTACGGGTCATGCGCAGTTGCTTGTCAGTGTTGCCCTGACTGGCATCGTAGAAGCGTTTTTCTTCGTAGACTTCGCCGCCGAAGCTGCGCACAACGCGATAACCCTGGATGGTTTCCGACGCCACATGCGTCACATCGCCCATGGCCAGCTGGATTTTCTTGCTCTGCTTGCGGAATTTCTTGCTGGCGGTACGCACCATCACGGCGATCAACGGCAGGATCGCAACCATCACCAGGGTCAGCTTCCAGTTCATGAACAGCAGCGAGGCGAACAGGAAGATCACTGTCATGCCTTCACGGATTACGACCTTGATCGCATCTGTGGCCGCCCCGGTGACCATCGTCACGTTGAAGGTGATACGCGAAATCAGATGACCCGAGTTATGCTTGTCGAAATACCGATTAGGCAAAACCAGCAGGTTGTTGAACAACTGCACACGCAAATCATGCACCAGCCCGAGGGAAACCTTGGCCAGAAAGTAGTTGCCCAGATAAGATCCCAGCCCCTGCCATGCGGCGATCAGGATGATCAGCAGCGGCACCGCCTGCAGCAGTTGCAGGTCACGCAGGTAAGGCACGGTTGGAAACAGCACCGCCTCGGGGTTGGACAAGCCGTCGACGAAGTACTTGAGGATGTAGCCGAGCATTGGCTGCGTCGAAGCGAAAATCAGAAATCCGACGATGCTGATCAGAAACAGACTGATGTAGGGCCGGACATAGCCGAGCAGGCGGAAGTAGATTTTCAAGCTCGAAGGGCTTGCGGAGAGACTGGAGTCGGTCATATCACGCGAATGTCGATAAAAAGGACGCTGACTTTAGCACAGCTTCCTCAGGGTTCTGGCAATCGCATAAAGGCTGTTATTGTTACGCGTCAGATTAAGCATCAAATAGCCATCACCCCAAAATGGCCGACCAACTTCAGGATTGAATCTCTCAGCATGCAACTCAGCGGTTTCAATAGCGTGTCCAATCGAGTCTTCGATTTCATTTGCCTCTGGATTCTTCCACTCGGCTATCTCTTGCTCCTGTGCGCGTTGTTTTTCCTGCCGGGTCGAAGTCTGCATCACAAGCTTTTTTATGGCCTGTTCAGCATTCCGTCGCTGATTGCACTTTGCCTGCGCCCTCGCGAGCTCAAGGAGTTGCTCCGAGAGCCGATCTTCATTGCGGTGCTACTGTTTGCCGCCTGGGCGCTGCTCAGTTTGTGCTGGGGGCCTGGCAGCGACCGCATTGCCGCCCAGTTCAAACCACCGCTTCATACGCTGTTGCTGTTCGCCGGCTGTTACTTGCTGGTGCGTTATCGCAGCGAAATCGTCCAGCCTTTGCTGTTCAGCGCAGCGATGGTCGGGCTGATCGGTACGGTCGTTAACCTGTTCATGTACGCCCGCATTTACGAGCCAAACTTGCGGCTCATCGGCGGCGGTGCGTTCGATAACCCGCTGCTTGCCTCCCACATGTACGGCTTTTTCTGTGCTTACTGGCTGAGCCTGAGCATGAGCTGCAAGCGCCGACAGATGCTCTGGCTGAGCATCCCCGCAATGGCCATCATGTTCGCTGCCGTGATCGCCACCGGCTCCAGAACCCCTCTGGTTGCCCTGACACTGGCTGCGCTATGGCTGGGTTTCATCTGCTGGAACCGCCGCTCCGTTGTGTTGTTGGGCACCCTGATCGTCAGCAGTGCGGCCGTGGCGGTACTGTTTTCACATATGATCATCGAACGCGGCGATTCCTATCGCATCGAAATCTGGCAGTTGGCCCTGCAAAAAATTGCCGACCACCCATGGATCGGTCATGGCTACAACGCCGATCTGACCCTCGACCCCGGCATTGGCTACTCTTTGCAGGAGCCGCACAGTTTTGCCTTGGGCGTGCTCTATTACGTCGGTATTTTCGGTTTGTTGCCGTGGTTGTTTTTCCAGGCTTGGGGATTATTGAGCAGCTGGCGCAATCGCGTGCAACCGCTGTTCATCATTGCGTCCACCTGGCTGATATTCGGCATCGGCGCAGGTTTGACTGAAGGTGGCGGGATCATTTCCCGACCGAAGGAACACTGGTTCCTGCTGTGGATTCCGCTGGCGCTGATCGCCGCGCTAAGCATTAACCAGCGTGCCAAACGTTTATTGGCGATGCCGGTCAAGTCACTGAAATCGACCGTCATGCACACGATGACTGCCAATGCGCAGGTGATTGAAGAGGATGGCCTGGGCCCCAAAGTGCTGCGTCTGGTCGATGGCAGCTTCCTCAAGCTGTTCCGCCGCCGTCGCTGGTACACCTCGGGCAGCTTCAATCCGTATTCCGAGCGTTTCGCCACTAACAGCATTCAACTGCGCGACCTGGGTATTCCAACGCCGCAGATCCTTGACCTGTACCGGCTCGACGATGGCAGCAGCGCCGTGCACTATTCCCCACTGCCAGGCAACACGCTGCGCCAGGTGCTGCAAGGCATTACCGCGCCAGCAGTGCGTCAGGCGCTGGTGGAGCGTTTCGGCAAGTTCATGGCTCAACTGCATGAGCAAGGTGTCTATTTCCGCTCGCTGCATCTGGGTAACGTGCTGGTGTTGGAGGATGGCGAGTTCGGCCTGATCGATGTGGCCGACTTGCGCATCTATCCTTCCTCGCTGAGTCTGTCCCTGCGTAAGCGTAATCTGCGCCATATGCAGCGCTACACGGTGGATAAGCGCTGGTTGTTCGAAGACCATTTCGAAGCGCTGCTCCAGGGATACGCCATGACGGCGTCGAAATCCGCTGTCGATAACCTGCACAGGCAAGTACTGGCCGGGAGTTCCCCGGCCCGGGCTCATTGATGACTGAAACCAACCCGTTCATTGCGCTGGCAGCCTACCTGCTGGCCATCGTGACCGCCGCCCTGTTGTTGCGCGCCGTTCCGAAAATCGCCCGGCACCTGGAGCATTCCGGCGAAAGCCGCTATGCCAGCATTGATGGGCTGCGTGGCTATCTGGCGTTTGGTGTGTTCGTGCACCATTCGGTCATTACCTGGATCTTCCTGCGCACCGGCGTTATCGAATTTCCGCCGAGCAATCTCTACTCACAGCTTGGTCAAGGCAGCGTCGCGCTGTTTTTCATGATCACCGGCTTCCTGTTCTGGAACCGATTGCTCACCCAGGGACGTCAACACGACTGGCTGGCCTTCGCCGTTTCCCGGGTGTTCCGCCTCTATCCTTTGTACTTGCCGTTGATGCTGATTGTATTTGTCACGGTGTTCTATCTGCAGAACTGGGAACTCAAGGAGCCCGGCATCCGCCTGGCCGGGCAGATTCTGGCATGGCTGACCTTCGACCGGCCGGACGTCAACCAGTACCACCAGACCGGCATGCTGATCTCCAACGTCACCTGGACGTTGGGCTACGAGGTGTTTTTCTATCTGGCGTTGCCATTGGCCGGCATGGTCTTCATCTATCGCGGCAGCTGGCTGCAAGTGGTGCTGTGCCTGATCGGCATTTACGCTCTGTACCAATTGGTCGGCTGGGAACACTCGCTGAAGAAGCACTTTCTGGCGAGCTTCCTGGGCGGCATTGGTGCGGCGTACTGGATACGCCGGCCACACTTGAAGACCTGGGGTCAGACGCGACTGGCGGGGATTATCGCGTTGCTGGCGGTGACGATTGCATTTACGGCATTCAACCGCGCGTTCAACCTGTTGCCACTGCTGCTGCTTTCCTTGTTTTTTGTCATCGTGGCCTCCGGAAACACCCTGTTCGGCGCACTCAAACCGCGCAGCATCCGCTGGCTTGGGGAAATCAGCTACAGCACCTATTTACTGCACGGTTTCGTGCTTTGGGTGATGGTGCAACGCCTGCCGCTGGTGCTGCACCTGGACGCTCGTGACACCTGGACCTATCTGTCGCTGATTGCCGTGTGCACGTGCCTGCTGATTGTCATCAGCAGCCTGACGTTCTTGTACGTAGAGAAGCCGGGCATGGCAGCGGGCCAGAAAGTCTTGCAGTGGCTGCGCCAAGGCAAAAAGGCCGACAAGGGCCTGGCGGAGAAGATCGCTCGCTGAACTGAAGCTGATAACGCCCTATGTAGCAGCTGGCGCAGCCTGCGTTCGGCTGCGCAGCAGTCGTAAAACCAGAGCACGCGGTGTATCAGGAAGACCGTGCACTCAGGGTTTACGACTGCTGCGCAGCCGAACGCAGGCTGCGCCAGCTGCTACACCGATCGCGTTAGGCCTTAGTCTTTTTCCAGCGGCGAGAAGTACAGTCGCCCCAGACCACGCCAGGTCTTTTTGTTCCAGGCCTTGAACGGGATCTGCGCCAGCAGCTCGCGGGCCAGCTTGCGATCACGGTTGGCGGTCTTGAGGAACATCGAACTGAGGAACTTGTAACGCACCTCGTCGTACAGCGGATGATCGCTGAACAGCGCGTAGGAGCGCAGGATGTTATCGACCATGAAACGGTGGTTCTTGTAAGAGTTGGTGGCGTGCTTGCGATAGCGCGCCATCAGCACATTCAGGCCATCGATAAAGTAACCGGCACGCGTCACCTTCAGCTCGATCAGCAAGTCTTCCAGGCGAATGTTCGGATCGAATCCACCCACCTTGTCCAGCGCTTCCCGGCGGATCATCAGAGTTGGCGCAGGTGGATAGGGTTTGCGCTCCAGGAACATGTCATCGAAATCCAGACGACGGAACGGCACATCACGGCGTTGACGCTTCTCGGGATACAGATTGCCGTCGGCGTCGATCAGCTCGATGTTGCCGGCGCAGATACCGACCTCGGGCTTGCCATCCATGTACGCCACCTGCGTCGCAATGCGCTCCGGCAGCATGATGTCGTCAGAACCGAATGGAGCGATCAGGCTGCCCTTTGAACGGGCAATGGCAGCATTGAGAGTGTTGGTCAGCCCCTGGTTCTGTTGAACCCGGAAATCAAAACCGTGCTTCTCCTGCAATGCCTTGATGCGCTCAACGCTGTCGTCCTTTGAACCATCATCGACCACCAGCAACTCGATGTTCGGATAGGTCTGGTCGAGGACGCTGAGAATGCTTTCCTCAATGTAGGGTGCGTGGTTATACGACGCGATGATGACAGTGACGAGAGGTTGCGCGTCGCTCATGGTTGTTCCTTGCGGGCCTGTTCCAGGCCGGAGTCGATCAGGTTCAGGTATTCCTGACGGAACACCTCGATGTCATGTTCTTTCTGGAGATAACGGAAGGACTGCTCGCCCTTGGCCTTGAGCTCGTCATCCGACAGCCCGAGGTAATTATCCAGCGCCGCGACCAGGCTCGGCACATCCTTCGGCGTAATCGCCAGCCCGCCCGCACCTTCGATCAGCGGCAGCATGGCCGGCACGTTGGAGGCGATCACCGGCAGATGACCGCTCATGCCTTCGAGCAGCGCCAGTCCCAGGCCTTCAGCCAGGGACGGCATGGTCCAGACGTCGAACGCGCGGATGTACTGCAAGGCAATTTCCTTGAAGCCCAGCAGGTGTGCGCGACCGGTCAGCCCCAGGCTTTCGATCTCGGCTTTCAGGCGCGACTCTTCGCGACCGGCACCGATGATCGCCAACTGGGTGTTCGGGTATTTGTCCTTGAGGGCGGCAAACGCCTGCAACAGATAGGTGTGGCCCTTGACCGGCACCAGGCGACCCAGCGCCCCGATCAAGCGCACCGACGGATCGATACCCAACAATTCGCGGGCGCGCTCGCGGCTGTGCTGCAAGCCTTCCGCCTGCTCGATGTCGATGGCATTGGTAATGGCGTAGGTATTCTGGTCAGTGAAACCGCAGTCGCAATCCAGCAGGTACTGTTTGACCGCCGGCGACACGCCGACGAAGCGCCAGTGACGATCGATCAGACGCTGGGTCTGGCGGCGCCGGTAAAACCGGTCGTACTCGCCAAAACCGTGGGAAATGCCGATGCACAGCGGCACCTTCAACCAGCGGTTGAGCGTCAGCATCATGTTCACTGGCTTGAAGCGATTACAAATCACCACATCGAACTTTTCCGCACGGCAAAACTTGTACAACGTCCACATCGCGCGCAGGCGCATGCCCTTGAGAGACTTGTCGGAAAACTCGAAATACACCGAACGGTCGGCCCGGCTCACAGCCTCGCCCGGCCCGGGCTTGCCCCGCAGGAACGCTGCAGTGACTTCGTAGCGATCATTTGGCAGCGCCTTGACGATCTGCTCCGCGAGGTCGGCAAAATCATGGGCTTTGACATTGTAGTCAGGCTGCAATTGCAGAACCTTTGACCGTTGACTCATAACGCTCCTCGGTGAAAACCTGTCGCATCGATGACCCAGGCCGGTTCGGCGGCGATACGCCTGACCTCGGCTGGATCGGGTGGAGGCAACCGTGACCACTCGTTGCGTTTCCAGCAAACGAAGTGGAAGTACGGAAACCGGCGATCGCCATCGCGATCATTACTCAAACAGCCATTACGCCAATACCAGTGATGCGGAAAATCATCCGTGCCGTCGTGCCACTTGATGCAGCCACCCGGCGTGCTGAACGCTTCGGTGAACTCGCTGCGCCGACGCCACGGATTGAGCTTGCCCACCAAGGTGAACAACGGCTCGGGGAAATTCTTGCGCCAGAGGAAGATCCGGCTGAATGCGCCCTCGTCCAGCGCATGATGCTCCTGATCGGTGAAGCGCTTTCGCCAATTCTTCATCTGCATGAACAACTCACGCTTGCGGGCGTTGTTGCGCATCAGGCAGAGATGCCCTGCTACTCGTCGCTCGTGAGTCGAGAACAGGTCATAACCGGCCAGCCGATCAGGGGTGAAATAACTTCGCAGGTCACCATACACCAGATCAATATCGCCGAACCCCCAGAAATCATAGCCTTGCAACCGGTCGGCATGAATATGCCCCAACGCCGGCTTGATGTCGCAGAGCTTGTAAGCCGCATCCGGTGCAAAGTCGATATCCAGCCGTTGTGAGACCAACCCGCAGTAATCTTTGAACGTCATGCACTCGACGGTGACGTTGGGTGGCAGATTCTCAGGCCTGCCGCAATCGCTGAACAGCAACCAGTCGATATCGGCGTTGCGACGGCAACTCTCCAGGAAAAACGGCACCCAGAACGGCCATTGGCCGAAATACGGGATCAGAAAAACAATGCGCGGGCGTGGGTTGATCACAGAAGAATCACTGCAGTTGTTTAAGACGCGGCCATGCTAGGCCGCGAAGTGCTTCATTTCTGCTGTCGAGATGTTTCACCATGCTTCAAAAGCCACAACAATTCATGGCGTCTGACCGCTTTTCGAAAAAATTCGTTCTCGCCATAAAGGGGCGGCACTCTACGGGCCAGCAACCGTTGTATCAACCGACGCAAACGTCGCTTGAACGGCATCGGCGGTTGCAGGTCGTGCATCATGCCCAGCGCCATGGCTTTGTCACGTTGAAGGTCCAGCGACAGCGGCAGGCAGCAAGGCTGCATTGGCGTCGCCGGGTCGAAGGCCGGCGGCAGCGCGATGCCATGCCCCGCATCGCCCATCGGCCAGCGATCGTTATCGTGCAGATGATTGGCGTAGCCGAGCAAGGTGGTCGGCTGCCACTCAAGACCGCTCAAGGCTTCGAGGACCGCTTGCTGGGCGCAGAGATGATCGGGATGCGGATCGAGCGTCGGGTGTGGCAGCACGATCACTTCGGGACGCGCGCGCAACAAAAGCTCACGCAGATCGGCCAGCAGATTGTTCCAGGTCGGCGCACCGTCGACGTCGCCCGGCAGGGCAAATGGATTCAACTGGCGATACACGCGGGTGTCGCTCAACTCGGCTTCACGGGAACCCATCGGCTTCGTCGGTGCAGCCTGCATCGCCGCCAGCTGCAGGCAGAAATATCCCAGCTGCACGCAATGCGCTTCAGGCACGCCCGCCCAGCGCGGCACAGCGATGCTGTCCCAGGCGCGCAAACGGCCCTTGAGTCGGGCCGCCTCGACCTTGCTCAAACCGATCTGCTGATAATGTTCGGCTTCGATTTCACCGGCGGTGAGGGTCACGATCCAGGCCTCATCGGCCTGACTGTACAACCCATAGGCGGCCAGTTCGGCGTCGTCGGCGTGGGGCGCGATCACCATCACTCGCTGACGGCGATAATCCGGTTGCTCCAGCGCCCACAGCACCGGCTCGCCGACTAAGCGGCAGAAGCGTCCCTGGAGGCGTAACTCGCCCCGCGACAACACTTGCGCCTGACCGCTGAGGTTCAGGTAGCGAAGGCCGTTCACACCGCGCTCAAACGTCTGTTGATCCGGATTTTCGCCACCCAGCAATTCGACCACCGGATCGATAAAGCGCCCCAGCCACGTGCTTTTTACCCGCAGCGCCAACACCAGCGTTGCGTCGTCGACCAGCATCACGCCTTCGTCCAGGCGCAAACGCTCCCCGTCCAGATGCACCTTGGGCTGCGGGGTGTACGGCGGGAAACTGTATTGGTAATCGTCTTTGGGCGAGTAGAACAGGTGATCGGCGAACCAGGCTTCGTGGGCAATCCAGCCCAGCACCGCCAGCACCAGCGGCAACCACCAGGCCACCAGCAGGCCGATGGCAATCAACAGCACCAGCGCGATCAACAAGCCGATGCGTTTGTTGCGCCGATGGCGCTTGAGCAGTTGCTGTTTGCGGCTCATGGGTTCACTCACACAGTGAAGACCGGCACAGGATTGCACCAGCGGTCCTTATATTCCCGGTCGGCGCGGCCGAAGGAAAACCGCAAGGGTTTACCCAGGGCACGGGCGTGTTCCCAGGCACTTTGGGTGTTGAGGAAACTCAGCACGCTGCCGGGACTGAATTCGCGCGTTTCAGGATCGACGCCGCCGTTGATGTACTCGACGCTGATCCATTCTGGCGCCTCGACGCGGTACACCAGTTGAATCGCAATCGGCGCATCGTTGAGGAAAATCACCGAGCCGATCAACAAGTCTTGCAGCAGCTCGATCACCTCCGCCATGCGTTCGGCACCGGTGGCCGGGAAGCCCCAGCGACGCTGGAACAGGTCGCAATAGATCGCGCCCAGCTCAGCGCTGGAAAACTCGGCGACCGGCCGCACCACCCCGCCCGCCTCTTCCAGCAGACGCAATTCACGGCGCTGGTTATAGCGAAACTTCTTCGACAACTCTTCAGGCGTGCGGGCCATGGCCAGTTGTTCGGTCTGCAACTTGATGTCGGTGAAACGGCCTTCACTGAGCGCCGACAAATATCGTCCACGATGGCGCAGTGGCGCCTGGGCATCAGCGGCGGCCGGCAGGATCAACTCGGCATTGCCGAGGTCGAACAAGCCTTTTTTACCGCGGCGTTTGAGCACGTCTTTGGACAGTGCCAGGTCGCGCCCCCAGGTCGGGATGGCGGCTTTCACTTCACCGTTTTGCTCCCAGGCCAGGTAACGCACCGGGATCTCGGCCAACTGTGCCAGGCGTTCAACTACCAGGGGATGGGTCGCGACGCTGCCGCCGAAACGCTGCCAGGCCTGTGCATAAGTCGAGGCATCGACCACCGCCCAGCCCCGTTCGCGCCAGCCTTGAAATCGGTTGAGCATCAGCCCCTCGGTGCCAGTTCGGTGACGTGCGGCAAATGCCAGAAAGCATCACGTACCGCGCGGTCGGAGAAACGCTCACGCAGGCGATCGAGCATCAGCTCCGCACATTGGTGACGTTGCTGGTCGTCCATCGCGGCCAGGTGTTGCAGCCCTTGGGCCAGGTGTTCGGCATCGCCCAGCGGGAACAGAATACCCACGCCCTCGACGACTTCCTTGGCCCCACCGCACGCAGTGGCGAGCAATGGTACACCGGCAGCCATGGCTTCCAGCAGCACCATGCCGAAGGGTTCGTGATCCGAACTCAGGGCAAACACATCGAAGGCCCGGAAGTAGCGACGGGCATCCGGTACTTGACCGAGAAACAGCACGCGATCGCCGATACCGAGCTCCCGGGCCAGGGCCTTGAGGTCCTCTTCCAGACGACCGCTGCCAAGAATCACCAGTTGGCTGTTGGCCGGCAGGCCCGGCAATGCCTCGGCAAAACCTTGCAGCAGCGTGGTCTGGTCTTTGTCTGGGTGCAGCCGTCCGACGTTGCCGACAATCCAGGCATCCGCCGACAGGCCGAGGGTTTCCCGGGCCTCGCGCACCGACACCTGGCTGGTTTGCAACGCCGGCACATCGACACGGTTATAGAGCGTCTGAATCCGCCCGGCCGGCCATTTCGGCAGGCAACGGCGCATGTCGTCGCGCACCGCATCGGAGACCCCGAGCAGGCTCAGGCGCTTGCGGAAAATATGCGCGAACAGTTTGCGGGTGCCGCGCTTGTAATCGCCAAAGGCGTGATGCACACCGATCACCGGCAGCGAAGTGCCGAGCAAGGCGATGTAGATCGGCTTGAAGCGGTGAGCAATGCAGAAACTGAAGTTGCGCGAGGCGGCGATCTTGCGCAGATCGCTGATGGCGCCCAGCTTCAGGCCTCGAATGGCCTTGGAGCTGTATTCCATGAACAGCACTTCATCGGAAGCACAGTTCGCGGCCACTTCGCTATCGGCGGCCCCGGTCAAAAAGACCGTGGTCACTCGATAACCAGTCCCCGCGAAGAGGCTGGCGTACTGCCGGGCGCAGTCCAGGAACGGCCCGTCATAGCCGTGGCAGAACTGCAACACATGGCGTTCAGCCGAGCGTGTCATAAGCGTTGGCGCCCTCTTTGACCACCAGGATGTCTTCCATGATCAGATACTGTAGATCCGAACCGAAGAACATGTTCAGTGCGTCGGTCGGCGAGCAGATCATCGGCTCGCCACGACGGTTGAGCGAGGTGTTCAGCGACACGCCGTTGCCGGTCAGCACTTCCAGCGCCTTCATCATGTCGTAGTAGCGCGGGTTGTATTCGCGCTTGAGCACCTGGGCCCGGGACGTGCCGTCTTCGTGAACGACTTCCGGCACGCGGGTCTTCCACTCTTCCGCCACTTCGAAGGTGAAGGTCATGAACGGCGCCGGGTGATCGATCTTGATCATCTGCGGTGCGACGGTGTCGAGCATCGACGGGCAGAAAGGCCTCCAGCGCTCGCGGAACTTGATCTGGTGGTTGATCCGGTCAGCCACGCCGACAGCGCTCGGGCAACCGATGATCGAACGACCGCCCAAGGCCCGCGGACCGAACTCCATGCGGCCCTGGAACCAGGCCACCGGGTTGCCGTCGACCATGATTTTGGCGATGTTTTCCGGCATGTTTTCGAGCTTGCGCCAGACCGGCTTGCTCGGGTGACGGGCGCACGCAGCGACCACGTCTTCGTTGCTGTACGACGGGCCGAGATAGACGTGTTCCATCTTCTCGACCGGCACGCCACGGGCGTGAGACACGTAGGCTGCTGCACCGACAGCGGTGCCGGCATCGCCGGACGCAGGCTGCACGAACAATTCTTTCACGTCATCGCGCGCGATGATTTTCTGGTTAAGTTTGACGTTCAAGGCACAGCCGCCGGCGTAGGCCAGCTTGCCGGTTTCCTTGAGCACGTCGCCCAGGTAGAAGTCGATCATCTGCAGCGCAATCTTTTCGAACAGCGCTTGCATGCTCGCGGCGTAGTGGATGTACGGCTCGTCGGCGATATCGCCTTCGCGCTTCGGCCCCAGCCACTCGATCAACTTCGGCGAGAAGTAGAAACCCTTGCCCTTCTCTTTATAACGACGCAGGCCGATGACGTTGGCGTAGTCGGTGTTGATCACCAGCTCGCCGTTCTCGAACGAAGCCAGGCGCGAGAAATCGTATTTGCTGGCGTCGCCGTACGGCGCCATGCCCATGACCTTGAACTCACCGTCGAGCATCTCGAAACCGAGGAACTCGGTGATCGCGCCGTACAGGCCGCCGAGGGAGTCCGGATCGAAGAATTCCTTGATCTTGTGAATCTTGCCATTTTCGCCGTAACCGAAGAAGGTCGTGGCGTACTCACCCTTGCCGTCGATCCCGAGGATCGCGGTTTTCTCTTTGAAACCGGAGCAGTGGTAAGCGCTGGAGGCGTGGGCCAGGTGATGCTCGACCGGCTCGATCTTGATTTTTTTCGGATCGAAGCCCAGTTGCTCGAGGCACCAGACAATCTTGTTGCGATAGCGCTTGTAGCGACGGTTGCCCATCAGGATCGCATCGAGGGCGCGGTCCGGGGCGTACCAGTAACGCTTGGCGTAGTGCCAGCGCGCCTTGCCGAACAGGCTGATCGGCGCGAAGGGAATCGCCACCACGTCAACGTCGGACGGCTTGATGCCTGCCTGTTCAAGGCAGAACTTCGCCGATTCGTAGGGCATGCGGTTCTTTGCATGTTTATCGCGTACGAAGCGCTCTTCCTCAGCCGCCGCGACCAGCTTGCCGTCGATGTACAAGGCTGCGGAAGGATCATGGCTAAGGGCGCCGGACAGGCCAAGAATCGTCAATGCCACAGGGGTCTAGCCTCTTTTGTCTGCATGCAGGCGACAAGCGCCTCAAAAATTGATGTGCCCCTCGCAAGGGGCGAGAGACAGCTAAAGGGCGGGATTATAGCGTAAAAGCGGCGGCAAGCCTCTAGCGGGAAGTGGCAAGCAGCAAGCTCACGCGTTGACAGCAGAAAGACGTCGACATAGGCTCCTGCTCAAATGGACTGGGAGATCCCGGTCGGCGCTATAGCCTCGGTGAGTTCATCGGGGCTTTTCGCTTTCTGAAACAGGGAAAACCTGTTTCAGGACTAGACACATCACCCGCCGGATTACAAAAGCGCTACCCGCGGCCTGCTCGCCAGTAAATACTCAGATTGCCGTCGATAGCCTGGCGGTAAATCGTATAGGGCAAGGAAACGGTGTCCATGACACCCGATAAGGTCAGGTCCAGCAATACGAAGGGGACGAGAACGCCGGTGGGATCGGGCGGGGCGTTCAGGATGCAGAAGTCGTAGGCCAGGCCGCTGTAGATGCGGGGGATGGACTGGCAGTAGGTTTTTTGCTTGCGCAGGCCGCGAGCGGCGTCTTCGTCATCCTGCAGCACCGTCAGAGCGGTGCCGCAGCCGGATAAAGCCAATGAGAAAGTACCGATCGCAACAGCCATTTTTATGGTCAAGATTTGCCCTCCGTGAACGTCAGGCAAACTAGCATCATGGCTATTCAGGGCACAGTTCATGGGGTCTGTGGATCATGTAGGACGATTCACAAGAACTTGTCCTCTTAATCTCGGGTGTCTGTTCTGGCCCCATCGCGAGCAGGCTCGCTCCTACATTTGATCTGCGGCGAACACCGAACCAATGTAGGAGCGAGCCTGCTCGCGATAGGGTCGAAGACCCGATTCAGCCAGCGCCAGAGATGTCTTTGGGCAGACGCTGGTCAATGACCTGATACAGCGCGCTGCTCTCAGGCCAGTTACGCATGAACCGCGCCCGGTCCCGTGCATACGCCGGGGCAAAGCTGCCCACAGTGCCATGCTGACACATCGAATCCAGATCGATCAGCGCCCAGCGATCCTGCTGCCAGAACAGGTTATGGCCCTTGAAATCCCCATGACTGATGCGCTCGCGAATCAGCTCGGCAAACAAATGATCCAGCGCCACCAGCTCGGCCTCGGGCGCATCCCCCCTTTCAACGTACGGCGCAAAGCGTTCGATGATGTCCGGCCCCGGCAGATACTCGGTGATCAAGTACGCCCGGCTGCGCAACCAGAGAAAACGCTTCTCCAGCAACGCCAGCGGTTTTGGCGTGGCGATACCGAGAAATTCCAGGCGATTGCCTTCGCGCCACGAGTGCCAGGCACGACTCGGGCGCCAGAAGCGTTTGAGCCAGTGCGCAAAGCCTTTGATGTTGTAGCGCTTGATCACCAGCGTCCGACCATCAACCTCGACTTTTCCTACGCTCGCCGCGCCGCCGGTCTTATACAGATGGCCCTGGTCGAGCAAGGCATCGGCCTGCTCCAGCACCGGCAGCATCGCTGCTTCTTCCTCGCGACGAATAGCCCGCAGGCCAAACGCCCCGCGCTGAACGCTGAACAACGTGCATTCACGGCCCGCCTTGATCAGGTAGTCCTTCAAGCGCCAGCTGCGAACCTTGTCGATCTGCTTCTGCAACGCTTCCATCGGCAACGCGTGTTCGCCATTGCTCAGCAGGTAATACACCAGCAATTCTTCGGTGAACGGCTCCAGCGATTTGGGCAACTGGGCGAAAAATACGCCGAGGTTTTCCAGGACTTTCTGCCGTGACAGCGGCTGGCCCGGGGTTTCAGCACAGACACCGCCGCCATCGATCAAGTACAACCGACCGCGCTGGCGCAAAAGATTGTCCAGGTGCAGGTCCTCCTGCCAGAGCCCCTTGCGATGCATTTGGCCAATGGCGCCCAGCGCCTCGGCCAGCACAGCGCCTTGCATATCCGCCAGCACCGGCAGATGTTCGACTTTTTTCCAGGTATCCCCCAGGCTCTCGGCGCCTTCAAGGAAATCGAACAGCAGCCAGCCGCCCTCGCCCTCGTTCAAACCGTCCGCCAGCAGCTGTGGCGTGGTCAGGCCTTGATCGGCGAGCAAACGCACGCCGTCCCGCTCACGCTGAAAATGCCGCGCCGCTTTGCTGCCGACCAACAACTTGGCCAGCACCGGACGGCCGCGCCATACGCCTGCACCAACGTAACGCTGCCCCGGCAACACGCGCAGCAGACTCAGCAACTGCAACTCGGCGGGACCGGCGGCATCGGCCAGCGAAATGCTCAGCGGCAGGCTCGGGCTGCGACCGGCGTTTTTCAGTTCAGACAAGCGCATCAGCGCGTCTCCTTGCGACTGCGTCGCGCGGTCAGGCGCGAAACCCAACTGTCCACCAGCGAACTGTCCCGTGGCTGATCCACGTAGACCGCCAGCAATTCGCGCAACTGCGCTTCGGTCCACTCCGGCGCACGACGCAGCAACGGTTCCAGATCCTTGATCCGGTCACGCTGACCGAACAGCAACGGCCGGGTTTTTTCCAGGTCGATCAACTGCGCCTGATAACCGTCGCCCGTGGCCTGCAGAAAAATGTGTTTGGGGTAGAAACACCCGTGAAGCTGGCGCACGCCGTGCAGGCGCCGCGCCAGTTCGCCACAGGCTTTCATAATGGCCACGTGCTGCGCTTCGCTCAGGTCCGACCAGCGCTGCAACAGCGAATCCAGGTCATCCCAACCGTCCAGCGCACGGGTCAGCAGAACCGCCCGCACTTCCCCGTCGACTTTGCGCTCACCAAAAAACGCCGCCTGCAGCGCCGGTATGCCCAGCTTCTGATAACGACTGATGTTACGAAACTCGCGGGCAAAACTTGGCTCGCCGAACGGCGCATGGAAGGTGCGCGTCAGGTAGTTGCTCTGGCGCTTGAGGTAGTAGCCATGACCTTCCAAATCCAGCCGAAACACGCTGCTCCAGCCACCACCGACGGTGTTGGGCTCATCCACCGCGTCGAGCTGCTTGGCCCACAGTGCGTCGAACGTGCCGAGGCCATGACGCTCAAGCAGCGCACGGTCTTCAGCGGCCAGGAAATCAGTCATTCGCGTCCCTCGAAAAATCTCACCACGTGCCGGATGCGTTTCTTGTCGTCGGCATTCAGCCGGTCACGCTGGCGGTATTGCAGGTAAAAGCGCAGGCGCTGGGTCGCCGACAGGTGATATTTCGCCACTTTGTCGAGGCAGGCCAGGTCCTTCGTAATCCGGTACTTGAGCCAGAAGCCGCGCCAGAAATCGCCGTTGGGGCAATCGATCAGGAACAGCTTGGCGTCATCGTCGATCAGCAGGTTGCGCCACTTCAAATCGTTATGGGTGAACCGGTTGTCGTGCATGGTCCGGGTGTAACCGGCCAGCTGACGACTGACGGTATCGACCCAGACGCGGTCCGCCAGCTTCGGATCGTGACGGTCGGCGAGGGCTGACAAATCTTCGGTGTTCGGCAGTTCACGGGTGATCATCGCGCCACGGGCATACGCCGCGCCACGCCGCTCCAGGCCCCAGGCAACCACTTCAGCGGTCGGAATGCCCCACTTGGCGAAGCGCTTGAGGTTCTGCCATTCAGCCTTGACCCGTGGTTTGCCCAAGTAACGGCGCAGACCTTTGCCGGCGCCGCTGTAGCGCTTGACGTAGTAATTGACGCCGTTGCGATTGACCCGGATAACCTCGGACAGCGGGTCACGGGTCAGGCGTTCGCCCTGAAGCGCGAACACCGCTTCCAGGCTGCCAAAATCTTCCGCGAGGTCGCTGTAAGCAGGTTCCAGCCTCCAACCCGGCATCAGAGCGCATCCCCGTATCGCTGTTTACGGTCGTAGAGTTTGTTGGCCTTGCCTTCGAGCCAGGCAAGCAATCCAGCTTCCTCGCCCAGAATCTGGCGCAGCGGCTGCTGGAAGTAGCCTTTGAGGAATCGCAGTTTGTCGCGCTTGGTCAGGCCAATGTCCAGTGCCGAAAAGTACAGCGCCGCCAGATCCTTGTTGCGCCAGCGCTGAGTGATCGCCGGGCGGGTCTGGGCGCGGTGCAGGTCGATCACCGAGAGCTTGAAGTCATCAGCCGTCACCGGTTTGTCGGTGTGCAGCAGGAAGTGGCAGATGTAGCAGTCGCGGTGGTTGACCCCCGCGCGGTGCATCATGCCGGTCATGCGTGCGACTTCGGCGATCAGCGCGCGCTTGAGTCTGGGCTCGGGCGGGTTCTTGATCCAGTCGATGCTGAAGTCTTCGAGGCTGACGGTGGGCGCCAGTTCTTCGGTGACGATAAACGAGTGCTGATCCGCCGGGTTGCTGCCCTTCTCGCCATAAGCCACGGCGGTCATGGTGGGCACGCCGACTTCTTTCAAGCGTTGAATGGCTTTCCATTCCTGCCCCGCGCCGAGCACCGGCAGTTTGGCGGTCAGCAGATTCTTGAAAATCTCACCCCAGCCGATGCCGCGGTGGATTTTCACAAAAAAACCATTGCCGTTCACTTCAGTGCGCAAGGTCCGGCGCGCTTCCAGCTCACGGTAAACCTCGCCCTGCAAGCCTTCGACTTCGGTGAACGCATCGCGCCCGGCCCAAAGGCTCTTGAACGGTTCAGCCAGCATCAACTTCATTAAGCGTGCTCCGCCAGAATCACATCGGCCGCGTGTTGCGGCATGCTGTAGAGGTCGGCCGTCTCAGCGAAGGCCAGACCGTTGCGGCTCCAGGCCGCCCGTGCTTGAGTGTCGTTCAACATGCCGGTCAGGTACTGGGTCAGTTGCGCCTGATCGAATGGCTCGTCCAGCACCAGCCCGGCGTCGGCCTCGGCGATGTAATGGGCGTAACCACAGACCGCGCTCACCAGCACCGGCAACCCGGCCACCAGGGCTTCGAGCAATACGGTCCCGGTGTTTTCGTTGTACGCCGGGTGGATCAACAGGTCGGCACCGAGCAGGAAACGCGGGATATCGCTGCGGCCCTTGAGGAACGTCACGTTGTCGCCGAGCCCTAAAGTGACGCTCTGCATCTGGAATAATTTGGGGTCATCCTGGCCAATTACAAACAGCCGGGTGCGCTTCTTCAGATCAGCGGGCAACGCGGCCAGCGCCTTGAGGCTGCGATCCACACCCTTGGTCTTGAACCCGGAGCCGATCTGCACCAGCAGCAGCTCATCGTCTTTCAGGTTGAATTCGCGACGGAAATCGGCCCGGATTTCGGCGGCGTTGGCCGGCGCGCGACGGTCCTGGGAGATGCCCGGCGGCAGTAAATGGAAGCGTTCCAGCGGTGTGTCGTAATGCTTGATGAACAGCGGCTGCTGGACTTCGGAAATCATCAACACTTCCGTCTTGGCGTCCTTGGCGAACACCGCGCGCTCGTACTCGGCGAAGTGCCGGTAGCGGCCCCAGCGACGGTACAGCGAGTTGCGCAGGTTCTGCGCCTTGTCTTCGAAACAGCCGTCGGCGGCGTAGTAAACGTCGAGGCACGGCATCTTGTTGAAACCGATCAGACGGTCCACGGGACGCTTGGCCAGGTCCGCTTCCATCCACTCGCTGAGCTTCTCGTTGCGCCGATGGTTGAAGAACGCCTTGACCGGCGCCACCAGCACTTCGAAACCGGGCGGGACATCGCCTTCCCAGATCAGCGTGTAGACGCGAATCTGATGGCCGCGCTGCTGACATTCCAGGGCGATGCGCATGAAATCGCGCTGCAAGCCCCCGAACGGAAAGTACTTGTACAAGACGAATGCCAATTGCATCAGCGCAGCTCCTCAGCCAGTAACAACGTGCTCAGTCGGGTCGCGACACGCTCGGGATTCAGACGCGTGAAGCACAGGGGCCACTCGCGTTTCAGGTCGAACTGACGGGCATCTTCGGCCGTCGGTTGATAGGTGCATTTCTTTTGCAGGCACGGTGCGCAGGGGAAGTCGCTGGCGATGTGAATCTGCGCCTTGCCGTAGGCACCGGTCAGGCCTGGATTGGTCGGGCCGAACAGCGACAGGGTCGGTACGTCGAGCGCGGCGGCCAAGTGACCGAGGCCTGTGTCGACTGCCACGCAGGCCTGAGCGCCGGCCAATACTTTGCCAACACCGGCCAGGTTCAGTTTGGGCAGCACTTCGACATGCCGGAACCCGGCAGCGATGCGTTCGGCCCGGGCCTTCTCGACCGGATTGCCCCACGGCAGCTTCACGGCGACGCCGAGATAGCCAACGCGCTCGGCCAATTCACGCCAATAGGCTTCCGGCCAGTGTTTGGTGTCCCACGTGGTGCCGTGCAGAAACAGCACGTAAGGATTCTTGCGCGGCAATTCCACCAGGCGCTCGACGTTCAGGCCGTAATCGCCCAGGCCTTTGGGCAGGTCATAGCCTAGCGCCAGGGCGAACAATTGACGTACTCGCTCGACCGCGTGTTGTCCACGGCCCACGGCCAGGCGACGGGAATAGAAGCGGGCGGCGATGGGTTCGCGCGCCGAGTCCTTGTCGAGGCCGGCGACCGGCGCTTTGACATAGCGCGTCAACCAGGCGCTTTTCAGCAGGCCCTGGGCGTCGATCACCAGATCGTATGGGGTGGCGCGAACGCTTTGTTTGAAGCGCTTCCACTCACCACTTTTAATGGTCTGCCAGATGTTTTTGCGCCAGCGACGAATCGCCACCGGGATCACCTTGCCCACGGCCGGGTGCCAGGTCGGGATTTCGGCGAAGCCTTCTTCCACCACCCAGTCGAACGTGATGCCAGGGATCGCCCGCGCCGCGTCGGTCAACGCCGGCAACGCGTGAATCACGTCGCCCAGCGAAGAAGTCTTGATCAGCAGAACACGCAAACTATTTGACCTCGACCACAGTGCCCTGCAACCGCTGCAAGGCTTCGTTCACTGCTTGCGGCATGAGCTGGCGCAGGCAGTTGTAATGACCGAAACGGCAAGTGCGATCGAAGCACGGGCTGCAGTCGAGGCCCAGGCGTACGATTTCGACGTGCTCGGCCAGAGGTGGCGTGAACCCCGGAGATGTCGAGCCGTAGACCGCTACCAACGGACGGTTCAACGCCGCGGCGACGTGCATCAGGCCGGAGTCGTTGGACACCACCGAATCGGCGCAGGACATCAAGTCGATGGCTTCCGCCAGGGAAGTGCCACCGCTGAGGTTCACCGACTCTTCACGCAAACCGGGAATCAGCCGCGCGCGGATGTCTTCGCCGACCGCGTGATCGTTTTTCGAGCCGAACAACCAGACTTGCCAGCCCTCGCGGATCTTCGCTTCGGCGACCTTGGCGTAATGCTCGGACGGCCAGCGCTTGGATTCGCCGAACTCGGCACCGGGGCACAGGGCCAACACCGGACGGTCGAGGGTCAGGCCGAACTTGGCCAGTGCCGCCTCGCGGGTGACCGGATCGATCTGCAGGCTCGGTCGTGGATACGGCTTTGGCAGTTCGGCATCGCGCTCATAAGCCAGCGCCATGAAGCGCTCGATCATCAGCGGATAACGATCTTTATCCAGCGTGCGCACGTCATTGAGCAGGCCGTAGCGGAACTCGCCACGCCAGCCGGTGCGTTTCGGGATACCGGCGAAGAACGGCACCAGCGCCGACTTCAAGGAGTTTGGCAGCAGGATCGCCTGGTCGTACTGGCCGGCCAGGGATTTGCCGATGCGCCGACGCGTCGCCAGCTCGAGGGCGCCGTGACCGAGCGGAAAGCTCAAGGCCTGACGGACTTCGGGCATGCGCTCCAGGATCGGCCGGCTCCACTCGGGGGCCAGGACGTCGATTTCGCATTGCGGGTGGCGTTGCTTGAGACACTGAAACAGTGTCTGCGCCATCACCATGTCACCGACCCAACTGGGCCCAACGATCAGAATTTTCATGTGGTTTCCATAAACGAACCGGGGAGGCATACGCCTCCCCGCCTCGAGAATCCAGCACCCGCAGCCTTGGCTGTCAGGTCATTTGGACGAGCCGGTTGGGGCTCATCGGATCAATTTCATACACATCAATATCAATCAGCATAAAACTCTGTGGCGAGGGAGCTTGCTCCCGCCGGGCTGCGAAGCAGCCCCAAAACCTGCTACTGAATTTCATCTGGCAAACCGCGCCGACTGGGTTACGACTGCTTCGCAGCCGAGCGGGAGCAAGCTCCCTCGCCACAAAAGCCCGCCACGTCCCGAGTCAGCTTCAGCTTAGCCCCAACTCTTTCCAGATCCGCAATACCTGCCGGCGCTCATCTACAAACTGGTCACCCGGTATCACCCCGGCGTCCTTCTGCAAGGCCTGCCGGTGCGCGGCGGAGCGGTAGGCTTTGTAGGCCTCGCGCAACAGGCTGGCGTCTTCGGCGGGCATCAGCCCTTCGTGTTCCAGCTCTTCCAGAATGCGGATGTTGTCTGTCCAGCGCAGCAATGGCGGGTGTGTTTCGGACCACGCCAGGGCCGCGTATTGCACCATAAATTCAATATCGACGATACCTCCGGCGTCCTGCTTGAGATCGAACGGCGCCGTGGCCTCGAAGGCATTTGCCGCGGTGCCGGCCGCGGTGCTCTTGCTGCCAAGGTTATCGCGCATCTTGGCGCGCATCTCGCTCACCTCCTGGCGCAAAGTCGCCAGGTCCCGTGGTTTGCCCAATATCGCCGCGCGGACCTTCTCGAACGCCAGGCCAACATCTTTGCTGCCCACCAGCACCCGCGCCCGTACCAGCGCCTGATGTTCCCAGGTCCAGGCTTCGTTCTCCTGATACCGGGCAAACGCCCCGACCGAGCTCACCAGCAACCCCGAGGCACCGGAAGGTCGCAGGCGCATATCGACTTCATACAACTGACCGGAGTTGGTCTGGGTGGTAATCAAATGAATGATCCGCTGCCCCAACCGGGTGAAAAATTGCGCGCCGTCGATGGGTTTCGCCCCGTCAGTCTCGGCCTGCGGATCGCCGTCATGGATGAAAACCAGGTCCAGGTCCGAACCATGCCCCAATTCCAGCCCGCCGACTTTCCCATAACCGACAATGATGAAGCCCGGATCGCACAAGGTGCCGTCGGTGCGCAGTGGCGTGCCGTATTTGGCCACGGTTTGGCGCCAGGCCAGCGCCAGCACTTGTTCGAGGATCGCTTCAGCGAGCCAGGTCAGGTAATCGCTGACTTTCATCAACGGCAGGCTGCCGGCGATTTCCGAGGCAGCGACCCGCAACCGGTGCGCCAGTTTGAAGTGACGCAGGGCTTCCATTTGCTGTTCGAGGTCGTCTTCGGGAATCCGCGTCAGGCGCTCGCGCAACTCGGCGGCCAACTCCGGCGCCATGGGCGGCTTGAACAACCGGCCTTCGTTGAGCAATTCGTCGAGCAGCAGCGGGAAGCGGGTGATTTGCTCAGCGATCCACGGGCTTGCCGCGCATAACGTCAGTAAACGCCGCAGCGCGCCGGGGTTCTCGGTCAGCAACACCAGATACGCCGAGCGACGGGCCACCGCTTCCACCAGCGGTAGCACGCGTTCCAGCACCAGATCCGGATTGGCATGCTCGACCGCCTGAGCCAGCAACCGCGGAATGAACGCATCGAGGCGCTCGCGCCCCAAGCGTTGCATCGCGCGCAATTGCGGGCTGTTGCGCAAACCGGCCAACGCCTTCAAGGCCTTGGTGGCATCGGCAAAACCGCCCTCCTCCAACTGGCGGCAAGCGGCCTCTTCATCCTGGGCTTCTTCCCAAAGCGGCAACCATTCACCGCCGACCACCACTTCGCTTTCGGTGCCTTCCTCTTCATCGGGGTCGGCGATCACCTGACCAAAGTGCCAGGCCACGCGGCCGCGCCAATACATCAGCTGCTCATGGAAAGCCTCCCAGTCAGCGAAGCCCAACATAAAGGCAATGCGCGCCTGATCCTGGGCGCCGTCCGGCAGCATCTGGGTCTGACGGTCGGCAATCGCCTGGATCGCGTGCTCGGTGTAACGCAGGAATTCGTAGCCTTCGCGCAGTTCGCTGACCACCGCCGGCGGCAAATACCCCTGACCTTCCAGGGTGCTCAGCACTTTTAATAGAGGACGTTGCTGCAGGCTCAAGTCGCGACCGCCGTGGATCAGCTGAAACGCCTGGGCGATAAATTCAACTTCGCGAATGCCGCCCGACCCAAGCTTGATGTTGTCGGCCATGCCCTTGCGCCGCACTTCCTGCTGGATCAGTTGCTTCATGGTGCGCAGCGCTTCGATCGCCGAGAAATCGAGGTAACGTCGGTAAACGAACGGGCGCAGCATTTCTTGCAGTTGCGCGCCGGCCACTTGATCGCCGGCCACCACCCGCGACTTGATCATCGCGTAGCGCTCCCAGTCGCGGCCCTGGTCCTGGTAATACTGTTCAAGCGCATTGAAGCTCAGCACCAGCGCGCCGGCAGAGCCGTAAGGCCGCAGGCGCATGTCGACGCGGAAGACAAAACCGTCGACGGTCATCGGGTCCAGTGCCTTGATCAGACGCTGGCCGAGGCGAATGAAAAATTCCTGGTTATCCAGCGAGCGTTTCACCCCGACGGTTTCGCCGCCCTCGGGGTAGGCGAAGATCAGGTCGATGTCCGACGACAGGTTGAGTTCCACGGCGCCGAGCTTGCCCATGCCGAGGATGACCATTTGCTGCGGCTCGCCACTGCGCCGGCCGGTCGGCACACCGAACTGCTGGCAATGCCGCGCGTACAACCACTGATAGGCCTGATCGATGCTCGCATCGGCCATGCCCGAGAGGTCGCGGCAGGTCTGGATCAGGTCCGCCTGGCGAGTCAGGTCACGCCAGATGATCCGCACTTGATGACGGGTGCGCTGACGGCGCAGGACACGACCTAGCTCGTCTTCGGTTTCAGCCGCATTCACCGCCGCCGCGATCTGTCCGCACAGCTCGCCGGGCGCAAAGCTGCGGTCCAGTTCGCCGGACTGCACCAGCGTCAGCAACATCAAAGGGTCACGCACACACTGTTCGGTCACGAAGTCGCTGGCGGCGGTGACGCGGGCGAATTGCGCCCAGCGCTCAGGCGTCCAGGCAGACAGGCCATGGTCGTTTTCCAGTTCGGCCACGGCGGTGCGGAACGACTGCTCGGCACGGGTGACAAACGGCAGGAGAATGCCGGGCAGTTCGGCAAGCACAGGGAGGCTCATGGTCTATCCTTGATCGGCGTGTAGAGGGCGGCATGTAGTGAATTTTCAAATCGCACTACGTGATCGACTGTCGAACAAAGGTTAGAAATAGCTGAAATTTCTTTGTTTTTGGCAGACAGCATCAAGCTTTCACCTTTTTCGGTTGGCAAAAGACCAACCTTAACGATTATTCTCACAACGCAGCCGGAGGCCACAAGCCGCTCATCTGTAGTTTTACTACTCGTATATACATCCAGATAGCTGAAATGCCCGATGATTTGTAGTAAAACTACACGCCGCCGGAACCTACCACTCGGCAATCCAAGAATTTATATCGTCTGCCCACAAGGCCAGTCGCAAACTCAGGCAACCGATTCTGGAAGCCTTTCCGCCCTGGAGCAAGCCATGCAAGACCTCGATCCCGTCGAAACCCAGGAATGGCTGGACGCCCTGGAATCGGTTCTCGACAAAGAAGGCGAAGACCGCGCTCACTATCTGATGACCCGTATGGGTGAACTCGCAACCCGTAGCGGTTCGCAGTTGCCTTACGCCATCACCACGCCATACCGCAACACCATTCCCGTAACCCACGAAGCACGCATGCCTGGCGACCTGTTCATGGAACGCCGCATTCGCTCGTTGGTGCGCTGGAACGCGATGGCCATGGTGATGCGTACGAACCTGAAAGATTCTGACCTGGGCGGTCACATCTCCAGCTTCGCCTCCAGCGCCACCCTGTATGACATCGGCTTCAACTATTTCTTCCAGGCCCCGACCGACGAACACGGCGGCGACCTGATCTACTTCCAGGGCCACACCTCGCCAGGCGTTTATGCCCGCGCGTTCATGGAAGGCCGCATCACCGAAGACCAGATGAACAACTTCCGCCAGGAAGTCGACGGTCAGGGCCTCTCGTCCTATCCGCACCCTTGGCTGATGCCTGATTTCTGGCAGTTCCCGACCGTATCCATGGGTCTGGGCCCGATCCAGGCGATCTACCAGGCACGCTTCATGAAGTACCTGGAAGCCCGTGGCTTCATCCCTGAAGGCAAGCAGAAAGTCTGGTGCTTCCTGGGCGACGGCGAGTGCGACGAGCCGGAATCCCTGGGCGCGATCTCGCTGGCTGGCCGCGAGAAGCTCGACAACCTGATCTTCGTCATCAACTGCAACCTGCAGCGCCTCGACGGCCCGGTTCGCGGCAATGGCAAGATCATCCAGGAACTCGAAGGCGTGTTCCGCGGTGCTCAGTGGAACGTGACCAAAGTCATCTGGGGCCGTTTCTGGGACCCACTGCTGGCCAAAGACGTCGACGGTATCCTGCAACGTCGCATGGACGAAGTCATCGACGGCGAGTACCAGAACTACAAAGCCAAAGACGGCGCGTTCGTGCGTGAACACTTCTTCAACTCGCCAGAACTCAAGGCGATGGTTGCTGATCTGTCCGACGACGAGATCTGGAAACTCAACCGTGGCGGCCACGACCCGTACAAGGTCTACGCGGCGTACCACGAAGCGGTCAACCACAAAGAACAACCGACCGTCATCCTGGCCAAGACCATCAAGGGTTATGGCACCGGTGCCGGCGAAGCGAAGAACACCGCGCACAACACCAAGAAGGTTGATGTTGAAAGCCTGAAGCTGTTCCGCGACCGTTTCGATATTCCTGTACGCGACGAAGAGCTGGAAAACCTGCCGTTCTTCAAGCCAGAACCAAACAGCGCCGAAGCCCGCTACCTGAGCGAGCGCCGCACTGCACTGGGCGGTTTCGTGCCACAGCGCCGCGCGCAAAGTTTCAGCGTGCCGACTCCGTCCCTCGATACCCTCAAGGCCATTCTTGATGGTTCGGGCGACCGTGAAATCTCCACCACCATGGCCTTCGTGCGGATCCTCGCGCAGCTGGTCAAGGACAAGGAAATCGGCCCGCGCATCGTTCCGATCATCCCGGACGAAGCCCGTACTTTCGGTATGGAAGGCATGTTCCGCCAGTTGGGCATCTACTCGTCCGTCGGCCAGCTCTACGAGCCAGTCGATAAAGACCAGGTGATGTTCTACAAGGAAGACAAGAAGGGCCAGATCCTCGAAGAAGGCATCAACGAAGCGGGCGCCATGAGCTCCTTCATCGCTGCCGGTACTTCGTACTCCAGCCACAACCAGCCAATGCTGCCGTTCTACATCTTCTACTCGATGTTCGGCTTCCAGCGTATCGGCGACCTGGCCTGGGCTGCCGGCGACAGCCGTACCCGTGGCTTCCTGATCGGCGGCACCGCAGGCCGGACCACGCTGAACGGCGAAGGCCTGCAACACGAAGACGGTCACAGCCACATCCTGGCTGGTACCATCCCGAACTGCCGCACCTTTGATCCAACCTACGGCTACGAGCTGGCGGTGATCATTCAGGACGGCATGAAGAAGATGACCGAAGAACAGCAGGACATCTTCTATTACATCACCGTGATGAACGAGTCCTATCAGCAGCCAGCCATGCCGGCCGGTGTCGAGGAAGGCATCGTCAAGGGCATGTACCTGCTCGAGGAAGACACCCGCGAAGCGGCGCACCACGTACAGCTGATGGGCTCCGGCACCATCCTGCGTGAAGTCCGTGAAGCGGCGAAGATTCTGCGTGAAGAGTTCAACGTTGCCGCCGACGTCTGGAGCGTTACCAGCTTCAACGAACTGCGTCGCGATGGCCTGGCCGTCGAGCGCACCAACCGTCTGCACCCGGGCCAGAAGCCTAAACTGAGCTATGTCGAAGAGTGCCTGAACGGCCGTAAAGGTCCGGTCATCGCGTCTACCGACTACATGAAGCTGTTCGCTGAGCAAATTCGTCAGTGGGTCCCGTCCAAGGAATTCAAAGTCCTGGGCACCGACGGTTTCGGCCGCAGTGACAGCCGCAAGAAGCTGCGTCACTTCTTCGAAGTCGACCGTCATTTCGTGGTGTTGGCAGCCCTGGAAGCCTTGGCTGACCGTGGTGATATCGAACCTAAGGTGGTGTCTGAAGCCATCGCCAAGTTCGGGATCAACCCGGAAAAACGCAACCCACTGGACTGCTGAGGAGACACTCTGTGAGCGAACTCATTCGCGTACCTGACATCGGCAGCGGTGAAGGTGAAGTAATTGAACTGTTTGTGAAGGTCGGCGACCGTATCGAAGCCGAACAGAGCATCCTGACGCTGGAATCGGACAAGGCGAGCATGGAAGTCCCTGCTCCCAAGGCCGGCATCGTCAAAAACCTGAAAGTGAAGCTGGGCGATCGCCTGAAAGAAGGCGACGAACTGCTGGAGCTGGAAGTCGAAGGAGCCGCTGATGCGGCCCCTGCGGCTGCACCGGCTGCCAAAGCTGAAGAGAAACCGGCTGCCGCTCCTGCCGCCGCTGCTCCAGCGCCAGCCGCCGCACCTGCTGCCGCTTCGGTTCAGCAAGTGCACGTGCCGGATATCGGTTCGGCGGGCAAGGCCCAGATCATCGAGATCCAGGTCAAGGTCGGCGACACCGTCGAAGCTGATCAGTCGCTGATCACCCTGGAATCCGACAAGGCGAGCATGGAAATCCCATCGCCTGCCGCTGGCGTGGTCAAGGCCATCAGCGTCAAGCTCAACGACGAAGTCGGCACCGGCGACCTGATTCTGGACCTGGAAGTGGCGGGTGCTGCGGCCCCTGCTGCGGCCGCGCCAGCTCAAGCCGCTGCGCCTGTTGCTGCTCCGGCACCTGCCGCTGCAGCCCCGGCTGCACCGGTTGCCGACAGTGTTCAAGACATTCATGTCCCGGACATCGGTTCGTCGGGCAAGGCCAAGATCATCGAAGTGCTGGTCAAGGCAGGCGACACCGTCACTGCCGACCAGTCGCTGATCACCCTGGAATCCGACAAGGCGAGCATGGAAATTCCATCGCCTGCCGCTGGCGTGGTGGAAAGCGTTTCCATCAAGCTGGATGACGAAGTCGGTACCGGCGACCTGATCCTGAAGCTGAAAGTCAAAGGGGCTGCTCCGGCCGCTGCTCCAGCTCCAGCCGCTGCTGCTGCACCGAGCGCTCCTGCTCCGGCCGCCGCGGCGCCTGCTGCTCCGGCACCTGCCGCACCTGCCGCTGCACCGGCCAAGCCGGGCGCCAAGGTTCACGCTGGCCCGGCTGTACGCCAACTGGCTCGCGAGTTCGGCGTCGAGCTGAACGCCGTCGGCGCCAGTGGCCCGCACGGTCGCATCCTGAAAGAAGACGTGCAGGTTTACGTCAAAGCCATGATGCAGAAGGCCAAGGAAGCACCGGCCGCTGCTGCAGGCGCAACCGGTGGCGCGGGCATTCCGCCGATTCCGGTCGTGGACTTCAGCCGCTTCGGTGAAACCGAAGAAGTGCCGATGACCCGCCTGATGCAGATCGGCGCGTCGAGCCTGCACCGCAGCTGGCTGAACATCCCGCACGTGACTCAGTTCGATTCGGCTGATATCACCGACCTGGAAGCGTTCCGTGTTGCTCAGAAAGCCGTTGCAGAGAAGGCTGGCGTCAAGCTGACCATCCTGCCGCTGCTGCTCAAGTCCTGCGCGCACCTGCTCAAGGAACTGCCGGACTTCAACAGTTCGCTGGCACCAAGCGGCAAGGCGATCATTCGCAAGAAGTACGTGAACATCGGCTTCGCCGTCGACACCCCTGAAGGCCTGCTGGTACCGGTCATCAAGAACGTCGACCAGAAGAGCCTGTTGCAACTGGCAGCCGAAGCCGCTGCGCTGGCCGCCAAGGCCCGCGACAAGAAGCTCACCGCTGACGACATGCAAGGCGCCTGCTTCACCATTTCCAGCCTCGGCCACATTGGCGGCACCGGCTTCACGCCGATCGTCAACGCGCCGGAAGTGGCGATCCTCGGTGTTTCCAAGGCAACCATCCAGCCAGTCTGGGATGGCAAAGCCTTCCAGCCGAAACTGATGCTGCCGCTGTCGCTGTCCTACGATCACCGCGTGATCAACGGCGCCGCTGCTGCACGCTTCACCCAGCGTCTGAGCAGCCTGCTGGCGGACATCCGCACCATCTTGCTGTAACACCGGCCGGCCCTCCTTCACCGGAGGGCCTGTCGCGTTCCTCGTTTTCCGAGCGCCACGCTCGTACCTCAACCCCGCCAATTTGGCGGGGCTTTTTTTGCCTTGAATAAAGTAATTTCCTACAGTCGTGGCTTACATCACCCACAACTCACGGCGACTTTCGCTCGATATTTTTTGCTATTTAATAACTAGGCTTAGTTCGACGGAGTTTTCTTATACACACTGAAAACCTCATTGCTTAGTTAGCGTTATTTCGAACGGATTCGAACATGTTTAAACCGACTGTCGGCCCTATTATTGGCCACACTACAACTAACCACGTACGTATTTTCCTGCGCGGCGAACTTCAAGAAAATTCATTGGTATTTGCCGGCGTTCGTTATCGGCACATTGGAGAAGAGCGTTGGTCGCAAGGCGTCTTTACCAAACTGTCTATCTTGCGTGACATGTCCGATGTGATTGCACTGAAAAACCTCGCCACCGACACCGTGTACGAATACCAGGCCGGATGGTTCAGTCCCATGAGCCCGGTGCATACCGTGGAAACCGTCCAGGAACTGCCGCTGCAATGGCCACGAGAGACTTATCGCTTTCGCACCCGGTCCAGCAAAGCCGGCATTGCGCGAGCGTACATTGTCGGTTCATGCCGCTATCTGCGCCTGACAGCGGGTGTGGCCATCGCCCCCCAGGCCGGCGACCGGATTTTTGCCGCGATCACCGAACTCGCGCAGCGGGCGGAACCACCCATCAGCGCGATGCTGATGACGGGCGATCAAATCTACGTGGATGACTTGAACGTCATTGCGCCCGACCGGGAATACAAGGAAATACTCAGCAAGTATCGCGCGGCCTTTTCTCAGCCGAATATCACCAGATTAATGTCCAATATTTCGACTTATATGATCCTCGACGACCATGAAATAGAAGACAACTGGCCTGCCAACGAGAGCAAGGCCGATGCTTATTTATATAAGAACGCCATGGCAGCCTATGAGATATATCAGGCCAGCCACAGCCCGGCGCATACCTTATTAGCCAATGGCCAATTAAGCCCAAAGCTTGAACGGTATTGGTATCAGTTCGCCGAGGGCGATATTGAATGGTTTGTCACCGACAGCCGGACCCGTCGCAATCTGTCGCCCGATGATCGACGCATCCTCGACGAAGATCAGGAACAGGCGCTGTGTAAATGGCTGATCCACAGCCCGGCCCGGGTCAAGTTCGTGGTCACCAGCGTGATGTTCTACCCCGACCGCAAACTCAACGGGGATGACGCCTGGAAAGCCTTCCCGGAACAACGCCTACGGCTGCTGGAGACGATTCGTACGCATCGCATCAAGAATGTCATCTTCGTTTCCGGCGATGTCCACGGCTCTCTGACCAGCCGACTGACCCACAGCGAGGATCCGGACTTTGAAGTACACACCATCGTGTCGTCACCCCTGTGCAACAGCAAACTGCTGCCGTATGCCTCCGCATCCACCTTCATTCTCGATCAGGCACTGGCACGAACCGCTGCGGGAGACTATCGACATGAATTGACCAGCGAGGTGGTCAGCGAAGACAACTTCGCCCATCTGGTGGTGGATCGGGAGCAGATTCAGGTCAATTACCACGACCGCAATGGAAAGCGCCTGCAATCGATCAGCATCCCGTTGCGCTAAGGCACTGAGGCCAAATGCATTAGTTTTCGGCTCTTGCTGGAGAAATCTTCGCCCCTGCCGACATATTCTTATAGCACTTGGCCTTCATGTCTCTTGTCAGTCAGTGTCGCAATGATGCAACCTTGCCGCAGGCAACAGTAAAGAGGGCGAGAGCCCGGCGCGATCAGCACATTCGAAGCGAGTTTCCCTCAATGAAAAGCCAACCCGATGCCGCCAGCCGTATGGTGGCCGAGGTAGTGACGCAATTGCCTGTGCCCTCGCGGCTCGGCATGCTGCGTTTCGAACGGCTGAATGAAGCTAGCTGGGCACTGCTGTTTCTCGATCCCAATTGCGAACGACAGTTTGGTCTGCCGGCCGTGGAGCTTTGTGCCCTGGTCGACTCACCTTACGCCAGCCTGATGGAGCCCGAAGCGCGCTATCAGCTGCACGACGCGATTCAGCAGCAACTCAGCGACGGCCCGCATTACCTGATCCGCTACAAGCTGCACACCGCCAAGGGCTCCCTGAGCCTGCTCGAGCTCGGCGAAGCCTACCGCCAACACAATCGACACCTGCTGCGCGGCTACCTGATGGTCGTGGACGGCTTGTTCGAGGGTGAACCGCTGCTGCCGTCGCTGGACCTGGAAACGCAGAACTCGCGCCTGCAAATCGCCTTGGAGCTCAATCAGCGCGCCCAGCTGGAACAACTGCAGCACCTGGACCGGGTGCGCGCCCAGCAAGACTTGATTCTGCTGCTGACCCGCCAGCGCTACAGCACCAACAATTCCCTGCAAGAAGCCGCCGAACTGATCACCCGTAGCGCGTGCGATATCTACGAAATCGATTGCGCCAGCCTGTGGAACCTCGAAGGCTCGCTGCTGGTGCCGATCTCGGCCTATCACCGCGCCTCCGGGGATTACCAACTGCCGGACCCGATCGACGTCAGCGGCTTCCCCGATTACCTCGACGCCTTGCACAGCAGCCGCGCCATCGACGCCCACAACGCCATGCGCGACCCACGCACCCGGGAAATGGCCGAGAGCCTGCGCCCGCGCGATGTGAACGCGATGCTCGACGCCAGTATTCGTGTCGACGGCCAGGTGGTCGGCGTGCTGTGCCTGGAACAGACCGGCGCGACTCGCGCCTGGCAGTCGGATGAAATCGCCTTCGCTGGCGAGTTGGCCGATCAGTTCGCTCAGGTCATCAACAATCACAACCGCCGCACCGCCACCAGTGCCCTGCATTTGTTCCAGCGTGCGGTAGAGCAAAGCGCCAACGCCTTTTTGCTGGTCAATTGCGATGGCGTGGTGGAATACGTCAACCCGAGCTTCACGGCGATCACCCAGTACACCACCGAAGAAGTCCACGGCCAGCGCCTGTCGGAACTGCCGGCACTGGAAAATCTCAGCGAGCTGCTGTTCGACGCGCCCTCGGCGCTGGCCAAGAGCAACAGTTGGCAGGGCGAGTTCAAGAGCCGCCGTAAAAACCTCGAACCCTACTGGGGCCAGTTGTCGATTTCCAAGGTCTACGGCGACAACCGTGAGCTGACGCATTACATCGGCATCTACGAAGACATCACCCAGACCAAGCTCGCCCAGCAGCGCATCGAGCGCCTGGCCTACACCGACAACCTGACCAACCTCGGCAACCGCCCGGCGTTCATCCGCAACCTCGACGAGCGCTTCGCCCGAGACAGCGATACGCCGATCAGCCTGTTGCTGGTGGACATCGACAACTTCAAACGCATCAACGACAGCCTCGGCCACCAGACCGGCGACAAACTGCTGATCAGCCTGGCCCGGCGCCTGCGCAACAGCCTGAGCCCGAGCGGCAGCCTGGCGCGGTTCGCCAGTAACGAATTCGCCGTATTGCTGGACAACACCGACCTCGCAATGGGCCAGCACGTCGCCAACCAATTGCTGGCGACCCTCGACAAGCCAATGTTCGTCGACAACCAGTTGATCAGCGTCACCGGCTCCGTGGGCCTGGCCTGCGCGCCGCTGCACGGTCGCGATCCACAGACCCTGATGCGCAACGCCGGCCTGGCGCTGCACAAGGCCAAGGCCAACGGCAAACACCAGGTCCAGGTGTTCACCGAAGCGCTGAACGCCGAGGCCAGTTACAAGCTGTTCGTCGAGAACAACCTGCGCCGCGCCCTGACCCAGAACGAGCTGGACGTGTTCTACCAGCCCAAGCTGTGCCTGCGCAGCGGTCGCCTGCTGGGCATGGAAGCGCTGCTGCGCTGGAACCATCCGGAAAAAGGCATGATCCGCCCGGACCAGTTCATCAGCGTCGCCGAAGAAACCGGCTTGATCATCCCCATCGGCAAATGGATCGCCCGCCAGGCCTGCCGCATGAGCAAAGACCTGACCGCCGCCGGCCTGGGCAATCTTCAAGTGGCGATCAACTTGTCGCCCAAGCAGTTCTCTGACCCGGACCTGGTGGCCTCCATCGCCAACATCCTCAAGGAAGAAGCACTGCCGGGGAACCTGCTGGAGCTGGAGCTGACCGAAGGCCTGTTGCTGGAAGCCACCGAAGACACCCACTTGCAGCTCGACCAGCTCAAGCGCCTGGGCCTGACCCTGGCCATGGACGACTTCGGCACCGGTTATTCGTCGCTCAGTTACCTGAAAAAATTCCCGATCGACATCATCAAGATCGATCGCAGCTTCATCCACGAAATCCCGGACAACCAGGACGACATGGAAATCACCTCCGCAGTGATCGCCATGGCCCACAACCTGAAACTCAAGGTCGTGGCGGAAGGCATCGAGACGGCCGAGCAATTGGCGTTCCTGCGTCGTCACCGCTGCGACGTCGGCCAGGGTTACCTGTTCGACCGGCCAATCCCCGGCGCCGAGCTGATCGAAAAGCTCAAGCGCTACCCGCGCGGCCCGATCGTCTGACATAACACCGCAAATCCCTGTGGAACACCCCCAACCCCTGTGGGAGCGAGCTTGCTCGCGATGGCGGCGTGTCAGTCAGCATCCATGTCACTGATCCACCGCTATCGCGAGCAAGCTCGCTCCCACAGGGGCACACGGGTAGTGCGTAACCGGCCGGCATTGGGCAAACTGCGTGTCTGACAATTCACATTCAACCTGACTGAGGGGACTGATGATGGTCTTGCGCTCGGAAATACTGGTGAACAAAAACGTGCTCCCTACCAAAGAACAAGCTCTGCCTGGCCGCGAAACCCCAATGAACCTCCCGGAAAAACACTTCGTGCACGACGCCCCGCTGCTGGGCCCGTTTGCGATGGACGTGGATTTCGCGATCTTCGGCCTGGGCTGCTTCTGGGGTGCGGAACGCAAGTTCTGGCAACGTGAAGGCGTGGTCAGCACGGTAGTGGGTTACGCCGGCGGTTTTACGCCGAACCCGACATACGAAGAAGTCTGCTCGGGCCTGACCGGCCACAGCGAAGTGGTGCTGGTGGTCTACGAACCGGCAAAAGTCAGCTACGAAGAGCTGCTGAAAATGTTCTGGGAATTGCACAACCCGACCCAAGGCATGCGCCAGGGCAACGACATCGGCACGCAGTATCGCTCGGTGATCTACGCGACCAACCCGACGCAACTGGCCGCCGCCAAGCACAGCAAGGACGTGTTCCAGGCCGAGTTGACCAAGGCCGGGAAAGGCGAAATCACCACTGAAATCGACGAAGCGCCGACGGTCTACTTCGCCGAGGCGTATCACCAGCAGTACCTGGCGAAGAACCCTGAAGGGTATTGCGGGATTGGCGGTACAGGCGTGACCTGCCCGATCTGATCTTTCAGGCCCTAAAAGCATCGCGGGCAAGCCCGCTCCCACAGGATCCATGTCTCACCACACTCTTGTGATCGACATGAAACCCCGTGGGAGCGGGCTTGCCCGCGAAGGCGTCCGATCAGACGCCATCAATCCATCTGATCAGCCATCAACTCTCAGCAATCAACCAATCCATCTGCCACCCACCTTGGGTCTGCCCAAGCTTCTTCGACAACCACGGCAGCAACTCACGCAATTCCTCTTCCAGCCCCCACGGCGGATTCGCAATCGCCAACCCAGACCCGTTCAGACTGTTCGGCGTATCCAGCGGATGCACCAGCAACTCCACGCGCAACAACTTCGGCGCGCCCGTGCCCGCTAGATCCTGATAAAAACGACGCAACATGCGCTGGTCCTTCACCGGGTACCAGATCGCCGCCACGGTTTGGCGCATCCGGCCAATCGCCTCTTTCAGCGACGCCGCACACCGCTGCATCTCATCGAGCTGCTCAAACGGTGGATCAATCAACATCACCGCCCGCTTCTCCTGCACCGGCAACATCGCCCGCGGCACATGCCAGCCTTCGCCCAGATGCACCTTCACCCGACGGTCGCCGGCCATGTTGTCCTTGAGCAACACGCCATCCTCGGGGTGCTTCTCGTTGAGCATCACCCGATCCTGCGGCCGCGTCAGACGCCGCGCCAACTCAGGCGAACCCGGGTAATAGCGCAACTGACCATCCGGGTTCATGTCGTGCAGCACCTTCATGTAATCGGCGGTCAGGTCCGGCAGATCCGGCTGATCCCACAACCGCGCGATGCCTTCCAGGTACTCACCGGTACGGCTCGCCTGATCGCCCTGCAAGTCATACAGACCAATGCCGGCGTGAGTGTCGAGATAGGCAAACGGCTGCTCCTTGCGCGACATCAGGGCGATGAGGCGGGTCAAAGTCAGGTGTTTGAACACATCGGCGTGATTGCCGGCATGGAAGGCGTGACGATAATTCATGATTGCTCCTGCGAAGGCCGGGAAGTTTACCTTGTACGGCGCCGAACGTCAGGGCTTCGCAGCTGAGCGGCCAATCACCGCCACGCAATCTTATGCCAACACAAAAACCTGTGGCGAGGGAGCTTGCTCCCGCTGGGCTGCGTAGCAGCCCCAAACCCAGCACCACAGGGTTGTCAGACACACCGCAGCGCGTGGTTTGGCGACTGCTCCCGCAGCCAAACGGGGGCAAGCCCCCTCGCCACAAAAGCCATCCAGCCCTTATTCCGAAGGCCGAGCCCGCAACCGCCGCCCAATCACATCCAGCACATCACACCCATCCCGCAACGGAATGGCACACAGCAACGCAAAATCACTAAGAATGAACGACTCACACTCAACCGAACCGCGCATCGAAAGGTTCTCAAGCACCTGGGTCACGGCGCGAATTCGATAGTTAGCAGCGTCGTATAAAACATCGAGCGGCGCGTGGGTATCGACGAACAGCGTGGGCATGTCAGTGCAGTTGCTGGTGAGGGCCATGAAGCGGTTGTCGGGGTGGGGGATTGGTTTTTCGTAGGGTGGATCGGGGTGAAGATTTTTCATAATTGAAACCTCTGGTAGTAATGGGCGCTACCATCGGCCTTCCTACAGGCTTGGGTGGCAGCTATACGCGGGGTAGGAATATCGAGACCAGAGAACTCGACCACACCGAAGCGTGCCCGCGCACAGCCGCCGCAACTGATCTTACGGACGCATGTTGATGGCCGCAATTCAGGTGTCGACGCCAAAGCGTCCTCTCTAGTCTTAAAGGGTTCCTACACCCCGCCACTGAGTTTTCAGTGACCACCAGAGATTATCGATTGAGAACATTTCACACCAGTTCATGGAAACCGCCGCGACATGAAGGAAACTTCCGACGACCTTGCCCAGAAATTTCGCTCTGGTTCAGAGCCCTCATCTACCAAGTGGATTGATCTTCAAGACCCGCTTTGTGAAGATCATCTTTCCACTCCACAGTTGCCAATCGAAAAATATCTTCGAAAAAAGCTCTGGTGTTCTCCATCTCATCCCAACCACAAGGGAAAGACGAATATTCTTCAGGGTCATACGCCAGCAGCGACTGAAAATCATAATCTTTATCCTGAAGAGCTTCCTCCAAGCTTTTATAAATAAAAAATTTGTGCCGGTATGACTTTCTTGTAGGCAAGCAGTATTTAAGTATTATCTCTTCTCTATCAGCCGGGTCATTAGGATCAAGTTTTTCAAGAGCCTCCCCTAGCGTTTCTTCACGATCATAAATATCAACTCCCCCCAAAAAAAATGCGGGGGTCGGAAGGTATGGTTGCCCATCATCTGGATCAATAAACATTTCTCACCTATTTAATTGGATATAGCGTAAACGGCACGCCAGTTACAGGATCGAACTTCATTTCAAATCCATCCATTTGAATCAATTTCGGATTTTTTTCCGACTTTGGATTAGGTATATAACCCTCTCCCGCGCCAGGGAGTCTCATCCTCACAATATCGGCCTTCTGGGAATCTTTTCCCGTAAAACGTGTTAGCCCTTGCTCCGTCCGTGTTGTTCCGAGGTTGTAGGCTTTGAGCATGATTTCCCAACTGTGAAATCTGGAGCTGGAATTACCTTTCTTATTCCGAGGTGTCTTACCCGTAATAGGGTTCGTACCATCAATTGCCCTTTGAATATGAGCCGCACGAGGAACTTCAGGGTCATGTTTTCCAACCATATGCATGCCTTGACTATCGTTCAATCTTTTAACTTCTTTCTTGGCAAGCTCCGCAGCAGTCAGTTTAAGCTTCGGTAACTCAGGCTCACCCTCATCAACCTTAACCCCAGTCGTATCATCCGGCGCCCCACACCCAGGCTTACCCGACTGCGGACAATTCCCGCTCAACCCCAACGGATCAACCCATCCCGTCGGATTCAGCGCGTACCGGTACTGGTTCAGCCCACCCGCCAACTTCACCGGGTCCGGCGTCAGGTACCGTCCAACCTCCGGATCATAGTACCGATGCCGGTTGTAGTGCAGGCCGCTCTCGGCATCAAAGTACTGCCCCTGAAACCGCAACGGTTGCTCTAGGTGCTCACCCCCGCCCAACGCTAGGCGCGTGACCTTGCCGTAGGCGTTGTACTTCGCAGACCAGACGATCTCGCCACCAAAATCGGTCAGTTCCTGCGGCGTGCCGAGGTGGTCGAGTTGGTAGTAGAACGGGCAAGCCTTGCGTGGGCCTTTGCCGTCGAGCATGGCCAGGGGGCGGAAGCTGCCGGGTTCGTAGAGGTAGCTGCGGTAGTGTTCGCGGCTGCTTTCGGCGATGAGGTTGTCGCCTTGCCAGAAGAACTCGGTGGTTTTGCCGTCGACGGTTTTGGCGATGCGGCGGCCGAAGGCGTCGTAGCGGTAACTGGTGCAGTGGCCGTTCGGCATAGTGACGCCGACCAATCGGTGCTGGCAGTCGTAGCGGTATTCGGTGACGAGTTTTTGCGCGGTGCCGCGGCGTTCACGAATCAAATTGCCGAAGGCGTCGTAGTCGTAATGCCGGTCGCCCTGCATGAGCAGGCGATTGCCTTTAACGGTCGCCAAACCGGGTCGGTCCTGCATCAGCAGGTTGCCGGCGGGGTCGTGGGCGAAGGTTTCCGGTGGGTCGTCGCGGGTGTGGCGCACGCGGGTCAGGCGGTTGAGCGGGTCGTAGTAATAGTTGCGTTGGCCGTGGCGAGTGTCGGTGATGCTGTCGAGATTGCCGTTGGCGCTGTAGGCATAATCCCGGCGATACAACGGTTGTTGCTGATGGCTGACAGCGTGGGATTTCAGTCGGCCCTGATCGTCGTAGGCAAAGTCGCTGAGCAGTTGGCCTTGCTGGCGTTGCTGTTCGCGGCCGTAGGTAAATTGGTGGCTGGTGAGCCGCGCGCCATTGAGGTCGATGGCGGTCAGCGCGCCGCCCTTGGCGTGGTGGTAATCGAGTTTGCTGCCGTCCGGCAGGCGCAGGCGGTTGAGCTGGCCGCAGGCGTCGTAGGAATAGCGCAACGTGCCCCAGCCCTGATGCTCCGTGATCAACCGATCTCGTTGGTCGTACTCGAATTCCAGCGGATGGTCGTGGCCGTCATCGACGCCGACCAGTCGGCCGAGGCTGTCGTAGCGGTATTCGACCTTGATGCCGTCGGGCAGTGTTTTGCCCAGCAACCGCCCTGCCGAGTCTCGTTCATAAGCGGTGACGAGTTGCGAGCCATCGTCTCCAAACTCGGTTTTTTCCAGCAGGTGGCCGTTGAGGTCGTAGGCGTACGCCGTGCGTTGGCCGTCGAAACCGGTTTCCTGTCGGATCAATCCGCCAGGTGTGTAGTCCAGCTGATATTTTTCGCCAGATTCGTTTTCGATCTCGGTAAGAAGCAGTTGCGCGTTGTCGTAGCGATACTTGAGCTGGGTACCATCGGCATTGAGGCGGCGGCTGACCAGGTGCAGACCGTCGACGTATTCGTAGCAAGTGACCCGGCCCAGTTCATCGCGTTCGGCGGTGATCTTGCCGTAGGCGTTGTAGCTGAAAGCACGGCTGGCACCGGTAGGCAGCGTCGTCTGGATCAGCCGGCCAACGGCATCCCATTGCGACTTCGTGACCGCGCCATGTTCGTCCTGCCGGGTAATCTGCCGCCCCAGCGCATCGTAAGAAAACCGCCGCTGACCACCGCCCGGCAACGTCTCTTCGACCAATTGCCCCAGGCCATTCCAGACGAACACATGCCGACTGGTGTCCGGGTAGCGGATCGACAGCAGCTGACCTTTTTCGTTGTAGTGATAGTGGGTGACGTGGCCGTCGGGGTCGGTCGCTTCGGTGATGTCGCCCTGTGTATTACGCTGATATTTCCACACCGCTTTGCCGCGATAGCGCGCGTGCAGGAAACCGTTGCGGTACTCGTAGGACGTCGGCTCGTCTTCCGGCGGAATCAGCGCCACGAGGCGTCCGACTTCGTCGTAGCGGTACTCGGTGACGGCGCCGAGCGGGTCCTGCTCGGCAATCAAACGCCCCTGGTCGTCGTAAGCCTTTAGGTGTTCGCCGCCGTCCAGCTCGACCTTGCGCACCAGCCGCGCCCGCTCGTCGTGGACGTAAACCTCTTCGCTGCCATCAATGTTGTGGACGGTGACGCTGCCCTCGTCATCCCAGGCATACCGCGCATCCATCTGCGCAAACGACGCCCAGTGGCGGATGCATCTGGCGGCCTTGCCGGACCTTTCCCACTCCCAGAAGAAACTCGCCCCACCGGCCAGTTGCCGCTGGAGAATGACGTGCTGATCGTCGTAATCGTAGCGCTCGCTTTCATCGGCGGCGTTGGTGGCTTCGATGAGTCGATTGCGTTCGTCGTAGCGGTAACCGACCAGTGTTTGCTCGGTCTTCCAGGCTTCATCGAGGGTTTGGGCCGGGACAAAAACCTGATAGTCGACGGCGACCAGATGGCTGCGCTCATAACGCAGCAGCAAGGCGCGGCCGGCACCGTTGTCGAGGCGCTGGATGCGGTCATGGCGGTCGCGGGTGATGCGTAGACGGTTATCGTATCCGTCGCTGATCGCTGTCAGAAAACCATTATGGAAATGGAAGAAACGTGCCTCGTCGCCGGCCTGGGCGAGGATCAACTCTTCGGGTTCACTGCCGAGGTAAATCGCAGCGCGCGAGAGGCTGTTGTGGATTGCCGGGCGTGCGCTGCTCGGCAGCGGGAACGTGGTGCGTCGGTTTTCGTGGTCGATCCAGATGACCGTTTCGCCGTCGATTTCCAGCCGATGGGATAACGAATGGCTCCAGCCAAATCCGAGGCCGACATCGATCTCGGCGGCGCTGGTGCGGTAGAGCCGGGTGAAGTCGAACGGCAGGATGCCGTCCAGCGAACCGTCGGTGAGGGTCAGCAGTTCTTCGCCGGTGACCATCGAGACCGGGCATTTGTTGGTGGCGGTTTTATCGACGGAATCGGCGCTGTCGCCGTTGGGGTTTTTCGCTTGATCCGGGGCGTTGTCGTGGGGTTCGTTTTGCTTGAGGGTGGTGTTGCGCTTGGCATCCCAGCGCAGTTGCATGCGACCTTTTTTCAGGCCTGCCGCTACACCGCGTGCGGCCACTTTTTTGTAGCGGTCAACGTAGGTAAGGAAGCTGTTAATGATGTTGAAGATGGCTTTGACGAAGCCCACAACAGCGTCGACGATTCGGGCGCCGTAGTTGGCAAGGCGCATCCCCAAATAGGCAACGCCTGCGCCTGCGCCCGCAAAAGTCAGAACAAGCCCGATAAGAATATCGATGAGCAGTTGCACCACCACGGTTGAAAACGCTTCGGCAGTTTTGCCGGCGATTTCGCTGGGGGGCAGCATCTCCAACCAAAGGCTGGCCGTGCGCAGCAACAAACAGAGGGCCGCTTCATCGCTGACCAGCAGCTGGACCTTTTCCATCGTTGCCGGAAATTTTTCTGCCAGGTCGGCCAGTTGGGCAGCACCACTTCCCAGGCGGTCAACGAACTTTAGGGGATCCTGAAGAATGTCCGAGAGCAGGCTGATGCTGTCCCACACACCGACAATCGCAGCCCAACTTCCCGCGAGCATTCCATTACCCGCAGCTGCAAAAGCCGACTGCGACCACTGCGGTTTGAAGCCTTCCCACTCTTTGCGCAGCCAGCTCTCCAGCTCTTTGGTCAGGCCATCGTAAGAGGAGAACAGATCCTCAATTTGATCCGATGAAACTTCACTCTGGACATGAATGCGATAGAACTTGCCGGCTGTGCCGTTGAACTGTCCTTTACCGTTTTCATCGAGCGTGACTGACTTGCTCTCTCCGCCATCGCTGGCAATAACATCGACCGAAATATTCCCCAATGGAATGTCATAAACCGATTCAAACTTACTCTCGATCTCCAGAATTCCGTTCGCTGGACATCGCGCCAAACCCGAGAAAAAATCATCGTCGCGACTACTCACCGCTGTCGTCGAATCGCCAAGCCTTATCTGCCGCTCCATGCCCATCAGCGAAGGCATGTCCATCGCCCGGCTGACCTTGTCCGCATTTCGGCTCAAGAATTCGCCAAGCTGCTCGCGATACAAAACCAACGTGTCTTTAAAACCGTCGAGCTCCTGCTCGATCCGTACGATCTGATCCATCAGTTCAGCTCCGCCATCAGGTAATCCACCAAGTCATGTTTCGGTGCTTGAGGGAGGTCCGGCGCCTGCAGAAAGATCGCGACTTTGTGCCGCAATACTGGCTCCGAGAACGCCTCAAAGAGATCAGGACGGTCCTCGCTCAACCACTTGATCAAGTTGTTGATGCGCGTTGTCGCGGATTCGGTGGCGAGGTCTTCGAGCAGCGACTGGGACACTTCCCACCACGGAAAAACCCTGGAGGTTTTCAATGCACTGCCGCCGATATCGAGCGGCTGTCCATTGATCAAACAGCGGTCAATCACCGGCATTAATTGCGTAGGGTTAACGTCGGCCGACTGAAGAATCGGCAACACATAACGCCCATCCCAGAACCGGAAAAACACCGTATTACCGTTGGGCAAAAGCACTTGAGTGAGGCTGCGCAGATGCTCCACCAGCGCTTCTTGAGGCGCAGAAGAAACCGCCAGCCAACCCCAGTCACAAGACTCGCTCGTGGCGACCCACTCCAGAAACTCACTGCCAGCGGCGACGATTCCGACATAGGGCATCACGGGTTCCCACTCGGCATACGCGGTGTCCGCCCAGATAGGGCTCGGCGCTTGTGCCGTCGTTGAGCGTTGCCAGGCGTTGAACGGCTGCGCAGCACTGGCGTTGCCGAAAATCGCAAACAACTGCTCGGCAGGTTTGAGCGGCTGGCGTTCCAGCCAGGCGTGGGGCGACAAGCAATCAGGCTGCACAGACACCCTCCTTGCAGCGCTCGCATTCTTCGCAGAACGGCGCGTCGCTTTGCAGGCTCATAATCTGTGCGGCACTCAGCAAGGCAGCCGGGGCGGCAACGAGTTTCAACGGCGTATTCGGCGACACGGGCGCGGCCGCCATCGGCGGCATCAGTGCGCCGCCGACCTGAATCGGCACACTGCTGAAAATCCCGCCGGGACCGATGTTGATCCACTGTCCGCCCGCCTGAATCGTCGCGCTGGCGCCGCCATCGATCACCACTTGCTGACCGGCGCTGACGTGGAATTGCTGGCTGGCATTGAGCGCCTGGCTGGTCACGCGAATGTGCCGGTCGCCGATCACCACCAAGTGATCGTCGAGCTTCACTTCGGCCTGACGCTGGCCGTGGGTGATGCGCTGCTCGTCGGCCTTCAGCTCATGACGAGCCGTACCCGTGACGACAATGCTGCGCTGGTTATCGACCTGCACCTGCTGATCATTCAACACATGCTGAGTCCAGTTTCGCTGGGCACGCAGGTAGATTTCCTCGGCGCCTTTGCGATCCTCGATGCGCAATTCGTTGTAACCGCCGCCGCCCGGACTACTTTGGCTGCGGAAAATACTGCGGGTCTTGTCGGCGGGCAGATCCAGTGGCACCGGTGTTGCGGCGTTGGGCAGGCAACCCATTACCAGCGGTTTGTCGGCATCGGCGTCGATGAAACCCACCAGCACTTCCATGCCGACTCGCGGGATCAGCACGCTGCCGTAATGGTCGTGGGCCCAACCGGTAGCCACGCGCAGCCAGCAACTGGAATGTTCGTTGAGCTGACCGTCGCGGTCCCAGGCGAGCTGGACCTTTACCCGGCCGAACTCGTCGCAATGGATTTCGCTGTCGACCGGACCGGTGACCACGGCAGGTTGGTAACCGAGCATCCGTGGTTTTTCCGGCCCCAGGGATGGACGAAACGAAACATCCCACGGTGTCGCCAGAAAGGTATTGCGATAACCCTGGAAATCATCCGGGTCGTCGCTGGTGGCGGACTCTTCCAGCACTTGCGGCTGTCGGCCACGGTGTTCGATGCCGGTGATCAGCCACAGATCGTTCCACGCCTGACGCGGATGCTCGGCAAGGTGCAGGAAATGTCCGCTGACCAAGGCAGAGTCGTCGCCGCGACCTTCGGCCTGGCGGAAGTCCGCGTTGTGGCGCTCCAAGGCTCGTTGCGTCAGTTGTTTGCCGTATTCGCGATCGGTGAATTGGCCGGGAAAGTGGTAATCCTCCAGCACCGGGCGCTGTTCGCTGTCGACGCGATTTTCAAGTTGCAGATACGGCTTCTGGAAGTCGTAATCGCGACGGGTGACCGCCGTGGTACGAGTCTCCAGACGTACGTTGAAACGCTTGATGGCTGGCGCATCCGCCGCCATGCCGCTGCCCGGCAGGTAAAGGGTCGGCTCGGGCAGGCGCGGGAAAACAGTCTGGTCATCACCGAACACCAGCAGATGCCCGTCGGCGCTGTGCTGGAAGTGGTAATGAATGCCGATCTCGGCACACAGGCGCTGGATAAATGCGAGGTCGCTTTCGGCGTACTGCACGCAGTACTCGCGAGGCGCGTAGTCGCTGCCGAGTTGAAATTCGAACGCATCGCGCTGGATGCCATGGTCTTTGAGGACCTGCGCGATGATCGCCGGCACGCTTTTGTGCTGGAAGATCCGCTGGTTGATGCGCTGACCGAGGTAGGCCAATCGCGGTACGAGACTGATCTGATAGCCGGTCAGACGTTTCCCGGAGTCGCTTTGACCGACGCGAAAGATCTGACCGTGTATGCCGGAGCCTTGTGCATCGAAACTCAGAAAGGCCTGACGATGCAGCAGGTTTTCGAGCTCGATGTCCGACCGGTCGCTGACCAGTTCCAGGTCAAAGCGGTAGGGTTGGCTGATGGCTTCCGTGCCCGTGAACTCAAGCACCTTGAGCTCAATCTGGACGCCGTCGATCGTCAACGTGAAACGCGGTTGATTGGCAGGAGCGAACATCCGATGTGTCTCTGCAGAATGAAGGCGGGCGATTCTGCATGAGCAACAAGGGGTGTTGAGGGAGGGACAGGAAAATCAGATTTGGCCTACGTTTTTAGAGATTTGTCCTTCAAGAATCAGTGTGTTTGGCTACAGACATCTCCCTCAAAACCACCCCTAACCACTGTGGGAGCGAGCTTGCTCGCGATAGCGTCCGGTCAGTCGACATCAATCTTGAATGATCAACCGCTATCGCGAGCAAGCTCGCTCCCACAAGGATCTTCAACATCTCGGGATTTGCGTAGGCAAAAAAAAACGGCCCGCCTCCAAATGGAAGCGGGCCGTCTTCATGTTCGGCGAAAGGTCAGAGCATCAGCTCTTCCCGATCACTTGTTCAGGCGGAAATCTGCCTCGGCAGCGGCGAAGCGCTGAAGCATGCCCTGAGTCGGGGCGCCCAGTTTGCTGACGATGTAGATCGCCAGGCTGGCGAAGATGAAACCAGGGATGATTTCGTACAGGCCCAGCAGCTCGAAGTGTTTCCACACGATCACGGTGATCGCGCCGACCAGGATGCCGGCCAGTGCGCCATTGCGGGTCATGTCTTTCCAGATCACGGAGATCAGGACAACCGGACCGAATGCAGCACCGAAACCGGCCCAGGCGTAGCTGACCAGACCCAGTACGCGGTTTTCCGGGTTAGCGGCCAACGCGATGGCGATCAAGGCAACCAGCAGCACCATGGCGCGGCCGACCCAGACCAGTTCCACCTGGGAAGCGGTTTTACGCAGGAAGGTTTTGTAGAAGTCTTCGGTCAGGGCGCTCGAGCACACCAGCAACTGGCAGCTCAGGGTGCTCATGACGGCAGCCAGAATGGCCGACAGCAGTACACCGGCAACCCAAGGATTGAACAGGATTTTCGCCAACTCGATGAACACACGCTCTGGGTTTTCGGTCACAGGACCGGCCAGTTCAGGGTGCGCCGAGAAGTACGCGATACCAAAGAAACCTACCGCAACAGTGCCGCCCAGGCAAAGGATCATCCAGGCCATGGAGATGCGGCGAGCGTTGGCGATCGACTTGACCGAATCCGCCGCCATGAAACGCGCGAGGATGTGCGGCTGGCCGAAGTAGCCCAGGCCCCAGCCCATCAGCGAGATGATGCCAATGAAGGTGGTGTTTTTCAGCATGTCGAAGTTGCTTGGATCTTGCGCTTCGATGGCCAGGAACGTGGTGTCGACGCCGCCGGTGGCTAGCAGCACGATGATCGGCGTCAGCAACAGGGCGAAGATCATCAGCGTGGCTTGTACGGTGTCAGTCCAGCTCACTGCCAGGAAACCGCCGACGAAGGTGTAGGCAATCGTCGCCGCAGCACCGGCCCACAGCGCTGTCTCGTAGGACATGCCGAAGGTGCTTTCGAACAGACGGGCGCCGGCCACGATGCCGGAAGCGCAGTAAATGGTGAAGAACACCAGGATCACGACGGCAGAGATGATCCGCAGCAGACCGCTTTTGTCTTCAAAACGGCTGGAGAAGTAATCCGGCAGGGTCAATGCATCGCCGTTGTGCTCGGTTTGCACACGCAGACGACCAGCGACAAACAGCCAGTTCAGGTAAGCACCGATGATCAGGCCGATGGCGATCCAGCTTTCGGACAGACCGGACATGTAGATGGCGCCCGGCAGGCCCATCAACAACCAGCCGCTCATGTCGGAGGCGCCGGCGGACAATGCAGTCACGACGCTGCCCAGGCTGCGACCGCCCAGAATGTAGTCAGAAAGGTTGTTGGTGGAGCGATAGGCCATGAAGCCGATCAGCACCATTGCTGCGATGTAGATCACGAACGTGATCAGAGTTGGATTGCTAACGCTCATTAAGTTTCGCCCTGGCTTTGTTTTTATGTAGCGGCGGCTGGTGAACCGCGCGCAAACGACGACGTTTGACAGACGATTTCAGGTCCCGCGCATTTATGACTGATGTTTCCCCAGGAAAGCCATCAGCCGGTACACCTGTCTTTTATGACCGGTTGCACCTTGGCCGCGAATGCTATTCAACAAAGCAAATAAGGTGCAACCCATTTTTCGAGAATAAGTTGCACCTAGTCGGATTTACCTGAAAAACCCCTGTTTTTGCTCCCTTTTAGGGCAGTCCTGACGGTTTACTAGAATGAAAAGCACCAAGCCGGCGCGGTACGTTCGTTCCGGAATTTATTTCCTGACGAGCTGCTTATTATTCCGACAAAAAAAGGGTTGCACCCGGTTGCACCTCAAAGGTTGCCCAGCTAATCTTGCGGCCAGCTGATGCCACGCGGTCGTGGCAAACATGAGGATAAAAATATGGCTACCACCACCCTTGGGGTCAAACTTGACGACCCGACCCGCGAACGCCTCAAGGCGGCCGCGACCTCGATTGATCGCACGCCGCACTGGCTGATCAAGCAGGCAATTTTCAATTACCTGGAAAAACTCGAGGGTGGTGCAACCCTGACCGAGCTGAGCGGTTTGACCAAGGATTCCGACGAAGCCGTCGACGCGCCCCTGGATCACGCCCACCAGTGCTTCCTCGAGTTCGCCGAAAGCATCCTGCCGCAATCGGTACTGCGCGCCTCGATCACCGCCGCCTACCGTCGCCCGGAACCTGAAGTGGTGCCGATGCTGATCGAGCAGGCGCGCCTGCCGGCGGCGATGGCCGAAGCCACCAACAAGCTCGCCTCCTCGATTGCCGAGAAACTGCGCAATCAGAAAAGCGCCGGCGGCCGTGCCGGGATTGTTCAGGGTCTGTTGCAGGAATTTTCCCTGTCGTCCCAGGAAGGCGTAGCGCTGATGTGCCTCGCCGAAGCGCTGCTGCGCATCCCGGACAAAGGCACCCGTGACGCGCTGATCCGCGACAAGATCAGCACCGGCAACTGGCACCCTCACTTGGGCAACAGCCCGTCGCTGTTCGTCAACGCTGCGACCTGGGGCTTGTTGCTGACCGGCAAACTGGTCGCCACCCATAACGAAGCGGGCCTGACTTCCTCCTTGAGCCGCATCATCGGCAAGAGCGGCGAGCCGATGATCCGCAAGGGCGTCGACATGGCCATGCGCCTGATGGGCGAGCAGTTCGTCACCGGCGAAACCATCGCTGAAGCCCTGGCCAACGCCAGCAAGTTCGAAGCCAAAGGCTTCCGCTATTCCTACGACATGCTGGGTGAAGCCGCACTCACCGAGCATGACGCCCAGAAGTACCTGGCCTCGTACGAGCAAGCCATTCACTCGATCGGCAAAGCGTCCCACGGTCGTGGGATTTATGAAGGCCCGGGCATTTCCATCAAGCTCTCGGCACTGCACCCGCGTTACAGCCGCGCGCAGTACGAGCGTGTGATGGACGAGTTGTACCCGCGTCTGCTGTCGCTGACCTTGCTGGCCAAGCAGTACGACATCGGCTTGAACATCGACGCAGAAGAAGCTGACCGCCTCGAATTGTCGCTGGATCTGCTGGAGCGCCTGTGCTTCGAGCCGCAACTGACCGGCTGGAACGGCATCGGTTTCGTGATCCAGGCTTACCAGAAGCGTTGCCCGTACGTGATCGACTACGTGATCGACCTGGCTCGCCGCAGCCGTCATCGCCTGATGATCCGCCTGGTGAAAGGCGCGTACTGGGACAGCGAAATCAAGCGCGCCCAGGTCGAAGGCCTGGAAGGCTATCCGGTCTACACCCGCAAGGTGTACACCGACGTTTCCTACATCGCTTGCGCCCGCAAACTGCTGTCGGTGCCGGAAGTGATTTATCCGCAGTTCGCCACGCACAACGCCCACACCCTTTCGGCCATTTACCACATCGCCGGTCAGAACTATTACCCCGGCCAGTACGAGTTCCAGTGCCTGCACGGCATGGGCGAACCGTTGTACGAACAGGTTGTAGGCAAAGTTTCCGAAGGCAAGTTGAACCGTCCGTGCCGCGTGTACGCACCGGTCGGTACTCACGAAACCCTGTTGGCGTACCTGGTGCGTCGTCTGCTGGAAAACGGTGCGAACACTTCGTTCGTCAACCGCATCGCCGACCAGTCTATTTCGATTCAGGAGCTGGTGGCCGATCCAGTGGCCAGCATCGAGCAGATGGCGACGCTGGAAGGTGGCTTCGGCCTGCCGCACCCGCGTATCCCGCTGCCGCGTGATCTTTATGGTGCCGAGCGCGCCAACTCCAGCGGCATCGACATGGCCAACGAACATCGTCTGGCTTCGCTGTCCTGCGCTTTGCTGGCCAGCGCTCACAACCACTGGAAAGCCGCGCCGATGCTCGGTTGCGCCTCCAGCTCCGAAGCCCCTGCGCCAGTGCTCAACCCGTCCGATCTGCGTGACGTGGTCGGCCATGTGCAGGAAGCGACCGTCGAAGACGTCGACAACGCGATCCAGTGCGCCCTGAACGCTGCACCGATCTGGCAGGCCACCCCGCCCGCCGAACGCGCTGCGATTCTGGAACGTGCCGCTGACTTGATGGAAGGAGAGATCCAGCCGCTGATGGGCCTGCTGGCTCGCGAAGCCGGCAAAACCTTCGCCAACGCCATCGCCGAAGTGCGTGAAGCCGTGGACTTCCTGCGTTATTACGCGGTGCAGGCGCGCAACGATTTCACCAACGACGCCCACCGCCCACTGGGTCCGGTGGTGTGCATCAGCCCGTGGAACTTCCCGCTGGCGATTTTCAGTGGTCAAGTCGCTGCTGCATTGGCCGCCGGTAACCCGGTACTGGCCAAGCCTGCGGAACAAACTCCGCTGGTCGCTGCTCAAGCCGTGCGTTTGATGATCGAAGCCGGTATTCCGGAAGGCGTGCTGCAACTGCTGCCGGGCCGTGGCGAAACCGTCGGCGCCCGTCTGGTCGGCGACGATCGGGTCAAAGGCGTGATGTTTACCGGCTCCACCGAAGTTGCTCGTCTGCTGCAACGCAACGTCGCCGGTCGCCTGGATGCACAGGGTCGTCCGATTCCGTTGATCGCCGAAACCGGCGGCCAGAACGCGATGATCGTCGACTCCTCGGCACTGACCGAACAGGTTGTGATCGACGTCGTATCGTCGGCCTTCGACAGCGCCGGTCAACGCTGCTCGGCACTGCGTGTGCTGTGCTTGCAGGAAGATTCCGCTGAACGTGTCATTGAAATGCTTAAGGGCGCGATGGCTGAATGCCGTCTCGGCAACCCTGAGCGCCTGTCCGTGGACATTGGCCCGGTGATCGACGCCGAAGCCAAGGCTGGCATCGAGAAGCACATCCAGGCCATGCGCGACAAAGGCCGCAATGTGTATCAGGTGGCCATCGCCAACAGCGAAGAAGTCAAACGCGGCACCTTCGTGATGCCAACGCTGATCGAACTGGAAAGCTTCGACGAACTGCAACGGGAAATCTTCGGCCCGGTGCTGCACGTGGTTCGCTACAAGCGCAAAGACATCGACCAGTTGATCGGTCAGATCAACGCTTCCGGCTACGGCCTGACGCTGGGTGTGCACACCCGGATCGACGAGACCATCGCCAAGGTGATCGACAACGTCAACGCCGGTAACGTCTATGTGAACCGCAACATCGTGGGTGCTGTGGTCGGCGTGCAACCGTTCGGCGGCGAAGGCCTGTCGGGCACCGGCCCGAAAGCCGGTGGTCCGCTGTACCTGTACCGCCTGTTGTCGACGCGCCCTACCGATGCCATCGAACAATCCTTCGCTCGCGGTGACGCCTTCGCTGCCCCGGATGTCCGTCTGCGTGATGCCATGAGCAAACCGCTGACCGCCCTGAAGACTTGGGCCGATAGCAACAAGTTCGCTGATTTGAGCACCCTGTGTGGGCAGTTCGCGGCGCAATCGCAAAGCGGCATCACCCGTGTACTCGCTGGCCCGACTGGCGAGCGCAACAGCTACGCCATCCTGCCGCGTGAACACGTGCTGTGCCTGGCGGAAGTCGAAGGCGATCTGCTGACGCAACTGGCAGCGGTACTGGCCGTCGGCGGTTCGGCGGTGTGGCCGGAAGCTGAATTGACCAAGGCACTGTTCGCACGTCTGCCGAAGGAAATTCAGGCGAAGATCAAGCTGGTTTCCGACTGGAGCAAGGACGAAGTGGTGTTTGATGCGGTTCTGCATCATGGCCATTCCGACCAGCTGCGTGCGGTGTGCCAGCAAGTGGCCAAGCGTGCCGGTGCGATTGTCGGGGTTCATGGTCTGTCGCAGGGCGAGACCAGCATTGCGCTGGAGCGTCTGGTGATTGAGCGGGCATTGAGTGTTAACACCGCTGCGGCGGGTGGTAATGCCAGCTTGATGACGATCGGCTAAATCGCAACAAAACCGGGCAACCGCAATGGCTGCCCGGTATGCAAAATCCCTTGTGGGAGCGGGCTTGCTCGCGAAGGCGGAGTGTCAGTCGACATCAATATTGACTGTTACACCGCCTTCGCGAGCAAGCCCGCTCCCACATTTGATTAGCGGTGCCCGCAACACACCATCACGCTCATCAATCATCCTGTTCAGCCTTTATTCCCACGCCTAGACTCGGTCCATTCCAAAAAAAGGTAGGCCGACATGTCCGAGACGTTGCTCAGTTCCCGCAATCTGGCTTTCGAGCTGTACGAAGTCCTCGATGCCGAGGGCCTGACCCAGCGTGAGCGTTTCGCCGAGCACAACCGCGAAACCTTCGATGCCGCCATCGGCACGGCCCGCAGCATCGCCGAGAGGTTCTTCGCGCCGCACAACCGCAAGAATGACGAGAACGAGCCGCGCTACGAGAACGGTCAGGCGATTCTGATTCCAGAAGTGAAGCCGGCGGTGGATGCGTTCCTCGAGGCCGGTTTCCTCAACGCGGCGCGCAGTTTCGACGCCGGCGGCATGCAACTGCCTACGTTGTTGTCCCAGGCCTGCTTCGCGCATTTCCAGTCAGCCAACGCGGCGTCGACCTCGTACCCGTTCCTGACCATGGGCGCGGCGAACCTGATTGAAAGCTTCGGCACCGATGAGCAGAAGCAGCGCTTCCTGCAACCGATGATCGACGGTCGCTTCTTCGGCACCATGGCGTTGACCGAACCCCACGCCGGTTCGTCGCTGTCGGATATTCGTACACGCGCCGAGCCAGCGCCTGACGGCACCTATCGACTCAAGGGCAACAAGATTTTCATCTCCGGTGGCGACCATCCGCTGTCGGAGAACATCGTGCACATGGTCCTGGCAAAACTGCCGGATGCACCGGCCGGCGTAAAAGGCATTTCGCTGTTTATCGTGCCCAAGTTCCTGGTCAACGATGACGGCAGCCTCGGCAAGCGCAACGACGTCTTGCTGGCGGGTCTGTTCCATAAGATGGGCTGGCGCGGCACCACGTCCACCGCGCTGAACTTCGGCGATAACGGCGAGTGTGTAGGCTATTTGGTGGGCAAGCCGCACCACGGTTTGAGCTACATGTTCCAGATGATGAACGAGGCGCGCATCGGTGTCGGCATGGGCGCGGTGATGCTTGGTTACGCCGGGTATCTGTACTCCCTGGAGTACGCCCGCGAGCGTCCGCAAGGCCGCGTGCCGGACAGCAAGGACCCGAACACCGCGCCGGTGGCGATCATTCAGCACGCCGACGTCAAACGCATGCTGCTGACACAGAAAGCCTATGTCGAAGGCTCGTTCGACCTTGGGTTGTACGCGGCGCGTCTGTTCGATGACACCACGACCCTGGAGACTGAAGACCAGCGTAAACAGGCTCATGAGCTATTGGATTTGCTGACGCCGATCGTCAAATCCTGGCCGTCGGAGTTTTGCCTGAAGGCCAACGAACTGGCTATCCAGATTCTCGGCGGCCACGGTTACACACGCGAATATCCGGTGGAGCAGTACTACCGCGACAACCGTTTGAATCCGATCCACGAAGGCACCCACGGCATTCAGTCGCTGGACTTGCTGGGACGCAAACTGGCGCAGAACGGAGGTGCGGGGCTCAAGCAATTGATTCGGCTGATCGCTGGCACGGCCGAACGGGCGCAAGCGTATGAGTCGTTGACCGCGTTGCGTGAGCCGCTGGAGAAACTGGTGGCGCACCTGCAAACGGTGACCATCGGTTTGCTGACAGACCTGGGCCAAGGCAAGGTCAACAGCAGCCTGGCAAACTCGGCGTTGTACCTGAAGGTGTTCGGGCACACGGTGATTGGCTGGCGCTGGCTCGAACAGGCGATTCGGGCTGAGGAAGGGTTGGCGAAGGGGAATGCGGCGGATGTGAGCTTCTATAAGGGCAAGCTGCAGGCGGCGCGGTATTTCCTGACGTGGGAAGTACCGGGTTGTCACCACGAGCTGGCGATTCTTGAGGCTCGGGATGATGTTTGCCTGACGATGCAGGATGAGTGGTTCTGATTAGAGCCTTGTAGTGAAGCTGACATCCAATCGCGGGCAAGCCTCGCTCCCACAAGTTCTATGTCGGACACATAATTTGTGTTCGCACGATAACCCTGTGGGAGCGGGCTTGCCCGCGATGGCGTCAGTCTGGCGATACATTTATCAGCTCAGCCTGAACCCACCCATCTGCCGCGCCAAATCATCCGCCAACCGCTGCAACGTCTGACAGTCTTCACGGCAAGCTCTGACCTCTCCGGCCGTCGCCCGGGCCAGATCGGAAATGCCCTGCACGTTGCGGTTGATCTCCTCCGTCACCGCCGATTGCTCTTCCGTGGCCGTCGCCACTTGATGGTTCATGTCGCTGATGCGCTCGACCTGACCGGTAATCGCCGTCAACGACGCGCCAGTGCGCTGGCTCGATTCGACGCCGGTGCCCGTCGCGGCTTGCCCGGAATGCATGGATGAAACGGCATTTTCCGCGCCCTGCTTGAGACTGCCGATCATCTGCTGGATCTCATCTGTCGACGACTGCGTGCGCCGCGCCAACGTCCGCACTTCATCCGCCACCACCGCAAACCCGCGCCCCATGTCCCCGGCCCGCGCGGCTTCGATAGCCGCGTTCAGTGCCAGCAAATTGGTCTGCTCGGAGATTCCGCGAATCACGGCCAGCACCTGATCGATCGACGCCACTTGATTAGCCAGCTCACCAACAGCTCCCGCCGCAAGGCCGATTTCATCGGACATGCTTTCTATATGGCGGATCGACCCACCCACAACTTCACGCGCCTGCATCGCTTCATCGCGAGCGTTCTGTGAAGCGACCGCGGCGTTACCCGCGTTCTGGGCGATTTCCTGCACGGTCAGGCCCATTTCGTGGACGGCGGTGGCGACCATGTCGGTCATTTCCTGCTGACGACCCGAACGTTCGGCGGTGTTATCCACCACCCGTGCTACCTGCCCAACGGCCGTGCGCAAACGCTCGCTGGTGGTCAGCACTTCGCCAATCATTTCGCGCTGACTGCCGAGGAATCGATTGAAGCCGCGTGCCAGGTCACCCAGTTCATCGGCGCGGCTGGAATCTAACCGGTGGGTCAAATCTCCCCCGCCGCTACCGATGGCTACCAGCGCCGCTGTTACCTGACGGATCGGCCGCACCAACCCACGGGCCAGCAAAACCACCAGTAACAGACACACCAGCGCCACCGCCAGGCCAATACCGCTGCTCATCCACATGGCGCGACGAGCCTCGGCATAGATCTGCGACTGTGGCACTTCGGCCACCAGGGTCCAGCCCAAGTCCCGTAACGGCAGGCTTAACGCCAGATAATCTTCGCCGTCGCGAACGAAGCTGCTGTTGGTGGCAACTTTTTGACCCATGACCGATTGTGCGGCGGTTGCGCCAATTTGCTCGGCCAGTGTGCGCTTGCCGCTGAATTGCGCCTCAGGATGAACCTGGATCAAACCGTCGGAACGCACGAGATAGACCTTGCCGCGCTCACCGAAGTTGAAATTGTGGATCAGCTCCGACAGCTCTTTCATGCTCAACCCGAGCCCGGCAACGCCCACGACTTTGCCGCCCTGCTCGACCTTCAGGTCGATGAACAGCGCCAATTCTCCGGTCGCGGTGTCATTGTCGATATTGAGGGTGCGCGGCTGGTTGCTGTCGAGGAAGGCGTAGAACCAGGCGTCCTTGGGATTGGAACGGCTGAGGGTCCGGTCCAGGCCTTTTTCAGTGAAGTAATGGTTTGAAGCCGTGCCGACAATCAGCGCGGTAAAGGCTTTGTGTTCGGCGCGAATGCCTTCCAGATACTGGACGAACGCGTCTGTCTGGGCACTGTTTTCACCCCCGGCCAGCCAGTCGCGCACCATGCTGTTGCTGGCGATGTCCTTGGCGGCGGTAAGAGGTTGAACGAGGATTCGTTCGATGTCATTGCGCATCGCCTCGATGCTCGACGGCAGTGCCTGCTCGACCAGATAGCTCTGGGCGAGACGGTTGACCACGAGGGTATAAATGCCAACCACGATCAGGATGCTGACCAGCAGGGCGGTGCCCATGCTGAGGATCAACTGCCATTGAATACTGCGTCGCCAGAACTGCATGGAGCACCCCCAAAGAATAAGAGGCTGAAACACTGCAACAGCCGTGCCGATTGTATACAACACAATGGACAATCTATTCTTTGGTTGTGCGCAAAGCCGATCAGGCCTGATTGATCGTCTTGGAGATCACTTCAACCGTGGCGCTGACTTGCTCTTGGTAACGGTCGAGTTCCTGCTTGTGCTGCTTCTGCATTTCAATCTGCTGGGAGCACAGATTCATCGCGGCCAACACCAGCAGGCGGTCACCGATCAGCGTCGGGTACTTTCTTTTGGTATCGGCCAAGGCAGCTTTCAACATCAGCGCGGCGTCCAGCAGGGTTTGCTCTTCCCCGGCCGGCGCCTTGATCGAATAGTCCTCCCCCAGGATCGAGACGACTTTTACCCCTGCGGCGCCGTGATTCATGCGCTGACCGGGCCGGCGCTGACGCGCTCAACCAGGGCCTGGATGCGGGCCGCGGTGGCGCCTTGTTTCTCTTCCTGTTCCATCAGGTTCAGTTGCAGGCTTTCGTTTTCATCCTTGGCCTGGGCCAGCTCGTAGCTCAGGGTCTGATTGGTGGCGAGCAGGCTCTGGTTCTGTTGCACCAGGTCGCTGACCAGCTGTTCCAATTGGCTTAGGGATGCTTCCAACATTTTGATTTTCCAAGCATTTCAAGGGGCGCGTACGATAAAGAAAAGTCACCACGGATGCCAGGGTTATTCGGGCGCAAGGCCTTGATTTTCCTGGCGGGCGACCTTCCTCGCGAGCTTTAAAGACTGTGATTGGCGGATCTGGTTCCTGCACTTCGTCGCCGGGGCCTGTCTGCGACAAAAACGCGCAGGCCCTCAAGACTTTAGTCGTATGACCGATAAGTCACTCACACGTCAGCTTCAGCGCCGCACGGGTGCGCTCACTTTGGTAAACAGCATGTCCCTTCGTAATATGAATATCGCACCACGGGCGTTCCTCGGTTTCGCCCTGATTGGCGGTTTGATGCTGGTTCTGGGCGTGTTTGCCTTGAACCAGATGAGCAAGATTCGCGGCGCCGGCGAGAACATCGTCGAGAGCAGTGTGCCGAGCATCAAGGCACTGGATGAGTTCACCCAACTGACGTTGCGCCTTCGGGTTCTTTCCTATCGCCTGTTGACCAACCGCGAACCCGACGTACAGCAAAAAACCATCGAGCTGTTCGATCAACGCAACCAGCAGATCCGTGCCGCTCAGACTGAGTATGAAAAATTCATCAGCAGCCCTGACGAGCGTGCGGCCTACGACCAGTACGTGCAGTTGCTTGGCCAGTATCGTCAGCTTGAAGACCGGATGAAGAGCCTGTCGCGCAACAATCAGGTGGAAGAACTGCGCACCTTGCTCAACACCGATCTGTTGAACAACTCTGAAGCCGTCAACGCGGTGCTCAACCGCCTGATGCTGATCAACAACCAACAGGCGGTCGATCTTAATCAGCAAGCATCCGATCAGTACTCTTCGGCGTTCAAGCTGGTCGTCACCCTGCTGGTGATCGCCACTGGCCTGACCCTGCTGTTCGCCTGGCTGCTGACCAACAGCATCACCAAGCCGATCGCCAACGCTTTGAGCGCTGCGGAAGAAATCGCCGAAGGCAACCTGACTCGCCCGATCCATGTCGATGGTGAAGACGAGGCCGGCCGCTTGCTGCTGGCCATGTCGAAGATGCAGGACAAGCTGCGTGACACCCTGCAGCGGATTTCCGGCTCGGCTACGCAACTGGCGTCCGCCGCTGAAGAGCTGAACAGCGTCACCGACGAAAGCGCCCGCGGCCTGACCCAGCAGAACAACGAAATCGAACAGGCCGCCACCGCCGTCAATGAAATGACCAGCGCCGTGGAAGAAGTCGCGCGCAACGCGGTGAGCACTTCCGAGGCCTCGAAAAACGCCACCACCTCGGCCGGCGACGGTCGTGACCTGGTGCAGGAAACCGTCAGTGCCATCGAACGCATGAGTGCCGATGTGCAGAGCACCGCGACCCTGATTGGCGATCTGGCCAATGAATCCCGCGACATCGGCAAGGTGCTGGACGTGATTCGCGGCCTGGCGGACCAGACCAACCTGCTGGCCTTGAACGCCGCAATCGAAGCGGCGCGTGCCGGTGAAGCCGGGCGTGGCTTCGCGGTGGTGGCGGATGAGGTTCGTGCACTGGCGCATCGCACCCAGCAGTCGACCAGCGAAATTGAACGCATGATCGGCAGCATCCAGAGCGGTACCGAACACGCGGTGGATTCGATGCGTAACAGCACCGAACGTGCCGAATCGACCTTGAACATCGCCCGCGGTGCAGGCCTGTCCCTGGACACGATCAACAGCGCCATTGTCGAGATCAACGAGCGCAACCTGGTGATTGCCAGCGCGGCTGAAGAACAGGCGCAGGTGGCCCGTGAAGTCGATCGCAACCTGGTGAACATCCGTGATTTGTCGGTGCAATCGGCGACCGGGGCGAATCAGACGAGTGCGGCGAGCAATGAATTGTCGCGATTGGCGCTGGACCTGAACAACATGGTTGGGCGGTTCAGCCTGTAAGCAGCGACACTTTCTCTGTGGCTAAGGGATTTATCTGTGGTGAGGGGATTTATCCCCGTTCGGCGGCGAAGCCGTCGCAAGATCTGTTTGCGGTGTGTGCCTGAAAGAACGCAGGGGCCGCTCCGCAACCCAACGGGGATAAATCCCCTCGCCACAGGATCAAGCTCAATCCGGGTGACGTTGTCGCGGCTGCAAAAGCTTTTTGACAGCATCACATTTCAACAGGTTAGAATCGCTGGCACGCAGACTGCATGGTCAGTTTGTGCCCGCCTTTCAGCTTTCTGGAGTACTGCCTTTGAATGCGACGACCATCAACAGCCTGTTCTTGATCGGCGCGTTGCTGGTAGGTGCAAGCATTCTGGTGAGTTCCCTTTCATCGCGCCTTGGTATCCCGATTCTGGTGATCATCCTCGCGGTGGGCATGTCGGCCGGTGTCGATGGCGCCGGCATTATTTTCGATAACTACCCAACAGCTTATCTGGTCGGCAACCTCGCGCTGGCAGTCATCCTGCTCGACGGCGGGTTGCGCACCCGGGTTTCCAGCTTCCGCGTGGCGTTATGGCCAGCGCTGTCGCTCGCGACGGTCGGGGTGTTGATCACCACGGGGATGACCGGCATGGCCGCCGCGTGGCTATTCGATCTGAACCTGATTCAGGGCCTGCTGATCGGCGCTATCGTCGGCTCCACCGACGCCGCGGCGGTGTTCTCGCTGCTCGGCGGCAAAGGACTGAACGAACGGGTCACCGCCAGCCTTGAAATCGAGTCCGGCAGCAACGACCCGATGGCGGTGTTCCTCACCGTCACCCTGATCGACATGCTCGCCAGCGGCCAGACCGGCCTCCATTGGAGCCTGCTCGCCCACTTCGTGCGTGAGTTCGGCATCGGTGCCGTCATCGGCCTTGGCGGTGGCTGGGTCATGCTGCAATTGGTCAACCGGATCCACCTGGCCAACGGCCTCTATCCGATTCTGGTGATTGCCGGCGGCCTGGTCGTGTTCGCCCTGACCAACGCCCTGCATGGCAGCGGCTTCCTGGCGGTTTACCTGTGCGGCCTGGTGATCGGCAACCGCCCGGTGCGCAGCCGCCACGGCATTCTGCACATGCTCGACGGCATGGCCTGGCTTGCGCAGATCGGCATGTTCCTGGTGCTGGGGCTGCTGGTCACGCCGCATGATCTGCTGCCGATCGCCCTGCCCGCTCTGGGCCTGGCGCTGTGGATGATTCTGTTCGCTCGGCCGCTGTCGGTGCTGGTCGGTCTGCTGCCGTTCAAAGCGTTCCACGGCCGCGAAAAGGCGTTTATCTCCTGGGTCGGATTACGCGGCGCGGTCCCGATCATTCTGGCGGTGTTCCCGCTGATGGCCGGCCTGCCGAATGCCCAGCTCTACTTCAACCTCGCCTTCTTTATCGTGCTGGTGTCACTGCTGGTGCAGGGCACGAGCCTGCCCTGGGTGGCGAAGCTTTTGAAAGTGACCGTTCCGCCGGAGCCGGCGCCAATCTCGCGCGCAGCCCTTGAGGTGCATGTCACCAGCGAGTGGGAGCTGTTCGTTTATCGCCTCGGTGCCGAGAAATGGTGCATCGGTTCGCCCCTTCGCGAGCTGAAAATGCCCGAAGGCACACGTATTGCAGCGCTGTTTCGTGGCCAACAACTGCTCCATCCGTCGGGTAGTACGGTGCTCGAAGTCGATGATTTGCTGTGTGTTATCGGCCATGAACACAACCTTCCAGCCCTCGGAAAACTCTTCAGCCAGGCACCGCAACGCGGCCTCGATCTGCGCTTCTTCGGCGACTTCGTACTCGAAGGAGACGCCCAGCTGGCAGCGGTTGCGGCGCTGTACGGGTTGAAAGTCGAAGGCATCGATCCGGACATGTCCCTGGGCCGTTTCATTGCCCAGAAAGTCGGCGGTGCTCCCGTCGTCGGCGACCAGGTGGAGTGGAACAACACCATCTGGACCGTCGCGGTCATGGAGGGGAACAAGATCGGCAAAGTGGGCGTCAGATTCCCCGAAGGAAGTCGCCCGGGTCCGGGCTTGTTCCTCTAAACTCCACACTTCGTCTCGTTTTCGATCGGTCTCTATGTCTACCCTGCGCACTTTTTTCATCATGGCCCTGCTGGGCTTGAGTCTTTCTGTCGGTACATTGCAAGCGGCCGAACCGCCGACCAGCGAAGCCGTGCAGGCGAATCTGGACAAGATCGCCGATCGCAAACTGCCGGAAGCGGATCAGAAAGCCCTGCAATCCGTCCTGCAAAGCACGCTGACCCAGCTCGGCAACCAGCGTGATTACGAGCAAAAGCTGGTCGCTCTCAAGCAGCAGCTCGCCACCGCGCCCAAGCAGAACATCGAAAACCAGCGTGAGCTGACCAAGCTCAAAGCCACCAGAATGCCGCCGGTGCCGCAACGCTACGCTAACCAGTCGATCCAGCAGCTCGAGCAAATGCTCACCGAGCGCTCGACCCAGCAAAGCGACCTGCAGAAGGCGCTGGCCGACGCCAACAGTCTGGTGATCACCGCCCAGACCCGCCCCGAGCGCGCACAGGCCGAAATTTCCGCCAGCCAGACGCGTATTCAACAGATCAACAACATACTCAAAGCCGGCAAGGACGCCGGCAAGACTTTGAGCGGTGAACAGCGTGACCTCCTGAATGCCGAACTCGCGGCACTGAATGCGCTGATTCCGCTGCGTCGCCAGGAACTGGCCGGCAACAACCAGTTGCAGGATCTGGGTAACAGCCAGCACGACTTGCTGACCGAAAAATCCGATCGCCTGGATCAGGAAATCCAGGAGCTGCAAACCCTGATCAACCAGAAGCGTCTGGCCCAGTCCCAGGAGACGGTGACGCAACAGTCCATCGAAGCGCAGAAATCCGGCGGCAGCGCGCTGCTGGCCACCGAAAGTTCGGCCAACCTGAAGCTCTCGGACTACCTGCTCAAAAGCACTGACCGCCTCAATGAGGTCACCCAGCAGAACCTGCAGACCAAACAGCAGCTGGACAACGTGACCCAAAGCGATTCGGCACTGGACGAACAAATCAACGTACTAAAGGGCAGCCTGCTGCTCTCCAAGATTCTCTATAAGCAGAAACAGGCCCTGCCACGTCTCAAGCTCGACCGCGACCTGGCCGACCAGATCGCCGATATTCGCCTGTACCAGTTTGAAGTGAGCCAGCAGCGGGAATTGCTCAGCAACCCCGCGACCTATGTCGACAACCTGCTGTCCACCCAGCCGCCGGAGCAAGTTACCCCGCAGCTGCGAAAAAGCCTGCTGGAGCTGGCCACCACCCGCGCAGACCTGCTGGAACGCCTGAACCGCGAACTGAGTGCGGTGCTCAACGAATCCATCACCCTGCAACTCAATCAGAAACAGCTGCTCAGTACCGCGCAAAGCCTGCGGGCGACCCTCGATGAGCAGATGTTCTGGATTCCCAGCAACAAGCCGCTGGACCTGGAATGGATGCGCGCCGTGCCGGAGCGTCTGGAACGTCAGGTCACTACGCTGCCGTGGGCTTCCAGCCTGAGCGAATTGAGTGATGGCCTGATACAGCGACCGCTGCTGTTCCTGCCCCTGGTGTTGCTGATCGGTGCCCTGCTGTGGCGACGTAAAAGTCTGTATGCCCGACTGAGCAAAGTTCACCAGGACATCGGCCACTTCAAGCGCGACAGCCAGTGGCACACGCCTCAGGCCATCCTGATCAATATTCTGTTGGCAATGCCGGTCTCGCTGGGCCTGGCCTTGTGCGGCCTGGCGTTGCAGATCGACGCCCGCGGGCAGAACGCCAACATGGGCGCGGCGCTGCTGCAAATGGCCCAGGCCTGGCTGGTGTTCTACACCGCTTACCGGATCCTCGCACCGGGCGGCGTCGCTGAACTGCATTTCCGCTGGGAAAAACCCCAGGTCGAGTTCCTGCAGGGCTGGGTCCGCCGACTCGGCTTGGTGGTGATGGCATTGGTTGCCGTGGTAGCGGTTGCCGAACTGCAACCCTCGACGCTGGCGGATGACGTGCTCGGCATGCCCGTGGTGCTGATCTGTTACGCCTTGATGGCCTGGCTGCTCAGCCGCCTTCTGATCGCCAGCCCGACGCACCAGAACGCGTCGCTGTTCCGCAAAGCGGTCGGGGTCCTGTTCACCGTCCTGCCCGTCGCGTTATTTGTGGCAGTGTGCTTCGGCTACTACTACACCGCGCTGAAACTCAGTGACCGGCTGATCAACACCCTTTACCTGCTGATGTTCTGGCTGGTGATTGAAGCCACTTTCGTTCGCGGCCTCAGCGTTGCAGCACGACGCCTGGCCTACCAGCGCGCCCTGGCCAAACGTCAGGCCGCCAAGGAGGCTGGCGACGGCGAAGCGGTGATCGAAGAGCCGACGCTGGACATCGAGAAGGTCAACGAACAGTCCCTGCGCCTGATCCGCCTGGCACTGCTTGGCGGTTTCATTGCGGCGCTGTACTGGGTCTGGTCCGATTTGATCTCGGTGTTCTCGTACCTCGACAACATCACCCTGTACGAATACACCAGCGGTACCGGCGCCAACATGAGCATGGTGCCGATCAGCATCGGCGACATGCTCGGCGCGCTGATCATCATCGGTATCACCTTCGCCCTCGCGCGCAACTTGCCAGGCTTGCTGGAAGTGTTGGTGCTGTCCAAGTTGAATCTTGCACAAGGCAGTGCTTATGCCACGACCACGTTGCTGTCCTACGTGATCGCCGGCATCGGCTTCGTCTCGACCCTGTCGACCCTCGGCGTGAGCTGGGACAAGTTGCAATGGCTGGTGGCGGCGCTGTCGGTGGGGCTCGGTTTCGGGATGCAGGAGATTTTCGCGAACTTCATCTCGGGCATCATGATCCTGTTCGAGCGTCCGGTGCGGATCGGCGACACCATCACCATCGGCAACCTGTCGGGCACGGTCAGCAAGATCCGCATCCGCGCCACGACCATCACCGACTTCGACCGCAAGGACATCATTGTCCCGAACAAGACGTTCATCACCGGGCAACTGATCAACTGGTCTCTGACCGACACCATCACCCGGGTGACCCTCAAGCTCGGCGTCGACTACGGTTCGGACCTGGACCTGGTGAAAGAGCTGCTGCTCAAAGCCGCGCGCGACAACCCACGTGTCCTGAAAGACCCGGAACCCCACGTGTACTTCCTGAACTTCGGCGAAAGCACCCTCGACCACGAGTTGCGCATGCACGTGCGCGACCTCGGTGACCGTAACCCGGTGCTGGACGAGGTCAACCGCTTCATCAATCGCGAGTTCAAGAAGCAGCACATCAACATCTCGTTCCGGCAGATGGAGGTCTATCTCAAGAACCTTCACGGCCAGGAATACAAAATGGTACCGATCGAACCGGAAACCAAAACCATCGTGCCGCTGGTGGATGGCAAGTCGCCCCTTGAGCCACCGCCCGCCAAGCTCGACTAACGGCCTTATCCCTAGCAGAATACTCGGACATTCTGCTGGAGATGGCCGTTGAAAGCCCTCGACGAACTGACCTTCGATAATCGCTTCGCCCGCCTTGGCGATACGTTTTCCGCCCATGTGCTGCCCGAGCCCATCGACAACCCGCGTCTGGTGGTGGCCAGCCCTGCGGCCATGGCGCTGCTGGATCTCGATCCCGCAGTAGCGGACACCCCGGAGTTTGCCGAGCTGTTCAGCGGCCACAAGCTCTGGGCCGACGCAGTGCCTCGGGCGATGGTCTATTCCGGCCATCAGTTCGGTTCCTACAACCCGCAGCTGGGTGATGGTCGCGGCCTGTTGCTGGGCGAGGTCTACAACGAGGCCGGCGAACACTGGGACCTGCACCTCAAAGGCGCCGGTCAGACGCCTTTTTCGCGAATGGGCGATGGACGCGCGGTATTGCGCTCCTCGATCCGCGAGTTTCTCGCCTCCGAAGCGCTGAATGCCCTGAACATCCCGACCACCCGCGCTCTGTGCGTAATCGGCTCCGACACCCCGGTGTGGCGCGAGAAGCAGGAACGCGCAGCGATGGTTCTGCGCTTGGCGCCGAGCCATGTGCGCTTCGGGCATTTCGAGTATTTCTACTACACCAAACGTCCGGAGAAGCAGAAAGAACTCGGCGAGCACGTATTGGCTATGCATTTCCCCGAGTGTCTGGAACAACCGGAACCGTACCTGGCGATGTTCCGCGAAATCGTCGAGCGCAATGCCGAGCTGATCGCCAAATGGCAGGCTTACGGCTTCTGCCACGGCGTGATGAACACCGACAACATGTCGATCCTCGGCATCACCTTCGATTTCGGTCCGTTCGCCTTCCTCGACGACTTCGACGCCCATTTCATCTGCAACCACTCGGATGACCAAGGCCGCTATTCCTTCAGCAACCAGGTGCCGATCGGCCAGTGGAACCTAAGCGCCCTCGCCCAGGCCCTGACGCCGTTCATCAGCGTCGACGCCCTGCGCGAAACCCTCGGCCTGTACTTGCCGTTGTACCAAGCCCATTACCTGGACCTGATGCGCCGTCGCCTCGGACTCACCACGGCCGAAGACGATGACCAGAAACTGCTGGAGCAGCTGCTGCAACTGATGCAGAACAGCGGCGTCGATTACACGCTGTTCTTCCGCCGTTTAGGGGATGAATCACCCGAATTGGCCGTCGCCCGTTTGCGCGATGACTTCGTCGACATCAAGGGCTTCGATGCCTGGGCTGAGTTGTATGTCGCCCGGGTTGGCCGTGAAGGCGAGGTTGATCAGGAACAGCGGCGCAAGCGGATGCACGCGGTCAATCCGCTGTACATCCTGCGCAACTACCTGGCGCAGAAGGCGATCGATGCAGCGGAGAGCGGCGATTATTCAGAGGTTCGGCGACTGCATGCGGTATTGAGCAATCCATTCGACGAGCAAGCGGGGATGGAAAGCTACGCCGAGCGGCCGCCGGAGTGGGGCAAGCATTTGGAGATCAGTTGTTCGTCGTGAGATTGGTCAGTCAAGCGGATCAATGGCACTGACGACGCGAGCAACGATGTCTGCCATCGTAACGTCATCAAGTCGCTCAATGAACTTGGCTGAGCCGTCGCGCACACGCTGCTCTATATCAAAACTACGAACCTGATTACAAACTGCGACACCATTCGTTTCGTGGCCGGAGACGATGACCGCCAAGCCGGTGTTTCGACTGAAGCTGCCGCCACTGGTCACCGGCACAGTCATGCTGACACCCAAGGCGTTGATTTCCCTTGGCGTAATTACCACGAATCGATGCCGATTCATCATTTCGCGTCCCGCAACCGGGTTCGGATCAATCCAGTAAACATCCCCCCGCTGTGGGGCCTGACGCCGAACCATCAACCCAACTCCCGGCCAACTGGATCGCCTTCACGTGCAAACGCCGTCTGCGCATTCAACTCGGCTACTTCTTCGGAACCTTCAAGCAACTCTGCAAGGCTATAGCGCTTGCGAGAAGGCCGTACAACCGGACGGGCAATCAACTCACCATCGACCACATTCAGTTCCAGTTGTGCTCCTACTTCCAGGTGCAGGAGCTTCAGCAGCGTTGGCGGGAGAGTAATCACTGCAGCGCCACCTTGACGGCGGATTTTGGAAGTCACGGACACGGGATAACTCCTATCCGACAATTGAGAGATATCGACTTCTCGATAAGTGCAACAAAAGTAGCACGAGCTTAAAGGCAAAGCGAACTCCTCATAAAGAGATTAGAAAACGGTGAAGTTGCTTCCAGCGTAGCCACCGATCCCGCCCCGAAACTCCAGAATATGTGAGCATTTACGACAATCACTGCGCCTGCCCCCGTCTTTTGCTGGCTTGATAAATGAAGCTTGCGACTCCAAATCAGCTTTAGACTGCCCAAACATTCAGAGCCTCGACCATGACCGACCCACTCCTCATCCCCTGCCCCCACTGCAACGGCCTCAACCGCATCCCCGCCGAACGCCTCAACGATCACCCAAAATGCGGTCGCTGCAAGGCCGAGGTCTTGCTGAACAAGCCGTTCGAATTGAAACAAGGCGATTACGCCAGCCAGATCAAAGGCGATCTGCCGTTGCTGGTGGACGTGTGGGCGGAGTGGTGTGGGCCGTGCAAGTCGTTTGCGCCGGTGTTCGAGCAGGCAGCGGGGCAACTGGCGGGGAAATGTCGGCTGGCGAAACTGGACAGTGAGGCGAACCAGCAATTGTCGGCGCAGTTGGGTATTCGCTCGATTCCGAGCCTGATTCTGTTCAAGAACGGCCGGGAAGTGGCGCGTCAGAGCGGGGCGTTTCCGTTACCGCAGTTGATGAGCTGGTTGCGTAGCCAGGGGATCTAAAACCACCGCGATTTAATGTGGGAGCGGGCTTGCTCGCGAAGGCGGAGTGTCAGTCGATATCAATGTTGACTGACACTCCGCCTTCGCGAGCAAGCCCGCTCCCACATTGGGTTAGGCGACGTCGACAGATTCAGGCGTTTTCGAGCAGGTTATGCAGTTCGACAAACTGCTGCGTCAGCTTGTGCCGTGGGTCGAGGTGAATCAGCGGCGTATTGGCCTGATGGGATTCGCGCATCCGCACCGAACTGGTCAGGTACACCGGCAGCACCGGCAACCCTTCGGCGATCAGCTCGTCGAGAATCTGCTGCGGCAGGCTGGCACGGGCCTGGAACTGATTGACCACGATGCCTTCGACTTCCAGGCCTTCGTTGTGGTCGTCCTTCAATTCTTCGATTTCCGCCAGCAGCCCGTACAGTGCCTGGCGCGAGAAGCTGTCGCAGTCGAACGGGATCAGCACCCGGTCAGCGGCAATCAATGCCGATACCGCATAGAAGTTCAGCGCAGGCGGGGTATCAAGGTAGATGCGATCGTAATCTTCCCCCAGCTCCTCAAGCAATTTGCGCAGCTTGTTGATCTTGTGTTTAGCCTCAAGCTTGGGCTGCAGATCGGCCAACTCGGCGGTCGCGGTGATGACGTGGAGGTTTTCGAACGGCGTTTCGTAGATATCGACCTGGTTCTTCTTCGAGAACGGTCCTGAGGACAGGGTTTGCTTGAAGAAGTCGGCGATGCCCATCGGGATGTCATCCCCGGTGAGTCCCGTCAGGTACTGAGTGGAGTTGGCCTGGGCATCGAGATCCACCAACAGGGTGCGATACCCCTCGCTGGCGCTGACCGCCGCCAGATTGCAGGCAATGCTGGATTTGCCCACGCCACCTTTCTGATTGAACACCACGCGCCGCATGTGAAAAACCTCCGTGTATCAAAGAATGATCGAGTGTAGTAGTCCATGGCGCTGCTTAGCTACCTCGTCGGCACGGGGACTACACAGTCAGCGGCAATCTCCCAATAAAAAAACCGCCAACTCTGCCATCGATCGCCGACAGAGCCGACAGACTTGCTCAGCACGATGTGGATAATGGCCAAACGACAGCTTTTCGCGGACTAATCAGTTCATTTGACTGCGCAAAACGTAACCATCATTTGCTACACGCCCGTCGCAACGGGATAATGCGCGCCACTCGGCGCCAAGCGCCACGTAAGGTCGTCGCGTTTTTCTGCGACTCGCCGCGTCAGAATAGCCCGCAGGGGCGGGATGAAAGCCTGTGATCAATTTCAACATCGCCCAATGGCGCGCGTGGGCCCCTGGGCTCGAAAGCGTGGACGATTGGCAGGCCTGGAGCCGACAACCGGTCGTGCTTCAGAGCAGCGATGCCGCCCCCGACGTGTCTTTTTTGCCGGCCATGCAGCGCCGGCGGCTCAGCCGTCTGGCGCGGATGGCATTCAGCGTCGGTTGGCCCCTGGCCGATGGTCGCCAGGACCTACCGTTGGTCTTTATTTCCCGTCATGGCGAAACGCCCCGCACCTTCGACATCCTGCGCGATCTGGCAGCCGAACAACCGTTGTCACCGACGCAATTCAGCTTGTCGGTGCACAACGCGGTGATTGGCCTGTGGTCGATCATGCGTGGCGAAACCAGTGAGATGACTGCCCTTGCCGCCGCCGGAGACGGCCTTGAACACGGCATGCTAGAGGCCGCGGCGCTGCTTGCCGAAGGCGCGCCTGCGGTACTGCTGATCGTCACTGAAGAAAAACCGCCCCAGGCCTACTCGGCCTGGATCGACGACGTGCCGTTCCCGTATGCCGTCGGTCTGTTGCTGACACCGGGTACCGACTGGCAGCTGTCCCTGAACAGCACTTCGGATGCGTTGTCCAAAGCCCACTGGCCCCATGCCCTGAATCTATTGCGTACCCTGCTCGGCCAGCAGACTACCTGCCAACATGCCTGGAAAAATCGTGTATGGACCTGGCAACGCAACCTGTAAGCGAAAAAAACCGCGACGCCTATTACTGGCGTTTGCTGGCGACCGCTGCGAGCTTCACTCTGTTCGGGTTAGGCGGGCTGTGCCTGCGCCTGGTGGTTTTCCCGTTGCTGAGTTGCCTGCCCGGCGATGCCCAGACTCATCGGCTGCGGGCACGTAGAACCGTCAGTCGCTGCTTTTGGTTTTTTGTCCGGTTCATGGCCCGTACCGGCGTACTGACCTACGACATCCAGGGCGCGGAGAAGCTTGGTCGCCCGGGCCAGATGATCATGGCCAATCACCCGTCGCTGATCGATGTGGTGTTTCTGATCGGACTGGTGCGTCACAGCAACTGCGTGGTCAAGAAAAGCCTCTGGGAGAACCCCTTCACTCGCGGCCCGCTTCGCCGCACCGAATACATCAGCAACGACGGCAGCATGGACATGCTCGATGCCGCGGCCGACGCACTGAAAAGCGGTCAGACGCTGATCATCTTTCCCGAAGGCACTCGCACCCAGCCAGGCGAACCGCCAGCCTTTCATCGGGGGGGTGCATCGATTGCCCTGCGGGGTGCGAAAATCCTGACCCCGGTGATCATCAAGGTCAGCCCGACCACATTGACCAAGGCCGAACCCTGGTATCGCATCCCGAAACGTCGCGTGCACTTCAGTTTTCGTGTGGGAGCCGATATAGACCCACAAGCCTTTGCCGCGTGTGGCCCTGCGCCTCAGGCTTCGCGCAAGCTCAACGATTATTTGCATTCTTACTTTATTAAGGAGCTCGCCGAAGATGAGCGATCTACACCGTGAAATCAAAGAACTGATCATCGACGCCCTCGGCCTCGAAGACATCAGCGCACAAGACATCGGCGATGACCAGACGCTGTTCGGCGAAGGCCTGGGCCTGGACTCGGTAGACGCCCTGGAACTCGGCCTGGCGATCCAGAAAAAGTACGGCATCAAAATCGACGCCGACGCCAAAGACACCCGTAATCACTTTAGTAACGTGGCGAGCCTTGCGGCGTTCGTCACCGCAAAACAGGCAGCTTGAGACCGGACCATGCAAACTCGTGATGACATTTTCAACACCCTGCGCGATGCCTTGGTCGAACTCTTCGAGCTGGACCCTGAGCGCGTGAGCCTCGAATCCAATCTCTATCAGGATCTGGAAATCGACAGCATCGACGCTGTCGACCTGATCGATCACATCAAGCGTCAGACCGGCAAGAAAATCGCCGCCGAAGAATTCAAATCGGTGCGTACCGTCAGCGACGTGGTCGAGGCGGTCTACCGTCTGGTTCAACCGGCCGCATGAGTCGACTGATCGGCCTTGGCCTGCTGCTGGCGGGCCTGTTGTACCCCTTCGCGGTGTATTTCGGCATGGAACACTTTGCTCCGTGGCAGTTCGGTCTGCTGCTGGGCAGCCTGTGGCTGGCGCGGGCGCTGCTGGGTGCGCGTCGCCCCGGCAACCTGTGGATGGCGATCACCGCGATTGGCTTTTGCCTGTTGCTGGCGTTGTTCGACAGTCCGCTGTTGCTGCGTTGGTACCCGGTGCTGATCAGCGCTTTCATGCTTGGCCTGTTTGGCCTGAGCCTGAAAGTCGGGCCGCCGATGGTGGAACGCCTGGCGCGCCTGCGGGAACCGCACTTGCCGGCCAAGGCGATTGTCTACACCCGCCAGGTGACCATCGTCTGGTGTGTGTTTTTCCTCTGTAACGGTTTGCTCGCCGCCGCCCTGACCCTGTGGGCGCCGCTGAGTTGGTGGATGTTGTACACCGGCCTGATTTCCTATGGATTGATGGGCCTGCTGTTTGCCATTGAATGGCTCATACGACAACGGGTACGAGGCCACCCATGAATTGGATAACACTTGAGCAGCTGTTGCTCAAGGCTCAGCCGGAGCGTGCCGTGACGGCCGAACCGGCGTTGAATCACGCACAGCTGTGCGAACAGGCATTGAGCCTCGCGGCCGGCCTGCAATCCCAAGGCGTGCACCGCATTGCCGTGCACCTTGAAGACGCCGCTGACCTGGCGATTGCCCTGCTCGGCGCCTGGCGTGCCGGGGTCAGCGTGCTGCTGCCTGCTGACCTGCAACCACAGACTCGCCAACGCTGGTCGAGCGAAGTCGATCTGTGGCTGACCGATCAGGCCGATGATGCGCACCTTATCGATTATCGACAGGCGCCCCTGTCCCCCGCCAAACTGGATCTGGACACCTGCCAGCTGAGCCTGTGTACTTCCGGTTCCAGCGGCGAACCCAAGCGTATCGACAAGACTCTGCGCCAGCTCGCCAATGAAGTTCAGGCGCTGGAGCAGCTCTGGGGCGCCGACCTGGGCCAGGCGTGCATCATCGGCAGTGTCGCCACCCAGCACATCTACGGTTTGCTGTTTCGGGTGCTGTGGCCGCTGTGCGCCGGGCGCCCGTTCGTGCGCAAGCAACTGGCCTTTCCGGAAGACTTGCAGCGCGCCAGTCGCGAACACCCGACGTTTGCCTGGGTCGCCAGCCCGGCGCTGCTCAAGCGCATGGGCGACAACCTCGACTGGCCGGCCTTGAGTGCGGTTTGCCGAGTGTTTTCTTCCGGTGGCGCGCTACCGGCCGAGGCTGCGCAAAGTCTTCACGAGCGCCTGCAACAATGGCCGACGGAAATCCTCGGCAGCTCGGAAACCGGCGGCATCGCCTGGCGTCAGGGTCACGATCTCTGGCAACCGTTTGCTGAGGTTGAGCTGAGTCAGGACAGCGAGGGCGCGCTGCTGATCTCCTCGCCCTACTTGCCTGCCGGCCATATCGAACACACCGCCGATGCCGCCAGAATCGCTGCCGACGGCCGATTCGAACTGCTCGGACGGCTGGACCGGATCGTCAAACTGGAAGAAAAACGTATCTCGTTGCCGATGCTGGAAAAGGCGCTTATGGAGCATGACTGGGTCGCCGACGCGCGCCTCGGCGTGGTCCAGGAAAACCGCGCCTCACTGGGTGCACTGCTGGTGCTGACGGACGCGGGCCTGCATGCCTTGCGCAATCAAGGTCGGCGCACCCTGACGCAGGAATTGCGTCAGCACCTGAGCCAGCATTGCGAAGCCCTGGCCCTGCCACGACGCTGGCGAATGCTGCGGCAATTGCCCCTGAACGCTCAGGGCAAACTGCCGCAGGCCGACGTCGAGGCCTTGCTGCTGGCACCCCGCCCCAAGGTACCGGAAGTGCTGGAGCAGGTCGAAGTCGATGGCGAATGGAGCCTGCAACTGGCCGTGCCGCCGGACCTGGCCTACTTCAGCGGACACTTCCCGCAAACGCCGGTACTGCCCGGTGTGGTGCAGGTGGATTGGGCGCTGAGCCTCGGCCAGCAATTGATGAACCTGCCGGGCAAATTTGCCGGCATGGAAGTGCTGAAGTTCCAGCAACTGGTGCGCCCCGGCGATGAAGTCCAGTTGCACCTGCGCTTCGACCCGGAACGCAGCAAACTGTATTTCGCCTACCGCAATGAAACCGCGACCTGCTCAAGTGGGCGGATTTTGCTGGAGGCAATGCCCGATGCATAACCTGTGGCAATGGAGATCATTGTGGCGAGGGAGCTTGCTCCCGCTGGGCTGCGAAGCAGACCCAAAACCATCCGGCGTAGATTTCATGGCGAGCGCTTCGCACTCGGGCGGGAGCAAGCTCCCTCGCCACAGTGGTTCAGGGGAGGTTTCGAAACATGCATAACCCCTGCGCAATCATCCCGGTCTACAACCACGAAACCGCGATCACCACGGTCGTCGACGCGCTGATCGCCAGTGGCCTGCCGTGCATTCTGGTGGACGATGCCAGCGATCAGCCCTGCGCCAGGGTGCTCGACCAACTGGCCCAGCGTGAAATGGTCAACCTGATCCGCCTCGCCGCCAACCAAGGCAAGGGCGGTGCGGTCATGACCGGGCTGCGCGAAGCTTCGCGCCTGGGTTTCAGCCATGCTTTGCAGGTGGACGCCGACGGCCAGCACGACCTGCACGATGTCGCGACCTTCATTGCACAATCACGCGCGCACCCCAACGCAGTGATCTGCGGCTATCCGCAATACGACGCCAGCGTGCCGAAAGGCCGCTTGTACGCCCGTTACCTGACCCACGTGATGGTCTGGATCAACACGCTGTCATTGCAGATCCGCGACTCGATGTGCGGTTTCCGCGTCTACCCCTTGCCTCCGACCCTGGCGCTGATCGACTCGGCGAAGATCGGCAAGCGCATGGACTTCGACTCGGACATCCTCGTGCGCCTGGCCTGGCGCAATCAGCCGATGCAGTGGCTGCCGACCAAGGTCCATTACCCGCTGGACGGTGTCTCGCATTTCCGGATGTTCCACGACAATGTGCTGATTTCGAGCATGCACACCCGGCTGTTCTTCGGCATGTTGCTGCGGGCACCGGTGATCCTCTGGCGACGGTGGCGAGCATGAGCATCAACACAGACAAAGAACACTGGGCCGACCGTCAGGAGCGTGGCAGTTTCTGGCTGATGAAACTCACCGCGTTCGGCGCCAAAGTGCTGGGCCGACGGCTGTTGAGTCCGCTGCTGTACGGCATCGTGTTGTACTTTTTCCTGTTCGGTCGCAGCGCCCGCCGCAGCGCTTGGCAATACCAGCAACGCCTCGCGGACTGGAGCGCGCGCCCGCACTTGCGTCCGACCCACTGGCGAGTGTTCAGCCAGTTCATGGCCTTCGCCGACTCGATGCTCGACAAGCTTGACGTGTGGAACGGCAAGTTGAGCATCGATCACATCGAAATCGTCGACCCGGCTCTGCTGCGCAGTCAGCTGCGTGGCACGCGCGGGCAGATGCTGGTGGGCGCGCATTTGGGCAATCTCGAAGTCTGTCGCGCACTGGCGGAAATCGGTGAGAAAGTCACCATGAACGTGCTGGTGCACACCAAGCACGCCGAGCAGTTCAACCGTTTGCTCGGCGAAGCCGGCGCGACCAATCTGCGGCTGATTCAGGTCAGTGAGCTGGACCCGGTGATCATGCTGCAACTGCATGAACGCCTGGAGCGCGGCGAGTGGCTGGCGATCGCCGGCGACCGCGTCCCGCTGCACGGCGGGCGCAGCGTGACCGTGGACTTCCTCGGTCATCAGGCCGCGTTTCCGCAAGGGCCGTGGCTGCTGGCCGGCTTGCTGAAATGCCCGATCCATCTGCTGATGTGCCTGAAGAAACCGACGGGCCAATATCGAGTAACCCTCGAACCGTTTGCCGAGGCCGTGGTGTGGAAACGCAGTGACCGCGAGCATGTCATTCATCAGTGGGCTTCCCGCTACGCTGAACGCCTGGGTCACTATTGCCTCGAAGCGCCCCGACAATGGTTCAACTTTTACCCATTCTGGAAGACCGATGACGACGCCAACGCTTGAGCCGGTAACCTTCGGCGAACTCCCTTTGCGCATCGAAGACGTGCTGGCCGCGGCCAACCGTCAGGTGCCGACGCAGTTGCAGGATGATCCTGCGTACCGCGAGCGCATCGCCAAGGGCGCGCGATTCCTCGACTCCCTGCTGGACAAGGAAGGCGTGATCTATGGCGTGACCACCGGTTACGGCGACTCCTGCGTGGTCGCGGTGCCGCTGCATCACGTCGAGGCGTTGCCCCGTCATCTGTATACCTTCCACGGTTGCGGCCTGGGCAAACTGCTCGACGCGCAAGCCACGCGCGCTGTGCTGGCGGCGCGTTTGCAGTCGCTGTGCCACGGCGTGTCCGGGGTGCGCGTGGAACTGCTGGAGCGCCTTCAGGCGTTCCTCGAACATGACATCCTGCCGCTGATCCCCGAAGAAGGCTCGGTGGGCGCCAGCGGTGATCTGACGCCGCTGTCCTACGTCGCTGCAACCTTGTCCGGCGAGCGCGAAGTGATGTTCCGTGGCGAACGCCGCCAAGCCGGCGACGTGCATCGTGAACTCGGCTGGACGCCGCTGGTGCTGCGCCCGAAAGAAGCGCTGGCATTGATGAACGGCACCGCCGTGATGACCGGCCTCGCCTGCCTGGCCTATGCCCGCGCCGATTACCTGCTGCAACTGGCCACGCGCATCACCGCGCTGAATGTGGTCGCGCTGCAAGGCAATCCCGAGCATTTCGACGAGCGCCTGTTCGCCGCCAAACCGCATCCGGGGCAGATGCAAGTTGCCGCGTGGCTGCGCAAGGACCTGGCGATCGACGCGCCGACCGCGCCGCTGCATCGTCTGCAAGACCGTTACTCCCTGCGTTGCGCGCCGCATGTCCTCGGCGTGCTTGCCGACAGCCTGAACTGGCTGCGTTCGTTCATCGAGATCGAGCTCAACAGCGCCAACGACAACCCGATCATTGATGCCGAAGCCGAACGCGTACTGCACGGCGGGCACTTCTATGGCGGCCACATTGCGTTCGCCATGGACAGCCTGAAAAACCTGGTGGCCAACGTTGCCGATCTGCTGGACCGGCAACTCGCGCTGCTGGTGGACGAGCGTTACAACCATGGCCTGCCGAGCAACCTGTCCGGTGCCACGGCTGACCGCGCGATGCTCAATCACGGCTTCAAGGCCGTGCAGATCGGCACCAGCGCCTGGACCGCCGAAGCGTTGAAAAACACCATGCCGGCCAGCGTCTTCTCGCGCTCCACCGAGTGCCACAACCAGGACAAGGTCAGCATGGGCACCATCGCCGCCCGCGACGCGATCCGTGTGCTGGAGCTGACCGAACAGGTCGCCGCCGCCACCTTGCTCGCGGCCAACCAGGGCGTGTGGCTGCGCAGCAAGGCCGAGGATGCGCGCCCGTTGCCGCCAGCCTTGGCCGCGATGCACGAAGAGCTGGCCAAGGACTTCCCGCCGGTCATCGAAGACCGCGCGCTGGAAGGCGAATTGCGCCTGTGCCTGAAACGTATCGCCGAGCAACACTGGAGGCTGCATGCGTAGCAAGGGAGTGCTTCACACCGATACGGAAATCCTCGTGCCGTTCTTTGACGTCGACACCATGAACGTGGTCTGGCACGGCCACTACGTCAAATACCTGGAAATCGCCCGTTGTGCGCTGCTGGACAAGATCGGCCACAACTACACCGCCATGGTTGAGTCGGGTTACGCCTGGCCGGTGATCGACCTGCAACTGCGCTATGTGCGTGGCGCCGTGTTCGGCCAGAAGCTGAATGTGCGGGCCAATCTGGTGGAGTGGGAGAACCGTCTGAAAATCAACTATCTGATCAGCGATCTGCAAACCGGTGAACGCCTGACCCGCGCCAGTTCCGTACAGGTCGCTGTCGACATGAGCAGCCGCGAAATGCAGTTGGCCTCGCCGAAGATCTTCACCGATGCCGTTGAAAGGATGCTGGCATGAACCTGCTGAAAAACCTCTGTAGCAGCTGCCGAGCCCGCGAGGCTGCGTTCGGCGGCGAAGCCGTCGCAAAACCTGTACATGCGGTACAGCAGAAAAACCGCAGGGCGACTGCTGCGCAGCCGAACGCAGGCTTCGCCAGCTGCTACAGGATTGTGGTGGCGCTGGTATTAGCGCTGGGTTTTTCTTCGCTGGCGCAGGCGTTTGATTTGCAACAACTGAGCGATCAACTGGCCAAACCCGACGTGATCCACGGCAATTTCATCCAGGAAAAACACCTGCGTGCATTGCCCAAGCCGCTGACCAGCAAGGGCACTTTTGTCCTCGCAAAAAACCACGGCTTGCTCTGGCTGCTGAAAACGCCGCTGCAACAGGATTACCGCATCACCGGCAAAGGCATTGCCCGACGTGACGCCAACGGTTGGCAGACGCTGCCGAGCAAGAGCGCCGGCGCCGAGCAGAACCGCTTGTTCCTCGCCGTGTTGCAAGGTGACAGCAGCGGCTTGCAACGGGACTTCGAACTGTCCCTGAGCGGCGACGCGCAGAGCTGGAAACTGACGCTGATCCCGCGCTCATTGCTGCTCAAGCAGGTGTTCAACCAGATCAACATCACCGGCAGCGAATTGGTGCACAGCATCGAACTGTTGGAAACCCAGGGCGACAGCACGCTTTTGCGCATGCAAGACAGCACCAGCACACAACCGTTGAGCGACGCGGAGCAGCATGACTTTGCCGAGTGAACGCAAGCTTCCGTGGCTGTTTCTGACCCTGCTGCTGGCGGTGCTCGCGCTCGCCGGTTGGCAATGGCGTGACGGTGCACCACTGTCGGCCAACCTGATGGAACTGGTGCCGGGCACCGCGCCGGACGCGCTGGAATTGCGCGCCGAACAACGCATGCAAGAACCGCTGAACCGCGAAATGCTGGTGCTGGTCGGCCATAGAGATCGCCCGCAAGCCATCGCCATGGCGCAGAAACTGGGCGAGCGGTGGCAGGCCAGCGGTTTGTTCGAGAAGGTCCAGTGGAACCTGCAAGCCGACTTGCCGGCACTGCGCACGCAACTGCTGCAAGGCCGACTGGCGATGCTCTCGGCGATGGACCGCCAGCAACTGATCGACCATCCCGACGCCTTTATCCATCAGCGCGTGCAAGCGCTGTTCGACCCGTTCACCGGTTTCAGCCTGGTACCGAGCCAGGAGGACTGGCTGGGCCTGACCGGGCGCATCCAGAACAGCCAGCCGCAACACGGCGCCGTGCAACTGGACATCGGCAGCGGAGCGCTCGTGGCCGATGCCGACGGCAAGAGTTGGGTATTGCTGCGGGCAAAAACCACGGGCAACGCCTTCGACATGAGCCTGCCGCTGCAAGTGGCGGACTTGCTCAAACATAGCCGCGGAGAAGCCGCCCAGGCCGACGTGCAACTGCTCGCTGCCAGCGGTTTGCTGTATGCGGCCAACGGTCAGCGACAAGCCACCCGCGAGATGACGTGGGTCGGTGGCGGCGCCACCGTCGGCATTCTGTTGCTGCTGTTACTGGCCTTCCGGCGCTGGCGTGTCTTGCTCGCTTTCGTTCCGGTGCTGGTGGGCATGCTGTTTGGTGCGGTGGCGTGCGTGGCGCTGTTCGGTCACATGCATGTGATGACGTTGGTGCTGGGTTCGAGCCTGATCGGCGTGGCCGTCGATTACCCGCTGCATTACCTGTCGAAAAGCTGGAGCCTGAAACCCTGGAATAGTTGGCCAGCGTTACGCCTGACCCTGCCGGGCCTGACGCTGAGCCTGATCACCAGCTGCATCGGCTACCTGGCCCTGGCCTGGACGCCGTTCCCGGCCCTGACCCAGATTGCCGTGTTCTCCGCCGCCGGCCTGCTCGGCGCCTACCTGTCAGCGGTGTGCCTGCTGCCAGCGCTGCTCAAGGGCGTGAACCTGCGGCCGGCGCGTTGGCCGTTGCGTGTCTGCGAGTGTTTGCTGAACCTGCGTGAAGCGCTGCTCAAGCACATTAGTACGCCGGTGTTATTGGCGCTGCTGATTGCTTTCTGCGCCGGCGGTTTGTTGCAGCTCGAGAGCAAAAACGATATCCGCCAATGGATCGGCGCGCCCCAGCAATTGACTGACGAAGCCCAGGCCATTGCGCGCATCACTGGCTTTCAACCGACCAGCCAGTTCTTCCTGGTGCGCGCGGGCAATCAGCAGGAATTGCTCGAGCGTCAAACCGCGCTGAGCGAGCGGCTGGACCAGTTGGTCAACCTGGAAAAACTCCAGGGCTACCTGTCGCTGAATCAACTGGTCAGCCAGCCGAGCGATCAGCGCAAAGTGCGCGACGCATTGAGCAAGTTGCCGCAGTTCTGGCAGCCCTTGCTCGACCTCGGCGTGCCGGCAGAAGCACTGCAGGCCGAGCTTGCAACGTTGCAGGCGCTGCCCGTCGAAGACATCGACGCATCGCTGGTCGGGCCGCTGGCGGAACCGTATCGCACTCTGTGGCTGGGGCCGACCGATGACGGCGTGGCGGCGATGGTCAGCCTGCAAGGTCTGAATAACCCTTCGCTGTTGCGCATTCAGGCTCTGGACTTGCCGGGCGTCGAACTGGTCGACCGCCTCGGTGAATTGAATAGCGTTTTCGCCGCGACACAGATCAGCGCAGCAGAACTGAAACTCGCCTCCTGCGTGTTGATCGTGCTGGTGCTGATCCTGCCCTTCGGCTTCGGAGGTGCGTTGCGCATTGTCTCGCTGCCATTACTGGCTGCGTTGTGCAGCTTGGCCAGCCTCGGCTGGATGGGTCAACCGCTGACCCTGTTCAGCCTGTTCGGCCTGTTGCTGGTGACGGCGATCAGCGTCGATTACGCGATCCTCATGCGCGAACAGGTCGGCGGCGCTGCTGTGAGCCTGCTGGGCACCTTGCTGGCGGCGGTGACCACGTGGCTGTCGTTCGGTTTGCTGGCGGTGTCCAGCACGCCGGCGGTGAGCAACTTCGGTCTGTCGGTGAGCCTCGGCCTGGCCTTCAGTTTCATCCTGGCACCGTGGGCCGGACGCCAAGTGCATGCCGCCACTGTCGTCGAGCCAGCAGCATGATGATCGTCCTGTTTTGGCTGATGGCCCTGGCAATGTTTGCCGTCGCCACCCGCGTGGGTCGGCACTTCGGTCTGATCCCGATCGTCAGCCAATTGCTGTTGGCGACTTTCGGCCTGCCGCTGCTGATGTACTTCTGGATCGAGCCGGGCTGGCAACTCAGCGGCGCCGAGCTGATCTCGCCGGTGTGGCTGAAGAACCTCTACAGCCTCGGATTCGCCTTGTTGCTGGGCAACATCCTCAGCGACGTGATCGACCTGCGGCTGGATCGCCAGAGCCTGAAAATAGCCCTGCCGAGTTTTTGCATTCCGTTTGCCTGCGGGCTTGTCACTTCGGTGTGGCTGCTGCCGCCACAACCGTGGATCAGTTCGCTGGCGGTCGGCCTGGTGTTCGCCATCACCGCCATTCCGGTGTTGTTTTTGTACCTGCGACACATCAACTACCCGCCCGCTGCGACCCGTCGCCTGGTGCAAACCGCGATCCTCATCGACCTGACGTGCTGGACGCTGTTCGGCTTTGCCCAAGGCAGCCTGCACCTGAGCAGTCTGCTGCTGCCGCTGGTCGGCGCTTGCCTGCCGTTGCTCCTGCGTTTGCTGGGTTTGCGCCAACCGTTGCTGCACAGCGGCTGCTTCTTCGCGCTGCTGGTGGTCGCCGAACACTTCAAGCTCAATGCCCTGATTTTCGGCATCGGTTATCTGCTGTGCATGGCCGCACTGAAAGTGCCGCTGGGGTTGCCGTTGCCGGCGATCTGGATGATCCGTTTGCAAACCTGGATCGCCATCCCGCTGATCCTCACGTTCGGCATCGTGCAGATCAATGTCCACGCCGCCATGGCCAGCCTCGGCTGGGTGCAGCTGGCGGCGCTGCTGCTGTTGCCGATTGCCAGCAAACTCCTGGGCAACTGGCTCGGCCTCGGCTGGGCCGGTGCTTCGTTTGAAGGCGCCAGTCGCTGGCGCGAAAGCCTGCTGCTGAATATTCGCGGGTTGAGCGAGATCGTCTTTCTCAACCTGCTGCTGCAACAACAACTCATCACCCCGGCGCTGTATTTCGCGCTGATGGTGATGGGCCTGATCGCTACACTGCTGCCGGCACTCGCCGGCATGCATCAAACCCCTTTGAATCTCGCCGCCCCGGCAAGGAGCCCCCGTGCCAACAGTTGAAATGGAACGTCGCCAGGTTGTTGTCATTGGCGCGGGTCCTTCGGGCGCCATTGCCGCCGCGCTGCTCAAGCGCAAAGGCCACGACGTGCTGATGATCGAACGCCAGCACTTCCCACGGTTTTCCATCGGTGAAAGCCTGTTGTCGCACTGCCTGGATTTCGTCGAAGAAGCCGGCATGCTCGAGGCCGTGAACGCCGCCGGGTTCCAGATGAAAAACGGCGCCGCGTTCGCCTGGGGCGAGCACTACAGCGCCTTTGATTTCGGCGACACCTTCAGCAACGGCAAGCCGACGACTTTCCAGGTGCAACGCGCCGATTTCGACAAACTGCTGGCCGATCAGGCCGCGTTGCAAGGCGTCGACGTTCGTTATGGAGAAGCCATCGTCAGCGCCGATTTCGACTTGCCGAAACCACAGCTTGATGTGCTGCGCGAGGATGGCAGCCAGTACCGCGTCGAAGCGGATTTTGTGCTCGATGCCAGCGGCTACGGTCGCGTGCTGCCACGCCTGCTGGACCTTGAGGCGCCGTCGAACTTCCCGGTGCGCCAGGCCGTGTTCACCCACATCGAAGACCATATCGACAGCCCGACCTTCGAGCGGGAAAAAATCCTCATCACCACCCATCCGATCCATCGCGACATCTGGTTCTGGACCATCCCGTTCAGCAACGGCCGGTGCTCGGTGGGCGTGGTCGCGGCCGCCGAGCATTTCGAAGGGCGCATGGAAAATCTGGACGATTGCCTGCGTGGCTTTATCGCTGAAACCCCAAGCCTGCAAGGCGTCCTGAAAAACGCGGTGTGGGACACGCCGGCGCGTACCATCGGCGGCTACTCGGCCAACGTCAAAACCTTGCACGGCCCAGGCTTCGCGCTGCTCGGTAACGCCGCAGAATTCCTCGACCCGGTGTTCTCTTCCGGCGTGACCATCGCCATGCGCTCGGCGAGCATGGCCGCCGGCGTTTTGCATCGGCAACTGCAAGGTGAAAGCGTCGACTGGCAGACCGAGTTTGCCGCGCCGCTCAAGCGTGGCGTCGACACCTTCCGCTGCTACGTCGAAGGCTGGTACGCCGGGACCTTCCAGGATGTGATTTACCATCCGGGCAGCTCAGCGGATATCCGCCGTATGATCAGTGCGATCCTCGCCGGTTATGCCTGGGACGAGCGCAATCCGTTCGTCAGCGAACCCAAGCGTCGGCTGCGCGTGTTGTCGGAACTCTGCGCAAGAGATGTCTCATGATTCGTTACCTGCTTCTGGGTTGCCTCCTGCTGCTGAGCGCTTGCGCCAGCCAGGCGCCGCTGCCCGGGCAAACGGAAAAGCTGCCGTTGCCGCAGCAATTGCATATTCAGCGTTTGCTGGATGATCAGCGTCAGGACTGGGTGCTGGTGATTGCCCGCGAAGGCCCTGGCATTCGCTGGTCGATGATGGACTTGCTGGGCATTCCGCAGGCACGCCAGAAACTGATCGATGGCCAGTGGCAAGCCGACGGCCTGCTGCCGCCGAATCCGGAAGCACGGGAATTGTTCGCCGCGTTGCTGTTCGCGCTGACCCCGCAAGGCGAGTTGCAGGGCAACTACCCCGACGCCTGGCAACATGGATCGCAACGTTCCCTGCCCGCGCGTTGGGACGTACATTACTCGCAACCACTGAGATTTGAGTTGAACCTGCCTAAAGGTCCGAAGTACCTGGTCACGCCTCTGAGCGGTGAAATGCCATGACTGCCTACCTGAATGCCCTCGGGGTGATCTGCGCCCTGGGTCGCGACAAACGGGAAGTCGCCCGCAACCTGTTTGCCGGCGATTGCTCCGGCATGCGCAGCGAGTCCGGCTGGGTGCCGGAGCGGTCGTTGCCGGTGGCGGCGGTGCGTGGCGAACTGGCGCCAATTCCACCGGAACTGGCCGAGCAAAGCAGCCGCAACAATCAACTGCTGCTGGAAGCCGCGCTGCAAATTCGCGACGAGATTGATCAAGCGATCCAGACTTACGGCCGTGACCGTATCGGCGTGATTCTGGGCACCAGCACCTCGGGCATCGATGAGGCCAGCCGTGGCCTGGCCCATTACATCCGCGAACATGAATTCCCCGCTGACTACGATTATCAGCAGCAGGAACTCGGCGCGCCGGCCAACTTCCTCGCCGACTGGCTGCAATTGAGCGGTCCGGCGTATGTGATCTCCACCGCTTGCACCTCCAGCGCCCGGGCGTTGATGAGTGCCCAGCGCCTGTTGGACCTGGGCTTGTGCGATGCCGTGCTGTGTGGCGGCGTCGACAGTTTGTGCAAACTGACTCTCAACGGCTTTTCGGCCCTGGAAGCGGTGTCCGAGCAGCGCTGCAACCCGTTTTCGGTTAACCGCAACGGCATCAATATCGGCGAAGCCGCCGTGCTGTTTCTGATGAGCAAAAAGGCCGGCGACAGCCAACCCATTGCCCTGCTCGGCAGCGGCGCCAGTTCCGATGCGCACCACATCTCGGCGCCGGAACCAACCGGCCGTGGCGCGCTGCAAGCGATGAGCAAAGCCCTGAGCCGCGCAAATGTGCAGCCCGAACAAATCGGCTACCTGAACCTGCACGGCACCGCGACCCAACACAACGATGCAATGGAAAGCCTGGCAGTCTCGGCCCTGTTCCCGCAGGGCGTGCCCTGCTCTTCCACCAAGCCGATGACCGGACATACGCTCGGCGCTGCCGGCGCCCTGGAAGCGGCGTTCTGCTGGTTGAGCCTGAGCACGGACAACCGGGAAAACCTCGTGCCGCCCCACGTCTGGGACGGTCAGCCCGACCCAGAGTTGCCGGCCTTGCAATGGGTGACCCCGGCCGATCGCCTGACGTCCATTGCACCTCGCTACCTGATGAGCAATTCCTTTGCTTTCGGTGGCAATAACGTCAGCCTGATTATCGGAGATGCCCCATGATTGACTGGCCGCTCGCCGAACTGCTGCCGCACGCTGGCGACATGATCCTCATCGATCAGATCCTGGCGTTCGATGACGAGCAGATCCACACCCGCCTCACCGTCAAGCCCGATGGCCTGTTCAACCGTCCTGACGGCAGCCTGCCGGCATGGGTCGGCATTGAACTGATGGCCCAGAGTGTCGCGGCCTACGCCGGTTGCCATGCGCGCCAGCGCGGTGATGCGGTGGCGCTGGGCTTCCTGCTCGGCACCCGTAAATTCGAATGCAACGTGGAGCACTTCCCCGCGGGCACCGAGCTGACTATCCACGGCATACGCTCGCTGGAAGACGACAACGGCATGGGCGTGTTCGAATGCCACATCAACGCCCCCGGCATTCACGCCACCGCCCGCCTGAACGTGTTCCGCCCGCCTCAGGCCGCTCAATACCTTCATGAATCCCAAGGAGCCCAGTGATGACTGAGTCCGTACTGGTCACCGGTTCCAGCCGTGGCATCGGCCGCGCTATCGCGTTGCGTCTGGCCCACGCCGGGCATGACATCGTGTTGCATTGCCGCAGCGGCCTGGCCGACGCCATCGCCGTTCAGGGCGAAATCCAGGCGCTGGGACGCCAGGCGCGCGTCCTGCAATTCGACGTCTCCGACCGCGCCAGCTGCAAGGCCATTCTCGAAGCCGACGTTGAAACGCATGGCGCCTATTACGGCGTGGTGCTGAACGCCGGTCTGACGCGCGACGGTGCTTTTCCGGCGCTGAGCGAGGATGATTGGGATGTGGTGATGCGCACCAACCTCGACGGTTTCTATAACGTGCTGCACCCGGTGATGATGCCGATGATCCGGCGTCGTGCTGCCGGGCGAATCGTTTGCATCACCTCGGTTTCCGGGTTGATCGGCAATCGTGGCCAGGTCAACTACAGCGCGTCCAAGGCTGGTTTGATCGGTGCGGCGAAAGCGTTGGCGATCGAACTGGGCAAGCGCAAAATCACCGTCAACTGTGTCGCACCCGGCCTGATCGACACAGCCATGCTCGACGAAAACGTGCCGGTGGAAGAACTGATGAAAATGATTCCCGCACAGCGCATGGGCACCCCGGAAGAGGTGGCCAGCGCGGTGAATTTCCTGATGTCGGCGGAAGCGTCGTACATCACCCGGCAGGTTCTGGCCGTCAACGGAGGCCTGTGCTGATGAAGCGCGTCGTCGTCACCGGCATGGCCGGCATCACTTCCCTGGGCAGCGACTGGGACACCATCGCCGGCCACTTCGCGGCCAACCGCAGCGGCATTCGGCGAATGGACGAATGGGATCGGTTCACCGAACTCAACACGCGCCTGGCCGGCCCCATCGACGACTTCAAGGTCCCGAGCCACTGGACCCGCAAGCAGCTTCGCAGCATGGGCCGGGTCTCGCGCCTGGCCGTCGGCGCGTCGGAGCAGGCGCTGGCTGACGCCGGACTGTTAGGTAACCCGATCATCAAGGACGGGCGCATGGGCGTCGCCTGCGGCTCGTCCACCGGCAGCACCGACGAGATCAAGGCGTTCGGCAACATGCTGCTCAACTCGGTGGCCGAGGGCCTGAACGCCAACTCCTACGTGCGAATGATGCCGCACACGACCGCGGCGAATATCAGCATCTTCTTTGGCCTCACCGGCCGGCTGATCCCGACCTCCAGCGCCTGCACCAGCGGCAGCCAGGGCATCGGCTACGCCTACGAATCGATCAAATTCGGCCGTCTGCCGCTGATGCTTGCCGGTGGCGCCGAAGAACTCTGCCCGACCGAAGCCATGGTCTTCGACGCGCTCTACGCCACCAGCCTGAAAAACGATGCCCCGCAAACCAGCCCGCGCCCCTACGACAAAGACCGCGATGGCCTGGTGATCGGCGAAGGCGGCGGCATGCTGGTGCTCGAAGAGCTCGAACATGCGCTGGCACGCGGCGCGCACATCCATGCCGAACTCGTCGGTTTCGGCAGCAACGCCGATGGCCAGCACACCACGCGTCCAGAGCAGGCCACCATGCGCCGGGCCATGGAACTGGCGCTGGAAGACGCCGGGTTGCAGCCGTCAGACATCGGCTACGTCAACGGTCACGGCACGGCGACAGAACAGGGCGACATTGCCGAAACACTGGCCACCAGCGCCTTGTTCGGCGAACACATGCCGATCAGTTCGCAAAAGAGCTTCCTCGGTCACACCCTCGGCGCCTGCGGTGCGCTGGAGTCCTGGTTCAGCATCGAAATGATGAACCGCGACCTGTACGTCCACACGTTCAACCTCGACGAGGTCGATCCGCACTGCGGCAAGCTCGACTACCTGCGCGGCGAGTTCCGCCAGATGAGCAATGAGTACGTGATGAACAACAATTTTGCGTTTGGTGGCGTCAACACCTCGTTGATTTTCCGTCGCTGGTCGTAAGCAACGAAAGACACAACCGGAAACTGGAGTACACGATTTCGGAAACGTCCCACAGCCAGAATTTGAGCTTCGCGCTAGGGTCAATGCCCCCGTGACACATCGGGGGCATCCCAAGGAAGATCGAACCATGACTAAAAAGGCCGTTATCGTTTTCAGCGGTGGGCAGGACTCCACAACCTGCTTGATCCAGGCGTTGCCGCTTTACGATGAAATTCACTGCATTACCTTTGACTATGGCCAGCGTCACCGCGCAGAAATTGAAGTGGCGCAGCAACTTTCGAAAGAACTCGGAGTGACGATCCATAAGGTGCTGGACACTTCTTTGTTGAATGATCTGGCCATCAGTAGTTTAACGCGCGATAACATTCCTATTCCAAGCGCCAATAATCCCGAAGAAAATATACCTAACACCTTCGTACCGGGTAGAAATATTTTATTTTTAACCTTGGCTTCTATTTATGCATACCAAGTTCGCGCTGAAACTGTAATCACAGGCGTTTGTGAGACGGAAAGCTCTGGTTATCCTGATTGTGGCGATGCGTTTGTAAAATCTCTAAACAGCTCCATTGAGTTAGGCATGGATTATAAAGTACGCATTGATACTCCGCTTATGCGATTAAACAAGGCTGAGACGTGGGCCTTGGCTGAGTATCACGGAAAATTCGAATTGATTCAGCACTATACGCTGACTTGCTATAACGGAATAATAGGCAGTGGATGCGGTGATTGTGACGCGTGTAATCTTCGAGCAAGAGGTATGGTAGCGTTTCTTGAAAACAAATCAGCGGTGATGAATAGTTTGAAAGAAAAACTGAACTCAAAATAGTTTAAAGCGCAGGGGAGAGAGCGTCCCCTGCGTTTATGCAACCTTGGCTTCAGCCACATACCGTTTAAATAAAGACCTTGCTCCATAGGCTGGAAAAACGTTAAAAACAGCGAAGCACATTTTTATGGCGATCTGAATATAAATTATATTAAGTATTTCCGCGCTAGTCATTGTTCCATAAAACGCAATAAAGCAGAAAATAAAGCTGTCGATTATTACTGCAAAAAACGTACTTAAAAACACGCGCAAAAACAGCAACCTCGCACTCGTAAGTTCCTTTATCTTGTTCAGCAAGTATGAGTTCACATATTCAGAAAAAATAAAAGACACAGAGGACGCTACCAACACTGAGGATACATGCGCCATGACTTCACTATATGGTGTATCGAGTTTCCAGCCCGTCAAACCGGGAAGATAGCTGGTAAAACTTAGCAGCACAGTAATTAGCGCGTTACTTGCGAATGCAAACAAAATGGCTTTTCTTGCCAATCTAAGCCCATAAAACTCATTCAACATATCAACTACCAAAAATGTCAACGGATACAGAAAAACTCCTGGGGTCACGATAACGTCGATCGACTCGATACACACAAGCTTTGTCGCTGCAACATTAGTGAAAATATAGAGTGCGAAAAGCAACAAATTGAGCGCCACATAAATCATCCACGACTTTTCATGTCGATCATTTATCTCATAAGCCGTCAGTGCAGCCCCGCCAGAATAAAATTTCCTATACAACGACTTTATCTCTGACCTGCTTAAATCATCCACTATTTCACTTCTTAATAAATCATCAAGCTTTACTTTCGTGATCTTTCCTGTCGAAACAATCATGATAATGGCAAGACCTTTACTATTTTCAAAGCCTAACAATTTATACCGACTGTTCTCCGAAACACTATCCATTGAACCGCTCCTCCATTATCTCCCCGATGACAATAACCGCATCTGAACAACAGCAGGGCTCAATGGTTATGAACAACCGTTTCGTCAACTTATCGTACGCCAGCTTTTCTTTGTTATTACTCACCAACCCCTTCTTGACTATTAACAAGTCTCCCGACTCATTCACACCGATAATTTCATTCTCCAGAAGCACACCGATTAAATTGCAGGCTGTGCCGAAAAAATAAGTCAGAGGATGGGTAGCGACCAACTCGCCAATCCTCTTGCCCAGACTTTGCTCAAGCAAGCTCTCTTTGATGATAGGGACGGCTGCAGGATTCATATTACCTTGCAAAGAAACGCTACTTTCTATGATGTCTCTTTCTTCAAAGTCAACAGTCTCTATCTCCCTATAAGAGACACCGAAAAAATCAGAAATTTTGCGGATGGTGGACTGTTGAACATTGACAACCCGCCCCTCCAAAATGTTGTAGATAGTCGTCCTGGTCAAACCACTGGCATTGCACAGAGACAGCCGCGTTTCTCCGCGACTTTTTATCAAATACTTAATATTACTTTTCAATCTTTCAGTCTTTTCTCGCTTAAACATCAAGATACTTACCATTTGCTTGTAGTTAAAACAGACCATGCATGCTGACTGAATGGCTAAGAAAGTGACTGCCCGCCTTTTTCGCAATCTAAAGAGGCGGCACTGCGCAGACAATATCTCAAACACATCAAACAAACGTCAAACATTGCTTCACACCGATACTGATAGGTAAAAAATCTGACAGCGATAACTTACTTCATTTAACGACACTTCTTACAACAACAAGGGAATTTGCTTGCAATGCAACCTACACCATTACTGACGCTCTTCTTAAACATGAATCATTTAATTACACAGATGTTAATTTATTTGATTAATACATCTGAATTTTCTGGTAATAAATCTACTGGCAGGTCAATTCACGCATTGCCGCCAACCAATCCCCCTGATGGTTTTGGACTGTCACTTCTTTAATCTTGCAAGGAACTTCGATATGAAAAGAACTCCCCCCAACTCTCCACAATCAGCCGACGACGATATTGATTCATCCAAACTATCCGATCTCACTGAACACCGCGTCAGCGCCCGCTTGCGCAAACCCGGGCAACCCGACCCTGTCAGCTATTTCTTCACCCTCCAGCCAGACATCGACACGCCTTCGCTGCTCGCTCATGCCTGTGAAACGCTGGCCTCGCTCAATGTCATGAGCACGGACCTTGCCCGCAATCTCGAAAGCTCCCATCGCAACATTGCGCTGGCAATCCAACAGTTGGCGGTGCTGGCGGAACTGATGATAAATCGGGCACTGGACAACCTGGACCCACCCGGTGGGGCGTCTGAGGTTCCCTCCAATAATGCCCACTGAATCGTCGCGTTTTTTACCGAGTGGAGGTTTGTCATGGATCGATATATGCCTATCACCGGCACCGATAGCACCATCGCATCGCTGCTGATCGACACCGAAGCACCGCTGGACGTGTTGCATGAAACGGCGGCCTACCGGATCCGCACGGCAACTCAACTGCAGGAGAGTCTCGCCTTTAGCGAGGGGGTTTACAGTGAGTTGGCACGCGTATTAGTCACGTCATTGCGCGATGGTTGCGACTTGCTGGATGTCGTCGGACGGCGATTACAGATGCAGCTCTCGGCGTAAAAAAGAAGGTCGACCTCATTGAGGTCGACCTGCGCTGACGCGTTCGGGCAAACTGCGCACCAAACACGTGATGAACAACCATTTCGCTTTTGGCGGCGTCAACGCCTCGTTGATTTTCCGTCGCTGGTCGTAACCGAACTAATCCGGGTCAAGGAGACCTCCATGCACTTCAAGAAACTCGCTGCCGCCACCACCCTGCTGATCTGCGCCCTCCCGGCTGTCAGCCAGGCTCGCGACACTCCCGTGTACCTGCCCTTCGACAAAGCCGTCGCCGAAGCCACCCGCGCCGGCAAAATCGATGGCAGCGTGAAGTTCTACCTGGCCGGCAATACACCGACGGGCAACGTCACCGTCCTCAGCGCGGGGGCCGTGACCAACAAGAAAACCAACGCCTTCAACAAGTCTGACGAAGTGGCCTGCGAATGGGTCGCGCAATCGGCAATCATCAGCCTGTTCCAAGCAGCCAAGGGCGCTGGCGCTAACGCAGTGACCAACATTGTCAGCTTCTACAAGAGCAATGAGCGCAAAGATGCCAAGACCTATGAATGCCACGCCGGAGCGATCATGGCCGGTGTTGCGCTGAAAGGGGATTTGGCGAAGGTTCAGTAACACCAGACACAACAAAGGGCGCCTTTTCAGGCGCCCTTTTTTTGCAAACAGGCTGGCTTGTCATCGCCTCATACCTGCCTGGCTCTGCGATGGCTGGTTGCCCAGGATCCTCAGAGTCTCACAAGCCCCAGTCGGGAACACCGATGGCATCGTTCAAGAATCTATCCTTGCTGCGAGCACGCGCAATCACACCCAGCGCTTTAGCGATAAATCCCGAATCACTTCCCGCTGTTTCCGTGCAAACGTCTAGATATTCATCCATGTCCTCTTCTGACCTTAGGTAGTCGGCGGAGTCCCAGCGAGTGAATTGTTCGGTCATAGCTTTCATCCCTGCCGGCGTTTCGCGGTAAACCTCGCATCCCGAATCTCGGTTCACAGGCACTGACTTAAACTATCGGCGACCTCCAATGCGCACAAGTCGGTGAGTTCTCACGCAAGCGTGGGCAACGACGCAAGTTCATGTAGTCCCGAGAGCAAGCGCATCTAGATGTGAAAATCGTCGCTATAGGGATGCGGCAGGAGGGAGAGCTCTTTTTCGAGCTACATCATGCTGACTGGATCAGGGATCACACACACTGAAAACAAGTGGCGTGGTGTGCAAGGGAGGTCGCCGGGATATAAAAACCACAGACATCTTGGCAAAGAACTAAATACAGGAAAGTTGAGTACCCAATTTCGGAAACGTCTCACAGCCAGAATTCAAGCGTCGCGCTACGGTCAATGCTCCGGGCAATCACGGCCGATTGTGTGCGTGCTGCGCACTCAGCGGGAGCGAACCCCTTCGACATAGAACACAGCAAAACCCGGAAGATTTCTCTACAAGGAGCAGGATGCATGTTGAAACCCATTATTCCCTTGGTCTTGGCAGCGGCCGTCTGTAGCGCGCAGGCGGATGTTCAAGTCCAGGTATTGCCGATACCCGAGCAATTGAAGAGTCTGAAGCCTGTGGCGGTTGCGGAAAGCAGCTTGGAGGAACGCAAGCGGCTCGACAAAATCAACACGATGATCCGGCGCTTCAATCTGAAAAAGGACGAGAAGTTCATTTACGCAGGTGAAAAAAGCCCTAGCCCATCCCTTAGTCTTTTGGACGTCGTTTATAAGGTTTATCCAGAAGAAGCGCAGTTGATGGTGGTTAAACTCGACATACAAAAGGGGAATGCGCGTGTCTATCCTGTTAGCCCGCAGGATATCCAACCTTATACGAGCTTCGCAGCGAGACCCTACGATGCCAGGGTTGCCAGCGATATCTTGAGTCCCGGTGCATCAGCTACCCGATCCAAAGCCTATTTCAAGGACTGGTATGACACCTATCAGTCGTCTCGGGTCAAACTCGCAAGAAAAATAGTGGCGAGCGATGCGTGCGAGACCGTAACGAATGTCGAGTTCTACAGTTTCAATGGGGATATGTTCACTGCGGCTTGCGGAAACGGCATGGCGTTCAGTCAAACCCCGGCAGAAATTGAAGCGGAACAGCCAATAGATCCCGTTATAAAAAAATGGGTGGTCATAAGGCCGCAGTGATTTCAGGGCGCCACCACCTCTCGAATGCGCGGCTCTCAATGAACGGAACAACCCCCACACTCTGCGCGAGGGCTGTCGACACGCTTACTGAGCTTGAATCAACTTGCTTTCAGTAACGCCTGCGCGGCCTGTCTTGTCGTCGACAACTTGCAGGTTGTTGCGCGCCTTGATGAAGCCCACTTTCACTTCCTGCCAGACAAAGTAGTTCTTGCCGGCTTCTGCGGTGAGTTTCAGTTCAGAATCGTTTTCCGCCGAGGACACGAGGGTCTGTTGACCCGCCGGGACGGCCAACATCAGGTAGGACTTGGCGACGGTCTGGCCTACCGGTTTGCCGTTGAGCGTGACTGGCATTTTCACGCCTGCGCCCATGCTCTCGTTGCGATAAACATAGATGTTGGCTTTGTCCGGGCTTACCTGGAACGTCTTGGCCTGAGCGTCCTGGGTTTCATCAGCCATTTTTACCGAAGCACAACCGCCAGTCAGCGCCATCATGGCCAGAAGAGCGGTAAACGTTAACTGCTTGAACATCGTGTATCTCCATAGTTTGTGATGATTCCAATAGCGGTTATCGGCCGATCAGAAAAAAGACCAAGGGGCGCATCTATAAAAACCTTGAGTCCCTAAGGCGTCAGCTTGCGCGTCAACAACTCCACAAACGCCTTGGCCATCGGCGATTTCTGATCCTTGCGCTGCACCAGCCACACCGCCGACACCGCTTCCGGATCGAGCAACGGCCGATACACCACGCCGTCGATGCGCATCCGCTGATAAGACGCCGGCAGCACCGACACACCCAGCCCCGCCGCCACCAACCCGATAATGGTCATCGCCTCCCCCGCCTCTTGCGCGAAGTGCGGGCTGAAACCGGCATCGCGGGCCAGGCTGAGCAACTGTGCGTACAGACCACTGCCGTAACTGCGTGGGAAAAATACAAACGGTTCGAGGGCCAATGCCGAGAGGAACAACCCTTCTTCACTGCCGTTGACCAGCGGATGCTTGGAGCTGAGTACCGCCACCAGCGGCTCTCGCATCAGCTCCACAACGCTGAGGGAATCCGGCAACCCGAGGGGTCGCATGATGCCGACTTCGATCGACTCATCCACCAGCGCATCGGCCACTTGGGTGCTGCTCATCTCCCGCAGATTCAAATGCACCGCGGGGAAACGCTGGCGAAACGAAAAAATCGCCTGAGGAATGGTCGAGTTGAACGGCGCCGACGAGGTGAAGCCGATCTTCAGTTCGCCCAACTCGCCGAGCTGCGCACGCCGTGCCACATCGGCCGCTTTGTCGACCTGGGCCAGCACCAACCGCGCTTCTTCCAGAAACAGTCGACCGGCCTCGCTGAGCTCGACCCGACGATTGGTTCGCTCAAACAGTCGGGCACCCACCTCTTGTTCCAATGCCTGAATCTGCTGGCTCAGGGGCGGTTGCGAGATGCCCAATGCCTGAGCGGCGCGGCCGAAGTGCAGTTCTTCGGCGACGGCGATGAAGTAGCGCAGGTGACGCAATTCCATGAAAACTCCATTAGGTCGTTAAACCTATCAAACAGGTCGAACAATATATTGGATTGAATCATTAGGCAGCTATATGCTTTTTTCATTGCCTGACCGGCTGCGCCCTCCGAGGTCCGAAGTGAAAACTGCTGTCGCCCCCCTTGCCCATGAAGTCCCGCCCGATGCGGTGGACGATGTTGTCGCCGAATTGAAAGAGATCTACATCGAGAAAGGCACACCGATGTTCATGCGCACGGTGTTGGCGCTGTTCTCCGGCGGCTTCGCGACCTTCGCCCTGCTCTACTGCGTACAGCCGATGATGCCGCTGCTGTCCCACGAGTATTCGATCAACGCGGCGCAAAGCAGCCTGATCCTGTCGGTGGCCACTGGCATGCTAGCCATTGGCTTGTTGATCACCGGCCCGATCTCCGACCGTGTCGGACGCAAACCGGTGATGGTCGCGGCGCTGTTCGCCGCGGCGTTGTGCACCATGGCCAGCGCGATGATGCCGAGCTGGCAAGGCGTGCTGGTGATGCGTGCGTTGATCGGGTTGTCGTTGAGCGGCCTGGCGGCGGTCGCCATGACCTACCTGAGCGAAGAGATCCACCCACAGCACATCGGCCTCGCGATGGGGTTGTACATCGCTGGTAATGCGATTGGCGGAATGAGTGGCCGCTTGATCACCGGCGTATTGATCGACTTTGTCAGCTGGCACACGGCGATGCTGGTGATCGGCGGTCTGGCGCTGATCGCGGCGACGGTGTTCTGGAAAATCCTCCCCGAATCACGCAACTTCCGCGCTCGCTCGCTGCACCCGCGCAGTCTGGTCGATGGCTTCACCATGCATTTTCGCGACGCCGGGTTGCCGTTGCTGTTCCTTGAGGCTTTTGTGCTGATGGGCGCGTTCGTCACGCTGTTCAACTACATCGGTTATCGCTTGCTGGCCGCGCCGTATCACATGGACCAGGTGTTCGTTGGGCTGCTGTCGGTGGTGTACCTGTCTGGCATCTACAGCTCGGCGAAAATCGGTTCGCTGGCTGACCAGCTGGGCCGGCGCAAAGTGCTTTGGGCGACGATTGTGCTGATGCTCGCCGGTCTAGCACTGACGATGTTCACGCCGCTGCCGGTGGTGATTATCGGCATGCTGATCTTCACCTTCGGCTTCTTTGGCGCGCACTCGGTGGCGAGTAGCTGGATCGGGCGTCGGGCGGTCAAGGCCAAGGGACAGGCGTCGTCGTTGTACCTGTTCAGCTATTACGCCGGGTCGAGTATTGCGGGGACGGCGGGCGGAGTGTTCTGGCACCTGGGCGGGTGGAACGGGATCGGGTTGTTTATTGGTGCGCTGCTGGTGATTGCGCTGTTGGTGGCGTTGAAGCTGGCGAAGTTGCCACCATTAGGCGATTTAAAAGCCTGATGCAAATCCCTGTGGGAGCGGGCTTGCCCGCGATGGCGTCATCACATACAACAGATGTGCTGGATCAACTACTGCTATCGCGGGCAAGCCCGCTCCCACATTGACCGTGTACCGATCTGATATCTCACACAAAAACGCCCGGCATATGCCGGGCGTTTTTTATTGGCCGACGATCACTCGTGATATTGCGCCGACAGCTCATGCACCGCGCGCATGAACGCACCCGCATGTTCCGGATCAACTTCCGGGGTGATGCCATGGCCGAGGTTGAACACGTGACCACTGCCCTTGCCATAGCTGGCGAGGATGCGGCCAACTTCGGTGCGAATGGCTTCTGGCTTGGCGTACAGCACGGTCGGGTCCATGTTGCCTTGCAGGGCAACTTTGTTGCCGACACGCTGGCGGGCTTCGCCGATGTCGCAGGTCCAGTCCAGGCCCAAGGCGTCAGCACCGGCATCGGCGATGCTTTCCAGCCACAGGCCGCCGTTCTTGGTGAACAGGATGACCGGTACTTTGCGGCCTTCGTGTTCGCGGATCAGGCCGCTGACGATTTTGCGCATGTAGGCCAGGGAGAATTCCTGGTACGCCGCCGCCGAGAGGTTGCCGCCCCAGGTGTCGAAGATCTGCACCGCTTGCGCGCCAGCCATGATCTGGCCGTTGAGGTAGCTGGTGACCGACTGTGCGAGCTTGTCCAGCAGCAGGTGCATGGCTTGCGGGTTGTCGTAGAGCATGGCCTTGGTCTTGCGGAAGTCTTTCGACGAGCCGCCTTCGACCATGTAGGTGGCCAGGGTCCATGGGCTGCCGGAGAAGCCGATCAGCGGCACGCGGCCATTCAGTTCACGGCGGATGGTGCTGACCGCATCCATGACGTAGCCGAGGTCTTTGTGCGGATCAGGAATCGGCAGGGCTTCGATGTCGGCCAGGGTGCTGACGACTTTCTTGAAGCGTGGACCTTCACCGGTTTCGAAGTACAGGCCCTGGCCCATAGCGTCCGGGATGGTCAGGATGTCGGAGAACAGGATCGCCGCGTCCAGTTGCGGATAGCGGTCGAGCGGCTGCATCGTGACTTCGCAAGCGAACTCCGGGTTCATGCACAGGCTCATGAAGTCACCGGCCTTGGCACGGCTGGCGCGGTATTCCGGCAGGTAGCGACCGGCCTGACGCATCATCCACACGGGGGTGACGTCTACGGGTTGCTTGAGCAGGGCACGAAGGAAACGGTCGTTCTTCAGGGCAGTCATGTCGGCATCCGGAAAAAAAGTGCGGGCATTTTCTCAGAGCGCGACGCAAAAGGCACGGTTGCAGGTCAGCCTTTTGTCTATCGGGTCAATTTGTCGCAATAAACACGCAGATTTCAGCAACACCCGGAAACCAATGTGGGAGCTGGCCTGCCAGCGATGCGGACACCTCGGTGGTCAGTCAGTCCGAGGTGATGCAATCGCTGGCAGGCCAGCTCCCACAGGGTTACTGCATGTCAGGTCTGGATCGGGGGTTAGACGCCCAGGTAATCCAGGATCCCTTCAGCGGCATTACGCCCTTCGAAGATCGCCGTCACCACCAGGTCAGACCCGCGAACCATGTCGCCACCGGCGAAGATTTTCGGGTTGCTGGTCTGGTGCTTGTACTGACCTTGTTCCGGTGCCACGACGCGGCCCTGGCTGTCGGTCTGGATGCTGTGCTGCTCAAACCACGACGCCGGGCTTGGGCGGAAACCGAATGCGATGACCACGGCGTCAGCCGGGATGATCTCTTCGGAGCCCGGGATCGGCTCGGGGCTGCGACGGCCACGGGCGTCAGGCTCGCCGAGACGGGTCTCGACCACTTTCACGCCTTCGACCTTGTCTTCACCCACGATGGCGATCGGCTGGCGGTTGTAGAGGAATTTCACGCCTTCTTCCTTGGCGTTCTTCACCTCTTTACGCGAGCCCGGCATGTTCGCTTCGTCACGACGATAGGCGCAGGTCACCGACTTGGCGCCCTGGCGAATCGAGGTACGGTTGCAGTCCATCGCCGTGTCGCCGCCGCCCAGCACCACGACCTTCTTGCCTTTCATGTCGACGAAATCTTCCGGCGACTTTTCAAAGCCCAGGTTGCGGTTGACGTTGGCGATCAGGAAGTCCAGCGCGTCATGCACGCCCGGCAGGTCCTCACCGGCAAAGCCGCCCTTCATGTAGGTGTAGGTGCCCATGCCCATGAACACGGCATCGTATTCTTCGAGCAGTTGCTCGACGGTCACGTCCTTGCCCACTTCGGTGTTCAGGCGGAATTCGATGCCCATGCCAGTGAAGACTTCGCGGCGATTGCTCAGCACAGTCTTTTCCAGCTTGAACTCGGGGATGCCGAAGGTCAGCAAACCGCCGATTTCCGGGTTCTTGTCGAACACCACCGGGGTCACGCCGCCGCGTACCAGCACGTCGGCACAACCGAGGCCGGCCGGGCCTGCACCGATGATCGCCACACGCTTGCCGGTCGGTATGACCTTGGACATGTCCGGACGCCAGCCCATGGCGAACGCGGTGTCGGTGATGTACTTCTCGACCGAACCGATGGTCACCGCGCCGAAGCCGTCGTTGAGGGTGCAAGCACCCTCGCACAGACGATCCTGCGGGCAAACCCGGCCGCACACTTCCGGCAGGGTGTTGGTCTGGTGCGACAACTCGGCGGCCTGGAGGATGTTGCCCTCGGCCACCAGTTTCAGCCAGTTCGGAATGAAGTTGTGCACCGGGCACTTCCACTCGCAATACGGGTTACCGCAACCCAGGCAGCGGTGGGCCTGATCGGCCGAATGCTGGGGTTTGAAGGGTTCGTAGATCTCCACGAACTCTTTCTTGCGTTGACGCAACAGTTTCTTCTTCGGATCTTTGCGCCCGACGTCGATGAACTGGAAGTCGTTATTCAGACGTTCAGCCATTGTTAAAACCTCATCAAACTCTTCAGGCGCATATCACTGCGGGTTGGCACGGGTGCTGGAAAGCAACGATTTCAGGTTGGCAGCCTTGGGCTTGACCAGCCAGAAACGACGCAGATAGTCGTCAAGGTTTTCAGCGAGGTTACGACCCCATTCGCTGTCGGTTTCCTCGACGTATTCGTTCAGCACGCGTTGCAAGTGGCTGCGATAGGCTTCCATCGCCTCACCGCTGATCCGCTGGATTTCCACCAGTTCGTGGTTGACCCGGTCAACGAAGCTGTTGTCCTGGTCGAGCACGTAGGCGAAACCGCCGGTCATGCCTGAGCCGAAGTTGTAACCGGTCTTGCCCAGGACGCAGACGAAACCACCGGTCATGTACTCGCAGCAGTGATCGCCCGTGCCTTCCACAACCGTGTGGGCACCGGAGTTACGCACGGCAAAACGCTCGCCTGCGGTGCCGGCGGCGAACAGCTTGCCGCCCGTGGCGCCGTACAGGCAGGTGTTGCCGATAATGGCACTGTCCTGAGTCTTGTAGACGCTGCCCTTCGGCGGAACGATGACCAGCTTGCCGCCGGTCATGCCCTTGCCGACGTAGTCGTTGGCGTCGCCTTCCAGGTACATGTTCAGGCCACCGGCGTTCCACACACCGAAGCTCTGACCGGCCGTCCCTTTGAAGCGGAAGGTGATCGGCGCGTTCGCCATGCCTTGGTTGCCGTGCTTGCGCGCGATTTCACCGGAGATCCGCGCGCCGATCGAACGGTCGCAGTTGCAGATGTCCAGGGCGAAATCGGCGCCACTCATGTCGTTGATGGCCGAGGTGGCCATGTCGACCATTTTCTCGGCCAGCAAGCCTTTGTCGAACGGCGGGTTGCGGTCCACCTGGCAGAACTGAGGCTTGTCTGCCGGGATGTGATCGCTACCGAGCAACGGGGTCAGGTCCAGGTGGTTCTGCTTGGCGGTCTGGCCTTCGAGGATGTCCAGCAGATCGGTACGACCGATCAGCTCTTCGAGGGAGCGCACGCCCAGCTTGGCCAGCCACTCACGGGTTTCTTCGGCGACATAAGTGAAGAAATTCACCACCATGTCGACGGTACCGATGTAGTGATCCTTGCGCAGCTTCTCGTTCTGAGTCGCGACGCCGGTGGCGCAGTTGTTCAGGTGGCAAATACGCAGGTATTTGCAGCCCAAGGCGATCATTGGCGCGGTGCCGAAGCCGAAGCTTTCAGCGCCGAGGATCGCAGCCTTGATCACGTCGAGGCCGGTTTTCAGACCGCCGTCGGTCTGCACCCGGACTTTGCCGCGCAGGTCGTTGCCGCGCAGGGTCTGGTGGGTTTCGGCCAGGCCGAGTTCCCACGGAGCGCCCGCGTATTTGATCGAGGTCAGCGGCGATGCACCGGTGCCGCCGTCGTAGCCGGAGATGGTGATCAAGTCCGCATAGGCCTTGGCCACACCGGCAGCGATGGTGCCGACGCCCGCTTCTGCCACCAACTTCACCGAGACCAGGGCCTTCGGATTGACTTGTTTCAGGTCGAAAATCAGCTGCGACAAGTCTTCGATCGAATAGATGTCGTGGTGCGGCGGCGGCGAAATCAGGGTCACGCCTGGCACTGCGTAACGCAGCTTGGCGATCAGGCCGTTGACCTTGCCACCTGGCAGTTGACCGCCTTCGCCGGGCTTGGCGCCTTGGGCGACCTTGATCTGCAGCACTTCAGCGTTGACCAGGTATTCCGGGGTTACACCGAAACGGCCCGTCGCGACTTGCTTGATTTTCGAGCTCTTTATGGTGCCGTAGCGCGCCGGGTCTTCGCCGCCTTCGCCGGAGTTGGAACGCGCACCAAGGCGGTTCATGGCTTCGGCCAGGGCTTCGTGAGCCTCAGGCGACAAGGCGCCCAACGAGATGCCGGCGGAGTCGAAGCGCTTGAGCACCGATTCCAGCGGTTCGATCTCGCTGATGTCCAGCGGCGTGTCCAGGGTCTTGACCTTGAACAAGTCGCGGATCATCGAGACCGGACGGTTGTCGACCAGCGCCGTGTATTCCTTGAACTTGCTGTAGTCGCCCTGCTGCACTGCGGCTTGCAGAGTGTTGACCACGTCCGGGTTGTACGCGTGATATTCGCCACCGTGGACGAACTTCAGCAGACCGCCCTGCTGGATCGGCTTGCGCGGGCTCCAGGCTTCGGCGGCCAGAGCTTTCTGCTCGGCTTCGATGTCGACGAAACGCGCACCCTTGATGCGGCTTGGCACGCCACGGAAGCTCAGCTCGCAAACTTCTTCGGACAGGCCGATGGCTTCGAACAGCTGCGCACCGCGGTACGAGGTGATGGTCGAGATGCCCATCTTCGACAGGATCTTCAACAGACCTTTGGTGATGCCTTTGCGGTAGTTCTTGAACACCTCATAGAGGTCGCCCAAGACTTCACCGGTGCGGATCAGGTCGCCCAGCACTTCGTAGGCCAGGAACGGATAGACCGCCGAGGCGCCGAAACCGATCAACACCGCAAAGTGATGCGGGTCGCGAGCGGTGGCGGTTTCCACGAGGATGTTGGAGTCGCAGCGCAGGCCTTTTTCGGTCAGGCGGTGGTGTACCGCGCCGGTGGCCAGGGAGGCGTGGATCGGCAACTTGCCCGGGGCAATGTGACGGTCACTCAACACGACCTGGGTGCGGCCGGAGCGCACGGCTTCTTCGGCCTGATCGGCAACGTTGCGGATGGCCGCTTCGAGGCCGACGCTTTCGTCGTAGTTGAGGTCGATGATCGCGCGCTCGAAGCCCGGGCGATCGAGGTTCATCAGCGAGCGCCACTTGGCCGGGGAAATGACCGGCGAGCTGAGGATTACGCGCGAGGCGTGTTCCGGCGACTCCTGGAAGATGTTGCGCTCGGCACCGAGGCAGATCTCCAGCGACATGACGATGGCTTCACGCAGCGGGTCGATTGGCGGGTTGGTGACCTGCGCGAACTGCTGGCGGAAATAGTCGTACGGCGTGCGCACGCGCTGGGACAGCACGGCCATCGGCGTATCGTCGCCCATCGAGCCGACGGCTTCGTAGCCTTGCTCGCCGAGCGGACGCAGCACCTGATCGCGCTCTTCGAACGTGACCTGGTACATCTTCATGTACTGCTTGAGCTGATCGACGTCGTAGAAAGCCGAACCGTGGTCGTTGTCTTCCATGGTCGCCTGGATGCGCAGGGCATTCTTGCGCAGCCATTGCTTGTACGGATGACGGGACTTCAGGCGGTTGTCGATCGCATCGGTGTCGAGGATCTGACCGGTTTCGGTGTCCACGGCAAAGATCTGGCCCGGACCGACGCGGCCCTTGGCGATCACGTCTTCAGGCTGGTAGTTCCAGACACCGATTTCCGAGGCCAGGGTGATGAAGCCGTTCTTGGTGGTGACCCAACGCGCCGGGCGCAGACCGTTACGGTCGAGCAGGCACACCGCGTAGCGACCGTCGGTCATTACCACGCCCGCCGGGCCGTCCCACGGTTCCATGTGCATGGAGTTGTATTCGTAGAACGCACGCAGGTCCGGGTCCATGGTTTCTACGTTCTGCCACGCAGGCGGAATGATCATCCGCACGCCACGGAACAGGTCGATGCCGCCGGTGACCATCAGCTCGAGCATGTTGTCCATGCTGGAGGAGTCGGAACCGACGCGGTTGACCAGCGGGCCGAGTTCTTCAAGGTCCATCAGGTCGTTGGTGAACTTGGTGCGACGGGCCACGGCCCAGTTACGATTGCCCGTGATGGTGTTGATCTCGCCGTTGTGCGCCAGGAAGCGGAACGGTTGAGCCAGCGGCCATTTCGGCAGGGTGTTGGTGGAGAAGCGCTGGTGGAACACGCAAATCGAGGTTTGCAGGCGCTGGTCGCTGAGGTCTGGATAGAAGGCGGACAGATCCGCCGGCATCATCAGGCCTTTATAAATGATGGTCTTGTGCGAAAAGCTGCAGATGTAGTGGTCGGTGTCGGCGGCATTGGCCACGGACGAGCGACGGCGGGAGGTGAACAGCTTGATCGCCATGTCCTGGTCGCTCAGGCCTTCACCGCCGATGTACACCTGCTCGATCTGCGGCAGGCGCTCCAGGGCCAGGCGGCCGAGGACGCTGGTGTCGATCGGCACTTTGCGCCAGCCGACGAGTTGCAGGCCGGCGGCCAGGATCTCGCGGTTCATGTTCTCGCGAGCGGCTTCGGCTTTGACCGGGTCCTGATTGAAGAAGACCATGCCCACGGCATATTGCTTGGGCAGTTCGACACCGAATGTTTCCTGGGCGATGGCTCGCAGGAACACGTCCGGCTTTTGAATCAGCAAGCCGCAACCGTCACCGGTCTTGCCGTCGGCGTTGATCCCACCGCGGTGGGTCATGCAGGTCAGGGCCTCAATGGCCGTTTGCAAAAGGGTATGACTGGGCTCGCCCTGCATATGGGCAATCAGGCCGAAACCGCAGTTATCCTTGAATTCATCTGGTTGGTACAGACCTGCTTTCATAGACACTTTCTCACCAGGCTGCCTCTTTTCGAGGCAAATTTCTTTTCAATTCAACCACTTGCGATCCGCGCCGAACGTACGCCGGCTTAGCGGGGGCAAAAGGGTGGTCATTGTACACAGCGACACAGAGGCTCACAAATTTGACGACGAACTGTCGCAAATCCATGTCGCATTTGTGAAAGGTTTAAAGCGATCTGCTGTGCTAGTCAAAACTTTTTTAATTTTGACCGCAACGACTCAAAGACTACTGTAACGCAGACACCACAAGGCACGCGGTCTTGAGAGACGGCATGCGCTTGTAGAAATTTTGAGGTGCTTGGAGAGGCGGCCTGGGTAAGGCCGCCGAATCTTCAGCGAGTTGTTGCCAGTTCCTGTTGGACGCTGGCGACAGTGCGAGGCCAAGGTTTACCAGCCTGAACCTTCGCTGGCAAGGCCTTGATGGCGGTAAGGGCTGCATCGCGGTTGGCGAAGTTACCGTAGGTGATCACGTAAAGCGGCTTGCCGTTGAGCACTTTCTTGAAATAACGGTACTCGCCGCCCTGCTCTTTCACGAAGTTTTGCGCAGTCGCTTCGGAGCTGGTGCCGAGGATCTGCACCACGTAGTTACTGGTCGGCTGACCGGCGTACCAAGTACCGCCTGCGCCTTTCGCAGGAGCGGCGGCCGGTTTCTCGGCAGGCTTGGCGGTGGCCACGGCGGCTGGCTTGGCTGGCGCCGGAGCCGGCTTCACGGCAGGCGCAGCCGGGGCTGGCTTGGCGGTCGCGACCTGAGTCGGCGCTGGAGCCGGTTTAGCGGCAGGTGTCGGCGCAGGGCCAGGCTGGATGCCGGCAGGCGGTGCAGTGGTGGTCACGGTTGGCGGTGTTGCGCTGGAACCCTCGACCGGCACGCCGTCGTCGCCTTCGGTGATACCACCGGCCGCTTCGGCCAACGGACCGCGCATGACCGGTTGCGAGTTGCCGACCAGCGGCAATGGCATCGGTTGCGAATTACCGGCGAATTCGACGGAAGGCGCACCGTCGCTGTTAGGTTGTGGCGTGCCCTGGCCGAGCGGCAATTGCGCCTGCTCGTTGGCTGGCGCGCCGGTGGTCGGTGCTTTGCTGCGACCCGGCATCAACCAGGCGGCGGCTACCGCGACCACGACGACGGCGGAAATCGCCAATACGTGTTTCTTCGGCATGTTGAACCCCATACTTGGACGCTTGACCGCTGAGCGGCTGGCAATCATGGCTTCGATCATTGCATCGCGGGCAACCTGGTTGATGGTGCCAGGCCAGCCGTCGGAGCTTTCGTGAATATCAGAGATCTGATCTGCGGTAAAAAGTTCGATACCCCGGCCGGCGCCTTCGAGCCGCTGGTCCAGATATTCGCGGGTTTCTTCTTCGGTGTAAGGCTGCAACTCGATGACGTGGAAACGCTCTTCCTCGAGGCTCAGCGCGTCGAGTTGAGCAATCAGCGAGGACTCACCGAACAGGAACACATGCGGACGACCTTCCGGCGCACCGGCGGCCAGGGCCAGCAAGGCCTCCAGCGCGGATTCGTCGAGCTGCTCGGCGTCATCCACCAGCAAATAGACTTCCTGCCCGGTCAGCGCCAGTTGCACGACCTGCGACAGAATCGCGTTGACCTCCGCCTGGGCGACGTTCAGCGCCTGAGCCACCTGACGCAGCACGCCGGCCGCATCGCCGGCGCCACGGGCGGAAACCACCACGCTTTGCACTGATTGCTTGTTGGTGCTGGCCACCAGGGCCTGGCGCAACAGGGTCTTGCCACTGCCTTGCGGGCCCGTGACCACCAGCAGCAACTGGCTATAGCGTGCCAGGTGATGCAGTTGCCCCAGCACCGGTTTGCGCTGGGCCGGGAAGAATTTGAAGCCAGGCACCCGTGGAGCAAACGGGTCATGACTCAACTGGTAATGGCCGAGGAAAGCCTCGTCGGCATGCAAACTAGTCATCGGGATCTTATTAACCTTTAAGCTGAGCCAGGGCGCGGTAATCCGCTCCCAGCGTGGCCTGTAAAACTTCTTTCGGATAATCGTCGGTCACCACCGCTTCGCCCATGTGGCGCAGCAGCACCAGGCGTAAACGACCGTCAATCACTTTCTTGTCAATTGCCATGTGTTCGAGAAAATCGGCTTCGGTCATCTCGTCAGGCGGGATGACCGGCAGGCCGGCACGCTGAAACAGGCGAATGCCGCGATCGCGCTCTTGCTCGCTGATCCAGCCCAGTCGCGCGGACATTTCCAAAGCCATTACGGTGCCAGCAGCGACGGCTTCACCGTGAAGCCAGACACCATAGCCCATATGGGTTTCGATAGCGTGTCCGAAGGTGTGGCCCAGGTTCAACGTGGCACGAACACCGGTTTCCTTCTCGTCGGCGCCGACCACCTCAGCCTTGGCGGCGCAGGAACGCTCGATGGCGTACGTCAGGGCGACCTGATCCAGGGCACGCAGGCGATCAACGTTTTCTTCGAGCCAGGTCAGGAACGGCTCGTCGCAGATCAGCCCGTACTTGATGACTTCCGCCAGCCCGGCAGAGAGTTCCCGGGCCGGCAGGGTATTGAGGGTCGCGGTATCGATCAGCACCACGTTTGGCTGATAGAAGGCGCCGACCATATTCTTGCCCAGCGGATGGTTGATTCCTGTCTTGCCGCCCACCGAGGAGTCGACTTGCGACAGCAACGTGGTCGGGACCTGGATGAAATCGACACCACGCTGGTAGCAGGCCGCCGCAAAACCGGCCATGTCACCAATCACACCGCCGCCGAGGGCGATTACTGTGGTGCGGCGGTCATGGCGTGCGGTCAGCAGGCCGTCGAAAATCAGCTGCAGGGTTTCCCAGGTTTTGAAAGCTTCGCCGTCGGGCAGCACCACGGAAATCACCGAGAACTGCGCGAGGCTACGGGTCAGACGTTCGAGATAGAGCGGCGCAACGGTCTCGTTGGAGATGATCGCCACTTGCCGTCCGCGGATGTGCGGGGCCAGCAGCTCAGGCTGATCCAACAAACCTTCGCCAATATGAATCGGGTAGCTGCGCTCGCCTAGATCGACCTTGAGTGTCTGCATGTGTCCCCACAGTGAAGATGGAATCAGGCGTCCTGCCATGAGTTAACGAATGTCCACGGCGTCTGCTGGTGTGACGCCGTTCGGTAGCCATCCGCCACAACCTTGAGCGGTGGTGACAGGACGCCGAGGATAGCGCATTTCGCGCCTCGCTTTAACGGGGAGGTAGTTGCTGCAAGCGTTCGAGAATATCGAGCACCACCATTCGTGGTGGCCGCTCATCGGTTTCAACCACCAGGTCGGCGATTTCCCGATACAGCGGATCGCGGATCGCCAGCAGATCCCGCAGGGTCTTGGCCGGATCGGCGGTGCGCAACAACGGACGATTACGATCGCGAGACGTGCGGCCGACCTGCTGCTCGACTGAGGCATGCAGATAGACCACCCGACCGCCGGCGTGCAACGCCCGACGATTGGCTTCGCGCATCACCGCGCCCCCACCGGTCGCCAGCACCACGCCGTCGCAGCCGCACAGCTCGGCGATCATCGCCTGCTCACGGTCACGAAAGCCCGGCTCGCCTTCTTTATCGAAAATCCACGGGATATTGGCGCCCGTGCGCAATTCAATTTCCTTATCGGAATCTTTGAACGGCAGGCGCAGCTCTTTGGCCAGCAACCGGCCGATGGTGCTTTTTCCAGCCCCCATCGGTCCAACAAGAATCAAATTTCGCACAGAATCAATGACTCACAGCAATCGCCTGGTTATTCATGATACGCGGAGTGAGAAATACCAGCAGCTCGGATTTTTTCTCCGAAACCACGTCACGCCGGAAAAGGCGGCCAAGATACGGCACATCACCGAGAAATGGCACCTTATCTACAACCTTGCTCTGAGTATTTGAGAAAACCCCGCCAATGACGATGGTCTCGCCATCATTGACCAGGACCTTGGCATTGACCTCGTTTTTCTTGATCGGCGGCACATCCTGGACCTTGTTCAGATAGTCCGGTTCGTCCTTGGTGACCTTGACCTCCATGATGATGCGGTTGTCCGGGGTGATCTGTGGCGTGACCTCAAGGGACAGCGACGCCTCTTTGAACGACACCGACGTGGCACCGCTGGAGCTGGCCTCCTGATAGGGAATCTCGGTGCCCTTGAGGATTTTCGCGGTCTCCTTGTCGGACGTGACCACCTTGGGCTGCGAAACGATTTCCCCGTTGCCGGTTTTCTCCATGGCCGAAAGCTCAAGGTCCAGCAGCACATTGTCGGTAATGAAAGCGATGCCGATCCCCGAAGTATTGGCAGAGGTCCCCAGGTCGACGAACGGCGAATTGGTACTGGTGCTGCCCGGCGTACCAATGGTGGTCGAAGAGCCGTTGACCCCAGACGTGTTCCAGTTGCCCTTCTGCACCGAACCACCCCAGCGCACGCCGAGGCTTTTGTCGTAGTCGACGTTGGCCTCGACGATTCGCGCCTCGATCATCACCTGGCGCACCGGGATATCCAGCTGCGCGACGATTCGACGAAGTTCGTCCAGCCGGTCCTGGGTCTGGTAAGCAATGATGTTGTTGGTGCGCTCATCGACCGTGATCGACCCCCGCTCGTCGATTTTCGCTTCGGCACTGGTTACCGAGGTGAACAGTTTGGCGATGTCGGCAGCCTTGGCGTAGTTGACCTGCAACAGCTCTCGACGCAGGGGCGCGAGTTCGGAGATCTGCTTTTGCGATTCCAGTTCCTGACGCTCGCGAGCCGCAATTTCATCAGCCGGCGCCACAAGCAGGACGTTGCCGATCTTGCGCTTGTCCAGGCCTTTGGTTTTCAGCACCAGGTCCAGCGCCTGGTCCCACGGCACATTCTGCAAACGCAAGGTGATACCGCCCTGCACCGTGTCGCTGGCCACCAGATTGAGGTTGGTGAAATCGGCGATCAGTTGCAGCACCGAACGCACATCGATGTCCTGGAAATTCAGCGAGAGCTTTTCACCGGTATAGGCAAAACGCTCAGCGTTGCGCTTTTGCAGGTCGTCGACGGTCATCGGCCGGATGCTGACCGTCAGCTTGTTGTCGGTCTGGTAAGTCGAATAATCGAAAGCGCCGCTGGGCTCGATGCTGATCGTCGCCCGGTCGCCGGTGGCGCTGGCATTGACGAACTGCACCGGGGTGGCGAAATCCTTGACGTCCAGGCGCACACGCAATGGCTCTGGCAATTGGGTTCTGGCGAAACCGAGGATGATCTTGCCGTCGCGCTCCTGGATGTCAGGAGCGATGGACGGATCCGACAGATCAATCACCACGTTGCCTTCACCCTGAGTGCCGCGCTGGAAGTCCACACCGCGGATGGTCTTTCCCACGGGGGCGTAAGCTTTCGTCGGGGCTGGCGTTGCAGTCGCGGCGCGGGGTGCGCTGGGCGCCGGCCGGGACGCCTTGCTATTGGCGCCTTGCCCAACCACCACAATCAGATTGTTGCCTTCGACCCGTGCGCTGTACGGGGTTAATTGAGTCAAATTGATGATCAGCCGCGTCCGGTCCTTGGCTTCCACCACTGTGGCGCTACGGGCATTTCCGCCGCCCAGTTCACGATTTTTGCTTTTAAGCTGACTGACAACGCCCGGCAGATCCAGCGCAATGCGTGCCGGCGACTCGGTCGTGTAACCGTGGGGCTGCGGGGGCGGGCTATCGAAAGATAACTTCAACTCGACACGATCACCTGGCAGCGCGGCGACATCCAGCGCTTTGAGGTTGGCCGCTTGAACCATCGGCGACAACAACGCTATCCATAGCGAGATACCGAGGGCTGAGAAAATCCTGTTCATTATTGGAGTTCCACTATGAGTGCTCTTTCAAAGGGATGGTCCGTGGTCGTTCCAGCCAGGCGCCTTCGCCGTCGGGAACGATTTCGACCACATCGACTTGCGAGCCGCTGATGGCGACGATCCGTCCATCGTTACGCCCCAGGTAATCGCCGACTTTCAGCCGATGCACCCCGCCTGCCCCACGCAACAGCGCAAAGGAGCCGGTGGCATTGGAAATCGTGCCGACCATTTCAAACTGCTCGATGTTGAAACCTTCGAGGTATTGCTTGGCCCGGTTGGGGTCGGGTTTGACGTTGCGCGAGCCGCGCTTTTGCCCCGCCAGGTCGACCCTGACCTGCCGGGAAAACGGACTGCGCAGGTTGGCAGCGTTGTAGGTGAACGTTGGGTAAGACCGGAATGTCGGCGTTGGTTCAATCTTGCCGGGTGGCCGCAGGCGCACTTCGTTCATGTAGGCGTCGAGGTCACCGACGTCATTGTCGTTGCCGCATCCGGCCAGGCCGGCGAACAACATCACCATCAATAAGCAACGAATCGGGGTCATTTCTGCAGCCCCTTGTCGTTATAGCGGTAGGTCTTGGCCAGGATACTCATGCGCAGTTTCGGACCGCCTTCGGGGTCAGCCGGCGCGAGGTCGAAATCATGCAGCGTAACGATCCGCGGCAATCCGGCCACGCCACTGACGAACGTCGCCAGGTCGTGGTAGGCGCCGGTCACGGTGATCTGGATCGGCAGCTCGATGTAGAACTGCTGGGTAACCTCCGGCAGCAGCTTGATCTCTTCGAACTCCAGCCCGCTGCCGAGACCGGTGCGGGTGATGTCTTCCAGCAGCCCCGGTACTTCGGTGTCGCTGGGCAATTGCCGCAGCAGCACCCCGAAAGAGTTTTCCATCTCTTTCATTTGCTGGGTGTACAGCTCCAGGTTCGCCGCCATGTGCGCCTTGGTCGCGAATTGCTCCTTGAGGGTCGACTCCTGCTCACGTTGGAGTTCGAGGTGATCTTCCTGATCACTGATGTAAAAGGTGTACCCGAGGGCCAGCACCAGCACCATCAGCAAGACACCCGCCAGGGCTTTGATCGCTGGCGGCCAGGACCCCATGTTGTTGGTGTCCAGATCGTTGATGTCGATCTTGCGCAGGCCTTCAAACCATTCCGAGGGGCTCATTTGCCAGCCTCCACGACAGCGGGCTGGGTCTGACGGACGGTCAACTGAAAGACGTTGGCCTGATCCAGTTGCCCGGCGGTGGTGGCTTTGACTTCGGTGAGACTCGGCGCATCGAACCAGTCGGACGCATCCAGATTGCGCATCAGGTCGGAAACACGATTGTTCGATTCCGCCGCGCCGGTAATGGACAGGGTTTTACCGGCCATCTTCACTTCGGTGAAATACACCCCGTCCGGCAGGGTACGCGCCAACTGGTCGAAAATCCTCCCGCTGATCGGACGGTTGCCTTGCAGGTCCTGAATGATGCGCATGCGCTCGACGAGCTGCTGGCGACGGGACTTCAGCTCGCTGATCTGCTTGATGCGCTCGTCGACCACGGCAATCTGTTTGCCGATGTAATCGTTCCGGGCCACTTGTCGGTCAATGGCGGCGTTGATGACTTGGTCTGCGATAAAAATCGCGCCCACCGAGCACACCAAAACGCCGACCAGCGCCAGCAAAAAACGTTTGCGGCGCTCCTCACGCAACTCTTCGCGCCAGGGTAAAAGGTTGATCCGCGCCATCAGTCGAAACTCCTGAGGGCAAGTCCGCAGGCGATCATCAGTGCCGGCGCATCGCTTGCCAGGGCGCCGGCGTTGACCTTGCTGCTCAACGCCATGTCGGAGAACGGGTTGGCCACTTGGGTCGGTGTGCCGAGCCGCTGTTCGATCAGGCGATCAAGCCCCGGCACTGACGCGGTACCGCCCGCCAGCAGGATGTGATCGACCGCGTTGTACTGACCGGAGGCGAAGAAGAACTGCAACGACCGGGAAACCTGCTGCACCAGCGCATCGCGAAACGGCTGCAAGACTTCGCTGACGTAATCGTCCGGCAGCCCGCCCTGCTTCTTCGCCAGCCCCGCCTGTTCGATGGTCAGCCCATAACGCCGCTGGATTTCCTCCGTCAGCTGACGACCACCGAACAACTGCTCGCGGGTGTAGATGATCCGCCCGTTGTACAGCACGCTCAGGGTGGTCATGGTCGCGCCGATGTCGACCACCGCCACGGTCAGCCCCTCCTGAGAAACCGCCAGTTGCCCGGCCAGCAAGGAGAATGATCGTTCCAGCGCATAGGCCTCGACGTCCACCACGCGTGCCGTCAGGCCGGCCAGCCCCAGGGCGGCTTCACGCACTTCGACGTTTTCCTTGCGACAGGCCGCCAGCAGCACATTGACCCGCTCGGGGTTACGCGCCGACGCGCCCTGGACTTCGAAGTCGATGGCGACTTCATCCAACGGATAGGGGATGTACTGATCGGCCTCGATCTTCAGCTGGTTTTCCATCTCGTCGTCGGAAAGACCTGCGTCCATCTCGATGGTTTTGGTAATGACTGCCGATCCGGCGACAGCTACGGCGACATTTCTGAGATTGGTTTTGGCCTTGAGCAACACGCGAGAGAGTGCCTGACCCACGCCTTCGAGCTCGGCGATATTTTTTTCGACCACCGCGTTGGCGGGCAAGGGCTCAACCGCATAGGCCTCGACCCGATAACGCTCGCCCTGGCGACTTAGCTCAAGCAGCTTCACCGACGTGGAGCTGATGTCGATCCCCAGAAGCGTGTTGGCTTTTTTATTGAAGAGTCCTAGCACTACCAATTCCCTATGACTATCCGTGTCTTACGGACTCTGTAATACCCATTGCGTTCAAACCACCCGTCTTGACAGCAGCGCAAATGACGCCCTCGACGGAAAAATGCTTATAATGCCCAGCGTTTTTTTCCGGTTTTTACTGCAAGCGCGGGTCGTTCCCTGTTATCTGAACCCTGTTGCCCAATTCATTCTTTGCCCTGGATATCCCAAAGCCTTGATTCGTCTGCTGAAATTTTTCGGTTGGTCCATCGTCGCCGTTTTCTGCGGACTGCTCCTTGGTCTGAGCGGCGCGTTTCTTTACCTTAGTCCGGGATTGCCATCTGTGGAGGCTCTGAGAAGCATCCAGTTGCAGATTCCATTGCGGGTGTACAGCAGCGACAACAAGTTGATCGCAGAATTTGGCGAAATGCGCCGCACGCCGATCCGTTTCGCCGACATTCCTCCCAATTTCATCAATGCGTTACTAAGTGCTGAAGACGACAATTTCGCCAACCACTATGGCGTCGATCCCAGCAGCCTGATGCGCGCTGCGACCCAACTGGTAAAAAGCGGACACATCCAGTCCGGTGGCAGCACCATCACCATGCAGGTGGCGAAGAACTTCTTCCTGACCAGCGAACGCAGCTTCTCGCGCAAAACCACCGAAATTCTCCTGGCCCTGCAGATCGAACGGCAGCTGACCAAGGACGAGATCCTCGAGCTGTACGTCAACAAAATCTACCTGGGTAACCGCGCCTACGGCATCGAAGCCGCCGCGCAGGTTTACTACGGCAAGTCGATTCGTGATGTCAGCCTGGCGCAGATGGCGATGATCGCCGGCCTGCCAAAAGCGCCTTCGCGCTTCAACCCACTGGCCAACCCGGCCCGCAGCAAGGAACGTCGCGACTGGATCCTTGGGCGCATGTACAAGCTCGGCAAGATCACCGAAGCCGACTACACCACCGCAATCAACGAGCCGCTGAACGCCAGCTACCACGTGCCGACGCCGGAAGTGAACGCGCCGTACATCGCCGAAATGGCCCGTGCCGAAATGGTCGGCCGTTATGGCAGCGATGCGTACACCGAAGGTTTCCGCGTCACCACGACGGTGCCGAGCAATCTTCAGGAAATGGCCAACACCGCCGTCCACGAAGGCTTGATGACCTACGATCAGCGTCACGGCTATCGCGGCCCTGAATCGCGCCTGCCGGGCAAGACTCGCGAGGCCTGGGCCACCGAGCTGACCAAACAGCGGACCATCAGCAGCCTTGAGCCGGCCATCGTCACTCAGGTCGACAAGAACGGCCTGCAAGTGATTACCCGCACCGGTGAAGAACACGTCGCCTGGGACACCATGAAATGGGCACGTCCATTCCTGAACACCAACAGCATGGGCGCCAATCCGAAGCAGCCATCTGACGTGGCACAGGTCGGTGACCTGATTCGCGTGCAACGCCAACCGGACAATTCGCTGAAGTTCAGCCAGATCCCGCAAGCGCAAGGTGCGCTGGTGTCCCTTGATCCACAGAACGGCGCCATCCGCTCGCTGGTCGGTGGTTTTGCCTTCGAGCAGAGCAACTACAACCGCGCCATGCAGGCCAAGCGTCAGCCGGGCTCGAGCTTCAAGCCCTTCGTGTACAGCGCTGCGCTGGACAACGGCTACACCGCCGCCAGCCTGGTGAACGATGCACCGATAGTGTTTGTCGACGAATACCTGGACAAGGTCTGGCGTCCGAAGAACGACACCAACACCTTCCTAGGCCCGATCCGCCTGCGTGAAGGGTTGTACAAGTCGCGCAACCTGGTGTCGATCCGACTGCTGCAGGCGCTGGGCGTCGATCGCACCATCGACTACATCAGCAAGTTCGGCTTCAACAAGCAGGACCTGCCGCGCAACCTGTCCCTGGCCCTGGGCACCGCGACCCTGACGCCAATGGAAATCGCCACCGGCTGGAGCACTTTCGCCAACGGCGGCTACAAAATCACCCCGTACATCATCGACAAGATCGAAAGCCGCAATGGCGACACGCTGTTCGTCGCCAACCCGCCGAGCGTTCCTCAGAGCGATGTAGCAACCAACGGCATCGCCGCACCGAGCGAGGCCCAGGCGTTCACGATCAATGCGACGCCAGGCGAGGCTCCGGCCGCACCCGGCGCTGCACCGCAGACGCCAGCCGTGGCTGAACGCATCGTCGATGGTCGCACCACCTACATCCTCAACAGCATGCTCGAGGACGTAATCAAGCTCGGCACCGGCCGCCGCGCTCTGGCCTTGGGCCGCAGTGACATTGCGGGCAAGACCGGTACCACCAACGAATCCAAGGACGCCTGGTTCTCCGGCTACAACGCCGATTACGTGACCACCGTCTGGACCGGCTTCGATCAGCCTGAAAGCCTGGGCAAACGTGAGTTCGGCGGCACCGTCGCGCTGCCGATCTGGATGAACTACATGGCTGCCGCCCTCAAGGACAAGCCGCCTCACACCCAGGCAGAGCCGGAAGGCCTCCTCAGCCTGCGGGTTGACCCGGTCAGCGGTCGTGCGGCCACCCCGGGCACGCCAGGCGCGTACTTCGAGCTGTTCAAGGCCGAAGACACGCCACCGTCGGTGAATGAGCTGGGCAACGGCAACGCGCCGGGTAGCCCGCTGCCGGCAGATGAGGCGGCGCCGATCGATTTGTTCTGATCGCGTAGCGCAATGCAAAAGCCCCGCCTTCGAGAGAAGTGCGGGGCTTTTTATTGCCTGCAGGTTTTGTGTTGTCCTGGAAGGCCCCTTCGCGGGGAAGCCCGCTCCCACAGGGATCTCTGTTGCGTACCAGATCGCATGCACACCGATAATCCACTGTGGGAGCGGGCTTGCCCGCGAAGAGGCCCTCACAGACACCACAAAAACCACAGACAAAAAAAAGCCCCGACTCATACGAATCGGGGCTTTCGGTTGAAGCGCTAAACGACTTAGCCGTTGAACACGTCATCCACGCTTTTCAGCGGGTAGTTCTTCGGATACGGCAGGGTTGCTACGCCGGTCTCGATGGCGGCTTTGGCCACAGCATCAGAGATCACGGTAATCAGGCGAGCATCCATCGGCTTCGGAATGATGTACTCACGACCGAATTCCAGCTTGATGCCACCGTAGGCGTCGCACACTTCCTGAGGAACCGGCAGCTTGGCCAGTTCGCGCAGGGCGTTGGCCGCGGCCACTTTCATTTCTTCGTTGATGCGCTTGGCGCGAACGTCCAGGGCGCCACGGAAGATGAACGGGAAGCCCAGCACGTTGTTGACCTGGTTCGGGTAGTCCGAACGGCCGGTCGCCATGATCACGTCGTCACGGGTGGCGTGCGCCAGTTCCGGGGCGATTTCCGGATCCGGGTTGGAGCAGGCGAACACGATCGGGTTGGCCGCCATGGATTTCAGGCCTTCAGCGCTCAACAGATTCGGGCCGGACAGGCCAACGAACACGTCGGCACCGGTCAGGGCGTCAGCCAGGGTGCGCTTGTCGGTCGCGTGAGCGAAGACAGCCTTGTACTGGTTCAGGTCGTCACGGCCGGAGTGGATCACGCCGGTACGATCAACCATGAAGATGTTTTCGATGTTGGCGCCCATGCTCACCAGCAATTTCATGCAGGAGATGGCGGCCGCACCGGCGCCCAGGCAGACGATCTTGGCGTCGGCAAGGGTTTTGCCAGCGATTTCCAGGGCGTTGATCATGCCGGCGGCGGTAACGATCGCGGTGCCGTGCTGGTCATCGTGGAATACCGGAATGTCGCACTGCTCGATCAGAGCGCGTTCGATCTCAAAGCACTCAGGTGCCTTGATGTCTTCCAGGTTGATGCCACCGAAGGTGATGGAGATACGCTTGACGGTGTCGATGAAGGCTTGCGGGCTTTCGGAGTCGACTTCGATGTCGAAAACGTCGATGCCGGCGAAACGCTTGAACAGCACGCCTTTACCTTCCATGACTGGCTTGGAAGCCAATGGGCCGAGGTTACCCAGGCCGAGAATCGCGGTGCCATCGGAAATGACTGCAACCAGGTTGCCTTTGCCGGTGTATTTGTAGGCCAGTTCAGGATCGCGGGCGATTTCGCGTACTGGTTCGGCTACGCCGGGGCTGTAGGCCAGCGACAGGTCGCGGGCGGTAGCGGTGGCCTTGGTGAGCTCGACACTCAGCTTCCCTGGACGAGGATGGGCGTGATATTCGAGAGCGGCAGTTTTCAAATCAGACATGTGGGCATTCCGCTTTTACTGTTGGACAGACGGACCGCCGAGGATACGCGTGTCGCAAAGTCCCCACAAGACTGACCAGTCACCCCTGTCAAGCGCCCTGCCCTAAGACTTTGGGCCAAGAGCCACGGAACACAAGGGATAGACTGTTCACAATCAACAGAAAAAATGTCTACAACTTTTTCTCAGGGCGCCGCGTGCAGCATCGACGGATCGGTGAGCGACAGAAGCCAGCGCGCCTGCCCAGATTTCAAACCGCCCCGGCGCGATCGATCCACTACCCAGCCACGCGCCTCGATCTGCTTGCCCTTCAGCCGCTCAAGCGAGGCTACATCGAACTGCCCGAGCAAATTGGGTGCAACGCGCAATACAACCGCGTCCTGCAACTCAATCCAAACCCCGCCGCGATTGCGCTGAACCTTGCTCACACGACCGCTGAGCACGGCGAAACCGGAAGCGTTGATCTGCTCTGCTTTCAGTACAGGGGATTGCCGCCACAGCCCAAGACCGGCCTGACGGGCGCTGCGTTCGGCGGCTTGCTGGCAGCCGACCAAATCGACATTCGGCGCGACCGCCACTTGAAATCCAAGACCTTCGGCGAGCATCTGCGCTTCGAGGTTGGCGCCATTGGCACCATAGACATGGGCCAGCGTGCGGCCGTAATGATCTTGGCTCTCTTTACCAGGCAGCAAACTCACGCGTCCGTCGCTGGCTGCGACCAGCGCTTCCAGGCGTTTGCGCGCAACCACGGCAAACGGCTCGTCGGAACGGCCCTGCTTGCCCAGCTCAGGCGTGTTCAAGCCGATCATGCGCACACTGCGGCCATCGTTCAGGCGCAAGGTGTCGCCATCCACCACCCGCTGCACCGCGACAGGTGTAAGGCCGCTCGGCACCGGGCAGAAAGCCTGGGCGCCGGACAGCCAAATCGCGGACACAAAAAAGGCGCCCGCGAGGGACGCCTTTTTCATTAGCAAGGTAAAGCCCATGAGGCTTTCGAACCTTACTCTGCTGCAGCAGGAGCTTTCTTGCCGAAAGCACCGAAACGGTCTGCGAAGCGCTGCACACGGCCGCCGGTATCCAGAGTCTTCTGCTTACCGGTGTAGAACGGGTGGCATTCGTTGCAAACGTCGATCGGCAGAGCTTTGCCGAAGGTCGAACGGGTTTCGAACTTGTTGCCACAGCTGCAAGTAACAGCAATGACTGGATAATCTGGATGGATATCAGCTTTCATGGTGTCTTCCTCGGGCTAGCGTGCCGCCACCCAACACTATTGTTGAATACCGCACGTAATTAGGCCGCGGATTCTATCAGACATTGACAATCGCGCAAGCTGTCGCTTCTACCGACCGTCTGCTAGGCTCCCGGTCCAAAGCAGCGTCCCTGCGGGAGTGACCTGTGGTGAGGGGATTTATCCCCGTTGGGTCGCGAAGCGGCCCTGAAGCGGTGATTACGGTGTCTCAGAAAAACCGTATTCATTGAATTTGCGACTGCTTCGCAGCCGAACGGGGATAAATCCCCTCGCCACAGGTCGCTACCACAGGTTACGTGTTCAGCCTTTCATTTACTGCCCCGTCCAACGAGAATCCCCCGCGTGCCCGACGCCATTTTGCGCCTCGCCCTGCCTTCGCCGCTGCGCCGTCTGTTCGATTACCGTGCCCCGGCCGGCGTCCTGCGCGCCCAGTTGCAACCGGGCATGCGCCTGCGGGTGCCGTTCGGCCGGCGGGAGATGATCGGGATTCTGGTGGAGGTCACCGACACCAGCGAAGTCCCGGTGGAAAAGCTCAAGCCGGCCCTGGCCCTGCTCGACGCCACGCCGCCGTTACCGCCCGCGCTGTTCAAACTGTGCCTGTGGACCTCGCAGTATTACCAGCACAGCCTCGGCGATACCTTGAGCTGGGCGCTGCCGGTGTTGCTGCGTCAGGGTGAACTGGCCGAGGCGCGCCAGGAACGCTTCTGGTCCGCCGCGCCGGGCGCCAGCCTTGACGATCCGCGCATCGCCCGCGCGCCCCGCCAGCGTGAAGCCCTGGCGACCCTCGCCCAACACCCTCACGGCGTCGCCCATCAATTGCTGAGCAAACTGATGCTGAGCAAGGACAGTCTTGATCTGTTGCTGGCCAAGGATCTGGTGCAGGTAGAAATCCGCAAGCACGCCCCCGGCGCCCGCCACGAACACTGGCTGGCGCAACCGGAGTTGCCGCTCAACCCGGAGCAGCGCGCTGCGTATGAGGCGATTCGCGCCGGATTCGACAGTTATCACGCGTTCCTGCTGGCCGGCGTCACCGGCAGCGGCAAGACCGAAGTCTATTTACAGCTGATCCGCGAAACCCTTGAAGCCGGCAAGCAAGCGTTGGTGTTGATCCCGGAGATCAACCTCGGCCCGCAAACCCTGGCGCGCTTCGAGCAGCGTTTCAATGCGCGCATCGCCCTGATTCACTCAGCGGTCAACGACCGCGAGCGCCTCGAAGCCTGGCTCGCCGCCCGGGACGGTGACGCCGACATCATCATCGGCACCCGTTCGGCGCTGTTCACGCCAATGAAAAATCCCGGCTTGATCATCATCGACGAAGAGCACGACGGCTCTTATAAACAGCAGGAAGGCTTGCGCTATCACGCCCGCGATCTGGCGTTGGTGCGCGCGCGGCAGGAAAACATCCCCATCGTGCTCGGCTCCGCGACGCCTTCGCTGGAAAGCCTGCACAACGCCTACACCGGTCGGTATGGCCTCCTACGGCTGAACGAGCGTGCTGGCGGCGCAAAGCAGCCGCGATTCCTGCGTCTCGATGTCAAAAGTCGTCCACTGGACAGCGGCATTTCCGGGCCGATGCAGCAAGCCATCGGTCAGACGCTGGCAGCCGGCCAGCAGGTGTTGGTGTTTCTCAATCGTCGCGGCTTTGCGCCGACGCTGCTGTGTCACGACTGCGGCTGGATGTCCGAGTGTCAGCGCTGCGATGCGCGAATGACCGTGCACCAGCGCTCCGGTGAACTGCGCTGCCACCATTGCGGCTACGTCGAGCGCGTGCCTCGACACTGCCCGAAGTGCGGCAAGGTCGATTTGCGACCGGTGGGCGCCGGCACCGAGCGCGCAGAAGAACGCTTGGCGATCCTGTTCCCGGACTTTCCGGTGCTGCGGGTCGACCGCGACAGCACCTCGCGCAAGGATGCGATGAATCAGCTGTTCGCGACCATCCAGAAAGGCCATCCATGCATTCTGGTCGGCACGCAAATGCTCGCCAAAGGGCACCACTTTCCACGGGTGACGCTGGTGTCGATACTCGATGCCGACGGCGGGCTGTTCTCCGGCGACTTCCGCGCCAGCGAGCGCATGGCGCAGCTGATCGTTCAGGTTGCGGGCCGTGCGGGGCGCGCCGAAGAGCCGGGCAAAGTGATTATCCAGACGCACCTGGCCGATCATCCGCTGTTGGTGCAACTGACCGAACAGGGCTATTTCGCCTTTGCCGAACAGGCCTTGAGTGAGCGTCGTTCTGCAGGATTGCCGCCGTTTGCGCATTTGGCGTTGCTACGGGCCGAAGCGCACAAGCCTGGGCAGGCCGAAGGTTTTCTCGATGAGGCGTGCAGCGAGGCCGAACGTTTGCTGGCTGAGCAGAATCTGACCGGGATTGAGCTTCTCGGCCCGGTGCCGGCGCCGATGGAGCGTCGCGCGGGGCGTTATCGTGCGCAGTTGTTGTTGCAGGCCACGGCCCGGGCGCCGTTGCATCGGTTGCTCGCCAATTGGTTGCTGGTGCTGGAACAGATGCCGAGTGGGCGGGCGGTGCGTTGGTCGCTGGATGTCGATCCGGTGGATTTGTATTGATCTCAAGATTGCTATCGCGGGCAAGCCCGGCTCCCACAGGGTTCTGCGTTGCTCACATGTGCTGCGCCCTGTCACTGCCCCTGTGGGAGCGGGCTTGCCCGCGAAGGCTGACTATTTGTCACCACATATCCATAACCTGCCCGCTATAGTTGGCAAGCACGTCTGGGCCACGGATAATGCCCAGTTTTTCCACTAGCGCATCGAAGCGCCGCCGCGCTTGCGGTCGAAAGAGAACACCATGAAAGACACCATTCGCCAGCTGATCCAACAAGCCATCACCCAACTCGTCAACGAAGGTGTGTTGCCTGAAGGCCTGTCGCCGGCGATCCAGGTGGAAAACTCCCGCGACAAGAAGAACGGCGACTTCGCCAGCAACATCGCCATGATGCTGGCCAAGCCTGCGGGCATGAAGCCGCGTGATCTGGCAGAGAAAATCATCGCCGCGCTGCCGGCTGACGAAAACGTCAGCAAGACCGAAATCGCCGGCCCGGGCTTCCTGAATTTCTTCCAGAACACTGATGCCCTGGCCACTCGCCTGGACGCCGCCCTGGCCGATGAACACATCGGCGTGCGCAAGGCCGGCCCGGCGCAGCGCACCGTGGTTGACCTGTCGGCGCCGAACCTGGCCAAAGAGATGCACGTCGGCCACTTGCGCTCGACCATCATCGGCGACGGCGTGGCGCGCGTTCTGGAGTTCCTCGGCGACGACGTCGTCCGTCAGAACCACGTCGGCGACTGGGGCACCCAGTTCGGCATGCTGATGGCCTATCTGCAAGAAAACCCGATCACCAGCGACGAGCTGTCCGACCTGGAAAATTTCTACCGCGCGGCGAAAAAACGCTTCGACGAATCCGAAGAGTTCGCCGATCGCGCCCGAGGCCTGGTGGTCAAGCTGCAAGCCGGCGACCCGGACTGCCTGGCCCTGTGGACCAAGTTCAAAGACATCTCGCTGTCGCACTGCCAGAAAATCTACGAACTGCTGAACGTCAAACTGACCATGGCCGACGTGATGGGCGAAAGTGCCTACAACGACGACCTGATCAATGTGGTCAACGACCTCAAGGCCGCGGGCATGCTGGTCGAGAGTAATGGCGCGCAGTGCGTGTTCCTCGACGAATTCAAGAACGCCGACGGCGACCCGCTGCCGGTGATCATCGTCAAGGCCGACGGCGGCTACCTCTACGCCACCACCGACCTGGCGGCCGTGCGTTATCGCAGCGGCAAGCTCAAGGCTGACCGTGCGTTGTACTTCGTCGACCAGCGTCAGGCGCTGCACTTCCAGCAAGTGTTCGCGGTCGCCCGCAAGGCTGGCTTCGTGACGCACCCGATGGAAATGGAACACATGGGCTTCGGCACCATGAACGGCGCCGATGGCCGTCCGTTCAAGACCCGTGATGGCGGCACCGTGAAGCTGATCGACCTGCTGACCGAAGCTCAGGAACGCGCCTACACCCTGGTGAAAGACAAGAACCCCACGCTTGCCGAAGACGAATTGCGCAACATCGCCAAAGTCGTGGGCATTGGCGCGGTGAAGTACGCCGACCTGTCCAAGCACCGCACCAGCGACTACAGCTTCAACTTCGACCAGATGCTGAACTTCGAAGGCAACACTGCGCCGTACCTGCTGTACGCCTACACCCGCGTGGCCGGCGTGTTCCGCAAACTTGGCAAGGATTTCAGCGAAGTCGAAGGCCAGATCGTCCTCGAAGCCGCGCACGAACACGAATTGGCAGCCAAGCTGGCGCAGTTCGGTGAAGTGCTGAACAACGTGTGCGAAAAAGGCACACCGCACATCCTGTGCACCTACCTGTACGATGTCGCCGGCCTGTTCTCCAGTTTCTACGAGAACTGCCCGATCCTCAGCGCTGACACCCCGGCGCAAATGCAGAGCCGTCTGCGCCTCGCCGCGCTGACCGGCCGCACTCTCAAGCAAGGCCTGGAACTCTTGGGTCTGGAAACTCTGGAGCGTATGTAAGTTGGCTGCCAAGAAAAAACCTGCACCCAAGCGTGGCGCCAGCCGTTATCAAGCTCCTGCAAAGCAACCGATCCCGGGCTGGCTGTGGATGGCCATCGGCCTGACGGTCGGCGCGTTTATTGTGTTCCTGATGAAACTGGAACCGGGCAAGGGCAGCGAGAGCGTCAAGCGCGAGAAGATCGAGCAGCAGAAAGCCAAGATCGCCGAGGCCAACAAGACCCCGCCGAGCCCGACGCAACCGGTGAAGCCGAAGTACGACTTCTACACGTTGCTGCCGGAATCGGAAGTCATCGTGCCACCGGATGCGGTGCCGGAGAAAACCCTGCCGACGCCACAAGTGCCGGCGATTCCGACCACGCCGGTCACGCCCGAGCAAGCGGCGAAAATTGATACTGCGCGCGCTCAAGCGGCACTGGCCGGGATCACTCCGCCGCCAGCGCCACCGGTGTCCAAAGCAGCCCCGGTGACCAAGTTCTTCCTGCAGGCCGGTTCGTTCCGCAAGGAGGCTGACGCAGACAAGGTTCGGGCGCAGATCATTTTGTTGGGCCAGGCGGTGGCGGTTGAATCCGGCACGGTCAAGGACGAGACCTGGTATCGGGTTTTGGTTGGTCCGTTCAGCAATCGCGAACAGCTGACCACGGCGCAGAAACAACTGTCCGGCGCCGGCTTCAGCAACCTGTTGTTACAACAACGCCAGAACCGCTGACTTCATCTGTGGGCACCTTTTAATCAGAGGTCAACCACAAACCTGTGGTGAGGGGATTTATCCCCGTTGGGTCGCGGAGCGGCCCTCAAACCTCCACCTGCGGAGTATCAGATATACCGCGGGCACTGGCTTCGCGACTGCTCCGCAGCCGAACGGGGATAAATCCCCTCGCCACAGTCATCACACGCCATTCGTCCCCCGCCTTGTCCCGCAGTTGAAAAACGCATCACCACCCCCATATGAGTTGGCATAAGGCATTTTCGCCCCGCTGCGTGGAGACTCTCTCTTGACCACCATCGTTTCAGTTCGCCGCCACGGCAAAGTCGTCATGGGCGGCGACGGCCAGGTTTCTCTCGGCAATACCGTGATGAAAGGCAACGCGAAGAAAGTTCGTCGCCTGTACCACGGCCAGGTAATCGCCGGTTTTGCCGGGGCCACCGCTGACGCCTTCACTCTCTTCGAGCGTTTTGAAGGCCAGCTTGAGAAACATCAGGGCCACCTGGTTCGCGCCGCTGTCGAGCTCGCCAAAGAATGGCGCACTGACCGCTCCCTCAGCCGCCTCGAAGCCATGCTCGCGGTCGCGAACAAAGACGCCTCCCTGATCATCACCGGCAACGGCGACGTGGTCGAACCTGAAGAAGGCCTGATCGCCATGGGTTCCGGCGGCGGTTACGCCCAGGCCGCCGCCAGCGCGCTGCTGAAGAAAACCGACCTGTCGGCCCGGGAAATCGTCGAAACCGCGCTCGGTATCGCCGGCGACATCTGCGTATTCACCAACCACACCTTCACCATTGAGGAGCAGGACCTCGCCGAGTAAGCCTGTTCCGGCCTAGCGCCACGGCTCACTTTTGCTAGAGGACCGCCAATTACTATGTCCATGACTCCCCGTGAAATCGTCCACGAACTCAATCGCCACATCATCGGCCAGGACGATGCCAAGCGCGCCGTTGCCATCGCGCTGCGTAACCGCTGGCGCCGGATGCAGCTGCCTGAAGAGCTGCGCGTTGAAGTAACACCCAAGAACATCCTGATGATCGGCCCGACCGGCGTCGGTAAAACCGAGATCGCCCGGCGCTTGGCCAAGCTCGCCAACGCGCCGTTCATCAAGGTCGAAGCGACCAAGTTCACCGAAGTCGGCTACGTCGGTCGCGACGTCGAATCGATCATTCGTGACCTGGCTGACGCGGCGATCAAACTGCTGCGCGAACAGGAAATGACCAAGGTTCGCCACCGCGCCGAAGACGCCGCCGAAGAGCGCATCCTCGACGCCCTGTTGCCGCCGGCGCGCATGGGCTTCAACAGTGATGATGCCCCATCGGCCGACTCCAACACCCGCCAGCTGTTCCGCAAGCGCCTGCGCGAAGGTCAGCTGGATGACAAGGAGATCGAAATCGAAGTCGCCGAAATGGCCGGCGTCGATATCTCCGCGCCACCGGGCATGGAGGAGATGACCAACCAGTTGCAGAGCCTGTTTGCCAACATGGGCAAGGGCAAAAAGAAAAACCGCAAGATCAAGGTCAAGGAAGCGCTGAAACTGGTGCGTGACGAAGAAGCCAGCCGCCTGGTCAACGATGAAGAGTTGAAGGCCAAGGCTCTGGAAGCGGTCGAGCAGCACGGCATCGTGTTCATCGATGAAATCGACAAGGTCGCCAAGCGCGGTAATTCCGGCGGCGTCGACGTGTCCCGTGAAGGCGTGCAGCGTGACTTGCTGCCCCTGATCGAAGGCTGCACCGTCAACACCAAGCTGGGCATGGTCAAGACTGACCACATCCTGTTCATCGCGTCCGGTGCGTTCCACCTGAGCAAGCCGAGCGACCTGGTGCCTGAGCTGCAAGGTCGTCTGCCGATTCGTGTCGAACTGAAGGCGCTGACGCCGGAAGACTTCGAGCGCATCCTCAGCGAGCCGCACGCGTCGCTCACCGAGCAGTATTGCGCCTTGCTGAAAACCGAAGGCCTGGCCATCGAGTTCCAGCCCGACGGCATCAAGCGCATCGCCGAGATCGCCTGGCAGGTCAACGAGAAGACCGAGAACATCGGTGCCCGTCGCCTGCACACGTTGCTTGAGCGTCTGCTCGAAGAAGTGTCGTTCAGCGCCGGCGACCTGGCCAGTGCCCACGATGACAAGGTGATCCTGATCGACGCCGAATACGTCAACAGCCACCTCGGTGAATTGGCGCAGAACGAAGACCTGTCCCGTTATATCCTGTAGGTCTCATTCTGTGTGAGCGGGCTTCTGTGGCGAGGGAGCTTGCTCCCGCTGGGTCGCGCAGCGGCCCCAAAATCGGCGAACGCGGTTTATCAGGAAGACCACGTTCTGCGGATTTACGACTGCTGCGCAGCCGAGCGGGAGCAAGCTCCCTCGCCACAGGATCACCCGCCAACACAGGGCCTCCATACAGACGGAAGATCGGCCCCATGACGACCCAACTCCCCACCGACATCAAACTGCACAAAGCCTCGAAAACCCTCTCGCTGAAATACGCGTCCGGCGAGGAACATCACCTGCCCGCCGAGTTCTTGCGCGTGCACTCTCCTTCCGCCGAGGTCCAGGGCCACGGCAATCCCATCCTGCAATTTGGCAAGATCGGCGTAGGCCTGACCAAGGTAGAACCGGCCGGTCAGTACGCACTGAAATTGACCTTCGACGACGGCCACGACAGCGGCCTGTTCACCTGGGAATATCTGTACCAGCTGGGCGTGCGTCAGGAGGAGCTTTGGAACGATTATCTTGCTGAGCTCAAAGCCGCCGGAAAAACCCGCGATCCGAACGAATCCATCGTCAAGCTGATGCTCTAGGTCAGCCCTCTTGCTCTTTAGAGGGCATTTTCTAATTCCATCTGTTTGAATGCTCCGCTCCTGGGTCAATGATTGGCCCGCTTGCGAAAAAAATTAAACTCGGGTAACCAATGGAACTGGCAAGTTCCCTGCAGTGCTCTCTGCCGTAAAAAGCAGCGATGCAGAATTAACGGTCACCCGAGCAGAAGTACCTGGCATTGGCTGTGTGAAAACACGGCTGGATCCAGGTACTCGTCTCAGGACAATGGAGCGTCGTAGATGAGTAACAAGAATAACGATGACTTGAAGTATCAAGCCTCGGAAAACACCTTGGGGCTGAATCCTGTCGTTGGGCTGCGTGGAAAGGATCTGCTGGCGTCTGCTCGTATGGTGCTCAGGCAGGCCATCAGACAACCGATTCACAGTGCCAAGCATGTCGCCCATTTCGGCCTTGAACTGAAGAATGTGTTGTTCGGTAAATCGGAGCTTCAACCGACCAGCGATGACCGTCGCTTCGCCGATCCGGCCTGGAGCCAGAACCCGCTCTACAAACGTTATCTGCAAACTTACCTGGCGTGGCGCAAGGAACTCCACGACTGGATTGACGACAGCAATCTGCCGCCCAAAGACGTCAGTCGCGGGCATTTCGTGATCAACCTCATGACCGAAGCCATGGCCCCGACCAACAGTGCGGCCAACCCGGCAGCGGTCAAACGCTTCTTCGAGACGGGCGGCAAAAGCCTGCTCGACGGCCTCTCGCATTTGGCGAAGGATCTGGTGCACAACGGCGGCATGCCGAGCCAGGTCAACATGGGCGCGTTTGAAGTCGGCAAGAGCCTGGGCGTGACCGAAGGCGCGGTGGTGTTCCGCAACGACGTGTTGGAATTGATCCAGTACCGCCCGATCACCGAGCAGGTGCACGAGCGACCGCTGCTGGTGGTGCCACCGCAAATCAACAAGTTCTATGTATTCGACCTGAGCCCGGACAAGAGCCTGGCGCGCTTCTGCCTGCGCAACAACGTGCAGACGTTTATCGTCAGCTGGCGCAACCCGACCAAGGAGCAGCGCGAGTGGGGTCTGTCGACCTATATCGAGGCGCTGAAGGAAGCGGTCGACGTGGTCACCGCGATCACCGGCAGCAAAGACGTGAACATGCTCGGTGCCTGCTCCGGCGGCATCACCTGCACCGCCCTGCTGGGCCACTACGCCGCGATCGGCGAGAAGAAGGTCAACGCCCTGACGTTGCTGGTCAGCGTGCTGGACACCACCCTGGACAGCGACGTAGCCCTGTTCGTCGACGAGCAGACCCTTGAAGCCGCCAAGCGCCATTCCTATCAGGCCGGTGTGCTGGAAGGCCGCGACATGGCGAAAGTCTTCGCCTGGATGCGCCCCAACGATTTGATCTGGAACTACTGGGTCAACAACTACCTGCTGGGCAACGAGCCGCCGGTATTCGACATCCTGTTCTGGAACAACGACACCACCCGGTTACCCGCCGCGTTCCACGGCGACCTGATCGAAATGTTCAAGAACAACCCGCTGATTCGTCCCGACGCACTGGAAGTGTGCGGCACGCCGATCGACCTGAAACAGGTCACGGCCGACATCTTTTCCCTGGCCGGCACCAACGACCACATCACCCCGTGGAAGTCCTGCTACAAGTCGGCGCAGTTGTTTGGCGGCAAGGTTGAGTTCGTGCTGTCCAGCAGCGGGCATATCCAAAGCATTCTGAACCCGCCGGGCAACCCTAAGTCACGTTACATGACCAGCACGGAAATGCCGGTTAAAGCCGAAGAATGGCAAGAGAATTCCACCAAGCACACTGACTCCTGGTGGCTGCACTGGCAGGCCTGGCAGGCCGAGCGTTCGGGCAAGCTGAAGAAATCCCCGGCGAGCCTGGGAAACAAGGCCTATCCGGCCGGCGAAGCAGCACCCGGCACTTACGTACACGAGCGGTAACCGACACACCCCTCCCTCTGTAGAAGGGAGCTTTTGTGGTGAGGGGATTTATCCCCGTTCGACTGCGAAGCAGTCGTAAACCAACGCACTCGGTGTAACTGATACACCGAGGTTGCAGGTTTTGGGGCGGCTTCGCCACCCAACGGGGATAAATCCCCTCGCCACAAATGCCCGCTCCCACAGGGGGAATGGGGATGAATTAACCCACAGGGCCTGAAGCATGCCGCAACCGTTCATATTCCGTACCGTCGACCTGGATGGCCAGACCCTCCGCACGGCGGTACGCCCCGGCAAGCCTCACTTGACGCCCTTGCTGATTTTCAACGGCATCGGCGCCAACCTGGAGCTGGTGTTTCCGTTTGTCGCGGCGTTGGACCCGGACCTGGAAGTCATCGCCTTCGACGTACCCGGTGTCGGCGGCTCCTCGACGCCCAATCGGCCGTACCGTTTTCCGGGGCTGGCGAAACTCACGGCACGGATGCTCGACTACCTCGACTACGGAAAGGTCAACGTCATCGGCGTTTCCTGGGGCGGCGCCCTCGCCCAGCAGTTCGCGTACGACTATCCCGAGCGCTGCAAGAAACTCGTGCTGGCGGCCACGGCGGCCGGTGCGGTGATGGTGCCGGGCAAACCGAAAGTGCTGTGGATGATGGCCAGCCCACGGCGCTACATCCAGCCGTCCCACGTGATCCGCATTGCGCCGATGATCTATGGCGGTTCGTTCCGTCGCGACCCGACCCTGGCCGCCAGCCATGCAGCGAAAGTGCGTTCGGCGGGCAAGCTCGGTTACTACTGGCAGCTGTTCGCCGGGCTTGGCTGGACCAGCATTCACTGGCTGCACAAGATCCATCAGCCGACCTTGGTGCTGGCCGGCGACGACGATCCGCTGATCCCGCTGATCAACATGCGCGTGCTGGCCTGGCGGATTCCCAATGCTCAGCTGCACATCATCGATGACGGGCACCTGTTCCTGATTACCCGCGCCGAAGCCGTGGCACCGATCATCATGAAATTCCTCGAGGAGGAGCGTCAGCGCGCCGTGATGCACCCGCATCCGGCGCCATTGGGCGGTTAACCGGCCCATTGTCGGTCGGCAGGACGCCGTACCGCGCAACAACCCGCAACAGCGTCTATGGTGTTCTGGTTCGGTGTATTTGTATTTGGCTTGAAGACGAAGGAGTGTTGATTCATGCGCGAAAAACCAGCGAGGGACTTTTTGCCCACTCCCGCCGCGTTCATCAACGCACAGAGTGCGATCACCGGCCTGCGTGGCCGGGATCTGTTGTCGACCCTGCGCAGCGTTGCCGCCCATGGCCTGCGCAACCCGGTGCACAGCGCCCGACATGCCTTGAAACTCGGCGGCCAACTGGGCCGCGTGCTGTTGGGTGAAACCCTGCACCCGACCAACCCGCAGGACAATCGCTTCGCCGACCCGGCGTGGAGCCTCAACCCGTTTTATCGCCGCAGTTTGCAGGCCTACCTGAGCTGGCAGAAGCAGGTCAAAAGCTGGATCGACGAAAGCAACATGACCCCGGACGATCGCGCTCGCGCCCACTTCGCGTTCGCCTTGCTCAACGACGCCGTGGCGCCGTCCAACTCCCTGCTCAATCCGTTGGCGATCAAGGAGATCTTCAACTCCGGCGGCCACAGTCTGGTGCGCGGCATCAGCCACTTGTTCGATGACTTCCTGCATAACGACGGCCTGCCCAGACAAGTCACCAAGCACTCTTTCGAGGTCGGCAAAACGGTCGCCACCACCACCGGTTCCGTGGTGTTTCGCAACGAACTGCTGGAGCTGATCCAGTACAAGCCGATGAGCGAAAAGCAGTATTCCAAACCGCTGCTGGTGGTGCCGCCGCAGATCAACAAGTACTACATTTTCGACTTGAGCCCGCACAACAGCTTCGTCCAGTTCGCCCTGAAAAACGGCCTGCAGACATTCATGATCAGCTGGCGCAACCCGGATGTGCGTCACCGTGAATGGGGTCTGTCGACCTACGTCGAAGCGGTGGAAGAAGCGATGAACGTCTGCCGCGCGATCACCGGTGCTCGCGAGGTCAACCTGATGGGCGCTTGCGCCGGCGGGCTGACCATCGCCGCGCTGCAAGGCCACTTGCAGGCCAAGCGGCAACTGCGGCGGGTGTCCAGCGCGACGTATCTGGTGAGCTTGCTCGACAGTCAGATGGACTCTCCGGCGACTCTTTTCGCTGACGAACAGACCCTGGAAGCCGCCAAGCGTCGTTCCTATCAGAAAGGTGTGCTGGACGGCCGCGACATGGCCAAGGTCTTTGCCTGGATGCGCCCCAACGATTTGATCTGGAGTTACTTCGTCAATAACTACCTGTTGGGCAAGGAGCCGCCAGCGTTCGACATCCTCTACTGGAACAACGACAACACGCGCTTGCCAGCGGCCTTGCATGGCGACCTGCTGGACTTCTTCAAGCACAACCCGCTGGGTCATCCGGGCGGACTGGAAGTGTGCGGCACGCCGATCGACTTGCAGAAAGTCACCGTCGACAGCTTCAGCGTGGCCGGTATCAACGACCACATCACGCCGTGGGATGCGGTGTATCGCTCGACATTGCTGCTGGGTGGCGAGCGACGCTTCGTGCTGTCCAACAGCGGTCATGTACAGAGCATCCTCAACCCGCCGTCGAACCCGAAAGCCAACTTCGTCGAGAGCACGAAACTGAGCAGCGATCCACGGGCCTGGTATTACGACGCCAAGCAAGTCGACGGTAGCTGGTGGACGCAATGGCTGGGCTGGATTCAGGAACGCTCGGGTGCGCAAAAAGAAACCCACATGACCCTCGGCAACCAGAACTATCCACCGCTGGAGGCGGCACCCGGCACTTACGTTCGTGTGCGCTGACTGATAACGAACCACGGCACACGTCTGCCGTGGCATGACTCGACCATTAAGAAGACTGGATGAAAACCCGCGACCGGATCCTCGAATGTGCCCTGCAATTGTTCAATCAGAAGGGTGAACCGAACGTTTCCACCATGGAAGTTGCCAACGAAATGGGGATCAGCCCGGGCAACCTCTACTACCACTTCCACGGCAAGGAACCGCTGATTCTTGGATTGTTCGAGCGTTTCCAGGCCGAGCTTGCGCCACTGCTTGATCCACCGGCCGATGTGGAATTGGCGCCGGAGGATTACTGGCTGTTCCTGCACTTGATCGTCGAGCGGCTGGCCCACTACCGGTTTCTGTTTCAGGACCTGTCGAACCTGGCCGGGCGCTTGCCGAAACTGGCCAAGGGAATCCGCAACCTGCTCAATGCACTGAAGCGCACGCTGGCTTCATTGCTGGCGCGATTGAAGGCTCAGGGGCAGTTGGTCAGCGATACGCAGGCGCTGGGGCAATTGGTGGAGCAGATCACCATGACGCTGCTGTTCTCGCTGGACTATCAGCGGATTCTTGATCGCGAGGGTGAAGTGAGGTTGGTGGTGTATCAGATCATGATGCTGGTGGCGCCGCATTTACTGCCGCCGATCAAGGTCGCGACTGAGCAACTGGCGCTGCAATACCTGGAAGAACACGAGTAACCCCTGAACACCGCCGCCCCCCTGTGGGAGCTAGCCTGCTAGCGATAGCGATTATCCGTCGACATTGTTGTGACTGATGAACCGCTATCGCTAGCAGGCTAGCTCCCACAGGGGCTGCGGTGTTTGCAGATCCGTGCACAAACAAAAACGCCCGACCTTTGCAGGCCGGGCGTTTTCTTGAGCCCCGAAAATCAGGACTGACTGGTTGGCGTCGATGGAGCTGGCGCGGCAGTCGGGGTTACAGCAGGGGTCGGCGCGGCAGCAGAGTTCGAGGTGCTGGCCGGAGTCGGCGAGGTTGCCGGTTTGGCGGCAGCCACTGCTGGTTTTGGTGCGGCAGCTTTAGGAACGGCCGGTTTTTTCACTGCTGGCTTCTTCGCTGCGGCAGGTTTTGCCGCTGGCTTGGCTGCCGGTTTGGCCGCTGCAGTTTTAGCAGCCGGTTTAGCGGCAGCTGTTTTAGCCGCTGGTTTTGCTGCGGCTTTGGCGGCGACCGATTTGACCGCTGCCTTGGCTGCAGCAGGTTTAGCGGCGGCAGTTTTGGTAGCGGACTTGGCTGCGGACGCAACTTTCGACGCGGCTTTGGCGACCGGTTTAGCGGCAGCCTTGGCCAGTGGTTTAGCAGCAGGTTTGGCCGCTGCAGTTTTCGCCGCAACAGGCGCCACCTTGGCGCCAGTGAGTTTTTCGATTTGCTTGGTCAGGGTATCGACCTTGCTGTGCAGCGCTTTCACTTCATTGCGGCTCGGCACACCCAGGCGCGAAATGGCGCTGTTCAGGCGCTTGTCGAAAGCCCCTTCCAGCTCATCCCACTTGCCCAGCGCACGATCTTTCACGCCGCTGATGCGCGACTTGGCCGACGAAGCGGAATCCTTGACGTCATCGACTTTCTTGCCGACTGCGCTCTTGGTCAGCTTCTCGGCTTTCTCGCCGTCTTTAACCAATGTATCGAAGAGTTTGCTGCCGTCAGTGTCGATCTTCGAGTACACGCCTAAACCAGCCAGCCAGATCTTGCGGGAGTAGTCTTCGACTTTCCCAATCCACGAGCTGCCTTCTTTTTCGGTGTTCTTTTTACCAGCCATCCCGTTCTCCTTAAGATTTACGCGCGACGCGTTCGAGCAATGCCGTCAGCTCATCGAGCTTAGCAGAGAGTGTCTCAACGTCATGTTTAGACGGAATGCCGATACGATTCAAGGCACTTGCGACACGCGAGTCAAAAGCCTTCTCGACCTTGTCGAGTTGAACTTCGACCTTGGCTTTGAAAGTGCTCACTTCACTCTTGGCTTCATCGATCTCTGAGTTAGCCGCTTCAAGTTTCTCGGCAACTGCTTTTTTGCCTTTGGTTTCAACAGTTTGACCAGCCTTGATCAACTCTTGAAAGTACTCGCTGCCCTCTTGGCCAACCTTGGTGTAGGCCCCCAGGCCTGCCAGCCAGATCTTGCGGGCATAGGATTTGACGTCGCCCAGAGCAGTGGTCGATGCGTCGATTTTTTTCTTCAGAATAACTTTGGCCATGGTGCACCTCACGCGCAGAAGGTTTGAGGAACTGCCCGCGAAAGTGTCGGGCTCAGGCACAAAGTAGGGAGAAAAATTAGAAACGGCACCCTAACAACTGACATAAAACTTCGGACACACCACAAAACAAATGTGGGAGCTAGCCTGCTAGCGATAGCGATTTATCCGTCGACATTGTTGTTGACTGATGAACCGCTATCGCTAGCAGGCTAGCTCCCACAGGGGCCTCAATTCGAAATCAGACCAGAGCCTTATCAAGAGCCTTTTCGATTTCCGATTTGATCATGCCGCTCATGGCCGACATCATCAGGCCCAACTCCACATCGACGCGGATCGAATCTTCACCGACATACACCGCGCCTTTAACACCGGAACGCTTGAGGTTCAGCACATCGCCGGACCACTGCGGCTCCAGGCCATATTGATCGGACAGTTTCTGCGCCAACTGGTCGGCCTTCTCGCGGGCCGCTTCCTTGCCCAGGCCGTGGGCACGTTCAACACTAATACGGGCCATCGAATGACTCCTGCTTTATGAATGCTTTCCTGAAGCATCTTGACCGCTGCTGCGGCAAAACGTCCCGGTGGTTGCCTATCTTACCTGCAGCCTTGCCAAGACAAAGCAGGCCACCGGGATTAGAATGTCCCGCATTCTCTTTTGGTGACAGCGATATGACTGATCAGCGCAAAGGCAGCGATGCCGAACCCACCACTCACTTCGGCTTCAAAAACGTTCCGGAAAGCCAGAAAGCGGAAAAAGTCGCTGAGGTTTTTCACTCGGTAGCGGCCAAGTACGACTTGATGAACGACCTCCTGTCGGGCGGCATGCACCGCCTGTGGAAGCGTTTCGCGATCGAGCTGTCGGGCGTTCGCACCGGTAACCGCGTGCTGGACATCGCTGGCGGCACGGGCGACCTGACCAAGAAATTCTCGCACCTCGTGGGTCCGACCGGCCAGGTGGTGTTGGCCGACATCAACGAATCCATGCTCAAGGTCGGTCGTGACCGCCTGCTGGACCTGGGTGTGGCCGGCAACGTCGAATTCGTTCAGGCCGACGCTGAAAAGCTGCCGTTCCCGGACAACCATTTCGACTGCGTGACCATCGCCTTCGGTCTGCGCAACGTGACGCATAAAGAAGACGCCCTGCGCTCGATGCTGCGCGTACTCAAGCCAGGCGGCCGTTTGCTGGTGCTGGAATTCTCCAAACCGACCAACGCGCTGATGTCCAAAGCCTACGACGCTTACTCGTTCGCCTTCATGCCGCTGATGGGCAAGTTGATTACCAACGACTCGGAAAGCTATCGCTATCTGGCCGAATCGATCCGCATGCACCCGAATCAGGAAACCCTGAAGTCGATGATGGTCGAAGCCGGCTTCGACCGCGTGACTTACCACAACATGACCGCAGGTATCGTCGCCCTGCACCGCGGCATCAAACCCTGATGCTGCTGGCCGGCCTGCTCGCCAGCGTTGAACTCGGTCTGAACCGGGTGCTGCGTCTCGACAGTACGGCGCTGCCGCGGCTGGCGCATTTGAGCGGTAGAGTGATTGCCGTCGATTGCCGCAGCCCGGCGCTGCAACTGTTCATTTTGCCCAGCGACGAAGGCCTGATGCTCGCCTCCCACTGGGAAACCGGCGCCGATTGCACCTTGCGCGCACCGGCTTCAAGCCTGTTGAAACTGGCGATGAGCAAGGACAAGACTTCGGTGCTGCATGGCCCGGAAGTCGAGCTTGACGGTGACAGCGGCGTACTGCTGGAACTGGCGGCGGTCCTTCAGGACCTTGAGCTGGACTGGGAGTACGAACTCTCGCGCTGGCTGGGGCCTGTGGCCACGCAACTGGTCAGCGGCCACCTGCGCAGTCGCGCACGCTGGTATCAGCAAGGCTTCGCCAGCCTGAATCAGAATATGGGCGAATACCTGGCCGAAGAATCGCGCACCCTCGTCGGTCAGCGCGAAGCCGAAGCCCGTTTCAGTGAACTGGACCAGATCAAGCTCGATCTGGAACGTCTCGAGGCGCGTTTCGAGCGCCTTTCCCGATCCCTCGACCCAAGCGATAACGCATGAAGCTGCTTGCCGTCCGCCGTTTGTTGCGCATCCAGCGCGTTGTGATTCGCTACCGCCTCGATGACCTGTTGTTCGCCCTGCCGCTGCCCTGGTTTCTGCTGGCGCTGCGCTATGCGTTGCCGTGGCGCTGGTTCCCGCGCAAGACGCTGGACCTGAGCCGTGGCGCACGCTTGCGCCTGGCGTTGCAGGACCTTGGGCCGATTTTCATCAAGTTCGGGCAGATCCTTTCGACGCGCCGCGACCTGCTGCCTGAAGACATCGCCGATGAGCTGATGAAGCTGCAGGACCGGGTGCCGCCGTTTGATTCGCAAGTGTCGGTCAACCTGATCGAAGAGCAGCTCGGCAAGAAGATCAGTGAGGTCTTCAGCCGCTTCGACGTTGAACCGCTGGCCTCGGCCTCAGTAGCGCAGGTGCATGCCGCGCAGCTGAAAACCGGCGAAGAAGTCGTCGTCAAAGTCATCCGCCCGGGCTTGAAACCGATCATCGCCCAGGACCTGGCGTGGCTGTTCATCCTCGCCCGCGCCGCCGAAAAGCTCTCGGCCGACGCGCGCCTGCTGCACCCGGTGGACGTGGTCCTGGACTACGAAAAAACCATCTATGACGAACTCGACCTGCTGCGCGAAGCGGCCAACGCCAGCCAATTGAAGCGCAACTTCGACGGGTCACCGCTGCTGTATGTGCCGCAAGTCTATTGGGACTGGTGCCGGCCAAAAGTGCTGGTGATGGAGCGCATCTACGGGGTTCAGGTGACCGATCTGGCGACCTTGGCCGACCAGCGCACCGACATGAAAATGCTCGCCGAACGCGGTGTGGAAATCTTCTTCACCCAGGTGTTTCGCGACAGCTTTTTCCACGCCGACATGCACCCGGGCAACATCTTTGTCAGCACCGTAAATCCGTGGAGCCCGCAGTACATTGCAATCGACTGCGGCATCGTCGGCAGCCTGACCCCGGAAGACCAGGATTACCTGGCGCGTAACCTGTTCGCGTTCTTCAAGCGCGATTACCGGCGTGTGGCGCAATTGCACATCGATTCGGGCTGGGTACCGGCGGAAACCAAACTCAACGAATTCGAAGCAGCGATCCGTACGGTGTGCGAACCGATCTTCGAAAAACCATTAAAAGATATTTCATTCGGTCAGGTGCTGATGCGCCTGTTCCAGACCGCTCGACGCTTCAACATGGAAGTGCAACCGCAACTCGTGCTGCTGCAAAAAACCCTGTTGAACATCGAAGGCCTGGGCCGTCAGCTGTACCCGGATCTGGATTTGTGGAACACCGCGCAGCCGTTCCTCGAACGCTGGATGCGCGAGCGCGTCAGCCCCAAAGCCTTGCTCGGCAACGTGCAGAGCCAGTTCGAACAGATTCCGCACCTGACCAACATGGCCCGCGACCTGCTTGAGCGCATGTCCCAACCCCACGCCAACGACCCGCCACCACCGTGGCACAAGCGCAAGGACGACTGGTTCCTGCGACTGCTCGGCTGTGCGCACCTGGCCGGCGGCACCATACTCGCGGCGGGTGGGCCGTTGAACGAACTGGGCCACTGGCCGGCCGGCCTCATGGTGGCCGTCGGTTTGTATCTGGTCGTTCGCCGATAGCCAGAGCCACCGCACGCTGGCACACTGTTTCAACGCTTGGGTTCTGCTCATGAAGTGTGGAACCCGCTGTCGGAGTCGAAGATGAAAAACTGGCTGGACGAGATCAAGTGGGACGCCGACGGCCTGGTGCCGGCGATTGCCCAGGATCACAAGACCGGGCGCGTCCTGATGATGGCCTGGATGAACCGCGAAGCACTGGAACTGAGCGCGGCCGAAAACCGTGCCATTTACTGGTCACGTTCCCGTGGCAAGCTGTGGCGCAAGGGCGAAGAGTCCGGCCATGTGCAAACGCTGCATGAGATGCGCCTGGACTGTGACGCCGACGTGATCATTCTGATGGTCGAGCAGATCGGCGACATCGCCTGCCATACCGGCCGCCAGAGCTGCTTCTATCGCGTCTTCGAGAACGGCGACTGGAAAACCGTCGACCCGGTGCTCAAAGACCCGCACGCCATTTATTCCGCAGGACACACCCATGAGTGACACCCTGACCCGTCTGGCCGAGGTGCTGGAAGAGCGCAAAGGCGCCGCCGCCGACAGCTCGTATGTCGCCAGCCTGTACCACAAAGGCTTGAACAAGATTCTGGAAAAAGTCGGCGAAGAGTCGGTCGAAACCATCATTGCCGCCAAGGACGCCGCCATCAGCGGTGACTGCAGCGATGTGATCTACGAGACCGCCGATTTGTGGTTCCACAGCATGGTCATGCTCGCCCAACTGGGGCAGCATCCACAGGCTGTACTCGATGAACTGGACCGTCGTTTCGGTCTGTCCGGACACGCCGAGAAAGCCTCGCGCCCGTCCGCCTGAACAACTATTAGAGAGGAGCAGCAAGATGGGCATTTTTGACTGGAAACACTGGATCGTCATCCTGGTTGTTGTCGTTTTGGTGTTCGGCACCAAAAAACTGAAAAACCTCGGCACTGACGTGGGCGAGTCGATCAAGGGCTTCAAGAAAGCCATGAACGACGACGAAAAACCGGCCGATCCGACTGTTACTCCGGCCCAACCGGTGCCACCGGTTCAGCCACAGACCACGCAGTCCGTGAACCAGCCGCACACCATCGACGTGCAGGCGCAAAAAGTCGAAGAGCCGATCCGCAAAGACGTGTGAGCACTGACTAATGTTTGGTATCAGCTTCTCTGAACTGCTGCTCGTCGGCCTCATCGCCCTGCTGGTGCTGGGTCCCGAGCGTCTGCCGGGTGCTGCGCGCACCGCCGGCCTGTGGGTCGGTCGTCTGAAGCGCAGCTTCAACGCGATCAAACAGGAAGTTGAACGTGAAATCGGTGCCGACGAGATTCGTCGGCAACTGCACAACGAGCACATTCTGTCGCTGGAGCAGGAGGCGCGGAAGATCTTCACGCCGACCCAGCAGGAAGCCACACCGGTCCAACCGGTTGAGCCCGTGGCGGAGCAGACGATTCATGCACCTGCCTCCGAGCCTGCGCCTGTCACAGCAGCTGTAGAACCTGCCCCCGTTGTTGCAACGCCACCGCTTGAACCTGCCACGCCTGCGGCTGCGCCTGTTGCGCCGGCCCCTCATGACCCAACACTGCCGCCGCGAGCCCCATGAGCGATCTTCCTGAAAACGACCAGCACATGCCGCTGGTTTCGCACCTCACCGAGTTGCGTACCCGCCTGCTGCGTTGCGTAGCGGCGATCTTCATCATCTTCGCCGGGTTGTTCGCCTTCACCCAGCAGATCTACACCTTCGTCTCGACGCCGCTGCGCCAATACCTGCCGGTCGGTGCGACGATGATCGCCACCGACGTGTCGTCGCCGTTCCTGACACCACTGAAGCTGACCATGATGGTGTCGCTGTTCCTGGCGATTCCGGTGATCCTGCATCAGATCTGGGGCTTCATCGCGCCGGGCCTGTACAAGCATGAGAAGCGCATCGCCGTGCCGTTGTTGGTGTCCAGCATCATGCTGTTCTATGCCGGTATGGCGTTCGCCTATTACCTGGTGTTCCCGTTGATCTTCAAATTCTTCGCCGCCGCCACCCCGGCCGGCGTGGAAATGATGACCGACATCAGCAGCTACCTCGATTTCGTCATGACGCTGTTCTTCGCCTTCGGCGTGGCGTTCGAGATCCCGGTGGCCGTGGTGCTGCTGGTGTGGATCGGTGTGGTCGACGTCAAATACCTGAAGAAAATCCGCCCGTACGTGATCATCGGCTGCTTCGTGGTCGGCATGATCCTGACGCCGCCGGACATCTTTTCGCAGACGCTGTTGGCTGTACCAATGTGGCTGCTGTTCGAGATCGGCATCCTGTTTGGCGGCCTGATCAGCAAGCGCGGCGAGCATCCGGACGACCAGCCGGTCGACGATCACAACGACCAGCCGCCAGCGACCCAGCCGTGAACCTGCTGCTCCTCGAAGAGGCCGACTTCATTGCGGCCGACCGGGTGATCCTGCGCGATCGCCGGTTGACGCACATGCAGGAAGTCCATCGTTGCGAAGTGGGTGACAGCATGCGCGTCGGACGTATCGGCGGGCTGATGGGCTCGGCCGAAGTGTTGCGTCTGGACGCCGATGAAGCCGAACTACGCGTCTCCCTCGACCAGCCGCCACCGGCCAAGCTGCCACTGACCCTGGTATTGGCCCTTCCGCGCCCCAAAATGCTCCGTCGGGTGTTCCAGACCGTGGCCGCCATGGGTGTGCCGCGAATCATCCTGGTGAACAGCTATCGCGTCGAGAAGAGCTTCTGGCAAACGCCGTTTCTGGAGCCGGAGGCGATTCGTGAGCAATTGATCCTCGGATTGGAACAGGCGCGGGACAGCGTGCTGCCGGAAATCGTCATCGAGAAGCGCTTCAAACCCTTCGTCGAAGATCGTCTGCCGGCCATATCCGAAGGCACCCTTGGCCTGGTGGGTCACCCCGGCAACTACCCGCCCTGCCCCCGCGGCCTGGACGAGCCGGTAACCCTGGCCATCGGCCCTGAAGGCGGCTGGATCCCTTACGAAATCGACCTGCTGGCCAAGTCCGGCCTGCAACCGGTACAACTCGGCGAGCGCATCCTGCGCGTCGAAACCGCCGTCACCGCGCTGCTCGCCCGGCTTTTCTAAGTTCAAACATGGTCCCTGTGGCGAGGGGATTTATCCCCGTTGGGCAGCGAAGCGGCCCCAGCGTCTTTCCAGATAAACAAAGTAGTCCGGATATACGACTGCTTCGCAGCCGAACGGGGATAAATCCCCTCGCCACAGATTCTTGCTGACTGAAAATTGTCTTAGATGAACAGCATTACCACACCACAGGTGTTGACTCGCCCGAATACCGCGTTGCACCTACAGATTCCCGGCCGCCTGCCGATACAGCCCCCATAAAACCAATGTGTGGTCCGAGGGAGTAGCAGCATGTACCGTTGGCTAGCCGAGAGTCTGGGAAATGTAAGCGTCAATCGCAAATTGGGGATCGGCTTCGGTCTGGTGCTGCTGCTCACGTTGCTGATCACCTTCACCGGCTGGACCGGCCTGACCGGCGTGATGAGCCGTGGCGACAAGCTCGGGTTCATCGCCAGCCTCAATGACCTGACCAAAGACCTGCGCCTGGCCCGCATGGATTACGACATGCGCCGAGGTGAACAAGGCCCGGCCGCCGTCAACGACCTGCTGAGCCAACTCGACGCCGGTTTGCAAACCGCGCGTAAATTGATCGAACAGCCTTCCGACGTGACGATGATCGATCAGCAACTGGCTGCCGTCAGTCAGTACAAGCAAGCCTTCATCGCGATGACCCAGGCCGGCGCCAACCGCGAAGACGCCCGCAGCAAGCTGGGCGCGACCGCCGACAATGCGGTAGCCCGCGTCGCCGAGGTCGAAAAATCCATGCTGCAAGGCGAGAGCGTCGCCGACTTCAACAGCGTGATCGACCTGAGCAAACTGATTCAGCAGGCCCGCTTCCAAGTTCGCGGCTACACCTACAGCGGCAAGACCGAGGCCGAACAGCCTGCGCTGGACGCCATCGATAACGCCCTGAAAAATCTAGAAAGCCTGCCATCGAAACTGCCTGAGCAGCACATCGCCAACCTGCAACAGGCCAGTGATTCGCTTAAAGCCTACCGTGCCGCTATCAGCCAGTTCCGCGACTCGCAGGTTGCCAGCGCCGCCTCCCTCAAGCGCATGGCCGAGCAAGGCGAGATCCTGCTCAACGTCAGCAAAAAACTCACCGTGTCGCAAACCATCGTCCGTGACACCGACGCCGCGCACGCCAAGAACCTGTTGCTGATGGCCACCGTTCTGGCCCTGGCGTTTGGTTTGCTGGCGGCATGGGCGATCACTCGCCAGATCGTGATTCCGCTGAACCAGACCCTCAAAGTCGCCGAGCGCGTGGCCGCTGGCGATCTGACGCAAAACCTCGTTTCCGAGCGTCGCGACGAATTGGGCCAGCTCCAGCGCGCCATGCAGAGCATGACCCTGGGCCTGCGCGAACTGATCGGCGGCATCAGCGATGGCGTTACGCAAATCGCCAATGCTGCGGAAGAGCTGTCCGCCGTCACCGAACAGACCAGTGCCGGGGTCAATAGCCAGAAGGTCGAGACCGACCAGGTGGCCACCGCGATGAACGAAATGACCGCCACCGTGCAGGAAGTCGCGCGTAACGCCGAAGAAGCCTCCGAAGCGGCCGTCGCCGCCGACCAACAAGCCCGCGAGGGCGACAAAGTGGTCGGCGAAGCCATCGCCCAGATCGAGCGCCTGGCCCTTGAAGTCGGCAACTCCACAGCGGCCATGGGCGATCTGAAACGCGAAAGCGACAAGATCGGCAGCGTGCTCGACGTGATCAAATCCGTCGCCCAGCAAACCAACCTGTTGGCGCTCAACGCGGCGATCGAAGCCGCCCGTGCCGGTGAAGCGGGTCGCGGTTTCGCGGTGGTCGCCGATGAAGTCCGCAGCCTGGCCCAGCGCACCCAGAAGTCCACCGAGGAAATCGAAGAGCTGATCGTCGGCCTGCAAACCGGCACCCAGCAGGTCGCGACCATCATGGACAACAGCCGCAGCCTGACCGACAGCAGCGTCGAACTGACCCGCCGCGCCGGCAGCTCACTGGAAAGCATCACCCGCACGGTGTCGGCGATTCAATCGATGAATCAGCAGATCGCCGCCGCGGCCGAGCAGCAAACCGCCGTGGCCGAGGAGATCAACCGTAGCGTGCTGAACGTGCGCGACGTGTCGGACCAGACCTCGGCAGCCAGTGAAGAGACGGCGGCCTCCAGCGTAGAGCTGGCGCGGTTGGGGACGCATCTGCAGATGCTGGTGGGGCGGTTCAAGGTATAAGGCGATGTAAATACCTCGGTTCGCTTGGGACCGAGGTGATGCTATCGCCAGCAGGCTGGCTCCCACAGGGTTTGGTGTGAACACCACAAATCCACTGTGGGAGCTAGCCTGCTAGCGATTAGCGGCCCGCAAGGCGCTACTGTCAGAGGACCTGCCGCAAGAAAGCCTGCGCCCGCGGATCCTTCGGTGCATCGAAGAACTCCGCCGGTGAGGCATCTTCCAGCAATTTACCGTGATCGAAGAACAGCACCCGATCCGCCACTTCCCGCGCAAAGCCCATTTCGTGGGTGACGCAGACCATGGTCATGCCTTCCACGGCCAGGGTTTTCATCACGTCCAGCACTTCGCCGACCATTTCCGGATCAAGCGCCGAAGTCGGCTCATCGAACAGCATGACCTTTGGCTCCATCGCCAACGCCCGGGCGATGGCAACGCGCTGTTGCTGACCGCCGGACAGGCGCGATGGAAACTCGTTGGCCTTCTGCGCAATGCCGACCTTTTCCAGCAACGCCAAGGCCTTGGCCTCGCGCTCCTTCTTACCGCGTTTGCGCACGACTTTCTGGGCCAGGCAGAGGTTTTCCAGCACGGTCATGTGCGGGAACAGATTGAAATGCTGGAACACCATGCCGACTTCGCGGCGGTAGGCGTTCACGTCGGTTTTCGGATCGGCCAGTTGCAGGCCGTCGATGCTCACCGAACCCGAGTCAAACTCTTCCAGGCCGTTGAGGCAGCGCAGGAAAGTGGACTTGCCGGAACCGGACGGGCCGATCACCACCAGCACTTCGCCCTTGGCCACGTGCGTGGTGACGTTATCCACCGCGCGAACCACCTGGCCACGGGTGTCGAAGACTTTTACCAGATCGCGGACTTCAATCACTTTGCGCGAGCCTCCGCTCAAGCCGGCTGGCGATTTTCGACAGCGGCAGGTTGATCAACAGGTACAGCCCGGCCACGCAGAACAGGATTTCGAACGGCGAGAACGAGGTGGTGATGACTTCACGGCCGCTTTTGAGCAGTTCGGTAATCGCGATCACCGACACCAGTGAAGTGTCCTTGACCAGACTGATGAACTGCCCGGCCAGCGGCGGCAGCACGCGCTTCAAGGCTTGCGGCAGCACGACATGGCGCATCGACTGGCCAGCGCTCAAGCCCAGAGAACGGGCGGCTTCGTTCTGGCCACGGGCGATGGACTGCACGCCGGAACGGATGATCTCAGCGACATAGGCACCGGTGAACAGCGACAGTGCGGCGATCCCGGCGAACTCCCGGGACAGGTTCATCACGGTGCCGATGAAGAAGTAGAAAATGAAGATCTGCACCAGCAACGGCGTGCCGCGCACCAGTTCGACGTAAATGGTCGAGAGATCGCGCAAAGTCGGGTTGTTCGACAGACGGCACAAGCCCGTGGCGAGGCCGATCAGCAGGCCAAGCACGCCAGACACCACGGACAACCACAAGGTGGTCCACAGGCCCCACATCAGCGGTCCGGCGGCCCAATGGCGAGTCACGCCGATCACGTCGCCCTCCGCGACGTCATCGCCCCGGGCGACTTGCAGGCTGTTGTCGTCTACGGTCACGTGTTGCTCGTCGCCTGCGTCATTGCGCAGGGTGACTTCGGCTTTATCGCCCTTGCGCACCAGTTCGCTGACAGTGGAGATGTCGGCGGCGCGCTGGGACTCTTCGGCGTGGTAGGCGAAGTATTGCGGCACGCGGTTCCAGCGCCATTCGTAGGACATCAGCGAGGTGGCGTAATACAACGCGCCGGCCAGGCCGATCAGCACGAGCACGGTCAAGACGTGCCAGGGCCATTGGGCTTTTTTCTGTTTCATTGCAGGTTCCGGGATTTGTGTTGCCTTGGAGGCCGTCATCGCCAGCAGGCTGGCTCCCACAGGGGAATGCATTTCATTGTGGGAGCCAGCCTGCTGGCGATTGGGCGCGACTCGGTTTATCTGACCGAGTTACTCCATGTCCTTCTGCCAGGCAGTGTCTTTGAACCACTTGTCATGGATGCGATCGTAGGTGCCGTCTTCGTGAATCTGGTGCAGGAAGTTGTTGATGAAGTTGATGCTGTCGTAATCACCCTTCTTCAGACCGAAAGCCAGCGGCTCGTAGGTGAACGGCTTGTCAAGGAACACCAGTTTGCCGGCGCCGACCTTGTTCACGGCCACGACGTTGTACGGCGCGTCGTAGATGAAGGCGTCGGCCTTGCCGTTGACCACGTCGAGCACGGCCTCCTGCTCGTTGTCGTAGCCGTGGTACTTGGCTTTGGAGATCAGCTTCTTGGCGACCATCTCACCGGTGGTGCCGAGCTTGGAGGTGATGCGGTAGTCGGCGGTGTTCAGGTCTTTATAGGACTTGATGGTGCCTTCCAGCTCCTTGCGGATCAGCAGGGTCTGGCCGACCACGATGAACGGTTCGCTGAAGTTCAGGCGCAGGTTGCGTTCCTGGGTCAGGGTCATGCCGCTGCCGATCATGTCGAACTTGTCGGTCAGCAGGGCCGGGATGATGCCGTCATAACCGGTGGATACCAATTCCAGTTTGACGCCCATCGCCTTGGTCATGGCTTTGAGGATGTCGACTTCGAAACCGATGATCTCGCCGCGCTTGTTGGTCATTTCGAACGGCATGTAGGTCGGGTCCATGCCGACTTTCAGCGTGCCGCGCTTGACCGCGTCATCAATGGCACCGGCCTGCGCCGCGTTGACTGCAACCAATGCCGTGACGCCGACCAGCAGCATCGACAGATACTTCTTCATCATCAAGTCCCCAAAACCATTGCGTTGTGAGGCGCGCAAACGGCAGATTTCCTTTAGGAAACCGGCAGATACGAACAGAAAATTGTCCGGGCGCACCCATTCGGGGACGGATGCTAACGTACTCGTTTGTTTGCACAAGGGTTTGGCAACGTTCAGGCAAAAAAAAGCCCCGCTGGTTAGCGGGGCTGTTTGTTACGCCAACTGAGGCTGCGCACTCAGTGGTTTAAGCGGTAGTAGCGGCGCATGGGGATCGGCTTTCACCGATTTGCGCCAGGCTGCCAGCCACTCGGGATGGCCTTCATTCCAGATCTGCTCGTGCAAGCGAGCCAGTGCCACCGGGTCGCTCAGCAGTTGCACACGCTCATTGTTGTTCAGGCCGTCAGGCCCGACTTTCAAGGCGTGACGTACCCGCTCGATGCGCAACCATTCGATCGGCTCGGCCTGACCGTGACGCGAGGTCGCCAGCGAGCACGCCAAGGCGTTCTGCTGCGGATCGACCACCGCACGGATGAAACCGTCGTTCAGTGCATGCCAACGGTTTTCGTGGGTGTACTGATCGGTTGCCAGCAGCGCCTGTGGCGGATTGTATTCCTCAGGGATCAGGAACAGGCTCTCGTCACGGGACTTGAGCCCCAGACCGACACGGCTGGAGATCACCGACACCGGGATCGACAGCATCAACGAACCGACGATCGGCACCAGCCACCACAGGAAGCTCGGGTTCAGCCAGACCACCAGCAGGGCCCAGAAGAAGCCCAGCAGGGTTTGCGGACCGTGGCGCTTGACCGCTTCGCTCCATGGCGTGGAGTCGTCATCACGTTGTGGCGAGTTCCAGGTCGCGGCCCAGCCGAGGAACGCGGCGAGTACGAAACGGGTGTGGAAAATCATCCGCACCGGCGCCAGCAACATGGAGAACAGCATCTCCAGCAGCATCGACAAGGTCACCTTGAACTTGCCACCGAACTCTTTCGCGCCCTTGGCCCAGATCAGGATGATGCTCAACAGCTTCGGCAGGAACAACAGCACGATCGTCGTCGAGAACAGCGCAATCGCCTTGTCCGGGTGCCATTGCGGCCACAGCGGATAGAGCTGGCGCGGCTCAAGGAAGTACTGCGGTTCCATCAAGGTGTTGACCGCCAGCAGCGCCGTCGACAACACCAGGAAGAAGAACCACAACGGCGCCGACAGGTAAGACATCACGCCGGTCAGGAACACCGCACGGTGAACCGGGTGCATGCCCTTGACCAGGAACAGGCGGAAGTTCATCAGGTTACCGTGGCACCAGCGACGGTCACGCTTGAGTTCGTCCAGCAGGTTCGGCGGCAGTTCTTCGTAGCTGCCCGGCAAATCGTAGGCAATCCACACGCCCCAGCCGGCACGGCGCATCAGCGCCGCTTCGACGAAGTCGTGAGACAGAATCGCACCGGCAAAAGCACCTTTACCCGGCAACGGCGCCAGGGCGCAGTGCTCGATGAACGGCTTCATGCGGATGATCGCGTTGTGGCCCCAGTAGTGGGATTCACCCAACTGCCAGAAGTGCAGGCCGGCGGTAAACAGCGGACCGTATACACGGGTCGCAAACTGCTGCATACGCGCATAAAGGGTGTCCATGCCCGAGGCACGCGGCGCGGTCTGGATGATCCCGGCGTCCGGCGTGGCTTCCATCAAGCGCACCAGACTGGTCAGGCAGTCACCACTCATCACGGAGTCCGCGTCGAGCACGACCATGTACTTGTAATCACCGCCCCAGCGACGACAGAAGTCGTCGAGGTTGCCGCTTTTACGTTTCACACGACGGCGACGACGGCGATAGAAAATCTTGCCGAAACCCTTGGCTTCACGGCAGACGTCCAGCCAGGCCTGTTGCTCGGCTACGCAAATGTCTGCGTCGTTACTGTCGCTGAGGACGAAGAAGTCGAAGCGATCCAGGTCACCCGTGGCTGCAACCGACTCGAAAGTCGCCCGCAAACCGGCAAACACCCGCGGCACGTCTTCGTTGCAGATCGGCATCACCAGTGCGGTGCGCGCGTCCTTGGCGATCGGCTCGTTGCCAGCACTTTTACCGGAGATGCGGTATTTGTCGTGCCCGGTGAGCAACTCAAGGAAGCCCATTAGCGCGGTCCAGAAACCGGCCGAGACCCAGCAGAACAGAATCCCGAACAGAATCAGGATGCTGGTTTGCAGCGCATACGGCAGCACTTGCGTGACGGTTTTCAGGATCGGTTGATGCAGGACTTCGTTCAGGTCGACGAACGACCAGCCCTGATACGGCATGATGCCTTTCATGTACCAGCCGGCGACGATGGTCTGACCGAGCATCAGGACCAGCAGGATGTAACGCCGAATGGAACCGACCGTGCGCCAGCGAGCCGCCGGCAGCACGTTCTCGTCCTTCGGCGGGGCCGGCGGATTGGTGCGACCGGTCAGACGACGCCAGCCACGCACCAGAATATTGGTGCGCCACGGCTCCGGCACGACTTTGGTTCGACGGATCGGCGGAGTGGCCTTGAGGCACACCCGACCACTGGCGTCGACCGCCAGCATTTCCGCTTCTTCCAGCTCTTCAGCGGTGTTCAGGGTCAGGCGACGGCCCACCGAGGCTTGAGCAGCCTCGGCCGGTGCGTCAAATGTCGAAGACGACAGACGTTGGTGCAGTTCGCTGAAGGACTGGCAGCCCGCGAGTTCCGCGCGCTGCTGGTCGGTCATCGGTAAATGCGCCAGATACTCGGCAAGAGTCTCTGGCTGTACTTGAGAATTACTCATCGGCAGGCAACTGGTAGCTCCAGGTCTCGGTCAGGACTTCTTCAGTCGAGACCGATTCCGGTGTGGCTGGGGCCGCGTCCGCAGCAACAGGCTGCTTGGCGTCTTTGTTGTCCTTGTCCTTGTCCTTGGTATCGGCAACTGGCTTGGCGTCAGCCTGCTTGGCTTCGGCTTGCTTGGCGTCCTTGGCTTCCTTGTCCGCCTTCTCTTGTTGCTTGGCGGCCACTTTGTCGGCCTTGGCAACCGAAGAGTTGGAGACTGGCAGCGAGTTCTTGGAGAGGTCACCCGGTACGATGTTCTCGACCAGTGCCGCACGCATCTCGGTAGGCTTGCCCGGATCCTTGATTTTCATCCGCAGGGTCAAGCGCCAGCCCTTGGTTTCAGGGTTGTAACGCACGCTGTTCTCGACCAGCTCGGCATTGTCGCCAACGCTGACCTGGCTGCGAACGTCCGCGGTTTCCGGCAGTGCTGCCAGGGACGGACCTTCGAAGTCCACCAGATAGGCAACGCTGCCATCCGGCTGACGGATCAGGTTGGACTGTTTCACGTCACCCGTGGAACGCAGGGTCTGCTGGACCCAGGCGCTGTCCGGTGCGTGAAGAGCGGCTTCGTCGATGGTCCAGTGCATGCGATAAGCGACGTCCAGCGGCTGGCCAGGCTCAGGCAGTTTTTCCGGGCTCCAGAAGGCAACGATATTGTCGTTGGTTTCGTCGGCAGTCGGAATCTCTACCAGATCGACGGAGCCCTTGCCCCAATCGCCTTTTGGTTCGATCCAGGCACTTGGGCGCTTGTCGTAGCGGTCGTCGAGGTCTTCGTAGTGGCTGAAGTCGCGGCCACGTTGCAGCAAGCCGAAACCACGCGGGTTCTCGATCGAGAAGTTGCTCACGGCCAGGTGTTTTGGATTGTTCAGTGGACGCCAGATCCACTCGCCGTTGCCGGCATGGATCGACAGACCGCTGGAGTCGTGCAGTTCACGACGGTAGTTCAGCACTTTCGACGGCTGGTTGGCGCCGAACAGGAACATGCTGGTCAGCGGCGCAACGCCGAGCTTGGTGACCTTGTCACGCAGGAACATGCGGGCCTTGACGTCGACAATAGTGTCGCTGCCTGGACGCAGGGTCAGACGGTAAGCACCGGTGGCGCGTGGCGAATCCAGCAGCGCGAAGATCACCAGGTGCTTGTCACCCGGTTTCGGCTGTTGAATCCAGAATTCGGTGAAACGCGGGAATTCTTCGCCGGACGGCAAGGCGGTATCGATGGCCATGCCGCGCGCGGACAAGCCATAGGTGTGACCCTTGCCGACAACGCGGAAGTAGCTCGCGCCGAGCATGGTCATGATTTCGTCTTGCTTGTCGGCCTTGTTGATCGGGTAAAGCACGCGGAAACCGGCATAACCCAGTTGCTCGGTGGCTTTAGGATCGAACTTCACATCGCCGAAATCGAAACGACTCGGGTCGTATTTGATCTCTTCGACGGTGTTGGCCGTGATTTCGTTAATTTTCACCGGCGTATCGAAGTGCATGCCCTGGTGATAGAACGAAAGCTTGAACGGGGTTTTCTGATCGGCCCATTCGGCTTTTTCAGTGCGGAAACGAATTTTTTGATAGTCCGCGAATTTCATTTCGCGGAATTCGTTCGGCAGGTTACTGCGCGGGGCTTCGTATTTTTGTCCGGCCAGCTCTTTCGCCTTGACCGATACATCCTCCAGATTGAATGCCCAAAGCTGGCCGGCGCTGAGCAGGCAGAGCAGTGCAGAGCCCGCTACCAGAGCGCTTCGGAACCGTTTGGCAGTCATATTTGGTGCATTACAGGGACTAACAATCACGAGCAACCCTCGCCGAAAACAGATCAAAAAACCAACGGCCAGCTATCTATATGCCAGGTTGGCGAGCATTGTTCCGACTCCCATGGGGCTAAATGATTCCCCAACAGGTCACGGACAAGTCTCTACCTAAGTCAAAATGGACCAACGAACGCTGATCCCCGTAGCGCGCGATTATCTAGTAGGCCGCGTTACAACGCATCAGGGGTAACAAAGTATTTATCGCGAAAAACCCCTGTTTTCAGTCGAAAAGCCCTGAAAAACATGTTTCAAGGGCTTTCACGTCTGTAACAGGAAGGTGACCGGGCCATCGTTGACCAGGTGCACCTGCATATCCGCGCCGAATCTACCTGATGCCACAGTGCCATGCACCTGTTTCGCTTTGCTTAATAGATAGTCGAAAAGTTCCTCGCCCAGGGCCGGAGGGGCCGCGGTCGAAAAACTCGGGCGCAACCCGCTCTTGGTATCAGCGGCCAGGGTGAACTGCGAGACCAGCAGCAACCCGCCGCTTACATCCGCCAACGACAGATTCATCTTGCCCTCGGCGTCACTGAATACTCGATAGTTAAGCAGTTTATGCAGAAGTTTGTCGGCGCTGGCACGAGTATCCTCGGGTTCGACCGCCACCAGCACCAACAACCCCTGATCCACCGCTCCCACCACCTCCCCCGCTACCTCGACACGCGCGCCACGCACGCGTTGCAGCAGGCCCTTCATGCTTCTTCGGGCGGCAGGTCAAGCAAGCGGCGAGCCATCTGTCCGGCGGCACGTACCAGCGCATCGGTGATGCCCGGTTCGGACGCGGCGTGGCCCGCATCGCGGATCACCTGGAGTTCGCTGTTCGGCCAGGCCTGATGCAGTTCCCAGGCATTGTCCAGCGGACAGATCACGTCATATCGACCGTGGACGATCACGCCTGGCAAATGGGCGATCTTGCCCATGTCGCGAATCAGCTGGTTCGGCTCAAGGAAGGCATTGTTGGTGAAGTAGTGGCATTCGATGCGTGCGATGGATAACGCGCGCTGAGGCTCAGAGAAGCGATCGACCACCAGCGGGTTCGGACGCAAAGTCGCGGTCCGGCCTTCCCAGGTGGACCAGGCCTTGGCCGCGTGCATCTGGGCGATCTGATCGTTGCCGGTCAGGCGCTTGTGGAAAGCGCTGAGCAGGTCGTCGCGCTCGTCCAGCGGAATGGGTGCGACGTAGTCCTGCCAGTAATCGGGGAACAGACGGCTGGCGCCACACTGGTAGAACCATTCGATTTCCTGCGGACGACAGAGAAAAATCCCGCGCAGAATCAGACCGTGTACACGCTCCGGATGGGTTTGCGCGTAAGCCAGCGCCAGCGTCGAGCCCCAGGAACCGCCGAACAGCACCCATTTATCGATGCCCAGGTGTTTGCGAATTCGCTCAAGGTCGGCGACCAGATCCCAGGTGGTGTTGTTTTCAAGACTGGCGTGGGGCGTGGAGCGACCGCAACCGCGCTGGTCGAAGGTCACGATGCGGTACAGGTTCGGATCGAAGTACCGGCGGCTCTGGGCATCGCACCCGGCGCCGGGGCCGCCGTGGATGAACACCACCGGCAAACCTTCCGGTGAACCGCTTTCGTCGACATACAGGGTGTGCGTTTCATCGACGGCCAGATCGTGCCGGGCGTGGGGTTTGATCTGCGGGTACAAAGTCTGCATTGCGCGCTCCGTAAGGGGTCGAGGTCATCCCTGGGGGGACTTCTATTATTCTGCCGTCCGGCATCATAAACCCGAATTACGCGAATGAGCATGCCCCTTGCAGCGTCATAGTTTGTCAGCCAAATACCCGAGCAGCGTTTCATAGAGCAAGTCGACCTCGGCGACCTGGCCCCGGGCCCGCAAACAGCCGTGAACCAGACCTTCACCGTAGTAAAGCGTGGTGGGTACGCCGGCGGCCTGCAGCTGTTCGGCGTAGAGCACGCCGTCATCGCGCAGCGGGTCGAATTGCGCCACGGCGATCAATGCCGACGGCAGACCGCCAAAGTCTTCGGTGAGCAACGGCATGGCATAGGCGCCCGGCTGTCGGGTGCCGCGCAAGTACAAGGCGTGATAACAATCCACATCGCTGCTGGCAAGCAACGGCGCGTCGATGCATTCGCTGCGCGACGGCAACTGCTGATCGCCGCCCAACCCCGGATAGATCAGGACCTGCGCCGCCGGCAATGGCTCGCCCGCATCCCGCAGCGCCAGACACAGCGCGGCTGCGAGATTGCCCCCGGCGCTGTCCCCAGCTACCAACGTGCGCTTGGGGTCAAGCTTAAAAGGTCCGGTTCGCAGCGCGCGCCAGACACCCAGGCAATCATCGAACGCCGCCGGAAACGGATGTTCTGGCGCCAATCGGTAATCGACCGCGATCACCAGCACGCCGAGTGCAGACGCCAGCTCGGCGCAGATGAAGTCGTGGGAATCCAGATCCCCCACCACCCAACCGCCGCCATGCAGATACACGATGCACGGGGCACCGCCGGTCGGTGGTGAAACCGGCGGCTGATAGGACCGCACCGTCACCCCGGCCAACTCGAAATCGACCACGTACAGCCCGGCGGGACGCGGCAGGGTGAACGCCCGGCACATCTCGCTGTAAGCCCGACGCAACCCATTGAGGCTGCTGTCGGTGCTGTTGAAGCTGACAGTTTTTTCGACGAACGCCGTCATCTGTTCAGATAAGGGATAAGAGGCCATAAGTCTGGTGCCAGTTAGTTCAGCGATTTGGAATGGGAACCCGGTTCTGTGGCGAGGGAGCTTGCTCCCGCTGGGCTGCACCGCAGCCCCCAAACCATTCAATCGGGTTTTATCAGATACACCCGACTAGCCGGGTTTACGACGGCTTCGCCGCCGAGCGGGAGCAAGCTCCCTCGCCACAGGACAGCACTTGCCGAAGTAAAGGTGATCAGTTTTTCAGGCTGGCTTGTACGGTGGCTACGCCATCCTTGCCATCAAAACTGCTGACACCGGCCAGCCAGCGCTGCAAATCCTCCGGATGATCACGCAACCATTGCCGGGCAACGTCCTGAGGCGTTTTGCGCTCCATGATCGGCACCATCAGCTGGCTTTCCTGAGCGGCGGTGAAGGTCAGGTTTTGCAGCAGGCGATTCACGTTCGGGCAACGTTCGGCATAGTCCGGGGACGTCACGGTCGAGACCGTCGCCGCGCCTTCGTTCGGGCCATAGACGTCTTCGCTGCCAGTCAGGTAGGCGATCTTCATGTTGATGTTCATCGGGTGCGGGGTCCAGCCGACGAACACCACGAACTCCTTGCGATTCACCGCCCGCTGAACGGCCGCGAGCATGCCTGCTTCACCGGACTCGATCAGTTTGAAGTCCTTCAAGCCAAAGTGATTGGTCTCGATCATGGTTTTGATCGTGGTGTTGGCGCCGCTGCCCGGTTCGATGCCGTAGATCTTGCCGCCAAGCTTGTCTTTGAATTTGGCGATGTCGGCGAAGGTTTTCAGGCCCGCTTCGGCGACGTACTGCGGTACGGCAAGGGTAGCCTGGGCATCCGCCAGGCTCGGCTTGTCCATGACCTTCACCTGGTTGGCGGCCACGAACGGCGCGATGTTCTTGTCCATTGCCGGTTTCCAGTAACCCAGGAAGATATCGAGGCGCTTGTCGCGGATGCCGGCGAAGATGATTTGCTGCACGGCGCTGGTTTGCTTGCTTTCGTAGCCGAGGCCGTTGAGCAACACGTCAGCCATGCCGCTGGTGGCGATCACGTCGGTCCAGTTGACCACACCCATGCGCACAGCCTTGCAGGACGCGTCGTCACTGGCCAGGACGCTGGTGCTCAGCAGAGCAGTGCCGCAGAGGATTGAGAGACAGCGAGTGAACAAACCTTTGGTGCTTGTCATAGAGAGCGTTCTCGTGCGGCAGATTATTGTGAGGGCCGGTGTCTTTGTGCACCGTGGCCCAAACATTACGCAGCGTCGAGAGGGGAAAAGCGAACTGTAGCGACCGAGATTTGCACGGTGGCGACCGTCGTGATGCGCTATGAAGTAAACACATAACCTGTGGGAGCGAGCTTGCTCGCGATGAGGCCACTACATTCAACATTATTGTTGCCTGTCAGTCCGCCATCGCGAGCAAGCTCGCTCCCACAGGGTTATGCGACAGGTTCTAGTGCTTGTAGTGGTTTTTGCCCCAGGCCAGCAAGCCTTGCAGCAATTCCTTGAGCACCACTTGCGTCGGCCCAGCCAGATCCGGGCGGTAGCGGAACGGCTCGAACTCTTCCATGTACGTGCACTGCCCCAGCTCCAGTTGCACCGCGTGGATATTTTCGGCCGGGTTGCCGTAATGCCGGGTGATGTGTCCGCCCTTGAAGCGACCGTTCAGCACATGGCTGTAATCGGTGTGCTTCGCGCAGATCGCTTCCAGCTGAGTGGCCAACTGTGGATCGCAACTGGCGCCGTTGAAGGTGCCCAGGTTGAAGTCCGGCAGTTTGCCTTCGAACAGGTGCGGGATGATCGAGCGGATCGAATGCGCATCGAACAGCAACGCGTAGCCGAACTCGGCTTTGAGTCGTGCCAGTTCGTTCTGCAAGGTGGTGTGATAAGGGGTCCACACCTGTTCCAGATAGGTTGCCCGCTCGGCCGCCGTCGGTTCCATCCCTTCGCGAAACAAGGGAATGCCGTCGAACAGCGTTGCCGGATACAGACCGGTGGTCGCGCCGACATACAAAGGCTTGTCGTCGGACGGCCGGTTCAGGTCGATGACAAACCGTGAATATTCGGCAGCCAAGGTGCTGGCGCCCAGCTCGGCAGCAAATTCATACAGCTTCGGAATGTGCCAGTCCGTGTCAGGCAGGCTGCGCGCATCGGGGATCAACCCGGCCTCGACCGCCGGGGTGAGGCGCAGGCCGGCGTGGGGCATGCTGATCAGCAGCGGCACGCGGCCTTGTTTGAAGTTCAGAACCTTATCCACAACTGTTCTCCTAAACGCTCGTTTCGACGCCGTGACGCACGACGCGTTTTTCCAGGTCACCGCCCAGCCAGTACGACAGATCGGCGGGACGATCGATGTGCCAGGCGACGAAGTCCGCGACCTTGCCGGCTTCCAGCGAACCGTGAGTGTCAGCCATGCCCAATGCGGTGGCGGCATGGATGGTTGCACCGGCGAGGGCTTCTTCCGGGGTCATGCGGAAACAGGTGCAGGCCATGTTCAGCATCAAGCGCAGCGACAGCGCCGGCGAAGTGCCGGGGTTGAGGTCGCTGGCGATGGCGATTTTCACGCCGTGTTTGCGCAGGGCCTCCATCGGCGGCAACTGGGTTTCGCGCAGGAAGTAGAACGCGCCAGGCAGCAGCACCGCGACAGTGCCGGATTTGGCCATGGCGATGGCGTCGTCTTCGGTCATGAATTCCAAGTGATCGGCGGACAGTGCGTGGTAACGCGCGGCCAGGCTCGATCCGTGCAGGGACGACAATTGCTCGGCATGCAGCTTCACCGGCAGCCCCAGTTCTTGTGCGGTGATGAACACGCGCTCGACCTGCGCCGGCGAAAACGCCAGGTATTCACAGAACGCGTCCACTGCATCCACTAACCCTTCGGCGGCCAGGGCCGGGAGCATTTCCGCGCAGATGTGATCGATGTAGTCGTCGGCGCGATCCGCATATTCCGGTGGCAAGGCATGAGCGGCGAGGCAGGTGCTGCGCACGCTCACCGGCAGCTCGGCACCGAGGCGACGGATCACTCGCAGGATCTTGCGTTCACTGGCCAGGTCGAGGCCGTAGCCAGATTTCATTTCGACCGTGGTCACGCCGTCGCGCATCAGACTTTTCAGACGCTTGGCGGCGCTGGCGAACAGCTCGTCTTCGGTCGCTGCGCGGGTGGCGCGCACGGTGCTGGCGATGCCGCCACCGGCGGCTGCGATTTCCGCATAGCTGACACCTTGCAGGCGCTGTTCGAATTCACCGCTGCGGTTACCGCCGAACACCGTGTGGGTGTGGCAGTCGATCAGGCCCGGCGTAACCCAGGCCCCTTTCAAATCGTTGACGGCCGGGTATTCCCCAGCCGGAAGTTCACTGCGCGGGCCGACCCACTCAATGTGCGCACCGGACGTCACGATGGCCGCGTCCTCGATGATCGAGTAGACGCCTTGCGCCATGGTTGCGACGTGGCAGTGTTGCCAGAGAGTTTTCATCCCGTAGTCTCCACATTATTCAAAATCGAATCGCCAGCAGGCTGGCTCCCACAGGGATGCGCATTACAACTGTGGGAGCCAGCCTGCTGGCGATGAGTACATCACAGGCTCGGCAAAAGCTTGGCCGACACCAGTTCATTCAGGCAACGCGTCGCCAACAACTCGGTCGCCGCATTGATGTCCGGCGCAAAGAAGCGATCCTTCTCATAGAACGGCACTTCGTTACGCAGAATCCCGCGAGCCTTTTCCAGCTTCGCCGAGGTCTTCAGACCTTCGCGCAAATCCAGCCCCTGAACGGCCGCCAACCACTCCACCGCCAGAACACCGCGAGTGTTTTCGGCCATTTCCCAAAGACGCTTGCCCGCAGCCGGCGCCATGGACACGTGGTCTTCCTGGTTCGCGGAAGTCGGCAGGCTGTCCACCGAATGCGGATGGGACAGCGCCTTGTTCTCGCTGGCCAGTGCCGCAGCGGTCACCTGGGCGATCATGAAACCGGAGTTCACGCCGCCATTGGCCACCAGGAACGGCGGCAGTTGCGACATGTGTTTGTCCATCATCAGCGAGATGCGGCGTTCGCTCAGGGAACCGATTTCAGCGATGGCCAGGGCCATGTTGTCAGCGGCCATGGCCACCGGTTCGGCGTGGAAGTTGCCGCCGGAAATCACGTCGCCTTCAGCGGCGAACACCAGCGGGTTGTCGGAAACGGCGTTGGCTTCGACGGCCAGCACTTCGGCGGCCTGACGGAACTGGGTCAGGCAGGCGCCCATGACTTGTGGCTGGCAGCGCAGAGAGTACGGGTCCTGGACCTTTTCGCAGTTCTGGTGCGAGTCGGACACTTCACTGCGCTCGCCCAGCAAATCGCGGTAAGCGGCGGCAGCGTCGATCTGGCCTTTCTGGCCACGGGCAGCGTGGATGCGCGCATCGAACGGCGAGCGCGAGCCCAGTACCGCTTCGACCGTCAGGGCACCAATCGCCACGGCGCCAGCGAACAGATCTTCGCCTTCGAACAGGCCACGCAGCGCGTAAGCGGTCGAAACCTGTGTGCCGTTGAGCAGCGCCAGACCTTCTTTGGCAGCCAGGGTCAACGGCGTCAGGCCGGCGATTTTCAGCGCTTCGGTCGCTTCCATCCATTCGCCTTTGTGGCGAGCCTTGCCTTCGCCCAGCAACACCAGCGACATGTGGGCCAGAGGCGCCAAATCGCCGGAGGCACCGACCGAACCTTTCAATGGAATGTGCGGGTAAACCTCGGCGTTGATCAGCGCGATCAGCGCGTCAATCACAACGCGACGAATGCCGGAGAAACCACGGCTCAGGCTGTTGACCTTGAGCACCATGACCAACCGCACCAGCGCATCGCTGATCGGCTCGCCGACACCGGCTGCGTGGGACAGCACCAGCGAGCGCTGCAGGTTTTCCAGGTCTTCGCTGGCGATGCGGGTCGAGGCCAGCAGGCCGAAACCGGTGTTGATGCCGTAGGCGGTGCGGTTCTCGGCGAGGATCTGTTCCACGCAGGCAACGCTGGCTTCGATCTGGGCCGAGGCGCTGTTGTCGAGGGTGATTTTGACCGGCTGCTGATAGATATCACGCAGTTGGGCAAGGCTCAGTTGGCCGGGAATCAAATTTAGCGCAGTCACTTTTATCTCCTTTTGAGAGTCTTCTTGTTAACTAACCAGACGCTCCGGAGATGTCCGTTGTCCGTCGCTTCCCGCCTTGTGGGGGGCTGGCGCCTTGGCACGCTGGTTTGATGTGGAATCAGTTGAGGTTCGGTAACGCCTTGTGCAGCAAATTCGAGTCTTTCAACACGCTGGCAGCGGCGGCAATGTCCGGTGCCAGCCAACGGTCCTGATCGTAAGCCGGGACGCGTTCACGCAGCAGTCGCCACGCGGCGTCGGTGCCTGCGCCAAAACGTTGTTCCTTGAGAAATTCAAACGCCTGGGCCGCCAGCAGGTACTCGATGGCGAGGATCTGCGTGCAGTTTTCCAGCGCACGATGCAGCTTCAACGCCGCGTTGGTGCCCATGCTCAAGTGGTCTTCCTGCAGGCCCGAAGTGACGTAGTTGTCGAGCACGGCCGGTTGCGCCAACTGGCGGTTTTCTGCGCACAGCGAAGCGGCGACGTACTGGACGATCATCATCCCGGAGTTCACCCCGGGATTGGCCACCAAAAAGGCTGGCAGGCCGCTGACGTGCGGGTTGATCAAGCGGTCCAGGCGACGCTCGGCAATAGAGCCGATTTCGGCCATGGCGATGGCCAGCAAATCGGCCGCCAATGCCACGGACTGACCGTGCGGATTGGCCTGGGACATGATGCGGAAATCATCCGGCGTGCCCAGCAGCATCGGGTTGTCAGTGACCGAGTTGAGTTCGGTTTCGATCTGGCTGATCGCATGCGTCAGTTGATCCCGTGCAGCGCCGTGAACCTGCGGAATCGAACGGATGCTCAGCGCATCCTGCGTACGAATGCCTTTGCTCGACGCAATTACTTCACTGCCATCCAGCAATGCCCGCAGGTTGATCCCGACTTGCTGCATGCCGGGGTGCGGTTTGAGCGCGATGATCTCGGCATCGAACGCCGCGATCTGGCCACGCAGGGCTTCAAAACTCATGGCGCCGATCACGTCGGCCCATTGCACCAAACGCGTCGCGTCGGCAATCGCCAGGCAGCTGAGGCCGGTCATGCACGGCGTGCCGTTGACCAGGCACAGGCCATCTTTGGCACCGAGCTGGACCGGTTGCAGACCTTCTTCGGCCAGGGCTTGCTGCGCAGAAACGATCTGCCCGCGATAGCTGACATTGCCGACACCCAACAGCGCGATGCCGATGTGGGCCATGTGGGTCAGGTAACCGACCGAACCCTGGGACGGCACTTGCGGGGTGATACCGCGATTGAGCAGCGCCAGCAGGGCTTCGACCACACGGCGATGAATGCCGGATTTGCCGTGGCTGTAATTGCGGATCGCCGCGCACATGATCGCGCGAGTCTGCTCGTCGGCCAGCGGCGCGCCAACGCCACAGGCGTGACTGAGCAATGTGTTGCGCGACAGTTGGCTGAGTTGTTCGTCTTTGAGCGAGACGTTGCACAAGGCACCCAGGCCTGTGTTGACGCCATAGGCGCGCTCGCCGCTGGCGACGATGCGCTGGACGATGGCCTGGGCGTTTTCGATGCGTGCCCAAATCTGTGGCGACAGCTCAAGCTCGGCGCCAAAGCGGGCTACCGCGACCACATCCTGCCAACGCAACGGAGCGTCGGCGATAACGATTTTTTCAGCCTGGGACATCTGGAGCCTCATACAAATTCTGTTGACTACTGAAACCCTGTGGCGAGGGGATTTATCCCCGTTGGGCAGCGAAGCGGCCCCAAAACCTACCACCACAGTTTCTCAGGCATAACGCGTGTAATAGTTTTACGACTGCTACGCAGCCGAACGGGGATAAATCCCCTCGCCACAAAAGCGGTCAAGCTCAGACCACCGCCGCGCGCCGCTGCACGAACCGGTCGACATACTCATCCGCCGGCGAATGCAGGATCTCTCTTGGCGTACCGACCTGAATCAGGCGCCCGTCCTTGAGGATCGCAATGCGGTTACCAATCCGCACCGCCTCGTCGAGGTCGTGGGTGATGAAGACGATGGTCTTGTGCAGGGTCTTTTGCAGTTCCAGCAACTGGTCCTGCATCTCCGCGCGGATCAGCGGGTCGAGCGCACTGAAGGCTTCGTCCATCAGGATGATGTCGGTGTCCGCCGCCAAGGCGCGGGCCAGCCCCACTCGCTGACGCATGCCGCCCGAGAGCTGGTGCGGGTATTTGTTTTCGTAGCCCTTCAGGCCCACGGTGTTGATCCAGTGCAGCGCGCGCTCGGAGCACATCTGCTTGCTCTCGCCACGCACTTTCAGGCCGTAGGCGACGTTGTCCACCACGGTCTTGTGCGGCAGCAGGCCAAAGCTCTGGAACACCATGCTGATCTTGTGCCGGCGAAATTCGCGCAGGGCTTCCATGTCGTATTGCAGGATGTCCACGCCGTCCACCAGGATCGCGCCGCTGGTCGGGTCGATCAGGCGGTTGAAGTGGCGCACCAGGGTCGATTTGCCGGAACCCGACAGGCCCATGATCACGAAGATCTCGCCGGTGCCGATGCTCAACGACAGGTCGTTCACGCCGACCACGCAGCCGGTCTCGGCCAGCACCTGATCCTTGGTCTTGCCCTGGCCAATCATGCCCAGCGCTTCCTTGGAGCGGTTGCCGAAAATCTTGAAGACGTTTTTGACTTCGATTTTGCTGATGGCTTCGTTGTTCATTTGCTCACCTCATGCCGTGGCCGACCATACGCCTGAGTAATGCGGTCGATCACCACTGCCAGAATCACGATCGCCAGACCGGCCTCAAGGCCACGTCCAACGTTGAGGGTCTGAATCCCCACCAACACATCTTCACCCAGGCCACGGGCACCGATCATCGAGGCAATTACCACCATCGACAGGGCCATCATGGTGGTCTGGTTGATCCCGGCCATGATGCTCGGCAGGGCCAGCGGCAGTTGCACGCCAAACAGTTGCTGCCAGCGGTTGGCACCGAAGGCGTTGATCGCTTCCATCACTTCACCGTCAACCTGGCGGATGCCCAAGTCAGTCAGGCGGATCAGCGGTGGCGCGGCGTAGATCACGGTGGCGAAAATCGCCGGGACCTTGCCCAGGCCGAACAGCATCAGCACCGGGATCAGGTACACGAAACTCGGCATGGTCTGCATGATGTCCAGCAACGGCATCAGCACCGAACGCAGGCGATTGCTGCGGGCCGAGAGGATGCCCAGCGGAATGCCGATCAGCACCGAAATGACCGTCGCGACCATCATCAGCGCCAGGGTCTGCATCAGCTTGTCCCAGAGGCCGACCGCGCCCACCAGGAACAGCAAGCCGACGATCACGGAAGTGGTCACGACTTTGCGGGTCGCGTGCCAGGCAACGCCCGCCACGATCGCCAGCATCAGCCACCACGGCGCTGCTCGCAGCAGCCCTTCAAGATTGACGATGGCCCACAACAGGGTGTCGGAGATGTGCCGGAACACGTCGCCGTAGTTGGTGACCAGCGAATCGACCCAACTGTTGACCCAGTCGGCGATGGAAAAGGTAAAGCTTTCGGGAAACATAAGAGACTCTCAATCAAGGGGTTGCGATCAAGCGTCCGACTGCTGTCGCCGGCAGTCGGAGAGGCTCAACCTACAAGGCCGCGTCGATTTTCTTGGCTGCGTCTTCGCTCACCCATGCGTGCCAGACTTCAGGATGTTCCTTCAAGAAGATCTTGGCCAGTTTTGGCGACTCGATCCGCTCTTTGGCCATACGCCCGAGGTTCTGGTTGAGCAGGTCGATTGGCAGGTTGACCTTTTCCAGCACGGCCACCAGTTCCGGGGCTTGCTCGTGGAAGGTCTTGGACAGGCCGACCTTGATGCTCACGCTTTTGTCCACGCCTGGCTTTTCTTCAAGCTTGACCAGGTCGACCTGGCCCATCAGCGGAGTTGGCGACCAGTAGTAGAACAGGATCGGCTCGCCACGCTTGTAGCTCGACAGCACCGCGGCATCCAGCGCCGGGCCGGTGCCCGGACGGAAGTTGGTGTAGGTGCTTTCCAGGCCGTAGCTTTTCAGCATTTCGCTGTTGTCGAGTTCACAGGTCCAGCCGGCCGGACAGTTGTAGAAACGGCCTTTGGATGGCTCTTCCTGGTCCTTGAACACGGCAGCGTATTTGCCCAGATCGGCAATCGCTTTCAGGTCCGGGGCTTTTGGCTCCAGCTTGCGCTTGGCGTCGCCTTCGATCACGTAGCGCGGCACGTACCAGCCTTCGATTGCACCAACGACCGGAGCGCCAACACCGACAACCTTGCCGGCCTTCTCGGCCTTGTTCCAGACTTCGCTGCGGCCGACCCACTCTTCGGCAAACACTTGAATGTCGTTGCTGCTCAGGGCGTTTTCCATGGTGATGGAGTTGCCCGGCAGGCTGTCGGTCTTGCAGTCGTAACCTTTCTCCAACACGATTTGCATCACGTCGGTCAGCAGCATGCCGCTTTCCCAGTTCAGGCCGGCAAACTTCACCGGTTTGCCCGACTCGCACCAACCGGCGGCCTGAGTAGCGCCGGCGCTGGCCAGCAGGCCCATGGAAAGCAATGTGGTCAGCAGGGTCTTGTTCGATTTCATTGTTTGACGCTCCTAATCATGAGTTGGCTTACGGCAGTCAAGAGGCATCCAGCCCTGTCCACGTCCAATCAGGCCTGCGCCGCAGCGCGACCAGCCCCACTTGTTTTTTGTTGTACAACGCTGTCCTGCTCAACCGGCAGAATCAGGTGATCGGGTACCGAGCCGTGCCATTTTTTTGCGCACACGTAATACAGGGCTGCGGGAAGCACCAGACCGATGATCCAGGAAATATCCACACCACCCAGAACTTCTACCAACGGACCGGTATAGAACTTGGTGGCGATGAACGGCAACTGCACCAGTACTCCGAAGACATAGACGCTGATACCGAGGGCGTTCCAACGGCCGTAGCGACCGTTCGGATCCGCCAACGCCGGCACGTCATAGCGCTCGCGGGTAATGCAGTAGTAGTCCACCAGGTTGATCGCGCTCCATGGCGTAAAGAACGCCAGCAGGAACAGGATGAACGACTTGAACGCACCGAGGAACGAGTGCTGACCGAGCAACGCCATCAGGGTCGCAGCACCGACGATGACCAGCACGAAGACCAGACGCTGCAAGCGCGTGACCTTCAGCTCACCACGGAAACCGCTGATGATGGTCGCAATGCACATGAAGCTGCCGTAGGAGTTGAGCGTGGAAATGGTGACCTTGCCGAACGCGATGCTGAAGTACAGCAGCGCAGCGGTGGCACCGGTACCGCCCAAACCTACGATATAGGCCACTTCGTGGCCGGCGAATTGGCCGTTGGCCGATGCGGCAGCGAACACGCCGAGGACCATCGCTACCTGCGCACCAATGACCGAACCTGCGCCTGCGGCAAAAAAAGTTTTCACCGAGGAAATCTTGCTCGGCAGGTAGCGAGAGTAGTCCGCCACGTAAGGGCCGAAAGCGATCTGCCAGGATGCCGCGAGCGAAACCGCGAGCAAGAAACTGCTCCAGCTGAAATGGCGGATTTGCAACAGTGCGCCAACATCAACCTGACTCATCAGACGGCTGAACAGATAAACGAAGGCAATCACGCCAATGACACTGGCAACACGGCCGATCCAGTGGATCACCCGATAACCGAGCACTGTGACCAGCACGATGACACTGGCGAAAATCAGGATGCCGACGCTGTCGCTGACGCCAAACAACTGGCCCAGCGCCTGGCCGGAAAGCACGGTTCCCGTTGCGGTGAATCCGAGGTACATCAGACACACCAGCACGATCGGGATGGCCGCGCCATACACGCCGAACTGCACGCGGCTGGAGATCATCTGCGGCAGGCCAAGCTTGGGCCCTTGCGCGGCATGCAGCGCCATCACGCCACCGCCGATCAGTTGCCCGATCAGCAAACCGATCAATGACCAGAACACATCACCGCCCAGTACAACGGCCAGAGCGCCGGTCACAATGGCGGTGATTTGCAGGTTGGCACCCATCCACAGGGTGAACTGGCTCAACAGACGACCGTGTCTTTCCGCTTCCGGGATGTAGTCGATCGAGCGCGTCTCGATCAACGGTTTACTGCCTGCACGATCGCTGTTAACAGCCATGATTCAACCTCTGTGGATTGTTATTGTAGGTTTGCGCAATCCCTGTAGCAGCTGCCGCAGGCTGCGTTGGGTTGCGAAGCGACCCCGGCATTCCAACGTGGAACGAAGGTCCTTCGGCCCTTAACGCAGCCTTCGGCAGCTGCTACATGGGTTGTTTATTTGCCGGTGATCATCGGCAGGTTCAGGCCCTGTTCCTTGGCGCAGTCGATCGCGATCTGGTAACCCGCATCGGCGTGACGCATGACACCGGTCGCCGGGTCGTTGTGCAGCACGCGAGCGATACGCTCGGCCGCTTCGTCAGTACCGTCGCAGACAATCACCATGCCCGAGTGCTGGGAGAAGCCCATGCCGACGCCGCCGCCGTGGTGCAGGGAAACCCAGGTCGCGCCGCTCGCGGTGTTCAGCAGAGCGTTGAGCAGTGGCCAGTCGGACACGGCATCGGAACCGTCCTGCATCGATTCGGTTTCGCGGTTCGGGCTGGCGACCGAGCCGGAGTCGAGGTGGTCGCGACCGATCACGATGGGCGCGGACAATTCACCGCTGCGAACCATTTCGTTGAACGCCAGGCCGAGCTTGGCGCGCAGGCCCAGGCCCACCCAGCAGATACGCGCCGGCAGCCCTTGGAAGCTGATGCGCTCGCGCGCCATGTCCAGCCAGTTGTGCAGGTGGGCGTCGTCCGGGATCAGTTCTTTTACTTTGGCGTCGGTTTTGTAGATGTCTTCGGCGTTGCCCGACAGTGCAGCCCAACGGAACGGACCGATACCGCGGCAGAACAGCGGACGGATGTAAGCAGGTACGAAGCCAGGGAAGTCGAATGCGTTCTCGACGCCTTCTTCTTGCGCCATCTGACGGATGTTGTTGCCATAGTCGAAGGTCGGGATGCCCATTTTCTGGAATTCGAGCATCGCTTTAACGTGCACGGCCATCGATTGTTTGGCGGCTTTGACCACGGCAGCTGGCTCGGTCTTGGCGCGAGCGCGGTACTCTTCCCAAGTCCAGCCGGCTGGCAGGTAACCGTTGAGCGGGTCGTGGGCGCTGGTCTGGTCGGTGACCATGTCCGGGCGCACGCCGCGCTTGACCAGTTCCGGCAGAATTTCTGCCGCGTTACCCAGCAGCGCGATGGAAATCGCCTTGCCTTCTTTGGTGTATTTCTCGATGCGGGCCAGTGCGTCGTCGAGGTCGGTGGCTTGCTCATCGACATAACGGCTGTTCAGGCGGAAATCGATGCTGACCTGCTGGCATTCGATGTTCAGCGAGCACGCGCCGGCCAGGGTGGCGGCCAGAGGTTGAGCACCGCCCATGCCGCCGAGGCCTGCGGTCAGGACCCAACGACCTTTCAGGTCATCGTTGTAGTGTTGGCGACCAGCTTCGACGAAGGTTTCGTAGGTGCCCTGAACGATGCCCTGGCTGCCGATGTAGATCCAGCTGCCGGCGGTCATCTGGCCGTACATGGCCAGGCCCTTGGCATCCAGTTCGTTAAAGTGTTCCCAGCTCGCCCAGTGTGGCACCAGGTTGGAGTTGGCGATCAGCACGCGCGGGGCGTTGGTGTGAGTCTTGAACACGCCGACCGGCTTGCCGGATTGCACCAGCAGGGTCTCGTCGTCGTTCAGGTTGGTCAGGCTCTCGACAATCTTGTCGTAGCATTCCCAATTACGTGCCGCGCGACCGATACCACCGTAAACCACCAGTTCTTTAGGGTTCTCGGCGACTTCCGGGTCGAGGTTGTTCATCAACATGCGCAGCGGCGCTTCAGTCAGCCAGCTCTTGGCGGTCAGCTTGTTACCGCGCGCGGCACGGATTTCAACGTCACGATACTTCGTAGGTTTCTGGGTATTGTCAGTCACGAAAAAGACTCCTCAGCGATCAATCCAAACCAACCCTGGCGGTGGGTAAGCCAGCCTGTGCGCGCCAACGCGCCACAAGCGAATCAGTGGACGCTGCGAGGAGTCTCGATCGACTCATACGCATACGTCTTTACTTGTACATACAAGCATATGCAATCAAGCGGCCAACTTGCTGGATCGGTGTTCAAGAAAAGTTTTGGGAATGCTGGAAGGCCTTTGGATCAAGGGTTTTGACCAAGATGAAATTTTTCGCGGGGGATTTTGCGGAGGGGAGGCAGCTGTTACTTGAGCGGGGTTTTGCGCCACGCTGGGGCGTTCGGTAACAAAGTGGTGCGCATTCAGAAACAGGAAAGGTGATTGCTTTTGTGGCGAGGGGATTTATCCCCGTTGGGCTGCGCAGCAGACCTTTTTTTGGGGCCGCTTCGCGACCCAACGGGGATAAATCCCCTCGCCACATTGGATTGCTTCAGCAGTTAATCAGCGTGCGGTCAGTTCGATCACACAGCAGGCGCCATTGCTGGAGACTTCCAGCAGACCGGTATTACCGTCGAGTTGCAGGCAATCATGGCGACCCAGTTGTACATCGCTGTTACCGACCTTCACTTCCAGCGACTCGGTGACACTGAACACCAGCACCGTTCCGGCCGAACTGAAGAACCGCTGCTCACCGTCCAGCCACTGCAACCGCGCGCTATAACGCTGCGGTGCATAAATCAGGTTGAAGTCTCGGATCGGTCCACCGAGCAAGGTGCACGAGACCTGACTCTCGCCGCTGAAAGCAAACGGGTCCAGCGGTAACAATGGCCGAGTGTCCTGGCCATCAACCCGCAAGGTCATGCCGTCGCCTTGCAATACGGTGATCACCCGCTCATAGCCGGCGAATGTCGAGAAACCGCCCGACTCGCCAATATCGGCAATCGACAGGCGCCAGCCGAAACCGTCGAGGCCTGTTCCCGCGTCACGGGTGATTTCTTCAGTGCTGCCGCCGCCGTTTTTCCACGGCATGCGCGGGTAATCTTTTGCGCGTAAGACTTTCATTTCATTCATTTATGGAACCGACCTTCCAGACGATGACGGGAACCGGGGTGGATCAAGCGGGCAGCGGTCACTGGCTGACGGCCGGACCAGGTGCGGCGACGAATCAGCAGGCACGGTTCACCCTTTTCAATCTGCAGCAACTTGCACTCGGAGGCCTCGGCCAGAATCGCCTCGACCACGTGCTCGCCTTCGGTCAACGGCGCAACCTGGTTCAGGTAGGCGTAAGGCGTTTGCAGGGTGAAGTCTTGCTTGAGATAGTCCGGGGCGACCAGCGCGTTGACGAAACGGTCTTCGATTTGCACCGGAATGTCGTTTTCGAAATGCACGATCAGCGAATGGAAAACCCGCTGGCCTTCGCGCATATCGAGCGCCAACGCACGCTCGGAACCGGCCGCCTCTTCTTCGAGGGTGATCACCTTGCAGGTGTGGCGATGACCACGGGAGGCGATTTCGTCGGCGATGTTATGCACCTCAAACAGCGCGGACTGGCTTTTCGGTTCGGCGACGAAGGTGCCGACACCTTGCATGCGCACCAGCAGACCGTCGGCGGTCATTTCGCGGAGGGCGCGGTTGATGGTCATGCGGCTGAAACCGAGTTGGTTGACCAGCTCGCTTTCCGACGGAACGCGGTAGTGCGGCGGCCAGTTTCCACTGTCGATTTGTTGGGTGATCATTTGTTTGACGCGGGCGTACAAGGGCGCCGGACTGTCGCCCATGTGTGCGGCCAACGGAGAGACTGCAGGCGGAGTCGGCACGGTTAATCCTTGTTCGTTTGGTTAGGGTTACTAGCTTGCCGGAGTTTACCGAGCAGGCAAACGTCTGTATATGTATATACAAATAACACACGATGGGGTGCTGAACCATGTCCGCCTTCTTTGCCGAACGCGCGCTGCTGCCTAGTGGATGGGCCAACAATGTACGTCTTGAGGTCAGCGCCGATGGCGTAATGACCCATATCCAGGCCGATTCCCACGCAGATGGCGCCGAACGGCTAAGCGGTCCGTTGCTGCCGGGAATGCCGAATCTGCACTCCCACGCCTTCCAGCGGGCCATGGCCGGGTTGGCGGAAGTGGCGGGTAATCCGAACGACAGTTTCTGGACCTGGCGCGATCTGATGTACCGGCTCGTCGGAAAAATCAGCCCGGATCAACTCGGCGTCATTGCGCGTCAGCTGTACATCGAAATGCTCAAGGCCGGTTACACATCGGTCGCGGAATTTCATTACGTACACCACGACACCAACGGCCAACCGTATGCAGATCCCGCCGAACTGGCGCTGCGGATCAGCCAGGCGGCCAGCTCCGCCGGTATCGGCCTGACCCTGCTGCCGGTGCTCTACAGCCATTCCGGTTTCGGCGGCCAGACTCCGAACGACGGCCAGCGCCGCTTCATCAACAGCACCCAAAACTACCTCACGCTTCAGTCGCGTTTGCAGCCGATCCTGGCGCAGCAACCGGCGCAGTCGCTGGGCTTGTGCTTCCACTCGTTGCGCGCGGTCACACCGCAGCAGATCAGCGAAGTGCTGGCCGCCAGCGACAAGCAGTGCCCGGTGCACATTCACATCGCCGAACAGCAGAAAGAAGTCGATGACTGCATCGCCTGGAGCGGCCGTCGTCCGCTGCAATGGCTGTACGAAAATACCGAAGTCGATCAGCGCTGGTGCCTGGTCCACGCGACCCATGCAAACCAGGAAGAAGTCACGCTGATGGCCAAGAGTCGCGCCATCGCCGGTTTATGCCTGACCACCGAAGCCAACCTTGGCGACGGGATTTTTCCGGCAGTGGACTTCCTCGCTCAGGGTGGGCGGATGGGCATCGGCTCCGACAGCCATGTGTCGTTGAGCGTGGTGGAAGAATTGCGTTGGCTGGAATACGGCCAGCGCCTGCGCGATCAGCGGCGTAACCGGTTGTATGGCGCGGATCAGCCGATGGTTGGCCGCACACTGTATGACGCGGCGCTGGATGGCGGCGCTCAGGCGCTGGGCCAGCCGATTGGTGCGTTGGAAGTGGGGAAACGTGCGGATTGGCTGGTGCTGGACGGCAACGATCCGTACCTGGCGACGGCCAGTGGTGACGGGATTCTGAATCGCTGGTTGTTTGCCGGTGGCGATCGCCAGGTTCGGGATGTGCTGGTCAATGGCCAGTGGGTGGTGCGGGGTGGGCGGCATGCCGCAGAAGAAGAGAGCAATCGGGCGTTCACCCAAGTCCTGCGCGATCTCCTCGGCTGACACAAAATAAATGTGGGAGCTAGCCTGCTAGCGATAGGGTCATCAGCTTCAACAAGGATGTTGACTGACAGTCCGCTATCGCGAGCAGGCTCGCTCCCACAGTTTTAATCTTCGGTGACTGCTAGTTCGAGGTCTTGGCCATCTGCGTATCCGACGCACGCCAGATCAACCGCGTGGTGTCGTAGCCCTGCTGACGCGCCTTGCTCAGCAGTTCTTCACGCACTACACCGTTAACCGTCGGCGTCCGCGACAACAGCCACAAGTACTTTCGGCTCGGGTCACCGACGATGGCAGTCTTGTAATCGTCGCTGACGTACAGCACCCAGTATTCCCCTTTCGCTACACCCGGCAGCAATCGCGAGAACCAGGTATCGAACTCGACCCACAACTTGTCGGTCTTGCCCGGCACTTGTGGATAAGCCGTGCCCTTGGCCTCTTCCCATTGCCAGTCCGCCGTCAGGCAGCGGTTCAGCACCAACACGTTGCCGTCAGGCTTGAGCGTGTAATGGGCTTCGGATTGCGCGCAGTTGCGCTGGAAATACATCGGCAGACGGGCCAACTCGTACCAGGTGCCCTGGTATTTCTTGAGATTGACGCTGTTGACGGTTTTCGGTGCCAACGGATCTGTGCCAGAAGTGGCGCAGCCGGCCAATACCAGGCCGGCAAAAAGGAGTATCAATAACCGCTTCATTGTTTTTCTCCCGTGGGCTTATTGCCCCGGATTACTTCAGGCCTTGGCCGGAAAACATCAGTACTTTGTCACCGGCGTATTGCACGCTGATAAAGCTGTTCTTGTCACCCCAGGTGCAACTGGACATGCCTAGCGCGCCCGAGCAATCAGTGGCTTTACCCAGCAAGGCTTCAACCTCTGCCTTGGGCATGCCGGCCGACAGCTTCGAGTAGTTTTCCTGATTGACCTTGCTGCATGCGGCCAACAACACGCAGAACGAGAGCAAGGCGATAGATCGCAGCGACATGGTGTAGCTCCTGGGGCGAAGGGGAATGGCATGGCTGCCAAGCAGAAGCTTAGAAGAGAAAACCCCTATCTGGTTCCCCGACTGCCCGGCTATTTATCAGGCCGCTCGTCTGCCTTTTTCCGAAAAATCAGCCACTTTCTTGCGCCATTGAGTATTTCGTCGGTTTTCGCAAAAAGGCGCCTAATCTTTGGCGCTCGCCAGTCGACATAGAAGCAGCGCAAAGCCCTCGACTGTGGCAAATTGACGCCCCTCGCTGACCAGTCCCTCTGCGGTAGTGCATTTAATGACCAGAAACATGAAATTCAGCCACAAGATCCTGCTGGCAGCCGCCCTCGTGGTCGCCGTTGCGTTCGCCTGCTTTATCCTGTTCAACGACTACCGCCAGCGCCAGACCTTGCGCAGCAGTACCGAATCCTCGATGCAGGAACTCGGCAGCCTGACCACCAGCAACATCCAGACCTGGCTGGAAAGCCGCATGCAGTTGCTGCAATCCTTGTCCCAGCAGATCGCCGTGGACGGCAGCGCACCCGCCAGCCTCAAGCGCGCCATCGACTTGCCGGCCTACACCGGCAACTTCCAGCTGAGCTACTTCGGTGGCACCGACGGCGTGATGTTCTCGATACCTGCCGGCAATCGCGCGGCGGACTACGATCCCCGCGCCCGTGGCTGGTACAAGGCGGCCAACAGCGCGCAGCAGACCATCGTCACCGAACCGTACATCGCCGCGTCATCCGGCAAACTGGTGATCACCGTCGCCACGCCGGTGCAGCATCAGAGCCAGATGATCGGCGTCGCCGGTGCGGATATCGACCTGTCCAGCGTCAGCGCGATCATCAACTCGCTGAACTTCGGTGGTCACGGCCACGCGTTCATCGTCAGCGCCGACGGCAAGATTCTGATCCACCCGGACAGCAAACTGGTGCTCAAGAGCCTCGCCGAGGCCTACCCGAACGGCGCGCCGAAAGTCAGCCCGGGCCTGAAAGAAGTCGAGCTCGACGGCAAGACCCAGTTCATCTCCTTCACCCACGTCAACGGTGTGCCCTCGGCCGACTGGTACGTCGCGCTGGTGCTGGACCAAGAGACCGCATTCGCGATGCTAAGCGAATTCCGCACCTCGGCAATCATCGCCATGGTTATCGCCGTGGTCATCATTATCGCGTTGCTGGGCATGCTGATCAGCTTTCTGATGCAGCCGCTGCTGACCATGGGCCGCGCCATGCATGACATCGCCGAAGGTGAAGGTGACCTGACCAAACGCCTGACCATCCACGGTCAGGACGAATTCGGCGCACTGGGCACCTCGTTCAACCGCTTCGTGGAGCGTATTCACACGTCGATTCGCGAAGTGTCCTCGGCCACTGGCCAGGTCAACGAAGTCGCCTTGCGTGTGGTTGCCGCGTCGAACTCGTCGATGTTCAACTCCGACCAACAAGCTTCGCGCACCAGCAGCGTGGCAGCCGCGATCAACGAGCTGGGCGCCGCCGCCCAGGAAATCGCCCAGAACGCCGCCCTCGCCTCCCAGCATTCGAGCGACGCACGTGCCTTGGCCGAAGACGGTCAGCAAGTGGTGGATAAAACCATCGCGGCGATGCAGCAGCTCTCGGCGAAGATCAGCGACTCGTGCGGCAACATCGAAACGCTCAACAGCAACACCGTGAACATCGGACAGATTCTGGAAGTGATCACCAGCATCTCGCAGCAGACCAACTTGCTGGCATTGAACGCAGCCATCGAAGCGGCGCGTGCCGGTGAGGCCGGCCGTGGTTTTGCCGTGGTCGCGGACGAGGTGCGCAATCTCGCCCACCGCACTCAGGATTCGGCGCAGCAAGTGCAGAAGATGATCGAGGAATTGCAGGTCGGCGCCCGGGAAGCGGTGAGCACCATGACCGACAGCCAGCGCCAGAGCGAAAGCAGCGTCGGCATCGCCAACCAGGCCGGTGAGCGTCTGGGCAGCGTGACCCAGCGCATTGGCGAGATCGACGGGATGAACCAGTCGGTGGCGACAGCAACTGAAGAGCAGACCGCTGTGGTGGAGTCGATCAACGTCGACATCACCGAGATCAACACGTTGAACCAGGAAGGCGTGGAGAACTTGCAGTCGACCTTGCGCGCGTGTGCGGATCTTGAGCAGCAGGCGGCGCGGTTGAAGCAGTTGGTGGGCAGCTTCCGGATATAAGCTGCTTTCACTGGCCCCATCGCCAGCAGGCTGGCTCCCACAGGGAATTTGTGAACGACACAAACCAAATGTGGGAGCCAGCCTGCTGGCGATGACGACATCAGCCGCAATGAAGATTCAGAACCGAGACCCAGGCCCCGAAAGAAACGCCAGTTCCTCAGCCGTCGACTCCCGCCCCAACACCGCATTGCGATGCGGAAACCGCCCAAACCGTGCAATCACCTGCTGATGCTTCTCGGCATAGTTCAGATAATCGGTAAACAGCTCCCGATCCGCCTTCGGCTGCTGCGCAACCAGATCGATGTAGCGCGAAACCGCCTCGTTCTGCACCGCCAGATTCTCGCAGTGCTCGAACACCAGGTAGATAAACACCCGCTGGATCGGCCGCAACTGCCGGTCGAAATCCGCAGCAATGCCTTGCGCCACCAGCTTTTGAGCCCGGAGATCACCAGAGAACGATTTGGGAGTGTCGCGAAAGATCATTCGCGGGAGTTGATCGAGCAGCAGCACCAGGGCCAGCCAACCTTCGGGGCGTTGCGCCCAGTCAGTCAATCCGCCGGCCAGTGCCTGCTCGACCCAGTCCCCGAAACGCGTCTGCGCTTCGAGGTCCTGGCTGTCGCGCTTGCCGAACCATAACTTGCCCTTGTCAGCCGCTATGTCGTGGGGGGATTCGAGGTTTCCGAACCACCATTCGAGCAACGGCTGCCAGGGCGCGGTCATGTTTATTCCTTGTGATAAGCCGTGACGCGGGCGACTTCTTCTTTCGAGCCGAGGAACACGGCAACGCGCTGGTGCAGGCCGTCAGGCTTGATGTCGAGGATGCGCTGATGGCCGTCGGTGGAAGCGCCACCAGCCTGTTCAACCAGGAACGACATCGGGTTGGCTTCGTACATCAAGCGCAGTTTGCCCGGCTTCGACGGCTCGCGGCTGTCGCGTGGGTACATGAACAGACCGCCGCGGGTCAGGATACGGTGCACGTCGGCAACCATCGCGGCGACCCAGCGCATGTTGTAGTTCTTTTTCAGCGGGCCTTCATCGCCCGCCAGCAATTCGCCGACGTAGCGTTGTACCGGGGCTTCCCAGTGACGCTGGTTGGACGCGTTGATCGCGAATTCCTGCGTGGACTCAGGGATTGTGATGTCTTCATGGGTCAGCACGAAGCTGCCCATTTCACGGTCCAGGGTAAAGCCTTTCACGCCATTGCCCAGGGTCAGCACCAGCATGGTCTGTGGACCGTAAATCGCATAACCGGCGGCAACCTGCTGAGTGCCTGGCTGCAGGAAAGCCTTTTCGTTCAAAGGCTCGTTCTGGGTCAGGTATTCGTTCGGGCAACGCAGCACCGAGAAGATCGTACCGACCGGCGCGTTGATGTCGATGTTCGACGAACCATCCAGTGGGTCGAATACCAGCAGGTACGCGCCTTTCGGGTATTTGCCCGGGATCTGGTAGGCATTGTCCATTTCTTCGGATGCCATGCCGGCCAGGTGACCGCCCCATTCGTTGGCTTCGAGCAGGATGTCGTTGGACATCACATCAAGCTTCTTCTGCACTTCACCTTGGACGTTTTCGGTGCCCATGCTGCCCAGAACGCCGCCGAGGGCGCCCTTGGATACGGCGTGGCTGATTTCCTTGCAAGCACGCGCCACCACTTCGATCAGGAAACGCAGATCGGCAGGGGTGTTGTTGCTACGGGTCTGCTCAATCAAATAGCGACTCAGGGTAACGCGGGACATGGAAGGCTCCGGTGGAATTGGGGGCTAAAAACCCGCGCAGTTTAACGCGAGTCGAGGCGCATTTCCTCCTATCAGACGTGATACGCCCAATAGAGTTCATGCGCCGGGTTGAGCGTAGTTCTAAACCGGCATTTTTACCGTCCGATAAACCGCATTCGCCAGCAGGCTGGCTCCCACAGGGGAATGCGATTAACTGTGGGAGCCAGCCTGCTGGCGATCGGGTGCGAAACACCCGACTTCAAGGTTTTACCGGGGGCTTGCGCAGCAAACTGAACGCCATCGCCGCCAGAAACAGCACACTCAGTAACAACACCCCCCACAACCCGAACTTCTTCCAGTTCGTGTCCGTTGTCGCGGCTGAGGTTACCGTGGAGGTGTTGCTCACCACCGCCGCACCTTCCACCGAAGCCTTGCCCAACGCCGCCCACTTCGCCGCGCTGTAATCCGGGATCAGCGTCGACAACGACAGGTTCGCTGCCTTCACCGTCGCATTCCCCAGCGCCAGCGTATAAGGCCCCGCCCCGCGCGCCAGGAATACCAGTTGCGTCGAGCGCACAGCAAATTTCACCGTCGGCGCTTCAGCGCCCAAGCCGCCGCCGCGCTCATCCACGACAAGTTTCAACTGCTGCACGGTTTGCCCCGACAGCTGCAATTCGTTCTGCACCACGTCCTGGCCATTCTGGGTCAGGCGAAAGAGCAAACCGCTGGTCAGCGGCTGCCATGGCAGGCTGCTTTCACGACGACCGGACAATGTCACCGGCGCCAGGCTGTTGGGCTGACTCAGCTCGACCTGCACCCGTTCGACATTCAGCCCCTTCGGCAATTGCCATGTGTACTCACCTGACTTCACGCTGCTGCCCGCCAGCGGTTGCGACCAGACCAACGGCAGCGGCAGGCTGCGGGTATTCGCGCTTTGCAGCTGTGCGGACGTCAGCGCCGGCGCCGATTGCGGTGAGTTCCACAACAAGCGCAGATAACGCGCCGATTGCCCCGGCAAGCCGACTTCATGCTGCTCGACCCGCTCGTCGGCAAACGTCAGTCGTGCCACTTGGCCCTCGCCCCACGACTGCCAATGCTGCAAGTCGTCGCTGGCCTCAATGGTGAAACGCTGAAAGCCATCGCGCTCGCTGGTCCAGTCGAGGATCAACTGTTGCAACGGCGCCTTTATGCCGCTGGCGTCGAGCAACCAGCCACGCAGCACTTCTTCGCCCGCCTCCAGCTGACTGGACGGTTGCACTTCGACCAAGGTGCCGTTCGCGCTGGATTGCACGCGTATGCCCGGCGCGCGCTCCGTGGAGTCCGCCGAGGTGTACAGCGGGAACCACTTCACATCGGTCAACGTGCGATTTTCCCGGGTTGACGCCGCCTCGCGTGCCAAGGCGTAGGCCTGGGCCTCGCCGGCAGCGTTGAACACGCGGACATCGCTGAGGTCCGTTTGCCGGGCATTAAGCTGCACGCTCAAGGGTAAATCGAGGCGATACCAAGGTCCCTCGCCGCTCACCGACAACGGCACCTGCGTGGCGAAGTCCGCCGGTTTTTCCTGAGCGCTGGCGGACAGCGCCACACCCAGCGCAACAGCGCCCAACCAACCCAGGTTCAACTTCTGACTCAAGACGACACTCCTTCGGTTTCAGGGGCCGGCCTTTCAATATCCGGCGCAGCCTCGGCACGCTTGGGCGGCAGCGGCGCGAAATAGCCCACCACCAGCAGCAACACGCCAACGCCGATAAACGACACGATCCGCGCAAGGCCGCCGCGGTTACTCAATTCGACAAAGAACAGTTTGGCCACCACCACGCCGATCAGCGCAGCGCCGATCAGCCACACCTCACGGCGATGACGCAGATGGCCGCCGATCATCAGACTCAGCGCCATCAAGGTCCAGACGATGGACAGACCGGCCTGCACCAGCATCGATTCAAGCAAGGCATCCAGCTCGAACGGCACGCCGCCCCAATGGTGCGCGGTGCGCATCACCAGCGCGGTGAAGAAGGCGAACAGCGAAACTCCGGCGATCAGTTGCGTGGCGTGGGCAACGTAGTCCTTGCGAATGGCCAGTTGCGTCACAGCGCTGCGGGACCAGACGTAGACGCCGAACAGCGCAAACAGCAGCCCCAGCTCCAACGGATTGATCAGCGGCACATAGGGCAGAGGTTCGGCGGTGCCGTCGCTGACAATGTTCGCCAGCCAGAACCAGCCGAGCATCAGCACGGCCAACGGTGCCGCCGCGTAGAAACGGTATTCGCGTGGATAAGCCGAAACAGGCCAAGGCCAGGTGCGCGGCGCCGCCATCAACACCAGATAAAGACTCGGCAGGATCGCCCACCCCAGCCAGCGCCAGGCGTTGTACTGCTCGGACAACAGCAGCAAACCGTAGCGCAGCTCCAGCGCCAGCACGCCGATCAGCAGCCAGCAGCCGAGCACATGGGCGGTGCTCAAGGCACGCGCCGGCAACATCGGCGCCAGACGTTGCAGGGAGATGAAATGCACGAAGAACACGGCCGCCCACACCAGCCAACCGAAGTTCGCTATCGGGTGATAACGCGAATGCCACGCGGCGAGCAGCACCAGACCGGCAGCGGGAATCAGCAAGGTGCAGAGCAGGCCGAGCGACGACCATTTCAGCCGCAGCGCCAACACCGCCCACAGCGCCACGCTCACGGCTGCAACCGCCAGCAACAAGGTCGCTTGCAGATTCATTGGTGCGAAACGCAGCACTTCACTGATCCACGCCAGCGCCCACCATCCCGCGCCCCACACCAACAGCACTTCGGACAAACGTTGCAAGCTCAGCACATCGAACGCCGAGGCATGGTTGCCGAGTTGCAAGCGCCAGGCGCCGACCATCGCGGCCAGGCCCAACACCAATGGCGTCCAGAAACCGCTGTGCGCAAGCGGCTTCAAACCTTCGCTGGCCAGCGGCCCGAGCAGGTCCGGACCGGCGAACAGGAACGCCGCGCCGCCAATCAACTGCAACAGCAAACCGAAGACAAAACTCACGCGCTGCTTGAGGTACAGACTCAGCCAAATGATGAACAAGCCACTGGCCGCCCACACCGCACTCGCGGTCTGCCATGGCAGCACGAACAGCACCGCCAGATTCATCAGCACCAGACCGGCCAGCAACACCACCGACAAGCCGCGCAACAGCCGAACATCGCTGCGCACCATCTCATCACGGGCGGCGAGCAACATACCGGCGATCAACGCCAGGCCGATCAGGGACGCGCTGAGCAAACCACTCCAGCCAGCGCTGAATACCGCAGCCGACTCACCGCCAGAACCTTGCAAGCGCAGCAGGAACAACGCACCGCCGAGCAACTGCACTGCGAACGCGGTGAACAGGAACGTGCGCGATTGCAGGCGCAAGCCGACAAACAACGTCGCCAACCCCGCCAGCGCCCAACTGATTGCGGTGCCGTGGGTCAGGAAGAACAACGGCGCCAGCAGATAGAAGAAGGTCAGGCCGAGGCAGGCCAATACCGGCAGCCCTTTGCGCTCCCAGTCCGACGTTTGTTCGGGCAAGGCTTTGCGCAATTGATAGAAGCTGAACAACAACGCTGCGCCGAGCATCAACGCGCCCAGTGGAGCGCCGTCGAGCAAGCTGCCGTCGCCGATCCGCAGTTCGCTGACAAACGCCAGAGCCGAGCCCAGTTGCAGCAGCAAGGCAAACGCGCGAGCCAGTGGCCGTTGCTGACGCAGGCCGAGCCAGAAGATGCCGGCGCCTTCGACGGCCCAAGCGGCAGCCGTCCAGCGCGCGTCGAGCCCCAGCGGAATCGCCAGGCTGGCGAAGATCACGCCCAGCGCCAGGCAGGTTTCCGCGAGCAGCAATGCACGGCCGCCCATCAGGAAACGCGCCAGGCCCATGTAGATCATGCCCAACGCCAAGGCACTGAACGCCGCGGCAAACTCGAGATGCTGGACCAGCGCGAACTGTAATCCGAAGCCCACCAGCGGTGGACCGAACAGCATCGTGCCGTCGACGTAATCGCCCTTGCGCGCCGACCAACGCAGCAACGCCTCGCGGCTGTCGTCCTCGGGTGCGTCGCTCATCTCCAGCAGCTTGCGCCGGGCGAACAGCAGACCGATGGCCAAGTACATCAGGAAGAACAGAATCAGGAACGGCTCGGTGCTCCACAGCAATTCCGGCGTGTAGGAGCGCAGGCCCCAGGCGAAACCGATGCCGAAGGTGCCGACGAAACCGATCAGGTTCAGCAGGCGCCAGGCCTTGAACCAGGCGATGGCGAGGATGCCGGCGTTGAGCAACGCGAAGTAGCTGAACAGCGCGACGTGGTTGCCGGCGCCTGTGGAGGTCAGGATCGGCGCCGCGAAGCCGCCGAGCGCAGCGGCCGCGGCCAGGCCCAACGCATCCTGAGTGATAGCGAGAATCGCCGAGAACACCGTCACCGCGACCAGCAGGCCCAGCGCGGCGCTTGGATCGAGCAGCGGGTGCAGGCGCATCGCGGCGAACACCGTCAGGTACAACACGGCGATCCCGGTGCCTTGCAGCATCAGTGCGTAATTGCTGTTGCGTGTTCTGAGCCACCACCCTAGGCCGAGCAAGCCCAACGCAGCGGCTGCAACCCCGGCGTAACGCAGTTCGATCGGCACCACCATGCCTTCGGTGGCATACCGCAGCAAGAACGCCAGACCGAGGAACAACAAGACCACGCCGACCCGCAGCACGGTGTTGCCACCGAACAGCCAGTTGCGCGCGCCGCTGATGGCCCGCTCGATGAAATTCGGGCCGCGCGGGACGGCGGGTTGTTGCGGTTCGCGGGTGACCGGCTCGGGTTTCCAGACATCGTCGGGCAGCGGACGGCTGGTTTGCGCTGCCGTTGCGGCCATCGGTTCAAGTTCGGGCGGGAGCTCCCAGATCATCTGCGGGGTTTCGACAGGAATTTCATCGAGGGTGAATTCAGGCGACGGAATGGCTTCGCTGATAACCGGCTCGCTGGTTTCAGGCGCCGTGACGCCAGACACTTCCAACAATGTCAGGCGTTGCTGCATCCCATTGAGCGCCACCTGCGCCTGTTCCAGCAGCCGACGCTGCTCGGCCACTTGTGAATCCATACGGCCGATGCGAATGGCCTGGCCAATACCCAGCCCGAGCAGCGCACCCAATAGCGCATCGCTGAACGACTCATCGAGTATCCAGCCCAGCACCAGCCCAATCAGCATGAACATCCATTGCATGGTCGATATCCCTAAGCGGCCCATTGCCGGGCGAATCCCGAAGCTTCGTGCATATGCGCTGACACTTTCGCGGGCAAGCCTCGCTCCTACAGGATTTGCACAGTCCGCAAGAACGGTACATAACCTGTAGGAGCGAGGCTTGCCCGCGAAGACGTCAGCGCAGTGCTCACTGAAACATCCGGCAAAACTGGGGCTTAGTATATCGGTCAGGCCCAACAACCGTCGGGCCTTGCTCGCAATTATTGCTAAAAGTTACTCCAATGCCTTCCAAATATCCGTGGCGTACTCGCGAATGGTCCGGTCGGACGAGAACCAGCCCATCCGGGAAGTGTTCAACACCGCCGAACGCCACCAAGCTTGCGAATCGTGCCAATGGGCTTCCACGCGCATCTGCGCGTCCCAGTAGGAATCGAAATCGGCGCAGACCAGGAAGCGGTCGTAGTCGATCAGCGAATCGATCAAGCCTGCGTAGCGGGACGGATCATCCGGTGAGAACACCCCGCCGCGGATCGCTTGCAGCACGTCATTCAAACGGTGTGATGCGGCAATGTCCGGCGTCGCATTGAACTCATGGTTCTGTTTGCGCGCTTCAACCTGCTGGGCGCTGAGGCCAAAGATGAACATGTGCTCGGCGCCGATGAATTCGCACATTTCGACGTTGGCGCCATCGAGGGTGCCGATGGTCAGCGCGCCGTTGAGGCCGAACTTCATGTTGCTGGTGCCCGAGGCTTCGAAGCCTGCGGTGGAAATCTGCTCCGACAAATCCGCCGCCGGAATGATGCTCTCCGCCAGGCTGACGTTGTAGTTGGGCAGGAACACCACTTTGAGCAGACCGCGCACCGTCGGGTCGTTGTTCACTACGCGGGCGATGTCGTTGGTCAACTTGATGATCAGCTTGGCCTGGTGATAACTGGCCGCCGCCTTGCCGGCGAAGATCTTCACCCGCGGCACCCAGTCGATTTCCGGCTCGGCGCGAATCGCTTGGTACAGCGCCACGGTGTGCATCAGGTTGAGCAACTGGCGCTTGTATTCGTGGATCCGTTTGACCTGCACGTCGAACATCGCCGCCGGGTTGACCGCGATTCCCAGCCGTTCATGAATCAGGTACGCCAAGGCTTTTTTACTGTGCAGGCGCTGTTCGGCGAAGGCTTTGCGGAACGCAGCTTTCTCGGCAAACGGCTCCAGTTCCTTCAGGCGTGCTTCAGCGTTGTCCAACAGGTCCGGGCCGAGGGCGTCGACCATCATCGACGTCAGCTCGGGGTTGGCCTGGTAGAGCCAGCGGCGGAAGGTGATGCCGTTGGTCTTGTTGTTGATCCGCTCTGGATAGAGTTTGTGCAGTTCGGAGAACACGGTTTTGCGCATCAGCTGCGTGTGCAGCGCGGACACGCCGTTGACGCTGTGGGAACCGAGGAACGCCAGGTTGCCCATGCGCACGCGGCGGCCGTTGTCTTCTTCGATCAGCGACACCGCACGCAGCACGTCGAAGTCGTGAATGCCTTTGGCACGCAGCGAATCGATATGCTGGGCGTTGATCTGATAAATGATCTGCATGTGCCGCGGCAGCATCCGCTCCATCAAACCGACCGGCCAGGTTTCCAGCGCTTCCGGCAACAGCGTGTGGTTGGTGTACGAGAGCGTGTCGACGGTGACCTGCCACGCGGCGTCCCACGCCACGTCGTAGACGTCGACGAGCTGACGCATCAGTTCGGCCACGGCAATCGACGGGTGCGTGTCGTTGAGCTGGATCGCCGCGTGGTCGCCCAGGGTCAGGACCGAGGTATGCATGTTGCGGTGGCGGCGCAGCAAATCCTGCAAGGACGCGGCGACGAAGAAGTATTCCTGGCGCAGGCGCAGTTCCTGGCCGGCTTCGGTGCTGTCCGCCGGGTAGAGCACGCGGGAGATACTTTCGGCCCGGGCGACTTCGGCCACAGCGCCCAAGTGGTCGCCGGCGTTGAAGCGTTCCAGGTGCAAATCTTCCATGGCGCGGGCACGCCACAGGCGCAGCGTATTGACGCTCGCCCCGCGCCAGCCGACCACCGGTGTGTCGTAAGCAATGGCCCGCACGGTTTCCGCCGGGGACCAGACTTGCTTGGACTTGCCGGCTTCATCGGTCACGGTCTCGACACTGCCGCCGAAGCCGATCGGGTACACGACTTCTGGCCGTTCAAATTCCCACGGGTTGCCGAAATCCAGCCAGTGTTCGGTCTGTTCCTGCTGCCAGCCGTCGACGATGGCCTGACGGAACAAGCCGTGTTCATAACGAATGCCGTAGCCGTGGCCAGCGATGCCGAGGGTCGACATGCTTTCCATGAAGCACGCCGCCAGACGACCGAGGCCGCCGTTGCCCAGGGCCGCGTCGGGCTCCAGCAGGCGAATGCGTTCCAGGTCGACGCCGAGTTCGGTCAGGGCTTCGCGAGCGACGTCGAGCAGGCCGAGGTTGCTCAGGCTGTCGTAGAGCAGCCGGCCGATGAGAAATTCGAGGGAGAGGTAGTAAACCCGCTTCTGACCTTTGCGGTAGATCTGCCGGGTGTGATCCATCCAGTGTTCGACCATGTGATCGCGCGCTGCCAGGGCAATGGCTTCGAACCAGTCGTGGTCGAAGGCGTGATCCGGGTCTTTGCCCACCGCGTAGGTGAGTTTGGTCAAGACGGCATCGCGAAATGCGGCCACCTCTGCTTCGCGAACAAGTGGTTCTTGAGTCATCGATAGGACCTCGAGCGAGCGTGGAGTTGTTGAGCCTAGACGGTCTGACAGGCCGCGGGGACTCTGGTTCGGCAGTTTTTCCTGATAGTGCGAGATAGGCCGGCATTACATTGTCATGTGCCTGAATGAATGCAGGGCCCGTGCCGGATTAACGGTGTTATTTGGGCGAATGAGAAAAAATCTGGCGAAAGGTTGTTCAAAAATCCACCAGTCCCGGTATGATCGCGCGCCCTGATGCACACGCTGGTAACAACCGATGATGAAGTCCAACCTGATCGCTGCCGCAGAGATCGATCGCCTCGATACCTGGGCCAAATATTCTGCGCCGATGTGCGGCTCGTGTGTATCCAGTTGCTGCACCCTGCCGGTCGAGGTCAAGATCAAGGATCTGATCCGTATCGGCATCGTCGACGAATTCGAGCGCGGCGAGCCGGCGAAGAACATCGCCAAGCGTTTGCAGAAGGAAGGGATCGTCGAGCGCTACAGCCAGAAAACCGAGATCTTCACCCTCCAGCGCATGAGCAATAACGATTGCCTGTACCTGGATCGCAAGAGCCGTCTGTGCACTATTTATGAAAAGCGCCCGGACACCTGCCGCAATCACCCGAAAATCGGGCCACGGCCGGGATATTGCGCTTACAAGCCTAAAGAAGTGGCGCGCGAGACCAGCGAGAGCCGCCGGACCCTTGAGAAGTTCTGATCCTCAGCCTGTGAACTGTGGCGAGGGAGCTTGCTCCCGCTTGAGTGCGTAGCACTCACAAAATCTGCATTAGCTGCAAAATTCTGGGGCCGCTGCGCAGCCCAGCGCGAGCAAGCTCGCTCGCCACAGTTATTGCCCCCCCAGACAAACAAAAACGCCCCCGACCTTGCGGTCGGGGGCGTTTTTTTAAGCGCTAACTAAGTCGAGACTCAGTTACCGGCTTTCTTGGCAGCGCGGGTACGCTCGCTTTCGCCCAGGATCTTCTTGCGAAGACGGATGGACTTAGGAGTGACTTCGCACAATTCGTCTTCTTGAACGAATTCCAGAGCTTGTTCCAGGGTGAAACGGATAGGCGGAACCAGAGCGATGGTTTCGTCTTTACCCGAGGCACGCATGTTGTCGAGCTTCTTGCCTTTGGTTGGGTTGACGCCCAGGTCGTTGTCGCGGCTGTTGATGCCGACGATTTGACCTTCGTACACGTCTTCACCGTGACCCAGGAACAGTTTGCCGCGAGCTTGCAGGGTTTCCAGCGAGTAAGTCAGAGCCTTACCGGTAGCTACCGAAACCAGCACGCCGTTCTGACGGCCGGACATGTCGCCGGACTTCATCACGTCGTAACGGTCGAAGATCGAGGTCAGGATGCCTGCACCGGAGGTCAGGGTCAGGAACTCGTTACGGAAACCGATCAAGCCACGTGCCGGGATGTTGTACTCAAGGCGCACACGGCCCTTGCCATCCGGAACCATGTTGGTCAGGTCGCCTTTACGGATACCGATCTGTTCCATGATCGAACCTTGCGATTCTTCTGGCAGGTCGATGGTCACGTTTTCGTACGGTTCGTGCTTCACGCCGTCAACCATACGGATGATCACTTCCGGACGACCAACACCCATTTCGAAGCCTTCGCGACGCATGGTTTCGATCAGTACCGAGAGGTGCAGCTCACCACGGCCGGAGACTTTGAACTTGTCGGCGGTGTCGCCTTCTTCAACGCGCAGGGCAACGTTGTAGAGCAGTTCTTTGTCCAGACGTTCCTTGATGTTACGGGACGTCACGAACTTGCCTTCTTTACCGCAGAAAGGCGAGTCGTTTACCTGGAAGGTCATGGAAACGGTTGGTTCGTCAACGGTCAGCGGCTTCATCGCTTCGACGTTCAGTGGGTCGCACAGAGTGTCGGAGATGAACAGCTGGTCGAAGCCGCTGATGCAGACGATGTCGCCGGCAGCTGCTTCTTCAACGTCGATGCGGTGCAGGCCGTGGTGACCCATCAGCTTCAGGATACGACCGTTACGCTTCTTGCCGTCGGCGTCGATAGCGACAACCGGAGTGTTCGGCTTGATGCGGCCACGAGCGATACGGCCAACGCCGATAACACCCAGGAAGCTGTTGTAGTCCAGAGCGGAGATCTGCATCTGGAACGGACCTTCACGGTCGACTTTCGGCGCAGGTACGTTGTCGACGATCGACTGGTACAGCGGGGTCATGTCTTCAGCCATGTCGGTGTGTTCCAGACCGGCAATGCCGTTCAGGGCCGAGGCGTAGACGACTTTGAAGTCCAGCTGTTCTTCGGTAGCACCGAGGTTGTCGAACAGGTCGAAGATCTGGTCCAGAACCCAGTCCGGACGCGCGCCTGGACGGTCAACCTTGTTGATGACCACGATTGGACGCAGGCCGGCTTCGAAAGCCTTCTTGGTCACGAAACGGGTTTGCGGCATAGGGCCGTCTTGAGCGTCAACCAGCAGCAGAACGGAGTCAACCATCGACATTACGCGTTCAACTTCGCCGCCGAAGTCGGCGTGGCCCGGGGTGTCCACGATGTTGATGTGGTAGCCGTTCCAGTTGATGGCGGTGTTTTTCGCCAGAATGGTAATACCGCGCTCTTTCTCCTGGTCGTTGGAGTCCATCACGCGCTCGTCGTTGAGCTCGTTGCGCTCCAGGGTGCCGGATTGACGCAAGAGTTTGTCTACCAGGGTGGTTTTACCATGGTCAACGTGAGCAATGATGGCGATGTTGCGTAGATTTTCGATCACTTGTGTATCTCGATCAGAGGATTCGGTGTGCTGACAAGTCTTGGCAGCGATTTACAGTAGAGTCAGGCCTTGCCGTTACAGCTTGACGGCAGAGTCGGGGGGCCGGTGACGCAGGCCACAGGCATACAGCCCCGGGCTCTTAGCTCGGTCGATAAACGCGCACATTGGCATGCCCCTCACTGAGCAAATGGTGGGCATGCAGGCGACTCATCACGCCTTTGTCGCAATACAGCAGGTACTGGCGAGTAGGGTCCAGTTCCTTGAAACGAGCGTTCAATGCATAAAACGGCATCGTTTGTACCTCAATGCCATCGAGGCCCAGCGGGTCGTCTTCAGCGGCATCCGGATGACGGATGTCGATGACGATCTGACCAGCCAGCGCTTCGCTGACTTCTTCGATCTGCAAGTCCTGGCCCAATTCGTCGATCACACGATCGATCGGCACCAGTTTGGCGTTCTCGAGCGCACGCTCAAGGACTGCCATGTCGAACTGTTGTTCTTCGTATTCCACGCGCGGACGCTTGGCGTGGGTCTTGGGGTTCACCGAGATGACCCCGCAGTATTCCGGCATGTGCTTGGCGAAGTCGGCAGTGCCGATTTCGTTGGCCAGGTCGATGATGTCCTGCTTGTGACTGGCGATCAGCGGACGCAAGACCAGCTTGTCGGTCACGCAGTCGATCACGGACAGGTTCGGCAGTGTCTGGCTCGACACCTGGGAAATCGCCTCGCCAGTAACCAGCGCTTCGATGTCCAGCCGATCGGCAATACGGGAAGCAGCGCGCAACATCATACGCTTCAAAACTACACCCATATGACTGTTATCGACTTTCCCGAGAATTTCTCCCAGTACTTCCTCGAATGGCACACTCACAAATAACACGCGTTGGGAGCTGCCGTACTTCTTCCAGATGAAGTGCGCGACTTCCATGACGCCCAGTTCATGGGCCCGCCCGCCCAGATTGAAGAAGCAGAAATGGCTCATCAAGCCGCGGCGCATGATCTGGTAAGAGGCAACGGTCGAATCGAAGCCGCCGGACATCAGCACAAGCGTCTGTTCCAGGGCACCCAGCGGATATCCGCCGATGCTGTTGTGCTGGCTGTGGATCACGAACAACCGTTTGTCGCGAATTTCGATGCGAACTTCGATTTCCGGCTCTTTCAGCGAGATTCCGGCAGCGCCGCACTGACGACGCAGTTGGCTGCCGACGTATTTCTCGACGTCCATCGAACTGAATTCATGCTTGCCGGCACGCTTGCAGCGCACCGAAAAGATCTTCCCGGCCAACGCCTCGCCGAAGTGCTGTTTGCACTTGGCAACGATGTCGTCGAAATCGCCCAGCGGGTATTCGTCGACTTGCAGGAAATGCGCGATGCCCGGCATGCAGCTTAGGCGCTCGGTCATCTCCTTCAGGGCCTTGGGCTCGCTGACGCGGGTTTCCAGCTCGAGATTGTCCCACACACCGTTCACCACCACAGCCGGGTCCAGGTCGCGGAGAACGGTACGGATGTTTTTGGCCAACTGGCGGATGAAACGCATCCGTACCGGGCGGCTCTTGATGGTGATCTCGGGGAAGACTTTTACGATTAATTTCATGAAAACAGCGCGCGCAGGCCCAGCCGAAAAAGGGGGGCGCGGATTATAGCGGAAATTGCTCAAGGTTTAACCAGTTAATGTGCAGAAGGTTTTGCGCGCACCAAAACGGGTCATTTAGTGATTTTAACGCTACATTGTAGGGCGAGATTTTCCGCTTACAGACGCTTTGTACCTTTATAAGCGTGATATTGGGGCAAAAAACCCATGCTGGGGCACTGGCATGCAATTTGCTCCCTTGTGAGGCAGGTTGCCTTGGCAGAGTATTCGCGCCGGCATCACCCACATTCTAAGGGCATCCACTACTAAGCCCGAAGCCACCCGGAGGACACTATGTCGAAGTCGGTTCAACTCATCAAAGATCATGACGTCAAGTGGATTGATCTGCGCTTCACGGACACCAAAGGCACTCAGCACCACGTGACCATGCCGGCTCGCGACGCGCTGGATGAAGCTTTCTTCGAAGAAGGCAAAATGTTCGACGGTTCCTCCATCGCTGGCTGGAAAGGCATCGAAGCTTCCGACATGATCCTGATGCCGGACGACAGCACCGCTGTCCTCGACCCGTTCACCGAAGAGCCAACCCTGATCCTGGTTTGCGACGTGATCGAGCCTTCGACCATGCAAGGCTACGACCGTGACCCACGTGCGATCGCCAAGCGTGCCGAGGAATACCTGAAGTCGACCGGTATCGGTGACACCGTATTCGTAGGTCCAGAGCCAGAGTTCTTCATCTTCGACGAAGTGAAGTTCAAGTCCGACATCTCCGGCTCGATGTTCAAGATCTACTCCGAACAAGGTTCGTGGATGTCCGACCAGGACGTGGAAGGCGGCAACAAAGGCCACCGTCCAGGCGTCAAAGGCGGCTACTTCCCGGTTCCGCCGTTCGACCACGACCACGAAATCCGTACCTCCATGTGCAACGCCATGGAAGAAATGGGCCTGGTCATCGAAGTTCACCACCACGAAGTGGCCACTGCCGGCCAGAACGAAATCGGTGTGAAGTTCAACACCCTGGTAGCCAAGGCTGACGAAGTTCAGACCCTGAAGTACTGCGTACACAACGTTGCTGATGCATACGGCCGCACCGCGACCTTCATGCCTAAGCCGCTGTACGGCGATAACGGTTCGGGTATGCACGTTCACCTGTCCATCGCCAAAGATGGCAAGAACACCTTCGCTGGCGAAGGTTATGCCGGCCTGTCCGATACCGCCCTGTACTTCATCGGCGGCATCATCAAGCACGGTAAGGCCCTGAACGGCTTCACCAACCCGTCGACCAACTCCTACAAGCGTCTGGTCCCAGGTTTCGAAGCTCCGGTAATGCTGGCCTACTCGGCTCGCAACCGTTCCGCTTCGATCCGTATTCCTTACGTGTCCAGCCCTCGCGCTCGCCGTATCGAAGCCCGCTTCCCGGATCCAGCAGCCAACCCGTACCTGGGCTTCGCTGCCCTGTTGATGGCTGGCCTGGACGGCATCCAGAACAAGATCCACCCAGGCGACGCCGCCGACAAAAACCTGTACGACCTGCCGCCTGAAGAGGCGAAAGAGATCCCACAAGTTTGCGGCAGCCTGAAAGAAGCCCTGGAAGAGCTGGACAAAGGTCGTGCGTTCCTGACCAAAGGCGGCGTGTTCTCCGATGACTTCATCGACGCTTACATCGCTCTGAAAAGCGAAGAAGAAATCAAGGTTCGCACCTTCGTACACCCACTGGAATATGAGCTGTACTACAGCTGCTGATCCGGTAGCGCCTGCGCAAGCGGCGTGACAAAAAAGAGGCCTCCTTCGGGAGGTCTTTTTTGTGCCCGCGATTTAGAAACCAACTCAGTACCAATGTGGGACCGGGCTTGCTCGCGAATGCAGTGTGTCAGCTTGCATTGATGGTGACTGACACTCCGCTTTCGCGAGCAAGCCCGCTCCCACAGGGAGGGGGTTGTGGTGTTTGAGGGATTTTGGCAATTCATGCCCAAATGTTAACGAGCTGGGTCAATCACCACCCCCTGACCTATGCTGCACCCCAACGCTTTCGTTTCTGGTCGATTTTATGGGTCGTGGTTTTCTTTTGATGTTGCTGCTGATCGCCCTGCCCGCCGCAGCGCAGATCTATAAGTACACCGACGCCTCCGGCAACACCGCCTACAGCAATCAACCGCCCGACGGCGTCAAGGCGCAGCCGGTCGAGTTGCCACCGCTCAACAGCGTTGAGCGTCAGGCGCCTCCTGTCCCGGCTGCCGAAGCCAGCAATCGCGAACAGCCGCGCAGCGCCTACGAGGTGCTGGAGTTGACCGGTCTGCCGACCGACGAAGCCCTGCGCGCCAACAACGGCACGTTCACGGTCAGCGTCATGATCAAACCGCGCCTTCAAGCGCCGCACCTGTTCAGGTTGCTGCTGGACGATCAACCCTACGGGCAATCGAGCAACGTGCCGATCCTGCAACTGGTCAACATTGACCGTGGCGAACACAGCCTGGCGGTGCAGGTGATCAACGGCGAGAACATCGTCCAGCAAAGCCCGGTGGTGACCTTCACCGTGCAACGGGTGCACAAGCCATGAGGGTGTGGCTGATGATCGTCTGCCTGATCGCGCTGCCGGCTACAGCCGAGGTCTTCACCTACATCGACGCTCACGGCAACCGGGTCTACACCGACCAGCCAGGCTCAGGCAATGCCAAGCGCGTGCCGCTGGCGACGAGCAATCGCATGTCTGCCAACCCGACTGGCGCGAGCCCCGTGGTTGCTGCAAAAAAGAACGGAGAATTGCCGCTGTTCCACTACGACATGCTTCGCGTGCTGGTCCCGGAACCCGACGCTACGGTCCGTAGCAATGCCGGCGAATTGATCGTCAGTGTCACCAATGAACCCGGCCTGCAACGGGGCCATCGCTACCGATTGCTGCTCGACGGCCAACCCACCGCCGAGCCCGGCCTCAGCCCGGTGTTTGCCCTGAGCAACATCGACCGCGGCAGCCACAACCTGTCCGTGGAAATCCTCGACGCACAAGGCCGCACGGTCGAACGAACAGCCAATCAACCCTTTCAGATGCTGCGCATCTCCCTCGCACAGAAACGCAAGGTCAAGCCCTGCGTCCTCGCCGATTACGGCCAACGGCCGGAATGTCCGCTCAAAGACAAACCCGAAGAAGAAAAAAATCCCTTCCTGCGTTTCTTCTAACTTCGTTCAGCTTTGCGCACTATATTGGTGCAATAGGTTGCACCGTTCCCACATCTCAACCCATTTTGGTTCGAAAGTACCCGCGAAAGCTGGCAGAACGCCACGCAAACGAGCGTCAAACGCCCGTTTCAGGCTTTAAACGCTTCTTTTCGGAGCCTTGGTTTGGTTTTTGCATTTTCCTAGTATCGGCGCGTTATTCACGCGCATGCCCTGCTCCAAAAGAGGTCCTAAATGACCATCAGTGACGCACTGCATCGTCTGCTTCTCGACAACCTGACCACCGCCACCATCCTGCTCGACGCCGAACTGCGCCTCGAGTACATGAACCCAGCGGCGGAGATGCTCTTGGCCATCAGCGGTCAGCGCAGCCATGGGCAGTTCATCAGTGAGTTGTTCACCGAATCCACCGAAGCGCTGAATTCCCTGCGCCAGGCGGTTGAGCAGGCACACCCGTTCACCAAGCGCGAAGCCATGCTTACCGCCCTCACCGGCCAGACGCTGACCGTCGATTACGCGGTAACACCGATCCTGGCCAACGGCGCCACAATGCTGCTGCTGGAAGTCCATCCTCGCGACCGCTTGCTGCGGATCACCAAGGAAGAGGCGCAGTTGTCGAAGCAAGAGACCAGCAAGATGCTGGTGCGCGGCCTCGCTCACGAAATCAAGAATCCGCTGGGCGGGATTCGCGGCGCCGCACAATTGCTCGCCCGCGAACTGCCGGAAGAAAGCCTGCGCGACTACACCAACGTCATCATTGAAGAAGCCGACCGTCTGCGAAACCTCGTCGACCGCATGCTCGGCTCTAACAAACTGCCGTCGCTGGCGATGTGCAACATCCATGAAGTGCTCGAACGCGTCTGTCATCTGGTGGAGGCCGAAAGTCAGGGCTGCATCACTTTGGTGCGCGACTACGATCCAAGCATCCCGGACGTGTTGATCGACCGCGAACAAATGATTCAGGCCGTACTGAACATCGTGCGCAACGCGATGCAGGCCATCAGCAGCCAGAACGAACTGCGTCTGGGCCGCATCAGTTTGCGCACCCGCGCCATGCGCCAGTTCACCATCGGCCACGTGCGCCATCGCCTGGTGACCAAGATCGAAATCATCGACAACGGTCCCGGCATTCCCGCAGACCTGCAGGAAACCATCTTCTTCCCCATGGTCAGCGGTCGTCCGGACGGTACCGGACTGGGCCTGGCCATTACCCAGAACATCATCAGCCAGCACCAGGGCCTGATCGAATGTGACAGCCATCCAGGCCACACCACCTTCTCGATCTTTCTGCCACTGGAACAAGGAGCCACATCGACATGAGCCGTAGTGAAACCGTGTGGATCGTCGATGACGACCGTTCTATCCGTTGGGTCCTGGAAAAAGCCTTGCAGCAGGAAGGCATGACCACGCAAAGCTTCGACAGCGCCGATGGCGTGATGAGCCGCCTGGCGCGCCAACAGCCGGACGTGATCATCTCCGACATCCGCATGCCGGGTGCCAGTGGCCTGGACCTTCTGGCGCGGATTCGCGAGCAACACCCACGGTTGCCAGTGATCATCATGACTGCGCACTCCGATCTGGACAGCGCTGTCGCGTCCTATCAGGGCGGCGCGTTTGAGTACCTGCCAAAACCGTTTGACGTTGACGAAGCGGTGTCGCTGGTCAAACGTGCGAACCAGCATGCTCAGGAACAACAAGGCCTGGAAGTCCCGGTCGCCCTGACCCGCACCCCGGAAATCATCGGCGAAGCGCCAGCGATGCAGGAAGTGTTTCGCGCTATCGGGCGCTTGAGCCACTCCAACATCACCGTGCTGATCAACGGCGAATCCGGTACCGGTAAAGAATTGGTAGCCCACGCCCTGCACCGTCACAGTCCACGGGCGGCGTCGCCGTTCATCGCGCTGAACATGGCGGCGATCCCGAAAGACCTGATGGAATCCGAGCTGTTCGGCCATGAGAAAGGTGCATTCACCGGCGCGGCCAACCTGCGTCGCGGGCGCTTTGAGCAGGCGGACGGCGGCACGCTGTTCCTCGACGAAATCGGCGACATGCCGGCGGACACCCAGACGCGTTTGCTGCGCGTACTGGCCGACGGCGAGTTCTACCGCGTCGGCGGTCATACGCCGGTGAAGGTCGATGTACGGATCATCGCCGCGACTCACCAGAACCTGGAAACCCTGGTGCATGCCGGGAAATTCCGTGAAGACTTGTTCCACCGCCTCAACGTGATCCGCATCCACATCCCACGGCTGTCGGACCGTCGCGAAGACATCCCGACCCTGGCCAAGCACTTCCTCAGCCGCGCTGCGCAAGAACTGGCGGTGGAGCCGAAGCTGCTGAAAAGCGAAACCGAGGAATACCTGAAGAACCTGCCGTGGGGCGGCAACGTGCGTCAGTTGGAGAACACCTGCCGCTGGATCACGGTGATGGCTTCGGGTCGCGAAGTGCACATCAGCGACCTGCCGCCGGAGCTGTTGAGCCTGCCGCAGGATTCGGCGCCGGTGACCAACTGGGAGCAGGCGCTGCGTCAGTGGGCTGACCAGGCGTTGGCTCGCGGCCAGTCGAGCCTGCTCGACAGCGCCGTGCCGGCGTTCGAACGGATCATGATCGAGACCGCACTCAAACACACCGCCGGACGGCGTCGGGATGCTGCGGTTTTGCTGGGTTGGGGGCGTAATACCCTGACGCGCAAGATCAAGGAATTGGGGATGAAGGTTGATGGTGGGGATGATGACGAGGGGGAAGAGGGCTAAGCAGCCTTTAGTTCTTTAACTAACAGTTACATTGCCATCGCGAGCAGGCTCGCTCCCACAGTGGATTTTCAGTGTTTTCACCATCGTGTGAACACCAATGAACCCTGTGGGAGCGAGCCTGCTCGCGATGGGGCCATTACATCCAACGTTGATGCTGGCTGAACCACCGCTTTCGCGAGCAGGCTCGCCCTACATTTCAGGGTTCCGTGCACCGACTGAATGCACCGTGAACCGCAATCGCGCACAAACACTGATCTCGAAGCCCGCCATTTTTCGCAATCGAACCTCTACCGAAAAAACACGAAAGCCCCGAATCCCGGGGCTTTCAGCATTCCAAAGCAGCTTTCTGTTTCAACTTGTTAAAACCTGGCACGCCCCCTGCAATAGTCCATTCAGTGATTCAGTTCACTACCCGGTTTCGGGGACCTTGGTACAGGCAGGCCGGGGATTCCCCTCTTTACATCGGGCTCACACCGCATAAGCGACGAGCCCCCAGTTTTGGGGCCCTTGATACAGGCAGGTCAGGGGTTCCTTCTTTACACCGGGCTCGACGCCATGCGCGAGCCCTGCCGTTTTGGGGACCTTGGTACAGGCAGGCCGGGGATTCCCTCTTTTATTGCTCCCGGAGATGGATCTCCAGCCGCCAGCGGTCATCGACCTCGCTACCGGTCCACTCGCCCTGCAGTGGCCGGGCCGCCACTACCGTCAGCAACAACCCTCCATCACTCAAGCGCGTCCGCCAGTTCACGACCTTGTCGTTGAGCTTGAGCTGACCTTTCTGCGCCTTGCCTTGCGCCTCGAACAAGAGCGCGAGGCTGCCGTCGACGAACTCGCCGTGGGACTTGGGTTCGTTGTTGAACCACACCACCAGCCCATCGTCCGTTACCTCGACCTGTTGCAATTCGCTGGGGTCAGGCGTGGTCAGGCGACCGATCATCAGCCCCACCATCAGTCCGACAATCGCCAGAGAACCCATCACCCGCGGTAATAGTTTCGAACGCGGATCAACGGGCGGCGTAGAATGCCGCTCATCTTTACCTTCGGAGCCGTGCATGTTTCACGTCATCCTTTTCCAACCAGAAATTCCGCCGAATACCGGCAACGTTATCAGGCTGTGCGCCAACAGTGGCTGCCACCTGCATTTGATCGAACCGCTGGGCTTCGAGATGGACGACAAGCGCCTGCGCCGGGCCGGCCTCGACTACCACGAGTATGCCACCCTGCAACGCCACGCGGACCTCGCCAGCTGCCTGGAAAGCCTCGGTCATCCTCGGCTGTTCGCCTTCACCACCAAGGGCTCACGGCCGTTCCACGATGCCAGTTTTGCCGAGGGCGACGCGTTCCTGTTCGGCCCGGAAAGCCGTGGTTTGCCGGCCGAAGTGCTCGATGCACTGCCCGGCGAACAACGCCTGCGCTTGCCGATGCGTGAAGGCTGCCGCAGCCTGAACCTGTCGAACACCGTGGCGGTCGCCGTCTACGAAGGCTGGCGCCAGCTCGGGTTCAAGTAATACCGCATAACAAATGTGGGAGCGGGCTTGCTCGCGAAGGGGCCATAACCTTCAACATCATCGTTGACTGTTACACCGCTTTCGCGAGCAAGCCCGCTCCCACATTGGACTTGCTTTGACTCAGGACCGTTACTGAACGGTCGGAGTCTCGCCAGCCGCCTGCATGCGTTGCAGTTCTTGAGCGTACAGCGCGTCGAAGTTCACCGGAGCCAGCATCAGGGCCGGGAACGAACCGCGGGTCACCAGGCTGTCCAGGGTTTCGCGAGCGTACGGGAACAGGATGTTCGGGCAGAACGCGCCGAGGGTGTGGCTCATCGAAGCGTCGTCCAGGTTCTTGATCAGGAAGATGCCGGCCTGTTGCACTTCAGCGATGAACGCCACTTCGTCACCGTTTTTCACGGTCACGGACAGGGTCAGCACGACTTCGTGGAAGTCGCCTTCCAGGGCCTTTTGACGGGTATTCAGATCCAGACCGACGCTCGGTTCCCACTGCTGGCGGAAGATCGCCGGGCTTTTCGGGGCTTCGAACGACAAGTCACGTACGTAGATGCGCTGCAAGGAGAATTGCGGTGCGGTTTCTTCTTCGCTAGCTGCAGTGTTCTGTTGGTCAGTCATCTCAGATCCTTTCTGATCTTGGGGTCTTATAGGGAAGGCGTTCAGGCCTTGAGCATGGCGTCGAGCTTGCCGGCGCGCTCAAGGGCAAACAAATCATCACAGCCACCAATGTGGCGCTCGCCGATCCAGATCTGCGGCACGGACGTACGTCCGGCCTTCTGGGCCATGGCGGCGCGCACCTGCGGCTTGCCATCGACCTTGATCTCTTCGAAGGCCACGCCTTTGTTCTCGAGCAGGTATTTGGCTCGCGAACAGTAAGGGCAGTAATCGCTGGAATAGACGACGACGTTGCTCATATCACTTCACCAGCGGCAGGTTGTCGCCTTTCCAGCTGGAAATACCGCCGGACAGCTTGGCGGCGGTGTAGCCGGATTTCATCAGTTCGCGGGCATGGGTGCCGGCGGTCTGGCCCATGGCATCGACCAGAATGATGGTCTTGGCCTTGTGCTTTTCCAGTTCGGCAATGCGAGCGGTCAGTTTGTCGTGAGGAATATTCAACGCGCCAACAATGTGACCGGCGGCGAAATCCTTGACCGGACGAATGTCGATCACAACGCCCGCGTCCTTGTTGACCAGCCCGGTCAGTTCACCGGTGCTCAGGCTGCGGCCGCCGCCTTGCATCTGATAAGCGATCAGCAACGCCAGCAGTACGACGAAGATACCGACGAGCAGATAGTGGTTAGTGGCGAATTGAATCAGGTTAGCAACCATCGAAGGAGGTTCCAGGGCGTTAAAATGTCGGCCAGTATACACAGCCACTATGGTGGGCCAAACCCCGTCCGGCGGTGACGGCGCAGGAACTTCGCTTTAAACTGCCACTCCCTTTTCCATCGCCCTCTTTTAATTCAGCCACGAGTGGAATCCATGACTACCACGCCTAAACCTTTGGTCCTGATTATTCTCGACGGCTTCGGTCACAGTGAGAGCCCTGAATCCAACGCCGTGTTTGCGGCGAAGAAGCCCGTACTGGACCGTTTGTGGGCCACCGTGCCGAACGGCCTGATTTCGGGCAGCGGCATGGACGTCGGCCTGCCGGACGGCCAGATGGGCAACTCCGAAGTCGGCCACATGAACCTGGGCGCCGGTCGCGTGGTGTATCAAGACTTCACACGCGTGACCAAATCGATCCGCGACGGCGAGTTTTTCGAGAACCCGACCATCTGCGCTGCAGTCGATAAAGCCGTTGCTGCCGGCAAAGCCGTGCACTTCATGGGCCTGCTGTCCGATGGCGGCGTTCACAGCCACCAGGATCACCTGGTTGCCATGGCCGAACTGGCCTTCAAGCGTGGCGCTGAAAAAATCTACTTGCACGCCTTCCTCGACGGCCGCGATACACCGCCGAAAAGCGCCCAGTCGTCCATCGAACTGCTCGATGCGACCTTCCAGGCCCTCGGCAAAGGCCGGATCGCCAGCATCGTTGGCCGCTACTTCGCCATGGACCGTGACAACCGTTGGGACCGCGTGTCCCAGGCCTATAACCTGATTGTCGACGGCAACGGCGAATTCAACGCCGCCACCGCCCAGGAAGGCCTGCAAGCCGCTTACGAGCGTGGCGAGAGCGACGAATTCGTCAAAGCCACCTCCATCGGCGAGCCGGTGAAAGTCGAAGACGGCGACGCCGTGGTCTTCATGAACTTCCGCGCCGACCGCGCCCGTGAACTGACCCGTGTGTTCGTCGAAGACGGTTTCAAGGAGTTCGAACGTGCGCGCCAGCCGAAACTGGCCGGTTTCGTGATGCTGACCCAATACGCTGCCAGCATCCCTGCGCCATCGGCCTTCGCCGCCGGCAGCCTGGACAACGTGCTGGGCGATTACCTGGCGAAAAACGGCAAGACGCAACTGCGCATCGCCGAAACCGAGAAATACGCTCACGTGACCTTCTTCTTCTCCGGCGGTCGCGAAGAACCGTTCCCGGGCGAAGAGCGCATCCTGATCCCGTCGCCGAAAGTCGCCACCTATGACTTGCAGCCTGAGATGAGCGCGCCGGAAGTCACCGACCGCATCGTCGACGCGATCGAAAACCAGCGTTATGACGTGATCGTGGTCAACTACGCCAACGGCGACATGGTCGGCCACAGCGGCGTGTTTGATGCGGCGGTGAAAGCCGTTGAATGCCTGGACCTGTGCGTTGGCCGCATCGTCGATGCGCTGGACAAGGTGGGCGGCGAAGCGCTGATCACCGCCGACCACGGTAACGTCGAGCAGATGTCCGATGAATCCACTGGCCAGGCTCATACCGCTCACACCACCGAGCCGGTGCCGTTCATTTATGTCGGCAAGCGGGACTTCAAGGTTCGCGATGGCGGCGTGCTGGCGGATGTGGCGCCGACCATGCTGATGCTGATGGGGCTTGAGAAACCGGCTGAAATGACCGGTACGTCGATTCTGGTGTAATCAGCCTCTTCGAAAGCCGCAAACCCTGTGGGAGCGGGCTTGCCCGCGATAGCAATCTGACAGCCAACTAATATGTTGAATGTCAGGACACCATCGCGGGCAAGCCCGCTCCCACAGTGGTTTCTGGTGGTTTCAAAGATTAATTGCACCCACTTGCCAGCCCGGTTATCACACAACCCCAATTGGGCGTTTTTTTTGCGGCGCTTGGCGGGCATACTAGGCCGTCCCTTTCCCTGGTGTCGCCCGCCTCTATGCTTCGCGTCCTGATAGCCCTTGCTCTGACTTGCCTGCTCCAACCGGCCTTCGCTGACGAGCGCGCGCAAACCCAACAACAGTTGGACGCCACGCGTCAGGACATTGCCGAGCTGAAAAAGCTGCTGGGCAAGCTCCAGGAAGAAAAATCCGGTGTGCAGAAAGACCTCAAGGGCACCGAGACCGAGATGGGCAAGCTCGAGAAGCAGGTCGAAGCCCTGCAAAAAGAGCTGAAGAAAAGCGAATCCGAGCTGCAGCGACTCGATGCTGAGAAAAAAAAACTCCAGAGCGCGCGCACTGAACAGCAACGACTGATCGCCATTCAGGCCCGTGCGGCCTATCAGAACGGCCGTCAGGAGTACTTGAAGCTGTTGCTGAACCAGCAGAATCCGGAAAAATTCGCCCGCACCCTCACCTATTACGACTACCTGAGCCAGGCCCGCCTGGAGCAGCTGAAGAATTTCAACGAAACCCTGCGCCAACTGGCCAATGTCGAAAAAGACATCGCCTTGCAGCAGGCGCAACTGCTGGTGCAGAAGAGTAGCCTCGACAGCCAGCGCGACGAACTCGACAAGGTTCGCAAGGAGCGCCAGCAAGTCCTGGCCAAGCTGAGTGACGACGTGAAGGCGCGCGATCAGAAGCTGGCCGCCCGCGAGCAGGATCAGGCAGACCTGTCTAAAGTCCTTAAAACCATCGAAGAAACCCTGGCCCGCCAGGCTCGAGAGGCGGAAGAAGCGCGCCAAAAAGCGCTCATCGCCCAGCAGGAAGCCGAAAAAAAGCGTTTACGTGAGGCTCAGGAACAGGCAAACGCCACTGACGCCCCACGCAAACCGGTCAAATCGACACCGGGCGCATTGGTTTCCAGTTCAGGCGAAACCTTTGGCGGCCCTTTTGCTTCAAGCCGGGGAAAACTTCCGTGGCCCGTTGATGGTCGACTGCTTGCGCGCTTCGGTGAATCCCGTGGCGACGATGCCCGCACCAAGTGGGACGGCGTGATGATCAGCGCTTCCGCCGGCAGCCAGGTGCACGCCGTGCATGGCGGTCGCGTGGTGTTCGCCGACTGGCTGCGCGGCGCCGGACTGCTGGTGATTCTCGACCACGGCAACGGCTTTTTGAGTCTTTATGGTCACAACCAGACGCTGCTCAAGTCTGCGGGTGACGTAGTAAAAGCCGGTGAATCCATCTCCACTGTCGGTAACAGTGGCGGGCAGGACACACCAGCGCTGTATTTCGCTATTCGTCAGCAGGGTCACCCGAGTGATCCGGCGCAATGGTGCCGCGCGCAAGGATAGGCGTTGAGTCACCTACATTAGGAGTTCGTTCGACATGCTGCATTTGTCCCGCCTTACCTCGCTGGCCCTGACGATCGCCCTGGTGATCGGCGCGCCTCTGGCGTTCGCCGCTCAACCTGCTCCGGCTGTCGCGCCTGCGGGCACTGCCGCGACCACCAAGGCGCCGTTGCCTCTGGAAGAGTTGCGCACCTTTGCCGAGGTCATGGATCGGATCAAGGCAGCCTATGTCGAGCCGGTAGACGACAAGACCCTGCTGGAAAATGCCATCAAGGGCATGCTCAGCAACCTCGATCCGCACTCCGCCTACCTGGGCCCGGAAGACTTCGCTGAATTGCAGGAAAGCACCAGCGGCGAATTCGGCGGCCTGGGCATCGAAGTCGGCGCCGAAGACGGTTTCATCAAAGTGGTTTCGCCCATCGATGACACCCCTGCGTCCAAGGCTGGCATCCAGGCCGGCGACTTCATCGTCAAGATCAACGGCCAGCCGACTCGCGGCCAGAGCATGACCGAAGCCGTGGACAAGATGCGCGGCAAGATCGGCCAGAAAATCACCCTGACCCTGGTGCGCGATGGCGGTACGCCGTTCGACGTGACCTTGTCCCGCGCGATCATTCAGGTGAAGAGCGTCAAGGCGCAGCTGCTGGAGTCGGGCTACGGCTACATCCGCATCACCCAGTTCCAGGTCAAGACCGGCGAAGAAGTCTCCAAAGCCCTGGCCAAGCTGCGCAAGGACAACGGCAAGAAGCTCAATGGCATCATTCTCGACCTGCGCAACAACCCGGGCGGCGTGCTGCAATCAGCGGTGGAAGTCGTCGACCACTTCATCACCAAGGGCCTGATCGTTTACACCAAGGGCCGCATCGCCAACTCCGAGCTGCGCTTCTCTGCCACCGGCAAAGACGAAAGCGAAGCCGTGCCAATGGTTGCGCTGATCAACGGCGGCAGCGCCTCGGCTTCGGAAATTGTCGCCGGCGCCTTGCAGGATCAGAAACGCGCAGTGATCATGGGCACCACCAGTTTCGGCAAAGGCTCGGTACAAACCGTGCTGCCGCTGAACAACGATCGCGCACTGAAGATCACCACGGCGCTGTACTACACGCCGAACGGACGCTCGATCCAGGCCCAGGGCATCGTCCCGGACATCGAAGTGCGCAAGGCCAAGATAACCAGCGAGCAGGACGGCGAGTACTTCAAGGAAGCCGATCTGCAAGGTCACCTGGGTAATGGCAACGGCGGTGCCGACAAACCGACTTCCAGCAGCAAAGCCAAGGCAATGCCACAGGATGATGATTACCAACTGGCCCAGGCGCTGAGCCTGCTCAAAGGGCTGAGCATCACCTCCGGTCGTTGAGGTGCGCCTGCGATGCTTTATCGGCCTGCTGTGTTGTCTGGCGGGTGTTGCCCACGCGATGCCCGCTACACCTGCGCCGCAAAAGGCTTATCTCACGCTGATCATCGATGACCTGGGGCAGAACCTGCCCCGGGATCGTCGCGTGCTGGCCCTGCCCGGCCCTGTCACTGCGGCGATCATGCCCGACACGCCCCACGCCACCGAATTCGCCCGTGAAGCCCATCGCTCCGGCAAGATCGTCATCCTGCACATGCCCATGGATCCGGCCACCGGTCCGTTCGCCTGGCATCCCGAGCTGCCCATCGAAGAACTTGAGAAACGCTTGAACGCGGCGTTCAAAGTCGTGCCTTACACCGCTGGCATCAACAATCACATGGGCAGCCGCATGACCGCTCAGCGACCGGCCATGGCCTGGTTGATGGCGAACTTGCAGCAGCGACACAAGCTCTTCGTTGACAGTCGCACCAGCGCGCAGACGGTTGCGGCGGCCGAGGCGCAGAAGATTGGATTGGCGAGCGTTTCGCGGGATGTGTTCCTGGATGATGAGCCCACGGAAGCGGCGATTTTTACGCAGCTACAGACGGCGATCAGCCTGGCGCGCAAGCAGGGTTCAGCCGTGATGATCGGCCATCCGTATCCGCAGACGCTGGCGGTGCTGGAGCGGGAGTTGCCCAAGCTCAAGGCTCAGGGCATTGAGTGGATCGACATCAAACAGATGATCAGCGTGCGCAGCAATCGCGCAACGGCTGCGCACGGCAAGGATGGCGTGTACCGCTAATCCGCAACAACAAAAAATCACTGAGGGAGCGGGCTTGCTCGCGAAGAGGGTGTGTCAGTCGACATTAATGCTGACTGATACACCGCATTCGCGAGCAAGCCCGCTCCCACAGTGTTTTGTGTTGGGTCAGGTCGGCGTTTGGATTCAGAGATACCGCGCCATGATGTCGTCCACCACGCCTTCCTTGCGCAGCTGATCCAGCGCGGCTTGCAGCTTGGCGACGGTTTCATCCGGCACCTCTTTGTTCAACGCCAGATAGAGTTCGGCGCTATTGAACCGCAACACCGTCTTGAGACCGTTAACGCCTTCCTGACGCGCCAGATAGCGGCCGGCCGGATCGCCCGTGGCCCACAAATCGATCTGACCACTGACCAGTTTCTTCGCGTTGTCCTGATCGCGCAGTACCACAATGGGCTTCAACCCTTGCTTGGCCAGTGTCTCGGCAATCGCATCGCCCTTGTACGCGCCGATCTTGTATTTGCGCGCCTGTTCCAGCGACTCAAGGCTGATCTTGCTGTCAGCCTTGGCCAGCATGATCCAGTCATCCGGGCCGATCGGGCCGACCCACTTGAAGAGCTTCTCGCGGTCCGGCAAACGCGCCATCACGAATACGCCGTAACCGGGCTTCTCTAGGGCGAGTTTGTAGATTCGCTCCCAAGGGAAGCGCAGCGTCAGGCTGTAGGTGATGTCGGCACGCTTGAACATCTCGCGGACGATGTCCACGGCGATGCCGTTGATGTTCTCGTCCTGAGCGAAGTTCTTGCCGTTCTTCGCCATGTTGTACGGCGGGAAATTTTCCGTCAGCAGCACCAGGTCGGTGGCGGGACTTTCTTCAGCGTGGACTCCATTGATGAGCAACAGAGAAGCGCTGGCGAGGGCAAGAAGCAGGCGTTTGATCATGTCGGGCTACCGAAATCCATGGCGTTCCCAAGAGTGCCTTGAGCCCGACACACTGTCTACTGGCCTTTTGATAACAGCCGTATGCATATCGTTGAAATAACGGGTGTGACCGTCACTGCGGTAGATAGATACCGCACTCCACTCCACCGCATCTGATTAATTGCCAACACCCGGCGACAGGCCGGTTTTTTATATTAATCAGAGACAACGCTCTATGAATTCGATCCCCTTACTTCTTGCCAGCGCTGTGTGCTCACTGTGCATTCCGTGCTTTGCAAACGGCAGCGATTATGGCGAAGGCCTGCAGAACCTGACGCCTTCCGTAGTCCTTGAAAACACCGACGGCTCCCGCGACCACTGGCAAGGCATCGGGCGCCTGACGACCGGCTCAGGCAACTGTACCGCGACCCTCCTGGATACCCGCGATGAACTCGAGCGGCCTGGAACTCCTGCTTACGTGCTCACTGCGGGCCACTGCATTGAATGGACCAATGGCAACATCGTCACAGACAAACCGGTTAACGGCACCCTCATATTCAACTATTTCACTGACAGCACCGCGTTCAAGACCTATCCGCTGAAGTCGACGACATGGCGGAGCATTCAAGGCGTTGATATGGCCATCGTCGAACTGGATGTCAGCCTTCAGAAGCTCATCGAGAATGGTGTACAGCCATTGAAACTGGCGCGTGAAACACCAGCGGACGGGACCGACGTATTGATCGTCGGGGCGCCAAAAGGCTTTGATCAAACCACGTTGCGGATGTCGGCCTGTGCTCTGCAACCGGCGCAGGAAATAGTTGAAGGCGCCTGGGTATGGCGCAACACGTTCATGACACGCTGTCAGGATATCCGGGGAGGCGGATCAGGAAGCCCGCTACTCGATCGCTCCTCCAATGAGATCGTTGGAGTGATCGGGACAGGAAATTTTGATGAAGGCCTTGTTCCATGCCGCGTGCATGCTCCTTGCACACTCGCTGGAGAGGCTTATCAGGCAATACCGGGAAATGTCTACGGCAATCCGACGGCATTTCTCAACGGGTGCTTCTTGGAAGGCCGGATCGCAAAAAACCCGCCGTCGTCTTGCCAACTCTTCCCGGCGTTCACCATCGACAATGACGCTACCACGCTGGAAAGTTATCAACGGGTCAAACATCAGGATGACGGCTCAATTGCCATTCCGACCTGGAACTATCGATTCTCTATCAGCACCGACTTCTATCGCCATAAAACCGTGCGCAAGGCAATGGAGTGCGAGAACCCTCATCACTACAGCGATGTCGAGGGCTCAGCGAATGCCTTCATCAATTCCGAAATAGGGAGTGAACCCGGTCTCTATTTTCTGTGCATTCTCGGATTGGATTCTGCGACGCAAAAACCCGAATCGGGGCTTCTGAAAAATGCACTGTCCCTGCCAGTCGAGATACTGGATAACCAGCCAACCACCCCGCCTGTTCTGTCAATCGTCACCGAAGTTTTTGTGACCCTCGCGAAAACGGAGGAGCCGCACAGGACCTATTCGATAAAATATGGTCCCGCCGCAACAACAGACTGCAATCAACCTGACAAATACAGGAACAACATGGAAATGGATTTCTTCGTTCCAAGCGACAAGCTTCCGGGCAAGCTCTGCTCTATTGCCTACGACAAGTCGGGGCAGGCGTCAGCGCCGAGGGTCGACTTGTTGGGCTCCTCGACAGACACTCACGAAGCGGCGACTCCCATGGCTGAAGTTGCCAACTGACATCGGCCCGGAAGTTTTTTTCCGGACGCGTTATCGCATCACGATGCCGCGATGGGCCATGTAGGCCTTGGCTTCCTGCACGGTGTATTCGCAAAAGTGGAAAATACTCGCTGCCAACACCGCGCTGGCGTGGCCTTCGATGATGCCGTCGGCCAAATGCTGCAGGTTGCCGACGCCACCGGAGGCGATCACCGGGATACCCAGGGCATCGCTGATGGCGCGTGTAACGCCCAGGTCGAAGCCGTTTTTCATGCCGTCCTGGTCCATGCTGGTCAGCAGGATTTCGCCGGCACCGAGGCCTTCCATTTTCTTCGCCCATTCAACGGCGTCGAGACCGGTAGGTTTGCGGCCGCCGTGGGTGAAGATTTCCCAGCGCGGGGTTTCGCCCGGGCCGGAGACTTTCTTGGCGTCAATGGCGACGACGATGCACTGCGAACCGAAATGCTGAGCGGCTTCGCCCACGAATTCCGGGTTGAACACCGCTGCGGTGTTGATCGAGACCTTGTCCGCGCCAGCGTTCAGCAGGTTGCGAATGTCCTGCACGGTTCGCACGCCGCCGCCGACGGTCAGCGGGATGAACACCTGGCTGGCCATGCGCTCGACGGTGTGCAGCGTGGTATCGCGGCCATCGACGCTGGCGGTGATGTCGAGAAAGGTAATCTCGTCGGCACCCTGCTCGTCGTAGCGACGGGCGATTTCCACCGGGTCACCGGCATCACGAATGTTCTCGAACTTCACACCTTTGACGACCCGGCCGTTGTCCACGTCCAGGCAAGGGATGATGCGTTTGGCCAGCGCCATGGTCAGTCCTCAGCCTTTGTACGAATCGCAGAAAGCTTGCGCTTCAGCGACGTCGAGGGTGCCTTCGTAGATCGCCCGGCCGGTGATCGCGCCGATGATGCCGGGCGCCTTGGCGTCGAGCAGCGACTTGATGTCACCCAGATTGTGGATACCGCCGGAAGCGATGACCGGAATGCGTGTGGCAGCAGCCAGCGCAGCGGTGAACGGTACGTTGCAACCCTGCATCATGCCGTCTTTGGCGATGTCGGTATAAACGATCGCGGAAACGCCATCGGCTTCAAATTGTTTGGCCAGGTCGATGACCTGAATGGTGCTGATCTCAGCCCAGCCGTCGGTGGCCACGAAGCCGTCTTTGGCGTCCAGACCGACGATCACTTTGCCCGGGAACGCGCGGCAGGCTTCAGCCACGAAGGCCGGGTCTTTCACGGCTTTGGTGCCGATGATCACGTAGCTCACGCCCGCTTTGACGTAGTGCTCGATGGTTTCCAGGGAACGGATACCGCCGCCGATCTGGATCGGCAGGTTCGGGTAGCGCTTGGCAATCGCGGTAACGACTTCGCCGTTGACCGGCTGGCCTTCGAAAGCGCCGTTCAGGTCGACCAGATGCAGACGGCGGCAACCGCCTTCCACCCACTTGGCTGCCATGCTCACCGGGTCATCGGAGAACACCGTGGAATCTTCCATGCGGCCCTGGCGCAGACGAACACAGGCACCGTCCTTGAGATCGATAGCGGGAATAATCAGCATCTGGCAAACCTTCAAATTCGAGTGTTCAGCTTCGCTCGGAAATCAGTTTTTCTCGAGCGCCCACAAGTCGCTTTCGATGCTTTCGAACCTCTCTTTGAGGTGCGTCTGCACATCGAAAATCGCCCTGTTGTAATAGTGCGGCGCAATTTCACGGGTAAACAGCTCAAGGATTTCGGCCGCTTCGAACGAACCCAGGTCCAGTTCGAAGCGATCCTCCATGAAGCGTTTGATCTTGTGATTGGCCTCGTTCTCCTGTTCAGGAGTGAGGGTCAGGATCGGCGGCTTCTTCTTGACGGCCATTTACCAGCGACCGTCCCACGCAGCGAAGTTCTGCAGCAATTGCAGGCCATGGGTATGGCTCTTCTCCGGGTGAAACTGCACGGCGAAGCGCGAGCCATCGGCCAGCGCCGCGGCGAAATCGACACCGTAGTGACCGCCACCCACCACCTGCCGCGCATTGCCGGCGGCGATGTAGTAGCTGTGCACGAAGTAGAACCGCGCCAGGTCCGGAATGTTGTGCCACAGCGGGTGACTCACCGTCTGCTTCACTTCGTTCCAGCCCATGTGCGGGACTTTCAGGTGTTCGCCGTCTTCATGCAGGTCTTTGCCGAAAAACTTCACCGCGCCCGGGAACAGGCCGATGCAGTCAACGCCATCGTTCTCTTCGCTGCTGTCGAGCAAGGCTTGCATGCCGACGCAGATGCCGAGGAACGGACGGTCCTGGCTAACTTCGCGCACCAGCGAATCGAAGCCCAGGCGACGGATCTCCGCCATGCAATCGCGAATCGCGCCGACACCGGGGAAAACCACCCGATCGGCTTCGCGAATCACATCGGCATCGCTGGTGATCAAGACCTTGCCGGCACCGACGTGCTCAAGGGCCTTGGCCACCGAGTGCAGGTTGCCCATGCCGTAATCGATAACCGCGACCGTCTGCATTACAGAACGCCTTTGGTCGACGGCATCTGACCGGCCATGCGATCATCGAGCTCTACGGCCATGCGCAGGGCGCGGCCGAATGCCTTGAACACGGTTTCGATCTGGTGGTGGGTGTTGGTGCCACGCAGGTTGTCGATGTGCAGGCTGACCAGCGCGTGGTTGACGAAGCCCTGGAAGAATTCCTGGAACAGGTCCACGTCGAAACCGCCAACGGTGGCGCGAGTATAGGGAACGTGCATCTGCAGGCCAGGACGGCCGGAGAAGTCGATCACCACGCGCGACAGCGCTTCATCGAGCGGCACGTAGGCGTGGCCATAGCGACGGATGCCTTTTTTGTCGCCGATGGCTTTGGCGAAGGCCTGACCCAAGGTGATACCGACGTCTTCCACGGTGTGGTGGTCGTCGATATGCAGGTCGCCTTTGCTGACGATATCCAGGTCGATCAGCCCGTGACGGGCGATCTGGTCCAGCATGTGCTCAAGAAAAGGAACACCGATATCAAATCGGGCCTTTCCGGTGCCATCCAGGTTGATCGAGGCTTTGATCTGGGTTTCCAGAGTGTCGCGCTCGACTGACGCCTTACGTTCGGCCATCACCAGCTCCGCAAAATCATTGGGCGAAAAAGGCAGCCATTATAGGGGCGCGGGCGCGAAACAGAAACACGGGAGGTGATATGACTGACGGACAGAACACCGCGCTGTCGGGGATAGACATGTCCATACAAGCCATTTGCACGCACCACAGAACAAATGTGGGAGTGAGCCTGCTCGCGATGAGGCCCGCACATTCAACATCTCTGTCGACTGTCAGACCGCTATCGCGAGCAGGCTCGCTCCCACAGGGGTATCGCGTTTACTTAACTTAGTGGAACAGGACAGCCGTTTTCTGCAGCGTCACCCAAACACCCCACGCCAACGGAATACCCACCACCAGCCACGCAGCTACTGCCAACGGCTTGGTGCCCGCATCCGCTTTCCACTCCAGCACGGTGCTGGCATCAGCACCCTTGTCGTGGCCCAGCGCCTGTTCGGCGGCCAGTTCAGCGTCGGTCATGAAGTACTTGTCGGCCACCGGGCGAACCATCAGGTTGCACAGGAAGCCCAGCACCAGCAGGCCTGCGAGGATGTACAAGGTGATGTCGTAAGCCGCAGCGCGTTCAACGCCGATGCTCAGCTGATACTCGCGCAGGTAGTTCACCAACACCGGACCCAACACGCCCGCCGCTGCCCATGCCGTCAGCAGACGACCGTGGATCGCGCCAACCATTTGCGTACCGAACAGGTCCGCCAGGTAAGCCGGCACGGTCGCAAAACCACCGCCGTACATCGACAGGATGATGCAGAACGCCGCCACGAACAGCGCAACGTTGCCCAGGTGACCGAGGTTCGGAATCAACGCGTACAGCGCAAAACCGAGGGCGAAGAACACGAAATAGGTGTTTTTACGGCCCAGATAATCCGAGAACGAAGCCCAGAAGAATCGGCCACCGATGTTGAACAAGCTCAACAAACCGGTGAAACCGGCAGCGATGGCAGCAATCGACGCCAATTGCGCGGCGTCCAGCTGACCAAACGTCTGATCAGTGCCAAGCAATTTGCCCGCGAAGACTTCCTGCAACAGCGGCGACGCCATGCCCAGGATGCCGATACCCGCCGACACGTTCAGGCACAGCACCAGCCACACCAGACGGAACTGCGGGGTTTTCCACGCCACATTCACGTGGACGTGGCGGTGAGTGATCATCGCGTTCGAAGCTTTCTTCGCCGGAGCAGTCCAGCCTTCAGGCTTCCAGCCGGTTGGCGGCACGCGGTAGGACAGTGCGCCACCGATCATGAACACGAAATAGATCGCGGCCATCACCAGGAAGCTCTGCCATACGCCGACGCTCTCTGCCGAAGCGAAGTGGCCCATCAAGGCTGCGGCCAATGGAGCACCGACCATCGCACCACCCCCGAAGCCCATGATTGCCATGCCGGTCGCCATGCCGCGCTTGTCCGGGAACCACTTGATCAGGGTCGACACCGGCGAGATGTAACCCAACCCCAGACCGATACCGCCAATAACCCCGGAGCCGATCCACATCAGCCAGATCTGGTGGGTATAAACCCCCAGCGCCGAGATCAGCAGGCCACCGCACCAGCACAAAGCCGATACGACACCCGCCTTGCGCGGCCCGGCGTGCTCCAGCCAGCCGCCCCAGATCGCTGCCGAGCAGCCGAGGAAGATGAAGAACAGGGTGTAGATCCAGCCGAGCATCGAGATCGGCCAGTCACATTGCGAAGAGAAAACCTGCGAGATGAAGCTCATGTCCGGTGCGCAGGCCACTGCCTTGGTCACGCCCAGGGCTTTGGACAGCGGCAGCCAGAACACCGAGAAGCCATAGGCCATGCCGATGCAGAGGTGGATGGCCAAAGCGGCCGGTGGAACCAGCCAACGGTTGAAACCGGGCTTGGCGATGATGCGTTCCTTGGACAGGAACGCGGGCTGATCGGCTTTGAGGCCGTCCGCCGTGATGCTCGTGGTCATTGTGTATCCCCCAATTATTAGTATGGTTCGCCAGCCACTCTTCACCCCCAGCCTTATGCGCACGCATGACTGTCTTTTTCAGGGTGAAGCTCCATTTTGGTGCGACATCACGTCGCAGAAGGACGGACGAACTGGCAGAGGTTACCATCTGTACGTGACAGAAAAACCAAAGTGATATCACCTTTCTGTAAGTCGTCTGTTCTCGTACCACTGAAGGAACCGCCATGCCGATCATTGTCGAGCCGCTGAACGAAGCCACTTATCAGGATCAGCAAGACCTGCAAAAGATTTACCGCGACGCCCCGGACTGGCTGTTCGCCCCGTTTTCCGGGGATGCGCAGCTGATCGAAGGCTGCCTGGGCGACGGTTCGCTGATCGCCGGACGCTTCAATGATCGACTGCTCGGTGCGGCCCGTTTGCAACGGCACCAGGACGTCTGGCACTTGTCCCAACTTTGCGTGCGAAAAATTACCCGTCGTCGAGGCGTTGCCGAGCGGATGGTGAACGAAGCGCAGAAGATGGCGTCGCAATCGGGCGCGACATTGCGTTTGCTTGCACCTGCCGGGCATCTCGAAGCACAAGCCCTGGCCGCCAAGCTGAAAGTGCCGCTGGATGTGTTGCCGGCGTGATCGCTGACCGGTCGTCCGCTTCGGAGCGCTATACTCCCCGGCTAAATTTCGAATTCGACTAACTACAAGGACTCGCCCATGAAAGCGTTCGGCAAAATCCTGGGTCTGGTACTTCTCGGGCTGTTGCTGATCATTGTGGCGCTGGGCTTTGCCCTGACCCACCTTTTCGATCCCAACGACTATAAAGACGAGATTCGCCAGATTGCCCGCGACAAGGCCCACATCGAGCTGACGCTCAATGGCGATATCGGCTGGAGCCTGTTTCCGTGGCTTGGCCTGGAATTGCACGAAGCCAGTGTCGCGACCCTGGCCAAGCCCACCGAGCCATTTGCCGACTTGCAGATGCTTGGCCTGTCCGTGCGCGTGCTGCCGCTGCTGCGCCGCGAAGTGCAGATGAGTGACGTGCGCGTCGAAGGCTTGAACCTGCGCCTGAGCCGCGACAAAGATGGCCATGGCAACTGGGAAGACATTGGCAAGGCCCCGGCGCCAGCTACCCCGGCGGCCACGCCTGGCGAACCGGCTCCTGCGCCAGACACCACCGCCCAGGCGGAAAAACCGGCCCAGCCGATTCGCCTGGACATCGACAGCCTGACCGTCAACAACGCCCGCGTTGAATACAACGACGAGAAGACCGGCAAGCAGTTCAGCGCCGAAAGCATCCAGCTGAGTACCGGCCCGGTCCACGACTCGACCAACATTCCAGTCAAGCTCACCGCGTTCCTCGGCACCAATCAGCCGGTTTTGCGCGTACGCACCGAGCTCAATGGCGAGCTGCGTTTCGAACGCGCCTTGCAGCGCTACAAATTCGAAGACATGAAACTCTCCGGCGAAGTCGCCGGCGATCCGCTGCAAGGCAAGACCATGACCTTCGCCGCCCAAGGCCAGTTGCTGCTGGATAAAGCCGCGAACGTCGCCGAATGGACCGGCATCAAAATCTCCGCCAACCAATTGCGCGCATTGGGCGAACTGAAGGTCAACGACCTCGACAAGACGCCGCAAATCAGCGGCGGCATTTCGATCGCCCAGTTCGACCTGGCGAAATTCGTCGACAGCATCGGCCAGAAACTCCCGGTCATGGCCGAAGGCAGCCTGAGCAAGGTCGAGCTGGTCAGCCGTCTGGCGGGCACGCCTGCGAGCCTGTCGCTCGACAACATCAACCTGAAAGTCGACGACAGCAGCTTCAGCGGCCGCATCGCCGTCGAGGACTTCGCCAAGCAATCGCTGCGCGCAAACCTCAAGGCTGACACCTTCAACGTCGACCGTTACCTGCCGCCAAAATCCGCCGAAGCCAACAGCGCGACTCAAGTGCGCCAGGCCGAAGTCGCCAGCACAGAGGCCGATGCCATGGCAGGCGCCGGCAGCACACCGTTGCCCGCCGCACCGACCAAAACAGCATGGAGCACTGAACGCCTGTTGCCGGTAGAACGCTTGAGAAAACTCGACGTGGACGCCGACCTGACCTTCGGCCAGTTGACCCTCGACAAACTGCCGATCCAGAACGCAGCACTCAAGGCCACCGGCCAAGGCGGCCTGCTGACCCTGGAGAACCTGCGCGGCGATCTGTACGGCGGCAACTTCGAAGCCAAGGGCACCCTGGACGTGCGCCAGGAAGTGCCGGCGCTGAACATGCAGACGCGCATCACTAAAGTGCCGGTGGAAAAAATCCTCGAAAGCCAAGGGAAGAATCCACCGGTCCAAGGCCTGGTAACGCTCAACAGTGCGCTGACTGGCAGCGGCAATAGCCAGCAAGCGCTAATCGAAACGCTCAACGGCAACGCCAGTTTCGTCATCAACAACGGCGTGCTGCTCAATGCCAACCTCGAGCAACAGCTGTGCAAAGGCATCGCCACCCTGAACCGCAAATCCCTCAGCGGCGAGCCACGGGGCAAGGACACACCGTTCCAGGAGCTCAACGGCAACCTGACGTTCCGTAACGGCGTGGCCAGTAACCCTGACCTGAAAGTGCGCATCCCGGGCATGACCGTGAAGGGTGATGGCGATGTCGACCTGCGGGTGCTGGGCATGGATTACCGCGTCGGCGTCATCGTCGAAGGCGACAAGAGCGACATGCCGGACCCGGCGTGCCAGGTCGGCGAGAAGTTCGTCGGCATCGAATGGCCGCTGCGCTGCCGTGGCCCGCTTGAGCTGGGCGCCAAGGCTTGCCGCCTCGATAACGAACGTATGGGCCAGGTCGCGAGCAAGCTGGCGGGCGAGCGGATCAGCGAAAAAATCGACGAGAAGCTTGGCGACAAGGTCAGCCCTGAACTGAAAGACGCGCTGAAGGGGCTGTTCAAGCGATGAGAGCCGAGCAGTTTTCATCGGCGGTGCTGGACTGGTACGACCGCCACGGCCGCCACGATTTGCCCTGGCAACAAGGCATCACGCCGTATCGAGTGTGGGTCTCGGAGATCATGTTGCAGCAAACCCAGGTCAGCACCGTGCTGAATTACTTCGACCGGTTCATGGCCTCGCTGCCGACGGTCGAGGCGCTGGCCGCTGCGCCGGAAGACGAAGTGCTGCACCTGTGGACCGGCCTCGGTTACTACACCCGCGCGCGTAATTTGCAGAAGACCGCGAAGATTGTCGTGGCCGAGTACGGTGGCGAGTTTCCCCGGGATGTCGAAAAGCTTGTCGAGTTGCCGGGGATCGGCCTGTCTACGGCCGGTGCTATCGCCAGCCTGAGCATGGGCCTGCGGGCGCCGATCCTCGACGGCAACGTCAAACGCGTGCTGGCGCGCTTTACCGCGCAAGAGGGTTATCCGGGCGAGCCGAAAGTCGCCAAGCAGCTGTGGGCGAACGCTGAGCGCTTTACGCCGCATGATCGGGTCAACGCCTACACCCAGGCGATGATGGATCTGGGCGCCACGCTTTGCACACGCAGCAAACCGAGCTGCCTGCTGTGCCCGCTGGAAAAAGGCTGCGAAGCACACATGCTCGGCCTGGAAACCCGCTACCCGATCCCCAAGCCGCGCAAAACCGTGCCACAGAAGCGCACGTTGATGCCAATGCTCGCCAACGGCGAAGGCGCGATTCTGCTTTACCGCCGGCCCTCCACGGGCTTGTGGGGCGGTCTCTGGAGCCTGCCGGAACTCGACGACCTCAACGACCTGCAACATCTGGCCACGCAGCACTCACTGGAACTGGGCAACCAACAAGCGCTGCCGAGCCTGGTCCACACCTTCAGCCACTTCCAGTTGTCCATCGAACCCTGGCTGGTGCAGGTCCAGGATGCCGGCCATCACGTGGCCGAGGCCGACTGGCTCTGGTATAACCTCGCCACCCCGCCGCGCCTGGGCCTTGCCGCCCCGGTCAAGACCTTGCTCGAACGCGCGGCCGCCGTATTGAACGCAGGAGAGTCGTCATGACCCGCACCATCATGTGCCGCAAGTACAAAGAAGAATTGCCCGCCCTTGAGCGCGCTCCATTCCCGGGCGCCAAAGGTCAGGACATTTTTGACCACGTCTCGGCCAAGGCCTGGGCCGACTGGCAGAAACACCAGACCCTGCTGATCAACGAAAAACGCCTGAACATGATGAACGCCGAAGACCGCAAATACCTTCAGGGCGAGATGGACAAGTACTTCTCCGGCGAGGAATACGCCAAGGCTGACGGCTACGTTCCACCGGCAGAATAATCCCGATTTATCGGGGGTCGGAACGTAAGCGACGGTAATAGTTAAATTTTTTTGAAAACTTGCTTGACGACCCCCTGAAAAACCCGTTTAATGCGCCCCGTTGCCCAGATAGCTCAGTCGGTAGAGCAGGGGATTGAAAATCCCCGTGTCGGCGGTTCGATTCCGTCTCTGGGCACCAAATACCGAAAACCCTGAATCGCAAGATTCAGGGTTTTTTTATGCCTGGGATTTGATAACGACAATCCACCGCAGCACAGATGCCGGAAAAACAATCACTCTTTAGTACTCGGGCACGATGATGGCACCGTGCTATGATTTTGCGCGTGCATGGAATATAGCCAACATTGATCCTGATGCCCCCCACATCCGAATCAGTCGATACAGGATAGAGACAGCGCAAGGAGTGCGTGCTTTTCACCCCTCCCCGCAAAACACTGCCCTTCCCTGTTCGACGACACGAAGCCAGCCTTCCAGGCACGCTCCCTTCTCGAAAGCCCTGAACATGGAACAGTTATGTCCGACATCAATGAACTGAAAGACAAGGTCAACACCAAAACCTTGAACATGGTCCTGCTGTCGATTGCGACCGCCGGGATCTACTTGCTGTTGTGGTTGTACAAGAGCAACCAGAAGATCAACGAAACGACGAAAATCAAAGTGGTCGACGACACTTACGTGATTTGGGTCGCTGTCTGCCTTGGCTGGAGCGGCGCGTTGTCGAACCTGGGCGACGTGTTGTTCGACTCGCTTTCCGGCATTCTGCTGATCGCATTGAACGCGCTGTACATCGTGTGGGCCTTCAAGGCAAAAAACGCGCTGTCGGAATACGCTCTCAACGAGCACAAAATCGACTTGCGCATGAACGGGTTCTATACGTTCTTCCTGAACATTTTTTACGTGAATTACTGCATCAACGACTTGCCTGAAGAACAGCGCAAACAACTGATCCTGCGCGGCCAGACGACGCAAGCCTGATCAATCGGCGGGCGGCAGTCTCGAAGGACTGCCACCGTCACTCATCACCCTTCCAGTTGAACACCAGATTACGCACACCAGCGCTGTCGACATCTGTCGTGTCGCGCTTTGCCTCACCGTTACGGGTGGCGACGACGGTGTACTTGCCAGCCGGTAACTGTACATATACCAAAGGCCCTGCCTGACTGAGTGTCAGCACTGATTGCCCTTGAGCACTCTGAATAACCAATTCCACGTCCGGCACATATTTGCCCTCCGGCCCAATGGAAAAGGTCATGTGCAGGTTGTAGCCGGTCGTTTGCTGAATGGCCTTCGCTTCATCCTCGCCAATACCGCCGGACAAATAGGTAATCCCGTCCTGTTCCTGCCGCTGAATCTGCACGCCTGAACTGTCGATGGGCTCGAGGCTCGCAGCCCACGACGTGGCTGGAAACATCAATACGCCAATAGCGACGATGGGCAACATGAGTGAATGGAGGTACTTCATGATGACGACTCCTGGGCTTCACAGCGCCCTCCTGGTCCTTCACTTTTGATTTGCCGGGCGATGTCCAAGTTTTAGATTGATTCGACCTTGAGATCACTGCGAAATGGACTACGCCTTGTATTCCTCAAACACGCGCAGCCGTCGGCACGATCCTGCAAAACGAATCCGGCATTTCCTGCGGATTTCCCGGCCACGCCCTGCATCGCCACCCTGCCCTCTCTTGGCATTCTCTTTCGCCTGTTCCTCCAGCCGCGGAAGACTTCATGAGCATCGTCAAAACCGAAAACACTCAAGACCCACAACTTGCCTCTCTGGTGGGAAACCTTGGAGAACTGATACGTCAGGCACGCCAGAAGGTGTTGCGAGCGGTCGATACCGTTCAGGTGCAAACCTGCTGGCAGATTGGAAGGCATATTGTCGAGTTTGAGCAGGAGGGGGCTCGGCGGGCGGCATACGGCAAGCGCTTGCTTCCAACACTGGCCAAAACTCTTACTACGCAATTTGGAAAAGGTTTTGATGAACGCAACCTGCGCTATATGCGGGACTTTTATCAGACCTTTCCAATTTGGGACGCAGTGCGTTCCGAATTGAGCTGGACCCACTACCGCAGGCTACTGCGTGTCGATAATGAACACGCCCGTCACTGGTACATGAACGAATCTGCCATACAAAACTGGTCATCCCGCGCCCTGGAACGCCAGATCAACACCCTGTACTACGAACGTTTGTTAGCAAGTCGCGACCGCCCCGCCGTCAAACAGGAAGCCGCAACCAACATCCAGAAAATGAACGCACACCCTAGAGATTTCATCAGGGATCCGGTAATGCTGGAATTTCTGGGCCTGACCCAGGAAACCGATCTCGAACAAGCACTGATCCAGCAGCTTCAAGCCTTCCTGCTTGAACTGGGCAAAGGCTTTGCCTTCATCGCCCGCCAACAACGCATCAGCACCGACAGCAAAGACTTCTACATCGACCTGGTGTTCTACATCTACCTGCTCAATTGCTTCGTTATCTTCGATCTAAAGCGCGGCGAACTGACCCACCAGGATGTCGGCCAGATGGACATGTACGTGCGGATGTACGACGACCTCAAACGCGGACCGGAAGACGGCCCTACCGTCGGCATCATTCTCTGCGCGCAAAAAGATGAGTCGGTGGTGCGCTATTCAGTACTGGAAGGCAATGAGCAACTGTTCGCCAGCAAGTACAAACTAGTGCTGCCGAGCGAAGAGGAACTGCGTGCAGAACTGGATCGAGAACGGGCGGCAATCGAGGAGCGACTGCTTGATCTGACCCCCTGATAAATACGGGCTGATTGTTCACAGGCGGTGTGAGGACTATCGTTGGCAACTACCCGCAAAGGTCCAAAGCCGATGAATTTGCAGGACATGCCTTCCCTGACACCGACTCAAATCGAATTGTCGCTGACCACCGACACCGCTGGAGAACCGTTCAAGGAGCCCGCCGCAGACGCCTTCATCCTCGGCGGCTTCACTTGGCGGCACGCCTCTCAGGACCGCGCGCGCCCGGTCGTCGTGATCAACGCAGCCACCTCGGTTCGTTGCCGGCACTATTCGCGTTTCGCCGACTATCTGTTCACCAATGATTTCGATGTCATCACCTATGACTACCGCGGCATCGGCGAATCGCGGCCAACGTCGTTGAAAGGGCTGGAGGCGTCCTGGTCTGATTGGGGCGTGCTGGATTTCGAGGCGATGCTCAAGCGCGCTCAGCGCGAATTCCCTGGCCAGCCCATCGACGTGGTCGGCCACAGCTTTGGAGGCTGTGCAGCGGGCCTGGGAGCGTCTGGGCATTTGATTCGGCACTTGGTGACGGTCGGCGCGCAATTCGCGTACTGGCGCGACTATGCGCCCGCCCATCGCTGGCGGATGTTCGGCAAGTGGCACGTGGTGATGCCGTTGATGACCCTGCTTTACGGCTACTTCCCCGGCAAACGTCTCGGCTGGCTGGAGGACACGCCCGCCGCAGTGGTTCGCGACTGGAGCACGCCCACTGCGCGCTACGAAACGCGGCCCAGCGGTCGTGTCATGCACGCAAAAACCGGCCGGCTTCCCTTTGCATCAGTCACCGCAAAAACCCTGGCCATCAGCATCAGCGACGATCCTTACGGTACGATCGCCGCCATTGAACGCCTGCTCGGCTACTTCACCGGCAGCACAAACACCCACCTGCGAATCGCCCCGGAAGACATCGGCGAAAAAGAAGTCGGACATTTCGCCTTTTTTCGCAGCGCATACCAAGCCACACTATGGCCCATTGCATTGTCCTGGTTGCAGACCGGCGAACTGGCCACCGATACACCGGGGCGCAAGTGCCACGCAACTGATTGACCCGCCCCTCTCACCGAATGACGGAATTTCACCCATGGCATCCGCCAACAAGCAGAACAAACGCGCTTCCCGCGCCAAGGCAAAGGCCAAGCAAAACCGCACCCAGCGGGCTGCCGCGCCGGTCGAGCTGGACCCGAACGATGATCGCATCGACTTCGAATCGGTGGACCTGACTGAACTGTTCAAGAAAATGATCGATGCCGAAAAAACCAGCCAGCAAGCGATGTGCTTGGCCTTCCTCGAAGACCCGCTGCTGGAACTGGTGTACGAGCAGGAAGGCGAAGAAGGCGCGATGGATTTCATCCTCGCTGCGCTGATCGAATATCGCCAATGGTCCACCGAGGCCGATGAAGCCGGCGCCCTGGCGTGGATCGAATCACCGGCCTTCCAGGCTGACTACGTCGCGGCGTCCGACGTCATTGCGGCCCAAACCCAACAGAAAGCGAACTGAATTTAATGGCATCCCTGAACAAGCAGCAAAAACGCGCCAAGCGGGCCAAGATCAAAGCCAGACAGATCAACATCCACGGCCGCAAACCCGCCGCGCTGGACGATGACCTGGGTGAAATCGGCGAGCCGATTCCGGAATACACGCTGGCAATGTTCAGCAAAATGCGCGACGCCGAAGCCATCAGCCGCAACGACATGCTGCTGGCCCTGTTGTCGGACCTCGCCGGGATCATCAGCGACCATCCAGAACTGCTGGACATGGAAAACGCCGACAACGAAGCCATGGCCGCCACTCACCTGGCCGCCGACATGTTGATCGACTACCGCATGTGGGCCGACGGCATGGACCGCGATGCCGCACAAGCCTGGCTGACCGATCCGCAGTTCATCACCGATTTTGGCGATGCGCTGGACAGCTATCGTCAGTCACTGGATGCGCAGGAAGAAAAGAGCGAATAAACCCTCGCCCTTGAAAGCAAAAACGGCCGCTTGTCATCACTGACAGCGGCCGTTTTTTTATGTCCATTTCCAAAGCTCATCGACCTCTCGTCATCGGGCAGGTATATCCCATTGACATATCCCAATAGAGATCTATTCTCTGGACTCAGACGCCCGTAAAAACGCAGGAGGCCACAATGGAACAGACTACCCTTTTCATGAGCAATCGAAGCCAGGCTGTCCGTCTGCCGAAAGCTGTGGCGATGCCAAGTGACGTCAAACGGGTCAACGTATTTGCCATCGGTCGGGCTCGCATCATTACGCCTGCAGACGAGACATGGGATAGCTGGTTCGATGGAGATAACGTCAGCCCAGATTTTATGACTGATCGCCAACAACCCGCTGATCAGGAGCGTGAGTCGTTCTGATGATCAAGTTCATGCTCGATACCAATATCTGCATCTTCACCATCAAGAACAAACCGCAAATAGTCAGAGAAGCTTTCAACTTGCATGACGGACAGTTATGCATCAGCGCGATTACGCTGATGGAGTTGATCTACGGTGCCGAAAAATCAGCGACCCCCGAAAAGAACATCGCCGTAATTGAAAGTTTCACAGCCCGCCTTGAAGTTTTCCCTTTCGACAATGAAGCAGCTGCGCATACCGGAATGATCCGGTCCGAGCTAGCGAAGGCCGGAACGCCCATTGGTCCCTATGACCAAATGATTGCCGGACATGCGCGCTCACGAGGGTTAATTGTCGTCACCAACAATCTGCGTGAGTTCGAACGGGTGCCAGGATTACGTGTAGAGGATTGGGTTCATCCCGATTGAATCGAATAAAGCTAACGAAAAAAAACGGCCGCTTGTCATCACTGACAGCGGCCGTTTTTTTCACACCTGACTTACAACAATCAGGCAGCAACACCTTCCAGACGCGGAATTTCAATACCGATCTTGGCGCTGGCATAGCTCAGATCGCCTTTGGCGATGGATTGAGCCTTGTAACCGGCACCGATCAGGTCCTGCACGTACAGCTTGTTGTAGATGAACATGAACACAAGGTTGCTGAGGCTGAACGTGAAGCAGGCCACCACGAACATGATCGCCGCCCACTTGAAATCACCACGGAACAAGGCCGGGAAAAAGCCAAAGAAAAATACGGTCCACGAGAAGCCGATTGGCGCTTCTTTCATGGCACCGGTGTTAGGGTTTTTGAACACAACCGATGTAAACGCCATGCCTGACTCCTTGATGCCCCAATGGGTTGGCTGAATGGCCGGGCTAGCTCCATGCAGCGCTATAAACGGCAAGCACACGCAAATGCATCTGTGACTTGCGTCAGATGAGGAGCAGGCAAGAAAGGGTCGGGGGCTTTAGCCAGAAAGGCTGGGGGCGTCGAACAATCCGTGTCCTGAAACTCCATCGCATCCCGCAACAGCGAGATACACATTCGACGAGAAGGCTACTATCTAGCCATCATCGTGTCCATCAGGTAACCGCTCGATAACTCGCCTGAATGAAAGCAAAAACGACCGCGATCATTTCTGATGGCGGTCGTTTGTGTGGTTCAACAGCGGTCGGCTTGAGTCAAACCACTCAGCGCGCTACCGCTGCGATCAACTTCTCGTTGCGACGACGGCGCGCCACAAACAGGCCCGCAGCCACGACCAACAAGCTCAGCAGACCGGTCGCGAGGATCTCCACGCGATGGGCTTCCTGGAACAGCATGATGGTCAGGGCGGCGACGATGAAGATGATCACCGCGTAGGTCAGGACCGGGAACAGCCACATGCTGAAGACGATTTTTTCACCGCGAGCCATACGCTGTTTGCGCATACGCAGTTGCGAAATCGCGATCACCAGGTACACCAGCAGCGCGATGGCGCCAGAACTGGCCAGCAGGAATTCGAACACCGCAGCCGGGGCCACGTAGTTGGCGAACACGGCGAGAAACGCGGCGCCAGTGGACAACATGACGGCCCAGTACGGCGTGCCGCTTTTGTTGGTGCGCTGGGAAACGGCCGGTGCATCACCGCGCTTGCCCAGGGAGAACATCATGCGCGATGCAGTGTAAAGCGCCGAGTTCAGGCAGCTGGTCACAGCGACCAGCACCACGATGTCGACGATCAGCTTGGCATTCGGGATGCCCATGCGCTCAAGCACGGTCTGATAGGAACCGACGGCGGCCAGCACCGGGTCATTCCATGGCACCAGGGCCACGACGATGAAGATCGACACGAGGTAGAACAGGCCGATCCGCCAGATCACCGAGTTGGTGGCCTTGGAGATCTGCTGGCCTGGGTTCTTCGATTCCGCGGCCGCGATGGTCACGATCTCGGTGCCCATGAAGGAAAACATGGTAGTCAGAATGGCTCCGAGTACCGCGCCCATGCCGTTCGGCAGGAAGCCCTGGGTGTCGAACAGATGGGAAACGCCGCTGACCTGGCTGTTCGGCAAGAAGCCGAAGATCGCCATGATGCCGAGGCCAATGAAGCCGATGATCGCGATGACTTTGACCAGGGCGAACCAGAATTCGAACTCACCGTAGTTCTTCACGCTGAACAGGTTGGTCACTGTCAGCAGCAAGGTGATAACCAGGGTGAAAGCCCAGATCGCCACGTTGGGGAACCAGGCATGCAGGATGGTCGCGGCGGCGTTGGCTTCCAGCGGGATCACCAATACCCAGAACCACCAGTACAACCAGCCAATGGTGAAACCGGCCCAGTGACCGATCGCGCGATCGGCGTAGGTCGAAAAGGAGCCTGTATCTGGCGACGCAACAGCCATCTCGCCGAGCATGCGCATGACCAGAACCACCAGAGCACCGGCGGCAGCGTAAGCCAACAGAACAGCCGGACCGGCGGCGGCGATGGCATGGCCCGAGCCGACGAACAGCCCTGCGCCGATAACCCCGGCGATCGACAACATGGTCACGTGACGCGGTTTGAGCCCCTGTTCGAGGCCATTGGAACTTGGGGTACTGCTCATTGAAACTACCTTTGTAAGGGAAAGCGGTGTGCTTGCATCCCGTCTGGCGTTCCTTCTCGTAAAAAGAAACCAACAGGGCGTTTCGGATTCTGCACGCAATAATTGCGCCAAAATGTTTCAAACTCCTTATGCGCGGGGGCTGTGGCGTGACCGGACAGTCATCGCAAGTCATTGAGATTAATGGCAATTCGCCAGAGCGTTACCCTGCGACCCACTTTGGGAACGAACCAGCGCACCAGAAACACACCCGAAAATGTCACGACGCACAATAAAAGTGCAGATCAGGAACGTTTGGCCGGTTAGCGCTTCCAACACCCCGTCAAAGCTGGCAACATCGCGCCCTTTTTTACGCGACACCCGCGGGGCAGCTGGTTCAAACGGCTGTTCGGTTGATAGCAGCGCGACAGTCTGCTGTACCGATGCGACAACCTGCCACATGCCACCCGTTTACCGCCCGTAGCGCTGTTGGCTGCCATTCGAACGCTATGCTAGCTTGGCCGCCTCGCCAGGAAGGCCAACCAACAGCAGGAGCGAAACACTATGAGGAACGCACATGGCTGAGGCCACGCCCGCGCTTGAAATCCGCAACTTGCACAAACGCTACGGACAGCTTGAGGTGCTCAAAGGCATCTCGCTGACCGCCCGCGACGGCGACGTGATCTCGATCCTGGGTTCTTCCGGTTCCGGCAAGTCCACGTTCCTGCGTTGCATCAACCTGCTGGAAAACCCGCACCAGGGCCAGATCCTGGTGGCCGGCGAAGAACTCAAGCTCAAAGCCGCCAAGAACGGCGAACTGGTCGCTGCCGACGGCAAGCAGATCAACCGCTTGCGCAGCGAGATTGGTTTTGTATTTCAAAACTTTAATCTTTGGCCGCACATGAGCGTGCTCGACAACATCATCGAAGCGCCGCGCCGCGTACTCGGTCAAAGCAAGGCCGAAGCCATCGAAGTCGCCGAAGCCCTGCTGGCCAAGGTCGGCATCGCTGACAAACGCCACGCCTATCCGGCGCAACTGTCCGGCGGCCAGCAACAACGCGCCGCCATCGCCCGCACGCTGGCGATGCAGCCGAAGGTGATTCTGTTTGACGAACCCACCTCCGCCCTTGACCCGGAAATGGTCCAGGAAGTACTTAATGTCATCCGCGCATTGGCCGAGGAAGGCCGCACCATGCTGTTGGTCACCCATGAAATGGGCTTCGCCCGTCAAGTGTCCAGCGAGGTGGTGTTCCTCCACCAGGGCCTGGTAGAAGAGCAAGGATCGCCACAGCAGGTGTTCGAAAACCCGCTTTCGGCGCGCTGCAAACAATTCATGTCCAGCAACCGCTAACGGAGCTACCCGCATGCAGAACTACAAAAAAATCTTCCTGGCGGCCGCCGTCACCCTGGCGTTCAGCGCCGGTGCCGCCGCCGAAACCTTGAAGATGGGCATCGAAGCGGCCTACCCGCCGTTCAACAACAAAGATGCCAGTGGCAATGTCGTCGGCTTCGACAAAGAAATCGGCGACGCCCTGTGCGCCAAGATGAAAGTCGACTGCACCGTGGTCACGTCCGACTGGGACGGCATCATCCCGGCCCTGAACGCCAAGAAGTTCGACTTCCTGATCTCCTCGATGTCGATCACCGACGAGCGCAAGCAAGCGGTGGACTTCACCGAACCGTACTACTCGAACAAACTGCAGTTCATCGCGCCGAAAGACAAAGAGTTCAAAACCGACAAGGATTCCCTGCAGGGCAAAGTGATCGGCGCACAACGTGCGACCCTCGCCGGCACCTGGATGGAAGACAACATGCCCGGCGTTGAAGTCAAACTCTACGACACTCAGGAAAACGCTTACCTCGACCTGACTTCCGGTCGTCTGGACGGCATCCTGGCGGACAAGTACGTCAACTATGAGTGGCTGAAAAGCGACGCCGGTCGTTCGTATGAATTCAAGGGCGACCCGGTGGAAGAAAGCGACAAGATCGGTATCGCTGTGCGTAAAGGCGACACCCTGCGCGCGAGGCTGAACCTTGCCTTGAAAGAAATCGTCGAGGACGGCACTTACAAGAAGATCAACGACAAGTACTTCCCGTTCAGCATCTATTGATTCTGACTTGCCTGGCTGGCGCCGCTCTCTGACGGCGCCAGCCCCTGGCATTGCCTGCTGCAAATTGAAAAGAAATCCATGACTATCGATCTCTACGGATTCGGCCCGGCGCTCGCCGCTGGCGCGCTGATGACTGTGAAACTGGCACTCTCGGCCTTGTGCCTGGGGCTGGTGCTCGGTCTGCTCGGCGCCTTGGCCAAGACTTCCCCGTACAAGCCGCTGCAGTGGCTTGGCGGTACGTATTCGACCCTGGTGCGCGGCATCCCTGAATTGCTCTGGGTGCTGTTGATCTACTTCGGTACGGTCAACCTGATGCGTGCACTGGGCGAGTTCTTCGGCAATCCCGACCTCGAACTCAACGCCTTCGCCGCTGGCGTGATTGCGCTGGGGCTGTGCTTTGGCGCCTACGCCACGGAAGTGTTCCGCGGTGCGATTCTGGCGATTCCCAAAGGTCACCGTGAAGCGGGCGTAGCCCTGGGCCTGTCGAAATTCCGCATCTTTACCCGGTTGATCATGCCGCAGATGTGGCGCATCGCCCTGCCCGGCCTGGGCAACCTGTTCATGATCCTGATGAAAGACACCGCGCTGGTGTCGGTGATCGGCCTGGAAGAAATCATGCGCCATGCGCAAATCGGCGTGACCGTGTCCAAACAGCCGTTCACCTTCTATATGGTGGCCGCGTTCATGTACCTGGGCCTGACCATTTTGGCCATGACCGGTATGCACTTCATGGAAAAACGCGCCGCTCGCGGCTTCGCGAGGAGCACCCAATGAACTGGGAAGTCATCATCAAGTGGCTGCCGAAACTGGCCCAAGGCGCGACGCTGACCCTGGAACTGGTGGCCATCGCTGTGATCGCCGGGTTGCTGCTGGCGATTCCGCTGGGCATCGCGCGCTCGTCGCGCCTGTGGTGGGTGCGGGCATTTCCCTACGGCTACATCTTCTTTTTCCGTGGCACGCCGTTGCTGGTTCAGTTGTTCCTGGTCTATTACGGCCTGGCGCAGTTCGACGCGGTTCGTAACAGCTCGATGTGGCCGTACCTGCGCGATCCGTTCTGGTGCGCCACGGCAACCATGACCCTGCACACGGCGGCCTACATCGCCGAGATCCTGCGCGGCGCGATTCAAGCGATTCCGCCGGGCGAGATCGAAGCCGCACGCGCCTTGGGCATGTCCAAAGCCAAGGCGCTGTTCTACATCATCCTGCCCCGTGCCGCGCGCATCGGCCTGCCGGCCTACAGCAACGAAGTGATCCTGATGCTCAAGGCCAGCGCGCTGGCCAGCACCGTGACCCTGCTGGAACTGACCGGCATGGCCCGCACGATCATTGCCCGGACCTACCTGCCGGTGGAGATCTTCTTCGCCGCGGGCATGTTCTACCTGCTGATGGCTTACGTGCTGGTTCGCGGCTTCAAGCTGCTGGAGCGCTGGCTGCGCGTCGATGCCTGCCAAGGGCGTTGATTCCCACGTGCTGACGGGCGACGCCTTACTCGCCCGTTTCCTGGCGCTGGATGCTTTTCTGATTGAGCATCAGGCGTTGTGGAAACCTCGTCCGTTTACTCATCTGCAGCTTCCTTGGGAAGCGTCCTACCCGGAACTGGCGATTTGGCTACGGGGGCGGTCGCTGGAGGAGGCGGAAAGCAGTCATAACCAACCATGTTTACTGGATGCGCCGGAGCCGTTTGCTTCGTTGGCGGCGTTGTCTCTTGAGCTGAGTTCGGTGGGTGAGATGCCGGCGCATGCACTGGAGGCCGCCGGGCATCGATTGAATGTTGATGTGCCGGGGCGCAAGTGGCAGCAGATTGAGGCATTTGCCAGTCGCTTGGCGTTTACCTCGCCGCCGAAGCATTGGCTGGATTGGTGTTCGGGCAAGGGCCACTTGGGTCGGCGTTTGCTGCAACCCGGGCAACAACTGACGTGTCTGGAATACGACCCGGCGCTGGTTGCCAGTGGTCAGGCACTTAGCCAACGTCATCACTTGCATGCGCTGCATGTCGAACAGGATGTACTCGCGGTGGATGCTGCGGCTATGTTGAATGCCGATCACACGCCAGTAGCGCTGCACGCCTGCGGGGATCTGCATGTACGGTTGATGCAGCTCGCCAGTGCGGCAGGCTGCAAACAGTTGGCCATCGCGCCCTGCTGCTATAACCGGATCAACCTTCCTGCGTACCAAGCGCTTTCCCCGACCGGTTTGCGATCCGACCTACAACTCTCGCTCGACGATCTCTCGCTGCCGATGAGCGAAACTGTCACCGCCGGGGCTCGCGTCCGACGCCAGCGCGATACCTCCATGGCCCGGCGCTTGGGTTTCGACCTGTTACAACGGCAACTGCGCGGCATTGACGACTACCTGCCGACCCCTTCCTTGCCCAGTACCTGGCTGGACAAATCCTTTGCCGACTACTGCCATCATCTGGCCGAGCTGAAAGAGTTATCCACAGTCGGCCCGCAAGATTGGTCCGCACTCGAAGCCGCTGGCTGGCAACGACTCGCCGAAGTACGCAACCTGGAACTGCTGCGCGGCCTTTTCCGACGCCCGCTGGAGCTTTGGCTGGTACTCGATCGGGCTCTTTTCCTCGCCGATCAGGGTTACACCGTTCGGCTCGGAACCTTCTGCGAAACCCCGCTCACGCCGCGCAACTTCCTGCTCCTTGCCGAACGCCCATAAAAATCCAAAGCCTGTGGATAACTCTGTTGATGAAATTATCGTGGATCCAATATAAGCAGCTGTTTCAGGGGTGAAACGCAACTGTTCAATTTTCGTACACCTGATAAAAAACCGAGAAAAACAGGCATTTGCGCACAAATGAGAACGGGTCCACAAAAAAGTCATGAGCGCCGTTTCTGAGTACGCCCGTTGTGCATAAGCATCAGACGAAAACTACATAACCGCCGAAACCCGGTCGCGCTCGGCGGAAAATTGCGTGCCGCGACCACCCTTGTTATACAGGCAGACAGGAGCGCCAACAGCGCGCCGAAGAACAAGAAATCTCTGACAGACAGGAAGCCACAGTGACGTTCATTTCTTACGCACAGAATTTCGAAGACATACGCCTGTGGCGCGCCCTCAAAACCGTGGAAGACGGCTTCTACATCGACGTCGGCGCCAACCACCCCACCCACGACTCCGTGACCAAAGCTTTCTATGACCGTGGCTGGACTGGCATCAATGTCGAACCGATGCCCATTTACTACGACGCCCTGTGCCAGGAACGCCCCAACGACACCAACCTGCAATGCGTGGCCGGCGAAAGCGCCGACGACCTGACCTTCTATGGCATCGCCGGTACCGGCCTCTCGACACTGGACCCGGCGATGGCGCAAATGCACAAAGACGCCGGCATGGACGTGCGCAGCCAAACCGTCCAGTCCCGCACCCTGACCTCCATCTGCGAAGAACACGCCCAAGGCCGCGAGATTCACTTCCTGAAAATCGACGTCGAAGGCCACGAAGAAACCGTCCTGCGCGGCATGGACTTCACCCAATGGCGTCCGTGGATCATCCTCATCGAAACCCCGTGGGACCGCGACCAAGTCTGGGAAACCCTCGTCACCGGCGCCGGCTACCACTCCATCCTGTTCGACGGCATCAACACTTACTACCTCGCCGAAGAACACCTGAACCTCAAACCCGCCTTCGACATCCCGCCGTGCAACCTGGACGAGTTCCAGTTCTGTAAAGGCCACAACTTCAGCCACCCCGTCAGCGACGCCGAACACCAGCTCGCCGCCGCTGTGCAACGCGCCGAACAGGCCGAAGCGCAGCTGCGAGCGATGCAAAACAGCCGCACCTGGAAAGCTCTTCAGAAACTCAAGAAAACCCTGCTCCGCGCCTGACTTGAAGGCTGCGTAAAAATAGTCTGAATTCAGGGGTTTACAGAACCAATCCAATCGCTATAATCGTCGCCCTAACACGCCGGTATAGCTCAGTTGGTAGAGCAACTGACTTGTAATCAGTAGGTCCCGGGTTCGACTCCTGGTGCCGGCACCATACAAAACAAAGCCCCTGCAGAAATGCAGGGGCTTTGTTGTTTCTGGAACGTCCACTTTTCGTCCACACACTGGAACCTGTGGGAGCGAGCCTGCTCGCGATGAGTCCGTCAAACCCAACGACGCTCTACTGACCAAGACAAAAGCTGCTTTTCCAAGATACTTGCGTGCGGAATCGATGCATCCAATTCTGGTACCGCGCATCTACATACCTCACCGAAACGATGAGCGGTTACGGTTGAAAATCAGTGAGGCGGCATAATGACAGCAGTGCTTATGCACAACCTGCCACTTCACTCCGCCGTTGCGAGCCCCTTAGTAATGAACACCGAACGACGTTACTCGATCATCTTGGAGCACAGCGCCGAGGTGCTGCTTGAACATGCACCCATGGCGCAGATAGAGGCATTTTGGGACGCCAACGATACCCGCTACTTCGGGTTGCGTATGGAGGACGAGCACAGCGCGCACGCACGAGTGATTGTTACGGACGAAGTCCCCGACGAAGAAGACGTGGCGCTTTTCTGACTGTAGCGAATGGGATCCCTCCCCACCTACGAGAGGTGGGGGGCGCCCAGATGATTCTCAGGTCTATTGCCGACACCACAAAACAAAGCCCTCGTAGAAATACGAGGGCTTTGTTGTTTCTGGGTTTTGGATTTTTATACAGCGGCCAGCAATCACTCAAACTCCGTCGAAACCGAAAGCTGCTCCCAAGCATCAATTTCCCCCTGCAACCGCGCAATCTTTTCACGCACCAATCTCACCGCATCCTTACCCAGCAACAAATGAACCGGCGGTTTTTCGGCAGCGACCAAGGTCAGCAACGCCTGCGCCGCTTTGTGCGGATCACCGGCCTGTTTGCCACTCTTCTCTTCCCGCGCCTTGCGCACCGGATCGAACACCGCGTCATAGTCACTCAAAGTGCGACCGGAGCGGATCATCGAGCGCCCCGCCCATTCGGTACGAAATGAGCCAGGTGCCACGGCGGTTACGTGAATGCCCAGGCTTTCGACTTCTTTAGCCAGCGCTTCGCTGATGCCTTCCAGTGCGAATTTGCTGCCGCTGTAGTAAGCGATGCCCGGTAACGTGATGAAGCCGGCCATGGAGGTGATGTTGACGATATGCCCGCTACGCCGTTCGCGCATGCCGGGCAGCACCGCTTTCATCATTGCCACCGCGCCAAACACATTGACGTCGAACTGGCGCTGCATTTCAGTCAGCGGCGACTCTTCGAGAATGCCTTCATGACCATAGCCCGCGTTGTTCACCAACACGTCGATTTGCCCCACTTCGCGCAGGATGTCAGCCACCAACGGCTCGATGGCCGGAAAATCGGTGACGTCGAGCACGAACGCTTTAGCTCGATGGGCGTCCAGCGCTTCGAACGCGGCTCGCTCGGATTCGCGCCGCACCGTACCAACCACCGTGTGCCCCGCCGCCAGCGCTGCTCGCGAAAAGGCCAGGCCGAAACCTGAACTGACGCCGGTGATCAGGAAAACCTTGTGAACGTGGGTGTTCATGCTGCGTTCTCCAATAAAAACGCCGTCGATAGTGATCGACGGCGCTGCGGACAAGTCAACCCAGGTCTTAGTGACCGGCGCTCTGACCGCCATCGACGTGCAGGATTTCGCCGGTGACGAAGTTGGCGTTGTCCAGATACACAACCGCCTGAGCGATGTCGTTGATTTCGCCCATGTGGCCGACCGGGTGCAGACTGCCCAGCGCTGCATGGGTTTCTTCGCCGTGCATCGGGGTCTTGATGATGCCAGGGGAAACCGCGTTCACCCGAATCCCGCGCTTGGCGTACTCAATCGCCAGGGATTTGGTCGCCGCGTTCAAACCACCTTTGGTCAGCGAAGCCAGTACCGACGGCACACCGTCAATTGCGTGGTCTGTCAGGCTGGTGGTGATGCTGACGACGTGGCCTTTGCCGTGTTTTTCCATCTCGGCGATCGCGAGTTGGGTGATATAGAAGAAGCCATTCAGGTTCACCGACAACACCGCGGCGTAGTCTTCAGGGGTGTAGGCAGTGAACGGCTTGGCAACAAAGATCCCGGCGTTGTTGACCAGAGTATCGATGCGGCCAAAACGTGCGATGGCTTCACGAATCACTTGCTGCGCAACAGCCGGGTCGCCGATGTCGCCCGCCACGGTGAGGATGTCCGGGTCGGTGGACGGTTTGATCGAACGCGAAGTGGCGACGACTTTGTAATCCAGTTCGCGGAAGGCTTTGACCATGCCTGCGCCGAGACCTTGGGATGCGCCAGTGATAACGATGACTTTTTTCGAATTGCTCATGATGAACCTCTACTAATTAAGAATGGTTTGAAAAAGTAAGTAAAAATCAGGCTTCGGCGGGGGCCTTGGCCATTTGTCTCAGCACTTGTTCGTAGTACTCGACCGACTGCGAACCGGACACCAGGTGGCGGCCGTTCAGCACCATGGCCGGAACCGAGTTGATGCCGTGCTGGCGGTAAAACGCTTCAAGCTCACGCACTTCTTTGGCAAACGCGCCGGACGCCAACACCTCTTGAGCAGCCGCCGCATCCAGTCCTGCTTCAGCCGCCAGACGAACCAGCGTCTCGCGATCGCTCGGGTTCTGGCCGTCGGTGAAATAAGCGCGGAGCAGGATTTTCTTGAGAGCGACCTGCCGCCCTTCCTGCAACGCCCACAACAGCAGCCGATGCGCATCAAACGTGTTGTAGAAGTGGGTGCGCTTCTCCAGATCGAACTTGAAGCCAAGGGCTGCGCCACGTTCGATCTGCATCGCCTTGCCGGCGGCGACGTCTGCGGCGGTGCGTCCATATTTGCGCATCAAATGCTCGACCGCTTTTTCACCGACCGCCGGCATGTCTGGGTTCAACTCGAAAGGCTTGTAGGTCAGCTCCACCGAAATTTCACCGGCCACGTTCTCGATCGCCTGCTCCAGCGCCGTCGCACCCAATGCGCACCACGGACACACCACGTCGGAGATGAAATCGATGGAGACGGACGCGGTCATGACTTGCCCTCCGCCTCTGCCAGTTCCTTGCGGTACTTAGTGGTGGTGATGCCGGCGTAGCCCCAGTTATCGGTGTCGACTTCTTCGATCACGATGTGGGTCAGGTGCGGATCCTTCTTCAGGACGCGTTCCAGGGTTTCAGTGATTTCGGCGATCACCTGAGCTTTCTGCTCAGAGGTAACGCCATCGCGGGTGATGCGTACGCTTACGAAAGGCATGAGGAATCTCCAAGTGACCTTCCCTTCGGAATGAATGGGTCGGCGTTGGAGCTCAATGTATGGAGTTAGCTGGAGGGGATAAAGGTGGGGGCGGGAACATCATTAGTTACGTGGCGTAATGAATACTTTCGCTCAGACAGCGTACGCTTACTTCCGAAACGATCAATCTGCTGGATTGGATATCGACTAAATGGCTTGTAACGCCTTCATGGCCATTCAATTCGCGGATGATCCGTTTCATTTTCATTCACTAGCAAGCCGCAAGCCAAATGGTTTTTACAATGAAGGCCTCAACTTTCCACTGGCACCATCACAAATTTTCAATGAGCTAATAGCTAGCTATTATAGGAATCTGCCTAGAAATCAAGCACAGAATAAAACTCACCTTCAGAATAGCTATCGGTTCAAAATTCGACGTGGAATATCGACATAATGTGCAGTGTTTTTTGTCCAACGTAACGCAGCATATCCTGCGATCAAACGGTGGCCTACCCATCTAGGATCAACGGTAGGGGGCAACCCTGTTTGATTTACTAGAAGGAGCTTGCCCATCTGCGTAGCCCACTCTCGCTGCCCCATCAAATATCCTCCATATCCATGATAAGAACGCCCGCTTTTGTACCAATCAAAACTCAAGAAAATTTCTTCACCGAGAATGGGTCGGACCTTTTCTAGCTGTGCGGGAGAACCAGTAGACATATCTATCATCGGCAAATGCATGTAATGCCCGCTTCTCATGGCCACTGTAGAGTGTATTGCAAGCTCTTGCCCCACTGGAGCGTTATAAATCATCCGTTTAATAAAATTTTCGTTGAGAAAATCGACTCGTGAAATAGAAAAAACCGTTCGCTCATCAATCAGCGATTGAGGCGTGTATGTGTAATAACTAAAGCATAGACCCATTACATCTAAACTAGCCTCAATGACGGAACGCACACCCCAATAAGGATGTTCATCAAAGAGAAATACATTCACAGCTTTATCCCATTCAAAATTTGATATGTCTTTATGGCAAAGTCGTCTGTCATACCGGATATAAAATCGGTAATTAAATGTGCGCGAAGGTTCCACTCCAAAAATTTATAATCGTGACTTTGGGGATCCAGCTTCGCTCGATGTTCCTCGTAAACCGCCTTGTAATTTTTTGGCAAAATGCTAAGCAGCTTATTTTCAACAATTATGGGTTTCCCCGCACTGTCTCTACTCTCATATTTTAGAGAACTAACAAACCTACTTTCACTTGCTTCAAGCAAGCACTTGAATTGATCCAACAACCCATAAATGGCTCTGTAACCAGCAAGCTCTACCATTTGAACTGATTCATGCCGATAGACCTTCTCTCGACAATAGTCTTTCAAAGTTTCCAGTATTTTCCCCGCAGACGAGTTTGCGGGTATAAGAGACAAGCATGTCCCCTTCAAAATTTCAGCATGACACTGTATATATTGAGAGGCTGAAAATACCACAAGATGTCTATTCAAACTTGTTCTAAAATCCGTATACGTGAATACAGATCCATTCTCTCTATGGCCTCTTACAGCGTCAGCCAATACAGTATTGATGCTTGCTGAAACCTCATCATCATAAGGCCCCTTTCCCGTCCAGGCTTCGTATATATCAGCTAGTGCTTTTTCTTTTTCCAAAAGACCTTTTTCAATTGAGTCCTCGAGATCACTAATACAGTAAGCAATATCGTCTGCCGCCTCCATTATGTAAGCCAAGGGAAAACGTTGCGGCGACTTATACTCTAATCCGGTCCAAACCTGTTGCACCAAGTTAGCTTCTGTTGAAAAATAGCCACATTTTTTAGTGAACGGCGCAGAAACCTTATCCGTACTGCCACTTGGCCTCACATACTTCAAGTAAGATGCAATGGTGGTAATAGTTAAATTTAGTCCGTACTCATCGGCGTTCCGCTGCAATTTAGTGACTACTCTAATCCCTTGAGGATTACCATCAAACTCAGTAAAGTCCGCCAAAGCATTTGCGATCTTAACACTTTCGAGCTCAGACAAGCTAAAATCTGGGCTTGAGAAAGATTTTAGAATCGCATCACGTCCTTTTTCCCTGAACCACTGAGATATAGCGGATTCGCCAAAATGGCCAAAAGGTGGATTTCCAATATCATGCATCAAACAAGCAGTTTCAACAAAAGTAGTTAGTGCCGCACACTCTAAAGGTGTTGCCCACTCTCTCTCAATTAATTGTAGTGATACTTGATCTGCAATATATCGCCCCATCTGGGATACTTCTAACGAGTGAGTAAGTCGGCTTCTTACCGCGGCATTTGATTCCAACGAAAACACTTGAGCCTTTTGTTGCAAGCGTCGAAACGCTGGGCAAAATAGCAACCGTCCCCGGTCACTTTCCGCTTCCAGAAGTGTGCTTCTGTCACCCACCGCTGAAGCCCTAAACCGCTTTATTGAAAGCAACTCCTTATAAATCGAACTCATCTCACTTCCTTATTTTTATAACTAAAAAGCTGAACCTACGCCGACCAGCAAACATTTTTATCAAAAAAACCATTCCTTTGCTAGTTTTTTTAAAACTTAACAATATTCACAAGTCGTCTAAAACAACGCTAACAACAAGCGTGAACAACTTGCATCAACCCCGCGGCACAAAAACATCAAAACCCCACAACCAAGCAAATACAACAAATTGACTAATTTATAACAGATAGTGTAAAGTTCAGAAAGCAAACTAGCCCGGCAAGCATTTTCTCCAAATTAGATTTCAAATAAGTGGCAAGGGACTAGCTTAAATAATGACGCAAATCCGAACTCCAATCGATGCAATATGCAGATCTCTATTGCAAAAAGCCGTGCGCAGAGCTGATGTGCGAGTTACAGTGTCAGCTACGATACGGCTCATAGATCATAATGAAACGTTATGGTTAAGGAGCAGGCTCGGAGTTATATCCTTTGAGGAGTGCTGGCAAACGGCTGAAAACATCAATTTCAACCCAGACCCAGAGAACCTGATTTCTCAGTATGTTGCTCTGGCAAAATCAAACAAGAATAAAGATGCTGCTGGATTAGGTAGTCTTGCATATGAACTCTCCCAAGGGAATAGCTCTGTACTCATTAGCAACGATTCAAACAACCGTCACTTGAAGATCATTTGTGAAGCAATCAAAAGACCTAATGATTTCTGGTCTTGGGTTAAAAATATCGAGCTTAACGAAAGACAAACTAAAATAGTGACGCATGCGGAGAGCGGGTTCAGATTTGCTGGCTGGCCTTGGGATAAAGCATTTGCCATATCTACAGCCTATTTATCAGCTACAGCGGCGATACCTTCGCAAAAAACAGTTTCGGTTGAGAGCGACAATACTTTTCCATACTGGGTTGCAATTGATAAACATACTCCGGAAGGCAAGAGAGCACTCAACCGCTGTGAAGACAAACTTAAGATAGACAAAGAAATCCTCGGTTGGATTCAATTTTATCTAGAGAGCGCAAAATGTTATGGATTAGAAGACTCTTATTGGTGGACCAGAGAAAAATCATGGCGCCTATCTAAGTACGGACTAGACATAACCAAAGCAGAACAAATTTGGAATGACGCGTCTTCCTATTTAGAAGAATTACTGACAACCCAGCAAGAAAATTTGATTCACCGCCTAAAAACATCAGAGCTTAGTTACAACACCACAATAAATAAACAAGAAAGACTAATCTAGGGAAGATTTACATGACAATATCAAATCGATCGGAAATAAATGCAATAAAGAACGAGCTCACCCGTCGCCAGACAAAATTATTTCACGCTTGCCAACTTCAAGATTTCAGATCTTATATTGAACTTGGCGGAATCCCATCGAGAAATAAAATATCGAATAGCAATTTAAATTTTACAGTATTTGAAACAGATCAGATCGACAAAAAACATCAACTCTGGGATAAAGTTTTCGGTAATTTTTCTGATTTCGGAAATAATTTCGCAAGACCCCAATCTAAATCTTTTCCAAACCCGTATGGACCGATACAGATTGTTTTCAACCCGACAGCACTTGATGATATTTCCGATCTCGCAATAAGCTTACGTTCTGCTGGCTCAACTAATTTCGATAGAGATGGAGAGTGCTTAAAGAGCAGTAGTGAATTCAACTTACTTTATGAGAACGTAGAGATGCTAGGGAATGCAACGGATAAATTTTATGCATTTGGCAAGACGCTGAATGAAAGATTCGGACGAGTCGATTGTACCTCGCCAGAATTCAACTGCACAGTGCCTGATGAGATAGTACCCTTTAAACATTGGGCCTACATTATTGTAGATAACTGCGTCTATGGGGGCGGACTTTTAATAGATGAAGTTTCAAAAATCTCCCCTAAAAAAACTTTCCTTCGTTCATATGGTGAAGGTCGTGCCGAATTAATCCTCGAACTTTCACAACTAACAAAAACCTACGATTGCTCTAGGGCAACTTTACTCGGGAACGCTAACGCAAGTGAAAAACTAAAAGCATTCGTTAGCGAACTAAATGAATTTCACTACAATCGCTTTATTAAGTATCTAACTATTGGCACCACCCGGGCATGATTTAACTTACAAAACAACAGAGCACTAACCTCCCGAACCTGGATCTGGATCTGGATCTGGATCTGGAGGTTTACTTCACAATATATTTACAGCACTCTTGAGAACTCGCCAACCCCATAGAGCCGTCTATACTTACTAGAATATGGCCGCCATACTTACTCTTGGCATTATAGCTTCGTCAGACTAAACCGCAAGCAACGACCAAATTTTCTCCTTTAAATATTAAAATATTAAAATATTGCGCCTTATTAGTTATATCCTTCAATACACTGACCACCTCCCGCATCCTGAACCGCCGCAACAGTTAATTACCTTATTCAAACTATTTAAGTTTTCCTCCTGCACCTCAATTCCGTTGTGGCCATATCAAAAATTCTTTGAAGTTTAATTCGCGGACTTTATTAAAAATTATTGCCCCGCCATAAAAATCACTAAACCATTCACACCACGCCACCACCTAGCCACGATTGCGCATACGCCGCCCTCAAGCTACCTTCAGACCGTCGCTGCCAATTCAGCGACCGGGCCTGAGAACCCGAGTAAGATACAGGCGCACAAGCGCCCATAATCACGATTGTTGGCGTTTTTTGTGCCTGCATTTCTGTGTAATGGCGGCTGTGCGTGGGAGACCTTCGGGTCTGCCGGGTTCCTGTATCTCCGGTTTCTCAGCCCGCGCATAGCTGCCACCCATTCGCCTGAGAACGAACGTGGTAGCTCTAACTTTGATTCAGGAGTTTTTGCTGATGCCCGCTATCGTTCCGTTCAAAATTTGCTCAACGTCTCCCCCGCTACACGCCCACCACCGCCCAAAAACCGGAGGTGCCCAATGACCAACCCCAAAGACCTCAAAACCATCGGGCTCACCCCCTTCTCCTACCACGCCAACGAACCGCTTTTCCGCATCAACGCCGGCGTCCCGGTGATCGAAGCCCTCTCCCACGCCTCCGATTTGCTCCACGTCGCCAAACTGCTCGCATCAGACGCGGCCATGGTTCGCGACACCGACCGGCATGCCTGGGCATCGCATTATTTGCAGGATATGAGCAAGGCGATCATCGATGACGTGGTGAAGGTGCTCGATGCACCGTGTAACAACCGAGCCGCGAACGTCGTAACGTGATCTAAATTGCACGCATGAAAAGCCCCGAATCAATCGGGGCTTTTTAGTTTCCGCTGTTTTAACCAGCGTAATGTCTGAATTCGTTGCTATCGCGGACAAGTAACTGCATCAATTTCGGATGGATGAAAAGCTTCTCCTTACCTACCTGAACCTCTTCTAACACTCCAATAGTCACGAGGTCTTTCAGGTGACGAGACGCGGCCTGGCGCTGAGCAATTTTCTTCTCGACGACGTTGCTGATACGGCAGTAAGGCTGCTCGAAAATGACATCGACCAGTTCACGCGTGTAGGTTTTTGGCAGTTGCTCACGCACAAACAGTGTGGTGTGTTCGGACAACGCCCGAATCGCCGCAATCTTGGCCGTCGTCCACCGAGCGGTTTCTTCTACGGCGCTTAGCATGAACAACAGCCAAGGTTCCCAAGCCTGTTTAGTCGTGACCTCCAGCAAGAGCCGGTAATAATCGGCACGGTAGGCAATGATGTAGCGACTGAGGTAGAGGATAGGCAGGTTTAGCAGGCCTTCCTGGATCAAAAACAACGTGTTTATAACCCTTCCGGTGCGACCGTTACCGTCGATAAAAGGATGGATAGCCTCAAATTGATAGTGCCCGACTGCCATACGAACAAGGGGATCGAGATCGGTTTCGTTGTGAAGGAAGCGTTCCCAGTTGGCGAGGAGGTTTCGTAAGTGTTCCTCCCCCTCGGGCGGGGTGTAGATAACTTCGCCGGTACGATCGTTCGCGAGTTGGGTGCCTGGCGTGCGGCGGATATCCAACTTCACACCTTTTAGGGTGCGACAGATTTCTACAGCGGTGTTGGTGGACAGCGGTCGTTGGGCCAAGGATTGGAAGCCTTGATTCAGCGCTGTTCGATAACGCAGAGCTTCCTTGGTTGCCGGGTCCGCATGGTTTTCAGTGTCTTGCGCATGCTGGAACAGCAAATCCGTTGTGGTGACGATGCTTTCTATTTCCGAACTGTCTTTGGCTTCCAGCAGCGGAATTGTATTGATCAGGACCGTCTGATTCGGGATCAACTCTGCTGCCTGTTTCAGTTCAGCCAACGCGGTACGTGCCTCAATGCATTTTTTGAGGACTGCACGTGTTTCCAGCTCAATTCCTGGCGGCAACAACGGTAGTTGGTTGTATGGCCTGTCAGCCTGCCATGGCAGTAACGATTCGGTCATGGACGCGATCCTGGTCATTTTGTATGTTTTTTGAGCAAAGATTGGCTTCACTCATGTCGCCAGTGTAGACATGAGGTCATAACGTGTCGCAATTTTTCACTTTTTGCGACACGTCTTTGGAACGTGTCGCCGCGGACGACATGTTGGCGACACGTGTCGCCGAAATTGGCTTTTTGCGACATGAGTCTTGTCGCGAGGGCAATTGCTACTGCTTGAGTGCAAACAAACGGTGTTGCTTCGCAGATTTTTGGGGCCGCTGCGCAGCCCAGCGGGAGCAAGCTCCCTCGCCACGGAGCGATCAAGCGACGTCTACTGTCTCCACAGTGATCTGCTTCAGCGCATAAAACGGTGCAAGCGCCGCCTCATCCGCCGTAGCACCGGTAATCAACCGCCACTCCCGATCAATCGGCGTCCAGTGCTGCTGCCGCGCACGCCCAAGCTTGTCGGTGTCGGCAAGAACAACAATCTGCGCCGCTCGCTTGATGATGCATTCCTTCAAATACGCCTGCTGCGCACTCGCTTCACACAACCCAAACTCCGCAACTACACCATCAGCACCAAGAAAGGCTTTGTCGACACTCAACCGACTCAACGTCAGTTCCGCCAACGGCCCCAGCGTGCTCATGCTCGAACCGCGCAAATCACCGCCGATCAAAGTCAGCCGCACGCCCGGCGCATTGGCCAAGGTCATCACGGCCAGCAAGTTGTTGGTCACTACATGCACGTCTTGTCGCGAGCAAAGATGATGGGCCAGCGCAGCACACGTGGTGCCGCCGTCGAGCAGCACGGTATCGCCATCCTGAACATGAGCGGCCGCAGCCTGGGCGATGGCGTCTTTCTGTTCCCACTGCGACGTTTTGCGTTCTTCGAGCGAGGCTTCCGGCTCATGAACGCCGACAACTGAAGTGGCGCCGCCGTAGGTCCGCACCAGGTGCCGCTGTTTGGCGAGCATGGTCAGGTCGCGTCGCACCGTGGCTTCCGAGACTCCGAGTGCCGCGCTCAATTGCTCGACGTTGGCGTCGCCAATGCGTACGAGATCGAGGATGGCGCGGTGGCGTTCGGAGGCTTTCATGGCGGGTCTCGTTGTGTGGACGGTGGTCGATCTTACACGACAGCACCCACGCGACTCATCCCCGTCGCGTGGCAAGCTCGGCGCCCTGGCGCAGCGCTTCGAGCAGGCTGCGTTCATCGGCGATGCCTTTGCCGGCGATATCAAACGCAGTGCCGTGGTCGACAGAGGTGCGGATCACATCCAGGCCGACGGTGACGTTCACGCCCGCTTCCAGACCGAGCACTTTGACCGGGCCGTGGCCCTGGTCGTGATACATCGCCACCACCAGATCGAAGTCGCCGCGGCCGGCGCGGAAGAACAGGGTGTCGGCGGGCAGTGGGCCGGTGACGTCGAGGCCGCGTTCCTGGAGCAGCTTCACCGCCGGGATGATTTTTTCTTCCTCTTCGCCGTAGCCGAACAAGCCGTTTTCACCGGCATGGGGATTGATCCCGCAAACGCCGATTCGCGGTCTGGCGATGCCGGCCTTGATCAGTGTCGCGTTGCCGCGCTCAATGGTGCGCTGGACCAGGCCCGGCTCGATCTTGCGGATCGCGTCGATGATGCCGATGTGGGTCGTGACGTGAATCACGCGCAGTTGCGGCGCCACGAGCATCATCGACACTTCGTCGACGTTGGTCAGGTGCGCGAGCATTTCGGTGTGGCCAGGGTATTTGTGGCCGCCAGCGTGCAGCGCTTCCTTGTTCAGCGGCGCGGTGCAGATCGCGTCGATCTGGCTGGCTTCGGCGAGTTGCACGGCGCGGGCGATGTACTGAAAAGCGGCGTCACCGGCGATGGGCGACAGCTCGCCAAACGGCAGGTCGTCGGGGATCAGGTCGAGGTCGATGCAGTCAATGGTGCCGGCTTCGTACAGCGCTTGGGAGGCGTCTTCGATGCGGCGCACTTTGGCGCTGCCGCCGACGATGACGTTGGCCTGTTCGAGGCGACGGGCATCACCGATCACCAGCGGCCGGCATTGTTGGTAGACGACGTCATGAGTCAGGCTCTTGACGATGATTTCCGGACCGACACCGGTGGCGTCGCCCATGGTGATGCCGATGATGGGCAGGTAGTTGCTCATAGTGTTCATTCGAGTCCTTGGATTCGTGTGCGTTGGGGCGGGGAGCGATCAGCGCTAGCGCTCAAGTGCTGCCACGCCGCATACAAAGCGTTGTCGGTGCCGAACGCGCCGGCCTTGGTGACGATGCCGGGGCGATGGCCCTGGCGGGAAACGGTCGGGCGGGCGAAGGCGACGCCGGCTTCGATTTCGGTCAGCAGTTGCAGGCTGTCGATGCCGACGGTGGTCAAGATGGCCCGCGCGGTTTCGCCGCCGGTGGCGATCAGGCCGCCGACCTTGGCGAAGTGCGGTTCGACCAATACGGCCAGCATGGTTGAGAGTTGCGCGCCCTCCTGGGGATCGAACGCTTCATCGCGGCCGATGCGCAGCAGCAGGTCACTCCAGCCGTCCAATTGTTCGCCGATGCGCGATTGCCAGAGCGCCCAGTCGTCATGGGTTGTGCCTTGGCGAAGGACTTCTGGCGGGACAACCAATTCGCTGACGCCGCCTCGTTCTTTGAGCAAAGCGCACTGCCGCTCGCAGACGCCGGATAGGCTGCCGACGAGGATCAGAATCGGCGCCTGGCTTTTTCCCTGCGCTGTCGGTTCGCTGGCCGTGAAACGTACCTCAGAGAAATCAGGAAGGCTGGCAATTTCCCGTGCAAGGCCACCCGAACCGATCCAGAACAGCGGCTGCTCCATCGATGCGGTCAGCCGAGCGAGGGTCAGCAGATCGTCTTCAGTTTGCGCATCGACGATCAATGCCTGGGTGCCATTGCCGGCAATTTCAGCAATGTGCCGCTCGAGCGCTTTTTCGTTGCCGCGCAAGGTGTCTAGGTCAAGCTTCGCGGTGCTCAGGCCGGCGGCAACGAGCATCGCTTCAACATCCGCAGGACGGTCAGCGTTTTCCAGTTTCCAGGTATCTGTGGTTTCCAGCGGCTGACCGTTCACGAACACCCGACCGCCGCGCAGCGTACGCCCGGTGGCGGGGAACGCCGGGGCGACAATGGCCAGGCCGGCCAGCGGTTGCAGGGCGGCGACTTCGGCCGCCCAGTTACCGCGCAGCGTCGAATCGATTTTCTTGTAAAGCCGTTGCCCGGGTTGATGCAGTGCCTTGAACGCGGCGACGGTGCGCTCGGCGGCCCGCGCCGGGGAGAGACGCCGAGTGTCCGTATCGGCGGCAATCACCTGAGCGTCGGCCTTGTCATTCAGAGGGTCGAGCGTGACGACGGTTTGCATCCCCACGCTCGCGAAGCCGATGGCGCAATCCGCCGCGCCGGACAGATCGTCAGCGATGATCAGAATCCTCATCGCAACGCCTCCTGCTTTTGCGGCGCGATCTCCGGCTCGGGTATGACGACCGGGTTGCGCTGCTGCACGCGTTTGGCGACGGCGGCGGTGAGCAGCGGTGCGAGGATTGCAGTGACCACGACGCAGGCGGCTACCAGAATCGTCGCGCTCTTGGCCGCTTCGGCGTACACCGGATTGGCCGCTGCAATCAGCGCCGGAACGGCGGCGGCATTCCCGGCAGTGGTGGCTGCGGCAACACCCGCGACGCCCGTGCCACCGGTCAAACGATCGGCGAAGAACAGCGGAATGCCGGTCAGCACAACCACCGCAACGCCCATGCCGAGACCCAACAAGCCGGCCTGCCAGACGTTATGCAAGTCCAGGCTGGCGCCGAGTGCCAGGGCGAAGAACGGGATCATCACCGGGACAGCCTTGGCCAGGAAATCGCGCATGTCACGGTCGAGGTTGCCCAACAGCATGCCGAGGGCCAGTGGCAGGATGCTGCCCACCAGCGTCGGCCACGGGAATGCCGACAGGCCGGCGATACCCAAAGTGACCATCGTCAAGAAAGGCCCGGACTCCAGGGACATGACCGAGTAGGCGCCGACATCTTCAGATCGACCGTATTGCCCCATCAGTGCCATGTACAAGCCGCCGTTGGTGTCGTTCATCGCGGCGACCACTGCAAGCGTCGATATACCGGCGAAGAGACCCGATGAAATCGGCTGCTCGCCGAGGAAATGCCCGAGCACAATGCCGATAAGCACGGCGATGCCGACTTTCGTGATGAGCAGCGTGCCGCCCTTTTTCAGCAGATAAGGCGTGGCCTTGATATTGATGCTCGCGCCCATGCAAACGTAGAACACCGCGAGGATGGGTAACGCCCCAGTGAACAGCGCATTGGTGAAGGAGCCGAAAAACTTTGGTGTGTCGGGAAGGAATGTAGCCACCAGCGAACCGATCAGCAGCGGGACAATCATCATGCCGCCAGGGATGCGTTCAATGGTGCGTTTGATAGGAATTTGGGCCACGAGGGTCTCCTTTTATAATTGTTTGGTAAGACGTTTATCACCTCGAAAACTGACTGGTTCGATCATTTTATGATTGATCCAGTCAAAATTATCTTAGGTGATCGTCCTGAATTGCGCAAACCAATCATTCAAATGATCGTTTTGATCATTTGTGAAGGAAGAAAACCTCGGAATGACATGCCCTCGCTGGCACAACGCCCATTGAAAGCAATTTCCGCGGCAATGCAATTTTTGTAGCAGCTGGCGCAGCCTGCGTCCGGCTGCGTAGCAGTCGTAAAACCTGAATTTGCGGTCTTCCTGAAACACCCATTGTCTGATTTTACGACTGCTGCGCAGCCGGACGCAGGCTGCGCCAGCTGCTACCCATCGCGTTACGGCTTAATTGGCTGGCATTAGTCTCTCAGGCTGCTTTTTTATTGGCGAAAAAAAGCCCCGAACCAGTCAGGGCTTTGCCTCCCGTTTCGCTTTCACCTCTGCATGTCCTCAATCGAGTCGAACTGCTGGCAAAATTCTCGTGCTTCTTTCGCAGGAAAAAACCCCACAACGCAGTGAGTTTCAACAAAAAAAATGCCCAAACCTCCCGGTCCGAGCATTTTTTTGACCCCGATCACCCACCCCTCCCCAAAAACCTCGACTCTATGTAAGCCTCCAGCCATCGGACGCAGCATCATTTCGCTACTAAACTCGGGACAAGCGTGTTCATGTGCAGGATTATAGCCAGCACGTATCGCCCAACCGGCGGCCAGGTACTCAACAATAGCCAGCCCACTTTAGAGGGCATTACCCAATGGATAGCAGAACCTTACGCAACCTGATGCGCATTGTGCAGACCGGCTCTTTGTCGGCGGCGGCAGAGCATTCCTGTTTAACCGTGCAGGCGTTGGCCGCGCAGTTGAACAAGGTCGAAGAGCAGTTTGGTTTTCGGTTGTTTCGTCGCTCCAACAAGGGGTTGACCCTGACTCCGCAGGGCACGGAACTCACGCCTTACATGGACAAGGTGTTGGTTGCCACGCGGCAACTGGAAGAAAAAGTCGCTGCGCTGAAGGTGCCGGGGCAGCGCACGCTCAAGGTGGCGCTGAACACGACGCTGTCGGCTGACTTCAATCGGCGAATGATCGGACGCCTGATCGAGGTGTTTCCCGACTATCAGCTGGAATTCAGCTACGCCGAGTCGATGGAAAACCTTAGTAAGCTGAAGAACGAAGACTTCGACCTGGCGGTGCTGATCGGTCCGCAGAAGCCGGGGCTGCCCAGCATCATCCTGCCCGAGGTCCAGGTGCAGGTGGTCGGTGCGCATTGCGGTCAGGAACATGATCCGCTGGTGTTGCTCGGCAACAAATTTCAGGTGCGTCCGGCGGACGATTGTCCGTATTCCCACAGCTTCCTGCGCTTTCTCGACGCAGGCCTGGGCAATTACGAGTCGGGCAAGCGGATGGTCTATTCGTGCAGCGAAACCCTGACGCTGTCGTTGATCACGCAGATGGACGGCCTCGGCATGGTCTCGCGGGATGCGGCCCAGCGTAATGGCCTGACGATTTTCCCCGGTTTCGAGGACGCCCTCGAAGTGCGGCTGGCGATCAATAATCCAGAGTTGTCGGGTCAGGCCTTGCACGATGTGGTCGACCTCCCGCTACATGAACGAGCCGAGCGCAATGTACGCAGCCGTTCCCACCGCAACGGAGAGAAAGAGGTTTTTGCTGAAATACGCACATAACAACGTCGGAATCGCGGCATAAAATTCCGGGCGATCGAGCTGCACGTGCTGATCCTTGATCAACAACGGCGTGAGGCTGATTGCAGCGACGATCGCCACCGGCAGGTATTCCAGCGCCCGGGCGACGAAGGGCGGCCAATGGTCGGTGCTCACTTGCAGCGGCAATGCGCGCGGCAGAAAGGTCACGGCCATCATCAGCACGACCACCAGAATCAGGAACGTTTGGTCAGGCATACACCCACCCCGCAGCCGACGAATGTGGCGATGAAGACGTTGAAAGGCGAACTGCCGACCAGGCTCAGTACGCCCATGCAGGCGACAGCGGCCAGTGCGGCGATGAGTTTATTACGCGTGTTGCACAGCGACACCAGCACGTAGAGCATCATCGCGGTCAGCGCGTAGTCGAGCTGATACTGGATCAAGTGCGCCGCGTACTGCGCGCAAATCGCCCCCAGCAAACCGCCGAGCACCCACGAAGTGTGGCAATACAGATTGAAACCGATCAGGTAGCGCACGTTGACGGGCGAGCCCTTGCCCAACTTGACGCTGTGGAAGGCAAACGACTCATCGGTCAGCCCGCCCGCGTAACACCAGCGCTCCATTCGACTGAGCCCCATCGCTTGCAACGCCTTGGCCATATAGACCGACATCAGCATGTGCCGCGCGTTGATCAGAAACGTGGTGAGGATGATAGTGGTGAGCGAAGCACCGCTGGAAATCAGCGCCAGGGCGGCAAACTGCGAAGCGCCGGCATACACGAACAGGCACATGGCGACCGGCAGCCACACGGGCAACCCGGCATTCACCGCCATCAAACCGAACACAAACGACACCGTGAAGTAACCCGCAACCACCGGGCTGGCTTCGGCGAAGGTGCGCGAAGCATGCGGCTCGACCATCAGCGGCTGGCTGCTGGACGTCTCATTCATAGGTCCCTCTCAAATGTTCTTTCACCGCGCGGTTCGCAAAAACCCTGGGCACTCCAGAAGCGCTGGCCGGCAAGGTTAGCATCGTCGACAAACAGGAACATGCGCAGCACACCCACGCGTTTCATGTCCGAGGATGCCGCTTCAACCAGGCGTTGACCGACGCCCTGGCTGCGGTAATCCGGGCTCACGGCGAGGTGGTTGATCGTGCCGCGACTACCGAGCATTCCGCCCAACACTGCGCCGACGATTTCGCCGCTGACATCCAGTGCGATAAACGCGGTGGTGGTTTTCTGCACCAGCACACCGCGCAGGCATTTGGCGTCCTGCCATTCACAGAAAGACACCTCTTCGAATTGTCGAAAGAAGCGTTCCAGGCGCTGTGCATCCTTGGCTGTCGTACGCCGCAGCATCACCGGTGCGGGGCACTCGGCGAGGCTGCTTACGGCGTTGTACTGTTCAGCGAACAATGTCAAAAGCGGTCCCGGGCCGCGAGAAAGAGATCGCCAGAATCTGCCGGTACGCCATGTCGTGAGAATGGGTATTGCGTGCCGGTGTCACGTAGTGACGCATGTCGCGATCGAGAAAGTAGGTGGTGTCGAGGATTTCCTGATACGTCGTCGAGGCCAGGTGTTCCTGGTTTTCGGTGTCGTACAAACGGCTCTCTGCCCCTTCAACGTTATTGCGTCCCCAGAAGTGCACACCGCTGAACGGATAACCGTCGCAGTGAATCCCTTCCGGGGTGATTTCCAGTTGTTTGCCAGGTTTGATCTCGATGCGGATCTGATGAATCTGGCATTGCCAGATTTCGTCGTGCAACTCAGGTGGCAAAACGTTTTTGTACACTTCGAAGTCGGTGTCGATCAGGCTGCGCATCACCGGCGAACTGATGATCTCATCGGAGAAGTCCTGGAAGTGCCGAACCATCCCGCCCACGTAGCTGTTGTTAGCCTTGGACTGAACATAGGCGCGGTGTTCCAGTTGCTTGAGGTCGCGCGTGACCGGGTTGTATTCGAAATCGCTGTAGCGGCGATAACGCATGCCCGCTTCGGCCTGACCGTAGTAACTGTCCGGCTCCATGTTTTCCCAACTTCTGGTCAATCTGACGAAATCGTTGAAATGACCGAAGAGATTGAAGTCAGCACCCCGGACGTTGGCATATTTGTCACGCCGTAGAAATTCGCCCACTTCTTTGTTCAAAACGATCATTTTAAAAATCTCCGTGCATTTAGCTGCCTAATCTAGAGAGCACAGGATTTACGTCCATGAGAAAGAATTTGAGGCATATCAAGCGCTGTTTGAAACGGAGGATGACGTTGCTTTAATTCGACTTTTTACGATCGAAAATGGCCGTTTTATGCGTTTTTCGATGGTTGTCAGGCAAAAAAAACCCCGAGCCATTCGGGGTTTTTCAGCGAGTGTTGAACACTCAATCGATCATCAGAAGATGTTGATCGGGTAATCCACAAACACACGCACTTCGTTACCGCTGACGTTGTACTCGCTGGATTTCTGCGAGACACGCAGGATCGAGCTGCGCAGTTTCACGCTCAGGTCTTTGGCCGGGCCGCTTTGCACGACGTACTTGAACTGGTTGAAGATTTCGCGCTCGGTGCCGCCTTCGCTGGTGGACGTGGTGATGTTGTCACCGCGCACGTAGGCGAAGTTGTAGCTCAGGCCGGGAACGCCAAATGCGGTGAAGTCCAGGCCGTAGCCCAACTGCCAGCTGCGCTCGTCTTCGGCGTTGAAGTCGGACCAGTAGGAGTTCGCCAGGTAGATGGTGTTGCCACCGTCGCCGACACGACCTTGATCCTTCTGATAGCCGCCGTAGGCGTAGCCCAGGTTGCTGTCGCCGGTGCTGCGCTGGTGAGCCAGCGTGAACGAGTGCGGGCCGGTGGCGAAGGTCGCTGCCAGGCTCCAGATTTTGTTGTCGTCGCCGGTAGCGCCGCTTTCGCGGACGTAGGAATCGTCCAGCTTGGTGCGATAGCCGTTGAAGTCCAGGGTAAGGGACTGATCCTTGTCGATCGGGAACACGTAATTGGCGTTCACGTATTGCTTCTTCAGCACGTCTTCGACGTCGGAGGCGTAGAGCGCAGCCTTGAATTGTTCGGTGAACTGGTAGCTGCCGCCCAACACGTTGATCGACTTCAGGCCGCCACTGTCACGGCCTTCAGCGCTTTTGCGCGATTCGGCGGTGAAGCGACCGGCGTTCAGCTCCAGGCCTTTGATCTCCCGGGAGGTGATCAAGGTGCCGGTGTAGCTTTCTGGCAGCAGACGCACGTTGTCGTAGCTCAGCACCGGCAGGGCCGGCATCTGGTCGCCGTAGGTCAGCGTGGTGCTGGAGAGACGGAATTTGACCGCTGCGCCGCCCTTTGACAGGTCGTCAGCCGCGTTGCCGCTGTCGCCCTTTTTAAAGAAGTCGATGCCTTGTGCGCCGGTGCGACCCTTGCCGCCATCCAGGCGCAATGCGTACAGACCGAACGCGTCCACACCGACACCGACGGTGCCTTGGGTGAAGCCGGACGAGAACGTACCGATGGCCGCTTGGCCCCATTCGGCTTTGTCCGGGTTGCCGTCTTTGTAATCACGATTGATGTAGGCGTTGCGCAGCAGCACTTTGAGGCTGCTGTCTTCAACAAATCCCTTGGATTCGGCCTGGTCGTTAGCCATGGCCTGTGTAGCGCTCAACATCCCCAGAGCGATCAGGCTGATTCGCTTATTCAACATTTTGTTCTTTTCCTTATTACCGGTTGATACGCGCTGTGTCGAACGGCTGAAACGGCGCTATCGCACTCTTTTTTCACCCCAAAACAAAAAGGCCCGCCCACGAGAAAAACGTGGCGGGCCTTTTTATTGTTTTATGAGTCATGGCGGTTAGCCACAGGCGTTGAGCGAATGCTAGCCGCGCCCAGAACACCATGTCAATTTGATGAATCGTCTAACGATAGGCTGAAAACGTCTAAGCGAACTGAGCAAGCCAGGTTGCAAAGGCCTGCGGATTGCCGAGCCATGGGCTGACATCGACCAGCGTGAATTGGCCATTTTGCTCAAGGGCCAGCGTTGGAAAACCCTGTCCGCCGATTCTGGCCAACAAGGCGCGACTGCTCTTGATGTGCTGATCGGTATCGGCACTGTTGAAAGCGGCCTCAAAAGGTTGATGTTTCAGGCCTATGTCCTTTGCCAGTTCAAACAAAACCGCGTGATCGGCGATGCGCCGACCTTCCACGTAATGAGCCGTCTGCAAACGCCCCAGCAATTCAAGCCCGCGCCCCGCCACCTCTTCGGCGGCCAACACTGCCGCAATCGGCGGTGTGGAATCGAACACAGCGGTGTCATCGCGCAACAGCCCATCGAAATACGCTTCGCCAAATGGCTGGCCGGTGTACTCGGCGATGCGGCGGTCGTGGGGCATCACGTAGTTGCGCAACTGTGGTGAAACGGTTTGACGGTTGGCGCCGCTCATCATTCCGCCACCGTGGGCGATCACCGGCAACACGTCCTGGGCGGCTTGCACCAGCGGTTTGGCGCCGTAGCACCAGCCGCATAAAGGGTCGTAAATATAGTGAAGGATCATAGGGGGGCCATCAGGAAAATTCGATGCCGGCAGACTAATCCTCGGACCGTTGCGGAAAAACGCTGGAATGACTTTCAGTCTGTTTCAGGAATCGGGCGAATTCCCTCACCGAGACCCCGTAACAATCTCGACACAACTCGAAACAATCAAACAACGGTGCTTTTCAAGAATAATTAACGAAAGTAAATAGCAAGCATTACCATTCGCACCCTTGAATTCTTCAACCCTTTCGGATGCGCTTCAGATGCCTGCCCCCTTCCGCCTTACGCCCGTCACCCTTGGGCTTTCTGCTTTTCTGTCTGCCGGTTTCACCTGCGCCGCGACCACCGTTTTACCCGAAACCTCAATCAGTGCCGAAGCAGAAGTCGACGATCCGCGAGTGAAGGAAACCAGCACCGCAACCCGCACCGCGACACCGGTACGCTACGTGCCACAGGCCATCGATTCGATGAAAACTTCGAACGTCTCGGATTACGGCACCAATGACCTGGGCACCGCGTTGAGTGGCATCCCCAACGTCAGCAGCGGCGCCGACACCCGTTTCGACAGCCTGCGCATCCGCGGTTTCGACGCCAGCAACGACTTCTACCTCGATGGCATTCGTGACGACAGCCAATACGTGCGCGACTTGCACAATATCGAGCGCATCGAAGTACTCAAGGGCCCGGCGGCCGTTCTGTACGGTCGTGGCAGCCAGGGCGGGATCGTCAACCGGGTCAGCAAACTGCCCGAGTTTGGCCGTCGTTCGACCATCGAAGCCCAAGGCGGCAGCGATGACTTGCGCAGCCTTTATGCTGACCTCAGCACCGATCCGTCCGAGAACATCAGCCTGCGCCTGAACATGGGCAACATGGATCAGAACAGCTTCCGCGATGGTGTCAGCGGCAATCGCCAACTGTTCGCGCCGTCGATGAGCTGGCAACTGACGCCGGACCTGAACTGGCTGGTGCAGTACGAATACAGCCGCTACAACCGAACGCCGGATCGCGGCATCCCCGGCGTCAACGGACGCCCGGCAGACGTAGGACGCGATACGACCTATGGCAGCGAGCACGATTTCATCGACGACAAATCGCAATCCCTGCGCTCCAAACTCAGCTATGAACTCAGCGACAACTGGCAGCTGCGCCACACACTGGGCGTGTTCAAGCTCGACAGCGATTTCGACAACACGTACCTGACCGGTTACACCCCGGCCACCAACAAGGTCACGCGCCAGCATTGGCAGCAAGACCTGACCACCCGTAACGTCTATAACAACGTCGAACTGGAGGGCGGTTTCAACACCTTCGGTCTTGAGCATCGCCTGCTGACCGGCATCGAGATCGGCAGCCAACGCCGCGATCCGACCTTGTACACCGCGGCCCCTTCCGGCCGAGGTAGCTCGCCGGTGCCGGCGCTGGACCTGTACAACCCGAATCGCGATCTGCGTCATACCGGGCGCATGCAGGTGTCCAGCGCCAACCACACGGAAGTCGAAAGCCGTGCGGTGTACGTACAGGATCAATTGCGCCTGAACGACCAATGGCAATTGCTGGCCGGTCTGCGCTACGACACCTTCGACATCGAATCGACCAACAAGCTGCGCAACATTTCCGAAGACCGTGACAGCCACAGCACCAGCCCGCGTGTAGGCTTGGTCTGGACGCCGCTGCAGAATCACTCGTTCTATGCGTCCTGGACCAAGACATTCTCGCCAGTGGGCGGCGGCTTGATCGGCATCACCCCGGGTGTTGCCGGTAATAGCAACGACTTGAGCCCCGAGCTGACCAAGCAGAAGGAAATCGGCGTGAAGAGCGACTGGCTCGACGACCGCCTGAGCACCACCCTCGCGATCTACGAACTGGAACTCTACAACCGTCGCACCAGCGATCCGCTCAACCCGACCATCACGTTGCTCTCGGGCCTGCAACGTTCCCGCGGGATCGAGCTGACCGGCACCGGCAAAATCGCCGGCAACTGGTACGTGCGCGGTGGCGTCGGCGTGCAAGACGCGACGGTCGAGAAGGACAACAACGGCTTTGAAGGCAAACGCATCAGCAACGTGGCCAAGCACAACGGCAGCCTGTTCCTGACCTGGAAACCGGAAATGGGCTGGTATGCGGAAACCGGGTTGACCCTGGTCGGCCAGCGTTATGCCGATAACCTCAACACCGTCGTGCTGCCGGGTTATGGCCGTTGGGATGCACTGGCCGGGTTCCGGCAGAAGGACTGGGACTTGCGCGCGGCGCTGAACAACATCAGCGACAAGACCTATTACTCGTCGGCCACCAGCGCCGCACAGATACAACCAGGCGAACCGCGTAGCCTGGTGGTGACTGGCACCTATAGCTTCTAAACACCACAGGATGTCCACACCAACCCCCTGTGGGAGCGGGCTTGCTCGCGAATACGGTGGTTCAGTCAACATAGATGCTGAATGATCTACCGCAATTCGCGAGCAAGCCCGCTCCCACAGGGGGTTGGTGGTGACCAAAAGTCTGTATTTCAAAAAACCATCGCCCATAAAAAAGCGCCGCCCTCCCGGCAGCGCTTTTATCAATCCTTTGTTTATTCTTCTTATCCTTCCATCACATCCCACAACGCTTCCAGTTCCGCCTCGCTGAATAAACCAGCGGGGTAACGCTCGATCATCATCCGGCGCGGATCAGGTTCTCTGATCTGACGCGTTCCATTGGACTTCAACCAGTGCGCAAGAACCTGGAGCGATTCGCTATTAACTGCCAGGGGATGCAATGCCCGCTCGCTCACTACGTTCACTTCGGCGTTCATTTCGGCGCTCTCTCCCGGTTTGTGAGCGGCTAACTTATCCAAGGTTTATGACAGAACATCGAAGTCCTCCCCCTCCCTGTTTCACCCCATACCAGATACAAGAGCTGTGCCAATATTTCTCAAGTGTCGACAAGCGGATACAAAGAAGCCCGCAGTCCCTTTCGGGCTGCGGGCTTCTTGATGAACGGCAGGGATAAACCGGTGCCTTGGCGGTTTTACAACCGGGTCAGGCTGTTACAACCCCACTCACTCCTTGTGCGGCGCCGGCTGTTGTTGGGTAAGGCAGTGGATGTTACCGCCCCCCAGTAACAGTTCGCGGCCCGGCACCATCACCACTTCATGCTGCGGGAACAGCGCCTGCAGAATCTCTTTGGCCGGACCGTCCAATGGGTCGTCGAAGCTCGGCGCGATAATTCCGCCGTTGACGATCAGGAAGTTCACGTAGGAACCGGCCAGACGGACGGTCGGATTACGTTCCTGAGTCCCGTCCACCGGATCCACACCGGCGCACTCTTCCTCGGTCGCATATAGCGGTCCCGGGATCGGCATCTTGTGCACCGTGAATGGGCGACCCTTGGCATCGGTGCTGCTTTCCAGCACCTTCATTGCCGCCTGGCAGCGCGGGTAGTTCGGGTCCTGCGGGTCATCGGTCCAGGCCAGCAATACTTCACCCGGACGCACGTAGCAGCAGAAGTTATCCACATGGCCGTCGGTTTCGTCGTTGAACAAACCGTCCGGCAGCCAGATGATTTTATCCACGGCCAGGTTGGCGCTGAGCACCGCCTCGATGTCTGCACGATTCAGGTGCGGGTTGCGATTGCGGTTGAGCAAGCATTCTTCGGTGGTGATCAGAGTGCCTTCGCCATCGACGTGGATCGAACCACCCTCAAGCACGAAGCCCTCGGTGCGGTAGCGCTGGCTGCGCTCGATCTCAAGGATCTTGCCGCCCACCTGCGAGTCACGGTTCCATGGCGAGTACAAGCCGCCATCGAAACCGCCCCACGAGTTGAAGTCCCAATTCACGCCACGGACTTCGCCGCTGTTATTGATGACGAATGTCGGGCCAGTGTCGCGAACCCAGGCGTCATCGCTGGACATCTCGACCACACGAATATTCGGCACGTCGAGACGGGCACGGGCGTTTTCGTATTGGCCGGCGGATACCGCCACGGTCACCGGTTCGAAGCGGGCGATGGCTTTGGCCACGGCCACGTGCGCGGTTTGTGCGGGTTTGCCGCCCAGGCGCCAGTTGTCCGGGCGCTCCGGCCAGATCATCCAGGTCTGGGTTTGTGGCGCCCACTCGGCGGGCATGTAGAAGCCGTCGGCGCGCGGGGTGCTGTTTAAAGTGGTCATGCGGTCAGGACTCCAGGGAACCGTCGAGGGTTTTGATCGCATTGTATAGGTTCGGGCGACGATCACGGAACGAACCCCACGCACTGCGAATGTTCTCCAGTTCGTCGAGGTCGAAGCTGTGAACCAGCACGCCTTCTTCGGTCTTGTCGAGTTCCTGGACCTTCTCACCGAACTGATTGGCAATGAACGATGAGCCATAGAACGTGATGTCGTAGCCGTCCTGTTCTTCATTGCCGATGCGGTTGCTGGCGATCACTGGCATCAGGTTGGCGCCGGCATGGCCCTGTTGCACGCGCTGCCAGTGGTCACGGGAGGAAATGGTTTTGTCGTGCGGCTCGCTGCCGATGGCGGTCGGGTAAAACAGGATTTCCGCGCCGAGTAGCGCCATGCTGCGGGCGCATTCCGGGAACCACTGGTCCCAGCAGATGCCCACGCCGATTTTCGCGTAACGGGTGTTCCAGACTTTGAAACCGGTATCGCCCGGGTTGAAGTAATACTTTTCGTGATAGCCCGGGCCGTCCGGGATGTGGCTTTTACGATAAATCCCGAGGTTGCTGCCGTCGGCATCGATGATCGCGATGCTGTTGAAACGCGCGCGGCCCGCCAGTTCGTAAAAGCTGATCGGCAGCACCACTTGCAGCTCCTTGGCGACTTTCTGGAAATGCTTGATGGCGACGTTGTCTTCAACCGCCGTGGCCAGTTGCAGGTAATCCGGATTCGGCTTCTGGCAGAAGTACGGCGCCTCGAACAGTTCCTGGATCAGGATGATCTGCGCGCCTTTGGCCGCGGCCTCACGAACCAATTTCTCAGCGGTCTCGAGGTTGGCTTCAAGGTCCCAGGAACAGGCCATCTGGGTGGCAGCGACGGTAACGATACGGCTCATGAATCATCTCCGGGCAAGTGCTTAACGTTGGCAGTGTCGACTTTATAGCCGATAAATATCGACTTTAAAAGCAAACAATCTTCCACCCGTCTATTTTTATGCACTTAATCCCGATAACAATCGAACTACAACATCACCCCTGTGGGAGCGAGCCTGCTCGCGATGGCGGTTGAACATTTAACATGTGAATCGACTGATCCGCCGCTATCGCGAGCAGGCTCGCTCCCACAGGGATAGGTGTTTACAGGCCTTCCGCGAGGACTTTCGAGAGCATGTCGACAAAGAAATCCACACTCCGCCGCGAAGTCACCATCGGCGGTTTGATCTTGAGCACGTTCAGGTAATCCCCCGTCGGCTGCATGAAAATCCCCAACTCCCGCAAGCGATCACACAACGCCGCAGTTTCTTCAGTCGCCGGCTCCAGAGTCTCGCGATTGCGGATCAGCTCCACGCCCAGATAGAACCCGGAACCATGCACCGCGCCCACCAACGGATGAATATCGATCAACGCTTCAAGCCGCTCCTTGAAATACCCGCCTACCACCTGAGCATTTTCCCAGAGCTTTTCTTCTTCCATCACATCCAGCACCGCCATGCCGATCTGGCAACTGACCGGACTGCCGCCCGCCGACGAGAAGAAATACCCCTCAGCCTCCAGCGCCTCGGCGATTTCCCGGCGAGTGATCACCGCGCCCAGCGGCTGGCCGTTGCCCATGCCCTTGGCCATGGTGATGATGTCCGGCACCACGCCCTGCTCTTCGAAGCCCCAGAAGAAGTGACCCATGCGGCCGTAACCGACCTGCACTTCATCGGCGATACACACACCACCCTGCGCGCGAACCAGCGCATAGACCTGTTTCAGATAACCCGGTGGCAGCGAGATCCCGCCGGCATTGCCGTACACCGGCTCACAGATAAAACCGGCCAACTGGCGTTTCTGCTCGGCGATTTTTGCCAGGTTGTGTTCGACGCTGCGCACGTAGTCCGGTGCGCTGCCCGGGCCACGGAATTCGCCGCGATAGATATTCGGCGCGGTCACCGGATGCACCCAATCGGGACGGCTGCTCAAGGCTTTCGGGTTGTCGGCAATCGAGGTCGAGACCGCGTCCGCGCCCACCGTCCAGCCGTGATAGGCCTCCAGCACGCTGAGCATGTCGCGACCGCCGCTGTAGGCCCATGCCAGGCGGATCGCCAAGTCGTTGGCCTCGCTGCCGCTGTTGACCAGAAACACCCGGTCCATGCCCTCCGGCGATAACTTCAGCAAACGCTCGGAAAACTCGGCCACCGCGGCGTAGTTGAAGCGTGAGTTGGTGTTGAGCAACGACCACTGACGACTGGCCACAGCCGCCATGCGCGGATGACCGTGGCCGAGCACCGCGACGTTGTTGAGCATGTCGAGGTAGGAGCGGCCCTGCATGTCGATCAGGTGATTGCGCCAGCCGCGTTCGATGCGTGGCGGGTCGACGTAATAGTGCTTCTGCGTGCGCGCGAAACTGGCGTCGCGACGCGCCAGCAACGTCTGCGAATCGAGCTCTGCTTCAGCATCGCAAGCCAGTCCCAGCAGTGCCGCTGGTGACGGACACAACGCTTGCCAGGCCGCAGCGCGAGACGGTGTGCAAAACAACGGTGCATCGAACGAAGCGCCGCGGCTCAACTGCACGATCAATGGCCCGCTGACCGCGCCCAACACTTGGCCTTTGACCAGCGCCGCACCGACGTGCAGCGACGGCGTCACGCCCCACAACCGCACACTCAGTTGCGGACCGTCCAGTTGCAGCACACCCGCCGTCGGCTGATGAACCACGCCGGCAAATGGCGACTCGACCGCCGTGCCGTTGGGCACTCGCAACTCCACGTGCAACGGGCAAGTGTCGGGTTCAGCGGCACTGTCCGGTTGAGTGCGAGACAAACGATATTGACCATAACGGCTGGCCGCCAGGCCGTGCGCCGCAGCCGCTTCAGTCAGCAAACGCTGATCAACGCCCTCCTGCTCCCAGTTACCGGCTTCAAAATGCGGGCTCAGCACGCCCAGATCGATCAAGGCAAATTCACGCCCGACCAGGCTCGGCAGCAATGGCGCGAAACCTTCGCTGCCAATGCTCGGCAGCGTCTGGCCGACTGACGTCAGAATCGCCGCTTCCATCAATACCAGCGGCAACGACGTGGCCACGCGGAAGATCTCCCACTCGTGGGTCAGGTTGTCGCGGCTGTAATCATTGCCCGGATCAATGCTGACCTGCTGTTCGCCGCTCAGCACCAGCACCGCCGCGCGCGCGACGATCAGCGGCCATAACGCCAACAATTCTTCATGGGTGAGCGGATTGACGGCGTGATACGCCTGAACCGCCGGCAAGATATAAAACGGATCGCCAGCGGCGTGGTGCAGCAATGCCGCGCAGGTAACCGACAGATCGGTAATGCGCCAGGTGCGGATCAGGTCGCCGAAATCAATCACGCCCTGCAACTGCCACTGGCGTTGCGAGTCGCGCTGCCAGACCACGTTGTCGTCAGTGATGTCCATGTGAATCGCCTGCACCGGCAGCTTTTCCACCAGCGGCTGCAAATGACGCTCGGCCCGTTCGGCCACGTCGGCGATCAACCGGCGTTGTGCGTCATCCTTGATCACCGGTAGCAAATGACCGATCAGCGCATTGGCGTGGCGGGCGTCCCATTGGAGAGTGCGCTCAAGGCCCGGATGCTCGAAAGCGGCCAGCGCCAGGTCCATTTCGCCACAAAGTCGACCGAAACCGGCCACCACCGAACCGGGCAGATGATCGAGGTGGGTCAGCGACTGGCCTTCGATGTAATCGAGCAAACGCACATGCACGGCCTGACCACCGACTTCCAGGGTCAGCAGGTCAGCGCCGTTTTTGGCAGGGATCACTCGCGGCACATGCACTCTGGATTTCTCAGCCAAATGCTTGAGCCCGGCATGCTGGGCTTGCAGCTCCAGCGCCGAATAGTCGCCCCGGCAGATTTTCAGGACAAAACGCCCCTCATCACTGTCGACCCGGAAGTTCAGGTCCTGCTGGCTGCCCAGGGCGTGCAACCTGCCGCTCAACCCGTAATGCCCCTCCAGCAGCTCTAGCGCTTGCTCCGCAGACACTTGCGGGCTGGGCAAACTGGCGCGGTGAATCAACGTGGCGAGCGGCATACAACGACCCCTGAAGTTTTATTAGGCGCCTATATCGCCACTGCATCGGTCGATAATCAACCCCCCCGACAGCGCGGCAAATGCCAATTACGACCAACAACCCTCTTGCACCGCCCTGCTCCTGCCGACAAGCTATGCTCATTCGCTTTATCGTCTTACAGAAAAAGGCTGGCCAACATGCGTATTCTCATCACCGGCGGTGCCGGTTTCATTGGCTCTGCCCTGATTCGCCACCTGATTCGGCACACTGAGCATGAAGTGCTCAACCTGGACAAACTGACCTACGCCGGCAATCTCGAGTCGCTGACCAGCATTGCCACCGACACCCGCTACGAGTTCGTCCAGGCCGATATCGTCGACCAGGCCACCGTGAGCGCGGTACTGGCACGCTTCCAGCCGCAGGCGATCATGCACCTGGCGGCAGAATCCCACGTCGACCGTTCTATTGACGGTCCATCGGATTTCATCCAGACCAATATCGTCGGCACCTACAGCCTGCTGGAGGCGACTCGCGCCTACTGGCAGACGCTGGCCGAGCCGGAAAAAAGCGCCTTCCGCTTCCATCACATCTCTACCGATGAGGTCTACGGTGACCTGCACGGCGTCGATGATCTGTTCACCGAAACCACGCCCTACGCACCGAGCTCGCCGTACTCCGCGAGCAAAGCGGCGTCCGACCATCTGGTCCGCGCCTGGCAGCGCACCTACGGCCTGCCGGTATTGCTGACCAATTGCTCGAACAATTACGGGCCGTTTCACTTCCCGGAAAAACTGATTCCGCTGGTGATCCTCAACGCCTTGGCCGGCAAGCCTTTGCCTGTTTACGGTAACGGCCTGCAAGTACGCGACTGGCTGTTTGTCGAAGATCACGCCCGGGCGCTGCTCAAAGTGGTCACCGAAGGCGTGGTCGGCGAGACCTACAACATTGGCGGTCACAACGAACAGAAGAACATCGACGTAGTGCGTGGCATCTGCGCGCTGCTTGAAGAACTGACGCCGAACAAGCCTGAAGGCGTGGCGCACTTCGCCGACCTCATTACCTTCGTCCAGGACCGTCCGGGTCACGACCTGCGCTACGCCATCGACGCGAGCAAGATCGAACGCGAACTGGGCTGGGTGCCGGAAGAAACCTTCGAAACCGGCCTGCGCAAAACCGTCCAGTGGTACCTGGACAACCTTGAGTGGTGTCGCCGCGTTCAGGACGGCAGCTATCAGGGCGAACGCCTGGGCGCCATCAATACCAAGGAGCTGCTCGCATGATGAAAGGCATCGTTTTGGCCGGTGGCTCCGGTACGCGTCTGCACCCGATCACGCTCGGCGTCTCCAAACAGCTGCTGCCGGTGTACGACAAACCGATGATCTACTACCCGATCTCGGTACTGATGCTGGCCGGCATCAAAGATATTTTGCTGATTTCCACGCCACAGGATCTGCCGCAATACCGCAACCTGCTGGGTGACGGCAGCCAGTTCGGCGTCAACTTCAGCTACGCCGAACAGCCGTCGCCGGACGGTTTGGCCCAGGCTTTCCTGATTGGTGAAGCATTCATTGGCGACGACCCGGTGTGCCTGATCCTCGGCGACAACATCTTCCATGGTCAGCACTTTGGCGATCAGTTGAAAAACGCCGCCATACGCCCTTCTGGCGCCACCGTATTTGGCTATTGGGTCAAGGATCCAGAGCGTTTCGGCGTGATTGATTTCGACAGCGAAGGCCGGGCCCTGTCGATCGAAGAGAAACCGAAAAAGCCGAAATCCAGCTATGCCGTGACCGGCCTGTATTTCTACGACAACGATGTGATCGAGATCGCCAAAGCAGTGAAGCCTTCGCCTCGCGGTGAGCTGGAGATCACCGACGTCAACAATGCCTACCTCCAGCGCGGTGATCTGCAGGTCGAGCGCTTCGGTCGCGGTTTCGCCTGGCTCGACACCGGCACCCACGACAGCCTGCTCGAAGCCTCGCAGTACGTGCAGACCATCGAGCACCGCCAGGGCCTGAAAGTTGCCTGCCTCGAAGAAATCGCCTACGAAAATGGCTGGATCAACCGCGAACAGCTGCTGGAGCGCGCCAGCTATTTCGGCAAGACCGGCTATGGCCAGTACCTGTTCAAACTGGCCGGGGAAGAACAATGAATGTGATTGAAACCACCCTGCCCGGCGTGCTGATCATCGAACCCAAGGTGTTCGGTGACGAGCGCGGCTTTTTCTATGAAAGCTTCAATGCCAAGGCGTTTGCAGAAGCGACAAGCCTGAACACGCAGTTTGTTCAGGACAATCATTCCCGCTCACAGAAAGGCGTGCTGCGCGGCCTGCACTATCAGCTGGAAAATACCCAAGGGAAACTGGTGCGGGTAACCGCCGGTGAGGTGCTCGACGTCGCGGTGGACATCCGTCGCAGCTCGCCGAATTTCGGTCAGTGGGAAGCGGTGCGACTGTCCGCAGAAAACCATCGCCAACTCTGGGTGCCGCAAGGGTTTGCCCATGGGTTTGTGGTGCTCAGCGATTTTGCCGAGTTTCTCTACAAGACCACTGACTATTACACGCCGTCCGCCGAGCGTTGCATTCGCTGGGACGATCCGACCCTGGCCATCGACTGGCAACTGGAGGAAGCGCCCAAGCTGTCGGCCAAGGATCAGAACGGCAAGAGCCTGAAAGAGGCCGATCTGTTTCCATGAAAATTCTAATCAGCGGTCAGCACGGTCAGGTTTCGCGTGAGTTGCAGCTTCGCCTTGGTGCTGTTGGCGAGTTGATTGTGCTGGGGCGAGATCAGCTCGACCTAGCCAAACCGGAACAGATTCGCCAGCAGGTTCAGCACATTCGCCCGGACCTGATCATCAACGCGGCGGCTCACACCGCAGTCGATCAAGCTGAAAGCGAGCCCGAGCTTGCGTTTGCCATCAACGCGATTGGCCCGGGCATCCTGGCCGAAGAAGCAGCGGCGCTCGGCATCCCGCTGATTCACTACTCCACCGATTACGTGTTCGATGGCAGCAAAGCCGAGCCGTACAACGAAGCCGACGCGCCCAACCCGCTCGGCGTTTACGGCAACAGTAAGCTGGCCGGCGAGCAAGCGATCACCGCAGTACAAGGTCAACACCTGATCCTGCGGACCAGTTGGGTCTACTCGACCCACGGCCGCAATTTCCTGCTGACCATGCAACGCCTGCTGCAAGAGAAACCGGAGATGCGCATTGTCGCTGACCAGATCGGCGCGCCCACCTGGGCCGGCACCATCGCTGCCAGCACTCTCGCACTGATCGAACGCTGGCAGGCGGGACAAGCCGGTGCCTGGGGCACTTATCACCTGACCGCTCAGGGTGAAACCTCCTGGTTCGGTTTCGCCCAGGCCATCGGCGAAGCGCTGCGGGAACAGGGCAAGCCTTGCGCCAACCTGCTGCCGATCCCCTCCAGCGATTATCCGACGCCGGCCGCCCGGCCGCTGAACTCGCGCCTGGATTGCAGTCGCCTGCAACGCGAATGGGGTGTCAGTCAGCCTGACTGGCAATCCGCGCTGCGCGAGTGTCTTGCCGAGCAAGCCTAGGCATAATGCGCCTGTACTCACAGGCGCCCGATGCTCATGACTCCGACCCTCCCTCCCAGACCCCGCTGGCGCAGCCTCGCACTGCTTGCACTGTGCCTGGCGCCATTGCTGTGGCCGCTGGAGCATCTGGCCGAGCGTTATTACCGCAGCGAACTGGCCGGGCAAAACCGTCAGACCCTCGACCTGTACGTCGCCAACCTGCTGGGCACGCTGCACCGTTATGAAGTGTTGCCGCAGATCCTCGGCGATCTGCCGGCCCTGCGCGCGGTGCTCGGGGCGCCGGATGACAGCGTCACCCAGGGCAATGCCAATCGCCTGCTGAAAAACATCAGCGCCCAGACCGGCGCCGAAGTCATGTACCTGATGGACACCACGGGCAAGACCCTCGCCGCGTCGAACTGGGACAAGCACGACAGTTTCGTCGGGCGCAATTTCTCCTTCCGGCCGTATTTCAGCGAAGCCATGGCCGGACGGCTCGGGCGCTTTTTCGGTTTAGGCACAACGTCGGCCAAACGCGGCTATTTCTTCGCCGCCGCTGTGCGCAACGGCGAAAAAATCATCGGCGTGCTGGTGGTCAAGGTCGACCTGGACCACACCGAAAGCCTGTGGGGCAAAACCCCGGAACAACTGCTGCTGACCGACCATAACGGCGTGGTCATCCTCACGTCGCGGCCTGAGTGGCGATTCCGCTCGACCCGACCCTTGAGCGAAGAAGAACGCAAAGCGATCACCGCGATTCAACCGTACCCGACCCGCGACCCGAAACCGTTGAGGCTCAACCCCAACGCCTGGCTGACCCAAACCCAGCAGATCGCCGAAACCGGCTGGAACGTCAGCATCCTCGCCCCGCGCACGCTGATCGATCGACCGGTGCGTACGGTCGTCGCCATTGGCGGCGCGACGTTGCTGGTGTTGATGCTGCTGCTCGGTCTGATGATGCAGCGTCGCCGCCATTACCTCGAACGCATTGCCTTCGAAGCCAAGGCCCGGCACGAACTGGAAGGCCGGGTCGCCGAGCGGACCAGCGACCTCGAAGGCCTAAACCGTCGACTGAAACAGGAAGTGCTGGAGCGCGAACACGCTCAGCAGGAACTGGTGCGCGCCCAGGACGATCTGGTGCAGGCCGGCAAGTTGTCGGCGCTGGGGACCATGTCGGCGAGCATCAGCCACGAATTGAATCAACCGCTCGCGGCCATTCGCAGCTACGCGGAAAACGCCGAGGTGCTGCTCGATCATCAGCGCACCGACGATGCCCGCGGCAACCTCAAGCTGATCAGCGAACTGACCGGGCGCATGGCATCGATCATCGCCCACTTGCGCGCCTTCGCCCGGCGCGATCGCCATGCGCCGGAAAGCGTCGCCCTGCAACCGGCGCTGGATGACGCGCTGGCGTTGCTGGCCAAGCGCCGGCGCAGCATGGAAGTCGAACTGATCCGCGATTTGCCGGCGGCCACATTGTGGGTCGAGGCCGGGGAAACCCGTCTGCGTCAAGTGCTCGGCAACTTGTTGGCGAACGCGCTGGACGCGCTGACCGAGAAAGGTCCGCCGCGTAAACTCTGGTTGAGTGCTCAATCCACCGCAGACGGCGTCACTCTGTACATTCGCGACAACGGCCCCGGCTTTTGCATGGAAGCCCTTGGTCGCGCCAGCGAGCCCTTCTACACCACCAAGACCCGCACCCAGGGACTTGGCCTGGGGCTGGCGATTTGCGAAACCCTGATGCGCGCCTTCGGCGGTGAACTGTCGTTCGCCAACCACAAGGAAGGCGGCGCCCTGATTACCCTGAAGTTGCGCGCCGGCGCACCGGGTGTAAGCCTGCAACCGTCCGAGGACCGAAGTGCATGACCATCGATAACCGTGTCCAGGTCGTGCTGATCGACGACGATCCCCACCTGCGTCAGGCCCTGGGCCAGACACTGGACCTGGCGGGCCTGAAAATCCTGCCTCTGGCCGAAGCCAAAGGCTTGGCCGGGCAACTGGAGCGCGACTGGCCGGGCGTGGTGGTCAGCGACATCCGCATGCCGGGCATGGACGGCCTCGAACTGTTGACCGAACTGCATGCCCAGGACCCGGAGCTGCCAGTGCTGCTGATCACCGGCCACGGCGATGTGCCGCTGGCCGTGCAGGCCATGCGCGCCGGTGCTTATGACTTCCTGGAAAAACCTTTCGCCAGCGACGCGCTGCTCGACAGCGTGCGCCGCGCATTGGCTCTGCGCCGACTGGTGCTGGATAACCGCAGCCTGCGCCTGGCCCTGAGCGATCGCAATGAACTGAGCACCCGACTGGTCGGGCGATCGGCCCCGATGCTGCGCTTGCGCGAGCAAATTGGCGCGTTGGCGGCGACCAAGGCTGACGTGCTGATCCTCGGCGAAACCGGTGCCGGTAAAGAAGTCGTGGCCAGGGCGCTGCACGATTTGTCGAGCCGCCGTAACGGTCCTTTCGTGGCGATCAACGCTGGGGCTTTGGCTGAGTCGGTGGTGGAAAGCGAACTGTTCGGTCACGAGCCGGGCGCCTTCACCGGCGCGCAAAAGCGCCGCATCGGCAAGTTCGAATTCGCCAATGGCGGCACGCTGTTCCTCGATGAAATCGAAAGCATGAGCCTGGACGTGCAAGTGAAATTGCTGCGATTGCTGCAGGAGCGCGTGGTCGAGCGCTTGGGCGGCAATCAACTGATCCCGCTGGACATCCGCATCATCGCCGCGACCAAGGAAGACCTGCGCCAGTCCGCCGATCAAGGGCGCTTCCGTGCCGACTTGTATTACCGCCTGAACGTCGCGCCGCTGCGCATTCCGCCGTTGCGTGAACGCGGCGAAGATGCGCTGATGCTGTTCCAGCATTTCGCCGACGAAGCCAGCGCCCGTCACGGCTTGCCGCCCCATGAATTGCAACCGGGGCAACGAGCCCTGCTGCTGCGCCACACTTGGCCGGGTAACGTGCGCGAACTGCAAAACGCCGCCGAACGTTTCGCCCTGGGTCTGGAACTCGCGTTGGATAACAACACGCAGGAAGGCGCTGCCGGTATGACGGTCGAAGTGGTCAGCGGCGGCCTGAGCGAGCAGGTGGAAAACTTCGAGAAATCGTTGATAGCCGCCGAACTGGCCCGCTCTCACAGCTCGGTGCGTAGCCTCGCCGAAGCCCTCGGCATTCCGCGCAAGACCTTGCACGACAAACTGCGAAAACACGGCCTGAACTTCGCCGACGGTGGCGCCAGCAGCCACACCGACGAACTCGATTGAGCTACCGTCAAACCATATCTTCAAACAAGAGGCCCTTGCATGAGCCGCGACAGTCGTCACCTGGAATCAGTCCTCCATCGCGATATCCCGTTGACCCGGGACATGGGCCTCAAAGTGCTCGACTGGCACGACCAGCAACTGCGCCTGCACATGCCGCTGGACGCCAACGTCAATCACAAAAGCACCATGTTCGGCGGCAGCCTGTATTGCGGCGCGGTGCTGGCCGGTTGGGGCTGGCTGCATTTGCGCTTGCATGAAGAGGGGAGTGAAGGCGGGCACATCGTGATTCACGAAGGGCACATCACTTATCCGCTGCCGGTGACCATGGATGCGATTGCGATCTGTCAGGCACCGAGCGCGGCGGTGTGGAAGAAGTTTCTGGCGACGTATCAGCGATACGGACGTGCGCGGTTAGCGTTGCATTCAAGGATCGTCAATGCTGATAGCAATGACGATGCGGTGAGGTTTACCGGGCAGTACGTCCTCCACCGGTAAAGACACAAAACCTGTGGCGAGGGAGCTTGCTCCCGTTGGAGTGCGCAGCACTCCCATTCCTGTCACCACTGTTTTCCTGGTGTAATTGAGTTGCAGGTTTTGGGGCCGCTTCGCAGCCCAGCGGGAGCAAGCTCCCTCGCCACAGGTTTGGGTGAACTCAGGATCGGGCCAGTTCCAGTAACTTCTCGCGCCACGCAGCCTTCGCCGGCAGCGCCAAAAAGAACTCATTCAACAACGATTCCCGCGCCGGATAACAAAACGGCTTCCCGCTCAAATCCAGCACTTCACCGCCTGCCCCTTCCAGCACACCTTGAGCCGCCGCCGTGTCCCACTGCGACGTCGGCGCCAACCGCGGATAACAATCCGCCGCCCCTTCCGCCAGCAAACAAAATTTCAACGAACTGCCGATACTCGCCAGTTGCAGCTCACCCAGACTGGCGCTCAACCCGGCCAGCAAGCGTTCCTGCTCGGGGCTTGAATGCCGGCGGCTGGCGACCACGGTAAACGCCTCGCCCGCAGCAGGAACGTCGCGAACCTGAATCGGCAACGCCTCGGCATCTTTATCACCACGCCACGCGCCCAGACCGGCGCCACCGACATAAAAGCGCCCGTTGGTCGGCATCGACACCACGCCAAACACCACCCGTCCCTGCTCGATCAGCGCGATATTGACGGTGAACTCTTCGCTGCCGGAGATGAACTCCTTGGTCCCGTCCAACGGATCGACCAGCCACCATCGCTGCCAGCCGGCACGCACGCTCTGGGGAATGTTAGCGTCCTCTTCCGACAGCACCGGAATACTCGGGTCCAGCGCCGTCAGCCCGTCCAGAATCAAATGGTGAGCGGCGAGGTCCGCCGCCGTCACCGGTGAATCGTCAGCCTTGGCGGTCACCGCCGTGCCGATGCGCCAGAACGGCAGAATCGCTTCGCCAGCCTTCAACGCCAGCTCAACCACCGGCGCCATCAATGGATGCGGAAAATTCATGGCAGAAACACCCCACGCTGAGTCAGCAGATCACGGGCCAGGTACAGCGCCGCCAAGGCACGGCCCTCCGTGAATCGCGGATTCTGCGCAAGGGCCGAGAGTTCGCGCAAGTTGATCTTGTCCACGCCCATCGGCTCGGGCTCGTCGCCTTCCAGGCTTTCTTCGTACAGGTCGGTGGCCAGCACCACCTGGATTTTCTGGCTCATGTAACCGGGCGACAACGACAACTCGGTCAGATGCTCCAGCTGCCGCGCACCATACCCGGCCTCTTCCTTGAGCTCGCGCTCGGCCGCCGCCAGCACGTCTTCGCCCGGCTCGATCAAGCCTTTGGGCAACGACAGCTCATAGGCATCGGTGCCGCCGCAATATTCCTCGACCAGCACGGCGTGATCCGCATCGAGCATCGCCACGATCATCACCGCGCCATACCCGGCGCCCTTGCCGACCAGGCGCTCGTAGGTGCGCTCCACGCCGTTGGAAAAGCGCAGTTTCAGCTCTTCGACGCAGAACAAGCGGCTGGTGGCGACGATCTCGCGGGCGAGTACGGTGGGTTTCTGGCGCATGAAAGGCTCCTTGGCGTAAGCGGGTTACTATACCCGGCCTATCCTGATTGTTGACCTCGGATATCTTTATTACCGCTGGAGAAGTTTTTTATGTCCCTGCTGCCCTGGCGCGACATCGACACCGTTCTGCTGGATATGGACGGCACGCTGCTGGACCTGCACTACGACAACCATTTCTGGATGGAGCACCTGCCTCAGCGTTACGCTGAGTTGCACGGGGTCAGCCGGGCCATGGCCGAGATGGAATTGCAGCCGCTGTTCGAACGCAACGCCGGGCAATTGCAGTGGTATTGCCTGGATTTCTGGAGCGCCGAGCTGAAACTGCCGGTGCGTGAACTGAAGCTTGAAACCGCACACTTGATCGCCCTGCGCCCGGATGCGGATACGTTCCTGGCGGCGATCAAACAGGCCGGCAAGCGCGTGATGATGATCACCAATGCACACCGTGATTCGCTGTCATTGAAACTGGAAAGGATTGAACTGGCGCCGTACTTCGAGCGGTTGATCAGCTCGCATGACTACGGTTTTCCCAAGGAGAATCCGCAGTTCTGGGAGGCGTTGCAGGCGGACATAGGTTTTGATCCGGCGCGCAGTCTGTTTATCGACGATACGTTGCCGATCCTGCGCAGTGCGCGCAGTTTTGGAGTGGCGCATTTGCTGGCGGTGAGTGAACCGGACAGTCGCAAAGGGCCGAAGGATACGGCGGAGTTTGCGGCGGTGGGGGATTATCGAGAGTTGATTGCCGGGCTCTGAGACCGAGTCGCTTCCATCGCGAGCAGGCTCGTACACATGGGATCTCCTTCGTACACAAATACTGTGCTCACTGAAGATCTACTGTGGGAGCGAGCCTGCTCGCGATGGCGGTCTTGAGGCTTACTCAGGAATCCGCAACGACTGCCCCGGATAGATCTTGTCCGGATGCTTGAGCATCGGTTTGTTGGCCTCAAAGATTTTGTTGTACTTGTTGGCATCGCCATACACGCGCAGGGAAATCGCGCTGAGGGTGTCGCCCTTCACGACCGTCACAAACACCGCAGCCTTCGCAACCGGCCCAGTCACTGTAATCTGGTCATCCACACTACCGACACCGGCGATATTGCCTACGGCCAGCAGGATCTTTTCCTTCTCTTCCTGACTGCTGACTTCACCCGTCACGGTGACCTTGTCGCCATCCACCGTGGCCTGCACATTCGGGTTACCCAGGCCGACCTTGTTGATGTGTTCCTTCAACTGCTCACTGGCATTGGCGTTGCCCGGTGTCAGTAGATCGATAAGTTTTTCGCCTGCTTCTTTCACAAAGCTAAAAATACTCATGGTGCACTCTCCTTGGGTTTTAGGTTCCAGACGCAAAAGCCTAGACCACGCCGGCCACTCAAGGTTACTAGCCGACCAATGACGCCGCCTCCCCCAAGCGCTAGAATCCGCGTCTTCACGCGCCCTGGAGCGAAGATGGACATCAAGCAGCTCAAATTCCTCATCGCCCTCGACGAAACCCGCCACTTTGGTCAGGCCGCGGCGCGCTGTCATATCACCCAGCCGACCCTGTCCATGCGCCTGCGCAGCCTCGAAGAAGAACTCGACCTGCCGCTGGTCAATCGCGGCCAGCGCTTCGAAGGCTTTACCGCGCCCGGCGAGCGCGTGTTGGCGTGGGCGCGTACGGTGATGGCGGCTTATGACGGCTTGCAGGCCGAGGCCGCCGCCTGCCGCGGCAATCTGGTCGGTACGTTGAGGTTGGGTGTGGTGCCGTTGTCGAGCTTCGATCCGCTGCCGTTGATGCAACGCCTGCACGCCGAACACCCGAACCTGCGCTTCGAACTCTCGGCCCTGAGTTCCGAACAAATCCTCGAGCAACTGGCGAACAATCGCCTGGACCTCGGCGTGTCGTATCTGGAGCGTCTGGACAACGAGCGCTTCGATTCCCTGGCTTTCAGCGAAACCCACATGGGCCTGCTCTACGATCAACGCTTCTTCAGCTTCGGCGAGGCGCCGTTGAGTTGGGAGTCCTTGATCGAACTGCCCTTGGGCATGCTCACCAGTGGCATGCACTTTCGCCAGTCCATTGATCACAATTTCCACAGCCGCGGCCTGACGCCACGACCGCTTTTGCAAACCGACGCCGTCCACCAATTGTTACAAGCGGTGCACGGCGGCCTCTGCTGCGCGGTGATGCCGCTAGACGGCGGCCTGGAAAACCTTACTGACCATTTGCGCCTGCAACCTATCGAAAACGCCCAGACCCTTGCCCGGCTTGGGCTGATCATGCGCCGCAGTGCTCCGCGCTCTGCGCTGGCCGAAGCCTGTTTTGCGATCTATCAGAAATCGCTGACAGCTTCTTGATCGACGTCATCTATCGGCAGATCAGTAATAGCGATTAGACGCGACATGTTGACGCGCCTAGGCTTAAAGCTGACCAAACCGTCGGTGGATGCCCATGAAAGCCAAGCGCCCTGCCTGCGCGGCGCCAGCCTTTGAAGCGCCCGCGCCCGCCGCCAGCCAGACCTACAGTTACAGCGACCTTCAATACACCGAATCGGCCAGCACCGCGCTCGCCGAAGAAGTCGCGTTGGCGATCGCTTATAACGGCATCAGCCAGGCGGTGATGTTGGTCACGCCGACGGACCTTGAAGATTTCATCGTTGGTTTCAGTCTCGGCAGCGGCATCATCGAAGACGCCTCCGACATCTATGACTTGCAACTCAGCGGCTCGGGCTCGGCGCAATACGCGCAAGTGACCATCGCCAACCGCGCATTCTGGAACCTCAAACAGCAGCGTCGGCAAATGGCCGGCACCAGCGGTTGCGGGCTCTGCGGCGTGGAAGCGGTTGAACAGGCGTTGCCAGACCTCAAGGTCTTGCCCGGCGCGCCCTTGCCACCCGCCGAGTGGCTCGATGGCCTGCGTCAGCGCATCGGTGCGTTCCAGCCACTTGGCCAGTACTCCGGCGCGGTGCATGCGGCGGTGTTCATGAACGGCCAGGGCGAATTGCTGCTGGGCCGTGAAGACATCGGCCGGCATAACGCCCTCGACAAATTGATCGGTGGGTTGATTCGCCAGAAGATCCCGACTGAAGGCGGCCTGGCGATTGTCACCAGCCGTTGCAGCCTCGAATTGATCCAGAAAGTGTTGCGCGCAGGCATCCAGACCCTCGTCAGCCTGTCGTCGCCCACGGGCCTTGCCGTGCAATGGGCCCGTCGTCACAACCTCAATCTCATCCATCTGCCCCAGAAAAATGCACCGCGGGTCTACAGCCCGGCATTGGAGAATCAAGCGTGAGTCAACACCGTCAAGCCGACCAGAAACCCGTCCCTCGCTACAAGCCCTACAAAGGCCCGGCCGGTGGCTGGGGCGCACTGGCCAGCGTTGCCCGGGCCTGGTTGACCAGTGACAACGCGCTGAAAAACCTGCGCATGATGCTCAAAACCAACAAGAACGGCGGGTTCGATTGCCCTGGTTGCGCCTGGGGCGATTCCAACGAAGCCGGCATGGTGGCGTTCTGCGAGAACGGCGCCAAAGCGGTGAACTGGGAAGCGACCAAACGGCGTGTCGACGGCGCTTTCTTTGCTAAACACAGCGTCAGTTCGTTGCTGGAACAAAGTGACTATTGGCTGGAATATCAGGGTCGTCTGACCGAGCCATTGAGCTATGACGCCGAAACCGATCGCTACAAGCCGATCAGCTGGGAAGCGGCGTTCGCCTTGATCGCCAAACATTTGCAGGGCCTGTCGAGCCCGAATCAGGCCGAGTTCTATACCTCGGGCCGAGCCAGCAACGAAGCGGCCTACCTCTATCAATTGTTCGTGCGCACCTACGGCACCAACAACTTCCCCGACTGCTCGAACATGTGCCACGAGGCCAGCGGTGTGGCGTTGGCGCAAAGTGTCGGCGTCGGCAAAGGCACCGTGACCTTCGACGACTTCGAACATGCGGATGCCATTTTTGTCTGGGGCCAGAACCCGGGCACCAACCATCCACGGATGCTCGAACCCCTGCGTGAAGCGGTTAAACGCGGCGCTCAGGTGGTGTGCATCAACCCGCTGAAAGAGCGCGGCCTGGAACGCTTCCAGCACCCGCAACACCCGATCGAAATGCTCACCAACGGCGACAAGCCGACCAACACCGCGTACTTCCGTCCGGCACTGGGCGGCGACATGGCGATCATGCGTGGCATGGCGAAATTCCTGCTGCAATGGGAACGCGACGCGCAGAAAGCAGGTGAGCCTGCGGTGTTCGACCACGACTTCCTTAATGAACACAGCGTCAACGTGCTGGAATACCTGGGCATCGTCGACGACACCTCGTGGGAGCAGATCGTCGAGCAGTCCGGCCTGCCCCTGGTAGAAATCGAGCAAGCGGCGCGGATGTACGCCAAAGGCAAGAACGTCATCATGTGCTGGGCTATGGGCATCACCCAGCACCGCCACTCGGTGGCGACCATCCAGGAAATCGCCAACCTGATGCTGCTGCGCGGCAACATCGGCCGGCCGGGCGCCGGTCTGTGCCCGGTGCGCGGCCACAGTAACGTGCAGGGCGACCGGACGATGGGCATCAACGAACGTCCACCGGTGGCGTTCCTCGATTCCCTGGAGCGGCGCTTCCAGTTCAAGGTGCCGCGTGAAAACGGGCATAACGTGGTCGAGGCGATCCACGCGATGGCCGACGGCCGCGCGAAAGTCTTCATCGGTTTGGGCGGCAACTTCGCCCAGGCAACCCCGGACAGCTCGCGCACCTTCCAGGCCTTGAGCAATTGCGACCTGACCGTGCAGATCAGCACCAAGCTCAACCGCAGCCACTTGGCGCACGGTAAAGACGCGCTGATCCTGCCGTGCCTGGGCCGTACCGACATCGACATCCAGACCGAAGGCGCGCAAGCGGTGACCGTCGAAGACTCGTTCAGCATGGTCCACGCCTCCAACGGCCAGTTGCAGGCACTGTCGAATCAGATGCGCTCGGAGCCGTGGATCATCGCCGGCATAGCTGCCGCGACCCTGGGCAGCAAACCGGTGGACTGGAACTGGCTGGTGGCCGATTACAGCCGCATTCGCGATCTGATCGCCGATACCATTCCGGGCTTTCGCGACTTTAACGAGAAGATCAAAAATCCGGGCGGTTTCTACCTTGGCAACAGTGCCGGTTCACGCAAGTGGAACACTCCGTCCGGGCGCGCCAATTTCCGCCCGAACACGCTGCCCAAAGACCTGGTGCACGAACGCACCCGCGCCACCGGCGTGTTGCCAGACTTGATTATGCAGTCGATGCGTTCCCACGATCAGTACAACACCACGATTTATGGGCTGGATGACCGTTATCGTGGCGTGAAGGGGCAGCGGGATGTGTTGTTTGTGAACGAAGCTGACATCATTCGCCTGGGCTTCAAGCCGGGGCAGAAGGCTGACATCGTTTCGATCTGGGATGACGGGCGTGAGCGGCGGGTGAAGGGCTTTACCCTGCTGGCGTTTGATATTCCTGCGGGGCAGGCCGCTGCGTATTACCCGGAAGTGAATCCGCTGGTGCCGCTGGAAAGCACCGGGGATGGCAGCCATACGCCGACGTCGAAGTTTGTGGCGATCCGGTTGGAAGCGGCAAGTGAGACCGGATTGATCTTGGCCAAGTCGGCTTAACGCGACTGCAGGTCTGGCCTCTTCGCGGGCAAGCCACGCTCCCACAGGATCCGTGTCGTATTCGAAAAATGCGTACAACACAGTTCCTGTGGGAGCGTGGCTTGCCCGCGAAGGCGTCCGACATGGCAAAACATGATCGGGACTTTCGGCAACTTTCCAATCACCCACAAAAAAGGCCGTTTTTTCACAAAAACGGCCTATCCGAAGTAACTAAAGACCGGCGAAAAACCGTTAAGTTCCGCCCAAAAAACAGCAACTTATAGAAATGTGCTCAAGTCGTGTTACTCGTCGGATTTCGATTGTCACGACCCTGACACAGCCTCAGGATCGCGCCGTCATCCCCTTGAGGTTCCTCTATGAAGTTCTCCTCGATTCTCTTGTTGTCCCTTGGCCTGGTCAGTGGCTTCGCTTCTGCCGGAGGCACCACCGAAGCAGGTGTGGGCGGCGCATTGGGCGGGGTTCTTGGCTCGGTCGTCGGTCAATCGTTAGGCGGCAATACAGGTTCCACCATTGGCGCGGCCCTAGGCGGCGCGGGTGGTAGCGCAGTCGGCGCAGACAAACGCAGCCGTGGCGAAGCCGCCATCGGTGGTGCCTTGGGCGCAGCGGGCGGTAACGTGGTCGGCCGCAGCATGGGCGGCACCACCGGCAGCCTGATCGGCTCCGCAGCAGGCGGCGGCGCCGGTGGCGCGCTGGGTAACTACATGGGCAACAAAAGCGATGAGGACGATGATCGTCGCTCCTATCGCGGCGGCCGCGATGATCGTCGTTACTACCGTGACGGCCACCCGGGCCGTGGTCATGCCTATGGTCATCGCAAACATCACAAGCACAATCGTCATCATTGAGGCCTGAACGGCATCACTGACAGCTAGATAAAAAATCGCAGCCCAAGGGCTGCGATTTTTTTGTCCATCAAACGACCAACCGCTCCAATGCACCGCGCAACCCGGCAGGAATCGCCACTGGCTGATTCGACGCGCGATCCACAAAAACATGCACGAAGCGCCCGGCTGCGCAGGCCTCATCTTCCCCAGCCTTGAACACCGCCAGCTCGTATTGCACCGAGCTGTTGCCCAACTTGCCCACCCGCAAACCGATCTCGATCCGGTCCGGAAAGGCGATGGAGGCGAAGTAATCGCAAGACGAACTCACCACAAAACCCACCACCTCGCCGTCATGGATATCCAGGCCACCGACGTCGATCAGGTAAGTGTTCACCGCTGTGTCGAAAAAGCTGTAGTAGGTGACGTTGTTGACGTGGCCATAGGCATCGTTGTCGTGCCAGCGGGTGGTGATAGGCTGGAAGTGCGGGTATTCGGTGCGTTGGGGCATCGGGTTGGACATCGTGTCGATTCCTGGAGTTGGATTGCCAGTCTAAGGCGAATACCGCGTTGTATTCATCGCGAGCAGGCTCACTCCCACATTTGATCTTCTGTGAACACAGCATGTGTGGACGACCCGAGATCCCTTGTAGGAGCGAGCCTGCTCGCGAAAGCGCCGGCACAGGCGCTGCATCAATCACTTGTCAGAAAAGCCCTTACCCACCGCTTCCAACTCACCAATCAACCGCGCCGGCTTCCAGTGATCACCCTGGCGAGTCTCCAGCGCCATCAAGCGCTGATGAATATCCGCCAGCCCTTGCTGATCCGCCCACGCCATCGGCCCACCCTTATCCGCCGGGAAACCATAACCGTTGAGGTACACCAGATCGATGTCGTGCGCCGATCTCGCGATGCCTTCCTGAAGGATCTTCGCCCCTTCATTGACCAGTGCCAGCAGGCAGCGCTCGAGAATCTCCTCAGGGCTGATCTCGCGACGCTGGAAGCCCAACCCTTCGCTGACCTGTAACACCAGCGCATCGACTTCCGGATCGTGCTCAGCCTGTCGGCTACCTGGCTCGTAGTGGTAATAGCCGTTGCCGCTCTTTTGACCAAAACGCCCCAATTCGCACAGACGGTTATCCACCTGAACCTCGGGCGCATCCTGCCCTGTACCCGCCAACTCCCGAGCGCGCCATCCCAGATCGACGCCAACCACGTCGTACATGCGAAACGGTCCCATGGCAAAACCGAAGCCTTGCAGCGCCGCATCCACCTGATAGGGATAAGCGCCCTCCAGCAGCATCTTGCGCGCTTCAAGCACGTAGGTATTGAGCATCCGGTTGCCGATAAAACCCTCGCAGTTGCCCGCCACCACGCTGACCTTGCCCATGCGTTTGCCCAGCTCCAGCGCCGCATCGAGCACTGCGGGCGAAGTCTGCGCACCACGGACGATTTCCAGCAGTTTCATGATGTGAGCCGGGCTGAAGAAGTGCAGTCCCAGAACCTGAGCCGGACGGCGAGTCGCCGCGGCGATGGCGTCGATATCCAGCGCTGAAGTGTTGCTGGCCAGAATCGCTTCGGGTTTGAGCAGTCCGTCCAGTTCGCGGAAAATCTTTTGCTTGAGCTCCAGGTTTTCGTAAACCGCTTCGATCACCAGATCAACATCGCGGATCGCCGCATAATCAGCCGCTGCCGTGACCCGTGCGATGCGCACGTCTGCCTCGGTCTGATCGATGCGGCCCTGTCGCACATTGTGTGCGTAAGTGTCCGCCACGGTGGCCAGCGCCTGTTCCAGCATCTCCGGATTGTTATCCACCCATTGCACCGGAACGCCGGCGTTGGCCAGGCACATGACTATGCCACGGCCCATGGTGCCCGCACCGATCACGGCGGCGCGCTGAATGTTGAACGGTGTCTGGCTCATGGTTGTTCTCTTGTTGGCGATCCAAAGACAGCCCTCACCATAGTCAGCCGCTGGGTATTTTTGAAATTTATTCCTGTGATGAGGGACATTCAGCGGATGGATCTACCCGCGAACACACCAAAGATCCCTGTGGGAGCAGGCTTCAACTGGGAAGATGCGCTTCAGTCCATTCCCGCACGTCGGCGTATGGATAATTTTCCAATGCAGCAAATCCCGGAATCGAACGCGCCTTGAGCTTGGTAAACAGCGGCACGCTGATCCCGCACAAAAACCGCGTTACCCGTTCGGCCGACGGTACGTCACCGGTGTGCTGTTCATGCCTGTGGATAAAATCACCGCACAGCGCTTCAAAGTTTTTATCCACAAGCGCCGGCAATTCCGGCGGCGATGGCAGGCGCGCCACGTGCCCATGACACACCGAACAATGCCCGCACTGACGAGGCGCGTTTTCGTCGCCGAAGTACTCGGCCAGGCGATAGCCCAGGCAATGATCGGTGGAGAACAGATCCAGCATCGCGTGAATTCGTGCGATTTCGGTGCGTTCGTGCTGAGTGAAATACGTGTGCAGTTCGGCGCTCAGTGCCTGACTGTCGACGTTGGTTTGCAGCAGGCTGTAGACCTCGGTCATTTGCTTGCTTTCCAGCTCGACCCAGCCTTTCTCCTGGAAATAATCCAGCGCCTTGACCACTCGGTTGCGTTCGGCTTGATGCTGCTCATAGAGCGCGTCGAAATTCACCGTGGCCCAGGTCCGTGCGCGGCTGGAGGTCTGGATGATTGCCGCGACAAAGTCTTTGCGCTCGCCCTCGAAACGAGCCAGCAAGGCTTCCGGCTCTTGCAAATACTTGAAGCGGTATTCGGCGTAATAGGCGTAGCGCGGAGCGATCAAACCACGCAGTTCGAGTTGCACCAGCAAGGTCTTGAGCGGCAGTTGCCGAATGTTGCTCTGGTCCGACAAAGGCCCCAACAGAAACTCCCACTGCCCCTCTGGCGCAGCAGCTTGCATCTCATCAAGCACGCAGCGAATGCCATCCAACTCGGGCGTGTCGCCGTAGACGAAGTTTTCCAGCACGTTAAGGCTGTCGCGATTGGCCAGCACCAGGCAATCGGATGGTTGCCCATCGCGCCCGGCACGGCCGATTTCCTGGCTGTAGTTTTCGATGGATTTGGGCAGATCGAAATGCACCACGTTGCGGATGTCGCTTTTATCGATGCCCATGCCGAAGGCAATGGTCGCAACAATGCAATTGGACTGCCCGCCCATGAAACGCTTTTGAATAGCTTCGCGTTGTTCGTGGGGTAAACCGGCGTGATAGGCCTCGGCCTGAATGCCATTGCGACCCAAATGTTCAGCGATGTGCTCGGCGGTTTTTTGCAGGGTGACGTAGACGATGCTCGGCTGGCCGGGACGTTCGCTCATCCATTCGACCAGACGTCGGCGCTTGTCCTGACCGCGTACCGGCTCGACCAGCAGATTCAGGTTCGCCCTGTAGAAACCCGTGGTCACCACATCTTCCGGCGCAATGCCGAATTTGGCCTCCATGTCCGCGATTACTTTGGGCGTTGCGGTGGCGGTCAGCAGCAGCGCCTGCGGAATGTTGAACTGGCGCTGGTAGTCGGGAAGCTTGAGGTAGTCGGGGCGGAAGTTGTGGCCCCACTCCGAGATGCAGTGCGCTTCGTCCACCACCAGCAGCGAGATCGGCACCTGCTGCAGGAAATTGCGGAAGCGCTCGTTCTTCAGGCGCTCCACAGAGATCATCAAAATCTTCAGTTCGCCGGACTTGGCACGAGCCATCACATCACTTGCGTCATCGCGACTCTGGGCCGAATCGATACTGCCCGCTGCGATGCCATGGCGCTGCAAGAAGGCCAACTGATCCTGCATCAACGCCAGCAGCGGCGAGACCACCAGCGTCAGGTGCGGCAGCAACAGAGCCGGTAATTGATAGCAAAGGGATTTGCCTGAGCCGGTGGGAAAAATCGCCGCCGCCGAGCGCCCGGCCAACACCGCGCTGACCGCCGCCTCCTGGCCGGGCCGAAACTGTGGATAACCGAAAACCTGTTCCAGGGTGTTGTGCATAAGCTGTCACTCCGTTGACCGCTGCGAAGCCCAAAGCCTAGCCGGCAAACGCAGCGAGTCGAGAAAAGGTCGGGGACCAAAACGATACGGGATGATACAGCCTCGCTCCAGAGTCCTTTGCCACAGGATGAAACAAACGAAACACTTTGTTCCTCGCGCAGCCCTTGGATCTGACGCTAAGGTCTTTTCGCAAAACCACCGCCCGTGCACTTCACATCATGGCAGGACGCCTGATGAGCGCGGCATTTGAACAAGGAACGACCATGTCTCAAAAATCGCTTTTCGCGATCGCCCTGATCCTGACATCCCTGCTGCTGAACGGCTGCGACAGGATTCCCGAAGAACCCCCATTGCTCGCTACGTGCGACACCCTGGAATGCGCAGCCCAACACGCCTGGCGAACGTCCTGACGACTACGCCATAGGTGGCTACGGCACCATCACCGCCACCCGCAGTTGCTCGTTCAATATCTGCTCCTGATACACCCGGCTCTTGCTCGCCCAAACCGCATGAGCCGGGCTGATTTCGCCTGTGAACGCGGCCGCCAACTGACGCAAATCCGCGACGCTTCGCACGCGGGGGCAAAAGGGTTCACCGTCGCAGTTCTGACTGGCGCTGCGGTAGGTGGTCAGCAACCGATCCCACAGACCGTCACGCACTTGCCTGACCGACTTGAGCTTCACATCCTGCACACCCAGTCGCTGCTTCAGACTTTGTTCGTCGAGCCTTTCGCTGGCCAGCAGTGCCTTGCCGAACATCAACACCTCGGCGCGGGACGCAGTGTCCACGTTCGCCTGGCTTGTCAGCGCATCCGGCCAACCGGTGCGATCCATATTGGCGAGGATCAAAGAGTTATCCGTGTCAGCTGCACCCGCCAAACGACAAACACCCGCCCACAGCAACAAAATCGAGGCCATACGTAGCCATTGCATACTTAATTCCCTTTAAGCGTTAGACAGACGTTTTTTAACGTCCTACAGATTCTGGCGCGCACGATACAGAGGATTGGTGCGTTGCGCCTGACAAACCCGTAGGAAATTCGACCTCTAGGGGAATTGCTGAAAAAAGCCTCGGGTTACACGTAGGCAAAAGGCCACAACGCAGGTAAATCCCCTACAAATACTGTCCATTTGCGCTGTATTGCGACGCCTGTATCCGCGCCTCTATAGTTTGCCGCGCCCCTGAATACAGGACTGACCTCATGCAAGACCGCTATCGCCCGCTCAAAACCAGCTACAGCGAAACGCCCGTGTTGGTCATTGATACCGCCGCCAGCACCCGCGCCGTCCTCGACGCCGCTCACCAACGCCTGAGTGCCGCCAGCGACCTGCTCGAAACACTTTATTGCCTGTGCTTCAAACAAGCTGATGTAAAAGACATCCCCCATATAGTGAATGCACTTTATTTATTAACGCAGGATGGCTGTGAGCTTCTCGACATTGGAAGACAAAGAATAGAACTTTAAAAACACAAACATAGAAACAACTAACTTCTTCAACTCGCAAACAACAAACATTAGTCTGCAAGCTCTTAAACCAATCAAGAGCACTACAATGACTACATTAACTATTTTCTTTTGCGGCACCGGCTCGACCAAATTCGACAGCCAGAACCCAACTTACTGGAATGGAGAGTTGGTCTCGACACTGGCTTCCCATCACGGTGGTCGCGAATTTGCCGAATGGATCGTGATTGACGGCCCTGGCACCAGCAATCTGCAAGCTGACGAACTGTTTACCCAATCCAAGGACTACGGCCTGAGCGGCACGCTGTTCGGCAAGGGCTGGGAAGAGAACGTCAAGCACGCCATCAACATCATCAAAGGCAAGTGTGACTGGGAGCGTGAAAAACTGACGGAGGCAGAATACAACCGTCTCAAGGCTGCCGGCATTCCTATTGAAGATGTGATCGTCGAAGGCTCCTGGATGTGGCGCAAGTACAACTACGGCGACCGCAGCGTGACACAACAGAAGTTACAGGAGCAAATCATCAAGACATTCCGCAAGGACGGCATTATTCCAACAAAAATCAACTTGGTTGGCTGGAGTCGCGGCGGCATTAGTTGCCACATGCTGGCCAATGCCATGTTCAAGGACAGCGCACTGAAGAACATCCCGGTGAATATCTTCGCTATTGATCCGGTCCCCGGCATCGGCAACTTTCAGGAAGACAAAGTAAAACTCAACTCCAACGTCAAAGAGTACGTCGGCTTCTACGCCCGGGACGAACGCTCCAAAGGCTTCAGCTGCGTCATCCCGCAAACGGCCACCGGCACCCGAACCCACATCTACCCGATGCCCGGCCGCCACGGCACGCTGGTCGGCAACGCAGCAGTCGATGGCGTCAGCGGCCCTAAAGCGCTGGCCGAACCCGGCCTGATCGTCCGCCACTTTGCCGAAGTGTGCCTGAAACGCTGGGGCGTTCCGCTGATCAAAACCTCCAACCTGACCCCAGCCGGCCTGCAAAACCACCACAACGCCATGGCCAGCGCCGCCGCCAAATACAAAGCGATGGAAAAATTCTCCTACACCTACTTCACCGAACTGGACCAGGGCGAGCGCTATGTTTCGCTGGGCAGCAACGGGGTCAAGTTTTCGGCAGTGAAAGGCACGATCTACGCGCCGGCGACTGGGTTGACCACTGGCCTGATGGATGTGGCGGCTTATCAGCATATTGGTTAAGTGATGAGGGTGGGGTCGTCAGCTCAATTGCAAATAATTAGAGGTAAAACCGATGAAGGAAAAAGCGACATGCAAATGCTGTGAGGCTCCCATCGACGATGCTGCCTACGAGGCGTGGTTCATCCGGCAGGTTCAAGCCAGCATCGATGATCCACGACCGAGCATTTCCGATGAGGACGCAAGGAAGCTGATGGCGGAAAAACGCGAGAAAATACGTCGCGGAATAATCCTATAGAAAGGGCCTATCCGAGGTTCGGCCCGATCCTACAAGCGGGGACTCTTTGTCGCCTATCGCGGGTTGGAGGCTCATATCTATAGTCGTGACTGTCGCTGCCAAATCAGCGACTCGGGCTTGGTCACCCGATGGAATACATAAACGCGTCCGTTGTATGCTGCCGGCACTCAAGTGTCTGCACGCTATATGGTGGCTGTGTTTGGGACGCCTTTAGGCGTGCCGGTCTTATGTATTCCTCCGGTTGACCAACCCGAACGCAGTCGCCTCCATCGCTTGGTCACGATGGTGTTGGCTTCATCTAATGCATTTGAGAATACATAAAATGAAAACATGGAATCCGTCCACAAACGATCGTTACCTCCCGCTGAAAACCAACCTTACCGAATCTCCGCCCCTGATCATCGACACAGAGGCCAACCCCCAGGACATCCTCGAAGCCGCCCTCCAGCGCATCCGGGCTTCCAGTGACCTCCTCAAAACCCTGCACTGCGTTTGCTTCAAACACGGCGACGTCGAAGACATCCCCCACATTACCCACGCGCTCTTCCTCTTGGCCCAGGACGGCTGCGACCTGCTCCAAGTCGCCCAACAACGCATGATGGGCTGGAAAGCACCTGCCTGACGTCGAGTGAAAAGAACGTTCCCACGCTCTGCGTGGGAATGCCTCTACGGAAGCTCCGCGTTCGGCTCTTGGAACGTCAAACGTCACCCATCGGAGATAACCATGAGCAAGTTTTTCGATGAGCTAATGGAAAGCGTGCAACAGATGAACGAAATCCTACGCGGCGAGCGCCAACCTTCCCGAGTGCATCATGTAAACAGCACTGATCAACATCGCAAAATCAGGCTTAATCAGTCTCATCGAAACACCCCTAACGGAAGACGCTCCATGAACCTCGCCCCCAACTTCCCCGACGACCACACCATGCACCTGCTCATGCAGCTACTGCACGAAGAACTCGGCCTGCCCGAACGCAAAACCATCAGCCTCATCACCTCGATCAACTTCGACCTGGGCTGCAACGGCGCTGATGCGCGACATTTGATGGAAGCGCTGGAAGAACAGTTCGGGATCGACCTCGTGGACTACGACGCCTATCGCTATTTTCAGCCGGAAGGATTTGATGTGCATCTCAAGCGAAGGGCAAAAGGACGCGGCGACAAGGTTTCGCTGACCATTGGCATGCTTTACCACGCGGTCAAAGTACAGCGCTGGGAAACGCAAACTCTGGAAGGTCTCTAGGCGAGCCAATAAGTGGCATTATTCTGGCTGTTTATCTGGAATTCAGCTGGAATAACGACAGTTATAAAACTGAATTCGGCCCCACCGATTGCGGCTGTCCCGAAAACAGAGTCTAGCAACGCCCTGTAAATCTCCACATAAGTGCTATTATTCTGGCAGTTAAAGCCTAAAAGTGAAGGAATAATGGCACATGGCTAAGAAAACAGCGCCTCTCATGCCATCCGCATCCAGACTGCTCGCGGAGTTTGGCGAACGTCTGAAACTCGCTCGACTGCGTCGAAGGCTGACCGCAAAGCAAGTTGCCGAAAGGGCGGGCATGTCGCTGACAACGCTTCGCTCTCTGGAGTCAGGCGGTTCAGGCGTGACGATGGGCGCCTATGTGTCTGTGATGCAGGTTCTGGGCTTGGAGAAAGATTTGAGCAAGCTCGCAGCAACGGATGAGTTGGGGCGCCAGCTGCAAGACGCGCGTTTAACTCCACAAGCGAACGCAGCAGCCAGTAAACGTCAACGAGTACGCAACATGACTGCAACGAAAACGTCGTCACCGATTCGCGACAGGACAGAGGACGCATCGGAAAGCCCCATTTCCGATTCGGACATTGAGGTTGATTTCCCGTTGAACACCCATTCGTTTTCCAAGTTATTTACCACGAAAAAAACCAAGCCTGAGACGGATTGAAAATGACGCTGATCGCGGTGTATGCCGATTGGGAAACCCTGAACGGACCAAGGCGTCTTGGATTTCTCCATGCCCGAAAGGCTCGCTCCACCAACGTGTTCGAGTTTGAATACGACCCTGCCGCTTTGGCCGATCCCGAGCTGAACTTCACGACGCTGGATCCCCGCATCGGTCTCTTCGAAGGACGACAATTCCCTGGGCAGCACCAGACCCGCTTTGGCGTTTTTGCGGACTCAAGCCCGGATCGCTGGGGACAATTGCTGATGAAGCGCCGACTGGAGCGAGACATCCGCGACGGACTCATCCCGAAAGGTACAAAACTATACGAGTCGGATTACCTGCTAGGCGTTCATGACCTCTATCGAGTGGGTGCTATTCGCTACAAGTTGAATGACGAAGGTAGTTTTCTGGACGATCGGGATGGGTTGGCAGCGCCGCCCTTTATCAAGTTACGTGAACTGGAACAGGCAAGTCGCGCGCTGGAAAACGATCCAGACAACACCTCGCTCGATGGGCGTGAGTGGTTGAGAATGTTGATCGCGCCCGGTGGCTCACTGGGCGGCGCCAGACCCAAGGCCAGCGTTGCTGACAAGAACGGTCATCTGTGGATCGCCAAGTTCCCGAGCACGCGCGACGACTATGACATCGGCGGGTGGGAATTCGTGGTAAATGCCCTCGCGGAACAATGTGGTCTGCGAGTGGCCAGGGGGATGGCGCAACGTTATGCGAGCGACCATCACTGCTTCATGGTCAAACGCTTCGACCGCACCGCAACGAGTGGGCGACTGCATTTCGCCTCAGCCATGACCATGACCGACCGCGTGGACGGTGATGATGCGTCGGTAGGCGCCAGCTACCTTGAGTTGGCTGAAGTACTCGTGCAGCACGGCTCAGAACCCGACGAAGATCTCCGCGAGTTGTGGTCGCGGATCATATTCAACATCCTGGTTTCCAACACCGACGACCACATGCGTAACCATGGTTTTCTTCTTGATCCTGGGCGTGGATGGCGTTTGTCAGATGCCTACGACATGAATCCGGTCGCACATGCCGATGGGTTGAAGCTCAACATTACCGAAGCCGACAATGCGTTGGATCTCGAACTCGCTCGCGAAGTCGCCGAGATCTTCCGAGTCAGCCGTGATGATGCACAAGAGATTATTGAGCGTTTCCAGGAGGTGGTGAGCCAGTGGCCAAAAGTGGCCAGCGCGGCGGGGTTGTCGAAGCGTGAGCAAGACAATATGGCTCCGGCGTTTCGCTTGTCTGGTAAATAGCTGTGCGGCCAAATTCTCTACCAAGCCATCAATGCCCAACGCGGGGACGCTCAGGACCCTGAGCAGAAAGCTTCCACAGCGATGAAGCATTCCTCCTGTATTGATAAGGTCGTTTTTTGAGCGTTCTTCGTGAAGATCAGGCCTTTCAAGGACTTCTAACTGATTACCGCAGCGAGGCAGCAATTACTTTGAATGGCTCAACCTGAGCCGATGGCCTCACACCAGCAAATGCTAGCAAAATGATGCCATTCCAGTTTAATCTCAGGCTAACAGGATGTAGCGACTGCCTAACTGTGTGAGGTCAGCCAGGGATGAACCAAAGCCATGACGCTTAAAATCAAACAACTCAATTACCCCCGCAAAAATTATAGTCCTACAACAGAGGGGAGTCGAAAGCCTCTACGTTTCAAAAGAAAAAATTATAACTCCAAAGCTATATATTCAATTAGACATTTGATCCCCCTTCCTTGCGGCATGTATTTCTCATCCTCCTTATACTATTGCAACGCAGCCTCATCTGGAAAACGTCTGAAACTTCAGTTTAAAATAGCGCAACATCCTTACTCCTCTGTTAAGCAAGAATCGACACAGCATCCATGCGATACCATCTTGTACCTCTCGGCCATACCGAGCAACTCTGAAAAAAGAAGAACCATCAATGTCTAAACCTTTTAAATCTAACGGTATCATTGAAGAGTTTTTCTCTAAAGAGAACCTCCGGTGTTACATTGTAGGATACGATCTAGATGATCAAGGGGCACAAGCATACAGATGGAAGCCTTTAGTAAAAACAATAATATCTGCAATTCATGAGTTTGCATTTGGCCTGCATGAAGAGGCTGTCACTAACAACACAGAGACGGTTGAAAAGGTAATCGAAGCTGCCAATTCCGTGTACAAAATTAAAAACTTTGAGAACGTAAAGAAACTATATCTAAGCGGAGGACATATCGCAGACGATATAGAAGATAAATATCTACGACGCGGGGAGTTTGGAGAGCTTATATTGCATCTATTGCTGAGAGACCATCATCAGACAATTCCTCTCCTATCAAAAATTTATTTTAAAGACTCTTATGGGTTCACCGTCCACGGCTTCGACTCTGTACATATCAACCCCATTACAAAAACATTATGGTTAGGTGAATCAAAGCTCTACATCGACCCGACACTTGGGGTCAATGCGCTGATACAAGATCTAAAGGAACATATAACCGCAGACTATATAAATTCCGAATTTAATATAATTACAAAAAAAACCAAACATTTTAACTTCCACCCAGACGTTGAGTACTGGACCAACAAACTATCTACAAGTGAAAAGCTCAAGACAAGACTAAACGACATTGTTATTCCTATGTTATGCACTTACAGCTCACAGTCATTTGCGAACCATGACGACGATGAGCTCGAAGATTTCAAAGAAGAACTCAGGGTAGAAATTAGCAAGCTTAGCCAGCTATTCTTGAGTAAAAATGACCACCCCCTAAAAGAAAAAATCAACATCGTATTAATGTTTTTTCCCGTCAAGTGCAAAAACGAACTTGTCAAAAGACTCCATACAAAGCTTTCATTACTACAAGCTGTCGGAGATTAACACATGGATGTTACTGCTCTAGTAAAGCATATTGAACAAAAAGATAATTTTGATTTCAATGAGACCTTTGGAATCTATAAGAAATGTTCAAGCCTCTTGTTGAGTGAGGATGAGTCTAACGAACTTATCATTACGACCATCGAGCATAGAAAGAAATTCTCACCACAACTCGATGAAATTCTCACGGATTTAATCGAAGCATATGGACTATATCCATATTTAAATCGAGAAAAGCTCAACCCTACTTCTACATCTTCAGAAATTCGAAGCGCCTACCATAAATCCGACTCCGGAACGAGTTTCAGCTTCCACGATGCTCAAAAATACATTCTCGAAAAAATTAAAACCTCAACAAAAAACTTGATAGTCAGCGCTCCAACAAGTTTTGGGAAAAGTCTTCTAATAGAGGAAATAGTAGCTTCGAAAAAACACAAAAATATTGTAATCATCCAACCTACACTAGCGTTACTCGATGAGACTAGAAAAAAACTAACCAAGTATAGAGACTCATACAAAATAATAGTTCGTACAACTCAAGAGCCGTCCACAGCCCTAGGTAACTTGTTCCTTCTAACCGCTGAACGAGTGAATGAATATCAATATTTTAAAGATGTTGATTTCTTAATAATTGACGAATTTTACAAGCTAAGTGCTCAAAGGGACGATGAGCGATCGGACTCGCTTAATAATGCATTCCACCACGTACTGCAAAGATTCAAATGTAGGTTCTATTTGCTTGGACCGAATATCGATGGCATCTCCCCTGGCTTTGAAGAAAAGTATAATGCCGAATTTATAAAGACAAACTTCAAACTCGTTAGAAACATAGAAATAGATCTATACAAAGATCATATTGGCAAATTTGGAATTAGCGGCCCAAAAAAAATATACAAAGAAGAAACATTATATGAACTGCTCACAAAATTATCAGCAGATCAAAATATAATATACTGCTCATCACCACGTAAGGCTAGGCAGCTTTCGTATGGGTTCTATAAATATCTAACAGCTAGAAACTCCACAGTTCGCGAAGAGCTAAGTATCATCCCATGGATACAGCAAAACATCTCGGAAAGATGGTCGCTTATTGATTTTTTAAGGCACGGTATAGCATTCCATGACGGAGCGCTTCAAAAACACATCACTTCATCCATTATCGATTATTTCGAAAGCGGGTCCATTAGCTATCTATTCTGTACGGCGACGATTATTGAAGGTGTAAACACCAGTGCAAAAAACGTAATATATTTCGACAGCAAAAAAGGTGACAATGCTATCGATTATTTTGATTATTCAAACATCAAAGGTCGAGCTGGTCGAATGATGAAACATTACAGTGGATACATCTATAACTTCAGTCCGCCGCCTGAAAAAGAAGAGACAGTAGTTGATATCCCGTTTTTTGAACAGAACCCTATCTCCACGGAGATATTAATACAACTTGACGACAACGAGGTAAGAGACCAGCAGAGTGACCAATACAAAACTCTGAAAAGGTTCGATCCAACGGAGTTTAATATACTCAAACAAAACCAAATAAACATTCAAGGCCAGCACTCTGTCATTCAAAAACTGAGATCAGAGCTTTCGAGCCACTACCACCTTATTAATTGGACAACATACCCAACAAAGGCCCAACTTGAGTATGTATTAGGAACGGCTTACGACTTACTCGCGCCACCTCATGAAAAGAGTCGACTAATGTCGAAACCGAGGTTAATTACGCTAACGTCAATTTATAGTATAAACGAGTCTATATTCCCTATCATTAGAAACATCTATGAATACGAGCTAAAAAGGAAAAAGGAAGGAACATCAGAACAGGAAGTTTGGGATGCGGCCATTAGAGACGGGTTTCAGATCCTAAGGCACTGGCTACAATACAAAGTACCAAAATGGCTAATAGTTATGAATAGCCTTCAGAGCTATATATGCTCAGAGCGGGGCATTAAGCCTGGTAACTATCTACACTTCGCAAGTCAAATTGAAAATGATTTCTTAAGAGGGAATCTTACCATTCTTGATGAGTATGGAATTCCTAAATCTGCAATTGAAAAACTCGGAAAGTACATTCCAGAAGATGCAAACGAGGAAAAAGTATTAAACATAATTAGAAGTACAGCTTGCTACAACAATAAAGAATTTTTAACCTATGAAAAAGAAAAAATAATTGGCGTAGTGTCACAAACTTAACATTTTCGAATTATACAGCTCAATAAAAAAGCCGCCCTCAAAGGGCGGCTTTTTCATTCGCTAAATCCAAGCCTTACAGCTTAGGACCCGCAGCCTTGATCGCGTCGCTCACTTCAAACTTCTTGAAGTTCTCAACAAACAACCCGGCCAGTGCTTTCGCAGCTTCATCATAAGCAGCCTTGTCAGCCCAGGTATTACGTGGGTTCAACAGGCCAGTCTCAACGCCCGGCACAGCCAATGGCACGTCGAGGTTGATGGTGTCGAGGTGCTCGGTTTCAGCACCGATCAACGCGCCGCTCTGGATCGCTGCAATCACGCCACGCGTGGTCGGGATGTTGAAGCGCTTGCCAACGCCGTAGCCACCGCCGGTCCAGCCGGTGTTGACCAGGTAGACCTTGGAGCCGAAGCCGCGGATACGCTTGATCAGCAGCTCTGCGTATTCGCCGGCCGGACGCGGGAAGAACGGTGCGCCGAAGCAGGTGGAGAAGGTCGACTTGATGCCGCTACCGGAACCCATTTCAGTCGAGCCCACCAGAGCGGTGTAGCCGGACAGGAAGTGGTAGGCCGCTTGTTCTTCGCTGAGGATCGAGACTGGCGGCAGGACGCCTGTCAGGTCGCAAGTCAGGAAGATCACAGCGTTTGGCTCGCCACCGAGGTTCTTCTCGGAACGCTTGGCAACGTGCTCCAGCGGGTAAGCGGCGCGGCTGTTCTGGGTCAGGCTGACGTCGGCGTAGTCGGCGTGCTTGGCGTCATCGATCACGACGTTTTCCAGGACTGCGCCGTGCTTGATGGCTTTCCAGATGACCGGCTCGTTCTTCTCGGACAAGTCGATGCACTTGGCGTAGCAGCCGCCTTCGATGTTGAAGACAACGCCTTCGCCCCAGCCGTGTTCGTCGTCACCGATCAGGTAACGGCTTTCGTCGGCGGACAGGGTGGTTTTACCAGTGCCCGACAGACCGAAGAACAGGGTTACGTCGCCCGCTTCACCGATGTTGGCAGCGCAGTGCATTGGCAGCACGTCGGCGGCCGGCAGCAGGAAGTTCTGCACCGAGAACATGGCTTTCTTCATTTCACCGGCGTAACGCATGCCGGCGAGCAGCACTTTCTTCTGGGCGAAGTTGATGATCACGCAGCCGTCGGAGTTGGTGCCGTCACGCTCTGGAACGCACTCGAAGTTGGCGACGTTCAGAACTTGCCACTCTTCACGACCGGCCGGGTTGTACTGAGCCGGATTGATGAACAGGCAACGACCGAACAGATTCTGCCAGGCAGTCTGCGTGGTCATTTTCACGGCCAGGTAGTGCTCTTCAGCCGAACCTACATGAACGTGGGAAACGAAATGCTCTTGCGCGTTGTTGAAGGCCTCGACGCGGTCCCACAGGGCATCGAACTTGTCGGCCGGGAACTTGCGGTTGATCGGGCCCCAGGCAATGGCGGCCTGAGTGGACGGTTCTTCAACGATGAAACGGTCGACTGGCGAGCGACCGGTACGGTGACCGGTGCGAACAACCAGCGCGCCAGTGTCGGCAAGCTCGCCTTCACCGCGATTCAAGGCTTCTTTTACCAGATCATCAACACTCAGATCGGTGTACACGGCGTTATTGGCTTGCGTCATGAGATTCCCCGTCGGCCAGTGGCCGAGTGTGCTCCAAACGTTTTGTAGTAGAAAGTCGTGCACTACTACCGCGACAAAAAGTGGGCCGGATTATGCCAGAAACGCCCAAAAATAGTAGGGCCCTCCCGTCAGAACGGCGTTATTCCGGCGCTATCCAGTGAATTTACCTGCGCTGAACCGTTTTAGTGCCGGGTATCTGACGGCGTATCGACACCCGCTCCAGCGAACAGTTGGGAGATATCGGCCGCATCAAACAGGTAACGCTGGTTGCAGAACTGGCAATCGATCTCGATGTTGCCGCCGTGCTCGATAACCAACGCCTGCGCGTCTTCCATACCCAAACTGACCAGTGCATTGCCTGAACGTTCTCGCGAGCAGCTGCAACGGAAACGCAGTCTCTGCACATCAAACAGGCGCACCTGTTCTTCGTGGTAGAGGCGGTGAAGCACGGTTTCGTTGTCCAGGCTCAGCAATTCGTCAGCGGTCAGGGTGCCGCCCAGCGCGGTGATGTGCTGCCAACTGGCGTCGCGCTCTTCCTGGTCTTTCAAGCGATCGGCAGGCAGCTGCTGCAGCAACAGACCACGGGCGCGACGGCCATCGGCGTACAGCCAGAAACGGGTGCCGACCTGTTGCGACATCACGAAGTAATTAGTGAAGCACTCCGACAGGGTTTCGCCATCCAGATCAACGATGCCTTGGTAACGCTGGCCTTGTGTCGGGTCGATGGTCAGCGCCAGTACGCCGTTGGGCATCAAGTCGGCGAGGGTTGCGTCGGGGGCAATCTGGTCGGCTTCATAACGGGCGAGGCCACGGATTTCGCGCTCGCTGGAGCATTCGATCATCAGCAGCGGAATCGGGCCGTCGGAACGGGCCTGAAGAATGAGCAAGCCATCAAACTTCAAGGTGCCGACCAGCAACGACGCGGCCGCCATCAGCTCGCCGAGCAGTTGCGCGACCGGCTCCGGATACGGGTGCTTGGCGAGGACTTCGGCGTAGCTCCGTTCCAACGAAACCAGCTCGCCGCGGGTGTCGCTGTCATCGAAGATGAAGCGTTGGGTGTAGTCGGTATCCGGTAGATCGGTCATAGGTCTGGGTATCTGAAGTAATGACAAAATGGTTACAAATCGTGAAGATTGCGCCTTTGCAGCACCGCTTTGGTGCGCGATGTTCAGCCATGGGAGGCATTTTATGAACAATCCGGGTTTGTTCCAAGCAAGGTGGAACCTCCGCCGGTTGGCTCTGTGCAATTTCGTGCCTCTGGCACTGCTGGCCTTCTGGTTATGGCCTACGGGTCAGATGCTGTGTGTGATTTTCGACGAGTGGCTATTTCATCTGCTGAATGCGCCGCTGGCCAGCAACCCGATATGGCTACGCATCTGGGCGATTGCAAGTCTGCGCCCGTTCGATGTGGTGGTTGGAGTGATTCTGCTGACGCTGCTGATCAAGGGCGATTGGGTGTTCGAGAAGACTGAGGTGCGTCAGGCGTTTTTCGGTTTTCTCGCGGTTCTGCTGGTGCTGCTGTTTATCCGCATGCTGTTCTCAAAGCTTGCCGTATACATGAGCTGGCAACACAGCAGCCCGTCGATGATGATCGAGGGTGCGATTCGTATGAGTGACTATTTCCCGGGCCTTGAGAAGTCCTGGGAATTGAAGGATCGGTCGACGCAAAGCTTTCCGGGTGACCACGCTTCGGTGTTGCTGATCTGGGCGCTGTTCATGACCGTGTTCAGCCGAAATTCCTGGCAGACATTGGTGATTTGGGCCCTGGCGCTGCTGTTCATGATGCCGCGCCTGGTGGCGGGCGCCCATTGGGGCCAGGACGATTACATTGGTGGTGTGTTGCTGGCGGTATGGGCGTTGGGCTGGGGTTACTACACGCCGTTTGCCTATCACGCTTCGGCGTTTTTCCTGAAGGTGACGGCACCGGTGTTCGGGTTGCTAGGGAAATTGCCGGTGGTTTCGCGGATGAGTGTGGTAAGGGCGGCCGGCTAATGCCTTGATGCCATTTCTGTGGCGAGGGAGCTTGCTCCCGCTCGGCTGCGCAGCAGCCGCAAAACCAGGCGACAGGGATCTATCTGAAAGAACCCGGTTGTCGGTATAGGGAGTCCTTCGGCCTCCAGCGGGAGCAAGCTCCCTCGTCACAAATCATGTGAGCAATGACTACTCGTCGTTGCTACTACCGCGAAACTTGAACAAATCCCGCCGCTGTTTCTTGCTCGGCTTGCCATCGGTGCTCACGCCCAACGCGCCGGCCTTGCGCATGGCCGCGGCCGCTTCGCGCTTGGCGATGCTGGCATCGGTTTCCACATACAACGTCTGAGCCTCAGGCGCGCCACGACGCACAATCGATAGCGCCTGAACCACCACCGTACGTTCCTCGAACCCTGCACGAATCTGAAACTCGTCGCCGACCCTCGGTTCCTTGCCCGGTTTGCAGCGCTCACCCCGGCAATGCACCTTGCCACTTTCAATCGCCGCCTTGGCCAAGGCACGTGTTTTGTAAAAACGCGCAGCCCACAACCACTTATCGAGACGGACCTTGTCGTCCTCTTCGTTTTTTTGTGCCACTTGAATTCCTCTTTCAGCCCATAGTCGGAACTGTACTACCGTTTCTGTCGGGCGCAAGAACTCGGCCCTCCAGATAAACTGTGATCTTGGCCGGCTCACCGGCATGGAGTGATCGAGTGACTATATTCCCGTCTTCATTGACTTCGCCCCAGGGCGGTTGCCAAGGCTGTCAGCAAAGCGAGCCGCTGGGCTTCGATTTTTCTTTTGCCTACCAACCGATCGTCGATCTGCGCGACCGGTCGATTTTTGCTCATGAAGCGTTGGTCCGCGGCATTGCCGGGGAAGGCGCACTGTCGGTGCTCGATCAGGTCAACGAGGAAAATCGCTACCGCTTCGACCAGCTCTGCCGGACCCGCGCCATTGAAGGGGCGGCCAATCTAAACATGCAGACACACTTGTCCATCAACTTCATGCCCAACGCCGTGTACCGCCCGGAACTGTGCATCCGCACCACTCTGGAGGCTGCAAAAAAACACAACTTCCCCATCAACCGTCTGATTTTCGAAACGCTGGAAAGCCAGCACGTAGATAACTATCGCCATTTGACTAATATTCTGCGTGAATACCGCGAATTCGGCTTCAAGACCGCCATCGACGATTTCGGCGCGGGCTACTCGGGGCTCAATCTGCTGGCTGATTTCCAACCGGACCTGATCAAACTCGACATGGCACTGATCCGCGATGTCGATCGCGATCGTGTTCGTCAGGCTATCGTTCGAGGGGTTGTCACAATGTGTGCGGAGTTGAACGTTACAGTCATCGCCGAAGGCATCGAAAGCGCCGGAGAACGGGATTTCCTGGCGGACTGTGGAATATTTCTGATGCAGGGTTACTGGTTCGCCAAGCCTGTATTCAAAGCGTTGGCCCAGGTAACGCCTGAGGCGTGGACGCGTTAATCGCCGGTTTTTTCCTATTGAAGACATTTGACCATTTGACCGTTATCGGTCTGCGCGAGTGGGTGGCGCTCCCGGATCTGGGAGTCGCGGGCCTGCGCGCAAAAATCGACACCGGCGCCAGCACCTCGAGCCTGCACGCCACCGACATCGAGCCGTTCGAGCGCGACGGTGAAAGCTGGGTGCGCTTCACCGCGCACCTGGGCACGGTGGTGCAGTTGCGTCATCGACGCTGCGAGGCGCCACTGGTGACGCGCAAAACCATTAAAAGCTCCAACGGTCACGCGCAGATGCGTTATGTGGTCAGCACCACACTGGCCCTGGGTGATCGGGTATGGCGGGTCGAATTCACCCTCGCCTGCCGCAAATCCATGCGTTATCGCCTGTTACTCGGTTCCAAAGCCCTGATCGACGGCCAGCTGGTGGTCAATCCGGGGATTAAATATGTACAAGACAAGCCGGTGTTCCCGGTATCTACCTCCTCCACAGGTGTTGCATGAAGATCGCTGTGCTGTCGCGGAACCCGCGTCTGTATTCCACTCGTCGTCTGGTCGAAGCCGGTACCGAGCGTGGCCATGAAATGGTGGTGATCGACACCCTGCGCGCCTATATGAACATTGCCAGCCACAAGCCGCAGATCCACTACCGCGGCAAGCCGCTGGAAGGTTTCGACGCGGTGATCCCGCGGATCGGTGCGTCTGTGACGTTTTATGGCTGCGCGGTGTTGCGCCAGTTCGAAATGATGGGGGTTTTCCCGCTTAATGAATCGGTGGCCATTGCCCGTTCGCGGGACAAACTGCGGTCGCTGCAATTGCTCTCGCGCCGCGGGATCGGTTTGCCGGTGACCGGGTTTGCGCACTCCCCGGATGACATTCCCGACCTGATCGACATGGTCAACGGCGCACCGCTGGTGATCAAGGTGCTGGAAGGCACTCAGGGCATCGGCGTGGTGTTGTGTGAAACGGCGACCGCCGCAGAATCGGTGATTGAAGCCTTCATGGGCCTGAAGCAGAACATCATGGTTCAGGAATACATCAAGGAAGCCGGGGGCGCGGACATTCGCTGCTTCGTGGTCGGCGACAAGGTGATCGCGGCAATGAAGCGCCAGGCCAAGCCTGGAGAATTTCGCTCCAACCTGCATCGCGGCGGCAGCGCCAGCCTGATCAAGATCACCCCGGAAGAACGCATGACGGCGTTGCGTGCGGCGAAGGTCATGGGTCTGGCGGTGGCGGGGGTGGACATCCTGCGTTCCAATCACGGGCCGCTGGTGATGGAAGTGAACTCGTCGCCGGGATTGGAAGGGATTGAGACCACCACCGGGAAGAACGTGGCGGGGATCATCATTGAGCATCTTGAGAAAAATGGCGGGCCGAATATGACCCGGACCAAAGGCAAGGGCTAAAGCTAAGAGCCCCCTCACCCTAACCCTCTCCCCAAAGGGGCGAGGGGACTGACAGTGGTGTTCTTTCGAGCTACATCGACCTGAAAAATCGAGTCGAGCTCAGGTTTTGAAAACAACCGAGATCTGCTCCCTTTCCCCCTCTCCCCTGTGGGGAGAGGGCTGGGGTGAGGGGTGGCTCTTGGCTACACCGCGTCTCTAGGCAACATCAACCCCAGCGGCAACCGCACCCGAGCTTCGAGACCACCACCGGCCCGATTGCGCAACTCAACATTCCCGCCATGCATCGAAGCAATCCGCTTCACGATGGCCAGTCCAAGTCCTGTCCCCTTCCCACCCCGGGCACGATCACCCCGGGTGAATGGGTTGAAGATCGCTTCCAGCTCGGACGGATCAATCCCCGCCCCACGGTCCATGACGCTCAGCACCACATAAGGCGCGCTGGTATCGCCAGACACATAAGCCGCCACCTCAACCCCGCTGCCAGCATGGTGCAAAGCGTTACCGATCAAATTGTTCAGCAACCGCTTCATCGATACCCGACGCAGGGGAAACGGCTGAATCGGCTCCAGGCGCAGCCGCACTTTTTCTTCGTTCTGGTTGTACGGTGCCGCAACCTCACGAACCAGGTCACTCAGGTCTACTTCCTCGACAGACTCGTCACGACCATCGCGGATAAACGCCAGGAACTGGTCGAGAATCGCGTCCATGTCCTCGATGTCACGCACCATATCGTCCGACAGGTCGCTATGGTCGCCCATCAACTCCAGGGACAAGCGCAAACGGGTCAGCGGCGTACGCAGGTCGTGTGATACCCCGGCCAGCATCAACTCACGCTCGCGACCGGCCTGCTCGACGTCTTCAGCCATCTGGTTGAAGGCACGGTACACCTCGGTCATCTCGCTCGGCGTGTCGCTGATCGGCAGGCGCACGCTGCGCCCCTGACCGAGTTGCCGTGCGGCATACACCAGACGTTTCAACGGTTGATTGAGCTGGCTGACGAAGATCCACGCCGAGGCGGTGGACAGCAAGCCGATAGCAAGGAACCACCCAAGCACGTTCCAGATTTTCTGGCCGCGCAACGGATGCGGATAGAGCGGCACTTTCAGCCAGCCGTCGCCCAGGCTAGGCGCCCGAACCCACAGGGCCGGCGGCGAGTGCATGCGTAATCGCACTTCGGTGTCGGCACCCAACTCCGCCTGCATCTGCCGCTGATAGATCTCGCTGTAAGGCCAGTGTTGCTCGCCTTCCGGCACACCCGCGCCCACGACCCGGATCAGCGTGGCGGCATCAGCAATTTTCTCTCGATTTTTTTCATCGGCAGCCCAATAGGCGCGCAGCGTAAGGGCGACGCCGTGGCTGTATTGGCGATCCACCAGCACGTCTTCGTTCATCAACAGATAAACCAGGGTCAGCGCCTTGGAGAACAGGACGACGATCAGCACCAGCCACAGGGTGCGGGAGAAGAAACTCTGGGGGAACCAAACGGGGGTTTTCATGGATAACCGCTACACACTTGCAGGAGCGAGCGATGCTCGCATATTGCGGATCGCGAGTCTGCGGACAATCGTCCGCAAGACCCGCTCCTACAAATCGCCGATCACTTGGTGGCGGCGCCATCCGGTACGAACACGTATCCCACGCCCCAGACCGTCTGGATGTAACGCGGTTTGGATGGATCGGGTTCGATCATCCGGCGCAGACGGGAGATCTGCACGTCGATGGAACGCTCCAGGGCATCCCATTCACGGCCACGGGCCAGGTTCATCAGCTTGTCGCGGGTCAGTGGCTGACGCGCGTTCATGACCAAGGCCTTGAGCACCGCGAATTCACCGGTGGTCAGCATGTGCACTTCGTCACCGCGCTTGAGTTCGCGGGTGGCCAGGGACAGCTCGTAGTCACCGAAGGTCACGCTTTCGTCTTCGCTGCCCGGTGCGCCCGGCACAGGCGTCGACTGGCGACGCAGGACCGCTTTGACACGGGCCATCAGCTCATCCGGGTTGAACGGCTTGGCCAGGTAATCGTCGGCGCCCAGTTCCAGGCCCTTGATGCGGCTCAGCTCATCGCCCTTGGCGGTCAGCATGATGATCGGGATCTGATTGTTCGCCGTGCGCAGCCGGCGGCAGGCGGTCAGACCGTCTTCGCCGGGCAGCATCAGGTCGAGGACGACCAGGTTGAACACTTCACGCGCCAGCAGGCGATCCATTTGTTCAGTGTTCGGTACGGCGCGGGCTCGGTAGCCCTTGCTGACGAAAAAACGTTCCAGCAGGCTGCTCAGCCCTGGATCGTCGTCAACAATAAGAATTTTTTCGCCTTCAGCATTGTTTGCAGTGCTGCTCATTAGATGCTCCTTTGATCTCGGCGCGCATTATGGCGTAGCTGCCGTTATACGCACCGTGTGCATTGTTAGCAGATTTTTCCTTCACCGCCAGAAATCCGGCCCTCGCGCTACCGCCTGCGATGCCCCTGAATGATAGAACGCTGGTTATAATGCGCGGCCTTTTGTGTCAGGCAACGTCTGATCATGGCTGCAGGTGGCCGCTTTTTATTTTCATGGCGCCGGCAGTCATTGTTCGATTTCACGGGTCAACGGGATACCTGTTGATCCAGGTAGCGGCGCAGGCCAGGCCGCTCAACCAGACTCGCCGAGCCTTTATCTCTGCGCCTGCGAGCCTGCTTTCACAATTTGTCAGGTGGTTTTATGGACAGCATCAACAGCCGCATCGCCGAGGAACTCGGTGTACGCCCACAACAGGTCGAAGCGGCCGTCGCGCTACTCGATGAAGGCTCTACCGTTCCCTTCATCGCCCGTTACCGGAAAGAAGTGACCGGCAGCCTCGATGACATTCAGTTGCGTCATCTGGAAGAGCGTCTGCGCTACCTGCGAGAACTCGACGAACGGCGCATCAGCATCCTCGCCAGCATCGAAGAGCAAGGCAAGCTGACCCCGCAGCTCGAACGCGACATCAAGCTCGCCGACACCAAGACCCGCCTCGAAGACTTGTACCTGCCGTACAAGCAGAAGCGCCGCACCAAGGGCCAGATCGCCCTGGAAGCCGGCCTCGGCGAGCTGGCCGACGGCCTGTTCAACGACCCGACCCTGACGCCAGACGCTGAAGCCGCGCGCTTCGTCGATGCCGAAAAAGGCGTCGCCGATGTGAAAGCCGCCCTCGAAGGCGCCAAATACATCCTGATGGAACGCTTCGCCGAAGACGCCGGCTTGCTGGACAAACTGCGCAGCTACCTCAAGCAGGAAGCCACCCTCAGTGCCCGCGTCATCGCCGGCAAGGAAGAGGAAGGCGCCAAATTCCGCGACTACTTCGAACACGACGAGCCGCTGAAAAGCATGCCGTCGCACCGCGCGCTCGCCATTTTCCGTGGCCGCAACGAAGGCATTCTCAGCTCCGCACTGAAAGTCGGCGACGAGCTGCCGGGCACCATGCACCCGTGCGAAGGCATGATCGGCCAGCAATTCGGCATCCAGAACCAGAACCGCGCCGCCGATAAGTGGCTGGGCGAAGTGGTGCGCTGGACCTGGAAGGTCAAGCTTTACACCCACCTCGAAACCGATTTGCTGGGCGAGCTGCGCGATGGCGCGGAAACCGAAGCGATCAACGTGTTCGCCCACAACCTGCACGACTTGCTGCTGTCGGCCCCGGCCGGTCCGCGCGCCACCCTGGGCCTCGACCCGGGTCTGCGCACCGGCTGCAAGGTCGCCGTGGTCGATTCCACCGGCAAACTGCTGGATCACGCCACGGTTTACCCGCACGTGCCGCATAACAAATGGGACCAGACCATCGCGATTCTCGCCGCCCTGTGCGCCAAGCACTCGGTCGACCTGATCGCCATCGGCAACGGCACCGCCAGCCGTGAAACCGACAAGCTCGCCGCTGAGCTGATCAAAAAATACCCAGCCATGAAGATGACCAAGGTCATGGTCTCTGAGGCCGGTGCATCGGTTTACTCGGCGTCGGAACTGGCTTCCAAGGAATTCCCGGACCTCGACGTGTCGATCCGTGGCGCGGTGTCGATTGCCCGTCGCCTGCAGGATCCGCTGGCCGAACTGGTGAAGATCGATCCGAAATCCATCGGCGTCGGTCAGTACCAGCACGACGTGTCGCAGCTGAAACTGGCGCGTGGCCTGGACGCTGTGGTCGAGGACTGCGTGAACGCCGTGGGCGTGGACGTGAATACCGCTTCCGTGGCGCTGCTGGCGCGCATCTCCGGCCTCAACGCGACCCTGGCGCAGAACATCGTCAGCCACCGCGACGAGCACGGCGCATTCAAAACCCGCGCCGCGTTGAAGAAAGTCGCACGCCTGGGTGAAAAAACCTTCGAACAGGCCGCCGGTTTCCTTCGTGTCATGAACGGCGACAACCCGCTGGATTCGTCGGCGGTTCACCCGGAAGCCTATCCGCTGGTGCAGCGCATCGCCGCTGAAACCGACCGAGACATTCGTTCGCTGATCGGCGACGCGAGCTTCCTCAAGCGCCTCGATCCGAAGAAGTACACCGACGAGACTTTCGGTCTGCCAACGGTCACCGACATCCTGCAAGAGCTGGAAAAACCCGGTCGCGACCCGCGTCCCGAGTTCAAGACTGCCGAGTTCCAGGAAGGCGTCGAAGACTTGAAGGATCTGCAACTGGGCATGATCCTCGAAGGCGTCGTGACTAACGTGACCAACTTCGGCGCGTTTGTTGATATTGGCGTGCATCAGGACGGTTTGGTGCACATCTCCGCGCTTTCGGAGAAGTTCATCAAGGATCCGCGTGAAGCGGTGAAGGCTGGTGACGTGGTGAAAGTGAAGGTCATGGAAGTCGATATCCCGCGTAAACGCGTGGGTCTGTCGATGCGCATGAGCGACACCCCGGGCGAGAAAATCGACGGTGCCCGTGGTGCACGTCCGGGGTCGGCTCCACGCCAGTCCCAGAACAACGCACCGCGCAAGGAAACCACGGCGGCGGCCCCGGCCAACAACGCCATGGCTTCGCTGTTCGCCAACGCCAAGCAGTTGAAGAAGCGTTGATGGAGGTTCCCGCCGGCCTGACCGAAAGCGCGTTTTTCAAGCTGCTGGGGTGTCGCTTGCACAGCCTGGAAACCGGGGTGGCGCAAGTCGCCCTGGCGCTTGAGCCAGAACTGCGCAATCGCGGCGGCAAGCTGCACGGCGGGGCCTTGTTCAGTCTGGTGGACATTGCCATGGGGCTGGCCTGTTCCAGCACCCACGGCTTTGACCAGCAGAGCGCGACCATCGAATGCAAGATCAACTACATTCGCGCCGTTTCGGACGGTGAAGTGATGTGTACGGCGCGGGTGATTCACCCGGGCCGTCGCACGCTGGTGGTCGAAGCTGACGTGATGCAAGGCGACAAACTCGTCGCAAAAGCACAAGGCACGTTCGCTGTCCTGTAGCTAGATGTCACCCATTTGAGTTAATTTCAGCGCAAAGAACCTGTGGGAGCGGGCTTGCCCGCGATGGCGGTGTGTCAGACGATGTAAACGGTGACTGACACTCCCTCATCGCGGGCAAGCCCGCTCCCACAGGGAACGTGCAGTTCTTGAATAATCGGCAAATGGCCTGTCAGGCTCAAAAACCAGGCGAAAACGCCAGTTTTAACTTCACCCTTGTAGACCGTCTTGCCCACCCCCATATTGGGGCGACTGACGCGTGAAGGAATCCAACTTGAGCGAACTTCTCAACCGCCGCCTGGCTCTGCTCGGCGAGCGCGCTAACCTCTCTCTGCTCGAACAGTGCCTTCACGGCATCGAACGTGAATGCCTGCGCGTGACCGGCGAAGGTCGCCTGGCGCAAACGCCGCACCCGGAAGAATTGGGTTCCGCGCTGACCAATGAACAAATCACCACCGACTATTCCGAGTCGCTGCTGGAATTCATTACCCCGGCCCTGCCAGACCCGGCCGATACGCTGGCGAGCCTGGACAAGATCCACCGCTTTGCCTACAGCAAGCTCGGCAACGAGTTTCTGTGGAGCCCATCGATGCCGTGCCCGTTGCCGGCCGAGGAAGACATCCCGATCGCCTATTACGGCACGTCCAACATCGGTCAGCTCAAGTACGTCTACCGCAAGGGCCTGGCCCTGCGGTACGGCAAGACCATGCAGTGCATTGCCGGGATTCACTACAACTTTTCCCTGCCCGAGAAGCTCTGGCCGCTGCTGAGCGAGACTGAAGGCTTTGTCGGCACCGACCGCGACTATCAATCGTCGGCCTACATCGCGCTGATCCGCAACTTCCGCCGCTACAGCTGGCTGCTGATGTACCTGTTCGGTGCTTCGCCGGCGCTGGACGCCGGTTTCCTGCGCGGTCGTTCGCACCAGTTGGAACAACTGGACCCGGACACGTTGTATTTGCCGTACGCCACCAGCCTGCGCATGAGTGACCTGGGTTACCAGAGCAACGCCCAGGCCGGCCTGACGCCGTGCTACAACGATTTGGCCAGCTACACCGACAGCCTGCGCAAAGCGGTCGCCACGCCGTATGCGCCCTACGTCGAAATCGGCACGCATCAGGACGGTGAGTGGGTTCAGCTCAACACCAACATCCTGCAGATTGAAAACGAGTACTACTCCAACATCCGCCCGAAACGCGTGACCTACACCGGCGAGCGGCCGATCCAGGCACTGGTGGCCCGTGGCATTCAGTACGTCGAAGTGCGTTGCCTGGACATCAACCCGTTCCTGCCGATGGGCATCGACCTCACCGAGTCGCGCTTCCTCGACGCGTTCCTGCTGTATTGCGCGCTGAACGACAGCCCGCTGCTGACCAATACTTCGTGCGGCAACGCGACCTCGAACTTCCTCAGCGTGGTCAAGGAAGGTCGTCGTCCGGGCCTGCAATTGCAGCGCGACGGTCAACCGGTCGACCTGAAGGAATGGGCCGGCGAATTGCTGGAGAAGATTGCGCCTTTGGCAGCGTTGCTGGATCAGAGCCATGGCGGCGATGCCCACAGCAAGGCATTGGATGCGCAACTGGCCAAGGTCAAGGACTCGTCCCTGACGCCATCGGCCCAAGTGCTGGCGGCGATGGCGGAGCACAAGGAGAGCTTTGCTCAATTCTCCCTGCGCCAAAGCCAGGCGCATGCGGAGTTTTTCCGCAGCGAGCCGTTGAATAGCGAAGACCAGGCGAAGTTTGAAGAACGCGCCCGTTCCTCTCTGGCTGAGCAAGTGGAGCTGGAGCAGAACGAAGTCGGCGATTTCGATGTGTTTGTCGGGTCGTACCAGGCGAGCATTCTGGCGATCAGCAACTAATCTGCAATCTCTCTGGTAACAGGGTTTTCTGTGGCGAGGGGATTTATCCCCGTTCGGCTGCGAAGCAGTCGCAAGCTATTCGATTCGGTTTTACTGATGCACCGCGATTGAAGGTTTTGGGGCCGCTTCGCAGCCCAACGGGGATAAATCCCCTCGCCACAAAAGCAATCCACAGTAACGGGCCTTAGAATTTTCCGCTCATAAGCTCATTCTAAAAAGTTATTTATTTTAGGATTCTTATATCATTTAGTCTCCTTTTCACGCCGACTCTCGGTCGCCTGACAAGGAGCTTCTCAATGAAACTGACTTTCCCCCTTCGCCTCCTGGCGGCCGCGTCTCTGGCTGCGGCGAGTTTCTTTGCCCAGGCGGCTGACGTCACCGTCGCCTACCAGACCACCGTAGACCCGGCGAAAGTCGCCCAGGCCGACGGCGCTTACGAAAAAGCCACCAACGCCAAAATCGACTGGCGCAAATTCGACAATGGCGCCGATATCATCGCCGCCATCGCTTCCGGCGACGTACAGATCGGCTACCTCGGTTCCAGCCCGCTAACGGCGGCCATCACCCGCAAAGTCCCGGTCGAAACCTTCCTCATCGCCACCCAGATCGGCGCCGCCGAAGCCCTGGTCGCCCGCGACGGTTCCGGGATCAAAACCCCGCAGGACCTGATCGGCAAAAAAATCGCCGTGCCATTCGTTTCCACCGGTCACTACAGCCTGCTGGCGGCGCTGAAGCACTGGAACATCGACCCGTCGAAAGTCACCGTACTCAACCTCGCTCCGCCCGCCATCATCGCCGCATGGAAACGCGGTGACATCGACGCCACTTACGTGTGGGACCCAGCACTCGGCGTCGCCAAGGAAAACGGCAAGGTGCTGATCACCTCCGGCGAATTGGCCAAGTTCGGCGCGCCGACCTTCGATGCCTGGATCGTGCGTAAAGACTTCGCCGAGAAGCACCCGGAAATCGTCACCGCATTCGCCAAAGTGACCCTCGACGCCTACGCCGATTACCGCAAAGACCCGGAAGCCTGGCTCGCCAACCAATCCAACGTCGACAAACTGATGAAACTCTCCGGCGCCAAAGCCAGCGACATTCCGTTGCTGCTGCAAGGCAACGTCTTCCCGCTGGCGGCGGATCAAGTGATCACCCTCGGCGCGCCGACCACCAAGGCCATCACCGACACCGCTGTGTTCCTCAAGGAACAAGGCAAGGTCGAGGCTGTGCTGCCGGACTACGCGCCGTACGTCAGCGCCAAGTACATCACCAACTAATCGGGAGTTAACCGCGATGGCTTTGCTACAGCTGGAGCGCATCAGCGCACAGTACCCCGGCGCCGCCGAACCGGTACTGGCGGATATTTCCCTGAGCCTGGGGCCCCAGCAATTGCTGGTGGCCCTCGGCCCGTCCGGCAGTGGCAAGACTTCGCTGTTGAACCTGATTGCCGGTTTCGTCGAGCCCAGTGCCGGGCGCATCACCCTCGATGGCGTGCCGGTCAAAGGCCCGAGTGCCGAGCGCGGCGTGGTGTTCCAGGATGACGCCCTGCTGCCTTGGCAGGACGTATTGACCAACGTCGGTTTCGGTCTGGAACTGGCGGGGGTTAGCCGAGAAAAACGCGAAATCCGTGCTCGGGAAATGCTCGCGCTGGTGGACCTTTCCGGCTTCGAAAATCGCCGCATCTGGCAGCTCTCGGGTGGTCAGAAACAGCGTGTCGGTTTGGCTCGAGCCCTCGCCGCCGACCCGCGCGTGTTGCTGATGGATGAACCCTTCGGCGCCCTCGATGCCTTCACCCGCGAACAGATGCAGGAGCTGCTGCTACAAGTCTGGCAGCGCACCGCCAAACCGGTATTCCTGATTACCCACGACATCGAAGAAGCGGTGTTCCTCGCCACGGATTTGATTCTGCTGGCGCCGAATCCTGGGCAAATCGTTGAGCGCCTGAGCCTGGATTTCGGTCAGCGTTACGCGGCCGGTGAGTCGGCTCGCTCGATCAAGTCCGACCCGCGCTTCATCGAAACCCGCGAACACGTGCTCGCCAAAGTGTTCTCCCAACGCAGTACCGCCCAGCGGAAGGAGCGCGCATGAGCAGCTATGAAATTCCTACCGTTGCGGTGAAACCAGGGTCCGCAGCCATTCCGGTGCGACGCAGCCTCAGCACTCGGTGGATCAGCTTGCTGACGCTGGTGGCGCTCGTTGTCATTTGGTGGGCCGTCACCGCCACTGGAATGATCGAACCGCTGTTCCTGCCGCCACCGTCCGCCGTGCTGCAAAAAGGCTGGCTACTGGTGACCACCGGCTACATGGATTCCACGTTGTGGCAGCACTTGGGCGCGAGTCTCAGCCGTATCGGTCTGGGCCTTGGCTTTGCCGTGCTGACCGCAGTGCCCGTCGGCATCGCCATCGGCCACAACCGCATCGCGCGCGGCGTTCTCGATCCGCTGATCGAGTTCTACCGCCCTATTCCACCGCTGGCTTATCTGCCGCTGATCGTGATCTGGTGCGGCATCGGTGAGCTGTCGAAAGTCTTGCTGATCTACCTCGCGATCTTCGCCCCGATTGCCATCGCTACCGCGACCGGCGTGCGTACCGTCGACCCGGCCAAATTGCGCGCCGCGCAATCGTTGGGCGCGACCCGGGCGCAGTTGATTCGCCATGTGATTCTGCCGAGTGCCTTGCCGGATATTTTGACTGGCGTGCGTATCGGTCTGGGTGTGGGTTGGTCGACACTGGTCGCCGCCGAACTGATTGCCGCCACCAGCGGTTTGGGCTTCATGGTGCAGTCGGCCGCGCAGTTCCTGGTCACCGATGTGGTGGTGCTGGGGATTCTGGTCATCGCGCTGATCGCCTTCGCCATGGAAATGGGCCTGCGCGCCCTGCAGCGCAAACTGGTGCCGTGGCACGGCCAGGCTCACTAAAGATTTGTCATTGACCATGCCGACAGCTCGGCACCCTGGATTGAAGAGAAAGACCATGAGTAACCTGACCATCGTTCCCCTCAGCTACGCCCTCGGCGCGCAAATCAGCGGCATCGACGTGAGCCAGCCGCTGAATCAGGAACAGCGCGATGCCATCGAGCAAGCGCTGCTCAAGCATCAAGTATTGTTCTTCCGCGACCAGCCGATCACACCTCAGCAGCAGGCACGATTCGCCGCAAACTTTGGCGATCTGCACATCCACCCTATCTACCCGAACGTGCCGGAACAGCCCGAAGTGTTGATCCTCGACACCGCCGTCACCGACGTGCGCGACAACGCGATCTGGCACACCGACGTGACCTTCCTGCCGACCCCGGCCATGGGCGCGGTGCTGAGTGCCAAGCTGTTGCCGGAGTTTGGTGGCGACACGTTGTGGGCCAGCGGCATTGCGGCGTATGAAGCGTTGTCGGCGCCGCTGAAAAGCTTGCTCGAAGGGCTGACCGCCACTCACGATTTCACTCGCTCGTTCCCGCTGGAGCGTTATGGCAACACGCCTGAAGCATTGGCTCAGTGGGAAGAAGCGCGCCGCAAGAATCCACCGCTTTCGCACCCGGTGATTCGCACGCATCCGGTGAGCGGGCGTCGGTCGTTATTCGTCAATGAAGGCTTCACATCGAAGATCAATGAGCTGTCGGAAACCGAGAGTGAAACGATTCTGAAGTTTCTGTTTGCTCACGCAACGCGGCCAGAATTTACGATCCGCTGGCGTTGGCAGAAAGACGATGTGGCGTTCTGGGATAACCGTGTGACACAGCATTACGCCGTGGACGATTACCGGCCGGCACGGCGGGTGATGCAGCGGGCTACGGTGTTGGGGGATGTGCCGTTTTTTAACTGAACGCTGATTTCTTTATTGACTGGTCTGGCCCCTTCGCGAGCAAGCCCGCTCCTACATTGGGAATGCGTTCCCCTGTGGGAGCGGGCTTGCTCGCGAAGGCGACATGACAGGCGCCGGAAGACCCGGCGCCGAACACTTATTCAGCCGTCGAAGGCTTCTCCCAAAGATTGATCCCACCCTCTTGGGCAAACCGATCAATCTCCGCCAGCTCCTCAGCACTAAAGCTCAAATTCTTCAACGCCCCGACGTTCTCGATAATCTGCTCCGGCCGGCTCGCGCCGATCAGCGCCGAAGTCACGCGCGGATCGCGCAGCGTCCACGCCAGCGCCAGTTGCGCCAGGCTCTGACCGCGACGCTTGGCGATTTCGTTGAGCCCACGCACATGGGCGATGTTGGCTTCGGACAGATGAGATTCCTGCAACGAACCACCACCCGGACGGTTGACCCGAGCATCCTTCGGAATGCCATTGAGGTATTTGTCGGTCAACAAGCCCTGCGCCAGCGGCGTGAATGCAATCACACCGGTGCCAAGTTCGTCGGTGACATCCAGCAGGTCCTTTTCCACCCAGCGATTGAGCAGGTTGTACGCCGGTTGGTGAATCAGCAACGGCACTTTCCACTCTTTCAACAGCGCCGCCATCTCACGGGTTTTCACCCCGGAATACGACGAGATACCGATGTACAACGCCTTGCCCTGCTGCACGGCGGTGGCCAGTGCACTGGCGGTTTCTTCCAGTGGGGTGTCCGGGTCGAAGCGATGGGAATAAAAGATGTCCACGTAGTCTAGGCCCAGACGTTGCAGGCTCTGGTCGAGGCTGGCCAGCACGTATTTGCGCGAACCGCCGCCCTGGCCGTAAGGACCGGGCCACATGTCCCAACCGGCCTTGCTCGAGATGATCAGCTCGTCGCGGTACTGCTTGAAGTCTTCACGCAGCAAACGACCGAAGTTGATCTCGGCACTGCCGTACGGCGGGCCATAGTTGTTGGCCAGGTCGAAGTGGTTGATGCCCAGGTCGAAAGCGGTGCGCAACAGCGAGCGCTGAGTGTCGATCGGCGTGCTGTCGCCAAAGTTGTGCCACAAGCCCAGGGACAGCGCCGGCAGCACCAGACCGCTGCGGCCCACGCGGCGGTAAGGGATAGAGTCGTAGCGGTTTTCGGCAGCGGTGTAAGTCATCGAATCCTCTCTTGTCTGTCTTTGAAGTTGGTATCGACTGCTTCGCAAGTTGCCCAGCATACGCCCAGACAAAAGCCGATAAACCTCGGACTCGAGAAAATGCTGAAACGTTTCACAGATTTTTGATCCTTCAACGTTTAAGCCGACAACTCACGTAGCGCGGCAGCCGCCAAAAAGCCTGACCTTGAACTGTAGCGCTGGTCCCGCCTGACCGTCTGATCGATACGCTCAAGCAATTGCTCTGGCAATGTGGCGTTGAAACGCACTGATTTACCGAAGTACGGCGTGATATCAAACTCGACCACACCCCACACGCCACCAGCGTAATCGGGGTTATCAAGGTGAGCATCGATTTCGCGTATTTGCGGAAGCGGATCGCCATCGGCGACCAGACCTTCATAGTGCAATGACAACGCCTCTTTTACGTTTTCAAATGCCTGCGCCACAGTAGCGCCTGCGGAGATGCAACCCGGTACGTCCGGGATAATCACTCCGTAGTCTGAGTCGGCATCCTTGTGCAGAACGACCGGGAATTTCATTTCGGCGAGCCCTTCCTGTGATGTGGCCTCTTCGAGGCTCTCGTTTCCGATCTCGGGCCTCATTTCAGACCCGCCTGTTTCAATATGCTATTGATCGTCCCTTTTGGAAGATCCGAGTCAGGGTGTTTTATCGTCACCCTCCAGGCTTGCCCGGATGCTTGTACTGATGGTGACTGCCCTTCACGGCTACCAGATACCAACCATCGTCCTCGATCATCCTGATCATTTCTCGACTTCGCATCAGCTTCGTCCTTGTGGGCAGCTTCTGCTGCGCACACTACGCGACGAACGTATTTTTAATACACACCATACACACTCCGATAAATATTAGCGGTTCTGGTGCAACCGGATTTTGCTCCCGGACCAGCGGCTACCGTGCATTCGCAAACACCTCCCCCAGCCAATCCACAAACACCCGAACTCGTGGCGACATGTGTCGGTTGGGGGGGTACAGCACCGAGACCGGCATTGACGGTGGCGGCATGTCGATGAGGACTTCTTGCAGGTAATCTGGCGCAGGTTGGCGATGCGTTTTCCGATCAGCGCCGAATCACTCAAGGTGCCGGCGCGCAGGACGCAGTCGACGCCTTCTGCGATCAGGTCGACAAAGCGGTCGGCCTCGCTGATGGACAGTAGGAATCACCGCCATGACCCCTCAAACTTCGAAAGTTGCCCTCGTGACCGGCGCCCCCCGCGGCATCGGCGCGGTGATCGGATTCGGCTTGGGTCAATGGACAGATTCTGCGGGCTAATGGTGGATTGGTTTAAGCTGGTTTGCAGGCAGGCCAGACGCCTTCGCGGGCAAGCCTCGCTCCCACAGGGGACGCCGGTAAACACAAGCATTATGTTCACTGACGATCCCTGTGGGAGCGGGCTTGCCCGCGAAGGCGATCTAAAGGGCAGCACACATCTAAAGGACGGAATGCATCATGCACACCACGATCATCATCACCTTCGGCCTGATCCTGCTGGCGCTGATGCTGTTCATCGGCGAGAAAATCGGCTTCAGCCGCCAGACCCTGGCCTATAGTTTTGTGGTGCTGTGGCTGGCACTGACGCTGATCAACGGCGCAGTCGGCATGGTGCATGCCGGCCAGCCGTTGAGCACGGAACTGGCAGTCGGCAGCGCGGTGTTCGGTGTACCCGTGGCGGCGATGGTGCTGTTCATGGTGCTGAGCACTGAAACATGAGCACCACCGCCCCGGCGATCAACGCACCAGATGCAAGAACTGCAGGTGCCGTTCGTACTGATCAAGGATGTCGTTGATGATCTGTTCCTTGGTGTAACCCACCAGATCGTAGTCCTGACTGCCCTCGCTCAAATGCACCTCGGCCCGGTAGTAACGACGGTTGTTGAGTTCCTTGGAACCCATGCCACCCCGGGCAAACGATGGCGTGAAGTAACCACGCATCTGCACCTGATAGATAAAGGGATGCTCCTCGCCGTGACCGATTTCCAGGCTGACGTTGTCGTTGGCCGGGTCCGGCTGAGTGACCACGTTCAAACCCTTCTCGACGAACACCGCACTCACCTCTTCAATCGCCGGGCGCACCGTCGTATCGAGGAATCGATAAACCTCATCGCGAGACGGGAAGTGCACGGCCTGAGTCAAGCGCTGACGCCAACCGCCACGCCGCGAACCGGACACCGGTGCCAGGGAATGCAGCTGTGCGATCTGTTTCTGCGACTCCAGGTAGAACGCCTTGTGCAGCCCCCACATCATCAGCAGCAAAATCATCGAGAACGGCAACGAGGTCAGCACCACCGCTGACTTCAGCGCATCGATGCTGCCGGAGAACAGCAGCGCACTGGTTACCAGCGCGGTCATGGCGCCCCAGAACACCCGCAGCCATTTCGGCCCGTCTTCATCCGGATTACCGCCCTTGGCGGACAGCGTCGACAGCACCACGGTGCCGGAGTCGGCCGAGGTGACGAAGAACACGAAGCTGATGAACACCGTGACCGCAATCACGGTTTTGCTCCACGGATAGGTTTCCAGCAGCAGGTAGAGGGTCATCGACGGGTTGTCGACGGCCGACATGCCGAGCGCGGTCATGCCGTGGTTGAGCACCTGGTCGATGGCGCTGTTGCCGAAGATCGACATCCACGCCAGGGTGAAACCGAGCGGAATCAGCAGCACGCCGAAGACGAATTCGCGGATGGTCCGGCCACGGGAAATCCGCGCGATGAACAGACCCACGAACGGCGACCACGCAATCCACCAGGCCCAATAGAACACGGTCCAGCCGCCCAGCCAGTCGCTAGGCTTGTCGTAGGCGTACAGGTCGAAACTCTTCATCGGCAAGGCGCCGAGGTAGTCGCCGATGTTCTGAATCAGAGTGTTGAGCAGGTGCTGAGTCGGGCCAGCGAACAACACGAACAGCAGCAGTGCACAGGCCAGCAGCATGTTGATGTCGGACATCACCCGCACGCCCTTGTCGACGCCGGACACCGCAACGATGATCGCCGCGCCCATCATCAGCGTGATCAGGCCGACCTGAATCCACTGGGTGTGAGCGATGCCGAACAGATAGTCCAGGCCCGAGTTGAGGTGCAACACCCCGAAGCCCATGTCGGCGCCGAGGCCGAACACGGTGGCGATGATGCCGAAGCCGTCCACCGCATATCCGATCGGGCCGTTGATGCGCTTGCCGATCAGCGGATAGAGCGCCGAACGCAGGGCCAGCGGCAGGTTGTGTCGATAGGCAAAGTACGCCAGCGCCATGCCGACAAAAGCGAACACGCCCCAGCCGTGCAAGCCCCAGTGCAGAAACAGAATCTGCATCGCCTGCCGCGCCGCATCCGCCGTGCCGGCCTCGCCTTGGGGCGGTTGCGCCAAGTGGGTCAGCGGTTCGGACACACAGAAGAAGAACAGCGTGATGCTGATCCCGGCGGCGAACAGCATGCCGGCCCAGGACAGGTAACTGAATTCGGGTTCGTCGTGGTCGGCACCGAGCTTGATCTTGCCGTAGCCGGACAAGGCGGTGACCACCACGAAGACCAGATACAGCGTCATCGCGAGCATGTAATACCAGCCGACCGTGTTGGCCGCCCAGTTTTGCGCTTCCAGCAGCCAGGCGCCGGCCTGTTCAGGCATGGCGATGACAACGATGCCGAACAGCAGGATGAAAGTCGCCGCGAAGTAAAACACCGGCGGACTCATGCGGACCTGGCCGCTTGGAGGGAGGGACGATGCACTCATGGAAGGTGCACCTCGAAGGGGTGAAACAGGGCAATCAGTAACGGACTCGGCAAGGCAAGCCTCCTGTTGTGAACGGGCAGCAAACCGGCGGTTTAACTTGAATGAGCGTTCAAGTTAAACATGAATAGGGTGCTAAGGACTAATCGCAGGGCTCGGCGGTACGTTCTGTACGCTAGCTCAAGGATGGGTATGACGGGGGATTTGGAGGATTCGTTCAGCGGGAAATTAGCTAAATGCCAGTATTTCGGTTCGTCTTGAAACCATTCGCGGGCAAGCCCGCTCCCACAGGTTTTGTGTAGCTCACAAATTTGTCGTTCGACACAAAACCCGTAGGAGCGAGGCTTGCCCGCGAAGAGGCCAGTCCAGTCAACCAATATTCCGGCCCTTACTTCTGCGTCCCATCATCATGTTGCAGATTCGCCTGCGTCAGGTTGCAACCCGGCGGCACGGTGCGGGTCAGCCAGACATTGCCGCCAATGGTCGAACCCTTGCCGATAGTAATCCGCCCCAGAATCGTCGCGCCGGCATAGATCACCACATCATCCTCGACAATCGGATGCCGCGGATGGCCCTTCTGCAACTGGCCGTCCTCATCCGACGGGAAACGCTTGGCGCCCAAGGTCACGGCCTGATAAATCCGCACGCGCTCACCAATGATTGCCGTCTCGCCGATGACCACACCGGTCCCGTGATCGATGAAGAAGCTGCGACCGATCTGCGCGCCCGGATGGATGTCGATACCGGTGGCCGAGTGGGCAATCTCTGCGCTGATCCGCGCCAGCAGCGGCAACCCGGCGCGGTACAAATGGTGCGCCAGACGATGGTGAATCACCGCCAGAATCCCCGGATAGCACAGCAACACTTCATCGACGCTACGGGCCGCCGGGTCGCCGTGATAAGCCGCCAGCACATCGGTGTCCAGCAAGCTGCGCAGCCCCGGCAACGCGAGGGCGAAGTCCTGAATGATCGCAATGGTCTTGGCCTCGACTTCGGTGTCGGCCTCGGCACTGTGGCGAGCGGCGTATCGCAGTTCGAGTCGGGCCTGCGCCAGCAACGCGTTCAACGCGACATCCAGCGTGTGGCCAACGTAGAAGTCTTCACTCTCCTCACGCAAATCCACCGGCCCTAATCGCATCGGGAACAGCGCACCGCACAGCGCTTCAAGAATCTCCGCCATGGCGGCCCGGGAAGGCAATTCGCGACCGCCCTGCTCACCGCTGGCACGGCCGTTTTGCGCACGCCACTGATCGCGCGCCGTACGCAGTTGGCTGACGATGGTCTGCAATTGCCAATGGCTGGAACGCTCGCTCACGGTAAAAACTCCTCACGGGCGGCCGGACTGTCTGGCCGCGCTATCGACAGTTACTTTACGGCAAGGTCCGGAAGCCGAATTAAGAACCAATAGTGCTGTGTTCAGCACTTTTGGATATATAAGATTGGCGGTTGCCCACGCATATAGGCGTGCCTATAGTCCTGACATCTCCCTTGGCCAGTACGGACCCATGATCAAACAACAGCTTGCCCGCTTTAACCGCCTCGACCTCCTCGGCCACCCTACCGCTCTGGAAAAACTCGAACGCCTGTCGACCTGGCTCGGTCGCGATCTGTACGTCAAACGCGATGACCTGACACCGCTGGCCATGGGCGGCAACAAGCTACGCAAACTTGAATACCTGGCGGCCGATGCCCTGGCCCAGGGCGCCGACACATTGATCACCGCTGGCGCGCTTCAGTCCAACCACGTGCGCCAGACCGCCGCCATTGCTGCCAAGCTTGGCCTGAGCTGCATCGCACTGCTGGAAAACCCGTTGGGCACCGACGACGCCAACTATCTCGGCAACGGCAATCGGCTGCTGCTGGACCTGTTCGATGCCAAGGTCGAGCTGGTGGAAAACCTCGACAACGCCGACGAGCAATTGCAGGCCCTGGCCGATCGTCTGCGCAATAACGGCAAGAAGCCGTATCTGGTGCCGATTGGTGGCTCCAACGCACTGGGCGCTTTGGGTTATGTGCGCGCAGGGCTGGAACTGGCGGAACAGATCAAGGACACCGGCCTGGAATTCGCCGCCGTGGTCCTGGCCTCGGGCAGTGCCGGGACCCACAGTGGTCTGGCGCTGGCACTGAGTGAAGCACTGCCGGATTTGCCAGTGATTGGTGTCACGGTTTCCCGTAGCGATGAAGATCAGCGGCCGAAAGTCCAGGGCCTGGCCGAGCGCACTGCCGAGTTGCTGGGCGTGAGCCTGCCGGCGAGTTTCAAGGTCGAGTTGTGGGACGAATATTTCGGCCCGCGTTATGGCGAGCCGAATGCCGGGACACTGGCGGCGGTGAAGCTGTTGGCGAGTCAGGAAGGGTTGTTGCTGGATCCGGTTTACACCGGGAAAGCCATGGCCGGGTTGCTTGATGGCATCGGTCGTCAGCGCTTTAACGAGGGCCCGATCATCTTCCTGCACACGGGCGGGGCGCCGGCGTTGTTCGCCTACAAAGATTCGCTGACCAGTTGAAGTATTCCGTGGCGAGGGAGCTTGCTCCCGTTGGGGTGCGCAGCATCCCCAAGACCTGCACCACGGTTTCTCAGTTGTACGCGGAGACTGCGTTTGCGACTGCTGCGCAGTCGAACGGGAGCAAGCTCCCTCGCCACAGGGGATTGCGTGAGTTTCATATGCAATAAATGAATAACAAACTCAATATTCATTATTTTCTTATCTAAATCCGCCATCATATAGTCACGCCGCAGGCGAATTTGCAGCGAGACGCATACGCTGCTTTAGGGCAGGATATTGCAGTCGTCCAAATCCCGATTTTGCCAACATTCCTAAAAGCGTCTTCATAAGAAAACACAGGGGCTTGTCATGAATTTTTCCGCACTACGTCGAAATCTGCTGGTCGGTTCGCTGGGCCTGGCGCTGAGCGCCGGCCTGCTGGGGCAAGCGGTTGCCGGTGAGCAGCTGCAAAAAATCAAAGACGCAGGCGTGATCAACGTCGGTCTGGAAGGCACCTACCCGCCGTTCAGCTTCGTCGACGCCGACGGCAAACTGGCCGGTTTCGAAGTCGAGTTCTCCGAAGCCCTGGCCAAAGAGCTGGGCGTGAAGGTCAAACTGCAACCGACCAAATGGGACGGCATCCTCGCGGCACTGGAATCCAAGCGTCTGGACGCAGTGATCAACCAGGTGACCATCTCTGAAGAGCGCAAGAAGAAATATGACTTCTCCGAGCCGTACACCGTTTCCGGGATTCAGGCGCTGGTTCTGACCAAGAAGGCTGCGGAGCTGAACATCAAGTCTGCCGCCGATCTGGCCGGAAAAAAAGTCGGTGTAGGCCTGGGCACCAACTACGAGCAGTGGCTCAAGGACAATCAACCAAAAGCCATCATCAAGACCTATGACGATGATCCGACCAAGTTCCAGGATCTGCGTGTCGGCCGCATCGACGCCATTCTGATCGATCGCCTCGCCGCGCTCGAATACGCTAAAAAGGCCAAGGACACTACCGCCGCCGGCGAAGCGTTCTCCCGTCAGGAAGCCGGTATTGCCCTGCGCAAAGGCGAGCCTGAGTTGCTGGCTGCGGTGAACAAAGCCATCGAGAAGCTGCGTGCCGACGGTACGCTGAAAAAGCTTTCGGAAAAATACTTCAGCGCTGACGTCACTCAATAATGGAAGAAGCTTTCCAACTCGCACTGGACTCCCTGCCCTTCCTGCTCAAGGGGGCCTACTTCACGGTCATCTTGAGCCTGGGCGGGATGTTCTTCGGCCTCATGCTGGGCTTCGGCCTGGCACTGATGCGCCTGTCGCGCTTCAAGCTGGTGAGCTGGATCGCCCGCATCTACGTGTCGTTCTTTCGCGGCACGCCGTTGCTGGTGCAACTGTTCGTGATCTATTACGGCTTGCCGCAATTGGGCATGGAACTCGATCCGCTGCCGGCGGCCCTGATCGGCTTCTCGCTGAACATGGCCGCTTACGCCTGTGAAATCCTGCGTTCGGCGATCAGCTCCATCGAGCGCGGTCAGTGGGAAGCTGCCGCCAGCATCGGCATGACCCGTGCGCAGACCCTGCGCCGGGCCATCATTCCGCAAGCGATGCGCACCGCATTGCCGCCGCTGGGCAACAGCTTCATTTCGCTGGTCAAGGACACCGCGCTGGCCGCCACCATCCAGGTGCCGGAGCTGTTCCGCCAGGCGCAGCTGATCACAGCACGCACCTTCGAAGTGTTCACCATGTACCTTGCCGCCGCGCTGATCTACTGGATTCTGGCCACGGTGCTCTCGCACCTGCAGAACAAGTTGGAAGAGCGGGTCAATCGGCACGACCAGGAGTCCTGACCCCATGATTGTCGTGGAAAAACTGACAAAGCAGTTCAAGGGTCAAGTCGTGCTCAACGGCATCGATCTGCAAGTGAAGGAAGGTGAGGTCGTCGCGATCATCGGGCCTAGCGGTTCGGGAAAAACCACGTTCTTGCGCTGCCTGAATTTTCTCGAAGAACCCACCAGCGGCCGGATCAAGGTCGGTGACATCGAGATCGATGGCAGCCGCCCGTTGAACCAGCAGCAAAGCCTGGTGCGACGCTTGCGTCAGCACGTCGGCTTCGTGTTTCAGAACTTCAACCTGTTCCCTCATCGCACCGCCCTGGAAAACGTCATCGAAGGCCCGATCATCGTGAAGAAGATCCCGCACGCCGACGCCGTTGCCCTGGGTAAAAAGCTGTTGGCCAGGGTCGGCCTGGCGGGCAAGGAAGATGCTTACCCGCGACGCCTCTCAGGAGGCCAGCAACAGCGCGTGGCGATTGCCCGTGCGCTGGCGATGGAGCCGGAAGTGATTCTGTTCGATGAACCCACTTCTGCGCTCGATCCGGAGCTGGTGGGTGAAGTGCTGGCGACCATCCGCAGCCTGGCCGAGGAGAAGCGCACCATGGTCATCGTCACCCACGAAATGGGCTTTGCCCGGGACGTGGCGAATCGCGTGGTGTTTTTCGACAAGGGTGTGATCGTGGAACAGGGCGACGCCAAGGCGCTGTTTGCCAATCCGAAAGAAGAGCGGACGAAGCAGTTCCTCAGCAAGTTTCTGAATAACGCTCACCACTAATACCGCTTCATCATTTGTTAACTTCCATGGACGGAAGTGACAACTATCCCCGCCACAAAACTCTCTTCTTGCTGACTCGAACAATAGATTAATTTTTATGCCCGCATGCGGTACATATATATGTCCTGAAACAGATTTAACTCGCCTAAAATCCGCAAAACCCATGGCCCTCCCCAGCACACGGTCGCCGCCGCCTACGCCTGAAAATCGATAAATGCGCTGCCAAATTCGACGGAGCGGTGCAGCTTCTTAACTTCATAGCGTAGGATTTTTCTGAATAACACTGAATACACTACTTAACTAGCCGCCTCTATTGACACCTATTCAAGCGCACTCTTATCTAGTCTCCAACAGGCGTCGATCAACGTCCCAGATCATTATTAAAACTTTTAAATAGTGAACAACTTTGTTGCTCGGTAATACACGCCTTTCGATCTTTCAGAAACGGACTTCGCTGCAAGGCTTCAAGGAGAACCCCATGACAAGCACCTCGAATAAATCCGGACTTGCGGCCCCTACCCTGGCGCAATCCCACAAGACCTGCATCAATGTCACGTCGGCGGCCCATCTGCTGATCGACGTGGCGCCCTACCCTGGCATGGACGAAGGCGACCTGATCGAACTGTTCTGGGACAACTGCTACGTCGCCTCCCGCGTGATCACGGCCGATGAGGTCGGCGAAGCCGTCAGCCTGCGTGTGCCGCAAAGCTTCATCGCCAATGGCTCCTCAAGCATTCACTACCGCGTCATGCAGGTCGGACAAGGGCCGGCGCTGTCGCTTGCCACGCGGGTACAGATCAAGCTCGATTGTCCGGGCGGCCAGCCGCTCACCCTGTGCGGTCACGACAACGAGCACCTGGCACCGGTGGGCATTCCCGAAACCATTCGCCGCCAGGGGGTCAATCCGAACCAGATCAAGCGCGGCGTGCCATTGACCATCGAGCCATACCTGAACATGGCCGTCGACGATGAAATCACCTTGCGTTGGGGGGATGTGCGCATGGACTTGCCGCAGCTCAAGGCTGATGAGGTGGATAAGCCGATTCAAGTCTGGGTGCCGCCGGCGATCATCCTCGAAGCGGGCGAAGACCTTCGGCTGGAAGTGACTTACTGCATCCTCGATCGCGTGGGCAACAACTCCGGCTGGGCACCGCCGCGCAGGCTCAAGATCGGTTGCAACAATCCCTATCTGAAAGTGCCGTTCAAAGAAGAATTGAAAGCCGCCGAAACGCGTAAACCCTGAGATCCCCTGTAGCAGCTGCCGAGCCTGCGAGGCTGCGTTCGGCTGCGCAGCAGTCGTGAAAACCGAGCACGCGGTCTTATGAAATACCGAGTTGGCTGGTTTTGCGACAGCTGCGCTGCCGAACGCTGCCTCGCAGGCTCGGCAGCTGCTACAAGGCAAGTGTTGCGCTACGAACAGACGCCCTTCTATGTATATTCCCAAAAGTTAGTTTATTTAATTTTTATACACGCTTAGGGTATATACACCGGACCACCGGACATTCTTGATTTTCGTTCGCCGCCTCCATCGCGGCGACTCCATGAGATGTGAGGTAGGTATGGTCCGGAACACAATCACCCCAGTGCAGATCGCCAGGGCATTGCGTGCAGCCAAGGAGCGGCACTGATGTCCAGTCTGGCAGATGCAATCGTTCAGAGTGATCTGGACATCGCCCCGTTGTTGTTGCCCGCGCAGGTCTTGCGCAACGACGCACAAGCCATCAAGGCCGCCCATGAGCTGGCGCAAGTTGCCCGCCTGCAAGCAGCCAAACGTGACCGGCAGCGCAAGTTGCCATGGTCGGAAATCGAACAGTTCACCCGCAGCGGTTTAGGCAGCATTGCCATCCCGCGCGAGTACGGTGGCCCGCAGGTTTCGTTCGTCACAGTGGCCGAGGTCTTTGCGATCATTTCCGCGGCGGACCCGGCACTGGGACAGATCCCGCAGAACCAGTTCGGCATCCTCAATCTGGTGCTCGGCAGCGCCACCGAGGCGCAGAAAAAACAGCTGTTCAAAAGCGTGCTCGAAGGCTGGCGCATCGGCAATGCCGGGCCGGAACGCGGCACCAAAAACACCCTCGAACTCAAGGCACGAATCACCGCCGACGGCGACGGTTTTGTCATCAGCGGGCAGAAGTTTTACTCCACCGGCGCGCTGTTCGCCCATTGGGTGGCGGTCAAGGCGCTGAACGACGACGGCAAGCAAGTGCTGGCCTTCGTCCGTCGCGGTACGCCAGGTCTGCGCATCGTTGATGACTGGTCGGGCTTCGGCCAGCGCACAACCGCCAGCGGCACCATTTTGCTCAACAACGTGCGGGTCGACGCCCAGCTGGTGGTGGACAACTGGAAGATCAACGACAGCCCGAACATCCAAGGCGCCGTGTCGCAATTGATTCAAGCCGCCATCGACGCCGGCATCGCCCGCGGTGCCATCGACGACGCCATCGAGTTCGTGAAAACCCGCGCCCGGCCGTGGATCGACGCCAAGGTCGAACGGGCCAGCGATGACCTCTACGTCATCGCCGATATCGGCAAACTGAAAATCGAACTGCACGCGGCCGAAGCGCTGCTGCGCAAGGCCGGGCAAGTGCTCGATCAGGTCAGCGCCGCGCCACTCACTGCCGAGTCTGCCGCGCGCGCCTCGATCGCCGTGGCTGAAGCCAAAGTGCTGACCACCGAGATCTCCCTGCTCGCCAGCGAAAAACTTTTCGAACTGGCCGGCAGCCGCGCGACCCTCGCCGAATTCAACCTCGACCGTCATTGGCGCAACGCTCGCGTGCACACGCTGCACGATCCCGTTCGCTGGAAATACCACGCAGTCGGTATTTATCACTTGAACGGCACCTTGCCCGCTCGCCACTCCTGGATCTAACGACCAGAACACTTTTGACCAGATCTCTGGAGAAACACATGACTCTTTCTCACCACGTCGCGGTCATCACCAGCGATGAGCAGGCCCTGATCGTCGCTACAGATCTGGCCGAAGATTTCAAGCGTGACAGCGCCCTGCGCGACCGCGAACGTCGCCTGCCGCACCCGGAGCTGGAAGTGTTTTCCCGCTCGGGCCTCTGGGGCATCAGCGTGCCAAAAGAATACGGCGGCGCTGGCGTTTCCAACGTCACCCTGGCCAAGGTCATCGCGTTGATTGCCCAGGCGGACGGCTCGCTCGGGCAAATCCCGCAGAACCATTTCTACGCCCTCGAAGTGCTGCGTGTGAACGGCAGCGAAGAGCAGAAAAAACGCCTGTACGCCGAAGTGCTCTCCGGCCAGCGCTTCGGCAATGCCCTCGCGGAACTGGGCACCAAAACGGCCCACGACCGCGTCACCAGCCTGACCCGCGACGGTGACGGTTATCGCATCAACGGCCGCAAGTTCTACGCGACCGGCGCGATTTACGCGCAACGCATTCCGACTTCGGTGGTGGATGAAAACGGTGTGCAGCAACTGGCGTTCGTCCCCCACAACGCCAAAGGCCTGACCGTCATCGACGACTGGAGCGGTTTCGGCCAGCGCACCACCGGCAGCGGTTCGGTGGTGTTCGAAGACGTCTACGTCGCCGCCGAAGACGTGATCCCGTTTCAAAGTGCCTTCGAGCGCCCGACCCCTGTCGGCCCGCTGGCGCAGATTCTCCACGCCGCCATCGACACCGGCATCGCCCGCGCCGCTTATGAAGACGCGTTGCATTTCGTGCGCACGAAAACCCGTCCGTGGATCGACGCCACCCACGATAAGGCCACTGACGATCCGCTGACCCTCAAGAGCTTCGGCCACCTGAGCATTCGCCTGCACGCTGCCGAAGCGTTGCTGGAACGCTCCGGCGAATTCCTCGATAAAGCTCAGGCCGACACCAACGCCGAGACCGTCGCCGCCGCCTCGATTGCCGTGGCCGAAGCCCGCGCCATCAGCACCGAAATTTCCCTCGCCGCCGGCAGCACGCTGTTTGAGTTGGCCGGCAGCCAGGCGACGCTGATCGAACACGGCCTCGATCGCCACTGGCGCAACGCCCGGGTGCACACGCTGCACGACCCGGTGCGCTGGAAGTATCACGCCGTCGGCAACTACTACCTCAACGATGAAAACCCTCCGTTGCGAGGGACCCTCTGATGGCCGAGGCGAAAAAGAAGATCCTGCTCAACGCGTTCAACATGAACTGCATCGGGCACATCAACCATGGCCTGTGGACGCATCCACGGGACACCTCCACTCAGTACAAAACCATTGAATACTGGACCGAACTGGCGCAGTTGCTGGAGCGCGGTTTGTTCGATGGCCTGTTCATCGCCGACATCGTCGGCGTGTACGACGTCTACCAGAACTCGGTGGACGTGCCACTGAAAGAGTCGATCCAGCTGCCGGTCAACGACCCGCTGTTGCTGGTTTCGGCCATGGCAGCGGTGACGAAAAACCTCGGCTTCGGCCTGACCGCCAACCTGACTTACGAACCGCCGTATCTGTTCGCCCGCCGCATGTCGACGCTCGATCACCTGAGTCGCGGCCGGGTCGGCTGGAACATCGTCACCGGCTACCTCGACAGCGCCGCCAAAGCCATGGGCCTGAGCGAACAGGTGGAACACGACCGCCGCTACGACCAGGCCGATGAATACCTGGAAGTGCTCTACAAACTCTGGGAAGGCAGCTGGGAAAACGGCGCGGTGCTCAATGACCCGCAGCAACGGATCTACGCCTTACCTGCGAAAGTGCACAAGGTCGAGCATAAGGGCGAGTTCTATCAGGTCGAGGGTTACCACCTCTGCGAACCGTCGCCGCAGCGCACGCCGGTGCTGTTCCAGGCCGGCAGTTCGGATCGCGGTTTGCTGTTCGCCGGGCGCCATGCCGAATGCGTGTTCATCAGCGGTCAGAACAAACCGTCGACCAAGGTGCAAGTGGACAAGGTTCGCGCCAGCGCGGTTGAAGCCGGGCGTAATCCCGAGGACATCAAGGTGTTCATGGGCTTGAACGTGATTGTCGGCGCCACCGAAGAGCTTGCCTGGAAGAAGCACGCCGAGTACCTCAGCTACGCCAGCGCCGAGGCCGGTGTCGCGCATTTTTCGGCGTCGACCGGGATCGATTTCTCCGAATACCAAATCGACGAACCGATCCAGTACGTGAAGAGCAACGCCATCCAGTCGGCGACCAAGAACCTGCAAAACAACGACTGGACCCGACGCAAATTGCTTGAGCAACACGCCCTCGGCGGTCGCTACATCACGGTGGTGGGTTCGCCTGAGCAAGTGGCGGATGAGCTGGAATCGTGGATCGCCGAGACCGGGCTGGATGGCTTCAACCTGACGCGGATTGTCACGCCGGAAAGCTATGTGGATTTCATCGATTCGGTGATTCCCGAATTGCAACGCAGAGGGTCGTACAAAACCGCTTACGACAGCGGCAGCCTGCGGGAAAAGCTGTTTCACGGCGAGGCGCATTTGCCTGGGCAACACACGGGCTCGGCGTTTCGCCGCTGATCCCTGTGGCGAGGGAGCTTGCTCCCGCTCGACTGCGCAGCAGTCGCAAAACCTGAAACCGATTTGTACCTGACACACCTGATCGAATGGCTATGGGGCTGCTCCGCAGCCCAGCGGGAGCAAGCTCCCTCGCCACAAAATGCGTGCACATATTGAATAATTGACTGGAAAACTCATCATGACCAAGAAACTTCTCTCCCACCCAGTCAAAGCACTGGCCCTGGCCCTCGGCCTCTTCAGCTCCATCACCTTCGCCGCCGACGCGCCGTTGAAAGTCGGCACCACCGCCGCCTTCGCCATTCCGCTGGAGGCCGCCGTTGAAGAAGCGAAAAAACAAGGCCTGCAAGTCGACCTGGTGGAGTTCAGCGACTGGATCGCCCCCAACGTCAGCCTCGCAGCCGGCGACATCGACGTGAATTATTTCCAACACGTCCCGTTCCTGGAAAACGCCAAGGCCGCCGCCGGTTTTGACCTGGTGCCGTTCGCGCCGGGAATCATCAACAACGTCGGCCTCTACTCGAAGAAATACAAAAGCTTCGACGACTTGCCACAAGGCGCCAGCGTCGCCATCGCCAACGACCCGATCAACAGCGGTCGCGGCCTGCAGCTGCTGGCCAAGGCTGGTCTGATCACCCTCAAACCGGGTGTCGGCTACAAGGCCACCGAAGAAGACATCATTGCCAACCCGAAGAAAATCAAAATCCTGCAGGTTGAGGCTGTGCAACTGGTGCGCGCCTATGACGACGCTGATCTTGTGCAGGGCTACCCGGCCTACATCCGTCTATCGAAGACTTTCGATGCCGGTTCTGCGCTGCTGTTTGATGGCCTCGATCACAAGGAATACGTGATCCAGTTCGTGATCCAGCCGAAAAGCAAAACCGACCCGCGCCTGATCAAATTCGTCGACATTTACCAGCACTCGCCAGCCGTTCGCGCAGCCCTGGATAAAGCCCACGGCAAGCTCTATCAAGCCGGTTGGGAAAGCTGAGGATGACGGCCGCGATCCAACGGCGACTGGATATTCCAGAGCCACATAAAGCCGAACAGACCGAACTGCACCCGGACCTGAACCGGGCGCACGTGCGCTTCATCGGCCTGGGTAAAACCTACACTGGCCAGCAAGGTCCGGTGGCGGCTTTGCACGGCATCGACCTGGCGATCCAGCGCGGTGAAGTGTTCGGCATCATCGGTCGTAGCGGCGCCGGCAAGTCGTCGCTGATCCGCACCATCAATCGTCTGGAGCAGCCGAGCACCGGGCGGGTGCTGATCGATCAAGTGGACATCGGCGAGTTCGATGAAGACCGCCTGGTGGCGCTGCGCCGACGGATCGGCATGATCTTCCAGCACTTCAACCTGATGTCCGCCAAAACCGTTTGGCAGAACGTCGAGTTGCCGCTGAAAGTGGCCGGTGTGCCCAAGGAAAAACGCGAACAGAAAGTCCGTGAATTGCTGGAGCTGGTGGGCCTGCAAGGCAAGCACAAGGCCTATCCGGCGCAGCTGTCGGGTGGGCAGAAACAACGCGTCGGCATCGCCCGCGCCCTGGTGCACGATCCGGAAATTCTGCTGTGCGACGAAGCCACATCGGCGCTGGACCCGGAGACCACGCAATCGATTCTCGGCCTGCTGCGCGAGATCAATCAGCGCCTGGGGTTGACCATTGTGCTGATCACCCACGAGATGGCGGTGATCCGCGATATCTGTGATCGGGTCGTGGTGCTGGAACACGGGCACATCGTCGAGCAAGGGCCGGTGTGGGAAGTGTTCGGCAACCCGCAGCATGACGTCAGCAAGACCTTGCTCGCGCCGTTGCAACACGCGTTGCCGCAAGAACTGCAAAGCCGCTTGCGCCCGCAACCACAGTCTTCGGATGCGGCAGTGGTGTTGCGTTTGCAATTCACTGGCAGCGCGACAGATGAACCGGATCTGGCGGCCTTGTTCAGCGCCCTCGGTGGCCGCGTGCGTTTGTTGCAAGGTGGCGTGGAACGGATTCAGGGACACGCGCTGGGGCAATTGCTGCTGGCGGTGACCGGCTCGGCGCTCGGCGCTGAAGAATTGCGCCAGCGCGCCGGCCACTGGGCGCAACAGGTGGAGGTGTTGGGTTATGTGGTTTGATCGCTTGCTGCAAGGTTTCATCGACACGTTCCTGATGGTCGGCGTGTCATCGCTGATTGCGCTGCTGGCGGGCATTCCGCTGGCGGTGATTCTGGTCACCAGTTCCAAGGGTGGCATCTACGAAGCACCGGCACTGAACCGCGCACTGGGCGCCTTCGTGAACCTGTTCCGCTCGATTCCGTTTCTGATTCTGATGGTGGCGCTGATTCCGTTCACCCGGTTGATCGTCGGCACGACGTATGGTGTCTGGGCCGCCGTGGTGCCGCTGACGATTGCAGCCACGCCGTTCTTTGCGCGCATTGCCGAAGTCAGTTTGCGCGAGGTGGATCACGGCTTGATCGAAGCCGCGCAAGCGATGGGATGCCGGCGCTGGCACATCGTCTGGCACGTGCTGTTACCAGAAGCGCTGCCGGGGATTGTCGGTGGTTTCACGATTACGCTGGTGACCATGATCAACTCGTCGGCCATGGCCGGGGCGATTGGTGCCGGTGGACTGGGCGATATCGCCTATCGATACGGGTATCAGCGCTTCGACAGCCAGATCATGTTGACGGTGATTGTGTTGCTGGTGGTGTTGGTGGCGATCATCCAGCTCGGCGGGGACCGGTTGGCACGGGGTCTTAACAAGCGCTGAACACGGTCAAGGTTGTAGAGCTTTTGTGGCGAGCGAGCTTGCTCCCGCTCGATTGCGCAGCAATCGCAAGATCTTTAGACCGGGTTTATCTGACACACCTCATTGAATGGCTTGGGGCTGCTTCGCAGCCCAGCGGGAGCAAGCTCCCTCGCCACAAAAGCGTCCTCTACACAGGAAATTTCCCTCGTGACAGAAGGAACATTTCCCACAGGAAAATCAGTGCGCCTACAGCCCTGTTCCCTTTCATTTGCAGGACATTTCCTAGATCATTCCGCTCGCTTGCGCCGGTGGATTCTCGTGGCTAGTCTCCGTCCGTCACTGCTCATCAGTGATCGGGTTTAGTCGCCCGGAACCTACCAGGCGCACAGCGCTACCTCTCGGCAGGTGATTTATCACCTGCAGTTTATGGTGGCTGTGCGCAGGGCACCCTCGGGTGCGCCGGTGTCTCCTGGTGGCCGGTCGACTAACCTGCGTGCAGCCGCCACCCCTGTTCGTTTAGTCGCGATATCGGTTGGCTCCAACTAATACCAGGAGTTTTACCAATGAAAAGATCTGTCCCCGATCCACCTCCCGAGACAACCACCAAAGGCAATCCCACCGACGATCCGCCAAGAGACCGCTCCGCCCTTTATCGTGCAATCGATTTCTACCTCACCGGTGAACAGCCTTCAGCACCCGATGAGCTGCGGTTCTACAACGTCAGCGAAGACGTGAGTTTCGAAGACACCCAACTCTATGTCGCTGATCTGCTGCGTTGCGCGTCCGTCACGGCGTATCAGTGTGGCGATCACCTCAAAGGCGCGGACCGGGCCATGGTGTTTTCTGTCTGGCATCTGCTGGAAATTGCCAAAGCCATGGTTGATCGTTCCATTGATTGCCTGGGGATGAAGCAGGGCTGAGACATCGCTATCGCGGGCAAGCCCGCTCCCACAGGTGTACGCGATCAACTGTGGGAGCGAGCCTGCTCGCGATTGGCTGCGCAGCAGCCACCGGCCTCATGGCGTATATTCGACAAATCCCCATTGCCTGCGCAGCCGACCATGAAACAAACCCCCACTGACCTCGAGCAGATCACCGCCACCACCCTGGGCCATTACAACTCGGTGGCCGAAGGTTTTCGCGAGGGGACTCGCGATCATGATGTCAGCCAGAACATCGACGCCCTGTTGCGGCATATTCAGGGCGAGGCGCCGTTCGACATTCTCGATTTTGGCTGTGGGCCGGGGCGTGATTTGCAGACGTTCACGCGCATGGGCCACACGGCTGTCGGGCTGGATGGGTCGGAGAAGTTCGCACAGATGGCGCGTGAGGACAGTGGTTGTGAGGTGTGGCAGCAGGACTTTCTGAAGCTGGATCTGCCGAATGAACGCTTCGACGGGATTTTCGCCAATGCGGTGCTGTTTCATATCCCGCGCCAGGAATTGCCTCGGGTGTTGAAGGAATTGCGCGGGGCGTTGAAGCCGGGTGGCGTGTTGTTCAGTTCCAATCCGCGGGGCGAGAATCAGGAAGGGTGGAATGGGTCACGGTATGGGGCGTATCACGATCTGGCGGCTTGGCAGCAATTGCTGACTGAGGCGGGGTTTGTGGAGCTGGAGCATTACTACCGGCCGACGGGGCTGCCGCGGGAGCAGCAGCCTTGGTTGGCGAGTGTTTGGCGTCGGGCGTGATTGTGGGGGTGTGTCAATGAGATCCACCCCCTCACCCCAACCCTCCCGAAACGTCGGACCGCCCCAAAGGGGCGAGGGGGAAGGGAGCAGATCTTCAAGCTTTTCAAAACCTGAGTTCAACTCTATTTCCCCGATCGCAAAATTTCTCCGGAACACCTCGGTCAGTCCCCTCTACCCCTTGGGGAGAGGGTTAGGGTGAGGGGTGGGTCTCAAGCCGATCACCTTTCTTCGGCTCGCGGATTTTGTACCAGGCGACGTAAAGCGCCGGCAAAAACAGCAACGTCAGCAACGTCGCAATAATGATCCCGCCAATCATCGCGTACGCCATCGGCCCCCAGAACACTTCCCGGGCGATCGGGATCATCCCCAGACTTGCTGCCGCAGCGGTCAGCAGAATCGGCCGGCGTCGATGCTCCGTGGCCTGCGCCACGGCATCCCAAGGCGCGAGGCCCTCTTTCTCCAAGGCATCGATCTGGGTCACCAGAATCACCGAGTTGCGGATGATGATGCCGATCAGCGCCAGAATCCCCAGGATCGCCACAAAGCCCATCGGCGTGCCTGTCGGGATCAGCGCCAGCACTACGCCGATCAAGCCGAGCGGCGCGACGCTGGCCACCAGGAACAGTTTCTGCACGCTGTGCAGCTGAATCATGAGGAAGGTCGCCATGAGGAACAGCATCAACGGCACCACCTTGGCAATCGGCCCTTGGGCCTTGCCGCTTTCCTCCACCGTGCCGCCCGTGGCAACCGAGTAACCCACCGGCAAACTGGCGGAGAATTTATCGATGTCAGGCTTGAGCTGTTTCACCAGGTCGGTCGGCTGAATCTCGTCGCGCACCGCTGCCTTGATGGTGATGGTCGGCTTGCGGTCGCGGCGCCAGACCAGCGGTTGCTCAAGTTCATAGCGCACCGTGGCGAAGGCCAGCAGCGGAATCGACGTGCCGCCCGGGGTGACGATCTGCAAGTTCTGCAGGGTTTCCGGCGTGCCGCGTTCCGCGTCCACCGCGCGGCCCACGACGTTGATGAGGTAGATATCGTCATCAACCTGAGTGACCGGCGAACCGACGACGATGCTGTTCATCAGGTTGGCCACGTCTTCCGACGACAACCCCAGTTGCCGCGCCTTGTCCTGAGCGATGTCGATGCGCAGGACTTTGCCCGGTTCGTTCCAGTCGTAAATGATCTCGCCGATGTGCGAGTTTTTATCCAGTTCGGTAGCCAGGGCGATCGCGTGTTTGCGCACCTGATCGATGTCCTTGCCGCTGACCCGGTACTGAATCGGGCGACCCACCGGCGGGCCCATTTCCAGCGCCTGGACGTAGCTGCCGATGCCGACGAAATCTTTGCGCAGCCGCTCGTTCAAGCGCTGGCTGAGGGCGTTACGCGACTCCAGGCCTTTGCTGACGATCACCAATTGCGCGTAGTACGGGTTCTGCAATTGCTGGTCGAGGGGCAGGTAGAAACGGATCGCCCCCTCGCCGATGTAAGTGCTCCAGCGCACGATGTCCGGGTCATCCTTGAGCGTCGCTTCGAGCCTGTCCACCGCCTTGCGGGTTTCGGCGATCGAGGCGTTTTGCGGCAGGTTGAGGTCGACGAGGATTTCCGGGCGGTCCGAGGACGGGAAGAACTGGTTCTGCACGAACTGCATGGAAAACACCGACGCCACGAACAGCGCGATCGTGATGCCGATGGCCCACCAGCGATTGCGCATCGACCAGAGCATGCCGTAATTGAATGCACGACCGATGCGACCCGGCTCGGCGTCATGGGGCTTCACGTTGGCGCTGAGAATGTGCACGCCGATCACCGGCGCGAACAACACGGCGACAACCCACGACACCAGCATCGCCACGGCGATCACCGCAAACAGGGTGAAGGTGTACTCACCCGCCGAGCTGGCGTTCAAGCCGATGGGCACGAAACCGGCGACCGTCACCAATGTACCGGTGAGCATCGGGAACGCCGTGGAGGTGTAGGCAAACGTTGCCGCCTGCTCCTTGGTCTCGCCCATTTCCAGGCGCGTGACCATCATCTCGACCGTGATCATTGCGTCGTCCACCAGCAGGCCGAGGGCGATGATCAGCGCACCGAGTGAAATCCGCTGCATGGTGATGCCGCTGTATTCCATGAAGATAAAGACCATCGCCAGCACCAGCGGGATCGAGCACGCCACCACCAGCCCGGCGCGCACACCGAGGCTGACGAAGCTGACGATCAGCACGATCACCACCGCTTCGAACAAGGCACTGGTGAAGCCGCCGACGGCTTTTTCCACCACTTCGGCCTGGTCGGAAACCGTGTGCACACCGACGCCCACCGGCAAGTCGGCGGTCAGGTCAGTCATGCGCTGGTGCAACGCCTTGCCGAATTCCTGGATGTTGCCGCCCTTCTTCATGGCGATGGCGAGGCCGATACCCGGGCGGCCGTTGAAGCGGAATTCCGGGGTCGCCGGGTCAACGTAACCACGGCTGATCTCGGCGATGTCGGCCAGGCGGTAGAAGCGATCATTGAGCCGCAGGTTGACATTAGCCAGGTCTTTCTCGGAAGCGAACTGCCCCGAGGTGCGCACCGAGATGCGCTCCGGGCCAGCTTCGATCACACCGGCCGGAGTCACCGCGTTCTGGGTTTGCAGGCTCTGCACCACCTGGCGCTGATCGATGCCCAGCGCTGCCAGTTTGCGGGTAGAGAAATTCAGGTAGAGAACTTCGTCCTGCTCACCGACCATCTCGACCTTGCCCAGCCCCGGCACTTCACGAATTTCGGCGCGGACCTGTTCCACGTAATCGCGCAACTGGCGCATCGACAAGCCGTCGGCGGTAAAGGCATACACCGAACCGAACACATCACCGAATTCGTCGTTGAAACCCGGGCCCTGAAGCCCTTGAGGGAAGTCGCCGCGAATGTCGTTGATCTTCTTGCGCACCTGGTACCAGATTTGCGGGATGTCCTTGGCACTGGTGGTGTCGCGCAGGTTGACGAACACCGTCGATTCGCCGGGCCGGGTGTAGCTTTTCACGTAGTCGAGGGAGTCGAGTTCCTCGAGTTTTTTCTCGATGCGGTCAGTGACTTGCTTGAGGGTTTCTTCCTGGGTCGCGCCCGGCCAACGGGTCTGGATAACCATGGTCTTGATGGTGAACGACGGGTCTTCTTCGCGGCCCAGGTTCATGTAGGAGAACACGCCCATCAGCAGCGCGACGAACATCAAATACCAGACAAACGACTGATGCTTGAGGGCCCATTCGGATAAGTTGAAACTCCCTTTCATTGTGGGCTGTCCTCATCGATTTTCACTTTTTGCCCGGGTTTCAGGCTGTTCACACCCGCGCTGACCACCCGCTCACCGGACTTCACGCCACTGGCCAGGATCATCGTGGAATCCGTGCGGCTGACCAGGCTGACGTCTCGTGGGGCAACGGTTTGGGTCTGCGTATCGACGACCCAGATGCGGGTCTTGCCATCGACCTCCTGGAGCGCACTCAACGGCAGTTCGATGCGCGGTTTGATCGCGGAGCTGAGGGTGACGCTGATCGCGGTACCCAGGCGAAAACCGGCAGGTGTGTCTGTCAGGGTCAGGCGGGCGCGACGGGTACGCGTCGCACTTTGGGCCTGAGGTTCGATTTCGCGAACGATGGCGGTGGTGGTAATGCTCGGGTCCAGTTGCGCTGCGACCTGGAACACGACATCGGCCGGCAACTGATCGACCAGGGTGTCCGGCAGGTCGATCACGGCTTCCTTGATGTCCGGTTGCGCCAGGGTCACCACTTGCTGGCCGGCCGTGACGACTTGCCCGGCTTCGGCATTCCACGCGGTGACGATGGCTTTGTGGTCGGAGCGCAGTTCGACGTAGTTGAGCTGATCCTTGGCCTGATCGACCGCGGCTTTCGCTTGGTCGAGCGAGGCCTGGGTGGTTTTGAGATCGGTCTGGGCGATGTCGAGTTGCGCCTGGGCGCCGACGCCGCGATCGAACAACTCCTGCTGGCGCCGGGCGTTGGCCTGGGCGTTGATGTATTGCGCCTGGACGCTGGCCAGATCGCCCTGGGCGGAACGCAACTGGTTCTGCTGATCGGTGGGGTCCAGGGTGGCGAGCAGCGCGCCCTTTTCCACTTCGGCACCGACATCGACATTGCGGCTGGCGATGCGCCCCGGCACACGGAACCCGACGTTGCTTTCATAACGGGCCTGGATGCTGCCGGCGAAGCGGCCGAGGTTTTCCTCGTCCAGCGACTGGACCTTGACCGAGAGCACCGGGCGTACCGGCTCCGGTGGCGCTTCTTTTTCCGAGCAGGCCGCCAGCATCACAGCGCCGCACACCAGTAACAGACGCTTCATGGCTGGGCTTCCACGGCTAAATCCTTGTAGGTGTTTTCGGCAATTTCGACTTTCACGCCGGGGTGCAGCAACTGACCGCCGGCGATGACGACTTTTTCACCCCCCTGCAGGCCGGCGCTGATGATCACTTTGCCGGTCAGGTAACGACCGACCGTGACGGTGTGCAGCTGCGCCTTGCCCTCGCCATCTACCAGCCATACCGCCGGATCGCTGAGGTTTTTGGTCAGCGCCGACCACGGCAATTCCACGGCGGATTTGCCCGGCGTCTTGGCCGTGGCACTCACCACCGAGCCCAATTGCATGCCCTCGGGCAGGCCGTTGAGGGTGACTTTGACTTGCACGGTGCCGGTCTGCGCGGACACGGCCGGGGTGATTTCCCGCACGGTGCCGGTGGTTTTGATCGCCGGGTTGTCGAGCAGGCTGACCACGATGGTTTTATCTTCCGGGGCCTCGGCCAGCAGCGATTCGTAGACGTTGAACACCGCGTCGCGCTCGCCATCGCGGGCCAGGCTGAAAATCGGCACCGTCGCCTGCACCACTTGGCCGACCTCGGCCTGACGCGCCGTAATCACGCCCGGCGCATCGGCGATCAGCGCGGTGTAGCTGAGTTGTTCGCGAGCGTTGGCGAACTGCGCCTGGGCAGCGGCCAATGCGCTCTGACTGCTGCGCAAGGCGGCTTGGGCGGAATCGTATTCGCTTTGGCTGGTGTAGCCCTTGGGCAGGAGTTTTTGCTGGCGAACGAACGCGGCGGCGGTCTGTTTGACCCGGGCTTGCTCAGCGACAACCTGGGCCTGTGCCGAATCGACGCTGGTCTGCAGGTCCTTGGGATCGAGTTTGGCCAGTACCTGCTTTGCCGACACCCGGTCACCGACATCGACCATGCGTTGAATGATCTTGCCGCCCACGCGGAACGACAATTCGGTCTGGACCCGGGCCTGAACATCGCCGGTGAGCGTCACCGACGCAGCGTAATCCGCGGGTTTGACCTCCTGGACGAACACCCGCGGACGGTTCTTCTCGACCTGGGGTTTATCGCCACAGGCGCTCAGCAGGGCAAGGAGGCTCAGGCCAACCACTGTTTTCAATCCGGGACCAGCCATGCAGCCTCCTTTGCGTTGTACGGACGTGCCAATGGCGATACGACTGTGAGCTTAGAACAGGGTTCCACGGGTGCACAGGATTACTACTATCCCCTTTGCCAAGGGGCTTTGCCTGTGGCGAGGGAGCTTGCTCCCGCTCGGCTGCGCAGCAGACGCAAGACCTGCGCCTCGTTTTGCCTGACACACCTCGTTGGATGGTTTGGGGCCGCTTCGCAGCCCAGCGCGAGCAAGCTCGCTCGCCACAAAAGCTCGCTAGTGAGATCACAGTGTTCCCGACAATAAGGCAAACTGACGGCCTCTGCAGCAGGACGCTCTTATGCTCAAAACCCTCGCGGTGGCCAATTACCGCTCGATCAATAAATTGGTGATTCCGCTGGGTCGGCTGAACCTGATTACCGGCCCCAACGGCAGCGGTAAATCCAACCTGTACCGCGCGTTGCGCCTGCTGGCGGAAACTGCTCAGGGTGGCGTCGTCAACGCTTTGGCCCGCGAGGGCGGGCTGCACTCGACGTTCTGGGCCGGGCCGGAAACCATCACCCGGCGCATGCGTAACGGTGAAGTCCCGATCGAGGCGACCGTACGCCACGGCGCCAAACGCCTGCGCCTGGGATTCGCTGGCGAGGATTTCAGCTACTCGATCGCCCTGGGTTTACCGGAGCCGAGCCTGTCTGAGTTTTCCCTGGACCCGGAAATCAAAAAGGAATGCATCTGGAACGGTCCGGTTTATCGCCCGGCCAGTCTTCTAGTGGAACGTAACGGCCCGATGATCCGCGCCCGTGTCGGTCGCGACTGGGACGTGCTCGCCCAGCACACACCGAATTTCGACAGCCTGTTCGATCAGGTCGGCAGCTTCCGTACCTCGCCGGAAGTCATGCAACTGCGGGAATTCATCCGCCGCTGGCGCTTCTACGATCACTTTCGCAGCGATGCCGATGCGCCGGTGCGCCAACCACAATTGGGCACCCGCACGCCGGTGTTGCACCACGACGGGCGCGACCTCGCCGCCGCGTTGCAGACGATTCGTGAAATCGGCGACCCCGAGGCGCTGCAGACTGCGATCAGCGACGCGTTCCCCGGTGCGCGATTGAACATCGCGCCGTTGCAGGGCGGGCGGTTTGCGATTGAGTTTTTCCAGGAGGGGTTGCTGCGGCCGTTGTCGGCGGCCGAGTTGTCGGACGGGACCTTGCGTTATTTGTTGCTGGTGGCGGCGCTGCTGACGCCTCGGCCGCCGACGTTGATGGTGCTGAACGAGCCGGAAACCAGTTTGCACCCAGATCTGTTGCCGGCGCTGGCGCGGTTGATTATCCGGGCGTCGGAGCAGTGCCAGGTTTGGGTGGTGTCCCATGCGCGGCGATTGATTTCGGCGTTGCAGGAGGATCCGGAGTGCAATTGCATTGTGTTGGAGAAGACATTGGGCCAGACGGGGATTGTCGGGCAGCGGGTGCTGGATGAGCCTGCCTGGCATTGGCCAGACTAAGTCCGCGTCTGATAACCGCTTTCGCGAGCAAGCCCGCTCCCACATCAGACCGCGTCCCGTCTGGGCAACTCGGTCAACTGTGGGAGCAACTGTCTTGATGCCCTTTGTTTTAAAAGCATATTGATATCACGCAAAAAACTATTCTGCGGATTTGCCGAGGCAAAGGAACACGACTATTTTCCTTGCAGCTGTAGGAGGGATCTTTTTTTCGAAAAACCCCTCCAAGGACGCACAGCTTTTGGCCAGACTCCCTGGCCGAACCCTCACAAGGAAGAGAAAAATGGCTGACGTGAAAGTGCCGCAGCGGTTGGATCCGCAGGAAATCGTGAAGTTATTGGTGGCATTGCGCCGGGCATTGGAGGCCCGGGTGGCCTGACCTCCTGAAGCGAACAGGTCCCTTGTGGCGAGGGGGCTTGCCCCTCGCCACAAAAGCTTCCTCGCCACAGGTTTCTCGCACACACAAAAAAACGCCGACGCTCTATCAGCCGTCGGCGTTCGAAACCTTGAAGGGTTTTACCTCGCGAATCAGAACGCCGGCAGTACCGCGCCGCTGTACTTCTTCTCGATGAATGCTTTCACTTCCGGGCTGGTCAGGGCTTTGGCCAGTTTCTGGATGGCAACGCTGTCCTTGTTGTCCGGACGGGCCACCAGGAAGTTCACGTAAGGCGAATCCGCACCTTCGATGACCAGCGCGTCTTTAGCCGGGTTCAGACCTGCTTCCAGCGCGTAGTTGGTGTTGATCATGTCCAGGTCGACCTGGTCCAGCACACGCGGCAGCATGGCCGATTCCAGTTCCTTGAACTTGAAGTTGTGCGGATTCTTGGCGATGTCTTTCGGGGTGGCCAAGGCGTTTTTCGGGTCTTTCAACTCGATCAGGCCAGCCTTCTGCAGCAGGATCAGGGCACGGCCGCTGTTGCTGCCTTCGTTCGGGATGGCAATGGTCGCGCCGTCTTTCAGCTCAGCCAGGGATTTGACTTTCTTCGAGTAGCCGCCAAATGGTTCGACGTGCACACCGATCACGGTCACCAGGTTGGTGCCTTTGCCTTCGTTGAAGCTTTTCAGGTACGGCAGGGTCTGGAAGTAGTTGGCGTCCAGACGCTTCTGATCGACCTGTACGTTCGGCTGAACGTAGTCGGTGAAGACTTTGATTTCCAGGTCCACGCCTTCTTTGGCGAGGGTTGGCTTGATCAATTCAAGAATCTCGGCGTGTGGAACGGGGGTCGCCGCAACCACCAGTTTCTCGCCAGCCTGGGCCAGACCCGCAGTCAGGGCAGCCGCCAGTGCGGTGAACAACAGAACCTTTTTCATGCAGTGTCCTTATCGAAAATCACGGTCGTCGTCGACGACGGCTATTAGTACGAGTGCCATTGAAGTGCTATCGCTGGCGTGAAGCGGACAATACCGGGATTTTTTATTCCCGAACAATATCTTTTATTCACTTTCATATTCCATTTTGTTCATACCGATAACTACAGCGTCTGCGCCAGGCTTTCCAGCAAACGCTTGAGTGCCGAACGCTCGGCAGCCGTGCCGCTTTTGATCGTGTGAGTTACTTGTTGCTCAATCTGCACCAACGACACAGGCACCTCCGGCAGATTCAAATGCTCAGGCAGAATCTCGTCGCCGGTGCTGACCAGCAGCGCAAAGTGAATGACGTTTTCCAGCTCCCGGGTGTTGCCCGGCCAACTGTGCCGCTCCAGCACAAGCTGCGCGGCTTCGCTGATCAGCGGCACCGGCAGGTCGAGGCGCTGGCTGTAGATGCCGAGGAAATATTCGGACAACGAAAGGATATCGCCGACTCGCTCGCGCAATGCGGGCAGTTCGAGCTGGCCTTCGCCGAGGTAGTGATAAAGCCGTTCATGAAATTTCCCGGCCGCCACCGCTTGCGCCAGGTCGATGCTGGTGGCTGCCACCAAGCGCACGTCCACCGGGCTCGGTTGATGAGCGCCAACGCGGGTGACTTCGTGGTTTTCCAGCGCGACGAGCAATTTGATCTGGATTGGCAGCGGCAAGTCGCCGATCTCATCCAGATAAAGCGTTCCCCCGTTGGCCGAACCGAACCACCCCGCACGGCTGCTGGCCGAACCGCTGTAACTGCCGGCGGCGTAGCCGAACAGTTCAGCGTCGGCATAGGTCGGGCTGATGGCACCGCAATTGACCGAGACGAACAACCCGCCGCGATCACTCGCACGATGAATATGCCGCGCGAGCAATTCCTTGCCGCTGCCGGTCTCGCCACGGATCAACACTGAGATCGAGCGCGGCGCCAGTTGCTCCAGCTCCTGGCGCAACTGACGGGAGCGCGGATCGACAAACACCAGCGCCTTGGCACGAATGCTCAGCGGGCTTTTTTCGGCGTCGGGGAAGGTCAGCAGTGGCTGGCCGAAGGCTTCAAAACTCATGGCAGACTCCCGCCCAAAACCGCCGGGGAGACGGGGGGCGTTTAACAAGAAAAAGGTTTACGCACGTCGCAGGGCGTGATGTTCCATACGGTTTTGCAGGCGATAGAGATAGGCAAAACCCTGCTCCCAGCGCTGGTGACCGGACTTCACGTTTATGTGCCCGGCACCCGCCAGAATCCCCGCCTCGGAGCCCCAGTTACGGGCCAGCTCAAGGGCTCGCGGCGCACTGACGGCGCTGTCGTTGTCGGAGCTGACGACCTGACTCGGGAAGGGCAACAAGTGGCTCGGGATCGGCGCGAAGTTACGCAGCGCCGGCGAGCACGCGGGGCGCTCGACGTCCGCCGGCGCGACCAGCAAGGCACCGCGCACCTGACGCAAAAGATTCAGAGGTGCAGTGGCGGCCCAATGCGCAACGGTAATGCAACCCAGACTGTGCGCAATCAAGATCACCGGCGTGCTGTCAGCGGCAATCGCCTCGGCCAGCGCCGCTACCCAGTCTTCACGACGTGGCGTCAGCCAATCGGCCTGCTCCACCCGCGCGCTGTTCGGCAGACTGTTCTGCCAGTGGCTTTGCCAATGATCTTCCGGCGATCCTTGCCAGCCCGGCACAATCAGGTAGCGAATTGATTCGTTGCGCATGGGGAACTCTCCTGCTGCGTGTCTGTTCCCGGTCGAGTATAGGGAGGAGAGTTATATTCGTTAATGAATAAGAAGCTATTTATTAAGACCCACAAGGAATATGCAGTGGTTTTGAATAGATAAAAAAAGGGACCGCACCCTGCCAAGGAGACGGCCCCGGAAACTCAAAATCTATTTGCGCTGATCAACAATTCTGAAGCCGATGATTGGCGAAATCAGTTATCCAATAAAGGAATATTTAATTCCTTTGTTAGACCCGAATTGCATATACCAATCACCCTGAACAACCGCCGAATCTTCGCTGCTTGCGTCACAACCTACCGTTCCTTTGGGTCAAATTGATGACGGACGTTTTCGCTTTTGAGTTTCCGCAGACATTGCTCAGACCTGAGCAGCACGCACTTGCTGTGGCTCTGTCGCGCCCTGGCGCACAAATCGGTTCGCCCGTGCAAACGTCCCGAAATCATTGAACCGAACCCCCATCTCACGCATCACCTTATGCGCCACCGGCACGGTCATCTGGCGGATGTAAAACGGTTCCTTCACCACAAAGTGATGAATCCCGTGGCTGCTGCCGAAGTTGAAGCAGAACGCTTGCATCGGCCACATCCACCAAGGGTTCAGCACTTGGGTTTGCTGAATCACATTCCCCGGCTCCACGTCTCCGTAGTAGTGCATGTTGGAGCTGACAAAGTGCAGGCAAAACGTGCGCAACACGTTCGGGCCGATGATCACCACCGCGGCGATATCGATCACTTGCATCACCGACAGCGTGGTCGCCGACCATTCAATCGATGCGCCCAGCAGATAGGCGATGCCGTTGGCGGCATGGAAACCGAGAAACACATACCACGCCCCCCAATGCACCAGCGCCAGCGGCGCGTACACCTTCAGTGCGCGTTTGATGATGCTGATTTTATGAGCCCAGGTATTCGCCCGCAGCATGCGAATGAACGCCGACATCACGTTGTCGCCGACCATCAGCAGCCGCGCAAAACCCCAGGGTTCACCATTGGTGATCGCGCGCTCTTCCATGTCGGCTTCCGTACCGGACACCTTGTGGTGATTGAGGTGCAAATGCCGACGAATCCACGGATTGATCGTGCTCGGCCGTGCCAACCACACCAGCCCCATCATCAGGTTATGCGGCACGCGTTGCTTGCGAAAGTACATGCTATGAATCAGGTCGTGTTCCAACTCGTGGGTCAACGAGGCGAAGAACGCATTGAGCAACAGGCACACCCACCAGGCCATGTGCCCGGTCAGGTAGAGCGCCGCCGAACCGATCATTCCAGCCAGGGCGAAGGCCAGAATGCCCGCGCCCAAGGCGTCCTGATGGTTGAGAATCGGGTAGCGTTTGCGCAGCTCGACGCCTCTGGCCAGCACCACTTCGCGAATATGGGCTGATCGTTGGGCGGCATTCAGTCGTTGGGGACTTGCAGAAGTACGGTCCATGCTTCCATCCTCTGGTTATTGATGTTCGCATCCTGCCTTGTGAACCCTCGCAAGGTGGTAGCCGTGAACGCCAACCTGTTGACCGGAAGCGCCAATCAGCATGACTGAACCGACCTCCCTCGCCAGCTGGACCCGCGCCCTGCGCAAGCAACTTGATGCGTTGGGCCTCGACAGCACCGCCCTGTGCCAACAGGCGGGGCTCGACCCGCAGTTGATGGACGACCCGAACGCCCGTTACCCGTTGTCGGGCACCACGCGCCTGTGGGAAATCGCGGTGCAGGTCAGTGGCGACCCGGCGATTGGCCTGCGGGTGTCGCGCTTTGTCAGCCCGACAACGTTTCATGCGCTCGGTTATGCATTGGTGGCCAGTGGCAGTCTGCGTGAAGTGTTCGAGCGCATCGTGCGTTATCACCAGGTGGTCAGCGATGCTTTGGAACTGGAGCTGACTCGCACCGAGGATCGCTACCGTTTCCGCCTGAAAATTCCCGAAGGCAATCCCGCACCGGCACTCGAAGCCATCGACGCATTTGCCGCGATCTACGTGCGCACCTGCCGCAATCGCCTGGGCCGCGAATATGCTCCCATGGCGGTGTACTTGCGCCGCCCGGAACCGGCCGACCCGCATCAATGGCACAAAGTCTTTCGTTCGCCAGTGTATTTCGCCGCCGACGAGGACCGACTGGAATTCGCCCTCGCGGACTTCGACAGTCACCTGGACGACGCCAACCCGGAACTGGCCGAACACAACGAAGCGGTGCTCAAGCGCACCCTGGCACAACTCAAACCGCTGACCTGGGAACGCAAGGTCCGCGATGCCATTGAAGAGCAATTGCCCGAAGGCGAACCCAGCGCCGAACACATCGCCAAGGCCCTGCACTTGAGCTTGCGCAGCCTGCAACGGCATCTGGCGGACGAAGGCTGTCGGTTCGATACGCTGCTCAACGAAAGTCGGGAAAACCTGGCGCTGCTGCACCTGCGTGATCCGCAATGCTCATTGAGTGAGATCAGTTATTTGTTGGGGTTCGCCGATACGAGCAGCTTCAGCCGCGCGTTCAAACGCTGGACCGGGATGACACCGGGGCAGTTTCGGGATGGGTTGCGGTGACAAATCTGGAAGGTGGATTGACTGTTCCGGGCTCATCGCGAGCAAGCTCGCGAAGGCGATCGTCAATGCACTACATCGTTCTCAGCTTTTGACCAGACTTCGTGCAACACCTGATTTCCACTGATCCATCATCGCGTCGCCAACCTCGGCAAAACCGCGGTTAGCCCGAATGTAGTGAGCCATCTCGCCCATCGCCACATCCATCCCATGAGCAACCTGTTGCAGCAGTTCATTGCAGCGCCCTTCCGTCAGGTTGCAGGCCGAACGACCAAACCGCATCAACATTTTGTACTTGGGCCAAGCCTTTGATCCACCTAACAGCAACGCCATGCTGTCGGACTTGATGTAGACCGACGTCGTGACGATGTCGTAGGCCGGAGCGAGGTTGATCTGAGCATCGGTGGCGCAATGTTCATACAGCACCCCGAAGTTCTTGAGGTGAGCGTCGCCATTCTTCAAACCGGACGAGAGCGCGACGATCTTGAAGAAAGATTCAAGCGCCTGGTTGAGCAATGACGGGGAGACAAATTCTTTGATTTGCTTCGCGGCACCTTCATACGAGCCATCGTATTTGGCCTTCGATGGCCAGGCATTGAGGACACAAAAATCCTCGAACCCCAAATACCCTCGATCATTGAGATCGAAACGTTTGACGACCAGAAATTTACCGTGCTCGCTGAGTTCAAATGTCGGCACTTCAAGTCCGCAATGCAGCGCGGCACGCATGCAGAAATACTCGTTGGCCGCGAGCTCGGGGTATTCCTCTGGACGAAAGGATTTGACCAGGTGCGTCGCGCCTCGATGGGTCAGTCGGTCGACCGTTGTCGCACTGTCCCGGACAAGCACTTTCGGCTGGACGCCCGAAACACCCGAATACTGGCCATAGGTGTGCAACAGATCATCGAACAAACCTTGCGCGCCGTCATGTACAAGAAGATCCGCAAGGCTGGTTTCCGGGGGCCGGTCACTCGCATCTTGCGCGTTCGCAATGCCCACTCGTCCAAGCTGATACGGGCCGACAATCGCCAGCATCGCGAAATCATCAAACCCGCGCACCGCTTTGCTGAAACGACGAACCAATTCATCGCGCAGAGCGCCCTCGGGCAGGTTCATTTCGAAAATGGGCAGTACACCTTGCTCCCACGTGTAACTCTCAAGGCGCGTCGGCATGGTCAGCGAGACTGCGTTTTCCTCCTGCGCGTTTTCGGCGTAGGTAAAAACCGAATCTGCGCGAGACTGACCACGACCGAGGGTGCCTATTGCCCCTCCGGAAACACTGATGTGCAGCCTGTCCTTTTCCTGCTGCTCAGCCATGGAAGTTGGCCTTTTTCAGAGAGTCCAACGTTGGGCGCTTCGACTGACGGGGCACGGCGGTAAGCACGTATCCGAATCCATTAAGGATCGCCTCAACCTTACGCAGACCAATTTCCGAGAGGGTGTTGTTCTCGATACCTGAAATCGTGGAACGGCTCATGCCGTACTGTTTTGCCAGTGCATCCTGAGAAAGCTTTCGCTCTTTGCGTAGAGATCGGATGAGTTCGCCAAGGTTTTCCATTGCTCAACCTGCATCGTATACCGTGCAATTTTCCACAAATTGTGAATATGCATTGTATTTAGTGCAGTTTTATACCGAAGTCCAGCTCATTTTTTATCCCAGGCCCTTGAATCTACCGCCCCCCGATCCCGCCGCAACAACTTGCGCACCCGCGCCACCAGCTCACTCACGGCAAACGGCTTGAGCAAGTAATCATCCTCATGCAGCTCCAACCCGCGCAGGCGATCTTCGATGCCATCCTTGGTGGTGAGGAACAGTACCGGCGTGTCACCCAGCTTGCGGATCTGCTGCTGCAACTGCCAGCCGTTGAGGCCCGGCAGCATCACGTCGAGGATGATCAGTTGGTATTCGCCGGACTCGATAAAACGCCGGCCGTCCATGCCGTTAAGCGCCACGTCGACCGTATAACTCGCCTCGTTCAGGCCGTTGGCCAGGCGTTTGGCGATCTCCGGTTCGTCTTCTACTAACAGCACACGCATGGCACACCTCGATTGTCGTCATCACAGGCTAGGCGCGTTCGGGCCGATTGCCCATCACAAACTTCAATTCATCCCCCCTGTGGGAGCGGGCTTGCTCGCGAAGGCGATGTGTCAGCTGCATTAAAGTCGACTGACACGCCCTCTTCGCGAGCAAGCCCGCTCCCACAGAGGTTATGTGTTGCAGCTAGATAGCGGCCAACGTCCGCAACCGTACGGCATCCAGAATTTCGATTTCGCCGTAGCCCAGGCCAATAATCCCCTGCCCCTGCAAGTCCTTCAGAATCTGATTGGTCGTCTGCCGCGACAGCGACAACATCGACGCCAATTGCTCCTGCGGCAGTTGCAGCACCCGTCGCGGTGGATCGAATTCGCCATAACCCTCGGCAATCATCAGCAGGCGATGAGCCAGGCGTGCCGGCGCTGGCATCAGGCTCAGTTGTTCGAGGCTGACGAAGGTCAGGCGCAGTTTGTGGCTCATCAGCAGCGCCACTTGCCGCCAGTACACCGGTTGTTCGTCGAGCAACCCCAGCAGCGCCGCCTGCGGGATGTGCAACAGCGTGCACTGGCCCACGCCGAAGGCATCGTGAGTGCGCGGCTGGCCGTCGAACAGGCAGATTTCGCCGAACCAATGGGGCGACTCCACCAGGCTCAGCAATGCTTCCTTGCCCTGCTCGCTGACCGCGCCGATGCGCACCGAGCCTTCGAGCACCGCATACAGCCCGCACGGCGGATCACCGCGCTTGAACAGCAGTTGCCCCGAAGACAACCGTCGCACCCGGGCCGCAGCCAGCAGACTATCCTGTAAGGGAACAGGTAAATGACTGAACCACTGCCCCGACTCCAGGCGCGAACGCCAGACCTGCATGTCCATGAAAACTCCTGGAGATTGTCGCCTGCCTGACAGAGCGAAAGGTGAGCCCGAGGCATGATCAATCACCCTACAGGAGGAATAACAATGAAAAGCCTCGTTGACCATCTCAGTCAATACGCCGCGTACCACCGTGACCCGCGCAACATTGCCAGCCACTTTATCGGGATTCCGTTGATTGTGGTGGCCGTGGCGGTGTTGCTGTCGCGGCCGCAATGGGTTGGAGGCTGGGTTTCCCCGGCGATGCTGGTGGCACTGGCCTCGGCGTGGTTTTACCTGCGTCTGGAAGTGCGCCTCGGGGTTTTGATGACCGTGTTGCTGGGGCTGTGCGTTTGGGCGGGTCAGGTTCTTGCGCAGCAAAGTACGCTGGTGTGGCTGGCGAGCGGGATCGGGATGTTCGTGGTGGGCTGGGCGATTCAGTTTGTCGGCCATCATTACGAAGGGCGCAAACCGGCGTTTGTCGATGATGTGACGGGGTTGATTGTCGGGCCGTTGTTTGTGGCGGTTGAGCTGGTGTTTTTGCTGGGGTTACGGCGGGATTTGAAAGAGCAGATCGAGGCGCGGGTGGGGGGTGTGCGGGTTAATCCGAAGCGTGCTGCTGCGTAGATCGCTTTCGCGGGCAAGCCTCGCTCCCACAGGGGTTCTATATACACCATAGATTCCCTGTAGGAGCGAGGCTTGCCCGCGAAGCTTTTGATCCTAGATGTTGGCGAGTTTCTGCCAGACCTTGGGCTTGAAGAACAACGTCTCGCCCTTCGCCAAACCGATCAGGCTGTCGTGATCCTTCACCACTTCAGCTTCGATCAACTCGCTCTGGCCTTCGACCTTCAACGTGACCCGAGTCGTCGCGCCCAGCGGACGGATATCCCGTACCTCGGCCGCATGGTGATCTTCCAGCTCATGCCGCGACAGTGACACTTCGTGCGGACGGAACAGCACGTGGTTGTCTTCACCCAGATGCAGACGGTTCGAATCGCCGAGGAAGTGATAAACGAAATCGCTGGCCGGGTTTTCGTAGACGTCGCCCGGTGAGCCAATCTGTTCGATCACGCCTTTGTTCATCACCACGATACGGTCGGCGACTTCCATGGCCTCTTCCTGATCGTGGGTCACGAACACCGAGGTCAGGTTGATGTCTTCGTGCAGCCGCGCCAGCCAGCGACGCAGTTCTTTACGGACCTTGGCATCGAGGGCGCCGAACGGCTCGTCGAGCAGCAGCACTTTCGGCTCAACCGCCAGGGCACGGGCCAACGCGATGCGCTGACGCTGACCGCCGGAGAGTTGCTCCGGGTAGCGATCCGACAGCCAGTCCAGTTGCACCATGTTCAGCAGTTCATGCACCTTCACCGCAATCTGGCTTTCACTCGGGCGCTGGTTTTTCGGTTTCATGCGCAGGCCGAACGCGACGTTGTCGAACACCGTCATGTGCCGGAACAGCGCGTAGTGCTGAAACACGAAGCCGACATTGCGATCACGCACGTCATGGCCGGAAACGTCTTCCCCGTGGAACACGATGTTGCCCTGATCCGGGGTTTCCAGGCCGGCGATGATCCGCAGCAGCGTGGTCTTGCCGCAACCCGACGGGCCGAGCAGCGCGACGAGTTCGCCGCTTTGAATATCCAGGCTGATGTTGTCCAGCGCCTTGAACGCGTTGAAATTCTTGCTGACGTTACGCACTTCGATCGACATGAATTATTCCTCCGCGGCGCTGGCGCGCAGGCGGTTAATACGGTTTTCGCTCCACTGCTTAAGCAGCAGGATGAAGAGCGCCATGATCAGCAACAGGCTCGCCACAGCGAACGCGGCCACGTGGTTGTATTCGTTGTAGAGGATCTCGACGTGCAGCGGCAAGGTGTTGGTCACCCCGCGAATGTGCCCGGAAACCACCGACACCGCACCGAATTCACCCATCGCCCGCGCGGTACACAACACCACGCCGTAGATCAGGCCCCATTTGATATTGGGAACGGTGACGTGCCAGAACATCTGCCAGCCATTGGCCCCAAGCAAGCGCGCGGCCTCTTCTTCCTGGGTGCCCTGTTCCTGCATCAGCGGGATCAGCTCACGGGCCACGAACGGCACGGTGACGAAGATCGTCGCCAGCACGATGCCTGGCAAGGCGAAGACGATCTGGATGTCGTGATCCTGCAACCACGGCCCGAACAGGCCCTGGGCGCCGAACATCAGCACGTAGACCAGACCGGCGATGACCGGCGAGACCGAGAACGGCAGGTCGATCAGCGTGACCAGCATACTTTTGCCACGGAACGAGTATTTGCTCACACACCACGCCGCGCTGACGCCGAACACCACGTTCAGCGGCACCGAAATCAGCACGGCGATGACCGTGAGTTTCAGGGCCGACAAAGCGTCGGGTTCGAAGATCGCGGTGAAGAACGCACCGATTCCGAGCTTCAGGCCCTGAGACACCACGATCACCAGCGGCAGCAACAGGAACAGGGCGAACACCAGCCAGCCAAGGCCGATCAGGATTCGCCGCGATGAAGCGCTGCCACGGCGGGCGGCGTTCGAGGAAGCAGCAGCAATAGACGATTGGGACATTTCTGCGCCTCCTTATGGGGTTTCGATGCGTCGTTGCAGCAAGTTGATCAGCAGCAACAGAACGAAGGAAACCACCAGCATCAGTACACCAATGGACGTGGCACCGGTGTAATCGTACTGGTCGAGTTTGACCATGATCAGCAGCGGCAGGATCTCGGTTTTCATCGGCATGTTGCCGGCGATGAAAATCACCGAACCGTACTCGCCGACCCCACGGGCAAAGGCTAGCGCGAAACCGGTGAGCCAGGCAGGCAGCAGCGCGGGCACCAGAATATGGCGGAAAACCTGCAACGGTTTTGCGCCCAGGCAAGCCGCCGCCTCTTCCACTTCACGGGGGATATCGGCCAATACTGGCTGTACGGTACGTACTACGAATGGAAGCGTCACAAAAGTGAGGGCAAGGGTGATGCCGAGGGGGGTATACGCGATCTTGAAACCCAGGTCCGCTGCAAACTGACCCACCCAACCATTGGGCGCGTATAGCGCAGTCAGCGCGATACCGGCCACGGCAGTGGGCAATGCGAAGGGCAGGTCGATCATCGCGTCGATGATCTTTCGACCCGGAAAGGTATAGCGCACCAGCACCCAGGCCAGCAGCGTGCCGATAATGCCGTTGATGATCGCGGCATAGAGCGCGGTGCCGAAGCTCAGCTTCAACGCGGCGAGCACCCGTGGCGCCGAGATAATCGCCCAGAACTGATCCCAGGTGAGTTGAGCGGCATGCACGAACATCGCCGCCAGTGGAATGAGCACAATCAGGCTGAGGTACACCAAGGTGTAGCCCAGCGTCAGCCCGAAGCCGGGTATGACGGGGGAGATACGACGCGACATAAAAGTCCTTGGTTAAAAAGCTATCCGCTAAACGCATCAATGTGGGAGCGGGCTTGCTCGCGAAGAGGGGGTATCAGTCAACATTGTCGTCGTCTGACACACCGCCTTCGCGAGCAAGCCCGCTCCCACAAAGTACGCGCCCAAGCATAAGGCTCGTGGTGAGGCTTAAGTCAGGTTATTGCGCCTGGTAGATCTGGTCGAACACGCCGCCATCATTGAAGAATTTCGGCTGAGCGCTTTTCCAGCCGCCGAAGTCCTTGTCGATGGTCACCAACTCCAGGGTCGGGAACTGCTTGCTGTACTTGGCGGCCACATCCTTGTCACGTGGACGATAGAAGTTTTTCGCCGCAATTTCCTGACCCGCCGGGCTGTACAGGTGCTTGAGGTACGCCTCGGCGATCTCGGCATTGCCCTTTTTCTCGGCGTTCTTGTCGACCACAGCCACCGGCGGTTCAGCCAGGATCGACAGCGAAGGCACGACGATTTCGAACTTGTCAGCGCCGCCGTCTTCTTTCAGCGCCAGGAACGCTTCGTTTTCCCAGGCCAGCAACACGTCGCCCTGACCGTTGTTGACGAAGGTGATGGTCGAACCGCGAGCGCCGGTGTCCAGAACCGGAACGTGTTTGAACAAGGTCTGAACGTATTCCTTGGCTTTGGCTTCGTCACCACCGCTGGCTTTCAGGCCGTAGGCCCAGGCCGCGAGGAAGTTCCAGCGCGCACCGCCGGAGGTTTTCGGGTTCGGGGTGATCACCGACACGTCATTCTTGACCAGATCGCCCCAGTCCTTGATGCCCTTAGGGTTGCCCTTGCGCACCAGGAACACGATGGTCGAGGTGTAAGGTGTGCTCGCCTCCGGCAGACGCTTCTGCCAGTCGGCCGGCAGGGTCTTGCCGAGTTTGGCGATTTCGTCGATGTCACCGGCCAGGGCCAGGGTCACCACGTCGGCGCGCAGACCGTCGATCACGGCCCGACCTTGTTTGCCCGAACCACCGTGGGATTGCTGGATTTTCACGTTATCGCCAGCGTGGTCCTTCTTCCAGAAGTTGACGAACTCAGCGTTGTAATCCTGGTACAGCTCGCGAGTCGGGTCATACGACACGTTGAGCAACTCGTAATCCTTGGCAACCGCGGAACCCGCAAAAAGGGCACTGGCCAAGGCGGCCAAAGCGAAATGACGAATCGACGACATGGTGAAAGCTCCTGGAATTCTTGGTGTGTTGGCTTTTTTTATGGTGTGCTGGAAGCGGGTTGCCGGTTTGTCAGCTCGGTTTGTTGCTCGGGTTCTGCAAACGGAATTTCTCTTTGCGTTCGATCTGAACCACCTGGGCGTTGTGCACGGTGATTTCCACAGCGCCAAAACGCAGATCACGCAGTGCGCTCTGGATCTCACGCAAGATGGTGGCTTCGTCTTGACCGTCAACGCTACGTAGGGATGCGCTCATCGTGCTGCTCCTTCAACTGAGAGGTTGCCTGGCAGTGGCGGCACTGCTTGCGGCGTGAGAGCAATAGTAGAGACGCGCAGATATTCTTAAAAAGACTATTTAAGAATGTTTATATAACCAAATAAAATTATTTGATGGGGCGTGGGTTTAGCGGATTTCCGGCTCGTGCGACCACTGCAACTGCTCGGCCGGAACCGGTCGCCCAAACCAGTAGCCCTGCCCCAGATCGCAATCCTGTTCGAGCAGGAAGCGGGCCTGCTCGACCTGCTCGATCCCCTCGGCATGCACCTGCATCCCCATGCTTTGCGCCAGCGCGATGATCACTCGCACGATCGCCACGTCATCCTCATCCCACGGCAAACCGGCGACAAAACCCTGATCGATCTTGAGCTTCTGCACCGGCAACCGCTTGAGCCGCAGCAGCGACGAATAGCCTGTGCCGAAATCATCGATGGCCAGCCGCACACCCAGCTCGCGCAGTCGATGCATCTGCTCCAACGCCACTTCCGGGTCTTCCATCACCGCGCTCTCTGTAACTTCCAGCTCCAGATACGCTGGATCGAGCCCGGTTTCGTGCAGCACTTTCGCCACTTGCTGAAAGAGCTCACGGCGAGCGAACAATCGAGAAGAGACGTTCACCGCGACAAACGACAACGCCACACCGGCCTGCTGCCACAAACACATTTGCTGACAAGCCTGGCGCATCACCCAGTTATCGACTTCTGCGATCAACCCGGTGCGTTCGGCGATGGGAATGAATTCTGCTGGCGGCACCAGCCCGCGCTTCGGATGCTCCCAGCGCACCAGCGCCTCGACGCCAACCAGGCGACGGCTCCTGAGGTCGTGAACCGGCTGGTAATAAACGCGCAGCTCCTGCTGCTCCAGCGCTCGGCGCAGCTCTACGGCAGTCTCGACCCGGTTCTGGGCATGGGCTGTCAGCTCTTCGGTATACAGGGCGTAGCCATCGCGGCCGGCGCTTTTGGCCTTGAACAGCGCCGAGTCAGCGTTACGCAATAGTTGTTCAGCGCTCAAGGCATCGCCGGGGAACAGGCTGATACCGATGCTGGTATTGATGAACAGTTGATGCCCGCCAATCAGGAACGGCTCTTTGAGTCCATCAATGATCCGCTGCGCCAGTGCCGCTGCCTGCATCAATTGCGGACAGCTTTCGGCGAGCACCGCGAACTCATCACCCCCCAGTCGCGCCAACGTGATCTCCGGGCCAAGCAAGGCCTGCAAACGCTCGGCCACGGCTTTGAGCAGTTCGTCGCCGACCCTGTGTCCGAGGCTGTCGTTGATCATCTTGAAATGATCCAGATCGACCATCAGCAATGCACAGCCACGCTTGTGGAGTTGCGCCGACGTCAATGCCTGTTCGGTACGGTCGGTGAACAGTAGGCGGTTAGGCAAATCCGTCAGCGGGTCGTGATGCGCCAGATGCTTGAGTTCATGTTCGGAGTTCTTGATTGCGCTGATATCGGAAAACACGGCGACGTAGTGACTGAGCTGGCCATGATCGTCGTGAATGATGCGGATCGTCTGCCATTGCGGGTAGATCTCACCGCTTTTGCGGCGGTTCCAGATTTCCCCGCTCCACTCACCGATGCTATTGAGTGTCGCGAACATCGCCTGGTAAAAATCCGCTGGGTGATGGCCCGACTTGAACAGACTTGGCCGCTGACCCAACACTTCCTCAAGCGAGTAACCGGTGATTTCCATGAACGCCCGGTTAACGTGGACGATCAACCCGTTGCTATCGGTGACCAGCACACCTTCACGGGTGCAATCGAATACCGCAGCCGCCTGACGCAAACGCTCGCGGTCGTCATGACGTTCACGCAATGTGGCGCCGATCCCAAGGCACCGGAGCAATCGCGCTCGGGCGATGAAGATCAGCCCGGCACTAAACGCGACCCAGACGTAACCGTTGATCAGTTGCCATCGCAGTAACTCAGCAGAGTCATCGAAGAAACTGTTCAATAAGTAACCGCTAAACTGCAGCCAGACCGCGGAAAGCACCAAGTAAAGTAGCGCTGCACGTAAGGCATCGCGATATGTGGCAGACATTCGACCGTCCATGTCCCTACAAAATGATTGGGATTATAGGATAAAGAAACATCCAGCCACTCTTATCTGAAAGGGTGACTGGTTTTATCTGTGGGCTTAGTGATAATGCAACGGCTGTTTTTTTATTTATCGAGGGCCCTATAGCCTATGTGGTACGAAGGTTTTCTCGGCTTGTCGCCCTGGTCACTGGTGGCAGTCACCCTGCTGATGACCCACGTCACGATCGTTGGCGTCACGGTCTATCTGCATCGTTATTCAGCCCATCGCTCGCTTGAGCTCAATGCTGGCCTGAAACATTTCTTCCGCTTCTGGCTGTGGCTGACCACGGCGCAGAACACCCGCGAGTGGACCGCTATCCACCGCAAGCATCACGCCAAGTGCGAAACCGTCGATGACCCGCACAGCCCGGTCATCAAGGGCCTGTCCACCGTTCTGCGCAAAGGTGCCGAGCTGTACCGCGCCGAAGCGGAAAACCCGGAGACCCTGCGCATCTACGGCAAGAACTGCCCGGAAGACTGGATCGAGCGCAATCTGTATAGCCGCTTCCCGATGCTGGGCGTGGGGATCATGGCGGTCATCGACCTGCTGCTGTTCGGCACCATCGGCATCACCATCTGGGCCATCCAGATGATGTGGATTCCGGTGTGGGCCGCCGGCGTGGTCAATGGCCTGGGCCATGCCATCGGTTACCGCAATTTCGAATGCCGCGACGCGGCGACCAATCTGGTGCCTTGGGGCATCCTGATCGGCGGCGAAGAACTGCATAACAACCATCATACCTACCCGAACTCGGCGAAATTGTCGGTGAAGAAGTGGGAATTCGACCTCGGTTGGGCCTGGATTCAGGTCTTCAGTTTCTTCCGTCTGGCCAAGGTCCAGCGGGTTGCGCCAATCGCCCACCGCGTCGAAGGCAAAGGCAGCCTGGACATGGACACCGCCATGGCGATCCTCAACAACCGCTTCCAGATCATGGCCCAGTACCGCAAATTGGTGATCGCGCCACTGGTCAAGCAAGAGCTGGAAAAGGTCGATCACTCGGTCCGTCACCAATTCCACCGGGCCAAACGTCTGCTTTCGCGGGAAACCAGCCTGCTGGACGAAAAACACCACGTGCGCATCCAGACCATGCTCGAGCACAGCCAGGCACTGAAGGTAATTTACGAAAAACGCCTGGCCTTGCAGCAGATCTGGGTCAAGACCAGCTCAAATGGTCACGACATGTTGGCCGCCATCAAGGATTGGGTTCACGAAGCCGAAGCCAGCGGGATTCAATCCCTGCGCGACTTCGCCGACCAGTTGAAGACCTACTCCCTGCGCCCTGCCGCCGTCTGACCCGGCGCCACAAGCTTGCCTCTGGAAAGGGGGCTTGCCTGTGGTGAGGGGATTTACCCCCGTTCGGTTGCGAAGCAACCGCAAAACCGGCGACGCGTTTCAACTGACTGAACGCGTCGCCTATACCGCCCGGCGGGAGCAAGCTCCCTCGCCACCAAGGGCGGGAACCAAACGCCAAATCCCCTATCTCAAAGACACTTCGCCACCCGGCGGGCTTTGCTGTAGCCGCTTTCGAAACTCGAGCGGCGTACGCCCTTTGAGATTCGTCCCGATGGTTCATAAAGACCCACAAGACTCATCCCTTCCTCAGTGGCCGGACGCTGCTCAAACCCTGATGGCACTCATGCATGCCCAGGGCGAAGTCGCACGTCTGAGCGAACGCGAACAGCTGTTCAGCTCCCTGCTGGTGAGCGTCAACGCGGTGCTTTGGGCATTCAATTGGGAAACCCGTCAGGTGCTCTACGTCAGCCCGGCCTATGAACGGATTTTTGGCCGTTCCGCCGGGCTGTTGCTGTCCGACTACAACGAGTGGCGCGACTGCATTTACCCCGATGATCTGGACTATGCCGAGCGCAGCCTGGCCGAAGTGCTGGTCAAAGGCGCCGTTGAAGACCGCGAATACCGCATCATCGCGGCCGACGGCCAAGTACGCTGGGTCAGCGACAAGTGCTTCATCAATCGCCAGGCCGAGCCGGGCCAACCGGTGATCATCGTCGGCATTGCCGAAGACATCACCGAAAAGAAACGAATGGAGGCTGAGCTGCAACGCCTGGCGACCACCGACGTGCTGACGCAAAGCAGCAATCGCCGACACTTCTTCGAATGCGCCCAGCGCGAGTTTGCCCTGGCGCGCAAGCAAGGCGCACCCATGGCGTTCCTGCTGCTGGACATCGATGACTTCAAAGTGGTTAACGACACCTACGGCCATCAAGCCGGCGACAACGTGCTGCAACGAATCGCCGAGAGCGGTCGTGCCGCGTTACGCCGGGGGGATTTGTTCGGAAGGATCGGTGGCGAGGAATTCGCTGCGGTGTTCCCGGGATGCGCACCCGACATGGCCATGCAAGTCGCCGAGCGCCTGCAACGGCAAATCCAGCAATTGAGCTTCAGCCATGATGACCAGACGTTCGGCATCACTGTCAGCCAGGGTTTGACCAGCCTGACGGAGGAGGATGATTCCCTCGACAGCGTGTTCGCCCGCGCGGATGCCGCGATGTATGAGGCCAAGCGCCAGGGCAAAAACCGCATCATTTCGGGCTGACCCAAAACCCAGATCCAACCCAAAACCCCTGTGGGGACGAGCCTTTGTGGTGAGGGGATTTATCCCCGTTGGGTCGCGCAGCGGCCCCAAAACCTGCGATACGGAGTATCAGATGCACCGAGTGCATTCGTTCTGCGACTGCTTCGCAGCCGAACGGGGATAAATCCCCTCACCACAAGGCCCGCTCCCACACTGGGTTATGCGTAGTGTTTATTTTTTGCGCAAACGCATCAATTCCGGCAAGCCAATCTTGAGCAACCGCGCTGTCCGGCTCTTGGCCAATGCCTCAACGCCCTCATGCTCGGTCAGGTGCGCCAGTTGCGCGGCCATGTTCATCACCAGCGCTTCGCGGGAGTAAACCCCACCACCGAGCTGGTAGGTCGCAGCAATCAGCTCTCGCAGCTCCAGCGGCAGCCGCCAGCGCGTCCGCAGCGAAGAACCGTAGGCTGCGCCGAACTCGGCCAAGGCATTGCCCACCTCCTCCCATTCATCCAGCTCGCCACCGGCCTGCTTCCATTCCTGCAAACACAGGAGCAACGCAAGGTCGCCAAGGCAATGCAGCATGCCCGCGCAATAACAGCGCTCCTGATCCAGGTCCAGCAAGCGCGCCAGCCTGCGAGCGTATTCGGCGGTGTGCAGTGACAAGTCCCAAAAACGCTCGGCATAGTCCGCCAGGAACGGATCGCTGAGCCGGGCACTTCGCTTGAGTGCCAACCCGAGGATCAGGTTCATGCTTTGCGCGGAGCCCAAGCGTTGCAGCGCCTGAGACAAGGTCTGGACCGCATCGCCAACATGCAGCGCCGCGCTGTTAGACGCCGCGATCAACACAGCAGTGATGTGCGGGTCGGTGCGGATTTCCTCTTCCAGCCGCACCAGGTCAAGTCCACGGGTATTCAGGCTGGCTTTGACCGCCACCTGCACATCGGCCATCAGCGGCGCACCCTCCGCCAGTTCACGACGGCGCTCCAGGTACACCGAAAGGGTCATGCCAGCCGCCAACGTCGGCATTTCACAATAAACCTCTTCACCAGCGTTCAGCAGCAGATCCTGCAGACGTTGGGTCAGGCTTTCCATGTTCAGGGGTTTGGTCAGGTACGCCGTGGGCGCCAGGGGCAAGGCTTCACGCACGCTGGCACTGTCGTTGCGACTGCTCATCAGAATGAAAGGCAGCGGCGGATTGCGTTTGCGCTGACGGACGTTGCGCAAGACGTTCAGGCCATCGATGCCAGGCAACGCCCAGTCCACGATCACCAGGTCGTAAGGATGTTCCGCCAACAGCTCCAGCGCCTGCGGGCCATCGGCACACAAATCCAGCCGTGCGTCGCAACGCACACTCAACAACACTTGCTTGAGCAGGTCCCGAGACCAAGGGTCAGCCTCGGCAATCAGCACACGGGGTACAGCGGGTAAAACCACAGCGGTCATCTACACACTCCCTTTGCGATGCTTGTACCTTAGTCAATGCTGGTCATTTGGAATGGTGCGAATTGTTTCGGGGACAAAAAAACCCGCCGAAGCGGGTTTTTTGTCGGTCAGCTCACACATTCATCTGAGCATCTTAGATCAGAGTTCCGAGAAGCACTCTTCGATGATCGCCAGACCTTTGTCCAATTGCTCATCCGGCGAAGTCAGCGGTACCAGGACGCGCAGAACGTTGCCGTAAGTGCCGCAAGACAGCAGGATCAGACCCTTGTCGCGAGCCTTGGCCACTACCGATGCCACCGCGGCAGCGTTCGGCTTGTGGCTGTCGCCGTCGACAAACAGCTCGACCGCGATCATCGCGCCCAGGGCACGGACTTCGCCGATCACCGGGTACTTGGCCTGAATGGCCTTGAGGCCAGTCACCAGACGCTCGCCGACTGCCTTGCAGCGATCCAGCAGGTGCTCTTCTTCGAACACTTCCATCACGGCCAGGGCCGCGGCGCAAGCGATCGGGCTACCGGCGTAGGTGCCGCCCAGGCCGCCTGGAGCAATGGCGTCCATGTATTCGGCCTTGCCGCACACACCGGCCAACGGGAAGCCGCCAGCGATGGATTTGGCGAAGGTGGTCAGGTCGGCAGCAACGCCCATCTGTTCCATGGCAAAGAAAGTACCGGTACGGCCAGCGCCAGTTTGTACTTCGTCAGCAATCAACAGAATGCCGTGCTGGTCGCACAGCGCGCGCAGACGCTTCATGAACTCTTTAGGCGCGACGTAGAAACCGCCTTCGCCCTGAACCGGCTCGATGATGATTGCAGCGATGTCACGCGGCTCGGCGTCGTTCTTGAAGATGCGTTCGATGCTGGCGATCGAATCGTCGATGCTCACACCGTGCAGTTCGTTCGGGTACAGCGCGCGGAAGATGCCGCCTGGCATCAGGCCCATGCCGGCCGAGTAAGGCACGACTTTACCGGTCAGGCCCAGGGTCATCATGGTGCGACCGTGGTAAGCGCCGGTGAACGCGATCACGCCGGCACGGCCAGTGGCGGCACGGGCGATTTTCACGGCGTTTTCTACCGCTTCGGAACCGGTGGTCACCAGCAGGGTCTTCTTGGCGAAATCACCCGGCACCTTGGCGTTGATTTTTTCGCACACTTCTACGTACGGCTCGTAGGCCAGCACCTGGAAGCAGGTGTGGGTCAGCTTGTTCAGCTGCTCGGTCACGGCGGCGATGATTTTCGGGTGCACGTGGCCGGTGTTCAGCACGGCGATACCGCCGGCGAAGTCGATGAACTCGCGACCTTCAACGTCGGTCACGGTGGCGTTCTTCGCGGACTCGGCGAAGATCGGGTGAATCTGGCCAACACCGCGTGGTACAGCGGCTTCGCGGCGTTTCATCAGGGATGCGTTAGTCTTGCTCATAAAGTCCTCATTCACCGCTCATCGGGCGGCGTGGCTCAAGGAAAATGCGGCGGGGAGGCAACTACGGCAGCATGCGATGATCGACTGCCACAGCTTTCCCGGCCACAGAGAAAATTCCGTTTGAAGCGCAGAAAGGGACAGCGCTCTCGTGCCCTTTCCGCTTGTTGCATTCCCGTCTACCGAGCTTAGATGCCCAGGCAGAGGTATTTGATTTCCAGGTAATCTTCGATGCCGTACTTGGAGCCTTCACGGCCCAGGCCCGACGCCTTGATGCCGCCAAACGGCGCGACTTCGTTGGAGATCAACCCGGTGTTGACGCCGACCATGCCGTATTCCAGGGCTTCCGCCACACGGAACACACGACCCAGGTCGCGGGCATAGAAGTACGAAGCCAGGCCGAACTCGGTGTCGTTGGACATCGCGATCACTTCGGCTTCGTCTTTAAAGCGGAACAGCGGCGCCAATGGACCAAAGGTTTCTTCCTTGGCCACGGCAGCGTTTTTCGGCACGTTGGTCAGAATGGTCGGCTCGAAGAAGTTGCCTTCCATGACCTTGCCACCCGCCAGAACGGTCGCGCCTTTGCTGATCGCGTCAGCAATGTGCTCTTGAACCTTGGCCACGGCTTTTTCGTCAATCAGCGGGCCCGTGGTGGTGCCTTCTTCCAGACCGTTGCCGATCTTGAGTTTGGCCACAGCCACTTTCAGCTTCTCGGCGAACGCGTCGTAGACCGAATCCTGAATGTACAGACGGTTGGCGCAGACGCAGGTCTGGCCGTTGTTGCGGTATTTGGAAATGATCGCGCCTTCGACGGCCTTATCCAGGTCCGCGTCATCGAACACGATGAACGGCGCGTTGCCGCCCAGTTCCAGGGACACTTTCTTGATGTCCTTGGCACATTCAGCCATCAGCTGACGACCGATTTCGGTCGAGCCAGTGAAGGACAACTTACGCACGATCGGGTTGCTGGTCAGCTCGCTGCCGATGTCGCCGGCGCTGCCGGTCACAACGCTGAACACGCCGGCAGGAATGCCGGCACGCTGGGCCAGTTCAGCCAACGCGAATGCGGAGAAAGGGGTTTGCGAAGCAGGCTTGAGCACCATGGTGCAACCGGCGGCCAGGGCCGGGCCGGCTTTTCGGGTGATCATCGCGGCCGGGAAGTTCCACGGGGTGATGGCTGCGGTCACGCCGATTGGCTGCTTGATCACGATCAAGCGCTTGTCTGGCTGGTGGCCCGGAATCACGTCACCGTAGATGCGCTTGGCTTCTTCGGCGAACCACTCGATAAAGGAAGCGGCGTAAACGATTTCGCCCTTGGCTTCGGCCAATGGCTTGCCCTGTTCCAGGGTCATCAGGCGAGCGAGGTCGTCCTGGTTTTCGATGATCAGTTCGAACCAGCGACGCAGCTTGTTCGCACGGTCCTTGGCGGTCAGTGCACGCCAGGCCGGCAGCGCTTTGTCAGCGGCTTCGATCGCACGGCGGGTTTCGGCAGCGCCCATTTTCGGCACCGTGCCCAGAATTTCGCCCGTTGCCGGGTTGTTGACCTTGATCGTCAGACCATTGTCCGCATCAACCCAAGCGCCATCGATAAAGGCTTGCTGGCGGAACAACTGGGTGTCTTTAAGCTGCATGTCGGCTTTCCTTAACAGCACCGCGGCCAGCGCGGAGCGAATTATGATTGTAGAAAGGCGCCTTGTAGGCTGCCGTCAGGGAAATCATTCACCGGGCTGAAGCACATAAATAGCGCACTGTTCGAAACTCGTGCGGTTCAGCACCCAGACAAGAGCGTTTGAAATCTCAAACGAATCCTAGGATCAAAGGGGGTAAAGGACAATAGCCTGTTCGAAAAAAAGAACGAAAACGCCGCATTTGTCTAATTTTTCTGATCAACGTAGCAAACGGTTGTTACGGTTGCGAAAACCGCAGTCGATTCAGCAGCATGGACGCCCGCAGTGCATATGAGTATCATGGCGCCCGCTTGCACCAGTAGCTCAGCTGGATAGAGTACTGCCCTCCGAAGGCAGGGGTCGTGGGTTCGAATCCCGCCTGGTGCACCATAATAGTAGAAACGAGAAAGCCTCAGGCCTTAGGGTCTGGGGCTTTTTTGTGGGAACCAAAAAACCGCCTAAGCGGTTTTTTCATTCAGTCGTCCAATCAAACTCGTCGTACTCATCATCCTCTTCGTCCTCAACCTCTTCATCATCAAGGACGTCTTCCTCCAGCGCCTCTTCTGCCTGCTTCGCCAGAAGAAACTCCTTACGACTCTCCGTCACTGCTCGCCGCAATTCCTCGCCCTTTTCCGGGCAGTTGAGCATTTGGGCGATGCGGTCGATTTTTTTTGCCACGGCATCCTCCAACGCATCGGCTATAGGCCGATAGTGCGCGCTTTCGGGTGTCGATGCCAAATGGCCGACCGCTTTGCGCCTCAGTTTTTCTGCAAATTCTTCAGTCGGGCGGCGAGGTTTTCCTTGGGAAAGCGTTTGTGCAAGGTCGCCATCAGCTCATCAGCCGCTTTGGTTTGACCGGCATTTTGCAGGCGGATCACTTCACGTAACTGGTCGTCGATAAACTTCGCCGGAGCCGCGGCCGGGCGTTTGCTGACCTTTGCTTCTTCAGCCATGTCAGCGCTGATCGATTCACTCTGCGCGGGCGCAGCCAACTCGGCCATTGGTGCTGCAGGCGCAGGCGCGGACATCGCGCCGGCCGGGGCCGCCATTGAGCGGGCAACCGATTCAGGTGCTTCTGCAGCTTCTTTCTTAGCCACAAAAGACGAAGTCTTGGGCGCCGGGGTGGAATCGAACGTTGGCACTTGCTCGGGCGCACGCTGCACCAGCGCCAACATCAGTGCCACACCAACGAGACTGGCGAATGCGACCTGCCAACGAGGTTTCTGGCAAGCCAGGACCCAGCGCTGCCACAGGTTCGGTTTCGGCGCGGGCGCTTCACGGTGTGCGGTGGCCAGAATGAATGCATCCAGATGAGCCGGCGGCTCGCCAGTCGCATGTTCACGAAAATGCTTCACCACATCGTCTTCCGGTGTTTTTCGGGCGTCAGTCATGTCAGTACCTCCTCGGCCAGCAGCCGACGCAGTTTTTGCTGGGCGTAGCGCAAGCGACTCTTGACGGTTTCCAGGGGTGTTTCGGTGAGGTGGGCGATCTGCGGCAGGTCGAGATCGCCGTGGGCGCGGAGCAGGAAGACTTCGCGCTGGTCGGCGGGCAGGTTTTGCAACGCGGCTTCGAGGCGCTGGCCGTCGCGGCTCAGGCTCAGCAGTTGCTCCGGATCGGTCGCCTCATCCATCACGGCGTGGATCTGCTCGTCATAGCTGTCATGCAACGGGTTGTGAATGCCATGTTTGCGCCAGTGGTCGATCAGTCGATTGCGAGCAATCTGAAAGAGCCACGTACGAAAATTCGCCCGACCTTGTGGCTGACTGGTGCTGCGGATCAGGCTCAGCCAGGTGTCCTGGTAAACCTCTTCGGCCAGTTCGGGTTTGCCGCTCAAACCGAAGAGGAATCGGTAGAGGCCATGGCGATGACGGGCGTACAAGATCTCGAACGCTGGCCCGTCGCCTGCGCGATACCGGGCCAGCAGCGATTCGTCGCTCGGTTCAGGCGCGGACATGTCAGTTATAAGCTCCTTTATTCGGGTCTGTGTTGGAGGCGGTGGTGGTTCGCAGGCTCTGTGCCAACTCCACCAACTGCACGAACTCTGCGCGCAGACCGAATCGGTCCTCGCCCCGTGCACCGCGCGCCAAGGCCTCGGTGTCCTTCAAGCTGAAATCACCGGTATATCGCCCGTCCTTGAGTTGCTGGGAAAACGCTGCGACAGCCGCCGCAAAGCGCAGGTCATCACTGGCCTTGCCGACCGAATCACCCGCGATCGGCCGCTCGATCAAGCGACTTTTCCCACCTTCCGGCAGTTGATAACGCACACGCAGCATCGCCAATTCCCCGGTGGTACCGGAAGCCGCCGACTCAGCCTTGCCGTACCGCAACGGTTCCAGCCAGCCCTTCTCGCCCTTCGGCACAATTTCGTACAACGCCGTCACCGTGTGTCCTGCGCCGATTTCTCCGGCATCGACTTTGTCATTGCTGAAATCCTCACGCTTCAACGCTCGATTCTCATACCCCAACAGCCGGTATTCGCTGACCTGCGCCGGGTTGAACTCCACTTGCAGCTTCACGTTCTTCGCCACCACCGCGAGGGTCGAACCGAGCTGATCCACCAGCACCTTACGCGCCTCGCGCAGGTTGTCGATGTAGGCGTAGTTGCCATCGCCAGCGTCGGCCAGTTGTTCCATCAGGTGTTCATTGTAGTTATCCACACCAAAACCCAACGAGGTCAGGGACACGCCGGTCTTGCGTTTATCCACAGCCATTTGCTTGAGGCTGTCGAAGTCGCTGATGCCGACATTGAAGTCGCCGTCCGTGGCCAGAAGGATGCGGTTGATGCCTTTGGCGATGAAAGCCTGTTGCGCCATCTGATAAGCCAGTTCGATGCCCGAGGCCCCCGCCGTCGAGCCCCCAGCGGTCAATTGGTCGATCGCGGTACGAATCTTCGCTTTCTCGCGTCCGGAAGTGGGCTCCAGTACGACACGCGATTCGCCGGCATAAACCACCAGCGAAACGCGATCCTGCTCGCGCAGTTGATCGACCAGCAATTTCAGGGTGCTTTTGACCAGCGGCAAACCTTCGCGACGGTCCATCGAGCCGGAGACGTCCACCAGAAACACCAGGTTGGCCGGGGCCAGTTCCGCGACCGCACGGTCCGAGGCCTTGATGCCGATGCGCAGCAAACGGGTATGCGGATTCCACGGCGACGGCGCCAGTTCGGTGGTTACGCCGAAAGGCGAGCCATCGGTGGGCAACGCGTAATCGTAGGGAAAGTAATTGACCATTTCCTCCAGTCGCACCGCGCCTTCGGGCGGCAGGCGTCCCTGGTTCAGCAAGCGGCGGACATTGGCGTAAGCGCCGGTATCGACGTCGGCGCTGAAGGTCGAAACCGGCGTCTCGGCCACGCTGTGAATCGGGTTATCCGCCAATACCTGATATTGCTCGCGCTGCTCATCCCGATAAGCCTGCGGGTAGGCCTCACCCGCCGGCATCGGCGCATAGCCAGCAATGGGGGCCGGACGAACGCTGCGTTTGGCCATCGACGCATCCGCCGCCACGGATTCGTTGCGCACCAGCGCCTCAGTCTTCATTGCACCTTGAGCCGGTGGCGACACAACAGCGGACTCAGGTTTAGAGGAAACGCCGCAACCGGCAACGGCCAACAGCAGCCCGACGGTGAAACCCTGGGCGGCCGGGCGGAGGAAATGCAGAGGGAGGGACATGGGGGCTGACCTCAGGAGGAAATTGATCCATTCATCCTCTGAGACGAGCCCCCGTTCAGGTTCGGGTTAACACTGCTGAAAAAAATTTCAGCGGTGATAACGCCGCACCACGCTGCTGTTGCGCAGCACATGACCTTTGATTTTTTCCATCAGCTGCGCTCGGGTCAGGCCGGCAGGCAACGCGTCCGGCGCCAAATCGAGGGCATAGAGCTGGATGATGTAGTGGTGCGAGCTGTCGCCGACGGGCGGGCAAGGACCGATATAGCCGGTGGTGCCTTTGCTGTTGTTGCCGCCCACACCTTCGAGCGCGGATTTGGCGCCCACGCCGGCCGGAATCTGGCGGGTTGTGGCTTTGATGCCGTAGTGAATCCAGTGATCGACGCCCAGGCCTTTCTGACCGTCCGGGTCGTGCATGACGATGGCGTAGCTCAAGGTGCCAGGTGGGCCGGCGTTCCAGCTGAGGGCCGGAGACTGGTTCTTGCCGCCGCAGCCGCTGGCGTCGCTGGCCGCTGCCGAGGTGAACAATCGGTTATCCGAAACACCGGGAATGCTGACGGTGAAGCGTTCCTGGGCCTGCGCTGGAAACTGCACGCAGAGGGCGACTGCAACGGCCGCCAGCCAAGGGTTCAGAGAGGTCAATCGGGTCATTCCGGAGCACCTTGTGCGGATGGGGCCTTCGTCGGCTTGCGAACTATAGCTGTACCGTTCGTGCGGTGGCAGTGGGAATTGGCTGAACCTCGGGTTACGCGCCAAACTCTTAAGTGAAACGCCCGCCTGGAGAGTGATCATGGCCCTGCACCGCGTCGCCCGTTTCGCCGATGTGCCCGAAAACCGAGGCCTGGAAGTACGGATCGCGGACACCAAAATCGTCTTGCTGCGGGTCGGCGATCAATTGCGCGCCTATCAAGGCGAATGCCCCCACGCCGGGGCGCCGCTGGCCGAGGGGGCGCTGTGTCACGGGCGCCTGATTTGCCCGTGGCACAAGGCCGCGTACCGGATCGAGGACGGCGGGCTGTGTGAACCGCCATCTCTGGACAGCCTCAAGCGCTACCCCCTGGAAATGCGCGATGACGAGGTCTGGGTCGACGATCAGCCGCTGTCGGATCCCCACACGCCGCCTGCCGATGATGAGCGCACGTTTGTGATCATCGGTGCCGGTGCCGCGGGCACGGCGGGGGCGGCGGCATTGCGCGAGAAAGGCTTTGGCGGCCGCGTCGTGTTGATCGACCGCGAAGCCGATGCCGGTTACGACAGGACGGTACTGAGCAAATTCGTGATCGCCGGGGAAATGCCACCCGAAGAAGTTCCGCCGCTACGAGAGGAAAGCTTTTACCGCGAACAGCGGATCGAACGAATAACCGGCCAGGTGGCGAGCCTGGATGCCCCCAACAAAACCCTGCGCCTGGCCGACGGTCAGTCGCTGACGTATGACGCGGCGTTGCTCGCGACCGGCGGCATACCCAACCCCCTCACGCTGCCCGGCGCCGACTTGCCGCAGGTCTTCCTGCTGCGTTCCAAGGATCAGGCGACGCGCATCCTGAGTGCTGCGAAACCGGGCCAGCGGGCGGTGATCATCGGCGACAGCTTCATTGCCCTCGAGTCCGCGTCGGCCCTGCGCCAATACGGTCTGGAGGTCACCGTACTGGCACGCCACGCGGTGCCATTCGCCAAGCAGTTCGGCGAAGCGGTCGGTAAGGCGATTCGTGCCCTGCACGAGGCCAATGGCGTGGTGTTTCATACCGATGGCGACGCCGCAGCGATCGAAGGCACGGATAAGGTCGAAGCCGTGAAACTGGAAAACGGTCAACGTTTACCCGCCGATCTGGTGCTGGTCGGCATCGGCGTCAGCCCGGCAACGGAACCGTTCACAGACCTGCCCAAGGATAAGGATCGTTCACTGCAGGCCGACGGCGGCATGCGCGTGGCCGAAGGGTTGTGGGCGGCGGGTGATATCGCGACCTTCCCGCTCAACGGCCACCCCCAGCGCATCGAGCACTGGCGCCTGGCCCAGCAACAGGCGCGGATCGCCGCGGCGAACATGCTGGGCGGCGACGAACACTACCTCGACGTACCGTATTTCTGGACCTGGCATTTCGGCAAAAACTACGACTACCTCGGCCACGCCGAAAGCTGGGACGAAGTCGAGTTCAAGGGCGACCCCGACCATCCTCCCTTTATCGGCCTGTTCAGCAAGAACGGCGTGGTTGCGGCGGCAGTTGCCTGCGAAAAAGAGCGGGCAATGGCGATGCTCGCTGAACGGATGAAACAGCCGTTGCCGGTAGATGAGGCCTGGCGGCTGGTTCGGGACGTGGATTAGGCTTTAAACAGCGCACAGCAAAACGCCCGGCAGAGACCGGGCGTTGCCTTGAAACGAGCGGTGTTACTGAATCTGTGGAGCGCCGCCGAGCTTGCTCATCACGAAGCCGACAAATTGCTCAACGGTCATTTTCTGGCCGTTGAATTCCACCTGATTGTTGGCGTAATGCAATTTGGTGACGATGTCGTTGCCTTCCAGTTTGGCCAGTTGCGTGCCGACCGCCATGCTGCTGAACATGTCCGCGGTCGCCGTTGCCTGATCTGCAATGAGCTTGGCGTCGGTCTGGCCTTCGATCTGCGACTGCACGGTGAGCAGGTCAACGAGCATCGGCTTGGACACTTGCAGATTGAAATCCAGCAGCGCGATCAGCTGTTGGGTCAACTGGTCTGGCGGCAGGTCCATGGATTGCGGCTTGGTCAGGTCGAGCACCAGATTGGCGCGGCTTTCACCGTTGGTGGATTTGAACGACAGATTCTCCAGGGCCACCTGCGGGCCAGCCGCGAGCAGTTTTTCCAGGCCGGTTTTGACCTGCGCCTCTTCGGCCGGGGTCAGCACCAGCTCTGGAGCCGGTTCACCGGCGGCAGCGGCTTCAGCAGCGGCTTTCTCGTACGGCTGCAATTTGGTCTGGTAGACCTGCATCAGCGACATGGTCGCCGGGATGTCGAGGTTCTTCAGGCTCATGGCCATCTGCGCAGAGCCGACGGTCTTGCCGTTCAGCGACACTTCACCCACCTTGTAATCGGCACGCCCCGAAGCGCTGGTGCCCGACTCTTCGGTTTGGTTCTTCATTTCAAATTTCTTGAAACCCAGAATCGATTGCTTGGCGCCGAAGGTGGTTTTGCTGTCGGTCAGCTCCAGGGTGTTGTCGCCGACGTAATAGCCGTAGGTGCTTTTGGTCAGGTTGCTGGCCACGGTCAGGCCGTTCAGCTCGACCTTCACCGGCGTCTGGTCTTCAGCCACCGTGGTCAACGTCAGGCTGTCCATGTAACCGTTGGCCTTGACCTTCTGCGCTTGGGCGCTGGCGGCGACGTCGAGGTTCAGACCGGAGAATTTCAGGTTGGACTTGTCATCCAGCGCTACGTCCAGCGGCAACAATTGCAGGGTGCCGTTGGTGGCATTGTCGTAACCGATGTTGACCACACCCGTGAGTGGGGATTTGTCCTTGGCAGCGGCGAACCATTTTTCCGTCGTCGGGGTTCTTTCCAGTTCGTAGTGACTGGTGGCCATGACCGGCAACCATTTCAGCGACACCAGACGCGAGAACGGCAGCGGGCCGTGTTCGAGGCGGTCGACGAACAGCAACTCGACCGGCGCTTCGCCGAACATTTCGCCTTCGCCCTTGAGGCGGTAGTGCGCGGTGCTGCTGAAAATGTGTCGCTCCAGCGACACCAGTTCCAGCGTCGCGGTGCCGTTGGAACCCACCAGCGCGGCTTTCAGCTCTTTGTTGGCGTCGGCGATCGAGGTGTTCAGCACGCCTTCGATTTTGGTGCCGGTGTACCAGGCACCACCGGCACTGATTGCACCGATGGCAACGACGATTCCAAGAAGCACGCCTGCTGATTTATTCATGAATTACCCGATCAATGTCCGTTGTTGAAAATGTGGTCGTCTTCCCTGAACCCATGACGGGTTGCGGTCACGACTGCGCTGAAAGTGCGATGCAGATTAGCATCAGGCGCACCGGGCGGCCCAATGTTTAAAGGTTAAAGAGTGTCTAGAGAACCCTGATGCCTGTGGACCACCGGTAAGGGTCGAGAGTTTCAGTGGTCATTAGATTGCCTTCGCGAGCAAGCCCGCTCCCACCTTTGACCGAGTCGCGGGATAGGACGCGATCAAATGTGGGAGCGGGCTTGCTCGCGAAGACGTCAGACCCGACGACACAGGCTCAGGAATACTGAACTTCCATCTCATCCAGCTGGTGATCAAAGCTTTTGAGCCGCGCCGTCCACGTATACACCAGCACTTCAAAATCGCGATTGATGACGGCCCCGCCCGTCACTTCCGCGCGCGGATCGCAGAAGTCCAGTTGATAGCGTTCACGGGCCATGGCGGCCGCCACATCGGAGAGTTCACGGGCATTGTTGAGCCAGTGCCTGTCGTCTTCGGAGACTTGCTTGTCCAGTTCCAGGCACTGCTTCTTCAAGGTCTCAAGGCTTTTTTCCAGTGGCGTGCCGGTCAGTTCGCCCATGACTTCCTGAAAGGTGCGCCCGGGTTGCCAGTAGCTGCCCCAGAAATACCGGTCAAACACTGTTTCGACCCGACGCAACGCCACCTTGGTGTCCCAGATCAGCACCAGGGTCTTGCCTTGTTCGAGTTGTCTTTTCTTGATGCGCTGGCCCTGGACTGAAGCCCAGGCCACCACGACGATTGCCATCACGGCAATCAGCGCGGCAGCGCTGTCGAGGAACACCAGCGCCTTGTCGATCTGGTGGGCCAGCATGATGCCGTAGAAATAGGTGGCCGACAGCAGGACCAATGCCGTAATAGCGCACCAGAAGCCGGGAGCATAAGGGTTTTTCATTATTAGATCCCCATGACCAACGCGAGCCTTGATCGATGAAGCCAACGCGCGACCTCATCAAATCAAAGCATAGCAACGGCCTCAGGGTTTGCCGGGCTGTGACGCTTGCGTTCGTCCGCTTTCCCAGCCGCCGCCCAAGGCGAGGAACAGATCGATCTGGCTCATGGCAACTTGGGTGTTGGCGGCGGCCAGTTGCGCCCGTACATCGGTGTAAGTGCGGGTGGCTTGCAGGTCCGCCAGGAACGACGCGCGGCCGGCCTGGAAGAAGCGGTGGGTCTGGTCAGCGGCCAATTGCGCCGATTGTTCGGCGTCGGCCAACGCATCGCGACGTTGCAGCAGCGCCGAGTACTGCGCCAGGCCGGTCTGGGTCTCGCGGATGGCGTTGAGCACCACGCCATCGAAATGCGCCAACGTGCCTTGGGTGGCCGCTTCCGCCTCGCGGATTCGCGCCCGGGAGCCATTGGACGGCACGGTCCAGGTCAGCAACGGCCCGAAGCCCCAGCGATTAGTCGCCGGTTTGCCGAGATTTTCGAGGATGCCGACGGTACCGACCGTCGCGCCGATGCTGATGTCCGGGTACAACTCGCCCGTGGCGATACCGATGCCGGCGGTCGCGGCCGCCAGCCGGCGTTCGGCCTGGCGCACATCGGGGCGGCGCTTGAGCAAGGTAGCGCCGTCACCGACTGGCAACAATTGAGTGATTGTCGGCAGTTCGTTGCAGGTGGCGGTCCCGGCCGGCAACTGCTCGACCGGTTTGGCCAACAGCATCGACAAACGGAACAATCCGGCCTGACGCGCCGCTTCATAACGCGGCATGTCGGCGCGCAAGGATTTGAATTGGGTTTGCGAACGGGTGACCTGGGTTTCGTCGCCGCGCCCGGCATCGCGCAGACGCTGGATCAACGTGGTGCCTTGAGCCTGCAGGTCGAGGGAATGCTGGGCGATTTCCTGCTCTTCATTGGCCGCGCACACTTGGGTATAAGCCCGAACTACATCGGCCACCAACGTGATGCGTGCGGTATCGGCGGCGGCTTGAGTCGCGTCGGCATTGGCCTTGGCCGCTTCGATCCCGCGTTGCAAGGTACCGAACAGGTCGAACTGATACGACGTGGTAATGCCAATGTCGCCGACGTTGGCCACCGGCACTTTATCCGCCAGCAAGAACGCTTCGCCGGACTCCTGCAAGCGCTGCGCGCCGATCTTCACACCGCCGCTCCAGCCGCCCGCCGCCTGCGCTTCGTCGACTTGAGCGCGGGCCCGGGCAAGGCTCGCCGCCGCCACGCGCAAATCGGTGTTGCTGGCCATGGCCTGCTGCACCAGTTGGTCAAGGCGCGGATCCTGATACAGGCGCCACCAATCGGCAGGCACCGGGGCCGACACGACATTTTTACCGTTTACCGTCAGGTTGCCCTGCAAGTCTTCGCGGTGGATAGCGGCCTCTTCCGGCAGATGATAATCCGGCCCGACCACCTGACAGGCCGACAGCAAAAAACCTAAGCCGACAACCGCCAAACCCGAGGCCCTGCTCATTTCGCGGGCTCCTGCGGTTGGTCATCCATGATCGACACTGTGGCGGTGCGCCCGGCGATCATGCGGAAGTCCGCCGGCACGTCGTCGAAGGCAATCCGCACCGGGATCCGCTGGGCCAGACGCACCCAGCTGAACGCCGGATTGACGTTGGGCAACAGGTTGCTGCCGCTGCTGCGGTCGCGGTCCTCGATGCCGGCGACGATGCTTTCGACATGGCCGCGCAAACGCGCGCGGTCGCCGACCACTCGAATGTCGACGCTCTGGCCGACATGAATGCCGTCGAGTTTGGTTTCTTCGAAATAGCCGTCGATGTGGAATGAATTGCTGTCCACCACCGACAACACCGGGCGCCCGGCGGTGACGAATTCCTGTGCACGCGGCGCACGGTCGTTGACGTAGCCGTCCACCGGGCTGCGAATGGTCGAGCGATCGAGGTTGAGCTGGGCGCTGTCCACCGCCACCTGGGCTTCCATCAGCGCCACTTCGGCGCGGGCCACGCGGGACTGGCTTTCTTCCAGTTGCTCGCCCGGCACCAGATTGCCGAGGCCACGGTTACGCTTGGCTTCGCGTTGCGCCTGGGCCAGGGTTTCCTGACGGTCGGCGACCGCAGCCTTGGCCTGACGCAGAGCCAGTTTGAACCGGTCCTGATCGATGCTGAACAACACCTGGCCGCGTTTCACCAACTGGTTGTCGCGCACTTGCACTTGCTGAATCAGCCCGGACACATCCGGGGCGATCTGCACGATGTCGGCACGGATGTGCCCGTCCCGGGTCCAGGGCGCGAACATGTAATACATCACCATGCGCCAGACAACGACGACGGCGAAGGTCACGATCAGCAGGGTCAGGACCACGCGACCGAGGGTCAAAAAAGGCTTTTTCATGTCATCAGGTATCGACTGAGTGAGTCCACGGCGCCGAGCAGCAAGGCGTAGAGAGCCACGTTAAACAATGCCCGGTGCCAGACCAGACGGTAAAAGTGCAGGCGCGTCAGCAACCCGTGCACCAACAGGAACAGCACGTACGTAATGCCCATCAGCACCAGCAGCGTAGGCAGGAACACCCCGCTGATATCCAGATCACCGATCATAAAGGCGCTCCATCGATGCCATGGGGCAGCGGTTCTTCGAGTTCGCCCGAGGCGACGAATTCCACCCCCGGCAGCAGCGACAGGCGCAGACCGCTCAGGGCATGCAGCAGGTGCAGACGCGCGCCGTCATCGCACTCGGTGTTGAGGGCGCGGCGGGTGCGGTCGAGGGTCATCAGCAGCGGGCTCGGTGCCGGCAATCGCTCGCCCGCCTTCAGGCACGCCTTGAAGTATTCGCCGACCTCGGCCACCACTTGCTGCAGCAGCGCTTGCGGTGTGCCGAGCACTCGCGGCGTGTAGGCCAGCAGGTCAAGCAAGTTCAGCGCTACGCGCACCTCCCGCAGCGCAATGCCGGTGTCTTGCCCGGTCATGGCCAGCCGCGGCAGATGCTGCATCAAGCGATCGAGCATCTGCACGCCGAGGTGCCGGTGTTCGGCCAGCGTGGCTGGCTCGGTGAGGCTGACAATGTCGCGCCAGCTGAACCGGGTCAGGCGTTTGGCCGCCAGTTCCGCACCGAACGGCCGGGCGATCAGCGTCCAGACAAACGCGAACAGCAAGCCGACGGGGCCGGCGAGGTTGGAGTTGGCGAAGCTGAGGAAATCCGCGTCGTAAGCACCCTGAATGCTGATGAACGACGAGGTGTTGACCAAGGTCAGCAGCATGCCCAGGTAAAACTGCGGCTTGACCGTCAGGGTGCCGATGCAAATGAACGGCACGGAAAACGCCAGCACCAGCATCGGGAAATCATGCAGGTTGGGCAGTACCAGAAACAGATACAGACTGGCAAACAACACCGACATCGCCGTCCAGAAAAAGAACCGGAAAATCTGTGGCGCCGGGTCGTCCATCGAGGCGAAGAAGCTGCACGCCACCGCCGCCAGAATCACTGCGGCGCCACCATCAGTCCAGCCGAGCAGAATCCACAGCACCGAGGCGACAATGATCGCGGTCACCGTCGACGCCGCCGAATAGAGCATCAGCCCACGGTCGAGAAACGGCGACAGGCGACCCAGACGCCAATGCCGATATACCGCGCGCCAGCTGTCCTGGCTTTCGCATTGAATGGCGTATTGCAGGCTGCGGCAGTCTTGCCACACATCGATCCACTCGCCGAGGCGATAAAGGGCGTTGGAAAACAGCAGCTGCTTGCGGTCATCCAGCGCTTCGGCAGACGGCTGCAACGCCTCAAGTTGATCTTTCAGCGCTTGCCAGCGGCCGAGGTCGGCATCCTTGTGATCCAGCCATTCGGTGGTCGCGGTCAGCAGCGGTGCGAACTTATCCACAAGCTCGGGCGTGCGTCGTTCGAGGGCGTAGAGCGCGTCGTCGAGGGCGTCGATCACCGGCAACAGGTGAATCATCCGCCCGCGCAATTCCTTGGTATTGCGCACCGTCTGCGGCCGCGCGCCCTCGTGGGGCAACTGGCCGATCATCAGTTCCAGGCTGTTGAAGGTCGCCACCATCGCCGAGCGCAAGGCGCTGACTTCGTCCGGCTGCACGTTGCGGCTGAGAAAACGCAGGCTATAAGTCGAAGCATCGGCGAACCATTTGTTCACCGAATCGTTGAACACCGGCGCCAGCCGCCGTGGCCAGAACATGGCACCGACCACGGCCGCCACCGCGATGCCGAGGAAGATTTCTTCGGTCCGCGCTTCGGCCACGTCCCACACCGCCAACGGGTTATCCACCACCGGCAAGGCAATCAGCGGCAAGGTGTAACCGGCGAGCATCAGCGCGTAACTGTTGGCCGTGCGCAGATGCAGCGACAGGAACAGCAACGTCCCGGTCCACAGCGCGATCACCACCACCAGCACATAGGGGCTCTGGACAAACATCGGCACGAAAAAAACCGCTGCCGCCGCACCGAGCAAGGTGCCGACTGCGCGGTACAAAGCTTTGGAACTGGTAGGGCCGACGAAAGGACTGGAAACGATGTACACCGTGGCCATCGCCCAATACGGACGCGGCATTTGCATGAGCATGGCGATGTACAGCGCAATCATCGACGCCGCGAACGTGCGTACCCCGTAAAACCAGTCCCGCGCCGGAGGAACGCCGGTAAAAAATCCGCTCAAGGGTTGGCCACCGACGGCGGGTTGGCCGCTTCAAAGGCTCTCAGCACCCGCAGCGTCGCTTCCAGATCACTGCGGTCGATCCCTTCGAGCACTTCATGGCGCAACCGCACCAACTCGATCTCGACAGCCTGCACCAACTCCCGACCGGTTTCCGTCAGGCTCAGGCATTTGGCGCGGCGATCATGAACATCTTCGGTGCGACGAACGTAGCCGGCATGACACAACTGATCGAGCAGACGCACCAGCGACGGACTCTCCATCCCCGCCGCATGCGCCACCGTCACCTGCCGCACACCCTCGCCCAGACGCCCGATCATCAACAACGGGACGGCGCAGGCTTCAGTGATTCCATAGTTGACCAGCGTGGTCTGGCAGATCTTCCGCCAATGCCTGGCGGCCACCACCATGGAGCTGCTGATGTTCATCTGGAGAGCGTCGAGGTTTTTCGGCACGAGGGGAAACACACACTGTTAGTTTGCTAACTATCAATATGGCATTGGAGGGGAAAGTTGGTCAAGTTTTGAAACAATTTGGCTGCCATCCGTCGCCAGTTGGCTGCCTGAATCAACATCGGTACTGAAGACGTATATACTTCGTCAGTATCCACTTCGAGGAAATGGAAATGTCCAAACAAGCTGTTTTTACGATGAAACTTGAACCAGAGCTGCGAGAAGAGTTCATGGCAGAAGCTGAAGCCTCCCATCGCCCCGCATCGCAAATCGTCAGGGAAATGATGCGTCAGTTCGTTCAAACACAACGAGAGTCGCGCGAGTACGAAGCGTTCTTGCAACGTAAAGTCGACACTGCACGTATTTCGATGCGAGCTGGCGAAGGCCTGACCAATGATGAAGTTGAAGCACAATTCGCTGCCAGGCGTGCGCAGGTAACCAAGAAAGGATGAAGATAATATGGACGCCCGCAGCAGCACAGGATCGTGCAGACATCTGGGATTACCTGTATGCAGTCAATCCAATAGCCGCCCTCGAAATGGACAACCGATTCATTGATGCGATATCTCGCATTTCCCAGTTTCCTGAAAGCGGCCCCGTCGGAATCATTACAGGTACTCGCGAGTCAATTCCCCATCAAAGCTATCGCTTGGTTTATCAGGTCGAAACGGACGCGGTCTGGATTCTCGCGCTTGTTCATACATCCCGACAGTGGCCCCAGAAAGGTAATTCTCACACCCCCCGCCCCTTCCTCATCAGCACATCCAGTTGATCCACCACCTCCGCCCAATCTGCATCATCCAGAATCTCCTCCCGCAATAACTGCGCTTGGCTTTCGCTCCAGAAAAATGCATCGGCCAGATGCAATTCAGACTTGAGCGGTGAGTGGGTGGCGATGAATTTATCGATGCTTTCAGCGTCGTCCGGCAGGCCGAGTTGTTTGAACAGGGAAGGGAGGGTGTGGGTTGGGGATTCCATGTCTGGCTCCTGTTTATGGCAGATGATGGGGTGACTGCTTTGCAGTCAATCGCGGGCAAGCCACGTGCCCACAGGATTGCGATAACCCTGTGGGAGCGTGGCTTGCCCGCGAAGACGGTATCACTAACGCCGCAAAACTCACTGGCTCAACTCACGCACCTCCGCATGCGGCACCATTTTCAGAAACTCTGGCACGTTCATGTGCAGCAGATTGATGTGGTTGCCGGCTTCAAGGTAAATGTCTTTCTGCCGGGTCAGCAGAGGGTCGATGACCACGTCGAGCCCATAGGCCTCGCCAAGGGCGGGCACGGCGCCGCGTTCGCAATCATCGAACAGGTGCGGCAGGTTGCTTTCCCGGGAGACCTGCCATTCGCCACTGCTGCGCACTTTGCTCAGGTCCAGATGGCGACTGGCGGGCAGCACGGCCATCAGGAAATGCCCGTGTTGGTCGTCGAGGATGACTGACTTGGCCACCCGTTCAGCAGGAATGCCCGCGAGTCGCGCGGTTTCAAGGCTGCTGGCCGAGTGCGGGTGGGACACGATGTCATATTCGCAGTGCGCCTTCTCCAGGCTGCTCTGCAGGGTTTTTGCCATACGCATGATGCACCTCGGTGTCCGCAAACACTGTTTGGCGGACGATGGTTAACACTTTTCTTCGTACTGAAAGTCTAGGCCCGCTGGGGGATTGCGCAGGGAAATCTGCCCATCGGCGGACGTCAACAACTGATCAAAATTCGTCCAATCGAGAGCTCAGCTAGACTGTATAAAGAACCATCAATGACTCTCCCGGAGGGTCACGTGAACATTCGTTGCTGTGCAGTTGCGTCGCTGTTGGTCGTGAGCGGATCGGTCTTCGCCGCGGACACCGTCGTCCTGCTGGCCCCCAACCCTATCGGGATCTGGCTGATCACATTCGGCATCGCCTTTCTGATCGCCGAAGCGGCGCTGCCCAATTACGGCGTGATCGGGTTGGGCGGCATTGTGATGTTCGTGATTGGCGCGGTGGTTCTGACCAACACCGAAGTGCCTGTGCCATTGATGATCGGCCTCGGTCTGATCAGCGCCCTGCTGCTGGTTGCCCTGCTGATTCACGCCCTGAAAACCCGACCACGCGAAAACGTCAGTGGCGATGCAGGACTGGTGGGCAGCGTGACCCCGGTGATGTCGCTGGCCGGCAATGACTACAACGGCTGGGTGCATCTGCAAGGAGAGAAGTGGCAAGTCCTCAGCACTACGCCGCTGCAACCCGGGCAAAAGGTCCGGGTGGTGGCACGCAAGGGATTACTGCTGGAAGTGGCCGCAGCTGATGCGGCGTCGAAGGGAGAATAGACATGGGCCTGCAACTGGGTTTTGCCGCGCTACTGTTACTGCTGATCGCGCTGGCGGGTTCGACTTTCCGCATCCTGCGCGAATACGAGCGCGGGGTGGTCTTCCAGCTCGGGCGCTTCTGGCAGGTCAAGGGGCCTGGCCTGATCCTGCTGATTCCGGTGGTCCAGCAAATGGTCCGCGTCGACCTGCGCACAGTGGTGCTCGACGTACCGCCACAAGACGTAATCACTCGCGACAACGTCTCGGTCAAGGTCAACGCGGTTCTGTACTTCCGTGTACTCGACCCACAGAAAGCCATCATCCAGGTCGAAGATTTCCTCATGGCCACCAGCCAATTGGCTCAGACCACGCTGCGGGCGGTGCTCGGTAAACATGAACTCGATGAACTGCTGGCTGAACGGGAACGGCTGAACATCGACATCCAGCAAGTGCTCGACGCCCAGACCGATGCCTGGGGCATCAAGGTCGCGAACGTCGAGATCAAGCACGTGGACCTCAACGAATCGATGGTCCGCGCCATCGCCAAACAGGCCGAAGCCGAACGGGAACGCCGGGCCAAGGTGATTCACGCCGAAGGTGAATTGCAGGCTTCGGAAAAACTGATGCAAGCGGCCGAGATGTTGGGGCGTCAGCCGGGGGCGATGCAGTTGCGGTACATGCAGACGTTGAGTTCGATTGCCGGGGACAAGACAGCGACGATTGTCTTTCCGCTGCCGATCGAATTGCTCAAGGGGATGGCGGATTTGTCGTCCAAATCCTGACCCTCTGCGAAAACACCAACGTCTGGTAACTCCGTCGGAGATTTCCTTCAAGTTGTAGTGGTGTTGGTGAACTTGTTCCGGCCTGAACCCAGGTCTAGTCTGGGTTTGTCACTGAATAAACGGTGACACGGACGTGCAAGTCCGACGAAACTGTTTGGGTCGCAATTGCCATGTCTCATTGCTTAATGGCGGCTGCGCGCAGGAGATCCTCGGATCTGCTGGGTGTCCTAAACAGTCCCGGTCTTGCACACCTGCGCTCGGCCGCCACCCCATTCGCGTGCAAGCGAACGGTGACGGCTCTCACTTACTGTTTAGGATTTTTATATATGCACAAGATTACTCCGAATCCGCCAGGTAACCCTGGCACCGATTCCGACGATTCTCTCGAAGCCGAAAAACTCAAAGAAGCCGCAGACCGCGCCTTCGCCCACTACTTCCCCCCGGTTAGCGAAAAACCAGCCAAGCGCCGCAAAGGCCATCTCTTCACCGTCTCCCCCGACATCGACACCGAAGCCCTGCTAGCCAATGCCTCCGAAGACTTGTTGTCCATCAGCGCCATTGCGGCCGATCTCGCGGATGACGTGGACGGGACACGGCGCTCGGTCGCCCTGGCGCTTAGCCGCATGGCTGATGGTGTGCAGTTGCTGGTTGAGCGGGCAATGGATCATTGGGAGGCGTTGCAGATTCAGCAGGCTCAGGCAAAGGTTTAGCCGGGTAGATTTGTGGTGAGTTGAAGATCGATATCGCGGGCAAGCCCGCTCCCACAGAGATCGCAGTCGTACACAAACTTTGTGTTCACCGAAAATCACCTGTGGGAGCGGGCTTGCCCGCGATGGCGTCAGTGCTGTCAATGCATGACTTGGCAACTAACGCCTTATAAATGGCTAAACCTGCCGCAGTTGTTGACTTACATCGCTCACATTGAAAACCCTCAAAGCTCTACGGCCTCAATTGACTACTTCACGTCTTCGGTCAAACTAGAACTGGCTACCCGCGGCATCGTTTCCAAGGAGGCTCAAGACACTTACGTCCGCGCCCTTAAGGCTCACAATGTTGCCGTTCACTATGGTCGCCACCAACTCGAACCTGCACGCGCGCCCTGTCCGGGGATACAGACATGGCTCCCGCACTGAAAGCCATCCGGGAAGACTTTCCTCAAATAAACGTAGGTATCGTTCTTCCATACAGGAAAGGGTTCAAACGAATCCCACCCGGTTCGTTGAAAGAACACTCGCACTGGATGCGAAAAGCCATCTCCGCAGAAGAGTTGCAGTCACACCAGTTTCCGGACAAGGTACCTACCCGTAAGGCCCCGGCCATCAGACCGGATTACTGGTAACGACGCTAACCAACGGATACACCGACTCCCATCCCCCACCCAACGCCTTATACAAACCCACCATCGCCAGCGACACCCCGGTCGAGCTCTCCACAAACTGTTCCTGAGTCGCCAACAACGCGCCTTGCACCGTGAGGACGTTGACGAAATCCACTACCCCTTCCACATATTGCTGCTGCGCGGTGCGCAGGGCGATCTGGTTTTGGCGGACAGCTTCGGCGAGGCTGTCGCGGCGCAGTTGGCTGGCGTTGTAGGCGCTCAGTTGATCGTCGATTTCATGCCATGCGCGCAGTACGGTTTGCTGGTAGGCGACGGCGGCTTCCTGTTGCTGGGCCTCGCGTAAATTCAGGACCCCGCGCAGGCGGCCGCCGTCGAACAGCGGCAGGCTGAATTGCGGACCGATGCCGAACGCGCGCGAGCCCCAGGAGCCGAAATCGCTGAGCTGCATGGCTTGTGAACCGATGTTGCCGGACAGGGTTATCCGCGGATAGAAGTCACCCTTGGCCACGCCGATGCTCGCAGTGGCGGCATGCAGGCGGGCTTCGGCCTGACGGATGTCCGGGCGGCGTTCGGCCAGTTGCGACGGCAGCCCGATGGCGACCTGACGCGGGGTAGGCGGCACGGGGGCGTCTGTGGATAACTCGGCGTGCAGCGCTTGCGGCGGTTCGCCCATCAACAGGCTAAGCGCGTTGATCAGTTGTGATTGGCGCTGTTCCAGTGCCGGCAGGCGCGATTCGATGGCGGCGACTTGCGCGGCCGCTTCGGCGACGTCCAGGTCGGTGGCAACGCCGTCGGCCAGGCGCAGTTGCGAGAGCTTCAGGCTGTGTCGGGCGACGTCGAGGTTTTGCTCGGTGACGACTCGGGTGCTCTGCACGCCGCGCAGTTGAATGTAGTCCTGAGCCGTTTCGGCGAGCACCGACAGCAGCACGCCACGGCGATCGTTTTCCGCGACTTCCAGGGTCGCGTCGGCGGCTTCGGTTTCGCGGCGTACGCGGCCCCAGAAATCCAGCTCCCAAGAGGCGGAGAAACCGGCGTCCCAGAGGTTGAACGCCGAATTGCCGTTGTTGCCCGATGGGTCGTTCAGACCTTCGCCGCTGTTGCGTTTGCGCCCGTAACTGCCGGTGGCGGCGGTGTTGGGATAACGGTCAGCGGTGATCACCTGGCGGGCGGCGCGACTTTGCTGCAAGCGGCTGCTGGCGAGTTTCAGGTCGAGGTTATCCGTCAGGGCGCGCTGGGTCAGAGCGGCGAGTTTCGGGTCGTTGAAGACTTCCCACCAGCGTTCGTTCATGTCGGTGGGGACTGCTTCGCTGGCGGCGGTTTTGGACGGTTTTGACCATTCGGTGATTTGTTGGGGTTGAGGTTTTTTAAACTCTGGGCCGACGGTGCAGGCTGAAAGGCTCATGACCAGCAAGGCGCATAAGGTGAGTTGGGGCCGGCGGCCTCTTCGCGAGCAGGCTCGCTCCCACAGGGGATCTCCTTTTGTACCAAGATTGTGTGCATTGAACCGGCCCAATGTGGGAGCGGGCTTGCTCGCGAAGGCGTCAGCCCGGTCAACAAAGCTCTTCATCGCTGAACCACCTCAGACGCAGTCGCCCCACCGGCGGTATCAATGCTCGCCTCCACCGACATCCCCACCCGCAACCGTTCGGCCAATGCCTGACCCGGTTCCAGCACAATCTTCACCGGAATCCGCTGCACCACTTTAGTGAAGTTACCGGTGGCATTGTCCGGTTTGATCGACGCAAAGGTCACACCCGTGGCCGGCGCGATGCTCTCGACACGCCCCGTCAACACGTCGCCACCGAGGCTGTCGACACGCACCTGCACGTCCTGCCCCGGCTTCACGTCGGTTAGCTGGGTTTCCTGAAAATTGGCCACCACGTAAGCCTGCGCCAGCGGCACCACTGCCAGGATCTTGCTGCCCGGCGTCACATAAGCGCCGACCCGCACCGCACGCTCGCCCACCATGCCGTCCTGAGGGGCAACGATGCGCGTGTAAGACAGCTCGTAGCTGGCCATTTCCAGTGCCGCTTGCGCCCGCTTCAATCCACCTTCGGCCGCATCGCGCTGAGCCGTGAGAATCTCCACTTGTTTGCGCTCCGCCGCCAGCACCGCCGTGACGTTGGCCAACCGCGCCGTGGCTTGATCGATGCGCGTGCGCGCTTGCTGCGCATTCTGCACCGTGCCGGCTCCGACTCCGGCCAAGTGGTTGTAGCGGTTCAATTCATGCTCGGCGAAGGCCATTTCAGCCTTGGCCGACACCACCGTGGCCTGGGCCTGAGCGATCACTGACGTTTGGCGCTCAAGGGTTGCCCGAGCGTTTTGCAGTTGCGCCCTGGCCACCAGCGTTTCGGCGTCGGCGGCCTGGGCGGCGGCACGCAGGTCGCGGTCGTCGATCAACGCCAGCAATTGCCCGGCCTTGACCTGCTGGTTGTCTTCCACCAGCACTTCCTTGATGAACCCCGCCACGCGAGGCACCACCAGGGTGAAGTCCGCCGAGACGAAGGCGTCGTTGGTGCTCTGCTGCGTGCGCTTGCCAAAAACGCCTGGCGCCAGCAAATAAATCAGCACGCCGACCGCCACCACTGCGGCGACGCCGACCACCACTTTTTGATTTGTTTGAGTCGTCATAAAAACCTTCTGTTTCAGTGAAGCGTTCAGGTCGGTGCGCGCGGTGGATAAATCCGCGTCGGCAGCCAGAAAATCAGCAGGATCAGCGCCAGCGCGACGCCGGCCATGCACAGATAAAGATCCGATGAGGTCAACACCACGGCCTGTTCATGCAGCCGATGAGCAAGACCGGCGCTGTCGCTGTCGGCCAGAGGGGAATTGCCGAGGTTGTCCACCAGCATGCTCGAATGGAAATGCAGCCTTGCCGTGGTCAACGCCTCGATCACTCCGGTAGCGATCACCGCTGACAGGCCTTTCACGGTGTTGAACCAGGCCGAGGCGTAAGGGCCTTCCATCGGCATGATGCTGCCGGTGGAGAGCATCAGCAGCGGCAGCACCGCCATGGGTTGACCGAAGATTTGCAGCCATTGCAGCGCGTAGAAATCGTCACGAATCCACACCGACGTCAGCTGTGAACCACCGATGCACGACAGCGCCAACATGCTCAGTCCGAGCCCCAACACCCAGCGACAATCGACCCACCGCAGGTTGCACAGCGCCGCCACCAGGGGCAGCGCGATCAACTGTGGCAGGGCCGCCAGCAACATGATCGGTGCGGTCTGAACCGGGCGATAACCTTGCACCTGTGCCAGGTAGCTGGACGGAATGATGATCACCGCCAGCAACACCACCAGCACCCCGGCCAGGGTCAACAAGGCGAACGCCAGGTTGCGGATGCCGAGCATCTGCATCTTGAAAAACGGGATCGGCTGCGACCATTCGTTGATCAGGAACAGCACCAACATCAACAGCCCACCGCCAAGCAATCCGCAGATCAGGCTCGACTCAAACCAGTCCAGCCGATTGCCTTGCAGGATGCCGATCACCAGCATGCAAATCGCTGGAAAACCCAGCAGCAAACCGCGCCAGTTGAATTGTTTGAAGCGCTCCAGACGCAGCGGATCCTGCGGCAAGCCGTAGGCCACGGCCGCCATGGCAATCAGGCACGGGGCGATGATTTGCCAGAAGGTCCATTGCCAGCCGACGTACTCGGTCCACAAACCGGCCAGAGGAGTGCCGAGCCCTGGGCCGAAGGTGGCCGTCAGCGCATAACCCGCCAGACCGTAGAGCTTCACGTTGGCCGGTAAAAAGCGCAGCGCGACGGTCATCAGCATCGGCGGAAGCGCACCACCGGCCAGGCCTTGCAAGGTACGCATAACCAACAAACTTTCGTAATTCGGGGCGAACGGGCACAACACGCCTAACAGGGTGAAGGCGCTGATGGCGCAGAGGGTGAAGCGCCGCAGCGAGAAGGTCACTGCACACCACGGCGCGAAGGCCATGGCGGCTACCGAGGTCGCCGTGTAGCTGGCGACCAGCCAGGTGCCTTCGTCGTAGCCGATGGCCAATGCGCCACGAATGTCCGCCAGGGCGACCTTGGTCACCATCTCGTTGAGGCCCGACACCAGCACCGCCAGCAGCACCCCCACCAGACCGATGATGATTCGCGGGCCGAAGACCGGGGGCGTGACAGCGGCTGGACTGGCCGCGGCGAGAGGTGCCGTGACCGTGAGGGAAGTCATTTGCTGCAAGCTCCGGGGTTGAATACCGAAGCATTTTAAGAAGCGTGGGACGTTACGAAAATTGACTTATCGGCAGGTTATAAGTGCGCCATGTGCAGCAATACATATCCCTGTGGGAGCGGGCTTGCTCGCGAAGACGGCAGCCCATCCAACATCAATGTGACTGATACACCGCTATCGCGGGCAAGCCCGCTCCCACAGGGATTGGCGGTGAACTTCAAGTGGGTTGCGCAGCCAGCCACGTTTCGTCACAGCAAGCCTTGAGCGTTTCTCGCAGCCAGCGGTGGGCCGGATCCTTGTCGAAACGCGGATGCCAGGCTTGGGTCAGCATGAGGGTGGGCAAGGGAATCGGCAGGGTAAACGAGCGCAGCTTCAAGCCCAGGCGTCGCACGCTCAACAACGCTTCCTTGGGCACCGGCAAAATCAGGTCGGAATCCGGCAGCGCAAACATCGCCGCGTGGAAGCTCGGCGCAATCACAGCCACCCGCCGCTCCAGCCCCAAGGCATTCAGTGCCGTATCGATAGGACCACGGGCAATGCCGCGCCGGGACATGCTGATATGCGAAAACCCGGCGAAACGTTCGGCCGTGATCTCTTCGTCGAACAGCGGATGGTCCTCGCGAACCAGACCAACGAAATGAGTGGAGAACAGATTCTGCACCTTCACTTCCGGGGTCAGCGGCCGGGTGTTGCTGATGTTCAGGTCGATCCGCCCTTCGCGCAGCGCTTCATCATCGCCATCGCCTTCAGGGACGAAGCGCAGCTCGCAATGCGGCGCCTGGCGGTCGAGGGTGTCGAACAGCTTGCCGCCGTAAACGCCGACGAAAAAATCATTGGCGCGGATGCTGAACCGACGGCGCAATGAACCCAACTCCACCGCATCGGCCGAGCGAAACAGCAGCGCAGCCTGCTCCACGACGTCGCGCACTTGCTCGCGAAGTTCCAGCGCCTTGGGCGTAGGCACCAGTCCACGACCGGCACGCACCAGAATCGGGTCGCCGATGGCCTCGCGGATACGCGTGAGTGTTCGGCTCATGGCCGCCGGGCTGAGGTTCATCCGCCGCGCGGCGCCCACCACACTGCCCTCATCGAGCAAGGCGTCGAGGGCGACCAACAGGTTCATGTCCGGGAGTTGCATGCTGAGCACTCGTGCCTGGGATGGGTTGATTCAGACGCAATGCTAGCAAACATCCCCGATTATTGTGTTGGCTGGACTGGCCTCATCGCGGGCAAGCCCGCTCCCACAGGGTTCTTTGTGAATAGAACATCTGCATCCACTGAAGATCCTTGTGGGAGCGGGCTTGCCCGCGATGGGGCCGGTTCAGACACCGCAAAACTCAGCGCTGCATCCCCCAACGCTTAACGGTCACCCGCTCCAACGAATCAAACACCAGGTTCTCCACCAGCAACCCAATCAAAATCACCACCGCCAACCCGGCAAACACCTTGTCGGTGTACAGCTCATTACGATTCTGAAAAATGTACCAGCCCAACCCACCCTTGCCACTGGTCGCGCCAAACACCAATTCCGCTGCGATCAGGGTTCGCCACGCAAACGCCCAACCAATTTTCAGCCCGGCAAGGATCGACGGCAGCGCCGCCGGGATCAGGATGAACAACACAAAACGCATACCCTTGAGGCCGTAATTGCGCCCTGCCATGCGCAGGGTTTCCGAGACGCCGAGAAACCCGGCATAAGTATTCAGCGCCAACGCCCAAAGCACCGAATGCACCAGCACGAAAATCAGGCTGTTCTGCCCCAGGCCAAACCACAGCAGCGCCAGCGGCAACAGCGCAATAGCCGGCAGCGGGTTGAACATCGAGGTCAAAGTGCTCAGCAGGTCGCGACCGAACTGAGTCGACACCGCCAACGTGGTCAAGGCAAACGCCAGGACGATGCCGATCAAGTAGCCCTTGAGCAGAACGACCAGCGAAATCCAGACTTTTCCCAGCAACTCGCCGCTGAGCAAACCGTCATACAGCGCGCTGCCGGTTTGTAGAAAACTTGGCAGCAACAGGTCGTTGTTCTGAATGCGCGCAACCACCTCCCACAGCACTGCGAGCAAAATAAGGATCAGGCTCTTACGCAGCCAGCCCTGTTGCCACAGGCGTTGGCCGAGCGGTAATTCGCGCTCCACCGGCACGCTGGTCAATGGCTGCAAAACGGTTTCAAACTCTTCACGCGCAGATGATAAATGGCTCATCGGACACTCCTCTCAATGGCTCAATAAGCGATGCGAATGTCAGAAAAATCCAGCTCACGCTCGGTTTCCGGCGACTGGCCTTCATCGAACAACAGCCGATGAATCCGTCGCGCCGATTCCTGAAACGCCACGCCGCCGAGGCTGTGCAAATCGTATTGATGGCTGTGAACTTCGGCCCGCACCCGCCCCGGATGCGGCGACAGCAACAGAATACGGTTGCCCACCACCAGCGCTTCTTCGATGGAGTGCGTGACGAACAGCAGCGTGAAGCGCACCTCCTCCCAGAGCAGCAGCAACTCTTCCTGCATCTTGCGGCGAGTCAGCGCATCGAGGGCGGCGAAAGGTTCGTCCATCAGGAGGATTTTCGGCTGCATCGCCAACGCCCGGGCAATCGCCACACGCGCCTTCATGCCGCCAGACAGGGTGTGCGGATAGGCATCGGCAAACGCCGCCAGACCGACCTTGTCCAGGTAGTGCAGCGCCCGTTCTTCAGCCTCTTTTCGCTTCAGCGTTTTCGACGCCAGCAGCGGAAACATCACGTTCTGTTTGACGGTTTTCCACGGCGGCAGCTGATCGAACTCCTGAAACACCACAATCCGGTCCGGCCCCGGCGCATGGACGGTCTGGCCTTGCAGCCGAATTTCGCCCTCGCACGGTTGAATGAACCCGGCGACCGCTTTGAGCAGTGTCGATTTACCGCAACCCGACGGACCCAGCAGCACAAAGCGGTCCGCCGGATCGATTTCAAAACTCACTTGGTGCGTCGCCCGAACCACCCGTTGCGGCGTGCGGTATTCGAGGCTGACATGGTCGACGGACAGCAGCGCCTGGGCTGCCGCGATCGGGTTGCTGGCCGTGTGGCCTTGCAAAGGGGCGTTCATGTCGATCAGCTCCCTTGCAGTGGCTTGGCGTCCTGGAAGAAGTAATCCTTCCACGAATCCGGTTTGTTTTTGATCGCGCCGACGCGGTACAGGAACTCGGCCAATGGGTAAGTGTTTTTCGGCGTGACGCTGAATTCGAACTGCGGGTTGTCGATGATTTTCAGCAGCGCGGCGCGGTCTATTTTGGCTTTGGTGACGCGGATGTAGGTGTCGGCGGCGGCGCCTTTATCGTTCTGGGCAAACTGCGCGGCTTCGGTCAGCGCTTCAACGAAGGCTTTATAGGTTTTCGGGTTCTCGTTGCGGAATTTCTCGGTGGCGAACAGCACGGTTGGCGAGTTCGGACCCAGCAGGTCATAGGTGTTCAGCACCACATGAACGTTGGGATTGCCCAGCGCCTGATCCTGGAATGGCGGGTTGGAGAAGTGCCCGCTCAACTCGGTACCTCCGGCGATAAGCGCAGCCGTGGCATCCGGATGCGGTACGGCAATGGTGTACTTGTCGAGGCGATTGAATTCCTTGTCACCCCACTGCTTGGCGGCCGCGTATTGCAGGAAACGCGACTGCACCGAAACGCCGACCGCCGGCACCGCGATGCGGTCTTTTTCGGTGAAGTCGGCGATGGTTTTGACCTTGGGGTTGTTGCTCACCAGGTAGTACGGGAAGTTGCCGAGGGAGGCCACGGCCTTGACGTTCTGCTTGCCGTGGGTGCGGTCCCAGATGGTCAGCAACGGACCGACGCCCGCCCCGGCGATATCAATCGAACCCGAGAGCAGCGCATCGTTGACCGCCGCGCCACCGGACAACTGGGTCCAGTCGACTTTGATGTCGATGCCTTCCTGCTTGCCGTACTTCTCGATCAGGTTCTGATCGCGCACCACGTTGAGCAACAAGTAGACGATGCCGAACTGCTCGGCGATGCGGATTTCACCTTCGGCGTGGGCCACGGTCGGCGCCACCAGACTGCCGGCGATCAGGCTGAATCCCAAACCGATGGCAGCGGCCAGCGGCGCGAATGGAAGACGTTTGGACATGGAAGTTCTCCGACAGATCAGAAAGGCGCGTCGCCCTGGATGGTGGTGCGATACAGCTTGCGGCGCAGATGGCTTGGGCATCCGGCGGCAAGGTGGATCAGCGAACGGTTGTCCCAGAACACCAGGTCATGGGCCTGCCATTGATGGCGGTAGATGTTTTGCGGCAAGACGCTGTGGGCATAGAGCTCGTCGAGCAGTTGCTTGCTCTCGTCTTCCGGCAAACCGACGATGCGCGTGCTGAAGCCTTCACTGACGAACAACGCCTTGCGCCCGTTTTCCGGGTGCGTGCGCACGATCGGGTGGACCACTTCGACGACTTGAGCCAGTTGCTCCGGGGTCAGGGTCGGGCGCCAGTTGCCTTCGAATTTGGTCTCGCTGTAGCGCGCCGTGTAGGAGTGCGCGGCCGAACGACCTTCGACGGCTTTGCGCAGTGCTTCGGGCAGGTTGTCCCAAGCTTTGTGCATGTCGGCGAACAAGGTGTCGCCACCTTCGGAAGGCAGTTCCTGGGCGTGCAGCATCGAGCCCAGGCTGGGCAGTTCTTTATAAGACAGATCGGAATGCCAGAACTTGCCGGCGTCACCGAGGCCGATGGATTGGCCGTTTTCGATGATGTTCGAAACGATGAGGATTTCCGGGTGACCGGCCAGCAGGAATTGCTTGAGCACATGGATCTGCAACACGCCGAAGCGACGGCTGAAGGCGATGTGCTGCTCGGGAGAGATGCGCTGGTCACGGAACACCACGACGTGATGATCCAGATGCGCGCGGTGGATACGGGCGAAATCCTGATCATTGATCGGGCGGGACAGGTCCAGGCCGATGATTTCGGCACCGACAGCGCCGCTGAACGGGCGAATGTCGAAGGTTTGTGGCGCGATTGCGGTTGACGCAGAGACGGCTGACATAAAAATCACTCCCACGCACGGCACGCTCAAGGGCGCGCGCGTCGATCAAGAAACTCACGGAAGTCCCGTGTTGGTTCGTGTCGTGCGGCGCGCCGATTGGTCGGCAGGTACGCAGGAGGATGACTTTATAGATATAAGAATTGAAATTTAAATATCGTTATTGAATAACGATATGGCTTTTGATTTTTATCGCTCTTGAGGCCGCCATCGCGGGCAAGCCCGCTCCCACAGGTTCTATGACGATCACAAAACCCTGTGGGAGCGGGCTTGCCCGCGATGAGGATAAGGCCCGGCGGAGAACTACCGCTCGTGCAACGCCTCTGCCCGAGCCCGGATAATCGGTTTCAGCAGATAACTGAGAACAGTCTTCTTGCCGGTAATGATATCCACCGAAGCCACCATCCCCGGGATGATCAGCAACGGCTTTTCATCCGTCCCCAGATGGCTGCGATCCGTACGCAGCTTGATGATGTAGTACGTGGTCTTCTTGTCTTCATCGGTGATGGTGTCAGCACCGATCTGTTCAAGCCTGGCCTTCAGCCCACCATAAATCGTGTAGTCATACGCGGTGAACTTCACCGTCGCTTCCTGTCCGGGATGCAGGAACGCAATGTCTTGCGGGCGAATCTTTGCTTCCACCAGCAAGGTGTCGTCCAGTGGCACGATTTCCACCAGGTCGCTGCCCGGTTGGATCACGCCGCCGATGGTGTTCACCAGCAACTTGTTAACGATGCCGCGTACCGGCGATGTCACCAGCGTCCGGCTGACCCGGTCTTCCAGCGCTTTGCCGGTGGCCTGGGCCTTGTTCAGGTCGGTGCGGGCTTCGTTGAGTTGGGTCAGGGCTTCGCTGCGGAACTTGCCGCGCGTCTCGTCGATCTTGCGCTGCACTTCCTTGATCGCCGATTCGGCGCGCGGGATCGCCAGCGTCGTGGCATCGAGTTGTCCACGGGTTTCAACCTCGGCACGCTTGAGTCGCAACACCTCGACCGGCGACACCGCGCCCTGGGCCACCAGCGGCTCGGACATGTTGATTTCCTGACGCTGCAACGACAACGCGTTGCGATACTGAGACTGTTTGGAGGTGAACTCACGCAGTTCTTGTTGACGCTGGATGAACTGCTCCTGCAAACCACCGATTTCATCGTGCAGTTGCTGACGACGACTGATGTACAGCGACTCTTCGCTGGCCGCCTGGCCGGGAACAGCCTTCAGCACATCGGCGGGGAAATTCAGCGGACGGTCATCGACCTCGGCGCTCAAGCGCTCCACGCGTAGCAACATCGACAGCCGATCGGCTTCGGTTTCGCCGACGTTGGAGGCAAACCGCGTGTCGTCGAGGCGAATCAGCGGCGCACCGGCTTCGACGATCTGCCCTTCGGTGACGAACAACTCGGAGACGATACCGCCCTCAAGGTTCTGGATTTTCTGGATCTTCGACGACGGAATCGCCTTGCCGTCGCCCTTGGTGACTTCGTCGATCACCGCGTAATTGGCCCAGAGCATCAGGAACACGAAGAAGCCGATGATCGCCCAGATCGTCAGCCGCACCACGCGCGGGGCGTCTTCGATGAGCGCTTTATTGACCTCCGGAAGTGGCTGGCCATGCAGCGACTCGGAGCCTTTGAAGTAACGGCGGATCGAATCCTTGAAACCCGACTTAAGCAACACTGATCTGCCCCTTTTTCAACGCTTCCATCACGGCGGCTTTCGGGCCATCGGCGAGAATTTGTCCACGGTCGATGACGATCAGGCGATCGACCAGCGACAACAGCGATGCCCGGTGCGTCACCAGCACCACGGTCTTGTTTTCAATTACTGCCGCGAGGCGTTGCTTGAGGCGTTCTTCGCCGGTGTTGTCCATGGCGCTGGTCGGTTCGTCGAGCAGCAGGATCGGTGGATTGAGCAGCAACGCACGGGCCAGGGCCACGTTCTGGCGCTGACCGCCGGACAGGTTCTGCCCGCGCTCACCGACTTGCAGTTCATAGCCTTGCGGGTGCAGGCGAGCGAACTCGTGCACGCCGGCCAGTTCGGCGGCTTGCAAGACCATTTCGTCTTCTACATAGCGTGCACCCGAGACCAGATTGTCGCGCAGGGTGCCGGCCAGCAGCTGGATATCCTGCGCGACGTAGCCGATGTTGTGGCGCAATTCGCTGACATCAATCTGGCGGATGTCGACGCCGTCCACCAACAGCGCGCCGTCATCCGGTTGATAGAGACCGACCAGCAGTTTGGCCAGGGAGCTTTTGCCCGAGCCGCTGCGACCGATGATGCCGATCTTCTCACCCGGTTTGATCACCAGGTTGATGTTGTTCAGCGCCGCGTTCTGCTGGTTCGGGTAGGTGAAGTTCATCTGCCGGCATTCAATGGCGCCTTGCAGCACCTTGCGGCTCAACGGGCGTTCGTCGAAGTTGCGCTCTTGCGGCAGCTCCATCATCTGGTCCACCGAGACCATGGTCACCCGCGCTTGCTGGTAGCGGGTCAGCAGGCCGGACAACGAAGCCAGCGGGCTGAGCGCGCGGCCACTGAGCATGTAGCAGGCAATCAGACCGCCCATGCTCAGGTTGCCGGCGATGATCTGGTACACGCCGAAGACGATCATGATCACCCCGGCCAGTTGCTGGATCAGCAAGGTGATGTTCATCGCCAGGCCGGAAAGCATTTTTACCCGCAACTCGAGGCGGCTGAGGGTGCCGATGGTCTGTTCCCACTGATACTGGCGTTCGCTTTCGGCGTTGTTGACCTTCACCGCATCGAGGCCGGCGAGGGTTTCGATCAGGCTCGACTGACGCTCGGCGCCCAGGGCCATGGTCCGTTCCATGGTCGCCACCAACGGCTTCTGCAGCGCATAGCCGATCAGTAGCGCTATCGGGAACGCCAGCACCGGAATCCACACCAGATGCCCGCCGAGAATCGCGATGACCATGAAGATCAGCAGCGTAAACGGCAGGTCGATCAGGCTGGTCAGGGTCAGCGACGCGAGGAAATCGCGCAGGCTCTGAAACTCATGGATGTTCTGGGCGAAGCTGCCGACCCGGGCCGGGCGGTATTTCATGGCCATGCCGACGATGCGTTCAAACAGCGTCGCCGAGATGATCAGGTCGGTTTTCTTCCCGGCCAAGTCCAGGCAGAGACTGCGCAGGCTTTTGAGAATCAGGTCGAACAAGTAAGCGCCGGTGATGCCGATAGCCAGCACCCACAACGTCGATTCAGCCTGGTTCGGCACCACGCGGTCATAGACGTTCATCACGAACAGCGGCGCCGCCATGGCGATGATGTTGATCAGGAAACTGGCGGCGATGGCATCGGCGTACAGCCAGCGCGAACGCTTGAGGGTGTCGCGGAACCACGAGCGCGCGCGCGGGATCAGCGTGCCGTGATTGACGTCGAATTTGTGCTGGGGTTGAGCGAAGAACACTTTGCCGATGTAGTCGTCGGCCAGCAGTTCGCGACTGACAAGGCTTTCGCCACCGTCGCTTTCGCTGATCAGCAGGCGGGCCTGGTCTTCACCGTGCCAGCCGAGGAGGACGGCACTGCGACCGTCCTTGAGCAGCAACAGCGCTGGCATCGCAATCGCCGGAATCTGCTCCAGCTTGCGCACCAGCACTCGCCCTTGCAGGCCGGCGCGAGCGGCGGCGCGGGGCAGCAGTTCGACGCTCAAGCGCTGCTTGGGCAACGGCAGGCCGGTGGTCAGCATCGCGGCGCTGGCCGGTTTCTGATGCAGGGTGCAAAGGGCTAGCAGACCATCCAGTAACGGATCGTCGTGCAGCGCGCGTGGATCATGAATGAGTTGAACTCGACTGACTTCTGATTCCACGCTCGGCACTCTTGGCTAACAGTAAAAAAGGGAAGACTCAATTCATCCCGGGTAGCTGGACCCTGGGCTTCACGTCGTTCTGCACAACGGATGCCAACGGTGCGACCACTCCCTGGCTCTTGAGCAACTCGCCCATGGTCGCCTTGATTCGGTATTGAGTAAATAACTGAATGTTCTTGATCTCCGCCAGGCGACGGGAAGCGCTGAACAGTTCGTTTTCACTGTCGAGCAGGTCGAGCAAAGTGCGCTCGCCAAGGCTGAACTGCTTCTGGTACGCGGTGCGCACGCTGGTGCTGTGATCGACATATTGCTGGGCGATCGGCACTTGGGCGTTGGCGTTGTTCAAAGCATTCCAGGCCAGACCCAACTCTTCATTCAATACGCGCAGGGCGTTGTTACGGATATCCAGCGCCTGGCTCGACAGGTAGGACTTGGATTCCAGATCAGCCTTGTTGCTGCCGCCGGCATACAGATTGAAGCGCATGCGCAGCATGGCCTGCCATTCGTTGCTGTGGCCGTTCTGACCGTCGAGATCGTTGTCGGCGGAGCGACCCAGTTCGGCATCGAAGCGCGGGTAGAAGGACGATTTGGCCGCGTCGTACTGTTTCTCGGCCGCGGCGATGTCGGACTCGGCGGAACGCAGGATCGGGCTGTTCTCCAGCATCTGCGCGCGGGCTTCGTTCAGGTTGGCCGGCAACAGCGCGAGGAAATCGGCAGGCCGCTCCAGTTGATCGGGCATCTGGCCCACGGCGCTGAGAAAGTTGGTCTCGGCGTCTGCCAGGTTGGTCTGTTCGGTGATCAGGTTGTTGCGGGCCTGGGCCATACGCGCTTCGGCCTGATCGAGGTCGGCACCGCTGCCGACGCCGCGCTGGGTGCGCAATTTGATCTGGTCATAGATCCTTTCGTGGCTCTTCAGGTTGTCTGTGGCCAGGCGCACGAATTCACGGCGGGTCAGCACTTCCAGATAAACCTGGGCGACAGTCAGCGCGGTGCGTTCGGACGTGCCCAGCAAGGAATAGGCGCGGGAATTAACGGTGGCTTGTTGACGCCCCACTTCACTGGACGTCGCAAAACCGTCAAAAACCATTTGCGACAGACGCAAACTCGACTCGCTGCGGTTCAGGGTTTCCCAGTGATTGTCATTGCCGGCAGCCCGCGTGGTGACGCTGTCAGTGCCCTCGCGACCATAACCGCCCAGCAGATCGACCCGTGGAAGGTATCCACCTTTTGCCGCCTTTAACTGATAATCCGCGGCCAATCGACTATTAACACCTGCCTGGATTTCCGGATGGACATCCAACGCCTGTTGCATGGCCTCCGGAAGTGACTGCGCCTGAACAAAACTGGCGGCTAGGGCGAACGGTAAAGCCTTGAACAGGTGCAAACGCATGATTGGAATTTCCCGGAATTACTTGTCTTGAATCACTGCAGGACGTGCCGCTGCATCGGATGATGACCATCGGAATGACCGTGTGTCGGAAAGTTTGAATTTGTAGCTGAGTCACACTCTGTGGGGCGGGTAGTTACCTAAATATCAATGTGACATTACGGAGGCGAGTGTTTAGGATGACAGCACTAAGGTCAATAGTTTGGCATATAGTTTATAGCGAAAAAATATAGCCAATTTGTTGACGATTAACCGCGTCAAAGTTGTGCCGATTATATCTTGAAAGTACGTCCAGACTGATTTGGCGAAAACGCCATCAGGTTCATGGAAGTCAACTGAACGTGACACCCGGAGAGTCTTCAATGAGCAGTGTTGTGGCCATCGTCAAAAGCATTGTCGGTCAGGTTTTCGCGGTGTCCCCAGAGGGCATTCGCCGCGTACTCGTTGAAGGCGACCGGTTGTTTGTCGGCGATCAGGTAGACACGGGCGCGGCGGGCGCCGTTACGCTGGAACTGGCTGACGGCCGGACCCTGGACCTGGGCCGCGACACTCAATGGAGCGCCAGCGACCCGGATTCCAGCGCTGACCTGTCAGAAGCCACTGCACAAGCCGCGCCATCGGTTGAAGAACTGCAACAAGCCATCGTTGCCGGTGCCGACCCGACCACTGAACTCGAAGCCACCGCAGCCGGCCCTACTGCTGCGGGCACGGGCGGTGCGGCGGGTGGCGGCCACAGCTTCGTGATGCTGGACGCAACCGCTGGCCGCGTCGATCCGACCATTGGTTTCCCAACCGCGGGCCTCAGTTCTGCGGCACAGGCTGCACAACTCACCACTGGCGGCCAGACGGCTGACACCAGTGCCAATGTGCAGCGCGAATCGAACCTGAGCCTCAGCGCTACGCCGACGATTACCGAAGCAGGCGGCGTACTCGTTTACACGGCGACCCTGACCCAGGCACCGCTGACCGACCTGACCATCACCTTGTCCAACGGCTCGGTGATCGTGATCCAGGCCGGCCAGTTGACCGGCACCGTCAACGTCCCGCTCGCACCAAACGACACCGTTTATAACGACTCGACCCAGATCAACGTGACCGTCACCGGCACCACGGGTGGCAACGGCATCACCGTCACCCCGCCGACGACCCCGGCCGCAACCCAGATCACCGACACCGTCGACACCACCACGGTCACCCTGACCGCCGGCGCCAACGTCACCGAAGGCGGCCAGATTACTTACACCGCAACATTGACCAACCCGGCGCAGACACCGGTCACCGTCACCCTGTCCAACGGTTCGACCATCACCATCGAGGCTGGCAAAACCACCGGCACTGTTGACGTGTCAACACCGACCAACGACGTCTATAACAACGGCAGCACGGTCACCACCACCATCACCGGTGCCACCGGCGGCAATTTCGAGAACCTGGTGCCTAACCCGGCTCCGGCCGTGACCACCATTACCGACTCGCCGGACACCACCACCCTCACACTGACGGCGGGTTCGACAGTCACCGAAGGCGGGCAGATCACTTACACCGCCACCCTGACCAATCCGGCTCAAACGCCGGTCACTGTCACCCTGTCCAACGGCTCGACCATCACCATCGGAGCCGGCCAAACCACCGGCTCCGTGAACGTCGACACCGCGGCCAACGACGTTTATCAGAACGGCAGCACCGTCAGCACAACGATCACTGGTGCCACCGGCGGCAACTTCGAGAACCTGGTGCCGAGTACTACGCCCGCGGTCACCACCATTACCGACTCGGTCGACAACACCGACCTGAGCCTCAGCGCCACCGGCACTGTCGTCGAAGGCGGCCAGATCACCTACACCGCCACGCTGACCAACCCGGCCGGCACGCCGATGACCGTGACCTTGAGCAATGGCTCGGTCATCACCATCGAGGCGGGCAAGACCACCGGCAGCGTGACCGTTGAGACGGCGGCAAATGACGTCTACAACAACGGCAGCACCGTCAGCACCACCATCACCGGGACCACCGGCGGCAATTTCGAGCAACTGACCCCGAGCACCACGCCTGCGGTCACCACCATTACCGACTCGGTCGACAACACCGGCCTGAGCCTCAGCGCCACCGGCACCGTCGTCGAAGGCGGCCAGATCACCTACACCGCCACGTTGACCAACCCGGCCGGCACGCCGATGACCGTGACCTTGAGCAATGGCTCGGTCATCACCATCGAAGCGGGCAAAACCACCGGCAGTGTGACCGTCGATACGGCGGCGAATGATGTCTACAACAACGGCAGCACCGTCAGCACCACCATCACCGGGACCACCGGCGGCAATTTCGAGCAGCTGACCCCGAGCACCGAACCGGCGCTGACCACCATTACCGACTCAAAGGACGACACCGGCCTGAGCCTGTCAGCGTCCACCGAAGTGGCCGAAGGCGGTCAGATTCTGTACACCGCGACCCTGACCAATGCGGCGGGCACGCCGGTCACCGTCACCCTTTCGAACGGCGCGGTGATCACCATCGCGGCGGGCGCGACCACTGGCAGCGTGAGCGTCCCGGCTCCTGCCGATGACGTCTATAAAGATGCCGGTAAAGTCGAAGCGACCATCAAGGACGCCAGCGGCGGCAACTTCGAGAACCTGGTGCCGAGCACTGTTCCGGCAGTCACCGACATTACCGATACCCTCGATACCTCGACCGTCAGCCTGACCGCGACTTCGTCTGTGGCTGAAGGTGGGACCGTGGTTTACACCGCGTCTGTGACCGCTCCGGTGACCGGCTCGCCAGTTGTGGTGACCCTTTCGAATGGCCAGACCATCACCATTCCGGTCGGCGCCAGTTCGGGTAGCGTGAATTTTGTTGCACCGAACGATACCCTCGCGGGCGGTGGTTCCCTGAGCGTCAAGATTGATGATGCAAAGGGCGGTAACTACGAGAAGCTGGATGTTGACGGCAAGTCGGCGGACACCTCGGTCACTGATTCTGCAGACACCACCACTCTGAGCCTGGCCGCGACTGATTCGGTCGCTGAAGGCGGTTCGATCGTCTACACCGCTAGCCTGACCAACGCGGCCGGTACGCCGGTCACCGTCACCCTGAGCAACGGCGCCGTAATCACCATCGCCGCCGGCGCCACCAGCGGCTCCGTCACCGTCAAGGCGCCAGCCGACGACGTCTACAAAGACGCCGGCAAAGTCGAAGCGACCATCAAGGACGCTACCGGCGGCAACTTCGAAAACCTGGTGAAAGACCCGGCAGCGGCTGTAACTGACGTGACCGACACCGTCGACACGTCGACGGTCAGCCTGACCGCGACTTCGTCCGTGGCTGAAGGTGGGACCGTGGTGTACACCGCGTCCGTCACTGCGCCAGTGACCGGCTCGCCGGTCGTTGTGAGCTTGTCCAACGGCCAGACCATCACCATCCCGGTTGGCGCAAGTTCGGGTAGCGTGAATTTTGTTGCACCAAACGATGCCCTCGCGGGCGGCGGCTCCCTGAGCGTCAAGATCGACGACGCCAAAGGCGGTAACTACGAGAAGCTGGACGTCGACGGCAAGTCGGCCGACACCTCGGTCACCGACTCGGCGGACACCACCACGCTTAGCCTGACAGCAACCGATTCGGTCGCCGAAGGCGGTTCGATCGTCTACACCGCGAACTTGACCAACGCGGCCGGCACACCAGTCACCGTAAACCTGTCGAACGGCGCGGTGATCACCATTGCAGCCGGCGCCACCAGCGGCTCCGTGACCGTCAAGGCACCAGCCGATGACGTCTACAAAGACGCCGGCAAAGTAGAAGCGACCATCAAGGATGCGACTGGCGGCAATTTCGAAAACCTGGTCAAAGACCCGGCAGCGGCTGTGACTGACGTGACCGACACCGTCGACACGTCGACGGTCAGCCTGACCGCTACTTCGTCCGTGGTTGAAGGTGGCACCGTGGTGTACACCGCGTCCGTGACTGCTCCGGTCACCGGTTCGCCAGTGGTTGTGAGCCTCTCGAATGGCCAGACCATCACCATTCCTGTTGGCGCCAGCAGCGCCAGCGTGAACTTCGTCGCACCGAACGATGCCCTCGCTGGCGGCGGCTCGCTGAGCGTCAAGATTGATGATGCGAAGGGCGGCAACTACGAGAAGCTGGACGTCGACGGCAAGTCGGCCGACACCTCGGTCACTGATACTGCTGACGCCACAACTCTGAGCCTCAGCGCGACAGACTCCGTGGCTGAAGGCGGCTCGATCGTCTACACCGCAAACCTGACCAACGCGGCCGGTACGCCGGTCACCGTCACCCTTTCGAACGGCGCCGTAATCACCATCGCCGCCGGTGCCACCAGCGGCTCCGTCACCGTCAAGGCGCCAGCCGACGACGTCTACAAAGACGCCGGCAAAGTCGAAGCAACCATCAAGGACGCGACTGGCGGCAACTTCGAGAACCTGGTCAAAGACCCGGCAGCCGCCGTGACCAGCGTCACCGACACCCTCGATACGTCGACCGTCACGCTGACCGCCACAAGCACTGTGGCTGAAGGCGGCACCGTGGTTTACACCGCCTCCGTCGGCGCACCTGTCACCGGTTCGCCAGTAATCGTGACGCTGGCCAACGGTCAGACCATCACCATCGCGGTCGGCGCCAGCAGCGGCACCGTCAACGCCGTGGTCTCCAACGATGTGCTGAGCGGCCACGCGCCGGTGACCAATTCGATCACCAACGTCAGCGGCGGCAACTACGAAAACCTGGTCGCCGATAAAACCCCGGTCAGCACCAGCGTGACCGACACCGTCGACACCACCACTCTGTCGCTGACCGCCACTGGCAACGTCAACGAGGGTGGCTCGATCGTCTACACCGCGACCCTGACCAATCCGGCCGGCACTCCAGTCACCGTGACCCTGAGCAACGGCGCCGTGATCACCATTGCGGCCGGAAAAACCACCGGCACCGTGACCGTCGACGCACCAAAAGACGACGTCTACAAGGACGCCGGCAAAGTCGAAGTCACCATCAAGGACGCCGCTGGCGGCAACTTTGAAAGCCTGGTCACCAGCCCGAATCCGGCCGTGACCAACGTTGCCGACACCACAAACACCACTCAACTGACCCTCAGCGCTGACAAGTCTGTACTCGAAGGTTCGAACATCACCTACACCGCGACCCTGAGCAACGCCGCGCAAACCCCGGTGACCGTCAAGCTGAGCAACGGCGAGACCATCACCATCGCGGCCGGCAAGACCAGTGGTTCGGTCACCATCGCGGCACCAAGCGACGACGTCTATAAGGATGCCGGCAAGCTCACCGTCAAGATGACTGACGCCAGCGGTGGCAACTTCGAAAAACTCGACATCAGCAAGGCGTCCGTGAGCACCACCGTCAAAGACACGGTGGACACGACGTCCCTGTCCCTGTCGGCCAGCCATACCGTGAGCGAAGGTGGCCAGATCACCTACACCGCCACTCTGAGCAACCCGACGGACACGGCGATGACCGTGAAGTTGAGCAACGGCGCAGTGATCAACATCGCCGCCGGCGCCAGCAGCGGTTCGGTCAACTTCGCTGCACCGGCCAACACGCCGTACATTGACGGCGGCAAAGTCCAGGCGACGATCGCCAGCCAAAGCGGCGGCAACTTCGAAAAAGTCGTCGCCGACCATTCGCCGGCGGTCACCACTGTCACCGATACCGCCGACACCACCGGTCTGAACCTGAGCGCCACCGGCTCGGTCGCCGAGGGCGGTTCGATCGTCTACACCGCGACCCTGACCAATGCCGCCGGCACCGCCATGACCGTGACGCTGAGCAACGGTGCGGTGATCAACATCGCCAAGGGCGCCACCACCGGTTCGGTGAACTTCGCCGCGCCCAAGGATGACGTCTACAAAGACGCCGGCAAAGTCGACGCCAGCATCACCAAAACCACGGGTGGCAACTTCGAAAACCTGGTGGCCGACAAGACGCCAGCGGTCACGGATGTGACTGACACCATCAACAACAGCACCGTGTCCCTGACTGCCACGGCCAGCACGGTCGAAGGCGGCACGGTGGTTTACACCGCTTCGGTCAATGCGCCAGTGACCGGTTCGCCAGTGGTGGTGGCGTTGTCCAACGGCCAGTTCATCACCATCCCGGTCGGCGCGAGTTCGGGCAGCGTGAACTTCGTTGCACCGAACGATGCCTTGGCCGGCGGCGGTTCGCTGAGTGTGAAAATCGACGGCACCACCGGCGGCAACTACGAAAACCTGGTGGCGAATCAAACCCCGGCGGTCACTTCGGTGACCGACGTCAAAGACACCACCACCCTGAGCCTGAGCGCTTCGGATTCGGTGGCTGAAGGCGGTTCGATTGTCTACACCGCGACCCTGACCAACGCTGCCGGAACGCCGGTCACCGTGAACCTGTCGAACGGCGCGGTGATCACCATCGCGGCTGGCGCGACGGTTGGCTCCGTGACAGTCAAGGCACCGGCCGATGACGTCTATAAAGATGCCGGCAAGGTCGAAGCGACCATCAAGGACGCGACTGGCGGCAACTTCGAAAACCTGGTGCCAAGCACTATTCCGGCAGTGACTGACGTTACCGACACTCTCGATACCTCGACCGTCAGCCTGACCGCGACTTCGTCCGTGGCTGAAGGCGGCACCGTGGTTTACACCGCGTCCGTTACCGCTCCGGTGACCGGCTCGCCGGTCGTCGTGACGCTGTCCAACGGCCAGACCATCACCATTCCGGTTGGCGCCAGCAGCGCCAGCGTGAACTTCGTTGCGCCGAACGATGCCCTCGCCGGCGGCGGCTCCTTGAGCGTCAAAATCGACGACGCCAAGGGTGGCAATTACGAGAAGCTGGATGTCGATGGAAAATCAGCGGACACCTCCGTTACCGACTCGGCTGACACCACCACTCTTAGCCTGACAGCGACGGATTCCGTGGCTGAAGGTGGCTCGATTGTTTACACGGCGAGCCTGACCAACGCGGCCGGTACTCCGGTGACCGTGACGCTGAGCAATGGCGCGGTAATCACCATCGCCGCCGGCGCCACCAGCGGATCCGTCACCGTCAAGGCACCTGCCGATGACGTCTACAAAGATGCAGGTACAATCGAAGCGACCATCAAGGACGCCACTGGCGGTAACTTCGAGAACCTGGTCAAAGACCCGGCAGCAGCCGTGACCAGCGTCACCGACACCATCGACACGTCGACCGTCAGCCTCACAGCGACTTCGTCCGTGGCCGAAGGCGGCAACGTGGTGTACACCGCTTCCGTCACCGCGCCGGTCACGGGTTCGCCGGTCGTCGTGACATTGTCCAATGGTGAAAAAATCACCATCGCGGTCGGCGAAAGCAACGCCTCGATCACCGTCAAAGCACCGAACGATGCCTTGGTCGGCCACGAACCGCTGACCAATGCCATCAAGGAAGTCACAGGCGGCAATTACGAGAACCTGGTCGCCGACAAGACTCCGACCTCGACCGCCATCAGTGACACCCTGGACACCACCAAAGTGACCATGACCGCCAGCGACTACGTGGTCGAGGGCGGCACCATCACTTACACCGTCAACCTCAGCAACGCCGCCGGCACTGACATGACGGTCAAACTGAGCAACGGCGAGAGCGTCGTGATCAAGGCCGGCGACAAGTCGGGTTTCATCACCATCCCGGCGCCGGCCGATGACGTCTACAAGGACGGCAGCAAGATCACCGTTGGTATCGCCAGCACCGAAGGCGGCAACTTCGAAAAACTCGACGTCAGCAAAACCACGCACACCACCACCGTCAACGACACCATCGACACCACCACACTGAAACTCAGTGCTGATGTGAGCTCCGTCGGCGAAGGTGGCCAGATCACCTACACCGCCACGCTGAGCCACCCGGCCGACACAGCCATGACCGTGACCCTGAACAACGGCCTGGTGATCAACATCAAGGCCGGCGAGTCCAGCGGCTCGGCGCCGTACACCGTGCCGAATGACGTCTACACCGGCGCATCGCCCGTCCGGGCAGCGATTGCAGAGAGCGCTGGCGGCAACTTCGAAAAACTCGACACCGACCGCTCGGCTGTCGTCACCAAAGTGACCGACAGTGCGGATACCACGACGCTGAGCTTGAGCGCGACTGATTCGGTGGCTGAAGGTGGGTCGATTGTTTACACGGCGAACCTGAGCAACGCTGCCAGCACGCCGGTCACCGTAAACCTGTCGAACGGCGCGGTGATCACCATCGCGGCTGGCGCCACCAGCGGCTCCGTGACCGTCAAGGCACCTGCCGACGACGTCTACAAAGATGCTGGCAAAGTCGAAGCGACCATCAAGGACGCGACTGGCGGCAATTTCGAGAACCTGGTGAAAGACCCGGCGGCTGCGGTTACCGATGTGACCGACACCGTCGACACTTCGACCGTCAGTTTGACGGCCAATAGCAGCGTGGCCGAAGGCGGCACCGTGGTTTACACCGCGTCCGTGACCGCACCGGTTACGGGTTCGCCAGTGGTTGTGAGCCTCTCGAACGGCCAGACCATCACCATTCCGGTCGGCTCGAGCAGCGCCAGCGTGAACTACGTTGCGCCGAACGATGCCCTCGCCGGCGGCGGTTCCCTGAGCGTCAAGATTGATGATGCGAAGGGTGGTAACTACGAGAAGCTCGATGTTGATGGCAAGTCGGCGGACACCTCGGTCACCGACTCGGCTGACACCACGACTATTAGCCTGACTGCGACGGATTCCGTGGCTGAAGGCGGCTCGATTGTCTACACCGCGAACCTGACCAACGCAGCCGGCACGCCGGTCACAGTCACTCTGAGCAACGGCGCGGTGATCACCATCGCTGCTGGCGCGACTGCCGGCTCCGTGACTGTCAAGGCACCAGCCGATGACGTCTACAAAGACGCAGGCAAAGTCGAAGCGACCATCAAGGATGCTACTGGCGGCAACTTCGAAAGCCTGGTCAAAGACCCGGCGGCTGCGGTTACCGATGTGACCGACACCGTCGACACTTCGACCGTCAGTTTGACGGCCAATAGCAGCGTGGCCGAAGGCGGCACCGTGGTGTACACCGCGTCCGTCACCGCTCCGGTCACCGGCTCGCCGGTTGTCGTGAGCTTGTCCAACGGCCAGACCATCACCATTCCGGTCGGTTCGAGCAGCGGCAGCGTGAACTTCGTTGCACCGAACGATGCATTGGCTGGCGGCGGTTCGCTGAGCGTCAAGATTGATGATGCGAAGGGTGGTAACTACGAGAAGCTGGATGTCGACGGCAAGTCGGCCGACACCTCGATCACTGATACTGCGGACGCTACGACTCTGAGCCTCAGCGCGACGGATTCCGTGGCCGAAGGCGGTTCCATCGTCTACACCGCCAACCTGACTAACGCAGCCGGCACGCCGGTCACCGTCACCCTGAGCAACGGCGCGGTGATCACCATCGCCGCCGGCGCTACCAGCGGTTCCGTCACCGTCAAAGCACCCGCCGATGACGTCTACAAAGATGCCGGCAAAGTCGAAGCGACCATCAAGGACGCGAATGGCGGCAACTTCGAAAACCTGGTGAAAGATCCGGCTGCGGCTGTGACTGACGTGACCGACACCGTCGACACGTCAACCGTCAGCCTTACCGCGACGTCTTTTGTCGCCGAAGGCGGCACCGTGGTGTACACCGCGTCCGTCACCGCTCCGGTCACCGGCTCGCCGGTTGTCGTGAGCTTGTCCAACGGCCAGACCATCACCATTCCGGTCGGTTCGAGCAGCGGCAGCGTGAACTTCGTTGCACCGAACGATGCCCTGGCCGGTGGCAGCTCCCTGAGCGTCAAAATCGACGAAGCCAAGGGCGGCAATTACGAGAAGCTCGATGTCGATGGCAAGTCGGCAAACACCTCGGTTACGGATACCGCAGACACCACCACCGTCAGCCTGAGCGCTACCAACTCGGTCGCTGAAGGCGGCTCGATCGTCTACACCGCCAACCTGACCCATGCGGCCGGCACGCCAGTGACCGTTACCCTGAGCAACGGCGCGACCATCACCATCGACGCCGGTAAAACCACCGGCACCGTGACCGTTGATGCGCCGAAAGACGACGTCTACATCGACGCCGGCAAGGTCAGCACCACGATCACCACCGCGACCGGCGGCAACTTTGAAAATCTGGTGCCGAGCACGGTTCCAGCCGTGACCAATGTCACCGACACCATTGACACGTCGACGGTCAAACTCAGCGCTACCGGCACCGCGGCTGAAGGTGGCACCGTCACTTACACCGCCACCGTCGGTGCGCCAGTCACCGGTTCGCCAGTGACTGTGTCGTTGGCCAACGGCCAGACGATCACCATCGACATCGGCAAAACCACCGGCTTCGTGACCACCCTCGCTCCCAACGATGCGTTGACCGGCCATACACCACTGACCAACTCGATCACCAACGTCAGCGGCGGCAACTACGAAAATCTGGTGGCCGATAAAACCCCGGTCAGCACCACCGTGACCGACACCACCGACACGACCACGCTGTCGCTGAGTGCGAGCAACTCGGTGGCCGAAGGTGGCCAGATCATCTACACCGCCACCCTGACCAACGCCGCCGGCACACCGGTGACCGTGACCCTGAGCAACGGCGCGACCATCACCATCGATGCCGGCAAAACCACCGGCACCGTGAGCGTTGATGCGCCGAAAGACGACGTTTACAAAGACGCGGGCACGGTCCAGGCGACCATCAGCAACGCCACCGGTGGCAACTTCGAGAACCTGGTCAAGAGCCCGGCCGCAGCCGTCACCAGCGTCACCGACACTCAAGACAGAACTGAGGTCAGCATCACCGGCAGTACTTCGGTGACCGAAGGCCAGACCGCCAGCTACACCGTCAGCCTCACGAGCCCGGCGCAGACCGAAGTCACCCTGAAGATCACCTACAGCGGCACCGCCGCCGACGGTTCGGACTTCACCGGTGTGTACACCGTGAAAATTCCGGCGGGCGCCAGCACGGCGAATTTCAACGTCGCGACCCTCGACGACCGGATCACCGAAGGCACTGAAAACTTCGTGGTCAAGATCGACTCGGCCACCGGCGGCAACTTCGAGAACCTGGCGATCAGCGCGACCAACGGCAGCATCAGCACCGCGATCGTCGACAACGACGTGCCGCCCGTGCTCGACCTGGATGCCAACAACTCCAGCGGCGCCAGCGGTGCCAACTACAACGTGACCTTCACCGAAGGCACCACGGGCCAGGGCGTATCCATCGGCGACACCGACCTGAAAATCACCGACCCGGACAGCACGATGCTGACCGGCGCGACCATTGTGCTGACCAACCGTCAGCCGGGCGATGCGCTGAACCTGGGCAACAGCGTCAACGGCATCAGCATCAATGCCAACAGCAAGGACGGCACCGTCACGCTGACGTTGTCCGGCAACGCGACGCTGGCCGACTACATGCAACAGATCAAGAACATCAGCTTCACCAACAGCAGTGAAGACCCGAGCACCGTGCCGCGGATCATCACCGTGACGGTGACCGATGGCAGCAACTACTCCAACACCGCGACCACCACCGTGAACGTCGTGGCCGTGAACGATGCACCGACCGCCGCGCCGGTTAATGTCACCGGCACCGAAGACACCCCGCTGATCCTCGGCTGGTCGACCTTCGGCGTCAGCGATGTCGACAGTCCGGCCGCCAGCCTCGGCGTAAAAATCACCGGCCTGCCGGGCGAAGGCAAATTGCAGTACCTGAACGGCTCGACCTGGACCGACGTGACGAACAATCAGACCCTGTCCAAGGCTGACATCGACGCGGGTAAAGTGCGCTTCCTGCCGGATGCCAACGAATCCGGCACCAACGGCTACGGCGGCACCGGCGTGGGCAACAATCTGGCGGACTACGCACAGATCAAGTTCCAGCCAACCGACGGTTCGCTGCTGGGCAACACCGGCACGATCAAAATCGACATCACGCCGGTTGCCGACGCGCCGTCCCTGAGCGTTGCGAACAACAGCGTCAAATCCACCGGGCTGATCAAGGAAGTCTGGACCGGCCTGTCGGGCCTCGGCACCGACGGCAGCGGCGCGGCGTCGAACACGCTTAAGTCAGTGATCGATGCAGCCGGGAAACCGAACAGCAGCACTACCGTGACCAACGTGCAGTCCGACGGCAGCGTGACCGCGGGCACCGCGTCGAAAACCTCGGGCCTGATCTACCTCGAAGCTGGCAAGACTTACAGCTTCAACGGCACCGGCGATGACAGCCTGCTCGTGACCATCGGCGGCAAAAACGTAGCCAGCGCGCTCTGGGGCGCGGGCGGCAGCCTGAGCGGTTCGTTCACCCCGACCGCCAGCGGCTACTACACCTTGGACATCTACCACCACAACCAGAGCGGCCCGGGCAGCTATGACGTCAACCTGTCGGTCAACGGCGCTGCAGCGGTCGACCTGAGCAGCGCTGGTGTGCCGCTGTACACCGGCATTGCAGACCTGGCCGCTTCCGGCGTGACGGTGTCCGACCTGCACGGCACCAACGGCGAAGGCTACTACGACGGCTACAAGCTCAACGAAGCGGCCGAAGGCACCAGCGTTCACCTGTCTGCGATCAAGACTGCGCTCACGGACACCGACGGCTCCGAAAGCCTGGTCGTGAAGATCAGCGGCATCCCGGCGGGCTCCGTGCTCACCGACGGCGCCGGCCACACCTTCACCGCCAGCACCTCGTCGGGTGAAGCCAACGTCACCGGCTGGAACCTCGGCTCCCTGACCGTGACCCCGCCGCCGTACTACAACGGCCAGTTCAACCTGACCGTGACCTCAACCTCCACCGAGGTTCTCGGCGGCTCGGCGGTCAGCACCGCGACAATCCCGGTCACGGTTTACCCGGCGGTCTACAACGCCGTTACCGCCACGGCGGCCGATGACACCATCACTGGCACCGACGGCAACGACATCATGGTCGCCGACATTGGCGGGCTGACCGTGGTGCCAGGCACCAACTACAACATCGCGTTCATGGTCGACAGCTCGGGCAGCATGAGTGCGTCGTCGATCAGCGCCGCCAAGGACTCGCTGACCGCCGTGTTCAACACGCTCAAGCAGAGCATGGGCGGCAACTCCGGCACCGTGAACATCTTCCTCGCGGACTTCGATAATCAGGTCAACAAGTCTGTCTCGGTGAACCTGAACGATCCGAATGCGCTGATCCTGCTCAAAGCAGTACTGGATTCCATGGCGTCCGGCGGCGGCACCAACTATGAGGACGTGTTCAAAACCACGGCGAACTGGTTCCAGAGCGCCGACGCCATGGCCAACACCGGGGCGAAGAACCTCACGTACTTCATCACCGACGGCAAGCCGACCTACTACCAGAGCGGTGAGCAGACCAACCCGACCCTGTTCGGCAACGTGAAGCTCGATGACGTCATCACCACCACCAATTACAAGTTGGGGCAGACCTACTCGGGCTACCTGGACAGCACTCACTACCTGACCATCGATAACTCCGGCACCGTCACGCTGCAGACGTATAAGAGCTCGTGGGGCGGTTACTGGAGCAGTTCCGAACTGGGCACCATTCGCGCTGAGGGTAACGGCACGTATGAGCTGTCCTATCGCGACGGCAACGGCAGCAGCACCGGCTCCAGCGCCATCGACAACTCCACCAGCGGTTTCGCGCTGCTGGACAAGGTGTCGACGGTTGAAGCCATCGGCCTGAACAAAGACGTCACCCTCAGCGACCTCAAGCCGTACGACTCGGACAAGACGCCGCAAACCAACATCGATCCGAAAGACCTGGCCAACTCGATCATCGGTCACACCGAAGCGACCCTGCCGGGTGCCGACACAGTCAATGGCGGCAACGGCAACGACATCCTGTTCGGCGACCTGGTGAGCTTCAACGGTATCGCCGGCGAGGGTTATCAGGCGATGCAGGCGTTCGTCGCCAAAGAAACCGGCGTGGACGTCAGCAAAGTCACGACCAGCAACGTGCACCAGTTCATCACCGAGCACTACAGCGCATTCGACGTGTCCGGTGCCCATGACGGCAACGACACGCTGTTGGGCGGTGCGGGCAATGACATTATCTTCGGCCAGGGCGGCAATGACCTGCTCGACGGCGGCAAGGGCAATGACATTCTGCTCGGCGGCTCGGGTAACGACTCGCTGATGGGCGGTCAGGGCAACGACATCCTGATTGGCGGCTCGGGTGCCGACACCTTCGTCTGGAAGGCTGGCGACACGGGCAGCGACGTGATCAAGGACTTCAAGGCCAGCGAAGGTGATCGCATCGACCTGCGCGATCTGCTGCAAGGCGAAACCGGCAGCACCATCGACAACTTCCTGAAAATCAGCACCGTGGATGGCGTGTCGTCGTTGCAAGTCAGTTCCGGCGGCAAGTTCAATTCGGGCGACGCGGCCGCCGCAACGCCGGATGTGACGATCAAACTGGAAGGCAACAACTGGTCCAGCGCCAACATTCACACGTTGATTGCCGGCAGTGACCCGACCATCAAAGTCGATCACAACAACAGCTGATCCAACAAAAAACGGCCGCCCTTATGGGGCGGCCGTTGCATTTGTGCCCATCCCCCGGTGACGATTTCGTCGCCGCACCGCATACTCGCGTCCAGTTGGCCTATGCTGCTGACAGCATGACGCTGGTTCAATTCTGAGGGATGCTCAATGTTCTACGTGCAACGCGATGCGCAAGGTCAGTTAGTGCGCGTGGAAGCCGCGGCCTACGCCGAGGCCACGGAAACGCTGCCAGCCGACCACCATGAAATCCAGGCCTGGTATGCCAATGAAGTGATGGAAACCAGCCTCAAGCAGCTCAAGCAGAGCGACCTGGAAATGATCCGGGTACTCGACGACTTGATCCAGGTCCTGACCAGCAAAGGCGTGATCCGCGTCACCGACCTGCCGGCTGCCGCCCAGGCCAAGCTGATGGACCGGACCCAGGCCCGTGAGGCGTTGGGTGGGTTGAGTCATTTGATCGATGATGATGAGACGGGGTTGATCTAAGGCCCCGAGTTCATTGGTGTCTGCACTGGCGCCTTCGCGGGCAAGCCCGCTCCCACAGGGTTTTGGGGTGACCCGGATTTAGTGGTCAACACAGCTCCACTGTGGGAGCGGGCTTGCTCGCGAAGGCGGACTCATTGGCGATGCAGCTATAACGCCTTATTGCCAGGGCTTCGGCTCACCAAACAACTGCCCCTGAACTCCATACAAGCCCATCTCCCGAATCACCAGCAACTCCCCTTCGGTTTCCACCCGCTCGGCAATCAACGGCAGATCAATGCTGTGTGCCGCCCGCTGGATCGCCTCGATAAACAGGCGCTTGTCGCTTTCCTGATCAATCGCGCGGATGTAACTGCCGTCGATTTTCAGATACGCCAACCCCAGCCGCGCCAGGTTGCCGATCATGCTGAAGCGCCCGCCAAACCGTTGCAGGCTCAACGAGAACCCAAGCTCACGCAAACGCCGCGTCAGTTCTTCCAGCATCGCTTGCTCGGGCAGTTGCTCCTCGCCGATTTCCAGGGTCAGCCGCGGCCCGAGGTCGGAGTGGGCACGCAAAATCTCGAAGACTTTATTCAGCGCCTGCGGATCGGCCAGCGTTGCCGAAGACAGGTTCAGCGCCAGCGACTCTTCATGCTCGGCCATCTGCTCAAGCACCAGCTCCAACATCAGCCGATCCAGGCGCGCGGTCCAGCCAAAGCGCTCGAGCCACGGCAGGAAGCGTCCGGCGGGAATGGTCTGGCCCTGGTAGTCGATCAACCGCGACAGTACCTTGTAATGCAGCACCAGTTGCGTGTCCTGAGTGGCCACCACCGGTTGGAAATACAACTGGAACCGCCGCTGATTCAGCGCCTGATCCAGCAAGTTGTTCCAGGCGTGATGGTCATCCCCGACGCTGGCCGAAGCGCTGTGATCGAGGCACGCCCAGCTCTGTTCTCCCTGCCCTTCAGCCTGGGCGAGTGCCTGGTCGCCCAGCCCGAGTACGGCTTGCGGTGAATCGCCATGAACAAACGGTGCCAGCCCGATTGACGCGACCGAGGCCACGTCAGTGGCGCCGGTCGCATGCAGGCTCGCCAAGGCACTGTCGAGGTTCTGCGCCAGTTGCAGCGCTTCTTCGCGCACCAGCCCCGGCGCCAGCACGGCAAACTCACCGCCACGGATCCTCGTGACGAGGTTCTGAGTTTCCGGGTACTTGGCGCACTCGCGGGACAGTTGCTCGCCCACGGCTTGCAACAATTGGTCGGTGCGCTGACCACCCAGACGCTGGTTCAAACCGGCCAGGTCCTTGACCCGCAACAACAGCAGATAACCCGAACTCGCCTGCTCCGGATTGCTCACCCGGGCATTCAGTTGCATCTCGAAATAGCGACGATTCGCCAGACCCGTCAGGTTGTCCTGGTAGGACTCGACCCGCAGTTTTTCACTGCGCTCGGCCTGTTCCTGAAACAGCGCCTTGAGCTTCTCGACCATCTGATTCATCGCCTGCACCACGCGGCGCAGTTCAGGCGTGCGGGGCAGTTCCGGCAGGCTGAGGAACTCGCGGCGAGCGATGGCGTGGGATTGCTTGACCATGTAGTCCAGCGGCTTCAGTTGTCGACGCAACAACAGCGCACCCAACACCGCGCTCACTGCGCCGCAGATCAACAACCAGCCGAGGCTGCCGAGCGCGCTCTGCCACAGTTTGGCCAAGGCGAACATCGGGTGGCTGACCACCTCGACCCGCGCCGCCTGCTCCCAGCCTCGGCTGACCAGCGCATCGCCGCCGGCCGGTTCCAGGCCGATCATTTTGATGAACCAGTCCGGCACGTTGTTCACCGCCGGAATGCCGTTGCGCTCGACGATGGTCTGGTCGGTCTTGAGATCGACCACGCGGATGCTCGCGTAATACCCGCTGTCGAAGATCGAACTGACCAGCAACTCGACCATCGCCGGATCGTCGATATTCGGTGTCAGGGACAGCGCCAATGCCGTCGCGGCGTCCTGGGCGTGGGAGCGCAACTGGTTGACGTACTGGGTGCGCGAGCTTTCCAGGCTGACCATGAAGCTGCCGGTGAAGGCGACCACCAGGAACAGACAGATAGCGATCAACAGCTGTTTGAACAAAGACATCTGAGCGCGTGCTCCTAATTAGTCGTCTCGACCGGGAAACCTTCGGCCTGCATTTTCTTCAACACGTCCTGCCAGCGAGACAGGCGTTTGGTATCACCGACCTTCTTGTTGCCCTTGGCGCCCGGCAACCACAACCCTTCGGCATTGAAAGAGTAGACCGGTAGCAGATCGGTTCGTTGGCTGGCCGGCTTTATTGCATCGATCAGGCTGTCGAGCACCAGCGGCATAGCCTCGGGGCTCGAGTAGTAAGTCAGCACCATGTGCGCCCGGTTCAGCCGCAGAGCCTTGACGTAAGTGATGCGCAGCTTGTCACTGGAAACGCCGAGATGGCGCAGGCTGAAGTATTTGGCGATCGCGTAGTCTTCGCAATCGCCGGCACCCTTCCACAGGGCTTCGATGGGTGTTTCCCAATAATCGACCTCGTGCCACAGGTCGATGTCTTCAACGTAACGCACCTGCTTGTTGAAAAACCGGTTGACCACATTGAGCTGTTCAAGCTCGCTGACCTGTTTTTGCGTGGCCAGCAACTGTTGCCAGGCGTCGATGCGCGGCTTCCCGTCGCCCAATGGTCCGTACAAGGCCTGCGCCTTGCGGCTGATAAGCGAAAAATCCCAGTCGGCATGCAGCCCGCCCAGCATGGCGCCAGCCAGCAGCAACGCGCAGCACAACCAGCGCAAAGTCCGAGGGATCGCGAAACGTACCGCCAATGCGAGGCATCCAGGTCAGGCAGGTGGAATTCGGTTGATGGTGCAGGTTAGCCCGTTAAAAGACAATGGCACGGTGCAATCACCGGCGACGCGCTAGACTTTGAATGGTGAATGACATGAAGAGTCGAAGGCTGCGGTCTTTTGTCCGTTTGACAAGCTGCATGGCAGTCACTAGTGTCCATTTGGATCCAAATATTTCAGCCAAACAGGGTGCGTAGTCGTGACACAGAAGCCCAATCCCCTCAGCAGCATCAAGGTCAACGGCCCGATTCCTGCTCACCTGGCACGCTCGGTGATCGAAGAAACCCTGCGTTCGGCCATTCTCGATGGACGCATTCCCTGCGGCACCGCTTTGCGCCAGCAAGATCTGGCCGACCTGTTCGGTGTCAGCCGCATGCCGGTGCGAGAAGCCTTGCGCCAACTTGAAGCTCAGTCGCTGTTGAACGTCATCGCCCATAAAGGCGCGGTGGTTGCACCGCTGGTACAGGGCGATGCCGTTGAAACCTATGCGTTACGGATTCTGTTGGAGTCAGAGGCGTTGCGCCTGTCGATTCCCTTGCTTGATGCAAAGGATCTCGAAGACGCAGCCCGCTATATCGATAGCCTGGAGACAGAACAAGACTACGCCGAGATCGGACGGCTCAATCGCCTCTTCCACATGTCGCTTTACAGCAAGGCACCTAACCGTCGGCTCTTGAGACTGATTGAAGACGGCTTGAACGAAGAGGAGCGCTTCCTGCGCTTCAACCTGGAAGCCATGGGCCTGGGCAAACTGTCCCAGGATGATCACCGGGCGCTGTTACTGGCCGCCGAAGACCGCGACATCGAAAGCGCGGTGAAAATGCTCGAACACCACCTCAATCGCGGTGTTGAGGTCATCACGCGCTACCTCAACAGCCCTGAAGCACAGAGCAAGAAAACTTCCCGGTAAATCCCGGCGCCAAGCCTGGGCGCGCAGTTCGAACTGCGCGCCGCGCTTGCCGTGGATAATCTCCTTACCCATCCCCTCGGTTCACACCAAGCATTCAGCGACCGCACTTCCCTCTCCAACGTCTTGCCATCGATTGACCTTCCTCAAGCTCCATCAATACGCCAGCAAAGATGACGTCCGGGCGATAGCGGCGGCCGTGATTTACGCTCACTCTTGGGCTGCCAACGAATAATGAACGGGCGGCGCACCGCATTGGCGGTGCAGTCCTCGCACCAAGAACCTACGGAAGGAGTCTTGTCACGGGAAAGGAAGCACCGGCGTCAATCCCAGCCAACTTCCACCCCCTTGAAGCATTCAACGGAACAACTTTGAAAGTTGCTTTGAGTGAGGCATTCACTCTTCATTTGAATTTTGACGATACTTCGCCGAAAGGAGCAACTACGCCCAAATAAAACCGACAGTTATAGTTTTATTGGAACTTGTCGCGCGCGAGAAAGCTGAACTTGCAAATAATATAAAAATAACTTGCCCGACACTTTATTCGTGTATTAGTTTTTCTCCGCCACCAGTAAACACGGCACCAAAACGACTGCATCGCACTTAATGAGATCAATTTAATTGAGGCATTTGCTCGCCAATAAAAAACGTTAAACGACCGTCACTTATTGATCACAACATTCTTAACGGCACTTCAGATCACTTATAGGCCCGCTCATGAAAACGAATAAAGACCGCCTCAACCAGAAGAAAGCAGAACTTAGTGCGCACCCGATTTTCTCTGAAATACATTCACTCTCGGTACTTCAACGGTTCATGGAAACCCATGTCTTTGCAGTCTGGGATTTCATGTCGCTAACCAAACGCCTGCAACAGGAACTGACGTGCGTTCAACTGCCTTGGCTGCCACCGCGAGATCCGCAGGCCGCGCGTCTTATCAATGAGATCGTACTGGGTGAAGAGTCTGATGATCGTCCGGCCCAGGGTCATTACAGTCACTTCGAGTTGTACCTCGATGCAATGCGCGAAGTCGGGGCCAGCACGGTCGCCGTGGAACGCTTCGTGGCATTGCAACAAGAAGGCGTGAGTTATGACGTGGCGTTGCAAAGCGTTGACGTCGATCCGGCGGCCGCGCAATTCGTGCGGCACACCTTGCACACCGCGCTGCATGCACCAGGACACAGCGTCGCCGCGGCGTTTCTGCATGGTCGTGAGAGTGTCATTCCGCAGATGTTCCAGCGGATTCTCGACGACTGGGGCATCGGCATCGAGCAAGCGCCTACCTTCCGCTACTACCTGGAGCGGCACATCGAAGTCGATTCCGAGGACCACGGCCCGGCGGCAGAAAAGCTCCTGGCACGGCTGGTCAATGGCGATTCGCAACGCGAAGAAGACGTCTACGCCAGCGCCATCGCCGCCGTGGAAAGCCGCATCGCCCTGTGGGATGGCCTGCGCCTGAGCATGAGCGAACCGGTTGCAGAGGTGAACGCATGAACGCCGCCGACTACCAATCCTTCGCCGACGCCTGGGAAAGCCGAGCGACCATCCGCACACGGCCCCGGCGGGTGCTGGAAAACGACGACAAACTGATCTACCCGTTGAGCCGCCAGCCACTGGTGCTGAGCGAAACCTTCCTGCGTGAATGCCCGGAACAGCGGGACTTCGCGCTGGTGCAGACGCTCTACAAATTCATCAACGACGTGGTGATTTTCGAAACCGAGATCGTCGACAAGACCGCCCGCAGCATCGCCAAGAATCGCTTCGCCGTGGCGTTCCCGTTCGCCTGCCGCTATGACGCCATGACCGTGGTGGTGGACGAGGATTACCACGCGCTGGTGGCCATGGATTTCATGCAGCAGACCGTCGCCATGACCGGCATCACGCCGATCCGGCTGCCGGATGAAATCGAGCTGAGCCGGGCGATTCCGGCGGCCGTGGCCCTCGCACCGGAGCATTTGCGCAGCGCCGTGGAACTGATCTGCGTGGCCATCGCCGAGAACACTGTAACCGGCGATGTAGCAGCGTTTGCCAAGGACGACACGGTCAAACAATCGATCAAGGGCCTGATGGCCGACCACTTGCTCGACGAAGGCCGCCACTCCGGGTTCTGGTCACGCATGGTGCGCATCTATTGGCACACCGCGAGCGAAGACGACCGCCAGCTCATCGCGAAAATCCTGCCGGTGTTCATCGGCCATTACCTGACCAACGACATCCAGAAGTCCTTCGACTTTCGCTTGATCGAATCCTTGCAGATCAGCGACGCGACACGCCAGGCACTCAAGAACGAAATCTCGGGCATGGCCTTCCCGATCAATCGTCATCACCCGCTGGTCGCCAACATCGTGCGGTTTTTCCACAGCAGTTCGCTGCTGGATTCGCCGTGCGTGCAAGACGCCCTCAGCGACTACCTGGTTTAACGAGGAGAACATCATGAGACGTCTCGACATTCTGCTCATTGGGCACAGCCAGGCCTTGACCGACCTGGCGCTGGAACTTGAACAACAAGGTCATTCGCTGGTGCGGCTAGAGGCATTCGAGGAGGCGCCGTCGTTTGATCTGCTGATTGACGACGCCAGCCAGGCATTTTCAGTCCCGGGTGATGCGCCGCACCTGACGCTGCAACTGGGCGTCGGCGCGCCAGACATTACTGGGTTGCCGTCGATGGACCTGCTATGCATGCAGGGATCGACGCTGTTCACCCGCGTGCCGATTGCCGGTGAGCCCTCTGGCAACGGCCAGGCGTTGCGCCTGCGAGTGATGGCGGAACTGGTGGACCATGTCTCGCTGCTGGTCAGTCGATTCTCACGGGATGCCGAGTACTTTCTTCACGCTGAGCCGGCATCGACAGCCCATTTTGACCAAGTGGAAAATCTGCTGTTTTTAGAACGCCTGGCGTTCATCCATCAACTCAACAACACGGCTCAACCGTGGCTGCAAGAACTCGCCCGGATCCCGATGATCGAGCGCCTCGAACAGCGTTTCATCAAGTCAGCCAAACGCCCCGCGCTGAACATCGACGGCACCTCGCTGAGCTATCGGCAGATGCATGCTCACAGCCGCGCGATCCAGCAGCGATTGCTGCCGTTGCTCGCTCAGCATCAAGGACCGTTGGTGGTCGGGATTTGCCTGCCGAAATGCAGCGCGCTGTATGCGGGGATCCTGGCGATTCTGGGCAGCGGCGCGGTGTATTTGCCGCTGGAGCCGAGCCATCCGCTGCAACGTCAGCAGTACATCCTTTCGAATGCCGGGGCGGTGTTGTTGCTGCATGACGGCCAACATCCACTCGCCGATGAAATGCCGGCGCTGGACATCAGTTGCATCGACGTTGATGACGCGGACCGCAGCCAACCCCTGATGCGCCAGCGCCCCGACCTCGACGCGCCGTGCATGGCGCTCTACACCTCGGGCACCACCGGGCATCCCAAAGGCGTGTTGCTCAGCCAGGCCAACCTCGCGCACTTCACCGCGTGGTACGCCGACTATGTACAACTCACCGAGCACAGTCGAGCCTTGCAGTTTTCGTCGTTGAGTTTCGACTCGTCGCTGATCGACATCTTCCCAACCCTGCTTCAGGGCGCCGAACTGATCGTGCCCAGCGATGACCAGCGCCGTGATCCATTGCAACTGGTCGAGCTGATCCGCCATCAACGCCTCAGCCACGCCTTTTTGCCGCCGGCATTGTTGAGCATTCTGCCGCTGGATCAGCTGCAGGTCCTGGACCATGTGATGACCGGCGGCGATGTCTGCGAGCCCTACGTCATCGAACAGCTCACCCGTCAGGGCAACCTCTACAACCTCTATGGCCCGACCGAAGCCACGGTGCTGATCACCGCGCGTCAACTGCGCGCCAGCGACAACAACCGCACACTCGGGACGCCGATCGCCAACAGCCAGGTGCTGATTCTCGACGAGGCGTTTCAACCGGTGGCCGAGCAGACCGTCGGTGAGTTGTACATCGTCGGGCCGGGCGTGTGCCTGGGTTATCTGAACAATCCGCAGCAGACGGCCGAGCGTTACCTGGATTTGCACTTGCCGGACGGCCAGCGCCTGCGTGCCTACCGTACCGGCGACATGGCGAAGTGGACCCGCGGCGGAGTCGAGCTGTGCGGACGACGGGACAATCAGGTGAAGATCCGCGGCTTTCGTGTCGAGCCGGAAGAGATCGAACGCTGCCTGCGCGACAGCCAGTTGTACCGCCAAGTGGCGGTGGTCATCGACAGTCAGCGACGAATTCTGGCTTTCCTCGCGCAACCTCAGGAGGAACAACCAAGTGCCGCTCGCGAAAGCTTGAAGGCTCATGCGCTGCAGTTTTTACCGGACTACATGCAACCCATTGCCTGGACAGAACTGCCGAGCATGCCGTTCTCCAGCAACGGCAAGGTCGACCGCCAAGCGCTGCTGGCGATGCCGGTGAATGTGGCCGAAAACACCGCGCGGCGCTTGCCCGCCAGCGCCGACGAAGCGTTGTTGCTGGAGATCTGGGCCGAGCTGCTGGAGCTGCCGGCCAGCGATATTTCGACCGACGAAAGCTTCTTCAATCTGGGCGGCCATTCGATTCTGTTGTCGCGGATGCTGCTGCGATTGCGGGAGGAATTCGGTCGCAGCATCTCGATCAACCGCTTCATTGAATTGCCGACTATTGTGAAGCTGGCGACGTTGGTGCGTGGCTCTGGCACCGAGGAAGTCCTGAGTGTGCAGGCGCTGGCGGATGCCTTCCGTGAACTGGATATTCAGCCGCTGCCCATCAGCCACATGGGCAATGTGCACAAGGTGATCGTCACCGGCGCCAACAGTTTTGTCGGTGTGCACATCGTCGAGGCGTTGCTGGGGTGGGGAGCCACTGAAGTCGCTTGCCTAGTGCGCGATGGCGGCGGGCAATCGGCGGCCGAGCGCTTCGCCCACGCCTTGCGCGAGAATCGTCTGGAGCATCTGGACTTGAGCCGGGTGCAGGTTTACGCGGCGGACATTACGCGCCCGGCGTTGGGGCTCGATGCGCACGTTTACGAGCGCCTCGATCGAGAGTTCGGCGCGTTGGTGCACAACGCCGCCAACGTCAATCACGTGCTCGATTACGAGTCGCTGGCGCGGGACAACGTCGAGCCGATTTTCGAATGCCTTCGGCTGTGCGAAGGGCGCAGCAAGAAGATCTTCAATTTCGTCTCCACGCTCTCGGCGTCCAGCACGATTGCAGACGATGGCCGGGTGCTGGAATTACCCGCCGCGCAGACGCCGCCGATCTACATCAAGAACGGCTACAACCTGTCGAAATGGGTCGGCGAACGGATCCTTGAACGGGCGCGCGAGCGTGGGGTGCGGGTCAATCTCTATCGCCCCGGCAACATCAGTTTCAACAGCCTGACTGGCGTTTGTCAGCCGCACAAAAATCGTTTGATGTTGATGCTCAAAGGCTCGATCCAGCTCGGCCAGGTGCCGGAGTTCGCGCTGAATTTCGACTTGATGCCGGTGGACTTTCTCGCCCGCTTTATCGCCTTCCATGCCAGCCGTTATTCGCCTGAAAAAGCGGTGTTCAACCTGCACAACCCCGAGCCCCTGAGTTGGGACGATTACGTCGCGTCATTCCGTGAGGCCGGCCGGGAATTTTCAATGGTCAGCGTCGCCGACTGGCAGCAACAACTGGGCCGGGTCGACAGCGACAACGCGCTGTTCGGCGTGCTCGGTTTCTACCTGAACGGCTTCGAGGAAGACATCGGCGACATCTCGATGATCGGCCACGCCAACGCCCAGGCCGGCGTGCGGCAGATGGGCGCGCACTACCCGGAAAAATCCCCGGCGCTGCTGCGTCGCGGCTGCGACTACCTCAAAGAAATCAATTTCATCTGATTCACTCAACCGGAGCAAAACCATGAAAACCCTGCAACCCGATACCCTGATCAAAAACCCTGAAGGCTGCCACGTCGTGTCTTCGGTGGAAGTGCCGGCGGATGCCATGCAGGTCTGGGCGGTGGTCGGCAACTTTGCCGGATTCGATCAATTCATTCCGGCGCTGTCGCACATCGAGATGACAGGCGAAGGCGAGTCGTCGCTGCGCAAGAAATTCTTCAAGGATGGCAACCTGGTGGTCGAGCAACTCAACTCGCGGGATGACCAGGCATTGAACATGACGTGGACCACGATTTACAACACGCTGGGCGTGGCCAATCTGTGGGCGGCGATGAGTGTTGAACCGTTGGGTGCGAGCAAGTCGCGAGCGACCTGGACCATTATTGCCGAACCGGCACAGGGGGGTGATGAGGCGCTGCCGGGGTTCAAGGATTTTGTGCAGGGGTTTGCGGATGATGCGATGAACAATGTATTGAAGCTGTTTGTGTAGGGCTTTGGTTAAGCGGTGATTGTTGTACCGCTTTCGCGAGCAAGCCCGCTCCCACAGGTTGACCGATTTCCTTCTGAAGGAATGCGGTCGAATGTGGGAGCGGGCTTGCTCGCGAAGAACGATAACGTGGTAGAACGGGCCTTGATCAGATCTTGAAGCTATCCACCAACTGCTTCAACCGGTTCGCCTGCAACGACAACGCATCGCAATCCTTCAACGTTTCATTGAGGTTCGCCACGCTCTGCTGGTTCAGCAAGTTGATTTGGTTGACGTCGACGTTGAGGGTTTCCACCACCGCCGTCTGCTCTTCGGTCGCCGCAGCCACCGACTGGTTCATGCCGTCGATTTCGCCGATGCGCTGGGTCACGCTGACCAGTCGCAGGCCAGCCTGGTTCGCCACTTCGACGCTCTCTTCGCTGGAAACCTGACTCGCGTTCATGGTGGTCACCGCTTCGCGAGAACCGATCTGCAGCGAGGTGATCATCTTGTGGATCTCTTCCGCCGACTCTTGCGTGCGATGCGCCAGATTGCGCACCTCATCCGCCACCACCGCAAAACCACGGCCGGCTTCACCGGCACGTGCCGCTTCGATGGCGGCGTTGAGCGCGAGCAAGTTGGTCTGCTGGGAGATGCCTTTGATCACATCAAGAATGTGCCCGATGTTGTCAGTGCTGGCGTTCAGGGTTTCGATCTGGGTGCAGGACAGGCTGATTTTCTGCGACAGCTCGGTCATGGCCAGGATAGTTTTCTCCACCACCTGACGACCATCGTCCGCCTGCTCGCTCGCGCCGCTGGCATGCTGCGAAGCATCGGCAGCATTGCGCGCGATTTCCTGAGTGGCGGCACCCAGTTGGTTGATCGCCGCCGCCACGCTGTTGGTGCGTGCGCTTTGTTCGTCGGAACCGACGATCGAGGCGTTGGACGATGCCATCACTCGTTGCGACAAATCGTGGACCTGACGGGTCGCCGAGGACACTTCGGAAATGGAGGCGTGAATCCGCTCCACGAACTGGTTGAACGAACCGCCCAACTCACCGAACTCGTCTTTGCTTTCCACGGCCAGACGACGGGTCAGGTCGCCTTCACCTTGGGCGATGTCCTGCATCGCGCGGCCCATGGTGGTCAGGGGACGCATCAGCACGTTGATCAGCAGGCTCAGCAGCACGGCAATAACGCTCACGGCGATGAACATTGCGATCAGCGCGGAGGTGCGGAATTGGCTCAGTGGTGCGTAGGCCTTGTCCTTATCGATTGACAGACCGATGTACCACTCGGCATTTGGCAAACCGCTCACCGGGGTGAACGAGAGGATGCGGTCCTGATTGTTCAGGGTGACGTCCTGATTGCCCTTCTCGATGCGCACGCCAGCGTTCGGGTAAATGTCTTTCAGGTTTTTCATCACCTGGTCTTTGTCCGGGCTGACGATCACCTGACCGTCGGCGCTGACCAGGAACGCGTGGCCGATGCCACCGAAGTCCACCGAGTTGATGATCTTCACCAGGGTTTCCAGGCTCAGGTCACCGCCGACTACGCCGAGCAATTCACCGTTCTTTTTCACCGGCATGGCGATAGTCACCACCAAGCCACCGACCGCTGCCATGTACGGCGGCGTCAGCATGGTTTTGTCGGCAGCCACGGCTTGTTTGTACCAGGGACGCTGACGCGGATCGTAACCGTCCGGCATCTTCGCGTCGGGGCGTTGGGTGAACACGCCATTGGCTTGGCCAACGTAGGTGAACTGGAAGTTCGAGGTGAAGGCCGGCTGATCAACCAGGCCTGGAAGGTCCGCGTTGGCGCCTTGGTGAGCGACGTTCTGTGCGAGGTTTTCCAGGACCAGCACACGACCGCTCATCCAGTTCTGCACGCTGCTGGCGGTCAGGTCGCCGGCCTGCTGGACGGAGGACTCGAGGTTTTGCCGGATGGTGTTTCGCTGCAGATAGTCGTTGTACAAAGTGAACAACGCAAAAGCCAGCACCACGACGCCGGAGGCGGCCAGAAGGATTTTATGGCTGAATTTGAGATTCATTTCATGGGACTTCTTATGCAAAAAGTGGGGATGCGTTCCAGGTGCAACATTCCATGTAACAGCGCAGGCGGTATTCTTCGGCCGCGCTACTTTGGTGCACGCATGTCTCCCCAGTCTGTCGGCACCAGTCGGAGAAATCTTAGGGGTTTGTATGAAATGCCCGACATTCCCGCCGAACGGCGTGCCGTCTTGCGCGCGTAGCATTTGGAACACGAACTGGGGTGGCAGCGCGTGCAGTCCCTGCAAGCCGAGCTGAGCAGCAATCCGCGCGTCGTACCCGGTGCTCAAATCCCCTTCAACACCCTGGAAAACAGCGCCCAGGGATTGGGACGACGACAGGCTCTGAAGCTGTTGTCAGGTGCGTTGCTGGTAGGTTCGGCGGCATGGCTGGGAAAGGATGCGGTGGGTTGGCAACAGCGGACCGCCGACTAGTCACCGCCAAGGGGGAGCGACGGGGTTCCAATTGCCCGACGGCACCCGACTGGAGCTCGACACCGTCTGCGCGGTGGATCTCGATTACGCCGCGCAGCAACGGCTAATCAAACTGACGCGCGGCAAAATCATCGTGACCTGCGGCGGGATCGACGAAGCGTCTCCATTTGATCCACCGTTGCGTGTGTAAAGTGGTCACGCGGTGTATGAAGGCGTGGGCGCGCGGTTCATCCTGCGTCAGAACGATGACTGCACACGGCTCAGTGTCACCAGCGGCATCGTCGCGATTCATTCGCCACGGGTCGCTGAGGGTGAGCCGATTCGGAGGCAGGCCGGGCAGAGTTATTTAACCGACCACCACCAGGCGAAAGTGGCGGCGCCGCTGGATATGGATGCCGGCGCGTGGGTCGATGGCTTGATCGTCACTCGCAACATGCGCCTGAGGGAATTCCTCAATGAGGTCGCACGCTACCGGCACGGTTATCTGACGTGCTCATCGGACATTGCCGACTTGCGACTGTCCGGAGTCTTCCGCCTGGATAGCACCGATAAGCAGATGGCCATTCTGCCGCAAACCCTGCCCGTGCAGTTGCGCTATCGCACTCGCTGGTGGGTGACGCTGGAGCGGCAAGTCTGAATTATTTGTGGCGGGTTTTTCGTACAAGCCCGGCTTAGTCAATATGCGCGCCATCGGTAAGAATCTTCCTTGTCTCACTCCGGACACCTGCATTTCACGCCACGCCGTTCGCGCGGCGCTGTTCTCTACCACGCTGGGTGTCGACTTGTTGCCAACCGGCGCAAACTAGCGGGCGTCAGTCACCGGGTGTGCAGGGCGACTGTTCGGTCGATCAGGCGCTGAATCATTTGCTCAGTGCTTCGGGCCTGGAGGCCGTGAGCCAGTCTGGGGTAAAGCTTTTGGGGCTCCCAGAAAGACAAAACCCCTGTCTGCGTTAGCAGACAGGGGTTTCGGAATTCAATCTTGACGATGACCTACTCTCACATGGGGAAACCCCACACTACCATCGGCGATGCATCGTTTCACTGCTGAGTTCGGGATGGGATCAGGTGGTTCCAATGCTCTATGGTCGTCAAGAAATTCTGTGACCAGCCCATTACAGTCGTAACGTGCCAGCAAAATTGGTGACTTCTACTAAAACAAAACCCCTACCTGCATACGCAGATAGGGGTTTCGGAATTTAATCTTGACGATGACCTACTCTCACATGGGGAAACCCCACACTACCATCGGCGATGCATCGTTTCACTGCTGAGTTCGGGATGGGATCAGGTGGTTCCAATGCTCTATGGTCGTCAAGAAATTCGGTAGCCAGGTCGTGGGCCCTTGCGGGTTCACGCTCCAGCGAATGGGTATGTGACAGCTTGGTGTTTTGTGAGTATCTCGAACTTTCGGTTCGTTTCGTCTTCACACACCGCAATCTGGTGCTCTTTCGCCTTTGGGCTCGAAGCAAGCAAATTGCTTGGGTGTTATATGGTCAAGCCTCACGGGCAATTAGTATTGGTTAGCTCAACGCCTCACAGCGCTTACACACCCAACCTATCAACGTCGTAGTCTTCGACGGCCCTTCAGGGGACTCAAGGTCCCAGTGAGATCTCATCTTGAGGCTAGTTTCCCGCTTAGATGCTTTCAGCGGTTATCTATTCCGAACATAGCTACCCGGCAATGCCACTGGCGTGACAACCGGAACACCAGAGGTTCGTCCACTCCGGTCCTCTCGTACTAGGAGCAGCCCCTCTCAAATCTCAAACGTCCACGGCAGATAGGGACCGAACTGTCTCACGACGTTCTAAACCCAGCTCGCGTACCACTTTAAATGGCGAACAGCCATACCCTTGGGACCGGCTTCAGCCCCAGGATGTGATGAGCCGACATCGAGGTGCCAAACACCGCCGTCGATATGAACTCTTGGGCGGTATCAGCCTGTTATCCCCGGAGTACCTTTTATCCGTTGAGCGATGGCCCTTCCATACAGAACCACCGGATCACTAAGACCTACTTTCGTACCTGCTCGACGTGTCTGTCTCGCAGTCAAGCGCGCTTTTGCCTTTATACTCTACGACCGATTTCCGACCGGTCTGAGCGCACCTTCGTACTCCTCCGTTACTCTTTAGGAGGAGACCGCCCCAGTCAAACTACCCACCATACACTGTCCTCGATCCGGATAACGGACCTGAGTTAGAACCTCAAAGTTGCCAGGGTGGTATTTCAAGGTTGGCTCCACGCGAACTGGCGTCCACGCTTCAAAGCCTCCCACCTATCCTACACAAGCAAATTCAAAGTCCAGTGCAAAGCTATAGTAAAGGTTCACGGGGTCTTTCCGTCTAGCCGCGGATACACTGCATCTTCACAGCGATTTCAATTTCACTGAGTCTCGGGTGGAGACAGCGCCGCCATCGTTACGCCATTCGTGCAGGTCGGAACTTACCCGACAAGGAATTTCGCTACCTTAGGACCGTTATAGTTACGGCCGCCGTTTACCGGGGCTTCGATCAAGAGCTTCGCGTTAGCTAACCCCATCAATTAACCTTCCGGCACCGGGCAGGCGTCACACCCTATACGTCCACTTTCGTGTTTGCAGAGTGCTGTGTTTTTAATAAACAGTCGCAGCGGCCTGGTATCTTCGACCGGCATGGGCTTACGCAGTAAATGCTTCACCCTCACCGGCGCACCTTCTCCCGAAGTTACGGTGCCATTTTGCCTAGTTCCTTCACCCGAGTTCTCTCAAGCGCCTTGGTATTCTCTACCCAACCACCTGTGTCGGTTTGGGGTACGGTTCCTGGTTACCTGAAGCTTAGAAGCTTTTCTTGGAAGCATGGCATCAACCACTTCGTGTTCTAAAAGAACACTCGTCATCAGCTCTCGGCCTTAGAATCCCGGATTTACCTAAGATTCCAGCCTACCACCTTAAACTTGGACAACCAACGCCAAGCTGGCCTAGCCTTCTCCGTCCCTCCATCGCAATAACCAGAAGTACAGGAATATTAACCTGTTTTCCATCGACTACGCTTTTCAGCCTCGCCTTAGGGACCGACTAACCCTGCGTCGATTAACGTTGCGCAGGAAACCTTGGTCTTTCGGCGTGGGTGTTTTTCACACCCATTGTCGTTACTCATGTCAGCATTCGCACTTCTGATACCTCCAGCAAGCTTCTCAACTCACCTTCACAGGCTTACAGAACGCTCCTCTACCGCATCACCTAAGTGATACCCGTAGCTTCGGTGTATGGTTTGAGCCCCGTTACATCTTCCGCGCAGGCCGACTCGACTAGTGAGCTATTACGCTTTCTTTAAAGGGTGGCTGCTTCTAAGCCAACCTCCTAGCTGTCTAAGCCTTCCCACATCGTTTCCCACTTAACCATAACTTTGGGACCTTAGCTGACGGTCTGGGTTGTTTCCCTTTTCACGACGGACGTTAGCACCCGCCGTGTGTCTCCCATGCTCGGCACTTGTAGGTATTCGGAGTTTGCATCGGTTTGGTAAGTCGGGATGACCCCCTAGCCGAAACAGTGCTCTACCCCCTACAGTGATACATGAGGCGCTACCTAAATAGCTTTCGAGGAGAACCAGCTATCTCCGAGCTTGATTAGCCTTTCACTCCGATCCACAGGTCATCCGCTAACTTTTCAACGGTAGTCGGTTCGGTCCTCCAGTTAGTGTTACCCAACCTTCAACCTGCCCATGGATAGATCGCCCGGTTTCGGGTCTATTCCCAGCGACTAGACGCCCTATTAAGACTCGCTTTCGCTACGCCTCCCCTATTCGGTTAAGCTCGCCACTGAAAATAAGTCGCTGACCCATTATACAAAAGGTACGCAGTCACCCAACAAAGTGGGCTCCCACTGCTTGTACGCATACGGTTTCAGGATCTATTTCACTCCCCTCTCCGGGGTTCTTTTCGCCTTTCCCTCACGGTACTAGTTCACTATCGGTCAGTCAGTAGTATTTAGCCTTGGAGGATGGTCCCCCCATATTCAGACAAAGTTTCTCGTGCTCCGTCCTACTCGATTTCATGACCAAGAGATTTTCGCGTACAGGGCTATCACCCACTATGGCCGCACTTTCCAGAGCGTTCCGCTAATCTCAAAGCCACTTAAGGGCTAGTCCCCGTTCGCTCGCCACTACTAAGGGAATCTCGGTTGATTTCTTTTCCTCAGGGTACTTAGATGTTTCAGTTCCCCTGGTTCGCCTCTTAAGCCTATGTATTCAGCTTAAGATAACCATCTTATGATGGCTGGGTTCCCCCATTCAGACATCTCCGGATCAAAGTCTGTTTGCCGACTCCCCGAAGCTTTTCGCAGGCTACCACGTCTTTCATCGCCTCTGACTGCCAAGGCATCCACCGTATGCGCTTCTTCACTTGACCATATAACCCCAAGCAATCTGGTTATACTGTGAAGACGACATTCGCCGAAAATTCGATAATACTCAATTAAGAGCAACTCACAAATTTTACCTTAGCCTGATCCGTTACCAGTGAAAGTAACGTTCAGTCTATCTTTCTATCACATACCCAAATTTTTAAAGAACGATCTAATCCAAAGACTAGAAATCAACATTCACCATCATCACAATGGAATGCTCATTTCTAAGCTTTCAACAAACAGAAGCAGTAGTGGTGGAGCCAAACGGGATCGAACCGTTGACCTCCTGCGTGCAAGGCAGGCGCTCTCCCAGCTGAGCTATGGCCCCGTATTTCTACAGGTTCCCACACAAAATTGGTGGGTCTGGGCAGATTCGAACTGCCGACCTCACCCTTATCAGGGGTGCGCTCTAACCAACTGAGCTACAGACCCAATTTCGGGCTGCTTCTTATCGTCTTCTTCAATGAATCAAGCAATTCGTGTGGGAACTTATGGAGCAGCTGATGTCGTCGATTAAGGAGGTGATCCAGCCGCAGGTTCCCCTACGGCTACCTTGTTACGACTTCACCCCAGTCATGAATCACACCGTGGTAACCGTCCTCCCGAAGGTTAGACTAGCTACTTCTGGTGCAACCCACTCCCATGGTGTGACGGGCGGTGTGTACAAGGCCCGGGAACGTATTCACCGCGACATTCTGATTCGCGATTACTAGCGATTCCGACTTCACGCAGTCGAGTTGCAGACTGCGATCCGGACTACGATCGGTTTTCTGGGATTAGCTCCACCTCGCGGCTTGGCAACCCTCTGTACCGACCATTGTAGCACGTGTGTAGCCCAGGCCGTAAGGGCCATGATGACTTGACGTCATCCCCACCTTCCTCCGGTTTGTCACCGGCAGTCTCCTTAGAGTGCCCACCATTACGTGCTGGTAACTAAGGACAAGGGTTGCGCTCGTTACGGGACTTAACCCAACATCTCACGACACGAGCTGACGACAGCCATGCAGCACCTGTCTCAATGTTCCCGAAGGCACCAATCCATCTCTGGAAAGTTCATTGGATGTCAAGGCCTGGTAAGGTTCTTCGCGTTGCTTCGAATTAAACCACATGCTCCACCGCTTGTGCGGGCCCCCGTCAATTCATTTGAGTTTTAACCTTGCGGCCGTACTCCCCAGGCGGTCAACTTAATGCGTTAGCTGCGCCACTAAGAGCTCAAGGCTCCCAACGGCTAGTTGACATCGTTTACGGCGTGGACTACCAGGGTATCTAATCCTGTTTGCTCCCCACGCTTTCGCACCTCAGTGTCAGTATCAGTCCAGGTGGTCGCCTTCGCCACTGGTGTTCCTTCCTATATCTACGCATTTCACCGCTACACAGGAAATTCCACCACCCTCTACCATACTCTAGCTTGTCAGTTTTGAATGCAGTTCCCAGGTTGAGCCCGGGGATTTCACATCCAACTTAACAAACCACCTACGCGCGCTTTACGCCCAGTAATTCCGATTAACGCTTGCACCCTCTGTATTACCGCGGCTGCTGGCACAGAGTTAGCCGGTGCTTATTCTGTCGGTAACGTCAAAACACTTACGTATTAGGTAAATGCCCTTCCTCCCAACTTAAAGTGCTTTACAATCCGAAGACCTTCTTCACACACGCGGCATGGCTGGATCAGGCTTTCGCCCATTGTCCAATATTCCCCACTGCTGCCTCCCGTAGGAGTCTGGACCGTGTCTCAGTTCCAGTGTGACTGATCATCCTCTCAGACCAGTTACGGATCGTCGCCTTGGTGAGCCATTACCTCACCAACTAGCTAATCCGACCTAGGCTCATCTGATAGCGCAAGGCCCGAAGGTCCCCTGCTTTCTCCCGTAGGACGTATGCGGTATTAGCGTCCGTTTCCGAGCGTTATCCCCCACTACCAGGCAGATTCCTAGGCATTACTCACCCGTCCGCCGCTCGCCACCAGGTACAAGTACCCGTGCTGCCGCTCGACTTGCATGTGTTAGGCCTGCCGCCAGCGTTCAATCTGAGCCATGATCAAACTCTTCAGTTCAAACATCTTTGGGTTTTTAAGAAACCCTAAACTTGGCTCAGCAATCGTTGGTTACATCTTTGATTTCTCGCGGAGTAACTTGTGATGCTGATAATCTTGTTGACTATCAGTCTGACTCCACAAGCACCCACACGAATTGCTTGATTCAGTTGTTAAAGAGCGGTTGGTTAAGATCTTTCATCTCAACCGAGGCGCGCATTCTACAGCAGCCTCTGTTGCTGTCAAGCGGTTATTTTCAGAAGTTTTCAAAGTTTCCTTTGCAACTTCAACCACTTGCGCTTCCGATCTCTCGTTAGCGGGAGGCGAATTCTACAGCGTTACTCGCTGCTGTCAACACCTCTTTTTCTCCGCTTTCGACCGAGAAGATCGAACCGTCAATCAAGCCACACAAACCCGCTTGATCAACTCCTTCTGGGCTTCGATGACCTGAAGCAACTCACTGTCGAAAACTGCGTAACTCTTTGTTTACCAAGGAGTTTTCCGTTTCGACTGCGCCGGAAGTGGGGCGAATTATAGACTTCCAGAATCTGCCGTCAACCCCTGATTTGGCTTTTCTATCAATAACTTGGAGAAAGCCGGGAAACAGGCTGATTTTCCTTCTATATAGAAGAGCAAAACCACTCCCTCTATATAGAAGAGATCTTCAGAGCACCCCAGCCACCTTGAAAGCGGCGACCGCATCAGCGTCCAGACCCAACACCCGCTGCAGAACCTCCAGCGTGTGCTCGCCTAACAAGGGTGGCGCATTGCGATATTCCACCGGCGTCTCCGACAGACGAATAGGGCTTGCGACCTGGGGCACCATCCCCGCCAGCACATGGGGCAGCTCAATCGCCAACCCACGCGCTTTGACCTGAGGATCAGCAAACATCTGCGCCAAGTCGTTGATAGGACCGCACGGTACACCCGCCTGCTCCAGCTGCAGCACCCATTCAGCCGTGGTCTTGAAAACCGTCGCCTGACGAATCAGCGGAATCAACACCGCGCGATTCGCCACCCGCAACTTGTTGGTCGCGAAGCGTGGATCATCCGCCCACTGTGGCTGCCCAGCCACTTCCGCAAACTTGCGGAACTGCCCGTCGTTACCCACGGTGAGAATGAAGTCACCGTCCGCCGTAGGAAAATCCTGGTAAGGCACGATGTTCGGATGAGCATTACCCAGACGCTTGGGCGCATTGCCCGTCGTCAGATAATTCATCGCCTGGTTGGCCAGGCACGCGACCTGGACATCCAGCAACGCCATGTCGATATGCTGACCGCCACCGTCATGATTCCGATGAGCCAACGCAGCAAGGATCGCCACCGTCGAATAGAGCCCGGTCAGGATGTCGGTCAGCGCCACACCGACTTTCACCGGACCTGCACCCTCATCTCCCTCAGGTCGACCTGTCAGGCTCATCAGCCCACCCAAGCCCTGGATCATGAAGTCATAACCCGCACGCTTGGCGTAAGGCCCAGTCTGACCAAACCCGGTAATCGAGCAATAAATCAGATTCGGATTGATGGCCTTAAGCGAGTCATAGTCCAACCCATAAGCCGCCAAGCCACCAACCTTGAAGTTCTCGATCAGGATGTCCGACTTGGCCGCCAGATCACGCACCAGCTTTTGACCCTCTGGACGCGTGAAGTCGATGGTCACCGATTGCTTGTTGCGATTGGCCGACAAGTAATAGGCGGCCTCGCTGGTGTTCTCGCCATAGGTGTCTTTCAGGAAGGGAGGTCCCCAGGCGCGTGTATCGTCGCCATTGCCCGGACGCTCGACCTTGATCACTTCGGCGCCAAGGTCCGCAAGGATCTGCCCGGCCCAAGGTCCGGCCAGCACCCGCGATAAATCCAGTACCCGTAGATGCGAAAGCGCGCCCATGACGTTCTCCTATTAATAGAACGCCTGGATGCCGGTCTGCGCGCGACCGAGGATCAGTGCGTGGACGTCATGCGTACCTTCATAGGTATTCACCACTTCCAGGTTGACCAGGTGGCGGGCAACACCGAACTCATCGGAAATGCCGTTACCGCCCAACATGTCGCGCGCCATGCGCGCGATGTCCAGGGACTTGCCGCAGGAGTTGCGCTTCATCATCGAGGTGATCTCGACTGCCGCAGTGCCTTCATCTTTCATGCGACCCAGACGCAGGCAGCCTTGCAGAGCCAAGGTGATTTCGGTCTGCATGTCAGCCAGTTTCTTCTGAATCAGTTGAGTGGCAGCCAATGGGCGACCGAACTGCTGACGATCCAGGGTGTATTGGCGAGCGGTGTGCCAGCAGAATTCTGCTGCACCCAGTGCGCCCCAAGAAATGCCGTAGCGTGCGGAGTTGAGGCAAGTAAAAGGGCCTTTCAAACCACGGACGTCAGGGAAGATGTTCTCTTCAGGGACAAACACGTTGTCCATGACGATCTCACCGGTAATGGATGCACGCAGGCCCACCTTGCCGTGAATCGCCGGAGCGCTCAGGCCTTTCCAGCCTTTCTCCAGAACGAAGCCACGGATGTCACCCGCATCATCCTTGCCCCAGACCACGAACACATCAGCGATCGGGCTGTTGGTGATCCACATCTTGCTGCCGGTCAGGCTGTAACCGCCTTCCACTTTGCGTGCACGAGTAATCATCGCGCCCGGGTCGGAACCGTGATTAGGCTCGGTCAGACCGAAGCAGCCGATCCACTCGCCCGAGGCCAGTTTCGGCAGGTACTTCTGCTTCTGGGCCTCAGTACCGAATTCATTGATCGGCACCATGACCAGCGAGGACTGCACACTCATCATCGAACGGTAGCCGGAGTCGACACGCTCGACTTCACGAGCGATCAAACCATAGCTGACGTAGTTCAGGCCGCTGCCACCGTACTGCTCAGGAATAGTCGCGCCCAGCAGGCCCACTTCGCCCATCTCGCGGAAGATCGCCGGATCGGTCTTTTCATGGCGGAAAGCTTCAAGAACACGCGGCGCCAGCTTCTGCTGAGCGAATTGCTCGGCAGTGTCGCGGATCATGCGTTCTTCTTCGGTGAGCTGTTGATCCAGCAGCAGGGGATCGATCCAGTTGAAGCTAGCTTTACCGCCCATGAGTGTGTCCTCTCGAATCGGGTCAAATAACGTGGACTGATCCTAGGCCCGGTTCGGCATTACGGCAAACGAGGATTTTGCATACTGTTGTGCTAATTTCTCACTCCGTAACGTCGCGAGATAGCCTTTATGCGATGTATTAGTGAGGTTGGAGTACATGCGTCGGAAAATCCCTAGCACCACCGCCCTGATCAGCTTTGAAGCGGCAGCGCGACACGAGAGCTTTACCAAAGCGGCGCAGGAGCTTTCGCTCACCCAAGGCGCCATTTGCCGACAGATCGCCAGCCTGGAGGAGTTCCTCAGCGTCGAACTCTTCCGACGCTCGCGACGCGGAGTGAAGCTGACAGAAGCCGGGCTTTCCTACAGCCGCCGCGTCGCCACCCAACTCGATGCGGTTGAACGGGACACCTTGTCAGTGATGGGTCAACAAGGCGCCAACGTGATCGAACTGGCCGTGGTCCCGACCTTCGGTACTCAGTGGTTGCTGCCACGGCTCAAGGACTTCCAGCACAAACACCCGGAAGTGACGGTCAACCTCACCAACCGCACACGCCCCTTCCTGTTTGCCGACACCGACTTCGATGCCGCGATCTATTTCGGCGATGCGGATTGGTCGGGTACCGAATCCCACAGGCTGATGGGCGAAAATCCGATGCCGGTGTGCAGCCCCACGCTACTGGGCAAAAAAACCGATCTGACGCCCGATGAAATCGCTGAATTGCCCTTGCTGCAACAGACCACGCGCCCTTATGCCTGGCGCCAGTGGTTCAACTCCCAGCACCTAAATGTCCCGCGTGACATGACAGGCCCGCGCTACGAGCTATTCTCCATGCTTGCCCAAGCGGCGATGCACGACATGGGGATCGCGCTGATTCCGCCATTCCTGATTCAACGCGAACTGACGGAGAAACGCTTGGTAATAGCCAACGCTCAAGCGCTGTCGAGCATCAAGGCTTATTACCTGATGATTCCGGAGCGAAAGGTCGAATCGGCCTCTTTACGGGCATTTCGCGATTGGCTAGTCACCCAGGCACAAAGCTACAGCCTAGAAGGATAAAGGCTTTCACGAACTAACTGACCCCGTAGTCAGCAAACAAAAAGCCCTACAGATATACGTATTTGTCGCATATTCGCAGACTGTACCGACAAGCAGTACAAACGTCCCACAAGTGCCTGTCTACATGGCTTTGAGCCTCTATTCACCAGCAATGACGCCTCATTCACCGTGCGGATGTGTAAATTCTTGAAATTCGGCCAGAATCCTTGAAAGGCACGGCCTGCAAGGGGTTGAGTCAGCTGGTTGCGACATTCGGTCACGGGGTGACTTGTAGTTAATTTTCCGTCACCCGTCATAATCCCTTGAAGGGCACAAAGTTCGCCTGCAAAATGCCGCGCCCCGCCCTGATTTGGCGGGATCGTGCTGATCGGCCGCCCCAGCCGCACCATCCGAAGTGCCTGGGTTTACTCAATAAGATCACGCAGGAGATTTGACGTGCACATTGGTGTTCCTCTCGAAACCCAGACGGGTGAAACACGGGTTGCTGCAACCCCGGAAACCATCAAGAAGCTGATCGGCCAGGGTCATAAGGTCACTGTGCAAAGCGGCGCCGGCATTAACGCCAGCGTTGTCGACAGTGCCTATGAAGCGGCAGGCGCAATCATTGGCAGCGCCAACGATGCGTTTGGTGCCGAGCTGATTCTCAAGGTGGTCGCCCCCAGCGACAGCGAGCTGACGCTGATTAAAAGCGGCACCGTTGTGGTCGGAATGCTCAACCCGTTCAGCAATGAAACCATTGCCAAGCTGGCTGAGTGCGGCATTACCGCGTTTGCGCTGGAAGCTGCGCCGCGTACTTCCCGCGCTCAAAGCCTGGATGTGCTGTCTTCGCAAGCGAACATCGCCGGCTATAAAGCCGTGTTGCTGGCCGCTCACCACTACCCTCGCTTCATGCCAATGCTGATGACGGCTGCGGGCACCGTGAAAGCGGCACGTGTGCTGATTCTCGGCGCCGGCGTTGCGGGGTTGCAGGCGATCGCCACGGCGAAACGCCTGGGTGCAGTGATCGAAGCATCTGACGTGCGTCCTGCGGTGAAGGAGCAGATCGAATCCCTCGGCGCCAAGTTCGTCGACGTGCCGTACGAAACCGATGAAGAGCGTGAATGCGCTGTCGGTGTCGGCGGTTACGCCCGGCCAATGCCTGCCAGCTGGATGCAACGTCAGGCCCTGGCCGTGCACGAACGCGCCAAGCAGGCTGACATCGTCATCACCACCGCACTGATCCCGGGCCGCAAGGCGCCGACACTGTTGAGCGCGGAAACCGTGGCGCAGATGAAGCCAGGCTCGGTGGTCATCGACCTCGCGGCGGCTCAGGGCGGCAACTGCCCGCTGACCGTGGCCGATCAGGTTGTGGTCGAGAATGGAGTCACCATTTGCGGTCCGACCAACCTGGCCGGCGCGGTCGCGGCAGATGCTTCGGCCCTGTACGCACGCAACCTGCTGGACTTCCTGAAGCTGGTCTTCAACAAAGAAGGCCAGTTCGAGATCAACCTCGAAGACGACATCGTCGCCGCGTGCCTGATGTGCCGCGACGGCCAAGTCATCCGCAAAAACGCCTAAGCAGGGATTCAGACGATGGAAGAGCTTATCTCCCCCGGTATCTACAACCTGATCATCTTCGTGCTGGCGATTTATGTCGGTTATCACGTGGTCTGGAACGTTACGCCTGCACTGCACACGCCTTTGATGGCGGTGACCAACGCGATCTCGGCGATCGTCATCGTCGGCGCCATGCTCGCCGCGGCTTTGACCGTGACGCCACTGGGCAAGACCATGGGCACCCTCGCGGTAGCCCTGGCGGCCGTGAACGTGTTTGGTGGGTTCCTGGTGACCCGCAGGATGCTTGAGATGTTCAAGAAAAAAGCCCCGAAAGCCGTAAAAGAAGAGGCGCCTAAGTAATGAGCATGAATCTTGTCACGACGCTCTACTTGATCGCGTCGATCTGCTTCATCCAGGCCCTCAAAGGCCTGTCGCACCCGACAACCTCTCGACGCGGCAACGTGTACGGCATGCTCGGCATGGCGTTGGCGATCCTCACCACCGTGGGCCTCATCTATAAGCTGGGCGCTGAGCTGGCCACCGCCGGCATCGGTTACGTTATCGTCGGTCTGCTGGTCGGCGGCACTGCTGGCTCCATCATGGCCAAGCGCGTTGAAATGACCAAGATGCCGGAACTGGTCGCCTTCATGCACAGCATGATCGGTATGGCCGCGGTGTTCATTGCGATCGCGGCCGTTGTTGAACCGCAATCGCTGGGTATCGTTAAACAGCTGGGCGATGCGATTCCTGCCGGTAACCGTCTTGAGCTGTTCCTCGGCGCTGCCATCGGTGCAATCACCTTCTCCGGTTCGGTGATCGCGTTCGGCAAGCTGTCGGGCAAGTACAAGTTCCGCCTGTTCCAGGGTGCACCGGTACAGTTCAGTGGCCAACACAAGCTGAATCTGGTGCTGGGTCTGGCGACACTGGCGCTGGGCATCACCTTCATGCTGACCGGCAATCTCAGCGCCTTCGCACTGATGCTGGCCCTGGCCTTCGTGCTGGGCGTGCTGATCATCATCCCGATTGGCGGCGCCGACATGCCGGTAGTTGTGTCGATGCTCAACAGCTACTCCGGCTGGGCAGCGGCCGGTATCGGCTTCTCGCTGAACAACTCGATGCTGATCATCGCCGGTTCGCTGGTGGGTTCGTCCGGTGCGATCCTCTCGTACATCATGTGCAAGGCGATGAACCGCTCCTTCTTTAATGTGCTGCTCGGTGGTTTCGGCAACACGGCGGACGCGGCAGGCCCTGCAGGTTCGAAAGAAGCCCGCCCGGTGAAATCCGGTTCAGCTGATGACGCGACCTTCCTGCTGACCAACGCCGACACCGTGATCATCGTTCCAGGCTACGGCCTGGCGGTCGCACGGGCGCAACATGCGCTGAAAGAGCTGACCGAGAAACTGACCCATCGCGGCGTGACCGTGAAGTACGCGATCCACCCGGTTGCAGGTCGTATGCCTGGCCACATGAACGTGCTGCTGGCCGAGGCCGAAGTGCCTTACGATCAGGTGTTCGAGATGGAAGACATCAACTCCGAGTTCGGCCAGGCCGACGTGGTGCTGGTGCTCGGCGCCAACGACGTGGTCAACCCGGCCGCGAAGAACGACCCGAAATCGCCGATTGCCGGCATGCCGATTCTCGAAGCGTTCAAAGCCAAGACCATCATCGTCAACAAGCGCTCGATGGCCAGCGGCTATGCAGGCCTGGACAACGAACTGTTCTACCTCGACAAAACCATGATGGTCTTCGGCGACGCCAAGAAAGTCATCGAAGACATGGTCAAAGCTGTCGAGTAAAACCTGCTCCAACGCAATACCCAAAACCTCAGCCTTTAGTAGGCTGGGGTTTTTTTATTCCCCGTGAAACCCGACCAAAGGCTCTAAATCAAGCCTCTGCATTCGACCATGGTAGCGGGACGGATTTTTTTCAAATCACTAGACTGCATACCTTGCTTCCGTTGCCCGAGATAACCATCCATGTACCGTGATCGTATTCGCTTGCCTTCGTTGTTGGATAAGGTGATGAGCGCCGCTGACGCTGCCGCTCTGATTCAGGACGGCATGACCGTCGGCATGAGTGGTTTCACTCGCGCCGGCGAAGCCAAAGCCGTGCCCCACGCGTTGGCCGAGCGCGCCAAAATCACCCCGCTGAAAATCACCTTGATGACCGGTGCCAGTCTGGGCAACGACCTTGATAAACAGCTCACCGAAGCCGGCGTATTGTCACGACGCATGCCATTCCAGGTCGACAGCACCCTGCGCAAGGCGATTAACGCTGGCGAAGTGATGTTCATTGACCAGCATCTCTCGGAAACCGTGGAGCAACTGCGCAACCAGCAGCTCAAACTGCCGGACATCGCCGTGATCGAGGCCGTGGCGATCACCGAGCAGGGCCATATCGTGCCGACCACTTCGGTAGGCAACTCGGCCAGCTTTGCGATTTTCGCCAAACACGTGATCGTCGAGATCAACCTGGCGCACAACCCGAACCTCGAGGGTTTGCACGACATCTATATCCCGACTTACCGTCCGACCCGTACGCCTATTCCGCTGGTCAAGGTCGATGACCGCATTGGCAGCACCGCCATTCCGATTCCGCCGGAAAAGATCGTCGCGATCGTGATCACCAATCAGCCCGACTCGCCCTCCACGGTATTGCCGCCGGATGTCGACACTCAGGCCATTGCCGATCACCTGATCGACTTCTTCAAGGAAGAGGTGGCCGCAGGGCGCATGACCAACAAGCTCGGCCCCTTGCAGGCCGGTATCGGCACCATCGCCAACTCGGTGATGTGCGGCTTGATCGATTCGCCGTTCGAAGACTTGACCATGTACTCCGAAGTGCTTCAGGACTCGACCTTCGACCTGATCGACGCCGGCAAGCTGAGTTTTGCCTCGGGCAGTTCGATCACCCTGTCGAGCCGGCGCAATGCCGACGTTTTCGGCAATCTGGAGCGCTATAAGGACAAACTGGTTCTGCGGCCGCAGGAGATCTCGAACCATCCGGAAGTGGTGCGTCGCCTGGGCATCATTGGCATCAACACCGCGCTGGAATTCGACCTGTACGGCAACGTCAACTCCACCCATGTCTGCGGCACACGGATGATGAACGGCATCGGCGGTTCCGGGGACTTTGCGCGCAACGCGCACCTGGCAATCTTCGTGACCAAATCGATTGCCAAGGGTGGCGCGATCTCCAGCGTGGTGCCGATGGTCAGCCACGTCGACCATACCGAACATGACGTCGACATCCTTGTGACGGAGATCGGTCTGGCCGACCTGCGCGGCCTGGCGCCACGGGAGCGGGCTCGGGTCATCATCGACAACTGTGTGCACCCGGATTACCGCCAGGCACTGGATGACTACTTTACGGCTGCTTGTGCATTGGGCGGACACACCCCGCATATCCTGCGTGACGCACTGAGCTGGCACATGAACCTGGAAGAAACCGGGCGAATGCTGGCGGTCTGATTCAGAGAAAAAACAGCTGACGCAAACACAGTTGCGTCAGCTGGCGCTTACCGCTTTAGATTCTATTTAAAACTGTACTGCTGTACTGGTCATTTCCTACCGTATTTGCCTACACAATCAAGTCAAAACGTCAAAATTGCACCAACATAGTGCCGACAGGTACAGTTGCCTCAATTTCGACCAGTACACCCCCTATTAACAGTTAACTGGTCCCTCACAATACAAGTGAACTGTATCTACAGAGACTAGCCAAACGAGAGGATCATTGGCATCAGTTAAACCACTACCTAATCCCGCCACAAGCGGAAGGATGTCAACCATGGAACGTACACTCAGTTCCGAACTGTTCTTCGAAGATACCGCTGCAAAAACCCAGGCTTCCATGCCTCTTCGCGTTATTGCCAACCTGATGCTGTGGCAGCGCCGCATCTCCAGCCGCCATCAACTGGCTCGTCTGGATTCGCGTCTGCTGGCTGATGCCGGTATTAGCGAAGCACAACGCTACGAAGAGCTGAGCAAGCCGTTCTGGCGCTAAGTTAGCGTCGCTGGCTCTGACCCACCGGGTCCACCGCCAGCACTCCAAATTGAAAAAACAAAGCCCGTCGTGGGAAACCACGACGGGCTTTGTCGTTTTCAGCCTTGATCGGCGGCTGAACAAAAGGAATAGCCAACAACAAGTACAGTTTAGATATTTATCATATTTAACCAGTACAATTTCACGGCAGTGTATCTGTAGCTCCAGACTCGCAACGCTCAACATGAAGTCCTGACTCTCCGGCAAAGGACTTCGCGCCATGGATAACTTACTGAATGTTTCTGCCCCGCCCTTCTAAAGAAGCCTCGACTCCACAGATTTAAACGATTGCTGAAGTCGCTTGCCGCCGCCCTTGAGAGAGCTCGCACCCGGCGTTTGCTGGGCCAGTTCAATGATCGGCAACTCTCGGACCTGGGCATCAGCCACGCCGATCGGCTCAATGAATTGGATAAGCCGTTCTGGCGCTAGGGTCCTGCTTTAAAAAGAAGGGACTATTCGAACCGATAAAAGCAGGCCTAATATCAAGGCAGAACGTGGCGAGTGCTGTACGACAGGCGTCTGATCCAACAGCTACCTCAACACCTCTCAATCGGTTATCCAAAGGAGTTACACCATGTCCCGTCTTCGTCTGCTCAGCGCTGCAGCCCTGCTTGCCGTGGCTGCCAATTCCCACGCGACCAGCTTTATCGTGACCACGGATGCCGTCGTCGGCGCGCTGAAGTCCAGTTCCGATGCAACCTCCGACGTCACTTCTTCCTTTCGCGATGACAAGATTGTGCGCGCTGCCCGTGATGATGCCGCCAGCTTCGTCGCCAGCGAAGGCGCCATTCGTGGTGTGAAACTGGAAAGCGCACTCGACCACATCCGTCACCAGGCGCCTCAGCTGAACGCTACCGATGCACAGCTGGCCCAAGCCATCCTGACAATCTAAGCAACACAGTTACGTGGGACACGCTTGTCGTGTCCCAATGTTTCGGCGCTGGCTCTAGCCTGGGCATTGCGCTAGCCTTTGGACTCGCTTTCAGCAATCGAGTCCCATGCGTTTTCTTTCAAAGCGGTTTTCTACTTCGGTATTTCTCGCGGCCTGTTGGTCGGCCTCGGCCTGTGCCTACGACGCGTTCAACCTGTCGACCCAAGGCATCGTCGTCACGGGTTACGCCACCAGCATGGTGACCGCCGCCCCCTTCGACCGTAAGCTACTGATCGCGGCACACGATGACGCTGCGGCGTTCATTGCCAGCGACGGCCAACTACGCGGAGCACAACTGGAATCCGCGCTGGATTACCTGCGCCGCAGCCAGCCAAAACTTCATGCAAGCGACCTTGAACTGGCGCAGGCAATTCTCGTCCAATAGTTATCCTTTGTCCTTGCGGAGTCGTTCCATGCGTAGCCCTCTGATTGCTGTTGCCCTTGGCCTGCTTTTATTGGCCGATGTGACCCAGGCGCACACCCTGGTCGCCACCAGTAACATCATCATCAATGCCACCCAGCGCACCCTTGATTTCACGTCCGATACCACCACGTCGATCCGGGATTCGAAGATCATCCGTGAAGCCCACGACGATGCAGCCAGCTTCGTTGCCAGCGATGGCGACATACGCGGCGCGCACCTTGAAGCGGCCATCAACACCTTGCGCACCCGTGTGCCGGAAGCACGAGACGCCAGTGATCAGGTGCTCGCCGAAGCCATCCTCGCACTGTGAGGTCGACAAGCGCCTGGCTGCTGGCCGGGCTGATGTTGCTACTCTGCAACACGGCCCAGGCTGGTCTGCAATTACGGCTCAAGACCGAAGGTCTGAGTCCTGAACAACAGCAAGCCAGTCAGGCGTTGCTCGATGAAGCCATGCAGGCCTTGCCGCCACGCTTCATCGAACAACTGGACCGGCGCATTGACGTCGGCTGGACCGACGACATGCCGAGCAATGCCTATGGCCAGGCATCGCTGGTGTCCGAGCTCGATCTGAACCGCAACTTGCTCGTCAACCTCACGAACGGCAGTGCCGCCACCAAGAAAACCTATCGCCCCCACGGCACCGTCCGCCGCGAGATGCTCGCCACGGTGTTGCATGAACTCACCCACATTTACGACCGCTCGCGCCTATGGCCAGATGCGGAGCGCACGCTGATCCAGCGCTGCACCCGGCGCAACAGCAGTTCAGGCCTGATTGGCATCCCGGATGAATGCCGTGGTCAATCCGACCGCCGCTTTACCTTGAGCGATGACCCGCGCCTGCTCGACCTGGCCGGCTGGCCGCAATACGTTGGTCGCCGCGGCGAGCGCGAACAGCACAACCGGCAAATCGCCCGCAGCCCGGACATCTACGAAACGAGCAGCCCCAAAGAGTTTGTCGCGGTCAACATGGAGTATTTCCTCCTCGACCCGAGCTACGCCTGCCGTCGCCCCGCGCTATATCGCTACTACCAAGAACATTTCGGCTGGGCTCCCGCCGCCAAAGACGCTTGCGGCAAATCCTTCGCGTTCCTCAATGCCGGCAACGACTTCGCCAAACAACCGCTGGGCCAGGTCGATCCGGAACGGGTGTACGCCGTCGACTATCTGCTGGCCGAAGCCAACCAGAACTGGGTCAGCCGCTGGGGCCACAGCATGTTGCGTCTGGTGATCTGCGCGCCGGGCCGGCCACGGGGACCGGACTGCCGCCTCGATCTCGACCAGCATCTGGTGTTGTCCTACCGCGCCTTCGTCGGCGACGTACAGCTCTCGAGCTGGGATGGACTGGTGGGTAAATACCCGTCGCGACTGTTTGTACTGCCGCTAGCCCAAGTGATCGACGAATACACCAAGACTGAACTGCGCAGCCTGGCCTCGGTCCCGCTGAACCTGTCGCGCAAAGAAATTGAAGACGTCGTGGAACACGCCGCCGAGATGCATTGGAGTTACGACGGCAACTATTATTTCCTCTCCAACAATTGCGCGGTGGAAGGCCTGAAATTACTGCGCAGCGGCAGCAACAACGCGAAGCTGGTCGGGCTCGACAGCATCATGCCAAACGGTTTGCTGGAAGTGATGAAGGGCCGCGGACTGGCGAATACCAGCGTGCTGGATGACCCTCGCGAAGCGCTGCGCCTGGGCTATCGCTTCGACTCCTTCCGTGACCGCTATCAGGCGATGTTCGAAGTGCTGAAGAAGCACTTGCCGATCAAGCAGGAAAAAGTCGAAGACTGGCTGGCACTGAAAGCAGAAGAGCGCCGGCAATGGTTTGAGCAGGCTGACCTACGCACCAGCGCAGCGTTGCTGTTGCTGGAGCAGGCAAGCTTCCGTCAACAGTTGGTGTTGGCCCAGGATGAAGTGAAACAGCGTTATCTGGGCGCTCGGGAACTGAAGAACGGCGGCATGGACAAGGCGAACGCGACCTTGCAGCAGATTCTCGCCAATAGCGGCTTCCTGAGTCGTCCGGCGGAGCTGCTCGGCACCGGCGGATATGGATTGCCCCAACCGAATGAATGGCAGCGCCTGGAATCGGAAAGCAACCTGCGGCAGAAGCAGCTTCAAGTGCTGACCGGCGATCTGGACAAGGAAGTCAGAGCGCTGCTCGAACCGGGCCGTGCAGCCGAGATGGCCGCCAACGAAGCCAACCTGAAACAGGTGGGCGAGCATTTGCGCAAATTGCATAAAGCCGCGGGCGGACTGGAGTTGCCATAAAAAAGAAGGCTTCGTGGATCACCCACGAAGCCTTCTTTTTGCCCGCACGTTAAATCAAAGCACGCCTTCCAGAATCTCATAGACGATCCCGGTGCCCACGGCGATCAGCACAATGTCGCCCCCGGCACGGCGCCATTCGTATCCCGGGTAATACGGCAGCCGTCCCAAGGCACGATTGTCCAGGCGCTCACCGTAATAACCGTGAGGCAACGGCCGGCCACGCACCAGATGAATGCCAGGCGGTGGCGGTGCGCCGCGTACGAAATAGCCGTGGTTATCGTGGATAGTCTGACGCACCGGACCGAAGTCCCGTGGCGGTGGGCCGCCGCGACGATTGTCCTGTGGGCCTCGGTGGTCATCTCCATGATTGTCACCACGGTTATCATAATGGCCCTGCTGCGGGCCGCCGTGGTCGTGATCGTCGCGCTGATCGGCGCTCGCGTGCAGCAGCGGGGTGGCACTGAGCATCAGCACGCCCAGGCTGGCAATCAGACGTTTCGGCATTTTCATCAGGTCTTTCCTCACTGCACATACAGCAAAAAGGGCTTCAGAACGTAGTCCTGAAGCCCTCGGTCTTGCTGTTTAGTCTGTGCCGTGAGGCTCTAATTCCTCTGTATCAGGAACTTTACCTTCAGCTGACGCGGGCCTTACGCACGCCGTCAGCCAGTGCCGAGCAAAGGCTCAGCACGTCATCAACCGCCTGTTCCGCCGTGGTGGCATTGGCGATGTGATCGATCAATGCCGAACCCACGACCACACCATCGGCCAGACGCGCGATGGACGCCGCTTGCTCCGGTGTACGAATGCCGAAACCGATGCTGATCGGCAGATCGGTGTGGCGACGCAAACGGGCAACGGCCTCTTCAACATGCTCCAGGGTCGCCGCGCCAGCGCCGGTCACACCGGCAACAGAGACGTAGTAGACGAAACCGGAGCTGCCATTCAGAACAGTCGGCAGGCGCACATCATCGGTGGTCGGCGTGGTCAGACGGATAAAGTCCAGGCCCGCAGCCTGAGCCGGGTCGCACAGCTCACCGTTATGTTCCGGCGGCAGGTCGACCACGATCAAACCATCAACCCCGGCCTCTTTAGCGTCGGTGATGAAACGTGGCACGCCGTACATGTGGATCGGGTTGAAATACCCCATCAGCACCAGCGGCGTCTCGGCATTGCCTTCACGGAACTCGCGAACCATTTGCAGGGTTTTCGCCAGGTTCTGCTTGGCGCCCAAGGCGCGGATGTTCGCCAGCTGGATGGCCGGGCCGTCCGCCATCGGATCGGTGAAGGGCATGCCCAGCTCGATCACATCGGCGCCAGCACCGGGCAAGCCTTTGAGGATAGCCAGGGAAGTGTCATAGCTCGGGTCGCCAGCGGTGACGAAGGTCACCAGGGCGGCGCGATTCTGTTCCTTGAGTTGGGCAAAACGGGTTTGCAGGCGGCTCATCAGTGTTTCTCCTGCTGGGACTGTTCCATATGGTGCATCACGGTCTGCATGTCTTTGTCGCCGCGGCCGGACAGGTTGACCACCATCAGGTGATCTTTCGGCAGGGTCGGTGCGCGTTTGAACACTTCGGCCAGGGCATGGGCGCTTTCCAGTGCCGGAATAATCCCTTCCAGACGGCAGCATTTGTGGAATGCATCGAGGGCTTCGTCGTCGGTCACCGAGGTGTACTGGACACGGCCGATGTCATGCAACCAGGCGTGTTCAGGGCCGATGCCTGGATAATCGAGGCCGGCGGAAATCGAGTGAGCGTCGATGATCTGGCCATCGTCGTCCTGCAGCAAGAAAGTACGGTTACCGTGCAGCACGCCCGGAACGCCTCCATTCAGGCTGGCAGCATGCTTGCCGGTTTCGATGCCGTAACCGGCCGCTTCCACACCAATGATCTCGACGCTTTTGTCATCGAGGAACGGGTGGAACAGTCCCATGGCGTTGGAACCGCCACCGATGCATGCCACCAGGCTGTCCGGCAGACGACCTTCCTGGGCTTGCAGTTGATCACGGGTTTCCTTGCCGATCACGGACTGGAAGTCGCGGACCATGGCGGGATAAGGGTGCGGGCCGGCCACGGTGCCAATCAGATAGAAGGTGCTGTCGACATTGGTCACCCAGTCACGCAGCGCTTCGTTCATCGCGTCTTTCAGGGTGCCGGTGCCGGCGACAACCGGGATCACTTCGGCGCCCAGCAATTTCATGCGGAATACGTTGGCTTGCTGACGTTCGATATCAGTGGTGCCCATATAGATCACGCAGTCCAGGCCGAAACGTGCAGCCACGGTCGCCGTCGCCACACCGTGCATGCCGGCGCCGGTTTCAGCGATGATGCGTTTCTTGCCCATGCGCCGCGCCAGCAGAATCTGGCCGATGCAGTTGTTGATCTTGTGCGCGCCGGTGTGGTTCAGCTCTTCGCGCTTCAGGTAAATCTTTGCGCCACCGCAGAATTCGGTCAGGCGTTCGGCGTAATACAGCGGGCTTGGACGTCCGACGTAGTCGCGCTGGAAGTAGGCCAATTCTTCTTTGAACGCCGGATCTTCCTTGGCCAATTCGTATTCACGGGCCAGGTCGAGGATCAACGGCATCAGGGTTTCGGCGACGTAACGGCCGCCGAACGAGCCAAACAGGCCGTTGGCGTCGGGGCCGTTGCGCAGATTAGTCTGGGTCATGGGTCGCTCCAGTGGGATTCGTGAGATGACAATGACGGTCACTCTACCCCTGACGCCCCAGCCTGAAAACCGATAAGATCGCCACAACCTGTCAGGAAAACTCACAGATCCCATGAGCCACGACCTTCCCCCGCTGAACGCCCTTCGCGCCTTCGAAGCCACGGCACGGCTGAACAGCGTCAGTCAGGCAGCCGAACAGCTGCACGTCACTCACGGCGCGGTCAGCCGGCAACTCAAGGTGCTTGAAGAACACTTGGGCGTGAGCTTGTTCATCAAGGAGGGGCGCGGCCTGAAACTCACAGATGCCGGCGTTCGTCTGCGTGATGCCAGCGGAGAAGCCTTTGAGCGTCTGCGAACGGTTTGCGCGGAGCTGACCCAAAGCACCGCCGACGCGCCGTTCGTACTGGGTTGCTCGGGCAGCTTGTTGGCGCGTTGGTTTATTCCACGCCTGGGACGATTGAATGCGGACTTGCCGGACCTGCGCCTGCACTTGTCGGCCGGAGAAGGCGATCTCGATCCGCGTCGACCGGGGCTGGATGCCTTGCTGGTGTTTGCCGAGCCGCCATGGCCGGCGGACATGCAGGTCTATGAGCTGGCCAGCGAACGAATCGGCCCGGTGCTGAGCCCACGCTTCGCGGGTTATGAAAGGCTGCAAGGCGCGCCGGCCACAGCGTTATTGAACGAACCCTTGCTGCACACCACCTCGCGCCCACAAGCCTGGCCGAGTTGGGCACAGCAAAGCGGCCTCGACGCCAAGGCGTTGAAGTACGGTCAGGGTTTCGAGCATTTGTATTATTTGCTGGAGGCCGCAGTGGCGGGGCTCGGGGTGGCGATTGCACCGGAGCCGCTGGTAGCCGAGGATTTGAAGGCCGGTCGTCTGGTTGCACCTTGGGGATTCAGTGAAACCCCGGCGCAACTGGCCTTGTGGCTACCCAAGCGCGCCGCAGACGGGCGCGCTCGGCAGTTGGCGCAGTGGCTAAAGGCCGAGCTGCGCCAGACCGATTATTCGCCGCGTTTGAACAGCAGGTAAGCCGCAAGCAGACCCAGTGCGCCCACAGCGACGCCCGCGGTAGTCCAAGGGTGTTCCTGGGCGTAGTCCCGAGTGGCAATCCCGGTTTCGCGGGTTTTGACTTTGACTTCTTCATACGCATCGCTGAGCAGATGGCGCGAATGTTTCAGCGCGTTCTCGGCGTTGCCTTTCAACACTTTGAGTGTTTTACGCGACTCGTCCGAGGCGTCGTCTTTCAGATTTTCCAAAGATTTCAGCAGACTCTCGATCTCGGCTTCCATGCTTTGCAATGAGGCTTTACGTAAAGAGGTGTTGGCCATGGTGGCTCTCCTTCATTGATGATGAGTAGCGTGTGTTGGTTGGGACTTCAAGGGTTCGAGAAAGTGCAGTAAATCTGAACTTCTGCGCTGCATTAGCCGACAGAAGTAATACGAAAAATCACTGCTAGGCTGTATTTCACACCCTGAGGAGAACGCCATGACTGATCACCACACCTACAAGAAAGTCGAGCTTGTCGGCTCGTCCACCAGCAGCATTGAAGACGCGATCAACAACGCGCTGGCCGAAGCCAATAAAAGCATCAAGCACCTGGAATGGTTTGAAGTGACCGAAACTCGCGGGCACATCAAGGACGGCAAGGCCGCCCACTTTCAGGTGACGCTCAAAGTCGGGTTCCGGATTGCCAGCAGCTGAGTTTGAGCTAGTCTCCTGAACTTGCGCGCCGGCCGAGTGCCATAGGGAAATGGCAAGCGTTACATGAGTGCCTCCGGCTGATGGCTGGATGCTCCCTTTGATCCGACGAGGGAATGCGACAGATGAAGCATTTTATTTTAGCGGTAGGTTTATTAAGCCTTGCGGGAACAGCCTTTGCTGATGGCAAATCGTGCGAAGAGCTGAAAGCCGAAATCGCAGCGAAACTTGATGCCAAGGGCGTTGCCGGCTATTCACTGGAAATCGTCGATAAGGGCACTGAGGCCGGCGGGAAAGTCGTGGGTACCTGTGAAAAGGGCGCCAAGAAAATCATATATAAGCAAGGCTGACGTCCCTTACAAATGAAAAAGCCGACGCAATAGCGTCGGCTTTTTTTGTGTGGCGGCGCCTGTGCCTCAGCCTTTCATGACTTGCGCCAGCAGCTCATAGGAGTGCACGCGATCGGCATGTTCGTACAGGTCGCAGGTGAAAATCAGCTCGTCAGCCTGAGTCTGCTCGATCAGCACCTCAAGCTTGGCGCGGATTTTCTGCGGGCTGCCGACCATCGCCAGACCGAGGAAATCGCCCACGGCTTCTTTCTCATGGGGCAACCACAGGCCATCCATGGTTTTCACCGGTGGACGCTGCACCAGGCTTTGGCCACGCATCAACGCCAGGATGCGTTGATAGACCGATGTCGCCAGGAAATCTGCCTGTTCGTCAGTGTCAGCGGCAACCAGCGGCACGCCGAGCATCACATACGGCTTATCCAGCACCGCCGAAGGCTTGAAGTGATTGCGATAGACGCGAATTGCCTCGTGCATGAAGCGCGGTGCGAAATGCGAGGCGAAGGCGTAGGGCAAACCGCGCTCACCGGCCAGTTGTGCACTGAACAGGCTGGAACCCAGCAACCACACCGGGACGTTGGTGCCGGTGCCGGGCATTGCGATAATCCGCTGATCTGGCGTGCGTGGGCCGAGGTAACGCATCAACTCCGCGACGTCTTCAGGAAATTCATCGGCGCTACCGGAGCGTTCGCGACGCAAGGCGCGGGCAGTCATTTGATCAGAACCGGGTGCGCGCCCCAGGCCCAGATCAATCCGGCCTGGATACAGGCTTTCGAGGGTGCCGAATTGCTCCGCGATCACTAGCGGCGCGTGGTTGGGCAGCATCACACCGCCGGAACCGACACGAATGGTCGACGTGCCACCCGCCAGGTAGCCGAGCAGTACCGAGGTGGCGGAGCTAGCGATGCCGTCCATGTTGTGGTGTTCGGCGACCCAGAAGCGGTTATAGCCGAATTTCTCGACATGCTGCGCCAGGTCCAGGGAATTACGCAGCGACTGGGCCGCGCTGCCGTTCTCTCGCACGGGCACCAGATCAAGGGTCGAGAACTTGATATCGGACAGTCGTTTCATAAGCCTGCTTCTCCAATGGTGAGCGCAGGTTTTTCTTGCGAACGAAAACCTGCCGAATCTATAAGCGTGCTTCATGCAATGAGGGCATATACCCGAGTTTCAATAGCCAGGCGAAAAAAACCTACGAAAACGGTAGGACTAATCAGATCCGGTGAACTTTGCACCGCCGTCTATCCTCAGAACCCTAGCAACCGAAAACCACGAAGGTGCGACGTTCGCACCGGATCTTGAGGAGGCAGACATGGCTATTACGAAGAAAGCATCGGCTCATTGGGAAGGTGACCTGAAAACCGGCATCGGTTCGATCTCCACTGAAACCGGTGTGCTCAGAGAAGCGCCCTACGGCTTCAAGGCGCGTTTCGAAGGCGGCAAAGGCACCAATCCGGAAGAGCTGATCGGCGCGGCCCACGCGGGCTGTTTCTCCATGGCGTTTTCGATGATTCTGGGCGATGCCGGGCTCAAGGCCGACAGCATCGATACCAATGCAGAAGTCACCCTGGATCAAGTCGAAGGTGGTTTTGCGATCACTGCGGTGAAATTGATCCTCAAGGCGAAAATCCCCGGGGCCACTCAAGCGCAGTTCGAAGAACTGAGCAACAAGGCCAAAGAAGGCTGCCCGGTGTCCAAAGTGCTGAATGCGAAGATCAGCCTGGATGCGACCCTGGTCAGCTGATGATCAGGCGCTGAATGTACTGACGCCTTCGCGAGCAGGCTCGCTCCCACTTTTGAAACGCGTACCAAATGTGGGAGCGGCCCTGCTCGCGAAGCGATCTTGTAAGCGACACCCTCCCAACGGCTAAACCTGAGCTTTGTGAGCGATGTCAGAACTCGCTTTGCCAAACTGTGGTCGAATAAATGACAGCAGCTGAAACGCAGCCTCTTGCGCGCTGCCTCAATGGAGCTTCAACCATGAAACGTTTTGCCTTGGCGATTATCTGTTGTGCGCTGGCCACTTCGGCCCTGGCAGCACCGAAATCCTGCGAAGAACTCAAGGCCGAGATCGAGGCCAAGATCCAGGCCAATAACGTCTCGTCCTACACCCTCGAAATCGTCACCAATGACGAAGTTCACGACCAGAACATGGTCGTCGGCAGCTGCGAAAACGGCACCAAGAAAATCATCTACCAGAAAAACGACCGCTGATTCGCCTCACGGGACGCAATTGGCCTCCCGATCTTCAGCGACGATCTCGCGCTTGGCGTTGAACAATCGGGCGCCAGGGGTGAACGCTATCGAACGGCCCTCCAGCACATAGCGCTGGCCGGCTTCGAAATGATCGTAGTTGATGGTCAGGTAGCACAGCCGTTCCACGGGGGCGCTCATCATCCCTATGCCTCCACCACCGGGCACTTCAAAGTCAAACCTGACGACCAGCTCATGGCTGCCGGGCGTGACCTGAAAAAAACGCCCGTCGCGCATTCGCTGCTTGTCCAGTCGCTCCGCCATCAGCAATTTATCGTTGGGGAATGGCGTCGAGAAATCGATCCAAGCCATCTGTGGATTTACCGCCGGTAACGGGCTCTGGCAGCCAGCAACCACACTTGCAGCGAGCAACAGCATCAACCTGCGCATGATGAATGTCCCAAAGGATGGTTATTCAGCATAACGCTGATTAGCTGCGTTGACAGCCCGCGGGTGTGCCTTGGCCGATCACTTTTCGTTGCTGGTCATAGAGCTTTGCCCACGGCCGGAAGCCGATATTTCCCGCTTGCAGCTGATACCGCTGACCGGCGTTGAAGTCGTTGAATTTCACATTCAACTGGCAGTCACGCCAGAGCGGTTCGGCATCGGGCCCGATGTTGGTGGGCGCAACCGGGAATTGGTAGCGAACCGTCAGCTCATGACTGCCCGGATGCACCTCGAAATAACGCTTATCGGTAGAAGCCTTGTCATCGACTTCCAGCGCTTGCAGGGCGGTGTCTTCTTGCTGTGACTCCAGCTCGATCCACGCTTGCGAAGGATCATGGTGAGGTAATCCGAAACCAGCACAGCCGGTCAGCATCAGCAAGCCTCCCGTCAGCATCAATTTGCGCATAGCGGAGCTCCAGTCAGGCGGGATAGTCTTGCGGGCAGACTCTCCAGGGATGATTTTATTTTGATCAGGCCGCTTCCAAGCCTTGGGTTACTTGATCGCGTTTTACGGATTTTGTTTCCGGGTGTGTTGCTTTTATTACTCAGTGGTTGCGCGGGTGTCAGCTATTACAGCCAATTGGCCAGTGGTCAGCTGCAATTGCTGCGGGCCAGGGAGCCAGTGGCCGACGTGCTTGCCGATCCGTCTCGCGACCCGATGCTGCGTGCGCACCTGACCCAGTCGCAAAAGGCCCGGACATTCGCCAGCCAACAGCTGCATCTGCCGGATAACCAGAGCTACCGTCTATACGCCGACATTGGCCGGCCGTTCGTGGTCTGGAACGTTTTTGCCACACCGGAGTTTTCCCTTACACCGCAAAACCATTGTTTCCCCATCGCTGGCTGCGTCGCCTACCGCGGTTATTACAGCCAGAGTGCCGCTCGCGGCGAAGCGGCCTTGCAGCGTTTGCAAGGTATGGACGTGTCCATTGGCGGCGTCGAGGCCTATTCGACGCTCGGCTGGTTCAACGATCCGATTCTCAGTTCAATGATGGGTTGGGGCGACGAGCGGCTGGCGACATTGATCTTCCACGAGCTCGCCCATCAGCGCTTTTATGTGAAGGACGACACCGAGTTCAACGAGTCTTTCGCCACCTTCGTCGAGCAGGAAGGCACCCGGCAATGGCGCGCATCGCGCGGTCTGGCGCCGGAAAACGGGGCCCAGGCGCAGCGGCGCGACCAATTCATTCAGTTGGTTCTGGAGACTCGCACGCGACTTGAAAAACTCTACGCCCTGCCACTGCCCGCCGACCCGATGCGCCAACGCAAGACGGCGGAGTTCGAACGCCTGCGAAGTGAATATCGGCACCTGCGCGACAGCCAGTGGGCTGGGGACAAACGCTACGACGCGTGGATCAATGCGCCGATGAACAATGCGCGGTTGTTGCCGTTTGGGTTGTACGACCAATGGGTGCCGGCGTTTTCGGCGCTGTTCAGGCAGGTGGGGGGGGATTGGGACAGGTTTTATGTGGCCGTCGAGCAGCTTGGTGCGTTACCGGTCGGGGAACGCAAGGCGGCGCTGAAAGCGCTGGCTGGATCATAAAGGGCCGGTGGCTGAACGGGCCTCTTCGCGGGCAAGCCTCGCTCCTACAGGGTCTATGTAGCTTTTGTAGGAGCGAGGCTTGCCCGCGAAGGCGTTTTCAACCTCACAACCAGATCGCATCCCACAGCGGATAATCTCCGACCCTCTCGACCAAGCCAGCTCGCAATGGATTGGCGACGATGTAGCGAGCAACCGCCTGTAGATCCTCTTCCTTGCGAATGGCGCGATCGTGATAGCCATGTTGCCAAACCGGACCTTGGCGGCCTGCCGAGCGATTAAGCGTTACGGTGATGCGTGATTTGGTTCGAGCCATCAACTTGGGTAGCTGAATATTCTGTAATTCGATCAGCCAATGGAAATGATCGGGCATGACGACCCAGGCCAGTGACGTTGCGAAACCTTCTTGCTCAGCAGTTCTCAGGGCATCTACTACCAATCGCCCACTCTTGAAGTCACAGAATAACGGTTCTCGGTTCAGAACGACCGAGGTCAGCAAGTAAATCTGTCCGGACTCCGAATATCGTCCAGTGCGCAATCGATGAGCATGTTTTAGCTCTGACATTGATGATCCTCCTTGATCGTGGCCACAGACTTTGAGCCTAGGACGATTAGAAGGGACTTAGGTGCTAACTGTTACTCAGGATATGTCTGGGCGAGCCTCTTCGCGGGCAAGCCTCGCTCCTACGGGATCTAAGTTGCATTTGTAGGAGCGAGGCTTGCCAGCGAAGGCGATTCAACTAACGCTGCAAAAACGCCTGATGCATCTCATCCAGCGTTTCGAAGTGATAGGCCGGCGCTTCTGCGCTCAATTCGTCCCGGCTGCCAAACCCATAACCCACCGCCGCCGCATCAAGCCCATTGCTGCGCGCGCCGATCAGGTCGTGTTTGCGGTCGCCGATCATCAGGGTGTTGGCCGGGTCAAGGCCTTCTTCGGCCATCAGGTGGGCAATCAACTCGACCTTATTGGTGCGTGTCCCGTCCAGTTCGCTGCCGTAGATCACCTTGAAGTGCCTGGCGAAGTCGAAGTGCCGGGCGATTTCCCGGGCGAATACCCATGGCTTGGAGGTTGCGATGTACAACTGTCGTCCTTGCCCGCTGAGGGTTTCCAGCAGCGGTGCGACGCCGTCGAACACACGGTTTTCGTAAAGGCCGGTGACCTTGAATCGTTCGCGGTAGAAGTTCACGGCTTCCCAGGCCTTGGGCTCGTCGAAGTCGTAGAACTGCATGAACGCCTGCAACAACGGCGGGCCGATGAAGTGTTCGAGTTTGGTGAGGTCGGGCTCATCGATCCCCAATTTGCTCAGGGCGAACTGGATCGAACGGGTGATGCCCTCGCGCGGGTCGGTCAGGGTGCCATCGAGGTCGAACAGTACAGTTTGGTAATGCATGTTGAATCCTGAATAAGGGCGAAGGCTCAGAGCTGGTCGTAGCCTTCAGCCAGATGCAAATTCTTGAGCTTCACGTAATTCGCCGCGCTGTAGGTGAAAAAGGCATTTTCCTTGTCCGTCAGCGGACGAATTTGTTTCACCGGGCTACCGACATAAAGGAAGCCGCTTTCCAGACGCTTGCCGGGCGGTACCAGGCTGCCGGCGCCGACAATCACATCGTCCTCGATCACTGCACCGTCCATGACGATGCTGCCCATGCCGATCAGAATCCGGTTGCCGACGCTGCAGCCATGCAGCATGACCTTATGGGCGATGGTCACGTCGTCCCCGATCAAGCACGGAAAGCCATCGGGGTTGAACGGCCCGGCATGAGTAATGTGCAGCACGCAGCCATCCTGGACACTGGTGCGCGCACCGATACGGATGCGGTGCATGTCGCCACGGATCACCGTCAGGGGCCAGACGGAGCTGTCTTCGCCGATTTCGACGTCGCCGATCACCACCGCCGAGCCGTCGACAAAGGCGCCATTGCCCAGTAGCGGCGTGTGGTTCTGATACTTGCGAAGGGTCACGATAGGGTTTCTCTCTGTTGCTGATAGCTGCGGTGAGCGTCGATTGTAATTAAGATGGCCGCATGTTTCTTCCAGCCAAGGTGCCAACCGTGAGCGTGAACAACCCTCTTTTGCAGTCCTACGACCTGCCGCCGTTCTCGGCGATCCGTGCCGAACACGTGCAACCGGCCATTGAACAGATCCTGGCTGACAACCGTGCCGCCATTATCGAGATCCTCGACAGCCAGGGCAAACAACCGACCTGGGCCGGCCTGGTGCTGGCGATGGACGAACTGAACGATCGTCTGGGCGCAGCCTGGAGCCCGGTCAGCCACCTGAATGCCGTGTGCAACAGCGCTGAATTGCGCGAAGCCTACGAGTCCTGCCTGCCGGCCTTGAGCGCCTACTCCACCGAGCTGGGCCAGAACCGCGAATTGTTCGAGGCCTTCGAAGCCTTGGCGAACAGCCCGGAAGCCGCCGGTTTCGACGTCGCGCAGAAAACCATCCTGGAACACGCCCTGCGAGACTTCCGTCTGTCGGGTATTGACCTGCCAGAAGCCGAACAGAAGCGCTACGCCGAAGTGCAGAGCAAATTGTCGGAGCTGGGCAGCCGCTTCTCCAACCAACTGCTCGACGCGACGCAGGCCTGGACCAAACACGTTACTGATGAAGCTGCCCTCGCCGGCCTCACCGATTCAGCCAAGGCGCAAATGGCTGCCGCAGCCCAGGCCAAAGGCCTCGACGGCTTCCTGATCACCCTGGAATTCCCGAGTTATTACGCGGTGATGACCTACGCCCAGGACCGCGCCTTGCGCGAAGAAGTCTACGCCGCCTACTGCACCCGTGCGTCGGACCAAGGCCCGAACGCCGGCCAGAACGATAACGGCCCGGTCATGGAAGAAATCCTCGACCTGCGCCAGGAACTGGCCAAGCTGCTTGGCTTCGCCAGTTTCTCGGAACTGAGCCTGGCCACCAAAATGGCTGAATCCAGCGATCAGGTGCTGGGTTTCCTGCGCGACCTCGCCAAGCGCAGCAAACCGTTCGCCGCTCAGGATCTGGAACAACTCAAGGCTTACGCCGCAGAACAGGGCTGCCCGGACCTACAAAGCTGGGACAGCGGTTTCTACGGTGAAAAACTTCGCGAACAACGTTACAGCGTGGCTCAAGAAGCGCTGCGCGCTTACTTCCCGATCGACAAAGTGCTGGGCGGCCTGTTCGCTATCGTCCAGCGCCTGTACGGCATCGAGATCGCAGAGCTGAAAGGCTTCGACGCCTGGCACCCGGATGTTCGCCTGTTCGAAATCAAGGAAAACGGTCAGCACGTCGGTCGCTTCTTCTTTGACCTCTATGCTCGCGCCAACAAGCGTGGCGGTGCCTGGATGGACGGCGCCCGTGACCGTCGCCGCACCATCAGCGGCGTGCTGCAAAGCCCGGTGGCCAATCTGGTGTGCAATTTCACCCCGGCCGACAGCGGCAAACCCGCCCTGCTGACCCACGATGAAGTCACCACCCTGTTCCACGAATTCGGTCACGGCTTGCATCACCTGCTGACTCGCGTCGAACACGCTGGCGTGTCCGGTATCAACGGCGTGGCCTGGGATGCGGTCGAACTGCCAAGCCAGTTCATGGAAAACTGGTGCTGGGAGCCGGAAGGCCTGGCGCTGATCTCCGGTCACTACGAAACCGGTGAGCCGCTGCCACAAGACCTGCTGGAAAAGATGCTCGCGGCGAAGAACTTCCAGTCCGGCCTGATGATGGTGCGTCAGCTGGAGTTCTCGCTGTTCGACTTCGAATTGCACGCCACCCACGGCGATGGCCGCAGCGTGCTGCAAGTGCTCGAAGGCGTACGCGACGAGGTGTCCGTGATGCGTCCACCGGCCTACAACCGTTTCCCGAACAGCTTCGCCCACATCTTCGCCGGCGGTTACGCGGCGGGTTACTACAGCTACAAGTGGGCTGAAGTGCTGTCGGCCGACGCCTTCTCGAAGTTTGAAGAAGACGGCGTACTCAATGCCGAAACAGGTCGGGCGTTCCGCGAAGCGATCCTGGCGCGCGGCGGTTCTCAGGAACCCATGGTGCTGTTCGTCGACTTCCGTGGCCGTGCGCCATCGATTGACGCACTCTTGCGCCATAGCGGCCTGAGTGAGGACGCAGCAGCATGAGTGAGGGGCCTGTGATCACGAAAAAGCGCTTTATCGCCGGGGCGGTCTGTCCGGCATGCAGCGAGCCGGACAAGTTGATGATGTGGAACGAAGACGAAGTCCCGCATCGCGAATGCGTGGCCTGCGGTTATTCGGACACGCTCAATGAACAAGGCCTGTCGGTGCCCAAGGAATTGGGCACACGGGTCAATACTTCGGCGCTGAAGGTGCCGGACGCCAAGGTTCAGGCCGTGCAGTTCTTCCCGAACCCGAAGCTGAAGAAAAAGCCTGACGAGCAACACTGAGTCAGCACCACCTTCCACCCTTTGACGGGGTGGCAGGTGGTATCTATTTACCGCCCTTCTCCCGCGCTTCCTCCTTAGGCTGAATCCTTCAGTCCTATTCAAGGAAGACGCCATGCCTGATACCAATCCACTGTTACAGCGCTGGAACCTGCCACCCTGGCCGGACATCCGCGCCGAACATCTGGTCCCCGCCATCGACACCGTCATTGCTGACAACCGCCTGGCCATTGCCGGGATTGTCGCGAGCCAATCCGCGATCCCGACCTGGGACGATCTGGTACTGGCCGTTGATGAAACCGATGCGCGCCTCGAAGAGGTCATGGGCATTATCGAAACCCTTTCAACGGTGAAACATGAGGGCAAGACTTGGGACAAGGCGAGCGCCAAGTGCAGCGAGGCCATTGCGCAGTACAAGTCCGAAATGATGAGTAATCAGGCGCTGTTCCGCGCGTTTCAGCGGCTGGCGCAGAGTCCGGCCGCAGTGAATTACGACGAGCCGCGACAGGCCGTCTTGAACAAAATTCTGCGCAGGTTTCGCTTGTCCGGCATCGACTTGCCCATCGAACAACAGCAGACGCTGGCCCGGCTGAATCGCGACATCGGTGTGCTGCGAAGCTTGTTCCTGACCAACCTGGAACGCAGCAGCGCGGCCTGGAGCAAACGCATCGACGACGTCACGCAATTGAACGGTTTGTCCGCGGCGACGCTGGAGCGTCTGGCGCGCAACGCTCAACAGGCGGGGCATGAAGGCTGGCTGATGCGTCTGGACCAAGACACCTTCACTCGCGTCATGGCCTATGCCGAAGACCGCTCCCTGCGCGAAGAATACTTTGTCGCCTACTCCACCCGAGCGTCGGATCAAGGCCCGCACGACGGGCAATTCGATAATGGTCCGGTGCTGGAGCTGCTGTTGTCACTGCGCCACCAGAAAGCCAAATTGCTTGGGTATGAGAACTTCGCGCAACTGAGCCTGGTCACGGAAATGGCGGAGTCCACCGAGCAAGTCACCGGTTTCCTGCGCCAGCAAATCATCCAGGCGACACCGAGCTTCGAGAAGGATGCGCAGGAACTGAAGGCGTTTGCGCTTGAGCGCGGCATGAATGAAGTCCACCCTTGGGACCACGAGTTTCTCGCCGAACAATTACGCCAGCAACGTCTCGGAGGGGCGTTGAAAGACCTGAGAGCGTACTTTCCGCTGGACGGGACATTGCAGCGGCTCTGCCTGTTCAGCGAGCGAATGTTTGGCATCCAGATCGTCGAACAGCAGGTAATCAACCGCTGGCATGACAGCGTGCGCCTGTTTGAAATCAGCGAGCATGGCCTGGTGATCGGGCATATTTACATCGACCCTTTTCATCGGGATGAAGCGCCGGACTATGCCTGGACCGCCACGCGACGTAATCGACGGGTGGATGCCGAAGGTCAATTGACGCTGCCGATCGCCGTGCTTCATGGCAACTTCACGCCTGGCAATGCCGAGCATCCCTGCCTCCTCTCCCATCAGGACCTGCGCGTTTTGTTCCATGAGTTCGGCCATTGCCTGCAGCATGTTCTGACCCGCTCGCCTCACCATCGCCTGTCCGGTATTACCCAACTGGGACGCGATACGGCGGAGTTTTCGGGACAACTGTTCGAACAATGGTGCCTGTCTCGGGAGTTCCTGCTGTGGCTGGCCGCTCATTACCAGACCGGCGAGCGCCTGACCGAAGCCCGCGTCGACGCAGCGCTGGCAGCCATTCACGCCCAGACCAGTCGGCAAACCGCAGAGTTGCTAATGGCCGCATTGTTCGACTTCGAATTGCACCGCAGCCAAGGTGACAGCCGTAGCGTTGAGCAAATTTTCGACGATGTGCAGCGCGAAATTCCTCATCTGCAACTGCCGCCCCACAGTCGATTCGCCAACAGCTTCGATTACATGGTGACCGGATACGCGGCGTCGGTTTACGCCTATAAATGGTCGGGTGTACTGGCGACCGAAGCGTTCAAACGGTTTCAGCAAGACTGGGTGTTCAACCCTCGAACCGGCAGGGCTTTTCGCGAAGCCTTTTTTTCACCGGGTGATTCGCGCTCACTGCTGGTCGCACTGGAAGAATTTCTCGGACGGCCGATCGCCGAGAATTTCTTCGCGCCTGCGCCAGTCGCCGCTGGCCGTTGAACCGAGGCTCATTCGACGTGGGCCGATTGGAACCAGTTCTTCATCGAGCAGGCAGCAAACGGGCTGGTGCTGCAATCGCCGTTGGCCAGAGCGGTCCGAAGCTTCTCGGCATCGGCCTGCATCATGTAACGCACACTGTCCTTGAAATGGTGGCTGTCACCAAAGCCGCCCTCGGTCATTTCGTTCAGAGCGTCTTCCTTGCTCCAGCCTTGCACCACCACGCGATACATCGCCGCCATCAGGCCGGTGCGGTCCGAACCGTGTTTGCAGTGTATGAGCACCGGCCCCCTGGATTCGGCGGTCTGGATGGCACGAAGGGCTTTGAGCACCTGCGCGTCATCCACGTGATTGGTGCGATAGGGCAGCTGCACCTGAGCAATGCCCGGTGTGGGCAACCAGCTTGAATCTGTCTCGGGCAGAAAAGTAATGACGGTCGCGACGTTGAGTTTCTTCAACAACGGTAGGGCACCGCTGTCGGGCAACGCACTTCGGTACAGTGTCGGGGACATCTGATAGAGGTTGTATTGCACCTCGACCGATTGAGCCCATTCCGCCGGGCGGGGTGGCGCGGTTTCATCTGCGCAGGCCACTGTCAGATTGAAAAGGGAAGCCAGCGACAACAGGAACGTCACAGGTAAAAGGCGCAATCGGGACATGATCGGACGACCGTGTGGGGAAAGGTGGTTAGATGCCACATAGTTTCAACACTGAGCAGTCAAAGTCCTGTGAGTCAGTTGTCAAAGAATCGTGAATTTAACCGTTCGCACCTGGCTTCGTCAGGGTAAGTAACGAGCAACAAAAAAGCGATACGGATTTCCGTATCGCTTTATTCAACGCTGATTAACGTACACTCACACCCCAACTTATAAGTTGCAGGTACCCGATAGTATTCAAGGATTGATGATTTTCGAATACGCTTTCGCCAGCGCAATCAGAACAGCCTTGTCCTGCGCGTCGATATCACCATCATCGTCCACATCAGGTGTGTTTCCCATGGTGAAGGTCACGCCGCCATCATTCGACACAGCCTCGCGGGAGGTCGAATCCAGCAGGGAGTATGTGGCGCTACGGTTTTCCGGGTCGTAACCTTCTTCTTTCAAAGCAAACTGCATAGACACCCGAACTTCTTTCGGACTAGAAATGGACGGGGTTAACAGTTGAAGAAAAACACCACGCTGATTGTAATTCGACATTAAACTAAATCCTTTTAATAGTGATAACACGACAACTTCGTGCGAAGCGCAATAATACCGATTGCTTATAACTAATCTACTTTCTATCTGTTTCTCATAATTACAAGGAACTCACTAGTAAGAGACAAATAATCAATACTTGAAAAATTTCAGGCGCCGAACGGCACTGGCCTATTCGATTGAGGCCCTATACTGTATGAACATACAGCTAAAGGATCATGTCGATGGCTACTCCTCTGCCACCTCGCGGCCGCGGCACCGCAACCAACCCGCACAACCGCTTCGCACCGAATCGCTCGGTGGCCGAGGATGACGGCTGGTATCAGGAAGCGCCGATCACCCAGGGCACGGAAGTGCGCATCGAAACGGCGAAAACCATCATCACCCGCAACAACTCGCCGGACTTGCCCTTCGATCGCTCAATCAATCCCTACCGAGGCTGCGAGCACGGTTGCATCTACTGCTATGCGCGACCCAGCCATGCATATTGGGACATGTCACCGGGGCTCGACTTCGAAACCAAACTGATCGCGAAGACCAACGCCGCCGATGTGCTGGAAGAACAGCTGTCCAAGCACGGTTACCAATGTGCGCCGATCAACCTGGGTTCCAACACCGATCCTTATCAGCCGATCGAGCGCGAACACAAAATCACCCGCAAGACCCTTGAAGTGCTGCTGCGTTATCGCCATCCGGTGACCATCATTACCAAGGGCTCACTCATTCTTCGGGATCTGGACCTGCTGGCCGAACTCGCCGAGCAGAGGCTCGTGGCCGTGATGATCAGCCTCACCACTTTGGACGATGAACTCAAACGCATCCTCGAACCGCGCGCGGCGGCGCCCAAGGCCCGGCTGCGGGCGATCCGGGTGATGCGTGAAGCCGGGATCCCGGTGGGGGTGCTGTGTTCGCCGATGATTCCGATGATCAACGACAGCGAACTCGAAAGCCTGCTCGCCGAGGCGCATGCCGCCGGCGCCCAGAGCGCGGCCTATATGATGTTGCGTCTGCCGCTGGAAGTGGCGCCGCTGTTCGAAGAATGGCTGGCCGCCCACTATCCGCAACGTGCCGCGCATGTGTTGAGCCTGATCCGCCAGAGCCGTGGCGGAGAGCTCTACGACAGTCGGTTTGGCGCCCGGATGCGTGGTGAAGGGCCGTTTGCCGATCTGTTGGCGCAACGCTTTGCCAAAACCATCAAACGTTTGGGGCTCAATCATCGCGAAGGCTTTAATCTGGATTGCGACGCCTTCTGTCCGCCGGGTCGCCAGATGTCATTGATTTGAGGACAATTGGCCTATGGTTGAGTAGTGGGAAAAGCACTTGGCCATTAGGCTGGTCACGTTTTTTGTGACCTGGAACACACGTTCTAGAGCGCTTGATTCAGTTTGAGTTAAGTTTCGGCAGATACCTTGTTCATCGAGTGACTGACGGGTCGAGATTATCGACCTGGATGTTTTTTAAACAGCCACTGGCTTCACACCGGACAAAACGGGAAAATTCCCTGACTCCGCCAAAGAGGATGAATCATGAGTGACAAGGATAAACAGCCGTTGGCTGCGTCGGCTTCAGCCCAACCCGAGGCGGAAACCGCCGATGCAGCGCTGAAGCATATCGTTGACGGCTTTTTGCATTTTCATCACGAAGTTTTTCCCCAACAGGAAGAACTCTTCAAAAAGCTCGCCACGGCCCAAAGCCCGCGAGCGATGTTTATCGCCTGCGCCGACTCGCGCATTGTTCCTGAGCTGATTACCCAAAGCGCCCCCGGCGACCTGTTCGTGACCCGTAACGTCGGCAACGTTGTGCCGCCTTATGGGCAGATGAACGGCGGTGTTTCCACGGCCATCGAATACGCGGTCCTGGCCCTCGGCGTACAGCACATCATCATTTGCGGACATTCCGACTGTGGCGCGATGCGCGCCGTGCTCAACCCGCAAAGCCTGGAAAAAATGCCCACGGTCAAAGCCTGGCTGCGTCATGCGGAAGTGGCAAAAACCATGGTCCAGGAAAACTGCCATTGCGCTGACGAAAGCGAAAGCATGCACGTCCTCACCGAAGAGAATGTGATCGCTCAGCTGCAGCATCTGCGCACGCACCCTTCCGTGGCCTCGCGCATGGCCAACGGTCAGCTGTTTATTCATGGTTGGATCTACAACATCGAAACCAGCGAAATCAGAGCTTACGACGCCGACAAAGGGTGTTTCCTGCCGCTTGATGGCAGCCATCCGATTCCGGTGGCGACGCCTAAAGCGCGCTTCTAAATCCTCCTAAATCCTTGTGTGGTTTAGCCGGGGCTGCTGATCAAGCAGCCTGGCTTTGCCACGCCTGAAGAAAACGTCGGGAGAGTCACCATGCGTGCTGCTCAACTTAAAGCTGTTCTGCCACGGGAGCTGCTGGCGTCCGTGGTTGTGTTTCTGGTCGCCCTGCCCTTGTGCATGGGCATCGCCATCGCCTCGGGTCTGCCGCCGGCCAAAGGTTTGATCACGGGGATCATCGGTGGTCTGGTGGTGGGCTGGCTTGCCGGGTCACCGCTGCAAGTCAGTGGCCCGGCGGCGGGCCTGGCGGTTCTGGTGTTCGAACTGGTGCGCCAGCATGGCATCGCCATGCTCGGGCCCATCCTGCTGCTGGCGGGTTTTCTGCAACTGATGGCTGGGCGCTTCAAGCTGGGTTGCTGGTTTCGGGTGACGGCGCCAGCGGTGGTGTACGGCATGCTCGCCGGGATTGGCGTGTTGATCGTGCTCTCACAGGTGCATGTGATGCTCGACGCCGTGCCCAAGCCTTCCGGGCTGGATAACCTGGCGGCCTTCCCGGCTGCCGTCATCCAGGCCCTGCCTTCCCTTGGCTGGCAAGCCGGTTTACTGGGGCTGTCGACGATTGCGGTGATGTGGCTGTGGGAGAAATTCCGTCCCCATTCCCTGCGCTTCATTCCCGGCGCGTTGCTTGGCGTAGGCCTGGCGACGGTCGCGAGCCTGATGCTCGCCTTGCAGGTCAAACGCGTGGAAGTTCCAGCCAACCTGGCGGAGGCCATCGACTGGCTGAAGCCTGCCGACTTGCTCAATCTGGCCGACCCGACGTTATTGATCGCCGCTTTCGCCGTAGCCTTCATCGCCAGCGCTGAAACCTTGCTTTCGGCAGCAGCGGTGGACCGCATGCACAGTGGCCAGCGTTCCGACTTTGATCGGGAATTGTCGGCCCAAGGTGTCGGCAACATGCTCTGCGGTCTGCTGGGTGCGCTGCCCATGACCGGCGTGATCGTGCGCAGTTCGGCCAACGTCCAGGCTGGCGCCACCACGCGCATGTCGGCGATCTTCCACGGTCTGTGGCTGCTGGCGTTCGTGTTGCTGCTGTCCAGCGTACTGCAAAGCATTCCGGTGGCGAGCCTGGCGGGCGTGCTGGTGTACACCGGTTTCAAACTGGTCGACCTCAAGGCCTTCCGCGGTCTGGGCCGTTATGGCCGGATGCCGATGTTCACTTACGCGGCGACAGCGCTGGCTATCATCTTCACCGATCTGCTGACCGGCGTGCTGATTGGCTTCGGACTGACGTTGGCCAAACTGGCCTGGAAGGCTTCACGGCTGAAAATCAGCCTGATCGACCTGCCAGCTGAAGGAGAGATGGAGTTGCGACTGACGGGGGCCGCGACCTTTCTCAAGGTGCCGGCGCTGACCCAGGTGCTGGGGACCATTCCCGCAGGCGCGACGGTGCATGTGCCGCTCAACAATCTGAGCTACATCGATCATTCGTGTCTGGAATTGTTCGAGGAATGGGGCCGGGCCAATGCAGCCAAGGGTTCGAAGCTGCTGATTGAGGCGCGGGGGTTGAAGCGCAGGTTGGAAGGGCGGTTGCGCACGACCACCGGAGTAGGTTCAGCCGCGTAGAAAACAGTGTGGGAGCGAGCCTGCTCGCGATTGCGGTGTGTCATTCAACATTAATGTCGACTGATGCACCGCTATCGCGAGCAGGCTCGCTCCCACAGGGATGGTGTCGATTCCAAAGAATCAGGCAGCCGGCTGATCCAGCTCCAGCCCTACACCCAACTGGCGCGACAGGCACGGCCAGCGTTTCCACGCAGCGCCGGTGTCCGGGCTATTGAGTTTTTCGCGGTAGGCCTCCACGGACTCCAGCGCGAAACTGTCTTCATTAAGCATCTCGTCCACCGCGTGATGCACCGCCTCATCCAATTGATTGGCAAATTCCTCGCCGATCAGTTGGTGGGCTATCAGGTTGGCAACAGTCATGTCCAAGGGGATCAGTGGCTGGCCAAAATGCTTGATGTACAGGTCATTGACCTCTTCCACCAACCGATGCGCCAGATAGGCTTCGTCCAGCAGGCTGTCCAGGCCGACATGACCGGCCATGATTGCCGGCGGCTGGAGGAAGAACTGCTCGGCGATGTTCAGCACCGGCTTGATCTGTGATTCGATGCCCGCTTCCCTGGCGACTTCATTGGCTGCGTCCAGCAGGTCTGGCACTTGCTCTATATACGCGGCCACAAAACGCGTCATCACGCCATTGGCGTCGACATCCGGCAATTGGATGGCGGAGTGAAGGTGTGGCAATTGGGTTTCAAGCTGACGAGTCAGCAGGCCGGTCTCGGCCTCATGTTGTTGGGCTTTTTGGATCTGCTCGCGCAATGCGGCGGTGTTCATGAAAACTCCAGGAAACAAAGGCAATGAAATAGGGAAGACATAACTTAGCTGGCTTATGAAAAATGCTAAGACGCATTTGTCATAATTGTTTCATCCTTGAGACGCCTCCGTTATATCGATTTGCCACCACTCGTCTACATCCTTCTCCATTCGCGACCTTGAACACAAGTCCCAGCTGTTTCAGATCATTTACGCCATCACATTGCGAGGTAGCAGTCGCTGTCTATACTCGGGTGGGAATGGAGTTAGCTGATGACGCCCGACTGCACACGCAGCAAGGCTCGGCGATTCAAGTTTCGTAGTCTGAAAAAGCCGCTCCCTTGCCGCAGGTGAAAGCCGGCGGGATAACAAGAACGATAAGGGGAACCCGCAATGATGCGACATCCACATGTCTGGATGGGCCTCCTGTTGTGGTCGATTTTCAGTCAGGCGCAAGCCGCTTGGACTGTGAATATGGCGCCGGGAGCGACTGAAATCAGTCACGCAGTATTTGACCTGCACATGACCATTTTCTGGATCTGTGTAGTGATCGGCATCATCGTCTTCGGCGCCATGTTCTGGTCGATGATGGTCCACCGCCGCTCCACCGGGCAGGTGGCCGCAAAATTTCATGAAAGCACCACCGTTGAAATCCTCTGGACCATCGTGCCCTTCCTGATCCTGGTGGCCATGGCGGTTCCTGCGACGGCAACCCTGATCAAGATGTACGACGCCAGTGAGCCGGATATCGATATCCAGGTCACCGGTTATCAGTGGAAGTGGCACTACAAATACCTGGGCCAGGACGTCGAGTTCTTCAGCAACCTGACGACCCCCGCCGATCAGATCCACAACAAGGAAACCAAGGGCGAGCATTACTTGCTCGAGGTCGACAAGCCTTTAGTGCTGCCGATTGGCGCCAAGGTGCGTTTCCTCGTGACGTCCGCCGACGTTATCCACTCCTGGTGGGTGCCGGCCTTTGCGGTCAAGCGCGATGCGATCCCGGGGTTCGTCAATGAAGCCTGGACCCGCGTCGACAAGCCCGGCATCTACCGTGGCCAGTGCGCCGAATTGTGCGGCAAGGACCACGGCTTCATGCCGATCGTGGTCGAGGTCAAGGAAAAGGCCGATTACGAAAAATGGCTGGCCGAGCGCAAAGCCGAAGCCCTGCAGCTTAAAGAGCTGACCAGCAAGGAATGGACCCTCGAGGAGCTCAAGGAGCGCGGCGACAAGGTCTATCACACCACGTGCGTAGCCTGTCACCAGGCCGAAGGTCAAGGCTTGCCGCCGATGTTCCCGGCACTCAAGGGCTCGAAAATCGCTACCGGCCCGATCAAGGATCACCTGAGCATTGTCTTCCACGGCAAGCCTGGCACCTCTATGGCGGCGTTCGGCAAGCAGCTCTCGGAAGTCGATATCGCAGCGGTCGTGACCTACGAACGTAACGCCTGGGGCAACAACAAAGGCGACATGGTCACTCCTAAAGAAGTGCTGGAGCTGAAACAGGCGGAAAGCAAATGACCCGGTCTATTGCGCAACCAAGGAACCGGTCGGGGCAGCGCGCCCCGGCCTGCCCAGCCCATCTGTTTGCAGGAGACAAGCCATGAGCGCCGTCATCGATGACCATGGTCATGCCGACCACGCCCACGGTCCCGCCAAAGGCCTGATGCGGTGGGTGCTGACCACCAACCACAAGGACATCGGCACGCTGTACCTGTGGTTTGCGTTCTCCATGTTCTTGCTTGGCGGTTCATTCGCGATGGTGATTCGCGCCGAACTGTTCCAGCCGGGCCTGCAGATCGTCCAGCCGGAATTCTTCAACCAGATGACCACCATGCACGGTCTGGTCATGGTCTTCGGTGCGGTGATGCCGGCCTTCGTCGGCCTCGCCAACTGGATGATCCCGTTGATGATCGGCGCGCCGGACATGGCCCTGCCACGGATGAACAACTTCAGCTTCTGGCTGCTGCCGGCGGCGTTCATCCTGCTGGTGTCGACCCTGTTCACCCCCGGTGGCGGACCGAACTTCGGCTGGACGTTCTACGCCCCGCTGTCGACGACCTACGCGCCGGAAAGCGTGACGTTCTTCATCTTTGCCATCCACTTGATGGGGATCAGTTCGATCATGGGCGCGATCAACGTGATCGCCACCATTCTCAACCTGCGTGCCCCCGGCATGACGCTGATGAAAATGCCGCTGTTCGTCTGGACCTGGCTGATTACCGCGTTCCTGCTGATCGCAGTGATGCCGGTACTGGCCGGCTGCGTGACGATGATGCTGATGGACATCCACTTCGGCACCAGCTTCTTCAGTGCCGCCGGTGGCGGTGATCCGGTGTTGTTCCAGCACGTGTTCTGGTTCTTCGGTCACCCCGAGGTGTACATCATGATCCTGCCGGCCTTCGGTGCCGTCAGCTCGATCATTCCGGCCTTTTCGCGCAAGCCGCTGTTTGGCTACACCTCGATGGTCTATGCCACGGCCAGTATTGCCTTCCTGTCATTCATCGTCTGGGCGCACCACATGTTCGTGGTCGGCATTCCGCTGGTGGGCGAGCTGTTCTTCATGTACGCCACGCTGCTGATCGCGGTGCCAACGGGCGTGAAGGTGTTCAACTGGGCCAGCACCATGTGGCAGGGCTCGCTGACCTTCGAGACGCCGATGCTGTTCGCGGTGGCGTTCGTGATCCTGTTCTCCATCGGCGGCTTCTCCGGACTGATGCTGGCCATCGCACCGGCGGACTTCCAGTACCAGGACACGTATTTTGTGGTAGCGCACTTCCACTACGTACTGGTGCCGGGGGCGATCTTCGGGATCTTCGCCTCGGCCTACTACTGGCTGCCGAAATGGACCGGCCACATGTACGACGAAACCCTCGGCAAGCTGCACTTCTGGCTCTCGTTCATCGGCATGAACATGGCGTTCTTCCCGATGCACTTCGTGGGGCTGGCGGGCATGCCGCGGCGGATTCCCGACTACAACCTGCAATTCGCCGACTTCAACATGGTGTCGTCGATCGGCGCATTCATGTTCGGCGCCACGCAGATCTTCTTCCTGTTCATCGTGATCAAGACCATTCGCGGCGGCGAGCCGGCACCGGCCAAACCATGGGATGGCGCGGAAGGCCTGGAATGGAGCGTCCCGTCACCGGCGCCGTATCACACCTTCACCACACCGCCGGAAGTGAAATGAACAGCCTTGCCTTTGTGGAAGCGAGCTTGTGTGGCGAGGGAGCTTGCTCCCGCTCGGCTGCGAAGCAGACGCCAAGCTTTTGGGGCCGCTTCGCGACCCAGCGGGAGCAAGCTCCCTCGCCACAAAGGCCCGCTCCTATCGGGTTATGCGTAGAGGCTGGAAATCATGGCTGACTCGATTTCGATGAAGAAGCTGGTCACCCGCCTGCTGTTGGTGGTGGTGGCGATGTTTGTCTTCGGTTTTGCCCTGGTGCCGATCTACGACGTGATGTGCAAGGCGTTCGGCATCAATGGCAAGACCTCCGGGCAGTACGAAGGCGAGCAGACGGTCGACACGTCGCGGCAGGTGCGCGTGCAGTTCCTGTCGACCAATGCCGCCGACATGTCCTGGGATTTCTATCCCAAGAGTGACGAGCTGACGGCCAACCCGGGGGCGGTGAACGAGATGATTTTCATCGCGCACAACCCGACCGATCGCCCGATGAGCGCCCAGGCGGTGCCGAGCATCGCGCCGAGCAATGCTGCGGCGTACTTCCACAAGACCGAATGTTTCTGCTTTACCCAGCAAGTGCTGCAGCCCGGTCAACGGATCGAGATGCCGGTACGTTTCATCGTTGACCGAGACATGCCCAAGGAAGTGAAGCACCTGACGCTGTCCTACACGCTGTTCGATATCACCGCCCGACATCCCCCGGTGGCTGTAAACACTGGCGGCTGAGCGTGCCCGATAAGGAGAACAATAAATGGCAACTCATGAACACTATTACGTACCGGCCCAGAGCAAATGGCCGATCATCGCCACCGTCGGTATGTTCGTCACCGTGTTCGGCCTGGCTACCTGGTTCAACGACCTGAAAGCTGCGCGGCCCGAATCCCACGGCCCGCTGATCTTTTTCGTCGGCGGCCTGCTGCTGGCCTACATGCTGTTCGGCTGGTTCGGGACGGTGATCAAGGAAAGTCGTCAGGGGTTGTACAGCGCGCAGATGGATCGCTCGTTCCGCTGGGGCATGAGCTGGTTCATCTTCTCGGAGGTGATGTTCTTCATCGCCTTCTTCGGCGCATTGTTTTATGTGCGCAACATCACTGGCCCATCGCTGGGCGGTGACGGCGCCAAAGGCCTCGCCCACATGCTGTGGCCGAACTTCGAGTTCGTCTGGCCGCTGCTGAACAACCCGGACCCGAAACTCTTCCCGGCACCCAAGGACGTCATCAGTCCCTGGGGCCTGCCGCTGCTCAACACCGTGTTGCTGGTGAGTTCCAGCGTCACCATTACCATCGCCCACCACGCCTTGAAAAAGGGCCATCGCGGTGCACTGAAAATCTGGCTGGCAATCACCGTGCTGCTGGGCTGCGCGTTCCTCGGTTTTCAGGCCGAAGAATACATCCACGCCTATCAGGAACTGGGCCTGACCCTGGGTTCGGGCATCTACGGTGCAACGTTCTTCATGCTCACCGGGTTCCACGGCGCCCACGTGACCATGGGCACCATCATTCTGTTTGTGATGCTGATGCGGGTCCTGCGCGGGCACTTCGATAACGAGCACCAGTTCGGCTTCGAGGCGGCGAGTTGGTATTGGCACTTCGTGGACGTGGTGTGGATCGGGCTGTTCGTTTTCGTCTACGTGCTCTGAGGCTTTACCAAGGCGCAGTAGAAACCAGCTGGCCGCTGAAAAAACCCCAGGCAATCAAGCCGACGGTTATAGCGGCCAGGGCAACACGAACACTCAAGGCAATGACGAGGCGGTTCGAGCTGCTGTCGTCCTTGACCAGAAAAAACAGGCCGCTGAACAGGCTGACAACCGTGGCAATCAGCATCAGGACGATGGCTGCTTTGAGCATGGTGAGACTCCGGGGGGAAGGCGATGCACTTGAGTATAGCTATCGCAACCAGCGACTTTCTGGCGGCGCCATGAAGCACTTCCGGCCGGGCATCGTGCCGACCCTCGTGGTCGCGTTATTGCTGCCCATGCTGGTGTCACTGGGGTTCTGGCAATTGAGCCGGGGCGCGGAGAAAAGCTCGCTGCTGCAAAGCTACACCGAGCGCCGCGCGGCGGATCCGATGGCCAGTACCGAGCTGCAACACACCGAGGATCCAGCCTTTCGCCGGGTTCGAATTCACGGCCAGTTCGATGCCGCGCACAGCCTGCTGCTGGATAACCGCCAGCGCGACGGCAAGGTTGGCGTCGAACTGCTGCAACCGTTTCAGGATCAGGCGACCGGGCTCTGGCTGCTGGTCAATCGCGGCTGGCTGCCGTGGCCGGACCGGCGCACCCCGCCCCAATTCACCACCCCGACTCAGGCCTTGAGCCTGCATGCCTGGGTCTACGTCTCCCCCGGCGCCACTTTCCAATTGCACGCCGATCCGAGCACCACCACCTGGCCACAACTGATCACCGCCGTCGAACCGGCCAAGCTGTGGACAGCGCTCGATCGTGACGGTTTTGCCTACGAATTACGCGCAGAAACCGGCCCCGCGTCCTACCAGGCCGATTGGCCGGTGGTGGCCATGGGGCCGGAAAAACATATCGCTTATGCCGTGCAGTGGTTCGCCATGTCGATCGCCCTGTTCGGCCTTTATCTCTATCTCGGCTGGCACAACGCAAAGGAGAAACACCATGGGAGCGGCCATGAATCCACCCAGCATGTCTGAGGCGAAAACGCCGGCGAGTCGGCGCAAGGGTCGCTTGCAGTTGCTGCTGATCCTGCTTGGGGTGATCGGTCCGATGATCCTCGCCACCGGCATGTACAAATTGCAGTTCTGGGTGCCGGAGGGCCGCAGTTATCACGGCGAGCTGATCGGCAACGGCCAGACCCGCGCCGACCTTGGCGTGCAGGCGCAGGAGGAGCGTTGGCAATTGCTGGTCACGGCGCCCAAGGAGTGTTCGGTGGACTGCCAGCAACTGGTTTATCTGGCTCGGCAGATCCAGATCGGCCTCGGCCGCGATGCCGGGCGCGCCAGTCACGCGTTGGCTGCGGCGCAACCGCTAAGCAGTGATTACGACGCCAAGCTGACCCGCGAATACCCGCAACTGCAACGCTACTCAATGGACCTGACCACGTTCACCAAAACAGCGGGAGACAAGACCGCGCCGCAACTGTGGATCATCGACCCGCACGGCAATCTGGTGCTGCGTTATGACCCGACGGTGAAGGGTAAGGACTTGCTCAACGACCTTCGGCATCTGCTGAAACTGTCGAACATCGGATAAGGGCATCGTCATGGCCAAACCTGGATTTCGCCTCGCGCTGTTTGCCACCTTGCTGGCACTGATTGTGGTGTTGCTCGGCGCCTATACCCGCCTGACCCACGCCGGCCTCGGTTGCCCGGACTGGCCCGGTTGCTACGGCTTTATCAGCGTGCCGAAAAGCGAAGCCCAATTGGCCCATGCCGAATTGCATTTTCCCGATGCGCCCGTTGAAGCCCACAAAGGCTGGAACGAGATGGTCCACCGCTATTTCGCCGGCACGCTCGGCCTTTTGATCTCGGTGCTGGCCGGTCGTGCCTGGGTGCATCGCCGTCATCCGGGGCAACCGGTGAAGTTGCCGTTGTTTCTGCTGGCGGTGGTGATCGCCCAAGCGGCGTTCGGCATGTGGACGGTGACGCTCAAGCTCTGGCCGCAAGTGGTGACCGGGCATCTGCTCGGCGGTTTTGCGACCTTGAGCCTGCTGTTTTTGCTGACGTTGCGCCTGTCCGGCGTACTGCCGGCGCTGACCGTGCCCCGACGTTTGCAGCACTGGGCGACGGCCGGGTTGCTGCTGGTGATCCTGCAAATTGCCCTCGGTGGCTGGGTCAGTTCCAACTATGCGGCGGTGGCTTGCATCGACTTTCCGACCTGCCACGGGCAATGGCTGCCGCCGGCTGATTTCGCCAACGGTTTTCACCTGACTCAACACATCGGCCCCAATTACCTCGGCGGACAACTGGACAGCGATGCCCGCACGGCGATTCACCTGACTCACCGCATCGGCGCGATGCTGGTGACGCTGGTGCTGCTGGGTCTGGCCTGGCAACTGAAGGTGGTCGGCATGACGCGTCTGGCGGGGCTGGTGCTGATCGCCCTCGCGGCTCAGATCACCCTGGGCATCAGCAACGTGATTTTTCACCTGCCGCTGCCCGTCGCCGTCGCTCACAACGCCGGCGGCGCAGCACTGTTGCTGACGATGGTACTGGTCAATTATCACGCGCGAACCAGCCTGGTTCGGGTCAAACAGCAATCCCCTGCGCGCTGGCGGTTCAGGCCGCGCAAACACTCAGCCGGGCCCATAACAATAAAAGGAGAGATGCCATGGCGACTCTGATCGGCGAACGTCACAGTCAGGCAATCTGGCGCGACTATCTGGAGCTGACCAAGCCAAAAGTGGTGGTGCTGATGCTCATCACTTCGCTGGTCGGCATGTTCCTCGCGACCCGCGCCGGAGTGCCGTGGACGGTGCTGGTGTTCGGCAACCTGGGGATTGCGTTGTGTGCCGGGGGTGCGGCGGCGGTGAATCATGTGGTGGACCGGCGCATCGATGCGGTGATGGCCCGAACCCACAAACGTCCCTTGGCCGAAGGCCGGGTGTCTCCGGCGGCGGCGCTGACGTTTGCCCTGGTCCTGGCGGTGCTGGGGCAAGCCGTGCTGCTGGCCTTCACCAACGCGCTGACGGCCTGGCTGACCCTCGCGTCCTTGCTCGGTTATGCGGTGGTCTATACCGGTTTCCTGAAACGTGCGACGCCGCAGAACATTGTCATCGGTGGCCTCGCCGGTGCTGCTCCGCCGCTGCTCGGCTGGACCGCTGCCACCGGTCATATCAGCGCCGAGCCCTTGCTGCTGGTGCTGATCATCTTCGCCTGGACCCCGCCGCACTTCTGGGCGCTGGCCATTCACCGCAAAGAGGAATACGCCAAGGCCGACATTCCGATGCTGCCGGTGACCCATGGCGAGCACTACACCAAGGTCCACATCCTGCTTTATACCTTTGCGCTGCTGGCCGTGAGCCTGATGCCGTACGTGATTCACATGAGCGGCATGCTCTACCTGATTTGCGCCCTGGGACTGGGCGCAAGGTTTCTACAATGGGCCGTGGTGCTGTACCGTGGCACTCGGCCGCACGCGGCGATCAACACCTTCAAGTACTCTATTTACTACTTGTTCCTGCTGTTTATCGCGCTGCTCGTTGACCACTACTTATTGTTGAACCTATGACTCGAACTCAGAAAACCGTCTTCATCCTCGTCGCCCTGATCGCGCTGGTTATGGGCCTGACCATCAACAAAGTGCTGTCGGGCAAAGGCGAGGGCGATCCGACGGCGTTGATCGACGCCGGGATCATTTTGCTGCCGCAAAGCCGCAACCTGCCAAACGTGACGATGACCGATCAGGACGGCAAACCAGTGGCGGTCAACGAGCTGAAAGACAAGTGGTCGCTGCTGTTCTTCGGCTACACCTTCTGCCCGGACATTTGCCCGACCACCCTCGCCCAACTGCGTCAGATCAAGAGCGAACTGCCGCCAGAGGCTGTGGCCAAGTTGCAGATCATTCTGGTCAGCGTCGACCCGAATCGCGATACGCCCCAGCAGCTCAAGCAATACCTGGGCTACTTCGATCCGCAGTTCCAAGGCCTGACGGCGGCGTCGGTTGAAGACATTCAGAAACTGGCCAACGCGGTGAGTATTCCGTTCATTCCGGCGGACACCAGCAAGCCGAATTACACAGTTGATCACAGCGGCAACCTCGCGGTGATCGGGCCGGACGGGACACAGCGCGGGTTCATTCGCGCACCGTTGAATAACGCCAAGTTGGTGGCGCAGTTACCGGTGATGCTTAACCGCAAATAGTTGGGCGGACAGAGAACTCGTGTGGGAGCAGGCTTGTTCGCGAAAGCGGTGGATCAGTTGCCATAAATGCTGAATGACACACCGCATTCGCGAGCAAGTCGAATCGTCGCACCGCCGCTCCCACAGGTCCGTATTCCAGGCATAAAAAAACGGGGACGCAATCAATGCGTCCCCGTTTTTTTATTGCTGCAGGATCAAAACGCCGGCAATACCGCGCCTTTGTACTTCTCGAGAATGAAGGCTTTCACTTCCGGGCTGTGCAGGGCAGCAATCAGTTTCTTCATGTCTTCGCTGTCCTTGTCGTCCGGGCGGGCAACGAGGATGTTCACGTAAGGCGAGTCGTTGCCTTCGATGACCAGCGCGTCCTTGGACGGATCAAGCTTGGCTTCCAGCGCGTAGTTGGTGTTGATCAGCGCCAGGTCGACCTGGGTCAGCACACGCGGGATGGTCGCGGCTTCCAGTTCGCGGAACTTCAGGTCCTTGGTGTTCTCGGTGATGTCCTTGACCGTCGAGAGGATGTTGTTCGAATCCTTCAACTTGATCAGACCCGCCTTGGCCAGCAGCAACAGCGCACGGCCGCCGTTGGTGGCGTCGTTCGGGATCACCACGTTGGCGCCGCCTGGCAGCTCGGTCAGTGCTTTGTACTTGCTGGAGTAAGCGCCCAGCGGTTCCAGGTGTACGCCGGCAACGGCGACCAGGTTGGTGCCCTTCGCCTTGTTGAACTCATCAAGGTACGGCTGGTGCTGGAAGAAGTTGGCGTCCAGGCGTTTTTCGGCAACCTGCACATTCGGCTGGATGTAGTCGGTGAAGACTTTGACCTTCAGGTCCACGCCTTCTTTGGCGAGGGCCGGTTTCACGAATTCGAGGATTTCTGCGTGCGGGACCGGGGTGGCTGCAACGGTCAGGGTGTCCGCGTGAGCGGAAAACGCTGCAACGGCTGCGAACGCGACGAGTAGTTTTTTCATTCAGCTAACTCCATGTGAGGCGCCTGTCTGCGGCGCCTGCCAGCGAATGGCCGGCTCATTGATCATTTACGTGAGAAGTGTACGACCAGCTTGTCGCCGACGGTTTGCAGCACTTGCACCAGCACCAGCAGCAACATCACGGTCACGACCATCACGTCAGGCTGGAAACGCTGGTAACCGAAACGGATCGCCAGGTCGCCCAGACCACCCGCGCCGACCACACCGGCCATTGCCGTGTAGGACACCAGTGTAATGGCTGTCACCGTAATCGCCGCGAAGATGCCCGGGCGGGCTTCCGGCAGCAAGGCATTGGTGATGATCTGCCGGGTCGTGGCGCCCATGGCCTGGGTGGCCTCGATGATGCCGCGATCCACTTCACGCAAGGCGGTTTCCACCAGTCGCGCGAAGAAAGGCGTAGCGCCAATCACCAGCGGCGGAATCGCACCGGCAACCCCAAGGGACGTGCCGGTGATCAGCACGGTAAACGGGATCATCACGATCAGCAGGATGATGAACGGCAGCGAACGCAGGATGTTCACCATCAGCGACAGCATCGCGTAGACGCCTTTGGCTTCCAGCAACTGACGCGGGCTGCACAGGAACAACAGCACGCCCAACGGCAGGCCAAGCAACACGGTGAACAGCAACGAACCGAAAAGCATCAGCAAGGTATCGCCGGTGGCCAGCCAGATTTCGTACCAGTCGATGTTGACGAAGAAACTTGTCAGGATTTCCATCAGCGCAGGACCTCCATGTGGACGTCAGCCGCGGTGAAGTGAGCAAACGCCGCCTCCATGTCGCCACCGGTGACGGCAAGGGTCAGTTGCCCGTAAGGGATGTCTTTGATGCGGTCGATACGACCGGCCAGGATGCTGTAGTCCACACCCGTTTCCCGAGCGACGGTACCCAACAACGGCGCGTAGGTCGCTTCGCCCTGAAACGTCAGACGCACGATGCGGCCCGGCACGTGAGAGAAGTCGTCACGCTGTTCGCTTTCGTCGATCTGTTCGTCTTCTTGTACGAAACGTTTGGTGGTCGGGTGCTTGGGATGCAGAAACACCTCGGCCACCGAACCTTGCTCGACGATCACACCCGCGTCCATCACTGCCACCTGGTCGCAAACCCGGCGGATCACGTCCATCTCGTGGGTAATCAGGACGATGGTCAGTTTCAGCTCGCGGTTGATCTCGGCCAGCAATTGCAGGACCGACGCCGTGGTCTGCGGGTCGAGGGCGCTGGTGGCTTCGTCGCACAGAAGGATTTTCGGCTTGGTCGCCAGGGCGCGGGCAATGCCGACGCGTTGCTTCTGGCCGCCGGACAACTGCGCCGGGTACTTTTTGGCGTGGTCGGACAGGCCGACCCGCGCCAGCAACTCGGCGACACGCTGGTCGATTTCACTGCGCGACAGCTCACCGGCCAGGGTCAGCGGCAGCGCGACGTTGTCGGCCACGGTCTTGGACGCCAGCAGGTTGAAGTGCTGGAAAATCATCCCGACCTGTTGGCGGAAGCGTCGCAGGCTGTTGGCGTCGAGCGCGGTGACTTCTTCGCCGTCGACGATGATCTTGCCGCCGCTGGACTCTTCCAGGCGATTGATCAGACGCAACAGGGTACTTTTTCCCGCACCGGAATGGCCGATCAGGCCGAAGACCTGACCGTTCTCAATCGTCAGACTGGTCGGGTGCAGGGCGGGGATATCCTTACCGGCGACGCGGTAGGTTTTGTGGACGTTTTGAAACTCGATCACGTAGCGAACCTTGTGGGGCGCGTTGGAAAAGGATCAGCGGTTAGCCGGGCGCGCATTTTAGCCTGTCCGTATAGAGGTTATTAGCATTTATTCCGCATTCAACCTTCCATTTGGCAATAACGCGATAGAAGGTTAGAAAAAAGGAACGGCTAAAAAGCTCGCCAGTCACTAATAAGGCAACTCGAAAACGCCCCCGGTGCCGTGCCTGGGGAATGCATATAAGTCCTGGCTACGGGATCGCAACGAGGAGTTTACGACTGATGAGCACTAAAAAGCCTGCCGCACCCAAAAGCGCACTGGCCGGGACCGATACCCTGGACCGCGGCAACACCAATACCAAGCTGGAAAGCCTGGAAAAATTCCGCTCCGACGCCACCGAGCAAGCCCTGCGCACCAATCAGGGCGTGAAGGTTTCGGACAACCAGAACACCTTGAAGGTGGGCGCTCGCGGGCCGTCGCTGCTGGAAGACTTCATCATGCGTGAAAAAATCACGCACTTTGACCATGAGCGAATCCCGGAGCGCATCGTTCACGCCCGCGGTACCGGCGCCCATGGATTCTTCCAGGCCTACGAGAATCATTCGGTACTGACCAAGGCCGGTTTCCTACAGGATCCGGGGAAGAAAACCCCGGTGTTCGTGCGATTTTCCACGGTACAGGGCCCGCGTGGGTCGGGCGATACCGTGCGGGACGTACGCGGTTTCGCTGTGAAGTTCTTCACCGACGAAGGCAACTTCGACCTGGTGGGCAACAACATGCCGGTGTTTTTCATTCAAGACGCGATCAAGTTCCCTGACTTTGTGCATGCGGTAAAACCGGAGCCACATAACGAAATCCCTACCGGCGGCTCGGCTCACGACACCTTTTGGGACTTCGTTTCGTTGGTGCCGGAATCCGCGCACATGGTGATCTGGGCCATGTCCGACCGGGCGATCCCGAAAAGCCTGCGCAGCATGCAAGGCTTCGGCGTGCACACCTTTCGCTTAATCAACGCCGAAGGTAAGTCGCGCTTCGTCAAATTCCATTGGCGCCCTACTGCCGGCACGTGCTCGCTGGTGTGGGATGAAGCGCAGAAGCTCGCTGGCAAAGATACCGACTTTCACCGTCGCGATCTTTGGGAGTCGATCGAGATGGGCGACTACCCGGAATGGGAGTTGGGCGTACAGGTCATCGAGGAAGAAAACGAACATAATTTCGACTTCGATATCCTCGACCCGACCAAACTGATCCCGGAAGAGCTGGTACCGATCACCCCGTTGGGCAAAATGACCCTCAACCGCAACCCCGACAACTTCTTCGCCGAAACCGAGCAGGTAGCGTTCTGCCCGGGCCATATCGTGCCGGGCATCGACTTCTCCAACGATCCTTTGCTGCAGGGTCGACTGTTTTCCTACACCGATACGCAGATCAGCCGACTGGGCGGGCCGAACTTTCACGAGATCCCGATCAACCGTCCCGTAGCACCGTTCCATAACGGCCAACGGGATGCGTTGCATCGCACCACCATCGACAAGGGGCGCGCGTCCTACGAACCGAATTCCATCGATGGCGGCTGGCCGAAAGAAACGCCGCCCGCTGCGCAGGACGGTGGATTCGAGAGCTACCCTGAGCGTATCGACGCCAACAAAATTCGCCAGCGCAGCGAGTCGTTCAGCGATCATTTCTCCCAGGCACGGCTGTTTTTCCACAGCATGAGCAAGCACGAGCAGGAACACATCATCTCAGCCTACAGCTTTGAGCTGGGCAAGGTTGAGCGTGAGTTCATCCGTGCGCGTCAGGTGAATGAGATTCTGGCCAATATCGACCTGGAACTGGCCAAACGCGTAGCGCAGAACCTCGGCTTGCCGGCGCCGAAGGCTGGCACCGTCGACGTGCGTAAAACTTCCCTGGACCGCTCGCCGGCATTGAGCCAGGCCAACCTGCTTCCGGCGGATATCAAAACCCGGAAAGTGGCGATTCTGGCGGCCAACGGAGTCGATGGTGCTGCGATTGATGCAATGAAGAAGGCGCTGAAGGCCGAGGGCGCGCACGCCAAGTTGCTCGGCCCGACTTCCGCGCCTGTGACCACCGCCGATGGCAAAACTCTGCCGGTGGACGCTTCGATGGAAGGCTTGCCTTCGGTGGCATTCGATGCGGTGTTTGTGCCCGGTGGCGCGGCGTCGATCAAGGCGTTGAGCGGCGATGGCGTGGCGCTGCATTACCTGTTGGAGGCATACAAGCACTTGAAGGCGATTGCGCTGCATGGCGAGGCGAAGCAGTTGCTGGATGTGTTGAAGCTTGAGGTGGATGCGGGGTTGATCATCGGAGCAGATGCCAAGTTGATCAAACCGTTCTTTGCGGCGATCGGGCAGCATCGGGTTTGGGATCGGGAGCCGAAGGCCAAGGCGATTCCCGCTTAAAGCTTTGTATCGATAGGGAGGACGCCTTCGCGGGCAAGCCCGCTCCCACAGGATTTGTGTCGTTCGCTCGTTATGTGAACGACACAGGACCTGTGGGAGCGGGCTTGCCCGCGAAGCTTTTAGGGTTTGCGAGGACTCAAGACGATCTGCGCCGGAACATTGCGCAGGATCTGCTTCTGCAGATTCAGATCAAAATCCGAATCCAGCTTCTTCACCCGCTTGGTCAGCAATGTGGCCAACCAAGGGTAATCCTGCGTGCGTGGCGCCTGAATGCTCACGTCACATTGATAATTCACCACATCAGCGGCGATCGCATCCAGTTGACGGCGAAGCTTGGTCATATCGGTGAGGTTCAACGCAACCGTGGTGCTTTCGGCGGTTGGATCGATCACTTTCGCCTGCGGTTTGGCCTCGGCAGCCAAGAGCGCGGCTTCGGCCCTGTCCAGCTCGGCTTTACGGGCATCGACGATAGCGTTGTTGAGCCCACCCGTCAGCGCCGGGGCCTTTGGCATCAACGCCCGAGCCCGGGCCAGCGCCGTGGCGGCCGCATTCACATCGCCCTTTTGCAGCACGATCTGGCTGCGGCGCAGATAGGCTTCGGCCAATTGCCGCTGATATTGCACAAGGGATGGATCGTCGGGCGACTGGGCCTGCAAGGTTGCCAATTGATCCTCGGCGGTGGCCAGCTCGCTGCTGGCCAGGTTTTGTTCCAGCTGCGCGATGGCCGTGGCCCGTGCATCGGTCGCCTCAGTGGTGGCCGATGGCGTGCTTTGGCAAGCGCCCAGTAGCAGCGAAAATGCGACAAGGAGCAGATAACGGGAGGCTGACAGCTTCATTCCTGCGACTCTCTATTTGCGCAAAAAACGAGCAAGTCTACACCCCTCGACGGGGCAGGACAAAACTCAGCAGAAACAGTGCGGCGGCCGTCACAACAATCGAGGGTCCCGCCGGGGTGTCCTTGAACCATGAAAGCGCCAGCCCGCCACAGACCGCGAGCATGCCCAGCAGGCTCGCGCCCAGCGCCATCTGCTCCGGCGAGCGGGCGTGACGTTGTGCCGCAGCCGCCGGAATGATCAACAGCGAAGTAATCAGCAACACACCGACGATTTTCATCGCCACAGCGATCACCACAGCGATCAGCAACATCAGGGTCAGGCGCAGTGCCGGCACGGGCAAACCTTCCACCCTGGCCAGTTCTTCATGCACCGTGATCGCCAGCAATGGCCGCCACAACGTCACCAGCAAGGCCAGAACGGCAGCGCTGCCGCCGAGGATCCAGGCCAGGTCGGTCGGGCTGATCGCCAGCAAGTCGCCGAACAGATACGCCATCAGGTCGATCCGTACTTCGTGCATGAAGCTTAGTACGACCAGGCCCAGAGAGAGCGTGCTCGGTGCGAGAATTCCCAAAAGCGTGTCGGACGCCAGCGGCTGACGCTGTTGCAAGGTCACCAGCAGTACTGCCAACAGCAAGCAGCCGACGGTGACGGCCACGGTCGGGCTGACATCCAGCAGAAAGCCCAACGCGACGCCAAGCAAGGCCGCGTGGGACAAGGTGTCGCCGAAATAAGCCATGCGCCGCCAGACCACAAATGAACCCAGCGGTCCTGCGACCAATGCCAAAGCCAGACCTGCAAGCAGGGCGTAGAGCAGAAAATCAGCCATGCTTGCAGCTATCTCCATGGACATGGGGTTGGGCCGTCGGGGCCGCGCTGACCACCGAACCATGCAGGTCATGGGCGTGGTCGTGGTGGTGGTGATAAATCGCCAGGCTTTGTGCGTTCTTTCCGAACAGCTCGACGAAAGCCGGATCGCCGCTGACCTGTTCCGGGTGCCCGGAGCAGCAGACATGACGATTCAGGCAAACCACCTGGTCGGTGGTGCTCATGACCAGATGCAAATCGTGGGAAACCATCAATACGCCGCAGCCGTGACGGTCGCGCAGTCGCGTGATCAGACTGTAGAGCTCGGCCTGGCCGGCCACATCGACGCCTTGCACCGGTTCGTCGAGCACCAGCAGTTCCGGCTCGCGCAACAAGGCCCGAGCCAGCAGCACGCGCTGCATTTCGCCACCGGAAACACTTTGCACCGGGCTGTCGATCACCTGTTCGGCGCCGACTTCCTTGAGTGCCGCCAAGGCCCTGGCGCGGTCCACACCCGGCACCAGGCGCAAGAAGCGCAGCACTGAAAGCGGCAGCGTCGGATCGACGTGAAGTTTCTGCGGCATGTAGCCGACCCGCAGTTTCGGCTTGCGCCAGACGCTGCCGCTGTCCGGCTTCAACAGACCGAGCACGGCGCGCACCAGCGTGGTTTTGCCCGCGCCGTTCGGGCCGATCAGGGTGACGATCTGCCCCGGCTCGACACTCAGCTCGATGTTATCCAGCACGTTTTGCCCGGCAAAGGTGACGGCAACCTGCTCGAGGCGGATCAGCGCATTGCTCATCAAGCCCCCTGGCAACCCGAACAGATGCCGACCACTTCAACCGTCTGGCTTTCGACGACGAAACCGACTTCCTTGGCGCTGCTGATGATCGCGTCGCTGATGGACTTCTGTTCGAGTTCGATGGCGGCGTGGCATTCGCGGCAAATCAGGAACTGGCCCTGGTGGGCATGCTCCGGGTGATTACAGCCGACGAAGGCGTTCAGCGAGGAGATGCGGTGGACGAGGCCGTTTTCCAGCAGGAAATCCAGTGCGCGGTACACGGTTGGCGGCGCGGCGCGGCGGCCGTCCTGCTCGCTGAGTACCGCGAGAATGTCGTAGGCACCCAGCGGCTTGTGACTTTGCCACACCAGTTCCAGCACCCGCCGACGCAAGGCGGTCAGGCGCAGGCCTTGACGTGCGCACAAGGCATCGGCCTCCGACAGAGCGCTGTGCACGCAATGAGAGTGGTCGTGGGGACGGCTGGCAATCGGTGTTTTAGGCATGAGCGGCGACGAGTTTTGTGAGAGACGTTATTATGTTACCCGTTCTCGCCTCTTCGAGTGGTCATCGTGTCCCGACTTTTTTCTATCTTTGTCGCATTTGTCGCAAGTTTTCTGTTCATTGGCTCAGCTCAAGCCGACGTCAAAGTCCTTACCAGCATCAAGCCGCTTCAGCTGATAGCCGCTGCGGTGCAGGACGGCGTGGCGATTCCGGAAGTGCTGCTGCCACCGGGTGCTTCGCCGCATAACTATGCCTTGCGTCCTTCCGACGTACGGAAGGTGCAATCGGTGGATCTGGTTTACTGGATCGGTCCGGGCATGGAAGGTTTCCTGCCTCGCGTGCTGAACGGTCGTACGCTGCCGAGCGTCGCGATTCAGGATCTGCCGGGGCTGAAACTGCGCCGGTTTGCCGAAGACAGCCATTCCCACGCGGAAGAAGCCGACGAGCATGATCACGATCATCGCCCGGGCAGTCTTGACGCGCATTTGTGGTTATCGCCGGTGAACGCCCGCGTAATTGCCAGCAAAATGGCTGCTGATCTGAGTGCCGCCGACCCAGCCAATGCGGCGCGTTATCAGAGCAATCTCAAGGCATTCGATGAGCGACTGGATGCGTTGGACGTGCGCTTGAAGGCACGCCTGGCCGGCATCGCGGGCAAACCTTACTTCGTGTTCCACGAGGCTTTCGACTACTTCGAAGATGCCTACGGCCTGAAACACGCCGGCGTATTCAGCGTCGCCGCCGAGGTCCAGCCCGGCGCCCAGCACGTCGCGGCGATGCGCACGCGCTTGCAGGAAGTCGGCAAGACGTGTGTGTTCAGTGAGCCGCCGTTGCGTCCGCGCCTGGCGGAAACCCTGGTGGCGGGTCTGCCGGTGAAGCTGGCGGAACTGGACGCGCTGGGCGGATACACACCGGCTACTGCTCAGGGGTATGAGCAGGTGCTGGAGAAATTGGGGAATGATTTGGCGGGGTGTCTGGAGTCGTTGTAAATACAGCGATAACCCTGTGGCGAGGGAGCTTGCTCCCTCGCCACAATTCAGAGGGCGAACGGTAGGGGTGTACTGACCTTCTGCCGCTGCGCCAACCGCTGCTGGAATTCCATCGGATCGTGAATCAACACGTCCTGCCCGGCGAACGACTCCGCGGCGATCAACCGTGACAACCAGAATCGCACACACGCCACGCGCAGCATGGTTGGCCACAACTCGGCTTCGGCTGCCGTGAACGGCCGCAACGCCGCATAAGCCCCAAGCAATGCTCGTGCTCGCGGCCCGTCGATCAGTCCGTCGTCATCCGAACACCAGTCATTCAGGGCAATCGCCACGTCATAGAGCATCGGCCCCGAGCACGCGTTGTAGAAATCGATCAACCCGGTCAGGTGCGTGCCTTCGAACATCGCGTTGTCGCGGAACAGATCCGCGTGGATGTTGGCCCTTGGCAACGCCAGAATTTTCGTCTTCTGCTGCGTGATTTCGTCCAGTGCCCGTTGCAACAGATCGCTTTGCTCGGCATTCAGGTGCGACAGCAACTGAGTGCCCTCCTCCAGCATCCAGTCCAGGCCGCGATCAGTTTTGCGCTTGATCATGTTGGCCTGGGTCGCCAGGTGCAGATGGCCCAGCAACTCGCCGACTTGGGCGCAATGCTGCGCGTTGGCTTCCTTGATGTGCTTGCCGGCCAGGCGTGGTTGCAACAGCGCCGGTTTGCCCGCCAGCTCACGTAAGGCAACGCCGTCGGTGGTGCGCAGCGCGTAAGGCACTGGCAGGTCGGCGTCATGCAGCACGTCGAGCAGTTCGATGAAGAACGGCATCTCTTGAACCGGACCGCGCTCAACCAGGGTCAGGACAAATTCGCCCTGCTCCAGGCTGATGAAGAAATTGGTGTTTTCACTACCGGCGGCAATCCCCTGGAAATCAAGCAGGCGGCCGAGCCCGTATGGGGCGAGAAAGGTTTCCAGCTCGGGCCGAGCCAGCGGGGTGAACACAGACATGTTTGAACTGCCAGTACGGGCGCCGCTGCTTGAGCCAGCGCCGATTGAAATTAAGAAACTACTTCCACTCAAAGATCTTCCACGACGGAATCAGCATATCCGGCTGATCCGAGCGGATGAAGTTTGCATCGGTCCCGTCCGCGCGCACCAGAAAATAAGGCGGTGCGCCTTTCGGTGTGACCTTGATCGCATACAGGAAACCGTTTTGGCGGTATTCCTGGATGGTTTTATCGCCTTCCGTGCGAATCGTGACTTCCGGCTCCGGTGTCGGCGCATCATCCGCCGCCATGACGGACAGTGGAACGGTTGCAAACAAGCCAGCCAGCAACAGGCGATTTAGTGTGCGCATGATAACCTTGTCCCTTTGTCGTCAACGGTCCCGCTATTCTAGCGCCGGACCCGCCGAAAAGGTTGATCCTGCTCATGAGCCAAGCCCCCCTCGTCCTGGTGGACGGTTCTTCTTACCTGTACCGTGCCTTTCACGCCCTGCCGCCGCTGACCACTTCCAAGGGGCTGCCGACCGGAGCGGTCAAAGGCGTGCTGAACATGCTCAAGAGTCTGCGCAAGCAGTACCCGGACAGTCCGTTCGCCGTGGTGTTCGACGCCAAGGGTGGGACTTTTCGCGATGACATGTACGCCGAATACAAGGCCAACCGTCCGAGCATGCCGGATGACATGCGCGTGCAGATCGAACCCCTGCACCAGAGCGTGATCGCCCTCGGCTTCCCGCTGCTGTGCGTCGAAGGCGTCGAGGCCGATGACGTGATCGGCACTTTGGCCCGCAGCAGCGCCGCGGCTGACCGCCCGGTGGTGATCTCCACCGGCGACAAAGACATGGCGCAACTAGTCGACGGCCACATTACCTTGGTCAATACCATGACCGGTAGCGCGCTGGACGTGGACGGCGTGAAGGAGAAATTCGGCGTCGCTCCCGAGCAGATCATCGATTACCTGGCACTGATGGGCGATTCTTCCGACAACATTCCGGGCGTTCCGGGCATTGGTCCGAAGACTGCTTCCGGCCTGTTGGTCGGCGTGAACGGTGGCCTGACCGAGCTGTATGCACAGCTCGAAATTGTCCCGACCTTGCCGATTCGTGGCGCCAAGACCCTGCCGGCCAAGCTCGAAGAGCACAAGGAGATGGCGTTCCTCTCCTATCAGTTGGCGACCATCAAGATCGACGTGCCGCTGGACATCGGGCTCGACGACCTGCAAATGGGCCGGCCGGATCACGACAAACTCGCCGAGCTCTACACCCTGCTGGAATTCAAGAGCTGGTTCGACGAGAACCAGCGCGATGCCAAGCGTTCCGGCCAGGAAGTCACAGCGCCGGTGGCTGAAGAAGCCGCTGTCGAGACCGAACTCAAGTACACCACGATCCTGACCCAGGCCGATTTCGACCTGTGGCTGAAGAAGCTCAACGACGCCACGCTGATTGCCTTCGATACCGAGACGACCGGTATCGACGCGCAGCAGGCGCAATTGGTCGGTCTGTCGTTTGCTGTACAAGCCAACGAAGCGGCCTACATCCCGCTGACCCATTCCTACATGGGCGTGCCGGATCAGCTCGATCGCGACACCGTGCTGCGCGCGCTGAAACCGATTCTGGAAGACCCGAACAAACTCAAGGTCGGCCAGCACGCCAAGTTCGACATGAACATCCTGGCCAACTGCGCCATCGGTGGCGACCAAAGCTGCGGCATCACCGTGCAAGGCATCGCGTTCGACACCATGCTCGAATCCTACGTGCTGGACTCCACCGCGACCCGCCACGACATGGACAGCCTGGCGCTCAAGTACCTGAATCACACCACCACCAGCTTCCAGGACATCGCCGGCAAGGGCGCCAAGCAGCTGACCTTTGACCAGATCTCGCTGGAACTGGCCGGGCCTTACGCCGCCGAAGACGCCGACGTAACGCTGCGCCTGCACCAAACCTTGCAAGAAAAGCTCAATGCCATCCCGAGCCTGAGCAAAGTCCTGAGCGAAATCGAAATGCCGCTGGTGCCGGTACTTGCCCGCATCGAACGTCAGGGCGCGTTGGTCGATGCGAACCTGCTGGGCATTCAAAGCGTTGAGCTGGGCGACAAAATGGTCGCACTGGAGCGTGAGGCATTCGCCATCGCCGGTGAGGAATTCAACCTCGGCTCGCCGAAGCAATTGGGCGTGATCCTGTACGAAAAACTCGGTCTGCCGATCCTCAGCAAAACCGCCAAGGGCCAGGCGTCCACCGCCGAAGCCGTCCTCGCGGAACTGGCTGAGCAGGATTACCCGCTGCCCAAGGTGCTGATGCAGTACCGCTCGATGAGCAAGCTGAAAAGCACTTACACCGATCGCCTGCCAGAGCAGATCAACCCGCGTACCGGGCGGATTCACACGTCTTATCATCAAGCTGTCGCGGCAACCGGGCGTTTGTCCTCCAGCGATCCGAACTTGCAGAACATTCCGATCCGCACTGCCGAAGGGCGTCGGATTCGTCAGGCGTTCGTCGCGCCAAAAGGCTACAAACTGCTGGCCGCGGACTATTCGCAAATCGAACTGCGGATCATGGCGCACCTGGCCAAGGATGAAGGGTTGCTGCACGCATTCCGCAATGACCTGGACGTGCACAAAGCCACCGCCGCCGAAGTGTTCGGCGTGGAACTGGCCGACGTCACCACCGATCAGCGGCGCAGCGCCAAGGCGATCAACTTCGGTTTGATCTACGGCATGAGCGCGTTTGGGCTGGCCAAGCAGATCGGCGTTGATCGCAAGCAATCCCAGGCTTACATCGATCGTTATTTCGCCCGCTACCCGGGTGTTCTGGAATACATGGAACGCACCCGCACCCAGGCGGCCGAGCAAGGTTTTGTCGAGACAATCTTCGGACGTCGCCTGTACCTGCCGGAAATCAACGCGAAAAACCCGGCGCTGCGCAAAGGTGCCGAACGCACGGCGATCAACGCGCCGATGCAAGGCACGGCGGCGGACATCATCAAGAAAGCCATGGTGGCGGTGGATAACTGGCTGACTTCCTCGGGCCTCGACGCAAAAGTCATCCTGCAGGTGCACGATGAATTGGTGCTTGAGGTACGTGAAGATCTGGTCGACCAAGTTCGCGATGAAATTCGTGCGCACATGAGCAACGCCGTGAAGCTGGATGTACCGCTGCTGGTCGAGGTTGGCGTAGGCAATAACTGGGATGAGGCTCACTGAGCCGTCTGAAAAGGCGATTTCTGCTGCGGCATAACGCCGCAGCAGAAGGCTGAAGGGCCCTTATCTCGGAAAGAAATCAAACTTATTTCGAATGGTTTCTGAAACTCCGGAACTAAACCTGTGAACTGCCACTCAGAGTTACTGAATGGCTGGTGAAGCCCTTCGATGCTCCTATGTTGTGTTAAGTGTTGGCAGATATCTGGACCCCGCCCTAGCGGTCCGGAACTTGAACCCCGGAACTTCCCCCTCCCCATAAGAAGTCCGGGGTTTTTTTTGCCTGCGATTTATTGCTGGGCAACCTCGGAGCCCTTGTCCGCCAGTTCCATCCAGCCTGCCAGTACAGTGTAGGCGTCTTCCAGGCCCATGCGTTTTGGCGCCGAGAACAACTGGATGCTGATCGCATCGCCCCATCCTTTGCGGATGTCAGTCTGAACCTTGAGCAGGACGTTTTTCGCCGCGCCGTAGGTCAGCTTGTCGGCTTTGGTCAGCAAAATGTGCATTGGCATGCCGCTGGCGACAGCCCAATCGAGCATCAACAGATCGAAATCGGTCATTGGATGACGGATGTCCATCATCAAAATCAGACCTTTCAGGCTCTCGCGACCACCCAGATAAGCTTCCAGGTGACGCTGCCAGTGCAGCTTCAACGGGATAGGTACTTTCGCGTAACCGTAACCCGGGAGGTCGACCAGACGACGATCATCGTCTAGCTTGAAGAAGTTCAAGAGCTGCGTGCGACCCGGAGTTTTCGAGGTCCGCGCCAGGCTGGCGTGCGTCAAAGTGTTCAGCGCACTGGATTTACCGGCGTTGGAACGCCCGGCGAAAGCCACTTCAAAGCCTTCGTCGTCGGGGCATTGGTCGACTTTGGCAGCGCTGAGCATGAAGGTGGACTGTTGGCACAGGCCGAGGATGGGGTTCTTGAGTTGCATGGGATTTCCGATGTGGGCGGCGCCGGGAATGGACGCGGCAAGCGGTGTCGTTTCCGTTTCAGTGACGCCAGTATATAATGCCGCAGATTTTGTGTGCGCTTTGTCCCAGCGTAGGATGAAGTTCACGAGAGCGATTGACCTTGATTGCGCATTAGAACGCAGAACGCTCTCAACCCTGAAAAGGTCGTTTTATGACGAAATGGCTGCTAGCTGCCGGTGTCTTGATGCCGCTTTACAGCGCTCAGGCTACACAGGATCCGGAAGCTGTGTACAACCGTGTTTGTGGTGCCTGTCATTCCGGCCAACTACCCATGGCGCCCAGAAAGGGCGATCAGGAAGCTTGGACGCCGAGGTTGGCGAAAGGTATGGAGACGCTGGTGCAACACGTGACCCAGGGTTTCAAGGCGATGCCGCCGCGTGGTTTGTGCATGGACTGCAGTGCCGAGGATTACCAGGCCATCATCCAGTGGATGAGCGAGTAATCCCGGTCCATAACTCTTTAACCCTTAGCCGTAGTTGGATTAGCTGATGAACAAATTGATCGTGAGTCTGCTGTTGACCGTGGGGATCTCCGGCGTAGCCCATGCTGCAGGTGATGCAACAGCTGGTCAGGCGAAAGCCGCAGTATGTGGCGCCTGTCATGGCCCGGATGGCAACAGCATGGCGCCTAACTTTCCGAAACTGGCAGGCCAGGGCGAGCGTTATCTGAACAAGCAGCTGCACGACATCAAGTCCGGCAAACGCACCGTTCTGGAAATGACCGGCCTGCTGACCAACCTGAGCGATCAGGACCTGGCTGATATCTCTGCCTACTTCGCCAGCCAGAAAGGCAGCGTTGGCGCCGCCGACCCGAAAGTCGTGGCTCGCGGTGAAGCATTGTTCCGTGGCGGCGACCTGGCCAAGGGCCTGCCAGCCTGCACCGGTTGCCACTCTCCGGACGGCAAGGGCAATGCGGCTGCCGGCTTCCCGCACCTGGGTGGTCAGCATGCTCAGTATGTTGCCAAGCAACTGACCGACTTCCGCAAGGAAGAAGGCGGTCGTGCCAACGATGGCGATACCAAACCGATGCAGAGCATTGCCAAAAAGCTGAGCGACGAAGATATCGCCGCGGTGTCCAGCTACATTCAGGGCCTGCACTAAGACCTGCGAATGGGGCGTCGCGCGGGGCGTACATCTCCTGCAACGTTAACGCTCTATTAATCCGTCGCAGCAAGTATAAAAAGGGTGGCTCAGGCCGCCCTTTTTTGTGGCCGCTGCCGTTACACTACAGAACTCAAGCCCGCCAGGACCTGTCTGAAAACAGGTCGCGCGAGGCGACCAAAATTGTCCAGGAGTAAAGCATGCGTAATCTGATCATCAGCGCCGCACTCGTCGCTGCCAGCCTGTTCGGCATGACTGCCCAAGCCGCCGAAGCACCCGCCGCCCCTTATGTCGAACTGAGCAATCCGGTTCCGGTCGCCGTGCCTGGCAAGATCGAAGTCGTGGAGCTGTTCTGGTATGGCTGCCCGCATTGCTACGCGTTTGAGCCGGTGATCAACCCTTGGGTCGAGAAACTGCCTTCCGACGTGAACTTCGTCCGTATCCCTGCCATGTTTGGCGGTCCATGGGATGCACACGGCCAGATGTTCCTGACCCTTGAAGCGATGGGCGTCGAGAACAAGGTTCACGCTGCAGTGTTCAACGCAATCCAGAAAGAACACAAGAAGCTGGTCGACAAGAATGAAATGGCTGACTTCCTGGCGACTCAAGGCGTAGACAAGGACAAGTTCCTGGCGACCTTCGATTCCTTCGCCATCAAAGGCCAGATCAACAAGGCTCGCGAGCTGGCCAAGAAATATGAAATCACCGGCGTTCCAACCATGATCGTCAACGGCAAGTATCGCTTTGACGTGGGTTCCGCCGGCGGTGCCGAACAAGCACTGCAACTGGCCGATAAGCTGGTCGACAAAGAGCGAGCGGCTAACAAGGCTGCCGCCAACTAAGCGCGGCGACTGCCATGCGCCGCTGGGGTACTGAACGCGTCGTTGGCCTGCATGATCCGCGGGTCAACGAGCATCATCTGGAATCGACGGGCTTGCCCGCAGACAGTCGTCTGCGTCTGCTCAGCTTCAACATCCAGGTCGGCATCAGTACCGAGCGCTATCGGCACTACCTGACCAGAGGCTGGCAGCATGTGCTGCCGCACACCGGGCGTGCCGACAATCTGCAAAAGATCGGCAATCTGCTGGGCGACTTCGATCTGGTCGCCTTGCAGGAAGCCGATGGCGGCAGCCTGCGATCAGGCTACGTCAATCAGGTGGAACACCTGGCGCAACTCGGCGCCTTCCCCTACTGGTATCAACAACTCAATCGCAACCTCGGTCGCCTCGGCCAGCACAGCAATGGCGTGCTCAGCCGCCTGCGCCCGTGGGCGATTGAAGACCATCCGCTGCCAGGGCCCAAGGGTCGTGGGGCGATTCTGGTGCGCTTCGGCGAAGGACCGGAGGCGCTGGTGGTCGTGATGATGCATCTGGCGCTGGGCGCTCGGGCCCGCAGCATGCAACTGGCTTACATCCGCGAGCTGATCGGCGGTTACAAACACCAGGTGCTGATGGGCGACATGAATACCCATGCCAGTGATTTGCTGCAAAACTCCCCGTTGCGTGACCTCGGCCTGCTCGCGCCGCAACTGGAAGCGACCTTCCCCAGCTGGCGCCCGCAGCGCTGCCTGGACCATATTCTGCTCAGCCCCACGCTGACCCTTGAAAAGGTCGAGGTGCTGGCACAACCGATTTCAGATCACCTGCCCGTCGCGGTAGAGATTCGTCTGCCGGGTTCGCTCACGGCCGATGCATTCCCCGCGTTGAGTCCTGCCCCTTCGCGGATCCCTTGAATGAGCGACGAAACACAGCGCTGGAAAGAGAAATACCTCAAAAGCATCGAACAACAGGAAAAGCTCGAACGCCGATGGGATGCCCGGCTCGACTTGCTGCGCCGTGGGCTGGTGCGCAGCACCCTGGCCGCAGAAGGCACCGATCGCGCCGTTGACCTGTGCATGAAGGAAATGCGCGAAGTCGTGCGCACCGATGACATGGACGCCGGTCTGGCTGCCCTGCTTCCGCGACTGGAAAAAGCCGTACTCGATTCGGAGCAGCGCCGGGAAACCCGGGTCAATCAAACCAGCGCCGCACTGAATGCGCTGGTGACTCAATTGCAAACACTGCCCCTGCCTCGCGAAGTCAGTCGTCCGTTGAAGAACTTCGCCAAACAACTGGACAGCCGAGTCAGTCAGGCCCGCGAAATTCCGTTGCTGCTCAGCGAGCTGAGCGGCCTGCAAGGCGAAGCCTTGCGTCAACTGGATACCCCGGCAGAACCTGATCGCCCCGGTTTTCTGCGGCGACTGTTCGGTAACCGGGAAGCAGATGAGGCCGCGCCGCAGATCGCCGCCCCTGCGGTACAAGCAGCGCCCCAGCAAACTGTCGAACCGATGGCCGAGGCCCCGCCTGTAGCGGCTGATCTCGCACCTAAGGTCGAGCTCCCGCCAGTCGTACAGTCAAAGGCAATCGACGTAGAACCCGTCACTACAACCCCCGAATCACTGGAAATACACGCCACGGAATCCGCTCCTGTAGTGGTGGCGTTTGTCCCGCCTGTGCTTCAGCCAGAGACTCCATCTGCGCAAACAGTTGAGCCTCAGGCACAGCCAGACATCGTACAACTGGCAGAACCAGCACTTGCGGACATTACGCCAGCCGAGCCGGTGCAACAGGCAATCAATCCGGATGAACTGATCCCGGTGGCCGTTGAAGCGGAGCACCTCGAGCCAGAGGACGTTCTCTACGGCCTGCCCGATTCACCCGAGCCTTCCTATAGCTCCGTCGCCAAGCACATCGAAGACACACTCCTGGGCCTGCTCGACGACCTGACGCTGCCCGAACGCCATCGACCGCAAGCCGAAGCGATGCGTGATCGCCTGCAAAACGGCTTGAACTGGTACGAATTGATTCCGATCCTCGACGATCTGGCGACGTTGATGCTGGCGATCACCGACAGCGGTCAGCACGAGTTCGAAGCTTACCTCCAGCAACTCAACGAACGTCTCGAATCGTTCCAGAGCAACTTGCAAGCGGCCAGTGACGGCCATGCCGACAACCGCTCTGCGGCGCGCGACATGGATACGCAGATTCGCGAGCAAGTCGATGGCCTGCAGAGCAGCATGCAGGAAGCTGCGGACCTGGACGACCTCAAGCACGTCCTGGAGAACCATCTCGAAGGCCTGCTCGGCACCATGGATCAACACCAGAAGCAGCGCGACGAACGTGAGCAGGAAGTCGCGGCTCGCCTGCAAAGCCTGGCCGAGCGTGTGGCTCACATGGAACAGGAAGCGCTGGGCTACCGTGAACACCTTGAAGAACAACGGCAGAAAGCCCTGATCGATCCATTGACCGGTCTGCCGAATCGAGCAGCCTGGAGTGAACGGCTGGAGCACGAAGTCCGCCACTGGCAGCAACACGGCAACTCCTTGTTGCTGGCAATGCTCGACCTCGACCATTTCAAACGCATCAACGATAACTACGGCCACCTGGCGGGTGACAAGGTGCTGAAGATTATTGCCAGCGTGTTGCGAAAACGCCTGCGCGGGACGGATTTCATTGCGCGGTTCGGGGGCGAAGAATTTGTCTTGCTGATGCCCGACACGTCACCGGCAAATGGTGCAAAACTGCTGGAAACCTTGCGCGCATCGATTGAAGCCTGCCCCTTCCACTTCAAGGGCGAGCGGGTGACCATCACCATTTCCATGGGTTTTAGCGCCTTCAAATCCGGTGAACACAGCGATTTGGTGCTTAAAAGAGCCGATCAGGCGCTATACCGGGCAAAAAATGCCGGCCGCAACCGAGCCGAAGCTGGTTGACAGCCAATTGTTCCATTTTATTTAAAACAGCGCTTTTGCCCTCTGCGCGCAAGTCAGTACGTTACACTGTTGCATTACTGACTTGCGTGTATTGCCTCCTGCCATGAAATGTCTTGCTCTCATTGTGTCGCTGCTCCTGTTGGCCGGTTGTGCCAGCGGCCCGCGGATCGACACCAGCCACCCTTCCGTCAATCACGACAGCCGTATTCAGTTCGTGGTGGTGCATTACACCTCTGCTTCGCTTGAGCGCTCGCTGCAACTGCTCACCCACGGCGAAGTCAGCAGTCACTACCTGATCGGCGACGACAAAGGCGCCACCATCTTTAAGCTGATGGATGAAAACCTTCGGTCGTGGCACGCAGGCGAAAGCGAATGGCAAGGCCGGACCTGGCTGAACTCCAGCTCTATCGGCATCGAGATCGTCAATCCCGGCTTCAAAGACACACCGACGGGCCGCCTCTGGTACCCGTACAGTGAAGACCAGGTTCAGTCGTTGATCTTCCTGCTCAAGGACATCAGCAAGCGTTACAACATCCACCCGCGTTCCATCATCGGCCATAGCGACATCGCGCCGCTGCGCAAGCTCGATCCCGGCCCGCTGTTTCCCTGGAAGCGCCTGGCCGCCGAAGGCATAGGCGTCTGGCCAAACGAGCAGGCCGTCGCACGCCAACAAGCCCAGTTCGCAGCACAACTGCCGAGCATCAGTTGGTATCAGGGACAGCTGGCCCGACTGGGTTATGCCACGCCACAAACGGGTGAGCTTGATGTCGCCACGCGCCATGTACTGGCGGCCTTTCAAATGCATTTCCGCCCCGCCCGATTTGATGGCAATCCCGACGCTCAGACGGCGGCGCTCCTGCAAGTATTGAATCAGACAAAATAATGACGCCCGCCCGACGGTAAGGGCTTTTTCTCAATCAGCAGCTATAACTCATTGGTAATTCTTCGGATATCCACAATGACTGTAGCTCGAGAGACGCTTCGTAGCTGGTTCTATCGCCCCTGGTTTTTGGCGATGCTGGCTGCTGCGTTGAGCGCAACGTTATTGATGGCCGCCAGCCTGTTTTTAGCGATGCATCAGGTAGAGCAGCGGGAAAGCCAGGAAATGAATGCCCAGGGCGAGCGTTTCCTCGCCCGGCTGGAGCAGCTGTTCGGGCAGCTACGTGAAAGCCTCGACGATCTGGAAGCCCAACCCCTGCGTGGCTGCGATGATGAAATGATCGCAACCTTGCAGCAGGTCAGCTTCAACTATCGCTTCGTTTACGAAGCCGCCTACATGGATGCCTCGCGGATCTGCTCGAATCGCCCTCGCCAAGTGGGGCTGTCGCTGAGTCGACCGCCGGACATCAAGGGGCCCACCTACAGCTACTGGCTGAACACCACCACTGAACCCGATGAAAACCGCGCGGCGTTGATGCTTGGACGCGGCAACTTTCGGGTCGCCACCTCTCGTGGCCATTTGACCGACATGGTCGATCTGTCCCCGGGAAGTAGCCTGCTGGTGGTGCTCTCCCATGGCACCCGTGCGATTCCTGTCCTCGGTGCCGCACAGGTCTGGCCCCCCGCCGAATCCTGGCCCCTGACAAACCGCGATGCGCTGCAAGTGACACAAACCCGCTTGATTTACCGCATGCCCACCAACAATCCCGAATACCAATTAGTGCTGATCACCCCACGCACGAACATGCATGTGCCAGCCGTGTGGTGGTGGCTGCTGCCGGCCAGTCTGGCGTTGGGTATCCTGGTCGGTTTCATGGTGTTTCTGCTGGTGCGCCAGCGTCAGTCACTGGACGCGGAACTGAACGGCGCCATTCGACGCGGCGAATTGCAGGTGTTGTATCAGCCGATCTTCGATCTCGACAGCCGCAACTGTGTCGGGGCCGAAGCCTTGCTGCGCTGGCGAAGACCGGACGGCACCCTGACCAGCCCCGACCTGTTTATCCCGATGGCCGAAAACACCGGCCAGATCCGCCAGATGACCGACTTCGTATTGCAGCGACTCCTCGAACAACTTGGGCAACTGCTACGCGCCAATCCGCAGTTGTACATCTCCGTCAACCTTGCAGCTTGCGATGTCATGGTGCCGCGTATCGGCCAGGTGATGGCGCGCCTGCTGACCTTGCACCGGGTCGCGGCGAAGCAGATTGCCTTTGAGGTGACTGAGCGAGGCTTGATCGATGTGGTGGTGGCCAGGGAAAACCTGCAAGCCTTGCGCGATGTCGGACATCAGGTGCTGATCGATGATTTCGGCACGGGCTATTGCAGCCTCGCCTACCTGCAAACCCTGCCGGTGGACTGCCTGAAAATCGACAAGGCGTTCATAGATGCCCTGGGCCATGATGCCGCCAGCAGCGGCGTGGCACCGCACATCATTCACATGGCCCAGGCCCTGCAACTCAGGGTGATTGCCGAGGGCATCGAACATGAAGCGCAAGCGGCCTTTCTGAGCAGCGAAGGGGTGAAGTACGGTCAGGGCTGGCTGTTCGCCCATGCCCTGAGCGCCGTGCAATTCATCGAACTGATTACCCGTGGTCGCCGGCGGAACAATCGACGCCTGGATGATGAAGCCTGAAAAGACTGCAGCGGTTTAAACCGCCAGCGCCATGTAGAACTGCGTACCCTGCCCCGGCCGCGAATAAACGCCCATCCGCCCGCCATGCAACTGCACGATTTCCTTGCACAACGCCAAACCAAGCCCGGCACCGCCCTTCTTGCGGCCGACCTGGACGAAAGGCTCGAAGATCCGCCCCTGCTGACCGTAGGCAATGCCTTCACCGTTGTCTTCCACGCTGATAATCACCCGCTCCCCATGGCGCCGCGCCTGCAAACGTATCAGTCCATCCTGGGCGGTATGGCGCAAAGCGTTGTCGATCAGATTATCGAGCACCCGATCCAATTGCGCCTGGTCGGCCTGCAACCTGGGTAAAGGCCCTTGCACTTCCACCGCCAACTCGATGCCCTTCAGCGCCGCAGTTCCGGCAAAGCGTTCCTGAGCCTGCTCCAGCAACGCTTCAATGGAACACGGCGCCAGCGTGAGCTTCTGCAAACCGTTCTGGTAGCGAGAGAAATTCAGCAGGTCGTTGATCAGTTGCATCAAGCGCTGCATTTCTTCATTCACGGTGTCCAGCAAATCGGCTTCGCGGGAGTCCGCAGGAAATTTCGCCCGCTCACGGAACAGGCCGAAGGCCATGTGCATTCCCGTCACCGGGGTGCGCAGCTCATGGGAGGCGCGCAAGACGAACTCGCTGCGCACCCGTTCGAATGCACGCTGTTCGGTGACGTCATGCAGCACCATCACGGCGCCGAGAATGTGGCCCTGCGTATGGCTGACCGGCGTCAGGCTGTAAGTCAGCAACCTCGATTCACCGTCTACCTCAATGCTCAGGTCTTCCGGTGCCCGCTCCAGCGTCCCGCCACGCAGCACCAGTTGCAGCTGCTCATCCAGTTCGGGACGCTCAAGCGCTGAGCCCAGCCCCTGGCCGAGTCGATCGGTGTCCCACCCCAACTGACGCTGGGCTACGGGATTGAGGTGCTCCAGATAGCCTTCGCGGTCGATCATCAGCAACCCGTCATCGATGCTGTCGAGTACAGCCTGCAAACGTTGCTGGCCGGCGAGCAGCTCGTCGATGTTCATCGCCTGATGCTCACGCAGCGCCTCGGCCATGATGCCGAAGCGCTTGGTCAGTTGGTTCATTTCCTCGGCAGAGGAAACCGGCAGGGTCACTTCAAAATTACCTTGGCCGATGTCGTCAGCGGCCTGGACCAACGCTTCAATCGGAGCGCCAAACCGGCGGGCGATCGCATGGGCGGTCATGAAACCGATGATCAACACCGCCAACCCCACCAACCCGAGCAGGCCGGCAATCAGCAAAGCGCGTTCCCGGGCCTGGCGCTCGGTGTTGTTGATGTTATCCAGTGCACGCTTTTGCTCGGAGACCAGACCGCTGCGCAAGATATTGAATTTTTCCACCAGCGCAGCGTTGCCGCTCAATGCAGGCGTAGCCGCTTGGGTCTGATCGTAGACCTGAAGAAAGTCGAGGTAATCAGCCTTGGCCTGTGTGAAGCCATAACCGCCGTTGCTGGAGTGTTGAAGTGTGATGCCTTCTTCAAGCAATTCGAGGTAGTGTTGCCTGGAGGCCTGGAACGCAGCAGGATCGGGCTTTTCGTCGATCATGATCATGAGCTGATCGCCCAGGGTCTGACGCAATTTCAGCCCCAGGTCCAGCGAGACAAAGTTGTTGCGAACCAACACTTCCTGAGTGCCGGCCATCTGCATCACGCTGACGAGCCCGAGCAAGAGCCCGAGCAGCGCTACGGTGATCAGCGCCGAAATACTCAGAAACAGCCGAGTACGCAGCTTCATCGCCAGTTTCATTGTCGGCTCACAGGTTGTACTGCTTGCGTTTACGGTACAGGGTCGAGGCATCGATGCCGAGGGTCTTGGCCGCCTGATCCAGCGTATCGGCGGTGGCGAGGACGGCGCCGATGTGGGCTTTCTCCAATTCATCCAGGCTCAACGCCGCACCAATACGCGGCGCGTTGTTGGTCGGGGTCTCGGCCATGCCCAGGTGGCTGATCTCGACCCGTTCCTGTGGGCAGATAATGCTCGCCCGCTCCACCACGTTACGCAGTTCGCGGATGTTGCCGGGCCAGCGGTAACCCAACAACGCTTCCCGGGCCTCATCGCTAAAGCCCCGTGCCGGACGCGCATACTCCTTGACGAAGCGAGCCAGGAAACGATCGGCCAGGTTCAGAATATCTTCCCGGCGCTCGCGCAGTGGCGGCAAATGCAGCGTGATGACGTTCAGGCGATAGAGAAGGTCTTCACGGAAACGGCCGTCGCGCACCATGTCTTCGAGGTTCAGGTTGGTCGCCGCGAGGATTCGTACATCGGCGCGTCGGGTTACTGGATCACCTACGCGCTCGTATTCCTTGTCCTGGATGAAACGCAGTAACTTGGGTTGTAACGTCAAGGGAAAATCGCCGATCTCGTCGAGAAACAACGTACCGCCGTCGGCCTGATTGACGCGCCCCAAGGTGCTTTCGCTGGCGCCGGTGAACGCGCCACGGCTGTGGCCGAAAAGTTCACTTTCCATTAATTCCGCCGTCAGCGACGGGCAGTTGATGGTGACGCAGGATTTCTTCTGACGCTTGCTCCAGCCGTGAATGGCTTGGGACAGTTCGCCTTTACCGGTACCGGACTCGCCGAGAATCAGAATGTTGGCGTCGGTAGTGGCGACCTGGCGTGCGGTTTCAAGTACCACTTTCATGGCCGGGCTGTGGGAATCCAGTCCGTCCTTGGGTTTGCGCACTTCACCTTCAAGGGCTTCCAGCCGAGCGGAAAGTTGGCGCACTTCCAGCTGCTTGGCAGTGGCGAGACGCAACTGGTCGGGGCTGCAAGGCTTGACGAGGTAGTCGGCGGCACCGGCCTGGATCGCATCCACGGCGGTGTCCACGGCCGAGTGAGCGGTGACGATCACCACCCGCATCCAGGGGGCCTGAATGCGCATCTGGGCCAGCACATCCAGGCCATTGTCCTCACCCAGGCGCAGATCAAGGAAACACAGATCGAACACCTGACGTTGCAGCAAAGCATCGGCCTGTGCCGCGCTGTTGGCGGTGGCCACGCTATAGCCTTCGTCTTCGAGGCAATAACGGAAGGTTCGCAGAATGGCGGATTCATCATCCACCAGCAGAATGCGGCCTTGATGCTCAGTGGCTGATTCCATGTTCCCGCGCTCCTTTAAAAATAATGATCTTGATTTAGTCCCGGAAAAATCGGGCAAGTTGCATGGTTGATTCTGATCCATTCCAGCCATCGCAGGGTAGCTCTCTACACATCCATTAGCTAATGGACTGATTTTGCTGGTTTTTTAGAAAAACCCGCTTTTGAGGCGATTACCCACGTCCTTTTCTGACATCTGCGCCCTCCTCTCAATTCAAAAATAATCAAAGTTCCCGGGAATTGATCGTGCAATACGCACGACCTTGCATGGGCCATCGTGCAGTATGCGTCCGACGTGATTTTCACAAACAAATTAACTTGTTGATTTTAAACAGTTTTTTTCTTCAAAAAAGCTGGCATGCAGCCTGCAATAGCCTAGGTAATCAGGGCCATTTTGAATCGACGCCCACTGACAAGATCACCACCAGAGTGGGAGGAGTTTCAGAATGAATCGCCAACGTGTCGCCCCATTGCGCATCTCGCCGTTGCATATCCAGCAAGGCCTGTTTGGCATCCTGGCGATGTTGATCACGCTGATCGCTGGCCAGCAGTTCCTGCTCTGGGAACAGAGCCAGCAGCCAGAAGCGCCGCACGTGTCGATTCATCGTGCAACCCAGACCCATTTCAGCGCCGTCAGCAGTAATCAGGCTGACCTTGCTCCGATGCGAATGATGGACGTCGACCAGGCTCAGCCTGCGGATGAGATGCCGCGTCAGGAACGTTGGGTGTTCTGAGCAACCGAACTTGGCGCGCTCGCTGCGCCGGGAAAAGCACCACAAGCTGCACCTCTAATATAGAAGCGTAAGGAGAATCACCATGTTGAGCTGGGCAATCACATTCTTGATCATTGCCATCATCGCCGCCGTATTGGGCTTCGGTGGTATCGCGGGCACCGCCACGGGTATCGCCAAGATTCTCTTTGTCGTGTTCCTGGTGATGTTCATTGCTTCGTTCTTCTTTGGCCGTCGCGGTCGAGGCTGAATATGAGCGTTTGGGTAAAGACACTGGCAGCCGCCCTCCTTCTGGGCGGTAGTGCCATGGCGATGGCGGCCAATGATGGCCAGACGCGGGCCAGCGAATTGTTGAATTCGGACCCGCAGTACCGTGAAACCTGGACTAAAGTCGTTAAAAAGGAAGAACGACTGCCGGAATGGGTGATGAACCTGTCTGGCGCTGCCGAGCAAATGAATGCGGTTGAAGAAGATGGCGACAAGTATCTGGTCGGGCCGCTTTGCGAAACGCAACCGACGTGCCTGAACAAACGCTTGATAGTGGCCTTCAGCTTCGACAAAAAGGACGCGTACGCCATGCTGGTCGAAGTGCCCGCAGGATTGCCGGCCGACAAGTCGCCAACGCGACATGCCGACTACCGCTTCCTCGGCAAACCTGACCAGGGTATGCAGGATCTGTTGATGGAACAGCTCAAGAAAGATCCGAAGTGGTACTGAGTTTGAAACACGAAAGGAGCAGCATTGCTTCTTTCCAGTGCGCTACCCGAGGAAGGTAGGCGCATGACCAAGGGGTCGGGACGTTCTGCCTGTTTCTGGGGCGGAGTGACCTACGGGCACATGGAGTGTCTGCGCAAGGGCCGGGTCAGGTAATTAAAGCTGCGACGCAAGTTCGCCAGCCCCGAGTGGCTCGACGGACTTGCGAAGAGCTTCAACGTGCAAAGCGTTGATCTAGAGCACTGCGCTCATTCCCTCCTGCTGCATATTCCCCGTAAAACCGTTTCGCGGTGTTTCTTCACGACCGTATATCGAGAAACCTTCGACTTTGGGCGCATGAGATTTCGCTGCCAAACGTAGGCTTTTTCCGAAATTTCGTCATGAATTCAACTGTTTAAAAAACAACCAACCTCCTCTGAAATGGCCGGTTCACGGCACTTATGCCTGCCGAAATGTCGTATTCGAACCGGTTGGGACGCGGGTTTCAATTAAAAAAGCTCATGCCGATTCGGCATAGGGTAGGCGTTTACGGCATTAGACGTCGCTTCCTTGCATCGGAATAGTTGCGCCTTTTTTCGCCTGCCAGAGAGCCGTAACAAAGCGCTCCGGGGCACCTTATACGGGGGCAGATGCACAGACTTTTTCGCGACGAGCGTTCCAGTTCTTGCATTCGCCTGAGTCAAACGCAAGTAAGGGTAAAGATATGAAGAAGGCAAAGCTCAGCCTCGCCTGGCAGATCCTCATCGGTCTGGTACTGGGGATAGCAATCGGTGCGCTGCTCAACCATTTCAGTGCCGAAAAAGCCTGGTGGATCAGCAACGTCCTGCAACCGGCAGGCGATATCTTTATCCGTCTGATCAAGATGATCGTGATCCCGATCGTCATCTCCTCGTTGATCGTCGGCATCGCTGGTGTAGGCGACGCGAAGAAACTCGGGCGTATCGGCCTCAAGACCATCATTTACTTCGAAATTGTCACCACCATCGCCATCGTGGTCGGTCTGGTGCTGGCCAACGTGTTCCATCCGGGCACCGGCATCGACATGAGCACCCTGGGTACCGTGGATATTTCCAAGTACCAGGCGACGGCGGCCGAGGTTCAGCATGAACACGCGTTCATCGAAACCATCCTCAACCTGATCCCGTCGAACATCTTCGCGGCCATGGCCCGCGGCGAAATGCTGCCGATCATCTTCTTCTCCGTGCTGTTCGGTCTCGGTCTGTCGAGCCTGCAATCGGACCTGCGCGAGCCGCTGGTGAAGATGTTCCAGGGCGTCTCGGAAAGCATGTTCAAAGTCACCCACATGATCATGAACTATGCCCCGATCGGCGTGTTCGCTCTGATCGCAGTGACCGTGGCCAACTTCGGTTTCGCTTCTCTGATACCGCTGGCCAAACTGGTGATCCTGGTTTACGTCGCCATCGCCTTCTTCGCCTTTGTCATCCTCGGCCTGATTGCCAAGATGTTCGGCTTCTCGGTGATCAAGCTGATGCGCATCTTCAAGGATGAGCTGGTACTGGCTTACTCCACCGCCAGCTCCGAAACCGTGCTGCCGCGCGTGATCGAGAAGATGGAAGCCTACGGCGCGCCGAAAGCCATTTGCAGCTTTGTGGTGCCGACCGGTTACTCGTTCAACCTCGACGGTTCGACCCTGTACCAAAGCATCGCGGCGATCTTTATTGCCCAGCTGTACGGCATCGACCTGTCGATCAGCCAGCAATTGCTGCTGGTGCTGACCCTGATGGTGACGTCCAAAGGCATCGCCGGCGTACCGGGCGTGTCCTTCGTGGTGCTGCTGGCTACCTTGGGTAGCGTGGGTATTCCGCTGGAAGGCCTGGCGTTCATCGCCGGTGTCGACCGCATCATGGACATGGCCCGTACCGCGCTGAACGTGATCGGCAATGCCTTGGCCGTACTGGTCATCTCCCGCTGGGAAGGCATGTACGACGACGCCAAGGGCCAGCGTTACTGGAACTCGCTGCCGCACTGGCGCAGCAAGGAAAAGCTGCCGGCGGGCGAAGTTTCCAGCAACTGATAGCTGAACCCTGTGGAGTCTGGCTTTTATGTGGGAGCCAGCCTGCTGGCGATAGCGGTGTATCAAACAACAGAGATGTTGAATGTGCCGGCCTCATCGCCAGCAGGCTGGCTCCCACAGTGACCCGAGCAAGCCACACAAACAAACCCCGGAGAAATCCGGGGTTTGTCGTTTCTGGCTACCCCGCTATCATTCGCGGCATTCTTCGGGGGATTTAACTGATGCTCAATGGCCTGTGGCTCGGCTTTTTCATCGTGGCTGCCGTTTCGGCACTGGCGCAATGGCTGATCGGCGGTAACGCCGGGATCTTCGCGGCGATGGTGGAAAGCATTTTCGCCATGGCCAAGTTGTCCGTCGAGGTCATGGTCCTGCTGTTCGGCACCCTGACGCTCTGGCTGGGCTTTCTGCGAATCGCCGAGAAGGCCGGGATCGTCGATTGGCTGGCCAAGGCGCTGGGCCCCTTGTTCCTGCGCCTGATGCCGGAAGTCCCGCCCGGCCACCCGGCCATCGGCCTCATCACGCTGAACTTCGCCGCCAACGGCCTGGGCCTGGACAACGCCGCCACGCCAATCGGCCTGAAAGCCATGAAGGCGCTGCAAGAGCTCAACCCCAGCGAGACCATCGCCAGCAACGCGCAGATCCTGTTCCTGGTGCTCAACGCCTCATCCCTGACCCTGCTGCCGGTGACGATCTTCATGTATCGCGCTCAGCAAGGTGCACCCGACCCCACCCTCGTGTTCTTGCCGATCCTGTTGGCAACCAGCTGCTCGACAGTGGTGGGCCTGCTGTCGGTGGCGTTCATGCAACGCCTGCGTCTGTGGGACCCGGTGGTGCTCGCGTATCTGATTCCCGGTGCCCTGGCCCTCGGTGGCTTCATGGCGCTGCTGGCGACGCTCTCGGCGACCGCTCTGGCCGGGCTTTCATCGATCCTCGGCAACCTGACGCTGTTCGGGCTGATCATGCTGTTTCTGGTGATTGGCGCGTTACGCAAAGTGAAAGTCTACGAAGCGTTCGTCGAAGGCGCCAAGGAAGGCTTCGACGTGGCCAAGAACCTGCTGCCGTATCTGGTGGCGATGCTGTGTGCCGTCGGCGTACTGCGGGCGTCCGGGGCGCTGGATTTTGGTCTGGACGGGATCCGGCATCTGGTGGAGTGGGCCGGTTGGGACACGCGCTTCGTCGACGCGCTGCCGACGGCGATGGTCAAGCCGTTCTCCGGCAGCGCCGCGCGGGCGATGCTGATCGAAACCATGAAGACCTCCGGGGTGGACAGTTTCCCGGCGCTGGTGGCTGCGACGATTCAGGGCAGTACGGAAACGACGTTCTATGTGCTGGCGGTGTACTTCGGTGCAGTAGGCATCCAGCGAGCGCGGCATGCGGTTGGGTGCGCATTGCTGGCGGAATTTGCCGGTGTTCTCGGCGCGATTGGCGTTTGCTACTGGTTCTTCGGTTAACCAAAGATCCCCTGTGAGAGTGAGCCTTTGTGGCGAGGGGACTTGTCCCCGTTGGACTGCGCAGCAGTCCCAAGACCTGAATTCGGGGCCGCTTCGCGACCCAACGGGGACAAGTCCCCTCGCCACAAAGGCTCGCTCCTACATTGGGTTTGTGTTGGCTTTAAGGGCGAGGAGGCGGGGCGGCTTTCTGGCCTTGCTCAACCGCCCAACTCACCACCTGCGCCGTCAACTGATCGCTGGCCTGGCCAAACCCTGCCACCACCCCGGGCACCTTCACATCGCTCAATGGCTGGCGCACTTCAAAGCGGCGGCTGGCGAGGATGCGCTGGTCATACCCACGCACCAGCAACGCATCCAGCCGCACGACCACGCTCGCCGCGGTGCCTTGGTATTCAGTCTGGAACGCCTGCAGACTCCCGCCCAATTCCAGATCGGCTTGGAAGTTGCTGTCATCTGTGCTCAGCAACGGCACTCGGCCGTCCCGCTGGAAACCATCCAGCAGCCGATTGCGCAGCAACACCGGCGCCGGATCGCTCCAGCGCGAGGCGGCGTAGCTGCTGATCAGATCACCTTGGGGGATCACGGCGATTTTCGGGCTGTTCAACGCTTCGCTGGCCTGCGGCTTGGTCAGGCGAAGCGACCAGCGTTGCGGTGTGCCATGACTTGCCGATGCGCTGCTCTGGGACGAAGGCAAGCGATAGACATCGGATGGCTCGGACTTGGGCAGGATCGAGCAAGCGCTGACCAACGTGAAGCCGGCGAGGAGGGCGAGGGTCGCAAGCTTCATGGCGTGAACTCCTTGTTCTTGTCATTGCCCAGCAAGTAACCGCTGGGGTTGGCTTCCAGGCGCTGGGAAATGGCCCGCAACGACGTCAGGGTGTCGCGCAATTCACGTACCGCCGGTGCCAGGCCGTTCAGGCCCTGCATGCCGCTGTTCAGTGAATCCTGGTTGGTAGTGAGCAATTTGTTGATGGTCGCGCTGCTTTGCTCCAGCGACTTCATGGCCTGCTCGGCGCTACCGAACATCTGCTTGCCCTGATCGTTGAGCAGGCCGTTGGCGTTACGCATCAACGCCGACGTCTGCTCCAGCATCGCGCCAGCCTGCTTGCCGACGGACGCCAGTTGCTGCATCGCCTGACGAATATCGCCGCGCTGGTCGGCGATGGTGCCGGTGGTTTGTTCCAGATTTTCCAGCGTCTTGCTGATGCGCTCGACGTTCTCGGTGGAAAACATCAGGTTGGCGTTATGCATCAGCGTGTTCACACCGGCCATCAAGTCGCCGCTGTCGTTGAGCAAACGGGCAATGGGCGAGGGCGACGCGATGATCACCGGCAAATGGCCGTCCTTGCCTTTGAGGTTCGGGCTCTGCGGTGTACCGCCACTGAGCTGGATGATCGAGGTCCCGGTAATCCCGGTCAGCGCCAATATGGCCCGGGTGTCTTCTTTGATCGGCGTATCGCCACCCAGGCGAATTCGCGCCAACACCCGGCGCGGGTCTTTCGGGTCCAGGCGCAAGGTCACTACATCGCCGACCTTGATCCCGCTGTATTGCACGGCGCTGCCCTTGGACAAGCCGCTGACCGCCTCGTTGAAGACGACTTCGTAATCCTTGAACTCGGTGTCAACGCTGGACTTGGCCAGCCAAAGGCCGAAGAGCAGGGCGCCCGCCACCACAATCACGGTGAACAGGCCGATCAATACATGATGGGCTCGGGTTTCCATGTCAGACCTCATTCAACTGTTGAGCGGCGGTCAGCGCCGCGCGGCCGCGAGGGCCATGGAAGTATTCGTGAATCCACGCATCGTCGGTTTCCGAGACCTTGTCGATGGCGTCCGCCACCAGCACTTTTTTCTGCGCCAGCACTGCCACCCGGTCGGTGATGGTGTAGAGCGTGTCGAGGTCATGGGTCACCAGAAATACACTCAGGCCCAAGGCATCGCGCAGCGTCAGGATCAATTGATCGAAGGCAGCGGCGCCAATCGGGTCGAGGCCGGCGGTGGGTTCGTCGAGGAACAGGATGTCCGGGTCCAGCGCCAACGCACGGGCCAGTGCCGCACGCTTGATCATGCCGCCGGAGAGCGAAGCCGGGTATTTGTCCGCCGCCGACAGCGGCAGCCCGGCCAGCGCCAGTTTCACCGCCGCCAAGTGCTCGGCGTCTTCACGGTTCAGGCCGGCGTGTTCGATCAGGGGCAGGGCGACGTTCTCGGTCACCGTCAGCGAAGAGAACAGCGCGCCTTTCTGGAACAGCACGCCAAAGCGCCGTTCGACCATCGAACGCTCGTGTTCGGGCAGGGTCGGCAGGTTCTTGCCGAAGACCTTCACCAGCCCTTCGCTGGGCTGGCGCAAGCCGACGATGCTGCGCAGCAGCACCGATTTCCCGCTGCCGGAGCCGCCCACCACGGCGAGGATTTCACCTTTGTACAAATCCAGGTCGAGGTTCTCGTGCACGCTCTGGCTGCCGAAGCGATTGCACAACCCACGGACTTCGATCACCGCCTCGGAGGGCGCTCGGGGTAGACGACTCACCAGCCCATCTCCATGAAAAACAGCGCGGCGACAGCGTCGAGCACGATCACCACGAAAATCGACTGCACCACGCTCGACGTGGTGTGCGCGCCAACAGATTCAGCGCTGCCACTGACCTTGAAGCCTTCAAGGCAACCGATCGCAGCGATCAGGAACGCGAAGATCGGCGCTTTGACGATCCCCACCAGAAAGTGCTGAACGCCGATATCGGTTTGCAGCAACGACAGGAACATCGCCGGCGAAATATCCAGCGACACGGCGCACACCACACCACCGCCGATAATCCCCGAGAGCATCGCCAGAAAGGTCAGCATCGGCAGCGCGACCAGCAACGCCAATACCCGCGGCACCACCAGCAGCTCCATCGGATCGAGACCGAGTGTGCGGATAGCATCAATTTCTTCGTTGGCCTTCATCGAGCCGATCTGCGCGGTAAACGCACTGGCCGTACGCCCGGCCATCAGGATCGCAGTCAGCAACACACCGAATTCGCGCAGGAAGGAGAACGCCACCAGGTCCACGGTGAAAATACTCGCGCCAAAACTCGCCAACACCGTCGCGCCGAGAAACGCCACCACGGCACCGACCAGAAAGGTCAGCAACGCCACGATGGGCGCGGCGTCGAGGCCGGTCTGTTCGATGTGCGCGACCATAGGCGTGATCCGCCAGCGCTTAGGGCGAAACAGCCCGCGCGCGATGGTTTCGAGGATCAGGCCGACGAAGCCCAGCAGTTGCAGGGTGTCCTGCCAGACCGCGTCGACGGCGCGACCGATGCGGGTCAGCAGCTGAATGCCGACGCTGATCTCCGGTTCCTTGATCGGCACGCAGAAGTCGCTGAGCGAGCAATAAACCGTCTGCAACAAGGCGCGGTCGGGCGGGGACAGGGTGCAATCAGGATGCTCGGCGGATCGGCCCAAACGCTCGGACCCGAGCAATTCGACCAACAGTGAAGCGCCAGCCGTGTCCAGCGCGCCGAGGCCATTGAGGTCGATGTGGGTACTGTCGTCGTATTGGCCGCGGAGCTTTTCGCTCAGGTGCTTGAGATCGGCGTAATGGGCGAGCGTCCAGTCACCCGTGACCCGCAGTTGTGCCGGGGAGTGAGAGGCGTCTATCTGGGCATTGCCGGCCGTTGTGCTGCTGGTCATAAGCTCCGTGCTTGTTCGGCTATTGGCGCAGAGCTACGTAATAGCACGAACCGGATTACTTTTCTTTGATCGGTGTGCTGTCCGTGATTTTGAAGCGCAGCACACCGATCAGTTGCCCGTCTTCGGTCAGCACCCGAACCTGCCACTTACCCGCAGGGTTGCCGGGGAAGTTCTGCTTGTGGGTCCAGGCGCGATAGCCTTCCTTGCGCCCGCCATGGATGTCCAGCGGGATGCGGTCGACCTCTTTGCCGTTGAACGTCCAAACGTGATAAATCCGTTCGTCCAGACCGCGTGGAGCGTTGATCGCGGTGTAGGCGTACAGGCCGTCTCCACGGATCTGCTCGGCGCTGACTTCTTCAAGACTCTTGCCCGGCGTGCGGTCCTGCATTTGCGTACTGATCGCCACGTCGGTCATCCACAGCGTCGCCGGCGGAACCCATGAACGCAGGACCCAGCCGACGCCCCCGATACCCACGGTGATGCTCAAGATCGCCAGCGCATTGCGCAGGGTCCGGATCGGGAAGATCGACGCCAGGCTCGGGAACGACAACACCACAGCGGTGCCCAGCGCCAGTTTGAAACTCTGGGACGTGGTCAGGTGCAAAATGACGGGCAGGGCGGTCAACAGCGCGGCGAACAGCGTCAGCGTGTGCAACGCCAGGAACGCCCAGCGCCGGGGGGCCAGCCATTTGTAGTAGAGCGGGTCGATGATGGAAATCAGCGCCGCCATGCTCAGCAACCCGGTGAAGAACAACTGGCCGCTGTTCCAGGTCGTGGTGATGAAAAAGAACGGCAGGACGAAAAACAGGCTTTCCTGGTGGATCATCTGCGTGGCGTAACGCAGCAAAGGCTGGGGGATTTCGCGTTTGAAGAGTTTGGTGAACAGCTTGGTGAGGCTGTTTTCCAGCATCAGCCAGATCCAGCTCAGCACCATGATGATGGTGATCCAGGTCGCCAGGCCCTGTTGCCGATCCACCAGGATGAAACTGCCGACCCCGGAGATGAAACCACCGAGCGCAATGACCCCTGGATAGCGCTTCATCAGCTCCAGGATGCGCTGGACGTAAAGGGTCAGAGTAGGCATTCGGCGGTTCACAATAGTCGTGGGGAAAATCCTCGACAGAGTACCGCCCGGGCGGGGGGCGTGGCGAGGGTGCCGGTCACTTTGGTTGAACACAAAACTCTGGGGTGGAGGGGATTTCTGTGGCGAGGGGATTTATCCCCGTTGGGCTGCGAAGCGGCCCCAAAATGGGCGACCCTGTTTTTCCGGCACACCGCATCGACTGGTTTTGCGACTGCTGCGCAGCCGAACGGGGATAAATCCCCTCGCCACAAAAGCTCCAGCCACCGCGCGCGGTTACCTTCTGCGATGGACTCGTAAAGCCAATACCCCGAGGACAATCAGTCCAAACACCCCGGCCATCGCCCACATCAACTGGTCATAACTCATCAGCGGCTTCTCGATCCGCAGATACCCCGGCTGCACGAGCAACTCGCGCATCGCCTTGTTCGCTTCCGCCAGGGTCACGCCTTGCAGTTCCTTGGCCGGGTTGGCGAAACGACCGTCCTGGTAGTCCCCCAGCGCACTCCAGTAGTAATCGGCCAGCGCGCTGTTGCCTTGCACGGCCCAGGCCTGGCGGGCGATGGCGGCCTGTTTGAGGCGGTTGAAGGTGTCTGCGTCGAGACCGTCCTTGAGCAGGCCCGCCTTCAAATCCTCCAACACTTGTTCGGCCTCCGTCACGTCGTCGCGATCAAGGTCGGCGTTCAGGCTCATGAAGCCCACTCCGCCAAACACCTCGCGCTCGGCCGAGGGGCCATAGGACAAACCGTGGGCCAGGCGCAGTTGGCGATAGAGCGCCCAGTCCAGATAGTCCTTGAGCAGGTCGAAGGTTTGGTCATGCTGATCCTGCAGCACCGGTTCCGGCACCAGCCAGTGCAACTTGGCACCACCGCCGACAAAGCCGTCGCCCAGCGTTCGCTCGTGAGCAGCACTGGCCTGGATTTCCGGCAAGGGCAGGTGATCGGTCGGGTCGACGGCTTCAAGCGCGCCATACGAGCGCTCCAGATACGCCGGCAACAACTTGTCGAGCTCACCGACCACGATCAGCGTCATGTTGTTGGGCGCGTACCAGGCCTTGCGCACCGTCTCCAGTTGCTCGCGGGTCAGGTGATCGACCTCGGCCCGCTCGGGGCATTTGAGGCCCAGTTCCACCGCCAGCTGATTACTCGCGGTGTGGCCCAGGTCCTGACGATCCAGCCAACGCTGCAAATGCGAGTAATGGCCACCGTCTTCGCGCTCGACCACTTGTTTGGCGGCGTTGATGGCGTTGTCGTCGATTCGGGTCTGGGTCAGCAGCGCCAGCAGCAGGTCGAGGACCTTGCGCTGGTTTTTTGCCGGGGCTTCGATGACGAACGTGGTGTCAGCGTTGCTGGTGAAGGCGTTCCACTCACCGCCCAAGGCCTGCATGCGCTCTTCCAGACCACCTTCGCCGGTGGCGTCGATGCCGCTGAACAGCAAGTGCTCAAGCAGATGCGGCAGTTCCTTTTCGGCGCAGCTGAAATCATCCAGTCCCACGCCGACCACCAGGCGAATCGCCACATGCCCGCGCTCGGTGCCCGGTTTGAGCAGCAATTGCAGGCCGTTGGGCAGCGTATAGCCCTCGACCTGGAAGCGATCCAGGGCAAACGAAGGGAATGAGCCAAGCAACAGACAGGCGAACAGCAGACAACGCATAGCAAGCTTCCAGGCAACCAATCGGAGATCCATGTCGTCCTTCAGGCCGCTATCGCGAGCAGGCTTGCTCCCACAGGTGATTTGCGGCGCTCACAAAATCAATGTGGGAGCGGGCCTGCTCGCGAAGGCGGTCTTGAGGCTGAACCAATGTAACTGACTGACCCCACCGCCAGACGTTCAAGGCGAATGCGTGATGTCAGCCATATCGTCGACCGCCAGTGCACCGGTATCCGACGTTTCCAGCACCACATAAGCGCTGCTGCAGAACAGCGAATTCAAGCGCTTCATGTCGGCGATCAGCTCCAGGTGCAGAGAACTGGTCTCGATACTTTGCACAATCTTACGTTGCAACCGGCTGACGTGAGCATGGGCAAGGCGGCGTTCCTGTGCGCGAAAGCGACGTTTCTCACGCAGCAACTGGCGGGCACTTTCCTTGTCGGCACTGAGGAATACCGACAAGCCCAGACGCAGGTTAGAGATCAACTGGCTGTGCAACCCGGCCAATTCTTCCAAACCGACCTCGGAAAAAGACCGGCGCTGCGAGGTTTTCTGCTGCTGCACCTTGCGCAGCATGCGTTCGATCAAGTCGCTGGCGAGTTTGAGGTTGATCGCCAGTTCGATGATTTCCGCCCAGCGCCGACTGTCCTGATCGCTCAAGTCTTCCCGGGGCATTTGCGCGAGGTAAAGCTTGATGGCGCTGTAGAGCGCTTCGACATCATCGGTCAGCTTGCGCATTTCCTGGGTGATGGCGGACTGTTTCCCACGCAGCACGTCAAGCATCGCTTCGAGCATGTTGTCGATCAGATCGCCCATGCGCAGGGTTTCGCGCGCGGCGTTGGCCAGCGCCAGGCTGGGGGTGACCAGCGCGGTCGGGTCGAGGTGCCGGGGTTTCGCCGTGCCGTTGAGCTCCGGCCGCTCCGGCAACAGCCACGCGCAAAGCCTGGCCATCGGGCCGACACTGGGCAGCAGGATCAGGCAGCGCGCGGTGTTGTAGAGCAGGTGGAAGCCGATGACCATTTCCTGAGGGCTGAAGTCGAGGCTGTCGATCCAGTGCACCAACGGGTCCAGCACCGGAATGATCAGCAGCAGGCCGATCAGTTTGTACAACAGACTGCCGAGCGCCACCTGACGCCCGGCGGCGTTTTGCATGCTGGTGCTGAGGAACGCGAGGATGCCGCTGCCGATGTTGGCGCCGATCACCAGGCCGATGGCCACCGGCAAGCTGATCACGCCAGCGCCAGCCAGGGTCGCGGTCAGCAGCACGGCGGCCAGGCTGGAATAGGAAATCATCGCGAACAACGCGCCGACCAGGGCATCGAGCAGGATGTCGCCAGTCAACGAGGCGAAAATCACCTTCACACCCTGCGCCTGGGTAATCGGCGCGGCGGATTCGACGATCAATTGCAGCGCCAGGATGATCAGCCCGAGACCGATGCTGACGCGGCCCATCTGGCCCAGCCGGGTCTGCTTGCGGGACAGGAAGAAAATCACCCCGAGGAAAATCAGCAGCGGCGACAGCCAGGACAAATCGAGCGTCAGCACCCGCGCCATCAGCGCGGTACCAACGTCTGCGCCAAGCATGGTTGCCAGGGCGGGCGTCAACGCCATCAAGCCCTGACCGACGAAAGAAGTGACGAGCATGGCGGTGGCGTTGCTGCTCTGCACCATCGCCGTGACGACGATCCCCGAGATGAACGCCAACCAGCGTTTGGACATGTTCTGGCCGATCACATGGCGCAGATTGGAACCGTAGACCCGCAGGATGCCGGTTCGGACGATGTGCGTGCCCCAGATCAACAAGGCCACGGCCGATAACAAATTGAGCAGGGTGAGCATGCAGGCCCCCTGTGGTGGTAGCGCCCCAGAGGGGCAAATTGACGGTGCCGCGCGACTTTCTACGTTCTGTACTTAAGCTGTAGTTGGCTAACGGTCTGGGCGCCAGCATCGCATAGCTAAAGAAGTGATTGAAACAAAACTGTCATGAAAACAGGCTCATGCAGAAATGAAAAAGGGACCCGAAGGTCTCAGCCGGACAGTTGAAAAGGTGCGCGAACACAACCCTGTGGCGAGGAGGGAGCTTGCTCCCGCTGGGCTGCGCAGCAGTCCTGAAATCGGGGAGAGAACTCAATCGCTGAAATGATCCCTGCTCAACCCTATGTCGATCAGATACCTGGCTGTTTCGGCGTCGGGTCCGTGAGACGTGCAGCCGGTTTTCCAGACATATGCATTCCTTGTCATTGTCGGGTGAAGTGAGCGAGGACGCTAACCACCAGAGCTCTGTGCGTCAACCTTTGGAAAAAATCCGTCGGTAAAGCAGTCGGTTGTTTTGGTGTGATTCACGCGTTTTTGCAGTGCGTGTTTAAAGACATCCGGCGTTACTTCTCGGAGGCTACAACGTCTTGCGTCGTTGCCTACGGCTACGCCAGAATCCGCCGGCTTGTGCGCCTAGACCCTGCTCTCTATCGTTTATCCATCGCTAAAAACAGCGATCGGGTTTGGTAGCCCGGAGTCTGGCGCATAGCCACTTTTTGCGGACGCTTTTTCAGGTCGTAGCTTATGGTGGCCATGCGCAGGGTCCCTTCGGGGGCGCCGGTTCCAGTACTCCGGTCTACCAACCTGTGTATGGCCGCCACCTTCGTTTGGTAGCGAGAGTGAAGGCTCCATATATCCAGTACTGGAGTTCTATCTATGTTCAAGGCAACACCCAACCCACCGGACACCGATCCGGTCCCCCACGACTTCCCGCCACGCAAGCCCAGCACAATCTTCTTCATAGACCCCAAGGTCGATAACGAAACCCTGCTCGCTCACGCCTGTGAGTCGTTGGCGTCGGCCAGCGTCATGGCCAGTGATTTTGCTGCACGAATGGAAGGTACACACCGCAACACCCTGCTGGGGATTCAGCAAAACATCATGTTGGGGGAGTTGGCGGTGAATCGAGTGCTCGATAACCTCGATCCGCCAGGCTAATCACAGAGCAAAAAAAGTGGGAGCGGGCTTGCTCGCGAAAGCGGTGTATCAGGCAACATGATGTCGACTGACACTCCGTCTTCGCGAGCAAGCCCGCTCCCACAGGTGTTATGCGCAGACTCGGGTTACTGCCCCGGAATATCCTTGCGCAGTTTCACCGGATCTTGCTGTTTGCGTTTTTTCGCAATCGCGGTACGCATCTTGATGTTGATCGCTTCCACCGCCAGCGAGAACGCCATGGCGAAGTAGACGTAGCCTTTTGGCACGTGAACGTCGAAGGATTCAGCAATCAGCACCGTACCGACGATCAACAGGAACGACAGCGCGAGCATTTTCAGCGACGGGTGCTTGTCGATGAACTCGCTGATGGTCCCGGACGCCAGCATCATCACCAGCACCGCAACAATGATCGCCGCGACCATGACCGGTACGTGAGAGACCATGCCGACAGCGGTAATCACCGAGTCCAGCGAGAAGACGATGTCGATGATCGCGATCTGGATGATGGTGTAGAGGAAGTTGCCGCCCTTGCCGCCCGGCTCCTCATTGGACTCATCTTCACCTTCCAGCGCGTGGTACATCTCTTGTGAGCTCTTCCACAGCAGGAACAGACCACCGAAGAACAGGATCAGGTCTCGCCCGGAAATACCCTGGCCGAACACTTCGAACAAGTCGTTGGTAAGGCGCATGACCCAAGTGATCGACAGCAGCAACAGGATCCGCGTGACCATGGCCAGCGCCAGGCCGAAAATCCGGGTGCGCTGCTGCATGTGCTTGGGCATGCGGCTGACCAGGATCGAAATCATGATGATGTTATCGATACCCAGGACGATTTCCAGGGCGGTCAGGGTAAAGAAGGCAACCCAGATTTCAGGGTTGGTCAGCCATTCCATGTGTATTCCTTTGAGCGAGTGTTAAACCACAAAAGGTCCGGGCTTCGAACAGCGAAGCCTGGACCCGTTGTGGTGAGTCTTGGGCTTATAGAGTGCTGAACAGCGGAAAGATCCCCATCAGCAATGCTGCAACCAGTATGCACATGCACACCAGCACTGCCCATTTCAGGGTAAAGCGCTGGTGATCACCAAAATCAATACCGGCCAGGGCCACCAACAAGTAGGTCGATGGTACCAGCGGGCTCAACAAGTGGACGGGTTGACCGACGATCGAGGCACGTGCCATTTCAACCGCGGTTATACCGTAATGACTGGCTGCTTCGGCAAGCACTGGTAACACGCCGTAATAAAATGCGTCGTTCGACATGAAGAACGTGAACGGCATGCTCACCAGCGCGGTGATAACGGCCAGGTACGGGCCGAGGAAATCAGGGATTACCGCCAGCAAGCTTTTCGACATGGCATCGACCATGCCGGTGCCCGACAGGATACCGGTGAAGATGCCCGCCGCGAAGATCAAACCGACCACCGCCAGCACGCTACCGGCGTGAGCCGCGACGCGATCCTTCTGCTGTTGCAGGCAAGGATAGTTGACGATCATGGCAATACTGAACGCCACCATGAACAACACCGGCATCGGCAACAGACCGGCAATCAGGGTACACATCAGGCCCAGGGTCAGGGCGCCGTTGAACCAGATCAGTTTCGGACGACGGGCATCCGGGAACTGCGAAACGCTGATTTCGCTGTGATCGACTTCATCGCCCACCAGGTGCAATTCACCCAGACGTGCACGCTCACGTTTCCCGTAGAAGTACGCAATCAAGAGGATGGCCACCACGCCGAACGCCATCGCCGGAATCATCGGTACGAAAATATCGGACGGATCCACATGCAGCGCACTGGCCGCACGGGCCGTCGGGCCGCCCCACGGGGTCATGTTCATCACGCCACCGGCGAGGATGATCAGGCCGGCCATGATCCGCGGGCTCATGCCTATGCGGCTGTAGAGCGGCAGCATGGCGGCCACGCAGATCATATAAGTGGTCGCGCCGTCACCATCGAGGGAAACGACGAGCGCCAGTACGGCGGTGCCGACCGAAACTTTCAGCGGGTCGCCCTTGACCAGTTTGAGGATCTTGCGCACGGCCGGGTCGAACAGGCCGGAGTCGATCATCAGGGCGAAATACAGAATGGCGAACATCAGCATCACGCCGGTCGGCGCCAGCTTGGTGATGCCTTCAAGCATCATCGGGCCGATCTTCGGCGCAAAACCACCGAACAGGGCGAAGACGATCGGAATGATGATCAGGGCGATCAGCGCGGACAGGCGCTTGGTCATGATCAGGAACATGAACGTGATGACCATGGCGAAGCCAAGGAAAGTCAGCATGGGAATACTCCAGGCGTAGCGCGGCTAGGGAATGGGCGAACCGGTTGGGTCAGCGCAGAACGGGAAGCGCGAGGCGTACGGGCGGAGTTGCAGCGAAGCGGCGGGTAGCAGAGGACATCAGATCACCATTGTTGTTGTTAAATGGGCTGTGCGAGCGATAAAACACTGGCATTGGCCGACCGGTCTTTTGCCGGCAGTGGGGGCGATCCTAATCGGGGAAGCTTTCAGCCAGCTTTCGCTGGTGAAAGCATTGACCGGATGGGCTACCGGTCGTCGGACTGGGGCAGGGAGTTAAACCGAGTTAAAGCCATCGCGGGCAAGCCCGCTCCCACAGTGACGGGTGTGTGCCGCAGATAGCAGCTTCGCCGCAAAAAATTGTGGGAGCGGGCTTGCCCGCGATGGCGTCGGTACTTACACAACAGGAGGATATGTGATGGACGGACTTCACACCGGCGGCTGCCACTGCGGGCACCTGCGCTATCAATTCAGCGGACCGTTACACGACATCGCCCACTGCCACTGCTCAATCTGCCGAAGGGTCAGCGGCGGAATCGTGACCACGTGGATTACCCTGCCCGCATCGGCCTTTAAATGGCTGAAAGGAACACCAGCGCAGTACGAATCTTCAACAACCTGTGTGCGTTATTTCTGCCCGACCTGTGGGGCGCAACTGGCGCTGACCACGCACCTCAGCCCCGAGAGCATCGACGTGACCATCGCCACCCTAGATCACCCGGAGCAGGCGCCGGCCGAGCGGCACATCTGGACGGACAGCCAATTGCCCTGGCTGCATCTGGATGAGCATTTGCCGGGGGAAGCCGAAGAAAACCTCTGATCAAAAAATAGACAAATCCAGCGGCCGGATCGCGCCCATCCAGATCGCGTGCTCGGTGTGGTCCAGCAAATCGTCGCCGGTGTCCGGGTGCAGAAACACCACCAAACCCTTGCGGTTGAGCGCCAGCCACGGCAACACGTCGCCGATCAGCTCCGGCCCGAACGCCAATTGGCAACTCCAGTCCGGGTGCGGACCCACCGGGCGTTCGTGCACGCGGCCCATTTTCAGCGGAAACAATTGCGCCACCTGCTCACACAGCGCTCGCGCCTGATCAATGCTGCTGGCGTCAAAATAGACATGAGCGTGGTAACCCTTGATCTGTTGCATCTGAATCCCTCAAAAACCCAGTCGAACCCTCACCGATTCCTACAGGTCACACGCCATATAGAACAAGGAATCCCAGCCATGAAAAATGCCGAAACCCCGGTGGTGAAAGTGGTGCTTTATGGTGCCATGAGTAGCCTGGGCAGTGCGCTGATGGCTGAAATGCTGCGGCGCCAACATGAAGTGATCGCGATTCTGGATGACCTGACGGCGCTCCCGCCGCGCCCGGGTTTGCGCACCAAGGCCGGCGACCTGTTCCAGGCTGAACGCGTCAAGCAAAGCGTAGCGGGCAGTTCGGCGGTCATTTGCCTGCTCGATGCGCCGGGACTGCCATTCAACAGCGAGCATGTGGAAAAAACCATCGTGCCAGGCCCGGTGGAACAAGTGCTGGCGGTGGATGCGCTGATCGAGGGCATGCAGGCAGCGGGCATTAACCGACTGTTCCTGGTGGGAGATTTTGCCGAGCTCGACGAAACCGAAGCTGAAGTGCTGGATCACCTTCAGCGGCATGCCGCCGAGGAAATCCTTGATGCGCTGCAAAGCAGTGCCTTGCACTGGACCCTGGTGAATGCGCCTCGCGGCGTGCCGGGACTGACGATCGAACATTTCAGCCACATCAGCAGCAGCCTTGAGCCGGGCCTGGCGGAACCGCTTGAACGGTTGAACCGCGTGGCGGTGGGGATTGCCGATGAGTTGCAGCTGAATCTTCACGTTCGTGAGCACGTGAACTTCGTTTCGACCGACCCTACACCGCGATAGACGGCAGCGGTAAACCATTCAGGGATTGGGCGCTGCTGGCCTGTTCAGCCATCAACCAATCGACAAACTGCTGGATCAATGCCCCTCGCCGTTTGCGTTGGGGCAGCACCACGTAATAGCCAAGCCTGGAAATCACCGTGTCGGCAATCGGTCGGCATAACAAACCCTGCGCCAGCAAGTTATCCACAAGGTGCCGCCAGCCAATGGCCACGCCCTGGCCGCCAATCGCCGCTTGAATCAGCAACGTGTAATTGTCGAAGCGCAATTGCCCGGGGGCCGGTGCCGACGTGATTCCCAACTCGCGAAACACGCCGCTCCAGTCGAACCAGTTGCTGCTGTTTTCACCGCGCAGGTGCAGCAGTGGAAACTCCAGCAATGACTGGGCCGGCAAGGGCAGGGGACGATCCTTCAACAACAGCGGGCTGCACACCGGAAACACTTCTTCGCTGAACAGCCAATGGCTTTCGCCCTGTTTAAAGCGGCCATCCCCAAACAACACCGCCACATCGATATCGGTGCGCAGCATGTTGTGATTGCGCTCGCTGGTGACCAGGCTGACGTCGACTTGCGGATTGGCTTTATGAAACCGGTGCAACCGCGGCATCAGCCAATACGCGGCGAAGGCGAAATCCGTGGCTACCTGCAAGACTTCATGTTGGTGTTGTGCGCTGATCGCGCTCAATCCTGCATCGATATTCTGCAAACCGAGCTGAACCTGCTCAAAAAGTATGACTCCGGCCTCAGTCAGTTCAATGCCACGATAAATGCGATCAAACAGCCGCGCCGCCAGTTGTTCTTCCAGTCGTTTGATCTGCTGGCTGACGGCGGGCTGCGTGGTGCCGAGTTCTACCGCCGCCGCGGTAAAGCTGCGATGACGCGCCGCGGCTTCAAACGCTCGCAGTAGATCCAGCGACAAGCTTCCAAGTGCGTCATACATAAGCGGTGCTTATCCTAGTTATTGCCGTGCATGGGCTTTACCACAAAGTGCATGGACTCCATGCTCGATCGCAGCACTCTCGCATAAATATTCACTATGGAATGCCGCGATCACATGAAGCGCAAGAATATTCTTTTCATCATGGCCGATCAGATGGCCGCGCCAATGTTGCCGTTCTACGGTCCTTCGCCCATCAAACTGCCTAATCTGAGCCGCCTCGCCGCCGAAGGCGTGGTGTTCGACGCCGCTTATTGCAACAGCCCACTGTGCGCGCCGTCGCGTTTCACCCTGGTCAGCGGTCAGTTGCCGAGCAAGATCGGCGCCTACGACAACGCGGCCGATTTCCCTGCCGATGTACCGACCTATGCCCACTACCTGCGTCGACTCGGCTACCGCACCGCGCTATCGGGCAAGATGCATTTCTGTGGTCCGGATCAGCTACACGGCTATGAAGAACGCCTGACCAGCGACATCTACCCGGCCGATTACGGCTGGTCGGTGAACTGGGATGAGCCGGACGTACGTCCGACCTGGTTCCACAACATGTCTTCGGTGCTGCAAGCCGGACCGTGCGTGCGCACCAATCAGCTGGATTTCGACGAAGAGGTGGTGTTCAAAGCCCAGCAATACCTGTTCGATCACATCCGCGAGGACGGCGACCAGCCGTTCTGCCTGACCGTGTCGATGACGCACCCACACGACCCGTACACCATTCCCAAGGCGTTCTGGGATATGTACGACGATGCCGACATCCCGCTGCCGGAAACCCCGGCGCAAACCGAACTCGATCCGCACTCCCAGCGTTTGCTCAAGGTGTATGACCTGTGGGACAAGCCGCTGCCTGTGGATAAGATCCGCGATGCACGCCGCGCGTATTTTGGAGCTTGCAGCTACATCGATAGCAACGTCGGCAAACTCCTGCAAACACTCGAAGATACCGGGCTGATCGACGACACCATCATCGTCTTCTCCGGCGACCACGGCGACATGCTTGGCGAGCGCGGCCTCTGGTACAAAATGCACTGGTTCGAAATGGCTGCACGAGTCCCCCTGTTGATAAGTGCTCCGGGCCAGTTCGGCGCCGGACGGGTCAGCGCGGCGGTTTCCACCGCCGACCTGTTGCCGACGTTTGTCGAGTTGGCCGGCGGCTCACTGGAGCCAGGTCTGCCGCTGGACGGTCGTTCGCTGGTCTCGCACCTGCAAGGGCAGGGCGGTCACGACGAAGTCTTCGGCGAATACATGGCTGAAGGCACCATCAGTCCCTTAATGATGATCCGCCGCGGCGCCTACAAATTTATCTACAGCGAAGACGACCCGTGCCTACTCTTCGACGTACATAACGACCCGCGTGAACAGGAAGAACTCAGCCAATCGCCGCAACATCGGCCGCTGTTCGAGGAATTTCTGACCGAAGCCCGGGCCAAATGGGACATATCGGCGATACACCAACAGGTGCTCGCGAGCCAGCGTCGTCGGCGTTTTGTCGCCGAGGCGCTGACCATCGGCAAGCTGAAGAGCTGGGATCACCAGCCGCTGGTGGACGCCAGTCAGCAGTACATGCGCAACCACATCGACCTCGACGATCTGGAACGTAAAGCACGTTATCCACAACCCTGCCAAAACCAATAATGTTAAGGGGAAGTCCATGCAAAAGTTATCCACAGTACTGACGGTCGGGTTACTGGCCCTGGGCAGTGCATCGGCGTTTGCCGATCAGAGCTGCGATACGGTAAAAATGGCCGATCCGGGCTGGAGCGACATCGCTGCAACCAACGCCATTACCGGGTTTCTGCTGGACGGCATGGGCTACAAGGCCAAGGTCGACACCCTCGCGGTGCCGATCACTTTTGGCGGGTTGAAGGATGGCCAGGTCGACGTGTTCCTGGGTAACTGGATGCCGGCGCAGCAGGGCTTCTATGACAAGTTCGTCGCCACGGGTGACGTTACTCAACTGGCGAAGAACCTCGACGGCACCGAATTTACCCTGGCAGTTCCAGATTATGTGTGGGACGCGGGTGTGCATAACTTTGCTGACCTGAACAAATTCGCCGACAAGTTCGACAAGAAGATCTACGGCATCGGCTCGGGCGCCCCGGCGAATATCTCGCTGCAAGAGATCATCAAGAAGAACGACTTCGATATGGGCCAGTGGAAACTGGTCGAGTCGAGCGAGCAGGCGATGCTGGCGGAAGTGTCCCGCGCGGTGAAGAAACAGAAGTTCGTGACCTTCCTCGGCTGGACGCCACACCCGATGAACGTGCAGTTGAAAATGCATTACCTCAAGGGCGGCGAGAAGTACTTCAGCGACACCGGCAGCGTTTATACACTGACCCGCAAAGGTTATGCACAGGCCTGCCCGAACGTCGGCAAGCTGCTCACCAACCTGAGTTTCACCCAGGAGATGGAGAACAGCATCATGGCCGAGGTGGTGAACAAGAAAGTCAGCAATGCCGATGCGGCCAAGGCGTGGATCAAGGCCAATCCTGCGGTGCTGGATAAATGGCTGGATGGGGTGAAGACCGTGGACGGGAAGGATGCGTTGGGGGCAGTGAAAGCGAAGCTTTGATCGAGTAGTGCTGGATTCTGTGTCTGGCTTAGGATCGACCCCTCACCCCAGCCCTCTCCCCACGGGGGAGAGGGGAAAGGGGGCCGATCTCCACGCTTTTCAAATTCTGCGTTCACCTCGACATTTCAGGTCGATGTAGCTTGAGAAAACAACTCGATCAGTCCCCTCTACCCTCTGGGGAGAGGGTTAGGGTGAGGGGTGGATTCATCTGACACTCCTCACACCCTGATACCCTTGCGCAAAACCCAACCCGAGAGGACCCATGGCCTTCCCCAGCCGCCATTCACTCTTTCCCTTCCTTTCCTGGTTGCCCCGGCAAACCCGCGCCAGCGTCGGGCGTGACCTGATCGTTGGTCTCAGCGGCGCCATTCTTGCGTTGCCACAATCCATTGCCTACGCCCTGATCGCCGGTCTTCCTCCGGAATACGGCCTGTACGCCGCGATCATCCCGGTGCTGATCGCTTGCCTCTGGGGTTCGTCGTGGCATTTGATCTGTGGTCCTACAGCGGCGATATCCATCGTCCTGTACGCGAGTGTCAGTCCTCTGGCCGTTCCTGCGTCAGAAGACTACGTCACCCTGATCCTGCTGCTGACGCTGCTCGCCGGGATTTTCCAGTGGCTGCTCGGTTTACTGCGCTTTGGCGCCCTGGTGAACTTCGTTTCTCATTCGGTGGTGCTGGGCTTCACCCTCGGCGCGGCGGTGGTGATTGCCATCGGCCAACTGCCAAACCTGCTGGGGCTGGATTTACCCAATCAGTCCACCGCACTGGACAGCTTTTTGATGGTGTTCAAACACCTTGGTTTTGTGGATAAACCTTCGCTGATACTAGGGCTGGCCACCGTTGGAGTAGGCGTGATCCTGAAATCACTGCTGCCACGCTGGCCGACGTTATTGATCACTTTGGCGCTGGCTGGACTGCTAGTGTGGTTGTGGCCATCGATGTTCGGCCATGTGAAGTTGGTCAGCGCCTTTGTCGGGCGCTTGCCGCCCTTCAGTCCGCTGCCGCTGGACCTGGATCTGATCCTGCGCCTGCTGCCCAGCGCCGTGGCGGTGGGCATGCTCGGGCTGGTGACGAGCCTGTCGATTGCCCGTTCCTTGTCGGCGCGCTCCCAGCAATTGCTCGACGCCAACCAGGAAGTCCGCGCCCAGGGTTTTTCGAACATGGTCGGGGCGTTTTTTTCCGGTTCGCTGTCAGCCGGTTCCTTTACCCGTTCGGGCCTGAGCTACGAAGCGGGCGCCTGTTCACCATTGGCCGGGGTATTTTCAGCGCTGTGGGTGGCGTTGTTCGCCATCTTCGGTGCGGCGTTGATCGCGCACATTCCGATTCCGGCCATGGCCGGCAGCATTCTGTTGATCGCCTGGGGATTGGTGGACCATCGGGGTATTCGCGCATTGTTGCGAGTCAGCCGCGCCGAATTCCTGGTCATGGCGCTGACCTGTGTCGCCACGCTATTGCTGGAGTTGCAGACCGCGATCTATGCCGGGGTCCTGGCGTCGCTGTTCTTCTACCTCAAGCGCACCTCGCAACCCCGCGTGCAGCATTGGCGCGAAGGCGATGAAGACATTCTGCGAGTCGGCGGTTCGATCTTTTTCGGCGCCAGCCATTACCTGCAAGTGCGCCTGCAACGGATGCATGGCGCGCGGGTGGTAATCGAGGCGCAGCAGATCAACTTTATCGACTATTCAGGGGTGGAAATGCTGCATCAGGAAGCGCGGCGGTTGCTCAAGCAGGATCGCAGCCTGACCTTGCGCCGCGCACGGCCGCAGGTGGTGGAGGAGTTGAGGAAGCTGGAAGGCGCGGAGAAATGCCCGATCCGCTTCGAGGACTGAAACACTACACTGATGACGAACGCATAACCTGTGGCGAGGGAGCTTGCTCCCGCTGGGTTGCGAAGCAGCCCTGAAAATCTGCGGGCGCTTCGCACCCGAGCGGGAGCAAGCTCCCTCGCCACAAAGAACTACAGCGCCAGCTGGCGGCGGAGTTCGGCCAGCACAGGCGCCGTGTCCGGCCGCACACCGCGCCACAGGAAGAACGCTTCCGCCGCTTGTTCAGCGAGCATCCCCAGGCCGTCCATCGACACCGCCGCACCGTGTTCACTGGCCCAGCGGCAGAACGAGGTCGGCTCCTTGCCGTACATCATGTCGTAGCACACCGTTTTGCCCGGTTCGATCAGGCTGCTGGCAATTGGCGGCACATCACCGGACAAGCTCGCCGATGTGGCGTTGATGATCAGGTCCACCGATTCCTGCAGCCAGTCAAAACCACTGGCCGACACCGGCCCCAGGTCCGAGAACAATTCCGCCAGCAACTCGGCTTTCTCCACCGTGCGGTTGGCGATGATCACCGACGCCGGCTGCTCAGCCAGCAACGGCTCCAGCGCACCACGCACCGCGCCGCCAGCACCGAGCAGCAGGATGCGTTTGCCCTTGAGGTTGAAACCGGCATTGACCGTCAGGTCCCGCACCAGCCCGGCGCCGTCGGTGTTGTCACCGAGCAGACTGCCGTCAGCGAGTTTGCTCAGGGTGTTCACCGCGCCGGCCCGCTGCGCGCGTTCCGTCAAACTGTCGGCCAGGCGATAGGCCTCTTCCTTGAACGGCACCGTCACATTCGCCCCGCGACCTTCGAGGAAAAACGTCTTGGCGAAGTCGGAAAAGTCATCGAGCGGCGCCAGCGAGGTGCTGTAGTCCAGTTGCTGAGCAGTCTGCTCGGCAAACAAACGGTGGATCAGCGGCGACTTGCTGTGGCCAATCGGGTTACCGAATACGACGTAACGGTCCATCAGAACTCCTCGTTCAGGCCTCGGCCAACCAATCTCGGTCTTGCAGGAAATATTCGGTCAGGCGGGCTTCTTCGCTGCCCGGCTCGGCTTTCCAGTCATAGCTCCAGCGTACTTGCGGGGGCAGGGACATGAGGATCGACTCGGTACGCCCGCCCGATTGCAGGCCGAACAGCGTGCCGCGGTCGTATACCAGGTTGAACTCGACGTAACGGCCACGGCGGAATTCCTGGAACTCACGCTGTTTGGCGGTGAACACATCATGCTTGCGGCGCTGCACGATCGGCAGGTAGGCGTCGATGTAGGCATCACCGATGGCGCGCATGAAGGCGAAGCTGGTGTCGAAGTCCCACTCGTTCAAGTCATCGAAGAACAGGCCGCCGATGCCCCGCGGCTCGTGACGATGCTTGATGTGGAAGTAGCTGTCGCACCAGGCCTTGTAACGCGGATAGACGTCCGGACCGAACGGCGCACAGGCCTGTTCGGCGACGCGGTGCCAGTGCACGCAGTCTTCTTCATTGCCGTAATAAGGGGTCAGGTCGAAACCGCCGCCAAACCACCAGACCGGTTCTTCGCCTTCTTTTTCAGCGATGAAAAAGCGCACGTTGGCGTGGGAAGTCGGTACATGCGGGTTGTGCGGGTGAATCACCAGTGACACGCCCAGGGCTTCGAAGCCACGACCGGCCAATTCAGGTCGATGGGCGCTGGCGGACGGTGGGAGACCGCTGCCGAAGACGTGGGAAAAGTTGACGCCACCCTTTTCGATCACGGAGCCGTTTTCGATCACTCGCGTGCGACCGCCACCGCCGGCGGGCCGGGTCCAGGCGTCTTCGACGAATTGCGTGCCACCGTCTTCAGCTTCCAGGGCAGCGCAAATGCGATCTTGCAGGTCGAGCAGGTAGGCTTTTACGGCCTCGGTGCGGGTCGTCATGTCATCACCTTGAATCGGGCAAAGCTACGCGGCGCTCCATTGGAGCAGGGGGCCGGCGCAAATGGGCGCGTAGCATAACATCGCAGATGGGCCTGCCGCAGTTGACGAGGATCAAGCTTAGGAGTCCGATAGGGAGCTTCGCAAATGACCTAAGGAGAGTTCTGATGGCAAAGCGTATCCAGCTCCGCGCCCATGGCGGCCCCGAAGTGCTCGAGTATGTCGATTACCAACCCGCCGAGCCCGGGCCGCAGCAGGTTCGCGTGACCAACAAGGCCATCGGCCTGAACTTCATCGACACCTATTACCGCAGTGGCCTCTATCCGCTACCCGCCCTGCCATCGGGCCTGGGGTCGGAAGGTGCGGGCGTTGTCGAGGCAGTCGGCAGCGAAGTGACCCGGTTCAAGGTTGGCGACCGCGTGGCTTACGGCAGCGGCCCGTTGGGCGCCTACAGCGACGTTCATGTTTTGCCGGAGGCCAATCTGGTGCACTTGCCGGACGCGATCAGTTTCGAGCAGGCCGCCGGGGTGATGCTCAAGGGCCTCACCGTGCAATACCTGCTGCGTCAGACGTATGAACTCAAGGGTGGCGAAACCATCCTGTTCCATGCCGCTGCAGGCGGTGTCGGCTCCCTGGCCTGCCAATGGGCCAGGGCCTTGGGCGTGAAGTTGATTGGCACAGTCAGCTCACCGGAGAAAGCCGCGCTAGCCAAGGCCAACGGCGCGTGGGCGACCATCGACTACAGCCACGAAAACGTCGCACAACGGGTGCTGGAATTGACTGACGGCAAGAAAGTCCCGGTGGTGTACGACGGCGTCGGCAAGGACACCTGGCTGACGTCGCTCGACAGCGTGGCACCAAGGGGCCTGGTGGTGAGCTTTGGCAACGCTTCCGGAGCGGTGGATGGGGTGAACCTGGGGATTTTGGCAGCGAAGGGTTCGTTGTACGTGACCCGGCCGACACTCGCGACTTACGCCAATAACGCGCAAAACCTGCAGCGCATGGCGGATGAGCTGTTCGAGATGATCATCAGCGGCAAGCTGACGGTGGACATCAGCCAGAAATACCCGCTGGCTGAAGCGGCGAAGGCGCAGACCGAGTTGTCGGCGCGGCGGACCACTGGCTCGACTGTTTTGTTGCCGTAACAACGAACTGTGGCGAGGGAGCTTGCTCCCGCTGGGCCGCGAAGCGGCCCCCCATATCCTTAAAAGAACGGGACTGCTGCGCAGTCCAGCGGGAGCAAGCTCCCTCGCCACAGGTTACTGCGGGATTAATCCGGGCGAATGACGTTCCCGGTCGCCACATCGCGAATCACGCTCGGATTCTTGCGCCCACCCAGGTTCCCGCCCAACACGTAATCCACCTGCCCACGGAAATACTGCTCGACGCGAATCCGCGTGCGCGCCGCCGGCCGGCCCTGCGGGTTGGCCGACGTTGAAACCAACGGCCCGACCACCGCGCACAAATCCCGCACCAACGGATGATCGCTGACCCGCAGCGCCACGGTTTCATGCACGCCGGTAATCCACTGTGGCAACAAATTCTGATGCGGCACCAGCCAGGTGTTCGGCCCCGGCCAGGTGCTGGCCATGCGATCCATCCACAGTTCCGGGAAGTCTTCGAACAGGAAGTCGAACTGACGAATGTTGTCTGCGACCAGAATCAGGCCCTTTTCCGCAGACCGGCCCTTGATCGCCAACAGACGATACACCGCCTCTTCGTCCCACGGATCGCAACCCAGCCCCCAGACCGCTTCGGTTGGGTAGGCAATCACTGCCCCTGCGCGAACGGCTTGTGCGGCTTGTTGCACACGCCAACTGTTGACCATGAAAAACTCTCCGGAATAAGGCTCTGCGCAGTTTACCGATCTTCCCTATAAAACCTAGCTCACCCGCGCAAACCAGCGCCCGCTTTCGCACACGGCCTGGCCATCCATTTCCAGTTCGGTCAGCGCTGCCAGCACTTTGGACAAGGCCCAGCCACTGCTGACCGACAACGCTTCGCTGGTGTGGGGCGCGGCGTGAAGCAACAGGAGCAGCGGATGCGTGGGCGTTTGCAGAGTCTCTGTGGATAACGGCAGCCGTTGCCAGCCGCGCAACACTTCGAGGATATGCTCAATGGTTTCCACCAGCATCGCGCCGTCGCGGATCAACTGGTGACAACCCTTGGCGCCCGGGTGATGGATCGACCCTGGAATCGCGTACACCTCTCGTCCTTGCTCCGCCGCCAGCCTCGCCGTGATCAATGAGCCGCTGGCGACGCTCGCTTCGACCACCAGCACGCCGAGGGATAAACCGCTGATAATCCGGTTGCGCCGAGGGAAGTTGCCAGCGCTGGGGCCGGCGTCCAGCGGGAACTCGGAAAGCACCGCGCTGCCCGACGCGATCATGGCGTCGGCCAGCCGCCGATTTCGCTGTGGATAAAACTTTTCAAGTCCCGTGCCAAGTACCCCGACCGTTCGCCCGCCCACGTCCAGGGCGGCTTGATGCGCGGCCGCATCGATGCCCAACGCCAGACCGCTGGTGATGACGAAACCGGCGCTGGCCAGGCTGCGCGAAAACGCCGCTGCGGTGTCCATGCCCGGTCGCGAAGCGCGACGACTGCCGACCATCGCCAATTGCGGTTTTTCCAGGATACCCGGATCGCCTGCCACGAATAACAACGGCGGCGCATCGCTGATTTCCGCCAACAGCGCCGGGTAATCAGGCTGGTCCCACATCAGTAAATGCTGGCCCGGACGCTCTAGCCAGGCCAATGCGTGGGCCGCGCCATCGCGCACTTCATTGGCGCGCCGGGCTTCGGCGCACCCCAGCGGCAGGCCCAGCGAACGCCAGGCGCTGGCGGGCGCGCTGATGGCTTTGGACGCCGAGCCGAAGGCTTCGAGCAATTTCTTGAAACGCGCCGGGCCGAGTTCCGGCAAGCGATGCAGACGTAAACGAGCTTCCAGTTCCGCAGGGGAAACCGGTGTGACGGCAGACAGCGACATGGATCATCCTTGATCGTTATGAGCCCCGTTCAAACGGGAATAAGCTGTGGATAACTCTGTTGGTAACTTGTGGAGCAGGCCTACGGATTTTGCACCTTGTCCATTACCGCCAGCGAGCGCGATGCGTTCAGGACCAGCCCGTAACTGAGCTTGTCGTAGGTGCGGAAAACCATCAGCAGACCGGCACGTTCATCGGGGATTTTCAGCGGCTGACCGGTAATCCGGTCGCGCACTGTTTCACCGGTTTTCATCACCACCAACACGTTGCCTTCGGCCAGGCCATCGCGTTGCCCCTTGTTCAGCGTGACCACATCCAGCGCGCCAATCTGGGTAACCCCACGCGGCACATCGATGATCAAGCCATTGATCTGGGTTTTTGGCGCACTGGGCATGAAGGTCGAGTTGATGGAGCGCTCTTCACCGCTGAACAAACGGTCGCCGAGACGCACTTCCTGAGTGGTGCGTTGCAGTGCCAAGGTAGCGACGTCGCCTTCGGTGGCCACGATCTCGCCTCCGCCGATGTCATCGGCGTTGATCCCCAGAAACTCCTTGCTCTCGGGATCGGTGTAGACCTTGCCCTGGCGGAAGATGCCGTACACCGGCTGGTTCGGGTCGAAATGGCCACGGGCGAAGATGCGGTCCCCGGTGCCGCTGAGCACGCGTTCGGCATCGCCGGCGACGATGTAAGGCGCCTTGTCGAAGTCCTCGACCTTGTCGACGATGCGGTTGCTAAGCAGAAAGCTGTTGATCGATTGCAGCGGAATGCTCGGGATCGCATCAGCCACCGGCGAACTGCGCACCCGTGGCGAGAGCTTGATGGTGCCGCGCGAAGCCCCGCGATTGAGGGTCAGACGCGGTTGGCCGTTGACATAGACCAGCGACAGCGAGTCGCCAGGGTAGATGAGATTGGGGTTTTCAATCTGTGGATTGGCTTGCCACAACTCCGGCCACTTCCACGGCTCCCGGAGGAATTTTCCCGAAATGTCCCAGAGTGTGTCACCCGCCACCACTGTGTATTGCTGTGGAAAACCTTCCTTGAGTTGCACTTGCCCGTGCGCCAAACCGGCCGAGGCCAGAAGGAGCAAGGCGAGTAGTGATTTCCTCATGCGGTGAATCCCTTTATTATGTGCGTTCGCGTGAAACGCCAGAGCCCTCGTGGCTCGCTCCTGACTCTTTGATAAAAGAAAAGGAGCTACGCTTCACAACGGTAGCCTGCATCTTCGGACCTGCCAGGCCATCGACCCGACTTTACCTCACACGTGCAGCAATTAAGCTTATGGCCATTTTAGACATCCTCGAATTTCCCGACTCGCGCCTGCGCACTATCGCCAAACCTGTGGCCGTAGTGGACGACGAAGTGCGTCAGTTGGTCGATGACATGTTTGAAACAATGTATGAAGCGCCAGGCATCGGCCTCGCCGCGACCCAGGTCAACGTGCACAAACGTATCGTCGTGATGGACCTCTCCGAAGACCGCAGCGAACCGCGGGTGTTCATCAACCCCGAGTTCGAATCGCTGACCGACGAGATGGAGCAATACCAGGAAGGCTGCCTCTCGGTGCCGGGCTTCTACGAAAACGTCGATCGCCCGCAGAAGGTCAAGGTCAAGGCCCTGGACCGCGATGGCAAGCCTTACGAACTGATCGCCGAAGGCCTGCTCGCCGTGTGCATCCAGCACGAATGCGACCACCTCAATGGCAAATTGTTCGTCGACTACCTGTCGAACCTCAAACGCGACCGAATCAAGAAGAAACTGGAAAAGCTCCATCGCCAGAACGCTTGATGCCCTTCTTTCAAAGGCTTGCTGCGGCAAGCCTTTTTCTTTTCAGAGATTGCTCCCATGACTGAGCCACTGCGCATCGTCTTTGCTGGCACCCCGGAATTCGCCGCCGAACACCTCAAGGCCCTGCTCGCCAGCCCTTACGAGATCGTCGCGGTCTACACCCAGCCGGACCGTCCGGCGGGCCGTGGGCAAAAGCTGATGCCGAGCCCGGTCAAGCAACTCGCGCTGGAAAACAACATCCCGGTGTTGCAGCCGCCGACCCTGCGCAACGAAGACGCTCAGGCTGAAATGGCCGCACTCAAGCCGGATTTGCTGGTGGTGGTCGCCTACGGCCTGATCCTGCCGCAAGCGGTGCTGGATATTCCACGCCTGGGCTGCATCAACAGCCACGCCTCGTTGCTGCCACGCTGGCGCGGTGCGGCGCCGATCCAGCGTGCCGTCGAAGCAGGCGACAGCGAAAGCGGCGTGACGGTGATGCGCATGGAACTGGGCCTGGATACCGGGCCGATGCTGCTGAAAGTCACCACGCCAATCACCGCCGAAGACACCGGCGGCAGCCTCCACGACCGCCTCGCCGAAATGGGTCCACCGGCTGTCATTCAGGCAATTGCCGGCCTCGCCGCCGGCACATTGGAAGGCGAAGTTCAGGACGACAGCCTCGCCACGTATGCTCACAAATTGAACAAGGACGAAGCACGCATCGACTGGAGCCGTCCGGCGATTGAGCTGGAACGCCTGGTCCGCGCCTTCAACCCGTGGCCGATCACCCACAGCACGCTGAACGGCGAAGCGCTGAAAGTGCTGGCCGCGAGCCTCGCCGAAGGGCAGGGCGCACCTGGGCAAATCCTCAGCGCCAGCAAGGACGGTTTGATCGTCGCTTGCGGTGAGCAAGCCCTGTGCCTGACCCGTCTGCAATTGCCCGGCGGCAAGGCGCTGAACTTCAGCGACTTGTTCAACAGCCGTCGTGAAAAATTCGCTGTCGGCACCATCCTCGGTCAAGCGGCGGACGCTCAATGAATCCACGTCTGGCCGCCGCCAAGGCACTCGCCGCTGTTCTTAACGGAAAAGCCTCGCTCAACAGTTCTCTGCCGACACAAATGGACAAGGTTGAAGACCGCGATCGCGGCTTCACTCAGGATCTGGCGTTTGGCACCGCGCGCTGGCAGCCACGTTTGTCGGCGCTGGCGGCCAAGTTGCTGCAAAAGCCTTTCAAGGCTGCGGACGCGGATGTCGAGGCGCTGTTGCTGGTCGGTCTTTATCAACTGCTCTACACCCGCGTCCCGGCCCACGCCGCCATTGGCGAAACCGTTGGTTGCGCCGACAAGCTGAAAAAGCCCTGGGCCAAGGCCTTGCTCAACGCCGTGTTGCGCCGCGCCCAACGGGAAAGCGAAGCACTGCTGGCCGAGCTGGAACACGATCCGGTGGTGCGCACCGCGCATCCGCGCTGGCTGCAAAAATCCCTCAAGGCGTTCTGGCCTGAGCAGTGGGAAGCCATCTGCACAGCGAACAACGCGCACCCGCCGATGATACTGCGGGTCAACCGCCGCCATCACACTCGCGACGCTTACCTTGGGTTGCTGACGGAGGCCGGCATCGCCGCCACGCCGTGTGTTTACAGTCAGGACGGCATCATCCTCGAAGCCGCCGCTGACGTGCGCAGCCTGCCGGGCTTCGCCGAAGGCTGGATCAGCGTGCAAGACGAGGCGGCGCAACTGGCCGCCGACCTGCTCGACCTGGCGCCGGGCCAACGGGTGCTGGACGCCTGCTGCGCACCAGGCGGCAAGACCTGCCACATCCTCGAAGCCGAGCCAAAACTGGCGGGCGTCGTGGCGGTTGATCTGGAAGCCAAGCGCCTGGTCCGCGTGCGTGAGAACCTCGCACGCCTGGGCCTGAGCGCCGAACTGATTGCCGCCGACGGCCGCGACACCACGACCTGGTGGGACGGCAAACCGTTCCAGCGCATCCTGCTGGATGCGCCATGTTCGGCCACTGGCGTGATCCGTCGTCACCCGGACATCAAGCTGACTCGCCAACCCGACGACATCGCCGCGCTCGCGGTGCTGCAAGGCGAATTGCTCGATGCCATGTGGATAACGCTGGAAGTCGGCGGGATTCTGCTCTACGCCACCTGCTCCACGCTGCCGACCGAGAACACCGAGGTCATCGAAGCCTTCCTCGCTCGCACACCGGGCGCCCGTGAGCTGGACATCGCCACGGCGGCCGGTCTCAAACAACCTCACGGTCGCCAGTTACTGGCACAGGAAGGCGGCCACGACGGGTTCTACTACGCCAAACTGATCAAGATCGCCGCCGCGCGCGGTTAACCGGATTTAAGGGAGTGACTGGATGAAAATCATCATCCTCGGCGCAGGGCAGGTCGGCGGTTCGCTGGCAGAACATCTGGCCAGCGAGGCCAACGACATCACTGTGGTCGACACCGACGGCGAGCGTCTGCGCGATCTCGGCGATCGCCTGGACATCCGAACCGTGCAGGGCCGCGGCTCGTTGCCGACCGTGCTGCGTCAGGCCGGCGCGGACGACGCCGACATGCTGGTGGCAGTGACCAACAGCGACGAAACCAACATGGTCGCCTGTCAGGTCGCCCACACCCTGTTCCACACCCCGACCAAGATCGCCCGGGTCCGCGAAGCCGCGTACCTGACGCGCTCCGAGTTGTTCGATAACGAAGCGATTCCGGTGGACGTGCTGATCAGCCCGGAACAGGTTGTGACCAATTACATCAAGCGCCTGATTCAGCATCCGGGTGCGTTGCAGGTGATCGACTTCGCCGAAGGCAAAGCGCAACTGGTGGCGGTGAAGGCGTACTACGGCGGACCGTTGGTGGGTCAGCAATTGCGCCAGTTGCGTGAACACATGCCCAACGTTGAAACCCGCGTTGCCGCGATTTTCCGCCGTGATCGGCCGATCTTGCCCCAGGGCGATACGGTGATCGAGGCTGACGACGAAGTATTTTTCATCGCCGCCAAGGCGAATATTCGTGCGGTGATGAGCGAAATGCGCCGCCTGGATGAAACCTACAAACGCATCGTCATCGCCGGTGGCGGGCAGATCGGTGAGCGCCTGGCCGAAGCGATTGAAAGCCGTTATCAGGTGAAGATCATCGAGATGAACCCGGCCCGCTGCCGCCATCTCTCAGACACCCTCGACAGCACCGTGGTGTTGCAGGGCAGTGCTTCTGATCGCGACTTACTGATGGAAGAGAACATCGCCGACGCGGATATCTTCCTCGCCCTGACCAACGATGACGAAGCCAACATCATGTCTTCGCTGCTGGCCAAGCGCCTGGGCGCGAAGAAGGTGATGACGATCATCAACAACCCGGCTTACGTGGATTTGATCCAGGGCGGCGATATCGACATTGCCATCAGCCCGCAACTGGCGACCATCGGCACACTGCTGGCCCACGTGCGACGTGGCGATATCGTCAGCGTGCACTCATTGCGCCGCGGCGCGGCGGAAGCCATCGAGGCAATTGCCCATGGTGATGAGAAGTCGAGCAAGGTGATTGGCAAGGCCATCGAGAACATCGGTTTGCCGCCGGGCACGACGATTGGCGCAATCATTCGTGATGAAGAAGTGATCATTGCCCATGACAAAACGGTGATCGCGGCGGGCGACCATGTGATTCTGTTCCTTGTGGATAAAAAGCATATTCGGGATGTGGAAAAGCTGTTCCATGTGGGGCTCAGCTTCTTCTGATCCATGATTGTGGGCGCCTGGACTGGCCTCTTCGCGGGCAAGCCCGCTCCCACAGGTTCTCGGTCGTGCAAAAATTCTGTGTTCACTGAAGATCGCTGTGGGAGCGGGCTTGCCCGCGAAAGCGATCTCATGACCACATAGGCATCACTGAATAATCTAAACAAGGAATCCACCATGCTCGAATCCCTGGAAAAAATGCTCGCCAAGGGTGTGGATAACTCATTGCTGCGATTCGGCCTGGGCAAGGGTTATCTCGATCTTGGGGAAAACGCCAAGGCCGCCGAGCATTTCCAGCGCTGCGTCGAGTTCGATCCAAAGTATTCGGCAGCCTGGAAGCTGTTAGGCAAGGCCCATCTGGCGCTGGCAGATTTCGCGGCTGCGCGTCAGGCGTGGGAGCAGGGCCTGGAAGCCGCCCGCGCCCATGGCGACAAGCAGGCAGAGAAGGAAATGACGGTGTTTCTGAAGAAGCTTGAGCGGCAGGCGCACTGATCAGAGATAGCGCAGGCCAATGCCATCGGCATCCACCAGCACCACTTCCATGCGCACCCGTGGCGCACCTGTGGGTAAGTCCTGCACCTGTCCGTAAACCACCGCGCCTTCACGCAGCGACGACAAACCCGGATGCTTGACGTAGACGCCCGTGGCCGACAGGTTACGCGTCTGGCCAAGGCATTCGCCGAAGCTATCGTGAGTGATCTTGATGCGAAAAGATTTGCGGTGTTCGGACATCTTTTGCGCCCTTGTATGAACCGTTGTGGATAACCCTGGGTTCAAGGTTATCCACAGATCATGCCAATCAACTCAATACCAACGCTCTTCGCCCGGTGGACGCTTCTTGAAGCGCTTCATGCTCCACATGTATTGGCTCGGATACGCCCGCACATAACGCTCGACCACTTGGCTCATGGCCGCGCAGGACGTTTCTGTATCGGTGCTGTACATGGCCTCTGGCGCGGCTTCGAGGATCACTTTGTAACCGGAACCGTCCGGCAGCCGCAGCGCATGCAGGAACACGCCGACCGCTTTGCCGCCGGCGAGCATGTTCGGTACGAATTTGCTGGTCAGCGCCTGGGTGGCGAAGAACGGCACGAAGATCCCGGCGGATTCGGCCGGTTCCGGGTCAGCGGGAATGCCCACTGCACCACCTTTGCGCACTTCCTTGATAACGCTGAGGATGCCTTCCTTGGTGGAAGCGGCTACGCGGTTGCCTAATTGCACGCGCTGCTTGCGCAACAAATCATCCACAGCCTTCAGTTTTGGCGGTCGGTAGAAAATAATCGGTTTGCACTGATTGCAATAGAAGTGGTTCAACACTTCCCAATTGCCCAAGTGACTGGTGATGCCGACGACACCTTTGCCGGAGGCTAGGGCGTCTTTCAATACGTCGAGACCTTCGACTTCACGCACCAGATCGATCGAACGCTGAGCCGGCCAGATCCAGGCGCAAGCGCTTTCGGTCAGGGACTTGCCGATGTCTTTCAGGCTCTGGCCGACCAGACGCTCGCGTTCAGCCGGGTCCATTTCGGGGAAGCACTTGGCGAGGTTGATCCGAACCACATCGCGGGAACGGTTGGGTGTTTTCCACATGACCCAGCCAATGGCCGAACCCACGGCTTGCACTGCCCGCCACGGGAGCAGGGCAAACAGCCGCAGAGCGCCTACCAGCAAGGCGCCTTTAAACTTATCCACAGGTCACTCCTGATCTTGTACTGTGCGCGAGGCGGCCATTCTAACCGCCGTTGGCGAGCTGAGCGTAGCGGTCGCAGTCTTGTGTGTGGTCCATGACCATGCCCGAGGCCTGCATCAGTGCGTAGCAAATGGTCGGACCGACGAACGTGAAGCCGGCCTTTTTCAGGCCTTTGCTCATCTCCACCGCGACCGGCGTAACCGCCGGCACCTCGGTGCGATCCTTGAAATGATTGATGACAGGCTTGCCGCCGACGAAGGACCAGAGGAATTCCACCGGATCCTCCAGCGCCAGCCAGGCCTGGGCGTTGCGACGGGCCGCATTGAGTTTGAGGCGATTGCGAATAATGCCCGGATCGAGCATCAATTCATCGATTTCCGCGTCGCTCATCTGCGCCACCCGCTGTACGTCGAAGCCGAACAACACCTCGCGATATCGCTCTCGTTTACGCAGCACGGTGATCCAGGAAAGGCCGGCCTGGAACCCTTCGAGCAAAAGCAACTCGAACAATCCCTGCGCATCGCGTAGCGGCGTGCCCCACTCCTGATCGTGATAAGCCATGTACAGCGGATCTTCGGAACACCAAAAGCAGCGTGGCATAAGGCTCCAGGGGGCGTGCGCAGGACCGAATCGGGTATACTCCCGCTCTTTAAATCGCAGCCCAAGAAACAGGTGAATTTCGTGAGCCAGCCTACGCCAGCCGTGCGTACCTTCCAAGACTTGATCCTCGCCCTCCAGCAATACTGGGCCGAGCAAGGTTGTGTGGTACTTCAGCCCTACGATATGGAAGTAGGCGCCGGCACTTTCCACACCGCTACATTCCTGCGCGCCATTGGCCCGGAAACCTGGAACGCCGCTTATGTGCAGCCCAGTCGTCGCCCGACTGACGGCCGCTACGGCGAAAACCCGAACCGTCTGCAGCACTACTACCAGTTCCAGGTAGTCCTGAAGCCGAACCCGGACAATTTCCAGGAACTGTACCTGGGCTCCCTCAAGCATGTCGGCCTGGACCCGCTGGTCCACGACATTCGCTTCGTCGAAGACAACTGGGAATCGCCGACACTGGGCGCCTGGGGTCTGGGCTGGGAAGTCTGGCTCAACGGCATGGAAGTGACGCAGTTCACTTACTTCCAGCAAGCGGGCGGCATCGAGTGCTACCCGGTGACCGGCGAGATCACTTACGGTCTCGAGCGTCTGGCCATGTACCTGCAAGGCGTGGACTCGGTCTACGACCTGGTCTGGGCTGACGGTCCGTTCGGCAAGGTGACCTACGGCGACGTGTTCCACCAGAACGAAGTGGAGCAGTCGACCTACAACTTCGAACACGCCAACGTCGAGAAGCTGTTCGAGCTGTTCGATTTCTACGAAAGCGAAGCCAAGCGCCTGATCGAGCTCGACCAGCCACTGCCGTTGCCAAGCTACGAAATGGTGTTGAAGGCCTCCCATACGTTCAACCTGCTGGATGCGCGCCGGGCGATTTCGGTGACTGCGCGTCAGCAATACATCCTGCGTGTGCGCACCCTGGCGCGTTCCGTTGCGCAAGCCTACCTGCTGGCCCGCGCCAAGCTGGGCTTCCCGATGGCGACCCCGGACCTGCGTGACGAAGTACTGGCCAAGCTGGAGGCTGCACAATGAGTGCTCAAGATTTTCTGGTTGAACTGGGCACCGAAGAACTGCCACCCAAAGCCCTGAACACTTTGGCCGACGCATTTCTGGCTGGTATCGACAAGGGCCTGCAAGCCGCTGGCCTGAACTACGAGACCAAAACCGTCTACGCCGCGCCACGTCGCCTGGCGGTGCTGATCACTTCGCTGGCTACTCAGCAACCTGATCGCAGCATCAACCTCGACGGCCCGCCACGTCAGGCCGCGTTCGATGCCGAAGGCAACCCGACTCAAGCAGCACTGGGTTTCGCCAAGAAGTGCGGCGTCGACCTGAGCGAAATCGATCAAAGCGGTCCGAAACTGCGTTACAGCCAAAGCATCGCCGGCAAGCCGACCGCGAGCCTGCTGCCGACCATCGTTGAAGACTCGCTGAACGACCTGCCGATCCCCAAGCGCATGCGCTGGGGTGCTCGCAAGGAAGAATTCGTTCGTCCGACCCAATGGCTGGTAATGCTGCTCGGTGACCAAGTCATCGATTGCACGATCCTCGCCCAGAAGTCCGGTCGTGATTCCCGTGGTCACCGCTTCCACCACCCGGAAAGCGTGCGTATCACTTCGCCGGCCAATTACCTGAGCGACCTGCGTGCCGCCTATGTACTGGCCGATGCCAACGAGCGTCGCGAGCTGATCAGCAAGCGCACCGAAGAACTGGCGACGATGCAGGAAGGTACTGCCATCGTTCCTCCAGCCTTGCTCGACGAAGTGACCGCGCTGGTTGAATGGCCGGTGCCGCTGGTGTGCTCGTTCGAGGAACGCTTCCTCGATGTGCCGCAAGAAGCGCTGATCACCACCATGCAGGACAACCAGAAGTACTTCTGCCTGCTGGATGCCGACGGCAAGTTGCTGCCACGTTTCATTACCGTGGCCAACATCGAAAGCAAAGACCCGCAGCAGATCATCGCCGGTAACGAGAAAGTGGTTCGCCCACGCCTGACCGACGCCGAGTTCTTCTTCAAGCAAGACAAGAAGCAGAAACTCGAAGACTTCAACCTGCGCCTGCAGAACGTGGTGTTCCAGGAAAAACTCGGCAGCGTCTACGACAAGGCCGAGCGCGTTTCCAAACTCGCCGCGTTCATCGCGCAACGCATTGGCGGCAACGCAGCCTGGGCTTCCCGTGCCGGCCTGCTGTCCAAGTGCGACTTGTCGACCGAAATGGTCGGTGAGTTCCCGGAGATGCAAGGCGTCGCCGGTTATTACTACGCCCTCAACGACGGCGAGCCGGAAGAAGTCGCACTGGCACTGAACGAGCAGTACATGCCGCGTGGTGCCGGTGCTGAACTGCCGACCACCCTGACCGGTGCGGCCGTGGCCATCGCCGACAAGCTCGACACCCTGGTCGGTATTTTCGGTATCGGCATGCTGCCAACCGGTAGCAAAGACCCGTATGCCCTGCGCCGTGCGGCACTCGGCGTATTGCGTATCCTGATCGACAAGAAGCTCGACCTCGACCTGAACGACGCCGTGGCATTCGCCGTGAATGCGTTCGGTGCCAAAGTGAAGGCTGCCGGCCTGAACGATTCGGTGCTGGAGTTCATCTTCGACCGTCTGCGTGCCCGTTACGAAGACGAAGGCGTGGATGTCGGGACTTACCTGTCGGTTCGTGCCCTGAAGCCGGGTTCGGCGCTGGACTTCGATCAGCGTGTTCAAGCGGTAGAAGCGTTCCGCAAGTTGCCGGAAGCCGCTGCCCTGGCCGCGGTGAACAAGCGCGTTTCGAACTTGCTGAGCAAGGTCGAAGGCTCTGTTCCTTCGGTTGTGGAAGCCAAGTACTTCGACAACGCCAACGAGTTCTCCCTGTACTCGGCGATCCAGCAGGCTGACCAGGCTGTGCAGCCAATGGCCGCTGCGCGTCAGTACAGCGAATCGCTGGCACGCCTGGCTGCCTTGCGCGAGCCGGTGGATGCGTTCTTCGAAGCAGTAATGGTCAACGCTGAAGACGCCAAGGTCCGCGCCAACCGTTATGCATTACTGGCGCGCCTGCGTGGGCTGTTCCTCGGCGTCGCCGACATTTCGATGCTGGGCTGAGGGGCTGCTGTTGAAACTGCTGATTCTCGATCGGGACGGGGTGATCAACTACGACTCCGACGCTTACATCAAGTCGGTGGAGGAGTGGATTCCGCTCCCCGGTTCGATCGAAGCCATCGCGCAGTTGAGCAAGGCCGGCTGGACGGTGGCGGTGGCCACCAACCAGTCGGGCATCGCTCGCGGCTATTACGACATCGCCACCCTGGACGCCATGCACGAGCGCTTGCGCGAGCGGGTGGCGGAGCAGGGCGGTGAAGTCGGGCTGATCGTTTATTGCCCGCACGGGCCAGACGACGGCTGCGATTGCCGCAAGCCAAAACCCGGGATGTTGAAAACCATCGCCGCTCATTACAACGTATCGCTGACTGATTTATGGTTCGTCGGCGACAGTCTTGGTGACCTGGAAGCCGCAAAAGCCGTCGATTCTCAGCCAGTTTTAGTTAAGACCGGGAAAGGCGAAAAGACTTTGGGCAAGACTCTACCGGTAGGCACCTTGATATTTGACGATCTGGCGGCGATTGCCGCAGAACTTATCCACAATTAGAGTGCTTCGATTGTTCCGGTTATGGATTGATCGGAAGTGCGCTTTATATAGACGGGCAGAGCCCGCACGGTAAACGTCACCATGTCGATACTGCAGGCCATCAGAACGTTCCTCTTTTATCTGTTGCTGGGCACCAGCTCTTTGCTTTGGTGCAGCCTGAGCTTTTTTATCGCGCCGTTCCTGCCCTTCAAGGCACGCTATCGCTTCATCAACGTGTACTGGTGCCGTTGCGCCTTGTGGCTGAGCAAAGTGTTCCTGGGCATCAGCTACGAAGTGAAGGGCGCCGAGAACGTGCCTGACCAGCCTTGCGTGATTCAGTCGAACCACCAGAGCACTTGGGAAACATTCTTCCTTTCCGCCTACTTCGAGCCGTTGAGCCAGGTGCTCAAGCGCTCTTTGCTGTATGTGCCGTTCTTCGGCTGGGCCATGGCCATGCTGCGACCGATCGCCATCGACCGCGACAATCCTAAAGCCGCACTCAAGCATGTGGCGAAGAAAGGCGATGAGCTGCTGAAGGATGGCGTCTGGGTGCTGATCTTCCCCGAAGGGACTCGCGTTCCTTATGGCACCATCGGCAAGTTCTCACGCGGTGGCACCGCGTTGGCGGTCAACGCCGCGCTTCCAGTGCTGCCGATTGCGCACAATGCTGGCAAGTTCTGGCCGAAAACCGGTTGGCTAAAGAAGCAAGGCGTCATCACCGTCATCATCGGCGAGCCAATGTACGCCGTGGGCACTGGGCCACGCGCCATTGCCGATCTGAATGACCGGGTACAGAGCTGGAACGAGCAGATGCAACGGGAAATGGGTTCGCTGCCAGCAGCTCCGGCAGCCCCCTCTGCCAACGATCAAGTGACTGTCTGAGATTCTGTGGATAACCTGTGTACCGTTTTATCGAAAACTAACGTTTTATGATCGTATCTTTATGATTTATATGCATATTTCTTAAACTCATAAAATTTGGGAAATGGTGCATAAGTTTTTTTTGGGCGCAAAAAAACCGGCTGATATAGCCGGTTTTTTTATGCCAGCGATTTGCGCTGTTTTTTGTTTCTGCGATTATTTTTTAAAGATGACAAAAGGCCAACGCTGAGCGTTGGCCTTTTTCGTTTGGCAGGTCCGCTGCTGGATCAGAAGTCCAGGTTGGAAACCGCCAGGGCGTTGCTTTCGATGAAGTCACGACGAGGTTCGACCGCATCACCCATCAGGGTGTTGAAGATCTGGTCTGCGCCAATCGCGTCTTCGATGGTCACTTTGAGCATCCGGCGCTGGCTTGGGTCCATGGTGGTTTCCCACAGCTGATCCGGGTTCATTTCGCCCAGACCTTTGTATCGCTGGATGGTGTGACGCTTGGTGCTTTCAGCCATCAGCCATTCAAGGGCTTCCTTGAACTCGGTGACTGGCTTCTTGCGCTCGCCACGCTGGATGTACGCACCGTCGTCCAGCAAGGTGCTCAGTTGAGCGCCCAGGGATACAACGGTTTTGTAATCGTTGCTGCCGAAGAAATCGCGGTTGAAGGTGACGTAGTTCGACAGACCGTGGGAGATCAGTTCGACCTCTGGCAGCCAGACGTTACGTTCACGGTCTTCACGCAGGCTGGCTTTGTAGACCAGGCCCGACTTCTCTACAGTGCGCAGGCGGACTTCGTACTGGGCCATCCAAGCCTGCATCGCTGCGTGATCGGACAATTGCTCCAGGCTGACAGCCGGCAGGTAGATGAAGTGCTCGGTCAGTTCCTGCGGGTACAGGCGCGACAGACGCTTGAGGGTCTTCATCACCAGACGGAAGTCATTCACCAGACGCTCAAGCGCTTCACCGGAGATACCCGGGGCTTCTTCGTTCAGGTGCAGGCTCGCATCTTCCAGGGCCGACTGCGTCATGTACTCTTCCATGGCGTCGTCGTCTTTGATGTATTGCTCTTGCTTGCCTTTCTTGACCTTGTACAGCGGCGGTTGCGCGATGTAGATGTAGCCGCGCTCGATCAGCTCCGGCAACTGACGGAAGAAGAAGGTCAGCAGCAGAGTACGAATGTGCGAACCGTCGACGTCAGCATCGGTCATGATGATGATGTTGTGATAGCGCAGCTTGTCGATGTTGTATTCGTCGCGGCCGATGCCGCAGCCCAGCGCGGTGATCAAGGTGCCCACTTCCTGGGAAGAGATCATCTTGTCGAAGCGCGCCTTCTCGACGTTCAGGATCTTGCCCTTAAGAGGCAGGATGGCCTGGGTCCGGCGGTTACGTCCCTGCTTGGCGGAGCCGCCAGCAGAGTCACCTTCCACGAGGTACAGTTCGGAGAGGGCAGGGTCTTTTTCCTGGCAGTCAGCCAGTTTGCCCGGCAGGCCGGCAATATCCAGTGCGCCTTTGCGTCGGGTCATCTCACGGGCTTTACGCGCCGCTTCACGAGCACGCGCCGCGTCGATCATCTTGCCGACGACCAGTTTGGCTTCGTTCGGGTTTTCCAGCAGGAAGTCGGAGAAGTACTTGCCCATTTCCTGTTCGACCGCGGTCTTCACTTCGGAAGACACCAGCTTGTCTTTGGTCTGGGAGCTGAACTTCGGATCCGGCACTTTCACCGAAATGATCGCGGTCAGGCCTTCACGGGCATCGTCACCGGTCGTGGCGACTTTATGCTTCTTCGCCAGACCTTCTGCTTCGATGTAGGTGTTCAGGTTACGCGTCAGTGCGGAACGGAAACCCACCAGGTGAGTACCGCCGTCGCGCTGTGGAATGTTGTTGGTGAAGCACAACAGGTTCTCGTTGAAGCTGTCGTTCCACTGCAGGGCGATTTCCACGCCGATGCCGTCTTCACGCTGGATGTTGAAGTGGAACACCTGGTTGACCGGAGTCTTGTTGGTGTTCAGGTATTCAACGAATGCACGCAGGCCGCCTTCGTACTTGAACAGCTCTTCCTTGCCGCTGCGTTCATCCTTGAGGACGATACCGACACCGGAGTTGAGGAAGGACAGTTCACGAATCCGCTTGGCCAGGATGTCCCAGCTGAAGTGGATGTTCTTGAAGGTGAGGTCGGACGGTTTGAAGTGAATCTGGGTACCGGTGGTTTCGCTTTCACCGACAATTTTCATCGGTTCTTTAGGAACACCGTGAATGTAAGTCTGTTCCCAGATCTTGCCACTGCGGCGCACCGTGAGAACAAGCTCTTCAGACAGGGCGTTGACCACCGAGACACCTACACCGTGCAAACCGCCGGATACTTTGTAGGAGTTGTCGTCGAACTTACCGCCGGCGTGCAGCACGGTCATGATGACCTCGGCTGCCGAAACGCCTTCTTCTTTGTGCACGTCTACCGGGATGCCACGGCCGTTGTCGCGAACGGTGATGGACTCATCCGGGTGGATGATGATGCTAATGTCGTCGCAATGGCCGGCGAGCGCTTCATCGATGGAGTTGTCGACTACCTCGAAGACCATGTGGTGCAGACCGCTACCATCGTCGGTGTCACCAATGTACATACCGGGACGTTTACGGACGGCATCCAGGCCTTTCAGCACCTTAATGCTCGTTGAGTCGTAGGTATTCGTATTTTCTTCGCTCAATGCCTTCACTCCCGATGGTCGTGGGTCTGGGTGATACGGCCCTGTTCCACGTGGAACAGAGCGACTGGCGTTTCCGTCTGCCAGCCTTCCCTCAATAATTCGTGATCTACACAGGTGATAAACACCTGGCAGCGTAAGTCTTCCAGCAAGCGGCAAAGCGCGCGACGGTGGTGCTCGTCCAGTTCAGACGGCAGGTCATCCACCAGATAAATACACTGGCCGCGTCGGGCCTGGCTCACCAGGTGCCCCTGGGCAATCCGCAATGCACAGACCACCAACTTCTGCTGACCACGGGACAAGATGTCCGCGGCGTTATGTGCGCCCAATCTAAGACGCAAATCAGCACGTTGTGGTCCGGCCTGGGTATGACCCATTTGCTGATCCCGCTGAAGGGACCCGGCGAGCACTGCACTCAACTCCCGGTCCTTGTCCCAACCGCGGTAATAGCTGAGCGTCAAACCCTCAAGCTCAACCAGTTCGCTCAGGGTCTGTTCAAAGACTGGTTTCAAGGCTTTGATGTAAGCGCGGCGGTATTCATCTATTTCAGCGCTGGCCTGGCACAGTTCCCTGTCCCAAACCGCTTGCGAAACGGCGTCAAGTGTACCATGCCGCAGCCAAGAGTTTCTCTGGCGCAGGGCCTTCTGCAAGCGCTGCCAAGTGGACATGAATCGCGGTTCCACGTGGAACACGCCCCAGTCGAGAAACTGTCTCCGAATCTTCGGCGCCCCCTCCAAAAGCCGGAAGCTGTCCGGGTTAATCAACTGGAGTGGCAGGATCTCTGCCAGCTGTGCCGCACTGCGGGCATTCTGGCCGTCGATGCGAATCTGGAATTCACCCTGGCGGTCGCGAGATATCCCCAAAGCGCTGTGGCCACCCTCGGCCAATTCAACTTGCCCAAACACCGTGCACGCCAATTGCTCGTACTGAATGACGGGCAACAACCGGCTGCTACGAAACGAACGGGCAAGCCCCAGCAGGTGAATGGCTTCCAGAACACTGGTTTTGCCGCTGCCGTTGGCGCCGTAAAGAATATTGATTCGGGGGGAGGGGGAGAAGGTCACCGGGTGCAGATTGCGCACCGCGGTGACCGAGACGCGACTTAAGGACATCTAGCTTCTGCTGGGCATGATTACAGACGCATCGGCATAACGACGTAGGCCGAGTCGTCGTTGTCGGACTCTTGCACCAGCGCACTGCTGTTGGAGTCGGACAGGATCAGGCGAACCTGCTCGGTGGTCATCACGCCCAGCACGTCGAGCAGATAGCTCACGTTGAAGCCGATTTCCAGATTGCCGCCGTTGTACTCAACGCCCACTTCTTCTTCAGCTTCTTCCTGCTCCGGGTTGTTTGCCTGGATCTTCAGCTGACCGTTGGCCAATTGCAGACGGATGCCGCGGTACTTCTCGTTGGACAGAATCGCGGTACGGCTGAACGCCTCACGCAGGGCCTGGCGGTCGCCGAGTACCAGCTTGTCACCACCTTTTGGCAGGACACGCTCGTAGTCCGGGAATTTGCCGTCGACCAGTTTCGAGGTGAAGGTGAATTCGCCGGTAGTCGCGCGGATATGGTGTTGGCCCAGCACGATGCTGACGATGCCGTCCGGCTCGGTCAGCAGGCGCGCTAGCTCAAGAATCCCCTTGCGCGGCACGATCACCTGATGGCGATCCGGCTGGCCTATATCGGCCTTCATCGAGCACATCGCCAGACGGTGACCATCAGTGGCCACGGCGCGGATGATGCCTTCAGAAACCTCCAGCAGCATACCGTTCAGGTAATAACGCACGTCCTGTTGGGCCATGGCGAAGCTGGTGCGTTCGATCAGACGGCGCAGTTTGCTCTGCTCCAGGCTGCACGTCAGCGAGCCAGGGCCTTCTTCAACAGTCGGGAAATCGTTGGCTGGCAGGGTCGACAGGGTGAAGCGGCTACGGCCGGCCTTCACCACAAGCTTCTGCTCATCGACCTTTATGTCGATCAGCGCGTCGTTCGGCAAGCTCTTGCAGATGTCCATCAGCTTGCGCGCAGGCACAGTGATGGAACCCGGGTCCGCGGGCTCTTCGAGTTGCACACGACCGACCAGCTCGACTTCCAGGTCGGTACCGGTCAGCGACAATTGCTGGCCTTCGACAACCAGCAGCACGTTGGAGAGCACCGGCAAGGTCTGTCGGCGCTCGACGACGCCTGCGACCAGTTGCAGGGGTTTCAACAGGGCTTCGCGTTGAATGGTGAAATGCATGGTCTAGTCCCTTGCCTTAATAAGCTGCGCTGGTGTTCATCAAGTGGTCAGTGTACGCAGCAGGTTCTTGTAGTCCTCGCGGATGTCCGCGTCGGATTCCTTAAGTTCGTTGATCTTGCGGCAGGCGTGCAAAACGGTGGTGTGGTCACGGCCACCAAACACATCGCCGATTTCCGGCAGGCTGTGGTTAGTCAACTCTTTGGACAACGCCATTGCAACCTGACGCGGACGTGCGACCGAGCGTGAACGCCGCTTGGACAGCAGATCGGAGATCTTGATCTTGTAGTACTCGGCGACCGTGCGCTGAATGTTATCCACAGAGACCAGTTTGTCTTGCAGCGCCAACAGGTCTTTCAGGGATTCGCGAATCAACTCGATGGTGATGTCGCGGCCCATGAAGTGCGAGTGGGCGATCACGCGTTTGAGCGCGCCTTCCAGCTCACGGACGTTGGAGCGAATACGCTGGGCAATGAAGAACGCCGCATCGTGTGGCAGATCGACTTTGGCCTGATCGGCCTTTTTCATCAGGATCGCTACGCGGGTTTCCAGCTCCGGCGGCTCGACGGCAACCGTCAGGCCCCAGCCAAAGCGGGATTTCAGGCGTTCTTCAAGGCCTTCGATTTCTTTCGGGTAGCGGTCACTGGTAAGAATGACCTGCTGGCCACCTTCAAGCAGGGCGTTGAAGGTATGGAAAAATTCTTCCTGGGATCGCTCTTTGCGAGCGAAGAACTGAATGTCATCGATCAACAACGCATCCACCGAACGGTAGAAGCGCTTGAACTCGTTGATCGCATTCAGTTGCAGCGCCTTGACCATGTCGGCCACGAACCGCTCCGAATGCAAGTAAACGACCTTGGCATTCGGGTTCTTCTTTAATAGGTGGTTACCCACAGCGTGCATCAAGTGGGTCTTACCCAGGCCGACGCCGCCATAAAGGAAGAGCGGGTTGTAACCGTGCTTCGGGTTATCCGCAACCTGCCAGGCAGCAGCTCGGGCCAGTTGGTTGGATTTACCCTCAACGAAGTTTTCGAAGGTGAAGGTCCGGTTCAGGTAACTGGTGTGCTTGAGCGCACCTTCAACCTGCACCGTGCGCTGCTCGGCGCGAACCGGTGCCTGTTGCGAACTGGCGCCGGCCATGGGGTCGAAGCTGTCGCGAGACGGCTCTTCATTGACCTCGGCCATTTTTTGCGTCGCACGTTTGGTCGGTGCGCTCGTCGGTACTGGTGCCGGAGCGCTGACAGGTGCTTGAGCGGATTGAGCCTGGGAAGCAGCGGCGGCCAACGGTGCATTCGGTGCCGCACGCGGTGCCGAACTGCGTTTGCTGCCTATTAATAAGGAGAGCGCAGGCGCCATGCCATTGCCATGCTCATCCAGCAGTTCAAGGACGCGGCCCAGGTACTTTTCGTTGACCCAGTCGAGAACAAAACGATTCGGTGCGTAGACACGCAACTCGTCGCCTTCGGCTTCGACCTGTAGTGGACGGATCCAAGTGTTGAATTGTTGGGCAGGCAGCTCATCGCGCAAAAGCTCCACGCACTGCTGCCAAAGTTCCACTGACAC